>NZ_CP089234.1:0-5420844 GCF_021184225.1 Klebsiella sp. KPN54798 | reverse complement strand
GCTGAATTCTGTGGCTGGTAACTCATCCTGCAATCGGGCAAGACACTGCTGCCAAAGCGAAAGTGACACGGCGGACTCCACTCGAACATAAAATCGATATCAAAGAAAAACTGAAACAATCGTGATTGTTGGCACACGTCGACAAGACCCTGCATTAGCCGAAAAGCCCCTGCACAAAAGGGGTGACGTGCGAACCGCTATCTGCGGTTATTACCCGCTGCGGATCCGGGGATCGCGATCGGGACCGGGGATCATAGCCTAAACTGAGAAAGAGATCTTGTGTTTCTCAACAGATTCTTCCCGATTTATCCACAGGAAGGATCGAAACCGGGTAAGTGTAATCGATCCTGCGGGGAGTGAAGCACGATTTCCGCCGCATATTGGAAAAATTAATGAGCTATGCCGCTTTTGGGCGGAAACGATCTAATAAAGATCCTTGCGGATCCTTGCGCTTTACTGGCCAGGCCGTATAATCCCCCACCCGGCGCGTAATGCCCGTTTTCGTCACGCGTCTCAGCTTATTTTTTGTGCGACGAGGTGCGAGAAATAAGGAAAGAGAATTGACTCCGGAGTGTACAATTATTACAATCCGGCCTCTTTAATCACCCACGCTGAGGCGTAAGTCGTTCGAAGTTCGTTCGGGTCTACGCAAAAGTCAGTGAATTTATTCAAGTTTAGGTAGAAATCGCCATGAAACGCACTTTTCAACCGTCTGTACTGAAGCGCAACCGTTCTCACGGCTTCCGTGCTCGTATGGCTACTAAAAATGGTCGTCAGGTTCTGGCACGTCGTCGTGCTAAAGGCCGCGCTCGTCTGACCGTTTCCAAGTAATAAAGCTAACCCTGCGTGGTTAAGCTCGCATTTCCCAGGGAGTTACGCTTGTTAACTCCCAGTCATTTCACTTTCGTCTTCCAGCAGCCACAACGGGCTGGCACGCCGCAAATCACCATCCTCGGCCGCCTGAATTCGCTGGGGCATCCCCGCATCGGTCTCACCGTCGCCAAGAAAAACGTGAAACGCGCACATGAACGCAATCGGATTAAACGTCTGACGCGTGAAAGTTTTCGTTTGCGTCAACATGAACTCCCGCCAATGGATTTCGTGGTGGTGGCGAAAAGAGGGGTTGCCGACCTCGATAACCGTGCTCTCTCGGAAGCGTTGGAAAAATTATGGCGCCGCCATTGTCGCCTGGCTCGCGGGTCCTGATCGGCCTGATTCGAGTTTATCAGCGCCTGATTAGTCCGCTACTCGGGCCGCATTGTCGTTTCACCCCAACCTGTTCTCAATACGGAATTGAGGCCTTACGCAGGTTTGGAGTGATAAAAGGCAGTTGGTTGACGATGAAACGCGTATTAAAATGCCACCCTTTACACCCTGGTGGTGACGATCCCGTCCCGCCTGGACCATTTGATACCAGAGAACACTAACGATGGATTCGCAACGCAATCTTCTTATCATCGCTTTGTTGTTCGTGTCTTTCATGATCTGGCAAGCCTGGGAGCAGGACAAAAATCCGCAGCCCCAGCAGCAGACCACGCAGACTACGACCACAGCAGCGGGTAGCGCCGCCGACCAGGGCGTACCGGCCAGTGGCCAGGGGAAACTGATTACGGTTAAAACCGACGTGCTTGAGCTGACTATCAACACCAACGGTGGCGATATTGAGCAGGCGCTGCTTCTGGCGTATCCAAAAACGCTGAAATCGACCGAACCGTTCCAGTTACTGGAAACCACGCCGCAGTTTGTCTACCAGGCGCAGAGCGGCTTAACCGGCCGTGACGGTCCGGATAACCCGGCAAACGGCCCGCGTCCGCTGTACAACGTCGATAAAGAGGCGTTTGTGCTGGCCGATGGCCAGGATGAGCTCGTTATCCCGCTGACCTACACTGACAAAGCCGGCAACGTCTTCACCAAAACCTTCACCCTGAAGCGCGGTGGCTATGCGGTGAACGTGGGTTACAGCGTGCAGAATGCCAGCGAGAAGCCTCTGGAAGTCTCAACCTTCGGTCAGCTGAAGCAGACCGCTGCGCTGCCGACCAGTCGCGATACGCAGACCGGTGGCCTGTCCACGATGCATACTTTCCGTGGCGCCGCGTTCTCCACTGCGGATTCGAAATACGAGAAATATAAATTCGATACCATTCTGGATAACGAAAACCTGAACGTCAGCACCAAAAACGGTTGGGTTGCCATGCTGCAGCAGTACTTCACCACCGCATGGGTGCCGCGGAATAACGGGACGAATAACTTCTACACCGCCAACCTCGGCAACGGCGTTGTCGCTATTGGCTACAAATCGCAGCCGGTACTGGTGCAGCCAGGCCAGACCGACAAACTGCAGAGCACGCTGTGGGTCGGCCCGGCTATTCAGGACAAAATGGCTGCCGTTGCGCCGCACCTGGATCTGACCGTCGACTACGGCTGGCTGTGGTTCATCTCCCAACCGCTGTTCAAGCTGCTGAAATTCATCCACAGCTTCCTCGGCAACTGGGGCTTCTCGATCATCGTTATCACCTTTATCGTTCGTGGCATCATGTACCCGCTGACCAAAGCGCAGTACACCTCCATGGCGAAGATGCGCATGCTGCAGCCGAAGATTCAGGCCATGCGTGAGCGTCTGGGCGACGATAAACAACGTCAAAGCCAGGAGATGATGGCGCTGTATAAAGCGGAAAAAGTAAACCCGCTGGGCGGCTGCTTCCCGCTGATTATTCAGATGCCGATCTTCCTTGCGCTGTACTACATGCTGAGCGCCTCGGTTGAACTGCGTCATGCGCCGTTTATCCTGTGGATCCACGACCTGTCTGCTCAGGACCCGTACTACATCCTGCCGATCATCATGGGCGCGACCATGTTCTTCATCCAGAAGATGTCGCCGACCACCGTGACCGACCCGATGCAGCAGAAGATCATGACCTTTATGCCGGTCATCTTCACGGTGTTCTTCCTGTGGTTCCCGTCTGGCCTGGTGGTGTACTACATCGTCAGCAACCTGGTCACCATTATTCAGCAGCAGCTGATTTACCGTGGTCTGGAGAAACGTGGCCTGCATAGCCGCGAGAAGAAGAAATCCTGATACTCTTCATTCTTCAAGCCAACGCATCTGCGACTTGGATAATTTAGAGTAGTTACGGTAACGTTAATGCCAGAGAAGGCGGTCAATGGACCGCCTTTTTTACATCTACATAGAGAGTCACCATGAGCCATAACGACACTATCGTCGCCCAGGCAACCCCTCCGGGACGCGGGGGTGTGGGCATCCTGCGTATCTCCGGCCTTAAGGCGCGCGACGTCGCGCAGGCGGTGCTGGGCAAGCTGCCGAAGCCGCGCTATGCCGACTACCTGCCGTTCAACGACGTTGACGGTACCCCGCTGGATCAGGGGATTGCGCTGTGGTTCCCCGGGCCGAACTCCTTTACCGGGGAAGATGTGCTTGAGCTGCAGGGCCACGGCGGCCCGGTCATTCTCGACCTGCTGCTTAAACGTATTCTGACCCTGCCGGGCCTGCGCATCGCCAGGCCGGGTGAGTTTTCCGAGCGCGCGTTCCTCAACGACAAGCTCGATCTGGCGCAGGCAGAGGCCATCGCCGACCTTATCGACGCCAGTTCAGAGCAGGCGGCGCGCTCGGCGCTGAATTCGCTGCAGGGGGCGTTCTCCGCGCGGGTGAATCATCTTGTGGAAGCGCTCACTCACCTGCGCATCTACGTGGAAGCGGCCATTGACTTCCCGGATGAAGAAATCGATTTCCTCTCCGACGGCAAAATTGAAGCCCAGCTGAACGAGGTGATGGCCGATCTCGACGCCGTCCGCGCGGAAGCTCGTCAGGGCAGCCTGCTGCGCGAAGGGATGAAAGTGGTGATCGCCGGGCGGCCAAATGCCGGTAAATCAAGCCTGCTGAACGCCCTGGCGGGCCGCGAAGCGGCGATCGTCACCGATATCGCCGGTACCACCCGCGACGTGCTACGCGAGCATATCCATATCGACGGCATGCCGCTGCATATCATCGATACCGCAGGCCTGCGCGATGCTAATGACGAAGTGGAACGTATCGGCATCGAGCGCGCCTGGCAGGAGATTGCCCAGGCCGATCGGGTGCTGTTTATGGTCGATGGCACCACCACCGGCGCCGTTGACCCGGCGGAGATCTGGCCAGACTTTATCGAGCGCCTGCCCGCTAAACTGCCGATTACCGTGGTGCGCAATAAAGCCGATGTCACCGGCGAAGCGCTCGGTATCAGCGAAGTAAATGGCCACTCACTTATTCGCCTGTCGGCACGTACCGGCGAAGGCGTGGAGGTGCTACGTAACCACCTCAAGCAGAGCATGGGCTTCGATACCAATATGGAAGGCGGCTTCCTCGCCCGCCGCCGTCACCTGCAGGCCCTGGAAGAGGCGGCGAACCATCTGCAGCAAGGCAAAGCCCAGCTGCTGGGCGCCTGGGCCGGCGAGCTGCTGGCGGAAGAGCTGCGCCTCGCGCAGCAGGCGCTGAGCGAGATCACCGGGGAGTTCACTTCCGACGATCTGCTGGGCCGCATCTTCTCCAGCTTCTGCATCGGTAAGTAACCGCCAGTCCGTAAACGTTCACTAACCCGTATTAACGCCGCGTTAATACGGGTTTTTTCTTGCCCTTTGCGGCGCAACGTTCTCTACTTTTATCTCCCCCTCTGCCGCGAGACTAAAACATGACCGTTGAATATACCGTGATCGAGAAGGTGCCCTCCGCCGAAGCGTTTTGCCACCTGCGGGTAGCCGCCGGCATGTCGCCGCGCCCCCTGGAAGGCGCCAGAGCCGGACTGCCGCATAGCTGTTATGGCGTACATATCCTCTGGCAGGAGACGCCGATCGCGATGGGACGCATCGTCGGCGACGGCGCGATTAATTTCGATATTGTCGACGTCGCCGTCGATCCGGCTCACCAGGGAAAAGGCCTTGGCCGGCTGGTGATGGAGAAGCTGGTCGCCTGGCTGGACGCTAACGCCTTTGATGGCGCCTACGTTACGCTGGTGGCGGATGTGCCGGAACTGTACGCGAAGTTCGGCTTCGAAAGCGTTCGCCCGGAGAGCGAGGGGATGGCCCGCGTCTGGCGAACCCGCAGTCGTTAGCTCGCATTTCCTGCCAGGAAAAGAGCGTTGTCCAAATGGCAACTCGTCTTACGGCGCGTTCCTCACTATGCTGAACGCCATTCACATCGCGAGGATCCCATGACACGCTTTCTTCTCTGCAGCTTTGCCCTGGTTCTGCTCTACCCCTCCGGCATCGATATGTATCTGGTCGGCCTGCCGCGTATTGCTCAGGACCTGGGGGCCAGCGAGGCGCAATTACATATCGCCTTCTCGGTCTATCTGGCCGGTATGGCCTCCGCGATGCTGTTTGCTGGCCGCATCGCCGACCGCTCGGGGCGTAAGCCTGTCGCTATTGTAGGTGCAGCGATCTTTGTTATCGCCTCCCTGCTCTGCGCCCAGGCGCATACCAGCAGCCACTTCCTCATCGGACGCTTTATCCAGGGGATCGGCGCCGGCAGCTGCTACGTGGTGGCTTTCGCTATCCTGCGCGATACGCTGGACGACCGTCGCCGCGCCAAGGTGCTGTCGTTGCTCAACGGCATCACCTGCATTATCCCCGTCCTGGCGCCGGTGCTTGGCCACCTGATTATGCTGAAATATCCGTGGCAGAGCCTGTTCTACACGATGACCGGCATGGGCGTCATGGTCGCTGTGCTGTCGGTCTTTATCCTGCGTGAAACGCGGCCGACGGCGCCTCCGCAGGCAGCGTCACCGCAGCATGACGCTGGCGAATCGCTGTTGAACCGCTTTTTCCTCAGCCGCTTACTCATTACCACCCTCAGCGTGACGGTGATCCTGACCTACGTTAACGTCTCGCCGGTACTAATGATGGAAGAGATGGGGTTCGACCGGGGAACTTACTCAATGGCGATGGCTCTGATGGCGATGATCAGCATGGCGGTCTCCTTCTCAACGCCGTTCGTCCTGTCGCTGTTTAACCCCCGCACCTTAATGCTGACCTCACAGGTGCTGTTTCTGGCGGCAGGCGTGACGCTGAGCCTCGCCACTCGCCAGGCCGTCACCCTGATCGGGCTGGGCATGATTTGCGCCGGCTTCTCCGTTGGGTTCGGTGTCGCGATGAGCCAGGCGCTGGGGCCGTTCACGCTGCGCGCGGGCGTCGCCAGCTCGGTCCTCGGCATCGCGCAGGTGTGCGGTTCATCGCTGTGGATTTGGCTCGCCGCCATCATCGGACTCAGCGCAATGAATATGCTGATCGGGATACTCATTGCCTGTAGCATAGTGAGCCTTGTTTTGTTACTGGTCGTTACCCCGCCGCGGGTTGCGCAATACGATGAAGAAGCCGCTGTCGAGTCTTGATCTTAATTTACTCCTCTGCCTGCAGCTCCTGACCCAGGAGCTCAGCGTTACCCGTACGGCGAAGCGGATGAACGTTTCGCCGTCAGCGGTGAGCAAGTCGCTGGCCAAACTGCGCGCCTGGTTTGACGATCCGCTGTTTGTGAAAACCCCGCTGGGCCTGGCGCCCACGCCGCTGGTCAGCAGCATGGAGCAGGATCTGGCGGACTGGATGCAGATGGGCAACCAAATCCTCGATAAACCGCACCATACCATGCCCAGCGGCCTCAAATTCGAACTGGCGGCGGAAGCGCCGCTGCTGATGATCCTGTTTAACACCCTCTCTCAGCGCATCTATCAGCGCTATCCGCAGGCATTGATTCGTTTGCGCAACTGGGACTACGACTCCCTGGACGCCATCATCCGCGGTGAGGTGGATATCGGCTTCTGCGGACGCGAAAGCCATCCGCAGTCGCGTGAGCTGCTGAGCCTTCTGCCGTGGTATATCGATTTTGATGTGCTGTTCACCGACCTGCCGCAGGTCTGGCTGCGCGCCGATCATCCGGCGCTCAGGGAAGAGTGGGATCTGGCGGCATTCTTACGCTATCCGCATATCACTATCTGCTGGGAACAACGCGATACCTGGGCCCTGGACGACGTGCTGCAGGAGCTGGGGTATAAGCGTAACGTGGCGCTGACCGTGCCGGGGTTTGAGCAATCACTTTTTATGGCCGCTCAGCCGCAGCACACCATGCTGGCCACCGCGCCGCGCTACTGTCAGCACTATAATCAGCAGCACCAGCTGCCGCTCGTCTCCCGGCCGCTCCCCCTGGAGGCGCAGCATCTGGAAAAGCTGCGCGTTCCCTTCACCCTGCTATGGCATAAGCGCAACAGCTACAACCCGAAGCTTGTCTGGCTTAGAGATACGCTGAAAGCGCTCTATTCCGGTACGCTTTAAGCCTTGTTTCGTGCCCATAGCACCTTATTTGCGCAAGAATTTGTAAAATTCAAACAAATTCTCTTTTCAATGGGGGATTTCGGCATTAAAACCTGTTAATACCAGGCGATAATAGCGCCCGCAGTTTTATCCAGACCATTACTCACGGAGCGACGTATGGCAACGCATTTTGCAAGAGGGATACTCAGTACCGGGGAGCCGCTATCGACACGTTTGTCAGCGGCCTGTCATCAATCCGCACGTCTTCTCCCGACATATCGCCAGGCTCGCTTTTGCGCGTCGCGCTCGCTGCTTGCCGAGCTGCTGTTTATGCTTTACGGCATCAGCGAGCTGCCTGAAATCATCAACGAAGCCAATGGCCGACCGGTTTTTAGCGATCGCCAACTCCCCCGCTTTTCGATCGCTTATACTGGCAATATCGTTGGTGTTGCCCTCACCACCGAGGGGGATTGTGGCCTCGACATGGAACTGCAGCGCACTGTCCGCAGCCACGACGCCGACCGGCACAATTTCAGCAACAATGAGAATCTGTGGATTAACATACAGCATGATCCGGACGAAGCGCGCAGCCAGCTGGTAGCGCTGCGCCGCAGCGTGCTAAAGCTGACCGGCGAAGCATCAACGCAGCTGCAGCTGCTGCCCGGCTCTGGCCGCCTGCGCACCGCCGGCAGTCAGCCAATCGAAGCGGTATGTGACGCCGAATCGCTGCTGGTATGGTCCATTGCCGCTACCCCGAACATCGGCTCGCTGAAGGTCTGGGAATATGATGCTAAGGGAGGTGACTGGCGCAGCCTGGCAGATGCGCAGCAGCGCGCACGCGAACCGTCAGCCCGCCTGATGCGCTTTACCAGCTTACCCATGGAAAAAACCTTATCCCTCAATTGACCGGTCTTGCCGGCATCATGATCCAAAGGAGCAATCATGTCAGATACCTTGAAAGTGGTTACGTTACTCGGCAGCCTGCGTAAAGGGTCGTTTAATGGAATGGTCGCGCGCACCCTGCCCGGCATCGCGCCAGCGGGCATGGATATCTCCGCGCTGCCGTCGATCGGTGATATCCCGCTGTACGATGCTGATATGCAAGAGGAAGAAGGTTTTCCGCAGCGCGTGCAGGAGATTGCGCAACAGATCCGCGAGGCGGATGGGGTTGTGATAGTCACTCCAGAATATAACTATTCCGTGCCTGGCGGCCTGAAAAACGCCATCGACTGGCTGTCACGCCTGCCCGAGCAGCCGCTGTCCGGCAAACCGGTACTGATTCAGACCAGCTCAATGGGCGCCATCGGCGGTGCGCGCTGCCAGTATCATCTGCGGCAGATTCTGGTCTTCCTTGATGCGATGGTAATGAATAAACCGGAATTTATGGGCGGCGTCATCCAGAACAAAGTGGATCCGCAGGCGGGTGAAGTGGTCGATCAAAGCACCCTCGACCATCTGCGCGGCCAACTGACCGCTTTCGGCGACTATATTCGGCGGGTTAAAGCATAAAAAAAGCCCGGCAGCGATGCCGGGCTTTTTCATCATGCGTGCGGATTAATGTGCATCGATAAAGACAATTTTCAGCACGAACAGCAGCGAAACGATAATCACACACGGGCTGAGCTCGCGCAGCCGGCCGGTACCGATCTTCATCACGCAGTAAGAGATAAAGCCCAGGGCGATACCTTCGGTGATCGAGAAGCTAAACGGCATCATCACTGCGGTGATGAACGCAGGCACCGCCTCGGTCAGGTCGCTCCACTTCACGCGCGCGAGGCTGGAGGTCATCAGCACGCCGACGTATATCAGCGCGCCCGCGGCGGCATAGCCAGGAACCATCCCCGCCAGCGGAGAGAGGAAAATAACCAGCAGGAACAGGATACCAACGACAACGGCGGTCAGGCCGGTACGCCCGCCCACGGAAACGCCGGAAGAAGATTCGATATAGGCCGTCACCGACGAGGTACCGATGAAGGAGCCCGCCACCGACGAGACGCTATCGACAAACAGCGCTTGCTTCATGCGCGGGAATTTACCGTTGGCATCCGCGAGACCCGCTTTATCCGTCACGCCAATCAGCGTCCCGGAGGAGTCAAACAGGTTGACCAGCATAAAGGAGAAGATCACGCCGGCCAGGCCCAGGTTCAGGGAGCCCGCCAGATCGACCTGACCAATCACCGAAGCCACGCTCGGCGGCGCCGAGACGATCCCGGTGTAATGCACGTCGCCCAGCATCCAGCCCAGCAGGGTGGTCACAACGATAGAGACCAGTACCGCGGCGTGAATGTTGCGCGACGCCAGAATCGCGATGATAAAGAAGCCCAGCACGCCCAGCAGTACGCTGTGGGAAGTCAAATGACCAATGCTGACCAGCGTTTCCGGATTGGCGACAATCACCCCGGCGTTTTTCAGGCCCATCATGCCGATAAACAGGCCGATACCGCTGGTGATACCTACACGCAGGCTAAGCGGAATATTGGCGATCATCCAGTAACGTACGCGGAAGATGGTCAGCAGCAGCAGGCCCACGGCGCCCCAGAAGATGGCGCCCATGCCCACCTGCCACGGCAGCCCCATCGCCTGCACCACCACAAAGGCGAAAAAGGCGTTCAGGCCCATCGCCGGCGCCAGGGCGACCGGCAGGTTCGCGAACAGACCCATCAGGATACTGCCGAAAGCGGCAATCAGACAGGTGGTCACAAACACGGCGCTGGTATCCATGCCCGCTACGCCAAGAATTTGTGGGTTAACAAAAACGATATACACCATCGTCAGGAACGTGGTGAAACCGGCGATGGCTTCGGTGCGCACCGTGGTGCCGTGCTCGCGCAGCTTAAATACGCGCTCCAGCAGACCCTGGCCAGAAGACTGGCTGGTTTGTTGTTGACTCATTATCGGTTTCCGAACGTAAGGAGGGAAAATTCGAGGCTATCCTATACCAAATTACGGCACCGGGCGCGGTTGTATGGTAATTTTTTTCATTTATTTTGCTTATACGGCAACGATTGCGTCGCGGCATTGAGCATTACGAAAACGTTAAACTTGTTAATATGGAAAGGCTATGACTCAACCAGAAGCAGTATTTTTTGACTGTGACGGCACGCTGGTCGACAGCGAGGTGATTTGCTCCCGCGCCTACGTTCACATGTTTCAGGAATTCGGCATTACGCTGGACCTCGCCGAGATTTTTAAGCGCTTCAAAGGTGTGAAGCTGTACGAAATTATCGACACCATCAACGCTGAGTATGGCGTTAACCTGCAAAAGGCCACCCTGGAGCCGATTTACCGGGCGGAGGTCGCTCGCCTGTTCGATAGCGAGCTGGAGGTGATTCCCGGAGCCCAGGCGCTGCTGGATGCGGTAAGCGTCCCGATGTGCGTGGTTTCCAATGGCCCGGTCAGTAAGATGCAGCACTCGCTCGGACGCACCGGCCTGCTGCGCCATTTCACTGACCGCTTGTACAGCGGCTACGATATTCAGCGCTGGAAGCCCGACCCGGCGCTGATGTTTCATGCGGCAGAGGCCATGCAGGTAAAAGCCGAAAACTGTATTCTGGTGGATGACTCCAGCGCCGGCGCTCAGTCGGGGATTGCCGCCGGCATGGAAGTGTTTTATTTCTGCGCCGATCCGCACAACCAGCCGATCGATCATCCCAAAGTGACGACCTTTACCGATCTGGCAGAGCTGCCGGCATTGTGGCAGGCGCGCGGCTGGGATATCACGCGTTAAGGGCCTGGTGAGCGGCACGTTGGCATCGATGACCCCCCGCTATGCATCTGCGTAAGCGGGGAATAGAACTAGCAGCTTTTTATTGCTGCAACTCCGCCGCCGCCGCTTTATCGGCAATAATCACCAGTGAAGGGTGCAATTTGAGCACTGAAGCCGGCACCTGCACGCTGACCGGACCTTCCACCACTTGCTTTAACGCGTGCGCTTTTGCCGCACCGCTGACAATTAGCAATAAATTTTTCGCCGCCATCACGCTTCTCGGCCCCATGGTGACATAGCTGTTTGGTACTGCCGAGATATCCCCGCCCATCTCGCTGTTAGCGATAAGAGCAATCATTTCCCCATGAATCGGCACTTCGACCGTCTGATCATGAAAGCGGGTGGTATTCGGCAGGTTGCCGCAAAAATGGCCGTCGGCCCCCAGCCCCAGCACCATCAGATCCAGACCGCCAGCCTCTTCCAGCTGGCGATCGTGCTGAGCGGCGTTGTCCAGCGTCAGCTTGTGAATGTTCTCTTCTTTGATCTGCGCCGGGGTAAAAAACAGCTGGCGCAAATTAGATATCGTGACGCCTTCTCGCGACTGGCCGCGAAAAGGGATCTCATCGAAGTTGTAATAGTGCACCCGATCATAGAATGCTTTGCCTTTCACGGCGGCGGTCAAATGCTCATACATCCGCTTTGGCGTGCTCCCCGCCGTCACCGCCAGATTCACCCGCCGCGGCGCCGTGATATAGCCCAGAACATGATGGCTGGCGACCAGGCTCATCTCTTCATAATCTTCGGTCACAATCATTTTCATCTTGTCGTCCTTCACAAGCACAAAACGGGGGCTGAAGGCCCCCCTAAAGGTTATTTAAACAGTTTTTGCACAAACTCGGCGTAGGCCGGGCGCCAGACGTCCATTTCATGGTTCAGGCCGGGATACTGGTGGTAATCAAATTTAATCTGCTGTTTTTCCAGCTCGCTTTTCAGACCAGCAATGTCTTTACCGGTCACAGAATCTTTTTCCCCGACGACCACGGTAAAGTTACGCAGCTGCTTATTGATCGCGTCAGGCTGCTTCAGCTGCGCTTCCACGCCGGCATTCGGCACCGTGGTAGTCGTAACGCCGCTAAAGGTGGCGAGCCAGCCAAAGCTCTCCAGATGATTCATTCCGGAAACCAGCGCCTGATAACCGCCCTGCGAGAGGCCCGCCAGCGCCCGACCGTCGGCATCTTTACGCACGTTAAATCGGGCATCGATCAGCGGAATAATATCCTGCATGAGCTCTTTATCCGCCGCCTGCGCATTAAGTGGATAGAAGGTTTTGCGCCGCTCCTGCGGCGGGAAGTTTTCCGCGACCGCTTCCGGGATATCGGTTTCGGTATCCGGGACCACCACCAGCATCGGCTTAATCTTGCCCTCCGCCAGCAGGTTATCCATGATTTGCGGGATCCGCCCCTGATCGATGGCCGACAGGCCGCTGTCGCCAAAGCCATGATAGAAATAGAGCACCGGCAGCGGATCGCCGGTTCCGCTATAGCCCGGCGGCGTCCAGACATAGAGACGACGTTCGGCGTTCAGAGCCTTCGAGTGATAGGTGAGGGTGCGCAGATCGCCATGCGCAACCTCCCGATCGTCAAGAATACTGCCCGGCACCAGAATCAGACTGGTGTTCACCTGGCGCTGCGGCTTCTGATAGCGGCTGCCGGTATCTACCGAGCGGAAGCCATCCACATCGAAATAGTATTCATAGAGATTGGGCTTCATCGGCTCGCTTTTCCATGTCCAGACTCCGTCCGCTGCCTTGGTCATGTCGTGCGAGACAAAGGAGTCCGGCGTGGCGCCAGTCACTATCGAGACCCGCCGGGCATCAGGGGCAAACAAGCGGTAAGTGATACTCTTATCCGCGTTAACCTGGGTGATAAAGTGGCTCACCGGCAGGCTTGGGTCCGGCATCGCGGGTAATGGCGCCGCCTGGAGGGTAAACGCCGCGCCCGCCAACGCCAGGGCGAAATAAATTGCATGTCGTTTCATCGTTGTTCCTCTTTCGTTGTGTCCGTTCAGTTATCGTCTCACCACCAGATTTCCGCCTGCGCCCCCACGGCAAACTGATCGTTCTTCCCGTCTTCAAAAATGCTGGTGGTATTATTCGCGGCCTTATCCAGGTCAATATCCTTCGCTTTAATATAGGTGGCATAGAAACGAATTTCCGGGCGCGAGGTCAGCATACTGGTATTGACTTTGAAGGTATGGAACAGCGTGGTCTTGTAGCCGGACTCGTTATATTTCTTGCCGGTAACATCTTTGTTTTGCTGTTTGAAGTACCCCAGCTCGACGCCGGTCTGGTTATATTTATCCCAGATATAAGCCGGTCGCAGAACCGTACGGATAGATTCAAAATCGGAGTGGGCTCCGGTTTCGTAGCTATAGACGTCGTTACCAAAAGAGTAGACGATGGCATTCGCCATAATAACGTCATCGCGTAAATAGGTTTCCCCCTGCGAGGTTAAGCGCACGGCGGTGCCATTGGTATGATCGCCATAATAGCGGCCATTAAAGGTGGTATAGGGGCTGGATCCGGCATAGCGTGAGAAGCTGCTGGCAATAGAGTTATTGGCCAGTAAGAAAGAGAATTCGTTAAAGCCGCCGTTAGCAAATTTCTGCGTTAACGAGGTACCAGCCATCCAGGTATCTTTCCACGGATAATAACCTTCATTGCCCTCTTTATATTTCTCAGAGGAACTTTGGTTGGCGGCGACATAGCGTCCGCTAACCATCAGGCTGGCTTTATCCCACAGCGGAATCTCTTTGTAGCGAACGTCCAGGGTGTTGGTGTTAATTTGCTGCTTATTGCTTAAAGAACGGTCATAATCATCGACATCTTCGCGAATCAACGCGATATCGAATTTCCCAGCGCCCACCTGCCAGTTTTCCAGCCCTACGCCGGCCGCCGCATCGGTTCTCTGCGTTTTCCAGTCCAGCATCTGGATTTCAATTTTTGGCGCCCCGTGTTTGCCGACCCAGAAATCGGCTTCCGACGCAAACGGCAGGAACCCTTTGGTGTTAACATACATATCCGAGAATTGAATGTAGTTTTCGCCGCCGGCATTGTCACCAAACCAGCCAGTGGAATACTGCTGGCCGACGTTCCCGTCGAGCATCACGATGGCGTCGACGCGTTTATCGCCTTCCTGAAACACCCGCTGCTTCAGCTGCAGATCGAACCAGCCGGAATATTCATTACCCAGGCGGCCAAGCGAACCGATCGCCCATGATTTTGGCGAGCCGTGCGAGGCGGTCCCCCAGCCGGAACGGAAGTAGCCGTTATAGCTAAAGCCAATTTCATCTTTCACGAACTTGCTAAAGTCTTTCAGCGTCATCGCGCTGTAGGCTGGCGCGCCATCGGTGACAGGTTGTTGATTTTTAACCAGCACCGCATCCGGTTTAACCGCCGTTTTCGGCCCGGCGGTCGCCCCCCCGGTCTTGCGCTTCTGACCTTCCGCAGGTGGAGACCATGAGGCCCAAATCTGGTCTCTTTTTCTTTCCTGGTCCTGATATTTTTTGAGCTCTTTTTGCGTGTCTTTGAGCGCTTTTTCCAGCAGCTCAAGCCGTTGTTCCACCGTCAGCTGGCTCGCTAGCAGATTAGTTGAATAACAAAGTGGCGCCAGCAAGACTATCGCCGAAGCGATCCTGTTTTTTCTCATCATAATATTCCCTTATATAATCATTGGCGTAAATAAAACACGACAACAACCCTATTCCGTGCCGGTGCTAATAGCCGTATCCATACCGTTTGACGTCGCGGCGGCTGTTATTTTTGCGGTTAGACAAAAACAAAAAAACCTGAAGAAGACCATCTGCCTTGGCAGATAATCCTCTTCAGGTTTTGCCCGCGCATCGCGGTAGCAACCCTCATTCAGCCATTATTGGCCCGCATAAAACAAAAAACCTGATATCGCCCCCAGGAGCAATATCAGGTTTTGCCTGCTGTCGCAGTCACAATCCGTTTAAACCATCCTGAGCGTTAAAACTCAGTGAGTGGCAGCTGATTGTTACGCGATAAAATGATTAACTCAAACGGGCAGATTGTTAATTGTGACGATAATCTCAGCAATCTCGCTGCCGCGGGGTAAAACATATCTAATTCTGATAAATCCATTTACCAGAATTAGACAGAATGATTATTACTCTTTCGGATCTTTGCCAGCGAGCAGTTTATCCAGCTCATCGCCGCCAACGTGACGGAAATCCTGACCTTTGACGAAGTAGAAAATATATTCGCAGATATTCTGGCAGCGGTCGCCGATACGCTCAATGGAGCGCGCGCAGAACAGCGCGGTCAGGACGCTGGGGATAGTGCGCGAGTCTTCCATCATGTAGGTCATCAGCTGACGCACGATGCCTTCATACTCCTGGTCGACTTTCTTATCTTCGCGATAGATACGTACCGCTTCGTCGAGATCCATACGCGCAAACGCATCCAGTACGTCATGCAGCATCTGCACCGTGTGGCGGCCCAGCGATTCGAGGCTCACCAGCAGCGGCTGGTGCTGCTGGGAAAACTTCTCCAGCGCGGTGCGGCAGATTTTATCCGCCACGTCGCCAATGCGTTCCAGCTCAGCGATAGTCTTGATGATCGCCATCACCAGGCGCAGGTCGCTGGCGGTCGGCTGGCGCTTGGCGATGATGCGTACGCACGCTTCATCGATAGCCACTTCCATCATGTTGACCTGCTTGTCGCCGTCGATGACGCGTTTCGCCAGATCGCTGTCCTGGTTATGCATGGCGGTGATGGCATCAGAGAGCTGCTGTTCCACCAGCCCACCCATGGTCATCACCTGGGTGCGGATATACTCCAGTTCAGCGTTGAACTGGCCGGAAATATGTTTGTTAAGATTTAGGTTGTCCATGGTGTCTCCTGATTGCCCAACTGGTGAGAGCCTGAAAGCACAAGGGCAAATCAACCGTAGCGGCCAGTAATATAATCTTCAGTTTGTTTCTTCGCGGGCTTAGTGAACAGGTCATCCGTGTTGCTGAACTCAATCAGCTCGCCAAGATACATAAATGCCGTATGGTCGGAGCAACGCGCAGCCTGCTGCATGTTGTGAGTCACGATAACGACGGTGTAGTCCTGTTTCAGCTCGGTGATCAGCTCTTCGATACGCCCGGTGGAGATCGGGTCCAGCGCGGAGCACGGCTCATCAAGCAGCAGCACTTCCGGGCGGATCGCGATACCTCGGGCAATGCACAGACGCTGCTGCTGACCACCGGAGAGAGAATACCCGCTCTGGTGCAGTTTATCTTTGGTTTCGTTCCATAATGCGGCTTTGGTCAGCGCCCACTGCACGCGCTCGTCCATATCGGCACGGGACAGCTTTTCAAACAGGCGCACGCCGAAGGCGATATTGTCGTATATGGACATCGGGAACGGCGTTGGTTTCTGGAACACCATGCCAACCTTAGCGCGCAGCAGGGCGATATCCTGGGTGTTAGTCAGAATGTTGTCGCCATCCAGCAGGATCTCACCTTCCGCGCGCTGCTCCGGATACAGTTCAAACATCTTGTTGAACGTGCGCAGCAGGGTGGATTTACCACAGCCTGACGGACCGATAAACGCCGTCACCTGGTTTTTGGTGATATCCAGGTTGATGTTCTTCAGGGCATGGAATTTGCCGTAGTAGAAGTTCAGGTTACGAACTGAAATCTTACCCGGAGCTGTATTCACCATACTCATCTCAATCTCTTCCTCATTCAGCGCAGCAGTTGCTGCGCTGCAAAAAATTAACCGTGTTTCTTCTTGGCGAAGATAACGCGCGCCAGGATGTTCAGCAGCAAGACGCACAGGGTGATAATCAATACCCCGGCCCATGCCAGTTGCTGCCACTCCGCAAACGGACTCATGGCAAATTTGAAAATGGTCACCGGCAGGTTGGCAATCGGCTGCATCATGTCGGTGCTCCAGAACTGGTTGGACAGCGCGGTGAACAGCAGCGGCGCCGTTTCCCCGGCGATACGGGCGATAGCCAGCAGGATCCCGGTCATAATCCCTGAGACGGAGGCTTTCAGGGTGATCGCCGAGATCATCTTCCACTTCGGCGTCCCCAGCGCATAGGCCGCTTCACGCAGGCTATCCGGCACCAGCTTCAGCATGTTTTCGGTGGTACGAATAACGATAGGCACCTGCAGCAGCGCCAGCGCGATAACGCCCGCCCAGCCCGAGAAGTGCTGCATCTGCGCCACCACAATGGTGTAGACGAACAGACCCACCACGATAGACGGCGCGGAAAGCAGAATGTCGTTGATAAAGCGGATGATTTCCGCCAGCACCGACTTGCGGCCATACTCCGCCAGATAAATTCCGGCGAGGATACCCAGCGGCGTACCAAATACGGTTGCCCACAGGATCAGCAGGCCGCTGCCGGCGAGGGCGTTAGCCAGTCCACCGCCCGCCGTATTCGGCGGCGGCGTCATTTCGGTGAACAGCGCCAGACTCATGCCGTCGAAACCGCGGGTTATCGTCGCCATCAGGATCCAGATAAGCCAGAACAAACCAAACGCCATGGTCGCCATCGACAGCGCCAGAGCGATACGGTTCTTCATGCGGCGTTTGGCCTGCATCTTGCGACGGAACTCCGCCAGTTCGGCGGTAGTTTGCAATTCAATGGTCGCCATTAGCGTGCCCCCTCATTCTTCGCGAGGCGCATAATCATAAACTTCGACGCGGCCAGAACGATAAAGGTGATAACGAACAGGATCAGGCCCAGCTCCATCAGCGCCGCCACGTGCAGGCCGGTTTCCGCTTCGGCGAACTCATTAGCCAGCGCGGAGGTAATACTGTTCCCCGGCATATACAACGAGATGCTGTCGAGCTGGTAGGTGTTGCCGATGATAAAGGTGACCGCCATGGTTTCACCCAGCGCGCGGCCCAGACCGAGCATCACCCCGCCGATCACCCCGTTTTTAGTGAACGGTAAAACGATGCGCCAGATCACCTCCCAGGTGGTGCAGCCGATGCCATAGGCCGACTCTTTCATCATCACCGGGGTCTGTTCGAAAACATCGCGCATGACCGCGGCGATGTAAGGGATGATCATGATGGCCAGAATGACGCCAGCGGCGAGAATACCGATACCAAACGCCGGGCCGGCAAACAGCGCGCCGACGAACGGGATGGTCGACAGAACGTTGCCGACCGGCTCCTGGAAGTAAGTCGCAAACAGCGGGGCGAAAATAAACAGGCCCCACATGCCGTACACGATGCTCGGGATTGCCGCCAGCAGCTCAATCGCAATGCCCAGCGGACGCTTGAGCCAGGCGGGGGACAATTCTGTCAGAAACAGCGCGATGCCGAAGCTCACCGGAACGGCGATCAGCAGCGCGATAAAAGATGTGACCAGGGTTCCGTAAATCGGGACCAGCGCGCCGAAGATCTCGTTAGGCGCATCCCACTCTTTGGTCCACAAAAAGGCAAAGCCAAACTTTTGAATGCTCGGCCAGGAAGAGATGATCAGGGAAACGATGATGCCGCCCAGCATCAATAGCACAATCAGCGCAGCCAGTTTTACCAGCGCACTGAAAATCATGTCACCCTTTTTCCCCGGAGGGGTAAATGCAGGCTTGGTTGCAGCCATAGATTACTCTTTACGTATTAAAACTTGTTCGAATAAATGCCCGGTGGCGTTGGCTCCCGGGCCTACAGTCTGAACCGTAGGGCGGGCAGCGCCTGAACGCCCCCGCCATCTTCGTCAAAAATCTACTGTTAGTACAGCGCTTTACCGCTGCTGTCTTTGACGTTGGTTTTCCATGCCGCGCGAACCTGCTCTACCACGCTTTCCGGCAGCGTCGCGTAATCCAGCGCATTCGCTTCTTTCCCGCCGTTTTTATACGCCCAGTCGAAGAACTTCAGCACTTCAGCGGTCTGTTCCGGCTTGTTGGTCGCCTTATGCACCAGGATGAAGGTGGTTGAGGTGATCGGCCATGCATTTTCGCCTTTCTGGTTGGTCAGGTCCTGAGCGAAAGACTTGCTCCAGTCAACGCCTTTTGCGGCGTTAGCGAAGTTGTCTTCAGTCGGGCTAACCGGCTTGCCGTCGGCAGAGACCAGTTTGGTGTAGGCCAGGTTGTTTTGCTTAGCGTAAGCGTATTCGACGTAACCAATCGAGCCCGGCAGACGCTGAACAAAGGCGGCGATACCATCGTTGCCTTTACCGCCCAGACCGGTTGGCCAGTTTACGGTAGAGCCGGCGCCGATTTTCGATTTCCACTCTTCATTCACTTTGGACAGGTAGCTGGTGAAAACGAATGAGGTACCTGAACCATCGGCGCGGCGGACCACGGCGATGTTCTGCGACGGCAGCTTCAGGCCCGGGTTGAGCTTAGCGATCGCTTCGTCATCCCATTTTTTAATTTTACCCAGGTAGATATCACCGAGGGTTTTGCCATCCAGCACCAGCTCGCCGGATTTCACGCCAGGCAGGTTAACCGCCAGTACCACGCCGCCAATCACAGTGGGGAACTGGAACAGACCTTCCTGGGTCAGTTTGTCATCAGCCAGCGGAGCATCAGAAGCACCGAAATCAACGGTGTTGGCAATAATCTGCTTAACGCCACCAGAGGAACCAATACCCTGGTAGTTCACTTTATTGCCGGTTTCTTTCTGATAGGTATCAGCCCATTTGGCATACACCGGCGCAGGGAAAGTTGCGCCTGCGCCAGTCAGGCTTGCTGCTGCGAAGGCAGAGAAAGCGCTCATCGATAAGGTCGCGGCGACAACTGTTGCGACGGTGGTACGCATAACGTTCATAATGTCTCCTGCTGGGATTCGTAAATCATTGTTTCGAGGCTATGGTGAGCAAAATAGGTCAAAGAGGTGACAGTAAAATGTACGAATTATGACAGTTTTATGACAGGCCGGGAGAGTGGATTTTACGCCAAATAATACGCTTATAACTCAGATGGTTATCTTTAATCATGACCGTGCAATGACAAAATAATTTTCTTTTTATGACGGCGAAATCGGACCGTAAAACGATCGTTTGTCATCTACCGCCAGCCAAAATATTGCGCACGTAATCGATGGAAAACAGCAGGTGCAAATAAAAAGGGCCGCCGTCGGCAGCCCTTTGCAAGATAGGATGCTTTACTCAACCGTTACCGATTTCGCCAGGTTACGCGGCTGGTCAACGTCAGTGCCTTTGATCAGCGCGACGTGATAAGCCAACAGCTGCAGCGGAACCGTATAGAAGATAGGGGCGATGGTCTCTTCCACATGCGGCATCTCAATGATGTGCATGTTATCGCTACTGTTGAAGCCGGCTTCACCGTCGGCGAAGACGTATAGTTCACCGCCGCGGGCACGAACCTCTTCGATGTTGGATTTCAGTTTTTCCAGCAGTTCGTTGTTCGGCGCCACCACGATCACCGGCATTTCCGCATCAATCAGCGCCAGTGGGCCGTGCTTAAGCTCGCCCGCCGCATAGGCTTCCGCGTGAATGTAGGAGATCTCTTTCAGCTTCAGCGCCCCTTCCATAGCGATCGGATACTGATCGCCACGGCCAAGGAACAGCGCATGGTGCTTATCAGAGAAGCGCTCTGCCAGCTGCTCAATACGCTTGTCCTGGGAGAGCATCTGCTCGATACGGTTCGGCAGAGCCTGAAGGCCGTGCACGATATCATGCTCGATGGACGCATCCTGACCTTTCAGTCGCGCCAGTTTCGCCACCAGCATCAACAGCACGGTTAGCTGAGTGGTAAAGGCTTTGGTCGAGGCCACGCCGATTTCCGTTCCGGCTTTGGTCATCAGCGCCAGATCGGACTCGCGCACCAGCGACGAGCCCGGCACGTTGCAGATGGCCAGCGAGCCGAGATAGCCCAGCTCTTTCGACAGACGCAGCGCCGCCAGGGTATCGGCGGTTTCACCGGACTGGGAGAGGGTGATCATCAGGCTATTGCGACGCACCGCGGACTTGCGATAGCGGAATTCGGAGGCGATTTCCACATCGCACGGGACGCCGGCTAACGCTTCGAACCAGTAGCGGGAAACCATCCCGGAGTTATAGGAAGTCCCGCAGGCAACAATCTGAATATGTTCAACCTGAGCCAGCATTTCATTGGCGTTCGGCCCCAGCTCGCTGAGATCCACTTCGCCATGGCTGATGCGCCCGGTCAGGGTGTTCTTAATCGCGTTCGGCTGCTCGAAAATCTCTTTCTGCATATAGTGGCGGTAGATACCTTTATCGCCAGCGTCATACTGCAGATTGGATTCGATCTCCTGGCGTTTCACTTCCGCGCCGGATTTATCGAAAATCACCACCGAACGGCGAGTGACTTCGGCAATATCGCCCTCTTCGAGGAAGATAAAGCGGCGGGTCACTGGCAGCAATGCCAGCTGGTCGGAGGCGATAAAGTTTTCACCCATCCCCAGGCCAATTACCAGCGGGCTACCGGAGCGGGCCGCCAGCAGAGTTCCCGGGTCACGGGTATCCATGATCACCGTACCGTAAGCGCCGCGCAGCTGCGGGATAGCGCGCAGGACGGCTTCACGCAAGGTACCGCCTTGCTCCAGCTCCCAGTGCACCAGATGGGCAATAACTTCGGTATCGGTCTCAGTGACGAAGACATAGCCGCGAGACTGCAGCAGGGCGCGCAGCGGCTCATGGTTTTCGATGATCCCGTTATGGACCACCACAATGTGTTCAGAAACATGCGGATGCGCATTGCTCTCAGACGGTTCGCCGTGCGTCGCCCAACGAGTATGGGCGATCCCGGTACCACCGTGTAACGGTTGCTCTTCTACCGCCTGAGCCAGCATCTGAACTTTACCCAGGCGACGCACGCGGGTCATATGACCTTCGCTGTCGACCACTGCCAGACCGGCAGAGTCATAGCCACGGTATTCCAGACGACGTAAACCTTCGAGAAGGATTTCAGCAATATCACGCTGCGCGACTGCGCCAACAATTCCACACATAGTTAAATTTCCTGATAATGGCGATATGCCATGCGTTGTCGCTGACCTGTATTTGCCCGTTTTCCGGGCGCCCCGAGCCTTGTAGAGAGTGGGGTTATTGTTATAGTACTGCCTGCGGACGGGGATCTATGTTGACCCTCTCATCCTGGTTCGCCGGGAAAATTTCCCCGGCGATAATCCAAATTATTTCTTCTTCACCGGACGCTGCCAGCCCTGTTTGTGGACCTGCGGTACGCGGCTCAACACCAGTTCATTATCGGCGATATTGCGTGTGACGGTGGTGCCGGCGGCGATAGTGACACCGTTGCCTACCGTGACCGGGGCCACCAGCTGGGTATCCGAGCCGACAAAGACATCATCGCCAATAATCGTTTTATGCTTGTTCGCACCATCGTAGTTGCAGGTGATGGTGCCCGCGCCGATATTGACGTTATCGCCAATCTCCGCATCGCCCAGATAGGTCAGATGACCCGCCTTGGAGCCTTTCCCGAGACGCGCTTTTTTCATTTCCACGAAGTTACCAACGTGGGCGCCTGCCAGCAGTTCGGCGCCCGGGCGCAGACGGGCAAATGGACCGATGGTGCAGGCCGCCTGCAGCTGGGCATCTTCCACCACGCTGTAGGGGCTAATTTCGCAGTCATCGCCGATGGTGCTGTTTTTGATCACGCAGCCGGCGCCGATTTTCACTCGATCGCCCAGCACCACGTTGCCTTCCAGAATAACGTTAGTATCGATCTCTACATCGCGCCCGTGCTGCAGCGTACCGCGCAGATCGAAACGCGCCGGATCGCGCAGCATCACGCCCGCCAGCAGCAGCTTTTCCGCCTGCTCCGCCTGGTAGACGCGCTCCAGGCGCGCAAGCTGCAGGCGGTTGTTGACGCCTTCGACTTCGCTCAGGCGCTGCGGATGCACTGCGACGATCTGGTGTCCTTCCTGGTGCGCCATGGCGATGATATCGGTGATGTAGTATTCGCCCTGAGCGTTGTTATTGGTGAGTTTCGCCAGCCAGCGCTTTAGATCCGCTCCGCCGGCGATCAGGATCCCGGTGTTGATTTCCTGGATCTGGCGCTGGGCCTCGCTGGCATCTTTGTGCTCAACGATGCCCGTCACCTGGCCATTTTCACGGGTAATGCGGCCATAGCCGGTTGGGTCATCCAGCTTCACCGTTAACAGACCAATCCCACCCTGTGGTTTCGCGGCGCGCAGGCGCTGTAGCGTCTCAACGGAGATCAGCGGCACGTCGCCATAGAGCATCAGGATGTCTTCATCATCATTGAAGAATGGCGCCGCCTGCTGCATAGCGTGCCCGGTTCCGAGCTGCTCGGCCTGCAGCACCCAGTTCAGGTTGTCTTCATGCAGAGTCTGACGCAGCAGATCGCCGCCGTGGCCGTATACCAGGTGTACCGCACATGCGCCTAAATCGTTAGCGGCATCAATGACATGCTGCACCATTGGCTTCCCGGCCAGGGTATGCAGCACCTTAGGAAGATCGGAATACATGCGGGTCCCTTTGCCTGCAGCAAGGATAACCACGCTCATCGCACTATTTGACATACTCATCCTGACGGTAGTTAGAACGAAAAGTAAAAGCCTTTCACGTTGAAATTTCTACATATTTTTCATCATAAAACGAGACGTGGAGAAAACGTCCAGGCTCACTGTTTTACCCCATTTTATGACGCTATTTTTAACCACTGCAAATCAGTTTAACGCTGAAAAAGGAGGGCGGGGTGGAAAATCATTAACTATCTCACTGCTTTTGCTGTTTTTTCGCCACCTGAATAAAGCCGCAGCGGCAGGCGTTTATCAGCACCCACAGCGGGAAGAACCAGGATAAATATTTGCCAGTCGCTGGCGGGGGAGGACGGTAAAGTGATTGATGCTATCCATAAAAAACGAAAGGCCACCTATCAGGTGACCTTCTTTTCCCGGTTTCACATCGCCAGTGTTGTCGTTTTGATGGGCGATACGTCGTGTCAGCGGGCGAGATAGCGCGGAGCTTAGAAGCTCAGGGCGCTAAATTTAGCGATGATTTTATGGAACAGTTTCATGATGATTTCCTGACGCAGGTGCAGTTTATAACGCTCTTTTTTGTGATATACATCACATAAAAAGAGTTTACGCCTCCTCATTTAACTAATCAATAACAATTAAGGGTGAATACTGTTTTCACTTCATCCGCTCGTCAGCAGCGGGCAATAAAAAAAGCCAGCCTGGAACCCAGACTGGCTTTTTACGTTCAAGCCGGTGTTACATCGCTTTTTTGGTCAATTCGATAACGCGCAGTTTAGCGATCGCTTTGGCCAGTTCCGCAGACGCCTGAGCGTAATCCACATCGCCGTGAGAGCTCTTAATGTGCTCTTCCGCTTTGCGTTTCGCTTCCAGCGCTCGCGCTTCGTCGAGGTCCTGACCGCGAATTGCGGTATCCGCCAGGACGGTCACGCTGCCAGGCTGCACTTCAAGAATGCCGCCGGACAGATAGATAAACTCTTCATGACCGTGCTGTTTAACGATGCGAATCATACCAGGCTTAATGGCGGTGAGCAGCGGCGCGTGGCCCGGGTAAATACCCAGTTCACCTTCGCTACCCGTTACCTGGATTTTTTCGACCAGACCAGAGAACATTTGTTGCTCTGCGCTGACGACGTCCAGGTGGTAAGTCATTGCCATATCACCCTCCGATTAAGGCGTTAAAGTTTTTTGGCTTTTTCCACGGCTTCGTCGATGGAACCGACCATGTAGAACGCCTGCTCTGGCAGGTGATCGTATTCGCCTTCCATGATGCCTTTAAAGCCACGGATGGTGTCTTTCAGCGCCACGTATTTGCCCGGAGAACCGGTAAAGACTTCTGCCACGAAGAACGGCTGGGACAGGAAGCGCTGGATCTTACGCGCGCGAGCTACCACCAGTTTGTCTTCTTCAGACAGTTCGTCCATACCGAGGATGGCGATAATGTCTTTCAGTTCCTGATAACGCTGCAGGATGGACTGAACGCCACGCGCGGTGTCGTAGTGTTCCTGACCAACAACCAGCGGATCCAGCTGACGGCTGGTGGAATCCAGCGGGTCAACGGCCGGGTAGATACCCAGGGATGCGATCTGACGGCTCAGTACTACGGTTGCATCTAAGTGAGCAAAGGTAGTGGCTGGGGATGGGTCAGTTAAGTCATCCGCCGGTACGTATACCGCCTGTACGGAGGTGATAGAACCGGTTTTGGTGGAGGTGATACGTTCCTGCAGAACGCCCATCTCTTCCGCCAGGGTCGGCTGATAACCTACCGCTGAAGGCATACGACCCAGCAGCGCGGATACTTCAGTACCGGCCAGGGTGTAACGATAGATGTTATCGACGAACAGCAGTACGTCACGACCTTCGTCACGGAATTTCTCAGCCATGGTCAGGCCGGTCAGCGCAACACGCAGACGGTTTCCCGGCGGCTCGTTCATCTGGCCGTACACCAGGGATACTTTATCGATAACGTTGGAGTCGGTCATTTCGTGGTAGAAGTCGTTACCCTCACGAGTACGCTCACCTACGCCCGCAAACACAGAGTAACCGGAGTGCTCGATCGCGATGTTACGGATCAGCTCCATCATGTTTACAGTTTTACCTACACCCGCACCGCCGAACAGACCAACTTTACCGCCCTTCGCGAACGGACACATCAGGTCGATAACTTTGATGCCGGTTTCCAGCAGTTCCTGAGAGCTGGACAGCTCTTCATAGGACGGTGCCGCGCGGTGGATAGCCCAACGCTCTTCTTCGCCGATGTCGCCTTTCATGTCAACCGGTTGACCCAGTACGTTCATGATACGACCCAGCGTTGCTTTACCTACCGGGACTTCGATCGGGTGCTCGAGGTCTTTTACATCCAGACCGCGGCGCAGACCATCAGAAGAACCCATGGCGATGGTACGTACGATACCGCCGCCCAGCTGCTGCTGAACTTCCAGCACCAGAACTTCATTACCATTCTGTACCTCAAGGGCTTCGTACACGCGTGGTACGGCATCCTGAGGGAACTCGACGTCGACCACGGCGCCGATTACCTGGACAATCTTTCCAGTAGCCATCTTAAATCCTCTACGAAATAACCTGGTTAAACCGCGGCGGCCCCCGAGACGATCTCGGTGAGTTCCTGAGTAATGCTGGCCTGACGAGCTTTGTTGTATACCAACTGCAGCTCTTTAATCAGGCTGCCGCCATTATCGGTCGCGGCTTTCATCGCCACCATACGGGCGGCCTGCTCGCTGGCCAGGTTTTCAACCACGCCCTGATAAACCTGAGATTCGACGTAGCGGCGCAGGAGGGTATCCAGCAGCGCTTTCGGATCGGGCTCATACAGGTAATCCCAGGATTTACGTTTCAGATCAGCATCTTCTGATGCCGGTAACGGCAGCAGCTGAGTGATCGTCGGAACCTGAGACATGGTGTTAATAAATTTGTTGCTGACAACGTACAGCTTGTCCAGACGGCCTTCATCATAGGCCTGCAACATCACTTTTACCGGGCCGATCAGTTCGGACAGGGATGGGTTATCCCCCATACCGGTCACCTGTGCAACCACGTTGCCGCCCACGGAGTTAAAGAAAGAAACGCCCTTAGAGCCGATCATTGCGAGGTCGCACTGAACGCCTTTATCGGACCATGCTTTCATTTCCGCCAGCAGTTTCTTGAACAGGTTAATGTTCAAGCCGCCGCACAGACCACGGTCGGTCGACACCACCAGGTAGCCCACGCGCTTAACGTCGCGTTCTTCCAGGTAAGGGTGCTTATATTCCAGATTACCGTTCGCAAGGTGACCAATCACTTTGCGCATAGTATCTGCGTAAGGACGGCTGGCCGCCATGCGCTCCTGCGATTTACGCATTTTGGAAGCGGCGACCATCTCCATCGCTTTAGTGATCTTTTGCGTGTTCTGGACGCTTGCGATCTTACTACGTATCTCTTTTGCGCCGGCCATGAGCTTCTCCTCAATGCCTTGCGGCCTGCCCTAAGACAGACCGCCAGACGTTACCAGGACTGGGTTGCTTTGAAGGAATCGAGGATGCCTTTCAGCTTGCCTTCGATTTCGTCGTTATAGCCACCGGACTGGTTAATCTCTTGCATCAGCGGAGCGTGATCACGGTCGACGTAAGCCAGCAGAGCGGCTTCGAAGCTACCGATTTTCGCCAGTTCTACATCAGCCAGGTAACCACGTTCTGCTGCGAACAGAACCAGAGACTGCTGCGCGACGGACATCGGCGCATACTGTTTCTGTTTCAGCAGCTCGGTCACTTTCTGACCGTGGTCCAGCTGTTTGCGGGTTGCATCGTCAAGGTCGGATGCAAACTGGGAGAACGCCGCCAGTTCACGATACTGCGCCAGCGCGGTACGGATACCACCGGACAGTTTCTTCATGATCTTGGTCTGCGCTGCACCACCAACACGGGATACGGAGATACCCGGGTTAACCGCAGGACGAATACCGGCGTTAAACAGGTTGGTTTCCAGGAAGATCTGACCATCGGTAATAGAGATTACGTTGGTCGGAACGAATGCGGAAACGTCACCCGCCTGCGTTTCGATAATCGGCAGCGCGGTCAGAGAACCGGTTTTCCCTTTCACTTCACCTTTGGTGAAGGCTTCAACGTATTCGGCGTTAACACGCGCAGCACGCTCCAGCAGACGAGAGTGGAGGTAGAATACGTCGCCCGGGAACGCTTCACGTCCAGGCGGACGACGGAGCAGCAGGGAGATCTGGCGATAAGCAACAGCCTGTTTAGACAGATCATCGTAAACGATCAGCGCATCTTCACCGCGGTCGCGGAAGTATTCGCCCATTGCGCAACCAGCGTATGGCGCCAGGTATTGCAGTGCAGCAGATTCAGATGCAGTCGCTACCACTACGATGGTGTTAGCCAGCGCGCCGTGCTCTTCCAGTTTACGCACCACGTTAGAGATGGTGGACGCTTTCTGACCGATAGCGACATAGACGCACTTGATGCCGGAATCACGCTGGTTGATGATGGCATCGATAGCCAGCGCAGTTTTACCGGTCTGACGGTCGCCGATGATCAGTTCACGCTGACCACGACCGATTGGGATCATGGCGTCAACGGATTTGTAACCGGTCTGTACCGGCTGATCGACGGACTGACGTTCGATTACGCCCGGCGCGATCGCTTCAACGGCGGAGAAACCGTCGTTTTCCAGCGGACCTTTACCATCAATTGGCGCGCCCAGGGTGTTAACCACGCGGCCCAGCAGGCCACGGCCTACCGGAACTTCCAGGATACGGCCAGTACATTTCACCTTCATGCCTTCGGCGAGGTCAGCGTACGGACCCATTACCACCGCACCTACGGAGTCGCGCTCCAGGTTCAGTGCGATAGCGTAACGGTTACCCGGCAGGGAGATCATCTCGCCCTGCATACATTCGGCAAGGCCGTGGATGCGGATAACACCGTCACTTACAGAAACAATAGTACCTTCGTTATGAGCTTCGCTCACAACATTGAACTGAGCAATGCGCTGCTTGATCAGTTCGCTGATTTCGGTGGAATTCAGTTGCATGCTCCAGTCCCCTTAAGACTGCAAGACGTCTGCAAGGCGCTCAAGACGGCCGCGTACGCTGCCATCAATGACCATATCACCCGCACGGATGATAATACCTGCCATAACAGACTTATCGATTTTGCAATTCAGCTTAACTTTGCGTGACAGACGTTTTTCCATCGCGCTGACGATCCTGGCAAGCTGTTCATCACTCAGTTGGTTGGCAGATATTACTTCTACCTCTGCGATGGCCTCACTGGCCGCGCGCAGGTGAATGAATTGCTCAAGAACGTCCGGGAGCACCTTCAGACGATTATTTTCCGCCATCACCTTAATCAGGTTCTGGCCATTTTCGTCGAGTTGCTCGCCGCAGATAGCGATAAACGCTTCTGAGAGCGTTTCCGGCGCCAAAGCACCGGAGAGAAGCTCTGCCATTTGGTCGTTTTTGGTCACTTCGGCGGCAAACGCCAGCATATCCTGCCAGCGTTCAACACTGTTGTGTTCGACGGCAAAGTCAAAAGCTGCTTTGGCGTAGGGGCGAGCTACCGTTACAAATTCAGACATCAGCCCCTCCCTCCTTACAGTTCAGCGACAAGTTTATCCACGATGTCGCTGTTAGCAGCTTCATCCACGGAACGTTCGATGATCTTCTCGGCGCCAGCAACAGCCAGGATAGCGACCTGCTTACGCAGCTCCTCGCGTGCACGTTTACGCTCAGCATCAATTTCAGCCTGCGCTTGTGCAACGATTTTGGTGCGTTCCTGTTCTGCTTCAGCTTTAGCTTCGTCCAGAATCTGAGAGCGGCGCTTGTTCGCCTGCTCAATGATTACCTGGGCTTCCGCTTTCGCTTTTTTCAGCTGGTCGGTCGCGTTGGCCTGTGCAAGGTCCAAATCTTTCTTAGCGCGTTCTGCAGAAGCTAAACCGTCAGAAATCTCTTTCTGGCGTTTTTCGATGGCAGCCATTAAAGGCGGCCATACGTATTTCATGCAGAACCATACGAAGATAACAAACGCGATGGCCTGGCCGAGGATTGTTGCGTTCATGTTCACAGCACAATACCTCTTTAATTAACTCTGTGGCTTAGGTTTCTAACAACTTACTACGCGACGGCGAACATCACGTACAGACCCAGACCTACAGCGATCATCGGGATAGCATCCACCAGACCCATAACGATAAAGAACTGAGTACGCAGCAGAGGGATCAGATCCGGCTGACGCGCTGCGCCTTCCAGGAATTTACCTCCGAGGATGCCGATACCGATCGCAGCACCGATTGCCGCCAGACCCATCATCACAGCGGCAGCCATGTACAGCAGATCCATATTCAGGTTTTCCATGACAGTCTCCAGTTTGTTTCAGTTAAAACGTAGTAGTGTTGGTAAAAAATCAATGCTCTTCAGATGCCATCGACAGATAGACAATCGTCAGAACCATGAAGATGAAGGCTTGCAGCGTAATAATCAGGATGTGGAAAATGGCCCAAGGCACATTCAGAACCCACTGTGACCACCACGGCAACAGACCAGCAATCAGAATGAAAATCAGCTCACCGGCATACATGTTGCCGAACAGTCGCAGACCGAGAGAGACCGGTTTGGACAGCAGGCTTACCCCTTCAAGGATTAAGTTGACAGGAATGAACGCCCAGTGATTGAACGGCTGCATGGTCAGTTCTTTAACGAACCCACCAACGCCTTTCATTTTGATGCTGTAGAAAATAATCAGGATGAACACGCCAAGCGCCATCGACAGGGTGATGTTCACGTCGGCAGACGGAACCACGCGCAGTGCTGGCAGGCCGAAAATGTGTTCGCCGATATAAGGAAGCAGGTCGATTGGCAGCAGGTCCATCAGGTTCATCAGGAAGACCCAGACGAACACGGTCAGCGCCAGCGGCGCGATAACCTTGCTCTTGCCATGGTACATGTCTTTGACGCTGCCATGGACGAAGCCGATGATCATTTCGATGAAGGTTTGGAATTTCCCTGGTACGCCGCTGGTCGCTTTCTTAGCAACGCTACGGAACATGGCAAGGAACAGCAGACCGAGAACCACCGAGAAGAACATGGAGTCAATGTTGAGCGTCCAGAAGGTGGCTGTGTGGTTGTGCGGATCCACCAGCGAGAATGTACGCAGGTCCAACTGAAGGTTGTTCAGATGGTGTCCTATGTAATCCTGCGGCGTCATATTTTCTGAAGCCATGATGCCTTTACCCTTTGTTGTTAATTACAGCTGGCGCCAGAACTTGTACCACCAGCACCAAAACCCACGTCACGATCAGTGGCAAAAATACCACTTTTAAAACGGCCAGCGCCACCGCCAGAAGGGCGAAGGTCAGCAACACCTTGAAGGCTTCACCGAAGGCGAAGGTCCAGGCCACACGGCCTTTTGCTGGTGTATGCGCCTGATGACGCCAGGCAAAAATTATAAACATCAGATTTGGCAAGACCACTGCCAAACCGCCGCATACAGCGGAAATGCCCCAGAAGGGGTCTTTGAGGCTGAACAGCAGTCCACTTGCCATTACTGCCAGTAACTGAATAAACAGAAGCTTGCGAGCAACGTTTCGACTCAAGAGCGACACTGACATCACGTTTTTACTCCTGCTCCCTTTGAGGTATGTCGCGTGTCGTATAAAACGTCCTTTAAGACGAAGAGTCAAGCATCAAAAAGCGGACAAATTATACGGTGACGCCCCGTGATTTCAAACAATAAGTAGCAAAATAGTGAATAAATGTTTAATTATTTTCCAACGGACAACTTTCAGTGCATTTCAGCGTTCTGTGAGCGGTCATACAAAACTGCAAATAACGAGGAAACACGGCAATTAAAGCGTGCATCAGATCACATAATAAACATTTCAAGCGCCCTTTAATGAATCAAGGACATAAAACACTATTTTTCATGCTTTTGATATTCAAGATAAAAAGTGAGGACATTATCTAAAACAACCTCACATACAATAAAAACCTTTTATTGACATTTATAATAAAAATTTAACATCACTATGCTGTTCATCATTGTCGATTTTTAGCACCCTGATATTTTCAAAGTTGACTATTTTGTCAGTGAATCACTTACGCTAAGTTAACTGCAAGAAAAGCCTTAGTAAAAACAAGGTTAAATGCAGCCCGTTAATATCGGGGGACGTCCTTTATTTTTGTAACATGCGCGGGCCACATTTTTTCCACATTTTTTGATAAAAATTAACTCGATTTTGGCTTAATCACCACCAGGTGCCGCTCCCCTTCCAACCGAGGAACATGCAGCTCAATCACCTCGACAATGTCATACCCTTCCGGCAGACTTTCCATTTCTTCTTTTTGCGCTAACCCTTTGAGCGCATAGAAGTGACCATTCGCTGCCGGCAGATGATGGCACCAGCTCACCATATCATTAAGCGATGCGAAAGCGCGGCTTATCACGCCATCAAACGGCGGCTCGGCCGGGAAGGCTTCCACGCGGCTCTGCACCGGGGTGACGTTATCCAGCTTCAGCTCGTGCTGCACCTGACGCAGGAAGCGCACGCGCTTGCCAAGGCTGTCCAGCAGGGTGAAATGTGACTCCGGACATACGATGGCCAACGGGATCCCCGGCAACCCCGGGCCCGTACCAACATCGATAAAGCGCGAGCCCTGCAGATAAGGCGCCACGATGATGCTGTCGAGAATATGACGCACCAGCATCTCATTCGGATCGCGAACGGAGGTCAGGTTATAGGCTTTGTTCCACTTATCGAGCAGTCCGACGTAAGCCACCAGCTGATTTTTCTGGTGATCGGTGAGCGAAATACCCGCTTCATCCAGCAGACGAGAAAGTTTGTTGAGCACGGTAAGTACCTTCAAAAAATAATGAGCCCGGAGGCGCTAACGCTTACCGGGCTATGAATGATAAAGGCGAACGCTGATTATGCAACTGGGAAATCAGCGCGGCAGGCAGCCGCAATCAGGCGCTGCGGCGCAGCATCCCCTGCTTTTTCAGCCAAACCAGCAAAATAGAGATCGCCGCCGGGGTGATCCCGGAGATACGTGACGCCTGCCCTATCGACGACGGTTTATGGTCGTTCAGTTTGGCAATCACCTCGTTAGACAGCCCTGTGACCTGGCGGTAGTCGAGGGTCGCTGGCAGCAAGGTATTCTCATTGCGCTGTTGTTTCTCAATCTCATCCTGCTGGCGCGCGATATAGCCCTCATACTTCACCTGGATCTCTACCTGTTCAGCCGCCTGACGATCTTCCAGTCCCGGGGTGAATGGCGAGAGTTGAACCAGCTGTTCGTAGGTCATTTCCGGACGACGCAGCAGATCTTCGCCGCTGGCTTCACGCGACAACGGCGCGGTCAGGTGAGCGTTCACTTCGTTGGCGCTCTCTGCCTGCGGATTCACCCAGGTGGATTTCAGACGCTGGCGTTCACGTTCGATGCTTTCCAGCTTCTCGTTGTAGCGCGCCCAGCGTTCGTCATCCACCAGACCCAGCTCGCGCCCCTGTTCGGTCAGACGCAAATCGGCGTTGTCTTCGCGCAGCATCAGACGATATTCAGCGCGGGAAGTAAACATGCGGTACGGTTCTTTGGTACCCAGGGTGCAGAGGTCATCTACCAGCACGCCGAGGTAAGCCTGATCGCGACGCGGCGCCCAGCCCTCTTTTTCCGCAGAGAAGCGGGCGGCGTTAAGTCCGGCCAGCAGCCCCTGAGCCGCCGCCTCTTCATAACCGGTGGTACCGTTGATTTGGCCGGCGAAGAACAGACCCTGAATAAATTTGCTCTCAAGCGTTGGCTTCAGATCGCGCGGGTCGAAGAAATCGTACTCAATAGCGTAGCCTAGACGGACGATCCGCGCATTCTCCATCCCCTGCATCGAGCGGACGATTTGCATTTGCACATCAAACGGTAGGCTGGTGGATATACCGTTCGGATAAATTTCGTTTGAGGTCAGTCCTTCCGGCTCGAGGAAGATCTGATGCTGGTTGCGATCGGCAAAGCGCATGACTTTGTCTTCGATCGACGGGCAATAGCGAGGTCCGATCCCTTCGATCACTCCGGCGTACATAGGACTGCGATCGAGGTTATTGCGGATCACATCGTGGGTTTTCTCGTTAGTGTGGGTGATATAGCACGGTACCTGGCGCGGATGCTGATCCGCGGATCCCATGAACGAGAAGACCGGCATCGGGTTATCGCCATGCTGCTGCGCCAGCACGCTGAAATCGATGGTGCGCGAGTCAATACGCGGCGGAGTACCGGTTTTCAGACGACTTACGCGCAGAGGCAATTCACGCAGACGACGAGACAGCGGGATAGACGGCGGATCGCCGGCGCGGCCGCCGCTGTAGTTGTCCAGACCAATATGGATTTTGCCGTCAAGGAAGGTCCCGACGGTCAGCACCACCGCTTTAGCGCGGAATTTGAGGCCCATCTGGGTGACGGCGCCCACGACGCGATCGTTTTCGACAATCAGATCTTCAACCGCCTGCTGGAAGATCATCAGGTTCGGCTGGTTCTCCAGCGCGGTACGTACTGCCTGACGATAAAGCACGCGATCAGCCTGGGCGCGGGTGGCGCGCACTGCCGGTCCTTTGCTGGCGTTTAGTATCCTAAACTGAATGCCAGCCTGATCGATCGCTTTGGCCATCAAACCGCCGAGCGCATCCACTTCTTTTACCAGGTGTCCTTTCCCAATGCCACCAATCGCCGGGTTGCAACTCATTTGCCCCAGCGTGTCGATATTGTGTGTCAAAAGCAGGGTTTGTTGACCCATACGCGCTGCGGCCATTGCGGCCTCAGTGCCTGCATGACCCCCGCCAATGATAATGACGTCAAAAGGATCCTGATAAAACATGGTGGTCTGCCTCGCATAAAGCGGTATGAAAATGGATTGAAGCCCGGGCCGTGGATTCTACTCAACTTTCGTCTTTCGAGAAAGACTCCGGGATCCTGAGTATTAAAAAGAAGATCTTTATATAGAGATCTGTTCTATTGTGATCTCTTATTAGGATCGACTCTCTTTGTGGATAAGTCGGATCCGCGAAGTAAGATCAAAAGCTTAAGAAGGATCACTATCTGTGAATGATCGGTGATCCTGGTCCGTATAAGCTGGGATCAGAATGAAGGGTTATGCACAGCTCAAAAACCATACTACGGTTATTCTTTGGATAACTACCGGTTGATCCAAGCTTTTAAGCATGGTTATCCACAGAAGATCGGACGATCTTTACAATTCTCAGAGCAAATTTTTCCAGGATCTCAGCCAGATTTCCGCTGGATCCTCCGGAATTTCGTGTTCAAGGACGTTGATCTTCAGCGTCTCACCGATCTGTTTTGCCCCGCAGGCCTTCAGCGCCGCTTCTAATTTATCGATCGCGCCGCAAAAGGTGTCGTATTCGCGGCTGCCGATCCCTATAGCGCCAAAGCGCACGGCGGAAAGATCGGCCTGCTTCTCCTGCAGCGCGTCATAGAAGGGAACCAGGTTGTCGGGAATGTCGCCGGCGCCATGGGTGGAAGAGATAATTAACCAGATCCCTTGCGCCTGCAGATCGTCCACCAGCGGACCGTGCTGGATTTCAGTGCTATAGCCGGCTTCTTCCAGCTTTTCCGCCAGATGCTCTGCTACATATTCCGCACTGCCCAGGGTGCTGCCGCTGATAAGTGTAATGTCTGCCATAGATCGCCGATCGCCCGCTCAACTGTTCAGAGTGGCGTATTGTACGCTGTGAGCGAGCTGGGATCTACCTGTGGAAAAATGTGGGATTAAAAAAAGCGATCAGGGCTTGATGGTGCGCATGATCGGGTTCTGCAGCACGATCAGAGTTTCAGTGGACTGAATTTCATCGATTGTTTGGATCTTGTTGATAAGTACCTGCTGCAGAGCATCGATGGATTTACACATCACCTTAATAAAGATGCTGTAGTGGCCGGTGGTGTAGTAAGCCTCGGTGACCTCCTCCAGACTTTCCAGGCGGGCGAGGGCGGAGGGATAGTCTTTGGCGCTTTTTAAAATAATGCCGATGAAGCAACCGACGTCGTAGCCCAGCTGCTTGGGGCTGACGTCAATGCGCGCGCCGGTAATGATACCCGCCTGCTTCATCTTTTCGACGCGCACGTGAATGGTGCCCGGGCTGACGCTGAACTGTTTGGCCACTTCGGCATAGGCGGTACGGGCGTTGGCCATCAGCGCATCAAGAATGCCGCGGTCCAGATTGTCGATCTGATAATTTTCCATATCTTTTTCTTATGAAGTTTGAGGGTTCTTACTATTTTAGCGCCATATTTTAATGAATTAAAAGTTGATGCACCTTTTTATTGATTGATTATTGTATTGCCGCCCTGTTTTGTTGCTTAATCAATGGCAACAGGACGCAGGAGTCATAAAAATGAAAACCGCATATATCGCAAAACAACGCCAGATCAGTTTCGTTAAATCCCACTTTTCCCGTCAGCTGGAAGAGAAGCTTGGCCTGATTGAAGTCCAGGCGCCAATCTTAAGCCGCGTGGGCGATGGGACGCAGGATAACTTGTCCGGCTGCGAGAAAGCGGTTCAGGTAAAAGTGAAAACACTGCCCGACGCCCAGTTCGAAGTGGTTCATTCGCTGGCGAAGTGGAAGCGTCAAACCCTGGGACAACACGACTTCAGCGCGGGCGAAGGGCTGTACACGCACATGAAAGCCCTTCGCCCCGATGAAGACCGTCTGACGCCTATCCATTCCGTCTATGTTGACCAGTGGGACTGGGAGCGCGTGATGGGGGATGAAGAGCGTCACGTCGGCACCCTGAAGGCAACCGTCGAGGCGATCTACGCCGGGATCAAAGCCACCGAGCTGGCGGTCAGCCAGGAGTTTGGCCTGACGCCGTTCCTGCCGGAACAGATCCATTTTGTTCACAGCCAGGAGCTGCTGAGCCGCTATCCGGAGCTTGATGCCAAAGGTCGTGAGCGGGCTATTGCCAAAGAGCTGGGCGCCGTCTTCTTAATTGGTATCGGCGGCAAACTAGCTGATGGCAAGCGCCACGACGTGCGTGCGCCGGATTATGATGACTGGAGTACTGAGGTTTCTGAAGGTTTTGCCGGCCTGAACGGCGATATCCTGGTGTGGAACCCGGTGCTGGAGGATGCGTTCGAGATCTCCTCGATGGGGATCCGCGTTGACGCCGAGGCGCTAAAGCGCCAGCTGGCGCTGACCGGCGATGAAGATCGCCTGAAACTGGAGTGGCACCAGGCGCTGCTGCGCGGCGAGATGCCGCAGACTATCGGCGGCGGCATTGGCCAGTCTCGTTTGACGATGCTGTTGCTGCAGCTTGACCATATTGGTCAGGTGCAGTGCGGCGTATGGCCGGCGCAGGTTCGCGAAAGCGTTTCCGCGCTGCTGTAACGATTAGCGCCGCCAGCGTCGCAGCAGGCGGCTACGCAGCCCGGTGTCAAAGCGCCAGATATGATCGAAGATGCGCATGATGCCGGGTTTGCCGTGAACCGACATCGCCACCGCGTGAAAACGGTGCTGATGCTTACGCTGTAACTCCCCCACTTGAGCAATCACCTCATCCGGCAACCGTTGGGCAATAAAGTCGGAGATCACCACGGCATCCGCATCCACCCACTGCGGGTTTTGCAAACGTTCAATAATGGCGCGAAAACAGCTGGCCAGATCGGTGCCGCCGCGAAAACGCTGGCTCAGGAAACGGATCGCCTGCTCCAGTCCGCTCTCGCTGGTCAACTCGTAATGCACCACTTCGCTGGAAAACAGCATAATGAAGCAGCGACGATTATCGGCCAGCGCGATGCGCATCAGGGCCAGACAAAAGGCCTTAGCGCACTGTTCGTTAAAACCGCCCATCGATCCTGACGTATCGACGCAGACAATGAACGGCCCGCGCGGTTGCTCATCAAAATCCTGCCGCGTTACCGGGCGTTCGGTAATTTTCTCGCGCCAGGCATCGCCGTGTAGCCGGTAGGTGAGCAGCTGTTTCTCCACCAGCTTGCGATAAAATTCAAACTCCAGCTCCGTGATGCCAAGCGTCGCCAGCTCCGGCGGCAGCAGGCGTAGAATGTCGTCGCTCTGCTGGAGGCCGTCGACCTGTTCAGGCACCGTTGCCGGCTCGCGTACCAGGCTGCGGAAGGTTTCCATCGGCGCATCTTTCTTCGGCACGGATTTCGCTTCCCTTGAACGCCCCAGCTGTTCCGCCAGCTGCAGCAGCTCCGGTTGCTGGTTAAGAAAATCGCCATAGCGCACGATCAGCTGGTAGTCGCCTCGTTTGAGTTCCCCGGCGCTCATATCCCACAGGCGTCCGGCGGCGGTATCATTTTCCGCCAGCACCGGATCGAGCTGACCGCTGAGCGTCATTCGTTCCTGGACCTCACTGAGCAACTGGTCGCGCTCCTCGTCCAGCAGCTGCTGGTTAAGGCTGGTGGCTTGCACCACCAGGCTCAGTCGCCAGCGCTGTAAAAACAGCGTATGCAGCGCCGGGGTAAAGGTGGCATTGTCATCCACCAGCTTCTGCGCCTGGGCGGCAAAAGGGGACTGGAGCTGGTGCAGTTTGCCGAGAATTTGCGGGAGCTGGACGATAAACTGCGAGGTAGAGAGCAGCTGAGCCTGCTGATAGGTTTGCACTTCGGCGTCCAGATCCGGCGGGATGTTAACTTCTTTTAAGCGGGCGCGAACGGCTTCCCGCCAGCGCGGAATATCCGCCGCGATGATGTTTTTCAGGCGGGGAAATTTTTCAAAGAACACCGCCAGCTGAGGAGAGGCCAACAGCGCCAGCAGCATCTCCTCGATCATTCCCTCTTCGCTGACTGCCAGCATGACATTCAGCATATCGAGCGTCATGGCTGCTTCGCCTGTTTAATCTGCGCGCCGACGTCCTGCAGGCTGGCTTCGATTCTACCCAGCCATTCGACCGGGATAAACAGGCACTTTTGCTGCTCGCTGAAGCGGTTGTGTTGCTGGTGCCACTCATCATCCAGCGCTTCCAGCTGCTGGCGAATTTCCGCCGGCATATTCTCCTGCGCTGCGCTGCCGGGCAGCGCGAGGCGTGAGCCCTGCAGGCTCACATCGCGGACGACCAGATGCTGGCTGGTGTCGACATCCATATTGAGTAGTTGGGCAAAGCCGATCCCGTTGAGCTTACCGCGGATCTCGCCGCCCTTTTCCAGCCAGTTGGCTAACGCCTCGCGTTCAAAAGTAATGTGGATCACTTCCATATCGTGAAGTTTGAGCGGCTGCTGCAGCAGCAGCGTCAGGGTGGTCCCCTGGATCTCCGCCGGCAGTTCATAGTGCGGTTTGCGGCTAAACATCCCGCCAAGGCGGGTGACCTTCAGCGCCGTTTTGTCGCTTTGCTGTTGTTGGATCTGAATGCGTCGCTGCACAATCGCCCCCAACCGCGTCAGCATCGCCTGCTGTTGCCAGGCGTGACAGGTCATGAGCGTTTCCAGCTGCTGCGACATCAGGTTCATACTTTCGACGTTGTGCCACAGACAATCTTTCAGCAGGATAAGGTCAATCGGCGCGATGCTGTCGCGGCCGCTGAAGAAGGCGCTGGCCTGCAGCAGGCGAATAGCCTTTTTCCAGCGGCGATCCGAGACGTAGGGGGCATTTGGCAGGGCGTCCAGCTGCTGGCGGAGCTGGAATATCAGCTCAAACACCGCGTCCGGCAGTTTAATATTGCCGATCTGCTGCTGCCATTGGGTAAATTCCTCGTCGCTCACCTGCAGCGCGCTGGGCACTGGATTGCTGTTTTCATCCTGCTGGCTGACCAGCATCGAACGGAAATTACCTTTATCCTGCACTTTATCAAGCCATAGACGGATCAGCATTCGGTCATACAGCGCTTCCAGGCTGCTGTCGGCTTCCGGGAGTTCGTTCGACGCGGCCACCAGCAGGCGCATTGGGATTTTCTCTTCATGCGCGCCATTGCGGAAGTGACGTTCGTTAATCGCCGTCAGTAGGGTGTTGAGGATAGCCGGACCTGCTTTCCATATTTCATCGAGAAACACGATTTCCGCTTCCGGCAGGTAGCCGGCGGTTAAACGTTCGTAACGGCCTTCATCTTTCAGCGCCTGAATGGACAGTGGCCCAAAAACCTCTTCCGGGGTGGAGAAGCGGGTCATCAGGTATTCAAAAGCGCGCGCCTGCTGGAAGGCGAATTTGAGGCGGCGGGCAATCAGGCTTTTGGCGATCCCCGGTGGACCAAGCAAAAAAACGCTCTCGCCGCTGAGCGCCGCCAGCAGGCAGAGGCGTATCGCGTGGCTGCGTTCAAAGAGTCCTTTTTCGAGTGCCGCGCTGAGCCGGGAAATTCTTTCAGCCAGTAAATGTGTTTGAGCCATAATTGAGTTGCGTGCTTTGTCATGTATCGTTATTGGGACGAGTATAGATGTTAGAGCCGGGGCGGTAATAGCCTGAAGAATCGATTTATTTTTTTTGAGCCAGGTTAATATGGTGTCTGTTAGGGGTACGATTTCACAAATAATCGTGCATACTGTGCGCTTTTTGTGGGCCAAGGGACTAGGCACACATTTGTTTTATAAACGAAAAGACTAGTCTATGAGCACTGATAATAAACAATCGTTGCCGGCGTTAACGCTGGCGGCCATCGGCGTGGTGTACGGCGATATCGGTACCAGTCCACTGTATACCCTGCGCGAATGCCTGTCAGGTCAGTTTGGCTTTGGCGTAGAGCGCGATGCCGTTTTTGGCTTTTTGTCGCTGATTTTCTGGCTGTTAATCTTTACCGTATCGATTAAATACATCACCTTCGTGATGCGGGCGGATAACGCCGGGGAAGGCGGGATCTTAACGCTGATGTCGCTGGCCGGACGTAATACTTCGGCCAGAATGACCTCCGTGCTGGTGATCCTCGGCCTTATCGGCGGCAGTTTCTTTTATGGCGAAGTGGTGATTACCCCGGCGATTTCGGTAATGTCGGCGATAGAGGGGTTAGAAATTATCGCCCCGCAGCTCGATACCTGGATTGTCCCTATCTCCATTATCGTGCTCACCCTGCTGTTTGTGATCCAGAAGCACGGGACTGGCATGGTCGGCAAGCTGTTTGCGCCGATTATGCTGATCTGGTTCCTGTTGCTGGCGGTGCTGGGCGCGCGAAGCATTTACGCTAATCCGGAAGTTCTGCAGGCGCTGAACCCCTACTGGGCTGTGCACTTCTTCCTGCAATACAAGACCGTTTCCTTTATTGCGCTTGGCGCGGTGGTGCTGTCGATTACCGGGGTGGAAGCGCTGTACGCCGATATGGGCCACTTCGGCAAACTGCCGATCCGCGTCGCCTGGTTCTCCGTCGTGCTGCCCTCGTTGGTGCTGAACTATTTTGGCCAGGGCGCGCTGCTGCTGAAGCACCCGGAAGCGATTAAAAACCCGTTCTTCCTGCTGGCGCCTGAGTGGGCGCTGATCCCGATGCTGATTATCGCCACGCTGGCGACGGTTATCGCCTCCCAGGCAGTGATTTCCGGGGTCTTCTCCCTGACCCGTCAGGCAGTGCGTCTGGGCTATCTGTCGCCGATGCGCATTATCCATACCTCGGAAATGGAGTCCGGGCAGATTTACATTCCGTTCATTAACTGGCTGCTGTACGTTTCTGTGGTCATCGTTATCGTCAGCTTTGAGCATTCGTCTAACCTGGCGGCGGCGTATGGTATCGCCGTAACGGGCACCATGGTGCTGACCTCCATTCTGTCGGCGACCGTGGCGCGCAAAAACTGGCACTGGAACAAGCTGTTTGTCGGTCTGATGCTGGTGGCCTTCCTGTGCATTGATATTCCGCTGTTCTCGGCGAACCTCGATAAGATTGTCTCCGGCGGCTGGCTACCGTTGTCCCTGGGGATGGTGATGTTTACGGTGATGACGACCTGGAAGAGCGAGCGTTTCCGCCTGCTGCGCCGGATGCACGAGCATGGCAACTCGCTGGAAGCGATGATCTCTTCGCTGGAGAAGTCACCGCCAGTGCGTGTGCCGGGTACTGCGGTGTATATGTCCCGCGCCCTGAACGTGATCCCGTTTGCCCTGCTGCATAACCTGAAGCACAACAAGGTGCTGCATGAGCGAGTGATCCTCCTGACCCTGCGTACCGAAGATGCGCCTTACGTGCATAACGTTCGCCGGGTGCAGATTGAGCAGCTGTCACCGTCCTTCTGGCGGGTGGTGGCCAGCTACGGCTGGCGGGAAACGCCTAACGTTGAAGAGGTGTTCCACCGCTGTGGCCTGGAAGGACTCAGCTGCCGGATGATGGAGACCTCGTTCTTTATGTCGCATGAGTCGCTGATTATCGGCAAACGGCCATGGTATCTTCGCCTGCGCGGCAAGCTTTATCTGCTGCTGCAGCGTAACGCCCTGCGGGCGCCGGATCAGTTTGAGATCCCGCCAAACCGGGTTATAGAGCTCGGTACCCAGGTCGAAATCTGATGTCAAAAAAGCCCTTCCATTGCGAAGGGCTTTTTGTTTCTCACTCCGGTTGTTATGTCCTGTTGCTGTCTCGCGAAACGTTTCGATGGCGATCACATTTCTCTCTTCTGGTGATGGTTTTCTGCTCACGCATTGATAATAATTATTTTAGCGAAACGTTTCGCTAGTGGAGCAAAAGAGAAAAAATGAAAAAAGGCACCGTACTTAACGCTGATATTTCCGCGGTCATTTCCCGCCTGGGCCACACCGATACGCTGGTGGTCTGCGATGCCGGATTACCGGTTCCCCGCAGCAGCACGCGCATTGATATGGCGCTGACTCAGGGCGTACCTTCATTTATGCAGGTGCTGGAAGTGGTGACGACGGAAATGCAGGTTGAAGCGGCTGTCATCGCGGAAGAGATTAAAACCCATAATCCGCAGCTCCACGCGACGTTGCTCACTCACCTCGAGCAGCTGCAGCAGCACCAGGGAAATACCATTGAAATTCGTTACACCAGCCATGAGCAGTTCAAAAAACAAACCGCAGACAGTCAGGCGGTAATTCGCAGCGGGGAGTGTTCCCCGTTTGCGAATATCATTCTCTGTGCCGGCGTCACGTTCTGAGGTCGCCGTCATGGAAGCCTTATTGCAACTGAAAGGGATCGACAAAGCGTTCCCTGGCGTCAAGGCGCTCTCCGGCGCGGCGCTGAATGTCTATGCCGGCCGGGTGATGGCGCTGGTAGGGGAAAATGGCGCCGGCAAGTCCACTATGATGAAGGTGTTGACCGGGATCTACACCCGTGATGCCGGCTCTTTGCTGTGGTTAGGCAAAGAGACGACCTTTAACGGCCCAAAATCCTCCCAGGAAGCCGGGATCGGCATTATCCATCAGGAACTGAACCTGATCCCTCAGTTGACGATCGCCGAGAACATCTTCCTTGGCCGCGAGTTCGTTAACCGTTTTGGCAAAATCGACTGGAAGCAGATGTATGCCGAAGCCGACAAGCTGTTGGCAAAGCTGAATCTCCGCTTTACCAGCCAGAAACTGGTGGGCGATCTATCGATTGGCGATCAGCAAATGGTGGAGATCGCCAAAGTGCTGAGCTTCGAATCGAAAGTCATCATTATGGATGAACCGACCGATGCGCTGACCGATACCGAAACCGAATCGCTGTTCCGCGTCATCCGCGAACTGAAGTCGCAGGGGCGCGGTATCGTCTATATCTCCCACCGTATGAAAGAGATCTTCGAGATTTGCGACGACGTGACGGTCTTTCGTGACGGGCAGTTTATCGCCGAGCGCGAGGTCTCGTCGCTGGATGAGGACCGACTTATCGAGATGATGGTCGGCCGTAAGCTGGAAGACCAATATCCACACCTCGATAAGGCGCCCGGCGCGGTGCGCCTGAAGGTCGACAACCTCTGCGGCCCGGGGGTGGATAACGTGACCTTTACCCTGCGCCAGGGGGAGATCCTCGGCGTTGCCGGGCTGATGGGCGCCGGGCGGACCGAACTGATGAAAGTGCTGTACGGCGCGTTGCCGCGCAGCAGCGGTTCCGTGACGCTCGATGGCCGCGAAGTGGTGACCCGTTCGCCGCAGGATGGTCTGGCGAACGGCATTGTCTATATCTCCGAAGACCGTAAGCGCGATGGTCTGGTTCTCGGGATGTCGGTAAAAGAAAACATGTCCCTGACGGCGCTGCGCTATTTCAGCCGGGCGGGCGGTAGTCTTAAGCATAAAGATGAACAGCAGGCGGTGAGTGATTTCATCCGCCTGTTTAACGTGAAAACGCCGTCCATGGAGCAGGCGATCGGCCTGCTCTCCGGCGGCAACCAGCAAAAGGTCGCCATCGCCCGCGGACTGATGACCCGGCCGAAGGTGCTGATCCTCGATGAACCGACCCGCGGCGTCGACGTCGGGGCGAAGAAAGAGATCTACCAGCTCATCAACCAGTTCAAAGCCGACGGCCTGAGCATCATTCTGGTCTCCTCCGAGATGCCGGAAGTGTTGGGCATGAGCGATCGCATCATAGTGATGCACGAAGGGCATCTCGGCGGTGAATTCACACGCGAGCAGGCCACCCAGGAAGTATTGATGGCTGCCGCTGTGGGCAAGCTTAACCGTGTGAATCAGGAGTAAGAAAGATGACAACCCAGGCTGTTTCTGGTCGCCGCTATTTCACAAAAGCGTGGCTGATGGAGCAAAAATCGCTGATTGCCCTGCTGGTGCTGATCGCGGTGGTATCGACCATGAGCCCCAACTTTTTTACCGTCAATAACCTGTTCAATATTCTGCAGCAAACCTCCGTTAACGCCATTATGGCGGTAGGGATGACGCTGGTCATACTGACCTCGGGGATCGATCTGTCCGTCGGCTCCCTGCTGGCGCTCACCGGTGCGGTGGCAGCGTCGATCGTTGGCATTGAGGTTAATGCGCTGGTGGCGGTCGCGGCTGCCCTCGCATTAGGTGCGGCGATCGGCGCAGTCACCGGGGTGATTGTAGCGAGAGGCCGCGTGCAGGCCTTCATCGCCACCCTGGTGATGATGCTGCTGCTGCGCGGCGTAACCATGGTGTACACCAACGGCAGCCCGATCAATACCGGCTTTAGCGATAATGCCGATCTGTTCGGCTGGTTTGGCATCGGGCGTCCGCTGGGGATCCCGACGCCGGTATGGATCATGGCGATTGTCTTCCTGGCGGCCTGGTACATGCTGCACCATACTCGCCTGGGCCGTTATATTTATGCCCTGGGCGGTAATGAAGCGGCGACGCGTCTGTCCGGGATTAGCGTCAATAAAGTTAAAATTATCGTTTACGCCTTGTGCGGAATGCTGGCTTCGCTGGCCGGGATCATCGAAGTGGCGCGTCTCTCCTCCGCGCAGCCGACGGCGGGGACGGGCTATGAGCTGGACGCCATTGCGGCGGTGGTGCTCGGCGGCACCAGCCTCGCTGGTGGCAAAGGACGCATTGTCGGCACGCTGATTGGTGCGCTGATCCTTGGCTTCCTGAATAATGGTCTTAATCTTTTAGGCGTTTCTTCCTATTACCAGATGATCGTTAAAGCGGTGGTGATTTTGCTGGCGGTACTGGTAGATAACAAAAAGCAGTAACTGAGAACTCTACAGGACATCTTAACTATGAATATGAAAAAACTGGCGACCCTGGTCTCTGCTGTTGCGCTAAGTGCGACCGTTAGCGCGAACGCGATGGCCAAAGACACCATCGCTCTGGTTATCTCTACCCTCAACAACCCGTTCTTCGTGTCGCTGAAAGACGGCGCGCAAAAAGAAGCTGACAAGCTGGGCTACAACCTGGTGGTGCTGGATTCCCAGAACAACCCGGCGAAAGAGCTGGCGAACGTCCAGGATTTAACGGTGCGCGGCACCAAGCTGCTGCTGATCAACCCCACCGACTCTGATGCCGTCGGCAACGCCGTGAAGATGGCGAACCAGGCGAAAATCCCGGTCATCACTCTCGACCGTCAGGCGACAAAAGGCGATGTCGTGAGCCATATCGCCTCTGACAACGTGCAGGGTGGGAAAATGGCTGGCGATTACATCGCGAAAAAAGTGGGTGAAAGTGCAAAAGTCATTGAGCTGCAGGGCATTGCCGGAACTTCTGCGGCTCGCGAGCGTGGCGAAGGCTTTAAACAGGCCGTGGCGGCGCACAAATTCAACGTCCTGGCCAGCCAGCCGGCCGATTTTGACCGCACCAAAGGCCTGAACGTGATGCAGAACCTGCTGACCGCACATCCTGACGTCCAGGCAGTGTTCGCGCAAAATGATGAAATGGCGCTGGGCGCCCTGCGCGCGCTGCAGACCGCAGGCAAGTCCGATGTGATGGTGGTTGGATTTGACGGCACTCCGGATGGCGAAAAAGCAGTAAACAGTGGCAAACTGGCGGCGACCGTCGCACAGTTGCCGGAGCAGATCGGCGCGAAAGGCGTTGAGACTGCTGATAAGGTACTGAAGGGCGAAAAAGTGGAAGCTAACTACCCGGTTGAGCTGAAGCTGGTCGTTAAGCAGTAATATGCGATTCGGACTGGCAACGGTCCGAGGGACAATATAAAAAAAGAAAAGCAGGGCATGCGCCACCGGATCCCGGTGGCGCGCTTTCCCGGGAACAGAAATGATGAAAACTGCAGGCAAACTTGTCGTCCTTGGCAGTATCAATGCCGATCACATTCTTAACCTTGACGCTTTCCCGACGCCGGGCGAAACCGTCACCGGCCACCATTATCAGGTGGCGTTCGGTGGAAAAGGGGCCAACCAGGCGGTGGCCGCCGGGCGCAGCGGAGCGGATATCGCGTTTATCGCCTGCACCGGCGATGACGATATCGGTGAACGCATCCGTCGTCAGCTGGCGAGCGATAAAATCGACGTGGCGCCCGTGCGCGCGGTTGCCGGGGAAGCGACCGGGGTGGCATTAATTTTCGTTAACGCCGAAGGTGAGAATGTCATCGGTATTCATGCCGGCGCCAATGCGGCGCTTTCCGTCTCCCAGGTTGAGGCGGAAAAAGAGCGTATCGCCAGCGCACAGGCGTTGTTGATGCAGCTGGAGTCGCCGCTGGAGAGCGTCATAGCGGCGGCGAAAATCGCCCATCACCATCACACCACCGTGGTGCTGAACCCCGCGCCAGCGCGTGAACTACCGGATGAACTGCTGGCGCTGGTGGATATTATTACCCCTAACGAAACCGAAGCGGAAAAGCTGACCGGTATTCGCGTTGAGAGTGACGAAGATGCGGCAAAAGCCGCCAACGTGCTGCATGCCAAAGGCATTGGTACGGTGATGATCACCCTCGGCAGCCGCGGCGTCTGGCTCAGTGCCGAAGGCGAAAGCCGCCGGATCCCAGGGTTTCGCGTACAGGCCATTGATACTATCGCGGCCGGTGATACCTTTAACGGCGCGCTGGTGACCGCGCTGCTGGAAGGGACCGCCCTGCCGGAGGCGATTCGCTTTGCGCATGCCGCAGCGGCGATCGCCGTAACCCGCAAAGGCGCTCAGCCGTCCGTGCCGTGGCGCACAGAGATCGATGAATTTTTAGCGCAACAGGGGTAATGCTTGGCTACGATGAAAGATGTGGCCCGCATCGCGGGCGTTTCCACATCGACGGTGTCACACGTCATCAATAAGGACCGCTTTGTCAGCGAGGCGATTACCGCCAAAGTTGACGCTGCGATCAAAAGCCTCAACTACGCCCCCTCTGCGCTGGCGCGTAGCCTCAAGCTCAATCAAACCCGTACCATCGGCATGCTGATCACCGCCAGTACCAATCCGTTTTATTCGGAGCTGGTGCGGGGCGTGGAGCGTAGCTGCTTTGAGCGGGGTTATAGCCTCGTGCTCTGCAATACCGAAGGTGATGAGCAGCGAATGAATCGTAATCTGGAGACGCTAATGCAAAAACGCGTCGATGGATTACTCCTGCTGTGCACGGAGACTCATCAGCCCTCCCCGGAAATCATGCATCGCTATCCGTCGGTACCGACGGTTATGATGGACTGGGCCCCCTTTGATGGCGATAGCGATCTGATTCAGGATAACTCGCTGCTCGGCGGCGATATGGCGACCCAGTATCTGATTGACCAGGGGCATTCACGCATTGCCTGTATTGCCGGCCCGCTGGATAAAACCCCGGCGCGCCTGCGTCTTGAAGGCTATCATGCCGCGATGGCGCGCTGCGGCCTGCCGGTTGCCGAAGGATATGTGGTGACCAGTGATTTTGAGTTTGGCGGCGGGTTTAGCGCGATGCAGCAGCTGCTGGCGTTGCCGCAGCGTCCGCAGGCGGTGTTTGTCGGTAACGATGCGATGGCGGTTGGCGCTTATCAGGCGTTATACCAGGCCGGGCTGCAGATTCCGCAGGATATGGCGCTGGTGGGCTACGATGATATTGAGCTGGCACGTTATATGACGCCGCCATTGACCACCATTCACCAGCCAAAGGATGAGCTGGGGGAACTGGCCATCGACGTACTGATCCATCGCATGGCCGATCCGCAGCAAAAACAGCAGCGCGTTCAGTTAACGCCGGAGCTGGTGGTTCGCGGTTCCGCTTAGCGTTTATGCCGCTCGCTAATCAGGTTGCGGCCATCCTTCGCTCTTAACAGCATAAACATCAGCGCCGATATAATGGTTATCACGCCCATGGTTATAAAGGTGTAGTGAAACTGCTGTACCGTGCTTGCATTATCAAAACCTTCATAGAAGCGTAGCACCGCAGCGCTGATGGCCACCCCGAGACTAATTGAAAGCTGCTGGGTGACGGCCAGCAGGCTGTTGCCGCTGCTGGCATTATCATCGGTCAGATCGGCCAGGGTAATGGTATTCATGGCGGTAAACTGCGTGGACATCGCCATCCCCAGCACGAACAGCGGCAGAAGAAGCATCCACAGCGGCATCTCTGGCGACTGCAGCGAGAACTGGGCGATCATAAGGCCAATAAACACGGTGATCCCCACCAGGGTCTTACGATAGCCAAACCAGCGCAGCACCTGGGTAACGGTGGATTTCGCAATAATCGAGCCGATAGCGGTGGGGGCGATCATACAGCCGGCGATAATGGCCGGATAGCCGAAACCAACCTGCAGCATCAGCGGCATCAGAAACGGTACGCAGCCGGTACCTAACCGCGTGGCGAGGTTGCCGGCAATGCCGACCGAGAACGTATGGGTCTTAAATAAAGAGAGCGAGATAAGCGGCGACGGATGGCGACGCGCGTGACGCACATAGGCCACGAGCAGTAACAGACTGACGGCAATCACGGCCAGCGCCTGCCATGTCGCCACGATTTTTTCCCCAAACAGTTCAATACCGCTGGAAAATAACACCAGACTTAAGCCAAATAACAGAAAACCGCCTATATCGAAGCGTCGGCGCGGCGTTGTGAAATTTGGCATGTATTTACGGGCGTACAGAATGCCAATTACGCCGATCGGAATGTTTATCAGGAAAATCCAATGCCAGCTGGCCCAGGTCACAAATACCCCGCCGAGTACCGGGCCCAGAATCGGCCCCACCAATCCCGGCATGGTGACAAAGTTCAGGACCGGCAACAGTTCGCTGCGGGGGTAGGCACGCAGCAGGGCCAGCCTCGCCACCGGCATCATCATCGCCCCACCGATCCCCTGAATTACGCGAAAAATGACCAGTTCCGTTAAGGAACTGGAGAGGGCGCAGGCGAGGGAACCGAGGGTGAACAGGCTAACGGCGATGATAAAGACCCGGCGCGTGCCGAAGCGATCGGCCAGCCAGCCGCTGACCGGGATCAGCATCGCCACCGTCAGCGTATAGCTGATAATGGCCGACTGCATCGCTAAGGGAGAACGATTAAGACTGTGGGCGATAGCCGGGAGGGCGGTGTTAAGAATGGTGGCATCCAGCGCCTGCATAAAGAAGGCCATCGCCGCGATCCACGGCAGGCCAGCCATGCTGCGCCCTTTTTTTCCGCTCATGCCAAATCCTTGTTATTGATTTACGTGGTGTGGGGCGTTCAACAATGCCTGGCAGGCGAGCAACGCCCCCGGCGCATCACTGTTAAGAATGGCATCGACAATCGCCTGGTGGAGATCGAGCTTCACCACTTCATTTTGCGTAATCGACGTGAAGTAGGTGTGGTAGACCGAATGAAACAGCGAGGCGAAAGAGCTGAGGAAAGGATTACCGCTCATTTCATAGATATGTTCATGCCAGGCCATATCGACTTCTATCCAGCGTTCGCGCTGAAAATGGCGTTTCAGAGCAATCATCTCTTCCATTAATGTATTGAGCTGCGCTTTTTGCCCGGCGGTGCCGTTGGCGGCGGCGAGAAAGCAGGCCTGTGGCTCCAGGCTGCTGCGCATGACGAGAAAGTGGCTTACCACCTCTTCGAAGTTATCTTCTGTTAGCCACCAGGAGAGCAGTTCCTTATCAAGGAAATTCCAGCTGCTGCGCGGCATCACCCGGGTGCCAATGCGAGGGCGGGGCAGCAGCATGCCTTTTGCAGTAAGCGTCTTCACCGCTTCGCGGACGGCGGTACGGCTTACGCCGAACTGCTCCCCCAACTCCATTTCGCCGGGAAGAATGCTTTCCGGCTGATATTCGCCAGTCAGTATTTTTTGGGCGAGCTTTTCGGCCAGTACCCAGGAGATGTTCTTTTGTGCCGCCAGTTGCTGTGCGCTTAAAGACATAAATGCCGTTCCTTTCTTTCCTCTACTCTAACAGTATGCCACCAGGCGCCCCGTTTCGTCGGTTAAAACGGCAAAACGGCGGTTTTTTGCGACATTCCTCGCCGCATTGTTGAAAAAAGAGACGGTTGAAAACTTTTTTTGCATTTCCCCTTGTCACCTCAGAATTACTCCCTATAATGCGCCTCCACTGACACGGAACAACGGCAAACAAGCCGCCGGGTCAGCGGGGTTCCGGTGAGAACCTCGCAGAGAAAAGCAAAAATAAATGCTTGACTCTGCAGCGGGAAAGCGTAATATGCACACCCCGCGCCGCAGCGAAAACGAAGCGGCACTGCTCTTTAACAATTTATCAGACAATCTGTGTGGGCACTCAAAGTGACATGGATTCTTAACGTCCTCGGACGAAAAATGAATACCAAGTCTCAAGAGTGAACACGTAATTCATTACGAAGTTTAATTCTTTGAGCATCAAACTTAAATTGAAGAGTTTGATCATGGCTCAGATTGAACGCTGGCGGCAGGCCTAACACATGCAAGTCGAGCGGTAGCACAGAGAGCTTGCTCTCGGGTGACGAGCGGCGGACGGGTGAGTAATGTCTGGGAAACTGCCTGATGGAGGGGGATAACTACTGGAAACGGTAGCTAATACCGCATAACGTCGCAAGACCAAAGTGGGGGACCTTCGGGCCTCATGCCATCAGATGTGCCCAGATGGGATTAGCTAGTAGGTGGGGTAACGGCTCACCTAGGCGACGATCCCTAGCTGGTCTGAGAGGATGACCAGCCACACTGGAACTGAGACACGGTCCAGACTCCTACGGGAGGCAGCAGTGGGGAATATTGCACAATGGGCGCAAGCCTGATGCAGCCATGCCGCGTGTGTGAAGAAGGCCTTCGGGTTGTAAAGCACTTTCAGCGGGGAGGAAGGCGGTGAGGTTAATAACCTCACCGATTGACGTTACCCGCAGAAGAAGCACCGGCTAACTCCGTGCCAGCAGCCGCGGTAATACGGAGGGTGCAAGCGTTAATCGGAATTACTGGGCGTAAAGCGCACGCAGGCGGTCTGTCAAGTCGGATGTGAAATCCCCGGGCTCAACCTGGGAACTGCATTCGAAACTGGCAGGCTAGAGTCTTGTAGAGGGGGGTAGAATTCCAGGTGTAGCGGTGAAATGCGTAGAGATCTGGAGGAATACCGGTGGCGAAGGCGGCCCCTGGACAAAGACTGACGCTCAGGTGCGAAAGCGTGGGGAGCAAACAGGATTAGATACCCTGGTAGTCCACGCCGTAAACGATGTCGATTTGGAGGTTGTGCCCTTGAGGCGTGGCTTCCGGAGCTAACGCGTTAAATCGACCGCCTGGGGAGTACGGCCGCAAGGTTAAAACTCAAATGAATTGACGGGGCCCGCACAAGCGGTGGAGCATGTGGTTTAATTCGATGCAACGCGAAGAACCTTACCTGGTCTTGACATCCACAGAACTTTCCAGAGATGGATTGGTGCCTTCGGGAACTGTGAGACAGGTGCTGCATGGCTGTCGTCAGCTCGTGTTGTGAAATGTTGGGTTAAGTCCCGCAACGAGCGCAACCCTTATCCTTTGTTGCCAGCGGTCCGGCCGGGAACTCAAAGGAGACTGCCAGTGATAAACTGGAGGAAGGTGGGGATGACGTCAAGTCATCATGGCCCTTACGACCAGGGCTACACACGTGCTACAATGGCATATACAAAGAGAAGCGACCTCGCGAGAGCAAGCGGACCTCATAAAGTATGTCGTAGTCCGGATTGGAGTCTGCAACTCGACTCCATGAAGTCGGAATCGCTAGTAATCGTAGATCAGAATGCTACGGTGAATACGTTCCCGGGCCTTGTACACACCGCCCGTCACACCATGGGAGTGGGTTGCAAAAGAAGTAGGTAGCTTAACCTTCGGGAGGGCGCTTACCACTTTGTGATTCATGACTGGGGTGAAGTCGTAACAAGGTAACCGTAGGGGAACCTGCGGTTGGATCACCTCCTTACCTTAAAGAACCTGCCTTTGTAGTGCTCACACAGATTGTCTGATGAACGTAAAGAAGCAAGGCGTCTTGCGATTGAGACTTCAGTGTCCCCTTCGTCTAGAGGCCCAGGACACCGCCCTTTCACGGCGGTAACAGGGGTTCGAATCCCCTAGGGGACGCCACTTGCTGGTTCGTGAGTGAAAGACGCGTGCCGATGTATCTCAAAACTCATCTTCGGGTGACGTTTGAGATATTTGCTCTTTAAAAATCTGGATCAAGCTGAAAATTGAAACGACACACAGTTAATGTGTGTTCGAGTCTCTCAAATTTTCGCAATCTGAAGACATCTTCGGGTTGTGAGGTTAAGCGACTAAGCGTACACGGTGGATGCCCTGGCAGTCAGAGGCGATGAAGGACGTGCTAATCTGCGAAAAGCGTCGGTAAGGTGATATGAACCGTTATAACCGGCGATGTCCGAATGGGGAAACCCAGTGCAATTCGTTGCACTATCGTTAACTGAATACATAGGTTAACGAGGCGAACCGGGGGAACTGAAACATCTAAGTACCCGAGGAAAAGAAATCAACCGAGATTCCCCAGTAGCGGCGAGCGAACGGGGAGCAGCCCAGAGTCTGAATCAGCTTGTGTGTTAGTGGAACGGTCTGGAAAGTCCGACGGTACAGGGTGATAGTCCCGTACACCAAAATGCACAGGTTGTGAACTCGAAGAGTAGGGCGGGACACGTGGTATCCTGTCTGAATATGGGGGGACCATCCTCCAAGGCTAAATACTCCTGACTGACCGATAGTGAACCAGTACCGTGAGGGAAAGGCGAAAAGAACCCCGGCGAGGGGAGTGAAAAAGAACCTGAAACCGTGTACGTACAAGCAGTGGGAGCACCTTCGGGTGTGACTGCGTACCTTTTGTATAATGGGTCAGCGACTTATATTCTGTAGCAAGGTTAACCGTATAGGGGAGCCGCAGGGAAACCGAGTCTTAACTGGGCGTTAAGTTGCAGGGTATAGACCCGAAACCCGGTGATCTAGCCATGGGCAGGTTGAAGGTTGGGTAACACTAACTGGAGGACCGAACCGACTAATGTTGAAAAATTAGCGGATGACTTGTGGCTGGGGGTGAAAGGCCAATCAAACCGGGAGATAGCTGGTTCTCCCCGAAAGCTATTTAGGTAGCGCCTCGTGAATTCATCTTCGGGGTAGAGCACTGTTTCGGCTAGGGGTCATCCCGACTTACCAACCCGATGCAAACTACGAATACCGAAGAATGTTATCACGGGAGACACACGGCGGGTGCTAACGTCCGTCGTGAAGAGGGAAACAACCCAGACCGCCAGCTAAGGTCCCAAAGTCATGGTTAAGTGGGAAACGATGTGGGAAGGCACAGACAGCCAGGATGTTGGCTTAGAAGCAGCCATCATTTAAAGAAAGCGTAATAGCTCACTGGTCGAGTCGGCCTGCGCGGAAGATGTAACGGGGCTAAACCATGCACCGAAGCTGCGGCAGCGACACTATGTGTTGTTGGGTAGGGGAGCGTTCTGTAAGCCTGCGAAGGTGTGCTGTGAGGCATGCTGGAGGTATCAGAAGTGCGAATGCTGACATAAGTAACGATAAAGCGGGTGAAAAGCCCGCTCGCCGGAAGACCAAGGGTTCCTGTCCAACGTTAATCGGGCAGGGTGAGTCGACCCCTAAGGCGAGGCCGAAAGGCGTAGTCGATGGGAAACAGGTTAATATTCCTGTACTTGGTGTTACTGCGAAGGGGGACGGAGAAGGCTATGTTAGCCGGGCGACGGTTGTCCCGGTTTAAGCATGTAGGCTGGTTGTCCAGGCAAATCCGGATAATCAAGGCTGAGGTGTGATGACGAGGCACTACGGTGCTGAAGTAACAAATGCCCTGCTTCCAGGAAAAGCCTCTAAGCATCAGGTAACATTAAATCGTACCCCAAACCGACACAGGTGGTCAGGTAGAGAATACCAAGGCGCTTGAGAGAACTCGGGTGAAGGAACTAGGCAAAATGGTGCCGTAACTTCGGGAGAAGGCACGCTGGTGTGTAGGTGAAGTCCCTGCGGATGGAGCTGAGACCAGTCGAAGATACCAGCTGGCTGCAACTGTTTATTAAAAACACAGCACTGTGCAAACACGAAAGTGGACGTATACGGTGTGACGCCTGCCCGGTGCCGGAAGGTTAATTGATGGGGTTATCCGTAAGGAGAAGCTCTTGATCGAAGCCCCGGTAAACGGCGGCCGTAACTATAACGGTCCTAAGGTAGCGAAATTCCTTGTCGGGTAAGTTCCGACCTGCACGAATGGCGTAATGATGGCCAGGCTGTCTCCACCCGAGACTCAGTGAAATTGAACTCGCTGTGAAGATGCAGTGTACCCGCGGCAAGACGGAAAGACCCGTGAACCTTTACTATAGCTTGACACTGAACATTGAGCCTTGATGTGTAGGATAGGTGGGAGGCTTTGAAGCGTGGACGCCAGTCTGCGTGGAGCCAACCTTGAAATACCACCCTTTAATGTTTGATGTTCTAACGTTGGCCCTTACCGGGGTTGCGGACAGTGTCTGGTGGGTAGTTTGACTGGGGCGGTCTCCTCCCAAAGCGTAACGGAGGAGCACGAAGGTTAGCTAATCCTGGTCGGACATCAGGAGGTTAGTGCAATGGCATAAGCTAGCTTGACTGCGAGCGTGACGGCGCGAGCAGGTGCGAAAGCAGGTCATAGTGATCCGGTGGTTCTGAATGGAAGGGCCATCGCTCAACGGATAAAAGGTACTCCGGGGATAACAGGCTGATACCGCCCAAGAGTTCATATCGACGGCGGTGTTTGGCACCTCGATGTCGGCTCATCACATCCTGGGGCTGAAGTAGGTCCAAGGGTATGGCTGTTCGCCATTTAAAGTGGTACGCGAGCTGGGTTTAGAACGTCGTGAGACAGTTCGGTCCCTATCTGCCGTGGGCGCTGGAGAATTGAGGGGGCTGCTCCTAGTACGAGAGGACCGGAGTGGACGCATCACTGGTGTTCGGGTTGTCATGCCAATGGCACTGCCCGGTAGCTAAATGCGGAAGAGATAAGTGCTGAAAGCATCTAAGCACGAAACTTGCCCCGAGATGAGTTCTCCCTGAGACTTTAAGTCTCCTGAAGGAACGTTAAAGACGATGACGTTGATAGGCCGGGTGTGTAAGCGCAGCGATGCGTTGAGCTAACCGGTACTAATGAACCGTGAGGCTTAACCTTACAACGCCGAAGATGTTTTGGCGGATTGAGAGAATTTTCAGCTCTGATACAGATTAATCGATACGTCGGTGAGACGTGTTGATAAAACAGAATTTGCCTGGCGGCACTAGCGCGGTGGTCCCACCTGACCCCATGCCGAACTCAGAAGTGAAACGCCGTAGCGCCGATGGTAGTGTGGGGTCTCCCCATGTGAGAGTAGGGAACTGCCAGGCATCAAACAAGTGAAGAGCCCATCCTGCCGGATGGGCTTTTTGCGTTTCTGTCGTCCGGCCAGCGTGCCGGTATGCCTCCCCGGTGGCGCTGCGCTTGCCGGGGCTACGGATCCGACACGGGGCTACGTCCCTGTGGCCGGACAAGGTGCGCAGCACCGCCTCCGGGAAAATCCCTCCTATATCACCGTCGATAAATGACTATTGCCTCTCTAACCAACTCACAATAAATGTCGCGATCTGTGGTACATCATTTAAATCCAGCAGCGGAAGTGAGGTCGCGATCGATACATCGCTGGCCACGGCGATGGTATGCTCATCAATTACCAGCTCTTCTACACGATGGCCGCTGTTTTGCCGAAAAAGCAGGATCTTCGGCACGGGTTCATGTTTGAACCCCTCCACTAAAACCAGATCCAGTTTGCTGGCATCCATTCGACTGACCAGCCACGTGAGATCTAATTCCGGCTTCTCTGGCGTCTCGGTCATCAATGCCCACCGCTGTTCGCTGGCGACAATAGTTTGCGCAGCGCCCGCCTTACGCAGTTCATAGCTATCTTTGCCCGGCTTATCCACGTCCATATCATGATGGGTGTGCTTTATCAGTCCCGGGCGTAATCCTAGAGCGCAAAGCTCAGGGATAAGACGCTTTAATAATGTTGTTTTTCCGGTACCGCTCCATGCGGCGATCGCCAGTAATGGGATCATGATGGCTCCTGCATCTGCTGCAAATCTTCGAGCGTATTTACATTAATGAAAGCTGTTTTCACATCGCTGAAATTCACCGGGCGCCCATCCATTTGCCGCATAAAAACCATCACCCTGCGCTCTCCATGAGCCAGATAAGCCTCCAGTTCCGGAATGATTTGACGATGAACTAATGCAACGGCAGGATGATCCCGTTCGCCGTCATGGGCCCAAACGACCGGTGCGTCCCCTCTCTGCTGGATAAAGCGCTCCACCAAAAAGGACGGAATGAACGGCGTGTCGCAGGGGCAAAAAACAAACCATGGGCTCGCGACCTGCTGCATCACAGCAAGCATTCCGGCCAGCGGCCCCTGATAACCCTCCTGTATGTCTCGAAAGACCGGATATCCGCTGGCACGCCACTGTTCAAGATGACGATTGGCGCTAATGACTAACTCATCTACCTGCGGGGCTAATGCTTCCGCGACGTGTCGCCAGAGAGGGCGACCATTTAGCGCCTGTAATCCTTTATCAATGCCGCCCATCCGCGTGGCCCTGCCGCCCGCCAGCACGACGCCGGTTATCGCCTCGCTTTGCATATGAATATCGCCTCTTTCATTGTGGGATTGACCCTGTTAACTTGTCCCTATCAAGAGTAAGGAGCATGACCATGAAATGTAAACGTCTGAATGAAGTAATTGAACTCCTCCAGCCAGCCTGGCAAAAAGAGCCTGAACTGAACCTGATGCAATTTTTGCAGAAGCTGGCGAAAGAGGCCGGCTATGATGGCGAACTGAGCGATCTTTCCGACGATATTCTGATCTATCACCTGAAGATGCGCGACTCTTCCAAAGATGCTGTCATCCCGGGTATTCAGAAGGATTATGAAGAGGACTTTAAAACCGCGCTGCTGCGCGCCCGCGGGGTAATAAAAGAGTAAAAGGTTGTAAGCGCTACCGCGTAAAGTGCAATGAGATGATATCCTGAACTATTCGTACGATTATCGGATGTCAGGATGCACGATAAGGCTTTTACTTTTCAGACGCTTCGCCCGGATACCATTATCGATGGGTTATTCGATCTGGGTATGCGGGTGGACTCCGGTCTCACCCCGCTAAACAGCTATGAGAACCGCGTTTATCAGTTCCAGGACGAAGAGCGCCATCGCTATGTGGTAAAGTTCTATCGTCCTGAGCGCTGGTCCGCAGAACAGATCCTTGAAGAACACCAGTTTGCGCTTCAGCTTGTAGAAGATGAAGTGCCCGTTGCTGCGCCGCTCTTATTTAATGACAGCACGCTTCATCAGCATCAGGGATTCTACTTTGCCGTTTTCCCAAGCCTTGGCGGTCGTCAGTTCGAAGCGGATAACCTTGATCAGATGGAATGGGTTGGCCGCTACCTGGGGCGCCTGCACCAGACTGGCCGCAAACAGCGCTTTACTGCCCGCCCGGAAATTGGCGTGCAGGAGTACCTGCTGGAACCGCGTCAGGTGTTTGAGCAGGCGACGCTGATCCCCTCTGGCCTGAAGGCCGATTTCCTGAAGGCGACCGATAAACTCATTGCTGCCGTCATGGAGCAATGGCACGGCCGCGGGAACACGTTGCGCCTGCACGGTGACTGCCATGCCGGTAATATCCTCTGGCGCGACGGACCACTGTTTGTCGACTTAGACGATGCGCGCACCGGCCCGGCGATTCAGGATCTGTGGATGCTGCTCAACGGCGATAAGGCTGAACAGCGTATGCAGCTGGAGACTATTGTCGAGGCCTATGAGGAATTCAGCCCCTTTAACAGCGATGAAATCGCGCTGATTGAACCTTTACGCGCTATGCGACTGGTTTATTATCTGGCGTGGTTGCTCAGACGCTGGGACGATCCCGCTTTCCCGGTCAATTTCCCCTGGTTAACCGGGGAGGATTACTGGCGGGGGCAGACGTCGACTTTTCTTGAGCAGGTGAAGGTTCTACAGGAACCCCCGCTTCAGTTAACGCCAATGTATTAATGTGATATATCCAGGAGAGAGTAAATCATGAAAAAAGTTTGGCTGGCGCTGGCTGGTATGATTCTGGCTTTTAGTGCATCCGCTGCCCAGATCACCGACGGCAAGCAGTACATCACCCTTGATAAGCCGATTGCTGGCGAGCCGCAGGTGCTCGAGTTCTTTTCGTTCTACTGCCCGCACTGCTACCAGTTTGAAGAAGTGCTGCATGTCTCTGACAATGTGCGTCAGAAACTGCCGGAAGGCACTAAAATGACCAAATACCACGTTGAGTTCCTGGGTCCGCTGGGCAAGGATCTGACGCAGGCATGGGCGGTGGCCATCGCGCTGGGCGTTGAAGACAAAATTACTGCGCCGATGTTCGAAGCCGTGCAGAAAAACCAGACTGTGCAGAGTGTGGCTGACATTCGTAAAGTGTTTGTCGACGCTGGCGTGAAAGGGGAAGACTACGATGCCGCATGGAATAGCTTCGTGGTGAAATCTCTGGTCGCTCAGCAAGAGAAAGCGGCAGCCGATCTGCAGCTGCAGGGCGTACCGGCTATGTATGTTAATGGTAAATACCAGCTGAATCCGCAGGGGATGGACACCAGCAATATGGATGTCTTCGTCGCTCAGTATGCGGATACCGTGAAGCAACTGGTAGAGAAGAAATAAAAAAACGCCGGTCACTGACCGGCGTTACTTTATCTGTTTTGCAATAGCTACCGTTCTTTGTCCCGCATGATGTCAGTCAACTGACGGTCTTTCTCTTCCCATAGGCCATTCAGCCAGCGCTGGAAGCCGCGCTTAAAGTTCTTATCGTTAACGTAATCGCCGTGCAGCTCTTCGCCAATAGGGACCAGATTGATACGGACCACGATGCGCGTCAGGCGGCCGCTTAACATATCGTAAAATGGTCTTGTATGATTATCCGGGTAGCACAGCGTGACGTTCAGCAGTTTATCGAACTGCGAACCGAGTACGTTGAGCGCCATGGCGATACCAGCGGCTTTCGGCGGTAACAGGTTGTGGTAAGGAGAGCGCGTTTCGCGCTTTTTTTCTTCGGTAAAACGCGAGCCTTCCACAAAATTGACGATAGTCGTCGGATGCGCGCGAAATTTTTCACACGAACGGCGGGTGGTTTCGACATCTTTACCGCGGCGCTCCGGGTGACGAATAAGATAGCTGCGCGAGTAGCGGCGCATAAAAGGCATATCCAGCGCCCAGCAGGCGAGGCCAATGAAGGGTACCCACGCCAGCTGTTGTTTAAGGAAGTACTTATTCATCGGAATATGCTTGCGGAACAGCACGCACAGCACCACGATGTCTGCCCAGCTGTGGTGGTTGCTGATCAGCAGATACCAGTTCTTTTTGTTCAGGCCTTCCAGACCCTGGACGTCCCATTTTAGCCAGGGATTGAGATGCAACAGCAGCGCCAGCCCTTCGCACCAGCAGTACATCATAAAATTGCAAAAAACGGATATAGAGCGCCATACCGCTGGAATGGGGACCAGCAGTTTAATCAGCCCGGCGACGATGATCGGTACAGAGCAGATAATGGTGACTAAGATGGTTAAGGCGATACTCAGCGGAAGTGTTATCGCAGCGAGTAATCTCGACATAGTTAGTTTATTCAGAAAGTTAGGCTGACAAAGAGCGCCTTTAAGCTGCGCAAGAGGCTGATTTTACCAGAAAACGCGGCAAATGACGGGTCTTACCAGAACAGAAAAAAACAAGGATCTTCTATCCACATGGAAGATTAGGTCATCAAATTAATGCCAGGATCGTTGATCTGTTTTTAAGTGGTTGATAAATAGTAAATAATACTATTTATTCATTTATTTTCAGGGGCGGATAAGCTGACGTTGTAAAACTATGCACAAAGTTATCCACAAGCTAAGTTGTCGCGCGATCGCGACGATCGTTGAATCTTTTCCGCGAATTGCGGGAAAAATTCAGGATTTCATGCCCGTCTGTGGCATCCTTTATCCATAATCTGATAAACAGGCACGGAAATTATGGTTCAGATCCCAGAAAACCCTCTCATCCTCGTTGACGGCTCCTCCTATCTTTATCGGGCGTATCATGCGTTTCCGCCGCTGACTAACAGCGCAGGGGAGCCCACCGGGGCTATGTACGGCGTACTGAATATGCTGCGCAGTTTGATACTGCAGTATCAACCGACTCATGCCGTCGTGGTCTTTGATGCGAAAGGGAAAACCTTCCGTGATGAATTGTTCGAGCATTACAAATCTCACCGCCCGCCGATGCCGGACGATCTGCGCGCGCAGATTGAGCCGTTGCATAAGATGGTGAAAGCGATGGGGCTGCCGCTGATGGCTGTCCCGGGCGTCGAAGCTGACGATGTGATTGGCACCCTGGCGCGGGAAGCGGAAAGGGCAGGTCGCCCAGTCCTGATCAGCACCGGCGATAAAGACATGGCCCAGCTGGTGACGCCGGGCATCACCCTGATCAATACCATGACCAACACTATCCTCGGACCGGATGAGGTGGTTACTAAGTACGGCGTCCCGCCGGAGCTGATTATTGATTTCCTGGCGCTGATGGGCGACTCCTCGGATAACATTCCCGGCGTGCCGGGCGTGGGCGAAAAGACCGCCCAGGCGCTGCTGCAAGGCCTCGGCGGCCTTGATACGCTGTATGCGGAACCGGAGAAGATCGCTGAACTGAGCTTCCGCGGCGCGAAAACGATGGCGGCGAAGCTCGAGCAGAACAAGGACGTGGCTTATCTCTCTTATCAGCTGGCGACCATCAAAACCGACGTCGAGCTGGAGCTCACCTGCGAAGAGCTGGAGGTGCAGCCGCCGGCGGCAGACGATCTGCTGGCGCTGTTCAGACAGTATGAATTTAAGCGCTGGACCACCGACGTTGAGGCCGGAAAATGGCTGCAGGCTAAGGGGGGCAAACCGGCTGCGAAACCTGCAGTGCCTGCAGCAGCGGCAGAAGCGGAAGAAGAGGTTGAAGCCGCTACTGCACTTTCAGCAGAGCATTATGTCACTATCCTTGATGAGGCTACGCTGCTCACCTGGATCGATAAGCTGAAGCAGGCGCCGCTCTTTGCCTTTGATACGGAAACCGACAGCCTGGATAACATCTCCGCCAACATGGTTGGTCTTTCATTCGCTGTTGAGCCGGGCGTGGCCGCCTATGTCCCGGTAGCGCATGATTATCTTGATGCGCCGGATCAGATCCCGCGCGAGCGCGTGCTGACGCTGCTTAAACCGCTGCTGGAGGATGAGAAGGTGCTCAAGGTCGGGCAAAATCTCAAATACGATCGCGGCATTTTGGCTAATTACGACATTGAGCTGCGCGGGATTGCGTTCGATACCATGCTCGAGTCTTACATTCTCGACAGCGTGGCGGGCCGCCACGATATGGACAGTCTTTCCGACCGCTGGCTGAAACATAAAACCATTACCTTCGAAGAGATCGCTGGCAAGGGTAAGAATCAGCTCACCTTTAATCAGATTGCGCTGGAAGAGGCTGGTCGCTACGCGGCGGAAGATGCCGACGTTACGCTCCAGCTGCATCTGAAGATGTGGCCGAAGCTACAGCAGCATGAAGGCCCGCTGAATATCTTCCAGCATATTGAAATGCCGCTGGTGCCGGTGCTGTCTCGCGTTGAGCGCAACGGCGTTAAAATCGACCCCGCCGTGCTGCATGCGCACTCGCAGGAAATTGCCCAGCGCCTGGTTGAGCTGGAGCAGCGAGCACATGAGATCGCCGGGGAAGCGTTTAATCTCTCCTCCACCAAACAGCTGCAAACGATCCTGTTTGAAAAACAGGGTATCAAGCCGCTGAAGAAGACGCCGGGCGGTGCGCCGTCCACCTCTGAAGAGGTGCTGGAAGAGCTGGCGCTCGATTATCCGTTGCCGAAAGTGATTCTGGAGTATCGTGGGCTGGCGAAGCTGAAGTCGACCTATACCGATAAGCTGCCGCTGATGATTAACCCCAAAACGGGCCGCGTGCATACCTCCTATCATCAGGCGGTCACCGCCACCGGCCGTTTGTCGTCTACCGATCCAAACCTGCAAAACATTCCGGTGCGTAACGAAGAAGGGCGCCGTATTCGCCAGGCGTTTATCGCGCCGGAAGATTACGTCATTGTCTCGGCGGACTACTCGCAAATCGAGCTGCGCATTATGGCGCACCTGTCGCGGGATAAAGGCCTGCTGACCGCCTTCGCGGAAGGGAAGGATATTCACCGGGCGACGGCGGCTGAAGTATTTGGCTTACCGCTGGACAGCGTCAGCAGCGAACAGCGGCGCAGTGCGAAAGCCATCAACTTCGGTCTGATCTACGGCATGAGCGCCTTTGGCCTGGCCCGCCAGCTGAACATCCCGCGTAAAGAAGCGCAGAAGTACATGGATCTTTATTTCGAACGTTATCCGGGCGTCCTGGAGTATATGGAGCGCACCCGCGCACAGGCGAAGGAGCAAGGGTATGTTGAAACGCTGGATGGCCGTCGACTCTATTTGCCGGATATCAAGTCCAGCAATGGCGCTCGTCGTGCCGGCGCGGAGCGTGCGGCGATTAACGCCCCGATGCAGGGGACGGCTGCGGATATTATCAAGCGGGCGATGATTGCCGTTGATGAATGGCTGCGGAGCGAGAAACCTCGCGTGCGGATGATCATGCAGGTTCACGATGAACTGGTCTTTGAAGTGCATAAGGATGAGCTCGATGCCGTATCGAAAAAGATCCACGAACTGATGGAGAACAGCACTACGCTGGCGGTACCGTTGCTGGTGGAAGTGGGCAGCGGCGAAAACTGGGATCAAGCGCACTAAGTATACAAAGCGCAACGCGATTTTCTGTAAGTAAGCAACATAACTTATAGAGTTTTGTGAGGATCATTTGAATTTGCTATGTAAATAGTGAAAAAAAACTACAAAAAATGCTTTATCCGTGAGCGAAAGAAGAGTAAAGTTATTCGCGTAGGGTACAGAGGTAAGATGTTCTATCTTTCAGACCTTTTACTTCACGTAATCGGATTTGGCTGAATATTTTAGCCGCCCCGGTCATTTATGACCGGGGCGTTTTTTATTGCGCGAAAGAAAAGTTTTAGGCTGTGAAAACAACGTAGTATGAACGTCCGGATAGGGCGCTACGCGCCGTTATCCGGAAAAAGCGGGGGTTACTCGGCGTCTTCGACGGCTTCTTGCGGCGGGATTTCGTTAAACCAGCTATCCAGCTTCTGTCGCAGCTTATCGACGCCAGATTTTTTCAGCGAAGAGAAGGGTTCAACCTGGACATCGCCATTGAAGGCCAGTACCGCTTCACGCACCATATTCACTTGCGCTTTACGCGCGCCGCTGGCGAGTTTATCGGCTTTGGTGAGCAGTACCAGCACCTGAATATCGCTCTCTACCGCCCATTCGATCATCTGCTGATCGAGATCTTTAAGCGGATGACGTATGTCCATCAGCACCACGAGACCCTTCAGGCACAGACGTTTTTCCAGGTATTCCCCCAGCGCGCGCTGCCACTTGATCTTCATCTCTTCGGGTACTTGCGCATAACCATAGCCGGGCAGGTCGACAAGGCGCTTGCCCTCAGCGACTTCGAACAGGTTAATCAGCTGCGTACGCCCCGGGGTTTTGGAGGTACGCGCCAGGTTCTTCTGATTAGTCAGCGTATTCAGCGCGCTGGATTTTCCCGCGTTGGAGCGGCCGGCGAACGCCACTTCAATACCGGTATCGGCAGGAAGATGGCGGATATCTGGCGCGCTAGTGACAAAGTGCGTCAGTTGATAATTCCAGTTGGTCAAGACGGTCGTCTCCGTTAAAACAGGCTATGGCAGGGATTATACCTGAACAGCAGAAAAAGGCTGTTTTTACCGCACGCCGTTCCTGTAAGTAAAAACCATATGGTTTGTGAGACATTGACTATTCTTTGTATAGGACATACCTGAGGAAAATAAGACAAAACATATTTAAAGTGTTGAAAATTAATTAATTATAGAAATAGAGAATTCTGAAAATAGATTTTTAACTGCCAGACTGGTTGTCGATTTTTGTCAACAAGGTAAAGTAATACACAACGGCGGGGATGCTGAAAGGATTAGGACTCAGGACGAGGAGTCAGGAAGCGCCAGGAGGCGAAGACCACAGGATAGTCAGGATGACGCGCGTCTTGGAGACGTTTTACAGGGAAAAGGAAGAAACAGGGACCGTTGGACGCTAAGGGAAAGACAGGGTGAGTCGTTAGCGAACAGGGAAAGAAGAGCCCGTTAAGGGTGGTCAGTGAGGAAAAAGGCGACAGAGTAATCTGTCGCCTTTTTTCTTTGCTTGCTTTCTGCTAGATTCCGCCTCAATTCTATACTGAATACTACTGTCTGAAGATTACACATCATGAAAAAACCGACATCCGCCACCCGTGGCAAATCCGGCCGCAAGTCGCGTGAAGAGTTAAATCAGGAAGCTCGCGATCGCAAACGGCAGAAGAAACATCGTGGCCACGCGGCAGGCAGTCGCGCGAACGGCGGCGATGCGGCTTCAGCGGGTAAAAAACAGCGTCAGGCGCAAGATCCGCGCGTGGGTAGCAAAAAACCGATCCCGCTGGGCGTGAGCGAAAGCAGCGTTCCAGCTCCCAAGCAGCATAAACCAAAGAGCGAGAAACCTATGCTTTCACCGCAGGCTGAGCTGGAGTTGCTGGAGAATGATGAGCGCCTGGACGCGCTGCTGGAACGTCTGGAAGAGGGCGGCACCCTGAATGCTGAAGAGCAGAGCTGGGTGGACGCCAAACTGGATCGCATTGATGAGCTGATGCAGCAGCTCGGCCTCTCTTACGATGATGAAGATGAAGAAGAGGAAGAGCGTCAGGAAGATATGATGCGTCTGCTGAAGGGTGGAAACTAACATTTGCATCCCATCGGATTCCCGGTACTCCTTATAACCCTTCTGGTTATATGTTATCTGCTGTGGTTATTCGTTAAACTACGACGGTTGTCGCGGCGTCAGAAATGGCTGCGCAACCGGCTCATGACCCGCGGTGCGGTGGGGCCGGGACGGCGTACCCGTCGGCGGCACCATCGGAAGGAGTGAGCATGTCTGAGCAGATAATCGACTGGGATCTGGCCCTGATCCAGAAATATAACTATTCCGGGCCGCGCTATACCTCGTATCCCACCGCGCTGGAGTTTTCACCGCAATTTGGCGCGGCGGAATTCGATGCCGCTGTGGCCCGTTACCCACAGCGTCCCCTGTCGCTGTACGTGCATATCCCGTTTTGCCATAAGCTGTGTTATTTCTGCGGCTGCAATAAGATAGTCACCCGCCAGCAGCATAAGGCCGATCAATATCTCGATGTCCTTGAACAGGAGATCATCCACCGCGCGCCGCTGTTTGCCACTCGCCAGGTGAAGCAACTGCACTGGGGGGGCGGCACGCCAACTTATCTCAATAAGGCGCAAATCAGTCGCCTGATGGATCTGTTGCGCAGCCATTTTCATTTCAGCGCGGAAGCCGAGATCTCCATTGAGGTCGATCCGCGTGAGATCGAGCTGGATGTCCTCGATCATTTACGCGCTGAGGGTTTCAACCGCCTGAGTATGGGCGTACAGGACTTCAATAAAGAGGTTCAGCGTCTGGTTAACCGTGAGCAGGACGAAGCGTTCATCTTTGATTTGCTCAACCATGCGCGGGAGATTGGTTTTACCTCGACCAATATCGACCTCATTTATGGCCTGCCGAAGCAAACGCCGGAGAGCTTCGCCTTTACCCTGCAAAAGGTCGCCGAGCTCAATCCTGACCGCCTGAGCGTGTTTAACTATGCGCATCTGCCCACGCTCTTTGCCGCTCAGCGGAAGATTAAAGATGCCGATCTGCCCTCCGCTGAGCAGAAGCTGGAGATCCTGCAGGAAACCATCGGCTCGCTGACGACGGCAGGCTATCAGTTTATCGGCATGGACCATTTCGCCCGTCCCGATGATGAATTAGCGGTCGCGCAACGTCACGGCGTACTGCATCGTAATTTCCAGGGCTACACCACTCAGGGCGATACCGATCTGCTGGGGATGGGCGTTTCGGCGATCAGCATGATTGGCGACAGCTACGCCCAGAACCAAAAAGAGCTCAAGCAGTACTACCAGCAGGTAGCAGAGCAAGGGAACGCCCTGTGGCGCGGGATCGCGTTAACTCGCGATGACTGTCTGCGTCGCGACGTGATTAAAGCGTTGATCTGTAACTTCCAGCTGGATATCGCGGCGGTCGAGGCGCAGTGGGATGTGGATTTTGCGTCTTATTTCGCCGAGGATCTGAAGCTGCTGGCGCCGCTGGCGCATGACGGGCTGGTGGCTGTGGATGATAAGGTCATTCAGGTGACGGCGAAAGGCCGCCTGCTGATCCGCAACATCTGTATGTGCTTTGATGCCTACCTACGGCAAAAGGCCCGAATGCAGCAGTTCTCACGGGTTATTTAATATTTTCCCCCTCTCCCGCAGGAGAGGGGGAACAATTAGCTGAACAGCCCGACCAGCGCAGCGCACAGCACGGCAGCGACTGCCGTTTGTGGCGTGTGACTCGCAGCGGCGCCGCTCGATATCATACTCACCAGTGATTCAAACATGATGCTCTCCCCTAATGCCGGGCACGATCATACTCAACTCATCGGAACAGTAAAGTACAAAATAGCAGCACTTTGCGCCGATCGGCTATTTTTCATCATGCTGTTGAACCCTACTCCATACCCAACTCTTTTAGCTTACGCGTCAGGGTATTACGTCCCCATCCCAGCAGGCGCGCAGCCTCCTGTTTGTGCCCCTGAGTATGGCGCAGGGCGGTCGTTAGCAGCGTGCGCTCCATTTCGGGTTGCGCTTCTGAGAGCAGGTTTTGATGACCGGATCGCAACGCCCGATCGGCCCACTGACCCAGCAGCGTCGCCCAGCTGTCAGGCTGCATCTGCGTTGGGCTATCAGGAATCGTGGTCTCAAACAGTTCGCTCGGCAGATCCTGCGTCAGCACCTCCTGGCCGGCGGCCATGACGGTGAGCCAGCGACAGGTGTTTTCCAGCTGACGGACGTTGCCTGGCCACGCCAAGCGGGTCAGCGCTGTCTCCGTTTCCGGATGCAGCTGTTTGGCTTCAACGCCGAGCTCGCGGGCGGCTATCTGCAGAAAATGGCGGGCCAGGCGTGGAATATCTTCCCGGCGCTCACGCAGCGGTGGTAAATGCACCCGGATGACGTTCAGGCGGTGGAACAAATCTTCACGAAATTTCCCCTCCTGCACGCGCTGTTCCAGGTTCTGGTGGGTAGCGGCGATGATCCGCACATCGACCTTGACCGGCGCGTAACCGCCCACGCGATAAAACTGACCATCCGCCAGCACGCGCAGCAGACGAGTCTGGACATCAAGCGGCATATCGCCAATTTCATCCAGGAACAGCGTACCGCCGTCAGCCTGTTCAAAGCGACCCTGACGGACGGTATTTGCGCCGGTAAAGGCTCCTTTTTCATGGCCGAACAGCTCGGACTCAATCAGGTCCTTGGGGATCGCCGCCATATTCAGCGCGATAAACGGCGCTTTTGAGCGTGGACTATGGCGATGCAGGGCATGTGCGACAAGCTCTTTACCGGTACCGGATTCGCCATTGATCAGCACGCTGATGGATGAGCGCGACAGGCGGCCAATAATGCGAAAGACATCCTGCATAGCTGGCGCTTCGCCGATGATGTCGGCAGTTGGGCTACTTATCGGCGCATTTCGCGGCTGCTGCTGCTCTTGATAGTGGCTTATCGCCCGGTCGACGAGGGCGACGGCTTCATCGATATCAAAAGGTTTGGGCAAATAATCAAACGCGCCCTGCTGATAAGCGCTGACCGCGGCGTCCAGATCGGAATGCGCGGTCATTATGATGACCGGAAGCATTGGATGGCGCTGCTTAATCTGTTTGAGCAGCGCCAGACCATCCATTCCGGGCATACGGATATCTGACAGCAGTACATCCGGGGTTTTGGTGGTGAGGGCATCTAGCACCTCATTGCCGCTTTCGAACGTTGTGCAGCTCAAGCCGGCTCCGGTGAGCGCGCGTTCAAGCACCCAGCGGATGGAGCTATCGTCATCAACGATCCAGGCTATCCCTCGTTGCATAAACACCTCTACTTCCGAATAGGCAGGTATACCGAAAATTCGGTATGACCCGGCCAGCTGGTGAATTCAATTTTGCCGGAGTGCTGATCGATAAGGCTACGGGCGATAGATAAGCCCAGGCCGGTACCGCCTTCGCGGCCGCTGACCATCGGATAGAACAGCGTATCCTGGAGATGGGGCGGAATACCCGGGCCATTATCTTCAACGTCGATGCGGGCGGCGAGGCGATAACGCACCCCGTGCAGCGTCAGCTGGAAAGCGGTGCGGGTGCGAAGAATAATTTCGCCCCCTTCCGGCCCCAGAGCCTGCAGCGCATTACGGACGATGTTCAGCAACACCTGTTCAATTTGATCCGGGTCGTGGGGTAGCTCTGGTAGGCTGGGGTCGTAATCGCGGATCAACTTCACGTTGTCCGGCAACTCCATGGAAACCAGTTTAACTACCCGTTCGGCGACTTTGTGGATGCTTTCGGTAACGTGCATGCCCGGATGCTGTGGTCCGAGCAGGCGGTCGACCAGATTTCTTAGCCGGTCGGCCTGCTCAATGATCACTTTGGTATATTCCGTTAGCGCCGGGTCGGGCAGCGCTTTGCTGAGCAGCTGGGCCGCGCCGCGCAGGCCGCCTAACGGGTTTTTTATCTCATGCGCCAGGCCGCGGACGAGGTCGCGAGCGGCGACCTGCTGCGCATGCTGCAGCTGCTCCTGGCTCAGGCGGCGCTGATTATCCATCGGCGCCATTTCCAGCAGAATAAAGCCTTCCGGCAGCCGCTGGGCGGTCAACGACAGGATGTGCGAACGGCCATCGATAACCAGGGTCACTTCGTTATCGGTAAACCCCTGGCCCGCCTGCAGGCTCTCCTGCATCAGCCCGATATTCAACGAAAAATAGCTCAACAGCTCAGGTAATGGGGTGCCAAACAGTTTGCGCGAGCTCTGCGCCAGCAGCTGCTGCGCCGCAGGGTTGGCAAAGTGCACAGCCAGGTCATCATCGACCAGTAAAATACTGTTGATAAGGGAGTTAAGGATCTGCCCAGCATCGGGCAGTGTGCCTGTTGCCATTCGACAGTCTCCTGAAAATGAGTGCACCAATTTAGTGCAGTATAGCTTTTTATCGGTAAAAAGCTCGCGAGATCAGCGTGTTGGTGGAGAAAAAAGCCCATCCTGAGATGGGCTGAAAGTTTCCACGGCAACAAAATATCCCGGGCATCTCGCGCCACAACACGACATACCCTGGATTTACAGCAAAATTAGACGCTGTAGTACAGTTCGAACTCAACCGGATGCGGAGTCATGCGTACGCGGTCGTTCTCTTCCATACGCAGGGCGATGTAGGCATCGATAGCGTCATTGGTGAACACGCCGCCAGCGGTCAGGAACTCGCGGTCAGCATCCAGGGCCTGCAGGGCTTCTTCCAGAGAACCGGCAACCTGCGGGATCTCTTTCGCTTCTTCCGGCGGCAGGTCATACAGGTTTTTATCCATTGCTTCGCCCGGATGGATTTTGTTCTTGATACCATCAAGGCCAGCCATCAGCAGCGCCGCAAAGCACAGGTACGGGTTGGCAGCCGGGTCCGGGAAGCGCACTTCGATACGACGCGCTTTCGGAGAGGTCACCACCGGAATACGGATAGAGGCAGAGCGGTTACGGGCAGAGTAAGCCAGCATAACCGGCGCTTCGTAACCCGGGACCAGACGCTTGTAGGAGTTGGTGGTCGGGTTCGCCAGGGCGTTGATGGCTTTAGCGTGTTTGATTACGCCGCCGATGTAGAACAGCGCCTGCTCAGACAGACCGGCGTATTTGTCGCCGGAGAACAGGTTGGTACCGTTTTTCGCCAGAGACATATGGCAGTGCATGCCGGAGCCGTTGTCGCCGAACATCGGTTTCGGCATAAAGGTCGCGGTTTTACCAAAGCGGTGAGCGACGTTGTGAACAACGTATTTGTAAATCTGAATTTCATCCGCTTTTTTGGTCATGGTATTGAAGCGGGTTGCCACTTCGTTCTGACCTGCGGTTGCTACTTCATGGTGATGGGCTTCAACAACCAGACCCATCTCTTCCATGATCATACACATGGTGGAACGGATGTCCTGAGAAGAGTCTACTGGCGGAACCGGGAAGTAACCCCCTTTCACGCCCGGACGGTGACCTTTGTTACCGCCTTCGTATTTGGTGGAGGAGTTCCACGCACCTTCAATGTCATCGATCGCGACATGGGAGCCGGAGATAGAGGCGCCAAAACGGATGTCGTCGAACAGGAAGAATTCTGGTTCTGGCCCGAACAGGACGGTATCAGCGATGCCGGTGGCGCGCAGGTACTCTTCAGCGCGTTTCGCGATGGAGCGCGGGTCACGGTCATAGCCCTGCAGGGTGCCTGGCTCGAGGATATCGCAGCGGATGATCAGGGTCGGTTCTTCGTAGAACGGGTCAATGACCGCGGTGGACGCGTCCGGCATCAGGACCATGTCAGATTCGTTGATACCTTTCCAGCCACCAATCGAGGAGCCATCAAACATTTTGCCTTCTTCGAAGAATTCGGCATTTACCTGATGAGACGGAATCGTGACGTGCTGTTCTTTACCTTTGGTATCGGTGAAGCGCAGATCGACAAACTTCACTTCGTGCTCGTTCAGCATCGTCAAAACGTGTTCAGCGGACATACTTAAACTCTCCCGGATTGGTCATTGTCGTCGTGGTAACGAAAACTTCATACTGCTTAAAAGTGGCGTTGTTGCCTTAAAAAATATAAAGCGAAATCTGTGCCAACTTTTAAATGCCCCATAAAACGCTGTATCATGCGCACCATAGTGCAAAAGGACTGCACCATGATGGAGATAATGCACCAAAATAGTGCTTCAGTGTGAACATTGAGCACCATTTTGGTGCAATTTTTGTTACGGTGCCCTTTTATCGCTCCGTGAAAGCGGTCACAAAGAAACTCTGCAATACTTGTTTGCGGAGGATGTTTGTGATCCTGTTCAGTCCTTCGCTTAATACGTGTACAATAACGCGCTATTTCTAATGCCTGAGGCAAAGTTGTGATCGAAAATCTGCGTAATATCGCCATCATCGCGCACGTTGACCATGGTAAAACTACCCTGGTTGACAAGCTGCTACAGCAATCCGGTACGTTCGACGCACGTACTGAAGCACAAGAACGTGTGATGGACTCCAACGATTTGGAGAAAGAGCGTGGGATTACCATCCTCGCGAAAAACACCGCAATCAAATGGAATGATTACCGTATCAACATCGTTGATACCCCAGGGCACGCCGACTTCGGAGGTGAAGTTGAGCGTGTTATGTCCATGGTTGACTCTGTGCTGCTGGTGGTAGATGCCTTTGATGGCCCGATGCCGCAAACGCGCTTCGTGACCAAAAAAGCTTTTGCCCACGGTCTGAAGCCGATCGTGGTCATCAACAAAGTTGACCGCCCGGGCGCGCGTCCGGACTGGGTTGTCGATCAGGTGTTCGACCTGTTCGTTAACCTCGATGCGACCGACGAACAGCTGGACTTCCCGATCGTTTACGCGTCCGCGCTGAACGGTATCGCGGGTCTGGATCACGAAGACATGGCTGACGACATGACCCCGCTGTACCAGGCGATTGTCGATCGCGTGCCGGCGCCGGACGTTGATCTTGACGGTCCGCTGCAGATGCAGATCTCCCAGCTGGACTACAACAACTACGTTGGTGTTATCGGCATCGGCCGCATCAAGCGCGGTAAAGTGAAGCCGAACCAGCAGGTCACTATCATCGATAGCGAAGGCAAAACCCGTAACGGTAAAGTCGGTAAGGTGCTGACTCACCTGGGTCTGGAGCGAATTGAGAGCGACGTAGCTGAAGCTGGCGACATCATCGCGATCACCGGTCTGGGCGAGCTGAACATCTCCGACACCATCTGCGACCCGCAGAATGTCGAAGCGCTGCCGGCCCTGTCCGTTGATGAGCCGACCGTTTCCATGTTCTTCAACGTCAACACCTCTCCGTTCTGCGGTAAAGAAGGTAAGTTCGTTACCTCTCGCCAGATCCTGGACCGTCTGAATAAAGAGCTGGTGCACAACGTGGCGCTGCGCGTTGAAGAAACCGAAGACGCTGATGCGTTCCGCGTTTCCGGCCGTGGTGAACTGCACCTGTCCGTTCTGATTGAAAACATGCGTCGTGAAGGTTTCGAGATGGCGGTTTCCCGTCCGAAAGTTATCTTCCGCGAAATCGACGGCCGTAAACAAGAGCCGTTCGAGAACGTGACGCTGGACGTCGAAGAGCAGCACCAGGGTTCTGTCATGCAGGCGCTGGGCGAGCGTAAAGGCGACCTGAAAAACATGAATCCGGACGGTAAAGGCCGCGTACGTCTCGACTACGTGATCCCAAGCCGCGGTCTGATCGGCTTCCGTTCAGAGTTCATGACCATGACCTCCGGTACCGGTCTGCTGTACTCCACCTTCAGCCACTACGACGACGTTCGTCCGGGCGAAGTGGGCCAGCGTAACAACGGCGTACTGATCTCCAACGGTCAGGGTAAAGCGGTAGCGTTCGCGCTGTTCGGTCTGCAGGATCGCGGTAAGCTATTCCTCGGCCACGGCGCTGAAGTTTACGAAGGCCAGATCATCGGTATTCACAGCCGTTCCAACGACCTGACGGTAAACTGCCTGACCGGTAAGAAACTGACCAACATGCGTGCGTCTGGTACTGACGAAGCCACGGTTCTGGTTCCGCCGGTTAAGATGACCCTGGAGCAGGCTCTGGAGTTCATCGATGACGACGAACTGGTAGAAGTTACTCCGACCTCTATCCGTATCCGTAAACGTCACCTGACCGAGAACGACCGTAAACGCGCGATGCGCGGTGCAAAAGAAGAGTAATTTTTTCTTCTTGTTGTTCGCTAAACCCCGCCTCTCCGGCGGGGTTTCTTTTTTTCATTCCTGCATCACACGCCAATAGTCAAATCCAGCCTTTCCCGCTAAAGTTAATTTTCCACGGCGCGGAAGGAGACAAAAATGCTCTATATCTTTGATTTAGGTAATGTGATTGTCGACATTGACTTCAACCGGGTATTGGGAGCCTGGAGCGATTTAACCCGCATCCCGCTGGCGACGCTGAAGCAGCATTTCACCATGGGTGAGGCTTTCCATCAGCATGAGCGCGGCGAGCTCAGCGATGAAGACTTTGCCGCCGCCATGTGCCATGAAATGAATATGCCCCTCAGCTATGAACAGTTTGCTCACGGCTGGCAGGCGGTGTTTGTCGCGCTGCGCCCGGAGGTGATTACCATCATGCATAAACTTCGTGCCCAGGGGCATCGGGTGGTGGTGCTCTCCAATACCAATCGTCTGCACACCACGTTCTGGCCCGATGAATACCCGGAAGTGCGCGCGGCCGCCGATCGCATTTATCTGTCGCAGGAGATGGGATTGCGTAAGCCTGAAGCGCAAATTTATCTGCGAGTACTGGAAGAAGAGGGGTTTTCCGCCGCGGATACGGTCTTTTTTGATGATAACGTCGATAATATAGCAGGGGCCAACCGGTTGGGGATCACCAGTATCCTGGTGACTGGTAAGGAGACCATCCCTGACTATTTCGCGAAACAGCTATGCTAAAAACCGTTCATCAAAAATTACTCCACCATACCCGGCCGCTGCTGGCGTGGCTAAAGCTGCTGTGGCGGCGCATTGATGAAGATCATATGACCACCCTGGCGGGGAACCTCGCCTATGTGTCATTACTGTCCCTGGTGCCGCTGATTGCCGTCGTGTTCGCGCTGTTTGCGGCCTTTCCTATGTTCTCCGAAGTCAGCGTGCAGATCCGTCATTTTATCTTCGCCAATTTTATTCCGGCGACCGGGGATGTAATCCAGGGATATATCGAGCAGTTCGTGGCCAACTCCAGCCGCATGACCGCCGTAGGCGCCTTTGGCCTGATCGTCACCTCGCTGCTGCTGATGTACTCGATCGACAGCGCGCTAAACACCATCTGGCGCAGCACGCGCAGCCGCCCCAAAGTTTATTCCTTTGCCGTTTACTGGATGATCCTGACCCTCGGCCCGCTGCTGGCGGGCGCCAGCCTGGCGATCAGTTCCTATCTGCTGTCGCTGCGCTGGGCAAGCGACCTGGACGGCGTAATTGATAATCTGCTCCGCCTATTTCCGCTGATCCTCTCCTGGGCAGCGTTCTGGCTGCTCTATAGTATTGTACCGACTACCCAGGTACGTAACCGCGACGCGGTGATCGGGGCGCTGGTGGCGGCGCTGCTGTTTGAGGCAGGTAAAAAGGCGTTTGCCCTCTATATCACCACCTTTCCGTCCTATCAGCTAATTTATGGCGTGATTTCGGTGGTGCCGATTTTGTTCGTCTGGGTGTACTGGACCTGGTGTATCGTCTTGCTTGGCGCTGAAATTACTGTCACTCTCGGTGAATACCGCAAACTTAAAACAGAAGAAACAGAACAACCATGATTGCATTAATTCAACGCGTATCCCGTGCAAGCGTTACCGTGGCGGACGAGGTGACGGGCGAAATTGGCCCGGGGCTTCTGGTGCTGCTGGGCGTCGAGAAAGACGATGATGAACAAAAGGCGAATCGCCTTTGTGAACGCGTGCTGGGCTACCGCATCTTCAGTGATGCGGAAGGGAAAATGAACCTGAATGTCCAGCAGGCGGGCGGCAGCGTGCTGGTGGTTTCGCAATTTACGCTGGCGGCCGATACCGAGCGGGGGATGCGACCGAGCTTCTCGAAAGGCGCTGCCCCTGACCGCGCTGAGGCGCTGTATGAGTATTTCGTCGCCCGCTGTCGCCAGCAGGAAATGCACACCCAGACCGGAAGATTCGCTGCGGATATGCAGGTTTCTTTGGTCAATGATGGTCCCGTGACCTTTTGGTTGCAGGTATGACCCAGCTTCCGGGCAGGCTGCGGGTAACAAAAGAGAGTACGACTATGTATCACCTTCGTGTACCGCAAACAGCAGAAGAGTTAGAGAGCTACTACCAGTTCCGCTGGGAGATGCTGCGTAAGCCGCTGCATCAGCCTAAGGGATCGGAACGTGACGCCTGGGACGCGATGGCGCATCATCAGATGGTAGTTGATGAAGAGGGCAACCTGGTTGCCGTCGGCCGGCTATATATCAATGCGGAGAATGAAGCCTCCATCCGCTTTATGGCTGTGCATCCCTCGGTGCAGGATAAAGGGCTGGGTACGCTGATGGCGATGACCCTGGAGTCCGTCGCGCGTCAGGAAGGGGTTAAGCGGGTTACCTGCAGCGCGCGCGAAGATGCGGTGGAATTTTTCGCCAAGCTCGGATTTGTCAATCAGGGTGAGATCACCACCCCGACCACCACGCCGATCCGTCATTTTCTGATGATCAAACCGGTCGCGTCGCTGGACGATATTTTGCACCGCGGCGACTGGTGCGCACAGCTCCAGCAGGCGTGGTATCAGCATATTCCGCTGAGTGAAAAAATGGGCGTACGTATTCAGCAGTACACCGGGCAGAAATTTATTACCACCATGCCGGAGGCGGGGAACCAGAATCCGCACCATACGCTGTTCGCCGGCAGCCTGTTTTCGCTCGCTACCTTAACCGGATGGGGGCTTATCTGGCTGATGCTGCGCGAGCGGCACCTGGGAGGCACCATTATTCTGGCGGATGCGCATATCCGCTACAGCCAGCCTATTAGCGGCCGCCCCAGCGCCATCGCCGACCTCGGTTCTCTGAGCGGCGATCTCGACCGACTGGCGCGCGGGCGTAAAGCCCGCGTGCAAATGCAGGTGGAGCTTTTTGGCGACGATAAACAGGGCGCCGTTTTCGAGGGGATCTACATCGTGCTGCCGGCGAAGCCCTTTGGCTCGTACGAAGAGGGCGGCAACGAGGAAGAGTAAGCGCCTGCGGCAGTTATCGTCCTGGCGATGCCACACGCCAGGCGATATCCCGCATGGCATCACGCGCGGCGTTGCTGACGCCTCCCAGCTGAAAGAAGCCGTGGATCACCCCCAGATAGCGCTGACAGGAACTCTCCACCCCTTGCTCCGTCAGCCTTCGGTACAGCACTTCGCCCTCATCACGTAAAGGATCGAACTCCGCCGTCAGAATGTGTACCGGTGGCAGCCCGTTAAAATCTTCGCGCCACAGCGGACAGGCATCCGGATGGTTTGCCGGCGTCGAGGCGAGGTACATTTCGTAGCCGCTCAGTAGCGTGTCCCGGGTAATCACATAGTCATCGCCATTGCTGAGGTAGCTCGCCATGCTGGCGGTGGGGTCAAGCATCGGATAAATCAGGATCAGTTGCGCGGGTTGCCACGCCGCTTTCGCTTTCAGGCGCAGGGCCGTGACCAGAGCGAGGTGCCCGCCGGCACTGTCGCCAGCCAGGGTGATACGTGATGCGTCAACGCCAAGCTGCTCCGCGTGCCGGTGGATAATCATGACACCTTGTTCTGCGTCATCGTGCGCCGCCGGAAAGGTATGCTCCGGCGCCAGGCGGTACTGTACAGCGATCACCCGGCAACCGCTGAACATGGCTAACTGACGGAGTTGGTTATCGTGGGTGGTAAAGCCGCCGCTGACAAAACAGCCGCCGTGGTAGTAGATAAGCGTGGGTAGCAGGCCGTCGGCAGTGGGCGGTGAAACGACGCGGAAGTGCATACCCTCCAGGGTGATATCCTCCACCCGCACTCGCGTTTCCGTCTCCCCGGCGAGTACCGCACTGGCGATATAGCCGGCCCTCCGATCATCAATATGCTGATCGCGTGATGACGGACGACCTGCCGCAATAAATGCCTCAACCAGCGAAGCAATCCCTTTTTCCAGCGCCATATGAAGTTCCTTATACTGTTTTAATATCCAGTGTTATAGCCTGGATTATGGCGAAAAGACAGGCCTATTGAGGTCGCCTGTGCATTATGGAAAGCGGCTCGCAAAAAAGAGTTTACCTGACAAAATCCTGTTTGTTTCCGATTCCAAAAGCTATAGATTGCTCATAACTTCATCACTGGTGATATACTTGAGGTATATATGAGCATGATGGCTGAAAGGGATATGGGCAGAATTCTTCTCGATTTATCAGACGATGTCATTCAACGTCTCGATGACCTCAAAGTGCAGCGTAACATTCCGCGAGCGGAACTGTTACGTGAAGCGGTTGAACAATATCTGGAGAAACAAGATCGAGCTAAAGATACCATCTCCAGTGCGCTGGGTCTGTGGCAAGACTGCGAAGAAGACGGCATGGAATATCAACGTCAGCTACGCAAGGAGTGGTAATGACCTCCGGATCTGCGCTTTTTGATACCAATATTCTTATTGATTTATTTAGCGGGCGTTGCGAAGCCAAACAGGCGCTGGAGGCCTGGCCACCGCAGAATGCGATCAGTCTGATTACCTGGATGGAGGTGATGGTTGGCGCTAAAAAATATCACCAGGAGCAGCGCACGCGAATGGCGCTGAGCACCTTTAATATCATTAACATCTCACAGGATATTGCAGAGCGAAGCGTTGCGCTGCGGCAGGAGTATAAGCTTAAGCTGCCGGATGCCATCATTCTGGCGACGGCGCAACTCCATCGTCTGGAACTAATTACGCGGAATACGAAGGGTTTTGCCGGTATTCCTGGCGTAGTCACGCCGTACGAAATCCACCCTGAATAATTCGAGTGGCAGGAGGACGACAAGTGAGCGACAGACTCGTCTGAAACGAATATCTCCAGCCAAAGGTTGGCCTCTGATAACGGTCAGTGACGCGTGTGAATAATCCCTGCGCACGTTCGTGTCACAAGAAGGAAAACGGGCGACAAGAGCCGCCCGAAATCATACTGCAGAACTTACTCCCCTTCGCCGGGGAACATGAACGGGTTAATTGAGCTTCTGGCGAAGCCCTCCTGTTCCATGCGGGCGTCGAGCACCAGGGAGGCCAAATCGTCGGCGACGGCTTCGACTTTCGGATCCTTTTCCTGATACATAATCTTCAGGTAGGTTCCGCAGTCGCCGCAGCTTTCGGCTTTCACCGCCGCCTGCTCGTTGTCCAGCGACCAGTAGTGCAGGTCGCGGCTCTGCTCGCAGTTGCTGCACTTGACGCGTACTACGTGCCACTCAGTTTCGCACAGGTTGCAGTGCAGATAGCGCAGCCCCTGAGTGGTGCCGATTTGCACGATGCTGGAGACCGGCATCGAGCCGCACACCGGGCAGAACTGGCGCTGTTCGCCGTATTCGGCGCGCGCTTTTCCTGGGATCAGACTGGCCATCTGCGCCCAGTAGAGCGACAGCGCAGCCCAGATAAACGGCGCTTTGTCGCTACTGACGGAGGCGAAATCGGAAACAAACAGCGCGCTGGCCATCTGCTCCAGCTCCTGCTCAGAGGCTTTTTCCAGATTCTCAATGACCGCCAGCGCCGGGCCGCTCATCTCCGGCTTCAGCTCGGCAATCAGCGAGTGCAACAGCTTGTGCCAGTGCTTGTCGCGCGGCAGGACGTGGATATCCAGCGGCGGCTTGCCCTGTTCGCTGGCCGCTTTAATGCGGGCGGTGAGATCCATCTGCAGCGGATGGTCGTACAGCACTACTTCCTGGGCATGGGCAATCAGCGCGGCAAAGCGCAGGTAATCGCCTAGCGGGTTATTAGCGGCCAGCTCGCGCAAGCGTTCAGCGCGGCGGTTATACAGATTTTTCAGCCTGGGGAACAGTAACGGCGGAATTGCTTCCGCCGTGCGTTTCTCGCTCGAACCCAGCTCGTCTTGCGGGATTATGCGAATACTCATTCAGATGACTTTTCCTGTTTCTGGCGGACCTCTCGGTACCAGCGCGGGTGATGTTTCTTCGCCCACGTTTTGGTAACCCAGCCTTCCACCATCGCGGTAATGGTGCCTTTCACCCAGAGGGCGGCGTAGATATGCACCATGATAACCACAATTAACGCCACTGCGGCAAATGAATGCAGCATCAGCGCAAATCGGATCACCGGGATTGAGAAAGCCGGCGCAAAATACGGACGCCAGATGATCACACCGCTCACCAGCAGCAGTACCAGGAAGATAATCGCCGCCCAGAATACGCATTTCTGGCCGAAGTTATAGCGCCCGGTATCGCCCACCTCCTCGTTGACGACGATCTTACGAATATTCTTCGCCCAAAAGATATCATCCCGATTGATTAGGTTGTGATGCCAGTAACGGAAAAACATGATGATAAACGACGCGAACATCACCACCCCGACGAACGGGTGGAGAATTCGCGCCAGCTGCGGCGTGCCGAGGATATGCATCAGCCAGTTAAAGGACGGGAAGAAAAAGCCTAACCCGCTCACCGCCGCCAGGACGAAGCAGAAGGCGGTGACCCAGTGGTTGATGCGTTCCGGCGCCGTGTAGCGCACGATGGTGTCACGTCTTTTCATTTGCGCACCTCGTCTTTCTCTTCATGCAGATTGTCCTCTTCCTCTTCCGCGCGGTTCGGACCGACGCCGACGTAGTGGAAGATACTGGCTGCGAAGGTCGCGGCGAAGCCGACGGCCGCCAGCGGTTTCCAGATGCCTTTCCAGAACTTGACGGTCTGGCTGATCTCCGGGTTTTCCGGCAGGCCGTGGTACAGATTCGGCTTGTCGGCATGGTGCAGCACGTACATGACGTGGGTGCCACCGACGCCGGCCGGATCGTACAGGCCCGCATTGTCATAACCGCGGGTTTTCAGCTCAGCCACGCGTTCGCCGGCCAGCGTTTTCATATCCTCTTTGGAGCCAAAGTGGATTGCGCCGGTCGGACAGGTTTTCACGCAGGCAGGCTCCTGGCCGACGGTCACGCGGTCTACGCACAGGGTACATTTGTAGACGCGGTTGTCTTCCGGGTTCAGACGCGGTACATCGAACGGACAGCCGGCGATACAGTAGCCGCAGCCGATGCACTGCTCGGACTGGAAGTCGACAATGCCGTTGGCGTACTGAATGATCGCGCCTTCTGACGGGCAGGCCTTCAGGCAGCCCGGGTCCGCGCAGTGCATGCAGCCATCCTTGCGGATGAGCCATTCCAGCTTGTCGTTTTGTTCCACCTCCGAGAAGCGCATGACCGTCCATGACTTGGCGGTCAGGTCCGCCGGGTTGTCATACACCCCGACATTGTGACCGACTTCATCACGAATATCGTTCCATTCGGAGCAGGCCACCTGACAGGCTTTACAGCCGATACAGGTGGTGACGTCGATAAGCTTCGCCACCTCCTGCTGGTGGTCCCGCGCCTGAGGCGCGGGGGTGAAACCGTTAGTCGCGGAACGACGAATAATATCTTGCGATTGGTAAGCCATAAGTCGTCTCCGTTACACCTTTTCCACGTTCACAAGGAAAGCTTTGAACTCCGGCGTCTGCGTATTCGCATCACCGACGAACGGCGTCAGGGTATTGGCAATAAAGCCTTTTTTCGCCACGCCCTCATAGCCCCAGTGAATAGGAATGCCGATGGTATCGATATCCTTACCGTCAACTTTCAGCGTGCGAATACGTTTGGTCACCACCGCCTTGGCTTTGATATAGCCGCGGTTGGAGGAAACTTTCACGGTATCGCCGTGGCCGATGCCGAGCTTATTCGCCAGTTTTTCCCCGATCTCCACGAACTGTTCCGGCTGGGCGATGGCGTTAAGTAGCGCATGCTTGGTCCAGTAGTGGAAGTGCTCGGTCAGACGGTAAGTGGTGCCGACGTACGGGAACTTCTCGGCCTTACCCATCTGCTCGAGATCGCCTTTAAAGACGCGAGCGGCCGGGTTAGAGACCACGTTCGGGTGCAGCGGGTTGGTTCCGAGCGGCGTTTCAAACGGCTCGTAGTGTTCCGGGAACGGTCCTTCCGCCATCTTGTCGATAGCGAACAGACGGCCCATCCCTTCCGGCTGCATGATAAACGGACCGACGTCGCTGCCAGGCGCGGCGGCGCTGTAGTCCGGAATATCCACGCCGCCCCATTTGGTGCCGTCCCATTTCAGCAACTGACGCTTCGGATCCCACGGTTTACCCTGCGGGTCCGCGGAGGCGCGGTTATACAGGATGCGGCGGTTGAGCGGCCAGGCCCAGGCCCAGCCCAGGGTATTGCCGAGACCGGATGGATCGGCGTTATCGCGGCGCGCCATCTGGTTACCTTCCGGCGTCCAGCTCCCGGCGAAGATCCAGCAGCCGCTGGAGGTGGTGCCATCATCTCGCAGCTGCGCAAAGGAGCTCAGCTGTTGGCCTTTCTTGACGATCACCGCGCCGGTTGCCGGGTCGGTGATATCCGCCAGCGCTTTACCGTTGCTTTCCATCGCCACTTCTTCCGATGCCGGCTCGTGTGGCGTGGAGTAGTTCCACGTCATGTTGAGCACCGGCTCCGGCGCCGGGCCACCCTCTTCGGCATACATCTTACGCAGGCGAGTGAAGATACCGGCGAGAATTTCACCATCGGTGACGGCGATCCCCGGGGCGTCCGCGCCTTTCCAGTGCCACTGCAGCCAGCGGCCGGAGTTGACGATAGACCCATTCTCTTCGGCGAAGCAGGTGGAGGGCAGACGGAACACTTCGGTCTGGATTTTCGCCGGATCGACATCGTTCGACTCACCATGGTTTTGCCAGAAGGTGGACGTTTCGGTATTGAGCGGGTCGATAGTCACGAGGAACTTCAACTTCGACAGGGAAGCGACGACCTTGTTTTTGTTCGGGAACGAGGCGACCGGGTTAAAGCCCTGGCAAATATAGCCATTCACTTTGCCCTGATTCATCATCTCGAAGTACTGCAGAACGTCGTAGCTCTTATCCCACTTCGGCAGCCAGTCATAGCCCCAGCTGTTTTCCGCGGTGGCTTTGTCGCCGAAGAAGGCTTTCATCATGGAGACGAAGAACTTCGGATAGTTGCCCCAGTAGTTGACCTGGTCTTTCAGCAGCGGCTTCGGCGTGTTAGCCGTCAGGTAGGTCTGCAGGTCGGCCTGTTTTTCGTTCGGCAGCGACATGTAGCCTGGCAGGCTGGTGGAGAGCAGGCCGAGGTCGGTCAGGCCCTGGATATTGGAGTGGCCGCGCAGGGCGTTGACGCCGCCGCCCGCCATCCCCATGTTGCCGAGCAGCAGCTGGATCATCGCCATGGTGCGGATATTCTGCGCACCGATGGAGTGCTGGGTCCAGCCGAGAGCGTACAGGAACGATGCGGTCTTATCCGGCGCGCTGGTTTCAGCAATGTATTCACAGACTTTGAGGAAGTCGGCCTTCGGCGTACCGCAGATGTTTTCGACCACATCCGGGGTATAACGGGAAACATGCTGCTTCAGCAGGTTCCAGACGCAGCGCGGATGTTGCAGCGTAGTATCGCGTTTGGCGAAGCCGTTTTCGTCCAACTCATAGTTCCAGCTGGTTTTGTCGTACTGACGTTTTTCTGCGTTATAGCCGCTGAACAGCCCGTCGTCGAAGCTATAGTCCTCACGCACGATCAGGCTGGCGTTGGTGTAGGCTTCGGTGTATTCGCGGTTGAATTTTTCGTTATTCAGCAGATACAGGATCACGCCCGACAGGAAGGTAATGTCGGTACCGGAACGAATCGGGGTATAGAAATCAGCCACCGACGCCGTACGCGTAAAGCGCGGATCGATAACGATGAGCTTGGCGCCGTTATGAATTTTGGCTTCCATCGCCCAGCGGAACCCCACCGGATGCGCTTCTGCGGCGTTACCGCCCATCACTACGACCAGGTTGGCGTTTTTAATATCAACCCAGTGGTTGGTCATCGCACCGCGACCAAATGTTGGAGCAAGACTTGCTACCGTTGGTCCGTGTCAGACACGCGCCTGGTTATCCACCGCCAGCATCCCGAGGGCGCGGGTGAATTTTTGCGTTAAATAGCCGGTTTCGTTACTGGAGGCGGAGGCGCACAGCATCCCGGTAGTCAACCAGCGGTTGACGGTGGTGCCGGCGTCGTTTTGCGCGATAAAGTTGGCGTCGCGGTCCTCTTTCATCAGCTTGGCGATGCGATCGAACGCTTCGTCCCAACTGATTTGCTGCCATTTATCGGAGCCTGGCGCGCGATATTCCGGGAATTTCAGGCGGCTTTCAGAATGGATAAAGTCCACCAGACCAGCCCCTTTCGGACAGAGCGCACCACGGTTGACCGGATGATCCGGATCGCCTTCGATATGGAAAATGGATGCTTTGGCGTTTTTCGCGCCGTCGCCGAGGCTATACATCAACAGCCCACAGCCGACAGAACAGTATGTGCAGGTGTTACGGGTTTCGCGCGTGCGCAGCAATTTGTACTGCCGTGTCTCCGCGAGCGCAGTTGCCGGGGCAAAGCCCAGCGCTGCTGCCGTGGTTCCCGCCATACCGCCAGCGCAGATCTTAAAGAACTGCCTTCTGCTGACCTGCATGGTTCGCTCCTTGTTTCGACATTGTCACATGTAGTTATTTGCTTTGCGGTGAAGGCCGCAAAGGTTCAGAATTAGGGCAAATTTCCCTCATTCCTGAAGGGATAAAAACAGAATACCACATTGTGTGTATGCCTGTTCCAATACGGTTAAAGCAAAGTGAACAAGAAGCCTCTCGAACAAATCAAAAATGTGACGAATGTCACAGGATATCGCCAGGTCTCCCTCTGGAAACGCGAGGATCTGCAACACCCTCAGCCAGATGAGTTAGCGGAAGAGGTGCCCGTCGCGCTGGTCTACAACGGTATCTCTCACGTGGTGATGATGGCCTCCCCGAAAGATCTGGAGCAATTCGCCGTCGGCTTCTCCTTATCCGAAGGGATTATCGAGCACCGGCGGGAGATTTTCGGCATGGACGTGGTAGCGGTGTGCAACGGCCTTGAGGTGCAGATTGAGCTCTCCAGCCGGCGTTTTATGGGCCTCAAAGCCCGGCGTCGCGCGCTGGCCGGGCGCACCGGCTGCGGCGTATGCGGCGTCGAGCAGCTCAATGATATTGGTAAGCCGGTCCAGCCGCTGCCGTTCACTCAGTCGTTCGATTTAGCCAATCTCGATCAGGCCCTGGCGCATCTTAACGACTTTCAACCGGTTGGCCGGCTCACCGGCTGTACTCACGCGGCCGCGTGGGTCCGGTTGACGGGCGAACTGGCGGGGGGGTTTGAAGACGTTGGCCGGCATGTCGCCCTGGATAAATTGCTGGGCCGGCGGGCGGAAGTCGGCGAGGGGTGGCAGCATGGCGCCGCGCTGGTCTCCAGCCGCGCCAGCTATGAAATGGTGCAGAAGGCCGCGATGTGCGGCGTCGAGATCCTGTTCGCGGTCTCGGCGGCCACCACCTTAGCAGTGGAAGTTGCCGAGCGCTGCAATCTGACGCTGGTGGGCTTTTGCAAGCCGGGCAGGGCGACAGTTTACACCCATCCGCAGCGTTTAATTGCGGGTTAAATATTGGTCAATAAATTTGAACAATGACAGCAAATCCTTCCGCTTTTTGTTTAGCGATGTGCGGGCTACTATTTAACACATCAAGGCACAGCGCCTTATCTAAACAACTAAATGAAAGGGTTTATATCATGAAAAGCATCAAAACTTTTGTCGCAGTAATCGCTATGGCCGCCTCTTTCGCTTCCTTCGCTGCTGAAACCGTGACCGCAACCGCCTCCACAATGGACGGCGCGGAAGCGAAAATCGCCGCACAGGCGCAGGCTGCCGGCGCTTCGTCTTACAAAATCACCGAAGCGTTTACCGGCAACCGCGTGCATATGACTGCCGAACTGAACAAATAAGCGTATAGCAACTGTCGAAAGAGCGCCTCAGGGCGCTTTTTTTGTTTTCGTTTTCCGCTTCCCGTCTCTGCGAAATTTGCCAATATTTTCCTCTGCTACGAAAAAAATGTGGCACTAATCACGTTTCCGTTCTTTTCTTAAATCCTCCTTTTTATGGCAAAGGAAAGGTCAGCACGCCTGAATATCTCGATTTTTTAACGCCATGAAATTTAAAGATATTAAAAACAGAAAGCGATGGAGATCACTCTATTTAAATGGGATATGTATCACAAAAATAGGTGTTTCGCCGTACCTGTCAACTATTCACTGCGGTAATTTAATACGCATTATGTGATCTTCATTGCAAATAGAAGGCTTGTACTCAGGGAAAAATGTTGTCAGGCAAATGAGCGAGGATGCGTCATGAAAATTGGTATCGTTATTAGCGGCGGGGATGTTTCTGGAATGAATAATTTTATATTCCAGATAGCCAGGCAGGCTAATGCTGATATCACGCTGTTTAATGGCGGTATTCCAGGGCTACTGGAGAAAAGTCATCAGGATATGGCGTGGCGCGATCTGGTTGATTATTCAATTACCGCGGTGCCGATCATTACCTCGGGGCGAACCAGTCGCAAACTGCAGCGCAGTGAATATGAAAGCATTGCTAAAAAACTTAAATCTCTGCGTATTGATGTGCTCATTATGGCCGGGGGGGATGGCAGCCTGCAGTTTCTGAATACCCTTAGTGAATTTGAGATTAATTGCTTTGGTGTGGGAATGACTATCGATAATGATGTGTATGGCAGTGATTATACGATTGGTTTTTCCACGGCCTGTGAGCAAATTATTAAAGAAGTCTCTCGTTTAAGAAATACCGGAAGAGCGCTGCCCGGTCGGGTTTTTATGGTTGAGATATTAGGAGGCTATTGTGGAGAACTAACGTTGCAGTCCGCCATTAAATGTAATGCGGATATTGCCCTGATCCCGGAGGCACAGATGCCGTTGGCCGTGCTCGCGGAACGGATTACCCGGAAGCTGAGTACGCAGAATAGCGTCGTTATCCTCTGCTCAGAAGGCTATACCAAAGAGTACTCTCCCGGCTTTCAGGGGGCGATTGATACCATGATTAAACAGCTGGAACCACAAATAGGTGTCCGTATCCGTAAAACGATCGTCGGCTATGGTTTACGCAGCGGTGATCCAACCTGCGAAGAGATTTATCAGGGCACTATTATGGCCAGTGAAGTGGTTCGCTGTATTCAGTCAGGTATGAAAAATAAAGCCATAATAATTAATTCCAGTAACAAACCTATTCCGATTGATTTAGTCAGTATGAAAAAACGTCTGGTCGATACTGAAGGACATCATTATAAACTTGCCAAGCAACTCAATATTATTTGAGGAGACCCTCCATGCTGAAAATTTTATGCGTATGTGGCTGCGGCCTCGGTTCAAGCTTTGCCATTGAAATGACGGCGAAGGCAGTTTTAAAGAAGCTGGAAATTCCCGCTCATATTGAACACACCACCGTTTCCGAAGCTGGGGCTTTTAAATCGGATATGATTCTGACGCAAAAAACCTTTGCCGACATCTTAACCGCCGATGCCAGTGAAGAAGAAATTAAACGTGTCGTGGTATTGAATAAACTTACTGATAAAGAGGAGATTGAAACTAAGATCGTCGCATTCTTAAAAGAACGTCATCTGAAGGTGGCTGATTATGAATAGCTTCGTTGCGTTTATCGTTAAGGATTTACTCGGTCAGGCATCCATTCTTATTGCTTTTATTGCCATGCTTGGCCTGATCCTGCAAAAGAAATCGCCAGGCAAAACCGCGGAAGGGACATTTAAAACGCTGCTCGGTTTCTTAATTATGATGGCCGGGATAAACATCATTGTCGCCACGCTGACCTTCCTGAATGATATCTTCACCCAGGGATTTGGCATGAAAGGCTATATTACCGATGTGGCCGCCATCGCCGGGTTAGCGAATCGGGAATTAGGTTCGGAGGTGGCGCTGACGCTGCTGGTGATCTTTGCCGTCAATATTATTATCGCCCGGCTGACGCCGCTGAAATATATTTTTCTGACCGGCCAGGCGCTGCTGTGGATGGCGACAATCGGCGCCGTGATTGGCTATAAGTCCGGGCTCACCGGCGTACCGCTGATTTTAACCGGGGGCATCTTCGGCGGCGTGATGGCGGTGTTAATGCCGGCCCTGGCGCAGCCGGTGGTCAGGCGCATTACCGGGTCTGACGATGTGGCCCTGGGGCACTTCTGTACTATCGGCTATCTGGTGCAGGCTGCGGTCGCTAAAGTTGTCGGAAAAGGCTCTCGCTCCACGGAAGATCTCGAACTGCCTGATAACTTTAAGTTTCTGCAGGATACCTATCTGGCCATGGCGGTGGTGATGGTGCCGATGTATCTCATCCCGGCTATCGCGGCGGGGCCGCAGTACATCGCGCAGTTCTCCGGCGGCATTAATTACCTGATGTATGCCTTCATGCAGTCCATTCAGTTTGTCGCCGGGGTATTTGTCCTCTATAGCGGCGTGCGTTTATTGCTCAATGAGCTGGTGCCGGCCTTTCGCGGTATCGCGATGCGTATTGTCCCGGATGCGAAGCCGGCTCTAGATTGCCCGGTGCTGTTTCCTTATGCGCCGAATGCGGTGATTGTCGGATTTCTGGCGACGACCGTCGGCTCGATTATCGGCATGCTGGTTTTCCCGATGTTCGGTCTGGCGATGATCCTCCCCGGACTGTTAACCAACTTTTTCGCCGGCGGCACGGCAGGGGTATTTGGCAACGCGCTGGGCGGACGCCGCGGGGCGATGATCGGCGGGGTTATTCACGGCCTGTTTATCACGTTTCTGCCGGCCATTCTGGTGCCCATGCTGGAGAGCTACGGCTTTACGGGCGTCACCTTCAGCGACTCTGACGTCATCAGCTCCGGTCTGGTATTAGGCCACGCCTTCCAGAATAACTGGCTCTTTGTCGCCTTATTTATTGTGTTTGTCGCCGCACTGGCATGGTTTGTCAACGGGAAATCCGCTAAGCCGAAAGGGGAAAGTGTTCATGAGTCTGTATAATTTTAATGAGATTTTAAAAATCGCTCAGGAAAGAGATTTTAAAGCGATTGGCTCGTTTAACTTGCACTGTATTGAGATGTTACCGGCTTTTTTCAAAGCCGCGCAAAACAGCCGCAGCCCATTAATGATCCAAATATCAACCGGTACCGCAGAGTATCTGGGGTATCGGTTACTGGTCGATGCCGTGCGTTCATTAGCAGACAGTGAAAATATCCCGACCTGCCTGCATCTCGATCACTGCTCCGATATTAAAGCCATCGAGACGGCAATGAATGCGGGCTTTTCTTCGGTGATGTACGACGGGTCTCACTTAAGCCTCGAGGAAAATATCGGTAACACGCGGATTGTGGTGGAAATGGCACGGCCGCGGAATATTACGGTAGAAGGTGAGCTGGGGGCGATCGGCGGGTCAGAGGATGGAAAAGCGGTGGCTGCCGAAGATATCTGTTTTACTACCGTCGAAGACGCGACGCGTTTTGTGAAGGAGACACAGGTCGATATGCTGGCCGTCTCGGTGGGCACTGTGCATGGCCTGTACACCGGTAAAGCGCAGATACAGCATGCGCGGCTGAAGGCGATAAGCGAAGCGACGGGCGTGCCGCTGGTGCTGCATGGCGGCACAGGTGTCAGCGATGAGGATATGCGGCTGGCCGTCACCGAAGGGATTAATAAAGTGAACGTCGGAACGGAAATGAACGTGCAGTGGGTCGATCGCTGTAAATCAACGTTTGAGAAAGGAAAAGTAAATGACAGCGTACGGAAATTTTTAATTCCCGCCAACCAGGCAGTGACTGCCGTATTAATGGAAAAAATGGCGCTATTTAAATAGCGTTGTTACCGACACATATCTTTTGTTGCCCTGTCTTCCGCCAGGGAGGGAGCTTGCTATGTTTGAATCATTGAAAACGCTGTGGAAAAAAGAGCAAAACCCGCTGCAGGATTATGATCAACAGTCCCGTCAGCTGGCGGAAGAGATCGCCAGACTGGAAGGCGAATTACAGCGCCAGCCCGATAATAGCGACGTGCAAAAAACATTGATGTTGACTTACAACCGGGCATTATCGGTATATGCCAAAAGTAAGAGCCACCGGCAGGATATCGATGCGCTGTTTCTGCAGATTGATAATTTACGCAATATTATTCGCCGCAATATCTAGGAACAGAGAATGACCATAAAAGAACTGCTTATTGAGGCCGATGCCATTCAGGTTGGCGTTGTGGAGTCCGACTGGCAGCGGGTAATAAAGCTGGCTGCCCGCCCGCTGGAGGCAAAAGGCTTTATTTCGACGGAATATAGCCAGGCGGTGATCGACAATACTTTAAATCATGGCGCTTATTACGTTTTTGATGAAGGGATTGCCATCCCCCATGCCCGCCCCGAATGCGGCGTCAGACGCAACTGCTTTAGCCTGGTGGTGCTGGAAAAGCCTATTCCCTTTGCGGACAGTGAAAAAGCGGACATTGTTATTATGTTTGGCGCCCGGGACAGCAATGCGCATATCGAGGAGGGCATCCGTTCCATCGTCGCGCTGCTGGATAATAATGACACCATGGCCAAACTGCGGACGGCCCGCAGCCGGGAGGAGGTTGTCGCATTACTATGAACAGACATCTGACCCCAGGCTGCAAAACGGCCATTTTAATCAACGGCATTCCGGCGTCGGGGAAGAGCACCATTACCCGTTTGCTGGCGGAGACCTTTAGCCTGCCGGTATTGACGATCGACGGCATCAAAGAGCCGTTTATGGCGCGCCTGGCCCCTGTCGACCGGCCGATGAATCGCCAGCTGGGCTGCGCGGCGTATGAGGTGATCTGGTCGATTGTCGGCGCATCGCCTGCCAGCATGGTCTGGTTGATCGACGCCTGGTTCGGCTTTCAGCCGCGGGAGACCTTGCAGAGACTGCTACAGCAGGCGGGCGTGGAGCAGGTGATTGAGGTCTGGAACCATATCTCTCCGGAGCTGGCCGTCGCGCGCTATGCCTCGCGGCTGGCGACGCGGCCGCCGGGCCACCCCGGAGAAGAGTATTTGCCGGAGCTGGCCCAGCTGGCCGGGCGGGCGCAGCCCATGTCGTTAGGACCTGTACTGACGATAGACCAGCGGCACCCGCTGCAAATCGAACCGGTTATTCAGTGGCTTGAAGGCACGATCGCCGGACAGCACAGCGGTTTTACAGATTACGCTTACTCGTCCTAGGGCATACCCGCCAGGCGCAGCAGCGCGGTCACCACGGCGGCGGCGATAATCACGCCGATCAGCGGGACCTTGCGCCAGGCGAGGAACACAGCGAAAGCAACGCCCAGAACGCGCGCCATGCCGGCGAAATGCGCGCCTTCATAGAAAGTGGTGGCCAGGGCGACGGAAAAAAGCAGCACCGTCGCCGCATCGGAAAGCAGCGCCTGCGAGCGCTCGGAAAATGCCAGCCGATTGCCGAGCTTCGCGCCGCCGAGACGCATCAGATAGGTTCCCAGCGACAGGATGGCGATACCGGCGATAAACAGCGTCATATTGCCCATTATTTTTTCCTCGACAGTAAACCGAACAGCGAAAGCAGCACCGGCAGCCCGGTGGGCACAAACGGTACGGCGGCAAGCGCCAGTGCGGCGCCGCTGACGGCGCGGATCAGCGTAGTGCGGTTTTTAAAGGCCGGGATCACCAGCGCCAGCAGGATCGCCGGGAAGACCGCATCAAGCCCGATGGTTTCCGGCGCTGGCAGCAGTTTGCCGACGGCCGCGCCGGTTAGCGTACCGAGGGGCCAGATCAGCGCGACGCCAGCGCCGCACAGCCAGTAGGCCGCTTTGCGCTGCGCGGGGGTGGGCTGCGACAAGCCAAAGACCACGCTCTCGTCGTTCATAATGTGGCATCCGATAAAGCTTAAGGCGCGCCGACCAACCAGTTCGCGTACGGTCACCCCGAACGGGATATGACGCGCATTGACTAACAGGCCGGCGGCGGCGGCGGCCAGCGGACTACCGCCGCTGGCGACAATGCCGATAAACATGAATTCAGAAGCGCCTGCCAGCACGGACACCGAAAGCAAGAGCGGCACCCATAAAGGGAAGCCGTAAGCCACCGCCAGCGACCCATAGGACATGCCCACCACCCCGACGGCAAGGCAGACCAAAACAATCGCTTTTATCGTGTCTCCGCTGAGACTGGAGAGAGTTTGTTTCATATCACTTAGCCATATCGAACGAATTTCCATTATAATGAACACATAATGATCGTTTTTCAAGGCGAACGAATTGTTCGATATAAAAAACAAGGGGCGGGTATGACACAGCCAATCAGCGTTATCGCCAAAAGTCTGGTGCGGGAGCGGGCGCGGACCGGGCTTTCGCTGGCGGAAGTCGCGCGTCGGGCGGGTATCGCAAAATCCACGCTATCGCAACTGGAGTCCGGCAACGGCAACCCGAGTCTGGAAACGCTGTGGTCGCTCTGCGTAGCGCTGGATATTCCATTTGCCAGGCTGCTTGAGCCGCAGGTGAACAAAACGCAGGTGATCCGCCGCGGCGAGGGGACCAAAGTGGTGGCAGAGCAGGCGAACTATCAGGCCATTTTGCTGGCCGCCTGTCCGCCCGGCGCGCGTCGGGACATCTATTTGCTGCTCACCCAGCCCGGCGCCGACCGCATTTCGCATCCGCATCCGCCAGGCTCGGTGGAACATATTATCGTCACCCAGGGGCGGGCGCGGGTAGGGCTGACGTCGGCGCCGGAAGAGCTCGGCGAGGGCGACTATATCTGCTACCCGGCGGATCAGGAGCATGTTTTTCAGGCGCTGGAGCCGGATACGCAGGCCCTGCTGATCGCTGAGCAAAACTGACATCGCGTCGGCGGGGGACGCGCGCTCGCTGGACGTCATAGCCATATTGCGGGAAACTAGCTTTCCTATGCGAAAACAGGGATTTTTATGTCGCTGAAAGCCATTGCCAAACAACTTGGGATCTCCGTCACGACCGTCAGCCGGGCGTTGAACGGCTACGACGATGTGTCGCAGGAGACCCGCGCCCGGGTTGAGGCTGAAGCGCAGCGCCGGGGCTATCGCCCCAACACTTTCGCCCGCCGTCTGAAAATGGGCACCATCGATGCCGTTGGTCTCGTCTTTCCTGTCCGCCCCGCGCCGCTCAACAATAACGTTTTTCTCGAGATGGTCGGGGAGATCAGCCATGAGCTGGCGCGCCATGACATTGATTTGTTGCTGATCGCCGATGATGAGCAGGCGGATAAACATGGCTATATGCGCATGGTGCAGGGCCGTCGCGTCGATGCATTAATCGTGGCCCATACTCTGGATGACGATCCGCGGCTGGCGCAGCTGCAGGCCTCCGGCTTTCCGTTTCTGGCGCTCGGCCGTAGCCGCCTGGCGCAGCCCTACGCCTGGTTTGATTTCGATAACTATGCCGGCACCTGCCGTGCCACCCGCCATCTGATTCAACAGGGCCACCAGCGTATCGCTCTGCTGGGCGAGAACAACAATCAGGCGTTTATTTTGCAAAGGCGTAACGGCTACCTCGATGCCCTGCGCGAGGCGGGGTTATCCGATGCATGGCTGCGTAGCGTGCCGGCGACGCGCCGCGGCGGCTATCAGGCCACGCTGGAGCTGCTGCGTCTGCCTGAGCCGCCTACCGCGATTATCACCGACTGCAACACCCATGGCGATGGCGCCGCGATGGCGCTCGCCCACCTGGGGCGTTTAACCGGCGACAACCGTGTCGCCCTGGTGGTATACGACGGGCTGCCGCAGGACAGCATCATTGAGACCGATGTCGCCGCGGTGATCCAGTCCACGCGCCAGGGCGTGGGAAGGCAGATTGCCGATATGGTGCGTCGCTTAATCGCCGGGGAGGATCTCGCCACGCTGCAGGTGCTATGGCAGCCGGAATTTATCCCGGGTGAAACCGCCTGATCTTACCCCTTTTTAACCCGTAATTCTGAAGCCGATCACGGATCCGAAACGTTTTGGTTGGCATCCGAAACGTTTCGGATCAACAGTAAGACATTCCTTGTGATGGAGATGTCTGATGTCTGATTCGCTGATTCACCTGCAAAGCGCCGGTGCCGATGTTGTGATTAAAACCCGCCCTTTCGCCGAAATTGTCTACTGGGGACCGCATTTAAGCCACTTTTCGCCGCAGGATGCCGACAGCCTGACGCGCCCGGTCGCCAACGGCAGACTGGATGTCGATTCGCCAGTGACCTTAATGGCGGAGCTGGGCCATGGTCTGTTTGGCGCGCCGGGCATTGAAGGCCATCGTCAGGGGCTGGATGCCTCTCCGCTGTTCACCACCAGCGAAGTGCGGCACAAGGGCCAGACGCTGACCCTGGTCAGCGAAGATCCGCAGGCCGGCCTGCGCCTGCAGAGCGAGATCGCGTTGGATGCCAGCGGCGTGCTGAGCGTGCGCCATGGCGTGACCAATCTGCGCGCCAGCCCATGGCAGGTGGATCGCCTGGCGGTCACGCTGCCGGTCGCCGAACGCGCTCGCGAGGTGATGGCTTTCCATGGCCGCTGGATCCGCGAGTTTCAGCCTCATCGCCTGACGCTGGAGCACGACAGCTTTGTGCTGGAGAACCGCCGCGGGCGCACCTCTCACGAACATTTCCCGGCCCTGATCACCGGCAGCCGCGCCTTTAGCGAGATGCAGGGTGAAGTCTGGGGCGTGCATCTGGCCTGGAGCGGTAACCATCGCCTGCGGGCGGAGGTGAAAACCGATGGCCGTCGCTATCTGCAGGCCGAGGCGCTCTATCTGCCGGGTGAAATGGCGCTGGCGGAAGGGGAAACCTTGTGGACGCCGTACCTGTATGCCAGCTACTCGGCGAATGGGCTGAACGGCATGAGCCAGCAGTTCCATCGTTATCTGCGCGAACGGATTATTCGTTTCCCGGGCAACAAACCGCGCCCGGTGCATCTCAACACCTGGGAGGGGATCTATTTCGACCACGACCCGGACTACATCATGCGTATGGCCGACGAAGCGGCGGCCCTGGGCGTCGAGCGCTTTATTATCGATGACGGCTGGTTTAAAGGGCGCAACGACGACTGGGCGGCGCTTGGCGACTGGTATCTCGATGAGAAAAAATACCCCTACGGCCTGACGCCGGTTATCGATCACGTGAAGTCTCTGGGTATGGAATTCGGTATCTGGGTGGAGCCGGAAATGATTAACCCGGATTCCGATCTGTACCGGGCGCACCCGGACTGGGTGCTGGCGCTGCCGGGCTATACCCCGCTGACCGGCCGCCATCAGTTTGTCCTGAACCTCAACATTCCCGAAGCGTTTGATTATCTGCTGGAGCGGATGAGCTGGCTGCTGGGCGAGCATGCGGTGGACTACGTGAAGTGGGATATGAACCGCGAGTTGGTGCAGCCTGGGCATCAGGGACGCGCCGCTGCAGACGCGCAAACGCGCCAGTTTTACCGCCTGCTGGATACGCTGGTGGCCCGTTTCCCGCACATTGAATTTGAATCCTGCTCCTCCGGCGGCGGACGGATCGATTATGAAGTCCTCAAACGCAGCCATCGCTTCTGGGCTTCTGACAACAATGACGCCCTTGAGCGCAACACCATCCAGCGCGGCATGAGCTACTTCTTTCCACCCGAGGTAATGGGCGCGCATATTGGCAATCGCCACTGTCATGCCACCTTCCGCCAGCATAGTATCGCCTTCCGCGGCCTGACGGCGCTGTTCGGTCATATGGGCCTTGAGCTGGATCCGGTGAGCGCCGATGAAGAAGAGCGCGCCGGATACCGAAAATATGCGGCCCTGCATAAACAGTGGCGCGACGTGATCCATCACGGCGTGCAGTGGCGAATAGATATGCCGGACGCCACCACCCTTGCCCATGGCGTCGTCAGCCCGGATGAAGCGCAGGCGATCTTCCTCGTTAGCCAGCTGGCGATGCCGGACTACACCCTGATGGCGCCCCTGCGCCTGGCGGGCCTGGAGGCGAGCGCCCGCTATCAGGTGACGCTCCTCGATCATCCGAACATTCAGATCACCGGTGAGGGCGGCCACACCATGCGGAAGCTGCCGGCATGGATGACGACGCCGCAGACGGTGAGCGGTGAGTGGCTGCAGCAGGCGGGGCTGGCGCTACCCATCCTCGACCCGGAAAGCGCCATTCTGATTGGTCTGCAACGCGTGTGATGGTATCGGGCTGCGCTGCGGCCCTTCTTGAGGAAAATATAATGAACCCGACCGTCTGTACCCACAAAAACAACCCCAACTTCTGGATTTTCGGGCTGTTCTTCTTTCTCTACTTCTTCATCATGGCCACCTGCTTTCCGTTTCTGCCGATCTGGCTGTCGGACGTCATCGGCCTGAATAAAACCGAAACCGGCCTCGTTTTCTCCAGCCTGTCGCTGTTCGCCATCTGTTTCCAGCCGATCCTCGGAGTGATCTCTGACAAGCTGGGGCTGAAAAAACACCTGATGTGGATCGTGACCGTTCTGCTGGTGCTGATTGCTCCCTTCTTCCTTTATGTTTTCGCTCCGCTGCTGAAAACCAATATCTGGCTCGGGGCGCTGAGCGGCGGCGCCTATATCGGCTTTGCATTCTCCGCAGGCGCCGGCGCGATGGAGGCCTATATCGAACGGGTAAGCCGCAACAGCGGGTTTGAATACGGCAAGGCGCGCACCTTTGGCTGCCTGGGATGGGCGCTGTGCGCGACTACCGCCGGAATGCTGTTCAGCATTAATCCCGAATGGGTGTTCTGGATGGGGTCAGCCGCCGCGCTGCTGCTGGTGGTGCTGGTGGCCATCGCCAAACCGCAGGCCAGTCAGTCCGCGCAGGTGATGGATTCGCTCGGCGCCAATCGCCCGGCGATCGATTTAAAAACGGCGGTGCGCATGTTCCGCCAGCGTAAGATGTGGATGTTTATTCTGTATGTTATCGGCGTGGCCTGCGTGTATGACGTTTTCGATCAGCAGTTCGCCACCTTCTTCAAATCGTTCTTCGCGACCCCGGAAGCGGGCACCCGCGCCTTTGGTTTCGCCACCACCGCGGGAGAAATATGTAACGCCATCATTATGTTCAGCTCGCCGTGGATTATTAACCGTATCGGAGCGAAGAATACCCTGCTGATCGCCGGGATGGTGATGGCGGCAAGAATGATTGGCTCTTCCTTCGCCACCACCGCCGCGGAAGTCGTAGCGTTGAAAATGCTCCATGCGCTGGAGGTGCCGTTCCTGCTGGTGGGCGCCTTTAAATACATCACCGGCGTGTTTGACGTCCGGCTGTCGGCGACCATTTATCTGGTGGGCTTCCAGTTCGCCAAGCAGGTGGCGGCGATCTTTCTCTCCGCTTTCGCCGGCAATATGTACGATCGGATCGGCTTTCAGGATACCTATATGATCCTCGGCGGTATTGCCCTGACCGTCACCTTAATCTCCGCGTTTACGTTAGCGGGTAAGATGAAAACCGAGCCGCTGCGCGATAATGCAATGACCGTTTAATCGACCGGCCTCCCGTCTGGAGGGAGGCCAGTTATTTTTACGCCAGATAAAACACTTCTTTGAGCTCCGCGCTCAGCGGGCTGTTGTCCGAGTTGCTGGGCATCACCTCGCGCATGTATTTCCACCAACGCTGGCATACTTCCGTGCTGGCGACCGCTTCCCAGCGGGCTTCCGATTCAATCTCCACCGTCGCGAACAGGAGATGGCGTTCTTTATCGAGATAGATGGCGTAGTGGTGCGCGCCGTGATCCTTCAACACTGCCTCCAGCTCCGGCCAGATGGGGTTATGGCGGCGCTGGTACTCCTCGTGCGCGTCGGGGTTCACCTGCATGACGAAGGCTTTACGGATCATAAGGCCTCCAGATAGAGCTCGCGAACCTCATCGCGGCTGGCGGGGCGCGGGTTACACGGCGCGCATGGGTCGGCCAGCGCTTTATCCAGCCAGCCTTCGATATCGGCTTTGCTGACGCCAAGCTGGCTAAAACCCTGGGGGATCCCTACGCGTTTGCTCAGCGTGCGGATGGCATTGATGGCCTCCATGCTGGCAGCTTCATCGCTCATGCCGCGAGTATCGACGCCCATCGCCTGCGCCACGCGGGCAAAGCGCGCCACCGCGTTCGGGCGGTTAAAGTTTTCGATGATCGGCAGCAGGATGGCGTTGCATACCCCGTGCGGCAGGTTGTGGGTGGCGCCAGGCTGATGGGCCAGGGCATGTACCAGCCCGAGACCGGCGCTGTTGAACGCCATGCCTGCCAGATACTGGCCAAAGGCCATCTGCTCGCGGGCCTGCAGATCGTGCCCATCGTCTACCGCTTTCGGCAGCCACAGGTTAATCAGACGAATGGCCTCGAGGGCGTTGGCGTCGGTCAGCGGATGGGCGCCAACGGAGACAAAGGCCTCGATGGCGTGGGTCAGGGCATCCATGCCGGTGGCGGCGGTAACGGCTGGCGGAATGTCGAGCATCACGCTGGCGTCGTCGACGGCGATATCCGGGATCAGGTTCGGGTCGATAATCACCTCTTTCACCTGCCGCTCGCTATCGATAATTACCGCGTTGCTGGTCATCTCCGCCGCCGTGCCGGCGGTGGTATTGATGGCCACCAGCGGCACGCCAGCGTTTTTCACTTTGCCGACGCCGGAGTAGGCGGTGGAGAGGCCTGGGTTGGCGGTGAGGATTTTTATCGCTTTGGCGGTATCAATCGGGCTACCGCCGCCGAAGGCGATCAGGTAATCGCAGCGGGCCGCCTGGTAAGCCGCATAGCCTTGCTGCACCAGCGCTTCGGTGGGGTTGGGGAATACCTCGTCAAATAGCTGATAAGCCATCTGCTGTTCATCCAGCGCGGCGAACAGGCTGTCCAGCAGGCCCAGCTTCACCAGCTGACCGTCGGTGACGATCAGCGCCTTGCCCCACTGTTTGCCCGCTACCAGCTTGACCATATCACCGATCGCGCCTGCGCCGTGGAGGCTGATTTTAGGTAGTGCCAACATAAAACTCATGATAATTCTCCTTAATGTTGATTTTGGGAAATCCGTTTCCCCTCACCCCGACCTTCTCCCGCAGGGAGGGGGCCAGGGTGAGGGGGAAATTAACATCGTCTTCGCTGCATCATCCGCCGGGTAATAATCGGCAGGGAGATCACCACGATCAGCATGGCGCCGATAATCACCGACATCACGATGCCGGGGACGTTCAGCAGGCTCAGGCCGAAGGTCACCAGCCCCATCAGAAAGGCGGCGATGATCACCCCGGGCATGCTGCCGGAGCCGCCGAGAATATTGACGCCGCCGAGCACCGCCATGGTGACAACCGCCAGCTCCCAGCCCATCGCCAGGGTGGGGCGGGTACTGCCGAGCCGTGAGGTCAGCAGGACCGCCGCCAGCCCGGCCATCAGCCCAACCAGCGCGAACAGCACCAGGTTATGACGCTTAACGTTGATCCCAGAGAACCAGGCGCCGGTCGGGTTATTGCCGATGGCGTAGGTCCGGCGACCAAAGTTGGTTTTATGCAGCAGGAAGGTGAAGGCGGCCGCGAGGAGGATAAACAGCGCAAACTCAAAAGAGAGCGCCCCCCACACGTACCCCTGGCCGAACCAGGCAAAGCTCTCCGGATAGTGATTGAGTGCCTGATCGCCCAGCAGGATATAGGTGATGCCGCGATACAGGCTCATGGTGCCGATGGTGATCACAATGGACGACAGGTTAAAGCGGGTCACCAGCAAGCCGTTGAACAGGCCGCACAGCAGACCTACGCCCAGGCCGATGACCACCAGCAGCGGAGTGTCCATCCCCGCTGCCGCGCAGAAGCCCATCACCGTTGAGCTGAGCGCCATCGTCGAGGCTACCGACAGATCGATTTCCCGGGCGATAATCAGCATCGCCATCGGCAGGACGACGATCGCCTTCTCGGTAAAGGTAAAGGTGGCGTCCGACAGGTTCCAGATATTGAGGAAGTACGGGGAAGCCACGGCGTTGCCGATAAATACCGCCAGGGTGACCGCCAGTAAAAACCCTTCCCAGCACAGCAGGCGGCGCAGCGGCGACGGCGCGGCCGGGGCGTTTTTCATCTCTTCAGATACCATCATTTTGCTCATGATTTCACCGCCTGTTTCTGTCGGGCTAACGCCGCGTTGCGCAGGATTAACCGCCCGTGACCGCGATTGCCGCGCTCGTTGAGCAGCACCGCCATGACGATCACCGCCCCGGAAATCGCCATCTGCCAGAAGGGCGAGATGCCGATCACTGGCAGGGCGTTATTAATGACCCCGAGGAACAGCGCGCCGCACAGGCAGCCCAGCACCCGTCCGCTTCCGCCCATGGTGCTGATACCGCCGATCACGCAGGCGGCGACCACCTGGAGTTCAAAACCGTTGGCGACGTCGACATAGGCGACGGCGAAGCGCGAGATCCACAGATAGCCGCAGAAGCCGGCCAGCGCGCCGGAGAGACAGAAGCTGACGAACTGCATTTTTCCGGCGTTAATGCCGGTGTAGTATGCCGCCGTCGCGTTGCCGCCCGCGGTGTATAAGGCCCGGCCGGTGCGGCTGTAGCGCAGGAAATAACCCACCAGCAGCAGCGCGGCGATGGCGCACCAGCTCAGTAGCGGCAGCCCAAGGAGGGGGCTGCGCGGCAGACTGAGAAAATCAGCACTCATCTGATGTGAGTTAACCCAGCCGCCGTCAGTCAGCAGGAAGATAATGCCGCGATAAATGCTCATGGTGCCCAGGGTCACCACAATGGCGGGAATGCCGAGGCGCCAGACCAGCAGGCCGTTAATTACTCCCATCAGCAGGCCCAGCAGAGTCGCCAGCGCCAGCAGCGCCACCACCGGAATACCCGGATAGTGGGCGTTAAGCAGGGCGACGATCATCCCGGTCAGCGCCAGGTTGGCAGCCATCGACAGATCAATGCCTTTGGTGAGCAACACCATCATCTGGCCGAGGGCGAGGATGATAAGGATGGCGGTATCGTTAAACATCTCCACCAGATTGCCCGGTGAAACGAACGACGGCGCCCGGCTGCCGATGGCGCCGATCATCAAAATGATGACCACCGCCAGCAGCGCTTCGCGATGTTTCAGCCATGCGTGTCCCATCATGCCGCCTCCTGGCCGATGCCGCTGGCGGCGCTAACGATGGTTTCCGCCGTCGCTTCCCCGGCCCGGTACTCGGCGACCATCAGCCCTTCGTGCATTACGATAATCCGGTCGGCCATGCCCATCACTTCCGGCAGCTCTGACGACACCATAATCACCGCCAGCCCCTGGCTGACCAACTCGGACATAAACTGATGCACGGCGGCCTTTGAGCCGATATCGATGCCTTTGGTCGGCTCATCGAGAATGATCACCTCGGGCTGGGTCGCCAGCCATTTGCCAATCACCACTTTCTGCTGGTTGCCGCCGGAGAGGGTCTCCACCGGCTGCCGCCAGCTGAAGGCTTTTACCTGCAGGCGCGAGGCGTACTCGTCGGCCAGCCGCCATTCCCGGGCGTCGTTCAGGACGCCGTTAGGGTTGAGCTTGCTGAGCTGCGGTAAACTGATGTTCTGGGCGATAGGCAGGGCGATGATCGCTCCCTGTTTCTGCCGCTCTTCCGGCACGCAGACGATGCCCGCGCGGATGGCGTCGGCGGGCTGGTGAAAGCGCATGGTTCTGCCGTTCAGGCGGATCTCGCCGGAGGAGGGGCGCGAGACACCGGAGAGCGCCTGCATCAGCTCGGTGCGTCCGGCGCCCACCAGGCCGTAAAAGCCGAGAATTTCTCCCTTGCGCAGGCGGAAGCTGATATGGGCAAACTCGGTAGGATGACAGAGATCGGTCACCTCCAGCACCGTTTCTCCGGGTGTGCAGTCGACTTTCGGGTAGGTTTGGCTGATCGCCCGGCCCACCATCATCGACACCATCCGCTCTTCGGTGATGTCGCTTATCGCCCCGGAGCTGACGTACACCCCATCGCGCAGGATGGTGTAATAATCGGCCAGCTCGAAGATTTCATCGAACTTATGCGAGATAAACAGGATCGCTTTGCCGTCCTGCTTCAGACGCTCAACGATGTGATAAAACTCGAGGATTTCATGCTGGGAAAGCGCGGCGGTCGGCTCATCGAGGATCACCACCTGGGCGTCGAAAGCCAGCGCCCGGGCAATCGCCACCATGTGACGCTGGGCGATGCTGAGGGTTTTCAGCGTGGCTCGCGGGTCGATCTGGACTTCCAGCCGGGTGAGGATCTCGTTGGCTCTGCGGTGCATCGCCGGCCAGTCGAGCGTTTTGAGCAGTCCCTTATACAGATACTGGCCGACGAAAATGTTTTCGCTGACCGAGAGTTCGTCAAACAGCACGGTTTCCTGGTGAATGGCGGTGATCCCTACCTTATGCGCCGACTCCGGCGTTGGCAGATGAATGGGGATCGCTTTATAGAGGATCTCGCCCTCTTCGGGCTGATAAATACCGGTCATCACTTTGACCAGCGTGGATTTCCCCGCGCCGTTTTCGCCAATTAAGGCGGTCACTTTGCCGGGCCAGAGATCAAGCTGCACGTTCTCAAGGGCGCGCACACCGGGAAAAATCTTGGTGATCCCTTCAGCGACAGCAGTGGCGTTGATGCTGACATGATAGTTCTCCACAAAAATCACCCCTCACCCTAACCCTCCCCACAGGGGCGAGGGAACGGTCCGGCGTCCGCTGGCCGCATCGCGCAGAGGGCCAGCCGTTCCCCTCTCCCTCCGGGAGAGGGCCGGGGTGAGGGAACAAGGATTAGAAAATTTTCGAGAACTTATCGATGTTGTTCGCATCGTAGACAAACGGCTTGGCCATCGCGCCATTCCCCTCGGCGTCCAGCTTCACTTTGCCCAGCTTGCCCATACTGGCTTCGGTTTTGGTCGCCGTGCCTTTGACTAAATCGTCGGCCAGATAGGTGGCGGCGTAACCCAGGTCAATCGGGTTCCAGATGGCGAAGCTTTTGCTGGCGCCGGACTTGATCGCGCCGGCCATTTCCGACGGCAGCCCCAGCCCGGTGACATACACTTTGCCGATTTTGCCCTGGTCCTTCACCGCCTGCGCGGCGGCAACAATCCCCACCGACGACGGCGAGACAATGACTTTCAGGTCCGGATATGATTTCAGCAGACCCACCGCTTCGCGGTAGCTTTTATCCGACAGATCGTCACCGTAGGCGACGGTGACCAGCTGCACCGACGGATACTGCGGTAGCACCTTTTTCATCTCCTCAATCCAGATGTTCTGGTTCGTGGAGGTTGGGGTGGCGCTTAACACGGCCACCTCGCCTTTCTCAACGTTCAGCGCCTGCAGCGCATCGGCGGCAAGCTTGACGTTGGTTTCGCCAATTAAGGCGTTATTTGAGGGGTTAAGATGGATCTGACGGCCTGCCGGCGCCACGCCGGAGTCCCATGAGACCACCTTGATGCCGCGCTGCATCGCTTTTTTCAGCACCGGCACCACCGCGTCCGGATCGTTGGCGGAAATGGCGATCGCATCCACCCCCTGGGCGATCAACCCGTTCAGCACGTCGATCTGCGCCTCGGCGGTGGTAGTGGTCGGGCCGGTGTAGATCACTTTGACATCACCTAACTCCTTGGCTGCCTGTTGGGCGCCAACGTTGGCGGCTTCGAAGAAGCCATTTCCCAGCGATTTCGCCACAAGGGCGATTTTAACTTCGGCTAAGGCGGAACCGGACAACGCCAGGGCGGCAACGGTGAGGATCAAGCTTGTCTTTGTTTTCATTGCTTTTACTCCACATGAGTTAGTTTTGTAGGGTTTGCAGGTGATATTTCGCCCCGTCTCGGTGAGCGGGGCGCGATGTTGTTATGGATAAAGATCTAAAGCGGACTGCAGCGGCTGCACGTTGAAGCGTTTGCCAAGGGCGATAAGCTCGTCGCGGGTGATGGTCTGCTTCATCCCGCCCATCGACAAGACTTTCACCAGCACTTCGGCGGACTTCTCGGCGGTATCGATCAGGCCGAAGGTCTCATCCAGCGTGGGGCCGCTGCCGAAGACGCCGTGGAACGGCCACAGCACAAGCGAGTGTTTTTGCATGGTTTCGGCGGTTGCCTGGCCGATTTCATCGGTGCCCGGCACCATCCACGGCAGAATGCCGACGCCATCCGGGAAGACCACCAGACATTCGGTGCTACCTTCCCACAGCTTACGGGTGAAAAGATCGCTGTGGTTCTCCAGAACATAGGTCAGGGCGATCAGGTTGGTGGCATGGCAGTGCATGATCACCCGGTCTTTGCCGCCGGTCAGTTTGATGCGCTCGCTGTGCGACAGGAAGTGTGCCGGCAGCTCGGAGGTCGGGACGGCATCCTCCGTCAGGCCCCACAGGATATGGTATCCCGCGCCGTCGCTGTCGACCTTCACCATGCCGAGGTTAGCGGCCGGGTCGAGCTGGACGTTACGGAAGAATTTGCCGGAGCCGGTGACGATAAACGGCTGGTTGGCCAGGGTTGGCATCGGCTGGCTGAGGGCGATATAGCGCGGTTGGGCGTGGAAATCCGCCGCGTAAGGTTCGATATCCGCTTCATCCAGACGCAGCGTCAGGTTGCCGCCGTTGCGTTCGTCCCAGCCTTTCAGCCAGGCGTCGGAGGTGGCTTTGATCATGCCCTGGACGAACCAGGCGTCGATAATGGTCTGCATAGTCTTGTCTTTCCTGTTGATTCGGTGCGGGGTTGACCCCCTCACCCTAAATATGTGCGTGCCCCCGGATTGCGCCGTAAACGGCTTATCCGGGCTACCGGTTCGTAGCCCGGGTAAGGCGTCAGCCGCGACCCGGGGAAGCTCGTGCATTACCCGCGCTGGCTCAGAACCGCATTCTCATAAGCCCGTACGCTGTCCAGCCACTGGCTGCCCGCCGGCGTGTCGTGACGCTGACAGTACATCTCCCAGATGGCCTGCCACGGCAGCGATTTCTGCTCTTCGAGCAGCGCCAGGCGGGCGGTGTAATCGCCATCGTTCTCCAGCTGGCGCAGCTGGGCGGTCGGTTCCAGCAGGGCGCGCAGCAGCGCTTTTTTCATATTGCGGGTGCCAATCACCCAGGCCGCGATGCGGTTGATGGAGGCATCGAAGAAGTCGAGGCCGATGTGCACGCGGTCAAACAGGTTATGGCGAATGATTTCGCTGGCGATGGCCTGGGTTTCATCATCCAGCAGCACCACGTGGTCGCTGTCCCAGCGCACCGGGCGGCTGACGTGCAGCAGCAGGCGCGGGATGTAGAGCATGGCGGCGGAGATCTTGTCGGAGATCACTTCCGTCGGATGGAAGTGGCCGGCATCGAGGCACAGCGCCGTCTGACGGCTGGTGGCGTAACCCATATAGAACTCGTTGGAGCCGACGGTGTAGCTTTCGGCGCCGATGCCGAACAGCTTGCTCTCCACGGCGTCGATATGGTGCGCCGGGTCGAGCTTCTCGCTGATCACCTCATCCAGGGCGTTCAGCAGCCGCTGGCGCGGGGCGAAGCGGTCAACGGTAATATCCTTCATGCCGTCCGGCACCCAGATATTCATCACCGACGGCGTGCCCAGCTGTTCGCCAAAATAAGCGGATACGCGGCGGCTGGCTTTGCAGTGGTCGATCCAGAACTGGCGGATCTCATCGTTGGCGTGCGACAGGGTAAAGCCGTCGGCGCTCAGCGGATGCGAGAAGCAGGAGGGGTTGAAATCCAGCCCCAGTTTGTTGGCTTTCGCCCACGTAACCCAGTTTTTAAAGTGCTCCGGCTTAATCTCATTGCGGGCTACCGGCGCGTCGGATTCCAGGTAAATAGCGTGCAGATTGAGACGCTTTGGCCCCGGGATCAGGCTCAGCGCCTGCTCAAGGTCGGCGCGGAGTTCTTCTGCATTGCGCGCTTTGCCCGGGTAGTTGCCGGTCGCCTGGATGCCACCGGTCAGGCTTCCCGCCGGGTTTTCGAAACCGGCGACGTCGTCACCCTGCCAGCAGTGCATGGAGACGGGCAGACGGTCCAGCTGGCGCAGGGCCTCCTCGACATCCACGCCGACGGCGGCGTAGCGCTGCTTAGCAATTTCCCAGGCTTGTTCAAGTTGAGTGGTCATGCGCAAAGCTCCTTGGTCTGTTGTGGCTGAAACTGCGCCACGAAACGGGCAATTTCACTATCAGGATTGGGGGTAAAAGTGGTGAGCGCCGCGTTGCCGCGCACTACCTGACGAAACTCATCGACATTGGCCAGCTCGTCGAGGGTCATTAACTGGATGCCGATATTGCCGAGGGTGGAGGCCTCTATCGGGCCGGCCACGACGGCGATCCCGCAGGCGTCAGCGCACAGCTGGTTGAGCAGCGTGTTCTGACAGCCGCCGCCGACGATATGCAGCTGGCTGAAGGGGTGGCCGCGCAGCGCCGCCAGCTCGTTAAGCACCCGGGCGTAGAGCAGCGCCAGGCTGTCGAAAATGCAGCGCGCCAGTTCGGCATCGCTTTCAGGAACCGGCTGCCCGGCGTCGCGACAGGCGGCCTGGATCTCGGCGCTCATACTGGCCGGGTTGATAAAGCGGTCATCGTTGCAGTCAATTATGAAGCGGCACGCCGGTAGCGCGGCGGTGCGGGCGATCAGCCCCTGCAGATCGCTGACGTTTTGCTCTTTTAGCACCCGCTGCAGCAGCCACAGGCCCATGATATTTTTCAGCACCCGATAGCGGCCTTCGGCTCCGCCTTCGTTGGTGATATTGGCCTGCAGCGCCGCGTCGCAGGTGTACGGCGTCAGGCTTTCAAACCCCATCAGCGACCAGGTGCCGGAGGAGAGATAGGCGGCATGGCGGTCGGCCAGCGGGGAGGCGATCACCGCGCTGGCGGTGTCGTGGCTGGCGACAGCGACTACCGGAATTCGGTTACCCTGCGGGCAGATCCAGTGGCCTATCACATTGCCGGGGTGGGTCGGCTTTCCGAACCACGCCAACGGCGCGCCGGTCCAGTTCAGCAACGTCTCATCCCAGCTATCGCTGTTAATGTTGACCAGCTGGGTGGTGGTGGCGTTGGTATATTCCCAGTTCAGATTGCCGGTCAGGCGGAAGCTGAAATAGTCGGGGATCAGCAGGGCATGGGCAGCCTGACTGACCAGCTCCGGCTGCTGCTCCACCAGCGCGCGCAGCTGATAAAGCGTGTTAAACGGCAAAAACTGAATGCCGCTGCGGCGATAGATTTCCGCCCGGCCCAGCTGCGCTTCAGCGTGACGCAGCAGGCCCTGGGTGCGGTCGTCACGATAGGAAATCGGCAGCCCGACGCGCTGGCCCTGCTTATCCAGCAGGACATAATCTACCCCCCAGGTATCGATGCCGATACTGTCTATCAGAATGCCCTGCTCACACACTTTCTCCAGCCCGCGGCGGATCTCGCCTTCCAGGCTATCTACATCCCAGCAGTCGAAGCCGTCTACTTTCTGCAGACTATTGGTGAAGCGATGAATTTCGCGCAGCGTCAGGGCGCGCGGCCCGGGCTGATAGCTGGCGAGCATCACCCGCCCGCTGGAGGCGCCTAAATCGACAGCGACACAATGACGAATACTCATGAAACGATCCTTCTTAAAATCATTGTCCGCAGTCTAAAAAAGGCCGTTTACTGACACCTTCTCGCTACGGACAGCCAAAACTGGCCGCTGGCAAGAAAGCAAAGGTGACCGTGAGGGACATCACAGTTTGCGGTTTTAGGGGATGGCGAGGGGGATGTGATGGCCTCCGCAGTTCCGCATCTTTCCGGCTGATTCTTGAAAAAGCGGCAGGATTTACGAATTTCGCGGTCAAAAATTGAAGGCCGGATAGCCAACCCTTCATTACTATCAGCCGGTGACTGATAATTTTTCTCATTACGAGGGTGGCATCATGACCATATTGCACAGTACGGATTTCTTTAAGGCCGGGATCTCGACGGTGGCTATTGAACCCCGCCTCCCTCAGTCGGCCTTTCCGGAACATCACCATGATTTCCATGAAATAGTTATCGTGGAGCAGGGATCGGGTATTCACGTCTTCAATGGCCAGCCCTACACCATTGGCGGCGGTTCGGTCTGTTTTATCCGCGATCACGACCGCCATCTTTACGAGCACACGGATAATCTGTGTCTGACCAATGTGCTCTATCGCGCGCCGGATGCGTTTCGCTTTCTCGCCGGGGTCAGTCAACTATTGCCCCAGGAACAGGAAGGAAACTACCCCTCGCACTGGCGGGTGAATCAAACCGTCCTGCAACAGGTGCGGCATATCGTGGCGCAGATCGAGGCCGTGGGGAGCGATACGGATACTCATGCCGTCGCCAGCCGTGAGATCCTGTTTATGCAGCTGCTGGTGCTGTTACGTAAAAGCAGCCTTGCGGAAGAGGCCACCAACAACGATGCGCGGCTGAATCAGCTGTTGGCCTGGCTCGAAGACCATTTTGCGCAGGAGATCTGCTGGGAGGAGGTGGCGGCGCAGTTTTCGCTGTCGCTGCGTACGCTGCACCGCCAGCTGAAGCAGCAGACCGGTCTGACGCCACAGCGCTATCTTAATCGGGTGCGCCTGATGAAAGCCCGCCATCTGCTGCGCCACAGCGATGAAAGCGTGACTGATATCGCTTATCGCTGCGGCTTCGGCGACAGTAACCACTTTTCGACGCTTTTTCGCCGGGAGTTCGACTGGTCGCCGCGCGATATCCGTCAGGGGCGCGACGCCATTCTTCAGTAACGCGAGAAGAGTCAACGTATTGCAGACTAAAAACGCGAATAATGCGCCGTTATCCGCGTTTGGAGTGTGAGCCGTGGCCGGTCTGATTTTACGTAAAGAGGAGTTTTTCCCTTCCGCCACACAGGCAGTGGCGGTGGCAGACCGCTACCCGCAAAATGTCTTTGCCGAACATACCCATGAGTTCTGCGAGCTGGTGCTGGTGTGGCGAGGCAACGGGCTGCACGTCCTTAACGATCGTCCCTGGCGCATTACCCGCGGCGATCTGTTCTACATTCGCGCCGAAGATAAACACTCCTATGCTTCCGTTAACGATCTGGTTCTGCAGAACATCATCTATTGCCCGGAGCGGCTGCAGCTCAATTTTGACTGGGCCGGGGCGATCCCTGGCCTCTTCGGCACGCCGTGGAAGCCCCACTGGCGCATGGGCAGCACAGGTATGGCGCAGGCGCGCCAGGTGATTAGCCAGCTTGAGCATGAGTGCGCCCGGCGCGACGCGCAGGGAAATGCGATGGCCGAACTGCTTTTTGCCCAGCTGGCGCTGACGTTGCAGCGCCATCGCTACGCGACGGATGATCCCGCGGCGACGCAGCGCGAAGCGCTGCTGGACAAACTGCTGGCCGCGCTGGCGGCCAGCCTTAGCCGCCCCTTTGTTCTGGAGCGTTTCTGCGAGCAGGAGGGCGGCAGCGAGCGGGCGCTTCGCCAGCAGTTTCGCCAGCAAACCGGGATGACCATCAATCACTATTTACGCCAGCTGCGGATCTGCCATGCGCAGTATCTGCTGCAGCATACCGAGCGCTTAATCGGCGATATCGCCATGCAGTGCGGCTTTGAGGACAGTAACTACTTTTCGGTGGTTTTTAGCCGGGAAATCGGCATGTCACCGGGGCAATGGCGGCAGCGCAGTCGCGCCGCCGCCTGAAGAGCGTCGTTGTCAGGCAGATGATCCGGTGATTAACTGGCCATTCCCAGACCGACGATATTGGCGGCGATGATAATCACCACGCAGCCGAGGCTCAGTACGCTCACCGGACGACGGCCGGCGTTGTTCCACTCCTTCAGCACCAGACCCACCACACCGCCGCACAGCACGTAGAAACTCATGTGCAGCATCCAGCTCATATAATCATACTGCGCCGGAATGCTGGCGTGGCCCCAGGCATAGAAGAAGAACTGGAGATACCACATCAGACCGCCGAGGGCGGAGAGCAGAAGGTTGCTGATGATAAGCGGTTTGGCCAGCGAGAAATCGGCTTTGACTGACAGGTTCTTCACTTTCGCCAGACGAATAAAGCAGAAGCCAAGGTTAACCAGCGCCCCGCCGCCCATAATCACCACGTAGCTTGGCAGCGCTGCGTACAGCGGGTCGACGTCGAGCGCCGCGGCGGCATCATGCATCGGTTTGGCGGCGTTCATCGCGAACGACATCCCTGCGGAGAAGATACCGCACATTACCGCCAGCAGAAGCCCTTTCTTCAGATTGAACTCTTCGGCTTTGATGCCCATTTTGCGCTCTTTCAGCTGGCCTGCGCGGGTGACGATGCCGACGCCAATCACCGCCACCAGCACGCCGAGCAGCGTCATTTGACCGCCCTGGGTGTGCATCAGCACTGCAAACTGACCGTTAATAATCGGCGTCATCAGCGTGCCGACAATCAGCGTGATGCCAATGGCGATGCCAATCCCCATCGACATGCCAAGATAGCGCATGGTCAGGCCATAGTTGATATTACCAATGCCCCACATGGCGCCGAACAGAAAGACCGGCAGCAGCGTGGAGGCGCTAAAAGAGCGGTAGTAGGCCCAGAAGTCGGGTAACAGCGTGGCGCTGATGGCCCAGGGCAGAATCAGCCAGGAGACGATCCCCCGACCGACCACATGGTTTCCCACGACCAGTGTTTTACTTTCTTGAACGGGGCATAGAAACAGGCGGCACTGGCGGCCCCTATCAAATGCCAAAAAATACCCATCGTAATCGCGTGGTTCATTGATTTTATCCTCATCTTTTTTTATCGGAGACGGCGGCTTCCGATGGGATGAGTGTAAAAATTGGCCGCTTTGGCCGCCTTCAGGACGTTGCCACAGGATGGCGAACCCTGGCAACCATGGGCTTAATTAGTTGTTCTACATCACAAAACGACGGGTATTTCTTCTGGTTATATCCATATGAAAAATACGGCATTGATAAGCATTTTCAATACCATTTAATTAACTATAATGGACAAACTGCTTACGCGGCGTTAACACTTGAGCCGCTCGACAATAATGGAGATGATTATGAGCTATACCCTGCCATCCCTGCCTTACGCTTACGATGCTCTGGAACCGCACTTCGACAAGCAGACGATGGAGATCCATCACACTAAACACCACCAGACCTACGTGAACAATGCCAACGCCGCGCTGGAAAGCCTGCCGGAGTTCGCTAACCTGTCCGCTGAAGAGCTGATTACCAAGCTGGATCAGCTGCCGGCTGACAAAAAAACCGTACTGCGTAACAACGCCGGCGGCCACGCGAACCACAGCCTGTTCTGGAAAGGCCTGAAAACCGGTACCACCCTGCAGGGCGACCTGAAAGCGGCTATCGAGCGCGATTTCGGTTCCGTGGAGAACTTCAAAGCGGAATTCGAAAAAGCCGCTGCTACCCGTTTCGGCTCCGGCTGGGCGTGGCTGGTCCTGAAAGGTGACAAACTGGCCGTTGTCTCCACCGCCAACCAGGATTCCCCGCTGATGGGCGAAGCCATTTCCGGCGCTTCCGGCTTCCCGATTATCGGCCTGGACGTCTGGGAACACGCTTACTACCTGAAATTCCAGAACCGCCGCCCGGACTACATCAAAGCCTTCTGGGACGTAGTGAACTGGGACGAAGCTGCAGCGCGTTTTGCCGCCAAAAAATAAGGTTGCATTGCGCTAAAAGAGAAGCGAGTCTGATGACTCGCTTTTTTTATATCTGTAGCAAGGAGAGCAGCCATGCATTATCCGGTGAATGTCTTTGTCGGCAAAATCAGGGACTACGCGGGCAGTCGCCCCAGCGCGATCGACAAAATCCAGGTCGACGGAGAATTGCAGCTCGGCGATCTCGGTCTCGATGGGGACCAGCAGGCGGAGAAGAAAATCCACGGCGGGCCGGACCGCGCGCTGTGTCATTATCCGCGCGAACACTATGCCGACTGGATCCGTGACTTCCCCCAGCAGGCCGAGCGGTTCTGCGCGCCGGCGTTCGGCGAAAACCTCTCCACCACCGGGCTTACCGAGCAAAACGTTTATATCGGCGATATCTTTCGCTGGGGCGAGGCGCTGATCCAGGTCACCCAGCCGCGATCGCCGTGCTTCAAGCTCAACTTTCATTTTGCGATCAATGATATGGCGCAGCTGATGCAAAACAGCGGAAAAACCGGCTGGCTGTACCGGGTGATTGCCGGAGGGCAAGTTTCCAGCGATGCGCCGCTCGAGCTGGTTTCCCGGCTGAGTGATGTCAGCGTTCATGAGGCCGGGGCGATTGCCTGGCAGATGCCGTTTGATGATGATCAGTACCACCGCTTATTGTCGGCAGCGGGCCTGTCTGTTAGCTGGAGCCGAACGATGCAGAAACGGCGTTTAAGCGGCAAGATAGAGGATAGTTCGCGGAGATTATGGGGAAATAATCCCCATATTAAGTATTCCCGGGATGCTCCCGGCGCAGCGCCGCACAGCGCAGGCCGGGTCGGCGTCAGGTTCGTTTATACAGCGGCAGCCAGATTGTTAAACGCAGACCACCCAGCGGGCTGTCGTCGGCCTTCACCCAGCCGCGGTGCTGCTGAATAGCGGTTTCGACAATCGCCAGCCCCAGGCCGGTGCCGCCGGACTCGCGGTCGCGCGCCTCGTCGGTCCGGTAGAATGGCCGGAAAATCTGTTCGCGATCCTCCGGGCTGACTCCCGGGCCGTCGTCATCGACGTTAACCGTAATCCCGTCTTTATCCACCGAGAAGCTGACGGAAATTTTCGTATGCGAGTAGCGCAGGGCGTTGCGCACGATATTCTCCAGCGCGCTTTCCAGCGCATTGGGGTTACCGTACAGCGGCCATGGGCCCGGCGGATACTCAACGGTGAAAGATTTCCCCATCTGCTCAGCTTCAAACGCCGCATTGTCCAACACTTCGTTCCATAGCTGATTGGCTTTCACCGTCTCGCTGACCAGGGCGTTTTTCGCCTGATTGCGCGACATCACCAGCAGGTCGTTGATCATGCTGTCCAGCCGGTGCGCTTCAGTTTCGATACGCTCCAGCTCCTTGCTCTCTCCGCTGCGGCGACGCAGCAGGGCGGTACCTAATTGCAGGCGCGTAAGCGGCGTGCGCAGCTCGTGCGAGATATCGGACAGCAGCCGCTGCTGGCTGGTCATCATCCGCTCCAGGGCCGTCACCATCTGGTTAAAACTGGCGCCAGCGGCTAAAAACTCCTGCGGCCCGGCTTCCAGCTCCGGATGCTGGCGCAGGTTGCCCTGGGCGACTTCATCGGCGGCATTTTTCAGCTTACGCGCCGGTTTCGCCAGGCTCCACGCCAGCCACAGCAGCAGCGGGGCGCTGACCAGCATCGTGACGATCAGCAGCAGCAGCGGCCGGTCAAACAGCAGGTTAATAAAGTCGGATTGTGAGGTGCTGGCGGGACGAATCAGATAGAGCTGATAGTTATCCTCCCCGTCCCGGACGGAAAACGGGCCCACCATTTCCAGGCGGCCATAGCGTTTTTTCTGCGGATGATCGGCGTTATCGGCCTGGCCGATAAAGTTACGAATGATCTGCATTTCGTTGCGTTCTGCGCCGATCACGCGGCCTTCGCTGGTCACCAGCAGCAGGCGTTGTCCCGGAGGCGCCCATTTATCGATGGCGCGAAACAAACGACGCCACCACATCAGGTCGTTTGGCGGATCGTTGGCCAGCTCGGCCTCGACGTGCTGCTCGATCATGATGCCCTGACGCTGCTCGCTTTCCAGCAGCTCGGTCATCTGCCGGGAATCCAGTTTGGGCAACATCAGCACCAGCATCAACACCAGCGCCAGCGTGAGCCAGAAGATGGCGAAGATGCGTGCAGTCAAACTTCCAATCATGAAGCGGAAACCATCAGATACCCGCGGCCACGCAGCGTTTTAAACCACGGATGGCCATCTTTGCGCTCCGGCAGCTTACGCCGCAGGTTGGAAATATGCATATCGATGGCGCGGTCGAACGGCGTCAGGCGCTTGCCTAACACTTCCTGGCTTAAATGCTCACGGGAGACTACCTGACCGAGATGCTGCGCTAACAGATAGAGCAGGGTGAACTCGGTGCCGGTGAGCTCCAGCGTCTGGCCATCGAAATTGGCTTCCTGACGGCCCGGATTGAGGCTTAAGGCATCCACTTCCAGGGTTGGTGAGCCGGCTTCGGTCGTCTGCTGCTGCTCGCTCCAGTGGGAACGGCGCAGAATCGCGCGTATACGGGCCACCAGCTCGCGATCGTTGAATGGCTTAGGCAAATAGTCATCCGCGCCCAGCTCGAGGCCGAGAACGCGATCCAGCTCGCTTCCGCGCGCTGTTAGCATGATAACCGGAGTCTGGTGTGTCTGACGCAGCTCTTTCAGCGTATCAATACCGTTTTTCTTCGGCATCATCACGTCGAGCAGCAATAAATCAACGCTGTCGTCCAGAAGGGCCAGCGCCTGTTCCCCATCATGGGCCACCAGCACGTTAAAACCTTCCATATCGAGCAGCTCTTTTAACAGGGAGGTGAGCTCCCGGTCATCATCAACTAACAGGATTTTATTCATTGTTTAAATACCTCCGAGGCAGAAATTACGTCATCAAGGCCCGCTAATCCATGACTTTACGTTGTTTTACACCCCCTGACGCATGTTTGCAGCCTGAATCGTAGACTGTCTCTCGTTGAATCGCGACACAAACGTTTTGGGAGTATGTGATGCGCAATGTTATCGCTGCCGTCATGGCCTCAACGCTGGCGCTAAGTGCATATAGCCAGGCCGCTGAAGTCGTTACCAGCGTTAACTGGCTCCCCGGAGACGACGGGGGACAGCGCGGTAGCCAAAGCCATATGTTTGACGGCATAAGTTTAACCGAGCAGCAACGTCAGCAGTTACGGGATCTTATGCAACGGGCACGCCACGACAGGCTCCCCGTTAATGTTAGCGAAATGGAGACAATGCATCGCCTTGTCACCGCAGAAAATTTTGATGAAAACGCTGTGCGCGCTCAGGCAGAAAAGATGGCGCAGGAACAGGTTGCCCGCCAGGTCGAGATGGCTAAGGTTCGCAACCAGATGTACCACCTGCTTACGCCAGAGCAGCAAGCGGTTTTAAATGCTAAGCACCAGCAGCGTATGGATCAGTTGCGTGAGGTTGCAAGGATGCAGAAAGGCTCAGCGATGATGCTTTCAAGTAGTAGCAACACCCTGCAACCCCAGTAACAAACCCTGTTTTCCTTGCCATAGACACCATCCCTGTCTTCCCCCACATGATGTGGGGGTTTTTTTTGCCCTTTTTACGGTAAATCAACTCCTTCGCCTATCCCGTGAGCGTCACAAGTTCGGGTTATACTAAGCGCATTGCAGGAGAAGGAGCCTATATGAATCAATCTTATGGCCGGTTGGTCAGTCGCGCCGCTATCGCCGCGACGGCTATGGCCTCCGCGTTACTTTTGATCAAAATTTTTGCGTGGTGGTATACCGGTTCTGTCAGTATTCTGGCTGCGCTGGTGGATTCGCTGGTGGACATTGCCGCCTCGCTGACCAACCTGCTGGTGGTTCGCTATTCGCTACAGCCTGCTGATGAAGAACATACCTTTGGTCATGGCAAAGCGGAGTCGCTGGCGGCGCTGGCGCAAAGCATGTTTATCTCCGGCTCGGCGCTGTTCCTGTTTCTCACCGGCATTCAGCACCTGGTGCGTCCGGAGCCGCTGCAGGCCGCCGGCGTCGGGGTCGTCGTCACATTGATCGCCCTCGTTAGTACGCTGGCGCTGGTGACTTTCCAGCGCTGGGTGGTGCGAAAAACCCAGAGCCAGGCGGTGCGGGCGGATATGCTTCATTATCAGTCTGATGTTATGATGAACGGCGCCATTCTGGTGGCGCTGGGCCTATCCTGGTACGGCTGGCATCGCGCCGACGCGTTGTTTGCCCTGGGGATTGGCATCTATATTTTATATAGCGCGCTGCGGATGGGCTATGAGGCGGTTCAGTCACTACTCGACCGCGCCTTGCCTGACGAGGAGCGTCAGGACATTATCACCATCGTGACCGCATGGCCCGGCATCCGCGGGGCGCACGATCTACGAACGCGGCAGTCAGGGCCGACCCGCTTTATTCAGATTCATTTGGAAATGGAAGATAACCTCCCGCTGGTGCAAGCCCACGTGATTGCAGACCAGGTGGAGCAGGCGATTCTGCGCCGTTTCCCGGGGTCCGATGTCATTATCCATCAGGATCCCAGCTCTGTGGTGCCAGCGGCGCAGCAGGGCTTTTTTGAGCGTTAGGTTATAGTCTGTAAACTCGATGTAAAAATGTGGGGCAGATCGGCATTTTTTGTATAAATTACCGCCGTTTGGTCTGACCTGAATCAATTCAGCTTGAGGCGTTTGATATACTATTGTCATTAGCGTCGTGCACTCCTGGTGAGGGAGCGCTTCAGGCAACAGAATTATTTTTTGCTTCCTAAGTTCAGAGGTAGTCATGATTAAGAAAATCGGTGTGTTGACAAGTGGCGGTGATGCGCCGGGCATGAACGCAGCAATTCGTGGCGTTGTGCGCGCGGCATTAACGGAAGGTCTGGAAGTTTTTGGAATCTATGACGGTTACCTCGGATTGTATGAAGACCGTATGGTTCAGCTCGACCGTTACAGCGTTTCCGACATGATCAACCGCGGCGGTACCTTCCTGGGCTCCGCTCGCTTCCCGGAATTCCGCGAAGAACACATCCGCGCTGTGGCTATCGAAAACATGAAGAAGCGCGGCCTGGACGCGCTGGTGGTTATCGGCGGTGACGGTTCCTATATGGGGGCGATGCGCCTGACCGAGATGGGCTTCCCATGCATCGGCCTGCCGGGCACCATCGACAACGATATCAAAGGCACTGACTACACCATCGGCTTCTTTACTGCCCTGAGCACCGTGGTGGAAGCGATTGACCGTTTGCGCGACACCTCCTCTTCGCACCAGCGTATCTCCGTGGTGGAAGTGATGGGCCGTTACTGTGGCGACCTGACCCTGGCGGCGGCGATTGCCGGCGGCTGTGAGTTCATCATGGTGCCTGAAGTGGAATATACCCGTGACGATCTGGTGGCAGAAATCAAAGCCGGTATCGCGAAAGGGAAAAAACACGCTATCGTGGCCATCACCGAGCACATGTGCGACGTTGACGAGCTGGCAAGCTACATCGAGAAAGAGACTGGCCGTGAAACTCGCGCCACCGTCCTCGGCCACATTCAGCGCGGCGGTTCCCCGGTTCCTTACGACCGCATCCTGGCTTCCCGCATGGGCGCCTATGCGATTGAGCTGCTGCTGCAGGGCCATGGCGGCCGTTGCGTCGGCATCCAGAACGAGAAGCTGGTGCACCACGACATCATCGATGCCATCGAGAACATGAAGCGTCCGTTCAAGAACGACTGGCTGGATTGCGCGAAGAAACTGTACTAAGTTACGCGCCGGATAAACAAAAGGCCTTCTCATGGAGAAGGCCTTTTTTATGGCGGAAGGTTTATTCGATATCCAGCGGGTCTTCCGACAGGATCATCCCGGTGTTATCGGCATACAGATGGTCGCCGGAGAAGAAAGTCACCCCGCCGAAATTGACGCGCACGTCGCTTTCGCCGATGCCTTCGCCAGCCGCGCCGACCGGAATAGCCGCCAGCGCCTGAATACCAATGTCCAGTTCCTCAAGGTCGTCAACCTGGCGCACCGCGCCATAGACCACCAACCCTTCCCATTCATTCTGGACGGCCAGACGCGCCAGGTCTGCGTCAATTAACGCGCGTCGTACTGAGCCGCCGCCGTCGATCAGGAGAATATGACCACGGCCATTCTGCTCGAGCAGATCGTAGAGCAACCCGTTATCCTCGAAACATTTAACCGTAATGATCTGTCCACCAAACGACGACCGTCCTCCAAAGTTAGAGAACAGCGGTTCCACGACGTTGACATCTTCCTGGTAGATGTCACAAAGCTCGGAAGTATCGTATTTCATAGGCTTAACGTTCAGTTGCTGCGAGAGTTTTTAGTATATCCCGCGAATCGCATTGTTGGCAAAATCATCAATTGTTAATTGATATTTGTCAGTTAAGCCATCAGCTTACTGGCAATAATTCCGATAACAAACAGCAGGTTGGTCAGTAAGGCCCCTTTGACCGTCTTTTCGAGCATTGGCCGCATCGCCAGCGGATCGGATTCGCGCAGGACGTAGCGCGCCTGTTTCACCAGCAGCGGCGTGGCGAGAATAAACAGCCAGCCCCAGGCTGAATGCAGCGTCAGCAGGTTAAACAGCGCCAGACACAGCAGGGCGCCGAGCAGCAGGCAGGCATGATAGCGGCGGGCATTGACCGGGCCCAGGCGCACGGCGAGGGTGTTCTTCCCGTTCTGCCGGTCGCTGTCGATATCGCGCAGATTATTGATGTTCAGCACGGCGGTCGCCAGCAGACCGCAGGCTGTCGCCGGCAGAAAAATGGCCGCTTCCACATTATGGGCTTGCAGATACCAGCTGCCGAGGACGCTCAGCCAGCCGAAGAAAACGAGTACTGAGATATCACCCAGACCAATATATCCATACGGACGGGTGCCCACCGTGTAGGTGATGGCGGCCACGATAGACAGGCCTCCCAGGGCGAGGAAGCCGATGAAATCGCCGACGCTCTGCCAGGCGGCGCACAGCAGCGCCAGACCAAACAGGCAGATGAGTACGACGGTGACGATCAGAGCGCGCTTCATCTGCTGGGGGGTAATCACCCCTTTCTGCATCCCGCGCAGCGGCCCGATGCGATCCGGTTTATCGCTCCCCTTAACCGCGTCGCCGTAGTCATTGGCGAGGTTGGAAAGAATTTGCAGCAAGCCGGCGGTGATCAGCGCCAGCAGGGCAACCCAGGGATCAAAATGGCCCTGCTCCCAGGCAAGGACGGTGCCAACAATAATCGCGGCAAATGCCAGCGGTAACGTTTTAGGACGCAGGCTTTCCAGCCACGCCTGTGAACGGCTGATATCAGTCATAGTTATTTTAGCCAATAAAAATGGGGGCGATAGCCCCCATCAACAGTGATGAAAATGCATTGCACCGGATTATAGGATAAAACGGCTCAGATCTTCATCTGCCACCAGAACATCCAGGTGTTTACTCACATATTCGGCATCAATAGTGACGGTCTGGCCGTTCATCTCGCTGGCATCATAGGAGATATCTTCCACCAGGCGCTCCAGCACGGTGTGCAGGCGACGCGCACCGATGTTCTCGGTGGTTTCGTTTACCTGCCATGCGGCCTGGGCGATGCGCTTGATGCCGTCTTCGGTGAATTCGATGTTCACCCCTTCGGTCGCCATCAGCGCCTTGTACTGCACGGTGATGGAGGCATTCGGCTCGGTCAGGATGCGCTCGAAGTCGTGGGTGGTCAGCGCCTTCAGCTCAACGCGGATCGGCAGACGCCCCTGCAGTTCCGGGATCAGATCGGATGGGCTGGCCACCTGGAATGCGCCGGAGGCGATAAACAGGATGTGGTCGGTCTTGACCATCCCATGTTTGGTGGAGACGGTGCAGCCTTCCACCAGCGGCAGCAGGTCGCGCTGTACGCCTTCGCGGGAGACGTCCGGGCCGGAGGTATTGCCGCCGCGCTTACAGATTTTGTCGATTTCGTCGATAAAGACGATACCGTGCTGCTCTACAGCGTCGATGGCTTCCTGCTTCAGCTCTTCCGGATTGACCAGTTTGGCCGCTTCTTCTTCAATCAGCAGCTTCATCGCGTCTTTGATTTTCAGCTTACGCGGTTTCTGCTTCTGGCCGCCGAGGTTCTGGAACATAGACTGCAGCTGGCTGGTCATCTCTTCCATGCCAGGAGGGGACATGATTTCAACGCCCATCGGCGCCGCAGCGAGATCGATTTCAATCTCTTTATCGTCCAGCTGGCCTTCACGCAGTTTTTTACGGAACGCCTGGCGCGCTGCAGACGGTTCCTGCGACGGCTCAGTCTGGCCCCAGTTGTTCTTCGCCGGTGGGATCAGCACGTCAAGCACGCGCTCTTCCGCCAGCTCTTCCGCGCGGTAACGGTTCTTATCGATGGACTGCATGCGAACCATTTTGATCGCCGCATCGGTCAAATCGCGGATGATGGAGTCCACTTCTTTACCGACATAGCCCACTTCGGTGAACTTCGTCGCTTCAACTTTGATAAACGGCGCGTTAGCCAGTTTTGCCAGACGACGGGCGATTTCGGTTTTACCGACGCCGGTTGGGCCGATCATCAGAATGTTTTTCGGCGTGACTTCATGACGCAGCTCTTCGTTAAGCTGCATCCGACGCCAGCGGTTACGCAGGGCGATAGCAACAGAACGCTTGGCGGCGTCCTGACCGATAATGTGTTTGTCCAGTTCGCTGACAATTTCGCGTGGGGTCATTTCAGACATGGGAGATCCTTACGCTTTAGAAGGTAATTCTTCGATGGTGTGGAAATGGTTGGTGTAGATGCAGATATCACCTGCAATATCCAACGCTTTCTCGGCGATGTCGCGCGCGCCCATATCGGTATTTTCCAACAGCGCGCGGGCCGCGGCCTGGGCGTAAGGACCGCCGGAGCCGATAGCAATCAAATCGTTTTCCGGCTGTACCACGTCACCGTTACCGGTGATGATAAGCGACGCGTTTTCGTCCGCGACGGCCAGCAGCGCTTCCAGTTTGCGCAACATCCGGTCAGTTCGCCAGTCTTTGGCCAGCTCAACGGCGGCCTTCACCAGATGGCCCTGGTGCATTTCCAGTTTACGTTCAAACAGTTCGAACAGCGTGAAGGCGTCGGCGGTGCCGCCAGCGAAACCGGCAATCACTTTGTCGTTGTACAGACGACGCACTTTCTTCACATTGCCCTTCATCACGGTGTTGCCCAGCGTGGCCTGGCCATCACCGGCAATAACAACATGGCCGTTACGGCGAACACTTACAATTGTAGTCACGAGCAGACCCCTTGGTTGCAAAAGCGGAACAGGGGCCCCGCGCTGTCCGCGGGGCCGAATGCAATTATAGATGGGGGGGATTTTGAGGGTTTCAACCCCTGGCGGCGAGACGAATGCAGTTCGCGTGTCCAGCCATCTTCAGGCGGGTGATCATCTCGTTGGCGCTTTCTTTGCCTTTCAACGGGCCAATAACCACGCGGTTCCAGCCGTTGTTAGTGGTAATGTGCGAAGCAAACCCTTCGAAAGCCAGCTGAGCGCGGACGGTTTCGGCCTGCTCGGCGCCTTTAAAAGAGCCGCACTGGATCATCCAGCTACGATCGTCTTTCTTCTCGGCGGTGGTTTTCGGCGCTTCTTCCACCCGAGTTACCGGCGCCGCGGCCTGGGTACGCGGCTGCGTGGTATTGGTATGCGCTGGCGTCTGCAGCAGATCCTGGTACGGCTGCTGGTTTGACGCGGTCTGCTTCGGCTGTTGCTGCTGAACCGGCTTCGGCTGCTGAACGCGCGGCGGCTGCTGTTGGACGGTCTGCGCCTGAGTCTGCGCCCACTGTTGCTGCTGCGCCTGCTGCTGTTGCTGCGCTAAACGCTGACGCTGAAGCGTCTGCTGGCGCTGCGCCGGCGTTTGTTCGTTCCACGGCACTTCGGTCAGCTGGGTCGGCTGCTGGCGCATATCGGCCTGCATCTGGGCGAGCAGCTGGCGCTGCTCGTCGGTCAGCTGTTCCGGTTTCATGACTTCGCCACCGGCGGTCGGTTCGGTCGGCGCGCGGACGCCAGGCTGGCGGCTTTCCAGCTCTTTAATATAGCGCCAGCGCTCTTCCGGTTTGGGCGGCAAGCCGTTGCCGGCGGCCTGGCGATTTTGCATCGCTTCCGCTTCTTCTTTCTTATGATGCGTAATGAAATAGAGGCCACCGATAAAGGCCACCAGCACAGCCGCCGCGATCGCCACCATCGCCGGTGAAATCGCCGGAAGGCTGCTTTGCTTATTCCTTGAGCTTCGGGTCGTGCTCTTTTTGCGCCGCGAAGAAGCCGGTTGGCTGCGGCGTACATAATCTCGTTGTGCCACTATCGTTTCGCTGTCTTATATTCGTTCGTCAGCCCGCCATGTTACTTAAGCGGCGGGCCTTTGACCAGAAGAGCAGGCCCGAAAGCCTGATGGTTATCGTCTGATTTTTTGCGTACTGCCGCGAACAATCAGTTCGCAATCGAGCAGACGCGAGCCGCTGTTCACGTTATGCCCCTGCATTTGCTCCAGTAATAGCAGCATTCCTTCACGGCCAATATCAAACCGTGGCTGTGAAACCGTGGTCAACGGCGGATCGCAAAATTCAGACAACGCGATGTTATCGAAGCCGACAATTGACAGGTCGTCCGGTACTTTCAGACCGCGACGTTTTGCCAGCGATAAGGCGCCCAGCGCCATCACATCGCTATGGCAAAAGACCGCCGTGGGCGGCACCGGCTGCGCCAGCAGCTGCTCCAGCGCATTGGCGCCGGCTTCGAAGGTAAAGTTGCCGCGAGCAATATAGTGCGGATCGACGGTGATACCGCTGCGGCGCAGCGCCTGCACATAACCCTGCAGGCGATAATGGCACAACGGCATATCTTCCGGGCCGGCGATACAGCCGATACGCTGATGTCCCAGCTCGTGGAGATAATTTACCGCGTTAAAGGCCGCCGTCAGGTTATCGATATGGACGGTGGGCAGCTCCAGCTCCGGCGCAAACTCATTCGACATGACCATTGGCGGCAAATTGCGCTGCTCTTCCACGCTGGCGTCAAACGGCAAGCGCGAGCTGAGCAGCACCATGCCGTCGATCTGCTTGGTGATGATAAGGTCGATAAAGGTTTTTTCTTTCTGATTCTGGTGGGCGCAATCGCCGATTAACACCAGATAGCCGTGCTCGGCGGCAGTGACTTCAATACCGCGGATCACTTCACTAAAGAAGGGATCGCAGATATCCGGGACGATCACGAGGATCGTCCGCGATTCGTTGCGCTTCATATTGCGTCCGAGCGACTGCGGTAAATAGCCGACTTCCAGCGCCGCCTGCTCGACCCGGTTACGGGTGGCTTGCGACACCTTATCAGGGTTCATCAACGCTCGGGACACGGTTGCCGTGGAAACGTTTGCCTTGAGGGCGACGTCTTTCATGGTGGCGGCAACCACTTGTTTTTTGGGCTTCACCTGGTTTCTCCTCGCTGAATGGCGCTGGCATTTCCCTTGGGCGCTAACTGCTGCATCATTTTTATCAGATAGTCGCGGCAGTGAGTTACAGAATTTTCATGAAAAACGTGATGCTTGTTAAATTTTTCGATCCGGCTCGCAAGAGAAGGCTTATCCTTCAATCGGATCGACATCCAGCACCCACTTCACTTTTCTCGCCTCCGGAAGCGTATTGATCAGCGCCAGCGTACCGCTAACGATATGTTGCAGACGCACCCGCGAAGGATGCTGCAGCAATATTTGCCAGCGCCAGCGGCCGCCGCGCTTTGGCGCCAGCGCCGGAACCGGACCGAGCACCCATAGCTTTTCGTCGGCCAGCGGGCTGGCCTGCAGCAGATTGCGCAGCTGTTGTAAAAACAGCGGCGCCTGCTGGTTGTTATGGTCTTCCGCACGAATCAGCACATGGCTGGTCCACGGCGGCAGCTGCATCGTCTGCCGCTCTGCCAGCGCCTGTTCGGCAAAGGCGTCGTAGCCTTTATACAGCAGGGTCTGCAGTAGAGGGTGTTCCGGATGGTGGGTTTGAAGAATGACCTCGCCCTGTTTTCCTGCCCGGCCCGCTCGTCCGGAGACCTGGGTATAAAGCTGAGCGAAACGCTCTGCGGAGCGGAAATCAGCGGAAAACAGCGCCCCGTCGACATCCAGCAGGGAGACGAGGGTGACGTCCGGGAAGTGGTGCCCTTTGGCCAGCATTTGGGTGCCAATCAGAATACGCGCCCCGCCGCGATGGACGGCGGCGAGATGTTCCTCCAGCGCTCCTTTGCGGCTGGTGGTATCGCGGTCGATACGCGAGATAGGCACCTCAGGGAACAGCGGCGCCAGGGCCTGCTCCAGCTGCTCGGTGCCGATCCCTACCGGCACCAGATGCGTGGAGCCGCAGGAAGGACACTGGCGCGGGATCGGGCGCTGGCTGTCGCAATGGTGGCAGCGCAGATGGTGCTGCGCCTGGTGCAACGTATAGTAACTGTCGCAGCGCGGGCATTCCGCTATCCAGCCGCAATCGTGGCACAGCAGCGCTGGCGCAAAGCCGCGGCGGTTAAGAAACAGGATCACCTGGTTATCCGCTTGCAGGTGCTGGCGCATACGGCTAATCAGCGCGGGAGACAGGCCCGCCTGCAGCGGTAGCCCTTTGAGATCGAGCACGTGCTGCTGGGCCGGGCGCGCATTGCCCGCGCGTTTGCTTAAGGTTAACTGGCGGTATTTACCCTGGCGGACGTTATGCAGAGTCTCCAGCGCCGGCGTCGCCGAGCCGAGAATTATCGGGATCTGCTCGCTGTGGGCGCGCCATACCGCCAGGTCGCGGGCATGGTAGCGCCAGCCTTCCTGCTGCTTGTAGGAGCTGTCATGCTCTTCGTCGATGACGATGACGCCGAGATCTTTAAATGGGGTAAACAGCGAGGAGCGGGTGCCGATCACAATGGCCGCTTCGCCATTTTTCGCCTTCAGCCAGGCCGAGAGACGTTCGCTGTCATTGAGCCCGGAGTGCAGCACTTCCACCGGCGCGTTAAAGCGCTGGCGAAATCGGGCGATGGTTTGCGGCGTCAGGCCGATCTCCGGCACCATCACCAGCGCCTGGCGCCCCTGCGCCAGCACATTCTCCAGCACGCTCAAATAGACTTCCGTTTTCCCGGAGCCGGTAATACCCGCCAGCAGCCAGGCGGAGAAACGATCGGCGGCGCTGTGGATCGCCCCGACGGCGGTGGCCTGCTCGGTATTCAGGCGCAGGCGTTCGCCGGCAACCGAATACGCGCTGCGCCAGTCGGTGAGGGCGGGCGCTTCGCAGGCCAGCTCCGCCAGCCCTTTACCGCGCAGCGCCTGCAGCGCCGCTTCATTGAATTCCAGTTCGCCAACCTGATGACGCCAGATTTTACCCTGGCGCAGCGCCGCCAGCGCCTGCTGCTGCTTCCGGGAGCGTTTCAGGCCGTTAAGGTCGACAACCTGCCCCTGCTCGGTGGCGAACCAGTACCACAGCGGCGTGGCGCTGGCGGGTTTGCCCTGGCGCAGCATAACGGGTAATGCATGGAACAGCACATCGCCGATCGGGTGATGGTAATACTCAGCCGCCCACATCAGCAGTCGCCAGACAGTCGTGGAGAAGACCGGCTCGTCGTCCAGCGCTTCGGCGACCGGTTTTAGCTCATCCAGCGGCAGTTCGCTGCGCTCGCTCACCGCCGCGACAATGCCGATCCGCTCCTGTTTGCCGAACGGCACCCGCACCCGACAGCCCGCTTTGACCGCCATGCCTTCAGGCAGCAGGTAGTCAAAAGTGCGCGGTAGCGGAACGGGTAGGGCAACGTGGGCGACGGACATGTCATCTTCCTGACTTGAAATCTGGCGGGATAGTATACACATTACGATAAGGCGGCGCGGATCAGTTTGCATATGCTGGTCAAATTCTGTATGATTCGCCGCCTTTGATGCGCTTTATATCGCATTGAAGATTGACCATTACCGCGTGCTTCACGCTGTCAGCAGCGTAGAAGGCGACGGGAAATTACTAATATCGCGTGGTGTCTGGCGTTAGGGCTGGAAGAGCGACGCGGCCTTAACTGAGGTTCTCCCATGAAAAAAGGTATTCACCCAAATTACGACGAAATTACTGCTACCTGTTCTTGCGGTAATGTCATGAAAATCCGCTCCACCGTTGGTCACGACCTGAACCTCGACGTGTGCGGCAAATGCCACCCGTTCTTCACCGGCAAACAGCGTGATGTTGCTACCGGTGGCCGTGTTGACCGCTTCAACAAGCGCTTCAGCATCCCGGGCAGCAAGTAAGTTGCCAGAAGAAGCCGCCTCAGGGCGGCTTTTTTGTCTCTTCCGCCTGCCTGGGCGGGAAAGAAAAAAGGGCGGAAGATTATTCCGCCCTTTTTATCGTCTCAGTATTCCCACGTATCCGGGTCGATTCCCAGTTCACGCATAATCGCTTTCGCCGCTTCCGGGATCTCATCGCTGCGCTCTTTACGCAGGTCTTCATCGTTAGGCAACGGTTGTCCGGTAAAGGCATGCAGAAACGCTTCGCACAGCAGCTCGCTGTTGGTCGCGTGACGCAGGTTATTCACCTGACGACGCGTGCGTTCATCGGTGAGGATTTTTAACACCTTCAGAGGAATGGAAACCGTAATTTTCTTTACTTGTTCACTCTTCTTACCGTGCTCAGCGTATGGGCTGATATATTCGCCGCTCCATTCAGCCATGAGATACCTTAATCCTCTGTTTATTAGTGAAGGGCCAGAATATTCCGCCCGGGCTATAATTGCGCGTAGTTTACCGTATGCGCGGGCTTTCTGACATGAGATAAGCCGCCGACGACGTGCGCTAATGCATATAATTTTAACGGCTATTTGCACTTTGCTCAATCTATACGCAAAGAAGTTTAGATGTCCAGATGTATTGACGTCTATTGTGACAATGATTACTCTGGAGCCTGACTTTTCACCGATTCAGCCCAGGAACTTCCCAACATGACGCGTAAACAGGCCACCATCGCAGTGCGTAGCGGTTTAAATGACGACGAGCAGTACGGTTGCGTTGTCCCGCCGATTCACCTCTCCAGTACCTATAACTTCACCGGCTTTAATGAACCGCGCGCCCACGACTACTCCCGTCGTGGCAATCCGACGCGCGATGTGGTGCAGCGCGCCTTAGCGGAGCTGGAGGGCGGCGCCGGCGCGGTGCTGACCAATACCGGAATGTCGGCGATCCTGCTGGTGACGACGGTGTTCCTTAAACCGGGCGATCTGCTGGTGGCGCCGCACGACTGCTACGGCGGCAGCTACCGTCTGTTCGACAGCCTGGCGAAGCGCGGCTGCTATCGCGTCCAGTTTGTCGATCAAAGCGATGAGCAGGCGCTGCGGGCGGCGCTGGCGGAAAAACCGAAGCTGGTGTTGGTGGAAAGCCCAAGTAATCCATTGCTGCGGGTGGTGGATATTGCGAAAATCTGTGGTCTGGCGCATGAGGCCGGGGCACTTAGCGTGGTGGACAACACCTTCCTGAGCCCGGCGTTGCAAAACCCGCTGGCGCTGGGCGCCGATCTGGTGCTGCATTCCTGTACCAAATACCTCAATGGTCACTCCGATGTGGTGGCCGGGGTGGTGATTGCCAAAGATCCGGCAACTGTCACCGAACTGGCATGGTGGGCGAATAATATTGGCGTCACCGGCAGCGCCTTCGACAGCTATCTGCTGTTGCGCGGGCTGCGGACGCTGTCTCCACGGATGGAAGTGGCGCAGCGAAATGCCCTGGCGATCGTTGAGTATCTGAAAACCCAGCCGCTGGTGAAAAAGCTGTATCATCCATCGCTGCCGGAAAACCAGGGGCATGAAATTGCGGCGCGTCAGCAAAAAGGTTTTGGCGCAATGTTAAGCTTCGAGCTTGACGGTGACGAGCAGACGCTGCGCCGTTTTCTGAGCGGGCTGTCGCTGTTTACACTGGCGGAATCGCTGGGGGGCGTTGAAAGCCTGATTTCCCATGCGGCAACGATGACGCATGCCGGCATGGCGCCTGAAGCGCGTGCCGCCGCCGGAATTTCAGAAACGCTCCTGCGTATATCGACCGGTATTGAAGATGGTGAAGATTTAATTGCCGACCTGGAAAATGGCTTCCGGGCAGCAAACGAGGAATAAAGATGAGTGTGATTGCGCAGGCAGGGGCGAAGGGTCGTCAGCTGCACAAATTTGGTGGGAGTAGTTTAGCGGATGCGAAATGTTACCTGCGCGTCGCGGGGATCATGAAGGAGTATTCGCAGGCGGGGGATATGATGGTCGTCTCCGCCGCTGGCAGCACCACCAACCAGCTGATCAGCTGGCTTAAGCTTAGCCAGAGCGATCGCCTTGCTGCGCATCAGGTTCAGCAGTCGCTTCGCCGCTATCACACCGAGCTGATTGGCGGTCTGCTGGAGCCTGCGGCGGCGGATACGTTGATAGCCGCCTTTATCCACGACCTTGAGCGTCTGGCTGGTCTGCTGGACGGCGGGGTTTCCGAAGCGGTCTATGCGGAAGTAGTCGGCCATGGGGAAGTGTGGTCCGCGCGCCTGATGGCGGCGGTTCTCAATCAGCTGGGTATGGAAGCCGCCTGGCTGGACGCGCGCGCGTTCCTGCGCGCGGAACGCGCCGCGCAGCCGCAGGTGGATGAAGGATTATCCTATCCGCTGCTGCAGCAGCTGATGGCGCAGCATCCTAACAAACGTCTGGTGGTGACCGGCTTTATCTCCCGTAACCAGGCCGGCGAAACCGTCCTGCTGGGCCGTAACGGGTCTGACTACTCTGCCACCCAGATCGGCGCGCTGGCGGGTGCCTCCCGGGTCACTATCTGGAGCGACGTTGCCGGGGTGTACAGCGCGGATCCGCGCAAGGTGAAAGACGCCTGCCTGCTGCCGCTGCTGCGTCTGGACGAAGCCAGCGAGCTGGCGCGCCTGGCCGCGCCGGTGCTCCATGCCCGCACGCTACAGCCGGTTTCCGCCAGTGATATCGATCTGCAGTTACGCTGCAGCTACACGCCGGAACAGGGTTCCACGCGCATTGAGCGCGTGCTGGCCTCCGGTACCGGCGCACGGATTGTCACCAGCCATGACGACGTCTGCCTGGTGGAGTTCCAGGTGCCGGCCGGTCACGATTTCAAACTGGCGCATAAAGAGCTGGACGCTCTGCTCAAACGCGCCCAGCTGCGCCCGTTAGCCGTTGGCGTCCATGCCGACCGTAAGCTGCTGCAGTTCTGCTATACCTCCGAGGTGGCCGACAGCGCGCTGAAATTGCTCGATGAAGCCGGTCTGCCGGGCGAGCTGCGTCTGCGTCAGAAGCTGGCGCTGGTGGCGATGGTGGGCGCGGGAGTCACCCGTAACCCGCTGCACTGCCACCGTTTCTGGCAGCAGCTCAAAGGGCAGCCGGTGGAGTTCACCTGGCAGTCTGAAGAGGGGATCAGCCTGGTGGCGGTGCTACGCGCCGGGCCGACGGAAAGCCTGATCCAGGGGCTGCATCAGTCCTTGTTTCGCGCCGAAAAGCGTATTGGCCTGATGCTGTTCGGCAAAGGGAACATTGGTTCCCGCTGGCTGGAGCTTTTCGCCCGTGAACAAACTACGCTCTCGGCGCGTACCGGTTTCGAGTTTATTCTCGCCGGCGTAGTCGACAGTAAACGCAGCCTGCTGAATTACGACGGGCTGGATGCCAGCCGGGCGCTGGCTTTCTTCAACGATGAAGCGGTGGAGCAGGATGAAGAGTCGCTGTTCCTGTGGATGCGCGCGCACCCGTATGATGATTTAGTGGTGCTGGACGTCACCGCCAGCGAACAGCTGGCCGACCAGTATCTTGATTTCGCCAGCCATGGCTTCCACGTCATTAGCGCTAACAAGCTGGCGGGTGCCAGCAGCAGTGATAAATATCGTCAGATCCACGACGCGTTTGAGAAGACTGGGCGCCACTGGCTATATAACGCCACCGTGGGCGCCGGCTTGCCGGTGAACCATACGGTGCGCGACCTGATCGACAGCGGCGATACTATTCTCGGCCTGAGCGGTATCTTCTCGGGAACGCTATCCTGGCTGTTCCTGCAGTTCGATGGCACCGTGCCGTTCACCGACCTGGTGGATCAGGCGTGGCAGCAGGGGCTGACCGAGCCGGATCCGCGCGTCGATCTGTCCGGTAAGGATGTGATGCGTAAGCTGGTGATCCTCGCGCGGGAAGCGGGCTATGACATCGAACCGGATCAGGTGCGTGTGGAATCACTGGTGCCGGCGCACTGTGAAGAGGGGTCGGTCGATCACTTCTTTGAGAATGGCGAAGAGCTGAACGAGCAGATGCTGCAGCGTCTGGAAGCGGCCCGCGAGATGGGGCTGGTGCTCCGCTACGTGGCGCGCTTTGATGCCAACGGCAAAGCACGCGTCGGTGTGGAAGCGGTACGCGAAGAGCACCCGCTGGCGGCGCTGCTGCCGTGCGATAACGTGTTTGCCATCGAAAGCCGCTGGTATCGCGATAACCCGCTGGTGATCCGCGGGCCCGGCGCCGGGCGCGATGTGACCGCCGGGGCAATCCAGTCGGATATTAACCGCCTGGCGCAGCTGCTGTAAGCGTCGCGTTATACTCTTGAACCAGTGAGGCCACTATTTGCGTTACGCGCCCTGCGGAATACAGGGCGCTCTGCGCAAACGCGGGTCTGTTTTCCAGCCATATTGTAAACCGTCGGCTGGCCGCAAGGTCTGGTAGAAAGGCGTTCTCTTCTGCAGTGCCGGCAAGCCGGCAGACCATTTTCTGATTCTCTTCCTGCGTCCAACGCTGCCATGAATTTTGCCACCAGCCATGATGGGTTTTCCCCTGTAGCTGCCACGGAGCCGGGCTGGCTGGGTTCCTTATCTCTTCTTCCACATACCATAGATCGCCTTGCCGCTGACGAAAAAGCGGCGCCCAGGCAACGATCGCCGCGCCGCGTAAAAAGCATTCATGCGCAATAACGTGCGTTTTCACCTCTGGAAACTGCTGGCTGAGCAGTTTGAAATGACCGTGCGCGGCGATAACCGGGCGCAATATATTGCCGCGGGCATGGCGCTTTTGCATTGCGCTGCCGTACTGGATTTCATCGAACTGACTGCGTTGTAAAAAGCGCATTTCAGTGAGAGAAATACGTTGAATAATATCGTCAGTCTCCTCCCTGTCGGCTTGTCCGCCGCGCCAGTGATAGCGTAATGATTCGCCTACCGCGAAAGGAGTGAAATTAGAGGTAAGATGAATAACATTACCGCGCACGGCATCAAAGCTTAATAAAAAATAGAGCTTTTGCCCGGCGGCATTACCCTGGAATGGCGCTATCAACGGTACGCTGCAAATACGTCGTGGGGCTTCAATTGGGGCGATGTGTGGGAATTTTGGCGTCCAGACCTTTTTACAGTGGCGGCACTGAAGGCGTTGCGTACCCTGCGGATTGCGGCCGTAGCGAATAATATCCCGCTGATAGCATACCGGGCAAAAATAGCCGTAGCGGCGGGCATGATCCGTCAGATAAGCCGCCAGCCAGGGGCGGAATTCCCGTTCGTTAAACAGGGGGGGATAGCTGCCGCAGGCTGCGCAGTAGAGCGCCGGGTAGCCCAGCCGAAAATTCGGGAAATGATACTCAGCCGCAGACGGTAAACCTAAATTGCGGCAGCCAAAAGTTTTACAGGCATTAATGGTAAAGAGAGTATCCACTGGCAGGTCAATACCAACGATTTTTACAGGTCGTTAATTTTGTCCTGCTCAGGTTGCATACAACTGTGAATGCTCTCACATAAAAAAGTCTTTCAGAACGTAACTTAGCGGTTCTTTATCACTCTGAAAGGAACTCCGATGAAACTAAAAGCAATGAGCGCAGCACTTCTGTTGACTTTGCCTTTCTGGGCCTGCGCCAAAGATGTCACCATAATTTATACCAACGATCTTCATGCCCATGTCGAACCTTATAAAGTGCCATGGATAGCGGATGGTAAACGAGATATTGGCGGTTGGGCGAATATCACGACGATGGTGAAACAGGAAAAAGCGAAAAATAACGCGACCTGGTTTTTTGATGCCGGAGATTATTTTACCGGGCCTTACATCAGTAGCCTGACGAAGGGCAAAGCGATAATCGATATTATGAATACGATGTCCTACGATGCGGTGACTATCGGTAATCATGAGTTCGATCACGGCTGGGATAATACGTTGCTTCAGCTTAGCCAGGCGACATTCCCGATTGTTCAGGGCAATATTTTTTATCAGAACAGCGATAAATCGTTCTGGGATAAGCCCTATACCATTATCGAAAAAGATGGCGTGAAAATTGGCGTGATTGGCCTGCACGGCGTGTTTGCTTTTAATGACACCGTTTCTGCCGCGACGCGAGTGGGTATCGAAGCGCGCGATGAGGTGAAATGGCTACAGCATTATATCGATGAACTTAACGGTAAAGTGGATCTGACCGTGGCCCTGATCCATGAAGGCGTCCCGGCGCGTCAGTCGAGCCAGGGGGGAACCGATGTGCGTCGTGCGCTGGATAAAGATATTCAGACTGCGGGTCAGGTGAAAGGTCTGGACGTTTTAATTACCGGCCATGCTCACGTTGGCACACCGGAGCCCATTAAAGTGGGTAATACGTTGATCCTTTCTACCGATAGCGGCGGCATCGATGTGGGTAAACTGGTGCTGGATTATCAGGAGAAACCGCACCAATTCACGGTGAAGCACTTTGAGCTGAAGACGCTTTATGCCGATGAGTGGAAGCCTGATCCGCAGACAAAACAGGTCATCGACGGCTGGAATAAGCAACTTGATCAACTGGTGCAGCAGGTCATTACACAATCGCCCGTTGAACTGACCCGTGCGTATGGCATCTCTTCGCCGTTGGGCAATCTTGCCGCTGACGCCTTGCTGCTGGCAGCAGGTAGGAGTACGCAGATGGCGTTAACCAACTCGGGCGGGATCCGGAATGAGATCCCCGCCGGGGCGGTGAGCATGGGCGCCGTTATCAGCACCTTCCCGTTTCCCAACGAGCTGGTCACCATGGATCTAACCGGGAAGCAGTTGCGTAGCCTGATGGAGCATGGCGCCGGGTTGAGCAACGGCGTGCTGCAGGTCTCCCGGGGACTGGAAATGAAGTATGACAGCAGCAAACCTGTGGGCCAGCGCGTTGTGTTATTCAGGCTAAACGGTAAACCGATTGACGATACGACGGTTTACCATATTGTCACCAACAGCTTCCTTGCAGATGGCGGCGATGGTTTTGTCGCGTTTACCGAGGGGCAGGCGCGTAATACCTCCGGCGGCTATTACGTTTCAAATGCGGTCGTAGACTATTTCAAAGCCGGGCAAAAGATAACGGATGAGCAGCTTAGCGGGCAGCGCGTTGTCGATGTGAAGAAATAAGTTTTTAAGGCCGGGCAGTCAGCCCGGCCTTAAGCGATCAGTGGGCCGCAAATACCGCCCTGGCGGCAAACAGGCCGTTGAGGGCCGCCGGGAATCCGGCATAGACTGCCATCTGCATGATCGCTTCCGTAATCTCCTCTTGCGTCAGGCCGACGTTTAATCCCGCGGCAATGTGTACTTTCAGCTGTGGCTCGGCGTTACCCAACGCCGTGAGCGCGGCGATGGTGGCGATTTCCCGGCTGCGTAAATCGAGCCCTGGCCTGGCGTAAATATCGCCGAAGGGGAACTCAATCAGATAGCGGGCGAAATCGGGGGCGATATCCCGCAGGCTGTCGATGACGGCTTCCCCGCCCTTACCATCCACCCGCTGAAGCATTTCCTGACCGATGATATAACGTTCGCTGGACATCGTTTTTTCCTCTCTGTGATGGTGCGTTAAGAGGAAGGGTAGGGAAGTGTGCCGGACTTGAGTAATACCCTTTTCGTGATACCTTTTCAGTATGACAACTTCGCGATTACATTCCCTGGATATTCGCCTGCTGCGCGCCTTTGCCGTGGTAGCGGAGGAAAATAACATCAGCCGGGCGGCGCAGCGGTTATTTATCTCGCAGCCGCCGCTGACCCGCCATATCCGCCATCTGGAAGCGCAGCTGGGGGTGACGCTGTTTCAGCGCCATAGCAAAGGCCTGATCCTGACCGACGCGGGTAGAGAGGTGCTGGAGATGATTCAACCTCTGCTGGCGCTCCAGGAACGCACGCTGGCGGCATTGAGTGAGCTCGCCGCCAACTCGCCGCAGGCTCTACGTCTGGGCGTGACGACGGCCTTCGAACAGGGCATTTTCGCCGCCGTTGAGGCTGCGCTGAGCGAACATACCCGCGCGTTGCATATCACCCGCCACGCCTCACCGGCGCTGGCTCAGCAGGTACGCAAAGGCAAACTCGATGCGGCGCTGGTCGCGTTGCCGCTCAATACTGAAGGGCTGCGCCTGCACCCATTGCCGTATCATGAGCCGCTCATTGCGGCATTACCGGCCTCCTGGCCGGAAGCCGCCAGGCCAGGGCTGACGTTAAGCGCGCTCAATCATCGGCCGCTGTTCTGGTTTAAACGCGAGCGTAATCCTGGTTTCTTTGACTACACGCGCCGCATTTTCGACCGGGCTGGCTATGCCCCGACGTATGTGGAAGAGCCGGCCGAGCATGATGTGCTGCTGGCGCGTATTGCGCGCGGCGAAGGCATGATCCTGCTGCCGGCGTCCTTTTCCGCGATTCAGCGTCAGGGGGTGGCGTTCTGCCCGGTGGCTGAGGGCGACGCGATGCCGTTAAGCCTTGGGGTGATTTATCCGCCTTACCAGGCAGAGTCCGTGCAGCAATGGCTTTCTCTGCTGGATGGCATTCTGGCGACTGGCTAGTCTCAGGCTGACTCGCGAGCCACCTTATATTGCCCACCGAGCCGCTTCCTGTGCGTGGCCAGGTGATCGGAAGATGAAATTCTTTCATGTAGGTGACCTATTCCTCACTCTTTACGCAGATTTTTCTATTGACGCCCGCGCGCTTTTCCGTCATTTTTACATCTGGACGTCTAAACGTATAGAAGTTCGCAATATAACAGCCATTACATGCGATTGATGAGGTAAGGTATGAGCTTTTTTCACGCCAATCAGCGGGAAGCCCTGAATCAGAGCCTGGCGGAAGTCCAGGGCCAGATTAATGTGTCCTTTGAATTCTTTCCGCCGCGCACCAGTGAAATGGAGCAAACCCTGTGGAAATCCATCGATCGCCTGAGCAGTCTGAAACCGAAGTTTGTCTCGGTGACCTATGGCGCGAACTCCGGCGAGCGCGATCGCACCCACAGCATCATCAAGGGCATTAAAGAGCGAACCGGTCTGGAAGCGGCGCCGCACCTGACCTGTATCGATGCGACTCGCGATGAGCTGCGCACTATCGCCCAGGATTACTGGAACAACGGCATCCGCCATATCGTCGCGCTGCGCGGCGACCTGCCGCCGGGCAGCGGTAAACCGGAGATGTATGCCGCCGATCTGGTCAGCCTGCTGAAAGAGGTGGGGGATTTCGATATCTCTGTTGCCGCGTATCCGGAAGTGCATCCGGAAGCGAAAAGCGCGCAGGCGGATTTACTGAACCTGAAACGCAAAGTCGAGGCAGGCGCCAACCGCGCGATCACCCAGTTCTTCTTCGATGTGGAAAGCTACCTGCGTTTTCGCGATCGCTGCGTCTCGGCAGGCATCGACGTGGAAATCATTCCCGGTATCCTGCCGGTCTCCAACTTTAAACAGGCGAAAAAGTTTGCGGATATGACCAACGTCCGTATCCCGGTGTGGATGTCAAAAATGTTCGAAGGGCTGGATAACGACGCCGAAACCCGTCAACTGGTGGGGGCGAATATCGCCATGGACATGGTGAAGATCTTAAGCCGGGAAGGGGTCAAGGATTTCCACTTCTACACCCTGAACCGCGCCGAGATGAGCTACGCCATCTGCCATACGCTGGGCGTACGCCCGGCCTGAGTTTTCATTAACGTTTAGTGCGATGGCGAAGCCGGTATTCGCCATCGCTTTTTTTTTGCCCAAAACGCTGATACAGGTCAGGGGAGAGCAGAAGATAAAGCGCGTATAGTGCCAGCCTGATAATTGACAGGGATGGGTTATGCAATGGCAAGGAAGAGCGATCCACTGGCGTTTGGCGGTTTGGCGTTATTAACGCTGATCTGGAGCTTTAGCTGGATCGCGATGAAGCAAGTGACGAGCTATATCGGCGCTTTTGACTTCACGGCGCTGCGCTGTATTTTTGGCGCCGTGGTGCTATGGATAGTGATGTTGATCCGCGGTAAAGCGCTCAAGCCGACGCCTTTCGGCTACACCCTGGCGATCGCGTTATTGCAAACCTGCGGCATGGTCGGTCTGGCACAGTGGGCGCTAATGAGCGGTGGCGCCGGTAAAGTGGCGATCCTGAGTTATACCATGCCATTCTGGGTAGTGGTGATGGCCGCGTTATTCTTAGGTGAGCGCATGCGGCGATGGCAGTATATCGCCATCGGGGTGGCATGCGTGGGCCTGATACTCGTACTTCAGCCTTGGCAACTCGACTTTACTTCCCTGAAAAGCGCCTTGCTGGCGATCCTCTCCGGCGTGAGCTGGGGGGCAGGTGCGATCGTCGCGAAGCGTATGTATACCCGGTATCCGCAGGTTGATTTGCTGGCACTAACGACATGGCAGATGCTATATGCCGCCGTAGTAATGAGCGTAGTGGCCTGGCTCGTCCCGCAACGAGCGGTAGACTGGCAGCCCGACGTTTTCTGGGCCCTGGCTTACAGCGCAATCCTTGCAACGGCGCTGGCCTGGAGTCTGTGGCTTTTTGTACTGCGTAATTTACCGGCAAGTATAGCCGGTCTGAGTACGCTGGCCGTACCGGTCTGTGGCGTGCTATTTTCCTGGTGGCTACTACATGAAAATCCAGGAAAGGTGGAAGGTTGTGGCATTGCGTTGATAGTACTGGCGTTGGCGATGATCAGTATCAAGAGACGAGGGGCATAGCCTGCTCCGGCCTGCAGAGATGCATAAAAAACACCCGGCTGACGCCGGGTGTTTTGCTCTGGTTTATTCCCATTCCTGCAGGAAGCGCTGACCATACTGGTCGGCCACCAGCAGCGCGGCGTAGACCTGGTCGGAATCAACGCCGCCCGGCATATTGTGAATGGTTTCGCCTTCAGCGCAGGCGGCTTCCGCCACCAGACGCATTTTGGTCGGGATATCACCTTTGATATCCAGCTGCGCCAGGGTGATCGGCAGCCCAACGCTGTGGCACAGCGCGGCGACGGTCTCTATTTCGTCCACCGGCGCATTTTCCAGCACCAGCTGCGTCAGGGTTCCGAACGCCACTTTTTCCCCGTGATAATAGTGATGGGCGTCAGGGATGGCCGTCATGCCGTTATGAATCGCGTGCGCCGCCGCGAGACCACCGCTTTCGAAACCCACGCCGCTCAGATAGGTGTTGGCTTCCACCACCCGCTCCAGCGCCGGGGTGACCACGTGCTGTTCGGCGGCCAGCATCGCTTTTTCACCCTCTTCGAGTAAGGTGTTGTAGCATAGCTCGCCCAGCGCCAGCGCCGCCTGGGTGCACTTCCCGCCCGCCATGGTGGTGGCGCCGCTACGGGAGCAGGCGCGGGCTTCGAACCAGGTAGCCAGCGCATCGCCAATCCCGGCGGCCAGCAGGCGGGCCGGCGCGCCGGCAACGATCTGCGTATCGACAATGACCATGTTGGGGTTGCGCGGCAGCATCAGGTAGCTGTCGAATTCCCCTTCGTCGGTGTATATCACCGACAGCGCGCTGCACGGCGCATCGGTGGAGGCGATGGTGGGGGCGATCGCCACCGGCACATTCATAAAGTGGGCCAGCGCTTTCGCGGTATCCAGGGTTTTGCCACCGCCGATCCCCAGCACGGCGGTGCACTTCGCGTTGCCGGCGATATCGCGTAGGCGGTTGATTTCATTATGCGAACACTCACCGCCAAACGGCGCGATTTCGGCCGCCAGGCCAGCGTCGGCCAGGCTTTTACGCAGCATCTCTTCCGCAAACCCCAGGACGAACTTATCACCGACCACCAGCCAGCGCTCGGCCAGCGGTTTCAGATAGTCGCCGAGGCGCTTGATGGCGCCTGCGCCCTGGATATATTTGCCTGGTGATTGAATAATGCGATCCATTTCGATTCCTCCTCGATGACCGTGACGCCGCCCGCAGGCGGCTCGCGGATCCGGTTACAGATTCAGCGTGCCAAAGGCGTTATTCCAGTCTTGTTCAAACTTCTCTATGGCTGACTCTACCGCAGGGGTGCCGAGCATTTGTTGCGCTACATCTAGTGGAAGGGTGATTGCTTCGCAGCCAGCCAGCAGACAATCCAGCGCCTGGCGTGGCGTTTTGAAGCTTGCCGCCAGAACTTTGCTCTCGGGCGCATGCATTTCCAGCAGGGATTGCAGCTCCTGCACCATGCGGATGCCGTCCCCGCCCTGGGCGTCGACGCGGTTAACGTAAGGCGCGACGTACTTTGCGCCGGCCAGCGCGGCCAGCAGGCCTTGCGAAGCGCTGTAGACGGCGGTGCCAAGGGTCGGGATGCCTTCTTTCTTCAGCAGTTTGATAGCGGCGAGCCCTTCGGCGGTGACCGGGATTTTGACCACAATGCCCGGCACGGCATTGCTCAGACGTTTGGCCTCTTCCACCATGCCCTGCGCGTCGCGGCTCATGGTCTGCGCGAAGAGGGTGCCCTCCGGACCGACGGCTTTTTGCAGGCGCGGCAGCACATCCCAGACCGGGACTTTACCGGCGGCGATAATGCTCGGGTTGGTGGTTACCCCGGCCAGCGGGTAGATGCGGGCCAGGCGTTCCACTTCGGCGACGTTGGCGGTATCCAGATAGAGTTCCATTGTGTTTTCCTCAATGCTTAATTCGGTGCTGTCGTTGAGGTAAGCATACGGCTTTCGTTCGAAGGATAGCCAGATGACAAATTTGCCAAAAACTGGATAAATGTACGCATCGTGATTAAGGATGATTTAGATCACATTTATCGGCGCTGGCTGGGATGGGAGGTAACTATAGCGCGCACAAAAGTCAGGTTTAACACACAAAAATCTAGTTTTTTACCGGGGATGCTTTTTCCGTCAGCTGGCTATGGTACTGGCGGCGGTATTCAGACGGCGAGCGTTCCGTAGTTTTGCGGAACAGGCGGCAGAAGTAGTTGCTGTCGGCGAAGCCGCAGGCGTGGGCGATGTCTTTCACTTTCATATCGTGGCCCTTCAGCAGCATACGGGCCTGTTCGAGACGAATATGGTTTAGATATTCATTGAAGCCCATTGGCCCACATTTCTGGAACAGATGGGAAAGATAGTTGGGAGAGAGGTAGAACGCCTGGGCCACCGATTCCCGGCTCAGCGGTTCCGCATAATGGATGTCCATATATTGGCGGATCGCTTCGAACAACGCCTGGCTGCGCGAGGAGGTTTGCGCCTGGCTGCCGAGAAGATCATGGCAGTGGCTGAGCAGGCTGACGACGATGCTGCGGGCGGTTTGCTGCTCCTGCGGTTGCATCCGGAGTTCATTGAGCGCCTGCAGCAGAAATGATCCGACGCGCGGCCCGCGGCGCAGCGCCTGCCGCTTGTCGACAACAGTTATCGCCTTGCCATTCCAGTGCTGCAGCGAGCACTCCAGCTGCTGCTTATCGAACAGGATGCTTAACAGCAGGCAAGGCGCTTGCCACTGCGGGCAGTTCCAGCTATCGCCAGGAATATAGAGCACGTCGTTGGCTTCGAGGGGAGGGGCGTTATCGCCGAGCGCCTGGTCGGGCAACTGCCCATCGAGGAGGATATTCAGACGAGGAAAATCCACCTGCACCACCGGCTCAGCAGGCGAGCGCGTCTCGCCGGCGAAATAAACCCGGCCGAGGCTGGTCTGCTTTTTTAGCAATGCATCAATAAGCTGATTGATATCGTTGTCCATCATTCTTCCGTTCAGCGCATCACCCTTTTCATCATACCGGACATTATTCCAGCGGTAAAAGCGCTTGCCTGTCGCTCTTGCCTCCCAGATAAGATATGTTATATCGTAACAATTTGTCGCCATTGATAGCAAACTCAGGAGAGAGTAATGACCAGAAAGATCCCCCTGCTGGCCTTAGGATTCGGCATGGCTTTAGCCAGCGCCCAGGCGTTCGCCCACGGCAACCATAGCCATGGCCCGGCGTTAACCGAAGTGGAGCGTCAGGCCAGCGAAGGCATTTTTGCGGATAAAGATGTGCAGGACCGCGCGCTGAGCGACTGGGAAGGCGTCTGGCAGTCGGTGAACCCGTATCTGCTCAACGGCGATCTCGATCCGGTGCTGGAGCAGAAGGCGAAAAAGCCCGGCGGCAAGAGCGTGGAGGAGTATCGCGCCTATTATAAGAAGGGCTACGCCACCGATGTGGAGCAGATTGGCATTGAAGATGACGTGATTGAGTTCCACGTTGGCCAGACCGTAAATAGCTGCAAATACCGCTATTCAGGCTATAAAATTCTGCATTACGCCTCCGGTAAGAAGGGCGTGCGTTATCTGTTCGAGTGCCAGCAGGGCGATGCCAACGCGCCGAAATTTGTGCAATTCAGCGACCATATCATTGGCCCGCGTAAATCACAGCATTTCCATATTTTCATGGGCAATGAATCACAGGAGGCGTTGCTGAAAGAGATGGATAACTGGCCGACCTATTATCCGTATGCGCTGCATAAAGAACAGATCGTTGATGAGATGCTGCACCACTAGAACGGGCGGAAAACCCCCGGCCGGGCGGCCGGGGAGAGATAGATTAACCGGTGTTACGCATACCGGCGGCGACGCCGGCGATGGTGACCATCAGCGCTTGTTCAACGCGCGGATCCGGGTCCTTGCCCTCTTCTTCAGCCTGGCGTGAACGGTGCAGCAGTTCCGCCTGCAGGACGTTCAGCGGGTCGGTATAGATATTACGCAGCTGGATAGACTCGGCGATCCACGGCAGGTCGGCCATCAGATGAGAGTCGTTGGCGATGGCCAGCACGACGTTGATATCGGCAGCCAGCAGCTTGCGCAGCTCGGAACCCAGCGCCCACAGCTCCGGCTTCACCAGGCGCTGATCGTAGTACTCCGCCAGCCACAGGTCGGCCTTCGAGTAAACCATCTCCAGCATGCCGAGGCGGGTAGAGAAGAACGGCCAGTCGCGACACATGGCTTCCAGTTCACTCTGTTTTCCACCTTCGACCACCTTCTGCAGCGCAGCGCCAGCGCCCAGCCAGGCTGGCAGCATTAGGCGGTTCTGGGTCCAGGCGAAGATCCACGGAATGGCGCGCAGCGACTCGACGCCGCCGGTTGGACGACGTTTTGCCGGACGCGAACCCAGCGGCAGTTTGCCCAGCTCCTGCTCCGGGGTCGCAGAGCGGAAGTAAGGGACGAAATCTTTGTTTTCACGCACGTAGCCGCGATACATCTTGCACGACACGTCGGACAGCTCGGCCATGATGTCGCGCCATTCTGCTTTCGGCTCCGGCGGCGGCAGCAGGTTGGCTTCCAGAATGGCGCTGGTATACAGCGACAGGCTGCTGATGGTGACTTCCGGCAGGCCGTACTTAAAGCGGATCATCTCGCCCTGCTCGGTAACGCGCAGGCCGCCTTTCAGGCTTCCCGGCGGCTGCGAGAGCAGCGCGGCGTGAGCCGGCGCGCCGCCGCGGCCGATAGAGCCGCCGCGACCGTGGAACAGCGTCAGTTCAATACCGGCTTTTTCGCAGGTTTTGATCAGCGCGTCCTGCGCCTGGTACTGCGCCCAGGAGGCGGCCATCACGCCGGCATCTTTAGCGGAGTCAGAGTAGCCGATCATGACCATCTGCTTGCCCTGGATAAAGCCGCGGTACCAGTCGATATTCAGCAGCTGGGTCATGACGTCGTTGGCGTTGTTGAGGTCATCCAGCGTTTCGAACAGCGGGGCCACCGGAAGAGCAAAGCCAATCCCGGCTTCTTTCAGCAGGAGATGAACCGCCAGCACATCGGACGGCGTTTTCGCCATCGAGATCACGTAGGCGGCGATCGATCCGCGCGGCGCCTCGGCGATCACCTTGCAGGTGTCGAGAACTTCACGCGTCTCTTCGCTTGGCTCCCACTGGCGCGGCAGCAGCGGACGTTTGGAATTCAGTTCGCGGATCAGGAAAGCCTGTTTGTCGGCTTCCGACCAGCTTTCGTAGTCGCCGATCCCGAGGTAACGGGTCATTTCACCCAGCGCTTCGGTATGGCGGGTGCTTTCCTGACGAATATCAATACGCACCAGCGGTACGCCGAAAGACTTCACGCGGCGCAGGGTGTCGAGCAGTTCGCCGTTGGCGATAATGCCCATGCCGCAGGCCTGCAGCGATTTATAGCAGGCGTACAGCGGCTCCCACAGCTGCTCGTTCTGAGTGATCAGTCCCGCCGGTTTCGGCAGCTTCTGACCTTTCAGACGCGCTTCCAGCCAGGCCTGGGTCTCCATCAGCTGAGAGCGCAGTTTTTTCATCAGATAACGGTAAGGTTCCTGAGCGCCCTCGGCGCCAGCCAGGGCGCGCAGCTCGTCGGTACACTCCACCATCGACAGCTCGGAGATCAGCACCTGCACGTCTTTGAGGAACAGGTCGGTCGCTTTCCAGCGGCTGAGCAGCAGCACGTGGCGGGTGATGTCGGCAGTCACGTTCGGGTTGCCGTCGCGGTCGCCGCCCATCCACGAGGTGAAACGCACCGGGACGAAGTCCACCGGCAGCTGATAGCCAAGGTTGGCTTCCAGCTGTTCGTTCAGCTCGCGCAGATAGTTAGGCACCCCTTCCCACAGGCTGTTTTCCACCACCGCGAAGCCCCATTTGGCTTCATCGACCGGGGAAGGGCGGTGCTTACGAATTTCATCGGTATGCCACGACTGGGCGATCAGCTGGCGCAGACGGCGCATTAGCTGATGGTGCTCGTAGTCAGCGATATCTTTGTTGTCCAACTGCTTAAGGCAGTTGTTCACTTCCACCATTTTATGGATCAGCGTCCGGCGGGTGATCTCGGTCGGGTGGGCGGTTAACACCAGCTCCAGAGACAGCGATTCCACCGCTTGTTTGATGGTCTCTTCGTTGAGATTGGGTTGGTCTTTGAGCTTTCTCAGGGTACGCGCAATGACTTCCGGATTGCTGGCCGCTTCGCCATTCGCCGAAATGCTGTGGTACTGCTCAGCGGTGTTGGCCAGATTCAGAAACTGGCTGAAGGCACGGGCCACCGGCAGCAGTTCGTCGTTTGACAAATTCTGCAGCGTGGTCAGCAGCTCCTGGCGGTTAGCTTCGTTGCCGGCGCGTGAAGATTTGGACAACTTACGGATAGTTTCGACACGATCAAGAATATTTTCTCCCAATGCATCCTTGATGGTATCGCCCAGCACCTTGCCGAGCATACTGACATTACTACGCAATGCGGAATATTGTTCGTTCATGTTACCCCAGACACCCCATCTCATTTTATTTTGTTATATCCGCTGCGCTGGAACGTGAGCAACGGATAAGCAACCCGTCTTTTATAAAGCCACGTAAATACCCCCACGTCAATTACTGCGAAATCGCTTCAGCAAACGAGTAAATCGCCGTAATTTGCGAAATTTAATTCAGGGGGCGCTGGATAAGCATCGCTTATGGAAATGTGACGATCGTCACCGTTCCGCCCCGGGGGAACGGGGCGGAAAAAGAGGGCGATTTTAGTGCCAGCAGAAGTGATGAACCACCTGGCTAATCAGCTCCCGGGTCGGCTTGATAAAGCGCGTCTCCAGATACTCGTCAGGCTGATGGGCCTGATTGATGGAGCCCGGGCCGAGAACCAGCGTCGGACACAGCGTCTGGATAAACGGCGCTTCGGTGCAGTAGTTCACCACGTCGGTCTGCGCGCCAAGCAGTTTCTCGACCACCTGCACCAGCTTATGGTCCGGCGGGCACTCGTAGCCGGGGATCGGCGGATGCAGCTCAGAGACCGTCAGGCGGCCCGGCCAGCGTTCGCTGACCGGGGCCAGCGCCTCGCCCAACAGACCATTAAGATCGTTTAGGGTCATCCCCGGCAGCGGGCGGATATCCATATGCAGTTCACAGCAGGCGCAGATACGGTTTGAGGCATCGCCGCCATGGATAGCGCCCAGGTTGAGGGTTGGGTAAGGGACCGTAAACGCTTCGAAGTGATAGCGCTCTTTTAGCAGATCGCGCAACTGCATAATCCGGCCGATGGCGTCGTGCATCAGCTCAATCGCGTTGACCCCGCGCGCCGGATCGCTGGAGTGGCCGGACTGGCCCTGAATACGGATCGCGTTGGACATATGGCCTTTGTGGGCGCGGATCGGCTGCAGGGAGGTGGGCTCGCCGATGATGGCGCAGTCCGGGCGCAGCCGGGTGGTTTCGGCAAAGTAGCGCGCGCCGGCCATGCTGGTCTCTTCGTCGGCAGTGGCCAGAATATATAGCGGCTTTTTCAGCGTGGTGACGTCGACATCGCGCAGGGCGTCGAGAATAAAGGCGAAGAAGCCTTTCATATCGGCCGTGCCGAGGCCGTAGAGCTTGTTATCGTGTTCGGTGAGGGTGAACGGGTCGCGCGTCCAGCGGCCATCATCGAACGGCACGGTATCGGTATGCCCGGCGAGCAGCAGGCCGCCGGCGCCGTGTCCGGTGCTGGCCAGCAGGTTGAATTTATGGCGCGTATCCGGCACCGGCTGTATCTCAACATTGAAGCCGAGATCGCGGAACCAGCCTGCCAGCAAATTGATTAAAGACTCATTGCTTTGATCGAGAGCCTCTTCAGTCGCGCTGATGGATGGTGTGGCGATCAACGCGCGGTAAATCTCGATAAAGGGCGGTAAATTGTTTTTCATTGTTGACACACCTTGGGTCGTGATAGTATCAATATTCATGCATTTATTGTGAATAAAAATACAATATCGTTGAGCGTAAGAAAACCCATCGAATGTAAGGAGATGCGCTTCCAATGTTAAATACGCTGATTGTGGGTGCCAGTGGTTATGCCGGCGCAGAGCTGGTGACCTATATCAATCGTCATCCGCATATGAACATAACCGCTTTGACGGTCTCCGCGCAAAGCAATGATGCGGGAAAATTAATTTCCGACCTGCATCCGCAGCTCAAAGGCATTGTCGATATGCCGCTGCAGCCGATGTCCGATATCAGCGAATTCAGCGCTGGCGTGGACGTGGTGTTTCTCGCCACCGCGCACGAAGTGAGTCACGATCTGGCGCCGCAGTTTCTTGCCGCTGGCTGCGTGGTGTTCGATCTCTCCGGTGCCTTCCGCGTTAACGATGGGGCGTTCTACGAAAAATATTACGGTTTCACTCATCGGCATCCCGACCTGCTCAAACAGGCGGTGTATGGTCTGGCGGAGTGGAGCGCGGATGCGCTTAAAGACGCGCAGTTAATCGCAGTGCCAGGCTGCTATCCGACGGCGGCGCAGCTGTCGCTGAAGCCGCTGATTGAGGCCAATCTGCTGGATCTCAACCAGTGGCCGGTAATCAACGCTACCAGCGGGGTGAGCGGCGCGGGTCGTAAGGTCGCGATCGGCAACAGCTTCTGTGAAGTTAGCCTGCAGCCGTACGGCATATTTAACCATCGCCATCAGCCGGAGATTGCCAGCCACCTCGGGGCAAAGGTAATTTTTACCCCGCACCTGGGTAATTTTAAGCGCGGCATCCTGGAAACCATTACCTGCCGCCTGAAACCGGGCGTCGGCCATACGCAGATCGCGGCGGTTTACCAGCAGGCTTACGCCGATAAACCACTGGTACGTTTATATGATAAAGGCGTGCCCGCTTTGAAAAGCGTCGAAGGCCTGCCATTCTGTGATATCGGTTTTGCCGTGCAGGACGATCATCTCATCGTCGTCGCGGCAGAGGATAACCTGCTGAAAGGCGCCGCAGCGCAGGCGGTGCAGTGCGCGAATATTCGTTTCGGCTTCGCTGAGACGCAGTCTCTTATTTAAGGTGTGATGATGAACCCATTAATTATCAAACTTGGCGGCGTATTACTCGATAGCGAAGAAGCGCTGGAGCGCCTGTTTACCGCGCTGGTTAACTACCGTGAAGCGCACCAGCGTCCGCTGATTATCGTCCACGGCGGCGGCTGCGTGGTGGATGAGCTGATGAAGCAGCTCAACCTGCCGGTGCAGAAGAAAAATGGCCTGCGCGTTACGCCGGCTGAGCAAATCGACATCATCACCGGCGCGCTGGCGGGAACCGCCAACAAGACGCTGCTGGCGTGGGCGAAAAAACATGGTATTTCCTCGGTAGGCCTGTTCCTCGGCGATGGCGATAGCGTGAAGGTCACGCAACTGGATGCTGAGCTGGGCCATGTCGGGCTGGCGCAGCCGGGCTCCCCGGCACTGATCAACACCCTGTTGGCCGGCGGTTACCTGCCGGTGGTGAGCTCTATCGGGGTGACCGATGAAGGCCAGCTGATGAACGTCAACGCTGACCAGGCGGCGACAGCGCTGGCGGCCACCCTGGGGGCGGATCTGATCCTGTTGTCTGACGTTAGCGGTATCCTCGACGGTAAAGGGCAGCGCATTGCCGAGATGACCGCCGAGAAAGCGGAACAGCTGATCGAGCAGGGGATTATCACCGACGGCATGATTGTTAAAGTGAATGCGGCCCTTGACGCCGCACGTGCTCTGGGTCGTCCGGTGGATATCGCCTCCTGGCGTCACGCCGAGCAGCTGCCGGCGTTATTTAACGGCACGCCGATCGGCACACGTATTCTGGCTTAAGATTTCATGCCCGGCGGCGCGTCGTCTGCCGGGCTTACAAGACCGTAGGCCGAGCGGCACAATGCCGCCGGCGGAACTAACGAATAAAGGAAGCATGTTATGGCACTTTGGGGCGGGCGTTTTACACAGGCAGCAGATCAACGGTTCAAACAGTTCAACGACTCGTTGCGCTTCGACTATCGTCTGGCGGAGCAGGATATCGTTGGCTCTGTCGCCTGGTCGAAAGCGCTGGTAACGGTCGGCGTTCTGAGTGCCGCTGAACAGCAGCAGCTTGAAGAAGCGCTGAACGTGCTGCTGGAAGAGGTGCGCGCCAATCCGCAGCAAATCCTCGCCAGCGATGCCGAAGATATTCACAGCTGGGTGGAAGGCAAGCTGATCGATAAAGTGGGCCAGCTGGGCAAGAAACTGCACACCGGGCGCAGCCGTAACGACCAGGTCGCCACCGATCTTAAACTGTGGTGCAAAGATACCGTTGTCGAACTGCTCTCAGCGAACCGCCAGCTGCAGAGCGCGCTGGTGGAGACCGCCCAGCAGAATCAGGACGCGGTAATGCCGGGGTACACCCACCTGCAGCGCGCCCAGCCGGTGACGTTCGCGCACTGGTGTCTGGCCTACGTTGAAATGCTGGCGCGTGACGAAAGCCGTCTGCAGGACGCGCTGAAGCGCCTCGACGTCAGCCCGCTGGGCTGCGGCGCGCTGGCGGGGACGGCGTATGAGATCGACCGCGAGCAGCTGGCCGGCTGGCTGGGCTTTGCCTCCGCCACCCGCAACAGCCTCGACAGCGTGTCCGATCGCGATCATGTGCTGGAGCTGCTTTCCGATGCGGCTATCGGTATGGTGCATCTGTCGCGCTTTGCGGAAGATCTGATTTTCTTTAACTCCGGCGAGGCGAACTTCGTCGAGCTTTCCGACCGCGTGACCTCCGGCTCCTCGCTGATGCCGCAGAAGAAAAACCCGGACGCCCTGGAGCTTATCCGTGGCAAATGCGGCCGCGTGCAGGGTGCGCTGACCGGCATGATGATGACGCTGAAAGGACTGCCGCTGGCCTACAACAAAGACATGCAGGAAGATAAAGAGGGGCTTTTCGACGCCCTGGATACCTGGCTCGACTGCCTGCATATGGCGGCCCTGGTGCTGGACGGCATTCAGGTAAAACGTCCGCGCTGTGCGGAAGCGGCGCAGCAGGGCTATGCCAACGCCACTGAGCTGGCGGATTATCTGGTGGCGAAAGGCGTACCGTTCCGCGAGGCGCACCATATTGTCGGTGAAGCGGTAGTGGAAGCCATTGCGCAAGGGAAACCGCTGGAAGCGCTGACCCTGGCCGATCTGCAGAAATTCAGCCCAGTGATTGCGGACGATGTGTATCCGATCCTGTCGCTGCAGTCCTGCCTCGAGAAACGCGCAGCGAAAGGCGGCGTCTCGCCGCAGCAGGTAGCCCAGGCTATCAACGAGGCGAAGGCTCGTTTAAGCTAATCCTTAGATATCTGCCCTCCCTGACCCGGTCAAGCCCAGCGACGCCGGGTTTTTTATGCAAAAAAAAGCGGACGCAAGGTCCGCAAAAGTTCACGTTGGCTTTAGTTGTTCGGGTAGAGAAACAGTGTGACGGGTCAGTGATTTTCACAGGTAGACCGTCTTTATGGGCGTATTATTGAACAGAAAACTTGATAGGGATAATCGTTCGTTGCTATGCTATCTATCGCCATGGACTATCGTGGCGATGGAGGATGAATAATGAATATTCGCGATCTTGAATACCTGGTAGCGCTCGCCGAACACCGCCACTTCCGGCGGGCGGCTGACTCATGCCATGTGAGCCAACCGACGCTCAGCGGACAGATCCGCAAGCTGGAGGATGAGCTTGGCGTCATGCTGCTGGAGCGCACCAGCCGTAAGGTTCTGTTTACCCAGGCGGGGCTGTTGCTGGTGGATCAGGCGCGTACCGTGTTACGCGAAGTAAAAGTGCTCAAGGAAATGGCAAGCCAACAAGGGGAAACCATGTCCGGGCCGCTGCATATCGGCCTGATCCCGACAATTGGCCCGTACCTGCTGCCGCACATCATTCCGATGCTGCATCAGACCTTCCCGAAGCTGGAAATGTATCTGCACGAAGCGCAGACCCATCAGCTGCTGGCTCAGCTCGACAGCGGTAAGCTCGACTGCGCCATCCTGGCGCTGGTCAAAGAGAGCGAGGCCTTTATCGAGGTGCCGCTGTTCGATGAGCCGATGATGCTGGCTATCTATGAAGATCATCCGTGGGCGAACCGCGATCGGGTGCCGATGTCGGATCTGGCCGGTGAAAAGCTGCTGATGCTAGAGGATGGCCACTGTCTGCGCGATCAGGCGATGGGCTTCTGCTTTGAAGCGGGGGCGGATGAGGATACCCACTTCCGCGCGACCAGCCTGGAAACGCTGCGCAATATGGTGGCGGCAGGCAGCGGCATTACCCTGCTGCCGGCGCTGGCGGTGCCGCAGGAGAGAAAACGCGATGGCGTAGTCTACCTGCCGTGCATTAAGCCAGAGCCAAGACGCACCATCGGTCTGGTTTATCGTCCGGGCTCCCCGCTGCGCAGCCGCTATGAACATCTGGCGGAGGCCATCCGCGGCACGATGGATGGCCATTTCGACAAGGCGTTAAAACAGGCGGTTTAAGCCGTTCAGCGCGGCAACCCGGTACGCTTCCGCCATGGTCGGGTAGTTAAAGGTGGTGTTGACGAAGTACTCAATGGTGTTGCCACCGCCTTTCTGCTCCATGATCGCCTGGCCGATATGAATAATTTCGGCCGCGCGCTCGCCAAAGCAGTGAATGCCAAGGATCTCCTTGGTTTCACGATGGAACAGGATCTTCAGCGTACCAACGCTCATACCGACGATTTGCGCCCGCGCCAGGTGTTTAAACTGGGCGCGGCCCACCTCATACGGCACTTTCATCGCCGTCAGCTGCTGCTCGGTTTTCCCGACGGAGCTGATTTCCGGAATGGTATAGATCCCGGTCGGGATATCTTCAATCAGATGCGCTGAGGCTTCGCCTTTCACCAGCGCCTGGGCGGCAATGCGTCCTTGATCGTAAGCGGCAGAAGCCAGGCTTGGATAGCCGATGACATCGCCAACCGCATAGATGTGCGGGAGGGCGGTCTGATACATGCTGTTGACCTTCAGCTGACCGCGGCTGTCGGTCTGCAGACCGATATTTTCCAGCGCCAGGGTGTCGGTGTTGCCGGTGCGGCCGTTAGCGTACAGCAGGCAATCGGCCTTCAGCTTTTTGCCGGACTTCAGGTGCATGATCACCCCGTCATCCACCCCTTCAATTTTCTCATACTCCTCGTTGTGGCGAATAACCACGCCGCTGTTCCAGAAGTGATAAGAGAGCGAGTCTGACATCTCCTGATCGAGGAAGGCCAGCAGACGATCGCGGGTGTTGATCAGATCGACCTTCACCTCCATGCCGCGGAAGATCGACGCATATTCACAACCGATCACCCCGGCGCCGTAAATGATCACATGGCGCGGCTCATGCTGCAGGCTGAGAATCGAATCGCTGTCATAGATGCGCGGGTGGTGGAAATCGACATCCGCCGGATGGTAGGGGCGCGATCCGCAGGCGATAACGAATTTCTCCGCGGTCACAGTCTCGACCGTGCCGTCATGGCACTCCAGCGCCAGAGTATGCTCATCCACGAAGTGGGCATTGCCCTGCAGAATTTCACAGTGGTTGCGCTCATAGAATCCCTGGCGCATATGAGTCTGCTGGTTGATGACGCTGTCGGCATGGTTAAGGATGTCGGCGAAAGAAGAGCGAAGAAGGCGGGAGTGGTCGCTGTAGAGGGGGTTTTGGTTAAACTCGATAATACGGCTGACGGCATGGCGGAGGGCTTTCGACGGGATGGTGCCCCAGTGGGTGCAACCGCCGCCGACATTATGGTAGCGCTCGATGACGGCAACGCGTGCTCCCTGTTTCACCAGTCCCATGGCGGCGCCTTCCCCGCCAGGACCGGAACCAATCACTATTGCATCATAATCCCAAGAGTGTGACATGGCATTACTCACCTGTTTTATACATAAAATAAACACGATGATAACATTCGCTGCGCTTTAACCCAATTATCGTTGTGCTTTTTTGCAGCATAAAAGCAGAAACGGCTCGTAAACAATCATTCACAATCCAGGGCAAACCGATTAGTTTTAATCTCTGGTATAGTGCCAGCAGGGCTATTGGAAGGATTCATACATCGTGATGGGCGTAAGAGCACAACAAAAAGAAAAAACCCGCCGTTCGCTGGTGGAAGCGGCATTCAGTCAACTTAGCGCTGAGCGGAGTTTCGCCAGCCTGAGCTTGCGTGAAGTGGCCCGGGAAGCAGGGATCGCGCCGACGTCCTTTTATCGTCATTTTCGCGACGTCGATGAACTGGGCCTGACGATGGTCGATGAGAGCGGACTGATGCTGCGCCAGCTGATGCGCCAGGCGCGCCAGCGGATAGCCAAAGGCGGCAGCGTGATCCGCACCTCGGTCTCCACCTTTATGGAATTTATCGGTAACAACCCGAACGCCTTCCGCCTGCTGCTGCGCGAGCGCTCGGGAACTTCTGCGGCGTTTCGCGCCGCCGTCGCACGCGAGATCCAGCACTTTATTGCGGAACTCGCCGACTATTTAGAACTCGAAAACCATATGCCGCGCGCCTTTACCGAAGCGCAGGCTGAAGCTATGGTCACCATCGTTTTTAGCGCTGGCGCGGAAGCGCTGGATGTCGGCCCTGAGCAGCGCCGGCAGCTGGAGGAACGGTTGGTACTGCAGCTTCGAATGATCTCGAAAGGCGCGTATTACTGGTATCGCCGTGAACAAGAAAAAATGTCACATCATTCCGAATAACGTGAAGGACGAGCAATGAAACACTCAGTTCAAGATAAAGGTACGCTGCTGCTGGCGCTGATTGCCGGGTTATCCATTAATGGCGCCTTTGCGGCGCTGTTCAGTTCGATAGTTCCGTTTTCCGTCTTCCCCATTTTATCCCTGCTGCTGACGGTCTACTGTCTGCATCAGCGCTATCAGAATCGCAGTATGCCCGTTGGGCTACCGGGCCTGGCCGCCGCCTTTTTTATTCTCGGGGTGCTGTTGTACAGCACCGTCGTGCGTGCGGAGTACCCGGATATCGGTTCTAACTTCTTCCCGGCCGTTCTGTCCGTCGCGATGGTCTTCTGGATCGGCTACAAGATGCGTAACCGCAAAGATACCGCAGCCGAGTAAGCCGCCAGCGGTAAAAAAACCGGCAATATGACGTTGCCGGTTTTTTTGGGCCTATTTGCGGGTCAGCAGGACGCCGCACTCCATGTGATGGGTATACGGGAACTGGTCGAACAGCGCCAGCCGGGTAACGTTGTGCGTCTGGCTTAGCGTTTCCAGATTGCGACACAGCGTTTCCGGGTTGCACGAAATGTACAAAATACGCGGATAGGCCTGCACCATTTTTTCCGTCTCGCTGTCCAGCCCGCTGCGCGGTGGATCGACGAAGATGGTTTCGCACTGATAGCTATGCAGATCGATACCCTGCAGCCGGTTGAACTGCCGCACCCCGTTCATCGCCTGAGTAAACTCTTCCGCCGCCATGCGGATAATCTGCACGTTGTCGATATGGTTAGCGGCGATGTTGTACTGCGCCGCCGCCACCGACGGTTTGGCGATTTCGGTGGCCAATACGCGATCGAAATTACGCGCCAGCGCCAGCGAGAAGTTACCGTTGCCGCAGTACAATTCCAGCAGGTCGCCAGTCGCCCCTTTGGTGACATCCAGTGCCCACTCCAGCATCTGAATGTTCATGGCCGCGTTCGGTTGGGTAAAGCTGTTTTCCACCTGACGGTAGATCATCTCCCGCCCGCCAACCGGCAGGCGTTCATCTATATAATCCTGATCGAGCTCGATTTTGGTTTTGGTCGCCCGCCCAATCAGATGCACATTGAGCCCCTGGGCTCGCAGGGCGTCACGCAGCGCCTCCGCTTGCTCACGCCAGGCATCGTCCAGCTTTTTATGATACAGCAGCGAAACGACCGCCTGGTTGCTGAGGGTGGTCAGATAGTCAATCTGGAACAGCTTCTGGCGTAGCACGGGATTGTTGCGTACGCCCTCCAGCATGGCGGTCATCAGCTGATTGATCAGCGCGCTGGCGGCCGGGAAGCTGTCAACGCGAATCCGCGACCGGGTCTGCTGATCGAAAATAATATGGTACAGATCGTCGCCATCGTGCCACAGACGAAACTCGGCGCGCATACGGTAGTGGCTGACCGGCGAACGAAACACTTCCGGAACCGGCGCGGCAAAAGGCGCCATCATGGTTTGCAAACGGACGACTTTTTCTGCCAGCTGCGCTTCGTATTGTTCAGTAGGAAGGTGTTCGGGGGTCATGATGTATCCTGAATAAAATAAGTACGCGGGGATTGTAGGGAAAGCGCCGGGGATGTCCAGCCTCGAATGCCGCGGGAAATATAATTAGCAGTCTGGACATCTATATGGTTCTGATTGTAGCATTCGCCTACCGGTCCTGTGAGTTAAAAGGGAACCCAGTGGAAATCTGGGGCTGACGCGCAGCGGTAAGGAAGGTGAGAAATGAGCGCACTCGGTGCAGACACTGCGGCTAGCCGTGGGAAGTCATTATTTCTTGAAACAGCCTCCAAGCCCGAAGACCTGCCGGAATACGTCGCACTGGGTTTTATCGTCGCGAGCAACTGATAAAACCTGCGGCATCCTTTTTCTGTTTCGGATGCTTTTACAATGATTAAAAAAGCTTCGCTGATGACGGCCTTATCCGTCACGGCATTTTCCGGCTGGGCGCAGGATAGCAATTCAGATACGTTGGTGGTGACAGCAAACCGTTTTCAACAGCCGGTCAATACCGTGCTGGCGCCGACCGACATTGTGACGCGCGATGACATCGACCGCTGGCAGTCCAAAGATTTAAACGATGTCATGCGTCGTCTTCCCGGGGTCGATATTGCCCGCAACGGCGGCATGGGGCAGAGCGCTTCGCTGTATGTTCGGGGGACGGAGGCTCGTCACGTGCTGGTGCTGATCGACGGTGTGCCGATGGCGCGTCCGGGGATCTCCAACGGCGTAGATATCAGTCAGATCCCTATCTCACTGGTCCAGCGGGTGGAATACATCCGCGGCCCGCGCTCCGCGGTGTACGGCTCCGGAGCGATCGGCGGGGTGGTGAACATCATCACCATGACCGACGCTGAGCGTTCGCAGATCAACGCCGGCGCGGGTACGAACGGCTATCAGTCCTATGACGGCGCCTTTAACAAGCGGTTTGGCGATACGTTGGTTACCGCTGCTGGCGCCTATCAGACCACCAAAGGGTTTAACGTCCAGCCGAATTCCTCTTACAGCGGCGACAGCGATCGCGACGGCTACCGCAATAAAATGCTGTGGGGCGGGGTACAGCATCAGTTCGATGACAACTTCTCGGGGTTCTTCCGCGGCTATGGTTATTCTGCTAACGCTGACTATGACCAGGGTAACTGGGGCTACGCAGGTGGAAACGATGAAGATCAATCCTATACCCAATCCTGGGATACCGGTCTGCACTACCACTCCGGAATTTACTCCTCCCAGCTGATTGCTAACTATCAGCGCATCAAAGATTACAACTACAGCAGCGACGCTGGCCGCTATGCCGCGGGCACCACCCTGGATGATATGGAACAGCGCTATATCCAGTGGGGAAATAATGTTGTGGTAGGCCATGGGGCAGTGAGCGGCGGCGTTGACTGGAAACAAGAGAAGCTGAAATCCAGCGGAACGACCAGTACCGACGTGTATAAGCGTGACACCACCGGTCTTTATCTGACGGGACAGCAGCAGATTGACAGCGTGACGCTGGAAGCTTCCGGCCGTGAGGATCATGACGAGCAGTTTGGCTGGCACGGTACCTGGCAGACGGCCGCCGGCTGGGAATTTATCGACGGTTATCGGACAACGCTCTCGTACGGCACAGGATTCCTCGCCCCCTCCCTCGGGCAGCAGTACGGCGCAGAACGCTTTGGCATCGCCTCTAACCCGAATCTGAAGCCAGAGGAGTCGAAGCAATGGGAAGCGGGCCTTGAAGGGTTAACGGGGCCGGTCGATTGGCGACTCTCCGCGTATCGCTATGAGATTCAAAACCTCATCGATTACGACAACAACGCCTATTACAACGTCAAGTCGGCGACGATTAAGGGGCTGGAGTGGACGGGGAATATAACCACCGGGCCGGTGGAGCACCATTTGACGCTGCAGTATGTTGACCCTCGCGATGATGAAACCAATAAGATCCTCTATCGCCGGGCGAAGCAGCAGGTGAAATACGAGCTGAACGGCCAGGTCTACGATCTGGGGTGGGATGTGACGTATCACTACATCGGCAAGCGTTACGATTATGACTACGACAACTCGCGTACCGTCAATATGGGTGGGTTGAGCCTCTGGGATGTCGGTTTATCGTATCCCGTCACCTCACACCTGACAGTTCGTGGTAAAATAGCCAACCTGTTCGATAAAGATTACGAGACAGTTTATGGCTACCAATCTGCAGGACGGGAATACACCTTGTCTGGCAGCTACACCTTCTGATCCACGTCCCACCGTGCTGGTGTTTGATTCCGGCGTCGGTGGGTTGTCGGTTTATAATGAGATTCGGCAGCTGCTGCCGAATCTGCATTACATCTATGCTTTCGATAACGTTGCCTTCCCCTATGGCGAGAAGAGCGAGGAGTTTATCGTTGAGCGCGTTGTGGAAATCGTCACTGCTGTCCAGCAGCGTTATCCCCTGGCGCTGGCGGTGATCGCCTGCAATACCGCCAGTACCGTCTCCCTGCCTGCCCTGCGTGAAAAGTTCGCTTTCCCCGTCGTTGGCGTGGTGCCGGCGATCAAGCCCGCCGCCCGTTTAACGGCGAACGGCATTGTTGGCCTGCTGGCGACGCGCGGTACCGTAAAGCGTCCTTATACCCGTGAGCTGATCGACCGCTTTGCCAATGAATGTCGGATTGAAATGCTGGGGTCGGCGGAGCTGGTGGAGCTGGCGGAAGCGAAGCTGCACGGCGAGCCTGTGCCGTTAGAAGAGCTGCGCCGTATCCTGCGCCCATGGCTGCGGATGCAGGAGCCGCCGGATACGGTGGTGCTGGGCTGCACCCACTTTCCTCTTTTACAGGAGGAGCTGCAGCGCGTTCTGCCGGAAGGCACACGGCTGATCGATTCCGGCGCGGCGATTGCCCGTCGCACCGCCTGGCTGTTAGAGCATGAAGCGCCGGATGCGAAGTCCAGCGACGAGAATAAAGCATTCTGCATGGCGCTGACGGCAGAAACAGAACAGCTTTTACCCGTTCTGCGTCGCTATGGCTTCTCGACGCTGGAAAAATTACCGCTCTAAGGGCGTTTTGCACAAAAAAGAGACGGTTGAATAATTTTTTGAAAACAGGGCTTGTCAACGTCTCAGAACTCCCTATAATGCGCCTCCACTGACACGGAACAACGGCAAGCAAGCCGCCGGGTCAGCAGGGTTTTAGCGGTGAAGTTCAGCGCTAAAAACTGACAGAGAAAAGCAAAATAAGGGCTTGACTCTGAATGAGGAAAACGTATTATACGGGACCTCGCAACGGTGAGCTGAAAGCCGCGTTGCAACTGCTCTTTAACAATTTATCAGACAATCTGTGTGGGCACTCAAAGTGACATGGATTCTTAACGTCCTCGGACGAAAAATGAATACCAAGTCTCAAGAGTGAACACGTAATTCATTACGAAGTTTAATTCTTTGAGCATCAAACTTAAATTGAAGAGTTTGATCATGGCTCAGATTGAACGCTGGCGGCAGGCCTAACACATGCAAGTCGAGCGGTAGCACAGAGAGCTTGCTCTCGGGTGACGAGCGGCGGACGGGTGAGTAATGTCTGGGAAACTGCCTGATGGAGGGGGATAACTACTGGAAACGGTAGCTAATACCGCATAATGTCGTAAGACCAAAGTGGGGGACCTTCGGGCCTCATGCCATCAGATGTGCCCAGATGGGATTAGCTAGTAGGTGGGGTAACGGCTCACCTAGGCGACGATCCCTAGCTGGTCTGAGAGGATGACCAGCCACACTGGAACTGAGACACGGTCCAGACTCCTACGGGAGGCAGCAGTGGGGAATATTGCACAATGGGCGCAAGCCTGATGCAGCCATGCCGCGTGTGTGAAGAAGGCCTTCGGGTTGTAAAGCACTTTCAGCGGGGAGGAAGGCGATAAGGTTAATAACCTTGTCGATTGACGTTACCCGCAGAAGAAGCACCGGCTAACTCCGTGCCAGCAGCCGCGGTAATACGGAGGGTGCAAGCGTTAATCGGAATTACTGGGCGTAAAGCGCACGCAGGCGGTCTGTCAAGTCGGATGTGAAATCCCCGGGCTCAACCTGGGAACTGCATTCGAAACTGGCAGGCTAGAGTCTTGTAGAGGGGGGTAGAATTCCAGGTGTAGCGGTGAAATGCGTAGAGATCTGGAGGAATACCGGTGGCGAAGGCGGCCCCCTGGACAAAGACTGACGCTCAGGTGCGAAAGCGTGGGGAGCAAACAGGATTAGATACCCTGGTAGTCCACGCCGTAAACGATGTCGATTTGGAGGTTGTGCCCTTGAGGCGTGGCTTCCGGAGCTAACGCGTTAAATCGACCGCCTGGGGAGTACGGCCGCAAGGTTAAAACTCAAATGAATTGACGGGGCCCGCACAAGCGGTGGAGCATGTGGTTTAATTCGATGCAACGCGAAGAACCTTACCTGGTCTTGACATCCACAGAACTTTCCAGAGATGGATTGGTGCCTTCGGGAACTGTGAGACAGGTGCTGCATGGCTGTCGTCAGCTCGTGTTGTGAAATGTTGGGTTAAGTCCCGCAACGAGCGCAACCCTTATCCTTTGTTGCCAGCGGTCCGGCCGGGAACTCAAAGGAGACTGCCAGTGATAAACTGGAGGAAGGTGGGGATGACGTCAAGTCATCATGGCCCTTACGACCAGGGCTACACACGTGCTACAATGGCATATACAAAGAGAAGCGACCTCGCGAGAGCAAGCGGACCTCATAAAGTATGTCGTAGTCCGGATTGGAGTCTGCAACTCGACTCCATGAAGTCGGAATCGCTAGTAATCGTAGATCAGAATGCTACGGTGAATACGTTCCCGGGCCTTGTACACACCGCCCGTCACACCATGGGAGTGGGTTGCAAAAGAAGTAGGTAGCTTAACCTTCGGGAGGGCGCTTACCACTTTGTGATTCATGACTGGGGTGAAGTCGTAACAAGGTAACCGTAGGGGAACCTGCGGTTGGATCACCTCCTTACCTTAAAGAACCTGCCTTTGTAGTGCTCACACAGATTGTCTGATGAAAATAGAGCAGTAAGTAATCTCTGCAGGCTTGTAGCTCAGGTGGTTAGAGCGCACCCCTGATAAGGGTGAGGTCGGTGGTTCAAGTCCACTCAGGCCTACCAAATTTGCGAAGCAAATTTGAAGAGGTTGCAAACGATGGGGCTATAGCTCAGCTGGGAGAGCGCCTGCTTTGCACGCAGGAGGTCTGCGGTTCGATCCCGCATAGCTCCACCATCTTTACTGCGAACACAAGAAAACTTCAGAGTGAACCTGAAAAGGTGCACTGCGAAGTTTTGCTCTTTAAAAATCTGGATCAAGCTGAAAATTGAAACGACACACAGTTAATGTGTGTTCGAGTCTCTCAAATTTTCGCAATCAGAAGTGAAACATCTTCGGGTTGTGAGGTTAAGCGACTAAGCGTACACGGTGGATGCCCTGGCAGTCAGAGGCGATGAAGGACGTGCTAATCTGCGAAAAGCGTCGGTAAGGTGATATGAACCGTTACAGCCGGCGATGTCCGAATGGGGAAACCCAGTGTGATTCGTCACACTATCGTTAACTGAATACATAGGTTAACGAGGCGAACCGGGGGAACTGAAACATCTAAGTACCCCGAGGAAAAGAAATCAACCGAGATTCCCCAGTAGCGGCGAGCGAACGGGGAGCAGCCCAGAGTCTGAATCAGCTTGTGTGTTAGTGGAACGGTCTGGAAAGTCCGACGGTACAGGGTGATAGTCCCGTACACCAAAATGCACAGGCTGTGAACTCGAAGAGTAGGGCGGGACACGTGGTATCCTGTCTGAATATGGGGGGACCATCCTCCAAGGCTAAATACTCCTGACTGACCGATAGTGAACCAGTACCGTGAGGGAAAGGCGAAAAGAACCCCGGCGAGGGAGTGAAAAAGAACCTGAAACCGTGTACGTACAAGCAGTGGGAGCACCTTCGGGTGTGACTGCGTACCTTTTGTATAATGGGTCAGCGACTTATATTCTGTAGCAAGGTTAACCGTATAGGGGAGCCGCAGGGAAACCGAGTCTTAACTGGGCGTTAAGTTGCAGGGTATAGACCCGAAACCCGGTGATCTAGCCATGGGCAGGTTGAAGGTTGGGTAACACTAACTGGAGGACCGAACCGACTAATGTTGAAAAATTAGCGGATGACTTGTGGCTGGGGTGAAAGGCCAATCAAACCGGGAGATAGCTGGTTCTCCCCGAAAGCTATTTAGGTAGCGCCTCGTGAATTCATCTTCGGGGTAGAGCACTGTTTCGGCTAGGGGGTCATCCCGACTTACCAACCCGATGCAAACTACGAATACCGAAGAATGTTATCACGGGAGACACACGGCGGGTGCTAACGTCCGTCGTGAAGAGGGAAACAACCCAGACCGCCAGCTAAGGTCCCAAAGTCATGGTTAAGTGGGAAACGATGTGGGAAGGCACAGACAGCCAGGATGTTGGCTTAGAAGCAGCCATCATTTAAAGAAAGCGTAATAGCTCACTGGTCGAGTCGGCCTGCGCGGAAGATGTAACGGGGCTAAACCATGCACCGAAGCTGCGGCAGCGACACTATGTGTTGTTGGGTAGGGGAGCGTTCTGTAAGCCTGCGAAGGTGACCTGTGAGGGTTGCTGGAGGTATCAGAAGTGCGAATGCTGACATAAGTAACGATAAAGCGGGTGAAAAGCCCGCTCGCCGGAAGACCAAGGGTTCCTGTCCAACGTTAATCGGGGCAGGGTGAGTCGACCCCTAAGGCGAGGCCGAAAGGCGTAGTCGATGGGAAACAGGTTAATATTCCTGTACTTGGTGTTACTGCGAAGGGGGGACGGAGAAGGCTATGTTAGCCGGGCGACGGTTGTCCCGGTTTAAGCATGTAGGCTGGTTGTCCAGGCAAATCCGGATAATCAAGGCTGAGGTGTGATGACGAGGCACTACGGTGCTGAAGTAACAAATGCCCTGCTTCCAGGAAAAGCCTCTAAGCATCAGGTAACATTAAATCGTACCCCAAACCGACACAGGTGGTCAGGTAGAGAATACCAAGGCGCTTGAGAGAACTCGGGTGAAGGAACTAGGCAAAATGGTGCCGTAACTTCGGGAGAAGGCACGCTGGTGTGTAGGTGAAGTCCCTGCGGATGGAGCTGAGACCAGTCGAAGATACCAGCTGGCTGCAACTGTTTATTAAAAACACAGCACTGTGCAAACACGAAAGTGGACGTATACGGTGTGACGCCTGCCCGGTGCCGGAAGGTTAATTGATGGGGTTATCCGTAAGGAGAAGCTCTTGATCGAAGCCCCGGTAAACGGCGGCCGTAACTATAACGGTCCTAAGGTAGCGAAATTCCTTGTCGGGTAAGTTCCGACCTGCACGAATGGCGTAATGATGGCCAGGCTGTCTCCACCCGAGACTCAGTGAAATTGAACTCGCTGTGAAGATGCAGTGTACCCGCGGCAAGACGGAAAGACCCCGTGAACCTTTACTATAGCTTGACACTGAACATTGAGCCTTGATGTGTAGGATAGGTGGGAGGCTTTGAAGCGTGGACGCCAGTCTGCGTGGAGCCAACCTTGAAATACCACCCTTTAATGTTTGATGTTCTAACGTTGGCCCCTTACCGGGGTTGCGGACAGTGTCTGGTGGGTAGTTTGACTGGGGCGGTCTCCTCCCAAAGCGTAACGGAGGAGCACGAAGGTTAGCTAATCCTGGTCGGACATCAGGAGGTTAGTGCAATGGCATAAGCTAGCTTGACTGCGAGCGTGACGGCGCGAGCAGGTGCGAAAGCAGGTCATAGTGATCCGGTGGTTCTGAATGGAAGGGCCATCGCTCAACGGATAAAAGGTACTCCGGGGATAACAGGCTGATACCGCCCAAGAGTTCATATCGACGGCGGTGTTTGGCACCTCGATGTCGGCTCATCACATCCTGGGGCTGAAGTAGGTCCCAAGGGTATGGCTGTTCGCCATTTAAAGTGGTACGCGAGCTGGGTTTAGAACGTCGTGAGACAGTTCGGTCCCTATCTGCCGTGGGCGCTGGAGAATTGAGGGGGGCTGCTCCTAGTACGAGAGGACCGGAGTGGACGCATCACTGGTGTTCGGGTTGTCATGCCAATGGCACTGCCCGGTAGCTAAATGCGGAAGAGATAAGTGCTGAAAGCATCTAAGCACGAAACTTGCCCCGAGATGAGTTCTCCCTGAGACTTTAAGTCTCCTGAAGGAACGTTAAAGACGATGACGTTGATAGGCCGGGTGTGTAAGCGCAGCGATGCGTTGAGCTAACCGGTACTAATGAACCGTGAGGCTTAACCTTACAACGCCGAAGATGTTTTGGCGATTTGAGAGAATTTTCAGCTCTGATACAGATTAATCGATACGTCGGTGAGACGTGTTGATAAAACAGAATTTGCCTGGCGGCACTAGCGCGGTGGTCCCACCTGACCCCATGCCGAACTCAGAAGTGAAACGCCGTAGCGCCGATGGTAGTGTGGGGTCTCCCCATGTGAGAGTAGGGAACTGCCAGGCATCAAATTGCAGTAAGCCGGGGTGACAACCGGTGGTAATAAAGCGAAGAAATTCGGTGGAGCGGTAGTTCAGTCGGTTAGAATACCTGCCTGTCACGCAGGGGGTCGCGGGTTCGAGTCCCGTCCGTTCCGCCACTTATTTAACATTAAGCCTGCTCAAATAGCAGGCTTAGTGGTAAGAAAATTTTAGGGGCGTAGTTCAATTGGTAGAGCACCGGTCTCCAAAACCGGGTGTTGGGAGTTCGAGTCTCTCCGCCCCTGCCATTTATAAGAATCCTTTGCTCAGGCAAAGGATTTTTTTTTATCTCTAATCTCCATTGGTAATATCCCCGACGAAAATACCTTGCTGATCTCCGTCCATGGAGAGTAGCGTTTATTCCAGAATAGGGTTTTTCAGGATCTCATGGATCTGCGCCTGCTTATCGCTATTTTGTAACCAGATCGCATAAAGTGGACGGGATAACGTAGCGCTGTCCATGACCGTATGTAACCCATGCTTCTCTTTCGCCCAGCGAGCAGGTAGCCAACAGCAGCCGTTCAGGCGCGATAATTGCTGATAGATCAGTTCAGCTGAAGAGGTAGTGAGCAGCGGAACATCATCGCTTCCTATCAGTCCCACTTCGTTTTGCTGAAAATCAGGCCCCCATTCAAGGCGCAAGTAATTCAATTCATTTCTGTTTTTTGCAGGCGATGCGCAATACAGGGCAAGAGTAAAATTACCCAACAGCTGGCTGCTTAATTCATCCATCTTCGGCGATTCGGTGGTGATCAGCAGATCCAACTGGCGTTCGTGAAGCTGTTTAACCAACGACTGCCGCTGCGCGATACGGGCTTCAAACTGGAGATTGTAAGGTGCGCTGTAGAGGGTACCGAGCCAGCTGTTAAGCATACATTCCCACAGGGAGGCGCTGGCCCCAATGGAGAATTCATTATGTCGCGAAGAGTGTGCCACCTCCTTGCGCGCAGCCTGCCAGGTATTCATGAGCGTTTCGGCATAGGGGAGGAGCTTTTCGCCGGCGGTCGTCAGGCGGATGTTATTACGATGACGGGTGAACAGATTCACACCAAGTTGATTTTCCAGCTGACGAATACGAAAGCTGACTGCTGACTGTGTCAGGTAAAGCGCCTCAGCTGCTCGCCCAAAGTGACGAGTTCTACTCACTTCCAGGAAAGTTTTGAGCAATTCCGTATCCACACCGTTCTCCACAAAATTATTTGTCGTGATGATTTAAATGTTTTGTTTGACGCTCTGTCAAGCGTAACTAATACTCCGCGCCATAAATAGCTCGGCCAAAGAATCAGGAGCGTGTAGGATGGCGGAAAGCTTTACGACGACTAATCGTTTTTTCGACAATAAAAATTATCCACGCGGGTTCTCCCGTCACGGTGATTTCACCATCAAAGAGGCGCAACTGCTGGAACGTCATGGTTATGCCTTTAACGAACTGGAACTGGGTAAGCGCGAACCTGTTACCGAAGATGAAAAACAATTTGTCTCGGTGTGCCGTGGTGAACGTGAGCCGGTGACGGAAGCAGAACGCGTATGGATTAAGTATATGGCGCGTATCAAGCGGCCGAAGCGTTTCCATACTCTGTCCGGCGGCAAACCGCAGATGGAAGGCGCTGACGATTACACCGAAAGCGATGACTAAGAAAAAAGGGCGTAAGCCCTTTTTTTACGCCATCATTTTCTGCAGATGGTTGAGCATCCGATCTATTGCCCGATAGCTGAGCGCCTCCTGCAAATGACAGCGTTCAATCTCTTCAACCTCTGCCAGATCGGCAATGGTTCTCGCAACCTTTAACAGACGCTGCCAGGCGCGAATAGAAAGCCCCAGCTGCGTTAGCGTCTGTTCCAGCCAGACAGCATCCTCCCGCCTTAAGCGGCAGCAGTTCTTCATTTCACGATTCTCAAGATGGGCATTGAGTTTATTTTGCCTGAGCATTTGTCGTTCACGCGCCGCCAGCACCCGCTGCCGGACCGTTGCGCTCGATTCTTCGCCCTGCGAGCCCTGACTCAGTATTCCTGGCGGTGGCAATGGGATCTCTAAGGAAAGATCGAAGCGGTCGAGGAAGGGGCCTGACAGGCGTCCAAGGTAGCGCAATGTCTGCTCCGGCGATGCACGATTATGTTTACCCTGATAATGTCCTGTCGGGCTTGGATTCATCGCTGCAATAAGCTGAAAGCGCGCCGGATAGTCAATTTTGGCGCGCGAGCGTGATATGTGGATCTTGCCTGACTCAATGGGTTCGCGTAGCGCATCCAGTACCCGCCGCTCAAACTCCGGCAGTTCATCAAGAAACAGCACGCCATTATGGGCCAGGGAAATCTCACCGGGGACCGGTATCGAGCCGCCGCCCACCATCGCTGCCAGCGAGGCGCTATGGTGGGGGGCGCGGAACGGCCTCTGACGCCACCGCGTCTTTGCGGTGTGGAGGTTGACCAGACTCTGTATGGCCGCGCTCTCCAGCGCTTCCTGATTGCTTAATGGCGGCAGGAGACCGGGGAGTCGGCTGGCTAGCATGGTTTTCCCGGTCCCGGGCGGGCCTATCAGGAGCAGATTGTGACCACCGGCGGCCACAATCTCCAGCGCTCGTTTGCCCTGCTGCTGGCCGATAACATCGAGCAGATCTTCGTAGCGTTCATCCCGAGCAGGCGCCTCGGCGAGAGGCGGCGAAAGCGATGTCTGCCCCGCAAGAAATGCGCAAACCTCCTGCAGATGGTCGGCGACCAGACAATCGCTGCCGCCGATCAGGCCGACCTCCGCCGCATTGTCAGAGGAGACGACAATGCGCCGGCCGGCTTTGATGGCCTCCATTGCGCTGGGGATCGCCCCTGGAACGCCTCGTAACCCACCTGTAAGGGCGAGTTCGCCCACAAACTCATATTGATTCAGTCGCGTCGTGTTGAGCTGCTCTGAGGCAACGAGAAGCGCGAGAGCGATGGGCAGATCGTATCGTCCGCCTTCTTTGGGCAGATCCGCTGGCGCCAGGTTAATGGTTATCTTCTTCGCAGGAAAAGCGTAGCCGCTGTTGATCAGGGCGCTGCGGACCCGGTCGCGGGCCTCTTTCACGGTGGTTTCCGGCAGCCCGACCATAGTTAGACCAGGAAGACCGTTGCTGAGATGAACCTCAACGGTAATCAATGGCGCTTCGATACCGAGCGCCGCGCGAGTATAGACGATAGCGAGCGACATAAAACCTCCTGGACAGAGAAGAATTATGGTTGGCATGACGTAAAGCGAGAATGGAAAAAGTGCGAATTTAGAACTGCGTATCCATACTTTTCGCGGCATATCGTTACATTTAGCCGAAAATGGACGTTTGATCGCAAAACAGAGCTATGTTGGCAAAGAGGGCGCCGAAGAGCGCGGCAGGCGTGAGAAAACTGAATTTTTTTCATTTTTGATTTTTTTCATATAAAACAATTATTTTTATTGAAACCGTTAGGCTGATCAGCAACAAAGATATAAAAAAATCTTGTGCTTTATGTGATGTCTGTGGTAACTCTTTAGGTATTCCTTCGAACAAGAAGCCAGAAAGTATAGAAAATGACAGCCCTTCTACGAGTGATTAGCCTGGTCGTGATTAGCGTGGTGGTGATTATTATCCCACCGTGCGGGGCTGCACTTGGACAAGGAAAGGCTTAGAAATCAAGCCTTAACGAACTAAGACCCCCGCACCGAAAGGTCCGGGGGTTTTTTTATAACTGAAATAACCTAAGCGAGGAGCAGATGATGACTTTTAGCATAAAATTCTGTTTCTCCCGATTTATGACGGGGAACTAACTATGAATGGCGCGCAGTGGGTGGTACATGCTTTGCGGACACAGGGAGTCGACACAGTTTTTGGCTATCCGGGTGGCGCAATTATGCCGGTTTACGATGCACTGTATGACGGCGGCGTGGAGCACCTGCTGTGCCGGCATGAGCAAGGGGCAGCCATGGCGGCCATTGGTTATGCGCGAGCAACCGGTAAAACCGGGGTGTGTATCGCGACGTCCGGCCCGGGCGCGACCAATCTGATCACCGGCCTGGCGGACGCCCTGCTTGACTCTATTCCCATCGTAGCTATCACCGGCCAGGTGGCCGCACCCTTCATCGGCACGGATGCGTTCCAGGAAGTAGACGTTCTCGGTTTGTCACTGGCCTGTACTAAGCACAGTTTCCTTGTGCAGTCTCTGGACGAACTGCCGCGGGTTATTGCTGAGGCTTTCCAGGTGGCAAACTCAGGCCGTCCAGGTCCGGTGCTGGTTGATATCCCTAAGGATATTCAGATGGCGCAGGGCGACCTCGATCCCCATTTCTCTACCGTCGCCGATGAGATGGCATTTCCGCAGGCGGAAGTGGCGCAGGCTCTGCAGATGCTGGCCCAATCGCAGCAACCGATGCTGTATGTTGGCGGCGGGGTCGGCATGGCGCAGGCGGTACCGGCTTTGCGCGAATTCCTGGCGGTGACCAGGATGCCGGCAACCTGCACCCTGAAAGGGCTGGGCGTGGTGGATGCTGATTATCCCTATTATCTCGGCATGCTGGGAATGCACGGCACTAAGGCGGCCAACCTGGCAGTACAGGAGTGCGATCTGCTGATCGCCGTCGGCGCGCGCTTTGACGATCGCGTGACCGGTAAGCTCAATACCTTCGCACCGCATGCCAAAGTGATCCACATGGACATCGATCCGGCGGAGCTGAACAAGCTGCGTCAGGCGCATATCGGTCTGACAGGCGATCTGAACTGCCTGCTGCCGGCGCTGCAGCAGCCGTTAGCTATCGATGGCTGGCGCGAGCGGAGTGCCGCACTGCGTGCCGAGCATGCCTGGCGTTACGATCATCCCGGTGAGGCAATCTACGCGCCGCTGCTGCTGAAGCAGCTTTCCGACCGCAAGCCGGCGGACAGTGTGGTGACCACCGACGTTGGCCAGCACCAGATGTGGTCGGCTCAGCATATGAGCTATACCCGCCCGGAAAACTTTATCACCTCCAGCGGCTTAGGCACCATGGGCTTTGGCCTGCCGGCCGCCGTTGGCGCCCAGGTGGCGCGCCCTAACGATACGGTGATCTGTATCTCCGGTGACGGCTCCTTCATGATGAATGTACAGGAGCTGGGCACCGTTAAACGCAAGCAGTTACCGCTGAAGATCGTGTTACTCGACAACCAGCGGTTAGGGATGGTTCGACAATGGCAGCAGCTGTTTTTCCAGGAACGTTATAGCGAAACCACTCTGACTGATAACCCTGATTTCCTCACGCTGGCCAGCGCCTTCGGTATTCCTGGCCAACACATCACCCGTAAAGACCAGGTTGAAGCGGCACTCGACACCATGCTTTCGAGCCAGGGGCCATACCTGCTTCATGTCTCAATCGACGAACTTGAGAATGTCTGGCCGTTGGTGCCGCCCGGCGCCAGTAACTCTGAAATGCTGGAGAAATTATCATGATGCAACATCAGGTCGCTTTACAGGCACGTTTCAACCCGGAAACCTTAGAGCGCGTGCTGCGCGTTGTCCGCCACCGGGGTTTCCACATCTGCGCAATGAACATGGAAACCGCGCCGGACGCACAGAACATAAATATAGAATTGACCGTTGCCAGCCCGCGGCCCGTCGAATTACTGTTTAGTCAATTAAGCAAACTGGTCGACGTTGCCTGCGTCGAGATCCAGCAACCCACATCACAACAAATCCGCGCCTGAGCGCAAAGGAAGAAAAATGACGACGAAAAAAGCTGATTACATTTGGTTCAATGGCGAGATGGTTCCGTGGGGCGAAGCGAAAGTTCATGTGATGTCCCATGCGCTGCACTACGGTACCTCGGTATTCGAGGGGATCCGTTGCTACGACTCGCACAAAGGCCCGGTGGTGTTCCGTCATCGCGAACATATGCAGCGTCTGCATGATTCAGCCAAAATTTATCGTTTCCCGGTCTCCCAGAGCGTCGACGAACTGATGGAAGCCTGCCGCGAAGTCATTCGAACCAATAATCTGACCAGCGCTTATATCCGTCCGCTGGTGTTTGTTGGCGATGTCGGCATGGGGGTAAACCCGCCTCCGGGTTACAACACTGACGTGATCATCGCGGCGTTCCCATGGGGAGCCTACCTCGGCGCAGAAGCGCTTGAGCAGGGGATCGATGCAATGGTCTCTTCCTGGAACCGCGCGGCGCCGAACACCATCCCAACTGCGGCGAAAGCGGGCGGCAACTACCTCTCCTCTCTGCTGGTCGGCAGCGAAGCGCGTCGTCACGGTTATCAGGAAGGTATCGCCCTCGATGTTAACGGCTATATCTCCGAAGGCGCAGGGGAAAACCTGTTTGAAGTGAAGGACGGTGTACTGTTCACCCCGCCGTTTACCTCTTCCGCGCTGCCGGGCATTACCCGCGACGCGATCATCAAACTGGCGAAAGATCTTGGTATCGAAGTCCGCGAGCAGGTGTTGTCCCGTGAATCCCTGTATCTGGCGGATGAAGTCTTCATGTCCGGCACTGCGGCGGAAATCACCCCGGTGCGCAGCGTGGACGGCATCCAGGTCGGCGCAGGCCGTCGCGGTCCGGTAACCAAACGCATTCAGGAAGCCTTCTTTGGCCTCTTCACCGGTGAAACAGAAGATAAATGGGGCTGGTTGGATCCGGTAAGTAAGTAATTAAAAATGGGACGGCACGCACCGTCCCATTTAATAAACACAGATGGGAGTAAAAAGAGCATGCCTAAGTACCGTTCCGCCACCACCACACATGGCCGCAACATGGCGGGCGCCCGCGCGTTGTGGCGCGCAACCGGAATGACCGATGCCGATTTCGGCAAACCGATTATCGCCGTCGTTAACTCCTTTACCCAGTTTGTCCCCGGGCACGTGCACCTGCGCGATCTCGGCAAACTGGTTGCCGAGCAGATTGAAGCCGCCGGTGGTGTGGCCAAAGAATTCAACACCATCGCAGTGGATGATGGGATCGCTATGGGCCACGGGGGTATGCTCTATTCACTGCCATCCCGCGAGCTGATCGCCGACTCGGTGGAGTATATGGTTAACGCCCACTGCGCTGATGCCATGGTTTGTATCTCCAACTGCGACAAAATCACCCCGGGGATGCTGATGGCCTCCCTGCGTTTGAATATTCCGGTGATCTTTGTTTCCGGCGGCCCGATGGAAGCCGGGAAGACCAAGCTGTCAGATAAAATCATCAAGCTTGACCTGGTGGATGCGATGATTCAGGGGGCGGATCCGAAAGTGTCCGACGAGCAGAGTAATCAGGTGGAACGCTCCGCCTGCCCGACCTGCGGCTCCTGTTCCGGGATGTTCACGGCGAACTCCATGAACTGCCTGACCGAAGCGCTGGGCCTGTCGCAGCCGGGCAACGGCTCTCTGCTGGCGACCCACGCCGATCGTAAGGAGCTGTTCCTAAACGCCGGGAAACGTATCGTGGAGCTGACCAAACGCTATTACGAGCAGGATGACGCTTCCGCGCTGCCGCGCAATATCGCCAGCAAGGCGGCCTTTGAGAACGCTATGACGCTGGATATCGCCATGGGCGGCTCCACCAATACCGTTCTGCACCTGCTGGCGGCGGCGCAGGAAGCTGATATCGACTTCACCATGAGCGATATCGATAAGCTCTCCCGCAAAGTGCCGCAGCTGTGTAAGGTGGCGCCGAGCACGCAGAAATACCATATGGAAGATGTGCATCGCGCCGGCGGCGTGCTGGGCATTCTGGGCGAGCTGGACCGAGCCGGGCTGCTGAATCGCGAGGTCAAAAACGTCCTTGGCCTGACGCTGCCGCAGACCCTGGAACAGTACGATGTGATGGTGACCCAGGACGACGCGGTGAAAAAAATGTTCCGCGCCGGCCCGGCGGGCATCCGTACCACCCAGGCGTTCTCGCAAGACTGCCGCTGGGATACCCTGGATGACGATCGCGCCGAAGGCTGTATCCGTTCTCTGGAACACGCTTACAGCAAGGACGGCGGCCTGGCGGTGCTGTACGGCAATTTCGCGGAAAACGGTTGTATCGTGAAAACCGCCGGCGTGGACGACAGCATCCTGAAATTTACCGGTCCGGCGAAAGTATATGAGAGCCAGGACGATGCGGTTGAGGCCATCCTCGGCGGTAAAGTCGTGGAAGGCGACGTCGTGGTGATCCGCTACGAAGGGCCGAAAGGCGGGCCGGGGATGCAGGAAATGCTTTACCCCACCAGCTTCCTGAAATCGATGGGGCTGGGCAAAGCGTGCGCGCTGATCACCGATGGCCGTTTCTCCGGCGGCACCTCAGGGCTCTCTATCGGTCACGTCTCTCCGGAAGCGGCGAGCGGCGGCAACATTGCGCTCATTGAAGATGGCGACATGATCGCGATTGATATTCCGAACCGCAGCATCCAGCTGCAGCTGAGCGATGCGGAAATTGCGGCGCGTCGTGAAGCCCAGGAAGCGCGTGGCGACCAGGCGTGGACGCCGAAGAATCGCCAGCGTCAGGTCTCCTTTGCCCTTCGCGCCTACGCCAGCCTGGCGACCAGCGCCGACAAAGGCGCGGTACGCGATAAATCCAAGCTGGGTGGCTAATCATGGCGGATTCACAACCCTTGTCCGGCGCTCCTGAGGGCGCCGAGTACCTGCGAGCAGTGCTGCGCGCGCCGGTTTATGAAGCGGTGCAGAAAACGCCGCTGCAAAAAATGGATAAGCTCTCGTCGCGGCTGGATAACGTTATTCTGGTGAAGCGTGAAGATCGCCAGCCGGTACACAGCTTTAAGCTGCGCGGCGCTTACGCGATGATGTCCAGCCTGACTGCCGAACAGAAATCCCACGGGGTGATCACCGCTTCGGCGGGCAACCATGCCCAGGGCGTGGCGTTTTCCGCATCGCGGCTGGGCGTTAAGGCGCTGATCGTGATGCCAGTAGCGACCGCCGATATCAAAGTCGATGCCGTTCGCGGCTTTGGCGGCGAAGTGCTGCTGCACGGCGCCAACTTTGACGAAGCGAAGGCGAGAGCGATTGAGCTGGCGCAACAGCAGGGTTTTACCTGGGTGCCGCCGTTCGATCACCCGATGGTCATCGCCGGACAGGGAACCCTGGCGCTGGAGCTGCTGCAGCAGGATGCCCATATTGACCGCGTATTCGTCCCGGTGGGCGGCGGCGGTCTGGCAGCGGGCGTGGCGGTGCTGATCAAGCAGCTGATGCCGCAGATCAAAGTGATCGCGGTGGAGGCGGAAGATTCTGCTTGCCTGAAGGCGGCGCTGGACGCAGGCCATCCGGTGGATCTGCCGCGCGTCGGCTTGTTTGCCGAAGGCGTGGCGGTCAAACGCATCGGCGATGAAACGTTCCGTTTATGCCAGGAGTATCTGGACGATATCATCACCGTCGATAGCGATGCTATCTGCGCGGCGATGAAGGATCTGTTCGAAGATGTGCGGGCGGTGGCGGAGCCTTCCGGCGCGCTGGCGCTGGCGGGGATGAAAAAGTATATTGCCCAGCATAACATCCGCGGCGAGCGTCTGGCTCATATTCTGTCCGGGGCCAACGTCAACTTCCACGGCCTGCGCTACGTGTCCGAGCGCTGCGAGCTCGGGGAACAGCGCGAAGCACTGCTGGCGGTGACGATCCCGGAAGAGAAAGGTAGCTTTTTGAAGTTTTGCCAGCTACTGGGGGGCCGCTCGGTGACGGAGTTCAACTACCGCTTTGCCGATGCCAAAGACGCCTGTATTTTTGTCGGGGTACGCCTGAGTCGTGGCCTGGAAGAGCGGAAAGAGATCCTCCAGTTACTGAACGATGGCGGCTACAGCGTCGTTGACCTTTCCGATGACGAAATGGCCAAGCTCCATGTGCGCTATATGGTCGGCGGCCGGCCGACCAAAGCGCTGCAGGAGCGGCTGTTCAGCTTCGAGTTTCCGGAATCGCCGGGGGCGCTGCTGAAATTCCTGCATACCCTTGGCACCCACTGGAATATTTCACTGTTCCACTACCGCAGCCACGGCACTGACTATGGTCGGGTACTGGCGGCCTTCGAGTTGGGCGAGCACGAGCCGGACTTTGAAACTCGTCTTAATGAGCTGGGCTATGAGTGCCACGACGAAACGCATAACCCGGCATTCCGCTTTTTCCTCGCGGGTTAGTGGTTGGGAAGAATTTTCCAGAAAGCATCAATAAGCGGCTCATGCAGCCGCTTTTTTTGTGCGCAAACGCCCAGCTCAAACGGCGTTTGCTCATCGCTGCGCTCCAGGATCATCACCCTGTTGCGTACCGGCTCCGGACTGTTCTCCAGCACCACTTCCGGCAGCAGCGCCACGCCGCATCCCAGGGCGACCATCGACACCATCGCTTCGTGCCCGCCGACGGTGGCGTAGATCGACGGATTGCTGATTTTATGCCGCCGAAACCACAGCTCGATGCGCCGACGTACCGGCCCCTGGTCGGCCATGATAAAGGGCACTGTCGACCAGTCGGGGCGCTCGACGGTCACCTGGTTGCGCACCGGGCAGGGAAGGGCCGGGGCAATTAACACCACGGCGAGGTTCTCCAGCATCGAAAACGCCACCGACCCTGGCAGAGTCTCCGGCTTACCGGCAATCGCCAGGTCGGCTTCGCCGGTGACGACCTTCTCCATAGCGTCGGCGGCGTCGCCGGTCGAGAGCTTGATCTCCACCGAGGGGTGCGCGGCGCGAAAGCGGTCGAGGATCGGCGGCAGATGGCTATAGGCGGCGGTGACGGAGCAGAAGATGTGCAGCTCGCCGGAGAGCGAAGGGCCCTGCTGATCGATGACGTGACGAAGCTGCTGATACTGCAATAAAGTCTGTTGGGCAAAGGTACGTAACTCTTCCCCGGCTTCGGTAAGGGTCACCGTGCGATTATCTCGCACGAACAGCGGCTGGCCGAGGTCCTCTTCCAGACGCTGGATCTGGCGCGAAAGCGTCGACGGGCTGACGTGCATGGCCCGCGCGCTGCGGCCAAAATGGCGGCTTTCCGCCAGATGCAGAAAGGTTTTCAGATCGCGTAAATCCACGGCGCGTACTCCCCGGTTTTGTATTTCATAAAATGCAACGTGACGTTGTGAATATATCAATTTCCGCAATAAAATTCCTGTCATATAGTAAGTTCATTCTCGCAAAAGCGAACCGAACAATAAGCACGACACAACATCACGGAGTTACAGACATGGCTAACTACTTTAATACACTGAACCTGCGCCAGCAGCTGGCACAGCTGGGCAAATGCCGCTTTATGGCGCGCGACGAATTCGCCGATGGCGCAAGCTACCTTCAGGGTAAAAAAGTGGTCATCGTCGGCTGCGGCGCGCAGGGCCTGAACCAGGGTCTGAACATGCGTGACTCCGGCCTGGATATCTCCTATGCGCTGCGTAAAGAAGCGATCGCTGAGAAGCGCGCCTCCTGGCGTAAAGCGACTGAAAACGGCTTCAAAGTCGGCACTTATGAAGAGCTGATCCCGCAGGCGGACCTGGTGGTTAACCTGACGCCGGACAAACAGCACTCAGACGTTGTGCGCTCCGTACAGCCGCTGATGAAAGACGGCGCAGCGCTGGGTTACTCCCACGGCTTCAACATCGTGGAAGTGGGCGAGCAGATCCGTAAAGACATCACCGTGGTGATGGTGGCGCCGAAGTGCCCGGGCACCGAAGTGCGTGAAGAGTACAAACGCGGTTTCGGCGTACCGACGCTTATCGCGGTACACCCGGAAAACAACCCGAAAGGCGAAGGCATGGCGATTGCCAAAGCATGGGCTGCGGCGACAGGCGGCCACCGCGCGGGCGTGCTGGAATCTTCCTTCGTGGCGGAAGTGAAATCTGACCTGATGGGCGAGCAAACCATCCTTTGCGGCATGCTGCAGGCGGGTTCTCTGCTGTGCTTCGACAAGCTGGTGGCGGAAGGTACCGATCCGGCGTATGCAGAAAAACTGATTCAGTTCGGCTGGGAAACCATCACCGAAGCGCTGAAGCAGGGCGGCATCACCCTGATGATGGATCGCCTCTCCAACCCGGCGAAACTGCGCGCTTATGCGCTGTCCGAGCAGCTGAAAGAGATCATGGCGCCGCTGTTCCAGAAACACATGGACGACATTATCTCCGGCGAATTCTCCTCCGGCATGATGGCGGACTGGGCGAACGACGATAAGAAACTGCTGACCTGGCGTGAAGAGACCGGCAAAACCGCCTTCGAAACCGCGCCGCAATATGAAGGCAAAATCGGCGAGCAGGAGTACTTCGATAAAGGCGTTCTGATGATCGCGATGGTGAAAGCGGGCGTTGAGCTGGCCTTCGAAACCATGGTGGCCTCCGGCATCATCGAAGAGTCTGCTTACTACGAATCACTGCATGAGCTGCCGCTTATCGCCAACACCATCGCCCGTAAGCGTCTGTATGAGATGAACGTGGTTATTTCCGATACCGCTGAATATGGTAACTACCTGTTCTCTTACGCTTGCGTACCGCTGCTGAAAGAGTTCATGACCACCCTGCAGACCGGCGACCTGGGCACAGCGATTGCCGAAGGCGCGGTAGATAACGCGCAGCTGCGCGATGTGAACGAAGCGATTCGCAGCCACGCTATCGAGCAGGTTGGTAAGAAACTGCGCGGTTATATGACCGATATGAAGCGTATCGCGGTAGCCGGCTAATTCCTCGTCGTCTTTCGACTTGCCGATGCGTTGGCTACGGTACGTACACCCCAGTCACATAGTAATCTTTGTTCCTGGGGATGTACTTCCTTGCCGCCTTCCGGCAAGCCGAAATCCATAGAGGCATGGATTTGTTTAGTAGGCCTGATAGGCGAAGCGCCATCAGGCAAAAACCCGGAGATTAAGATCCCCGGGTTTTTTTATTATTTCCGGTACAGCACTTTGATGATGTGGTAGCCGAACTGGGTATGCAGCGGGCCGGTTGGCTCCAGTTCAGGGCAGGAGAAGACCACTTTATCGAAGGCCGGTACCATCTGGCCCTGGCGGAACTCACCCAGATCGCCGCCGCGTTTGCCTGACGGACAAATGGAGTGTTTCTTTGCCAGCTTGCCGAAATCGGCGCCGTTTTTGAGCTGCTCGAGCAGATCGAGCGCCAGTTTCTCTTCTTTTACCAGGATATGCAGTGCTGCCGCGGTTTTAGCCATGATTGCGCCTTGAGTGAGTTGGGATAAATCAGGGCGCCATAGTATCACGCGCTAGCGGCGATACAGCACCTTGATGATGTGGTAGCCGAATTTGGTTTTCACCGGGCCATAGGGTTTGAGCAGCGGACAGCTGAAGACGGCTTGATCAAACGGACCGACCATCGCGCCTTGCTGAAACTCGCCTAAGTCGCCGCCGTTGCGGCCAGACGGACATTTAGAATAGCGTTTCGCCAGATGATCGAAGCTGACGCCCCGCTCCAGTTTGGCGAGGATCTCCAGCGCCAGTTTCTCTTCTTTGACCAGGATATGCAGGGCCGCTGCGCTTTTTGCCATGACATCATTCTCAGGATGGTTTGCGTGGCTGACACTTTACCATCAGTCAGTAAATCTCGGCTCCGCTTTCTGCTACAATCCCCACCCCGTTCGAAGATTGAGCAAGACTCCCATGCGTTTAAACCCTGGCCAACAACAAGCCGTCGAATTCGTCACCGGACCGTGCCTGGTGCTGGCGGGCGCCGGTTCCGGTAAGACCCGCGTTATTACGAATAAAATCGCCCACCTGATCCGCGGCTGCGGCTATCAGGCGCGCCATATCGCGGCCGTGACCTTTACCAACAAAGCCGCGCGCGAGATGAAAGAGCGCGTTGGGCAAACGCTGGGGCGCAAAGAGGCGCGTGGGCTGATGATTTCCACCTTCCACACTTTGGGGCTGGATATCATTAAGCGCGAATACGCTGCGCTGGGTATGAAGTCTAACTTTTCCTTATTCGACGATACCGACCAGGTGGCGCTGCTTAAGGAACTGACCGAAGGATTGATCGAAGATGACAAAGTGGTGCTTCAGCAGCTGATCTCGACGATCTCCAACTGGAAAAACGATCTAAAAACCCCGGCGCAGGCCGCCGCTGGCGCGAAAGGCGAACGGGATCGTATTTTCGCCCACTGCTATGGGCTATACGACGCGCACATGAAGGCCTGCAATGTCCTCGATTTTGACGATCTGATCCTACTGCCAACGCTGCTGCTGCAGCGCAACGAGGAGGTGCGCGAGCGCTGGCAAAATAAGATCCGCTACCTGCTGGTAGATGAGTATCAGGATACCAATACCAGCCAGTATGAGCTGGTGAAACTGCTGGTGGGTCAGCGGGCGCGCTTTACCGTGGTGGGCGATGACGACCAGTCGATCTACTCGTGGCGCGGCGCGCGGCCGCAGAACCTGGTGCTGCTCAGCCAGGACTTCCCGGCGCTGCAGGTGATCAAGCTTGAGCAGAACTACCGCTCATCCGGGCGTATTCTGAAAGCCGCCAACATTTTGATCGCCAATAACCCTCACGTCTTTGAAAAGCGGCTGTTCTCCGAACTGGGATATGGCGCAGAGCTGAAAGTGCTCTCCGCCAACAATGAAGATCATGAAGCGGAGCGCGTGGCCGGGGAGCTGATCGCCCACCACTTCATTAATAAAACCAATTACAAAGACTACGCTATCCTTTATCGCGGCAATCACCAGTCGCGGGTCTTTGAAAAGATGCTGATGCAGAACCGCATCCCGTACAAAATCTCCGGCGGCACGTCGTTCTTTTCGCGTCCGGAAATTAAAGATCTGCTGGCCTATCTGCGCGTGCTGACCAACCCGGACGACGACAGCGCCTTCCTGCGTATCGTCAACACGCCGAAGCGCGAGATCGGCCCGGCGACGCTGCAAAAGCTCGGTGAGTGGGCGATGGGCCGCAACAAAGGATTGTTCACCGCCAGCTTTGATATGGGTCTCAGCCAGACGCTGACCGGGCGCGGCTATGAATCCCTCACCCGCTTCACCCACTGGCTACGCGAGATCCAGCAGCTGGCCGAACGCGAGCCGGTCAACGCCGTGCGCGATTTGATTCGCGGGATCGACTACGAATCCTGGCTGTATGAAACCTCGCCCAGCCCGAAAGCCGCGGAAATGCGCATGAAAAACGTCAACCAGCTGTTTACCTGGATGACCGAGATGCTGGAAGGCAGCGAAATCGATGAGCCGATGACCCTGACCCAGGTGGTCACCCGCTTTACCCTGCGCGACATGATGGAGCGCGGCGAATCGGATGAAGAGCTGGATCAGGTGCAGCTGATGACTCTCCATGCGTCAAAGGGGCTGGAGTTCCCCTACGTTTATCTGGTGGGAATGGAAGAGGGATTGCTGCCGCACCAAAGCAGCATTGATGAAGATAACGTCGATGAAGAGCGCCGCCTGGCCTACGTTGGCATCACCCGTGCGCAGAAAGAGCTGACCTTTACGCTCTGTAAGGAGCGCCGGCAATATGGCGAGCTGGTGCGTCCTGAACCGAGTCGTTTTCTGCTGGAGCTACCTCAGGACGACCTTATCTGGGAGCAGGCACGCAAAACCATTACGCCTGAAGAGCGGATGCAAAAAGGCCAGGCCAACGTCGCTAATATTCGGGCGATGCTGGCAAAGGCGAAAAAAGCTTAGCGTCTCAGGCGATAAACTGCTGCCAGGCGGCGGAGAAGGGCATCACCAGTATTAGCGAGGGCAGCATATTGGCGGTAGGGAAGGCACGGATCCCGCACAGACGGAAACCGGTCGCCAGCATAATGATGCCGCCGCAGGCGGTGAAATCGGCGATCATCGACGGATTGATTAACGCCATGATAAAGGTTGCCGCGAAAAACAGGATAACGAAAACAATCAGCTGGGGAATAAAGATCACGGTGATGATATACCCCAGCGTGGAGGCGAAAATCGCGGCAGTAAAAAAGTCGAGGATCGACTTGGTCAGCAGAATGGTCGGGTCGCCGGTCATCCCTTCGGTTAAGGCGCCGAAGATGCCGGTACCGCTGGCGCAGAACAGGATCAGCACGGCGATAAACTGATTCATAAAATCTTCCGCACCGACGCTGGCGCTGGACTGCGCCGGAAAGATACGTTCAATGGGGCTGCGCAGCGTTGTTCCGGCTCGTTCAATCCATTTTTCAATATTCAACAGGCCGCCGATAATCGTGCCGACAATAATAGCCAGGGCAATCGGCGGCAGGTTATGCAATTTATTGACAAAGAATATGCCCATACTGATTGAGATCAGTCCGGCGATCAACGGTAAGGTTTTTTTGAAATGTTCCGGAATAAAACGATTCAGTGAAGCGCCCGCCAGCGCACCGACGAGAAGCGAGCCGCTACAGACAAATATACCTATAGCCATAATTTATTTTCCCTAATAAAAATCAGGGCCTGAATATACAGGCCCTGAAATATTTAAATTAATTATTTAATGTTAAATACGCGGCTGGCATTACCCCAGGCGATTTTCTCTTTCAGGCCTGCTTCAAGTTCTAAAGGATCAAACCAGTCGCAGGCCTGATGAATATCTTCATACGGATAATCGACAGAGAACATCACGCGATCGGCGCCCATGACTTCAATAGCATTATTCAGTGAATGGGTATTGAAATGGCCGCTGGTGGTAACGATGAAGTTATTCTGCAGGTAGTGCATTAACGGTTTTTCCGCTTTACCCAGACCGCAGCCGAAACGCTGACGATAGAGACGATGTTGAGTGCGCGGCAGCATATGTACCAGCCCTTCGCCGAGGTGACCCAGCACCAGATTGAGGTTAGGATAACGATCGAACAGACCGCTCATCATCAGACGAATAGCATGCACTGCCGTTTCCTGAGCGAAGCCCCAGGCAGAGCCGATCAGGCTTTCGTAACCGGTATAGATGCCACGCGCCGGGCCTTCCAGCGGTTCACGAGGATGCAGATAGACAGGCACGTTCAGCTCGTTGACCTTATCCCAGAATACCAGCATGGATTCGTCATCAAGATACAGGCCATGCTCGCTATCTTTAACGTTGGTGTAGCCGTTGATCAGCGCACCTTTCATGCCTAACTTTTTCACGGCGCGCTCCAGCTCTTCCGCCGCGGCTTCCGGGTTCTGCAATGCCAGGGTGGCGAAGGCGCTGAATTTGTCCGGATTTGGCTTCACATAATTCTCAACGATAAAATCGTTAGTATCGCGGGCAAAAGAGACGGCTTTGGCTTTATCTAAAATAGACTGGGCGCCAGGTGAAGTCAGAGAAAGAATTACATGATCAATATGACGCTGCGCCATTTCTTCCAGCTGAATGCTGCGATCCAGCAGGCGGCGTTCGACATCTTTCATATATTCTGTGCCGTTACGACCTGCTTCACCAGATGAATCCCACAGACGGTTATTTTCAGGAGTGGATACGTGTTCTTCTAAAGCAATTTTTCCGCGCATGATATTTTCCTTGCGATATGTGTCAGTGTGGCTTGATGCGAGGAGAATAAAAGCTTTCACGTATTACCAGCAATAAACCAAACGTAATAGGGGTTATTAATAAAACCAATACACGGGCGTAATTTGTTACTTAGATTTTAATAGAAGTACTCTGCTGTGCGGGATCGGCAAGCGTAGCGATCAGCGAGCGTAGCCAGATATGTCCGGGATCGCGGTGCAGCCGCTGATGCCAGACCTGACGGATGGCGATTTTGGCGAGGGGAAAAGGCAGCGGCCAGCTACGGCAGGGATAGCGCCGGGTGATATGCCGCGCCACCTGTTCCGGGACGACGGCAATCATATCGCTTTCGGCCACCAGCTCACCGGTACCTAAAAAACTTGGTAACGTTAGCGCAATGCGCCGGGGCATGTGGTGCTCATCAAGCAGCTTATCCATATCGCCATGGGCAGTCCCCTCCACGCGGATCGCCAGATGCTTTTCCTGGCGCCAGTCTTCGGCGCGGAGCTGTGCGCGAATGCGAGGATGGTTTTCCGCAGCCAGGCAGACATATGATTGATCGAAGAGATGTTGCTGGTAGACGCTTTCCGGAAGCTGCGTCAGATAGCCGATCGCGAGATCGCATTTCCCGGATTCGAGGGCGTTGAGGGTCTGCTCATCCAGATTCTGTACCGTAAAGGTGATCCCGTCCGCCGCCTGCTGCTGGAGCGCAATTTGCAATAAAGGCAGCAGCGTCATTTGGCTGATATCGGTCATACCGATCGTAAAATTACGCTGGCTCTGCTGGGGAAGAAATTCAGGTTTGACCGCTAAATCGTTATCGGCAAGCTGGAGAAGAGTCGAGATGGTGGGGGCGATCGCGTCCGCTCGCGGCGTCGGGATCATCCGCTGCCCGACCCGGACAAACAGCGGGTCAGCAAAATGATCTCGTAGTTTTTTCAGCAAAAGGCTGCCGGTGGGCTGGCTGATATCGAGCGCGTCCGCTGCTGGGGAAACATTGCCCAAGCGGTAGAGCGCAGAGAAAAAGCGTAGCGATTTGAAATCCAGTTCTTCCCGCATCCGCCCTCCTGGCTGGATATTATTTCAGCGTATCGCCGCTGGCGACCCGAAGTATCCAGTGGACGTAGCTTTGCCACTGACACTCCTGATCGACCATCTCCCGACCCAGCGGATGTTCATCCAGCCAGTTTCCCGGCAATATCAGCGTCAGTTGTTCGTCTTGAGCGGTCAGCTGAATGGCGGGCAACAGATCGTCGCGCCGCCGGCTGGCAAACAGGATTGCCAGTCGCAGCAGACGACACAGATGCTCAGCCACCCGCGGTGGGACGGCATTCTGTTGATGAAGCGAAGAGAGGTCGATAGCGTTAGTCTGGTTAAGGAGCAGCGTGGCAATCAGCTTCTTCTGCGCCGGGGTAAAGCCCGGCAGGTCGAGGTTATTGACCAGATAGGCGGCGTGCTGCGGCGCGCGCTTAAAATCCACGCTCAGCCCAATCTCATGCAGCGCACAGGCGCTAAGGAGTAAATCACGGCTTAGCGGATCCAGCTCCCAGCTGCCATCCAACTGACTGAGCAGATGACTGGCAAGGCCGCCGACGCGCTGGGCCTGTTCGGTGTCGATCATAAAACGACGCTGAATATTACGCAGCGTGCGGCTGCGGATGTCCTGCTCAACGGAGAGATGCAGCATGCCGTACACCAGGCCTTCGCGTAACGCGCCGCCCGCGAGGGTCATACACTGAATATTCAGTTCGCTGAAGATAGCGATCAGGATCGCCAGCCCGCTAGGAAACACCAGCGCCCGCTCAAGGGTTAAGCCTTCGATCTCCAGCTCTTCCAGACGTCCGCACTGGATAGCGCGCTGTTTAAGCTGCTGGAGTTTGGCGAGGGTGATTCGTTCATCCATCCCCTGCGCCATCATAATTTCCTGCAGAGCCTGAACGGTGCCGGAGGCGCCAACGCACACTTTCCATCCGTGATAGCGCAGCACATCGGCGACGGGCAGTAGCACCTCGCGCGCAGCCGCTTCGGCGAGATCGAAATTCTCTTTCGTCAGACTACGGTCGGCAAAATAGCGTTCAAGCCAGGTCACACAGCCCATCGACAGGCTAAACAGCGAGGTTGTTTGTGCGCCGGTCCCGGTCACCAGCTCGGTGCTGGCGCCGCCGATATCGACCACCAGGCGCTGATCGGCGCCGCCGGTGGTGTGGGCGACACCCTGGTAAATCAGGCGCGCTTCTTCTTCGCCGCTGATCACTTGCACTGGAGTGCCGAGGATCTCCTGCGCTTTCGCCAGAAACTCCCCCGCATTGACGGCAAGACGCAGCGTGGCGGTGGCCACGACGCGGATTTGCGTCGGCGGAATATCCTGCAGGCGCTCGGCAAACAGGCGTAAGCACTGCCAGCCCCGTTCCATCGCTTCTGCGGAGAGGGTGTTGTCGCTATTCAGGCCGGCGGCCAGTCGAACCTTACGCTTAATGCGGCTCAGCGTCTGGATGCTGCCCGCCACCTCGCGCACCACCAACATATGGAAACTATTGGAGCCCAAATCAATGGCGGCATATAGCGAGGTGGAGCTCATACTCTTCATCGTTCAGAAGGCTCCCTGGTCGGCGGGGCGCTTAGGCCCGATCCACATCACTGAGCGGGTCGCCAGAGGAAGGTCGCCCTGGCAGATTCTGAATGACTGAGCGTATGGCATAGATCTCTTAACCTGAACGACGACGATTGCGCGGTGGACCGTTACGGCGCGGGCCGTTGCCTGGGCGCGCACGGGTCAGACGCAGCGGCTTAGGCAGGTCGGTCATCAGCGCGTCCGGGTTGTACTTACTGACCGGAATTGAGTGACCAATATAGGTTTCGATCGCCGGCAGATTCAGCGCATACTCTTCGCAGGCGAGGCTAATGGAGTGACCGCTGGCGCCAGCGCGACCGGTACGGCCGATGCGGTGAACGTAATCTTCGCAGTCGTCCGGCAGATCGTAGTTAAAGACGTGAGTCACGGCCGGAATATGTAAGCCACGGGCGGCAACATCGGTCGCGACCAGAATATCGAGGTCGCCACGGGTAAATTCTTCGAGAATGCGCAGACGTTTTTTCTGCGCCACGTCGCCGGTCAGCAGACCTACGCGATGGCCGTCGGCGGCGAGATGGCCCCAGATATCTTCGCAACGGTGCTTGGTATTGGCGAAAACGATGGCGCGATCGGGCCACTCTTCTTCCAGCAGCGTCTGCAGCAGGCGCATTTTTTCTTCATTGGAAGGGTAGAAGAGCTCTTCTTTAATACGGTGGCCTGTCTTCTGTTCCGGCTCGACTTCAACGTACTCGGCGTTATTCATTTGTTCGAACGCCAGTTCGCGGACGCGATAAGAAAGGGTCGCGGAGAACAGCATGTTCAGGCGCTGAGTGGCCGGCGGCATGCGGCGGAACAGCCAGCGGATATCTTTAATAAAGCCGAGATCGTACATGCGATCGGCTTCGTCCAGCACGACAACCTGAATGGCGCCGAGGTTAATGTGGTTCTGCTTCGCGTAATCGATCAGACGACCAGTGGTGCCGATCAGAATATCGACGCCGCTTTCCAGCACTTTCAGCTGTTTATCGTAGCCGTCGCCGCCGTAAGCCAGACCCAGCTTCAGACCGGTGGCCAGCGCCAGTGGCTCAGCGTCGGCGTGGATCTGTACCGCCAGTTCACGCGTCGGCGCCATAATCAGCGCGCGCGGTTGGTTAACCTGGCGATCGGCGATAGCCGGGTGAGAGAGAAGATAATGAAACGTTGACGTCAGGAACGCCATCGTTTTACCGGTACCGGTTTGCGCCTGCCCGGCGACATCGCGGCCTTCCAGCGTCAGCGGAAGGGCGAGGGCCTGAATGGGTGTGCAATTATGAAACCCTTTCTTTTCAAGGGCTTCAATGACTGCCGGGTGCAGGGCGAAGTCGGAAAACTTCTGTTCTGTTAAATGTGTTTTGCTCATAGTGTGGTAGAATATCAGCTAACTATTGCATTAAGAAAGCGTATCCGGTGAAATAACGTCAACCTTTCGTTGGCGGTGTACGAAATTATTCAAGGTACGTCTACGGTAACTGAACGAATCCAGGATAGCTTAGACTACTAAGCGAGTCGGGAGCGATAAATCTGCAGCATGCAGTTCGCGTTCGGGCACCCTGGCGTCAACAGGCGAGTCCATGATGGATTGCGCCAGTTGGCAGGCCAGAGAATTGAGGTATCCTGAAGAATAGCGTGCATAACGTAGCCGCAGCGCGTCGTTGATGGCTACGACACCAACACACCAGGCTTATTCCTGTGGAGTTAAATATGAGCGATAAAATTATTCACCTGACTGACGACAGTTTTGACACGGACGTACTCAAGGCTGACGGGCTGACCCTCGTCGATTTCTGGGCAGAGTGGTGTGGTCCGTGCAAAATGATCGCCCCGATTCTGGATGAGATCGCTGAAGAGTATCAGGGCAAACTGACCGTAGCTAAGCTGAACATTGACCAGAACCCGGGCACTGCGCCGAAATACGGCATTCGCGGTATCCCAACCCTGCTGCTGTTTAAAAACGGCGAAGTGGCGGCCACTAAAGTTGGCGCACTGTCCAAGGGTCAGCTGAAAGAGTTCCTCGACGCTAACCTGGCGTAAGCGAATTGCTGTTCCGGCGTCCAGATTCCTATTTTTTGCGGAACTCTGGACGCCCGGCTGGAGTCGTGCTAAGTTAATCCACAGACTTCGTTTTAAACATACCTTGTTTGAATCTTGTTTTACCCGAAGCATCCCGCATAAATGCGCGTGAAGCTAATAATTCCGGGCTTTTCACTCATTCCGTCTAGTCGTTTCAGTTCTGCGTTCTTTCCTGTGACCAGGCAACGTACAGACACGAGATGAAGGCCGTTAACAGGCATGGAAGTTCCTGCCATACCATTCACAACATTAAGTTCGAGATTTACCCCGAGTTTAAGAACCCACACCACTATGAATCTTACCGAATTAAAGAATACGCCGGTTTCTGAGCTGATTACTCTCGGCGAAAATATGGGGCTGGAAAACCTGGCTCGTATGCGTAAGCAGGATATTATTTTTGCCATCCTCAAGCAGCATTCGAAGAGTGGCGAAGATATCTTTGGCGACGGCGTACTGGAGATACTGCAGGATGGATTTGGATTCCTCCGCTCCGCAGACAGCTCCTACCTCGCCGGCCCTGACGACATCTACGTATCCCCCAGCCAAATCCGCCGTTTCAACCTCCGCACTGGTGACACCATTTCCGGTAAGATTCGTCCTCCGAAAGAGGGTGAACGTTACTTTGCGCTGCTGAAAGTTAACGAAGTTAACTACGACAAGCCGGAAAACGCGCGTAACAAGATCCTGTTCGAGAACTTAACGCCGCTGCACGCGAACTCTCGCCTGCGTATGGAGCGTGGTAACGGTTCTACCGAAGACTTAACCGCTCGCGTACTGGATCTGGCCTCCCCGATTGGCCGCGGCCAGCGTGGTCTGATCGTCGCGCCGCCGAAGGCCGGTAAAACCATGCTGCTGCAGAACATCGCGCAGAGCATCGCATACAACCACCCGGACTGTGTCCTGATGGTACTGCTGATCGACGAACGTCCGGAAGAAGTGACCGAGATGCAGCGTCTGGTGAAAGGTGAAGTGGTTGCTTCCACCTTTGACGAGCCGGCATCCCGTCACGTGCAGGTTGCCGAGATGGTTATTGAGAAAGCGAAACGTCTGGTTGAACACAAGAAAGACGTTATCATCTTGCTCGACTCCATTACCCGTCTGGCGCGTGCCTACAACACCGTGGTTCCGGCTTCCGGTAAAGTGTTGACCGGTGGTGTGGACGCCAACGCCCTGCACCGTCCGAAGCGTTTCTTTGGTGCGGCACGTAACGTCGAGGAGGGCGGTAGCCTGACCATCATCGCCACGGCGCTGATCGACACCGGTTCCAAAATGGACGAAGTTATCTACGAAGAGTTTAAAGGCACCGGTAACATGGAACTGCACCTCTCTCGTAAGATTGCTGAAAAACGCGTCTTCCCGGCTATCGACTACAACCGTTCCGGTACCCGTAAAGAAGAGCTGCTTACCACTCAGGAAGAGCTGCAGAAAATGTGGATCCTGCGCAAAATTATCCATCCGATGGGTGAGATTGATGCGATGGAATTCCTCATCAATAAGCTGGCAATGACCAAGACGAATGATGACTTCTTCGATATGATGAAGCGCTCGTAAGGTAAAAAAAGCCAAAAACGCCACGCCTTTGCGTGGCGTTTTCATTTTTGGGTTTGTATGATCCAGAGACAGAGAAAGCGGGACGAAAGTTGTCGTATAATGGCGCCGGATAGCAGGCGGAGACAGCTTTAACAGACTAAAATCTATACAATAAATTTGTAATGTTCTGCTTTTCCCCTTCTGGAGTTGGGGCATCATCGCTATACTTCCCGGATTAACTATGCTGAGAGCACATGCGTTGTGAATTTACTCACTGCTATTACTGAATTAATCAGTATTTTCTTATTCACGACCCTCTTTATTTTTGTCGCGCGGAAAGTGGCAAAAAAGATCGGGTTAGTGGATAAACCCAACTATCGCAAACGGCATCAGGGGTTGATTCCGTTGGTCGGTGGTATCTCAGTTTATGCAGGTATCTGTTTCACTTTCGCCATCGCCGATTATTATATTCCTCACGCCTCGCTGTATCTGGCCTGCGCGGGGGTATTGGTGCTGGTTGGCGCGCTTGACGATCGCTTCGACATCAGCGTGAAAATTCGCGCGGTCATTCAGGCCGCGATCGCCGTGATTATGATGATGGCAGGGAATCTGCATCTGAGTAGTTTGGGCTTTATTTTTGGCTCGTGGGAACTGGTGCTGGGGCCCTTCGGCTTCTTCCTGACGCTGTTTGCCGTCTGGGCCGCTATCAATGCGTTCAACATGGTCGATGGTATCGACGGCCTGCTCGGCGGACTGTCATCGGTCTCTTTTGCGGCGACCGGGATTATCCTTTGGTTTGATGGTCAGTACAGCCTGGCGATGTGGTGTTTCGCGATGATCGCCGCCATTCTACCCTATATTCTTCTCAATCTTGGCGCCCTCGGCCGCCGCTATAAAGTCTTTATGGGTGACGCCGGCAGCACGATGATTGGCTTCACCATCATCTGGATCCTGCTGGAAACCACGCAAGGTAAAACGCATCCCATTAGCCCGGTGACCGCGCTGTGGATTATCGCTATCCCGTTGATGGACATGGTGGCGATTATGTATCGCCGCCTGCGCAAAGGCATGAGTCCTTTCTCACCGGACCGTCAGCATATTCATCATTTGATCATGCGCGCCGGGTTTACTTCCCGCCAGGCGTTTGTCCTGATTACCCTGGCCGCCGCCCTGCTGGCGCTGGTTGGCGTCGTGGCGGAATACACCCGCATTGTGCCGGAATGGGTGATGTTAATTCTCTTTTTGGTAGCCTTCTTTCTTTATGGCTACTGTATTAAGCGCGCCTGGAAAGTGGCGCGCCTGGTTAAGCGCATCAGACGCAGAATTCGGCGACACAGCGGCAATAATCCGAAACTAACCAAGTAGAGCTGGGGATGTGATGACTCAACCATTACCGGGAGCACAAGCAGTGAACGTTGAGAACGAGCTGGATATTCGCGGGCTGTTTCGCGCTTTATGGGCAGGAAAAGGCTGGATAGTCGGCGGCGCCGTACTCTTCGCCGCCATCGTGCTGGTGTACACCTTCTTTGCTCGCCAGGAGTGGAGCGCCACGGCGATCACCGATCGGCCTACTGTCAATATGTTGGGGGGATACTATTCCCAACAGCAGTTCTTACGCAATCTGGACATTAAAGCCGACCTCGCCTCGGTCGACCAGCCTTCCGCCATGGATGAAGCGTATAAAGAGTTCATCATGCAGCTGGCCTCCTGGGATACCCGGCGCGATTTCTGGCTGCAAACGGACTACTACAAGCAGCGTCAGTCGGGTAATGCCCGCGCTGATGCGGCGATGCTGGATGACCTGATTAACAATATCCAGTTTATGCCAGGCGATGCGGCCAAGAGCATTAACGACAGCGTCAAACTGACCGCCGAGACCGGGCAGGATGCCAATAATCTGTTGCGTCAGTATGTGGCCTTCGCCAGCCAGCGGGCGGCAGGCCATCTTAACGACGAACTTAAAGGCGCCTGGGCGGCGCGGACGGTGCAGATGAAGGCGCAGGTGAAGCGCCAGGAAGAGGTGGCCGAGGCCATCTTCAACCGCCGGACGCACAGCGTGGAGCAGGCGCTGAAGGTGGCTCAGCAGCACAATATTTCACGTAGCGAAACGGATGTTCCTGCCGATCAGTTGCCGGATTCAGAGCTATTTTTATTGGGCAGGCCGATGCTGCAGGCCAGGCTGGAAAACCTGCAGGCCGTTGGGCCGGAATATGACCTCGATTACGACCAGAACCGCGCCATGCTGAGCACGTTGAACGTCGGTCCAACGTTAGATCCGCGTTTTCAGACTTACCGGTATTTGCGGACGCCGGAAGAACCTGTAAAACGCGATAGCCCGCGCCGTGTATTTCTGATGGTGATGTGGGGGATTGTGGGTGCGCTCATCGGCGCAGGCGTGGCGTTATCGCGTCGTCGTGTCCTGTGATTGCGGCCTGTGGTGAAGGGCAGATGACCTTCATCGCCTAATCGAAGAGAATCGATGTGAAAGTACTAACTGTATTTGGCACGAGGCCGGAAGCCATCAAGATGGCGCCTCTGGTCCATGCGCTGGCAAAGGATCCTCATTTTGAGGCGAAAGTATGCGTGACCGCGCAGCATCGGGAGATGCTCGATCAGGTGTTGAAACTTTTCTCTATTGTCCCGGACTACGATCTCAACATCATGAAGCCGGGGCAGGGGCTGACCGAGATCACCTGTCGCATCCTTGAAGGGCTGAAGCCGGTGCTGGAGTCGTTTAAACCCGACGTGGTGCTGGTACATGGCGATACCACCACCACCATGGCGGCGAGCCTGGCGGCGTTTTATCAGCGGATACCGGTGGGCCACGTAGAGGCCGGCCTGCGCACCGGCGATTTAAGTTCGCCGTGGCCGGAAGAAGGCAACCGTACGTTGACCGGCCATCTGGCGACATACCATTTCGCCCCCACGGAAACCTCGCGGCAGAACCTGCTACGGGAAAATATTGCCGACAGTCGCATCACGGTCACCGGGAATACGGTCATTGACGCCCTGTTCTGGGTGCGGGATCGGGTGCTGGGTGATGAAGCGCTACGGGAGACCCTGCTGCAGCGCTATCCTTTCATCAGCCACGGTAAAAAGATGATTCTGGTTACCGGCCACCGGCGGGAAAGCTTTGGGCTCGGTTTTGAACAGATCTGCCAGGCGCTGGCCGAGATAGCCCATACCCACCCTGAGGTGCAGATTGTCTATCCGGTTCACCTGAATCCTAATGTCAGCGAGCCGGTGAATCGTATTCTTGGTCATATTGACAATGTGATGTTGATTGAACCGCAGGATTACCTGCCGTTCGTCTGGCTGATGGATCGCGCCTGGCTGATCCTGACCGATTCCGGCGGCATTCAGGAAGAGGCCCCCTCGCTGGGTAAGCCGGTGCTGGTCATGCGCGATATGACCGAACGTCCGGAAGCGGTGGCCGCCGGCACCGTGTGTCTGGTGGGCACCGACAGCCAGCGCATCGTCGCGGAAGTGACGCGACTGCTGGAGGATGATGCTGCATACCAGGCGATGAGCCGTGCGCATAATCCCTATGGCGATGGCGAAGCATGTCGTCGCATTTTGTCTGCACTTAAAAATAATCAGGTAACGCTATGAGTTTTTCTACCATTTCAGTGATTGGCCTTGGCTATATCGGGCTGCCAACCGCTGCCGCGTTCGCCTCCCGGCAGAAGCGGGTGGTCGGCGTTGATGTTAATCAACATGCCGTGGAGACCATTAACCGTGGAGAGATTCATATCGTGGAGCCGGATCTGGCGAGCGTGGTGAAGACCGCGGTCGAGCAGGGGTATTTAAGCGCCACCACCACCTCGGTGGAGGCGGATGCTTACCTGATTGCCGTGCCGACGCCGTTTAAAGATCGCCACGAGCCGGATATGGTGTTTGTCGAGTCGGCCGCCAAATCCATTGCGCCGACGTTAAAGAAAGGGTCGCTGGTGATCCTCGAGTCCACTTCGCCGGTCGGGTCGACCGAACAGATGGCCGAGTGGCTGGCGGAGATGCGCCCGGATCTTAGCTTCCCCCAGCAGGTGGGTGAAGCGGCGGACGTGAATATCGCCTACTGCCCGGAGCGGGTATTGCCCGGTCAGGTGATGGTCGAGCTGATTAAAAACGACCGTGTTATCGGCGGCATGTCGCCGGTCTGCTCCGCTCGCGCCAGCGAGCTGTATAAAATCTTCCTTGAAGGCGAATGCGTGGTGACCAACTCGCGCACCGCCGAGATGTGCAAGCTGACGGAAAACAGCTTCCGCGACGTCAACATCGCTTTTGCCAACGAGCTGTCGCTGATTTGCGCCGACCAGGGGATTAACGTCTGGGAGCTGATCCGCCTGGCGAACCGCCATCCGCGCGTCAATATCCTGCAGCCGGGCCCGGGTGTTGGCGGCCACTGTATCGCCGTCGACCCATGGTTTATCGTGGCGCAAAACCCGCAGCAGGCGCGTCTGATCCGCACCGCTCGCGAGGTCAACGACCACAAGCCGGAATGGGTTATCGAACAGGTGAAAGCGCAGGTGGCGGACTGCCTGAATGCCACCAACAAGCGGGCCAGCGAACTGACGATCGCCTGTTTTGGCCTCGCTTTTAAACCGAATATTGACGACCTGCGCGAAAGTCCGGCGATGGAAATTGCCGCGCAGATTGCCCGCTGGCACAGCGGCACGACCCAGGTGGTTGAGCCCAACATTCACGCGCTGCCGAAGAAACTCGATGGACTGTGTACGCTGGCGACCCTTGAGGCGGCGCTGGCCAGCGCCGATGTGCTGGTGATGTTGGTCGATCATAACCAATTTAAAGCCGTTAGCGGCGATAGCGTCACCCAGGCGTTTATCGTCGACACCAAAGGAGTGTGGCGGTGAGAACCATTCTGGTCACCGGCGGCGCGGGCTTCATTGGTTCGGCGGTAGTGCGGGAGATTATCCAGCACACCGCCGATCGCGTGGTGGTGGTGGATAAACTGACCTACGCCGGCAATTTAATGTCGCTGGCGCCGGTGGCGCAGGATGCGCGTTTCGCCTTTGAACAGGTGGATATCTGCGACCGCGCCGAGCTGGATCGCATTTTTCGTCAGCATCAACCGGATACGGTGATGCACCTGGCGGCGGAAAGCCATGTCGATCGTTCGATTGACGGCCCGGCGGCGTTTATCGAGACTAATATCGTGGGCACCTATACGCTGCTGGAGGCGGCCCGTAGCTGGTGGAATACCCTGGCTACGGCGCAAAAATCGGCGTTTCGCTTCCATCACATCTCCACCGATGAAGTGTATGGCGATCTGCATGGCAGCGATGATTTCTTTACCGAGACCACGCCCTATGCGCCAAGCAGCCCCTATTCGGCTTCGAAAGCCAGCAGCGACCACCTGGTGCGCGCCTGGCTGCGAACCTATGGCCTGCCGACGCTTATCACCAACTGCTCAAATAACTACGGCCCGTATCACTTTCCCGAGAAGCTGATCCCGCTGACGATCCTTAACGCGCTGGCGGGCAAGCCGCTGCCGGTGTATGGCAATGGACAACAGATCCGCGACTGGCTGTACGTGGAAGATCACGCCAGAGCGCTGTATCTGGTGGCGACCTGCGGCGAACCGGGCGAAACTTACAATATCGGCGGTCATAACGAACGGAAAAATATCGAGGTGGTGGAAACCATTTGTCAGCTGCTGGAAGAGCTGGCGCCGGATAAGCCGCAGGGCGTGGCGCACTATCGCGATCTGATCGCCTTCGTTGCCGATCGTCCGGGCCACGATCTGCGCTATGCCATTGATGCCTCGAAGATTGCCCGCGAGCTGGGCTGGACGCCGGCAGAGACTTTCACCTCCGGTATGCGTAAGACCGTGGCGTGGTATCTGGCGAACGAGGCCTGGTGGCGTCGGGTTCAGGACGGAAGCTATCAGGGCGAGCGTCTTGGGCTGCAAAGCTAATCATCTCTGGGGGGAATGATGAAAGGTATTATTCTGGCGGGCGGTTCCGGAACGCGGCTACATCCCATCACCCGCGGCGTATCGAAGCAGCTGTTGCCGATCTACGATAAGCCGATGATCTACTACCCGCTGTCGGTATTAATGCTGGCCGGGATCCGTGAGATCCTGATTATCACCACGCCGGACGACCTACGTGATTTCCAGCGCCTGCTCGGCGATGGCTCAGAGTTTGGCATTGCGCTGCACTATGCCGTACAGCCGACGCCGGATGGTTTAGCCCAGGCGTTTATCATCGGCGAAGCCTTTCTTAACGGCGAACCGGCGTGTCTGGTGTTAGGCGACAATATCTTCTTCGGCCAAAGCTTTAGCCCGAAGCTGCGCAGCGTCGCTGCCCGCACGGAAGGGGCGACGATTTTTGGCTATCAGGTGATGGATCCTGAGCGCTTTGGCGTGGTGGAGTTTGATGATAACTTCCGTGCGCTATCGCTGGAAGAGAAGCCGAAGCAGCCGAAGTCGAACTGGGCGGTCACCGGTCTCTATTTCTACGATGGCAAGGTGACGGAGTATGCCAAACGGGTCAAACCATCCGAGCGCGGCGAGCTGGAAATCACCTCCATCAACCAGATGTATCTGGAGGATGGCGCATTGACCGTCGAACTGCTTGGACGCGGCTTTGCCTGGCTGGACACCGGCACCCACGATAGCCTGATCGAGGCCAGCATGTTCGTGCAGACCGTCGAGAAGCGCCAGGGCTTTAAAATCGCCTGTCTGGAAGAGATCGGCTGGCGTAACGGCTGGCTGGACGACGACGGCGTCAAACGTGCGGCGAAGCGGCTGGAAAAAACCGGCTACGGCCAATATCTGCTGGATCTGCTCCGTGCCCGTCCGCGCCAGTATTGACCCCCTGGAGTGGGAGAACCGCTTCTTTGCCGTGAACAGCGCGATCGTGCGCTTTGACGAGCACGCGCCGCGGCTGACGCCTGAGGCGCTGGCGGGGTGGTCGCGAGTGCAGGCGAAGATCGCCGCCAGCGACACCGTCCGGCTGGACGCGCTGCAGCGGCTGGGTTTTCAGCTGGTGGAAGGTGAGGTCGATCTGGCGCTGCCGGTGGGCAGCCCTGCAGATGCCGGCGCAGACGTCGCCGTGGAAGCGGATATTGCGCCGCTGCGCGAGCAGGCGGCGCAGGCATTTGCCATGAGCCGCTTTCGCGCGCCCTGGTACGCTGCCGACGCCAGCGGCCGCTTCTATGCCCAGTGGATTGAAAATGCGGTGCGCGGCACCTTCGATCATCAGTGCCTGATTTACCGCCATCCTGAGGGCGATATTCGCGCCTTTGTCTCCCTGCGGCAGATCACTGCGACCGAAGCGCGTATCGGCCTGCTGGCCGGACGCGGCGCCGGGGCGCAGTTGATGCAGGCGGCGCGGTACTGGGCCGCCTCGCGCGGACTTTCTACAGTGCGGGTGGCGACCCAGATGGGCAACACCGCCGCGCTTAAACGTTATATTCTCAGCGGTGCTAACGTGGAAAGCACCGCCTACTGGCTATACAGGTGACCCCCATGATCCCATTTAACGCGCCGCCGGTGGTTGGAACCGAGCTTGATTACATGCAGTCTGCGATGAACAGCGGCAAGCTGTGCGGCGACGGCGGCTTTACGCGCCGCTGCCAGCAGTGGATGGAGCAGCGATTTGGCACGGCAAAAGCGCTACTGACCCCTTCCTGCACGGCTTCGCTGGAGATGGCCGCGCTGCTGCTGGATATCCAGCCGGGCGACGAAGTGATTATGCCCAGCTATACCTTTGTCTCCACCGCCAACGCCTTTGTGCTGCGCGGGGCGAAAATCGTCTTCGTTGATATCCGTCGCGATACGATGAATATCGACGAAACGCTCATCGAAGCCGCCATCACCGATAAAACCCGGGCGATTGTCCCGGTGCATTATGCCGGCGTAGCCTGCGAGATGGACACCATCATGGCCATCGCCGACAAATACAACCTGTTTGTGGTGGAAGACGCCGCACAGGGGGTGATGTCCACCTACAAGGGGCGCGCGCTGGGCACCATCGGCCATATCGGCTGCTTCAGCTTCCATGAAACCAAAAACTACACCGCCGGCGGTGAGGGCGGGGCGACGCTGATCAACGATCGCACGCTGGTGGAACGCGCGGAGATTATTCGCGAAAAAGGCACCAACCGCAGCCAGTTCTTTCGCGGCCTGGTGGATAAATATACCTGGCGGGACATTGGCTCCAGCTATCTGATGTCCGACCTGCAGGCCGCCTATCTGTGGGCGCAGCTGGAAGCGGCGGAGCGCATCAACCAGCAGCGCCTGGCCCTGTGGCAGAACTACTATGATGCGCTGCTGCCGCTGGCGCGCGCCGGGCGTATCGAACTGCCGACGGTTCCGGCCGACTGCGGGCAAAACGCGCACATGTTCTACATTAAACTGCGTGATATCAAGGATCGCAGCAGACTGATCGCCTGGCTGAAAGAGGCGGAGATCCTCGCGGTATTCCATTACATTCCCCTGCACAGCTGCCCGGCAGGCGAACAGTTCGGCGAATTCCGCGGTGAAGACCGCTACACCACTCAGGAGAGCGAGCGTCTGGTACGCCTGCCGCTGTTTTACAATCTGTCTGTGGTGAACCAGCGGACGGTGATTAACTCGCTGCTGAGCTACTTCTCCTGATATGTCGTTAGCAAAAGCCTCACTGTGGACGGCGGCATCGACGCTGGTCAAAATCGGCGCCGGTCTGCTGGTCGTCAAGCTGCTGGCCGTCTCGTTTGGGCCGGCGGGCGTTGGCCAGGCCGGTAACTTCCGGCAACTGGTCACCGTACTCGGCGTGCTGGCCGGGGCCGGGATATTTAATGGCGTCACGAAGCTGGTGGCGCAGCATCACGACGATCCCCCGCGCCTGAAGCAGGTGGTGGGCACCTCGTCGGCGATGGTGCTTGGCTTTTCCACCCTGCTGGCGCTGGTATTTTTACTGGCGGCGGCGCCGATAAGCCAGGGGCTGTTCGGCCATACGCACTATCAGGGGCTGGTACGCCTGGTGGCGCTGGTGCAGATGGGGATCGCCTGGGCGAATTTCCTGCTGGCGCTGATGAAAGGCTTTCGCGATGCGGCGGGTAACGCCTTCTCGCTGATTGCCGGGAGCCTGATCGGCGTGGCGGCTTACTATGCTTGCTACGTGTTGGGAGGCTATCAGGGCGCGCTGCTGGGGCTGGCGTTAGTTCCAGCGCTGGTGGTGGTCCCGGCGGGTATTATGCTCTGGCGGCGGGGTAATATCCCGCTGAGCGCCCTGCGTCCGCGCTGGGATAACGGTCTGGCGGGACAGCTATCGAAATTTACCCTGATGGCGCTGATAACCTCGGTGACCCTGCCGGTAGCCTATGTGATGATGCGTAATCTGCTGGCGGCGCATTACGGCTGGGAGGCGGTCGGGATCTGGCAGGGGGTGAGCAGCATCTCCGATGCCTACCTGCAGTTTATTACCGCCTCGTTTAGCGTCTATCTGCTGCCGACGCTGTCGCGGCTGAGCGCCAAAACGGATATTACCCGCGAGATAGTCAAGTCGCTGAAATTCGTCCTGCCGGCAGTAGCGGCGGCGAGCCTGACGGTCTGGCTGCTGCGCGATTTTGCCATCTGGCTGCTGTTTTCCGATCGCTTTACCGCGATGCGTGACCTGTTCGCCTGGCAGCTGGTGGGCGACGTTTTAAAAGTAGGCGCCTACGTCTATGGCTATCTGGTGATCGCCAAAGCGTCGCTGCGTTTTTATATTCTGACGGAAATCAGCCAGTTCGCACTGCTGACCGCATTCTCACACTGGCTTATACCGGCGCACGGCGCGGTTGGCGCGGCGCAGGCATATATGGCCACTTATATTGTTTATTTCGCCCTTTGTAGTGGCGTGTTTTTACTCTGGCGTAAACGGGCATGACAGCACTGATACATGTACTGGGATCGGATATCCCGCATCATAACCAGACCGTACTGCGGTTCTTTAACGACGAACTGGCCGCCGACCCGCAGGCCAGGAGATTTATGATCGTCGGTGATGAGGCCAGCGTGCGTGATGGGTATCCGGCGCTGGACATCACCTGTTATCCGGGGAAAAAGGCGCTGGCGCAGGCAGTGATTGCTACCGCGAAAGCCAACCGCCAGCAGCGCTTTTTCTTCCACGGCCAGTTCAATACCGGGCTGTGGCTGGCGCTGTTGAGCGGCGGCATCCGCCCGTCGCAGTTTAACTGGCATATCTGGGGGGCGGATCTGTACGAAAACGCCACCAGCCTGAAATTCCGCCTGTTCTATCCGCTGCGCCGTATGGCGCAGGGGCGGGTAGGGCGCGTTTTCGCCACCCGCGGCGATCTCAGCTGGTTCGCTAACCGCCATCCGCGCGTCCCGGGCGAGCTGCTCTACTTCCCGACCCGTATGGATCCGGCGCTGAATACCCTGGCCGATAACGCTCCGCGCGGTGATACCCTGACTATTCTGGTCGGCAACTCCGGGGATCGCAGCAATGAACATATTGCCGCGCTGAAGGCAATCCATCAGCAGTTTGGCGATACGGTAAACGTCATCGTGCCGATGGGCTATCCAGCGAATAACGACGCCTATATCAATGAGGTTCGCGAGGCGGGGGCGGCGCTGTTTAGCGGTGAGCATCTGCAGATCCTCAGCGAGAAGCTGGAGTTTCATGATTATCTGGCGCTGCTGCGCCGCTGCGATCTGGGCTATTTTCTGTTTGCCCGCCAGCAGGGGATCGGCACTCTGTGTCTGCTGATTCAGGCGGGCATCCCCTGCGTGCTCAATCGGGAAAACCCGTTCTGGCAGGATATGGCCGAGCAGCATGTGCCGGTGCTGTTCACCAGCGACGCGCTGGACGTCAGCGTGGTGCGCGAAGCGCAGCGTCAGCTGGCGAGCGTGGATAAATCCGCTATCGCCTTCTTCCGGCCGAACTATCTGACGGGCTGGCGGCGGGCGCTACGGTTAGCGGCGGAGGGGCAGGCATGACGTTAATGCAATTTAGCGGGCTGCTGGTGGTCTGGCTGCTGTCGACGCTGTTCATCGCCACCGCCACCTGGTTTGAGTTCCGTCGGGTACGCTTTAACTTCAACGTTTTTTTCTCGTTGCTGTTTCTGCTGACCTTTTTCTTCGGCTTCCCGCTGACCAGTATTCTGGTGTTCCGCTTTGACGTCAGCGTGGCGCCGCCGGAGATTTTGCTGCAGACGCTGCTGATCGCGGTGTGCTTCTACGCAGTCTACTACGTGACCTATAAAACGCGGCTGCGTTCGGCATCGCGTGAGGTTGCGCATCGCCCGCTGTTTACCATGAACCGGGTGGAAACCCATCTGGCGTGGGGCATTTTGATGGGGCTGGCGCTGCTGTGCGTCGGCATCTTCTTCGCCCACAACGGTTTCCTGCTGTTTAAGCTCAACTCCTACAGCCAGATTTTCTCTGCTGAAGTGTCCGGCGTGGCGTTGAAGCGCTTCTTTTACTTCTTTATTCCGGCGATGCTGGTGGTCTATTTTCTGCGCCAGGATTATAAGGCGTGGATCTTCTTCCTCGTCAGCACGGTGGCCTTTGGTTTGCTGACCTACGCCATCGTCGGCGGGACCCGCGCCAATATCATCATCGCCTTCGCCATCTTTCTGTTCATCGGTATTATTCGCGGCTGGATCAGCCTGTGGATGCTGGCGGCGGCGGGTGTGCTGGGTATTGTCGGCATGTTCTGGCTGGCGCTGAAGCGCTACGGGATGAACGTCAGCGGCGACGAAGCGTTTTACACCTTTCTGTATCTCACGCGCGACACCTTCTCACCGTGGGAGAACCTGGCGCTGCTGCTGCAGAACTACGACAAGATCGATTTCCAGGGTCTGGCGCCGATGATCCGCGACTTCTACGTCTTTATCCCCAGCTGGATGTGGCACGGTCGCCCGACGATGGTGCTCAATACCGCCAACTACTTTACCTGGGAAGTATTAAACAACCATTCGGGGCTGGCGATCTCGCCGACGCTGATTGGCTCGCTGGTGGTGATGGGCGGCGTCTGGTTCGTACCGCTGGGCGCCGTGGCGGTAGGGTTGATTATTAAATGGTTCGACTGGCTGTATGAGCTGGGCAACCGGGAGAGCAATCGCTATAAAGCGGCTATCCTGCACAGTTTCTGTTTCGGCGCTATCTTCAACATGATAGTGCTGGCGCGCGAGGGGCTGGATTCGTTCGGCTCCCGCGTGGTGTTTTTCCTCGTGATCTTTGGTATCTGCTTGCTGGCGGCGAAACTGCTGTACTGGTTCCTGGATAGCGTGGGACTGATTCATAAGCGCGTAAAACCGCTTTCGCAACCGCAAGTCTGAGAAGGATGGACATGACTGGGACCATTTCCGCGCCGTTGTACCTGTTAAGAGGGCTGCAGCTCATAGGCTGGCGCGATATGCCGCACGCTCTGGATTATTTGTTTGCCGACGGCGCGCTCCGGGAGGGGACGCTGGTGGCCATTAATGCTGAGAAAATGCTGGCCGTAGAAGATAACCCGGAGGTACGGGCGCTGATTGAGGCGGCGGAGTTTAAATATGCCGATGGCATCAGCGTGGTGCGTTCGCTGCGCAAAAAATACCCGCAGGCCCAGGTATCCCGCGTCGCCGGGGCCGATCTCTGGGAAGCGTTAATGCAGCGCGCTGGCGCTGAAGGGACACCGGTGTTTTTGGTTGGTGGTAAACCTGAGGTCCTGGCGCAGACAGAATCCAGGCTGCGTCAGCGCTGGCAGGTGAACATCGTCGGCAGCCAGGACGGTTATTTCACCCCTGAGCAACGCCAGGCATTGTTCGAACGCATTCGCGACAGCGGGGCGAAAATCGTCACCGTCGCGATGGGGTCGCCGCGCCAGGAGATCTTCATGCGCGACTGCCGGCGCCTGTATCCGCACGCGCTGTATATGGGCGTCGGCGGCACTTACGATGTTTTTACCGGGCACGTCCATCGGGCGCCGAAGTTCTGGCAGGATCTGGGGCTGGAGTGGTTCTATCGTCTGCTTTTGCAGCCGAGCCGCATCAAGAGACAGTTCCGCCTACTGCGCTATTTACGTTGGCATTATTCCGGTAAGCTCTGATATTCCACTGCAACCAGGCGAGTTTGCATACATATTCTGTGTAATCTCTTCACTCGCCTGATACTTTATTTGCCATTTCCGCAAAATTAATTAACCATTCGCAGGCTTCATACGCGCCGGGGAGACCTGCGCGTCGGCAAGGCTATGGTTTCAGTTAATAACAATAACCGGGAGTACCCGGAATACGGCAAACACAAGAGGATATATGACTGAGAAAAAAGCGGAGCTCCAGCGTGGACTGGAGGCCCGGCATATTGAACTGATCGCCCTTGGCGGGACGATTGGCGTGGGGTTGTTTATGGGGGCGGCCAGTACCTTGAAATGGGCTGGGCCTTCCGTGCTGCTGGCGTATATTATCGCTGGCCTGTTCGTCTTTTTCATTATGCGCTCAATGGGCGAAATGCTGTTCCTTGAGCCTGTCACTGGCTCCTTCGCGGTGTATGCGCATCGCTATATGAGCCCCTTCTTCGGCTATCTGACCGCGTGGTCCTACTGGTTTATGTGGATGGCGGTGGGGATCTCGGAGATTACCGCCATCGGGGTCTATGTGCAGTTCTGGTTCCCGGAGATGGCGCAGTGGATCCCGGCGTTGATTGCCGTGGGGCTGGTGGCGTTGGCTAACCTCGCGGCGGTCCGGCTATACGGTGAAATCGAGTTCTGGTTCGCCATGATAAAAGTGACCACCATTATCGTGATGATCGTCGTGGGTCTGGGCGTCATTTTCTTCGGCTTTGGCAACGGCGGCCACTCCATCGGTTTTGGTAATCTCACCGAACATGGTGGTTTCTTTGCTGGCGGCTGGAAGGGCTTCCTGACGGCGCTGTGTATCGTGGTCGCGTCCTATCAGGGGGTGGAGCTCATCGGCATTACCGCAGGTGAAGCGAAAAACCCGCAGGTGACGCTGCGCAGCGCGGTGGGCAAAGTGCTGTGGCGGATCCTGATTTTCTACGTCGGCGCGATTTTCGTTATCGTCACTATCTTCCCGTGGGATCAAATCGGCTCCAACGGCAGCCCGTTCGTACTGACGTTTGCCAAAATCGGTATTACCGCGGCGGCGGGAATTATCAACTTCGTGGTGCTGACGGCAGCGCTTTCCGGCTGCAACAGCGGAATGTACAGCTGCGGACGTATGCTGTACGCCCTGGCGAAGAACCGTCAGCTGCCGGCGGCGATCGGTAAGGTATCGCGCAACGGCGTTCCGTCCGTCGGTGTGGCGCTGTCGATTCTAATCCTGCTGGTGGGCTCCTGCCTGAATTACATTATTCCTAATCCGCAGCGGGTGTTCGTCTATGTCTATAGCGCCAGCGTCCTGCCGGGGATGGTGCCCTGGTTTGTGATCCTGATTAGTCAGCTGCGTTTCCGTCGCGTGCATCAGGCGGCGATTGCCAGCCATCCGTTCCGTTCGCTGCTGTTTCCGTGGGCCAACTATTTCACGATGGCCTTCCTGATCTGCGTGCTGGTCGGGATGGGACTGAATGATGAAACCCGCATGTCGCTCTTCGTCGGCATTATTTTTCTGGCCGCCGTCACCCTGATTTATAAGGTGTTTGGCCTCGGAAGACAGGGGCAAGTCAATAATACGGCTGAATAACCGTCAAAATGAACAAAGCATGAGCAAACGATAATTTTCTTTAAAAAGGCACTAGACAGCGGGGTAGGAAGTCCGTATTATCCGACCCCGCAACGGCGCTAAGCGCCCGTAGCTCAGCTGGATAGAGCGCTGCCCTCCGGAGGCAGAGGTCTCAGGTTCGAATCCTGTCGGGCGCACCATTAACCCGGTGCTGGAGCTGCGGTGGTTTTAATACCGCGTAAAAGGTTTGCAGTGGTGGCTATAGCTCAGTTGGTAGAGCCCTGGATTGTGATTCCAGTTGTCGTGGGTTCGAATCCCATTAGCCACCCCATTATTTGATAGAGTTGTGAATTTGCGAAGGTGGCGGAATTGGTAGACGCGCTAGCTTCAGGTGTTAGTGTTCTTACGGACGTGGGGGTTCAAGTCCCCCCCTCGCACCACGACTTTAACGAATTGAACTAAAAATTCAAAAAGCAGTATTTCGGCGAGTAGCGCAGCTTGGTAGCGCAACTGGTTTGGGACCAGTGGGTCGGAGGTTCGAATCCTCTCTCGCCGACCAATTTTGAACCCCGCTTCGGCGGGTTTTTTGTTTTCTGCTGCCGTCCGCCATCTCTTATTTCTCTGATCTTGCTGATAAAAAATCTTCTCTTTGCTTAAGAATACGCGTCAGGAAAACTCTCAATTCATCACTGTGGTAGATGCAATTTCCCCGGATCCTGTGCGATAATAACCGGGTAGATGCTCATTCCATCTCTTATGTTCGCCTTCGTGCCTCATAAACTCCGGAATGATGCAGAGCCGTTCTTACGGTGCTTATCGTCCACTGACAGATGTCGCATTTATGCCTCATCAAACACCATGGACATTACGTTGAGTGAAGCACCCAATTTGTTGTCAAACAGACCTGTTTTAACGCCTGCCCTGATTTCAGCGCAGGCGTTTTTTTCTTTCAGGGATCCGTCAATGCGAAGGCGGGGGAGAAGGGCTATCGCCCCGCAGGAGGCGATAGCCATGCCAGGTTATGGCTGAGGATTATTCTGCAGCGTCAGCAGCAGTCCATCGCGGCGCATAGCGGCGGCTTCTTCGGGCTGATGCAGGCGGTCCAGGGCATCCGCCAGCCAGGCGTAATCAAAGGCATCCGGACGCTGCTTAAGCGCGGCGCGGAAGGCGATGCTGGCCTCCTGCCATTCGCCGTGCCGCATCAGCGACTGGCCCAGGGTGCTCCACAGCAGCGGACGGTCGCCAACGGCTTTGATCTGCTGGCGCAGCACTTTCTCCAGCTGTTCCGGGTTATTGGTCTTCAGACGCGGGATCGGCATCACCAGACGGTCATCATACTGTTTCTTCAGACCATCAATAATAATTTGCTGCGCGGTATCGTGATCGTCGCTCTCGATGAGGCGCTCGGCCATCGCCACCTGCAGCGGCACCAGCGCCCGCGTTTTACGGCTCTGGTTGCGCCACCATTCGCGTAGTCCTTCGCTGCCGCCATCGGCCAGCGCTTTATCCATCAGGCCAACCCAGGCCAGCTGTTCCAGCGCCGCGCGGTGCGCTTCATCGCCGACGTTAGCTTTCGCCATCGACGGAATGATGTCCAGCAGCGACTGCCAGGCGCCGGTGCGGGTGTATGCCTGTTCGGCGAGGCGCAGCACTTCCGGATGACGCGGGGTAATTTCCAGCAGCTTATCGATGCCATGGCGCGCAGCGTGATTTTCATTACGCGCCAGCTGCAGGCGAACGCGAGTGATTTCCACCGGGATCAGGTCATCGCCCGCCAGCTCGGTGGCGCGCTCCAGATGCTGGTTGGCCCGCGCTTCATCGCCGCGCTGCTGGGCCGCTTCCGCCGCCAGCAGATAGTTCACCACCGGCTGTTCGGCGTGATCGGCATTTTTCGCCATCAGCTTCTCAACCTGCTGGTAATCACCTTCCGCCAGCTTAAGCAGCGCCTGCTCGGTTTGCTTACGCGCGCGACGGCGTTTACGGCCGACAAACCAGCCGCGCGTATGCGCCCCGGTGCGGAAAATGCGGCGCAGCAGCCATTCAATGGCGAACAGCACCACCATGGCGAGGATCAGGATGATCACCAGCCCGGTCACGCTGGTCTCGATATTGTAATTATCGGTCTGGATCAGGACGTAGCCCTGATGCCCGGCGATCATCGGGCCGAGCACGATCCCGGCGATCAACAGTGCGAAGAGTAAAAGAATTTTCAGCATGCGTTACTCTCCTTGCGGCGCAGCGGGGGCGGCCGGCGCAGCAGGTGCGGGCGAAGGCGCGCCGCCCGCGGTAACGGCAGGCTGCGCCATCAGGTTGCGCACTCGGGTCTGCATCAGTTTTTCCAGCAACGCCTGACTCTGCAGCGTTTCCGGCACCGTCATGGTAATGCTTTGCTGACTGAGCTTATCCACCTCGTCGAGGAAGGCTTTGGTGGTGGCGTCATCGGTATCATAATAGGCGCGTACCCAGGTCGAGACGTTATCCAGCGACTGTTTCCAGGTCTCTTCCTGATGGCGCGGAACTGCCTGCGCGGCGACCAGCAGGCGAGAGCGAATATTTTCCCGCAGATAGATATCCTGATTCGGCGCCAGCAGCGGGACCGCCGTTTCATCGCGGCGGCGCACGGTGATAAAGCTGTCCATAAAGTTCTGCCAGCTTTTCTGCAGGTTGACGCGCCATTCGCTGATAGAGCTGGAAAGCTCATCGCTATCAGCGTCCATCGGCGAATCGTCATCGTTATTATCTGCCAGCCGCAGGTTATCGATTTGGTTCGCCAGCTGATTAACCTTGAGGATCATGCCGTCATAGTCCACCTGGCTTACCGCGGAGAGGGTGGCGATGTCGTCGGTGATCGCCCGGCGGGCGCCGATGAGGCTTGGGTCGTTCATGTCGGCGAGGCTGGCGTCAGCGCTTTTCAGCAGCGCGGCGGCGGTGGTGACATCCTGATCGCTCCACAGCTTACGTCCCGCCAGCTTGACGAGGAAGTCGGCCTGGGCCAGCAGCCAGGTTTTGGCATCGCTACCGGAAATCACCGCCACTTTTTGCTGCAGCTCATCCAACTGTTTGGCCAGCGTCTCCTGCTGGTGTTTGGCTTCGTTTAGCTGGTCGGCCTGCTGTTTGATAACACCTTCCAGTTCACTTTTTTGATTTTCCTGCGCTTTTTGCAGCGCCGCGACCTGGCTTGCTAATTCAGAGGTAGTTGCGTTTTGCCGCGTGGCCTGTTGTTTGTTCAGGCCATACAGGCCGATGCCGGCGGCTATCGCAATGGCGATAGCGATCGCGCTGAGCGCCAGGCTGGTTTTATTGCCTGCCTTCTTCTTCTCAGTGTTCTCTGGCTGTGGTGTGGTCTCCACGGCCTCCCTGGTCTCTTCAACCACGGCGGATTGATTTTGTTGTTCCGTCATTATGGCTTCCAATGTTGAGAGTTATTGTAATGCGCGTAGCAGCGCATCGTTGTCGGCGCTATCGGCAACCTGAATCTCCTGCCAGCCCAGTTCCCGGGCCTGAAGGGCCAGACGTTCGCTGACAACGACAACGCGGCAGTGCAGGAGCCACTGTTCGCGATACCATTGCGGTATTAACGACCATAGCTGCTGCAGCATCTCGCCGCTGGTGACCACCAGCGTGGTGACTCCGCGAGATTGCCAGCGCATCGCTTCTTCTGCGCCATCGTAATGTTTTGCACTACGTTGATAACATTCACAAAATGTGACCCTGGCGCCGCGCTCGGTCAGCGTCGCGCCTAAGAGTTCCCGCCCGCCATTGCCGCGTAGGATCAGCGCATTTTTCCCGGCAATGTTTTGTAATTCAGGTAATTGTAGCAAGACTTCGCTAATTTCCCGATCTAACGGGTAATGGATATGCTGCCCACTGACCGTATGCAGGGCCAGCGCCGTCGTGCGGCCAATGGCAAAATAGCGCGGAGAAGTGGGCCAGAGCAGGCCCTGCTGCTGCAGACGGGCATGGGCGAATTCCACCGCATGCTGGGATAGCGCAAATAGCAGATCGTCGGGTCCCAGTCGGGCAAGCGCATCGCCCAGCGCGGGAAGCTCCCTGCCGGGCGTAAATTCTATCAGCGGAAAGCTCCAGGCCACGCGTCCCATGGCCCGCAGACGGCTGACCAGCGCTTCTCCTTGCGGTAGTGGACGAGTGACCAGGATGCTCATCGCGGGGCTTCTCCATCATAAACCGCCGCGAGAATCTCGCGGGCGCCATTATCCAGAAGCTCTTCCGCCAGCGAGATGCCGAGGGCTTCCGCTTGTTCCGCTGGCCCGCGTCGTTCGCCGCGCACCAGCTGTGAACCATCCGGAGCGCCAACCAGCGCCCGCAGCCACAGTTCCCCGTCCTTCAGTTCCGCATAGCTGCCGATCGGCACCTGGCAGCCGCCTTCGAGGCGGGTGTTCATCGCCCGCTCGGCGCGCACGCGCACCGCCGTTTCCGTATGGTTGAGAGGCGCTAACAGCCCCCGGGTCCATGCATCATCAAGACGGCATTCGATGCCGACCGCGCCCTGGCCGACCGCCGGCAGAGATTGCTCAGGCGACAGCGGCTGGCGAATACGCGCTTCCAGCTGCAGGCGCTTCAGGCCGGCGGCGGCGAGGATGATGGCGTCGTACTCGCCGTTATCCAGCTTACTCAGCCGGGTACCGACGTTACCGCGCAGAGAGCGGATCGCCAGGTCCGGACGGGTGGCGGCCAGCTGGCACTGACGGCGTAAACTTGACGTGCCAACGACGCTGCCGGCCGGCAGTTCGTCAATCGAGGCATAGCGATTGGAGACAAACGCGTCGCGCGGATCGTCGCGCTCGCAGATAGTCACCAGCCCCAGGCCCTCCGGGAATTCCACCGGCACATCTTTCATCGAATGGACGGCGATATCGGCGCGCCCTTCGAGCATGGCGAGCTCTAACTCTTTCACAAATAAGCCTTTGCCCCCCACCTTTGCCAGCGGAGTATCAAGGATGACATCCCCGCGCGTGACCATCGGCACCAGCTCGACCTTCAGTCCGGGATGCGCTTGTTCCAGGCGCGCTTTAACATACTGCGCCTGCCATAGCGCAAGCGGGCTTTGCCGTGTGGCAATTTTCAAAACTTTGTCTAACATGCTTGTTACCGTCATTATCGACCACTATCCATCCTAACATTGTTGTCTTACGGATGTTAGTTTTCACGGTTTATGTGGGAGGTGGCTCCGGCCCACTCTTTTTTAACCTTTCATGCGCGTGGCGGTTGCCGGAGGCGTAGTGAGGAATTTACAGGTAATAAACGGTGCTACACTTGTATGTAGCGCATCTTTCTTTACGGTCAATGAGCAAGGTGTTAAATTGATCACGTTTTAAACCATTTGTCAGTCCGCTGCTCATCACAACCACACCGACGACGAATGGTGACGGTTTTTGTTGAAATACTGAAATCCTCCGTACTATTGTACCTCGGGTTTTTGAACATCAGGCGATATGTCTTGTACCTCTATATTGAGACACTGAAACAGAGACTGGATGCCATCAACCAATTGCGCGTGGATCGCGCGCTTGCTGCCATGGGACCCGCTTTCCAGCAGGTTTACAGTCTACTGCCAACGTTATTACATTATCATCACCCGCTGATGCCGGGTTACCTTGACGGTAACGTTCCCCGTGGCATTTGCCTCTACACGCCTGATGAAACCCAACGCCACTATCTTGAAGAACTGGAACTGCATCGCGGTATGCAGACTCAGGAGCCGCCGAAAGGCGAGCTGCCGATCACCGGCGTCTACTCGATGGGCAGTACTTCCTCCGTCGGCCAGAGCTGCTCTTCCGATCTTGATATCTGGGTATGTCACCAGGCCTGGCTGGATAGCGAAGAGCGCCAGCTGCTGCAGCGAAAATGCAGCCTGCTTGAGAGCTGGGCTGCCTCGCTCGGCGTGGAAGTCAGCTTCTTCCTGATCGACGAAAACCGTTTCCGTCATAACGAAAGCGGTAGCCTCGGCGGCGAAGACTGCGGTTCGACCCAGCATATCCTGTTGCTTGATGAGTTCTACCGCACCGCGGTGCGCCTCGCCGGCAAGCGTATTCTGTGGAATATGGTGCCGTGCGATGAAGAAGAGCATTACGATGATTACGTGATGGGGCTGTATGCCCAGGGCGTGCTGACGCCTAACGAATGGCTCGATCTCGGCGGCCTCAGTTCGCTGTCGGCGGAAGAGTACTTCGGCGCCAGCCTGTGGCAGCTGTATAAAAGTATCGACTCCCCCTATAAAGCGGTGCTGAAAACGTTGCTGCTGGAAGCCTACTCCTGGGAATACCCCAATAACCGCCTGTTAGCGAAAGATATCAAACAGCGTCTGCACGACGGGGAGATTGTCTCCTTTGGCCTCGACCCGTACTGCATGATGCTGGAGCGCGTGACCACCTATCTGCAGGCCATCGAAGATGAAACCCGCCTCGACCTGGTGCGCCGCTGCTTCTACCTGAAAGTTTGTGAAAAACTCAGCCGCGAACGCGCCTGCGTCGGCTGGCGTCGCGAAGTCGTCAGCCAGTTGGTGAATGCCTGGGGCTGGGACGAAAAGCGTCTGATGATGCTCGACAACCGCGCCAACTGGAAAATCGATGAAGTGCGCAAGGCGCACAACGAACTGCTCGACGCCATGATGCAGAGCTATCGTAATCTGATCCGCTTCGCGCGGCGCAATAACCTTAGCGTCTCCGCCAGCCCGCAGGATATTGGCGTGCTGACCCGTAAGCTGTATGCGGCCTTTGAAGCGCTGCCGGGGAAAGTGACGCTGGTAAACCCGCAAATTTCGCCGGATCTGTCGGAACCGAACCTGACCTTTATCCACGTGCCGCCGGGCCGCGCCAACCGTACCGGTTGGTATCTGTACAACCGCGCGCCGGACATGGAATCGATCATCAGCCATCAGCCGCTGGAATATAACCGTTATCTTAATAAGCTGGTGGCCTGGGCCTGGTTTAACGGCCTGCTGACCTCACGCACCCGCCTGTTTATTAAGGGCAACGGCATCGTCGATCTGGCGAAGCTGCAGGAGATGGTGGCCGACGTGTCGCACCACTTCCCGCTGCGCCTGCCGGCGCCGACGCCAAAGGCGCTGTACAGCCCGTGCGAAATCCGCCACCTGGCGATTATCGTCAACCTCGAATATGACCCAACCGCGGCCTTCCGCAACCAGGTGGTGCACTTCGATTTCCGTAAGCTGGATGTTTTCAGCTTCGGCGAAGAGCAAAAATGCCTGATCGGCAGCGTCGACCTGCTGTATCGCAACTCGTGGAACGAAGTGCGTACGCTGCACTTTAACGGCGAACAGGCGATGATCGAGGCGCTGAAAACGATCCTCGGCAAAATGCACCAGGACGCCGCGCCGCCGGACAGCGTGGAGGTGTTCTGCTATAGTCAGCACCTGCGCGGCCTGATCCGCACCCGCGTGCAGCAGATGATCTCCGAATGTATCGAACTGCGTCTCTCCAGTACCCGCCAGGATACCGGGCGTTTCAAAGCGCTGCGCGTCTCCGGCCAGACGTGGGGGCTGTTCTTCGAACGTCTTAACGTTTCGGTGCAGAAGCTGGAAAACGCCATTGAGTTCTACGGCGCTATCTCGCACAACAAGCTGCACGGGCTATCGGTGCAGGTGGAAACCAATCACGTTAAGCTGCCGGCGGTGGTGGATGGCTTCGCCAGCGAAGGGATTATTCAGTTCTTCTTTGAAGACGCGGATAATAACGACAGCGGCTTTAACATCTATATTCTTGATGAGAGCAACCGCGCCGAGGTCTATCATCACTGCGAGGGCAGTAAAGAGGAGCTGGTGCGCGACGTCAGCCGCTTCTATTCGTCATCGCACGATCGTTTCACCTACGGCTCCAGCTTCATCAACTTCAACCTGCCGCAGTTCTATCAGATTGTCGAGGTAGACGGGCGCACCCAGGTGATCCCTTTCCGCACCCAGGCGATTGCCGCCGCGATACCCACCAGCCAGGACGTTACCGCCTCGCCGGTGCTGCAGCAGCGCTACTCGTAGATTTGGCCCGGATAAGGCGCGATGCGCCGCTATCCGGGAAACACGTCATTAACGGAATTTCACCGTCTCACCGGCCTGCTGGCTCGCCGCCTGCTCCAGCAGATCCCAGAAGGTTTCGCCGCTGCGATCGCAGATCCACTCGTCGCCTTTGAGATCGAAGTGATAGCCGCCCTGTTTGGTGGCCAGCCACACCTGGTGCAGCGGCTCCTGACGGTTAATAATGATTTTGCTGCCGTTTTCAAAGCTGATGGTCAGCACGCCGCCGTTGATTTCGCAGTCGATGTCGCTATCGCCGTCCCAGTCGTCCAGACGTTCTTCGATGGTCATCCACAGGCTATCGGCCAGGCGATGGAATTCACTGTCGTTCATAATTTGATTCTGCTTTTTTGATTTTTGAAGATGGGTCGCAGTATAGCGCGAAACAAAAGCGCGCGCAGTCGGATGCTAAAGGCTTGCTTTTACGTCTTCTCCTGCGATGATAGAAAGCAGAAAGAATGAATCACGGGCAACTATCAATGAAAAACGTTTTTCCTACGCTTGCCGTTTTGTTTGCGATCTTCAGCCTGACCGGCTGCGGTCTGAAAGGGCCTCTCTATTTCCCACCGGCGGACAAAACCGCGCCGCCGCCGACCAAACCGGTTAACCCTGGCATTCAGAGCGCAACGCCGGATCGTAACGATCGTGGCGATACCGGTGGTCCGAGCCAGGTCAATTACTAACGATAACGTTCTGTTCCGCGCAACTGGAGTAGATGATGCAGTTCTCTAAAATGCATGGCCTTGGCAACGATTTTATGGTCGTTGACGCGGTAACGCAGAATGTTTTTTTCTCGCCGGAGCTGATTCGCCGCCTGGCGGATCGCCACCTTGGCGTCGGGTTCGATCAGCTATTGGTCGTCGAACCGCCCTACGATCCGGATCTGGATTTCCACTACCGGATCTTTAACGCCGACGGCAGCGAAGTGTCGCAGTGCGGCAACGGCGCGCGCTGTTTTGCCCGCTTCGTCCGGCTGAAAGGCCTGACCAATAAACGTGATATCCGCGTGAGTACGGCCAACGGGCGTATGGTATTAAGCGTAACGGAAGACGATCTGGTGCGGGTGAACATGGGCGAGCCCAACTTCGAGCCGTCCCAGGTGCCGTTCCGCGCCAACAAAGCGGAAAAGACCTATATCATGCGTGCCGCCGAGCAGACAGTATTGTGCGGCGTGGTGTCCATGGGAAATCCGCACTGCGTCATCCAGGTTGATGATGTGGATACGGCAGCGGTGGAAACTCTCGGCCCGGTGATGGAAAGCCATGAGCGTTTTCCGGAGCGCGCCAATATCGGCTTTATGCAGGTGGTCGGCCGGTCTCATATCCGTCTGCGCGTCTACGAACGCGGCGCGGGGGAAACCCAGGCCTGCGGCAGCGGCGCTTGCGCCGCGGTGGCGGTGGGGATCCAGCAGGGGCTGCTGGCGGAAACGGTACGCGTGGAATTACCCGGCGGTCGTCTTGATATCGCCTGGAAAGGCCCGGGCCAGCCGCTGTTTATGACCGGCCCGGCGGCCCATGTCTATGATGGATTTATTCATTTATGAAACCAATCGGGGAAGAACAGCAGGAGGTTGCCAGCGCGTTGAACGATCGCGCAGTGGTGGACTATCTGTTGCAACATCCTGAATTTTTTATTCGTAATGCCGCCCAGGTCGAACATCTCCGCGTCCCGCATCCGGTCCGCGGTTCGATTTCGCTGGTGGAGTGGCACATGATGCGGGCGCGTAACCATATTCATGTGCTGGAAGAAAATATGTCGCTGCTGATGGAGCAGGCGGTCGCTAATGAAAGCCTGTTCCAGCGCCTGCTGCAGCTGCAAACGCGGCTGGCGGCGGCGGAGAGCCTTGACGATATGCTCAACCGCCTTCACCGCTGGGCACGCGAGCTGGGGCTGGCGGGCGCCACGGTGCGCCTGTTTCCTGACTGCTGGCGCCTCGGCGCGCCCTCGAAGTTTACCCATCTGGCATTAAACCGGCAGGCGTTTGAGCCGATCCGTATTCAACGTCTGGGCCAGGCGCGCCACTATCTTGGACCGCTGAACGGCCCGGAGCTGCTGGTGGTGCTGCCGGAGGCGAAGGCCATTGGGTCTGTGGCGATATCGCTGCTGGGGGGCGATAATGCCCCGGGGGTGATGCTCTTCAGCAGCCGCGATGCGCAGCATTATCAGCCAGGGCAGGGGACGCAGCTGTTGCAGGAGATTGCCCAGATGCTGCCCGGCCTGCTGGAGCGCTGGATTGAACGCGCATGACCGATTCTCCTCTCTTCTCCGCCGTCGCCCGCTTTCTTCGCCATCTTGGCGTTGAACGCCAGCTCAGCCCGATCACGTTACTGAATTACCAGCGACAGCTGGACGCGCTGATCGCCCTGGCGGATGAGGCGGGCCTGAAAAGCTGGTCGCAGTGCGATGCCGCTCAGGTGCGAAGCTTTGCGGTGCGTAGTCGCCGCGCGGGGTTAGGCCCGGCAAGCCTGGCGCTTCGCCTGTCGGCGCTGCGCAGTTTCTTCGACTGGCTGGTCGGCCAGGGCGAGCTCAGCGCCAATCCGGCGAAGGGGATTGCCGCGCCGAAAATTCCCCGCCACCTGCCAAAAAATATTGACGTCGATGACGTCAATCGACTGCTGGATATCGATCTCAACGATCCGCTGGCGGTGCGCGATCGGGCGATGCTGGAGGTGATGTACGGCGCGGGATTGCGTTTGTCCGAACTGGTCAACCTGGATATCAAACACCTCGATCTCGAAAGCGGTGAGGTCTGGGTGATGGGCAAAGGCAGCAAAGAGCGCCGTTTACCGATCGGTCGCAACGCGGTGGCATGGATTGAGCACTGGCTGGATTTGCGCGGCCTGTTCGGTACCGATGACGACGCGCTGTTTTTGTCGAAGCTGGGCAAACGTATTTCGGCACGCAACGTACAGAAGCGATTCGCCGAGTGGGGCATTAAGCAGGGGCTGAACAGCCATGTACACCCGCACAAGCTGCGCCACTCCTTTGCCACCCATATGCTGGAGTCGAGCGGCGATCTGCGCGGCGTGCAGGAGCTGCTGGGGCATGCTAACCTCTCCACCACCCAAATCTATACCCATCTTGATTTTCAACACCTTGCCTCGGTGTACGATGCCGCGCATCCGCGCGCTAAACGGGGGAAATAATGCGTTTTTACCGACCTCTGGGCCAGATTTCCGCGCTGACGTTTGACCTGGACGATACCCTTTACGATAACCGCCCGGTGATTGACCGGACGATGCACGAGTCGCTGGCCTTTGTGCGCAGCTACCATCCTTCGCTCAGCCAGTTCGACGCCCATGAGCTTAATCAGCTGCGTCAGACGCTGCTGGCTGCTGAACCTGAGATTTATCATGACGTGACCGTCTGGCGCCACCGTGCGTTGGAGTTAGGTATGCGTAATGCCGGGCTCTCCGCCGAAGCGGCGAAAGCGGGGGCCGATGCGGCGATGGAACACTTCGCCCACTGGCGCAGCCGCGTCGATGTCCCGCAGGAGACCCACGATACGCTGGCGAAGCTGGCGGAGAAGTGGCCGCTGGTGGCGATTACCAATGGCAACGCCCGCCCGGAACTGTTCGGTCTGAGCGACTATTTCCGCTTCGTGCTGCGCGCCGGACCGGATGGCCGCTCCAAGCCGTTTGCCGACATGTACCACCTTGCGGCGGAGCGTCTGAATGTGCCGCTCGGGCAGATTCTGCACGTCGGCGATGATCTGACTACCGACGTGGCCGGCGCTATTCGCTGTGGGATGCAGGTCTGCTGGATCAAACCGCAAGGCGCGGACCTGATGCACACCGCGGACAGCCGCCTGCTGCCGCATATTGAAATTTCACGGTTGGCATCTCTGACCTCGCTGATATAATCACCAGTCACTCTGTATATATTAACAGGGGTTCGTGGAACCCCTTCTCTTCCGGCGGTGCCAATGGACGTTTCTTACCTGCTCGACAGCCTTAATGACAAACAGCGTGAAGCCGTAGCGGCCTCGCGCACCAATATGCTGGTTCTGGCAGGGGCGGGCAGTGGTAAGACGCGCGTTCTGGTGCACCGTATCGCCTGGCTGCTGAGCGTGGAGAACTGTTCCCCGTATTCCATTATGGCGGTGACCTTTACCAACAAAGCGGCGGCGGAGATGCGTCACCGTATCGGCCAGCTGATGGGCACCACCCAGGGCGGCATGTGGGTGGGCACCTTCCACGGCCTGGCGCACCGTTTGCTGCGCGCGCACCATCTGGATGCCAACCTGCCGCAGGACTTTCAAATCCTCGACAGCGAAGACCAGCTGCGTCTGCTGAAGCGTCTGATTAAGGCGATGAACCTCGATGAGAAACAGTGGCCGCCGCGCCAGGCGATGTGGTACATCAACAGCCAGAAAGATGAAGGGCTGCGCCCGCATCATATTCAGAGCTACGGCAACCCGGTCGAGCAGACCTGGCAGAAGGTCTATCAGGCCTATCAGGAAGCCTGCGACCGCGCCGGGCTGGTGGATTTCGCCGAGCTGCTGCTGCGCGCCCACGAGCTGTGGCTGAACAAGCCGCATATCCTGCAGCACTATCGTGAGCGTTTCACCAATATCCTTGTCGATGAATTTCAGGATACCAACAACATTCAGTACGCCTGGATCCGCCTGCTGGCGGGCGATACCGGCAAAGTGATGATCGTTGGCGATGATGACCAGTCGATTTATGGCTGGCGCGGCGCGCAGGTCGAGAACATTCAGCGCTTCCTCAACGACTTCCCCGGCGCGGAAACCATCCGCCTGGAGCAGAACTATCGCTCGACCAGCAATATTCTCAGCGCTGCCAACGCCCTGATTGAAAACAACAACGGTCGGCTGGGCAAAAAGCTGTGGACCGACGGCGCCGACGGCGAGCCGATTTCGCTGTACTGCGCCTTCAACGATCTCGACGAAGCGCGCTTTGTGGTGAACCGAATTAAAACCTGGCAGGAGAACGGCGGCGCGCTGGAGCAATGCGCCATTCTCTATCGCAGTAACGCCCAGTCGCGTGTGCTGGAAGAGGCCCTCCTGCAGGCCAGTATGCCGTACCGTATCTACGGCGGCATGCGCTTCTTCGAGCGTCAGGAAATCAAAGACGCGCTCTCTTACCTGCGCCTTATCGCCAACCGCAACGACGACGCGGCCTTTGAGCGCGTAGTCAATACGCCGACCCGCGGCATTGGCGACCGCACGCTGGACGTGGTGCGCCAAACGTCGCGCGATCGCCAGCTGACGCTATGGCAGGCCAGTCGCGAGCTATTGAAAGAAAAAGCGCTGGCCGGTCGCGCCGCCAGCGCCCTGCAGCGCTTTATGGAGCTGATTGACGCGCTGGCGCAGGAGACCACCGATATGCCGCTGCACGTTCAGACCGATCGGGTGATTAAAGACTCCGGCCTGCGCGCGATGTACGAGCAGGAGAAAGGTGAGAAGGGCCAGACCCGTATTGAAAACTTAGAGGAGCTGGTGACGGCGACGCGCCAGTTCAGCTACAACGAAGAAGATGAAGATCTGATGCCGCTGCAGGCGTTCCTCTCCCACGCCGCGCTGGAAGCGGGCGAGGGGCAGGCGGACACCTGGCAGGACGCGGTTCAGCTGATGACCCTGCACTCGGCGAAAGGGCTGGAGTTCCCACAGGTGTTCATCGTCGGCGTCGAAGAAGGGATGTTCCCGAGCCAGATGGCCCTTGATGAAGGCGGCCGCCTGGAGGAGGAGCGTCGCCTGGCCTACGTCGGCGTAACGCGCGCCATGCAGAAGCTGACGCTGACCTATGCGGAAACCCGCCGTCTGTACGGGAAAGAGGTTTATCACCGCCCGTCGCGCTTTATTGGCGAGCTGCCGCAGGAGTGCGTAGAAGAAGTGCGGCTGCGAGCCACGGTGAGCCGCCCGGTAAACCATCAGCGACTGGGCGCGCCGATTGCCGAGAGCGATACCGGCTACAAGTTAGGCCAGCGCGTACGGCATCCGAAGTTTGGCGAAGGCACTATTGTCAACCTCGAAGGCAGCGGCGAGCACAGCCGGCTGCAGGTGGCTTTTCAGGGCCAGGGAATCAAATGGCTGGTGGCGGCTTACGCCCGGCTGGAGGCAGTGTAACTTTAGGAAAAATATCATTATTTTGTAATATTCTGCTACCTTTATACGTTAAGGCGCCTGATTTGCGCTTTCGCGTTCCGTTGCGTGTTGACGCCGATTTTGCGCTGGCGTAACATGCGCGCACGATTACGCTAAGAGGACATTCGCCTTGGACACACCCAGTAGATGCTGGCTCAACTTCCTGTCATTCAGGAACAACTCCTAAGGCTATCCTCTTATGCTGATAGCCTTAGCGGTTGTCAGCGACCTGCCCCATTCCCGTCGCGCTGAGTCAGGCTTAATGGTCTGAAACCCAATTTGTTTCTGTGTGCCCACCGAACTGTCCGATAATTTTTTTGCATTGGGAGTCCCGGTCATGCTGAGCGCATTTCAACTGGAAAACAATCGTTTAACGCGCCTGGAAGCCGATGAGATCAAACACCTCGCCAGCTCGGTGTGGGTCGATCTGGTCGAGCCTGACGACGATGAGCGAAGCCGCGTGCAGACGGAACTGGGTCAAAACCTGGCGACGCGCCCGGAACTGGAAGATATCGAAGCCTCCGCGCGTTTCTTTGAAGATGAAGACGGGTTACACATCCACTCGTTCTTCTTTTTTGAAGATGCCGACGATCACGCCGGCAACTCTACCGTGGCGTTTACCATCCGCGAAGGCCGCCTGTTCACGCTGCGCGAGCGCGAACTACCCGCTTTCCGCCTCTACCGTATGCGCGTGCGTAACCAGACGCTGGTCGACGGCAACGCCTACGAACTGCTGCTCGACCTGTTCGAGACCAAAATCGAGCAGCTGGCGGATGAAATTGAAAACATCTACAGCGACCTGGAAAAGCTGAGCCGCGTGATTATGGAAGGCCATCAGGGCGACGAGTACGACGAAGCGCTGTCGACGCTGGCGGAACTGGAAGATATCGGCTGGAAGGTGCGCCTCTGTCTGATGGATACCCAGCGCGCACTGAACTTCCTCGTGCGCAAGGCGCGCCTGCCGGCGGGCCAGCTGGAGCAGGCACGGGAGATCCTGCGCGATATCGAATCTCTGCTGCCGCACAACGAATCGCTGTTCCAGAAGGTGAACTTCCTGATGCAGGCGGCGATGGGTTTTATCAATATCGAGCAGAACCGCATCATCAAGATCTTCTCGGTGGTCTCGGTGGTATTCCTGCCGCCAACTCTGGTGGCCTCCAGTTACGGGATGAACTTTGAATTTATGCCCGAACTACACTGGAGCTTTGGTTATCCGGGAGCCATCGTGTTTATGATGCTGGCCGGCCTGGCGCCGTATCTCTACTTCAAGCGCAAAAACTGGCTGTAAAAAAAGGGAGCGTCGGCTCCCTTCTTTACTGGCTGATGCAGGCTTAGCCTCTGCGCAACCGGCGCTGGGTATACAGCGCATCGACGATAAACACCGCCAGCGCGACCCAGATAAAGCCAAAGGTCACCATTTTATCCTTGCCCGGCACTTCGCCGTAGAACGTCACCGCCAGCAGGAACATCAGCGTTGGGCCGATGTACTGGAAAAAGCCCAGCGTGGAGAGCCGCAGACGCGTTGCCGCCCCGGTAAAGCACAGCAAAGGGATGGTGGTCACCACGCCCGCGGCCATCAGCAGCAGATTGAGCGACCAGGGGTTCTCGCCCATATGGCTGGTCGGGCTGTCGGTGATGCCGAACAACCAGATTGCCGCCACCGGCAGCAGCCACAGCGTTTCCACCAGCATGCCGGTTTGCGCATCGACAGCAATTTTCTTTCGCACCAGGCCGTAAAAGGCAAAACTGAAAGCCAGCCCAAGACCGATTATCGGCAGCGAACCAAAGGTCCACAGCTGGACCAGCACGCCGCAAAAGGCGAGGATCACCGCCAGCCACTGCAGACGACGAAAGCGTTCGCCGAGGAAAATCATCCCCAACAAAATATTCACCAGCGGGTTGATAAAGTAGCCGAGGCTGGCTTCCAGCATATGGTGGTTATTCACCGCCCAGATGAACAACAGCCAGTTACCGCCGACCAGCACTGCCGAGAGCGCCAGCAGGAAGATCTTGCGCGGCGTTTTCAGCAGCTTTTTCACCTGTGGCCACTGGCGGCTGACGCTGATGAGCGCCACCATGAAGAAGAAAGACCAGATCACGCGATGGGTCAAAATTTCATCGGCGGGAACATAGTAGATAAGTTTGAAGTACGCTGGCGCGATACCCCAGATAAAGTAGGCGGCGAGGGCCAGAATGATCCCCAACCGCGTCTGTTTCGCATCCATCGGTAAAATCCATTGCCAAAGAGAGTGATGTTACTCGATTTTGGCCAATCAACCCACCATATAGGTGGCCGTTGCGCTGGCAATATAGACCTGAGCTTCGTTATGCAGTTCCACGCGGGCAACCGCCACTTTATTGCCGGCGCGCAGCAGGGTGCTGGTGGCGGTAAAACGTTCGCCGCGGCCCGGACGCAGGTAGTCCACGCGCAGGTCGATGGTTCCCATACGGGAAAGCCGTTGGCGCAACTCTTCTTCGTTGATGGTGTCATGGCGGGTAAGGGTACTGCCGACGCAGACCAGGCCAGCGGCAACGTCCAGCGCGGAGGCGATCACCCCGCCATGCAGAATGCTTTGCGCCCAGTTGCCGACCATCATCGGCTGATTATTAAAGCTAAGCTGGGCAAACGCTTTTTCGTAGCGTTCCAGTTCGAGACCGAGGGCGCGGTTAAACGGCATGTGATAGACGAAAATCTCCCCTACCAGTTTCAGGGCTGCTTCGGCAGTAAGTTCAGACATAACACCGGTTCCATTCGTTAATAAAATGTTGATTTTATGCTTCTAAAATATTGATTTCCACTTTCGGAGCGGATTAGGGGGCAGGTGATTAATAAACAGGTAGAATGGCTTCAGGTTAAACAAAAATAAAAACTATTTTTCAGGAGACCAGCATGCGTATCTCTTTGGCCTGCCTGGTGGCGCTGTGCGCGCTACCGGCCGGTGTTATGGCGCAGGACGCGTCGGTACACGACAAACCGGCAGTGCGCGGCAGCATTATCGCCAACCTGCTCCAGGACCATGATAATCCTTTCCTGCTCTACCCTTATGAGAGCAACTATCTGCTCTATACGTGGACCAGCGACCTCAATAAAGAGGCGATCCGCAGCTATGACTGGGCCGAAAATGCCCGTAAAGATGAAGTGAAGTTTCAGCTAAGCCTGGCGTTCCCGCTGTGGCGCGGTATCCTGGGCGATAATTCGCTGCTGGGCGCGTCCTATACCCAGAAATCCTGGTGGCAGCTCTCTAACAGCAAAGAGTCGGCGCCGTTTCGCGAAACCAATTATGAACCCCAGCTGTTTTTGGGCTTTGCGACCGACTACCAGTTTGCCGGCTGGACGCTGCGCGATATTGAGATGGGGTATAACCACGACTCGAATGGGCGTTCCGACCCCACCTCGCGCAGCTGGAATCGGCTTTATGCCCGCCTGATGGCGCAAAACGGTAACTGGCTGGTGGAAGTGAAGCCCTGGTATGTGGTGGGCAACACCGATGATAACCCGGATATCACCAAATATATGGGCTATTACCGGCTGAAGGTGGGCTACCAGCTGGGAGAGGCGATCCTCAGCGCGCAGGGGCAATACAACTGGAACACCGGCTACGGCGGGGCGGAACTTGGCGTGAGCTATCCCATTACCAAACATGTTCGCGCCTATACGCAGATCTACAGCGGCTATGGCGAGTCGCTTATCGACTATAACTTTAACCAAACGCGCGTCGGCGTCGGGCTAATGCTCAACGATCTGTTTTAATCGTTGCACTCTGGCTCGCAGGCGCTGAAAATAGCGCCTGTTTTCTTTTCAGGCAAATGGGGTCAACGTGGCACAGGCGGAAGTATTAAATCAGGAATCGCTGGCTAAGCAGGTTTTACAAGAGACCTTCGGCTACCAGCAGTTCCGTCCTGGCCAGGAAACGATTATCGAGACGGCGCTCGAAGGCCGGGACTGCCTGGTGGTCATGCCGACCGGTGGCGGCAAGTCGCTGTGCTATCAGGTGCCGGCGCTGGTCATGGGCGGTCTGACGGTCGTGGTCTCACCGCTGATCTCGCTGATGAAGGACCAGGTCGATCAGCTGCTGGCCAACGGCGTGGCGGCGGCTTGTCTGAACTCGACGCAAAGCCGCGAGCAGCAGCAGGAGGTGATGGCCGGCTGCCGCAGCGGGCAGGTTCGTCTGCTGTATATCGCGCCGGAACGGCTGATGCTGGATAACTTTCTTGAGCATCTGGCGAACTGGAACCTGGCGATGCTGGCGGTAGACGAGGCGCACTGTATCTCGCAGTGGGGCCATGACTTCCGTCCGGAATATGCCGCGCTGGGCCAGCTGCGTCAGCGGATGCCGCAGATCCCGTTTATGGCGTTGACCGCCACCGCCGATGATACCACCCGCCGCGATATCGTCCGCCTGCTGGGGCTTAACGATCCGCTGATTCAGGTCAGCAGCTTCGACCGGCCAAACATCCGCTATATGCTGATGGAGAAATTCAAGCCGCTCGATCAGCTGATGCGCTACGTTCAGGATCAGCGCGGCAAATCGGGCATTATCTACTGCAACAGCCGTTCGAAAGTGGAAGACACCGCCGCCAGGCTGCAAAGCCGCGGTATTAGCGCGGCGGCTTACCATGCCGGTCTGGAAAACGACGTGCGCGCCGAGGTGCAGGAGAAATTCCAGCGCGACGATCTGCAGATCGTGGTGGCGACGGTGGCCTTCGGGATGGGCATTAACAAGCCGAACGTCCGCTTTGTGGTGCATTTTGATATTCCGCGCAATATTGAATCCTACTATCAGGAGACCGGCCGCGCCGGGCGTGATGGCCTGCCGGCGGAAGCGATGCTGTTTTACGATCCGGCGGATATGGCGTGGCTGCGCCGCTGTCTGGAAGAAAAACCCGCCGGGCCGCTACAGGATATCGAACGGCATAAGCTGAATGCGATGGGGGCGTTTGCCGAAGCGCAGACCTGTCGCCGTCTGGTGCTGCTGAACTATTTTGGCGAAGGGCGTCAGGAGCCGTGCGGCAACTGCGATATCTGTCTTGACCCGCCAAAGCAGTACGATGGCTTAATGGATGCGCGCAAGGCGCTTTCAACGATTTACCGGGTCAATCAACGCTTCGGAATGGGTTACGTGGTGGAGGTCCTGCGCGGGGCCAACAACCAGCGCATCCGAGAGATGGGCCACGATAAGTTGCCGGTTTACGGTATCGGCCGGGAGCAAAGTCACGAGCACTGGGTGAGCGTGATCCGCCAGCTGATTCACCTTGGGCTGGTGACGCAGAATATCGCCCAGCACTCCGCGCTGCAGCTGACCGAAGCCGCGCGACCGGTGCTGCGTGGCGAAGTGCCGCTGCAGCTCGCCGTGCCGCGTATCGTGGCGCTGAAGCCAAAGGCGATGCAGAAATCCTTTGGCGGCAATTACGACCGTAAACTGTTCGCCAAGCTGCGCAAATTACGTAAAGCGATCGCCGACGAAGAGAACATCCCGCCATATGTGGTCTTCAACGACGCGACGCTTATCGAGATGGCCGAACAATCGCCGCTGACCGCCGGCGAAATGCTCAGCGTCAACGGCGTGGGGACACGCAAGCTCGAGCGTTTCGGGAAGCCGTTTATGGCGCTGATCCGGGCGCATGTTGATGGCGACGATGAGTAGTCAGCTGGCTGAAAAAGTGCCAGAATAGTTTCTCTCTTCATTATTTTCCTGCGAGTTAACTATGCTGATGCTTTTCCTCACCGTGGCGCTGGTGCATATCATTGCGCTGATGAGCCCGGGGCCGGACTTTTTCTTTGTCTCACAAACGGCCATCAGCCGCTCGCGCAGAGAGGCGATGATGGGTGTGCTGGGGATCACCTGCGGCGTCATGGTCTGGGCGGGAGTGGCGCTGCTCGGCCTGAACCTGATCCTCGCCCGGATGGCGTGGCTGCATAACATTATTATGGTCGGCGGGGGCCTGTATCTATGCTGGATGGGCTACCAGATGCTGCGTGGCGCGCTGAAAAAAGAGACGGTGGCCTCGGCGGAGCCGCAGGTGGAGCTGGCCCGCAGCGGACGCAGCTTCGTGAAGGGATTGCTGACCAATCTGGCGAATCCGAAAGCGATTATCTACTTCGGCTCAGTGTTTTCGCTGTTCGTGGGTGACAGCGTCGGCGCCGGCGCGCGCTGGGGCATTTTCCTGCTGATTATCGTTGAGACGCTGGCCTGGTTTATGGTGGTTGCCAGCCTGTTCGCCCTGCCGGGGATGCGCCGCGGCTATCAGCGGATGGCGAAGTGGATCGACGGTATCGCCGGTACGCTGTTTGCGGGCTTCGGCATCCACCTGATTATCTCGCGTTAACCGGCATGCTGTTTCCCACCCGGTTGTTTCCGGGTGGGAAAGTATCAGTGGCGAAGCCGCTGCAGCTCGTCTTCAGACAGACCGGTCATTTCCATAATCGCCTGGTCATCAATACCGCGACTGCGCATCGCTTCGGCAACCTGCACCAGAGCCTGGTGTTTACCTTCTTTTATGCCCTGCTGTACGCCTTTCTCCATACCTTCTGCAAGCCATGTTTCCGCCAGCGTCATCAGTAATCCTCCATGCTGCGGCACGCGCTGTGCCAGCCCGTACAAGAGTGTCCGAGTATCTTCGGCATCCCCTGCCTGAGCCATATAGTTTACCAATACGGTGATTTGTTGTCCGCTCATCTGCTCCAGCATTAAGAGGTGGGTCAACTTATCCAGCAATTGCGCCATATCGCGCTGGCGGATGTGCTTTTGCACCAGCGTCAGGGCTGCCATGCTGCGGTGCTGCATGATGTCGTCGTCGGGGATCACCGTGATATCGACCAGCGGAAACGACCCGCTATACAGCTGGCTGGCGGTCTCAGGATCGGCAAAATTATCCAGCCAGCGCATCGACCAGGGATAGGGGCTGCGTCGTCCCTGATAGAAGAGAATAGGGATAACCAGAGGCAGCGTTTTATGGCCGCTCTCCAGGTGCCGCTGCATGGCGGCGATGGCATAGCGCATTAAGCGAAAGGCCATCAGCTTATCGGGTGCGCTCTGGTGCTCGATCAGAACATGGACATAGCCCGAACCGCGGGTGGTTTCCAGCGAATAAAGGATATCGCTGTAGTAAGGCCTGAGATCGTCTTCGAGAAAGCTGCCGGATTCCAGACGCAGGGTGTCCAGTTTGCAGATCTGTGTTAACGACGGAGGCAGGTGGAGCTCGATAAAATCGCGCGCCGTCTCTACCCGTGAGAGAAAAGTTTTAAATATCGCATCATGAGGGGTCGCCGTTTCCGCCATTGCCGTTCATCCGTGAATCACGTATCTGGCGGCATCCTGGCACGGCGGGTTCAGCGCCGACAGCGGGCAAAAAAATTAATTACCCACTTTGCGCGCCGGCTCGCGCAGAGAGAAAGCGTCGTTCACCTGGCGAGCCTCTCTTTGCGAGCGAGATTCCATGATTCAGGCATGGCGGGCGGAGGCGAGCAGCGCCCCGACCAGCATAAACAGTGAACCAAAGACTTTGTTCAACGCCTTCATCTGCTTTGGCCCTTTGATCCATGCGGAAATGCGCTGCGCCAGGGTCGCATAGCCAATCATCACAATGATATCGACGACGATGGTGGTGACGCCCAGAACGATATATTGCATCACCTGCGGCTGGTGCGGCAGGATAAACTGCGGAAACAGGGCGGCCAGAAAAACAATGCTTTTGGGATTGGTGAGATTTACGAACACCGCGCGCTGGAACAGTTTGCCGCGCGTCTGCGCCTTCGCCAGCGTATTCAGGTCGATCGCCCCTGCCGCCCGCCATTGCTGGATACCCAGCCAGATCAGGTAGGCGGCGCCGGCCCATTTTAGCACCTCAAAGGCCAGCACCGAGCGGGAGAAGAGAGTGCCGAGACCAACGCCAACCAGCACGATATGAATGGCCAGCCCGGTCTGCAAACCGGCAATCGACGCCGCCGCGCCGCGGTATCCGTGGTTAATGGAGGTGGTCATGGTATTAATCGCTCCGGAACCCGGCGACAGGCTGAGAATAATTGATGTCAGCAGGTAGGCGAACCACCACTCAATGGTCATGAGAAACTCCCTGATTGTCTGTTTTTATGCCACAATACGCTATTGTGTCAGCATTGTGTGATACACGGTAAAAAAACGATTTTCAGCGGTTAACAGGGGTGTAAACCCGATGTTTGGGCAGAAAAAGGACTGGGAAACACGAGAAAACGCGTTTGCGGCCTTTAGCATGGGGCCGCTGACGGATTTCTGGCGACAGCGCGAAGAAGCTGAATTTAAAGGCGTCGACGATGTACCGGTACGCTTTGTCCGCTTTTGCGCGCAACATAACGATCGTCTGGTGTTGATTTGCCCCGGGCGCATTGAAAGCTACGTGAAGTATGCTGAAGTGGCCTACGATCTCTTTCACTGCGGCTTTGACGTGATGATCATTGACCATCGCGGGCAGGGACGCTCGGGCCGCCTGCTCTCAGATACCCACCGCGGACACGTGGTTAACTTCAGCGACTATGTTGATGACCTGGCCGCGCTCTGGCAGCAGCAGGTGGTTCCTGGACACTGGCGAAAACGGTTTATCCTTGCTCATTCTATGGGCGGAGCGATTGCCACGCTTTTTCTGCAACGTTACCGGGCGCATTGCGATGCAATAGCGCTCTGCGCGCCGATGTTCGGGATTATCATTCGGCTGCCGGACTGGATGGTGCGCCATATTCTCGACTGGGCTGAGGGCCATCAGCGCATTCGCGAAGAGTATGCCATCGGCACCGGGCGCTGGCGGGCGCTGCCTTTTGCCGTTAACGTGCTGACGCACAGTCGGCAACGCTATCGTCGCAACCTGCGCTTCTATGCCGATGAGCCGCGGCTGCAGGTCGGCGGTCCGACCTGGCACTGGGTGCGTGAGGGCATGCTGGCCGGCGACGAAGTGCTGGCGAATGTGGAAAAAGATACCGCCCCGACGCTGCTTTTACAGGCGGAAGAGGAGCGGGTGGTCGATAATCTGATGCACGACCGCTATTGCGAATTACGGGCCGCTGCCGGCCATCCCTGTGAGGGCGGTAAGCCGCTCGTCATTGAAGGGGCATATCATGAGATCCTTTTTGAAAAGGACGCTATGCGCTCAGTCGCGCTCAATGCCATCGTCGAGTTTTTCAATCGACATACTTAATCCGACGATAACGCTCGTCGCCCTGCTTAGAGGTTAACTTTTTTATGTACCAGGTTGTTGCGTCTGATTTAGACGGCACGCTGCTTTCCCCCGATCATTTCCTGACCCCGTATGCCAAAGAGACGCTGAAGCTGCTTACCGCCCGTGGGATCAATTTCGTCTTCGCCACCGGCCGTCACTACATCGACGTCGGGCAAATCCGCGATAATCTCGGCATCCGGTCGTACATGATCACCTCTAACGGCGCCCGCGTTCACGATAGCGATGGTCAGCAAATCTTTGCCCATAACCTCGATCGCGATATTGCCGCCGACCTGTTTGAGATCGTGCGTAACGACCCGAAAATCGTCACTAACGTTTATCGGGAAGACGAGTGGTATATGAACCGCCATCGTCCGGAAGAGATGCGCTTCTTCAAGGAGGCGGTGTTTAACTACAAGCTGTATGAGCCGGGCGAACTGGATCCGCAGGGGATCAGCAAAGTATTCTTTACCTGCGAGGATCATGAGCATCTGCTGCCGCTGGAGCAGGCGATGAACGCCCGCTGGGGCGATCGGGTGAACGTCAGCTTCTCCACCTTAACCTGCCTGGAAGTCATGGCGGGTGGGGTATCGAAGGGGCATGCGCTGGAGGCGGTGGCGAAGATGCTCGGCTACACTCTTTCCGATTGCATCGCCTTCGGCGACGGTATGAACGACGCTGAGATGCTGTCGATGGCTGGCAAAGGCTGCATCATGGCCAACGCCCACCAGCGGCTGAAGGATCTGCATCCGGAACTGGAAGTGATCGGCAGTAACGCCGACGATGCTGTCCCGCACTACCTGCGTAAGCTATACCTCGACTGAAAAAGATTGACGACTGGCGAATAAGCGTCCAGTCGTCAACCTGACTCTTCGCTACAATGCCTGTTCTTTATCCAACGAGACGACCATTGTGGCGCTGTTAATTATCACCACTATCCTGTGGGCCTTTTCTTTTAGCCTGATTGGCGAATACCTGGCCGGTAGCGTCGACAGCTATTTTTCGGTGCTGATGCGCGTGGGCCTGGCGGCGCTGGTGTTCCTGCCTTTCCTGCGCACGCGCGGCCAGTCGCCGCGCACGATCGTGCTCTATATGCTGGTGGGCGCGATGCAGCTAGGCATCATGTACCTGCTGGCTTTCCGCGCCTATCTCTATCTGACGGTCTCGGAATTTCTGCTGTTTACCGTGTTTACTCCCCTGTATATCACGCTGATCTACGACCTGCTCAGCGGACGTAAGCTGCGCTGGGGCTATCTGCTGAGTGCCGCGCTGGCGGTGCTGGGGGCGGCGATTATCCGCTATGACAAAGTCAGCGATCATTTCTGGACCGGGCTGTTACTGGTACAGCTGTCAAACCTCTGCTTCGCCATCGGTATGGTGGGGTATAAGCGTCTGATGGAGGTGCGTCCGATGCCGCAGCACAATGCCTTTGCCTGGTTCTATGTCGGGGCCTTTATCGTGGCGGTGGCGGCGTGGTTAATGCTCGGCAACGCCCAGAAGCTGCCGACCACCACGCTGCAGTGGAGCGTGCTGGTGTGGCTCGGCGTGGTGGCTTCCGGGCTGGGTTACTTTATGTGGAACTATGGCGCCACCCAAGTGGATGCCGGCACGCTGGGGATCATGAATAACGTCCATGTCCCCGCCGGGCTGCTGGTTAACCTTGCCATCTGGCAGGAGCAGCCGCACTGGCCGAGCTTTATTAGCGGAGCGTTGGTGATCCTGGCCTCGCTGTGGGTCCATCGCCGCTGGGTCGCTCCGCACTCCGGACAAACGGCAGATGATCGCAGGCGTGGTTCCGCGCAGAGCGAATAAACGCTTCGGTGACCGGTTGACGCTGTTCGCCATCGCGAACGGCCGCGTACAACCGGCTCCATAATCCCTCACCCAGGGTTTTGGTGACCACCAGGCCCTGGCGTTCAAAGCTTTCCACCACCCAGTGCGGCAGCGCGGCGATGCCCATCCGGGCAGCCACCATCTGGATCAACAACAGCGTGTTATCGACGCTTTTCAGGTGCGGGCTGATGCCGGCCGGCTGCAGGAAGTGGCGCCAGATATCGAGGCGCCCGCGCTGCACGGGATAAATCAACAGCGTTTCCGCGGCCAGATCCTCCGGGGTAACCAGCGTCTTCATAGCTAACGGATGCTCGGGCGCCAGCACCAGACGCACCTCAAAATCAAACATCGGCGAGTAGTGCAGGCCGCTGCGCGGCAGAATATCGGAGGTCATCACCAGATCCAGTTCACCCTGCTGCAGCGCAGGCTGTGGGTCGAAGGTGACGCCGGAATGGAAGTCGACCTCCACATGTGGCCAGCGGGCGCGGAAATTCTCCAGCGCCGGCGTCAGCCACTGAATACAGCTGTGACATTCGATAGCCAGCCTCAGCCGGGTCTGCTGTGGTTCGTTACAGTCCTGCAGGGCGCGAGCGATCTGCGGCAGCACCTGGTTGGCCAGCTGTAAGAGGATTTCCCCCTGAGGAGTAAAACGCAGCGGCTGGCTCTTACGCACAAAGAGACGAAAGCCAAGGCGCTGTTCCAGATCGCTGAACTGGTGAGACAAGGCGGACTGGGTCTGGTGCAGGGCCGCTGCCGCACCCGCCAGTGAACCGCTGTTCCGCAACGCTTGCAGCGTTTTCAGATGTTTAATTTCGATCATGAAAGTCCTTCACTTCGCCATGAGCAATTTGCGCTTGAGGAATATACAGTAACTGTCAATTATGGATGTGTAAACATCTGGACGTCTAAAACTCGTCATATTTCGACTTGCAGATGCGTTGGCTGCCTTGCTTACCCCAGTCACTTCCTTCAGTAAGCTCCTGGGGATGCGCATCGTTGCCGCCTTCCTGCAAGCCGAACTATTGAGACTTTTTCTTCAGATTCAATGAAATAAGAGAGGAACAAAAATGACAATTATTAACCACACCCTCGGTTTTCCTCGCGTTGGCCTGCGCCGCGAGCTGAAAAAAGCGCAAGAGAGCTACTGGGCGGGCAACGCCACTCGCGAGGAACTGCTGGCGGTAGGCCGTGAGCTGCGCGCCCGTCACTGGGAGCAGCAGAAACAGGCGGGCGTTGATCTGCTGCCGGTGGGGGATTTCGCCTGGTACGACCATGTTCTGACTACCAGCCTGCTGCTTGGCAACGTGCCGGCTCGTCATCAGAACAAAGACGGATCCATCGACATCGATACCCTGTTCCGCATTGGCCGCGGCCGCGCGCCGACTGGCGAACCGGCCGCCGCTGCGGAAATGACCAAATGGTTTAACACCAACTATCACTATATGGTGCCGGAGTTCGTGAAGGGCCAGCAGTTCAAACTGAGCTGGACCCAACTGCTGGATGAAGTAGACGAAGCGCTGGCGCTGGGCCACAAGATCAAGCCCGTGCTGCTGGGGCCGGTAACCTATCTGTGGCTGGGTAAAGTGAAAGGTGAACCGTTTGACCGCCTGACCCTGCTGAATGCCATCCTGCCGGTTTACCAGCAGGTGCTGGCCGAACTGGCGAAGCGCGGCATCGATTGGGTGCAGATTGATGAACCGGCGCTGGTGCTGGAGCTGCCGCCAGCGTGGCTGGAGGCCTTTCAACCGGCTTATGACGCCCTGCAGGGCCAGGTGAAGCTGCTGCTGACTACCTATTTTGAAGGCGTTAGCGACAATCTCGCGACCATTGCTGCGCTACCGGTCCAGGGGCTGCACGTCGATCTGGTGCACGGCAAAGATGATGTTGCCGAACTGCACAACCGCCTGCCGGCCGACTGGCTGCTGTCCGCGGGCTTGATCAATGGGCGTAACGTCTGGCGCGCCGATCTCACCGAAAAGTATGCGCAAATTAAAGACCTCGTCGGTAAGCGCGAGCTATGGGTCGCGTCATCCTGCTCTCTGCTGCATAGCCCGATCGATCTGAGCGTGGAGACGCGCCTTGATGCGGAAGTGAAGAGCTGGTTTGCCTTCGCGCTGCAGAAATGCGGTGAGCTGGCGCTGCTGCGCGATGCGCTGAACAGCGGCGATACGGCGGCGATTACCGAGTGGAGCGCGCCAATCCAGGCCCGTCGCCATTCGACCCGCGTGCACAACGCGGAGGTGGAAAAACGGCTGGCGGCGATCACTGCTCAGGACAGCCAGCGCGCCAGCCCCTATGAGGTTCGCGCGCAGGCACAGCGCCAGCGCTTTAACCTGCCGAAATGGCCGACTACCACCATCGGGTCATTCCCGCAAACGACCGAGATCCGCGGCCTGCGCCTGGACTTCAAAAAGGGTAACCTTGACGCCAGTCATTATCGGACGGGGATTGCGGAACATATTAAGCAGGCGATCGTCGAGCAGGAGCGGTTAGGTTTAGACGTACTGGTGCACGGGGAGGCCGAGCGGAACGACATGGTGGAATACTTCGGCGAACATCTGGACGGTTTTATCTTCACGCAAAACGGCTGGGTGCAGAGCTATGGTTCCCGCTGCGTGAAGCCGCCGGTGGTGATCGGCGACGTCAGCCGTCCGCAGGCGATCACCGTCGACTGGGCGAAGTACGCGCAGTCGCTGACCGACAAGCCGGTGAAAGGGATGCTCACTGGACCGGTGACCATTCTGTGCTGGTCCTTCCCGCGGGAGGATGTCAGCCGTGAAACCATCGCGAAACAGATTGCGCTGGCCCTGCGTGATGAAGTGGCGGATCTGGAGGCGGCGGGGATCGGCATCATCCAGATTGATGAGCCGGCGCTGCGCGAAGGGTTACCGCTGAAGCGCAGCGACTGGGATGCCTATCTGCAGTGGGGTGTGGAAGCCTTCCGCCTTAATGCTGCGGTCGCCAAAGACGACACGCAGATCCATACCCATATGTGCTATTGCGAGTTCAATGACATCATGGACTCCATTGCCGCGCTGGACGCTGACGTGATCACCATTGAAACCTCGCGGTCCGATATGGAGCTGCTGGAGTCGTTCGAAGCGTTCGAGTACCCCAATGAGATCGGGCCGGGAGTATATGATATTCACTCGCCAAACGTGCCGAGCGTGGAGTGGATCGAAGCGCTGCTGAAGAAAGCCGCGCAGCGTATCCCGGTGGAGCGACTGTGGGTTAACCCGGACTGCGGCCTGAAAACTCGCGGCTGGCCGGAAACCCGCGCCGCGCTGGCGAATATGGTGCAAGCGGCGCGAAATCTGCGCCAGTCCGCCTAATCGTTACGCGAAAAATCAAAAAGGAGGCATTTGCCTCCTTTTTTCATGCTTAGGGCGATTACCCTTTTTTACCGCCATACTGAGCAAACCAGGCGAGCATCCGCTGCCAGCCGTCTTTGGCTGACTCTTCATGATAGCTGGCGCGATAGTCGGCGTTAAAGGCATGATCGGCTTCGGGATACACCACGATTTCCGCCGTGGCGTTGGCTGCCCGCAGCGCCTGACGCATAGTCTCGACGGTGTCCTGCGGAATGCTGGCGTCTTTAGCGCCGTACAGACCAAGCACCGGGGCGTTGAGATCGACGGCGATATCTACCGGGTGCTTCGGCGAATTCAGTGATTTTTCTCCCACCAGCTTACCGTACCAGGCCACTGCCGCTTTAAGCTGCGGGTTATGCGCGGCATACAGCCAGGTAATGCGTCCGCCCCAGCAGAAGCCGGTGATCAGCAGACGATGGGCATCGCCGCCGTGGCGCGCCGCCCAGCTGGCGACGTGGTCGAGATCCGCCAGCACCTGCGCGTCCGGCACCTTGCTGACCAGCTCTTTGAACAGGGTCGGGATATCGTGGTACTCATTCGGATCGCCCTGACGGAAGTACAATTCAGGCGCGATAGCCAGATAGCCTTCCTGTGCCAGGCGGCGACAAAGATCGCGAATATGTTCATGCACGCCGAAAATTTCCTGTACCACGATAACGATCGGCAGCGGACCGTCGGCATTTTTCGGGCGGGCGTGGTAGGCCGGCATGTTTTCACCCTGAGAGGGAATCGACGTCTCTCCGGCGATAATATGCTCTTCCGGCGTATGAACGGCGGTTGCGGCGTGTGGTGAAGCTGCAGGTGCGAATCCAGGTTGCTTGGTGGTGGTCATGGTATTCTCCGTACCCTTATTTATTAGCGCATCAGTAACTATAGACCCTTTACCTTTAGTTCGGGCGGTAATAAAGCACAGTGCCTGAAAGCGGCTATCTTTTGTTCTGTGATGATGAATATAACTTGTTAATGTGATGTGTATCACTATTTACTGAAAAACAACTGCAATCATTATTGGTCTTGGTGACTATCATCACAAAATGTTGCCAGGGGCTTCTGTACAGTACCGTTTTGCTTCTGCTGATAATTCGACCCACAGAGGAGTTTTTTATGTCCAAGTCTGATGTTTTTCATCTCGGCCTCACCAAGAACGATTTACAAGGGGCTACGCTGGCTATCGTCCCTGGCGATCCGGAGCGTGTGGAAAAGATCGCCGCGCTGATGGATAAGCCGGTTAAACTGGCATCTCACCGCGAATTTACCTCCTGGCGCGCGGAGCTGGACGGCAAACCAGTGATCGTCTGCTCTACCGGCATCGGCGGCCCGTCGACTTCCATCGCCGTGGAAGAGCTGGCGCAGCTGGGGGTGCGTACCTTCCTGCGTATCGGCACCACCGGCGCGATTCAACCGCACATTAACGTTGGCGATGTGCTGGTGACTACCGCCTCCGTTCGTCTGGACGGCGCCAGCCTGCACTTCGCGCCGATGGAGTTCCCGGCCGTCGCAGACTTCGCCTGTACCACCGCGCTGGTGGAAGCGGCGAAATCAATCGGCGCCACCACGCATATCGGCGTGACTGCCTCCTCGGATACCTTCTACCCGGGCCAGGAGCGTTACGACACCTTCTCCGGCCGCGTGGTGAGCCGCTTCAAGGGCTCAATGGAAGAGTGGCAGGCAATGGGCGTGATGAACTATGAAATGGAATCCGCCACGCTGCTGACCATGTGCGCCAGCCAGGGCCTGCGCGCCGGGATGGTAGCCGGGGTTATCGTGAACCGTACCCAGCAAGAGATCCCTAACGCCGAAACCATGAAGCAAACCGAAAGCCACGCGGTGAAAATCGTCGTGGAAGCGGCGCGTCGTCTGCTGTAATTCAACTCTTTCCCTGTCAGGCCGGATCCTCCGGCCTTTCTTTTTTGCGTCGCCTCTCGCAGGAAATTCCTTTTAAACTGGACGTTTGTACAGCACAATTCTATTTTGTGTCATCAGGTTATCGCAGGGGGCGTCGTGGATCTCTCCATTATTATCAGCGCGGTTATCGCACTGGCAGCCGGGTTAATGGTTGGCTGGCTGGCGACCAAAGCGCGCGCCGATCAAATTCGGGCCGATCTCATCGAGGAACGGCGAGAGTTGGATATTGAGCTGAGCGCCGCCCGCCAGCAACTGGCGCAGGAGGCCCACTGGCGTGAGGAGTGTGAGCTGCTGAACAACGAGCTGCGCAGCCTGCGGGATATCAATACCTCGCTCGAGGCCGATCTCCGTGAGGTCACCACCCGGCTCGAATCCACTCAGCTGCATGCGGAAGATAAGATCCGCCAGATGATGAACAGCGAGCAGCGCCTTAGCGAGCAGTTTGAAAACCTCGCCAACCGTATTTTCGAACACAGCAACCGGCGGGTCGATGAGCAAAACCGCCAGAGCCTGCATGGCCTGCTGACGCCGCTACGCGAACAGCTGGACGGGTTCCGCCGCCAGGTGCAGGAGAGCTTTGGCCAGGAGGCGCGTGAAAGACATACCCTGGCGCATGAGATCCGCAATCTGCAGCAGTTGAACGCGCAGATGGCACAGGAGGCGCTGAACCTGACCAAAGCGCTGAAGGGGGATAACAAAACTCAGGGCAACTGGGGGGAAGTGGTCTTAACCCGCGTGCTGGAGGCCTCCGGCCTGCGCGAAGGCTATGAGTACCAGACTCAGGTCAGTATTGAGACCGACAACCGCTCGCGGATGCAGCCGGACGTTATCGTGCGCCTGCCGCAGGGTAAGGACGTGGTGATCGACGCCAAAATGACCCTGGTCGCCTATGAGCGCTATTTCAACGCCGAAGACGACTACACCCGCGAAGTCGCGCTGCAGGAACACCTTGCCTCGGTGCGAAACCATATTCGCCTGCTGGGACGCAAGGATTATCAACAGCTGCCTGGCCTGCGCTCGCTCGACTATGTGCTGATGTTTATTCCCGTTGAGCCGGCGTTCCTGCTGGCCATCGATCGCCAGCCTGAGCTCATCAGCGAGGCGCTGCAAAATAATATTATGCTGGTTAGCCCGACGACGCTGCTGGTAGCCCTGCGCACTATCGCCAATCTGTGGCGCTATGAGCACCAGAGTCGTAACGCGCAAAAGATTGCCGAGCGGGCGGGGCGCCTTTACGACAAAATGCGCCTGTTTGTGGATGATATGTCCGCCATCGGCCAGAGCCTGGATAAGGCGCAAGAGAGCTATCGCCAGGCGATGAAAAAGCTCGCTTCCGGGCGTGGTAATCTGCTGGCCCAGGCGGAGGCCTTTCGCGGCCTGGGCGTGGAGGTCAAGCGCGGGATTAATCCTGATTTAGTCGAACAAGCTACGGCTCAGGACGAGCAATATCGTCTCGAAGATGAGGATAACCTGCCGGAAAATGACGCATTTTCACCCGACTCTGCCGAGACGGTGCGTAGCCGGGAGGCGGCTCCGCCATGCTGAAACGTATGGGAAATGCGCTGAGTCTGATACACTCAGTGAACATTTTCTTGAAAAGCAAGCAGGCATAGAGATGGTTGAGGATTCACAAGAAACGACGCACTTTGGCTTTCAGACGGTCGCTAAAGAGCAGAAAGCAGATATGGTGGCGCATGTATTCCATTCTGTCGCCGCAAAATATGATGTGATGAACGACCTGATGTCGTTTGGGATCCATCGTTTGTGGAAGCGTTTCACCATCGACTGCAGCGGCGTACGACGCGGGCAGACCGTGCTGGATTTGGCTGGTGGTACCGGTGATTTGACGGCCAAGTTCTCCCGCCTGGTAGGGGAAACCGGCCGCGTCATGCTTGCTGATATCAATGATTCTATGCTCAAAATGGGCCGCGAAAAGCTGCGCAATATCGGCATCGTAGGCAACGTTGAGTATGTTCAGGCCAACGCGGAAGCCCTGCCTTTTGCTGATAATACCTTTGACTGCATCACCATCTCTTTCGGTCTGCGTAACGTGACCGACAAAGAGAAAGCGCTGCGTTCGATGTACCGCGTGCTGAAGCCGGGCGGACGTCTGCTGGTGCTGGAGTTTTCTAAACCCATTATCGAACCGCTGAGCAAAGCCTACGACGCTTACTCCTTCCATATCCTGCCGAAGGTGGGCGAGCTGGTGGCAAAAGATGGCGACAGCTATCGCTACCTGGCGGAATCTATTCGTATGCATCCGGACCAGGAAACCCTGAAAGGGATGATGCAGGATGCGGGCTTCGAAAACGTGGATTACTACAACCTGACGGCGGGTATCGTTGCTTTGCATCGCGGTTACAAGTTCTGACAGGAGGGACGCTATGCCTTTCACACCCCTGGTTACCGCTGGCATTGAAACGGCGCTGAATACTTTCCTCTGGCGCGACAAAGCGCTTAAACCCGCTCGCCAGCGCCTGCTGGGCAAGGTATTGCGGGTCCAGCTGCAGGATTTCGCCACGCCCGTGGTGCTGGTATTCAGCGAACGCCAGGTTGACGTCCTGAGCGCCTGGGAAGGAGAGGCCGATTGCACCGTGATTACCCGGCTCAGCGTGCTGCCAAAACTGCGCAATCGTCAGCAGCTCACGGCGCTTATTCGCAGCGGTGATCTGGAAGTGCAGGGCGATCTGCAGGTGGTGCAGAATATGGTCTCCCTGTGCGACCTGGCAGAGTTTGATCCCGCTGAACTGCTGGCGCCCTATACCGGCGATATTGTGGCCGAAGGCGTCGGTAAAGTCCTGCGCGGCGGCGCTCAGTTTCTGCTGAAGGGCGCAGAGCGCCAGCAGCGCTATGTCGCGGAAGCGATCACTGAAGAGTGGCGCCTGGCGCCGGGGCCGCTGGAGCTGGCCTGGTTTGCTGAAGAGACAACGGCTATTGAGCGCGCGCTGGCCGCACTGGAAAAACGGCTGGAAACGCTGGAGGGCAAATGACGCCAGGAGAATTACGGCGACTGTATTTCATCATCCACACCTTTTTGAGCTACGGGCTCGATGAGCTCATCCCCAAAATGCGGATCACGCTGCCGCTGCGTATCTGGCGGCGGATGCTGTTCTGGATGCCAAACCGCCATCAGGATCAGCCTCTTGGCGCCCGCCTTCGGCTGGCGCTCCAGGAGTTGGGGCCGGTGTGGATAAAATTCGGCCAGATGCTTTCCACCCGCCGGGATCTCTTTCCGCCGCATATTGCCGATCAGCTGGCGCTGTTGCAGGACCGCGTGGCGCCCTTTGAAGGGAAGCTCGCGCAGCAGCAGATAGAGAAAGCGATGGGGGGGCTGCCGGTCGAGACCTGGTTTGATGATTTCTCCGTTGAGCCGTTAGCCTCGGCGTCCATCGCCCAGGTGCATACCGCGCGTCTGAAGGAGAATGGCAAAGAGGTGGTGATCAAGGTTATCCGCCCGGATATTTTGCCGATCATTAAAGCGGACATGAAGCTCATCTACCGCCTGGCGCGCTGGGTACCGCGTCTGCTGCCTGACGGTCGCCGTCTGCGCCCGCAGGAGGTAGTTCGTGAATATGAAAAAACGCTGCTGGATGAGCTGAACCTGCTGCGGGAATCCGCCAACGCTATTCAGCTGCGGCGTAATTTCGAAGACAGCCCGATGCTGTACGTGCCGGAGGTGTACCCCGACTACTGCAGCGAAAGCATGATGGTAATGGAGCGCATTTACGGTATCCCGGTGTCCGATGTGGAGGCGCTGGAGGCCCAGGGCACCAATATGCAGCTGCTGGCGGAGCGGGGCGTGCAGGTCTTCTTCACCCAGGTGTTCCGCGACAGCTTCTTCCATGCCGATATGCATCCTGGCAACATATTCGTCAGCTACGAGCATCCGGAAGATCCGCAGTATATCGGCATCGACTGCGGTATTGTCGGCTCACTGAACAAAGAAGATAAGCGCTATCTGGCGGAAAACTTTATCGCCTTTTTCAACCGCGATTATCGTAAAGTTGCCGAGCTGCACGTCGATTCCGGTTGGGTTCCGCCCGATACCAACGTTGAAGAGTTTGAGTTCGCGATCCGCACGGTCTGCGAGCCGATCTTTGAGAAGCCGCTGGCGGAGATCTCCTTCGGCCACGTGCTGCTTAATCTGTTCAATACCGCGCGGCGTTTCAATATGGAAGTCCAGCCGCAGCTCGTTTTACTACAGAAGACATTACTTTACGTAGAAGGGGTAGGCCGGCAGCTCTATCCTCAGTTAGACTTGTGGAAAACGGCGAAGCCTTTCCTCGAGTCGTGGATCAAAGATCAGGTCGGCATTCCGGCGCTGGTGCGCGCGTTTAAAGACAAAGCGCCGTTCTGGATCGAAAGAATGCCGGAAATACCTGAGCTGGTGTATCAGAGCCTGCAGCAGAGCAAACAGCTGCAGACCAGCGTCGATACTATTGTGCGGGATATGCATGTGCGTCATGTGCGCCAGGGCCAATCCCGTTACCTGTTTGGTATAGGCGCGGTTTTATTGCTCAGTGGTACGCTGCTCTTTATCCATCGCCCTGAGTGGGGAATGATGCCCGGTTGGCTGATGGCCGGCGGTGTGGTGACCTGGCTTATTGGCTGGCGGAAAACCCACTGATCGGTTCGCCTCTTCATGACGCAGGCTTATTTGCGCAAAATCATGTCGGCGGCCTGACGAAGAGGCGGCTCGCAGGATGGCGTGTATAATGCGTCCACACAATTCATCATCTGTCATAGGGGAACGTGTATGGGTGGTATCAGTATTTGGCAGTTATTAATTGTTGTCGTCATCGTAGTTCTGCTTTTTGGGACGAAGAAGCTGAGCTCGCTGGGGTCTGACTTAGGGGCATCTATCAAAGGCTTTAAAAAAGCCATGAGTGATGATGATAAACCCGAAAAGTCGGCGCCAGACGCAGATTTCACGGCGAAAACCATCGCCGATAAACAGGATGATGCAAAAAAAGACGAGACAAAACGCCACGACAAAGAGCAGGTGTAACTCGTGTTCGATATTGGTTTTAGTGAACTACTGCTGGTGTTTGTGATTGGCCTCATTGTTCTGGGGCCACAGCGGCTTCCCGTAGCGGTTAAAACGGTAGTTGGCTGGATCCGTACGTTACGCTCGCTGGCGACCACGGTACAAAATGAGCTGGCCCAGGAGCTAAAACTGCAGGAGTTCCAGGAGAGCCTGAAGAAGGTGGAAAAGGCTAGCCTGAATAACCTGACGCCGGAGCTGAAAGCCTCGATGGATGAACTGCGCGAGGCCGCGGAGTCGATGAAGCGCTCCTATAGCGCCCAGGATCCCGAAAAAGCCAGCGACGAAGCCAATACCATCCTTAATCCGGTGGTCAAAGGCAGCGAAGCGCAGCGCCAGGACGTCACGCCGGCGACGGCAGAACATCAGGCCAGCGCTCCGGCTCATGCGCCAGATCCCGTTGCCGACGAGCAATCTGCTTCACCGGCTGACCTTCAGGCAGAGAAAACGTCCGCTACGGCGGCAGTTCCCCATTCTTCCCCCGCATCGAGTGATAAACCGTAAACATGGGCGTAGACGATACACAACCGCTAATTTCGCATCTGATTGAGCTGCGCAAGCGTCTGCTCAACAGCATCATTGCTATTCTGGTGATCTTCCTGGCGCTGGTCTATTTCGCCAATGATATCTACCAGCTGGTCTCGGCCCCGCTTATCAGTAAGATGCCTGTGGGCGCGACGATGATCGCCACCGATGTCGCTTCACCTTTCTTTACGCCGATAAAGTTGACCTTCATGGTGTCGGTGATCCTGTCGGTGCCGATTATTCTTTACCAGGTATGGGCCTTCGTCGCGCCGGCGTTGTATAAGCACGAACGCCGGCTGGTGGTGCCTTTACTGGTATCCAGTACCCTGCTGTTCTATATCGGCATGGCTTTCGCCTATTTTGTCGTGTTTCCGCTGGCGTTCGGCTTCCTGACCCATGCGGCGCCGGAAGGGGTGCTGGTCTCGACCGATATTCGCAGCTATCTCGACTTCGTGATGGCGCTGTTTATGGCATTCGGGGTCTCCTTTGAGGTGCCGGTCGCCATTGTGTTGCTCTGCTGGATGGGCGTTACCACGCCGGAAGACTTGCGTAAAAAAAGGCCGTATGTGCTGGTGGGTGCCTTCGTGGTGGGCATGCTGCTGACGCCGCCGGACGTATTCTCGCAGACGCTGCTGGCCATTCCGATGTACTGTCTGTTTGAAGTCGGGGTGTTCTTCGCCCGCTTCTACACCGGGAAGCGCCTGACGCGCGATGACGACGCCGCGGCCGAAGCTGAAGCCGCAGAGCACAGAGAAGAGTAATACCGCCAACCGCCCGTCAGGGCGGTTGGCATATGGGAGCGATCATGTTTGATATCGGCGTTAATCTGACCAGTTCGCAGTTTTCCCGCGATCATGATGAGGTAGTGGCGCGCGCCCTGGCGGCGGGGGTTAACGGCATGCTGCTGACCGGCACAAATTTGGCGGAGAGCCAGCAGGCGCAGAAACTGGCGAGCCGCTATTCCGGCTGCTGGTCCACGGCGGGGGTTCATCCCCATGACGGTAGCAGCTGGACGCCAGCGGTCGCCGAGGCGATTTATACCCTCGCCGGCGAGCCGCAGGTGGTGGCGATAGGCGAGTGCGGTCTGGATTTTAACCGGAATTTTTCCACGCCGCACGAGCAGGAGGTAGCGTTCAGCGCCCAGTTGGCGCTGGCCGCTGAGCTGTCGATGCCGGTGTTTTTGCACTGCCGCGACGCCCACGATCGGTTTCTGACGCTGCTTAAACCCTGGCTTGAGAAGATCCCGGGCGCGGTGCTGCACTGCTTTACCGGCAGCCGCAGCGAGGTGCAGGAATGCCTGGATCTGGGCCTGTTTATCGGTATTACCGGTTGGGTTTGCGATGAGCGGCGGGGACTGGAGCTGCGCGAGCTGCTGCCGGCGATCCCGGCGGAACGTCTGCTGCTGGAGACCGATGCGCCTTATCTGCTGCCGCGCGACCTCAAGCCGAAACCGGCCTCGCGGCGTAACGAGCCCGCGTATTTGCCGCATATCCTGGGCTGCGTCGCGGCCTGGCGCGGCGAGGAGGCGCAATGGCTGGAGGCGCAAACGGACGCAAACGTCAGGGCGCTGTTTGGCGTTGACATTAACGGCGTTTAGATTTTCTGGAAGTCGGTATTTTTAACGCTCTGCAGGACTTGCTTATTCAGCAGGTTTAACAGCAACATAGAGCGCGCTTCGCCGTCGGGCTCGGTGAAGATCGCCTCCAGGCCTTCAAACGCGCCGTCGGTGATTAGCACGCTATCGCCCTCATGCGGCGTTTCCGGGTCGGTAATCCCTTCCGGTTTGTAGATAGAAAGCTGATGGATGACCGCCGAGGGGACGATAGCGGGTAGGGCGCCAAAGCGCACGAAGTTGTTAACCCCGCGAGTGGCGCTGATGGTGGTGGTATGAATCACCTCTGGATCGAACTCAATAAACAGGTAGTTCGGGAACAACGGTTCGCTGACCATGGTGCGTTTACCGCGAATGATTTTTTCCAGCGCAATCGTCGGCATCAGGCAGTTAACTGACTGACGTTCCAGATGTTCCTGGGCTCGTTGTAGCTGCCCACGTTTGCAATACAGTAAGTACCAGGCTTGCATAATGACTCATTCCACTTCTAATAACGGCAAGCATAACAAATGGCTGGTGTAATCGCGAAAGCCATTATAATTGAAATCCAAATTTCAGCGTTCTTTCACGCTAATTTAACAAAATTACAGCATCGCGCCGTCGAACACCGTATAATTAGCCGCCTGTAGAGAGGTCAATAACACTTCCATGAAATATCACGATCTTCGCGACTTTCTGACACTCCTGGAACAACAGGGCGAACTAAAACGTATCACTCTGCCGGTCGATCCTCACCTGGAAATCACCGAAATTGCCGACCGGACTCTGCGCGCCGGCGGCCCGGCGCTGCTGTTTGAGAATCCGAAAGGCTATACCATGCCGGTGCTGTGCAATCTGTTCGGCACGCCGCGTCGCGTGGCGTTGGGGATGGGGCAGGAGGATGTCAGTTCGCTGCGCGAGGTGGGTAAACTGTTGGCCTTTCTGAAAGAACCTGAGCCGCCAAAAGGCTTCCGCGACCTGTTTGATAAGCTGCCGCAGTTCAAGCAAGTGCTGAATATGCCGACCAAACGCCTGCGCGGCGCCCCCTGTCAGCAAAAAATCATCCAGGGCGATGATGTCGATCTGAATAAAATCCCGATTATGACCTGCTGGCCGGAAGATGCCGCGCCGCTGATCACCTGGGGGTTGACGGTAACCCGCGGGCCGCACAAAGAGCGGCAGAACCTGGGGATTTATCGCCAGCAGCTGATCGGCAAAAACAAACTGATTATGCGCTGGCTGTCTCATCGCGGCGGCGCGCTGGATTTCCAGGAGTGGTGCGCGGCGCGTCCGGGCGAACGCTTCCCGGTTTCCGTGGCGCTTGGCGCCGATCCGGCAACCATTCTTGGCGCGGTGACGCCGGTGCCCGATACCCTGTCGGAATATGCCTTCGCAGGCCTGCTGCGCGGCACCAAGACCGAAGTGGTTAAGTGCGTTTCCAATGACCTTGAAGTGCCGGCCAGCGCGGAAATTGTGCTAGAAGGCTACATTGAGGCCGGTGAAATGGCGCCGGAAGGCCCGTATGGCGACCACACCGGTTACTACAATGAAGTAGACCAGTTCCCGGTGTTTACGGTAACCCATATTACCCAGCGTGAAGACGCGATTTATCATTCTACCTATACCGGCCGACCGCCCGATGAGCCAGCGGTACTGGGCGTGGCGCTGAATGAAGTCTTCGTCCCGATCCTGCAAAAGCAGTTCCCGGAAATCGTTGATTTCTATCTGCCGCCGGAAGGGTGCTCCTATCGCCTGGCGGTGGTGACCATGAAAAAACAGTACGCGGGACATGCCAAGCGCGTAATGATGGGCGTCTGGTCGTTCCTGCGCCAGTTTATGTACACCAAGTTCGTGATTGTCTGCGATGACGACGTCAATGCACGCGACTGGAACGATGTGATTTGGGCGATCACTACCCGTATGGACCCGGCTCGTGATACGGTACTGGTAGAGAATACGCCAATTGATTATCTGGATTTTGCCTCGCCGGTTTCCGGCCTGGGTTCAAAAATGGGGCTGGATGCCACCAATAAATGGCCTGGCGAAACCCAGCGTGAATGGGGTCGCCCAATCAAAAAAGATCCTGCCGTTACGGCGCGTATTGACGCCATCTGGGATGAACTGGCCATCTTTAAACAACAGTAAGCGGGGCTAACGCCGCTGTTTTGCTCTATTGACCCGACAGAGGGGACGCATGACAACCTTAAGCTGTAAAGTGACCTCGGTGGAGGCGATTACCGATACCGTATATCGTGTTCGATTAGTGCCGGAAGCGGCATTTTCCTTCCGTGCCGGCCAGTATCTGATGGTGGTAATGGATGAGCGCGACAAGCGCCCGTTCTCCATGGCTTCCACGCCGGCGGAACAGGAATTTATCGAGCTGCATATCGGCGCCTCGGAGCTCAATCTGTACGCGATGGCGGTCATGGATCGCATTCTGAAAGAGCGTGAAATTGAGGTTGATATTCCGCATGGCGAAGCGTGGCTGCGCGATGACGAAGATCGCCCGCTGATTCTGATCGCCGGCGGTACCGGATTCTCTTATGTGCGTTCTATTCTGTTAAGCGCGCTGGCGCGTAACCCTGATCGCGATATCGCCATTTATTGGGGCGGCCGCGAGGCTAAGCATCTGTACGATCTGGCCGAGCTGGAAGCGTTAAGCATCAAGCATCCGAATCTGCGCATCGAGCCGGTGGTTGAACAGCCGGAAGAAGGGTGGCGTGGTCGCTCCGGTACGGTACTCACCGCCGTGCTGCAGGATTACGGTACGCTGGCCGAGCATGACATCTACATTGCCGGTCGTTTTGAGATGGCCAAGATCGCTCGCGACCTGTTCTGTAATGAGCGCGGCGCGCGTGAAGATCGCCTGTTTGGCGATGCGTTTGCGTTTATCTGAAAATAAAAAACCCGCCCCTGACAGGCGGGAAGAACGGCAACTAAACCTGCTCTCTTCGCCATAGCCGCCAGGTTCTGGTGGCAATGGCGTTGAGATACCCTTTCGCTTAAACCCGCTCAAACACGGTAGCGATCCCTTGTCCCAGGCCGATACACATGGTGGCGAGGCCGAACTGAGCGTCTTTGCGCTCCATCTGGTTGATCAGCGTGGTGCTAATACGCGCCCCGGAACAGCCCAGCGGATGACCGAGCGCGATCGCCCCGCCGTTGAGGTTGATCTTCTCATCGATCTGCTCCATTAAGCCCAGATCTTTAATACACGGTAGGATCTGCGCGGCAAATGCTTCATTCATTTCAAAAACGTCGATATCGCTGGTGGATAAGCCCGCTTTTTTCAGCGCCAGCTTTGAGGCCGGAACCGGGCCATAACCCATAATGGACGGGTCGCAGCCGACCACCGCCATTGAACGGACGCGAGCGCGCGGCTTCAGCCCCAGCTCGCGAGCGCGGCTTTCGCTCATCAGCAGCATCGCCGCTGCGCCATCGGAAAGGGCGGAAGAGGTACCCGCCGTTACCGTACCGGTCACCGGGTCAAACGCCGGTTTAAGCGTGGACAGCGTCTCGACGGTGGTTTCCGGGCGGATCACCTCGTCATAGTTAAAGGACTTGAGTACGCCATCGGCATCGTGGCCGCCGGTGGGGATAATCTCCGCTTTGAATGCGCCGGACTGGGTTGCGGCCCAGGCACGAGCGTGAGAGCGCGCGGCGAACTGATCCTGCATCTCGCGGCTAATACCGTGCAGACGCGCCAGCATCTCCGCAGTCAGCCCCATCATCCCTGCCGCCTTTGCCACGTTGCGGCTGAGGCCCGGATGGAAATCGACGCCATGGCTCATTGGCACATGGCCCATGTGCTCGACGCCGCCAATCAGGCAGACGCTGGCATCGCCGGTCATGATCATACGGGTCGCATCGTGCAGCGCCTGCATGGAAGAACCGCACAGACGGTTGACCGTATTTGCTGGTACCGAATGCGGGATCTCCGCCAGCAGCGCCGCGTTTCGGGCGATGTTAAAACCCTGCTCGAGGGTTTGCTGCACGCAACCCCAGTAGATATCGTCTATCGCGCTTGCCTCAAGCGACGGATTGCGCGACAGCAGGCTACGCATCAGGTGCGCGGAGAGGTCTTCCGCGCGCACGTGGCGAAATGCGCCGCCCTTCGAACGGCCCATCGGGGTGCGAATTGCATCGACAATGACAACCTGTTCCATTGTGACTCCTTAAGCCGTTTTCAGAGCGCCAACCGGACGGGCTGGCTCTACCTGGGGATAATACGCTTCGTTATGGCGCGCTTTGTCACGAAGACCGGCTGGCACTTCATACAGCGGGCCAAGGTGCTGGTATTGCTGTGCCATATCGAGATACTTCGCGCTGCCGATGGTGTCCAGCCAGCGGAATGCGCCGCCGTGGAACGGAGGGAAGCCCAGGCCGTATACCAGCGCCATATCCGCTTCCGCCGGGCTGGCGATAATGCCTTCTTCCAGGCAGCGGACGACTTCGTTAACCATCGGGATCATCATGCGGGCGATAATCTCTTCATCGCTGAAATCGCGCTTCGACTGGCTGACGTCGGCCAGCAGGCTGTCGACGGCAGCATCTTCTTCTTTCTTCGGCTTACCTTTGCTGTCGTCTTTATAGCGCCAGAAGCCGAGGCCGTTCTTCTGGCCGAAACGGTTGGCGTCAAACAGGGCGTCGATGGCGTCGCGATAATCTTTCTGCATCCGCTGCGGGAAGCCCGCCGCCATGACCGCCTGAGCATGGTGCGCGGTATCGATGCCGACCACGTCCAGTAGATAAGCCGGGCCCATCGGCCAGCCAAACTGTTTCTCCATCACTTTGTCGACTTTGCGGAAGTCCGCTCCGTCGCGCAGCAGCTGGCTGAAGCCGGCGAAGTAGGGGAACAGTACCCGGTTGACGAAGAAGCCGGGACAATCATTCACCACAATCGGCGTTTTGCCCATTTTGCTGGCCCAGGCCACCACTTTGGCAATGGTATTATCCGAGGTTTTTTCGCCGCGGATCACTTCAACCAGCGGCATGCGATGCACCGGGTTAAAGAAGTGCATACCGCAGAAGTTTTCCGGGCGCTGCAGAACGCTGGCCAGCTCGCTGATGGGGATCGTTGAGGTGTTGGACGCCAGCACGGTATCCGGGCGCACTTTTGCCTCGGTTTCCGCTAGTACGGCTTTCTTCACTTTCGGGTTTTCCACCACCGCTTCAACGACGACGTCCACGCGGTCAAAACCGCTGTATTCCAGGGTTGGCTGAATGGTGCTAATCACTCCGGCCAGCTTCAGACCGTCGATTTTGCCGCGTTCCAGCTGTTTATTCAGCAGTTTCGCCGCTTCGGTCATGCCCAGGGTCAGCGATTTGTCGCTGATGTCTTTCATCACCACCGGCACGCCCTTCCAGGCCGACTGGTAAGCGATACCGCCGCCCATAATGCCAGCGCCCAGGACGGCAGCATGCTTCGGCGTCTCGACATCTTTGGTCAGCTTTTTCGCTTTCGCTTTGACGTACTGGTCGTTCAGGAAGATACCAACCAGCGCGCGGGCCTCATTGGTATGGGCCAGCGGGACAAAGCTTTTATTTTCCAGCACCAGGGCTTCTTCACGACCAAGACGCGCGGCGGCTTCAATGGTTTTGACCGCGGTGATCGGCGCCGGGTAATGCTTCCCGGCGGTTTGCGCGACCATGCCTTTGGCAATCGTGAAGCTCATGGCGGCTTCAATTTTGCTGAGCTTCAGCGGCTCCAGCTTCGGCTGACGTTTCGCTTTCCAGTCCAGGTCGCCATTCATGGCCTGACGTAGGATCGCCAGCGCGCCGTCGCGTAGTTTTTCCGCAGCGACCACGCCATCCACCAGGCCGATTTTCAGTGCTTGATCGGCGCCGACGTCTTTCCCGGCGGCAATAATTTCCAGCGCGCTATCGGCGCCGAGCAGGCGCGGCAGACGCACGGAACCGCCGAAGCCGGGCATAATGCCGAGCTTGGTTTCCGGCAGCCCAATGCGCAGATCCGGCGTCGCCAGGCGGTAATCGGTCGCCAGCACACATTCGCAACCGCCGCCCAGCGCATAGCCATTGACGGCAGAGATTGTGGGGACGGGGAGATCTTCCAGACGATTGAAGACGCTGTTAGCAAAATGCAGCCACTGGCTTAACTGCTCCTCAGGGACCAGGAACAGCGAGAGGAATTCGGTGATATCCGCGCCGACGATAAATGCCGCTTTTTCAGAGCGCAGCAGCAGGCCTTTGAGATCGCTTTGTTTTTCCAGTACGTCCAGCGCATGACCAAGGCTGGCTACGGTTGCGGTATCAAGCTTGTTGACCGAACCTGGGGCATCGAACACCAGTTCGGCGATGCCATCTTCCAGCCAGTCGAGGTACAGGGTGTCGCCTTTGTAGAGCATGTCAGTCTCCTGAATCCAGCAATATGATCTGGTCATACCAGATGAAACGGAGTGTGGAATTTATGTTAAAGAATTGCAAATTACTCTTTAAATAATTGCTGGTCGGATCACATCCGGCGGAAATCACCCGCACGCAGGTCGATGTGCTAAGATGCGGTGTATCACGATCCCATAAAAGCAAAGGATAAAAGATGGAATCCCTGGCCGCGCTCTATAAAAATCATATTGTTACCCTACAAGAACGTACCCGCGACGTCCTGGCCCGTTTTCAAATGGATGCTCTGCTGATTCACTCCGGCGAGCTGGTTAACGTCTTCCTTGATGACCATCCGTACCCGTTCAAGGTCAATCCGCAGTTCAAAGCCTGGGTGCCTGTGACTCAGGTGCCTAACTGCTGGCTGCTGGTGGACGGTGTGAATAAACCGAAGCTGTGGTTCTATCTGCCGGTAGATTACTGGCATAACGTTGAGCCGTTGCCGACCTTTTTCTGGACCGAAGAGATAGACGTGATCGCGCTACCGAAGGCCGATGGCATCGGCAGCCAGCTGCCTGCTGCTCGCGGTAATATTGGCTATATCGGTCCGGTGCCTGAGCGCGCGCTGGGCCTGGGTATCGCCGCGGATAAGATCAACCCGAAAGGGGTTATCGACTACCTGCATTACTACCGGGCTTACAAAACCGATTACGAGCTGGCCTGCATGCGTGAAGCGCAGAAGTCGGCGGTGAATGGTCATCGTGCGGCCTACGAAGCTTTCCAGTCGGGGATGAGCGAATTCGATATCAACCAGGCCTATCTCACCGCCACCGGCCATCGTGATACCGACGTGCCTTACAGCAATATTGTCGCGCTGAATGAGCATGCCTCCGTCCTGCACTACACCAAACTGGACCATCGTGCCCCGGCGGAGATGCGCAGTTTCCTGCTCGACGCCGGTGCGGAATATAACGGCTATGCCGCAGATCTGACGCGCACCTGGGCGGCGCACGGCGATAACGACTTTGCCCATCTGATCAAAGACGTTAACGATGAGCAGCAGGCGCTGATTAGTACCATGAAGGCCGGTACCAGTTACATTGATTACCATATCCAGTTCCATCAGCGTATCGCGAAGCTGTTGCGTAAACACCAGTTGGTTACCGACATGAGCGAAGAGGCGATGGTGGAGAATGACCTGACCGGGCCGTTTATGCCGCACGGGATTGGCCATCCGCTGGGTCTGCAGGTGCACGATGTCGCTGGCTTTATGCAGGATGACACCGGTACGCATCTGGCGGCGCCGTCGAAATACCCGTATCTGCGCTGCACCCGTATTATCGAGCCGCGGATGGTGTTAACTATTGAACCCGGCATCTACTTCATTGAGTCGTTACTGGCGCCGTGGCGTGAAGGCCCGTTTAGCAAGCACTTTAACTGGCAAAAAATTGACGCCATGAAGCCGTTCGGTGGGATCCGTATCGAAGATAACGTGGTGATTCACGAAAACAGTATCGAAAATATGACGCGCGATCTGAAGCTGGCCTGATGGAGAGCTGGTTAATCCCGGCGGCGCCGGTTACCGTCGTTGAGGAGATTAAAAAAAGCCGTTTTATCACGCTGTTGGCGCATACCGACGGCGTGGCGGCGGCAAAAGCTTTTGTCGAGTCCGTCAGAGCGGATCACCCTGATGCCCGCCACCACTGCGTGGCGTGGGTCGCGGGGCCACCTGATGATTCGCAACAGCTGGGGTTTTCAGACGATGGCGAACCGGCGGGAACGGCGGGTAAACCGATGCTGGCGCAGCTGATGGGAAGCGGCGTCGGCGAGATAACCGCTGTCGTCGTGCGTTACTACGGTGGTATCCTGCTGGGCACCGGCGGTCTGGTTAAGGCCTATGGCGGCGGGGTGCATCAGGCGCTGGCGCAGCTGACGACGCTGCGCAAGACGCCGTTAACGGCATATACTTTGCAGTGTGAGTATGGGCAACTGGCCGGCGTCGAAGCGCTGCTCGCCCAATTCTCCGGAAACGTCGTTGAAAGCGAATATCTGGCGTCAGTTCGGCTGCGCGTGGCGCTTCCCCAGGCCGAAGTGGCGGCTTTTTCAGCAAGACTGGCTGATTTTAGTCGTGGTTCATTGCAATTACTGAAGATTAACGAATAATCCCCTCTGTTTTTTGCCTATCAAAGGAAGCGCCAGAGATGCATTTTCGCGCCATAACCCGAATCGTTGGACTGCTGGTCATCTTGTTTTCGGGGACGATGATCGTCCCGGGATTAGTGGCCCTGATATATCGCGATGGCGCGGGACGGGCCTTCACTCAAACCTTCTTTGTCGCTCTGGCGATCGGCTCCATGCTGTGGTGGCCGAACCGTAAGCAAAAAGGCGAACTGAAATCTCGTGAAGGGTTTCTGATCGTGGTGCTGTTCTGGACCGTGCTGGGGAGCGTGGGGGCCTTGCCCTTTATCTTCTCCGAACAGCCGAACCTGACGGTGACGGATGCCTTCTTCGAGTCATTTTCCGGCCTGACGACGACCGGGGCGACCACTCTGGTGGGGCTGGACTCGCTTCCGCACGCTATCCTCTTTTATCGCCAGATGCTGCAGTGGTTCGGCGGCATGGGGATCATTGTGCTGGCGGTAGCGATTCTGCCTATCCTCGGCGTCGGGGGGATGCAGCTCTACCGCGCGGAAATGCCCGGCCCGCTGAAGGATAACAAGATGCGTCCGCGTATTGCCGAGACGGCGAAGACATTGTGGCTCATCTATGTGTTACTCACGATCGCCTGCGCATTGGCGCTCTGGTTTGCCGGTATGCCGGCGTTCGATGCGATCGGGCACAGTTTCGCCACCATCGCCATCGGCGGTTTCTCGACTCACGATGCCAGCGTCGGCTATTTCAACAGCCCGATGATCAACTCCATCATTGCCATCTTCCTGCTGATCTCCGGCTGTAACTACGGTCTGCATTTTTCGTTGTTGAGCGGACGCAGCCTGAAGGTGTACTGGCGCGACCCTGAATTTAGGATGTTCATTGGCGTCCAGTTGACGCTGGTCATCGTCTGTACGCTGGTGCTATGGCTTCATAACGTGTACGGCTCGGTGTTGACGACGCTGAACCAGGCGTTTTTCCAGGTGGTGTCGATGGCGACCACCGCGGGGTTCACCACCGATAGCATTGCACGCTGGCCGCTGTTCCTTCCGGTGCTGTTGCTGTGCTCCGCATTTATCGGCGGCTGCGCTGGCTCCACGGGCGGTGGATTAAAAGTGATCCGTATCCTGTTGCTGTTCAAACAGGGCAACCGTGAGCTGAAGCGGTTGGTGCACCCGAATGCGGTGTATAGCATTAAATTAGGTAACCGCGCGCTGCCGGAACGTATTCTGGAAGCAGTATGGGGATTCTTCTCCGCCTATGCGCTGGTCTTTATCATTAGTATGCTGGCGATTATCGCCACCGGGGTGGATGACTTCTCTGCTTTCGCCTCCGTGGTGGCGACATTGAACAACCTCGGGCCTGGGCTCGGCGTCGTCGCGGATAACTTTGCCACCATGAACCCGGTCGCGAAATGGATCCTGATTGCTAATATGCTGTTTGGTCGTCTGGAAGTGTTCACCTTACTGGTGCTCTTTACCCCCACTTTCTGGCGCGAATAACAGGAGTGCTCGTGAAAACTTTAATTCTCTTCTCCACCCGCGACGGGCAGACCCGTGAAATCGCTTCGTTTCTCGCCTCTGAGCTTAAAGAGCTGGGCATCGATGCGGACACCCTGAACCTGAACCGTACCGATGTCGTCGAATGGCATCACTACGATCGGGTGGTCATTGGCGCGTCGATTCGCTACGGGCACTTTCATCCGGCGGTGGACCGCTTTGTGAAAAAGCATCTGGCAGCATTGCAGGCGCTGCCGGGGGCATTCTTTTCGGTTAACCTGGTGGCGCGTAAACCCGAGAAGCGCACGCCGCAGACCAACAGCTATACGCGTAAGTTTCTGCTGAACTCGCCGTGGCAGCCGCAGAGCTGCGCGGTATTTGCCGGCGCGCTGCGCTACCCGCGCTACAGCTGGTACGATCGGTTTATGATCCGCCTGATTATGAAAATGACCGGGGGTGAAACGGATACCCGCAAAGAAGTGGTCTATACCGACTGGCAACAGGTATCCCGGTTTGCTCGGGAAATCGCACAAATGGCGCGCAAATAGCGCGTAAAACTCGCGTTGTGATGGAAAATCGAGCGAACGAAAAGTTTTTTTGCATTTCCCCTTGCCACCTCAGAATTACTCCCTATAATGCGCCTCCACTGACACGGAACAACGGCAAACAAGCCGCCGGGTCAGCGGGGTTCCGGTGAGAACCTCGCAGAGAAAAGCAAAAATAAATGCTTGACTCTGCAGCGGGAAAGCGTAATATGCACACCCCGCGCCGCAGCGAAAACGAAGCGGCACTGCTCTTTAACAATTTATCAGACAATCTGTGTGGGCACTCAAAGTGACATGGATTCTTAACGTCCTCGGACGAAAAATGAATACCAAGTCTCAAGAGTGAACACGTAATTCATTACGAAGTTTAATTCTTTGAGCATCAAACTTAAATTGAAGAGTTTGATCATGGCTCAGATTGAACGCTGGCGGCAGGCCTAACACATGCAAGTCGAGCGGTAGCACAGAGAGCTTGCTCTCGGGTGACGAGCGGCGGACGGGTGAGTAATGTCTGGGAAACTGCCTGATGGAGGGGGATAACTACTGGAAACGGTAGCTAATACCGCATAATGTCGCAAGACCAAAGTGGGGGACCTTCGGGCCTCATGCCATCAGATGTGCCCAGATGGGATTAGCTAGTAGGTGGGGTAACGGCTCACCTAGGCGACGATCCCTAGCTGGTCTGAGAGGATGACCAGCCACACTGGAACTGAGACACGGTCCAGACTCCTACGGGAGGCAGCAGTGGGGAATATTGCACAATGGGCGCAAGCCTGATGCAGCCATGCCGCGTGTGTGAAGAAGGCCTTCGGGTTGTAAAGCACTTTCAGCGGGGAGGAAGGCGCTAAGGTTAATAACCTTAGCGATTGACGTTACCCGCAGAAGAAGCACCGGCTAACTCCGTGCCAGCAGCCGCGGTAATACGGAGGGTGCAAGCGTTAATCGGAATTACTGGGCGTAAAGCGCACGCAGGCGGTCTGTCAAGTCGGATGTGAAATCCCCGGGCTCAACCTGGGAACTGCATTCGAAACTGGCAGGCTAGAGTCTTGTAGAGGGGGTAGAATTCCAGGTGTAGCGGTGAAATGCGTAGAGATCTGGAGGAATACCGGTGGCGAAGGCGGCCCCCTGGACAAAGACTGACGCTCAGGTGCGAAAGCGTGGGGAGCAAACAGGATTAGATACCCTGGTAGTCCACGCCGTAAACGATGTCGATTTGGAGGTTGTGCCCTTGAGGCGTGGCTTCCGGAGCTAACGCGTTAAATCGACCGCCTGGGGAGTACGGCCGCAAGGTTAAAACTCAAATGAATTGACGGGGCCCGCACAAGCGGTGGAGCATGTGGTTTAATTCGATGCAACGCGAAGAACCTTACCTGGTCTTGACATCCACAGAACTTTCCAGAGATGGATTGGTGCCTTCGGGAACTGTGAGACAGGTGCTGCATGGCTGTCGTCAGCTCGTGTTGTGAAATGTTGGGTTAAGTCCCGCAACGAGCGCAACCCTTATCCTTTGTTGCCAGCGGTCCGGCCGGGAACTCAAAGGAGACTGCCAGTGATAAACTGGAGGAAGGTGGGGATGACGTCAAGTCATCATGGCCCTTACGACCAGGGCTACACACGTGCTACAATGGCATATACAAAGAGAAGCGACCTCGCGAGAGCAAGCGGACCTCATAAAGTATGTCGTAGTCCGGATTGGAGTCTGCAACTCGACTCCATGAAGTCGGAATCGCTAGTAATCGTAGATCAGAATGCTACGGTGAATACGTTCCCGGGCCTTGTACACACCGCCCGTCACACCATGGGAGTGGGTTGCAAAAGAAGTAGGTAGCTTAACCTTCGGGAGGGCGCTTACCACTTTGTGATTCATGACTGGGGTGAAGTCGTAACAAGGTAACCGTAGGGGAACCTGCGGTTGGATCACCTCCTTACCTTAAAGAACCTGCCTTTGCAGTGCTCACACAGATTGTCTGATGAAAATAGAGCAGTAAGTAATCTCTGCAGGCTTGTAGCTCAGGTGGTTAGAGCGCACCCCTGATAAGGGTGAGGTCGGTGGTTCAAGTCCACTCAGGCCTACCAAATTCGCTCTCGTGCTTTGTTGTGGCAAAGCTCGCATACTTCAGTATGCTTCGCTTCACCACGCCGCGCCCGAAAACGAATTAAGGTTAAAGAGATTCATTCGATGGGGCTATAGCTCAGCTGGGAGAGCGCCTGCTTTGCACGCAGGAGGTCTGCGGTTCGATCCCGCATAGCTCCACCATCTTTACTGCGAACACAAGAAAACTTCAGAGTGAACCTGAAAAGGTGCACTGCGAAGTTTTGCTCTTTAAAAATCTGGATCAAGCTGAAAATTGAAACGACACACAGTTAATGTGTGTTCGAGTCTCTCAAATTTTCGCAATCAGAAGTGAAACATCTTCGGGTTGTGAGGTTAAGCGACTAAGCGTACACGGTGGATGCCCTGGCAGTCAGAGGCGATGAAGGACGTGCTAATCTGCGAAAAGCGTCGGTAAGGTGATATGAACCGTTACAGCCGGCGATGTCCGAATGGGGAAACCCAGTGTGATTCGTCACACTATCGTTAACTGAATACATAGGTTAACGAGGCGAACCGGGGAACTGAAACATCTAAGTACCCGAGGAAAAGAAATCAACCGAGATTCCCCAGTAGCGGCGAGCGAACGGGGAGCAGCCCAGAGTCTGAATCAGCTTGTGTGTTAGTGGAACGGTCTGGAAAGTCCGACGGTACAGGGTGATAGTCCCGTACACCAAAATGCACAGGCTGTGAACTCGAAGAGTAGGGCGGGACACGTGGTATCCTGTCTGAATATGGGGGGACCATCCTCCAAGGCTAAATACTCCTGACTGACCGATAGTGAACCAGTACCGTGAGGGAAAGGCGAAAAGAACCCCGGCGAGGGGAGTGAAAAAGAACCTGAAACCGTGTACGTACAAGCAGTGGGAGCACCTTCGGGTGTGACTGCGTACCTTTTGTATAATGGGTCAGCGACTTATATTCTGTAGCAAGGTTAACCGTATAGGGGAGCCGCAGGGAAACCGAGTCTTAACTGGGCGTTAAGTTGCAGGGTATAGACCCGAAACCCGGTGATCTAGCCATGGGCAGGTTGAAGGTTGGGTAACACTAACTGGAGGACCGAACCGACTAATGTTGAAAAATTAGCGGATGACTTGTGGCTGGGGGTGAAAGGCCAATCAAACCGGGAGATAGCTGGTTCTCCCCGAAAGCTATTTAGGTAGCGCCTCGTGAATTCATCTTCGGGGTAGAGCACTGTTTCGGCTAGGGGGTCATCCCGACTTACCAACCCGATGCAAACTACGAATACCGAAGAATGTTATCACGGGAGACACACGGCGGGTGCTAACGTCCGTCGTGAAGAGGGAAACAACCCAGACCGCCAGCTAAGGTCCCAAAGTCATGGTTAAGTGGGAAACGATGTGGGAAGGCACAGACAGCCAGGATGTTGGCTTAGAAGCAGCCATCATTTAAAGAAAGCGTAATAGCTCACTGGTCGAGTCGGCCTGCGCGGAAGATGTAACGGGGCTAAACCATGCACCGAAGCTGCGGCAGCGACACTATGTGTTGTTGGGTAGGGGAGCGTTCTGTAAGCCTGCGAAGGTGACCTGTGAGGGTTGCTGGAGGTATCAGAAGTGCGAATGCTGACATAAGTAACGATAAAGCGGGTGAAAAGCCCGCTCGCCGGAAGACCAAGGGTTCCTGTCCAACGTTAATCGGGGCAGGGTGAGTCGACCCTAAGGCGAGGCCGAAAGGCGTAGTCGATGGGAAACAGGTTAATATTCCTGTACTTGGTGTTACTGCGAAGGGGGACGGAGAAGGCTATGTTAGCCGGGCGACGGTTGTCCCGGTTTAAGCATGTAGGCTGGTTATCCAGGCAAATCCGGATAATCAAGGCTGAGGTGTGATGACGAGGCACTACGGTGCTGAAGTAACAAATGCCCTGCTTCCAGGAAAAGCCTCTAAGCATCAGGTAACATCAAATCGTACCCCAAACCGACACAGGTGGTCAGGTAGAGAATACCAAGGCGCTTGAGAGAACTCGGGTGAAGGAACTAGGCAAAATGGTGCCGTAACTTCGGGAGAAGGCACGCTGGTGTGTAGGTGAAGTCCCTGCGGATGGAGCTGAGACCAGTCGAAGATACCAGCTGGCTGCAACTGTTTATTAAAAACACAGCACTGTGCAAACACGAAAGTGGACGTATACGGTGTGACGCCTGCCCGGTGCCGGAAGGTTAATTGATGGGGTTATCCGTAAGGAGAAGCTCTTGATCGAAGCCCCGGTAAACGGCGGCCGTAACTATAACGGTCCTAAGGTAGCGAAATTCCTTGTCGGGTAAGTTCCGACCTGCACGAATGGCGTAATGATGGCCAGGCTGTCTCCACCCGAGACTCAGTGAAATTGAACTCGCTGTGAAGATGCAGTGTACCCGCGGCAAGACGGAAAGACCCGTGAACCTTTACTATAGCTTGACACTGAACATTGAGCCTTGATGTGTAGGATAGGTGGGAGGCTTTGAAGCGTGGACGCCAGTCTGCGTGGAGCCAACCTTGAAATACCACCCTTTAATGTTTGATGTTCTAACGTTGGCCCCTTACCGGGGTTGCGGACAGTGTCTGGTGGGTAGTTTGACTGGGGCGGTCTCCTCCCAAAGCGTAACGGAGGAGCACGAAGGTTAGCTAATCCTGGTCGGACATCAGGAGGTTAGTGCAATGGCATAAGCTAGCTTGACTGCGAGCGTGACGGCGCGAGCAGGTGCGAAAGCAGGTCATAGTGATCCGGTGGTTCTGAATGGAAGGGCCATCGCTCAACGGATAAAAGGTACTCCGGGGATAACAGGCTGATACCGCCCAAGAGTTCATATCGACGGCGGTGTTTGGCACCTCGATGTCGGCTCATCACATCCTGGGCTGAAGTAGGTCCCAAGGGTATGGCTGTTCGCCATTTAAAGTGGTACGCGAGCTGGGTTTAGAACGTCGTGAGACAGTTCGGTCCCTATCTGCCGTGGGCGCTGGAGAATTGAGGGGGCTGCTCCTAGTACGAGAGGACCGGAGTGGACGCATCACTGGTGTTCGGGTTGTCATGCCAATGGCACTGCCCGGTAGCTAAATGCGGAAGAGATAAGTGCTGAAAGCATCTAAGCACGAAACTTGCCCCGAGATGAGTTCTCCCTGAGACTTTAAGTCTCCTGAAGGAACGTTAAAGACGATGACGTTGATAGGCCGGGTGTGTAAGCGCAGCGATGCGTTGAGCTAACCGGTACTAATGAACCGTGAGGCTTAACCTTACAACGCCGAAGATGTTTTGGCGGATTTGAGAGAATTTTCAGCTTAGATTCAGAGTTGAGTACGCAATAATTTGCGCAGCAGCAAGGCGACAAGCGACGGAAAGGAAGGAGCATACTGAAGTATGTGACTGACTTTACGAGCGCAGGCAACGCAGCTGATGCGATAAAGAATTGCGTACTGAGCACAAAGAATTTGCCTGGCGGCACTAGCGCGGTGGTCCCACCTGACCCCATGCCGAACTCAGAAGTGAAACGCCGTAGCGCCGATGGTAGTGTGGGGTCTCCCCATGTGAGAGTAGGGAACTGCCAGGCATCAAATAAAGCAGAAAGCCCGGTCGAAAGACCGGGCTTTTTGTTTTATCTGTTGTTTGTCGGTGAGCGCTCTCCAGAGTAGGACAAATCCGCCGGGAGCGGATTTGAACGTTGCGCAGCAACGGCCCGGAGGGTGGCGGGCAGGACGCCCGCCATAAACTGCCAGGCATCAAACAAGTGAAGAGCCCATCCTGCCGGATGGGCTTTTTGCGTTTCTGTCGTCCGGCCAGCGTGCCGGCATGTCTCCCCGGTGGCGCTGCGCTTACCGGGGCTACGGGCCTGTCGCGTTCTGTAGCCCGCACCGGTACACCACATCACCACCGGTAACGCCCCGCAATATCATTGCCCCTGTAATCAGACAAGCCTTCCCCCGCCAGATACGATAAACTAACGCCGATTTTGCATCAGGAAGCTACTATGAACCACTCCCTCAAACCCTGGAATACCTTTGGCATTGAACGCTTCGCCAAGACGATAGTACGCGCCGAAACTGAGCAACAGTTGCTAAGCGCCTGGCAAACCGCTGCCGCGGCAGGCGAACCCACGCTGATCCTTGGGGAAGGCAGTAATGTCCTGTTTCTGAACGACTATGCCGGTACGGTGATCCTCAACCGGATTATGGGGATCGAGGTGAGCGAAACGCCGGACGCCTGGCGCTTGCACGTCGGCGCCGGCGAAAACTGGCATCAGTTGGTGCAGTTCACGCTACAGCATGCGATGCCAGGTCTGGAAAATCTGGCGTTAATCCCTGGCTGCGCAGGATCTTCGCCGATCCAGAATATTGGCGCCTACGGCGTTGAGCTACAGCGGGTTTGCGAATATGTTGACTGCATTGAGCTGGAAACCGGGCGTAAGCAACGTCTTTCAGCCGCGGAATGCCGTTTTGGCTATCGCGACAGTATCTTCAAACATGAATATCAGGACCGCTATGCCATCGTTGCGATTGGCTTATCGTTAGCGAAAACATGGCAGCCTGTACTGAGTTACGGTGATTTAACGCGTCTCGATCCGCAGACCGTCACGCCGCAGCAGGTATTTGATGCGGTCTGTCATATGCGAATGACTAAATTGCCGGATCCAAAGATTAACGGTAATGCCGGCAGCTTTTTTAAGAACCCGATCGTCAGCGCTCAGGTTGCGAAAGCGCTGCTGGCGCAGTTCCCTCATGCACCGCACTATCCGCAGGCAAATGGCAGCGTCAAGCTGGCCGCTGGCTGGCTAATCGATCAATGTGAGCTCAAAGGACAACGCATCGGCGGCGCGGCCGTCCATCGACAGCAGGCGCTGGTACTGATTAATGAAGATCGAGCGACCAGCGAGGATGTGGTAAAACTTGCTCATTATGTTCGCCAGCGGGTGGGTGCGAAATTCGATGTATGGCTTCAGCCCGAGGTGCGCTTCATTGGCACGCATGGTGAAGTCAACGCAGAGGAGAGCATTGCGTGAAAGACCATACTATCCCTTTAACGCTAATTTCTATCCTTGCTGATGGCGAGTTTCACTCTGGCGAACAGCTTGGTGAGCAGTTAGGCATGAGCCGGGCGGCGATTAATAAGCACATCCAGACCTTACGTGACTGGGGCGTCGATGTGTTTACTGTGCCGGGCAAGGGTTACAGCCTGCCGGAGCCTATTCATCTATTAGATGAGAAAAAGATTTCTCAAGAGATAGACCATGGTCGAGTGACGGTCCTTCCCGTCATCGACTCTACTAACCAGTATTTGCTGGACAGGCTTGATGAGCTGACGTCCGGAGATGCCTGTGTGGCTGAATATCAGCAAGCAGGGCGAGGCCGGCGAGGCAGAAAATGGTTTTCGCCCTTTGGCGCGAATCTCTATCTCTCGATGTACTGGCGTCTGGAGCAGGGCCCGGCAGCGGCTATTGGCCTAAGCCTGGTGATCGGTATTGTGATCGCTGAAGTTCTGCAGCAGCTCGGGGCCGAACAGGTTCGCGTGAAATGGCCAAACGATATTTACCTGCAGGATCGTAAGCTGTCAGGGATCCTCGTGGAACTGACGGGGAAAACGGGCGATGCCGCACAAATCGTCAGCGGCGCGGGTATCAACCTTGTGATGCGTCGCGTGGAGTCTGATGTCGTCAATCAGGGGTGGATCAGCCTTCAGGAAGCGGGGGTGGTCATCGACCGTAACCTCCTCGCCGCGCGCCTGATTAAAGAGCTGCGCCTGGGACTGGAGCTGTTCGAGCAGGAAGGATTGGCTCCCTATCTACCGCGCTGGGAAAAACTGGATAACTTTATTCATCGCCCGGTGAAACTGATTATCGGTGATAAAGAAATTTACGGCATTTCGCGTGGCATTGACGCCCAGGGCGCACTATTGCTGGAGCAGGATGGTGTAATAAAAGCCTGGGTGGGTGGTGAAATATCATTGCGCAGTGCAGAATAAAAAAGGGAGCTTCGGCTCCCTTATTTTATTTACGTAAGCGTACCTGATTCACTGAGTGATTGGCGCTCTTAGTCATGATCAGGCTGGCGCGCTCGCGAGTTGGAAGGATATTTTCTTTAAGATTCATTAGGTTGATTTCATTCCATAGCGAAGTGGCAATATCTACCGCTTCTTCCTTCGAGAGCTTAGCGTAATTATGGAAATAGGAATCCGGATCGGTAAACGCCCCTTCCCGGAATTTAAGAAAGCGGTTGATATACCAGCTTTTCAATAATTCTTCCGGGGCATCGACATAAATAGAAAAGTCGACAAAATCGGAAACGAATACATGATGGGGATCGTGCGGATAATCCATTCCACTTTGCAGAACATTCAGCCCTTCAAGAATTAAAATATCCGGTTGCGCGACGGTTTTGTCACCATTGGGAATAACATCATAAATCAGATGGGAATAAACCGGCGCGGTTGCCTGCGGTACCCCTGATTTGAGATCGGAGACAAACTTCACCAGGCGATGCATATCATAGGACTGCGGAAAGCCTTTTTTCTTCATTAACCCACGTTCTTTTAAAACCGAGTTAGGGTGCAAAAAACCGTCGGTGGTAATGAGTTCGACATGGCGATGCTCCGGCCAACGACTAAGCAAAGCTTGCAGAACGCGGGCGGTGGTGCTTTTTCCTACCGCAACGCTGCCAGCGATACTGATAATATAGGGAATTCGCTGACCATTGGTGCCAAGAAATTGTTCGAGAACAGCCTGGCGACGCAGGTTAGAACTGATATAGAAGTTGAGCAAACGCGACAGCGGCAAATAGATCTCGGCAACCTCTTCCAGAGAGAGATCTTCGTTGATGCCTTTTAACCGCGTGATTTCTTCCTCGGTTAACGTCATCGGGACAGAATCACGAAGTGCAGCCCATTGGTGGCGGTTAAATTGTAGGTACGGTGTCATTAACGTCTGCTCTTTTTGGCTCATAAGCATGTTCTTACTATCACCGAATACCTTGAAACGGTGATGCTTCACACGAGTTAATCAGGACAATGGGCAGGAGGGTAACACCAGATTGCCGGGAATAATAAGAAAAAAACTCATTGAATGCTGCTTTCTCGCGCCAGCATCACAAGAGAAGAATAAGTTTCTTATTCTTTGCAAAGCATGGCCTTTGCTAACAGGCTAGGCTAGCGGCCTGAATCCTTTCCGTCAGCGGTCAGCATGCGATAGAGGTAACCGGAGATGATCGGACAGCGCCTGAAGTGCCGAATTATTGGCGAATATTTGCACTCCGCTGCTTGAAATTACACCGTTTTTTCGCGTGAGAGCACAAAATGTGAGCAAGAGAACGTTTTATGCAAATTTTTAGTTGCATGAACTCGCTCCTCTCCCTAGAATGCGCGCTACTTGATGCCGACTTAGCTCAGTAGGTAGAGCAACTGACTTGTAATCAGTAGGTCACCAGTTCGATTCCGGTAGTCGGCACCATAACAATTTGGGTGGGGTTCCCGAGCGGCCAAAGGGAGCAGACTGTAAATCTGCCGTCATCGACTTCGAAGGTTCGAATCCTTCCCCCACCACCACTTTCTGGCGACGCTTTGCGGAGCCGGAGTTGGTTGGGTAAACTAATCAGCTCAATACTAAAGAGAGCAGTCTCTTTAGTATTACAGAAAGAACTGGGTAGCCGAGTTTCAGGATGCGGGCATCGTATAATGGCTATTACCTCAGCCTTCCAAGCTGATGATGCGGGTTCGATTCCCGCTGCCCGCTCCAGACGTGCTGATATGGCTCAGTTGGTAGAGCGCACCCTTGGTAAGGGTGAGGTCCCCAGTTCGACTCTGGGTATCAGCACCACTTCTTTTCTCTCCTTCCCTGTTTCTCTTCTGTTATGTTCATTCAACAAGTCGGGCATGTTGCCTGGTTGATGTGGTGATATCACCGATTTATCCGTGTCTTAGAGGGACAATCGATGTCTAAAGAAAAGTTTGAACGTACAAAACCGCACGTTAACGTCGGTACTATCGGCCACGTTGACCATGGTAAAACAACGCTGACCGCTGCCATCACTACCGTACTGGCTAAAACCTACGGTGGTTCCGCTCGCGCATTCGATCAGATCGATAACGCGCCGGAAGAAAAAGCTCGTGGTATCACCATCAACACCTCTCACGTTGAATATGACACCCCGACTCGCCACTATGCGCACGTAGACTGCCCGGGCCACGCCGACTATGTTAAAAACATGATCACCGGTGCTGCGCAGATGGACGGCGCGATCCTGGTTGTTGCTGCGACTGACGGCCCGATGCCGCAGACTCGTGAGCACATCCTGCTGGGTCGTCAGGTAGGCGTTCCGTACATCATCGTGTTCCTGAACAAATGCGACATGGTTGATGACGAAGAGCTGCTGGAACTGGTTGAGATGGAAGTTCGTGAACTGCTGTCTCAGTACGATTTCCCGGGCGACGACACTCCGATCGTTCGTGGTTCTGCTCTGAAAGCGCTGGAAGGCGACGCAGAGTGGGAAGCGAAAATCATCGAACTGGCTGGCCACCTGGATACCTATATCCCGGAACCAGAGCGTGCGATTGACAAGCCGTTCCTGCTGCCGATCGAAGACGTATTCTCCATCTCCGGTCGTGGTACCGTTGTTACCGGTCGTGTAGAGCGCGGTATCATCAAAGTAGGTGAAGAAGTTGAAATCGTTGGTATCAAAGAAACCGCGAAAACCACCTGTACTGGCGTTGAAATGTTCCGCAAACTGCTGGACGAAGGCCGTGCTGGTGAGAACGTAGGTGTTCTGCTGCGTGGTATCAAACGTGAAGAAATCGAACGTGGTCAGGTACTGGCTAAGCCGGGCACCATCAACCCGCACACCAAGTTCGAATCTGAAGTGTACATCCTGTCCAAAGACGAAGGCGGCCGTCATACTCCGTTCTTCAAAGGCTACCGTCCGCAGTTCTACTTCCGTACTACTGACGTGACTGGCACCATCGAACTGCCGGAAGGCGTAGAGATGGTAATGCCGGGCGACAACATCAAAATGGTTGTTACCCTGATCCACCCGATCGCGATGGACGACGGTCTGCGTTTCGCAATCCGTGAAGGCGGTCGTACCGTTGGCGCGGGCGTGGTTGCTAAAGTTCTCGGCTAATCGCTGATAACATTTGACGCAATGCGCAATAAAAGGGCATCATTTGATGCCCTTTTTGCACGCTTTCACACCAGAACCTGGCTCATCAGTGATTTTATTTGTCATAATCATTGCTGAGACAGGCTCTGAAGAGGGCGTTTATACACCAAACCATTCGAGCCTCAGGGCGACGGCTATTCAACTCCTTCTTTGCAACAGCAGGGCAGGGGTGACACCACCGTCAACATTGAAGCAATTTGAATAGTTAAGTGTATAATCCGAAACTTAATTTCGGTTTGGATCGCCTCGCCCCCGCGGGGTGAAATTGTTTGTAGAATACTTCTGACAGGTTGGTTTATGAGTGCGAATACCGAAGCTCAAGGGAGCGGGCGCGGCCTGGAAGCGATGAAGTGGATTATCGTTGCCGTGCTGCTGATCGTGGCGATCGTGGGCAACTTCCTTTATCGTGACATTATGCTGGCGGTGCGTGCGCTGGCCGTGGTTATTCTTATTGCTGCTGCCGGTGGCGTCGCGCTGTTGACGACGAAAGGTAAGGCGACCGTTGCTTTTGCTCGCGAAGCGAGAACCGAAGTTCGTAAAGTGATTTGGCCGACTCGCCAGGAAACGCTGCATACTACGCTGATTGTTGCTGCCGTGACTGCAGTAATGTCACTGATCCTGTGGGGACTGGATGGTATTCTGGTTCGCCTGGTCTCCTTTATCACTGGCCTGAGGTTCTGAGATGTCTGAAGCTCCTAAAAAGCGCTGGTACGTCGTTCAGGCGTTTTCCGGTTTTGAAGGTCGCGTAGCCACGTCGCTGCGTGAACATATCAAATTACACAACATGGAAGAGTTATTTGGCGAAGTCATGGTCCCGACCGAAGAAGTGGTTGAGATCCGTGGCGGCCAGCGTCGCAAAAGCGAACGTAAATTCTTCCCGGGCTATGTCCTGGTTCAGATGGTCATGAACGACGCAAGCTGGCACCTGGTGCGCAGCGTACCGCGCGTGATGGGCTTCATCGGCGGCACCTCTGACCGTCCGGCGCCGATCAGCGACAAAGAAGTCGACGCCATCATGAATCGTCTGCAGCAGGTTGGCGATAAGCCGCGTCCGAAAACGCTGTTTGAACCGGGTGAAATGGTTCGCGTTAACGACGGTCCGTTCGCTGACTTTAACGGCGTGGTGGAAGAAGTGGACTATGAGAAGTCCCGCCTGAAAGTTTCCGTTTCTATCTTCGGTCGTGCGACCCCGGTAGAACTGGACTTCAGCCAGGTTGAGAAGGCGTAAGCCGGCGATCAAAAAAGCAGCGATTTAATCGTTGCATAGGGCGCGAAATTGGCATACAATTTCGCGCCTTTTGTTTTTATGGGCCCGGCCCGTAAAACGATGTTTAATCACGGGGAGCTTCTCTGAAGCGTTAATACCCATTTTGAGGATTTAAGAATGGCTAAGAAAGTCCAAGCCTACGTCAAGCTGCAGGTTGCAGCTGGTATGGCGAACCCGAGCCCGCCGGTCGGCCCAGCACTGGGTCAGCAGGGCGTGAACATCATGGAATTCTGCAAAGCGTTCAACGCCAAAACTGATTCCCTGGAGAAAGGTCTGCCGATCCCGGTTGTTATCACCGTTTACGCTGACCGTTCCTTTACCTTTGTTACCAAGACTCCGCCGGCTGCTGTTCTGCTGAAGAAAGCTGCAGGCATCAAGTCTGGTTCCGGTAAGCCGAACAAAGATAAAGTGGGTAAAATCTCCCGCGCTCAGCTGCAGGAAATCGCGCAGACCAAAGCTGCCGACATGACTGGTGCCGACATTGAAGCGATGACTCGCTCCATCGAAGGTACTGCACGTTCCATGGGCCTGGTAGTGGAGGACTAAGAAATGGCTAAACTGACCAAGCGCATGCGCGTGATCCGTGAGAAAGTTGATGCAACTAAACAGTACGACATCAACGAAGCCATTGCTCTGCTGAAAGAGCTGGCCACAGCTAAATTTACCGAAAGCGTAGACGTTGCCGTTAACCTCGGCATCGACGCTCGTAAATCTGACCAGAACGTCCGTGGCGCAACTGTACTGCCGCACGGTACTGGCCGCTCCGTTCGCGTAGCCGTATTTACCCAGGGCGCAAACGCTGAAGCTGCTAAAGCTGCAGGCGCTGAGCTGGTAGGTATGGAAGATCTGGCTGAGCAGATCAAAAAAGGCGAAATGAACTTTGACGTTGTTATTGCTTCCCCGGATGCAATGCGCGTTGTTGGCCAGCTGGGCCAGGTTCTGGGTCCGCGTGGCCTGATGCCGAACCCGAAAGTAGGTACCGTAACTCCGAACGTTGCTGAAGCGGTTAAAAACGCGAAAGCAGGCCAGGTTCGTTACCGTAACGACAAAAACGGCATCATCCACACCACCATCGGTAAAGTGGACTTTGACGCTGACAAACTGAAAGAAAACCTGGAAGCTCTGCTGGTTGCGCTGAAAAAAGCAAAACCGACTCAGGCGAAAGGCGTGTACATCAAGAAAGTTAGCATCTCCACCACTATGGGTGCAGGTGTTGCAGTAGATCAGGCTGGCCTGAACGCTTCTGCAAACTAATGCCTTTACGTGGGCGGTGCTTTTGTCTACAATCTTACCCCCACGATTCTGTCAATAAGACAGACGCTATGCGAGTCATTTGAATTGCAGCAAGGCAGCAATCGAGTGAATCACCGGGAGTGTAGTTAACTACATGACCGGTGTGAACGAGAGCAGCTAACGCCGCTGCGGTTCGAAGGACGAAGTCATAGGAAGAATTTGTTCGTTGGAGCCTGGCCTATCCAGGCCTCCGTCGAAGACCGCAGGTGTTTCGCAAGAAACTTAATCCCCTGCGTAGACGGTGACAGAACGCTAAGATTATTTTTGGATATTCTGGCTTGTTTCTGCTCACCGTATTTAGACGCTCTTTTCGTTGAATTGAGTGAAGTGAGTTCCAGAGCATAGGCTCTGGCAAACATCCAGGAGCAAAGCTAATGGCTTTAAATCTTCAAGACAAACAAGCGATTGTTGCTGAAGTCAGCGAAGTAGCCAAAGGCGCGCTGTCTGCAGTAGTTGCGGATTCCCGTGGCGTAACTGTAGATAAAATGACTGAACTGCGTAAAGCAGGTCGTGAAGCTGGCGTATACATGCGTGTTGTTCGTAACACCCTGCTGCGCCGCGTCGTTGAAGGTACTCAGTTCGAGTGCCTGAAAGACACGTTTGTTGGTCCGACCCTGATTGCATACTCTATGGAACACCCGGGCGCTGCTGCTCGTCTGTTCAAAGAGTTCGCGAAAGCGAATGCAAAATTTGAGGTCAAAGCCGCTGCCTTTGAAGGTGAGCTGATCCCGGCGTCGCAGATCGACCGCCTGGCAACTCTGCCGACCTACGAAGAAGCAATTGCACGCCTGATGGCAACCATGAAAGAAGCTTCGGCTGGCAAACTGGTTCGTACTCTGGCTGCTGTACGCGATGCGAAAGAAGCTGCTTAATCGCAGTTATCTTTGTAAAGCATTCGCTTACGTATAAACTTATTCTGATATTCAGGAACAATTTAAATGTCTATCACTAAAGATCAAATCATTGAAGCAGTATCCGCTATGTCCGTAATGGACGTTGTTGAGCTGATCTCTGCAATGGAAGAAAAATTCGGTGTTTCCGCTGCTGCTGCTGTAGCTGTAGCTGCTGGCCCGGTTGAAGCTGCTGAAGAAAAAACTGAATTCGACGTAATTCTGAAAGCTGCTGGCGCTAACAAAGTTGCTGTTATCAAAGCAGTACGTGGCGCAACTGGCCTGGGTCTGAAAGAAGCTAAAGACCTGGTAGAATCTGCTCCGGCTGCACTGAAAGAAGGCATCAGCAAAGACGACGCTGAAGCTCTGAAAAAATCTCTGGAAGAAGCTGGCGCTGAAGTTGAAGTTAAATAAGCCAACCCTTCCGGTTGCAGCCTGAGAAATCAGGCTGAGGCTGGTGACTTTTTGGTCACCAGCCTTTTTGCGCTGTAAGGCGCCAGTAGCGTTTCACGCTGTTTGACTACTGGTTTGCCTCTCAATGCTTGTTTCTATCGACGACTTAATATACTGCGACAGGTTAGGGTTCCTGGGCTGTGTAAATCGCAATGAAATGGTTTAAGCGTGATAGCAACAGGCATTGCGGAAAGTGTTCCATTTTCCGGTCAACAAAATAGTGTTGCATAAAAAACTGCCCTCTGCGGGCAGATGGGTCGACTTGTCAGCGAGCTGAGGAACCCTATGGTTTACTCCTATACCGAGAAAAAACGTATTCGTAAGGATTTTGGTAAACGTCCACAAGTTCTGGATGTGCCATATCTCCTTTCTATCCAGCTTGACTCGTTCCAGAAGTTTATCGAGCAAGATCCTGAAGGGCAGTATGGTCTGGAAGCTGCTTTCCGTTCCGTATTCCCGATTCAGAGCTACAGCGGTAATTCCGAGCTGCAATACGTCAGCTACCGTCTGGGCGAACCGGTTTTTGACGTTAAAGAATGTCAGATCCGTGGCGTGACTTATTCTGCACCGCTGCGCGTAAAACTGCGTCTGGTGATCTACGAGCGCGAAGCGCCAGAAGGCACCGTCAAAGACATTAAAGAACAAGAAGTCTACATGGGCGAAATTCCGCTCATGACCGACAACGGTACCTTTGTTATCAACGGTACCGAGCGTGTTATCGTTTCTCAGCTGCACCGTAGCCCGGGCGTCTTCTTTGACAGTGACAAAGGTAAGACCCACTCCTCCGGTAAGGTTCTGTATAACGCACGTATCATCCCTTACCGCGGTTCCTGGCTGGACTTCGAATTCGACCCGAAAGACAACCTGTTCGTTCGTATCGACCGTCGTCGTAAGCTGCCGGCTACCATCATCCTGCGCGCGCTGAATTACACCACTGAGCAGATCCTTGACCTGTTCTTCGAAAAAGTGGTCTTTGAAATTCGCGACAACAAGCTGCAGATGGAGCTGATTCCGGAGCGTCTGCGCGGTGAAACTGCCTCCTTCGATATCGAAGCCAATGGCAAAGTGTACGTTGAGAAAGGCCGTCGCATCACGGCTCGTCATATCCGTCAGCTGGAAAAAGACGATATCAAGCATATCGAAGTGCCGGTTGAATATATCGCGGGCAAAGTGGCGGCTAAAGACTATATCGATGAAGCGACTGGCGAACTGATCTGCCCGGCGAACATGGAGCTGAGCCTGGATCTGCTGGCTAAGCTGAGCCAGTCTGGCCACAAGCGTATCGAAACGCTGTTCACCAACGATCTGGACCACGGCCCGTACATCTCTGAAACGGTACGCGTCGACCCGACTAACGATCGTCTGAGCGCGCTGGTAGAAATCTACCGCATGATGCGCCCTGGCGAGCCGCCGACTCGTGAAGCCGCTGAAAGTCTGTTTGAGAACCTGTTCTTCTCTGAAGACCGCTACGATCTGTCCGCGGTTGGTCGTATGAAGTTCAACCGTTCTCTGCTGCGCGACGAAATCGAAGGTTCCGGTATCCTGAGCAAAGACGACATCATCGAAGTGATGAAGAAGCTCATCGATATCCGTAACGGTAAAGGCGAAGTGGACGATATCGACCACCTCGGCAACCGTCGTATCCGTTCCGTTGGCGAAATGGCGGAAAACCAGTTCCGCGTTGGCCTGGTACGTGTAGAGCGTGCGGTGAAAGAGCGTCTGTCTCTTGGCGATCTGGATACCCTGATGCCTCAGGATATGATCAACGCCAAGCCGATTTCCGCAGCAGTGAAAGAGTTCTTTGGTTCCAGCCAGCTGTCTCAGTTTATGGACCAGAACAACCCGCTGTCTGAGATTACGCACAAACGTCGTATCTCCGCACTCGGCCCAGGCGGTCTGACCCGTGAGCGCGCAGGCTTCGAAGTTCGAGACGTACACCCGACCCACTACGGTCGCGTATGTCCGATCGAAACGCCTGAAGGTCCGAACATCGGTCTGATTAACTCCCTGTCCGTGTACGCGCAGACCAACGAATATGGCTTCCTTGAGACGCCGTATCGTAAAGTGACCGACGGTGTGGTTACTGACGAAATTCACTACCTGTCTGCTATCGAAGAAGGCAACTACGTTATCGCTCAGGCGAACTCCAACCTGGATGAAAACGGCCACTTCGTAGAAGATCTGGTTACCTGCCGTAGCAAAGGCGAATCCAGCTTGTTCAGCCGCGACCAGGTTGACTACATGGACGTATCCACCCAGCAGGTGGTATCCGTCGGTGCGTCCCTGATCCCGTTCCTGGAACACGATGACGCCAACCGTGCATTGATGGGTGCGAACATGCAACGTCAGGCGGTTCCGACTCTGCGCGCTGATAAGCCGCTGGTTGGTACCGGTATGGAACGTGCTGTTGCCGTTGACTCCGGTGTTACTGCCGTGGCTAAACGTGGCGGTACCGTTCAGTACGTGGATGCTTCCCGTATCGTTATCAAAGTTAACGAAGACGAGATGTACCCGGGCGAAGCAGGTATCGACATCTATAACCTGACCAAGTACACCCGTTCTAACCAGAACACCTGCATCAACCAGATGCCTTGCGTGTCCCTGGGCGAACCTATTGAGCGCGGCGACGTGCTGGCAGACGGCCCGTCCACCGACCTCGGTGAGCTGGCGCTGGGTCAGAACATGCGTGTAGCGTTCATGCCGTGGAACGGTTACAACTTCGAAGACTCCATCCTCGTTTCCGAGCGTGTTGTCCAGGAAGACCGTTTCACCACTATCCACATTCAGGAACTGGCGTGCGTGTCCCGTGACACCAAGCTGGGGCCGGAAGAGATCACCGCTGACATCCCGAACGTGGGTGAAGCTGCGCTCTCCAAACTGGATGAATCCGGTATCGTTTATATCGGTGCGGAAGTGACCGGCGGCGACATTCTGGTTGGTAAGGTAACGCCGAAAGGTGAAACCCAGCTGACGCCGGAAGAGAAACTGCTGCGCGCGATCTTCGGCGAGAAAGCGTCTGACGTTAAAGACTCTTCTCTGCGCGTACCGAACGGTGTCTCCGGTACCGTTATCGACGTTCAGGTCTTTACCCGTGACGGCGTAGAAAAAGACAAACGTGCTCTGGAAATCGAAGAGATGCAGCTGAAGCAGGCCAAAAAAGACCTGTCTGAAGAACTGCAGATCCTCGAAGCCGGTCTGTTCAGTCGTATCTACGCGGTGCTGGTCTCCGGTGGCGTTGAAGCTGAGAAGCTCGACAAGCTGCCTCGCGATCGCTGGCTGGAACTGGGCCTGACCGACGAAGAGAAACAAAATCAGCTGGAACAGCTGGCTGAGCAGTATGACGAACTGAAACACGAGTTCGAGAAAAAACTCGAAGCGAAACGCCGTAAAATCACCCAAGGCGACGATCTGGCACCGGGCGTGCTGAAGATTGTTAAGGTATATCTGGCCGTTAAACGCCGTATCCAGCCTGGTGATAAGATGGCAGGTCGTCACGGTAACAAGGGTGTTATCTCTAAGATCAACCCGATCGAAGATATGCCGCACGATGCTAACGGTACGCCGGTAGATATCGTACTGAACCCGCTGGGCGTACCGTCTCGTATGAACATCGGTCAGATCCTTGAAACTCACCTGGGTATGGCTGCAAAAGGCATCGGCGATAAGATCAACGCCATGCTGAAGCAGCAGCAGGAAGTCGCGAAACTGCGCGAATTCATCCAGCGTGCTTACGATCTGGGCGCTGACGTTCGCCAGAAAGTTGACCTGAATACCTTCAGCGATGAAGAAGTTCTGCGTCTGGCTGAAAACCTGCGTAAAGGCATGCCGATCGCAACGCCGGTATTCGACGGTGCGAAAGAAGCTGAAATCAAAGAGCTGCTGCAGCTGGGCGACCTGCCGACTTCCGGTCAGATCACCCTGTTTGATGGCCGCACCGGTGAACAGTTCGAACGTCCGGTAACCGTGGGTTACATGTACATGCTGAAACTGAACCACCTGGTCGACGACAAAATGCACGCTCGTTCCACCGGTTCTTACAGCCTGGTTACTCAGCAGCCGCTGGGTGGTAAGGCACAGTTCGGTGGTCAGCGTTTCGGTGAGATGGAAGTGTGGGCGCTGGAAGCATACGGCGCGGCCTACACCCTGCAGGAAATGCTCACCGTTAAGTCTGATGACGTGAACGGTCGTACCAAGATGTATAAAAACATCGTGGACGGCAATCACCAGATGGAACCGGGCATGCCGGAATCCTTCAACGTACTGTTGAAAGAAATTCGCTCGCTGGGCATCAACATCGAACTGGAAGACGAGTAATTCTCGCTCAAACAGGTCACTGCTGCCGGGTTAACGCCCGGCAGCGGAATGTGCTAACTCCGACGGGAGCAAATCCGTGAAAGACTTATTAAAGTTTCTGAAAGCGCAAACTAAAACCGAAGAGTTTGATGCGATCAAAATTGCTCTGGCTTCGCCAGACATGATCCGTTCATGGTCTTTCGGTGAAGTTAAAAAGCCGGAAACCATTAACTACCGTACGTTCAAGCCTGAGCGTGACGGCCTTTTCTGCGCCCGTATCTTTGGGCCGGTAAAAGATTATGAGTGCCTGTGCGGTAAGTACAAGCGCCTGAAACACCGCGGTGTGATCTGTGAGAAGTGCGGCGTTGAAGTGACCCAGACTAAAGTGCGTCGTGAGCGCATGGGCCACATCGAGCTGGCATGTCCGACTGCGCACATCTGGTTCCTGAAATCCCTGCCGTCCCGTATCGGTCTGCTGCTGGATATGCCGCTGCGCGATATCGAACGTGTACTGTACTTTGAATCCTATGTGGTTATCGAAGGTGGCATGACCAACCTCGAACGCAACCAGATTCTGACGGAAGAACAGTACCTGGACGCGCTGGAAGAGTTTGGTGACGAATTCGACGCGAAAATGGGCGCGGAAGCGATCCAGGCGCTGCTGCGCAATATGGATCTGGAGCAGGAATGCGAGCAGCTGCGTGAAGAGCTGAACGAAACCAACTCCGAAACCAAGCGTAAAAAGCTGACCAAGCGCATTAAGCTGCTGGAAGCTTTCGTTCAGTCTGGCAACAAGCCGGAGTGGATGATCCTGACCGTTCTGCCGGTACTGCCGCCAGATCTGCGTCCGCTGGTTCCGCTGGACGGTGGTCGTTTCGCGACGTCTGACCTCAACGATCTGTATCGTCGCGTGATCAACCGTAACAACCGTCTGAAACGTCTGCTGGATCTGGCTGCGCCGGATATCATCGTACGCAACGAAAAACGTATGCTGCAGGAAGCGGTTGACGCCCTGCTGGATAACGGTCGTCGCGGTCGTGCGATCACCGGTTCTAACAAACGTCCTCTGAAATCTTTGGCCGATATGATCAAAGGTAAACAGGGTCGTTTCCGCCAGAACCTGCTCGGTAAACGCGTTGACTACTCCGGTCGTTCTGTTATCACCGTAGGTCCATACCTGCGTCTGCATCAGTGCGGTCTGCCGAAGAAAATGGCGCTGGAGCTGTTCAAACCGTTCATCTACGGCAAGCTGGAACTGCGTGGCCTGGCCACCACCATCAAAGCCGCTAAGAAGATGGTTGAGCGCGAAGAAGCTGTCGTTTGGGATATCCTGGACGAAGTTATCCGCGAACACCCGGTCCTGCTGAACCGTGCGCCAACCCTGCACCGTCTGGGTATTCAGGCATTCGAACCGGTTCTGATCGAAGGTAAAGCCATCCAGCTGCACCCGCTGGTTTGTGCGGCATACAACGCCGACTTCGATGGTGACCAGATGGCTGTTCACGTACCGCTGACGCTGGAAGCCCAGCTGGAAGCGCGTGCGCTGATGATGTCTACCAACAACATCCTGTCCCCGGCGAACGGCGAACCAATCATCGTTCCGTCTCAGGACGTTGTACTGGGTCTGTACTACATGACCCGTGACAGTGTTAACGCCAAAGGCGAAGGCATGGTGCTGACTGGCCCGAAAGAAGCTGAGCGTATTTATCGCGCCGGCCTGGCCTCTCTGCATGCGCGCGTTAAAGTGCGTATCACTGAATACGAAAAAGACGACAATGGTGAGTTTGTCGCGAAAACCAGCCTGAAAGACACGACCGTTGGCCGTGCCATTCTGTGGATGATCGTACCGAAAGGTCTGCCGTTCTCTATCGTGAACCAGGCGCTTGGTAAGAAAGCGATCTCCAAGATGCTGAACACCTGTTACCGTATTCTGGGTCTGAAACCGACCGTTATTTTTGCGGACCAGACGATGTACACCGGCTTTGCTTACGCAGCGCGTTCAGGTGCATCCGTTGGTATCGATGACATGGTCATCCCGGAGAAAAAATACGAAATCATCAGCGAAGCGGAAGCGGAAGTTGCTGAGATTCAGGAACAGTTCCAGTCCGGTCTGGTGACCGCGGGCGAACGCTACAACAAAGTTATCGATATCTGGGCTGCGGCGAACGATCGTGTATCCAAAGCGATGATGGATAACCTGCAAACCGAAACCGTGATTAACCGTGACGGTCAGGAAGAGCAGCAGGTTTCCTTCAACAGCATCTACATGATGGCCGACTCCGGTGCGCGTGGTTCTGCGGCACAGATTCGTCAGCTGGCTGGTATGCGTGGTCTGATGGCGAAGCCGGATGGCTCCATCATCGAAACGCCGATCACCGCGAACTTCCGTGAAGGTCTGAACGTACTCCAGTACTTCATCTCCACCCACGGTGCTCGTAAAGGTCTGGCGGATACCGCACTGAAAACAGCGAACTCCGGTTACCTGACCCGTCGTCTGGTTGACGTTGCGCAGGACCTGGTCGTCACTGAAGACGACTGCGGCACCCTGGAAGGCATCACCATGACGCCGGTTATCGAAGGTGGCGACGTTAAAGAGCCGCTGCGCGATCGCGTACTGGGTCGTGTGACTGCGGAAGATGTTCTGAAGCCGGGTACCGCGGATATTCTGGTTCCACGCAACACGCTGCTGCATGAGCACTGGTGTGACCTGCTGGAAGCGAACTCCGTTGACTCCGTCAAAGTGCGTTCCGTTGTATCCTGTGACACCGACTTTGGCGTCTGCGCGCACTGCTATGGTCGTGATCTGGCGCGTGGCCACCTCATCAACAAAGGTGAGGCTATCGGCGTTATCGCGGCACAGTCCATCGGTGAGCCGGGTACACAGCTGACGATGCGTACGTTCCACATCGGTGGTGCGGCATCTCGTGCGGCTGCTGAATCCAGCATCCAGGTGAAAAACAAAGGTAGCATCAAGCTCAGCAACGCGAAGTCGGTTGTGAACTCCAGTGGTAAGCTGGTTATCACTTCCCGTAATACCGAGCTGAAGCTGATCGACGAATTCGGTCGTACCAAAGAGAGCTATAAAGTACCTTACGGTGCGGTTATGGCGAAAGGCGACGGTGAGCAGGTTGCCGGCGGTGAAACCGTCGCAAACTGGGATCCGCACACCATGCCGGTTATCACCGAAGTTAGCGGTTTCATCCGTTTCACTGACATGATCGACGGCCAGACCATTACTCGTCAGACTGACGAGCTGACCGGTCTGTCTTCGCTGGTGGTTCTGGACTCTGCAGAACGTACCGCAGGTGGTAAAGATCTGCGTCCAGCACTGAAAATCGTTGATGCTCAGGGCAACGACGTTCTGATCCCAGGCACTGATATGCCTGCTCAGTACTTCCTGCCGGGTAAAGCGATTGTTCAGCTGGAAGATGGCGTACAGATCAGCTCGGGTGACACCCTGGCGCGTATTCCGCAGGAATCCGGCGGTACCAAGGATATCACCGGTGGTCTGCCGCGCGTTGCGGACCTGTTCGAAGCACGTCGTCCGAAAGAGCCGGCTATCCTGGCTGAAATCAGCGGTATCATTTCCTTCGGTAAAGAAACCAAAGGGAAACGTCGCCTGGTTATCACCCCGGTAGACGGTAGCGAGCCGTACGAAGAGATGATCCCGAAATGGCGTCAGCTCAACGTGTTCGAAGGTGAACGTGTGGAACGTGGTGATGTGGTTTCCGACGGTCCGGAAGCACCGCACGACATTCTGCGTCTGCGTGGCGTACATGCTGTGACCCGTTACATTGTTAACGAAGTCCAGGACGTATACCGTCTGCAGGGCGTTAAGATTAACGATAAGCACATCGAAGTTATCGTTCGTCAGATGCTGCGTAAAGCCACCATCGAAAGCGCAGGCAGCTCCGACTTCCTCGAAGGCGAGCAGGTGGAATACTCCCGCGTCAAGATCGCGAACCGCGAACTGGAAGCGAACGGCAAAGTGGGCGCAACGTTCTCCCGCGATCTGCTGGGTATCACCAAAGCGTCTCTGGCCACCGAGTCCTTCATCTCCGCGGCATCGTTCCAGGAGACCACTCGCGTGCTGACCGAAGCAGCCGTTGCGGGCAAACGCGACGAACTGCGCGGTCTGAAAGAGAACGTCATCGTGGGTCGTCTGATCCCGGCCGGTACCGGTTATGCGTATCACCAGGATCGTATGCGCCGTCGCGCTGCTGGCGAGCTGCCGGCGGCACCGCAGGTGAGCGTGGAAGAAGCGTCTGCCAACCTGGCAGAGCTGCTGAACGCAGGTCTGGGCGGTTCTGACAACGATTAATCGTTGATGCACTGCTAAAAAGCCGGTCAGGTTTCCTGACCGGCTTTTTTTATTGTCTATTTTTCGCCGCTTTCCCGGCCCTTAATTACATTTACGACATATTAAATCTTCATTTTCTTAGCAATTAATTCATGCAAAATATCTATTAGAAGCCTTTTTCTAAAACCTTTCTTTATGTATGGGTAAAACTTCTACTCATATCAAAAAATAATCAATTCAAAGGGTATATATTCAAAATACCTGATGAATCATGGGATTACTTCTGTTGCTGTATCTTCGGCGCGACGGCGCTGGAGAGGGATAGCCGCATCTCATGCTTCTCCCGGTCTGGCGCAGAAATAATCCCGAGAGGCAGGTAGGGATCATTTTTAGATCTGAGTGGACAGGCTCTGGGGGCTGCATGGAATTCGCGATACAACTCATTATTATATTAATTTGTCTGTTTTATGGTGCCCGAAAAGGGGGGATTGCGCTGGGGCTGCTGGGCGGCATCGGTTTGGTGATCCTCGTCTTTGTTTTTCATCTCCAGCCGGGCAAACCGCCGGTTGATGTGATGCTGGTGATCATTGCAGTGGTAGCCGCCTCGGCGACCCTGCAGGCGTCCGGCGGGTTAGACGTGATGCTGCAGATTGCCGAGAAGCTGCTGCGGCGTAACCCGAAATATGTTTCTATCGTGGCGCCTTTCGTCACCTGCACGCTGACCATCCTCTGCGGTACCGGCCACGTGGTGTATACCATCCTGCCGATTATCTACGATGTGGCGATTAAGAATAACATTCGTCCGGAGCGTCCGATGGCCGCCAGCTCCATTGGCGCTCAGATGGGGATCATCGCCAGCCCGGTCTCGGTGGCGGTGGTATCGCTGGTGGCGATGCTGGGAAATTTTACCTTTAACGGGAAACACCTGGAGTTTCTCGATCTGCTGGCGATAACCATTCCGTCCACGCTGCTGGGTATTTTAGCCATCGGTATCTTCAGCTGGTTCCGCGGCAAAGACCTGGATCAGGACGAAGCCTTCCAGGCGTTTATTGCGCTCCCGGAGAACCGCCATTACGTCTATGGCGATACGGCGACGCTGCTGGACAAAAAGCTGCCGACCAGCAACTGGATAGCAATGTGGATTTTTCTGGCCTCTATCGCCGTGGTGGCGCTGCTTGGCGCTTTTTCTGAACTGCGCCCGGCCTTTGACGGTAAACCACTGTCGATGGTGCTGGTTATCCAGATGTTTATGCTGCTCTCCGGAGCGCTGATCATCATCATTACAAAAACTAACCCGGCATCGATTTCCAAAAATGAGGTCTTTCGTTCGGGAATGATCGCTATCGTCGCGGTGTACGGCATCGCGTGGATGGCGGAGACCATGTTTGGCGCGCACATGACTGAGATTAAAGGCGTGCTTGGTGAGATGGTAAAAGAGTATCCGTGGGCTTATGCCATCGTGCTGCTACTGGTTTCGAAATTTGTGAACTCCCAGGCGGCAGCGCTGGCGGCGATTGTGCCAGTAGCCCTGGCCATCGGCGTCGACCCGGCCTATATCGTGGCTTCTGCGCCGGCCTGCTATGGCTACTATATTCTGCCGACCTACCCAAGCGATCTGGCGGCGATCCAGTTTGATCGCTCAGGGACCACCCATATCGGCCGCTTTGTGATTAACCACAGCTTTATCCTGCCCGGGCTCATCGGCGTCGGCGTCTCCTGCGTGTTTGGCTGGGTATTCGCGGCGATGTACGGCTTTCTGTAAGAAGGACGGGCGCCGGCAGCGACGCCCGTTAAATCCGTGAGATTATTGCGCGAGGGGCAGACGACGATAGAGTTCAATCATGTCGGTCGCCAGATCCTGAATGACCATAGCGTTCATCAGATGGTCCTGGGAATGCACGGTGATCAGGTTGACCGGCAATTTACCGCTGCCTTCATCCATGCCGATAAGCTGGGTCTGAATTTTATGCGCATGTTTGACGAACTCATGGGATTCAGCCATGGCCTGCTCCGCGGCGGCAAAATCGCCTTTTCGCGCCAGCTGTAGCGCCGTCAGCGCCGCGCTACGTGCGGAACCCGCGTTAACCAGCAGCTCCATGATGATCGTTTCTAAATCTTCCATCGATTACTCCAGCATCTTAAGGGCTTTATCCAGAACGGCATCACCTTTCATCATGCCGTAGTCCATCATATCGATCACGGCGACCTTCTTGCCGAACGGGTCGGCCAGCGCCTGCAGCTTCGCCTGCTCATATTTCACCTGCGGGCCGAGCAAAATAATGTCGGCGGCGGCCAGATTATCTTTAAACTCAGCGACCGGTACGGCCTTGATAGAGACCTCAACACCCTTCTTCTGCGCGGCATCTTGCATACGCTGAACCAGCATGCTGGTAGACATACCGGCGGCACAGCACAAAACGATATTCTTCATAGTCAGTGGCCCTTGTGTTCCGTGATGTCTTATCTTTATCGCGGCCCTGGCGATGCGACAACCGCTTTACCGTGATTGTGTGTAAGGCATCACACAATAATTGAAACCGGTTTCATTTTTTCCGGAAAAAATAAAAAAGCCCACCGAAGTGGGCGGTGGCGGCGCTGAAGTCTTACGCGCGCAGGATACGGTTTTTACCCTGCTGTTTGGCTTTGTACAGCGCTTCATCGACGCTCACCACCAGCTTATCCAGTGGCTCCATATTCCATTCCCCAAGTCCGGCGCTGAAGGTGACCGTCAGGCCATCTTCGCGCCAGGTGCGTCGTTCGACGTTTATCCGCCATGTTTCCAGCAGCGTGCGGGCGTTATCGATATGTTCGGCAGGAAAGACCACCGCGAACTCTTCGCCGCCGTAGCGATAGAGGGATATCTCCAGCGGCTGGAGGACCTGTAGCCCTTCGCGAGCGACGTTACGCAGGACGATATCGCCATTGAGATGGCCCCAGGTGTCGTTGATCGATTTAAAGTTATCGATATCGACCAGCGCGAGGGCGAATGGCTGGTGATCGTTCATCAGGGCGGCAATATCGCTGTCGAAGGCGCGGCGGTTTTTGCAGCCGGTGAGAGCGTCGATGGTCGCCTGGCGGACGTAGGACAGTTCGCGCTGTTTATTGGTTTCAATCGCTTTACTCAGCATCGCCTCAAGGCGCGGGGCGCGTTTGACGTCACCGGTTTTAATCGCATTGATGATATTCATCAGCACGGAACGGGAAGCATGACGCAGATAAAGACCGAACAGGATAATAATGATCGCTGCGAGAGTGAAACCGCCGATCACTAAATTGGTCTCATGACGTGTCAGATTGACCAGGGTGGCGTTATCGACACGGAAAATCACAAACCAGTCGGGATTGGTAAAGGAGTAATAGTAATACCAGGTGTCGCTCCCGGGATCGTAGAGCTGCCCCTCTCCGCTGGTCATTTTATCCATCAGCTCGTCCCTGACGAAGGGTTTAAACAGCGCGCCCGGGTCGGAGTGCAGGACCACTTTGCCATCCCGTTGCACCACAAAAAATTCCCCCTGTACGGGCGCCACCATCTGGCGCAGCGCGAACCCCATGGAGGTGAGATCGAGATGAAAGGCCAGGCTGCCCTTGAGTTTCCCTTCCGGGGTAATGATGGGTTTGAAAATGGTAATCGTCGGATGGTGGGTGAAATAATCCATATACGGACTGGTGTAGTGGCTGAAGGTGCTGGCTTCCGCCTGTTTGATAAACCAGGGCCGCGTTCTGGGATCGAAAGCCCGACTGTCTTCGTTTTCCAGCACCTCCGGGGCGCGCAGATAGTGGCCCTCGGTATCCGCCAGCGAGATGGATGAGACGCTTGGCATCATGTTCTGTAACTGCATCAGCGTGGTTAACCCTTTCTCCGGCTCCACATTGACTGCGCGATTCAGTTCGTCATTGCGGGCAAAGAAGGCGGCTGCGCGCCCGAGGATAAAATCATTTTCCCGCAGCAGGGTTTCCGTATAGTTGATCGCCAGGTTATGGGTAAAATTGCGGTTAATATCGTGATAATCTTCGAGAAAATCTTTCTGTTGCGCCAGAGTCACAAAAATAGCGATCAGCATAAAACTGAGCAAAATACCGGCAAACCCCACGACGATCGGCGTCGTAAAAGAGAGCTTTCTGTTGTGTAGAGCCATGAATCGTTAATCGTCCCGGATGTATAAACCATGGGTCCGAACGCAGGTTGCGTCTGGGACGCCTGCCGATCGAATCAGTTCACTATTGCTCAATTATAACTCTGAGGCCTTCATGTATCGTGATTTATATTCGGCGATAATGTGCAGGCCTCTGCTCAGCGCGGAGAGGCAGGGCGAAAATGAGGAAGAAAAGGTTCGCCCTGGTCAGCGTCCGCTGCTGACCAGGGCAGAATAGAAAAACGGCGTCGGGCGGGCCAGCCTCTGTTTTTCATCTCTCGTGCAGGCGCGCAAAATTATCAGGCGTTTACACTGTACATCATGAGGTTTGCGAAGCGCGTCCCAGCCAGCTATCCCAGTCTTTCCATACCGGCTGCAGGCCGCGGGCGGCCAGCGCGCTGGCGACCTCTTCAGGGCGGCGATCGTCGTGCGGGGCAAATTGCTCGAGCTCCGGATGATCGTCGGCGTAGCCGCCGGGCTGGGTTTTAGAGAAGGCGCTGACGTTATTGATCGCCAGCGGGATCACCCGGTCGCGGAACCAGGGTGATTCGCGGGTGGATAGCGACAGCTCAACCTCTGGCGCCAGCAGGCGGAAGGCGCAGATAGTTTGCACCAGCTGGCGCTCATCCATCAGCGAAGCCGGTTCAATACCGCCGGCGCAGGGACGCAGGCGCGGGAAGGAGACCGAATAGCGGCTGCGCCAGTAGCGCTGCTGCAGCCACAGCAGGTGCTCAGCGACTATAAAGCAGTCCACCCGCCAGCTGTCGGAAAGGCCGATGAGCGCGCCAAGGCCGATCTTATCGATCCCCGCCGCGCCTAAGCGATCCGGCGTATCCAGCCGCCAGAAGAAATCCTGTTTTTTTCCTTTCAGATGGTGTTGGGCGTACATGCTTTCATGATAGGTCTCCTGATAGACCATCACCCCGTCGAGTCCCAGGGTTTTCAGCTCGGCATACTCTTCAGTCGCCAGCGGCTGCACCTCCATATGCAGCGAGGCAAACTGGCTGCGGATAGCCGGTAGGTGCTGACGGAAATAATCCATTCCCACCTTACCCTGATGTTCGCCGGTCACCAGCAGCAGATGCTCAAAGCCCAGGTTGCGGATCGCGGCGCACTCGCGGGCAATCTCGGCGGCATCCAGCGTCTTGCGCTTAATGCGGTTGCTCATCGAGAAGCCGCAGTAGGTGCAGTCGTTAGCGCACAGGTTGGAGAGATACAGCGGCACGTAGAAGCTGACGGTATTGCCGAAGCGCTGCCGGGTGAGGCGCTGCGCGCGCTGGGCCAGCGGTTCAAGGTAATTGGCCGCGGCAGGCGAGAGCAGGGCCATCATATCGTCGCGGGTGAGCTGTTTAGCCGCCAGCGCCCGTTCGACGTCGGCGGCGGTTTTGCTGTTGATGCGCAGGCGGATATCGTCCCACTCCAGCTGCCGCCAGCGATCGCTAAAGGTTTTCATGCCAGCGCCTCCAGGAATCCGGTGAGCGGGCTGGTGGCCTGCGCCTGCGTACTGCGTGCCCCCGGTCCGGCCTGACGCGCCAGTAATCCGGCATCGATCGCCATACGGAAGGCGCGGGCCATGGCCACGGGGTCGTCGGCGACGGCAATGGCGGTATTGACCAGCACCGCGTCCGCGCCCATCTCCAGCGCCTGCGCCGCATGGCTCGGGACGCCGATCCCGGCGTCGACCACCACCGGGACCGTCGCCTGCTCGATAATAATCTCCAGCATGGCTTTGGTTTCCAGCCCCTGATTGGAGCCGATCGGCGCACCCAGCGGCATCACCGCCGCGCAGCCTACCTCTTCCAGTCGTTTACACAGCACCGGATCGGCGCCGCAGTAGGGCAGCACCACGAACCCTTCGCGGACCAGCAGCTCCGCCGCTTTCAGGGTTTCAATCGGGTCGGGCAGCAGCCAGCGGGCGTCCGGGTGGATCTCCAGCTTCAGCCAATGGGTACCCAGGGCTTCCCGCGCCAGGCGGGCGGCAAACACCGCCTCTTCCGCCGTCTTGGCGCCTGAGGTATTCGGCAGCAGGTTAACCCCCGCCGCCAGCAGCGGGGCGAGGATGGCGTCATTGCGCTGGCGTAAATCGACGCGCTTCATCGCCAGGGTTACCAGCTGGCTGCCCGAGGCGCGAATCGCCTCAACCATCACCTCCGGGGCGGCGAATTTGCCGGTACCGGTGAAAAGATGGGATTCAAACGTTTTGTCTGCAATACGTAACATGTCAGCCTCCAGCGATAACCTGAAAAAGCAGGACCCGATCGCCTTCCTGCAAGAGATGATCTTCCCACCGGTCGCGCGGCAGGATGTGTTGATTGAGCGCCAGCGCAACGCCCGGCTGCTGCTGTTCGAGCTGGGTCAGCAGGGCGCTGACGCTGAGATTGTCGGCGCACGCCAGCGGCTCGTCGTTAAACCAGATCTGCATGCCGCCCTCCGCACACCGGGCAGCTCCGGGAACGCTGTAGCGCAAGGGCGCGCCAGTTGCTGGTGCGGGCGTCGAACAGCCGCAGGGTGTTGCGCGGCGTCGCCATGCCGCTGAGCAGCTTAATTGTCTCCAGCGCCTGCAGGGTGCCCATCATGCCGACCACCGGGCCGACGATCCCCGCGGTGCGGCAGTTGCGCTGCGGTTCATCGCTTTCCGGCCACAGGCAGCGATAGCAGCCCTGCGTCCAGGGCGGGGTGAGCACCATCAGCTGACCGCCGAAGCCCACGGCGCTGGCGGTCACTAACGGGGTATCGAGGGCCACACAGGCGGCATTGATCGCCTGGCGGGTGACCATATTATCGGTACAGTCCAGCACCACGTCCGCTTTCGCCACTTCGGCGCGGAGCGCCTCGCCGCTTAAGCGCTGCTGGAGCGCTACCAGTTTGATCTGCGGGTTTAGCTGGCTGAGCCGGGTCTGTGCCGCTGCGGCTTTTGGCCGATCGATATCCGCGCTGGTGAACAAGATCTGCCGTTGCAGGTTGCTGAGATGCACCGCGTCGTCATCGGCCAGGGTCAGCGTCCCGACGCCAGCCCCGGCCAGATAGAGCGCCGCCGGGGAGCCCAGCCCGCCAAGGCCGATAATCAGCACTCGACTGGCTAACAGCTTCTGCTGCCCTTCGATGGCAATATCCTCCAGCAGCAGCTGGCGGCTATAGCGCATAAAGTCGTGATCATTCATCGCCCGCTCCCGCCAGCGCCAGCAGTTGGTCGGTCGCTGCCCGCCAGTCCGCCGCCTGGGTGATGGCGCTGACCACCGCGATGCTGCCGACGCCGGTCGCCAGTACCCCCGGCGCCTTTTCCAGGCTAATTCCGCCGATCGCCACGGTGGGGTAATCCGCCAGGCGTTGAATATGTCTGGCAAGCTGCTCGAGGCCCTGCGGCGCGGAAGGCATCTGTTTGGTTTGCGTCGGGAAGACGTGACCTAGCGCGATGTAAGAGGGGCGCGCCGCAAGGGCGACATCAATTTCCATATCATCGTGAGTAGAGACGCCAAGACGCAGCCCGGCCTGGCGGATAGCGCTCAGATCGGTGGTTTCCAGATCTTCTTGTCCGAGATGCACGCCATAGGCCTGGTGCTTAATCGCCAGTTGCCAGTAATCGTTAATGAACAGTCGGGCGTGATAACGGCGACCAAGGGCGATGGCGGCGATCACGTCATCCTCAACTTCGCTGTCGCGCCGGTCTTTGATGCGTAACTGAAGGGTACGTACCCCAGCTTCGAGCAGGCGCTCAATCCACGCCACGCTGTCCACCACCGGGTAGAGTCCGAGACGAAACGGGACGGGTGGAAAATCAGGTTGATACATCAGGCTTCCTCCTGTTTCAGGTAGATTTCGCCGCCGCGGGCGCGGAAGTTATTCGACATATCGGCCATGCCGGCTTCGATACTTTGCTTCGCGGCGTAGTCGCGGACCTCCTGAGTGATTTTCATCGAACAGAATTTCGGCCCGCACATGGAGCAGAAGTGGGCGACTTTGCCGGACTCCTGCGGCAGGGTTTCATCGTGATAGGCCCGCGCGGTGAACGGGTCGAGCGCGAGGTTGAACTGGTCTTCCCAGCGGAATTCAAAACGCGCTTTTGACATCGCGTTGTCGCGGATCTGCGCCCCGGGGTGGCCTTTCGCGAGGTCGGCGGCGTGGGCGGCGATTTTGTAGGTAATCAGCCCCTGTTTGACATCCTCTTTGTTGGGCAGGCCGAGATGCTCTTTCGGCGTGACATAGCACAGCATGGCGCAGCCGAACCAGCCGATCATTGCCGCGCCGATACCGGAGGTGAAATGGTCGTAGCCCGGCGCGATATCAGTGGTGAGCGGCCCCAGGGTGTAGAACGGCGCTTCGTGGCAGTGCTCCAGCTGTTCGGTCATATTGCGGCGGATCATCTGCATCGGCACGTGGCCAGGGCCTTCAATCATCACCTGCACGTCATATTCCCAGGCGATTTTCGTCAGTTCGCCGAGGGTGCGCAGCTCGGAAAACTGCGCCTCGTCGTTGGCATCCTGAATGGAGCCGGGGCGCAGGCCATCGCCCAGCGACAGCGACACGTCATAGGCGGCGCAGATTTCGCAGATTTCGCGGAAATGCTGGTAGAGGAAGTTTTCCTGATGATGCGACAGGCACCACTTAGCCATGATTGAGCCGCCGCGCGAGACGATACCGGTCAGGCGCTTCGCCGTCATCGGGACGTAGCGCAACAGTACGCCGGCGTGAATCGTGAAGTAGTCGACGCCTTGCTCGGCCTGTTCCAGCAGGGTATCGCGGAAGACTTGCCAGGTGAGATTCTCGGCGATGCCGTTGACCTTCTCCAGCGCCTGGTAAATCGGCACGGTACCAATCGGCACCGGGCTGTTGCGCAGGATCCACTCGCGGGTTTCGTGGATATAGCGGCCGGTGGAGAGGTCCATCACCGTGTCGGCGCCCCAGCGGGTTGACCAGACCAGTTTCTCGACCTCTTCTTCGATGGAAGAGGTCACCGCCGAGTTGCCGATATTGGCATTCACTTTCACCAGGAAGTTGCGGCCGATAATCATCGGTTCAGACTCCGGGTGGTTGATGTTGGCGGGGATGATGGCGCGTCCGGCGGCCACTTCATCGCGAACAAACTCGGGGGTGATGTTTTCCGGTAGGTGGGCGCCGAAGCCTTCACCTGCGTGCTGCTGGCGCAGAACCTCGCTGCGGATACGTTCGCGACCCATGTTTTCGCGAATGGCGATGAACTCCATCTCCGGGGTGACTATCCCCTGGCGGGCGTAGTGCAGCTGGGTAACGCATTTGCCAACGACGGCGCGTTTGGGCGTCAGCAGGCCGCTGAAGCGCAGCTCATCGAGACCGTCGTCGGCCAGCCGCGCTTTGGTATAGGCCGAGCTGCGTTCGCTGAGTGGCGCGCAGTCGTTACGCGCGTCGATCCACGGCTGGCGCAGCTTTGCCAGCCCCTGGCGGACATCAATGCTAATATCCGGGTCGCCATACGGCCCGGAGGTGTCATACACCGGGATCGGTTCGTTGGTTTCGTACCGGGGGTTATCTTTATCGCCGCCGACGAGAGTTGGGCTGAGCTGAATTTCACGCATCGGGACGCGGATATCCGCTTGTGAGCCGTGAACATAGATGCGGCGTGAATTAGGAAAAGCGGTACCCGCCAGCGTATCAATGAATCGCTGCGCGTGCTCGCGTTGTTCCCGACGGGTTAGTTTGGTAGTAGACATAGCGCATTCCAGTTAAAAAAGGACATGGCTTGTCAGACGACGGATGGAGTAACAGATGCGATCGGCCCTGACGGACTGACGCGAACAGCAGTTTACTCTTGTTCCCTTCGCAGGTATTAGCCTGATCAGGTTCCGCGGATCCCGAATTAACGGTCTCAGCCTTTTCCACGTTAGCCTGCGCATGGAAAATAGGCACTCCGACAAGATGAAATCCCTCCGCAGAGGGATAATGTACGTAAATTACGCGTTAACGGTTCACAACTCAAGCGGTCGGCGCAATATTATCGCGCACGTCATTGCTCAGGTTATGGGCGACAGCCAGGGCGATCAGTTTATCTTCCAGCGCGAAACGCGCCTCCAGCGACTCGCCGATATCCGACAGCGCCTGCTGAAATTCAAGATAGTTATCGTGATCGATGGCGTTTTCGAGGCAGGTATCGTAGTAGTCCATCATCTGCTGGGTATTGGCTTCCAGCTGCGGGTAAAGCCGGGTGGCGGCTAAAAGAGGGGTATCGCCTTCCATTTCGCCAATAATGCGTTCATAAATACTAAAATGACCGGATGAGAGGTAATCCACCAGACTTTGGCAAAAGTCATCCAGCGCCTTTTCGTTTAGCCGCATAAACGACTCTTTGCCCGGTTTCAGGCCAACCAGGTTGTAGTAAGCCACGAGCAGATGCTTACGCACTTGTAGCCAGCGATCGACCAGTTCATTACTACCGCCAACGCGCTCCGTCAGATTTTCCAGCTGGTTTAGCATGATTGACTCCGCTAGTTTTGATTTAAATCTGCTCACCAAAATGTAAATATAATGTTAACAACATGCCAGTGAAGCAAAGGTAGTGCAATAGATATGGATCGTATTATTGAAAAATTAGATCGCGGCTGGTGGGTTGTCAGTCACGAACAAAAATTATGGTTGCCTGGTGGAGAATTACCACATGGCGAAGCGGTTAATTTCGATCTTGTCGGCCAGCATGCGCTGCATATTGGCGAGTGGCAGGGCGAGTCCGTGTGGATGGTGCGCCAGGATCGTCGCCATGACATGGGATCGTTGCGCCAGGTGCTGGATCAGGATCCGGGACTCTTCCAGCTGGCTGGGCGGGGGATCCAGCTCGCCGAATTTTATCGCTCGCATAAATTTTGCGGTTACTGCGGCCACCCGATGCATGCCAGCAAAAGCGAATGGGCGATGCTGTGCAGCCACTGCCGTGAACGTTACTACCCGCAAATTGCCCCCTGCATTATCGTGGCAATCCGTCGCGACGATGCGATCCTGCTGGCGCAACATACGCGCCATCGCAACGGCGTGCACACCGTGCTGGCCGGCTTTGTCGAGGTCGGCGAAACCCTTGAGCAGGCGGTGGCTCGCGAGGTGATGGAGGAGAGCGGTATTCGGGTAAAAAACCTGCGTTACGTGACCTCTCAGCCATGGCCGTTCCCGCAGTCGCTGATGACCGCCTTTATGGCGGATTACGCAGATGGCGAGATCGTGGTCGACAAAAAAGAGTTACTGACCGCGGACTGGTATCGCTATGACGACCTGCCGCTTCTGCCGCCGCCGGGGACAGTGGCGCGGCGGCTTATCGAAGATACCGTCGCGATGTGTCGGGCAGAGTTCGAGTGACATGTTACACTGGGCGTATCAACGCTAAAGGAATGTAAAAATGACCGAACTGAAGAACGATCGTTACCTGCGCGCGCTGCTGCGTCAGCCGGTTGATGTCACCCCGGTGTGGATGATGCGCCAGGCGGGCCGCTATTTACCGGAGTACAAAGCCACCCGTGCGCAAGCGGGCGACTTTATGTCGCTGTGTAAAAATGCCGAGCTGGCCTGCGAAGTGACGCTCCAGCCGCTGCGCCGTTACCCGCTGGACGCGGCGATCCTCTTTTCGGACATCCTGACCATCCCGGACGCCATGGGGCTGGGGCTGTACTTTGAAGCTGGCGAAGGTCCGCGCTTCACCTCGCCGGTAAAAAGTAAAGCCGACGTCGACAAGCTGCCGATCCCGGATCCGGAGCAGGAGCTGGGCTATGTAATGAACGCCGTGCGCACCATTCGCCGCGAACTGAAAGGCGAAGTGCCGCTGATCGGTTTTTCCGGTAGTCCATGGACGCTGGCTACGTACATGGTGGAGGGCGGCAGCAGCAAGGCTTTCACCGTGATTAAAAAGATGATGTACGCCGAGCCGCAGGCGCTGCATGCGCTGCTGGATAAGCTGGCGAAGAGCGTTACCCTGTATCTCAACGCGCAGATCAAAGCCGGCGCGCAGTCGGTGATGATTTTTGACACCTGGGGCGGGGTGCTGACCGGCCGCGACTATCAGCAGTTCTCCCTCTACTACATGCATAAGATCGTCGATGGCCTGCTGCGGGAAAACGAAGGCCGCCGCGTGCCGGTGACTCTGTTCACCAAAGGCGGTGGTCAGTGGCTGGAAGCGATGGCGGAGACCGGCTGCGATGCGTTGGGTCTCGACTGGACCACCGATATTGCCGATGCCCGCCGTCGCGTGGGTAACAAAGTAGCGCTGCAGGGCAATATGGATCCGTCGATGCTCTATGCGCCCGCCCCGCGTATTGAAGAAGAAGTGGCAACCATTCTTGCCGGCTTTGGCCAGGGGGAAGGCCACGTCTTTAACCTTGGACACGGTATTCATCAGGACGTTGACCCCGAGCATGCGGGCGTCTTTGTTGAGGCTGTGCACCGTCTGTCCGCACCCTATCACCAGTAGGAGATAAGCCCTATGGATTTAGCCGCACTACGTACCCAACAGCAACAGTTAGCCGCGTCGGTAGAGCGTGCGGATCGACTGGATCGCGACCCGCCGGCGTTGATCGGCGGCGCGGACGTCGGGTTTGAGCAGGAAGGGGAGATCACCCGGGCTGCGATGGTGCTGCTGACCTGGCCTGAGCTTGAGCTGGTGGAGTATCAGGTGGCGCGGGTCGCCACCTCTATGCCCTATATTCCCGGCTTTCTCTCGTTTCGCGAAACGCCTGCGCTGCTGGCGGCGTGGGAGCAGCTTTCGCAAAAACCGAACCTACTCTTCGTTGACGGACACGGCATTTCTCATCCCCGGAGATTGGGCGTCGCCAGCCATTTTGGCCTGATGATTGATGTGCCGACTATCGGAGTGGCGAAAAAACGCCTGTGCGGCAAAATCGGCGACCTGGGTGATGAGCCTGGCGCGCTGGCCCCGCTGATGGATAAAAATGAGCAACTGGCCTGGGTCTGGCGCAGCAAAGTGCGCTGCAACCCGCTGTTTATTAGCACCGGCCACCGGGTAGGCATGGACAGCGCTTTAATGTGGGTTGAGCGCTGCATGCGAGGCTACCGTCTGCCCGAGCCGACGCGTTGGGCCGATGCGGTGGCGTCCCGTCGTCCGTCGTTTGTGCGTTGGCAAGCAAATCACAGCTGATTCAGGTACACTGCGCCTAATTTCTGACTTCGAGAATTAATCATGTTACAAAACCCGATTCACCTGCGCCTGGAGAAGCTGGAAAGCTGGCAGCATGTCACTTTTATGGCCTGCCTGTGCGAACGTATGTATCCCAACTACGCGATGTTCTGCAAGCAAACCGAGTTTGGCGACGGCCTGCTTTATCGTCGTATCCTGGACCTGATCTGGGAAACGCTGACGGTTAAAGATGCGAAGGTGAATTTCGACAGCCAGCTGGAGAAGCTGGAAGAGGCGATCCCGGCGGCAGATGATTTCGACATGTACGGTGTCTATCCGGCCATAGACGCTTGCGTGGCGTTGAGTGAACTGATTCATTCTCGTCTGAGCGGCGAAACGCTCGAGCACGCGATCGAGGTGAGCAAGACCTCCATCACCACCGTGGCGATGCTGGAAATGACCCAGGAAGGTCGCGAAATGACCGACGAAGAGTTGAAAGCGAATCCGGCGGTAGAGCAGGAATGGGATATTCAGTGGGAAATTTTCCGCCTGCTGGCCGACTGTGAAGAGCGTGATCTTGAGCTGATAAAAGGCCTGCGCGCGGACCTGCGCGAGGCTGGCGAGAGCAATATTGGTATAAATTTTCAGCAGTGAGACCAGAAAACGTGATTTACCGCCTGAATTGTAGCGTCTGAAGGCTTCCATTCCGCCCCCCGTCTGGTCTACATTTGGAGGGCGAAAAAAAGTGGCTATCGGTGCGTGTATGCAGGAGGGTGCTTTTTTGGCATTTCCGTCGCACTCGATGCTTAGCAAGCGATAAACACATTGTAAGGATAACTTATGAACAAGACTCAACTGATTGATGTAATTGCGGACAAAGCTGACCTGTCCAAAGCACAGGCTAAAGCTGCCCTGGAATCTACCCTGGCTGCAATTACTGAGTCTCTGAAAGAAGGTGATGCTGTTCAACTGGTTGGTTTCGGTACCTTCAAAGTGAACCACCGCGCTGAGCGTACTGGCCGCAACCCGCAGACCGGTAAAGAGATCAAAATCGCTGCAGCTAACGTGCCGGCATTTGTTTCTGGCAAAGCACTGAAAGACGCAGTTAAGTAAGACCGCGTGGCAGTGAACAGTTTTATCGAAGGGGCTATTAAGCCCCTTTTGTCTGTCTGGCGCCGGCCTCTGGCGCTGGCGGGCATCCTGTTGCTGACTGCCTGCAGCCACGACACGTCGCTACCGCCGTTTACCGCCAGCGGATATGCGGACAATCAGGGAGCGATGCGCATCTGGCGTAAAGATTCTGGCGATGAAGTCCATCTTCTCGCCGCCTTCAGCCCGTGGCGTCACGGGGACACTTCGACCAGCGAATATCGCTGGCAGGGCGATCAACTGGCGCTTATCGAACTCAATGTCTATGGCAAACCGCCGGAACATATTCGCGCCCGTTTCGACGCGCAGGGCGATCTGAGCTTTATGCAACGGGAAGTGGACGGGCAGAAGCAGCAGCTCTCCAGCGACCAGGTCGCGCTATATCGTTATCGCGCCGAACAGATCCGCCAGACCAGCGACGCCCTCCGCCAGGGGCGGGTCGTCCTGCGGCAGGGGCGCTGGAACGCTGCCGCGCATACCGTGCTGACCTGCGAAGGGCAGACGGTTACGCCCGACCTCGATAGCCGGGCCCTGGCGCACATTGAACGCCGCCAGAGCCACGCTTCCGCCGCAGTGAGCATTGCCTGGCTGGAGGCGCCGGAAGGCTCTCAACTGCTGCTGGTCGCCAATGAAAACTTCTGCACCTGGCAGCCGACGGAAAAAAGCTTCTAACCTTTACCAGTGGTTCATGCCCATATGACCGCCGGCGCTACCGCGACAGCCGCCATATCCCATTCCTGCGCCGCGGGGAACGCCTGCCTCAGCCAGGGCGATATCAAACTTCACCCGCTGCTGATCCAGCTTCTGGCGTAAGCCTTCCATCTCCTGAGCGACAGCTTCAATCTTCCCGCTGTCCGGCTTTTGCGCCGTGAGCAGCGCATTGTACTCATAGCGTTTGGACTGCAGCTTCTGGCGCAGGGCGCTGGTTTGCGCATAGTAATCGTTATGCAGCTTTTGCACGGTAGCCTGCTGCTCCTGGGTCAGCTGACTGTAGCCCTGGTTGCCCATCCCGTTATTGTTGCCCCAGTGGTGGTTGGCCCAGGCCGCGTTGCTGGCGAAGGTCAGCGCGGCAAAGGTAACGAGGGCGAGAGGTAAGGTACGGTTCCGTTTCATGGCATTTTCTCCTGTGTGGTTTCCCTCGGTATTGCATCTTCCATGCCAGTCTGAAAAAGCCCGTCTGTGTGGGCCTGCCGAAGCCTTTGCCGAGGAGAGCGAGTAAAAATGACCCGTTCCGCCAGGGTCAGGCGAGTCATTTTTACTCGCTTAAGCGCAGGCGATATGTTTGAGAGCAGGATTGGCCGCGCGGAAACATGGCATGATTTCTGCTGAAGGAGCCTGCAGATAGTGAAAAAGAGATGACAAGGACTCGCCGATGAAGATCAAATCTCTCTCCCGGGACGCCGCCGCTGGCGCGCTGAGCTGGCTGCTGACCGGCACGGTTGTGCTGCTGGTCATGCTGTTCTCCGCGATGATCGTCCGCGACTACGGTCGCGAGACGACCGCTGCCCGACAAACCATTGAAGAGAAAGGGAGCGTGCTGATCCGCGCGCTGGAGTCCGGCACGCGCGTCGGGATGGGGATGCGTATGCATCATGCGCAGCTGCAGGCCCTGCTGGAAGAGATGGCCTGGCAACCGGGCGTCCTGTGGTTCGCGGTGACCGATGAAAACGGTAAAATTATCGCCCATAGCGATCCGCAGCAGGTGGGTAAAACGCTGTATAGCCCGGCGCAGATGCGTGCGTTAGCGGTTGGCGAACAGGCCCGCTGGCGCCGGCTTAGCGAACCGCAGCCGGCGCTAGAGATCTATCGCCATTTTCGCCCGCTTAATCCGGCCCGCGGCCACCATATGGGAATGATGAACCGCGGCAATAGCGCCCTGGCTCAGGCCATCGTCCCGCAGGTGATTTTTATCGCCTTTGATAGCCGCGAGCTGGATGCCGCGCAGGCCCGCGGGCAGCGAAATATGGCCATCATGCTGGGTGCCGCCGCGCTGGTGATAGCGGCGACGATCCTCGCTCAGTTCTGGTTCCGCCGCTATCGTCGCTCGCGGAAACAGCTGCTGGAGGCGATGGCCCGCAAGGAAAAGCTGGTGGCGCTTGGCCATCTGGCGGCGGGGGTCGCGCACGAGATCCGCAACCCGCTCTCGTCGATTAAAGGGCTGGCGAAATATTTTGCCGAGCGCACGTCGCCTGGCGGCGAGTCGCATCAGTTAGCCCAGGTGATGGCCAAAGAGGCTGATCGCCTGAACCGGGTGGTCAGCGAGCTGCTGGAGCTGGTCCGTCCCGCCCATCTAAACTACCAAACAGTCGATATCAACGCGCTTATCCGCCACTCATTGCAGTTGGTAAGCCAGGATGCGCAGAGCCGCGGGATCGCGCTGCAATTTACTCCGCGACCTGAGTTAACCACGATCAGCGCCGACCCCGATCGCCTGAATCAGGTGCTGTTGAACCTGTACCTGAATGCAATGCAGGCGATTGGTCGTGACGGCGTCATTCGCGTAACAGCAAGCGAAGCCGATCGTCAGCGGGTGAAAATCGTCGTCACGGATAGCGGTAAGGGGATGAGCGATGAAGAGTTACAGGCTATCTTCACGCCGTATTTCACCACCAAGGCGGACGGCACCGGGCTGGGGCTGGCCGTAGTGCAGAATATTATCGAACAACATGGCGGGACGATCCGCGCCGAAAGTCAGCCGGGAGCTGGAGCGATATTTACGCTTTGGTTACCGGTGGATGCTCAACGGAGGGAAGATGAGCAGCGATAAAGTACAGATTCTGGTCGTTGATGATGACATCAGCCACTGCACGATCCTGCAGGCGCTGCTGCGCGGCTGGGGCTATCAGGTGGGGGTGGCTCACAACGGCCTGCAGGCGCTGGAGCAGATCCATCAGCAGGTCTTCGACCTGGTGCTGTGCGATATCCGTATGGCGGAGATGGACGGTATCGCAACGTTAAAAGAGATTAAGGCCTATAACCCGGCGATACCGGTGCTGATCATGACGGCGTTTTCCAGCGTCGGTACGGCGGTAGAAGCTATTAAGTCCGGGGCGCTGGATTATCTGGTTAAACCGCTGGATTTTGACACCCTGCAGCAGACGCTGGTTCAGGCATTGGCGCACACCCGGCAGAGCGAGAGCGACCCCAGCGTTGCGACGGATTCACGGTGGGGCATGATTGGCGACAGCCCGGCGATGCAGGCGCTTCTTAACGATATTACGCTGGTGGCCCCTTCGGACGCGACGGTGCTGATTTATGGGGAGTCGGGAACCGGTAAGGAGCTGGTGGCGCACGCCATCCACGCCTGCAGCGAGCGTCGTGACAAGCCGTTGGTCACGCTCAACTGCGCGGCGCTGAATGAGTCACTGCTGGAATCCGAGCTGTTCGGTCATGAAAAAGGGGCGTTTACCGGGGCGGATCGGCGACGGGAAGGACGCTTTGTCGAGGCGGATGGCGGCACGCTGTTCCTTGATGAAATTGGCGATATCTCGCCGCTGATGCAGGTGCGTCTGCTGCGGGCGATTCAGGAGCGGGAGGTGCAGCGGGTCGGCAGCAACCAGACGCTTGCCGTTGATGTGCGGCTTATCGCCGCCACCCATCGCAACCTTGCGGAAGAGGTGAGCGCCGGGCGCTTTCGCCAGGATCTCTATTACCGACTCAACGTCGTGACCATCGAGATACCGCCGCTGCGCCGGCGACGGGAAGATATTCCGCAGCTGGCGCAGCATTTTCTCAAACGCTATACCGAACGCAATCGTAAGACGGTAAAGGGGTTCACGCCACAGGCGATGGACCTGCTGATCCACTACCCCTGGCCGGGCAATATACGCGAGCTGGAAAACGCGGTGGAGCGGGCGGTGGTGCTACTGACCGGAAACTATATCTCTGAGCGAGAACTGCCCCTGGCGATCGCCGGTACGCCGCTGCCATCAGGCGGGAGCGAGGAGGGAGGAATTCAGCCGTTAGTGGAAGTGGAGAAAGAGGTGATTCTGGCGGCGCTGGAAAAAACGGGCGGCAACAAAACCGAAGCCGCCCGTCAGTTAGGCATTACGCGCAAAACGCTGCTGGCGAAACTTAGCCGTTAGCCTTTTCACGTTCGATGGCGCGCCAGCCGATATCGCTACGGCTAAAGCTACCGTCCCAGCGAATGTCGGTCAGCAGCTGATAGGCGCGCTGCTGCGCCTGCGCTACGGAGTCACCCAGCGCGGTGACGCACAGCACGCGCCCGCCGTTGGTGACCACGCGCTGGTCGTCAGACAGTTTGGTGCCGGCGTGGAAGACTTTACCGTCTGCGACTTCCTGCTGCGGCAGGCCGTAGATCTCATCGCCCGTATTGTAGCTGCCCGGATAGCCGCCGGCGGCAACCACCACGCCCAGCGACGCGCGGTCATCCCACTCGGAGGTTTTCTCGTCCAGCTTGCCCGCGCAGGCGGCGAGGCACAGCTCGACCAGGTCGGACTTCATGCGCAGCATGATCGGTTGGGTTTCCGGGTCGCCAAAGCGGCAGTTGAACTCAATCACCTTCGGGTTGCCCTGCTTGTCGATCATCAGACCGGCGTAGAGGAAACCGGTATAGGTGTTGCCTTCAGCGGCCATGCCTTTCACGGTTGGCCAGATAATCCGCTCCATGGTGCGCTGGTGGACTTCGTCAGTAACCACCGGCGCCGGGGAGTACGCCCCCATCCCGCCGGTGTTCGGGCCGGTATCGCCGTTGCCGACGCGCTTGTGATCCTGGCTGGTGGCCATCGGCAGGACGTGCTCGCCGTCGACCATCACAATAAAGCTAGCCTCTTCGCCATCGAGGAACTCTTCAATCACGATGCGGTGGCCTGCGTCGCCAAAGGCGTTGCCGGCCAACATATCTTTGACCGCCGCTTCGGCTTCCTCGAGGGTCATCGCCACGATAACGCCTTTACCCGCCGCCAGACCGTCGGCTTTGATGACGATCGGCGCGCCTTTCTCGCGCAGATAAGCCAGCGCAGGCTCCACTTCGGTGAAGTTCTGGTATTCCGCCGTCGGAATATGATGACGGGCGAGAAAATCTTTGGTGAAGGCTTTTGAGCCTTCCAGCTGCGCGGCGCCTTCGGTTGGCCCGAAGATGTTCAGCCCGGCGGCACGGAACGCGTCGACCACGCCAATGACCAACGGCGCTTCCGGACCAACGATGGTCAGATCGATGTTCTCATCCTGCGCGAAGCGAAGCAGCGCCGGAATATCGGTGACGCCGATGGCGACGTTTTGCAGCGACGGCTCCAGGGCGGTACCGGCGTTGCCCGGCGCGACGTAGACGGTATCAACCAGCGGCGACTGAGCCGCTTTCCAGGCCAGCGCGTGCTCGCGCCCGCCGTTACCGATTACTAATACTTTCATCTGCTGCTCCAGGAATTAATGGCGGAAGTGGCGCATGTCGGTGAAGATCATGGCGATGCCGTGTTCGTCAGCGGCGGCAATCACTTCGTCGTCACGGATAGAGCCGCCCGGCTGAATAACGCAGGTGATGCCTACCGCGGCTGCGGCATCGATGCCGTCGCGGAACGGGAAGAAAGCGTCAGAGGCCATGGCGGAACCTTTCACTTCCAGACCTTCATCACCGGCTTTAATTCCGGCGATTTTCGCCGAGTAGACGCGGCTCATCTGACCGGCGCCTATACCGATGGTCATATTATCTTTGGCATACACAATGGCGTTGGATTTGACGAATTTCGCCACTTTCCAGCAGAACAGCGCATCGCGCAGTTCCTGCTCGGTTGGCTGACGTTTGCTGACCACGCGCAGTTCACCTGCGGTGACCATGCCGAGATCGCGGTCCTGAACCAGCAGACCACCGTTAACGCGTTTGAAATCGAGGCCGGCAACGCGAGTATCCCACTGGCCGCAGGTCAGTACGCGGACGTTCTGCTTCGCGGCGGTGATTTTCAGCGCTTCTTCGCTGGCGGACGGCGCGATGATCACTTCGACGAACTGGCGAGAGATGATCGCCTGCGCGGTTTCAGCATCCAGCTCGCGGTTAAAGGCAATGATGCCGCCGAACGCGGAGGTCGGGTCGGTTTTGTAAGCGCGATCGTAGGCGTCAAGAATCGAGTCGCTGACGGCAACGCCGCACGGGTTGGCGTGCTTAACGATAACGCAGGCCGGCTCGTTGAACTCTTTTACACACTCCAGCGCCGCATCGGTATCGGCAATGTTGTTATAGGAGAGCGCTTTGCCCTGCAGCTGAGTGGCGGTCGCCACGGAGGCCTCTTTTACATTCTCTTCTATATAGAAAGCCGCCTGCTGGTGGCTGTTTTCGCCGTAGCGCATATCCTGCTTCTTAATGAAGTTCAGATTCAGGGTACGCGGGAAGCGGCCAGCGGCTTCTTTGCTTTCGCCGTGATAGGCCGGAACCATGCTGCCGAAGTAGTTGGCGATCATGCTGTCGTAAGCGGCGGTGTGTTCGAAGGCTTTAATGGCGAGGTCGAAGCGGGTGGCCAGCGTGAGGGAACCTTCGTTGGCGTCCATCTCATTAATGATGGCGTCGTAGTCGCTGCTCTTTACTACGATGGCGACATCTTTATGGTTCTTCGCCGCAGAGCGCACCATAGTCGGGCCGCCGATATCGATGTTTTCCACCGCGTCTTCCAGCGAGCACCCTTCACGAGCGACGGTCTGGGCGAACGGGTAAAGGTTCACGACAACCATATCGATAGGCGCGATACCGTGTTGCTGCATGATACCGTCATCCTGACCGCGACGACCGAGGATGCCGCCGTGTACTTTCGGATGCAGGGTCTTCACGCGTCCATCCATCATTTCCGGGAAACCGGTGTAGTCAGAGACTTCGGTAACCGGCAGGCCTTTATCTGCCAGCAGGCGAGCGGTGCCGCCGGTGGACAGCAGCTCGACACCACGAGCGGAAAGCGCCTGCGCGAATTCGACGATACCGGCCTTGTCAGAAACACTGAGCAGAGCGCGGCGGACTGGACGACGTTGTTGCATGGTATTAAATCCCCAGGATTTGAACATTACAGAGAGCGTTAGGTGAGTTTTTGCCTAAAAACTCACCTAACGCACCCAACCGGGCATCCGTGTCATAGCGCGGCATTGTAACGAAAACGTTTGCGCAACGCTCGCGAATTTTTATGTTTCTCTCCAGGCCGGTGATTCTCCTTCTATATAGCTGGCGATCCACGGGGCTAGCGGTCATGTTTTTACGCTCTCCTGTGGATAATTCTGTGTGTAACGAGGTATAAAGCGGGGTTTTGCTGGGGAATGCAGCAGTCAGTCATTTTTCTGCCATTTTTCTATTGCGGACGCTCGAGAACTCCCTATAATGCGCCTCCATCGACACGGCAGATGTGAATCACTTCACACAAACAGCCGGTTCGGTTGCAGAGAAAAATCCTGAAAAACGGGTTGACTCTGAAAGAGGAAAGCGTAATATACGCCACCTCGCGACAGAGCGCTAAAGCGCGTCGCAACTGCTCTTTAACAATTTATCAGACAATCTGTGTGGGCACTCAAAGTGACATGGATTCTTAACGTCCTCGGACGAAAAATGAATACCAAGTCTCAAGAGTGAACACGTAATTCATTACGAAGTTTAATTCTTTGAGCATCAAACTTAAATTGAAGAGTTTGATCATGGCTCAGATTGAACGCTGGCGGCAGGCCTAACACATGCAAGTCGAGCGGTAGCACAGAGAGCTTGCTCTCGGGTGACGAGCGGCGGACGGGTGAGTAATGTCTGGGAAACTGCCTGATGGAGGGGGATAACTACTGGAAACGGTAGCTAATACCGCATAACGTCGCAAGACCAAAGTGGGGGACCTTCGGGCCTCATGCCATCAGATGTGCCCAGATGGGATTAGCTAGTAGGTGGGGTAACGGCTCACCTAGGCGACGATCCCTAGCTGGTCTGAGAGGATGACCAGCCACACTGGAACTGAGACACGGTCCAGACTCCTACGGGAGGCAGCAGTGGGGAATATTGCACAATGGGCGCAAGCCTGATGCAGCCATGCCGCGTGTGTGAAGAAGGCCTTCGGGTTGTAAAGCACTTTCAGCGGGAGGAAGGCGGTGAGGTTAATAACCTTGTCGATTGACGTTACCCGCAGAAGAAGCACCGGCTAACTCCGTGCCAGCAGCCGCGGTAATACGGAGGGTGCAAGCGTTAATCGGAATTACTGGGCGTAAAGCGCACGCAGGCGGTCTGTCAAGTCGGATGTGAAATCCCCGGGCTCAACCTGGGAACTGCATTCGAAACTGGCAGGCTAGAGTCTTGTAGAGGGGGTAGAATTCCAGGTGTAGCGGTGAAATGCGTAGAGATCTGGAGGAATACCGGTGGCGAAGGCGGCCCCCTGGACAAAGACTGACGCTCAGGTGCGAAAGCGTGGGGAGCAAACAGGATTAGATACCCTGGTAGTCCACGCCGTAAACGATGTCGATTTGGAGGTTGTGCCCTTGAGGCGTGGCTTCCGGAGCTAACGCGTTAAATCGACCGCCTGGGGAGTACGGCCGCAAGGTTAAAACTCAAATGAATTGACGGGGCCCGCACAAGCGGTGGAGCATGTGGTTTAATTCGATGCAACGCGAAGAACCTTACCTGGTCTTGACATCCACAGAACTTTCCAGAGATGGATTGGTGCCTTCGGGAACTGTGAGACAGGTGCTGCATGGCTGTCGTCAGCTCGTGTTGTGAAATGTTGGGTTAAGTCCCGCAACGAGCGCAACCCTTATCCTTTGTTGCCAGCGGTTCGGCCGGGAACTCAAAGGAGACTGCCAGTGATAAACTGGAGGAAGGTGGGGATGACGTCAAGTCATCATGGCCCTTACGACCAGGGCTACACACGTGCTACAATGGCATATACAAAGAGAAGCGACCTCGCGAGAGCAAGCGGACCTCATAAAGTATGTCGTAGTCCGGATTGGAGTCTGCAACTCGACTCCATGAAGTCGGAATCGCTAGTAATCGTAGATCAGAATGCTACGGTGAATACGTTCCCGGGCCTTGTACACACCGCCCGTCACACCATGGGAGTGGGTTGCAAAAGAAGTAGGTAGCTTAACCTTCGGGAGGGCGCTTACCACTTTGTGATTCATGACTGGGGTGAAGTCGTAACAAGGTAACCGTAGGGGAACCTGCGGTTGGATCACCTCCTTACCTTAAAGAACCTGCCTTTGTAGTGCTCACACAGATTGTCTGATGAACGTAAAGAAGCAAGGCGTCTTGCGATTGAGACTTCAGTGTCCCCTTCGTCTAGAGGCCCAGGACACCGCCCTTTCACGGCGGTAACAGGGGTTCGAATCCCCTAGGGGACGCCACTTGCTGGTTCGTGAGTGAAAGACGCGTGCCGAACTATCTCAAAACTCATCTTCGGGTGATGTTTGAGATATTTGCTCTTTAAAAATCTGGATCAAGCTGAAAATTGAAACGACACACAGTTAATGTGTGTTCGAGTCTCTCAAATTTTCGCAATCAGAAGTGAAACATCTTCGGGTTGTGAGGTTAAGCGACTAAGCGTACACGGTGGATGCCCTGGCAGTCAGAGGCGATGAAGGACGTGCTAATCTGCGAAAAGCGTCGGTAAGGTGATATGAACCGTTATAACCGGCGATGTCCGAATGGGGAAACCCAGTGCAATTCGTTGCACTATCGTTAACTGAATACATAGGTTAACGAGGCGAACCGGGGGAACTGAAACATCTAAGTACCCCGAGGAAAAGAAATCAACCGAGATTCCCCAGTAGCGGCGAGCGAACGGGGAGCAGCCCAGAGTCTGAATCAGCTTGTGTGTTAGTGGAACGGTCTGGAAAGTCCGACGGTACAGGGTGATAGTCCCGTACACCAAAATGCACAGGCTGTGAACTCGAAGAGTAGGGCGGGACACGTGGTATCCTGTCTGAATATGGGGGACCATCCTCCAAGGCTAAATACTCCTGACTGACCGATAGTGAACCAGTACCGTGAGGGAAAGGCGAAAAGAACCCCGGCGAGGGGAGTGAAAAAGAACCTGAAACCGTGTACGTACAAGCAGTGGGAGCACCTTCGGGTGTGACTGCGTACCTTTTGTATAATGGGTCAGCGACTTATATTCTGTAGCAAGGTTAACCGTATAGGGGAGCCGCAGGGAAACCGAGTCTTAACTGGGCGTTAAGTTGCAGGGTATAGACCCGAAACCCGGTGATCTAGCCATGGGCAGGTTGAAGGTTGGGTAACACTAACTGGAGGACCGAACCGACTAATGTTGAAAAATTAGCGGATGACTTGTGGCTGGGGGTGAAAGGCCAATCAAACCGGGAGATAGCTGGTTCTCCCCGAAAGCTATTTAGGTAGCGCCTCGTGAATTCATCTTCGGGGTAGAGCACTGTTTCGGCTAGGGGGTCATCCCGACTTACCAACCCGATGCAAACTACGAATACCGAAGAATGTTATCACGGGAGACACACGGCGGGTGCTAACGTCCGTCGTGAAGAGGGAAACAACCCAGACCGCCAGCTAAGGTCCCAAAGTCATGGTTAAGTGGGAAACGATGTGGGAAGGCACAGACAGCCAGGATGTTGGCTTAGAAGCAGCCATCATTTAAAGAAAGCGTAATAGCTCACTGGTCGAGTCGGCCTGCGCGGAAGATGTAACGGGGCTAAACCATGCACCGAAGCTGCGGCAGCGACACTATGTGTTGTTGGGTAGGGGAGCGTTCTGTAAGCCTGCGAAGGTGACCTGTGAGGGTTGCTGGAGGTATCAGAAGTGCGAATGCTGACATAAGTAACGATAAAGCGGGTGAAAAGCCCGCTCGCCGGAAGACCAAGGGTTCCTGTCCAACGTTAATCGGGGCAGGGTGAGTCGACCCCTAAGGCGAGGCCGAAAGGCGTAGTCGATGGGAAACAGGTTAATATTCCTGTACTTGGTGTTACTGCGAAGGGGGACGGAGAAGGCTATGTTAGCCGGGCGACGGTTGTCCCGGTTTAAGCATGTAGGCTGGTTATCCAGGCAAATCCGGATAATCAAGGCTGAGGTGTGATGACGAGGCACTACGGTGCTGAAGTAACAAATGCCCTGCTTCCAGGAAAAGCCTCTAAGCATCAGGTAACATCAAATCGTACCCCAAACCGACACAGGTGGTCAGGTAGAGAATACCAAGGCGCTTGAGAGAACTCGGGTGAAGGAACTAGGCAAAATGGTGCCGTAACTTCGGGAGAAGGCACGCTGGTGTGTAGGTGAAGTCCCTGCGGATGGAGCTGAGACCAGTCGAAGATACCAGCTGGCTGCAACTGTTTATTAAAAACACAGCACTGTGCAAACACGAAAGTGGACGTATACGGTGTGACGCCTGCCCGGTGCCGGAAGGTTAATTGATGGGGTTATCCGTAAGGAGAAGCTCTTGATCGAAGCCCCGGTAAACGGCGGCCGTAACTATAACGGTCCTAAGGTAGCGAAATTCCTTGTCGGGTAAGTTCCGACCTGCACGAATGGCGTAATGATGGCCAGGCTGTCTCCACCCGAGACTCAGTGAAATTGAACTCGCTGTGAAGATGCAGTGTACCCGCGGCAAGACGGAAAGACCCCGTGAACCTTTACTATAGCTTGACACTGAACATTGAGCCTTGATGTGTAGGATAGGTGGGAGGCTTTGAAGCGTGGACGCCAGTCTGCGTGGAGCCAACCTTGAAATACCACCCTTTAATGTTTGATGTTCTAACGTTGGCCCCTTACCGGGGTTGCGGACAGTGTCTGGTGGGTAGTTTGACTGGGGCGGTCTCCTCCCAAAGCGTAACGGAGGAGCACGAAGGTTAGCTAATCCTGGTCGGACATCAGGAGGTTAGTGCAATGGCATAAGCTAGCTTGACTGCGAGCGTGACGGCGCGAGCAGGTGCGAAAGCAGGTCATAGTGATCCGGTGGTTCTGAATGGAAGGGCCATCGCTCAACGGATAAAAGGTACTCCGGGGATAACAGGCTGATACCGCCCAAGAGTTCATATCGACGGCGGTGTTTGGCACCTCGATGTCGGCTCATCACATCCTGGGGCTGAAGTAGGTCCCAAGGGTATGGCTGTTCGCCATTTAAAGTGGTACGCGAGCTGGGTTTAGAACGTCGTGAGACAGTTCGGTCCCTATCTGCCGTGGGCGCTGGAGAATTGAGGGGGCTGCTCCTAGTACGAGAGGACCGGAGTGGACGCATCACTGGTGTTCGGGTTGTCATGCCAATGGCACTGCCCGGTAGCTAAATGCGGAAGAGATAAGTGCTGAAAGCATCTAAGCACGAAACTTGCCCCGAGATGAGTTCTCCCTGAGACTTTAAGTCTCCTGAAGGAACGTTAAAGACGATGACGTTGATAGGCCGGGTGTGTAAGCGCAGCGATGCGTTGAGCTAACCGGTACTAATGAACCGTGAGGCTTAACCTTACAACGCCGAAGATGTTTTGGCGGATTGAGAGAATTTTCAGCTTAGATTCAGAGTTGAGTACGCAATAATTTGCGCAGCAGCAAGGCGACAAGCGACGGAAAGGAAGGAGCATACTAAAGTATGTGACTGACTTTACGAGCGCAGGCAACGCAGCTGATGCGATAAAGAATTGCGTACTGAGCACAAAGAATTTGCCTGGCGGCACTAGCGCGGTGGTCCCACCTGACCCCATGCCGAACTCAGAAGTGAAACGCCGTAGCGCCGATGGTAGTGTGGGGTCTCCCCATGTGAGAGTAGGGAACTGCCAGGCATCAAACAAGTGAAGAGCCCATCCTGCCGGATGGGCTTTTTGCGTTTCTGTCGTCCGGCCAGCGTGCCGGTATGTCTCCCCGGTGGCGCTGCGCTTACCGGGGCTACGGATCCTCGGCCACCTGCTGGCCGAGGGGACATCAATGCCGCAAAGTTACCGACGTCAATCGTAGTCTGCTTCAGCCTGCTGCTCATACATCAAATTCAATAACGGATACGGTTGCCCCAGATCGTCCGTTTCAGAGCGCCCTGTCACCCTAAAACCCATCTTCTGATAAAACCCGACCGCTTGTTCATTCTGCTCATTTACATTGGTCGTCAGCTTCGGCGTTAACGACAGCGCATGCTCAATCAGCAACTTCCCCACGCCACAGCCGCGGACATCCGGATCGACGAACAGCGCATCCATATGATCTCCGGTCAGCAGCATAAAGGCGATCGGCTGGTCTTCCGTATTAACCGCCACCCACAGCGGAGCCTCCGGTAAAAATGCGCGTACCATCTCCTCCAGCTCCTTTCGATACGCTTTTGTCAGAAAATCATGCGTGGCGTCGACCGACCGACACCAGATCGCAGTCAGTTTATCCCCTTCATCAGGCCGGGAACGGCGGATGTTAATAACCATACTTTCTCCTTTTCTACATTCTTATATTCTAACTCAACAAGCGCCGTGAAATTTTCTCACCGTGAACATGCAGACTCGACATTCACCCGATTCCTGGTTATCTTCAGCTATCTGGATGTCTAAACGTTTATACGTATGCTATGAGGTAATACAGTTATGCCAATTCGGGTGCAGGACGAGCTGCCAGCCGTCAATTTCTTGCGCAATGAAAACGTCTTCGTAATGACGACAACACGTGCAACGACTCAGGAAATTCGCCCCCTGAAGGTGTTAATCCTCAACCTGATGCCGAAGAAAATCGAGACGGAAAATCAGTTCCTGCGTCTGCTATCAAACTCTCCGCTGCAGGTGGATATCCAGTTATTACGTATCGATGCGCGCGAGTCGCGTAATACCCCTGCGGAGCATCTGAATAACTTTTACTGTAATTTCGATGAGATCTGCGATCAGAACTTTGACGGCCTGATTGTTACCGGCGCTCCTTTAGGCCTGGTTGAGTTTAACGATGTTGCTTACTGGCCGCAGATCAAACAGGTGCTGGAGTGGGCCAAGGATCACGTCACTTCGACGCTGTTCGTCTGTTGGGCGGTTCAGGCCGCGCTGAACATTCTGTACGGCATTCCCAAGCAGACCCGCGCCGAAAAGATTTCCGGCGTCTATGAACACCATATTCTTCATCCGCACGCCTTACTGACCCGCGGTTTCGACGACTCTTTCCTGGCCCCGCACTCACGCTATGCTGATTTTCCGGCCGGACTTATTCGCGACTATACCGATCTTGAGATCCTCGCGGAGACGGAAGAGGGCGATGCGTATTTGTTCGCCAGCAAAGATAAGCGCATCGCCTTTGTCACTGGCCACCCGGAGTACGATGCCAATACCCTGGCAAGTGAATATTTCCGCGATGTGGAAGCCGGTTTGAACCCTGAGATACCTCATAACTATTTCCCACAAAACGACCCGCAGAACAAACCGCGCGCCACCTGGCGCAGCCACGGCAATCTGCTGTTCGCTAACTGGCTTAACTATTACGTCTACCAGATTACGCCATACGATCTGCGTCATATGAATCCGACGCTGGAATAATACACTACGTGAGACGATCCTAAAGCGTTTCAGCATTTTGCCTCTGGCACCTTCGGGTGCCTTTTTTATTTCCGAAATTCACTTCATACGCGAGGATAACTTTAATTTCATTGTTATCAATGTGTTAATGATAAATTAAAATTAAAATGGAAATTGTTTTTGATTTTGGAAATTAATTGAGTAGTCTTAATTGTGCTGAGCGAAAACTGCACAACGATCTTTCGCTCGCTTCCAGCGGATCAACCAAGAGGAGCAGCACAATGACGCAGCAGGCGACAATCACCGATGAACTGGCCTTTAGTCAGCCCTATGGCGAGCAGGAGAAGCAGATCTTAACGCCTGAGGCGGTAGAATTTCTGACGGAACTGGTGAGCCGCTTTACGCCGGCGCGCAATAAGCTGCTGGCCGCGCGTTTGCAGCAACAGCAGGCTATTGACGACGGGCAGCTTCCGGATTTTATTTCGGAAACTGCTTCCATTAGAAATGGCGACTGGACTATTCGCGGTATCCCGGCTGATTTGCAGGATCGCCGTGTTGAAATCACCGGCCCCGTCGAGCGCAAGATGGTCATTAACGCGCTGAATGCCAACGTCAAAGTCTTTATGGCGGACTTTGAGGATTCGCTGGCGCCTGACTGGCGCAAAGTCATTGATGGTCAAATCAACCTGCGCGATGCCGTGAACGGGACCATCAGCTACACCAACGAGGCCGGCAAAATCTATCAGTTGCAGCCCAATCCCGCTGTGCTGGTATGCCGTGTGCGCGGCCTGCATCTGCCGGAAAAGCATGTGACCTGGCGTAATGAGGCCATCCCCGGCAGCCTGTTCGATTTTGCGCTCTATTTCTTTCATAACTACCAGGCGCTGCTGGCGAAAGGAAGTGGTCCCTACTTCTATCTGCCAAAAACACAGGCCTGGCAGGAGGCGGCATGGTGGAACGATGTCTTCAGTTTTACGGAAGATCGCTTTGACCTGCCGCGGGGCACCATCAAAGCCACGCTGCTGATTGAGACGCTGCCAGCGGTGTTCCAGATGGATGAGATCCTGCATGCGCTGCGCGACCATATTGTTGGCCTGAACTGCGGCCGCTGGGATTACATCTTCAGCTACATCAAGACGCTGAAAAACCATCCGGATCGCGTACTGCCGGACCGGCAGGTGGTGACGATGGATAAACCCTTCCTCAGCGCCTACTCACGGTTGTTGATTAAGACCTGCCATAAACGCGGCGCGTTTGCGATGGGCGGTATGGCGGCGTTTATCCCGAGCAAAGATACCGAACGTAACCGCCAGGTGCTGAGTAAAGTCACCGCCGATAAAGAGCTGGAGGCCAACAACGGTCACGATGGGACCTGGATCGCCCACCCGGGCCTGGCGGATACCGCCATGGCGGTGTTTGACCGCGTGCTGGGCGATAAGCCGAATCAGCTCTCGGTCACCCGGAGCGAGGATGCGCCAATTACCGCTGAACAACTGCTGGCTCCCTGCGAGGGCGAACGCACGGAAGCCGGAATGCGCGCCAACATTCGCGTGGCGGTGCAGTACATCGAAGCGTGGATCTCCGGCAACGGCTGCGTACCGATTTATGGCCTGATGGAAGACGCCGCAACGGCCGAGATCTCGCGCACCTCTATCTGGCAGTGGATCCATCATCAGAAAACCCTGAACGACGGTACCCCAGTCACTAAGGCGCTGTTCCGCCAGTGGCTGGCGGAAGAGCTGATGGTGATTCAGGAGGAGCTGGGAGAGCACCGCTTCAGCCACGGCCGCTTTGACGATGCGGCGCGACTGATGGAGCAGATCACCACCTCCGACGAGCTAATTGATTTTCTGACATTGCCGGGCTACCGCCTGCTGGCCTAATCGCCAGATGGTGTGGTTCGCCATTTAGTCCTTCACCTATGAGCCTGGGGAGCCAGGAAATTATATGGAGCATCTGCACATGAAAACCCGTACCCAACAAATCGAAGAATTAAACAAAGAATGGACGAACCCGCGCTGGGAAGGCATTACCCGTCCCTACAGCGCGGAAGAAGTGGTGAAGTTACGCGGCTCGGTGAATCCGGAATGCACGCTGGCGCAGCTTGGCGCGGCGAAACTGTGGCGTCTGCTGCACGGGGAGGCGAAAAAAGGGTACGTCAACAGTCTCGGCGCGCTGACCGGCGGCCAGGCCTTGCAGCAGGCGAAGGCGGGTATCGAAGCCATTTATCTCTCCGGCTGGCAGGTGGCGGCGGATGCTAACCTGGCGTCCAGCATGTATCCGGATCAATCGCTGTATCCGGCCAACTCGGTACCGGCGGTGGTGGATCGGATCAACAACACCTTCCGCCGCGCCGATCAGATCCAGTGGTCAGCGGGAATTGAACCGAACGATCCGCGCTTTATCGACTACTTCCTGCCGATCGTGGCGGATGCGGAGGCCGGTTTTGGCGGCGTCCTGAACGCCTTTGAGCTGATGAAATCGATGATTGAAGCCGGTGCAGCGGCTGTTCACTTCGAAGATCAGCTGGCATCGGTGAAGAAGTGCGGCCATATGGGCGGTAAAGTGCTGGTTCCGACTCAGGAGGCGATTCAGAAGCTGGTGGCGGCGCGTCTGGCGGCCGACGTGATGGGGGTCCCGACGCTGGTCATCGCCCGCACCGATGCCGACGCCGCGGATTTAATTACCTCAGACTGCGATCCGTACGATCGTGAGTTTATTACCGGGGATCGCACCAGCGAAGGGTTCTTCCGCACCCACGCCGGGATCGAGCAGGCGATCAGCCGCGGGCTGGCCTACGCGCCGTATGCGGATCTGGTGTGGTGTGAAACGTCGAAACCGGATCTCGAGCAGGCGCGCCGCTTTGCCGAGGCTATCCATGCGCGTTTCCCGGGCAAACTGCTGGCCTATAACTGCTCGCCGTCGTTTAACTGGAAGAAAAATCTCGATGATAAAACCATCGCCAGCTTCCAGCAGCAGCTGTCGGACATGGGATACAAATACCAGTTTATTACCCTCGCGGGGATCCACAGCATGTGGTTCAACATGTTCGACCTCGCCCATGCCTACGCTCAGGGTGAGGGGATGCGCCACTATGTTGAGAAAGTGCAGCAGCCGGAATTCGCCGCCGGGCCGGAAGGCTACACCTTCGTCTCGCATCAGCAGGAGGTGGGCACCGGCTACTTCGACAAGGTCACCACCATTATCCAGGGTGGCACCTCGTCGGTAACGGCGCTGACCGGCTCGACCGAAGAAGATCAGTTTTAAGCCATGCCCGGTGGCGCGACGCTGACCGGGCCTGCAAGAGGACGCAGGCCGGATAAGCGAGCGCGCCATCCGGCATGACGTGGCGCCGGATGGGGGAAAGCGATGACGCGTGGTCTGGAATTACTGATTGCCCAAACGATATTGCAGGGATTTGACGCGCAGTATGGGCGTTTTCTTGAAGTCACTTCCGGCGCGCAGCAGCGCTTTGAACAGGCTGACTGGCACGCCGTGCAGCAGGCGATGAAGCAGCGGATCCATCTCTACGATCACCACGTGGGCCTGGTAGTAGAGCAGCTGCGCTGCATCACCGAAGGGAAAAGCACCGACGTCGATTTTCTTCTGCGGGTGAAACAGCAGTACACCCAACTTTTACCGGATTACCCTCGCTTTGAAATTGCTGAGAGCTTTTTCAATTCGGTCTACTGCCGCCTGTTTGACCACCGCTCGCTGACCCCCGAGCGGCTCTTTATTTTCAGCTCGCAGCCCGAGCGACCCTTTCGTACCCTCCCGCGACCGCTGGCGAAAGATTTCTTTCCGGAACGCGGTTGGTCGCACCTGCTGGGTAAAGTACTGTCCGATCTGCCGCTGCGGCTACCGTGGCAAAACAAAGCGCGGGATATCGGCTATATCATTGCCAGTCTGCAGGAGGCGCTGGGGGAGGAACTGCTCGCCACCTGTCATCTGCAGGTCGCCAATGAGCTGTTCTACCGCAATAAAGCCGCCTGGCTGGTGGGCAAACTGGTCATGCCGATGGCGACGCTGCCTTTTTTGCTGCCGATCCACCGCAGCGAAGAGGGTGAGCTGTTTGTTGACACCTGCCTCACAACCCATGCCGAAGCGAGTATCGTTTTTGGCTTCGCGCGTTCCTATTTTATGGTTTATGCGCCGTTGCCCGGCGCCCTGGTGGAATGGCTGCGCGAGATCTTGCCGGGTAAAACGACGGCCGAGCTGTACATGGCGATTGGCTGTCAGAAGCACGCCAAAACCGAAAGCTATCGCGAATATCTACACTACATTACTCGCTGCGATGAGCAGTTTATTGAAGCGCCGGGTATTCGCGGGATGGTGATGCTGGTGTTTACCCTGCCGGGCTTTGACCGGGTGTTTAAGGTGATCAAGGACCGCTTCGCGCCGCAGAAAGAGATGACCGCCGCCCATGTGCGTGCTTGCTATCAGCTGGTAAAGGAGCATGACCGCGTCGGGCGGATGGCGGACACCCAGGAGTTTGAAAATTTCGTGCTGGATAAACGGCAAATCGCGCCGGCGCTGCTGGCGCTGCTGCAGGCGGAAGCGGGGAACAAACTCACCGATCTCGGCGACCGCATCGTCATCAGCCATCTCTATATTGAACGGCGAATGGTGCCGCTCAACCTGTGGCTGGAGCAGGTTAACGGCCAGGCATTGCGTGATGCGGTAGAAGAGTATGGCAATGCTATCCGCCAGCTGGCCGCCGCCAACATCTTTCCCGGCGATATGTTATTTAAAAACTTCGGCGTCACCCGCCATGGCCGGGTGGTGTTCTACGACTATGATGAAATCTGCTATATGACGGAAGTGAATTTTCGCGAGATCCCGCCGCCGCGCTATCCGGAGGATGAGCTGGCCAGCGAGCCGTGGTACAGCGTTTCGCCTGGCGATGTGTTTCCGGAGGAGTTCCGCCACTGGCTGTGCGCCGACCCGCGCATTGGGCCACTGTTTGAAGAGATGCATGCCGACCTGCTGCGCGCCGACTACTGGCGCGCACTGCAGATGCGGATTAAAAACGGCCATGTGGAAGATGTCTACGCCTACCGGCGCAAGCAGCGTTTTAGCGTGCGCTATGGCGCCGACAGTAGACCGGATAAGGCGTTTACGCCGCCATCCGGCAAGGTGCGCCGATCTGCCTGATGGCGCTACGCTTATCAGGCCTACTTAAAATGCCCCTCTGGGGCATTTTTTTATTTAACCCCGCCATACGCCAGCGTCACTTCCTTCGCCGCCTTGATCACCAGCGCGCCCAGCTCAGTCACCCGATCATCGGTCATACGCGAGATGGGGCCTGAGATGGAGATTGCCGCGAACGGTTCGCGATGTTCATCGTAAATGCAGGCGGCGACGCAGCGCAGGCCGAGCGCGTGCTCCTCATCATCGAAAGAGTAGCCCCGCTTGCGGGTCTGGGCTAAATCTTCCTTCAGATGCAGCGGGGAGACCAGCGTGGCATGCGTATAGGCATGCAGCCCTTTACGATGCAGCAGACTGGTGACCTGCTCTTCGCTCAGTTGCGCGAGAAACGCCTTCCCGGCGCCGGAAGCGTGCATCGGCAGTTTACCGCCGATTGGCGCCGACATCCGCATCAGCTGGGTGCACTGCACCTGATCGATAATGATCGCCTGGTGGTCGCTCTGGTCGAGCACCGCCAGATTCACCGTTTCACCGGAATCTTCCATCAGCTGGCGCAGGATCGGGTGGACAATGGCCAGCAGATTGCGGCTTTGTAGAAAGCTGCTGCCGACCACGAAAGCATGCGCCCCGACGGCCCAGTGACCCAGCTCGCCAACCTGGCGGACGAAGCCCAGCTGTTGCATGGTGGTCAGCAGACGGTGAGTCGTGGAGTTGGGCAGACCCGCCTGCTGCGCCAGTTCGGTCAGCGCGACGCTGCTGTGGGACTCGGCAATCCATTCGAGTAATTTCAGGCCGCGGGTCAGCGACTGAACCTGACCGCCAGCCTGCTGGGCAGTGGCAGCCGCGGGTTTTCTGCCGCGTTTCGCGGGAATGGGGGTAGTGGCCATCGCGAACTCCTTTTTCTGTATCGTGGAAATAATTTTCGTTTTATTTGGCAATAATGCAATCACAACCGGACTCATCGGAGGAGTGAAGCTGAACATGTCTCATATTGCCCGTTGTTGTCTTTTCCGCTCCGGTGGTTTATGCCAGTATGGTTTGTTGGCTATTTGGCCTGAGTCGAGCGTTGTCGGGAGCAAGTGTGAGCAGCAAAGTTGAGCAACTGCATCAGCAGTTAAAAGAACGTATTCTGGTTCTGGATGGGGGCATGGGCACCATGATCCAGGGCTATCGTCTGAGTGAGCAGGACTTTCGCGGTGAGCGCTTTGCTGACTGGCCGTGCGACCTGAAAGGCAACAACGACCTGCTGGTGCTCAGCAAACCCGAAGTGATCCGCGAGATCCACGACGCCTATTTCGAGGCCGGCGCGGATATCGTTGAGACCAACACCTTTAACTCGACGACCATCGCGATGGCGGATTACCAGATGGAATCCCTGTCGGCCGAGATCAACTTTGCCGCGGCGAAGCTGGCCCGCGCCAGCGCCGACGCCTGGACGGCCCGCACGCCGGAAAAACCGCGCTATGTCGCGGGCGTGCTTGGCCCGACCAACCGCACCGCTTCTATTTCGCCTGATGTGAACGATCCGGCGTTCCGTAATATTACCTTTGACCAGCTGGTGGCCGCCTATCGCGAATCCACCCGGGCGCTGGTGGAAGGCGGCGTGGATCTGATCCTGATTGAAACGGTATTTGACACCCTGAACGCTAAAGCGGCTATCTATGCGGTGAAAGAGGAGCTGGAGGCGTTAGGCGTTGACCTGCCGCTGATGATCTCCGGGACCATTACCGATGCCTCCGGCCGCACGCTTTCCGGACAGACCACCGAAGCCTTTTATAACTCGCTGCGTCACGCCGAAGCCTTATCGTTTGGTCTGAACTGCGCCCTCGGGCCGGACGAGCTGCGGCAGTACGTCCAGGAGCTGTCGCGCATTGCCGAATGCTACGTCACCGCGCACCCGAACGCCGGCCTGCCCAACGCTTTCGGCGAATACGATCTGGACGCCGACACCATGGCGACGCAAATTCGCGAATGGGCGGAAGCCGGTTTCCTCAATATCGTTGGCGGCTGCTGCGGTACCACCCCGGAGCATATCGCCGCCATGAGCCGGGCGGTAGCGGGCCTGCCGCCGCGTCAGTTGCCGGAAATTGCGGTGGCCTGCCGCCTCGCCGGCCTGGAGCCGTTGAATATCGGCGACGATAGCCTGTTCGTTAACGTCGGTGAACGAACTAACGTCACCGGCTCGGCGAAATTTAAGCGGCTGATTAAAGAAGAGAAGTACAGCGAAGCGCTGGACGTTGCGCGTCAGCAGGTGGAAAGCGGCGCGCAGATTATCGATATCAACATGGACGAGGGGATGCTCGACGCGGAAGCGGCGATGGTGCGTTTCCTTAACCTGATTGCCGGCGAGCCGGACATTGCCCGCGTGCCGATCATGATTGACTCCTCCAAGTGGGAAGTCATTGAAAAGGGCCTGAAATGTATTCAGGGCAAAGGCATCGTTAACTCGATTTCGATGAAAGAGGGCGTCGAATCCTTTATCCACCATGCGAAACTGGTTCGCCGCTACGGCGCCGCGGTGGTGGTGATGGCTTTCGACGAGGTTGGTCAGGCCGACACCCGCGAACGTAAAATTGAGATTTGCCGTCGCGCCTACAAAATCCTAACCGAAGAGGTCGGCTTCCCGCCGGAAGATATTATCTTCGACCCCAATATCTTTGCCGTCGCCACCGGTATCGAAGAGCATAACAACTACGCACAGGACTTTATCGGCGCCTGCGAAGACATCAAACGCGAGCTGCCGCATGCGCTAATCTCCGGCGGGGTCTCCAACGTCTCCTTCTCCTTCCGCGGTAATGACCCGGTACGTGAGGCGATCCACGCCGTATTCCTCTACTACGCGATCCGCAACGGCATGGACATGGGGATCGTCAACGCCGGTCAGCTGGCCATCTATGATGACCTCCCGGGCGAGCTGCGCGACGCGGTCGAAGACGTGATCCTCAACCGCCGCGATGACAGTACCGAACGGTTACTTGAGCTGGCGGAAAAATATCGCGGCAGCAAAGCGGACGACGGCGCGAATGCCCAGCAGGCGGAGTGGCGCACCTGGGAAGTGAAAAAACGCCTCGAATATTCGCTGGTTAAGGGCATTACCGAATTTATCGAACAGGACACCGAAGAAGCGCGTCAGCAGGCCGCCCGCCCGATTGAGGTCATTGAAGGGCCGCTGATGGACGGCATGAACGTGGTCGGCGATCTGTTCGGCGAAGGCAAAATGTTCCTGCCGCAGGTGGTGAAATCCGCCCGTGTAATGAAACAGGCGGTGGCCTACCTTGAGCCGTTTATTGAAGCCAGTAAAGAGCAGGGCTCCAGTAACGGCAAAATGGTGATTGCCACGGTAAAAGGCGACGTTCATGACATTGGCAAAAACATCGTCGGCGTGGTGCTGCAGTGCAATAACTACGAAATCATCGATCTTGGCGTGATGGTCCCGGCGGATAAAATTCTCAAAACGGCCAAAGAGGTAAACGCGGATCTAATTGGTCTTTCCGGGCTGATTACCCCATCGCTGGACGAGATGGTTAATGTGGCGAAAGAGATGGAGCGCCAGGGCTTTACCATCCCGCTGCTGATAGGCGGCGCGACCACCTCGAAAGCGCATACGGCGGTGAAAATCGAGCAGAACTACAGCGGCCCGACCGTTTACGTACAGAACGCCTCGCGCACCGTCGGCGTGGTGTCTGCGCTGCTCTCGGACACGCAGCGCGACGAGTTTGTCGCCCGCACGCGCAAAGAGTATGAAACGGTGCGTATCCAGCATGGGCGTAAAAAACCGCGTACGCCGCCAGTGACCCTTGCCGCCGCGCGGGAAAACGATCTGGCCTTTGACTGGGAGAGCTACACGCCGCCGGTGGCTCATCGTCTGGGAGTACAGACGGTGGAAGCCAGTATCGAGACTCTGCGCAACTACATCGACTGGACGCCGTTCTTCATGACCTGGTCGCTGGCGGGTAAATATCCGCGCATTCTGGAAGATGAAGTGGTAGGGGAAGAGGCGCAGCGCCTGTTCAAAGATGCTAACGAGCTGCTGGATAAGCTGAGCGCAGAGAAAACCCTGAACCCGCGCGGCGTGGTGGGTCTGTTCCCGGCCAACCGCGTGGGCGACGATATTGAAATCTATCGCGATGAAACCCGCACCCACGTGCTGACGGTGAGCCATCATCTGCGCCAGCAGACGGAGAAGGTTGGCTTCGCCAACTACTGCCTCGCCGATTTTGTCGCGCCGAAGCTGAGCGGCAAGGCGGACTACATCGGCGCCTTCGCCGTGACCGGCGGCCTGGAAGAGGACGCGCTGGCGGACGCCTATGAAGCGCAGCATGATGACTATAACAAGATCATGATCAAGGCCATCGCCGATCGCCTGGCGGAGGCCTTTGCCGAGTATCTGCATGAGAAAGTGCGCAAGGTTTACTGGGGATATGCGGCCAATGAGAACCTCAGCAATGAGGAGCTTATTCGCGAGAACTACCAGGGGATCCGACCGGCGCCGGGATATCCGGCCTGTCCGGAGCACACCGAAAAGGGGACCATCTGGCAGCTACTGGACGTCGAAGCCCATACCGGCATGAAGCTCACCGAATCGTTCGCCATGTGGCCGGGCGCATCGGTTTCCGGCTGGTACTTCAGCCATCCGGATAGCAAGTACTTCGCCGTGGCGCAGATCCAGCGCGATCAGGTCGAAGATTACGCGCTGCGTAAAGGAATGACGCCGGCGGAGGTCGAGCGCTGGTTAGCGCCTAATCTGGGCTATGATGCGGACTAGTCGTCATCTTTCCTTACAACAAACAAGGCGCTCTGTGAGCGCCTTGTCTCTTTATTGAGGTTAACCCCTTATACTGAGATAGGTTCCTGAACTTCGGAAAACCTATAACGATAAGGAGAAGCTGATTCCGTGTTAACTCTGCTACACCTGTTGTCCGCGGTTGCTCTGCTGGTGTGGGGCACGCATATCGTGCGTACCGGGGTGATGCGCGTCTATGGCGCTCGCCTGCGTACCGTTCTCAGTAGCAGCGTAGAGAAAAAGCCGCTCGCCTTCTGCGCGGGTCTTGGCGTGACTGCGCTGGTGCAAAGCAGTAACGCCACCACCATGCTGGTGACCTCATTTGTCGCCCAGGATTTAGTGGGTCTGATGCCAGCGCTGGTGATGGTGCTGGGGGCCGACGTCGGGACGGCGCTGATGGCGAGGGTGTTGACCTTCGACCTGTCGTGGCTGTCGCCGTTGTTGATATTTATCGGGGTGATTTTCTTCCTCGGCCGCAAGCAGACCCGCGCTGGGCAGCTTGGACGGGTGGGGATCGGTCTGGGGCTGATCCTGTTGGCCCTCGAGCTGATTGTCCAGGCCGTACACCCCATAACCCAGGCGAACGGCGTGCAGGTGATTTTCGCCTCGCTGACCGGCGATATCATGCTGGATGCCTTGATCGGCGCCGTATTTGCAATCATTAGCTACTCCAGCCTGGCGGCGGTGCTGTTAACGGCGACGCTGACCGCGGCGGGAGCGATCTCTTTCCCGGTGGCGCTGTGTCTGGTGATTGGCGCCAACCTGGGATCGGGGCTGCTGGCGATGCTTAACAACAGCGCGGCGAACGCGGCGGCGCGCCGGGTGGCGCTGGGCAGCCTGCTGTTTAAGCTGGTGGGGAGCCTGATTATTCTGCCGTTCGTCCATCCGCTGGCCGCGGCGATGCACAAGCTGCCGTTGGCCGAGTCCGAGCTGGTTATCTACTTCCACGTCTTTTACAACCTGCTGCGCTGCATCGCGATGGTGCCCTTTGCCGGACCGATGGCGAAGCTGTGCCAGCGTCTGATCCGCGATGAGCCCGAGCTGGATAACCATCTCAAACCCAAGCATCTCGACCCGTCGGCGCTGGACACCCCGGCGCTGGCGCTGGCCAATGCCGCGCGTGAGACGCTGCGCATTGGTGACGCGATGGAGCAGATGCTGGAGAGCCTGCACAAGGTGATGCATGGCGAACCGCGTCAGGAGAAAGAGCTGCGCCGTATGGCGGATGATATCAACGTACTTTACACCGCTATTAAGCTCTATCTGGCGCGAATGCCAAAGGATGAGCTGGCGGAAGAGGAATCCCGGCGCTGGGCGGAAATTATTGAGATGTCGTTAAACCTCGAACAGGCGTCCGATATCGTCGAGCGAATGGGCAGCGAGATCGCCGATAAATCGCTGGCGGCGCGGCGCGCCTTCTCGGTAGAAGGGTTAAAGGAGCTGGACGCCCTGTACGATCTGCTGCTCAGCAACCTGCAGCTGGCGATGTCGGTCTTCTTCTCCAGCGATGTGCCCAGCGCCCGCCGCCTGCGGCGCAGCAAACACCGGTTCCGCATTCTTAACCGCCGCTACTCGCATGCGCACGTTGACCGTCTGCATCAGCAGAACGTGCAGAGCATCGAAACCAGTACGTTGCACCTGGCGCTGCTAGGGGATATGAAGCGTCTGAACAGCCTGTTCTGCTCGGTGGCTTACAGCGTGATGGAGCAGCCGGATGAAGACGACGAACGGGATGACTACTGAGCCATTCCCGGCGGCGCTGTGCTAACCGGGATTTTGCGTTTGGACGTTCCATTGAGGCAGCCCGGATAAGGCGCAATGCGCCGCTATCCGGGAAACGTTAGCCAACCAGGCTCAGAAGCGGTGGCCCGCAGGCAGGGTTATCGCTTCTTCCCCGCTTTGAACAACAGCGTCGGGTTCGGGCCACCGAGCGTCGCGTGACCATCGGTGACCTGGATCCAGTTTCCTTCCGGCAAACCAATCACCGTTAATTCCGGCGCCACGACCAGTAGTTCGCGGATACGCTGTTCGCGGGTTTCGCCCTGATGCCCGGTCGGCAACGCGTTGGTGAAGTGCGGGTTAATCTGTAGCGGGAACAGCCCCAGCGCATCAAATCCCTGCGGATCGACAATCGGCATATCGTTGGTGGTGCGAATGGTCGGGCAGGCAAGGTTTGAACCTGCGCTCCAGCCGATATACAGCGCCCCGCGTTTGACGACATCGACAATCGGCGCCAACAGACCGCGGCTGCGGCACTCTTTCAACAGCTGGAAGGTGTTCCCGCCGCCGACGATCACCATCTCGGTGCTTTCAATGGCGGCGATAGGGTCGTCGACGCTGTGGATACCGGTTACGCTGACCGCCATGGGCGCCATAACCGCAGCCACTTTGGCCGTATAATCATCCCAGGATTGCGTCACGCCAGCGAAGGGGATGAATACCGCCTTACGGCGGCCTTTGACCTGACCGGCGATCAGCGGCAGGGCGTGTTCCAGCCAGGCTTTCCCCGGCAGCGTGGAGTTACTGAGTAACAGTAGTTCCATCTTTTCTTCCTGTTTTAAAAATATTATTGAAGCAGAAATTCTAGCATCGCCCCCATACCGACGCGCTGATATGGCGCATGATGTGGGTAAGCGGAATGCTGTTCACAAGCCCGACGAAGCTTCTGGATAATGAATCACACAATCCAGGTTTTTTCTCGCCCACAAGGTAGGGTATATTTCGCTTTTACAGGAGAATCTATGCTGCCCGACTCATCAACCCGATTAAACAAATACATCAGTGAAAGCGGCATCTGCTCGCGTCGCGAAGCGGACCGCTTTATTGAACAAGGCAACGTCTTTATCAATGGCAAGCGCGCCACGATTGGCGATCAGGTGAAGCCTGGCGATTTAGTCAAAGTGAACGGACGGTTGATTGAGCCGCGCGAAGCGGATGATCTGGTACTGATTGCGCTGAATAAGCCGGTCGGCATTGTGAGCACCACGGAAGACGGCGAGCGCGACAACATTGTCGATTTCGTCAACCACAGCAAGCGTATCTTCCCTATTGGCCGTCTGGATAAAGATTCTCAGGGCTGATCTTCCTCACCAACCACGGCGATCTGGTGAACAAGATCCTGCGCGCCGGCAACGACCATGAAAAAGAGTATCTGGTGACGGTCGATAAGCCGGTGACCGATGAGTTCATTCGCGGCATGGGCGCGGGGTACCGATTCTCGGGACCGTGACCAAAAAATGTAAGGTAAAGAAAGAAGCGCCGTTCGTTTTCCGCATCACTCTGGTGCAGGGGCTGAATCGCCAGATCCGTCGTATGTGCGAGCACTTTGGCTATGAAGTGACGAAGCTTGAGCGTACGCGGATCATGAACGTGAGCCTGACGGGGATCCCCTTGGGTGAATGGCGTGATCTAACCGATGACGAGCTGATCGACCTGTTCAAGCTGATTGAAAACTCCTCTTCCGAAGCGAAGCCGAAAGCCAGGCCGAAGGCCAAAGCGGCGACTCCCGGCATCAAGCGCCCGGTGGTGAAGATGGAAAATAGCAACGATAAGGGCCGCCCGGCTGGTAACGGGAAACGTTTCACCCAGCCGGGACGTAAAAAGAAAGGGCGTTAACGCCTGCCGCGGGTCGGCGTATTCGCCGACCAGGAAAAGGTCGCTTCCTTATCCGTTTTATAAGCCTGCTGTTTTCTCACCTGGCGGGCTTTCTTCGCTTCCGCTTCACGCTGCGCCATCAGCTTATCGATATATTCCTTTTTCACGCTGTTCGTTTCCGCATTGCTCAGCGGGCGGCCATGCGCAATACGCGCGCGGTCAAGCAGCGTTTTCAATTCGCGCTGTTCGCGCTCGGTCATCTCTTTTTGTGTAATACGGGGGAGTGCCATGGTGGTGCCCTCAGTCAGACCAGAGCACCCAGTGTACGGCAATGAATATTTTACTGATACCCTGTATGGCAACTAAAGCAGGCACACGCCCGGGCCTGCGCCCGGACGTATCACACTCAGCGCTTGTCGGCTTTTTTGGCGATGGGCTTTCCTGACCAGTACCCGGCCAGCAGCGAACCGGACAGGTTATGCCAGACGGAGAACAGCGCGCCCGGCAGCGCCGCCAGCGGGCCGAAGTAAATTTTACCCAGCGCGGCCGCCAGGCCGGAGTTCTGCATCCCCACCTCGATCGCCAGCGTACGGCAGGTGGATTCATCAAAACCAAACAGACGTCCGCCCCAGTACCCGCCAAGCAGACCAATAGTGTTATGCAGGATCACCGCGATAATCACCACCAGGCCGACGGAGGCGATATGGGCGGCGGAACCCGCCACCACCGCGCTGATGATCGCCAGAATGCACACCATCGAGAAGGCGGGCAGGAACGGCTCTACCGCTTTCACCACCTTCGGCAGCAGATGATGGACAATCAGTCCCAGCGCGATAGGAATGACCACAATCTGCAGAATGCTGAGCAACATGCCCATGACGTCGACCTGAATATGCGCGTCGACGTACAGACGGGTGAGCAGCGGTGTCGCCACGACGCCGACGAGGGTGGAGACCGAGGAGATGGTCACCGACAGCGCCACATCCCCTTTGGCAAGAAAGATCATCACGTTGGAGGCGGTCCCGCTGGCGACGCTGCCGACCAGCACCATCCCGGCGGAAAGCTCCGGCGGCATATGAAACAGCAGCGCCAGCAGCCAGGCGGCGAGCGGCATCACCAGATAATGGAGAAAGATCCCCGCAGCGACCGGCGCCGGGCGCGACAGGACGCGTTTGAAATCCTCCAGCTTCAGATGCACGCCCATACCGAACATGATCAGCATCAGCAGGGTGGTGACCCATGGGCCAATTGGGGTGAAGGTAGTGGGAGTGTAATAGGCCAGAACGGAGAGCAGCAGTGCCCATAACGGGAACAGCCGCGTCAGAGTTGCGAGCATGTTGTGTTCCTTGCGATACGCGAACCGGGCCGCGCCATCCCGATGGGCGGCGAGCAGGTCAGCTGGTTGTGTTGATGTTGTTATAAAAAAGCCGGGTTCGAGCCCGGCTATAGGTATTGTTTATCGTGCTAAGGAATTTTATTCAAACAAATTATGATGCAGCTTCTGCACAACCTTCTCCGCATCGTCGCCCGGCACCAGGAAGCACAGGTTGTGGCTGGAGGCGCCATAGCAGATCATGCGGATGTTAAACGGCTCGAGGACGCCAAAGACCTCTTTGCCGACGCCGCAGGCTTTCGACAGCTCATTGCCAATCAGGGCGACCAGCGCCAGATTTTCTTCCACTTCCACGCGGCACAGCGAAGAGAGCTCGGTCAGCAGCGCCTGGGTCAGCAGGGTATCGCCCGCAGAGGTCGAGCCGGTGGTGTCCATGGTCAGGGCCACGCTCACTTCGGAGGTGGTGATCAAATCAACTGAGATGTTATGGCGCGCCAGAATACCGAACACTTCGGCGAGGAAGCCGCGGGAGTGCAGCATATTCAGGCTGTGCAGCGTCAGCAGCGTTTGCCGGCGACGCAGCGCCAGCGCGCGGAACAGCGGCGGGTTCTCGGTGGTTTTACACACCAGCGTACCGCCCGCTTTAGGCTCTTTACTGGAGCCGACAAACACCGGGATATCGCTGCGCACGGCAGGCAGCAGGGTCGCCGGATGCAGCACTTTGGCGCCAAAGGTGGCCATTTCCGCTGCCTCTTCAAAGGCGATGACGTCGATGCGTTTCGCCGCCGGCGCGACGCGCGGGTCGGTAGTATAGATCCCCGGGACATCGGTCCAGATATCGACGCGGGTGGCATTCAGCGCTTCGCCGAGCAGAGCGGCGGTATAATCGCTGCCGCCGCGGCCGAGGGTGGTGGTACGGCCTTTCGCTTCGCTGCCGATAAAGCCCTGGGTCACCACCAGGCCTTCCGCCAGGCGCGGCGCCAGCTGCTGCTGGGTCAGTTCGGCGACGGCGGCGATGTCCGGTTCGGCGCGGCCAAAGCGATCGTTAGTGCGCAGCACTTTACGGGCGTCAAACCACTGCGCCTGAATACCGCGTTCACGCAGAATTTCCACAAACAGCAGGGTGGACATCAGTTCGCCATGGCTGACCAGTTCGTCGGTCAGGGCGGTTGAGGAGGCGAGCGCGGCGGCTTCCGCCAGCGTCGTGATATTTTCCAGCAAGCGCTCAATCTCTTCGCGGATCACGTTGGGATAACGCAAACGCTCCAGAATATTGAACTGGATCTGACGCAGAGCGTCCAGCTGGGAAAAACGTTCGGTGGGTTCCAGCCCTCCCGCTAAGGCCACCAGAATGTTGGTCACGCCGGCAGAGGCGGAGAGCACAACAATACGGGTATTGGCATCGAGCAGCGCCACATCGATGCTGCGGTTCATTGCGTCAAAATCAGCAACGCTGGTGCCGCCAAATTTGGCGACGACTAGATCTGTCATAACAACCTCGTGTCAGGGGGCCTGACTTATTAAAACGATTCCTGAGCACCGATCCTGGCAGGGGCTGGACGCCGCCGGATCGCAACAAAATGTCTTAATAAGCCAGGCCAAATTATTCAGCCATGGCACAAGGGAAGAGCGATAAACAGGGTGGCGCAGAGTGATAAACAACTACGATGTCACCCAGAAGTGCTCCACCTTGTAGACCCGACTCACCGCTTTGGGCGCTGAGGTGTTCGGGTATGAAACGCCCGACTGCGAACGTTTCTGGTGACAACCCAGGGGATTCAGCCCCTGTGGCCGGCGAGGAGCGTGACCAGACGCTCTTTCACCTCGGCGTTGCTCCCCCTCACGTATCTTCCCCGGACTGGTTCCTCCAATACGGTTACCTGGGCAACGCACCTCTTCTGGCAATTACTGACGTCTTTCACCTGGCCGGGGGAACAGGGACATTATATCCCCCGCGAATACCCTTTCGCTGTAGCGTGAAATGCGCGAGCAATAGATACCTACCAATACGTAAGCACTGCGGATATATAAAGGCTTAACGCCAGCTATGTCAACGCTGCGGTTATGCGGATTTTTCATGCCTCTGCGGCTAACAGAAAAAAGCCTTATGATAGCTATACTAATGGGGCTTTTTACTCCGTTTTGACCCGATTCCTGACCGGCGTCAGGGTCAAGTCACAAAAATCATCACAATTTTCCGTCACCGGCGCTACAATCGACCGAAGTCACAATCTCAAATCAGAAGAGTATTGCTAATGAAAAACATCAACCCAACGCAGACCTCTGCCTGGCAGGCATTACAGAAACACTTCGACGAAATGAAAGATGTCACTATCAGCGAGCTTTTCGCCAAAGATAGCGACCGTTTTTCTAAATTTTCCGCGACGTTCGACGATCTGATGCTGGTGGACTTCTCCAAAAACCGCATCACTGAAGAGACGCTGGCTAAACTGCAGGATCTGGCGAAAGAGACTGACCTGGCGGGCGCTATCAAGTCGATGTTCTCAGGTGAGAAGATCAACCGCACCGAAGACCGCGCGGTACTGCACGTCGCGCTGCGTAACCGCAGCAATACGCCGATTGTGGTTGATGGCAAAGATGTGATGCCGGAAGTGAACGCTGTGCTGGAGAAGATGAAAACCTTCTCCGAAGCGATTATCTCCGGTAGCTGGAAAGGCTACACCGGCAAACCGATCACCGACGTGGTTAACATCGGCATCGGCGGCTCCGACCTCGGTCCTTTCATGGTGACCGAGGCGCTGCGTCCGTATAAAAACCACCTCAACATGCACTTTGTCTCTAACGTCGATGGCACCCATATCGCCGAAGTGCTGAAGAACGTGAATCCGGAAACGACTCTGTTCCTGGTGGCGTCCAAGACTTTCACTACCCAGGAAACCATGACCAACGCCCACAGCGCGCGCGACTGGTTCCTGGCAACCGCGGGCGACGACAAGCACGTGGCGAAACACTTCGCCGCGCTTTCCACCAACGCGAAAGCGGTTGGCGAGTTCGGCATCGACACCGCCAACATGTTCGAATTCTGGGACTGGGTTGGCGGCCGTTACTCCCTGTGGTCGGCGATTGGTCTGTCCATCATTCTCTCCGTGGGCTTCGACAACTTCGTTGAGCTGCTGTCCGGCGCGCATGCGATGGATAAGCACTTCTCCACCACTCCGGCGGAGAAAAACCTGCCGGTGCTGCTGGCGCTGATCGGCATCTGGTACAACAACTTCTTCGGTGCGGAAACCGAAGCGATTCTGCCGTACGACCAGTACATGCACCGCTTTGCCGCTTACTTCCAGCAGGGCAACATGGAGTCCAACGGTAAGTATGTTGACCGTAACGGCCACGCGGTAGACTACCAGACTGGCCCAATCATCTGGGGTGAGCCGGGCACCAACGGTCAGCACGCGTTCTACCAGCTGATCCACCAGGGCACCAAAATGGTACCGTGCGATTTCATCGCTCCGGCTATCACCCACAACCCGCTGTCTGACCACCATCAGAAACTGCTGTCTAACTTCTTCGCCCAGACCGAGGCCCTGGCCTTTGGTAAATCCCGCGAAGTGGTTGAGCAGGAATATCGCGATCAGGGTAAAGACCCGGCGACCCTGGAGCACGTGGTGCCGTTCAAAGTGTTCGAAGGTAACCGCCCGACTAACTCCATCCTGCTGCGTGAGATCACCCCGTTCAGCCTCGGGGCGCTGATTGCCCTGTACGAGCACAAAATCTTCACCCAGGGCGCGATCCTCGACATCTTCACCTTTGACCAGTGGGGCGTTGAGCTGGGCAAACAGCTGGCTAACCGCATCCTGCCGGAGCTGAAAGACGGCAGCAAAGTTAGCAGCCACGACAGCTCTACTAACGGCCTGATTAACCGTTATAAAGCCTGGCGCGCATAACGCTTGCGCAGCTAAGACGGAATGCCGACCCTTTGGTCGGCATTTTTATTTATAGCCGCCGCAGCAGCCTCGCCGGATTCCCCGCCCACACGCCTTTCTCGGTAATGGACTTCGTTACCACGCTGCCCGCGCCTATCACCACCCCATCGCAGATGCTGACGGCCAGAATCGTGGCGCCGCTGCCGATCGACACGTCATCGCCAATCTCGATCCGCCCCCAGCTGGCGCGGTCGGCGTTTGGTTTACCCTCGCGAAACAGGTCGTTGGCAAACATCACGCCGTGACCGATAAAGCAGCGCTGGCCGATGGTGACGTACTCGCAGATAAAGGTATGGGATTGAATTTTACTGTTCGCGCCGATGCGGGTATTCCCCTGGATCTCAACGAACGGCCCGACGAAGACGTTATCGCCGAGCTGGCAATCATAGAGGTTGGCGGGCTGGTAAATAACGACATTTTCCCCACAAACGACGTTACGTACACCGGTATCACGAAGCTCAGGCATAGTTCCTCTCAAATAGGTTTGGCCAGAATATGTAAGGTGCTTTGCTGGCTGGCGGAGTGGAAAGTCGTGTCTCTGATGTGCTGCATTCCCTGGCGTTCGTAAAAACGGCGCGCGGCGGGATTCGCGGCGAGTACTTCCAGCCACAGCCAACTTTCACCGGCCGTTTTTGCTCGCGTCTCGACGGCGTGAAAAATATGCTCGCCGTAGCGGTGGCCAGTCTTCCCCGGCATCAGGTAGAGCTTATGCAGCAGCGTACCAATCTTGCCGTCGTCAGCCATTCGCTGCTGATAGCTATATTTAGCGAAACCAACAGGAGAGGGGGCTTCGGCGATGAGCCAGTGTTGGGTCGCATCCGCAAGACTCCGACGTAGCGCATCTTCGGCATATTCTTGCTTAAGAAATAACGCCAGTTCATCGGCATCGCGCCAGAGATGAGCAAAGTGGTGATGATAGCTGGCATAGCCCATCGCGCTAAGCTGGGGCGCGTCCTCGGGACATGCCTGTCGAATAGTTAACATGCTGCGTTCCTCGCGTCGTTCTGCGGCTATATTGCCTGTAAAGTGAACAATGTGGAACGACAAAAATCGGTGGGAGAAGGCTGGAGGCGCTCCCTCCAGCCTGGGGGTTAGCGGGCGAAAGCGATCGCTTCGATTTCGACGCCGGCATCTTTCGGTAACCTTGCTACCTCCACACAGGAGCGCGCCGGAAAGGCCGCCTGGTGTTCGATAAAGAAGGCCTCGTAGGCGGCATTGATGGCGGCAAAATCCGCCAGGTCTTTGACAAACACCGTAGTTTTAACGATCTGCCCGACCGTGAGTCCGGCGGCTTCGACGATGGCTTTCACGTTCTCCAGTGATTGCCGCGCCTGTTCGGCGATATCGCCTGGCATGGTGCCGTCCAGCGGATTAATCGGCAGCTGACCGGAGGTGATGGTCATCGCGCCGAGATTGACGCCCTGCACGTACGGGCCGATAGCGGCAGGCGCGTCAGCGGTGGTAATAATCATACGGTTTATCCTTCAAACGGTTACATAAAATAATTTAACAACACCAGCGAGCCGACGCCGCTCACTACCACCCACACCAGGCCTAAACGGAAGCTGGCGAGCGTGCAGATGATGGCGGCGATCACCTTCGGATTTTTTAAGTCGAACTCCATGCTGGAATTCACGCTCAGGATCTGAATGGTGATGATGGCCGGCAGAACGGTGACCGGCACGAAGCGTAGCGTTTTGGTCACCCGCTCGGACATCTGGATCTTGCCGGCCAGGCCGATAAACGAGAAACGGATGAGAAAAGTCACCGCGGCCATGCCCAGCGTCAGGGCGATAAAATAGCTATTACTCATTTTCCATCGCCTCCACTAACGGCATATCGGATTCGGTTTTTGCCATCTGCTTGCGCTCTTCCGCCAGGTCGACGCACAGGCCGGCGAGGACGCCAAGCACTGAGGCGACGACGATACCCAGCGAATAGGGTAGGACCACTAACAGCACGCCGGAAACGGCGGCTACAACCGCGGCGACGGTGCAGGCCTGGCTTTTAATTTGCGGCACCACGATGGCGATAAAGGCGGCGACCATGGCGAAATCGAGACCGTATTTCTCAATGTGGGGAAACGAGGCGCCGACCAGCGCGCCAAGAAAATCAGCCAGCACCCAAATCGCCCAGAAGGTAATCATCGCCGAACCATAAAACAGATATTTTTCCTTTTTATTTCCTTCCATCTCTTTGACGGTGGTGGCATACACCTCGTCGGTGAGCGCATAGGACATAAAGCATTTTTTAAAGAATGAAGCTTCGCGCACGGTGCCGGAAATAGAGGCGCTATACAGCACGTGGCGAAGATTGATAATTAATGTGGTGAAAATAATCACGCCGAGCGTGGCGCCGGTTTTTAACATATTCAGTGCCAGCATTTGCGCCGAGCCGGCAATGACGATCGCCGACCACGCCGTACTCTGCCAGACGCTCATGCCCGCGCTAACGCTTAATGCGCCGACAATAAATGAAAATGGAAAGTCGCCGATGCATAGGGGCATAATAGCGCTGGCGCCGCGGAAGATGACTTTTTTATTCATCTGCTATACCTGCTAATTTATAAATAATAGTGTGGGTAGAGTACGTTAATCGGGCCTGCTCTTTCAGGCCCGTGAAATGGTATTATTTAGCGACCATAATGCTGATAATTTCTTTATCGGTGAGAGTCATTGGTTTAATCACCAGACGGCACAGGTTATTAATAGTCTGCTCGACATCGGCGCAGACAATACCGTCATTGGCGCCAGCGCAGCTATTTTGCATTGCCATTAGTACCGCCTTAAAGGCGCTGGATACCACTGACGAGACTTTCATCGCGCAGCTGTTGGAAGCGCCATCACAAATCATGCCGGTAATATCGCTGACCATATTAATAATTGCGGTATTAATGGTGTTGATGTCGCGGGTAAACAGCCATGCCATACCGGCGGCGGCGCCCATAGCGGCGGTTGAGGCTGCGCATAGCGCAGATAAGCGCGTATAACGAGAATGAATTGAGATGGCGGTGAGATGAGATAGAGACAAAGCGCGAGCCAGGGTCTCTTCATCGACGCCGAGATGCTCTGCAACCACCACTACCGGCATGGTTGCTGTAATGCCCTGATTGCCTGAGCCGAAGTTAGACATCGCTACCACCGGCGCGCCGCCCATGCGGGCATCTGAAGCGGCGACGGTGTTGATGATCACCTTGCTTAACAGATCGTTGCTCATCAGGCCGTTTTTCACTGCGTCAGAAAAGGTACCGTTAATGTTCAGGCCATATTTTTTTGTTTTGCCTTCTGCCGCCAGCGCGGAGTTTAAGCGCGCGGCGTCGAGAATAAAGCGAATATCATTAAAGTCGACGCGATTAATAAATTCGTAAGCCTGTTGTAGCGAGAAAGTGGGCAGCGTTTCGCGCTGGGTGCGCGTATTCTGTTTTTCGCTTAATGGCTGCGGCTGGCCATTAATATAAAGTTCGACCACGTTGGTGTGGGTTCCTTTGACCACGACACGACAGCAATTCTCGCCAGCAGAGAGGGTTAAATCGAGATGAATAAAATCCGGGGTCTCTTCGACGGCAATATCAACGGCGTTATTGGCGATCAGCTTCTGCGCCATTTCAACGTGTCGCGGAGTGATATCTTCCAGCGTTTTTAATCCCTTTTGCGGGTCGCCGCCAAATGCGCCAATTGCGGCTGCCAGCGGTACACCGCAAACGGTGGTGCCGGGTATGGTGACGCCCATCGCGTTTTTATAAAGATTGGCGGAAATAAAACCGCTAATTTTAGTGCAAGGCTGATCCAGATATTGTGCGGCGTAGGCGGCCGCGAAGGAAATAGCGACGGGTTCAGTACAACCTAAAGCCGGGGCGACCTCTTGTTTGAGCCATTTTACGTACAGGGAAGCGTTATCGGTGTTCATAATGATTTAATGTCCAAAATTAAATTTTATTCAGCTGCGATAATGCTAAGACAAAAGATAAGAAAAAACTTACCCTAATAACCATAAAAAGACTGTGGTTTGGAGAAAAATTTTATCTTACGGGAGGTTTTAAGATATACCTGTTTCAAAAAGTAAACTTTTTATATTTCAGTTAGTTGGGCTGATTCGTTCTAAGCGTAACGGATGATTTTGTTAATCTGCTCACAGCGTTGCTGGAAGGACAATTTTCTCTTGTTCGTACTTTTCGAATCAATAGCCCAGAGATAGCGTAAGACGAAGGAATCATAGGTAGATCTGGATCACACTTTTGCGCTATACAGATCGACAACGTTCATGCATTTGAGGTGTCACTATGCCGTCGGTATATCGTCCGCTGGTTAATTTCGTTGCGAAGGCCATGCAGGCCGTGCTGAATCTGGCACTGCTGTGCCTGGGAATTATTCTGGTGGTGTTCCTGGGAAAGGAGACCCTGCATCTGGCGCACGTACTGTTTACGCCGGAGCCGGTGAGTAAGTACAAGCTGGTCGAAGGGCTGGTGGTCTATTTTCTCTACTTTGAGTTTATCGCGCTGATTGTTAAATATTTTGAATCCGGTTTTCACTTTCCACTGCGCTATTTCGTCTATATCGGTATTACCGCAATTGTGCGGCTTATTATCGTCGATCATGAGTCGCCGCTGGCGGTGCTCATTTACTCCGCGGCGATCCTGATCCTGGTGATTACGCTCTGGCTGTGTAACTCCAATCGCCTGAAACGCGAATAAAAAAAAGCGGCCTCCAGGGCCGCTGACCAACAGTCACAAATAGAATTTATGTAGGGTCCAGTTGAGGATAGCAGTGGCATTGACCTTACTTTTTCAGCTGAGGGCGACGGCGACAATACCCGGTTGGGGTCGTGTATTGCGGCTAGACCGTCGGCCCTCCTCTGAAATTTGGGGCCGGTGTTACAAAAAAATTAACCTTTCACTCCACCCGCCGTCAGGCCATTAACCAGCCAGCGCTGCGCCAGCAGGAAGACAACCGTGATCGGAATGGCGGAGAGCACCGCCGCGGCGGCAAAGTCGCCCCACAGATAGTTCTGCGGGTTGAGATACTGTTGCATACCTACCGCCAGGGTATAGCTGTTCACATCGCGCAGCAGCAGCGAGGCGACCGGCACTTCGGTGATGGCCGCGATGAACGACAGAATAAACACGACTGCCAGAATCGGCACCGACAGCGGCAGCAGCACCAGACGGAAAGCCTGCCATGGGGTCGCGCCATCCAGCGCCGCCGCTTCTTCCAGCGAGCCATCGATGGTTTCGAAGTAGCCTTTAATCGTCCAGACGTGCAGCGCGATACCGCCCATGTAGGCAAAGATGACGCCGCCGTGGGTGTTGAGGCCGACGAACGGGATGTACTGGCCCAGGCGGTCAAACAACGCGTACAGGGCAACCAGCGACAGCACCGCCGGGAACATCTGGAAAATCAGCATCCCTTTCAGCAGGGTCGCTTTCCCCGGGAAGCGCATACGGGCGAAAGCGTAGGCGCAGGTGGTGGAGAGAGCGACGATACCGATCGCGGTGATCCCGGCGACCTTAATCGAGTTCCACAGCCACAGCAGGACCGGGAACGGCGGCGGCGTGACGCGGCCATCGGCGTGTTCGACGCTGAAGCCTAACGCCAGACGCCAGTGTTCCCAGGAGATGGTATCCGGGATCAGGCTGCCGGTGGCGAAGTTACCCTCGCGCAGCGAGATAGCGATAACCATCAGCAGCGGAAACATAATCGCGGCGATAAAAATCAGTAGCAGGAGATGCGTGGTAAATAAACGTAGCTTCTGCGATTTGGGTTGGACCATAGCCATTGTCGTTATCTCCCTTAGTCAAACTTCATGCGCGTGGCTTTCAGATTCACAATCGCTAACGCGCCAACCAGCAGGAAGATTAGCGTTGCGATAGCCGCCGCCAGGCCGAAGTCCTGACCGCCGCCGCCTTCAAAGGCGATGCGATAGGTGTAGCTCACCAGCAGGTCGGTATAACCGGCCGGGGTGGTGGTGCCGAGACGGTCCGGACCGCCGTTGGTCAACAATTGAATCAGGACGAAGTTGTTAAAGTTAAAGGCGAAGCTGGCGATCATCAGCGGCGTTAGCGGCTTAATCAGCAGCGGGAAGGTAATTTTAAAGAAGTTCTGGAACGGGCCGGCGCCATCCATTGCCGACGCTTCGTACAGATCGTCCGGAATCGCCTTCAGCAGCCCCATGCACAGGATCATCATGTACGGGTAGCCCAGCCAGGTGTTGACGATGATGATCATGGTACGCGCGGTGGTCGGGTCGCTAAACCAGGCCGGCTTAATGCCGAACAGCGTGCTGAGCATCATGTTGATTTCACCAAAGCTCTGGTTGAACAGCCCTTTGAAAATCAGAATCGAAATAAACGACGGTACGGCGTACGGCAGAATCAGCAGGACGCGATAAATCGCTTTGCCTTTCAGCGCTTCCCACTGCACCAGGCAGGCGAGGATCATCCCCACCGCGACGGTCAGCACTACGGTCAGCACCGAGAACACCACCGTCCAGACGAAGATCGCGAAGAACGGTTTCTGAATGCCTTCATCGTGGAAGACGCGGGTAAAGTTGTCCCAGCCGATAGTCACAGTGTAGCCCGGGCTCAGCTTCTCATTGCCCCAGCTGCCGTCGGCGTTAATTGACTGGTAGAAGCCGACGTCGTTGTTCGGGCGGTATTTAACGTGGGTCTGATTGTTGGTCAGTACCCCGTCTTCGCCGAGGGTATACAGAGGCTGGGTACCGGAGAACTGGCGCAGGGAGCTCATGATGACTTTGCTGTCATCCGGCAGCACAGCGGTCAGCTGGTTCAGCGCGGTGCGATTCTGGGTAATCACGCGCAGGTTGGCGCGCTCGCCTTCCGGCAGGGCGTCGGTTTCTTTTAACGCCAGCTTCTGCTCGCCGCCAAATTTAAAGGCGTCAGAAAGGTAGTTTTTACCGCTTTCGCCGTCGGTCAGCGCCAGCTTCCACTCGTCACCCGCCGGGATCAGCGTGAAATTATAGGCTTTGCCGGCCTGGAAGGAACGATCCATCAGCACCTGCTGCGCACGCTCAAAGGTCAGCTGGTTGGTGCTGCTGTAGTTGGTAAACGCGATAGCGATAGTGCAGATCAGCGGAAACAGGACAAACAGGCCCATGCCGGCGAGGCCGGGATAAACATAGCGCCAGGCATAAGCCTTGCGATTAGCGAAAATATACAGGCCAACTGAGCTTAAAATCAGCGTCATGATGGCGAACAGGTACTCCCCCTGGGCGTACATCAAAACAACAAGGTAACCCACCAGCAGGCACAGTAAGCCAATCACAGACCATGTGAGTTGCGGGCTTTGCCACCAGTGTCTCTTTTTAACGGCATCCATGGGGATCATCCTCTACAGCGGTGAAAACTTATTTGTCAGGTGGCGCTTCGCTTACCTGACCTACGGTCCGAGCCGTAGTGGTAGGGCGGGTAGGCGCACGCGCCACCCGCCGTTTTCTTACTTAGTGATACGGCTCTGTGCATCTTTCAGCGCAGCATCGACAGTCTGGCGACCGCTGGCGGCGTTGATAACCGCGGTACGAACGGCATACCAGAAGGCAGACATCTGCGGGATGTTAGGCATGATTTCGCCTTTCTGGGCGTTCGCCATGGTGGCAGCGATGCGCGGATCTTTTTCCAGTTTTTCCTGGAAGGATTTCAGCGCCACGGCACCCAGCGGTTTGTCGTTGTTAACGGCTTCCAGACCCTGATCGGTCATCAGGTAGTTTTCGAGGAACTCTTTGGCCAGCTCTTTGTTCGGGCTGGCGGCGTTGATCCCCGCGCTCAGCACGCCAACGAACGGCTTCGATGGTTTGCCTTTAAAGGTTGGCAGCAGGGTCACGCCGTAGTTAACCTTGCTCTTATCGATGTTAGACCACGCCCACGGACCGTTGATGGTCATCGCGGTTTCGCCTTTGTTGAAGGCCGCTTCCGCGATGGAGTAGTCGGTGTCGGCATTCATGTGCTTGTTCTTGATCAGGTCAACCAGGAAGGTCAGGCCCGCTTTCGCGCCTGCGCTGTCCACGCCGACGTCTTTCACATCGTACTTGCCGTTTTCAAACTTGAACGCGTATCCGCCGTCGGCAGCGATCAGCGGCCAGGTGAAGTACGGTTCCTGCAGGTTGAACATCAGCGCGCTCTTACCTTTCGCTTTCAGTTCTTTATCCAGCGCCGGGATCTCTTCCCAGGTCTTCGGCGGGTTCGGCACCAGGTCTTTGTTGTAAATCAGGGACAGGGCTTCGACTGCGATCGGGTAGGCGATCAGTTTGCCGTTATAGCGAACCGCATCCCAGGTGAACGGATAGAGTTTGTCCTGGAACGCTTTGTCCGGGGTGATTTCCGCCAGCAGGCCCGACTGCGCGTAGCCGCCGAAACGGTCATGCGCCCAGAAGATGATGTCCGGGCCGTCGCCGGTCGCCGCAACCTGCGGGAATTTCTCTTCCAGCTTGTCCGGGTGTTCTACGGAAACTTTAATGCCGGTGTCTTTTTCAAACTTTTTACCCACTTCAGCGAGGCCGTTGTAGCCTTTGTCGCCGTTAATCCAGATAACCAGCTTACCTTCTTCAATTTTTGCGAGGGCAGAGGCGGAAAACATCATCGTGGTCAGTGCCGACAGCGCGAGGATGCGAGCGCCAGTTTTGATTTTCATATACCCGTCCTTTTTGGTGTTGTACTCGTGGATACACTTCGGTGGCTTAACGATGATGAGTTTCCTTTTTTAACAACCCCTTTCCATCCTCCCCAGGTCTACGCCCCACCCGCTGGTTGTGTGATCTCCATTGCAAAAACGGCCGTATTGCGTCCTGGAGCACAGAAAAAAGCGCCCAATTTTGTCGCCTCCATCACGAAATCACGCTCCGCCCGCCATCCCCCGCGGCGAGAGCCAATCTCTCATCCTCCCATCTCCTCCCCCATAAAAAAGCCGGGGGGTGGAGGATTTACCTGCGTAATGAATGCCGCATAGTCGACCCATCTTGAATGTGACTGTTAGTGACAGGTTGTAACGAAGGGAGAAGGGCATGGCGAGCGTACAGCTGCGAAATGTAACGAAAGCCTGGGGTGACGTGGTGGTATCGAAAGATATCAATCTCGATATCCACGAAGGGGAATTCGTCGTGTTTGTCGGGCCATCGGGCTGCGGCAAATCTACCCTGCTGCGTATGATTGCCGGGTTAGAAACTATTACCAGCGGGGACCTGTTTATCGGTGACACCCGCATGAACGAGATCCCACCGGCAGAACGCGGCGTTGGGATGGTATTCCAGTCTTATGCACTCTATCCCCACCTTTCCGTTGCGGAAAATATGTCGTTTGGCCTGAAGCTGGCCGGCGCGAAAAAAGATCTGATTAACCAGCGGGTGACTCAGGTTGCGGAAGTGCTGCAGCTGGCCCATCTGCTGGAGCGTAAACCGAAAGCCCTCTCCGGCGGTCAGCGCCAGCGCGTGGCGATTGGTCGTACGCTGGTGGCAGAGCCAAGCGTTTTCCTGCTGGATGAGCCGCTTTCCAACCTCGATGCCGCCCTGCGCGTCCAGATGCGTATCGAAATCTCCCGTCTGCATAAGCGACTGGGCCGCACCATGATCTATGTCACCCACGATCAGGTGGAAGCGATGACCCTCGCCGACAAGATCGTGGTCCTCGACGCCGGCCGTGTGGCGCAGGTTGGGAAACCGCTGGAGCTCTATCACTATCCGGCTGACCGCTTCGTTGCCGGCTTCATTGGTTCGCCGAAGATGAACTTCCTGCCGGTCAAAGTCACCGCGACGGCTATCGATCAGGTGCAGGTTGAACTGCCGAACCGTCAGCAAATCTGGCTACCGGTGGACAGCGCCAACGTGCAGGCGGGCGCCAATATGTCCTTAGGTATTCGACCGGAGCATTTACTGCCCAGCGATATCGCCGATGTAACCCTTGAAGGCGAGGTCCAGGTCGTCGAACAGCTCGGTCACGAAACGCAAATTCATATCCAGATCCCCGCCATCCGTCAGAACCTGGTTTACCGCCAGAACGACGTGGTGTTGGTAGAAGAGGGAGCCACATTCGCTATCGGTTTGCCGCCAGAACGTTGCCATTTATTCCGTGAGGATGGCACCGCTTGTCGTCGGCTGCATAAAGAGCCGGGCGTGTAAGGCTTCCCATTAAAAAAGCGCGAACCCGGCTGGCGATATACCGGCGAAGCGTGCAAAGAAAAGCAATGATCTCAGGAGATAGAATGATGATTACTCTGCGCAAACTTCCTCTGGCGGTCGCCGTCGCAGCAGGCGTGATGTCTGCTCAGGCGCTGGCTGTCGATTTCCATGGCTACGCGCGTTCCGGCATTGGCTGGACCGGCAGCGGCGGCGAGCAACAGTGCTTCAAAGCGACCGGCGCTCAAAGTAAATACCGTCTTGGTAACGAATGTGAAACCTATGCGGAACTGAAGCTGGGCCAGGAGCTGTGGAAGGAAGGGGATAAGAGTTTTTATTTCGATACTAACGTTGCCTATTCCGTGAATCAGGAAGATGACTGGGAAAGCACCTCTCCGGCGTTCCGTGAAGCCAACATCCAGGGTAAAAACCTGATCGACTGGCTGCCGGGCTCCACGCTGTGGGCGGGTAAACGCTTCTATCAGCGTCATGACGTTCACATGATCGACTTCTACTACTGGGATATCTCCGGCCCGGGTGCAGGTCTGGAAAACGTTGACCTTGGCTTCGGTAAGCTCTCTCTGGCCGCTACCCGTAACTCAGAAAGCGGCGGCTCTTATACTTTCTCCAGCGATGACACCAAAAAATATGCTGCGAAAACTGCCAACGACGTCTTTGATATCCGTCTGGCGGGTCTGGAAACCAACCCGGGCGGCGTGCTGGAGTTAGGGGTCGATTACGGCCGTGCTAACCCGCAGGATGACTATCGCCTGGAAGACGGCGCGTCGAAAGACGGCTGGATGTGGACCGGTGAACATACTCAGTCTATCTGGGGCGGCTTCAACAAGTTTGTGGTTCAGTACGCCACTGACGCAATGACCTCCTGGAACAGCGGCCACTCTCAGGGGACCAGCATTGATAACAACGGCAGCATGATCCGCGTTCTGGATCACGGCGCGATGGACTTCAACGATGACTGGGGCCTGATGTACGTGGCAATGTACCAGGACGTGGATCTGGACAGCAAGAACGGTTCTACCTGGTACACCGTGGGTGTCCGTCCGATGTACAAATGGACGCCGATCATGAGCACCCAGCTGGAAATCGGTTACGACAACGTGAAATCCCAGCGTACCAGCGAAAACAACAACCAGTACAAAATTACTCTGGCTCAACAGTGGCAGGCAGGCAACAGCGTCTGGTCTCGTCCGGCTATCCGTATCTTCGCAACCTACGCGAAGTGGGATGAAAACTGGGGCTACAGCAACACCTCCGGTCTGCAGACGAAAGACAGCAGCGGAAGCGGCGCTTTCACCTCCAGCCGCGGTGACGACAGCGAAGTTACCTTCGGTGCCCAGATGGAAGTGTGGTGGTAATACCGTCCGCAGGACGGGTGTAACCTGGGAGGGGCGCCAGCCCCTCCTGATTATTCAGGGTTAGCGCGCTATTGCCTGGCTACCGCTAAACCGATGCTATCCAAGGTGAGAAGAATGAAAATGAAGAAAACTCTCGTCGCTCTGTGTTTATCCGCAGGGATGTTGGCATGCGTGCCGGGGATGAGCCTTGCCGATGTTAACTTTGTACCGCAGAACACCAGCGCCGCGCCGGCTATTCCAGCCAGCGCGCTGCAGCAGCTGATCTGGACGCCTGCCGATCAATCAAAGACGCAGAGCGTTGATTTAACCACCGGCGGTCAACGCCTGGATGTCCCGGGGATCGTCGGACCGGTCGCCGCCTGGAGCGTGCCGGCCAATATCGGTGAGCTGACCCTGACGCTCGACAGCGAACTGAACAAACATAAGCAGATTTTTGCGCCGAACGTGCTGATTCTCGACCAGAACATGACGCCCGCGGCGTTCTTCCCCAGCAATTACTTTACCTATCAGCAGCCGGGCGTGATGACCGCTGACCGCTTGGGCGGCGTGATGCGCCTGACCCCGGCGCTGGGCCAGCAAAAGCTCTATGTGCTGGTGTTTACCACTGAAAAAGATCTCCAGCAGACCACGACCCTGCTGGATCCGGCGAAAGCCTATGCCAAAGGCGCTGGCAATGCGGCCCCGGATATCCCGGATCCGATCGCTAAACATACCACCGATGGCGTGCTGAAGCTGAAAGTGAAAACTAATAGCACTTCCAGCGTGCTGGTGGGGCCGCTGTTCGGCTCCTCCGGCCCGGGTCCGGTAACCGTCGGCAACACCGCGGCGCCGGTAGCCGCGCCAGCCGCCGCCGCGGCGCCGGCCGCCAAAAGCGAACCGATGCTCAGCGATACCGAAACCTACTTCAACAATGGTATTAAGCAGGCGGTGAAACAAGGTGACATCGACAAAGCCCTGAAATTGATGAACGAAGCTGAGCGCCTCGGCTCGAAATCCGCTCGTTCCACCTTTATCAGCAGTGTAAAAGGCAAGGGGTAATCGTCTCCCCACAATGCTGATGTTTAGGCACAGCCTTTAGGTGCATCCTCCGGGATGCACCTTTTTTTGCACGCGCGGCAGCCTGTTGCATGGCTGTTGCGTGAATGATCGTATATTGACGTTTGCCCGCCACCAACCGCCTATTCTGCGATACAATGCTTTCACGTTATGTACCGGAGAATCAGGCATGTCCCATCCTGCGCTTACGCGACTGCGTGCGCTGCGCTATTTTGCCGTTATGCCATCCCTGCCGCCGCCGCTAAGTGACTGGCTGCTGCTGGAGGACTCAATGACCCAGCGCTTTGAACAACAAGGAAAGCAGGTCACCGTGACCCTGGTTAACGAAGGGTATATCGGCCGTGACGCGCTGACTGACGAAGCGGCGCTGCTGCCCGACGAGCCGCGCTACTGGCTGCGGGAGATTATACTCAATGCCGATGGCGAGCCCTGGCTGGCCGGGCGCACGGTGGCGCCGGAGTCGACGCTGTGTGGTCCGGAGCTGGCGCTACAGCAGCTCGGGCAAACTCCGCTGGGCCGATACCTGTTTACGTCGTCGACATTAACCCGCGATTTTATTGAAATTGGTCGCGATGCAGCGCTGTGGGGGCGTCGTTCCCGCCTGCGGCTGAGCGGCAAACCCCTGCTGCTGACCGAGCTTTTTTTGCCTGCGTCGCCGTTGTACTAAGAGGAAGAAAAAATGGAGTGGAGTCTGTCGCAGAATAAGCTGTTGGCGTTTCATCGCCTGATGCGCACTGACAAACCGATCGGCGCTTTGCTGCTGCTGTGGCCGACGCTGTGGGCGCTATGGGTGGCCTCGCCGGGCGTCCCGCCGTTGTGGATCCTGGCGGTATTCGTCGCCGGCGTCTGGCTGATGCGCGCCGCCGGCTGCGTGGTGAATGACTATGCCGACCGAAAATTTGATGGTCACGTAAAGCGTACCGCCCGCCGTCCGCTGCCGAGCGGCGATGTTACCGAGAAAGAGGCGCGAACGCTGTTTATCGTGCTGGTGCTGCTCTCTTTCCTGTTGGTGCTCACCCTCAACACCATGACCATTCTGCTGTCGGTGGCGGCGCTGGCGCTGGCGTGGGTCTACCCGTTTATGAAGCGCTACACTCATCTGCCGCAGGTGGTGCTGGGCGCGGCCTTTGGCTGGTCGATCCCGATGGCCTTCTCGGCCGTCAGCGAATCGCTGCCGCTGAGCTGCTGGCTGATGTTCCTCGCCAATATTCTGTGGGCGGTGGCCTACGATACCCAGTATGCGATGGTGGATCGCGATGACGACGTTAAGATCGGCATCAAGTCGACGGCGATCCTGTTTGGCGAAAACGATCGTCTGATTATCGGTATCCTGCAGGTGGCCGTACTGGCGCTGATGGGCGCGGTGGGTTGGCTGAATGGGCTGGGCTGGGAATATTACTGGTCGCTGTTCGTGGCGGCGGGTCTGTTTGGCTGGCAGCAGAAGCTTATCTTCAATCGCGACCGCGATAACTGCTTCAAAGCGTTTATGAACAATAACTACGTCGGGCTGGTGCTGTTCCTCGGCCTGGCGATGAGCTACCTGTAACCTCCTGTCCGCTGCCCCCCGGCATTCCGGGGGGCAGCAAACGCCGCGTTACGCGTCGTCCTGCGTGACGCTCTCAATGGTCAGTCGGACATCCGACGTAATCAAGTCCGCCAGCATCCGATAAACCTTCAGGGTCTCTTCCGGCTCGGCGTCGCCGGTGTCGCTGATATAGCCTTCATCGCGCAGGGTCAACACCAGGGTGCTGAACACCGCTTTGTCGAAGAACTCCGGCGCATTGATGCCGTGTAGCACCGACAGACGCTGGGCCACGGTGCGACTCTCTTTTTCCAGCGAGCTGCGGTTGATCGCCGGGTTAGCGCTCAGCAGCCAGAAGGTGATGGCATAGCGCTGCAGCGTCTCGCGGGCGCCAGCGGCCAGCAGCTGCAGGGAGCGAGAGTGCGACGGGTTGAGGCTCATGACATCGCCATCGACGACGATCAGCTCCTGACGCAGCATCTCGGCAATCAGCGCATCCACCACTCCGGCCAGCTCCGCTTTTTCCCAGCGCAGGAACAGCTCGGCCTTGAGGAACGGATAGAGTGTTTCCACATGACGCAGCACTTCGGCGCGGCTGAGATGACGATGCTGAGTCACCAGAGCGGCTAACAGCGACGGCATCACCAGCATATGGGCGATATTGTTGCGATAGTAGGTCATCAGCACCGCCTGCTCGCGCGGCAGGATGATGATGTCGCCAATGGTGTCCTTCTCCACTTCGAACTTGTTCATCTGCAGTGCATGATCGATGAGCTCGCTGGCCGAAGCGGATGGGGCGGTCGCATCCGGAGAATAGGGCACATTGCGCAGCAGCGCGAGGTAGCACTCTAACTGCTGGGTGAGCTGCTCACGGGTCAGCGAACGCTGGCGGGAGGCCAGTAGCGCCGTACAGCACAGGTTCATGGCGTTGGCCGCGCCGGCGTTATTGATGCGCACCATCAGGTCAGCGGCGATGCTATTCACCGTCGGCGTCAGCCAGGAGGGGCGAACCGCTTCGATCGGGTCGATCGCTTCCCGCCAATCCGGCACATGCTGGTTAAGATAGGTCATCAGCGGCAGCGGTTCGCCGAAGTTAACGTAACCCTGGCCCAGGTTGCGCAGCTTGCTTAAACCGCGCACCATCTGCGGCAGACTCTCTTTCTCTTTAGTGGCGCCGCGCAGCTCTTTGGCGTAGGTTCCTACCTCCATCACGTGCTCATAGCCGATGTAAATCGGCACCAGGGTGATCGGTCGGGTTCCGCCGCGCAGCATCGCCTGGATGGTCATCGACAGCGTACCGGTCTTCGGATCGAGCAGACGGCCGGTACGGGAGCGGCCGCCTTCGACGAAATACTCCACGGAATAGCCGCGGCTGAACAGTTCGCCAAGGTATTCGCGGAACACGGTGGAATAGAGCTTGTTGCCCTTAAAGGTGCGGCGAATAAAGAAGGCGCCGAGGCGGCGGAAGATCGGTCCGGCCGGCCAGAAGTTGAGGTTGATGCCCGCCGCGATATGCGGAGGGACCAGCCCCTGATGGTACAGGACGTAGGAGAGCAGCAGATAGTCCATGTGGCTGCGGTGGCAGGGGACATAGACAATTTCATGGCCGTCGTGCGCCAGCTGGCGTACGCGCTCGGCGTTATGCACGTTGATGCCCTGGTACAGGCGGTTCCAGGTGAAGCCGAGAATGCGGTCGGTCAGGCGGATCATCTCGTATGAGAAGTTCGCCGCAATCTCTTCCATCAGCGCGATAGCGTTCTGCTGTGCCTTCTCGTGCGAAATTTTCTTGCTGCGCGCTTCGTCTTCCACCGCGCGGGCAATCGCTTTCGAGGCCAGCAGTTTATTAAACAGATCCTGGCGGGCCGGCAGACGCGGGCCAACGGCGGCCAGCCGCTGGCGGGCAAAATGCATGCGAGCGACGCGAGCCAGCTTCTGGGCGATGATCTTATCGGTACCGTGCTCATCCGCCATGCGGCGCAGCGAAACGGACGGCGAGAAGCGCACGAAACTGTCGCGGCCGAGCCAGGAGACGGCGAAAAATTTCTGAATGCCGTTCAGCATCCGCAGCGGCGGATTGACTTCTCCTTTCTCGCGACCCGGCGAACGGCCGAACATGACCGAAACCGGCACCATTTGCACATCGAGGTCCGGATGGTTGCGGTGCAGATCGAGGTAATCGTGGAACAGCTTGATGGACTCTTCTTTTGGCGTGTAATAAGTAAATACGCGCGGCCCACCGTGGATGAATACGTAACGCGGCAGCAGGGCGCCGTCGATTTCCAGCGGTTCAAGCGGGTCAGGTAAATCATGCGCCAGGCATTGGGCGCGCAGCGTCAGCAGGTCCGCCTTCGAATTATAGGGCAGGACGTACATGACCGGACGCGAGGTATCGAGTCCTAATTCCTGGGCAGGCTCTGCCGGAATAGACTTGCTTTTTACCAGCACCTGTAATGGTAAATTCAGTAATTTATAGTAAATTCGTTGCCAGCCGGACATAAACGATGTGAAGCCTCTGGTTAATCATGCAAATGCGCGGCAAGAATAACAGAAAGTGGGCAAAATTTCCGTTACCACGCGGCAAACGCGCACACTCATCGACGTCATTTACGTAAAAAGGTTTTGTGATGGCCAATAATACCACCGGGTTAACCCGGATCATTAAGGCGGCAGGTTACTCCTGGAAAGGATTTCGCGCGGCGTGGATCAACGAGGCTGCGTTTCGTCAGGAAGGCGTCGCCGCTATCGTGGCCGTCGCGGTAGCCTGCTGGCTGGACGTCGACGCCATCACCCGCGTATTGCTGATTGGCTCGGTCCTGCTAGTGATGATAGTCGAAATTCTCAACAGCGCGATTGAAGCGGTTGTGGACCGTATCGGCTCGGATTTTCACGAGCTTTCAGGGCGGGCCAAAGATATGGGGTCGGCGGCGGTTCTGCTGGCGATTATCATCGCGCTGATCACCTGGGGAACGCTGCTGTGGAGCCATTATCACTAACGTTCTTCGCTAACCCTCGCAAAATATGAACAATCCGCCGATTTTTGTGTGCCATGTGGTTCCAAAATCACCGTTAGCTGTATATACTCACAGCATAACTGTATATACACCCAGGGGGCGGAATGAAAGCGTTAACGACCAGGCAGCAAGAGGTGTTTGATCTCATTAGGGATCATATCAGCCAGACGGGCATGCCGCCGACGCGTGCGGAAATTGCTCAGCGCTTGGGGTTCCGTTCCCCAAACGCGGCGGAAGAACACCTGAAAGCGCTGGCGCGTAAAGGCGCGATCGAGATCGTCTCCGGCGCTTCTCGCGGTATTCGCCTGCTGACGGAAGAAGAGCAAGGCCTGCCGCTGATTGGCCGCGTCGCCGCCGGTGAGCCGCTGTTGGCGCAGCAGCATATTGAAGGCCACTATCAGGTCGACCCGTCGATGTTTAAGCCCAACGCCGATTTCCTGCTGCGCGTCAGTGGGATGTCGATGAAAGACATCGGTATTCTGGATGGCGATTTGCTGGCGGTCCACAAAACCCAGGATGTGCGTAACGGCCAGGTGGTTGTCGCGCGTATCGATGAAGAAGTGACGGTGAAGCGTCTGAAAAAGCAGGGCAATGTCGTTGAACTGTTGCCGGAAAACAGCGAGTTTTCCCCGATCGTCGTCGATCTGCGCCAGCAGAGTTTTACCATTGAGGGTCTGGCCGTTGGCGTGATCCGTAATGGAGAATGGCTGTAGCGCCTGCCTCTGCGCAGCGTCATCTGTTGCGTGACGCTGCGACGTTTTTCCTCAATCAGGTCCTCAAACATGCTGCTCAACGCTGCCGATAAAGCGCTGTGGCGTCTTGCCCTCCCTATGATTTTCTCCAACATCACCGTCCCGCTGCTGGGGCTGGTGGATACGGCGGTGATCGGCCACCTGGACAGCCCGGTATACCTCGGCGGCGTAGCGGTCGGGGCGACGGCCACCAGTTTCCTCTTCATGCTGCTGCTGTTCCTGCGCATGAGCACCACCGGGCTCACCGCTCAGGCCTGGGGCGCCAAAGATCCGCAGCGCCTGGCGCGGGCGCTGGTGCAGCCGCTGGCCCTGGCGCTGGGCGCCGGGGTGCTGATTATCCTGCTTCGCCTGCCGCTAATTGACCTCGCTCTGCATATTGTCGGCGGCAGCGAGGCGGTGCTTGAGCAGGCGAGACGGTTTCTCGAAATTCGCTGGCTCAGCGCCCCCGCCTCGCTGGCCAACCTGGTGCTGCTCGGCTGGCTGCTGGGCGTCCAGTACGCCCGGGCGCCGGTTATTCTGCTGGTGGTGGGTAATCTGTTGAATATTGTGCTCGATCTGTGGCTGGTGATGGGCCTGCGGATGAACGTCCAGGGTGCGGCGCTGGCCACGGTCACCGCGGAGTACGCCACCCTCATTATTGGCCTGCTGATGGCGAAGCGGGTGCTGACGCTGCGCGGCGTGTCGCTGGCGATGCTGAAAAACGCCTGGCGCGGGGATCTGCGCCGTTTATTGGCGTTGAATCGGGACATCATGCTGCGCTCGCTGCTGCTGCAGCTGTGCTTTGGCGCGCTGACCGTATTCGGCGCCCGTCTGGGCAGCGACATCGTGGCGGTTAACGCCGTACTGATGACTATGCTGACCTTTACCGCCTACGCGCTGGATGGCTTTGCCTATGCCGTGGAGGCTCACTCCGGCCAGGCTTACGGCGCGCGCGACGGTAGCCAGTTGCTGGAGGTGTGGCGGGCGGCCTGCCGGCAGTCCGGCATGGTGGCGCTGGCGTTTGCCCTGATTTACAGCCTGGCGGGGCAGTACATTATCGCGTTGTTAACCTCACTGCCTTCCCTGCAGCAACTGGCCGATCGCTATCTGATCTGGCAGACGATCCTGCCGGTGGTCGGCGTCTGGTGTTATCTGCTGGATGGCATGTTTATCGGCGCGACGCGCGGCGCTGAGATGAGGAACAGTATGGCGGTCGCCGCGGCGGGGTTTGCCGTGACGCTGCTTACGCTACCGGTGCTTGGCAACCATGGTCTGTGGCTGGCGCTGGCGGTGTTCCTCGCCCTGCGCGGCCTGTCGCTGGCGCTGATCTGGCGTCGTCACTGGCGACGCGGCACATGGTTTAGTTAGTCATCTCCCGTCATTGCCGCTAGCCGTGACCTTCCCCGGTCGCGCTACGCTTACAGGGCGATTCAATAGCCCGGCTCAGCGTGGCGCAAGCCGGGAACATCCTCTTCGCGTTATCCCGCGGTGCGATGTTTAAAAATTCCGAATAACGAATCGACGCCAGCATTCTCATCTATAGTTAATACCATGTCCGGCACAAAACGGGCTGTAAACCCACCGAATGATGAGGACGTTATTATGAATAAAGACGAAATCGGCGGTAACTGGAAACAGTTTAAAGGTAAAGCCAAGGAACAGTGGGGCAAACTTACCGATGATGATATGACCGTAATCGAAGGGAAGCGCGACCAGCTGGTCGGCAAAATTCAGGAGCGTTACGGCTATGAGAAAGATCAGGCTGAGAAAGAAGTCTCAGACTGGGAGCATAAGAACGACTATCGCTGGTAGCGTTCCTTGATCCGAAGAATGAAGCATTTGTGTTAGTGCCTGTCTGAATGGCGCAGGGACGCGCCGTTAACCCTTTTCCCGCTGCGGCAGCCGCTCAGCGGGCTTTCTTTTTGAGCTGAATAGTATGATCGTGCTGGCAGTGTCCCGGGGTGCTGCAGGCTTCGACTTCCACGCAGCCCGCGCAAAGCCCGTGAGCTTCTATCACATTGTGGCGCAGGGCAAACCCCATGCGGGCCGCCAGCGTATGCATGATATCTTCCACCCCTTCCGCCGCTTCTTCTTTTACCACGCCGCAGCGGTCGCAGATAAACATGGCCGAGCTATGGGTCGGCTGGTCGAACAGATGGCACAGCACATAGCTATTGGTTGACTCTACCTTATGGACAAAACCCTGCTCGAGTAAAAACTCCAGCGCACGGTAAACCGTCGGCGGCTTCGCCTGCGGCTCTTTTTCACGTAGCAAGTCCAGCAGATCGTAGGCGCTGATTGCCCCTTGCTGCAGGCTCATCAGGCGCAACACTTCCAGACGCTGTGGAGTCAGGCGTACGCCGCGCTGTGCGCAAAGCTTTTCAGCATGCGCTAACATCTCTTGCGAAGGGGTCTTATCCATGAGCATCCTCGGATTGCGTGAATTTGAATCTGTTACTTTATCACGTTCCTCAGAAAACACCGAGAGCCGGCAGGTGATACGGGTCATACTTCAGGTTGTCGGCACCGGCGCCCGTCCCGGGCGCTGGCCGCTTATTCTCGAGCAGACTACGCCTTAGCCGCTCGCTAAAACCGCCATGTCCGATTTAATCACAACACGCCCGACCCTGGGTATGCTATATCTGAAGTGTCTCATTTTCGGGAGAAAACGATGAAACGACCTGATTGCATTCGCCACTGGCGCGAACTGGAAGGGCCCGACGATGCTACTTATCCCGACAGCCCGGAGCGTTTTTCAATCGGCGCGCCGCTGGGGCGAGGTTTACGTCTCAACCGGCTGGGGATCCACCACGAGCGGCTGCCGCCCGGGCGGCGCACCTCTTATCCACACGCGGAGAGCGATGAGGAAGAGTTCATCTACGTGCTGGAGGGCTATCCAGAAGTGTGGATAAACGGCTATCTCTGGAAGCTGGAGCCCGGCGACAGCGTGGGTTTTCCCGCTGGTACCGGCATCTGCCACACCTTTCTCAATAACACCGAGCAGGAAGTTCGTCTGCTGGTGGTGGGCGAGGCCAATAAGAAGTACAACCGCATTTATTACCCGCTCAATCCCGGCTATGCCGCGACGCGCCAGGATCGTTGGGTTGACCATCCGCCGCAGTTCTTCGGTCCACACGACGGTAAGCCGCGGAAAAAGTAATCATTTCAGGTGAGGGGCGAAGCGCGGCGCACTATGCGCCTGTGGTGTATCTTTATGCTATAGTAGCGCCCCTTTTTACCCGGATGCTTATTTATTCGCCATGATGCCTGAATCAACGTCACCTGTTTTCCCTGCTCACCGCTTCTCCATCGCGCCGATGCTCGACTGGACCGACCGACACTGCCGCTACTTCCTGCGGCTGCTGTCGCGGCATACGCTGCTGTATACCGAAATGGTGACCACCGGGGCGATTATTCACGGCAAAGGGGACTATCTGGCCTATAGCGAAGAAGAGCACCCGGTTGCTCTGCAGCTCGGCGGCAGCGATCCCCAGGCCCTGGCGCAGTGCGCGAAGCTGGCCGAGGCGCGCGGCTATGATGAGATCAACCTCAACGTCGGCTGCCCCTCCGACCGCGTGCAGAACGGGATGTTTGGCGCTTGCCTGATGGGCAATGCGCCACTGGTGGCCGACTGCATCAAGGCGATGCGCGATGTGGTGTCGATTCCGGTCACGGTGAAAACCCGTATCGGCATTGACGACCAGGATAGCTATGAGTTTCTGTGCGATTTCATTGAGACGGTCTCCGGCAAGGGCGAGTGTGAGATGTTTATTATTCACGCCCGCAAAGCCTGGCTCTCCGGCCTGAGTCCAAAAGAGAACCGCGAGATCCCGCCGCTGGATTACCCCCGCGTCTGGCAGCTGAAGCGCGATTTCCCCCACCTTACGATGGCGATCAACGGCGGCATCAAATCGCTGGACGAAGCCAGAGCACAGCTTGAGCATATGGATGGGGTGATGGTCGGGCGTGAGGCCTATCAGAACCCGGGCATTCTGGCCTCGGTCGACCGTGAAATTTTCGGCGTCGCCGGCGCGGATGCCGATCCGGTAGCGGTGGTGCGAGCCATGTACCCCTATATTGAGCGCGAGCTCAGCAAGGGCACCTATCTGGGCCATATTACCCGCCATATGCTGGGGCTGTTTCAGGGGATCCCCGGCGCTCGCCAGTGGCGTCGCTACCTGAGCGAAAATGCGCATAAAGCCGGCGCCGATATTGCGGTGCTGGAGCATGCCCTGAAGCTGGTGGCAGATAAACGTTAATTTCTGACCAAAACCTGGTGAAATTGACCACGCCTCGCGCACCGTCGCGGGGCGTTTTGTTTTAAAGTCAAAAGCTTATGGTTGGCATGCTTTTTGTAATACCTGCAGAGTGAAGTATTCATTCTTTGGGGAGAGAACCATGCTGGAACTGCTATTTGTCATTGGATTTTTTGTCATGCTGCTGGTTACCGGCGTATCGCTGCTGGGGATTATCGCGGCAATCGTGGTGGCGACGGCGCTGATGTTCGTCGGCGGGTTGTTCGCCTTGATGATCAAATTACTGCCGTGGCTGCTGCTGGCGGTGGCGGTGGTGTGGATTATTCGGGCGCTGAAATCCCCGAACGGAAACGCTTTTCGCGACAATAACCGTTGGCGTTACTAAGGTATTGAGGGGTGCGTCACAACCTGAACAATTTTGCAGACAACCGCGTAGGCATTGCTGCGCAAATCTGTCACTATTAGCGCGTTAACGAATTCATCGCGCTGTACCCTACATACAGCCGAACTAAAAAAAAGTAAGGGCTTCCCAGGTGGAAGCCCTAAACTTTTGCCCCTTCTGCCAACTTATGGCAGCAGCAAACTCGAACCCTGCGTCACCCGGCTCTCCAGAACTTCATGCGCCCGCCGCGCTTCGCTCAGCGGATAGATCTGACTTTCAGCCACGTCCACTTTAATCACCCCGCTGGCGATCAGCGAAAACAGTTCACTGCAGGCTTCCTCCAGTTCTTCCCGGTTGGTGATATAGCCCTGCAGCGATGGGCGAGTGACGTACAGGGAGCCTTTTTGATTCAGGATCCCCAGATTAACGCCGGTCACCGGACCGGAGGAGTTACCAAAGCTGACCATCAGGCCGCGGCGCTGCAGGCAGTCCAGAGAGGCCTCCCAGGTATCTTTCCCCACCGAGTCGTAGACGACGGCCACTTTCTTACCGTCGGTGAGCGCCTTGAGCCGCTCCACGATAGACTCCTCGCGATAGTTAATCACCTGCCAGGCGCCCGCCTCTTTGGCGCGCTGCGCTTTCTGCGCGCTGCCGACGGTACCGATAAGTTTCGCCCCCAGCGCTTTCGCCCACTGACAGGCTATCAGCCCCACGCCGCCAGCGGCCGCGTGAAACAGGAACATCTCATCAGGCTTAATTTCATAGGTTTTGCGCAGCAGATACCAGACCGTTAATCCTTTGAGGAACGACGCGGCGGCCTGTTCGAAAGAGATAGCGTCCGGCAGGACCGCCGCTTTGTCGGCCAGCACATTGTGTACCGTGCTGTAGGCGCCGAGCGCCGACTGGGCGTACACCACCCGATCGCCTACCTTAATATGCGTGACCCCATGGCCAACTTTACTGACGATGCCGGCCGCCTCGGTGCCCAGGCCGCTCGGCAGCGACGGCGGCGGATAAAGGCCGCTGCGAACATAGGTGTCGATATAGTTGATGCCGATGGCTTTGTTTTCGACCTGAATCTCATGTTCTGCGGGATCGCGTGGCGTGAACTCAACCGCCTGAAGCACCTCCGGTCCCCCGTGTTTCGAAAATTCGATGCGTGTTGCCATGTTCGCTCCTGTGTTGTTCCGAGATTATTCAGTAAGCTTAACAGCCTGCGCCGGCGGCGACGGATTTTCTTACCCGCCTCAGGCCTGCCACGCTTAATGGGTTCTTTAGCGGCAATGGCTTTCTCGCTATACTGTCACGCTCTTTTCCGGATCGGTGAAATGTTAGGCTATGGCAGGAAATAAACCCTTCAACAAACCACAGACAGAAACCCGCGAACGCGATCCGCAGCTCGCCGGGCTGAAAGTCCCGCCGCACTCGATTGAAGCGGAGCAGTCGGTGTTGGGCGGTTTAATGCTGGATAACGAGCGCTGGGACGACGTCGCCGAACGCGTCGTTGCCGACGACTTTTATACCCGTCCGCACCGTCATATTTTTACCGAGATGGCGCGCCTGCAGGAGTCCGGCAGCCCGATTGACCTGATTACGCTCGCCGAGTCGCTGGAGCGTCAGGGGCAGCTGGACAGCGTGGGCGGCTTCGCCTATCTGGCCGAACTGTCCAAAAACACGCCCAGCGCGGCTAACATCAGCGCCTATGCCGACATCGTGCGCGAACGCGCGGTGGTGCGCGAAATGATTTCGGTGGCCAACGAGATCGCCGAAGCCGGCTTCGACCCACAGGGGCGAACCAGCGAAGATCTGCTCGACCTCGCCGAATCCCGGGTTTTCAAAATCGCCGAAAGCCGGGCCAACAAAGACGAAGGGCCGAAGAACATCGCCGATGTCCTCGATGCCACCGTCGCCCGTATCGAACAGCTGTTCCAGCAGCCCCATGACGGCGTCACCGGGGTCAATACCGGCTACGACGACCTCAACAAAAAGACCGCCGGCCTGCAGCCGTCGGATCTGATTATCGTCGCCGCCCGTCCATCGATGGGTAAAACGACCTTCGCGATGAACCTCGTGGAAAACGCGGCGATGCTGCAGGACAAACCGGTATTAATCTTCAGTCTCGAGATGCCCTCGGAACAGATCATGATGCGTTCTCTGGCCTCGCTGTCGCGCGTCGATCAGACCCGCATTCGTACCGGTCAACTGGACGACGAAGACTGGGCGCGGATCTCCGGCACCATGGGCATCCTGCTGGAAAAGCGCAATATCTATATCGATGACTCCTCCGGCCTGACGCCGACGGAGGTGCGCTCCCGCGCGCGGCGTATCGCCCGCGAGCACGGCGGCATCGGACTGATTATGATCGACTACCTGCAGCTGATGCGCGTGCCGTCGCTCTCCGACAACCGTACCCTTGAGATTGCCGAAATCTCCCGCTCGCTGAAGGCGCTGGCGAAAGAGCTGCAGGTGCCGGTGGTGGCGCTGTCGCAGCTTAACCGCTCGCTGGAGCAGCGCGCCGATAAGCGCCCGGTCAACTCCGACCTGCGTGAGTCCGGCTCTATCGAACAGGATGCCGACTTAATCATGTTCATTTACCGTGATGAGGTCTATCACGAGAACAGCGATCTTAAAGGCATCGCGGAAATTATCATTGGTAAACAACGTAACGGCCCGATCGGCACCGTGCGACTGACCTTTAACGGCCAGTGGTCGCGTTTCGATAATTATGCCGGTCCTCAGTATGATGATGAGTAATCCTTCCGCCTTCTTTTATTAAGGAATTCAAATGCAAGCGGCAACTGTAGTTATCAACCGCCGCGCTCTGCGACACAACCTGCAACGTCTGCGTGAACTGGCGCCCGCCAGCAAACTGGTTGCGGTAGTGAAAGCGAACGCCTACGGACACGGTCTTCTCGAGACCGCGCGAACGCTGACCGACGCCGACGCCTTTGGCGTCGCCCGCCTGGAAGAGGCGCTGCGCCTGCGAGCGGGGGCATCGCCCAGCCGATCCTCCTGCTGGAAGGCTTTTTTGCTGCGGAAGACCTGGCGGTGATCGCCGCCCAGCGCCTGCATACGGCGGTGCATAGCCCGAACAGCTGGCGGCGCTGGAGCAAGCCGATCTCCCCGAGCCGGTGACCGTGTGGATGAAGCTGGATACCGGCATGCATCGCTTAGGGGTGCGCCCGGAGGAAGCCGAGGCGTTTTATCAGCGTCTGAGCCAGTGTAAAAACGTCCGCCAGCCGGTGAACGTGGTGAGCCACTTCGCGCGCGCCGATGAGCCGACCTGCGGCGCCACCGAACGCCAGCTGGATATCTTCACCACCTTTACCGAAGGCAAACCGGGGCTGCGCTCTATCGCCGCCTCGGGCGGCATTCTGCTGTGGCCGCAATCGCATTACGACTGGGTGCGCCCCGGAATTATCCTGTATGGCGTGTCGCCGCTGGACGATCGCTCCACCGGCAGAGATTTCGGCTGCCAGCCGGTGATGACTCTAACGTCCAGCCTGATTGCGGTGCGCGAGCATAAAGCAGGGGAGCCCGTCGGCTACGGCGGCACCTGGATCAGCGAACGCGATACCCGTCTCGGCGTGGTGGCGATGGGCTATGGCGACGGTTATCCGCGCGCGGCACCGTCGGGCACGCCGGTGCTGGTCAATGGCCGGGAAGTGCCGATTGTCGGCCGGGTGGCGATGGATATGATCTGCGTTGACCTCGGACCGCAGGCCCAGGATAAAGCCGGCGACGCGGTAGTGCTGTGGGGAGAGGGGCTCCCGGTAGAGCGCATCGCCGAGATAACGAAAGTAAGTGCTTACGAACTTATTACGCGACTGACCTCCCGCGTCGCCATGAAATACTTCGACTAAGCCTCTGGCGTACCGGATAGCACAGAGGCTGATCCGGTACGCACCAGGCCTGCGGCGCTCAAAAAAGCGGTTTATACCGCTGCGGGGTCACTTTCCCCTCAACATCCTCTCGACCTGCCGTCATATCCGGTTTATTGTGTAAGAACCTGCCCCATGTAAACCTGGAGATACATCGCGTGTTTCAAAAAGTTGACGCCTACGCCGGCGACCCTATTCTTTCTCTGATGGAACGCTTCAAAGAAGACCCGCGAAGCGACAAAGTCAACCTGAGTATCGGGCTGTACTACAACGATGACGGCATTATCCCGCAGCTGCAGGCGGTGGCGGAAGCGGAAGCACGCCTGAACGCCGAGCCGCATGGCGCCTCGCTGTATCTGCCAATGGAAGGGTTGAGCGGCTACCGTCAGGCGATTGCGCCGCTGCTGTTTGGCGCAGAGCATACCGCGCTTAAGCAAAATCGCATTGCCTCTATTCAGACGGTCGGCGGTTCGGGCGCGCTGAAGGTCGGGGCCGACTTCCTCAAACGTTACTTTCCTGAGTCTCATGTCTGGGTCAGCGATCCGACCTGGGAAAACCACATCGCCATTTTTGAAGGGGCTGGCTTCGAAGTAAGTACTTACCCCTGGTTTGATAAAGCCACCAACGGCGTGCGCTTTGAGGACCTGCTGGCGACGCTGCAAACGCTGCCGGCCCGCGATATTGTGCTGCTGCACCCTTGCTGCCACAACCCGACCGGCGCCGACCTGACGCCAGCCCAGTGGGACCGCGTGGTTGAGGTATTGAAAGCGCGTCAGCTGATCCCCTTCCTCGACATCGCCTACCAGGGCTTTGGCGGGGGGCTGGAAGAGGATGCCTACGCTATTCGCGCCATCGCCAGCGCCGGGATGCCGATGCTGGTCAGCAACTCGTTCTCCAAAATTTTCTCGCTGTACGGGGAGCGCGTCGGCGGTCTGTCCGTGGTCTGTGAAGACAGCGAAACCGCGGGCCGCGTGCTGGGGCAGCTGAAGGCCACCGTGCGCCGCAACTACTCCAGCCCGCCGAGCTTTGGCGCGCAGGTGGTGGCGACGGTGCTGAACGATGCCGGGCTGAAAGCCACGTGGCAGGCGGAAGTGGACGCCATGCGCGCGCACATCCTGACCATGCGCCAGGCGCTGGTCGACGCGCTGCAGCAGGTTGCCCCGGGCAGCAAAGTGGATTACCTGCTCAAGCAGCGCGGGATGTTCAGCTATAGCGGATTTAGCGCGGCGCAGGTGGATCGTCTGCGCGATGAGTTTGGCGTCTACCTGATTGCCAGCGGACGCATGTGCGTGGCGGGGTTAAACTCACGTAATGTTCAGCAGGTAGCGAAAGCTTTTGCCGCGGTAATGTAAGCCGCTCTCCAGCAGGTTGTCTCTGCCGGTCAACGGGCAGGGGCAACCCCCTCGGATGTGATCATCCTCTTTTTCTATGACATCTGCGCGAAAAAGGCTTTTCATCCATGCCGCCGGCGGGTAAGGTCGGGACGTTGATAAGCATGCACATTATTGAAAACAATAATGATTGATAGATTTAGGGATAAATATGCGCAAACTTACTCTCGCCCTTGCGGCGGCTTCTCTCCTGTTCACGCTGAACAGCGCCGTTGTGGCGCGCGCCTCCACGCCGCAGCCGCTGTGGGTCGGCACCAACGTGGCCCAGCTGGCCGAGCAGGCGCCGATCCACTGGGTTTCGGTGGCGCAAATTGAGAACAGCCTGCTGGGGCGGCCGCCGATGGCCGTCGGCTTTGATATCGATGACACCGTCCTCTTCTCCAGTCCGGGTTTCTGGCGCGGGCAAAAAACCTTCTCTCCCGGCAGCGAGGATTACCTGAAAAACCCGCAGTTCTGGGAAAAAATGAACAATGGCTGGGATGAATTCAGCATGCCGAAAGAGGTGGCGCGCCAGCTGATTGCGATGCATGTGAAGCGCGGGGACAGCATCTGGTTCGTCACCGGCCGCAGCCAGACCAAAACCGAAACCGTTTCTAAAACCCTGCAGGATGATTTTCTCATCCCGGCCGCCAATATGAATCCGGTGATTTTCGCTGGCGATAAGCCTGGCCAAAACACCAAGACCCAGTGGCTGCAGGCGAAGCAGATAAAGGTTTTCTACGGCGATTCGGATAACGATATCACCGCCGCCCGCGAAGCGGGCGCCCGTGGCATCCGCGTGCTGCGGGCCGCCAACTCCTCCTATAAGCCGTTGCCGATGGCTGGCGCGCTGGGCGAGGAAGTAATCGTCAATTCCGAATACTGATGACCGCCTGAACGCGATAAACGGCAGCGACGGCGCTGCCGTTTTTTTATGCAAAATCAGGGGTGGAAGGTTTTACCTTTTCACGTATTGCTGCACACTTAGAAGGATTCATTCGCAAAAGGAGTCAATGATGTGGTATCAGCAAACCCTGACGCTTGGGCCAAAATCCCGCGGTTTTCATCTGGTCACCGACGAAATCCTTGGCCAGATCCGCGGGCTGTCCGGGGTGAAGGTTGGCCTGCTGCACCTCCTGCTCCAGCATACTTCCGCTTCCCTGACGCTCAACGAAAACTGCGATCCCACCGTCCGCTATGACATGGAGCAGTATTTTCTCAACGCCGTACCGGACAATGCGCCGTATGAACATGACTATGAAGGCCCTGACGATATGCCGTCGCACATCAAATCATCGATGCTTGGCGTGTCGCTAATGCTGCCGGTCGAGGACGGACGCGTCAGGCTGGGAACCTGGCAGGGCATCTGGCTGGGGGAGCATCGGATACACGGCGGTTCGCGGCGCATCGTTGCGACGCTCATGGGGGAATAAAAGATGACAATTTCGGAGTTATTACAGTACTGCATGGCGAAACCGGGAGCAGAGCAGAGCGTCCACAGCGACTGGAAAGCCACGCAGATTAAGGTCTCAGACGTGCTGTTTGCCATGGTGAAGGAGGTTGAGGACCAGCGGCCGGCGGTCGCGCTGAAGGCGAGTCCGGAGCTGGCTGAGCTGCTGCGTCAGCAGCATCGCGATGTCCGGCCCAGCCAGCATCTCAATAAAGCGCACTGGAGCACCGTCTATCTGGATGGCTCGCTGCCGGATTCGCAAATCTACTATCTGGTCGATGCGTCTTATCAGCAGGCGGTGAAAATGCTGCCGGAGCCGGTCCGGCAGCAGCTTACCCGCTAATTATTTCAGCATGGGCTTGAGGAAGCGCGCGGTGTGCGAGGCTTCGCACTCGGCGACGGTTTCCGGCGTACCGGAGACCAGGATTTCGCCGCCGCCGCTGCCGCCTTCCGGGCCGAGATCGACAATCCAGTCGGCAGTTTTAATCACATCGAGGTTGTGCTCAATCACCACGATGGTATTGCCCTGATCGCGCAGCTGGTGCAGCACTTCCAGCAACTGCTGGATATCGGCGAAGTGCAGACCGGTGGTCGGCTCATCGAGGATATACAGCGTCTGGCCGGTACCGCGCTTGGACAACTCGCGCGCCAGCTTCACGCGCTGCGCCTCGCCGCCGGACAGGGTCGTCGCCGACTGGCCAAGGCGGATATAGGTCAGGCCGACGTCCATCAGGGTTTGCAGCTTACGCGCCAGCGCCGGTACGGCATCAAAGAATTCACGCGCCTCTTCAATGGTCATATCCAGCACTTCGTGGATGGTCTTACCCTTGTACTTAATCTCCAGCGTTTCGCGGTTATAGCGTTTGCCTTTGCACTGGTCGCACGGCACGTAGATATCCGGCAGGAAGTGCATCTCAACCTTAATGACGCCGTCACCCTGGCAGGCTTCGCAGCGCCCACCGCGAACGTTAAAGCTAAAGCGCCCCGGCGTATAGCCGCGTGAGCGAGACTCCGGTACGCCGGCGAACAGCTCGCGCACCGGGGTAAACACCCCGGTATAGGTTGCCGGGTTGGAGCGCGGCGTCCGGCCGATCGGGCTCTGGTCGATATCGATCACTTTATCGAAATGTTCCAGCCCCTGGATATCGCGATACGGCGCTGGTTCGGCGATGGTCGCGCCGTTGAGCTGGCGCTGGGCAATCGGGAACAGGGTATCGTTGATCAGCGTGGATTTACCCGAGCCGGAGACGCCGGTGATGCAGGTAAACAGGCCCACTGGCAGGGTGAGCGTTACATCCTTCAGGTTGTTGCCGCGCGCGCCGGTCAGTTTGAGGACTTTCTCCGGGTTGGCGGGCACGCGCTGTTTCGGCACTTCAATTTTGCGTTTACCGCTCATGAACTGGCCGGTCAGGGATTCCGGGACCGCCATAATGGCCTCCAGCGGCCCTTCCGCTACTACCTGGCCGCCGTGAACGCCAGCGCCGGGACCGATATCGATCACATGGTCGGCGGCGCGAATGGCGTCTTCGTCGTGCTCAACGACGATCACCGTGTTGCCTAAATTACGCAGGTGGATCAGGGTGCCGAGCAGGCGTTCGTTATCACGCTGGTGCAGGCCGATAGAGGGTTCATCCAGCACGTACATCACGCCAACCAGCCCGGCGCCAATCTGGCTTGCCAGACGGATACGCTGGGCTTCGCCGCCGGAGAGCGTTTCCGCCGAGCGGGAGAGCGTCAGGTAGTTGAGGCCGACGTTGACGAGGAATTTCAGACGATCGCCAATCTCTTTCAGCACTTTTTCGGCGATTTTCGCCCGCTGGCCGGAGAGCTTCAGATTGTTGAAGAAATCCATCGCATGGCCGATGCTCATATCGGAAATGGTCGGCAGCGGGGTGTTTTCCACAAACACGTGGCGCGCCTCGCGACGCAGACGCGTGCCGTCGCAGCTGGCGCACGGACGGTTGCTGATGAACTTCGCCAGCTCTTCGCGCACCGCGCTGGATTCCGTCTCTTTGTAACGGCGCTCCATGTTATGCAGCACGCCTTCGAACGGATGGCGGCGCACCGAGGTATCGCCGCGGTCGTTCATGTATTTGAATTCAATACTTTCTTTACCTGAACCGTACAGCACCACTTTCTGCACGTTGGCGCTGAGGGTGCCCCATGGCGCTTCGACGTCGAATTTATAGTGCTCCGCCAGCGACTTCAGCATCTGGAAGTAGTAGAAGTTACGCCGATCCCAGCCGCGGATGGCGCCGCCCGCCAGCGACAGCTCGGGATTTTGCACCACGCGATCGGGATCGAAATATTGCTGCACGCCGAGGCCGTCGCAGGTCGGGCAGGCGCCCGCCGGGTTGTTAAAGGAGAACAGACGCGGCTCCAGCTCGCGCATGCTGTAGCCGCAGATCGGGCAGGCGAAGTTGGCGGAAAACAGCAGTTCTTCCGCTTTCTCATCATCCATATTAGCCACAATGGCGGTCCCGCCGGAGAGCTCCAGCGCGGTTTCGAACGACTCGGCCAGGCGCTGCGCCAGATCGTCGCGCACCTTGAAGCGGTCGATGACTACCTCAATGGTGTGCTTCTTCTGCAGCTCCAGCTTCGGCGGATCCGACAGATCGCAGACCTCGCCGTCGATCCGCGCGCGGATGTAGCCCTGACTGGCGAGGTTTTCCAGGGTTTTAGTGTGCTCGCCTTTGCGCTCTTTAATAATGGGCGCCAGCAGCATCAGGCGCAGGCCTTCCGGCTGGGCGAGGACATTATCGACCATCTGACTGACGGTTTGCGCCGCCAGCGGCACATCGTGATCCGGACAGCGTGGTTCGCCGACGCGGGCGTACAGCAGACGCAGATAGTCGTGAATTTCGGTAATAGTACCCACCGTCGAGCGGGGGTTGTGAGAGGTTGATTTCTGTTCGATGGAAATCGCCGGCGACAGCCCTTCGATATGGTCGACGTCCGGCTTCTCCATCAGCGACAAGAACTGTCGCGCATAGGCGGAGAGCGATTCGACGTAGCGACGCTGGCCTTCGGCATACAGGGTGTCGAAAGCGAGTGAAGATTTGCCAGACCCGGAAAGCCCGGTGACGACAATGAGTTTGTCGCGCGGGATAACGAGGTTGATGTTTTTGAGATTATGGGTGCGGGCGCCCCGAACTTCGATCTTATCCATTCACCTTTCCCGGTAGGTAGATACACGGATTGCCTGGTTTGCTTGAAGGACAAACGGCAGAAACGGCTAATTATGACACAATTTAACCTGAATGAATATACAGTATCGGAATGCAAATTCGGGTCGAGTGTGCAACAATGTCGTAGCCGGGTACTATCTCTGGAATCAGCCTCGCAGCTATTAAAATGCTACGTGGAAATGGTACACTCGCGCGTTTACACTATTAAGAAACGTATTCAGGAGACACGAACATGGCCAGCAGAGGCGTAAACAAGGTGATTCTCGTCGGTAATCTGGGGCAGGACCCGGAAGTACGCTACATGCCAAGTGGCGGCGCTGTCGCCAACTTCACGCTGGCAACTTCCGAATCCTGGCGTGACAAGCAGACCGGCGAAATGAAAGAGCAGACCGAGTGGCACCGCGTTGTGCTGTTCGGCAAACTGGCGGAAGTCGCTGGTGAGTATCTGCGTAAAGGCTCACAGGTGTACATTGAAGGCCAGCTGCGTACCCGCAAGTGGACCGATCAATCCGGTCAGGACAAATACACCACCGAAGTGGTGGTGAACGTGGGCGGCACCATGCAGATGCTGGGCGGCCGTCAGGGCGGCGGCGCACCGGCAGGCGGCGGCCAGCAGCAGGGCGGTTGGGGTCAGCCGCAGCAGCCGCAGGGCGGCAACCAGTTCAGCGGCGGCGCGCAGTCCCGTCCGCAGCAGCAGGCCCCGGCAGCGCCTTCCAACGAACCGCCGATGGACTTCGACGACGACATCCCGTTCTAAGGCTTGCCTTAGGCGCACTGTCTGCGTAGTCGAAAACAGAAAGCCCCGGTTTCGCCGGGGCTTTTACTTTATTATTCCTGCTCCGTCATTTCAGGATGAGATTTGACCCGCGGTGACGGGCGATTCAGATGACGGGCACCTGAGCGGTGGCGGCTGTCGCCACGCTGGGCTGCGGTTTGACTGGCTGCGCCACCGGCTCCTGCCGCGGTACGGCCGTCGCTTTCTGTTTGCGGGCCATGTCATCGACGATCAGCCGATAGGCGATGTAATACTTATAGATATTGCTGACGTAGGTTACCGTCTCGGCGCCAATTTTTTCTGCCGCCATATTTTCGACGTTACCGAACCAGACGTTCGGGTCAAATCCTCGCTGTTTAGTCATGGTGCGCAGGCGGGCGATACGCGCCGGACCCGCGTTATAGGAGGCAAAGGTAAACAGCGCTTTATCGAGCCGGGTCATGGGCTCATCGGCATAGTACCGATCCATCATCCAGCGCATGTATTTCACGCCGGCATGGATATTGGGATCCAGCTGTTTAATATCACCCACCTTCAGCTCTTTTCCAGTGCTGGGCATCACCTGCATAACGCCGATGGCGCCGACGTGGCTCCGTACCGACTGATTCAGCCGCGACTCCTGGTATCCCTGGGCCGCCATCAGCAGCCAGTCGACGTCATAACGATCGCCGTACTTGCGGAAGACATCTACCATCGCGAGGAATTTGCGTCGTTCCTTATTCGCTGCGGCATTTTTGACATATTTAGCATTTTTCAGGTAACGCAGCAGGAGAGTATTGCCCAGCGTGGTGCCCTGACGATTCTTTTTGACGAAGTTGTTCAGTACCGTCAGCAGCTGCGGGCTGTCTTTGCGTACCGCCCAGGCAATGTCGCCGCCGTCGCGCAGCACCACGTTGTCATGGACTTGAATTTTTGGAAACACCTGTTTCCAGAACAACGCCTTATGCTGATCGACGACGATCAGCGGAATCAGCCCGGCGTTGAGCATTTCCAGCAGATCTTCATCCTCCAGCGCTTCCGGCGCCGCCTCCAGTATCACCGGTGGGCGCGACTCACCGGCAAATCGGGCGTTCAGCGCTTGCAGGCTGTCGTAATAGCTGGAGGAGCGGCGAACAAAGACGGTTTGACCAGAGAGTTGCTCCAGGCTGTCGACCTTCGGTGAAGCCGGGCCGGAGATCAGTAATTCTTTCACGTTGCTGTAGAGCGGCTGGGCGAAATCGACCTGGGCTTCCCGCGAGGGCGTGATAGTCAGATTGGCAGCCGCAATATCGCCTTTACCTTCATTAAGCGCGATAAAGAGATTATCCCGACTGACCGGCACAAAAACGATATGCAGCTTCAGGTGGCGCTGTTTGAGCTTTTTATCCTTCGCTAGCTGTTTATTCAGATCGTTTTCCAGCGCGATAAAAATGTCGTGCGTCGCCCCGCGCTGGGTGCCTTTATCAATAAAAAAGAAGGTCTTGCTGTAGGTGGTTAATACCCGAATGGTACGACGGTCGATCATGCCAGGCAAATCGCCTCTCCATGGCCGTAGCATATCGTCAATATGAATCGACAGTGTGTTGTCTTCGGCTGCTGCCGGCGGCGCTTTTTCCGCCTCTACTGCCGGCAGCAGAGGAGCGAATAACAGTGTCGCGAGGCAGGTGAGCCAGGCGATAAACAGACGTGATAGCGAGTAGGCGTTCATGGAGGAATACTCCGCAGGGGATGTGATTATTTTAGCAGAACGGCCGCCGTTAGCTGGGAACGACAAGGGCGTAAAAAACATAACAATGCCGACAAATAGTTTTCTCCCATTTTATCGCTTACTATTAATGTGTTTTTATCTTTAATTTAACTATGGAGATAATATGGCGAAAATGTGTGTTTTTAATGATAAATAGAAAATAATGATGATGTTTTTATTTTATTTCTCCCCATCTGTTTTGTTGTAACATTTTGATTGTTAGTGTTTATTTTATTTTTCTCCGATATTGATTATTATCATCTTGATAATGAATCTCATTTTTATTACCGTAACACGGCACATTACTCTAATGACACGCTGTCTGGATTACGCTATCAAAGAATAGCGCGCAGCGCTTTTTCTCTAATGATGAAACAGGGCACTTAATTTTATTATGCCTCACGCTTTTTTTATTCCCATTAATGCCGGGAAGGCGCTGACCTGCGCCAAAATCTGGCGACGCGCTGAGGCAAGTATTTTATCCCATTGTTTTTTCAATTGGGGAAGGCGTTATGCCCGACAGCAACAGAAAACAGGGCATATTCTATGAAATACACGTCTCACTTCCCGCTGGGGATCGTCATTCCTCTGCTCGCCTGTAGCGTGCCGCTGCAGGCGGCAGAGAACATGACCGAACAATCGACGCCTGACGAGAGCGCCGCCACTGCCGAAAATCACGAGGAGACGATGGTCATAACCGCCGCCAGGCAGAACCTGCAGGCGCCGGGCGTGTCGACCATCACCGCAGAAGAGATCCGCAAACATCCCCCCGCCCGCGATGTGTCGGAGTTAATTCGTACGCAGCCCGGGGTAAACCTGACCGGCAACTCCACCAGCGGGCAGCGCGGCAACAACCGGCAAATTGATATCCGTGGCATGGGGCCCGAGAATACGCTGGTGCTGGTCGATGGTAAACCGGTGACCAGCCGTAACTCGGTGCGGTATGGCTGGCGCGGCGATCGTGACTCCCGCGGCGATACCAGTTGGGTGCCAGCGGAGATGATCGATCATATCGATGTGATCCGCGGCCCGGCGGCGGCGCGCTATGGTAATGGCGCGATGGGCGGGGTCGTCAACATCGTGACCAAACCGACCACGCGAGAATGGCACGGGTCGTGGAATACCTATATGAATGCTCCGCAGCACCGTAAAGAAGGGGCGACGAAACGTACTAACTTTAGCCTCAATGGTCCGCTGTCGGACAGTGTCAGCTTCAATCTCTGGGGTAATCTGAGTAAAACCCAGGCCGATGCACAGGATATTAACGCCGGGCATGAAGCGGAACGTACCGGTTCCTACGCCGGTTCTTATCCCGCCGGACGTGAAGGGGTGGTGAACAAAGATATTCACAGTAAGCTGCGCTGGGAGTTTGCCCCGATGCAGGCCCTGGAGTTTGAGGCCGGTTACAGCCGCCAGGGTAATCTCTATGCCGGCGACACACAAAACACCAATACCAGTACGCTGGTGAAGAGTATGTACGGGAAAGAGACCAACCGTCTCTACCGGCAAACTTACGGCGTAACATGGACCGGCGGCTGGGATAATGGCGTGACCAGCAACAGCTATGCCCAGTACGAACACACCCGTAACTCGCGAATGGATGAAGGGCTGGCGGGCGGTACGGAAGGGATCTTCTCCAGTAGCGAGTTTTCAGATATCGATCTGGCCGATGTCCTGCTACATAGTGAAGTGAATATTCCGTTTACGCTGGGGGTCGATCAGAATCTGACGCTGGGGGCAGAATGGAATCAGCAGCGGATGAAAGATGGCGTATCGACAACCCAGGCGCTCTCTTATGGCACTATCGATGGCGTATCGGCTACCGGTCGTAGCCCGTACTCCAGTGCCGAGATCTTCTCGCTGTTTACCGAAGATAATATGGCGCTAACGGACAGCACCATGCTGACACCCGCTCTGCGCTTCGATCACCACAGCATCGTCGGCAATAACTGGAGCCCCTCACTGAACCTGTCTCAGGAGCTGACGGACGACTGGACGCTGAAGCTGGGCATTGCCCGTGCTTACAAGGCGCCTAACCTCTACCAGTTGAACCCGAACTATATTCTCTACAGCAACGGTCAAGGCTGTTACGCCAGTAGTTCCGCCTGCTATCTGATGGGGAATAGCGATCTGAAAGCGGAGACCAGCGTTAATAAAGAGATTGGTCTTGAGTACAAGCATGATGGCTATCAGGCGGGGATCACCTGGTTCCGTAACGACTATCACAATAAGATTGAGTCAGGGTATGCGGCGGTGGGTACCGCCAGCAACGGCACCACCAATATCTATCAGTGGGAAAACGTACCAAAGGCGTTAGTGGAAGGCCTGGAAGGAACGCTGAATCTGCCGGTGGGGGAGGCGGTTAACTGGAGCAATAACCTGACCTGGATGCTGCAGAGCAAGAATAAGACGACCGGCGACCGGCTGTCAGTGATCCCGCAGTTTACCCTGAACTCGACTTTGAGCTGGCAGGTTCGTGAAGATCTCTCCCTGCAGAGCACCTTTACCTGGTATGGCCGACAGAAACCAAAACGCTTCAATTATAAGGGCGAGGCGGTCAGCGGCAGCGAACTAAACGAAGTCAGCCCATACAGCATTGTCGGCCTCAGTGCGACCTGGGATGTGAACAAAAATCTGAGCTTCACCAGCGGGATAGATAACCTGTTTGATATTCGCCACTACCGGGCAGGGAATGCGCAAACGACCGGCAACGCGACGACGGGAGCTTATCTGTATGGCGCGGGTGCCGAGACCTATAACGAATCGGGGCGGACCTTCTTTATGAGCGTTAATACTCATTTCTGATGATCCTGATGAGGAGTAAACCGGGTGCAATGCGACCCGGTTTTTTTATTTCAGATGAGAGCGGAGGAGGCGGTTATAAATCGTGACAAAATCTTCACGCCCTCTACATTATTAGCTCAACATATCCTTTTATACTGATTTCCGTCGCGCAAGGTCGTTGATCCCGACCGGGTTCGATAATAGCATCCTGCTATTTCCCTTCTGTAATATCCCCTGTCCCCCTTCCATTCCCAACCGCAGCGATGCGGAGGAGGGGGACCTCCTTATTTTTGCCGCGTGATCTGATAGCGATACTGAGTGGGCGTGAGCGCATGATATTTTTTGAAGGTACGATTAAACGCACTGAGATCGTCATAACCGACCATCATACAAATATCGACGATTCGGTAACCAGGCGTTGTCAGCAATAAACGGCGACACAGCGACATGCGCTGCTGGCGGATATATTCCATTGGCGAACGATCAAAATAATGACGGAAGAGCCGAAACAAATGCCAGGGGGAATAACCAGAGATATCGCTCAGATCGTCGACGGTCAGTTTCTTATCCAGATTATTATCGATCCACAAGAGCAGGTCGCTTAAGACCGATTGCTGGAGCGTTTTGCTACGCATAATTGCGGCCAATCCCATAACGCAGGGCTCCTCAGTGAGGAGCCCAGGGGTTTATTGAACAGTGAGTATGCCGTGGCGAACCTGATAATTTTTTTGATTATCAGGGCCAATATAGTCGCTGGCGGGTTTTGCCAGCTGCAGATGACCAAAGGCGGTAGTTTGCTCTGCATGATAATTTTCGCCGTCATTCACGTCGCCGCGCCCGTTATAATGGGCAATGGCCGGGAAGGGGTACACCGGGCGAGTCGCGATAACGGCCGGAGCGGCGTCAGCGTAAGGCTGACTGACTTTCTGCACGCCGTGAAACTGCGTTTGCGCATCTGGTTTTTCTGTCATCGGCGGCAGGTCGGCAGCGGCTGTTGCCCGTTTGCCGGCCATGATCTCCTGCGGCGCGATACCTTCCTCGGTCCAGCGCATCAGCGGAGTAAGGAGATCAATTTGATCGTAACCTTCGCCATTACCGCAATGGGCTACCCCAGGCAGCAGGAATAACCGCAGGAAGGTATCCGTTGCGGCAAGGCCCATCTCTGCTTCTACGCCGCGATAATAGGCGATAGAAAAGGCCGGACTGACGGAGTCATCGGCCAGACCGTGCCAGAGGATAAGCTTGCCGCCGCGCTGTTGATAGGCATGAAGATTGGTATTTGCCGCGTTATAGAGCGGCGCCAGTTGGGCGACGGCGTCAAAATTCTGCTGGTTAAGCGGGAAATCCCGCATCGATTGGATCTTCTGTTTTTCTCCTGGCAGGAGCACGGATTGCAGAGCCGGTAGTACCATCATTTCCGACATTGAGTGGCCGGTCGGCGTCTCGGGCACCGGCCAGCGTAGCTCGGAACCCAGCGGCAGACCGCCCGCGACGAACTGGGCGCCGTGGCTGTCGTAAGCGCCGCGGTAGAGCTTTTTCACCACCTCGATCTCTTCCTGCGTCAGGCAGGTAGAACGGTCCCGAGCATCGGCAGGACAGCGGGGGAGCCATGACTCAGAGAACTGACAGGCATACGGATTTTGCAGGATACCATCCTGCACGCCGGAAAGCGTCGGGCAGTGAGCCAGCACGGCCTGGTGAATCAGAGGAAGGCGATTTTTCAGCAGGATAGCGGTACCGTCCGGGCGCTGATTGGCGGCCACATTCCAGCCGTGGAAGAAGGAGTTCTGAAACTGGAAAAAGGCCGCTGGCGCGCCAGCGCTGATACCGTCAAAATCCTGCGGAAAGCGCTGCGCTTCCATCAATGCTTCGCGACCGCCGTCTGAGCAGCCCATAAAGTAGGCATACTTTGGCGGCTGGCGGTAAAGCGTCTGCATCACCGCTTTGGCCAGCACGGCGGTCAGGTGGTTGGCGCGCCAGGCAAAATCGATGCGCTTTTGCGGATCTTCGGCCCATGACGCATCCATCATACTGCCATGGTGCCCCATATCGGTTGCTGCCACCACAAACTCGCCGTTCATTGCCGGCAGGCAGCCGCTGGCATTCGACAGACTCAGGTTAATACTCCCGCACAGTCCGCCACAGCCGACCTGCAAAAAACGTTGACTCCAGCGTTGGGTCGGCAGGGCAATCTGCACGCCAATCTCAGGGGCGATAGTGGCGCTCACCTTGCACCAGCTTCCCTGCGCGGAGGTCTGCATTTCAGTGTGATTGATAGTGACCTTTGCGCCAACGGCCGCGCTGAAGTCGGTAGCGCTTAGCGCATCGCATGTCAGCGCGGGAAGAACGATCGGCAGACTGGCGACAGCCTGTGTGGGTGAAGCGAACGATAACCCGAAGAGGGCGCAGAGGATGATGGGCAAGATTGTCTTGAGTAAGCGTGTCATACGCAGTTCCCTGTGGCTGATGATGGGAGGCGGCAGGATGGCGAAACCTATGCCTCACCTTCCCTGGCGAGGCGCCACTGCTTGGCTATTGTAGATAACGATAGACTTTCCTTGATGCCTTGATAAGGCGACCCTACTGTATTCTGCTATTTTGAGGAAAATATGGAGATGTTTGCCAACGGCGTCTGGCGGTGAATTCGGGGTAGAATGTTGTGATATCAGTTGCATAATTTATTCAATTTCTCTTCATTAAATCTGCTGGGTTGCAGGTTATTTTTCTCCCTGTTCCTGGTGATCCCAGAGAGCATCATTCCTAACGAGATCCTTCCCCCTTCCATTAATAAGAAAGGGGGCTTTTTATTAATAAAACGTTCAGGCAAATCTAAATATAGTACTGGTGTTGGCCATTAGAACCATGCGCTTCAGAAAAAGTTCCATCATTAAATATATTTTTAAAGATGCTTTAACATCCATTTTTTCTCCATTTTGTCGCCATAATTGCATGTAATTCTGCGCCTCGCTCAGGTTATTTTCTGTCGCATATTTTAGAGATGCATCCTGAACAAATAAGCTCAACGCCAGCAGGACACTGCTATTGCTCATTATCTCGTAGACGACACATTCATGTTAAAAAAGACTCATATCATCAGCGGATTATTGATCGCCCCTTTAACGTTATATGCCGCAACATCATATCAAGTTGATGATATCCGTTTTGAAGGGCTACAGCGCGTGACCGTCGGGGCGGCGCTATTAAGTATGCCATTGCACGCGGGAGATGCGGTGACGCCAGAAGATGTCAGCGAGGCAGTGCGCGCGCTGTATGCGAGCGGCAATTTCGAAAATGTGCAGATCCTGCGCGATGGGAAAACGCTGGTGGTGCAGGTTAAGGAACGGCCCACTATTGCCAGCGTCAGTTTTTCCGGGAATAAGGCAGTGAAGGATGATGCGCTAAAGGAAAATCTCACCGCGTCCGGTATTTCTGCAGGTAGTGCACTGGATCGAAATTCGCTTAGCGAAATAGAAAAAGGGTTACAGGATTTCTATTACAGCGCGGGGAAATACAGTGCGCAGGTTCACGCGGTGGTGACCCCGTTACCGCGTAATCGCGTTGACTTAACGTTCGTTTTTCAGGAAGGCATCTCGGCGAAAATCGCACAAATAAACATTATCGGTAATCAGGCGTTTCGGGAAGAGACGCTCCTGGACCAGCTTCAGCTACGTGATAATGTGCCGTGGTGGAACGTGGTAGCCGATAAAAAATACCAGAAGCAGAAGCTGGAAGCCGATCTGGAAACGCTGCGCAGTTTTTATCTCGATCGCGGCTATGCGCGCTTTGCTATCGAGTCCACGCAGGTCAGTATGACCCCAGATAAAAAATCCCTGTATATCACTATCGCCCTCAATGAAGGCGAACGTTATCGGGTCGACCGAACTCAGGTGACAGGCGATCTGGCTCAGCATGGGCCGGAGATCGAGGCGCTTGCCCAGCCGCTGGCGGGGGCATGGTATAGCGGGGCGCAAGTCACCACGGTTGAAAATGAGATCAAAAAGCATTTTGGTAAGTATGGTTATGCCTGGCCGCAGGTGACGACCACACCGGAAATCGATGATGCGCATCACCGCGTGGTGCTGCATATTCAGGTCAACGCGGGCCGCCGCTACTCGGTACGCCAGATCCGCTTTTCCGGTAACGACACCTCCCGGGACGCGGTGCTGCGTCGTGAAATGCGCCAAATGGAAGGGGCGTGGCTCAACAACGAAAAAGTCGATCAAGGGAAGGTACGTCTTGATCGAACGGGTTTTTTTGAGAACGTTGAACAGCAGATCGTTCCGGTCAATGGAACGGCGGATCAGGTCGATGTGGTCTACAAGGTGAAGGAGCGCAACACCGGTTCATTCAACGTGGGCCTGGGATTTGGTACGGACAGCGGCGTGAGCTATCAGCTTGGCGTGACGCAGGATAACTGGCTGGGAACGGGTAATAGCGTTAGCTTCAACGGGACGCGCAACAGCTACCAGTCTTATCTTGAACTGGGGGCGACGAACCCGTGGTTTACCGTAGATGGCATTAGCCTGGGCGGAAAGATTTTTTATAACAGCTATGATGCTTCTGATGCGGATGCCGGGAGCTACAACCAGCAGAGCTATGGTTTAGGTAGTACGCTAGGGTTTCCCATTAGCGAAAATAACTCCCTGAACCTGGGACTGGATTATGTCCATAATCGCCTGACCAATATGGATCCGGAGCTGACGACCTGGCGCTACCTCAGCTCTCGGGGAATCGAGCCCAGCGTGGTGACGAAAGATGGCGACAGCGGCGCAAAATATAGCGCCAACGATTATTTTGTGAGTCTTGGATGGGGCTACAACGATCTCGATCGCGGCTTCTTCCCGCGTGCGGGAAACAAGAGCAGCCTGAGCGGTAAAGTGACGCTCCCCGGTTCGGATAATAGCTACTACAAACTCTCTTTTGACACCGCCCAGTATCTGCCGCTGAGCGAGAACAAGCGCTGGGTCTGGATGGAACGCCTGCGCGCAGGCTATGCCGGCGGGTTAGACGGCAAAAGTGTGCCGTTCTACGATAACTTTTACGCAGGCGGTTCGTCGTCAGTGCGCGGATTTTCTTCTAACACTATTGGGCCTAAAGCGGCCTATTACCGCTGTAACGGTAGCGAAAGCAGCTATAGCGCCTGCCCGCTGGACGCCTCGTCTGATGCGGTCGGCGGGAATGCCATGGCGGTGCTGAACAGCGAATTTATCATTCCAACCCCCTTTGTGAATGACAAATACGCCGATAGTCTGCGAACCTCGCTGTTTGTTGACGCGGGGACGGTCTGGAGTACATCCTGGCACAACACCGCGCAGACGCTGGCGGCAGGGATCCCTGACTACGGCGATCCGAGTCATATTCGTCTCTCCGCGGGGATTGCCGTGCAGTGGATGTCTCCCCTCGGTCCACTGGTCTTCTCCTGGGCAGAGCCGTTTAAAAAGTACGATGGTGATAAAGCAGAACAGTTTCAGTTTAATATCGGCAAAACCTGGTAGGGCTCCAACGGGGCCTGATAGACCGGCGTGGCTATATTCTGTGGACTGTCCTCCGACATAGCGATTGAGCAGAATATACTCAACCGCTATGTCGATATTATCGCTAAGGAATGCGATCTGGCGGGACACCCACGACATTTACCCGAGCGCGGTCTGCGGGCCTCGCGGACCTGGTGACGTACGACGAGGTAACCGCGCAATAAATAGCTGCCTGCTATGGTCCTCTCTTCTTGCCAAACCGCGGGTAATACTCAATGCTGCATCATCTAATACCAATGACTGAGGCCTCATCCAGAGGGACTAAGACGTATTGTAAATTAAGTTTATATTATCTTATTTTTTATTATATTTTCTTTTTTAAGGGTAATTTGGCTGTTTTTCATCAGGCCTAACCATAAATTTAGAGAGGGAAATGAAACGTTACTAATAATGGAGTATGTCGTTAGGAATTGTCTTAAATCACATAATTGTCAGGGTGCTTGCGATTTATAACAATGAATGCTATCACTATATATTGTAATAATTTGTAGCATCTTTATAAGGAAGGAATATGAAATGGACTATTCTTAATACCCTGATCTGCCCGCAATCTGGTATCGCCTTCTCGGCTATATCCAGTCTGCGTTTCTTGAAATTTATCATGTGGTACGAGGCCGATGTAATCCTGTTGCCCGGTGAGTCGATAAGACTCTATTCCTCGAGAGTTTTAATTAATGACCAGTATCATTCATTAAAAATCTATAATATTACGGTGTACGACGAGGCGCAGTGGGAAAAATTACGCGAGCGACCATCGTGCCCTTACCATGCCGGTGGCGAGCGGTCTGACTCCTGTTTTTACCAGTCCTTTTGCACGATTAAGCGTTGCCCGAATAATATTCCCCGCAGTGAACCCTGGCGTTAGCCAGTCCACGCCGCCGGTCAGATACCGACGGCGTGGCGTCATTTCGCCAGCAGGGCGGCCAGTCGAGGCTGGACGCTTGCGCAGCCGGCCAGCACGAGGTTGCCTCGCCGCAGGCCCGCATTGGCGAGAAACGCATTGCACGTTCCGCCCGCCTCCTCAATCAATAGCATGCCTGCCAGCGCATCCCAGCTGTTCATATGCGCTTCATAATAGGCGTGGAGCTGACCGGCGGCGACATGCGCCAGCATCAGGGCGCCCGCGCCAAAACGGCGATACTCCAGACCGGCGTCGAGCAGCGTGTCGATGGCCCGGGCGTAGTCGCTGGCCGGGGCCCGGCTGGAGCGCCCCATGCCGATCACCACCGCATCGGGCTCCGGCTCGCGTAGCGTCAGGCGCCGACCGTTGAGATACGCGCCTTCGCCGCGGGCGGCGAAGAAAAATTCATCGCGATCGGGGGCGTAAATGATGCCGAGCGACAGTTCACCCTGGCACACTCGCGCCAGTGAGATGCACCAGTAATCCATGCCGAGGATAAAGTTGGTGGTGCCATCGACAGGATCCAGCACCCAGACGGTCTGGTCGTCGCCTTCAAAACCGCTCTCCTCGCCGAGGAAACCCTCCTCGGGAAAGTGGGCCTGCAGCCAGCCTTTAATCTCTTGTTCTACCGCGAGATCCGCCTGCGACACAAAGTCCTGGCGCGCTTTTTTATCGACCTGTAATCCCGCATCGCGCAGCGCCTGGGCGTGGGCGCCTGCCTGGCGAATCAAGGCGCATAATGACTCTCGTTGTGCTTCCGTCATAGTCCTGCTCTCAGATAACAAAGGGCGACGTGCGCCGGTGAATTAAGGTTACCTCCACCCAGGTGGTGCGTGAAGGTTGCGAAGGGTCGGCGGCGCGCTCCAGAAGCCGGGCGAGCGCCTGGCGGGCGATCGCCGCCACATCCTGATGTAGCGTGGTGAGCTGATAGCTATATTGCGCGGTCGTCGGCGTGTTATCAAAACCAATCAGCTGAAAATCCGCCGGAGCCTCTCTGCCGCGCTGGCGCATTCCATCGAGAAAGCCACAGGCAAGCTGGGCGTTGGCGCAGAAGATCCCCTCCAGCGCCTCGTCGGCGAGCGCCGCAGCCTGTAACCCGCCCGCGTAACCTTCTTGCTGACAGGCGAGGATCGCCAGGTGGCGTTCGACGTCCACTCCGCGCGTTTGCAGCGCCCGGCCGAACGCTTCCCCGCGCATGCGGCCGGCCCAGGTGGAAGGATGGTGGTTGAGCCAGCCAAAGCGCTGACAGCCGCTGCGCAGCAGCTGGTCGGCGGCCAGTTCGGCGCCGGCGGCGTTGTCAGAACAAACGTAATCCACACCGGGGATCGTCGGCTGACGATTAATGCCCACGACCGGAATATGCTGCTGGACGCACTCGTTCACCAGCGCCTCCGGTGGCTGGCCGGAGGTGACGATAACGCCGGAGACGCGAAACTGAGCGAAACGGCGCAAGGTCTGCGCCAGATCCTGCTCGCTGTGGATCTCGCTCACCAGCGCCTGAAAGCCCTGGCGCTGGATCTCGTTAAGCAGCGCATCAAGCAGGGTACTGCGAAAAGGATCGCTGATGCGCGAGACGATCACGCCGATTAAGTGGCTGCGCTGACGGTTCAGCCCCTGGGCGAGGAAGTTAACCTGATACCCCAGCTCTTCGGCGGCGCGCAGTACCCGCGCCCGGGCGTCGGGAGAGATGCTGCCGTTGTTGCTCAACGCCCGGGACACCACTGCCCGGGAGACGCCCGCTCGCCGGGCAACATCCTGGGCGGTGACGCTGGGTTTGCGTGGGTTCATAGGAGGTACGTCTCGTCAGTGGGCGTGGGGCGCGGCAGCGTTAAGGTGAGTCCATCCCGGGAAACGAATAAGCCCGGCCACGGCTGACAGGCCTGCTTTAGCGCCGACAGGGAAGCATCCTCGCAGTGATAGAGCCCCATCGCCGGGAGCTGCAGCGTTCTGAACAGCATCAGGCAGGAGGGGAAATCGCCATGCGAGGCGTCATCGTCCAGGGCTGCTACCGAGGCGCACTCCTGAAACGCCAGCCCGGCGCCGGCCATCAGGGCTATCGAGTCGGCGGTCGGTCGGCCATCGCCGCTGTAAAACAGCGTCTGCCCGGCAATGGTGATGCGGATGGCGCGATTACTCAGCTCATGCTGGGTGGGGGCAGTGCGGATCTGCCAGTCCTGCCACGTCCAGGCTTCGCGGCATTCCTGCCAGTCGATGGTGAAACCAAGGTCCGCCTGCGGCCAGTTCGCCAGCGCGGCCAGCTGCATGAGCACCGGCTGCTGCGCCGGCTGGCAGTAGATAATGACTGGCTTCTGACGGGAATAACTTTTCCAGTGGTTCAGTAGCGCCGTCAGGCCGGTGCAGTGGTCCGGGTGAACGTGGGTGAAGTAGATCGCGTCGATATCGTTGACCTCGCCGCCGCGCTGCCAGAGCGCGCGGGGAACGGTGGGGCCGCAGTCGATTAACCACTGTTTGTTGTCCGCATCGATCACCCGCAGCGCGGAGGTATTTTGCGTGCAGGAAAAGGCGCTCCCGCAGCCAAGCACATCTATTTTCATTTACCCTCGCCAAAATTTTTTGCCGCTTAATTAAATTGTCATAAATACCCGACAAAGTAGGCTCACATCATGTCGAGTCAACGTTGCATTTTTTTTACAGCCAAATGAACACGTGTTCACCTTGCTAAAAAAAATGCCGCAGCAGCGCTTTCAGGTAGCGAATATGAGTTATTTACAGATCTCCGGCCTTAAAATTAGTTATGGCGATAAGGTGGTTTTACATAATATCGATCTGGCGGTAGAGCAGGGAGAGATGATTGCTCTACTGGGCCCGTCGGGATGCGGAAAAACCACGCTGCTGAACGCCCTCTGCGGCTTTATTCCGGTGCAAAGCGGCGAGGTGGCTATTGCCAGCCGAACGATCACTCATCTTGCGCCGGAGCAGCGCAATATCACCATGGTATTTCAAAGCTACGCCCTGTGGCCGCACCTGACGGTAGCGCGCAATATCGGCTATGGCCTGAAGCTGCGCAAATGGCGCGGGGCGGATATCGCGCGGCGGGTGGCGGAGCTGCTGCGAATAGTCAATCTCGAAGGGCTTGGCGAGGTGAAAGTGACCGAACTGTCGGGCGGCCAGCGGCAGCGGGTGGCGCTGGCGAGAGCCCTGGCCATAGAGCCCCAGGTGCTGGTGTTGGATGAGCCGTTATCTAATCTGGATGCCAAAGTGCGCCTGAATGTGCGCCATGAAATTAAATCTCTGCAAAAGAGACTGGGGTTCACGTCATTAATTGTCACCCACGATCAGCAGGAAGCCTTAGTGATGGCGGACCGCATTGCGGTATTAAATCAGGGGCGTATTGAACAAACCGGCACGCCGGAAGAAATATATCAACGCCCCGCGACGCCCTTCGTCGCTGATTTTATGGGGGCCGATAATAAAATAATTTCCGGTGAATTATCCGCTGCCGCAATATCCGGTTTATCTGCCGCTCAGCAGGGTGACAACGTTATTTATTTTCGCAGCGCCGATGCCGCGCTCGCTGAATTAACGCAGCCTGCGCCGCAGGAGGGACTCGCTCTGGAAGGCGTGGTGGAGCAAAGCGCGTTTCTGGGCAATCTGTATCGTCACAGCGTGCGCTGCCATGACCGCCTGCTGCTGGCGGATACCGCGCAGTGCTGGCCGACAAAAAGCCGCGTTCGGCTCCATGTGCCAACGCCGGCCCTGCATATTTTTCCTTTACCACTATCACAGTGATATCAGCGTGTTCATTCTGGGGACAATCCATGTTGACTAAGACGAAAGCAGCGATCGTAACGACCCTCTTCCTGAGCCTTGGCGCACAGGCCGACACCATTCTCAACATCGCCACCGCGGGCGATCAGAATATGGTGGATTATGTAAAAACCTGGCTGGGGCCAAAATTTGAAGCCGCTCATCCCGGCGTCAAGGTGCGGGTGATCGGTACCGGCCCCGGCGACGCCGGGTCGAATAAAATTAGCGAGAAGCTAACGGCCCAGCAGGAGAGCGGCGCGCAGCAGTGGGATATCGACGTCGCGGTAGTGCACCAGAAGGCGGGCGGTGAGCAGGTGGCAAAGGGATTGCTGCAAAAATACCGTCAGGATATTCAGACCGGCGGCATGGTGAGTTCGCCGAGCGCCACTCAGGCGCTGGGCGTTAACGTTGACGGATACGTGATGCCGATGTTCTTAAGCCAGACCGCTATCGCCTGGAACAGCGATCTGGTCACTACCCCGCCGGCGTCGTATGACGAGCTGGTGGCTTGGACGCAGAAACACCCGCAGGCTTTTGGCTATAACGGCATCAAGAACGGCATGTCCGGCGTCAGCTTTGTGGTGGGCTGGATCTACGCCTACGGGACCGACGCCCAGCGTCTCTCCGCCGGGCCCTATGATAAAAGCGTCGAAAAAGGCTGGCAGCAGGCCTACGAGAAGCTAAAGGCGTTCAATAAAAACGTAACTTTCACCCCGGGCAACGCCGGGACGCTCGATATGCTGAGCCGGGGGGAAATCGCCATGGGCCCGGTGTGGGTCGATATGTTCTATAGCTGGAAAGATCAGGGCAAGCTGCCGCCGTCGATCAAGCTTGCTTTACTGGCGCCGGGCATGCCGGGCCAGCCGATGTATTACGTCATCCCGGCGAAGGCGGCGAATCCGCAGCTGGCGCGCGACTTTATCGCGCTAGCCACCAGCCCGGAAGTGCAGGCGCAGGGGATCGTCAAGCAGTTCAACTGGTATCCGGGCATCGACGCCGGGCAGGTGAAGCCGAAGCTGGATGCGGCGACCTGGCAAAAGCTGTTTGCCGAAATCTCGCCGGAAGCGCTGGCGAAGTATGGCAAAAGCTTCCCGATCGCCCCCTACTTTGACGATATCAAAGAGGGTTACGAAAGCCAGGTGGCTAATTAAACCTTTTTCCAGCCCGGGCCGCCGTCCCGGGCGCTTGCTTGTGCTGACGCCAGGTTTATTATGTCCAGTTCATTAAAATATCTGCTGCTGGTTGCCCCGGCGGCGCTGATGATCGCGATCCTGTTTTTGTATCCGCTGGGGTTTTCGCTGGTCTCGGCGTTTACCGCGCCGGGACAGCCGTTCACCCTCGATCACTTCCGCAAGGTCTATGCGCTCTACGCCAGCGATGTGCTCTTTTCGCTGCTTATCGTGCTGATCTCAGTGGCGCTGTTAGCGCTGCTCGCCATTACCCTGTCGGCAGTGATTGCGCTGTCACCCTGCCGACCCGTTGTGCGTTTGCTGGGTTTTTTGTATCGCCTGCCGCTGTTTATTCCTTTTATCGTTGTTGCCCAGATGATGCGCACTTTTCTCGCCAAAAATGGCCTGATGAACAATGCGCTGGTGGCGGCCGACCTGGTCACGCCGCTGGAGACGCTCTCCTGGCTGGGATGGAAAGGGATAGTGATCACCTTTGTCTGGAAGCAACTGGCCTTTGCCACGCTGCTGATCTGCGGGGCGATGGCGGCGCTGGAGTCGTCGCAGATCCTTGCTGCACGTAATCTTGGCGCCTCCCGGCCGCGGATCCTGTTCGATATCATGCTGCCGCAGGTCCTGCCGACTATCGGCGTGGCGCTGGTGCTGTCGACGGTGACCATGATGTCGGTGCTGTCGGTACCGTTGATGATCGGCGTGGGGACCCCGACGATGCTAACCGTGGATATGGCATTTCGCGTCAATTCCTATGGTGATTACGCGGTGGCGAATGCGCTTGGCGTGGTGTCGCTGGCGATCTGCGGCGCGCTGTCGTGGTTTTACCTGCGCCACAGCCTGCAGCAAAAAGGCGGTGAATCATGAAAGCGCTGGCCCTCGTATCAACCCCGGCATGGTGGGTGAAAGGGCGCCGTAAAGTGCGCGCCAGTCCGGTGCTGCAGACCCTGCTGCTGCTGTTTATGCTGCTGGCGATGTTTGGTCCGCTGCTGAACCTGTTGATCTGGACCGTAGCGGAAAGCTGGTATTTTCCCCATTCGCTGCCCAGTCGGTGGGGGCTGAAGTACTGGTATCAGGTTTTCAATCCATACAGCGATGTCTCCAGCTCGCTGTTAACCAGCGTGCTGATCGCTCTGTTATCGGTGGGGGTCTGTTTGCTGATTTCCGTACCCGCCGGCTATGCGCTTTCCCGGCGGAAAATGCCATTACGGATGCTGTTCATGCTGCTATTTCTTATCCCGCAGGCCTTTCCTAACCTGACGGTATACATGAATGTTGCCCGATTGTTTTATCAGTGGGGATTGAACGGCAGTATCGCAGGGGTGGTGCTGGTGCATAGCGTCCACGGTCTGATGTACTCGGTGTGGATCTGTGTGGCCGCGTTTTCAGCCATCGACCCGCTGCTGGCGCGGGCATCGCGTAACCTGGGCGCCGGGCCGGTGTATACCTTCTGGCACATTGTGCTGCCGCAGGCGGCGCCGGGGATCGTTGCCGCCAGCATCTTTGTTTTTCTGGAGTCGCTGGATGAGTTTACCGGCACTTTCTTCGTCGGGGCGCCGGATATCACCACGCTGCCGCTGCTGCTCTATAACGCCAGCATGTCGGGTAACTATCAGGTCTCGTCGATTACCGCGCTGATTTTGCTGGCCCCATCGCTGCTCTTTATGGTGGTGATCCATAAATTTATGCGTCCGGAGATGATGGCGAAATTAGGGAAATAAGGGCTGCAGAAAACGAAAAAGCTTCCCGTCGGGAAGCTTTTTAACCTCAGGTCATCATCATTGGCCATTCTGGCGGTGTCTGACTCATGACTTCAATCATCACATCTTTGATATTGCCCCAGATTTTGGCCATATCAAGCAGGGTGATACCGAGCAAACCGGTGGCGAACCAGCAGGCGGCGGCCAGGCCGAGGCAGCTGCAGATCACCGCCAGACCGGCGTAATCGCTTTTGCGAAGCTGAATATTCAGTGAGCTGGCGAGAAACATCAGTACCGCGCTCACCAGGGGCCAGCGCAATAATACGACACTGGTAGTAATGGAAGCCATTAACCTATCCTCAAAGAAAGTCGGGAGCCATGGACGACCTGACGCGACTGACGATGGCATAGCGCTCTGGTCTCAACTGGCGTACTAGAGAGTGATGAAACGCCATTTCTGTTTCATCAACTTGTGTGAACTATATCACACTTGGCGCTTTATTCACCAGTCAAAAAATGAGCTTTTGCTGCGTTTAATAACCATGAATTTTGTGTGGATATTGGTGAGCAACCCCGGGAAACATATTTTCATTCACTGCCTAATGATTATTATTCTGCGGGTTTTATTACCTGTTCTTGTTTATTACACGGAGAAACCGAGTCAGATGCGCGTCTATTCTTAATCTTGCCGGAATATCTTCCGAATACCTGATAAATAAGTATTATTCATCACCATCAGAGGTAAAACTGACGCTCGTGAGGGCTGTCGGATGTCAGCTGATGTCTATCGCAATCGCGATTGCTAACGTGTTCGGGCTACCTTAATTAAGGCATATCGCATGGATGTAAGCGTAAATGGGTGACAGTGCGCCGCATAAGGCGCTAAGACTCATCGGAACAGGTTTGGTTATTTTATTGCCAGTGGTGCTGGCATTGTGGTTTGCCCAGCTGCGGGCTAAAGCCGAAACCATTGATCAATTACACTCATTTTCGCAGCTGGCGCTGCAAAAAACGGAAATGGTCATCCGGGAAGCGGATCAGGCTCGGGCTAAAGCCAGCCAGTATCGCGGTGAGTTGTGTTCAGCGGATCACCAGCGTTATTTACTGCATATTGTGCGCGGCCTGCTGTATGTGGAAGATCTGATCTACGCTAACGGCCAGCGCTTTATCTGTTCAACGTCCGTTCATCAGCAAACCGGCTGGCGGATGCCGGCGGCTAATTACACCAAAAAGCCGGATGTCGCGATTTACTATTACCGGGACACGCCGTTTTATCCGGGCTTTGCCATGAATTATATGCAGAAGGGGCCCTATGTTGTGGTGGTTAATCCCTTCTCGTACAGCTCGGTGATCGCCAGCGACCGCGATTTAGCCTATGGCGTTTTCGATACCAAAACCAACCTCTTTTTCTCGGTAAGTAACAATGTCGAGCCCGCGGAACTCCATGCGTTAATTCGCGAAGGCGATACCTTTTTTAATCAGAATGGCCGGGTGTATACGATCGCCCGCTCCGCTATTCGCCCCATCGCCGTCATTATGTCCACCTCGCGGGCCAGCTACTATCACAACTTTTGTGACCAGGCCAGTCTGACGCTGCCGCTGGGGATAATTTGCAGTATTTTACTGGTGCTGGTGTGGTCGCGCACCCGCCGACAGTATCACTCGCCGCGCAATATGCTGCAGCGGGCTCTGAGCTGCCGCCAGCTGCGCCTGCACTACCAGCCGATTATCGATATTAAAAATAACCGCTGCGTTGGGGCGGAAGCGCTGCTGCGCTGGCCTGGGTTTGACGGTCCGGTGATGAACCCGGCGGAGTTTATTCCGCTGGCGGAAAATGAAGGCATGATTGCCCAGGTCACGGACTACGTGGTGGATGAACTGTTTTATGAAATGGGTGAGTTTCTGGCCAGCCATCCACAGTTGTATATAGCCATCAATCTCTCTGCGTCGGATTTCCATTCGGCGCGGCTGATTTCACAGATCAGTGAGAAAGCGCACAGCTACGCGGTCTGTATCGGACAAATCAAAATCGAAGTGACCGAGCGCGGGTTTATCGACGTACCGAAGACCACGCCGGTGATCCAGGCGTTCCGCGAAGCAGGCTATGAAATTGCCATCGACGATTTCGGCACCGGCTACTCGAATCTGCATAATCTGCACGCGCTGAACGTCGATATCCTCAAAATCGATAAAACCTTCGTCGATACGCTCACCACCAACAACACCAGCCACCTGATTGCTGAACATATCATCGAGATGGCGCGCGGGTTGCGGTTAAAGACGATTGCAGAAGGCGTGGAGACGCCGGAGCAGGTAAGCTGGCTCTACAAGCGCGGCGTACAGTATTGCCAGGGCTGGCTGTTTGCGAAAGCGATGCCGGCGCGGGAGTTTATGCAGTGGTTAGCCAATGCTCCCGCGCCCGCGAACGTGCCTCAGCCGCCGCGTCACGCGGAGATCTGATGGCGATAGTCGCTGGGAGTGCGGTCAAACTCGCGGCGGAACACCCGGGAGAAGGTTTGCTGCGAGACGTAGCCCAGATCCATGGCGATATCAAAGATCGGCCGCTGGGTGGTTCGCAACGCTTCCGCCGCCAGCAGCAGGCGGCGCTGGCGAATATAGTCCCCCAGCGTCTGATGCATCACGGTACGGAACATCCGCTGCAGGTACCACTTCGAGTATCCTGACTTTCTGGCGACTATATCAATGTTAAGTGGTTGATCGATATGTTCATCAATCCATTCAATCAAAGTTTGAATAATATCCTGATGGGACATAAAGCGGCCTCTCTCAATTCTCGATTCGTCGTTTTGTCTGCAGGCGAGTATAATTCCTCAAGTTAACTTGAGGTAAAGCGCTTTATGGAAAAGAAATCACCCCGCATCAAAATGCTGTTGACGCCTGGAGAAGTGGCAAAACGAACCGGCGTGGCGGTCTCGGCCCTCCATTTTTATGAGAGTAAAGGATTGATCCACAGTCAGCGGAATGCCGGCAATCAGCGGCGCTACCGGCGTGACGTTCTGCGCGCGGTGGCGATTATCAAAATTGCGCAACGTATTGGCATCCCGCTGGCCACTATCGGCGACGCGTTTGGCGTGCTGCCGGAAGGGCACAATCTCAGCGCAAAAGAGTGGAAGATGCTGTCATCGCAGTGGCGTGAGGAGCTGGATCGGCGCATTCATACCCTGACGGCGCTACGCGACCAGCTCGACGGCTGTATCGGCTGCGGCTGTTTATCGCGACGCGACTGCCCGCTGCGCAACCCGGGCGATAAACTGGGGGAAGAGGGAACCGGCGCCCGGCTGCTGGAAGACGAGTGATAAAACTAAAGCGCCACAACTGGGCGCTTTAGTTGTTTTCCGGTCTTGGTCTTTCGCATTATCTCGCTGGTTCGCGAGAGGGTTTCCCCCGACGTCGACGTCCCTCAGTATTGCGCAATCTGTTGATGGAGGTTCCGGTTTGCGTCGACACTTTAACTATGGCATCTGCCGTCGCTTTTTCCTCACTATTTTGCTGAAATTTTCCCGGCAATGAGCGCCTGTTCCTATAGTTAATTTGAACAAACTACGGGAGAGGCTCATGCTGACGGTTCATCATCTTAATCAATCACGATCGCAACGCGTACTGTGGGCACTGGAAGAGCTGCAGCTGCCTTATCAGATAGTCCGCTATCAGCGGGAGAAAACGATGCTGGCGCCGGCGGCGCTGAAAAAAATCCATCCGTTGGGCAAATCACCGGTACTGGAAGACAACGGCTATGTGCTGGCGGAGTCCGGGGCGATCCTCGAGTATTTGCAGGAAACCTGGGACAGCGGCGGGTTGTTGAAGCCGCAGGGAATTGACGACAAACTGCAGTACCGCTTCTGGCTGCACTATGCCGAAGGCTCGCTGATGCCGCTGTTGTTAATGAAGCTGGTGTTCGCCAGCCTTGGCAAACCCCCTGTGCCCTTTGGCGTTCGCTCGCTGGGTTCGCTGCTGGGCAAGGGGATACAGAAAACGTGGCTCGATCCGCAGCTGGCCACCCATGCGCGGTTCATTGACGACCATCTTGCCGCACGGCCATGGTTCGCTGGCGAGCGGCTGAGCATGGCCGATATCCAGATGAGCTTCCCGGTGATGGCATTGTTGGCGCGCGGCGGCATGCATGACCTTGTCCATATCGAGGCCTGGCGTCAGCGAGTGGAACAGCGACCGGCCTGGCAACGCGCCATCGAGCGCGGCGGCCCCTTCACCTTACCCGGCGCCTGAGATATCAGCGGATCCGATGACGTCGATAAATGAAAGCAACTCACTAAAAAATTGTTAGCGGATTGCGCATGGACGATAACGTTTGCGCATCGTCTGGTCATTTTCTGTTCGTCATAAGCGAAATTTAGCGAAATACGATAAACATCGGTTGAAAAGGGTTATCTAAAGGCCGGATAATCGTTTGCCTTTCTGTTTCGCTCCCCCTTTTTTCTGCTGTCCGGGGGAGGCGATAAGGTTGACCACCGTAGTGTATGCGCGGAGTTAAACGTTTGCTTTTTTGCGGCCCCCCTGGCGCTGCGATTCGGTACATGGAGATCGCGTTTAACTGGCAGTGGACGGTCCACCACGCATATCAACGAACGATAAAAATTTTCAGGGGAAGTTTTCTATGTCTACGCCTTCAGCGCGTACCGGCGGTTCATTGGACGCCTGGTTTAAAATTTCGGCGCGCGGCAGCACCGTGCGTCAGGAGATTGTTGCAGGTCTTACTACCTTTCTGGCGATGGTGTACTCCGTCATCGTGGTGCCGGGCATGCTCGGTAAAGCGGGCTTCCCGCCGGCCGCGGTGTTTGTCTCGACCTGTCTGGTAGCGGGCGTTGGCTCGCTGGCGATGGGATTATGGGCGAATCTGCCGATGGCGATCGGTTGCGCTATCTCGTTGACCGCCTTCACCGCCTTCAGCCTGGTGCTGGGCAGCAGATCAGTATTCCGGTAGCCCTCGGCGCAGTATTCCTGATGGGGGTCCTGTTTACGGTGATCTCGGCAACCGGCATCCGCAGCTGGATCTTGCGTAACCTGCCGCAGGGCGTGGCGCACGGTACCGGGATCGGCATTGGCCTGTTCCTGCTGCTGATCGCCGCCAACGGCGTTGGTCTGGTGATCAAAAACCCGCTGGACGGTTTGCCGGTGGCGTTGGGCAACTTTGACAGTTTCCCGGTGGTGATGTCGCTGATTGGCCTCGCGGTGATCATTGGTCTGGAAAAAATGAAGGTGCCGGGCGGCATTCTGCTGACCATTATCGGCGTGTCGATTGTCGGCCTGATTTTCGATCCCAACGTCCATTTCTCCGGCATTTTCGCTATGCCATCCCTGAGCGATGGCCAGGGTAATTCCCTGATCGGCAGCCTGGATATCGTCGGCGCGCTCAACCCGGTCGTGCTGCCAAGCGTGCTGGCGCTGGTGATGACGGCGGTCTTTGACGCCACCGGTACCATCCGTGCCGTGGCTGGCCAGGCGAACCTGCTGGATAAGGACGGACAGATCATCAACGGCGGTAAAGCGCTGACCACCGACTCCCTGAGCAGCGTCTTCTCCGGTTTAGTCGGGGCGGCGCCGGCGGCGGTTTATATCGAATCGGCGGCGGGTACCGCGGCCGGTGGTAAAACCGGTCTGACCGCAGTGACGGTCGGTGTCCTGTTCCTGCTGATCCTGTTCCTCTCCCCGCTTTCTTATCTGGTGCCGGCCTACGCGACCGCGCCGGCGCTGATGTACGTTGGCCTGCTGATGCTGAGCAACGTGGCGAAAATCGATTTCAATGACTTTGTTGACGCGATGGCTGGCCTGATCACCGCGGTGTTTATCGTGCTGACCTGTAACATCGTGACGGGCATCATGATCGGTTTCGCGACCCTGGTTATTGGCCGTCTGGTCTCCGGCGAGTGGCGCAAACTGAACCTCGGCACGGTGATTATCGCTGTGGCGCTGGTGGTGTTCTACGCCGGCGGCTGGGCGATTTAAACCCTTCGTGCTCCTCACGGGCGGCTCAGGCCGCCCGTTTTATTTTTAAGCCACATCCTGTTTCCATTTGCGTTAATCTGGGTAGCGTATGATTCACAGGCATGACGCCTTACAGGTATAAAAGAAAACGCAGCAAACAGGGAACACATGGAAATATTCTTTACCATCCTCATCATGACCCTTGTGGTCTCACTCTCCGGGGTAGTGACGCGCGTACTGCCCTTTCAGGTTCCACTTCCACTGATGCAAATCGCCATTGGCGCGCTTCTGGCGTGGCCGACCTTTGGTTTGCACGTTGAATTTGATCCAGAGCTGTTTCTGGTACTGTTTATCCCGCCGCTGCTATTCGCCGACGGCTGGAAAACGCCAACCCGCGAATTTATTGAACACGGGCGCGAGATCCTCGGCCTGGCGCTAGCGCTGGTGGTCGTGACGGTGGTCGGCATCGGCTTTCTGATCTACTGGATTGTGCCGGGCATTCCGCTGATCCCGGCGTTCGCGCTGGCGGCCGTGCTGTCGCCGACCGACGCCGTGGCGCTTTCGGGCATCGTTGGGGAAGGGCGGATACCGAAGAAAATCATGGGCATTCTGCAGGGGGAGGCGCTAATGAACGACGCCTCCGGCCTGGTCTCGCTCAAGTTTGCCGTCGCGGTGGCGATGGGCACCATGGTCTTTACCGTTGGCGGCGCCACCGTAGAATTTCTGAAGGTAGCGATTGGCGGCGTGCTGGCCGGGTTTGTGGTGAGCTGGTCGTATGGCCGCTCGATGCGCTTCCTCAGCCGCTGGGGCGGGGATGAACCCGCCACGCAGATTGTCCTGCTGTTCCTGCTGCCGTTTGCCTCCTATCTGATTGCCGAACATATCGGTGTCTCCGGCATCCTGGCGGCGGTGGCGGCGGGGATGACCATCACCCGTTCCGGCGTGATGCGCACCGCGCCCTTGGCCATGCGCCTGCGCGCCAACAGCACCTGGGCAATGTTGGAGTTTGTCTTCAACGGCATGGTCTTCCTGTTGTTGGGCCTGCAGCTGCCGGATATCCTCTCCAGTTCGCTGGTGGCGGCGGAGGCCGACCCCAACGTTGAGACCTGGATGCTGTTTACCGACATTATCCTGATCTATGCCGCGCTGATGCTGGTGCGTTTTGGCTGGCTGTGGTCGATGCGTAAGCTCAGTCAGCGCTTCCTGAAGAAGAAGCCGATGGAGTTTGGCTCCTGGACTACGCGCGAGCTGCTGATCTCCTCCGTTGCCGGGGTGCGCGGGGCGATTACCCTCGCCGGTGTGCTCTCCATTCCTCTGCTGCTGCCTGACGGGAATGTCTTTCCGGCGCGCTATGAGCTGATTTTCCTCGCCGCCGGGGTGATCCTGTTCTCGCTGTTCGTCGGGGTGATTGCGCTGCCGATCCTGCTACGTCACATTGAATCGAGCGATAATGTGCAGCAGCGGAAAGAGGAGCGTCTGGCGCGCGCGGCAACGGCTGACGTGGCGATTGTGGCGATCCAGAAGATGGAAGAGCGTCTGGCGGCGGATACCAAAGAGAATATCGATACCCAGCTGCTGACCGAAGTCAGTTCGCGGGTGATCGGTAACCTGCGCCGGCGCGCCGATGGGCGTAACGACGTGGAAACCTCTATGCTCGAAGAGAGTCTGGAACGCCGCTTCCGCCTGGCGGCGCTGCGCTCTGAGCGCGGCGAGCTGTATCATCTGCGCGCCACCCGGCAGATCAGTAACGAGACGCTGCAGAAGCTGCTCCACGATCTCGACCTGCTGGAAGCGCTGTTAATCGAAGATCAATAACCTGTAATCCGGATAGCGCGACGCTTATTCGGACTACTGGCGAGACTGCAGTAAATGTGTAGCCCCGGTAAGCGTTAGCGCGACCGGGGGAAACCCGGGCAGCGGCGCAAGCGCCTGACCCGGGCTACCCCTTCCCTTGCGGAACGCGTTGTCACCAGAGAATTATTCCAGCCAGAACGCTTTGCTGCACGTCAGCCAGGCTTCAGCGCTGCGCGACATATATACGCCTTCCCGCCAAATCATCCCCAGCTCCCAGCGCAGCTCGCTTTGCAACGGGATCCAGCAAAAATTCTGCCGGTCGAGACGCTGGCAAATCGGTTCCGGCAGGATCGCTACGCCAATGCCCGCCTGCACCATGGCGGCGAGAAAATCCCACTGGCCGCTGCGCACTGCGATACGTGGCTTCACGTCATGCTCGGCAAACAGCCGCATCAGCTGCTGGCTAAGGGCAAATTCCTCGTTGTAGATAACCAGCGGATGCGACGCCAGCTCGGCCGGCGAGAGCGAGGTTTTACCTTCCCACTCCGCGGTCCTTGGCGTCAGGACGCACAGCGGGTGATTGAACAACGGCAGAATGGTGAGGCTGCTATCCTCCTCGACAGGCAGGGCGGTCATCGCCATATCAAGTTCGCCATTGCTGACCGCCTGCTGGACCGTCAGGCCGCCAAACTCGGCGATCTTCAGCTCGACGCCCGGATAGCGCTGGCGGAAGCGACTGATCGGCTCGGCCATCAGCATCCCGACCATCGGCGGAATGCCAAGCCGCAGCACCCCTTTATGCAGGTGATTGATATCGCTCAGCTCTGACTCCAGCTGGCTGAACTCGCCCAAGATCGCCTGGCCGCGTTCAAAGACGACGCGCCCGGTATCGGTGAGCAGCAGTTTGCGGCCGTCGCGGATCAACAGCGTGCAGTTCAGCTCATCTTCGAGATTCTTGAGCATCTTGCTGATGGTGGGCTGTGTGACAAACAGCTTTTCCGCCGCGCGAGTAAAACTCTGCTGACGAACCACTTCAACGAAATAGCGCAGCGTTCGGATATCCATAATTATTCCCTGAGACTATACCTGCGATGATTTTAATTCATTTCTGTCCGCTTCGGCGGCTCTCTATACTGCTCGCCTGACTTCTTTTTTTCAGGACTATCGCACATGGCCTTCGCGCCAGCTCGCGTTGCCCCCGCCGTGGCGCAACGACTTCAGATCCCGGTACAGGTACTTCTCTACGTCGGGTTATTCATCTTCGCACAATATCTGGTGAACAGGTGGCAGGTACCGCTGCCGGCTAACCTGGTCGGCATGGTGATGCTCCTGCTGCTGATCGTCTGCCGGGTGATACCGGTAAGCTGGGTGCGCGCCGGCGCCCGCTGGCTGCTGGCGGAGATGCTGCTGTTTTTCGTCCCGGCGGTGGTCGCGGTGGTGAACTACGCCCAGCTGTTGATGGTCGATGGTTGGCGGATTTTTCTGGTGATTGCCTTAAGCACGCTGATGGTGCTCGGTGCCACCGCCTGGGTCGTTGACAAGGTCTATCGTTACGAAGTGGGCAGGTTAAAAAAATGAGCGATGCCGTGCTGAGTATCCTGTGCCTGGTGGCGACGCTGGTCCTCTATTACGCCAACAAAAAACTGTATCGCCGTTTTCATAAACTCCCTCTGATGCCGCTGGTGTTCACGCCGATCCTGCTGGTGCTGATTCTGGTGGTAGGCCACATCTCTTATCAGAGCTATATGGGAGAGACCCACTGGCTGCTGTGGCTGCTGGGCCCGGCGACCATCGCCTTTGCCGTTCCGGTGTATGAAAATGTCGCGGTGATTAAACGCCACTGGATGTCGCTCAGCGCCGGGGTGGTGACGGCGGTAGTGGTGGCTGTCACCAGTTCCGTATGGCTGGCGCGCGGGTTTATGTTGTCTGATGAAATTCAGCGTAGCCTGGCGGTGCGCTCGGTGACCACGCCCTTTGCGCTGGCGGCGGCGAAACCGCTCGGCGGTCAACCCGATCTGGTGGCGCTGTTTGTGGTGATCACCGGCGTGTTTGGCATGGCGGTGGGAGATATGCTGTTTTTACGTCTTGCTATCCGGGAGGGGATGGCGAAAGGAGCCGGGTTCGGCGCGGCTTCCCATGGTGCGGGAACGGCGCGCTCGTATGAGCTGGGCCAGCAGGAGGGCGTGGTGGCCAGCCTGGTGATGATGCTGTCAGGCGTAGTGGTGGTGCTGGCTGCGCCGGTCGTGCGCTGGCTGCTGTTTTAACATTATCGCCAGAGTGAATGTTAATAAATATTGAGGAGAGGAATAGCTATCGGCTATTCCCTGTTTTTGTTATTGATGCATTTAACGGTTCATCATAAAAGATTAAGCTAATTCTTATATCAGCGTTGACTTTGTAACTAAATGTTTCTCTGCATGCCCGTATTTAATTATGGGGCAAATATTATATAAATATCCAATTATCTTTGCGAATTTTATAACTTTATAACTCTTTGATTTTTATGGTTTTGAGTATGGCCACGCATGCGTTGCGATGTTATGTCGCAAAAAATCAATTTTTACATTAATAATTGAGTTCTTACCTCATGCTAGTTATTATTTTTACGCGAGCTTGTATTATTGAATGGATTCAAATGCTGGTCGTTTATTTATGAATAATATTAATTGTCATAAACCATATGTCATGTAAATACATGCATGACGCCGCGCTGCTTGAATTTCATTCTCTAATATCGCTGCATAAAGCAATTGACGGACTGATTGTCGTTTATAATGGATATGGGAATAAATATGAAGATGAGTAAAAAATTTATGGCGGGTGCCCTGATTTTCTCTGCCTGCAGCGCGCTGTCTACCGTTGCGCAGGCTGATAACACCATTACCTTTAATGGTATTGTTTCCGATACCACCTGTACGGCGACCATTGATGGCGGTGTAACGGCTATTGATATGGGCACCACCTCAGTGGCGGATCTGAAAGCGTATACCTTCGGCGCTGCCAAGAACTTCTCCTTTAGCTTAGCTGATTGCCCGACCGCGGAAGAAGGTGGCAACAGTATCGCCCGCGTCACTTTTGGCGGTGTTTCCGATACCGCGAACAGCGATTATTTTAAAAACCAGGCAACTGATGAGCCGGCAACCGGCGTCGCTGTGGCCCTTTTCGACGAAGCGGGCAATGTGATGAAGAATAACGAAGAGGGTTCTGATGTTGATATCTCTTCGGGTGCAGCAACCATTCCGTTCACCGTAAAAATGGTGAAATCGGGTGATGCCGATCCGACGAAAGGTACCGTTCAGACAACCGTGACTTATAACGTGACCTATCATTAATTCGGCTTCTTGTTGAATGGAGAAAGGGGAATCGCCTGCTATTCCCCTTAAATTAAACATATGAGATATCCTTTTTTTGCGATCGGTTTATTGCTGTCTTCTTCCTTCGCGCAGGCCAGCGTGGTCGTTGGCGGTACGCGTCTGGTTTTTGATGGTACGAAAAATAACGCTGTAATAACGGTTGAGAATAAAGATCAGAACAGCAATATCGTTCAGTCCTGGCTCTCGGTGGTTGATGCAGCCTCACCCGCCAAAGACGCATTTATTATTACGCCGCCGCTGTTTCGTCTCAAAGCCGGGGAGAAAGGATTTGTCCGCGTAGTTCGATCAGGAAAGAAATTACCCGACGATCGCGAGTCGATGTTTTGGCTCAATATTAAAGGGATCCCGGCAACAGAATATGTACCTGATAAAAATGTCGTACAGTTTGCGATTAATTCGAAAATAAAATTGATTTATCGACCCGCTGCGTTAAAAGGTAATACACCGGAAGCGTACGCTGAAAAATTACAGTGGGGGAAAGAGGGGACGTCGGTGACGGTAAAAAATAACTCACCGCTGTATATGAATTTCTCACAGGTTAGCCTTAACGGTAAAAATATTTCTGGCGCATGGTTTGCTGCCCCGTTTTCCACCTTAAAAATACCCGTGCAGAGTAGCCTGTCGGCGACAGGAAAAAAAGAGATCACATGGAGCGTGATTAATGATTATGGTATGTCAGGGAAGAAATATACCGCTATCATTCAGTAGCGTTGAGCTGCTATTTTCAACTAAAAGTATCTGCGTCGCTATTATTCTGTGCCTAAGTACTCTGCCCTCTCGCGCGGAGGCCGGCGAATATTTCAACCCAAATTTACTCGAAGTCGCTGAGAGTCCTGCGGCTTCGGTTGATCTATCCTATTTTTCGCAAGATGGCATACCGCCGGGCACCTATCACCTGGATGTTTACATCAACGATAAGTACGTCAGTTCAGACTCGCTGACTTTTCAGGAAATTAGCCATGACGCAGGCGCGACTGCTTCTCCCTGTCTGTCCGCAGAGTATCTGAATTCATGGTTGATTAATACCACCGCCTATCCGCAGCTGTTCGAGGCAGGGGAAACCTGCGCCCGGCTGTCGGCGATCCCCGGGATGACGTTCTCGGTATCTCTTGCCCAGCAGCGGATTGATTTTACCGTGCCGCAGGCCGCCATGCTGAATCGCCCCAGAGACTATATTCCCGAGAGCCAGTGGCAACAGGGGATCAACGCCGGTCTTCTCAACTATAGCGTCACCGGGCAGCGTAATGCGCCGCGGCATAACGGCGCCACTATCGACAGTCAGTTCGTCAGCCTGCAGCCAGGGCTGAATCTGGGACCATGGCGCCTGCGCAACTACAGCACCTATAGCCACAGCGATAACAACAGCCGCTGGGAGTCGGTTTACTCCTATCTTGCCCGCGATATTCACACCCTACGCAGCCAGCTGGTGGTCGGTAATACGTATACCTCTTCCGGCATTTTCGACAGTTTGAGTTTTACCGGTCTGCAGCTCAGTTCGGACAAAGAGATGCTGCCGGATAGCCTGCATGGCTTTGCGCCGACGATTCGAGGGATCGCGCGCACCACCGCGGAGGTCTCGGTTTATCAGAATGGTTACAGCATTTATAAAACCACCGTCGCTCCCGGCGCCTTTGAAATTAACGATCTGTACGCCACCGGCAGCGCCGGCGACCTGTACGTCAACATTAAAGAGTCTGACGGCAGCGAGCAAAACTTTGTGGTGCCTTTCGCGTCGCTGGCGATCCTGCAACGTGAGGGCCAGCTGGACTATGCGCTGAGCAGCGGCAGGACGCGATCGGGCAGCTCCGACGATAAAGAATATAACTTTATTCAGTCTTCCCTGGCCTATGGCGCCACCAGCAACATCACTCTTTATACTGGTTTCCAGCAGGCGGAAGATAAATATACCAACCTGTTGTTAGGCGCTGGCTTTAACCTCGGTACTATCGGTGCGCTGTCGTTTGATGGCTCTCAGTCGTGGGCCGACGTGAAAACCAGCGATACGGCCTCGTCAACCAGTAAAGAGCAAGGGCAATCGTATCGCGTCCGCTTCAGTAAAAGCTTTCTGCAGACGGGCACCAGCTTTTCCGTGGCTGGTTATCGCTACTCCACCTCGGGATATTATTCGTTTCAGGACTTTGTCGATAACTCTTCCACACAGCGCGACTGCTGTACGCAGAGCGGCAGAACGAAAGGCCGGTTTGACGCATCGCTGTCGCAGACGCTGTTTGGCTATGGTTCGCTCTCGCTTTCGTTGGTCAATGAGACCTACTGGGACAGTTCGCGTATGGAATCGGTGGGCGTGGGTTATAGCGGGTCGATTGGCAAGGCCTCCTACTTTATTAACTATTCCTATAACCGCAATGTGCAAAGCAGCGATGACAGCGACAATAACCGGCCGGCCAGCGATACGGTCGTCTCCCTGACGTTAAGTATTCCGCTTGGCGAGACGCTCTCGGCAAATTACACCATGAACCATGGTCGGCATAACGACACCACGCACAGCGTGGGGCTCAACGGCTCGGCGTTCGAGGATCGTTCCCTGAACTGGAGCGTACTGGAAGGGTACAACACGCAGGATAAAAGCACCTCCGGTAACCTCAGCGTCAACTACCAGGGTTCGAAAGGGGATGTGGCTGGCGGCTATGGCTACGACCGCTACAGCAATCACTACAACTATTCGCTGCGCGGGGGCATGGTCGCCCATGCGGGCGGACTCACGCTATCACGCTTTCTGGGCGAGAGTTCTGCGCTGGTCGAAACGCCTGGCGTCAGCGATGTGACAGTGCGCGGTCAGACAAACGTGACGACGGATGCCGCCGGATATGCGGTGGTGCCTTACGTCCGTCCGTACCATCGTAACAGCCTGGCGCTGGATGAACAGGAAATACCTGGCGCTGAAGTGGATAACGTCGCCAGAACGGTGGTTCCGACGCGCAATGCGATCGTCAAAGTGAAGTACGACACGCGAATTGGCTATAAGGCGATGCTCACTCTGCGTACCCGCAATGGCGTGGTGCCTTTCGGCGCGCTGGTGACCCTCGATAATGATCACGGTAGCGCGTCGCGCAGCAATATCGTTGGCGATGAGGGGCAGGTGTATCTGACGGGGCTGCAGAAAAAAGGCCAGCTGTTAGCGCGCTGGGGGGAGAAAAGCAGTGAGCAGTGCACCGTTCATTATGACTTCTCCGGCATGGCCCTTGGCGACGATATTCTGTTCTATCAGGCCGCATGTCGGTAATGGATGCAGGTTTTCAACATGGAAGAGGGGCTGATATGAATATGCGAGACGGCAGCACAAGGGGCCTCCTGGTGGCCAGCCTTTTGCTGCTCTCCCTTCCGGCGCTGGCTTATGAGGGCAGCAGCACGGTCAATTTTAACGTCACGGGCACCATCGAAGCGCCTTCCTGTGAGGTGGCCGTGGAGCCGTCGAACAGTATCGATTTAGGCACCGTCTCCTCGCAGACGTTCTCCGGACATGCCGGGGCGAGCGGCGCCAGCGTGCCGGTTAAGCTGGTCTTTTCCAGCTGTTCCGCCGATGCGTCGGCGGTGACCATCGCGTTTAGCGGCACCAGCTTCGATAGCACCCACGCTTCAATCTATAAAAACTTCCAGACTGGCAGCAGCGGTGCCAGCGGCGTCGGTTTGCAGCTGCAGAGCATGACCGACCAGCAGCCCCTTGGCCCCGGCGACCAGTATCTCTATACCTTTGGGGACGATGCGGATATCCATACCTTTAATATGGTGGCACGTATGTATTCGCCCTATGGCCAGGCGAACCCCGGCATCGTCGGGTTTACCGCCACGTTTGATGTGGTCTACAAATAATATTTCGACAGGGATGAGTATGAAAAAACTGATCTTCTTATGCATGCTGGTACTGTGCCCCCTCTATAGCTGGGCGACCTGCAGCGGAACTAACTCTGGCGATGTCTCAATGACCAACCTGCCGGAAAAGATCCTGGTCAACGCCGGGAGCTATACCGCCGGCACCGTGCTGTATGACTCGGGAAAAATTACCCGCGCGCAAACAGCATTTACCAACTGTCAGGGCAACGTCTATGCGGTATTTGCCTGGTCCTCGAACAATGCCGGGGCGCTGATAGGGGATAATATCTATGCCACCTCGGTGCAGGGGATTGGCCTCCGCGTCAAGGTGTGGCTCAATATCAGCGGTGAATATGAAGGTGATACTGATGATTTCAGCCCCGACTCGCAGGTACATTATATCGGGGATGTGAACTATTACCTCGGTAAGCCTACCGGTCTGTTTGATTATTATGCCTCGACCCATTACACCCCGGCATATCAGCTGCAGCTGGTGGCCACCGGCGGCGCTATTGCCAGCAACAGTCAATTATCGTTCAGCGATCCGGTGGCCACGGTATCGGCAAAAGATAATGGCGGGACAATCTCCATTTCCCGGCTGCACATTAGCGGCACCACCAGCATCCAGATGATCCCGATGGGATGCATCGTTAGTAGCAATAATCTCAGTTTTTCCATGGGCAGCATCAATGCCAGCGAGTTTAACACGGCGACGAAAGTGGGGTCAGCACGCCAGTCTTTGACTCTCTCCTGCGAACCGGGGACCAACGTCTCAATGCGAGTGGCGGCGGCGCAAGCGAGTGGGGATAACCCTGGCAACACGGTGATGGCCTTAACGGCAGGGGAGAATGTCGCCACCGGGGTGGGGGTTCAGTTGAATATGGATGGCGAAGCGCTGCCGTTAAATACCGATATCAGCCTCTATACTTCGAGCCGCACGACGGTGACCAACAGCGGCGCGGACGCCAGCTACAGCTATTTCACCAATCCCGACAGCCCAGCGGCGCAGCGGCCATGCAGACGCTCGCCTTATCCACTAACTATTACAGGACGGGGAGCGCGGTGACCGCGGGGACAGCCAACGCCACCGGGGTGATCACCTTTACTTATAACTGAGGGGAGAATCCCTTCCCGAACGATGCCGGGGAAGGGAGAAGACGATTAATGCGCCTGGCCGCGTTCGATACCGATCCCGGTTTGTGAACGGATAAACTGGGCGCGGAACTGCTCGCGCTCGCGCATCCCTTCCGGTGAGTTATCGGTGGCGGAGAAGACCCAGATGCCAATGAACGCGATGGCAATGGAGAACAGCGCCGGATATTCATACGGGAACAGCGCTTTCTCATGGCCGAGGATCTGCACCCAAATGGTAGGACCGAGGATCATCAGAATGACCGCAGTCAGCAGGCCCAGCCAGCCGCCGACCATCGCGCCGCGGGTGGTCAGCTTCGACCAGTACATCGACAGCAGAATAATCGGGAAGTTACAGCTGGCGGCGATGGAGAAGGCCAGGCCGACCATGAAAGCAATGTTCTGATTTTCAAACAGAATACCCAGCAGAATGGCCACCACCCCAAGGATCAGTACGGTGATCTTGGAGACCTTCAGCTCCTGACGCTCGGTCGCGCCCTTGCGGAAGACGTTGGCGTACAGGTCGTGCGACACCGCTGACGCGCCGGCGAGGGTCAGGCCCGCCACCACCGCCAGGATAGTGGCGAAGGCTACCGCAGAGATAAACCCGAGGAACAGGTTGCCGCCAACCGCATCCGCCAGGTGCACCGCCGCCATGTTATTGCCGCCGATAAGCTGTCCGGCCGCGTCTTTAAACGCCGGGTTCGCGCCGACCAGCATGATGGCGCCGAAGCCGATGATAAAGGTCAGGATATAGAAATAGCCCATAAAACCGGTGGCGTAGAAGACGCTTTTACGTGCTTCTTTGGCGTCGCTCACGGTAAAGAAGCGCATCAGAATATGCGGCAGGCCAGCGGTACCGAACATCAGACCCAGACCCAGAGAGAGCGCGGATATCGGATCTTTCACCAGTCCGCCGGGACTCATAATCGCCGCCCCTTTCGGGTGGACCGCCATCGCCTCGGTAAACAGGTTATTGAAGCTGAAGCCGACGTGCTTCATGACCATAAAGGCCATAAAACTGGCGCCGCACAGCAGCAGAACCGCTTTAATAATCTGCACCCAGGTGGTCGCCAGCATGCCGCCGAACAGGACATAGAGCACCATCAGCACGCCAACCAGCACTACGGCGACATGGTAATTAAGGCCGAACAGCAGCTGGATCAGCTTGCCGGCGCCCACCATCTGGGCAATCAGATACAGGGCCACCACCACCAGCGAACCGCAGGCGGAGAGGGTGCGGATCGGCCCCTGCTTCAGGCGGTAAGAGGCGACATCGGCAAAAGTATAGCGGCCAAGATTGCGCAGACGTTCAGCAATTAGAAACAGGATAATCGGCCAGCCGACGAGAAAGCCCAGCGAGTAGATCAGCCCATCGTAGCCGGAGGTATACACCAGCGCGGAGATACCGAGGAACGACGCCGCTGACATAAAGTCGCCGGCAATCGCCAGCCCGTTCTGGAAGCCGGTAATATTGCCGCCGGCGGTGTAGTAATCGCTGCGCGAACGCACCCGTTTTGAGGCCCAGTAGGTGATGTACAGCGTCAGGGCAACGAAAATCAGGAACATGACAATCGCCTGCCAGTTGGTCGGCTGGCGCTGTACCGCGCCGGTAATAGCGTCTGCGGCGTGAGCGCCGAGGGGCAGCAGCGTGGCGGCGAGCGCCGTCAGGACTCTCTTGATCATGCTTTTACCTCGTTGAGAACGCTTTTGGTCAAACGGTCGAATTCACCGTTAGCTCGCCAGACATAAATACCGGTCAGGATAAACGAAATGACGATCACGCCAATGCCGAGCGGGATCCCGCGGGTGACGCTGGTTCCGGCGTGCAGCGGGGTGCCGAGCCAGCCGGGTGCAAAGGCGATAAGCAAAATAAAGCCCACGTAGATCACTAACATAATCACTGACAGAATGGCGGCAAACCGTTGCCGTGATGCAACTAACTCCCTGAAATGCGCACTATTTTCTATCCGCTGACAAAGTTGTTCATTCATCTTAGCGTCTCCAGAGGTCTCCCTTTCGTCATCCACTCGGCGGACGCTGGCGACAGCAACCCCTCCGGCGACGGAGCCGGGACAGGTTTTGCTGACGGCGTTCCTGCGAGTGAAATCCTGGGGGAGGGACTTATTTTTATCCTCTCCCCGGAAGGGGAGAGGGTGTAGGGAATCGGTCCTTACTTACGATGGCATGGTAATGGCCTGCTTCTCTTCGAGCAGTTTTTCCACGACGCCAGGATCGGCGAGGGTCGAGGTATCGCCGAGGTTGCTGGTGTCGCCTGCGGCAATCTTACGCAGAATGCGGCGCATGATTTTGCCCGAGCGGGTTTTCGGCAGCGAATCGGTCCAGTGCAGCACATCCGGCGTCGCCAGCGGACCGATCTCTTTGCGTACCCAGTTACGCACTTCGGCATACAACTCCGGCGTCGGTTCTTCGCCGTGATTGAGCGTCACGTAGGCATAGATGGCCTGACCTTTGATGTTATGCGGGATCCCCACCACCGCCGCTTCGGCGATTTTTGGGTGCGAGACCAGCGCCGATTCGATCTCGGCGGTCCCCAGACGGTGTCCGGAGACGTTCAGGACGTCATCGACCCGGCCGGTGATCCAGTAATAGCCATCTTCATCACGACGCGCGCCGTCGCCGCTAAAGTACATATTTTTGAAGGTGGAGAAGTAGGTTTGCTCAAAGCGCTCATGGTCGCCGAACAGGGTACGCGCCTGGCCGGGCCAGGAGTCGGCGATGGCGAGGTTGCCCTCGGTGGCGCCATCCAGCGGCAGGCCTTCGTTATCCACCAGCACCGGCTGGACGCCGAAGAACGGACGCGTCGCGGAGCCGGCCTTCAGCTCAATCGCGCCCGGCAGCGGAGTGATCATAAAGCCGCCGGTTTCGGTCTGCCACCAGGTGTCCATCACCGGGCACTTCTCGTTACCGATCTTCTTCCAGTACCACTCCCAGGCTTCCGGGTTAATCGGTTCGCCGACCGAGCCAAGAATGCGCAGCGAGGAGCGGTCTGTGCCTTCGATAGCTTTGTCGCCTTCCGCCATCAGGGCGCGAATAGCCGTCGGGGCGGTATAGAGAATGCTGACCTTATGCTTATCGACGACCTGGCACATGCGCGCCGGCGTAGGCCAGTTCGGCACCCCTTCGAACATCAGGGTGGTGGCGCCGCAGGCCAGTGGGCCGTACAGCAGATAGCTATGGCCGGTGACCCAGCCCACGTCGGCGGTGCACCAATAAATATCGCCCGGATGGTAGTCGAAAACGTATTTAAAGGTGGTGGCCGCATAGACCAGATAGCCGCCGGTGGTGTGCAGCACCCCTTTCGGTTTACCGGTGGAGCCGGAGGTATAGAGGATGAACAGCGGATCTTCGGCGTTCATTTCGACGGGCCGGTGTTCGGCGCTGGCGTTCGCAATCAGGTCGCTCCACCACAGATCGCGGCCTTCCTGCCAGTCGATATTGCCGCCGGTGCGTTTCAGGACCACCACGTGCTCAATGCTTTTCACGTTCGGGTTTTTCAGCGCGTCATCGACGTTTTTCTTCAGCGGGATGGCGCGACCGGCGCGCAGCCCTTCGTCAGCGGTGATCACCAGGCGTGAGCTGGAGTCGATAATGCGTCCGGCCACCGCCTCCGGCGAGAAGCCGCCGAAAATGACCGAGTGGATTGCCCCGATGCGGGCGCAGGCCAGCATCGCCACCGCGGCTTCCGGCACCATCGGCATATAGATAGCAACCACGTCGCCTTTTTTAATCCCGAGGTCGAGCAACACATTGGCGAAACGGCACACGTCTGCATGCAGTTCACGGTAGGTGATGTGCTTGCTTTGGCTGGCGTCGTCGCCTTCCCAGATGATGGCGGTTTGATCGCCGCGTTCGGCGAGGTGGCGGTCGAGACAGTTAGCGGCGAGGTTCAGGGTGCCATCTTCATACCATTTGATGGAAATATTACCCGGTGCGAAGGAGGTGTTCTTTACACGGGTATAGGGCCGCATCCAGTCAAGGATCTTGCCCTGCTCGCCCCAAAATGTATCAGGGTCGGTTATGGATTGTTGGTACTGCGCCTTGTACTGATCCGGGTTAATCAGGCAACGTTCCGCAATATTAGCGGGAATAGGGTGTTTGTGAATTTGGCTCATGGCTTTTTTTCTCCTTTGAACTTGTTAAATATATGTCAAACAAACGTTAAGAGTAGGGGTTTTGACAGCTTTGTTTGTTAATTGGGGGGCAGATCACGCAATGATTAAACTGGGTGAAATTTCATCAAATGAAACTTTGAAGCGAAATAATTACGCAAATGAATTTATAGAAACGGAAGCTGTGAAAATTTTTTTATTACAAATGCTTATGCAATATAACTGGGGGAAATTCGCTGCTTTATGCATAAAAGCAGAGGAAAGCCCTGTTCTTAAAGGCTTGCGCAGCATGCCGTGCAAATGATACTGATATTGCGCGTTAAATAACCCCACAAAGCAACGCAACACAATTCATACCCCCTGCAGTGGGTACCATGACGAAAAGGAATGGTGCCTTTCATTGAGGAAGTCAGTAGTGAAGAAAACAAAAAAAGTCAGTCTGGCCTGGCAAATTTTGCTAGCCCTGGTGCTGGGTATCCTTCTGGGCAGTTATCTGCATTACCACGCTGAAAGTCGCGATTGGTTAATTAGCAATTTGCTGACGCCGGCGGGCGATATCTTTATCCATCTGATTAAAATGATCGTGGTCCCGATTGTCATTTCGACCCTGGTGGTCGGGATTGCCGGCGTGGGTGACGCCAAACAGTTAGGGCGGATCGGTGCCAAAACCATTATCTATTTCGAAGTGATCACCACGGTGGCGATTGTGCTGGGTATCACCCTGGCCAACGTCTTCCAGCCGGGGACGGGCATTGATATGTCGCAGCTGGCGGCAGTTGATATTTCGAAATATCAGAACACCACCGCCGAAGTGCAGAGCCATGCGCACGGCCTGATGGGCACCATCCTGTCGCTGGTGCCGACCAATATCGTGGCATCGATGGCGAAAGGCGATATGCTGCCGATTATCTTCTTCTCGGTGCTGTTTGGCCTGGGGCTCTCCTCGCTGCCGGCGACCCACCGTGAGCCGCTGGTGACGGTCTTCCGCTCTATCTCCGAGACCATGTTTAAAGTCACCCATATGGTGATGCGCTATGCGCCGGTCGGGGTATTCGCCCTGATTTCGGTAACCGTCGCCACCTTCGGTTTCGCCTCGCTGTGGCCGCTGGCCAAGCTAGTGTTGCTGGTTTACTTTGCGATCCTGTTCTTCGCGCTGGTGGTGCTGGGGATTGTCGCGCGCCTGTGTGGTTTGAGCATCTGGATCCTGATCCGCATCCTGAAAGATGAGCTGATTCTGGCTTATTCTACCGCCAGTTCGGAGAGCGTACTGCCGCGCATTATTGAGAAGATGGAAGCCTACGGCGCACCGGCGTCGATCACCAGCTTTGTGGTGCCGACCGGTTACTCCTTCAACCTCGATGGTTCAACGCTGTATCAGAGCATCGCGGCGATCTTTATCGCCCAGCTGTACGGTATTGACCTCTCTATCTGGCAGGAGATTACCTTGGTGCTGACCCTGATGGTGACCTCGAAAGGGATCGCCGGCGTGCCGGGCGTCTCTTTCGTGGTGCTGCTGGCCACCCTGGGTAGCGTCGGGATCCCGCTGGAAGGGCTTGCCTTTATTGCCGGCGTCGACCGTATCCTCGACATGGCGCGTACCGCGCTGAACGTGGTGGGTAATGCGCTGGCGGTGCTGGTTATCGCCAAGTGGGAGCATAAGTTCGACCGCAAAAAAGCGCTGGCGTATGAACGCGAAGTGCTGGGCAAGTTTGATAAAACCGCCCAATAAAACACAAAGCCCGGCGCGATAGCGCCGGGCTTTTTCTTATCCTTTACTAATCCGGTCAAACTCTTCGCAGCCGGTATCAAACCCCTCCAGGCAACTGACGTTGAGCCAGTGCAGCGCCTTCTGCTTATTCGGTTCGATAAAGCCTTTCTCTCCCTGCTGGAACATCATCCCGGCCCAGTATTCGGCATAGCCGGTGCGGGAAAGTGATGAACTGCCTTTAAAGTATTCACTTGCTTTCACATCATCCTCCGGGCCGTGTACGCCGCTGGCGTAGATCAGCCCCAGCAGCATCTGGGCATCTACCGCCGCATCGCTTTCGCTATCCCGGGCAGCATCCTGCAGCAGCGTGATGGCGTGCGCTACGTCGGTGGCGCCAGCCTGACGGTTGACCAGCACCCGCGCGAGGACGATCTCTCCGGATTTACTGCCGGCCTCGACGGCTTTTTCCGCCAGCTGGCGGGCCTGCGGATAGTCCGCCTGTTGGGGGTTACGGATTTTGAGCTGCGCCAGCAGCGCCAGCGCATCGCCATCGCCCTGGGCGGCCGCCTTCTGCGCCCAGTATTCGGCTTTTTGATAATCGCCGGAGCTGACCCAGGTATCGGCAAGGTAATATTGCGCGCGTCGATCGCCGGCTTCGGCCTGCTGTTGATACTGACTGCCAGGTTCGGTGGCCACCGCTGCGCCGCTGGTGAAAACCAGTAGAAATAAAAAGAGGTATTTCATTTGTATTTATTATCAGTAAGGAACATAGCGCGCAGTATAAAGGGAGGCGAAAAAGAAGAAAATGGCGGGTATCGGTAGGTAGGGCCGATTTGCGTTACCTGACCGTAGGCCCGCGCCAGCGCAGCGCCGCCGGGCGACAGACTGTGGACACGGAGCCGTTTATGTGCCGGGTGGCGGCTGCGCCTGACCCGGCCTACGCATCGCGCGAGCCGGGTCAGACCGCCGAACCTTAACCCATCGCGCTTTCGCGCAGGCGGGATTTCAGCTTGTTGTACTCGTCGATCACGTACTGTTCCGCGGCGCGCTGATCGGCAATCCGCTCAACGTTGACCGCGCAGTACTTGTACTCCGGCGTTTTGGTTATCGGACTCAGGTTCTCTGAGACCAGTTCGTTACAGGCGCCGATCCACCACTGGTAGGTCATGTACACCGCGCCTTTATTCGGCCGATCGCTGACCTGCGCGCGGGTGATGATGCGCCCCTTACGCGAATTGACCCATACCAGCTCTTCATCTTCGATGCCTAGCCGTTCGGCGTCGGCGGTGTTGATTTGCGCATAGCCTGGTTCATCCGCCAGCGCCGCCAGCGCCGCGCAGTTACCGGTCATTGAACGGCACGAGTAATGGCCGACCTCGCGCACCGTCGACAATACCATCGGGTACTCATCGGTAAGCTTATCGATCGGCGCGACCCAGTCGCAGGTGAAGAACTGCGCCAGTCCGTTCGGGGTATCGAACTTCTCTTTAAACAGATACGACGTTCCCTGATCGGCGTCGGACTCATCGCGGCACGGCCACATGACATAGCCGAGCTCACCCATTTTCTCGTAGGTGGCGCCGTAGAAGTCCGGGCACAGATGCCGCAACTCGTCCCAGATCTCCTGGGTGTTATTGTAATGCATCGGATAGCCCATCCGGGTGGCGATTTCGCTGATGATCTGCCAGTCGGTTTTCAGGTCCCACTTCGGCTCCACCGCTTTAAAGAAGCGCTGGAAGCCGCGGTCCGCTGCGGTATACACGCCTTCGTGCTCGCCCCACGAGGTGGACGGCAGGATGACGTCGGCCGCGGAGGCGGTTTTGGTCATGAAAATGTCCTGGACGATAACCAGTTCCAGATCGTCGAACGCTTTGCGGACCGCCGAGAGTTCGGCGTCGGTCTGCAGCGGATCCTCACCCATAATGTACGCCGCCCGCACTTCACCGTGCGCCGCGCGGTGCGGCAATTCGCTGATGCGATAACCGGTATGCGCAGGCAGGCTTTCCACGCCCCAGGCTTTGGCGAATTTCTCGCGGTTCTCCGGGAACTTGACGTACTGATAGCCCGGATAGGTATCCGGTAGCGCACCCATATCGCAGGCGCCCTGAACGTTGTTCTGGCCGCGTACCGGGTTGACGCCGACGCTCGGCTTGCCGAGGTTGCCGGTGAGGATCGCGAGGCTGGTCAGCGACCGCACCGTCTCCACGCCCTGGTAGAACTGGGTGACGCCCATGCCCCACAGGATGGCGGCGGATTTGGCGCTGGCATACATCCGGGCGCAGGCGCGGATCTCCTGGGCGCTGACCCCGGTGATCTCCTCCACCGACTCCGGCGTATAGCCTTCAACGATTTTGCGATACTCCTCGAAGCCTTCGGAACGGCTGGCGACGAAGGATTTATCGTACAGATCCTCTTCAATAATCACGTGGCCAATGGCGTTGAGCAGCGCGATGTTCGAGCCGTTCTTCAGCGCAATGTGCATATCGGCGATGCGCGCGGTTTCAATTTTGCGCGGGTCGCAGACGATAATTTTCGCCCCGTTGCGTTTAGCGTTAATGACGTGATTCGCCACGATAGGGTGGGAATCCGCCGGGTTGTAACCGAAGATAAACACCAGATCGGTGTTATCAATCTCCGTGATGGCATTACTCATGGCGCCGTTACCGACCGACTGGTGCAGACCTGCAACCGAAGGGCCGTGTCAGACGCGAGCGCAGCAGTCGACGTTATTGGTACCAATAACGGCGCGCGCGAATTTTTGCATCACATAGTTGGTTTCATTACCGGTGCCGCGGGAGGAGCCGGTGGTTTGGATCGCATCCGGGCCATATTTGGCTTTAATGGCGCTGAGGCGGGTGGCGACGTAATCCAGCGCCTCGTCCCAGGAGACGGCTTCCAGCTTGCCGCCGCGTTGACGGCGGATCATGGGGGTTTTCAGGCGCGGCGTTAGGATCTGGGTATCGTTAATGAAGTCCCAGCCATAATAGCCCTTCAGGCACAGGGTTCCCTGGTTGGTTTTCCCCTGCGCCGCTTCAGCCCGAACGATTTTGCCGTTATCGACCACCAGGTTGATTTTGCAACCTGATGCGCAATATGGGCAAACCGTGACGACTTTTTTCATCGGTCTTGCTCCAGTTATTCAATGGGCGCGTTTGCGCTATCGCGCCGTCACTATGCATCTTCTATGCCATATTTTCATTGTGGGTATTCCTTGATGATACGCGGGTTTTTTGGGCGGAATGCTGACGAAAAACAGCCTGTCGACAGATTTGACGTGTCGATACCCTGGAGATGTGACGGCGCTTGAAAAAATGTCACCGGGAGAGGAATTTGTCGGCGCAGGCTTGCAGAATCGATCAGACTGACACTAATTCCCGGCGGGCAGAGGCAAAAATGAAACCAGTCATTTTAGTGGTGGATGATGACAGGGCAATGGGCGAGCTGCTCAGCGATGTGCTCGGCGCGCACGCGTTTGAAGTGCTTGTCAGCCAGACCGGCAACGACGCGCTGACGACGGTGGCGCAGCGGGCGGATATCGCGCTGGTCTTACTGGATATGATCCTGCCGGATACCCATGGCCTGCAGGTGCTCCAGCAGCTGCAGCGCACGCGGCCTGAGCTGCCGGTGGTGATGCTCTCCGGTCTGGGCAGTGAGTCTGATGTGGTGGTGGGCCTGGAGATGGGCGCCGATGATTACATCGCCAAACCGTTCAGCTCGCGGGTGGTGGTCGCCCGGGTGAAAGCGGTACTGCGACGCAGCGGGGCGCTGGCCGGCGAGGCGTCGGGCGCCGGTGCTGGCCTGACGTTTAACGGCTGGCGGCTGGATACCACGCGCTGTGAACTGTATAACCCGCAGCAGCAGGCGATCCCGCTGACCCAGGGAGAATATGGCCTGCTGCTGGCGCTGGCGCAGAACGCGCGCCGGGTATTGAATCGCGAACAGCTGCTGGCGCTGACTCATAATGAAAGCACCGAGGTATTCGACCGGACCATCGATGTGCTGATCATGCGCCTGCGGCGCAAAATTGAGCTCAACCCGCATCAGCCGACGTTGATTAAAACCCTGCGCGGTCTGGGCTATGTCTTTTCCGCCGACGTGACCCACAGCGAGAAGGCGGCGTAGGGCGGGAAGCTGTCTAACCGGCCCGCCCGGCGCTGGAGTATCTAACCATTCTGCAATTGTATAAACGCCTGCAGCTCAGGGAGCGTTTTGGCGCCGTCGATCGCATTGGCGGCCTGCAGGCTGGCGCGGGCGCAGGCGTGAGCCAGCTGCAGACTGGCGGTTAACGGCCAGCGTTCGTGGCTGCCGTACAGCAGGCCGGCGCAGAAGGCGTCCCCCGCGCCGACGCTGCCGATAATCTCCTCCGGCGGCAGCCGCCATGACGGTACCCAGCGCCCGGCTTCGGTACGGGAGACGCCCCATGCCCCCTCCGGACAATGGATCACTACCCGCTGGCGTACGCCGGCGTCAAGCAATGCGCTGGCGGCGCGGGCGATATTGGCGACGTGCGGCTCGCCGTTGGGTAGACGAATCTCCAGCCCGCTAAACTCGCTGGCTTCCAGTTCATTGATGGCCAGGTAGTCAAGATGCTTCAGCGCCGGCAGGACCAGCGGCCGGTAGCGCGGGTCGCCCTTGCGCGACACCAGATCGAGGGACACCTCATAGCCTCGCTCGCGCATCTGCGCCAGCAGTCGCGCGCTGCGGGTGCCGTACACTTCATCGGGGCGATCGAGGCTTTCGAGCAGCAGCAGATAGCCGAGATGGAAAATTTTCAGCGGCGCATCCAGCGGCTCAAAAGCCGGGAGATCAAGCAGGCGGTTGGCGCCGGGAGAGTGAAAGAAAGTGCGCTGGCCTTCGGCGTCGGTCATCACCTGGGTCATCGAGGTGGGGGCGGAGCTGGTGCGCTGTACGAGCTGGCGATTGATATGGTACTGATCGAGCATGGCGGTGATGTAGTCGCCATCGTTATCCTCGCCAATCAGGCCGACCGCCTGCAGCGGCAGCCCGGCGTGCATTTTGGCCAGGGTCAGCAGGACATTCAGCGGCGCGCCGCCGGTGGCGCGTTCGCTATGGACAATTTCCACCAGCCAGCCGCGCTCCGGCCACTGCCCGATCTGGTGGACATGATCGACCAGCATGTTGCCTGCGGCAATAATGCCTTTCCGTTCCATGATCGCTACTCCGCGCCGTCATATTCGTTAAGCGTAGCGCACAATCGGCGGAACGATTGTGCGCCTGGTTGCGCTTATTTCACGGTCCAGCCTTTGTAAGAGCTGACGTTATTTTTGTCGATCATCGTCACCGGGATCAGTACCGGCGCGGTCGGCGCCGGTTTGCCCTGCAGGATGTCGTAGCCAATCTCCACCGCCTTCGCCGCCATCACCTGTGGGTCCTGCGCTGGGGTGGCGACGAACAGCGAGTTCTTACGCTTCAGCGCCTCTTCGCCGTCCGGGCTGCCGTCGACGCCGACGATGAAGAACTCGCTGCGCTGCGCCTGTTTCGCTGCCAGATCGGCACCAATCGCCGTCGGATCGTTGATCGCGAACACGCCGTCAATCTTCGGATTGGCCGCCAGCAGGGAGGTCATCACCTCCAGGCCGCCTTCCCGGCTGCCTTTGGCGTTCTGGTTGGCGGAGAGGATTTTAATGTCCGGGTGTTTTTTGAACTCCGTTTCGCAGCCTTCGACGCGGTTTTGTACGGCGGAGACCGGCGGCCCGTTGATGATCACCACGTTGCCTTTGTTGTTCAGGCGGTCGCTAATGTATTTACAGGCCAGCTCGCCCGCCTGGGTGTTATCGGAGGTGATGGTGGCGTCGGCCCCTTCGGCGGCGACGTCAACCGCCACCACCACGATCCCGGCCTCTTTGGCCCGCTTCACCGCCGGGCCAATGCCTTTCGAATCGGCGGCGTTGAGGATGATCATATCGACTTTGGCGGCGATAAAGTTATCGATCTGCGCCACCTGCTGGCCCAGATCGTAGCCGCTGGAGACCAGCGTCACTTTGACGTTATCCCCCGCCAGTTTGCGGGCCTCCAGCTCCGCCCCTTTGGTGATCTGCACAAAGAACGGGTTGGCAAGGTCGCCCACCGTCACGCCAATCGCTTTCAGCTCTTTGGCCGACGCAAAAGGGGAGGCGGCCAGCAGCGCGCCAGCACACAGCGCGGTGACTATCGGTTTTAAACGCATTCGCTTTTCCTCGCAGGTAAGATGTTGTTGTTATGCACTTTGATGATGTCGGGTACGGTATTTGTCGATCAGCACCGCAATGATGATCACCGCCCCTTTGATCACCAGTTGCCAGAAGTAGGAGACCCCCATCAGGGTCATGCCGTTATTGAGGGTGGCGATAATTAGCGCCCCCACCAGCGTACCGGTGATGGTGCCGATACCGCCGACGAAGCTGGTGCCGCCGAGAATGACCGCGGCGATGGCGTCCAGCTCGTAGCCGACGCCGAGGTTGCCGTTGGCACTGTACAGCCGCGAAGCGCTCATCACCCCGCCAAGGCCGGAGAGCAGGCCGCTCATGCCATAGACAAACAGCAGCACCAGCCAGACTTTGATGCCGGTCAGCCGCGCCGCCTGCATGTTGCCGCCCACCGCGTAGATATGCACCCCAAGGGTGGTGCGGCGCAGGATAAACCAGCACACCGCGATCACCGCCAGGGCGATGACTACCAGCCACGGCACCGGGCCGAGGTAGTCATTGCCGATCCACTCGAAGCTGATATCGGAGTTGATCACCGTGGTGCCGTCGGCCAGCAGATAGGCGGCGCCGCGCAGCGCCGTGTAGGTGCCGAGGGTGACGATAAACGGCGGTAGCCCGGCGAAGGCGACCAGCGCGCCGTTGAACAGGCCGAGCAGCAGGCCGAGCATCAGCGCCGCCGGAATCGACAGCAACGCAAACTCCGGGATCAGCGACACCACCATCGCGGCCACTGCGGTGGTGCCAAGGATGGAGCCGACGGAAAGGTCAATGCCGCCGGTGAGGATGATGAAGGTCATTCCCGCCGCCAGCACAATGTTGATCGAGGCCTGGCGGGTGATATTCAGCAGATTGCTTTCCGTGAAAAAGTTGGGGGCGATAAAGCCGAAAACGGCGACGATCAGGATGAGGATCGGCAGAATGCCGACGGTCTGCATCAGGTCGCCCATCAACATTTTTTTCGCTGAAGCGGATTTCGCGACCGGCGCGGAGTTCTCTTTCGGTATGCTCATAGTTGCCCTGCCTTAAGGTGAGAATCGGTCACGCCGGTGGCCAGCGTCATGATACTTTCCTGGCTAATATCACCGGCCTGTAGCTCGCCGGCGATAACGCCCTCGCGCATCACATAGACCCGGTCGCTCATGCCCACCACTTCGGGCAGCTCGCTGGAGATCATCAGAATGGCGACGCCCTGGCGCGCCATGTCGTTCATGATGCGGTAAATTTCGCTTTTCGCGCCGACGTCGACGCCGCGGGTGGGTTCATCGAGGATTAGAATGCGCGGGCCAATCGCCACCCAGCGCGAAATTAACAGCTTCTGCTGGTTGCCGCCGGACAGTCCGCCGGCGCGCACCTGGGCGTGCGGCACGCGGATGTTAAGCAACTGGATGGCGTCATCGGAGATGGTTTGCGCCTTCCGGCGGTTGAGCATTCCCCAGGTCGCGTCGCGCTCCAGCGTCGCCATGGTGATGTTTTCCTGGGCTGCCAGTTCGAGAAACAACCCCTGTTCTTTGCGGTTTTCGGTCAGAAAGCCGATCCCGAGGTCGATGGCTTCCCGCGGCGAGTGGATCACCACCGGCTCGCCGTCGATCTCAATCACCCCGGCGGTGGCTTTGCGCACCCCGAAGATCAGCTGCGCCAGTTCGGAACGCCCGGCGCCGACCAGCCCGGCGAGGCCGACGATTTCGCCGGCATGCACCACCAGGCTGCTGGGCTTAACCTTGCCGCCATCGGTCAGATCCTCGACCCGCAGGCGCGGCTGGCCGCGGGGAATGTCCCGTTCTTTATTGAACAGATCGCTGAGCGGCCGACCGACCATCATGCGCACCAGCTCCGGCGCGTTGAGCTTGTCGCGCACCAGGCTGCCGACATACTGCCCATCGCGCAGGACGCTGACCCGGTCGGAGAGCTCATACACTTCCGCCATGCGGTGGCTGATATAGATGATCGCCATCCCCTCATCGCGCAGGCGCAGGATGAGCTCGAACAGGCGCTGGGTTTCCCGCGAGGAGAGGGCGGCGGTGGGTTCATCCATCACCAGAATGCGGCTTTGACGGTGCAGGGCGCGGGCGATCTCCACCTGCTGTTGTTCGGCGATGGTCAGGGTCATCACCCGGTCGCTGGCTTTGAACTGGGCGCCGAGACGGTCGATCACCGCCTGCGCCTGGCTGAGCATGGCTTTGCGCTGCACCAGACCACCGCGCGCCAGCTCGCTGCCGAGGAAAATGTTTTCCGCGACGGTCAGGTTCGGCGCCAGCTGCATCTCCTGGTAGATCAACGTGATCCCGGCGGCCAGCGCGTCCTTGGGGCCGCGGATCGTTTGCGGTTTTCCGTCGATCAGGATCTCGCCGCTGGTGGCGCTATAGGCGCCGGCGAGGATCTTCATCAGCGTGCTTTTTCCGGCGCCGTTCTCCCCCATCAGAGCATGGATCTCGCCGGGCCAGACCGCCAGGTCGACGCCCTTCAGCGCGTAGAATTTGCCAAAAGCTTTGGCGATATGGCGCATTTCCAGTACCGGGGTGGCGGTCATCGCGGCGCTCCTGTCTGTAAGAACAATAGCTGCAGTCCACCATCGAAAAATAAATGCAGAATGTCAGAATCCATTCATATTTGTCATAGTGATAAATAGTTAACCGCGATCACAGTTACGCGGCGTCATTTTCTGCACCGTCACGCTTATCTGCCGACCGATCCTTCACCGGAGTTGTTATGACCGCTCGCCGATACCCGTTTTTCACCAGCGCCCGTGGCCGCCTGCTCTCCTTTAATCTGCTGATGGTCGTGGTCACCCTGTTGGTCAGCGGCGTGGCGGTGTTCGGCTTTCATCACGCCAGCCAGCTGCAGGAGCAGGTGCAGCGCCAGACTCTCAACGACATGCGAGGCAGTATGGATCTGGCGCGGGACACGGCGAATGTCGCCACGGCGGCGGTGCGCCTGTCGCAGGTGGTGGGGGCGCTGGAGTACAAAAGCGAAGCGGAACGGCTGCTGGCGACGCAGCAGGCGCTGAAGCACTCGCTGGCCCAGCTGGCGGCGGCCCCGCTGGCGCAGCAGGAGCAGGCGCGGGTGGCCAATATTATTCGCCGCAGCAACGCGCTGCAGCAGAGCGTGGCGGAGATGCTGGAGCGCGGCCAGCGCCGCCATCTGCAGCGCAATGCGCTGCTGAGTTCGCTTTACCAGAATCAGAGTAACCTGCGCCATCTCGCCGATCTTAACGATCGCGGCGGGGATAAGGCGATCGATCCGCGCCGGCTGGCCGAGATGGACCGGCTGATCGTGGCTGCGATCCATACCGTCACGCCGCGGTCGATCGTCCTGCAACTCGACCAGCTGCGCGGCGCCCTGCCGACACGCAGCGCCGATCCCGCGCTGGCGTTTGTCCTCCCTGATGTGACCCGCGAACTGGCGACGCTGGCCCCGCTGTCGGCCCAGCTGGAGGAGAGCGACCTGACGATCAGCTGGTACATGTATCACATCAAAGCGCTGGTCGCGTTGCTTAACGAAGATATCAATCAGTACGTGACCCGGGTGGCGGAAGCCTCAGAGCAGCGGGCGGCGCAGAGCCATCGGGAGCTGCGCTCCATCAGTATGTTTATTCTGCTTTCCGCGCTGCTGGCGCTGGCGATCACCGGCTGCGCCGGGTGGTACATCTACCGTAATCTCGGCTCGAACCTGACCGCCATCTCGCGGGCGATGTCGCGGCTGGCTCAGGGAGAGCCGAACGTCTCGGTGCCGGCCCTGCAGCGGCGCGACGAGCTGGGGGAGCTGGCGCGGGCCTTTAACGTTTTCGCCCGCAATATGGCGTCGCTGGAGCACACCACCCGGCTGCTGAAAGAGAAGACCAACCAGATGGAGATCGATCGGATTAAGCGCCAGGAGCTGGAGGAGGCGCTGCTGCATAGTCAGAAGATGAAGGCCGTCGGCCAGCTGACCGGAGGTCTGGCGCATGACTTTAACAACCTGCTGGCGGTGATTATCGGCAGCCTTGAGCTGGTGGAGCCGGATGCGCGCGATGCGCCGCGCCTCTCCAGGGCGCTGAAGGCGGCGGAGCGTGGGGCGCTTCTGACCCAGCGGCTGCTGGCCTTTTCGCGCAAGCAGGCGCTGCATCCCCAGGCGGTGGCGATGGCGCCGCTACTGGAGAACCTCAGCGAGCTGATGCGTCACTCCCTGCCGGCGACCTTAAGCCTGGAGATTGAGGCGCAGTCGCCGGCGTGGCCGGCATGGATAGACGTTGGCCAGCTGGAAAACGCCCTGATCAATCTGGTGATGAACGCCCGCGACGCCATGGCGGGGCGCGACGGGGTCATCAAAATACGCACCTGGAATCAGCGGGTCACCCGCAGCAGCGGCCAGCGGCAGGATATGGTGGCCCTGGAGGTGATCGATCATGGCAGCGGGATGTCGCAGGCGGTGAAAGCCCGGGTGTTTGAACCTTTCTTCACCACCAAAGCCACCGGCAGCGGCAGCGGCCTGGGGCTGTCGATGGTGTATGGCTTTGTGCGCCAGTCTGGCGGCCGGGTGGCGCTGGAGAGCGCGCCGGGGCAGGGGACGACGGTGCGGCTGCAGCTGCCGCGAGCGTTGACCGAGGTTGAGAAGGAGGTGGCGCCAGCGGTGGACGAGCCGTCCCCGGCGGGCGAGCGGCTGGCGCTGGTGCTGGAAGATGAAGAGGATGTCCGCCAGACGCTATGTGAACAGCTGCATCAGCTGGGCTGGCTGACGCTGGAAACCGCCAGCGGTGAAGAGGCGCTGCAGCTGCTGGAGGCCTCGCCGGATATTGCCCTGCTGATTAGCGATCTGATGCTGCCCGGGGCCCTGAGCGGCGCCGATGTGATCCATACCGCCCGACGCCGCTTTCCGGCGCTGCCGGTGCTACTGATCAGCGGCCAGGATTTGCGTCCAGCGCAGAACCCGGCCCTGCCGGAGGTTGAGTGGCTGCGTAAGCCGTTTACCCGAGCCCAGCTGGCGCAGGCGCTGAGCGCGGCGTACGCGAGGATTTGAGATTCCTCCGCTACCCGGGTTTCATGCGGATGATTAAGGTAGCGGCAGGACTCTGATGAGATTGGCCCCGATGAAACGTTACGCAACCGCACTGCTCTTTTGCACTCTGTCGCTGACCAGCCTGGCCGCTCGCGCCGATATTATCGATGACGCGATCGGCAATATTCAGCAAGCCATTAACGACGCCTATAACCCCGGCAGCAGTCGCTCCGATGACGACGACAGATACGATGACGATGGCCGGTATGATGACGGGCGCTATCAGGGGAGCCGTCAGCAGAGCCGTGACAGTCAGCGCCAGTATGACGAGCGGCAACGCCAGCTGGACGAGCGCCGCCGCCAGCTGGATGAACGCCAGCGTCAGCTCGACCGCGATCGTCGTCAGTTAGAAAGCGACCAGCGTCGTCTGGATGATAGCTACTGATCGCCCCCCGCAGGCCAGCGCTTAATCCAGCGCTATTTCCATCCCGTCATAGCCCGCTTCGAAACCTGTCGGCAGCGGGTTATCCATCATCCAGACGTCAAACTGGTGGCTGATATGGGTGAGGATCACCCGCGGACAGCCAATGACCTGGTTAAGGCTGCGGACGGTGTTTAGATCGTTATGGTTACGCGGGGTCTGCGCGCGCGGCTCATGACTGCAGTCGATGATCATCGCCTGCGGGCGGTTATTGAGCAAAAACTTCAGCGACTTGTCCGGCAGCCCGGCGGTATCCGAGAGCCAGGCCAGCCGGCTGTGGGCCGACTCCAGCAGATAACCAAAGGTCAGCTTCGAGTGATTAAGGGGTAGGGGCGTCACCCGCAGCCCCTGCAGGTTAAACATCACAAACGGCGTGACGGTATGGCTAAAGTCAAGCAGACCGGGGTGTTTGAGCAGATCGTCGCAGCCGGCGTCATCCGGCGGGCCATAGACCGGAATCGACGCGCCGACTCCCCAGCGCAGCGGAAACAGCCCCTGCACATGATCCAGATGGTAGTGGGTCAGCAGCACCTGTTGAAAGCTGCCGGCGGGATGATGCTCCATCAGATCCGGTCGTCCGGCATCGAGCAGCGTCACGGCGCTGTTGAACGTGACCACTCCGCTACAGGGGCGGCGTCGGTGGCTCTCCTCGCGGCGGGCGCGTCGGCAGGCCGCGCAGTCGCAGCCGAAGACCGGCACCAGCTGAGCGCCGCCGGTGCCGGTTAAGCGGAGGGTCAGGCTCATCGCGTCACCTTTTGTTTATACCAGTTGATCCGCTTCGCGCGCCGCGTGGCTGCGCAGCAGGCGGAAAAATTCATCGACCGATTGTCGGAGACTGCCGTCGTTATTCAATGTCAGGCAGTTGTCCGGCTTATAGCGCGCGGCGCGTTCCAGACGCTGGGCGATTTCCAGCGCGTTTTCCCGGCCGCGCTGCTCCAGCCGCTGGCGCAGCACCGGCGGCGAGACGGCGAGACAGATCGGCACCAGCACCTCGCCGTAACGTTCCCGGGCCAGCGCCAGATGGGCGCGGGAGCCGTTGGCCACCACGTCAAAGCCGGCGTGCAGCCAGAGGTCGATCTCCACGCCAATGCCATAGTAAGTATTGTTGGCGTGCCAGCTGAGAGCAAAAAGATGCTGCTCGGCGCGGGTAAAAAACTCATGTTCGCTGAGGGCGATATGATTCTCGCTGCCCGCGTTAAACGGGCGGGTTATGTAACGATGGGCCACCAGCAGCTGCGGGTGCTCGCGCTGGCGCAGCGCCGCCAGCAGGCTATCTTTACCGGAGCCGGAGGGGCCCACCAGCCAAATCAGTTTTCCTGGCATTAAAAGACCCTCTTTCCCTGGCGCCAGACATGGTCGATCTGGATATGTTCGCCGCGACGGTGCGCCAGCACCAGGTCGGCGCGTTTTCCCTCGGCGATGACGCCGCGATCGTCAAGGCCCAGCGCCTGCGCCGGATGCTGACTGACCAGACGGATCGCCTGTGGCAGGGTGAAGGCATTGTCCTCGGCGTCGGCGATGCGGAAAGCGGCATCCAGCAGGCTGGCGGGGTAATAGTCAGATGAGAGGATGTCCAGCAAACCGTGGCTCGCCAGCTGGTGGGCGGCGACGTTGCCGGAGTGGGAACCGCCGCGCACGATATTCGGCGCCCCCATCAGGACGTGCATCCCGTGCTGACGTGAAGCCTGCGCCGCGGCCAGCGTGGTGGGAAACTCGGCGATCACGCTCCCTAGCTGGTGGGATTCGGCCACATGCGCCTCGGTGGCGTCGTCGTGGCTGGCGAGGGCGATACGGCGGGCGCGGCACATGGCGGCGATGGTCTGGCGATTGGGCTGCGACCAGGTGGCGGCCAGAGCCATCTGCTCGGCTTCAAAACGGTCCATTTCGTCATGCGTCAGATGATATTTGCCCTGATAATAATCGCGGTACTTGCTGCGATCGGCGTACTGACGCTGGCCCGGCGAGTGGTCCATCAGAGAGACCATGCTCACCGACTCGCGATCGATCAGCTTTTCAAACAGCGGCAGCGTGGTGTGATGCGGCAGCTCGCAGCGCAGGTGCAGGCGGTGTTCGGCGCGGTTGAGACCGCGCTTTTGCGTCTCCTCCACGGCATTGACCATCTTCTCCAGATTCTCAAGACGATCGCCGCCATCGCGCACGTCGCCAATCGCCACGGCGTCCAGCACGGTGGTGATGCCGCTGGCGACCATCATGGCGTCATGGCTGCTCATCGCCGAGTGGGCCGGCCAGTCTACCTTCGGCCGCGGGGTAAAGAACTTGTCGAGGTTATCGGTATGCAGCTCGATAAGGCCCGGCAGCAGCCAGCCGCCTTCCCCATCCAGCGCCTGCGGCAGCCGGCTCTGGCTTTCGGCGAAGGCGAGGATGCGACCGTCCTGGACTTCCAGCGAACCGTGGACCACTTCGTCGTCGAGAACCAGTTTTACGTTATTGATAATCATGCTGTCATTCCCATAGAGTGCAGTCGGTCGGCGACCTGACGGCGTACCCCTTCGTCATGGAAAATCCCCACGATGGCCGCGCCGCGCGTTTTGGCATCGTGGATCAGGTTGACCACGGCAGCACTGTTTTTGTCATCCAGTGAGGCGGTGGGTTCATCAAGGAGCAGGATCGGATAGTCGACCGCAAAACCGCGGGCGATGTTGACCCGCTGCTGCTCGCCGCCGGAAAAGGTGGACGGCGCAAGGTGCCACAGGCGTTCCGGAACGTTGAGGCGGGTCAGGATCTGGGCGGCTTTCGCGGCGCTCGCTTCGCGCGGCGTCCCAAGATCGAGCAGCGGCTGCATCACCACCTCCAGCGCCGAAATGCGCGGGATCACCCGTAGAAACTGGCTGACCCAGCCGATGGTGATTTTGCGCACTTCCAGCACCTTGCGTGGGGTGGCGGTGACCAGGTCCACCCATTCGTCGCCGTGGCGGATATGGATATGGCCGCTGTCCGGCAGATAATTGGCGTACAGCGAACGCAGCAGGGTCGATTTGCCGCTGCCGGAGTGACCGTGGAGCACCACGCACTCCCCGGCGTTAACGGTCAGCGAGGCGTCGGCCAGCACCGGCAGACGCACGCCGTGCTGCTGGTGCAGAACAAAGGTTTTATGGACGTTTTCAACGCGGATCATGTTAGCTCTCACGGGGTTGAGTTGCCGGGTGGCGCTTCGCTTACCCGGCCTACGAATAACGCACCTGTGGGCCGGGTAAGGCGCAGCCGCCACCCGGCAAAACAGCATTAATTCTGTAACACCGACGACACCAGCAGCTGGGTGTAAGGATGGTGCGGATCGTCGAGCACCCGGTCGGTTAAGCCACTCTCCACCACCTGGCCCTGCTTCATCACCAGCAGACGGTTCGCCAGCAGGCGAGCGACGCCGAGATCGTGGGTAACAATCACCACCGCCAGATTCAGCTCCACCGCCAGGCCGCGCAGCAGGTCTAGCAGCCGCGCCTGCACGGACACATCCAGCCCGCCGGTGGGTTCATCCATAAACACCAGCTTCGGCTGGGTGACCAGATTGCGGGCGATCTGCAGACGCTGCTGCATGCCGCCGGAGAAGGTGGTGGGCAGGTCGTCGATGCGCGAGGGCGGGATCTCCACCTCCTGCAGCCACTTTTCGGCGGTGGCGCGAATGTTGCCGTAGTGGCGGGCGCCGGTGGCCATTAGCCGTTCGCCGATGTTGCCCCCGGCAGAGACCTGGCGACGCAGACCGTCCATCGGGTGCTGATGCACTACGCCCCATTCGGTGCGCAACAGGCGTCGGCGTTCGGCTTCGCTCATGGCGTACAGCGAGCGCTGCTGGTACAGCACCTCGCCCTGCTGCGGCGTCAGGCGGCCGGAGATTGCCTTCAGCAGGGTGGTTTTACCGGAGCCGGACTCGCCGACGATGCCGAGCACTTCTCCCGGCCACAGCTCGAAGGAGACATCGCGAAAACCTTTATCCGGGGCGTAGAGATGGGTCAGGTTATTCACAGCAAGTAATGGCTGGTTCATTTTTTCTGCCCCTCGCTCTGCTGGCGGCAATAGTCGGTATCGGAGCAGACAAACATCCGCTGGCCGCTGTCATCCAGCACCACTTCGTCGAGGTAGCTGTGGCGCGAGCCGCAGATGGCGCAGGGCTCATCCCACTCCTGCACGGTAAAGGGATGGTCGTCGAAATCGAGACTCTCCACCGGGGTATAGGGCGGCACGGCGTAGATCCGCTTTTCGCGCCCGGCGCCGAACAGCTGCAGCGCCGGCATCATGTGCATTTTCGGGTTATCGAATTTCGGGATCGGCGAAGGGTCCATCACGTAGCGGCCATTGACCTTCACCGGATAGGCGTAGGTGGTGGCGATATGGCCGAAGCGGGCGATATCTTCATACAGTTTCACCTGCATGACGCCGTACTCTTCCAGGGCGTGCATGGTGCGGGTTTCGGTTTCACGCGGCTCGATAAAGCGCAATGGCTCCGGGATCGGCACCTGGTAGATCAGGATCTGATCTTCCACCAGCGGCGTCTCCGGGATCCGGTGGCGGGTCTGGATCAGGGTGGCGTCTTCGGTACGCTCGGTGGTGGCGACGCCGGTGACGCGCTTAAAGAACTGACGAATCGACACCGCGTTGGTGGTGTCATCCGCGCCCTGGTCAATCACCTTCAGCACGTCGTTCTCACCGATGACGCTGGCGGTCAGCTGGATGCCGCCGGTGCCCCAGCCGTAGGGCATTGGCATTTCGCGCCCGCCGAACGGCACCTGGTAGCCGGGAATCGCTACCGCTTTGAGAATAGCCCGGCGGATCATGCGCTTGGTTTGCTCGTCGAGGTAAGCAAAGTTATAGCCAGTCAGTGGGTTAGCCACGTTCGTTCTCCCGTTGCAGGCGTTTCAGCAGCGCCAGTTCGGCCTGGAAATCGACATAGTGCGGTAGCTTCAGATGCGAGACGAAGCCGGCCGCTTCGACGTTATCGGCGTGGGCCAGCACAAACTCTTCATCCTGCGCCGGGCCGGCAATCTCTTCGTCATAGTCCGGCGCCTGCAGCGCACGGTCGACCAGCGCCATGGCCATCGCTTTGCGCTCGCTCATGCCGAAGGTCAGGCCGTAGCCGCGGGTGAAGTGCGGCGGCTCCTCCTGCGGGGCGACGAAGCCATTAACCATCTCGCACTCGGTCAGCAGCAGCTCGCCAATATTGACGCTAAAGCCCAGCTCTTCCGGGACGATTTCCACCTGCACGTAGCCGCTGCGGATCTCGCCGGCAAACGGATGGTTGCGGCCATAGCCGCGCTGGGTCGAATAGGCCAGCGCCAGCAGGTAGCCTTCATCGCCGCGCATCAGCTGCTGCAGGCGCGAGGAACGCGAGCAGGGGTAGACCGGCGGGGTGCGGGTGATATCGTCGGGCGGCGTGCCGCGATCTTCCTCGGTCTTCGCCAGCCCCTGCTGCGTGAGCAGGCTAAAGACGTGCGGCGTCGGCTCTGCTTCGCCATCGGCTTGCTGCACAGACGGCGCTTCGCCATTGGCCAGCAGGGTAAAATCGAGCAGGCGGTGGGTGTAGTCGTAAGTGGGGCCCAGCAGCTGGCCGCCGGGGATATCTTTATACACTGCGGAGATGCGGCGTTCGAGGCGCATCTCCGCGGTATTAATCGGTTCGCTGACCGCCAGCCGCGGCAGGGTGGTGCGGTAGGCGCGCAGCAGAAATATTGCTTCGACGTTATCGCCGCTGGCCTGCTTCAGCGCCAGCGCCGCCAGTTCGCGGTCGGCGATGCCGCCCTCGGTCATCACCCGGTCCACCGCCAGGCTGAGCTGGTCGCTTATCTGTTCGACGCTCAGTTCGGGAAGCCGTCCATCGCCCCGTCGTTTCTGTTCCTGTAAGGCGTGAGCGGCGCGGATCGCCTTCTCGCCGCCCTTGACGGCAACGTACATTTAGCACACCTCCACGTGGGTGGTGCGCGGGATCGCCAGCAGGCGCTCGCCGCAGGTGAGGATCAGGTCGATGCCCAGCGGGAACGGGTGCGGGCGTTCGGTTAATTCGTCGATGATGCAGTCCGGCAGCTGCGGCGCGATCATTCGCTCTTCGGCAATGCCTGCCCCGGTCAGGCGCAGCATGCGTCCGCCGCTGAGGCTGGCAAGCTGAACGATCAGTGTGACGCCGGTTTCCGGCGCGGTGACGGTGCCAGCGGAAAGGACGTTGAGCTGCTCGGCGCTGATACCGTCATTGGCGACGGCAAAAACCGCCTGCTGCGGCTGGTCCACCAGCGGCGCGCCGGTATGAAAGCGCAGATTCTGTCCCACCAGATCGTTACGCAGAGCGCTGGCGAGCCAGACCGGTGTTTCATGATCGGCAAGGGTCAACAGCAGGCTGGTGGAGGCCACGTTCAATGGCTGCCAGCCGTGCTGAAGCTGCTGCAGGGAGACAATCACCCCCGGCTCGCTCATCGCTTTCAGCAGGCGACGAAAACTGTGTTGGGCATCCTGCACAGCCAGGGTAAAAGCGGGTTGTAAGGTCATACGTTATCTCCGCGAACCAGGGTAAAGAAGTCGACCCGGCTGGCGTTGACTTCGGCGCGTCGGGCTTCAATGCGCGCGCTGCGTAGCGCTTCCAGCGGGGTTATCAGGGTTTCCATTAAGGTGTGAAAATGGCGGGGCGACTGCAGCAGGGCGTCGATCGCCGCGCAGCGTTCAGCGTGCGGGCGGTCGCGGCCTAAGATCCAGCTGTAACCGAGGGTACCGTCAGCCAGGCGTACCGCTGCGCGGGTAAGGGTGGCGTCGCCGGCAAAGAAGCGGTCGCCGATACCGCCCATGCGGGCCTGGAGCTGTACCAGCCCGGTCTCCGGGGTGCGAATCAATTCATATTCCGGCGCCAGCTGCAGGGACTGCATGCGCGCCAGAAGGTCCTGCGGTTCACTGTGGGCCAGCACGGACATCCAGCGCTGGCGGGTGGCGGTATCGAAGTGCATTCAGTGCTCCATGGTAAATTCAATCATGTCGGCGCGGGTCAGGCTGACGGAGTACTCCGCCGTGAGCGACTCGCCCTCGCGGCTATTGAGCGTGCGGACGCAGAGCAGCGGCGCCATATTGGGGATTTCCAGCAGCTTGCTCTCTTTTGCCTGCGCGCGGCGGGCGCTAATTTTGGTGCGTACGCGGGTCAGTTCGACGTCGAGCCGATCGCGTAGCAGATCGTGCAGCGAGCCGTGGCTGAAGGTCTGTAGCACCGGCCAGAAGCGCAGGTCAGCGAAGTAGTGGTCAATCAGGCACAGGGCGACGCCATTGACCCGGCGCAGGGTACGCAGGTGGATCACGTTCTCGCCCTCATTGATGCCAAAGGCCTCGGCGACATGGGCGCTGGCGGGGCGCAGCACCGACAGCAGCTTTTCGCTGGTGGGATCGCTGCCTTGTTCCAGCAGGTTTTGGCTGAAGCGCGCCTGGGCGTTAAGCGGGTAGTCGATGGGGCGCATCAGCACCAGCACACCCACGCCCTGACGGCGCTGAACCCAGCCGCGCTCAACCAGCTGGTCGATAGCCCGGCGCAGGGTGTGGCGGTTAACGTCGAAGCGCGTCGCCAGCTGCTGCTCGGCGGGCAGATAGTCGCCGCAGCGATAGTGGTGGCGCAGCTCCTGCTCAAGTCGGGCGGCGATTTCCTGATAGCGCGTGGGGTAACTGGTCGGATGTCTGGACAGGTGCATGGTCATCAAGCCTCACACAGCATAGGCGAGGAGCTTCCTCGCGTTGTGGGCCGATCCTGACCGGTTTATGTTGCATTTCGGTTAAGTGACGATGACTAAAGGATGAAGAGTTGATGCCAGGCGGATGACAGGGCGGCCGGGCCGCCCTGGGGGCGTCAGCCTTGTTTGACCACGTTGATCATCCAGGGGACGCCAAAGCGGTCGACGACTTTGCCGAAGCCGTGGGCCCAGAAGGTTTCCTGCCAGGCCATCTCAATGCGCCCGCCGACAGCCAGCGCGTCGAACCAGCGCTGGCCTTCAGCGACATCGCTGGGATCGAGGACGAGGGTGAAGCCGGCGTAATGCACATCGGGCCCGAAGGCGCTGTCGCTCAGCATCAGCTCGCCATTATTGATGCGCAGGCTGGCGTGGGCGATAGCATCATCCTCCATCTTCTGGCCAGACGGGCAGCCGTCTGACGCTTCCTGCGCCGGGGGCGGCATTTCGCCAAAGGTCATTTTAAACATCAGCTCTGCGCCCAGCGTCTGCTGGTAGAAGGCGATCGCCTCGGCGCAGTTGCCCGCAAAGGCAAGGTAGGGACTTAAGGACATGGTGAATACCTCAGTGACCGTAACCCGTAAAGCGTAGTCGCCCGGCAGGCGATTGAGCCAGACGGCAGGGCGAAAAGGGGCGCTGAAATATGACGGCAGGCGACAGCGTAAATAGCGGTTGCCGGCGAGGGAAATAACAGGATGCGCCGGGGGACAAACGGCCACCAGGATATCGGGAGCGGCGACGGTTATATGAAAAAATAATCGCGCCGCCTACCCGAAATTAAATCAGTTCTTTTTCACAAATTCCGATTTGAGCTTCATCGGACCAAAACCGTCAATTTTGCAGTCAATATTGTGATCGCCTTCGATCAGACGGATATTTTTCACTTTGGTGCCGATTTTCAGCATCGAAGAGCTGCCTTTAACCTTCAGATCTTTCACGACGGTAACGCTGTCGCCGTCGGCCAGTAAATTGCCATTGGCATCTTTAACGATCAGAATGTCGCTCTCTTCCGTCGCCTCGGCAGGGTTCCACTCATGGGCACATTCCGGGCAGATGTACATGCCGCTATCTTCATAAGTGTAAGTCGAATCGCATTTTGGGCAGTGTGGCAGTTGCATGACGCTCCTCATGATGTCGTCGAAAAACAGGACGTTGGTCCTTTAAACAGCGGCTGATAGCCGAAAGTGGGTATGATTATAGCGCAATCACCCACTTTTGTCGGGTGTTTTTTTGCTAAAAAATAGCCGTGGTGTTATTCCGGAAAGAAGCGAATAAACGCTGAAATTAACCGCCCGAAGTGGAGCAAAATCGACGAAATAATTTCCGCGCGATCGGCAGGAAATGAACTTATTTATTTTCCGACACTCTGTAATGAGGCGGTAAATTTCTGTGAAGTTGATCGCAGATATAAACACTGTTAGGGTAAAAAAGGGGAGCAGGTCAATTTCATCAAGCATCACGATGAGCCGCTCCATTTATTCACCAGTAGCCAGAGCAGGCGTCAACAGGTTCGGTTGTACATTCTGTCAGCAGACAGTGCAGGCAAACCTGCTACGCTTGAAATGAGGAGCACAGCAATTCACCGCTCCTGACGCACGATGCGAATGGCCTTGCCATTCGGCGAAGAGGCGTGCACTCAAGGCGGAGTAGCAGAGGAAAAATATGCTTAAAAGGAAAAAAATAAAGCCCATCACCCTTAAGGATGTGACCATCATCGATGATGGTAAACTGAAAAAGGCGATCACCGCGGCCTCCCTGGGCAACGCGATGGAGTGGTTCGATTTCGGCGTCTATGGCTTTGTGGCCTACGCCTTAGGTAAAGTCTTCTTCCCCGATGCCAACCCAAGCGTGCAGATGATTGCCGCGCTGGGTACCTTCTCCGTACCATTTTTAATTCGTCCGTTAGGCGGCCTGTTCTTCGGGATGCTGGGCGATAAATATGGTCGGCAAAAAATTCTCGCGATAACTATCGTGATCATGTCGATAAGTACTTTCTGTATCGGCCTTATTCCGTCGTATGCCACGATAGGTATCTGGGCGCCGATCCTGCTGCTGCTGTGTAAAATGGCGCAAGGCTTCTCGGTCGGCGGTGAATATACCGGGGCGTCGATCTTCGTCGCGGAATACTCTCCTGACCGCAAGCGCGGCTTTATGGGCAGCTGGCTGGACTTTGGCTCCATCGCCGGGTTTGTGATGGGGGCCGGCGTGGTGGTTCTCATCTCCAGCGTGGTGGGTGAACAGAACTTTCTCGACTGGGGTTGGCGTATCCCGTTCTTCCTGGCGCTACCGTTAGGTATCATTGGTCTCTACCTGCGCCATGCGCTGGAAGAGACGCCGGCGTTCCAGCAGCATGTTGACACCATGGAGCAGGGCGACCGTGAAGGACTGCAGGACGGGCCGAAGGTCTCTTTTAAAGAGATTGCCACCAAGCACTGGCGTAGCCTGCTGACCTGTATCGGTCTGGTGATTTCCACCAACGTGACTTACTACATGCTGCTGACCTACATGCCGAGCTATCTGTCGCATAACCTGCACTACTCGGAAGATCATGGGGTGCTGATCATCATCGCTATCATGGTCGGGATGCTGTTTGTACAGCCGGTTATCGGTATGCTCAGCGACCGTTTCGGCCGTCGCCCGTTTATCCTGATTGGTAGCGTGGCGCTGTTTGCCCTGTCGATCCCGGCCTTCATTATGATCAACAGCAACGTGACTAGCCTGATCTTCGCCGGCCTGCTGCTGCTGGCGGTGGTGCTGAACTGCTTTATCGGGGTGATGGCCTCCTCGCTGCCGGCGATGTTCCCGACGCACATCCGCTTCAGCGCCCTGGCCAGCGCCTTTAACATCTCGGTGCTGATTGCCGGTCTGACGCCAACCCTGGCGGCGTGGCTGGTGGAGACCACCCAAAACCTGATGATGCCGGCGTACTACCTGATGGTTATCGCGGTGGTGGGTATGGCGACGGGCCTGTCGATGAAAGAGACGGCTAACCGTCCGCTGAAAGGGGCGACCCCGGCGGCGTCGGATATCCAGGAAGCGAAAGAAATCCTTGGCGAGCACTACGATAACATCGAGCAAAAAATCGAAGATATCGATCAGGAGATCGCCGATCTGCAGGCAAAACGGTCGCGTCTGGTGCAGCAGCATCCGCGTATCAACGACTAACCGTTTTCACTGTTAATCATGCCGCCTGGGGAAACCCCGGCGGCATTTTTTATGCCTTCGGCAAGGCCAGGCCGTGACGCCGCTGCTGGCTGAGTTTACGGTACTGCTGCGGCGGCATGCCCACGTAACGGGTAAAGGTGCTGTAGAAGCGGCTGCTGGAGCGAAAACCGGCGGTAAGGGCAATATCCAGGATGGTCTTGTCGGTATCGCTCAGCAGCGCCCGCACATGATTGATACGCATGGCGGTAATGTACTGCTTCATGGTCTGCTGCATCACCCGCTGAAAGACCCCCATCGCATAGTTCGGGTTGAGCTTCACGTGCTCGGCAACGGCATTGACGGTCAGCGCCTGGTCGTAGTGGGCAGCGATAAACTCCAGCATCTGGCTGACATAAAACTGCGCGTGGCGCGAGACGCTGTTCTTGTGGGTGCGTGAGGTTTTATTGACCAGAATCGGCTGCCAGCCGGCGAGGCTCAGCCGCTTCAGCATCAGGGCGATTTCATCGATCGCCAGCTGGCGTATCTGTTCATTCTCGTGGCTCAGTTCCTGCTGCCAGCGGCGCACTTCGAAGGCGCTCAACTGCTGCGCAGCGAGGGATTTAATCACCATCCCATGGGTGACGTGGTTGATAAGCTCCCGGTCCAGCGGCCATGAGAGAAACAGATGCATCGGTAGGTTGAATATCGCCATCTGCTGGCAATCGCCGGGGCGGGTCAGCTGATGCGGCGTACAGGCCCAGAACAGAGTGATATAGCCTTTCTCAATGCGCACCACTTCGTTATTAATCAAATACTCCACGTCGCCATCGAACGGCACGTTGACCTCCACCTGGCCGTGCCAGTGGCTGGTGGGCATGGCGTGCGGCGGGCGCAGTTCGATATCCATACGCTGATACTCGGAGTAGAGCGCCAGCGGGCTGCGGCTCTGCTTTTCGTCGCTGCTGCACATAAAGGGATCGGGGGGCAGAGAGGTGAAGCGGTGTTCCATCGTTAGCGTATTCCTGAATTGTCAGAGTGGCTGCATTTTTCGCCAGAACTGACGACAGCTTAGCGGAAGAATCGGCCCATTTTCTCTCCTTTTTGCTCAATCTGTTCCCGAAATCTCAGATTTTGTGGCGCTTAATGGCCGATCTGAGCTTTCGGGAATGCTCCGGCGGGAACAGGGCAGCGCAGCGGGGAGCGGCGTGCCACTCTGCAAGTGTTCAATGACCTGATGGAGAGTGCGTGATGTCTGCCCCAAAAATTACTTTTATCGGCGCCGGTTCGACGGTGTTCGTCAAAAATATTCTCGGTGATGTTTTCCAGCGCCCGGCGCTGAAATCGGCGCATATCGCGCTGATGGATATCGATGAAACCCGGCTGGAAGAGTCGCATATCGTGGTGCGCAAGCTGATGGATTCCGTGGGCGCGAACGGCGAAATCAGCTGCCACCGCGACCGGAAAACCGCCCTGCAGGGCGCCGATTTTGTCGTCGTTGCCTTCCAGATTGGCGGCTATGAGCCCTGTACCGTCACCGATTTTGCAGTCTGCAAGCGCCACGGCCTGGAGCAGACCATTGCCGATACGCTGGGGCCGGGAGGCATTATGCGCGCGCTGCGCACCATCCCGCACCTGTGGGCTATCTGCGACGATATGAGCGAGGTCTGCCCGGACGCCACCATGCTTAACTACGTCAACCCGATGGCGATGAACACCTGGGCGATGTACGCCCGCTACCCGCATATCAAGCAGGTGGGTCTGTGCCACTCGGTGCAAGGCACAGCGGAAGAGCTGGCGCGCGACCTCGATCTCGATCCGGCGGATTTACGCTACCGCTGCGCGGGGATTAACCATATGGCGTTCTATCTGTCGCTGGAGAAAAAGCTCGCGGACGGCAGCTACGTCAGTATCTACCCCGACCTGCTACAGGCCTACGCCGACGGGCGGGCGCCGAAACCGAACCTGCACGGCAACCCGCGCTGCGAAAACATCGTCCGCTATGAAATGCTCAAAAAGCTGGGCTACTTTGTCACCGAGTCCTCGGAGCATTTCGCGGAATACACGCCATGGTTTATCAAGCCGGGCCGCGATGACCTTCTCGCTCGCTATAAAGTGCCGCTGGATGAATACCCTAAACGCTGCGTCGAGCAACTGGCCAACTGGCATCAGGAGCTGGAGAGCTATAAGCGCGGGGAGCGCATTGAGGTGAAACCCTCCCGCGAATATGCCAGCACCATCATGAACGCCATCTGGACCGGCGAGCCAAGCGTGGTGTACGGCAACGTGCGCAATGATAATCTCATCGACAACCTGCCTCAGGGCTGCTGTGTGGAAGTGGCCTGCCTGGTGGACGCCAACGGCATCCAGCCGACCAAAGTGGGCGCGCTGCCGGCGCATCTGGCGGCGCTGATGCAGACCAATATCAACGTGCAGACGCTGCTCACGCAGGCGATCCTCACCGAAAATCGCGATTACGTCTATTACGCCACGATGATGGATCCGCACACCGCCGCGGTGCTGGGGATCGAAGAGATCTACGCGCTGGTGGACGATCTGATCGCCAGCCACGGCGACTGGCTGCCGGCCTGGCTGCACCGTTAATCCTCTTATGCCGCCGGGGGCAACGAACCCGGCGGTGCCTGTCACGCTCTATCAAACGCTGAAGGAGGCGCTGGCGACAGCGACCTGGACCCTATGAGTATTTCAATGACAACAAAGCTCAGCTACGGATTTGGTGCCTTTGGTAAAGATTTCGCTATCGGTATCGTCTACATGTACCTGATGTATTACTACACCGATATTGTTGGCTTATCGGTTGGGGTGGTTGGCACCTTGTTCCTGGTGGCAAGGATCCTCGATGCGATAGCCGATCCGATTATGGGATGGATCGTTAACTGTACGCGATCGCGATGGGGGAAGTTCAAACCGTGGATCCTGATCGGCACGATAACCAACTCGGTGGTGCTGTATATGCTGTTCAGCGCCCACCATTTCAGCGGCGGGGCGCTGCTGGCGTGGGTGTGGCTAACCTACCTGCTGTGGGGCTTCACTTACACCATCATGGATGTGCCGTTCTGGTCGTTGGTGCCGACCATTACCCTCGATAAACGCGAACGCGAGCAGCTGGTGCCTTACCCGCGCTTTTTCGCCAGTCTGGCGGGATTTGTCACGGCCGGCGTCACGCTGCCGTTCGTCAACGCCGTCGGCGGCGCCGATCGCGGTTTCGGTTTTCAGATGTTCACTCTGGTGCTGATCGCCTTCTTCGTCGTTTCCACCCTCGTCACCCTGCGCAACGTGCATGAGGTTTACTCCTCCGACAGTGGTGTGAGCGAAGACTCCAGCCACCTCTCACTGCGCCAGATGGTGGCGCTGATCTATAAAAACGATCAGCTGGCCTGCCTGTTAGGCATGGCGCTGGCCTATAACACGGCGGCGAACATTATCGCTGGCTTTGCGATTTACTACTTTACCTACGTGATTGGCAGCGCGGAGATGTTCCCGTATTACATGTCCTACGCCGGGGCGGCTAATTTGCTGACGCTGATCCTGTTCCCACGACTGGTGAAAGGGCTGTCGCGGCGCATTCTGTGGGCGGGTGCTTCGATCATGCCCGTGTTGGGCTGCGGCGTGCTGTTGCTGATGGCGCTGGGCGGCGTTTACAACATCGCGCTGATTTCGCTGGCCGGGATGCTGTTGAATATCGGCACCGCGCTGTTCTGGGTGCTGCAGGTTATTATGGTGGCCGATACCGTCGACTATGGCGAATATACGATGAATATCCGCTGCGAAAGCATCGCCTATTCCGTTCAAACGCTGGTAGTCAAAGCCGGTTCGGCGTTTGCGGCCTGGTTTATCGCCATCGTGCTGGGTATCATCGGTTATGTGCCGAATGTTGTGCAGTCGCCCCACACGCTGCTGGGGATGCAGGCGATTATGATTGCGCTGCCGACGCTCTTTTTTGCTCTGACGCTGTTTCTCTATTTCCGTTATTACAAACTGAATGGCGATATGCTGCGACGGATTCAGATTCACCTGCTGGATAAATATCGCCGGGTACCGGAAAATGACGTCGAGCCGGAACGGCCGATTGTGGTACCCAATCAGGTGTAAAAAGCGTGCGAAAACCGCTGACGAAAGAGGGGAGGGATGCTCTCTTTTTGAGCAAAAAACAGTGTCTTAAAAAGACAGAAAGAGAAAACTGTAGTTCTCTATTTTATCTCAATTATTTCTCTTTTTGAGTGTTCTGGACTGTTTGTTTCTCCGATTGTTCTCAAATAAAACTCAGAATTGTCTCTTTTTCGTGCTCTTGCGCTGCTTTTTAACTCTTGCTACTCTTTTTGGGTCTTACATTTTTCTCTTATTTGTCTCAGTGATGGAGCAATGCAATGCGCATTTTTATCGATGATGGTTCAACCAATATCAAAATGCTGTGGGAGCAAGATGGCGAAACTTTCACCCATATCAGCCCCAACAGTTTTAAACGCGGCTGGTCTGCCACCTTCGGTTCGGGGAAGCCTTTTAACTACACGGTGGATGATGAAAAGTACTCATTCGACCTGATCACTCCCGATGCGCTCCCAACCAATAACATTGACTGGCAATACAGCCCGTTGAACTCCATCGCTGTCCATCACGCGCTGCTGACCAGCGGTCTTGAGCCACAGGATGTTGAAATTGTGGTCACCCTGCCGCTGACCGAATTTTATGATGAAGATGCGCAATATCGCCTCGACAATATTGAGCGCAAGAAAAAGAGCCTGCTGCGCGACGTTAAACTGAATAAAGGCGTGGTGTTCAATATCACTAAAGTTACCGTGCGCCCGGAATCGATTCCGGCGGGCATCAGCCTATGTGATGAGCTGAAACCGTCGCATTCGGTGCTGATTATCGACCTTGGCGGCACCACGCTGGATATTTCAATGGTCGCCGGGCAGATGACCTCGGTTTCGCGCATTTACGGCGACCCGAAGCTGGGCGTATCGCTGGTGACCGACGCCGTTAAGCTGGCGCTGGCCCGGGCGAATACCGACACCTCCAGCTATAACGTCGACCAGATAATCATCAACCGCCACGACGAAGAATACCTGACCGATAACATCAACGATCCGGATGCGGTTTCTGAGGTGAAGAAGGTGATCAATAACAGTATCGAACGTCTGACCACGCGTGTCCTGACGGCCATCGATAGCTTTAAAGGCTATTCGCACGCGATCGTCATTGGCGGCGGCGCGCCGCTGGTTGCCGACGCCATTCGTGAACGGATGGGTCTGCGCGAGGATCGTTTCGTGGTGGCTGAAGAGCCGCAGTTTGCCCTGGTGCGTGGTCTGAAAATTATTGGTTAAGGAGCGTCTATGACTCTGGATCGCAGAAAAGTGCTGATTTACCTGCGCCCGGATATCAGCGCCAGCGAGCGCTTCGCGGACGCAAAAATTGAGGCCCATCACCGTGGCGACCGCGGCGATATGTCGCGTACCGCGCTGCTGGCGGGGCTGGCGTTAGGGGAAGTCGATAGCCGCTTGCCGTCGATGCTGGCGGCGTTGCTGGCGGAAGATACTAAACCGGAAACGCTGCGTAAGATGCTGGCCTCGTTCCTTGAGATCCAGCCGGCCTCTCCCGCCCCGGCAGCCGCGCCAACAGCCGCCCCGGCTAAGGCGCCGGAGCCGCCCGCGCCGGTGAGCGAGAGCGTCTCCGCGCGTAATCTCGCCGGTTCGTTACCGGATTAAGCGCTATTCCCGGTTTGCGCGACCCGGGAAACTCCCCTGCTTGCGCTGCGCTTAGTTTGTAGGCCGGGTAAGGCGTAGCCGCCACCCGGCATACAGGCGGCTCCCTGGCTGGGGCCATGCCCGGCGGCGCTACGCTTGCGCGGGCCTACGGATCCAGTGCAATGGTGGGTCCAGTGCCATTTGTAGGCCGGGTAAGGCGTAGCCGCCACCCGGCAAACAGGCGGCTCCCTGGCTGGGGCCATGCCCGGCGGCGTTACGCTCGCGCGGGCCTACGGATCCAGTGCAATGGTGGGACCAGTGCCATTTGTAGGCCGGGTAAGGCGTAGCCGCCACCCGGCATACAGGCGGCTCCCTGGCTGTGGCCGTGCCCGGCGGCGCTACGCTTGCGCGGGCCTACGGATCCAGTGCAATGGTGGGCTCCAGTGCCATTTGTAGGCCGGGTAAGGCGTAGCCGCCACCCGGCATACAGGCGGCTCCCTGGCTGGGGCCATGCCCGGCGGCGCTACGCTTGCGCGGGCCTACGGATCCAGTTCAATGGTGGGCACTGTGCCGTTTGTAGGCCGGGTAAGGTGTAGCCGCCACCCGGCATACAGGCGGCTCCCTGGCTGTGGCCATGCCCGGCGGCGCTACGCTTGCGCGGGCCTACGGATCCAGTGTAATGGTGGGTCCAGTGCCATTTGTAGGCCGGGTAAGGCGTAGCCGCCACCCGGCATACAGGCGGCTCCCTGGCTGGGGCCATGCCCGGCGGCGCTACGCTTGCGCGGGCCTGCGGATCCAGTGTAATGGTGGGCCCAGTGCCGTTTGTAGGCCGGGTAAGGCGTAGCCGCCATCCGGCATACAGGCGGCTCCCTGGCTGAGGCCATGCCCGGCGGCGCTACGCTTGCGCGGGCCTACGGATCCAGTGTAATGGTGGGTCCAGTGCCATTTGTATGCCGGGTAAGGCGTAGCCGCCACCCGGCGCGAAGACGGAACGCCACGACCCGGGATGTCGCCCCTATCCGTGGGCGAGGAAGCGCGCCAGGCGCTGCTGCAGCAGGCGATTTTCGCGGGTCAGCCGCGCGTTCTCATCCAGCAGGGTCAGCGCCACCGCAATTCCCGGCCAGTCCAGCTCCAGCTCATTACGCAGGCGTACCGCGCGGTGCACGATTGTCACCGCGCTGTCGTCGAACAGCCAGGTGTCCGCCTGCGGCTGGTGTGGCTCAATCATCCCTAAGCCGACGATCTCCGTCAGCTCCTCTTCCGACACCCCGGTACGCAGGCACAATTCGGTAATGGTAAACGTCACTGTTACTGTAGCCATCAGGCTTTCCCCCATGTCTTACGCGGATCGAAGCTGGCTTCGGCGGCGGCCAATTGTTGCCAGAGCTCACGCGCTTTTTCATCTGGTTTTGGCGGCATCACTATTTTAATAACGGCAAACAAATCGCCGGTGTGGGTTTTGCTCACGAGCCCTTTCCCTTTGATACGCAGTCGCTGCCCTGCCTGACTGCCCGGCGGCACCGTCAGCAGAATGCTCTCTTTCAGGGTGGGCACCGTCACTTTCGCGCCCAGCGCGGCCTCCCATGGCGCCAGCGGCAGGACGATCTCCAGGTTATGACCGACAATATCGAATAGCGGATGCGGGGCGATGTGGATAACCAGCCACAGATCGCCGTTCGGGCCGCCATTCTCCCCCGGCGTCCCCTGGCCTTTCAGGCGGATACGCTGACCATCGACTACCCCGGCGGGGATCTTCACATTCAGCGTTTTCGGCGTTTCGCTTTCGATCATGCCAAACACGTTGTACACCGGCAGGTTATAGCTGATGGTGCGCGTCTGCTCGGCCAGCGTCTCTTCAAGGAACACCGCCACTTCGATCTCCAGATCGTGGCCGCGCGCCGCGTGTTGACGACGACGCTGATGCGCCTGCTGGCCAAACATGGAGGAGAAGATGTCGTCGAAATCTTGCTGACTGTAGCTCTGCTCGTGGGTCTGTCGCTGGCGACCGAAGCCGGGATCGTTGCGATGCTGCCAGAGCTGATCGTATTCGGCGCGCCGTTGCTCATCTTTCAGGACTTCCCAGGCTTCGGCGAGATCCTTAAATTTGGCTTCGGCATCGTTTTCTTTACTGACGTCGGGGTGATATTTGCGCGCCAGGCGGCGGTAGGCGGTCTTGATGGTTTTCAGATCGTCGGTTGGTTGCACCCCGAGAATGGCATAATAATCCTTCAATTCCATGATTTTATCTCATCTATGCTCAGTGCGGTGGTTACATATTCCCTGGAACAGGCGTCAGTATAAAGCGTAGGGCAAATGCGCCCTGACGGGGAAGAAAAGTGGCGGAAACTTGACGCCGTCGGGGTCGACGGCGCCGTGGATAAGATTAATCTTTCGCCTGCGGCCGTGGGCGGCGGCGCCATCCGGTGAATAGCACCAGCAGCGCGCCGACGGCGCCAGCCAGGCGCGCGGTGCCCTCGCCGGCGCTGGGAAACAGCTGGCGAATGGTAGGGTCGCTGACCAGCATTGACCCGGCAATCCAGCCGATGAGCATCCCGCCCAGCAGCACCACCGTGGGAAAGCGGGTGAGCAGGACCAGCACCAGCTTGCTGCCGGCGACAATAACCGGAATGCTGATCGCCACGCCGAGGGCGACCAGCGCAATGTGCCCTTTCCCCGCAGCAGCTACCGCCAGTACGTTATCCAGCGACATAATCACATCGGCAACGGTGATGGTGATCGCGGTGCGCCACAGGCTGCCAGAGCTGCTAACCTCGCTCTCTTCTTCCTCATTCCTGACCAGCTTGATGCCAATCCACATCAGGAGCAGCGCGCCGACTATTTTCAGCCACGGCAGCGACAGGAGATACAAAGCGATCGCCAGCAGCAGAACGCGCGCCAGGATGGCGCCCACGGTACCGATGATGATCGCTTTGGTGCGTTTCTGCGGCGGCAGTTTGCGGCAGGCCATGGCGATCACCACGGCATTGTCGCCACCCAGCAGTAAGTCGATGGCGACAATCTGCAGCATAATCACTGCCATGTCCCATTGTTGAAGAAATGCATGCATATCGAGAGAAACCACCTGAAAAAAGAGCAAGAAAAACCGCTGCGCAGGGTACTCCGCCTGGGCCGCGTTGACCACTGGCGCAGACCTGCGCTATCGCGCGGGAAAGAGAGAGCCTGAAAAATAAAGTTACGAATCAAGGCGCCGTTGGGCAAGGCTTCGGCGAAAAAGGGTGATATTTTGTCACCCAGACTCACCTGCCGTTCACTTATCGCAAGGATCCCCACTATGTCTGGCCACAAGAAATACCTCTCTGTCGCCCTGCTGAGCGCTGTCTTACTGCCGGCGATGGCCTCTGCCGCTGACGCGCCGGCGACTTTCACCCCGGAACAGGAGGCGAAAATCGGCAAAATCGCCGCCGACTATCTGGTCGCCCACCCGGAAGTCCTGCTGCAGGCGAGCCAGAAACTGCAGCAAATTCAGGCTGAGCAGCAGGCCAGCGCGGCCACTCAGGCGGTGCTGAAGAACGCCGCCGTGTTGACCCAGGATAAAAATACCCCGACCTACGGCCCGGCCAACGGCAAAGTCACGGTGATCGAATTCTTCGACTACCAGTGCGTCTACTGCAGCCGTCTGGCGCCGGTGATGGAGCAGGTGATTAAAGCGCACCCGCAGACCCGCTTCGCCTTCAAAGAGTGGCCGATTTTCGGCGGCCGCTGGGAAAGCTCGCTGGAGGCGGCAAAAACCGGCCTGCAGATCTATCAACAGAAAGGGGCGGATGCCTATCTGGCCTACCATAACGGGATTTACGCTACCGGCCATAACGAAGGCAAGCTGACGACGGCGGATATCCAGCAGCAGGCGAAGAAAGCCGGCTTCGATGCGAAGAAGGCCGCCGACGTCGAACCGGTGCTGCAGAGCATAAACGATCTGGCGCAGGAGATTGGTCTGAGCGGCACGCCGGGCGTGATCGTGATGCCGACCACCGGCGCCACGGAAGCCAGCATCACCGTCTTCCCGGGGCTGGCAGACAAAGCCTCGCTGGAAGCCGCCATCAAAAAAGCCGGCGGCTAATCCCCGGCGTATTACCTGTCCAGGCCGCCGACGGCGGCCTTGCTCTCATGCGTCATCGCTCTCTTCCTGCGGCGGCGGTAACGCGTGGCTTTTTAAATCAATAATCTGCCCGATTTGATCGTGGTAAACGGTGAGCAAATTATAGCGGCTCATCTCCGAGATAATCTGCGGCGCGACGTTAAAGCTGCTCGCCAGCTCATCGTCGCGCAGAGCGAGCACCGCGGTATGACGCCGGGTACGGGCGCGGCGCCGGTTGTAGTGATACCAGAGGATCAACAGCCAGCCGTTCAGCGCGGCAATCAGCAGATACACCAGCGCCGTATTCAGGGAGTCCATCAGCGATTCCCAGCGCGGAGAGGGCGGCGCGATGAACTGCATCAGCAAATTGGCGTACAGAAAGAACAGAAAACCGAGCCAGGCCAGCAGCGTTAAGCCGGCGTCGACCAGCCGGGGCAGCACCCGATGTTCGGTTAAGATGTGCGTGTTTTCATTCATCACAGGCTTCCTTTTCCCCGGTCCGGGCTCACCCAGCGCGCGCGGGAACGTTGACGTTTCACCATCACTTTCGGAAAAGCGACCAGCGTGGTCAGCAGGCCGATCATCCAGTAGACCATCGGGAACCAGATCACCCAGAACAGCGATTTGGCGACCTTTTTCTCATAGCGCCGCTCGATATACAGGCTGGCGACGAACTGCAGCAGGCACATCAGGCCGAGCAGCATGCCGGTGAATTCCGGTGGAAACAGGCTATGCACCGCCAGATTGTCAGGCAGCGGCATCAGGCGGCTGAGGATAAACAGCAGAATGGTGATCGCATAGGCAAAGGCCCACAGCGTGGAACAGGCATACTCCAGAAACAGCGGCCACATCCGGTGATGCTGCCAGTGAAACAGGCGGCGCAGATTGACCAGAAAGACTTCGGCGCCGCCCTGGGCCCAGCGCAGACGCTGCTTCCATAACCCTTTGAGGGTCTCCGGCATCAGGATCCAGCACAGCGCTCGCGGCTCGAAAAAGATGTCCCAGTGGCGGAGCTGAAGCTTCCAGCTGATATCAATATCTTCAGTGATCATATCCGGGCTCCAGTAGCCGACGTCCGCCAGCGCCTGGCGCCGGAAGGCGGCGATTACGCCGGAGACGGTAAAGACCCGGCCATAGATCCGCTGCGTCCGTTTGATAAGCCCAATGATCGACGAGAACTCCCCAACCTGAATGCGGCCGATCAGCGTGGATCGGGTGCGGATCCGCGGATTGCCGGTGACCGCCCCGACGTGCGGATAATGGATCAACGGCGCGACCAGCCAGGCCGCGGTATCCCGGTCCAGCAGGGCGTCGCCATCGATGCAGACCAGCAGATCGCCGCGGGCGGCGGCGGCGCCCGCTTTGAGCGCCACCGCTTTTCCCTGATTGGCGGCCAGATGGATCACCCGCAGCCTCGGCTCCTCCTGCGCCAGCTGCTGGAGCACCTGGGCGGTGTTGTCCGAAGAGCCGTCGTTAATCGCGATCACTTCAAGATTGGCGTAACGCTGGGCCAGCGCTGCGCTGATGGTTTCCCGGGCGTTTTTCTCCTCGTTAAAGCAGGGGATCAGGATCGAGATCAGTGGATTGCCCGGCAGCGTCGGCGGCGGGGTATCCTCCCCCCACGGCCAGTGACGTTCCAGCTGAAACCAGAAGTAGAGACCCCCGGTGATCCACAACACTGACATAAACAGCGGCCAGAAAAAGACAAAGTCGAGGATAAGCTCGCCGGTAAATACCGCTGCGACACCTAACGGCAGCCCGAATACGAGGCATAAAATGCACAATGCGATAATGCGATCAGTCATGGTCAGGGTACCACCAGGAAGAAAATTGCGGCCTGATACGAGAGATATCAGGCTGGTTGTTAATAAAATCGTCAGGGTAGTAGCCGTAGTTTTTGACGCCGTTCAGCCGCAGCAAACGCATCCAGTCCGCCAGCTGCTGGTCGGGAATGGCGTTTTGCTGGCGTCGATTCCAGTCTCTGGCCTGCAGTTCAAAGATGGTTTTCTTCAGCGCGCCCGGGTGGCGGGCGACGGCCTGCACCAGCCGCGTCAGCCAGGCCTGGCTGGCGTCGATCGGCACGGACTCCATCAGCGGCATCGCCATGGGGACCGTCCAGTCATAGGCGGCAAGGAAGTCATCCAGGTTCTGCGCAAACCAGGCTTCGCTTTGCGACTCCAGGATCGGCAGGGCGAAGAGATTACGCGCCGTTTTCACCTGCGGGCCGCGGATGGCCTGCACTGCCTGGCGTAGATCCAGAGTGAAGCGGGTCAGGGTTTGGCTTTTGAAACGCATCCATGCCTGGCGCTCTTGCGGACGTTGGGGCACCGGGGCGGCATCGTGCCCCAGACCCGTCTGCCGCCAGGCGGCGACCGCCTCCGGGCTCACGTCTTCAAAATCGGTCAGCACGGCGTCGTCGTGAAACAGAATCCCGCTGAAGCTGGCGTGTCGGGCCAGATCTTCGTAGATGTCGGTGATCTGCTGGCGAACCCGGGGATCCCAGGGCGACAGACGGACGTACGGCTGGCGGGCAAGTAACGCCTTCCCGGTTTGCGGATCCCAGCGCTGAACGCGCGGCAGATCTGAGGCAAGATCGAAGGCCAGCACCGGCATCCAGGCATAAACCTTCACATTGCCGCGGGTCTGCAACTGCCAGGAGACGAAGTTAAACAGGTCGGCGCGCATCGGCAGCCAGCGGTTGGGGAAATAGAGCGACTTGACCGTGCCGTCGCCCTGCGGGTCGGAGAAGGCCTGCAGAAAGACGTGGCTGATTTTCATGTCATAGACGCGCTGCACCAGCTTATCGATATTCTTTGCCTGCTGGACGGGATTGGGGTCATAGACATAGTCCAGATCCACATGCATCACCCGAACAGGATCGGCTTCCTGAATCTGGGTCACGGCGCTGGCAAAGGCCTTGAGCGACGGGTTACCGGCGATCAGCAGGCGTGGAATATTGTCCAGATCCTTCACGTTGCCCAGGCCGTCGTTCAGCGTAAACGCCAGCTGATACCCTTGCTGTTTGGCGATGGTCAGGGTGCTGCCGCTGGCGGCGCCGTAGGGCCACACCCAGGCGCGCGGCGTTTTCCCGGCAACCTCATGGATTTTCGCCGTCACTTTCTGCACGTCATCGGTCATTCGCCGGGTAAACTGCGCGTCGCTTTCATAGCGGCCGGTGGTTTTATCCCAGCCGCGGTTGGCGGCGGCAGGCTCGCGGCTGCCCTGCGGATTGGCCGGCAGACCGTAGTGCGAGGCCCAGGTGTGAGCGCCGATCTCCACCAGCGGCGAGCGGCTGAGCTCGCGCACCATCTCCCAGGTAGCGAAGCGCTCGCGCGGCGTCATCAGGCCGCCAAAATTAACGGGCTGACCAGCGGGAGTGTCCACCCAGCTGCCCACCGGCGCCCACAGCGCCGGGACGTTCCAGGCTTTAAGCAGCGGCCAGACGCGGGTGTAAAAGCTGCTGTAACCATCGTCAAAACTGAGGAGAAAAGCCTTGGGCGGCAGCGACTTTAAGCCATAATGCGCATCGAGAATGTCCTGAACGCTAATCGCATGGTAGCCGTTATGCAGCAGCCAGGCGATCTGCTCATTGAGTGCGCTGGTGCGCACCGAAAGATAACGCTGGTCGGCGGCATCGTCTTCGACGTCATGGTAGGCCAGCACCAGAAAGCGATCCGCCGGCCAGGGTTGATTGGCCTCCAGTTGGGGGCGCTGCTGCGGGGCGAGGAAGGGGACTTCCTCAGCACGCACGCTGAAGATAAGGCACAGCCAGATGAGAAGCATCAGGCCGTTGCGCAGGGTCGTGTTCAGCATGGTCATCCTTAAAACCGTATATTTGCATCAAGAGTGATGGCGAGGTTGTTTTCACGTTTGCTGTCGTAGGGGCGCTTATCCCAGTTCAGCATCAGCCCGGTGTCGACGACGTTGTTCCAGCGCAGGCGCTGCCCGTAACCCAGCACCGTGATCGCCCCGGCGGCGTGATTTTTTTGCCAGTAGCTGCCGCCGCCGGCGAGTAACTGCTGGCTCCAGACGGTGTCATAGCGCTGGTAAAGCGTGTGATCGACGGCCAGCGCCGCGGTGGCGGCGAGGTCCCGTGCCGGACTGTAGTAGGCGGTGTCGGTGCGGCTATTGGCGCTGGCCGACAGACCGGGCTGCAGATCCAGCGTTAACCATGGGGTTTGCCAGAGGCGTTCTTTACCGGAGAGGGTGTACTCCTGGCGGCGGTTGCGATCGGTAAACCGGCTGGCGGCCGCGCTGAAGCGGTACTCCCGGCGTTCGTTTGGAGACCAGCGCAGCCAGCCTTCGCCGCGGTTGGCGCTGACGCCGTTGCGTAACGCGCGCAGCGGCGTCTGCTGCGAAATCCGCTCCAGTTCGCCGCCCAGCTGCCAGCGATCGCTAACGTCATGGGCGGCGGAAAGGCGGACGCCGGGCTTGTTCTCGCCGTGAAAATTGACGCTGGAGAGCTCAAGCTCGCCCCAGTAGTCGCGCGGACGCCATTCAATACCGGCAAACAGCTGGCGACGGCTGCCTTTCCCCTCTTCAAAATTGCCTTCAGCGAAGCGGTGCCCGCCGAACAACCGCCAGCTGTCGGCTAGCGGCGGGCTGTAGATCGCCGTCTCAAAACTGAGGTCGTGCGTGCCGCTCACCGGGTTGTCGGAATGCAGCCCTTTGCCAACGCTCAGGCGCAGCTCGGAGAGATGATGGATCTCGCGCGCTCTGGCCAGGCGCTGGGTGTTCAGATCCCGTGGCGAGCGGGCGACGACGTCGTCAGCCAGCAGATCCATTTGCCGCCACTCCTGCAGATCGAGGGCGACCCAGGCCTGCTGGCGCTCCAGCTGCAGGCTGGCAGGTTCCAGAGATTCCGCCGCTTTTAGCTGGCGTTCGGCTGCCCGTGGCAATCCTCTCTCCTGCAGAAGGGCGGCATAGTCTATCTGCAGGCCCTGGTTTCCAGGGGCCGTCGCCGCCAGGCGCTGCATTCGGGCTTCGGCCTGCGGCAGGTCGTTGGTAGCCGCTAAATAGTGCACGTTAAGCGACTGTGCGGTGAGCCAGTCGTCGTTCGGCTGCGGCGTTGGCGAGCCGTAGAGACGACGGATGTAGGGCGCATTCCTGGTGAGGCGGGCGACATACCGTTGCGCCGCCGGGTACTGACCGGTGTCCAGCAGAGCGTAGAAAAGCTCGTGTTCCTCATTCTGTTGGCTTGTCAGCCACGAAGGATGCTGGTGGATAAGCGTCAGCGCAGGCTCAATTTGCTTAAGGGCGATAAAAGAGGAGATGACCCAGCCGATGGCCCAGTCGGGAACGGTCTGCTGCTGGGCGATCAGGCTTTGGTATTCGCGGATGACCTGCGCGTACTCGGCGCTGGCGTACAGCGCGCCCAGACGATCAATACGCGCCCGGATGATGTCGGGCGCAGCCTGTGGGTCGGGGTGCCAGGCGGCGATCATCGCGTCATACTGCGTGAGCGCCGTGCGGGCCAGCGCGTAACGCGCCTTTTCTTCGCGGGAAGGGGTATCGGCAAGGCGCACCAGTTCGGCGGCGGCGTTCAGCTGCAAGTTACGCTTTTCCGCAGGCGTCAGTTCGACGCTATTCGCCAGGCCGAGAGCAGGGGAATCAATCCGGTTGCGGGTCAGGGTCGCCATCAGGCTGGCCAGCGCGGTTTTGTTTTGCGGTTCACGATCGAGGATCTGCGTGTCCACCAACAGCTGGTCCCAGCTTTTGCCCAGCCGCAGGTAGACATAGGAGAGCGTCTGCAGGTGCGCAACGCTCGCCTGCTCCGCCACCAGGCGACGCGCTTCGCTGAGCGCCTCGCCGTCCTTGCGGGCATCGGCGAGCGTTTTGATATAGCCGATACGATAGTCGTCGCTGCCAGGGGCCTGGCTGAGTGCCTGCTGCCAGAGGGTGAGCGAGGTTTGCCACTGCTTCTGGTTGCGCAGGGCCTGCGCCGCGGCGGCGGTGCCCCGTGCGGGAATCGGCATATAGACCTGGTAGCGTCGCCAGACTTTCACCACTTCATCGTCCTGACCGGCCCAGAGGGCCACCTGCAGCCAGTCCGCCACCTGAGAAGGGGTTAAGGCATGCCGCAGCTGGTACTGCTGAAGGTAACTGAGAAAGGGGGCGTACTGGCCTTGGCGCGCTTGCAAGATTTGCTGGTCATAGAGCGAATCCGCTCCCTGAACCAGCGCCGGGAAGAGCAAAAGCAAGCCGATTGATAGCGAGAGTTTCGTGTTGCGATTAAACAATAACGTATTTGAATAAGGTGATCTTTCCATTTCTATTTGCCATATGTTCATCAAGAATCCATTGCACAACACGACCGTCCTTTGACGGTGAGTTAAAGGATGAGGATGGTCCCATTTAGCTGACTGGCACTGCAGGTGAATGACCTATTGCAAACTAATAAACATATCTCCTGTTGATAAATGAATGGGTAATTTATACCCGATACGGCAACCGATAAATATGGATAAATTATGGTCTGCGTTTTAAGATAATTCTGTAAAATCGACTTCGTTCGAACGGAAGTGTTCAAGTTGATTTCTTTAACCTACTGATATAAATAAAAAAGAAAGTCAGGTGGAATTTTGTTTAAAAATGGCGGTGTGACTTATATTTGGTTGGGGTTAGAGTTTTTTAGGCAATATTTAAGATGATTTCTGACAAAAATTCTTAATAGCAAAAAAAGCATCTTTTCTGTGGATTTTTTTTATTTATAATCAATCTGTTTATTTCCTGTCAGAACGCAAGGAGGGTTTTCACAGCCAGATTCAGATGCCGCGCTAATGATAAATCACAGGTCTCGTTATTTTCACCGCCATGCGAAGCGTTCCATAGGGGGAGGGAAAACGTCTGGTTGACGAGAATTTGTTGATTAAATGTTAAAGGGACGATTTGTGGCAACTTTAATGATATTGGTTACCCAGGATTACTATCTTTTTCAAGGTGTTAAGAATTTTTTTCCTGATATCATTCAGTTAGATTCTAGCGGAAAAGCGATTTTAGATAATGAGGTTGATGAAGTCTCTCTGCTGGTTGATAGCCGCTCGCCGCTTTGCCATTACGATTATCTCGTGCTGGCAGCGGCGAAATCCAGAAAGCGAATATGTTGTATCGTCCTCGATATGCGCCATCGGGAAGAGCATTTACTGAGCCTGAAATCGTTTTTAAACATGTCATTATCACCCGCGGATATGGCGACATTATTTGGCCTTTTTCTGGAGATGAATAGCAAGCGTCTGACCAAAGAGTGGTTTGACGATCTGCGCTTAAGTTTGTCTGAACAGTTAATGTTACGTTTACTCATGGCGGGGATGACCATGGAGGAGGTGGCCGTCGATCTCAATACGTCACTAAAAAGCCTTTACCGCAAGCGTACTGCGCTTTATGAGCGGTTGGGGTTAGATAATTTTAATGAAGCTTGCTTATTTATCTTTCGAAATAAGCTGCTGGAGCAGACCGAACGTTCATTATGAAGCTTCGCTGTACAGAGAATGGATGGTTATCGCAAGGTATTTGTTGACGAAAATCTAATAAATTAAATAGATATTGATAGGTACAACCGTCGATACCCGGCGGTATCGATGATGGCATTCGGCATATAATTCCGGAGCTCTTTGGAAGTATTTACCGCCAATGCGGTTTGCTATGCACAGCGATTATTATAATGAATATATTCCTTGCGCCGCACAGGAATAGTTTTGTCATAAATTAACACTACCATGGTATTCCGACTCACGCGTCGGAATACCATGAGATATCGTGAAAGCATCAGAGGAGCGAGGTGGATGAGAATAAGGGACAGTATTGCTGAGCGGTTAGAGGCATGCGGGCTCTACCGTCGGGCGGCATCCAGATGGATTGAGGTGATGCAGCGTTGCCTGGACGATGAGGACCGAGAGTGGATCCGTCACCATCGCAATCAGTGTCTGAAAAAGGCGCAACGTCCGCCGGCGCCGAAAGAGGAGTTTGCCGACCTCCACCAGGCGGCGAAAGAGACGCAATATCGTATGGGCATTGCGAAGCCCTATGGCGAAGCATTCAGGCTGCCCGGCAAAGGGAAAACGGCCGCCGAGTAATGCCTTTCTTCACGACGTTTGCCTGACGGCTTCGCCTTATCCGGCCTACGGGTCCTCCACAGGTTCAAACAGCGTAGGCCCGCGCAAGCGCAGCGCCGCCGGGCGATACACATCAGACACCGTACCCGCGGTTGTGCCGGATGGCGGCATAAATGCCTTATCCGGCCTACGGGTCCCCACAGGTTCAAACAGCGTAGGCCCGCGCAAGCGTAGCGCCGCCGGGCGATACACATCAGACACCGTACCCGCGGTTGTGCCGGATGGCGGCATAAATGCCTTATCCGGCCTACGGGCCCCCGCAGGTTCAAACAGCGCAGGCCCGCGCAAGTGCAGCGCCGCCGGGCGATACACATCAGACACCGTACCCGCGGTTGTGCCGGATGGCGGCATAAATGCCTTATCCGGCCTACGAGTCCTCTGCTGGTTCAAACAGCGTAGGCCCGCGCAAGCGCAGCGCCGCCGGGCGATACACATCAGACACCGTACCCGCGGTTGTGCCGGATGGCGGCATAAATGCCTTATCCGGCCTACGAGTCCTTTCGCAGGCTCAAACAGCGTAGGCCCGCGCAAGTGCAGCGATGCCGGGCGATACACATCAGACACCGTACCCGCGGTTGTGCCGGATGGCGGCATAAATGCCTTATCCGGCCTACGGGTCCTCTGCTGGTTCAAACAGCGTAGGCCCGCGCAAGCGCAGCGCCGCCGGGCAGCGGGTGATAGAACGGAGTTCGATGAAGAGTCCGGATGCAGAAAAGCAAAAACCCGCCTTTTGGGCGGGTTCTTTAAATAGTGGTGCCCGGACTCGGACTAACGCCGCAGGCGTTGAACAGCGCGCTTGCCGCGCTGGCCCCGAAGGGGTGAGCCGCTGTGCGGCGAATAATCGAACGGAGTTCGATGAAGAGTCCGGATGTAGAAAAGCAAAAACCCGCCTTTTGGGCGGGTTCTTTAAATAGTGGTGCCCGGACTCGGAATCGAACCAAGGACACGGGGATTTTCAATCCCCTGCTCTACCGACTGAGCTATCCGGGCAACGGGGCGCATTAAACCGTAATCCGCCCACCCCGTCAACCAAATTTCTTAAATTACTTATCGATTGCTTATCTTTGCGGCAATTCTGCGTTCAAAGGCGCGTTTTGGCTTAACTTCACTGCATGCCGTTATCGCCCTCGCGGGTTTTCCAGCCGCTGGTAATGGCGATAACGTGGCGTAGTCCGGAGATGAGATAATCGCCAATGACCTCCTCGTCCTCACGCGGCGAGCTTAGGGTAATTTCCGCATCCACGCCGTGGCGATAGGCGCCATGATGGCTGAAAATGGTGCCGATATAACACTTCCCGTTCAGCCAGACCGGAATATAGGCCACCGTCTCATAGATATAGTTAACGGCGACGCCGCTGTAGTAGTTATCCGCCTCGTCAGCGGAGGTGCCCGGCGGGATGGGGCAGATCGGCGCGTCGTTGTCGCTGGCGGGTCTGTCTTTCAGCAGGCTGCCCTGCATTACCTCCAGCGAGCGCAGCAGGTCCGCTTTATCGCCGTCGCTCAGGCTGGGGGTCAGCGGCTGGTCTTTCTCCGGGGAGCGGATGCTGTTCAGCGTATAGCGATAGCGAACCGTCACCGCGGGCGTCTGGCTGGTGGTGCTGAACGGGCGTAGCAGGTAGAGGTTATCTTCGCCAAACTGGCCGTTGTACCACAGGGCATACACCTGGCCGTTGATTTTGACCCAGTGGTTCCACTGGTTAGCCCCGCGGCCATTAATGGAAAAGAGGGCGCCGGGCACCCCGGCATCGAAATCATCACCATTATCACTGTCGCTGCCGTTGACGGCGGCAAAATCATCATCACCTCGCTTGAGCACCCCGGTGTAGCTGAAGAGCCCGGTGCCGCCCACGTAGCTGTCGATGATCAGGTCGCGTTTGCCGTCGCCGTCGAGGTCGATAAGGGTAAAGCTGACTTTGCCGTTTTCTGAATCCGCGCTAATCGAGGAGCGCAGAAACGCCTGCCACTCATCATCGCTGATATCCGGGGACGGTTTACTGGTCGTGATCAGCGTATCGTCGGCGTAAGTGAGCGTGAAGTCGGTAATATGGCCGGTTAACGGAAACTGCTCGGCGACCTTATTCAGAGACAATTCTGGATCGCTTTTTTGCGCTTTCAACACTGCGTTATACAACGTGCGCAGAGCCAGGTTATCCGCCTCTTTCTGCTGCCTGGGGATCACCTGGCTGACAAAGGTCGGCAGCATCCAGGTGCCACCCGGGGTGATTTCCCGACACATACCGGTGCTGTACTTCAGGCTGGGGGGAAAGGTTTTACCATCCCAAACGCGCGTCTCGCCGGTGACGCAGTCGGCCATGCCCCGTTCTTTGTGCAAAAAGACGATAGCGCCGTCGGCGTAGCTGGAGGCCTCGGTAGTGAGCAGCCGCGGTTTGCTCAACTGGGCGTTATCGACCAGCCACAGGGCGTAACCGTCGTTATAGGGCGCTCGCCAGCAGAGCGCCTGCGCCAGAGAATGGGTTTTATCCAGCGCGGTCAGCGTGATCTGGCGATCTGCCGCCGGAATGGCCTGATTCTGCCAGTCGTCGCAGCGCTGGTTCAGCAGCGGCGTCAGGATGGGCAGCAGTTTCTGGCGCTGAAGCATACTCAACGGCACTGGCTGCGCGTTATGGAGAACCGGGGCGGCGATAATTTCCGGGGCGGGAGTGGCTGGCAAAATGGCATCGTCGCCGGCATCGCCTTTATCCAGCAGCGCATCGGCGGTGCCGGTGCGTCGCTGAAACGCATCCATTTTACCCAGCACCTCGCGGCTGCCGGCGCTGGAAAGCGGCAGGTGCTGGCCGTTAAGGGTGAATTCGATTTTGCGCTGATTCGTTAACGCCTGTAGCAGGGCGGTGGTCTGATCGCTGTCGAGGCGAAAGTGGCTGTCGTCGAGAGCGTCCAGCGCGCCAAAATCCCGGTCGTCGATCAGCAGGCTGGCGGTGGAGTCGGCGGGGATATCGTGCTCGATTTGCGCAAAGGTTACCGTGGCGGTGAGGTGCTGTTCGCTGCCCGCGTTGCGGGTCAACAGCACGCTGACCTCACCCATGCGGACGCCGTAACCCGCCGCCCGGCAGGCGCCGGTATTATCGCAGGCGAGCTCCCAGTCTTTTTGTGCAAAGGAAAAACCTTGCAGGGGAGCCGCCAGCAGGGGCGTAGAGCAGAGGCCCAGCCAGGCAGCCCAGAAGAACGCGCGCATATCAATCCCTGTCAGCAATCAGTGAGGGGGAAATTATAGGCGCGACGTGGCGGTTAGGATATCAGAATCAGGTCAAGGCGCCACCCATACGGCACTGGGCGAAGCGTAGAATATCTTCAGCCAGCCGCCGGGCGGTATCCACATCCGTCTGGCTACGTTTGACCAGCAGACGGCTCAGACAGCCCTCGACAATCAGCTCCATCTGCTTGGCGACCATTTCCGGGTCATCCACCTCCAGCTGAGTCAGCAGCTCGTGAGTGTAGGCCAGCGAAGCCTGCTTCTGCTGTTCCGCCAGCTGGTGAATGGGGTGCTGAGGATCCGGGTAGAAGGTGCAGGCGGCGATAAACAGGCAGCCCGGGTACCGCTGGTTGCTTACGCAGGTGGTGAGTGCGGCATAGCGTGCCAGCAGCTTTTGCTCTGCGCTTAAGGTCTCGTCCAGCAGGAGCTGACGACGCCAGGCATCCACCTGCTGGCTCAGATAGCGAAGCGCGTCGTACAGCAGCGCTTCGCGGTCAGGCCAGAAGCGTTTCAGGTCGCTCGTCGGGCAGGACACGCGCTCAGCGACCATCTCCAGCGACGTGTTGGCGATACCTTCAATTTCAAGAATCTTAATGGCTTCTGCCAGGACGTCTTCACGTAGCACGGTGTTCTCCTCCATCTTTCCTCCTAAAGTGTCGCTCACGCTTGCCAATCGCGCAAATGGGCGCTGAATGCCGCGGCATCCATAAAGCCGGTGACTCGCCGCTCAGGCTGTTCCTGACCCTCAGCGTTGAAGAACAGGATCGTCGGCAGACCCAGCACCTGCAGGTGTCTCAGCAGCGCGACGTCTTGCGGGTTGTTCTTCGTCACATCGACCTGTAATAACACGGTGCCTTTCAGCGCCTGCTGCACGTCAGGTGAACTAAAGGTGTATTTTTCAAACTCTTTGCAGGCCACGCACCAGTCGGCGTAAAGATCGAGCATCACCGGTTGACCTTTCGCCTGCGCCAGCGCCTGGTCAAGCTCGGCCACCGAGCTGACGCGGGTGAAAGCCAGGTGCGCCTGCTGCTCGACCGCCGGGGCGCCAAACGCCCAGTCCTGCAGAGGCCGCGCGCTGACCAGCGCGGCGGCAAGCAGAATGATCTGTACCAGCCGCATCCACGGCCGGGTAGCGCCCAGCGAGGTGATAAACGCCCAGCTGAAGAAGGCGACACCGAGCATTGACCACAGCCGTAACCCCCACTGGTCGCCGAATATGCGTTCCAGCAGGAAGACGGGCAGGGCAAGGATCACAAACCCGAAGGCGGTTTTCACATGGCTCATCCACGGGCCGCTTTTCGGCAGCAGGCGATTGCCAAACACGGTCACAAGGATCAACGGCAGACCCATGCCCAGCGCGTAAAGGTACAGCGTGCCGCCGCCCAGCCACAGATTACCGCTCTGGGCGATATACAACAGAATGGCGCTTAGCGGCGCGGTGGTGCAGGGAGAGCAGATCAGACCGGCAATAGCGCCCATCGCAAAGACCCCGCCGGGCGAGCCGCCCTGGCGCTTATTGCTGAGCAGCGTCAGCCGGGTCTGCAGCGACGACGGCAGCTGCAGCGTGAACAGGCCGAACATGGAGAGCGCCAGCAGTATAAACACCGCCGACAGGCCGACCAGGACATACGGGTGCTGCAGGGCCGCCTGGAACTGCAGCCCGGCGGCGGCTACCACCAGCCCCAGCGCGGTATAGGTCAGGGCCATCCCCTGGACGTAAATAAAGGCCAGCAGCAGGGCGCGCGCGGTGGAAAGCCGCTGTTTTCCGCCCAGCACGATGCCCGAAATCAGCGGGTACATCGGCAGCACGCAGGGGGTGAAGGCGATACCAATGCCAATCAGCAGCGCCCACAGGGCGGTGAAGGGCAGACGAGCGGGGACGTCTGCTGGCGGCGCCATGGCAGGCGCCTGCAGCACGGCGTTCTCCTCCATCGGGCGCGGTTCAACCGGCAGCGGCGGATTGAAGGCCGGGCGATGGTTCAGCGACGACACGGGCGCGGCGGCGGTTGGCTGAGCGTCGTTTGAGGCCGCCCGCACGGCGCTCAGCGGGATCACTTTAGTCTCCGGCGGATAACAGAATCCGGCATCGGCGCAGCCCTGCCAGGTGACGGTGAGAGTAGCCTCTTTGTCCGCCTCCTTCACCGTCACCGGCACGGTCAGGCGTTGGCGAAAGATCTCGCTTTTGCCGTAAAACTCATCTTCATGCCACTCTCCCGCCGGCAGCGCCGGTTCGTCGATCGTCGCCCCGGCGGCGCTGAAGGTAAACTGTTGACGATAAAGATAATAACCATCCTTGATTTGCCAGCTCAGGTTGACGTCATGCTGTTGCTGCTGAAAGTCAAAGGCGAAAGCTTGATCAGCAGGCACGAAGTTCGAGCGCCCCGGCGCGTCGAATAACCCGGCGGTGGCTGATGTGCTGCACAGCAGCAGGATCAGCGTAATGATGCGGTAAGCCATGAGAGGTAATCGTTGTCTCCATGCGTGACGGGTAGAACCAGCAGTTCTGGGGTTTGATACGGGTGGTGTGACTTCAGGCAGTCCAGCAGCGCCTGCTGATGGGCAAGGTCAGTTTTGAGTAGCATCTGCACTTCATACTCCTGCTCGAGTTTCCCTTCCCAGTAATACAGAGAGGTAGCCCCCGGCAGCAGCGTGGCGCAGGCTGCCACCTTTTCCGCCAGCGCTTTTGCCGCCAGATCCTGGGCGGTCGCTTCGTCCGGCGCGGTACAGAGCACAACAACAGCATCAGGCGTAGTCATCATGAACCTCGTATCAGCGAAAAGAGGCACTATAACACGCAAGATGCGGGGATATTAGCGTAACGAGCGGGGAAAGTGAGGGCAACGGAAGGCGGGCCCGTAGTGGGCCCGCCGCCAGCGGTATTTACAGCATAATCCCGCCAAAGATAAAGCCGAGGATCACGCACAGCGTGATAGCGATAACGCCGGGGATCAGGAAGGCGTGGTTAAAGACATATTTACCAATGCGGGTTGAGCCGGTGTCGTCCATCTCTACCGCCGCCAGCAGGGTTGGGTAGGTCGGTAGAACGAACAGCGCCGAGACCGCGGCAAACGAGGCGATAGCCGTCAGCGGGCTGACGCCCAGCAGCAGCGCGGCAGGCATCAACGCCTTGGTAGTGGCTGCCTGCGAGTAGAGCAGCGTGGCGGCGAAAAACAGTACCACCGCCAGCAGCCATGGGTAATTATGCAGCAGATCGCCGGCCACGGCCTGGATGTCGCTGATATGCGCTTTAACGAAGGTATCTCCCAGCCAGGCGACGCCGAGGACGCAGACGCAGGCGCTCATCCCGGACTTAAAGGTGCTGGCGTTCAGCACTTCGCCAGTGTCGATCTTACAGGTGATGCTAATCAGGGTGGCGATGGTCAGCATAAATACCACGATCGCCTCGTTACGCGGCAGCACCGGGTTCTTAATCAGGCCGACGGTATCGCTGATGGCCGTGGCGTAGAACATCACCGCCACGATGCCGATCAAAAACAGCAGGACAGAGCGTTTGGCGTGCGGCTGCAGCTCAAATACCTGGCTGCCGCGCAGTCTGACTTCCCCCTTGGCCAGCCGCTCCTGGTAAACCGGATCGTCTTTCAGTTCGCAGCCGAGGAAGTTGCAGACGATAGCGGTGAGCATCACCGCCAGCAGCGTGACCGGAATACAGATGGCCAGCAGCGTCAAATAGCTAACGCCCAGCGGTTCAAGGATTCCTGCGAAAAAGACCACTGCGGCGGAAATGGGCGAGGCGGTGATCGCTATCTGGGAGGCCACCACCGCAATCGACAGTGGACGAGACGGACGAATGCCTTGCTCTTTGGCAACTTCGGTGATCACCGGCAGCGTGGAGAAGGCGGTATGGCCGGTGCCAGCGAGCACGGTCATAAACCAGGTCACCAGCGGGGCAAGGAAGGTAATGTACTTCGGGTGGCGGCGCAGCATCCGTTCGGCGAGGCTGACCAGGTAATCCATCCCGCCGGCGACCTGCATGGCGGCGATAGCGGCAATCACCGCCATAATGATTTCAATAACGTCGAAGGGGATCGCACCCGGTTTAATTTGAAAAATAAGCGTCAGGACAAGGACGCCAAGGCCACCGGCAAAGCCGATACCGATGCCGCCGAGCCGGGCGCCGAGATAAATCGCCAGCAGGACAATAACCAGTTCTGCACCAAACATATATGCCTTCCTTGTTTTTTAACAAGTTGATATTGAATTGTTGTATTTTAGTAAAACCAAAAAGCAAAAAAGGCATGTCATCGCTGACATGCCTTTGAATGACTAACCTGAAAGATTACTGTTCGCTTTCATCGGTATAACGCTTTGCTTTATAAGCGGGATGCATCAGGTTTTGCGCAGAGAAAATATCATCCAACTCCGCCGCCGTCAGCAGTCCGCGCTCCAGCACCACTTCCCGTACGCTCTTGCCGGTTTCGGCACAGATCTTGCCGACGATATCGCCATTGTGGTGGCCGATAAACGGGTTGAGGTAGGTGACGATGCCGATGGAGTTGTAGACGTAGCCTTCACATACCGCTTTATTGGCGGTGATGCCGTTAATGCATTTCTCCAGCAGGTTGTAGCAGGCGTTGGTCAGGATATGAATCGACTCGAACATCGCCTGGCCGATCACCGGCTCCATCACGTTCAACTGCAGCTGACCGGCTTCGGAGGCCATGGTCACAGTGGTATCGTTGCCGATAACTTTGAAGCAGACCTGGTTGACCACCTCCGGCACCACCGGGTTAACCTTCGCCGGCATGATTGAAGAGCCAGCCTGCAGCTCAGGCAGGTTGATTTCGTTGAGGCCCGCGCGCGGACCGGAAGAGAGCAGGCGCAGGTCGTTACAGATCTTGGACAGTTTCACCGCCAGGCGTTTCAGCGAGCTGTGAACCATAACGTACGCTCCGCAGTCCGAGGTGGCTTCAATCAGATCTTCCGCCGGGACGACCGGTAAGTTGCTTACTTCAGCCAGCTTCTGCACCGCCAGCTGTTGATAGCCGTCCGGGGTGTTGAGGCGAGTACCAATGGCGGTGGCGCCGAGGTTCACCTCCAGCAGCAGCTCCGCAGTGCGCAGAATGCTTTTGGTCTCTTCATTAAGCAGCACATTGAAGGCATGGAACTCCTGGCCGAGGGTCATCGGCACCGCGTCCTGCAGCTGGGTGCGGCCCATTTTGAGGATGTCCTGGAACTCCACGGCTTTCGCCTGGAAGCCTTCGCCCAGCTGTTTAATCGCATCGATTAACTTAAGGATGGAGGCATACACCGCAATGCGGAACCCGGTGGGGTAAGCATCGTTGGTGGACTGGCATTTGTTGACGTGATCGTTTGGGTTCAGGTACTGGTATTCGCCTTTCTGGTGGCCCATCAGCTCAAGGCCAATGTTCGCCAGGACTTCGTTGGTGTTCATGTTTACGGAGGTACCGGCCCCGCCCTGGAAGACATCGACCGGGAACTGGTCCATGCATTTGCCGTTATTCAGGACTTCGTCACAGGCGGCGATAATCGCATTTGCCGCGCTTTTGGGAATGGTCTGCAGCTCCTTGTTCGCCAGCGCGGCGGCTTTCTTAACCATGACCATGCCGCGCACGAATTCTGGTATGTCGCTGATTTTGCTGTTGCTAATGTAGAAGTTTTCAATCGCTCGCAGAGTATGAACGCCGTAGTAAGCGTCCGCGGGAACTTCCCTGGTGCCCAACAGATCTTCTTCGATACGAATGTTGTTTAACATGTGAACCTTCTTTTCAAGCTGCCAATGAATTCACCAAACACACAGAATATCCAGTATTCAGTATATTTTCTGGCCGACGATTATTTCCTTAACCGGCCTGGTGCCCAAGATCATATGCTGATGATAGCGAATATCAGTAAGCTTGATCACTTATTACATTGCGGCTATGAGAAGATTTATTAATCTGTGAAATGGGTCACCGCTTTCTTATTTCTGAGAAAAATAAGCCTTTCCGCTGATTGAAAAGCCGCTCAGCATCCCATGTTAGTGGGATGCGATCAGCAAATTGATGATTACGGGCGCTGAACGCAGCGCCCGTTGATGAAGGAGACGCCGGTGCGTTGGATTCCGTTTATTGCCTTTTTTCTTTACGTTTACATTGAGATATCGATCTTTATCCAGGTTGCGCACGTGCTGGGCGTCTTTATGACCCTGATCCTGGTGATCTTTAGCTCGGTGGTAGGGATGTCGCTGGTGCGTAACCAGGGCTTCAAAAACTTCCTGCTGATGCAGCAGAAGATGGCCGCGGGCGAGAGCCCGGCGGCGGAGATGATCAAGAGCGTATCGCTGATTATCGCTGGTCTGCTGCTGTTGCTCCCGGGGTTCTTTACCGACTTCCTCGGCCTGCTGCTATTGCTGCCGCCGGTGCAAAAGCATTTGACGATGAAGCTGATGCCGCACCTGCGCTTCAGCCGGATGCCGGGCGGCGGCTTTAGCGCCGGTACTGGCGGCGGAGAGACCTTCGAAGGGGAATTCCAGCGCAAAGATGAGCAGCGCGACCGTCTGGACCATAAGGACGATCGCCGCGATTAACATCCCCCGGCCCGGTCAGCAGATGCGACCGGGCCGCTTTCTTTGCAGGCCTACACGCTTCCCGTCGCCAGCTTGCGCCTGGGTAAAAACAGCCACAGCCCCGCCAGCATCACCAGCGCGTACAGGCTTTTCCAGCCGACCATCGCCAGCAGCAGCAGACAGAGAATGCTGCCCACCACTGCCAATAGCCGATAGCGACCGCGCAGCAAACGACAACCCGCCAGCATGCACAGCAGATAGATCATGATGAAAATGCCATTGGCGTAAACGATCAGCGCGTCCAGATTGATATCGAGCAGATAGATGCCAAGGGTGCTAACTACGCAGGATCCCAGCACGGCGTTGAGGGCGTTGCGCGGGATCTGCCGTGGCGACAGCCTTGCGAGGTAGCTGTGTGGCTTATGCTGCGCTTGCGACCAGACCAGGCGGGCGAAGCTTTGAATATAGATGTTGAGGCTGGCGAAACAGGCGAGATAGCCGATGACGCAGGCTACCCACAGCGCTTCGACGCCGAACAGACGGACCACGATATTCGGTAATGACGCCGCCGCCGCCATCTCCTCGCCAAAGGCGTGGAAGTGCAGCACCAGCACGGTGCAGGCCCAGTAGACCGAGCCGGCAAGCAGCAGGCCTATCATCAGCGCCCTGGGGAAATCACGCTCGGGATGTTTAAACTCCGAGGCGAGATGCGCGAAGGCTTCCAGACCGACAAAGCACCAGAACATCACCGACAGCGCCGAAAAGAGCTGCCCGCGGTCAATCTCCGCCGGGGCCGGGAAGGGGATCTGCGCCGGGCTTATCCCGCCGCGCCACCAGACTACGACGATCAGCGCCACAATCAGTACGGCAACCAACGTCTGCAGGTTGGCGCTGGAGCTGGCGCCACGCGAACCGACCCACCAGACGATGGCCAGGGTGCCCAGCTCCGCCAGCAGCAGCTGCGCATCATGCCAGCCGAACAGCGCCTGGCCAAAACCGGTGGCGATGTGCAGGGCGGCGGGGAGTCCGACCGGGATAACCGATAAAAACAGCCAGCCGGTGACGCTGGCCAGACGTGGCCCAAAGGCCATATCGACAAAGTGGGCCACGCCGCCCGCGCTGGGAAAATGGCGGCCCAGCAGGGCGAAGACGATGGCAATCGGGAAAACAAGGAGAATGAGCAGCGGCCATGCCCACAGGCTGTTATCGCCAGCGACCAGCGCCGCCAGCGCCGGGACGGCGAAGACGCCGGTACCCAGCAATGAGGTGGAAAGCAACCCAACTCCCTGTCCCAGCCCTAACTCCTGTTTTAAACCACTCATGATTCAATCCTGCGCCAGTGAAAAAAAAGAGAGTATCACAATCGCTTTTCCTTATGACCGATTGCCTGACATGGCCGCTTTTTGTGCGCCAGCGCAAAGGTAAAAATTTTTTTTAATTTTGCCCTTGAAGCCGGAAATGGCCATCCCCATCTCTCTCTGCACTAGCCGGTAAACCGCGTTCGGCCCGGCGTCACCCATAACTGATAATGACTTTCTCGAAGGAGAGCTATCAATGAGTATTCGTCCGTTACATGATCGTGTGATCGTCAAACGTAAAGAAGTTGAAACCAAATCTGCGGGCGGCATCGTTCTGACCGGTTCTGCAGCAGCTAAGTCAACTCGTGGCGAAATCATCGCTGTCGGTAAAGGCCGCATCCTGGAAAACGGGACCGTGCAGCCGCTGGACGTTAAAGTTGGTGACATCGTGATTTTCAACGATGGCTACGGCGTGAAGACTGAAAAGATCGACAACGAAGAAGTACTGATCATGTCCGAAAGCGACATCCTGGCAATTGTTGAAGCTTAATTCGCACGACCCTGAACGAATTTGAGGAATAAAAGAAATGGCAGCAAAAGACGTAAAATTCGGTAACGACGCTCGTGTAAAAATGCTGCGCGGCGTAAACGTACTGGCAGATGCAGTTAAAGTGACCCTGGGCCCGAAAGGCCGTAACGTGGTTCTGGACAAATCCTTCGGCGCGCCGACCATCACCAAAGATGGTGTTTCCGTTGCACGTGAAATCGAACTGGAAGACAAGTTCGAAAACATGGGCGCGCAGATGGTGAAAGAAGTTGCCTCTAAAGCGAACGACGCAGCAGGCGACGGTACCACCACCGCAACCGTACTCGCTCAGGCTATCGTGAACGAAGGCCTGAAAGCTGTTGCAGCAGGCATGAACCCGATGGATCTGAAACGCGGTATCGACAAAGCGGTACTGGCTGCAGTAGAAGAGCTGAAAGCGCTGTCCGTTCCGTGCTCTGACTCCAAAGCTATCGCTCAGGTAGGTACCATCTCCGCTAACTCCGACGAAACCGTCGGTAAACTGATCGCGGAAGCGATGGATAAAGTTGGTAAAGAAGGCGTGATCACCGTTGAAGACGGTACCGGTCTGGAAGACGAACTGGACGTAGTTGAAGGTATGCAGTTCGACCGCGGCTACCTGTCTCCGTACTTCATCAACAAGCCGGACACCGGTGCCGTTGAGCTGGAAAGCCCGTTCATCCTGCTGGCTGACAAAAAAATCTCCAACATCCGCGAAATGCTGCCGGTTCTGGAAGCCGTAGCGAAAGCTGGCAAACCGCTGGTCATCATCGCTGAAGACGTTGAAGGCGAAGCGCTGGCGACCCTGGTGGTTAACACCATGCGCGGCATCGTTAAAGTGGCTGCGGTGAAAGCACCGGGCTTCGGCGACCGTCGTAAAGCTATGCTGCAGGACATCGCTACTCTGACTGGCGGTACCGTTATCTCTGAAGAGATCGGTATGGAGCTGGAAAAAGCGACTCTGGAAGACCTGGGCCAGGCGAAACGCGTGGTTATCAACAAAGACACCACCACCATCATCGATGGCGTTGGCGAAGAATCCGCAATCCAGGGCCGCGTAGCTCAGATCCGTAAGCAGATCGAAGAAGCGACCTCCGACTACGATCGTGAAAAACTGCAGGAACGTGTCGCTAAACTGGCTGGCGGCGTGGCAGTAATCAAAGTCGGTGCGGCTACCGAAGTTGAAATGAAAGAGAAAAAAGCACGCGTCGACGACGCCCTGCACGCAACCCGTGCTGCGGTTGAAGAAGGCGTGGTGGCTGGCGGCGGCGTAGCGCTGGTTCGCGTTGCGGCGAAACTCGCTGGCCTGACCGGTCAGAACGAAGATCAGAACGTCGGTATCAAAGTTGCGCTGCGCGCAATGGAAGCGCCGCTGCGTCAGATCGTTTCCAACGCCGGTGAAGAGCCGTCTGTTGTGGCAAACAACGTGAAAGCAGGCGACGGTAACTACGGTTACAACGCAGCAACTGAAGAATACGGCAACATGATCGACTTCGGTATCCTGGACCCAACCAAAGTCACCCGTTCTGCACTGCAGTACGCGGCTTCCGTGGCTGGTCTGATGATTACCACCGAGTGCATGGTGACCGACCTGCCGAAAGGCGACGCGCCTGACTTAGGTGCTGCTGGCGGCATGGGCGGCATGGGCGGTATGGGCGGCATGATGTAATCGTGCGCTCTACGGCATAAAAAAGCAGAAACCCCTGGCCAGCAATGGCTGGGGGTTTTTCTTTTGGCGCGCTTTTTAGTATAAGGCTTATACATAAAAATCATTTAAGCTGCATCAGAGCGGCAAGCACCTCCGTTTCGGTAGCGACCTGGTAAGCGCAGCCGGGGAGGGAATGAACGCGGCTCATGCCGACGCAGTTTGAAGGATGACAGATTTACATCCGGGCCAGTGCGTCCAGCTCATCGATCATGGGGAATAACATGCAGGTAAAATATTTAGCAGGGATTGTCGGCGCAGCCTTACTGTTGGCAGGTTGCAGTTCCAGCAATGAATTAACCTCTGCCGGCCAGAATGTGCGTTTCGTGCAGGAGAAGCCGGGCGCAGAATGTCAGCTGTTAGGGACCGCGACGGGTAAACAGAGCAACTGGCTCTCCGGCCAGAATGGCGATGAGGGCGGTTCCATGCGCGGTGCGGCGAACGCCTTGCGTAACCAGGCAGCAGCAATGGGTGGCAACGTGATTTACGGCGTCAGCAGCCCGACACAAAACCTGTTGTCGAGCTTTGTGCCTACCGACAGCGAAATGAACGGCCAGGTTTATAAGTGCCCGAACTGATGCGTGACGCCTCTCTCCGCGAGCGCAGAGAGAGGCGTGGTCGTTAGATGAGGATCAGGCGCTAAGCTCCGCTTTCTTTTCAAGGTAGAAGGCGTGTAGGGGACGCAGGCATTCTTCCAGACTGAGCATTCTTCCCGGCTGGGAAGGGATAATGGTACTGAAGATCTGGCATGGCGCCAGCTCCGCGTGCATCGCCTTGAGCTTGGGGCTTTTCTCGATAATCCGCGTCACAACGTTGTTTTCCAGTTCCGACAAATGCGGCGCGCTGGTTTTCACCACCGCCCCGGAGACAATTTTCTTGCCTTCGTCTGTCTCGCAGCAGTACAGCACGCCCAGATAATGGGAAAACAGGTTTAGCTTCCATTCTTCCTGGGGATACTGCTGGTAATCAATATTGGGTTGAGTGGTTAAGTCGACGGCATAACACATTAAAAAATCAAGGCTAGCAGCTAGATAAGCTGCAAGCGCTTTATCGCCTACAATTTTTAATGATTGCTGTATACCAAAAATAAGCGCTTCAACCTGCTGGTCATCGATAATCAAAGTACAGATTTGTTCATTTTGCAGAATCAGTATCAGCGTAGAATGAGTTTCTCCTGGTTTAAGCGTGATCGACATTATACGTTGCTCAGGGTTAGGCTGCTGTATCTCCTCCATTTCAATAGAAGGCATATTAGCGATAATTGACTCATTACAGGCGCTGAGTTCCTCTTTATAGCTAGCTCCATTTTCCTGCAGTCGCTGAACAGTCACCAGCAGTCTGCTCTGCAATATCAGTAGAAGGTCAGCCAGAACCGGGGCCTGTAAATAATAAGTCTGACAGAACCCATTTTCCTGTTTCACTTTTAACAGTAGAGCTAAGAAATGCTCCTCAAAGGTGATTCCAGCAGTATTAAAACCAATAAACGTTCCTTGCATTTTTTCTCCTTTTAAGCTGTTGCGATCGTTTTAGGCTGCGATAAGTCAATGATTCGATCTGCTGACGCAATGGTAGATGGCCGGTGAGCGACAATAATCCTGGTGATGCTTAATGCTGAAATAGACTGATTTATCACCGACTCATTTTTTAAGTCAAGATGGCTGGTTGCCTCATCCATAAAAAGAATACTTGGTCTACGATAAAGAGCGCGAGCGATCAGAATACGCTGCTTTTGCCCGCCTGAAATGCCCAATCCTAGTTCGCCGACAATGGTTTCATAACCCATCGGCATCTTCATGATCTCGTCATGAATATTGCAGCGTTTGGCGCATTCCATGACAAAATCAAGGTCGGCGTTATCTTCGAAGCCGCTGATATTATCGATAAGTGACCCAGAAAAAAGGCGGTCCTCCTGCAGTACGCAGGCGATACCAAGACGATAATTATTGAGACCAATTTTGGTGATATCGAGATTATCGGCTAACACATCACCGCTGGTGGGCGACAACAGTCCGCACATCACTTTTAACAGCGTGGTTTTACCGACGCCTGAAGGGCCGATCAAGGCAACTGATTCACCTGGCTCTACCGTGATATTGATATTGGAGAAAATCGGCTGTGAAAATGGGTCGTATTGATAACTAAGATTTTTTATCTCAAGTTTGGCGCCAGAGTCTTGAGAGAAAACTGCTCGTGCGGGAAGTTCTTTTTCCGGTTCACTAAAGACGATTTCTGACAGTCGTTCGTTATGTAAAGAGAGCATACGCAGCTGCATACACAGATCGATCAGGCTGGAAGCGCGCTGTGAAAACTGACCACGGTAGGCGTTAAAAGCCATAAACATCCCGAGGGTCATATTATTATCAATAACCATAATGGCGCCCAGCCAAAGAATAGCGACCTGATCAATAGTGGTAATAAAAGTATTAATACCACCAAACATCATATCAAAGCGCGTCTGTTTAATACCGGCATTGCAGGCCTCAATATTTATATTAAGCCAGTGCTGGGAACGACGCTCTTTTAGGTTCAGTGCTTTGATGGTCGAGATTCCATATAGCGACTCCATAAAGTGCGAACTGGAGCGTGCGCCTTTGATCACTTGCTCTTCTGCTACTCGGCGATAAAAGCGATAGGTACCCAGCCGCATAATGGCGTAACAAAGGGTAAAGCCGACAACCACCCATGTCAGCCAGCCGCCGTAAAGGGTCAGCATGATCAGCAGGCCAATAGTCATAATCGAGTCAATAATGCCGCTGACGATACTATTGGTAAATGTTGATCGAATGGTATCCAGTGAGGAAAAACGTGACTGTATATCCCCGAGGTGTCGTTTCTCGAAGAACGACAGCGGCAGGCTGGTTAAATGATCGAAAAGGGTAGTTTTCCACTGGATACTTGTCAGGGTATTCAGTGTTAAGGACGTCCAGGCGCGGAGCATACTGATGAAGGTGCGAAATAGCGTAAAAAAGACCAGACCAATGCAGATGACTGATAGCAGGCTTTGGTCGTGCGCCATAATCACATGGTCGGTAACCAGTTGAGTACCTATCGGCAGCAATAAGCCAATGGCTTCAACAACCACTGAGAAGGCGAAAATTTTCAACAGCGCTGACTTCAATCCGACAATATTACGCATCAGATCCAACAGGCGCAGGCGAGACTTAGCCTTTTCTTGCTGGAAATTTTGGTCGGGCCAGAGTTCTAAGGCGATGCCGGTAAAATAATTGGACATCTCCTGATTACCAATGATGCGTTTACCCAGCGCTGGGTCGTGTACGACAAAGCTGGATTTGCGTACTTTGGTCAACACCACATAGTGGTTCATCCCCCAGTGCAGGACACAGGGGAGTTTGAGCTGGCGGATTTCATCCAGATCTAACGACAGCGCCCGGCTTTTTAAACCAGCATGCTCCGCTGTTTTGCTCAAGGACATTAGCGTTACGCCCTGCGAAGGGCTGCCATAACGCTGGCGGAAATTGAACAGATCAATGTCCAGACCATAGTAGCCGCAAACCATTGCCAGACATGCGATTCCGCACTCAGCGGCTTCCGATTGCAATATAACGGGTGTTTGCTTCAGAAGTGAAAAATTAACTTTTGCGATGATTTTTTCAAATAATTGGTTAGTCATTGACAGGGCCGCTCACACTTTGAGAAATCTTATAAATAGGGGTAAACATCCACATATATAAAGGACGTTCTTCAAGAAAAACGACAGCCTGAGCTTTAAGCCCATTAGATAAGCTCAATGTTTTCCCCTTGTAACTGAATTCTTTATCCTTTATTTTTACGATTGCTTTGTAAAGTGCTAGTTCCTGTTGGGTGCTGCCATTATTTACATTTGTATATTCTGACATTTCCTGGCGTGAGGCCGGCATGGAAGAAATGGAAATTATTTCTCCGGGGAACTGCCCGAATTTATCTGCAGGAAAGGCATCATAACGGATATTAATAGAATCACCTATTTTTAAATAGGGAATGCTATTGTTAGGTAACCAAAGTATAAGGTAATACTCAACATTACCTATAGGCTTTATCTGCGCCAGGCTACTACCGTTATCGACCGTTTGGCCTTGTGTAGCAGACAATGATTCTATTCTGCCATCTGCGGTAGCTTTAACAATAAGGTTACCATTAGCATTAGATTCGATGAGTTGGTTCTTATAATCATTAGTCTGATTATATTGACTTGATATTTGATTGTCAAAATCAGCAGCTTTTGTTACTTTGTCGCTGTTAAGTTGTGTAATCTGTGATTCAAGTTGCATTTTTTGACTAACCAGAGACTGGTAGGCACTTTGCTGTTGGAAGTATAAAGAATGCTGATAGTTATATTGATCTTTAGTAATTAAACCATCACTAAGATATTTGTCGTAACTCGCAAGGTTATCATGCATTTTTTTGAGGCCGGCTTGCGTGTTTTGCAACATTCTGATCGTTACTTTAAGCGAGTCAGTAGATGTTTTTAATTGTTCATTTAGCGCGTTCAGCGTCTGTTTTTTATTGTGAACCAGTTTTTTGATAATTTCTTCTGAGTTATAAATTTTTTCATTAATAGATTCTACTTGCGCAGCACTAACGTTACCGCTACTCGTGTTACGAGAAACGTCTATCTCGTATAAAGGTTGATTCTTTTTGACAAGATCACCTATTTTAACATACTGCTTGATGATGAATCCCTGTTGTGGCGAAAACACATTAATAGAATGAGGGAGAGTGATGACCTCTCCTTTTACATCTATCCGTTGTGTAAACTTACAAAATATCACCGCAACGATCAGTGCAATTAAAAATAAAGTAGATAATAATACTATTAACCATGCAGGTAATCCAGCCAATAACAAAGCTTTTCCTCTCCAGTGATGCCTTTTATATTCGATCGCTTCCGTGCGATAAAGCTTATTATTCATATTAGTTGTTTTACGCTTTTTGTCTTTATGTTAATAAGGAAAACAAAGGCCTGAAAGGCCTTTGTTTTTAATTGTGTTGCATTATTATATTGATAAATAATTCATTAATTCAGCCAAGGTGCAAAGGTACCATCAAGGCCTTTATCTACAAATTCTAACAGGATATCAATGGATTTATCCCAGCCTAAGGCAACCGCTCCAGCTACGCCACCCATAGCGCCAAGAATAAAACCTGCAATAGCACCTACACCATTACCGATTAGACCAAATCCTAAAAGCCCGCCATTTGACCCTCCCTGGAAACCACCAACTGCGGCACCAACAATGGAACAAATAATCCCACCAAGGGCACCGATAGCAACTGCTTCAACAGCGTTGCTAGCCAGTGAAGTAAAAGCTGCTGAAGCAGAGGAAAAATCCCAAGTATAGCCGCCAGAGATTTCTTCCATTTCAAATACAGTTAATTGTTTCATTACTATTATTCCCTTAAATATTATATGGGTTGAATTTACGGGTCGATGTAACCGCCCGGTGCAGAACATTAGGTATATTTTTAAAGATAATCAATAAAATTTTCATGAATTATATGTGAATAAGGTTCTTCATTAATGACTTCACAAATAATACAAGTTGTAATTATTGTCATTGAAGAATGAACTTGCGGTGTTAGTTGAATATTTGAAAGGTTCACAAAAACCTCTATTAATCAACTGCAGTTTAAAAAATAAATCAGGGGCGTAGATAACGCCCCGGCAATAATGATTAAGAGGATGAGTTAATCTTCCTGAATAACGACTTCCAGCATTCCTTTAACAAGTCCCAATGTGACATCGGCGCTACTGTCACTTTGCCTATAGTAATCAGCGGTCAAGTTGATGGTTTTATTGAGATCATTACTGTTGTTTATTTTATAGCTGTAGCTGTCGGTATCATAGAAGACAACGGGTCTACCCGATAGCTTGAATATAACCCCTACTTTATTAGCTGCTGTTGTTCCCGTAAGCATATTGTCAACAATGCCATCACCCGATGCACTGTTTCCGCCGATCGGGTTAAACCAATAGGTGACCGTATTTCCTACGGAATCATTCGGGCAGCTAATGTTCATGGCAATGGTCTTCTGCGAGGGCGTTATCGCACCACGAGTAAGTGACATTAATTGACCTTTATCGATGCGATTCAAGGTAACCTGCGAGCGTGGAGTAGAAATATTACAAGATGTAGAACGATAATTAATGTCTTTAATGGAAATTGAAGTTACGTTATACAATAGGCGCTCTGAAGGGCTGGGGTTAGTTTTTATATTTCCAACAGAAAATGAAACCGAGGGATTCGAAGTTGATTTTGTGCTTGTGTCAATCACAGTTTTGGTTTTTATTAACCATACCGTAATGGCTTGATAGTTATTTTCTGATGAGCTCGAAATGGGAACCAGCGTTGAGCCTGCTGCTGCGGCAACCAGAGAGCCATTTTTGCTACGTAAGAGATCTGAGACCTGAAAACCGATACCTTCGATCCCTGTTTCATATACCGGACCACCCTGAAGTCCGGTGACGCCAGGAACGACGGCGGCACCGATATCAATAATATACTGGTCATCCGTATTTTTATTACAAGTGAACGATTTATATGAACCTGTACCAAACTTACGGCTATATAATACCGTGCCTACCGGAATAGACGTATCCGTTGGTATTTTTACATTACTTAGCGTTAACCCCTGGCGTTTAACATTACCATCATATGTACACTTAGCAGTAGCCTCGCTGCCAAGTATCAGTAATGTCATTAGAATAAATATTCTTTTCATTAATACCTTTCCCCTATGAATGCTTACCGGCAAATCGTTTCGATTTGACTGATGCCAGACGCTTTGCCTTCCCTGGCCGGTAAAGTAAATGAAGCATTGCACTGCTGTGCTGCGCTTTTGCCCCACTGGACGTTAAGGATCCCGGTCTGCTGCAACCCGGACATATAGACCATACCGGCATCGCTAACGATGCTTGGCTGCGATTTGCTGTCGCCGACGAGTAGAACCATCGCGCCATAAGGCACGTCCTGACCGCTGGCGGTTTTCAGATGCACAAAGGCCCGCTGGCCGATATTGCCGGCATAGTTTGCACGCACGATGGCGCCGCGCGTCGGAACGACGCTCTGCGTGGTTTCCGGCAGCTCCATATCTTCGCCAAGCGTGGAGCTGTCGAGCGTAATATCGGTGCGACGGTATGGTGTTACATATGGGACGATGGCGTAGCCGCGATAGTCGGTAGAAATGGTGTTGTCGTTAGTCAGTCTGACGTTATCCAGCCCCGGCGCTTTAACCAGTACCGCTGCGTCGGTGATGTCCTGACCCAGAGTGATGCCATCGGCATGAGCAACGATACTGCCGTTGGCGCCGTAGTCAATGCGCTCGCTGCTGCGATCATAGCTGTAGCCAGCGTTGACGCTGCCGCGGGCACCGTTATAGGTCGCCCGCATATCGCCGCTGTAGTATTCCCGGTTGCTGTACCCTTGCTGCAGGCTCCACTCCAGGCTATCGTTCTCCAGCGCATTACCACCGATGGAAACCGACTGATCGGTTGATCCCGGATTGCTGTTGGTTAACTGATAGCTGGTGTAGGTGCCAGGCAGCCAATTGCTCAGCGGCAGCGTTACGGTCAGTGTAATGCGCTGGTCGTCCCGGGCGTCTTTCCCGGAGTTATCTCCGCTCCAGGTATAGCGGTTATAGCTGTAGCCGAGGTAGTAGTTCACATTGCGGAAACCGCCGTTGTACCCCACACTGATCGACTTGTTGGTACGCTTATCATCCCAGTAATCTTCGATTAATCCGCTTACCGACAGGCTACCGAGACCTTTACCCAGGCTTTGGTTAACCGTCAAATTGGTACGGTTGCGCAGCGAGCGCGAAGTGTAGTAGCCGTCATTAGAGTAGCTATCCAGGACCTCTGAGAGAGTATGAAATCCGCGAGTGGAGTAGCGGTAGCCGGCGATGGTCACGTTTGTACCCGTTTCAAGAATGTTTTTCCCGTAACGAACACGCCAGGACTGTCCGGAGGTCTTTTCATTCTCTTTCATTTTTGACCAGGCCTGGGTGACGTCTGCCGAGGCGGCGCCCAGTTCACCAAGGTTATAGCCAAGCCCTGTCGACAGCGCCTGATATCGCGAAGCCGCCTGCATGCCGCCATATAGCGTCATGCTGCTGGAGACGCCGTAGGTCGCGGTGGCTTGGGTAAACGGCGTTTCATCGACTCCGCCATCGTACGGGCGATATTTACCAGATGTGATCTCATATTCCAGCTGATCCTCACGGACCATCACCGGCAGGGTGGCGAACGGCACGACAAATTCTTGTTTCGATCCGTCGGATTCCTCCACTGTGACGTAAAGGTCGCCGCTACCGCCGCTCGGGTACATATCGGTGATTTCAAACGCCCCGGGAGCGACATAGGTCTGGTATACCTGATAGCCGTTTTGTTTAATGATGACGCGGGCATTGGTTCTGGCGATACCGCGAATAATTGGCGCATAGCCGCGCATACTTTCCGGCAACATCGTCGTATCGGTGGCCAGCTGAATACCGGTAAACGGCACGCTGTCGAAGATACCGTTGAGCGATGAACTCTCACCCATCACAAGGTTACTGTTGATGGAGCGGATGCTGCGCTGCATATAGAGATAGGCGGAATCCCAGTCCCCGGCACCGCTGTTGTTTTTATTCCAGGTGCTGAGGTTACGGATGCGCCACGGGCCAACGTTGAGGCCGGACTGCAGATTCAGACTGTAGTATTCATTATTGGCCTGCATGTCGTTTGAGCCGCTGAACTGATAGTTCACCAATAACGCGTTGATGCCGTCATCAAACTGATCCGGTGGAATATATCCCTGTGCGGTGGTGGATAAGGCCGCCTGCGGAATAGAGATATTTAAGCGCTGGGCGGTAAAGTCAAAATCTGCTTTGGTGTCAGGAATGACAGAAAAGTTTGCACAGCCGTTTTGATCCTCGGCTAACTCTGGAAAGGCTTTTATCCTTACGCCATATTCCGCGAGTGCTTTTAGACTCAGGCAGGGAACCAGAGCGGGTTCGCGGTTATCGCTGCTGGCGCGATTGTTGGCGACAAACTTTATGGTCCTGGTGTCCAGGTAGCGGCCATTAAACATAATATCGACCCGATAATCCCCTGGCGCCTGCGCGTTCTGAGTCTGAAATATGGATAAATCGGGAGTGGTTGATGGATCGCTACCATTCAATGAGCTAATGAATGAGGGATCGAAAAAGTCACGTGCTTGCGCTTTATTATTCAAACCAGAAAGCAATGCCGGAAGCATTGCGAGAAAGACGGTGGATAGTTTGAATAATCCATTATTCTTATTTGGCATAGACACATCCCTATAATGATAAAATAAATTTCTTATTACAGCGATGAGGAATAGAGCGACCCTGCTCCGCCATAATCATTGACCACTTTCCAGGTAATGCTGGAGGCATTAATATTTTCTTTTAGCGTCACTTCTTTGGTCGTCATTGGGGCGACGGAGTTGACTTCCGGCTTCACTTCTTTCCCACCAAGCTGGATGCTATTGAAATAAAAGAAAAACGGTGTCGGATTTTTGATGGTCAGCTTTTTGCCGGCCTTACGCCATTCGAGCTTTTTCGCTTCCGTATTAGGGGAGAGGTCGAAAAGTGTTTTGGGACGATAGACCAGACGCATGCGGTGACGAACCGCCAGTTGAATAGTATTGTTATTCGCTTTGGCATCATCTGCCGGAGGAATCGCCATCACGTTAAAATAGTACATGGATTCCCGGTCGGTCGGCGCATTAACGTTGCCGGTGGCAAACAGACGAACCGTATTCTGTTGTTTCCCCTCGAGGCGAAAAAGCGGTGGGGTAGCCATAAACGAAGGCGCTTTCCCTGCAGGCGTTTCAACCCAGGATTTAATCAGATAGGGAATATCATCTTTATTTTCGATTTGCGCGGTAATTTCACGCGCACCTTCCTTATAGAGGTAGCGGGTGGATTCAACGACAATACCGGCATGAGCAATACTGCTGAGGAGTAATGCACAGGATACGGTGAGATTTAATAAGGTCCTGAACATGGCTTTTCTCTGAATGCAAAAAAGGGCCCGCCGTGAAGCGGGACCCTTTAGGGAAAAATTAGAGGGTGTAATCGATAGTAAAGGTCGCAACACCTTTAACCGGACCTTCGGTAACCGGAGTCGCGGCGTTAGTTCTTACATAACCAGTGGTGTACTTCAGCTGAGTACCGTTGGTTGCAGAGTAGCTTTCGGACATAGTGTCGGAACCGTCGAAGGCTACGCGATGTGCATCGCTGACGCGCTGGATACCGATGCCGATACCGGCTGCACCGTTAGCGGCGGTGTTGTCCAGAATGGTTGCATCGCTGCTGGAGGTGCCACTAACATTTACGGTCACAGCGGTTACCGGTGAAGTGCTGCCCTGGGCACAGTCTTTCACATCAAAACCGAAGTCCTGAGTTTTGAACAGTTTACCAGCCGCTTCAGCGTTCGCTTCGGTGGTGGTAACAGTGATCAGCTGTACGATACCGTTGTTCAGGGTACCCGTCGGAGTCACGACGCAAGAGTTAGCTGCATCAGAGACTTCACCCAGTACAGTTACCTGAGCGGTGTTGGTTGCCATTGCCTGAGCACTCAGCACTGCAGATGCAGCGACCATTACAGCTACGATTGTCTTTTTCATTTAATTAATCCATATATAGATACTTAGTCCTGTGTAGAATCGATAACAGTTATCAAGGGAATGGAGTATGCATTCGCATTGATATTGAAAATAAGCGTCAGCTTTCCTTTATATAGTGCTGAGACCAATCATCCTGTTGAACGACGCTACCATATCGCTTGCCATAGCGAACCATGGAGAAGCGGGAGTAATTTAAAAGTCTGGTGCAAAAAATGCTTGTGAATTATTGATGAAGCACCCGTGAATTTAATGCTGCCCCCCATCTCTGATGAGATGTGGATTCCAGTTGAGATTAATTTAATCTGAAAATGTGACCATTAAGCAAGTTAGCTATCGCTTGTTTTTTTATCTGCGGTATCCTGTGGGCTGAACTTCAATGTGAAATGTACCTGTTTCCATCTGAAACAAGAATGTTCACATAATCGTTTGGTTGAAATCATTTGATTTTATTATGGATAATAGGGTTACGTGGGGCAAGGATATGGATGACGCAGTATTATTTAATGGGTGTATAATTAATCAGGAGATTATATTTAATGCCAATATGAATGAGCTGCGGCCGCTTGCCGGGGACGGGGAGTGCATCAGCCTCAATGCGCCAACCGCCAGATGCTTGCTGCTGCTTTTGCAGAATTGCGGCAAAGTCATTTCGCGGGATGAGTTCCTGGCGGCTGTATGGGAAACACGGGGGGTGGTCGTTTCGCAAAATACGTTCTATCAAAATATCTCTTTGCTGCGAAAATCGCTGGTAAAAGCTGGGCTATCTGAGGATATCATTATCACCGTCCGGCAAAAAGGCTTTAGCGTCGCTCCGAATACATTGGTCATTCCTCTCTCTGATGAAGAGTGCGAGAATATGAACCGGGTGACATTAACGCATTATCAGAATAATAAAGTTGTCGGCTTTATTTCTGAAGATAAGGAAAAACCTGACACTCATTTAAATCTTCCACTAATAGAAAACTCATCAAATCATGGCAGTGATTTGATGGCAAATAAACCGGAAGAAGGTGAAAAAGTATCTGAGCGGTTACATGTTACTTTTAAAATACCCATATGGTTAATCGCGCTAATTGTAGTGATGATTGTAATTAATATTATTGTGTTGGTCGTGCTAAACCGGTAGCTCGTCGCACCCAGGGGTTATAGCGCGGTGCGATAGTCATTTGCTGGTCACCTTAACACCCGTCTGTCGAAATCTTCCTATCGAAGGTCTGCCAGAACGTCCTGGCAGACCTTCAGTTTATTAACGCTGCTTCAGCCCTAAATCCAGCGGCGTCTTGCTGGGTTCCCCGCCGATCTCGCGCGCCAGCTTCGGCACCATATAGCCGGAGATGAGGGTCAATAGTTCACGCATGATTTCACGGGCTTCATCATCGCTGACCATGAAGTGCGCCGCCCCCTGCACCCGATCCAGCACATGCAAGTAGTAGGGCATTACCCCGGCGTCAAACAGCGCATTGCTGAGGTCGGCCAGGGTTTGCGCGTTGTCGTTCACCCCGCGCAGCAGCACGCTCTGGTTGAGCAGCGTGACGCCCGCCTGACGCAGCATGGCCATCGCCGCGCGAAACTCACCGTCAATTTCATTGGCGTGGTTAACGTGGTTAACCAGGATCACCTGCAGCGACGAACGCTGGAAGCGGCTGGCCAGCGTCTCGGTGATGCGCGCCGGGATCACAATTGGCAGGCGGCTGTGAATACGCAGACGCTTAACGTGTGGAATAGCTTCCAGCTGGGTCATCAGCCAGTCAAGCTCATGATCCTTCGCCATCAGCGGGTCGCCGCCGGAGAAGATGATTTCATCAAGCTGCGGATGTGCCGCGATGTAGTCCATCGCCGTCTGCCAGTTGCGCCTGGTGCCCTGATTTTCGGCGTATGGGAAGTGGCGGCGGAAACAATAACGGCAATTGACTGCACAACCGCCTTTCACCAGCAGCAGGGCCCGGTTGCGATATTTGTGCAACAGACCGGGCACCACGCTGTGCTGTTCTTCCAGCGGATCGGTGGAGTAGCCGGGGGCGACGATAAATTCTTCCTCGGCGGTAAGTACCTGACGAAGCAGCGGATCGTTAGGGTTGCCTTTCTCCATGCGGGCGATAAACGCGCGTGGGACGCGCAGCGGGAACAGGCGTCTGGCCTCGCGTCCGGCCAGCAGTTTTTCATCAGCGTCTACATTTAAAAGACGCAGCAGTTCATCAGGACTGGTCACAACATTGGCAAGTTGCGTTATCCAATCTTCTCTGGATGGGGTATTTAGGGTTACAATATGCGCCATTTTGTGGCTTAGCTACCAGTTAAACAATTTCAGAGGGCCTTATGGCGACTTACTATAGCAACGATTTTCGTGCTGGTCTTAAAATCATGTTAGATGGCGAACCTTATGCGGTAGAAGCCAGCGAATTCGTTAAACCAGGTAAAGGCCAGGCGTTTGCGCGCGTTAAGCTGCGCCGTCTGCTGACCGGTACCCGCGTTGAGAAAACCTTCAAATCTACCGATTCCGCAGAAGGCGCGGACGTTGTCGATATGAACCTGACTTACCTGTACAACGACGGTGAGTTCTGGCACTTCATGAACAACGAAACCTTCGAGCAGCTGTCTGCTGACGCGAAAGCGATCGGTGATAACGCTAAATGGCTGCTGGATCAGGCTGAGTGCATCGTGACCCTGTGGAACGGCCAGCCGATCGCGGTCACCCCGCCGAACTTCGTTGAGCTGGAAATCATTGAAACCGATCCAGGCCTGAAAGGCGACACCGCGGGTACCGGCGGTAAACCGGCGACCCTGTCTACTGGCGCGGTGGTTAAAGTTCCGCTGTTCGTTCAGATCGGCGAAGTGATCAAAGTGGATACTCGCTCTGGCGAATATGTATCCCGCGTGAAGTAATTTCGCGTCATGATGACCGGCGTAGCCTCCGTGCTGCGCCGCTCTTTTCGTACAGGCACAACGAGCACGATACATGAAGCGCAGCGTTAAACTCCTGGTGTTACTCTTTCTGAGCAGCGCGCTGTTGGCTGGCTGCAATACCGCCCGCGGTGTGGGCGAAGATATTCAGGGCCTGGGCCACGCTATCTCTCACGCTGTGAGCTGAATTTCCCTGCCGTTTCGTTAATGGCGCTTGCCTCCCGGTATGTCAGCCTCCTCCACGCATACTCCTTTTCTCTTAAAAATCGCAAAGATCCCTTCATCTTTGGACGGTTTGTCTATGCTTATAGGGCATGAAAACAAAACTGACACTAAGGATGACATTATGGTGAAAAAAACGATTGCAGCGTTCTTTACGGTTTTGGTCCTCTCTTCAGCACTGACCGCTTGTAACACCACGCGCGGTGTCGGTGAGGATATTTCAGACGGCGGCAACGCAATCTCTGGCGCGGCAACCAAAGCTCAGCAATAAACGCCGTCAACGGTACGGTTTAGCGCCGTACCGTTCTTCACTTCTCTCATTCCGTTGGATATACTCACCACGACTTTTCATCCACCTTACGGGACGACCCGTAAGCGTTTCTCATCCGGGGACGGCCCCAGCAAAGGAGCCTTATGTCCTGGATAGTCTTGTTTATCGCTGGCCTGCTGGAAGTGGTGTGGGCCGTCGGCCTGAAATATACCCATGGCTTTAGCCGCCTGGTTCCCAGCGTTATCACCATCGTGGCGATGGTGGCCAGCATGGCGCTGCTCTCATGGGCGATGAAAACCCTACCGGTAGGTACCGCCTACGCCGTCTGGACCGGGATCGGCGCCGTGGGGGCCGCCGTGACCGGTATTGTGCTGTTAGGGGAATCCGCCAGCGCCATGCGTATCGCCAGCCTTGTCTGTATCGTGATTGGCATCATTGGCCTGAAGATCAGCGCGCACTAATCATAGCGCTGATTGACCCAGACCAGTTTGCCGACATCAAAGCCCTGTCGGGTGGCAATGTCCAGCATCTGCTGCCTGACCTCCGGGGCGATGGTCGGCGCCCGGGCCAGCAGCCAGAGATAGTCGCGATCGGGGCCGCAGACCAGCGCGTAACGATACTCCTTATCCAGAGCAATGACGTTATAGCTGCCGTAGAAAGGGCCGAAGAAGGAAATCTTCAGCGCGGCGCGGCTGGGCTCCCCGGTAAAGTACGCTACCCCGTCCGTTTTCTGCCACATGCCGCGGTCGGGGTTATAACCTTTATTCACCACATCCAGACCGCCGTCATCACGTGGGTGCCAGGCGATCGTGACTTTTTCCAGCCCGCTTTCAAAAGGGTGGTCAAAGCGGGCGATTTCATACCAGGTACCCAGATAGCGCTGAACGTCGAAGGGACTGACCACGGTGACGCCCGGCGGCGGGGTGGGCGTGCTGCAGGCGACAGACAGGAACGAGACGGCAATCGCGGTGATTATCGGCAGGATACGCATGGCATGCTCCTTGCTGGCTTTTAAGCTAAGTGTAGAGTCCAGCAGGGAAAAGGCGGCAAGATTTTTCTATGAAGCGAGCCCGGTAGCAGAAATGCGACCGGGCTCTTGCAGGATCAGATAAACAGTACGCCAACGAGGGTGATGACGCTGAGGATTGCCGCCAGGCCGTAGAAGACCCATTTACCGTTTGGCACATGGATTTTCAGATCGTGCATGGCGTGGTGAATACGATGCAACCCACACCACAGCGGCAGGACAATCATCAGAAAGATGAATGCGCGGCCGATAAAGCTTTGGGCAAAGGCCAGCACACGCTCATAGCTGAAGGCGTCGGCCGGAGCGAGCCCCAGCGGCAGCAGGATGCCGACCAGCAGCACCATCACCGGCGCGACGATCGCGCCCCACATGCCGCCTGCGCCAAACAGCCCCCAGAATACGGGTTCATCGGAACGTTTCGGATTGGGATTAATCATCTCAGCCTCCTTACCAGAACAGGGCGACAAACAGGATCACCACGGTGACCACCGCCGTCACCACCCAGAGCCCTTTAATGACCGGCTCTGGCCCCATTTTTTCGCCTTTGATGATGACGTTGGCGGCTTTCGGCGCCAGCTCAAACCAGGTTTTGGTGTGCAGCAGCGCCGCCGCCAGAGTAATCAGGTTGAGGATTACCACCACCGGGTTTTGCAGGAATCCGATATATCCCGCCCAGCTCTCGGCGCCGTGCTTGAGGGCAAACAGCCCATAAATCAGCACAATGCTAAACCATACCGTCGGTACCGCTGTGCCTTCCCGTACCATGTAGAAGCGATAAAACGGCAGCTTTTTCCACCAGGTGGAGGTCATTGGTCGCACGTAGGGTTTGCGTTTCGTCGTCATAATGCACTCCTTAGCGTGGTTTCAGGGTGGCGATAAGAAAGTCTTTCGAGCTTTCCACCTTGCCCTGCTGGATCGCGGCCGCCGGGTCGACGTGCTTCGGACACACTTCCGAGCAGTAGCCAACGAAAGTACAGGTCCAGACGCCATTCTGGCCGTTAAGCTGCGCCATGCGTTCCTTTTTACCGTGGTCGCGGCTGTCTTCGTTATAGCGGTGGGCGAGGGTGATCGCCGCCGGGCCGATAAATTCCGGGTTCAGGCCGAACTGTGGACAGGCGGCATAGCACAGCCCGCAGTTGATGCAGCCGGAAAACTGATGGTATTTCGCCATCTGGGCCGGGGTCTGCTTGTTTGGCCCCTGGTCAGGCGTGCGGTTATTGCCGATGATATACGGCTTAATGGCTTCCAGGCTTTCGATAAAGTGGGTCATGTCCACCACCAGATCGCGCTCGATCGGGAAGTTGGCCAGCGCCTCAACTTTGATGCCTTTGGTGTAATCGCGCAGGAAGGTTTTGCAGGCCAGCTTCGGCACCTTGTTGACCATCATGCCGCAGGAACCGCAGATTGCCATTCGGCAGGACCAGCGGTAGCTCAGGTCTGGCGCCAGGTTGTCTTTGATGTAGCCCAGCGCGTCCAGCAGCGAGGTCTGTTCATCATAAGGCACGTCATAGAATGCGCTGTGCGGTGCGGTGTCGACCTCCGGATTGTAGCGCACCACTTCGACTTTCAGGTTTTTCATCTCAGCCATGGGTGGTCTCCTTCTTCTCAGCCGCGTCCGCTTCTGCGCCATAGACACGTTTTGCCGGCGGCAGCGTGGTGATCTTCACATCGCCATATTCCAGACGGGTAGTGCCATCGGCCTCGCGGAAGGCGAGAGTGTGCTTGAGGAAGTTGACGTCGTCGCGTTCGGTACAGCCTTCATCCAGACGCTGGTGCGCCCCGCGCGATTCTTTACGGGCGATGGCCGAGTGCGCCATACATTCGGCAACGTTTAAACCGTGCCCCAGCTCAATGGTGTAAAGCAGATCGGTATTGAACACGCTGGAGTTATCGGTAATGCGCACGCGCTTAAAGCGCTCCTGCAGTTCAGCCAGCTTGTCGATCGTTTTCTGCATCAGCTCCGGCGTGCGGTAGATGCCGCAGCCTTCCTCCATCGACAGCCCCATTTCATCGCGAATTTTCGCCCAGTTTTCGTTACCTTCCTGGTTGACGATATCTTTCAGGCGCTGCTCCACATCGGCAGCCTGCGCATCGAGGGCGGCGCCGTTTGCCTCGCCCGCCTGAGCGGCGCGCTGCATGGCCTGCTCCCCGGCCAGGCGGCCGAAGACCACCAGCTCGGCCAGCGAGTTGGAGCCCAGGCGGTTGGCGCCATGTAAGCCAACGGACGAGCATTCGCCCACGGCAAACAGCCCTTTGATCCGGGTTTCGCACTGCTGATCGGTTTCAATACCGCCCATGGTGTAGTGCGCGGTCGGGCGCACCGGGATCGGCTCTTTCACCGGATCGACGCCGACGTAGGCTTTCGCCAGTTCACAGATAAACGGCAGACGCTCCAGCAGTTTTTTCTCGCCGAGGTGGCGGAGATCGAGGTAGACCACGTCGCCGCGCGGCGTCGGGATGGTGTTCCCTTTCCGCCACTCGTGCCAGAAGGCCTGGGACACTTTGTCGCGTGGGCCCAGCTCCATATATTTATTCTTCGGTTCGCCGAGCGGGGTTTCCGGGCCCATGCCGTAATCCTGCAGATAGCGGTAGCCGTTTTTGTTGACCAGAATCCCGCCTTCGCCGCGGCAGCCTTCGGTCATCAGGATCCCGGAGCCCGGCAGGCCGGTCGGGTGATACTGAACGAATTCCATGTCGCGCAGCGGCACGCCATGGCCCAGGGCCATCCCCATCCCGTCACCGGTGACGATGCCACCGTTGGTGTTGTAGCGGTAGACGCGCCCGGCGCCGCCGGTAGCCAGCACCACGGCGTTAGCGCGGATCTGCACCAGGGTGCCTTCCATCATATTCATCGCCACCAGGCCGCGGGCCTGCCCGTCATCGACCAGCAGGTCAAGGACGAAATGTTCGTCAAAGCGCTGAATTTGGGGAAACTGAAGGGAGGTCTGGAAGAGGGTATGCAGCATGTGGAAGCCGGTTTTGTCGGCGGCAAACCAGGTGCGTTCGATTTTCATGCCACCGAAGCGTCGGACGTTGACGCTGCCGTCGGGGCGGCGGCTCCATGGGCATCCCCACTGCTCCAGCTGGGTCATTTCCGTCGGGCAGTGATGAACAAAATAGTCGACGACATCCTGCTCGCACAGCCAGTCGCCTCCCGCGACGGTGTCGTGAAAATGGTACTCAAAGCTATCGTGATCCTGGGCAACGGCTGCGGATCCCCCTTCTGCAGCGACCGTATGGCTGCGCATCGGATAGACTTTAGAAATCAGGGCGATTTTAGCGTTGGGGTTGGCCTGAGCGGCGGCGATAGCGGCACGAAGGCCTGCCCCGCCGGCGCCAATTACGGCGAGATCGGCTTGAAAAGTTTGCACGACATTCCTCCAGTTTTAGTGTATTTCGCCGCCGGGCTGGCGAAAAAGTATCACTGCTCCTTTATAGGTACAGGAGTATAGCCTTAGGGTCAGTATGGAAAATTGACGTGTTCGATTTTTTTATCGATATGTGCGGTTATTTATCAGTGGTATTTATGCGTCAGGGTTAACGATAGATTAATGGCATGTAGTCTGCCGGAGATTGCACAAAATTTGTTTCACTCGCCGGTTGCGAGTAGACTTCGTGCCCTTAATTTGCAATCGGAGAAAGTACCATGAGCGAGACGGCAACCTGGCAGCCGAGCGCACCCATTCCCAATCTGTTGAAGCGCGCGGCGGTGATGGCGGAAATCCGCCGTTTCTTTACCGATCGCGGCGTGCTGGAGGTGGAGACGCCTTGCATGAGTCAGGCGACGGTAACGGATATTCATTTGTTCCCGTTCGAAACCCGTTTCGTCGGCCCGGGCCATTCTCAGGGGCTTAACCTGTACCTGATGACCAGTCCGGAATACCACATGAAGCGCCTGCTGGCGGCAGGTTGCGGCCCGGTCTTCCAGCTGTGCCGCAGCTTCCGTAATGAAGAGATGGGGCGTCATCACAATCCGGAATTCACCATGCTGGAGTGGTATCGTCCATGCTATGACATGTATCGCCTGATCAATGAGGTGGACGATCTGCTGCAGCAGGTGCTGGAGTGCCAACCGGCGGAAAGTCTCTCCTATCAGCAGGCGTTTCAGCGCCATCTGGAAATTGACCCGCTCTCTGCCGATAAAGCACAGCTGCGTGAAGTCGCAGCGAAGCTGGATCTGAGCAATATCGCCGATACTGAAGAAGATCGCGATACCCTGCTGCAGCTGCTGTTCACCATGGGCGTGGAGCCGCACATCGGCAAAGATCGACCAACGTTCATTTATCATTTCCCGGCGACTCAGGCCTCTTTAGCGCAGATCAGCCCGGAAGATCATCGGGTCGCTGAGCGCTTTGAGGTCTATTACAAAGGTATTGAGCTGGCGAACGGTTTCCACGAGCTGACCGACGCCCATGAACAGCGCCTGCGGTTTGAGCAGGATAACCGCAAACGCGCCGCGCGCGGCCTTCCGCAGCAGCCCATCGATAACAACCTGCTGGCGGCGCTGGAGGCGGGTCTGCCGGACTGCTCCGGCGTGGCGCTGGGCGTTGACCGCGTGGTCATGCTGGCGCTGGGCGCTGAAAGCATCGGCGAAGTGATCGCCTTTACGGTAGACCGCGCCTGATCGCTTTTTCACCTCCCTCCGCCGGCGGGTGGGGGAGGTGAAAGACGACTCTGAACCTGACACCCTCGCCCCGGCTTTAGCCCGAATACCCACAATTTCCCTCCGTGATTTTGCTACTATCCGCGCTCTTTTTATGAGGCCAGGCGTCGCTCGTCGGGGCGATGCCCACGTTTGGATAGATTTATGCATCAACAACTCAAGAAGATGAGCCTGATCGGGCTGATTCTGATGATCTTCACCTCGGTGTTTGGCTTTGCCAACAGCCCATCGGCGTTTTATCTGATGGGCTATAGCGCGATGCCGTTTTACCTTTTTTCCGCCCTCTTTTTCTTTATCCCGTTCGCGCTGATGATGGCGGAGATGGGCTCAGCTTATCGTCGCGAAGAGGGCGGGATCTATTCCTGGATGAACCACAGCGTCGGGCCGCGCTTTGCCTTCATTGGTACCTTTATGTGGTTTGCCTCGTACGTAGTGTGGATGGTGAGTACCGCCGCTAAGATCTGGGTCCCGCTCTCTACTTTTTTGTTTGGCGCGGACAAAACCCAGACCTGGGCGCTGGGTAGCCTGACGCCGACGCAGACGGTCGGTATTCTGGCGGCCTGCTGGATGGTCGTGGTGACCTTTATTGCCGTCAAAGGGATCAATAAAATCGCTAAAATTACCGCCGTCGGCGGTATCGCGGTGATGGGGCTTAACCTGGTGCTGCTGCTGGTGAGCGGGGCGATCCTTCTGCTTAACGGCGGTCATTTCGCCCAGCCGTTAATCTTCACCCTTTCGCCTAATCCCGGGTATCAGTCGGGCATGGCGATGCTGTCGTTTGTGGTATTTGCCATCTTTGCCTATGGCGGAATTGAGGCGGTCGGCGGCTTAGTGGATAAGACCGATAAGCCGGAAAAGAACTTTGCCAAAGGTATTATCATCGCGGCGATCGTTATCTCGATCGGTTACTCGCTGGCGATTGTGCTGTGGGGCGTGAGCGCCAACTGGCAGCAGGTGCTTGGCGCGCGTTCGACCAACCTCGGCAACATCACCTATGTGCTGATGACCAGCCTCGGGGCGACGCTGGGCCAGGCCCTGCACCTGACCCCTGCGGCGTCAGCCCTGACCGGGGTCTGGTTCGCCCGAATTACCGGCCTGTCGATGTTTCTCGCCTACACCGGCGCGTTCTTCACCCTCAGCTATTCTCCCCTGAAAGCGATTATCCAGGGCACGCCAAAAGCGCTCTGGCCGTCGGTGATGACCCGTCTCAACGTCAACGGAATGCCCGCCGCGGCGATGTGGCTGCAGTGTCTGCTGGTCGGGGTGTTTATCGTACTGGTATCGTTCGGTGGGGATAGCGCTTCCGCGTTTTATAACAAGCTGACGCTGATGGCCAATGTCTCTATGACCTTGCCTTATCTGTTCCTGACCATCGCCTTCCCGTTCTTCAAGGCGAAAACCCATCTTGACCGGCCGTTCGTGATCTTCAAAAACCGTCCGTCGACGCTGCTGGCGACCGGCGTGGTGCTGCTGGTGGTGACCTTCGCCAATATCTTCACCATTATCCAACCCGTCATCGACAGCGGGGACTGGAACAGCACCCTGTGGATGGTCGGTGGGCCGATCTTCTTCTCACTGCTGGCGCTGGGGATCTACGAAAGCTACCGTCGGCGCATGGCGTCCGGCGCGCTGGTGATGGAGAGTTAAAGAACCTGCCCGGCGGTGCAGCCGGGCAGGGGATGGTTTACAGGCTACCAGCCGTACGGCGGCTGGTTTTTCCGGCCGAGGTCATGGTTTTACTGCTTTGCCTGCCGTCAATACTTTCCAGACGCATCTGGAATGGAGGGAACGGCATATCAATGCCATGCTCGCGGAAGCCCGCCAGGATCAGCTGATGCATCTCATGGCGCAGCGGCATGCGGTGCCCCATCTCCGCGGCAAAAATACGTAGCTCGAAAATCTGGATCCCCTGCTGCAGGTCGACGAGAAACGCCTCCGGCGCCGGGGTATCGATGACCAGCGAGCAGCGATGCGCCGCGGCGATGAGAATTTTCGTCACCTCTTCGGTATCGGCGTCCACAGGCGCCGGCACCGTCAGCACCACGCGGGTAACCGAGTCCGACAGCGACCAGTTGATAAACTGTTCGGTAATGAACGCCTTGTTCGGCACGATAATCTCTTTTCGGTCCCAGTCGCTGATGGTGGTCGCACGGGTATTAATGCGGGTGACGCTGCCCGTCAGGTCGCGAATGGTGACCGTATCGCCGATGCGGATCGGCTTCTCAAACAGGATAATCAGGCCGGAGATAAAGTTGGCGAAGATCTCCTGCAGGCCAAACCCGAGACCCACACCCAGCGCGGCGACCAGCCACTGCAGCTTCGACCACTCGATACCGATCATTGAGAAGCCCACCAGCCCGCCGACCAGCATCAGCAGATACTTAGTGATGGTGGTGATGGCGTAGCCGGTGCCGGGGGTTAAATCGAGATGCTGGAGGATCGCCAGTTCCAGCAGCGCGGGCAGGTTGCGTACCAGCTGAGTGGTGATGATCAGCACCAGAATGGCAATCAATACCGCGCCAAGCGTAATAGGCTCAAGGCTTTCCACCCCTTGTACCGTCGAGGTCACGTCCCACAGCGAGATATTCTCAAGGAAGCCAAACGCCGAGTGAATTTCCGACCACAGCACGATGACCGATAGCAGCGCGATCAGCATCAGCAGGGAGCGGACAAGCCGCAGCGACTGGGTACTGATGGCATCGAGGTCGACCTCGCTGACCTCCGTCTCCACCGACCCTTCCGGGCTGCTGACGTGAACGGGCTCATCTTCGCCGCGGGCGCGCTGAGCGAGAATTTCCGCGCGACGATGGCGGGCCCGGTCGAAGGCCAGCCGGCGGCGCTGGATCAGCATCCAGCGGCGGATGATGTGATAGACCACCAGCAGCAGGAACCAGATGGCGACCGAGGTTTCCAGACGCGCAAGCAGCGCCTGGGCGGTGGCGAGGTAGCCGACGGCGGCCGCCAGCATGGCCACCAGCGGGGCGCCAAGCATCAGGTTCCACAGCAGGCGGTTCACCATATTGTCGCCATTCCCCTCTTTATCCAGATAGAGCGGAATACCGGCGTGCTTAAGGCTCAGGGTGACCACCGCCAGCGCGCCGCAGATCAGCAGGAAGCACAGGCGGCCCAGCGAAGCGGAGAATTCGCGGTCGTTAAGATTATCGAACATGATCAGCGCCATAATCAGCGGCACAATCAGCCCGATGCTCATCAGGTAGTAGCGCATCGCCTTCGCCACGCGGCTACGCGGCCAGCCGAAGTGGGCGATAAACAGCCCGTTTGGCCGGGCGAAGGTGGCGCAGATCATCACCACCCACAGCAAAGGCACCGTCGCGGTGACTCCATCGCCAATCGCCACCGCCAGCGGGAACGGCCAGGCGGACTGCAGACCATAGCCGAGCGTCATCCACAGCACCGGCAGCGGCGAGGCCACCAGTATCGACCAGAAGACCGTGCGCAGCGTCAGCCAGAAGTGATCCTGGGTGACTTTCCCCACCCGGGCGCTGGAGCGCTCGAGAAAGCGGGTGAAATGGCGCCGCGAGCTGATGCTAAAGCCAACCAGCAGCAGGGCGGCAAACAGCGGCAGCAGGGTCTCTTTGCTGGTAAGCATCATCGCGCTGGCTTTGCCCAGTTCGCTGATGGTATCCAGGGAGATCAGGCGCCGCAGATCCTGGACGATCTCCAGCGGCCAGGAGAAGCCGATGGGGCTGACGTCCGAAGTCCAGAACAGATAGCGGTGGGTGGCTTCGTTGATCTCTTTCAGCGCGTCTTCCAGCTGGCCGTTGGCGACCTTCAGCTTGGTGAGCTCCAGCATCAGGGTGTCGCCGCCGCGCAGCAGCGAGTTCAGCAGCTCGTTCTGCGTGCGCAGCTGCGCCTGCAGGATCTTGTTCTGCTCGCTGGTCAGCGGTTCGCCGTCGGCCTGGCGGATCTGCCGCAGCTGCGGCTGCTTACTCAGCAAATCTTCAAAGCGCAGACGCTGCACACGCAGCTGCGCCATTTCCGTATCCAGCTGCTGCGGGCGAGGGCGCTCCGGCAGCCGCGCCACCTGGGCGCGCAGGGCTTCGCCCAGCAGATTGGAGGAGCCCAGCCACTGCGACTGCTCGCGCAGAGTGTTTAACGCCTGGCGCACCTGCAGCGTTTGATTCGTCGCCTGCCGCTGCTGGGACGCCACCAGATCCATGCGCTGCGCCTGCTGGTTCAGCGCCTGGGAGAGCTCACGGTTGACCTTAAACTGGGCGGTGATGTCCGGCGGCAGGTTTTCACTGTTCTCCGCCAGCAGTTCGGTACTCTCCAGCGCCTTTTCCGCCTCCCGCTGGCGCTGGCTGTTTTGCAGATTGCGCAGCGCCTGCAGATAGGCATCCAGCTGCTCGCTCTGTTTTTGCGCCAGCTCGGAACGGGCGCGCGACAGCTCCTGGCGGTTGTTGGCGGAGAGCTGGGCGAGGTCGAGTTCATCCACCAGCGCCTTCAGACGCGCCGATTCCGCCTGCAGGGCAAGATTTTGCGCCTGGGCGAGAGCATTGTTGCCGGTTTGCGTGCCGATGCGGCGCTCAACCTCATTGAGCTGACGACGGGCATCGGTTTGCTGCTGCGGCAGCTGGTTCAGGGAGTCGGCGATTTCACGCGCGCGATCCTGCTCCTGCTGCGCCTGGCGGCTCGATTCCAGCAGTTGGCTGCTGACCTGCAGGATCTCCTGGTTCAGCGCATCGGCGGTCAGGCCGGTTGGCACCTGGCGCGGCTCTTCGCTCAGATTATTGAGCTGGGCACGCAGGCTTTGAAACAGTTTGGGGAAATTGTCGATAACGTCCTGATACTGACGGGCGCGCTCGAGGGATGATTTTCGCTCCTCAAGCGCGTTCAGCGCGGACTGCAGAACTTCAACGGTTTCAGGCTGGGCGGGCTTTGCCGCCTTCGCCTGTTCCAGTTCCTGGGTTATCTGTTTAGCATCCGGGGCTGTCGCAGCGTACGCCCCGAAACTGAGGCTCAAGGCCAACAGGAAAGTGTATATCAGGCGCACGGCATAACCCTTTTGCTGAAGAATTAACCTTGGTCTTGTTTATCGTCAACCAGCGGGCTGGCGCGGTGTTCGGCGCGGATCTCTTCTTCCGGTAACGGAGCGGGTTCAGCGGCGGCGGTCGCTTCCACTGCTGTCGCCAGCGGTTGGCCGATCTTGGTCACGGACAGGCTTTGCAGCGTGTCGACCAGCTTCACCTGGCCCGGGGCAAACAGGTTGATCACGGTGGAACCCAGTTTGAAGCGGCCCATCTCCTGGCCTTTCAGCAAGGCGATGGAGCCTTCGTTGTCGCCAGCGGGCCAGGTCCAGCGTTTAATAATGCCTTCGCGCGGCGGGGTCACGGTGCCGGACCACACGGTCTCGATGCTGCCGACGATAGTTGCGCCCACCAGAATTTGCGCCATCGGGCCAAACTCAGTATCAAACAGGCAGATGACGCGCTCGTTACGGGCGAACAGGTTCGGCACGTTCTGCGCCGTCAAGTGGTTAACAGAGAACAGGTCGCCAGGAACGTAGATCATTTCGCGCAAGATGCCGTTGCACGGCATGTGTACGCGGTGATAGTCGCGCGGCGACAGGTAGGTGGTGGCGAAGCTGCCGTTACGGAACAGGTCGGCCATCTGATAGTTGCCGGCCAGCAGGGCTTCCAAACTGTAGTCATGACCCTTAGCCTGCAGGATTTTATCGTTCTCAATGGCGCCAAGCTGGCTGATCACGCCATCGGCCGGCATCACCAGCACGTTTGGATCGGTATTCAGCGGGCGAACGTCGTCGCGCAGCGGGCGCACGAAGAAATCGTTGAAGGTGCGATAAGCCGCGGTATCCGGCTTCTGCGCCTCTTTCATATCGACCTTGTAGTATTTCACGAACAGATCGATGACCAGCTTCGTCAGCCAACCTGCGCGTTTGCTCGCACCCCAGCCTGCGAGGCGGGTGAGCCACAGTTTAGGCAGAATGTATTGCAGTGAAAGTTTAAGATCGTTTAACAAAGTAGCCTCCAGGCCATGATATGTCGTTCCTGACCCCGCCTGCGGGCGGGGACCTGAAAAAAGGGGACGATTCTATACGTAAAACTCGCCAAATGGCATCTGCGTAAGCTGCGTCATCACCGCTGCCCGGCAGCGCCTGACGTGATGCTCAGCTTAATGATCAGTCATCGGACGAGGAAAAGTTTTTACGCGTTTTTACCTGTACCTGCGCCATGCTTTCCAGGATGCGGTGGTAGTTCTCAAAACGGCTTTCGGCGATCTTGCCGTTCTCTACCGCTTCGCGAAGCGCACAGCCAGGATCGGTATCGTGTTTACAGTCGCGATATTTGCAACGGCCTAAATAATCATGGAATTCGACAAAGCCGTTGGTGATTTGTTCCGCTTCCAGATGCCACAGGCCGAACTCACGTACCCCCGGTGAATCAATCACATCGCCGCCGTGCGGGAAGTGGTAGAGGCGTGCCGCGGTGGTGGTGTGTTGACCTAAGCCGGAAACGTCCGAGACATCATTGGTGAGGATCTGATCCTCGTTCAACCCGAGCAGGGCGTTCAGCAGGCTCGATTTACCGACCCCGGACTGCCCGGCGAAGATACTGATGCGGTCGGTCAGGGCCGCTTCCAGCGGCTTAAGGCCGTCCTGAGTCCGACTGGAAACCAGCAGCACGCGGTAACCGATGTTGCGGTAGATATCCATTTGCTCATTGACGAAGCGCAGACCATCATCATCCAGCAGATCGATTTTATTCAGCACAATGAGCGGCTCGATATCCTGCGCTTCGCAGGCCACCAGATAGCGATCGATAATATTCAGCGACAGCTCAGGCAGGATCGCGGAAACCACCACGATCTGGTCGATATTGGCGGCGATAGGCTTCACGCCGTCGTAAAAATCCGGACGCGTCAGGACGGAGGCGCGATCGTGCACCGCCTCGACGATCCCTTTGACGCTTACGCCGTCGGCGGCGTCTTTACCCGGCCGCCAGACCACGCGGTCGCCGGTGACCAGCGAGCGGATCGTCCGGCGGATATTGCAGCGATGCACGCTGCCGTCAGCGGATTCGACGTCGGCATGCATACCAAAGCGACTGATGACAATGCCTTCCGACGTTTCGCCAAACAGGTTGTCATCGTAGTCGGCCTTCTCCGCAGTGGTTTTCAGACGGCGCTGGTGGTTGGCTTTGACGCGGCGCTGCTGGCCTTTGGAGAGTTTATTTTTACTCAATCGAACTGGCTCCTGGTCGCCCTGATGGGGCAAAACCTCTATGATACACGCTATTTTAGATGAATATAGTCACGCGAGAAGGGTGGAAAATAGCATGAGTGCAAATGAAAACAACCTCATTTGGATCGATCTTGAGATGACAGGGCTGGATCCGGAGCGCGATCGCATTATCGAAATCGCCACCCTGGTGACCGATGCCAACCTGAACATTCTGGCTGAGGGCCCGGCCATCGCGGTGCATCAGTCGGACGCTCAGCTGGCATTAATGGACGAGTGGAATGTGCGGACGCATACCGGCAGCGGTCTGGTGGATCGCGTAAAGGCGAGCACCGTCAGCGAGCACGATGCCGAACTGGCGACCATTGAGTTTCTTAAGCAGTGGGTGCCGGCGGGCAAGTCGCCGATCTGCGGCAACAGTATCGGCCAGGATCGTCGCTTCCTGTTTAAGTACATGCCGCAACTGGAAGCCTATTTCCACTATCGCTATCTGGACGTTAGCACGCTGAAAGAGCTGGCGCGCCGCTGGAAGCCGGAAATTCTCGACGGCTTTAAAAAGCAGGGCACTCATCAGGCGATGGACGATATCCGCGAGTCGGTCGCCGAGCTGGCTTACTACCGCGAACACTTCATTAAACTGTAAACCGCGACCGGGCCCTGTGCGCGGCCCGGTACACTTTTCTGCGTTATTTAAACCACTTCTGCTGCATCTGCTGGAAGTCAGGTGTCGCCATGACCGCGGCCAGGGCATCGTTGATGGCGTTCAGCAGCTCCGGATCGTCTTTGCGCACCGCAATCGCATACTGCTTACCGTAATAAGCCGGGTCGGTGGCCCGTTCATCCATGATGGCGTAGTCAGGGTTCTCCTGCTGCCAGGCGTCGAGGGTGGCGAAGTCGCCCATGACGCCGGTTATTTGCCCGGCTTTCAGCGCGGCCAGGGCGCTGGCGACATCGTCGTAAGGGACAGCCTGTACGGCTTTCTGTTTATCACGCAGGTAGCGCTGATGCAGCGTGCCTTTCACCACGCCGACTTTTTTAGCCTTCAGATCGGCAAAGGAATGGGCGACATCTTTGTTGACGAGCACTACCCCGGAGAGCGCCTGGCGATAGGGTCGGCTGAAGGCGACCTGCTTCTCACGCATCGGGATCACTTCCATGCCGGCAATCACCGCGTCAAATTTCTTAAAGCGTAAAGCCGGGATCAGGGTATCGAAACGCTGCGCCGTGAACTGGCACTGCGCCTGCATCTGCTGGCACAGGGCGTGCGCGAGATCGATATCGAAGCCAACGGGCTGATTTTTGCCGTTGGCGGTGACAAACGGTGGATTGGCCGTGGTGGTGCCAAAATGGAGCGTCTCGGCTGACGCGGTTCCGATGGCCAGCGTGCTCAGCAGCAGGACGGTGAGGACTTTTCTCATGCTAATTCCCTGTTTGGCGTCGGGGTGGCCTCGTTATACGTCGCGCCACCGCTGTATGATGCGAGCGATTTTGCGTCATTCAGCCGGGCGGAAAAAGCGATTTTGCCCGTTATGACGCTTATTTATACAATTCAGCGGCGTGGGTGGCGAGAAAATGTCCATTTAAACAAAAAACGCAAAAAAGTGATCGTCAGGGGGTTGCAGGGGCATCGAATTCTCGTATAATGCGCCTCCCGTAACGACGCAGAAATGCAAATTACGACGCCATCGAAATATGGCAAAAAATGCAGTAACGCGGGAATAGCTCAGTTGGTAGAGCACGACCTTGCCAAGGTCGGGGTCGCGAGTTCGAGTCTCGTTTCCCGCTCCAAAATTTGAAAGCACCATCCTGATCAAAGGATTTCATCTCGCAGATGCGGGGCGAAAGCCGAAGATTAAGCGGGAATAGCTCAGTTGGTAGAGCACGACCTTGCCAAGGTCGGGGTCGCGAGTTCGAGTCTCGTTTCCCGCTCCAAAATTTGAAAGACACACCACACCAGTCGCAGTTTTCAGGTTGCTAGACGGTAGCTTGAATGACGATGATTAAGCGGGAATAGCTCAGTTGGTAGAGCACGACCTTGCCAAGGTCGGGGTCGCGAGTTCGAGTCTCGTTTCCCGCTCCAAATTTTCTTCCATCTCTTATTTATCCACAGTGCAATCCAGCGCCGGGGATGATTTTCGTTTGGTCCGCAGAAATACTGTGAACAGAGTTATCCACAGGTTGTCGTTCCGTCACTGGCGGCGCAAATGCTTCGCTTTGTAAATAGTGTCTTTGTATGTGATTGAAATTTAACAAATAAATTTCATTTCAAAATGTTAATCCGATCACTTGACCTTGGTCTGCGCCTTGAAACGCAATGTGTTTTAGATTTTATTCACAGCCTGTGAATGAATCAGGCGTCGCGCGGCAAGCCTTTCTCTACCACTCTGACCAGACGTAATTTTTTCGGCAGCTGTACTTCAACGGCGTCGGCGTTCCGCTTTTTCAGTTGCTGGGCAATCGCCCACTCAATGTGTTCGTCGAGAAGCGGGTGCTCGCCCCGGCGGCTCTCCAGGGCGCGAAGATGGGCTTCATCCCAGGGCGCATTGCCCAACGCGACGGCGATATTACGCAGCCAGCGCAGGTGGCCAATGCGACGAATCGCCGACCCTTCGGTCACCTTCAGAAACCACGCTTCGCTCCAGGCGAACAGCTCCACCAGCGGCGGGGCATGCAGCGCTTTGCGTGGGCTGAAATCCTCTTCATCGGTGAGCTGTGAGAAACGGTTCCACGGGCAGATCAGCTGACAATCATCACAACCGTAAATACGGTTGCCGATAAGTGGACGGAACTCCTCGGGGATTGCACCTTCCAGTTCAATGGTGAGATAGGAGATGCAGCGCCGGGCGTCGACGGTATAGGGCTCAACGATGGCCCCGGTGGGACAGATGGTCATGCAGGCGACGCAGCGCCCACACTCTTCCGCGACCGGGCTGTCGACCGGCAGGGGCAGATCAATCAGCAGTTCGCCGAGGAAAAAGAACGATCCGGCGTCGCGGCTTAAGATAAGTGAGTGCTTACCTGTCCAGCCTAGGCCCGCTTTTTCTGCGATTGGCCGTTCCAGGATAGGCGCGGAATCGACAAAAGGTCTAAAATTGAGCGAAGCACACTGTTCCTGAATCTTCTCCCCCAGCTTTTTCAGGCGATTACGTAGCAGCTTATGATAATCACGCCCGAGGGCATAACGGCTGACGTAACCCAGCGTGGGATCTTTCAGGGTGCGGGCAAAGGCGGCGTTAGCGGGCAGATAGTTCACCCGCACGCTGATGACGCGTAACGTACCGGGCAGCAGTTCGTGGGGACGGGCGCGCATCATACCGTGACGGGCCATCCATTCCATTTCGCCGTGGTATTGTTTATCCAGCCATGCCTGCAGTTTGGGTTCACTGGCGCTGAGGTCGGTATCGGCGATCCCCACCTGCTGGAACCCAAGCTCTGTGCCCCATTGTTTGATTTGTTGCGCTAACTGAACGAGATCGAGGGCTGTGACATGATGGACCATACAATGACGAAAAACCCTGACAGTATACCATACAACATTTGGCCTGCGGAGGCGCTGCGCCTGGCCGAACGAGAGGCGGCGGACAGCCTGGGGCTGACGCTGTTCGAACTCATGCAGCGCGCGGGCGAGGCGGCGTTCCAGCTGGCCAGCTGTGCTTATCCTGCCAGCGCGCACTGGCTGATCCTCTGCGGACATGGCAACAACGGCGGCGACGGATATGTCGTTGCGCGTCTGGCACAGGCCGCGGGGCGGCGGGTGACGCTGCTGGCGGTGGAGAGTGACAGCCCGCTGCCGGAAGAGGCGCAGGCGGCGCGGGAGGCATGGCTTAACGCCGGCGGCGTGATCCATGCGGCGACCATCCCATGGCCCGACGATATCTCACTGATTATTGATGGCCTGCTCGGCACCGGTCTGCGCAGCGCGCCGCGCGATCCCGTTGCGGCGCTCATCCACCAGGCGAACCACCACCCGGCGCCGGTGGTGGCGCTGGATATCCCTTCCGGCCTGAATGCGCAGACGGGCGCGACGCCAGGTGCAGTGGTACAGGCCGACCATACGCTGACCTTTATCGCCCTCAAGCCGGGGCTGCTGACCGGCAAGGCGCGGGATGTCGTCGGGCAACTCCACCATCATGCGCTGGGGCTCGAACGCTGGCTCGCCGGACAAAGCACTCCTCTGACGCGGTTTTGCGCCGCCCACCTCGCCGACTGGCTGCCGCCGCGGCGGGCCACCTCCCATAAAGGCGATCACGGTAAACTGGTGATTGTCGGCGGCGATCGCGGCACGGCAGGCGCTATCCGTATGTGCGGTGAAGCGGCCCTACGCAGCGGCGCGGGACTGGTGCGAGTACTTACTCACCCGGAGAACGTGGCGCCCATTGTCACCGTGCGGCCGGAATTAATGGTAGATGAACTGACGCCGCAGACTCTGAAAGCCGCGCTGGAGTGGGCGGACGTGGTAGCGATTGGCCCCGGGCTGGGGCAGCGCGAATGGGGACGCAGCGCCCTGCGCACGGTGGAAAGTTTTAACAAACCGATGGTCTGGGACGCCGACGCGCTGAACCTGCTGGCATTCAATCCCGATAAACGTCACAATCGCGTGCTAACGCCGCACCCCGGCGAAGCGGCCCGTCTGCTGAACGTCAGCGTGGCAGAAATTGAAAGCGATCGCTTACTTTCTGCGCAGCGTCTGGTAAAACGGTATGGTGGCGTGGTTGTGCTGAAAGGCGCGGGCACGGTGGTGGCCAGTGAAAGCGGGGCGATGGGCATTATCGATGCCGGCAATGCCGGGATGGCCAGCGGCGGGATGGGCGATGTGCTCACCGGCATCATCGCCGCGTTGTTAGGACAGCACCTGACGCCGTATGATGCTGCCTGTGCCGGGTGCGTCGCTCATGGTGATGCCGCCGACCGACTGGCCGCCCGCGAGGGCACCCGCGGCATGCTGGCGACCGATCTCTTTTCCACGCTCAGGCGTGTTGTTAACCCGGATGTGATTGACGTAGACCATGATTAACCGAGTGATTCCTTTACCCGATGAGCAGGCCACGCTGGCCCTTGGCGACCGCATCGCGCAGGCCTGTACCGGCGCCACCGTGATTTATCTGTATGGTGATTTAGGCGCGGGGAAAACGACCTTCAGCCGCGGCTTTTTGCAGGCGCTCGGTCACCGCGGCAATGTCAAAAGCCCAACTTATACCCTGGTGGAGCCCTATACCCTTGAGAACCTGATGGTGTATCACTTCGATCTCTACCGTCTGGCGGATCCTGAGGAACTCGAATTTATGGGGATCCGTGATTATTTTGCCGACGATGCCATCTGCCTGGTGGAATGGCCGCAGCAAGGCGCAGGTGTCCTGCCTGACCCGGATGTTGAAATTCACCTTGATTACCAGGCACAAGGGCGTGAGGCGCGTATTACCGCGATCTCCTCACGGGGTGAATCTTTACTGGCGCGTTTAGCCTTTTAGCCTGAAGGATGACGGGATGAAGTATCGCATAACCACCTGGCTTGCCGCTGCGCTGATGCTGTCGAGTCTTCACGCCACTGCGGCGAGTTTATCCGATATCCAGGTCTCTAACGGAGACCAGCAGGCCCGTATTACCCTAAGCTTTGTCGGTGAGCCGGAGTACTCCTTTACCCCACAGGGTAAACGTCTGGTGGCGCTGGATATCAAGCAGACCGGCGTATTGCAGGGACTACCGCTGCAGTTTAGCGGCAGCAACCTGGTGAAGAGTATTCGCGCCGGCACGCCGCAGGATACGCAGACGCTGCGTCTGCTGGTGGATCTGACGGAAGATGGCAAAACCCGGGCGGTGAAGCAACAGAACGGGGCGAATTACACGGTGGTCTTTACCATCAACGCCGACGCGCCGCCGCCGCCGCCTCCGCCGCCCGTGGTGGTGAAACGGGCCGACCCGCCGCCGGTGATGCCTTCCCGGACGACGACGTCAGGGCGTAACCCGTTCAGCTCGTCGGGTCATGAACGGCAGACGGTGATGACCTCCTCTCAGCCGGCGATGACCAACAATCAGACCGTGACTCGCCCGGCGGCCCGTACGGTGTCGGCGGATGATAAGGTGATTATCGCCATCGATGCCGGACACGGCGGTCAGGATCCTGGCGCGATTGGCCCGAACGGCACCAAAGAGAAAAACGTGACTATCGCTATCGCGCGCAAGCTGCGGGCGTTACTGAACGCCGATCCGCAGTTTAAGCCGGTGCTGACCCGCGACGGGGATTACTTTATTTCGGTGATGGGCCGCTCTGACGTGGCGCGTAAGCAAAACGCCAATTTCCTCGTCTCTATCCATGCTGACGCCGCGCCAAACCGCGATGCCACTGGCGCCTCGGTGTGGGTGCTCTCGAACCGTCGCGCCAACAGCGAAATGGCCGGTTGGCTCGAGCAGCATGAGAAACAGTCTGAACTGCTCGGCGGTGCGGGCGATGTGCTGGCAAACAGCCAGGCCGACCCCTACCTGAGCCAGGCGGTGCTGGATCTGCAGTTTGGTCATTCCCAGCGCGTCGGCTACGATGTGGCGACCAACGTGCTGAGCCAGCTGCAGCGTATTGGCAACCTGCACAAACGCCGCCCGGAGCATGCCAGCCTTGGAGTGCTGCGCTCGCCGGACATCCCGTCGATCCTCGTGGAAACGGGCTTTATCAGTAACAACGGCGAAGAGCGGCTGCTGGGGAGCGATGATTACCAGGAGCAGATTGCGGAGGCGATTTATAACGGCTTACGCAACTACTTTATGCAGCATCCGCTGCAGTCGGCGCCTCGCGGCGAGGCGGCGCAGACCGCCAGCGCCGCGGCGCCGGGCGGGATGTTGATTAACTAAGGAGCAGGGGATGCCGATTCAGGTTCTGCCGCCGCAGCTCGCCAACCAGATTGCCGCCGGCGAGGTGGTGGAGCGGCCCGCGTCGGTGGTGAAAGAGCTGGTTGAGAACAGTCTTGATGCGGGCGCCACGCGGATTGACATTGATATCGAACGCGGCGGCGCGAAGCTTATTCGCATCCGCGATAACGGCAGCGGCATCAAAAAAGACGAGCTGGCGCTGGCCCTAGCTCGTCATGCGACCAGCAAGATCGCCTCGCTTGACGATCTGGAGGCCATTATCAGCCTCGGCTTTCGCGGCGAAGCGCTGGCCAGTATCAGTTCGGTAGCGCGCTTAACGCTGACTTCGCGCACGGCGGAGCAGCAGGAAGCCTGGCAGGCGTATGCTGAAGGCCGCGATCAGGCGGTGACGGTGAAGCCGGCGGCGCACCCGGTCGGTACCACTCTGGAAGTCCTCGATCTGTTCTATAACACCCCGGCGCGGCGCAAATTTATGCGCACCGAAAAGACCGAGTTCGGCCACATTGACGAGGTGGTGCGCCGCATTGCGCTGGCGCGCTTCGACGTCACTATCAACCTCAGCCATAACGGCAAGGTGATGCGCCAGTATCGGGCCGTCGCTCAGGATGGCCAGCGCGAGCGCCGGCTGGGGACAATTTGCGGCGCCGCTTTTCTCGAACATGCGCTGGCGATCGAGTGGCAGCATGGCGATCTGACCCTGCGCGGCTGGGTCGCCGATCCGCTGCATACCACCCCGGCGCTGGCGGAAATTCAGTATTGCTACGTTAACGGGCGGATGATGCGCGATCGGCTGATCAACCATGCTATCCGCCAGGCCTGTGAAGACAAGCTAGGGGCCGATCAGCAGCCGGCGTTTGTGCTGTATCTGGAGATCGATCCCCATCAGGTGGATGTAAACGTCCACCCGGCCAAGCATGAGGTGCGTTTCCATCAGTCGCGCCTGGTGCACGACTTTATCTACCAGGGCGTACTGAGCGTACTGCAGCAGCAGCTTGACGCGCCGCTGGCGGAAAAAGACGACCCGCCGGCGCCGCGCCCGATGCCGGAGAACCGCATCGCCGCGGGCGGCAACCAGTTTGCGCGGCCAGCGGAAGCGCGGGAGCCTGCGACCCGCTTCAGCATCACGCCATCGCGTGAGCCTGCGGCCTCCAGCGGCAAACCGGGCGGCGCGAGCTGGCCGCATGCGCAGCCGGGTTACCAGAAGCAGCAGGGAGCGCTTTATCGTCAACTGCTCGACACGCCAACGGCGCCAAAGCCAGCGTTGCAGCCTCCGGCGGCGGCAGAGTTGGCCGGTCACAGTCAGAGCTTTGGCAGAGTGCTGACGATTGTTGGCGGCGACTGCGCGCTGCTGGAGCGCGAGGGCGGTCTGGCGCTGCTGTCGTTGACCGTTGCCGAGCGCTGGCTGCGCCAGGCGCAGTTGACCCCGGGAGCGGAGGCGGTATGTGCTCAGCCGCTGCTGATCCCGCTGCGGTTAAAAGTTACGGAAGGGGAAAAGCAGGCGCTGGCCGCCGCTCAGCCGGCGCTGGCGCAGCTAGGGATCGATGTGCATACCGATGCCCTGCACGTGACGGTGCGCGCGGTCCCTTTACCCTTAAGACAACAAAATTTACAAATCTTGATTCCTGAACTGATAGGCTACCTGGCGCAGCAAAACGCATTCGACGTCGGCAATATCGCCCAATGGATGGCGCGTAATCTGACGAGCGAACAGACGTCATGGAATATGGCGCAGGCGATTGCGCTGCTGGCGGACGTTGAGCGTCTTTGCCCGCAGCTGTTGAGAACGCCGCCGGGTGGCCTGTTACAACCTGTAGATCTCCATTCGGCGATGAATGCCCTGAAAGATGAATGATGTAACCGAGGCGAGCCTGCCCAAGGCAATTTTTTTAATGGGCCCGACGGCCTCCGGCAAAACCGCGCTGGCGATAGCCTTACGTAAAGTTTTGCCAGTAGAGTTGATTAGCGTTGATTCCGCCCTCATTTATCGGGGAATGGATATTGGCACCGCCAAACCGGATGCTGCGGAGCTTAGCGCTGCGCCGCATCGGCTGCTGGATATTTTGGATCCTGCGGAGGCCTATTCCGCGGCGGATTTTCGCCGCGATGCGCTGGCGGCGATGGCGGATATTGTCGCCGCCGGGCGAATTCCGCTGTTAGTCGGCGGAACGATGTTGTATTTCAAAGCGTTGCTGGAAGGATTGTCGCCCTTACCGTCGGCTGACCCAGAGGTCAGAGCGCGGATTGAGCAGCAGGCCGCAGAGCAGGGGTGGAATGCGTTACATCAGCAATTACAGGAGATCGATCCCGTGGCTGCTGCGCGTATTCATCCAAATGATCCGCAAAGGCTTTCCCGGGCACTGGAAGTTTTTTTCATTTCGGGTAAAACTTTAACGGAACTGACGCAAACGTCAGGAGACGCTCTGCCATATCAGGTGCATCAGTTCGCCATCGCCCCGGCGAGCCGTGAACTGCTCCATCAACGCATAGAACAGCGTTTTCATCAGATGTTAGCTTCAGGTTTTGAAGCAGAAGTACGGGCGCTTTTTGCCCGCGGAGATTTGCATACGGACATGCCTTCCATCCGTTGTGTCGGATACCGCCAGATGTGGTCATATCTCAATGGCGAGATCCCGTATGATGAGATGGTTTATCGAGGTGTTTGCGCCACGAGACAGTTAGCCAAACGTCAGGTCACCTGGCTGCGCGGTTGGGAAGGTGTGCACTGGTTAGACAGTGAACAACCTGAACAAGCGCTCAACAAAGTATTACAGGTTGTTGGTGCGAGCCAGAACTGAACGTGTACAATTAAACGGTATCGTGCGTAATTTTTTTTGAGAATCGTAAGGTTCTGAGTACAAAACAAGCATACATATAAGGAAAAGAGAGAATGGCTAAGGGGCAATCTTTACAAGATCCGTTCCTGAACGCTTTGCGTCGGGAACGCGTTCCGGTTTCTATTTATTTGGTGAATGGTATCAAGCTGCAAGGGCAAATTGAGTCTTTCGATCAGTTCGTGATCCTGTTGAAGAACACGGTCAGCCAGATGGTCTATAAGCACGCAATTTCTACTGTTGTCCCGTCTCGCCCGGTGTCTCACCACAGCAACAATGCTGGCGGCGGTTCCAGTAACTATCACCACGGTGGTAGCGCGCAGGGTTCTTCTGCGCCGCAACAAGACAGCGACGACGCCGAATAAGGCCAGTGCTGTTTTTCCACGCCGGGGAGCCAGGTTTTCTGCGTTCCCCGCTGGTATTTTATAAGGGGTTTACGCTTGTTTGACCGTTATGACGCCGGTGAGCAGGCGGTACTGGTACACATCTATTTTTCGCAAGACAAAGATATGGAAGATCTCCAGGAGTTTGAAACTCTGGCCTCTTCCGCCGGTGTCGAAGCAATGCAGGTGATTACCGGTAGCCGTAAAGCACCGCACCCGAAGTATTTTGTTGGTGAAGGTAAGGCAGTCGAAATTGCGGAAGCCGTTAAAGCGACCGGCGCTTCGGTCGTGCTCTTCGATCATGCCCTGAGTCCGGCGCAAGAACGTAACCTGGAACGCCTGTGCGAATGCCGGGTTATCGATCGCACCGGTCTTATTTTAGATATTTTCGCCCAGCGCGCGCGCACCCATGAAGGGAAATTGCAGGTCGAGCTGGCGCAGCTGCGCCATATGGCGACTCGCCTTGTCCGCGGTTGGACCCACCTTGAAAGACAGAAGGGCGGGATTGGTTTGCGTGGCCCGGGTGAAACCCAGCTCGAAACCGACCGCCGTTTATTGCGTAACCGTATCATGCAGATCCTGTCGCGGCTGGAAAAAGTCGAGAAACAGCGCGAGCAGGGGCGGCGGTCGCGTGCGAAAGCCGATATTCCTACCGTGTCGCTGGTGGGCTATACCAACGCCGGAAAATCAACGCTCTTTAATCAGATCACTGCCGCCGAGGTCTATGCCGCGAACCAGCTGTTCGCCACCCTGGACCCGACGCTGCGCCGCATTGACGTCCCTGACGTCGGCGAAACGGTGCTGGCCGATACCGTGGGCTTTATTCGCCATCTGCCGCACGATCTGGTAGCCGCGTTTAAAGCGACGTTGCAGGAGACGCGTCAGGCGACGCTGCTGCTGCATGTGATTGACGCGGCGGATGTCCGCGTGCAGGAAAACATTGATGCGGTAAATACGGTTCTCGCTGAAATTGAGGCCGATGAGATCCCGGCGCTGCTGGTGATGAACAAAATCGACATGCTTGACGATTTTGAACCGCGCATCGATCGCGACGATGAAAATAAACCGATTCGGGTCTGGCTTTCAGCCCAGACCGGGGTTGGCGTACCACTGCTTTTTCAGGCATTAACGGAGCGTCTTTCCGGTGAAGTGGCCCAGCATACGCTGCGCTTACCGCCGAAAGAAGGGCGACTGAGAAGCCGTTTCTATCAGCTTCAGGCGATAGAAAAAGAGTGGATGGAGGATGACGGCAGCGTGAGTCTGCAGGTGCGCATGCCGATCGTTGACTGGCGGCGCCTCTGTAAGCAAGAGCCAACGCTTGTTGACTATGTGGTTTAACCTTGCAGCTTGCCTGAAGATATTGACCCCTGTGGGGATATCAAAAACAAATATGGAGCATATACATGGCGTGGAATCAGCCCGGTAATAACGGACAGGACCGCGACCCGTGGGGGAGCAGCAAACCTGGCGGCAACTCTGAGGGAAATGGCAATAAAGGCGGTCGCGAGCAGGGGCCGCCGGATCTGGATGATATCTTCCGCAAGTTAAGTAAAAAACTTGGCGGGCTCGGCGGCGGCAAGGGCGGACTGGGCGGCGGCAATAGCGCGCAGGGGCCTCGCGGACCGATGGGCGGGCGTATTGTCGGCATCGTTGCCGCGGCGGCAGTGATTATCTGGGCGGCCAGCGGTTTCTATACCATTAAAGAGGCCGAGCGCGGCGTGGTCACCCGTTTTGGTAAGTTCAGCCATCTGGTTGAGCCTGGCCTGAACTGGAAACCGACCTTTATCGATAACGTTCAGGCGGTGAACGTGGAGTCGGTGCGCGAACTTGCGGCTTCCGGCGTCATGCTGACCTCTGACGAAAACGTGGTGCGCGTTGAGATGAACGTGCAGTACCGCGTCACCGATCCGGAGCGCTATCTGTTTAGCGTGACCAGCGCGGACGACAGTCTGCGTCAGGCCACCGACAGCGCGCTGCGCGGCGTGATCGGCAAATACACCATGGATCGTATTCTGACCGAAGGTCGTACCGTGATCCGTAGCGATACCCAGCGTGAGCTGGAAGAGACGATTCGCCCGTACAACATGGGTATCACTCTGCTGGACGTCAACTTCCAGACGGCGCGTCCGCCGGAAGAGGTGAAGGCCGCGTTTGACGATGCCATTGCCGCGCGTGAGAACGAGCAGCAGTACATTCGTGAAGCGGAAGCGTATACCAACGAAGTCCAGCCGCGGGCGAATGGTCAGGCGCAGCGTATCCTCGAAGAGGCACGCGCCTATAAGACCCAGACCGTTCTGGAAGCCCAGGGTGAAGTGGCTCGCTTTGCGAAGATCCTGCCGGAATACAAAGCCGCGCCGGAAATTACCCGCGAGCGTCTGTATATCGAAACCATGGAAAAAGTGCTGAGCCACACCCGTAAAGTGCTGGTCAATGACAGCAAAAACGGCAATCTGATGGTTCTGCCGCTGGATCAGATGCTGAAAGGCGCCGCTGCGCCGGCAGCAAAGAGCGATAGTAGTGACGCCAGCGATCTGCTGCGCCTGCCGCCAGCATCCAGCTCAAGCAGCGCCAGCACCTCATCAACCTCGAGCTCAACCGGGGGTAGCATTATGGACCAACGCCGCGCTAACGCGCAGCGTAACGACTACCAGCGTCAGGGGGAATAACGATGCGTAAATCTGTTATCGCGATCATTGTCATCGTGCTGGTAGTGCTCTACATGTCTGTCTTTGTCGTAAAGGAAGGCGAGCGCGGTATCACGCTGCGTTTCGGTAAAGTTCTGCGCGACGACGAAAACAAGCCGCTGGTGTATGCGCCAGGCCTGCACTTCAAGATCCCGTTTATCGAATCGGTGAAGATGCTGGATGCGCGTATTCAGACCATGGACAACCAGGCTGACCGTTTCGTTACTAAAGAGAAGAAAGACCTGATCGTCGACTCCTATATCAAGTGGCGCATCAGCGACTTCAGCCGTTACTACCTGGCAACCGGCGGCGGCGACGTCTCCCAGGCCGAGGTACTGCTGAAGCGTAAATTCTCTGACCGTCTGCGTTCTGAAATTGGTCGTCTGGATGTGAAAGATATCGTCACCGACTCCCGTGGTCGCCTGACCCTGGAAGTGCGCGATGCGCTGAACTCGGGTTCGGCCGGTACGGAAGATGAGGTTAGCACCCCGGCGGCTGACGACGCGATTGCTAAAGCGGCAGAGCGTGTGGAAGCCGAAACCAACGGTAAAGTGCAGGTGATCAACCCGAACAGTATGGCGGCGCTGGGTATCGAAGTTGTCGACGTACGTATCAAACAGATCAACCTGCCGGCAGAAGTGTCGGAAGCGATTTATAACCGTATGCGCGCGGAGCGTGAAGCGGTTGCTCGTCGCCATCGTTCACAGGGTCAGGAAGAGGCGGAAAAACTGCGCGCGACTGCGGACTATGAAGTCACCAAGACGCTGGCGGAAGCCGAGCGCCAGGGCCGTATCCTGCGTGGTGAAGGTGATGCGGAATCAGCGAAACTGTTTGCCGACGCGTTCAGCCAGGATCCAGGCTTCTACTCCTTTATCCGTAGCCTGCGTGCCTATGAGAAGAGCTTCCAGAGCAATCAGGATGTGATGGTCCTGAGTCCGGACAGCGATTTCTTCCGCTATATGCGTTCACCGGATTCGGCGCGTAAATAAGCCGGAGAAGGTGTAAACCTGAAGTAATAATGCGAAAAGGCGCCTGAAACAGGCGCCTTTTTTCATGCTGCGAGGGCGGGAATTAGTTGCCGAGTAGCTTGTTCAGCAGGCCGCCGATCACCGGCAGGCCTGCCAGCGCACTTTCGATGGTGCCGCCGATAGTCGACCCAACGCTTTCGCCCAGGGTTTTGCCCAGGTCCGGCGCCAGGTCGGCCAGATTGAGGGTGCCAAGCAGCGGCAGGTTAATGCTCAGGGCATCGGTGCCCATCGTCCATGCGGCTGCGCCGACCTTGCTGCCTAAGGCCGCCAGACCATCCTGTAACCAGCCTGCGCCGCTCACATTTTCGATTTCAAATGCGGTTAATTCTCTCATCATAATCTTCCTGATTAAGTAGACGTACCGGGTTGTAGTACGCGATGGCATAGTTACAATTTAAAAAATATCCAGCAATACAATTAGTTGTGAATTTTGTTTCACCTTTCCGGTTCATAATGAAGCTGAAATACGGGACAATGTGAAATGAGGGAATGAATTCACCATGCTGGCCGAGACGCCCGCGAGGGCGGCAATGATACTTTTCAATTAGGGTTGATGATGAACTCCACCATTTGGCTGGCGCTGGCGCTGGTTTTAGTACTTGAAGGGCTTGGCCCGCTGCTTTATCCGCGCGCCTGGCGCAAGATGGTAGCCAGCCTGAGCCAGCTACCGGATAATTTATTGCGTCGTTTTGGCGGCGGACTTGTGGTTGCCGGGATTGTGATCTACTACATGTTGAGGAAATCGATTGGCTGATCAAAAAGTGGTCGGATTTGCCTTATTTTGGATGCAAAAAGTGCTGTAACTCTGAAAAAGCGATGGTAGAATCCATTTTTAAGCAAACGGTGATTTTGAAAAATGGGTAACAACGTCGTCGTACTGGGCACCCAATGGGGTGACGAAGGTAAAGGGAAGATCGTCGATCTCCTGACTGAACGGGCTAAATATGTTGTGCGCTACCAGGGTGGTCACAACGCCGGCCATACTCTCGTAATCAACGGTGAAAAAACCGTTCTCCATCTTATTCCATCAGGCATTCTGCGTGAAAACGTCACCAGCATCATCGGTAACGGCGTCGTGCTGTCTCCGGCCGCGCTGATGAAAGAGATGAAGGGCCTGGAAGACCGTGGTATCCCGGTTCGCGAGCGTCTGCTGCTCTCTGAAGCCTGCCCGCTTATCCTTGACTATCACGTGGCGCTGGACGTGGCGCGTGAAAAAGCGCGTGGCGCGAAAGCGATCGGCACTACCGGTCGCGGCATTGGCCCGGCTTACGAAGATAAAGTCGCTCGTCGCGGTCTGCGCGTTGGCGATCTGTTCGATAAAGCAACCTTCGCCGATAAACTGAAAGAAGTGATGGAATATCACAACTTCCAGTTGGTGAACTTCTACAAAGCAGAAGCGGTTGACTACCAGAAAGTGCTGGACGATGTGATGGCGATTGCCGACATCCTGACCAGCATGGTGGTGGACGTATCCGACCTGCTGGATCAGGCGCGTCAGCGCGGCGACTTCGTGATGTTCGAAGGCGCGCAGGGTACGCTGCTGGATATCGACCACGGTACCTACCCGTACGTTACGTCCTCTAACACCACCGCAGGTGGCGTGGCGACCGGCTCCGGCCTGGGCCCGCGTTATGTGGATTACGTTCTCGGTATCATTAAAGCGTACTCAACTCGCGTCGGTGCAGGTCCGTTCCCGACCGAGCTGTTTGATGAAACTGGCGAGTTCCTCTGCAAGCAGGGTAACGAATTCGGCGCCACCACCGGCCGTCGTCGTCGTACCGGCTGGCTGGACGCGGTCGCAGTCCGTCGCGCGGTGCAGATTAACTCCCTGTCCGGCTTCTGCCTGACTAAACTGGACGTCCTCGACGGCCTGAAAGAAGTGAAAATCTGCGTTGGCTACCGTATGCCGGATGGCCGTGAAGTGACCACCACTCCGCTGGCTGCCGATAACTGGGAAGGTATCGAGCCTATCTACGAAACCATGCCGGGCTGGTCCGAAACCACCTTCGGCGTGAAAGAGCGCAGCGGCCTGCCGCAGGCAGCCCTGAACTACATCCAGCGTATTGAAGAGCTGACCGGCGTGCCGGTGGATATCATCTCTACCGGTCCAGACCGTACCGAGACTATGATTCTGCGCGATCCGTTCGACGCGTAATCACTCTCAAGGGGCGCCGTTCGGGCGCCCTTGTTTTTGCTGTTCGCCCGCCCCATTTCAAATAAATTAGCGGCCTGAGCGCTGGCTGGTTTATCATCAATAATAATGATGTCGCTCGACATACCCTGTTTTCTTTTCCCTGAGGTTTATGTGCAGTTAACGAGTTTCACCGATTACGGACTACGCGCGCTGATTTATATGGCGTCGCTGCCGGAAGGACGAATGACCAGTATCTCGGAAGTGACCGAGGTCTATGGCGTCTCCCGTAATCATATGGTTAAAATAATCAATCAGTTAAGTCGCATGGGCTACGTGACTGCCGTGCGGGGGAAGAACGGGGGCATTCGCCTCGGCAAACCAGCAGGACAGATCCGCGTCGGTGACGTGGTGCGTGACCTTGAACCCTTATCGCTGGTCAACTGCAGCAGCGAGTTTTGCCACATTACACCAGCCTGTCGTCTGAAACAGGCACTAGCTGAAGCCGCGCAGAGTTTTCTCAAGGAACTGGATAACTATACGCTGGCTGATTTGGTTGAGAAGAATCAACCGCTTTATAAATTATTGCTGGTGGAGTGACGCCACTCTGCCGGAGATGACAACGGAGGAACCGATATGTCACAAGATCCATTCCAGGAACGCGAAGCTGAGAAGTACGCGAACCCTATCCCGAGCCGGGAATTTATCCTCGAACATTTAACTAAACGGGAAAAGCCTGCCAGCCGCGATGAGCTGGCCATCGAGTTAAATATCGAGGGCGAAGAGCAAACCGAAGCGCTGCGCCGCCGCCTGCGCGCGATGGAGCGCGACGGTCAGCTGGTCTTCACCCGCCGCCAGTGCTATGCCCTGCCGGAACGCCTCGATCTCCTCAAAGGAACCGTTATTGGCCACCGCGATGGCTATGGTTTCCTGCGTGTTGAAGGGCGCAAAGACGATCTGTACCTGTCGTCAGAACAGATGAAAACCTGTATTCACGGCGACCAGGTGCTGGCTCAGCCGCTGGGCGCGGACCGTAAGGGCCGCCGCGAAGCGCGCATCGTCCGCGTCCTCGTGCCGAAAACCAGCCAGATAGTTGGCCGTTACTTCACCGACGCTGGCGTCGGCTTTGTCGTCCCGGACGACAGCCGCCTGAGCTTCGATATCCTGATCCCGCCGGAAGAGATAATGGGCGCGCGGATGGGCTACGTGGTCGTGGTCGAGCTGACCCAGCGACCAACCCGCCGCACCAAAGCGGTGGGTAAAATCGTCGAAGTGCTGGGCGACAACATGGGCACCGGCATGGCCGTCGATATGGCGCTGCGTACCCATGAAATTCCTTATGTCTGGCCGCCGGCGGTGGAAAAACAGGTTTCCGGTCTCAAAGAACAGGTGCCGGAAGAGGCGAAGGCCGGACGCGTCGATTTACGCTCGCTGCCGTTGGTTACCATTGACGGAGAAGATGCCCGCGACTTCGATGACGCGGTGTACTGCGAGAAGAAACGCGGCGGCGGCTGGCGCCTGTGGGTAGCCATTGCCGACGTCAGCTACTACGTGCGCCCGGGGACGCCGCTGGATGCGGAAGCGCGCAGTCGTGGCACCTCGGTCTACTTCCCGTCGCAGGTAGTGCCGATGCTGCCGGAAGTGCTGTCTAACGGTCTATGCTCGCTGAACCCGCAGGTCGATCGCCTGTGTATGGTGTGCGAGATGACGATTTCGTCAAAAGGCCGTCTGACCGGTTATAAATTCTATGAAGCGGTGATGAGTTCACATGCTCGCCTGACCTATACCAAAGTGTGGCATATGCTGCAGGGTGACCAGGAACTGCGCGAACACTACGCGCCGCTGGTGAAGCACATTGAAGAGCTGCATAACCTCTACAAAGTGCTGGAGAGCGCCCGCGAAGAGCGCGGCGGTATCTCATTTGAAAGTGAAGAAGCTAAATTCATCTTCAATGCCGAACGCCGTATTGAGCGTATCGAACAGACTCAGCGTAACGATGCGCATAAGCTGATTGAAGAGTGCATGATCCTGGCGAACATCTCCGCCGCGCGCTTCGTTGAGAAGGCGCAGGAGCCGGCGCTGTTCCGTATCCATGATAAGCCAACCACCGAAGCGATTACCTCCTTCCGTACCGTGCTGGCTGAGCTGGGACTGGAGCTGCCTGGCGGCAACAAGCCGGAGCCGCGTGATTACGCCGAGCTGCTAACCTCCATCGCCGATCGCCCGGATGCGGAAATGCTGCAGACGATGCTCCTGCGCTCCATGAAGCAGGCGGTCTACGATCCGGAAAACCGCGGTCACTTTGGCCTGGCGCTGCAGTCATACGCCCACTTCACCTCGCCGATTCGTCGTTACCCGGACCTGTCGCTGCACCGCGCTATCAAGTATCTGCTGGCCAAAGAGCAGGGACATAAAGGCAACAGCACCGAGACCGGCGGCTGGCACTACAGCATGGAAGAGATGCTCCAGCTGGGTCAGCACTGTTCGATGACCGAGCGCCGCGCCGACGAAGCGACGCGCGAAGTGTCTGACTGGCTGAAGTGCGACTTCATGCAGGATCAGGTGGGCAACATCTTCTCCGGCGTGATCGCCAGCGTGACCGGCTTTGGCTTCTTCGTCCGCCTGAACGATCTGTTTATCGACGGTCTGGTGCATGTTTCCAGCCTGGATAACGACTATTATCGTTTCGACCAGGTGGGGCAGCGTCTCATTGGTGAGTCCGGCGGCCAGACCTATCGCCTGGGCGACCGCGTGGAAGTCCGTGTGGAAGCGGTCAACATGGACGAGCGGAAAATCGACTTTACCCTGATCTCCAGCGAGCGTGCGCCGCGTAATGTCGGCAAGACCGCCCGTGAGAAAGCGAAAAAGAGTACCTCTGGCAAGCCGGGCGGCCGTCGCCGCCAGGTGGGTAAGCAGGTAAACTTCGAGCCGGACAGCGCTTTCCGTAAAGAGAAAGAGACCGCCCGACCGAAGAAAGAGAAAAAAGCGAAAAAACCGTCGGCGAAAACACAGAAAATCGCCGCCGCGACGAAAGCCAAGCGCGCGGCAAAGAAGAAGATCGCCGAGTGATTGACCTCCCTTCACCCTGAAGTCTGCTGACGCAGGATGGGGTGAAGGGGGCAGATAACAGAACCTAAAACGAGTACATCAATGAGTGAAATGATTTACGGCATCCATGCGGTGCAGGCACTGCTGGAGCGCGCACCTGAGCGTTTTCAGGAAGTTTATATTCTGAAAGGCCGTGAGGATAAGCGCTTGCTGCCGCTGATCCATGCCCTGGAAGCGCAGGGCGTGGTGATTCAGCTGGCCAACCGTCAGTTTCTTGATGAGAAGAGCGAAGGCGCTGTGCACCAGGGGATCATTGCCCGCGTGAAGCCGGGGCGTCAGTATCAGGAGAACGATCTGCCGGATCTGCTGGCGCAGCTCGATCAACCGTTCCTGCTGATCCTCGACGGCGTAACCGATCCGCACAACCTCGGCGCCTGCCTGCGTAGCGCCGACGCCGCCGGCGTGCATGCGGTGATCGTGCCAAAAGATCGTTCCGCTCAGTTGAATGCGACGGCGAAGAAAGTGGCCTGCGGCGCGGCGGAGAACGTCCCGCTGATCCGCGTCACCAACCTGGCGCGCACCATGCGTCTGCTGCAGGAAGAGAACGTCTGGATCGTCGGAACTGCAGGGGAAGCCGACCATACGCTGTTCCAGAGCAAAATGACCGGCCCGATGGCGCTGGTGATGGGCGCGGAAGGCGAAGGCATGCGTCGTCTGACCCGCGAACACTGTGATGAATTGATCAGCATCCCGATGGCGGGCAGCGTCTCCTCGCTGAACGTCTCGGTGGCTACCGGCATCTGTCTGTTTGAAGCAGTACGCCAGCGCAGCTAAGCTGAACCATCGACGAATCAAAAAAGCCATCCTCCGGGATGGCTTTTTTGTGACCGCTCTCGCGGGCGAGTATCCCTCCGGATAACCATACTTATGGCTATCGCCATTGATGGAGGGAGACACGATGCACTGGCAAACGCACACCGTTTTTAATCAACCCACCCCGCTGAATAACAGCAATCTGTTTCTGTCCGATACCGCTCTGCGTGAAGCAGTGGTCCGCGAAGGCGCCGGCTGGGATGGCGATCTGCTCGCCAGCATTGGCCAGCAGCTGGGGACAGCCGAATCGCTGGAGCTGGGACGCCTGGCCAACAGCAATCCGCCGGAGCTGCTGCGCTATGACGCCACCGGCGCCCGGCTGGACGACGTGCGCTTTCATCCTGCCTGGCACCTGCTGATGCAGGGGCTGTGCGCGAACCGGGTACATAACCTCGCCTGGCAGGAGGATGCCCGCGAAGGCGCGTTTGTCGCCCGCGCCGCCCGCTTTCTGCTCCATGCCCAGGTGGAGGCCGGGACGTTGTGCCCGATTACCATGACCTTCGCCGCGACGCCCCTGCTGCAGCACGCCCTGCCCGCGCCCTTTCGCGACTGGCTGTCGCCGCTGCTGAGCGACCGTTACGATCCGCACCTTGCGCCTGGCGGCCAGAAGCGCGGCCTGCTGATCGGCATGGGGATGACCGAGAAGCAAGGGGGGTCTGATGTGCTGAGCAATACCACTCGCGCGGAGAAAACGGCGGAAGGGTTTTACCGACTGGTGGGACACAAGTGGTTCTTCTCGGTGCCGCAGAGCGATGCTCACCTGGTGCTGGCTCAGGCTCCGACGGGGCTCTCATGCTTCTTTGTGCCGCGTCTGCTGCCCGACGGGCAGCGTAACGGCGTGCGTCTTGAACGCTTAAAAGAGAAGCTCGGCAACCGCTCCAACGCCAGTAGCGAAGTGGAGTTTTATGAGGCCTGCGGCTGGCTGGTGGGCGACGAAGGCGACGGCGTGCGGCAGATCCTCAGGATGGGCGGCCTGACCCGCTTTGACTGCGCGCTGGGCAGCCATGCCCTGATGCGTCGCGCCTTCTCGGTGGCGCTGTATCACGCGCTACAGCGTCAGGCGTTTGGCAAAAACCTGGTCGAACAGCCGATGATGCGCCAGCTGCTGGGGCAAATGGCGCTCCGTCTGGAGGGGCAGACCGCGTTTCTGTTTCGCCTGGCGCGGGCCTGGGACCGTCGGGATGATGCCCGGGAAAGCGCCTGGGCGCGCCTGTTTACGCCTGCGGCCAAGTTTGCCATCTGTAAGGCCGGTATCCCGTTTGTCGCCGAGGCGATGGAAGTGCTGGGCGGCATCGGCTATTGCGAGGAGAGCGAACTACCGCGGTTGTATCGCGAGATGCCGGTCAACAGCATCTGGGAAGGCTCCGGCAATATTATGTGCCTCGATGTGATGCGGGTGCTCAGCAAGCAGCCGGCGGCGATGGAGCTGCTGGCCGCGGAGTGTGCGGAGGTGAAAGGGCAGAACCGCCATCTCGACCGCGCATGGCGTCAGCTGCAGCAACTGCTGAAACGACCCGCCGAAGAGCAGGGGAGAGAGATTGCCCGGCTGGTCTATCGTCTTGGCGCGGGGGCGCAGATGCTGCGCCATGCTTCGCCGCCGCTGGCCGAAGCCTGGTGCCGGATGATGCTCGACACCCGCGGCGGCATACGTCTTGACGCGCCGACCCTCGACGACCTGCTGCTGCGGGCTATGGGGCGCGGGCGCCAGGCGCCTCAGGCGTAGAGAATGGCCTGCACGCGCCAGCTGTCCGGCTGTTGTTCCTCGTACATCTGAATAATGCGATACCAGGAGGCGCCTTGCTCGTCTGCTTTGCGGGCAATGGCGTGCTCTACATCCTGTTGGCTACCGGAAAGATTAGTGACGGAGATCAGACCGATTTCATTCAGGCCAGTGACGCAATCCGCGCTGGCGAATTCGGCTGACTGCGCGGACGTATTGGCCGTCGCAGCGGTTAACAGCAGGCTGGATAGGGTAAAAGATCGTTTCATCGTCAGCTCCATTTCACGTAGTCCCAAGGGCAGTCCGTTGCTAACGTCCTGCCAGGTGGCTGGCCGAACGTTATTATGCACAGGAGAACGTGAATGGACGCAAAGCTGTGTAAAGCAGATTTAAAGACGCCGCCTCGTTATCGACGATAGAGGATCGCCTGCGAATACCACTGGCCGGGTACCATGGTGTCATCGATCATGATGATGACGTAGTAATCGGCTTTGGCCGCTTCTGCTTTGGCCTTCAGCGCCGCTTCGACATCCATCGGCGAACCGTACATCAGTACGCTCACCGTGGCCATTTTATGCAGGCCAGCCGTCTGGTAGCGCTGGATCTCCTGCGGATGGTCGGTGGCGGGCGGCGGGGCTTCCGGCGTTCCCTGCAGGGCGCTACACCCGCTGAGGACGATAGCCAGTAACCACGGTGAAAACCTGCGCATAACCATATCTCGTTTCCTGATAGTGATAGTGTAGTGGTAGCCTTAACAGGATTGCCGGGGAATGTTCCCGAACTGTTATCTCTGACGCGATTTTCGAATGAAAATGTTGTGAAAGCGTAACCGGGTTCTCAACATTATGAATCGTAGCAAACTGGGTTGCCTGGTGAATGAATTTTCCCATGACGCCTAACCACGATAGAGAAGGAAGACGATAAATGATTGCACTAGAAATGCGCAACCTCGGCGGTGGTGAAATTTTACATGCCTGTCCGCAGGAGAGTCTGGATAAGCCCTTGCCCTGTATCGTCTTTTATCATGGCTTTACCTCGTCGAAGCTGGTCTACAGCTACTTTGCGGTGGCGCTGGCCGAGGCCGGATTCCGGGTGATCATGCCGGACGCGCCGGAGCATGGGGCGCGCTATCAGGGCGATGAGGCCGGGCGGATGCAGCGCTTCTGGCCGATTCTGCAGCAGAATTTCAGGGAGTTTCCTGCGCTGCGCGAGGCGATAATCGCTGAAGGATGGCTGGAAGGGGAGCGGCTGGCGGTGGCGGGCGCTTCGATGGGGGGAATGACGGCGTTGGGCATCATGACGCATCACCCGAGCTGAACAGCGTCGCCTGTCTGATGGGGTCGGGCTATTTTCGTTCCCTGTCGCAAACCCTGTTCCCCTCGCCTGATTTTGATGTCGATAGCCTCAACGAATGGGATGTCAGCCATCAGCTGGCGTCCCTTGCCCGGCGGCCGCTGCTGCTCTGGCATGGCGATGCCGATGACGTGGTGCCGCCGGAAGAAACCTTTCGACTAGAACAGGCGCTCCGGCAGGCTGACCTTGCCGCCAGGCTGACCTGTGTCTGGCAGAAAGGCGTCCGCCATCGCATTACGCCAGAGGCGCTGGCTACCACGGTCGCCTTTTTTCAGCAGCACCTTTAAACGCGGATTACGCTGACGCCTTGATCCTCAAGCTGTTTGAGGATCGCGGCATCGGCCTGTTTGCCGGTGATCACCACGTCTATTTGTCCGGCCTGGCTGAATAGCATCCCGGCGCGCTCGCCGATCTTGCTGCTGTCGACCAGCACCGCCAGTTTGCCGACCACGTTAAGCATTTTTTGCTCGGCCATGGCGGTCAACATATCCGTTTTGTAGAGGCCTTCGGCGGTGAGCCCTTTGCCGCTGGTAAACATCCAGTGTCCGGCATAGAGGCTGTTCTCGCTACCGTGGGGGCTGAGGGTGATGGCGTGGCTGCGGTTGTACTGGCCGCCCATGATAATCACGCTGTCATGCTCCTGGTCGATCAGGTAGTTAGCCAGCGGCAGATAGTTGGTGATGATCTGCACCGGTTTGCCGCACAGTTCCCGACCCAACAGAAAGGCGGTGGAGCCGCAGTTAATGACGATGCTCTCACCCGGCGCGATCAGTTGCGAAGCGGCGCGTGCAATACGCACTTTTTCATCCAGATTTTGCGCCTGGTGGATGTTCATCGGCGTCCAGCGGGGGCGCTGTTCGCTGATGGCTTCCGCGCCATTACGAACCTTTTTCAGTTTGCCGCTTTCATCCAGCTTGTTGATATCACGTCGGGCGGTAGCGGGTGAGATCCCGAGCCGCGACATCACCTGCTCCACGGTAACAAACCCCGTTTGGGCGAGCAGATCCAGCAGAATTTGGTGCCTTTGCGCTTCCGTCATGAGCGAATCCGATTAAAAGTGAACGGCAAAGATGATATTTGAAATCATGTGAAAATACTAACCCTGCGGCGGGGTATTTCCGGCAGGCAGGGCCTGCCGGCGGCGACTTACAGGAAGGATTTGAAAGGCAGATCCGGCTCAATGGTGAAGCAATCGTCGAAACCGCGCGGGTAGTGATATTCGAAATTGTCTTTATCCAGGGGCCAGGTAAATTTGCCGCCGACCTGCCAGATAAACGGCTTGAAGCCGTACTTCAGACGATCCTTTTTCATCTCCCACAGAACGCGGATCTCCTGCGGATCGGCCTGAAAGTTTGACCAGATATCATGGTGGAACGGGATCACAACTTTGGCGTTGAGCGACTCTGCCATGCGCAGGATATCGGCGCTGGTCATTTTGTCGGTGATCCCGCGCGGGTTCTCGCCATACGAGCCGAGGGCGACGTCAATCCGATGCTCGTTGCCATGCTTCGCGTAGTAGTTGGAGTAGTGGGAATCGCCGCTGTGGTACAGGTTGCCGCCCGGCGTTTTAAACAGGTAGTTGACCGCGCGCTGGTCCATGCCGTCCGGCAGTACGCCAGCGGCTTTTTGGTCCGCCGGGAGGGTGATCAGCGCGGTGCGATCGAACGCATCGAGCGCATGGATCTCAATGTCTTTGATCTTCACGACATCGCCAGGTTTCATGACGATACAGCGCGCTTTCGGCACGCCCCAACCGATCCACAGGTCGACGCAGGTTTTCGGGCCGATAAACGGCACATCGGCCGGGCAGTTCTGCATGACGGCGGCGGCGACGTTGACGTCAATATGATCGTTGTGATCGTGGGTCGCGAGGACCGCGTCAATCTGGCGAATGGCGAACGGATCCAGAACGAACGGCGTGGTGCGCAGGTTCGGCTGTAATTTTTTCACGCCTGCCATCCGCTGCATCTGGTGGCCGGTTTTCATCAGCGGATTGCCGTGGCTCTGTTTGCCAGTGCCGCACCAGAAATCGACGCAGACGTTAGCCCCGCCTTCGGATTTTAACCAGATACCGGTACAGCCGAGCCACCACATGGCGAAGGTGCCGGGCGCAACCTGCTCCTGCTCAATCTCTTCATTCAGCCAGCTGCCCCATTCCGGAAAGGTGTTCAGGATCCATGATTCACGGGTGATGGTCTGTACTTTACTCATCGTGCTCTTCCTCGTATTTTCAATAATAATCAAATTTTGATTGGTTTTGATTTATGTTGTCACTGGATTTTCAAGATTGCAATCTTGTTTTCCATCAATTTTACGAAGAGATGCGCATCACCTCTCAGGGGTTCCAGCATCCATAAAGGTTGTGATTTGTTTTATCTATATGATTTGAAAATGTTTAATTATGTTTCGGCGCTACTGCTCGGCAATAGTCACAATGAAATAGAGGATTATTGCGGCGCGCGTCACATTTAATCAAATTCAATCTTGTTGTGATTATTTTTGATTATTAGAGTGGGCAGCGAGAAATGCTGAGCGTAAGGCGCGTTCAGCGCCTTCACCATCGGGAGTGTGTTATGGCAATCCTCTACAACATCTTTACCGTTTTCTTTAATCAGGTGATGACCAATGCCCCGCTGCTGCTGGGTATCGTCACCTGTCTGGGCTATATCCTGCTGCGCAAAAGCGTCAGCGTGATTATTAAAGGCACGATCAAAACCATTATCGGCTTCATGCTGTTACAGGCCGGCTCCGGCATCCTCACCAGCACTTTTAAACCGGTGGTGGCAAAAATGTCAGAGGTGTACGGCATCAACGGCGCGATCTCTGACACCTATGCCTCGATGATGGCGACCATCGACCGGATGGGCGAGGCCTATAGCTGGGTGGGCTACGCGGTGTTGCTGGCGCTGGCGCTCAACATCTGTTACGTCCTGCTGCGCCGTCTAACCGGCATCCGCACCATCATGCTGACTGGCCATATCATGTTTCAGCAGGCGGGGCTGATCGCCGTCTCGTTCTTTATCTTTGGTTACGGAATGTGGACGACCATCATCTGTACCGCCGTGCTGGTCTCCCTGTACTGGGGTATCACCTCCAACATGATGTTCAAGCCGACTCAGCTGGTCACCGACGGCTGCGGCTTCTCCATCGGTCACCAGCAGCAGTTTGCCTCGTGGATTGCCTACAAAGTGGCGCCGTATCTGGGGAAAAAAGAGGAGAGTGTGGAAGACCTCAAGCTGCCAGGCTGGCTCAATATCTTCCACGACAACATTGTTTCCACCGCGATTGTCATGACCATTTTCTTTGGCGCGATCCTGCTTTCCTTTGGTATTGACGTCGTGCAGGCGATGGCGGGGAAAACCCACTGGACGGTCTATATCCTGCAGACCGGTTTCTCCTTCGCGGTGGCCATTTTCATCATTACCCAGGGCGTGCGGATGTTCGTCGCCGAACTGTCCGAAGCCTTCAACGGTATCTCGCAACGCCTGATCCCCGGCGCGGTGCTGGCGATTGACTGCGCCGCGATCTATAGCTTTGCGCCGAATGCGGTGGTGTGGGGCTTTATGTGGGGCACCATCGGCCAGCTGATTGCCGTCGGCATTCTGGTTGGCATTGGCTCTTCAATTCTGATTATTCCGGGCTTTATCCCGATGTTCTTCTCCAACGCGACGATTGGCGTCTTTGCCAACCACTTCGGCGGCTGGCGCGCGGCGCTCAAAATCTGCCTGGTGATGGGCATGGTTGAAATTTTCGGTTGCGTGTGGGCGGTGAAGCTCACCGGTATGAGCGCCTGGATGGGAATGGCGGACTGGTCGATTCTGGCGCCGCCGATGATGCAGGGCTTCGCCTCCATCGGGCTGGCGTTTATGGCCGTCATCATCCTGATTGCTCTCGCTTATATGTTCTTCGCTGGCCGCGCGCTGCGCGCCGAAGAAGACGCGGAAAAACAACTGGCAGAGGCCTCTGCCCAATAAGGAGTTCTGATTATGACCGTACGTATTCTGGCTGTGTGTGGTAACGGGCAAGGCAGTTCTATGATCATGAAAATGAAAGTGGATCAGTTCCTGACGCAATCCAATATCGACCACACGGTGAACAGCTGCGCGGTGGGTGAATACAAAAGCGAACTAAACGGCGCGGATATCATCATCGCTTCAACCCATATCGCGGGGGAGATTACCGTCTCCGGCAATAAACACGTGGTGGGGGTGCGTAATATGCTTTCCCCCGCGGATTTCGGGCCAAAGCTGCTGGAGGTGATTAAAGCTCATTTCCCGCAGGACGTGAAATAAGGAGCGGCTATGAAACTCCATGAATCACTGGCGCAGAATCACTCCATTCGCCTGCAGGCGGAAGCGGAAACCTGGCAGGAGGCGGTGAAAATCGGCGTCGATCTGCTGGTGGCCGCCGACGTGGTGGAACCGCGCTACTACCAGGCAATCCTCGACGGCGTCGCGCAGCACGGCCCCTATTTTGTGATCGCTCCGGGATTAGCCATGCCGCACGGGCGGCCGGAAGAGGGCGTCAAAAAAACCGGCTTTGCGCTGGTCACGCTAAAGAAACCGCTGATTTTCAACCACGAAGATAACGACCCGGTCGACATCCTGATCACCATGGCGGCGGTTGACGCCACCACCCACCAGGAAGTGGGCATCATGCAGATCGTTAACCTGTTTGATGACGAAGCCAATTTCGACCGTTTACGCGCCTGCCGCAGTGAGCAGGAAGTGCTGGATTTAATCAAAAACGCCACCGCGGCGGCTGTTTAAAAGGAACACTATCATGTCATTACCTATGTTACAGGTCGCCCTCGACAACCAAACGCTGGCCAGCGCTTATGAAACAACCCGTCTGATCGCCGAAGAGGTAGATATCATTGAAGTCGGCACTATCCTCTGCGTCGGTGAAGGTGTACGCGCGGTGCGCGAACTGAAAGCGCTGTATCCGCATAAAATCGTGCTGGCGGACGCCAAAATTGCCGATGCTGGCAAGATCCTGTCGCGGATGTGCTTCGAAGCCAACGCCGACTGGGTCACGGTGATCTGCTGCGCCGATATCAACACCGCCAAAGGGGCGCTGGATGTCGCCAAAGAGTTCAACGGCGATGTGCAAATTGAGCTGACCGGCTTCTGGACCTGGGAGCAGGCGCAGGCGTGGCGCGAGGCGGGTATTCAGCAGGTGGTCTATCACCGCAGCCGCGACGCGCAGGCGGCAGGCGTGGCGTGGAGTGAGGCGGATATCAGCGCGATTAAGCGTCTGTCTGATATGGGCTTCAAAGTGACCGTCACCGGCGGGCTGGCGCTGGAAGACCTGCCGCTGTTTGCTGGGATCCCTGTTCACGTCTTTATTGCCGGACGCAGCATCCGCGATGCTGCCTCGCCGGTGGAAGCGGCGCGCCAGTTTAAACGCTCTATCGCCCAGCTGTGGGGTTAAGGAGCGACTATGTTGGCGAAATCCATTCCGCTCGGCATCTATGAAAAAGCGCTCCCCGCCGGGGAGTGCTGGCTGGAGCGGCTAAAGCTTGCAAAAGCGCTGGGCTTTGATTTCGTTGAGATGTCTCTCGATGAAACGGACGCCCGCCTTGCGCGGCTGGACTGGAGCCCGGAGCAGCGTCTGGCGCTGGTCAAGGCGGTGGCTGAAACCGGCGTCCGGGTGCCGTCGATGTGCCTTAGCGCCCATCGCCGTTTTCCGCTGGGTAGCGAAGACGACGCGGTGCGGCATCAGGGGCTGGAAATTATGCGAAAAGCTATTCAGCTGGCGCAGGATGTGGGGATTCGGGTGATCCAGCTGGCAGGCTACGACGTCTATTACCAGCAGGCGAACGATGAGACGCGCCGCCGCTTTCGTGACGGCCTGAAACAGAGCGTCGAGATGGCCAGCCGAGCCCAGGTAACCCTGGCGATGGAGATCATGGACTACCCGCTGATGAACTCGATCAGTAAAGCGCTGGGCTATGCCCATTACCTGAATAATCCGTGGTTCCAGCTTTACCCGGATATCGGCAATCTGTCGGCGTGGGATAACGACGTCCAGATGGAGCTGAAGGCGGGGAGCGGGCATATCGTGGCGGTACACGTCAAAGACACAAAGCCCGGCGTCTTTAAAAACGTGCCGTTCGGCGAAGGGGTGGTCGATTTTGAACGCTGCTTCGAAACGCTCAAGCAGACCGGCTACTGCGGACCGTACCTGATTGAGATGTGGAGCGAAACCAGCGCTGACCCGCTGGCGGAGGTGGCGAAGGCGCGTGACTGGGTGAAGGCGCGGATGGCCCGCGCGGGCCTGATGGAGGCGGCATAATGCAACAGCTGAAACAGCAGGTGTTCGAGGCCAATATGGATCTGCCGCGCTACGGCCTGGTGACCTTTACCTGGGGTAACGTTAGCGCCATTGACCGGCAGCGTGGGCTGGTGGTGATTAAGCCCAGCGGCATCGCCTACGAGTCAATGACCGTCGATGACATGTCGGTGGTTGATCTGCAGGGGCACGTGGTGGAAGGGCGCTGGCGTCCCTCCTCTGATACCGCCACCCATCTGGCGCTCTATCGCCGTTATCCCGACCTTGGCGGGGTGGTGCATACCCATTCGACGCACGCCACCGCCTGGGCGCAGGCGGGGCTGGCGATCCCGGCGCTCGGCACCACCCATGCGGACTACTTCTTCGGCGATATTCCCTGCACCCGGGCGCTTAGCGCACAGGAGGTGGACGAGGCCTACGAGCTGAACACCGGGCAGGTGATTATCGAAACGCTGGGTGAGGCCAATCCGCTGCATACGCCGGGGATCGTCGTCTATCAGCACGGGCCATTTGCCTGGGGCAAAGACGCCCACGAGGCGGTACACAACGCGGTGGTGATGGAAGAGGTGGCGCGCATGGCGTGGATTGCCCGCGGCATTAATCCGCAGTTGCAGCCCATCGATAGCTGGCTGATGAATAAGCATTTTCAGCGTAAGCATGGGCCAAACGCCTACTATGGGCAAAAGTAGATAGCGCGCTCCGGGGCTTTCACCCCTCACGGTGAAGCAACTGGTCTGGCCCCGGAGCCGTTTTTAATCCTGACGATAGGCCGACGGCATCACGCGCATGCCGATGAGCGTGACCACGCAAATTATCGCCCCGGCGTAAAACGTCGAGGCTGCGCCGAAGGTTTCCCACAGTACCCCCGCGCCGGTGCTGGCCAGCAGCAGAGCCAGGCCACTCATCAGATTAAACATACCGAACGCCGTGCCGCGTAGCTCCGGTGGCGCCGTATGGGCGACCATCGCCGCCAGCAGGCCCTGGGTCATTCCCATATGAATCCCCCACAGCGCGACGCCGATCAGCAGCGTGCTCCAGTGGCCGCTGAGCGCCAGCACGATATCGGCGAGGATCAGCACCAGCAGCCCCCACTGCAGCAGTTTGCTGTGGCTCATGCTGTCTGAGAGTTTACCGAACGGGTAAGCCGTGAGGCTGTAGACCAGGTTCATCGCCACCATCACCAGCGGGATGGTATAGAGCGGGATCTCCATCTGCTGGGCGCGCAGCACCAGAAAGGCTTCGCTGAAGCGGGCGAGGGTGAAAATGCTGCCGATCGCGACCACCCACCAGTAGGCGGCGGAGAGCTTTTTCAGGTTTTCGCGCTTCAGCGGATTGCTGCGTTTGTGCGCGATGGCGGATTTTGGCTCCTGTAGACCGAATCCGAGCAGGAGAATGGAGAGCACGGCGGGAATGACCGCCACCCAGAAAATAGCGTGAAAATCGTTGGCCCAGATAAACATCAGCAGCACCGCCAGCAGCGGGCCGAGAAAGGCGCCGACGGTATCCAGCGCCTGGCGTAGTCCGTAGGCGGCGCCGCGGATCTCCGGCGGGGTGACGTCGGCGACCAGCGCATCGCGCGGCGCGCCGCGAATACCTTTGCCTACGCGGTCAATCATGCGGGCGCTAAACACCACCCCGGCGGTAGGGGCGATGGCAAACAGCGGCTTACTGAGCGCGCCCAGGCCGTAGCCCAGCAGCGCCAATCCTTTACGCTTGCCGACATAGTCGCTGATCGCGCCGGAGAAGACCTTCAGGATCAGGGCGGTGGCTTCCGCCAGTCCCTCGATAAGACCGATAATTATCACGCTGGCGCCGAGGGTAGTGGCCATAAACAGCGGTAAGAGGCTATGGATCATCTCGGAGGAGACATCCATCAGCAGGCTGACGCCGCCGAGTACCCAAACGCCTTTAGGGATACGGCCTAAGGTGGCGAAACGCGGAACCATCAATCACTCCTGATTATCAAATGGCGAGTGGCTGATTAAATCAGGTTGCGATGACGCTGGTAAGTCGGTTTGTAAAATAATTCTCAATTGCGTTTAGGCGCAGACCTCGCTTCGCCCCTCGCGAGGAGAGGCGAAGAATCGGGCAGGCGTTAGCGGTATATCACCGCGCTGGCGCGAAGCGGGCCGTTGGTTTCGGGTTCGTGCATCAGGATAGGCTGAAAGTATTTCGCCCCCTGCGCATCGCTCATCTGGCTAAGGGCCTGTTCGGCCTCGTGCTCAGTGGCCATATTGTGATTGATATAGATAACGCCGAGGCTCTGCACGTCGTCCATGTTGCGGGCCTGACGTTCGGTGATTTGGATAGCTGCCAGCGCGTTGGCGCTGAAGAAAAGCGCAGCCATCATGGCGATGATTTTCAGTTTCATATACTACGCTCCTGACTGACAGTCCTGACGCTGACTCGGGGCTCTCCTGTGGTCGTTAGGCTTTGATATAAGTGTAATCGCTGCGCGTTCATCGCATGGCGACCTTTTCTGATGCAGTTGTTCAAAAAAATGCCGCTTCCTTTATTGGTTAATTTTAAATCACCCACTTAGCCCAGCTTGGCGCTTAGTGCGAATTATTTGTGCAAATGCGCTTGTGTTCCTGAGGGGCCGCCATTAGAATGACGCGTCAATTTTTCAGCCGCCCTTTAACACGTTCCTTGCCTCCATGGGCCGCGGCTGACCCAGACAGGAGGCTGAATAATCCGTAAGGAGCAATTCGATGCGTCATTACGAAATCGTTTTTATGGTCCATCCTGACCAGAGCGAACAGGTTCCGGGCATGATCGAACGTTACACTGGTGCAATTACTGCAGCAGCAGGTACGATCCACCGTCTGGAAGACTGGGGCCGCCGTCAGCTGGCTTATCCGATCAACAAACTGCACAAAGCTCACTACGTTCTGATGAACGTTGAAGCGCCGCAGGAAGCGATCGATGAGCTGGAAACTAACTTCCGCTTCAACGACGCCGTTATCCGCAGCATGGTAATGCGTACTAAGCACGCTGTTACCGAAGCATCTCCGATGGTTAAAGCGAAAGACGAGCGCCGTGAGCGTCGCGAAGATTTCGCCAACGAAACCGCAGATGATTCTGAAGCTGGGGATTCTGAAGAGTAATCCTGATGACCAACCGTCTGGAGCTGTCCGGCATTATTTGCAGGACTCCACTTCGTAAGGTCAGCCCGTCAGGAATTCCTCACTGCCAGTTCGTGCTTGAGCATCGTTCAGTGCAGGAGGAAGCCGGTTTTCACCGGCAGGCATGGTGTCAAATGCCCGTTATTATTAGCGGTCACGAAAACCAGGCCATTACTCACAGTATAACGGTCGGTAGCGCAGTAACCGTTCGAGGGTTCATCTCTTGCCATAAGGCAAAGAACGGCTTGAGCAAAATGGTTCTGCATGCCGAGCAGATTGAATTGATAGATTCTGGAGACTAGCCATATGGCACGTTATTTCCGTCGTCGCAAGTTCTGCCGTTTCACCGCGGAAGGCGTTCAAGAGATCGACTATAAAGATATCGCTACGCTGAAAAACTACATCACCGAAAGCGGTAAGATTGTCCCGAGCCGTATCACCGGTACCCGTGCAAAATACCAGCGTCAGCTGGCTCGCGCTATCAAACGCGCTCGCTACCTGTCCCTGCTGCCGTACACTGATCGTCATCAGTAATCGGTCACGGTCCATTAATACGACTTTGAGAGGATAAGGTAATGCAAGTTATTCTGCTTGATAAAGTAGCAAACCTGGGTAGCCTGGGTGATCAGGTTAACGTTAAAGCGGGCTACGCTCGTAACTTCCTGGTCCCGCAGGGTAAAGCTGTTCCTGCTACCAAGAAAAACGTTGAATTCTTCGAAGCACGTCGTGCTGAACTGGAAGCCAAACTGGCTGACGTTCTGGCAGCAGCTGAAGCTCGTGCTGAGCAGATCAACGCCCTGGAATCCGTAACCATCGCGTCTAAAGCTGGCGACGAAGGTAAACTGTTCGGTTCCATCGGTACTCGCGACATCGCTGACGCTGTTACTGCAGCAGGCGTTAAAGTTGCTAAGAGCGAAGTTCGCCTGCCGAACGGCGTTCTGCGTAACGTTGGCGAGCACGAAGTGAACTTCCAGGTTCACAGCGAAGTATTCGCTAAAGTTATCATCAACGTGGTTGCTGAGTAATCGGCCTCTGACGTTCTGGTAACAACAAACCGCCGGCCTTGTGCCGGCGTTTTGCTTTTTAGCGCCTTTCATTTTGCGGCGGCGTAACGCTTGCTGTCGTCTTCTCTGCTATCGCGCACGCACAAAGCTGCCGTTCGACTGGCGGGTAAACAGCACCTGCTGGCCGTTGCCGGTATCGATAGTGAGCCCGGTGACCACGCCGTTGGCGTTCTGCCGAATTTGCACCGTCTGTCCACTCTGCAAAGTGCTTAGTGGTTTGCCAGCGCCTTCAACCTGCGCCATGGCGTAAACGTCAGTGGCCGGCAGTCCATGATCGCGGAACAGCTGCGCCAGGGTTTTGCCTGACTCGATGCGATAGGTCCGCCATTGCTGCTCAATACCCGGCGCGGACTGCTGTGATGAGGATTGATAAGGCTGGGTGGCGGCGGGCTGCTGCGTCTGCGCCTGATCCGGCTGCTCATCCTGAATCGGCTCCGGAGCGACCGGCGCCATCTGATCGGCGTCGCTCACGGTAGGCGTATTAGTGATCGGCGGCAGCGGAACGGCCTGATTGCCGCCAGCTTGCGGCTGGGACTGCGACTGTAGATTCAGGTTCGCTTCACGGCTGGTGGACGCCGGGCTTTGGCTATCATCGGAGGGAAGCAGAATACCGATAATAACCAACAGGAAGCCAGCGATAATTCCCCGGCGGTGCATCGGAGGCAGCGGGTCCAGGAGGCGAAAATGATCCGGGGCGTGCCAGATTTTCGCCAGGGTAGATGTCAGTTCAAAGCGCCCGGGCATGGCTTTCCTCCTGCTCCGCATATTTATATCCTGCTCATGAGTATAGATGGCTAACGTCCTGATGACCGGAACAAAGTGAAGTTAACCTGCTGCCGCCTATTGTTTCTTTTTCGCTGAGATTTGTCATCATTCGCCGACAAAGTTTTACCCATTTCGCTATGGCTGTTATGCTTTCGCACGCTTTTATCTTGATGTTTATCACCCAAAAAGGAACAACGATGGCAACCCCAACTTTTGACACTATCGAAGCGCAGGCAAGTTACGGTATCGGCTTGCAGGTTGGACAACAGCTGAGCGAATCCGGCCTGCAGGGGCTGCTGCCGGAAGCGCTGGTGGCGGGTATCGCCGATGCGCTGGAAGGTAACCAGCCGCAGGTGCCGGTGGAAGCCGTTCACCGCGCGCTGCGTGAAATCCACGAGCGTGCTGACGCTGTGCGTCGCGAGCGTTTTCAGGCCATGGCCGCTGACGGCCAAAAATACCTTGATGAAAACCGCGAGAAAGAGGGTGTGAACAGCACCGAGTCTGGTCTGCAGTTCCGCGTACTGACCCAGGGCGAAGGCCCGATCCCGGCGCGTACTGACCGCGTTCGCGTGCACTACACTGGCAAACTGATCGACGGCACCGTCTTCGACAGCTCCGTCGCTCGCGGTGAACCGGCTGAATTCCCGGTGACCGGCGTGATCGGCGGCTGGATTGAAGCGCTGACTCTGATGCCGGTCGGTTCTAAATGGGAACTGACGATCCCGCACAACCTCGCCTACGGTGAGCGCGGCGCTGGCGCATCGATTCCTCCGTTCAGCACCCTGATCTTCGAAGTTGAACTGCTGGACATTATCTAAACAGCAGCGGCTTCCTCTTCCCCGCGGCAGGGGAAGCCATAAAAATAGCGTAAAATCCTTAAGTTAAAAATTAATTGGAATTATGTTTTGCATTCATCACGTATGGGTGTATTTTTGTGAGCTATTTCGCGTTAGATGAGTGATATAACACTCACTTTAAACATAAAATTAACATTATATCTAAATCATAGTATTCATCCCTCCGATTCTTACCTAATATCGACTAGCCCTTGCTGGGGTTAATGACAGACGACGGGCCATCAGAGCCTGAACAACACAGACAGGTACAACAGGAAGAAATCACATGGTAGATCAGGTTAAAGTCGCTGCTGTCGAGCAGGAGCCGACTGAACAATCGCTACGGCGAAATCTCACAAACCGACATATTCAGCTGATCGCGATTGGCGGAGCGATCGGCACCGGGTTATTTATGGGTTCTGGCAAAACCATCAGCCTTGCCGGACCATCCATTATCTTTGTTTATATGATTATCGGTTTTATGCTGTTTTTCGTGATGCGTGCCATGGGCGAATTACTGCTGTCGAACCTCGAATATAAATCCTTTAGCGACTTCGCGGCCGATCTGCTGGGGCCGTGGGCGGGCTACTTTACCGGCTGGACCTACTGGTTCTGCTGGGTAGTGACCGGGATGGCGGACGTTGTCGCCATCACCGCCTACGCGCAATTCTGGTTTCCCGGACTCTCCGACTGGGTCGCCTCGCTGGCGGTGATCCTGCTGCTGCTGGGCCTGAACCTGGCCACCGTCAAGATGTTTGGCGAAATGGAGTTCTGGTTCGCGATGATCAAAATTGTCGCCATCGTGGCGCTGATCGTGGTCGGCCTGGTAATGGTGATGATGCATTTCAAATCGCCGACCGGGGTCGAAGCCTCTTTCGCCCACCTGTGGAATGACGGCGGCTGGTTCCCGAAAGGGCTGAGCGGCTTCTTCGCCGGCTTCCAGATTGCGGTGTTTGCCTTCGTGGGGATTGAGCTGGTGGGGACCACCGCCGCCGAAACCAAAGACCCGGAAAAGTCCCTGCCGCGGGCGATTAACTCCATCCCGCTGCGTATCATTATGTTCTACGTCTTCGCGCTGATTGTGATTATGTCGGTGACGCCGTGGAGCTCCGTGGTGCCGAGCAAGAGCCCGTTCGTTGAGCTGTTCGTGCTGGTTGGTCTGCCGGCGGCGGCGAGCCTGATCAACTTCGTGGTGCTGACCTCCGCGGCCTCCTCGGCCAACAGCGGCGTGTTCTCTACCAGCCGTATGCTGTTCGGTCTGGCGCAGGATGGTCAGGCGCCGAAGATGTTCGCCAAGCTGTCGAAGCGTGCGGTGCCGGCGAAGGGCTTAACCTTCTCCTGCATGTGTCTGCTGGGCGGGGTGGTGATGCTGATGGTCAACCCGAGCGTGATTGCCGCCTTCACCATGATCACCACGGTGTCGGCGATCCTGTTTATGTTCGTCTGGACCATCATCCTTTGCTCTTACCTGGCGTATCGTAAAAACCGCCCTCAGCTGCATGAGAAGTCAAGCTACAAGATGCCGCTGGGTAAAGTCATGTGCTGGGTGTGCATGGCCTTCTTCGTCTTTGTGCTGGTGCTGTTGACCCTGGAAGACGATACCCGTGAAGCGCTGATGGTCACCCCGCTGTGGTTTGTGCTGCTGGGCGCGGGCTGGCTGTTTGCCGGCAAAAAACGGCTGGCGAAATAAACGAAAATTTTAACGTTGCTTGCAACGGCCCGTCATAAAAAAGGCCACCCGGAGTGGCCAAATAAGACGGACAATGTCGAGGGCGCCCGCGGGCGCCTTTTTCTTTACTTTCCGCCGAGGGCGCGCGGGAACAGCACATTATTTTCCAGGCTGATGTGTTCCATCAGATCGTCGATCATCTCGTTGATACCGTTATACATCGCCTTCCAGGTGGTGCAGGCTTCCGGCGGCGGCGTCACGTTGTGGGTGATGTGCTTAATGACTTCCAGCAGTTCGCCCGCTTCATCATGCTCGCTTTCCATCACGCTGATCGGCCCCCCGGCCTGGGCGCCCATTCCCTGTTTGATCATCGGGAACAGGATCTGCTCCTCTTTCATCATGTGGCTGGAAAGCTCCTGATGCAGCATGGTCAGGTACTTAGTCAGTCCTTTCGGCACGTTCGGTTTATCGGCATGGACGCGTTCAACCTTGGTGGCCTGCAGGATCAGCTCCGGCAGCTGTTCACGGTGCCGGTCGTGATAGCGAACGATGATATGGTCGATAATCTCCGCGAGGGGCGCCGCGCGCCAGTCGCGGGAGAGAGGCTGTTCGGCCAGTTTCGCCAGCTCGGCTTCAATCACCGCGACATCCAGCGCTTTGCGCGACGCGGCGCGCGCCAGGGTCTGTTTGCCGCCGCAGCAGTAATCCATATCGTATTGACGGAACAGGGCGGAGGCGCGCGGGATGGTCAGCGCCAGCTCGCCTAAAGGTTGGTCACGGAAAGCCATAGCAGTTACCTCGTCATCAGGAATATAAGATGTATTTTAAATGCATCTTTTGGGTGAGGGAATACCCCTTAAGGAGGCGAGGCTACTTTTTTTCGTCCGCCAGCGGCTGCAGCATCGGTTTTTCCGGTCTGGCGCGTACGGCGGAGACCACGCCGAGCACCAGCAGCAGGATGCCGCTCAGGGTCAGCAGCGGCGGTAAGCTTTGCCGCAGCAGGAAGGTATACAGCAGTCCGGCCAGGGTTTCGAAGACGATAAGCGGGCCGAGGATCACCGTCGGCAGCCGCTGGCTGGCAATATTCCAGCATAGCGCGCCGACCCATGAGCAGAGCACCGCGATGGCCAGCATCAGCGTAATAAACACCGCCGGACGCGGGCCGAAGGGCAGGGGAAACCCGGCCTGCTGACCGTGCAGCCAGGCGCAGGCGGAGAGATAGCCGGCCAGCGAAACCGGAAGCGTCACCAGCGCCTGAGCGGTAGCCCACATCATTGGCGGTTGATGCGGGTTCTCCCGCAGCCAGCGGGCGTTGCGCAGAGCATACCAGGCCCAGCAGACCACCGATCCCAGCGCCAGCGCAATGCCGGAGCCGTAGCGCCACGGGCTAAAATTCGGCAGCCCCTGACGCAGCTCCGCGACGTTAACGCAGATCAGGCCCACAGCGATGCAGATCAGCGCCGGAAACAGGCGCCGCCACGGCAGCTTCCCGTCGCGCTGGCTGTAGAGCAGATTGGCGAACACCGGCAGTACCACCGGCAGCGTGCCGATAATCATGGTGGAAACCGGCGCCCCGGTGCGCTGAATGGCGCTGGCCAGGCAGACGTAATAGATAAGGTTCCCCATCATTGTCAGGCCCAGCGCGGTCCACCAGTCGTGCCGGCTCAACTGGCGCAGTCGCGCGCGCCCGAGCCACGCCAGCGGCAGGGCGATCAGGCCCAGCGCCAGATAGCGTCCCATCGACTGCAGCATCGCCGGATACTCTGGCACCAGCAAAGGCCCGACGAAAATTAAACCCCACATCAGCCCCGCCAGCAGGGCGTATAACACACCACTAATCATCATTGCATCCGTTGTCATTACCGTTGTCTGCAGTGTAGAAGGGGGCCGGGCAGGAATATTGTATGAGATTGCGCATTAGCGCCTGGCGACCTGCTTCTGATAGCGCACCGGCGTAATGCCGTAACGCTGGGTGAAGGCGCGGGTCAGGTGGGACTGGTCGGTGAGGCCGACGGCTATCGCCACTTCGGCGGCGGGCATGCCGTGGGTGAGGAACGCTTTGGCGCGCCACAGACGGATGGCCATCAGCATCTGATGGGGCGTTACGTGATAGTGGGCTTTAAACTGGCGCTGAAAGTGGTACGGGCTCAGCGCCGCCACCTGCGCCAGCTCGTCGAGGGTGATGGGGCGCATATAGTTATCGTGCAGGTAGTCGCGCACGCGGTCGAAGCGATGCCCGGCCTCACCTTGCGCAGAGGCATGGTGGGCCAGAGGGCGGAAGGTGTCGATGAGGTCGAGCAGCATTCCCTGCTGGGCCAGCGGATCGTCGCTATGCCACAGACCATAAATCAGCTGGCCAATCTGTCGGGAACGCAGGGGATCCTCGCGGACCACCTCGCTGAACCACCAGTCGCGCACCCCGGTGATGGCTTCCAGACGGTCCGGCTCCAGATAAATCATCCGGTAGCGCCAGCCGTCGGCGGTTTCCGCTTCGCCGGTGTGCAGCTCGTCGGGATTCATGGTGACAATAGCGTTCGCGGCGGCGATATGCTGGCTGCCGCGGTAGCGAAAGCGCTCCGCGCCTTGCTCAATCACGCCGATGCCGAAGGCTTCGTGGGTATGGGGTTCAAAGGCGTAGCGGGAAATATGGGCGTGGTAAAGCTCCACCCCGGGCAACTGTTCGAGATGGCGAAAGCGCGCGCGATCTTTTTCATCACTAAATTGCGGTGGTACGCCCTGCATGCCTGCCTCCCGACGGTTATCCCTTCAATATGAGAGAGGAACCGCCGGGACGCAACCGCAAAAGCTGAGAGGGGCGGTTACAGAATGCCTTTTACACTCTCGGCAAGGGAGGTGGTTGGACGGCCGATCAGCGTACTCAGGGTGCGGCTGTCGTCAAACAGTCCGCCTTTCGACGCGCCGACGTCGGAATCCGCCAGCATATCGGCAAGCCCGGCCGGCAGGCCGACGCTTTTCAGCGCGGCGGCGAAATCGGCTTCGCTGAGGTTCTGGTAGACCACGTTTTTCCCGCTTTGCTTGCTCAGCTCGGCAGCCAGGTCGCTCAGCGTCCAGGCGTTATCACCCGCCAGTTCGTAAATTTTGCCTTCATGACCCTCACTGGCGATAACGCGGGCGGCAGCGGCGGCATAATCCGCGCGGGTGGCGGAGGCGATTTTACCCTCGCCGGCGGCGCCGATAAACACGCCATGCTCCAGCGCCGGCGGCGCGCTGGCCAGATAGTTTTCGGTATACCAGCCGTTACGCAGCAGGGCGTAAGCGATACCAGAGTCGGCCAGCATCTGCTCGGTTTCGATATGCTCTGCGGCCAGACCCAGCGGCGAAGTGTCGGCATGCAGCAGGCTGGTATAGGCGATGAATTTCACCCCGGCGGCTTTGGCGGCGTTAATGACGTTGCGGTGCTGTACAGCACGCTGGCCGACTTCGCTGGAGGAGATTAACAGCAGTTTATCCACGCCCTGCAGCGCGGCGGTCAGCGCCGCTTCGTCGCTGTAGTCGGCCTGGCGGACAACCACGCCCTGCTGGCTGAGCGCCTGGGCTTTGGCCGGGTTGCGGACAATCGCCACAATCTGGCTGGCAGGGACGGTGTTAAGCAGGTCTTGCAGAACGTAGTGACCAAGCTGGCCGGTGGCACCGGTAAGAGCGATCATGGGTCTTCTCCTTCGTGTTTATTGGCAGTTGTGGTAAGCTACCACCTTAACTAACTTTTAGTAAGTACGTACAAAAAGGTAAGTGTGAAATGGCCGAACCGACGCTGAGCGAGAAACTGCGCACCGGCAATTTGTTTGCGGAACAGTGCCCGTCGCGCGATGTGCTTAAACATGTCACCAGCCGCTGGGGCGTGTTGATTCTGGTGGCGCTGCGCGAGGGAACCCACCGTTTCAGCGATCTGCGCCGTAAGATGGGCGGGGTCAGCGAAAAGATGCTGGCGCAGTCGCTGCAGGCGCTGGAGCAGGATGGTTTTATCGACCGCGTCTCTTATCCGGTGGTGCCCCCGCACGTTGAATATAGCCTGACGCCGCTCGGCCTGCAGGTGAGCGAGAAGGTGGCCGCCCTGGCGGACTGGATCGAGGTTAATCTGCCCTCGGTGCTGGCTAACCAAGGGGAGTGAAAATGTATCACTCCCTGTAGCCCCGGTAAGCGCAGCGCCACCGGGGAACAGGCATTACTTGCTCAAATCCAGCTGATAAATGGCGAAGCCGATATCATCGGTGGCCACCTGGCGCATTGGATACTGCGCTTTCTCTTTGATAAACGCCGCGGCTTTGTCGCCAGGCGAGGTCTCAAAACGAATATCCAACGGCGTGTTGCTGTGGATCGGCGCCAGACGCCAGTTGTTATCCGCCGCCGGATGGATCGCGCCTTCCTTCTTCGATTGCGCGCCAATCCACGCCGCCAGCACCGAACGGTTTTCATCCGGTGAGGCGAAGGCGATATGGCTCTCACCGGTGCCGGCGAATTTGCCGCCGTAAGCGCGATAGTTATTGGTCGCGACCAGGAAAGTAGCCTGCGGATCAACCGGTTTTCCATTGAAGGTCAGGTGCTTAATACGCTCTGCCTGCGGATGGATCATCTGACATTCGCCGTCGTAGCGGGCCGGCTGAGTGACGTCGATCTGGTAGTTCACCCCGTCAATGACGTCGAAGTTGTAGGTGCGGAAGCCGTCCCAGTTGATCAGCGACTGCGGCTTGCTGCTGGCGGGATCGATCTGGTTAAACTGTCCGGCAGAGCATTCCAGCCACTCCTTAACCTCTTTCCCGCTGACCTTCATCACCACCAGGGTGTTGGGGTAGAGATAGAGGTCGGCGGCATTGCGGAAGGTGAGCTGGCCTTTCTCCACTTCGACAAAGCTCGCCGGATCGTTTTTACGCCCGCCGACTTTAAACGGCGCGGCGGCGGAGAGCACCGGCAGCTTCGCCAGATCCGGGTCGCCCTGAATATAGTGTTCTACGTAGGCTTTCTGCGCCATGTTGACCACCTGCACCGTCGGGTCGTCCTGCACCAGCGCCAGATAGCTGTACATGTTGTCGGCGGACTTGCCGATCGGCTTGCTGACGAATTCGCGAGTGGCGTCATGATCGGCTTTCAGCACCGCCACCAGCTTGCCATCTTCGGCCGCCAGTGATTTCTTCGCCACCGCGTCATAGATTGGCCGCGCTTCCGCTTTACTCTGAGTTACCTGCCATTTACCGCTGTCGTTATTTAGCACCAGATCGACCACCCCGAGATGATCGCCCCACATTCCCGGCATCACCGCCGGTACGCCGTTTAGCGTCCCTTTGGCGATATCCGCGCCTTTGATGTTGGCGAAGTCTTTACCCGGGAACACCGCGTGGGCATGGCCGAACATAATGGCGTCCACGCCGGGCACCTGGCTTAAGTAGTAAACCGAATTCTCGGCCATCGCCTGATACGGGTCGGCGGAGAGGCCGGAGTGAGCGACCACTACCACCACATCAGCCCCTTTCGCCCGCATCTCCGGGATATATTTGCGCGCGGTTTCGGTAATGTCATTGACCGTCACCTTGCCGTTAAGATTGGCTTTATCCCAGGTCATGATCTGCGGCGGCACAAAGCCGATATAGCCGATGCGCAGGGTGTGGATTTGACCGTCGCTGTCCACGACCCGGGTATCCTGGATCAGGTACGGCGTAAACATCGGTTTGCCGGTTTTGGCATCGATGATATTGGCGTTCACGTAGGGGAACTTCGCCCCGGCCAGCGCCTTGTGCAGGAAGTCGAGACCGTAATTGAACTCATGGTTGCCCAGGTTGCCGACGGCGTAATTCAGGGTGTTCATCGCCTTATATACCGGATGTACATCGCCCTCTTTGAGCCCTTTTGCCGCCATATAGTCGCCTAACGGGCTCCCCTGGATCACATCCCCGTTGTCCACCAGCACGCTGTTTTTAACTTCTGCCCGCGCCTGTTCGATCAGGGTGGCGGTACGCACCAGGCCGAATTTCTCCGTGGCGGCATCTTTGTAATAGTCGAAGTCCATCATATTGCTGTGCAGATCGGTGGTTTCCATGATCCGCAGGTCGACCGTCGCGGCGTTGACGCTGGCGGCGATCAGCGTGGCCAGGAGCGTTGCGCTAAACTTAATCATCAGAGGCGTCCTTTTTTATGAGCGATAGCACAGAAGAAAATGTATTTATATTCTGTTGCTTACAGAAATGTGAATCTTGCCAGAAAAGCGGGCAGAGAAACCGCCATCGTTATCACAGATAGCGGAACTCGCGGTGATGCGATATAAATAAAACAACGAGTTAACGCCACTGTAACCAGACGAGGTGGAGAATGTTAGAACAAGTATGTCAGCTTGCACGGAATGCGGGCGATGCCATCATGGAAGTCTACGATGGAAACCAGCCGATCAACGTCGCCAGCAAGAAAGATGATTCTCCGGTCACGGCGGCGGATATCGCAGCGCATAAAGTCATTGTCAGCGGCCTGCAGGCGCTGGATCCGGATACCCCGATCCTCTCCGAGGAGGACCCGCCGTCCTGGGAAGTGCGCCAGCACTGGCAGCGCTACTGGCTGGTCGACCCGCTGGACGGCACCAAAGAGTTTATTAAGCGTAACGGCGAATTCACCGTCAATATCGCGCTGATTGAAAACGGCAAGCCGACGCTGGGCGTTGTCTATGCGCCGGTGATGAAGGTGATGTACAGCGCGCAAAATGGTAAAGCCTGGAAAGAAGAGTGTGGCGTACGCAAGCAGATCCAGGTCCGCGATGCCCGTCCGCCGCTGGTGGTGATTAGCCGCTCCCACAGCAACGATCCGGAGCTGCAGGAGTATCTTGAGCAACTGGGCGAACACCAGACCACCTCAATCGGTTCGTCGCTGAAATTCTGCCTGGTGGCGGAAGGTCAGGCCCAGCTCTATCCGCGCTTCGGGCCGACCAGCACCTGGGACACCGCCGCCGGCCATGCGGTCGCGGTGGCCGCCGGGGCGCATGTTCACGACTGGCAGGGGAAAACCCTCGACTACACGCCGCGTGAATCCTTCCTTAACCCCGGCTTCCGGGTCTCTATTTATTAAGCAATTTATGCAGCAGGTCGATCACCTGCTGCACCTCTTGTTGGGTGAGGGCGCCGTCTTTAGCCCACTGCACACGCCCGTTCTTATCCAGCACCACGATCGCCGAGCTCTTCTCGTCCAGCTGCCAGGCCTTCCGCACCAGGCCGTTGCTGTCGACGATAAATTGCGACCATGGGAAGAGCTTTTTATTACTTTCAATGCTGTTACGTACAAACATCCCGGTGCCCGGGATGGCGTCGTCAGTGTTTACAATGGTGGTGGTCTGATAGCGATCGTGCGGGAAGCCCGCCGCTTTAATCGCCTCGATCAGGTTGGCATTCTTCTCTTTTGCTGACGAGCGTCCGGCGATGTGCTGGACCACGCGCACTTTTCCCGCCAGCTGGGCGCTATTCCAGTTTTTATAGCTAAACTTATCCTTATCCAGAATAAGCTCTCCCCGATCCGCGACGCCAACGGGCGCCACGCGCTGGCCGTCGACGAAGTTATGCGCTGTGGCCAGCAGCGGGAGAAGCAGTAACGAGGCGGCCAGTATGCTACGTAGGGTCATGCGCAATCCTTAATCATTTTTATGCAGGTGATCCGACCACTTGGTCTCGTTTAATCATAAGTGCGATTGACGGTGATTACCCGCAATGAGGATGCCAGTTTGCGTGTTGACGCACAAATTAGTCGTAAAACGGCGACTTATACTTACTTCATCGTATGTCTGAAACGAAAATTCTGAATTATTGTCATCAAAGGGTAAATAAACTTATACATACTGGGTCCCTCTGAGATTCTGGACTATAGTTTTAGGGCATTAAAATTTGCGCTCCCAAGACGTGGGCTAACTGTGGCACCACAAGAGCGTAACCCTGGCAGGAGAGAAGAATGAAAATTTTCCAACGCTACAATCCGCTGCAAGTGGCGAAGTACGTGAAGATCCTGTTTCGTGGACGGTTGTACATCAAGGACGTTGGCGCATTTGAATTTGATAAGGGCAAAATCCTTATCCCGAAGGTCAAGGACAAGCTGCATCTGTCAGTGATGTCCGAAGTCAATCGTCAGGTGTTGCGTCTGCAAACTGAGATGGCATAACCTGGCACGTAGCAGTACGTAGTAGGTAAAAGACGGCTCCCGATGGGAGCCGTTGATGTTTTTAGCCCTTCATTTCCGCATAGCGTTTGCGATATTCGCCCGGTGGGATGCCGTTATGTTTACGAAACAAGCGGGTGAAATAGACCGGATCGCTGTAGCCCACCGATAAAGCAATTTTGTTAAGTGGGAGTGTGGGATAACCATTTGGGCCATAAAAAAGGACGGATGGTCATCCGCCCTTAGGAGAGAGAAAAGATTACGCTCAGGCGTTCTGGCTTTCCGCCGTTTCCGCCTGCTTCGGCACCAGCACCGTTGGCTTGTTATCGATGCGGGTCACCAGCAGCTGGTCGATACGGTAGTTATCGATATCCACGACCTCAAACTTATAGCCGGAGAACTTCACCGCGTCGGTGCGTTTGGGGATTTTACGCAGCATAAACATCATAAAGCCGCCGATGGTCTCGTAATTCCCGGACTGCGGGAACTCGTCGATATCCAGCACGCGCATCACGTCATCAATCGGCGTACCGCCATCGATCAGCCACGAGTTTTCATCGCGGGCGACAATCTGCTCTTCCAGCCCCTGGCCGACGAGGTCGCCCATCAGGGTGGTCATTACGTCGTTGAGAGTGATGATCCCGACCACCAGCGCGTATTCATTCATGATCACCGCGAAGTCTTCCCCGGCGGTTTTGAAGCTTTCCAGCGCTTCCGACAGGGTCAGGGTGTCCGGCACGATCAACGTGTTGCGGATCTGTACGCCGCCGGTCAGCACCAGGCTCTGGTTCGCCAGCACGCGGTTCAGCAGATCTTTTGAATCGACGTAACCGATAATGTGGTCGATATCTTCATTACAGACGAGGAACTTCGAGTGCGGATGTTCGGCCACTTTATTCTTCAGGCTCTGCTCGTCTTCGTGCAAATCAAACCAAATGACGCTTTCACGCGGGGTCATGGAGGAAGGAACGGTGCGGGACTCCAGCTCGAACACGTTCTCAATTAGCTCATGCTCCTGCTTGCGCAGCACCCCGGCCAGCGCGCCGGCCTCGACCACGGCATAGATATCATCGGAAGTGATATCGTCTTTCCGCACCATCGGCAGTTTGAAGATGCGGAAGATCATGTTGGCCATGCCGTTAAACAACCACACCAGCGGGCGGAAGACTAACAGGCAGAAGCGCATCGGGTTGATGATGCGCAGGGCCACTGTTTCGGGCGCAATCATACCGATGCGTTTCGGAGTCAGGTCAGCAAACAGGATGAACAAGCTGGTGACCAGGGTAAAAGAGATGATGAAGCTCAGCTGCTCGGAGAGCTCCGGCGACAAATACCCGCTGAGCAGGCTATGAAACGCCGGTGAGAAAGCCGCGTCGCCCACAATACCGCCAAGAATGGCGACGGCGTTGAGGCCAATCTGCACGACGGTAAAGAAGGTGCCCGGGTTCTCCTGCATCTTCAGCACCCGCTGTGCGTTGACGTTGCCTTCATCGGCCAGCAGTTTCAGTTTGATTTTACGTGAGGCTGCCAGTGAAATTTCCGATATCGAAAAAAACGCACTGACGGCTATCAGACAGAGTATTACTAAAATACTGTTTAACATATCTTTTCTGACCGTTGAGGCCAGATCCTCGGAAGGGAAGTTGATAACTCAAATGTGGAATACATAAAAAACCGGTCCGAAGGCGCTGGACCGGCTGTCACACTGGCTAGTATAGCGTAAGGGAATGTAAAGCCGCCAGAGCGTTCATTGACCGCCTCGCTGTTGAGGCGGAAATCAGAATTACGCCTGAGGCGGCAGGCAGACGCCAATGCCGCCGATGCCGCAATAGCCGTGCGGGTTTTTATACAGATACTGCTGGTGATCGTCCTCGGCATAGTAGAACGGTTTGGCGGTGGCGATCTCGGTGGTGATGTGACGGGTATCGTGCGCGTCGTTCATCGCCGCCTGGAAGCGCGCGAGGCTGCCCTTTGCCGCCTCCGTCTGTTCCGGGGTCAGCGGGTAAATCGCCGAGCGGTACTGGGTGCCGTGGTCGTTACCCTGCCGCATACCCTGCGCCGGGTCGTGATTTTCCCAGAACACCTGCAATAACTGCTCATAGCTAATCACCTGCGGATCATAAACCACGCGTACCGCTTCCGCGTGACCGGTCTGGCCGCTGCATACTTCGCGATAGGTCGGATTGGGCGTATAGCCGCCAGTGTAACCTGCGGCGGTGCTGTAAACCCCCGGCAATTGCCAGAACAGGCGCTCAACTCCCCAGAAGCAGCCCATGGCGAACAGCGCCACTTCCATCCCCGCCGGGACGTTGGTCATCGAGTGGCCGTTAACTGCGTGGAGCGTCGCCACTGGCATGGGGGTATTGCGTCCAGGCAGCGCATCCGCCTGGGCGACAAGATGCGTTTTATCAAATAGACTCACGGTTGGCCTCTCAATACAGAAATCGTCGTTAAGGTTGTAACGAAGCGTGTCTTTTAACACAATAAATACGCGTAATACGTCTAGATTAATACATAAGAATTATTTGGGTTATTGCCACTTTTTCAACCCTATGTTGTTAGGGTTTTGTTAAGCCGTGGAGCGGCGCCAGTGTTTCCTGTAGAGGAAACAGGGATATTCAGGAGAAAATGTGCTAAAAATCCGCCAGTTATGTGTCACCAGCCTTTTGCTGGTCAGCGGGGTCGCCAGCGCAGCGAATGTGCGTTTGCAGGTTGAGGGATTATCCGGGGAGCTGGAGAAAAACGTTCGCGCCCAGCTTTCCACCATCCAGAGCGATGAAGTCACGCCGGATCGTCGCTTTCGCGCGCGCGTCGATGACGCCATTCGCGAAGGTCTGAAAGCGCTGGGTTATTACGAGCCGACGATTGAATTTGATTTGCGTCCGCCGCCGAAAAGGGGACGTCAGGTGCTGATCGCCAAAGTGACCCCGGGAGAACCGGTGCGCATTGGCGGAACCGAGGTGATTCTGCGCGGCGGCGCCCGCACCGATAGCGACTACCTGGCGCTGCTGAAAACGCGCCCGGCCATCGGGACGGTGCTCAACCACGGCGATTACGACGGCTTCAAGAGCTCGCTGACCCGCGTCGCCCTGCGCAAAGGCTACTTTGACAGCGAGTTTCTTAAGAGCCAGCTCGGGGTCTCCCTCGACCGTCATCAGGCGTTCTGGGATATCGATTACGACAGCGGCGAACGCTATCGCTTTGGCCACGTCACTTTCTCTGGCTCGCAAATCCGCGATGAATACCTGCAAAACCTCGTGCCGTTTAAAGAGGGCGACTACTACACCTCGCAGGACCTGGCCGAGCTAAACCGCCGCCTGGCGGCGACCGGCTGGTTCAGTTCGGTGGTGGTGGCGCCTGATTTTGCTAAGTCGCGGAAAACCAAGGTGCTGCCTCTGCAGGGCGTTGTCTCGCCTCGCAAAGAGAACACCGTGGAAACCGGGGTCGGCTATTCCACAGACGTCGGTCCGCGGGTGAAAGCCACGTGGAAAAAACCATGGGTCAACTCGTATGGCCACAGCCTGACCTCCAGCGTCAGCCTCTCCGCCCCGGAGCAGCAGTTCGACTTTACCTATAAAGTCCCACTGCTGAAGAGCCCCCTTGAACAGTATTATCTGATGCAGGGCGGTTTTAAGCGTACCGACCTCAATGATACCCAGGCCGACTCTACCACCCTGGGGGTCTCGCGTTTCTGGGAGATGTCGAGCGGCTGGCAGCGAGCGATTAACCTGCGCTGGAGCCTGGATCACTTTACCCAGGCGAACGTCACCAACACCACCATGCTGATTTATCCTGGGGTCTCGGTGAACCGCACTCGCTCCCGCGGCGGCCTGATGCCTACCTGGGGCGATTCCCAGCGCTACTCGGTGGACTACTCCAACACCATGTGGGGCTCGGACATCAACTTCATCGTGATGCAGGCCCAGGACGTCTGGATCCGTACCCTCTATGACCGCCACCGCTTTGTGGTGCGCGGCAACCTTGGCTGGATCGAAGCGGACAACTTTGACAAGGTGCCGCCGGATCTGCGCTTTTTCGCCGGGGGCGACCGCAGTATTCGCGGCTATAAATACAAATCTATCTCGCCGAAGGACGATGACGGCAAGCTGATCGGGGCCTCGAAGCTGGCCACCGGCTCGCTGGAGTATCAGTACAACGTCAGTGGTAAATGGTGGGGCGCCGTCTTTATCGATAGCGGCGAAGCGGTCAGCGATATTCGCGAGAGCGATTTCAAAACCGGCGCCGGGGTGGGCGTGCGCTGGCAGTCGCCGGTGGGACCGATCAAGCTGGATATCGCCCGGCCGATCGGCGACAAAGAAGAGCATGGTTTACAGTTTTACATCGGTCTGGGGCCTGAATTATGAGTTTATGGAAGAAGATAAGCCTCGGCGTCTTAATCGTGTTGGTGCTCCTGCTGGGCACCGTCGGGTTCCTGGTGGGGACCACCACCGGCTTGCATCTGGTGTTCAAAGCGGCGGATCGCTGGGTACCGGGGCTGGAAATCGGCAAAGTGACCGGTGGCTGGCGTGATTTAACCCTCGATAATGTTCGCTACGAACAGCCCGGGGTGGCGGTGACCGCCGGTCAGTTTCACCTCAGCGTCAGGTTGCGCTGCCTGTGGGACAGCAGCCTGTGCGTAAACGACATCGCGCTGCGCGATATTTACGTCGCCGTCGATACCAAGAAGATGCCGCCCTCAGCGCCGGTCGAGGAAGAGGACAGCGGGCCGCTGAATCTCTCCACTCCTTATCCGATCACTCTCAGCCGCGTCGCGCTGCATAACGTCAACGTTAAAATCGATGATACCGCGGTCTCCGTACGCGATTTTTCCACCGGCCTGAACTGGCAGGAGAAAAATCTGACCCTGACGCCGACCTCGCTGCAGGGGCTGCTGATCGCCCTGCCTAAGGTGGCGAAAGTGGCGCAGGAGCAGGTGGTTGAGCCGAAAATTGACAACCCGCAGCCGCAGGAAAAACCGCTCGGCGAGACGATGACCGACCTCTTCTCGCAGCCGGTGCTGCCGGCGATGACCGATGTCCATCTGCCGCTGAACCTCAATATTCAGGCGTTCCGCGGCGAGCAGCTGCGCCTGACCGGCGATACCGATATCACCGTGTATAACCTGCTGCTGAAAGTCAGCAGTATTGACGGCCAGATGAAGCTCGACGCCCTTGATATCGACTCCGATCAGGGCAAGGTCAGCGCCTCGGGCAGCGCGCAGCTGCAGGATAACTGGCCGGTGGACATTACCCTCGCCGGAACCCTGAACGTCGACCCGATGAAAGGGGAGAAGGTGCAGCTGAAGGTGGGCGGCGAAGTGCGTAAAACGCTCAAAGTCGGAGTGGACTTAAGCGGGCCGGTCGCGGCCACGCTGCGCGCGGATGCGCAGCTGGCGGAGGCCGGGCTGCCGCTCAATATGGAGCTGAAGAGTAAGCAGCTCGCCTGGCCGTTCAGCGGCGAGAAGCAGTTCCAGGCCGACGATGTCCAGCTGAAGTTCAGCGGCAAAATGACCGACTATGCGCTGGCCTTCTCCACCGCGGTGAAAGGTCAATCGCTGCCGCCGGCGAAAATCGCCCTCAACGCCAAAGGCAATGAACGGCAGATCAATCTCGACAAGCTGACGGTCAACGCCCTGGAAGGGAAAACCGAGCTGAAGGCGCTGCTCGACTGGCAGCAGGCGATCAGCTGGCGCGGCGAGCTGACCCTCGACGGCATCAACACCGCCAAAGAGGTGCCGGACTGGCCGTCGAAGCTTAACGGCCGGATCAAGACCCAGGGCAGCCTGTACGGCGGCAGCTGGCAGATGTCGGTGCCGGAGCTGAAAATTACCGGCAACGTGAAGCAGAACAAAGTGGATGTGGCGGGCTCGCTGCAGGGTAACAGCTATCTGCAGTGGAAAATCCCGGGACTGCATCTGGCGTTAGGCCCGAACAGCGCTGATATCAAAGGCGAGCTGGGGGTGAAGGATCTTAATCTCGACGCCACCATCGATGCGCCGCACCTGGATAATGCGCTGCCGGGGCTCGGCGGGACGGCGAAGGGCTTGGTAAAAGTGCGCGGCACTGTCGATGCGCCGCAGCTGCTGGCCGACATCACCGCCCGGGCGCTGCGCTGGCAGGAGCTGACCATCGCCCAGGTCAACGTCAAAGGGGATGTGAAATCCACCGATCAGATTGGCGGTAACCTGGACGTGCGGGTGGATCGCATCAGCCAGCCGGGGGTCAATATCAGCCTGGTGCAGCTCAATGCCAAAGGTACAGAGAAACAGCATGAGCTGCGGCTACGCGTGCAGGGCGATCCGGTTTCCGGCCAGCTGGCGCTGGCAGGTAGCTTCGATCGTCAGGCCGAACGCTGGAAGGGCTCACTGAGCGATACCCGCTTCCAGACGCCGGTGGGGCCGGTAGCGCTGACGCGCAGCATTGCGCTGGACTATCGCAATCTGGAGCAGAAAATCAGCATCGGGCCACACTGCTGGACCAACCCGAACGCCGAGCTCTGCGTGCCTGAAACCATTGACGCGGGCGCCAGCGGACGGGCGCGGGTGAATCTCAACCGCTTCGATCTGGCGATGCTCAAGCCGTTTATGCCGGAGGCGACCCAGGCCAGCGGCGTGTTTACTGGTAATGCCGATGTGAGCTGGGACACCACCAAAGAGGGACTGCCGCAGGGCAAAGTGACCCTCAGCGGGCGCAACGTCAAGGTGACCCAGGTCGTCAACGACGCGCCGTTGCCGGTGGCGTTCGATACGCTGAACCTCAGCGCCGACCTGCACAACAATCGCGCCGAGCTGGGCTGGCTTATCCGCCTGACCAACAACGGTCAGCTGGATGGGCAGGTGCAGGTCACCGACCCGCAGGGGCGGCGTAACCTCGGCGGCAACGTCAATATCAGCAACTTCTCGCTGGCGATGATCAACCCGATTTTCGCTCGTGGTGAAAAGGCAGAGGGAAGGCTCAACGCCCGTCTGCGTCTGGGCGGCAATGTGAAAAGTCCGCAGCTGTTCGGCCAGATGCAGCTGAGCGGGGTGGATATCGACGGCAACTTTATGCCGTTTGATATGCAGCCGAGCCAGCTGGCGATGAACTTCAACGGCACGCGCTCGACCCTGCAAGGGACGGTGAACACCCGCCAGGGGCAAATCGCCCTCAGCGGTAACGCCGACTGGACGCAGATCGATAACTGGCGGGCGCAAATTGCGGCGAAAGGCAGCCGGGTGCGGATCACGGTGCCGCCGATGGTGCGTCTCGATGTATCGCCGGATGTGGTGTTTACCGCCACGCCAAGCCTGTTCAATCTCGACGGCAAAGTGGATGTGCCCTGGGCGCGGATCGTGGTCAACGAGGTGCCGGAGAGCGCGGTCGGCGTCTCCTCTGATGAAGTGATGCTGGATAAAAACCTCAAGCCGATTAAGCAGCAGAGCGCCAGCATCCCGATCAACAGCAACCTGACCATTCACGTCGGCAACAACGTTCGTCTGGAAGCCTTCGGCCTGAAAGCGCGTCTGACCGGTGATTTGAAAGTGGCGCAGGACAAGCAGGGGCTGGGCCTCAACGGGCAGATTAATATTCCGGACGGCCGTTTCCACGCCTATGGTCAGGACTTGATTGTCCGCAAAGGGGAGCTGCTGTTCTCCGGTCCGCCGGATCAGCCGTTGCTGAATATCGAAGCGATTCGTAACCCGGATGCCACCGAAGACGATGTGATCGCCGGCGTTCGCGTCACCGGCTCCGCCGATCAGCCGAAAGCGGAGATCTTCTCTGATCCGGTTATGTCCCAGCAGGAAGCGCTGTCTTATCTGCTGCGCGGCCAGGGTTTGAGTAGTGGTCAGAGCGATAGCGCCGCGATGACCTCAATGCTTATTGGTATGGGGGTTGCACAAAGTGGTCAGGTTGTGGGTAAAATCGGCGAGACGTTTGGCGTAAGCAACTTGGCGTTGGACACCGAAGGGGTAGGCGATTCTTCCCAGGTGGTGGTCAGCGGCTATGTACTGCCGGGTCTACAGGTAAAATACGGGGTCGGTATCTTCGATTCCCTGGCGACGCTGACTTTACGTTATCGCCTGATGCCTAAGCTATATGTGGAAGCGGTGTCTGGCATCGATCAGGCGCTCGATTTGCTCTATCAGTTTGAGTTTTAGCAATGCGAATATTTGTTTACGGCAGTTTACGACGCAAACAAGGCAACAGCCACTGGATGACCAACGCCCAGTGGCTGGGCGCTCATAGTGTCGACGATTATCAGCTGTACAGCCTGGGCCACTATCCAGGCGCGGTGCCCGGCGAAGGCACAGTACATGGTGAAGTTTATCGTATTGATGCATCGACGCTGGCCGAACTGGATGCGCTGCGCACCAAGGGGGGCGAGTATGCGCGCCACCTGATTCAGACGCCTTACGGCAGCGCATGGATGTATGTCTATCAACGTTCCGTTGAGGGTTGTACGTTGATAGCGAACGGCAACTGGTTGGATCGCGACCAGTATTAACCACGACAGCGCCACCTTCGGGTGGCGTTGTTTTTTCCTGCGCCCACCTTCTTACCAGAGCGGAAGATAATCCTTCACCATCCACTTCACGGAAGCCAGCATCGTCAGCGCGAGCAATAGCTACGGGCGCCAGGATGCAAAGGCTGATTGATCGTCAGGTGGTCAAAAAGCGAGGGGTCGTTAAAATAGCGTTTATCGGTATAAAAGATATGGTCGCCGGCGATAAGACGCAGATACCCCTGTTTTTCACAGGCGGCGGTCGTGAAGCCAGAAAAGTTAAGGGTGAAATAGCGAACGCTTTTCACGGGACACCCTCCATGGTGTTATCGCGGCTATCCGTGCCGCAATCAGGCAGGGGATGACCCTGCCTGAGACAGAATTACTTCTGCTTAGCGCGCTCGAAAGAGGCAACGATTTCGGCTTTCGCCGCTTCCGCGTTGTCCCAACCGTCGACTTTAACCCACTTGCCTTTTTCCAGATCTTTGTAGTGCTCAAAGAAATGAGTGATCTGGGCTTTCAGCAGTTCCGGCAGGTCGTTCACATCGTTGATGTGATCGTATTCTTTGCTCAGCTTGGTGTGCGGTACGGCAACCAGTTTCGCATCTTCACCAGATTCGTCGGTCATCTTCAGAACGCCAACCGGACGGCAGCGGATCACGGAGCCCGGCTGCAGCGGGTACGGAGTCGGGACCAGCACGTCAACCGGGTCGCCGTCCAGGGACAGGGTGTGGTTGATGTAGCCGTAGTTGCACGGATAGAACATTGCCGTGGACATGAAACGGTCAACGAACAGTGCACCGCTCTCTTTGTCGACTTCGTATTTGATAGGATCTGCGTTCGCCGGGATTTCGATCACGACGTAGATGTCTTCCGGCAGATCTTTGCCCGCAGGTACGTTGAGTAAGCTCATGTCTGTTTCCTTTAAAATGTATGGCAAACAAGTGCTCGGTATTATAGCCAACTCACATCGAAAGTCTTCGCTTCTTTTTCCCGATATCGCCGCAGAGTGCTCCGAATTTTTCGCGTAATAATGACATGAAAATCCATAAACATAGCCACATCATGAATAAATTTATGTAACCGTTTTCATTGCATGTGATTGATTTATCATACTGCTTAAAAAAACGTCATAAACCGCAACAGCCGCGCTCCCTGCGAAGCCTTATCGGCTCTCCGCTGGGCAGTAGGGCCATCATTAACATCTCATTTACTTTTTTGAAGTGTGATGTAACGCATTCAGTTACATCACCGATTGTCTATAGTTTGTCCGCAGGTGAGACTTTAACCAACAATAACCCTACGAGGATACCCTTATGTGGAAGCGCTTACTTCTTGTCACAGCAGTTTCCGCAGCTATGTCGTCTATGGCGATAGCTGCCCCGCTAACCGTAGGTTTTTCGCAGGTCGGTTCTGAATCCGGCTGGCGTGCGGCGGAAACCAGCGTCGCGAAAGAGGAGGCCGCCAAGCGCGGTATCACCCTGAAGATCGCTGATGGTCAGCAAAAACAGGAAAACCAGATCAAAGCAGTACGTTCCTTTATTGCTCAAGGGGTCGACGCGATCTTCATTGCGCCGGTGGTGGCTACCGGCTGGGAACCGGTGCTGAAAGAGGCGAAAGAGGCCAAGATCCCGGTTTTCCTCCTCGACCGTTCCATTGATGTTAAAGATAAAGATCTCTACATGACCACCGTGACCGCCAACAACGTGCTGGAAGGCCAGCTGATTGGCGACTGGCTGGTGAAAACCGTCGACGGTAAGCCGTGCAACGTCGTTGAACTGCAGGGCACCGTTGGGGCCAGCGTGGCCATCGATCGTAAGAAAGGGTTCGCCGACGCGATTGCCAAAGCGTCGAATATCAAAATTATCCGCTCCCAGTCCGGCGACTTCACCCGCAGTAAAGGGAAAGAGGTCATGGAGAGCTTTATCAAAGCTGAGAATAACGGCAAAAACATCTGCATGGTGTTCGCTCATAACGACGATATGGCCATCGGCGCCATCCAGGCCATTAAAGAAGCTGGCCTGAAGCCGGGCAAAGATATTCTGACCGGCTCCATCGACGGCGTGCCGGATATCTATAAAGCGATGATCGCCGGAGAAGCCAACGCCAGCGTCGAGCTGACGCCAAATATGGCCGGCCCGGCGTTCGATGCGCTGGAGAAATATAAAAAAGACGGCACCCTGCCGGAGAAGCTGACCATCACCAAATCGACGCTGTATCTGCCGGATACGGCGAAAGAAGAGTTAGAGAAGAAGAAAAATATGGGCTACTGAGTGGGGAGCCCCTCATTCCATCCCTCTCCCCGATGGGAGAGGGTAAAAAGCAGCGTTCCAGAAACCCCGGGAAGCCCAGCGCGACCCGGGGTAACCTGACATCATTTGAAGGTGACATCGATTATGAGCGCCGAGGCACACCAGGAGATCCTTCGCACCGAAGGACTTAGTAAATTCTTCCCCGGCGTTAAGGCGCTGGATAACGTCAACTTTAGCCTGCGGCGCGGCGAAATCATGGCCCTGTTGGGCGAAAACGGCGCCGGAAAATCGACGCTGATCAAAGCGCTGACCGGCGTTTACCATGCCGATCGCGGCACTATCTGGCTGGAAGGCCAGGCTATTTCGCCCAAAAATACCGCCCATGCCCAGCAGCTGGGGATCGGCACCGTCTACCAGGAAGTGAACCTGCTGCCCAATATGTCGGTGGCGGATAACCTGTTCATCGGCCGTGAGCCGCGGCGGTTTGGTCTGCTGCGACGTAAAGAGATGGAGGCCAGGGCGACGGCGCTGATGGCCTCCTACGGCTTTTCCCTCGACGTGCGCGAGCCGCTGAACCGCTTTTCGGTGGCGATGCAGCAGATCGTCGCTATCTGTCGGGCCATCGACCTGTCGGCCAAGGTGCTGATCCTCGACGAGCCCACCGCCAGCCTCGATACCCAGGAGGTGGAGATGCTGTTCACCCTGATGCGCCAGCTCAGGGATAACGGCGTCAGCCTGATCTTCGTCACCCATTTTCTCGACCAGGTCTATGCGGTCAGCGACCGCATCACCGTGCTGCGTAACGGCACATTTGTGGGCTGCCGTGAGACCCGCGAGCTGCCGCAGATTGAGCTGGTGAAAATGATGCTGGGTCGCGAACTGGACCACAATGCCCTGCAGCGGGCGGGCCGTACCCTGCTGAGCGATAAACCGGTAGCGGCGTTTGAAGGCTACGGTAAAAAAGGAACCATCGCCCCATTCGACCTGCAGGTCCGCCCGGGCGAAATTGTAGGCCTCGCCGGCCTGCTGGGTTCCGGACGCACGGAAACCGCCGAGGTGATCTTCGGCATTAAAACGGCGGACAGCGGGAAGGCGTGGATCAAAGGCAAACCTCAGACCTTGCGCTCCCCGCATCAGGCGTCCTGCCTCGGGATCGGCTTCTGTCCGGAGGATCGCAAAACCGACGGCATTATCGCCGCTGCCTCGGTGCGGGAAAATATCGTTCTCGCCCTGCAGGCGCAGCGCGGCTGGCTGCGGCCGATCCCCCGCCGGGAGCAGAATGAGATCGCCGAGCGCTTTATTCGCCAGCTGGGGATCCGTACCCCGAGCGCCGAGCAGCCGATCGAGTTTCTCTCCGGCGGCAACCAGCAGAAGGTGCTGCTCTCCCGCTGGCTGCTGACCAAACCGCAGTTCCTAATCCTCGATGAGCCGACCCGCGGCATCGACGTCGGCGCCCATGCGGAAATTATTCGCCTGATTGAAACCCTCTGCGCCGATGGCCTGGCGCTGCTGGTTATCTCTTCTGAACTGGAGGAGCTGGTGGGTTACGCCGATCGGGTCATTATCCTGCGCGATCGCCGACAGGTGGCGGAGATCCCGCTCGCCGAGCTCTCTGTTCCGGCGATCATGAACGCTATTGCGGCATAAGGAGTAACCCATGATGCCTCGATCTCTTTCGCAAACCGGCCCGGAGAAGCGACGCTTCACCTGGCCGAAGGGCACCCCGCAGATTATTGCCCTGCTGCTGGTTCTGCTGGTAGACAGCCTGGTGGCGCCCCATTTTTATCAGGTGGTGCTCCAGGATGGCCGCCTGTTTGGCAGCCCGATCGATATTCTCAACCGCGCCGCGCCGGTGGCGCTGCTGGCGATTGGCATGACGCTGGTGATCGCCACCGGCGGCATCGACCTGTCGGTAGGGGCGGTGATGGCGATTGCCGGCGCGACGGCCGCCTCGATGACCGTCGCCGGGCACAGCCTGCCGGTGGTGCTGTTGGCCGCGCTGGCCGCGGGCGCGCTGGCCGGATTGTGGAACGGCATCCTCGTGGCGGTCCTTAAGATCCAGCCCTTTGTGGCGACGCTGATCCTGATGGTGGCCGGGCGCGGGGTGGCGCAGTTGATCACCGCCGGGCAGATCGTCACCTTTGATTCCCCGGCCCTGGCGTGGCTCGGCAGCGGATCGTTTCTGCTGTTTCCGACGCCGGTGATCGTCGCCGCCGCTACGCTGCTGCTGTTCTGGCTGTTTACCCGTAAAACGGCGCTGGGCATGTTTATTGAGGCGGTAGGGATCAACATCCGCGCGGCGAAAAACGCCGGCGTCAATACCCGCATCGTGGTGATGCTGGCCTATGTCCTGAGCGGCGTCTGCGCGGCGATCGCCGGGATCATCGTGGCGGCGGACATCCGCGGCGCGGATGCCAATAACGCCGGGCTATGGCTTGAGCTGGACGCCATTCTGGCGGTGGTCATCGGCGGCGCCTCGCTGATGGGCGGGCGCTTTAACCTGCTGCTCTCGGTGGTGGGGGCGCTGATTATCCAGGGAATGAACACCGGGATTTTGCTCTCCGGCTTCCCGCCGGAGCTCAACCAGGTGGTGAAAGCGGTGGTGGTGCTGTGCGTACTGATTGTCCAGTCGCCGCGCTTTATCGGTTTACTGAAAGGGGTACGCGGCCGTGATAAAACGTAATTTACCATTGATGATCACCCTTGCGGTGTTTGTGCTGGGCTACCTCTACTGCCTGACTCAGTTCCCCGGTTTTGCCTCAACGCGGGTGATCTGCAATATCCTGACGGATAATGCCTTCCTCGGGATCATCGCCGTGGGCATGACCTTCGTGATCCTCTCCGGCGGGATCGATCTGTCGGTGGGGTCGGTGATCGCCTTTACCGGCGTCTTCCTCGCCAAAGCGATTGGCTTTTGGGGAATCTCGCCGCTGGTGGCCTTTCCGCTGGTGCTGGTGATGGGCTGCGCCTTCGGCGCGTTTATGGGGCTGCTGATTGACGCCCTGAAGATCCCGGCCTTTATCATCACCCTCGCCGGCATGTTCTTCCTGCGCGGCGTGAGCTATCTGGTGTCAGAGGAGTCGATTCCGATTAACCACCCAGTGTACGACACCCTGTCCGGGCTGGCATGGACCATTCCCGGCGGCGGTCGTCTCAGCGCCATGGGACTGCTGATGCTGCTGGTGGTGGTGGCCGGTATTTTTGTCGCCCATCGCACCCGCTTTGGCAACCTGGTGTATGCCATCGGCGGCAACGCCACGTCGGCGAATCTGATGGGGATTTCGACTCGCAGCGCCACGATCCGTATCTATATGCTCTCCACCGGACTGGCGACGCTGGCTGGGATCGTCTTTTCCATTTATACCCAGGCGGGCTATGCGCTGGCGGGCGTCGGCGTCGAGCTGGATGCGATTGCCTCGGTGGTGATCGGCGGTACGCTGCTAAGCGGTGGCGTCGGTACCGTGCTGGGAACGCTGTTCGGGGTGGCGATCCAGGGGCTGATTCAGACCTACATCAACTTCGACGGCACCCTCAGCTCATGGTGGACGAAAATCGCCATCGGCATTTTGCTGTTTATCTTTATCGCGCTGCAGCGTGGTCTGACCGTGCTGTGGGAAAATCGGCAAAATGCGGCGGTGACGCGGGTGAGCGGGGCGGGGAGTCGCTAAGAAATGCTCCTCCCGCAGGCGCGGGAGGAGCGGGCAGGGCGCTTAGGCGTCCGGGAACGCTTTAATAAAGTTCTCGACGTCTTCTACCATGTGGTTGTTGCCGACGAAGAAGGAGCGACGCTGATGCAGGCTTTCCGGGATAATATCCAGAATACGCTCTTTACCGTCGCTGGCCTTACCGCCCGCCTGTTCGGCGAGGAAGGCCATCGGGTTGCATTCATACAGCAGGCGCAGCTTGCCTTCCGGGTGGCTGGCGGTGCTCGGATAGAGATAGATGCCGCCTTTCAGCAGGTTGCGGTGGAAGTCCGCCACCAGCGAGCCGATATAGCGTGAGGTATAAGGACGCTGAGTCGCTTTGTCCTCTTCCTGACAGTACTTAATGTACTTCTTCACGCCCTGCGGGAATTTGATGTAGTTGCCTTCGTTGATGGAGTAGGTATTGCCCTTCTCCGGGAAGCGCATGCGCTCCTGGCATAGACAGAAGACGCCAAGGGACGGGTCGTAGGTGAAGGCGTGAACGCCGCAGCCGGTGGTATACACCAGCATCGTCGACGATCCGTAGACCACATAGCCCGCGGCCACCTGCTTGTTGCCCGGCTGCAGGAAGTCTTCTTCTGTCACCGGCGTGCCGACAGGCGTCACGCGGCGGTAGATAGAGAAGATCGTACCGACAGAGACGTTAACGTCGATGTTAGAGGAGCCATCCAGAGGGTCCATCAGCACCACGTATTTGGCGTGTTCACACCCTTCGAAGACGACAATCTCATCTTCTTCTTCAGAGGCGATCCCGGCAACAATATCGCGTGCTCGCAGTGCGGCTTTTAATTTTTCATTAGCGAACAGATCGAGTTTTTGCTGAACCTCGCCCTGAACGTTTTCAGCACCGCTGGCACCCAGGATATCGACCAGACCGGCCTTGTTGATATCGCGGTGGATGATCTTGGCGCCCAACTTTATTGCTGACAACAAAGCAGTCAGCTCACCGGTGGCGTGGGAGAACTCGTGCTGCTTTTCAACAATAAACTCACCTAACGTTTTCATAACTCGTTCCCTGCATTTTTATGTTGAGTAAAACGAACGCAACAATCTTAACAAAGAATCAAAAAAGTGCGCACAGGTGAATCGCGCCAGCAAAATACAGATTCGCCTGAAATGCATTTCGCCAGGGCCCGGGATATGGGTAAAATGTGCCCGGATAAGAAAAGGAAATGACGAATGCGCATTCATATTTTAGGAATCTGTGGCACGTTTATGGGGGGGCTGGCCATGCTGGCGCGCTCCCTCGGTCATGAGGTAACGGGGTCGGATGCTAACGTCTATCCGCCGATGAGCACCCTGCTGGAAAACCAGGGGATTGATTTAATTCAGGGCTATGACCCCAGCCAGCTGGAGCCCCGGCCGGACCTGGTGATCATCGGTAACGCCATGACTCGCGGCAACCCGTGCGTTGAAGCGGTGCTGGAAAATAATATTCCCTATATGTCCGGCCCGCAGTGGCTGCACGACTTCGTGCTGCGCGATCGCTGGGTGCTGGCCGTCGCCGGGACCCACGGCAAAACCACCACTGCCGGCATGGCGACCTGGATCCTTGATGCCTGCGGCTATAAACCGGGGTTCGTGATTGGCGGCGTTCCGGGCAATTTCGACGTCTCCGCGCGCCTGGGCGACAGCCCGTTCTTCGTCATTGAAGCCGACGAATATGACTGCGCCTTCTTCGACAAGCGCTCCAAGTTTGTTCACTACTGCCCGCGGACGCTGATCCTCAACAACCTTGAGTTCGACCACGCGGACATCTTTGATGACCTGAAGGCGATTCAGAAACAATTCCACCATCTGGTGCGCATCGTGCCGGGCAAAGGCAAAATTATCCTGCCGGAGAACGACATCAACCTGAAGCAGGTGATGGCGATGGGCTGCTGGAGCGAGCAGGAGCTGGTGGGCGAGCAGGGCCACTGGCAGGCGAAAAAACTGAACGCCGACGCCTCGCAGTGGGAAGTCTTACTCGACGGCGAAAAGGTCGGCGAAGTGAAGTGGGCGCTGGTCGGCGAGCATAATATGCATAACGGCCTGATGGCGATTGCCGCGGCGCGTCACGTCGGCGTGCTGCCGGCGGATGCCGCGAACGCGCTGGGCAGCTTTATCAACGCCCGCCGTCGCCTGGAGCTGCGCGGCGAAGCCAACGGCGTCACCGTGTATGATGATTTCGCCCATCATCCAACGGCAATCCTCGCCACGCTGCAGGCGCTGCGCGGTAAAGTAGGCGGTACCGCGCGCATTCTCGCCGTGCTGGAGCCGCGCTCTAACACCATGAAAATGGGCGTCTGCAAGGACGATCTGGCGCCGTCTCTCGGCCGCGCCGATGAAGTGTTCCTCCTGCAGCCGCAGCATATTCCGTGGCAGGTGGCGGAAGTGGCGGAAGCCTGCGTCCAGCCGGCCCACTGGAGCGCCGACGTCGATACCCTGGCGGAGATGGTGGTCAAAACCGCCCACCCGGGCGACCATATCCTGGTGATGAGCAACGGCGGCTTCGGCGGCATTCATCAGAAGCTGCTGGATAAGCTGGCGCAAAAAGCGGCCGCGGCTGAATAAGCGCGTACGCCTCCGGTCACTGCCCTCCGCGTGAGGGCAGTTTTGTTTTAGCTACCAGGAATTGTGTGATGCTGACCTGCGAAAGCGTACGTTCTACCGACTCGCCCCATTTCGCCATGCTGGACGCGCTTTACGCGCGCGCCTTTCCGTGGCACGAGCAGCGCGAAAGCGAGGCCAAACGTCAGGCGCTGAGCCACCCGCGCTACGCGCTGGAAGCATGGTTCGATGAAGGCGTCTTTGTCGGCCTCAGCGGCTGCTGGCAGTTTGCCGGCTACGGTTATATCGAACATCTGGCCATCGACGACACGCTGCGCTCCCGCGGCTATGGTAAACAGCTGCTGGCGCAGATCCTGACGCGCGCCCCGCTGACCATTCTGGAAATCGATCCGCTAACCACGGCCATCGCCCATAAACGGCTGCGCTTTTATCAGTCGATGGGGTTCCATGCTAATCCCTGGGCGCATCATCACCCGAGCTATCATCAGGGCATTGCGGATCATGAGCTGCTGGTGCTGAGCTACCCGCAGCCGATCGATGAGCGGCAGTATCAGCAGTTTGCCCGGGATCTCGGGCACGAGGTGATGGGGCGGGAGTAGCCCGGCTCGGCGTACCGCTCCGGGCATTCGACTGGCGGCGCTGTTACTCTTTGGCGATCGGCGTCTCGTTCTCCGCGACTTTGTTATCGCCCTGAATCTTAGCGATTTTCTGCTCAACGGCGGCTACCTGGGCGCTATCGTGCAGCAGGGTGTAGGTTAGATCAAACTGCGCGCTGGCGCCCGGCTGCAGCTGCTTCACGCGTTTTTGCTCGCGTTCAATGGTCACCGGATAGGCGTAGCTGGTCCCCGGCTCGATACCGGTGACATAGCCCTGCTTGACGGTATCGGTGTTTTTCCACAGCGTCAGGACCGGCAGCTGACGGGTATCAAACTGAATAGAGGCCCCTTTATCGCCCGCTTTGTTGACCACCGCGGCCAGGGTCTGGTGATTTTCATCGGCCAGCGGCTGAATATTAAATACCATCTCGTCAAAATCTTTGGTCGGTCCCTGATAGGTCTGCCAGGTTTTTAACCCGCTCTTCGCGTAATCATTGAACGGGCTGATGCTGGACATCGGGGCGAGGAAGCGCGCGCCTTCTTCGAGGATCGGGGTGCCGAAGTTGCTGTGGTAGATGATCTGATAATCATGCGGATAGTCGGCATGGTTGGTTAAGACGTCATGTAAGCTGAAGCTGTTGCTACCCGGCACGTAGCGCAGTTCGGTCAGGGTCTGCAGATCGGCTTTTTTAAAGGTGCTTTCTTTCACCAGCCCGCGGATGCGGATTTCATACGGCGCGCTGTCGGCCACCTCCACCTCCACCAGAGAGGCCGGCGTGTTGCCCGCCTTGCCGTGTAGGGTATAAATTTGCCCGTCCGCGGTCACCGGATGGCCGGTCCATTCATAGCCGCAGCGGACCATCATCTCGTTGAATCCTTCCAGCCAGCCGAGGCCATTGCGGCTTTCCAGGTTGATAAACGCCGGGTTGACGACCTCTTTAACCGGCGAATCCCAGCCCATCCGGCTGCCGAAACCCTCAATACGCAGCAAGTTCATGCCGCGTGTCGGGCTCAGGGTGATGGTCAGGCCGTCTTTACTATGAATGGTGAGGATTTTGCTGCCTTCCTGCTTACCGCCGTGCAGGACTTTCTGCTCAATGCTGAACGCATGATCTTTCACCTTCAGCTGATCGCTGTTGATCTGCCAGTTTCCTTTATCCATCCCCTCTTCAGCGTTCGTCAGCACCCATGTTTTTGCCGCGGCCGAGCCGGAAACCAGCAGGGCGAACGTCGTCAGAACCAATGTCTTTTTCATTTTTATTCCCTTTTTGCTGAATCGATTGTGTCATTGACGTGTGAAATCTACCGGCATGGGGGTGATTAAAATGTGAAGCGCCTCACCTGGTGAGAAAACGGCCGATTTGCTGAGGCTAAATGGGATGGAAGTCGTATTATCTTGCTATGTAATACGTATTTATCACCAGAATATGTGATCTATATTGTTTTTAGCTTTAACGATTCAGCTTGGCAGTAAGGCAATAAACAAACGTATCGTCGTGTGGATGAGGGGATTCAGGCGATGCGACGGGAATCCCCCTGCTGGCCCAAGCCTTAGAGCTGGGGTGAAGGTAGGCCGGATAAGGCGTAGCCGCCATCCGGCACAACGACGGGAACGGGGTCTGGTACAGCTTGCCCGGCGGCGCTGCGCTTGCGCGGGCCTACGGTGTTGAGTAACCGTTTGATATACAGGGCTCCGTAGGCCGGATAAGGCGTTAGCCGCCATCCGGCACAACGACGGGAACGGAGTCTGGTACAGCTTGCCCGGCGGCGCTGCGCTTGCGCGGGCCTACGGTGTGAGTAACCGTTTGATATACAGGGCTCCGTAGGCCGGATAAGGCGTAGCCGCCATCCGGCACAACGACGGGAACGGGGTCTGGTACAGCTTGCCCGGCGGCGCTGCGCTTGCGCGGGCCTACGGTGTTGAGTAACTGTTTGATATACAGGGCTCCGTAGGCCGGATAAGGCGTTAGCCGCCATCCGGCACAATGACGGGAACGGAGTCTGGTACAGCTTGCCCGGCGGCGCTGCTGGACTGACCCCATAAAGTTGGATGGTTCATATTAAGCGGCTCTCAGAGCCTGGGTTCGGTACTCTACCGGACTCAGGCCTTTTAATTTCAGGCTTATCCGCTCGTTGTTGTAGTAATGGATATAGTCCTCTACGGCTTTTCTTAGCGCACTGACACTCCTGAACTCCCTCAGATAAAAACACTCCGATTTCAGGGTCCCGAAGAAGTTTTCCATCACTGCATTATCCAGGCAGTTTCCTTTACGCGACATACTCTGCGTCATCCCATGCGCCTTTAAACGTTCCTGATAGCTCCTCATCCTGTAATGCCAGCCCTGATCCGAGTGCAGCAGCGGAGCATCTCCCGGTCTGAGCTTCGGGAACGCACCGTCCAGCATCGTATTCACCATCTCCATCACCGGCCTTTCCGACAGGCTGTAGGCGATAACCTCCCGGTTAAACAGATCGAGAACTGACGACAGGTAAAGCTTTTTTCCCTGTACCGGGAACTCTGTCACATCTGTTACCCATTTTTCGTTGGCTTTTGACGCACCGAAGTTCCGGCTCAGGATATTGGGCGCGGCCTCGCCCGTTCTCCCTTTCCAGGCACGATATTTTTTCGCCCTTATCACAGACCGGAGTGACAGTTCTGCCATCAGCCGCTGCACTGTTTTATGGTTTATCCGCAGCCCCTGTTTTCTCAGTGCGAGCGTGATCCTGCGGTAGCCATAACGACCTTTGTGATAGTGGTATATCTTCCTGATGTTCTCTTTAAGACCCGCATACCTGTCCCCTTGCTTCAGTGCATTCATATTGTAATACCACGTGCTACGGGACATACCGGCCGCCCGCAGAAGGTCCCGCAGAGCGTGTTCATGCCTTAGTTCACTGATTATCAGGGCTTTTTGCCATTTTTTTCGCTCTGAACCAAGGCTTTCAACTTTTTTAGATAGGCATTCTCTGCCCGCAGATAACGCAGTTCGGCCCTGAGCTCTTCGGGGGAGAGTTTTTCCAGCTCTTTATCTGTCAGTGGTGGGATATTTTTTGGCTTTGTCATTTGTCCGGGCCGTCCGCATTGCATGTTTAAAAGACCTTCCGCTCCGGCATCGTTGTACACGTCGAGCCAGCGCCGGACAAGTATTTCTGCGGAGAGATTAAACCGGGCAGCCGCTTCACGCATCGTCAGGCGGTCACTGATAACCGCCCGGACGACCACGAGTTTAAATTCATCGGAATAATGATTATTTTTTGCAGTCAGGCCTTCTGCACCGTGGAACTGCCATGCCCTGACCCAGCGACGGACAGATGTTCTTTCAATACCAAAAAGGTCGGCTGTACTCTGTTCTCCGTCTTTACCGGACAAATAATGATTAACCACAGCCAGTTTTGTTTCAGGGGAATACTTTGGTTTAGCCATAAAATTGCACCTTACTCAGTTGGGTGTCCAACTTTTGGGGTGCAGTCCATGCGCTTGCGCGGGCCTACGGTGTTGAGTAACCGTTTGATATACAGGGCTCCGTAAGCCGGATAAGGCGTAGCCGCCATCCGGCACAACGACGGGAACGGAGTCTGGTACAGCTTGCCCGGCGGCGCTGCGCTTGCGCGGGCCTACGGTGTTACGTAACCGTTTGATATACAGGGCTCCGTAGGCCGGATAAGGCGTAGCCGCCATCCGGCACAATGACGGGAACGGAGTCTGGTACAGCTTGCCCGGCGGCGCTGCGCTTGCGCGGGCCTACGGTGTTGCGTAACCGTTTGATATACAGGGAGCCGTAGCCCGGATAAGGCGCAGCGCGCCGCCATCCGGGAGACTATTGCGGGCAAAAACAGTGGGACTTAGCCTTCGTTTTCCGCCAGTTCACGCAGATACTGGAAGATCAGGCGCGCCGATTTCGGCGGTTTGTTGCCTTCTTTCTCTTTCTTCGCATTGCGGATCAGCGAACGCAGCTGCTGACGGTCAGCCTCTGGCCACAGGTTCAGTACTTCAGCGACGGCGTCATCCCCGTCGTCAATCAGTCGATCGCGGATCTGCTCCAGCTTGTGGAACAGCGCAACCTGCTGGTTGTGACGGTTTTTCAGCTTGTCCAGCGCCTGACGAATCGGATCGACATCGCGGTTGCGCAGCATCTTGCCGATAAGCTGCAGCTGGCGGCGGCGACCCTCTTTTTTGATTCGCTGGGCGAGTTCGATGGCGTCGCGCAGGTCGGTATCCAGCGGAATTTTATCCAGCGCGTTTTTCCCCAGGTCAACGAGTTCCGCGCCAAGACGCTTCAGTTCTTCCGCGTCGCGCTTAATTTCACTCTTACTGACCCAGATGATTTCATCATCTTCATCTTCAACGTCATCACCGGGCACGTCGTCGAGCCAGTCTTCGGGCTGCTTTGTCATCTCAGGCTCCTTAAAAAAAGAGGCTAATGTTACCAGTTAAGGCGCGCACTGAAAAACGGTTCTCTGTTAGACTTCAGTTAACTCCTTCTTACATTATGGCATTAGCAATGAAAGTCATCTCTCAAGTTGCACAGCAGCGTAAGACGCTGGAAGAAGCCGTTACCACGGCACTGGAACTGGCGGCAGGTAAATCTGATGGTGCGGAAGTTTCCGTCAGCAAAACCACGGGCATCGGCGTCAGCACCCGCTATGGCGAAGTGGAGAATGTAGAATTCAACAGCGATGGGGCATTAGGCATCACGGTTTACCATCAGAACCGCAAGGGCAGCGCCTCCTCCACCGATCTTAGCCCGGACGCCATCGCCCGCACCGTGCAGGCGGCGCTGGATATCGCCCGCTATACCTCCCCGGACCCGTTTGCCGGCGTAGCCGATAAAGATCTGCTGGCCTTTGACGCCCCGGATCTGGACCTGTTCCACCCGGCGGAGGTCTCCCCGGACGACGCCATCGAACTGGCCGCCCGCGCGGAGCAAGCGGCCCTGAAGGCCGATAAACGCATCACCAACACCGAAGGCGGCAGCTTTAACAGCCACTACGGCATTAAAGTGTTCGGCAACAGCCATGGCATGCTGCAGAGCTACTGCTCGACTCGCCACTCCCTCTCCAGCTGCGTCATTGCGGAAGATGACGGCGATATGGAGCGCGACTACGCCTACACCATTGGCCGGGCGATCGAGGATCTGCAGTCCCCGGAATGGGTCGGGGAAGAGTGCGCCCGCCGCACCCTGTCGCGCCTGGCGCCGCGTAAGCTGTCGACCATGAAGGCGCCGGTCATTTTCGCCAACGAAGTGGCGACCGGGTTGTTTGGTCACCTGGTCGGAGCGATTGCCGGCGGCGCGGTCTACCGTAAATCGACCTTCCTGCTCGATTCGCTGGGCAAACAAATTTTGCCGGAGTGGCTGACCATTGAAGAGCATCCGCACCTGCTGAAAGGGCTGGCCTCCACGCCGTTCGACAGCGAAGGCGTGCGCACCGAACGTCGCGATATCGTCAAAGACGGCGTGCTGACCCAGTGGCTGCTGACCAATTACTCAGCGCGCAAGCTGGGGATGAAAAGCACCGGCCACGCCGGGGGCATCCACAACTGGCGCATTAACGGCCGCGGCCTGAGTTTTGCAAAGATGCTTAAAGAGATGGGCACCGGTCTTGTGGTTACCGAACTGATGGGGCAGGGTGTCAGTGGCGTCACCGGCGACTACTCACGCGGCGCATCCGGCTTCTGGGTAGAAAACGGCGAAATTCAATATCCTGTCAGTGAGATCACCATTGCAGGAAATCTGAAAGAAATGTGGCGTAATATCGTGACCATTGGCGATGATATTGAAACGCGCAGCAACATTCAGTGCGGTTCTGTGCTGCTGCCGGAGATGAAAATCGCCGGGCAATAACACCTGTTTGCTTAAATAATAAAAAGGAAGTGAGCAATGCGTAAAAAACTGTTAGCGATGCTGGCTGTCTCTGCTTTTGCGCTCGGTTCAGCGTCGGCCTTCGCCGACCTGGGCGAAGACATGGACACTCTGGCAGAAAACCTGCAAGTGGTACAGAAGACCTCCGACGCCGGCGAGCTGAAAGCGGCGCTGAATAAGATGCGTACCGCCGCGGTCGATGCTCAGAAAGAGACCCCGCCGAAGCTGGAAGGCAAAGCGGCCGACAGCGCTGAGATGAAAGATTACCGTCACGGTCTGGATATTCTGATCGGCCAGATCGACGGTGCGCTGAAGCTGGCGAACGAAGGCAAGGTGAAAGAGGCGCAGGCCGCCGCGGAGGAGTTTAAAACCACCCGCAACACCTATCATAAGAAGTACCGCTAACCGTTCTTTTCGGGAGGCATTAGCCGATGCCTCCCACCTGAAAGCCTACCGATATCACATTTTTCCACTCTCTTTTTCCGGCCTTTCCGCTGCCGCGGGCGCCTTGTCCACGCTCATTGTTGTGATACATCTCACGCCATAGCCGTCGTTTTTACCTTTTCCCTGTGAATATGTGGGGTCGATCACCCCTGCCGCCTCCCTTTCCACTTCGAAGTGGAAAACAACTCGCTACAAACTCCTGACCCCCGGCGCTACCTTGATTTCCAGAGACATCAGCGGGGTAACACAAGTGAATAACGGAGCGGTAATAAACGACGTAGGGGAGCAGGCGGCGCAGACCGAACGCCTGGCTGACAAGATGTTACAGCAGGTATTCGCCCTGTTAAGCCGTCACGACATCGTCCCTAACGACGTTCAGGAGCAAATGCTGACTTCCCACGTGCGGGCCATGGCCCACCGGTCAATCAGCGGCGAACCGCTACCGGAAGTGGATGCCAGTCTGTTCGAAGAAATTTCTGAAGATTCAATGATGCTGGCCCGCGAAGTGGTCGCACAGTTCGGCAACCTGCCTGATGAAGAGGCCTGGCTGCTCTCCGTCCACTTCGAAGTCGCGAAAGATAACCTGTAAGGAGCAAAACATGGAACAAATCACCGTAGTCATTGGCGACCGTCTGGGTAAAGGCCAAAAAGTCGCCGCAGGCGCTGAAAAAGCGGGCGCACGTGCTGTGGTCGTCCCTGGCGTTGCGGCCGACATGAAGCTTGGCGACATAATGAAAGCGGAAAACGCCACCTTCGGCATCTCCTTCTGCGGCAGCGGCGGCGCCGGCGCCATCACCGCCCAGACCAAATACGGCTACAAAGCAAAATACGGTATGCGCTCTATTGATGAGGGCGTCACCGCTATCAACGAAGGCTGCAACGTGCTGGGCTTCGGCTTTATGGATAAAGAAGAGCTGGGCGAGCGGCTGGTAGAAGCCTGGAAAAAGAAATACGGCGCATAAGTATGAAAGAGCAATTCACCACCACGGTGAGGGTTGCCGGCAAAGGCGAAAGCAAATCACGGGCCTTCGCCGATGCCCTGAACCATGTGCAGGCTGCGGTGATGAAATCATCCTCGCGCATCCTACTGCGTATTGAGCCACAGGACGTGACGGTTGTTCATGCGCGCGAAGCGGTACGAAAAGAGGCGTTTCTGTTCTTCTTTTTGCGCCGTGAACGACGGACCTACAGCGTGGAGCTGGACGTCACCGTCAACGTGACCGCCATCGATCTCGATAAAGTGGATTTCGTCACGCAAACCTGATTGTTAGCAAAAGGTCTGACTATGTTCCTGATAATTTTAATAAAATCGCTTATCATCGGCGGCCTGGTCGGCGTCGGCGTGGGCGCCGGAGCGGCACGCATGTTTCATGCCCCCACCACGCAGGGGATGGGGGCGTTTCGAACCCTGGGCGAGCTGAATTCCTGTGAGGGCGATCCGGCCTCCCACTTCTCCTTTGGCCTTGGCTTCTTCTTTAACGCCTGGGCCTCTTCCGTTGCAGCAGGCTCCTTCACCCAGGATGTTGACCACCGCATTATACCCAACTGGGGCGCGGCGGCGCTGATGCTGAAAAATCGTAACGTCGGCGAAACGCTGCACGATCCGAAAAAAATGGCCATCTCCTGCGGCATCATCGGCATGATTGTCGTCGCCTTCCTCAACCTGACCGCCTCGTCCGTACCGGAAGCGCTGCAGGTGACCGCCGTTAAGGTACTGGTGCCGGCGGCAAACCTGCTGGTAAACACCGTGATGCCGGTGATCTTCTGGCTGGCGGCGATCGATGCCGGTAAAAAATCAGGCTTCTGGGCGACGATTTTCGGCGGCGCCGCACAGCTGATTATGGGTAACGCCGTGCCGGGTCTGGTGCTGGGGATCCTGATCGGTAAAGGCGTCGAAGAGAGCGGCTGGAACCGGGTGACTAAAGTGATGATGGTGGCCATCGTCGCGCTGTTTGTCCTCAGCGGCTTCTTCCGCGGCTTCGACATGAAGATGATCGAATCCTTCCATCTGACCGTGCCGAACTGGCTGGACATGATCCACAACTCACTCAGCGGCAAGTAACGGGAGCCGGATAATGGAACAGAATAAAGGTTTTTGGTATGCCGACTGGTCGTTCCCGATCTTTGTTGGCCTGCTCTCCTCCGGCGTCTTCGCCGGGACCCACATGTACTACCTGTACGGCATCGGCGCCTTTAACGAAGTGGCCTTCGTGGCGATGCTGAAGTCGGGGATTGATACCGGCGTTTACGGCGCGGTGGCGGCGTTTGGCGCCAGCTTCCTGTTCGCCCGCATCATCGAAGGGTCGCTGGTAGGGATCCTCGATATCGGCGGCGCGATACAGACTGGTATCGGTCTTGGCGTGCCGGCGCTGCTGCTCGGCGCGGGCTTTGTCTTCCCGGTGGCGAACTTCGCCGCGTCGCTGGTCACCGGCCTGGTCCTCGGCCTGGCGGTGGGCTACATCATCATTCTGGCGCGTAAGTTCACCATCAACCAGAGCGATTCCACCTACGGCGCCGACGTGATGATGGGGGCCGGTAACGCCTCCGGCCGCTTCCTCGGTCCCTTGATCATCCTCAGCGCAATGACCGCCTCGATTCCTATCGGGATTGGCTCGCTGGTTGGCGCACTGCTGTTCTACATCTGGCAGAAACCGATCACCGGCGGCGCCATCCTCGGGGCGATGATCCTCGGTTCCATCTTCCCGGTGGCGATTAGCTAAGCGCCCGATGGCGCTGCGCTTATCGGGCCTACAAGCCAGTGCGGTTTGTAGGCCGGATAAGGCGGTACGCCGCCATCCGTACACTCTTTTCATCAGGAGATAGCTATGTTTGATTTACTCCTGCGCCGCGCGCGCCTCGTCGACGATACCCTGACTGATATCGCCATTCAGGACGGGAAAATCGCGGCGCTGGGCGAGATTAGCGCGCCCTCCCGTAAAACCATTGAGCTGAACGGCAAGGTTTACGTCAGCGCTGGCTGGATTGACTCTCACGTTCACTGCTACCCGAATTCACCGATTTATCACGATGAGCCGGATAGCGTCGGCATCGCCACCGGCGTCACCACCGTGATCGATGCCGGCAGCACCGGCGCCGACGACGTCGATGACTTCTATCAACTGACCCGTAAAGCGGCGACGGAAGTTTATGCGCTGCTCAACATCTCCCGCGTCGGGCTGATTGCGCAGAATGAGCTGGCCAATATGGCCAATATCGACGCCGCCGCGGTGAAGCAGGCGGTGCAGCGTCATCCCGACTTTATCGTCGGCCTGAAGGCGCGGATGAGCAGCAGCGTCGTCGGCGAAAACGGCATTACGCCGCTGGCGCACGCCAAGGCCATTCAGCAGGAAAACGACGATCTGCCGCTGATGGTGCACATCGGCAATAACCCGCCGAACCTCGATGAAATCGCCGATCTGCTGAGCAGCGGCGACATCATTACCCACTGCTATAACGGCAAGCCGAACCGCATTCTGAATCCTGCCGGCGAGCTGCGCAGCTCTATTACTCGCGCTCTGCAGCGCGGCGTGCGTCTCGATGTCGGCCATGGCACCGCCAGCTTCAGCTTTGAGGTGGCGCGGCGGGCGATTGCGCTGGGCATTCTGCCGCACACCATTAGCTCCGATATTTACTGCCGTAACCGGATCGACGGCCCGGTGCGCTCGCTGGCGCTGGTGATGTCGAAATTCCTCGCCATCGGCATGACGCTGCCGCAGGTGATTGACTGCGTGACCGTCAGCGCCGCCGAAGGGCTGCGCCTGTCGCGTAAAGGGCGGCTGGAAGTGGGCTTCGACGCCGATTTAACGCTATTTCGCCTGGAGCACCGGCCCACGCTGCTGGTGGATGCCGAAAAAGAGAGCCTGCAGGCTGACAACATTCTGGTGCCGCTGGCCGCGATCCGCGCGGGCAAAGGCTATCTGACCGAACAAGGGAGCGCGGAACATGCCTTCGATTTTTGAGAAATACCATTTAAAACAGGTGATTAATACTTCTGGCCGCATGACGGCGCTGGGCGTTTCCACGCCGCGCCCGGAAGTGGTGGAAGCCGCGATGGCCGGTATGAACCAGTACTTTGAAATGAAAGACCTGGTGAATAAAACCGGCGAGTACATCGCCAAACTGTTGGATGTGGAAGGGGCGACCGTTGTCTCCTGCGCATCGGCGGGGATTGCCCAGTCGGTAGCGGCGGTGCTGGTGAAAGACAGCGACTGGCTGCTGGAGAACCTGCACGTTACGCCGATTGAGAATAACGAAATCGTGTTGCCGAAGGGCCACAACGTCAACTTCGGCGCGCCGGTTGGCACGATGGTGGCGTTGGGCGGCGGTAAGCTGGTGGAAGCGGGCTACGCCAACGAATGTTCTGCCCAACAGCTGGCGGCGGCGATCACTCCGCGCACCGCGGCGATTCTGTATATCAAATCCCACCACTGCGTGCAGAAAAGCATGCTCAACGTGGCGCAGGCCGCGGAAGTGGCGCGCCAGCATAACTTGCCGCTGATCGTCGATGCGGCGGCGGAAGAAGATCTGCAGTGCTACTACCGCATGGGCGCCGACCTGGTTATCTACAGCGGCGCGAAAGCGATTGAAGGGCCGACCAGCGGGCTGGTGATCGGCAAAACGCAGTACGTCGAGTGGGTTAAGCGCCAGTCGATGGGGATTGGCCGGGCGATGAAAGTGGGTAAAGAGGGCATTCTCGGCCTGACCTGCGCCATTGAACACTACCTGACGGCGAGCAAAGAGAGCGGCGAGCAGATGGTGGCGAAGATGACGCCGTTTATCGAACAGCTCAACGCGCTTAACGGCGTGACCGCGCGGGTGGTGTGGGACAGCGCGGGCCGCGATATCGCCCGCGCCGAAATTAAATTTGATGAAGTCACGACCGGCGTGAAGACCGGCGATCTGGTTAACGCGCTGAAGCAGGGCGAATACGCCATCTACTTCCGCGGCTATAAAGCGAATGAAGGCATTATCGAAGCCGATGTCCGCAGCGTAAACGCCCAGCAGCTGGAGGTGGTCGCTCGCCGCATCGCAGAAGTTCTGAATAAGGAGAAACAAGCATGAAACTGACCCCAAACTTTTACCGTGACCGCGTGTGCCTGAACGTCCTGGCGGGCAGCAAAGACAACGCCCGTGAAATTTACGACGCGGCGGAAGGTCACGTCCTGGTCGGCGTGCTCTCCAAAAACTATCCGGACGTCGCCAGCGCGGTGGCCGATATGCGCGACTACGCGAAGCTTATTGATAACGCGCTCTCCGTCGGGCTGGGGGCAGGCGATCCAAACCAGTCGGCGATGGTGAGCGAGATTTCTCGCCAGGTGCAGCCGCAGCACGTCAACCAGGTCTTCACCGGCGTGGCTACCAGCCGCGCGCTGCTCGGGCAGAACGAGACGGTGGTCAACGGCCTGGTCTCTCCCACCGGTACGCCGGGAATGGTGAAGATCTCCACCGGCCCGCTGAGCAGCGGCGCGGCGGATGGCATTGTGCCGCTGGAAACCGCCATCGCGCTGCTGAAAGACATGGGCGGCAGCTCCATCAAATACTTCCCGATGGGCGGCCTGAAGCACCGCGCCGAGTTTGAAGCCGTCGCCAAAGCCTGCGCCGCGCACGATTTCTGGCTCGAGCCGACCGGCGGTATCGATCTGGAAAACTACAGCGAGATCCTGAAAATCGCCCTCGATGCCGGGGTAAGCAAAATCATCCCGCATATTTACAGCTCGATTATCGATAAAGCCAGCGGCAACACCCGCCCGGCCGATGTTCGCCAGCTGCTGGAGATGACCAAACAGTTAGTTAAGTAGTGCCCTTGTCCCTCACCCTCAAAGGGTGAGGAGCAGCTTATCCCACTGAACCATCAAGGAGTTGCTATGCCTGTCGCTCGTCATCTGCTTGTCGCTTCACTGTCCCTGTTTGCCGCCGCCGCGGGCGCCGCGCAAACCCACTATGCCTGGGTAGGCACCTATAACCCCAATGGCGAAGGTCTGTATCGCTTTACCGTCGATGCCAAAACTGGCGCCCTGCGCGATAAGACGCTGGTGAGCTCGTTGCCGAATGTCGCGCAGTTAACCGTGTCGCGCGATGGCAAAACGCTGTATGCCGCCAGTGAAGTCGAAAAAGGCGTGGTGCAGGCGTGGCGCATTGAAAAGAACGGCGAGCTGACCGCGCTCAATCAGGTCGCCTCCGGCGGCGCCGGGCCGGTGTATCTCTCCCTGACGCCGGACGGTAAGCATCTGCTGGTGGCTAACTATGTCAGCGGCAGTATCGCCGTGCTACCGGTGCAAGAAGATGGTAGCCTGGCTGAGGCGGTGGACAGGCATCAGGATGAAGGCCCGGCAGGCGCCGAACGCCCGGCGGCGGCCGTCGAGGGCAGCTTCGCCATCAGCGATCACAACGGCCCGCATGCCCATATGATCGCCGCCGATCCCAGCGGGAAATACGTTTACTCTACCGATCTGGGGCTGGATCGGATCTATCAGTATCGGCTGGATAGCGCCAGCGGCAAGCTAACGCCGAACGATCCGCCGTTTATCGCCGCCTCGTCGCCGGGAGCCGGCCCGCGCCACTTCGTCTTTACGCCAAAGGGCGACGGCCTGTGGCTGATTAATGAGGAAGCGTCGACGCTGACCTTCTATCATCTGGATAAGCAAAGCGGCCTGCTGCGTGAAGGCAAAACTGTCTCCGCGCTGCCGGAAGGGTATAAAGGCACCAGCTTTGCCGCCGGACTTGTGTTGAGCAACGATGGCAAACAGCTATATGTCGCCAACCGCCTGCATAACAGCATTGCCCACTTCACGGTGCTGGCCGACGGCAGCCTGAGTCACCAGGAAGATATCTGGACGCGTGGCGATTATCCCCGCACCCTGACGCTGGATAATCAGGGGCAGTGGCTGTACGTCATGAACCAGCGTAGCGATAATATTACCCGCTTCAGCGTGGCGCCGAAGGATGGCAAATTAACCTTTGCCTCCGACTATACGCCGGTCGGTAGCCCATCGCAGATGGTGATATCCGCCCAACCCTGAGCCGTAACAACAAGGAACTGACATGCGATTTCCCAACCAACGCTTAGCGCAACTCTTCACCCTACTGCGAAATGAAACGCTGCCGCAGGATGAGCTGGCGCAACGCCTGTCGGTTTCCACCCGTACCGTGCGCGCCGATATTACCGCCCTGAATACGCTGCTGGCGCAATATGGCGCGCAGTTTATCCTTAACCGCGGCAGCGGTTATCAGCTGAAGATAGATAATCCGACGAGTTTCCAGGCGCTGGAGGAGACCGCGCCGAAGGCGCAGCACGTGCCGCGTACCGCCCAGGATCGCATCACGTTTCTGCTGGTGCGTTTCCTGACCTCGGCGTTCTCTATCAAGCTGGAAGACCTGGCGGATGAGTGGTTCGTCAGCCGCGCCACGCTGCAAAATGACATGGTTGAGGTGCGCGAGCGCTTCCAGCGCTATCAGCTGACTCTTGAAACCCGCCCGCGCCACGGCATGAAGCTGTTCGGCAGCGAGGTGTCAATTCGCGCCTGCCTGACCGACCTGCTGTGGGAGCTGACCCAGCAAGGCGATATCGCGCCGCCGATCGGCGCCGAGGCCTTTGCGGCGGAGGTGCCAGCGCTGCTGGAGCCGGTGCTGCAGGAGACGCTCACGCGGCATCATATTCGCCTCACCGACGCCGGCGAGCGCTTTGTCTGCCTGTATGGCGCGGTGGTGGTGCGCCGCGTCAGCGAAGGCTACCCGCTGGCCGATTTCAGCGCTGAAGATGTGGCGCAGAACGTCCGCGACGCCGCGCGCGAGCTGACGGGCGAGCTGCAGCGGCTGGCCGGGAAACCTTTATCGCCCGCCGAAGAAGAGTGGCTATGCGTGCATATCGCGGCCCGTCAGGTGCAGGATGTCGATCCGGAAACTATCAGCGCCGACGATGATGAAGCGCTGGTCAATTACATCCTGCGCTACATCAACAGCCAGTATAATTACAACCTGCTGGACGACGCCCAGCTGCATGCCGATCTGCTGACCCACATTAAAACCATGATCACCCGGGTGCGCTACCAGATCATGATCCCCAATCCGCTGCTGGATAACATCAAACAGCACTACCCGATGGCCTGGGATATGACCCTGGCCGCGGTCTCCAGCTGGGGGAAATATACTCCGTACACCATCAGCGAAAACGAAATCGGCTTTCTGGTACTGCATATCGGCGTTGGGCTGGAGCGCCACTACAACATCGGCTACCAGCGTCAGCCGCAGGTGCTGCTGGTGTGCGATACCAGCAATGCGATGGTACGGATGATCGAAGCGATCCTGCAGCGCAAATATCCGCAGCTGGAGATCGCCGCTACCATCTCCCAGCGCGAGTACGAACAGCGGGACGCGATCGAGGCGGATTTCGTTATCTCAACGGTGCGGATCGGCGAAAAAGACAAGCCGGTGGTGACCATCGCGCCGTTCCCCACCGACTATCAGCTGGATCAAATCGGCAAGCTGGTGCTGGTGGACCGTACCCGTCCGTGGATGCTGAATAAGTACTTCGATGCCGCCCACTTCCGGGTGGTCGATAAGCCGATGGATCAGCAAACGCTGTTCGCCGAGCTGTGCCAGCAGCTGCTGGAGGAAGGCTTTGTCGATGCGGAGTTTCATGCTTCGGTGGTGGAACGTGAAGCGATCGTCAGCACCATGTTAGGGGATGGCATTGCGCTGCCGCACTCCCTGGGGCTGCTGGCGAAAAAGACGGTGGTTTATACCGTTATCGTCCCGCAGGGCATCGCCTGGGGCGACGAAACCGCCCATCTCATTTTCCTGCTCGCTATCAGCAAACGCGAGTATGAAGAGGCGATGGCGATCTACGATATTTTCGTGACTTTCCTGCGCGAGCGCGCCATGAGTCGCCTCGCCGCGACCCGCAGCTTCGATGAGTTTAAAACGGTGGCGATGGAGTGCGTCAGCCGGTTTTGAGAGGCGTTTTCCAGATTCGAGTGTAATTCAAATGTAATGCTATACTGCATTACAAAATTCCCTTTTCTGGAGGCATAATGGCCACGCTCAATGTTCGACTGGACGATAAACTCAAAAAAGAGGCTTATGCCGTGCTGGAGAAACTCGATATGACACCAACGGAGGCGGTACGCCTGCTGTTTCAATACATTGCGGAAAATGGCCGCATGCCGGTGAAAAGTATGACCATCAGTGATGGCGAAGCGGCGTTATTACGCACCGTTCGCGAACGGCTGGAAAACCCACGGCCGGGGGTTAAGGTGAGTCTGGATGACCTATGAACTGGAGTTTGATCCACGAGCCTGGCGCGAATGGCAGAAGCCTGGCGAGACGGTCAAAAAACAGTTCAAAAATAAGCTCCAGCAGATTGTGCAGAATCCGCGAATTGAGTCGACCAGGCTGAGCGATTTACCGGATTGCTACAAAATCAAGCTTAAGGCGTCAGGTTATCGGTTGGTGTATCAAGTACGAGATAGTGTGGTGGTGGTTTACGTTATTGCCATTGGCAAAAGAGAGAAAGCGGCCGTTTATCATCAGGCGAATAAACGGCTCTAAACGCTATCGCAAATGATGTACGACCTGGTTGCTGCTGCCGCGCCAGATAAGCGCCGGATCTTTCAAATCCTGCACAAACTTACCGTCAACCAGCACGTTAATCAGGTTCACGACTTCCATCTGCTCGGCGTTCAGTTCGTCAATCTTATAGCCCGTCCAGACCCAGATATCTTTGCCGGGGCATTCGGCGCGTACGCGCTGAACCAGCTTTAAAATATCCGCGATGTTCTGCGGATGCAGCGGATCGCCGCCGGAGAGCGAAAGCCCCTGGCGTTTGATGCGGGTGTCGTTGAGGTCGGCGATGATACGGTCGGCCATCTCAGCGGTAAACGGCATACCGGAGTTCACCCGCCAGGTGCTTTTGTTGTAGCAGCCGGGGCACTCGTGGACGCAGCCGGAGACAAACAGGGTGCAGCGGGTGCCGGGGCCGTTGACGATGTCGACGGGGTAGTACTGGTGATAATTCATTTTCGCTTCTCAATTAACGCCATAGCCGCGTTGGCTGCGCTCGCTCACCCCAGTCACGTACTGAATGTACGCTCCCGGGGATTCCCTCGTTTGCCGCCTTGCTCTGACGCTAATTGCTTTGCGAAAACGGAGGTGCTGTGCATTTGTAAAGGGAACGGCTCCCGGCGTCGCTGCGCTCGCCCGGGCTACGAAAAGCCGCATACGCGGTTGTAGCCCGGATAAGGCGCTTTGCGCCGCGATCCGGGAACGGCTCCTTAGTGGCCAAACGGCTACGGGGCCGGTCCCTTCTCCCCGTTGGGGAGAGGGTGAGGGGCTAAACCAGCTGGAATTAACCAATCTGCCCATTGCCCAGGTGCTTCACGCGGCGCTTCACTTCTTCCTGCTTGCCGGCGTTGAACGGCCGCGCGTCCGGGCTGCCGAGATAACCGCACACCCGGCGGGTAACGGAAACGCGGGCGGCGTCGTGGTTACCGCATTTCGGGCAGGTAAAGCCCTTGCTGGTGCACTCGAACTCGCCGGTAAAACCGCACTCGTAGCACTCATCGATCGGCGTATTGGTCCCGTAGTACGGCACGTGCTGATAGCTGTAATCCCACACGTCTTCCAGCGCCTTGAGGTTATGCTGGATATTCGGGTACTCGCCGTAGCAAATGAACCCCCCGTTGGCCAGCGGCGGGTACGGCGCTTCGAAATCGATCTTGTCGTACGGGTTGACCTTCTTCTCCACGTCGAGGTGGAAGCTGTTGGTGTAGTAACCTTTGTCGGTTACCCCTTCCACCACGCCAAACTCGGCGGTGTCGAGACGGCAGAAGCGATCGCACAGGTTTTCGCTCGGCGTGCTGTACAGGCTAAAGCCGTAGCCGGTTTCTTCCTTCCACAAATCGACGGCGTCGCGCAGGCGCTGGACGATGGCCACGCCTTTCTCACGCAGCGCCTCGCTGTCGTACATATGCTGGTTGCCGTACAGCGCATTGATGGTTTCATGGATACCGATATAGCCCAGAGAAATGGACGCGCGGCCGTTTTTGAAGATCTCGGAGACGTCGTCGTCGGCTTTCAGCCGCACGCCGCAGGCGCCTTCCATATACAGGATCGGCGCCACGCGAGCCTTCACTCCTTCCAGGCGGGCGATACGGGTCATCAGCGCTTTACGCGCCAGCTGCAGGCGCTCGTCCAGCAGCGCCCAGAAGGCGGCTTCATCGCCTTTCGCTTCCAGGGCGATGCGCGGCAGGTTGAGACTGATCACGCCGAGGTTATTGCGTCCATCATGCACCTGCTCGCCGTTCTCGTTTTCCCATACCCCGAGGAAGCTGCGGCAGCCCATCGGCGTTTTAAACGACCCGGTGACTTTCACCACCTGATCGTAGTTGAGGATATCCGGGTACATGCGCTTGCTGGCGCACTCCAGCGCCAGCTGTTTGATGTCGTAGTTCGGGTCGCCGAACTTATGGTTCAGGCCGTCGCGGATCGCGAACACCAGTTTCGGGAACACCGCGGTTTTGCGATTTTTACCGAGGCCGGCAATGCGGTTGCGCAGAATCGACTGCTGGATCAGCCGCGATTCCCAGCTGGTGCCAAGGCCGAACCCGAAGGTGACGAACGGCGTCTGGCCGTTGGCGGTATGCAGTGTGTTAACCTCATACTCCAGCGACTGGAAGGCGTCGTAGCACTCTTTTTCGGTACGGGCGCGGGCATAGCCTTCGGCATCCGGGATCTGCCACTCTTCGGCGATTTTGCGATGCTTTTTGAAGCTTTCGCTGACGAACGGCGCCAGTACTTCGTCGATGCGGTTGATGGTGGTGCCGCCGTAAATATGGCTGGCGACCTGGGCGATGATCTGCGCTGTCACCGCGGTGGCGGTAGAGATAGACTTCGGCGGCTCGATCTCCGCGTTGCCCATCTTAAAGCCCTGGGTCAGCATGCCTTTCAGGTCGATCAGCATGCAGTTGAACATCGGGAAGAAGGGCGAGTAATCGAGGTCATGATAGTGGATCATGCCGCGCTCGTGGGCCATCACCACATCGTGGGGCAGCAGGTGCTGCCGGGCGTAGTGCTTGGCGACGATCCCGGCCAGCAGGTCGCGCTGGGTCGGGATGACTTTACTGTCCTTGTTGGCGTTTTCGTTGAGCAGCGCGGAGTTGGTCTGCTCGACGAGGCCGCGGATCTCCTGATTGAGGCGGCCGCGCTTCTCACGCTGGCTATCGCGGTCATGGCGATACTCAATGTAGGCGCGCGCCAGCTGCTTATAGGGGCCGGACATCAGCTGGTTTTCCACCGCGGTCTGGATCTCGTTGATGTCGACCTGGGCGCGGCCCTGCATTTGTTGGCTAACGACTTCTGCGACGGTGGCGCAATAGTCTGCGTCATCGACTCCCGCTGCTTTAGCTGCACGCAGAATTGCTTCCTGAATGCGCTCTGAGTTGAACGGCACTTTACAGCCATCACGTTTCATCACATGCGGTGTCATGATCACTCCATATATAGAACAGGTTATCCACAGAGGCGGAGGTTATCCCGAAGGCGCTGCACGCTACGGCTCGTGCTGTTTACCTTCGGATCCGGCCCGTTTTATCCACATCTCATCACCGCCAGACATCGACAAGATATGGTGACATAATAGACGATTAATACAACATGTTGGGCCGAGGCGCATTTTAAGTTCTATATGTAGTGATTTGCATCAAAGATGTTTGCGATTTTATTGACCCAGAACAAGGTAAAAAGGTGAGAGTACGGATGATGGGCGCTGGCGATAAATGTAAATTTAGGCGCTTAAAATATAAGCAAAAATCGAGCCCGTTCAGGCATGAAACGGGCAAATATTCAGGCAATCAACGTATCGTTAAGCAGATCGACCAGCAGTAGCAGGGCATAGCGAGCCTGCTGCGGGTCAGCGGGCAGCGGCAGGATGGCGCTGGCCATATCGCCAAGGGCGTGCTGTTCCGGCGTCAGAGCAATAATGGTCACTCCCTGCGTACGCGCCTGCAAAGTAGCGCTTTGCAACACAGGGTTGGCCTCGGCAGTGGCCAGCACCAGCAGCAGATGATCGTCATTGAGGGTGCTGGCGGTCAGCCGCATCAGCGCCGCATCCTGACAGAGATTAATCGCGATGCCGGAGGGCAGTAGCTGATGCTGGAGCAGCGCGGCCAGCGTCACGTCCTGGGCGCCAAGGGCGAAGCAGTGTACCGCACGGGCGCTCAGCAGGCGCGATTTACACTTTTCCACCGCCGCTTCCGCGGTATGGCCGAGCTGACGAGTTAGGGTAACGCCAAGGCTGCTAAGTTTGTCGCGCCAGGCGACGGGCAGGGCGGCGCTGTCCGGCGTAAGCCAGCTGGCGCGCCGTTCGCTGGCCTGCGCCAGCTGTTTACGCAGATCACGAATATCATCGCAGCCCACCGAGCGGGCGAAGCGGGTAATGGTGGCAGGGCTGACCCCCGCGCTGGCTGCCAGCTCGTCAATAGAGGCGCTGGCGGTAAAGCTTAGATTTTGTAGAATAAAGGTGGCGACGCGCGACTCCTGGGCACTAAAGCGGCGCATTCCTTCCTGCAGCTGACCTACGATATCCATCCTCATGTTCCCTTTGGCAAAACCCGTATTTGAAAATATTTTTCAATTATCGACTGTCTCTCTTTATAGCACCCACGCCGCATATTTCCTATGGTCAGAGCAGTAAAGGGTGACGCCCTGGCGATAAAAATGCGCAAAAATTGAGCCTCGATCACATCGGTGAAAATTATTTTCATATAGCCTTCACTATCACACAATATTAACAATATAGTCGTCCAGGCCCTGAGGGCTGAAGCGATAACACGTAAAGGGGAAGCGCAATGCCACGAATCGTACTCTGTTGTGCCGCAGGCATGTCGACCAGCATGCTGGTGAACAAAATGAAAGCAGAAGCCCAGCAGCGTGCGCTGGCGCTGGAAATCTATGCGGTGGCGGTGGCGGAATTTGAACGCGAACTGCCGAACGCCGACGTCATCCTGCTCGGGCCGCAGGTTAAATATGAAGCCGGACGGCTAACCGCGCTGGCCGCGCCCCAGGGCAAGGCGGTGGCGGTGATCGATATGGCTGACTACGGCATGATGCGCGGCGCCGCGGTGTTGGATAAAGCGCTAGCCCTGCTCGAACACTAATTTTCTCATCCCGTTTTTCATCATCATCACGTGCGGTCCTGCCGATCGCGCGCGGCGCTCTGTATGCCGAAAATCCGAAAAGAGGACACTATGCAAGCACTGAAAATTGCCGTTATCGGCGGCGGCAGCAGCTACACGCCGGAGCTTATTGAAGGGATTATCGTTCGTTACGAGCAGCTTCCGGTCACAGAGCTGGCGCTGGTAGATGTCGAATCCGGCCGGGAAAAGGTGGAGATCATCGCCGCGCTGACCCGGCGGATGCTGAAACATAAAGGGCTGGAGCAGGTGGCGGTCAGCGTCCACTTTACGCTCGATGAGGCCATCCGCGGCGCCAGCTTTGTGCTGACCCAGCTGCGTGTCGGACAGCTGGCGGCGCGCGCCGCCGATGAGCGGCTGGGTCTCAAGTACCACCTGCTGGGCCAGGAGACCACCGGCGTCGGCGGTTTTGCCAAGGCGCTGCGGACGATCCCGGTGATCCTTGAGGTGGCGCGCAAAGTGGAACAGCTGGCGCCGGAAGCGTTCATTCTCAACTTTACTAATCCGGCGGGGATCGTCACCGAGGCGGTCAGCCGCTACAGCACGGCGAAGATCATCGGCCTGTGCAACGTGCCGATCAACATGCAGCACATGATCGTCGGGATGCTGGGCGCCCAGGAGTCCGAAGTAAAACTGCGCTTTGCCGGGCTCAACCATATGGTCTGGGTGCATAAGGTGCTACAGGGGCGCGAGGATGTCACCGGCAAAGTGATCGACATGCTGTGCGACGGTAAGGCGCTGTCGATGAACAACATTAAAGAGCTGCCGTGGCCGGCGGAATTCCTGCGCGCGCTGAAGGCGATTCCGTGCCCCTATCATCGCTATTTTTGGCTGACGCCGGCGATGCTGGCGGAAGAGATCGCCGCGGCGAAAACCAAGGGCACCCGCGCCGAACAGGTGATGAAAGTCGAGCAGGAGCTGTTTGCGCTGTACGCCGACCCGCAGCTGGAAGAAAAACCGGAGCAACTGAGCTTTCGCGGCGGCGCCTACTACTCGGAGGTGGCCGTCGAGCTTATCAACGCGATCTACAACAACCTGGGCGCGGAGATGGTGGTGAATACCCGCAACAACGGCGCGATTCATGGCCTGGATGATGATGCGGTGGTGGAAACCAACAGCATTATTGATGCGCAAGGGGCGCGGCCGCTGGCGTTCGGCCCGCTGCCGCCGGCGATGAATGGCCTGACCCAGCAGGTGAAAGCCTTCGAGCGGTTGACGATTGAAGCCGCGGTACACGGCTGTCGCGAAAGCGCACTGCTGGCGCTGGTGACCAACCCGCTGGTCGGTAACGTCACCGATGCCCAGGCGCTGCTGGATGAAGTATTAACCATCAACCGTCAATGGCTGACGCAATTTAACTGACCGCTATTTCCCCTCGGGAGCACACCATGTCGAATACAAGCTGGATTGAACGTTACGTCATGCCGGCGGCGCTGAGAATCGCCGGGCAAAAGCACGTCCTGTCGGTGCGCGACGGCATCATTCTCAATATGCCGTTTATGTTGATTGGCTCATTCTTCCTGATTTTCGCCTACCTGCCGATCCCCGGCTATGCCGATATGATGAGCAGCCTGTTTGGCGAGGTCTGGCGCGATAAAATGTTGTACCCGGTGAAAGCGACCTACGACATCATGGCGCTGATTTCCAGCTTCGGCATCGCCTACCGGCTGGCGGAGAAGTATCGCACTCTCGATCCGCTGAGCGCTGGAGCGATGTCGCTGGTGGCCTTCATGATGACGATCCCGCAGAACACGCTGTTTACGCCGGTACACGGCGCGGCGGAGGTGATTAAAGGGGTGATCCCGGTGAGCATGGTCGGCAGCCAGGGGCTGTTTGTCGCCATTGTCATTTCGCTGCTGTCGACGGAGATTTATCGTTTGGTCGCCAGCCGCAATCTCGTTATCCGCATGCCGGACGGCGTGCCGCCGGCAGTGGCGAAATCATTCCTCGCCCTGATCCCCGGCTTCTGTGTTCTGGCGGTGGTGCTGGCGCTGCGCCTGGCGGTCGAGGCCTCGCCGTTCGGCGACATCAACAGTATGATCGCCACCCTGATTGGTATTCCGATGCACCACGTCGGCGGTACGCTGCCGGGCATGATTATTTCAGTCATTTTGATTGGTATTTTGTGGACCCTGGGCCTGCACGGCGACGCGATCGTACTGGTGTTTATCCAGCCGGTATGGCTGTCGAATATGTCCGAGAACCTGACGGCCTTCCAGAACGGTCAGCCGATCCCGCATATCATTACTCAGCAGTTTTACGATCTGTGGATTGCCCCCGGAGGTACCGGCGCGCTGCTGGGGCTGGTGATTTTTATGTTGCTGCGTAGCCGTAGCCAGCAGATGAAACAGCTGGGGAAAATTGCCGCGCCCGGGGCATTGTTTAACATCAGCGAGCCGATGGTGTTTGGCATCCCGCTGGTGATGAACCCGTACTTTTTCCTGCCGTTTATTTTAACGCCGGTGCTGCTGGTGATCGTGTCCTATACCGCGATGGCGACCGGGCTGGTGGCGCCGCCCGCCGGAATCGCGCTGCCGTTCACCACGCCGATCTTCATCAGCGGCTATCTGGCGACCGGAGGGCATATCTCCGGCACGGTGCTGCAGGTGGTGAATTTAGCGATTTCGCTGGTGGTCTACTATCCGTTCTTCCGCGCCTGGGATCGGCTAAAGGCAAAAGAAGAGCACGCCTCGGCGCAACCCCAAGCGAGCGCTGCGATTGCTGATGCCGACCGCGCATAACTTCCAGCCTGACGAATCGTAGCCCCGGTGAGCGTTGCGCCACCGGGGAAAAGCGTTATCCCTGCAGCCACCATATCGCTTCGAACGGCCGCAGCGTCAGCCCGGTCGGGCGCGGGGTGGTCTCGGCATAGTTGCTGATGATCATCTTCCACTCGCCCGGGGCCTCAGCGGGCTGCCAGGCCTGCAGCTCGCGGCTCAGGTTAGCGGCGACTACCAGCGTTTGCCCCTGCCACTGACGACGATAGCACCACAGCGACGGATGCTCCGGCAGCAGATCCTCGTAATCACCCCAGGTCAGTAGCGGCAGGGTTTTACGCAGCGTAATCAGCTGCTGATAGGTATAAAACACCGAATCGGGGTCCGCCAGCGCCGCCTCGACGTTGATCTCCTGGTAATTATCGCCAAGGCCGATCCACGGCTCACCGTCGCTGAAGCCACCGTTCTCGCCGGCGTGCCACGGCATCGGCGTGCGGCTGTTGTCGCGCGACTTGCTGGCGAGGATCGCCAGCAGTTCGTCCGGGCTTTGCCCCTGCGCCGCACGTTCGATAAACATATTGTGGCTTTCGACGTCACGGTAATCGCTGATGCTGCTGAAGTGCGGATTGGTCATGCCGATCTCTTCGCCCTGGTAGATATAGGGCGTGCCCTGCATGCCGTGCAGCACCATCGCCAGCATCTTCGCCGCCGTCACCCGGTACTCGCCTTCGTCGCCAAAGCGCGACACGATGCGCGGCTGATCGTGGTTACACCAGAACAGCGCGTTCCACGCCCGATTGTGCATTCCCTGCTGCCAGTGGCGGAACAGCGCCTTCAGCGCCACATAGTCCGGGCGGGCGAGGGTCCATTTCTCTCCGCCGGGATAATCGACCTTTAAATGGTGGAAGTTAAAGGTCATCGACAGCTCGCGGCCGTCCAGCGCGGCGTACTGCTGGCAGTGCTCCAGCGAGGTGGAGGACATCTCGCCGACGGTCATCAGGTTACGCGGGGTGAAGACATCGCGGCTCATCTCCTGCAGGAACTCATGCACCCGCGGGCCGTCGGTATAGAAGCGGCGGCCATCCCCGTCCAGATCGCAGGGAAAGGTCTGGTCTTTTGAGATCAGGTTGACCACGTCGAGGCGCAGACCGTCGACGCCGCGGTCAGCCCAGAATTCGCAGACCTTTTTCAGCTCGGCGCGCACCGCCGGATTCTCCCAGTTGAGATCCGCCTGCTCAATGGCGAACAGGTGCAGATAATACTGCCCGCTGTCGGCGTGCCACTGCCAGGCGTTACCGCCAAATTTAGAGCGCCAGTTGTTCGGCAGGGCGTCCGGTTCGCCATCGCGCCAGATATAGAACTGGCGGTAGGGACTCTCCTTATTCAGCGACTGACGGAACCATTCATGTTCGGTCGACGTGTGGTTCAGCACCATATCCAGCACGATACGGATGCCGCGGGCCTTCGCCTCCGCCACCAGGGCGTCAAAGTCGGCCATCGTGCCGTAGGAGGGGTCGATGGCGGTGTAGTTCGCCACGTCGTAGCCGTTATCTACCTGCGGTGAGACGTAGAACGGCGTCAGCCAGATGGCGTCGACCCCAAGCTTTTGCAGATAGTCGAGGCGGGCGGTGACGCCGCGCAGGTCGCCGGTACCGCTGCCGGTGGTATCCTGAAAACTCTTCGGATAGATTTGATAAATAACGCCGTTTTGCCACCAGTGGGGGAGATGATTCATAGTACTTTCCTGCTGCAACGAGGGGCGCCAAAGGCGCCCCGAAAGAAGAAGTTAGACAATCTGCAAGGTGCCCTGACGGTACTTGCGCTGATACACCACGCTGGTGAGGATAATCGGCACCACCACCGCGATAGCCATCGCCATGGCGTACACCTGCCAGTAGGTAGGCTGGATGGAGAGGATCCCCGGCAGGCCGCCGACGCCGATGCCGTTCGCCAGCACGCCGTTCAGGCCGCACAGCAGGCCGGCGAGGCCAGAGCCAATCATTGCGCACAGCATCGGGAAGCGGTATTTCAGGTTGATACCGTACATCGCTGGCTCGGTGACCCCGAGATAGGCGGAGATCGCCGCCGGTACCGAGATTTCACGTTCATTCTGCTTGCGGCTGGCGATGATGATGCCGACCACCGCCGACGCCTGGGCAATATTCGACAACGCAATCAGCGGCCACACCGGGGTACCGCCCATGCTCTGGATCATCTGCATATCGATAGCGAGGGTGGTCTGGTGGACACCGGTAATCACCAGCGGCGCGTAGAGGAAGCCGAACAGCGCGGCGCCGATCGGCGCGAAGCTGCCGGTTAACAGATGGCGTACCGCGAAGGCCACGCCGTCGCCGATCAGGCGGCCGAACGGACCGATAATGGCGTGCGCGAGGAACACCGCGAGGATCAGCGAGCAGACCGGGACAATCACCAGGTAGAGGTAGTCAGGCACAATGCGCTTGAGGCGCGTCTCGATAAAGCCTAAGGCCAGGCCAGCCAGCAGGGCCGGGATCACCTGCGCCTGGTAGCCGACTTTGGCAATGGTAAACAGGCCGAAGTTCCACACCTCCGGCACCTGCTGGCCGAGGAGATAGGCGTTCATCAGCTGCGGGGAGACGAGGGTGACGCCAAGGACGATCCCGAGGATCGGCGTGCCGCCCATCTTCTTCACCGCTGACCAGCAGATCCCCACCGGCAGATAGAAGAAGATCGCCTCGCCAATCAGCCACAGGAAGTCATAGATGGTTTTCAGCGACGGGTGCATCTGGGCCAGCGTCTGGCCATTGCTCATGGGCAGGTCGCCGATAACGTTGCGGAAACCGAGGATCAGACCGCCGCTGATCAGGGCCGGCAGCAGGGGAAAGAAGATCTCGGCGAAGTGCGAGATTAACTGTTCATGCCACTTCATATTTTGCCGCGCGGCCTGCTTGACCTGCTCTTTATCGGCGGAGGTCTGGCCGGTGGTCGCCAGCAGGGCCTTGTAGTAATCGCCCACCTCGGTGCCGATGACCACCTGGAACTGGCCGGCGTTAGTGAAGCATCCCTTCACCATGCGCAGCTGCTCAATCTCTTTTGGTCTGGCGATGGCCGGGTCGTTCAGCACAAAGCGCAAACGGGTAATACAGTGGCTGACGGTGGCGATGTTACCGCGCCCGCCCACCAGTTCGATCAGTTTATCGATGTCCTGCTGGTTTACTTTGCTCATGATGAAGCCTCAAAAACAGAGGGGAGAGATGCCGTTTTTACCTTGAGGGCATCCTAACCGTTCCGCTTAATTTGCAAAATGGGAACGTTCCCGAAACCCGGCGACGATCACATAAATCGCCCGAGCGAGATTAATTGAGGGCGGCGGGAATCACGATCTGGCGGGGATCGACGCTGCCGGCGATCTGCTCGATCAACTGCCGGGCGGCCCGGCGTCCGGACTCGGCATAGCCCGGATCGACGGTCAAGATTTCCGGGTGGAGAAACTTCATCAGCGGCGTGCTGCCGACGCTGGCGAGCTGCAGCGCATCGCGACCCTGCTGCTGGAGGTACTTGCTGGCGCCGAGAGCGAGGGTATCCGTCGCGCAGACCAGGGCGCTGGTTTCAGCCATCAGCACGCTGGCGACGGTGTCATATCCCTGCTTCATGCCCAGCCCCGGCAGGGCGGCGGTGGGCGTCAGACGATGCTTTTCACAGAAGGTGAGATAGGCCAGATGGCGGCGTTCGCCGGTGGTGACGTCGCTGTGCGGTACGCCAAGAAAACTGATGTGGCGGTGTCCGCGATCGTAGAGCCGCTGCATCAGCAGCGTGATGGCCCCTCGTCGTCATAGCACACCGAGGCGAAGCCGGGAGCGTCGCGGGCCATCAGCACCAGGGTGTCGCGCCAGGGGCGAGCATCGCTTCGTCGATGCCGGTAAAACCGAACAGCACCACGCCGTCAATATTGCGCCGGGCGAGCATGCCGAGATGCTCCTCCACCAACGCCGGGGAGAACTGGCTCTCCATCATAATCGGATCGTAACCCTGCTCATAAAAGGCGGGCAGCATGGTCTGCACGGCAAGGTTTTCCGACAGCGAATCGAGACGGGTGACGATAATCGCCACCACTTTATCGCTCTGGCCGCGCATGGCGCGGGCGGAACGGGAAGGCGAGAAACCGTGCTGCTGCATCACCGCTTCGACGCGCTCGCGGGTCCGTTCGCTGACCCCGCTCTCGTTGTTAAGGACGCGGGATACCGTCGATTTCCCTACGCCGCTTAAGCGCGCGATATCTTTGATGGTCAGCCGGTTCTGCATGCGGAATTCTCGTCAGGGATGGTAGAAGTGAGCCTAATGCTACTCAACCAAACCGCAATGAGCAAAGTCTGGTTTACGTTCGGTTTAGTTGCGCGGGTTTATCATCGCCATTATTGCCACACAATCCTCAGCGAGGGCGCTATAATTCGCGCCGTTTATATTCACTTACCGGAGATAGTTATGGACCCCGATCCCACTCCTCATCCTCGATGGAGCAACCTTTCTTTCCGGTAAGCCTGTTTAACACTGCTTTACCGGAAAGCGTAAAGCAGTGACGTCCTTGATGTCCCTGCCATAAAAATAACATGCCTGACAGGTAAGTTTTGCTACGCCCGTCGGCAACGCTGCGTTCGCTTTGGCGAGCGCGGAGGGACTGTTTATGCTGAAAAATTATACCCGGCAGCTGTTCGCGCAGCTTAGCCGCCATCTGCCACGTCGTTTAGTCCAGCGCGATCCGCTGCCGGACGCCCGCCATCTGGCGAGTGGCCCCATTCCTGAATCGCTTGGTCAGCATTGCCTGAACGTGGCGGCGATGGACGACCAGGAGATCTGGCGCGCCTTTGACAGCCACCCTGAAGGGCTCAATGAAGGCGAAGTGGCGGCGAAAATTCTCAAACATGGTGACAACCAGATCCCGGCGCAGAAGCCCTCCCCGTGGTGGGTGCATCTGTGGACCTGCTATCGCAACCCGTTCAACCTGCTGCTGACCGTGCTCGGCATCGTCTCCTATTCCACCGAGGATCTGTTCGCCGCCGGGGTTATCGCCCTGATGGTGGGGATCTCGACATTGCTCAATTTCATCCAGGAGGCGCGCTCGACCAAAGCGGCGGATGCGCTGAAGGCGATGGTGAGCAACACCGCCACCGTGCTGCGGGTGGTGAACGAGCAGGGGGAGAGCCGCTGGCTGGAGCTGCCTATCGACCAGCTGGTGCCGGGCGACATTATCCGGTTGTCGGCGGGGGATATGATCCCGGCGGACCTGCGTATCCTGCAGGCGCGGGATCTGTTCGTCGCCCAGGCCTCGCTGACCGGCGAATCGCTGCCGGTGGAGAAAGTGGCTCGCAGCCGCGATCCGCTGCAGCAAAACCCGCTGGAGTGCGACACCCTGTGCTTTATGGGCACCAACGTGGTGAGCGGCTCGGCGCAGGCCATCGTCTTCGCCACCGGCGGCCGCACCTGGTTTGGCCAACTGGCCGGCCGCGTCAGTGAACAGGAGAGCGAGCCGAACGCCTTTCAGAAGGGCATCAGCCGGGTCAGCATGCTGCTGATCCGCTTTATGCTGGTGATGGCCCCGGTGGTGCTGCTGATCAATGGCTACACCAAAGGCGACTGGTGGGAGGCGGCGCTATTCGCGCTGTCGGTGGCGGTCGGCTTGACGCCGGAGATGCTGCCGATGATCGTCACTTCGACGCTGGCGCGCGGGGCGGTGAAGCTGTCGAAGCAAAAGGTCATCGTGAAGCACCTCGACGCCATTCAGAATTTCGGCGCGATGGACATCCTCTGCACTGATAAAACCGGCACCCTGACCCAGGATAAGATTGTGCTGGAGAACCATACCGACGTCTCCGGCAAGGTCTGCGAGCGGGTACTGCATGCCGCCTGGCTCAACAGCCACTACCAGACCGGCCTGAAAAACCTGCTCGACACCGCGGTGCTGGACGGGGTTGAGCTGGATGCCGCCCGCGGGCTGGCGGAACGCTGGCAGAAGGTGGATGAGATACCCTTCGACTTCGAACGCCGCCGCATGTCGGTGGTGGTGAAGGAGGATGACGCCGCGCATCAGCTGATCTGCAAAGGGGCGCTGCAGGAGATCCTCAACGTCTCGACCCAGGTGCGCTACAACGGCGATATCGTACCGCTGGACGACACCATGCTGCGCCGCATTCGCCGGGTGACCGATACCCTCAACCGACAGGGGCTACGGGTGGTGGCGGTGGCGACCAAATACCTGCCGGCCCGCGAAGGCGACTACCAGCGCGCCGATGAGTCGGACCTGATCCTTGAAGGTTACATCGCCTTCCTCGATCCGCCGAAAGAGACCACCGCCCCGGCGCTGAAGGCGCTGAAGGCCAGCGGCATCACGGTGAAGATCCTCACCGGCGACAGCGAGCTGGTGGCGGCGAAGGTGTGCCATGAAGTGGGACTGGATGCTGGCGAAGTGGTGATTGGCAGCCAGATTGAAGCCATGAGCGACGACGAGCTGGCGGTGCTGGCCAAACGCACCACGCTGTTCGCCCGCCTGGCGCCGCTGCATAAAGAGCGTATCGTGACGCTGCTGAAACGCGAAGGTCACGTGGTGGGCTTTATGGGCGATGGCATCAACGACGCTCCGGCGCTGCGCGCGGCGGATATTGGCATCTCGGTCGACGGCGCGGTGGATATCGCCCGCGAGGCGGCGGATATCATTCTGCTGGAGAAGAGCCTGATGGTGCTGGAGGAGGGGGTAATCGAAGGCCGCCGCACCTTCGCCAACATGCTCAAGTACATCAAAATGACCGCCAGCTCCAACTTCGGCAACGTCTTCAGCGTGCTGGTGGCCAGCGCCTTCCTGCCGTTTCTGCCGATGCTGCCGCTGCACCTGTTGATTCAGAACCTGCTGTACGATGTTTCTCAGGTGGCGATCCCGTTTGATAACGTCGATGATGAGCAGATCCGCAAACCGCAGCGCTGGAACCCGGCCGATCTCGGGCGCTTTATGGTCTTCTTTGGACCGATCAGCTCGATTTTCGATATCCTCACCTTCGGCCTGATGTGGTGGGTGTTCCACGCCAATACCGTGGAGATGCAGACCCTGTTCCAGTCCGGCTGGTTTATCGAAGGGCTGCTGTCGCAAACGCTGATTGTGCACATGATCCGCACCCGGCGCATTCCGTTCGTTCAGAGCCGGGCCGCCTGGCCGCTGTTCGCCATGACTCTGGTGGTGATGGCGGTGGGTATCGCGCTGCCGTTCTCGCCGCTGGCGAGCTACCTGCAGCTGCAGGCCCTGCCGCTGAGCTACTTCCCATGGCTGGTGGCGATCCTGGCGGGCTATATGGTGCTGACCCAGGCCGTGAAGGGCTTCTACAGCCGCCGCTACGGCTGGCAGTGAGGGACGCGTTTTCGGATGAACCACGTAAAAAAGGCAGCCTGCGGGCTGCCTTTTTTCATGCCGAGGTTAGCGATCAGCGACGCACGGCGATGGCTTCGATCTCGATCTTCACGTCTTTCGGCAGACGTGCGACTTCAACGCAGGAGCGCGCCGGGAAGGTGGCGTTATGCTCGGTGAAGAACGCTTCGTAAGTGGCGTTAACGGTAGCGAAATCGTTGAGATCTTTGACGAATACGGTGGTCTTGACGATATCGCCGACGGTGAGGCCTGCGGCTTCAACGATCGCTTTCACGTTGTTCAGCGACTGGCGCGCCTGCGCGGACACGTCTTCCGGGACGCTGCCGGTTTTCGGGTCGACCGGGATCTGGCCAGAGGTGATGATCATGCTGCCGAGGTCAACGCCCTGAACGTAGGGGCCAATCGCCGCTGGTGCATTTTCCGTCGCAATAGTTTTGCTCATGTTATCTCCAGATGAACTGAGTAATGTTACGCAAAATCATTCAGGTTGCCGCCAGGCGGTAAGCGCTGTATCGCCGGCGCAGACGCCGCCTGAAGGACGAAGCGTAGGGTGGTAGCCATTATAGGGAGGCCTACCACCAATACCAACCGCATTTAGTTGGCCAGCACCACATAATGAGAAAACTCTTTTTCGCAGTATTTGCATTTGAGTGCGATGTCATCAGCGCGTTTTTTCACTGCAAAACTGGAAGAAACCGGTTCGGCGTGGCTGATACAGTTGCTGTTCGGGCAGACCAGCACGCTATCGATACGATCCGGCAAGCTCGGGCGGGATTTGCCCACCACTTCGTAATCATCAATGCGGTTTACCGTCGCCTGCGGGGCGTACAGCGACAGCTGGTTAACCTGCTCGTCGGTCAGGAAGGTGTTCTCGATTTTAATCAAATCCTTGCGGCCCATCTCGCCGGAGGGCAGGTTCAGGCCGATGGTGATGCGCTGGTCGGTTTCGGTCAGTTTGAACAGGGTGAGCAGCTTAAAGCCGACCTGCGCCGGGATATGGTCAATCACGGTGCCGCGTTTGATCGCTTCTACCTGCAGTTTATTGTCGTGTGTCATCTCTCATTCCCCCTTACAGTGCCAGCTCGCTATTCAGTACCAATGCCAGTAACGCCTGGCGGGCGAAGATGCCGTTACCGGCCTGCTGGAAGTACCAGGCGTGCGGTGTTTTATCGACATCGGTGGTGATTTCGTCAATGCGCGGCAGCGGGTGCAGCACCTTCATGTTGGCGCGCGCCCCTTCGAGGTCGGCGGCGCGCAGGACGAACTGCGCTTTGACGTTGGCGTATTCTGACGGATCCAGACGCTCTTTCTGCACGCGGGTCATGTACAGAATATCCACTTCCGCCATCACGTCGTCGATGGCGCTATGCAGGCTCCAGGCGATGCCTTTTTCATCGAGCATATCGAGGATGTACTGCGGCATGGCCAGCGCGTCCGGGGCGATGAAGTAGAAGCGGTTGCCGTTGAATTTGGCCAGCGCCTGGGTCAGGGAGTGGACGGTACGGCCATACTTCAGATCGCCGACCATCGCCACGTTGAGGTTTTCGAGGCGGCCCTGGGTCTCCTGAATGGTGAACAGGTCGAGCAGGGTTTGGGTCGGGTGCTGGTTAGCGCCGTCGCCGGCGTTCAGTACCGGCACGCCGCCGGAGAATTCGGTCGCCAGGCGCGCGGCGCCCTCCTGCGGATGACGCATCACGATGGCGTCGACGTAGGTGCTGATGACGGAGATGGTATCCGCCAGCGTTTCCCCTTTTTTGCCCAGTGAGGTGTTGGCGCTGTCGGAAAAGCCGACCACGCTGGCGCCCAGGCGGTGCATCGAGGTTTCAAAAGAGAGGCGGGTGCGGGTCGAGGCTTCAAAGAAACAGCTGGCGATAACCTTATGCTTCAGCAGCTCGGGTTGTGGATTGGCTTTCAGCTTTGCCGCCGTCGCCAGCACCAGTTCGAGGTCTTCGCGGCTGAGATCGTTTATGGAAATGATATGTTTTTGATATAGCGGGTTAGCCATGCTTATCTCCTGACGCCTGGGCAAAAAAAAAGCCCCTTAAATAAGGGGCTTCGGGAATCCAATGAGCAACGGAAAGAAAAACGGCAGGCCAGCGTCTGCATTGAGACGCGCTAAGACAGAATGTCGTACGCAATTGGCCATGCTTCCTCCCGGCAAAACGACTGGCATTATACGCAGACCGTTATGACGATCAAGCGATTCATTCACAAACAGGTAATCGTTTGCCTGTCGAAAAGTGCGCCAGCGCAAAGAAGTGTGAAACTGTACTGGTATGGCAGCCGCGATGGGGGTATAACACGATAAAATGAAATGCTGTTTTATATTTGAGGTAAGCAATGATTATTGGCAATATCCACCATCTGCAGCCATGGCTGCCTGCCGCGCTGCGCGAGGCTATCGAACAGGTTATCGCTCAGGTCAGCGAGGCGACGCCGCTGGGTAAACACGCTATCGACGGCGACAACCTGTTTTATCTGATTTCTGAAGACACCACCGAGCCGCAGGCCGCGCGCCGCGCGGAATACCATGCTCGCTATCTCGATATCCAGATTGTGCTCCGCGGCAGCGAGGGGATGACCTTCAGCACCTTGCCGCCAGGAGAGCCGCAGACCGACTGGCTGGCGGAGAAAGACATCGCTTTTCTTGCCGAAGGCCAGCAGGAAAAAACGGTGATCCTCAACGAAGGGGACTTTGTGGTGTTTTATCCCGGCGAAGTGCATAAACCGCTGTGCGCCGTTGGCGCCCCGGCGAAGGTGCGCAAAGCGGTGGTGAAGATGCTGATGGCGTAAAATGGCGAACCGAATCCCGGATGAACGCCGTGCCATCCGGGAGACAGCCGCGAGCGAGGGGTTATTTGCTCAGCATCGCCACCATCACCGCTTTGATGGTGTGCATCCGGTTTTCCGCCTGGTCGAAGACCACGCTCGCCGCCGACTCAAACACCTCGTCAGTCACCTCCATGCCGCCGTGCAGGCCGTAATCGGCAGCCATCTGTTTGCCCAGCGTGGTCTGGTCGTCGTGGAACGCCGGCAGGCAGTGGAGGAACTTGACCTGCGGGTTGCCGGTGAGCGCCAGCATCGCGCTGTTAACCTGATAGTCGCGCAGCAGGGCGATACGTTCGGCCCATTTTTCCTTCGCCTCGCCCATTGAGACCCAGACGTCGGTATAGATAAAATCGGCGCCTTTCACCCCCGCGGCGATATCTTCCGTCAGGGTGATGTTGCCGCCCTGCTGTTTGGCCAGCGCGGTGCAGGTCTCCACCAGCGCGGCCTCCGGCCAGCAGGCCGATGGCGCCACCAGGCGCAGATCCAGACCGGTCAACGCGGCGGCTTCCAGCATCGAATTGCCCATGTTGTTGCGCGCGTCGCCGGCGTAGACCAGCGTCATCTGGTTAAAGGCTTTGCCCGGCAGATGCTCTTTCATGGTCAGCAGGTCCGCCAGCAGCTGGGTGGGGTGGAACTCGTTGGTGAGACCGTTCCACACCGGCACGCCGGCGTATTGCGCCAGGGTCTCTACCACTTCCTGGCCGTGGCCGCGGTACTGAATGCCGTCGTACATCCGTCCGAGCACGCGGGCGGTGTCCTTGATCGACTCTTTATGGCCAATCTGGCTGCCGCTGGGCCCCAGATAGGTCACGCGGGCGCCCTGATCGTATGCGGCAACTTCGAAAGAGCATCGTGTACGGGTTGAGTCTTTTTCGAAGATGAGCGCGATGTTTTTTCCGGCCAGTTTCTGGACTTCGATACCGTTTTTCTTATCGGCTTTCAGCTTTGCCGCCAGCTCGAGCAGGGCGGTGATTTCTGCAGGCGTAAAATCGAGTAACTTTAAAAAATGCTTCTGGTAAAACGCAGACATGGTTCCCTCACCTGGCATAGGCCACTAATTGAATTAAAATTCAATTTATATGTATGAATATTCATTTGCAAGTCTGTGATCGAAATCTTTCACTGAGAAGTGGAGGCAATGACGGCGGTATGTGACAATAGGGATAACTGCCGCACATTATGAGGAACGAGCCATGGCAAACCCGGAACACCTGGAAGAACAGCGTGAAGAGACGCGTCTGATTATCGAAGAGCTGCTGGAAGATGGCAGCGATCCGGACGCACTGTACACGATTGAGCATCACCTCTCTGCAGACGATTTCGAAACCCTGGAGAAAGTGGCGGTTGAAGCGTTCAAGCTGGGCTACGAAGTGACCGAGCCCGAAGAGCTGGAAGTGGAAGAGGGTGACATGGTCATCTGCTGCGATATTCTGAGCGAATGCGCGCTGAACGCAGATCTGATCGATGCCCAGGTGGAACAGCTGATGACGCTGGCAGAAAAATATGACGTCGAGTATGACGGTTGGGGCACCTATTATGAGGACCCGAACGGTGAAGACGGCGACGACGATGACGAAGAGTATGTCGATGAAGACGACGATGGTGTTCGCCACTAAGTCGCAAATGTCGTAGATGGATACGGCGGCGCCTGCCGCCGTATAGCAAGGAACCTCCATGGATTACCCGCAGATTCTTTCCCCGATTATCAACTTCCTGCACTGCCCGACGCCGCAGGCGTGGATTGACGAAGCCCGCAAGCCGGAAAACCTGGCGCTGCTGCTGACCGACCATATGGTGTGCGAGCTGAAAGCGGCGCAGAACGCCATGCTGCTGGTGCGTCGCTACGTCGCGGATAAAGCTGACGCCGACGAACTGTTGGCCTGCCTGAAGCCGTACGAAGACTTCACCTACCGCCGGGGGCCGGAGCCGGATTTTGTCGCCCTGCATAAACGGATCAACAAAAGCGCCATGCCGCAGACCGACGACCCGTGGGGCCGCCAGCTGCTGGACAGCATGATTTTGTTGATTAAAGAGGAACTGCATCACTTCTGGCAGGTGCGGGAGATGATGCTGGCGCGCGATATCCCCTACGTCAAAATCACCGCCAGCAACTATGCCCGCGGCCTGCGGCGCGAAGTGCGCTCGCATGAGCCGGTGATGCTGATCGATAAGCTGATCTGCGGCGCCTATATCGAGGCCCGCTCCTGCGAACGCTTTGCCGCCCTGGCGCCGTGGCTGGACGACGATCTGCAGAAGTTCTACCTGTCGCTGCTGCGCTCCGAGGCGCGTCACTATCAGGACTATCTGGATCTGGCGCAGAAGATTGCCGGAGAAGATATCAGCGAGCGGGTGCGCCAGCTCGGCGAGGCGGAAGCGGCGCTGATCCTCCGTCCGGAGGCCGAGTTCCGCTTTCACAGCGGTGTGCCGGTAGCGGCGTAACCCGCCGTATTCGGGCCCTGTAGCCCCGGTAAGCGCAGCGCTACCGGGGACGCCTGCGATATCGAGGCGCTACAGCGTTTTCAGCATCCGCACTTCACAGTCAACGTGGCCGGTGCAGCCCAGCGGTCCGTCAATGTGCTCGAAGCCAAGATGTTCATATAAACCGATCGCCTCCGTCAGGAAGGCGGTGGTTTCCAGATAGCAGCGCTTAAACCCTTGTTCGCGGGCGTAGTCCAGCGCCAGCAGCGCCAGCTTCTTCGCCAGCCCCTGGCCGCGGGCGCTGGTCATAAAATACATTTTCTGCAGCTCGCAGATATCCGGCTCGCTGCAGGCGAGCGGCGCGACGCCGCCGCCGCCAACTACTTCCCCCTCTTGCTCCACCACCCAGTAGGCGGAGCCCGGCTGGCTGTACAGCTCATACAGCTCATCGAGATTCGGGTCGGCGACCGTATAGCCTTTATCGGCGGTCAGGCCATATTCAGCCGAGACCTGGCGGATGACCCTGGCGATGGCGGCATTGTCTGCCGCCGTAATGCGACGCAGCAACGTCGCCGCGGGGACGCTCGTATTCATACAATGACTCATTACCCAAAAAAGACGAATGATGATGTTAATAACATCGCGACAGGGGAAAGCGCAAGCGAGGATGTTTCATAAAAAACGCCCCTTGCCGGGTGGCAAGGGGCGGGAGGATCACAGCGCGGCGATCACCGCCTGCTGCTCAATCAGCTTCGCTTTCGCTTCCGCGTAGCCTTCCAGCTTCTCGCGCTCTTTAGCGATAACTGCTTCCGGCGCGCGGGCGACAAAGCCTTCGTTGGCCAGCTTGCTCTCGATGCGGCCAATTTCACCTTCGATTTTGGCCACTTCTTTCGCCAGACGCGCCAGCTCATCTTCTTTATTGATGAGGCCCGCCATCGGGATCAGCAGCTCGGCGCCGTCGACAATCTTGGTCACCGAGACCGGACCTTTATCATCGGCAGGCAGCACGGTAATGCTTTCCAGACGCGCCAGGTTCAGCAGGAAGCTGCGGTTGTCGTTCACACGACGCTCGGCCTCTTTGCTGCAGCCGCGCAGCAGCAGTTCCAGCGGTTTGCCCGGAGCGATGTTCATTTCCGCACGGATGTTACGCACGGCGACGATCGCCTGCTTCAGCCATTCGGTGTCGGCCAGCGCCGCGTCATCCACCTGAGAAGCATCGTACTGCGGGAACGGCTGCAGCATGATGGTGTCGGCGGTGATCCCGCAGATCGCTTTCACGCGCTGCCAGATGGTCTCGGTAATGAACGGAATGATCGGATGCGCCAGGCGCAGCAGACCTTCCAGCACGGTCACCAGCGTATGGCGAGTCCCGCGCAGCTCCGCTTCGCTGCCACCGTTCATGACCGGCTTGGTCAGCTCCAGGTACCAGTCGCAGAACTGGTTCCAGGTGAACTCGTACAGGATGCCGGCGGCGATATCGAAGCGGAAGTTATCCAGCGCTTCGCGATATGCTTTCACGGTGTGGTTGAATTCCGCGATGATCCAGCGGTCGGCCAGGGAGAGCACCATTTCGCCGCCGTTGAAGCCGCAATCCTGATCTTCGGTGTTCATCAGCACGAAGCGGCTGGCGTTCCACAGCTTATTACAGAAGTTACGGTAACCTTCCAGACGCTTCATATCCCAGTTGATGTCGCGGCCGGTAGAGGCCAGCGCCGCCAGGGTGAAGCGCAGGGCGTCGGTGCCGTGCGGCTCGATGCCGTTCGGGAACTGTTTCTCGGTACGCTTGCGGATTTTATCCGCCAGCTGCGGCTGCATCATGTTGCCGGTACGTTTTTCCAGCAGCTCCGGCAGGGTGATACCGTCAACCATATCCAGCGGGTCAATGACGTTACCCTTGGACTTGGACATCTTCTGGCCTTCGTCATCGCGGATCAGACCGGTCATGTAGACGGTCTTAAACGGTACCTGCGGCTTGCCGTTTTCATCTTTGATGAAGTGCATGGTCATCATGATCATGCGGGCGATCCAGAAGAAGATAATGTCGAAGCCGGACACCATCACGCTGGTCGGGTGGAACTGACGCAGGGCGTCGGTGTTTTCCGGCCAGCCGAGGGTGGAGAAGGTCCACAGCGCGGAGGAGAACCAGGTATCGAGAACGTCTTCATCCTGACGCAGGGCAACGTCGGCGCTCAGGTTGTTTTCCTGACGCACTTCGTCTTCGCTACGGCCTACGTAGACGTTGCCGTCGTTGTCATACCATGCCGGGATGCGGTGACCCCACCACAGCTGACGGGAGATACACCAGTCCTGAATATCGCGCATCCAGGAGAAGTACATATTTTCGTACTGCTTCGGCACGAACTGAATATCACCGTTTTCAACGGCTTCGACTGCTGGCTTGGCCAGCACGTCCGCGCGCACGTACCACTGGTCGGTCAGCATCGGCTCGATCACCACGCCGCCGCGATCGCCGTAAGGGACGGTCAGGTCGTGCGGTTTGATCTCTTCCAGCAGGCCGAGGGCGTCAACTGCCGCAACAACGGCTTTACGCGCCGCGAAGCGTTCCAGTTTCTGGAACTCCGCCGGGATCTCGCTGGAGTAGACGTCGGATTCATTGCCTTTGGTGTCGTAGACTTCCGCGCTTTCGCGGATGTCGCCGTCAAAGGTAAGGATGTTGATCATCGGCAGCTGGTGACGACGACCCACTTCGTAGTCGTTAAAGTCGTGCGCCGGGGTGATCTTCACGCAGCCGGTGCCTTTTTCCATGTCGGCGTGCTCGTCGCCCACGATCGGGATGCGGCGGTTAACCAGCGGCAGCACCACGAATTTGCCAATCAGATCTTTGTAGCGCGGATCTTCCGGGTTAACGGCCACGCCGGTATCGCCCAGCAGGGTTTCCGGACGGGTGGTGGCGACCACCAGGTAATCTTTACCGTCAGCGGTTTTCGCGCCATCGGCCAGCGGGTAGCGGATGTGCCACATGGAACCTTTCGATTCGCGGTTTTCCACTTCGAGGTCGGAAATGGCGGTGCGCAGTTTCGGGTCCCAGTTAACCAGGCGTTTGCCGCGGTAGATCAGGTCTTCTTTGTACAGGCGAACAAAGACTTCTTTCACGGCATTGGAAAGCCCCTCGTCCATGGTGAAGCGCTCGCGCTCCCAGTCCACGGAGTTGCCGAGACGGCGCATCTGACGGGTAATGGTGCCGCCGGATTCCGCTTTCCACTGCCAGATTTTGTCGATAAAGGCGTCGCGGCCGTAGTCGTGGCGGGTTTTCCCTTCTTCAGCGGCAATCTTACGCTCAACCACCATCTGGGTAGCGATACCTGCGTGGTCGGTACCGGCCTGCCACAGGGTGTTTTTGCCCTGCATGCGCTGGTAGCGAATCATGGTATCCATGATGGTTTGCTGGAAGGCATGACCCATATGCAAACTGCCGGTGACGTTCGGCGGCGGGATCATGATGCAGAAGCTCTCCTGGCTTTCATCACCATTCGGTTTGAAATAGCCCTGCTTTTCCCAGTGCTCGTAAAGCGGCTGTTCGATATCTTGTGGGTTGTATGTCTTTTCCATTATTTCCAGGTTGCCGTGTTCAGGTTGAAACCAGCCATGCGGTACGCCTTATAGCGTTCGCGCGCCAGTTGTTTCAGATTGTCTTCGTAAGGGACAAAGTCTATCACTTCTGTGAAAGCGGTGGCAAAATCTGCAAAGTTTAGCCGCAGGCTGATAAGAATATCCCGCGGGCTGCTGTTGCGCTTTTGCGGCCAGGCAATCTCTACCGGCGCGCCGCCTCTCGGGCCTTCGCCCGCCAGATTATGCGGCACAAAGCTCTCCGGCGGCCGCGACCACAGCGCCTCGTCGAGGCGAATCGCCTGCTGTTCATCTTCGCAGGCGATCAGGACGCGCTTGCCGTTGCGCCAACGTTCTGCGGCAATGTCACACACCAACTGCTCGACGGCGCTCAGGCCGTCGACGGTGGCGTCATTGTCCAGAAGATAGAACGTTGCGTTTTTCATATATGGGGCTTCTTGTTGTGGATTTAAATGCAAAGCCGGGCGGCGCTACGCTTACCCGGCCTACAGTGTGCTGCCGTTTGTAGGCCGGGTAAGGCATCGCCGCCACCCGGCATATCACATCATTCTTCGCCGTTAAAACCCGCACGATTGAGCAGGAACTGCGACAGCAGCGCCACCGGACGACCGGTCGCGCCTTTGGCCTTACCGGAACGCCAGGCAGTACCGGCGATGTCGAGGTGCGCCCAGTTGTACTTGCGGGTGAAGCGCGACAGGAAACAGCCGGCGGTGATCGCGCCGCCAGGACGGCCGCCAATGTTCGCCATATCGGCAAAATTGGACTCCAGCTGATCCTGGAACTCGTCGGCCAGCGGCAAACGCCATGCGCGGTCGCCCGCCAGTTCGGAGGCGCCGATTAGCTCATGGGCCAGCGGGTTATGGTTCGACATCAGGCCGGTGATGTGATGGCCGAGAGCAATCACGCAGGCCCCGGTCAGCGTCGCCGCGTCGATAACCGCTTCCGGCTCGAAGCGCTCAACGTAGGTCAGGACGTCGCACAGCACCAGGCGGCCTTCGGCGTCGGTGTTCAGCACTTCCACCGTCTGGCCGGACATAGTGGTCAGGACGTCACCCGGACGATAGGCGCGGCCGCCAGGCATGTTTTCACAGCCCGCCAGCACGCCGATGACGTTCAGCGGCAGCTGCAGTTCGGCAACCATCCGCATCACGCCGTACACCGCCGCCGCGCCGCACATGTCGTACTTCATTTCGTCCATGCCTTCGGCAGGCTTGATGGAGATACCGCCGGAGTCGAAGGTCAGGCCTTTACCGACCAGCACGATAGGGCGCGCGTCCTCAGCCGGGTTACCTTTATATTCGATGACCGACATCAGCGACTCGTTCTGCGACCCATTGCCGACGGCGAGGTAGGCGTTCATCCCCAGCTCACGCATCTGCTGTTCGCCGATCACCCGGGTGATGACGTTTTTGCTGTAGGTATCGGCCAGCTGACGCGCCTGGGAAGCCAGATAGGCGGCGTTACAGATGTTCGGCGGCATATTGCCAAGATCTTTCGCCGCTTTGATGCCGGCGGCAATCGCCAGGCCATGCTGAATGGCGCGTTCGCCGCTGGTCAGCTCGCGACGGGTCGGCACGTTAAAGACCATTTTACGCAGCGGGCGACGCGGCTCGCTTTTGTTGGTCTTCAGCTGGTCGAAGCTGTACAGCGTCTCTTTGGCGGTTTCAACCGCCTGGCGAACTTTCCAGTAGTTGTTACGGCCTTTGACGTGCAGCTCGGTCAGGAAGCAGACGGCTTCCATTGAGCCGGTATCATTCAGGGTATTGATGGTTTTCTGGATGACCTGCTTATACTGACGCTCATCCAGCTCGCGCTCTTTGCCGCAGCCAATCAGCAGAATGCGCTCAGACAGAATGTTTGGCACATGGTGCAGCAATAACGTCTGGCCAGGTTTGCCTTCCAGCTCGCCGCGACGCAGCAGGGCGCTGATGTAGCCGTCGCTGATTTTATCGAGTTGTTCGGCGATGGGGGAGAGGCGACGTGGTTCAAAGACGCCGACCACGATACAGGCGCTCCGCTGCTTCTCCGGGCTACCGCTTTTTACACTGAACTCCATGCACTATGCTCCTGAATCTTAAAGACAACAGTGGTGGCTACGGCTATACTCGTCGCCTTTCAAGTTGCAGATGCGCCGGCTGCGCCTGCTTACCCTGACGTGGCACATTGTGCGCGCCAGGGGCCACAGCCCTGCTGCCTTCTTACAACTCGAAATCCATTGAGTATATAATTGCAAGCTTTCGTAACTCATATCCGCTGTTGCGGTGACTTCGTGTTAATCTTAACGTTATTAAGGCCTGGGTTCGTCAGAAAAGATCCTGACATGCAGAACCGATGAGTCATTTAATCTTAGCGACGTTTTCGACGACCAAAGAGAATAAATGACGTTTAAGCCATGAAACAAGCAATTTTCCTGCACTAAAACGGGTTTTTACGGGCGTATTTATAGTGATAATCATAAGATATCTGGTTCGTGAGACGCTGAAAAGCCAGTTGGCGATCCTATTCATCCTGTTACTGATTTTCTTTTGTCAGAAATTAGTCAGGATCCTCGGCGCCGCGGTGGATGGCGATATCCCAACCAATCTGGTGCTCTCGCTGTTGGGGCTCGGCATCCCGGAGATGGCGCAGCTTATCCTGCCGTTAAGTCTGTTCCTTGGCCTGCTGATGACCCTCGGCAAGCTGTACACCGAAAGTGAAATTACGGTGATGCACGCCTGCGGCCTGAGCAAAGCCGTGCTGATCAAGGCGGCGATGATCCTCGCGCTGTTCACCGGCGCGGTGGCGGCGGTCAACGTTATGTGGGCGGGGCCGTGGTCGTCGCGCCATCAGGACGAAGTGCTGGCCGAAGCTAAAGCCAACCCCGGCATGGCGGCGCTGGCCCAGGGCCAGTTCCAGCAGGCCAGCGATGGTAACGCGGTGATGTTTATCGAAAGCGTCAACGGCAACCGCTTCCATGACGTCTTCCTTGCCCAGCTGCGTCCGAAAGGCAATGCGCGCCCCTCGGTGGTGGTGGCGGATTCCGGCGAGCTGTCGCAGCAGAAAGACGGCTCGCAGGTGGTGACCCTCAACAAGGGCACCCGCTTTGAAGGCACCGCGATGCTCCGCGACTTCCGCATTACCGACTTCAATAACTATCAGGCTATTATCGGCCACCAGGCGGTGAGCGCCGATCCGGACGACACCGAACAGATGGATATGCGCACCTTGTGGAAAACCCACACCGACCGCGCGCGCGCCGAACTGCACTGGCGCTTCACGCTGGTGGCGACCGTCTTCATTATGGCGCTGATGGTGGTGCCGCTCAGCGTGGTGAACCCGCGTCAGGGCCGTGTGCTGTCGATGCTGCCGGCGATGCTGCTTTACCTGGTGTTCTTCCTGTTGCAAACGTCGATTAAGTCGAACGGCGGCAAAGGCAAAATGGACCCGGCTATCTGGATGTGGGCGATTAACCTGCTCTATTTTGCGCTGGCGGTGCTGTTAAACCTGTGGGACACGGTGCCGATGCGCCGCTTCCGCGCCCGTTTTAATAAAGGAGCGGCCTGATGCAGGCGTTTGGCGTACTTGACCGTTATATCGGTAAGACGATTTTCAACACCATCATGATGACCCTGTTCATGCTGGTGTCGCTCTCCGGCATTATCAAGTTTGTCGATCAGCTGAAAAAGTCCGGGCAGGGCAGCTACGATGCGCTGGGCGCTGGTCTCTACACCATCCTCAGCGTGCCGAAGGACATCCAGATCTTCTTCCCGATGGCGGCGCTGCTTGGCGCGCTGCTGGGGCTGGGGATGCTGGCCCAGCGCAGCGAACTGGTGGTGATGCAGGCATCAGGTTTCACCCGGCTGCAGGTAGCGCTGGCGGTAATGAAAACCGCGATCCCGCTGGTGCTGCTGACCATGGCCATCGGCGAGTGGGTGGCGCCGCAGGGCGAACAGATGGCGCGCAACTACCGTGCCCAGCAGATGTACGGCGGCTCGCTGCTCTCAACCCAGCAGGGGCTGTGGGCGAAAGATGGCCACAACTTTGTCTATATCGAACGCGTAAAAGGCAACGATGAGCTGGGGGGCGTCAGCATCTATGCCTTCAACCCGGAGCGTCGTTTACAGTCGGTGCGCTATGCCGCTTCGGCAAAATTCGATAGCGAAAATAAAGTGTGGCGTCTGTCGCAGGTGGATGAATCCGACCTGACCGATCCAAAGCAGGTGACCGGGTCGCAGATGGTGAGCGGCACCTGGAAAACCAACCTGACGCCGGACAAACTGGGCGTGGTTGCCCTGGATCCGGATGCGCTGTCGATCAGCGGGCTGCACAACTATGTGAAATACCTGAAGTCCAGCGGCCAGGATCCGGGACGCTACCAGCTCAATATGTGGAGCAAAATCTTCCAGCCGTTGTCGGTGGCGGTGATGATGCTGATGGCGCTGTCGTTTATCTTTGGCCCGCTGCGTAGCGTGCCGATGGGCGTCCGGGTGGTGACGGGGATTAGCTTCGGCTTTATCTTCTATGTCCTCGACCAGATTTTCGGCCCGCTGACCCTGGTCTACGGCATACCGCCGATCATCGGCGCGCTGTTGCCGAGCGCCAGCTTCTTCCTGATAAGCCTCTGGCTGATGATGCGCAAGGCCTAGCGGGTAAGCCTGAAACGTAAGCCCCCTCAGCGATGAGGGGGCTTTTTTTTAGCGCTTGCGTCCGCCCAGCAGGCTGCCCAGCATGCCGCGGACGATCTGATTGGTGACCTGGCGAACAGCGCTTTTCGCTGCGGTCTGCACGATACCGTCGCGTTTACCGCCTCGCGGGCCGGTGCTGCCGAACAGGATATCTTTCAGGCCGCCAAGCAGCCCGTCGTCATCGCCGCTCTGCTGGCCCTTCGCCGGCGGAGCCGACTGCTGCCCGGTGGCGACCTGCACCCCTTGCTGCAGCATTTCGAAAGCCGACTCGCGGTCCACCTCCTCCTCATACTTACCGTACAGCGGCGAGTGGTTCAGCAGACCATTGCGCTCGTCATCGCTGACCGGCCCCATTCGCGAGCAGGGGGCGATAACCATCGCCCGCTCGACCACCGACGGGCTGCCTTTCTCATCGAGGAAGGAGATCAGCGCCTCGCCGGTGCCCAGCTCCTGGATCGCCTGCTCGGTACTGAAGGCCGGGTTGGCGCGCATGGTCTGGGCGGCGGTTTTCACCGCCTTCTGGTCCTTCGGCGTAAAGGCGCGCAGGGCATGCTGCACGCGGTTGCCCAGCTGGCCGAGCACGGCGTCGGGAATATCCGCCGGGTTCTGCGAGACAAAGTAGACGCCGACGCCCTTGGAGCGGATAAGGCGGATCACCTGTTCAATTTTATCCAGCAGCACCTGCGGCGCGTCGTCGAACAGCAGATGCGCCTCATCGAAGAAGAACACCAGCTTCGGTTTATCGAGGTCGCCGGCTTCCGGCAGGCGCTCGTAGAGCTCGGAGAGCATCCACAGCAGGCTGGCGGCGTACAGCTTCGGCATCTGGTAGAGCTTTTCGGCGCTAAGGATATTGATCACCCCTTTACCGCTGGCATCGACGCGCATCCAGTCGGCAATATCCAGCATCGGCTCGCCGAAGAAGTGCTCGGCGCCCTGTTGCTCCAGGGTCAACAGCCCGCGCTGGATGGCGCCGATCGAGGCGCTGTTAATATTGCCGTACTGGTTCTGGAAAGACTTGGCGTTATCGCCGATAAACTGGGTGATGGCGCGGAGGTCTTTGAAGTCGAGCAGCAGCAGGCCGCGGTCGTCCGCGATGCGGAAAATAATGTTCAGTACGCCGCTCTGCACCTCGTTGAGATTGAGCAGGCGCGCCAGCAGCAGGGGGCCGAGATCGGAGACCGTCGCCCGCACCGGGTGGCCCTTCTCGCCAAAGATATCCCAGAGCACCACCGGGTTGGCGTGCGGCTCCCAGTCGCTGACGCCGATCTTCTCCAGCCGCGCCTGCAGTTTCTCTGAGCTCTGCCCCGCGGCGGCAATGCCGGTCAGGTCGCCCTTGACGTCGGCCATAAATACCGGCACGCCAATCTCCGAGAACGACTCAGCCAGCTTCTGCAGGGTGACGGTTTTACCGGTGCCGGTCGCACCGGTGATAAGCCCATGGCGGTTGGCCATCGCGGGCAGTAAATAGAGCGCGTTATCCAGCGTGCGCGCAATCAACAGGGGTGAGCTCATGGTCGATTCCTCCATTTATCCTGCGACGATTATAGGCAACCTCGTCGTCCGGCGTTGGGAAAATCGTCACGCGCCGCGCACGCTGTACCGTGAGGGTCTCAGGCGCAGTGGCGCTGGATGAGCGCGATGCTCTGCTCAATTTCGCGCTCGATATCCGCTTCGCTCCATTGCGCCAGCTCGGGGGCGAAGGGCTCAAAAGCGTACACCCCCTGATAGCCGCGGGCTTCCAGCGCTTTAACCTGCTCGCAGGTGCCGAGACGATCCTGCGGGGTTAGCATGATGCGCTCGGCATCGGTGAGCTGCTCGCGCGGACGGCTATCGTCAACTCCTGAAAGGTGCACCAGCCCGATATCCGCCACCTCTACCTGGCTGAACTCGTCCGCCGCCTGCGGGTAAAGATGGTGATGGAAGGTATCGATCAGCAGCTTAAACGGCACGCGGGCGTCGTGGATCAGCGTCTGCGCCTGGTGCGCAGAACGCAGCGAGCTTTGCGGGAAGCCCAGCGGCTCCACCAGGCCGTGGATGCCATAGAAGGCGAACAGCGGCGCCAGGTCGCGCAGGGCGCCCAGGGTTTCGCTGGCCGGCACCTCGCTGCCGTCGTTGAGCGGACAGAGCACCAGCGATTTGGCGCCGATGGCCTGGGCCTCTTTCAGCAGCGATTCGGTCAACTGCCGCACCTCTTCGCTACGACGGTTAAAGGGGTAGACCGCGTTAATCGTCAGGATCTCGATGTGGTAGCGCGCCGCCAGCTCGCGCACCTGCTGATGGCTCAGATCGTCGGTCACTTTTCCACTGGGTAAATCGTTGCGCAGCTCGACCTTATTCAGGCCCATACGGTTCACCAGACGGAAAAACGCTTCAATGCTGAGCGCTGGCGCGATTTTGCGGTTAATACAAAAACGTTGCATTGCGATGGCCATAGGACACTCCTGACGGAAGAGGGGGTAGGTTCGTTCAATTGGCTAACAGTCAAAACGTTTATTCCAAAATTAGCAAGAATGGAAATGATGAATGTTTGAGCTGTCTCGCAAAATATCACTGGCCCCGACGACGGGGGCTACAGCGGCGGGAAGCCTGGCGTCGAGAGGCAACGAGGCGCGATGCGGGAAGCGCACAGACAATCCGTCGGCGCAAAATGCGACTGTTATCACCAAAATGAAATTTCATTTCACGACAATGTTGAAATATAAATTTCATTTTACTACGGTTATAGCACAGCAGAATCAGCGACGGGCCGGTGTGCGCTGGCCCCCTTCACTATGAGGCGAGAACATGACGATCACAGGAAACTTTATTGGCGGGAAAACCGTTATTAGCAGCAGCAACGAAACGATGCCGGTGTACGACCCGGCGACGGGCAAAGCGGTGCGCGAAGTCACGGTGTCAACCGCGCAGGAAGTCTCCGAGGCGATTCAGGTTGCTCGCGATGCGTTTGACAGCTGGTCCCGTACTACGCCGCTGCGCCGCGCCCGCGTGCTGTTCAACTTCAAAATGTTGCTGGAGCAGCACGTGGAAGAGCTGGCGGGGATCATCGTCAGCGAGCACGGTAAGGTGTGGTCGGATGCGCTGGGCGAGCTGACCCGCGGTATGGAAGTGGTCGAATTCGCCTGCGGGATCCCGCACCTGATTAAAGGCGAATACTCCTCTGACGTCGGCACCGGCGTCGACAGCTACTCGCTGATGCAGCCCCTGGGCGTGGTGGCAGGGATCACCCCGTTTAACTTCCCGGCGATGGTGCCGATGTGGATGTTCCCGCTGGCGCTGGCCTGCGGCAACAGTTTCGTCCTCAAGCCGCCCGCGCTGGCGCCGACGGCCGCTGTGCGTCTGGCAGAGCTGTTAAAAGAGGCTGGTCTGCCGGACGGCGTGTTTAACGTCGTGCACTGCAGCAATGAAGATGCTGAGCAGCTGTACACTGACCCGCGTATTGCGGCGGTGAGCTTCGTCGGCTCCTCCGGCGTGGCGGAGTATATCTACAAGACCGCCAGCGCCCACGGCAAGCGCGTGCAGGCCTTTGGCGCCGCAAAAAACCACGCGATTGTGATGCCGGATGCCGATCTCGACGCTACCGTTAACGCCATTATGGGCGGCGCTTTTGGCTCCGCAGGCGAGCGCTGCATGGCGCTGCCGGTGGTGGTGGCGGTGGGAGATGAAACCGCCGACAAACTGATCGCCCGCCTGAAGCCGCTGGTGGAAGCGCTGAAAGTAGGCCCGGGCTGCATGCGTGGCCAGGAAGAGAACGAGATGGGACCGGTGGTGTCTGATACCCACCAGAAAAAAGTGCTCGGCTATATTGATAAAGGCGAAAGCGAAGGGGCAAAACTGGTGGTCGATGGCCGCAAACTGCGCGTGCCGGGTTACGACGCGGGCTACTATGTCGGCGGCACCCTGTTCGATCACGTCACCCCGGAGATGACCATCTGGCGCGAAGAGATCTTTGGCCCGGTGCTGGGGATTGTGCGCGCGGCGGACTATAACAGCGCCCTTGAGCTGGTCAACAGCCACGAGTTTGGCAACGGCAGCGCCGTTTTCACCAGCAACGGTCACACCGCGCGTGAATTCGTCCACGACGTGCAGGCGGGGATGGTTGGGGTGAACGTGCCGGTCCCGGTGCCGATGGCGTTCCACAGCTTCGGCGGCTGGAAGCGCTCGGTGTTTGGCGCGTTGAACGTCCACGGGCCGGACGGCGTTCGCTTCTACACGCGTATGAAGACCGCCACCGTACGCTGGCCGGCAGGGCAGCAGACCGTATCTGAATTCAGCATGCCGACGTTAGGTTAATCGGCAAAGGAGAGCGCCATGTCGTTACTGGCTAAATCGCGAAAAGAGGGACAGATCCAGCATATTACGCCGCAAAGCGCCGGTTGGCGCTATATCGGCTTTGATGTCTGGATGTTGAAAAAAGGGCAGACCGTGACGCTGGAGAGCGGCGATCGCGAGCTGTGCCTGGTGCTGGTCGCCGGGCTGGCGTCGGTGAAAACGCAGCATGCCGATTTCCCGAATCTCGGTAAACGGATGTCGCCGTTTGAACGCACCCCGCCGTGGTCGGTCTACGTCCCGCCGCAGGATAAAGTCGAGGTGACTGCCGATTCCGATCTGGAGCTGGCGGTATGCAGCGCGCCGGGCAAAGGCAGCTTCCCGGCACGCCTCATTCGGCCGGAAGACGTCGGCGTAGAGCACCGTGGGAAAGGGCGCAACCAGCGTCGGGTGCATAATATTCTGCCGGACAGCGCCGAGGCGGACTGCCTGCTGGTGGTGGAAGTCTACACCGACGAGGGGGCCACCAGCTCGTGGCCGTCGCATAAGCATGATACCGCCCAGCCGGGCAAAGAGACGCAGCTGGAAGAAACCTACTATCACCGCTTCGATCCGCCGCAGGGCTTTGCCTTCCAGCGGGTCTACACCGACGACCGCAGCCTGGACGCCTGTATGGCGCCCTACAACCACGATGTGGTGATGGTGCCGCGCGGTTACCATCCGGTGGCGGCGATTGCCGGTTACGACAGCTACTATCTGAACGTGATGGCCGGGCCGGACCGGAAATGGCTGTTCACCTGGGAAGATGACCACGCCTGGATCAACACGCCGGAGTATCCGCGCCACGACTGACGTGCGGTGCAGAAGCGGATAAAGAAGGCCGGTTAGCGATGCTAACCGGCCTTCCTGTTTGAGAGCGGCGGGTATATTTTCGCGAAACGCTCCGCGGAATCCCACTCCCCGACCCGGCAAGCGCAGCGCCGCCGGGGAGGACACCTCCGGCGCCATACCCGCCTTTGTGCCGGATGGTGCTACGCTTATCCGGCCTACGGGATCCTCCCGTAGGCCCATATACCCAGGCCCGGCAAGCGCAGCGCCGCCGGGGAGGAACCTCCGGCACTGTACCCGCCTTTGTGCCGGATGGCGCTACGCTTATCCGGCCTACGGGAGGATCCCGTAAGCCCCTATACCCCAGGCCCGGCAAGCGCAGCGCCGCCGGGCGATGACCACAGGCACGGCGCTGCTTTTATGCCGGGCGGCGGCTCACGCCTTGCCCGGCATACGGTTCGTGCGACCTGCCGTTAATTTATTCACCATTGTTGCTGAAACTGCCGGTGCTGACGGCCTCAAAATCGCTGAGACGTTCCCGGAAGGCCGGGGCAGCCCGCATGGATGCGGGCTGAGGGCCGTGTTTTGCACGGATGCTGCCTCGGCCCGACCCGAAGCCTGCAGGGATAAGTCGAAGGGACCGCGTAGCGGCGATTTTGCTGGCCGGAGCCCGGGGGTACAGGGGGCGGCGGCGACTGGCCGCCCCTGTGCGCTCCCTGCGCCATGCCAGGCATAACGCAGAAGATTAACCGGGAGCGCAATGTGCGCTGAAATCACATGCGACAAACGCTTTACCCGGATTAATAGAGTTGCATACCAATAACATTATCTCCGGCACCCCGCAGGCACATATACCCCAGGCCCGGCAAGCGCAGCGCCGCCGGGGAGGATACCTCCGGCGCCATACCCGCCTTTGTGCCGGATGGCGCTACGCTTATCCGGCCTACGGGATCCTCCCGTAAGGTCCTATACCCCAGGCCCGGCAAGCGCAGCGCCGCCGGGCAGGACATCCCCGGCGCCATACCTGCCTTTGTGCCGGATGGCGCTATGCTTATCCGGCCTACGGCATCCTCCCGTAAGCTCCTATACCGTAGGCCCGGCAAGCGCAGCGCCGCCGGGCGATGACCACAGGCACGGCGCTGCTTTTATGCCGGGCGGCGGCTCACGCCTTGCCCGGCATACGGTTCGTGCGACCTGCCGTTAATTTATTCACCATTGTTGCTGAAACTGCCGGTGCTGACGGCCTCAAAATCGCTGAGACGTTCCCGGAAGGCCGGGGCAGCCCGCATGGATGCGGGCTGAGGGCCGTGTTTTGCACGGATGCTGCCTCGGCCCGACCCGAAGCCTGCAGGGATAAGTCGAAGGGACCGCGTAGCGGCGATTTTGCTGGCCGGAGCCCGGGGTACAGGGGGCGGCGGCGACTGGCCGCCCCCTGTGCGCTCCCTGCGCCATGACAGGCATAACGCAGAAGATTAACCGGGAGCGCAATGTGCGCTGAAATCACATGCGACAAACGCTTTACCCGGATTAATAGAGTTGCATACCAATAACATTATCTCCGGCACCCCGCAGGCCCATATACCCAGGCCCGGCAAGCGCAGCGCCGCCGGGGAGGGCACCACCGGTGCCATACTCGCCTTTGTGCCGGATGGCGGCTTCGCCTTATCCGGCCTACGGGAGCCTCCCGTAAGCCCATATACCCCAGGCCCGGCAAGCGCAGCGCCGCCGGGGAGGAACCTCCGGCACTGTACCCGTCTTGTGCCGGATGGCGCTACGCTTATCCGGCCTACGGGATCCTCCCGCAGGCCTATACTGCGCCGCCGAGTAACAAACGCCAGGCAGCCTATCTCACGCCTTCTGCTTGGCCTCGGACTCCTGGCTGCTGTTCAGCGCCAGCGAAACCGCCAGCGTCTGGGCCAGACACAGGGAAGCAACCTGCGAACGGAAGCCATCCACCTGCGCTTCACGCACCACAAAGCAGACATCGCTGAAGGCCGCCAGCGGGCTGACCTGGCTGTCGGTAATGGCGATCTGCCGCGCTTTGCGCTGCGCGCCCAGCTCCACCAGCTCGACCACTTCCCGGGCGTACGGCGAGAAGCTCACCGCCACCACCACGTCTTTCGGGCCGACCAGACTCAGCTGCTCGGTGAACATGCCGCCGAGGCCGTCGATCAGAAAGGCTTTGCGATCGAGGTGGCGCAGCGCATAGGTCAGATAGGAGGCGACGCTAAACGACCGGCGCAGACCAATGACGTAAATATTTTCCGCCTCGCCCAGCAGGGCCACCGCGCGCTCCAGATCATCGCTGGAGGTCTGCATCGCCAGCTGCTGCAACGCCTGGTTGTTCACCATCGTGAACATATTGAGGATTTCCGTCGGCGTTTCCGGCGGGCTGGACTCATCGCTGGTGGTCTGGCGGAAAAGACGGGCGCGCTCGGTATAGTTGGCGGTCTCTTCCATCAAATGTTGCTTGAACATCTGTTTCATTTCGTTAAAGCCGCTGAAGCCGAAGGCGTTGGCAAAACGAATCAACGTGGAAGGGGGAACATCCGCCTGTTGCGCAATGGAGGCCACGGTATCGAAAGCCACGCTATTGCTGTTATCAAGGATATAGCGGGCGACCTGTTTCAGGCGTTTGCTTAACGTATCGTAGCGACGCCTGATTTCATCCTGCAGGATGGTCAGCTGTGTTGGGTTATTGGCCATAGAGTGCGCTCTGAGAAAATGGAAGGAATATGGCTTCCAGTGTACCAAATGAAGCGAATTTTTCATTTATTGCGACGAAATACGCGATTCATTTCACGAAGAAACAGAAAAACGCCCGCTCCGCAAGGTGACGGAGACGGGCGTCGGGGGATCAGCGGCGGGCTTCGCGCCAGTAGCCAATGAGCGTCAGGTAGTTGCGTTTCACTTCTTCTATCAGGGCCTCATCGCTGAGCTCACCCTGCATCCAGCGCCGCGACGGCTGGCCAAAGATGGTGCGCCCGACGGCGAAACCTTTGATCATCGGGTGTGCGGCCGCCTCGGCGAAACCGGCGCGCAGTTTGTCGGAAGGCGCGTCAAGCCCGAGGATCAGGATCCCGCGGCTCCACGGATCTTCACGCTCGATAAGCGCGGTGATCTGCTGCCAGCTGGCGCTGGAGAGCGGCGGCAGCTTCCACCAGTCCGGCTTGATCCCCAGCTGATAGAAGTGTTCCAGCATGGTGTGGTAATGGCGCTCGTCTTTGTCCGGGCCATTTTCCGGCAGGATCACCTCCAGCAGCAGTTCATGGCCTGACTTGTTACAGGCCTGCCAGACCTCGAGCAGCAGGGCGTCCTGCTCTGCACGCAGCGCCGCCGGGTCGTCCGGGTGATAGAAGACCAGGCATTTGACGACATGCTCCAGCGGCCAGTCGATCAGCTGCGAGCCGATGTTGCCATGCTCCAGACGCAGCGGTCGCGAGCTGGGCAGTTCGATAGGGCGCCCGATCCACCAACCCTTGCCGGTAATGGCGTTGAGCGCACGCTGGCCGTAGGTGCCGTCGGCCAGAATGCCGCTGCGCTGATCGAGACCTGCCTCCTGCGCCGCCGCTTCGGCCGCGGCCAACAACAGCAGTTTGAGCTGCGGAATGCAGGCTTCGTCGCGCCCGGTCTCCCGCGCCAGATCGGCCAGCTGTTTGCGATGGTCGAAGGCGAAAATGCACAGCTCCGGCCACTGTTGACGGCGGCTGGTGACCCGGTGCAGGTGGTTGAGGCGCTCGTCGACGTCCGGGCGCGGCACCGATTCGGCGCGCTGCAGGTAGTCATCAAGTTCGACTTTGGTCGGCATCGCCGGCGCGCAGCCGTGGCGGGAGACCACCAGCGCCCCGCAGGCGTTGGCGTAACGGCAAGCCTGCTCCCAGCCTTCGTCGTTGAGCCAGCCGCGCAGCAGACCCGACATAAAGGCATCTCCGGCGCCCAGCACGTTGAGAACCTCCACGCGCACGCCCTGCTGCAGCGGCACCTGGTCCCAGCTGTCCGGGATGTCGCCTTCCAGCACCACGCAGCCCATCGGCCCGCGCTTGCAGACGAGGGTGGCTTTGGTGGCATTGCGCACATTTTTCAGCGCGGTCAGGGTATCGGTGCTGCCTCCGGCAATATGAAACTCTTCTTCGGTTCCCACCACCAAATCGAACAGATGCAGCACTTCCTGCAGCTGGCTGGTGACCGGTCCGGACTCAATGAAACGGGTTTCGCCATCGCCGAGCGAGGTGAGCCCCCACAGCACCGGACGGTAATCGATATCCAGCGCGGTACGCAGGCCGTGACGGCGGGCGTACTCCAGCGCCTTCAGCACCGCGGCGCGGGTGTTGGCGTGCGACAGGTGGGTGCCAGTCACCGCCAGCGCCCGGGAGGAGGAAATATACTCCTCGCTAATGTCGTCAGGCGTTAAGGCCATATCGGCGCAGTTATCGCGGTAGAAAATCAGGGGGAAGGTCTCCTGATCCTTAATCCCCAGCATCACCAGCGCGGTCAGGCGAGATTTGTCGGTAATCAGATACTCGGTATCCACCCCGGCGCGGTTGAGCGTTTCGCGCAGGAAACGGCCGTTGTGTTCATCGCCAACGCGCGCCAGCATGGCCGATTTCAGCCCCTGAATCGCGGTGCCAAAGGCCACGTTGCCGGAGGAGCCGCCCAGATATTTCGCGAAACTGGCAACGTCTTCTAGCCGCGAACCAATCTGCTGGGCATAGAGGTCGACGGCCACCCGACCTATACAGATGACGTCGAGCCGCTTTACTGCTGCATTCATAGCTAGGATTTCCTTTTTGGTGTCTGCTGCCTGGAAGGGTCGGGATCCCGACGTCGACTCCGTGAACAGCCTGAGGGTTATTGGTTACCCTTAGTTTGAGAAATAAATATTTCATTTGCAAACTCGTTCGAAATTAAAAAACCAAAAGTGTGAGGGATCTACCACTCTGCCGCACTGAGCCTCGCGCGAGCACGGATCGCCCCTCTGTCGACCCGGGGAAAATGAAACGCCAAATGGCATCCATTTACCTATGATTTTTAAGGGATATTACCGTCTGGTGCGGCAAAAAAGGGCCCGAAAACGTGTCTGGAATGTAAGTGAAACGTATGAAATGGGTAGAGAGTTTGATCCTTCTCGCAAAATGAAATATTTCTTCTGTATTTGTATTTAATGAAAAAAATGTTTGCCTATAATCCACAGGTATTCCAGTGACGTGAACGACGGCCCCGGCGGCATCGGCGCGACGCCACACACAAATACTGAACAATAAGGATTGTGCATCATGGGCAAACTGAGACTGACAACGGCGCAGGCGCTGGTGAAGTTCCTCGATAACCAGTACCTGGAAGTGGATGGCGTAGAGCTGAAGTTCGTGAAAGGCATTTTCGCGATTTTCGGCCATGGCAACGTCCTGGGGCTGGGGCAGGCGCTGGAGCAGGACAGCGGCGATATGCGCGTCTATCAGGGGCGTAACGAGCAGGGGATGGCCCACGCGGCCACCGGTTTTGCCCGCCAGGCCCTGCGCCGGCAGATTATCGCCTGCACCTCCTCCATCGGTCCAGGGGCGGCCAACATGATCACCGCCGCCGGCACCGCCAGCGCCAACCGCATTCCGCTGCTGTTGCTGCCGGGCGATGTCTTCGCCACCCGCCAGCCGGACCCGGTGCTCCAGCAGATTGAACAGAGCTACGATCTCAGCATCAGCACCAATGACGCTTTCCGCGCAGTCAGCAAATACTGGGACCGTATTACCCGCCCGGAACAGCTGATGAGCGCCTGCATCAACGCCATGCGCGTCCTGACCGACCCTGCGGAAACCGGCGCGGTAACGCTGTGCCTGCCGCAGGACGTGCAGGGCGAAGCCTGGGATTACCCGGAATCCTTCTTTGCGCGCCGCGTGCACCGTCTCGACCGCCGCCCGGCCAGCGCCGCGCAGCTGGCGGACGCCGTGGCGGCCATCAAAGCCAGCCGTAAACCGCTGATCGTCTGCGGCGGCGGGGTGAAATACTCCGGCGCGGGCGAAGCGCTGTCCCGTTTCGCCGAGCGCTACGGGGTGCCCTTCGCCGAAACCCAGGCCGGGAAGGGGACGGTGGTCTCGTCTCACCCCCTGAACGTCGGCGGCGTCGGCGAGACGGGCTGCCTGGCGGCGAACCTGCTGGCGAAAGAGGCCGACCTGGTGATCGGCGTCGGCACCCGCTTCAGCGATTTTACCACCGCCTCGAAATGGATTTTCCAGCACCCGGAGGTGCGTTTCCTGAATATTAACGTCAGCAACTTCGACGCCTGGAAGCTGGACGGCATTGCCATGCTGGCGGACGCCCGGGAAGCGATGACCGCTCTCGACGCGGCGCTGGCGGACAGCGGCTGGCAGGCCGGCTGGGGCGCGCAGATCGAGAGCGTGCAGAGCCGTCAGTTAAAAGAGACCCAGCGCGTCTACCAGGCGGTGTGGCAGGAGAAATCCTTTGTGCCGGAGATCGACGATCATCTCGATCGCGAATCGGTGTATCGCGAGTTCCGCCAGATCACCGACTCCACCCTGACCCAGAGCAGCGTTCTTGGGGTACTGAATGAAACGCTGCCGGCCGAGGCGGTGATCGTCGCGGCGGCGGGCAGTCTGCCAGGCGATCTGCAGCGCGTCTGGCGCAACCGCGCGGAAAACACCTACCACGTGGAGTACGGCTACTCCTGCATGGGATACGAAGTCAACGCCGCGCTGGGCGTGAAGCTGGCGCAGCCGCAGAGCGAAGTCTACTCCCTGGTCGGCGATGGCTCCTTCATGATGCTGCACTCTGAGCTGGTCACCTCCCTGCAGGAACGGGCGAAGATCAACGTCGTGCTGTTCGACAACATGGCCAACGGCTGCATCAACAACCTGCAGATGGAGCACGGGATGGACAGCTTCGGCACCGAGTTCCGCTACCGTCAGCCGGAAACCGGCCAGCTGCAGGGCGGCCTGGTGCCGGTGGACTTCGCCACCATCGCCGCCGGCTACGGCTGCAAAACCTGGCGCGTCACTACTCTGGACGAACTGCGCCATGCGCTGGACGCCGCCCGTCGCGAAACGGTCAGCACCCTGATTGATATTAAAGTACTACCGAAGACCATGGTGCACAAATACGGCAGCTGGTGGAACGTTGGGGTCGCCCAGACGGCGCTCTCTGAGCGGATCCGCAAGGTGGCGCAAATGATTAATGAAAAGCGCGCCCAGGCGCGTGATTACTAAAACGAACCTCTACCCTGAATCCTACAGACTTACGGAGAAAACCATTATGTCGCTCAAATTAGGTGTCATCGGCGCTGGCGCTATCGGTAAAGAACACATCCGTCGCTGCACCCAGGTTCTGCAGGGCGCCACCGTTGTGGCGGTGTCTGATATCAATGCCGACAACGCCCGCGCGGCGGTCGCGCTGCCGGGCGTGCAGGCGGAAGTCTACGCCGACGGCCACGACGTGATTAACGCCAGCGATGTCGATGCCATCCTGGTCACCTCCTGGGACCCGACCCACGAAGAGTACACTCTGGCCGCCATCGCCGCCGGTAAGCCGGTATTCTGCGAAAAACCGCTGGCGATGACCGCGGAAGGCTGCCGCCGCATCGTCGATGCCGAAATGAAGGCCGGCCGTCGTCTGGTGCAGGTTGGCTTTATGCGCCCGTACGACGAAGGCTATCTGGCGCTGAAAAAAGTGATCGACGATGGCGATATCGGCGCGCCGCTGATGCTGCGCTGCGCCCACCGCAACCAGTCGGTCGGCGAGAACTACACCACCGATATGGCGATCACCAACACCCTGATCCACGAGCTGGACGTGCTGCGCTGGCTGCTGAACGATGACTACCGTTCCGTGCAGGTGCGCTTCCCGCGCTCCACCTCGCACACCCATGCGCGCCTGAAAGATCCGCAGATCGTCTCCTTTGAAACCAAAAAAGGCACCCTGATCGACGTCGAAGTGTTCGTGAACTGCCAGTACGGGTATGACATCCAGTGCGAAGTGGTCGGCGAAACCGGGATTGCCCGTCTGCCGGAGCCGTCGGCCGTCCAGATGCGCAAGTCCGCCAGCCTGTCGACCGCCATTCTCACCGACTGGAAAGACCGCTTTATCAAAGCCTACGACGTCGAGCTGCAGGCCTTTATCAACGACGTCAAAGCCGGCCAGCTGCACGGCCCGTCGGCCTGGGACGGCTACGCGGCGTCGGTGGCGGCGGACGCCTGCATTAAAGCGCAGGGAACCAGCGAGCCGGTTGAAGTGACGCTGCCTGAGTGCCCGGCATTCTACAAACGTTAAGCGCGTTTTGCTGACGGAACTTCTTTGCACAGGTAACGACGATGAAAATTGCCTTTGATGTGGATGTGATTAAGGACCTCGGGATCACCCGCATGGTTCATCAGGTAGCGGAGTGGGGCTACAAGTACATTGAACAGTCGCCGCACCCGCAGATTAACCCGTTCTACAAGCACCCGCGCGCCAGCCGGGAGATCATGGCGGAGTACAAGCAGGCGCTGCGCGATACCGGCCTTGAGCTGTCGTCGTTTATCTGCGTCTACCGCTGGTCCGGCCCGGACGAACTGCGCCGTCAGGCGGCGGTGAAAAACTGGAAACGGCTGGTGGAAATTGCGGTGGAGATGGGCGTTCAGGTGATCAACACCGAGTTCTCCGGCGATCCGAATCAGCCTGAGATCTGCGATGAAATGTTCTATCGCTCAATGGAAGAGCTGTTGCCGATTTTTGAGCGGGAAGGCATCCGCGTGGAGATCCAGGCGCATCCCTGGGATTTCTGCGAAGAGAACAATGAAACCGTCGATATCGTGAAGTCGTTCCGCAGCGATAACGTGAAGTACGTCTACAGCGTGCCGCACACCTTTTTCTACGACAAAGGCGTCGGCGACGTGGCGAGCATGCTGCGCTATGCCGGGAGCGATCTCTCCCATGTCCTGATTGCGGACACCCGCAATCATACGAAACATTGCCGCTATATCGTTAACCCGCCGGGCGTGGATGCCGTGGTGCACCAGCACGTAGGCGTCGGGGAAGGGGATGTGGATTTCGACGCGCTATTCCGCACCCTGCGCGAAATGAAATTCGCCGAGCAGACCTTCAAGGTCGGCGGGGAGCCGATTGTCGCCACCTCGCTGTTTGGCTACCCGGAAAAAATGAAATACCAGGCAGTGGAAACCCGTGAACTTATTGAACGTGAATTGCTGCGCCGCTAAGGCGCAGCGGCAGGAGCCCTACTATGAACAAAGATAACGTCAAACTGGCTATCGCCCCAATCGGCTGGACTAACGATGATATGCCGGAGCTCGGCAGCGAAAACACCTTCCAGCAGATCGTCAGCGAAATGGCGCTGGCCGGCTTTACCGGCAGCGAAGTCGGCAGCAAATATCCGCGCGACCCGGCGGTTCTCAAGCCGATGCTGGATATCCGCGGCATTCAGATCTGCAACGCCTGGTTCAGCACCTTTTTCGCCAACGGCCAGCGGGAAAAAACCATTGATGAATTCGTCAATCACATGAACTTCCTTCATGCGATGGGCGCGAAAGTGATTGGCTGCTCCGAGCAGAGCGGCAGCATCCAGGGGCTGGATAAACCGATCCTCGGCGATGCGAAGCCGTGCTTCAGCGACGAAGAGTGGCAGCGGGTGGCGGAAGGCTACAACACCCTCGGCCGCCTGGCGGCGGAGAAGGGAATGCAGGTCTGTCTGCATCACCACATGGGCACCGGCATTCAGACCACCGCGGAAATCGACAAATTTATGTCGCTGGTGGACGAGCGCGTCTTCCTGCTGTTCGACACCGGACATGCCTGGTATTCCGAAGGCGGCGAAGCGCCGATGCTGGCGATCCTCAAAAAGTATCTGCCGCGCATCAACCACGTCCATCTGAAGGACGTCCGCCCGCCGGTGATCGACCAGGTGCGCCGTGACGGCCTGTCGTTCCTCGACGGCGTGAAAAAAGGCACCTTCACCGTCCCGGGCGACGGGGTGATCGATTTCCGTCCGGTGTTCAAGCTGCTGGACGACTTTGGCTATAAAGGCTGGATGGTAGTGGAAGCCGAGCAGGATCCTGCTCTGGCCAATCCTTTCGAATACGCCGTCAAAGCGCGCAAATATATCCGCGAAACGGCAGGGATCTAATCGTTGTGACATTTTCAGGCCATACCGGGTATGGCCTGCTTTTTTCCTTTCTCAACCGGACCCAGGGCTTAACCACAGCGCCGGACAGTTCCCTCTCCCTCAGGGAGAGGGCCAGGGTGAGGGTGACGATGACGGGTAACGCGTCACTTCACTTCCGCCAGCGCGGTCTTATCCACATACGGTTTCATCAGCGCGTCGGCTTCCTTCTGCGCTGCCTGCACCGCCGCTTCCGGCGTCACTTTGGCATCATTGACCACCGCCGCCAGCTGGTTCTCCATCGCCTTACGCACCGCCACGGTCTCCCAGGTGGAGTACCACGGATGGGCGTACTTCAGCTGCTCAAGGGCGATCGCCGCCCGCGGATCCTGCTGCAGATAGGCCTTCATCTCCGGCGTATCGTATGACGCCTTGCGCGGCGAGAAGTAGCCGGTGAAGCGGCTCCACGCGCCGTTCACGTCGGGGCTCACCAGATAGGTCAGGAACTGATACGCCGCTTTCTTCTGCGCATCGCTGATGCCTTTAAAACTCACCAGGCTGGCGCCGCCGATCGGCACCGCGCGCTGCTCTTTGGCCGGCAGCATCGCCACCCCAAGCTCAAAGTCTTTGCTGTTCTCGCGCATAAAGCCCAGCGCGCCAGTGCTGAGCATCGCCATCCCGAGCTTGCCGGAGAAGAACGCGGCGCTGATCTGCTTCGAGTTCAGCACCCCGGACGGCATCACCTTGTCCTTGTAGATCAGATCCTGCCAGAAGCGCAGGGCGCCGATGGCGGTCGGCGAGTTGTAATAGACCTCGCCCGGATAGTCTTCGTTAAAGTATTTCCCGCCGTTGGCGCGCACCAGCGCCGAGAAGATCCAGCCGCCGTAGTCGTCGTTGGTCGACGGCAGCATGATCCCCCACTGGCCTTTGCTTTCGTCGGTCAGCTTTTTGGCATCGGCCAGCAGCTCGGCCCAGGTCTGCGGCGGCTGTTTGATCCCGGCCCGATCGAACATCGTCTTGTTGTAATAGAGGATCGGCGTCGAGTTATGGAACGGGATCGCATAGGTGGTGCCCATCACCTGGGCGTTCTTATGCATCGCGGGCCAGAATTCCTTTTGCAGAAAATCGCCGGCCTTTTGATCGCCATATTTAAACAGCTCATCCATCGGCAGGATCTCATCCTTCAGCGCCAGATCGGTGGTGAAGTTGGCGGACATGATCACCAGCGCCGGCGGCTGGCCGGCCTTCTGCGCCGATTCGGCTTTGATCTTGGTGGTGTCGTAGTTGCCGGTGAAGATGCCGCGCACTTCGACATCCTGCTGCGAGTCGTTGAATTGCTTAATGACGCGGGTCATCTCCATGGTCAGCTTGCCGTCCACCGGCGCCGGGAACATGAAGTCTATTTTCTCTTTTGCCAGCGCCGCGCCGCTCAGGGCGAGGCTGAGCCCAACCGCGACTAGCGTGAGGGGTTTAAACATGATCTGTCTCCATCAGTAAGCACCTGTCCACAGGCTATTTTATTTGCCAGTTTGGCCCTGGGCAGTGCTCAGAATCCTCACGTACTACGTGTACGCTCCGGTTCTTCCGCGCTGTCCGCGTCCAAACTGACTGCAACAATTACGCCTGATGTACCGGCGCTAAATTATGCTGGGTCTCAGCATGAAAAAGATGCACATCGGCAGGCGAAAAGCCGATCGGTAGCGACTCGCCTTTCTCCGGCACCGTGCCGCGGTGGCGGCGGCTAAAGCGCAGGGTGCCGATCGGGGTGCTGACGTGGAGCAGGTAATCGGCCCCCATCAGTTCTCGTTGCAGAACGGTGGCCGGCAGGCGCAGATGGCCCTCCTCCACGCGGTCGGTAATATGTTCCGGGCGAACGCCCAGCCAGACGCGGGTCTGATCCCGGTGGCGCGGCGGCAGCGGATGGCGTTGTTCGCCAAGCTGAACGTTGCCGTCAACGCAGGGGAGCGATAGCAGATTCATTGCCGGTGAACCGATAAATCCGGCCACGAACAGATTGGCCGGGTTGGCATACAGATATTCTGGCCGTCCTACCTGCTGCACGTGGCCGCCGTTCATCACCACGATGCGGTCGGCCATCGACATCGCCTCGGTCTGATCGTGGGTCACATAGATGGTGCTGGTTTTCAGCTGCTGGTGGAGCGCCATAATGCTGTCGCGCACTTCGCTGCGCAGGCGGGCGTCGAGGTTGGAGAGCGGCTCGTCCATCAGGAACAGCCGCGGATTGCGCACAATCGCCCGGGCCATCGCCACCCGCTGGCGCTGGCCGCCGGAGAGCTTCGCCGGTTTGCGGTCAAGCAGCGCCTCCAGCTGCAGCATCTGCGCCACTTTATCCACCCGCGGCTGCCAGCTGCTTTTCTCTTCCTTGCGCACCTTCATGCCGAAGGTGATGTTGTCGCGCACCGACAGATGCGGAAACAGGGCATAGTTCTGGAAGATCATCGCGAAGTTGCGCTCGCGCGGCGTGGTGGCGGTGATGTTCTCATCATGCAGCCAGATTTGGCCTTCGCTGACCGGTTCCAGCCCGGCGAGCAGGCGTAGCAGGGTGCTTTTCCCGCAGCCCGACGGGCCGACCAGCACCACGAATTCACCTTCGTGAATATCCAGCGACAGGGCGCTGAGCGCCGGTTTGCCGTCGAAACGTTTACTGATGTTTTGCAGACTGAGCATGGCGGTTAGCGCTCTTCCGTTGGGCAACTGATGTTTTCGTCGTACAGCCACGGCCCGGCGTAGTGGGCCAGCGAGTGCTGGTAGCTCACCCACTGCTCACCGACCTGACGGTGCATCAGGCACGAGGCCGGGGAGAGGTCGTAATAGGGCCGGGTGTCTTCGTGGCAGTACGGCACCTGATGGACGGTGCCAGGGATAGTGGAGATCAGCGCCTGGCGATACTGGGTCATGGTCAGGCTGTGGTTATGGCCGCAGAAGATGCGCGTCAGCGACGGGAAACGCTCCACCAGCGCCAGCAGACGGTGGCCGTTTTCGCAGGCGATCGGGTCCATCTGCGCATTGCCCAGCGGCAGCGGCGGGTGGTGCATAAAGATCGTTGCCGGTTTGTCGCCGCCCTCGAACAGCTGGGCCTCCAGCCAGCCGATGGTCTCGTCGGTCAGCCAGCCTTTTGACGTGCCGGCATGACTGGAGTCGATAAACAGCAGGCGGGTGGCGAAGTCATCCACCGCATAGCGCATATTTTGCGGATCGTTGCCCAGCTGCGGGCACAGCGGGTGAAGATGCTCGAGAAAATGGGCTTTGTCGTCGTGGTTGCCGGGGATCAGATACAGCGGATAGTTCAGGCTGCCGAGGATCTGGCGGGCCACCTGATACTCCTCCGGGCGGCCGCAGTTGACGATATCCCCGCTCACCACCACCGCGTCCGGGCGCTCGCGCAGCGCGTTAAGCTGGGAGACCACGTCGGCGTTGGCGGCATTGACGTCGATAAAGCCGTACAGCTTCTCGCCGCGGCTGCGGAAATGGGTATCGGAAATGTGCGCTAACAGCATGAATCACTCCTTATTTGATCCCGGAGAAGCCGAAGCTCCGCAGGAACTGTTTCTGAAAAAGGATGAACGCCAGCATCAGCGGCAGGCAGACCATCAGCGTCCCGGCGCCGATGGTGCCCCACTGGCCGCCGGATTCGGCGCCCATGGCGAAGGAGACCAGCCCGACGGTCAGCACCTGCTTATCGGGATCGTTGAGCATCATCAGCGGCCACAGGTACTCGTTCCAGTGGTAGGTAATGCTGACGGTGGCGAAGGCCAGCACCGATGGCCAGGACATCGGCAGCAGCACGCGGAACAGCACCTGCCACCAGCGGCAGCCCTCCATCAGCGCCGCCTCCTCCAGCTCTTTCGGGATGGCGAGGAACGCCTGACGCATCAGGAACACGCCGAACGCCGAGGTGAAATAGGGCATCATCACCCCGGTGAGGGTGTTGAGCAGGCCGAAGGTTTTCAGGGTCAGCATGTTCGGCACCATCATCACCACCGGCATGATCATCAGCTGCACCAGGAACAGGAGAAACAGCGTCTGCTTGCCGCGAAACTCGTGACAGGCGAAGACGTACCCGGCGGTGGTGATGGTCAACAGCTGCACGAAGAAGGTGCCGAAGGTGAAGATAAGGGTGTTGGTATACAGGCTTAGCCAGTCGGCGCTCTGCCAGGCGTCGCGGAAGTTATCGAGGGTCAGCGGCAGGCGGGGCAGCAGCGACGCCATATCGTCGCCGAAGGTGGTGGCGCTGAACGAGGTCGCCAGCATCCAGATAAACGGGCTGACCCACAGCAGCGCCAGGCAGCACATTAATACTGTGAGCGTAAAGGGCGACGAGCGGCGCAGGCGCAGCCACAGCGGACGGGCGGCGGCGGGCGTGCGGACCAGCAGCGGCGAGATTTCAGCGCTCATAGTGGGCTCCTTTCTCCAGCAGTTTCAGGTTAATCAGCGAGAAGGCGAACAGCCCGGCCAGGGTCAGGAAGGTGGCGGCGGAGGCTTTACCGAGGTCGTGGGTATCCCAGGCGAGATTCTGGATGTAATAGAGCAGCACGGTGGTGGCGTTGTCCGGCCCGCCGCGGGTCATCACCGCCACGTGGTCGATCTGGGTGATGGAGTAGATCAGCGCGGTGGTGATCACAAAGCTCAGGGTCGGGCGCAGCAGCGGTAGCGTGACCTTAAAAAAGACCTGCGTGCGGGTAGCCCCCTCCATCAGCGCCGCTTCCCGCGTCGAGGCCGGAATGCTCTGCAGCCCGGCGAGGAAAAACAGCATGTAGTAGCCGGCGAACTTCCACACGCCGATCAGCGCCAGGGCCAGCAGCGCGCTGTTGCTGCGTCCCAGCCAGTTGTTGTTCATCGGCCCGAACAGCTTCGCCAGATAGTGGTCGAGCAGGCCGAGGCCGGGCATAAAGATAAACAGCCACAGTGCAGCGGCGCTGACCATCGGGATAATCATCGGGAAGAAAAAGGCGGTGCGCAGCCAGCGGTTGACGCGATGGTTCTCGCTCAGGGCGACCGCCAGCAGCAGGGCGAGGGTCACCCCGGGCACCACCGTCAGCAGGATATAGAGCAGGTTATTGACCAGCGACTGCCAGAAAACGCCGTCGGCAAACAGGCGGGCGAAGTTATCCAGTCCGACGTACTGCGCGCCGTCGCTGGCCATGCGGGTATCAAACAGGCTGTCATACACCGAACGCCCTAGCGGGAACCAGGTAAACAGCAGTAAAAACAGCAGGGAAGGCGACAGGATCAGCCAGGGAAGCCAGGTCTTTCTCATGGTGACGCGCATCTCGTTCAGCCATTTATCGAAGCCCGGATTGTGGGAAGCAATGACTACAGAGGCATGGCGGGGAGATGACGGTTTGATGAAGCGACGGGGAAAACGCCGGGCGAGCGGGCCGCCCGGCGGGAGAGAAGGATCAGAAGTCGGCTTTCAGCACCGCGCGGTAGCGGGCTTTGCCTTCACGAACGTGCTTCAGCGCTTCGTTAATCTGCGACATCGGGAACAGCTCGGTGGTCGGAGCCACTTTGCTGCGCCCGGCAAACTTCATCAGCGTGCGCAGTTCGGACGGGTTACCGGTCGCCGAGCCGGAGATGCTGCGGTCGCCGCCGATCAGGGTAAAGGCCGGTACCGGGAACGGCTTCATCACCGCGCCGACGGTATGGAAGTTGCCGCCGTAAGCCAGGGCTTCGAAGTACGGCTGCCAGTCGAGGTCCACCGCCACGGTGTTGATGATCAGGTCGAACTGACCGGCCAGCGCTTTTAAGGCTTCAGGATCGCGGCTGTTGACCACGCGATCGGCGCCCATCGCCAGCACTTCCTGCTCTTTCGCCGGGTTGGAGCTGAAGGCGGTCACTTCCGCGCCCATCGCCCGCAGCAGCTTAATGGCGATATGGCCGAGGCCGCCGATGCCGATCACCCCGACGCGGCTGGTGGCGGTGACGTGGTGGGTCAGCAGCGGTTTAAAGACGGTGATGCCGCCGCACAGCATCGGGCCGGCGGACGCCAGATCGATGCTCTCCGGCAGGGGGATCACCCACTGCCAGTCGGCGCGCAGCTTATTGGCGAAGCCGCCGCGGTTGAGAATGGTCGGCACCGAGCCTTCCAGACAGTTGATCTGGTTGCCGCTGATGCAGGCGTCGCAATGGCCGCAGCTGCGCGCCGTCCAGCCGATGCCGACCTTCTGGCCAATCTTCAGCCCTTTATCCTGCGCCGCGCTGCCCAGCGCCGCCACCCGGCCAATCACCTCGTGACCGGCCACCAGCGGGTAGCTCGACATCCCCCATTCGTTGTCGATCATCGACAGGTCCGAATGGCAGATCCCGCAGTATTCCACTTCAACTTCGACATCTTCCGGCTGCAGCTCGCCGGCATCGTATTCCCACAGCGACAGATCGGCGCCCGCTTCTTTGGCGGCGTAGCTTTTAATGATGGTCATGTTCATTTCCTTGGGGTTGGCGTGATAACCCAGAAAGTGTAGAGCATGGTATTCCCCGGCGCTTGGCAATCGGAGGGGTCGCGAAGCGGGCGGACCAGCCGCCCGTTAAGGTCAGCGGCTGGCCAGCGGCCAATGATTAAGGCGGATGCCGCGCTGCGGGGCGTTCTCGGCAAAATCATCCAGCACCGCCCGCACGTCCGGGTCGAGGTAGCCGACGCTGTCGTGCTCGACGATCACCACGCTCTTTTCCGGAATTTTCGCCAGCAGAGCCAGCAGATGCGGATTGTGCATAAAGGTCAGATTTTGCTGGATCCGCAGCACGTAGTGGTCATCGTAGCGCGCCAGCTGCAGCGAGTGGCGATGGCTGCGCCAGAGGCTGAACGCCATCTGGGTGGCAAGGCCAATCCCAATCCCCGCCAGCATGCCGCAGGCGATAATCCCGCCGATGGTGGCGAGGAACGGGACGTACTGCGCCGCCCCCTGGCGGAACTGCTCGATGAACAGCCGCGGGGTCGCCAGCTTATAGCCGGTATACAGCAGCACGGCGGCGAGGCTGGCGAGCGGGATTAAGGTTAGCAGACCGCCAAACCACAGGCCGCAGATCAGCAGCAGCACGCCGTGGATAAAGATCGACAGTTTACTTTGCGCGCCATTGCTGACGTTCACCGAGCTGCGGACGATCACCGCGGTGATCGGCATCGCCCCCAGCACGCCGGAGAGCAGATTGCCCACGCCCTGGGCGACCATTTCGCGGTTCGGCGAAGGCGGCGGATTTTGCGGACGCAGCTTTTTCAGCGCCTCCTGGCTGAGCAGGGTTTCGAGGCTGGCGACCAGCGCCAGGGTTACCGCCACCACCCACACCGACGGATTGCGCCACGCGCTCCACGCCGGAGATTCCAGCTCGCCCAGCAGGTCGCCGAGGCTGCCGAACGCCGGCAGGGTAATACGCGGCAGAGCGGCCAGCTGCTGCGGCGCAAAATGGGTCAGCAGCAGGGTGGTCACGCAGCCGAGCAGGACAGCGATCAGCGGGCCGGGGATCCAGCGCAGGCTCTTCACCCGGCGGATAAGCGGCGAGCCCCACAGCCAGAGCACCAGCAGGCCGCCCGCGGCGACGGCGATAGCACTGAGGGAGAAGGTGGCGTTACCCTTCACGATATCAACGAGCCCGGTCTCTTCTGCGCTGCCGAGCGCAACGGGGATCTGCTGCATAATCAGCAGGATGCCGATCGCCGCCAGCATGCCTTTGATGACGCTGGCGGGAACGAGGGAGATAAAGCGCCCGGCCCGCAGGATGCCGAACAGCAGCTGCAGCACGCCGGCCAGCACCAGCGCCATCAGGAAGAGGGAGAAGGAACCCAGGGATTCAATGGCGGCGACGACGATGGTGACCAGTCCGGCGGCGGGGCCGCTGACGGCGAAGCGGGAGGGGCTGAGGGCGGTGACGACCAGGCCGCCGATGATGCCGGTCAGCAGGCCGACGAAAGGCGGTAAGCCGCTGGCCTGGGCGATGCCGAGGCACAGCGGCAGGGCGACAAGGAAGACGACGATGCCGGCGAGAGAGTCCTGACGAAACGTATTCATGGGGCGTGCTCCTGCGGTGAGAGGTGTTCGACGAGGGTGGTTAAATGGCCGGAAGCCAGATCGTAGACGCAGCCGTGCAGGCTGAGCGGCCGCCCGCTGGCGAGCACCGTCTGCACCGGCTCACTCTCCAGCAGACGGGTGAACTGGGCGCGAACGTTGGCTTCCACCAGGGCGTCCAGCGCATGGCGAGAACGCTCCGCGTCGGCGCTGGCGTTGGCACTGGCGCCGGGGGAGGCCGCAACACAACACCCATCGGCGACCTGCGCAATTTCGTGATGCAGGGTGTGGCGCAGCTGGCCGATGCGGCGAGCCAGCGCCGAGGACTCCTGCGCCAGCGGCAGGGTGGGCAGAGAGAGCGCCGCCTGCACGCCGCCGCAGCCGTAGTGGCCGCAGAGCACCACCCGCTCCACCTCAAGGTAGTGGAGGGCATACTGCAGGACGCTCATGACGTTGTCGTCGGCGGGATCGAGCATGTTGGCGATATTACGGTGGACAAAGAGCTCGCCGGGCTGGCTGCCGGTGAGCACCTCGGCGGGCACGCGGCTGTCGGAGCAGCCGATCCACAGCGAGTGGGGCCGCTGCCCGTCGACCCATTTTTCGAAATAGTCCGGGTCATGCTGACACTTCTGCAGCGCCCAGCTGCGGTTGCGGGCCAGCAAAGGTTTTAACGTCGTCACAAGTATTCTCCTGAGTTAATTCATCGAGTGAATATGTCCATCAAGACTCGTACAGCGACTAGTAAAAATAGTGTTTACCGGAACCCTTCACGCCTGAGGAAAATCCTGGATTAAACGGCAAAAAGAAAACTTTTCATTAATGTAAAGTTATAAAAATATTGATGAAATTAATATTTGACTGCGGGCGGATGAATAACAAAAAGGCATTGGCTAAAACTTTCTGAAATATATGGGAATGATGGTGGGTAGGGTTGGGGGAATATTGGGGTATAGGCGAGGGGAATTTATCTGGGGAAAGATGGGTTGTGCTGGGGATGTGGTTGAGAGTGAGGTGAGAACAAGTTGAGATAAGTTTGAGTGGGGTTTGGGGTTACTGGGGAGAAGGGGGGCTGGCAGGGGAGCCGGGTTCTCGGGGGAGTGAGAGGAGGGGGCTGGTGGCAGTCGCGCTGTGGAACGGTCGTAAAAGGTGACGCCGCGCAGGATAGCGCTGTTTTTTTCAACACTTAGCGCAATGACGACACGCTGTCGCTTGCATGACCGCCGCCGACAGGTATAATCCAGAACGTTTCCGCATCCCTTCAGTGCCGAAGTGGCGAAATCGGTAGACGCAGTTGATTCAAAATCAACCGTAGAAATACGTGCCGGTTCGAGTCCGGCCTTCGGCACCAAGTGATGCAATAATTAGCTACCTAAGGGTGGCTTTTTTTGTGTCCATTTCCGTCCAAATTCGTCCATATCCGTCTGTAATTCAAAGATAATTTATTTTTCTGTAATAGCCATATTTATTTTGTGGTCTTTCCGTGTTGGTCATTTTTCATCCATTGACATCCACGCGATTTGGGGGCAAAAAAGGGGGCAAACCCGGTTCGATAGAGGAGTGACCCCCAAATGGCGCTTACAGATCTCGCAATCCGGCATGCCAGGCCGCTTGGCAAGGCATACAGGCTCTCTGACTGTCACGGTCTTTACATTCAGGTTAACCCCAGCGGATCTAAGCTGTGGTATCTGAAATTTCGCTTTGGAAACAAAGAGAACCGTATGGCATTAGGCCCTTATCCGCTTATTTCTCTCGCACTGGCAAGGGAGAAGCAAGCGGATATAAGAAGGCTTATTTTAGAAGGCATTAATCCGGCGGAAAAACGCAGAGAGGAAAAGCGGGGTGGAGAGCCCCTTTATACGTTCGAGTCCGTGGCGCGCGAATGGGTCTCCAGCAACGTCAACTGGTCGGCGGAACATAAGAAGCGGGTGCTGCGTTATTTCGAGCTTTACGTATTCCCCACGAACGGCAGCTGGGATATTACCAAAATGAAGGTCAAAGACCTGCTGGTACCCATCAAAGAGGTGGAGAAAGCGGGCAAACTGGACGTAGCTTCCCGGCTTCAGCAACGTACCGCTTGCGTGATGCGCTATGCCGTCCAGAACGGCATTATCGATCATAACCCCGCATCAGATTTAACCGGCGCGGTCTCCACGCCCAAAGTACGTCATCACCCGGCGCTGGATCTGAATCTTATCCCTGATTTTCTGGAAAGAGTCGACGACTTCAAAGGACGTAAGCTGACACAACTGGCGGTAAAGCTGGCGTTGTTATTATTCATCCGCTCCAGCGAACTGCGCTTTGCCCGCTGGGATGAGATAGACCTGCATAACGCCATGTGGACCATTCCCGCCGAGCGTGAACCGATCCCCGGCGTTAAATACTCTGCGCGTGGCGCGAAGATGCGATCTCCACACCTGGTACCTCTGTCACATCAGGCCATCGAACTGCTGCGCGAGGTGCGGCAGCATTGCCGACCGGGAACTGAACTGGTGTTCCCCGGCGACCACAATTACCGCAAACCGATGAGTGAAAACACCATTAACAAAGCGCTGCGGGTGATGGGCTACGACACCCAGAAAGATGTCTGTGGCCACGGGTTTCGCACCATGGCCTGTAGCGCGCTGGTGGAGTCGGGCCTGTGGTCAAGCGACGCGGTAGAGCGCCAGATGAGCCATCAGGAGCGCAAGCGCGTTCGTGCGGCGTATATCCATAAGGCGCAGCATCTCGAAGAACGCCGGGAAATGATGCAGTGGTGGGCGGATTATCTGGATGCGAACCGCTTCAGGCATGTGGTGCCGTATGGCTTCAAAAAATCGCCGGGAGGCGCACTCGACCATATGAGCTTCCAGGAGCGTAATGACCGACAAGTGGAGGAGCTGAAAGCCCGGATACTGGCTGACTCGGAATGGCTGACGGCGTCTGAGTTATCGGCAAAAGCGGGTTTTCGTTCTGCCGATCCTGAAGCTGGCCCGAAAGGCTGGAAAGCCGCAGGTAAGATTTTCTCGCTGAAGGTCGACGGGGAGGATTTGTACCCGGATTATGTTCTGGATGAGAAAATGCGACCTCTCAAGGTTGTCAGGCTTATTCTTTCGCTGTTCAAAGAGCGTAAAACGCCGTGGGGGCTAGCTATCTGGTTTGGCTCGGCAAACCGCAGGTTGAGAGGTGGGAAGCCGAAAGATCTGCTGATTTCAAAGTCAGAGTTGGTTCTGATGGTTGCCCAAGAGGAAATTGAGATGAGGGAGCATGGGTGATACAGATGTTTAATCATTCTTGATACGGAGAAAGTTTATGTAGGGTGGGTTGTCAATTGAATTCGCAAGCAATCAAGGGTCTTAATGGCTTGAAAGAGTTAGGGAAGACATTTTGCGTTGTTACCAGAAGAAGGTATTAGCAGTAACTTAACCTGATGATACCTTTTAGTAGGGTAAGATTAAATTTGGCAGTCAGCTAAGAGCTGTGAAGCGGACATTATGTGTGTAAATAACCTAGAGTGCGCACCGGAAGCGTCGAGATAATTCATGGCGATTCACAATTAATCCGCATATCTTCATACCAAAACAGGAAGAACGGCTAGTATTGGATAGCTATCTCAAAACAGTACGTGATTGATATTTTTACTATAATCAGGTGCTTCATCATAAACTGGACTGACACACAGAAAATGGCGATGGCATCGTAGGGAAGGAATTGTATGAGTTACAAAAATTGGCATGCCTATCAAGAAGCCACAGCGAAAGTATTTCGAGATCTTGGGTGTAATGCTCAGATTGATTTTCGCACAAAGGGTGCTCGTGCAACACATGATATCGACGTCTACGCGACCTTTTTTCGTTCAGGTATTCTCTGTACTTGGGTGATCGAATGCAAATTATGGAAAACTCGCGTCCCCAAGGAAAAAGTGCTTATCCTCAAGAGCATCATTGAAGACCTCGGTGCTGACCGGGGAATTATTGTCAGTGAGGTTGGTTTTCAATCTGGGGCATATGATGCTGCGCGTGGGACAAATATTACTCTTGTGACGTCATTGGATGAATTTTCCCGCACTGCACTGGCAGCAGCGTCAGAAGTCCCGCTTATTCTGAACAGCAGTGGCGAAGGAGAGCCTATCTATCAATTTCCAAACCTAGCTGGGCCGCATGACTTACTTCTGTATAACAATGTCATTATTAGTGCAAATTGGATCGGGTGTAGTATTGCTATTATTAATCCTGCTTCCAAAGCGATCATCCGTACTATTGATCTCGATAAATACGAGAAAGTCTCTCCGCAAACCGGCGCTAGAGAAATACTCAGCCATCCACCAGGGAGTTTGGTTATTGCGGATGGGCGTTTGTTTGTAGGTCAAGTTTTCTCGGAAGTTATATTAGTCATTGATCTGGCGACTCATGCTATCGTTAAAAGAATAGCAATACTGGGTGGAGGGGAAGGACAATTAGCGGTGTCGCATGATGAGAAAAAAGTGTATTTTGCGAGTAACACTATTAATCAGTTTTATATTATTGATAGCGCCACTTACGATGTTACAACAGTGCCGTATCCTGAAGGCGGTCGGGGTTGCATGTCGCTGCTCCGACATCCAACACAACCGCTTCTCTACATTGGTGTTTCGCGTGGTGGTCGCATCAATGGACAACGATATCCGCACGCTAACTCTTATTTAGCGATTTATGATCTCAGTCGTCAGATTTATTTGGTCGACACTCAGCTTGCTGAAGTGAGAAATGGTCGAGCAGATGACGCTACTCCAGCATGTTTGACTTACGACGATATTCACAATCGAATTTATATCGGCATGTTCCAGTCCCAACGGGGGATCTGCGTACTAGATGCGGAATCTGGGAGGCCAGTTCAGGATATTCGATTTGAGGCTAATTCTTGGAGCAAGCCATTTTCATGGGTGGACCCCTTATCGCAAGCACTCACAGTTAGCTCGTTACTGTCAGTAAATCGCAACAATAATGAACTGGTAGTGCTTGACCGCTCGTCACTCCATCTCCAGAAAAGCATATTTCTTGGTAATGCTTCTAATGGTCCACGTGCAGTCTTAGTATGGCAAAATCAAGCCATCGTTAGCTATCCCGGTCGAAATGGATTGATCTTCATTTCTCTAAATAGCAGTTCCTAATTGCGCTACAGTTTATGCTAAGCCTTGCTGCATAAGGGAATGCTTATTATCGGGTAAGGAGTCCAGCAACCTTAGGGCTTCACTGTTCATTATGAACGATTGGATGAAATTTACTCAAAACAATAAACTGGATCGGTATTCGGAACAGCTATTTAGTTTTGCCGACGGTCTGAGTTATTGTCGTCTCATACCGTACAGCTCTTACAACTTAGTCACTAATTTGATCAATGATATTTGGTAGTAATAACGCACGATGTTAATTTTCGTTGCAATAGTCCCTAATGAAAATCCTAACAACAGCGCCCAGAGCAAACCATGCAAGCTAATTAAAATATCCCACCAACCTTCATTCTAGGATATTAAAGAATAAACCAATCCCAACCAACAAGCTCTTTTATGGTAAAAGACGAAAGTAAGAATAGTGTAAAAATCGCGGTTTTCTCACTAAAGAATAGCTTTACTCTATTCTCACCATTAGCAATTTTCACCTGCAAACAATACTCGGCGTAATCACATTCTTTCACCGGATAACGCAGAAAATTACGAGCATAAAGTTCATCGTGATAAAAGATTAGTCAACGCTTGTGTTTTCCAATGCACTAACCCTGCTAAGGTACCTAACGGTTCAACCAATAATGAAACTAAAGGAAACAATACCGCCATGATAAATAAAATTATGGCGAATAAACGCAACCCGCCTGATGGGCATATACGATAAAGGCAAACCGTAAGAAACAGCAACACAACTCATACCGCAAAACAATAACCAATAAGAAGCCTTTTTAGGCTTCTTTCAAGAAGCTCATACTTTGATAATGAAACCGGTTGATAACGGTTAAGATACGCCAGTATTTCAGTTTATTGGCTATACATACCCATTCCCTGATAATTTACTTGAATTTTTTTTCCGTCAGTTCTTTCTATTATCTCACCTCCCTAAACTTGCAATGTTTCGTTAAGAACGAATATATAGGACCAATATTTTTATAGGTAGAGGTTCTATCATCTCGCCAATTAGTGATTCTATGCTCTCTACATTTTGTAGAAGTTATTATTATACTTTCTTTAGCCCTGGATAAAGCAACATAGAGAGCGCAATCATTTTCAAATTTTGCGTTTTTATAAGCCCAAAAAGCTTGGTCCTCTAAGCCAAGAAAAATAACCACTTTATATTCCAGTCCCTTGCATTTATGCACGTTCATCACCTGAACGGAATTTTCCGCCTGAAACATCAACGCCGCCTCGTTAAGAGAGTGTGTTGCGTCTATTGTGTAGCGCAAATGTTGCTCAAGATTACGCCAGATCTTATCCCAATAATCAGCGGACTTATACTGATTCCATCGCCCCACCATTCTTTTCACACCAAATAGAGTTATAATATCCTTAATGCAGGTTATCAATGAATCGGGGCTAGGCTCATCGCCTAAATTTTTCTTATTTTCCGCTATGTTATCCGACAATACTTTAATTAATGCATCTTCTTTTTCATCGCCGCGGGAGACTCGATGCAACTCAAGATATAAATCACAAAGCTCGGTATAGCTTGATGATGAGCGTGATGTATAAACCTTGAAGAGCGCAGCAAATATTTGCCCTAATGGTTCTTTTAACACATCTTGCAATTCCGATAAATCAAGATTTCTAATCCCTTTAGTCGTTAACTTATCTCGAAGTTTTTCCGTATATTGCTCTGACTGCTGTTTAACCAGTACACAAATCTCTTTTTCTTCAATGCCAGAAGTGATGAATCTTGCGATTTTATCAGCAATATCATCCGCTTCAGAAAGCTCATTATCATAATAGTGAATAGTGCAATTATCGATACTTTTGATTATTGGCGTAAAGTTAGCATCATTTTGTACAAAATGAATAAAGCATCTTAAGACCTCTTGAATTTCCTCACTAGCTCTAAAATTATGCACCAATAGTTTTTTGGTTGTATTAAACTCTTTTTCACAATCTTCAAACACTGTTTTCTTGGCACCAGCCCACAACATAATGCTTTGGTTGATATCGCCCACCGCTAGCAATTGCGTTCCTTTGTCTTTAAAAAGAAGCTTAATCATTTCATACTGATCAGAGCGGGTATCTTGAAACTCATCGATAAAAACATGTGAATACGTCAACGAAAAAAGATCAACAATATCCGTTCTAATTGTTAAAATATCTAATGCCAAACTCCTTATTAGATCAAATGATATCTTATCCTTGCCATTATTGGCTTTCTGATTAAACACTAAATCATAATTGTTTAAGGGTCTTTTATTCTCAGGCAAAACATCTTTAAAACGGTCAACAATACTCTTGCAAAAAGCATCGAAAGTATACGAATCAAAGCGCTCACCTCTTTGTCCACATCTTTTCATCACACGTGTTTTGATATTCTCTTGCGCCTCTTTTTTATATGAAAGGCATAATATGCGTTTAGGCCACATGCACTTTCCTGTCTGCAACAAGTAATTAGATTTCTGAGCTAAAAGCTCCGTTTTACCCGCCCCCGCGCCAGCAAGTACAGAAACGGATTGATCACAGAATATAATATCCATTAACTCCTGTGTCGGCTCAATGCCCTCAGAAGGTAGCCATTGACTGGTCATTCAATAACCTCCGCCAATAACGATACAGTCTTGTCAGCTACCCGAATTAACACTGGAGGCAATTTTTCTCTGATTTCATCCGGCGTATATTTTTCTTCAATTTTAGAAAACATTCTAACATGAGAGGCTGGCTTACTTTTATTGGATAAAAAGCGATAGCGATACCACAGGAAATATTTTAGATAATCAACAGAAAATTCGTAACGGACGCCGGAGTTGCCTTTTTTCAATACTGCATTTATCAGCTCTTTTTTTTGTTCTTCCTGTTCTTCCTGTTCAATATTTTTAGGCCCTCTTTCCCCATAGACCACATCTTTTTCACAGAAAATATCAGGGAATGCTTCAATCATTGCGTAATCGATATCTAGAGGCGATGAAAAATAAATATTATGATTCTCCAACGCAGCCACAACATTATATGAATCACCGTCAGTACGCGGAAGTTTAAATGTTGTTGGATCTCGTTCGTCATCCCATGCAGGTATTTTTTCTTTTGTCTTGCCATATTTTCCACCACAGAAAATAGACAGTTGCTCAATAGCATATCTAAGTCGGCCGAACCCACCGCCATTTCTATCGATATCGAAATCCAGTAAAGTGATAAAGGGAATCTGTAATGACTTCAACAGACGCCAAAAATGATTCACATGACGTCCACCAAGAGGAACAACAGAGATAGAATGGCTATCAATCTCCGTCGAATACAGCTCAAGCACCTTTGGAATTATAATTTCCTCACTATCCCCTTCGCCAAATATCACCAGTTTAGAAAAATAGATTTCAGGGTATGATTTAACTGCCTCTTTAATAAACTTAGAAAGCTCGTCTTCTTTTTCCGGTAGCGTTAATGCGCTTACTACCGTGCTTTTTGATATCTGATCCAATCTAAAGTGACGTATTTGCTCGGGCTCGATTCGGCTTAAAATGGAAGATGAATGGGAAGAAATAATAACTTGGCACAGCTCATTACGACCATAATCTTTCACTAACTAATTATTCTACCTAAGTAATGAGGAGAAAGATGGTTTTCAGGCTCTTCCAGAGAGATCATACTAAAAATAGGCAATCTCATTTTTTCAGGATTAAAATTAGAAGCCGCGCCTGAGGAAATCAACTCCCTAGTCTTCTTATCAATATCAAACATTGCCTTGATAAGAGAAAAATAGACCAATGATTTTTGCCCATCGCTTAGTCGGTCTACATTAATCGTGTTGCCGGTTTCATCAGGGTTAAATTGAAGTTGTATTAATTTTAGTATTTCATCGATATTAGCGAGTGGAAAATTCAGCGACGCCTGAGATAAATAACGCCCCTTGTAGATATTCCCCCAACTGGCGTTAATCGCCGCCGCAATCTCATTTAATGCAGGATTACTCTTCGTTAATGCGTTTAACTTAGCTGCTTGCTCCTCTAATACTTCCTGGCTCCCTCCAACCCATTCAATCGCTTTCAATAAGCGTCCAAGCACCGCTTTCGATGAATATTTTAATTGCAATAAAGGATCTCGGTTGGCTGGAACATAACTCACTTGAATGGCGTTTCTTACTGCGGCGGAAAGCTTCTGCTTACTGCTCTCTTCAACAACCTCGTCGCTGGTACTTACTACCCAGATATCTTCGTCAATATCCCCCATGGGATTTGCTTCAAAAGAAAGTTTCCCCTCTAATCGCACCCTAAAAAGAATATTCCCATCAGATTTATCAATGGTAAGATGTTCAATTAACGGAGGGATGGAAATTTTGCCTTCTTTGGGTTTAGGAAAGCTAAACCAAGTTTCTATAATTAAGCTTCTGGTTTTTTCATCTTTCCCATCATCCGCATTATGGAAGTCATTTATTGATAAGCTTCGAAGGGAATTATCCACCGAAAAAAGCTTATTAAGCGCCTCCATAGCTGTACTCTTTCCAGTTCCATTATGGCCAATAAACGTGGTTAATTCATGCTCAAGGTCAATGGTTTGGGGATTTTGATTGGAAATGCTTTTAAAGCCGGAGATAAAAATTTTCTTAAGTTGCATATATCAAGTCCTGATTATACAAATACGCAATCCTGATGCACATTAATTCATGGTATTGATTTTATTTTTAAAATCAATGCTTGAATGCATGTAATGTCAACAAAAGAAGCATTAAAGAGGTACTCGTCACATAAATTTTTTTGTCCAATAAACATTTACTTACTGCTTCCCTGCACTGCATCTCTCATCCGGCTGCCATACACCTGTGACTTCAATCGATGGATGTAACACACAGCACGAAGCCGCCAGCCCTCTGAGGTTAAGGGCTTGTACGAAGCGGACATACTGGCATCTCTTGGTTTTGTGTTCACTTTAGTTATGTTCAAAAATATCAATTAAGCCATTACAGATCCGCTTTTCAATTTACATAGTCTCGCTTTGGGTTGGCTATGATGCAACTATTTAATATACACTATTAATTCAGCTTGCCTTATTTTTAGCTTCAGACTTAATTGCCTTTGCAAAATGGGACATCGTTTCAATTGCCTCCCTAGCAAAACTCACCTCGGATTTTTTCAAAAGATATGATTCGGGCCATTTTATTTCTTCTTCAAGAACCCTAAGCATAGCTTGATACTTTGTCTCATCACTACGATTATTATCTCCAAGGCTTTTAATAGCCAAGTATGACATCATGTATTTGTCAAATATAGATTTTACTTTAATATGGTATGTTGATGTATCAACAAAGTGACGATATTGTTTTAAAAACCAAGCTGATAAAAATTCGATGAAGATAAATAATAGAGAGCAAGAAATCATCCCATAAATATATTGTTCTTTGAATCCAGTAAGCCAGGATAGTACTTGCCACACAATTATTGAAGTTATGAAAAAGGTTATTCCGCCTTTTGAGTATGAAGTACCTTTGTCGAGGAGTATTGAGGCTTTTTTGTCTGATGTATATGCTTGCTCCAATAAAACTCGACGAATTTCATTAAAGTAATTTTCAAATGAATCAAACATATTAGCTTGATCTAAAGTTTTAGATTCAATCGCCTTAGACACTATTTCTTCGATGTTGTCTGTGGAAAAACTGTCAGATTTGGCTTTAATAGAATTTAATTCACTAAGAATTTTTTTTTGAAACGTTTGATCTCTACTGTCTCGATTGTCATCAACATCAATGAAACGGTCCTCTCGTTTAAATTTTTTAATCTTGCTTATCTCCCCCATTAATATTGTTAAACCTAAGAAAGCAGATATGACACCTAATGTCATTGGACCGAATTTTTCGAAAAAATATGTTAAATTGTATTGTGACTTCAGTAAAAAGGGAATGCCTAATCCAGCATAGATTAAAACTACCGCTAACAAAAATTTTGGTTTGTAAATTAATTTTATTAACTCTGGTCTATCAATGTTATCACGACTAATCTTGTATTTTTCTTCTTCAGAGTTGCTCATTTTATCTACCTTAATGAATCATAATTTCACCATTTTCTAATATCTTTAACCTAGAGTCGACTTTTTTGTTGTCAATGTTTCGATTATAGACTGGTTTTTCAAGTTCGTCCGCTTCAGCACAAAGCCGTCTGTCAGATTAGGTTTCGCTCAGTGGATTTGCATCTTACTGATTCAATTCCCGTAACAATCTGGTGTTGATATACAGCCTTTTACGGTCAACACTCATTTCTCTCAGTACGCCTATTTCCAGCTGTTTGGGGTATAGCTGATGCTGTCTGGCGTTTGGCTATGCCTCGTTCAACGAGGTTATCGATCCGACAATACGGCAGTGCAAAAAGTGCCTGAATAAGTTCATGGGTGTGGATTTTCGGCAGCTGCTTGCGTACATACTCTATGGTTTCTGCCATCAATGCCCGAACAACCAAAATCTTATCAGTCGTCCATCGGGACGTGTTCTCCACTGCTTTCAACATAAATAATATCCAGATTCCTAATCACTTTCTTCTGTCACTCTGCGCAGGAGCATGTAGTAATCATTACAGCTCTCAAGGATGAGGCGGGAGAGATAAAGGAAGCAACCCTGTCTGGATTAAGTACAGGATATTCAGGATTGGCCTGTTCGCCCATTCCCGTCTGGGAAGGGGTGAATGCACTCAAACTGATAGTACGCAATAGCCATTTTCACCAGCGGATCTAAATCTTCATCATCGTGTATGAATCGCTCCCAGTTCGCCAGTAAGTTACGAATAGCGTCTTCTCTCACCGGTGGCGTTGTACACCACGTTGCTATTCTGATCGCGCAATACTGTTCCTAGCGTTTTCCTGATATCGGTTTGCACTACGGGTGATTTGGTTCAGATAGTTATCGCGGTGTTTTCACAGAGCTGATATGCCTCAAGGTGGATATAACCGTCATAAAGCGCCGTACGATAGCGCAGTGCTTCTTTCGTGGCTGGATCTGCACCACTTGCGCGGTCAGCATATTGAAAGAGCTGATCGCTGGTCGTTATGATGTTCTCAATGCGTGAAGAATCTTTCGTTTCCAGCATCGGGAGAATGTTTATCAGTACCCTCTGATAGGGGATCAGCTCACTGACAGTTTTCAACTTTGCAATTGCTGCACGCGCACTTATGCATGCGTTGAGTACATTGCGTGTTTCAACGCGCTCCAGATCGGGCGGCGGTATCGGCAGATCGTTGTAAGGGGTCTCTGGATTCCAGCTCATATGTTTATAAAAACTAGTTTCATCGACATATAGCCATAATGTGTCGATGCCATAAACATATCAAGCCATCATGTTTAAAAAACCGTCTTTTATCGACATATCCTAAGAGATTCAACGTAGGCTAGTGGAAGCCGCCCTGAAGAGGTTGCAACGGCGAAAAATGCCCCTATTTCATGGCTAAATGACCGCGCAATTCTAACCATGGAGGAAACTATCGATGTTACCCCGGACACACCGTCAGCTCGTGAGCGTTGAAGTGATGTGGCCCGCGCAGACGCTGCCGCTTCCCCTGCAACAGGTGGTGGAGGCGTTGACCCAGGGTGAAACGCCCGATCAGATTATCATCCGCATGAACCAACAGGGTTTGCAGGCGTGGCGCGAAGACACCTCCATGCAGGATACACACGATGTTTTTCAGGTCCGGCTGGACAATCAGCATGAGGCGCGATTTCTCTGCCGCTACGTCACTCTGCCGTTGCACTAATGCTCGATATATATCATATCCCCGGTTGACCATTCCGTTGAATAAAAATGAAGTCGTCACCGTTAGCCACCGCGGTCTTGAATAGCTGGGTTGGATATGGGTTGTTACTGCTTCGGGTGATGCAGGCTGGGCACTTCAGCATTTTAATTTTGAGGTGCTACCAGCTTCAGCCACGGATTATTCACCGGCATTTTCTCGCCAAACACCAGCCCCGGATCTTCTATCAGAAACCCTTTCAACTGCCCCGTTTTCTGCGGAGCGCGAACCTCGCAGGTCCAGATAAAGCTGTCATCATTACAGCGCAGGGCCAGTCCTGACTCCTGGAACATTCGCTGTGCCAGTTTCCAGCCGTCGCCGGTGTCACCTGTGGTTTCTGCTGCGTATATCTTAAAGATCCCCGGCGAAATCAAGAAAAGATGGTTTTCCACCACATGCACCTTGCCGTTCCGGGTATTCACCGTGCCTGAAGGCCTGGTGTGGTTCTTCAGCCACTGCAGGAAATTATTATTGTCACCAAGCCTCGGGTCGTCTGCTATCTCCGGCAACGGTTGAGTGGGGGCGCTGAGTTCAGGAACGGGCTCCGCTTCGCTTACTGGCGTCACATCACCAGCAAAACAGGCGGGACGCTGTTCCCCCTGTTCCCAGATTGCGGACGGCGCCAGGCGCAGCAGCGTCAGCGGCTCAACGGGCGACCAGCCTTTATCCGATCGGATAATGCAGCGCCAAATCGCTTTATCTTCGTTGGCAACAATAAGCTGATGCGTCAACAGTTCGTCAAACAGGCGGTTATTGTTTTCCGGCACGCTGGATACGCCATGCTGGAGCAGCCAGGCGCGGACCCGGTCGGCGGTGGTTTTGCTGATAAGCCACAGCGCATCCTCCGTCAGCCAGCCATCGGATCCGCATTCGGGATTATTGAGTCGGTACTCGTTCTGCACCAGCGACCGCAAGGCGGAAAGAAGTTGCTGGGGGAAGGAAGAGGGCTTTTGCGCCAGTGCGGTTTTGATATCGCCGCCGAGGTATCGGGCGACAGAGGCTTTATCGGCCTGCTGCACCAGCTCCGTCAGCGCGCCAGCCCGTTCGTAGTGTCCGGTAAGCTGATAAATCAGGGATGCAAAAGCCGCGGGGTATCCGGTCAGCCAGTCCAGTAATGGCGAGGGTATCAACTGATTAATCAGCATTGCTCCAGCCGCAGGGTGCAGATGATAGTCGCGACCGTGGCTCTGGTACTGCCAGCGATAAGGCTGCGCCAGATTCCCTTGCCACGGATGCCAGCGGGTGCTATCCAGTTGATGGATCTCCATATCCACGGCGATTTTTCCCGTATCGTGCAGTAATGCCGCGCAGACTACTGCAACAGTCCATGCGCTGGCCTGGCGCGCTTGTTCCTCTGCGCCTGATTCCGGCGGCAGAAGATAACCCTGGCGCAGTCGGATGGTGTTACAGGCTACCTCCAGCGAATGATCCAGTAGCCCGCCGGGAATGGAATGGTGATGACTTTGTGAGGCGGGCAGCAACTGCACCAGTGCGGCGAAGCGGTTAATCGCAGTGAGGATCCAGCTATCAAACAGGGTATCCGGCAGCGGCGTCAGTTGCCGAAGCTGGCGCAGGCTGGCCTGGCGTAACGGCGTCGCCAGCAACTGTTCTGCGGATTGTGGCGCAAACCACCCCTCCGGCAGCGCAGCGTCTGGCGCAGGTTGCTGGCTTTGGGATGGTCTTTGTAGCCACTTCAGCATAATTCCCCTTTCCGGGCAGGCCCCTTTGCCCTTGTCGCCCTTCCTTTGCAGTTTCTCCCTTTAGGCCTTTTGTGGGCAGTAAGTTTTTATCACTCGCGTTGAAGATTTAGTGTATGCATGGTGATACGTGAGTGGACAAATTTTGAACTGCTGGTTATATTGGTTAGTAGGGTTATCCTGGTTAGATCAAGAGATGCGAGGTATGCGTTATGGCATCCGGAACAGCAGTAAGAATGGAGAAAGACGCCGGACGTGTAGTGGTCGATGGTGGAGACGTACGCCTCTCTTTTGCGCGGGATAAACATCATGGCGTACGCAAACAGGACCAGACTTACACGGTGGAACTGATCGTTAAAGAGGTGGACAGCAGCATTGATGCGCTGCAGCACCTGCTTGAAACACTGCTGCGTGCGACGGAAGCGCTGAAGAATAAACGCAAGACTGTGAAATCAGGCAATGTTGAAACCCTGCTGTCATTGTTTAAAACGGCGCTGGAAACGGAACCGCCGGAAAAGGGGTTACGTGGTCTTGTCGAAGAGGAGAGGCTGGCGCAGGCAAGAGCGAACTTGGTGGAAGAGGGCTGGCTGACCGCGCGCGAAATCGCACAACTGGCGGGCTTTTCTGCGCTGAATCCCTCTGCTCAGCCCAGCAAATGGAAGCGCGCAGGCCGTATTTTTTCGGTATATAAAAAAGGCGTGGGCGAGGTATTTCCCCGTTATGCGCTGGATGAAAACCTGCGGCCTCTGCCTGTGATGAAAGCGATTCTGGATATTCTGACTGAAGTGAAAACGCCATGGGGCATGGCCGAGTGGTTCGCCACTTCAAATGACCTGCTGGCTGGCAGGATGCCCCAGGAGATGTTGTTGCGCTACCCGGCCAATGTTATTCAGGCGGCGGAAGCGGAAGCCGGGCGGATGCGGGATGGCGCAGAATAAATCCGGGAGGAACGCGTTTGGTACGCCGCAATCTCTGGTGGCGCGCATCGCGCCGCCTCCAGATGATATTTCGGTGAACCGGGCTGTTTTGCCGCCGGATAGTCGGTTGCACCGTTGTCATTCTCTTCAGTGGCCCGGCGACAGTTTTAATCCGGGGAGAGACCTGCAACCCTGGGAATATGGCGCGCGCTTCAGTTCCTTTAAGGATGATGCAGGGCAATATGTTCCCTGGCTGTATGCAGCAGGTTCACTGCAGGGCGCGCTGGCGGAGACCGTGTTTCACGATCTTATCGGCGAAGCACGGACAGGATTTCTCAGCCTCAGGCCTTTCAGAAACTGGGGCTACACGGAACTTGCCAGTACCAGAAAACTGCAACTAGCTAGTCTGAAGTCGCAGGATCTATATCGCATGGGCACCAGTAAGGCTGACTTGATCGAGAGCGGAAGGCTGCTGTATACGCAGACTCGCCTGTGGGCACGGGCAATATATCTTCAGCATTCTGATATCAATGGACTGGTCTGGAAATCGCGGCAGCATGATGACAGTGATGCGTTTGTGCTGTTCGGTGACAGGGTCAAACCGGGAGATCTGCGTATTGCCAGTTCAACGGTTCGCTTTACGGATGATGTTTCTACAGGATACGAAATACAGCAGATGGCACAGCGGCTTGGCGTCATTCTCTCTGATGAATAAAGTGGCCGATCGAAACCGGCCACTCCGTTCCACTTACCACCAGGCATAAAACATCAGCCTGTCTCGCTCAAAATCAAACGTCTCCAGCGTCTCCTTCACCCAGAGAGTGACGGCGCGGACATCTTTCCAGTAGTGTTCTCCATAATCGGTATATCCATAGAAAAAGCCGTCAATCGTGGGATAAACCGCGCCGCAGTTATCCGGCGTCAGGCTCTGCAGGTCGCTCAGAAGCGCCTGCAAATGTGCTTTTGTGACTTCTAACAGCACCTGGTTACGCACCAGCCCGACGTGTTCATCCACCCATTTGAGTAACGGGTTCACCTTGCGGAAATAACCCACTCTGGCGTACTGGCTTTCATCGGGCGCGTTTTTTGCCCGTTCGAAAAAGAAGAGATCGAGTCCCATACATTGATCCTCAGAAAAAGGGGAGCAACTCCCCGACGGGGAAGGCTCCCCGTGCGGGTGGGCTGTCAGGCGCTAAGCTGACAGGGTTGTGGTACAGCGTTGAGCAGCCATTCACTGGCGTGGCGCGCCATACCGCTGGCGCGGATCACTGCCCGTTTGTCCTGGCGCAGGATATCCAGCCAGTAGCCGATATAGCTGGCGTGCTGGAGCCTGCCCAGAATGCCGCAGTGGGCGCACAGGAAGGCGCTGCCCATCTCCGCCACTAACTCTTCAGCGGCGTAGAGCGCTTCGGTGCGTTCCGTTCCGGCAATACCGGGGCGGTTCAGGCGTGAAGCGTGACCGGTGGCGTGCGTCAGTTCATGCAGCAGCGTGGCGTAGTACGCCTCACTGCTTTCAAACTGCTGCGGGTGCGGCATCATCACCAGGTCGGTCGCGGGTTTGTAATACGCTTTCGACTGGCGGCGATGGTGCAGTGTTACGCCGCTATTCATCGCAATGGCTTCGGCGGTTTCCACCGGTTCTGCGGGCCGGGTAAACGGCTCAGACAGCGTCTGCGGCAGGCCGTCGCACTGCGACAGGTTAAACAGCCGGAACTCACGAATGATCCCGAAATGCCGCACCTGCGGCTCACCGTTTTCATCGAGCAACGGCTGACCGAGAGCGTCGGTTTCCTCCTGCGTGCGCGGCAGGTACAGCACGGCCAGGGACGATTTTTCCCCTCTGCGTACCTGTGCGCCAAGCGCGCTAACCTGATGGAACGTCAGCCAGCGGTCACTGGCGAAACTCTGCTTGTCGGCGCTGTTCCACAACAGCGGCACGTTGATGCCGTGATACGGACGACCGGATAACGCATTGATCGGGAACGGCGGCTCGCCATCGCGCCACGGGCGGATCCACGGCACATTGCCGTTTTCCAGCTCAGCAATAATCTGGTCGGTGACTTTCTGGTAGATATCGTTGCTTCTGTCCATTGTGCGATCCTCATGGAAGAAGCCGGAGCTGCCTCCATCCGGAAGCGACTCCGGCGGGGAGAGGTTATGCCTGTTCAGCCATCGAGACCTGCACATAGTGGCCGTGATAGTTGAGTGATAGCGGTAATGCGACAGGGACTTTCATATCGCCTTGCGGCGGCTGGCAGTAGATCGTAAAGGTGACTTTCTTGCGGGACGTCCCGGCGGTGCGCAGGGTTAGTAGTACGGCGAGCAACAGATTGCCCAGCCGTTCTTCCACCTGCTGCGGGTCGGCGGGAAATTCCACAGCGGATTGCCAGACATCAGGGGCGATAACCACCGGCATTAACGACGGTTTTTTATCGAAAAGCGACATGGTGTTTCTCCTGTAAATGAACAGGGAACACCCTTCGCAGGGCGTTTCCCTGCGGGATGGAATGGTACGGGTATCCTGCGCATCTGCGCCGTTCGCGCCTTCCGGATACATGGCGAACTTACTGCATGGCTGGCGGTAGTGTTTTCTGCGCGGGTGATAAAAGGGAGGGGAAAATCTTTATCTGGGCTGAAGAGTTTACGGTGCACCAAGTAGATGTAACTTTCTGAATTAATGGCTAAAAATCTATTGATATTGAATATTGCAAATGTTTACTGAATTTTATTTTTGATGAGACTAATATTGTGCTCGATTATAGGGGAGCATCATGAGTGAAAGTGTAAGTTACTTTGACAAAGTCATATCTTTAATAAATGCAGTGGTACCAGTCCTAGCTATTTATTTTGCTCAGAGGCTTTGGCATGCCAAAAATATTGAGCGAGCGCATCAGGCGGCAAATGATTTTCTTGACGAAATGACATCATTACCAATGAGAGTAATGTTACTAGAAACAGAGATGGTCAGAGGGTTAGTTAGAGCTGAATCAGTTATTAGTTATAAAAATAAAAATGAATTTGTGTGTGAGTTGCTGCGTCTTATGGATAATTCGAATAAGATCAGACTTTCGTTTTTTAATTCCTATGAAAGAGTTGTTCGAAGGGGGATTAACATCAAACCTTCCCAAAAACATATGAAACTCGAAAAATCTGTTATTGAGTTTACTGAACATGTTTCAAAAATTCTCCAGAATGCAGCAGAGGCTATTAGTAGATCGACAACAACAGAAGAATATAGAGAGCCATTCAGAACGTTAGCTGGTGCTAGAATTGTTATAACCAAAAATAAAAATACACTCAATGAAGCCTGTGCTGCTACAAAGGATATTTCGTTTGATGACTATTTTTCCTTTCCTTCAGCATATGGTTGGTTCAGGCATAAATGGGATAGTTTGATTCGACCTTTTTTATTTAAACCGTTTAAAAATATGTAAGGATAGATTGAAGCCATTTTCTAATACTTTTTGCCAGTTATTGTTATTAGATGATTATTCAGATTTAAAACCTTCTCAAGAATATTATCTACGGTAAACGCGTTTTACTGACGATCATTTTCCCGACCTGTTCGCCAGCGCTGCGGATATCACCGACAGCGCTGCCCATCACCCCAGCGACTGCTGTGCCGATCCTGACGCCCGCCCAGGTCAGCGCCCCCAGCCAGAATGCCGGAAGCACCAGGAACATCACGCCCATAATGATATTCACAATCAGATCGTCGGAGGTGTTTTGCAGGCCCCAGAGGTTGAAATACGAGTGGGTGTCGCTGTCGTACATCATCTGCATCAGCCAGTTATCCAGCCAGCGGGCCAGTTCCCACCAGAAGGTGAGAAAGAACAGAGCGAACTGCACAACGCTCAGCGTGATGACTGTTTTAAGCTCCCATGCCGAGAACAGCAGAATTACCGGTATACAAATTACCAGCGCCATTTCGAGGAACGCCTGCACCATCGGCAGCGCCTGGCGGACGTTATCAAACGCCGGAAACAGGGCGTAGCTGGAAAGCCCCGTGCCGATGATCCCGCCGACGCGGCTGAGCAACTGCGTCTGGCTGAGATTATCCCCCGCACTCCCGCCAAACCCGTTGTACACCAGCCCGCCCTGCGACACCTGCATGTTGCGCGGGCTCACCAGCGAGCGCAGCACTGCTTCTTCATACTCCTCTTTAGACTGCCCCAGTTTTTGCAGCCGCTGCCAGAGTGTCGTATCGACCTGCTTCAGTAGCCGATTTTTCAGCCCCGCATCGCCATCGGACCACCACTCCTTACACGCAGGATAGCCTCCGCCACCCGTATCACTCAGACCGTCGTCGCGGCTGGCGTCATAAGGCCAGGCGGCGCGGGGTGAGCGGGAATGATCATGGTCGTAATAACCCGGCGTGGAGAGATAAAAAGACGATCCCACCCAGTCCACCTCCCGGCTCTGTTCCTCGCTAATATCGCTGCCCAGCCGCTTGAGGCGTGTGCGCGACGGCCCGTAGCAGTCATTAACGAAATCCTGTAATTCCTGCGCCAGCGCTGGATCGGCGATCAGGGTGTGCTGCACTTCAAAACGCAGCTGACGCAGGTCCGGTTTCCAGGGTAATACCGCGACGGCGGCGCTAGTGATGCCTTTGCCCAGCGCATGAGTGAAGTACCACCACACCGGAACCGAGGCGCTCTGGCCGCTGAGTTCATTAATCAACGGCGCATAGCCGGAATCACCGGGCTGCACCACCGACCAGCCGCACTGCTTCGTGCGCTGGCTGTCGTATGTAATGGTATTGATATCGACACTCAGGAACGGTACGCCCGCGAAGAGGATCACCAGCAGGGCGCTGTAGAGCGAGTGCTCCACCCAGACGACCAGCAGGCGGGCGACGTTGCCTTCATCCGCCCCCTGGCCGCGCGCTTTCAGCCACAGGGCAACCAGTTTTGCCAGCAGGGGCAGGGCGAATAGCCCGGTGGCGGTCAGCGTCTGCCACACGCCGTTGTTCACCAGCCAGCCGAGCAGGGTGAGCACGTACTCGAAATAGCTGTTGGCGGTCATCACGGGTTTTCCGGCTACGGATTATTGAGATTGTGCAGGCGGCGGTCGCTGTCGTCCGGCACTTCCACCGCCTGTCCCTGAAGCTGGTCACGCTGCTGTTTGCGTTGCAGGATCTGGCTCGCGGTATTGCGCGTCAGCGCCTGGCGGAAATCGAGTTCCAGCTTAAGCTGGCTCAGCTCTTCATCCAGTTGGATGGTGGTTTTGCCCAGGCTCTCCTGCGCCTCTTTGACGTTGGCGATATTCGGTTCGCGCATACCTGCAAGCAGCGTGCGCCGGGCCAGCAGCGCCTGTTCGGTGACGCGGGCCAGCGCCAGTTCTCCCGCCAGCCGTTCGGTGAGGACGGCGGCGTCCGGATCGTCGCGCAGCGCCTCGACCACGCCGCGGGTAAGCTGCATGGATCCGCCGGAGGCTTTCGCCAGGTTGTCGAAGCCGGGCTTCTGGTTACCGTTAACCAGAGCCGTCAGCACAAGCAGGATCTTCGCCTTTTCTTCGTCGATCAGCGGATGCAGGCCGATCCCCGCCTGTGCGCCGGAACGCGCATCCGGATCGTCGGTGGCCTGCGCCACGCTGATGGTCTGCTCGCCAACCACGCGGGTCATCCATCCGGCGGCCTCTTCAGGAGATTTCCAGGTGCTACAAAGTTCCCCGTCGCATTCAGAGGAGGTAAGAGACGTGGTGCTGGTGGCGGGCTGCTGGTTGAGGATATTCCAGCCTGCGGCGGTGGCGTCATGGACTACCTTAATCGGCGGCTGGCCTTTACCGCCGCGCTTTTCGCCGCCCACCCAGCGTTTACCCTTTTCGGCGGCCTCTTTTGCCGCTTTCTGGTCGGTGCGGATGGCGTCGCTGTCGCTGGCGGCAAGGGTCTGGTAGTTCTCCGCTTTGGCTCCCGAAAACCAGGCGGAATCGGCCGCTAAATCGGTCATCTTCTCCGCCATTTTCTGGCAGTTCAGCAGCGATTTGTCAAAATCCAGCCGCCCTTGCAGCACGCCGTTGGTCAGCAGATCATAAAGCTGCGGATTGGCGCGCTGAATAATCATCGCGGGCAGGCTGGCAACCGCGCCGGTGGCGCTCTGGATGACGTTGCCCATCAGTTGCTGGAAGCCGTCGGTGATGCCGTTCAACTGGTTGCGCACGGTGGTGCCGATATCGAAATTGCCGCACATCATATCGGCGTTCCAGCCAATCCCCACGCTGAGCGGAGAGGGACTGCGGCGAACGGGTGGAGGCATCACGGCCTCGCCGCCGCCAATCTGATAGTAAAGCAGGTCGTCGACCGCGCCTCGCGTGCGGAAGCTGTAGTCATCGGCGGCCGCGCAAACCCAGGCGAAAAACAGTAAGACCAGGATAAGCGCTCTCATCACCGCCTCCGTTAACCCGTACTGCCGAGAAAAGTCTGTCCCCGGCGCGGGCAGCATTTGTAAGGCCGCCACAGCGTCCAGGCGTACGCGCCATCCTCCGCCAGCTTGTCGGCGTAGGTGTCGGTGGCGCTGCCATCCGGGAACACCGAACAGGCGGCGGATTTTTTCGGGGTGAGCATCTGCCAGCGATGGTTATCGCTGTCGCCTTCGATAATCGGAGAGGGCGGCCAGTACCCGGCGCGGGAGGAGGCTGCCAGCGGCGTATAGATATGCGGTTGTCCGGTACGGGTCACCAGATCGGCCACGCGCTGGGCGATAACGGCGGCAGCTTTATAGTCGTGCGTCTGGCTGATGGCACCGGCGCGAGGGTAGATATTGCCCCACATATCGCCGTCTTTCCCTACATCTCGTAACCCCGGCGTCAGCGCCTCCGGCCAGGTCATCTCCGGTACGCCGCTGCGCCACGCCAGCGTATCCAGTTGACTCAGAAAGTACGGTTGAAAAGGCTGCGATGAAGGCGAGCAGATATAGCCAAACTGGGTGAAAAACGTCGCCAGTTCGTCGCCTGCCGGGAAGCCGATGGCGTCGGCATTCTTAAAGCGGATCTTGCTGTGCTGGCTGGCCGTTCGCGGATTAGTGTCGCCACCGCCTTCGGCAATGCCGGGCAGCGGTGGGCTGAGCGACGACATCTCTGTCCACGGATTCTGCCCGGTGATGCTGTAAGCCGACACCACCAGATCCGGGCGGAAATGGCGAACCTTCACCGACGTGCGTACCGAGCAACCGAGCGGCGTGCAATAGAGCCAGTAGCACAAGCCGACAACCCGGTAGTTCACGCAGTCTGGCGACAGGGCGGAAGCGGCAATTTCCGGCGTGGTAATGGCTCTGAGCGGGAAAGCGGCGCACAGCATCAGGGGCAACAGCAGAGTAAAGCGGTCTGGCATAACGCCTCCGGCAACAGAGTTTTCTTCTGCCGGGTGTAGCACTATGCCCGCTAAATCGCGGTAGAAAACTGGAGCCAGCCTCTGAAAATTGTTGAGTCTGTCATCACCCTTTTGGGCTTTCTGGTAGTATTCTCTGGTCCAGGCCGGGCTACGAAAGTGGTTCCGGCCTGTTTTTTTCTTCATTGTTTATTGTGTTTAAGGAGCAAGGCTTATGCCAGTAAAACGAAAACACCTTACACGCCAGGAAGTGGGGCAGATACTGCTTGCAGCGGACCGAGGGATCCATTTCGAGCGCGATTACTGCCTCATCCAGATGTGTTTTTTACACGGTCTGCGCGTCAGTGAGCTGTGTGGAATGCGCCTGTCGGATATCGATTTGGTCGGACGCTCGGTGTATATCAGGCGACTCAAAAACAGCCTGTCCACGCAGCATCCGCTGTTCGATGCTGAACTGCCCGCGTTGATGCGTTGGCTAAAGGTGCGCCGCCGCTGGCGGGAGGCAGACAGCGACTGGCTTTTTTTGTCGCAGAAAGGGGGTCCACTGTCGCGCCATCAGGTCAGGTTATTGCTCAGACGTTACGGCGAACTGGGTGGGATCAGCATTCCCGCGTATCCGCATATGCTGAGACACGGATGCGGTTACGCGCTGGCGGACCTGGGGCGTGATACCCGTCTGATACAGGATTATCTGGGGCACCGGAACATCCGGCATACGGTGATTTATACGGCGACAAATACGCAGAGGTTTATGAATGTCTGGGGGAACATGAGAGAAAACCACACAATTAGTGCCAGAATGTAAAGTAGTATCAGAAAAATTTAGCAAAGTGTCAAAATTTTTCTGAGACCCCTTTAGGTTACGGATTATCTCGCTGTTTTTAAATAATTTATCTGCGCGAATATTGTCTAACACACCTCTGGCTCCTGCTGGCAACGTGCTGAAGTTGTTCACGTTGCCAGTTTTCATTTGCTCACCTTCTTATGGTTTTATGCCGTTCCTTAAGCGGTATTCCGCTTTCACCAACGTTTTATTCTGGACTTTCTTTTTCCACCAAATTTTCTCCTGAACTCACCACTCTGGCACTAACGGGAAAGTCTAATGCGGATTTTTTCACCGCCGGAGTGAAGCAGGGCAGACCCCTGGAGTGATTTTTCATCAAGGAGAAAGGTATGAAAAAAACGATAACAATCGTGTGTTTTATGCTGGCGGCCGGCAGTGCAATGGCCGCTGACGGGACGATCAATTTTACTGGCAGCATTACTGACCAGACCTGCACGGTGGACAGCGGTTCACAAAACCTGAATGTCAATTTAGGCAAAGTGGCGCAGACCGCGCTTAACGGCGCTGCCGGAATGAAAGCGGCGCCAACGCGTTTCACACTCAGCCTGAGTGACTGCCCGGACACCGTAACGGGAGCAAACGTGAAATTTGACGGCACTTCCGACGGCGTAAACCAGAACCTGCTGGCGCTGGACAACGGCACAGGTATCGCGACCGGCGTTGGTATTGAAATCGCTGACAAAAACGGTACGGCCATTCCGCTTCACACCGCCTCTCCTGACTACACCCTCGCCGCAGGGGCCAACTCACTGGACTTTATTGCCCGTTATGTCTCTACCGGCGCAGCCGTCACCACCGGTACAGCAAACGGCACCTCGCAGTTCACCATTAACTACAAATAACACTGTGCCGTCGCGGGGCGCATTCTCCTCCTCCTACCCATGCGCCGCCGCATAACAGGGAGCGTTTCGCAGGGATGCGTATTTTTCGTCCGGAGATAACAAGATGAACAGGTATGTACACGTTGCGCTGGCGTTCTTGCTGGCTTTATTTACCGTGCAGGCGCAGGCCGGAATCGTGATTGGCGGGACGCGGGTGGTTTATGACGGGGATAAAAAAGAGGCCTCAGCGTCCATCCGTAACCCGGAGAAATCCGGCGTTTATCTGGTGCAGAGCTGGGTGGATAATGGCGAACGGGGCGGCAAAGCGCCGTTTATCGTCACGCCGCCGCTGTTTCGCATTAACCCCGGTGAAGAGAATATGCTGCGCATCATTCGCACCGGCGGCAACCTGCCGCCGGACCGGGAGTCGGTGTTCTGGCTCAACGTAAAATCCATTCCCGCCACTGATGACAGCAAACCGCACACCAATGTATTGCAGGTAGTGGTGAAGTCGCGCCTGAAGCTTTTTTACCGACCGGCGGGTCTGGACGGGCATCCGGAGGCCGCATACCGCCAGCTGTCGGTGGCCCGCAGCGGCAATCGCCTGACTATCAGCAATCCGACGCCGTATTACGTCACGCTGTTCATCCTGAAGGTAGATGGGAAGGAGATAAAGAGTGCGGATATGGTGCCGCCGAAGGGCAGTGTGAGTTTCACGATCCCTTCCGCCACGGCGTCCCGCGTTAGCTGGCAGGCCATCAGCGACTACGGCGGCGTCAGCCAGTTCGAAAGCCGCCAGCTGTGAGGGGAGAGCGTGATGAACAACCCTGAACGGCGCACCATGATGATCCTGCTGGCGCTGCTGCTGGTGATGATCCTCCTGCTGGCATATTTCCGCAACGCAGAGGCCCGCGAGACTTTTAACTCCCATGCGCTGGAAATCGACAATCCCGGCCAGCCGGTGGCGGATTTATCCACCTTTGCCGAAGCGGACGGCCAGTTGCCGGGCGTTTACCGGGTGACGGTGTATGTGAACGGCGAACAGCAGGGCGAAGCGCAGGATATCGCCTTCACCGCCGGGCCAGACAAAAAACTCCGCGCGCAGATAACCCCCGCCATGCTGAAAGCGTGGGGCGTAAAAACCGATGCTTTTCCCGCGCTGGCGGCGTTGCCTCCGGATAAGCCGCTGAAGGATATCGGCCGCTATATCCCGATGGCGTCCAGCGAACTGCGCTTCAGTAAACTGCAACTGAACGTCAGCATTCCCCAGGCGGCGATGAGCGCCGCGGCCCGCGGCCAGGTGGATCCCTCGCAGTGGGATGAGGGCGTTCCCGCCGCGTTGCTGAACTACAGCCTCAGCGGCAGCAATACCTGGCGCGACCACCAGAGCGGCTCAGAGGATAACTACTATGCCAACCTGCAAAGCGGCCTGAACCTCGGCGCGTGGCGGCTGCGCAACTATTCCACCTGGAATTACGACGAGGACAATGGCAGCCACTGGGATTCGGTGAACACGTATCTTCAGCGGGATATCCAGCGCCTGCAGGGGCAACTGACGCTCGGCGACAGCTACACCCCTTCCGATATCTTCGACAGCGTGCAGTTCCGCGGCGCGCAACTGGCGTCCGACGACAATATGCTGCCGGATAGTCTGCGCGGGTTCGCTCCGGTTATCCGCGGCATTGCGCAGTCGAACGCGCAGGTGACGGTGAAGCAGAACGGCTACATCATCTACCAGAGCTACGTCGCGCCGGGTGCGTTCGCCATCAGCGACCTCTACCCGACCTCGGGCAGTGGCGACCTGGAAGTGACCATTAAGGAGGCCGACGGCAGCGAGCGCACCTTTATTCAGCCATTTTCAGCCGTTCCCATTATGCAGCGCGAGGGTCGCCTGAAATACGCCCTGACTGCCGGGAAGTATCGCAGCGGCAACAACGACAGCGATGAGCCGCAGTTCGGCTAGGTGACGGCGATTTACGGCCTGCCGCACGCCATCACCATTTATGGCGGCACGCTGTACTCGGAGGACTATCAGTCCGGGGCGGCGGGGCTGGGCTTTGGCCTCGGCACGCTCGGTTCGCTATCCGTCGATATCACCGCTGCGCACACCACGCTCAACAACGATGAAACCCACGACGGCCAGTCGTACCGGGTGCAGTACTCAAAGGATTTCCAGGCCACCGACACCAGCTTCACCCTGGCGGCGTACCGCTACTCCACCGAAGGCTTTTACACCTTCCAGGAGGCCAATGACCTGCGGACGGACAGCGATGACGGCTGGCGGATGCAGTACAACAAGCGGCAGAAACTCCAGCTCGACCTCAGCCAGAGCCTCGGCAGCTACGGCTCGTTCTTTATCTCCGGTTACCAGCAGGATTACTGGCACGAGGACGGCTACGAGCGCACCCTCAGCACCGGCTGGAACGGCAATATCAATGGCGTCAGCTACAGCGACTATCCTGACAGCACCCAGCCTGCCGACCAGCAGCTGGCCTTCAGCATGCAGGTGCCGCTCAGCCGCTTCCTGCCCAACGCCTGGGCCAGCTACAGCATCAACACCGCGAAGCACGGCGATACCCGCCAGCAGGTGGGACTTAACGGCACGGCGCTTGCCGACAACAACCTCAGCTACAGCCTCCAGCAGAGCTACACCAACCATGGCGTGGGCGGCTCCGGCAACATCAACGCCGATTACAAAGGCGGCTGGGGCGAAGTAACCGGTGGCTACAACTACGACGATGACAGCCAGCAGGTGAACTACGGCCTGAAGGGCGGGATTGTCGCGCATCCACATGGCATCACTTTCGGGCAACCGCTCGGCGACTCGCTGGCCGTGGTGAGCGCGCCCGGTGCGGAGGATGCAAAAGTGCAGAACAACACCGGGGTGTACACCGACTGGCGCGGTTATGCGGTGGTGCCTTACGTCAACCCGTACAAGAAAAACCGCATCGCGCTGGATACCAGCACGCTCGGCGATGAGGTGGATATCGACACCGCCGTCCAGACTGTGACGCCGACGCAGGGTGCGGTGGTAATGGCTGACTTCAACACTCGCGTCGGACGGCGCGTGCTGATGACGCTGCTTTACCGTGGGCTGCCGGTGCCGTTTGGCGCGCAGGCGAAGCTGAAGGAAGGCGGCAGCGGCATCGTTGGCGATGATGGCCAGGTCTATCTCACCGGCGTGCCGGATGAGGGCGATATTGCGGTGAGCTGGAACGGGACGCGGCAGTGCATGGTGCTTTACCGGCTGCCGGAGAATGCCGGAAACGTTCCGGTGACGGAAACTGAACAGGAGTGTCGTTAAATGAAGGTGTTATTAAAATCCGGCTGGCTGGTGCTGGCGTTGTGGCTGGTTTCTTTTGGTACACAGGCCTCCTGTGGTTTCGCTTCCGGAGTGAGTAGTGAAGTTCCGGGTATATCAGTTTCGGCAATGTGGCGGTCCAGCGTGATGCGGCGGTGGGCAGTGTCATCGCCACGGCCACAACGGGGCGTATAACGGCGGCAATACTATCGCCGGGTGTTCAGAAGCCTGGACCTACCGTTGGGAACTGAGTAAATGGGGAACGCTGAGCAGTCTCGGAAGCAATATCTATAACACTAATGTTCCTGGAGTGGGTATCCGGTTGACTAACACCTCTTCCGGGAAAGTGCTTCCCTATGACCAGAGTGTGGGCGCGAATGTTTATATTTACATCGGTGGTGATGGTATTAAAGCGGAGTTAATCAAAACGGGCGATATTACGGGAGGAACGCTGGATAGTGGCATGCTGGCGCGGGCCTCGGTGGCGAACCAGTTTTATTTTGCCAATGTCACCCTGAATGGCACAAATACCATTACCTCTGAATCCTGCTCCGTTACCACTAACCCGGTTAATGTCCCGCTGGGTGACCATGACAAAAGCGAGTTCAGCGGTCCGGGTTCCGCAACGGCCTGGCAGACATTCAATATCAATCTGAGTTGTATTCAGGGCGCACGGATTAATGTGCGTATTGACGCCACAGCAGATAGCGACGCCGGCGTACCCGGCGTCATTAAACTCGACAGCGATCCGGTAAATGCCAGCGGTGTCGGCGTGCAGCTCTGGTACCGCTATGAAGACAGCCCGGTACAGTTCGGTCAGGAGCGGTATTACTACACCTCGCCATCAGGCGGCAACGAATATGTTCAGCTTCAGGCGCGCTATTACCAGACAACACAGAGCATCACGGCCGGGAAAGCGAACGCCACGGCGACGTTTACGTTGACATATAAATAGCTACCTGAACAATTATAAAGGTTTTAGACTAACCCTCTGTTTATCAGGGAAGATGATAATGATCCAATATTGGTGGAAAGATCTGTTTGATCGCAATAATAACTGGCAGGGTCTGGAGCCGACACTTAAGAGCAGCCAGAGGACCGACGTGGCAATGGAAATGCTAAGTGGTCGTTATGGGCGGATGGCGTTGCAGGTTTCTGGGGAGACATTATTCTGGGCATCAATGTTGAAAGATCATTCCGGTGTCTGGTTGGTGTTTAATGCCGATCATTCCGCTTGCCAGACATTATTACCGGCTGTCACATCTGAAGATATTGAAGGCATTAAAAGCAAAGGCGAACGGGCCTGGACAGGTGAATGGTGTCGCTATTTTTCCCGGCAATTAATGAATGCGCCAGTGCCTCTTCTGTCTCTTCGCCGATGGCTGATAAGGCCGATGGAGGCCAAATATTCATTACCGAAATTATCCGGACAGCGTGTTCCTGTAAATAGCTGGCGTTTTGATGCCCCAGAAAGCAGCGGGAATATCGGCTGTAGCTGGACGCTCTACGGCGAAGATTTTCCTGATTTGGTCAATCCTGACAAAGTCAGATTAGTGGACTGGTGGTGGGGAGGTAGCCTGCTACTTGGGCGTTATCCGATACAACCTGATGCCGGAAGGTTGAAATGGTGGCGTAAAAAATGCCGGGAGGGTGCGCTGCCTCCAGTACTTGTCTGGTATATAGCAGGGCTGGGATCATTTGTTATTCTTGATGGTCATTATCGTTTACAGGCAGCGATTGCAGAAGAAATCCCACTTTCATTTCTGGTGCTCAGCGAATTGCAGGAACGGGATTTTGCTACCGATCAAGACCATCGGGCCCGTATTGTCCGGGCGTTAGAACAGCAGCTCAAAAATCCTAAGTGCAAAATCGATGGTGTAAATCAGACGCTGATTAATCTTTATGATACACGTTATCTTTATGCCTCAACCCATAGCCGCGCGACGCTTGGCGAAGGAACGCGCTGGACACAGGAGTTAGAAAGCTATCTGCAACGGTATCAGTTGGAAGACTATCGGGACAGGGTACTTAATGGCGTTAACGATGAATGCTGAATTAAGGATAACAAATGGCGGCATTCTTTAGGGAATACAGAGTCAACGGGCTTGCGGATACCAGCATCCCTGCTGGCCGACTATTTTAATGACACTGGTTTTTGACTTTCGAGACTCTGATGCACCGCCTCGCAGATCCGGCTTACCGCCAGCCCGTCAACTGCGGTGACCGGGTACGGTGACCTGTTCCTGACCGCCCGCACAAAGTCATTGATGGGGTCGATACCAAAGCCGCTGGCGACACCGTTGCGGTAGTTGATGAAGTAGCTGTTGGGCGTGAGCGTCTTGTCCGGGGTGGTAATTTCCAGTCCCCGATGCTGCGAGGAACTGCGGATATAGGTTGCCTCGCAGAGAATATCAATGCGCCCGTCGTTGTCTTTCGGAAAGCCTTCCGGCAGCACCCACGAGTTCTCGACCACCCACGAACTGCCGTCGCCCATCGTCAGCAGGCTTTGCACGCTGTCAAAGGTGTCGAGGCCGCATTCGACCATCAGCCGCTTCTGTCCGACGGCGTACACCGACACCACTTCCTGGCCGGAGAGGTGGCGCACCAGGTCGAAGCAGTGGGAGCCGAGGAACCATACCGGGGAGCTTGCGCCCGCCCAGTCCAGCCACGCCGTCGGGACCGTTATCACGTCGTCCATACTGATATGCCCGCGCAGGATGCGCCCGGCTTCCGGCCTCTCCAGTTCAGCCTTAATGCGCATCACCGCCGGGTCCCAGCGCTTGTGGAAATCGACGCCGACCAGCAGGTCCCGCTGCTGCGCCATCTCCACGATAAGCTCACACTCGCGTACCGAGGTGGCGAGCGGTTTTTCTGCCAGCACATGTTTACCGTGGCGCAGGGCGGTGAGGATGGATTCGGTGTGGTACGGATCCGGCGTCGCCACCGAGACCACGTCGATGGCTTCCTCCTGCAGAAGAACGTCCAGCCGGGTATAGCCCATCACGCCGTACGCCATGGCAAGGTCGTCACAGCGTTCCTCATCTGTTTCGCAGATGGCGACCAGCACCGTGTCCGGGTTATGGCGGTACGCGTTCATATGGTGTTTGCCGTAGATACCTGCGCCGACCACGGCGGCTCTGATTTTGTTCATCGTTGAGTCCTCAGAATAAGCCCAGGGAAAACAGCCAGCCGATGATGACGGCCAGCGGTCCGGTCAGTTGTCTCGACAGCAGAAAGGCGGGTACACCTTTTGCGATGGTCTCCGGCTTTGCCTCCTGCATGGAAAGACCTACCGGCACGAAGTCGCAGCCGACCTGCACATTGATCGCAAACAGGGCGGGCAGGGCGAAGGCCGGGGATATCGCCCCTGCGCCAATCTGGGTGCCTATCATCACGCCAATCACCTGCGAGATGGCTGCCCCCGGCCCGAGCACCGGGGAGAGGAAAGGAATGCCGCAGATGAGAGACAGCAGCAACAGCCCCCACAACGAGTTCGCCAGCGGCGTCAGGGCGTGGGCAATCAGGCTGCCGAGTGCGGTCTCCTGCACCAGGGCTATCAGCAGCGAGACAAAGGCCATAAACGGGATAACGTTGCGCAGCGACACGTCCACCGCCTCACGGCTGGCGGCGAACAGCAGGGCGATAACGTGGCCGACGGCGGTGCCGGTCTGCTCGACCATGTGCACCAGCTTCTCTGTGCCGCGAGGAGGTGGTGGCGTGGTGATAACCCGTGGTGCAGGCTCCGGTGTTATCTCAGGCTCGCTGTCCGGCGCTTCGGCGGTGTCCACCAGAACCAGCTGTTCCATCGTGACGCCGGAAACGTAGTTATCCTCGGTAATAAAGTGTGCCAGCGGTCCGGCCCGCCAGGTAGGCAGCACGTTGATGGTCGGGATGCCCTTCTGCGGATACAGGCCGCAGCGCAGGGACCCGGCGCAGTTAATCACCACGCACAGGATGTCGTTATCCGGCGGGATATCGGCAAAACCGTTGACGATTTCCGATTCGGTGAGCGCGCCGATTTCTATCGCCACCGGATGGATTTCCCGCCCGGTCAGCGACAGCACCTTTTTGCCGCTGGCGACGGGCAGCCACAGCCCCTTGCCGTAGCCGCCGGGACCGGGGGGAATAAGCACCGTGTTCATGGCCGTCCCTCCTCAATCACCAGATTGCCGTGGAGGTCTCGCAGGTTCGGCACCGGGCCGGAGAGATGAACCGCGCCGATATGGCAGGGATTCAGGTCGCCGTTGAACACCAACGTCAGGTGGCCGAGTTCAAACAGCGCCTGCTGTGCTCCTTTGCCGACGGCAGTCACCAGATAGTCGTGACCCGCCAGCAGCAGGCGGTCACCGGGCAGTATCATCAGGCTCTCTTCCCGGAACGATGGTTCCAGAGACAGGGAGTAATCGAGGCAGTCCTTCGGCCCGTTGCTGTCGAAGGTGATGAGTATCTTGTCGGTCAGGCCGTCAGCGACAAACAGCCCGATAGCAGTAATACGTGCGCAGTAAATCATCATGGCGCATTCCCCCGCTTGCTGAGCCGCAGGAACAGGTACTCGGTGATAATCCCGCGGATTAAACCAATCAACATGGCGGCAGCGATATAACGCAGCGCCAGCGAGGTGACGGGCAGGCCGAGCGCCTTAACCCCCGCAGCCACGCCGAGCCAGACAAACAGCTCTGATGGCACTACGTGGGGAAACAGGCTGGTGAGGGGATGGGCGGTGGTGCCGAGTGCATCCTCATAGCCGGGTTTACTCTTCTCAGGTAAGAGCTTACCGAGCGTCAGCGCGCCGGGGCTACTCATAAAGAACCAGCCGAGCACTGGCAACACGCCGTAGGTGAGAATGCGCGAGCGGCCGAGCAGGGCAGCGACCTTCTCCATCCGCACGATGCCGACCAGCTTCATCAGGAAGTTGATGGCCAGCAGCAGGCAGATGAGCATCGGGATTAGCCCGGTCATCATGTCGAGGAAGATTTTGCCTGCGGCCTGGAACAGGTGGATAAAGCCTTCAGCCAGGGAGACCAGAAACATGGCGGCCTCCTGCGATGGGTATGATGGTGCATGGTTGTGGTTCGGTGTGCATAAACAACTCTCCTGTCAGGTATCGTTGGTTAATGCGTCCTGCCACTCACAGCGCGGGTCGTTATGTCCCGGAGTTGTCGGTTGTTGTCATGGGGTGAAGCGGTTTTCGGGGTTTACATTTATTACTGGAATTGAGGTAACGGGCGGGCCAGATCTCTGAGGGATGAACGTCGAGCGCGATGGCAATCAGCCATTCGCCTTTTGGCCACGGGCGCGTCAGGGTATTCGACAGAGTTGACGAGGCCAGCCCCGCTTCCCGCGAAAGTTTCGCCAGACTGGTACCGCGCTTGTGTAAGGCGGCAACAATGTCGGCCGGGTGCCAGTCTTTTTTAGTCATTCCGTTTACCTTCTTGTGTTACAAAGCTGATTAAATATCCCATTTTGGGATATTTTTGTAAATGGCTGATATTCGATTTTGGGATATTAATCGGGTTTTATGAATGTCATCTATTTATTCTGATGAATATCAGTTAGTTATAAAGTTACTGCGCTCTGCAAGAATTGATCGGGGGATTACTCAATCTCAACTGGCTAAATCGCTGGGCAAACCCCAGTCATTCGTTGCAAAGGTGGAGAATGGCGAACGTCGTTTGGATGTGATTGAATTTGCAGCTATTGCTCGCCTGCTTTCGCTTGATCCCGCAGAAATACTGAACGCAGTTATGAAGTAATTTGCTTGGGTTGTTATCCTGTTTTGGGATAATGACAAGGCCACCGGATAGTCAGTCTTAACATAGAGTTGAGGCTGCCGGGATGACTTCTATCTACTCAAATGACTACCAGCTGGTGATTAAGGCTCTCCGGGATGCGCGGATAGCCTGTGGCATCACTCAACAAGAGGTTGCCAGTGCTTTCGGAAGACCACAGTCATTTATCGCAAAGGTAGAGAGTGGAGAAAGGCGACTGGATGTTGTGGAGTTTGTCAGACTCTGCCGTCTTTTAAATATTGAACCCGCGAGTATACTGAATAAACTACAGTAGATAATACGTTCAAAAAAAACGATTAATATGCATGGGGATTATTTTTAATTATAACAAATATCTAGTTTGAAATGTAGAAGTCTGTGTCTATCGAAAATAAAAATGGAGGGAAAAAGAGTATATAAAAATTAGATGTTGTTTATTATAGCTTGTTTTCAACTGTATTGTGGCCCTGTATGATTCGGGCCAGCAAATATTTATTTTAGTATTTCATTTTCCAATCTTTTCTGCAATGGTTTTAACTGTCTTTTTATAGCTTTCGAATTCATGATCTTCGCGGCGCGATAACCATAAGTCAAAAAATTCCTTCTTCCAATATGTGAATATCTGGCATATAATTTTTTCTTAAATAAAGCTTTTAAAGCTTCACCTTTATTTTCTCTAATCCTATTCTTGCTGTCCATTGTAGCTTTTGCTAAGCGGACACCTCTTTTCATTCGTTCCGAATATCTTGCGAGAGAAGATGAACGTAATAATATATTACTCCCATCAAAAATAAACCCAAGATACTGTAAAGGCATATTTGCCACTAAGGTACTGTCTTTGTATATAAAATCTCGAATCTCAGTTTTCTTAGTATTGAGTTCTACCTTAAGATGCTTAATCCGCTGGGCTACATCACCTGCTAGAGTTTTATTATACTTAGTTGGTACAATGAATAGCATATCATCACAATAGCGATAATAATGGCCACCACGTTCCTGCGCGTAATCTCTCATTTCAATATCAAAGTCAAGCATATATATATTTGAAAGTAGAGCACTAATTGGCGAGCCTTGGGGTATACCTTTTTGGGAATTATTAACTATAATAAGACCATTTTTTCTAATCTTATTTCTAAAATCAACAGGGGTGCAGATCTTGCGTCTATTATACTTGGGGTTATTCTTTGATATACCTAAAATCTCATACGCTCTATTTTTATCAACTTTAGAATATCTTGTTATACTTTTGTATATGGCAAAATGGTCTTGCGGCAACGCTTCAGTCCCAATAACTTTGCACCACTGGTGTTTCAAAATTTGATGATCTAAATTGTCAAAAAAACCAGAAAGATCTAATGCAACAGCGCTACACTCACCCATTTCAGTAATTGTATCAAATGCTCTCTTGGCAAATTCTATATTGCTTTTATTTAAAGATCTGAAGGCAAGGATGTTCTCGTGTAAATTGTTTTCTTGGATCAATAATTCATAATGTCCAGTAAGATATTCTGCGTAAAATGCATAAATATGACTATCCAAATGTGAGGAATAGGCAATAGGTCTTAATTTTTCAGTTTTACTTAATTGTTTTGTTGATTTGTCTTTTTTGATTTTAAACGATTTTACTTCAAAGCTTAAAAATGGCAGAAAAGAATGTTTTATTATTTTTTCTGGAGAGGAAACATATTTAACCGCTTTTTTTAATGAAACAGGTTCATCGAAATGCAAATAACCACGTTTTCTGAACCATGGGTAATCATCATTATTCATTATATTCCCTGAATGAAATTAGCAAAACCGGAGGATGACAGAATAGCGACAATTCTAGGACACATCCTCCGGCTTAACCAAGTGGTCTTTCTCCAACCTTCTCATCCACAATCAGTACCTAAATACAAATTGTGAACCTCGCCGCAAATGTTAGATATGCTGTATAATGTAATCAGTAGCGTGGAGTCAATTATGAATATCATCCAAGTGTTGCTTACCGTCGTCACAGTGATTGGTTTCACCAAGACCTGTGGGAGGCTTGACAACCTGTACAATACCCCTAAACCTTTGTTTAGGGCATTGTTTTTATATCATCGTAAATTTAAAAAAACAAGGTTTACCTATTAAATTTTGCGAAATTCTAGAAAAAAATTCAGCAACTCAGTTAACCCAGCAAGCAATGAGATGGTTTTATATCGTGTCTGTAAAGAATGTTCACAGGAATAAGAACTATGACGGCATGGAATCAGTGCAGCAATTGATAAATTTAGAACTTAAATTTCATAGCCGCCTCCACCTCACTACACCCCGTCTCCTGCATAATCCGCCTCCGCTCGGCCTTCTCATGCTTCTCAGTCATGGCCAGCGCCAGATACAGCGCTGGCGGCACCACCCGAAACAGCGCCTCCACGCGCGGCGACAGCACCACGCCCTCGGTATACTGCCCCGGCGATTTTACCGCTGAGCGCAGCAGTTGGCGCTGTTCTTCCGTCAGCGCTTTAAATCGGCAGACCTGCTCGATCTCTTCCGGCGGCATCACCAGCAGTTCCCACCACTCGATCATATTGAGCAGCTTCTTCGCCTCATCAGGAAAATCTGCCAGGTTCTGGGTGGCGAGCCACAGCCAGATACCGAGCTTGCGCCACATCTTCGAGCCTTTGGTGAGAAAGCGCGCCAATAAGGGATTAACAGTGATGATATGCGCCTCATCGGTGATATTGACGATGGGTCGCACCAGATGCTGGTCGCGTTCGCCGAGGTTATTGATATGGTTAATCAGCGAGATATAGCTGATGGCAAGCTGGGCTTCGTAACCCTCACGGGCGAAGGTGGCGAGATCGACCAGAGTTATATCCGTCTCCGGCCACATCTGGCCTTCACGGTTAAACAGTTCGCCTTCAAATCCGGCGCAGAACAGGTTGATGGACTCCGCCATTTCATACGCCCGCTGGCGGCGGGCTTCCGGCAGGCTGTTGTCGCGGGAAAGGGCGAACAGTGCATCGCGGATATCCTGCGTTAGCGTCTGGCGTTTTTCCTGATAACAGGTATGTGCGGCAGCGATAATCGCCTGACGGATCATCGCCATGTCTGGCCGGGTGAGGCGTGCATCTTCTTTCGCCTCGCCACCGGTGATCATCAGCCGGGCGGTGATCTCCATTTCACCGAGCACGTCACGCTGGTCATCGCCGTCGCTCTCTTCATCTTCCGGTGGTTCGGCGTCGGTGACCGCCTGTTCCACCAGTCGCCAGGCATCGGCGAACAGGGGCAGGGTGACACCGGAACCGGGACGCAGGTTGATTTTGTTCACCGTCAGACCGTGGGCGGCAGCGTAGTCCGCCATCAGGCCGAACGAGTTCCCGGCTTCGATGATAAACAGGCGAGGGCGGTGCAGTGCCATCAATTGGGCTATTTTCGCGTTCAGCGTGGCGGATTTGCCCGCTCCGGTCGGGCCGAGCAACAGCAGATGGCCGTTCTGGGCGCGGTCTAGCTTATTCAGCGGATCGAAGCACAGCGGCGCGCCGCCGCGATTGAAGTAACAAATCCCCGGATGCCCGGTGCCGGTTTCCCGCCCGTACACCGGCATCAGCCCGGCGATATGCTGAACGAAGTTGAGCCGGGTATACAGCCCGCACAGATCGCGCAGGGGATCGAAACACATCGGCAGCCAGCGTAACCAGTGGCTTAAGGGGGCCACTTCATGCTGCTCCTGTACGGGTACCAGACCGGCGTTAAGCAACAGGCTGTGCAACTGGCGCTGCTGGCGAAACAGGGTATCGGTGTCGGGTGCATGCAGGTAAAACGCCAGCGTGCTGCGGTAGAGCTTATGGCCGTCCTTGAGATAGCTGCGTACCTCGTGGCAGTCGCGGCGGGTGTATTCCGAATCGGTGTTGTCGCCAATCGCCCGGTCGGCGAGGTGGCTGATATGCTGCTCCAGCTTGTCCTGCGGATACACCACTACGGTCAGGTTTATGATGGTTCCCGCAGGCAGCAGGTCGAACAGGGCATTGATGCCGTCGCCGCGCGAGGTTTCTCCGGTCAGCAGGCCGGGCGGCGGCGCTTTGCGCAGGCGGTCGACCACCATCACTTTATGCGGTCGGTTATCCAACCACCAAACGCCGTTCTTTGCGTCCGAGCGCGGTTCGCTCGTCAGCAGTCGTTCAGCGAAATCGGTGATAACGGGCAGAGATTCAGCTTCCGGTAAATCCAGTTGTCGCCAGAAGGCTTTTTTATCTTCCACTGGAGGCGCAGGATTAAACCAGCGCACCATCCAGCGGTGAATGGCCTGTTCATTCTGGCGGATGGCGTTAATTCCCGCCGCTTTCAGCCCGGCGGTGAGACGCTCGCAGATATTGTTCAGCGTCTCTTCCGGGGACGGTTCGTCCGGCGAGAAACCTGGAAGCCAGCGGTACACCACCATCCGCGTGCGCCGCCACGTCGCCCGCCACCGGGTACGGGTGACGGTGTTATCGAGAAACAGCCCCTCATCGCGGGTGAGATTCGCCATATGGTTTGCCATCTGCGTGAGCCATTCGCGGGTAAAGGCGGAGTTGCGAATTTCCGGTGCGGCGTAAGCTGAAAGTGATGCCAGCCACGCCTCGCTGTCGTCCTCGTCCTGGCAGAAAAACTGCACCACCCACGGCGCACGTTCATGCTCATCAAAGGCATCCTGTAATGCGTCGGTGACGGTATCGCGCATCTGTTCGAGAAAGGCCGTCGAGCGGCCTTCGGTGCCAACAGGTATTAGCTCAAACACCGCGCCCACCGAGCGGCCATCTTCCAGCAGCAGCGTCTGCGACTCCGGCAAAAACTCCACCCACGGCAGCCAGTCGACAAAGGACGGGCCCTTGCGGTAGCTGGTATTCAGCGCCTGTTGCGGGAGACCGCACCGTTCATTCATGGCGGAGTCAGGCGTTCGCCCGGTAATGCATACTGCGGGCGGGTATAGAAGGGGAAGACGGTGCTGTAACCAGGCACCGGGGTGTTGCCGTTAAGGTGCGGGAAAACGTACAACACAAGATCCGGATTGGGCAGGCGCGGAAACTGGCTACGGATGGTATCCGCTTCGGGTTGCGACACCGGACCATCCGGCGTGCGGCGCAACTGGGCGCGGGCATCCAGCAGGGCTGCGCTGCCGCCGCTTTGCTGCTGCCACAGCGTCAGCATGCTGGCATCAGGATCGACCGGCATCAGTTCCTCCTGCGAGGTGCTGCATCCGGCCAGCAAAAACAGAAGCATCAATATAGCGCGTATCATTCCAGTCCCTCCGGCGTGCTGGCCTGCTGGTATTTCACTTTTCGGCCTTCCGGCTCGTAATCAATCGCCAGTGCTTCAGTCAGATGCACCGCCACCTTATGGCCCGGCGGCACGTACACGGCATCGAACATCTGGCCGTAGTGTTGCTTCATCCAGTCGGCTGTTTCTTTCAGCCCGCCGCCGATGGCCTGGCCGAGCACGTACTGGCCATTGTTGCCCGTCACCGCGCTGGTGATACTACCGTCCTCCACCACGGTGGTGCTTTCACCATTGGCGAAAGCCTGCGCCGCCGCGCCGGATCCCGCCAGCAGGAACTGCGAGGTCAGGTATTCCTTCGCGTTGCTCTTACGCTCGCCGGGAATACACGGCAGCCCCTGGTTATCCGAAAGCCAGCCGATCTCCTGCTGTTTGTTGCCGGATTTGCCGCCCTGCGGGACGGTGCGGATGGTGCCGTCGTGAAACACAAAGGTCATCGAGGTGATTTGCCCGCGCACGCAAGAGAGCGTCCAGTCGCCGGAGGCGATACCGGAGACCACCGCGCCCGCCACGTCCGGCAGTTCAATGCCGTTGGCGGTGAGGTTGTCCTCGCCAATCAGCAATTTGAACGGGTAGGGATCGCTGACGGTGCCGTTAAGCGGAACGCGACCAATCAGCGCCGTCATCGCCACCGATCCGGTCAGCGTGGCGTTCTGCGGCAGGGTGTAGACTTTTACGTCAGGTTTCGGCGGCGGTTTGTCCGCCGCTTTCAGGGGGACGCGCAGCAGCTTTTCGTCCACAGGCGGGGGCGCATCCAGCGGCTCCAGCCAGCGGATATCCGGCTGCACATCGGCAGGCAGTTCGCCGGGCGTCAGCCCCAGACCGGGCGGGATATCGTCCGGGCGTTTCGCCATCAGGCGGTCGAGCTTGTCCAGCAATCCTCGCTGGCTTTTTAGTAGTCCATCGCGCATCTGGTCCTGCTGTCTGCGCATATCCCCGCGTAACTCAGATGCCAGCGTCGCCTGCTGTGCTTTGAGGCGCTTCTCGCGCGCCTGCTGGCTTTCGTTATCGCTCTGGATTGACTGAAGCTCCCGACGATACTGCTTCATCTGGCCGACCAGCGTGGCGATGGTATCGGCGGGCGTGTCGCCGTCAATGCCCAGTTCGCGCAGTTCCTGCGGCGTTAAGGCAGCCACGGTGCGGGATGGAGATTTCTCCGGCGTGCTTTTGTCTGCCGGGCGCAGCAGTAGCCAGACAGTGAGAAAGACAATCACTGGTAGCAGGATTTTCAGCAGGAGACTCTGGCGCGGCATCATGATTTTGGCTCCGGCAGCAGGGCGCGGGAAACCGGACCTTCCGTCACCAGGTAAGCCACGGTGGTATCTTCTGCCAGACCACGCGGGCCGAGCCAGTAATGCTGGAACGCGGCGGCGGTAAACTGTCCCTGAAGTTCACGTGGATCGAGCGTGATGCGCTGCCCGCTACGGTTTTGCAGGCGGATGGCGGTGACGGTGGTGGCGTTGACTTGCCATGACGCCAGCGGGATGGCGGTGACAGGCTGCTGTGGCAGTAAGGTGGTGATGCGTTTCGCCAGCCGGACGGGCGCAGGCGTGACGCCGGGCAGGGCTTCGACGGTGCGCAGCGGCGCATACAGATTCTGCGCGGCGTAGCGCACCAACAGGACGGGCAGGGGCTCGGTTGATGCTGTCACCGGGACGGGCGTTTTGGCTGTGGCAGGCGTCTGCGGCGCATAGCTAATTTGCATTGCTTCAAGTGGTGAAGTGCTTTGGGTGGCCTGAATATCCAGCAGGATCAGCTCACCGCTGCTGGTATCGCGTAACTGGATACGAGTGGCCGGGAACGTCGTATTCGCCAGCAGGAAGACTTTGCCGCCCGCGCTTTGCAGACGTACTTTGCCTTCCAGCGTGGCGGGATAGCCGATGCGCACCGCTTTCCCTACGTCGACAATCCGCTCCTGCCCGACATGCAACGTGACTGGGAGCGGGATGTTTTCCCACTGCACCACCTCCGTGGCGAAGGCCGGGAAGCTGAAGAGTAAAACCAGGAAGACAGATTTCATTGTTTCTCCTCCGCCACCAGACGCTGCGGCGCGGCATCGGTACAGTCGATTGCCAGCCCCCACGGGTTTTTCTCCGCATCAATGGCATAACGCACGACCTGTAATGGGTAGCGCACCAGCGCCTTTTTTACCGGCTCGTTCTGAAAATACTCCTCAACCGCCACGTCCAGCGTTACCCGCCAGGCGTCCCGGCTTAATGTCTCGACGCGCGGGAAGGGGCGCTTATCACCGTCATGCACCGAGCTGCTGTAGCCGTGGCCGGGAAGCTCATACACGCCGCGCGTACGTTCGCGCAGTTCACCACCGTTGCGCCGCACCTGAAAATCGTGCTCCAGCCGGGTGTAACAGGCGGGCGTCAGGTAGGCGCGTAGCGAGCGCAGGTTGCGGGAATAGTCCTCCTCGCCATTATCCGGCCAGCGGTTAAGCTGCTGGAAGATATAGAAGGTGAAGGCGTAGACGCTGGCAGGCGGCACTTCCCACCACGGGCGGGTGCTGCCGCTGCGCAGATCCGGCGGGAACCAGAGAGTGAGCTTTTGCGGCGCGCGATACCAGCCGTAGCCGACGCCCGCCAGACACAGGCACAGCAGAATAATCACCGCCCGCAGTGTCAGTATATGGTTATCGCGCTCGGCCAGCGCATGGCGAAAGCGGCTCATCGCGGACTCCTGCGTACCACCCACACAGCGCTATGCTGGATCAGTTGCGTACCCCGAAGATGATGACGCTCCAGCCAGGCAAGGATTGCTAAGAGTAGCCAACTGTCGGGCTTACCGCTTTTGGCACGCGCCAGAATGCGCCCACCACCCTGAATCAGCAACGCCGAGCCTGCCAGCGCCGAGCCGGGGATCAACGGCCAGTAACCGCTGAGCAGGGCCAGCAGAATGCCGGATAGGCAACCACCACCAAGACCGCTTGCCAGTGCCAGAAACAGCTCGCTGGTGGTCAGGCCGCGCCAGACCACGGGCTCGCGGTTAAGGCGGTCGGGGAGAAAGGGGATAGTCGCCATATTACAGGACGTCCGAAGCCTGGTTGAGCAGCCAGATGATGATCACCAGCAGTATGCTGCCGACGCCCGCCATCGAGCCCAGATCTTTCCACTGCTTACGCCCGCTCTGGATCTCCGAATAGGTGGCAATACAGTTGTTCGCCACCACCAGAAAACCGACGGCACAGATGGCCAGCGCTAGCAGCACCACGATGTCAAAACCGTAGTTTTGCAGCGTCTCCATAATGCCCTGGCCCTGGCCGCGCGAGGGATCTTCCATCGTAGGCAGGTCGGCGAGGGCGTTAAATGTGGCGAACAGCAATAACAGAAGCCAGCGCATGATGCCTCCTCAGCTCAGTACCAGCCAGAAGCTGACCAGCACCAGTAACAGTGAACGTGCCGCCACCGCGCCAAAACTCTGCCAGCTCAGGCGCTGGCGGCAGACGCCCTGCCAAGCGACCATCAGTGTCCAAGCGCACCACAGCAGCAGGGCGCTGGTAAACAGACCGAGCACCAGCAGACTGACGGTCTCTGGTTTGCTCAGGCTGGCGGCCTGAAAGGCGGCGAGTTGGGAGCCAGTCATCGGGGTTCTCCCGCTGATAGCTGGCGCTCAGGGGCTGAACGGCGCGCGGCTGCGCTCTTGCCGGGGCAAGGTAGTGCTGGATGCCTTGTTCAACGGTGGTGAGATCCTGCTGCGCCTGTAAGTTGTCGAAGAAATAGCGCGACTGTGAGTCGGCACTGGCGCTGTTCCGGGCGCGCTCCAGCGATGTTTTTACGCCGTCGAGTTGCTTCAGCGCGAGGGCGAGCTGGGTGGATTCCGGGGAGGCATAGGACTGTGGCCCTATGAGTAAAGTCAACAGTAGAAATAATGGACTATGTTGCATGGCAGCCTTCTCAGGAAGCGTATTCAGGGCAGGGTAGATGAGAGGCTGGAGAAAGATCAGCGAGGAATTGTTTACATCGAATAAAAATTTTCAGAAGTGGCTAGGTTATCAATGCCACTTCTGAAGAGGGTAATGCACCCTGTGGTGTGTATAGGCTCAGGATTCATCCGGCTCTGTTCTGTGGCAACAAACGATCAAACTTCACTGTCTGCTATGAGCGAGAAGACACTATTGCCAAGTGCTGCTAATTTTATTGCCCAAAGAGCAAAAGTGGTCTTTCAAGGTTAATGTATTGGAAAGACCACAAATTAGTTGTCACCATGATGCTTGACAACCGTTAACCATCTGGGCGGGAGACGCTAGTGTTGATTGAATCTTTCCACCAGTTTTTTCAGTTTTTCCTCGGAATTGTCGACTAGCATTTGTGCCAATTCTGCAGGAGCACAACCCAGTAGCTTATTAAGATCATCTGTCGCTACCTCGGGCTGGTCGGCTGACCGAACCGGTGACTGGATTCGTTGCTGCACCTGCATCCACAACTGAGCTACCTGCTCAGGGTCCGTCGTGAAGTAGCCGATTGGCAATGTAAGGCCAGCATACCCAAGAGACGGATCCAAAGCAGCATGGTACTGAACCACTGCCATACCGTACTCGCCAGGGAAAACCAATATTTCCAAGTGCGACTCAGAACGGCCTTTTGGGAAAATTCGTAGGCTACCGTCGGTACGGCTATTAAACTGATTGGTGATTAAACGCTGTGCCCGAAATTCCTCATCGCACTGAAATGCCAAATTGAGGCGACTGTTGCGCTCTCCACTTGCGAGCTCGGTGTTCATTTGTTTGATGAACGACCCGAGACCTAAACTAGCGCCAAATAACTCGTTGGTAGCACCAAGCCAGATTCCTTGATGTACCTGCTGCTGACGTGGCAACCGTTCAGCCCACTTAATTAAAGTGTTACGATTGGGGGCTGCATAGACAGGCCCAATCATCATACGTTGCATCGTGCTGTTACCATAGCTGGTTTTTCTGCGCTGGCGATCATGGAGTAAACGCCCTAGTTCCAGCTTACCATCACGTCCGATATATCGGCGGATCACCATATCTTTTGCCAGATCACAATAGTCTTCTAGTGTGGAACTAGCGGCCTCTAACTTGCGCTCGTGCAGCCAGTTAATAGCCTCTGTTTTGAGACCGGAGCTTTCCATCAAGCGTGTATGCTCTAAGCTATAGTCCATCAACCGTGAGTCCAGACGTATCCCGTTCAGAGGATCGGAATGGACGTGGATATCGAGTGAGATCTGCTGTTTCAACCCCGATTGACCAACAGAGGCCCGATTCACTCGGTAGAGTCGGGCCTTCGAGCTACGCAGTGCGCGCTTGCTCTTGGTATCGGGTAAGCAAATCTGAAAGCGACGAAATTGGCTAGCGATCAAATCGGTGAAGTCACTGCGATTGATCTTACGTGGCAACTCGGGCAAACCTTTCTGCAGGTCCGCATTACACTTAGGCTGAATGTGCCCAGTGCAAAGGTCGATGAAGGTGAAGTCACGGTGATTTTCCACGTCCTCAATTGCAATGCCCTCATCCGATGCGCCTTCTCGGCGCTGCATTGTCAGCTTGACTGTAGTCGCGATATCGCCTTCATCATTGTATCGCACGAGGCCAGTGTCGATCATTTCATCAACCAGAACCTGACGCTCATGGTCAGCGAGTCCGAAAAAGCCTCCTAACTCAGAAGGAGACACGATTTCGAGTTGCGCCACTAGTAGAAGAGCTGACTCAAGAACCGCTGGTAGCGCTGCTTTATGCGTCACATCAATGTCCAGACTGATCTTCTGTACTGGTGCCAGCACGGTAATACTTTGTAGCAAGCGGTCATAATCAGCCGGCAGTTCCACAGGTTGCTGCGCTGTTCTGTTCAAGGTAAGGGTCTTGTTACACATAGTCACTCTCCTGCACCTCGGCGCAAGCATTATGGATCAGGTCAGCTGAACGAATGATTTGGTACTCACTATTATGGTATGAGTACTGTTGGTGGATATAGTCGAAGACACGGGCCAGCGGCTGACATGCATTCGCCTGTTGCCACATACTCCCTGCACCGATGATTAACAGACGCTCTTTTGCCCGAGACAGGGCCACGTTAACTCGGGCATTATCGGTCATGAATCCGCCCTTTTGCTCAGAGTTATGGCGTACTAAACTTAATAAGATGATACGATTTTCAGAGCCCTGATAGGAATCAATGGTATCAACCTTTATCATTGAGCGGATCGGCGCTGCCCAAGATTCAGATTCCAGCCGCATCTGCAGGAGTTCCACCTGCTTGCGGTAACCGGTAATAACCCCGATGGCTGGCGTAGTATCGTTGTCATTCCACTGACGTAGCTGCCCCATCGCCTGCTCATCGTCGACCAATTGCCGCAGCAAGCTGCACAACAGGTTAACTTCAACTTCATTGGCAATTCCCTTGCCGATATTCGTTTCTTGCAACTTACTGTCAGAGGTATCGATCCAAGACACCGTGCGATTCCACGGGGTGGGCAGGGAGGACATCCACTCGGGAGCAGAAGGCCGACCGGTCGCAAGTGTGCCGTCATAGAAGCAGTGGCTAATAATGTCACCTATCGCGGGTGCCATCCGATATTGCTTCAACAACATGTGACCATCATTCAAGACGTAAGCTCGCTCAAAATCCGTTCGTTTTACATCGACCTCATTCAGGCCTAGATCACGGGCGACTTGGCGTACATGAGCCACATCATAGCTAGGTGCCAATTGGTTGTAGTCCCCCACTAATAGCACTCGCTTCGCACTCTGCATAGCTATGGCTAGCTCGGAAAACGTAGCGCGCGCAGCCTCATCAATTACCACCAAGTCAAAGGCATTTTTATCCAGTTGATATCCGCCATGCCCGATGCCAACCAATGTGCCAACAACCAATTGACGGGTACGAGCAGCAAAGGCGGCATAGCCGGTTTCGTCTGTGGCTAATCGCTGATACCAGTGGTGGGCGACCTTAATTACCTCAGCCATCCGTTCAATGCGCTGCGGATTATTAATCTGGTGTCGCTCGGCAATCATATTAAGTACCGCGAGCAGCGGTTTATTGTGATGCAATACTTGGTCGGGCATATCGGTAAAGGCTGACAACCTGCCAGTTAAAGCGTTCGTCAAATTATCTAGGCGACGCTCAGCCGCCAAGCGAACTATTCGTTCATTATTTGGCAGGTTATCCATATCGACACTATCTTGCTGGAATTCCCTTACTTCATTTCGGGCAGGGGTGAACTCGAACAATTCACGACCGCAGGAACGATACAGAGCGGCAGATTCCAGCACAAATGCCTCAGGCAATTTCAGGCGTGCTGACAGTGCTAGCAGCCGGACTTCAAGATCGCGGTGAAAGGCCGTACGGGCTTGAGCTTGTAGAGCATTAGTGTGAACATCCAGCATACCTTCGCTGACCCGGCGGCGCTCACCTAAGCGTACAATGCTTGGCAGTTTGAAATCCGGGGATTGTTCCTGGCGCTTAAAGCTCAACTCACGCACACGGTTAGCCACTTCGTCGACCGCAGTATGCGATTGACTCACCACCAGTACGCGGCGTACGTCAGCATCATTCAGCAGATAATCTAGTGTTGCGCTAAGTAGTGTTGTTTTTCCCGTACCCGGCGGGCCCATCAACACACTGAGTGGATTTTGTAGCAAATACAGGAATGCGGCGCGTTTAGACTCATCCAGTCCATAGCGGCTGATTTGTTCGTCGGTCGGCATAGGTAATGCTGGAGGCTGGCAACCTCGAGGGCCAATTACGAAGCGGTCGATTAGATCCCCCATCACTGCATCACCAGCAATAATGCGTGATAGTGCCCGGTCTCGTCGCTCCCAGCTAACATCACTACCCGAATTAGACAGAGTCAGGATTGTATCTTCTCGAATGTTTTGCAGGCGGAAGTTATTCCCGCGGTTGTCATCCGAGAGCACCAGCACACCATTGCCGGACTTAGTAACATCCAGTTGGCCGAAGTGAGTTTCATGATCATCTGCTGTCACGTTGATCACGTCATCATCAGCAAACTCTAAAGCGTCGATATTCTCATTAACCTGTACATGAACGATGCCATCTCGCTCCTTAGGGCTTGCAATCACTTTGACGGTGGGCAGTGTTTCGCGCTCTACTTCTACTAGGCGCAGCCAGAGGCGCTTAAGACTTTCCCCTGGAGCATCGGCAACTGCCGTCGGTGGTTCTTCTGCGGGCTTGATGTCCAGGACATGTTGCACTACGTGTAATGTTCTGACAAAGTTTAGTAGTTCAGTATTTGTCGCACCATAAGAACCTTTTTTAAGTAAAAAGGGCTGCCCGACCGACATGGCACGATTATCATTCTTGCGGTTATTACGGGTGTCATACACCATCTCCCCCGTACCTAACCGGTCATAGAACATACGATGCACGGTTAGACTCGGCCCATCTACTTTGAGATTCAGTGTCAATTTATGGGACACACCCAAGAAGAATAATTTTAGAATATTACCCTTAGTATAATTGACCGTCAGGTGGTAGATGCCTGAGTCCATCTCGAACAGTTCGCCCTGCTCGTTGGGGAAATACAAACTCTCGATCACCAAGGGCGTAGCCTCAACCAACTCGGGTTCATTTGCATGTATCATTGTGCGCCGTAACATGTCTAGGTTACGAGGTACAGCGTTATTATCTCCCAACGCATTACGGATCTCCCTACGTATTTTATTGGCGCCAGGATGAATGCAGGCAGCAAATATCTCATCTACAATCATGTATACGGCATAGCGGTCACGCGCCGTGGCGCTGACGTCGGTGGTTGGGGAGTATTCAGAATTTGCCGGAGCAAGGCCATCCAGCTCTAAGTCAAACATATCAAGCAGCAGAATGCCCAGCTTGCCTCCTTCCGCCTGGACCAATAAATTTTCCGGTTTCAGATCACCATGACTTAGATCCAGATCGTGTAGGTTATGCACTGCACGAATCAGTGCATCAGCTAATTGGAAGCGCTCCTCATAACTATGGTTGGACAGCACCATCCATTGTTCCAAGCTCTCCCCTAGGGCATAAGACTGAACGACATGTGTTCCCATCATGCCGCAGCCGAATTCAATTAATGGCGGAATCGGCAAAACATTATTGGAGGCGACGGCACAGCGTTCAAGAAAGTGCAGAAGCCGCTGGGACTGACCATGGTTATCCTTGTTGGGGCGTGCATTCAAATATATACGCACAGTACAGGGCTGCCCATCAACAGTTGTGGAGCGGAAAGTCATACGTTGGCGCAGAGGATCAGTACTCGGTGCTTCCACCTGAGGATATTGCGTTATCGGCATAGCATCAGTATTGAATGCAGCTAACGCATTGAGCACCCTAACCTTATCTTCGTTAGTATCGAGGTTTTGAAAATTCAGGGTTCGCGTAAGCGCCTCCAGCATTGCACCCGCATCTGTGTGGCGCTCTGATGCATCGTGCTCTAGGCTACGCTGGATAAATCTGTCTAGTTTACCTTCGAAGGGGTCATTTAGAGGCTGCTTCCATTGGGGGGGCTCATCTTGGGATAAGGTTAGATGCTCTCCATAGGCAATTTGGTAACACAGTACTCCCAGTTGGAACACATCCACCGCTTGACCCAATACCTCGGTCTCACCAAAGGCATCTTCTGGCAGCACGATACCCGTTGTATCCAACTCCTGACGCATATCGCTGATGCTTTTATGCCCCAAATCCGGAAATTTGGCACTTGTCAGGCCACTGACGATGATGGCATTGCGTTCCCGGTCCCACCACAAGCGTTTAGCACTCAAATCGCGGTGATATACTCCCATGGCATGCATACCGGCCAAGGGAGTTAGCAGAGCTCTTAATAATAATGTACGTTTTTCAATCGACAACGGTGTAGATACTAGGTATTCGTCCAAACGCTCGGCTAGCCTAGGAAGTTGGTAGACTTCGGCCATGTCCACGGTAAGTGTGTCTTCTTGAAGGTTGTGCTTGGGTTCCAATAAATAGTCTTTGCCTAGTTGACTATCGGTTCGACGTATATGCCGCTGCGTTCGGTCCTCACGTAAGCCAAAAAAAACGCGCACAGACATATCTGTGCCGACATGGGCCATCTTAGTGAAGTCCCATATTCGTATCTGGCTTTTGTCGTCCGAATCACGCTCATGTTCGCCGTCAAACTCATTGTAGTAATCGTGGGGGCCCTCTAGATGTGGGGTCTTCTCCGTGATTACATAGCCTGCTTCGAGCTTCTGGCGGATCTGGACATAACTCCCTCCACGTTTCCACTTCTCAAAAATGGCAATTTGCCCGGGGGCACATGGGCGCTTTTCAGGATAGCGGCGAAAATACCCTTCAGCCTTGGTGTAGGGCATTTTGTCAAAATAGGTATCTAGATTCGCGATGGTCAAGAACTCATCAAGCGTTAGCACAAAGCCTTTATCCTTTGGCGATAGCTGTGTAATCTTTGCATCGCCAGAGAGAACTACCAACGCTTGGATTTCGTAGAAAGTATTCCCCCACAGCGCGCGCAGCTCTTCATCGAACATGGACTTGATTCGTTGGGCGTGCTCACGCTTGCGGTCGATGGGAGAGCCATGCTTGATTTTACGCCCACTAGGCGTGGTCTGGATCCACTGGTCGTCTTCCATATGAATTTGGCCGTGGAAGTTCTTAAGTTCTATCATCAAGATGCGATCCTCGGCGAAGATCAATACATCAAATTCTAGACTTTTACGATTTTTGTCGAGCAACAAGATACCCGCATACCCAACCCAGTGTGCAGGAAGGGCTTTCTCAATGGCAAGAATGGCATTGTGCTCGTTTTGGTGTAACCCTTGCGTTGCCGCGATATGTAGTTTCATTGAGTTGCCTCCGGTTGTGAGTAAACGGAGACGTATAGGACGAAGGCGTTTGTAAATAGCGATGTGCTATAAATGATATTAGACGGCGACATGAGCGCTGCATAGCAATGGTCTATAAGACCAATTGTGAGAAATTTCATATTTTCGTAGAGTTCATCAGTGGGTACGCCCCACAGCCCTCGCCGAATGCGAGAACCACTGACTTACCCCTAAATAGGACTTTCGACTGTAACATCACATCTGTTGAGTAAAAGTGATGCTTATCAAATGCGAACGGAATATGTCACGACAAATGTATCAGTATAAGAAAGCACAATCAGCGCTAGTGGTCGGCTTCTGATAGTGTAGTAATGTTATAAAGTCCCCTTCTTAAGGTAGTCAGTGCCATATTTTTAATATCGTGCTCGACCCAATTTGCCCTCGGCATGAGAACGTTTAGACCTAAAAGTTCGCTATTGGCACGAAACTACCCATGAGCTCAGACTTGATCTAATTCAGTCGATAGATTTACAGCGATTCTTGTTGGTGGAAAAGATCGTCTCTCAGCAAATCGATAAAACTAGACTCAGTGGTTGAAAATGGGAAAGTTAGTATTGAGCGGTTTATAACCAGCGCTTAAAGCTACCAGCCACTATCCATACCGTTACTCCAAACCATAAGGTGGCAGGCAGTAAAATCAGCATAGAGGGCAGAAACAGCGGCTGTGCCAGATAAAACACCCACAGCGTGGTGGCGACTGAACTGCCGGACCTGATGACGTAGCGGTGGAGAAAAACCGATTTCAGCCCGGAGCCAAACCGCCTCAAGTCCCGTTGTACTAGACCTTCTATCAGTCCGATTAAAACACACAGGCAGAGCAGGGGGAGCATGGCGGCAAGCCATATCAGGCGCTGCATAAAACTCACCAGCGTATAGGCCAGGCCGGTGAACGGTTTCTTCAGAAGCCAGTTGGGCATAAGCACGCGAGTTGCCCCGTTCTCCAGCAGCATGACAATTTCATCCTTCAGTGGATGTGGCTGTAACGCAATAACCAGCTCCACCCGCTCCCGGTTCATCACCTGAAAAACATGCCTGCTCCCTTCCTGAGGCCACCAGAAATACAGCCCCGCCAGTTCCAATACAATCCGCAGCACCAGCGCACCAATAACCAGCCCGATGAGCCGCCCGGTCAGCGACAGCAGCCAGCCAATTGGTCCCTGTGGTGGGCGTGACGGAGGCGTTCGCTGCTCACTCATTCCGCCTGTCCCTGCTGGCGCGTCTGCATCCAGGCCGCCAGTTGTGCGACGGACTCCGGTAGTGGGCAGGGTTTATCCGCCACGGGCAGTGGCAGACGAATTTTCCACAACTGTCCACCCTCAAGTAGAGCAAAAGCCTGACCTTTGGGAAGCTGGATCAGCGCGGCGGTATCCAGCAGCGGTACATTGCGGGTAACTACCTGCTCGCGTGTGTTGCTGCTGAAGCTGTTGATGCCGCCCGGCGTGTCGGTGACGCCGGAGCTAACCTGACGGCTGCGCACTTCCACCTGCGGCAGTTGCTTCGTCAGCAGTTCGGCGGTGGCGGTTTCGCACACCCGCAGCATAATCAGGTTATTAAAGTTACCCACCACCTGGCCTGCCTTGGGGGCGCTGCCGATGCGGGCCTGAATATCACTCAGCGTCTGGGTGTAGGCGGTGACCTGAATGCCCGCGCCGCCACCCTTGTTGACCAGCGGGATAAACTCCTCCCCCATCAGTTCATTAAACTCATCGCAGTGCAGGTTGACAGGCGACGGTTTTTCGCTATTGCCGGGCAGTCCATCATTGAGGCCAAATTTATAGAGATGCCCGGCAACGCTCACCAGGTCGGCAAACATGGAATTGCCGGCGGCGGCAGCAACCACCGCATCAGACAGCGCATCCAGTCCGACATACACCACTGCTTTCTGACGGATCGCCTGCTGCCAGTCGAGGATCGGGCGTGCATCATCCAGATCGTGGTAGTCCGGGGCGAGCAGGGCGGCGAGCGTACCGGTGGTCAGCTTTTCCAGCAGCGGCAGCAGCGAAGCGACAATCTTGTCGAAGTAGGTTTTGTCATAGCGCACCGCCGAGAGCAGACCGTCGAGGATCGGATCGTAGAATTTCTCCGCGTTGAGGTACTGTTCCAGCGCCACTACGTGAGGATCGCGTCCCAGCATATGGCGCGGCGTGTTTTTGTCGTTAACGCGCTCCGCCAGTTGCGCCACCACTTCCCACGCCCGAGCGTTGTGGCGCGGCAGCACGATGCGGGCATAGTCGATAAACAGGGCGTCGATATTGACCACGTGGCGGGAAATTAACTGATAGTCGGGGCGCTGTCCGAGCGCCACCAGGGCGCGGGCGATGATGTTGACAAAGCGCCAGGCGAACTCGCGGAAGGCTGCCGAGTTACCTTCGCCGGAAAGCTGTCCGGTGAGGCGCGATGCCACTTCCGAGATGCGGCCAAAGCGCCCTATCGCGTTGTAGCGGGCGGAGATCTTTGGGTAGGCCAGATGGAACAGGATAAAGCGGTCGCCGCGTCCGGCGCGCTGCGCCTCTGTCCACAGACGCTTCAGTAGATCCGCGTCGCCTTTCGGATCGAAAACGATTACCACCTCACCACGGCGGATGTCCTGAGTGGCAAGCAGTTCCGCCAGCCGGGTTTTGCCGACGCGGGTGGTGCCGAGCACCAGCGTGTGGCCGGGGCGTTCACTGAGCGGCAGGGTGACGTCGCACTCTTTCAGCTCCACCCCGTGCAGCCACGGATTGCCGCCAACGGGCGGCAGTGGGCGCACCGGATTCAGCCAGCGATCGGCGCTGAGCAGCCGGGTAAGACGGGGAAGAGTATGTTCGGCGCGTTTTTCGATATGCCTTGCCAGGCGATAACACCCTCCGGGGCGCAGCCAGCGTGCGGCTTCCGGTTGCAGGCAGTCGTACAGCCGTTGGGTGTGGATGGGCAGCCAGCGAAAGCCTTTACCGAGAAACAGCCGCTGGCGGCTGACCGGGATTTTCCGGCTGGTGAGCGCGTAGCGCGGCAGGCACAGGAGGTTGCGGTGGTAGCGCACGATGTGCCAGCCCTGCCAGCCGCGTCGGAGGGCCAGCAGCATCAGGGCGCTGGCCATCAGGCGGGCCTGCCATAGCGTCAGCATCAGCAGTGGGGCCTGCGTCAGGCAGATTAATGCGCCACAGCCAGCGGTGACGGTGCTGTAAAACTCCACGGGTGGGCGCAGCAGCGCCTCCAGGGCGTAGCGGCTCATGGCGGTGTTGCCCGTTGCAGATGGCGGCTGACCAGCTTGCGGTAGCGTGCGGCAGGCGCGCCGCCAGCAGGACGGTGATAACGGGCGGCAGCATTGAGCCAGCTTCCGGGACGTTCATCGTAGCGCTTACGCAGCAGGCGGGCGGTGAGCGACAGGTTCTGCAGCGGATGCAAGGCATCGCAGGGAGAGTCAAAATACGCCCGGTGCCAGCCGATATTGATTTGCCCGAGCCCCACGTCAATGCGCTTCGGGCTGATGCGGCGGATAGCGGCCAGCAGCGCCTGACAGGCCTGCTCCCGGCTGGCGTAGCGGTAGCCGGTCCCTTTGATATTGAGCGTCCACGGCCACGGAAGATGTCTGCCGTTCAGGTTCGCGCCGCTTTCGGTCTGCGTGACGGCCCATAGTAGCTCCGGCGGCACGCGGAAATGCTCTGCGGCGCGCAGGTACGCTTCCGGCAGAGGCTGTGCCAGCGCCAGGCAGGGCAGCAGCAGGATCAGGGCTGGACCTCGCGCCATTGCTCCCCCTTACGCTCCAGCGCCACCGGGATTTTGCTCTGCCCTAAAAGGAGCCAGCGTCCCGCGTCGTGGTTAAGTGTGATGCTGTGTTCACTCACCAGTTTTGCATCAATGCCATGCGCCATCGCCCAGCGGCGCACCCGGTTATCATCGCCTTCGCTTCCGACCAGCCAGATATCCAGCGAGCGCTGTTGCGCCAGCAGGGTACGCAGCAGGCTGTCGCAGGGCGGGCAGTTATCCTGGACAAACAGCGAAACCCGGGCAGTGCTGGCGGACGTGGTTTTCAGCGGCGTCAGGCCCGGATAGAGGCGTTGCCAGGCGGCATCATAGGCGCGCTGGAAGGCGAGTTCCTTCTCCAGCCGCTGGTATTCCTGTCTGACCAGCAGTTCGGCGAAGCGCTGGCGCTCATGGTCGTTTTCGGCCTCCACACCCAGCATGGTTAGCGGATCGAGCCCCGGCGACCAGACGCCGCGCGCCTGCTGCTTCAGCGTGAGATAGCGCTGCCACTCTTCCGGCGTGACGCCCCAGATTGCAGCCTGTTGTTGCATGGTCAGGGGTTGCAGGGCTGAGTCCGCGTTCTGGCTGGTCTGCACCTGAAGCGGTTGCGCCCCCACACTGGCGATGAGTAGTACCAGGAGAATCAGGCGTTTCATCGCTTACTCCGGCACTTTCAGCGTTAGCTGGCGCTTGCCGTGACGGAACACTGCCCGGCGCTCATCAAACCGCTCCAGACGCCAGCCATGCCACTGTTCTCCCCTGCGCAGCCATACCACCTGATGGAGGTAAACGGCTTCGGGCGGCACAATCACTGCCAGGCGGATATCACCGCGCTGTACGGTCCCGGCGAAAAAAAACGGGGCCGTTAACGGCCCCAAAGGGCGGAGGGACACGGGATGACGGTAAGCCACCGTCGGGGGGAGGGAACGGTCGCTGGTAAAACAGACTTCACGGCGGTTTTCGTCGGTGGTCATCCGCCATGCCGGGCTCGCCAGCAGTTGCAGGGCGGCCTTCAGGCGCAGCGGGCCGGTGTGGTACTGGCTCAACGGTAACGGGAGGCCATAAAGCTGCGCCCGGCGCGCATCGGCAAGACACAAGGACCAGCCGCTGCCACGCAGCAGGTACTGCAACGCTTCCCCTACCGTCGGGTGAAAACCGGGCGGAATGGACAGGGCGGTAAGCTGTTCGAGTGGCGGCTGTTGCGGTGACGGGCTGACCAGCAGATAGCGGTCGTAGCGGACGACTTCTGGCGCGTCTGGAGAGGCAGCGGCCACGGCGTTGAAAATGGACAGTATCAGGGCTGGCAGCAGTCGTTTCATCGCATCCTCCACAGTGCTTTGAAAGGAGCGTGCTGGATAAGAGGGCAAGGAACTACCGACAACTGTTTGCGGCGGAAAAAAATAGCGCCCGGTTAAGGGCGCAAAATCAGATCAGTAAGGGAATCTTTCCCCCCTCAGCCCCAGCGTGGCGGCGATGGGGATGCCTTGCTCAGAAAAATGAACGCGTAACGTCAGCCTGACGGTTTGCTGCTGTGTGCTGCCGTTGGTTTTTTGCGTCAGCACCGAGCGGTAATCGATACGAATGGTGCGTTGCGGCGGTTGGTGGGAGATAAAGGCCACTACCGCTGCCATCTCAACACCTTTCAGCAACTCCATGATGGTGTTGTCATCCCGGTCTTCAAGACAGTGCTTGTGGGCCGGAAGGGTAATGGCCAGATCCAGCGGTAAGCCAGCGTCCAGCGCCTCGTCATCAAGGTTAATCAGTTTGCCCCGGTTAAGGGCTTCTTCGCGTGAGTTCAATACGGTATTCATCATGCGTTTCTCCGGTAAAAAGCCGAGGAAACGCCCCGGCGGGGAATTTCCCCGGCAGGGTGAATGCTGTGCGTCAGAACTGCGGTACAGGCACTGCTGGCGGTGCGGCTGGCGCTGGCTGGGATTCCGCTTCGCGCTCTGCCCGGTAAACCTCTTCACCATCAATTTTTATGAGCCCGATGTGCAGCAGATGGGCTTTCAGGCTGACGCCGGTTTCGCCTTTACGGTCGCCTTTGCTGTAGACAAAGGTGTCGGCATACAGATCGCCGAGGCGGAACTGGATCAGTACCTTGCGCTTCTGCTCACAGGCGTCAATACAGCGGCGCACCAGTTTCTGCGCTTCCTTGCCGCTGACGCGGCAGTCGAACCAGGTGTGCTCCGCGTTGCTGGCTTCGCCCCGCAGTGCGGCAATGTCGCAGCACAGGAACGGTTCGCCTTTTTTCGGGGTCACTTCCCGGATGCGGTTGAGGTAGCCCAGACCGCTGGTATACAGGTTGAAGTAATGGGTATCGTTCATGGTGGTATCTCCGTGTTGAAAGGTGCGGAGGCCCCATGCGCGGGAACGTCCCGCTTCGGGTTTGGCTCATTGGCTGTGAGACCGCTGAGTTACTGGCAGTACGGGCATTCCGCGCTGTGCGCCTCCGCGTTTCAGGAATGCATGGCGGGTTTTGTTGATAACGGCATTACAGCAACAGCTTTCGGGGTGAGAGGACAGCGAGATTTGTTACCGGTGGCTGAATAATTTCCGTGACAGGCTGAGCGGAAGATATGTGATTTTAATCACAAAATTGCGCTTCGGTGAGTTGAAATATTGTGCAGTAACCTCATATAGAAAGCGGGTAAGGAACACTGCCCACAAGACATGAACTTTTTGAATATTCTTTTTTACTGTTCAGGAGGTACATGATGACTCTCAGAACTTTTCCCATGTTGCACGATCTCTCCGACTCTCTGTTTGCGGACCGTTTTAACCGCATCGATCGCCTTTTTAGCCAGCTAACCGGCAGTACACCGTTGCCCTCCACGCCTTCTTACAATATCCGGCGGATGGGTGATAACCGCTATGAACTGACGCTCAGTGTGCCGGGCTGGAAAGAGAGCGAACTGGAAATTGAAACCGTCGGCGGTCAGCTGAACATTAGCGGTAAACGTGAAGAGGAGAAAACCGAAAACGGCGAAGAAGGATGGATCCATCGGGGTATCAGCCGCAGCGACTTCCGGGCCAGCTATAGTCTGCCGGAGCATGTGAAAGTGACCGGCGCTTCGCTGGAAAACGGCTTGCTGGCGATTGAATTACACCAGGATATCCCGGAAGAAGAGAAACCGCAGCGCATCGCCATCAACAACAACCCGGCGATTGAACACAAGCCGTAATCGTTGACTGACGTTGTTTTCACGCCCGGCAAACGCCGGGCGTTTTGCTAACCTGATGAGCCACTTTTCTGGCCTCTGACTATTTGAGCCGTGAGCGCTGTAACGGTTTCTTGCTGCTGCACCAGGAACGCCTCCAGCCCCATTTTCCCCGTCGCGATGTCATCCAGCATCTGCTCCCACAGTGCAGTGGTGCCCGGATCTTTCAGCTTTTCCGGCAGGGCGTCAATCAGCGCGCTGGCGGTATCCGTTGCCAACAGAAAGCGGCGTTGCTTAATCAGATAACCACGCTTAAGCAGCGTCTGGATAATCCCGGCGCGGGTGGCTTCGGTGCCAATACCGGCGTTCTCTTTCAGCCGCTGTTTCAAGCGCTCATCGCTGACAAAACGGGCGGCGTTTTTCATCGCGGCAATCAGCGTCCCTTCGGTGTAGTGCTCCGGCGGTTGAGTCTGACGGGCGCGAACGTCTACCTGTTCCACCTGGCAGGTTTGTCCCTGTTGCAGGACGGGAAGTGACTGCGTTTCTTCCGGTGAATGTGTTGCCATCTCGCGTAAAAACAGTTGTTGCCAGCCGCTGACAATCACGACTGAGCCTCGGGCAGCCAGCGTTTCCCCAGCGCAGTTCAGGCGCAGGTCGGTTTTATCCACCTCATGGTCCGACAGAAACTGCGCCAGAAAATGGCTGCGTACCAGGCCGTAAACCTTGCGCTCGCTGTCATTCATCTGCGTCAGATCTACCGTTTTACGGGTCGGGATGATGCCATGGTGGGCGGTGATTTTGCTGTCGTCCCATAGCCGGGAGTGTTGTTGCAAATTCAGTTGCGTGGCGAGGGGCTGCAGTGAGATGTCGCTGGCGACCAGCGCCGCCAGAACCTGCGGTGCTTCAGTGTGCATGGAGAGCGGCAGCCAGCCGCAGTCGGTGCGCGGATAGGTGGTGGCCTTATGGGTTTCATACAGGCGCTGGGCGATATCCAGTACCTCCTGCGCGCCCATGCCCCACTGTTTTGAGCAGACCTGCTGCAGGGCGCTGAGGGTGAAGGCCAGCGGTGGCGGCGTTTTCTCCCGCCGGGTGGTCACATCCAGTACCAGCGTGGTCCCGGCCTGTTGCAGGCTCGCAGTGGCCTCACGGGCGGCGGATTCACGGATACAGCGGCCTTCGTCGTCACAGTACACCCCATCGGGTTGCCACTGCGCCAGAAAGGTAGTGCCCTCAGCATGCAACCGGGCGTCCACCCGCCACCAGGGGCGGGGCGTGAAGCGGGATATCTCCCGGTCGCGTTCCACCACCAGGCGTAAGGTCGGCGTCTGCACCCGGCCCACGGAGAGCACGCCTTTGTGCCGCCGGTTCATCAGCGTGCAGGCGCGGGTCATGTTGATGCCGACCAGCCAGTCGGCGCGGGCGCGCGCCAGTCCAGCCTGATACAGCGGATACGTACTGTCACCGGATCGCATCGCAGCAAGCGCCTTGTGGATACTGGCGTCATCCAGTGCCGACAGCCACAGCCGCTGGACCGGACCGCGCCAGCGACATTGCTCCAGAATTTCACGGGCGATGGTTTCGCCTTCGCGGTCGGCATCGGTGGCAATCACCACTGCATCCGCCTGTTTCAGCAGCTTTTCGATGATACGGAACTGCTTGCGCACCTCCGGGCGGATCACCAGCCGCCATGCCGGGGGAATAAACGGCAGATGCTCTGCCCGCCAGTGTTTCAGCGCCGGATCGTAATCCTCCGGCGCGGCCATGCTCAGCAGATGGCCGAAGCACCAGGTGATGGTCACGGTGGCGTTATGCAGGTAGCCGTCGCTGCGGTTACGGGCGTCAAGAACACGGGCGATATCGCGCGCCTGAGAGGGTTTTTCGCACAGGTAAAGTTGCATGGGATGTCTCCGGTGAAAGGGAGTTCAGCTTGGTGTGCCGGAGGGGTAAGGCGACATGGGAAACTGGAGGGAGCAGGTAAAAATTGCACCTTAAAACGCGCATTAAGCGGATAGTACGTGTTTTAAGGTGCATGAGGTGAGTTTAAAATTTTCGCTAAAGTGACACTCAGGGTTTAACTTTACGCAAAATTTTAAACCAGCGTGGTTAACAGCTGTATCCGCCGCAGCATAAACATCACCACCGAAAGCTGCGTATTCAGCACCTGCCGCCGCCATTCGAGCGCCATCAGCGCATCGCGCAGTTCATCGCTTACGTCAGGCTGTTGAATGGCCTCCTGCAACGCCACGCCTCCCGAACGGTTGTTGTCCAGATTACGCCAGCGCAGATAGCTGACGCCGGAGCGCGCCGGGTTGCTGCACAGGATCAGCGGTACGTTACGCCCCGGCAATTCATACACCGCCTGTTTCAGCACCGGCTGGCGTAGTTGCAACTGTATGCGCAGCGTCTGTAATTCCCGCACCAGCGCTCGCAGCTCTCCCTTACCCTTAAAGGCCTTTAAAAGGCCCTTTAGCGAGCTTTTGCGGGCGGCGCTTTCTTCGTCGTCGTCATTGTTCATCACGCAGGATCTCCGCAAGCATCTTTTTGGGCAAATTCCCGAGCTTATGCGCCATCGACTGCGCCAGCGGACTGTTCGCCCTCACGTCGGCGCGGGTCACGCCAGTGGTGCGAAAGCGGTTCACGAAGCTGAACACCTGGAGCATTAGCCGTGGGATGGTGGCAATGAAATCGCGCTTCTCCGCTTGGGTGATAAGGCCGAGGTGCCAGGCAAGCAGGGTGCGGCGGACCAGCAGATCGTAATCAATCAACTGTTGCAGCAGGCGCGAACCGGGTGGCGAGAACAGCGCCAGCGGCAGGATGAATTCGGTCGGGGACGGGTTACTGACCTGCGTGGTGTGGATAGCGCCCGGCAGGCTGGCGAAGGCCTGGTCCAGCCGACGATTTTTTTGCTTCAGCAGGTGCGCGATCAGGTTCAGGCGGATGCGCAGTTGCTTCAGCCAGTGGGCGGCCCACGGATCGTCGGCCTCTTCGGCGCGCAGCAGACGCCTGAGTAACGCCAGACAGAGCAGCATGCCAGTGGGATGCGCCTGCCACAGCCGGGCGGCGACGCGGGTGTGCAGGGTGATGCAGATATCGCTGAACAGGGTTGTGCCAGGCATCGGAAATTCTCCATGGATTCAGATGCCCGCAGTGTCGGTCCGCGCAATGAGCCAGGCGACAGGAAACCCATCTGGCCCGCAGAAAGTTAATTTCGCCGATGAATGAGGTTTGATTGATAGCTGGTACACCGGCTTTATGCGGTGCGCATAAAATCGGGGCTATCTGCGCCTGCGCCGAAGCTGATTGAACTCGCCCCGTCTGGCCTTCTCCAGTGTTGCCATAAGATAGGCGAGGGGGCGGTGGATATCGTGGGCGGCGATCCGCCACAGACAGTCGTCCAGCACCTGCTGGCAGAGAGCGGGCTCCAGATTGCGCATGGCGCGTTCGGCGGCGCGGCGCTCGCTGGCGCTGAAGGGATTATCCACAGGCCAGTGCAGCAGTTGCGTACGCTTTTGATGTTTATTGTTTAAATCTGTACCAGTATGTACGCAATGCGGCTCCGGCTGCCCGCCAGCCCCCGCCACATCACTGAGTCTTAATTGAAGACTCGGGCATTTTTTACTGAGTCCTCGATTAAGACCAGGGGCGGTCTTCAATGGAGACTCAGTGCAGGTTCGTCCACTGTCCACAGGTTGTTGCAGGGTGAGCAGTAACCCGATGGCGATGTTGCGGATACGCCGGTTGCGGTGATGGGAGCAGGCCGTGAGCAGCGCCAGATATTCGCTGTCCATCCTACAGGCATCGGCATGGGATAAAGGCGCATCATGCAGGGCGTAGAGGTTACCGGTGATCCTGCCGCTTGGCTCGTCGCGCAGCCGCTGGCACAGGCTCAGCCAGCGAGTGATCCGCAGCATCATCAGCGCGTTGCTGACGGTACTACGTGAGGCCTTCTCGCCCTCAGGCTGGTCGGAGAGCCAGCCCTGGAGTTCGTTGTATGACGGGAAGACGCCGCTGCCGTCGTCGCGCGCGTGCAGGCGCAGCAGTTGCCACGTGAACTTGTCGCGCGGGGAGAGGTTGCGCGCCAGCAGCAGGCGCTTCGGCACGCTCTGCTGCGGGTTGCCGAGAAACAGCAGCCTATCGTCACTCTTCATACAGCAGCTTCTCCTGAGTCCACTGGCGCAGCAGGTTCCAGATGACCGTCAGCGACAGATCGTGTTCGCGGGCCATCGCCATCATGGCGGTCAGCGCTTCGGGTGAGTCGAACTTTTTCACGCCCGTTTTCTGCCACTCGTTCCACACCAGCGTTTCCACCTGCTCATCGGGAGCATTGTTGCGCCCTTGCCGGACAAACAAGCCAATCAGCCGCCGCCGGGCGCAGACCTCCGGCGTGGAAAGGCCAAAATAGTGGTTGATGAATTCGATGGACGCGCCCAGCGACAGGGCTTCCTCCAGACGCTGCTGGAACAGCCGCTCCTGCTCCATCCTCGCCAGCATCCGGCCCAGCATCTCGTGGTCAATGTGGGTGGTGATGAACTGCACCGCACTGTTGCTGAGAAACAGGATGTCGTCGGCGGTAAGGCGCGTCAGTTCGCACAGCTCCTGCGGGCTGAAGCCCAGCGATTCGCAGTAGCGGATCTGTCCATCCTTCAGCGCCTGGACGATGTGGGTGAGCACTGCCTGGTTAACTGAGGGCGTCATGGCGAACCTCCCGCAGCCGCCGCTGGCGGCACAGGCTGATAAGCTGCATCAGTTGCTGGATCTGAGCGTTGTCGTAGTCCGGCGACAACAGCAATTCGAGGGCGGCCAGCACCTGATAGCAGCGCCGTGCCGCCGGATGGGGAAAATCGTGGCAAGGCGCGAGGGTGAAATCGGCCGGAGCGCTGTCGTCCGGCTGGATACAGGCATCCAGTCCCCAGCAGGCAAACAGCGACTGTGTCGTATGCACCAGCGGTGAGGGCTTTGGCTCATCGGGCGCGGCGGGTTCAGTCGGTGGCTCAGGCTCTGGTAGTGGTGCTTTTTCCACTTCCGGCGGTGGCGGCCAGAGGACCTTTTCGACCGGAGGCCCCAGCAGAACCTGCCGCTTGCTCTGACCATCGGTCAGTTCCGCCAGCAATGTATTCCAGCTTATGCCGCTGCGACAGCTCATCTCGCCGAGCAGTTCGTCCTGCACCAGTTGCGGTACCACAGCTTCCGGCTCGCCGTTGAAGGTGGCGAGGGCGGTGCTGAACAGGTCGGCAAATTCCGGCTGGCGTTCCAGCGGCATCAGCTTTACCCAGACCTGTTCCGCCGCGCTGCGTAGTGCCAGCAGGCGATCGATAACCTTTCGGGTAAGGCCGCCGTATAGCGCGTTAGGGATGCAGGGCAACAGCCAGTCCACGGTCTGTAGCATCCGGCTGATTTGCGACTGGCTGACGGGATAACCGTCGCGGGTCAGTTGCTCCGCCAGCGCCAGCTGCGTCGGGCATTCAATACCTGCCTCGAGGTAAAGATCGCGCAGATGCAGAATACCTTCCGCCCGTTCGATAAACATCAATCCGTTATGCAGGTCGCTTTCCGCCAGATGGCCGATCAGGCACTGGACTTCGCCTTGCTGCGGTGACAGCGTTTCCGGCCATGGTCTGAACGGCCAGCAGACGCGGTGGTAACGCTCATCCTGTGTCTCCTGCCACAGTTCATTGAGGATGGCGAGGTGCGTATTCCCGCCGCTGGCGAGCATGTATTTTTCATCACCGGGGCGACGGGTCAACACCGGCGGGTTATCTAGCCCACGGGCGAGAATTGACGCTTTCAGCGCATCATAGCCGGGGTTGCGGGTGACGCGGGGATTGAGAGAGAAGGGCTGGATTTGCTCCAGGCTGACCTGGACCATTTCCTGTTCTCCGGTATTGCTGGCACCGTGAAGCCAGCGGTTGAGCAGGTGTGAAGCACACATAATCTTCCTCCGGCATTCAGACATCGCGGGTAAGTCGGATGCGCTGGTGGATCCAGGCATCCACCTCGCTTTCCAGCCAGGCGACGTGGCGGCTGTTGAGTCGGATGGATGGCGGAAACTGTTGCAGCTGGATTTGCCGGTAAATCCACGATTTACCGAAGCCGATTTTGTCTTCCACCTGGCGTAAGCGTAAAAATCTGTCGCTATTCATAACCATTCCTCCTGTGTCCAGATTCGTTCACATCAGCACGATGGGCGTGGTTATCAAAGCAGCAGCGTCCCTGCCAGGCAGTAAAAATCCTTATCTGGGTTAGTGAGAGTTGTTAGTTGAAAGGGGGAGTTGATCGCGTTACGGCGGTGCGCCGCGCTGGAGTGCGGTTTTCAACGTCTCGGGGCTCAGCGGCAGGTGCATACCTTCCTCACGCGCCCAGCATTCGAAAATGTTCAGCAGTTTGTAGGGATGCTCCAGCATTTCGTCGTCCAGTTGCGGGTTGTGCTTGCAGGCCAGCCACAGCAAACGGGAAAGCGCGGAGGTGATCCGCTCCTTTGATTCCGGCTGATGGCGGGTCAGGAAGGCCTTGAGATGAGTGCGGCGGATGACGAACAGTGCGTCAGGAGGCAATGTATCCTGCAGGTAGCAGACGGACAGACTGAGCCGGGACTTAAGGTCATTGCGACCATTACCATATAACTGGCCAATCAGCAGATGTAGTTCTTCCTGAAGGTTGTTTTGCGTGGCGAGCAGTTCCAGTAAAAGCTCCCGCAACGATTTGCGGCAACAGAGTTGGTAGTAACTGTCGTTCTCATCGCAGACCACAATGCCAATTTGATTGCAGCAATGGGTATCTTTGGGACAAGGGCGATTCAACGTTTTCGCCAGTTGCTGGTGGAGCAGCAGACGCTCAAGGCCGATTAACGGCAAATTCCACAGATGGCTGGTGGTCAGTTGCAGAGTCGGGTCGCGTCTGCATGGCGGAGAGTTCGCCATTATCTTGCGGTTGCCGGGTTTGTTGCACTGCGAAGGCGGAAAGGGAGGCTTGCTGAATCGGCAGGCAAAGCGGCAAGGAGGATTGAGTGGTCTCAGCAGAACGGGCGAAGGGAAGTAGACCGAGAGCGACAGATCGCCGTGCAGGGCATGGCGGATCAGGTCGGCGGGCAGCAACGTGATGTTGTGCTGCCGTATGACTTCTGCGGCCTCGTCCAGCGTCAGCCACTCCTGGCGGATTTTATGTGGGGGCATGGGGCGTTTCTTTTTGTGTTGTTGGTTGCGTGTCGTGCTTGTTGATGGCGAAAACCGGTGTGCGATGTTTTTGCTAAAACAACTAACCTGATCAGTTTAGTTAACGATCTTTTCAGACATAATCTGGTGATGAATTACGCTGGAAAAACAGGACGTAAAATTGAATAGCTCGGAAGACGATTTGCTTGAAGTGGCGTGGTATTTGTCGAAGTACGGTAAATCTCAACCACCTGTGGGATTGGGTGTTCTGAAATGGAAAGAGGCTTATGATTTGTTTTATCCCCGTTTCGGGGCGGGCAAAACCGCTAGTGAGTTTCGCAATAGTCTGAAAAATAGTCGTGACCGTTTTGATTCCTGGCTTAGTGATGTGCGTGTCGGCTGGCTTGACGAGCAGGGCGCTCCTGCTGCGCTTTCTCATTCAGCGCAGCGTGTGCATCAGCGATTGAGTGTGCTTTCAGAGAGTGCAATTGAGCAGCGCGTTCTCTCGTTAATATCTTCTGCTGGAGATGAACAGGCACAACGAGACTGTCTTATTATTCAGCAGGATAAAAGTATTGAAGATACTGTACGCGAGCAACTTATTGCGGCGCGGCTGGGGCAGGGTACCTTTCGGAAAAATTGTCTCATGCTGTATCCGGCATGCCCTGTTACGGGAACGACTTTTGCGCCGTTACTGCGTGCCAGCCATATAAAGCCGTGGGCTGCCTGCGAGAATGGGAGTGAACGCCTTGATCCTTTTAATGGAATTATACTGGCCGCACATATTGATATTTTATTCGATCAGGGGTGGATTTCGTTTGAAAACGATGGACGTTTATTAATTAGTAATGAGCTGGATATTAGTTTTAAAGAGCAGTGTCTGTTGCCGGAGAAAATAAAGGCGTTTCCTGTTGAATCGTATTGTTATCTGGAATGGCATCGGGATAATTTGCTTCGATGAAAGTGAATGGGACAAATAAATTACTACTCAATCTAAAATATATTTTGAGAGTATCTGAAATTGAGTAATGTTCTTTTAGCGATCCTCTGGGGGAAGTTTACGTCAACGCTCACTTTGACGAACTAGTTTGCGTGGTTCGACGTTGAGGTGCTTGTTAAAAAATCGGTGGTTTAATCTGTCGAGTCGGGTCTAACCTTCTCAAGAGGAGCTGCGACTCTCCTTGTAGGCTGTTTTTATGAATGCACAAGCGTTTACCTAACTTACGGTTCATGAGATCATACCTACCACAGTGAAACCATGGGGCTCTTTGCTAGAATTTGTTGGATTATTGTTAAACTTTTTGAGCTAGGCTTTACCGACAAAAGAGGAATAGTTAGCTTCTTTTTCATTTAAAATATTGTATTTTATGGTTTTTATTGATGTTTATTCATTGGGCCCCCTGAAGAACGAGATGATTGTCAGATGAAAAAAGTATCTTGTGTTGATTTATTTTGTGGTGCAGGTGGGTTAACACATGGTCTTGTGCTTGAAGGAGTACCTGTTGTCGCAGGTATTGATATTGATCCTGCCTGCAAGTTTCCCTATGAGACTAATAATAAAGCAAAATTTATTGAGAAAAGCGTAAGCGATTTTACATCTTCAGACTTGAATGAGCTCTACGCTGATTCAGATGTAAGGATTCTTGCTGGCTGCGCACCTTGCCAACCGTTCTCAAGCTATGCAAGGCGTTATGAGCATGGTGGTAAGGATGGTAAGTGGGGCTGTTGTACGAGTTTTCTCGCTTGGCTGAGGAAACTCGCCCTGATCTGATCACTATGGAGAATGTACCTTCCGTGGCAAGACATGAAGTTTTCAGCGACTTTGTCGATACCTTAAAACGTATTGGCTATCACGTTTGGTTTAATGTCATTGATTGCACTCACTATGACGTCCCCCAGATGCGTAAGCGCATGGTACTGCTTGCTTCTTTACACGGTGAGATAAAACTCGCCGAGTCAACGTGCACTCAGCCAATTACAGTGAGACAAGCCATAAGCGATCTGCCAGCTTTAAAAGCAGGCGAAACTAGTTCTGGGGATAAGCTACATGTGACTTCAACGTTGTCGGAAAAAAATCTGCAACGTATTAAAGCTTCAAAACCCGGTGGAACGTGGCGTGACTGGCCTGAACATTTAGTTGCTGATTGCCATCGTACAGATAGAGGAAAAACATACTCTAGTGTCTATGGTCGAATGGAATGGGATAAACCTGCTCCGACTATGACTACTCAGTGTTATGGTTTCGGGAATGGCCGCTTTGGTCACCCAGAGCAAGATCGTGCAATCTCATTGAGAGAAGCTGCTATTCTTCAGAGTTTTCCGCAGGACTACGTATTTATCCCCGATGATAGCAATGTCAATCTTAGAGTTCTGGGCCGAATGATTGGAAATGCAGTTCCGGTAAAGCTGGGTCAGGCAATCGCTCGCAGTATAAATTCACACCTTGACGATTTGAACTTGGTCGCAACAAAGTGAAACTTTAACCAGCCTCTGGGCGTACTGAACCGGAATCTGAACATTTTATGGATATTTCGAATCAAAAAAATCATCCTCAACAAATTATTCCAGAGCCAGGGCAACTTGTTGAAGTTCGTCGACGCCAGTGGATCGTTGTTGAGGTTTCATCTTCCCAGTTACCACCGCCTTCGTCTCAGCAGCATCTCATAACTCTTTCATCCATAGATGAAGATGGTTTAGGAGAACTACTTGAAGTTATCTGGGAAATTGAACCTGGCGCTCAAGTAATTGAACGAGCTGGTTTACCTTCGATTACTGGCCTGGATGACTCTGACACTCTTGAGGCTTTTCTTGATGCAGTGCGTTGGGGAGCTGTCACTAAAGCTGACCATCGTAACTTCTTACAAGCACCTTTTCGTAGTGGCGTAAGCATTGAAGACTTCCAGCTTGATCCGTTGGTGCGTGCAATTGATATGGCCCGTGTCAACCTGCTTATCGCCGATGATGTTGGACTTGGTAAGACCATTGAAGCTGGGCTAATCATCCAGGAAATGTTACTTCGGCATCGAGCTCGCACAGTTTTGATTGTTTGCCCTGCGTCGCTGCAAGAGAAGTGGCGTGTTGAGATGTTAGAAAAATTCGGTCTTGAATTTCAAATCGTCGACACCGCTTATATTAAGCGATTAAGACGAGAACGTGGCATTCATGCCAATCCGTGGACATCGCATCCACGGTTAATCACTTCAATGGATTGGGCCAAAAGTGGGGAAGGTTTGCGTTCTATGCGTGACGTCCTTCCCTTAAAGCCTAGTTATCCACGAAAGTTTGACATGCTTGTCATTGATGAGGCACACAATATAGCCCCAGTGGGTAGAGCTAACTATGCAATGGAAAGCCAGCGTACTAGGTTTATTCGTTCGATAAGCCCACACTTCCAACACCGTTTGTTTTTGACAGCGACTCCACATAATGGCTATACCGAGTCTTTCACTTCGTTGCTTGAGTTGCTGGATGATCAACGTTTTGCCAGAAATGTACTTCCAGATGAGAAGTTGTTGAATCAGGTGATGATACGCCGCCTCAAAAGTGATCTGGTCGATTCAGAGGGCAATCCACTTTACGCTCAACGTAAGCTCAAAGCCTTATCCGTCGAATATTCGGCTCAAGAGCGTTCTATCCACAAAAAACTGGATGAATATTGCCATAGCCGGGAGCAAGGAGCAGAGAAAGCCAGCAATACTTTTGGGACGACCTTTGTCAACCAGCTACTTAAAAAAAGACTTTTTTCATCACCAGCAGCCTTTGCATCTACTCTTGAAAGGCACATATCAACTTTGATGCATGGCAAACGGCCTAATGATAAAAATGCCATGGCTGATCGTATCCTTCATAAAGCAATCCTTCGTCTAGAAGAAGATTACGCCGACGATCAAGAGATAGAGAATGCCCAATCTGAAGCGGTGGAAGAAGCAACACATTACACCCAACCGCTGACGAATGAACAGAAACAAATACTCGATGTATTGCGTCAATGGGCGCAAGTAGCTAAGAATCAGGTAGACTCTAAAGCCAAGGCAATACTTGATTGGATTAATACGAATCTTAAAACAAATAATCAGTGGAATGAGTACCGGGTAATTCTGTTTACTGAATATCGAACGACACATCAATGGATGCATGAGATTCTGGCCAGCCACGGACTTGCTGGTGAGCGCTTAGCTGTTTTACATGGTAGCATGCCGCAAGAAGAACGAGAAAAAGTTAAAGCCGCCTTCCAGACATCACCAAAGGCTTCTGCTGTTCGCATACTCCTCGCAACTGATGCCGCCTCAGAAGGCATCGACTTGCAAAACTATTGTAACTACCTTATCCATTTAGAAATTCCATATAACCCCAATGTAATGGAACAACGTAACGGTCGTATAGACCGCCACGGACAACGCCAAAAAGAAGTTGTAATTTGGCACCCAGTTGATGGTGTGGATAAGGTGAATGCTCGTATCGGTGGTCACGGTGACGATATCCTACGAGCATTACGCAAACTTGAATCAATGCGGGCTGACATGGGTAGCGTCAATCCAGTCATCGCACCTCAAATGTCAGGACTGATTGAAGGCACTATCAAAGATTTTGATACACGTCTGGCTGAAGCCAGAATTGCAAAAACGAAACGTTTTATTGGTGTTGAGCGCGAACTAAAAGAGAGAATTGCGAAGCTACATGAGCGACTCCTTTCAGCCAGACAGGAGCTTCATCTCACACCTGAGCATATACAAATAGCCGTCAATACAGCTCTCATGTTAGCTGGTCGTACAACTCTTGAACCTTTTGAGTTACACGATGCTCCCTCAGGTTCTGTATTCAGGATACCTGCTCTCTCAGGTACATGGGCACGTTGTCTTGAAGGACTTCGTCATCCCCATACACAGGAGATTCGTCCTGTCACTTTTGATCACAGCGTGGCGAAAGGACGTGATGATGTCGTACTCGTCCATTTAAATCACCTGTTAGTGCAGATGTGTCTACGTCTATTACGAGCAGAAATATGGGCGCGCGATGATATAAAAAAATTACATCGAGTTACGGTGCGCTCAGTACCAGACATGTTACTTGAAAGCCCTGCGGTCGCTGTTGTTTCACGATTGGTGATTACTGGAGGTAATCACCATCGACTTCATGAAGAATTGACAATAGCTGGTGGCTATCTTGGCGACAAAAATTTTAGGCGCGAGGATGGTGTTAATAAACTACAGCAATGGTTTGAGCAGGCGAAACCTGTTACTACTGAATTTTCGCTTTTGGATGCCTTTCGCATGCGTTTTGAGCGAGCACAAAACAGTATTCTCCAGTCCGTTGAAGCTAGATCAAAAGATCGCCTGCAATATCTGACTAATACCCTTCAGACCCGCAAAGAGCGTGAATTGTCTGATATCAATAACATACTCAATGAACTTGAAATAACTATCAAATCTGAGTTAGCTAAAGATCAACAACCTATGCAGTTTTCATTGTTTTCAGAAGATGAACGCGCTCAAATCAAGCGTGATAATGCAGCGCTCGAAGCCCGTCTCGCTCGCATTCCCGCAGAGCGGGAACAGGAAGTACAAACAATCGAACTTCGCTATACCAACATTGATGATCGCACATTCCCTGTCGCCGTCATTTTTCTCGTCCCAGAATCTACTATTCAGAGAGGTGCAGCATGAGTTTAAATAACATTCACGCTGAATGGCTTTCTCTGGTAGATATTTCGGGACCTTTTCTCGCTATCCCAGTATTAACGCATACATTTCCTCAGGGACTAGAGGTGCTTAGTAGCTTCAAGCGTAGGCGGTTGCGCCAAGCCTATGATGAATGGCGGGAGGCATTAGAACTGGAAGATCCTCAGCTAGAAGAATTGCACTCTGCATGGATAGACGAAGTGCTGTCACGAGTGTTGGAATTTGATGATGATGGTAAAGGTGATGTGCTGAAACGTGAAGAGTGGTGTAGAAGCCACTTGAAATCAGTATTGCCAGATCAGGGAGTGGTTGAATATCCCGATTTGGCAGTTGTTGATGAACAGCAAGATAACAAGCCATTGTTACTCATACATACCTATAAACCAAATGTAGAACTAGAATCAACAGTAAAATATGAGGGATGGATAACCACCCCGGCAGATCGTATGGTTCAGTTATGTCGCTCACTTGGTTGCCGTCTCGGATTGCTAACCAACGGCGAATGCTGGATGTTAGTAGATGCACCAGTGGGTGCTGTAACGTCTTTCTCAAGCTGGTACGCACGTCTTTGGAGTCAAGAGCCAATCACACTGCAAGCATTCGTGCATTTACTAGGAATCCGCCGTTTCTTCGTTGACGAGTCTGAGCAGCTACCTGCATTGTTTGATGCTTCGCTGAAGTACCAGGATGAAGTGACTGACGCTTTAGGTGAACAAGTTTGCCGTGCTGTAGAAGTGTTAATTCAGTCGCTGGACAAAGCCGATCAGGATCGAAATCGTGAATTATTGCACGATGTCAATGAAACAGAGCTCTATGAAGCTGCGTTGGCAGTGATGATGCGATTGGTATTCCTGCTCTCAGCTGAGGAACAGGGCCTACTGCTCTTAGGTGACGAATGCTATGAGTCTAATTACGCAATTTCCACTTTGCGTATGCAACTACGGCAAGAACCTTCAGAGCTCCTTGAGCGACGTTGGGATGCCTGGACACGATTGCTTTCTACCTTCCGTGCAGTTTATGGCGGGGTGGAGCATGAAGAGCTGCGCCTACCGGCGTTAGGGAGTTCATTGTTTGATCCTGACCATTTTCCTTTTCTTGAAGGAAGAACTAAAGGCTCAAACTGGAAAATCGATACAGCTGTACCCTTACCAATAAATAATCGAACGGTTCTCCTATTACTGGAATCTATCCAACTATTTCAGGGGCGTACTCTTTCTTACCGCGCATTAGACGTTGAGCAGATCGGCTATGTCTATGAAGGTTTACTGGAACGTACTGTCAAACGTGCCGCTGAAGTGACGTTAGAACTGAATGCTACCAAAAAAGCTCAATCGCCTTGGGTTACGTTAGCTGAACTAGATTCAGTAAGTATGGACGGTACTGAGCAGCTGATTGAGCTACTGCATGAACGTTCTGGTAGTTCGATCAGTAAGATACGTAATGATCTATCCAAACTAATTGATGATAGTCTGATTGAACGCCTCTTGATTACCTGTCAGGGGGATACCAAATTACGTGATCGAATTAAACCTTATGTACATTTGCTTCGTACAGATCCTTGGGGCTATCCGCTGGTTTATCCAGCAGGATCTTTTATTGTAACTAGTGGTTCCAATCGTCGTGAAACAGGTACTCATTACACACCTAAGTCACTTACCGAGGCGATTGTTGCTGAAACACTAACACCACTGACTTATATTGGCCCAACAGAGGGTATTCCACGTGAAAAGTGGCAACTAAAATCCTCTTCTGAACTACTCACTCTCAAGATTTGTGATCCTGCAATGGGTTCGGGAGCCTTTTTAGTTCAAACTTGCCGCTGGCTGGCCGATCGACTTGTTGAATCTTGGACTTTAGCTGAAGAGTCAGGAAAAAAAATCAGTGTTGATGGCTACATTCTAGGTACTTCGAGTACTCAAGAATATCTACCACATGATACAGACGCTCGAATAGTTATTGCTCGTCGGTTAATTGCCGAACGCTGTCTTTACGGTGTTGACTTAAATCCATTGGCTGTTGAGCTAGCTAAACTTTCCATTTGGTTGGTAACACTCGCTAAAGATCGACCATTTGGTTTTCTTGAGCACAATTTACGGTGTGGTGACAGCTTACTTGGTATTGAACGAATAGATCAGCTTACCCAGTTTTCGATGAATCCTACAGCCCAAGGACAAAAGCATCTTTTTAGCGACGAAATTGAATGTGCGGTAGATGAAGCAGTTGTGCTACGTCAGCAGTTGCGCAAAATGACAATTCGCGACATACATGATGTGGAATCAATGGGAGAATTGAACTCGCTTGCAGAAGTTAGGCTGAAAATAACTAGATGTATTGCAGATGCGTATATCGGAGAAGTCCTTATGGCGCAAGGCAATGGTACGGATCTCGAAAAGGCTTTAGCTCATCTTTCCATTCAAGTTAGAGATGTTATACAAGGCAATACAGAACAACTTGAGTTGATAAAACAAAGAGCACTCACAGCTTTGTCTTTTGAACTATCCGTAGGAAAAGCTTCTCGGAGACCTTTCCATTGGCCGTTAGAATTTCCGGAGGTATTTAGTCTTGATGGTGGTTTTGATTGTATTGTCGGAAATCCACCATTCCTGGGCGGGCAAAAAATTACAGGTGCCATGGGCGATTGTTATCGCGAATATTTGGTAAATACAATCGCATGTGGTAAGCGAGGTTCTGCTGACTTAGTTGCGTACTTTTTTATTAAAGCCAATGCTTTACTTTGCTCTAGTGGTTTCTTTGGATTGATAGCGGTTAATACGATATCAGAAGGGAACACTAGAGAAATTGGACTTGATTCGATACTTCGTTGTGGTTCGGTGATATATAGGGCAAACCCAAACCTAGTATGGCCTGGAAAAGCAAATGTAGTCACAAGTAGTGTTTTTGTTTCTAAATCAAATTGGAATGCTCCTTTTTATATCTCAGGTCAACAAGTTCCTGTAATTAGTTCCGCGCTAACACAACGGGAAAACTGGCAACCCGTTAAGTTAAAAGACAGTTGTGGTCTTGTATTTCAAGGGGTTATTACGCTTGGTGATGGATTTTTGATAGATAACGATACCTATGAAAAATGGGTGGACGAAAATGATGAATCCTGCAAAGTAGTATTCGATTATTTGATTGGTAAAGAAGTCAATCAGTCACCAAGGCACCTGCCCGCACGGAAAGTGATCAATTTTTTTGACTGGAGTATGGATACTAGCTCTAAATTCACAAGTGCTTTTAACTATGTAATAGATCATGTTAAAGAAAATAGAGAAAATGATAAAGATAAAGGAGCAAGGGAGGCTTGGTGGCGATTTCTTCGGCCGCGGCCTGAACTTTTTCATCTTCTTGGACGAGGAGGTTCTTTTGAAAAACATCCGAAAGGATGGGATAAGGACAAAAAAGCACTTGACCGTGTAATTGTTTTTGCAACTGGCGCGACAAAATACCCCTGCTTCACGTTAGTCCCAAACACTTATATTTATGCACATTCTCTATGTGTAATTGCCAGTGACAGCTATTCATTATTTTCGTGTTTATCATCAGATATCCATGGAATATGGGCGTTCGAGCATGGTTCACGGTTGCATGAACGTCTTAGATATACCCATGGAGATATCTTTGAAACATTCCCTTTGCCAGGTGAGAAAAATCATGAAATATTATCAAATCTTGGGGCAGAGTTTTTCGAAGAAAGGGCGGGATATATGGTGAATAAAAATGTTGGTATGACCAAGTTTTACAACGAATTCCATAATCCGGCGATAAATTCACCATCACTCAGCAAATTACGTGAATTGCAGGTGAGTATAAACCATGCTGTGCTGCGTGCGTATGGTTTTGATGATATAGATTTAAATCATGATTTTCATGAGGTTGCATACCTTCCTGAAGGAAAGAATATTCGTTACACGATTTGTGAGTCTGCACGGGAAAAATTACTCTATCGGTTGGCCTCATTGAATAAAATTCGTTATGAAGAAGGGCAGAAAGGTGGGATTAACGATCTCTAGCCTATTAATAATCAAAATTGCATCAAGGTAGTTTTGGGTAAGGAGTCTATATGACAGAGAACAATAAGCTAGCTGTATCACCTAATGCATGGTTCGCTATTGATCGTGGCCAATCTAAAAATCCTACTTTGGCCCTTCATACAGTACAGCTAAAAAGTGAACAAGCTCTCAAGCACGGTATTGCTGATAGCGATTGGGTCGTCGTCTTTGACACTACAGGTCATATCACGCGAATCGGACGTATTCTGCGCATTCGCTCTGATCTCGAAACTACCACCTTATGTTTCGACCGAATTTTGCAGGTTGAACCACTCATTCCCGTTGGCATGACTTCACTTACTCTGCCTGCAAAAGGAAGCTTTGGCAGAATTCAGTGGAAAGAATTCATTGAAATGCTTCCAAATACACTAAATACAAGCATTGCTGAAATACCAACGATCGAAGATCAAACTTACATTCGCGAATTACTGCAATTAGCAGTTATGGATGATTTACTCGGGCCGGCAGCTGGCCCTAATGAGCTTATCGTCGATATGGGCGTAAGGGATCGCTATCTTGTTGGTAAGCTTGCTCCACGTGAAGCAGCCGAGCGCAGCTCTGAGTTTCCAGTGGATCCAGAGAATGCTGATGATGATGTTGGTGACCAAATAGTTAAGTCTCAGACAACAAAAGTGCATTCTCCAAAAGTGTCTGGCCGAGGAGAACCCGATGTCCCGGAAGAAATTGATGCCGCCAGCAACCAATCATTGGTACCAAGTAGTCTGGGAATGACTTTTTGTGTCGATGGCGATATTGATCAAATAGAACTAGAAGTTCGTTGGGGACGTTATGAGCGTAGCAATGACCATGAGATCTATCGAATCCGCAAGAACAAGGAGACTGGGGTCGAAGAACAGACCAAAGTCAAAGCTTGGCAGCGTTTTCCTAGTGGCGGGAAGATAACATTATCACTAGTAGAGGGGGCTATTTCCCCTCAATCTTTAGATAGTTCATCTCCTGAAGTACTAATACAGGGCACCATTCGTCCCAAGAATGAAAATGGTGATCGTCTGGTCACTATATTTCTTGTAAATACTCAGAAAGAGCCAGAAACCAACCGAGATGCAGCATGGGTATTCCAACCAGAAATCATTGCTCGCCCAGTGAAGGACGCAGTCGAAAGATCTATTTTTAGGCGCAAGCCAGTTTTGGATTGTGACGGTATGGATCCTGAACGCGAAGCGCTGGAAATGATTTACCGTAACCATGTTGAATTTGCAGTCGGGCATGGTGTTGCAGTACATGCTGAACCTGCAGATAACACTGAACTTGCGACTGAAATTCGTACAACTGTCATGCCACAGTATGAAGTTCAGAGAACAGAGACCCCGGCCTTGATCCATCAGATCGTCCGGCGATGCAAGAAATGGTCAAAAGTGGTTTACTTGACATGCAGAAACTGGCCACTTTGGAGGTGGAACCACTGATCGATGCATTGAATGTACTAACCAAGGACTATCTGGATTGGATTAGTGAACAACGTGCCAGTGTAGGTATTAAAATTACAGGTTTTGAAACCCAATCTCAGATCGCAATGGATCGTTGTAAGGAGATCCATTCTCGCCTGCAAAAGGGTATTGATACACTTAAGCTTAATGAAAAAGCGCTGGCAGCATTTCGTTTCGCCAACAAAGCAATGGCAACGCAGCGAGTACGAAGTTTATACGCGTTGGCTAAACGCCGTGGTGAAGATACGACTATCGAATCATTTGATATTGAAAAGAATCGTAGCTGGCGTCCTTTTCAGTTGGCATTCTTGTTGCTCTCTATACCTTCGTTGGCAGACCCAAACCATTCCGATCGTGTGCAGCCTGTAAATGCATATGCTGATCTTTTATGGTTCCCCACGGGTGGTGGTAAAACTGAAGCTTATTTAGGCGTTGCGGCTTTTACAATGGCCATACGCCGCATGCAGGGTAATTTGGGGGGGTATGATAGTTCGCGCGGTTTGGCGGTAATAATGCGATATACATTGCGCCTGCTAACATTACAACAATTCCAGCGTGCGACAGCCTTAATTTGTGCTATGGAAGTTTTGCGGCGAGAAGCACTCAATAATGGCGACGTGTCTCTCGGATTAGAACCATTTACTATTGGTCTTTGGGTTGGCAACAAAGTAACGCCTGGTTCGACTGAAGAGAGTCATCGAGCTATTGAAGATGCCCGTAATCCGGGAAAAAACCATGCGGGAACGGCCTCACCTGCACAATTAACTAGTTGTCCATGGTGTGGTTCATCAATTATCCCCGGACAGGATGTTGAAGTTAAAAAGGATAAATTGGGGGGAAGGACGTTTGTTTTTTGCGGTGATAAAAAGGGGCGTTGTGACTTTTCCAAAGGAAAATCAAGTAAACAAGCCCATCCAGGATTGCCTGTATTAGTAGTGGATGAAGAGATCTATCATCGCCCTCCCACAATGATGATTGCTACTGTAGATAAGTTTGCCATGATGGCATGGCGTGGCCAGGTGAGAACGCTTTTCGGCCGTGTAGGATTGGAATGTGAACGACATGGTTTGCTCTGGCAGGGGGCTAGCTGCACAGGAAATCATCCCGCAGCCAAAGGACAACCTTCAACTAAAGTTAGGGTTATCAATCCAATACGACCACCGGACCTTATCATTCAGGATGAATTCCACTTAATTAGTGGACCTTTGGGCACTATGGTTGGATTGTATGAGACTGCTGTTGATGAATTATGTAGTTGGAATCTTGACGGGAAGTCGGTCAGACCAAAGATCATTGCTTCAACTGCAACAGTCCGTAAAGCTAAGGAACAGGTAAATAATGTTTTTATGCGCCAAGTGGCAGTATTTCCACCACATGGGATAGACGTTGAGGATAACTTTTTCTCAGTACAACGACCTATAAAAGAAAAGTATGGACGTCGTTATCTTGGGGTATGCTCGCCTGGCAGTTCAAGGCCCGCAATGCTGATCCGTGTTTACACTGCATTCCTGACCGCAGCACAGGAATTATTCAACCACTTTGGTGAGCCTGCTGACCCTTATATGACAATGGTTGGCTATTTCAACTCGCTACGCGAATTAGGCGGGATGAAGCGACTTGCAGAGGATGACGTACAAACACGTTCTTACCGGGTGCGAATGAGCATGGTGGAAAGACCGGCATTGGCACAACGTAGTATAAGTAATGTTCGTGAATTAACTTCCCGAGTATCCAGTCAGGATATCCCTAAATATCTTGATAATTTAGAGGTTAAGTTTAAATCTGAATTTGATACTACTACTGGTAAGTATGTGACTAAATGGCAGGAGGGGGATACTCGGGCTATAGATATCGTCCTTGCTACTAATATGTTGTCTGTCGGCGTCGATGTTAACCGACTTGGTCTTATGGCAGTAAATGGTCAGCCTAAAGGAACGGCCGAATATATCCAGGCTACCAGTCGTGTAGGGCGTTCATTTCCTGGTTTAGTTTGTACCGTACTAACTTGGGCTCGTCCAAGAGACCTTTCTCATTACGAAACATTCGAACATTACCATGCCACCTTCTACAAGCATGTAGAGGCCCAATCTGTTACTCCTTTTTCTCCTCGAGCGATGGACCGTGGTTTAACAGGTGCGTTATTAAGTCTTGTTCGTCTGGAAAACGACGAATTCAGTCCTAACGATGGGGCTGGTAAGTTGAATATGTCTAATCAAGCCGAGATCAGTAATGCGATTAAAGCACTGGCGAATCGCGCTGGCAATGTTGCAGAAGATAATTCTCGCAAAAAATTGGCAGAGAATGAACTGAAAGAACGTGCCGACGAATGGGCAAAAAAAGCGTCAATGGGCGGACGGATTCTGGCATATGAAAAGCGCGGGCCTGAAAAAGATAAGACTGTCAGCTTATTAGACTCTCCAGGCCTGAAGCCTTGGGACAACTGGACAGTGCCTATGTCAATGCGAGAAGTTGAACCAGGTGTGAGACTTATAATGAACACCAACCATATAGCGGACGATCACGATTGGAAGCCTCGTCCCGCAACTAAGGATGAGGACTGATTATGAACATTAATGAGAAAACACCCGTTGGTGAAGTTCGCCCGAGCCAATTGCTTTGGACATATGGTCCTGGAGCCCTAATTGATTTGCCCAACTTGTCAGTTGTAACACTTGGGATCGACAGGTGGGAAAAGAACTGTTGTCAGCCAATTCAGGAAACCCGGTTACTAGCTGCCGTTAGAAAGGTATTAGGTGATCAGGTTGAAAGCTTGCGAATGCCACCATTTCAAAAAAGCGAAGTCACAGATATGTGGTCTGCTGAAGCAAATATAGGGGTACCTGTACGTCCTTTCCCTAGATGGTTGCGATGCGTTAAATGTGGGTTACTTTCACCTTACGATGCCGGGCTTTTCGAAATAAAAGAAAATCGATTTAGGCCTGAACGAACTCGCTTTGTTCATAAAGACTGCCGGGGTTCTAAGGGCGATCAACCTGCAAGGGATGCTGATGCAGTTCCAGCCCGTTTTCTCTTGGCTTGCCGTGATGGTCATCTTGATGATTTTCCGTGGCACTATTTTGTTCATGGTGGTAACAATCCATGCAAAGGAACGCTGCGATTTTTTGAAAGTGGCGCTTCATTGCAGACAGAAAATCTTTGGGTAAAATGCGATTCCTGTGAATTATCAAGAAGTATGGCGCATGCATTTGGTAAGGCCGGTAAAGAAAATCTTCCCGCATGTAGAGGACGTCATCCTCATCTGGATTACTTTGATGCTGAATGTGACGAAGAACCTCGTGCAGTACTGCTTGGGGCTACGAATAGCTGGTTTCCTGTAACGCTATCAGCACTAGCGATCCCATTATCAAATGTTACTCCATTACATCAGATAATCATTGATTACTGGGATGATTTTTCTGATGTAGAAGATCTTTCTGAACTTAAAGGGATACTAAAAATCCTCAACAAACGTGGTGAAGCTCAAGGTATTGAAAAGCATGCTGCAGAGGAAATATGGTCTGCAATTGAAACTCATCGCTCACAAGATGGCGAGGATTTTGTCGGTGAGGCTGATATTAAAGATCCTGAATGGAATGTACTAATAGAACCTACTCCCCCCACTGATTATCCTCATTTTATGAGTAAAAAAACCCGTACTCCTACGCGGTTTGCGCCATATATTGAGCGAGTTTTACTCTTAGAACGATTACGTGAGGTTAATGCTTTACTTGGTTTTACCCGGGTCGAGGCTCCTGAAGAATCTGAAGATCTCAACGAAAGACCGCAAATGGCCAGCCTGTCACGGAGCAAACCTGATTGGGTACCCGCCAATCAGGTCCATGGTGAAGGGATATTCCTGCAGTTCAATGAACAAGCGCTTGTGGCATGGGAATCTCTGGACGCTGTAAAACAATCGGACAAAATGCTTCGCGGTGGGCATACAGGTTGGAGAAATGCTCGTCACTTGGATCCAGAAGAAGGTTATCCCGGCATTCGCTATGCTATGTTGCATACACTTTCCCATTTACTGATTCGAGAATTGGCTCTGGAATGTGGATATAATGCCGCGAGTATTCGTGAGCGTATCTATGCAAATACAACCAATGGTACTCCTCAGGCGGGTATCCTTATTTATACCGCTGCCGCTGATTCAGACGGTACTTTAGGGGGACTGGTTGATCTTGGCAAACCAGAAAATCTTGGACGTTTACTTGAACAAGCATTAAATCGCTCAAGGATCTGCTCATCAGACCCATTATGTTCAGAGCATGATCCAGAGAAGGATCGTTCGCTGCATGGAGCTGCTTGCCATGCCTGTAGCTTAGTTGCAGAAACCTCTTGCGAGAAAGGGAATCGCTATTTAGATAGAGCCCTGCTTGTACCAACACTGGAGCATACTGAAGCAGCTTTCTTCAAGGATTTATTAAATGGATGATCTTCTGGACGCTATTACAGCGCTGAGCTCTCTAATATCATCTGAAAAAATAAGAGCTATCGCTGAAAATATTAGCCATATTGATGATAATAAATCTATGGCCACATTATACAATGTGGTCAATACTCCAATAGCTGTAACAATAGTCAAACAACTCACTATGGCCTGGCAAAAAACGTCTGTCAGTTCTAGTGAGTTGGCTGCAATGCTCCTTACTGCCAGCCATGTCTATTCAAAAGCCACTTCAGAGCAATCTACCGAGTTAGTGTGGACGGGCCCCACAACACCATTTGTTTCAGCACGTCGTACTGAACAGGCTTTGCTTCAAGTTATTAGTACCGCTGAGCGCACTCTGTTTATAACCAGCTTCGTCGCTTATGATGTTTCAACGATAGTGAAAGCATTAAATGCTGCAAATGAACGCGGAGTTATGATCTCAATTTTACTTGAATTATCACAAGAGAAAGGTGGTAGTTTAAATTTTGATACCATTGAGAAGATGAGAATACAGGTCCCTTCAGCCAAACTTTATGTATGGAATAATAAAGATAATGAATATTATGGCGGATGTGTTCATGCAAAAGTTGCTGTTGCTGATGCTCGGGAGTGCTTTATCACTAGTGCAAACCTTACTGGGTATGCTATGGAAAAAAATATTGAAGCTGGGGTGCTTATTTCTGGCGGAAGTATTCCAAGGCAACTTAATGAGCATCTTTTTTCCCTTATTAAAACTAAAATTATCTGCTTGGTTTGATAATGCTACCTCAATGGCTTCGGTAACTTATTAAGAGAATGAGGTTCACATAGTCGTTTTCAAATGATGACTTTCCAGAGATGGGAGGGCTGAGAGTGAACCTTCTTAGCCATCATAGATTGAGCCCTAAATTATTACCGCTTATAGTTTGACGCTTCAGTAGCTAACAGGGCTTTCTTTACCCGTATGGTCACAAGCTGGAGCTACATGTGGGAGATTTATCATCTCGACTGGCACAATGTCGGGAGAAGCCTTACTCTGGAATGCGTTTCAGTCCTGGAAAATAATCATGCAACTTTGTGATCTTCCGCACAGTATTCATTTTTATGTCCCATTCTGGGGGCAAATCCCCAAAGTAGAATCTAACAACCCATTAATTTTCAATGAATTAAACGAAAAGGCGAGTCCGGCCTTCGCACCAAAAGATACAATCAAGTCGCTTAAGGGCAGCTTTTTTTGTGCCTGAAATCTAGTGCTTACTTGTCATTCCCGCGCCCGCGATTCTGGCTCTCTCAAGGTCAACCCACTTCAATGCACATCTACAACAGATATTGGTATAAATGATGGTATTCCAAGTTCGTTAACGCTGTTACCAGCAGGGAGGGGATAAGCATGGCGTTAAAAGATATCGAAGTCGGAACAGCTATGCCAGCGGACAAACAATATAAGCTGACCGATGGCAACGGTATGCATCTTTTCGTTCACCCTAATGGCTCTAAATATGGACTGACCCCACGCCCGTAGCCACTTGTAGAGGCTGTGTGCGGGAACGCCCCGACGATTAGATACTTCGGCAACAGAATCACCGCGTTCCATTATCTGACGGACGGCTTCTTCTTTAAATTCAAGTGTAAATCGTGGTGTGCCATACGCTCCTCCTATACTCAAACTTTAGGGCAGAATCGTCTACCGGAGTGGTGGGGGCAGTCCAGGGTGGACAAATTCAGTGTGCCACTACATATTGTCTAAAATGAGGGAGGAGGGAAAAGGCTGGATCTCTCCAGCCTTTGACGGTCATTTCACTTTCTTGAAGATGAGCAGGATCAGAGGGACGCAGACAGCGAAACCAATGATGGAGGCTAAAGCCGAATCAGAGTGATTTTGCGCTAGCTCCTTAACAAACCAGGTACATTGAGAAGGGGTAAATTCTCCGCCTTGACTCATTGTCTCTGTAAAGTTAAGAGCGAAGACCAGATCGAAATAAAGCACGATAGCGTAATACGCTGCACAGATCAGCGCGATACTCACCCATCTGATCCAGAACTTCTTATTCATCATCGTAAGTGCTTCCCAATGAACCGCCTACTGTACCGCCTGAGTAGGAGGATGTTGAGCCAGCAACAGCAGCGGAATCGGCAGCAGATTGTTGAATTTTTGCACTCCCTCCCATTGATTGAGGGCTTTTGTTTTCGGTGTTAGGGTACTGCTGTTTGAATGTATTAGTCATTTCGACAACGAGGATTGATGAGAAGTCTGCACTCTTTGATTCAAGATATCTTTGCAGTGAAACCGGAATAGTAAAATCTTCTTCTATGTCGATTGGTAGCTGTGTTGTCGTGGATGTGTAACCGTGTTCGAATACCTTTGAGCCAGCAAACTTGAGCCCCTCGACTGAGTGAGTGGTACAGTTGCTACCAGTGACATCATACTTATCAATGGTTCGGCCTCTTCGCTTTGTACCATCTTGCATATTTGGCGTTTGAATTGGTGTTACACCGCCATTCCAAAGGTTTTCGAAGAATTTACGGATTATTTTAGGATCTGCATCATCAATGCGGAAAGCGCGAGCTCCCATTTCATAAAGTTCGTATCGGTAATACTTACGCGCATCTTCATCCTGGAAAAAGTCTAAAATCCCATCCCCAGTGAAGGTACTTTTATCAGTGCGTCCATAGCGTCCATAGGTGTAGAGGAAGATATTGTTATTCTCATGCACTGAAACGAAAACATGACCTGCACTTGTCGTTTCAGTCCATATATAAACGCCGTTCAGCAGCGGGTTATCTTCTGACTTGCAGGTGTCAGTCACATTATCAGCTTGGGGATCATAAATCGGGCGGGGGAGAACGGGAAATTCGACGACTTGAGATTGGGCTGTGTCGGCTTTCGCTGCCCCTGTAGAAAATTCATAAGTGTCATCGATGGAAGGAATAAAACGTGATTTGCAGGGACAGGAACTACGGCTGTGCAGTGTTCCGGCTACTCTTTTACCATGTATTTCGTCACTATCAAGGCCACCGCAGATACGATAATGCCCTGGATGTTTGCCGCAGGTTACTTTATGGCCTTCACATGCCATATCTTTATCGAAAAATTGATGGTTGGGGCATCCTTCAAGAATCCTGCCACCGCAAGCGGTCTTATCGCCCCTAAATAAAAAATGACCAATAGCCATTCGTCCTTATCCTTATTTTTGCTTTTAATTCCATGTGGGAAGTGTAAGTTTTTGGTGTTGGCGAGTAAATGAGCAAATGTAATAAAATCAAAGTATGTTAATCAATGGGAGCAGGTCGCCAGCTATGGATAGTGTTTATCCGCACGGTCAGTTGCAGACGAGATTTCCACAATTGCCTGCATTCCAACAGAGCAAGAGCCTGTCTTTTGTGAAGCTGGATCAGGGCGACGGTATCGCGGACCGGTAAATTACTTGTGGTTACCTGTTAGCCGGTGTTGCTGGTAAAGCTGGTGACGCTGGAACTTATCTAGCGAGTATGTTCTTTCACCTTTGGTGGTTGCTTAGAATATGGCACCGCTTGGCCTGCAGTCTGGAGAACACTGGCCGGAACAGAAGGTCGTAAGTTGTTCCAGCAATGGCTGTTGCGGGCTAAGTGCCGACTAACAGATAGCTGTCATAATGGTCGGCTTCCGGCGTGAGAACGGAAGCTACAACCAATTCTTTGAAAATAAATAAAAGCAGGGCTAACGCCAATCGTTTCATTACATCCTTCCGCGAACTACGGTGGGGGTGTTGATCTCCTCCCTGAAAACAGTGCCGGGCTAAACTGAAGTCTCCGGTCTTTCTTCCATCTCACAGAGAGGCACATCGCCATGAAAAAGACCCGCTATACCGAAGAACAGATTGCGTTTGCTCTGAAACAGGCCGAAACCGGCACCCGCGACGGGGAAGTCTGCCGAAAGATGGGCATTTCTGAAGCCACTTTTTATAACTGGAAGAAGAAATTCGCCGGTCTGGGCGTGACCGAACTGCGGCGTCTGCGGCAACTGGAGGATGAAAATCTGCGGCTGAAGAAACTGGTGGCTGACCTGAGTCTGGACAAGGAGATGCTGCAGGAGGTACTGAAACAAAAGTTCTGAGGCCGGCTCAGAAACGTCAGGCGGTGCATTTTCTGCGGGGGGCTTACCGTATCAGTGTCCGACGGGGATGCGGACTGCTGATGCAGAGCAGAACCGTTTACCACTGGCAGAGCCGGCGGGATGATCGGGCGATAACCCTGCGTATCCGGTAAATAGCGGAAACTCGGATCCGCTACGGTTGCCCGCGTATTCATATTCAGCTGCGGCGGGAAGGCTGGCCTGTTAACCACAAGAAAACACACCGGATTTACTGTCTGGAAGGCCTCAACCTGCGCAAAAAGCGCCCCCGCATGCATGTCATCGTCAGCAACGTCCGGTCCTGATCGGTATCGATCAGTGCTGGAGTATGGATTTCGTGTCGGATAATCTGTTTAACGGAACACGTTTCCGGGCGCTGACTGTAGTGGATAATTTTAGTCGGGAGTGTGTGGCGATCCATGCCGGAAAGTCGCTGAAAGGTGAGTATGTGGTCGGTGTGATGGAAAGGTTGCGGGTGCTGGGCAAGCGTCTGCCGGTACGTATTCAGACAGATAACGGCAGCGAGTTTATTTTGAAAAGTCTGGATAAATGGGCGTATGAGCACGGTGTCACAATGGACTTATCCCGCCCCGGAAAACCAACGGATAACCCGTTTATTGAATCATTTAACGGCAGTCTGCGGGATGAATGCCTGAACATTCACTGGTTTCTCTCGCTGGAAGATGCGCAGGACAAACTCGACAACTGGCGTAGGGAATATAATCATGAGAGAACGCATTCATCATTAAATGACATGACTCCGGCTGAATTCATCCGAAGTCTCCGGAAAGACGAAGATCTCTGATTTAGCACTGCACTGAATTTGGGCCAGGGTCAAATCTGGCCGGGAACTCAAAAATGCATGCAACTAAAACAGGGTTATTTACAGACAAATTTAAAATTAGCTGAAAGTTAATATTATTTTTGCGGAGCCCTTTCGGGCCCCGAATATTACTTTATTTTAACATTGATTTCACTTTCCGGGCAACCCGGCGAACCAGGCTGGTGCCTCGTTTTGCGCCTTGGACATGAATTGCTTCATACAGAGCATTAAAACGGTCATGGGCCCAGCCATCTCTTTGCTGAGAAATAAGACCATCAACCTTATTATTTAAAAGTTGTAACTCGTTACTGACAGAATGACCACCATTGATGCTCCGCAAGCGATTCACTTCACTCTCAAGTTCTTGAATCTTCTCGAGGTAGGAAGGTATCAACCCCATTGCATAGTTATATTTAACATTCTCATCCATAAAAGGACGGAAACTGCGGTAGTTATTTTTACTCTTATTTCCACTTAACAACATGCAGGAGTTTGCAACTCTATACCAAAATAGAGGTTCCGGGACGATTTGCAATTTATATCCCTGTAATGATATTTTGGCAAAAAACTCCCAGTCTTCATGACCTAAACCGTAATCTTCAGTAAATCCGCCAACTTTTTCGAAAACCTCTTTTCTGATCAGCGCATTAGCATCGCCAAAGCAGTTACTAAAGCTGGCGATATTTAAATCAGGCCCTAACGGAAGCCAGCAGTGCGTCATTTTACGGAACGGAGAAGGGAACTCCTCACCAAAAATAAGATCGCTTGGTGTGGTTAACACATCGGCCCCAGAGTTTAATGCTGCAGTAACAAACGTTTCTACCTCAAAAGGCTTAGCAACATTATCATCGTCCATAAACATCAGATATTCGCCAGAGGCGTGTCGCGCAGCCAAATTCCTTGCAGCACCCAGATAGTTATTAGAACTACGGACAATTTTCCAGCCTCGAGAGTTAAAATCATTCTCGATGAGATTCAAATAACGATGAGAATCTTCTGTCGTACTTCCATCATCAACCAAGATGACCTCAATATTTTGGTACGTCTGAGATTTTATTGATGCGAGTGCTTGCTGAAGCAAATGGTGACGTTCGAAGTGAGTTATACACACGCTAACTAACGGGCTGTTAGCTTCATCGATTTTCTTGAATGCGCGGTTGTTTTTTCGTTCAACTGCGACAAACCAAGCTTCTTTAATATTGTCTTGTGATTCAGCAAGCCCTGGTTTTATATTTATATTTTTTAAGCGATAGTGGATTTTCCCGTATAAATCGACAGGTGTAGGAATAAATAGAACTTCCGCATGATGCTCCTGCGGAATAAGCTCTGGAATTCCACCAACGTTTGAAGCGAGGAAATTAACGTTATTAATCAAGCATTCATAAACAGTATAGGGTGAGTTTTCTACAAGTGATGGAATGATGACTAATACATTTTTTCTTTTTATATATTCATTAGCGTTGGTACGATCATAGTCGCTGATGACATTAACTGCGAGTCCCAAATTTTTAGTCTGATTCATAATATAAGTAAATGAATCAGTTTTCCCCATAGTGACATTTTTTCCGAGGAAGGTTACTCCAGAAATGCTCTCTTTATCTTCATCAGATAGTTTTCTTAATGCACGCAGGAATATGTCAAGTCCTTTACGGGTTTCAAGGCGGCCGAAAAATACAAGCTCAACGCCAGAAGCTGGCTTTTCATTTATTTTAACTGTAACATCATCTCGGCTTTGTTGAATAAATAAGATTTCGTGCGAACGACCCTGTAGCTGGCTGGATTTTCAGGCAATACGCACGCTTTCTGGCATCCCAGCCTTTGTCATCCTGTTCAACGCACGCACCATGGCCATAGCTTCCGCTACCTGACCATCGTAGTCACGCAGCGTCAGTGAATCTCCCAACAACTGCTTCATTCTGTACATTGCCGTTTCCGCTATCGAGCGACGGTTATATTCCGTTGTCCATTTCCACCGTGCATTGCTTCCGCTCAGCCGCTGATTAGCAACGGCACGGTTGCGGTCTGCGTACTCACCGGGCCAGTAACCTGCTCCTTTTCGGGGAGGAATAAGCGCGCTGATTTTTTTGCGGCGCATTTCATCGTGACAAAGCCGTGTATCGTAAGCCCCGTCTGCCGCGGCTGCCCTGATTTTTCTGTGAGTCTGCCGGATAAGGCCGGGAAGGCTTCTGAGTCCGTGACGTTATTCAGCGACAGGTCTGCACAGACAACTTCATGTGTGTTGCTGTCAACAGCAAGATGCAACTTTCGCCAGATACGACGGCGCTCTTTGCCGTGCTTTCTGACTTTCCATTCGCCTTCACCAAAGACCTTCAGCCCGGTGGAATCAATCACCAGGTGTGCGATTTCACCCCGGGTGGACGTTTTGAAACTGACATTAACCGACTTTGCCCGCTTACTGACACTGGTGTAATCCGGGCAGCGCAACGGAACGTTCATCAGGGCAAAAATGGAATCAATAAAACCCTGCGCAGCCCGCAGGGTCAGCCGGAATACGCGTTTAATCACCAGAACGGTGGTGATGGCGAGATCAGAATAGCGCTGGGGCCTTCCTCGTGATGAAGGCGTTGCCGACTCATACCAGGCCTGAATCGCCTCATCATCCAGCCAGAAAGTGAGGGAGCCACGGTTGATGAGAGCTTTGTTGTAAGTGGACCAGTTGGTGATTCTGAACTTTTGCTTTGCCACGGAATGGTCTGAGTTGTCGGGAGGATGCGTGATCTGATCCTTCAACTCAGCAAAAGTTCGATTTATTCAACAAAGCCCATCATCTCTCGTCACAAACCCTTGAAATGGCTCGCAATTTAAAATTACATGACGTTCTTCAGGAACATTCCAGTGCTTACTCAACATCCAATCAATTAAATACTGAGACGGACTAACAACTTCATCCGCCATTTCAACCACCATTTTCTCCATATAATAGAGTTCAAGATGGTTCTGATCATATGGAAGCTGGTAATTACCTTCATCAGCCCATAACGTTGAACTGTGAGTATTTACAATGAACTTTGTATTTTCAAAATCCGTTCCATTCTTTTTGCTTAATAAAGTGTAATAAAGATCTGCCTGCCACTCACAAGAAATAACAGTGTCATAGATGTTATTTTCTTTCAACCAGAGATAAATTGAATAACTTTTCCTTCTAAAATACGGTGCATCAATATTAATCTCTTTTATCAGTCCGGTTCTTAGCAGATTGATACCAAAGGTACTATAAATACGTGACCAGTCGCTAAATTTCGATACAGATGATTCAGAATAGTCGCCACATGTATACAATACATCAACATCATACCCCTTTTTTGCCAAAGTAGTGGCAAGGGCAGTGAAAGCAGTACCAATACCGCCGTTACGGACAGGCCCCTCAATGTCCGGCGTCATTATAAGAATTTTCTTCATTGTAACCCTTCCTTTGTAACCTAGACTTTTCTATGATATTAGTGAATTGAAGTAGTGTAAGATAGCAGTCGGTAGCTTCTGTTAAACAGGATAAAAAATGACCAATATGAAGTTAAAATTTGATTTGCTTCTAAAATCTTATCATCTATCTCATCGATTTGTCTATAAGGCAAACCCTGGTAATGCTGGTGATGGTGTAATTGCATCTGCGACGTATGACTTTTTTGAACGAAATGCTCTTACCTATATCCCTTACAGAGATGGCGAGCGCTACAGTTCTGAAACTGATATTTTAATTTTTGGAGGCGGAGGAAACCTGATAGAAGGATTGTATTCTGAAGGTCATGACTTTATCCAGAATAATATTGGGAAGTTTCATAAAGTAATAATAATGCCGTCGACAATCAGAGGGTATAGCGATTTATTCATCAACAATATTGATAAGTTTGTTGTTTTTTGTCGCGAAAATATCACCTTCGATTATATTAAATCTCTCAACTACGAACCAAACAAGAACGTATTCATTACTGATGATATGGCATTTTATCTCGATCTTAATAAATACCTGTCACTTAAACCCGTCTATAAAAAACAGGCCAACTGCTTCAGAACGGACTCCGAATCTCTAACTGGAGACTACAAAGAAAACAATCATGATATTTCGCTCACCTGGAATGGCGATTATTGGGATAATGAATTTCTGGCGCGTAATTCTACCCGTTGCATGATAAACTTTCTTGAAGAGTATAAAGTTGTCAATACCGACAGGCTGCATGTGGCAATTTTAGCATCTCTGCTTGGCAAAGAAGTCAACTTCTATCCTAACTCATATTACAAAAATGAAGCTGTTTACAATTATTCACTTTTTAATCGTTATCCAAAAACATGCTTTATTACGGCAAGTTGAAAAAGGCAGCGTATAATAATACGCTGCCTGAAAGCCATATAACTGTTACAGCATTGTTAATTATTGCCTGCCAGCCTTTAGGTGACTATTCATTCGCACGCCTATAGTCTGCAAAACTATCGATTATCGCAGTAAAAAACTTATCAATGAGTTTAGTCGTTGCACCGAGGTTTTAACTTTCCGCATCACTTTTCACGTACAGTATTTTACTGACTCCGTGTTTCTTAAATTCTATTGTATGCTGACAGATTTTCCCACTTGCGTCGTCACGACTTGAGCAACACTGGATACTGCTGATCCCATTTCGCTTCCAGCTCATCCAGCACCGTTTCTGCGGCTTCTTTCGACCCCGCGCGATATACCGGTTTCAGATCAGCCATAAAAGCTTTATGGTCATTTGAGGCCACGTATTTAATCGAGTTACTGATTTGGTGAATGACGCACAACTGAACCTCTGTCTGCGGATAAATGTTGTTTATCGCCTCCGGGAAGCCGGTCAGCCCGCCCACGCAGGCGATCAGGATGTCTTCAATGCCCCAGTTTTGCAGGTCGCTTAATATAGACAGCCAGAAGTTAGCGCCTTTACTTTCTGATAGATACCGGCCCAGAGTTTCTTTCTTGCCTGCCAGATTCAGCGCCATAACGGTATAAACCGTTTTGCTCTGATAACGGCCATTCTCACGGACTTTATAGTGAATACGTTCAGCCAGACGAAGGGGTAAACCTTTTCCAGCGGGTGCTGTTGCCACTGTTTTAGTTCAGGGATAACTTTATCGTACTACACTGATGGTGGCGGTTGACATGCTGAATGCATATAAATCTTCGAACTCTCGGCTAATGTCCTGGTAACTAATCCCCTGCGCAAAACAGCCGAATGATCTTGCGTTCAATAATAAATGCGATAATGCTCGCAAAATCCTTGCCGATCAACCCACCAGATGCGGCGATTCTACGTGGATCGCTATTTAACTATCACTGCTATTTATTTTTTCGAAAAGCCCATAGCTTTCTATTTATACTCAAGCTTCGCGCCATCAGATAGCTATGTCTTATGAAAAAACTACCGGACCATTTATCCAGGGAATGCATCATCGCCGCCATTCGCGCTTACGATGCAGGCGTTGCGCATCAGTTTAAAAACGCGCGTCTGTATGAGATCGAGTTTGAGGGCGTCGGTATCCTTCAAAAGCCATCGTCGGGTTAGCGGCAACGCTTGCCACGGGAACGGAATTTACCCCGGCGGATTTCAGCGGGGGGATTAAATCCAAATGCGTGCGCCTGTTACTGGAGCAAGGATTTACGATCGCGTCGCAGGGCGCTGGCGATGACGAGGCTGCGCTTTTCCCCGATGAGGGACAGACGACTATGGAGTTCGTGGAAGGGGCGGCGATGCAGGTGGTGGTCAATCGCTATGAGCGCGACCGTCAGGCTCGTCAGGCGGCGCTTCGCCTGCACGGCTGCCGGTGTCAGGTATGCGGTCTGGATATGGCCAGCCGCTATGGCGAAATCGGCCAGGGTTTTATCCATATCCACCATCTCATTCCGCTGTCCGGAATAAAGCAGGACTACCGTCTGAACCCTGAAACCGATCTGATCCCGGTTTGTCCCAACTGCCATGCAATGCTGCACCGGCGAGATCCGCCGTTTACCCCAGAAGAGCTGAAGGCCCGGCTGCGCCCCGCAGACTGACATCCGACAGCGCTCGCTTTAATTACATCAAACACACCACAAAACCCACGCTACCTCACCGGTAGCGTGGGCCCGCTCTCTCTTACTTATCCCGCGTCTCGCCAGCCTCCCAGCTGTAACTGCCATCGGCCGCTAACCTATCGCCCAGCTCCTGATACTCGAACTGATAAAACTCAGCCTGGGTGCCGTACCCGGCGTAGTCTACCGCCGCCAGGCCGACGAACGCCCCGGTAAAGAACCCGCCGTAGCTCTGCAACACATAGTCATCGGACAGTACCGCGGCATCCAGCAGGACCGGGATCTCGGTGAACGACACGCCATCGAAGCTGTATTCATAGCTGTAGGTCTGCTTGCGGACCTTGGTCCGGAACCAGACGTATTCCACGCCGTCCGGCACCTTGATGGCGTTATCTTTCAGGTACGACGTGTATTTACCGCGGTTATTTTCGCCGACTTCGATGACCTTGCCGTTAATTTCATTCCAGGTCAGGAAGACAAAGCTCCAGTGGCGGTCGTTATAGTAATTCGTTAACCCGGCCATCTGCTGATAGCTGAAGGGCTCGAATTTCACCTTCACCGCGGCGTCAAAATAGAAGGCCTGCCAGCGGCGGGCAATCAGCGACAGGTCATGCGTATTGGCTAACGAACCCTGGCCGATTAAGGTTAATTTGCCGTCGCCGGTGGTGCCCATTTTGGCCGTAAACGGCACTCGCAGGGTATTCCAGTTCGGGTCGAGCGCTGGCGAGGTAAAGTCATCCTGCTGGCTATTATCGCTGGCGCTTTCGGTGAAGATGGCGTCTTTCGGCCCTTCGACGAAGGTTTTCCCGCCGTGACCGCCTTCAATACGCGGCCAGCCCTTGTCGTCCCAGTACACTTTCTGGATCGCGGTTTCCCGGCCGAGGGTTGACCAGCCGCGCGGGTCGTAGATGGATTCCCCCGGGCGATTCCACGGCCGGGCGCAGAGCGAGGCGTAATACCATTCGCCTTCCGGGGTGGAGACCAGCGCGCCATGGCCCTGTTTCTGGATGTAGCTGTCCGGGGTATCGACGTTGGTTAAGAACACGTCGCCCGGCTCGGTTTCGAAGCTGTCGGCCTCGAGGGTTTTCGACCGCGCCACCACCTCCTGGTGGGTAAACACGGTGCCGCCCTGGGCGGCAAACAGATAGTAGTAGCCGTTCAGTTTATAGAGGTGCGGCCCCTCGACCAGCGCCACGGCGGTGCCGCGGTAGATGGTGCGCGCGGTTTCCGGCATTAACTTCAGCGTTTTGGTATCCAGCTCCGTTAAGGTAATGCCATCGAAGGGGTGATGATACTCCCGGTGATCCCAGGTTTGCTGGACGATATATTTCCGGCCATCGTCGTCATGGAACAGCGAGGCGTCAAACCCGACGCCGTTCAGCTTGATCGGGTCGCTCCACGGGCCCCGAATATCCTTCGCCGTGGTCAGGTAGTTGGTCATGTCTTTAAAGGCGCCTTCGGTGACCTTCACATCGGTATACACCAACCAGAATTGCCCGTCGGCCCAGGAGAGCGCCGGCGCCCAAATGCCGCCGGAGGAGGGGTTGCCCTTCATATCCAGCAGGGTGGTGGTGGAGAGCGGCGAAGGCAGCAGGTTCCAGTTTTTCAGGTCTTTGGACTCATGTAAACGCACGCCCGGGAACCACTCAAACGTCGAGTTGGCAATATAGTACGTATCCTCGACGCGAATAATACTGGGGTCGGCATTAAAGCCGCGTAATATCGGGTTTTGAATAAGTGACATTTCATTACACCTTTTAAAATGGAAAGTTAAGGATCGGTCTGATTTATAATTTTTTTAACTACACGCGGATCTCATCCAGCTGACGGTTGATGTCGGTAACATGTTTATCGGAGATCGGATAAACCTGCATGATCACCATCGAAATAGCGGCCAGCGCGATTGGGATCCACACCGCGGTCATAATGATCCCATCGATGGCGCTGGCGCTCTGCACGGCGCCGCTTTCATTAAATCCATACACCGCCAGCAGCCACAGCGGGATCGCGCCGCCGATGGTGAAGCCGATCTTGAAGAAGAGTCCCATAATGGCATTGATAATGGCGGCATTGCGTTTGCCCGATTTTAATTCGCCGTACGCGATAACTTCCGGTACCAGCGCCCACATAAAGCCGGTGGCGGAGGTTAAGCCCCACTGTTTAATAAAGGTGGCGATGTAGGCCAGCCACAGGGCGTCGTGCATCCCTTCGCGGGACCAGACGTAGGTCAGCAGTTCGCCGACGATGAACATGGCGAGGAACAGATGGAAGAAGCCTTTTTTACCAAAGATTTTTTTCAGTTTCGGCCAGAACACCGGGAAGGCGATGCCGGGAATAGACGCGACGAGACCCACGGCGCCCATCCATTCGGAATGGCCGACGACGAACTGGTTGAAGAAGCCGTTAACGGTGTTCATGAAGAACATGAAGGTAAAGGCCAGCATAAAGAACATGCCGAGAATAACCAGCGGACGGTTATGTCTGAGCTCGTGGAAAAGGTCGGTAGTTTTGACGTTGGCGGTCTGCTCGGCGGTCGCGACAACGCGTTCTTTGGTGCATTTGTAGCAGATAAACAGGGCCACCGCGCCGATGATCATATAGATGGCGTACACGCCGAACCAGGCGTAGTTCGCTGACGGATCGGTATAGTTGCCGAGATTCAGCTCAAGGCCAAAAAAGCCGGTGTCTTTCAGGCTGCGATCTTTCGGCGCCGCCATCTGCACAAACATCGGGAACAGGGTATAGACCAGCAGGTTGGCGCTGTTGGCCAGCATCATGCGGGTACTGGTCAGCTTATCGATCGATTCCGGGTCGCGGGTCAGCGACGCATTCAGCGAGCCATAGGGAATATTGACTAAGGAATAAACCAGGTCCAGCGCCAGATAAATAATAAAGGCGAAAGCCACCGAACCTTTCACCCCAGGGATTGGCGCGAACAGTAATGCCGACAGGATCACCAGCGGCACGCCGGCTCGTAACAGCCAGGGGCGATATTTCCCTGCTTTCGAGGTTCGTTTATCCACGTAGGTTCCGACCATCGGATCCCAAAACACATTAATGATGCGAACAAAAAGAAAAATAAAGCCTGCCGTTGCCGTGCTGATGGTATTTACCGTCAGCATATGCAAAGCCAGAAAACCCCCAATTGTGCCGAAAACCAGGTTTTGCGCAAAGTCGCCCATGCCATAACCAATTCGTTCTCCACGGGTTAATTTATGATATTCATCATGCCGACTGTGCATTATGTTTTTACTCATTCTAAGCAGACTCCGGTTTGTTTTGTGTAGGTGAAACACTTTCTGACACAGTTGACCTGGAAGAATCTATTACGTTTTTAAATTACGTAATTATGTTTTTTTACTTCTGTGATCCTCGAAGCAAAGGCCTGTATCGCCTGCGTTGAACCGTTATCCGCCGCTAATTTTTTGGCAGGCGGGCATTGTGACAAAATCGGCATTTTAATTTGGTATGGATACCTGAATTCCCCAGGAAGTGTACTCTATACGCGCGCGAAGCGAGATATTTAAAATAGTTTTATTTGCGAGATGGCTCACATTTGAGCATTTTCTCAATCGCCGAGTGAAATAACGTAATTGAGCAACCGACGATGAGAATACACGATGTGTCACAGTTGTTAATTTTCCTGTTTCTCAATTTCGGAGTTCATCATGCAAACCTATTTCGACCAGGTTGATCGCGTTCGCTTTGCCGGACCCATAACCGATAATCCGCTGGCGTTTCGCCACTATAATCCGGATGAAATCGTGCTGGGAAAACGCATGGCCGATCATCTGCGTTTTGCCGCCTGTTACTGGCATAATTTCTGCTGGAATGGCGCGGATATGTTTGGCGCCGGCTCGTTTGAGCGTCCCTGGCAGGCCGCGGGCGATGCGCTGGAAATGGCCAAACGCAAAGCGGACGTGGCGTTTGAATTTTTCTACAAGCTCAACGTGCCGTATTACTGCTTCCACGATGTCGACGTCTCGCCAGAAGGCGCGTCGCTGAAAGAGTATTTGCATAATTTCGCCGTGATGACCGAGGTACTGGCGGAGAAACAGCAGCAAACCGGCGTGAAACTGCTGTGGGGCACCGCCAACTGCTTTACCCACCCGCGCTATGGCGCCGGGGCGGCGACCAACCCCGACCCGGAGGTGTTTGCCTGGGCGGCCACGCAGGTGGTGACCGCCATGAACGCTACCCACCAGCTCGGCGGCGAAAACTATGTGCTGTGGGGCGGCCGCGAAGGTTACGAGTCCCTGCTGAATACCGATCTGCGCCAGGAGCGCGAGCAGATTGGCCGCTTCCTGCAGATGGTGGTGGAGCACAAGCATAAGATTGGCTTTGGCGGCACGCTGCTTATCGAGCCGAAACCGCAGGAGCCCACTAAGCATCAGTACGATTACGATGTCGCGACGGTGTATGGTTTCCTGAAGCAGTTTGGTCTGGAAAATGAGATCAAGGTGAACATTGAAGCCAACCACGCCACTCTGGCGGGGCACTCTTTCCACCATGAAATCGCCAGCGCCATCGCGCTGGGCATTTTCGGCTCCGTTGATGCCAACCGCGGCGATGCGCAGCTCGGCTGGGATACCGATCAGTTCCCGAACAGTATTGAAGAAAATACCCTGGTGATGTACGAGATCCTCAAAGCCGGGGGATTCACCACCGGTGGCCTGAACTTTGACGCCAAAGTTCGTCGGCAGAGCACCGACAAATACGACATGTTCTATGGCCATATTGGCGCCATGGACGTGATGGCGCTGTCCCTCAAGCTGGCCGCGCGCATGATTGAGGATGGCAAGCTCGATCAGGGTCTGGCAAAACGCTATGCCGGCTGGCAGGGCGAGCTGGGGCAGAAAATTATGAGCGGGCAGATGTCGCTGGATAATATTGCCCGATACGCTGAGCAGCATAATCTGAATCCGCAGCCTCAGAGCGGGCGTCAGGAATTACTCGAAAATCTCGTCAATACCTATATCTTTGGTTAATTTTTGCTGACATGCCCCGCGGGGCATGTATTCCGCCGTCTATCCGCTGCTGGGAAATAGCGTTTATTGGTTCGTGCTGTGTTTTTTTTGTTAGTCGCGAAAGACCATTTGTTTAATATCAGCGAAGGAGGAAGGGTAACGATAATTGTGTAACGCCTCTGTGACCGTACAAAATAAAAAATAACTTGTTCTGATGATAGCGACATATTCTGTCAGCTCAGAATAGGCTGGTTATTGTCTGAATAAAATTAACCTATATTGAGAAACTCATGACAATGATAAAAAAGCTTCCATTAACCATGGCGGTTATCGCCGCGTTTTTTCCGCTTACCTCTGTAATGGCGCAAGAATTTACTCAGGAACAGATCGACGCCATCGTCGCCAAAGCCGTTGATAAAGCGCTGGCCGACCGCCAGGCAAAAATCGACGCCGCGGCCAACAAAAAGGTCGACGTGATTACTAACCCGGAAACCACCGCCGCCTCGCCGGATATGGCCATTCCGTTCGGCCTCAAGTTCAGCGGCTATGCCCGCTATGGCGCCCACTTCCAGACCGGCGACCAGAAATATGTCGGCGTCGACGGCTCCTATAACGGCGCCTCGGCGATCGGCCGTCTGGGCAACGAAAGCAACGGCGGCGAATTCCAGATCAGCAAGGCCTTCAAAAGCGCGCAGGGGGCTATCTGGGATCTCAACGTGATGTTCGACCACTGGAGCGACGAAGTTAACCTGAAGAAGGCCTACGTCGGGGTCACCAACGTGCTGGAATCCAACCCCAACGCCTATATCTGGGCCGGCCGCGACTTCCACCAGCGTCCGCAACAGGGGATCAACGACTACTTCTGGATGAACCACGACGGCCAGGGCGCCGGGGTGAAGAACTTTGATATCGGCGGCGTGCAGTTCGACGTGGCGGCGGTCTCGCAGGTGAAATCCTGTAGCCCGGAAGTGATGGCCGATGAGACCAACCCGTCGCGCATCACCTGTACCGGCAGCTCCGACACCGGCGACAACGGCCACTACGCGCTGACCACTAAAACCCACAACATCAAGGCCGGGCCGATCGACGTCGAGGTGTACGCCAACTACGGCTTTGACTCAAAGGCGGTGGACAGCGACGCGCGTCTCGAAGCGTGGCAGGGCGGGCTGGTGCTGAGCCACACCAACGACAGCGGGGTGAACAAGGTGATCCTGCGCTACTCCGATAACTCGGATAACAGCGTCTATAACAAAACCGACGACCTGACCACGGTCTACGCCAGCTTCGAGGGCAGCCATAAGTTCACCCAGCAGGCGCAGATCGAGTATCTGCTGGCCTTCCATGACTACGACAACGGCAAGGATAATACCGACAACCGTAAAAACTACGGCGCCATCGTCCGGCCGATGTACTTCTGGAACGATGTGCACTCCACCTGGCTGGAAGCGGGCTACCAGCGCGTGGATTACGACCAGGGCGGGGATAACCACGGCTGGAAGCTGACGCTGTCGCAGAACATCGCCATCGGCATGGGCCGGAGTTCCGCCCGATGCTGCGCTTCTACGTGACCGGCGGCCAGGTGGATAACGAGCACACCGCGAAGGTAAACGGCACCCAGGACCAGCAGCTGGATTCGCTGAACGTCGGCGGGATGTTTGAGGCGTGGTTCTGATGCGATAGCGTTGTCGAAGGAGCGTTCCCGGCTGGCGCTACGCTTAGCCGGGCTACAACTGGTGCGCTCCATTTATGCCGGATGGCGGCATACATGCCTTATCCGGCCTGCGTTCCTTCCTGCGGGACCCCACCCCAGGACCGGCAAGCGCAGCGCCGCCGGGCGGTCAGGCTCCATACCTGCGATAGTGCCGGATGGCGGCATAAATGCCTTATCCGGCCTACGTTCCTTCCTGCGGGCTCACACCCCCCCGTAGGCCCGGCAAGCGCAGTGGACTGACCCCATAAAGTTGGATGGTTCATATTAAGCGGCTCTCAGAGCCTGGGTTCGGTACTCTACCGGACTCAGGCCTTTTAATTTCAGGCTTATCCGCTCGTTGTTGTAGTAATGGATATAGTCCTCTACGGCTTTTCTTAGCGCACTGACACTCCTGAACTCCCTCAGATAAAAACACTCCGATTTCAGGGTCCCGAAGAAGTTTTCCATCACTGCATTATCCAGGCAGTTTCCTTTACGCGACATACTCTGCGTCATCCCATGCGCCTTTAAACGTTCCTGATAGCTCCTCATCCTGTAATGCCAGCCCTGATCCGAGTGCAGCAGCGGAGCATCTCCCGGTCTGAGCTTCGGGAACGCACCGTCCAGCATCGTATTCACCATCTCCATCACCGGCCTTTCCGACAGGCTGTAGGCGATAACCTCCCGGTTAAACAGATCGAGAACTGACGACAGGTAAAGCTTTTTTCCCTGTACCGGGAACTCTGTCACATCTGTTACCCATTTTTCGTTGGCTTTTGACGCACCGAAGTTCCGGCTCAGGATATTGGGCGCGGCCTCGCCCGTTCTCCCTTTCCAGGCACGATATTTTTTCGCCCTTATCACAGACCGGAGTGACAGTTCTGCCATCAGCCGCTGCACTGTTTTATGGTTTATCCGCAGCCCCTGTTTTCTCAGTGCGAGCGTGATCCTGCGGTAGCCATAACGACCTTTGTGATAGTGGTATATCTTCCTGATGTTCTCTTTAAGACCCGCATACCTGTCCCCTTGCTTCAGTGCATTCATATTGTAATACCACGTGCTACGGGACATACCGGCCGCCCGCAGAAGGTCCCGCAGAGCGTGTTCATGCCTTAGTTCACTGATTATCAGGGCTTTTTGCCATTTTTTTCGCTCTGAACCAAGGCTTTCAACTTTTTTAGATAGGCATTCTCTGCCCGCAGATAACGCAGTTCGGCCCTGAGCTCTTCGGGGGAGAGTTTTTCCAGCTCTTTATCTGTCAGTGGTGGGATATTTTTTGGCTTTGTCATTTGTCCGGGCCGTCCGCATTGCATGTTTAAAAGACCTTCCGCTCCGGCATCGTTGTACACGTCGAGCCAGCGCCGGACAAGTATTTCTGCGGAGAGATTAAACCGGGCAGCCGCTTCACGCATCGTCAGGCGGTCACTGATAACCGCCCGGACGACCACGAGTTTAAATTCATCGGAATAATGATTATTTTTTGCAGTCAGGCCTTCTGCACCGTGGAACTGCCATGCCCTGACCCAGCGACGGACAGATGTTCTTTCAATACCAAAAAGGTCGGCTGTACTCTGTTCTCCGTCTTTACCGGACAAATAATGATTAACCACAGCCAGTTTTGTTTCAGGGGAATACTTTGGTTTAGCCATAAAATTGCACCTTACTCAGTTGGGTGTCCAACTTTTGGGGTGCAGTCCAGCAGCGCCGCCGGGCAGCTGGTTCAGGCCAACTCCCTCAGTTCACCGTCAGGCGCAGGGCCAGATCCTGCGGGTAGGGATCGAAATAGTTCTGCGCCTGCAGGTAGCGATCCGGATACTCGGCCAGATAGTGCTTAAGCAGCGTCAGCGGGGCGAGGATCGGCAGCAGCCCGGCGCGATAGTTGAGGATCACCTCCCGCAGCTCGCCGCGCTGGCGGCTGTTCAGCTGGTCGCGGAAATAACCCTGAATATGCATCAGCACGTTGGTGTGGTTTTTCCGCGAGGCGGGCTGCTTGAGGATCGCCATCAGCTTCTCGCGGTAAACCTCGAAGAACGCTTCCAGATCCTCCCATTCATGCAGCGAGGCGACGAACGGGCCGATCTCGCGGTAGCCCGCCTGGTGATGAGCCAGCAGTTGCAGCTTGTAGCGGCTGTGAAAGGCCAGCAGACCGTGACGGGTCAGGCCGCGGGCGCGCAGGGCGTTGAGTTCATGCAGGGCGAAAACGCGCTCGACAAAATTCTCCCGCAGCAGCGGATCGTGCAGCCGGCCATCCTCTTCCACCGGCAGCCACGGGTAGCGCGCCATCAGGGCGCCGGTAAACAGCCCCACGCCTTCCTTACGCCCGCGATTGCCTTTTTCATCATACAGCCGCACGCGCTCCATCCCGCAGCTCGGCGATTTGGCGCAGACGATAAAGCCCGACAGCTCACCCAGGGTTGCCAGGTGGGCGCTGGCGAAATCAGCCATCTTCTCCGTCACATCCTCATGCGGGGCGTGGCTGAAGCGCATGCGGATCTCCCCGACCGGGGTCTGCACCAGGCGGAGCGCCGGGCGGGGAACGGGCAGGCCGATCGCCATCTCCGGGCAGACGGGTTTAAACGCCACCCACTGCGCGAGCTCATCCATCACAAAGCCCATACGCTTATGCCCGCCGTCGAATCGCACGGCTGAGCCGGTTAAACATCCGCTGATCCCAATGACAGGTTGCGTGTTCATGGCGCTGTCCTCTCTTCTGCTGTGGTTCGGGTAAAGAAAAGGGTCACGGTGGCGACCGTAATGCCGAATTTCTTCATCTCGGTTTTGTTAAATAAATGGCTGCCGTCCTGCAGGAACATCCAGTCGTCAAAGTGCAGCAGCCACCGGCTGCCGCTGGCCTCGACGTTCATGCTGTAGCGCCAGTGAAAGACATTGCCTGCCGCCTGGCCGCTGGCCACGCCTTCGATATCCCCGGCGGTGCCCTGATAACGGTTATCGCCGGTGCGGCGAATGCGCCATATCCGCTGCTGCTTCTCGCCGTCGTCATAGACAAAGCGCTCATGGAGGGTCAGGGTGTCGCCGACGACGTCGCCATCGATCTCAACATGGAAGCGGCGCAGCTGCTTGCCGCTGCGATCCTGCACCATCCCCCACGCCTCGGTTCGCCCCTGAAAATAGTGAAAGATGTCGAGGGCGGGCTGCTGCTGCCGGTACTCCGTGACCTCGGTGCTGCAGCCGGCGAGGATCAGCATCAGCAGCGCCAGGCCAAGGGTCAGAATGCGTTTCATGGTGTACCTCCGATCAACTGCTGACGCAGTTCGGGATAAGTGGTGCGCGGATCGAGCCAGATGGCGAGAAAGCGGGTGCTGAACGCCGCCGACTGGCGCGGGCCGAGCGGGGTAAAGGCGGTCTGCGCGGCGCTGGCGCGGTACCAGAACTGCCCCTCGCCGCCGCTGACCACGAACGCCAGCTGGCTGCCCGGCGCGACGTCCGGCCAGATCCCCTGCAGCATGCGTAGCCAGGCTTCGCTGCGCGGTTCCTGCTGCAGAATGCCCTGCGCCTGCCACTGGTCGCGGGTGGCCTCCACCAGCGCCTCGCGATCGATGTCGCGCCGGTAGGTGATGATCAGCGCCCGATCCTGCTGCGGGCCGTCATACCGGCCATTGGGCGTGCGCAGCTGCGAGTGATAGACGGTGAACGGCCCCCAGGTGAGGGTCGCCTCGCCGACGCGGCGCCACGTCAGCCAGTCGGCGGCGTGGGCCGCCGGGGCAAGGGTGGTCAGCCACAGCAGTAACAGGGCGAATCTCATTTTCGCCTCCCCATCCCCAGATGGAATAACAGCATGAGCACCAGCCAGCCGCAGGCCATGGCGGCCACGCCAAGCGCCGTCGGCACCAGCAGGGTCATGGCTCCGAGGCGAGCGCCGATCAGGTAGGCCACCGGGCCGCCGAGGGTCGCCGCCGTAGCCAGCACCCAGCCGGGAAGCGTCGCGGCGCGGGTCAGTCGGGTCCAGACGACGGCGAACATCAGCCACAGGGCCACCATCCACAGGGGCAGCAGGCTGTCGCCGGGAAAATCAATCAGTCCCGCCAGCGCCCAGCAGGCGTCCAGCCCGCAGCCCGCCGCGGCCAGCAGCAGGGCGGGCGGACGACTGGCCGCCGGCAACCGCAGCCAGGCGAAGATGGCCAGCGTCAGCCAGATCAGCAGGCCGCGCTCGCGCAACATCACCACCAGCGTCCAGTAAACATCGAACGCGAGGGCCATCAGCAAGTGCTGCGCCGGGCGTGTCATACCCGCTCCGCGGTGAGCTGCACCACGCTGATGGTGCGGGCGTTAAATCCGGCTTCGCAATAGCCGAAGTAGTAGAGCCACATCCGGCGGAAGCGCTCATCAAAGCCGAGCTTTTCAATATCCTGCCAGGCGTGGGTAAAACGCTGCCGCCAGTGCGCCAGGGTGCGGGCATAGTCCGGGCCCATGTCGAACAGGTTGCGCACCACAAAATCGGTATGGCGGGTCATCAGCTCGCTCATTGCCGTGATGCTGGGCAAAAAGCCGCCCGGGAAGATGTAGCGCTGGATAAAATCGACGCTTTTGCTGTAGTCGCGATAGCGCTGATCCTGAATGGTGATCGCCTGCAGGGCCATTTTACCGCCCGGGCGCAGGCGCGCCTGACAGGTGCGGAAGAAGGCCGGGAGGTAGCGCTGGCCCACCGCCTCAATCATCTCCACCGACACCAGTTTGTCGTACTCGCCGCGCAGATCGCGGTAGTCGCAGAGCAGCACCTCGACGCGATCCTGCAGCCCGGCGCGGGCCATGCGCTCGGTAGCCCAGCGGTGCTGCTCCCGGGAAAGGGTGGTGGTGGTGACCCGGCAGCCGTAATGGCGGGCGGCGTACTCGGCCAGCGCCCCCCAGCCGGTGCCAATCTCCAGCAGATGATCGCCGGGAGTGAGCGCCAGCTGGTCGCACAGGCGCGCCATCTTGGCCCGCTGGGCCTGGGTCAGATCCTGCTGGTCGTCGGTAAACAGCGCGCTGGAGTAGAGCAGGTCGTCATCCAGAAAATGGGCATAAAATTCGTTGCCGAGGTCGTAATGGGCGGCGATGTTCTCCCGCGCCTGGGCGCGGGTGTTGCGGCGGGTCCAGTGGCGCAGGCGGGCGACGGGCTTGCCCAGCAGACGGAAGCCGCGCTCCAGACGCCCCAGCACCTCGCCGTTGCGCGCGAGGATCTGCAGCAGCGTCGTCAGCTGGTGGCTCTCCCAGTCGCCGTCCATCCAGGCCTCGGCCGCCGCCAGGCTGCCGCCGGTCAGCAGACGCCAGTACACCTCCGGCGTGCAGACCCGCGCCTCGGCGCGCAGCGCGGCGGCGGGGTCGCCAAAATGAAACGTCTGCGCCCCTTCGCGCACGGTGAGCGAGCCTTCGCGGAGGCCGCTCAACAGACGAAAAAGCAGCCAGCGCGCGAGCCGCACGTTGCGCGGCACATCGGGTTCAAGCGCAAAGACGGGATCGGTCATGAGCGTTCACTCCTGCTGACAGGATGGTTGTACAGCGGCACGCGCTTCAGCCACAGCCGCAGCGCCTGCCAGTAGATGGCGAGGACGGTTTTCAGGGTCATCAGCGGCAGACGCAGCAGCAGCCCGCGCAGGTTGGCGCGGGTCAATGGCACGCGGCTCAGGGCCAGGGTGGCGTCAAACACCTTGCTGGCCTGATGGTTTTCAATATGCATGTGCAGCGTTTTGCCGGGCGCGTTGAAGCGCCAGTGATAGACCATGTCCATCGGGTTAAACGGCGAAACGTGAAAGGCTTTCTCCAGCGGGCGTGCCTGCTGGCCGTCCACCGCGTAGTAATGACGCTCATTCCACGGCGTGTTGCGCACTTCGGCCAGCACCCAGCGCAGGGTGTCGGCCTCGTCATAGCAGTAGTAAAAGTTGACCGGATTAAAATGGAAGCCGAAGTAGCGCAGCTGGGTCAGGAGCATCACGCGGCCCGCCGGGCGGCAGCCGGTCAGGCTCTCCAGCCGGTTCAGCGCCTGGGCCTTCAGCGGCGCGCCCAGCGGATAATCGGCGTCGTACCAGGCGGCGGCGGCCAGGCGGTTGCGGCGGATGCCCGCCTCAGGCAGCTTGTCCAGTTCGTCGAGGTCGAGCCAGGCCATAAACAGGCGGTAGACGAAGTGGTGCGCCTTCGGCTGCAGGCGACGGTGGCGCAGGACGCCCTGATAGAGGCAGCTGTTCATTTCAGTTGCCCTCCGCCGCGGCGATGCCCTGCACCACGTCGAGCGCGCTGCGCACCCCATCCTCATGAAAGCCGTTGTACCAGTAGGCGCCGCAGTACCAGCTCCGCTGCTGGCCGTTAATCTCTTCGCGCCGCAGCTGGGCCGACCAGCTTTGCGGGTTAAACAGCGGATGCTCATAGACGAAGCGCTGCCAGACGTAGCGATCGTCCACCGGCGCGTCCGGGTTCAGGGTGACGCAGAACAGCGGCGCGCCCGCGGGAAGCCCCTGGAGAATATTCATGTTGTAGGTGACGCAGGCCCGGGCCCGATCCCCGTCGCTCAGGCGATAGTTCCAGCTGGCCCAGGCGCGCTGGCGCTCCGGCAGCCAGCGCGGATCGCTGTGCAACACCACCTCGTTACGCTGCCAGCCGATGTCCCCGAGGACTTCTCGTTCGGAATCGGTGGGCGCCGCCAGCATCGCCAGGGCCTGCGCGGAGTGGCAGGCGAAGATCACCTGGTCAAAATGCGCCTCCCCGGACGCCAGCCGCAGGGTGACCCCCGCCGGGTGGCGGTCCACCTGCTGCACCGGCGCGTTGAGGCGTAGATCCAGGCGATCGCCGAGCCTGGCGAGCAGGGCGCGAACGTATTCCCGGGAACCGCCGGGCACCACGTACCATTGCGGGCGATCGCGAATATCCAGCAGACCGTGGTTTTCAAAGAAGCGCAAAAACAGCGGCAGCGGGAAGCGGCGCATCTCCTGCAGCGACGACGACCAGATGGCCGCCCCCATCGGCAGAATATAGTGGCGGGCGAAGAAGGGGCTGAAGCGGTGGCGGGTGAGGAAGCTCTCCAGCGTCGCGCCTGGATCCAGCGCCTCGGTCAGCGCCAGTTTCGCCAGGCGGTTGAAGCGGACGATCTCGCTCAGCAGTCCCCAGAAGGCCGGCTTCAGTAGATTGCGCCGCTGGGCGAAGAGCGAGGTCAGGCTGTGGCCGTTGTACTCCAGGCCGCTGGCCGGGTTGTGGACCGAGAAGCTCATCTGCGTTTTTTGCCCGGCGATCCCCAGCTCGCTGAGCAGGCCCATAAAGCGCGGATAGGTGCGATCGTTGTAGACGATAAATCCGGTATCGATGGCCCAGGTGCCCTGCGGCGTGGCGACATCCACGGTGGCGGTGTGGCCGCCCGGCGTGGCGCCCGCTTCGAACAGCGTTACCTGATGGTGTCCGGCCAGTCGCCAGGCGCAGGTCAGCCCGGCGATGCCGCTGCCGATGATGGCGATATTCATGAGCGCACCATCCTGCGCAACAGCAGGCGCTGGATACCCGATGGCAGACTGGCCAGCAGACGCAGGGCCAGGCTGAAACCGGTGGGGAAGGCGATGTGGTTTTTGCCCTTCGCCAGACCGTGGCGGATCGCCGCCACCGCCCGATCCACGCTCACCCGGCCGGGCATGGCGAAGTCGTTTTTGCGCGTCAGCGGGGTGTCGACGAAGCCCGGAGAGACCACCGTGACGGCGACCCCTTTCGGCTCCCAGTCCAGACGCAGGCTATTGGCAAACCAGGTCAGCGCCGCCTTGGAGGCGCCATAGGCTTCCGCGCGCGGGAAGGGCAGCCAGTGCGCCATGGAGCTGACCAGCACCACCCGATCGCCAGCCTCCAGCTGCGTCTGCAGCGCCGCCAGGCAGTTCACCGGCCCGAGGAAGTTGGTGGCCATCACCCGCTCCACGAGGGCGGCATCCACCTGTCCGTGGTCGAGGTATTCGCAGGTCCCGGCGCAGAGAATGATCAGGTCGGCAAAACAGCCTGTCAGCGCCTGGCGACAGGCGTCCCTGTCTGTCATATCGAACAGGCGTACGCTGATGTTGGGGCTGAGCTGCTGGAGCGCTGCCAGGCGCGACGCATCGCGCCCGCAGGCGATGACCAGATGGCCATCCGCCGCGAAGGATTTCGCCAGGCCGGCGCCGATCCCGGAGCTGGCGCCGGTGATGAGCACCGTCATCATGAGCGCACCCTCCGCTTCACGCCGCGTACCGCCCAGCCCAGCAGGGGAAGATGCTCGTAGATCATCTCCCCGGCGTCGTAGTAGTCGCGCTGATGGAGAACCTGCTCCCCGGCGATGTCCACCACCGAGCAGCCCGGCAGGGCCAGGGTTTCTCCACCGGCAATGCGCGGATGCGACCAGTGCATGGTCCAGGTCACGGCGAACCGCTGGCCGTCGCAAAGCGGCGTGTCGATGGTGAACCGGCACTGCTCCACGTTGGCCAGCAGATGGGTAAAGTAGCGCTGAATGGCGAACAGCCCCTGATGCTGACCAAAAGGATCGCTCAGCGTGGCGTCCGGATGGTACAGCGCGGCCAGCGCCGCGGGCGGCTGCGCGTCCAGCCCGGCGTAGTACTCAACGAAACGACGAATCACGGACGGCGAGGTGCTCATGGATCACATCCTGGCTAGATACGGTAGCGTAATGGCATACTTAAAACTTACACAAATAAAATTATTTGTCCAAGTTTGTAGAAAAATATATTTTATTTATGTTAAAAATCATGTTGTTATGATTGGTGTTTTAAGGAGTGAAAATCGCGGGTGGCGCAAAGGGCAAGCGTGAGCCCGCCGCGCCACCGGGCGCTGGCGTCTCAGAGAGGGGATGTAGGTTAAAACAGGGGGGTTAGAGCGGAATTATCTCGAGGGAGACGACCTGCTGCTGCCAGAGTTCGACCTGCCTCTGGCGGGCGGCAGAAAGTTTGCCGCTGGTAACCAGCAGCCAGTTGCGCTGGGGGAAAATCTCCGGCGCCAGGGCGGCGGGAGGCACCGGCAGAACGTCGATGCGATGGCCCTGGCCGGTACGTTTGAGCGCCTCAAGCCAGATTTCGCAGGCGTCGGTCAGGTGCCAGCCGGTGATCAGAAAGTTGTCCCCGGGCGCCTTCTTGTCGCCTTCGAGGCAAAACGAGGTATAGGCGATGATGATGCCGTCGAGAATTTCGCGCAGCGTCATGATGGCCGGCACGTTGGCGGAGACCTGGCTGCGCAGCGGACGCAGCACTTCGGTTACCAGCTCCTGGCGCGGATATTCGCGCCCGGCGTCGTAGATCAGCTGGCGCAGGGACTCGATTTTTCCCTCTTTCAGCCGCTGCAGCATGGTCTCCTGCAGCGTCAGCCAGTTATTGGTGCGCCGCGCGCCGGGGCGCGACAGCAGGGGTTTCACCTGGCTGACCGGCACCCCTTTTTTCACCCAGTCGAGGATCTTCAGCGCCTGCTGGACGTCGTCATCGCTGTACAGACGGTGTCCTCCATCGGTGCGCAGCGGCTTAAGCAGGCCGTAGCGGCGCTGCCAGGCGCGAAGCGTGGTCGCATTTATCCCGCATAGTCGGGCAAATTCGCCGATGGAGTAAGGCATGGAGGCCACCTGTTAACAAAGAATATTCTCAATATACTACGAATCACGACGGCTGGCGTGAAGTGTAGTGGCTTTGCACTACACTTTCCCCAACCGCGTAAATGAAAGGAGTTCTCATGAAGCTATGGCCTGTTGTCACCGGCGTCGCTATCGCGTTAACCCTGGTGGCCTGCAAATCGCCCACGCCGCCGAAGGGCGTTCAGCCGATTAGCGGGTTTGACGCCAGCCGGTACCTTGGAAAATGGTATGAGGTCGCCCGCCTGGAGAATCGCTTCGAGCGAGGCCTGGAGCAGGTGACCGCCACCTACGGCGCCCGCAGCGACGGAGGGATCAGCGTCGTCAACCGCGGTTATGACCCGGTCAAAAAACGCTGGAATGAGAGCGACGGGAAAGCCTATTTCACCGGCGCCCCCACCACTGCGGCGCTGAAGGTGTCGTTCTTCGGGCCGTTCTACGGCGGCTATAACGTGATCCGCCTGGACGACGACTACCAGTACGCGCTGGTCAGCGGCCCCAACCGCGACTATCTGTGGATCCTGTCGCGAACCCCCACCATTCCGGCGGCGGTGAAGCAGGATTACCTGAATACCGCGCGCGAGCTGGGCTTTGACGTCGATCGCCTGGTGTGGATCCGCCAGACGCCGCGCTAGCCTCGCCGCTTAGCGGCTGAGCAGATGGGTATAAACCACGTACAGCCCGGCCAGCGCCGCCACGTTGAGCGCTACGCTGATGAAAAACCGCGTCCGGAAGGGCTGCTTTTGCGTTTTATGGCGAAAGCACTGCTGGCCGAGGATGGCCCCCGGCCAGCCTCCCGCCAGGCCCAGCACCAGCAGCGTGGTTTCCGGCACCCGGCGCCAGGCTTTGCGCGCCGCCAGCTTGTCGGCGCCATAGATAAGCCATGTCAGAAGGCTGCTCAGTAAAAACCACATCGCCAGCGGGTAGGGCAGCAGGGCGCTGCCCACGGCGGTGAGCAGCAGCAGGGAATAACATACCAGGTTCAGATTCATAGGGACGTTCACGCCGGCCAGAAGAATGGCGCCACTATAGCCAATTTCCCGGACCGGCGTAAACGCGGCGGGCTATTGGCTACGCTTGCCCCGATGCCGATACAGCCACATCAGCTTATACGCCGCCGGAATGATAAACAGCGACAGCAGCGGGGCGGTGATCATCCCGCCAATCATCGGCGCGGCGATACGGCTCATGACTTCCGAACCGGCGCCGGTGCCCCATAAAATCGGCAGCAGGCCGGCGATAATCACCGCCACGGTCATCGCCTTCGGCCGAACGCGCAGCACCGCCCCCTGGTACAGCGCCTCGTCGAGCTTATCGACGCTGAAAGTCTGCGGATTCTCCAGCGATGGCTCGGCCTCGATGGCGTGGCGCAGGTACATCAGCATCACCACGCCAAATTCTGCCGCCACCCCGGCGAGGGCGATAAAGCCGGTACCGGTGGCCACCGACAGATGGAACCCCATCCAGTAGAGGAACCAGATCCCGCCCACAAGGGCGAACGGCACGCTGGTGATAATCAGCAGTGCTTCGCCGACGCGGCGGAACGCCAGATACAGCAGCACGAAGATAATCATCAGCGTCATCGGCACCATCAGCTTCAGCTTCTGATTGGCGCGCTCCAGCAGCTCAAACTGCCCGGAGTAGGACACACTGATGCCCGGCTTCAGCTTCACCTCCTTGCCGATGGCCTGCTGCAGATCGTGCACTACCGACACCATGTCGCGGTCGCGGGCATCGATGTAGATCCAACTGGTCGGGCGGGCGTTCTCGGTCTTCAGCATGGATGGTCCGGTGACCACTTTCACCTCAGCCACGTCGGCGAGGACAATCTGTTGCTTCAGCGGCGTGAGGATCGGCAGCTGTCGCAGGGTCTCCGGGCTGTCGCGATAGCTCTGCGGGTAGCGGATGTTGATCGGATAGCGCTCGACGCCCTCTACCGTTTCGCCAACCATCGCCCCGCCGATGGCGGACGAGACGAACAACTGCACGTCGCCGACGGTCATCCCGTAGCGGGCCGCCTTCTCGCGCTGAATATCAATGTTGAGGTAGCGCCCGCCGACCAGCCGCTCGGCTAATGCCGAAGTGACTCCCGGCACGCTGCGCGCCACCCCTTCAATTTGCCCGGCGATGGCGTCGATATCGGCCAGGTTAGTGCCGGAAACCTTAATGCCGATCGGGCTCTTGATACCGGTGGAGAGCATGTCGATGCGGTTGCGGATCGGCGGCACCCACAGGTTCGCCAGCCCTGGCAGACGCACGGTTTTATCCAGCTCGTCGACGATCTTCTCCATGGTCATCCCCGGCCGCCACTGATCCTGTGGCTTAAGCTGAATGGTGGTCTCCACCATCTCCAGCGGCGCCGAGTCGGTGGCGGTCTCGGCCTTGCCGGTTTTGCCGAACACCCGGGCCACTTCCGGCACCGCCATGATCAGCTTATCGGTTTTCTGCAGCATATCCGCCGCCTGCGCAGCGGAGATCCCCGGCAGCGTGGACGGCATATACAGCAGATCGCCCTCGTTGATCTGTGGCAGAAACTCGCCGCCGACCCGGTTAAGCGGCCAGACAACCGTCAGGATCGACAGGAGCGCAATCAGCAGGGTAGTCTTCGGCCAGTGCAGGACCTTCAGCAGCAGCGGGTGATAAATGCGGATCAAAAAGCGATTCAGCGGATTGCTGCTCTCCGCCGGGATCCTGCCGCGGATCCAGAAGCCCATCAGGATCGGGATCGCCACGATCGCCAGCAGCGCCGCCCCGGCCATCGACCAGGTTTTGGTGAAGGCCAGCGGACCGAACAGTTTGCCCTCCTGGCCTTCGAGGGTGAAAATCGGGATAAACGACAGGGTGATGATCAGCAGGCTGATAAACAGCGCCGGGCCGACCTCCACCGAGGCCTCGGTAATGATTTTCCAGCGTGTGTCGTTGCTGAGCTTCTCTCCCGGGTGCTGATGTTCCCACTCCTCCAGCCGCTTATGGGCGTTCTCAATCATCACGATGGCGGCATCGACCATCGCTCCCACCGCAATGGCGATCCCGCCCAGCGACATGATGTTGGCGTTGAGCCCCTGGAAATGCATCATGATAAAGGCGAAGCACAGGCCGAGCGGCAGCGAGATAATCGCTACCAGCGCCGAGCGCACGTGCCACAGGAACAGGGCGCAGACCAGCGCCACGACGATAAACTCTTCTAGCAGCTTGTGGCTGAGGTTGTCGATGGCGCGGTCGATAAGCTGGCTGCGGTCGTAGGTAGTGACCACTTCCACCCCTTCCGGCAGGCTGCTTTGCAGCGACGCCAGCTTCGCTTTGACCGCGGAGATCACTTCGCGGGCGTTTTTGCCGGAGCGCAGGATCACCACGCCGCCGGCCACTTCGCCTTCGCCGTTAAGCTCGGCGATTCCGCGGCGCATCTCCGGGCCGATCTGCACCCGCGCGACGTCGCCAAGATAAACCGGCACGCCGTTATCCCCGGTTTTCAGCACGATATTTTTGAAGTCGTCGAGCGTCTGCAGGTAGCCGCTGGCGCGCACCATATATTCGGCTTCCGCCAGTTCGACGGAAGAGCCGCCCGCCTCCTGGTTAGAGGCGTCCAGCGCCGATTTCACCTCGCCGAGGCTGATGCCGTACTGGGTCAGCTTCATCGGGTCGACGACAATCTGGTACTCCTTGACCACACCGCCCACCGACGCCACTTCCGAGACGTTAGGAATGGTTTTCAGCTCATATTTTAAGAACCAGTCCTGCAACGAGCGCAGTTCGGCGAGGTCGTGCTTGCCGCTACGGTCGACCAGCGCGTATTCGAAGACCCAGCCGACGCCGGTGGCGTCCGGGCCCATTTCGGCGCTGACCCCGGCGGGAAGTTTGCCCTGCACCTGGTTGAGATACTCCAGCACCCGCGAGCGCGCCCAGTAAGGATCGGTGCCGTCTTCAAAAATCACGTACACGTAGGAGTCGCCGAATTGCGAGAAGCCGCGAACCGTTTTGGCGCCGGGGACCGACAGCATGGTGGTGGTCAGCGGCCAGGTGACCTGGTTTTCGACGATCTGCGGCGCCTGCCCCGGATAGCGGGTTTTGACGATCACCTGTACGTCAGAGAGATCCGGCAGGGCGTCTACCGGGGTGTGGATGATGGTCCAGGTTCCCCAGATGCTGAGAAACAGCGCCGCCATCATCACCAGGAAGCGGTTGGCCACCGAGCGGCGGATAATCCATTCAATCATGGTTCCGTTCCTTAGTGCGCGTGGGCGGCAGAGGCCGCGGCATCAGGGGCCTGCGCGCGCATGCGCTCCAGCGCGCCGGCGATATTGGCCTCCGAGTCGATCAGGAACAGGCCGCTGGCGACGACTTTCTCACCCTCCTGCAGCCCGCTGCGAATGGCCGTGACGCCGGCGGATTCATGGAATACCTGCACGATTTTCGGCACGAAGCGCCCCTCGTTATCGACGGTGATCACTCGCTGCTCGCTGCCGCTGTCGATCAGCGCTTTGGAGGGGATCAGCAGCATCGGGGCGCTTTCGCTGGTCAGCTGCAGATAGGCGTTCATCCCCGGCTTCAGCGCTTCATCCGGGTTGTTGACCTGCAGGCGCAGCTGCAGGGTGCGGGTGGCGCTATCGACGCTGGGGAGAAGGGTCCATTTGCTGATGCGGAAGGTTTTGCCCGGCCAGGCGGGAACCTGAATGCTGAACTGCGAGGCGTCTTTAATCAGCCAGGCGATGGATTCCGGGACCGCCACGCTGACCCACACCGGATCCATGCCCTGAATTTTCGCCACCACGTTATCTTTGGCGATGTTCATTCCGGCGCGCAGATCGAAGGCGGTAATAACGCCATCGATCGGTGCTTTGAGAGTAAAGCGGGTCTGGATTTTACGCGTGGCTTTCAGGCGGCGGATATCGTCATCCGGCATTCCGGCGAGACGTAGACGCTCGAGGATCCCCTCGACCTGCGTAGCGGTGCCCCCGGTCTCCTGCAATAGCAGATATTCGCTCTGCGCTTCCACCCAGTCCGGGATGGTCAGCTCGAGCAGCGGCGTGCCTTGTTTCACTTTGTCGCCGACGGTCAGCGGATAGACTTTATTGATAAAGCCCGCCGCCCGCGCCTGCATAATCACATACTGGTACTCGTTATAGCTGATATTGGCTGGGAAGGTCTGAGCGTAGCGCAGCGGCCCGCGGGTGACGGCGACGGTTTTCACCCCAAGATTCTGGGTCTGCGTCGGGTCGATACGCACCCCCGGCGCACCGGCGGCGGCATGCTCCTCATCGGCGTATTTCGGCACCAGATCCATATCCATAAACGGCGATTTACCCGGTTTATCGAAGCGGGTGTTCGGGTACATCGGGTCGTACCAGAACAGCACTTTACGCTGCTGCTCGGCCGCCGGAGCGGCAGAGTGGGTCGGTGCCCATCGGGCGTACAGCGCCGCGGTAAGCGCGCCGCCAATCAGCATGCTGCCGAGGATCAGCGCCGTATTTTTCAGTGTCAGGGATGCCATGTGTCGTCCATTCAGTTGTTGAGGGGGCCTACCGTCGCCGGGCTGTTATTGGGCGCGGATATCCTGTAACAGCGACAGATTGCCCTGCTGAACGAAGGTGAAGTCCACGCTGTCGCCATCCTTCACATTGTTGAGCTGCGTCTGCGGGATGATGGTGAAGCGCATGGTCATCGGCGGCCAGTTCACCGCCGGGATGGCCTCGTGGGCGATAGTGATTTTTTTACTATCCATATCAATGGTTTTAATGACCCCTTTGCCGCGGATGCTTTGCGCCTGCGCGGCGGCGGGCTGCTCGTGCATCGCCATGCCGGCGTGCGGTTCGGCAGCCTGGGCGGCGAACACTGCGCCAGAGAGCAGGGTAAACAGGGCGATTTTAGACAGTGAATTCATAATCAAGACTCCTCGGGTTATTCCATCCAGCCGCCGCCGAGAGCGGTGAACAGGGTGATTTCATTCGCCTGACGGGAATAGTTGAGTTCCAGCAGGGTTTGTCGGGTGGTGAAAATGTCGCGCTGGGCGCTCAGGACTTCGATGTAGCTGACCGCGCCGTGGCGATAGAGCGCAGTGGCGCGCTGCAGGGTGATATTTAGTGAAGCGAGATAGCGCTGCTGGGCGGCAATCTGATCGGCCAGGCTTTGGCGCTGGGCCAGCGCGTCGGCCACCTCTTTAAAGGCGGACTGTATTTTTTGTTCATAGTTGACCACCTGCTGCTGCTGGCGGATTTCCGCCAGATCGAGGTTGGCCTGATTACGCCCGGCGTTGAAAATTGGCAGTTCAATTTTGGGGATAAAGTTCCACATCGCGCCGCCGGCGTTAAACAGGCTGAAGAGCTCGCTGCTGCTGCCGGAGAGCGAGCTGGTCAGGGTGATCGACGGGAAGAAGGCCGCCCGCGCGGCGCCGATGTTGGCGTTGGCCGCTTGCAGGCTGTGTTCGGCTTCCAGAATATCCGGCCGCTGCAGCAGGATCGCTGAGGAGAGCGATGGCGGCAGGGTTACGCCTTGCAGGTCTACCGCGCTGCTGGCGCTATCGTCCGGCAGATGTTGATAGCTGCCGAGCAGTAGCTGCAGGGCGTTATTGGCCTGCGCCAGCTGGCCCTGACGTTTGGCGATATCGGCGCGGGTGCTCTCGATCATGCCGCGCGCCTGTTCCAGCGCCAGCACGGTGGTGCTCCCGGTCAGCAGCTGTTTTTCAACGAAGGCGTAAGACTGCTGATAGTTCTGCAAGGTGTCGTTGGCCACCTGCAGCTGCGCTGCCGCCAGCCGCTGGTTGAAGTAGCTTTGTGAAACGTTAGCAATCAACAGGATATGCACCGCGCGCCGCGCCTCTTCGCTGGCGAAGAAGTTCTGTCGGTCGGCTTCGCTAAGGTTTTTCAACCGGCCAAAGAAGTCGAGGTCGTAGCTGAGGTTTAAGCCGGCGGCATAATCGCTGCTGGTGGTGGTGTCGCCTTTGAGCTTGCCGCCATAGGTGGTGCTGCCGTCACCGTTAAGCTGCGGGTAGCGGTCGGCGTCGGTTACCCGGTACTGGGCGCGGGCTTCCTGCACTTTCAGCGTCGCCATCCGTAGATCGCGGTTGTTGGTCAGCGCGGTGCTAATCAGGCTTTTCACCTGCGGGTCGACGAAAAAGGTGCGCCAGCCGGTCTCTTGATAGCCCACTTTCGCAGTAACCAGCTTGTTCTGGCTGAGAGAGAACTGCTGCGGCACCGGCGCGACAGGGCGCTGGTAGTCCGGAGCGAGCGAGAGACAGCCGGTTAAGGCAAATATCACGCTGAGGGTAAGTAGCTGTATTGAGCGCATGGTGGCAGAAGTTTCGACGATTTATCCATGGCGGCTACTTTACGTAGCGGGCTCTGTTCAGGGCGTGACGGGAAAATGACAAAGCTGTCATTTTCCTGATATTTCATTGCTATCCGGAGGCGCTCCTCTAAAATTGAATACCCGCACAAAGCGCGCGTGAAGGAGCCTGCCGTGAAGATTTTGATTGTCGAAGATGAGAAGAAAACCGGAGAGTACCTGACCAAAGGGCTCACCGAGGCCGGCTTCGTCGTCGACCTGGCCGATAACGGCCTCAACGGCTATCACCTGGCGATGACCAGCGATTACGATCTGCTGATCCTCGACATCATGCTGCCGGATGTGAACGGTTGGGATATCGTGCGCATGCTGCGCGCCGCCGGGAAAGGCATGCCGATCCTGCTGCTTACCGCGTTGGGCACCATTGAGCATCGGGTGAAGGGGCTGGAGCTGGGCGCTGACGACTATCTGGTAAAACCGTTCGCCTTTGCGGAGCTGCTGGCGCGGGTGCGTACTCTGCTGCGCCGCGGGGCGGCGGTCATCGTCGAAAGCCAGTTTCAGGCGGCCGATCTCAGCGTCGATTTGGTCAGCCGCAAGGTGACGCGCGGCGCCACCCGCATCACCCTGACCAGTAAGGAATTCACGCTGCTGGAGTTCTTCCTGCGTCATCAGGGCGAGGTGCTGCCGCGTTCGTTAATTGCCTCGCAGGTGTGGGATATGAACTTCGACAGCGACACTAACGCCATCGACGTGGCGGTGAAGCGGCTGCGCGCCAAAATTGATAACGACTTCGAGCCGAAGCTCATCCAGACCGTGCGCGGCGTCGGCTACATGCTTGAGGTGCCGGATGGCCGCTAAGCGCCCCTTTTCCCTGGCCACCCGGCTGACCTTCTTTATTAGCCTCGCCACCATCATTGCTTTCTTTGCCTTCACCTGGATCATGATCCATTCGGTGAAGGCCCACTTTGAAGAGCGCGACGTTCACGATCTCAGACAGCTCAGCACCACCCTGGAGACGGTCCTCGACCACGCTGACTACCCGCCAGCGCGACGGCTGGAGATCGTGAAGAATATCATTGCGGGCTACGCCAACGTCTTCATCTGCCTGGACGATGGCCAGGGCAATATTCTCTTCCAGTCGCCCAACGGGCCGGATCTCAGCCATATGCTGAGTACGCCGGGGCTGGCGATGCAGCTCCGTGACGGGAATGTGATTTCATGGACCGACCCGCAGCCGCGGGCAATGGCGCACGATAATCATCCACTGGAGACCCGCGCCTGGCGGTTGATCATGCTGCCGCTGGGCAAGCAGGCGGACGGTAAACCGGCGTACCATCTGCTGATGGCCTTATCCATCGATTTTCACCTGCACTATATTAATGAGCTGAAAGCGAAGCTGATCTCCGCGGCGTCGATAATCAGCCTGCTGATCATCGCCATCGTGCTGTTTGTGGTCTACCAGGGGCATAAGCCGATCCGCCAGATCAGTCGCCAGATCCAGAATATTACCTCGCGGGATCTCGATGTGCGCCTTGACCCGCAGGCGGTGCCTGTCGAGCTGGAGCGGCTGGCGCTGTCGTTTAACCATATGCTGGAGCGCATAGAGGATGTCTTTACCCGCCAGTCCAACTTCTCCGCCGATATCGCCCATGAAATCCGCACGCCGATTACCAACCTGGTGACGCAAACCGAAATCGCCTTAAGCCAGAGCCGCAGCCAGCAGGAGCTGGAAGAGGTGTTGTATTCCAATCTCGAAGAGTTCTCGCGGATGTCGCGGATGGTCAGTGATATGTTGTTCCTCGCCCAGGCGGATAATAACCAGCTGATCCCTGAGCAACAGGCGCTGGATCTGGCCGAGGAAGTGCATAAAGTGTTTGAGTTTTTCGAGGCGTGGGCGGAAGAGAAGGCGGTGGCGCTGCGTTTTGTCGGTAGCCCCTGCCGGGTGACGGGCGATCCGCTGATGCTGCGGCGGGCAATCAGCAACCTGCTGTCGAACGCGATTCGCTATACGCCGGCCGGGCAGGCGGTGACCATCCAGTTGAGCGAAAGCGCGGAGACGGTACGCCTGGTGGTGGAGAACCCCGGTACGCCGATTGCCGCCGAGCATCTGCCGCGCCTGTTTGACCGATTCTATCGCGTCGACCCCTCGCGCCAGCGCAAAGGGGAGGGCAGCGGCATCGGCCTGGCGATTGTGAAATCGATTGTCGGAGCCCACCACGGCAGCGTGGCGGCACAGTCCGATCTGCGCTCGACGCGGTTTATTGTGGTGTTGCCGAAATAGGCGCAATCCGCGAGTGATAGTTGAGTATGTGGCTTTCTGTCGCTATATTAAATGTACGGAAAATAACCGTACATGAAGTTTGCAACAGGCCGGAGATAACGTATGCCCGCACTTAAAAAGCAGCGTATAGATTTGAGATTAACCGATGATGATAAGAGCATCATCGAGGAAGCTGCGGCAATTTCGAATCAGACGATTACCCAGTTTGTGGTTGCCAGTGCCTCAGAACGTGCTGCGGAAGTGATTGAGCAGCACCGCAGAATGGTCCTCAATGAGCAATCATGGAGCCTGGTGATGGAGGCGATTACCCAACCGCCAGCCCCGAATGATCGACTGAAACGTGCAGCGAAGCGTCTACAAACCAGGTAAGGTAGAGCTAATGGAGCAGCAACTGACGATTGAGATGATTGCCGATGCGTTCAGCTACGATATCACTGGATTTGATTGCGGCGAGGAAGCGCTGAATACGTTTTTAAAAGAGCACCTCAAGCGGCAGCACGATGGACAAATCTTAAGGGTTATGCGCTGGTCTCCGGGGATACCGTTCCCAGGTTGCTGGGTTATTACACCTTATCGGGAGTTGTTTCGAGCGAGGCATGTTGCCGTCTAAAACTCAGCAAAAGAAAATCCCGTATCAAAATGCGCCAAGCGTAACCCTCGGCGGCTGGCCATTGATAAATCTGTTCAGGGCTGGGCTGGGGAGAGATGTTGGTTGCCCATGCGATGCGAGTGGTGTGGGGAGCGTCTAAAGCCGTTGGCATCTACGGATTGTTTGTTGAAGCCCTTAATGAGAAGGCTAAAGCATTCTATCTTCGTCTGGGGTTTATACAGCTCGTGGATGAAAATAGTAACTTACTGTTTTATCCGACCAAATCGATTGAACAGCTCTTTACTGACGATGAGTCATAAAAGAAACCGGGCAGCGCCAGGCGGCTGCCCGCAGTATCGCGACTCTCTTACTCTTCGAAGTACCAGTAGCCCTGATTAATCAGCCGCGTCAGTTCGCTCACGAACGCCTGATTCTGCAGGCCGCTGCCGAGCTCTTCCTGGCCTAATGAGGTATAGCGACACAGCGCATCCAGCGCTTCGGCATCGGTGGTGTCGAGTTGTTCGCTATGCACGAAGAAGCTGTCGCCGATATGCAGAACGCGCAGGCCGCTCAGGCGGGAAAGCTTTTCACCACCCAGCAGCGCATCGACCACTTCCTCTTCTTCATACGGTGGTTCCGCCGGCGCAATATCCAGCTCGTGACGCGGGGTGGTGACGAAACTGCCGAACCACTGCTTGAAGTCTTCCGGCTGGCGAATCATATCGATCATCATGGTGCGCAGACGTTCGAGTTCATACTCTTCAACCCGGCCCGGATGCTCGCGGCAGGTGAGGTCCGGATCGCTGTAGTGCTCGCCGCCGAGATCGTTCTCCAGCACATAGTCGGCGAAGCTGCTGATCAGGTCGCGGCCGTTTGGCCCGCGGAAGCCGACGGAGTAGTTCAGGGCGGTTTCGTGGGTTATGCCGTCGTGCGGGAATCCCGGTGGAATGTAGAGGATGTCGCCCGGCTGCAGATCTTCATCAATGATCGGTGGGAACGGATCGACGTGCAGCAGTGCCGGATGCGGACAGAACTGACGCATCGGCAGCTTGTCACCCACGCGCCAGCGGCGGCTGCCCATGCCCTGAATAATAAAGACGTCATACTGATCGATATGCGGACCGACACCGCCGCCGGGGACGGAGAAGGAGATCATCAGGTCGTCCAGGCGCCAGTCCGGCAGTACGCGGAACGGACGCACCAGCTCGGCGGCCGGCATATGCCAGTGGTTTACCGCCTGGGCCAGCAGGGACCAACCGGTTTCGCCCAGCCCGTCGAAATGTTCAAAAGGACCATTGCTGGCCTGCCATTTGCCGTTTTTCAGGCTGACCAGCCGGCTGTCGACTTCCGGCTCCATGGCTAATCCGGCCAGCTCGTCCGGAGTAATCGGGTCGACGAAGTCCGGAAACGCGTTTTTTAATACCACCGGCTGTTTCTGCCAGTATTTTTCTAAAAACTCGGGCCAGTTAATGTTGAGTTGATAAGCCATCGATTATTACCAGTAAGAAGAAACGGGCCTGATTATAGAAATGAGGGCCGGGCGGGCGCATTGTCGTGGGTCAAGAGTGGTGCTTAATTCACCATCGGCGCGATAATGGCGTTGGGTAAGAGAGAAAAATCACATTTTCGCCAAAAACCGAACTTAGCGTAAATTGCGCTGCAGGCCGCATGAACACTGGGATTGCGCCTTTAATGGTAAGAAGATGAATTAGCGAAAAGTTCAAATAATGAGCGGTCGATAAGATTTTTCTATTTTAACGCTTGCTACTTCCGGCGAACTCCCTATAATGCGCTCCCACTGACACGGCAGATGTGAATCACTTCACACAAACAGCCGGTTCGGTTGCAGAGAAAAATCCTGAAAAACGGGTTGACTCTGAAAGAGGAAAGCGTAATATACGCCACCTCGCGACAGAGCGCTAAAGCGCGTCGCAACTGCTCTTTAACAATTTATCAGACAATCTGTGTGGGCACTCAAAGTGACATGGATTCTTAACGTCCTCGGACGAAAAATGAATACCAAGTCTCAAGAGTGAACACGTAATTCATTACGAAGTTTAATTCTTTGAGCATCAAACTTAAATTGAAGAGTTTGATCATGGCTCAGATTGAACGCTGGCGGCAGGCCTAACACATGCAAGTCGAGCGGTAGCACAGAGAGCTTGCTCTCGGGTGACGAGCGGCGGACGGGTGAGTAATGTCTGGGAAACTGCCTGATGGAGGGGGATAACTACTGGAAACGGTAGCTAATACCGCATAACGTCGCAAGACCAAAGTGGGGGACCTTCGGGCCTCATGCCATCAGATGTGCCCAGATGGGATTAGCTAGTAGGTGGGGTAACGGCTCACCTAGGCGACGATCCCTAGCTGGTCTGAGAGGATGACCAGCCACACTGGAACTGAGACACGGTCCAGACTCCTACGGGAGGCAGCAGTGGGGAATATTGCACAATGGGCGCAAGCCTGATGCAGCCATGCCGCGTGTGTGAAGAAGGCCTTCGGGTTGTAAAGCACTTTCAGCGGGGAGGAAGGCGGTGAGGTTAATAACCTCACCGATTGACGTTACCCGCAGAAGAAGCACCGGCTAACTCCGTGCCAGCAGCCGCGGTAATACGGAGGGTGCAAGCGTTAATCGGAATTACTGGGCGTAAAGCGCACGCAGGCGGTCTGTCAAGTCGGATGTGAAATCCCCGGGCTCAACCTGGGAACTGCATTCGAAACTGGCAGGCTAGAGTCTTGTAGAGGGGGTAGAATTCCAGGTGTAGCGGTGAAATGCGTAGAGATCTGGAGGAATACCGGTGGCGAAGGCGGCCCCCTGGACAAAGACTGACGCTCAGGTGCGAAAGCGTGGGGAGCAAACAGGATTAGATACCCTGGTAGTCCACGCCGTAAACGATGTCGATTTGGAGGTTGTGCCCTTGAGGCGTGGCTTCCGGAGCTAACGCGTTAAATCGACCGCCTGGGGAGTACGGCCGCAAGGTTAAAACTCAAATGAATTGACGGGGCCCGCACAAGCGGTGGAGCATGTGGTTTAATTCGATGCAACGCGAAGAACCTTACCTGGTCTTGACATCCACAGAACTTTCCAGAGATGGATTGGTGCCTTCGGGAACTGTGAGACAGGTGCTGCATGGCTGTCGTCAGCTCGTGTTGTGAAATGTTGGGTTAAGTCCCGCAACGAGCGCAACCCTTATCCTTTGTTGCCAGCGGTTCGGCCGGGAACTCAAAGGAGACTGCCAGTGATAAACTGGAGGAAGGTGGGGATGACGTCAAGTCATCATGGCCCTTACGACCAGGGCTACACACGTGCTACAATGGCATATACAAAGAGAAGCGACCTCGCGAGAGCAAGCGGACCTCATAAAGTATGTCGTAGTCCGGATTGGAGTCTGCAACTCGACTCCATGAAGTCGGAATCGCTAGTAATCGTAGATCAGAATGCTACGGTGAATACGTTCCCGGGCCTTGTACACACCGCCCGTCACACCATGGGAGTGGGTTGCAAAAGAAGTAGGTAGCTTAACCTTCGGGAGGGCGCTTACCACTTTGTGATTCATGACTGGGGTGAAGTCGTAACAAGGTAACCGTAGGGGAACCTGCGGTTGGATCACCTCCTTACCTTAAAGAACCTGCCTTTGTAGTGCTCACACAGATTGTCTGATGAACGTAAAGAAGCAAGGCGTCTTGCGATTGAGACTTCAGTGTCCCCTTCGTCTAGAGGCCCAGGACACCGCCCTTTCACGGCGGTAACAGGGTTCGAATCCCCTAGGGGACGCCACTTGCTGGTTCGTGAGTGAAAGACGCGTGCCGATATATCTCAAAACTCATCTTCGGGTGACGTTTGAGATATTTGCTCTTTAAAAATCTGGATCAAGCTGAAAATTGAAACGACACACAGTTAATGTGTGTTCGAGTCTCTCAAATTTTCGCAATCAGAAGTGAAACATCTTCGGGTTGTGAGGTTAAGCGACTAAGCGTACACGGTGGATGCCCTGGCAGTCAGAGGCGATGAAGGACGTGCTAATCTGCGAAAAGCGTCGGTAAGGTGATATGAACCGTTACAGCCGGCGATGTCCGAATGGGGAAACCCAGTGCAATTCGTTGCACTATCGTTAACTGAATACATAGGTTAACGAGGCGAACCGGGGAACTGAAACATCTAAGTACCCCGAGGAAAAGAAATCAACCGAGATTCCCCAGTAGCGGCGAGCGAACGGGGAGCAGCCCAGAGTCTGAATCAGCTTGTGTGTTAGTGGAACGGTCTGGAAAGTCCGACGGTACAGGGTGATAGTCCCGTACACCAAAATGCACAGGTTGTGAACTCGAAGAGTAGGGCGGGACACGTGGTATCCTGTCTGAATATGGGGGGACCATCCTCCAAGGCTAAATACTCCTGACTGACCGATAGTGAACCAGTACCGTGAGGGAAAGGCGAAAAGAACCCCGGCGAGGGGAGTGAAAAAGAACCTGAAACCGTGTACGTACAAGCAGTGGGAGCACCTTCGGGTGTGACTGCGTACCTTTTGTATAATGGGTCAGCGACTTATATTCTGTAGCAAGGTTAACCGTATAGGGGAGCCGCAGGGAAACCGAGTCTTAACTGGGCGTTAAGTTGCAGGGTATAGACCCGAAACCCGGTGATCTAGCCATGGGCAGGTTGAAGGTTGGGTAACACTAACTGGAGGACCGAACCGACTAATGTTGAAAAATTAGCGGATGACTTGTGGCTGGGGTGAAAGGCCAATCAAACCGGGAGATAGCTGGTTCTCCCCGAAAGCTATTTAGGTAGCGCCTCGTGAACTCATCTTCGGGGTAGAGCACTGTTTCGGCTAGGGGGTCATCCCGACTTACCAACCCGATGCAAACTACGAATACCGAAGAATGTTATCACGGGAGACACACGGCGGGTGCTAACGTCCGTCGTGAAGAGGGAAACAACCCAGACCGCCAGCTAAGGTCCCAAAGTCATGGTTAAGTGGGAAACGATGTGGGAAGGCACAGACAGCCAGGATGTTGGCTTAGAAGCAGCCATCATTTAAAGAAAGCGTAATAGCTCACTGGTCGAGTCGGCCTGCGCGGAAGATGTAACGGGGCTAAACCATGCACCGAAGCTGCGGCAGCGACACTATGTGTTGTTGGGTAGGGGAGCGTTCTGTAAGCCTGCGAAGGTGACCTGTGAGGGTTGCTGGAGGTATCAGAAGTGCGAATGCTGACATAAGTAACGATAAAGCGGGTGAAAAGCCCGCTCGCCGGAAGACCAAGGGTTCCTGTCCAACGTTAATCGGGGCAGGGTGAGTCGACCCCTAAGGCGAGGCCGAAAGGCGTAGTCGATGGGAAACAGGTTAATATTCCTGTACTTGGTGTTACTGCGAAGGGGGACGGAGAAGGCTATGTTAGCCGGGCGACGGTTGTCCCGGTTTAAGCATGTAGGCTGGTTATCCAGGCAAATCCGGATAATCAAGGCTGAGGTGTGATGACGAGGCACTACGGTGCTGAAGTAACAAATGCCCTGCTTCCAGGAAAAGCCTCTAAGCATCAGGTAACATCAAATCGTACCCCAAACCGACACAGGTGGTCAGGTAGAGAATACCAAGGCGCTTGAGAGAACTCGGGTGAAGGAACTAGGCAAAATGGTGCCGTAACTTCGGGAGAAGGCACGCTGGTGTGTAGGTGAAGTCCCTGCGGATGGAGCTGAGACCAGTCGAAGATACCAGCTGGCTGCAACTGTTTATTAAAAACACAGCACTGTGCAAACACGAAAGTGGACGTATACGGTGTGACGCCTGCCCGGTGCCGGAAGGTTAATTGATGGGGTTATCCGTAAGGAGAAGCTCTTGATCGAAGCCCCGGTAAACGGCGGCCGTAACTATAACGGTCCTAAGGTAGCGAAATTCCTTGTCGGGTAAGTTCCGACCTGCACGAATGGCGTAATGATGGCCAGGCTGTCTCCACCCGAGACTCAGTGAAATTGAACTCGCTGTGAAGATGCAGTGTACCCGCGGCAAGACGGAAAGACCCCGTGAACCTTTACTATAGCTTGACACTGAACATTGAGCCTTGATGTGTAGGATAGGTGGGAGGCTTTGAAGCGTGGACGCCAGTCTGCGTGGAGCCAACCTTGAAATACCACCCTTTAATGTTTGATGTTCTAACGTTGGCCCTTACCGGGGTTGCGGACAGTGTCTGGTGGGTAGTTTGACTGGGGCGGTCTCCTCCCAAAGCGTAACGGAGGAGCACGAAGGTTAGCTAATCTTGGTCGGACATCAGGAGGTTAGTGCAATGGCATAAGCTAGCTTGACTGCGAGCGTGACGGCGCGAGCAGGTGCGAAAGCAGGTCATAGTGATCCGGTGGTTCTGAATGGAAGGGCCATCGCTCAACGGATAAAAGGTACTCCGGGGATAACAGGCTGATACCGCCCAAGAGTTCATATCGACGGCGGTGTTTGGCACCTCGATGTCGGCTCATCACATCCTGGGGCTGAAGTAGGTCCCAAGGGTATGGCTGTTCGCCATTTAAAGTGGTACGCGAGCTGGGTTTAGAACGTCGTGAGACAGTTCGGTCCCTATCTGCCGTGGGCGCTGGAGAATTGAGGGGGGCTGCTCCTAGTACGAGAGGACCGGAGTGGACGCATCACTGGTGTTCGGGTTGTCATGCCAATGGCACTGCCCGGTAGCTAAATGCGGAAGAGATAAGTGCTGAAAGCATCTAAGCACGAAACTTGCCCCGAGATGAGTTCTCCCTGAGACTTTAAGTCTCCTGAAGGAACGTTAAAGACGATGACGTTGATAGGCCGGGTGTGTAAGCGCAGCGATGCGTTGAGCTAACCGGTACTAATGAACCGTGAGGCTTAACCTTACAACGCCGAAGATGTTTTGGCGGATTGAGAGAATTTTCAGCTTAGATTCAGAGTTGAGTACGCAATATAAAGAATTGCGTACTGAGCACAAAGAATTTGCCTGGCGGCACTAGCGCGGTGGTCCCACCTGACCCCATGCCGAACTCAGAAGTGAAACGCCGTAGCGCCGATGGTAGTGTGGGGTCTCCCCATGTGAGAGTAGGGAACTGCCAGGCATCAAATAAAGCAGAAAGCCCGGTCGAAAGACCGGGCTTTTTGTTTTTGTGTTTAAAAAGAACCCCGTCCCGAAAGGTGCGGGGTTTTTTGCTGTGTGGGGTATATCTCCCCCGGTGGCGCTGCGCTTACCGGGGCTACAAAACCGTACCCCGGACAAAGTGCGCAGCACCGCCTTTATTGCTTCGCAAAATAGCGTGACGAATGCTTGTGGCATGGTCAACCGGATAGTGAATTTACCGGATGATACAAGTCGGAAAATAATTATCAGCAGCTACGATTAATATTATCTCTTTATTTCAGCGCCATTATATTGTGCCCCGGTAAAATAATGATGCGGCCTCTTCCTCCCACAAAATAACGCGTTTACGCTTCAGAAAAAATATTTCCGTGACTGGATACTTCGCTTCCGGATGTATTGTGGCGAACGGTATGCTTCTTCCCTGTTTTTGTCTAAATGAGCTTTATCATTAACACTTTGTTAACTTGATCTGGTTTATATGGCAGCAAATTTGATATACAAAGAGGGATGATTGCCTGTATGGATGCTGCCCGAAATACCTTGCGAGACATATGCAGGTTCTCGGCTGGCAAATGAGAATAGAAATGAAAATCCTGCTTAACTGGTCGCCATTGCGCCAGCTCTTCACTTACATTCAGGAGCGCTTTACCTTTCTGGTGCTGCTCTGCTGGCCAGCGATTATCTGGTTGTTCTGTCGGGTCGGCGTGTGGCTCACCGATAACGTTTATGAACTGCTGGGAAAATCACCCGCCCAGTCGTTCACCGTCTACCTGCAGCCGTTTATGACCCCCGGCACGCTGCTGCGCATCTCCATCAGCTGGGTGGTGTTGCTGTTCATTCTCTTCAGTATGGCGATGGCCTTCACCTGGGGTTTACGTCGCTTTATGAATCGCCATAAATAAACCATTCGGCCGCCGTAAGTCGACGGCCCTTCTTAAGCCTTTATGCCATCTCACCGATAGTCTTACGAAAACGCAGCAACGCGATAGTAAAGAACACTCCGCCGATAGCCAGCAAGGTTAAGAACTGCGGCCAGACGATGGCGAAGCTGGCGCCTCGATACAATATCGCCTGCGCCAGGCTGACGAAGTGGGTGGTCGGCATGGTCAACATAATATCCTGTACCAGCTGCGGCATACTTTCTCGCGGCGTGGATCCGCCGGAGAGCATCTGCAGCGGAAGTAAGACCAGGATCATCAGCAGCCCCAGCTGCGGCATCGAGCGGGCGAGGGTGCCCATAAAAATGCCGATCGAGGTCGTGGCGAACAGGCTGAGCGCCACCCCCAGCATAAACAGTGGAACCGATCCCTCAATGGGTACCTGCAAAATCCCCTGCACCATCAGCACCAGCGACAGCCCGGAGACCACCAGCACCACCAGACCCATCGACCAGATCTTGGCCAGCATAATTTCAAACGGCGTGACCGGCATCACCAGCAGATGCTCAATGGTGCCATGTTCCCGCTCGCGGATCAGCGCCGAACCGGTGAGGACAATGGCCAGCATGGTGATATTGTTGATGATCGCCATCACCGCGCCAAAGCGCTCCTGCTCAAGGTTAGGATTAAAACGCATCCTTACCGCCAGCTCTACCGGCAGCACGCTGTTATCCCGATAGCGGGCGATAAAACTGTTTACTTCGCCGGTGATAATATTCTGGATGTAACCGTTGCCGGTAAAGGCCTGGCTCATGCGTGTGGCGTCGACGTTGACCTGGATTTCCGGCTGCCGACCGGCCAGTACATCGCGCTGGAAGTTAGGCGGGATGTTGATGGCGAACGTGTAGCGCCCGGCATCCAGCCCGGCGTCCATCTCATCAGCGGTGATCAGCTCCGGCTCAAGAAACCAGGGACGGTAAAAAGCGTTAATAATGCGTGAGGAGAGCTGTGATTTATCCATATCAGCAACCGCGATCGGCGCCAGGTGCAGCGAACCGGGCATCACCGTGGCCGAGGAGTACACCGACACGGTAAACGCAAACACGATCAGCGCCAGCATCGCTTTATCACCGAGCAGGCTGCGCAGCTCTTTGACGCCAAGATTATAAATATTGCGTAATCCGCGCATCATCCCTCCTGTTTCTTCAGCAGCAGCACGCTCAACCCGAGCACCAGCGGCACCGCAATCAGTAGCGGAATGAATGAGCCCCACAAATCGCTAATATTCAGCGCTTTCGAAAAGGTCCCGCGGGCGATAGTCAGGAAGTGGCTGGTCGGGTAGATTTGCCCAATCCAGCGCCCGGGACCTTCCAGCGAGGCCACCGGATCGATCATTCCGGAAAACTGGGTTGCCGGGATCAGCGTAATAATCGCGGTACCGAAAATAGCGGCGATTTGGCTCTTCATAAAGGTTGAGATCAGCAGCCCCAGACCAGTGGCGATGGTGACATACAGCAGCGCCGCCAGGGTCAGCGTCAGGAAACTCCCCTTATGCGCGACGCCAAAGACAAAAACCGACAATGCGCACAGCAGGAAGAAGTTAAACATCCCCAGTACGATATAAGGCAGCTGTTTGCCGAGCAGGAACTCGCTACGGGTGGTCGGCGTCACGTACAAGTTGATAATCGACCCGAGCTCTTTTTCACGCACTACGCTCAGGGCGCTGAGCATCGCCGGGATCATCATCAGCAGCAGCGGGATCACCGCCGGGACGATGGCCGGCAGGCTCTTCACGTCTGGATTGTAGCGATAGCGGGTCTCGATGGAGATGAGCGAGGTATCGCGCTGCGGGCTGCTCTGCCGGCCGGCCATCTCCTGCAGCCAGGCCAGATGCATCGCCTGTACGTAGCCGCGCACGGTTTCCGCGCGGTTGGGCATCGCGCCGTCCACCCACACGCCGATTTGCACCGGCGTGCCGCGGGCGATATCGCGACCAAAGTTCGGCGGGATCTCTATCGCCACCGCCAGCTCGCCGTCGCGCATCCGGCGGTCCAGTTCGTCATAGCTGTGCAGCGGCGCCTGTTCGATAAAGTAGCGTGAGCCAGCGAGATTCTGCGACCAGCCCTGGCTGCTGAGGGTTTGATCGCGGTCGAGGACGGCAAAGCGCAGATCCTCAACGTCCATGCTGATCCCATACCCCATGATAAACATCAGGATCACCGTCCCCAGCAGCGCCAGCGTCGATCGTACCGGATCGCGGCGCAGCTCCAGCGCCTCGCGGCGGCTATAGCTAAACAGCCGGCGAAGACTGAAGGCCTGCCGTGGAGCCGTGTGTCCGGAATACGATGCCACAGCAGACGTGGGTTCTTCTGGTACTGGAGAGGACGGCTGGGCCTCTTTAAGCCAGGCGATAAACGCCTCTTCCAGGCTGTTTGAACCGCGCTGCTCGACCAGCGCCTGCGGCGTATCGCTGGCCAGCACTTTGCCGGCGTGCATCAGGGAGATACGATCGCAGCGTTCCGCCTCATTCATAAAGTGGGTGGAGATAAAAATGGTCACCTGATCCTGCCGCGCGAGGTCTACCATCAGCTGCCAGAACATATCCCGCGCCACCGGGTCGACGCCGGAGGTCGGCTCGTCGAGGATCAGCATCTCCGGGCGATGGATGACCGCCACCGCTAACGACAGGCGCTGACGGATCCCCAGCGGCAGATCGACGGGAAGCGCGTCTTCAACCTCGGTCAGCATAAAGCGCTCGCACATTTCCGCCACCCGGCCGGGGATTTCGCCGTCCGGAATATGGAACAGGCGGGCGTGCAGCTCGAGGTTTTGCCGGACGGTCAGCTCGCTATAGAGCGAGAAGGCCTGCGACATATAGCCCACCCGCTGGCGGGTGGCGATATCCTTCGGGTCGACCGGCTGGCCGAACAGCCAGGCTTCACCTTCGCTGGCGGGCAGCAGGCCGGTGAGCATCTTCATGGTGGTGGATTTGCCGCAGCCGTTGGAGCCGAGGAAGCCGAAGATTTCACCGCGGGCGATGCGGAAATTAACGTGGTCGACGGCAACAAAGTTGCCGAAGCGCATGGTCAGGCCGCGCGCTTCGATGGCGATCTCTTCCTCACGGCTGTCGCGCGGTGGGATAACTACCGCCCTATGCGCCTGACGCTGTGCTTCTGGCAGCAGGGCGATAAACGCCTGCTCCAGGGTCTGGCTGCCGGTCTGGGCTTTGAGCTCTGCGGCGCTGCCGGTCGCCAGCACCTCGCCGGCGTTCATCGCCACCAGCCAGTCAAAGCGCTCGGCCTCTTCCATGTAGGCGGTGGCCACCAGCACGCTCATCGCCGGCTGGCGCTGGCGAATACTGTCGATAAGCTCCCAGAACTGCGCCCGGGAGAGGGGATCGACGCCGGTGGTCGGTTCATCAAGGATCAGCAACTGCGGATCGTGGATCAGCGCGCAGCACAGGCCGAGCTTTTGCTTCATCCCACCGGAGAGTTTACCGGCGGGGCGATCGCGAAACGGCGCCAGCCCGGTACTCTGCAGCAGCTCGTTGATGCGCAGTTCGCGCTCGGCTTTATCGTGGCCGAACAGGCGGGCGAAGAAGTCGACGTTTTCATACACCGAGAGAGTGTGATAGAGGTTTTTCCCCAGCCCCTGCGGCATCCACGCGATTTTCGGGCACACCTCGCGGCGGTGATGCACATCGCGCATATCGCCGCCAAGCACCATCACGTTCCCCTGCTCGATGGTCCGCGCCCCGGCGATCAGCGAAAGCAGGCTCGATTTGCCGACGCCGTCCGGGCCAATCAGGCCAACCATACGCCGTGCCGGGATCGCCAGACTGATATCGCGCAGCGCGATGGTGGCGCCAAACTGCTGACCAACGTGTTCCAGCAGGGCGACGGGGGGCGAGGTATCCTGCGGCGTTAGTTTCATTGCGGCAACCTCACCGCCAGGGCTTCAGGCCAGGGTTGTTGTTTATCCAGTCGTACGTAAGCCATACCGGGCAGGCCAGTTTTGACATACTCCAGGTGCTGCGCCAGCAGCTCCGGCGGGATACGCGCTTTGACGCGGAACATTAGCTTCAGGCGCTCGTCGCTGGTCTCGACCGTTTTCGGCGTGAACTGGGCGACGCTGGCGACAAAGCTGATATTGGCCGGGATCACCAGATCCGGCGCGGCATCAAGGACCAAGCGCGCTTCGCTGCCGAGCGCCAGCAGACCTGCCTGTTCGGTGGGCAGAAAGAAGGTCATATAGACATCGGCGAGATCGACCATGTTCAGTACCCGGCCACCGGCGGCCAGGACTTCGCCTGGCTCAGCGACGCGATACTGAATGCGGCCGTCGCGGGGGGCTTTCAGCTCGCTATCGTCAATATCGGCGAGGATCCGCCGCTCGGTCGCCTGGGCGGCTTCGACGCGGGTTTGCGCCTGAATAATGCTGGTGCGGGCAGCTTCGATGGCGGCGCGGGCGGCGGAGACCTGGGCTTTCGCCGATTCCAGCGCCGCGCGGGCGCTCTCTGCGGCCGCGCGATCGTCATCCAGCTGCTGGGCAGAGACGGCGCCACGCTGGGAGAGGGTGTTGGAGCGAACATGGCGTTTCGCCGTGGAATCCAGCTCCGCCTGGCGCTGCTTCACTACCGCTTCGCTGGCGCGCATTTCACTTTGTCGCTGATCGAGCAAGGCTCTGGCGGCCAGGACCGCGCTTTCCGCTTCCTTGATTTGCGCGGCGGCTTCAAGACGCTGCTCGTTCAGTACCCGGGTATCCATTCTCGCCAGCACCTCTCCCTGGTGCACGAACTGACCCTCTTTGACCAGAATGGTGTCGATACGCCCGGCGATTTTACTGGCAATATCAACTTCGGTGGCTTCGATTCGGCCGTTGCTGCTGGCAAACCCCGCCGGGAGTCCCGGCGGGCGCAGCAGCCACCATGCGGCGGCGGCGAGCACCACCAGTAAGCCGACAAAATACCCTGCCCAACGTTTCTTTATTTTGTCCATACGCGACTCGCTTGATTCCCTGTGCTGAGTGGTGCGCGTGTTTCCTCCGGCGGGCGGAGCGTCCTTCTTGCGAAGGACGAAAAAGTGGAGGGAGGGCCGCTGACGCCGCGCTCTGCCGCGCCGATGCGCAGCCGCTCGCTGGGCTACTTATGTGGTCATCATCAGCGATCCTGGCCTTAATGAAACACGCATAGTGAGAGCTACCGTTAACGCGATAGTAACAGCCGGGGCGATATTGTCCATACGAAAGACAGGGTCTTGTCGGCGTGTTAACAAAATTATCCGCACAGGGAGTATTTCACCATCTCAGAACAGCACCGGCAGACCCAGCCCACGCTTCACCTCATGCAGCGTCTGCTGTGTGAGGTGGTGGGCGCGTTCGCTGCCCTGGCGCAGCAGCTCCAGCAGCATCCCTTTATCCTGAATAAAAGTGGCCCTGCGTTCGCGGATCGGCGCCAGTAGCGTCTGCAAGCAGGTCTCCAGCTCATTCTTACACTGGCGATCGCCCAGCCCGCCGCGCTGATAGTGGGCTTTCATCTCTGCCACCCGCGCCTTATCGCTGTGGAATGCATCGAGATAGGTAAACACCACGTTGCCCTCGACATGCCCCGGATCGCTGACTCTCAGGTGCGTCGGGTCGGTATACATCGCGCTGACCGCGCGGTGGATCTCCTCTTCACTGGCCGATAACGTCAGCGTATTGCCCAGCGATTTCGACATTTTGGCATTACCGTCGACGCCCGGCAGGCGACTCACTTCGCTGAGTAGCGCCTTGCAGTGGCGCAGCACCGGCTCGCCGGTGAGGCTATTCATCTTGTGGACGATCTCGTTGGTCTGCTCAATCATCGGTAGCTGATCGTCGCCCACCGGCACCAGTTCGGCCTTGAACGCGGTGATATCGGCCGCCTGGCTAATCGGATAGGCGAGAAAACCCACCGGCAGCGAGCGGGCGAATCCCTTCTGGGCAATCTCATTTTTGACCGTCGGATTACGTTCTACGCGGGCGACGGTGACGATATTCATATACAACGCGCTGAGCTCCGCCAGCGCCGGCAGGGCGGACTGCAGGCAAATAGTGGTGAGCCTGGGGTCGATGCCGACGGCCAGATAATCGGCCATGACTTCGAGGATATGGTGGCTGATTTTTTGCGGATTGCTGCCGTTGTCCGTGAGCCCTTGCAGGTCGGCGATCAGGATAAATTGCTGGTGGTTATGCTGCAGCGCGACGCGCTGGCGCAGCGAGCCGACGTAGTGGCCAAGATGAAGTTGGCCGGTCGGGCGGTCGCCGGTGAGGATGGTTTGTGGATGGTTCATCAGGGACTCCTTATCAGACTGTTCAGCCGAAAGACGTCCTGAAAACACCAAAGCCGCCTTCCGGCGGCTTTGAAAATGGAAACGTGTATCGTGCCGCCTGTTATGCAGGCAGCCACCAACGGCGGGGGTAGGTAACGATAACGTTTCTGTTCATAGGGAGTATCCTGCCACGGAAGGGGCTGGAGGCGCAATCAAAAATCACATACTTTTCCTGATGTTATTTATGTGATTGTTTTTCGGTAAATAACGAAGCGGGAAAAATATATTTTCTCTGCGACCCGATCATTATTCTGGAACAACAAACTATGTTGCATTTTTTTTGTGAAAAAGCTCACGCCACAGGATTATAGTATTATTATCCATATTTATAGCTGAATATTACCTGTCTGCTGTTACAGCTTGTGTTTATTCTCTTCTAAATTATTAACATTATTACAATTTCTATCTATTTTTCCGCTTTGCGTCATACCCCTGTCTGACTACAACGTATTGAGGCTAATTATTATGCATAAACGTCTGGTCGTTAATATTTTTTCATCATTGCTGTTGGGGGCTGCGCTTATTTCCACGCCGGTATATGCGGCAGAAAAAACCGTAGTCAATATTTCAAAAGTGGACGGCATGCCATGGTTTAACCGGATGGGTGAAGGGGTAGTCCAGGCCGGGAAAGAGTTTAACCTCAACGCCTCCCAGGTAGGGCCGTCCAGCACCGATGCGCCGCAGCAGGTGAAAATTATTGAGGACCTGATTGCACGTAAAGTGGATGCCATCACTATCGTGCCTAACGATGCCAACGTGCTGGAGCCGGTATTCAAAAAAGCCCGTGACGCCGGCATCGTGGTGCTGACCAACGAATCGCCCGGGCAGCCGAGCGCCAACTGGGATGTGGAGATCATCGATAACGAGAAGTTCGCTGCTGAATACGTGGAGCATATGGCCAAGCGGATGGGTGGCAAAGGCGGCTACGTTATCTATGTCGGTAGCCTTACGGTACCGCAGCACAACCTGTGGGCCGATCTGCTGGTGAAATACCAAAAAGAACATTACCCGGACATGCATGAAGTCACCCGCCGAATGCCGGTGGCGGAAAGTGTTGATGATTCCCGCCGTACCACGCTCGATCTGATGAAAACTTACCCGGATCTGAAAGCGGTGGTCTCTTTTGGTTCGAATGGCCCGATTGGCGCGGGGCGCGCGGTGAAAGAGAAGCGTGCGAAAAATAAAGTCGCGGTCTACGGGATGATGATCCCCTCGCAGGCGGCTTCTCTTATTAAGAGCGGCGATATTACCGAAGGGATCACCTACGATCCGGCGACAGCCGGCTATGCCCTCGCGGCCGTCGCCAGCACCCTGCTGAACGGCAAAACCATTGAGCCGGGATTTGAACTGAAAGAGCTCGGTAAAGCGGAGGTCGATAGCGACAAGCATATTATCCGCTTCCATAAAGTGCTGCTGGTAAATAAAGACAATATTGATTCGCTCTACTAATCCACCTTCCGGGGCGCCAGCCGCCCCGGCTTAACCAGCCAGGGGATGCTATGGAACCTTTCCTTTCCCTTCGACACGTCAGCAAAACCTTCCACGCCAACCGCGCGCTCAATGATATCAGCATCGACTTTATGCCCGGAGAAGTGCACTGCCTGGCCGGGCAGAACGGTTGCGGGAAGTCGACGTTGATCAAAATTATCTCTGGCGTCTATCGCCCGGATGAGGGCGCAGCGATGACGCTGGGCGGCAAGACGTGGCCCAAACTGACGCCAGCGGCCTCTGTCGCCCATGGGATCCAGGTGATTTATCAGGATCTGTCGCTGTTTCCCAATCTCAGCGTGTGGGAGAACATTGCTATAAACCACTATCATCGCGGCGTGCTGGTGAGGCGCAGCGAACTGCGACGCAGTGCGGAGCAGGCGATGCGCAGTATTAACGTCTCGCTGCCGCTGGATGCCGCCGTGGAATCGCTCTCCATCGCTCGCTGTCAGCTGGTGGCTATCTGCCGCGCGCTGGCGCAGGATGCCCGGCTTATCATTATGGATGAACCCACGGCCTCATTGACCCATCAGGAAGTGGAGGGACTATTGCATGTGGTGCGCCAGCTGCGTGAGAGTGGGATCTGCATCGTCTTCGTAAGCCACCGTCTGGAAGAGGTCATGGCCGTATCGGACCGCATCAGCGTGCTGAAGGATGGCAATCTGGTCGGCACCATGCCGGCGGCAGAGGTAACCACCCGCCGGCTCGGTTTTCTGATGACGGGCCAGGAGTTTGACTTTCAGGTGCGCGATCTGTGGCAGGGGCAGGGCAGTACGCCGGTGCTGGAGGTGCGCAATCTCAGCCGCAAAGGGGAATATCATAACGTCTCCCTGAAGGTCGAAGCCGGAGAAGTGGTGTCGATAGTCGGCCTGTTGGGCGCCGGGCGAACAGAGCTGTGCCTGAGCCTTTTCGGCATGACCCGCCCTGACAGCGGCGAGATCCTGATAAATGGCCAGCCGGTGCGGTTGCGTAGCAATCAGGACGCTATCCGCCACGGTATCGGCTATGTCTCCGAGGACCGTATGTCGCGCGGCCTGGTGATGAGTCAGTCGATTGAAAACAACATTATCAGCACCGTGTTTCATAAAGTGAAAGGCGCTTGCGGACTATTGAGTGATAGTAAAGCTCAGCAGCTGGTCGCAAGAATGGTCAACGCGTTGACCATTAAGGCGCCGGATACGCATCTGCCGGTGAATACCCTCTCCGGTGGTAATGCCCAGCGCGTTTCTATCGCCAAATGGCTGGCGATCTCTCCTAAGCTGCTGATCCTCGATAGCCCAACCGTGGGGGTGGATATCGCAAACAAAGCCGGGATCTATCATATCATCAGCGATTTGGCTGCCCATGGTATCGCCGTGCTGATGATTTGCGACGAGATTGAAGAGGCGTGGTACCAGAGTCATCGCATCCTGGTGATGAAGCAGGGCGAGTTGACCCATAGCTTCCTGCCGGACAGCAGTACCCAGCAGCAGATAGCGGAGGTGGTCAATGGCTAATCTGTTGAAACGACATGAATTCTGGTTAGGCATGTTCATTATTGCGCTGTGCCTGCTGCTGGGCTGGCGCAGTGAGGAATTTTTCACTTTCGGCAATCTTTACGACCTCGCTAATAACTATGCGATGCTGACCATTCTCGCCTGTGGTCTGTTCGTGGTGCTGATCGCCGGCGGGATTGATATCTCCTTCCCGGCTATGACCATTATCGCCCAGTACGGCATGGTGGTGATGCTGCAAAAAGTAGGCGGCAACTTCGCGGTGGCTTTTGTGCTTGCCGGCGGCATCGGCGTGCTGCTGGGGCTGGTGAACGCGCTGTTGGTTAATCGTCTGCGGGTCCCCTCGATCATTATCACCATTTCTACGCTCAACATTTTCTACGGTTTGCTGCTGTGGTTAAGCAAAGGTGTCTGGCTCTACGACTTCCCTCCGTGGTTTGAAAAGGGGGTTATGCTGTTCAAATATACCGATGCCGATGGTTACGATTACGGCCTGGGGCTGCCGCTGCTGACGATGATCGCCGTGGTGCTGTTGACCGCGTTTATCATGAATTTCACCACCGTTGGCCGCAAGATCTATGCCATGGGCGGCAACCGGGAATCCGCCAGCCGCGTCGGCTTCAGCGTGCTCCGCCTGCAGTTGTTCGTTTATGGCTATATGGGGCTAATGTCGGGGGCCGCAGGTGTCGTGCAGGCGTGGACAGTGATGACCGTTGCGCCGGATTCACTGCTGGGCTATGAGCTGACGGTGCTGGCGGCGGTGGTGCTGGGCGGCACCAGCCTGATTGGCGGGCGCGGAACTCTCACCGGTACGCTGCTGGGGGTGATTTTACTGGCGGTGATGCAGAACGGCCTGAACCTGCTAGGGGTCTCCTCCTACTGGCAGACCCTGATCACTGGGGCGATCATCGTCGTCAGCATCAGCGTAACGGCATGGAGCCAGCATCAGAACCGGAGCTTGTTATGAAAAAATCGTGGCGCAACAACGTTGAGTTTTACCTGATCGGCCTGCTGCTGCTGATGGTTATCGCCTTTAGCATCGCCATGCCAAACATCTTCTGGTCTGTCAGCAATTTCCAGTCGATTGCCTCGCAAATGCCGGTGCTGGGGATCCTGGCGCTGGCGATGGCCATGACTATGCTTTGCGGCGGCATTAATTTGTCAATTATCGCGACGGCTAACGCCTGCTCGCTGGTGATGGCCTGGGTGGCGACGAGCTATCCGCCTGGGGGCGCTACCGCGCTGGCGACGCTGCTGGCCGGCGGAGGGGCGGCGATGATCATTGGCCTGTGCAACGGGATATTGATCGCCGGGATCCGCGTTTCGCCGATCCTGGCTACCCTTGGCATGATGACCCTGCTCAAAGGGATAAATATTCTGATCACCGGCGGCAGCGCCATCGCTAACTATCCGCAGTGGGTGCTGTGGCTGAATCACGCCCAGTGGTTCGGTATTCCGCTGCCAATGTGGCTTTTTGCGGTGGTGGCGGCCGGGCTGTGGGTGCTGCTGGAGAAAAGCCCGCTGGGTCGGGCGATCATGTTGATCGGATCCAACGAACGGGCGACCCATTATTCCGGGATCAATACCCGGCGGGTGTTGATGTGGGTATATGTCATCTCGGCCCTGCTCTGCGCGGTGGCTGCGTTTCTGATGATGTCGAAGCTGAACTCAGCCAAAGCATCTTATGGGGAATCGTATTTGCTGGTGTCGATCCTCGCGGCGGTGCTTGGCGGCGTGAATCCGGATGGCGGTAGCGGGCGCATCGTTGGGATGGTGCTCGCGCTGTTCCTGCTGCAGATTATTGAGAGTGGGTTCAATATCCTCGGTATCAGCCCCTATCTGACGATGGCGCTGTGGGGCGTATTGCTGCTGTGCTTTATCCAGGCGCGAGGCATGCTGGGACTGGAGAGAGCCGGGTAAATGACCCGTCCTCGGGGGCGAAGACGGGATAGCCAGTTATTCGCTACGCAAATGCACCGCCAGGCCGCTTTGCCCTGGCGCCAGCTCCGGGCGCAGCGTCAGCGACGGGATCAGATAATCGCCATGATTCTGGCGGCGGAATGGAATGGGCTCGGTTTGCCACAGCGTGTCCAGCCGCTCGGCCAGGGCGGCGCACTGATCGGCGAACTGCCCGGCATCGGTTTTATCCGTGCGGTAGAACACCAGCGGCGGAAGCACCTCAAAGCCGGGGTAGAACAGCATACCGTGCTGAATGGGGAACAGGATGTCGTCGATGGGGCCATTGATCCCGCGTGGTGAATAGTGTTCCGCCCAGCCGCCGGCGGTGACGATCAGCATCGCCCGCTTGCCGACGAAAGTGCCTTCCCCGTAGCGATCGCCCCAGTGGCGGTCGCTGTGCTCGCCGACGCCATAGGCAAAGCCCCAGGCGTACACCCTGTCGATCCAGCCCTTCATGATGGCGGGCATCGAGAACCACCATAGCGGGAACTGGAAAATCACCGTATCGGCCCACAGCAGCTTTTCCTGCTCGGCTACGATATCCGCACTTTGGGTGCCCTGGGCAAAGGCCTGTTTGGAATCGAGGGTCGGCCGCCAGAACTCGCCGACCGGCGGGGCGCCGCTATCGTCGGCGTCATACCCGGCCTTCCAGCGCATAGCGTAGAGATCGGAAACCTGCACTTCATGCCCGGCCTGCTGCAGATGGCGGATGGCGAAATTTTTCAGCGCGCCATTGAGCGAGCGCGGTTCCGGATGGGCGTAAATCAGCAGTACTTTCATAATATCACCTCTGGCGTATGGAGAGCTGCAGAGTAGGAAAGCTGACGCTATAGTAGAAATTAATTACTTAAATTACCGGTATAGTCGTGATTAATTTACAGCGTCTGGATCTCAATCTGTTGCGCACCCTGGATGTGCTGCTTAGCGAAAACAACGTTACCCGGGCGGCGCAGCGGCTGAATCTGTCGCAGCCCTCGGTGAGTATTCAGCTCGCCAGGCTGCGGGAGATTTTCGCCGATCCGCTGCTGATGCCGGGCCCGCGCGGCATGCAGCCCACCGCCCGCGCCGATGAGCTTCGCCAGCCGCTGCGCGCCGCATTAGCCGCGCTGGAGCAGGCGGTGGCGCCGGTCAGCCCTTTTGATCCGGCCACGGCGGCGGAGACCTGGCGGGTGGCGGCGACGGACTATATGGCCTCGGCGATCCTCCTGCCGATGCTGGCTGGGTTACGCCAGGCCTCTCCCGGCAGTCGGCTGGCGGTATTCGAATTACAGCCGGCGCGGCTGGAGCAGCAGGCGGCCAGCGATACAGTAGATCTCTTCTTTCATACCCGCGAGGGCGCGCCGCCGGGGCTGCATCAGCGCCTGCTGTTTCGCGAACGCTACGTGCTGGCTGGACGGGCGGAACATCCAGCGCTGCGGCCTGGGCTTAGCCTGGAAACGTTCTGTCAGCTGGAGCACGTGATCGTCTCCCCGGACGGGGGCGGCTTCAGCGCGGCGACCGATATCGCGCTGGCGAACCTCGGACTGACGCGGCGGGTTGTCCTTTCCGTGCCATATTTCCTGTTTATGCTGGAGACCCTGCGCAATAGCGATCTGGTGGCGGTCCTGCCGGAGCGGCTGGTGCGCGGGCAGAGCGGGCTGGTGGTCGTCGAGCCGCCGCTGGCGGTCGCCGGCTTTGAGATGCTGATGCTGTGGCACGAGCGCTGGCACCGCGACCCGGCGCATCAATGGCTGCGTCAGTTCATTGTGAATTCACTGGAGGAACAGACATGCTGAGTGGACTGAATCACCTGACCCTGGCAGTCAGCCAGCTGGCGCCGAGCGTGGCGTTTTATCAGCAGCTGCTGGGCATGACGCTGCATGCCCGCTGGGACAGCGGGGCTTATCTCTCCTGCGGCGATTTGTGGCTGTGCCTGTCGCTGGATCCGCAGCGGCGCGTTACTCCGCCGGAGGAGAGCGACTACACCCATTATGCGTTTAGCATTAGCGAAGCCGATTTTGCTAGCTTCGCCGCCCGCCTTGAGGCTGCCGGCGTGGCGATCTGGAAGCTGAACCGTAGCGAAGGCGCTTCGCACTATTTCCTCGACCCCGATGGCCACAAGCTGGAGCTGCACGTCGGCAGTCTCGCCCAGCGTCTGGCCGCCTGCCGCGAACAGCCGTATAAGGGGATGGTGTTTTTTGATCAGTGAAGCTGCTTCGCAGACGTTAGATCACCCGTAGCCCCGGTAAGCGCAGCGCCACCGGGGAGAACAGGTTAAATTCACTCCATCGCCACCTTCACCGCTTCTCCCAGCTTCACCATCACCGCTTTATGTTTCTCGGTCGGCGGCAGGGCGCAGTTGATCCTGACGCAGTTGCGATACTTGCCCGCTGCCGAAAACAGCGAGCCCGGCGCAACCTGGATCTTCAGCCGGCACAGCTGCTTGGCGACGCAGACCATATCTACCTGCTCCGGGAGCTCAACCCACAGCATAAAACCGCCCTTCGGCCGGGTGACGCAGATCCCGCAGGGGAAAAATTCCCGCAGCCAGCAGGTGTAGATCTCGATATTGCGCTGATAGATCTGCCGCATCCGCCGCACGTGGCGGTGGTAGTGGCCTTCGCGAATAAAATTACAGGCCGCCAGCTGAGTGGAAGGGACGTTGGTCCCGCTGGCGGCGTACTTCATCTGTAGCAGCTTGTCGTAGTAGCGCCCGGGGGCGATCCAGCCGATACGCAGCCCGGGGGCGATGGTTTTGGTAAAGGAGCTGCAGAGCATCACCCGGCCGTCGATATCCCAGGAGTGGATCGTGCGCGGGCGCGGGTATTCGGTGGCCAGCTCGCCGTAAATATCATCCTCGAAAATAACGATATCGTAGCGTTGGGCAAGGTTCAGCACCGCGCGCTTGCGGGCGTCCGGCATGATAAAGCCCAGCGGGTTATTGCAGTTTGGCACGAGGATCACCCCTTTGATCGGCCACTGATCCAGCGCCAGCTCCAGGGCCTCGATGCTGATCCCGGTTTCCGGATCGGTGGGGATCTCAATGGTCTTTAATCCCAGCCCGCGCAGCATCTGCATGGTGCCGTAGTAGCAGGGGGATTCAACGGCGATGATGTCCCCTGGCTGACACACCGACAGCAGGGCCAGCGACAGCGCGCTGTGGCAGCCGCTGGTGAGCACCAGATCGTCGGCAGTTACCACCGATCCGCCGTCGAGCATCAGGCGGGCGATCTGCTCCCGTAGCTCGCGACGCCCGGCCAGCTCGTCATAGTTCAACACCTCAGTGAGGTTGTGCTGGATAGCCCGGCTCAGTTCACGCCAGATGGGCTTCAGGCTTGGCTGCGTCACGTCCGGCGAGCCACCGCCGAAGGGGATGATCGATTTATCGTAGCGGGCGTCAAGCATGGTCAGCACCTGATCCCACTGGGTGATCTCCACCGGGCGCTGGACCGGACGCGACATCGGCGGCACCGGCGGCTGGGCTTTGCGCGGGGCGACGAAATAGCCCGATCGCGGCTGCGGCACAATCATCTGCTGCTGCTCAAGCAGCTGATAGGCCTGCTGGACAGTGCTGATGCTGACGCCGTGCTCCTGGCTCAGGCTGCGCACCGACGGCAGCTTTTCGCCATGGCGATACAGGCCCTGTTCGATGCGTTCGGCCAGCAGCGTAGCGAGATGTTGGTAGCGGGTCATACTGTATCCTTAATTGCCGCCATACAGATGGAATAACCAGTACAGATTGGCGTAAAAATTGGGCTCTGGTGTACGTTTTAGCTAATCTGTATGTTAAAGAAAAGCGTTTTGTGAATCTGTATTCCTTACCCCCAAATCCGTGAAGATAAAGCCTCTGGCAAGGTGAGGAGGTAGAGGATGGAATTTCACGAGAACAGGGCAAGACAGCCATTTATCGGTTTCGTACTGCTGGTGCGGTTTATCAAAAAATGGTGGCTTCAGGAGCAAACGCGCAGAGTTTTGCAGCAAATGAGCGACGAACAGCTGAAAGATATCGGCCTGCGTCGGGACCAGATCAATTAAAACGTGCAGTTTTTTACAGGCAAACCTTCTTCATTATCCCGGTGAGCGCAAAGTGCCGCCGGGATACATTCACGAAATTTATCAATTGATGCGGCACGACCTTCCGTTTCTTGATACTTACCCTGATAAGTATTATTTTCTTCTCAATAATGAGAGGAAGACCCGTGACTGAAGACGAACTGTTTGCCCGCCGCCCGCTGGGGATGCGGATGGCTATGGTGGTGCGCCAGTGGCGCGCCATTATTGACTCCGCTATCACCGATACCGGACTCACCCAGTCCAGCTGGACGGTGCTGATGCAACTGCATCAGCTGGGAGACAACGTCTCGGTCAGCGAACTGGCGGAGGTGCAGGGCATTGAACTGCCGCCGCTAATGCGCACCCTCTCATTACTGGAAAAGCAGGGCTATCTGGTGCGTTCCACATCGCCATATGACAAACGCATTCGCCTGCTGACGCTGACCGCTGAGGGGCGGGCTATTCTGGAAAAACTGAGCTGCGTGATCGAGACCTATCAGGAGCGCGTAACCCAGACCATCCCGGAGGCCGATCTCGCCACCTTCAGCGCCACGTTAAATCAAATCGCCTGCCGTTTGCGGAATATCCGCGAAGAAGATAACAAGATCTAACACACTATGATGACGCCTGAACAAAAATTTGCCCGCTGGGTACGGGTGAGTATTGCCGCTTTTCTGGGAATATTCGCCTGGTTTATCGTTGCCGATATCTGGATCCCGCTGACGCCGGACTCCACCGTCATGCGCGTGGTGACCCCGGTTTCGTCGCGGGTCTCCGGCTATGTCTCGCACGTCTACGTGCACAACAACAGCCAGGTGAAAAAGGGCGACCTGCTGTATGAGCTCGACCCAACGCCATTCATTAATAAAGTTGAAGCGGCGCAGATCGCCCTCGAGCAGGCGAAACTGAGCAACCAGCAGCTGGACGCGCAAATCGCCGCCGCCCGCGCCAACCTGCGCACCGCGCAGTACACCGCGCGTAACGATAAGGTCACGCTCGATCGCTACCAGCGCTTGAGTACGATGCAGAACGTCTCGCAGTCCGACCTCGATAAGGTGCGAACCACCTGGCAGACCAGCGAGCAGTCGGTCTCGGCGCTGAACGCGCAGATCCAGAACCTGCTGATCCAGCGCGGCGAGCGCGACGATAAGCGCAACGTCACCCTGCAGAAATACCGTAATGCGCTGGAGGAGGCGCAGCTGAACCTGGCCTGGACCAAAGTGCGTGCGGAAACTGACGGCATGGTCAGCAACCTGCAGCTGAACCCGGGGATCTACGCCACCGCGGCGACGGCTGTGCTGGCATTGGTTAACAACAACACTGACATCGTCGCCGACTTCCGCGAAAAAAGCCTGCGCCACACCGCGGTGAATACCGATGCGGCGGTGGTCTTTGACGCCCTGCCGGGTCAAGTCTTCCCGGCGCACGTGACCAGCAGCGACGCCGGGATTCTGGCGGGACAGGAGGCGGTGAACGGTCAGCTGTCGCAGCCGGAGCAGTCCACCCGCTGGGTGCGCGACGCCCAGCGGATGCGCATTCACGTCGCGCTGGATCAGCCGCTGGACAAACCGCTGCCGACCGGCGCTCGCGCCACGGTGCAGCTGTACAATAGCGAGGGACCTTTCGCCCGCACCTTCGCCGGCCTGCAGATCCACCTGGTGAGCTGGTTGCACTATGTCTATTAATACCCTGGCGCATGTCTTTACCCCGCACGGCAATATCGTCTACACGGCGAATGATTTTCGCCAGACGGTGCGTATCGCCGTGGCCGGGACCATTGCGCTCAGCATCTCCACCTTCTACGACGTACAGTACGGCGTATTTTTCGTCGTTTATCCGCTGATGCTGATGTCGCTGGTACCGATGTTCAACCTGCACGTCGCCCGCCAGTTTATATTTAGCGCGGCGGTAAACTGTGTCGAAATGGTGCTAATTGTCGGCTATTTGTCGCAGTGGCCGGTGATCATGACCCTGGTGGTGTTTGCCCTGTACGTGATGCGTTTCCGCTTTATGAGCCAGGGACCGCTGTTCCTGTTGGGATCAATGGGGGTGGTGTGCCAGAGCACGATGCTCAACTTTATGAGCTATCCCACCAGCAACTGGCACACCCTGATGTTCTCCAATATGGAAGCCTGCGTGATGGCCGTGGCGCTGAGCGCGCTGCTGCATTACCTGATCCCGGACGTCGAACCGCGCAAGCCGCCGCCGCGGATTGAGAAAGACGCCGCCCGCATCCGTCATGAGTCGCTGCTCTCCGGTACGGTAGCGACGATCATCTTTGTGGTGTTTCAGATCTGCGATCTCAGCGACTCGCTGTCGGCGCTGATGGCCGGGATCCTGATCCTGTTCCCGATGCACTATCGCGGGGCGGTGATCAGCTCGATCTGGCGCGTCGTCGGGGTGGTGCTGGCCTGTCTCTATATACTGGTGGTGCAGCTGATTATCTATGATTTCAGCAACCACATGATCCTGATGATGCCGCTGATTGGTCTCGGGCTGGCCTTCAGCGCCCGCCTACACGTGATGGAGAAAGTGGGCGCCGGGGTGGGCTTCGCCAGCATCACTACCATCGGCATTATGTTCGGCCAGAATTTGCATCCGTATCAGGATCTGGTGTTCAGCGATCTGTACCGCATCACCTCGGTGACGGTCTCGCTGGTGGTGACGCTGACCCTGGTTTTTCTCATGCACCGCCTGCTGAACTGTTTCGCGGCGACGCGTTTTGTGGTGAGCGATTAACCTGCAGGTGGGAAGGTGGCGAGACAGCGCCATGCTTCCCCGTTCTGCTGATACAGCGCCGCCGTCTGTTCCGGGACGATCCAGCCTCGCGCATCGGCTTCCGTCCCCTCCAGCAGGATGCACAGCCCGCAGCCGCTGCGCAGCTGGCGGGGTATATCTTTGACCTCGAAGGCCACTCCCGCCGCCTGCATGGCTTTGCGCATCCGCACCACCCCCACCGTGGAGTGAAATAAAAACAGAAACGTTGTCATCCGCGCCTCCGCTGGCGCTGGCCGATCAGCGCCGCGCCGATCGCCCCGGCAAACTGGGCGTCGGGATGGGTTGTCACCGCCATGCCGACATGGCTTTCCAGCATCCGGGCAAAGGCGGCGCAGTGGCTGACGCCGCCGGTAAACAGCAGCGGCCCCTGCGCCGATAAGCGGCCGATAAAGTTCGCGCTGCGCCGGGCCATGGCGTTAATCACCCCGGCCAGAATCGCCTCCGGCGCGACGCCGGCCGACCGCAGGCTGATGACCTCCGATTCGGCAAACACCGTGCACATACTGGTAATGGCGTGCGGTTCCACGCCGTCGGTAATGGCGTCCAGTTGTTCGACGCTGGCGCCGAGGGTGCGTGAAATGACTTCCAGAAAACGGCCGGTGCCGGCGGCGCATTTGTCATTCATCAGGAAGTCGCTGAGGTTGCCCCCGGCGTCCAGCTGGATAACTTTGCTGTCCTGGCCGCCGATATCAATCACCGTGCGGGTGTCCGGCGCCAGCAGGCGGGCGCCGAGGCCGTGACAAGAGATCTCCGTCACCTGCTTATCGGCAAAATCCACCAGCTGGCGGCCATAGCCGGTGAGGGTTAAAAAAGGCGTCTCCGTGAGGCCAGCGCGCAGTGTCTCCCAGGCCTCGTGGATGGCGTCGGCGGGGCGAAAGGGAGTGGGGCAGAGGAAGCGGCGCACGATGACGCCGTCCGCCAGCAGGATGCCTTTTGTGGCGGTGGAGCCGGAATCAATGCCAACCGTATAGTTCACGCCAGCTCCTTAAAGCATTTCGATAAAGGCGGCGACGCGGGTGCTGAGCTGGCCGAGGTCCGCTGTCGAATAGTCGGTTTCAATCGCCATGTAAGGAAGATCGTGCTGTTGGCGCAGATGGCGTTTAATCGCCAGCGATTCCACGGCATAGGTATGGCAGGCCTGCAAAATGACGTCGATCACCCCGTCGGCCTGATACTCCTCCACCATCTGGCTCAGCAGCTGCAGACGCTGGTCGTTGGGGGAGATACAGGAGCAGCCGATGGCGAGATATTTATCGGTTAAGGCGTCGTAGACGTCACCCTCTTCCGCCACGCAGCGCTCGGTCGCTTTCGCGCCGGTGCAGTTCTCATAGCCGACCACCCAGCCGCCGTTTTCCTCGATGGCGCGGACCACTTTTTCCGCCGCGCCGCCGATCGGGCAGCCGGTGATCAGGATCCGCGGACGAGGTTCCAGCCGTTTACCCTGCTGCCACTCCTGATGGATGCGCTCCGCCATGGCATGCAGTTCATCAATCAGGGCGGTTTTGTCGAAACGAAAAGTGGCGCCGTACACCACTTTCAGGATGTCGCCGCCGCTGAGCGCCGGCGGATTGAGCTGCCCGAGACGATAAAAGTGGGCCAGCGCCCGGCGCTCGCGATTTTTCAACACGATGGCTTCGCGCAGCGCCGCCTCGCTAATCGGCGTGCCAAACCGGGCCTCAATCACCTGCTGCAGGCGCAGGATCTCCGTTTTCCACAGTGCGCGCGAGGCGGCATCGCTGGCGCTGTTCGGCAACTGCATGACGTGGACCGCCTTGAACTCGGCCATGTACTCATACATTTTCTTTTTGCCGTCGCAGGTGGTTTCCCCAACCACCAGGTCAGAGAAATAGAAGTAGGGACATTTATCGGTTTTGCCGAAGCCGTAGCTGCTTTTGATAAGCGGGCAGAGGTTGCGCGGGAGATCTTTTTCCGCTTCCTCGATGGTTTCATCGGAGGTTGAGCACAGCGAGACGACAACGGCGCCCGCCGCCATGGCGATCTCCTGGGGCATAAAGGTGCAGTAAGTGCCCACCAGCGGTACGTTCTGCTCTTTAAGATCCATGACGGTGAGAAAGCCCTTCTGGCGAGCTTCTGAGAACTGGTCAAAAATGGCGGGTAGATCGGTGATAAGCGACATGGTTTTCCTTCCCCGTACACGGGAGATGCTGAAAGAGTCGCCATTATAGCCATGGTGTATGCAGGGTTTTATTGATCTCCTGCGTCTGTACGCGGTGTTAATAGACCTTTTTCAAATCCATCTCTTCCTGGATACGCTCGCTCCACGCCTGATGGGTGCGGATGGCCTCTTCGATACCGGCGTTGTAAAACAGCGGCCCCAGTTCTTTGGCGATAAAGTCGACGAAAAATTCGGCGTCAAACTGCTCCAGTTCGAGGTCGAAGGTCTCTGCGCAGTACTTGCTGAGCTTGTCGCGCAGCAGGTCGCGCTGCGCCTGGCTGAGTTCAATGTCATTCATGATGGGGCTTTCTCCGTAAAAGGGCTCACGACTGCCGGGCTTCGATCACCGCTTGTCCGCGCTGGTGGCGTAACAGTCCGGCCAGGCAGCAGGCGGCGACAATCCCGGCGGCCACCGCCAACAGGTGGAAGGGGAGTCTGCCGCCATGGAACCACAGCCAGCGCGCGCCTTCAATTGATAACGCGCTGACGCTGAGGATCACGATATTCAGCGAGGCGGAGACCGTGCCTTTCGGCAGGTCGTTGGAAAAGAGGGTAAAGCGAAACAGCGTCGGGAAAATCAGCCCGATGCCGAAGGCGTAGAAGCAGGTGCCGACCACCGACCACAGCCAGACGTGGGGCCATACCAGATTGCCAACGATCAGGATGGCCAGGCCGAGCATCTGTACCGGCACCGCGCTGAGGACAAAGCGCGGGCGGGTGGGGTCTTTTACCCAGCGCGCCACCGACAGGTTGGCGATGATAACGGCGCTGAAGACCGGCACCTGGCTCCAGGCGAACTCGCTGGTGGTCAGTCCGCCGGCGTCCATTAAAATCACCGGCGATACCGCCACCCAGCTCATCAGCGGAATATAGCTCAGCGACAGCGTGGCGGCGCCGAGTAAAAAGATGCGGTTGCGAAAGACGTTGCGAAAATCGCGCAGCACGCCCAGGGGGCTGAACGGCACATCGCCGCGGCGCACCGTCTCCGGCATGGTCAACAGCAGGCCGAGCCAGGCCACCAATCCCATGGCGGCGATAATGCCGAACAGCGCTTTCCAGTGAATGAAATGCATCAGCGCCGCGCCGGAGAGCGGACCGACGATCGGCGCCACCAGCACGACGGAGGTGATCACCGCCATCAGTCTGATCGATCTTTTTTCCTCAAAGGCCTCTTGTACGGTGACGTAGCCGACGGTGGCGATAAAGCAGATGCTGGTGCCTTGCACGAAGCGGGCAATCAGGAACTGCGTCATGGAGGTGGTGAACAGGGTCGCCAGGCATGCGAGGGTGAAAATCAGCGCGCCGGTGAGCAGCACCGGACGCCGTCCTATCCGGTCAGAGAGCGGCCCCAGCAGCCACTGTAGCGCCATGCCGCCGGCCATATACAGGCTCACCGAGGCCGGAGCCAGCGCCACATCAGCATTGAAATCCCGCACCACGTGCAGGATCCCCGGCTGGATCAGATCGGTAGTGAGATAAGCGGAAAAATCATACAGAATTAACGCCGCCGGGAAGAACAGCGCGGCGGCGTGTCGGCTCAGCCAGTGGGAAATCCTGTGCATCATCTCGCCCTCCCTGTGGAATATTTATCAGCGCTATTGTTCGGATAGTATCATTGCTAACCAATATGCAGATGCAGCAGCGAGGGGATCTGCGAGAGCAGCCACAACAACAGGCCGATGGTTCCCCCCACCAGGGTACCGTTGATGCGGATGAACTGCAGATCTTTACCGATATTGAGCTCGATCTGCCGCGACATATCGCGGGCGTCCCAGCTCTTCACTGTGTCGCTGATATGGCGGGTGAGGAAGGTGGCGAACTCCGGCGCCACCCGGTGCGCCGCCTGCTCCAGGTGTTCGTTAAGCGATTCGCGCAGCGCATCGTCGCGGAGTAAGGTTTCACCGAACCACTGCCCCGCCTCGGCGATACGCTGCTTAATACGTGAGTCGTCGTTGCTGATATCGTTTTTTACCCAGCCGCGCAGGTCGCCCCATACTTCGCCAAGATAGTGGTTAAAGGTCTCATCATTTTTTAGCCAGGCTTTGATGTTATCGGCCTTCTGCGCCATATCCGGGTCGGATTTCAGGTTATCGATAAGCTTTTGCACGGCGCGGTCAAAAGTCTGACGGATCTGATGCGTACGGTCGTGAGTCACCTCGTCCAGCAGGGTATTCACCGCGTCGGTGACCATCTCAGCGCTGTGCTCGCCGAGCCACTCGGTGGGTAGGAGTTTGGCCTTCAGCGGGTGTTCGGTCTCCAGCCAGTGTACGATGCCGCGGGCGATAAAGGCGCGGGAGCTGTCGCGCTGCAGCAGGGCGATCAGTTGGTTTATCAGCGAATCGAGCAGCTTTTGATGGCGATTGTCGCGGGTCAGTCCCTCCAGCATCATGGCGCTGGTCTGCGTCAGGTCGACCTTATCGATAGCCTTATGCACCGCGCGTCGCAGCAGACGTTGAATGCGCGCGTCATCGGTCAGTTCGAGAAAACCGCTCATCACCTGCAGCAGGTGCTGGCCGACCCGTCGGGCGTTCTCCGGCTGGCTGAACCAGTTGCCGAGCATCAGGGCTGGCTGATAGCGGCGGATCAGCGCGACCAGCGACGGGGTATCAAGGAACTTTTCCTCGACAAAGCGGCCGAGGTTGTCGGCGATGCGGTCTTTATTGCGCGGAATAATCGCCGTATGGCGGGCGACAAAGGGCAGCGGAATACGGCGAAACAGAGCCACGACCGCAAACCAGTCGGCCAGCGCCCCGACCATCGCCGCTTCGGAAATAGCTTTTAGCGCACCGACCCAGGGCGACGGTGGTAGCGCGAGGGTAGTGATAAAAATGGCGGCTGCAATCAGCAGCAGCGACAGCGCCAGCAGTTTGGCGCGTTTCAGTTCAGCGAGTTTTTCCATATGCTTAAGCATATAGCCTGACGGCGAGGTCGTGCAAAAATCGCCAGATAATCCACAGGCCGAAGAGCATCAGGATCGCCCCCGCCGCCCGCTCGAGCCGCCAGACGATGGCGCCCAGGCGGCGCTGTATCTGCGGCAGCGCAATCGCGCTCACCAGCAGTAAATCCCAGAAGAACACCACGCTGACCATCCACAGCCCGCTCACCGTTTGCTGAAGCAGGGTCACAGCCGGCCCGAGCAGGGAAGTCATCAGCGCCAGATAAAACAGGGCGTTTTTGGGGTTGAGCAGCGATGACCCCAGCCCCAGCAGCAGTTGCCTGCCGAACCCCGGACGCGCTGCGCGAACGCTCTCCACCGCCAGCGTCGCGGGACGGCTGCGTATCAGCAGGCTGCCAATCCACAATAAATAGCCCGCCCCCAGCAGTTCGATGAGCAAAAAAAGCAGCGGCGCCTGGCGCAGAAGCCCCCAGCCGACGATGGCGAGCACAATATACAGCGCATTGCCTGCGGCGATGCCGAGACACAATCCGATGCTGCCGCGGATCCGGTAGCGCACGGCGTAGCCGATCAGCAGAAAAAAATCAGGGCCCGGACTGAGCAGAGCGACAAAGTGGGACAGGGCTAGCGCCGGGAAGACGGCGGGAAAGAGCGTCGATAAGGTATGCATAGTGGCCTCGATAATGGTGCAGAGGCCACCCTACGCCAGGTGGCGTATTACTTATTGTCAGATATTGATCTGCTTTGCGCATACTGCCGCGGCGTGGCGGCGGTATAGCTGACAAAGGTTTTATGGAAATGGCTCTGATCGGCAAAGCCGGCCTGATAGCCGACGTCGGCGATAGGATCCCCGGCGCGTAAGCGCGTTTTCGCATATTCGATGCGCGCCATGTTGATCAAACTGGCAGGCGTCAGGCCGGTATCTTGTTTCACGGCGCGGATAACGGTCTCTTTACGAAGCGCGCTGTCGTGGGCCAGCTTATCCAGCGACGGCGACGCCGGCAGATCCATCGCCAGGCGCTGAAACAGCAGGGCGCTGGCGTGATGTGGCGCCTGCGGCGCGGCGGCGCACAGCGGCAGCGCGTGCAGGAGTTGCGCCAGCCGGGCGGGCAGTTGTTCAAGGCTCCCGCGGCTCATCAGGGCGACAACCTGCTGGAAACTGGCAAAGAGAGGGCTGTCGCGCAGCAGCGGCTGCGGCGAGGTGATACTGGCGCCAGGGGGAATATCCGGGCGCTGCGCGTGGCACCATGTCGCGTCCAGGTAAAGCATGTGATAGCTGCGCGGCCTGCCATGCAGCGGATTACATCTATGCGGCGCGTGCGGCGGGATCACGATCAGATCCCGGGCTGCAGCAGGTACTCCTGGCCAGCGCACAGGCAGCGCGTTTCCCCCTCGATAATCGCCCCTACGGAAAGCTGGGGTGGCTGTGGCGCTTATAGGCCTGGCGGCTGCGCCAGGTGCTGCGCAGCTCCAGCCACGGCAGACGATCGTCTCGCCAGAAGGTTTGGGGAATATCTCGGGTATGGTTCACTGCTTTGGCCTTTGCTGCGGGGATAAGCCGTTTATAGCATGCTGCGCCGAGGCTGTCGCCCGCCTGGATTTGCGTACCGCGTCGAAAAAGGATGTCACGCTTGCAGTCCGGGGAAATATGTTTTCGTAGCGGAATGTAAAATCCCGGTTTCCGGGGTGCCAGAGACATTCATGGGATGTAGAGTCCCTGCAGGATAAGCAGGCAGGGATGAGCCGATGGCAAAGGGCACCACCTCGACGCCGCATGATGCGGTGTTTAAACAGTTCCTCACTCAGGCCGACACCGCGCGCGATTTTCTGGCGATCCATCTACCGCCTGCGCTGCGTCAGCGCTGCGACCTCGATACCTTACAGCTGGAGTCGGCAAGCTTTATCGAGGAGAGCCTGCGGGCCTGGTACTCCGATGTGCTGTGGTCACTCAAAACCGCCTCTGGCGAGGGCTACATTTATGTGGTTATCGAACATCAGAGCTCGCCGGATGCGCAGATGGCCTTCCGCCTGATGCGCTACGCCATCGCCGCGATGCAGCGCCATCTTGATGGCGGTCATACAAAACTGCCGCTGGTGGTGCCGATGCTCTTCTATCACGGAGCGACCACGCCATACCCGTGGTCACTCAACTGGCTGGACTGTTTTGCCGATCCACAGCTGGCGAGTGAGCTTTATATCTCGCCCTTTCCGCTGGTGGATGTCACGGTGATCCCCGACGATGAGATCGTTCGCCACCGGCGCGTGGCATTACTCGAGCTGATACAGAAGCATATTCGCCAGCGCGATTTAATGGGCATTGTTGAGCAACTGACGACGATTTTACTTAGCGGGGACGCTAATGACAGACAGCTAAAAACGCTGTTTAATTATCTGCTGCAGACTGGCAACGCGCGCCGCTTTGGCCGGTTTATCCACGAAGTGGCGCAACGGGTTCCTCAGCACAGGGAGAGATTGATGACTATTGCTGAAAGATTACAGGAAGTGGGCCGCAGAAAAGGCAAACGGGAAGGCCGGCTTGAAGGCAGACAAGAAGGTAGACAAGAAGGACAGCATGCCGAGGCGCTGCGCATTGCCCAGAGGATGCTGGCTGACGGCATTGCCCGCGAGACGGTGGTGAAAATCACCGGCCTGACCGCCGACGAGATCGCCGCGCTGGCGCATTGATAACGCCGGGGCGGCCTGACGGTCGCCCCGGTTAGCCTCGTTATGGAATATTCCGGATATACCTAACTTTACCCGCATCGCCAGCCATCTCGACTACCCTTAATATCCTTAACGGCATTTTTGACTGCCTTAGTAGCGATAACAAGGAGACATGCGATATGGCCTATCAGACGGTGAATCCTGCGAACAATCAGCTTATTAAAACGTACCCGGCGCACAGCGATGCGGACGTGGAGGCGGCGCTGCAGCAGGCGGATGCGCTCTACCATTCTGCCTGGGCAAAAGGCGATATTGAACCGCGGCTGGCGGTACTGCATAAGCTGGCGGATCTGATCGATAGCCGGGCGGAGGAGCTGGCAAAAATCGCTAGCCAGGAGATGGGGAAACTCATTAAGCAGAGCCGCGGCGAAGTGAAACTTTGCGCGCAGATCGCCCGCTATTACGCCGATAACGCCAAATCGTTCCTGGCGCCGGTGAAGTATCCCTCCGAACTGGGTGAAGCCTGGGTTGAGCACCATCCCATTGGCGTCTTACTGGCGGTGGAGCCGTGGAACTTCCCCTATTACCAGCTGATGCGCGTCCTGGCGCCAAACCTGGCGGCCGGTAACCCGGTTATCGCCAAACACGCCAGCATTGTGCCGCACTGCGCGGAGACCTTTGCCCATCTGGTGCGTGAGGCCGGCGCTCCGGAGGGGGCGTGGACCAACCTGTTTATCTCCCAGGATCAGGTGGCGAAGATTATCGCTGACGATCGCGTGCAGGGCGCGGCGCTAACGGGGTCGGAGAAAGCCGGCAGCGTGGTGGCGGCGCAGGCGGCGAAGCATATTAAGAAATCAACGCTGGAACTGGGCGGCAATGATGTGTTTGTCGTGCTGGACGATGCCGACCTGGAGCGCGCGGTGAAAATCGGCGTCCAGGCGCGGCTGAACAACGCCGGCCAGGTGTGTACCGCTGCCAAGCGCTTTATCCTGCACGAAAATATCGCGGATGCGTTCCTGACAAAATTTAGCGAGGCGTTTCGCCAGGTGAAAATCGGCGATCCGCTGGATGAAAGCACCACGCTGGGGCCGCTCTCTTCCAAAGATGCGCTGGATACCCTAAGCAAACAGGTGGACGAGGCGGTGAAAAATGGCGCTAAGCTGCATCTGGGCGGCAAAGCGGTGGCTCGAGAAGGCAATTTCTTTGAACCCACCATTTTGACCGGTATCACCCGTGATAATCCGGCGTACTTCGAAGAGTTCTTTGGCCCGGTGGCGCAGATCTACGTGGTGAAAAACGATGAGGAGGCAATCCAGCTGGCCAATGATTCCCACTATGGTCTGGGCGGCGCGGTGTTCAGTCAGGATATCGAACGCGCCAAACGGATGGCCTCCGCCATTGAAACCGGAATGGTTTATATCAACTGGCTCACCGATACCGCGCCGGAGCTGCCGTTTGGCGGCGTGAAGCGTTCCGGTTACGGACGGGAGCTCTCCGATCTCGGCATCAAAGAGTTTGTGAACCAGAAGCTGGTGGTGGTGCGCCGCTAAGCCTATGACCCGGCCATAAAAAAACCTGCCATTCGGCAGGTTTTTTTATGGCTAATGCTCAGCGCACCTTAACTTTATCGCGGGGCGTTGATCATAATCAGAAGGTGACCCCGCCGCCCACATAGGCGCCATCAATCAGGGTGTGGTTCGGGCGACCCTCTTTACCGTCAACGCTCACATGGCGGTAACCCACTTTCAACGTCACTGGACCAATCGGAGACCAGCTCACGCCGCCGTTCGCTTCAACATAGTTTTTCACGCTGTTGTTCAGACCATCCGGCGCGACATACCCTTCGCCAAACACGTGGATGCTGTCGGTCAGGGCCACGTTCACCCCGCCGCCGACCGGAAACGCGACGCCGTTATCGCCTTTTTTCGGCCCGAGGTAGATGGCTTTCGCGCCGGCGTTGAGCATCACCGGGCCCACTTCCAGGTTGTAACCCGCGCCCACGCCGCCGGTCTGGCTACCATCATCGGTATTCTTCAGCCAGTTGCTTTCGGCGTACAGGCCAGAAGAGGATTTACCCATTTCCATATTCAGATTAGTGAAGTTTTTACCCTGTTCAACGGTAAACCCCACCGCCATGGCGGAACCAGAGACCGCGGTCAGGCCTGCAAGAATAAGGATGTTAAGCTTTCTCATGGTTTACTCCTCGTCAATAAAGTTGTCTGAGGGCACCTTAACAAGCGATGTTTACCTCTGCAAATGTGACTTGCGTCGATTTTTTATGCTGCTTTTGTCAGGAAGGTGTTTTGAAAATGTTGTAATGACGTTGGGTTACGGCGAGGTCAATCATCAAATTTAGCCTGTTTAGCCGCGGTTTAATTGGTGGGCTAAACAGAAACTGAACAGAGCAGTCATTAATTATTAAGGGGCCTATTCATTCAGTTTCTTATAATTTCCAAAAATGTTTCTACTGTTACTTATTAAAACGTTGCTTTACATTTTTCGACGCGTTGCCGACGTTTGGTCCCTGTTTTTGACGAGGTCTCAGAGAGAAGGGGGCCTGCGCCTTAGGGCGCAGGCGGGCAGGTTAGCGTCGTAACCCGGCAAACGCCGCGCGAATTTCCTCTTCCGGCAACTGAATGCCGATAAACACCAGCGTGCTGTGCGGCGTTTCATCGCCCCACGGGCGATCCCAGTCGGCGCTGTAGAGGCGCTGCACGCCCTGGAACAGCAGGCGATTTGGCTCGCCGTCGATCCACAGCATGCCTTTATAACGCATCAATTGCTCGGCGAAGGAGAGCAGCAGATTTTCCATTACCCGTGAAACTTCACTGATATCCACCGGATAGTCGAGCTCGACCACAATCGACGAGACGTCATTCTGTTTTTCTGCCACAAAATGAAAGCGCGGTGTGGCGCTGACAACCTTCTCTTCCAGCATAAAACCGCTGGTGTTAAACAACTGGCTTAAATCGATATCGCCGTGAATGACGGTATAAATCGGCGCCCGCGCGTTAATGCGCGCCAGCCGTTCACGCAGCTTTTCGGTGTCGCCGGCGACGTCGATTTTGGTTAACAGGATCCGGTCCGCGTAGCCGACCTGCGACTGGGCGATGGTGAACTGATCCATCTGCTGGTCGGCATGGACGGCGTCAACCAGGGCGATCACGCCGTCCAGCAGATAGCGCTCGCAGAGCACCTGATGGGAGAAAAAGGTCTGGATAATCGGCCCCGGGTCGGCCATGCCGGTGCATTCAATCACCAGCCGGTCAAACTCGATTTCGCCGCGATCGCGACTGTCGAGGAGATCGAGCAGGGCGTCTTCCAGTTCGTTGGAGCGTGTACAGCAGATACAGCCGTTGGTCAGGGTTTTAATCTGCGTGGCGCGGTCGCCGATGAGCTGATCGTCAACGGAGACTTCGCCGAATTCGTTTTCAATTACGGCGATTTTGAAACCGTGCTGCTCATTGAGGATATGGCGCAGGAGGGTGGTTTTTCCTGCGCCGAGAAAACCGGTGAGTAGGGTGACTGCAATCGGTGCCATTATTGCCTCCATTAACAGCAGCGTACGCCGCCTTTGCCGTCTCCGCCGTAGCGGGCCTGCTGGCGTTCGCGGAAGAATTCTTCATAAGTCATGTAGGGCTGATCCGGATGGTTGGTTTGCATATGCGTGACGTAGTTGTCGTAATCCGGAATGCCAATCAGCATTTTTGCCGCCTGACCGAGATATTTTTTTGCCTGACCTAAGTTACCAAACATTGTAAGTTCCAGATAACGAATAAAGCCGGATGGCGGCTAGCGCCTTATCCGGCCTACGTTAATGCGCTTTTGGTAGGCCGGATAAACGTAGCGCTATCCGGCATCAGGGTTAATGATGTGACGAGGTCTTCACGCCGCCTTCCGGTACCGGCACGTACGGGGTCTCTTTGTCGGTACGCACCTTATTGTTGCGCACGTTGAGCCAGGTTTTGATGCCGTAGAAGATGATGCTGTACACCACCACCAGGAACAGGATACTCAGCCCGGCGTTGGTGTAGTTGTTGACCACGATATGGTTCATGTTGGCAATCTGCTGCGCGGTCAGCTCGCCGCCGGCGGCAATCTTCTCTTTATACTGCTGAGCCATAAAGAAGAAGCCTTCCATCTGCGGATTGCTGCTGAACAGCTTCAGACCCAGCGCCCAGGTGGTGCACAGCAGCAGCCACGCTGCCGGGATAACGGTGACCCAGATATATTTGGTGCGCTGCATCTTGACCAGCACCACGGTGCCAAGCACCAGCGCCACGGCGGCCAGCATCTGGTTAGAGATACCGAACAGCGGCCACAGGCTCTTCACGCCGCCCAGCGGGTCGACCACGCCCTGATACAGCAAGTAGCCCCACAGCCCGACGCAGCCGGCGGTACCGATAATCCCGGCGACCAGCGAGTCGGTTTTTTTCAGGAACGGCACGAAGTTACCCAACAGATCCTGCAGCATAAAGCGGCCTGCGCGGGTACCCGCATCCAGCGCGGTGAGGATAAACAGCGCTTCAAACAGGATACCGAAGTGGTACCAGAAGCCCATATCCGCCATCGGGATGATTTTATGGAATACGTGGGCGATACCGACGGCCAGCGTCGGCGCGCCGCCAGCGCGGTTCAGTACCGAAGGTTCGCCGATATCTTTCGCCGTCTGCAGGATCTGCTCAGGTGAAATCACAAAGCCCCAGGAGCTGACGGTCGCCGCCGCGTGGACGGTGACTTCTTTCAACTGCGCGGCGATCATCGCCGCGTTTTCACCGCCCATTTCATGCAGGTTCGGCATGACGATGCCCAGGCCTGCCGGCGGGGTGTTCATTGCGAAATAAAGGCCCGGTTCGATAATCGAGGCGGCGACCAGCGCCATGACTGCAACAAAGGATTCCATCAGCATCGCGCCGTAGCCAATAAAGCGGGCATCGGTTTCGTTGGCCAGCAGCTTCGGCGTGGTGCCGGAGGCGATCAGCGCGTGGAAGCCGGAGACCGCGCCGCAGGCGATGGTGATAAACAGGAACGGGAACAGCGCGCCTTTCCACAGCGGACCGGTACCATCAATGTACTGGGTCACTGCCGGCATTTTCAGGTCCGGGTTGAGGATAACGATCCCCAGCGCCAGGCCGACGATTACGCCGATTTTCAGGAAGGTGGCCAGATAATCGCGCGGCGCCAGAATCAGCCATACCGGCAGCAGCGCGGAAATAAACGCGTAGCCAATCAGGGTAAAGGTGATGGTGGTGTCTTTAAAGGTCAGCGCCGGGCCCCAGTACGGGTCGTGGGCAATCACGCCGCCGAACCAGATAGAGGCCACCAGCAGCACGATACCGATAACCGACACTTCACCGACGCGGCCTGGGCGCAGGAAGCGCATGTAGATCCCCATAAACAGGGCGATAGGCACCGTCGAGCAGACGGTAAACACGCCCCACGGGCTTTCCGCCAGCGCTTTCACCACGATGAGCGCCAGCACCGCGAGGATGATGATCATAATCAGGAAGCAGCCGAACAGGGCGATAGAGCCCGGAACCGGCCCCATCTCCTGTTTAATCATCTCGCCCAGCGAGGCGCCGTTACGCCGCGAGGAGATAAATAGCACCATGAAGTCCTGTACCGCGCCCGCCAGCACCACGCCGGCCAGCAGCCACAGGGTGCCCGGCAGATAGCCCATCTGCGCGGCCAGTACCGGGCCGACCAGCGGGCCGGCGCCGGCAATGGCGGCAAAGTGGTGGCCAAACAGCACGTAGCGGTTGGTTGGCACATAGTTCAGGCCATCGTTATTAATGACCGCCGGCGTGGAGCGCGTCGGGTCAAGCTTCATCACCTTCTGCGCGATGTACAGGCTGTAATAACGGTAGGCGACGAGGTACACGGAAACCGACGCGACGACGATCCACAGGGCACTGACGTGCTCACCGCGGCGCAGGGCGACGACTGAGAGGCAAAATGCCCCGATGATTCCGAGAATCACCCAGGGTATGTGCTTGAATAGTTTTTTGGTATCCATAGTAAAACCTGGCGTTAATTAGATGAATAATTGGCCGAAGCCGTCTGGTTTTAAGTAAGGGTTGATGGAGGTATTGATTAGCTAGGCTGCCTCCGATCTTGCCAGAACAGCGCGCGCGTAAAGTTGGGTAAATCGGTGAGTGGTTGTATAGGGGGTTAAGCGGTTACTTGCGGGGGTAAGCGGTTAGATATGAGTACGAGAGCGCGTAAATGTGTGATTAAGCTCACAATATTATTCTGCGCATCTCAAAGATATGCTTTCAAACTGAGGATAACGGTTTTTATCACCCGCAGATCACTATCTTTATTTCAAGTAGAGGTATTTTGATATTATGCTGACTTTGCCATGTCGTATGGATAGCGTTTAACAAAGGGAATTCGAGTTATGAAATTTGTAAAGATAATGATCATCGCCAGTGCTTTTTACTTAACATATGCTCATGCAAGAGAGATACATCAGGCTGTTGATGAGCCGGCAGCCCCTTATAATTTGCGCTGGGGGATGAGTTACGATGAGGCCAGAAACACGCCTTTATATTCTCTGGAGGTATCAGATATCAATTATGCCGGAAAAGACCCGGATCTGATTATCTCAACGCTGACTCCCCAGGAAGTGGGGCGTTGAAATATCAGGAGATGAAGCTTTATTTCGATAAGAATAAAGGGCTGAAAAGTGTTTTTGTTAGCGCTGATGTTGATTCCAGTCAGCAGGCCTATAAAGTTGATGATGGCCGGGAAGCACTCGCCTTATATAATGAGGAAGTTAAGGTTCTTGATCGAGAATATGGGCCAGCGACAATCAAAGAAGAGTTCATTGCAGAAAAAGGGAAATTCTATCAAAGTCTTTCCGCCTGCATTGCAAAACAGCAGGAGTGGTATAATAAAAGATTAGATCTGAATAAAATAACAAATTGTTCAACCTGGCAACGTACTTATAAAAAAGGTCGGGTAACCGTTTTGCTATACATCGAACCGAGACAAGTTTCCAAACATTATATTTATAAATAAATTAAAGGACTTAACGGTGAGAATATATAAGATTTTTTTTAGAATTATTGCCATGGTCATTATGGTTATGATCCTTTCTGATTGTCGTCAGTCGTATTATATTGCCAGAAATACGGGGCGCAATATAATGACCTTATCCGACCATCAGCGCGCTAAATCGGCGTTAAACGCTAACGATTTAAATGCAGCTCAGGGCTACCTGACGGGAGAAAAATACAATAATCGCTACAGGCCTGTTAGCGGTGAGGAATCCTGGGGAAGTTTACAATATCGGGCGGCGAAAATCGTCGCCAACGCCGCGGCGAACGGTCAAAAAGTGCGTGATGATGCGCTCTATCTCGCTTATATCTCTTTGTTTGAAGCAGAAGAGGGAGTGCCCGAACATCCCGATATTATGTTGGGTTACATGCATAAAGCCATGGCGCTACTGTTAGCGAATCCGCAATTACTCGATAAAATCGATTCTAAAAATGTCAGTACTTTACCCAGCCAGTTTACCCTTGAACGCTATGCTGTATGGCAATATTTATACGATGGCGGCGAGATTGACTGGACCAAAAAAGCGCCTGAAGGTGAAGGTTATACAATTGCTGGTGAAAGCTATCAGACCTGGAATATCAAGTTAAAAAAAGCTATCTGGAATCGGGGAGACGCTTTTTTAACAAATATAGGTAAACAACAATTTATTCATGACGCTATAGATTATTCGCAATTCCCGGTTATTGCCTGTACCGCCAGGCGAAAAGGCTGGCACTTAACATTACCTGCTGACTACCGGGAACAAAATTTCCGCGGCGGTGGACGTTTTGATTGGGCTTCATGTCGCGCTGTTGAATAAGGTTGGCGGGTGAGATGACGCATATTAAGCGCCAGGTTTACGTATCGGGCGATAAGTAAACCTGGGCGCGGATTTTAGACTGCCACTTCCATTTCCATCATCACCGGGTGGAAACGGCGTTTAAAGTAAATCAGGCCGTGCCCTTGCGGGCTCAGGGTAATATTGCGGATCTCCACCAGATACACCAGGTGGGTACCGATGGTTTGCACCTGGCTAATTTCGCCTTCGAGGCTGGCCAGCGAGCCCTTCAGCACCGGCTGCCCGAGCGCGCCCTGCTGCCAGCCGCTGAGGGCAAACCGCTCTTCCATCGTCACCCCGGTCATCCCGGCGAAATGACGGGCCATGATTTCCTGTTCGTGGTTCAGCACGTTGATGCACAACTTGCCGTTACCCTGAAACACCGGGTTCATCGCGCTGTTGGCGTTGATACAAACCATCACCGATGGCGGCGTATCCGTCACCGAGCATACCGCCGTGGCGGTAATGCCGCAGCGGCCGGCTTCGCCTGCGGTGGTGACAACGTTAACCGCAGCCGACAGGCTGGCCATGGCATCGCGAAAACGCAGGCGTTGTTCATCTAATTGCATTATGACCTCCCGCTGTGAATTACTTCAGCAGCTTATCCAACATGTTGATATCAGCATTATTGTGCAGATGCGGCACCGTCCAGCCGTTCTGGTCGTACTCGGACAGGCAGCGGTCGACCATCGCCATCATCTTGTCCATATTGCCGGAGCTCTGCGCCTGGCGCAGACACTGCAGGCGAATTTCATCCTGGCTACCGGAGTAGTTGATTTCATACAGTTCATGGCGGCCGCCGAATTCGCTGCCGATGGCGTCCCACATCAGTTTGAGGATCTTGATGCGTTCAACGTGATCCATACCGTTGGAGCCGCGCACGTACTTCGCCAGATACTGATCGATCTGCGGGTTGTTCAGATCGCGGGCGCTGGACGGCAGATAAATCAGGCCGCTGGTGACGTTGCGCTCGATGATGTTCTTGATCTTGGCGTAGGCCATCGGGGCCATCACGCGATAGGTCTGCAGCGCGGCGTGATCCGGCAACCATGCGCCGTTGACCCACGGCGTCGCTTCCGAGCACATGGAATCGCTTAACGCCCAGAACATGTTGCGCCACGCCACCACTTCGCCAAGGTCGGCCTGCACGCCACGGAATTCGAGGGTGCCGGTACATTCCAGAGAACGCTTCAGCAGGGCAGTGATAAAGTCCAGTTTTACCGCCAGACGCACGCAGGCCTGCAGGGGGTACATGCGGGCAAAACCGCCTTCCATGGTCCAGCGACGGCAGCGGTCAAAGTCGCGATAAATTAGTACGTTCTCCCATGGGATCAGCACCTTATCCATTACCAGAATCGCGTCGTTCTCGTCGAAACGGCTGGAAAGCGGATAGTCGTACGGCGATCCGGTCGCGCCGGCGACCATCTCATAGGAGGCGCGGGAGATAAGCTTGACGCCTTCGGCATCCATCGGCGCGACGAACATCAGCGCGAAGTCCGGGTTCTCGCCCATCACCTGTGCGGAGCCGAAGCCGATCATGTTGTAGTGGGTCAGCGCCGAGTTGGTGGCGACCACTTTCGCGCCGCTGACGATGATCCCGGCATCGGTCTCTTTTTCCAGCTTGATGTAGACATCCTTCACTTCATCAGCCGGCTTGTGGCGGTCGATCGGCGGGTTGACGATCGCGTGGTTAAAGTACAGGCCGGTTTCCTGAATGCGGGTGTACCAGTTGCGGGCGTTCTGCTCGAACTGGCCGTAAAACGCCGGGTTGGCGCCCAGCGCGCAGCCGAAGGCGGCTTTGTAGTCTGGGGTGCGGCCCATCCAGCCGTAGCTTAAGCGCGACCATTCGGCGATGGCGTCGCGCTGCTGGCGCAGATCGTCGGCGCTTTTCGCCACGCGGAAGAATTTATGGGTGTAGCCGCCGCTGCCGGTATCGGTGCCCCAGCACAGGGAATCCTGCATCTCCGGTTTGTGCAGCGCATCGTACAGCTGAGCGACGGAGGCCGCGGCATTACGGAAGGCCGGATGCGTGGTGACGTCTTTCACGCGCTCGCCGTAGATATAAATTTCGCGGCCATCCTGCAGGCTTTTTAAATACTCTTCGCCAGTTAACGGGCGTTTCGCGTCGGCGCGGAAATCTTCAGGTTTCATAGGGGCCTCTTCAGTATTTATCGGAATAATGATGTTAAATATATGTTTTGTTTTTGTTGTTTAATTGAAGCGGTTATGGCGCTTGTCGTGAAGGGACGTTTGCGACAACGGCGGGTACTTTTCAGGCGGGAGTGAATTTTGTGATCTCTGCAACTTTTACCGGCTGGCGCGGCGCTGACCCGCCCTACGGTCTGTAGCCCAGGCAAGCGCAGCGCCGCCGGGGTATTACGACACCGGTACTTTTTGCGCCCGGTAGCTGCTGGGCGAGCAGCCGACCTGGCGGCTAAAAAAGCGCGCAAAATAGGCGGGGTCTTTAAACCCCAGCTGCCAGGCTATCTCATTGACCGCACTATCGGAAAACAGCAGCAGGCGCTTCGCCTCGCGCAGCTGACGGTCGAATATCAGCCGCTTCGGCGAACGGTTGGCGAAGCGGCGACAGATGTCGGTCAACCGCGATTCGGTCAGATGCAGCTCCCTGGCGTAATCCGGTACCGTCCAGTGCTGATGGTAGTGGCCGTCGATCATCTGGTTAAAGCGCTGGAATAGTTTCAGCTCGCCGCGCATCCCGCTGGCGGCGTGATCGTCGAGCTTTGCGTTACGCAATAGCAGGGTAAAGACCGCCTGCGCCAGTAGCGCCAGGGTATGCTCCCGCCCCGGCAACTGGGCGGTAGATTCCCGGCGAATCAGCTGCCAGTAGTGGGCCAGCGCCGCCAGCTCGTCGGGTTTATCCGCCAGCGACAGGCAGATCCCCGGCAGGCCGAAGGTCTCCCGCGTGCCGGGATAAAGCACCTCCAGCAGCGGCCAGATCAGCTCCTCATGGACCGTCAACACATGACCATCGCTATCGGACTCGGTAATAAAAGCGTGCGGTACCGAGGGCGGCGTTATCACAAACAGCGGCGCCTGCACCGAATAGCGATGGTCATCAAGCTGCAGCTCAATCTGTCCGGTATCAAGGTAGTGCATCTGGAAATAGCGGTCGTGGCGATGCGCCTGCATGTCGCGGCCAAAAAAGGCCGCCATGCGGGAGAACGACTGGTAGTGCACCTCTTCGGTACCCAGACTCTCGTCGTAATCTTTATTGATGTCGATGTTGGCGATGGAATGCTGGCACATACCCGCTCCTTAGTGGCCTTTTTGCGCCGCTAAGCCCGGCGTGGCGGCGGCGTCCTCACGCTGGCTCATTGGAATGCGGGTAAGCACCAGCGCGCCGACGATCAGTAATCCGGCGACAAACCACAGCCCGGAGCTAAAGCTGCCGGTGGTATCGCGCAAAATGCCGATCAACAGCGGGCTGACGGCAGAGCCGACGTTGCCGATAGCGTTGATCACCGCCAGCGCCACCGCGCGCGACTGCAGGCTGATCACCCGATCCGGGGTGGTCCAGAAAATGGCCATCGCGGTAAAGGATCCCACCGAAGCCATAATAATGCCGATCAGTTGGATCAGGCTGTGGTGCGTTGCCGAAGCCAGCAGCCAACCTGCCGCGGCGAACAGGTAGGGCAGGATGGTATGCATCTTGCGCTCTTTGCGGCGGTCGGATCGGCGGCTCCACCAGATCATGCCGAAAATAGTGCAGAACTGCGGGATCGCCGCCAGCAGGCCAATCATGATGTTGCTGCTGCCGGTGTTGAAGCTCTGCAGGATCTGCGGCGTCCAGATATTAATGGCGCTGAGGGTATTGGTCAGGCAGAAGTAGGCGAGGGTATACATCAGCACCGCTGGCGTCAGTACTTCGCGCAGCGTGGAACGCGGCGAAGCCGGGACGATCGCCGCATGTTCCCGTTCGCGATCGATCATCGCCTTCAGCGCCTGTTTCTCTTCGTTGTCCAGCCAGTTGGCTTTATCCGGCGTGTCGTTGAGGAAGAACCAGGTGACGACGCCGAGCACCACCGACGGCAGGCCTTCCAGCAGAAATAGCCATTGCCAGCCTTTCAGGTTCCACAGGCCGTCGAGCGCCAGGATATAGCCGGAAAGTATCGAGCCGAGCATCATGGTCACCGGCATGGCGATCATAAACAGGGCGTTGGCGCGGGCGCGATGGTAGGCCGGAAACCACCAGGTCAGATAGACGAGGATCCCCGGCAGAAAACCGGCCTCGGCGATGCCGACCAGCATGCGCAGGATGTACAGCGTATGCGGGCTGGTGGCGAACATGGTGCAGGTCGAGGCGATCCCCCAGACCACCATGATCCCGGCGATCCAACGGCGCGCGCCGACTTTCGCCAGCATGATATTGCTGGGGATCCCGCACAGCACGTAGGTGACGTAGAACAGCGTCGCCGCCAGGCCGAACATGGTGGAGGTCAGGCCGAGATCTTTACCCATCGTCAGACCGGCGAAGCCGATATTAATTCGATCCAAAAATGAGAAAACAAAGAGAACAAACAGGAAGGTAATCAGGCGGCGGAACAGCTTTTTGATCACCCGGTTTTCTACTTCAACGGCTTTATTATCATTGTGTTGCAGGGTAGAGGTAGTCATGTTGCGCTCCACATTATCCGTTCAATAGACGGATTTATTGTTATCGGTTGTGGTGGTTGCGGTGTGGGTAAACCGGGCCGCCAGCGCTTCTGCGCCGCGGGCCAGCAGGGTGGTATCGACGCCGACGGCGACGAACAGCGCGCCCAGTTCGAGATAGCGTTTCGCCAGCTGTTCATTGGCCATCAGGATCCCCGGCGCCTTGCCGGCCTGACGGATTTGCTGGATGGCATCTTCAATGGCGGCCTGCACTTCCGGGTGCTGCGGATTGCCGCCGTGGCCCATATCAGCGCTGAGATCCGCCGGGCCGATAAACACACCATCTACCCCGTCGACATCGAGGATCTGCGGCAGATTTTTCAGCGCTTCGCGAGTCTCAATCTGTACCAGGACGCACATGGCGTCATTGGCCTGGTGGATATAATCCGGGACGCGATTCCAGCGTGAGGCGCGGGCCAGCGCGCTGCCGACGCCGCGGATGCCGGCTGGCGGATAGCGGGTGGCTCTGACCGCCAGCCGCGCCTCTTCGGCATTCTGCACCATCGGCACCAGCAGGGTTTGCGCGCCGACATCCAGCAGCTGTTTGATCTGCACCGGATCGTTCCACGACGGACGCACCACCGGCTGGCTGGGGTAGGGCGCAATGGCCTGCAGCTGGGTCAGCACCGTTGGTACATTGTTGGGCGCGTGTTCGCCGTCGATCAGCAGCCAGTCGAAGCCCGCGCCGGCCAGCAGTTCGGCGCTGTAGCTGCTGCACAGCCCAAGCCACAGGCCGATTTGCGGACGGCCCGCTTTTAAGGCGTCTTTAAAGGCGTTATTCATGGTGTTTCTCCTAGACAAACCGGCAGCTGATGGCGCCCATGTTGCCGTAGTCGACGTGGAAGGTATCGCCCTTGCGCGCCGGGACCGGGCGGGTGAAGGAGCCGCCGAGGATAATCTCCCCGGCTTCGAGCTGGACATCGTACGGCGCCAGCTTGTTGGCCAGCCAGGCCACGCCGTTGGCCGGATGATTGAGTACGCCCGCGGCGACGCCGGTCTCTTCAATTACGCCGTTGCGATACAGCAGGGCGGAGATCCAGCGCAGGTCGAGCTCGTCCGGTTTAATCGGCCGGCCGCCGAGGATCACCCCGGCGTTGGCGGCGTTGTCGGAGATGGTGTCGAACACTTTGCGCGGACGCTGGGTTTCCGGGTCGATGTTGTGGCAGCGCGCGTCGATAAGCTCCAGCGCCGGGATAACGTAGTCGGTGGCGTTGTAGACATCAAACAGCGTACAGTTCGGGCCGCGCAGCGGTTTGGCTAGCACGAAGGCCAGCTCGACTTCGATACGCGGAACGATAAAGCGGTCGGTGGGAATATCGCTGCCGTCGTGGAAGAACATATCGTCGAGCAGCGCGCCGTAGTCCGGCTCGCTAATCTGCGAGCTGGCCTGCATCGCTTTAGAGGTCAGGCCGATCTTGTGGCCTTTGAGCACGCGGCCTTCGGCGATCTTCATCTCGACCCACTCGCGCTGGACGGCGTAGGCGTCCTCAATGGTGATCGATGGATAATCCAGCGAGATCGCGCGGATCTGTTCACGCTGCTTTTCGGCCTGGTTCAGCCGCTGGGCAATCAGGGTACGGGTCTGTTTATCGAGCATAGAGATTCCTGTGGCATTGCATTGCCGGATGGCGCTTCGCTTATCCGGCCTACAAATTCATGGCCGTTGTAGGCCCGGTAAGCGCAGCGCCACCGGGCAATTTGCACATTATTTAAATAACGCGTGCACGTTGTTTTGTTTGTAATTCAGCGTCGGGTCGAGCTCTTCCATGGCGAACGACAGCGCCAGATAGCGGCTCTCCATTAGCGTCGCGAAGTGGGATTTGATCAGCGCGAACAGCATATCTCCCACGTCCTGACGGCTCTCCAGGCTGCGCCCGGCGCCGATCTTCAGGGTCATATGCACGAAGGCGTAATCCTGCCTGCCGTCGGCCATCTGCCAGGTATCCAGCCAGTGGGCGCGGCTGCGGATCCCGCCGATCGGAAAGATGCCGGTGGCGGCCAGCGCCTCGTTGACTTTGGCGAACAGCCCAGGCAGATCGGCCTGCTCGCGGATGTTGTCGGTACATTCGGCGATAAAATGCGGCATGGGGCCCCCTTACGCCTGCGCTGGCAACGGGAACACGGCGTTAACCTGGCCGGTACCGGAGCTGGCGAATAGCTCGGTGATAAACTCCACCTTGCCGTCGTATTTATCCCAACCCAGCAGGCCGAGCAGCATCACCGTGTCGTGCATGTTGCCTTCGCCGTAGCAGTAGTCGGCATACTCCGGCAGCATGGTGCAGAACTCTTTGAATTTGCCCTCGCGCCACAGCTTCACCACCCGCTCATCCATTTGATGGTCAAATTCGCGGGTGTAGCTGTTCATGCCCTCTTCGGCGCGCTGGTCGTCGATAAAGCGGTGCGACAGCGAACCGCTGGCCAGCACCGCCACGGTGCCGTCGTATTTCTCAATGGCTTTGAGGATCGCTTCGCCCAGCCTGCGGCTGTCGGCAAAGTCGTGAACGGTACAGAAAGCAGAGATAGATACCACCTTGAAGTGCTTATCGCTGTTCATGTAGCGCATCGGCACCAGGGTGCCGTACTCCAGCTTCAGGCTGGGAATATTGTGCGCTTTGGCACGCACCCCAAGCTTCACCGCCTCGTCGGCGATAAGCTTGCCCAGCTCCGGGTTGCCGTCGTAGTCGTAGGTCATGTCGCGAATGAAATGCGGCAGTTCGTTACTGGTGTAGACGCCCTGAAAATGGTCGGCGCAGTTGATGTGGTAGGCGCTGTTGACCAGCCAGTGGGTATCAAACACGATGATGGTATCGACGCCCATTTCACGGCAGCGCTTGCCAATTTCTTTATGCCCGTCGATCGCGCCCTGACGGCAGCCGTGGTTTTTCCCCGGCAGCTCAGACAGATACATCGACGGCACGTGAGTGATTTTTGCTGCTAACGCTAATTTACCCATATCAGACTCCCCATTTCGGGATCGGATGGTCGCCCATCGAGATGCAGACGTTTTTCATTTCGGCGAACACTTCAAAGCTGTACTCGCCGCCTTCGCGGCCGGTGCCGGAGGCCTTCACGCCGCCGAACGGCTGACGCAGGTCGCGCACGTTCTGGGTGTTGACGAACACCATCCCGGCTTCAATACCGCGCGCCAGGCGCAGCACTTTGCTGACGTCCTGGGTCCAGATATACGACGCCAGGCCGTATTCCACATCGTTCGCCAGGCGCAGCCCTTCCGCTTCGTCTTTGAACGGCAGCAGGCAGGCGACCGGGCCAAAAATCTCTTCCTGGGCGACGCGCATACGGTTGTCGACATCCGCCAGCACCGTCGGGCGCAGGAAGTTGCCGGCTTTCAGATGCGCCGGCAGGTCGGACGGTTTATCCGCGCCGCCGGCCAGCAGGGTGGCCCCCTCTTCGATGCCGAGGCGAATGTAGCCGGACACTTTCTCCCAGTGCTGCTGGCTAATCAGCGCGCCGATCTGGGTGTTCGGATCGGTCGGATCGCCTACGCGCAGGCGATTGGCGCGCTCGGCGAAGCGTTTAACGAACTCGGGGTAGATACTCTGCTGAATAAAGATGCGCGAGCCGGCGGTGCAGCGTTCGCCGTTGATCGAGAAGATGGTGAACAGCGCGGCGTCAAGCGCGCGCTCGATATCGGCATCTTCAAAAATCAGCACCGGCGATTTTCCGCCCAGCTCCATGGAGTACTTTTTCAGACCGGCGTTTTTCATGATGTTGCGGCCGGTGGCGGTGCCGCCGGTGAAGGAGACGGCGCGCACATCATGATGGCGCACCAGCGCGTCGCCGGCGGTGGCGCCGTAGCCCTGCACCACATTGAGTACGCCAGCCGGGATCCCGGCTTCCAGCGCCAGCTCGCCCAGACGATCGGCGGTCAGCGGCGACAGTTCGGACATTTTCAGCACCGCGGTATTCCCCAGCGCCAGGCACGGCGCCACCTTCCAGGTGGCGGTCATAAACGGCACGTTCCACGGCGACACCAGCGCGCAGACGCCAACCGGCTGCACGAGGGTGTAGTTCAGCATCTTGTCGTCGACCGGATAGGTCTTGCCGTTCATCTGCTGGCATACTTCGGCGAAAAATTCGAAATTGTGTGAGGCGCGCGGGATCAACACGTTTTTGGTCTGGTGGATCGGCAGGCCGGTATCGGCGGTTTCCATCGCCGCGATCTCCGGGACGTTCTGATCGATCAGATCCCCCAGGCGGCGCATCAGGCGCGCGCGCTCTTTCATCGGCAGGTTAGCCCACTTCGGGAAGGCCTCTTTCGCCGCCGCCACCGCCTGGTTTATTTCGGCTTCACCGCCGGAGGCGACTTCCGCCAGTACCTCGCCGGTGGCCGGGTTGGTGGTATGAAAATAGTCTGCGCCGGCAACGTTTTTACCGTTGATCCAATGGTTAATCTTTTTCATGACAGTGTCTCCTCATACGCTTGCTGGCTGATGATATGGTTGACCAGGCGGCCCACGCCCTCGACTTCAACGATCACCTCGTCGCCCGGTACCACGTCGGATAGCCCTTTCGGCGTGCCGGTGGCGATCATGTCGCCCGGTTGCAGGGTCATAAATTCGCTTAAATAAGCGATGAGGAACGGGATGCTGAAGATCAGATCGGCGGTGGTGCCCTGCTGGCGCAGCTCGCCGTTGACCCAGGTGCGCAGGGCCAGATTATGCGGATCCGGGATCGCCTCTTTGCTGACGATCCACGGGCCGATCGGCGTCAGGGTGTCGCGGCTTTTCACCCGCAGGTTCGGGCGGTAGTAGTTTTCCAGATAGTCGCGGATCGCGTAGTCATTGCACACGGTATAGCCGGCGACATAATCCATAGCCTCGGCTTCGCTGACGCGGCGCGCGGTTTTCCCAATCACCACCACCAGTTCGGCTTCGTAGTGCATGTATTCGACGTTATCCGGGCGTACCGACTGCTGCTGGTGGCCAGTAAAGGTGTTCGGCGCTTTGATAAACACCAACGGCTCGGTTGGCGGTTTAAATTCCAGCTCGCTGGCGTGGTCGGCGTAATTCAGCCCCAGCGCGAACAGCGTGCCGTTGGCGGGCGGCAGCCAGCGGAATTCACCTTCTTTTAATACCGTGCCATCGTCCAGGCGCACCTGGTCGCGTTCATTGACCAGCACATCGCGTACCTGTCCTTGCCATTCAATGCGTGCCTGTTTCATGCCAGCTCTCCTTCTGCGACAACCGGGTTTTCGAGCGCCGGGAAACCGTCGGCGAGAATACGTACCCGGTCGCCGGGGCGCAGCGTGACGCGGGAGTGGGGCGTGCCGATAAGGATCGCGTCGCCGGGATTGAGGGTAGCGAACTCGCTTAAGGCGCTCAGCAGCTGCGCGGCGCTACGCTGCAGATCGCCGGTATGCCAGCTATCCGCCTCGCGGCCGTTGATTTCGGTGATGATGGTCAGGTTATCGACGTTGCGCACCGCCGACAGCGCGCCGATGGGACAGAAGCCATCACGGCATTTGGCCTTGATCGCCGGGCGATAAAAACTCTCTTCCGGCAGGCTAACGTCGTTAGCCAGCGCGTAGCCGGCGATATAGTTCGCCGCCTCTTCCGCCGCCACTTTACGCGCGGTTTTGCCGACAATCAGCGCCACCGTCGCGCCGCTTTGTACGGTCTCGCCCTGCGGATGGGGAATGGCTTCGCCATCGCCAATCACGGTATTACGGGGTTTGATGAACCAGACCGCGGTTTTCGGCGGCGTCTTGTAGGGGGCCTGTTGAAACGCTTCGCGCCAGGCGTCGAGCTGGCTGCGATGATTGAGCGCAACGGCGAAGATGGTACCTTTCATTCACCACTCCTCTGGGACTGATTTTGGATTCCAAGGGATTTCATTAATATGTTAATGATCATCTTTTATGCTTTGCGTCGAGGTTTAGCAACTGGAAGTGAATGTTTTGTGATCGGATTAACACAATATTTACATAACAATTACTTATTTGTTATAAATCAATGGATTGAATATTTTTCAGGAAAAGACTGGTACTTTTCAGGTGCAGAAACCGGTTGTACATGGCAGGATTAACGCTAATTATTAAGTTATTAATAAGTTTTTGGTGAGGCTGTTGAGGGGATACTATGCATGATTCATTAACCATTGCCTTGTTGCAGGCGCGTGAAGCGGCGATGGCCTACTTTCGACCGATCGTCAAACGGCACAATCTCACCGAACAGCAGTGGCGGATCGTGCGAATTCTCGCCGAACGTCCGTCGATGGACTTTCACGATCTGGCCTTTCGCGCCTGTATCCTGCGCCCCAGTCTGACCGGTATTTTGACGCGCATGGAGCGGGATGGGCTGGTGCTGCGCTTAAAGCCAGTTAACGATCAGCGCAAGCTGTACGTTTCGCTGACGCCTGCCGGTACCGCGCTGTACGAAAGCGCTCAGGCGGAGGTGGAAGAAACCTATCGCCTGCTGGAGGCCCAGTTCACCACGGAAAAGCTGCAGCAACTGACCTCGCTGCTGGAGGAGTTTATTGCGCTTGGCGTCCCTGCCGGGCGCGGCGATGAAGAAGAGTAGCGGTTACGGCTCGGCGCTCAGCCTGGCGAGGGCAATAAGCGTTTCCGCGCGGGCGGGGGACAGCGGCTCTCTCGGCTGCGGCAGCGGCCAGCCATACAGCCAGCGGGCGCTGGGTCAGTTTGGCCTGCAGCCAGTCGTCGGCGGCAGCTACGTCGCCGCAGCGCACATCTTCGCAACGGCACAGCAGGCTCTCCGGCGTCGCCGCGTTTTTCAACGACTCCGCCAGCCGGAAGGTGCGGTTTATGGCGTCGGCGAAGCGCTGCCAGCGCCGGGAGCAGCGCTTGCTCAATGATATTCGTCACGTCGCCTCCGGCCTGGTTCATCGTATCCGCCACCGCCTGCAGGCCGCCCGCGCTGCAGCAGAGGATCAGTTTCTGCCAGTAAACCACGCCGCCGCCGTCGGCGGTTTCAAACAGCACGCTGTGCGCGGAGGGGCGGGCAATCAGCCGCGCGCCGTTCACCTCCCGGATGGCGGCGATGTCGTAGGGGATTTACTACTGGGGCGCGCGCAGCTGCCTGCCGCAGGCTAACTTTAGCGGAGACGAAGAAGAGTAAAGGAGAACAGTATGGAGTCGGTAACTCTATCGTTACCTGAAGCTTATGACCTGGCGCTGGAGGTACTCAGCGCCAATGGATTTAGCGCCGACCACGCGGCGGCGATTGCCCGCAATGTGACCGCCGGGGAGCGCGACGGCTGCGCTTCCCACGGCCTGTGGCGGCTGTTGGGCATTGTCGATACCCTGCGCAAAGGTAAGGTATCGCCCGATGCCGAGCCGCAGATCCATGACCAGGCGCCGGGGATTGCGCGGGCGGACGCCGGGGGCGCTTTTTCACTGCTGGCCTACGAGCGCGCGCTGCCGCTGCTGCTGGAGAAGGCGCGCCACAATGGCATTGCGGCGCTGGCAATTAATCGCTGCGTTCATTTTTCCGCGCTGTTTGCCGATATTGAGCCGTTGACCGAGGCAGGGCTGGTAGGGCTAGCCTGTACGCCAAGCCACGCCTGGGTCGCCCCGGCGGGCGGCACACGTCCGCTGTTCGGCACCAACCCCATCGCCTTCGGCTGGCCGCGGCAGGATAAGCCGCCATTTATTGTTGATATGGCGACCAGCGCTGCGGCGCGCGGCGAGATCCAGCTGCATCAGCGCAGCGGCAAAGCGCTACCGGAAGGCTGGGGAATCGACAGTCAGGGACAGCCAACGACCGATGCCGCAGAGGTGCTGAACGGCGCGATGTTGACTTTCGGCGGCCATAAGGGCTCGGCGCTGGCGGCAATGGTTGAGCTGTTGGCCGGGCCGCTTATCGGCGATATGACCAGCGCCGAATCGCTGGCGTGGGATAACGGCGCGGGCGGTCTCCCCTACGGCGGCGAGCTGATTCTGGCGCTGGATCCGCAGCGTTTTCTCGGCGCGCAGGCACCAGAGCAGCTGGCGCGCGCCGAAACGCTGTTCATGGGTATGCAGGAACAAGGGGCGCGTCTACCGGGCGAGCGGCGTTTTGCCTGCCGCCAGCAGAGTGAACGGCAGGGGGTCATTATCAGTCGTTCATTGCATGATGAGATTTGCGCCTTGCGCCGGGGCGGGTAAGGCGCGAAGCGCCGCTACCCGGATGCCTGTCAAAACAGCGTGTCGAGCTCGTCCAGCACGTTGTAGTCGTCATCGACCAGCAGCAACGTCTTCCACTTATCAAAGGTCAGACACGGGTGCGAGGTGCCGAACAGCAGAATATCGCCGACCTGCACATCGCTGCCCGGCGCCAGGCGCAGCATACAATGCTGATCCATGATGCCGGTGCTGACGATCGACTCCGCGCGCAGCGCTAACTGCTGGCCATTACGATAATGGGCGATCGGTTGCGGCAGCCCGGCGTCGAAAGCGCAGTCGCGCTTGCCGAAATTCACTACCGCGCGATCCGCCTCCGGCACCGATTGCACCATCGCCATCAGCTCCAGCGCTGAAGTGAGATCGCCGGCGAGATCGCAGGCAATCGGATCGCGGGCGATCAGCTCTTGTTGGGCGAGATCGTAGATCCCGCGATCGTGGGTGATATAACAGCCAGGGCGGATGACGATACGGCAGCGGCGCGGTTTTGCCGCCGCCAGCCAGATGTTGCATACCACGTCATACCAGACGGTGCCCGCGCCGGTGAGAATAAATTCGCCGTCAACCAGCGGCTCCATGCGGCAGGCAAGCGCCGCGGCCTGCTGTAACAGCGCTTCCACCTGCGGCTGCGGATCGTCGCCGTGCAGCACCCCTTCATACAGTTCCAGTCCGCGTAGCCGTAACCCCGGCAGGTCGCTTACCCGCTGCGCCAGCGCCAGCGCGTCATCAACGCTACGACAGCCGCAGCGCCCGCCAGGCACGCCAAGTTCAATCAGCACATCCAGCGTTTGTCCCTGGTCTGCGAAGAATGCGGAGAGGGCGCGCACGTTGACCTCGCTATCGACGCAGCAGATAAAATCCACCGCCCGATAGTGGGCTTTTAGCTGCGCGACCACCTGCATATTGGCTTTGCCGACCAGCTGATTGACCATCAGGACGCGTTGGATGCCGCTGGCCATTGCCGCGCTAGCCTGCCAGGCGCTGCCCACGCCGATCCCCCACGCCCCCGCTCGCTGCTGCGCCTGAAATATCCATGGCGTCATTGTCGTTTTACCATGCGGCGCCAGCGATACGCCGCGGGCGTCGGCGTAGCGCTGCATCCATGAAATATTATTTTCCAGCGCCGACTTTTTTAGCAGCGCGGCGGGTAGACAGACCTCTTCCGCCAGCAGATTAGCCGGCGCGGACATGAGGGCGGATTTGTGCGGGATGAGCGGTGCTGAATGGTATTTCATAACACTATCCTTTCAGGGTTTATAATCGGTTAGTCGCTGGGTATCATTTATAAATATTTGATAAATATATTTTTAATATAATAATGTTATTCGTTTTGAATAAAAGTATCACAAAACGATCTGAGTTTTGCGTAGTTTTCCACTGTTTTTTGCGCTTGTAAATGGTTAACTTATCGGCATGTCGAAAGGGAGTAATTGCTATGAAAGTTGACTGGCTTTTCAAAAACGTCACGGTGATCGACGGGAGCGGCGGGCCGCAATACCGTGCTGATGTGGCGGTGAAGGGCGATCGAATTATGGCTATCGCCCCGGCGCTGGACGTTGCGGCGGAGCAGGTGATTGATGGCCAGGGGCGGGTACTGGCGCCGGGCTTTATTGATGTGCATACCCATGATGATATCAACGTGATCCGCATGCCGGAGTACTTGCCGAAGCTCAGCCAGGGGGTGACGACTGTGATCGTCGGCAACTGCGGGATCAGTGCGGCGACCGCCACCATGCGGGGGGAAGTACCGGACCCAATGAATCTCCTCGGCGAGCAGCAGCACTTTATCTATCCCACCGTGGAGGCTTATGCCCATGCGGTGGAGGCGGCGCGACCGTCGCTGAATGTCGGCACGTTAATCGGTCACACCGCGCTGCGTAATAACCATATGGACGATCTGTTTCGTCCGGCGAACGAGACGGAAATCGCCGGCATGCGCGTACAGCTACGCGATGCGCTGCGCCAGGGAGCATTAGGGCTCAGTACCGGGCTGGCCTACGCCAGCGCCTTCCAGTCGACCACCGAGGAGGTGATGGCGCTGGCGGAAGAGCTGGCGGCCGGGAAGGGCGTCTATACCACCCATTTACGTTCAGAGTTTGAGCCGATTCTCGAGGCGCTGGACGAAGCCTTCCGTATTGGTCGCCACGGCAACGTGCCGGTGGTGGTTTCGCACCACAAGTGCGCCGGGGCGAAAAACTGGGGGCGTACCAAAGAGACGCTGGCCTTTTTCGATGAGATGCGCCAGCAGCAGGATATCGCCTGCGACTGTTATCCCTACTCCGCCAGCTCGTCGACGCTGGATATGAAGCAGGTGACCGACGAGTTTGATATCGTGATTACCTGGTCCGAAGCGCAGCCGGAGCAGGCGGGGAAAACGCTGCAGCAGATCGCCGATGAGTGGCAGGTGAGCCTGCACGACGCCGCGGCGCGGCTGATGCCGGCGGGCGCTATTTATCACAACATGGATGAGCAGGACGTACGGCGGGTGATGCGCTATCCGGTCACCATGATTGGCTCTGACGGGCTGCCGAACGATCCGATGCCGCATCCGCGCCTGTGGGGCGCCTTCCCGCGGGTGCTCGGCCACTATAGCCGCGACGAGCAGCTATTCCCGCTGACTACCGCGGTACACAAGATGACCGGGCTGTCGGCGGCGCGCTTCCAGCTGGCGGATCGCGGGCTGGTGAAAATTGGCTACTTTGCCGACCTGGTGCTGTTTGACCCGCAGACGGTGCGCGATGTCGCCAGTTTCTCCGACCCGAAACGACCGGCGGACGGCATTGAGGCGGTGATGGTCAACGGCGTGATGAGCTACGGCAGTGATAAGAAAATTACCGGACGGGCAGGGCGTTTCCTGCGTCGTCGGATGGACTAAGGAGTTGAGTATGAGTATCAAGCGTTATGGCGTAGAAGGTGGTACCGGTACCGGCGGGCAGCACCTGCCGTTCGCGCGGGCGGTGGAAGCGGGAGGCTGGCTGTACGTTTCCGGCCAGACGCCGATGAAAAATGGCGAAGTCGTGGAAGGCGGGATTGTCGACCAGTCGCGTCTGGCGATTCAGAACTGCGTAGATATCATGACCGAAGCGGGCTACACCCTGGCCGACGTGGTGCATGTTAAAGTGATCCTCACCGATGCGCGCTATTTTCAGTCGTTCAATAAGGTATTTCGCGAGTTCTTTGGCGACAACCCGCCTGCCCGCATCTGCTGCGTAGCGGACCTGGTGGTGGATTGTAAAGTCGAAGTGGATGTGACCTGTTTTAACGCTGCGCGACAATAACGCTCGAAACCTAAAATAAATCCCTCCCTTTGCGGGAGGGAGCATCAAAAAAGTGTGATATCGGCACCAGAGTGAATAAATAAATCGGTGCCACTGGGTTCGCTATGCCTTTTTTCAGGCATGGTTCCTGTTAACTCATAATATTCAGCGGCACGAATATTATTTATTACGTCTGGATGTGAGCCATGAATAATATGTCATTTATGATTTGGTTTTCCGTTTATGCCTGCGCGATGATTACCTTAGGCTGGTACGTTTCGCGCAAACAGAAAACCGGCGAAGACTTTTTACTTGGCGGTCGTTCGCTGCCGATGATCCTCACTCTCGGTTCGACGGTCGGCACCATGGTGGGGACCGGCTCCAGCGTCGGCGCCGTCGGCTTTGGCTACAGCAACGGCTGGGCCGGGATGCTTTACGGCCTCGGCGGCGCGGTGGGGATTCTGCTGGTGGCATGGTTATTCGCGCCGGTACGTAAACTTCGCTTCATGACCATGAGTGAAGAAATGTCGTATTACACTGGCGGCAGTAAAATTATAAAAAACCTCGTCGCGATACTTATTTTTATTGCCTCTATCGGCTGGCTGGGGGCGCATATATTAGGCGGCGGATTATATCTGGCGTGGGCCAGCGGCATTGATATTAATGTCGCGAAAATTATTATCGCGCTGGCTTTTGTGGTTTATGTCGGTATCGGCGGCTATTCCGCAGTCGTGTGGATCGATACCATTCAATCGATCGTGCTGTTCGTGGGCTTTATTTTAATGGCGATACTGGCGGTTCATCACGTTGGCGGCTGGAGCCATATTCAGCAGGCCGTCGATCCGGCGGCGCAAAGCCTGTTCGCGGTCGATAAATTAGGCGTGCTGCCGGCGCTATCATTGGCGATGGTGATTGGCGTCGGCGTGCTGGCGACGCCTTCTTATCGCCAGCGTATTTACTCGGCGAAGACCGTCTCCTCGGTGCGCCAGTCCTTTACCATTACCGGCCTGCTGTATCTGGGCTTCTCCTTCCTGCCGGCGATCATCGGTATGGCGGTATGGACCATGAACCCGCAGCTGGAAAACAGCGGCTTCGCCTTCTTGTTTGCCACCCAGGTGCTGCCGCCGGTGCTGGCGATGGCGATCCTGATTGCCGGGATGTCGGCCAATATGTCTTCCGGTAGCTCTGATGCCATCGCCGCGGTGTCCATCATGCTGCGCGACCTCTACACCCTGGTGACCGGCCATATGCCCGCGCCGGAGAAAGCGATTCGCCTGTCGCGGATCTTCCTGGTTCTGGTGATTGCGCTGGCGCTGCTGTTTGCCCTGACCTCCAACGACATCATCAGCTACATCACCAAAATGATCTCAATGATTATGTCCGGGATGTTTATCTGCACCATGCTTGGCCGTTTCTGGACACGCTTTAACTGGCAGGGCGCGGTCGCCGCGCTGGCCGGCGGCGCCGGGGCATCGGTTGCGGTGCTGGTGGATAGCGACTGGCTGGCGTTCTGGGGCAACCCGTGTATTCCGGCGGTGCTGACGAGCCTGGTGGCTTCGGTTGTGGTGACGTTACTGACCCCGGCCAGCAGCATGAGCCGCGAGCAGGCTCTGGAGATGATTACCCGCGAGCGTGAAAGCCGCCCAACGCCGCCGCCGCTGCCGCTGCCGATTGGCAAACGTCATACCTCACGCGGGTAAGGGGTAATCATGAACGAGTATATTGCCGTCGATTGGGGCTCCACCCAGCTGCGGGCATGGCGGATGCGTGATGGCGAATGCATCGACAAGCTGAAACTGCCCTGCGGCGTCACGCGTCTGAACGGGCAGCGCGCCGAAGCGGTATTTCAGCAGCAGATGGCGCCGTGGCGCGGTGACCCCGCGCTGCCGGTGGTGATGGCGGGCATGATCGGCAGCGATGCCGGTTGGCAACCGGTGCCTTATCTGGCCTGCCCGCTGGCGCTGGAGGCGCTCAACGGTCAGTTATATGAGGTGGCGGAAAAAGTGTGGATCGTGCCGGGGCTGAAAGTGGCGCAGGCTGCAGATTACGACGTAATGCGCGGTGAAGAAACGCAGCTGCTGGGCGCCTGGCAACTGATGCCCGCGGAGTGTTACGTGATGCCCGGCACCCACTGCAAATGGGTGCAGGTGCAAAACGGCGTGGTGCGCCAGTTCGCCACGGCGATGACCGGCGAACTGCATCACCTGCTGCTTAACCATTCGCTGCTCGGCCAGCAACTGCCTGCGCAGTTGCCGGATGAAGCCGCTTTCGCCCTCGGTATGGAAAAAGGGTTAAATCAGCCGGCGTTATTGTCCGGGCTTTTTAGCGCCCGCGCCGCGCGGGTGTTAGGCGCGCTGGCGGCGACTTCGGTGAGCGATTATCTCTCCGGGCTGTTGATTGGCGCGGAGGTGGCGACATTCAGCGAACGCTATCGCGCCAGCCGCGTGGTGCTGGTTGGTGAGCACTCGCTCAACGCCCGTTATCAGCAGGCGATGGCGGCGCGTGGGTTAGCCGTTTCCCGTTGCTCCGGCGAGGCGGCGTTTCTTTCGGGTATAGCGAGGATGATTGATGGACAAGATTAAGCTGGTGGCGATTTTACGCGGCATTCAACCCGCTGAGGCGGCAGATCATATTGAGACGCTAATAAATGCAGGCTTTCGCTATATCGAAATCCCGCTCAACTCGCCGGACTGGCAGCAAAGTATTCCGGCGATGGTGCGTCAGTTTGGCGAGCGGGCGATGATTGGCGCGGGAACGGTGCTGAAGGTTGAACAGGTTGATTTTCTCGCTGAAGCTGGGGCGAAACTTATCGTGACGCCCAATACGGCCCCGGCGGTGATCCGCCGCGCGGTAGATAAGGGGATGCTGGTGTGCGCCGGCTGCGCGACGGCCTCCGAGGCGTTTAGTGCGCTGGATGCCGGGGCGCAATGGCTGAAAATCTTTCCGTCATCAGCATTCGGCGCGGACTATATTCGCGCGCTGAAAGCGGTGTTGCCGCCGGAGGTGCCGGTGCTGGCGGTCGGCGGCGTGACGCCGGAAAATCTGGCGACCTGGATACAGGCGGGGTGCGCCGGTGCCGGTCTGGGCAGCGATCTTTATCGCGCCGGACAGGCCGTGGAACGTACCCGCGAGCAGGCGGAGAGGTTTATCTCCGCCAGTAAAAGTTAGTCCCCCAGCGGCTGCCGATCGACGCCGCCGCGGTGGCTGTCGAGCGCCAGCTTAATACGGCGTAATTTGCCTTTTGCCTGGGTTTTGTTGGCCATCGCCAGTTCGGTGGCCAGCACATCGACCATCGCCAGCATCGCGTAACGGGAAGTGCTGGGCTTAAAGATATAGTCGTTTTCCCGTACCAGCAGCGGTAGCACCAGATCCGCCTGTTCAGCCAGCGGTGTTCCGGCGGGGGTAATCGCAATAACCTTCGCGCCGTACTGGCTGGCAATCGCCGCGCTCTCGATGATTTCCCGGGTATAGCCGCCCAGAGACAGCACGATCACCACATCCTGCGGCGTCACCGCCGAGCTCATCATGCGTACCAGCAGACCATCGCTCTGGCTGACTACCGGCAGACCGAGGCGAAACAGGCGATACTGAATTTCCTGAGCGCAGATGGTCGAACCGCCGCCCATCCCCAGGGCGAGGATCTGCCGCGCATCGCTCAGCCAGCTCACCGCGCGCTTCAGCGCCTCGATATCCAGCGCCCGCCGGTTGGTCTCCAGTACGCTGATGATTGACTCATAGATCCCCTGGACGCCTTCGAGATCCGGAACATCGAGGATAAACCGCTGGCCGACCGCAAGAGATTGCGCAAGCTTCATCTTCAGCTCGCGGACGTCTTTACAGCCGAGCGCCCGGGCAAAACGGGTGACCGAAGCCTGGCTGGTTTGCGTCAGACGCGCTATCTCGGCGATGGGCAGCTCCGCCGCCGCCGCGACATCATCGAGAATAAACTGCGCAATGCGTTTTTCGGTCGCCGTGAGTTCCACAAAGCGATCGGTTATGCAGGAAATAATATCGATTGACCAGGACATACGGTAACAACGGGTAAGTTTTGAATGGTACTTTGTACCATATTGCGCCGCTGAAATCAGTGCTGAAGTCTACAACGCCAGGCGCATGGCGCAGCGCGACTCGGGCGGCAGGCCGTGCCGGGTCTCCTGTTCCCTTTTTGCCGCCAGCCCGGCGGGCAGGGTCAGCTCATCGAGCATGGCGAATCCCAGACGGGTATAAAACGGCGCATTCCACGGCACCTCGCGGAAGGTGGTGAGGGTTACCGCCGGGTAGCCCATCTGCCGTGCGCTCTCGATAACCCGCTCCAGCAGCATCCGGCCGATGCCCTGTTGCTGCCAGGCCTGGTGGACGGCGACTTCGACGATAAATAACGCATCGTCGAGCGGTTCGGTCAGAATAAAGCCAACGGGTTGCCCGGCGGCTACCGCCAGCAGGCTATGCTCCGTTTCCAGATAATCATGATGGCGCGCAACGCTAATCACCTCGCTGTCCGCCAGCCAGGCGAGAGAAGGGATCTGGCGAAATGCCTGGGCGGCAGAACGTTCAATGGCGGGCAGAAGGGCGATATCGCTCTCCTGAGTCAGGCGTAATACGGCACCGGCAGTTATAGTGTTAGTTTTCATCACCTCAGCATAGCAGCCTTCGGGAGAAAAGTATGGAGCTGACCGCCGTTCCCGCCACGCAGTTCAGCAGCGTGCAGTTAACGGATATTCTCAACGCCTGTTTTGAAGCCTACCTGGTGCCTGTTACCCAGTCGGTAGAGGGATTTGTTCAGCGTTTTAGCGCCGAGGGGATGAGCTTGGTCGATTCCCGCGTCTGGCTGGCCGGAGATGAACCGGCGGCGATCGCGATCGTCGCGCGCCGGGGGAGTGCCGCTCGCCTGGCGGCCTTTGCCCTGCGCCCGGCCTGGCGCGGCAAAGGCCTGGGCCGGAAACTGATGCAGGAGCTGCTGATGCTTTTGCAACAGCAGGGGATCGAGACGGTATTCCTGGAGGTGATCCGCGATAACCATGCGGCCGTCGCGCTGTATCAGTCGCTGGGCTTTACGCGACGCTATGGGCTCTGCGGCTACCTGAGTACAGAACTTCTGCCCCCGGTGCCGGGCGTATTGCAGCTTTATCCCACCCTGTCCCTGCTTCGGCGCGCCATTGAGGAGAGTAACAGCCAGCTTCCCTGGCTGCTGGATCCGCTTACCTTCGCCACTCTGCCATGTCAGGTCGTGACGCTGGAACAGCGCGCCTTCGCGGTTCTAACGACGGCGGGCTCGCGCCCTGTACTGTCGTTTTTGTGGGTGGAGCCCGCCGCCCGCCGCCAGGGGCTGGCGCGTGAGCTGCTGATGGCGCTGGCGCAGCAGTTCCCGGGCATTGGTACTTCGGTGACGGTCCCGGAAACTTTTACGCCGCTGTTTGCCGCGGCCGGCTATACGCCGCTCTCGCTGCAGCAGTATGAAATGACGATGGATCTGGCCGACGCGAAGTCGGCTTAGCCAGGAGTGTGCGCTGGACCGCAAAAAAACAGCACGGGCCGTCGATAAGCCTCTCTTTTCCCGCATCATATCCCTTCGTAATGGCGAAGAGGGGGATGCGATGCGTAAAACGGAACTGTTGGCTTTTTTGCAAAATCAGACCGATTTTTTCGATCCGGATAACCTGAGCGAGGTCTTTACCGCCAGCTGGCTGGCCCGGCGTTTCGCGATGCAAAGAAATACCGCCAGCCATTATCTCAATCAGCTGGTCGCTCAGGACGTGCTGGTGAAAATCAACACCCGGCCGGTCTATTTTCTGCATAAAAAAGCCTTTTGCCAGCAGTTCTACCCGCTTTCCCGCAGTGAGTATGCCAGCATGGCGGAGTTACTCGCGGAGAGCGACCGCCAGCCGGAGCAGGCGGACCATTTTTCGTTGCTGACCGGGCATGATGGCAGCCTGCGTAAACCGATTGAGCAGATGAAAACCGCGCTGTTTTATCCTAACGGCGGGCTACCGCTGCTTATCACCGGCGACAGCGGGACCGGCAAAAGCTATATGGCTGAGCTGATGCATGAGTTCGCCATCGCCCAGGGGCTGCTGGCGCCCGATGCCCCCTTTGTGAGCTTTAACTGCGCGCAGTATGCGAGTAATCCGGAGCTGCTGGCCGCCAACCTGTTTGGCTACGTCAAAGGCGCGTTTACCGGTGCGCAGAGCGATAAAGCGGGGGCGTTTGAGGCGGCAAACGGCGGGATGCTGTTTCTCGATGAGGTCCATCGCCTGGATGCTCAGGGACAGGAGAAGCTGTTCACCTGGCTGGATCGTAAGGAGATCTACCGGGTGGGGGAGACCGCGCAAGGCTTGCCGATTTCGCTGCGGTTGGTGTTTGCCACCACCGAAGATATTCACAGCACTTTTCTCACCACCTTCCTGCGCCGAATTCCGATCCTGGTTAGCTTGCCCGATCTTCAACACCGTAGCCGCGAGGAGAAGGAGGCGCTAACGCTACAGTTTTTCTGGCAGGAGGCGCGCACGCTTGCCGCCCGGCTGCAACTAACGCCGCGACTGTTGCAGGTCCTGACGCAGTATGTTTATCGGGGCAACGTCGGCGAGCTGAAGAATGTGGTGAAATACGCCGTGGCGTCAGCCTGGGCCAGGTCTCCGGGCCGCGAAATGTTGACCGTGACGCTGCACGATCTGCCGGAAAATGTCATGGCCGCGACGCCAGCGCTCAGCGAAGCGATGGGCCAGCAGGAGCCGCTGCTTATCGAGCCGCAGACCAGCCTGGTCTGGCTGCTGCGTGCGCGCGACCCGGTACAGGGGCTGATCTATGACGTTCAGTGTCGGGTTCTGGCGCAGTATGAAGCGGTGCTGAATAAAAAAACGGTCTGGGAAGAGGCGCAAAGGAGCATGGGGGAAGAGATTGAAACCCTCTTCGATCGGTTGATCTTTGATAATCACGACTCCAGTAGCTCGCAGATGCTGCTGCTGATCGCTCATCAGGTTCGGGAGGAGTATTATCGCCTGGAAAAGCGCTTCAATATCCAGTTTAACGGCAACTGCCTCTACGCGCTGAGCCACTACCTGATCCACCGATCCCGACAGGCGCAGTCCACGATAAACAATGAAAAAGCCCGCCAGCTGGAGGACTTCCTGGTACAGAAGTTTCCGCTGCTGTATCGCTTTTGCGAAGCGATCCTCGGTGCGTTGACGCTGAAGCTGGATATTGAACCCCAGCGTATCGACCTGCTGCTGTTAGTGCTGTGGTTCCACAAGAATGGCGCCATCAGCCAGCAGCAGGTGACCCGGGCGATAATTCTCGCTCACGGTTACGCTACCGCCAGCAGCATCGCCAACGTGGCGAACCGCTTGCTGAAAAGCCAGCTCTTTGAGTCATTCGATATGCCGCTGGACGTGACGCCGGAGGCTATCGCTAACCAGGTGATGGCCTACATAGAGAGCCATGCCCTGGCATCAGGATTGATAATCCTGGTCGACATGGGATCGCTGAACGCCATTCACCGCCATTTTAATCGTCGCCTGAGTACGCCGATGGCGATCATCAACAATGTCTCCACCGGTATGGCGATGTACGTCGGGGAGCGCATTTTGCAGGGCGTTATGCTGGAAGATATCGTCCGCGAGATCGGCGATGACCTTGCGGTTGAGCACCAGCTCTATTACCCGCAAACCGATAAGCCGCGGGCGATTTTAACCACCTGCGCGACCGGTTTGGGCGCGGCGGCGAATCTGTCGGCGCTGTTAAAAGCCAGCATTCCTGAAGCGCTTGGCATTGATATTGTGGCCTGCGATGTGGAGACCCTTGCCGATCCCGCGCGACGGGAGCCGATGCTAAGCCGCTATGAGGTGCTGGCGATCGTCGGCACCCTGGATCCGCATCTTGCCAATCTACCCTGGATCTCGCTGGATTCGCTGATCTCTGGCGAAGGGAGTCGTCCGCTGATGCGCATTTTTGGCGAACTGGCGACGGCGGAGCAGGTCAGCGAGATCAACAACCTGATCCTGAAAAACTTTTCGCTGCGCCGGGTGATCGAGTCGGTGACGATCCTCGATACGGCTAAGGTGATCAACCAGGTTGAGCAGTTTTTGCTGCGCTATGAGCATCTGGCCGGGCGCGATGTACCTAACGATCGTAAGGTCGCGCTGTATGTGCATATCAGCTGTCTGATAGAGCGATTAATTCGTCACGCTTCCCCAGCCCAATACACTGGAGGGCAGTGTCCGGATCGCGAGCTGGCTACGCTACGCGAGGCCTTTAGTGTCATAGAGAGCGGGTATAGTGTCAAAATTCCCGTTGTAGAGCTCTGCTACATTCACGATATCCTGACGCGGGAAACGGAATTTATTCAGGAAGATCAAGACTTTTAACACATCTCTTCTTTTTTATCCTTGCGTTAGCCGACGCGCCACTGTTTCTGGCACGTCGGTTGCAATTAAGAAAGCAGTGGAATGCGCTTTCGAGGTAAGGATGAAACGACACTATATTTTTGCCAGCCATGGCAGCTTTGCTAACGGTTTGTTGAACTCCGTGGAACTGATCCTCGGTAAACAACCCGATATACATACCTTGTGTGCCTACGTGGAAGAAGAGGTCGATCTGACGCAGCAGGTGGAAGCGCTAGTGGCGCGTTTCCCGGCGCAGGATGAGCTGATCGTGATTACGGATATTTTTGCCGGTAGCGTGAATAACGAGTTTGTTCGTTTTTTATCTCGCCCACATTTCCATTTATTATCCGGTTTAAATCTGCCGTTAATTATTGACTTGCTGATTTCCGCAGCCGAAGACAATACCGAAAAATTAATTACCGAGGCATTAACAAACGCCAAAGAGAGCATTCAGTACTGCAATCAAACGATTGCCAGCGCGATGACTATGGATAAAGACTTCTGAAATGAGGAAGCATGATGATTACATTATTAAGGGTAGACCATCGATTACTTCACGGCCAGGTGGCCTTTTCCTGGACCCAATATGTCGGCGCCGATTGTATTTTAATCGCCAACGATAGCGTCCCTGGCGATGAGTTGCGGAAAACCACCATTAAGCTTGCCAAACCGCCCTCGGTGAAGCTGGTGATTAAAAATATAAATGATTCTATTGAGGCAATAAAAAGCGGGGTTACCGATAAATATAATTTATTTATTGTTGTGGAGTCGGTTAATGACGCCTGGCGTATTGCCAGCGCCATCGACGAAATAAAAAGCATAAATCTTGGCGGAATAAAGGCTAAAGAGGGCAGTAAAAATATCTCTAAGGCGATTAATTTACTGCCGACAGAAATAGAACAGCTACAACAACTGGTGGGCAAGGGCGTCGAAGTGGAGATTCGCCAGGTCCCGAACGATCGCAAACAGCTTTTTGCGGAATGCGTGTAATTCCGGAGGACAGATTATGGTAGAGGCTCTCTTACTGGGTCTGGTGGCGTTTATCGCGCAATCGGAATATGCCTTAGGGACGTCGCTAATTTCACGGCCTATCGTCACCGGGCTGTTGACCGGGCTGGTGCTGGGGGATGTACAGACCGGCGTCATTATGGGCGCGACGCTGGAGCTGGCGTTTATCGGCTCTTTCTCCGTTGGCGCCTCGATCCCACCCGACGTCGTGACCGGCGGTATTCTCGGCGTGGCGTTCGCCATTACCTCTGGCGCAGGCACAGAAACGGCGTTGCTGCTTGGCCTGCCTATCGCCACGCTGACTTTGATCCTGAAAAATATCTATCTGGGGATGTTCATTCCAATGCTTAGCCAAAAGGCGGACGGGTATGCGGAACGGGCGGATCTCCGCGGCATTGAGCGGATGCATTTGATTGCCGGATTCGGCCTGTCGCTGATGCTTGCCGCGGTGGTCACCGTCTCATTCCTGGTGGGCAGCAACGCGGTGAAATCCCTGCTCGATACGATCCCGGAATTTATCAAACATGGGCTCAGCGTCGCCACCGGCATCATCCCGGCCCTCGGCTTCGCGATGCTCGCCAGGCTGCTGATTAACAAGAAAGTGGCGCCGTATTTTTTCCTCGGTTTTGTGCTGATGGCCTATTTGAAAATCCCGGTGACCGGTATCGCCATTCTCGGCGCTATCGTGGCGGTGGTCATGGTTAACGTCACCGCGTTGAATTCACCTCGTATCACGACAGAACAAGGAGTCAGCGATGACGACGAAGATGATTTCTGAAGAGACCCTGCAGCCGCAGGCGCAGGAAGAAACCCGGATTACGCCGCGCGATTTACGCCGGGTGTTCTGGCGCTCTTTCCAGATGGAGTTCTCGTGGAACTATGAGCGGCAGATGAATCTCGCCTTTGTTTACGCGTTGATCCCGGTGCTGAAGAAGCTCTATCCGCGCAGAGAGGAGCTGGCCGCAGCGCTGAAGCGGCATCTGGTTTTTTTCAATACCACGCCGCATATCGTCACCCTGCTGCTGGGGATCACCACGGCGATGGAAGAGAAAAACAGTCAGCAGAAAAACATGGATGCCACTGCGATTGATAACGTCAAAGCCTCACTGATGGGACCGTTAGCCGGGCTGGGTGACTCTTTCTTTTGGGGGACGCTGCGCCTCATCGCCACCGGGATCGGCACCAGCCTGGCGCTGAAGGGCAACATCCTCGGGCCGATCCTGTTTCTGCTGGTGTTTAACGTGCCGCACATTCTGGTGCGCTGGTGTTTTACCCGCTGGGGCTACGTACTGGGCACCGGGGTCCTGCAGCGGATCCAGAAGAGCGGAATGATGGAGAGCCTGACCTACGGGGCGTCGATTATCGGTCTGATGGTAGTCGGGGCGATGACCGCTTCAATGATCGATATCACCATTCCTCTCTCCTTCGGCGCCGGGGAGGCCAAAACCCAGGTACAGGACATTATCAACGACATTCTGCCCTGCATGCTGCCGTTGGTGAGTTTTGGCATCGTCTACTGGCTACTGGGACGGAAAGTTAAACCGCTCTCAATTATTGGCGGCATGGCGCTGGTGGGCATTCTGGGTTCGTGGATCGGATTGTTTTAACGGGAGTGAGCTATGCGACCAACAATGATGACATATATCAGTGAAGAGCCGGCCTGCCTGGCGCAGATCCTGCGCGACTACCGGCAAAAGCTGGCGCCGATTGAAACCTTCGTCCGCCAGCACCCGGTACGGCGGATATTATTGCTCGCGACCGGATCGTCGCTGAATGCCGCGCTGTGCGCGCGCTATTTCTTTGAGCAACGCTTCGGTGTGCTGCTTGACATTAAAGAGCCGTACAACTTCACCCATTACGACGCGATCGACCCGCATGCCGATCTGGTGGTGGCGATTTCACAGAGCGGAAAAAGCGCGTCGACGCTGGAGGCGATGCGTAAGGTACAGGCTTCCGGCAAGTCGGTTTTCGCCCTGACCTCAGATCCGCAAAGCCCGATAGGAGGCGCCAGCGATGGCGTTCTGGATATTAATACCGGGATCGAGAGCGTAGGGTTTGTGACCCGCGGCTTTAGCGCGACGGTGCTCAACCTGTTGCTGATAGCGCTGATCATTGCTCGTAAGCAGGAGAAAGCCAGCGAGGTCGAGGAGCAGCACTATCTCGCTGAATTGCAGCGGCTGGTAGCGGCGATCCCGGAGGTTATCGTCCGCACCTCGCGCTTTATTGACCGCCATAGCGAAACGCTGCGCAGCGGCGAGCGCTTTGTCGCCACCGGCTACGGCGCGCTGGTTGGCGTGGCGAAGGAGTTCGAAACCAAATTTACCGAGACGGTGCGCGTGCCTTCCAGCGGCTTTGAGCTGGAAGCCTATATGCATGGCCCCTATCTGGAAGCCAATGCCCGCCATGTGATGCTGTTTATTGAAGATACGCCGGACGCGCGAACCCGGGCGCTGCGCGACTATCTGGCGCCGTCCATTGGCCGGGCCTTTACCCTGACGCTGGGTGACGAAGAGGATGCTCAAACGCTGGCGCTAAACTGTCCGTGCGAGCATCACCTGGCGCCTCTGCTGCTGATTGTCCCAGTGCAGATGCTCGCCTGGCATACCGCAGGACTGAAAGGCATCGATCTGGCTAAACGTATTTTCGACGATTTTGACCGCGTCTTAAAAAGTAAAATCTGAATATTCAGGAGAAAACTATGTTGGGTTTTAATCAGGACGAGTACCTGACCAGTGCTCGCGAGATCATCGCTGCGCGTAAACAGGCTGAAACCGTAGCCGACGATATTTATGACAGCGGCTGTAGCGCATTATTTTTTGCTTCGGTAGGTGGTTCCCTGGCGCCGATGATGGCAATTAATGAATTTGCCAAAGAATTAACCAGCGTGCCGGTATATCTTGAACAGGCCGCGGAGTTAATCCATCGCGGACATAAAAAATTAAATAAAGATGCGGTTGTCGTTACGTTATCTAAATCCGGCGATACCAAAGAGTCGGTCGCCATTGCCGAATGGTGCAAGGCACAGGGGATCCGCGTGGTGGCTATTACTCGTCACGCCGACTCGCCATTGGCTGCCGCCGCCAGCTGGCATATTCCGATGTGCCACAAAAATGGCGTGGAATATGAATATATGCTGCTGTACTGGTTATTCTTCCGCGTTATTTTTCGTCACGGCGAGTTTGCTGATTATGCGCGATTTGCCAGCCAGCTCGAGTTACTGCCGGAAAATCTCCTGCAGGCGAAACGCCAGTTCGATCCCCGAGCGGATAGCATTGCCGCGCAATACCATGACTGCGACTATATGATGTGGATTGGCGGCGCGGAAATGTGGGGCGAGGTCTATCTGTTCTCAATGTGTATTCTCGAAGAGATGCAGTGGAAGCGGACGAAGTCGGTGAGCTCCGCTGAATTTTTCCACGGCACCCTGGAGCTGCTGGAAAAAGAGGTTCCGCTGTTTCTGGTGAAAGGCGAGGGGAGATGCCGGGCGCTGGACGAACGCGTCGAGCGTTTTGCCGAAAAAATAACTGACCATCTGGTGGTTATCGACCCGCGCGACTATCCGCTGAACGGCATTGATGACGCGTTCCGCTGGATTATGGCGCCGTGCGTGGTGTCCACCCTGCTGGTGGACCGGCTGGCGGCCCACTTTGAACACTATACCGGCCACGACCTCAATATCCGCCGTTACTACCGGCAGTTTGATTACTAAGCCGTGATGATGGCGGCCAGCCGGGCTGGCCGCCATGCTATTCTCCGAGGCGCTTCCCAGAAAATTGTCGTCAAACCCAACCGGGTAAAAACCGGTGATAGAGTCCGGCTTACCTTCTCTTTCAGGCAAGCGGATGGCCATGAAAAAACGGATGACCTCGACGCCGCACGATGCGGTCTTTAAGCGATTTCTTCGTCACCCGGAGACAGCGACTGATTTCCTCACCCTCTACCTTCCCGAAGCGATCCGTCAGCGGTGCGATTTCTCTACCCTGAGGCTGCAATCGGCGAGCTTTATCGATGAGGATCTGCGCGCCTGGTATTCAGATGTCCTCTGGTCGGTGCAGACCACCTGCGGCACGGGGTATGTTTACGTGGTGATAGAGCACCAGAGCTCACCGGATAGCCATATGGCCTTTCGCCTGATGCGCTATGCGATTGCCGCAATGCAGCGCCACCTGGATGCCGGGCACAAAACGCTGCCGCTGGTGGTGCCGATGCTTTTTTATCACGGTGCAACCAGTCCGTATCCTTTTACCCTCAACTGGCTGGATGAATTTGCCGACCCGCAGCTGGCGAAGACGCTGTATGGCTGTCCGTTTCCATTGATCGACGTGACGGTGATGCCGGACGATGACATCGTGCAACATCGGCGAGTCGCCTTGCTGGAGCTGATGCAAAAACATATTCGCCAGCGCGATCTCAGCGGCATAACGGAGTCGTTGGCGGCCGTTGTGATGCTGGGATACACTAACCGTCGGCAGTTGAGAATGCTGTTTCACTATATGCTGCAGTACGGTAATACGGCCGAGCCGGGCGTGTTTCTCCGCCGGCTGGCCCGCCGTCTGCCACAGTATGAGGAGACATTGATGTCTATCGCGCAAAAGCTTAAGCAGGAAGGTCGGCAACAAGGCCGACTGGAAGGCCGGGAAGAAGGGCACCTGGAGGGCTTGCAGGAAGGCAGCCGACGCGAGGCGCTGCGCATTGCCGGCAGTATGTTACAGAATGGCCTCGACAAAGAGATGGTAAAGAAGATCACCGGACTGTCGGCTGATGAACTACAGCCGCTGTGTGGTTAACGTCCTGCCACGACAACCGCTGCCCGGCGCGAAAATTCGCCGGGCAGGATTGCGTTAGCCTTCGCTTTTCACCACTTTGATCTCCACCATGCCGATCCCCAACTGACGCGGGGAGTGGCCGAGGATATTGCCCTCGTTAGTGGTTTGCGGGTCCGGCGGGGTGATGATCAGCGTGTTGCTGCGCGTTGGGTTGTCAAAATGCAGCGTCGTGGTAGTCACGTCATTATCCAGAGTGAGCACTTGCTTACTTTCTCCAACTCGCACCGGAATCGGCTTATTGGCGTTTGGGCCATAAGCTTTGGCGGTGATCACCAGATCAAATTTCTCCGGTAGCGGCTCTTTATATTCAATCTTCACGTCGCTGCCCAACTGAGCATTGGACCACCGCCCCCACGACTCGGGACGCGAAATACCGCTGAACTGTTTAACCTCTTCCGGGGCGCCAGCGACGTTAAACACGAAGCTGTCGGCCTTATAGCGAATATCGTTGTCGACAATTTTCAGCGTATCGACGTTGCCCTTATAGCGCTCCATATCGATAAGGGTGTCCCTGAAGGCGGTCTTGCCGTGCCACTGCGGCTTATCAACGTGCTGGACCTTCTGCTCACCCCCCAGCTGTCCCTGCGAGACGCACCAGTCGGTGGAGAGCGCCAGCTCAGGCGACCACAGCTGGCCCATTTTATAGCAGCGATCGACCCACACGAAATTATCCCGTGGCGCGAAATCGGCCAGCTGGAAGCGCAGCGGCGCAGAGTATTCACTCTCTGGCAGCGGTTCTACGCGCTGGTCAGATACCCGCAGCAGCAGCGGCAGACGGAAATGGCTGCCGGAGAAAGCGATCATATTTTTCTGCGAGTCGATGGTGAAATTCTTCATTTCTTTGGGGAAATTCCACAGGCGGATCACGTCAGGCTTCCATGCCAGGACTTTCTCTTTCATATTCATGAAAATACCGGAGAGCGACTGGCCGGAGAGGCTGCTACGCCCGAGGCCGATATAGTTATCGCCGCCGAGAATATCCAGCACCGTCGCGCCGTTATCCATGGTGTTGCGTTTCACCGCCAGGGTCTCCTGCTGCGGTTTATCGCCGCGCAGGACGAAGAACAGATTGCTGCGATCGTGCTTGTTGAGATAATCCCAGGCGCTGTTCTTCATGGCCAGGTGATCGGAAGAGACCACGATGACCGTGTTTTTGAAATAGGGTGAGGCTTTAATCTTCTCTATCAGCGCGGCGATATGTTCCTGACTGCAGCTAACGGCGCTGAAAGAGAGGTTTTTCTTGCCGTCCACATCATAGCGTTTACGCTCGCAGGTGCGTGAGATAAAACCGTCGGGATGGTGGGTATCCACCGTCAGGGCGAAGAGCGAGAAGCGTTTCCCGGACTGCGACAGCTCTTCGAATTTTTTCCAGGTCTCGTCGAGTACGGTGTCGTCATAGAAGCCCCAGTCGTTGCGGTAGGTAGGATCCGCCACCGTAGTTTTTAGCTCTTCCGCCCCGTACAGATGATCGAAGCCGTGGGATTTAAGAAACACGTCTTTGCCGGCAAAGCGCAGGTTAGCCCCCTGCACAAAGTAATTCTCGTAACCGGAGTTCTTCAGAATATCGCCAAGGCAAATATTCTGTGGAAAGAAGCTGGAGACTGAGGCTGAGGCATTACCTTCGAACGGCGCGAACAGCGGAATGCCGCACTGTGAGGCGACCATGCCGGCGATAGTGTAATCGGTCCCCGGCAGCTGCATGGTATTGCTGAAATCAATGGCCTCATCTTTAATTCTGCCAAGCTCAGGGGTGAGGTTGGGGAAGGCGTCGTTATCAAAATAGGTGCGCTCGAGACTTTCGCCATAGATATAGACCAGGTTCAGCTGCGGATTGTCGATTTGCTTCGACGGCTCTTTATAGTACGCGGCAAAGTCTGGATCGCCCTCGCGTGACTGGGATTTCACCAGCTCGCTGATCTGATGGAAGGCCGGGCTGGCATCAACGGAGGCCAGCGCCAGCAGTAGCGCCGCCAGGCTGTAACCGACGTGATGAGGATGATGCCGACGGCGGCGCAGCACCCAGCCGAGGGCGCCAAAGACGGCGACCAGTGCGACGGCCACGCCGACCCCCGGCAGTATATATTTGCCGATCCCGGCGCCGGTCAGGCTGTTGGTCAGAGTGTAGAGTACCGCGTCGTTGATGCCGTCGCCGGTGAAGTAGTCACTGGCGTAGAGGGTGATATTCAGCACCACGAACAGGCCTAACACCGTGAGCGTGGCGGCAAACCACCAGGTGTTACGACCCGCTTTCCAGGCATACAGCACCACCGAAGCTAAAAATAAGGCGATGGATAACAACTCTGACACAGCTCATCCTCATTAATGCCAGTTATCGGCTGGCAGAACAGATTACTTTTCAAGCCCCACTGTAATTGCAGCGCCATCTTGCTGCAATTCTAGCGTCATGAAAGTGTGCAGTTATTCAGAATTGGTTTAGAAGTTGCCTTTTTTGATCGGCATCGCATCGTGCGAAATGGGAAAACGGAACAGGAAAACTGCAAAAAAAGCGTTTCAGGCCGCGGCGCCGCCGCGAAGGCAACAAATGCGGCCTTGTCAGTCAGGATCAGGAGAGGAAATTAACACCCTGTTTTAAGACCAGATCGCAGGCTTTGGTTTTTACCTGTTTCGCCAGCGAGCTATTGCCGAGCGTATTCAGGTCCAACTGCTGGCCGTTTTTGCTGTTGAGCAGCCCCTGCAGGCCATCCAGATAGCTGGTGTCCTGTTTTTGTTTTTCCGGCGTGCTAAGCCCCAGTTTATCCAGCACCTGATTTTTGACGTTATCGGCGCTGGTCACGGAGGCCAGCTTCTGTTTCGCGCAATATGACAGTATCCCGGCCGCATTATTCATGCTGCTGGCGGTCAGGGATTGGCTGCTGCCGTTGAGCAGGCTGGTTAGCGAGGAGACGGACATGCCGCCGCTGGCCTGGGCGTTACTGCCGCTGAGCTGGCTGGCAGCGCTGTTAAGGGAATCCTGCCAGGAGGCGGCGTGGGCGCCAGAGAGGGTAAACGCGCTAACGGCAAGCGCGGCAATAACGCTATTTTTAAACGATTTCATAGACGGACTCATAAGCGTGACTGAATAATCGCTTTAGTATAACGCCGTCGTCGCCCGGAAATCTCTTAATACTCCTTGCCTGTAACGCGGTGCCGGTAACTTTCCCAATTGAAGATAACCCACAGGCTGTTGCCGAGCCGCATACGGTCCATCACCCGCTCGCCGAGCAGTTTGTTCATCTCTTCCATATTGCTGTTGGTGAGCATCCCGGTAGGTCGTTTGGAGGATGAGCGCCGGTCAACTATCTGATTGATAATGACCTTTTCATAGCGAGACTCCGTCTGCATCCCAATTTCATCGATCACCAGCAGGTCGACCATGCTGAGGTCGTTAAGCAACTGTTCTTCGCTCGTTTCCCGGTTGCCGAAGGTATCTTTCATCGCCGACATAATATCGGCCACGGTGATGATTAAGACCGATTTCCCGCGCAGCAGCAGCTCGTTGCAAATGGCTGCCGCCAGGTGGTTTTTGCCAGTGCCCGGTTTACCGGAGAAGATAAAGCTGGCGATATTGCCATCGAACTCTTCCACGTACTGGCGCGCCCGGGCGAGCGCATTCATCTGCCCCTCGCACTCGACGCGATAGTTATCAAAGGAGCAGTTCTGATGCAGCGGGCGGATCCCCGAGCGGTTGAAGGTGCGCTGCATTTTCATCGCGCGATTCTCTCGCTCCAGCGCTTCGGAACGCAGCCGGCCTTGCTCTTTTTGCCAGGCCAGCAGCTCTTCGCCGGTTTTAAACGCCGGTTCAATATGTGCCGGCATCATTTTCTGCAGGCGTTTCATCAGGTCGCCAACGTTTTTCATGCTCATCCTCGGAAACCTCGCGGAATATGGCTGTCGGGTTCGCTAACGCTGTTCACATCGCGCTTCGGCTGTCCGCCGTTGCTGGCGCGGCTGATTTGCACGCTACGCGCCAGCTTCTGCTGCCACTGCACGTGGTGAAAGACTTTACCTTCCGCCTGCCAGTAAGCGACGAAAGCGGCCAGCTCTTCGGGGGTAACCGGCTGGCTCAGGGCAATGCCCCACAGCGCGGCCAGGCGCTGAAAATCGGCGTCAGGCCGCCACCCGGCGTACATAGCAAATTTGCCCATCGGCACCGCAACCGGCGCCGCGGCGGGCTCCTCGAAAAACTGCGGGTCAAGCGCGATGTCGCTGCCGGGGCGCGCCAGCCTGGCTTCCAGCTCCAGCAGTTGCGCCAGCCGCGCTGGCGTCAGCGCATAGAATGCCGGCGCGTTATTGGCAAAAACGGCAACGGTGCCGTCAGTCGATTTTGCCAGCAGCGCCGCGTGCTGCTGGAGGAACTCTTCCAGGCCGCTAAAATGGGAGGTTAAAATTCGCGAAGACATAACTCTATCTCAACTCTGAACTGCAAAGAGTGGGGTGATCTGCACATAGTAGCACAGAGGCCATCGCGGAAGGAGCGTCGCGGATTAACCGCGACGTCGGGGTTAGACGCGAGGACGCTTACGATACAGCCACAGGCCGGGTATCGACAGGCCAATCGAAAGGGCGCCCACAATCGAAGAGGCCTTTAAAAAATTGCTCAGCAGCAAAATCATCATCTCTTCCGAATAACCAAAATGACTGATTTTTACCGCGGAAATCATCGCCGTGTAGGCTGAGATGCCAGGAAACATCGGGATCACGGCGGCGACGGTAAAAATCTTCGGATGCGCCAGATACCAGCGCGACCATTGAATGCCAATGCTGCCCACCAGCAGAGCGGCGAGAAAGGTGGCCCATTCAATGTTAAAACCGGCGCTCATCATGATCATACGCGAACCATGGCCAATCGCCCCCAGCAGCGCGCACCAGCGCAGAGCGCGCTGAGGGACATTAAAGACCATCGCAAACCCGACGGCGGGGATCGCCGCCAGCAGCATGTCTTCCGCCAGCGCAAAAATAAATGAGATTATGCCCATCCGCGCAGCCCCCATACGGTCATGGCCATCACCACGCCAATGCAGGTGGCGAGGGTTAGCAGGCTGGCGATCGCCCAGCGGGCGAGTCCGGTATTGATATGCCCTTTAAACATATCGGCGACGGCATTGATTAATGGAAAACCCGGGACCAGCAGCAGAACGCTGGCGGCCATGGCAATGGTCGGCGTGCTGGCAAACGCCGGGAGGCGCAGCAGCAGCCCGGAGATGGTGGTGGCGACAAAGGCGGTGATGCAGAAGTTGATCTGCGGATGCATGGAGCGATGGGTCAGCACCTGGCGAATGTACATGGCTACCGTGCTGGCGCAGAAGCTGACCAGCGCCCCATCCCAACCGCCGTTATTCAGTTTGCAGAAACAGGCGCAGGAAAGACCCACCATCAGCACCAGCAGCCAGCGCGGATAGCGCAGGGGAACGATCTGCGCAAAACGCTTCTCGACGTCGCGATAGTCCAGCAGCTTATGCTCGGCGAGGATCACAATGTGCTGCACTTCCGTCACCACATGCATATTAATGCCGCGATCGACATTTTTGCGCGTAGAGGTAAGACATTCGCCATTTTTAATGGTGGTCAGGACGATGGCATTCGAAGAGATGGCGCTTTCAACGCTGTCCATCCCCAACGCCAGCCCGAGACGTGTTGACAGTTCCTCCACCAGCGCACTCTCGGCGCCGTGCTGTAACAGAAAAAGACCACACTGGATGCATAAACGTGTGATTGCCCGCTGCTGTGTCCGATCAACCTGCATACTACCTCTATTGTTCACGACGCCTGGTATCTGCCGATACTTTAACCTGAAGCGCAGTGGCGGCTGAGGGGGGTGGGATCAAATAATGTGCAAAAATTCCCAGTCTGCGGGGCGGCAGAATTTGAAGCATCCCACACTTTTGCCAGTTTGGTGAAAAGTGCAATTTTTGTCGCCATTCATCCCTTCTTTTTCCCCACTGACTTATCAAAAATGCAGAAAAGCACTTTTATTAAACAAAAATTATACAAATAATTAACCCTGCAAGAGTGAGACATCCCTATGAAGACACAGGTCGCGATTATTGGCGCGGGCCCCTCCGGGCTGCTGCTGGGGCAGTTGCTGCACAACGCCGGGATCCATACCGTGATCCTTGAGCGTCAAACGCCGCAGTATGTGCTGGGGCGCATCCGCGCGGGAATTCTGGAAAGCGGCACCGTCGATCTGCTACGCGAAGCGGGCGTGGCGCAGCGGATGGATGCCGAAGGCCTGGTGCATCATGGGGTGGAGTTTCTGTTTGACGGCCAGCGGGTGCCCGTCGCACTGAGCGAGCTAACCGACGGTAAGAGCGTAATGGTTTATGGCCAGACCGAAGTCACCCGCGATCTGATGGCTGCCCGGGCCGCCAGCGGCGCGCCGATCGTCTATGGCGTGAGCGAGGTGGCTATCCATGACGCCAAAAGCGACCGGCCGACGATCACCTACCTCAGCGAAGGGGAAACCTGCCGTCTGGAGTGCGATTTTATTGCCGGTTGCGACGGTTTCCACGGCGTATCGCGGCAAAGTATTCCAGCTGGCATTTTGCAGACCTACGAGAGCGTGTGGCCGTTTGGCTGGCTAGGCCTGCTGGCGGATACGCCGCCGGTCAATCCGGAGCTTATTTATGCGCACCATCAGCGGGGGTTTGTATTGTGCAGTCAACGCTCACTGACTCGCAGCCGCTATTATCTGCAGGTTCCGCTGAGCGATAAGGTTGAAGCATGGTCGGACGAGCGCTTCTGGCAGGAGCTGAAAAGCCGCTTGCCGGAGGAGCTGGCATCCAGGTTAGTGACTGGTCACTCACTTGAGAAGAGCATTGCCCCCCTGCGTAGCTTCGTCGTGGAGCCGATGCAATATGGGCGGTTGTTCCTGGTGGGGGATGCGGCGCATATCGTTCCGCCAACCGGGGCGAAAGGATTAAATCTGGCGGCATCGGACGTGAACTATCTGTGGCGGATTCTGCGCGAATACTACCATCGTGGCCGCAGCGATCTGCTGGCGGCCTACTCGCAACTGGCGCTGGATCGGGTCTGGAAAGGGGAACGCTTTAGCTGGTTTATGACCCGCCTGCTGCATGATTTTCCGGATCAGAACGCGTTCGACGCTAAAATGCAGGCCGCCGACCGCCGCTACTATCTGGGCTCGCGCGCCGGGCTGACCACCATCGCGGAAAACTACGTGGGCTTGCCCATGGAGCGTGTCGCCTGAATTAAGAGGAGTCATCATGCCGTTCGTTCAAACCGTGCCCGTATTTAAGCTGTATGGCGAAGAGTGCGGCTGGCCGACGCCGGACCTGCTGCACTGTGAGTCGATTTTACAGCGCAGCAGCCTGTATCAGTGGCATATTCGCGTCCATCAGCATGCGGAAATGGTCCAGCTTCTCTATCTGCATCAGGGGCGGGCGGAGATCGAAATTGAAGGCGCCACCGCGGTGATGACGGAGTCCTGCATCCAGGTGGTTCCCGCCCTCTGTATTCACGGGTTTAATTTTTCACCCGGGACGCAAGGGTTTGTGCTCTCTCTGGCGCTGCCGCTGCTGAGCCGGTTTGAAAATCAGTTCGGTCGCCCTCTGGATGTGCTTAGCGTGCCGCAGTGTGTGCCGGTGGGCCGTTCTCGCGGGCGCATGCATACGCTGTTTTCAGCGCTTCGCGAGGAGTACTGCGAAGAGCACGATGCGCGAGAAATGATGCTCTATTCGCTGCTGGGGACGCTGTTGGTCTGGCTGAACCGACAGTGCCATCCCGCGTCCCCCGCGGAAGATAAAGCGGAGCGGAAGCGCAGCATGATGCGCCACTTCGCCCGCCTTATCGAGAGCCACTACCGACAGCATCTCCCGTTGGCGGAGTATGCGAAGCTGATTGGACTGTCGGTTACGCACTTAAATTATTTATGTCGTGAGTTTTATGGCTGTAGCGCTCTTGGAGTATTGCACCAGCGGTTGATGCTTGAAGCGCGACGCAATCTGCAGTACACCCGCATGACGATTACACAACTCTCTGATTATTTGGGGTTTAGCGATGCAGCCTATTTTTCGCGTTTTTTCCGTCGCTATAGCGGTATGTCACCCAAAGCATTTAGAGAAACAATTAAAGATAATGCTTCATAATGTTCAGTATTGAAATTATTTTTGCTAAATAATGTTTTTATCTTTTCTAATTTATTAGCGCAGGAACGTCTGTGTTAATATTAATCGCAAGTATACACGGCAATAATATTTTACACGGTATGACCACGGTTCGGTCGTTACGTATATCGTGTGCGCAGGCCATGAATATGATTTTAATATTCATCCAGGAAATGATATGGCGATAAAGTCGCTCGCCGATCGTTTGCAGGCAAGCGAAGGAACTTCGACAGGAAGCGGAGGTGTTATGTTACCAGGACAAGGTAAGTTTGGCGTCGTTATTAGTAAAATTCCCGTCATGCAATCAGGGTTAAAGGTGATCTTCAATGAGAACCTCCCTGATTACGAACTGAGTTTTTGTCGTTCTCATGATGAGCTCACCCTTTTACAACTGCGGCGGGCGGTGCTGGTTGTCGCGGATATCTCCGGCGAGATTGCGCACCCCGAGCCGTCTGCGAGCGTTATTACTCCCTCATGACTCAGTACCGTGATATTCACTGGGTTTTTATGGTCAGCGACAGCCTCTATCCGTTGGCCGTTGAGCTATTAATTCGTCCTGAAAGCTCGTTGATCTCCGAGAGCGAGCCGGTTAACCGGCTGATTGAGGTGATTTGCGCCGGTAGCCGTGCGGCTGAACAGATTAGTCGTACGCTGTTTGCCGGGGATGAGGACAGCGATTTCGCAAGCTACCACTCTGCGGCGATGCTCACTCTTTCAGAGCGTAAAGTTCTGCGCCTTCTGGCGAAGGGGTGGGGAATAAACCAGATCGCCGCGCTGTTGAAAAAGAGTAATAAGACGATCAGCGCGCAGAAAAACAGCGCAATGCGTCGCTTATCGCTACGCAGCAACGCTGAAATGTATGCCTGGATCAACAGCGCGCAGGGAATGCAAGAGCTGAATATCAATTCAGCTTACGGGGAGCAAATGGAATGGAAAAAAATAGTACAACCCGCCATGTCGCCATCGTAGAAAAATGCGTGATGACGGAAATGGCATGGCGCTATATCTTTAGTCGTGAAGATAATCGCCGTTATCATATTCATCTGTTTAAAAATGTCAGTATGCTCAGGGCGGCGGAAATACCGTTTCCCTGGTCAACCATTATTTTTTCTCTTTCGGGAAGTCGTTCTTCACGAGCCGAGAGTCTGCTCTTTGTTCATGAAATGGCGCGGTGCCGGCCGGAAGTCCAAACGATTATTCTGGCTAATAATGAAAGTGAAATGCACCTGATCGGCCATCTTATGCCGGCCTGTTTGCACGGCATACTGAATAAATCCGCGCCGCGACGCGGGCTACAGGAGTGTTTGCTGCAGCTACTGGACAATCATCATCTCAGCGGCAGCGAACAATTTTGCGACAGAGAGGCGTGCAACGATCCGCTAAGCCCGACGGAGCACGCCATCCTTCGGTATATGTCGTGGGGATATTCGCTTTCTGATATTGCGATACAGCTCAACCGGAATATTAAAACGATCCGCGCGCATAAGTTTAACGCCATGACCAAGCTCGGAGTTCGCTCAGACATTGGTTTATTAAACGCGGCGGATATCCTGTTGCATTTACCGCTCAATAGTACGACCAGCGCCGTTAAACAGGTAGCGTAATGCGGCTATAAACACACATCTACCCATGTTGCATCGGTGAGCTGCGCCATGCGTTCTGGTTCAATGCGAACCGCGCTATGGATGGCTCCCGCTGCGGGTAGTACTTCCTGATAATGTCTGAGAGAGACGTCGCAGTAGACTGCCAGCGGATTTTCCAGACCAAACGGGCAAACGCCGCCGACCGGATGACCGGTCCAGGTAACCACTTCATCGCTGCTTAGCATGCGTGCTTTCGCGCCAAAGGTCTCTTTCAGCTTTTTATTATCCAGCCGCGCATCGCCCCTGGCGACGATCAGTACAATCTTATCTTTGATCTTGAGCGACAGCGTTTTGGCAATTTGCCCCGGCTCAACGTTGTGTGCGGCAGCGGCAAGTGCGACGGTGGCGGTACTCTGATTTAACTCAATAATTTCGATATCGGGGGCGTGTTCGGCAAAAAACTGCCGTACAGACTGCAGACTCATTGGATTCTCCTGATTTAAGCCTGGTTAAATCTGTCACAAGCCTGGCGGAGTGTAAATATCAGCGCGGACAATCCAGATTCTTTCTATTTTGTCGATCTCCTTCACAATCGCCGTAACCGGTTACTGTAACCGGTTGCGGTTATCTGCATTGAGATGAATACTGGAACAGTCACTTCTCCTTTTATTTATAACAAAAGAGCCGTGTATGAATCGTTGCCTCATGAGCAGTATAGCCGGTTGCACATCCGCCAGCGGCCTGCTGCGTCAAAAAGCGGTCATCGTAACGGCAGGGTAATCGTTGTTGGGCCAGTATCAATAGCCTGTCAGGAGGGCTACTATGTCTGCTAACCATGCTGCGTTTAATTTGATATTTCGCTTTGTAGAAAATTACATAAGCCCCATAGCAGGGCGGATCTCGTCGCAGCGCCACGTCATGGCTATCCGTGACGGATTTATCTCAGCGATGCCGTTTATGATCGTCGGATCGTTCCTGTTAGTGTTTGCTTATCCACCGTTCTCACCGGATACCACCTGGGGTTTTGCCCGCGCCTGGCTGGATCTGGCGAAAGAGTTTGAGGGGCGTATTCTGACCCCCTTTGATATGACGATGGGGATCATGTCGATCTACATTTGCGCGGCAATCTCCTATAACCTCGGTAAGCATTACGAGAAATCCAATCAGCTCGATCCCTTTATGTGCGCAATGCTGTCGATCATGGCCTTTTTGCTGATTGCCGCGCCGAAGACCAATGGCACGCTGCCGGTGGATAGCCTCGGGGGGACCGGGATCTTTACCGCCATCCTGGTGGCGATCTACTGCGTGGAGATGATGCGTTTCTTGAAAGCGCACAACATTGGGATCCGCTTGCCGGATCAGGTTCCGCCGATGATCAAAAACTCGTTTGATCTGTTGATCCCGGTGCTGGTGGTCGTGCTGACGCTCTATCCGCTGAGCCTGTTTATCCAGCACCATTTTGACATGCTGATCCCGCAGGCCATTATGGCCATTTTCAAGCCGCTGGTTTCGGCAGCCGACTCTCTGCCGGCAATTCTGTTGGCGGTGCTGATCGGCCACCTGCTGTGGTTTGCCGGGATCCACGGTGCGGCGATCGTGTCCGGGATGCTGCAGATGTTCTGGCTGACTAACCTCGGTATGAACCAGCAGGCGCTGGCCCAGGGCGCGCCTCTGCCGCATATCTTTATGGAGGCGTTCTGGACCTTCTTTATCGTGGTCGGAGGTTCCGGGGCGACCATGGGACTGGTGTTCTGTTATCTGCGCAGCCGTTCAGCGCATTTGCGCTCCATTGGTCGTTTGAGCGTGGTGCCAAGCCTGTTCAATATCAACGAGCCGGTGATCTTTGGGACGCCTATCGTCATGAACCCAGTGTTCTTTATTCCGTTCCTGCTGGCGCCGATGGTGAACGCGGTGCTGGCCTGGGCGGCAATGAAGCTGGATCTGATTGGCCGCGTCATCTCCGTCGTACCATGGACGGCGCCAGCGCCAATTGGCGGCGCCTGGGCGCTGGGCTGGGATTTCCGGGCGGCGATTCTGGTCATTGTTCTGGCCTGCGTGTCGGCAATCATCTACTTCCCATTCTTTAAGGTATATGAGAAACAGCTGCTTGCTCAGGAAGCGGAAGAGGCCGAGCGGGCGGAGCAGGAGAGTCAACAGACCGCATAAATAGCAACGGGCGGTAAAGGCCGCCCGTTACTTTTCAGGTAAGTGGTAATTATTTAAGCGTACAGTCGCCGCACTGTTGGACATCCGGCAGGCGATAGCGCTGACAGCAGGTGCGTCGGACTAACTGCCCTTCACGCAGCATCACCGTTCGCCACAGCGGGTTATCCTGGCCATCGGCGAGTTGTTTTTCAAAAAAACAGTGCTGACGTAGCGCGGCAAGCCGCTCATCACCCAGCAGCGCGCGCATTTCCCCAAGATACCAGTTAATCAGATAGCCGGTATTGCTCCAGATAAGTTTGCTATTGATTTCGCCCGTCGCTGCCAGCGCCTCAACAACCGGCTGCAGGGTGCGCGTTACCAGGGCATCCATTCGCGCCTGCGGTGAAAGCCTCTCGATGTCGGCATCGCTATGCACATCAATCCAGAAGCAGGCCGCCCGGCCGCTTTCATGAAATTCGACATGGAAATGTTCTGGCGCCAGGCTGAGGCCTTGCGGTTCATTGAGCAGCGCCAGCATCAGCGGCGGCACCAGCAGACCGATATACCATTGCGCCCAGAGCGAGAGCAGAGGCTTCTGTTCCCGAGGCAGCGTCGGCTGATGACGATAGATATGATCGGACCAGGTGGCCAGCAGGGAGCGCAAGGCGATGGGTTGCGACCATTCGGCAAGCGTTAACGCGTGCCGTGGGGCGGGTTCGTCAAGTCGCAGGAAATCAAGCAGGTGTGGACGCAGGGTGGCGATTTTTTCCCGAATACTCTCCGCCAGGGCATGCTCAGCCGTCGGCAAAGGAGCCCGCCAGATAAGTTCATCGCTGAGAGGAAGGGAACGCCAGGCCATTCGATTTCCAGATACAAATCTAAATGATAATGATTACTGATATTAGTTGCTTGCAGGCGGCATGGCAAGGCTTTTATCGGCGCCGCGATGTCGCAGCGCGCGCAGGTCAACTGGCAAGAATAATGTTGCGGCCTTTATTTTTGGCCTCATAGAGTGCGCCGTCGGCACGCGCCAGCGCTTGTTCAATGTTGTCATTAATGAGCGGCGTCAGGCCAATACTGATGGTGACGTTGGTGGCGACGCTTTCATTAAACATATGCGGGATCTTCAGGTCATAGACCCGCTGACGTATACGTTCGGCTGTCTTCCAGGCCGTTTCTTCGCTGCTATTGGTCAGCAGCACCATAAACTCCTCTCCACCAAAGCGGGCGACAATATCGCGTGAGCGTACAGCGTTGCGAATGGCAGCAGAGACGCGAATAAGCGCCTGGTCACCCATCATATGACCATAGTGATCGTTATAGGCCTTGAAGTGATCGATATCGAGGAGCAGCACGTAGTGGTTGTCGCCGTCCAGCGCCAGCAGGGTATCGAGGCGGTTCTGCAGTCCGCGGCGATTATACAAACCGGTCAGGGGATCGAGCATACTGAGATCGTTGAGCGTATTGCGTTCATGCATCAGTTTATCCATTAAACCCTGCGTAAAGGCATCGCTGCGCTTCTGGATAATATTTTGCAGGGTAATACCGGCTATAGGCAGCATAAAGCAGTAAGTCATACGCAACCATTGTTCCCCCTCCGCCATTATCAGGCAGGCAAGGAAAGTTGGTAAAGAGTGGAGGGTAAAGGCAGTGATATTATTGGAAAAAGCGATGGTGCCGATAAACAGAATGCTTAATAGGGCGATCACCAGATAGTTAAAATGCGGCGGTGTCAATAGCATCGCTTTTGTCACTACGTGCCATGCCCATAGCATGCCAAATAACAACGAGATAGTGGGAATATTTATTTTCGATTGCGGCCATTTCCAGTGCCAGAGCAGCAGCAGCCCGCTGCAGACGACGATCAGGGCGCAGGGCAGCGTAAAACGAACTACCGTAAATAGGGGGGTGACCAGCGACAGCGAGGAAGAAATGAAATTAAGCAGTAAAAAAAGCCGTAAGGAATATTGATATTTTTGTGCGTAGTGTGCTCGCCAGGTTTGTGCAGTCATATCGGAAGAATCATTATTAGTCGTTAAATTTCAAAATGATGAAAGCCAAAAATGAAGAGTCTGATAACAATGTGCAAAAAAAGGTTATTTGCAAAATAAGCAAAATATTTAATATATATCGATAATCCGCTTAATTTATCACCTTCATGAATGTATGTCATTACCGCGAACGTAAAGAAAAAGGGGCAGAGCACGTCGCAAATGACAAATGATAAAGATTATCATATGATATTGGTTATCATTATCGTTGTAAGAGGTGAAACCATGCTGCAGCGAGCATTAGGAAGCGGCTGGGGAGTGATGATTCCCGGCGCGCTAATTGTCGCTCTCGGGTATGCCGGAGTGTCGGCTGACGTATGGCGGGTACTGGTCGCGGTGGGCATGCTGATGTCCGCGGCGATGATCTGGCATCGTCAATTGCGCCATTTTATCCTGCTGCCATCGTGTGTCGCGTTGATCGGCGGAATAATGCTGATGATTGTGGATATTAAACTGAGAGGATAATGCCGGGAGAGGGAAGAATATTGGTGCGAGGGGGGGACTTGAACCCCCACGTCCGTAAGGACACTAACACCTGAAGCTAGCGCGTCTACCAATTCCGCCACCTTCGCACAGTATTCTTTCTTTGGGATATTGCCTCGTTGGTGCGAGGGGGGGACTTGAACCCCCACGTCCGTAAGGACACTAACACCTGAAGCTAGCGCGTCTACCAATTCCGCCACCTTCGCCCAGTGCGAGCAATATCTTCGTGGATTATGGTGCGAGGGGGGGACTTGAACCCCACGTCCGTAAGGACACTAACACCTGAAGCTAGCGCGTCTACCAATTCCGCCACCTTCGCATACCATCGATACTCTGAAAGTATCGTTACCACGGAGGCGCATTCTAGTGGTTTTCGGCGACACGTCAATAGTTAATTATGCAGGTTGTATCGATTGCTGCAAAAATGGGCGAATTTGCCCGCGGGAAGCGCCAGCGGTACCAGGAGCGGGCCGCCGGCGTGAAAAGACGATTATTTTTTCGCCTGACGGGTCATGATGGTGCGATAGACCTTAAAGCGCCCGGTCTGGGCGATCACCTCATGGAAGCCGAACGTCTCATCCAGCACCTGCGGATACGGCAGGAAGGCGTTGGCGACAATGCGCAGCTCGCCGCCGCTGTTCAGATGGCGAACCGCGCCGCGGATCAGCGCCTGGGCGGCTTCGAGACTGGTCTGCAGGCCGTCATGGAATGGCGGGTTGGAGATGATCATGTCGAAGCGACCATTGACCTCGGAGAAGACGTTGCTGGCAAACACATCGCCAGCCAGGCCGTTGGCGGCAAGCGTCGCGCGGCTGGCTTCAACCGCCGGGGCGCTGACGTCGCACAGGGTGAGGCGCACTTTCGGTGAATGGCTGGCCAGCGCGGCGGCCAGCACGCCCGCGCCGCAGCCGACGTCGAGCACTTTCCCTTTGGTATGCGGCTCGAGGGTGGAGAGCAGCAGCTGGCTGCCGACGTCCAGACCGTCGCGGCTGAAGACGCCCGGCAGGGTTTTAATCGTCAGATTATCCAGTGTGTATTCGCCCCAGAATGCGTCGGCGTCGAAGGTCGGCTGCTTTTCCAGACGGCCATGATAGAGGCCACAGCGGCGGGCGCTATCCACTTTGTTTAATGGCGCGTATTCAGCCAGCATCTGCTCCGCGCTGCGGACGCCGCTGCGGTTTTCACCGACGACGAAAATGTCGCTTCCCACCGGCAGCAGAGAGAGCAGGTTCATCAGCTGGAACTGCGCCTCTGGTTTGTTCTTTGGCCAGTAGTAGATCAGGGTGTCGCATTCGGCGACGTCAGCGGCCTCAGCCACTAAGCTAAAACGGACGGTGTCACCCATCTGGCGGTTGAGGACCTGCCAGTGGTGGAACTGTTGGGTGTGGGCGCGGCTGGCCGCGGTATCCAGACGCGCAGGCAGGTCATCCTGCAGGTCACCGGCAAACAGAACGCGGGCGGACTCGAAATCATCACTGTGGCGCAGCAAGACTTCACTTGCCGGGGTAAAAGCGGACATGAAACACTCCTTCATTAAGACTGGCGCCGATTATAGTAGTTTGTTGGCGCAGATACGACGGATTTGCTATATTGCGCGCTTGTTTAACAGGAGTGTTTCGCTATGACATCCCGACGAGACTGGCAATTACAGCAGCTGGGCATTACCCAGTGGTCGCTGCGCCGACCGGGGGCGTTGCAGGGCGAAATCGCTATCTCGCTTCCTGAACATATTCGTCTGGTGATGGTGGCGGAAACCCCGCCGTCGCTGACAGAGCCGCTGATTGGCGACATATTACGCGCGCTGGCCGTGACGCCAGATCAGGTCCTGCAGCTGACTCCGGAGCGGGTGGCGATGCTGCCGCAGGACAGCCGCTGCAACAGCTGGCGGTTGGGCACAGAGGCGTCGCTGCCGCTGGCGGGCGCCCAGGTGTCCACCCCCGCTTTTGATGAACTCCAGACCAGCGCGCCGGCTCGCAGGGCGCTCTGGCAACAAATCTGCGCACATGAACACGATTTCTACCCTCAGCACGGCTGATTTAACCAAAGCCTGGCACATCGAAAAACGCGCCCACGCTTTCCCGTGGAGCGAACAGACTCTGGCCAGTAACCAGGGGGAGCGCTATTGCAACTATCAGCTGTCGGTAGATGGCGAAATGGCGGCTTTCGCCATTACGCAAGTGGTACTGGATGAGGCGACGCTGTTCAATATCGCCGTCGATCCCGCGTACCAGCGCCGCGGCCTGGGGCGAGCGCTGCTGGAGCATGTCATTGATGAAGTCGAAAAACTCGGCGTCGTCACGCTGTGGCTGGAGGTGCGAGCATCCAACGTTGCCGCCATCGCGCTGTATGAGAGCGTAGGCTTCAATGAGGCAACCATCCGCCGCAACTACTATCCTACGGCCGACGGACGCGAAGACGCCATTATTATGGCTCTGCCAATCAGTATGTAACACAAGGTGATACGATGAAATGGGACTGGATTTTCTTTGATGCCGATGAAACGCTGTTTACGTTTGATTCTTTCAGCGGCTTGCAGCGGATGTTTCTCGACTACAGCGTGACCTTTACCGCCGAAGATTTTCAGGACTATCAGGCCGTGAACAAGCCGCTATGGGTGGATTACCAAAACGGCGCCATCACCTCGCTGCAGCTGCAGCACCAGCGTTTTGACAGCTGGGCGGAACGTTTGAATGTGCCGCCCGGGGAACTCAACGACGCGTTTATGAATGCGATGGCGGAAATCTGTGCCCCGTTGCCGGGCGCGGTCTCGCTGCTCAACGCGCTGCAGGGCAAGGTCAGAATGGGCATCATCACCAACGGCTTTACCTCGCTGCAGCAGACTCGTCTGGAGCGCACAGGTTTACGCGATCACTTTGATTTGCTGATTATTTCTGAACAGGTGGGTGTCGCCAAGCCGGACGCGCGTATTTTCGATTATGCGCTGGCGCAGGCGGGTAACCCACCGCGCTCGCGGGTGCTGATGGTCGGTGATACCGCCGAGTCGGATATTCGCGGCGGCGTGAACGCCGGACTGGCGACCTGCTGGCTCAATGCGCATCAGCGCGAGCTGCCGGCGGACCTCGAGCCGGACTGGACGGTGACCTCGTTAAGCGAACTGGAGCAGCTCCTGTGTAAACACTGATTGCCTCCCCCCCGTTGATGGGTAAAATAGCCGCAATTTTTCGTATTCCACATGCGTGGCCCATGGCCGCGTTTACTTAGAAGATTAATTATGACGTTGTCTCCTTATCTGCAAGAGGTGGCCAAACGCCGCACTTTTGCCATTATTTCTCACCCGGATGCCGGTAAGACCACCATCACCGAAAAGGTGCTGCTGTTCGGACAGGCGATTCAGACCGCCGGTACAGTAAAAGGTCGTGGTTCCAGCCAGCACGCGAAATCCGACTGGATGGAGATGGAAAAGCAGCGTGGTATCTCGATCACCACCTCGGTAATGCAGTTCCCGTATCATGACTGCCTGGTGAACCTGCTGGATACCCCGGGGCACGAAGACTTCTCCGAAGATACCTACCGTACCCTGACGGCGGTGGACTGCTGCCTGATGGTGATTGACGCGGCAAAAGGCGTCGAAGATCGGACCCGTAAGCTGATGGAAGTCACCCGTCTGCGCGATACGCCGATCCTCACCTTTATGAACAAACTCGACCGTGATATCCGCGATCCGATGGAGCTGCTGGATGAAGTCGAGAACGAGCTGAAAATCGGCTGCGCGCCGATTACCTGGCCTATCGGCTGCGGCAAGCTGTTCAAAGGCGTTTATCATCTCTACAAAGACGAAACCTACCTGTATCAGACCGGTAAAGGCCACACCATCCAGGAAGTGCGTATCGTGAAGGGGCTCAACAACCCGGATCTCGACGCGGCGGTGGGGGAAGACCTGGCGCAGCAGCTGCGTGACGAGCTGGAGCTGGTGCAGGGGGCGTCGAATGAGTTCGACAAAGATCTGTTCCTGGCCGGGGAAATCACCCCGGTCTTCTTCGGAACCGCGTTAGGTAACTTCGGCGTTGACCATATGCTGGATGGCCTGGTGGAGTGGGCCCCGGCGCCGATGCCGCGCAACACCGACACGCGTGAAGTCACCGCCACGGAAGAGAAATTCACCGGCTTCGTGTTTAAAATTCAGGCCAACATGGATCCGAAACACCGCGACCGCGTGGCTTTCATGCGGGTGGTGTCCGGCAAATATGAAAAAGGTATGAAGCTGCGTCAGGTGCGTATCGGCAAGGACGTAGTGATTTCCGACGCGCTGACCTTTATGGCGGGCGATCGCTCGCACGTTGAAGAAGCGTACCCAGGCGATATCATCGGCCTGCATAACCACGGCACCATTCAGATTGGCGATACCTTTACCCAGGGCGAGATGATGAAGTTCACCGGTATTCCGAACTTCGCGCCGGAACTGTTCCGTCGTATTCGCCTGAAGGATCCGCTGAAGCAGAAACAGCTGCTGAAAGGGCTGGTTCAGCTCTCTGAAGAGGGCGCGGTCCAGGTCTTCCGCCCGATCGCTAATAACGATCTGATCGTTGGCGCCGTCGGCGTGCTGCAGTTTGACGTGGTGGTAGCGCGTCTGAAAAGCGAATACAACGTGGAAGCGATTTACGAATCGGTCAACGTGGCCACCGCGCGCTGGGTTGAATCTACTGACGTGAAGAAGTTCGAAGAGTTCAAGCGGAAAAATGAAGTTCAGCTGGCGCTGGATGGCGGCGATAACCTGACCTACATCGCCCCGACAATGGTCAACCTGAACCTGACGCAGGAGCGTTACCCTGACGTGGTGTTCCGCAAAACGCGCGAGCACTAATCCCTGACGAAGCGCGGCGCAGGCCGCGCTTTTTTCTGGTTACGCCCCCGTTCCCTTCCTTCTGGAAAGTTCTTAAAACACCGCTAATTCGTCTGTTTTTTATCCATATCCTCCGCAACCCCTTCGTCTGTCTACTATATTTAATTCGTGTTTTTAAAAATGCTGGCGTAATTCACTGCGATAAGACGCCAGCGCTGGTGAAAAAACGAGGACATAACGATGACCAGACTAAAGAATGCCAATATGTTGCTGGCGCTCTTCTTAGGCTTAGCCGCGTTGAACGCCTCGGCAGAGACGGAAAAAACAACGGTAGACAGTGCGAAGTCGGCTGCCAGCAATGCGGGAGAGGCGGTAGATAATTCGATTAACAAAGTCGGCGATTTTATGGACGACAGTACCATTACCGCACGGGTAAAAGCGGCGCTGATCGACCATAAAGATATTAACTCCGGCGATATTTCGGTGAAAACGGAGAATAAAGTGGTCACCCTCAGCGGCGACGTCACCAGTGCTGAACAGAAAAGTCAGGCACTGAGCGTAGCGAAAGAGGTCAAAGGCGTCTCACACGTTAACGACAAGCTGACGGTCCATCATAAATCATCGAGCGAGACGGCGACGCTGAAAGGCTATGCCGGGGATACCGCCATTACCAGCGAAGTGAAAGCCAAGCTGCTGGCGGATGACATTGTCCCTTCGCGCAATGTGAAAGTCGAAACCAACGCCGGCGCGGTACATCTGACCGGTACGGTGGCTTCCGCGGCGCAGGCGGAGCGTGCCGCAGAGATTGCGAAAGCGGTCTCCGGTGTGAAAAGCGTGCGCAACGATCTTAGCGTTAAGTAAACCGAGTTATTAACAAAAGTGTTGTCTGGCCAAGGTTGCCGAACGAATAGCAGCATCCACTGAGCGATGAGCTATACAGAAAGGGTGCGCAAACCGCTGTTCACCGTCCATTATGGTAAGGAGAAAAGTATGTTTCGATGGGGAATTATTTTTCTGGTCATTGCATTAATTGCTGCGGCTCTGGGCTTTGGTGGTCTGGCGGGTACGGCCGCTGGCGCTGCGAAAATCGTCTTTGTCGTCGGGATTATCCTGTTCCTGGTGAGCCTGTTTACAGGACGCAGACGTCCTTAGGCGGCCCGCGATGCGGGCGATACTGAAGCCTAAGCATTTTTACTGACACGTCATCTTACACAAAGCCAGTCCTGAGGACTGGCTTTCGCGGTTTAAGCGGCGGGCAAATTGCGTTACCTTGTCAGGAGAAGATCAATCGAACAGGAAAGCAGGGTGGGGCAACGCATTCCCGTCACGCTGGGCAATATCGCCCCGCTGGCGGTTAAACCCTTCCGACCAGGCAAGCTGGCGCTGGTATGCGAAGGTGGAGGACAGCGAGGGATTTTTACTGCCGGGGTGCTGGACGAATTTATGCGCGCCGGATTTAACCCCTTTGACCTGATGCTGGGTACTTCCGCCGGCGCGCAAAACCTCTCCGCCTACATGTGTAATCAGCAAGGCTATGCCCGCAAAGTTATCACCCGCTACACCACTTCACGCCAGTTTTTCGATCCGATGCGCTTTGTGCGCGGCGGCAACCTTATCGATCTCGACTGGCTGGTTGAGGCCACTTCGCAGCAAATGCCGCTTGCCATGAACTATGCCGAAGCGCAGTTCGCGTTGGGGAAAGAGCTGTGGCTATGCGCTTGCCGCGGTGACGATTACTCCGCCAGCTATTTTTCGCCGACGCCGCAAACGTGGCTGGATCTGATCCGCGCCTCCAGCGCCATCCCCGGCTTTTATCGCAGCGGCGTGTTGCTCGACGGCGTTAGCTACCTGGACGGCGGCGTCAGCGATGCGATCCCGGTGCAGGAGGCGGCCCGCCGCGGCGCCCAGACCATCGTGGTGATCCGTACCGTCCCTTCGCAGATGTTTTATACCCCGCAGTGGTTCAAGCGGATGGAGCGCTGGCTGGGAGAGAGTAGTCTGCAACCGCTGGTCAATTTGGTGCATCATCACGAAACCACCTACCGCGCCATCCAGCAGTTCATCGAGAAACCGCCGGGTAAGTTGCGGATCTTCGAAATCTATCCGCAGCGGCCGCTGCGCAGCATGGCGCTTGGCAGCCGACTACCGGCGCTGCTGGAGGACTACAAAACCGGGCGCCAGTGCGGCCGTTATTTCCTGGCAACGGTGGGTAAACTACTGGCCGACCAGCCGCCGCTGCTGCGCCACGCGCCGCGTATTGCCCGGCCCGCGCCGGTGGTGGTGCCGCCGGTGCCGGTGGCCAATGAAGCGCCCCAGGCGACCATCATTCCTGCGCCCCAGGCGAATGACCCCAGTTTTGATCATGAGGATCTGGCGTGACGCACCGTTTTATCGATACCCACTGTCACTTTGATTTTCCCCCCTTCGCGGCAGATGAGGTCGCCAGCCTGGCGCGTGCGGCGCAGGCCGGCGTCGGGCGAATTATCGTTCCAGCCATCTCTGCTGAGCGTTTTAGCCGCGTGCTGGCGCTGGCAGCTCAGCACGAAGCGCTGTACGCCGCGCTGGGTATGCATCCGATCGTCATCGAAGAGCATACTGATGAGGGACTGGCGCAGCTGGAAGCCTTGATGGCGCAGCGGCCGCCTAAACTGGTGGCGGTGGGAGAGATTGGCCTCGATCTTTATCGCGACGATCCGCAGTTTGATCGTCAGCAGGCGCTGCTGGAAGCGCAGCTGAGGCTGGCGAAGCGTTACGATCTGCCGGTGATCCTCCACTCCAGACGCACCCACGATAAGCTGGCGATGCTGCTGAAAAAACATGCCCTGCCGCGTACCGGAGTCATCCATGGCTTTGCCGGCAGCCTGCAGCAGGCCGAGCGCTTCGTTCAGCTTGGCTATAAGATCGGCGTTGGCGGCACCATTACCTATCCCCGCGCCAGTAAAACCCGTGAAGTGATGGCGCGTCTGCCGCTTTCCGCTCTGCTGCTGGAGACCGATGCGCCGGATATGCCGCTAAATGGCTTTCAGGGACAGCCCAATCGACCGGAACAAGCTGCACGGGTATTTGAGGCGCTGTGTGAACTGCGTCCGGAGTCGCCGGCAGCCATAGAAGAAGGGATCATGCACAATACGCTCGCCTTGTTTTCCCTTCCCCCGGTCTCTGTATGGTGATCGATTTCTCATAATTGTCCATCCATATCATTGATTTGCTTAAAATGTGTGAAGCCAGACGGGCAGGATAGTTTCAGGCCGATATAATCACGCGGTTAGTACTGGACTATCAAAAACACAGGGAATCTGTATGCAAATCCTCATGGGACTTATCGGCATGGTGGCGCTATTGGCCATTGCTGTGCTGCTCTCCAATAACCGAAAAGCCATTAACCTGCGCACCGTGCTCGGCGCCTGGATAATCCAGGTGGGTATCGGCGCGTTAATATTGTATGTACCGGCCGGGCGCGCGGCGCTATTAGCGATGTCGAATGGCGTCGCCAGCGTTATTGCCTACGGCAATGAAGGGATTAGTTTCATCTTCGGCGGGCTGGTCTCCGATAAAATGTTCGAGGTGTTTGGCGGCGGCGGCTTCGTCTTTGCCCTGCGCGTGCTGCCGGTGATCGTCTTCTTCTCGTCGCTGATTGCCGTGCTTTACTACCTGGGCATTATGCAGCTGGTCATTCGCATTCTCGGCGGCGCGCTGCGGGCAGTGCTGAAGACCTCACGTACCGAATCGCTGTCGGCCACGGCGAACATCTTTGTTGGCCAGACCGAAGCGCCGCTGGTGGTGCGTCCTTATATCGCCACCATGACTCGCTCGGAGCTGTTTGCGGTCATGTGCGGCGGCCTGGCCTCGGTGGCGGGCTCGGTACTGGCGGGCTATGCGCAGATGGGCGTTCCGCTGGAGTACCTTATTGCCGCGTCGTTTATGGCGGCGCCGGGAGGCCTGCTGTTTGCCAAAATTATCGTACCGGAAACGGAAAAACCGGACGATAACCCGGCTCATGACAGCCAAAGCGCTGACGCGGATAAACCGGCCAACGTGCTGGATGCCGCCGCCTCCGGCGCCGCGTCTGGTATGCAACTGGCGCTCAACGTCGGCGCGATGCTGCTGGCGTTTATTGCGCTGATCGCCCTGCTGAATGGCATACTCTCCGGCGTCGGCGGCTGGTTTAACCATCCTGAGCTGTCGCTGCAGATGATCCTCGGCTGGATCTTCTCACCGCTGGCGTGGGTGATTGGCGTGCCGTGGCACGAAGCGACGGTGGCGGGGTCGTTTATCGGCCAGAAGCTGATCATTAACGAGTTCGTGGCCTACATGAACTTTGGCGAATATTTAAAGGCGGATGCCGAAGTGGCGGCGGCCGGGCTGCAGGTCATTTCAGATCACACCAAAGCCATTATCTCTTTCGCGCTGTGCGGCTTTGCCAACCTGTCATCGATCGCCATTCTGATTGGCGGACTCGGGGGAATGGCGCCCAACCGGCGGCAGGATATCGCTCAGCTTGGGCTACGTGCGGTAGCGGCGGGGACGCTGTCCAACCTGATGAGCGCCACCATCGCCGGGGTTTTTCTCGCCCTGTAAGCCTGTCTCCTGAACCAGCGGCCACCGTGCCGCTGTTGTTGCTGTAAATGTGATAATTCCATCACCACTCTCTTTTTTGGAAAAAGGTTTATATTTCAATTTGTAGCGTTTTTATTGCCCGTAAGTTGGGCAAAATGTGCGCCACGCTATCGAGTGTACCTGTTATTGTGTGTTAGAATTATCACATTCTCATCGGCGGTATAGTATCGATTATGCTTAAGAGGGGACTAACGATAATTGCTGCGGTATTGAGTGCTAATTTGTGATTTTAATCACGTTACAGTAATGCAAGTTAGTAAGTAGTTTTCATTAACTGTGATGAATGTCGAAGTGTAACGACGAGCGAATGTTACAATAGTAACAGACTCGCAAGGTGAACAAACTATTGATCCGGCATGACGCCGGCGGAGTATGAAATGACTGATTTAAAAGCAAGCAGCCTGCGCGCGTTAAAACTGATGGACCTGACCACTCTGAATGACGACGACACCAATGAGAAAGTCATTGCCCTGTGTCATCAGGCGAAAACGCCGGTGGGTAACACCGCGGCGGTCTGCATCTACCCGCGCTTCATCCCGATCGCCCGTAAAACGCTGAATGAGCAGGGGACGCCGGATATTCGCATCGCCACGGTCACCAACTTCCCGCACGGGAATGACGATATCGACATTGCGCTGGCGGAAACCCGCGCGGCGATCGCTTACGGCGCTGACGAAGTGGACGTGGTCTTCCCGTACCGCGCGCTGATCGCCGGCAACGAGCAGGTCGGTTTCGAGCTGGTGAAAGCCTGTAAGGAAGCCTGTGCGGCGGCTAACGTGCTGTTGAAAGTGATCATCGAAACCGGTGAGCTGAAAGAAGAAGCGCTGATCCGTAAAGCGTCTGAAATCTCTATCAAAGCCGGGGCCGATTTCATCAAAACCTCGACCGGTAAAGTGCCGGTGAATGCCACGCCGGAAAGCGCGCGCATCATGATGGAAGTGATCCGCGATATGGGCGTTGAGAAAACCGTTGGCTTCAAACCGGCGGGCGGCGTGCGCAGCGCGGAAGACGCGCAGCAGTTCCTGGCGATCGCTGATGAACTGTTCGGCGCCGACTGGGCCGATTCTCGTCACTATCGTTTTGGCGCATCCAGCCTGCTGGCTAGCCTGTTGAAAGCCCTGGGTCACGGCGACGGCAAGAGCGCCAGCAGCTACTAATCCCTTGATTTGCCGGATGGCGCTGCGCTTATCCGGCCTACGAATTGATGCCTGTAGGCCGGATAAGGCGCTCGCGCCGTCATCCGGCAATTTATTCTCTTTGGGAGGTTACCGTGTTTCTCGCACAAGAAATTATTCGTAAAAAACGTGATGGTCAGGCATTAAGCGATGAAGAGATCCGCTTTTTCATCAACGGCATCCGCGACAATACTATCTCTGAAGGGCAGATCGCCGCGCTGGCGATGACCATCTTCTTCCACGATATGTCTATGCCGGAGCGCGTTTCGCTGACCATGGCGATGCGGGATTCCGGTACCGTTCTGGACTGGAAAAGCCTCAACCTTAACGGTCCAATCGTCGATAAACACTCTACCGGCGGCGTCGGGGATGTCACTTCGCTGATGCTGGGGCCGATGGTGGCCGCCTGCGGTGGTTACGTACCGATGATCTCCGGCCGCGGCCTCGGCCATACCGGCGGTACGCTGGACAAACTGGAAGCGATCCCGGGCTTCGATATCTTCCCGGACGACAACCGCTTCCGCGAGATTATTAAAGATGTTGGCGTGGCAATTATCGGGCAGACCAGCTCCCTTGCCCCGGCCGACAAACGTTTCTATGCCACCCGCGATATTACCGCGACGGTGGACTCCATCCCGCTGATTACCGCCTCGATTCTGGCGAAGAAGCTGGCGGAAGGGCTGGATGCGCTGGTGATGGACGTCAAAGTCGGCAGCGGCGCCTTTATGCCGACTTATGAACTCTCTGCCGCGCTGGCCGAAGCGATCGTGGGTGTCGCCAACGGCGCCGGCGTGCGCACCACCGCGCTGCTGACCGATATGAATCAGGTACTGGCCTCCAGCGCCGGCAACGCCGTTGAAGTTCGCGAAGCGGTGCAGTTCCTGACCGGCGAATATCGCAACCCGCGCCTGTTCGACGTGACAATGGCGCTGTGTGTGGAAATGCTGATCTCCGGCAAGCTGGCGGCGGACGATGCCGAGGCGCGCGCGAAGCTGCAGGCGGTGCTGGATAACGGTAAAGCGGCGGAAGTGTTTGGCCGCATGGTCGCGGCGCAGAAAGGGCCGAGCGACTTTGTCGAGAATTATGCTAATTATCTGCCGACGGCGATGCTGAGCAAAGCAGTCTATGCTGATACCGAAGGTTTTATCAGCGCGATGGATACTCGCGCGCTGGGCATGGCAGTGGTTTCTATGGGCGGCGGCCGCCGTCAGGCATCGGACACCATTGACTATAGCGTTGGCTTTACCGAGATGGCGCGTCTGGGTGACCGCGTCGACGGACAGCGTCCGCTGGCGGTGATCCATGCCAAAGACGAGAACAGCTGGCAGGAGGCCGCGAAAGCGGTCAAAGCGGCCATTAAACTGGACGATAAAGCCCCGGAAATTACACCGACAGTCTATCGCCGTATCACTGAATAGCGATATACTGATCTGATCGCTTTTTTGCAGCGCAAGATGTATGGAGAACAAGATGAAACGTGCATTTATCATGGTGCTGGACTCCTTTGGGATTGGCGCAACGGAAGACGCAGACCGCTTTGGCGACGTCGGCGCCGATACGCTGGGCCACATTGCAGAAGCCTGCGCCAAAGGCGAGGCTGACCACGGCCGCAAAGGCCCGCTGAATTTACCGAACCTGACCCGTCTGGGTCTGGTGAAAGCGCATGAAGGCTCCACCGGTAAAATTGCCGCGGGTATGGATGGCAATGCCGAAGTGATTGGCGCCTATGCCTGGGCGCATGAACTTTCTTCCGGTAAAGATACCCCGTCCGGCCACTGGGAAATCGCCGGCGTGCCGGTGCTGTTTGACTGGGGCTACTTCAGCGACCAGGAAAACAGTTTCCCGCAGGAGCTGCTGGATAAGCTGGTGAAACGCGCCAACCTGCCGGGCTATCTCGGCAACTGCCACTCCTCCGGGACGGTGATCCTCGATCAGCTCGGCGAAGAGCATATGAAAACCGGGAAACCGATCTTCTATACCTCCGCTGACTCGGTGTTCCAGATCGCCTGTCACGAAGAGACCTTTGGCCTCGACAAGCTGTATGAACTGTGCGAAATCGCGCGTGAAGAGCTGACCGAAGGCGGCTATAACATTGGTCGCGTGATTGCTCGTCCTTTCGTGGGCGACAAAGCCGGTAACTTCCAGCGTACCGGTAACCGTCACGACCTGGCGGTAGAGCCGCCGGCGCCGACCGTGCTGCAGAAGCTGGTCGACGAGAAAAACGGCCACGTGGTGTCCGTGGGTAAAATCGCCGATATCTACGCCAACTGCGGTATCACTAAGAAAGTGAAAGCCACCGGGCTGGACGCGCTGTTCGACGCGACCATCAAAGAGATGAAGGAAGCGGGCGACGAGACTATCGTCTTCACTAACTTCGTCGATTTTGACTCCTCCTGGGGCCACCGTCGTGACGTCGCTGGCTACGCGGCGGGTCTGGAGCTGTTCGACCGCCGTCTGCCGGAGCTGATGGAGCTGGTTGGTGAAGACGACATTCTGATCCTCACCGCCGACCACGGCTGCGACCCGACCTGGACCGGTACCGACCACACCCGCGAGCATATCCCGGTGCTGGTGTACGGCCCGAAAGTGAAACCAGGTTCGCTCGGTCACCGTGAAACCTTCGCGGACATCGGCCAGACTATTGCGAAATACTTTGGTACGTCTGACATGGAATATGGCAAAGCCATGTTCTGAGGTCATTGCCCGGTGGCGCACAGCGATCCGGGCCTACGGTTTGTAGGCCGGGTAAGGCGTAGCCGCCACCCGGCAAAAACAACAATGTAAAAGGAACTGAAGATGGCAACTCCTCACATTAACGCAGAAATGGGCGATTTCGCTGACGTCGTTTTGATGCCGGGCGACCCGCTGCGCGCGAAGCACATTGCAGAAACCTTCCTCGAAGACGTGCGTGAAGTGAACAACGTGCGCGGCATGCTGGGCTTCACCGGTACCTATAAAGGCCGCAAAATCTCCGTGATGGGCCACGGGATGGGTATCCCGTCCTGCTCTATCTACACCAAAGAGCTGATCACCGATTTCGGCGTGAAGAAAATCATCCGCGTGGGCTCCTGCGGCGCGGTGCGTGAAGATGTCAAACTGCGTGACGTGGTGATCGGCATGGGCGCGTGCACCGACTCTAAAGTGAACCGTCTGCGTTTCAAAGACCATGATTTTGCGGCGATTGCCGATTTCGGCATGGTGCGTAATGCGGTAGACGCGGCGAAAGCGCTGGGCGTTGACGCGCGCGTCGGCAACATCTTCTCCGCAGACCTGTTCTATACGCCGGACCCGTCCATGTTCGACGTGATGGAAAAATACGGCATTCTGGGCGTGGAAATGGAAGCGGCGGGTATCTACGGCGTGGCGGCGGAGTTCGGCGCGAAAGCGCTGACCATCTGCACCGTCTCCGACCACATCCGTACCCACGAGCAGACCACTGCCGCTGAACGTCAGACCACGTTCAACGACATGATCAAAATCGCACTGGAATCCGTGCTGCTGGGCGATAAAGAGTAAGAGCTGTTGTGCCGGGTGGCGGCTTCGTCTGACCCGGCCTACGGTTTTCCTGGCCCGCTAAGCGCAGCGGGCTTTTTTTATCAGCGCACTGCGCCGGCAATCCACGCCGACAGTTCTTTCAGTTCCGCTTCCTGCTCCGGGAAATCGCCGACCAGCGCCTCGCACTGCTGCTGTAATACTTCTGCCCGATACTGACAGCCGACTAAGCGTGCCGCCAGGGCCTCCAGCGGCGCCGGGTTCAGGCTATCGGTAAAGGCCTGCGCGCGGGTGATATGCCCTTTTTCGACGTCAAAATGCAGCTCAACGCCGCCCCAGCGAAAGCGCTCGTCCAGAAGATGAGAGAAGGCCGGCGCCTGGCCGAAGTTCCACTCCCAGCTGCTCTGACGGGCGAAAGTCTCAGCAAAATTTGGTAGATCCGGCGTGTTGTCCGGGGAGATCACCTCGGCGTCCACCCGTTCGCCGTAATGGCTGAAGAATGCTTCCTGGATCGCCTCGCAAACTTGCTGATGGGTAATGCCCGGCAGCAGCTCAACCAGGTTCGCCACCCGTCCGCGCACCGAGGTAATGCCTTTAGCCTGCAGCTTTTTCTGGTCCGGGTTGAGGTAGTTGGCGAGACGGCTTAAATCGGCGTTGAGCAGCAGGGTACCGTGATGAAAACCGCGGTCCATGGTTTCACGATAGGCGGAGCCGGAGACTTTGCGGTCGCCGCTGTCGGTTTTGACCACCAGATCGTTGCGCCCGGAGGCTTCGGCGGTTACGCCGAGTGAATTAAGCGCCGTCAGCACAATAGCGGTGGAGACGGTTTTGTCGTACTCCGGTTTGCCTGCCATAAAGGTAAAGCAGGTATTGCCGAGGTCGTGGAACACCGCGCCGCCGCCGCTGCTGCGACGGGCCAGCCGCACATGGTCTTCTTCCATGCGGCGGGTATTACACTCCTTCCACGGGTTCTGCGCGCGGCCGATGACCACGGTATCGGCATTGCGCCACAGGAACAGCACCCGCTGGGTGGCGGGCATCTGGCGGAAAATGCACTCCTCGACCGCCAGGTTGAACCACGGGTCGTAAGAGTCAGAGAGCAGGAGGCGCAATGTGGACATTATAGATTTCCTTTCTTTTCATCGTCTTCATCCTCAACCGGCTTGTTGGCGGTGAGCAGGAAAGGCGATTGCTGCCAGCGGGTGCGTTTGCCCTGCAGCAGCGTGCGGGTCAGTACCACGCCGATAGCCAGGGACAGTAACAGCATCAGGCGTAAGATATTGGTGGTATTATCCACCTGCTTCGCCTCGGTCGCCAGGGTATGAGTATCGAGGGTCAGACGCAGGTAGCCCAGCGGGCCGTTTTTTCCTGGCACCGGTTCGACAATCTGCTGGTTGAAGTAGCCGCCGGCTTTTTTACCATCCAGCGCCAGCCGGTCGCGAACCTCGACGCTTTCGCCAGAGCGCGCCACCAGGTCGCCCTGTTCGTCATATACCCCGGCGTCCAGGACGCGGCTGTTATGGGTTAGCTGGGTCAACAGCTGATTGATGCGCTTCTCGTCAGGCGTCTCGCTGCGCATCAGCGGCGCGAGATTCAGCACCACCTGCTGCGCCAGCGTGCGGGCCAGCTCTTCCAGCTGCGGATTGCGTTGTTTCTGACTGTTCTGACTGAACCACGAAGCGCCCTGCATCAGCGCGACGAGCAGGGCGAGACAGATAAGAACAATGACCGCACGATGCAGCCGGAATTTCAGTTTTGCGCGAACCATATTCCACCTTTGAAAATTTGCAGCTTAATGTTGCCAGAAGCGCTGGTTACAAGGTAGCCTCATGCGTTATTTTCCTCGCCTGAATGAAGAGATGTGGAGCCGTAATGCCTAACAGTTTGACCTGGTGCGACCTGCCTGAAGACGTTTCCCTGTGGCCTGGGTTGCCGCTTTCCCTGAGCGGCGACGAGGTCATGCCGCTGGATTATCACGCCGGGCGCAGCGGCTGGCTGCTGTATGGTCGCGGTCTGGATAAACGTCGGCTGACGGCGTGGCAGCGTGAGCTGGGCGCCGCGTTAGTGATCGTTGCCTCCTGGGTGGTCGAGGATTACCAGGTGATCCGTCTGGCCGGTTCGCTGACTCCCCGTGCGACGCGACTGGCGCATGAGGCGGGGCTGGACGTCGCGCCATTGGGTAAAATTCCCCATTTGCGCACCCCGGGCCTGCTGGTGATGGACATGGACTCCACGGCGATTCAGATCGAATGCATCGATGAGATCGCGAAACTGGCCGGCACCGGCGAGCTGGTCTCGGAAGTGACCGAGCGGGCGATGCGTGGCGAGCTGGACTTCACCGCCAGCCTGCGCCAGCGCGTGGCGACGCTGAAAGACGCCGATGCCAGTATTTTGCTGCAGGTTCGCGACGCGCTGCCGCTGATGCCGGGCCTGGCGCAGCTGGTGCTCAAGCTGGAAACGCTGGGCTGGAAAGTGGCGATCGCCTCCGGCGGTTTCACCTTCTTTGCCGAATATCTGCGCGACAAACTGCATCTCGACGCGGTATTCGCCAATGAGCTGGAGATCCGCGACGGCAAGCTCACCGGCAACGTGCTCGGCGATATCGTCGATGCGAAATATAAAGCCAATACGTTGCGCAAGCTGGCGGAAAAGTATGAGATCCCAACGGCGCAAACCGTGGCTATCGGCGATGGCGCCAACGACCTGCCGATGATTAAGGCAGCAGGGCTTGGCATCGCCTATCACGCGAAGCCCAAAGTGAATGAACAGGCGGAAGTGACTATCCGCCACGCTGACCTGATGGGGGTATTCTGTATCCTCTCGGGCAGCATGAACCAAAAGTAAGAGGTAAACGTGGCGAAAGCTCCAAAACGCGCATTTGTCTGTAATGAATGTGGTGCGGATTATCCGCGCTGGCAGGGGCAGTGCAGCGCCTGCCATGCCTGGAACACCATCACCGAGATGCGCATCGCCGCGTCGCCGCAGGTGGCGAGAAACGAGCGTCTTTCAGGCTATGCCGGTAACGCCGGCGTGTCGAAGGTGCAGAAGCTGTCAGATATCAGCCTGGAGGCGCTGCCGCGTTTCTCCACCGGCTTTAAAGAATTTGACCGCGTGCTGGGCGGCGGCGTGGTACCGGGCAGCGCGATCCTGATTGGCGGCAACCCCGGCGCGGGCAAATCGACGCTGCTGCTGCAAACCCTCTGCAAACTGGCGGAAGGGATGAAAACCCTGTACGTCACCGGGGAGGAGTCCCTGCAGCAGGTGGCGATGCGCGCCCATCGTCTCGGGTTGCCAACGGCCAACCTGAACATGCTCTCGGAAACCAGCATTGAGCAGATCTGTCAGATCGCCGATGAAGAAAAGCCGCAGCTGATGGTGATCGACTCCATCCAGGTGATGCATATGGCCGACGTACAGTCGTCGCCGGGCAGCGTCGCCCAGGTACGGGAAACCGCGGCCTATTTGACGCGCTTTGCTAAAACTCGCGGCGTGGCGATTGTGATGGTCGGCCACGTCACCAAAGACGGCTCGCTGGCCGGTCCGAAGGTGCTGGAGCACTGTATCGACTGCTCGGTGCTGCTGGACGGGGATGCCGACTCCCGCTTCCGCACGTTGCGCAGCCATAAAAACCGCTTTGGCGCGGTGAACGAGCTGGGCGTCTTCGCCATGACCGAGCAGGGCCTGCGTGAAGTGAGCAACCCGTCCGCTATCTTCCTCAGCCGGGGAGATGAAATCACCTCCGGTAGCTCGGTGATGGTGGTCTGGGAAGGGACCCGCCCGCTGCTGGTGGAGATCCAGGCGCTGGTCGATCACTCAATGATGTCCAACCCGCGCCGCGTTGCGGTGGGGCTGGAACAGAACCGTCTGGCGATCCTGCTGGCGGTGCTGCACCGTCACGGCGGCCTACAGATGGCCGATCAGGACGTCTTCGTCAATGTGGTCGGCGGGGTGAAGGTCACGGAAACCAGCGCCGACCTGGCGCTGCTGCTGGCGATGGTCTCCAGCCTGCGCGACCGTCCTCTGCCGCAGGATCTGGTGGTCTTTGGCGAAGTGGGGCTGGCCGGGGAAATTCGCCCGGTACCGAGCGGTCAGGAGCGTATCTCCGAAGCGGCGAAGCACGGCTTCCGTCGCGCCATCGTCCCGGCGGCCAATGTGCCGAAAAAAGTGCCGGAAGGCATGCAAATCTTTGGCGTGAAAAAGCTTTCAGACGCGCTAAGCGTTTTTGACGACTTATAATAAGTTAAAAGGAGATTAGCGATGTCGTCATTTGACTATTTAAAAAGCGCCATTAAGCAGAAAGGCTGTACCCTGCAGCAGGTGGCGGAAGCCAGCGGAATGACCAAGGGGTATCTTAGCCAGCTGCTGAATGCCAAAATCAAAAGCCCGAGCGCGCAGAAGCTTGAAGCGCTGCATCGTTTCCTCGGGCTGGAGTTTCCCCGCCGACAGAAAAGCGTCGGCGTGGTGTTTGGTAAGTTTTACCCGCTGCATACCGGGCATATCTACCTGATACAGCGCGCCTGTAGCCAGGTCGATGAGCTGCATATCATTATGGGCTATGACGATACCCGCGACCGCGAGCTGTTTGAAGAGAGCGCCATGTCGCAACAGCCGACGGTGCCTGACCGCCTGCGCTGGCTGCTGCAAACCTTTAAATATCAGAAGAATATTCGCATCCACGCCTTCAATGAAGAGGGGATGGAGCCCTATCCGCACGGCTGGGACGTGTGGAGCCATGGGATCCGCGCTTTTATGAGCGAAAAAGGGATCGAGCCGAACCGGATCTATACCTCGGAAGAGGCCGATGCGCCGCAGTACCTTGAGCATCTGGGGATCGAGACGGTGCTTATCGATCCTAAGCGGACCTTTATGAATATTAGCGGCGGGCAGATCCGCGAGAACCCGTTCCGCTACTGGGAATATATTCCGACGGAAGTGAAACCGTTCTTTGTGCGGACGGTGGCGATCCTCGGCGGCGAGTCGAGCGGTAAATCGACGCTGGTCAATAAACTCGCCAATATCTTCAATACCACCAGCGCCTGGGAATATGGCCGGGATTATGTTTTTTCGCATCTCGGCGGCGATGAGATGGCGCTCCAGTATTCGGATTACGATAAAATTGCCCTTGGGCATGCGCAGTATATTGATTTTGCGGTGAAATATGCCAACAAGGTGGCGTTCATCGATACCGACTTCGTCAGCACTCAGGCCTTCTGTCTGAAGTACGAGGGACGTGAGCACCCGTTTGTGCAGGCGCTGATTGATGAATACCGCTTCGACCTGGTGATCCTGCTGGAGAACAATACCCCGTGGGTGGCCGATGGACTGCGCAGTCTTGGGAGCTCGGTGGATCGTAAAGAGTTTCAGTCGTTGCTGGTATCGCTGCTGAAAGAGAACGAGATCGAATTCGTCCATGTGAAGGAGTCGGACTACGATGCCCGGTTCCTGCGCTGCGTCGAGCTGGTGAAACAGCTGATGGGCGAGCAGGGGTAGGGGCTCTGCGGGCTGTAGCCCTCACCCCAACCCTCTCCCAATGGGAGAGGGAGCAAACATTAAAAAAGGCAACTTGCGTTGCCTTTTTGCGTTTTATTTCGCGATACGTTTGTACTTGATTCGCTTCGGCTCCAGCGCGTCGGCGCCGAGAGTGCGTTTCTTGTACTCTTCGTACTCGGTAAAGTTACCTTCGAAGAACTCAACCTTACCTTCATCCTGGTAATCCAGAATGTGGGTGGCAATACGGTCAAGGAACCAGCGGTCGTGCGAGATAACCATCGCGCAGCCCGGGAACTCCAGCAGGGCGTTTTCCAGCGCGCGCAGGGTTTCGATATCCAGGTCGTTGGTTGGTTCATCGAGCAGCAGGACGTTACCGCCGACCTGCAGCAGTTTCGCCAGGTGCAGACGACCACGTTCACCGCCGGACAGCTCGCCAACGCGTTTACCCTGGTCGACGCCTTTGAAGTTAAAGCGGCCCACGTAGGCGCGGCTCGGCATCTCGGTGTTGCCGATCTTCATGATATCCAGGCCGCCAGACACTTCTTCCCACACGGTCTTACTGTTGTCCATCGCGTCGCGGAACTGATCGACGGAAGCCAGCTTAACGGTTTCACCCAGGGTGATGGTGCCGGAATCAGGCTGTTCCTGGCCAGACATCATGCGGAAGAGGGTAGATTTACCCGCGCCGTTCGGACCGATGATGCCGACGATAGCGCCTTTCGGTACCGAGAAGCTCAGATCGTCAATCAGAACGCGGTCGCCGTAGGATTTGCGCAGATGGCTGACTTCCAGAACTTTATCGCCCAGACGCGGGCCTGGCGGAATGAACAGTTCGTTAGTCTCGTTACGTTTCTGATATTCAACGTTGTTAAGCTCTTCAAAGCGCGCCAGGCGGGCTTTGCCCTTAGACTGACGGCCTTTCGCGCCCTGGCGAACCCACTCGAGTTCTTTCTCGATAGATTTGCGGCGTGCGGCTTCCTGAGAAGCTTCCTGCGCCAGACGCTGGTCTTTCTGCTCCAGCCAGGAGGAGTAGTTGCCTTCCCACGGAATACCTTCGCCGCGGTCAAGCTCGAGGATCCAGCCGGCGACGTTATCAAGGAAGTAACGGTCGTGGGTAATCGCCACCACGGTGCCTTCGAAGTCGTGCAGGAAGCGTTCCAGCCAGGCGACGGACTCGGCGTCGAGGTGGTTGGTCGGTTCGTCGAGCAGCAGCATATCCGGTTTTTCCAGCAGCAGACGGCACAGCGCGACGCGGCGGCGTTCACCACCGGAAAGATTAGCGATTTTCGCATCCCAGTCCGGCAGGCGCAGGGCGTCGGCCGCGCGCTCCAGCTGGACGTTCAGGTTGTGGCCGTCGTGCGCCTGGATAATCTCTTCGAACTTGCCTTGCTGTGCGGCAAGCTTATCGAAGTCCGCATCCGGCTCGGCGTATTTGGCATAGACTTCGTCCAGCCCCTTCAGCGCGTTAACCACTTCGGCGACCGCTTCTTCCACGGACTCGCGCACGGTGTGTTCCGGGTTGAGCTGCGGCTCCTGCGGCAGGTAGCCGATTTTGATGCCGGGCTGCGGACGCGCTTCACCTTCGATCTCGGTGTCGATACCGGCCATGATGCGCAGCAGGGTAGATTTACCGGCGCCGTTCAGACCGAGCACACCGATTTTCGCGCCAGGGAAAAAGCTGAGGGAGATATTTTTCAAAATATGACGTTTCGGCGGTACCACTTTGCCGACACGATGCATGGTATAAACGAATTGAGCCACGTTGGACTTCGCCTCTTTCTATTTTGATAGATAGTTCAAAGCCGAAGTGTAGCCTTTTTCGCGCGCTAATCCCAGCGAGGCGACAGGATTCACAGAAGCGTAAAAAAATGTCCAGGACATGGCGCGTTTAGCGTTGTCTGATTAGCATAAGTAAAGCCGCCTGCCGAACCGGCAGGGGTTTTTAAGCGGCACGATGCTGCGAAAATGCACCGGAAAGAGGAAGAGCTTGTGGAAAAAGCCAAAAAAATGGCGTGGCATCTTTTGGCTGCCAGCGTTGGTTTGTTGACGTTGAGTCAGCTGGCGCATGCGGATTCACTGGATGAACAGCGCAGCCGCTACGCACAAATTAAGCAGGCGTGGGATAACCGGCAGATGGATGTAGTCGACCAGCTGATGCCCACGTTAAGCACCTATCCCCTGTATCCCTATTTGCAGTACCGACAGATCACCGACGATCTGATGAACCAGCCGGCGCTGGTGGTGAAAAACTTTATTGACGCCAATCCGACGCTGCCCCCTGCGCGTTCATTACGTTCGCGCTTCGTGAATGAACTGGCCCGGCGCAGCGACTGGCGCGGCTTGCTGGCGTTTAGCCCGGATAAGCCGACCAGCACCGAGGCGCAGTGCAACTATTACTACGCCAAGCTGAGCGTGGGGCAGTCGCAGGAGGCCTGGAGCGGGGCGAAAGAGCTGTGGCTGACGGGCAAGAATCAGCCCGGCGCCTGTGAACCGCTGTTCAGCGCCTGGCGCGACTCCGGTCAGCAGGATCCGCTGGCCTATCTCGAACGGATCCGCCTGGCGATGAAGGCCGGCAATATCGGGCTGGTGAAATCGCTGGCCCAGCAAATGCCCGCCAACTACCAGAGCATCGCCAGCGCCGTGGTCGCCCTGGCTAACGATCCAAACAGCGTCCTCACCTTCGCCCGCACCACCGGGGCGACGGACTTTACCCGTCAGATGGCCGCCGTCGCCTTCGCCAGCGTCGCCCGCCAGGACGTGGAAAATGCCCGCCTGATGATCCCTTCGCTGGTACAGGCTCAGCAGCTCAATGAGGATCAGACCCAGGAACTGCGCGATATTGTCGCCTGGCGCCTGATGGGTAGCGATGTAACCGAAGAGCAGGCCATCTGGCGCGATGACGCAATCATGCGTTCGCAGTCCACGCCGCTGGTGGAGCGGCGGGTACGGATGGCGTTGGGGACGGGCGATCGCCATGGCCTCAACACCTGGCTGGCGCGCCTGCCGATGGAGGCGAAAGAGAAAGACGAATGGCGCTACTGGCAGGCGGATCTGCTGCTGGAGCGCGGCAGGGATGAGGAGGCGCAGGCGATCCTTCGCTCGTTGATGCAACAGCGAGGCTTCTACCCGATGGTCGCCGCGCAGCGTCTTGGCGAGGAGTATACCTTCCGCATCGATAAAGCCTCGGGCACCATCGATCCGGCGCTGGCCTCCGGGCCGGAGATGGCGCGGGTACGTGAGCTGATGTACTGGAATATGGATAACACCGCGCGCACCGAATGGGCCAACCTGGTCACTAGTCGCGTCAAATCCCAGCAGGCGCAGCTGGCGCGCTATGCCTTCGATCAGCACTGGTGGGATCTGAGCGTGCAGGCGACGATCGCCGGTAAGCTGTGGGATCAGCTGGAAGAACGTTTCCCGCTGGCCTATAACGACCTGTTTGCCCGCTATGTTAGCGGCAAAGATATTCCGCAGAGCTACGCGATGGCGATTGCCCGTCAGGAGAGCGCCTGGAACCCGAAAGTGCGCTCGCCGGTCGGCGCCAGCGGACTGATGCAGATTATGCCGGGCACCGCGACGCATACCGTCAGTATGTTCAGCATTCCCGGCTACAGCGGCCCGTCGCAGCTGTTGGATCCGGAAACCAACATCAATATCGGCACCAGCTATCTGCAGTACGTTTATCAGCAGTTCGGCAATAACCGTATCTACGCCTCAGCGGCCTATAACGCCGGGCCGGGCCGGGTACGCAGCTGGCAGGGGAACAGCGCCGGACGGATCGACGCCGTGGCGTTTGTCGAGAGTATTCCGTTTTCGGAAACCCGCGGCTACGTGAAGAATGTCCTCTCCTATGACGCCTACTACCGCTACTTTATGGGGCAGCAGGATAAGATCCTCAGCGATGCGGAGTGGCGCCAGCGTTACTGATCGCCGGGAAGTATGTTATGCTTTGTACTCGTTGAAGAGTACATTCGACGGGCAGCGTAAGCTGCCCGTCTCAATATGGTGGCGCGATATGACCCAACAATCTCCCTATTCCGCGGCCGTTGCCGAACAACGTCATCAGGAGTGGCTGCGCTTTGTTGCCCTGCTTCAGCAGGCCTATGCTGAGGATCTGCATCTGCCGTTGCTGCAGCTGATGCTGACGCCCGACGAGCGCGAAGCCCTGGGTACCCGGGTGCGCATTATCGAAGAGTTGCTGCGCGGCGAGATGAGCCAGCGTGAGCTGAAAAATGAGCTCGGCGCCGGAATTGCGACCATTACCCGCGGGTCCAACAGCCTGAAATCGGCGCCGGTAGAGCTGCGCCAGTGGCTGGAGCAGACGCTGCTGGCTAGCGATAAATAGCGTTATGGAACGGGCTTAGCGCCAGCACGACCGCCTGGTGGTAAACGCTGCTGCGGGTTAATCTGCCGCCGGTGAAAACCCCAATCGCCCCCTCTTTACGACCGATCTGATCGATGCCGGTATACTGCGACATGACCGGGCCGAGGGCTTCGCCAGCGCGAACCTGCTCAAGAATAACGTCAGGCAACGGCAGCGTGGCTGAGCGCGCTTCTCCGCGCTGGCTGGCGCTTTCGATGACCACCCAGCTAAAGGTGCTGTCATCGTCGATACCGGCTTCGATGGCTACCCAGAAATCGGCATTTGGCTGGGCAAGGCGCGCATTGGCGACGCGATTTCGTGCGCCAGCGCGCGTTTCCTCGCTGCCGAAGGGCTGTTCCGGCACGCCGCTCTCGACGGCGACGGACTCAATGTGGCAGGATCCTTCGCCGAAAATCTCGTCAAAAGCCTGCAGAATTGCCTGAATTTTGGCGGGATTAGTGGTCGCTGAGACAACATGGTGCATAATCAAAACAACTCAGAATAAACTAACGTCATCGCAGTATACTCTAAATCACCCCGAGGGCAGGCGGTAATGCCCGAAAGCGGTTGATAACGAGTCCAGAACGGAAAAAAAGCATGTTACAAGTATACCTTGTTCGCCACGGTGAAACGCAGTGGAACGCCGAGCGACGTATTCAGGGTCAGTCCGACAGCCCGCTGACCGCCCATGGTGAGCGCCAGGCCTGGCAGGTGGGCGAGCGCGCCAGAACGCTGGGGATCACCCATATCATTACCAGCGATCTGGGGCGAACCCGCCGCACAGCAGAAATTATCGCCGAAGCCTGCGGCTGCAGCGTGATCGCCGATGCGCGCCTGCGCGAACTGGATATGGGGGTGCTGGAGAAGCGCCATATCGACTCGCTCAGCGAAGAAGAAGAAGGCTGGCGTCGCCAGCTGGTCAACGGCACACCGGACGGTCGTATTCCGCAGGGCGAATCGATGCAGGAGCTCAGCGAGCGTATGCATGCGGTGCTGGCATCCTGTCTGGAATTACCCGCCGGTAGCCGGCCGCTGCTGGTGAGTCATGGGATCGCGCTGGGCTGCCTGGTGAGCACGATATTAGGGCTGCCGGCGTACGCTGAGCGTCGTCTGCGGCTGCGCAACTGCTCTATTTCGCGCGTCGACTATCAGCAAAGCCCGTGGCTGGCTTCCGGCTGGGTGGTGGAAACGGCGGGCGACGTCTCGCATCTTGACGCCCCCGCAATGGACGAGCTGCAGCGTTAACGGCGGATCGGGATCAGATACTCGCAGCGCAACTGAATCGGCGTGGCCTGATCCCGGCTTTCATCTTCAGGGTAGAAGCGTTCAATATCCAGCCCCTTGCGACGCGTCAGGTGCAGCATCGGCATGCAGGTGCCGTAGACGGTCAGGATGAATTCCTGCAGACCGGTACCCAGCCCTTCATACGTAAACATGACATACTCGCCGCCCTCCAGGGTCACTGGATGGGCATGCTGCAGGTGGCCGTTAGCCATCTCCGGCGTCAGCGCGGTGGTATAGAATACTTCCTGCTCATCGTCTTTTTCCAGGCTCGGACGCGGCTCATGCAGCCCGTAGAGCACCGGGGGGATTGACGGTGAGTTGCCGAGGAAGTCTCGCCAGAACTGGACCCGCATCTGGTTACGAAAATCGGAGATTTCCTCGAGCTTACAGGTATAGCTCTGGGTCACGCCAAGCAGCTGAGTAGGGGGCAGAGTGATAAACTCATGTTTCGGCAGGGTAAATTCGCCAAGACGCAGCGGCGGGCGCATACCGAACGAACTCCAGTCCGGCGAGCGGCGGTAGAGCGCCGGCGTCAGCGAGAATTGTTTCTTAAACGCTCGGGTGAAGGTCTGCTGGGAGTCGAAACGGTACTGCAGCGCAATATCAAGGATTGGACGGGCGGTCAGGCGTAATGCGACAGCAGATTTCGACAAGCGGCGCGCGCGAATATAGGCACCGATGGCATGGCCGGTGACATCCTTAAACATTCGCTGCAAATGCCACTTGGAATAACCTGCCTTCGCCGCCACATTATCCAGAGAAAGCGGCTGATCCAGGTGACCTTCCAGCCAGCTAAGGAGATCGCGAATAATCCCTGCTTGATCCATAAAATGTCCCCATCCTTAAACACAGGTGCCTGATATTAAAGTAGCGGATAATAGCATTTTTTGATGTTTTAGCATTCAGTGTTTTTTTTGCTTTTAAATGCGGTAGGTCAGGGGATTTGAACGATAATTTTGTAAAGCTGTGATCTATAAACCTTTTCTGCTAAGTGCGTGATAATTACTCAGCTATATTTTTTAATAATGGTAACAATATGAAATACAAGAAGTTTGCGATGGGGCTGCTCCTGCTGGCCGGTAGCCAGCTGGCTCAGGCGGAGCAGATTGGTTCCGTGGATACGGTCTTCAAATGGTTAGGGCCGGATCACAAAATCGTCGTCGAAGCCTTTGACGATCCGGATGTACAGAACGTGACCTGCTATATCAGCCGGGCGAAAACCGGTGGCATCAAAGGCGGGCTGGGGCTGGCGGAAGATACCTCTGACGCGGCGATTTCCTGCCAGCAGGTCGGGCCGATTGAGCTAACGGACAAAATCAAAAACGGCAAAAGCCAGGGCGACGTGGTGTTCCAGAAGCGCACCTCGCTGGTGTTTAAAAAACTGCAGGTCGTGCGATTCTATGATGCGAAGCGCAATGCGCTGGTCTATCTGACCTACTCGGATAAAGTGGTTGATGGCTCGCCGAAGAACGCCATCAGCGCCGTGCCGATCATGCCATGGAATAAATAAACGGGAGCGCGCATGCAGCAGCCACGGATTTGGTTAGTTGAGGATGAACAGAGTATCGCTGATACCCTGGTTTACATGCTGCAGCAGGAGGGCTTCCAGGTCAGCGTCTTTGGCCGCGGTTTGCCCGCGCTGGAGGCGGCGGCGCATCAGGCGCCAGATGTCGCCATCCTCGACGTCGGCTTGCCGGATATCAGCGGCTTCGAGCTCTGTCGGCGTCTGCTGACGCGTTATCCGGCGCTGCCGGTGCTGTTTTTGACGGCGCGTAGCGACGAGGTCGATAAGCTGCTGGGGCTGGAAATCGGCGCTGACGATTACATCGCCAAGCCGTTTTCACCACGCGAAGTCTGCGCGCGGGTGCGAACCGTGCTGCGGCGGCTGCAGAAGTTTGCCGCGCCATCGCCGGTGGTACGCGTCGGCGAGTTTGTGCTCGATGAGCAGGCGGCGGCGATCAGCTGGTTCGGCCAGCCGCTGAATCTGACGCGCTACGAATTTCTGCTGCTGAAAACCCTGCTTCACGCGCCCGGTCGCGTCTTCTCCCGTCAGCAGCTGATGGAGCTGGTGTGGATCGATGCCTGGGAAAGCCTCGACCGTACCGTCGATACCCATATCAAAACCCTGCGCGCTAAGCTGCGGGCTGTGAATCCTGAAAAGGCGCCAATCAATACCCATCGCGGTATGGGCTACAGCCTGGGGCGCGGCTGATGCGCATCGGCATGCGCCTGCTGCTGGGCTATTTTCTTATCGTCGCGATCGCCGCGTGGTTTGTGCTGTCGATCTTTGTCCAGGAAGTGAAGCCGGGCGTGCGCCGGGCGACAGAGGGGACCCTCAATGATACCGCTACCCTGTTGGCGGCGCTGGCGCGTGAGGATCTGCTGGCGGCAAACCCGCAGCAGGGCAGGCTGGCGCAGGCCTTTCACCAGCTCAACCAGCAGCCGCTCAACGCCAATATTGGCGGAATTAAAAAGGTACGTAATGAGTACCGCGTCTATCTGACCGATGCCCGGGGCAAGGTGGTGTTTGACTCCAGCGGGCAGGCGACAGGGCAGGACTATTCGCGCTGGAACGATGTCTGGCTCACCCTGCGCGGCCAGTACGGCGCGCGCAGTACGCGCAGCGATCCGCATGATGAAGCCAGCTCGGTGATGTATATCGCCGCGCCGGTGATGGATAAGGGGCGGATTATCGGCGTGCTGAGCGTCGGTAAACCCAACCAGGCGATGACGCCGGTCATTAAGCGCAGCGAGCGGCGGATCCTCTGGGCCGGCGGCGCCCTGCTGGGCATTGCGCTGTTGATTGGCGGCGGCGTCGTCTGGTGGATCAATTTCTCTATCGGCAAGCTGGTGCGCTATGCGGACTCGGTGACCGCTGAGCGCCCGCTGCCGCTGCCGGAGGTTGGCAGCAGCGAATTGCGCAAGCTGGCCCAGGCTCTGGAGAGCATGCGGGTAAAGCTCGAAGGTAAGAATGCCATCGAAAACTATGTCTATGACCTGACCCATGAACTGAAAAGCCCGCTGGCGGCCATCCGCGGCGCGGCGGAGATCCTGCGCGAAGGGCCGCCGCCTGAGGTGGCGGCGCGGTTTACTGATAATATCCTCGCGCAAAACACCCGGATGCAACTGCTGGTGGAGCGGCTGCTCCAGCAGGCGAGACTGGAAAGCCGGCTGGAGATAAAGCAGCATCCGGTGTCGATAGATGCGCTATACCAACGGCTGACGGAGGAGCGCAACATCGCTCTGGCGGCGAAAGCTATCACCCTGCGCTGGCGGGAGAGTGGGATGCTGGTCAATGGCGATGGCGAGCTGTTGGCCCAGGCGCTGGGTAATCTGCTCGACAACGCGATTGACTTTACCCCCCAGGGCGGTGAGATCGCCCTGGCTGCGGAGAAGCGAAATGAAGAGGTGCAATTGAGCGTTATCGACAACGGGTGCGGTATTCCGGATTATGCCCTGGAACGAATCTTTGAGCGATTCTATTCGCTGCCGCGCGAAGACGGCCATAAGAGCAGCGGCCTTGGACTGGCGTTCGTTCGTGAAGTCGCGCGCCTGCATCACGGCGATATCAATCTGCACAATCGGCCCGAAGGCGGCGTGGTCGCCACGCTGCGACTTCACCGTCCCTTCACATAGCTTCAAATTCTCCCCACACAGCCGTCCTATTGTGAGGCCATCACGATAGGGAGAAAGGCTATGTTGAAATCACCGTTATTCTGGAAAATCACCACGTTAATAGGCTGTATTGTGCTGCTATCTTTGCCGTTAATGATGGTCAGGGAGCTTATTAATGAGCGAGCGGATTATCGTAGCGAAGTGGTGGACGCCATTGAGCAAAGCACCAGCGGCTCGCAAAAACTCGCCGGACCGCTGATCGCTATTCCGATAACCGAGACCCTGACCCGCATGGAGAACCAAAAAGAGGTCAACTATCAGCGGAGCTGGGTGTATTACTGGCTGCCGGAGTCGCTGGCGGTCGCCGGCAAACAGACCGTGGAGTCGAGGAGGGTGGGTATCTACAGCGGCCAGGTCTGGCATAACGCCTTGCAGATTAAGGCCTCGTTTGATCCGCTGCGTCTGGCGGCGCTGAGAAAAACGAATATCGTCTTAGGCCAGCCGCGGCTGGTGGTGAGCGTCGGCGATGCCCGCGGCATTGGCGCCATCCATGCCCCGGAGGTCAACGGTAACGTATTAAGCGTGGAGCCGGGGCTGGGGATAAGCGGCGATGGCGCAGGTATTCATATGCCAATGCCTGCGCTGGCGGAGGACAACAAGCCGCTTGAGATTGCCTTTTCACTCGATCTGAACGGGACGGGAGAGTTTTCACTGGTGCCGCTCGGGCGTAACAGCGAGCTGCAGCTGACCAGTAACTGGCCGCATCCCGGTTTTCTCGGCAGCTTCCTGCCAACGCAACGGGAAGTGAGTGCTGCCGGCTATCGCGCCCACTGGCAAAGCAGCTGGTTCGCCAACGATATGGGGAGCTATTTCAAGGATGATATGGAGATCCCGTGGTCGCGACTGCCGGCGTTCAGTGCCGATGTGATGTCCCTTGCCGACCAGTACCAGCTAACCGATCGGGCGACAAAATATGCCATCCTGTTAATCGGGCTGACCTTTATGGCTTTTTTCGTGTTCGAGAGCCTGACCCGTCGTCCCCTGCATCCGATGCAATATCTGCTGGTGGGCTTATCGCTGGTGCTGTTTTACCTGGTGCTGCTGGCGCTCTCAGAGCACATTGGTTTTACCGCCGCCTGGCTGGCGGCCAGCCTGTCTGGCGCGGTGATGAATGGGATCTACCTTCAGGCGGTGCTCAGAGGATGGCGTAACAGCCTGCTGTTTGTCGCCGCGCTACTGCTGCTGGATGGCGTGATGTGGTTTCTGTTGCATTCTGAGGATAGCGCGCTGCTGCTGGGTACCGGGGTGCTGGCGCTGGCGCTGAGCGTCCTGATGTTTTTGACCCGTCGCGTGGACTGGTATGCGTTATCGCTGCCGAAAGGCACAGTGCCTCCGACACCGGCTGCCGATGACGATAAGCTGCGTCTCTGGAAAGAGTGACGGCATAAAAAACGGCGCCCCTGGGGCGCCGTTTTCGCATCATGGCTGCGGAATAAATCGTATTATTCCTGCAGATCGCCACAGAAACGGTAGCCTTCACCGTGAATGGTAGCGATGATTTCCGGGGTATCCGGAGTGGATTCGAAGTGTTTACGAATCCGACGAATGGTCACGTCAACGGTACGGTCATGCGGCTTCAGCTCGCGACCGGTCATTTTCTTCAGCAGCTCGGCACGAGACTGAATTTTGCCCGGGTTTTCGCAGAAGTGCAGCATCGCGCGGAATTCACTGCGCGGCAGCTTGTACTGTTCGCCGTTCGGGCTAACCAGGGAACGGCTGTTGATATCGAGTTCCCAGCCGTTGAACTTGTAGCTTTCCACGCTGCGACGCTCTTCGCTCACGGTACCGAGGTTCATGGTACGGGAGAGCAGGTTGCGCGCGCGAATAGTCAGTTCACGCGGGTTAAACGGTTTAGTGATATAGTCGTCAGCGCCGATTTCGAGGCCAAGGATCTTATCCACTTCGTTGTCGCGGCCGGTTAAGAACATCAGCGCGACGTCAGCCTGCTCGCGCAGCTCGCGCGCCAGCAGAAGACCATTTTTACCCGGCAGGTTGATATCCATGATCACCAGGTTGATATCATTTTCAGACAGGATCTGATGCATTTCCGCGCCATCGGTCGCTTCGAATACATCGTAACCTTCTGCTTCGAAAATACTTTTTAACGTGTTGCGTGTTACCAACTCGTCTTCAACGATAAGAATGTGCGGGGTCTGCATGTTTGCTACCTAAATTGCCAACTAAATCGAAACAGGAAGTACCAAAGTCCCTGACCTGCCTGCTGCATGTCGCAAATTAACATGCGCGGCGTAACATGACTAAAGTACGTAATTGCGTTCTTGATGCACTTTCCATCAACGTCAACAACATCATTAGCTTGGTCGTGGGTACTTTCCCTCTGGACCCGACGGTGTCAAAAACGGCTGACATCCTAACCATTTTAACAGCAACATAACAGGCTAAGAGAGGCCGAACACCCAATAAAACTACGCTTCGTTGACATATATCAAGTTCAATTGTAGCACGTTAACAGTCTTGTGAAATCATTGCATCGCCATGCTCTTTATAGTCACAATCTTTACCCGGCTCAACTAGTTGCGTGGATAAATTAATAAATACAGTGAATCCAAAGCCTGAAACGATGCATCAGATGAAATTGCATTGCCCATCATATGGATAAATGGGTTCTGTTAACATACTCCTTGTCACGGCCTCCTGAGAACAGTTTAGATTTTTTTATGGGTAAGAAAACGCAATTTTAGTGATTTTTGTTGCAAATTTGTAAATTTTCACCGCGTAAAATGGGGGGCGCTGCGCCTCGATAACGCCTGAGAGAGAGAAAGAAACCGCAATGCGTTTAACGATTATTTTAGTCGGTCCTGCCCGGGCCGAGAACGTCGGCGCTGCCGCCAGGGCGATGAAAACCATGGGATTTCGCGAACTACGGATCGTCGATAGCGAAGCCCACCTGGCGCCGCCGGCACGCTGGGTGGCGCATGGCTCAGGCGACATCCTCGATGGTATCACCACCTATCCCACCCTTGCCGAGGCGCTGCGTGACGTTGATTTTACCGTCGCCACCACCGCCCGCAGCCGCGCGCGTTTTCACTATTACGCCACGCCGCAGCAGCTGTTGCCGCTGCTGGAGGAGAAGGCGCAGTGGATGACGCACGCGGCGCTGGTTTTTGGCCGTGAAGACTCCGGGTTGAGCAATGAGGAGCTGGCGCTGGCTGATGTGTTGACCGGTGTGCCGATGGCTGCGGATTATCCGTCGCTGAATCTCGGCCAGTCGGTGATGGTCTACTGTTATCAATTAGCATCGCTAATGCAACAAACGGCGCCCGCCGCCGCTGCGGCAGACCATCATCAGCTGCAGGCCTTACGTACTCGTACCCTGGCGTTACTTTCGCGTTTGGGCGTGGAGGATGATGCCAAACTGGCCGACTGGTTGTCGCAACGGCTGGGCCTGCTGCAGCAGCGCGACACGGCAATGTTGCATCGTTTGCTGCATGATATTGAAAAAAACCTGCCAGAATAAAACTCTGTTATATTTTTTATTTATGGATGTGTATGCTGTTCTATGGGCTGGTTTTCCGCCGATCTGGATGTTTTTTTCTCACGGCAGCGGGAAAATACGTAAGCCTGCTGAAATGGGGCAAATTGAGAAATTCATTGACTTAAGACGGCAGATACTTTAACCAATATAGGCAGGACATACAGACAGATAAAAATACAGAGTACACAACATCCATGAATCGCATCGGCATGATTACCACCATTATCACCACCACCATTACCACAGGTAACGGTGCGGGCTGACGCGTACAGGAAACACAGAAAAAAGCCCGCACCTGAACAGTGCGGGCTTTTTTTTTGACAAGAGATCAAGGGGTAAGAACCATGCGAGTGTTGAAGTTCGGCGGTACATCAGTGGCAAATGCGGAACGGTTTCTGCGGGTTGCCGATATTCTGGAGAGTAATGCCAGGCAGGGGCAGGTAGCGACGGTCCTGTCTGCCCCGGCGAAGATCACTAACCACCTGGTAGCGATGATTGAAAAGACCATTGGCGGCCAGGATGCCCTCCCCAATATTGCCGACGCCGAACGCATTTTTGCCGAACTTCTTCAGGGCCTTGCCGACGCCCAGCCCGCTTTCCCGCTTGCCCAGTTAAAAGCCTTCGTGGAGCAGGAATTTGCTCAGATTAAGCATGTTCTGCACGGCATCAGCCTGCTGGGTCAGTGCCCGGACAGCGTCAATGCCGCGCTGATCTGCCGCGGCGAAAAGCTCTCCATCGCCATCATGGCGGGTCTGCTGGAAGCTCGTGGACATAAAGTCAGTGTCATTAACCCGGTCGAAAAACTGCTTGCCGTGGGCCACTATCTGGAATCCACCGTCGATATCGCCGAATCCACCCGCCGCATTGCCGCCAGCCAGATCCCGGCAGACCATATGATCCTGATGGCCGGGTTTACCGCCGGCAATGAGAAAGGCGAGCTGGTGGTGCTGGGGCGTAACGGCTCCGACTACTCGGCTGCGGTACTGGCCGCCTGCCTGCGCGCTGACTGCTGCGAAATCTGGACCGATGTCGACGGAGTGTACACCTGCGATCCGCGTCAGGTGCCGGATGCGCGCCTGCTGAAATCGATGTCTTATCAGGAGGCGATGGAGCTCTCCTACTTTGGCGCGAAAGTGCTGCACCCGCGCACCATCGCCCCTATCGCCCAGTTCCAAATCCCATGCCTGATTAAAAATACCGGCAACCCGCAGGCGCCGGGAACGCTTATCGGCGCCAGCCGCGACGAGGACGATTTGCCGGTGAAAGGCATCTCTAACCTCAACAACATGGCGATGTTCAACGTCTCCGGGCCGGGGATGAAAGGGATGGTCGGCATGGCGGCCCGCGTCTTCGCCACCATGTCCCGCGCCGGCATCTCGGTGGTGTTGATCACTCAATCTTCTTCCGAGTACAGCATCAGTTTCTGCGTGCCGCAGAGCGACTGCGCACGTGCCAAACGGGCGATGGAAGATGAGTTTTATCTGGAGCTGAAAGAGGGGCTGCTGGAGCCGCTGGCGATTATGGAGCGTCTGGCGATCATCTCCGTGGTGGGCGACGGAATGCGTACCCTGCGCGGTATCTCGGCGAAATTCTTTGCGGCACTGGCCCGCGCCAATATCAATATCGTGGCGATTGCCCAGGGCTCTTCCGAGCGCTCAATTTCGGTAGTGGTCAGCAATGACGACGCCACCACCGGCGTGCGCGTGACCCATCAGATGCTGTTCAACACCGACCAGGTGATTGAAGTGTTTGTCATCGGCGTCGGCGGCGTCGGCGGCGCGCTGCTAGAGCAGATCAAGCGCCAGCAGGGGTGGCTGAAGAACAAACATATCGATCTGCGCGTCTGCGGTGTAGCCAATTCTCAGGCGCTGCTGACCAGCGTGCATGGCCTGAATCTGGAAAACTGGAGTGCGGAACTGGCGGAGGCGAAAGAGCCGTTTAATCTTGGCCGCCTGATCCGCCTGGTGAAAGAGTACCACCTGCTCAATCCGGTGATCGTCGACTGTACCTCCAGCCAGGCGGTCGCCGATCAGTATGCCGACTTCCTGCGCGAAGGTTTCCATGTGGTGACGCCGAACAAAAAGGCCAATACCTCTTCGCTGGATTACTATCACCAGCTGCGCCATGCGGCCAGCAGCTCGCGGCGTAAGTTCCTCTATGACACTAACGTTGGCGCGGGCCTGCCGGTGATTGAGAACCTGCAGAACCTGCTCAACGCCGGCGATGAGCTGCGCCATTTCTCCGGGATCCTGTCCGGCTCCCTGTCGTTTATCTTCGGCAAGCTGGACGAGGGGGTGAGTTTCTCCGCGGCGACGGCGATGGCCCGTGAGATGGGGTATACCGAGCCGGATCCGCGCGACGATTTATCCGGGGTGGATGTGGCGCGTAAACTGCTGATTCTGGCCCGTGAGACCGGGCGTGAACTGGAGCTGGCGGACATTATCGTCGAGTCGGCGCTGCCGCCGGACTTCGACGCCAGCGGCGATGTCGAGACCTTTATGGCCCGCCTGCCGTCGCTGGACGATGGTTTTGCCTCGCGGGTTGCTAAGGCGCGCGATGAAGGTAAAGTCTTGCGCTACGTCGGTAACATCGAAGAGGATGGTACCTGCCGGGTAAAAATAGCCGCGGTTGACGGCAACGATCCGCTGTTCAAAGTTAAGAATGGTGAGAACGCGCTGGCTTTTTATAGCCATTATTATCAGCCATTGCCGCTGGTGCTGCGCGGCTATGGCGCCGGGAACGACGTCACGGCGGCCGGCGTATTCGCCGACCTGCTGCGCACCCTGTCCTGGAAGTTAGGAGTTTAAGATGGTCAAAGTATATGCCCCGGCTTCCAGTGCCAATATGAGCGTCGGGTTTGATGTGTTGGGCGCGGCGGTCACGCCGGTCGATGGCACGCTGCTTGGCGACAACGTCACTGTCGAAGCGGCGGAGCAATTTAGCCTGCAGAATCTTGGACGCTTCGCCAGCAAACTGCCGACGGCGCCGCAGGAGAACATTGTTTACCAGTGCTGGGAAAGCTTTTGCCGGGAGATCGGCAAGACGGTGCCGGTGGCGATGACGCTGGAAAAAAACATGCCGATTGGCTCCGGGCTGGGTTCCAGCGCCTGCTCGGTGGTCGCTGCGCTGGTGGCCATGAACGAGTTCTGCGGCAAGCCGCTGAACGAGACGCGCATGCTGGCGCTGATGGGAGAGATGGAAGGGCGTATCTCCGGCAGCATTCACTACGACAACGTGGCGCCGTGCTATCTTGGCGGCATGCAGTTGATGATCGAAGAGAATGGGATTATCAGTCAGCAGGTGCCCGGGTTTGATGAGTGGCTGTGGGTGCTGGCCTATCCGGGGATTAAAGTTTCTACTGCTGAAGCGCGGGCGATTCTGCCGGCGCAGTATCGCCGCCAGGATTGTATCGCCCATGGTCGCCACCTCGCGGGCTTTATTCACGCCTGCTACACCCGCCAGCCGCAGCTGGCGGCAAAATTGATGAAAGATGTGATTGCCGAACCGTACCGAACCAAACTGCTGCCGGGCTTTAGCGAAGCGCGTCAGGCGGCCATGGAGATGGGCGCCCAGGCTTGCGGCATCTCCGGCTCTGGCCCAACGCTGTTCGCGTTGTGTGATAAACCGGATACCGCACAGCGCGTCGCCGACTGGCTTGGCGCGCACTATCTGCAGAATCAGGAAGGCTTTGTTCATATTTGCCGGCTGGACACGGCGGGCGCACGCGTAGTGGGATAACCAATGAAACTGTATAACTTAAAAGATCATAACGAGCAGGTCAGCTTTGCGCAGGCCGTCACCCAGGGACTTGGCAAGCATCAGGGCCTGTTCTTTCCGCACGATCTGCCGGAATTCAGCCTGACTGAAATCGACGACATGCTGGCGCAGGACTTTGTCACCCGTAGCGCCAAAATTCTATCCGCCTTTATCGGCGATGAGATCCCGCAGGATGTCCTGCAGCAGCGGGTGCGCGCGGCGTTTGCGTTTCCGGCGCCGGTAAGCAAGGTTCAGGAAGATGTCGGCTGTCTGGAGCTGTTCCATGGCCCTACGCTGGCGTTCAAGGATTTCGGCGGCCGCTTTATGGCGCAGATGCTGACCCACATCGCAGGCGATAAGCCGGTCACCATCCTCACCGCGACCTCTGGCGACACCGGGGCGGCGGTGGCGCATGCTTTCTACGGCCTGCCGAACGTCAAGGTAGTGATCCTCTATCCGCGCGGCAAGATCAGTCCGCTGCAGGAGAAGCTGTTCTGTACCCTCGGCGGCAATATTGAAACCGTGGCGATTGATGGCGACTTTGATGCCTGCCAGGCGCTGGTGAAGCAGGCGTTTGACGATGAAGAGCTGAAGGCGACGCTGGGTCTCAACTCGGCTAACTCCATCAACATCAGCCGCCTGCTGGCGCAGATCTGTTACTACTTCGAAGCGGCGGCGCAGCTGCCGCAGGAAGCCCGCAATCAGCTGGTGATTTCCGTGCCGAGCGGCAACTTCGGCGATCTGACCGCCGGTCTGCTGGCTAAGTCGCTGGGGCTGCCGATCAAGCGCTTTATCGCCGCCACCAACGCCAACGACACCGTTCCGCGCTATCTGCAGGGCGGCGAGTGGGCGCCAAAAGCCACCCAGGCGACGCTGTCCAACGCCATGGACGTCAGCCAGCCGAACAACTGGCCGCGCGTTGAAGAGCTGTTCCGCCGTAAAATCTGGCGTCTCAGCGAGCTGGGCTATGCCGCGGTCGATGATGAGACCACCAAAGCAGCGATGCGCGAGCTGAAGGCCATCGGCTACATCTCTGAACCGCATGCGGCGATTGCCTGGCGCGCGCTGCGCGATCAGCTGCAGCCGGGAGAGTACGGCCTGTTCCTCGGCACCGCCCATCCGGCGAAGTTCAAAGAGAGCGTGGAGGAGATCCTGCAGGAGACTCTGCCGCTGCCGAAGGAGCTGGCCGACCGCGCCGACCTGCCGCTGCTGTCTCACAACCTGCCGGCGGATTTCGCCGCGCTGCGTAAGCTGATGATGGGCTAAGCCAGGCAATAATATCGGCAACATGATCGACCAAACCGGGCAGCTATTGCCCGGTTTTTATATTTAACGCACTTTTCCATATCAGTAAAATTTCTCTCCATAAAATTCCCCACACTATTTTATTGTCAGCGCACTGCTTATATTGCAAACTCTTTTACGGATTGTCCTCTTTGCCGGATAATTCCACTGGATTATCTTTTTTATTTATTATTTCATGCTGCTTATATTTATGCTGCTGATTTTATTATGAAGCAGCTATAGATATCATTTGTTATAGATGCATTGTTAATGCACAAGGTTTTCAAGGAGGAAACATGCGTATTTTATCTCTTTTTTTGGTGGTGTTCGCTTTAACAGGCTGCTCCGGGACAACGATTGGCGGTAATGAAGATAAATTAACGCCAGCCTATCTGAAACAACATCTCATTGTCGGAAAAACCACCAAGGCCGAGGTTCGTCAGTATTTTGGTGCCCGGATTCTGGTCATACGACGGTGACGGCGTCGGGTAAAGAGAGCTGGTATTATTCAGTAGATAAAGGGATCAACCTGGTCAGCCTCGCGGGTTCCATGATCCCGGTAACCGGGGCATCGCAAGCTGCCGATGCGGTCGATAAGTCCAGCCAAAAAGATTCGAACTCGCTGATGATTTTCTTCGATGAAAAAGGCGTGGTGGAAAACTGGGTGCGTTAAAATAAGTAATAATCTGCTTAATTATATTGAAAAGGGGAATGACTCCCCTTTTTTATTACCGTAACGTGTTACTGCTCGTGGCGTTTAAACACCAGTTCGCCTTTCTCTGAGGCATCCGCATCAAAGAAATAGCCTTCGCTATTAAAAGCTTTGAGCTGCTCCGGCTGGGTTAAGCGGTTTTCAATAATGTAGCGACTCATCAGGCCGCGGGCTTTCTTCGCATAAAAACTGATCACTTTGAATTTGCCGTTCTTCTCATCGAGGAATACCGGCTTGATCAGCTGACCCTGCAATTTTGGCGTTTTCACCGATTTAAAATATTCATCGGAAGCCAGGTTGATGACGATATCGTCGCCCTGGTCGCGCAGCGCCTGATTCAGCTTCTCGGTAATGGTATCCCCCCAGAACTGGTACAGATCTTTGCCGCGCGGATTTTCCAGACGGATCCCCATCTCCAGGCGGTAGGGCTGCATCAGGTCTAACGGGCGCAGCACGCCATACAGCCCGGAGAGCATGCGCAGATGCTGCTGGGCGAAGTCAAAGTCGTCCTCGGTGAGCGTCTCTGCCTGCAGGCCAGTGTAGACATCGCCTTTAAAGGCGAGGATCGCCTGGCGGGCATTTTGCGGCGTAAAGTCAGGGTGCCAGTCGTGGAAGCGGGTGGCGTTTAGATCCGCCAGCTTGTCGCTAATGCTCATCAGCTTGCCGATTTGCGGTGCGCTCAGCTTACGGGCGATGCCGATAAGCTGCTGAGAATACTCGAGGAGTTCGGGCTGGGTATAGCGAGTCGTTGCCAGCGGGCTTTGATAATCGAGCGTTTTAGCAGGTGAAATCAGAATCAGCATATCCAGTCCTTGCAGGTAATTTCGACGAATTTTAACAAAAAAAGTGCATGGTGGGATCGATAGCTACAATTGCCGCGCTATTCGCGCGGCAATTCATTCCAGGCGCCCGGGGCCAGCTGTTGGTCAATATCCGGGTAACGAGTGGCATCGAAAGTCGGCTGGATACCCAGCCGCCGCTGACGCAGATAATCGCTGGCGATAATCCGCACCGTCGGGGAGAGCAGCAGAATGGCCGTCAGGTTGGTCATCGCCATCAGCGCCATGATGATATCCGCGCTCTGCCAGACGACAGGCAGGCTAACCATGGTCCCCAACAGCACCATCAGGACGGTGAGTATTCGCAGCCCCCAGATATAGCGGGGCTTATCCAGGCGCAGGAAGACCAGATTATTTTCCGCGTACACGTAATTGGCTACGATAGAGCTAAAGGCGAACAGCAGCACGATGAGGGCGATAAAACCCGCTCCCCAGCCGCCGACCAGCACGCTCATCGCGTGTTGCAAGTCCTGAATACCGTTGAGCGTATATTCATTGTCGGGCCGCGGCGCCAGCATGACGATAATCGCGCTGGCGGTACAGATCACGATAGTATCGATAAACACGCCAATCATCTGCACGATCCCCTGCGCCGCCGGGTGCGGCGGCCAGGAGGCGGCGGCCGCGGCGGCGTTAGGCGAAGAGCCCATCCCTGCTTCATTGGAGAACATGCCGCGCTGGAAGCCGCTGGTCAGCGCCTGGCTGATGGTGTAGCCCACCGCGCCGGCGGCGGCCTCCTGCCAGCCGAAGGCGCAGCGAAAGATGGTGGCGAAAATCGTCGGCAGGGCGGTGATGTGCCACAGGCCGATGAGCAGGCTGGTGGCGATCCACAACAGCGCCATAAAGGGAACGATCCATTGCATCAGACGCGCCACGCCGCGTAAACCACGGAGGATCGCCAGCAAAACGACAACGGCCAGCACGCCGCCGCTGACCGCCGCCGGCAGATCGAACGCATAGCGCAAGGCATGGGCCACGGAGTTAGCCTGCACGGTATTGAAGATAAAACCATAGGCCAGCAGGAGGAGGATCGAAAACAGGACGCCCATCCAACGCATGCCGAGCCCGCGCGCCATGTACCAGGCAGGGCCACCGCGAAACTGTCCGCGGCTATCGCGTTCTTTATACAGCTGAGCAAGGGAACATTCAGCAAAGCTGCTGGCCATGCCGAGCAGGGCGGAAACCCACATCCAGAATACGGCGCCGGGCCCACCGGCGGCGATCGCCAGCGTCACCCCGGCAAGATTGCCGCTGCCGACCCGGGCGGCAAGGCTGGTACAGAGCGCCTGAAAGGACGTTAAACCACCCGGCTGCGGGTGCAGGCTTTTTTTTAGACTGCGGCCGAATTTGCGCACGTAACGAAACTGAATACCCCGGGTTTGCCAGCTAAACCAGATACCGGCGCCCAGTAGCAGATAAATCATCACTGAGCCCCAGAGTATTTCATTGATAAATGAGAGAAAATCAGGCATTAAACATCCTCTTGTCCATGCCGGCACGCCAGTGTAAGCGTTACCAATTAAGTGACAATCCTTTCGCTTTCAGCAAATTAATCTGCATAGTTTATCACACTCTGCGCTCTTCTCTCGTCGGCGGTTGCGCTGACCCGGCAGCGTGTTATCATCTGGGCAGACCGGTTACATCCCCTTAACTGCTGTTTAAGAGAAATATATCATGACGGATAAATTAACTTCTCTGCGTCAGTACACCACTGTCGTCGCTGACACCGGAGATATTGCGGCAATGAAGCTGTATCAGCCTCAGGATGCCACCACTAACCCTTCCCTGATTCTCGGCGCGGCTCAGATCCCTGAGTACCGTAAGCTGATTGACGACGCTGTCGCCTGGGCTCGTAGCCAGAGCAGCGATCGCGCGCAGCAGATCCTCGATGCTTCCGATAAGCTGGCGGTGAACATCGGTCTCGAAATTCTGAAACTGATCCCGGGCCGTATCTCCACCGAAGTGGACGCACGTCTCTCCTATGACACCGAAGCGTCTATCGCGAAAGCCAAGCGCATCATCAAGCTGTACAACGACGCGGGCATCAGCAACGATCGCATTCTGATCAAACTGGCCTCCACCTGGCAGGGCATTCGCGCCGCTGAACAGCTGGAAAAAGAAGGCATTAACTGTAACCTGACGCTGCTGTTCTCCTTCGCTCAGGCTCGCGCTTGCGCCGAAGCGGGCGTCTTCCTGATTTCGCCGTTCGTTGGCCGTATCCTCGACTGGTACAAAGCCAACACCGACAAGAAAGAGTACGCACCGGCAGAAGATCCGGGCGTGGTTTCCGTCAGCGAAATCTACGAGTATTACAAGCAGCACGGCTATGAAACCGTCGTGATGGGCGCAAGCTTCCGTAACGTTGGCGAAATTCTGGAACTGGCTGGCTGTGACCGCCTGACCATCGCCCCGGCGCTGCTGAAAGAGCTGTCCGAAAGCGAAGGCGCCGTTGAGCGTAAGCTGGTATATACCGGTGAAGTGAAAGCGCGTCCGGAGCGTATTACCGAATCTGAGTTCCTGTGGCAGCATAACCAGGATCCGATGGCGGTAGACAAACTGGCGGAAGGTATCCGTAAGTTTGCGATCGACCAGGAAAAACTGGAAAAAATGATCGACGAACTGCTGTAATCGCGCAGGTGGCCGACGCCCGTCGGCCACATTACACTGTCTGTCCCGCCTCCGGCAGTGTATCATTTCGTTTAACGCCACAGTTTGAACGGAATAACCATGAATACCTTACGAATCGGCTTAGTTTCCATTTCCGATCGCGCCTCCAGCGGCGTCTATCAGGATAAAGGCATCCCGGCACTGGAAGAGTGGCTGGCACGCGCCCTGACCACCCCTTTCGAGCTGCAAACCCGTCTGATTCCGGATGAGCAGGCCATCATTGAGCAAACGCTGTGCGAACTGGTTGACGAAATGGGGTGCCATCTGGTGCTGACCACCGGCGGAACCGGCCCTGCGCGTCGCGATGTGACGCCCGACGCAACGCTGGCGATCGCCGATCGCGAGATGCCGGGCTTCGGCGAGCAAATGCGCCAGGTTAGCCTACACTTTGTGCCGACGGCTATCCTTTCCCGGCAGGTCGGTGTGATCCGCAAGCAGGCGCTGATCCTCAACCTTCCCGGGCAACCGAAAGCAATTCAGGAGACTCTGGAAGGGGTGAAAGATGCTGACGGCAACGTGCTGGTGCACGGTATTTTCGCAAGTGTACCTTATTGTGTACAGTTGCTTGAAGGGCCTTATGTGGAAACCGATGGCCGTGTAGTAGAAGCTTTTCGTCCCAAGAGCGCCAGACGCGAAACTTTATCCTGAATTTGATGCATTTTTGATATAACCTGCATCGCTAATGGTGTGCCGTTTTATTTACGATATAGTGATTTTTACTTTACACACTATAAAACACGCTGCACACCTCAGGATGAAATTGCGTTATGTCATATGCAAACCGACCGCTCAACCGCCAGGATTATAAAACGCTGACGCTGGCCGCCCTGGGCGGCGCGCTGGAGTTTTATGACTTTATCATTTTCGTTTTCTTCGCCGCCGTCGTCGGCGAGCTCTTCTTCCCTGCGGATATTCCCGAATGGCTGCGCCAGGTGCAAACCTTTGGCATTTTCGCCGCCGGTTACCTGGCGCGTCCGCTGGGGGGCATCATCATGGCCCACTTTGGCGATCTGGTGGGGCGCAAGAAAATGTTCACCCTCAGCATCCTGCTGATGGCGCTGCCAACCCTGGCGATCGGTCTGCTACCGACCTATAGCTCGGTAGGTATCATCGCCCCGCTGCTATTGCTGCTGATGCGTATTCTGCAGGGAGCGGCGATCGGCGGTGAAGTTCCAGGCGCCTGGGTGTTTGTCGCTGAGCATGTCCCGGAAAAACGCATTGGTATCGCCTGCGGCACGCTGACGGCCGGCCTGACGGTTGGCATTCTGCTGGGGTCGGTGGTGGCCACGCTTATCAATACCAGTCTGACGCCGCAGGGGATCCACGACGGCGGCTGGCGGATCCCCTTCCTGCTGGGCGGCGTATTTGGTCTGATAGCGATGTATCTGCGCCGCTGGCTGCAGGAGACGCCGATTTTTCTTGAGATGCAGCAGCGCAAAGCGCTGGCGCAGGAGCTGCCGGTAAAAGCGGTGGCGCTCAAGCACCAGAAGGCGGTGGTGATCTCTATGCTGCTGACCTGGCTGCTGTCGGCTGGCGTGGTGGTGGTGATCCTGATGTCGCCGGTCTGGCTGCAGAAGCACTATGGTTTTGCGCCGGCCATTACCCTGCAGGCCAACAGCATCGCCACCATTATGTTGTGCATCGGCTGTCTGCTCGCCGGGCTGGCAGCGGACCGCTTCGGCGCCAGCCGCACTTTTATCGTCGGCAGCCTGCTGCTGGCGGTTGCCAGCTGGGCATTTTACCATCTTGCCGGCGTCAGCCCGCAGCGGCTGTTTCTGCTCTACGGTACGGTGGGGCTTTGCGTCGGCGTGGTGGGGGCGGTGCCCTATGTGATGGTGCGGGCCTTCCCGGCGGAAGTACGCTTCACCGGCATCTCTTTCTCCTATAACCTGTCGTACGCGATCTTTGGCGGCCTGACGCCGATTGCGGTCACCATGCTGATGGGGGTGTCGCCGATGGCGCCGGCCTGGTATGTGCTGGCCCTGTCGCTGATGGGGCTGGGATTAGGTATCTGGCTGCGTCAGGAGCTGACGGCGCCGACGGGGATGCCGGAAGGGGAGTTGCAGCGTTAACGATGGCTAGCTGATGCTGATAATGACCTGCCGCCGCCCTGTGACCGGACGGCGGCGGAAGATTAGCGCGGTTCGCCGATCGGCAGCACGGTGCGGCCGAACTGTTCGTTCAGCACTTCACCCATCGCCAGGTAAATAGCGCTGGCGCCACAAATCAGGCCGACCCAGCCGGCTACCTTCACAATGCCTTCGTTATCGACCAAATGGCCAATCGCCAGCAGCGCGAACAGTACGGTCAGGCTCAGGAAGACAAACTGCAGCATGCGGGCTGCCTTCAGGGTGCCAAAGAACATAAACAGGGTAAAGACGCCCCACAGGCCGAGGTACATACCGAGGAAGTGCGCGTTTGGCGCGTCTGCCAGGCCCATTTTCGGCATCAGAAGAATCGCCACCAGCGTCAGCCAGAAGCTGCCGTAGGAGGTAAAAGCGGTTAAGCCAAAAGTGTTGCCTTTTTTGTATTCCAGCAGGCCGGCAAAAATTTGCGCAATGCCGCCGTAAAAAATGCCCATCGCCAGGATAGCTACATCGAATGCGAACAGGCCGCTATTCGCCAGGTTAAGCAGAATAGTGGTCATGCCGAAGCCCATAAGGCCCAGCGGTGCCGGATTAGCCAACTTAGTGTTGCCCATAATTCCTCAAAATTATCATTAAAAGGGAAGCATTACCCCGCGACTTGGCGGCGGGGCGCGGCATAATAATGAGGCGCTGAAGGGCTGTCTATGATCTGGCGGGGTATTTTTCACCAATTTCCGCGGTGTCTGACGGCGGCTGGAGCATTTGCCGTAAACAGGCAATATGCAGGACCGCGGGGATGGTGACCCGGTAGGCGCTGCCGCTCACCGCTTTCACGCTGTTCAGCGCGGCGCCGAGCGGTCCGCCCAGCCCGGCGCCGCGCACCAGGCCATGACCAATGACGCTCACCGCGGCATGCGTGCGCAGGATGGCGGTTAAGCGTTCGTCCAGCAACAAAGTGACGCCTTCGCTTAGCTTGCGATGCCTCAGCAGATGAGCCATCAGGCTGTCCAGCTCATGGCTCCGGCACTCCACCGCGGCGAGAAACTGCGCTTTTTGCTCCGCGTTCAGTTTATTCCAGCTGTGCTGCAGAAAATGCGCCAGCAACTGCTGCTCGATCTGCGGCGTCGACAGCTGTTTGTCGACCTTCGCTTTCAGTCGTTTACATACATCCAGCAGGATCGCGCGATAAAATTTGCCATGGCGGCGCAGCGTGTTGGCGATGCTATCGCCGCCAAAATGCTGTAGCTCACCGGCGATTAGCTGCCAGTTGCGGCGATAACGCTCCGGGTGCCCCTCCATCGCTAAAAATGTCTCGTTGCGCAGGAGCGTGCTGGAGAGACGGGGTTTGCCATTTTCCCCGTGGGTCAGAATGCGGGTAAAGGCTTCCAGATGCGCCTCGCTGCACTCAGGCAGAAAGGCGAGATCGTCATCCTCCAGGTAATTAATATGCATAACGTTTTCTCTCGGGCAGGGGCGACATTAGTCATCGCCGATAATTTTCAGTGATGCCATATCTGAGGAGTGCACCGTGTGGCCGGAGAAGGCGATCTTCTTCACGCAACGTTTGTTGTCGTTATCGCTATTGATGTTGATCCAGCCGGTGGTGCTGCCCTCTTTGATCCCGGCGGGGACGTTCAGCGTGTGGCTGGCGCCGCGGCTGGCCTTAAAGTAGACCGTCGCCCCGGAGAGTTGTACATCGCCGCGGTCGGCGCTGAGCTGAATGCGTTTGACCACCCGGCAGACGGGGAGCGTCAGCGTCAGGTCGTTGGTTTCATTGCGCGGCATAGCTATCACGCCGAGAATTTTATGGTCGTTAGCGGCCGCCGAGGTGATAAATGACACGCCGAGGATAAGCCCTACGGAAAGCCGGTATAGCGATTTCATTAATTTGTCCCCTGAATAAGCGAAGTGCGATGGCGGGGAAGTTTATCACTGCGAAAACGGGGCTTTTAGCGCGCAAGTATTGCGGGTTATGTCAATGATATTATGAATGTATTTCCTATTTTAATCCGTTTTTTGTATGTATATTTCGCCGTCGTTTTTGCCATCCAACAACCTTGTTCGGCAAGTCATCCGTAACCCTGTGCGAATCCGAGGCAAAAAATTTTTATGCTTGCCCCTTGATGCCGGAGTGGGCGACCCCATCTTGTAGTCAACCGCAGTGAAGAACCTGAAAAAAAATGATGTCTGGGCAGTTGAAACCGCACGTTTCGCCCTTATTACAGGTTCACAACCACATGTTGATCGAATTTTTAGTGGAGACGTTTAGATGGGTAAAATTATTGGTATCGACCTGGGTACTACCAACTCTTGTGTAGCGATTATGGATGGCACTACTGCACGCGTGCTGGAGAACGCCGAAGGCGATCGCACCACGCCTTCTATCATTGCCTATACCCAGGATGGTGAAACTCTGGTTGGTCAGCCGGCTAAACGTCAGGCAGTGACAAACCCGCAAAACACCCTGTTTGCGATTAAACGCCTGATTGGCCGCCGCTTCCAGGACGAAGAAGTTCAGCGTGACGTTTCTATCATGCCATACAAAATTGTTGCCGCAGACAATGGCGACGCATGGCTGGATGTGAAAGGCACCAAAACTGCACCGCCGCAGATCTCTGCTGAAGTGCTGAAGAAAATGAAGAAAACGGCTGAAGATTACCTGGGTGAACCGGTAACTGAAGCGGTTATCACCGTACCGGCTTACTTTAACGATGCGCAGCGTCAGGCAACCAAAGATGCCGGCCGTATCGCCGGTCTGGAAGTTAAACGTATCATCAACGAACCAACCGCGGCCGCGCTGGCTTACGGTCTGGATAAAGAAGTGGGCAACCGTACTATCGCGGTTTACGACCTCGGTGGTGGTACTTTCGATATCTCGATTATCGAAATCGACGAAGTTGATGGCGAAAAAACCTTTGAAGTTCTGGCGACCAACGGTGATACCCACCTGGGCGGCGAAGACTTCGATACTCGTCTGATCAACTACCTCGTTGATGAGTTCAAGAAAGATCAGGGCATTGACCTGCGCAACGACCCGCTGGCCATGCAGCGCCTGAAAGAAGCCGCTGAGAAAGCGAAGATTGAACTGTCTTCTGCTCAGCAGACCGACGTTAACCTGCCGTACATCACTGCAGACGCGACCGGTCCGAAACACATGAACATCAAAGTGACTCGCGCGAAACTGGAAAGCCTGGTAGAAGACCTGGTTAACCGTTCCATCGAGCCGCTGAAAGTCGCTCTGCAGGATGCCGGTCTGTCCGTTTCCGATATCAACGACGTGATCCTCGTTGGTGGTCAGACTCGTATGCCGATGGTGCAGAAGAAAGTGGCCGAGTTCTTTGGTAAAGAACCGCGTAAAGACGTTAACCCGGATGAAGCCGTGGCGATCGGTGCTGCCGTTCAGGGCGGTGTACTGACTGGCGATGTGAAAGACGTTCTGCTGCTCGACGTAACCCCGCTGTCGCTGGGTATCGAAACCATGGGCGGCGTGATGACTGCGCTTATCAGCAAAAACACCACCATCCCAACCAAGCACAGCCAGGTGTTCTCTACCGCTGAAGACAACCAGTCTGCGGTAACCATCCATGTGCTGCAGGGTGAGCGTAAACGCGCGTCTGATAACAAATCTCTGGGTCAGTTCAACCTGGATGGTATTAACCCGGCGCCGCGCGGCATGCCGCAGATCGAAGTGACCTTCGACATCGATGCTGACGGTATCCTGCACGTCTCCGCGAAAGACAAAAACAGCGGTAAAGAGCAGAAGATCACCATCAAAGCGTCTTCCGGTCTGAATGAAGAAGAAATTCAGAAAATGGTTCGCGAAGCAGAAGCTAACGCCGAATCTGACCGTAAGTTCGAAGAGCTGGTACAGACCCGCAACCAGGGCGACCATCTGCTGCACAGCACTCGTAAGCAGGTTGAAGAAGCAGGCGATAAACTGCCGGCTGACGACAAAACTGCCATTGAGTCTGCGCTGACCGCGCTGGAATCTTCTCTGAAAGGCGAAGACAAAGCGGATATCGAAGCGAAAATGCAGGCGCTGGCGCAGGCTTCTCAGAAGCTGATGGAAATCGCTCAGCAGCAGCACGCTCAGCAGCAGGCGGGTTCCGCTGACGCTCAGGCGAGCAACGCGAAAGACGACGATGTTGTCGACGCTGAGTTCGAAGAAGTGAAAGATAAAAAATAATCGCCCTTTGAACGGGTAAAACACTGGCACGGGCGAAGAGGTTTCCTCTCCGCCCGTGCACGCATGTTAAGGGGCTGAAAAACACCGATGGCAAAGCAAGATTACTACGAGATTTTAGGCGTTTCCAAAACAGCGGAAGAGCGTGAAATCAAAAAGGCTTATAAGCGCCTGGCCATGAAATATCACCCGGACCGCAACCAGGGTGATAAAGAGGCTGAAGCCAAATTTAAAGAAATCAAAGAAGCGTATGAAATCCTGACTGATGCCCAGAAGCGTGCGGCCTACGATCAGTACGGCCACGCGGCCTTCGAACAGGGCGGCATGGGCGGCGGCGGCGGTTTTGGCGGCGGTGCGGACTTCAGCGATATCTTTGGCGATGTTTTCGGCGATATCTTTGGCGGCGGGCGTGGTCGTCAGCGCGCGGCACGCGGCGCCGATCTCCGTTACAACATGGAGCTGACGCTGGAAGAAGCGGTGCGCGGCGTCACTAAAGAGATCCGTATTCCGACGCTGGAAGAGTGCGACGTCTGCCACGGCAGCGGCGCCAAGGCCGGCAGCAAACCGCAGACCTGTCCGACCTGTCATGGCGCGGGCCAGGTGCAGATGCGCCAGGGCTTTTTTGCGGTACAGCAGACCTGTCCGCACTGCCAGGGACGCGGTACGCTGATTAAAGATCCGTGCAATAAATGTCATGGCCATGGCCGCGTAGAAAAGACCAAAACCCTGTCGGTTAAAATTCCGGCGGGCGTGGATACCGGTGACCGGATCCGTCTGGCGGGCGAAGGCGAGGCCGGCGAACATGGCGCGCCGGCAGGCGATCTGTACGTTCAGGTTCAGGTGAAGCAGCACGCTATCTTTGAGCGTGAAGGCAATAACCTGTACTGCGAAGTTCCGATCAACTTCACCATGGCGGCGCTGGGCGGTGAGATCGAGGTCCCAACGCTCGACGGCCGCGTGAACCTGAAAATTCCAGGTGAAACCCAGACCGGCAAGCTGTTCCGCATGCGTGGAAAAGGCGTGAAATCCGTTCGCGGCGGCGCGCAGGGCGATCTGCTGTGCCGCGTGGTGGTGGAAACGCCGGTGGGGCTGAATGAGAAGCAGAAGCAGCTGCTGAAAGAGCTGCAGGAGAGCTTCGGCGGTCCGACCGGGGAAAACAACAGCCCGCGTTCGAAAAGCTTCTTTGACGGCGTGAAGAAGTTCTTCGACGACCTGACCCGCTAATTCCGCCTTTGTTGATATCCGGCCCGGGCCTTTGCTGCCCGGGCTTTTTTTCGCCTGAGAACCCCCCTTTAGCTCGTAAAAAGCGAATATTAGCGCAACTTAAATCTGATTTTTTCGAGTTATCAGTATGTGTATTATGCTTTTATCGAGTTATTCACCAACAGGATGAAAGTAAAAGTGAAACATCTGCAACGATTCTTTAGTAGCGATGCTTCCGGCGGCATTGTCTTAATTATCGCCGCCGCGCTGGCGATGGTGATGGCCAATACCAGCGTGACCAGCGGTCTGTATCACTCCTTCCTTGAGACGCCAGTACAGCTGCGTGTGGGCGCGCTGGAGATCAACAAGAACATGCTGTTATGGATCAATGATGCCCTGATGGCGGTGTTCTTTTTGCTGATTGGCCTGGAGGTCAAGCGTGAGCTGATTCAAGGGTCGCTGGCGAGCCGCCGTCAGGCGGTCTTCCCGGTGATAGCCGCGCTGGGCGGGATGATCGTCCCGGCCCTGGTCTACCTGGCCTTTAACGCCCAGGATCCTGTCGCCAGAGAAGGGTGGGCGATCCCGGCGGCGACGGATATTGCCTTTGCCCTCGGCGTGCTGGCGCTGTTAGGTAGCCGGGTCCCGACGGCGCTGAAGATTTTCCTGATGGCGCTGGCGATTATTGATGACCTCGGGGCTATCGTGATTATCGCGCTGTTTTATACCCACGACCTGTCCATGCTCTCGCTGGGCGTGGCGGCGGCGGCGATTGCGGTGCTGGTGGCCCTGAATCTGAGCGGCGTGCGGCGTACCGGGATCTATATTCTGGTTGGCGCGGTGCTGTGGACGGCGGTGCTGAAGTCTGGCGTTCACGCGACCCTTGCCGGGGTGATTGTCGGCTTTATGATCCCGCTCGAGGAAAAGCATGGCAAGTCGCCGGCCAAAGCGCTTGAGCATGTCCTGCACCCGTGGGTGGCGTTTATGATCCTGCCGCTGTTTGCCTTCGCGAACGCGGGGGTCTCACTGCAGGGGGTCACCCTTGCCGGGCTGACGTCGCTCCTGCCGCTGGGCATTATGGCTGGCCTGTTTATCGGTAAGCCGCTGGGGATTAGCCTGTTCTGCTGGCTGGCCCTGAAGCTGAAGTGGGCTTCGCTGCCGGAGGGTACCACCTGCAAGCAAATTATGGCGGTGGGGATCCTGTGCGGGATTGGCTTTACGATGTCGATTTTCATCGCCACCCTGGCCTTTGGCAGCGTGGATCCCGCGTTGATCAACTGGGCCAAGCTTGGCATTCTGATCGGCTCAGTGCTATCAGCGGTCGTCGGCTACCTCATACTGCGTCAGCGCGTGACGGATACTCGCCTCGCGGTATAACCTTTCTGCAGGAGAGCCCGCCAGGCTCTCCTGGACATTATCAGGGAGAGAAGCATGTCACATATTAACTACAATCATCTGTACTACTTCTGGCACGTGTATAAAGAAGGGTCCGTCGTGGGCGCGGCGGAGGCGCTGTTTCTGACGCCGCAGACCATTACCGGGCAGATCAAAGCCCTGGAGGAGCGCCTGCAGGGGAAATTATTTAAGCGAAAGGGAAGGGGGCTTGAGCCGAGCGAGCTGGGGGAGCTGGTTTTTCGCTATGCCGACCGGATGTTTACCCTCAGCCAGGAGATGCTCGACATCGTCAACTATCGCAAAGAGTCGAACCTGCTGTTTGACGTCGGCGTGGCCGATGCGCTCTCGAAACGGCTGGTCAGCGGCGTGCTGGATGCCGCCGTCGTTGAGAGCGAGCAGATTCATCTGCGCTGTTTTGAATCCACTCATGAGCTGCTGCTGGAGCAGCTGAGCCAGCATAAGCTCGACATGATTATCTCTGACTGCCCGATCGACTCGACGCAGCAGGAAGGGCTATTTTCGGTGAAGATCGGCGAGTGCAGCGTCAGCTTCTGGTGCATGAATCCGGCGCCGACGAAGCCGTTCCCGGCCTGCCTCGAAGAGCGGCGGCTGCTGATCCCCGGCCGGCGATCGATGCTGGGACGTAAGCTGCTGAACTGGATTAACGTGCAGGGCCTGAAGGTGGAGATCCTCGGCGAGTTTGACGACGCGGCGCTCATGAAAGCCTTCGGCGCCGCACATAATGCGATATTTGTCGCGCCGACGCTCTACGCGCATGATTTCTACCATGATGAATCGATTGTCGAAATTGGCCGTATGGATAGCGTGATGGAGGAGTATCACGCTATTTTCGCTGAACGAATGATTCAGCACCCGGCGGTACAGCGTATCTGTAATCGCGATTATTCGTCGCTGTTCACCGAACCCCGATAGCCGGAAGGCGTGGGCTGGCGTGGCTCAGATCGCGCCAGCGTGCGCTACCGGGGGAAGATGATAGGCATAAAAAAACCCGCTTTCGCGGGTTTCTTTAACAAAGTTCAGCAAGCAGGCGATTAAGCCAGTTTGTTGATCTGTGCAGTCAGGTTTGCTTTATGACGCGCAGCTTTGTTTTTGTGGATCAGACCTTTAGCAGCCTGACGGTCCACGATCGGTTGCATTTCGTTAAATGCTTTCTGTGCAGCAGCTTTGTCGCCAGCTTCGATAGCTGCGTATACTTTCTTGATGAAAGTACGCATCATAGAGCGACGGCTTGCGTTGTGCTTGCGAGCCTTTTCAGACTGAACGGCGCGCTTCTTAGCTGATTTGATATTAGCCAAGGTCCAACTCCCAAATGTGTTCTATATGGACAATTCAAAGGCCGAGGAATATGCCCGTTTAGCCTTCTTTTGTCAATGGATTTGTGCAAATAAGCGCCGTTTAACACCACAGCGCTTCATTACGTAGTGATGGCGCAAGATTCTACCAGCTTGTTGCAGGCGAATACAGCTTTTCCACCATAAAAATCGCCGGGCGCGGCCAGTTTTCCCGCTTTCTCGCGCTGAGTGAATGAATTCCTGAGAACTTTCGTTGCCGAGGTGCAATCGCTGGTTAACGTTGACAGTTGTACAAGGTATACTCGGACGATTTTCACTGTTTTGAGCCAGACATGAAGCTGATACGCGGCATACATAATCTCAGTCAGGCCCCGCACGGGTGCGTGCTGACCATTGGTAATTTCGACGGCGTGCATCGTGGGCATCAGGCGCTGCTGCAGCGGTTGCGCGAAGAGGGCCGCCAGCGCGGTTTACCGGTCGTGGTGATGATTTTTGAACCCCAGCCGCTGGAGCTCTTTGCCGCTGATAAAGCCCCGGCGCGATTGACCCGCCTGCGTGAAAAGCTGGGCTATCTGGCTGAAAGCGGGGTTGACTATGTATTGTGCGTTCGCTTTGACCGCCGGTTCGCCGCGCTAACCGCGCAGGATTTTATCAGTGAACTGCTGGTGCGTCGCCTGGGCGTGCAGTTCCTCGCCGTTGGTGACGATTTCCGCTTTGGCGCTGGTCGCCAGGGGGATTTCTTGTTATTACAAAAGGCGGGGGCGGAATATGGCTTCGACGTCACCAGCACTCAAACCTTCTGCGAAGGCGGGGTGCGAATCAGCAGCACGGCGGTACGCCAGGCGCTGGCCGATGACGATCTCCTGCTGGCGGAGACGCTGCTCGGCCATCCGTTTAGCATCTCCGGACGCGTCGTGCATGGTGATGAACTAGGCCGAACCATAGGTTTTCCGACGGCGAACTTACCGCTGCGTCGTCAGGTTTCCCCGGTTAAAGGGGTCTATGCGGTAGAAGTGACAGGGCTGGGCGACAAACCGATAGCGGGCGTCGCCAATATTGGCACCCGTCCAACGGTTGCGGGCGTGCGTCAGCAGCTCGAAGTACATCTGTTGGACGTTGTAATGGACCTCTACGGTCGCCATATCAATGTAATACTGCGTAAAAAGATACGTAACGAGCAGCGGTTTGCGTCGCTGGACGAGCTGAAGGCGCAAATCGCACGTGATGAGTTAACGGCCCGCGAATTATTTGGGCTGACCAGCCAGGCCTGAGCCACTGGTGTTTATCAAACCGAAATACGGAACCGAGAATCTGATGAGTGACTATAAATCGACCCTGAATTTGCCGGAAACAGGGTTCCCTATGCGTGGCGACCTCGCCAAACGCGAACCGGGAATGCTGGCGCGTTGGACCGATGATGACCTGTACGGCATCATTCGTGCAGCCAAAAAAGGCAAAAAAACCTTCATTCTGCATGATGGCCCTCCTTATGCGAATGGCAGCATTCATATTGGTCACTCGGTAAACAAGATTCTGAAAGACATTATCGTTAAGTCCAAAGGACTGACGGGCTATGACTCGCCTTACGTTCCGGGCTGGGACTGCCACGGTCTGCCGATCGAGCTGAAAGTGGAGCAGGAATACGGCAAGCCGGGTGAGAAATTTACCGCTGCCGAATTCCGCGCTAAGTGCCGCGAATATGCCGCCGAGCAGATCGATGGCCAGCGTAAAGACTTTATCCGTCTCGGCGTGCTGGGCGACTGGTCGCATCCGTACCTGACCATGGACTTCAAAACCGAAGCCAACATCATCCGCGCGCTGGGCAAAATCATCGGTAATGGCCACCTGCATAAAGGCGCCAAACCGGTGCACTGGTGCGTAGACTGCCGTTCCGCGCTGGCGGAAGCGGAAGTGGAGTATTACGACAAAACCTCTCCGTCTATCGATGTCGCGTTCCACGCGGTAGACAAAGCCGCGGTACTGGCGAAATTCGGCGTAGCCGACGTCAACGGTCCGGTGTCGCTGGTTATCTGGACCACCACGCCGTGGACCCTGCCGGCCAACCGCGCTATCTCTCTGTCTCCTGAGTTCGACTATGCGCTGGTGCAGGTTGACGGCCAGGCGCTGATCCTGGCGAAAGACCTGGTTGAGAGCGTAATGAAGCGCGTTGGCGCGACGGACTACACTATTCTGGCGGCGGTACAAGGTTCTGAGCTTGAGCTGATGCGCTTTAAGCATCCGTTCCTCGATTTCGACGTGCCGGCGATCCTTGGCGACCACGTGACGCTGGATGCCGGTACCGGTGCGGTGCATACCGCTGGCGGCCACGGTCCGGACGACTACACCATCAGCCAGAAATACGGTCTGGAAATCGCCAACCCGGTTGGCCCGGACGGCGCTTACCTGCCTGGCACCTGGCCGTCCCTGGACGGCATTAATGTTTTCAAAGCCAATGACATCATCGTTGAGATGCTGCGTGAGCGTGGCGCGCTGTTACACGTTGAGAAACTGCAGCACAGCTATCCATGCTGCTGGCGCCACAAGTCGCCGATCATCTTCCGCGCCACTCCGCAGTGGTTCGTGAGCATGGATCAGAAAGGCCTGCGCGCGCAGTCGCTGAAAGAGATCAAAGGCGTGCAGTGGATCCCGGACTGGGGCCAGGCGCGTATCGAATCGATGGTCGCTAACCGCCCTGACTGGTGTATCTCCCGTCAGCGCACCTGGGGCGTGCCGATGTCGCTGTTCGTGCATAAAGAAACCCATGAACTGCACCCGCGTACCCTTGAGCTGATGGAAGAAGTGGCAAAACGCGTTGAAGTTGACGGCATCCAGGCGTGGTGGGATCTCGATTCCCGCGACATTCTTGGCGATGACGCCGACAGCTATGAGAAAGTGCCGGATACCCTCGACGTCTGGTTTGACTCCGGGTCGACCCACTCTTCCGTAGTTGACGTGCGTCCGGAATTCGCCGGTCACGCCGCCGATATGTATCTGGAAGGTTCTGACCAGCATCGCGGCTGGTTCATGTCCTCGCTGATGATTTCCACGGCGATGAAAGGCAAAGCGCCATATCGTCAGGTACTGACCCACGGCTTCACCGTCGACGGTCAGGGCCGCAAAATGTCCAAGTCTATCGGCAACACCGTTAGCCCGCAGGACGTGATGAACAAGCTCGGCGCCGATATCCTGCGCCTGTGGGTGGCTTCCACCGACTACACCGGCGAAATGGCGGTCTCTGACGAGATCCTCAAACGCGCCGCCGACAGCTATCGTCGTATCCGTAACACCGCGCGCTTCCTGCTGGCGAACCTTAACGGTTTCGATCCGGCGAAAGACATGGTTAAACCGGAAGAGATGGTGGTGCTGGACCGCTGGGCGGTCGGCTGCGCGCAGGCGGCACAGGAAGATATCCTGAAAGCCTACGAATCCTACGACTTCCATGAAGTGGTGCAGCGCCTGATGCGCTTCTGCTCCATCGAGATGGGCTCGTTCTACCTCGACATCATCAAAGACCGCCAGTACACCGCCAAGGCGGACAGCGTGGCGCGTCGCAGCTGCCAGACCGCGCTGTTCCATATCGTGGAAGCGCTGGTGCGCTGGATGGCGCCGATCATGTCCTTCACCGCAGATGAAATCTGGGGCTATCTGCCTGGCGAGCGTGAGAAATATGTCTTCACCGGCGAGTGGTATGAAGGTCTGTTCGGCCTGGCCGACGACGAAGCGATGAACGACGATTTCTGGGACGAGCTGCTGAAGGTGCGTGGCGAAGTCAACAAGGTGATCGAGCAGGCGCGTGCGGATAAGAAAGTCGGCGGCTCGCTGGAAGCGGCAGTCACGCTGTATGCTGATGCCGATCTGGCGGCTAAGCTCAATGCGCTGGGCGATGAATTGCGATTTGTCCTGTTGACCTCCGGGGCGAACGTCGCAGACTATGCGAGCGCGTCCGCTGATGCGCAGCAAAGCGAACTGCTCAAAGGGTTGAAAGTCGCATTGAGTAAAGCTGAAGGTGAGAAATGCCCGCGCTGCTGGCATTACACCACCGATATCGGCAAGGTGGCGGAACACGCGGAAATCTGCGGACGCTGTGTGAGCAACGTCGCCGGTGACGGCGAGCAACGTAAATTCGCCTGATGAGTAAATCGATCTGTTCAACGGGGCTACGCTGGCTGTGGGTGGTCGTAGCCGTGCTGATTATCGATCTGGGCAGCAAATTCCTGATCCTCCAGAACTTCGCTCTGGGGGAGACGGTTCCGCTGTTCCCGTCGCTTAATCTGCATTATGCCCGCAACTATGGCGCGGCCTTTAGCTTCCTCGCCGACAGCGGCGGCTGGCAGCGCTGGTTCTTTTCCGGGATCGCGATCGGTATTTGCGTGGTGCTGACGGTGCTGATGTACCGTTCGAAGGCGACGCAAAAGCTGAACAATATTGCCTACGCGCTGATTATCGGCGGCGCGCTGGGCAACTTGTTCGATCGCCTGTGGCATGGCTTTGTGGTCGATATGATCGACTTCTACGTCGGCGACTGGCATTTTGCCACCTTCAACCTCGCCGATAGCGCGATCTGCATCGGCGCAGCGCTGATTGTGCTGGAAGGCTTCCTGCCGAAACCGACTGTGAAAGAGCAGGCGTAAATCTCAATGCCGGGTGACGTGACGCTTACCCGGCCTACAGAATTTTTGGCCCCCGTAGGCTCGGTAAGCGTAATGCCGCCGGGCACCGGGTGACCTAAACAAGCGAGCAATTTGCATGTCTAAATCCGTACAGAGCAACAGCGCGGTACTGGTGCACTTCACTCTGAAACTGGACGACGGCTCCACTGCCGAGTCCACCCGCAGCAACGGCAAACCGGCGCTGTTTCGCCTCGGCGACACCTCTTTGTCTGAAGGGCTGGAGCAACAGCTTCTCGGTTTGAAAGAGGGGGAGAAAAAGGCCTTTTCGCTGGAGCCTGACGCCGCCTTTGGCGTACCCAGCCCGGACCTGATTCAGTATTTCTCTCGCCGCGAGTTTATCGACGCTGGCGAGCCGGAGATCGGCGCGATTATGCTCTTTACCGCAATGGATGGCAGCGAAATGCCTGGCGTGATCCGCGAAGTGAACGGCGATTCCATCACCGTTGACTTCAACCATCCGCTGGCCGGGCGCACTGTTCATTTTGATATTGAAGTGCTGGAGATCGATCCGGCGCTGGAGGAGTAACATGCAGATCCTGTTGGCTAACCCGCGCGGTTTTTGCGCTGGCGTTGACCGCGCTATCAGCATTGTAGAAAACGCGCTGACGCTGTATGGCGCACCGATCTATGTTCGTCATGAAGTGGTGCACAACCGCTATGTGGTGGATAGCCTGCGCAAGCGTGGCGCCATTTTTATCGAACAGATCAGCGAAGTGCCGGACGGCGCGATCCTGATTTTCTCCGCCCACGGCGTGTCGCAGGCGGTACGCAACGAAGCGAAGAGCCGCGACCTGACGGTATTCGATGCCACCTGTCCGCTGGTGACCAAAGTCCATATGGAAGTCGCCCGCGCCAGCCGCCGCGGCGAAGAGTCGATTCTGATTGGCCATGCCGGCCATCCGGAAGTCGAAGGCACCATGGGACAGTACAACAACCCGCAAGGGGGGATGTACCTGGTCGAGTCGCCGGAAGACGTGCTGAAGCTGGAAGTGAAAAATGACGCCCGGCTGTCGTTTATGACCCAGACCACGCTCTCCGTCGACGATACCTCGGATGTGATTGACGCCCTGCGCGCGCGTTTTCCGAAAATCGTCGGCCCGCGCAAAGACGACATTTGCTATGCCACCACTAACCGTCAGGAAGCCGTGCGCGCGCTGGCGGAGAAGGCTGACGTAGTGCTGGTGGTCGGGTCGAAAAACTCCTCCAACTCTAACCGCCTCGCCGAGCTGGCGCAGCGGATGGGCAAAGCGGCTTACCTGATTGACGACGCCTCCGATATTCAGGAAGCGTGGGTCAAGGATGCGGCCTGCGTCGGCGTGACGGCGGGCGCGTCGGCGCCGGATATTCTGGTGCAGAACGTCATTACCCGCCTGCAGGAGCTGGGCGGCGGCGAAGCCGTGCCGCTGGAAGGCCGGGAAGAGAATATCGTCTTTGAAGTGCCGAAAGAGCTGCGTGTGGATGTCCGTGAAGTAGAGTAAGTTCTTTCCTCCAGCAGTATGAGAAGATGCCAGACTTAACGTCTGGCATTTTTTTAGGGAGAAACCATGCGCTTACCAATCATTCTTGATACCGATCCGGGCATCGACGATGCCGCCGCCATTGCCGCGGCGCTGTTCGCGCCTGAGCTGGATCTGCAGTTGATGACCACCGTAGCGGGCAATGTCTCGGTGGAGAAGACGACCCGTAACGCGCTGCAATTGCTGCATTTCTGGAATGCCGATGTACCGCTGGCGCAGGGCGCGTCGATGCCGCTGGTGCGTCCGTTGCGCGACGCCGCCTCGGTGCATGGCGAATCCGGCATGGAGGGGTATGACTTTGTTGAGCATCAACGTCAACCGTTGGCGAAGCCGGCCTTCCAGGCTATCCGTGATGCGCTTATGCATGCTGCCGAGCCGATCACCCTGGTGGCGATTGGCCCGCTGACCAATATAGCGCTGCTGCTGACCCAGTACCCGGAATGCGTGTTTAATATTCGCCGGCTGGTGATCATGGGCGGCTCGGCGGGCCGCGGCAACTTCACGCCGAATGCGGAATTCAATATCGCTATCGACCCGGAGGCCGCCGCGAAAGTGTTCCACAGCGGGCTGGAGATTGTGATGTGCGGGCTGGACGTCACCAACCGGGCGCTGCTGGCGGCGGATTATCTGGCAACGCTGCCGACGCTGAACCAGACCGGTAAAATGCTCCATGCGCTGTTTAGCCACTATCGCAGCGGCAGCATGAGCAGCGGTCTGCGCATGCACGACTTGTGCGCTATTGCGTGGCTGGCCCGCCCGGAACTGTTCACTCTCCAGCCGTGCTTTGTGGCGGTGGAGACGCAGGGGACCTGGACCGCCGGCACCACGGTGGTGGATATCGAAGGACGACTGGGCCAGCCGGCGAACGCCCAGGTGGCGCTGGATATCGACGTCGAAGGGTTTCAGCGCTGGGCGGCGGAGGTGATTGCCCTGGCGCCGTGATATATCACTCGATTTTCAAGGAGAGAAGCAATGACCTATGGACAGGCGTATTTGAGCGGCTGGAAAGAGACCTTTAATTTTAGTGGCCGCGCCAGCCGGCAGCAGTTCTGGACGTTTTTTCTCATCAATGTATTGATCGCCGCCGCGCCTGTGGCCGCCTGGAGTCTGGCCACCCTTGTTGACCCTCACTACGGGCTCCTCAGTTTTGTTGTCATACCCTTTGCGGCGCTGTGGCTGCTGTTGATGGCGCTCCCCCTGCTGGCTGTAGGCTGCCGGCGAATGCATGATATCGGCCGCTCCGGGATCTGGTTTGTGTTGGGAGTTATCATTCCGTGGTTTGCAATTATTTCGCTGGCTCTGTGCTGCCTGCGTTCAGCGCCGGCACCGTCTCGCTGAGATAATCAATCATCGCCCGCATCCTGGCGGGCATATGTTTATCTCCCGCCCACAGCAGCCACAGGTCGCCGGAGTAGCTGCTGATAAATTCCCACTCGGGCAGCACCTGCACGATGTCGCCGTTCGCCAGCGCCTCACGGGCGGTGAACAGCGGCAGGCTGCCGATCCCTAAATGCTGTCTGACCGCGTCGAGGCGTACGGCGGTATGGTTGGCGGCGTACCGCCCGTAGGTTTGCACCGTTTCTGTTTTGCCTTCCCGGCGGAACTTCCAGCGCGCATCGGCGGGCGTTTCGCCAAGGCTAATGCAGCTATGCGCGCGCAGATCCTGCGGCGTGTACGGCGTACCATGCTGCTGTAAATAGGCCTCAGTGGCGCAGATAACGTGCCTGATTGGCATCAGCGGTTTGCCGTGCAGGCCGGGGGAGGGGGTATCGGTGATGCGTAGCGCCAGATCAATACCGTCATCGATAAAATCGAGAGGGCGATCTTCCAGCCGCAGGCAGACGTCCACCTGCGGGTAGCGGTGGAAAAACGCCATCATCAGCGGGTGGATCACAAAGCGGCCGACGGCTTTCGGGACGCTGAGCGTCAGCTTTCCCTGGGCGACCGTTTGGCGACTGCCTGCGGAATCCATTGCCTGTCGCGCCGCTTCCAGCATCTGCTGGGCATGCTGATATATCGTTTCCCCGGCATCGCTAAGACGCAGCTTGCGGGTGGTACGCTGCAGCAGTTTGCAGCCCATCTCTCGCTCCAGCCGTGACACGCTGCGGCTAACGGCTGAAGGGGTAATGCCGTTCTGGCGGGCGACGGCGGAGAAGCTGCCCTGGTCGACTATCTGAACGAAAAGAGCGAGGTCGGGCAGGAGGTTCAGATTCATTTGTGCTCCCGGAGCAAGAGTGCATTGGCTGGTGGTGGGATTATCGCTGTCGGCATTAATAATATACTGGCCGGACAGAGAGGAGAATCACTATGACTGAACGGGTTTATTACACCAGCGATGCTACCGACGGGCGCGCCCAGATCATCGCCTGCACTGCAGAAGCGGATGGCCGTTACGCCATCGAACTGGATCGGACGCTGTTTCACCCGCAAGGGGGCGGTCAACCGGCGGACCGTGGATGGATTGCCGGGCAGGTGGTTGAGACGGTGGCTGTGCGCGGCGAAAGGGTGCTGCATATTCTGTCGCAACCCCTTCCCCTCGGTGAAGTGGAGATGAAAATTGATGCCTCCGCGAGACAGCTGCATGCTCGTCTGCATTCTGTCGGCCACCTGCTTGGCCTGGCGGGCGAACAGCTTGGCTGGCAACCGGTGAAAGCGCACCACTGGCCCGGCGAAGGGCGGATAACCTTTACCAGCAGGAATAGCGCCGCGCTGCCGGACGCCAGTGCGCTACTGGCGTTAGTAAAGGCATGGCAGGCGCAGGACTTACCGCGTCAGGTGACGTTCGCTGATGGCATGCGCAAGGTGGGATTCGGCGAGCTGCCAGCCTATCCCTGCGGAGGCACCCACGTCGCCCGTCTGGCGGAGCTGGGCGACATTGTCATTAGTCAGATTAAGATGAAGAAGGGGCAGCTGGTGGTCAGCTACACCCTGGCGTAAGGCTTTCTGCTCTACCGGAAGTATAATGTTTCCATAGCATTTCAATGCTGGTCGGTCGAGTTTGCCAGATTTAGTGCATCTTATTTCTTGAAACCAACTGATGACGAAAACGTCGATTATCGTCTCAGAGAGAGCACCCGCAAAGCCCGCATTTCAGCACAATCGTATAGTTTTTACTGATATCGTCCGCCGTTTGTCATAAATTTCTAATTATCGGCGTTTTTGAGTAGCGGCCCGCTGACGGGCTGGTTACTCTGAAAACAATTTACGTAATGTTAACAAAAGAGAATAGCTATGCATGATGCACAAATCCGCGTGGCCATCGCCGGCGCGGGCGGCCGGATGGGACGCCAGTTAATTCAGGCTGCATTGCAGATGGAAGGCGTGGCGCTGGGCGCGGCGCTGGAGCGCGAAGGGTCAAGCCTGGTGGGCAGCGACGCCGGCGAGCTGGCGGGCGCCGGCAAAGCGGGCGTCGCGGTGCAGAGCAGCCTGGCGGCGGTAAAAGATGATTTCGACGTGTTGATCGATTTTACCCGCCCGGAAGGCACGCTGAACCATCTGGCGTTTTGCCGCGAGCACGGCAAAGGGATGGTCATCGGCACCACCGGTTTTGACGACGCTGGCAAACAGGCGATTCGCGATGCCGCGCAGGACATTGCCATTGTCTTCGCCGCTAACTTTAGCGTTGGCGTCAACGTCCTGTTGAAGCTGCTGGAGAAGGCGGCGAAGGTGATGGGCGACTATACCGACATCGAAATTATCGAAGCGCACCACCGGCATAAAGTGGATGCGCCGTCAGGCACCGCGCTGGCGATGGGCGAAGCGATCGCCGGGGCATTGAACAAAGATCTTAAGGACTGCGCGGTCTACAGTCGTGAAGGCTACACTGGCGAACGCGTCCCGGGCACCATCGGCTTCGCGACCGTTCGCGCGGGGGATATCGTCGGGGAGCATACGGCAATGTTTGCTGACATCGGTGAGCGTATTGAAATCACCCATAAAGCGTCCAGCCGCATGACCTTTGCAAATGGCGCCGTTCGTTCAGCATTATGGCTGAAAGACAAGAAAAATGGCCTGTTTGATATGCGTGATGTGCTGGATCTGAATAGTTTATAACGATTATTACCCATCGTGATGTGGTTATTGCTATCAATAAGTTATTGATGCAGAGGGCAATATTTTGTTGCCCTTTTTTATTTTTGCGTATTATGGCGTATGTTTTAAGTGTGATGCGTAAAAAATACAGTATTAGCGTGTTTTTTAGTGAATGAAATGTAAATTTTGACCATCTGGTCCACTTTTTTGTCGATCATCGCTCTGTTTTACACTCTTCCACATCCGCAAGCGTTTTCTCAGCCAGGTTTGTTGATCTTTTTGGCGTAAAAATCATGTGTTACGCACCAGTGGCGTAAAATGACATTAAAAATCTCCGCTTTAAGTTGACTTTTATCCGACATCTCTCCAGAATGCCGCCGTTTGCCAAAAATCTGCGGGCAACAGATTTGCATTGATTCAGATCGTGTTTATGAATTAATATGCAAATAAAGTGAGTGGATATTCTCTGGAGGATGTTTTGATTAAGTCAGCGCTATTGGTTCTGGAAGACGGAACCCAGTTTCACGGTCGGGCCATCGGGGCAACCGGCACGGCGGTTGGGGAAGTCGTTTTCAATACTTCAATGACCGGTTATCAAGAAATCCTCACTGATCCTTCCTATTCCCGCCAAATCGTCACTCTTACTTATCCTCATATTGGTAATGTCGGCACCAACGCCGCCGATGAAGAATCTTCTCAGGTACATGCGCAGGGGCTGGTTATTCGCGACCTGCCGCTGATTGCCAGCAACTTCCGCAGTACTGAAGACCTCTCTTCTTATCTGAAGCGCCATAACATCGTGGCGATTGCCGATATCGATACCCGCAAGCTGACGCGTCTGCTGCGTGAGAAAGGGGCGCAGAACGGCTGCATCATCGCGGGCGACAGCCCGGATGCCCAGCTGGCGCTGGAAAAAGCGAAAGCGTTCCCGGGCCTGAACGGCATGGACTTGGCGAAGGAAGTGACCACCGCAGAAACCTATAGCTGGACGCAAGGCAGCTGGACCCTGGCGGGCGACCTGCCGGAAGCGAAAGCGGAAAGCGAGCTGCCGTTCCACGTTGTGGCATATGACTTCGGCGCGAAACGCAACATCCTGCGCATGCTGGTTGACCGCGGCTGCCGCCTGACGGTGGTGCCGGCGAAGACCTCCGCCGCGGACGTGCTGGCGCTCAATCCGGACGGTATCTTCCTCTCCAACGGCCCTGGCGACCCGGCGCCGTGCGATTACGCTATCGAGGCGATTGAAAAATTCCTTGAGACCGATATTCCGGTATTCGGCATCTGCCTTGGCCATCAGCTACTGGCGCTGGCGAGCGGTGCCAAGACCATTAAGATGAAGTTCGGCCACCACGGCGGCAACCACCCGGTGAAAGATATTGATAACAACGTGGTGATGATCACTGCCCAGAACCACGGTTTCGCCGTAGATGAGGCGACGCTGCCGGCCAACCTGCGCGTGACCCATAAGTCGCTGTTCGACGGCACCCTGCAGGGGATCCATCGTACCGACAAACCGGCGTTCAGCTTCCAGGGGCACCCTGAAGCGAGCCCGGGGCCGCACGATGCCGCGCCGCTGTTCGACCACTTTATCGAGTTAATTGAGCTCTACCGTCAGTCCGCGAAATAATCAGGAGTAAAAGAGCAATGCCAAAACGTACAGACATAAAAAGTATCCTGATTCTGGGCGCGGGCCCGATTGTTATCGGTCAGGCGTGTGAGTTTGACTACTCCGGCGCCCAGGCCTGTAAAGCGCTGCGCGAAGAGGGCTACCGCGTTATCCTGGTGAACTCTAACCCGGCGACCATCATGACCGACCCGGAAATGGCCGATGCCACCTACATCGAGCCGATTCACTGGGAAGTGGTGCGTAAAATCATCGAAAAAGAGCGCCCGGATGCGGTGCTGCCGACCATGGGCGGCCAGACGGCGCTGAACTGCGCGCTCGAGCTGGAGCGTCAGGGGGTCCTGGCTGAATTCGGCGTGACCATGATTGGTGCCACCGCCGATGCGATTGATAAAGCCGAAGACCGTCGCCGTTTCGATATCGCAATGAAAAAAATCGGCCTCGACACCGCGCGCTCTGGTATCGCCCACACGATGGAAGAGGCGCTGGCGGTTGCCGCCGACGTTGGTTTCCCGTGCATCATCCGTCCGTCTTTCACCATGGGCGGCACCGGCGGCGGTATCGCCTATAACCGCGAAGAGTTCGAAGAAATTTGCGAACGCGGCCTGGATCTCTCTCCGACCAACGAACTGCTGATCGATGAATCGCTGATCGGCTGGAAAGAGTACGAGATGGAAGTGGTGCGCGATAAGAACGATAACTGCATCATCGTCTGCTCCATCGAAAACTTCGACGCCATGGGGATCCACACCGGTGACTCCATCACCGTTGCCCCGGCGCAGACCCTGACCGACAAAGAGTACCAGATCATGCGTAACGCCTCGATGGCGGTGCTGCGTGAAATCGGCGTCGAAACCGGCGGCTCTAACGTGCAGTTCGCGGTCAACCCGAAAAACGGTCGCCTGATCGTTATCGAAATGAACCCGCGCGTCTCCCGCTCCTCGGCGCTGGCCTCTAAGGCCACCGGCTTCCCGATTGCTAAAGTGGCAGCCAAGCTGGCGGTAGGTTATACCCTTGACGAGCTGATGAACGACATCACCGGCGGCCGCACCCCGGCTTCCTTTGAACCGTCCATTGACTACGTGGTCACTAAAATCCCACGCTTTAACTTCGAAAAATTCGCCGGCGCCAACGACCGTCTGACCACCCAGATGAAGTCTGTCGGCGAAGTGATGGCGATTGGCCGTACCCAGCAGGAATCCTTGCAGAAAGCGCTGCGCGGTCTGGAAGTGGGCGCTACCGGCTTCGACCCGAAAGTGAGCCTCGACGACCCGGAAGCGCTGACCAAAATCCGCCGCGAGCTGAAAGATGCCGGCGCTGAGCGTATCTGGTATATCGCTGACGCGTTCCGCGCGGGCCTCTCGGTTGACGGCGTCTTCAACCTGACCAACATCGACCGCTGGTTCCTGGTACAGATTGAAGAGCTGGTCCGTCTGGAAGAGAAAGTGGCGGAAGTGGGCATCAACGGCCTCGACGCTGACTTCCTGCGCACCCTGAAGCGTAAAGGCTTTGCCGATGCGCGTCTGGCGAAGCTGGCGGGCGTGCGGGAAGCGGAAATCCGCAAGCTGCGCGACCAGTATGACCTGCACCCGGTCTACAAGCGCGTGGACACCTGCGCTGCGGAATTTGCTACCGATACCGCCTACATGTACTCCACTTATGAAGAAGAGTGTGAGTCCAACCCGTCCGTTGACCGCGATAAAATCATGGTCCTCGGCGGCGGCCCGAACCGTATCGGTCAGGGTATCGAATTCGACTACTGCTGCGTACACGCCTCGCTGGCGCTGCGCGAGGACGGTTACGAGACCATCATGGTCAACTGTAACCCGGAAACCGTCTCTACCGACTACGACACCTCCGACCGTCTGTATTTTGAGCCGGTGACCCTGGAAGACGTGCTGGAAATCGTGCGCATCGAGAAGCCAAAAGGCGTTATCGTTCAGTACGGCGGCCAGACCCCGCTGAAGCTGGCTCGTGCCCTGGAAGCTGCCGGCGTGCCGGTTATCGGTACCAGTCCGGACGCTATCGACCGGGCGGAAGACCGTGAGCGCTTCCAGCACGCGGTTGACCGTCTGAAGCTGAAGCAGCCGGCGAACGCCACCGTCACCGCCATTGAGCAGGCGGTAGAGAAAGCGAAAGAGATTGGCTACCCGCTGGTAGTGCGTCCGTCTTATGTGCTCGGCGGCCGGGCGATGGAGATCGTCTATGACGAGCAGGATCTGCGCCGCTACTTCCAGACCGCGGTCAGCGTCTCCAACGACGCGCCGGTGCTGCTGGATCGCTTCCTCGACGATGCGATTGAAGTGGATGTCGATGCCATCTGCGATGGCGAAATGGTGCTGATTGGCGGCATCATGGAGCATATCGAGCAGGCAGGCGTCCACTCCGGCGACTCCGCCTGTTCCCTGCCAGCCTACACCCTGAGCAAAGAGATTCAGGATGTGATGCGCGAGCAGGTGCAGAAGCTGGCCTTCGAGTTGCAGGTTCGTGGCCTGATGAACGTTCAGTTCGCGGTGAAAGATAACGAAGTTTATCTGATTGAGGTCAACCCGCGTGCGGCGCGTACCGTACCGTTCGTCTCCAAAGCCACCGGCGTACCGCTGGCGAAAGTGGCGGCGCGCGTGATGGCCGGTAAGACACTGGCGCAGCAGGGCGTGACCAAAGAGATCATCCCGCCTTACTACTCGGTGAAAGAGGTGGTCCTGCCGTTCAATAAATTCCCGGGCGTTGACCCGCTGTTAGGGCCAGAAATGCGCTCCACCGGGGAAGTGATGGGCGTCGGCCGCACCTTTGCTGAAGCGTTCGCCAAAGCGCAGCTGGGCAGCAACTCGACCATGAAGAAACAGGGTCGCGCGCTGCTCTCCGTCCGCGAAGGCGATAAAGAGCGCGTGGTTGACCTGGCGGCGAAGCTGCTGAAGTTTGGCTTCGAGCTGGATGCGACTCACGGTACGGCGATTGTGCTGGGTGAAGCGGGCATTAACCCGCGTCTGGTGAACAAGGTGCATGAAGGTCGTCCGCACATTCAGGACCGCATCAAGAATGGCGAATATACCTACATCATCAACACCACCGCAGGTCGCCAGGCGATTGAAGACTCCAAGCTGATTCGCCGCAGCGCGCTGCAGTACAAAGTGCATTACGACACCACCCTGAACGGCGGCTTTGCCACCGCGATGGCGCTGAACGCTGACGCCACCGAGAAGGTGATTTCGGTGCAGGAAATGCACGCGCAAATCACTAAATAAGCTTCCCGGCCAGGCCGGATAGCAACAATCCTGGGCTGACGACATCGTCAGCCTATTTTTTTTGGCCGCAGCCATCTTCAGAGAGTTCTGCTTTTAACCCCCTGTCGGGTCAGGCTAACTATAGTTAGCACCATAACGATACCTATTGATGAAAAGACAGGAGGATACAATGCGGAACAATATTCTGGTGGCATCCGCACTGGCAGCGACGGCAATCATGTTCGTGGCCGGCTGCTCATCGAATCAGTCGATCAAAACCACCGACGGCAAGACCATTGTCACCAGCGGCAAACCGCAGGTGGATGATGACACCGGCCTTGTCTCATACAAAAATGCCGAAACCGGCCGCGTGGAGCAGATTAACCGCGACCAGGTGAAGTCCATGGACGAGCTGGATAACTAAGGCCTGACGTTAACCCTCAGGGCGCGCGTTGCGTAAGCCCTCGCGACATAAATCACAGTTATCATTGTAAGCGGTTCGCTTAACTGTCTACACTCTTGCTGATTACGACAAGAGCAAACGCAGGCCAATCAATGATTCTGATAATTTATGCGCATCCTTATCCGCAGCATTCTCATGCGAATAAGCGAATGCTTGAACAGGCAGGGACGCTTGAAGGCGTAGAGATACGCTCCCTCTATCAACTCTATCCCGACTTTAATATCGATGTCGCCGCCGAGCAGGCGGCGCTGGCCCGTGCCGATCTGGTTATCTGGCAGCATCCTATGCAGTGGTATAGCGTACCGCCGCTGCTCAAGCTGTGGATGGACAAGGTGCTGTCGCACGGCTGGGCCTATGGTCACAACGGTATTGCCCTGCGCGGTAAATCGCTGATGTGGGCGGTGACCACCGGCGGCGGTGAAAGCCACTTCGACATCGGCTCATTCCCCGGTTTTCCGGTGCTGGCGCAGCCGTTGCAGGCAACCGCGCTTTACTGCGGAATGAAATGGCTGCCGCCGTTCGCTATGCACTGCACCTTTATCTGCGATGATGAAACGCTGCAGGCGCAGGCCCGCCGCTATCGTCAACGCTTAATCGACTGGCAGGAGGCACACCAGAATGGATAGCCATACGCTGATACAGGCGTTGATTTACCTCGGCGCCGCGGCGCTGATTGTGCCCATCGCCGTCCGTCTGGGGCTGGGGTCAGTGCTGGGCTATCTCATCGCCGGCTGTATTATCGGCCCGTGGGCGCTGCGGCTGGTGACCGATGCCGAGGCGATTCTGCACTTTGCCGAGATTGGCGTGGTGCTGATGTTGTTCGTCATTGGTCTGGAGCTCGATCCGCAGCGCTTATGGAAGCTGCGCGCCTCGGTGTTTGGCGGCGGCGCACTACAGATGGTGGCCTGCGGGGTGTTGATCGGCCTGTTCTGCATGCTGCTGGGCCTGCGCTGGCAGGTGGCCGAGCTGATTGGTATGACTCTGGCGCTTTCCTCAACCGCGATCGCTATGCAGGCGATGAATGAGCGCAATCTGACGGTGTCGCAGATGGGGCGCAGCGCCTTTGCGGTGCTGCTGTTCCAGGATATCGCCGCGATCCCGCTGGTGGCGATGATCCCGCTGCTGGCGGCCAGCGGCGGCGCCACTTCGCTGATGGCTTTTGCCCTCTCCGCGCTGAAAGTGGCCGCAGCGCTGGCGCTGGTGGTGGTCCTTGGGCGCTATCTGACCCGGCCGCTGCTGCGCTTTGTCGCCCGTTCCGGCCTGCGCGAAGTGTTCAGCGCCGTGGCCCTGTTCCTGGTCTTCGGCTTTGGCTTATTGCTGGAAGAGGTGGGGCTGTCGATGGCGATGGGGGCGTTTCTCGCCGGGGTGCTGCTGGCCAGTTCCGAATATCGTCATGCGCTGGAGAGTGATATTGAGCCGTTTAAAGGACTGCTGTTGGGGCTGTTCTTTATCGGCGTCGGCATGTCGATTGATTTCGGCACCCTGGTCACCCATCCGCTGCGTATTGTGATTTTGCTGGTCGGTTTCCTGGCGATAAAAATGCTGATGCTGTGGCTTATCGCCAGGCCGCTTGGCGTACCGCGCGCCCAGCGCCGCTGGTTTGCGGTGCTGCTGGGGCAGGGGAGTGAGTTCGCGTTTGTGGTGTTTGGCGCCGCGCGGATGGCGGATGTACTGGACGGCGAATGGGCAAAAGCGTTGACCCTGGCGGTGGCCCTGTCGATGGCGGCAACCCCCATTCTGCTGGTGCTGCTGACCCGTCTGGAGAAATCGTCCAGCGGCCAGGCGCGTGATGCTGACGAGATTGATGAAGAGCAGCCGCGGGTGATTGTCGCCGGCTTTGGCCGCTTCGGGCAGATTGCCGGGCGATTGCTGCTCTCGAGCGGGGTGAAGATGGTGATCCTCGATCATGACCCGGACCATGTCGATACCCTGCGCAAATTTGATATGAAGGTTTTCTACGGCGATGCCACCCGGGTCGATCTGCTGGAGTCGGCCGGGGCCGAAAAGGCGGAAGTGCTGATCAATGCCATTGACGATCCGCACGTCAGCCTGGAGCTGGTGGCGAGGGTAAAAGAGCATTTTCCGCATCTGCAGATCATCTCCCGCGCCCGCGATGTCGATCATTACATTCAGCTGCGCCAGGCTGGCGTCGAGGCCCCGGAGCGTGAAACCTTCGAGGCGGCGCTGAAGTCCGGCCGAATGACGCTGGAGGCGCTGGGGCTCGGCGCCTATGAAGCGCGCGAGCGGGCCGATCTGTTTCGACGATTCAACCTGCAGATGGTCGAAGAGATGGTGGCGATGGCGGAAAACGATGCCGCGTCGCGGGTGGCGGTCTTCAAGCGGACCAGCGATATGCTGACCGGCATCATCAACGAAGATCGTCATCATCTGTCGCTGGTGCAGCGTCATGGCTGGCAGGGTACGGAAGAGGGCAGGCACACCGGGGATATCGCCGATGAGCCGGAAAATAAGCCCTCAGCCTGAGGCTGACCAGTAACATTTTGTTTTCGTTTGGATCCTCTTCTGGCGGCCCACGGTGTGAACGTGGGCTTGCCAGCAAATCAGAAAATTTTCTTATTCTTTACCCTCCGGCCAGTCGACGAAGTTGTACGCTTTCCGTATAGTGGCGACAATTTTTTGCACTCGGGAATGAATGAATGATCAGTCTGATTGCGGCGTTAGCGGTAGATCGCGTCATTGGTATGGAAAACGCCATGCCATGGAACCTGCCTGCCGATCTCGCCTGGTTCAAACGCAACACGTTAAATAAGCCGGTGGTGATGGGGCGTCTGACCTGGGAATCCATTGGGCGCCCATTGCCGGGGCGTAAAAATATCGTGATCAGCAGCAAACCCGGCAGCGACGATCGCGTGCAGTGGGTCTCCTCCGTAGAAGAAGCAATTGCCGCCTGCGGCGATGTGGAAGAGATTATGGTGATCGGCGGCGGCCGGGTGTATGAGCAGTTCCTGCCGAAAGCGCAGAAGCTCTACTTGACCCATATTGATGCGGAAGTGGAAGGCGATACCCATTTCCCGGATTACGATCCGGACGAATGGGAGTCGGTGTTCAGCGAGTTTCATGACGCCGACGCGCAGAACTCCCATAGCTACTGCTTTGAGATCCTCGAACGCCGTTAAGCGGGCAGGATAGCGATAAAAAAACCCCGGTCGCGTCTGGCGTGACCGGGGTTTTCTTTTGCATGAATTGCGCGACGATGGCGCACTCAGTATCTTGTCATGTTTCCCGTCGCGGGCTTCGTCTTCTTTCTGAAGCGCTCCCTGGAGCGACAAATAGCACATAAACGTAGGTCGGGTAAGGCGTTAGCCGTCACCCGACACAAAAGTGGCTCCGCGCCCGTAGTTCTTGCCCGTCGGCGCTGCGCTTGCGCGAGCCTACGGGACTGCGTCATGTTTCCCGTCGCGGGCTTCGTCTTCTTTCTGAAGCACTCCCCGGAGCGACAAACAGCACATAAACGTAGGTCGGGTAAGGCGTAAGCCGCCACCCGACAAAACGACGCCGCAGGTAGCCCGGATAAGGCGCAACGCGCCGCTATCCGGGAAGAGTCAGGACGCGACGGCTTCGCCTTCGTCGAGGCTTTTCTGCCGGTTTGACGGCTGGGTGAAGTACTGCTTATCTTCCCAGCGCAGGCAGGTGAGTTCCCCGCCCCAGCAGCAGCCGGTATCCAGGGCGTAAATCCCCTCCGGCGTGCCGCGTCCCTCCAGCGAAGCCCAGTGGCCAAAGGCAATGCTGTAGGCATTGCTGACCGGGCCGGGAATGGCAAACCACGGCTTCAGCGGCGCCGGGGCGTCCTCGGGCGCTTCCTTCGAATACATATCCAGCTGGCCGTTCGGGAAACAGTAGCGCATGCGGGTAAAGGCGTTAGAGATAAAGCGCAGGCGCGCCAGGCCGCTCAGCTCGTTGCTCCAGTGGTTCGGCATGTCGCCGTACATGGCATCGAGGAAGAAAGGATAGGAGTCGCTGGAGAGCACTGCTTCAACATCGCGCGCGCACTGCTGGGCGGTCTCCAGATCCCACTGCGGCGTAATGCCGGCATGGGCCATCACCAGCTTTTTCTCTTCATCCACCTGCAGCAGCGGCTGGCGACGCAGCCAGTTGAGCAGCTCATCGGCATCCGGCGCTTCCAGCAGTGATTTCAGACGATCCTTTGGCTTGTTGCGGCTGATACCGGCAAAGACCGCCAGCAGGTGTAAGTCATGGTTGCCCAGCACCAGTCGTACGCTGTCGCCCAGAGATTTGACATAGCGCAGGACCTCCAGCGATCCCGGGCCTCGGGCCACCAGATCGCCGGTCAGCCACAGCGTATCTCTCCGCGGATCGAATTCAACCTGCGCTAATAATGCGATCAGTTCATCGTAGCAACCGTGAACGTCGCCAATAAGGTATGTTGACATTGTTTTAATGAATGAGCGTTGGAACTGCGAGACGGAAAACAGGGATCTCAATACGGAACGGCGCGCCGTCGATATCGATCATCTCATAATGACCCTGCATGGTTCCCAGCGGCGTTTCAATCACTGCGCCGCTGGTATATTGATATTCACCGCCGGCGGGAATATGCGGTTGCTCGCCGACCACCCCTTCACCCTGAACTTCAGTCTCACGACCGTGGCCGTTAGTGATGAGCCAGTAGCGGCCAAGCAGCTGAACCTGACTCCGCCCCAGGTTGCGAATGGTGACGGTGTAAGCGAAGACGTAGCGCTCTTCTTCCGGGGAAGACTGCGATTCGATATAGACGCTCTGTACCTGGACACACACCCGGGGCGAATGAATCATGGTTAGCTCTCCTTCGTTGGCAGATTGTCAGACAGCCAGTTGGCCATCAGGCAGTACTGCGCCACGGAAATATTTTCGGCGCGCATGGCCGGGTCGATGCCCAGCTCGGTCAGCACTTCCACGCTGAACAGATTGCCGAGACTGTTGCGGATAGTCTTGCGGCGCTGGTTGAACGCTTCGGTGGTGATGCGGCTCAGCACCCGGATCTCTTTGACCGGATACGGCATGGTGCTGTGCGGCACCAGGCGTACCACCGCGGAGTCGACCTTAGGCGGCGGGGTAAACGCGCTCGGCGGCACTTCGAGTACCGGGATCACCTGGCAATAATATTGCGCCATCACGCTTAACCGACCATACGCCTTACTGTTCGGTCCGGCAACCAGACGATTCACTACTTCCTTCTGCAGCATAAAGTGCATATCGGCAATGGCATCAGTATAGCTGAACAGATGGAACATCAGCGGGGTCGAGATATTGTACGGCAGGTTGCCGAAGACGCGCAGCGGCTGGCCCATTTTCTCCGCCAGTTCGCCAAAGTTCATGGTCATCGCATCCTGCTGATAGATGGTCAGCTTTGGACCGAGGAACGGATGCGTCTGTAGGCGAGCCGCCAGATCGCGGTCCAGTTCGATGACGGTCAGCTGGTCAAGGCGTTCGCCGACCGGCTCGGTCAGGGCCGCCAGGCCGGGGCCGATTTCAACCATCGCCTGGCCTTTCTGCGGGTTAATCGCCGAGACGATGCTGTCGATCACAAACTGATCGTTGAGGAAGTTCTGCCCGAAGCGTTTACGGGCTAAATGGCCCTGATGGACTCGATTATTCATTGGGTATTAACAATCATTTTGATGGCGAGATTAAGCGCCGTGATAAAACTGCCGACGTCCGCTTTTCCCTGACCCGCTAATTCCAGTGCGGTGCCGTGGTCGACGGAGGTACGAATAAAAGGTAAACCGAGCGTAATGTTCACGCCGCGGCCAAAGCCCTGGTATTTTAGCACGGGCAGGCCCTGATCGTGGTACATCGCGAGTACCGCATCGGCATGATCAAGATATTTCGGCTGAAAGAGGGTGTCTGCCGGCAGCGGACCGCTGAGGTTCATCCCCTTTGCGCGCATCTCTTCCAGCACCGGAATGATGGTGTCTATCTCTTCTGTTCCCATATGGCCGCCTTCGCCAGCGTGCGGGTTAAGCCCGCAAACCAGCACATGCGGCTGGGCAATGCCAAATTTCGTGCGCAGGTCGTGATCGAGAATGGTGATGATCTCGCGCAGTAGCTCGGGGGTAATCGCTTCGCTGATGGCTTTCAACGGCAGATGGGTGGTGACCAGCGCCACCCGCAGCTCCTCGGTCGCCAACATCATCACCACTTTGCTGGCCTTCGCGCGCTCTTCAAAGAACTCGGTATGACCGGTAAAGGCGATACCGGCGTCGTTGATGTTGCCTTTATGCACCGGGCCGGTCACTAACGCCGCAAACTCGCCGCTAAGGCAACCGTCGCAGGCGCGCGCCAGCGTCTCCACTACGTAGGCGCCGTTTTGCACATTCAGCACGCCGGGCTCCGCCGGGACGTTTAGCGGCACGTTCAGCAGCGTCAGGGTACCGGTGCGCTGAGGAACAGGAGGTTGCGCGGGATCGTAAGGGAGGAGAGATAAAGGAAGACCGAGCCGCTTGGCTCGGTCAGTTAACAGGGCGCCATCGGCGCAAATCACCAGCTCAACTGGCCAGTCGCGCTGGGCAAGCTGCACGACCAGGTCAGGGCCAATCCCGGCGGGTTCGCCGGGAGTGATAACAACTTTACGGGTTTCAGGCATCGATATTAGTTGCTCAGAATTTTAACATACGCACTGGCGCGCTGTTCCTGCATCCAGGTTGCCGCTTCTTCAGAGAATTTGCGGTTCATCAGCATGCGGTAAGCACGATCTTTCTGCGCGGCGTCGGTTCTGTCGACCTGACGGCTATCCAGCAGTTCGATCAGATGCCAGCCAAAGGAAGAGTGCACCGGTCCGCTGGTCTGCCCTTTGTTCAGACGCATCAGCGCATCGCGGAACGCCGGGTCAAAGATGTCCGGCGTGGCCCAGCCTAAATCACCGCCCTGGTTTGCCGAGCCCGGATCTTCCGAATAGGTTTTCGCCGCTTGAGCAAACGTGATTTTCCCGCTCTTAATCTCGGCTGCGATCTGTTCCAGCTTAGCCTGAGCCTGGGCGTCGTTCATGATCGGCGACGGTTTCAGCAGAATATGACGGGCGTGAACCTCGGTAACGGAGATATTCTGGGTACCACCGCGCAGGTCGTTGACTTTCAGAATGTGGAAACCAACGCCGGAACGAATCGGACCGACGATATCCCCTTTCTTCGCCGTGCTTAACGCCTGAGCGAAAATGCCCGGGAGCTCCTGGATACGGCCCCAGCCCATCTGGCCACCCTTCAGCGCCTGTTGGTCAGCGGAGTAGGTGATCGCCAGTTTGCCGAAGTTGGCGCCGTTGCGCGCCTGCTCAACGATGGAGTTTGCTTGCTCCTGGGCCGCGGCGACTTCATCAGAGGTCGGGTTCTCCGGCAGCGGGATCAGGATGTGGCTCAGGTTGAGCTCGGTGCTGGCGTCGTTCTGGTCGCCGATCTGTTTCGCCAGCGCTTCCACTTCCTGCGGCAGCACGGTGATGCGACGACGGACTTCATTGTTACGCACTTCCGAAATCAGCATCTCTTTACGGATCTGGTTACGGTAGGTGTTGTAGTTGATGCCTTCATAGGCCAGACGGCTGCGCATCTGATCCAAGGTCATATTATTTTGTTTGGCGATGTTGGCGATAGCCTGATCGAGCTGGTCGTCAGAGATCTTCACGCCCATCTTCTGCCCCATCTGTAACACGATCTGGTCCATGATCAGTCTTTCGAGGATTTGATGGCGCAGGGTGGCGTCATCCGGCAGCTGTTGGCCAGCCTGACCAGCATTGAGCTTAACCGATTGCATCAAACCATCGACGTCGCTTTCCAGCACGACGCCATTATTGACGACGGCCGCTACTTTATCGACCACCTGGGGGGCAGCGAAACTGGTATTCGCGATCATGGCGATACCGAGAAGCAGCGTTTTCCAGTTCTTCATACTTTTTCCATTTCGATTAACCGCAAATGCGGATGATGTTGTAAACCAGCCGCATCACAGGGAGCTCTGGTACGGTAAAATGTTCGAGCGCAGCATCTGCTGGGTGCCGAGGCCGTAGTTAGAGCTCAGACCGCGCAATTCGATATTGATTCCGAAGGTGTTATCGTATTTGCTCTCGCCGCCGTTGTCGTTGCTGTTCCAGCCGTTGACTTTACGTTCGTAGCCAAGACGGATGGCGTAGCAGCAGGAGTTATACTGCACACCCAACATCTGGTTTGCTGCTTTCCGGGTATTAGTATCGTAGTAGTAGGCCCCGACCACGGACCAGCGATCGACAATCGGCCAACTGGCGGTCATCCCCACCTGCGAAATACCCTGTTTATATTGTGCCGCGGTGGAATATGACGGCAGCGTGGCCTGAATATATTCCGGGCTGGCGTAACGATAGTTAAGCTGGACTAAGCGGTTCTCATCGCGACGGTATTCAATGGTGCCGTTACCAGTGGCAACGTTATCCAGACGCGTATCGTACTGGATCCCCCCGCGCAGACCCCATTCATCGGCAATGCGCCAGTAGGTATCGCCGGCCCAGACCAGTGAACCCGTGGTATCGTTGTTCTCCCAGTTGATGTTGTCATCACCGGTGCGTGACTCGGTGAAATAGTAGATTTGACCGACGGAAATATTAAAACGTTCCACCGCGGCGGCATCGTACACGCGCGAGGTGAGGCCGGTGGTGACCTGATTAGCCGACGCGATGCGGTCCAGACCGCTATAGGTACGGTCGCGGAACAGACCGGTGTAATCCGACTGCAACAGCGTGGAGTCGTAGTTGCCGATTTCACTCTGATCGCGGTACGGCACGTACAGATACTGCACGCGCGGTTCCAGCGTTTGGGTGAATCCCTCCTGCAGGTCGCGTTCAAAGACCATTTTGCCGTCGACTTTAAACTGCGGCATTACGCGGCTGACGGACTCTTTATAGTCAGTGCCGTTGGCGGCATTGTACTTATCGAGGTTGCTCTGCTGGTAGTGAGTCGCCAGCAGCTTGGCTTCGGTATTCAGACTGCCCCAATCGTTGGACAGCGGCAGGTTGATCGTCGGTTCGAAGTGAACGCGGGTCGCTTCCGGCATGTTGTTATTCGAGTTAACAAAATGGGCAACCTGTCCATAGAGATGGGTATCGAACGGACCGACATCATTCTGGTAGTAGTTGACGTCGAGCTGCGGCTCAGCCGAATAGGAGTTGCTCGATTCGCGGTCAAAGACCTGGAACTGTTTGGTCGATACCGTGGCGTCAAAGTTCTGGTTGACGTAACCGGCGCTGAATTTCTGCGTCGCATAGCCGTCGGTACTGGAACCATATTTCGAGCTGAAGTCGTTGAAGTAGTCAGGATCGCTGACCTTGGTGTAGTCAGCGTTCAGACGCCATACCTGATCGATAACCCCTGAGTGGTTCCAGTAGAACAGCCAGCGGCGGCTGTTGCTGTCGCTCGAGTGGTCGTCTTCGTAGACTTTATCCGACGGCAGGTAGTCGAATTCAGTTAAGCCGCTGCCGAGCTGGGTCAGATAGCGGAACTCGTTTTCCCACATCACGCCGCCGCGTTTGTTCATATAGTGCGGAGTAATAGTGGCATCGAAGTTTGGCGCGATGTTCCAGTAGTACGGCAGGGAGAATTCCACGCCGTTTTTGGTGCTGTATTTCGCGTTCGGGATCAGGAAGCCTGAACGACGCTTATCGCCCACCGGCAGCTGCAGGTAGGGGCTATAGAAAATCGGCACAGAGCCAAGCTTGAAGCGGGCGTTCCAGATCTCGGCAACCTGTTCTTCGCGATCGTGGATAACTTCGCTGCCGACGACGCTCCAGGTGTCGGAGCCCGGCAGACAGGAGGTAAAGCTGCCGTTTTCGAGAATGGTATAGCGGTTTTCACCGCGCTGTTTCATCAGGTCGGCGGTGCCGCGTCCCTGGCGTCCGACCATTTGATAATCGCCCTGCCAGACGTTGGTATCTTTGGTATTCAGATTCGACCAGGCTTTTGGCCCTTTGAGGATCACCTGGTTATCGTCGTAATGCACGTTGCCCAGCGCGTCCACCGTGCGCACCGGCTGCGCCTGGCCCGCGGCCTGCTGCTGGTGCAGCTGAACTTCGTCGGCGCGGAGGCGACTATTCCCCTGGTTAATATCGACGTTGCCGGTAAAGACGGCGTTGTCCGGGTAGTTGCCCTTCGCATGATCGGCGTTAATCGTCACCGGCAGATCGCCAGGACGACCTTCCACGAGCGGACGATCATAGCTTGGCACGCCAAGCATACATTGCGTTGCGAGATCGGCAGCGAGGCCTTGTTGGCTATACAAGGCGCTGGCAATCATCGTAGCCAGGAGGCTGGGAATACGTTTTTTCATACGTTGTATTTATTGTTCCATCATCTTGTGACAGCGGCTTGCAAACGGTCAGAGCCTAACTTACTCAACATTATCACGCTAGTGTTAATCCTGCCCGTTTCGAGCCCGAGCGTTAGGCACCCTGTTGAATGACGAGTATGATAAAGCAAATTATAGGCTATGTCCCACAATTGACCGAGGCGCGAGTGCCGGGTAACGTGCGGTCATATTCGAGCTTAACGGCGATAAACAGTTGGGGAGTCTATGCAGTATTTGGGTAAAGTGATTGGCGTGGCAGTGGCTTTGCTGATGGGTGGTGGGTTCTGGGGCGTGGTGCTTGGCTTTCTGGTCGGCCATATGTTTGACCGGGCGCGCAGCCGCCGGTTAAATCTCTTCGCCAATCAGCAGGAGCGTCAGTCGCTCTTCTTTTCCACCACCTTCGAAGTGATGGGGCACCTGACCAAATCCAAGGGCCGCGTTACCGAAGCGGATATTCATGTCGCCAATGTGCTAATGGATCGCATGAACCTGCATGGCGCCTCGCGCACCGCGGCGCAGCAGGCGTTTCGCGACGGTAAGGCCGACAACTATCCCCTGCGCGAGAAAATGCGTCAACTGCGTAGCGTCTGCTTTGGCCGTTTCGATCTGATTCGGATGTTTCTGGAAATTCAGCTGCAGGCGGCGTTCGCTGATGGCGAACTGCATCCTAACGAACGGGAAGTGCTGTTCATCATTGCCGACGAGCTCGGCATCTCCCGCGCCCAGTTCGATCAATTCCTGCGGATGATGCAGGGCGGCGCCCAGTTTGGCGGCGGTTCGCAGCAGCGCTCTTATGGCCAGCATGGCGGTAACGCCGGCTGGCAGCAGGCGCAGCGTGGGCCGACCCTCGAAGATGCCTGCAATGTGCTGGGAGTAAAACCGACCGACGACGCGGCGACGGTGAAGCGCGCCTATCGCAAGCTGATGAACGAACATCATCCGGACAAGCTGGTAGCGAAAGGTCTGCCGCCGGAGATGATGGAGATGGCCAAACAGAAGGCCCAGGAGATCCAGAAGGCCTGGGAGCTGATCAAAGAGCAGCGCGGCTTCTGACGTTTCCAGCCCCTCCCGTCCGGCGAGGGGTTTTAACTTTTGACCTTAGCGCGGCGATACAGCCGCCGCGGATGGCCAATTTTTCCGTACAGCATCTCCACTTCCAGAAAACCGGTCTCAACGCCGTGCTCCAGATAGCGACGGGCGGTGGTTTTGCTAAGCCCGGCGGCGCTGACCACTTCATCAACGGAAAAACAGTGCGCTTCCCGGTCGCTAAACAGTCCCTGCACCAGCGCCAGCGTTTTCTCTTCAATCCCCTTGCTGCCGCTATCCACGCGATAGTTCTTCGCCTGCAGTTGATAGAGGGAATCGACGTTTTGCTGATCGACGATTTTCCACTCCCGTTGCTGATCGTAGAACTGGATAAAGCGCTCCAGCGACTGGCTCAGCCGCTTCCATGATACCGGCTTAAGGATATAGTCGAAGGCGCCGTTGCGGATGGCCTGGCTGCAGGTTTCCATATCGCTGGCGGCGGTGATAAAGATCACCGAGCATTGGCTGGTCGCCAGCGCCGGGTCGGTCATCAGCGTGACGCCTTTGCCGTCCGGTAAATAGTTATCCAGCAGCACCAGCTGCGGCGGCGTGGCGTGAAGCAGCTGCCGCGCCTGGGCGAGGGAGGCCGCCATGCCTGCCAGCCGCAGTCGCGGGTGTTTTTGCACAAGCTCGGCGTGCAGGCGCGCCAGTTCGCTCTCATCTTCAATAATTAGCACATCGACCAGGTCATGATGCATCATGGGCCTCCGGTTGCGGACAGGCGTGCGCGTCGGCCGGGATAAATAGGGTGAAGATCGTTCCCCGCGGCGCGTTATCGGCGACTTCGATGGTGCCGCCCGCCTGAGTGACATAATGTTCAATAAGATACAGACCAATGCCGTGATCGCCACGGGTTTTGGTGGTGACGCCGCGTTCAAAAATGCGCTCGCGGATATCGGGGCGGATGCCGACGCCGCGGTCGGCCACTTCGATAATCAACTCCCGGGCGTTGAGCTGGATCAGGACTTCAACCGGCTCATGCGGCAGCTCGGCACGCTGCGTGGCTTCGATGGCGTTATCCAGCAGGTTGCCGATGATGGAGATCAGCTCGGATTCCATTAGCGACGGCAGGGGGCGGTCGATACGGCAGGCCGGGTCGAAGCTCAGCGCCACGCCTTTTTCGCGGGCGCGGGTGGCTTTGCCGAGCAGCAGACCGCATAGCGTCGGCGAGTGGAAGTGCGAGGAGATAAAATCCAGTAGCTCCTGAGCATGTTCCGACTGGGCCTCAATATAGCGGATCGCTTCGTCATAATGGCCCATATGCAGCAGGCCGGAGAGGGTAGTCATCCGGTTGAGCTGCTCGTGGCGCATGATGCGCAGATTGTCGACATAGCGCTTCACCTGGCTCAGCTGGGCGGTGAGGGCATTGATTTCATTGCGGTCACGGAATGTGATCACCCAGCCCTGCAGGGTATTCTCCAGCATAATGCGCACCCGACTGGCGAGCACGGTCAACTGGTTGAAGCGGCACAGCTCATCGTGGGTATCGCGTTCGAGCATGTCGCCGCTGGCGAAAAAGGGCTGCGGCGAAATGACGCTGTCGATCGACTGACCGCGCAGCTGGCGGGCGGGCTGGCTGAGCCCCAGCAGGCTGCGGGCGGCATGGTTTATCACCTCAATACGCCGCTGGCGATCGATGACGATCACCCCCTCAAAGATCGACTCCATCATCGCCTTTTGCTGGCGAACCAGCAGGCCAATTTCCCGCGGCTCGAGCGAAAAAATCTGCTTCTTGATGCTGCGGGTAAAGTACCAGGAGAAGATAAACAGGGCGATGAGCAGCAGGACGGCGGCGATAAAAATATTGATCACTTTAGTCAGAGTAATGCTGTCGAGATAGCTGGTGAGGTAGCCGACGGAGACAATACCGATCACTCGCCCTGCGTCATCAACGATGGGCGTTTTGCTGCGCAGCGAGACCCCGAGGCCGCCTTTGCGAATGGTGGTGATGGATTTTCCTTCCAGTACCGCCTGGTTGTCGCCGCCGACCAGTCGGGTGCCGACCCACTCCGGATGGACGGAATGAAACAGATGAACTCCCTGACGGTCGCCGATGACGATAAAGCTGGCGTCGCTATGGGCGGCGATTTGCTGCATAAACGCCTGAATCGCCTGTGGGTCGTGCCGGCTGACCTGTTGACGTAAATTCGGCATCAGGGCTATCTCTTCGGCCTGTATTTTGGCCCGGGCGCTCATCTCCTGATAAAGCTGGCGGCTGGCGTCAAAATAATAATAAATGCCCAGCGCGATAAAAAGGACCGAGAAAAAAGCGACCAGAGAAATAAACAGCTTATATTGAAAAGATAATTTCATAGGCCCCGGACGACGTATTAACCATACCGGCACTCTAACATTTTTCTGTCACGTGACATAAATGTTAAGGGAAAGTTGTGATCAGCGGCGCAGGTGCGGGCTGCCGCCAGCGGTCGCGGCGGAAATAGGCGGCCGGTGGGAAATAAAAACCATAAAAACCACAGTCATAAATCAGAGATATATCACTCCCGGGCAGTTCAGCGAATAGAAACCATAAAAACCATAGTGACCATTAAAACTTCTTTTTTAATCTGGGAAGCTTCACATTAACGACGCCGCTGTCCCTTTACGCTGAAAATGAATAATAACGACAGGGCTGAATTTATGAGCACCACAGACAATGCATTCTCTGCAACCCTTGAACCGATCGATACGCCGAAAACCACGCTCAAGCAGCGCTGGTGGCATATCATGGATAACTGGAAGGTGGGGATCGTCCCGCTGCCGCTGTTTCTGCTGGCCGGAGGACTGATTGCCCTCGACTGCCTTGGCGGCAAACTGCCGAGCGATATCGTGGTGATGGTGGCCACCCTGGCTTTCTTTGGCTTCGCTTGCGGCGAGTTTGGTAAACGCCTCCCGGTGCTGGGGAAACTCGGTGCGGCGGCGATCTGCGCCACCTTTATTCCTTCCGCGCTGGTCCACTATGGTCTGCTGCCTGACGTGGTTATTGAATCCACGACCAAATTCTATAAATCCACTAACATTCTCTATCTCTATATCTGCTGCATCATTGTCGGCAGCATCATGAGTATGAACCGCACCACGCTGATTCAGGGCTTTCTGAAGATCTTCTTCCCGATGCTGTGCGGCGAAGTGGTCGGCATGCTGGTGGGCATCGGCGTCGGCACGCTGCTGGGCATGGAGCCGTTCCAGGTGTTCTTCTTTATCGTGCTGCCGATTATGGCCGGCGGTGTGGGAGAGGGGGCGATCCCGCTGTCAATGGGTTATGCCGCGCTGATGCATATGGAGCAGGGCGTGGCCCTGGGCCGGGTATTGCCGATGGTGATGCTTGGCAGCCTGACGGCGATCGTCATCTCCGGCTGCCTCAACCAGCTCGGCAAGCGCTTCCCGCATCTGACCGGCGAAGGGCAACTGATGCCGAACCGCAGCCATGAAACCCGCAGCCTCAGCGAGAGCGAAGGCGTGAGCGGTAAGACCGACGTTGGGACCCTCGCCTCCGGCGCGCTGCTGGCGGTACTGCTGTATATGATGGGGATGCTCGGCCACAAACTGATTGGTCTGCCGGCGCCGGTAGGCATGCTGTTCCTCGCGGTACTGTTAAAGCTGGCTAACGTGGTGTCTCCGCGTCTGCAGGAGGGGTCGCAGATGGTGTATAAATTCTTCCGCACCGCGGTCACCTACCCGATCCTCTTTGCCGTCGGCGTGGCGATCACTCCGTGGCAGGAACTGGTAAACGCCTTCACTTTAACCAACCTGCTGGTGATCGTCAGTACCGTCTCCGCGCTGGTGGCGACCGGTTTCCTGGTTGGTAAAAAGATAGGGATGCACCCGATCGATGTGGCGATTGTTTCCTGTTGCCAGAGCGGGCAGGGCGGCACCGGCGATGTGGCGATCCTGACCGCCGGCAACCGCATGAGCCTGATGCCGTTCGCGCAGATCGCTACCCGCATCGGCGGGGCGATAAATGTCTCGCTGGGGTTGCTGTTCCTCAGCCACTATCTGGCGTGATATAACGCTACGCTCAGCGATAAATCTGCTATTTTCCGCTACAGAACGCCGAAAATATCTGCGTTCTGTATCCTAAATGCTCCGCATTTAGCGTTACAATCAGCGCGCGATCGGCTATCGCAACCATCATCATGACAGTCCAGGCGCTGTCGTATTTATCATATGTAGGAGAGGAATTAATGTCAGTGGATACTCCCGCCCAGGCGGGCGTCAGCATCGACGCATTGCTGGCGGCGAAAGAGCAGCGTGCAGCCCGCCAGGCCGACTGGTTGGCCCATTATCAGCAGCCTGTTATTTCCCTGACCCTGGTGACCCCGGGGGCGGTGAAGGACAGCATTCGCTATCGCAATATGATGGGCGTTGCCCTCCAGGCCTGCGATCAGCTGCTGTGGAAGCACCGCTGGCAAACGCTGGATCGTCAGGTGCTATGGCTGCCGACCGGGCCAGAAGCGCTGTGGTGCGTAGCGCATCCGGCCAGCGAAATCAAAGCGATGTGCAGTACGCTGGAGCAGAGTCATCCGCTGGGACGCCTGTGGGATATCGATGTAATCTGTCCGCAGAACGGGCTGGTGGGACGCCAGTCGCTGGGCGAATCGCAGCGCCGCTGCCTGCTGTGCGATGAGCCGGCGCACGCCTGTGCGCGCAGCCGTCGTCACGACACCGATCTCGTCGTCGCCCGCGTTGAGCAGATGATTGACGCGTGGTTCGCCCGCGATTAATCGGGATTGTTTTCTGTATCCTCACTAATCCGAGTTGCACGCAGCCAACCCGCATGCAACTCGAAGTATGAGCGTTAAAAGTCGATCGGCGCGCGAAAGGTCATCGCGTTGCCGTAGGCAGGATGGGTGATGGTGAGCGTCTCGGCGTGCAGCAGCAGGCGCGGGGCCATCGCCAGCGCCTCCGGCGTGGCATAGAAGCGGTCGCCAAGGATCGGATGCCCCAGCGCCAGCATATGCACGCGCAGCTGGTGCGACCGTCCGGTAATCGGCTTCAGGCGCACGCGGGCGGTGTTATCCTCTGCGTACTCCAGCACCTCATATTCGGTTTGCGCCGCTTTGCCGGTTTCATAGCACACCTTCTGCATTGGCCGGTTCGGCCAGTCGCAAATCAGCGGTAAATCCACGAGGCCTTCCGCCGGCTGCGGATGGCCCCAGACGCGGGCGACGTACTGCTTCTTCGGCTCGCGCTCGCGGAACTGACGCTTCAGTTCACGCTCGGCGGCTTTATTCAGCGCCACCACAATCACGCCGCTGGTGGCCATATCCAGGCGATGCACCGATTCGGCCTGCGGGAAGTCGCGCTGAATGCGCGTCATCACGCTGTCTTTATGCTCCTCAAGACGACCGGGGACGGACAACAAGCCGCTCGGCTTGTTGACCACCATGATGTGCTCATCCTGATACAGGATCACCAGCCAGGGATCCTGCGGCGGATTGTAGTTTTCCATCGCCATGTTCGCGTTCCGTTACTGGTGAGTGACGACGATCAGACGCAGCGCGTCCAGACGCCATCCGGCCTGCGCCAGCGCATCCATCACCTGCTGACGGTTGCTTTCGATCGCCGCCAGTTCGTCGTCACGGATGTTCGGGTTCACCGCCTTCAGCGCTTCCAGACGCGATAGCTCCGCCGTCAGCTTTTCATCGGCTTCGTTACGCGCCGCGTCGATCAGCCCCTGCGCCGCTTTGGCGATCTGCGCTTCACCCTGCTGCAGAATCGCATGAACGTCCTGCTGCACCGCATTGACCAGCTTGCTACCGGTATGGCGGTTGACCGCGCTCAGCTGGCGGTTGAAGCTTTCGAACTCCACCTGCGCGGCGAGGTTGTTGCCGTTTTTATCCAGCAGCATGCGAACCGGGGTCGCCGGCAGGAAGCGGTTGAGCTGCAGCTGCTTCGGCGCCTGCGCTTCGACGACATAGATCAGCTCCAGCAGCAGGGTGCCGACCGGCAGCGCCTTGTTCTTCAGCAGGGAAATGGTGCTGCTGCCGGTATCGCCGGAAAGGATCAGGTCCAGACCGTTGCGTATCAGCGGGTGTTCCCAGGTAATAAATTGCGCATCTTCACGCGACAGCGCCACGTCACGTTCGAAGGTGATGGTGCAACCGTCTTCCGGCAGGCCCGGGAAATCCGGCACCAGCATATGGTCGGAAGGGGTGAGGACGATCAGGTTTTCACCGCGGTCGTCCTGGTTGATGCCGACGATATCGAACAGGTTCATCGAGAAAGCGATCAGGCTGGTGTCGTCATCCTGCTCTTCGATGCTCTCCGCCAGGGCCTGGGCTTTCTCGCCGCCGTTGGAGTGGATCTCCAGCAGACGGTCGCGGCCCTGCTCCAGCTGCGCCTTCAGGGCATCATGCTGTTGGCGGCAGGATTTGATCAGATCGTCAAAGCCGTCGGTGGATTCCGGCGCCGCAAGATAGTTGATCAGTTCATCGTGAACGCTGTCGTAGACGGTGCGACCGGTCGGGCAGGTATGTTCGAAGGCGTCGAGCCCTTCGTGATACCAGCGCACCAGCACCGACTGCGCGGTTTTTTCCAGGTACGGAACGTGGATCTGGATATCGTGCGCCTGGCCGATACGGTCGAGACGACCGATACGCTGCTCCAGCAGATCCGGGTTAAACGGCAGGTCGAACATCACCAGGTTGCTGGCGAACTGGAAGTTGCGTCCTTCGGAGCCGATCTCGGAGCACAGCAGCACCTGGGCGCCGGTGTCTTCTTCAGCAAACCACGCCGCGGCGCGGTCGCGTTCGATAATCGACATCCCTTCATGGAACACCGCGGCGCGGATGCCTTCGCGCTCGCGCAGCACCTGCTCCAGCTGCAGGGCGGTGGCGGCCTTAGCGCAGATTACCAGCACCTTCTGCGAGCGATGGCTGGTCAGGTAACCCATCAGCCACTCGACGCGCGGGTCGAAGTTCCACCAGGTACCGGTATCACCTTCAAATTCCTGATAGATCTGCTCCGGATAGAGCATGTCGCGCGCGCGCTCTTCCGCGGTTTTGCGCGCGCCCATAATGCCGGACACTTTGATGGCCGTCTGGTACTGGGTCGGCAGCGGCAGACGAATGGTGTGCAGCTCGCGTTTCGGGAAACCTTTGACGCCGTTACGGGTATTACGGAACAGCACGCGGCTGGTGCCGTGGCGGTCCATCAGCATCGAGATCAGCTCCTGGCGCGCGGCCTGGGCATCTTCGCGATCGCTGTTGGCGGCCTGCAGCAGCGGCTCGATATCCTGCTCGCCGATCAGATCGCCCAGGGTATTGAGTTCGCTATCGCTCAGCTTGTTGCCCGCCAGCAGCAGCGCGACGGCGTCGGCCACCGGACGGTAGTTCTGCTGTTCTTCGACAAACTGTTCAAAATCGTGGAAGCGGTTCGGATCCAACAGACGCAGGCGCGCAAAATGGCTCTCCATTCCCAGCTGTTCCGGCGTCGCGGTCAGCAGCAGGATACCCGGCACGCGCTCAGCCAGCTGTTCAATAGCCTGATATTCACGGCTCGGCGCCTCTTCGCTCCACACCAGGTGGTGCGCTTCGTCGACCACCATCAGGTCCCACTCGGCGTCGCACAGGTGCTCCAGGCGCTGCTTGCTGCGACGCACGAAGTCTAAAGAGCAGATCACCAGCTGTTCGGTTTCGAACGGATTGTAGGCATCGTGCTGCGCTTCGGCGTAGCGCTCGTCGTCGAACAGCGAGAAACGCAGGTTGAAACGGCGCAGCATCTCCACCAGCCACTGGTGCTGGAGGGTTTCCGGGACCACGATCAGCACGCGCTCGGCGGCGCCGGAGAGCAGCTGCTGGTGCAGGATCATCCCGGCTTCAATGGTTTTACCTAAGCCCACTTCATCGGCCAGCAGGACGCGCGGCGCGTGACGACGGCCCACATCGTGGGCAATATGCAGCTGGTGCGGGATCAGGCTGGTGCGCTGGCCGCGCAGGCCGCTCCACGGCATGCGGTACTGTTCGCTCTGGAACTTGCGCGCGCGGTAGCGCAGGGCAAAGCGATCCATGCGGTCGATTTGGCCGGCGAACAGGCGGTCCTGCGGTTTGCTGAATACCAGTTTGCTGTCGAGCAGCACTTCACGCAGGGTGACGTTCGCTTCCTGGGTGTCCAGGCGGGTGCCAGTGTAGGACAGCAGCCCGTTCTCTTCATTCACTTTGTCAACGTGGAGCTGCCAGCCTTCATGGCTGGTGATGGTGTCGCCCGGGTTAAACATTACGCGGGTGATCGGGGAATCGTTGCGAGAGTACAGACGGTTTTCGCCGATGGCGGGGAAAAGGAGAGTGACCATGCGCGCATCCAGCGCTACCACCGTCCCTAATCCTAGTTCGCTCTCTGTGTCGCTAATCCAGCGTTGACCAAGTGTAAAAGGCATATATGTTCGGCTCTTTAGTTCTTTAATTGCAGGCAATAGTTGATCATCTCCATGAACAATCGGAGATGCGTCAAAATTGGGGCCAGGAATGGAAAGGGCGCTATATTACTGGATGGCAGAACGTTCGTCACGTTCTCCTCACGCTTCATTTTTAGGCTTTCGTGCCCGTGGAATGGGTGACAAAAAATCAAAATAGCCCCAACTGTCCTGTCACTATTGTAGCAAAGTCATCGTTGACGAAGGGCAGGATCCCTTCCGCCACCGGCTGCAACTGCTTTGTTAAATAGTGATCGTAATCGAGCGGCGACTGCTGGTAATCCGCCGGCTCCGGGCCGCTGGTGGTCCAGACGTATTTGATGGTGCCGCGCTGCTGATACTGCTGCGCCCGCCCAAGCTTCAGGTTGTGTTCATCGGCAAGCCGGGCGGCGCGCACGTGCGGCGGTACGTTGCGCTGATACTCCGCCAGCGGCCGGCGCAGGCGTTTGCGATAAACCAGCTGTTCGTCGAGCTCGCCGTTCATCAGCCTGGCGATAGTCTCCCGCACATAATCCTGATACGGCTGGTTGCGGAAGATGCGCAGGTATAACTCCTGTTGAAACTGCTGGGCCAGCGGCGTCCAGTCGGTACGCACCGTTTCCAGCCCCTTAAACACCATGCGCTGGGCATCGCCCTCCTGAATCATCCCGGCATAGCGCTTCTTGCTGCCGGTATCGGCGCCGCGGATCGTCGGCATTAAAAAGCGGCAGAAGTGGGTTTCATACTCCAGCTCCAGGGCGCTGGTAAGCTGGCTTTTGCTAAGCTCCTGCGCCCACCAGGCGTTGACATCGCTGACCAGCTCGCGGCCGATCTCCGCCGCCTGGGCTTCGCTGTGCGGGCGCTTCAGCCAGACGAAGGTGGAGTCGGTATCGCCGTAGATAACGTCATAGCCTTTGGCTTCAATTAACGCTTTGGTCTGGCGCATGATCGCATGGCCGCGCATGGTGATCGACGAGGCGAGACGCGGGTCGAAGAAGCGGCAGGCGCTGGTCCCCAGCACGCCGTAAAAGGCGTTCATAATGATCTTCAGCGCCTGGGAGAGCGGCTTATTGTGCTGGCGTTTGGCTTCATCCCGGCCGTGCCAGATCTGGCTGACAATCCCCGGCAGGCAGTGCTTATCTCGCGAGAAGCGGGCGCCGAGGAAGCCCTCGATACTGTGCTGATCATCGGGTTGCGCCAGCCCTTCAACCAGGCCGACCGGATCGATTAAAAAGGTACGAATAATCGACGGATACAGGCTTTTATAGTCCAGCACCAGCACCGAGTCATACAGGCCGGGGCGGGAGTCCATCACGTAGCCGCCGGGGCTCGCCTGCGGCGGTACGTCGCCGAGATTCGGCGCCACGTAGCCCAGGCGGTGCATGCGCGGGAAATAGAGATGGCTGAAGGCGGCGACCGAGCCGCCGTGGCGGTCGGCGGGCAGACCGTTGACCGTCGCTCGTTCGAGCAAAAACGGCATGATCTCCGTTTTGTGGAAGATCCGCGTCACCAGCTCGCAATCCTGCAGGTTATAGATGGCCAGCGCCGGTTTGTCTTCATGAAACCGGCGCTCGATCTCATCCATCCGATCCCATGGGTTGTCGATGGCTTTGCCTTCTCCCAGCAGCTCGCGGGCCACCGCCTCCAGCGAAAAGGAGGAGAAATTCCAGAACGCCGATTTTAGCGCGTCGATGCCGTCGATAATCAGCCGCCCGTTGGCCTGGGCGAAATAGACGCCGTTCTTAAAGCCGTGCTCACGCCACTCCAGCTCGCTGTTGCCGCGGCCGAGCCGCAGCGGGATACGATAGCGTTCGGCGTGCTTTTGCAGAACGCGCAGATCGAACTGCACTACGTTCCAGCCGATCAGCACGTCGGGGTCGTGTTCGGCAAACCAGGCGTTAAGCTTTTCCAGCAGCAGGGGACGGCTGGCGATGAAGACCAGCTCGAAGTCGACGTCTGGCGGCGTTTCCGGTTCGGGGCCCAGCATGTAGACCACCCGCTGGCCGCAGCCTTCCAGACCGATGCAGTACAGCTCGCCGTGGCGGCTGGTTTCGATATCCAGCGACACCCATTTCAGCGGCGGACGATAGTCAGGGTTCGGCTTCATGCGCGCGTTGACCAGCTGCGAGCCGCGCGTTTCGCCTTCCACCCACACCGGGGCGGTGATAAAGCGCTCCATCAGATAGCGCTCCGGCGGGCGGATATCGCCTTCGTAAACGGTGACGCCGCTGTCGCGGAGCATCTTCTCCAGACGCATCAACTGGCGATGGGCGCGGCAGTAGAGGCCAACAATCGGCTGACGGTGGAAATCTTTCAGGGCCAGCGGGGCGAAGCGGAGCCCTTTCTCCCCCTGCAGCAGCCGTTCAGCCTGCGCCCGCTGCGCTTCGGGAATAAAGGCGACGGACTCCTGCGGCGGGAGGGTGACCTGCAGCGGACCGTCGTCGGTGGCCAGCCAGAAGGAGAGCTCGGTGCCCTGCGGAGTGTCCCGCCAGTGACGGGTGAGTAAAAATCCTGCTCGTGGCTGGGTCACGGGTATTCTCGCCGATAAAAAACCAGGCCTGATTATAGCCTGGTTTCATGAAGGGTGCTGGGGTTTTATACAGGTGTTCGGCGCTAATGTTGCCCCGGATTGCGGCTTGCGCCTTATCCAGGCTACCAGATGGCGCAGAGCCCTGGCCCTGCTAAGCGCAGCGCGAGCAGGGTGATTATTGGCCGTAGTAGGCTTTGGCCCCATGCTTACGCAGATAGTGCTTATCCAGCAGGGTTTGCTGCATAGCCGGCAGCTGCGGCGCCAGCTGGCGGCAGAAAATCCCCATATAGGCGATCTCTTCCAGCACGATGGCGTTATGCACCGCGTCTTCGGCGTTCTTGCCCCAGGCGAACGGGCCGTGGGAATGGACCAGCACGCCGGGCATCTGCGCCGGGTCGATTCCCTGCTGGCGGAAGGTTTCGACAATCACGTTGCCGGTTTCCCACTCATAGTCGCCGTTGATCTCCGCATCGGTCATTAACCGGGTGCAGGGCACCGGGCCATAAAAGTAGTCGGCATGGGTAGTGCCGGTCGCGGGAATAGATTGCCCGGCCTGCGCCCAGATGGTGGCGTGGCGCGAATGGGTATGCACAATGCCGCCCAGCGTCGGGAAAGCCTGATACAGCAGGCGATGGGTCGGGGTATCCGACGAGGGCTTTTTATTACCCTCTACCACTTCGCCGCTCTCCAGACTGACCACCACCATATCGTCGGCGGTCATCACGCGGTAATCCACGCCGGAGGGTTTGATCACGAACACCCCTTTCTCGCGGTCGACGGCGCTGACGTTGCCCCAGGTTAAGGTCACCAGATTATGCTTTGGCAGGGCCAGGTTAGCTTCCAGCACCTGGCGTTTAAGATCTTCTAACATAGTGTGCTCCGAATAGCAGGCGAGTCGGGTATCCCTCACCCCGACCCTCTCCCGGCGGGAGAGGGAGAAAGGCGGCATGGCGCCCGGTCGGTCCCCTCTCCCCAACGGGGAGAGGGGAAGGGTGAGGGGACGGCCTCTTAGCGTTTTGAACCGTAATACACTTCATTCCAGCGCAGCGCGTCCTTGAAGGACGGCAGACGGGTATCGTTGTCGATGACGGTCAGCTCGATATCATGCAGCTCGGCGAACTGGCGCATATCGTCGAGGTTCAGCGCATGGCTGAAGACGGTATGGTGCGCGCCGCCGGCGATGATCCAGGCTTCCGACGCGGTACGCAGATCCGGCTGCGCTTTCCACAGGGCGTTGGCCACCGGCAGCTTCGGCAGATCGTGCGGCGTTGGGACGGTTTCGATGGTATTGACCAGCAGACGGAAGCGGTCTCCCAGGTCGATCAGGCTGGCGACGATCGCCGGGCCGGTTTGAGTATTGAAGATCAGGCGCGCTGGATCCGCTTTGCCGCCGATGCCCAGCGGCTGAACGTCGAGGATCGGTTTCTCGGCGGTGGCGATCGTCGGGCACACTTCCAGCATGTGCGAGCCGAGCACCAGATCGTTACCATTGTCGAAGTGGTAGGTGTAATCCTCCATAAAGGAGGTGCCGCCCTGCAGACCAGTTGACATCACCTTCATGATGCGAAGCAGAGCGGCGGTTTTCCAGTCGCCCTCGCCGGCAAAGCCGTAGCCCTGCTGCATCAGGCGCTGTACGGCGAGACCCGGGAGCTGTTTCAGGCCGTGGAGATCTTCAAAGGTGGTGGTAAAGGCGTGGAAACCGCCCTGTTCGAGGAAGCGTTTCATCCCCAGCTCAATGCGCGCGGCGTCCAGCACGTTCTGGCGCTTCTCGCCGTGAACCTGCGCTGCCGGGGTCAGACGGTAGCTGCTCTCATATTCATCGACCAGGGCGCTGATATCGCCGTCGCTGATGCTGTTCACCACCTGCACCAGATCGCCGACCGCCCAGGTGTTCACCGAGAAGCCAAACTTAATCTGTGCGGCGACTTTATCGCCGTCGGTCACCGCCACTTCGCGCATGTTATCGCCGAAACGGCACACTTTCAGATGACGGGTATCCTGTTTGGAGACCGCCTGACGCATCCAGCCGCCGATACGCTGGTGGGCCTCTTTATCCTGCCAGTGGCCGGTGACCACGCTGTGCTGTTGGCGCATGCGGGCGCCGATGAAGCCGAACTCGCGGCCGCCGTGCGCGGTCTGGTTCAGGTTCATAAAGTCCATATCGATGCTGTCCCACGGCAGCGCGGCGTTGTACTGAGTATGGAACTGCAGCAGCGGCTTATTGAGGATGGTCAGGCCGTTGATCCACATTTTTGCCGGCGAGAAGGTATGCAGCCAGACCACTAACCCGGCGCATTTGTCATCGTAGTTGGCGTCGCGGCAGATATGGGTGATCTCGTCCGGGGTGGTGCCCAGCGGCTTAAGGACCAGTTTGCACGGCAGTTTGGCTTCCGCATTCAGGCTGTTCACCACATGTTCGGCATGCTTCGTCACCTGGCGCAGGGCTTCCGGGCCGTACAGATGTTGGCTGCCAATAACGAACCATACTTCATAGTTATCAAAAATCGTCATTTTCGTATCCTTAATGGGTGAGCGCTGCCTGAGATTGCGGGGCTTTTTCCGCCTTTGCAGCCGAAGGGAGATAGTGTTGTTCCGCGCTGACCGACCACTGCTGGTAGCGCTGATAGAGTTGTTCGAAACGCTGTGCCTGCGCCGGACGCGGCTGCAGGGTAGTTTCCACCTGGCTTGCCATCCGCTGTTGGGCGGCTGGAATATCCTCATAGACGCCGGCGGCGACGGCGGCGAAGATAGCCGCCCCCAGCGCGCAGCACTGATCGGAGGCGACAATCTGCAGCGGACGGTTCAGCACGTCGCAGCAGGCCTGCATGATGACCTGGTTTTTCCGCGCGATACCGCCAAGCGCCATGACGTTGTTAACCGGGATCCCCTGCTCGGTGAAGCACTCCATAATGGCGCGAGCGCCGAAGGCGGTGGCGGCGATCAGACCGCCGAACAGCGCCGGCGCGTCGGTGGCCAGGTTAAGGTCGGTGATCACCCCTTTCAGGCGCTGGTTGGCATTCGGCGTGCGGCGGCCGTTGAACCAGTCGAGCACCACCGGCAGATGCTCCAGCGATGGATTGTTGGCCCAGGCTTCGGTGAGCGCCGGCAGTAACTGTTTTTGACTGGCTTTGATTTGCTCGCGCAACGCCGGCTGCTGCTGAGCCAGCTGCTCCAGCGGCCAGCCGAGAATGCGGCCAAACCAGGCGTAAATATCGCCGAAGGCGGACTGGCCTGCCTCCATGCCGATAAAGTGTGGAACCACGCTGCCGTCGACCTGGCCGCAGATGCCTTTGACCGTGCGCTCGCCGACGCTCTCTTTATCGGCGATCAGAATGTCGCAGGTGGAGGTGCCGATGACTTTCACCAGCGCGTTAGGCTGCGCGCCGGCGCCAACGGCGCCCATGTGGCAGTCGAAGGCGCCGCCAGAGATGGCCACACTCTGCGGCAGACCCAGGCGCTGGGCCCACTCTGCGCTCAGCGTGCCGACCGGCACATCGGCCGTCCAGGTATCGGTGAACAGCGGCCAGGCCAGATGCTGGTTGATGATGGGATCAAGCTCATCGAAGAAGCTGGCCGGCGGCAGACCGCCCCAGCTCTCATGCCACAGCGATTTATGTCCGGCGCTGCAGCGGCCGCGGCGCAGATCCTGCGGACGCGTAGTACCGGAGAGCAGGGCGGGCACCCAGTCGCAAAGCTCTACCCACGAGGCGGCTGCCTGGGCGACAGCGCTATCTTCGCGGGTGACGTGGAGGATTTTGGCCCAGAACCATTCGCTGGAGTAGATCCCGCCGATATAGCGCGAGTAATCCTCTTTGCCCGGCTGGTGGCACAGGCGGGTGATCGCCTCGGCTTCCTCGACCGCGGTGTGATCCTTCCACAGGACAAACATGGCGTTAGGGTTGTCAGCGAATTCTTCGCGCAGCGCCAGCACGTTGCCCTCGGCATCGACGGGAGCCGGAGTTGAGCCGGTGCTGTCGACGCCAATGCCCACGACGTCGGCGCGCTGTTCGGCGCTCAGCGAAGCGAGCACGCTTTTCAGCGCCGCTTCCATGGACTCGATGTAATCTCGCGGGTGATGGCGGAAGCGGTTGTTAGCGCCATCGCAATACTGTCCTTCCCGCCAGCGCGGATACCACTCCACGCTGGTCGCCAGCTCTGCGCCGGACGCGCATTCCACCGCCAGAGCGCGGACTGAGTCACTACCAAAGTCGAGGCCAATCGCAATTGCCATCTTGTTACTCCATGCAGAAATCATTCATGCAGCAACAGTAGATATCCCCGGCAAAATCCGTCAGGCCGGATTCGCTAATCTTATGGATTATTTTGCTGTTACCTTGCAAAGTGTGACGCCGTGCAAATATTCGATGTGGACTTTTCTGCCGTATTTATAGACACTTTTGTTACCCGGCATATCACGGTGGAATGCACGCTGCTGGCGCTTTTTTCGCTTGCTGTGCGGGTTTTTCGCCAAATTCCCACCGCCGTCGCAGTCGCGACAGGGCCGAGAGCGATAAAATGATGAATATGGACAATTGGTGCCACTGATACCTTCGGGGAGAACCACGCGTATGGCCGAAACGCAAAACGATCCGCTGCTGCCGGGCTACTCTTTTAACGCTCATCTGGTCACCGGCCTGACGCCGATTGAGGCGCAGGGATACCTGGATTTCTTTATCGACCGCCCGCTGGGTATGAAAGGCTATATTCTCAATCTGACGATCCGCGGCGAGGGGGTGATCAACAACCACGGCGAACAGTTTGTCTGCCGGCCGGGCGATATGCTGCTGTTCCCGCCCGGGGAAATTCATCACTATGGCCGCCATCCCGACGCCAGCGAGTGGTATCACCAGTGGGTCTACTTCCGCCCGCGCGCCTACTGGCACGAGTGGCTCAACTGGCCAACGATTTTTGCCCAGACCGGCTTTTTCCGTCCGGATGAACAGTGGCAGGCGCGCTTTGGCGAGCTGTTCGGCCAGATCGTCGATGCCGGGCAGGGGGCGGGGCGCTATTCCGAACTGCTGGCGATAAACCTGCTGGAACAGCTGCTGCTGCGGCGCATGGAGGCGATCAACGAATCGCTGCATCCGCCGCTGGACAACCGGGTGCGCGACGCCTGCCAGTACATCAGCGACCATCTGGCGGACAGCCATTTTGATATCGCCAGCGTCGCCCAACACGTTTGCCTGTCGCCCTCGCGTCTGTCGCACCTGTTCCGCCAGCAGCTGGGGGTCAGCGTCCTCGGCTGGCGGGAGGATCAGCGCATCAGCCAGGCCAAACTGTTGCTCAGCACCACGCGGATGCCGATCGCCACCGTTGGGCGCAACGTTGGCTTCGAAGATCAGCTCTATTTTTCCCGCGTGTTTAAAAAATGCACCGGGGCCAGCCCGAGCGAATTCCGCGCGGGTTGTGAATAAAAAGTAAAGAAAGTGAAATGATGACCCGCTTAAATGTCACAGCCAGTAAACTATTAAGACAATTGATGGCTTGACGACGGCGCGATGGCTTCGGAGAATCCGGGCTTCGTTTTTTAACCGGGTACATTATGCAAGCATTGCTCGAACACTTTATTACCCAATCCACGGTCTACTCATTGTTAGCCGTGATGCTGGTGGCCTTTCTCGAGTCGCTGGCGCTGGTGGGGCTTATCTTACCCGGCACGGTGATGATGGCTGGCCTTGGGGCGCTCATCGGCGGCGGCGAAGTTAACTTCTGGCAGGCGTGGCTGGCGGGGATTGTCGGCTGCCTGCTGGGCGACTGGATTTCATTCTGGCTCGGCTGGCGCTTTAAGAAGCCGTTGCACCGCTGGTCGTTTATGAAGAAAAACCGCGCCCTGCTGGAGAAAACCGAGCATGCGCTGCATCAGCACAGCATGATCACCATTCTGATTGGCCGCTTTGTCGGACCGACGCGTCCGCTGGTGCCAATGGTCGCCGGGATGCTCGACCTGCCGGTGGCCAAGTTCGTGCTACCGAATATTATCGGCTGCCTGCTCTGGCCGCCGCTCTATTTCCTTCCGGGCATCCTCGCCGGGGCGGCGATTGATATTCCGGCTGATGAAAACAGCGCCAGCTTTAAATGGCTGCTATTGGGGGCGGCGCTGCTGGCCTGGCTGGCGGGATGGCTGTGCTGGCGGCTGTGGCGGAGCGCGAAAACCTCAGGCGATCGGCTGACCCGCTGGCTGCCGCGCGGCCGACTGCTGTGGCTGTCGCCGCTGATGGTCGCGCTGGCGGCTACAGCGTTAACATTTGTCTTCCGCCATCCGCTGATGCCGGTCTATCTGGCGATCCTGCACAAAGTCATCGCGCGCTGATCCCCATCAAATGCGAGGCGCTGCTGTGGCCGCTTAACAGCTCGGCGGTGGCGCCATCCCAGACAATGCGCCCTTCGGCGACCACCATCGAGCGCGGCGCGATGCGCGCGGCGTCCTCTACGCTGTGGGAGACCATCAGCAGGGTGAGCTGCTGCTGCTCGCAGACATCGGCGACCAGGGACAGCATCTCCTGGCGCAGCGCCGGATCGAGCGCCGAGAAGGGTTCATCCAGCAGCAGCACCGGCTGCTGGCGCACCAGACAGCGGGCCAGCGCCGCGCGCTGCCGCTGACCGCCGGAGAGCTCGCCGGGCAGACGTTCCAGCAGCGCATCAATTCCCATCTGTCCAGCTATCGCCGTGACCTGCGCCTGCTGCTCGCGGCTCAGTTTAAGGCCTGGGTGGATCCCGAGGCTGATATTTTGTCGAATGGTCAGATGGTTAAACAGGTTATTCTCCTGAAACAACATCGAGACCGGACGCTGCGCCGGCGGCGTCGCGTTATGCGCCTCGCCGTTAATCAGCAGGCTGCCGCTGGCGGGTGGCAGAAACCCGGCGATCAGATTCAGCAGGGTGCTCTTTCCGGCGCCGCTGGGACCGAGCACCGCGATGCGCTCCCCGCGCGCGACGTCGAGGGTGAAGCGCATCGGCAGATGCTGGTATAGCCAGGTCACATCATTGAGTTTTAGCATCACGCCCCGGAAGTTTTTCAATCAGCGTAAACAACAAGAAACAGAGTAGCAGCAGGAGCAGGGCGGTGACGGCCCCGTCCTGGCTGCGGTAGGCGCCTATCTGCTGGTACAGATAGAAAGGCAGGGTGCGGAACGCCTCGTTGCCGAACAGCGCCACCACGCCGAAATCGCCAATCGACAGTACGCAGGCGAAGGCGAGCGCCTGGGCCAGCGGGCGCCGGAGAGCGCGAAGCTCGACCACCCGCAGCCGGGCAAAGCCTTCAATACCCAGCGACTGGCACAGCATGCTGTAGCGGGCGGCAATGTCGCGCATCGGGTTTTCCAGTACTTTCAGCGCATAGGGGATCGCCATCAGGGCATTAGTGAAGATGACGATGCCGTCGGCGGACTCCGGCAGGCCGATAGTGTTATTGAGCAGCAGGAAGAAGCCGGTCGCCAGCACAATTCCCGGCATCGCAAGGATCAGCATGCCGCTCAGCTCCATTGCCTGCCCGGCCAACGGCCGCTGGCGAGCGCGCAGCTCCCGGCTGCTCCATAACAGCATCATCGTCAGGGTCACGCTCAATAGCCCGGCGGCGATGGCGATGCGTAGAGAGGTGCTCAATGCCTGCCAGAGCGCTGGCTGCGCCAGCACGTCCAGCATATTACGGTTGATCCCGTCGACGATGACCGCCAGCAGCGGCGGGAGCAGCAGCAGCAGGGCGGCGCCGATCAGCAACCCGTCGCTCAGGCGGCTATGCAGGCGATCGTCAGGGTCGCGCCAGCCGCGCACATGGCTGACGCCGATGGCGACGGCTTTACTCAGACGCTGGCTAAGCAGCACCAGCCCAAGGCAGCAGAGCATCTGGATCAGCGCCAGCATTGCCGCTCGCGCCGGATCGTAGTCAAAGCTCAGCGCCTGGTAGATAGCCAACTCGATCGTGGTGGCTTTCGGGCCGCCGCCCAGCGAGAGCACGGTGGCGAAGCTGGCGAAGCAGAGCATAAAAATCAGCGCGGCGACGGCGGGAATGTGCCGGCGCAGCCACGGCCATTCGACGAGGCGGAAAAAGGCATAGCCGCGCATGCCAAGCTGGGCGGCAATTTGCCGCTGCTTGCCGGGAATGTTCTCCAGCGCCTGCAGCAGCAGGCGGGTCGCCATCGGCATATTGAAAAAGACGTGCGCCAGCAGGATGCCCTGCAGACCGTAGGGCGAGAACTCCCATTGCCAGCCGAGCGCGTGAAATAGTGAGGCCAGCCAGCCCTGGCGGCCATAGACGCTGAGGATGCCGAACACCGCCACCAGCACCGGCAGGATCAGGGTCATCGCGCACAGGCGCAGCAGCAGCGTACGGCCCGGGAAGCGACGCCGATAAAGCGCGCGGGCGAGAAAGATGGCTGGTCCCAGCGAGATCAGCGCTGACAACGACGCCTGCCAGAAGGAGAAGCGGACCACATGCCACAGGTAGCTATCGCTGAAGACCGATTGCCAGCCCGCGCCGGGGGCGCTAAACCACAGCGCCAGAAACGCCGCCAGCGCGACAGCGCACAGCAGCGTAGCGGCGAACAGGCCCGGCATCAGCCCGCGAAGGTTTAGCGGCTGACGGCGCGTTGCCATGCGCTAATCCAGGTTTGACGCTCGCTGGCGACCTGCTGTGGGGTAAAGGACAGGGTGGTCTGCGGCTTCACCAGGGTATCAAACCCGGCCGGCAGGGTGACCTGGGTCACCGGATACATCCAGTTGCCGGTAGGGATGGCGTTCTGGAAGCCAGGAGATACCATAAATTTGAGGAATTTTTCCGTCAGTTCCGGCTGCTTGCTGGCGGCGGTACGCGCGGCAACTTCGACCTGCAGATAGTGGCCCTCGGCGAAGTTCGCCGCCGCATAGTTGTCTTTCTTCTCTTCAATCATGTGGTAGGCCGGCGAGGTGGTATAGCTCAACACCAGGTCGCTTTCCCCTTTCAGGAACAGGCCATAGGCTTCGCTCCAGCCTTTGGTGACGGTAACGGTTTTCGCGGCCAGCTTCTGCCAGGCCTCGGGCGCTTGATCGCCATAGACCTTTTGCATCCACAGCAGCAGGCCCAGTCCCGGGGTGCTGGTACGCGGATCTTCATAGATGACCCGCCATTTTTGCGGGCCCTCGACCAGCTCTTTCAGGCTCTTCGGTGGATTAGCCAGTTTGTTTTTGTCATAGACGAAGGCGAAATAGCCGTAGTCGTAGGGAACAAAGGTGTCATTATCCCAGCCGCCCGGCACGCTGACCGCGCTGGCGGGTACGTTGCTTTTGGCAAACAGTTTACTCTGCGCCGCGGCTTCCAGCAGGTTGTTATCAAGGCCAAGCACGACGTCGGCCTTGCTGTTTTTGCCTTCCATGCGCAGGCGATTCAGTAGCGAAACGCCATCTTCCAGCGCGACGAACTTCAGCTCGCAGCCGCACTCCGCTTCAAAGGCTTTTTTGACCGCCGGGCCGGGGCCCCAGTCGGCAGAGAAGGAGTCATAGGTATAGACGGTAAGAACAGGCTTAGCCAAAGCGGGCATGGCGACCAGCGCCAGCAGCGGGAGTAATTTTTTCAACACTTTGCACCTCAGAAAAAAGGGGTGGCAAAGGATTTTGAGTGAGCCTCAAATCCCTTCGCCGGCGTTATCCGGATCAGGTTCGACGGGTATTTTCTCAGCCCATACGCTTCATCCTTCAAGCCGCATCTGCGTTAGCTTCGCGCGTTCACCCCAGTCACATAGTTATCTATGCTCCAGGGGGTTCACCCGCTTGCTGCCTTGATGCAACTTGAATGATATTACGTATGTTTATTAGCACCCCGTTGAGAACGGCCTTAGTGTAATGATTTTGTCAGATGACGGAAAGCGCTTACGGCTCCGGCGGCGCAAACCATGCGGATTTAAAATCGAACCAGCCGAGGGTATTCATCCTCACGCCGCGCATACTGCGCTGACCCTGAATCATCAGCCAGTGGTGGATCAGCGGCACGATATGTTGCCTGGCCAGCAGCCGCTGGCTCCAGGTGGCCGGATTAAACTCTCCTGCTCGCCAGCGGCAGGCGTCTGCCTGCCAGTCAATGGGAATGCAGCGCTGAATCAGCGGGACTTCGTACAGATAGGCGAAGAGCGAAAATTCGATCGGTAAGGTGAAGTTCACGCTGTTGAGCCAGATATCGCTGACCACCTCGCCGCGATGCCAGGCATCGTACTCCAGCTCCTGGATCTCCAGCTTTACCTGATGCGCCGCCAGCAGGTCGCGCATGATCCCGCCGATCACCCGATGTTCGACGTGATCGCGGTAGTAGGTAAGGGTGACTGTCTCCAGCCCCGCCGGCTTCTCGCAGGCGTGGTTGCTGGCATGATGCCAGCGCGGCAGCAGGCCGTAGGCGGGAAACCAGTTGCCCTGGTAGTGTTCGCCCGCATGGTAGAGCAGGTTGGCGGGCTGAAACAGATAGCTTAGCCAGCGGCGCACCGCGTCGTTGGCCCCCAGCGGGCTTCGCGAGTCGAACAGCAGGTAATAGCAGCCCTCTTCCAGGCGACTCTCTACCGCTTTTTCGCTTTCGGTATTGCCCTGCAGCGTCAGGCCGCCGTTAGGCTCTTCGCTAATCTCCGGCAGCACCCAGACGTTCACCTCATCGATCAGCGCCCGGTAGCCAAAATAGTCCTCAAAGGCATGGATCTTGAGCTGATTCTGGTTGTTACGCACCACGGCATAGGGGCCGGTGCCGACCGGCATGGAGGAAAAGTGGTTCATGGTCTGCCACTCCTGCGGCAGCACCATCGCCGGTACCTGCCCCAGCAGCCAGGGCAGCCAGCGGTCGGGCTGGCGCAGATGAATATCCAGGGTCCAGGCGGTGGGCGATTCGATGCGTTCGATATGTGAATAGAGCGGCAGGGCATTGCTGCGCTGCAGAGAGGCGATCACATCGGCCATCTCCAGCTCACGGCCATGGTGAAAATGGATGCCGGGACGGAGGAAAAAGCGCCAGTGGGTGGGGGTCAGCTGCTGCCAGTGGTGGGCAATATCGGCTTCCAGTTCCCCATTTTCCTCATTTACCCGCGTCAGGGCGCTGAATATTTGCCGGGCAATATGCGTTTCCGAACGCCGCAGCGCGCTACCGGGCAGCAAATTCTTCATCGGACGATAGTAGAGCACGCGCAGGATGTGCCGCCCCTGGCGGAAGCTGCGGCCGAGATGCGAGACCAGCATCTGGCGGACGGCAGCCTTATCGCCGACCAACTGCACCAGCTGATCGATGCGATCCTGCTCAAGGAGATCTTCGGCACGTTGCTGCTGAAGGGCGAGGCCGGTATAGAGAAAGGTTAGCCGCGAACGCTTGCCGCGGCCTGCCTCCGCTTCCCAGGTCAGCCAGCCGCGGGACTCCATCATATTGAGCAGGGTGCGCATATGGCGGCGCGAGCAGCTCAGCATTTCCGCCAGCTCGTTAAGGGTGGTCTCCTGCGACTTGCCGTCGCAGCACTGCCATAGGCGAATGAACTGTTGTTGCAGACGGCCGGAAGACATAAAAGGGGAACTCCTGCGCAAAACTCAGCAATTTATTACTTCCTATATTAAGCCAATAATGAATCCCGATGAAGCGAGGAGGTGAATATGATGAGGTCTACCGCAAAATCGTTCTACCAACGCTACTTTTCTGCGACGCAGGAAGCGTCCTGGCTGGCCCGCCTGATGGCAGGACGACAGCAGGAAATTCTGGGGGAACTGATGCAGTGGGGAGTGACGTCAACGACCTCTGATCATTGACTTGCAGACATCATGTGTGACTGAGTATTGGTGTTATACTCGTCGTTTTTCAAACTGCAGGTGCGCTGTCGATGCTTCCTGGGCCGTATGTTCGGGCTGCGTGATTCGCCTCTACGGGACTCACCTTTTCAGGGCCAGCGCGAGCGCGGCGCAAAATGGTTAACCGTTTTGTCCTGCAGCATGAAATCCATAGAGTATAGAATCACCCGCCAGCAGAAAGCCTCTGCTGGCTTTTTTCGTTTTCTTCGCGTGTGTTAAGGACATTCCATGCTGTGGTTGATGACGATGGGACGACGGCTTAACGGCGTCTATGCCGCCTTTATGCTGGTTGCTTTTATGATGGGCGTGGCGGGCGCGTTGCAGGCGCCGACGTTGAGTTTGTTTCTCAGCCGCGAAGTGGGGGCGCAACCGTTCTGGGTGGGCCTGTTCTATACCGTAAACGCCATCGCCGGGATCCTGGTTAGCCTGTGGCTGGCCAAGCGCTCCGATAGCCGCGGCGACCGGCGGCGGTTGATTATGTTCTGCTGTCTGATGGCGGTGGGTAATGCGCTGCTGTTTGCCTTCAACCGCCACTATCTGACGCTGATCACCTGCGGCGTGATGCTGGCATCCATTGCCAACGCGGCCATGCCGCAGCTCTTCGCGCTGGCGCGGGAGTACGCCGACAGCTCGGCGCGGGAAGTGGTGATGTTCAGCTCGGTCATGCGCGCCCAGCTGTCGCTGGCTTGGGTGATTGGCCCGCCGCTGGCCTTTATGCTGGCGCTCAACTATGGCTTCACCACCATGTTCTCCATTGCGGCGGGCATTTTTGTCATTAGCCTCGCTCTGATTGCCATCAAACTGCCTTCGGTTCCGCGTGTGGAACAGCCCTCGGAGGAGGCGGCGGCGCTAGCGCAGGCCGGCGGCTGGCAGGACAAGAACGTGCGTATGCTGTTTATCGCCTCCACCCTGATGTGGACCTGCAACACCATGTACATCATTGATATGCCGCTGTGGATCAGCAGCGATCTCGGGCTTCCCGACAGCCTGGCCGGGATCCTGATGGGCACTGCCGCCGGGCTGGAGATACCGGCGATGATCCTCGCCGGCTACTACGTAAAGCGCTTTGGCAAACGTAAAATGATGGTGGCGGCGGTGGCCGCCGGCGTGCTGTTTTATGCCGGACTGATCCTGTTTCATGGTCGCACGGCGCTGCTGGCTCTGCAGCTGTTCAATGCCATCTTTATCGGCATTATCGCCGGGATAGGCATGCTGTGGTTCCAGGATTTAATGCCGGGACGGGCGGGAGCGGCGACCACCCTGTTCACCAACAGTATTTCCACCGGCGTGATCCTTGCCGGCGTGATGCAGGGGGCGCTGTCCCAGAGCTATGGTCACGCCAGCGTCTACTGGACGATCGCGGCCATTTCGCTGGTGACGCTGTTTTTGACCAGCAAGGTGAAGGATATCTGACTACTCGCCCCGGCATCGCCGGGGCGACCAGGCCTACTTGAGTTCGATACGCTTAATGTCGCCGATGATAAAAATGTAGGCAATCACCCCAATCAGCGCCGTCAGGCCGACGTAGATCAGCGCGTAAAAGAAATTACCCGTGGCGGAAATAATCACACCAATTATCAGTGGTGCGATAATCGAGGCCATATTGGCACAGAAATTAAATATGCCGCCGGTGAGGCCTGCCATATTTTCCGGGGTAATATCAGAAATTAAGGTCCAGCCCAGACCGACCATCCCCTGGCCAAAAAAAGCCACCGACATGATAATAATTACGGTGCTATTGGCGCTTACCCAATTCGCCGCGATAATACAGCTGGACAGCAATAAACCGGAAATTATTGGTAACTTTCGACTGATGTTGACGGAGCCGGTTCGCTTCAACAACCGGTCGGAGATCCAGCCGCCGAAGAGGATGCCAATCGCGGCGGCAAGGAAGGGCCAGGTGGCGAAGAAGCCGACGTGCAGCCATGGAAGATGGCGCTCGTTGGCGAGGTAGCTGGGAAACCACGTCAGGAAAAAGACCAGTGTGGTGTTGCCGGCGAACTGACCCAGGCTGGCGCCGAGGATCTGGCGACAGCCCAGCAGGCGTCTGGCGTCACGCCAGTTAAATGGAACGTTCTGGATTTTATTGTTAATGCTGTTTGCGCCGATATACTCCAGCTCCGCTTGATTAGCCGTGTGCGATTCATGCGGTTCATGATAAAAACGCCACCACACTAAAGTAAATAAAATACCTAATCCGCCGGTGAGGAAAAAAAGCGTTCTCCAGCCATGATGTTCGAGAATTAAAAATAACAGCGGCGAGAAAGCGGCCAGCCCTATATATTCACCAACTGTATATGTTGCCGTTGCCCGCGCGCGCTCATGCTGAGGGAACCAGGTGCTGACGATGCGGCTGTTGGCCGGAAAGCAGGGCGCTTCGCTGACGCCGAGTCCCAGGCGCAGAAGCAGCAGGGATTTTAGGCCGAGGGTGAAACTTTGCAGCAGGGTAAACAGCGACCAGAAGAAAACTGACAGGGCATAGGTCACTTTGTTGCCAAAGCGGTCTAAAAACATCCCGCCGGGGATCTGCGCCAGCGCATAAGTCCAGGCGAAGGCGGAGAAGATGATACCCATCATCGCCGGATCGATATGGATTTCTTTGCTTAACTGTGGCGCTACAATACCCAGGATGGTACGGTCGAGATAATTGATCATCGTTCCGACGGAGAGTAGCAGCAGAATAACTATCCGTACGCGGCTTCTTTTTTTCGCCCCCGATGTGGAAGTGAGGACTTCCTGAGAGTTTGACATACTCATAGCGAGTTCCTTTAAAGTTTAAAATATTTTTGCATATATTCTAATATGCAAAAATATCTCAAGGAGCTATAGGTAGTATCTATGAATAGCAATGCCTTGTGGCACATTCATGCCCTTCGTCAAATAATATTTGATGTAACGCCGATATTTACCCGTTCATGCGCATTATTGGTGGCTTGCATGGTATATTAGCGTCAGTGCATTTATTCTTATATTATACGGGTAAAAATAATGAACCTAAAGCAACTTTATTATTTTAAACGTCTGTCTGAAACTGAGCATTACACCGAAGCCGCCTCCAGTCTGTGCATCACCCAGCCCTCGCTAAGCCACGCGATATCGGAGCTGGAGAAGGAGTTAGGGGTCGCGCTATTCGCCAGACAGGGGCGGAACGTAAAAATTACCCAAAACGGCAAGCGTTTTTTGCCGTATGTTGAAGATGCGCTGGCCTCGCTGGAGAACGGACGCATGATATTGCAAAAAAATGGCGCTGAGAATAAAGAGAATATTCGCATCGCCTTTATTTACACGATGGGGGAGTATGTTGTTCCACAGTTAATTAATAAATATTCTCTTTCACCTGAATGTCACAATGTGACTTTTTCTTTTACTCAAGGGACATCGCTGACGCTGTTGCAGGAGCTGAAGGCCGGAAAAGTCGATCTGGCGATCTGCTCTTATATTGCCGATGAACCCGATATCGATTTTATTCCGGTGATCCAGCAGGAACTGGTGGTGGTCACGGCAAAGGATCATCCGCTGGCCCGGCTATATGAACATGAAGTCGATCTGGTGGAGACGATTCATTATCCGTATATCTATTTTTCAGAAAATAGCGGCTTACGTCCGTTTATCGATAATGTATTTATGCAGCAAAAGCTGGTGCCGGAGATCGCCTGCTATGTGGATGAGGATACGGCGATGGCCGGGCTGGTGAGTATTGACTACGGGATCGCGATTATGCCGCGCATTACCGCGCTCTCCTATTACAACGTCCATATCCTGAAGATTAAAAACACCATCCCCCCCCGCTATATCTATCTGGCGACCATGAAAGACAAGGGGCTCTCTCCGGCGCTGGAGTCATTTAAAAATGTGGTTATCCACGACAGCCAGAAGATCTGTTAACGGATGGCCCGGATGTGACCTCCGGGCCATCCGGATATCAGGAGAGAATATCCATCACTTCACGCAGCTTAGCGATGGCGATCTGCCCAGGCGCGGAGGCCTGACCAACGGTACCGAAGGTCATCGCCGAACCGAACAAGCGCCCGGTGACCCGGCTAACGCCACCGGATTTGCCCATCGACATGGTGATCAGCGGACGCGTCGCATACTTCTCTTTCATGGTCAGCGTGGCGGCGAGCAAGGTGAGTACGTCCTGCGGCGACTGCGGCATCACCGCGATCTTCGGCAGATCGGCCCCCAGATCCTGCATGCGGCGCAGGCGATAGATAATATCTTCCTGAGCGGGGGTCTTATGGAAATCATGATTACTCATGATCACCTTGACGCCCGCGGCATGCGCATCGTCAACCAGCGCGCGGATCTGCGCTTCATCATTGAACAGTTCGATATCGATAACATCAACCAGTCCACTGCGTGCGGCCTCGCGGTTGAGCGCAAAATAGGCTTCGTCGCTGAGCTCGGTTTCGCCACCTTCTTTCTTGCTGCGGAAGGTAAACAGCAGCGGAAGCGCTTTCAGCGCGCCACGGATTTCCGCCAGCGCGGCCATCACCTGGGCCATCTCTCTGACCTGGGCAAAGTGGTCAACGCGCCATTCGATAATATCGGCGCCGGCATCGACCAGGCCGTGGGCGTTACCCAGTATCTCATCCAGGGTTTTACCGATCAGCGGTACACAAATGAGGGTTTCCCCTTCCTGGAAGGTGATGTTCTTTACGGTTACTGCATTTGTCATGTAGGTATCCATTATTTTTCGCGTTGTACTTCAGGCGGTGACTGCGGTGCGTGACACTTTTTGCGCCGCCCGAGCCTGCAGTTGACGATAGCCGATGTACAGGGCGATCACAAAGCCGATAACGGCGATCAGAAAATCAAACCACATAATGCTGGCAATACTGATCTGCGAAAGCTTTGCGGTGATCAACGGGATCGTGAAGCTGGCGATACTGCCGGCAGTGTAGAAGATGCCGGTTGCTTTGCCTTTTCCGTTCGGGAAGCTCATCGCCATGATTGTCGCACCCAGCTGCAGCACTCCGCCAGCGGCGGCAAAGCCGATGACAAAAGCAAAGCCGGTTACCATCATCGGCGTCGGGAACAGGCACACCAACAGCAGCGAAATCATCGACAGGCCAGTATAAATAATCATCGCAATGGCCGAGCTAAACACCTCTTTGACGAAGGCGGCAGTTACAAAGACGCAGACCAGCGAGCCGACGGTATAGATGCTAAGCAGTTTAATCGCCGAGGCATAGGGCAGGCCGACGACGAACTGGCCGTACTGCGCCAGCCATTGGCTGACCAGATAGAAGGTCGCCATGCCGATATAACCGTACAGGGTGAAGATCACCATATCCAGCTTATTAGCCTGTGGCCGGACGGCTGTTTCCGCCTGTGCCGTAGGGGCTTCCTCTTTTTTCGCTGCCTGGCTGTCAGGGAACGGCATTTTAAGCAGATAAATCCCGCTCAGTACAAAGAGTGCTGCCGCAATCACGAACGACCAGCCGAACCACAGATTTGCCCATATCAGGAAGCTGATAATGAACGGCAACAGGAACTGCCCTGCAGAGACGAAGGCTTTGATCAGCACGTTGGCCCGGCTGGCAGAGTGCGGGAAAGATTCCATCAGCGCCGGATAGGTACCGGAGTCGAGGAAGCTGTTCGCCAGGCCCGCCATAATGCCGAACACGTAAGCCAGATAGATATTTTTGGTCAGCAGGATGCCGACGAAAAAGATCAGGTAACTCAGGATCCCAAGATAGATAAAGGGCTTGCGACCGAAGCGATCCGACAGGAAGCCGGTCACGATGGTTGCCAGTTTGCCGATACCTAACGAGGAGATCACCACCGATACGCCAGCCGCGTCCGTTCCCCACTGTTCCTGAAGATGGGCCATGTTGAGGGTGATTAACAGCACCCCCATACCGTGGATCAGGTAGTTGAGGTACAGCCCTGCCGCAGTAGGGATGTATTTATTTTTCATCATTCGCCTCTTAGAACAGAATGCTCTTGATGTAATCAACCGGCATCTGTTTGCCCGTCCAGATTTCGAACGCGCGCGCGCCTTGCCACAGCATCATCCCCAGGCCGTTCAGCGTGCGGCAGCCTTTTTTCTCGGCCACTTCCAGCAGGTGGGTTTTGCGCGGGTTGTAGACGACGTCGGAGACGATCAGGTCCGGACGCAGGAAGCTGTCGTCAGGTAGCAGCATCTGGCCTTCGAACGGCTTCATGCCGACCCCGGTGGCATTGGTCAGGATCACGCTGCTGTCAATTTCGGCGCGCAGCTTGTCATGATCGTCGAGATCGAACAGATGGATCTCGCAGTCGGTGTTGTGGCGGATCTTGGCCACGGTTTCTTCTGCGTTGGCGAAGAATTTATCGCGGCGGTTGAAGATGGAGATCGCCTTCACGCCATCCAGTGCTGCCTGGACGCAGAGCGCCGTTGCCGCGCCGCCGGCGCCGAGTACGGTCATCTTCTTGCCGATGATATCGATACCGGCTTCGCTAAGGGCGCGCATGTAGCCGGTGCCATCGGTGATATGTCCGGTCAGTACGCCGTCGTCGTTGACCACGGTATTGACCGCCCCGACCAGCTGTGCCGCCGGCGACAGTTTATCGAGATACTGGCAAATCTCGGTTTTGTTCGGCATAGAGACGTTAAAGCCGCGCAGCTTCATCGCCCGGAAGCCCTGCACCACGTCTTTTAGCTCCTGGTTACCGACTTCAAAAGCGAGATAGACGTAGTCCAGCCCGAGATAGGCGAAAGCCTCGTTGTGCATGGTGGGCGACATGCTGTGACGAATCGGGGTGGCGATCAGGCCAATCAGCTCAGTGTGTCCAGTAATACGTTCTGCCATGACAAAAATCCTCAATAAGTTAGAAAGGGAATTCGTTGTGCTTCGCGGCTGCCCAGCGCACCCATGTCTTCCAGTGCATCCAGTACGTTGCGGCCTTCGCGGACGCCATCGATAATGCGTCGCGCCATCACGCTGTCGCCGATGTTCATGATTTTGACGTTATTGGCATTGGCCCAGCGCTCGATCTCGTCGAGACCCGTGCGGTTGGCGCGCATCCCGAGACAGACAAAGCCGTAGTCGAAGGGAATATCGAAGGTTTGCTGTGTATTTTTCACCTGGAAATGGTCGGCAGCGACCGCCATCAGTTGGGTATTCATGTGCTGTTCGACCTGGTGCTCGTCGAGCATGGTCAACATGGCATTTTTGGTAATGATGTCGAGATCGCGACCGGCGGCGTCCTGCATCTCGATTAGCACCGCCTGTGCGCCGCGAGCGGTAAAGTATTCGATAACGTCAAGGCCAACGGCGCCGGCGCCGACTACGGCGATGCGTTTGCCCTTGATATCGGTAAATTTCGCCAGATTGTCGATCATGCCGGTAATGGAAAAGATCTTGCCGTTCTCGACGTCAATGTTTTCCCGCAAGCCTTCAATGGGCGGCAGCAGCGGCGTTGAGCCGGTGGCGTTGACAATCAGATGCGGACGCAGGGCGGAAACTGAAGCCACGTCGGCCCGCTTGCCGATCTGCAGCATCAGGTTGTCCAGCGAGGCGATACGATTTTTCATAAACTGCGGGAAATCAGCGATGCGTTTTTTCTCCGGCAGGCGGGAGATTTCGCTGGCGAGGCCGCCGACGTGGTTTTTCGCTTCCAGCAGCCAGGTATGGCAACCAACTTCCGCCGCGGTGCAGGCGGCTTCCATCCCGGCGGTGCCGGCGCCGATGACCACCACGTTAGTGTCGCGATTCACGCGCCGCATTTTATAGGCGTCACCGTGAATAATATCCGGGTTAATCGAACAGCGCAGCGGGCGCGAGCGGGCGATGCGATGGTCGGCGCAGCCGATGTTGCAGGAGATACATTTGCGCATCAGTCGCTCTTTTCCGCCTTGCACTTTCTGCACCCAATCCGGCTCGGCAATCAGACCGCGGCCAATGGCGATAAGATCGGCATCGCCGCTGGCGAGGATATCTTCGGCTACCTGCGGAGTGCGAATATTGCCGGCGATGACCGTGGGTTTATGGAATTTATCGCGCACCGCGCGGGAGAGATAGCGCTTCCAGCCATCCTCCAGCGACATCTGATCGATTTGCAGATTCAGGTTGTCGTTCTGCGCCGCAGAGACGTTGATGATATCGACCTTCTCCTGGCAGAGCTCAAGAATACGCAGGGAATCTTCGAGGGTATTGCCGCCCTTGAGGAAGTCGTCGGCGCTGATGCGCAGGCTGACCGGAAAACGCGGCCCCACGCAGGCGCGAACCTTATCGACAATCAGACTCAGTATCCGAGTGCGATTTTCGACGCTGCCGCCAAATTCATCAGTGCGCTTATTAAACAGCGGCGATAAAAACTGGCTAATTAAATAGGAGTGACCGGCATGAATTTCGACGCAGTCAAAACCTGCGCGCCGAACGCGCTCCGCGGCGTCACCAAATTTCTCTACCGCATGATAAATTTCCTCATGGGTCATCGGACGCGGAATATTACCGTGCTTCTTCGACGGCGTTGTAGAAGAGGAGAGCGGCGTCTGGCCTTCCAGTCGGTAGGCATAAGCGGAAGCGCCGGCATGATTTAACTGAATGGATACGCAGGCGCCATGTTTATGCAGGGTCTCGGTTAATTTAAACAGCCGTGGAATATATTGATCGTTATCGATGCGCAGTTGGGTGGTGCCGTTGGAGGCGAAGGGGAAATCAATACAAATATTTTCGATGGTGATAAGCCCGGTGCCGCCTTTGGCCCGCAGTTCGTAGTATTCCAGCTGTTCCTGCGACACCTCGCCATTGAGCGTGGCCATATTGGTGCCCATAGGGGGCATAATAATGCGGTTTTTTAACGTCATACCGTTGATGGTCAACGGACTGAAAAGGTGCGGATAGTGGCTCATCTCTTCTCTCCACAGGAGGCCGGGAGGCCGATATGCGGGGCCCAGGCGTGTCCTTAGTTAATATTTCTCTGTGGCAAAAGATAACGAGGGGAAAAATCGAAAAATAATGCTTTTTTTTGTGCATAGCCATAGGGGTTCTCTATGAGATTAACGCTTTCTTCACATTCTTATATTTTTATATTAAATACTCGTGCCTTATTTTTACTTGCAGTGCAGGGAAAATACATAAACAGTGCTGGAGAAGGGGAGGAAAGCGGAATAATTCTTCTTTAGGCGGTAGGGCAGGGTGGCGGTAAGGTCTGACAATCAGCAAATTAAAATTGGTTTTTGTGCGTGAGATCGCAATTTTCTCCGCAATAAACTAAAAAGCCCGATCAAATGACCGGGCCCAAAGGTTAATTCATAAACGCCGGCAGCTTGCGTTCATAGTCGGAGATCGCCGCTTCATGCTGCAGCGTCAGGCCGATGCTATCCAGGCCGTTGAGCATGCAGTGGCGGCGGAAATCGTCGATCTTAAAGCTGTAGGTTTTATCCCCGGCTTTAACTACCTGCGCTTCCAGATCCACTTCAAACGTAATGCCCGGGTTGGCCTGCACCAGCTTGAACAGCTCGTCGACCTGCTCGTCGCTCAGGGTCACCGGCAGCAGCTGGTTATTGAAGCTGTTGCCGTAAAAAATATCGGCAAAGCTCGGGGCGATAACGACCTTAAAGCCGTAATCGGTCAGCGCCCACGGCGCGTGCTCGCGCGAGGAGCCGCAGCCGAAGTTTTCCCGCGCCAGCAGTATCGATGCCCCCTGGTACTCAGGAAAATTCAGCACGAACTCCGGGTTCGGCTGTTGACCTTTATCGTCGAGAAAGCGCCAGTCGTTAAACAGGTGCGCGCCAAAGCCGGTGCGGGTGACCTTCTGCAAAAATTGCTTAGGGATGATCGCGTCGGTATCGACGTTTGCAGCATCCAGCGGAACCACCAGGCCGGTATGTTGGGTAAATTTCTCTGCCATGATGGTCTCCTTACTTCAGATTACGGATATCGGCGAAATGGCCGGTAACGGCTGCCGCCGCGGCCATTGCCGGGCTCACCAGGTGCGTGCGTCCGCCGCGGCCCTGACGGCCTTCAAAGTTACGGTTGCTGGTTGAGGCACAGCGTTCGCCCGGATTCAGGCGGTCATTATTCATTGCCAGACACATAGAGCAACCAGGTAAGCGCCACTCAAAGCCGGCTTCGATAAAGATCTTATCCAGACCTTCCGCTTCCGCCTGCGCTTTCACCGGACCAGAACCCGGCACCACCAGCGCCTGGACGCCCGGCGCCACTTTACGCCCTTTAGCGATTTCCGCCGCGGCGCGTAAATCTTCGATGCGCGAGTTGGTGCAGGAGCCGATAAACACTTTATCGATAGCGACTTCCGTCAGCGGGATCCCGGATTTCAGTCCCATATAGGCCAGCGCTTTTTCGGCGCTGGCGCGTTCCACCGGATCGCTGAACGACGCTGGATCGGGGATGTTATCCGTCACCGAGATCACCTGGCCCGGGTTGGTGCCCCAGGTCACCTGCGGGGCAATTTCCGCCGCCTGCAGCGTTACCACGGTATCAAACGTCGCGCCGTCGTCGGTTTTCAGGGTTTTCCAGTACGCTACGGCATCGTCAAAATCTTTGCCTTTCGGCGCATGCAGACGGCCGCGTACGTAATTGAAGGTGGTTTCGTCCGGCGCGACCAGGCCCGCTTTGGCGCCCATCTCGATCGCCATGTTGCACAGGGTCATACGGCCTTCCATGCTCAGATCGCGGATCGCTTCGCCGCAGAACTCAACCACATGGCCGGTGCCGCCGGCGCTACCGGTTTTACCAATGATGGCCAGCACGATATCTTTGGCGGTAATGCCCGGCGCCGCTTTGCCCTGGACTTCGATTTTCATGGTCTTCGCGCGGCCCTGTTTCAGGGTCTGGGTCGCCAGCACATGCTCCACTTCGGAGGTGCCGATACCGAACGCCAGCGCACCGAACGCGCCGTGGGTGGCGGTATGGGAGTCACCGCACACGATCGTCATCCCCGGCAGGGTAACCCCTTGTTCCGGGCCCATGACGTGGACGATGCCCTGATACGGGTGGTTCAGGTCGTACAGTTCAACGCCGAACTCTTTACAGTTCTTAATCAGCTCCTGCATCTGAATGCGGGCCATCTCACCGGACGCGTTAATGTCTTTGGTCTGCGTCGAGACGTTATGATCCATGGTAGCGAAGGTTTTACCCGGCTGGCGCACCTGGCGGCCATGGGCGCGCAGACCGTCAAACGCCTGCGGAGAGGTGACTTCGTGCACCAGATGGCGGTCGATATACAGCAGCGGGGTTTCGTTCTGCGCCTCATACACTACGTGCGCATCAAATAATTTTTCGTATAACGTCTTCGCCATGATTACACCCCTTCTGCGACATAGCGGGCAATAATATCGCCCATTTCATCAGTGCTGACCGCCGCCGTGCCGCGCGCTAAGTCGCCGGTTCGAACCCCTTCTTCTAAGGCGCGGTTGATCGCGTTTTCAATGGCGGTCGCCGCTTCGTCAGCGTCGAGGCTGTAGCGCAGCAGCAGAGCCAGGGAGAGGATCTGCGCGATCGGGTTGGCGATATTTTTGCCGGCGATATCCGGTGCGGAACCGCCCGCCGGCTCGTACAGGCCAAAACCTTGTTCATTGAGGCTGGCGGACGGCAGCATACCCATCGAGCCGGTGATCATCGCGCACTCGTCGGAGAGGATGTCGCCAAACAGGTTGGAGCACAGCAGCACGTCGAACTGGGACGGATCTTTAATCAGCTGCATGGTGGCGTTATCGATATACATATGCGCCAGCTCAACGTCCGGATACTCCTTGCCGATCTCGCTGACGATTTCGCGCCACAGGATGGAGGACTGCAGAACGTTGGCCTTATCGATGGAAGTCACTTTGTGACGACGCTTGCGGGCGGATTCAAAAGCGATGCGCGCGATACGCTCGATCTCAAAGCGGTGATACACCTCGGTATCAAAGGCTTTCTCATGCTGACCGCTGCCTTCGCGGCCTTTCGGCTGGCCGAAGTAGATGCCGCCGGTCAGTTCGCGTACGCAGAGAATGTCGAAGCCGTTAGCAGCGATGTCGGCGCGCAGCGGGCAGAACTCTTCCAGCCCCTGATACAGTTTGGCCGGGCGCAGGTTGCTGAACAGTTTAAAGTGTTTACGCAGCGGCAGCAGCGCGCCACGCTCTGGTTGTTCCGCCGGCGGCAGGTGCTCCCATTTCGGACCGCCGACGGAGCCGAACAGGATCGCATCCGCCTGCTCGCATCCGGCGACGGTCGCCTGCGGCAGGGGAGTTCCCTGACGGTCGATGGCCGCCCCGCCAACGTCATACTGGCTGGTGGTAATGTGCATGGCAAAACGTTGGCGCACGGCTTCCAGTACTTTCATCGCCTGGTTCATCACTTCCGGGCCAATGCCATCACCCGGCAAAACGGCAATATGGTAATTCTTCGACATTACACGGTTTCCTTATTGTTCTCTTTATTCTGAGCTTTGCGTTGCAATTCTTTTTCGACTTCGGCGGCGCGCCAGATGTTGTTCAGCACGTGAACCATCGCTTTGGCTGACGACTCTACGATATCCGTTGCCAGACCAACGCCATGGAAGCGGCGGCCATTGTAGTCAACGACGATATCCACCTGGCCCAGGGCGTCTTTGCCGTGGCCTTTCGCGCTTAAGCCATACTTCACTAATTCAATGTTGTAGTCGGTGACGCGATTAATCGCCTGGTAGATAGCATCGACCGGACCGTTGCCGTTGGCGGCTTCGGTTTTGATCTCATCCCCGCAGACCAGTTTGATCGAGGCGGTGGCGATATCGCTGGATCCGGATTGGACGTTGAAGTAATCCAGGCGGAAATGCTCTGGCTCTTCCTGCTGCTTGTTGATAAAGGCCAGCGCTTCCAGATCGTAATCGAAGACCTGGCCTTTTTTGTCCGCCAGCTTCAGGAATGCGTCGTACAGATGATCCAGGTTGTAATCGCTCTCCTGGTAGCCCATCTCTTCCATCCGGTGTTTCACCGCCGCGCGGCCGGAGCGGGAAGTCAGGTTCAGTTGCACCTGGTTCAGGCCGATAGATTCCGGGGTCATGATCTCGTAGTTTTCGCGGTTCTTCAGCACGCCGTCCTGGTGAATGCCGGAGGAGTGGGCGAAGGCGCCGGTGCCGACGATGGCCTTGTTCGCCGGGATCGGCATATTGCAGATCTGGCTGACGGTCTGGCTGGTGCGCCAGATTTCATGATGATTAATGTTGGTGTGCACGTTCATGATGTCTTTGCGCACTTTGATCGCCATGATCACTTCTTCCAGCGCGCAGTTGCCGGCGCGTTCGCCGATACCGTTCATCGCACCTTCTACCTGGCGCGCACCGGCGTGGACCGCGGCGAGGGCGTTACCGACAGCGATGCCCAGATCATCATGGGTGTGGACGGAAATAATTGCTTTGTCGATATTCGGCACGCGATCATACAGGCCGCTGATGATGTTGGCATATTCGAACGGCATGGTATAGCCGACGGTATCCGGGATATTAATGGTGGTGGCGCCGGCGTTGATCGCCGCTTCCACGACGCGAGCCAGATCGGCAATCGGCGTACGGCCGGCGTCTTCACAGGAGAACTCAACGTCGTCAGTGTAGTTGCGTGCCCGCTTCACCATATAGATCGCGCGCTCAATAACCTCATCCAGCGTACTGCGCAGTTTGGTGGCGATATGCATCGGCGAGGTGGCAATAAAGGTATGAATACGGAAAGCCTCGGCCACTTTTAACGATTCCGCCGCCACGTCGATATCTTTCTCAACGCAGCGCGCCAGAGCGCACACGCGGCTGTTTTTAATGGTGCGTGCGATGGTTTGCACCGATTCAAAATCGCCCGGCGAGGATACCGGGAAACCGACTTCCATTACGTCGACCCCCATTCGCTCAAGGGCCAGTGCGATCTGCAGCTTCTCTTTGACACTCAGGCTTGCCTGTAACGCTTGTTCGCCATCACGTAAGGTCGTATCGAAAATAATGACTTGCTGGCTCATGGTTTGGATCCTTAGTCTGTGTCCTGGCGCCTTGTTGACGAGCATAAAAAAACCCGCGCCAAGGCGCGGGTTTTATAGTCTTGCTGGAAGATGACTTAACGCTGAACGTCGCCCAACAGCCTACCGCGCAAATGGCATGCGTTTAGTAGTAGTAGGCTGGTGATACGAGCGGTGCGAATCATTGCGTCAAACTCCAGATGAAATCGTTATGCTTTTAGAGTTACTGGATAGCCGTTTTAAAGTCAACCCCTGGCATGGAAAAAGCGTTTTGGGCTGACTAAATGAATTAGCAAAATGTGCTGATGTAAGCCCCATTTTGCCGAAGATCCTATTTTGGACCGAAGGCGGTTTATCCCCATTTGTTTCATTTGAAAAAGTGCTTTGCATTCAAGGCATCGTCGAAGAGGTGTCGCCAATGAAGGGACAAAAAACGGTATCTGGATGAAAATATTAAATTTATTTTTCCTGTGAATGTATTCGAACGCTAGCGGATTATTTTTCAATGATAAGGATTTGTTAATTTTATGGAGGGAAAAATAAAATACTTTATTATTGCTTAAGTTACAGTTAACTCGTGGTGCTGTTTTTATTTTTATGGATTATGGTTACACTTATCATCATTAAGTAATCAGTATGGTTTGAGCGGCTCAATTTTTTGTTCAGGACCGTTTCTTCACTGCCACTCATAGCCTTGATATATTCCTAAAAATTTCTTTTGCTATTTTGTAAATGTCATTTGCATGGTAAATGATATTTTCGGCGCTAATTATAGCGGTTTAGTGAAGGGAATTCATCGTGACGGCGGAATTAGATATGTTAATTGAAACTCCAGAATATAAATCAGCCCCCGGACAGGAAGTCGTTAAACCTCAACTACGGATGGTTGATCTCAATCTGCTTACCGTTTTTGATGCGGTTATGCAAGAGCAGAATATTACTCGTGCCGCCCATACGCTCGGCATGTCACAACCCGCGGTGAGCAATGCGGTTTCACGACTGAAAGTGATGTTTAATGACGAGCTTTTTGTGCGCTATGGCCGCGGTATTCAGCCGACGGCGCGCGCCTATCAGCTGTTTGGCTCGGTACGCCAGGCGCTGCAGCTGGTCCAAAACGAATTGCCAGGCTCCGGTTTTGAACCGCTGAGCAGTGAGCGGGTGTTCCATCTGTGCGTCTGCAGCCCGCTGGATAACATCCTGACGTCGGTTATTTTTAATAAAGTTGCAGAGATAGCACCCAATATTCATTTAGTCTTTAAGTCTGCGCTGAATCAAAATACGGAACATCAGCTACGTTATCAGGAAACAGAATTCGTAATCGGATATGAAGAGTTCCGTCGCCCTGAGTTTGCCTGCGTTCCGTTATTTAAAGACGAAATGGTCCTGGTCGCCAGTCGCAACCATCCGCGTATTTCCGGGCCGATGATGGAGGCGGATATTTATCGCGAGGAGCATGCCGCCGTTGCTCTTGACCGGTATGCCTCATTTAGTTTGCCGTGGTATGACACGGCCGATAAACAAGCGCGTATCGCCTATCAGGGTAATGCGATGGTCAGCGTATTAAACGTAGTATCGCAAACCCAGATGGTGGCCATTGCCCCGCGCTGGCTGGCAGATGAATTTGCTGACAAGCTTGCCCTGCAAATATTACCTTTGCCGTTGAAGGTCAACAGTCGGACCTGCTATCTCTCCTGGCACGAAGCCGCTGGTCGTGATAAAGGCCACCAGTGGATGGAAGAGCTGCTGGTGGACATTTGCAAGCGCTGACCCGACGACGATAGATAGCAAAGGAGCTTCGGCTCCTTTTTTTATATGACATAAATCAAATAAAGCAGAATTTTATTCTGTTTACCTTGCGCGAGGAGTTCGTTGTGTTCGTGAAAAATGGATCTATTCCTGTTATCACCCTTTTTCGCCGAGTATTTACCATTCTCTTTTCTTATCTCTGAAGCAATTCACCATATTTTCCCCTCACCGCTTTCTTTTCTTCTTATTCAAGAAATAAGGCCTCAGCTGCGGCGAATTGCCTGCCTGCTAGCGAGCAGTTATGGTAGTGGCATGCAGTACATTCACCTCAATGCGGAGGACCACTCCTTCGCATCGTGCGAGCGCGCGGAAATTGAGTTCCGCTGTCGTAAAACAATAAGCCTGGAGGCAAACCATGGAGATGTTGTCAGGAGCCGAGATGGTCGTCCAATCGCTTGTCGATCAGGGCGTCAAGCAAGTATTCGGCTATCCCGGAGGCGCAGTCCTCGATATCTATGATGCGTTACATACCCTTGGCGGTATCGATCATGTGCTGGTTCGTCACGAGCAGGCGGCGGTGCATATGGCGGATGGCCTGGCGCGGGCGACCGGGGAGGTCGGCGTGGTGCTGGTGACCTCTGGGCCTGGGGCGACGAACGCCATCACTGGCATTGCGACAGCCTATATGGACTCTATTCCGTTGGTGATCCTCTCGGGGCAGGTAGCCACCTCGCTTATCGGCTACGATGCCTTCCAGGAGTGCGACATGGTGGGGATTTCCCGTCCGGTGGTGAAGCACAGTTTCCTGGTGAAGCAGACCGAAGATATTCCCGGCGTGCTGAAGAAAGCCTTCTGGCTGGCGGCCAGCGGTCGCCCCGGTCCGGTAGTGGTCGATCTGCCGAAGGATATTCTCAATCCGGCGAAGAAGCTGCCTTACGTCTGGCCGGACGCGGTGAGCATGCGCTCGTATAACCCAACCACCAGTGGCCATAAAGGGCAGATTAAACGCGCGCTACAGACTCTGGTGGCCGCAAGTAAGCCGGTCGTCTACGTCGGCGGCGGGGCGATCAATGCGCATTGCGAACCTCAGCTGCGCGAGCTGGTGGAAAAACTGAAGCTGCCGGTGGCCTCATCCTTGATGGGACTTGGCGCTTTCCCGGCGACACACTCGCAGGCGCTGGGGATGCTGGGGATGCACGGCACCTATGAAGCCAACATGACCATGCACCACTCGGACGTGATTTTTGCCGTCGGCGTTCGCTTTGACGACCGGACCACCAATAACCTGGCCAAGTATTGTCCGAACGCGACGGTACTGCATATTGATATCGATCCGACTTCAATCTCGAAAACCGTGCCGGCAGATGTGCCGATCGTCGGCGATGCCCGGCTGGTGCTGGAGCAGATGCTGGAGCTGCTGGAGCAGGAGGAAGCGCAGCAGCCGCTGGACGACATTCGCGACTGGTGGCAACAGATCGAGCAGTGGCGTGCCCGTCATTGTCTGCGCTACGACGACCAGAGCGATAAAATCAAACCGCAGGCGGTAATTGAAACTATCTGGCGGCTGACCCAGGGCGATGCCTACGTCACTTCCGATGTGGGTCAGCATCAGATGTTCGCCGCCCTGTATTACCCCTTCGATAAACCGCGGCGCTGGATTAACTCCGGTGGTCTCGGCACCATGGGCTTTGGCCTACCGGCTGCGCTGGGGGTCAAAATGGCTCTGCCGGACGAAATGGTGGTCTGCGTGACCGGTGACGGCAGTATCCAGATGAACATTCAGGAACTCTCCACTGCGCTGCAGTATGAGCTGCCGGTCCTGGTGCTTAACCTCAACAACCGCTATCTCGGGATGGTGAAGCAGTGGCAGGATATGCTCTATTCCGGGCGTCACTCGCAGTCCTATATGGAATCGCTACCGGACTTTGTCCGTCTGGCGGAAGCCTATGGCCACGTCGGGATCCGCATCAGCGAGCCGCAGGAGCTGGAGACGAAGCTTGCTGAAGCTCTGGAGCAGGTGCGCCAGCGTCGGCTGGTGTTTGTCGATGTGACCGTCGACGGCAGTGAGCATGTGTACCCCATGCAGATCCGCGGCGGCGGCATGGATGAAATGTGGTTGAGCAAAACGGAGAGGACCTGATTATGCGCCGGATATTATCGGTATTACTGGAAAACGAATCGGGTGCATTGTCCCGCGTTATCGGCCTCTTTTCCCAGCGTGGCTATAATATAGAAAGCCTGACTGTCGCGCCGACGGACGATCCCACTCTCTCCAGAATGACCATTCAGACCGTGGGCGATGAAAAAGCGATTGAGCAGATTGAAAAGCAACTGCACAAGCTGGTGGATGTCCTGCGGGTCAGCGAGCTGGGGCAGGGGGCTCATGTTGAACGCGAAATTATGCTGGTGAAGGTTCAGGCCAGCGGCTATGGCCGTGAAGAAGTGAAGCGCAACACCGAAATCTTCCGCGGACAGATTATCGACGTGACGCCTTCTATCTATACCGTCCAGCTCGCCGGCACCAGCGATAAGCTGGATGCATTTCTGGCCTCGCTGCGCGATGTCGCTCGGATTGTGGAAGTGGCTCGCTCCGGCGTGGTCGGCCTGTCTCGCGGTGATAAAATCATGCGCTAAGGATCGGGAACTGCTGTAAAAATAGCCCGGCAGAGACTGTCGGGCTTTTTTTTTGCGAAATCAGTAGGAACTGTAAGCGAAAGCGGTTGCTGCGCTAACTATTCTGCGCTTAGATGTTATAAAAAGGATTCCATACCTGAATAATGGTTATGTTTGGCACTTCTTACCCAAGGGGCAATTGTGAAACTGGATGAAATCGCCCGGCTGGCCGGTGTTTCAAGAACCACCGCGAGCTATGTGATTAATGGCAAAGCGAAGCAGTACCGCGTAAGCGATAAAACGGTCGAAAAAGTGATGGCTGTGGTGCGAGAGCACAACTATCACCCAAATGCGGTCGCTGCTGGCCTGCGTGCAGGACGCACACGCTCTATCGGTCTGGTGATCCCGGATCTGGAAAACACCAGCTATACCCGGATTGCAAATTATCTCGAACGTCAGGCGCGTCAGCGCGGCTATCAGCTGCTGATTGCCTGCTCGGAGGATCAGCCCGATAACGAGATGCGCTGTATCGAGCATCTGCTGCAGCGCCAGGTGGACGCTATCATTGTCTCTACTTCGCTGCCGCCGGAGCACCCTTTTTATCAGCGCTGGGCTAACGACCCGTTTCCGATTGTCGCCCTCGACCGCGCCCTCGATCGCGAGCACTTCACCAGCGTGGTTGGCGCTGACCAGGATGACGCCGAGATGCTCGCAGCTGAGCTGCGGACGTTTCCTGGCGAAACGGTGCTCTATCTCGGCGCGCTGCCGGAGCTGTCGGTGAGCTTCCTGCGCGAACAGGGCTTCCGTAAAGCCTGGCAGGACGATCCGCGTGAGGTGCATTATCTCTATGCCAACAGCTATGAGCGCGAAGCGGCGGCCCAGCTGTTTGAGAAATGGCTTGAAACCCATCCGATGCCACAGGCGCTGTTTACCACCTCTTTCCCGCTGCTGCAGGGCGTAATGGATGTGACCTTGCGTCGCGAGGGTAAACTGCCCTCCGAGCTGGCGATCGCCACCTTCGGTGATAATGAGCTGCTCGATTTTCTGCAGTGTCCGGTACTGGCCGTGGCCCAGCGTCATCGCGATGTCGCTGAGCGGGTGCTGGAGATCGTCCTCGCCAGCCTCGACGAACCTCGCAAGCCGAAGCCGGGTCTTAGCCGTATTCGCCGTAATCTCTATCGTCGCGGTAGCCTGAATCGCCGCTAAGGGCGCCATATCGCCAGCGCCCAGGTATAAACCTGGCAGGCCTGACCGTAAGCAGGCCGCTGGCGATAAATCAGGCAATTGACGTGCAAAATGCAAAACTGAATATATTTCAGATAAATCCCTAAACTTCTTTACGCGTTATTTTATTTTATTCACTGACCATCGTTTTGTGACTCCAAATGGGGTACAAAAAATGACTGCGCGGACTTTAATTGTATTATTTTGTTACATTCATCAGGTTAATTGCTGAATTAACACTCATTTTGTACGCGCCACGCTTTCTTCCCCGTCATATCCCGCGCCTGGCCAGTCCCTCTGCCAGCAACAGGTACTGTTAACGGCCGGCATAATGGCCTAAAATGCCGCTCGCGTCGCAAACTGACACTTTATATTTTCCCGCCGAAGATATTCTGTTGTTTATAACTGTTACGAGTTTGTTGGTTATTTTCTTACACGTATTCATAACGTTAATTTGCCTCGCCTGTTGATGATTTTTTCATCAGGGCTAATGTCGGCTGTAAATAATGGGTTTTTGAGCTCCGTTGGCATCCGTGCTGGCTTGACAAGCTTTTCCTCCGCTCCGTAAACTCCTTCTGGTGGGAATTTGTGGGGTAAAGTGGCGAAAAGGGGTGAGGCTGGCATGTTCCGTGGAGCAACGTTAGTCAATCTCGACAGCAAAGGCCGCCTGGCCGTGCCAACGCGCTATCGCGAAGGGCTGATCGAGGACGCTGCCGGTCAATTGGTATGCACCATTGACATTCATCACCCGTGCCTGCTGCTTTATCCATTGCCTGAATGGGAAGTCATCGAGCAGAAATTGTCGCGTTTATCGAGCATGAATCCCGTTGAGCGGCGCGTACAGCGTTTGCTTTTGGGTCATGCCAGCGAATGTCAGATGGATAATGCCGGCCGCTTGCTGATTGCGCCGGTGTTACGGCAGCATGCCGGGCTGACAAAAGAAGTGATGCTGGTCGGGCAGTTTAATAAATTTGAACTGTGGGATGAAACGACCTGGTATCAACGGGTCAAGGAAGATATCGACGCTGAGCAGTCCGCGACCGGTGAACTGTCGGAGCGCCTGCAGGATTTGTCCTTATAAAAATGATGGAAAATTATAAACATACTACGGTACTTCTGGATGAAGCCGTCAACGGCCTCAATATTCGTCCAGACGGTATCTATATTGATGGTACTTTTGGCCGCGGCGGTCACTCGCGCCTGATCCTCTCCCGGCTGGGTGCGGAAGGACGCTTGCTGGCTATCGATCGCGACCCGCAGGCGATTGCCGTCGCGCAAACCATCGATGACCCCCGCTTTTCCATCGTACATGGTCCCTTTTCACAACTCGCTGAGTACGTCGGCGAGCGCAATCTTACCGGTAAGATCGACGGCATTCTGCTCGATCTCGGCGTCTCTTCCCCGCAGCTTGACGATGCGGAACGCGGCTTTTCCTTTATGCGTGACGGGCCGCTGGATATGCGCATGGATCCGACGCGCGGTCAGTCCGCGGCCGAATGGCTGCAGACGGCTGAAGAAGACGATATCGCCTGGGTGATTAAAACCTTTGGCGAAGAGCGTTTCGGCAAACGTATCGCCCGCGCGATCGTCGAACGTAATCGCATTCAGCCGATGACCCGCACCAAAGAGCTGGCGGAAGTCATCGCCGCGGCGATGCCGGTAAAAGATAAGCACAAACATCCCGCGACCCGTACCTTCCAGGCGGTGCGCATATGGGTAAACAGTGAACTGGAGGAGATAGAGCAGGCGCTAAAAAGCTCGCTCAGCGTGCTGGCCCCGGGCGGGCGGCTGTCGATCATTAGTTTTCATTCGCTGGAAGATCGCATTGTGAAGCGCTTTATGCGTGAGCAAAGCCGCGGTCCGCAGGTTCCGGCGGGAATACCGATGACCGAAGCGCAGCTCAAAAAACTGGGCGGCCGTGAGTTGCGAGCACTAGGCAAGTTGATGCCGGGCGAAGAAGAGGTGGCAGAGAATCCACGCGCCCGTAGTTCAGTGCTGCGTATCGCAGAGAGGACGAACGCATGATCGGCAGAGTGACAGAGGCCTTAAGCAAGGTTAAAGGGTCGATTGGAAGCAACGAGCGCCATGCTTTGCCTGGCGTGATCGGGGACGACCTTCTGCGGTTTGGGAAACTGCCACTCTGCCTGTTCATTTGCATCATTATTACGGCGATTACCGTGGTCACCACTGCGCATCACACGCGCCTGTTGACCGCGCAGCGTGAACAGCTGGTTCTGGAGCGCGACGCCCTGGATATTGAGTGGCGCAACCTGATCCTCGAAGAGAACGCGCTCGGCGATCACAGTCGGGTTGAGCGGATCGCGACCGAGAAGTTACAGATGCAACACGTCGATCCATCACAAGAAAATATCGTTGTACAGAAATAAGGATTATTGCGACGGATGAAAGCAGCGCCAAAAACGCCTAAAGCAAAACGTCAGGAAGAACAGGCCAACTTTATCAGTTGGCGTTTTGCGTTGCTGTGCGGCTGTATTCTGCTGGCGCTGGCTTTTCTGCTGGGTCGCGTCGCCTGGCTACAGGTGATCAGCCCCGATATGCTGGTGCGCCAGGGCGATATGCGTTCTCTGCGCGTACAGGAAGTGTCCACCGCGCGCGGGATGATTACCGATCGCTCCGGACGTCCGCTGGCGGTCAGCGTGCCGGTGAAGGCTATCTGGGCCGACCCGAAAGAGCTCCATGACGCCGGCGGGGTTACCCTGGATACGCGCTGGAAAGCGCTGGCGGATGCCCTCAATATGCCGCTGGATCAGCTGGCGACGCGCATCAATACCAATCCGCGGATGCGGTTTATCTATCTGGCGCGTCAGGTTAACCCTGACATGGCCGATTACATCAAGAAGCTGAAGCTGCCGGGCATTCATCTGCGCGAAGAATCCCGTCGTTACTACCCTTCCGGGGAAGTAACCGCTCACCTCATCGGCTTTACCAACGTCGATAGCCAGGGGATTGAAGGGGTTGAGAAAAGCTTTGATAAATGGCTTACCGGCCAGCCGGGCGAGCGTATCGTACGTAAAGACCGCTATGGCCGGGTAATTGAAGACATCTCTTCTACCGATAGCCAGGCAGCGCACAACCTGGCGCTGAGTATCGACGAACGCCTGCAGGCGCTGGTCTATCGCGAGCTGAACAACGCCGTGGCCTTTAACAAAGCCGAGTCGGGCAGCGCCGTGTTAGTGGATGTTAACACCGGTGAAGTGCTGGCGATGGCCAACAGCCCATCCTATAACCCGAACAACTTCGCCGGTACGGCAAAAGACACCATGCGTAACCGTGCGATTACCGACGTGTTTGAGCCGGGTTCGACGGTGAAACCGATGGTGGTCATGACGGCGCTGCAGCGCGGTATCGTCAACGAAAATACCGTGCTCAATACCGTGCCTTATCGAATTAACGGCCACGAAATCAAAGATGTGGCGCGCTACAGCGAATTGACCCTGACCGGGGTGCTACAGAAGTCGAGTAACGTCGGTGTTTCTAAGCTGGCGTTAGCGATGCCGTCCTCAGCGTTAGTAGATACTTACTCACGTTTTGGGCTTGGAAAGGCGACCAATTTGGGGTTGGTCGGAGAACGCAGTGGCTTATATCCTCAAAAACAACGGTGGTCTGACATAGAGAGGGCCACCTTTTCTTTCGGCTATGGGCTAATGGTAACCCCGTTACAGTTAGCGCGTGTCTACGCAACGATTGGCAGCTATGGCATCTATCGCCCGTTGTCGATTACCAAGGTTGATCCTCCGGTTCCGGGCGAGCGCGTCTTCCCGGAATCACTCGTTCGTACCGTCGTTCATATGATGGAAAGCGTGGCGCTGCCCGGCGGCGGCGGTGTGAAAGCGGCGATCAAAGGCTATCGCATCGCGATTAAAACCGGTACGGCGAAAAAAGTGGGGCCGGATGGCCGCTATATCAACAAATATATTGCTTACACCGCAGGCGTTGCGCCCGCCAGCCATCCGCGCTTCGCGCTGGTGGTGGTGATCAACGACCCGCAGGCAGGTAAATACTACGGTGGCGCCGTTTCCGCGCCGGTCTTCGGTGCCATCATGGGCGGCGTATTGCGCACCATGAACATCGAGCCGGATGCGCTGGCAACGGGCGAAAAAAGTGAATTTGTAATTAATCAAGGCGAGGGAACAGGTGGCAGATCGTAATTTGCGCGACCTACTCGCTCCATGGGTGCCAAACGCACCGGAGCGCATTCTGCGAGAGATGACGCTGGACAGCCGGGTGGCTGCTTCCGGCGATCTCTTTATCGCGGTACAGGGTCATCAGGCGGACGGGCGTCGTTATATCCCGCAGGCGATAGCGCAAGGTGTGGCTGCCATTATTGCTGAAGCGCAGGGCGAAGCTAAAGACGGTGAGATCCGTGAAATGCACGGCGTGCCGGTTATCTACCTGAGCCAGCTTAACGAACGCTTATCGGCGCTGGCCGGGCGTTTTTATCATCAGCCGTCGCAGCAGCTGCGTCTGGTGGGCGTCACCGGCACCAACGGGAAAACCACCACCACTCAGCTGCTGGCGCAGTGGGCAAAGCTGCTCGGCGAAACCAGCGCGGTGATGGGGACCGTCGGTAACGGTCTGCTGGATAAAGTCGTTCCAACTGAAAACACCACCGGTTCCGCGGTGGACGTTCAACATGTGCTCTCCAGTCTGGTCGGGCAGGGGGCTACCTTCGGCGCGATGGAAGTCTCCTCCCATGGTCTGGTACAGCACCGCGTAGCGGCCCTGCAGTTTGCCGCCTCGGTGTTTACCAATCTCAGCCGCGATCATCTCGACTACCATGGCGACATGGAGCACTACGAAGCGGCGAAATGGCTGCTGTACTCCACCCATCATTGCGGTCAGGCCATCGTCAATGCTGACGATGAAGTCGGTCGTCGCTGGCTGGCAAAACTGCCGGACGCGGTGGCGGTATCGATGGAAGATCATATCAACCCGAATTGCCACGGCCGCTGGCTAAAGGCCACCGCGGTGAACTATCACGACAGCGGGGCGACCATCCAGTTTGACTCCAGCTGGGGCAAGGGCGAAATCGAAAGCCGCCTGATGGGCGCATTTAACGTCAGCAACCTGCTGCTGGCGCTGGCCACGCTGCTGGCGCTGGGCTATCCGCTGGCCGATCTGCTGAAGACCGCAGCGCGTTTACAGCCGGTGTGCGGCCGTATGGAAGTGTTCAGCGCGCCGGGTAAACCTGCCGTGGTGGTGGATTATGCCCATACGCCTGACGCGCTGGAAAAAGCGCTGCAGGCGGCACGCCTGCACTGCAGCGGCAAGCTGTGGTGCGTCTTCGGCTGCGGCGGCGACCGCGACAAAGGTAAACGTCCGTTGATGGGCGCTATCGCGGAAGAGTTTGCCGACATCGTGGTCGTTACTGACGATAACCCGCGCACCGAAGAGCCGCGGGCGATTATCAACGATATTCTGGCCGGCATGCTCGATGCAGGTCAGGCGAAGGTGATGGAAGGCCGCGCGGAAGCGGTGACCAACGCCGTGATGCAGGCGAAAGAGAACGACGTGGTGCTGGTGGCGGGTAAAGGCCATGAAGATTACCAGATCGTCGGCAACCGCCGTCTGGATTATTCCGACCGCGTGACCGTCGCGCGTCTGCTGGGAGCGGTAGCATGATTCGCTTTACGTTAAGTCAACTTGCCGCGATCGCCCATGGCGAACGGCAGGGTAGCGATGTCGCTATCGACGAGGTGACCACCGATACCCGTAAAGTGACGGCGGGCTGCCTGTTTGTGGCGCTGAAAGGGGAGCGTTTCGACGCCCATGATTTTGCCGAACAGGCGAAAGCGGCGGGCGCCGGCGCGCTGCTGGTGAGTCGTCCGCTGGCCTGCGATCTCCCGCAGGTGATTGTGAACGATACCCGGCAGGCTTTCGGTGAGTTAGCCGCCTGGGTGCGTCAGCAGGTGCCGACTCGCGTCGTCGCCCTGACCGGCTCGTCCGGTAAAACCTCGGTTAAAGAGATGACCGCGGCGATCCTCAGCCAGTGCGGCAACACGCTGTATACCGCCGGCAACCTGAACAACGATATCGGCGTCCCGATGACGCTGCTGCGGCTGACCAAAGAGCATCAGTACGCGGTGATCGAACTCGGCGCCAACCACCAGGGCGAAATCGCCTGGACCGTCAGCCTGACGCGTCCGGAAGCGGCGCTGGTCAACAACCTTGCTGCGGCGCACCTGGAAGGTTTTGGTTCGCTGGCGGGCGTGGCGAAGGCGAAGGGCGAAATCTATACCGGTCTGCCGGAAAATGGCATCGCCATCCTCAATGCCGACAATAACGACTGGCTGAACTGGCAGGCGGTGATTGGCGATCGCAAAGTGTGGCGCTTCTCGCCGAACGCGGCGAACAGCGATTTCACGGCGACCAACGTGCAGATCACCAGCCACGGCACCGAATTTACGCTGCAGACCCCAACCGGCAACGTTGACGTACTGCTGCCGCTGCCGGGACGCCACAACATCGCTAATGCGCTGGCCGCCACTTCGCTGGCGATGGCGGTAGGCGCCGATTTGGCGGCGGTGAAAGCCGGACTGGCGCAGCTGCAGGCCGTTCCGGGACGTCTGTTCCCGATCCGGCTGACCGAGAGCCAGCTGCTGCTGGATGATTCCTATAACGCTAACGTTGGTTCGATGACCGCGGCGGTGCAGGTGCTGTCAGAGATGCCCGGCTTTCGCACGATGGTGGTCGGCGATATGGCAGAGCTTGGCGCGGAGAGCGCGGCCTGCCATCGCGAAGTCGGCGAAGCGGCGAAAGCGGCGGGTCTGGATTGCGTCCTCAGCGTCGGCGCCTTGAGCGCGGATATCAGCCGCGCCAGCGGCGTGGGCGAACATTTTAACGATAAAGCCGCCGTGGTGGCTCGCCTGCGCGAGCTGCTGGCGGAGCACAAAATAATGACCATTTTAGTGAAGGGTTCACGTAGTGCCGCCATGGAAGAGGTAGTACGCGCATTACAGGAGACTGGGACATGTTAGTATGGCTGGCCGAACACTTGGTCAAATATTATTCCGGCTTTAACGTCTTTTCATATCTGACGTTTCGCGCCATCGTCAGCCTGCTGACCGCGCTGTTCATCTCGTTGTGGATGGGCCCGCGCATGATCGCCCGTCTGCAAAAACTCGCCTTTGGCCAGGTCGTACGTAACGACGGCCCGGAGTCTCATTTCAGTAAACGCGGTACTCCGACCATGGGCGGGATCATGATCCTTACCGCGATCACCGTTTCCGTTCTGCTGTGGGCCTATCCATCTAACCCGTACGTCTGGTGCGTACTGACGGTATTAATCGGCTACGGCATCATCGGTTTCGTTGATGATTACCGTAAAGTCGTGCGCAAAGATACCAAAGGCCTGATCGCCCGCTGGAAGTATTTCTGGATGTCGGTGATCGCCCTGGGCGTGGCCTTCGCGCTGTATCTGGCGGGGAAAGATACCCCGGCAACCGAGCTGGTGGTGCCGTTCTTTAAAGACGTAATGCCGCAGCTGGGGCTGTTCTATATCTTGCTGGCCTACTTCGTTATCGTCGGTACCGGCAACGCCGTCAACCTGACCGACGGCCTCGACGGCCTGGCGATTATGCCGACCGTTTTCGTCGCGGCGGGCTTTGCGCTGGTGGCATGGGCCACCGGCAACATGAATTTCGCCAACTACCTGCATATCCCGTATCTGCGCCACGCCGGCGAGCTGGTGATCGTCTGTACGGCGATTGTCGGGGCGGGGCTGGGCTTCCTGTGGTTCAACACCTACCCGGCGCAAGTCTTTATGGGCGACGTCGGTTCACTGGCGCTCGGCGGCGCGTTGGGCATTATCGCCGTGCTGCTGCGTCAGGAGTTCCTGCTGGTGATCATGGGCGGGGTTTTCGTGGTGGAAACGCTGTCGGTTATTCTGCAGGTCGGCTCCTTTAAGCTGCGCGGTCAGCGCATCTTCCGCATGGCGCCGATCCACCACCACTATGAACTGAAAGGCTGGCCGGAGCCGCGCGTTATCGTGCGCTTCTGGATTATTTCGCTGATGCTGGTGCTGATTGGCCTGGCGACGCTGAAGGTACGTTAATCATGGCAGATTATCAGGGTAAAAAAGTCGTCATTATTGGGCTGGGCATGACCGGCCTGTCATGCGTGGACTTTTTCATGGCGCGCGGCGTAACCCCGCGCGTGATGGACACCCGCGTCGCGCCTCCGGGGCTGGATAAATTACCCGAATCGGTCGAATGCCATGTCGGCGGACTCAATGATACCTGGCTGCTGGCGGCGGACCTGATTGTCGCCAGTCCGGGGATTGCGCTGGCCCATCCTTCGCTCAGCGCAGCGGCCGACGCTGGCGTAGAGATCGTTGGCGATATCGAACTGTTCTGCCGCGAAGCGCAGGCGCCGATTATCGCCATTACCGGTTCTAACGGCAAAAGCACTGTTACTACCCTGGTGGGCGAGATGGCGAAAGCCGCTGGAGTTAACGTCGGCGTGGGCGGCAATATCGGCCTGCCGGCGCTGATGCTGCTGGACACCGATCGAGAGCTGTATGTGTTGGAGCTCTCCAGCTTCCAGCTGGAAACCACCTTCAGCCTGCAGGCGGTGGCGGCAACCATCCTCAACGTGACTGAGGACCATATGGACCGCTACCCGCTGGGGCTGCAGCAGTATCGCGCGGCGAAGCTGCGGATTTACGAGAATGCGAAGACCTGCGTGGTGAATGCGGACGATGCGCTCACCATGCCGGTACGCGGGGCGGACGAACGCTGCATTAGCTTTGGCGTCGATGTCGGTGACTACCACCTTAACCGCCAGCAGGGCGAAACCTGGCTGCGCGTTAAAGGTGAGAAAGTCCTCAATGTGAAAGAGATGCCTCTCACCGGTCAGCATAACTACAGCAACGCCCTGGCGGCGCTGGCGCTGGCCGATGCCGCAGGTCTGCCGCGGGCCAGCAGCCTGAAGGCGCTGACCACCTTTACCGGTCTGGCGCACCGTTTCCAGTTGGTGCAGGAACACAACGGCGTACGCTGGATTAACGACTCGAAGGCGACCAACGTCGGCAGCACTGAGGCGGCGCTGAACGGCCTGCAGCTGGACGGCACGCTCTATCTGCTGCTGGGCGGCGACGGCAAGTCCGCTGATTTCACCCCGCTGAAGCGCTACCTCGGCGGCGATCGTATTCGCCTGTACTGCTTTGGTCGCGATGGCGCCGAGCTCGCTGAGCTGCGTCCTGAGGTGGCGGTACAAACTGAGACTATGGAACAGGCGATGCGTCAGATTGCTCCCCTGGTGAAAGCGGGGGACATGGTGCTCCTGTCGCCGGCCTGCGCCAGCCTGGATCAGTTTAAGAACTTTGAACAACGGGGCGAGATGTTTGCCCGTCTGGCGAAGGAGTTAGGTTGATGCGTTTCTCTCTCCCACGCCTGAGAATGCCGCAGCTGAGCCTGCCTCGGCTGAGACTGCCGCGACTGCCGGGGATGTTTATTTTCGCCTGGCTATTCGCTGCGCTGAAAGGCTGGGTGATGGGCTCGCGCCCGAAAGATAACGACAGTCTGGTGATGTATGACCGGATGCTGCTATGGCTGACCTTCGGCCTGGCGGCGATCGGCTTTATTATGGTGACCTCGGCGTCGATGCCGGTCGGACAGCGCCTGGCGAACGATCCTTTCCTCTTCGCCAAGCGTGACGGCCTTTACATTGTGCTGGCCTTCGCGCTGGCGATGATTACGCTACGTCTGCCGATGGATTTCTGGCAGCGCCACAGTACCGCGATGCTGATCGCCTCGATCGTCATGCTGCTGATCGTACTGGTAGTAGGCAGCTCGGTAAACGGCGCATCGCGCTGGATAGCCCTTGGTCCGCTGCGTATTCAGCCGGCGGAGTTCACCAAGCTGTCGCTGTTCTGCTACATCGCCAACTATCTGGTGCGTAAAGCCGACGAAGTGCGTAACAACCTGCGCGGCTTCTTAAAACCGATGGGCGTGATTTTCGTACTGGCCATCCTGCTGCTGGCGCAGCCTGACCTCGGTACCGTGGTGGTCCTGTTCGTCACCACGCTGGCGATGCTGTTTCTCGCCGGCGCGAAGCTGTGGCAGTTCATCGCCATTATCGGCATGGGTATTTCGGCGGTGGTCCTGCTGATCCTCGCCGAACCATACCGTATTCGCCGCGTGACCTCCTTCTGGAACCCGTGGGAAGACCCGTTCGGCAGCGGCTACCAGCTGACCCAGTCGCTGATGGCTTTCGGCCGAGGCGAGATGTGGGGGCAGGGCCTCGGCAACTCGGTGCAAAAACTGGAGTATTTACCGGAAGCGCACACTGACTTTATCTTCGCCATTATCGGCGAAGAACTCGGTTATATCGGTGTGGTACTGGCGCTTTTAATGGTATTCTTCGTCGCTTTCCGCGCCATGTCGATTGGCCGTAAAGCGCTGGAGATCGATCATCGCTTTTCCGGCTTCCTCGCCTGTGCGATTGGTATCTGGTTTAGCTTCCAGGCGTTAGTTAACGTCGGCGCGGCGGCGGGGATGCTGCCGACGAAAGGTCTGACGCTGCCGCTGATCAGTTATGGTGGTTCCAGTCTGTTGATTATGTCGACGGCCATTATGTTGTTGTTGCGAATTGATTATGAAACGCGTCTGGAAAAAGCCCAGGCGTTTACACGGGGTGTGCGATGAGCGGTCAGGAAAAGCGGTTGATGGTGATGGCGGGCGGTACCGGCGGGCATGTGTTCCCGGGACTGGCGGTCGCGCACCATTTAATGGACCAGGGCTGGCAGGTTCGCTGGCTGGGTACCGCCGATCGTATGGAAGCGGATTTAGTGCCGAAAAACGGCATCGAAATTGATTTTATCCGCATCTCCGGCCTGCGTGGCAAAGGTATCAAAGCGCAGCTACTGGCGCCGGTGCGTATCTTTAACGCCTGGCGTCAGGCGCGGGCGATCATGAAGCGTTTCCAGCCGGACGTGGTGCTGGGTATGGGCGGCTATGTTTCCGGGCCTGGCGGTCTGGCGGCGTGGTCGCTGGGGATCCCGGTGGTCCTCCACGAGCAAAACGGCATTGCCGGCCTGACTAACAAGTGGCTGGCGAAGATTGCGAAGAAAGTGATGCAGGCGTTTCCCGGCGCGTTCCCGCATGCGGACGTCGTTGGGAACCCGGTGCGCACCGATGTACTGGCGCTGCCGCTGCCAGGTCAGCGTCTGGTTGGCCGTCAGGGACCGATTCGCGTGCTGGTGGTCGGTGGCTCTCAGGGCGCGCGCGTCCTGAACCAGACGATGCCGCAGGTGGCGGCGAAGCTCGGCGCTACGGTGACCATCTGGCATCAAAGCGGCAAAGGCGGCCAGCAAACCGTGCAGCAGGCCTATGCCGCCGCCGGACAGCCGCAGCATAAAGTGACGGAATTTATTGATGACATGGCCGCGGCGTATGCCTGGGCAGATGTTGTGGTTTGCCGTTCCGGCGCGCTGACGGTTAGCGAAATCGCGGCCGCAGGTTTACCAGCGCTGTTTGTCCCGTTCCAGCACAAAGATCGTCAGCAGTACTGGAATGCGCTGCCGCTGGAGAAAGCCGGCGCGGCGAAAATTCTTGAACAGCCTGAGTTCACGGTAGAGGCGGTTGCCTCTACCCTGGCGAGCTGGGATCGCGAAACCTTGCTGGATATGGCGGAACGAGCGCGTGGCGCTTCGATTCCGGACGCTACCGAGCGGGTAGCAGAAGAGGTCAGCGCCGTAGCTTTGGCGCGCTAATTGCGGTGATTTTCACCGCCCGAATACAGAAGTTGATGGCGTAAAGAATGAATACACAAGATTTGGCAAAACTGCGTTCCATAGTGCCCGAGATGCGTCGCGTTCGGCACATTCACTTTGTCGGCATCGGCGGTGCCGGTATGGGCGGTATTGCCGAAGTGTTGGCTAACGAAGGTTACCAGATCAGCGGCTCCGACCTGGCGCCGAATCCGGTGACCCAGCAGCTGTCGCAGCTTGGCGCCACCATTTATTTCAACCATCGCCCGGAAAACGTGCGTGATGCCAGCGTGGTTGTCGTTTCCAGCGCGATTTCGGCAGATAACCCGGAAATCGTTGCCGCGCATGAGGCGCGTATCCCGGTGATCCGTCGTGCCGAAATGCTGGCGGAACTTATGCGCTTTCGCCACGGGATCGCCATTGCCGGGACCCACGGCAAAACCACCACCACCGCGATGGTATCCAGCATTTACGCCGAGGCCGGGCTGGACCCGACCTTCGTCAACGGCGGACTGGTAAAAGCGGCGGGCGTACATGCCCGTCTTGGCCATAGCCGTTACCTGATCGCGGAAGCGGATGAGAGCGACGCGTCGTTTCTGCATCTGCAGCCGATGGTGGCCATTGTCACCAACATCGAAGCCGATCACATGGATACCTACCATGGCGACTTTGAGAATCTGAAGCAGACCTTTATCAACTTCCTGCACAACCTGCCGTTCTACGGACGCGCGGTGATGTGCGTGGACGATCCGGTGATCCGGGAACTGCTGCCGCGCGTTGGCCGGCAGATCACCACCTACGGTTTTAGCGACGACGCCGACGTGCGCGTCGAGGACTATCGTCAGGTTGGGGCGCAGGGGCATTTCCGCCTGGTGCGCCAGGATAAAGCGATCCTGCAGGTGACGCTCAATGCCCCGGGACGCCATAACGCGCTGAACGCGGCGGCGGCCGTCGCCGTGGCGACGGAAGAGGGGATTGACGATCGGGCTATTCTGCGCGCACTGGAGAGCTTCCAGGGAACTGGACGCCGCTTTGATTTTCTTGGCGAGTTTCCGCTGGCCGAAGTCAACGGCAAACCGGGCAGCGCGATGCTGATCGATGATTACGGTCACCACCCGACGGAAGTGGACGCCACCATTAAAGCAGCGCGCGCCGGCTGGCCGGATAAAAACCTGGTGATGGTATTCCAGCCGCACCGTTATACCCGTACCCGCGATCTGTATGATGATTTTGCCAACGTGCTGACCCAGGTGGATGCCCTGCTGATGCTGGACGTCTATCCGGCGGGCGAAGCGCCGATCCCGGGCGCCGACAGCCGCTCGCTGTGCCGCACCATTCGCGGTCGCGGGAAAGTGGATCCGATCCTGGTGCCCGATTCGGCCCAGGCCGCGGAGATGCTGGCGTCAGTCCTGACCGGCAACGATTTAGTACTGGTGCAGGGCGCCGGTAACATCGGTAAAATCGCCCGCCACCTGGCTGAAATCAAACTGATCCCGCAAAAAACGGAGGAGGAGCGCCATGGCTGATAAAATCGCGGTGCTTTTCGGTGGAACCTCCGCTGAACGTGAAGTGTCGCTGAATTCAGGCGCGGCGGTGCTGGCCGGGCTGCGTGAAGGCGGGGTGGACGCCCATCCGGTCGACCCGCGCGATGTTGATATTACCCAGCTAAAAAAGCAGGGCTTTAAGAAAGCGTTTATTGCCCTCCACGGCCGCGGCGGGGAAGATGGCACTCTGCAGGGGCTGCTGGAGTTAATCCAGCTGCCTTATACCGGCAGCGGCGTGATGGCTTCGGCGATTTCAATGGATAAACTGCGCAGCAAGTGGCTGTGGCAGGGCGCCGGATTACCGGTCGCGCCGTGGGTGGCGCTGACCCGCGCCCAGTTTGCCGCCGGGCTGTCTACTGACGTCGAACAGCAAATTGCGGCGCTGGGTCTGCCGGTCATCATCAAGCCGAGCCGTGAAGGCTCCAGCGTCGGGATGTCGAAAGTCAGCGAAAGTTGTGATTTAGCAAGTGCATTGGCGTTGGCTTTTCAGCATGATGATGAAGTTTTGGTCGAAAAATGGCTCAGTGGACCGGAATTTACCGTCGCCATAGTCGGTGAAGAAATTTTACCGTCAATACGTATCCAGGCCGCGGGAACCTTCTATGATTATGAGGCGAAGTATCTCTCTGATGAGACGCAATATTTCTGCCCAGGATTTAAAGATCCCGCGCGTGAGTCCGCTATTCAGAACCTGGTGCTTAAAGCCTGGAATGTTCTGGGTTGCAAAGGCTGGGGCCGTATTGACGTGATGCTGGACAGCGATGGCCAGTTTTATCTGCTGGAAGCGAATACTTCCCCGGGCATGACCAGCCATAGCCTTGTGCCAATGGCGGCGCGTCAGGCAGGAATGAGCTTCTCCCAGCTTGTTGTACGAATTCTGGACCTGGCGGGGTGATATGTCGCAGGCTGCGCTGAATACGCGGAACCATGAAGAAGAGGCTTCTTCTTCGCGTCGGAGTAATGGAACGCGGCTGGCAGGGATCGTTTTCCTGCTGGCGGTGCTGTTTACCGTGCTGGTCAGCGGGTGGATGGTTCTTGGCTGGATGGAAGATGCGCAGCGCTTACCGCTGTCGAAGATGGTGGTGACCGGCGAGCGTCACTATACGCGCAATGATGACATCCGTCAGGCGATCCTGGCGCTGGGTTCGCCGGGTACCTTTATGACTCAGGATGTGAACATCATCCAGAGCCAGATTGAACGTCTGCCGTGGATTAAGCAGGCGAGCGTCCGAAAGCAGTGGCCCGATGAATTGAAGATTCATCTGGTTGAATATGTGCCGATTGCGCGCTGGAATGATCAACATATGGTGGATGCAGAAGGAAATGCCTTCAGCGTGCCGGCGGATCGCACCAGCAAACAGAATTTACCGATGTTATACGGTCCCGAAGGCAGCGAGAACGAAGTGCTGCAGGGGTATCGTGACATGGGGCAGGTGCTGGCAAAGGATAAATTCACGTTGAAAGTGGCGGCGATGACCGCCCGTCGCTCCTGGCAGTTGACGCTTAATAATGACATCAAGCTCAACCTTGGCCGTGGCGATACCATGAAACGGCTTCAGCGCTTTATGGAACTCTACCCGGTTCTTCAGCAGCAGGCGCAGACCGACGGCAAACGGATTAGCTACGTTGATTTGCGTTATGACTCGGGTGCGGCAGTGGGCTGGGTACCTGCTCCCGCAGAGGAAACTAATCAACAACAGAATCAGGCACAGGCAGAACAACAATGATCAAGGCGACGGACAGAAAACTGGTAGTTGGACTGGAGATTGGCACCGCCAAGGTGGCCGCTTTAGTAGGGGAAGTTCTGCCCGACGGCATGATCAATATCATCGGCGTGGGCAGTTGCCCATCGCGTGGTATGGATAAAGGCGGTGTGAACGACCTCGAGTCGGTGGTGAAATGCGTACAGCGCGCCATCGACCAGGCCGAACTGATGGCGGATTGCCAGATTTCATCAGTTTATTTGGCACTTTCGGGTAAACATATAAGCTGTCAGAATGAAATCGGGATGGTACCGATTTCGGAAGAAGAAGTGACGCAGGACGACGTCGAGAACGTGGTCCACACCGCGAAGTCGGTTCGCGTTCGCGATGAACATCGTGTCCTGCACGTGATTCCGCAGGAATATGCTATCGACTACCAGGAAGGGATTAAAAACCCGGTAGGGCTGTCCGGCGTGCGTATGCAGGCGAAGGTGCATCTGATCACCTGCCATAACGATATGGCAAAAAACATTGTTAAAGCAGTGGAACGTTGTGGTCTGAAAGTTGACCAACTTATTTTCGCCGGGTTAGCGGCCAGTTATTCGGTATTAACAGAAGACGAACGTGAGCTGGGCGTCTGCGTTGTGGATATCGGCGGTGGTACAATGGATATCGCCGTCTACACCGGCGGCGCATTGCGTCACACCAAAGTGATCCCGTATGCCGGCAACGTGGTGACCAGCGATATCGCCTATGCCTTCGGTACGCCGCCGAGCGATGCCGAAGCGATTAAGGTTCGTCACGGATGCGCATTGGGTTCCATCGTCGGTAAAGACGAAAACGTCGAAGTACCGAGCGTCGGTGGACGTCCTCCGCGTAGCCTGCAGCGTCAGACGTTGGCAGAGGTGATTGAACCGCGCTATACCGAGCTGCTTAACCTGGTCAATGAAGAGATCCTGCAGCTGCAGGAACAGCTCCGCCAGCAGGGTGTTAAACATCATCTGGCGGCGGGGATTGTGTTAACCGGCGGCGCGGCGCAAATTGAAGGTCTGGCGGCCTGTGCGCAGCGCGTGTTCCATACTCAGGTGCGCATTGGCGCGCCGCTGAACATCACCGGTTTAACCGACTATGCCCAGGAGCCGTATTATTCAACGGCGGTGGGGCTGCTGCACTACGGAAAAGAGTCACATCTCAGTGGTGAAGCGGAAGTAGAAAAACGCGTGACGGCCTCAGTGGGCTCGTGGATTAAGCGACTCAACAGCTGGCTGCGAAAAGAGTTTTAATTTTTTAAGAGAACGCAGACAATTAGCGTTCTCAGGCGACAGGCACAAGACGGAGAGAAACTATGTTTGAACCTATGGAACTGACCAACGACGCGGTGATTAAAGTCATCGGCGTCGGTGGCGGCGGCGGTAACGCCGTTGAACACATGGTGCGCGAGCGCATTGAGGGTGTTGAATTCTTCGCGGTAAACACCGATGCGCAGGCGCTGCGTAAGACGGCGGTTGGCCAGACTATCCAGATCGGTAGCGGTATTACCAAAGGTCTGGGCGCGGGCGCGAACCCGGAAGTCGGCCGTAACGCGGCTGATGAAGACCGTGAAGCGCTGCGCGCAGCCCTTGATGGCGCAGACATGGTGTTCATCGCGGCAGGCATGGGCGGCGGTACCGGTACCGGCGCGGCGCCCGTAGTCGCGGAAGTGGCGAAGGATCTGGGGATCCTCACCGTTGCGGTGGTCACTAAGCCGTTTAATTTTGAAGGTAAGAAGCGCATGGCGTTCGCTGAGCAGGGGATCACCGAGCTGTCCAAGCACGTTGACTCACTGATCACCATCCCGAACGACAAGCTGCTGAAGGTCCTGGGTCGTGGAATTTCCCTGCTCGACGCATTCGGCGCGGCAAACGACGTCCTGAAAGGCGCGGTGCAGGGTATCGCCGAACTGATCACCCGTCCGGGTCTGATGAACGTCGACTTCGCAGACGTCCGTACCGTGATGTCTGAAATGGGCTACGCGATGATGGGCTCCGGGGTGGCGAGCGGTGAAGACCGTGCGGAAGAAGCGGCTGAAATGGCTATCTCTTCTCCGCTGCTGGAAGATATCGACCTGTCAGGCGCGCGCGGCGTGCTGGTCAACATTACTGCGGGCTTCGACCTGCGTTTGGACGAGTTCGAAACTGTGGGTAACACCATCCGTGCTTTTGCCTCGGATAATGCGACCGTGGTTATCGGTACCTCTCTGGACCCGGATATGAACGACGAGCTGCGCGTGACCGTAGTGGCGACCGGTATTGGCATGGATAAGCGTCCGGAAATCACCCTGGTAACCAACAAGCAGGTTCAGCAGCCGGTGATGGATCGTTACCAGCAGCATGGTATGTCGCCGCTGACGCAAGAGCAGAAGCCGGCAGCCAAAGTGGTGAACGACAATACGCCGCAAACCGCGAAAGAGCCGGATTATCTGGATATCCCAGCCTTCCTGCGTAAGCAAGCCGATTAAGAATCGACTGGAAGTTGGGCATCTGCGCTCTTTGTGCTAAACTGGCCTCCCGATAGTGGTGTACACTTCGGTTGGATAGGTAAATTGGCGAGATTATACGATGATCAAACAAAGGACTCTTAAACGTATCGTTCAGGCGACTGGTGTCGGTTTGCATACCGGCAAGAAAGTCACTCTGACGTTACGCCCTGCGCCGGCAAATACCGGGGTCATCTATCGTCGCACCGACTTGAATCCACCGGTAGATTTTCCGGCTGATGCCAAATCTGTGCGTGATACCATGCTCTGTACTTGCCTGGTTAATGAGCATGACGTGCGGATTTCTACGGTTGAACACCTGAACGCCGCATTGGCTGGCCTGGGTATCGACAACATTATTGTTGAAGTCGATGCGCCGGAAATCCCGATTATGGACGGCAGTGCGGCTCCGTTCGTTTATCTGTTGCTGGACGCCGGCATTGATGAACTGAACTGCGCCAAGAAATTTGTACGTATCAAAGAGACGGTTCGCGTCGAAGATGGCGACAAATGGGCTGAATTCAAACCGTACAATGGTTTTTCGCTGGACTTCACCATCGATTTTAACCATCCAGCGATTGATGCCAGCACCCAGCGCTATACGCTGAACTTCTCGGCCGATGCGTTCATGCGTCAGATTAGCCGTGCGCGTACCTTCGGTTTTATGCGCGATATCGAATATCTGCAGTCCCGCGGCCTGTGCCTGGGCGGCAGCTTCGATTGTGCCATCGTTGTTGACGATTATCGCGTACTGAACGAAGACGGTCTGCGCTTTGAAGACGAATTTGTTCGCCACAAAATGCTGGATGCGATCGGTGACCTGTTTATGTGTGGTCACAACATTATCGGCGCATTCACGGCGTACAAATCGGGTCACGCGTTGAACAACAAACTGCTGCAGGCGGTTCTGGCAAAACAGGAAGCCTGGGAGTATGTGACCTTCGAAGACGACGCAAAACTGCCAATGGCGTTCCGCGCACCGTCGATGGTTCTGGCGTAAGCCTGACCATTCAGTAAATTCGACTGGTAACCTGGTACTCTCTCCGACCAGGGAGCCAGTCGTTTTTCTTTTATAGCACCCTCCAGTTATTTTCGCTGCGATCCCTGGATAATAATTAGCGTGCGTTCGCTGCTTTATTAAGCGTTTTCGCCGGGCAATCGCCTTCATTCATGCTGCCTCAGGCCGGTATTAATGTTAGTATTTGAGCGCAAAATTATTTCTCAGGGTTGCTTTACCCCGTGGACATCAGGTTGTCCTGCGAAAAACATCAATAAAGAGACAGCCTGAACGACGACGGGTCTAGCAAAGAAAGGTAATGAACGTGAGTGGATTGCTGACGCGCTGGCGACAGTTTGGCAGACGGTATTTTTGGCCGCATCTCCTGTTGGGGATGGTCGCGGCCAGCCTCGGCCTGCCTGCGCTAAGCAACGGTCACGAGACCGCGGCGCCAGCGAAGGCGACCGCCAGCAATCACAATCCGAGCAAGGTTAATTTCTCTCAGCTGGCACTGCTGGAGACGAATCGCCGGCCCAGCTTTACCGTCGACTACTGGCATCAGCACGCCATTCGCACCGTTATTCGTCATCTCTCCTTCGCCATGGCGCCGCAGGCGCTGCCGGTGGCGGAAGAAACTTCCCCGCTGCAGGCTCAGCATCTGGCGCTGCTCGACACCCTCAGCGCGCTGCTGACGCAGGACAGCACGCCGCCGGTGGTGATCCGCCAGGCGGGTTACATCCCTTCTTCATATTCTGCCTTCCGCGTCAGCGCCTGGATAAGCCAGGTGGCGGGGATCCGCGCAGGGCCTCAACGTCTCAGCTGAAAATAACCACGGACCATCCTATTTTTTGTGACTCCGCACCGCGGGGCGTTTGAGATTTTATTATGCTTATCAAAATGTTAACCAAGGTTTTCGGCAGCCGTAACGACCGTACGCTGCGTCGTATGCGCAAAGTCGTCAATATCATCAACGGCATGGAACCGGCGATGGAAAAGCTCTCTGATGACGAGCTGAAAGCGAAAACCGCTGAATTCCGCGCGCGCCTGGAAAAAGGCGAAACGCTGGAAAGCCTGATCCCTGAAGCTTTCGCCGTCGTTCGCGAAGCCAGTAAGCGCGTATTCGGCATGCGCCACTTCGACGTCCAGCTGCTGGGCGGTATGGTGCTTAACGATCGCTGCATCGCCGAGATGCGTACCGGTGAAGGTAAAACCCTGACCGCGACCCTGCCGGCGTACCTCAACGCGCTAACCGGCAAAGGCGTTCACGTAGTGACCGTCAACGACTATCTGGCCCAGCGTGACGCCGAAAATAACCGCCCGCTGTTTGAATTCCTGGGCATGACAGTTGGCATCAACATGTCCGGCCTGCCGGCGCCGGCGAAGCGTGAAGCTTACGCTGCCGATATCACCTATGGCACCAACAACGAATACGGCTTCGACTACCTGCGCGACAACATGGCCTTCAGCCCGGAAGAGCGCGTTCAGCGTAAACTGCACTATGCGCTGGTGGATGAGGTGGACTCCATCCTGATCGATGAGGCGCGTACGCCGCTGATCATTTCCGGCCCGGCGGAAGACAGCTCTGAAATGTACCGCAAGGTAAACAAAATCATCCCGCATCTGATCCGCCAGGAAAAAGAGGATTCGGATACTTTCACCGGCGAAGGCCACTTCTCGGTGGATGAAAAAGCGCGTCAGGTTAACCTGACCGAACGTGGTCTGGTGCTGATTGAAGAGCTGCTGGTACAGGAAGGCATTATGGATGAAGGTGAGTCCCTGTACTCTCCAACCAACATTATGCTGATGCACCACGTTACCGCCGCGCTGCGCGCCCATGCGCTGTTCACCCGCGACGTTGACTACATTGTCAAAGATGGCGAAGTTATCATCGTCGATGAGCACACTGGCCGTACGATGCAGGGCCGCCGCTGGTCCGATGGTCTGCACCAGGCCGTTGAGGCCAAAGAGGGCGTGGAGATCCAAAACGAGAACCAGACTCTGGCCTCTATCACCTTCCAGAACTACTTCCGTCTGTACGAGAAGCTGGCGGGGATGACCGGTACAGCCGATACCGAAGCCTTTGAATTCAGCTCTATCTATAAGCTGGATACCGTGGTTGTACCGACCAACCGTCCGATGATCCGTAAAGATATGGCGGATCTGGTCTATATGACCGAAGCGGAAAAAATTCAGGCAATTATCGAAGATATCAAAACTCGTACCGCTGCCGGTCAGCCGGTGCTGGTGGGGACTATCTCGATCGAAAAATCTGAAGTGGTTTCCCGCGAACTGACTAAAGCCGGCATCAAGCACAACGTCCTGAACGCCAAATTCCACGCCAGCGAGGCGGATATCGTCGCCCAGGCGGGCTACCCTTCCGCGGTGACCATCGCCACCAACATGGCGGGTCGTGGTACCGATATTATGCTCGGCGGTAGCTGGCAGGCGGAAGTCGCTGCGCTGGAAAACCCAACGCCAGAGCAGATTGAGAAAATCAAAGCCGACTGGCAGGTACGCCACGATGCGGTACTGGCCGCAGGCGGTCTGCACATCATCGGTACCGAGCGTCATGAATCTCGCCGTATCGATAACCAGCTGCGCGGCCGTGCTGGTCGTCAGGGGGATGCCGGTTCTTCCCGCTTCTACCTGTCAATGGAAGATGCCCTGATGCGTATCTTCGCCTCCGATCGCGTGTCTGGCATGATGCGTAAACTGGGAATGAAACCAGGTGAGGCGATTGAGCACCCGTGGGTCACCAAGGCGATCGCCAACGCCCAGCGTAAAGTGGAAAGCCGTAACTTCGATATCCGTAAGCAGCTGCTGGAATATGATGATGTGGCCAACGACCAGCGCCGGGCGATCTACACCCAGCGTAACGAGCTGCTGGACGTGTCTGACGTCAGCGAAACCATCAACAGCATCCGCGAAGACGTCTTTAAGGCGACGATCGATGCCCATATTCCGCCGCAGTCGCTGGAGGAGATGTGGGATATCGAAGGTCTGCAGGAGCGTCTGAAAAACGACTTCGACCTCGACCTGCCAATCAAAGAGTGGCTGGATAAAGAGCCGGAGCTGCATGAAGAGACCCTGCGCGAACGTATTCTGCAGAGCGCGGTAGAAACCTACCAGCGTAAAGAAGAAGTGGTCGGCGCCGAGATGATGCGCCACTTCGAGAAAGGCGTGATGCTGCAGACTCTGGATTCGCTGTGGAAAGAGCACCTGGCGGCGATGGATTACCTGCGCCAGGGTATCCACCTGCGCGGCTATGCGCAGAAAGATCCGAAGCAGGAGTACAAGCGCGAATCGTTCTCGATGTTTGCCGCGATGCTGGAGTCACTGAAGTATGAAGTGATCAGCACCCTGAGCAAAGTCCAGGTGCGGATGCCGGAAGAAGTCGAGGCGATGGAACAGCAGCGTCGTGAAGAGGCCGAGCGCCTGGCGCAGATGCAGCAGCTCAGCCATCAGAGCGATGATGAAGCCGCAGCCCAGGATCTGGCGGCGCAAACCGGCGAACGTAAAGTGGGCCGTAACGATCCGTGCCCGTGCGGCTCCGGCAAAAAGTACAAACAGTGCCACGGCCGTCTGAGCTAAGGTCTGATAAAACAAACAAAGGCGCAGAGTTCTGCGCCTTTTTTATGGAGCGCATTCAATGAAAAAACTGCAAATCGCCGTCGGGATAATTCGCAATCCGCAAGGCGAAATCTTTATTACCCAGCGCGCCGCCGATGCCCATATGGCGAATAAGCTGGAGTTCCCGGGCGGGAAGATTGAATCTGATGAGACGCCTGAGCAGGCGCTAATCCGCGAACTGCAGGAGGAAGTTGGGATTACGGTCACCACCTCTTCGCTCTTTGATAAGCTGGAGTATCAGTTCCCCGATCGCCATATTACGCTGTGGTTTTTCCTCGTGGAAAGTTGGCAAGGCGAGCCGTGGGGTAAAGAAGGGCAGCCGGGTCGGTGGATGGCGGGACCAACGTTGGATCCGGCGGCGTTTCCTCCGGCGAATGAACCGGTTATCAGCAAACTTATCGCCCAGGGCTGAGCCCCGGGTCGCGAGGCTAACCCGCCAGGCGCCGGGTTAGCTTGCCATCAAATCAGGGTTGCTGCTCGCTCCAGTCATCGCTATCGGAGAGATCCCCCGCGCTGGGGATGCGCTTCTCTTCCGCAGCCCATTCTCCCAGATCGATCAGTTGGCAGCGCTTGCTACAGAACGGACGAAACGGACTCTGCTCGCCCCACACCACAGTTTTGCCGCAGGTCGGGCAGTTGACGATAGTCTCTTCTGACATGTTATCTCCTTAACAGCAGGCCAGTTCAAAATCAAAGCGCTCCGGCACGATCCCATATTCACTGTCCAGCGCCAGGAAACGGATGGCGAAACGGCTCTTATGGCCGGAAATTTGCGGATAAAGCTGGTGAGCCAGATCGAGACGCAGGCGCAGCAGATCGGCATCTTCGCCATTATCCTGATAAAAGCCGTTGAGGCTGGTCTGTTTGCGGAACAGCGCGGAGTTGCGGATAAGATCGAGGATCAGGCTCAGGGACTGGACCAGCGGATCGAGGCTGGCAAGCCAGCTGGCCACCTGCTCGTCGCGATGCGCCTGTGGCATATGGAGCCAGATATGCAGGGTCGGTAAATCGAAGCTGCAGCAGCCGCCAGGAATACTCAGGCGCTGACGCACCAGCGCAATCAGGCGATCTTCACGCAGAAACTGACCAATGCGCGGCGCGGCCATCAGGGTGCTGGAGGACTGCTTCAACTGGTGGCGCAGCTCGTTAATGCGCTCCTGATCGACGCCCGGCACTTCTGCCCATGACTGGAGCTTACGCTGCTGGCGTTCCAGCTCTTTAACCAGGTCAGTGCGCACCTCGCCGCGCTCCAGGACATCCAGCAGATCGCCGGCGTTACGGAAAAAATGGAGCGCATCGGCATGGCTGGCAATCTGCGGACGGAAAGCCATCTGCTGGATCAGAAATTCGATGCGCAGCCAGGTGCGCATTTTCTCATTAAGAGGATGTTCAAACAGAACGGGGGTATGCATTACGAGTTTTCCTGTGAGGCGGCCTGCGATGCCAGCGTTAAATACTTTTCGTGCAGGCGGGCAACATCCGATGCCACTGCATCCGGCGTGCCAGTGTTTTCAATAACATCGTCCGCGACGGCCAGGCGCTGCTGGCGCGTGGCCTGGGCGGCAAGAATATGTTCAGCATGTTCGCGGCTGACCTTATCGCGCAGCATGGTGCGTTCGATTTGCGTCTCTTTCGGCACATCGACGACCAGTACGCGATCGGCCTGGCCGGACAGGCGGTTTTCGACCAGCAAAGGTACGACCCAGAGGAGATAAGGGGAGGTGGCGGCCTGCATCTGGCGGCGCGTTTCCTGCTGAATCAGCGGGTGCAACAGCGCATTGAGCCAGGCTTTTTCCTCCACGTGAGCAAAAATTTTTTCCCGCAGCAGGCGGCGGTTCAGCGTGCCGTCGGGGGCAATCATTTGTGGTCCAAAGTGGCCGACAATGGCCTGGAGCGCCGGGGTACCGGGCTCGACCACCTGACGGGCGATAACATCGGCATCGATAACCTTAACCCCAAGCTGCGCGAAGGCGTCGGCGACCGTACTTTTACCGCTGCCGATCCCGCCTGTTAACGCGACTGTGTACCCCATATCTTCTGACCCTGAAACGGATTGCTCGTATTTTTTGCAGGCAGACAGCGATGACTGGCAGCGCGCCGGGGAGGCGACAGTGAGCATGTCGTGAGGGCCCCGCGCCAACCGGGATCGCCGTCCGCTATACTGTTTGTTTTAATCAAGCAAATCAAATGGTTAAAAACAATACTCCGGCAGGGGAAGGCATAGGCGCCTTTTTCTCCATTCACCAGGTAAATTTATACGATTGTAGCGTAAAAAAAGTGAAAATCGCAGTCTTGCGCGGGCCTGATTCGCGCGTATGATAACGTCACTGGAGTTGTGCTCTCACATTCATGCCATTAACCCCAGGAATTCGCACATGCGTATTGAAGAAGATCTGAAGCTTGGTTTCAAAGACGTTCTTATCCGCCCGAAACGCTCTACCCTCAAAAGCCGTTCTGATGTTGAGCTGGAACGTGAATTCACCTTTAAACATTCAGGCCTGACCTGGTCCGGCGTGCCGATTATTGCGGCTAACATGGATACCGTCGGCACCTTCAGCATGGCTAAAGCGCTGGCCACTTTTGGTATTCTGACCGCGGTACATAAGCACTACACCGCTGAAGAATGGCTGGCGTTTACCCAGGGCGCATCCGCAGACGTACTCAAGCATGTGATGGTTTCCACCGGCACGTCCGATGCGGATTTCGAAAAAACCCAGCAGATCCTCTCTCAGAACCCACAGCTGAATTTTGTGTGTATCGACGTCGCCAACGGCTACTCCGAGCACTTTGTACAGTTCGTGGCGAAGGCGCGCGAAGCCTGGCCGCAAAAAACTATCATCGCCGGGAACGTGGTCACCGGTGAAATGTGCGAAGAGCTGATCCTCTCCGGCGCCGATATCGTCAAAGTTGGCATCGGCCCGGGATCCGTCTGCACCACCCGCGTTAAGACCGGGGTCGGCTATCCGCAGCTCTCCGCCGTGATTGAGTGTGCCGATGCGGCGCACGGCCTTGGCGGCCAGATCATCAGCGACGGCGGTTGCACCATGCCGGGCGATGTGGCGAAAGCCTTCGGCGGCGGCGCTGATTTCGTGATGCTTGGCGGCATGCTGGCGGGCCATGAAGAGAGCGGCGGAACCATCGTTGAAGAAAACGGAGAGAAATTCATGCTGTTCTACGGCATGAGCTCCGAGTCGGCGATGACCCGCCATGTGGGCGGTGTCGCGAAATACCGCGCGGCGGAAGGCAAAACCGTTAAGCTGCCTTTGCGTGGACCAGTGGAGAATACCGCACGTGATATTCTCGGCGGCCTGCGTTCTGCCTGCACCTACGTTGGCGCCTCGCGTCTGAAAGAGCTGACCAAGCGTACGACCTTTATCCGCGTTCAGGAACAAGAGAACCGGGTATTCAATAGCCTGTAATCGGCTGCGCTGGCGCCTGCGCGGCGCCAGTGTTTCTCATCCTCCCGCCCCGCCAATGGCATCGCCCAGGTGAAAAACGGGCAAATACATTGCCACCACCAGAATCCCGACCAGCGAGCCGGTTATCACCAGCATCATGGGTTCAAGATGCGCAGCCAGACTATCGGCTCGCTGATAGGTTTGCTGGCGATGGTGATGCGCCAGGTTTTCCAGCATCTGATCCAGCGCTCCCGCGCTTTCCCCCGTGCGGATGAGCTGCAGGCACAGCGGTGTAAAACCGCCGCAGCGGCTTAACGCCTGCCAAATCGGCTCCCCCTGAACGATCAGCGCGCGGGCCTGCGCCAGACGCTGGCGCCATAGCGGGCACGACAGGGACTCTTCAACGCTTTGCAGCCCCTGCAGAAAGCTAATACCGGCGCTTTGGGTTAACGCCAGGATGGTGAAGATCAGGCTCAGCTGTTGTCCGCCGATCAGGGAGCCAATGAGAGGGAGCGCGTTAAGCAACCGCTGGCGGCGCAGCAACCAGTCGCTGCGCCGCCGGATCAGCTGGTTGAGCAGCAGCGGGCTCAGCAGCGAGGCCAGCAGCAGCGGCCAGCCGCGACTTAGCATGTCGCCTGCCGCAACGACCATCCGCGTCAATAGCGGTAGCGGCGTACTGAACGTCTGGTAGATGGCGGTGAACTCGGGCAGGACAAAATAGAGCATCCCCAGCACCACCAACAGCGCCAGAGAGAGCACGATCAGCGGGTAGCGCAGCGCTTTTTTGACTTTGCTGGCGAGCCGCTGCTGCTCCTGCTGCTGATTCGCCAACTGCAGGCAGCAGATATCGAGCTTGCCCGTCAGTTCGCCGGTGCTAATCATCGCCAGATATAGGGGCGGAAAAGCCTGGGGCCACTGCGCCAGCGCGGCAGAGAACGCCACGCCTTGGGCCAGCTCGCGGCCCAGCGCCTCAAGCAGCGCCTGCCACTGGGCATGCGACTGCTGCTGCGCCAGCAGCGATAACCCTTCCGCCAGCGGCAGGCCGGCCTGCAGCAGGGTCGCCAGCTGGCGGATCGTTTCGCAACTGTAGCGCGGGTGCCAGAGGCTCTGCTTCACCGCACAGCGGCGTACGGCCAGCGGTATAACTCGCTGCTGTTGGAGGTGCTGCAGGACCTCCAGACGCTTGGTTTGCCATAGCATCCCCTGACAAGGGGCGCCCTGCACATCAATACCGCGCCAGCGCCAGAGACGCTTAGTCGCCATGGGGGATCCCCAGCACCCGCACCACCTCTTCGAGGCTGGTCAATCCCTGTTCGATAGCCTGACAGCCGCTTTCAAAAAGCGTCATCATCCCTGCGGCTCGCGCCAGAGATTCAATCTCAATGGCGTTAAGTCCCTGGACTATCCCCTGGCGTAGCCCGGGGGTAACAGGCAGCACTTCGAACAGCGCCAGCCGGCCGTAATATCCGTGGTAACAATGTTCGCAGCCCGCTGCCTGCCAGCGTGGCAGCGGGCGGGGCCACAGGCTGTGCGGCAGGTCGGCGGCGCTGCCGGCATTACGCCGACAGTGGGGACACAGCTTGCGGACCAGACGCTGGGCGATGACCAGCGAGAGCGCAGAGGAAATCATCCAGCGGGCGATGCCCATTTGCTGCAGGCGGGTCAGGGTTTCGCTGGTGGAATTGGTGTGCAGGGTGGAGAGCACCAGATGACCGGTCTGGGCGGCTTTGAGCGCGATTTCAGCGGTCTCGGCATCGCGGATCTCGCCCACCATGACAATATCCGGATCCTGGCGTAACAGGGCGCGCAGCACACTGTGAAAAGTGAGTCCGGCGCGGGGATTGATTTGCGTCTGGTTCATCCCGGCGATGGGGATCTCCAGTGGATCCTCCACGCTACAGATATTCACTTGCTCACGGTTTCTGGCCTGCAGGGCGCTGTAGAGGGTCACCGTTTTCCCGCTTCCGGTTGGGCCGGTGACCAGCAGCAGACCCTGCGGCTGGTTCAGCGCCTGGCGAAAGGCCGCCAACTGGGAGGATGAGAGTCCGAGTGCTTCCAGATCCAGCGCCTGGTCAACCTGATGCAGAAGGCGCAGGACAATCTTTTCGCCATAGCGGCAGGGCAGAGTGGCGATGCGAAAAGAGAGCGGTCGTCCCGCAAGATTCAGCGCGAACTGGCCATCCTGCGGTAAACGGTGCTCGGCGATATCGAGACTGGCCAGGACCTTGAGTCGCGCGATAACCGGTGCGGCCAGTTCGGGAGCCAGCAACGGTAGGGCGTGAAGGACGCCATCGACCCGCAGGCGGATGCGTAAGTGCGTTTCCGTGGGCTCGATATGAATATCAGACGCCCGCTGACGCAGGGCCTGTTCGAGGATCTGGTTGACCCGTTCGGCGATATTTTCCGGCCCGTCGTTCTGCGCCAGTTGCGCCTGCTTTTCCTGGGCCTGCAGACGCTTATCCATCTGCTCCTGGCTCCAGCATTCAATGTCGATCCGCTTTTGCGTCGCGAAGCGTAGCGCCTCCATTAACTCCGCCGGCGGGGTATTAACCACCGCAATAGAGATTGTCTGTTCATCGCTATGCAGCAGCATGGCGTGGTAGCGACGGCAGAGGGGGATCAGCTGTTCTGTTTTCATGCATTCGCCCTCACTTCACCCGGAAAACGTCTTCGCAGGCCTGCTGAAGCGCGCTATTGCCGGTGATGGTGCAGACGCGCTGCCAGCCGGTGACGCCCTCGGCATTGTCCCAGGTCGGCGTCAGGGTGACCCCCAGTCCGTTCAGACTCTCCTGACCGGTGAGGGTGACGACCCCTTTGGCCACGCTCATGGCGGAGAGGTAGCGCGTGGTTGTCGGCGAGGGAATGCCGTTGCTGCCGCCGTCGCATGGCGTTAGGCCGCCATGATCGAGCGCGCAAAGTTCGATGGCTGTCCGGTAAGGGACAAAGGTCTGCAGCAGGTCGGTGAGGGCGGCTTTACGCAGGTAGTTCTGGTAGGCCGGGATGCCGATGGCGCTAAGAATGGCGATGATTCCGATAACCACCATCAGTTCAATCAGGGTAAAACCTCGTTGTTTATCCATAAGTCGCTCCTTGTTTTGACAGGAGCACTGTGAAGGGATTGAGGGGCGCAGGCGAGGGGGCGAAAACGATCCGGGAAAGCGGGTTCCAGGGTTTTTATCTGGATTTCATGGTGAGCACGGGCGACTGCGAGGCGGGCCGCAAATTCAGGCCTTCACGCCCGGAAGCGTGAAGGCCTGTTGCTCAGCGGAAGCGCATCGACAGGTCGAGCGCCTGCACATGTTTGGTCAGGGCGCCGACGGAAATATAGTCGACGCCGGTATCGGCGAATTCGCGGATGGTGTCAAAGGTAACGTTGCCGGAGACCTCCAGCGCCGCCTGGCCTGCGGTAATTTTCACCGCCTCGCGCATCAGGTCGGTGGTGAAGTTATCGAGCATAATGATATCGGCCCCGGCTTTTAACGCCTGCTCCAGTTCATCCAGGGTTTCCACTTCCACTTCCACCGGCACATCAGGATGCAGCCAGAACGCCTTTTCCACTGCCTGACGGATCGATCCGGAGGCGATAATGTGGTTTTCTTTAATCAGGAACGCGTCGAACAGGCCCAGTCGATGGTTGGCGCCTCCGCCGCAGAGTACCGCGTATTTCAGCGCGGTACGCAGCCCTGGCAGCGTTTTGCGCGTATCCAGCAGTTGGGTTTTGGTGCCGGCGAGTAGGTCGACATAGCGACGGACGACGCTGGCGACGCCGGAGAGGGTTTGCACAAAGTTCAGCGCCGTGCGTTCGCCGGTGAGCAGAATACGCGACGGGCCTTCCAATTCGAACAGCGGCTGGTCGGCTTTGACCGCATCGCCGTCGGCCACGTGCCAGGTGATATTCACATCGTCACCGGCGAGCTGAATAAAGACCTCTTCCACCCAGCGTTTGCCACAGAAGACGCCATCTTCACGAGTAATGACCACCGCATGGGAGCGTGCATCCTGCGGCAATAATTGCGCGCTAATATCGTTGTTGGCGTCGACTTCGCCGCCCAGATCTTCCCGCAGGGAGTGTGCGACAGCATCGGTAATATCGAGATTAATACGTTCCAGCAGCACGTCACGGCGGCGGTCGGGGTTGTAACGACGAGGCGACATGATAAAGCTCCAGATAGATAAGATTCAGAAGTGGGAAACATGCTAACCTGAACGACGTTTTAGTACCATACACACTTCATCCTTTGGGCCGGCGTGTGGCCCGGAAGCATGAGTTCGCGAAAGGAGATCCCGCATGCAGTTGAACGAGGGGTGGTTGGTCGGCGCGCGTCGGGTTCCCTCGCCGCACCATGACTGCCGTCCGGATGAAGAGACCCCTTCCTTACTGGTGGTGCATAACATTAGCCTGCCACCGGGGGAATTTGGTGGTCCGTGGATTGATGCGCTGTTCACTGGTACCCTGGATCCGCACGCGCATCCTTTCTTTGCCGAGATTGCTCATCTGCGCGTTTCGGCGCATTGTCTGATTCGCCGTGATGGCGAAATCGTGCAGTATGTGCCTTTCGATAAGCGGGCGTGGCATGCGGGCGTCTCCTGTTATCAGGGACGCGAACGCTGCAATGACTTTTCCATCGGCATAGAGCTGGAAGGCACCGATACTCTGGCGTATACCGACGCGCAGTACCGGCAGCTGGCGGCGGTGACGGATCTGCTGATCGCGCTTTATCCGGCTATCGCCGAAAACATTGCGGGCCACAGCGATATCGCGCCCGTGCGGAAAACCGATCCAGGACCGGCCTTTGACTGGATAAAATACCGTGCGCTGCTCAGCGCCCCGTCAGAAAAGGAGACCTCATGACGCTGTTTACGACGCTGTTGGTGCTTATCGCCGAACGGCTGTTTAAGCTGGGCGAACACTGGCAGCTTGATCATCGGCTGGAGGTGGCGTTTCGCCGGATAAAACATTTCTCGTTACCGGGCACGCTGCTGATGACGCTGGTGGCTGTCGCGGTCGTGTATATCATTCAGCGTCTGCTGCAGGGGCAGCTGTTTAACATACCGCTGCTGGTGTTCTGGATTTTACTGGGCCTGCTATGCATTGGCGCCGGCAAAGTTCGGCTGCACTACCATGCCTATCTGAAAGCGGCGTCGCGCAATGACAGTCGCGCCTGCGATGCCATGGCCAGCGAGCTGACGCTGATTCACGGCGTGCCGCCGGGCTGTGATGAGCGTGAGTACCTTAGCGAACTGCAAAATGCGCTGCTGTGGATTAACTATCGATACTATCTGGCGCCGCTTTTCTGGTTTGTCGTGGGGGGCGCCTGGGGCCCGCTGACGCTTATCGCCTACAGCGTACTGCGCGCCTGGCAGACATGGCTGGCGCGCTACCAGACGCCGCACCACCGGTTGCAGTCCGGGATCGATGGTATCCTGCATATTGTGGACTGGCTGCCGGTGCGTCTGGTGGGGGTGGTCTATGCCCTGGTGGGCCATGGTGAAAAAGCGCTCCCGGCGTGGTTTGCTTCGCTGGGCGACCGCCATTCGTCGCAGTATCAGGTGTTGACCCGCCTGGCGCAGTATTCCCTGGCCCGTGAGCCGCACGTGGATAAAGTAGCGACGCCGAAGGCTGCGGTATCGATGGCTAAGAAGACTTCGCTGGTGGTAGTGGTGATTATGGCGCTGCTGACGATTTACGGTACCCTGGTTTAACGGCCTGAGCCCGCGCGCTGCCTGCCACGATGTACGTACCTGCGGGGCTTTTGTTGCCTGATGGCGCTGCGCTTATCCGGCCTGGCGAGTCACCCGCAGGCTCACGTCACGTAGGCCCGGCAAGCAACAGCGCCGCCGGGCGATATATCAGACGCCGTACTGGTCATGTTGCCGGGTGGCGGCTTCGCCTGACCCGGCCTGGAGAACCCGCGCCAGCGGGTAACATTCCGAACCGCTACAGCGTATCCGCCGGTGGAATACCGAAGTCGGGCATCCCGTCTTCCCGCCAGCTGACCAGCTTTAACCGCGTATGGCGATTGGGATCATACAGCGGGTCGCCTTCTATCTCGGTGTAATTCCGCGCGTGATACACCAGCACATCTTCCCCTTCCGGCGTTTGGGTAAAACTATTATGACCTGGGCCATACTGGCGGTTTTCATAGCTGGTGCGGAACACCGGCTGCGGAGCTTTATGCCAGTTTGCCGGCTGTAGCGGATCGGCCTGCCGGTCGATCCATAACAACCCCATGCAGTAGTTTTCATCGGTGGCGCTGGCGGAATAGCTGATAAATAGCTTATCGCCATGCATCAGTACCGCAGGCCCTTCGTTGACCTTAAATCCCCGGCACTCCCAGTCGAACTCCGGCTTGCTCAGCATGACCGGCTCGCCTTTTAACGTCCACGGGTTAGCCATTTCGGCGAGATACAGGTTTGAGTTGCCTTCGATATGCGGGGATTTTTGCGCCCACAGATACCAGCGTTTCCCCTGATGGGTAAAAGTGGTGGCATCGAGGGCGAAGGTATCGAAAGGCGTGACCACCTGGCCTTTTTCCTGCCAGCGGCCGGTCAGCGGATCGCTGTCAGCGCACTCAAGAACGAACATGCGATGCTGGAACATCCCCAGCGCATCCAGATTGTGGGTATGGGTGGCGGCAAAATAGATATACCACTTACCGTCTATTTCATGCAGCTCCGGCGCCCAAATCAGCTGGCTCATCGGCCCGCTTTGCGGCGCGCGCCAAACCACGACCGGCTCAGCATCGCGTAATCCTTCAAGGGTTACCGCGCGCCGGATCTCCAGCCGGTCGTATTCCGGCACCGAGGCAATAAAGTAGTAGTGGCTAAGATGGCGCAGGATAAAGGGGTCTGCACGCTGTTCAATAAAGGGGTTTGGCCAGTTGTTCATCAGGCTTTCCTTACGTGTTCACTGGTTTTCAGTTCCTGGTATTCGTTCAGCTCGCTGTAGTTGCTGCGGCGCTTCTCCAGATCGCTCTGAATCTGGCGCATCAGGGTACGGTCAACCTTCAGCAGGCGCACCACGCCGGCGGTGATCAGATAGCCGACGCCGGGAATGACTGAGAATAGCAGCACGATACCGTTCAGCGCGGAGGCGCTTTGCGCTTTCGCGCCGGCGTCGTAGCCGTACCATGACAGCAGGAAACCGACCATTGCCCCGGCGACCGCCAGGCCGACCTTGAGGAAGAACAGATTACCGGAGAAGCTGATACCGGTGATGCGCTTGCCGGTTTTCCATTCGCCGTAGTCGTCAACGTCGGACATTAGCGACCAGTGTAGCGGGGAAGGGATTTGATGCAGAATGTTGAGCAGGAAGTAGAGCACCATAATCAGCGTGGTGGCGTGTGGATTAAAGAAATAGAAGGCGCAGGAGAACACGGCCAGCACGATATTGGTCCAGAAGAAAACCTGCAGTTTGCACCAGCGGTCGGTCAGGACTTTCGCCAGCATGCTGCCAATCATCATCCCAACTACGCCGAGGCTGATAAACAGGGTGGCAAAATGGGTGCTTTGTCCCATCACCCAGGTGACGTAGTACATGGTGGCGGCCATGCGGATAAAGCCCGGACAGACGTTGCACAGCGTGAGCAGCAGGATGCGCACCCACTGGTCATTTTTCCAGACGTCTTTCAGATCTTTTTTCAGTTCGTCATTCGTCTGCACCGCCGGGCGGATACGTTCGCGCACGGTGGCGAAGCAGAACAGGAACATACACATACCGATAAAGGCCAGCACGGTCATCGCCATCTGGTAGCCCTTCGCTTTATCGGCGCCGCCGAACCAGTCGGCCATTGGCAGCAGCGTCAATGACAGCAGGAGCGTGGCGATACCCACCATGACGAAACGATAAGACTGGCAGGCAACACGCTCTTTCGGATCGGCGGTCATCACCGTTCCCAGCGAGCAGTAGGGAATATTAATCGCGGTATAGGTAATCGACAGCAGAAAGTAGGTCACAAACGCATAGATGACTTTGCTATTGTAGGTCCACTCAGGAGTGGTGAACATCAGGACGCTGAACAGGGCGTAGGGGAAGGCGATCCACAGCAGCCATGGACGAAAGCGACCATATTTACTACGGGTGCGGTCGGCAAGAGCGCCCATGATAGGGGCGGTTACCGCATCGATGACTCGCACCGAGAGCAGAAGTACGCCGACCAGCGCCGGCGCCAGTCCGAATATATCAGTGTAAAAATAGTTCACAAACAGCATGATGGCGCCAAAGATAATATTGCATCCGGCATCACCCATCCCGTAACCAATCTTTTCTCTTATTGAAAGCGTGTTCTCTGCCATGTGCGGTCTCTCCGTTGCAGTATGGAGAGAATTATTGGCTGCGGTTGGCAGAAATACGTTGCAGGAACTCGTTGACGATATGGATAAATAAGCTATGGAGGGGAAAGTGTGAAGCAGATAACAATGCTCTGCACCCATTATTCAGGGAGGGCGCAGAGCAAAGTGAAGTATTGATGAGATGTATTATTGTGCTTTTATGGTGGCGGCGGCTTTCTCTTTAAACAGGTAGCCCACGCCCAGCACCGCAATCCATACCGGGATCAGCCAGACGGAAATCGCCATCCCCGGGGTCATCAGCATAATCACCAGCACCGCCGCCATAAACAGCAGGCACAGCCAGTTGCCCAGCGGATAGAAGAGGGCCGGGAAACGCGTGACCACGCCCTGCTGCTTTTTGGCACGACGGAATTTCATATGCGCGAGGCTGATCATCGCCCAGTTGATGACCAGGGCCGAGACCACCAGCGCCATCAGCAGACCGAAAGCAGATTCAGGCGCCAGGTAGTTGATCAGCACGCACAGCGCAGTGACCAGGGCCGAGACGAGAATGGTATTCACCGGCACGCCGCGTTTGTCGACGCTGAGCAGCGCTTTTGGCGCGTTGCCCTGCTGAGCAAGGCCGAACAGCATACGGCTGTTGCAGTAGACGCAGCTGTTATAAACCGACAGCGCTGCCGTCAGCACCACCACGTTCAGAGCGTTTGCCACCAGCGTATCGCCAAGTTCATGGAAGATCAGGACGAACGGACTGGTGTCCGCGGTGACGCGGGTCCACGGCAGCAGGGAGAGCAGCACCGCCAGCGAACCAACATAGAAGATCAGAATACGGTAAATAACCTGATTGGTGGCTTTAGGAATGCTTTGCTCCGGATTATCCGCTTCCGCGGCGGTGATCCCCACCAGCTCCAGGCCGCCAAAGGAGAACATGATGATCGCCATCATCATCACCAGCCCGTAAAAGCCGTGCGGCAGGAAGCCCCCCTGGTCCCACAGGTTACGTACCGTCGCCTGCGGGCCGCCGTTGCCGCTGAACAGCAGCCAGCCGCCGAACAAAATCATCGCCACTACGGCGACCACTTTGATAATCGCGAACCAGAATTCCATTTCACCGAACACTTTGACATTGGTCAGGTTAATGGCGTTGATGGCGATGAAGAAGACCGCCGCCGAGGCCCAGGTAGGGATTTCCGGCCACCAGAACTGGATATATTTGCCAACGGCGGTCAGTTCCGCCATGGCCACCAGGACATACAGTACCCAGTAGTTCCAGCCGGAGGCGAAGCCGGCAAAACCGCCCCAGTATTTGTAAGCAAAGTGGCTAAATGAGCCGGCCACCGGCTCTTCCACCACCATTTCGCCCAGCTGACGCATGATCAGGAAAGCGATAAAACCGGCGATAGCGTAACCAAGAATGATACCCGGGCCGGCGGACTGAATGACGGACGCGCTCCCCAGAAACAGGCCGGTGCCGATAGCCCCGCCCAGCGCGATGAGCTGAATGTGACGGTTTTTCAGGCCGCGCTTCAGCCGATCGCCGTGCTGTTGACCTTCCATATGAAACCTCGTGTGTGGTTATTTTTTGTGTACGTCATCCGTCAGGTTGCTGCTTCACTGCTGTCCCTGCCTGAAAGCATAGCCAGCGAAAATTTGGGCGAAGTGGCCCACTTTTTACCTGAGTGATGGCGCGCACATATTGTTGTGTTTGTGTATTCAGTAACTTCCGTTTCTGTATTGTTTTGTTTACGGAAGGCTGTGTGGTAATTCCGAAAAAGGCCTTTCGTCTCCGGCAGAATAGTGGTAAGCGCGTTTGAATGCACCTGCTTTATGAAGGGATGATGACGATGTGTCTAAAAAGACATCAATAGTCACAATCTGTCGTATTTTGATGCATGCTGCTTTGTCATTCTTTATTCACTGTAAGTGACTTTGTATTCATTTATTGCAGCGTTGAATCGGTTCAGAAAGCGTTATTTTTCGTTTCTATAAAGTTAAGGCTACCTCTTTGTGAGTAAACGTAACATTTGTGCAAGGTTACATTTCTGAAATGTTATTTCTGTAAGGTTGTTAAAATGTCCCGGGTTTACTGATTTCAATCAAAACCTGTATGGACAGAAGGTGAATACTTTGTTACTTTAGCGCTACGAACTTTAAATTGGTAAGACCAATTGACTCCGGGCTAATGGCAGAGACAGGGAATATGGCCTACAGCAAAATCCGCCAACCAAAATTATCCGATGTGATAGAGCAGCAGCTGGAGTTTCTGATTCTTGAGGGGACCTTGCGCCCCGGTGAAAAACTCCCGCCAGAACGCGAACTGGCTAAACAGTTCGACGTTTCCCGCCCCTCGCTGCGTGAGGCGATTCAACGCCTCGAAGCCAAGGGCTTGTTGCTTCGTCGTCAGGGAGGTGGAACGTTTGTTCAAAGCCGCCTGTGGCAGAGCTTCAGCGATCCGCTGGTTGAGCTGCTGTCCGATCACCCTGAATCCCAATTCGATCTGCTTGAGACCCGTCACGCGCTGGAAGGCATCGCGGCCTATTACGCGGCGCTGCGCAGCAATGATGAGGATCGCGACCGTATCCGTGAGCTGCATCAGGCTATTGAACGCGCTCAGCAGTCGGGCGATTTGGACGCTGAGTCCGGCGCCGTCGTCCAGTATCAAATCGCCGTCACCGAGGCGGCACACAATGTGGTGTTGCTTCATCTGCTAAGGTGTATGGAGCCGATGTTGGCGCAAAACGTGCGTCAGAACTTTGAATTGCTGTATGCCCGGCGGGAAATGCTCCCGTTGGTCAGCAACCATCGCACTCGCATTTTCGAGGCGATAATGGCCGGGGAGCCGGAGCAGGCGCGTGAAGCGTCGCACCGTCACCTGGCGTTCATTGAGGAAATTTTGCTGGATCGTAGTCGTGAGCAGAGCCGTCGAGAGCGCTCACTGCGTCGTTTACAGCAACGAAAGGACGAGAACTCCGGTTCTTAAGCGCCATTTTTAGAGCGCGGCAACTAAACGCAGAACCTGTCTTATTGAATTTTTGGTTGTTCCAGCGTGAAGAACGAAGAGTTCAATGGGACAGGTTCCAGATTAATCAACGATTAGATAGATAAGGAATACCCCCATGTCAGAACGTTTACACAATGACGTGGATCCGATCGAAACTCGCGACTGGCTACAGGCGATCGAATCGGTCATCCGTGAAGAAGGTGTTGAGCGCGCTCAGTATCTGATTGACCAACTCCTTTCTGAAGCCCGTAAAGGCGGAGTGAAGGTTGCTGCAGGCGCTTCCGCCGGCAACTACGTCAACACTATTGCCGTTGAAGATGAGCCGGAATACCCGGGCAATCTGGATCTGGAACGTCGCATTCGTTCTGCGATTCGCTGGAACGCCATCATGACCGTTCTGCGCGCGTCGAAAAAAGATCTCGAACTGGGCGGCCACATGGCGTCCTATCAGTCTTCCGCGACCTTCTACGAAGTCTGCTTCAACCACTTCTTCCGTGCGCGCACTGAGAAAGATGGCGGCGATCTGGTGTACTTCCAGGGTCACATCTCTCCGGGCGTATATGCACGTGCGTTCCTGGAAGGCCGTCTGACCGAAGAGCAGATGGACAACTTCCGCCAGGAAGTTCACGGCAAGGGTCTGTCCTCTTATCCGCACCCGAAACTGATGCCGGAATTCTGGCAGTTCCCGACCGTATCCATGGGTCTGGGGCCGTTGGGCGCTATCTATCAGGCCAAATTCCTGAAATATCTGGAACACCGCGGTCTGAAAGACACCTCCGAACAAACCGTTTACGCCTTCCTGGGCGACGGCGAGATGGATGAGCCGGAATCAAAAGGCGCTATCACCATCGCCACCCGTGAAAAACTGGACAACCTGGTCTTCGTCATCAACTGCAACCTGCAGCGTCTGGACGGCCCGGTCACCGGTAACGGCAAAATCATTAACGAACTGGAAGGCATCTTCGGTGGTGCTGGCTGGAACGTTATCAAGGTTATCTGGGGCGGCCGTTGGGATGAGCTGCTGCGTAAAGACACCAGCGGTAAGCTGATTCAGCTGATGAACGAAACCGTTGACGGCGACTACCAGACCTTCAAATCCAAAGACGGCGCTTACGTTCGTGAGCACTTCTTCGGCAAATATCCGGAAACCGCTGCCCTGGTCGCTGACTGGACTGACGAGCAGATCTGGGCTCTGAACCGCGGTGGTCACGATCCGAAGAAAGTCTACGCTGCATTGAAGAAAGCGCAGGAGACCAAAGGTCAGCCGACCGTGATCCTGGCGCATACCATTAAAGGTTATGGTATGGGCGATACCGCTGAAGGTAAGAACATCGCGCACCAGGTTAAGAAAATGAACATGGACGGTGTTCGCTACGTCCGCGATCGTTTCAATGTGCCGGTGGCGGATGCCGATCTCGAAAAACTGCCGTACGTAACCTTCCCGGAAGGTTCCGAAGAGCACACTTACCTGCACGCTCAGCGTCAGAAGCTGAACGGCTATCTGCCGACTCGTCAGCCGAAGTTCACTGAGAAACTCGAGCTGCCGACCCTGGCCGACTTCAGCGCGCTGCTGGAAGAGCAAAACAAAGAAATCTCTACCACTATCGCTTTCGTTCGCGCCCTGAACGTGATGCTGAAGAACAAGTCGATCAAAGATCGTCTGGTGCCGATCATCGCCGACGAAGCGCGTACCTTCGGTATGGAAGGTCTGTTCCGTCAGATCGGTATTTACAGCCCGAACGGCCAGCAGTATACCCCGCAGGACCGTGAGCAGGTTGCTTACTACAAAGAAGACGAGAAAGGCCAGATTCTGCAGGAAGGGATCAACGAGCTGGGCGCAGGCGCATCCTGGCTGGCTGCTGCGACCTCTTACAGCACCAACAACCTGCCGATGATCCCGTTCTACATCTACTACTCGATGTTCGGCTTCCAGCGTATCGGCGATCTGTGCTGGGCGGCTGGCGATCAGCAGGCTCGCGGCTTCCTGATTGGCGGGACTTCCGGTCGTACTACCCTGAACGGCGAAGGTCTGCAGCACGAAGATGGTCACAGCCACATTCAGTCGCTGACTATCCCGAACTGTATCTCTTACGACCCGGCGTACGCCTATGAAGTGGCTGTCATCATGCATGATGGTCTGGTCCGTATGTACGGCGAAGCGCAAGAGAACGTTTACTACTACATCACTACGCTGAACGAAAACTACCACATGCCGGCCATGCCGGAAGGCGCCGAGGAAGGTATCCGTAAAGGTATCTACAAACTCGAAACCATCGAAGGTAGCAAAGGTAAAGTTCAGCTGCTGGGCTCCGGTTCTATCCTGCGTCACGTGCGTGAAGCAGCGCAGATCCTGGCGAAAGACTACGGCGTGGGTTCCGACGTGTATAGCGTTACCTCCTTCACCGAACTGGCGCGTGATGGCCAGGATTGCGAACGCTGGAACATGCTGCACCCGCTGGAAACCCCGCGCGTGCCGTATATCGCTCAGGTAATGAACGACGCTCCGGCAGTGGCATCCACTGACTATATGAAACTGTTCGCTGAGCAGGTTCGTACTTACGTACCGGCTGATGATTACCGCGTACTGGGTACCGATGGCTTCGGTCGTTCCGACAGCCGTGAAAACCTGCGTCACCACTTCGAAGTCGATGCTTCCTATGTGGTCGTAGCAGCGCTGGGCGAACTGGCTAAACGTGGTGAAATCGATAAGAAAGTGGTGGCTGACGCTATCGCGAAATTCGACATCGATGCAGAAAAAGTTAACCCGCGTCTGGCGTAAGAGGTAAAAGAATAATGGCTATCGAAATCAAAGTACCGGACATCGGGGCTGATGAAGTTGAAATCACCGAGATCCTGGTCAAAGTTGGCGACAAAGTAGAAGCTGAACAGTCGCTGATCACCGTAGAAGGCGACAAAGCCTCTATGGAAGTCCCGTCTCCGCAGGCTGGCGTCGTGAAAGAGATTAAAGTCTCCGTCGGCGACAAAACCGAGACTGGCAAACTGATTATGATTTTCGATTCCGCCGAAGGTGCAGCCGCCGCTGCACCTGCGCAGGAAGAGAAGAAAGAAGCCGCTCCGGCCGCCGCTGCTCCAGCGGCTGCCGCGGCAGCGAAAGAAGTTCACGTCCCGGATATCGGCGGCGATGAAGTCGAAGTCACTGAGATCATGGTTAAAGTGGGCGACACCATCGCCGCTGAGCAATCCCTGATCACCGTAGAAGGCGATAAAGCCTCTATGGAAGTTCCGGCGCCGTTCGCCGGTACCGTCAAAGAGATCAAAATCAATACCGGCGATAAAGTTTCCACCGGCTCCCTGATTATGATCTTCGAAGTTGCGGGCGCTGCGCCTGCAGCCGCTCCGGCACAGGCTGCCGCGCCGGCTGCTGCGGCTCCGGCTGCCGCAGCAGGCGTGAAAGATGTTAACGTCCCGGACATCGGCGGCGACGAAGTTGAAGTCACCGAAGTGATGGTTAAAGTCGGCGATAAAGTCGCGGCGGAACAGTCCCTGATCACCGTAGAGGGCGACAAAGCCTCTATGGAAGTTCCGGCGCCGTTCGCGGGTACCGTTAAAGAGATCAAAATCAGCACCGGCGATAAAGTCAAAACCGGTTCCCTGATCATGGTCTTCGAAGTGGAAGGCGCTGCGCCTGCCGCCGCTCCGGCTCAGGCTGCTGCACCGGCACCAGCTGCTGCCCCGGCTCAGGCCGCTAAGCCTGCCGCTGCGCCGGCTGCGAAAGCAGAAGGTAAAAGCGAATTCGCTGAAAACGATGCCTACGTTCACGCGACCCCGCTGATTCGCCGCCTGGCGCGCGAGTTCGGTGTTAACCTGGCGAAAGTGAAAGGCACCGGCCGTAAAGGTCGTATCCTGCGCGAAGACGTTCAGGCCTACGTGAAAGACGCGGTTAAACGCGCTGAATCCGCACCGGCGGCTGCCGCTGGCGGCGGTATCCCGGGCATGCTGCCGTGGCCGAAGGTTGACTTCAGCAAGTTTGGCGAAGTCGAAGAAGTGGAGCTGGGTCGTATCCAGAAAATCTCTGGCGCCAACCTGAGCCGTAACTGGGTGATGATCCCGCACGTTACCCACTTCGACAAAACCGATATCACCGATCTGGAAGCGTTCCGCAAGCAGCAGAATGCCGAAGCTGAGAAGCGTAAACTGGACGTGAAATTCACTCCAGTGGTCTTCATCATGAAAGCGGTTGCCGCTGCGCTTGAGCAGATGCCGCGCTTCAACAGCTCGCTCTCCGAAGATGGTCAGCGCCTGACGCTGAAGAAATACATCAACATCGGTGTGGCGGTGGATACCCCGAACGGTCTGGTGGTTCCGGTCTTCAAAGACGTGAACAAGAAGAGCATCACCGAGCTGTCTCGTGAATTGACCACCATCTCGAAGAAAGCGCGCGATGGCAAACTGACGGCTGGCGAAATGCAGGGCGGTTGCTTCACCATCTCCAGCATTGGCGGCCTGGGTACCACCCACTTCGCGCCGATTGTTAACGCGCCGGAAGTGGCCATCCTCGGCGTGTCTAAATCCGCGATGGAGCCGGTATGGAATGGTAAAGAGTTTGTGCCGCGCCTGATGCTGCCGATCTCTCTGTCCTTCGACCACCGCGTCATCGACGGTGCTGATGGTGCCCGCTTCATTACCATCATTAACAACACCCTGAGCGACATTCGCCGCCTGGTGATGTAATCGAAAAAGCCGGCCTGACGGCCGGCTTTTTTCTGATAACCTCAGGCTGTTGGGGATTATCAGCAACAAAGGACAAAATCGTTTGCCGTTTGTTGTTTAAAAATTGTTAACAATTTTGTAAAATACACGCGGATAGAACGTCCCGGTGGACTTGGGCGTAAGAATAATAGCGTCAGACCCGCCGGATATAAATTACAGAGGTCATGATGAGTACTGAAATCAAAACTCAGGTCGTGGTACTTGGGGCAGGCCCCGCAGGTTACTCTGCAGCCTTCCGTTGCGCTGATTTAGGTCTGGAAACCGTCATCGTAGAACGTTACAGCACCCTCGGTGGTGTTTGTCTGAACGTGGGTTGTATCCCTTCTAAAGCGCTGCTGCACGTGGCAAAAGTTATCGAAGAAGCGAAAGCGCTGGCCGAACACGGCATCGTTTTCGGCGAACCGAAAACTGACATTGACAAGATCCGCACCTGGAAAGAAAAAGTCATCACTCAGCTGACCGGTGGTCTGGCTGGCATGGCCAAAGGTCGTAAAGTGAAGGTGGTTAACGGTCTGGGTAAATTTACCGGCGCTAACACCCTGGAAGTGGAAGGCGAAAACGGCAAAACCGTGATCAACTTCGACAACGCTATCATCGCGGCGGGTTCCCGTCCGATTCAGCTGCCGTTTATCCCGCATGAAGATCCGCGCGTATGGGACTCCACCGACGCGCTGGAACTGAAATCTGTACCGAAACGCATGCTGGTGATGGGCGGCGGTATCATCGGTCTGGAAATGGGTACCGTATACCATGCGCTGGGTTCAGAGATTGACGTGGTGGAAATGTTCGACCAGGTTATCCCGGCTGCCGACAAAGACGTGGTGAAAGTCTTCACCAAACGCATCAGCAAGAAATTTAACCTGATGCTGGAAACCAAAGTGACTGCCGTTGAAGCGAAAGAAGACGGTATTTACGTTTCCATGGAAGGTAAAAAAGCACCGGCGGAAGCGCAGCGTTACGACGCAGTGCTGGTCGCAATCGGCCGCGTACCGAATGGTAAAAACCTCGATGCAGGTAAAGCTGGCGTGGAAGTTGACGATCGCGGCTTCATCCGCGTTGACAAACAAATGCGCACCAACGTGCCGCACATCTTTGCTATCGGCGATATCGTCGGTCAGCCGATGCTGGCGCACAAAGGTGTCCATGAAGGCCACGTTGCCGCAGAAGTTATCTCCGGTCTGAAACACTACTTCGATCCGAAAGTGATCCCATCCATCGCCTACACTGAACCAGAAGTGGCATGGGTCGGTCTGACCGAGAAAGAAGCGAAAGAGAAAGGCATCAGCTACGAAACCGCCACCTTCCCGTGGGCTGCTTCCGGCCGTGCTATCGCTTCTGACTGCGCAGATGGTATGACCAAACTGATCTTCGACAAAGAGACCCACCGTGTTATCGGCGGCGCGATTGTCGGCACCAACGGCGGCGAGCTGCTGGGTGAGATCGGCCTGGCTATCGAGATGGGCTGTGACGCTGAAGACATCGCCCTGACCATCCACGCTCACCCGACTCTGCACGAGTCCGTTGGCCTGGCGGCGGAAGTGTTCGAAGGCAGCATCACCGACCTGCCAAACGCCAAAGCGAAGAAAAAGTAACTTTTTCTTTCAGGAAAAAAGCATAAGCGGCTCCGGGAGCCGCTTTTTTTATGCCTGATGTTTAGAACTATGTCACTGTTCATAAACCGCTACACCTCATACATACTTTGAAAATAGTCACTCAGTAAACTTATAGGTAGTTAACGATATCGATGAGGTGTGAGATGAAACGCTTTTTAACCACAGCGCTGGTCGCTGCAACGTTTTTTACCGGTATGGCTTACGCCGCTGACGCCAACATTCCCTGGGCGGACAACAGCGGCGGTACGGAAACGACCCACATTGCGGCGATGGGCCAGGATCTGAATGCCCAGCATCAGCAGGTGACGAAGACCAATGAAGGGGTATGGGCGGCGAATTCCGGTAGCATCAGCGCTGACGAAGCGGCATTATCCAGCACAAAACCAGCCTTTGCCGGCGATCCTTCTCTGATGCCTCACCAGGGCTAAGTGAATGAAAACGCCCGGTTGCGTGAGTGCAACCGGGCGTTTTTTTTTAAGGTTCTGCCACCTGCCAGCCGGCGTCAGCGTCGGGGGTAAAGCGCGTTATCTCCTGTGCCTTTGCGGCGCTCTCTTCACCGAGATTGGCCTGATAGACCCTATCCTGCTGATCGATCATAAAGCTCATCACGCCGGTTTCACCCCAGGCTATCGGCCAGGCCAGCAAGGCGACGCTCTGGTCATCGCGACCGGCGATAATTCGAAAGCGATAGCCATGGTAGCCGCTACCGGGCACCGTCGGGCTAAAGGCCGGACCGAGCGGGCTTGGCGCTTCGCCCGGCGAAGTTGGCCAGTACAAGCCATCTTTTTTGCCTTCGCTACTGATGATTTTCTGCGCCCAGCGGTGGTTCAGATGATAATAATCCTGCTGGGCATCAACATAGGCATGCATGGCGGCGATCGCCGACAGCTCATTGCGGCCGATGGCGCGGGTGAGGATCTCCTCTTCGCCAGCGGCCATATCAAAGCGCCATCCCTCAGACGCTTTTACGATAGGCACGGGCAGACGCCATGCCTCGCTACCGACATCGAGCCAGGCTTTGTCACCCTGCTGGATGATGACATGTTTCACCTGCCAGTCGCGTTGAAAGCGATCGACGGCGGCAGGGTCGATCCCGTCCGTGGGTAAAAACTGCTGCCAGTTATCGCCGAGTAATTCGCTCAGCGCGGCTTCATTAGGCTGGCTGATCGCTTCGGCCAGCGCAGTTGCGGCCTGTTCCGGCGTGGCAAACTGCTGTTGGGCGAAGGCGGCAAGCGGCGACAGCATTAACGTAAACAGGGCAACGGATAATGGGTTTCTCATTCTGCTCATCCTTAGCGGCGACGCAGTTCATGGTGTTCGGAAAGACGTTCTCTGGTGCCATCGCGTAACTCGCGGTTTACGCCGGAAAACTGGCGGCTCTGCAGTCCTCGTTCCTGCTGCGCTTGCCAGGAGGGGGCGCGGCTTTCGTTGCCGCTAAGGGCGTTGGCGCGCAGATGGCTGAGCGTCTGCTGACGCTGGGCTGGCGTGGCGGACTGGAACTGCTGCCGGCGCTGCTGCTGCTGAGGTGTGCGGTTCTGCTCGTGGCTCCTGGCGGCTTCTCGACGCTGCTGTTGCTGCGGCGTGGGGTTTTTCAGCTGCGTTTTTGCCGCCTCGCGACGCTGCTGTTGGGTCGGCGTACTGTCGTAACCGCGGTAATTACTGCGTTGGGTGGCTTGCTTCAGCTGCGCCGAGGCCGCCTGACGCTGGGCGTCGCGTGAGGCGTTGTTTGCCGCCAGGTTGCCCGCTGTGGCCGTCGGTACGTTATGCTGCAGCTGGGTCATCGCTGCCTGGCGCTGCGCTTCGCGATCGACTGGCGCATGTTGGGTCGCGCTCAGTCCGCCGGAAACGTTGGTCTGATGGAAGCGCTGAGCTACCGTATTATCGGGATACGGTGTGTGTCCGCGATAGGCAGGATTGTGCTGCCAGTTAACGTGGTTTCCCGGCAGGTTTTCTCCTGTTATATGATTGAAATTATTTACATTAATATTGATGTTATCGCCATTATGCGAGTAATCGCCGTGGTGGTAGTCGTCATCGTGATGGTGATGGTCATCATCATCCCAGTCGATACTGCTGAACAGCGCCCAGGTGGTGGCCACGCCGAGGCTGTACCCGAAGCCTTTGACGAAGCTATCGGTAAACTGCTCCCCGGGAGGGGGCGGCAGATAGACCGGCGGATAGGCGCTGTTCGGCCAGGTACCATAGACGGTGGAGGGGTTATAGCTGGGAACATAGACCACCTGTGGATTGGTCGGCTCTATTTTAATGACCTGCGTGGGCGCAGGCGCCGCTGTGTGGGCGGTTGCGGTTGCTGCCGTGCTGCTGCTGGCTGAAACCGGTGCGGCAGGGGTGACAATCACTTTCTGCTGCGGTGTGGATTTCAGCGTCCCGGTTTGTTGGGCAATGGCGCGCAGGCGCTGCACTGAATCCATCACATCATGCGGCTGGGCCAAAAACGCATTGCCAAGATTTTCCACCCAGGGCGGATTCTCGCCCATCATCGCCAGCAGGGCAGGGAAAGCGACAAGAGATTTGACGCTAGGGTCCCACGGCTGGCTGGCAACCGCCTGCACGGCCGCATCCCCTTTCATCGCGGGGTTATCCTGGGACCACTGGACCGCCTGCAGGACGTTGTCGGGATAAGTGGAGGCCATCAACACCTGCGACAGCAGGCTGTCCGGGTAGAGCGCGATAGGGGCGACCCACTGATCAATTTGCGCCTGGGTGTAAGTGGCGGCCACCGGCTGTGTCGTCGACGCTGCGGGCGCTGGCGCTTGCTGCGCAGGCGGTTCAGCGATCGTCGCTGGGGTTCGGCTTTGCACATAGAGTGTTCCTGCCGCCGCGAGTAAGCCAGCGCTACAGAGCAGGGCGATAATATGGGGTTTGAACGGCAGTGACATGGAAACTCCTGACCCAAAAAGTAACCCATCTCGCTAAAGTATCTGCGAAAACGGCGCGTTTGCTGAGTATAAGTAAGCGGTATGGCTTTTTATTGATTATTGTTGGGATCGGCCCGTGGCGTTGTACGCGGAAAGGAATTTTTGTCGTGGGATTTGAACAGAAAGCCTGCAATATCCTGCCCTTAACGATTCAGCTAAATTTTAATGTTGCTTTTTTGTAAACAGATTAACACCTTTCAAAAATCCTGCTATGCTGCCGACGCGGTATCGGGCATTTACCCTACAAACTGCTGTCTCACAGGAGCGTGAAGAAAATCGCCCAGCCACTAAATCCTTCAAGATGCGTCACGCGGCAAGCTAAGCCAGGACAGAGGCAGATTGATTGAAGACGTGTAGGCCGCATTATGACAATGAGAGCGAGGAGAACCGTCGTGCTAGAAGAATACCGTAAGCACGTAGCTGAGCGTGCCGCCATGGGGATTGTTGCCAAACCCTTAGATGCAACCCAAATGGCCGCGCTGGTAGAACTGCTGAAAAACCCGCCTGCGGGCGAAGAAGAATTCCTGTTAGACCTGCTGATTAACCGTGTACCGCCGGGCGTCGATGAAGCCGCCTATGTTAAAGCTGGATTCCTTGCCGCGATCGCCAAAGGCGAAGCGACCTCCCCCCTGGTTACCCCTGAAAAAGCCGTTGAACTGCTGGGCACCATGCAGGGCGGTTACAATATCCATCCGCTGATCGATGCGCTGGACGACGCGAAACTGGCGCCGATTGCCGCGAAAGCGCTCTCCCATACCCTGCTAATGTTCGATAACTTCTACGACGTGGAAGAGAAAGCCAAAGCGGGTAACGAGCATGCTAAACAGGTTATGCAATCCTGGGCTGACGCCGAGTGGTTCCTGAACCGTCCGCAGCTGGCAGAGAAAATCACTGTTACCGTCTTCAAGGTCACCGGCGAAACGAACACCGATGATCTCTCTCCGGCGCCGGATGCGTGGTCACGCCCGGATATCCCGCTGCATGCGCTGGCAATGCTCAAAAACCCCCGCGAAGGCATTGAGCCGGATCAGCCGGGCGTGGTTGGCCCAATCAAACAGATCGAAGCCCTGCAGCAGAAAGGCTACCCGCTGGCCTACGTCGGCGACGTGGTCGGGACCGGTTCTTCACGTAAATCCGCCACCAACTCGGTGCTGTGGTTTATGGGCGACGATATCCCGAACGTGCCGAACAAGCGCGGTGGCGGCCTGTGTCTGGGCGGTAAAATCGCGCCAATTTTCTTCAACACCATGGAAGATGCGGGCGCGCTGCCTATCGAAGTTGATGTATCTAACCTGAACATGGGCGACGTAATCGACGTTTACCCGTTCAAAGGCGAAGTGCGTAACCACGAGACCAACGAACTGCTGGCCAGCTTCGAGCTGAAAACCGATGTGCTGATCGACGAAGTGCGCGCCGGCGGCCGTATTCCGCTGATCATCGGTCGCGGTCTGACCACCAAAGCGCGTGAAGCGCTGGGCCTGCCGCACAGCGATGTCTTCCGTCAGGCGAAAGACGTGGCGGAAAGCACCCGCGGCTTCTCGCTGGCGCAGAAAATGGTTGGCCGCGCCTGCGGCGTTGCCGGTATCCGTCCGGGCGCTTATTGCGAACCGAAAATGACCTCCGTCGGTTCTCAGGACACCACCGGTCCAATGACCCGTGATGAGCTGAAAGACCTGGCGTGCCTGGGCTTCTCTGCAGACCTGGTGATGCAGTCCTTCTGCCACACCGCGGCCTACCCGAAGCCGGTTGACGTTACCACGCACCACACTCTGCCGGACTTCATCATGAACCGCGGCGGTGTTTCTCTGCGTCCGGGCGATGGCGTGATTCACTCCTGGCTGAACCGCATGCTGCTGCCGGATACCGTGGGTACCGGCGGTGACTCCCACACCCGTTTCCCAATCGGCATCTCCTTCCCGGCGGGCTCTGGTCTGGTGGCCTTCGCCGCCGCGACCGGCGTGATGCCGCTGGATATGCCGGAATCGGTGCTGGTGCGTTTCAAAGGTAAAATGCAGCCGGGGATCACCCTGCGTGACCTGGTCCACGCCATCCCGCTGTACGCCATTAAGCAGGGCCTGCTGACCGTAGAGAAGAAAGGTAAGAAAAACATCTTCTCTGGTCGCATCCTCGAGATCGAAGGTCTGCCGGATCTGAAAGTCGAGCAGGCGTTCGAGTTGACCGATGCCTCGGCTGAGCGTTCTGCCGCCGGCTGCACCATCAAACTGAATAAAGAGCCGATCGTTGAGTATCTGAACTCTAACATCGTTCTGCTGAAGTGGATGATCGCCGAAGGCTACGGCGACCGCCGTACCCTGGAGCGTCGTATCCAGGGCATGGAAAAATGGCTGGCGGATCCGCAGCTGCTGGAAGCCGATGCTGACGCGGAATACGCGGCAGTGATCGACATCGATCTGGCGGATATTAAAGAGCCGATTCTGTGCGCGCCGAACGATCCGGACGATGCCCGCCTGCTGTCTGATGTGCAGGGCGAGAAGATCGACGAAGTGTTCATCGGCTCCTGCATGACCAACATCGGCCACTTCCGTGCCGCCGGTAAGCTGCTGGACAGCCACAAAGGCCAACTGCCGACTCGCCTGTGGGTGGCGCCGCCAACCCGTATGGATGCCGCGCAGCTGACCGAAGAAGGCTACTATAGCGTGTTTGGTAAGAGCGGGGCGCGTATCGAAATCCCTGGCTGTTCCCTGTGTATGGGTAACCAGGCGCGCGTGGCCGACGGCGCGACGGTGGTTTCCACCTCTACCCGTAACTTCCCGAACCGTTTAGGTACCGGCGCTAACGTCTATCTGGCCTCTGCCGAACTGGCAGCGGTGGCTTCGCTGCTCGGCAAACTGCCGACGCCGGAAGAGTACCAGACCTTCGTGGCGCAGGTGGATAAGACGGCGGAAGATACCTACCGTTATCTGAACTTCAACCAGCTGGATCAGTACACTGAAAAAGCTGACGGCGTGATCTTCCAGACCGCGGTGTAAACCAAACGGTCAGCCCGACTGACCGTTTGGCGATAAACTCTCCAATGCCCGGTGAACATTGCATCACCGGGCATTTTTATTTCCAAACCTCCTGCCTGCTACGCTTTTTTTCTTTCTGTCTGCTGCGATAATTACTGCATGGGTACAGTGCAGCGGTGACGCATTGCCCTTGCAGAGGAAAAGACTATGGATTACGAATTTCTGCGCGATATTACCGGAGTGGTAAAGGTGCGAATGTCGATGGATCACGAGGCGATCGGCCACTGGTTCAACGAGGAGGTGAAAGGCAATCTTGCTCTGCTGGACGAAGTGGAGCAGGCTGCGCGCACCGTGAAGGGCAGCGAGCGTTCCTGGCAGCGTGCCGGGCATGAATATACGCTGTGGCTGGATGGCGAAGAGGTGATGATCCGCGCCAATCAGCTGGAGTTCTCCGGCGACGAAATCGAGGAGGGGATGAGCTACTACGACGAAGAAAGTCTCTCTCTGTGCGGTGTTGAGGATTTCCTGCAGGTGGTCGCCGCCTATCGTGAGTTTATGCAGCAGCGTTAATGACGCCTTTTATGTCGGGTGGCGCAGAACTACAGGCCCGGCAAGCAAAAGCGCCGCCGGGCATTTCATAGATTACACGGCAGGAATATTGCGGCCGTAGTAAATCTCGCGCATCTCTTTCCATAGCAGGTCGGTAATGACCTTGCGCTCTTCGGCAGTCAACTCTTCCGGTCGGGTATGGAACATGTAGTGCTTAAGGTCGAACTCCTTGAGCAACATTTTGGTATGGAAGATATTTTCCTGATAAACGTTGACGTCGACCATGTCATACAACGACTTCATATCGTCGGACATAAAGTTCTGAATCGAATTGATTTCATGATCGATAAAATGCTTCATCCCATTGATATCGCGGGTAAAGCCGCGCACACGGTAGTCAATGGTCACAATGTCCGATTCCAGCTGGTGAATCAGATAGTTCAGCGCTTTAAGCGGGGAAATGACGCCGCACGTTGAAACTTCGATATCGGCGCGGAAGGTGCACAGGCCGCCCTCCGGATGGCTCTCCGGGTAGGTATGCACGCAGATATGGCTCTTATCGAGATGGGCGACCACGGTTTCCGGTAGCGGGCCAGGATGTTCGGTCTGGTCAATCAGCTTGGGATCGACAGGCTCTTCGCTGACCAGAATGGTCACGCTGGCGCCCTGGGGTTCATAATCCTGACGGGCGATATTCAGGATATTGGCGCCAATAATAGAACAGGTTTCTGTCAGGATCTCCGTCAGGCGATTGGCATTATAGAGTTCGTCGATATAGGCGATGTAGCCGTCGCGCTCTTCTGCCGTTTTGGCGTAACAGATATCGTAGATACAAAAACTCAGGCTTTTGGTCAGGTTGTTAAAGCCGTGCAGCTTCAATTTTTTCAATTTAGTTCACCCCCTTATTTCGCGTCACGGTGCGGACAGAGCATCATGCAGATATTGTGGTAAGGCGAAGGCCGCCGTATGGATTGCCGGATTGTAGTAACGGCAGGTCAGGTTGGCTTTGTGAAAGCGCGCCTGAATGATTTCGCTGGAGAGATGGCGCAGCGCCTCATTGTCGCTCGCCCAGGCAAAGGTCATGATCCCGCCGTAATAGGTTGGAATTGCCGCCTGGTAGAAGCTGACGTCGCGAAAATAGTGGCTTAGCTTGCGATGGCTGCCTACCGCTTCATCCTGTTGCAGGAAGCAGACGCCGTTCTGGGCAACAAAGATCCCACCCGGGTTCAGGCAGCGTTTGCAGCCTTCATAAAAAGCCGAGGTGAACAGGCTTTCTCCCGGGCCGATAGGGTCGGTACAGTCCGAAATGATCACGTCAAACGTTTGCGTCGTCTGATTAACAAAATTGACGCCATCATCAATCACCAGCGTAAAGCGCGGATCGTCATAGGCGCCGGCGTTATGGTTCGGCAGGTACTGGCGGGAGAATGAAACTACCCCGGCGTCGATTTCCACCATGGTGATGGTTTCGATGCTACGGTGACGAGAGACTTCGCGCAGCATCGCGCCATCGCCGCCGCCAATGATCAACACATGCTTCGCGTTGCCGTGAGCCAGCAGCGGCACATGGGTCATCATTTCGTGATAGATGAACTCGTCGCGTTCGGTGGTTTGTACGACGCCATCCAGCGCCATCACCCGGCCAAAGGCGCGGTTATCAAAGATGATCAGATCCTGATGATCGGTTTTTTCGTGGTACAGCACGTTATCAACGCTAAAATACTGACCAAAATGGTCATGCAGCGTTTCATGCCACAGTGGATTATCGGCCACGATAAGGCTCCTCCTTCGTTAACATCTGTTACACCCGTAAAACGAGTGCAACATCATAGACAACTATAGATGAGGATGCACGGCGGTTATTGCAGCAATGAGGCAGGAATAACAGCCACCGCCCCGGAAGGGCGGTGGAGAGGATGAGGCTATTTTGCCGGCTCGGGTTGGCTATCTACTATCCGCACGGAATAAACCATGGTGGCGCCTGGCGGGATTTTTGGCGGTAATCCTTTACTGCCATAGGCCTTTTCAGGCGGGACGACGAGCGTCACGGAGCCGTGGTTCTGTAGACGCTTCAGCGGTTCGCGAAACACCGGGGGATAGGCATCCAGCTTTTGCGTAAGCGCCTGATCTTTCGCTTCCATATCGTTGATCACCGTCCCGTCCGTCAGCATCTCTTTGATCACCACGGTAACCAGGTCATTACCGCTTATTTTTCCTTTACCCAGGTAATCGACGCGGCTGTAGACGCCCTCTTTAAAGACCACATCTTTTTTGCGCGCAAACGCCTGCTGATATTTCTTGCCGGCACTGATGTTTTTCTGCTCTATTTTATTCAGGTTCTGAAAAACCTGCTGCGACACATCAAACAGCGCCTTGTTACGTTCCTGCTCTCCGAGACGAAGCTGGCCGCGAAAGGCATCTTCGATGCCCTGCAGCACCAGGCCTGCGTCGACGGTAACTCCCTGAGTACGACGGGTGGTAAGGACGTTGAGCGCCTCGCTTCCCATCGAGGCGCCGATCGCATAAGCCTGCTGTTCTCCCGATGCGCTGAGTTTGGCGGCGGCGCTCTCGCCGCTGCGCGTTTTGGACTGTACAGAAAGCTGCGTTCTCAGCAGTTCGATTTCATCTTCTTTCATCCGTAGCTGGGCGTTGTCTTTATCCGCCTGCAGGCGATAGGCTGCCACTATGGCCGCCATCTCTGGTGGCTCATTTTTTGGCGCAGCGGCGTCGTTAGCGGGGCCATGCGGCGCTTTATCCGCGGCGGCCAGCCGGGTGGACAGCGATTGTTTATCGGCGTTAAGGGCTTTGACCTGATCGAGGGCAGCCTGCTGCGTCTTTTCCGCAGCGGCGAGGCGAATAGTCAGCGACTGCTTATCGGCGTTAAGGGCTTTAACCTGCTCGAGGACGGCCTGTTTCTCTTTTTCCGCGGCGGCCAGCCGGGTCGCCAGCGGCTGTTTGTCAGCGTTAAGCGCTTTAGCCTGGTCAAGAGCGGCCTGCTGCGCCTTCTCCGCAGCGGCGAGGCGAATAGTCAGCGACTGCTTATCGGCGCTAAGGGCCTTAACCTGCTCGAGGACGGCCTGTTTCTCTTTTTCCGCGGCGGCCAGTCGGGTAGCCAGCGGCTGTTTGTCAGCGTTAAGCGCTTTAGCCTGGTCAACAGCGGCCTGCTGCGCTTTCTCCGCAGCGGCGAGGCGAATAGTCAGCGACTGTTTATCGGCGTTAAGGGCCTTAACCTGCTCGAGGACGGCCTGTTTCTCTTTTTCCGCGGCGGCCAGCCGGGTCGTCAGCGGCTGTTTGTCAGCGTTAAGCGCTTTGACCTGCTCAAGAGCGGCCTGTTTCTCTTTTTCCGTTGCGGCCAGTTGGGTCATTAGCGCGTGTTTATCTTTATTAAGCGTGGTAAAGCTGGCGCTGAGGCGTTTATTTTCAGCTTCGGCTTGCTGAATCTGCGTCGTTAATTGCTGGATCTGCTGACGCGCCGCGGCCTGGCTTTGCTGTAGATTATTATTCTGCACAACGCCTGCTTTTTTTATTAATGCCTCTTTTTCTGCAGTAGCGGCGCTTAAGGCGACCTGTAATTCATTAATTCTCTTATTCAACGCCGCTTGCTCATTCGCTCCGGCAGTATCCGTTTGCGGCGTAGCGGCAAGCTGTTTTTTTAATTGCTGTATAAGCTTATCTTTTTGTGCAATCGCCGCCTGCTGGCTGGTGATTCTTTTTTGTAATTGTGAGGTGCTGGTACCGGTTTTTTTATTATCTGCGCTCTGGCGGCTTTCTTGTGTTTGTTTTGCGCTTGCGGCATCGTTTTTTTCTTGCGCCTGAGATTGCTGGGTTTGCTGTTGGGCGTAATCAAGAAAGGCCGGCGCGGCGCCGGCGGTGAAAGGGGTTGAAAGCGCCAGCGCAGCGACGAGCATCAGCAGGGGCGCGTTGAGGGTCAGCGTGGCGGCTCTGTTCATGGCTGTTTGCTTTCACCACGCTGTACCAGGCTATCGATCAGCGTTTTCTGGATATCGGCGCACAGTTTGATGGATTTAAACTGATACATGGAGTCAATGCCAAGCCGGGTAGGATCTGCCACTTTCTCGCGCACGCTATTATATTGTGACGCCGCGCGCACTAAAGCGTTAAAGTCATTGCTGAGTTTAGTGGCTTGCTGTGGGTTAACCTCTTTTAGCGAATCCAGCGCCTGGCGACAGGATTCAATGCGCGCTTGTTCGCTGGCCGCCCGCTCCTGCTCTGCCTGCTGCTGTGACGTCAGCGGCGTGGCGATCGGTTTAACCGGCTGGCGGGAAGAGGTATTGCTACAGCCGGCTACTAACAGCGCGGCGAGTGGGATAACACGAAGTGTCAGCGAGATATTCACAATTTCAGTCCATGAAGTAGGTATATTTTTACCGGATTCTAGAAGGGTGCTTTTAATTTTGCAATATATGAATAATGATATTTTATTAGTTTTTTAGTCATTCTTCATTATTATGGGTTTACTTTATTTGGCAAATTGATAGGTTCGCAATTAAATAAGGTTTGTTTATATACAATAATAAATATAAATATTTAAAGGGGAAATTGAAATGCTAAAGGCGCGGAGCGTTGCCGCCCGCGCAGGGAATTATTTAACGTAAGCCAGCAGGCTGAGCGAATCGCGGGCCAGCGCTTTACATTTTTTCGCCGTCGGAATGTTAATGCCGCTAAGATCGCGATAGCTGTCTTCGCCAAGCGCTTTCATGTTGTAGCTGTCATAGTTGCTCAGGTCCCACTGGTTCTGTTGGGCAAAGAACACCAGCGCGCGACGGATCTGCGTGTTGGGCAGGTTCTGGTAGCCACAGTCGTTTTTCAGAAACACAAAAACCGCGGTTAAATCAGCCATATCTTCCGCTTCGGATTCGCTGAGCGCGTAGCTGTTGGCGGAGAGAGCAAGCAGGCTGCCGAGTACCATTGTTCTGAAAAGCGTCTTCATTTTTTCTACCATTAGATCACCGACGCTTCAAATTAGCATACTTCTTTACACAGCGCCGATCTTTATTCTTACTCTTCTGCTTGACCTTCCCGTTACGGTAGGGTTTAAGCTCAAATATTCGCCCGCAGAATAAAAGGATGTGAATATGCAACGTCGAGACTTCCTCAAACTGACCGCCGCGGTCGGCATGGCCAGCGCATTGCCGTTATGGAGCCGGGCGGTCTTTGCCGCCAGTCGCCCGGCTCTGCCGATACCGTCGCTGTTAGCCGCCGATGCGCGCAACCGCATCGCGCTCAGGATCCAGGCGGGCAAAACGCGGTTTGGCGCCCTGAATGCCACTACCTGGGGCTACAACGGGTCGCTGCTGGGCCCTGCGCTACAGCTCACGCAGGGGAAGACCGTCACGGTGGATATTACTAACCAGCTGGCGGAAGAGACCACGCTGCACTGGCATGGTCTGGAGGTACCGGGCGAGGTCGACGGGGGGCCACAGGGGGTTATCGCGCCGGGTGCCACCCGCACGGTAAGCTTCACGCCAACGCAGCGGGCGGCGACCTGCTGGTTTCATCCGCATCAGCATGGGAGCACCGGCCGGCAGGTGGCGATGGGGCTGGCCGGCCTGGTGCTGATCGAGGATGAAGAGAGCGGGCGCCTGCTGCTGCCTAAGCAGTGGGGAATCGATGATGTGCCGGTGATCGTCCAGGATAAGAAGTTCACCGCCGCCGGCGAGATCGACTATCAGCTGGATGTGATGAGCGCCGCCGTCGGCTGGTTTGGCGATACGCTACTGACCAATGGGGCCCTCTATCCCGAACATGCCGCGCCGCGCGGCTGGCTGCGCCTGCGCTTGCTGAACGGCTGTAATGCCCGTTCCCTCAATTTTGCCACCAGCGATAAGCGCCCGCTGTACGTAGTGGCCAGCGATGGCGGTCTGTTGGCCGAGCCGGTCAAGGTCGATGAATTGCCGGTCTTGATGGGTGAACGCTTTGAGGTGCTGGTGGACACCAGCGACGGTAAACCTTTCGATCTGGTGACCCTGCCGGTGAGCCAGATGGGCATGGCGATTGCGCCTTTTGATAAACCACAGCCGGTACTGCGCGTCCAGCCGCTGGTCATTCCCGCCTCCGGCAAGCTGCTGGATACTCTGGCTGCTCTCCCGGCGTTACCGTCCCTGACGGGGCTGACGCAGCGTCAGCTCCAGCTGTCGATGGATCCGATGCTCGACCGGATGGGCATGCAGGCGCTGATGGAGAAGTATGGCGACCAGGCGATGGCCGGAATGGATCACGGCATGATGGGGCATGGCGACATGAGCGACATGGGGAATATGCATCACGGCGACATGAGCATGAACCACGGATCCGGCATGGAGCATGGCATGTCGTCAGGCAAGGGCTTTGATTTCCATAACGCCAACCGCATCAACGGCAAAGCCTTCGACATGAATGAGCCGATGTTTGCCGCCGCCAGAGGCCAGTATGAGCGCTGGGTGATTTCAGGTAAGGGCGACATGATGTTGCATCCGTTCCATATCCACGGCACCCAGTTCCGTATCCTCAGCGAAAACGGCAAGCCGCCAGCGGCGCATCGTCGCGGCTGGAAAGACACCGTTCGTGTGGAAGGGGACGTGAGTGAAGTATTAGTGAAGTTTGATCATCCGGCGCCGAAGGAGTTTGCCTATATGGCCCACTGCCACCTGCTGGAACATGAAGACACCGGGATGATGTTGGGGTTCACGGTTTAAGTCTCTGCGACCTGCTGCCATCCCCTACGGGAAGAAGGACGGAACACCAAAAAAAACGGCAACTTTCGTTGCCGTTTTGCGTTTTATTTGGCGTCATCCGGGAGCGCATAGGCGACAATATAATCGCCCATTTTGGTACCGAACGAGCCGTGACCGCCGGCAGAGATGACAACATACTGTTTGCCATTCACTTCGTAGGTCATCGGAGTCGCCTGACCGCCGGCTGGCAGACGGGCTTCCCACAGCTTCTCGCCGTTGCTCATATTGTACGCGCGCAGGTAGTTATCTGCAGTCGCGCCGATGAACAGGACGTTACCGGCCGTGGAGATTGGACCGCCCAGCATCGGCATCCCCATGGTAAACGGCAGTTTAACCGGCATCGGGAACGGCAGGCTGTCCTGCGGAGTACCGATACGTTTTTTCCATACCACTTCGTTGGTTTTCAGATCCAGGGCGGAGATATACCCCCAGGCCGGCTGTTTGCACGGCAGGCCGAACGGCGACAGGAACGGGTTCAGCGTTACGCCGTACGGGACGCCGTACTGCGGCTGCACGCCGGACTCGGTACCAGAGCCTTTCGCATCTTTCGGCGGCTCCATCGGATTGCCTGGCCCGCGCGGGATCAGTTTTGAGACGAAAGGCAGCGCCATCGGGTTGGCGATAGCCACCTGACGGTTCGGATCGACGGAGATACCGCCCCATTCAAACATCCCCAGGTTACCCGGGAAGACGAGGGTGCCCTGCTCAGACGGCGGGGTGAAGATACCTTCATAGCGCAGCTGGTGGAAGATCACGCGGCACACCAGCTGGTCGAACATAGTGGCGCCCCACATGTCCGCGCCGGTCAGATCTTTCTTCGGACGGAAGCTCAGATCGGAGAAGGGCTGGGTTTTGGTAACGTAATCACCTTTGGCAGCGCCCTGCGGAACCGGTTTTTCCGGCGCCGGGACCACCAGCTCGCCGTTACGACGATCCAGCACGAAGATGTTGCCGGTTTTCGCTGGGGCATAGATGACCGGTACGGTTTTGCCGTTGACCTCAATATCAGCCAGCGTCGGCTGGGAAGGCATGTCCATATCCCACAGATCGTGATGGACGGTCTGATAGCTCCAGGCCAGCTTACCGGTGGTGGCGTTCAGTGCCACAATCGAGCTGGCATAACGCTCTTGCTCCGGCGTACGGTTGCCGCCCCAGATGTCCGGAGTGGTCACGCCCATCGGCAGATAGACCAGATCCAGCTTAGCGTCGTAGGCGGCAGGCGCCCATGAGTTCGGCGAGTTGAGCGTGAAGTGATGTTCATCGCTCGGGATGGCGTTCGGATCTTTCGCACCCGGATCGAAGGCCCACAGCAGTTTACCAGTATTCACATCAAAGCCGCGGATCACGCCTGACGGCTCGCGGGTAGAGAAGTTATCGGTGACCGCGCCGGCAATCACGATGGTTTTATCGGTGATGATCGGCGGTGAAGTGGGTTCATACATGCCCGGCGTGGTAACCGGCATGTTGGTCTGCAGATTGAGAATACCTTTATTAGCAAAGGTTTCGCACAGCTTACCGTTGTCGGCGTTTACCGCGAACAGGCGACCATCGTTCACCGGCAGGATAATGCGGCGCGGACAGTCGGCGACGACGTCGGCAGGGGCGTTATCCGCTTTCGCTTCGTGATAAGAAACACCGCGGCAGGTGACGTGCTGGAACGACGGATCGGCGTTCAGCTGCGGGTCAAAATGCCACTTCTCTTTACCGGTGGCGGCGTCCAGCGCAAACAGGCGCTGGTGAGCGGTACACAGGAAGAGCGTATCGCCGACTTTAATCGGCGTCACTTCGTTAGTGATTTCACCCGGATCGTTCGGCTGTTTCAGGTCGCCGGTGCGGAACACCCAGGCTTCCTTCAGGTTCTTCACGTTATCGGCGTTAATCTGCTTCAGCGGGGAGAAGCGCTGGCCTTCCTGGTTACGGCCATAGGCCGGCCAGTCGCCGTCGGCGACGGTGGAAATCGGTGCGGCCGGCGTAGCGTCGGCGCTCAGGGTGCCGTTGACTTCCTGCGGGTCGTTAAAACCAGCCCAGGTCAGCATGCCGCCGCTGATCAGCAGGGCGACGACCAGCGCGCCAACGGCGCCAGCGGAAGGCACCGGCAGACGACGCCAGACAAAGGGCAGGATCAGCCAGATGCCAAAGAAGACGAGGATATCGCTACGCGGCGTCAACGCCCAGAAGTCGAAACCAACTTCCCAGACGCCCCAGATCATGGTCGCCAGAAGCAGCGCGGCGTACAGCCACAGAGCAGCGCGCTTGCCGCGGAACAGCATTACGGTCACGCCCAGCATCACCAGCCCGGCGATAGGGTAGTACCAGGAGCCGCCAAGCACGACCAGCCATGCCCCGCCGATTAATAGATAGAGGCCGCAGAACGCTGCAAATAGCGCAGTCAGCGTCACCAGGAGCCTTGATTGTTGAGACTTTGTTTCAGCCATAAAAAGTTACTCATGTGTTTGTTAAATTTTTTAACTGCAATTAATTATAGGATTTAACAAGTGTGATCGGAATCACAAATATGGCTTTATTAATCCCTGCACCGAAGATTTCTTTTTGCTGGTATACTGGATGGCTTGCCGGTCATCGTCGGGGCGAAAGCAGCGGCTTTGATGATTTATATTTAGAATCAAATGGTTAGTATTATGAAACATACTGTAGAAGTGATGATCCCGGAATCCGAGATCAAAGCGCGTATCGCGGAACTGGGTCGTCAAATCAACGAACATTATCAGAATAGCGGCAGCGAAATGGTGCTGGTGGGGCTGCTGCGCGGCTCGTTTATGTTCATGGCCGACCTGTGCCGTGAAGTGCAGGTGCCGCATGAAGTCGATTTTATGACCGCCTCCAGCTACGGCAGCGGCATGTCCACCACTCGTGATGTGAAAATCCTTAAAGATCTGGATGAAGACATCCGTGGTAAAGACGTTCTGATCGTGGAAGACATCATCGACTCCGGCAATACCCTGTCTAAAGTTCGCGAAATCCTCAGCCTGCGCGAGCCGAAATCGCTGGCCATTTGTACGCTACTTGATAAACCCAGCCGCCGCGAAGTGAACGTCCCGGTTGAATACGTCGGTTTCGCGATTCCGGATGAGTTCGTGGTGGGCTACGGTATCGACTATGCTCAGCGCTACCGCCATCTGCCGTATATCGGCAAAGTCACCCTGCTGGACGAGTAAGGGGATATCCCACTCTGGACAGCGCGCGCCGCGCTCTCCAGGGTGGCGAAGTCTGAAGGCTATCTGTGGTTGATGTGCTTGATCTTGAGGTTGGAGATCCCGTGGCGATAGCGCTGTTCGAGGGTTTCCCTGCTCACAGCGGTGACATCCAGATCGCGCAGCAGTCCGTCGTGAATCCCGTAAGCCCAGCCGTGGATGGTCACCTTCTGTCCGCGCTTCCACGCGGATTGCATAATCGTCGAATGTCCCAGATTGTACACCTGTTCCATCACGTTCAGTTCACAAAGGGTATCCAGACGGCGCTCCTCTGGCATTTCACCGAGCAGCGAGCTGTGCTTAAACCAGATATCGCGGATATGCAGCAGCCAGTTGTCGATAAGCCCCAGCTCCGGGTTCTCCACCGCCGCCTGCACGCCGCCGCAGCCGTAGTGGCCGCAGATAATAATGTGCTCGACTTCCAGGACATCGACGGCATACTGCACCACCGACAGACAATTGAGATCGGTGTGGATCACCAGGTTCGCTACGTTACGATGCACGAACAGTTCGCCAGGCTCCAGGCCGGTGAGTCGCTCAGCGGGAACGCGGCTGTCCGAACAGCCAATCCACAGGAAGCGCGGTTTCTGCGTCTGCGACAGTTTCTCAAAAAAGCCGGGGTCCTCTTCCACCAGCATTTTTGACCATAGTGCATTGTTGCTGATGAGTGTATCTATATCATTCATGGACGTTATCGGCCTGTAACCAAGTAAGTGCGTTGCGCTAATATAGGGTAAGCTCACCTTTTTTAAAACCATCTTAACCCGTGATACTTCAGGCTGCAGATGCGTTGGCGGCGTCAGCGCCGGTCCAGCGCAAACGTGAGTCAGGCGGGTTAATGACGTGTCACGACACGAGAAGAGATATTTAATGACCATTGCTCTGGAATTAAAACAGCTCAAAAAAACCTATCCCGGCGGGGTTCAGGCGCTGCGGGGGATCGACCTGCAGGTCGAAGCGGGGGATTTTTATGCCCTGCTGGGCCCGAACGGGGCCGGAAAATCCACGACCATCGGCATCATCAGCTCGCTGGTGAACAAAACCTCTGGTCAGGTCAATGTCTTTGGCTACGATCTGGAGAAAGACGTCGTCAATGCCAAGCGCCAGCTTGGCCTGGTGCCGCAGGAGTTTAACTTCAACCCGTTCGAAACCGTGCAGCAGATCGTCGTTAACCAGGCGGGCTACTACGGCGTTGAGCGTAAAGAAGCCCTTTCCCGCAGTGAAAAGTATTTAAAACAGCTCGACCTGTGGGAAAAACGCAACGAACGCGCGAGGATGCTCTCCGGCGGGATGAAGCGCCGTCTGATGATCGCCCGCGCGTTGATGCATGAGCCGAAGCTGCTGATCCTCGACGAACCGACCGCCGGCGTCGATATTGAACTGCGTCGCTCGATGTGGGGCTTTCTCAAGGATCTCAACGATCGCGGAACCACCATTATCCTGACCACCCACTATCTCGAAGAGGCCGAAATGCTATGTCGCAACATCGGCATCATCCAGCACGGCGAGCTGGTGGAAAACACCTCGATGAAAGCGCTGCTGTCGAAGCTGAAGTCAGAGACCTTTATTCTTGACCTCGCGCCAAAAAGCCCGGTGCCGAAGCTCGAAGGCTACCAGTACCAGCTGGTCGATACCTCGACGCTGGAAGTGGAGGTTCTGCGTGAGCAGGGAATTAACAGCGTCTTCGCGCAGCTGAGCGCCCAGGGGGTGCAGGTACTGAGTATGCGTAACAAAGCTAACCGTCTGGAAGAGCTGTTTGTCACGCTGGTGCATGAGCGAAAAGGAGAATCAGCATGATGCAGCTTTATTGGGTCGCGCTGAAAAGCATCTGGACCAAAGAGATCCACCGTTTTATGCGCATCTGGGTACAGACGCTGGTGCCGCCGGTGATCACCATGACCCTGTATTTCGTGATCTTTGGCAACCTGATCGGCTCGCGCATTGGTGAGATGCATGGTTTTACCTATATGCAGTTTATCGTCCCAGGCCTGATCATGATGGCGGTGATCACTAATGCTTACGCCAACGTCGCCTCATCCTTCTTCAGCGCCAAGTTTCAGCGCAATATTGAAGAGCTGCTGGTGGCGCCAGTGCCGACGCATGTGATTATCGCCGGCTACGTGGGCGGCGGGGTAGCGCGAGGACTGTGCGTAGGTATCCTGGTGACCGCGGTGTCGCTATTCTTTGTGCCGTTCCAGGTTCACTCCTGGCTGTTTGTCGCCCTGACGCTGCTCCTCACCGCGGTGCTGTTCTCGCTGGCCGGGCTGCTGAACGCGGTGTTTGCCAAGACCTTCGATGACATTAGCCTGATCCCGACCTTTGTGCTGACGCCGCTGACCTATCTCGGCGGGGTGTTCTACTCGCTGACCCTGCTGCCGCCGTTCTGGCAGGGGCTGTCGCATCTGAACCCCATCGTCTACATGATCAGCGGTTTTCGCTTCGGCTTCCTCGGTATCAACGACGTCCCGCTGGCGACCACCTTCGCCGTGCTGGTGGTGTTCATTGTCGCCTTCTATCTGCTGTGCTGGTCGTTAATTCAGCGCGGTCGCGGCCTGCGTAGCTGATACTCATCATGGTTAGCGCTTCCTGAAGTAAATATGCGAAGCGCTAACCGCTTATCTTTGACTCCCATCACCGATACGTCATCTTCACCTTGCTACATTATTCGCTGGCTAAGGAGGGAAGCATGCTCGGATGGGTCATTACCTGTCACGATGAGCTGGCGCAGGAGATGCTGGATCGTCTTGAACAAAAGTTTGGTCCGCTGGCCCAGTGCCGGGCGGTCAATTACTGGCGCAATCTCAGCAGCAATATGTTGAGCCGGATGATGTGCGATGCGCTGCATGCCACCGACTCCGGGGACGGGGTCATTTTTCTCACTGACAAAACCGGTGCGGCGCCTTATCGGGCCGCGGCGCTGATGAGCCACAAACATACCCACTGCGAAGTGATCTCCGGCGTCAGCTATCCACTCCTTGAGCGAATGTATCTCCTGCGAGGCACGTTAAGCAGCGTGGCGTTTCGCCAGGCGATCGTCAGCGCGGGCGGGCCGATGGTGAGCAGCCTGTGGCATCAGCAGCAGAAGAACCCCCCGTTCCGGTTGCGCCATGATGCCTGGGGAAATTAAGCAGCGGGACAGATACCGCTTTTGTTACAATAACCGCCGTTGATGGTATAACGGTTTGATGCGTATGCTTGCCCGATTTTTGACCCTGCTTCTTTTCCTGACCTCACTCAGCGCCTCCGCCAGCCTGCTTAGCCAGCAGGGCAAGGCTGTGCGCTATATGCAAACCACCGAAGACGCGGTCATCTGGGCGCAGGTGGGAAACCATGTGGTCAGCGTCGGCAATGTTCGTGCCGGGCAGATCCTCGCAGTCGTCCCGACGGCGGCTGACTACTATGAGTTTCGTTTCGGCTTTGGCACCGGGTTTATTGATAAAGGGCATCTCGAGCCGGTGCAGGGCAAGCAGCGGGTGGAGGACCGTTTGGGGGATCTTAATAAACCGCTGAGTAACCAAAATTTACTCACCTGGAAAGATACACCGCTCTATGACGCTCCCTCGGTAAGCAGCGCGCCGTTCGGCACGCTGGCCAACAATCTGCGCTATCCGATCCTCAGCAAGCTGAAGGACCGGCTCAATCAGACCTGGTTTCAGATCCGCATTGGCGACCGGCTGGCGTGGGTCAGTAGTCTGGACGCGCAGGAGGATCACGGTATTCCCGTGCTGACCTATCACCATATTCTGCGCGATGAAGAGAACACCCGTTTTCGTCATACGTCGACCACCACCTCGGTTCGCGCCTTCACGAATCAGATGACCTGGCTGCGCGATCAGGGCTATACCACGCTGACCCTGTATCAGCTGGAAGGCTATGTGCGTAATAAAATCAATCTCCCGGCGCGGGCGGTGGCGATCACTTTCGATGATGGCTTGAAATCGGTGAACCGCTACGCCTATCCGGTGCTGAAACAGTACGGTTTCCATGCCACCGCGTTTATTATCTCCTCGCGTATTAAGCGCCATCCGCAGAAGTGGGATCCGAAATCCCTGCAGTTTATGAGCATTTCCGAGCTACGCCAGATCCAGGACGTCTTTGATATTCAGTCGCATACTCACTTCCTGCATCGGGTTGACGCCGGCCGGCGGCCGATTTTATTCAGTCGCAATTACCATAATATTCTGTTTGATTTCGCCCGCTCGCGCCGGGCGCTGAGCCAGTTTAATCCGCACGTTCTCTACCTTTCCTATCCCTTCGGCGGCTATAACGCTACGGCGGTGCAGGCGGCGAATGACGCCGGGTTTCATATGGCGGTAACGACGGTGCGTGGGAAGGTGAAGCCGGGGGACAATCCGTTTCTGTTAAAGCGGTTATATATCTTACGCACGGATTCGCTGGAGACGATGTCGCGGCTGATCAGTAACCAGCCGCAGGGGTAATACCGACGCTGCGCCTGAGCGCAGCGTCGCGGCCATCAGGCGACCTGTACCGGAATAGCTTTCGCCTGGCGCTTCATTTCGTTGTCGCCTTCGAAGTAGGCGATGTTAGGTTGCCAGCTGCGCGCCTCTTCGTCCGACATGGTAACGAAGCTGGCGATGATCAAAATATCGCCGACGCTGGCGCAGTGCGCGGCGGCGCCGTTAACGGAGATGATCCGGGAGCCCCGCTCGGCGGCAATGGCGTAGGTGGAGAAACGGTTGCCGTTGGTGACGTTCCAGAGGTGAATAGTTTCATTCTCCAGAATACCGGCCGCATCCAGGAAGTCCTGGTCAATGGCGCAAGAACCTTCATAGTGCAGGTCCGCCTGCGTGACTTTTACGCGGTGGAGCTTGCCCTGCAGCATATTACGCATCATAACTTCTACCCTTCAACCTTAATGTAGCAGAGCGGACACGGCGCCCGCCCTGAGAAAAGCCCGGGCAGTATTGCCCGATTTTTACCCGCTGTCTACTGAGCGAGCGTGACGATCCGGTTGTCGATCAGGCGAGCCTGCCCCAGCCAGGCGGCCATCAGGATCACCGCGCGCTGGCTGGCATCGGTCAGCTCAAGCAGGGTGTCGGCATCGCGGATCTGAATGTCGTCGGCGCGGAAGCCTTTCTCATTCAGCTCCTGTTCAGCGATAGCGATGATCTCATCGAGCTGGCGATCGCCGGCGGCCAGCTTTTCCGCCACCGCGCTCAGCACTTTATACAGACCAGGCGCGATTTTGCGCTGGTCGGCGGTCAGGTAGCCGTTACGCGAACTCAGCGCCAGGCCATCTTTCGCGCGGACGATCGGCACGCCGATGATCTCAATGTCGTAGCCCATGTCGGCGACCATCTTGCGGATCAGCGCCAACTGCTGGAAGTCTTTCTCGCCGAAGCAGGCGACGTCTGGTTGAACAAGGTTGAACAGCTTACTGACGATGGTCGACACGCCGCGGAAATGGCCCGGGCGGCTGGCGCCTTCGAGCATGGTGGATAATCCCGGAACGTCGACGTAGGTCTGGCCTTCAGTACCCTGGGGGTACACTTCCGCCGGCGTCGGCGCGAAGACAAAGTCGACATGACGTTTGTTCAGCTTTTCGCAATCATCCTGTAAGGTGCGCGGGTAGCGCGCCAGGTCGTCGACGCGGTCAAACTGCATCGGATTGACGAAAATACTGACCACCACCACGTCCGCACTGGCTTTGGCTTCATCAACCAGCTTCATATGACCATCATGCAGGTTGCCCATCGTCGGGACCAACGCGATACGCTTACCTTCCTGACGCAGACGGCGGATATGCTGCCGCAGCAGCAGTACGGATTCAATAATCAGCACAACAAGACTCCTTAATGGAAACTGTGTTCTTCGCCCGGATAGACTCCGGATTCGACTTCGGCAATATACTGCCGCACCGCGGCGCGGATGTCGCCCGCTTCGGCAAGGAAATTCTTGGCAAATTTAGGAATGTGGCCGCCGGTAATGCCGAAAGCGTCATGCATCACGAGGATTTGCCCGTCGGTGACATTGCCCGCGCCGATGCCGATCACTGGAATGGTCAGAGCGTCGGTGATGCGCTTCGCCAGTTCAACCGGCACGCACTCCAGGACCAACAGCTGCGCACCCGCCGCCTCCAGCGCTAACGCGTCTTCAAACAGGGTCTGCGCCGCATCGCCGCGACCCTGCACTTTATACCCACCGAATACGTTCACCGACTGCGGCGTCAGGCCAAGATGGCCGCAAACCGGCACCGCGCGCTCCGCCAGCATCCTCACGGTGTCGGCCAGCCAGGCGCCGCCCTCGAGTTTGACCATATTGGCGCCAGCGCGCATCACGATGGCGGCATTTGCAAAGGTCTGCTCGGGGGTGGCATAGGCCATGAACGGCAGGTCGGCAAGCAGCAGGCTGTTTGGCGCGCCGCGGCGGACGGCGCGGGTGTGATAGGCGATATCTTCCACGGTAACCGGCAGGGTGGAGTCGTGACCCTGCACCGTCATTCCCAGCGAGTCGCCTACCAGCAGCACATTTATGCCTTCATCGGCGAACAGCTTCGCGAAGCTGTGATCGTAGGCGGTAATGGTGGCAAAGCGCTTCTTTTCCTGTTTGCATTTCTGCAGCAGGGCAATGGTGGTCGGTTTCATAACATTTCCTGATGATGAAAGTCATATTAACCGGCATTCTAACAGCAGCATTCAGAGGGGCAATGATTTTGGGCAACCGATTACGACGATCGCCGCAAATGCTAAAAAAGGGAGAGGGGATTACCAGCTGGCGGGCTTTTCCGCGCCGAGATTATCCAGCACGGCGCGCAGCGCCAGGCCGTCAGGAAAGTGAAGGTCCGGGGCGATCTCGAACAGCGGCCAGAGCATAAAGCCGCGGTTTTTCATATCGTAGTGCGGAACGGTCAGGCGCTCGCTGTTAATGACAGCATCGCCAAACAGCATGATATCGAGGTCCAGCGTGCGCGGCCCCCAGCGTTCGGCTTTGCGCACTCGCCCCTGCTGCAGTTCGATGCGCTGAGTATGATCGAGCAGCGTCTCGGGGGGCAGGGCGGTTTCCAGCGCAACGGCGGCGTTGAGATAGTCCGGCTGATCCTGCGGGCCCAGCGGCGGCGTGCGGTAGAACGAAGAGACGGCGACCACGCGGCTGTGCGGAATTTCGCCCAGGGCGCGGATAGCCGCCTGCGCCTGCTCCAGTGGAGAAGCAAGGTTGCTGCCAAGAGCGATATAGACCAGAGTCATGCGCTACCCTGGCGCGGCGCGCGCTTGCGCGGACGACGGTGACGACGGCGCGGCGCCGGATCGTCCCCGAGGTCGTTGAGCATATCTTTTTGCGCCGGCGGCGCGGCGACCTGGAATTCGCCCCACCATTTGGTCAGGCGCTGCAGTTCGTGGTTGTTCTCGGCGCCGGCGCGTAGCTCCAGCAGGTCATAGGCGGCGCGGAATTTCGGATGCTCCATCAGCTTCCAGGCGCGTTTGCCCTGACGACGGGACATGCGCAGCTGCAGCTGCCAGATATCACGAATAAGGGTGGTGATGCGCTTAGGGATCGCCAGCGTACGGCAGGCTTCGTCCAGCACATCGTTCATCGCCAGGGCGAAGGCGTCGTAGTACGCCAGGCCGCTCTCCTGAGCGATTTTTTGCGCCGTCTCCAGCAGCGGATACCAGAACATCACCGCGAAGAGGAAGGCCGGATTGACGCGCATATCGTTATGAATGCGGGTATCGGTATTCTTCAGCACCTGGCTGATGATCCGCTCCATCGGGCTGTCGCCGCGCTCGGTAAAGTAGCGGGTGATGGTCGGGAACAGCGGCTGGAACAGGCTGTATTCCCGCAGCAGCATGTAGGTCTGGTAGCCATACCCGGCCTGCAGCAGCTTAAGCACTTCTTCGAACAGACGCGCCGGCGGCACATCGTGGAGCAGGGCGGCCAGGCGCGGCAGCGGTTCAGCCGTTTCCGGGCTGATGGTCATATTGAGCTTGGCGGCAAAGCGCACCGCGCGCAGCATGCGCACTGGATCCTCGCGATAGCGGGTTTCCGGGTTGCCGATCAGACGGATCACGCCGTCCTGCAGATCCTTCATGCCGCCGACGTAGTCGCGAACGGTAAAGTCCGCCACGCTGTAATAGAGGCTGTTGATAGTGAAGTCGCGACGCTGGGCATCCTCCTCGATCGAGCCGAAGATGTTATCGCGCAGCAGCATGCCGTTCTGGCCCCGCTGGGAGGTGACGCGATCGGTGGTATGCCCTTCGTGATGGCCACGGAAGGTGGCGACCTCAATGATTTCCGGCCCGAACATCACATGCGCCAGGCGGAAACGTCGCCCAACCAGACGGCAGTTGCGGAACAGCTTGCGTACCTGATCCGGCGTGGCGTTGGTGGTAACGTCAAAATCTTTTGGCTTTTTGCCAAGCAGCAGGTCGCGGACGCCGCCGCCGACCAGCCAGGATTCGTAGCCCGCCTTGTTGAGGCGGTACATGACCTTGAGGGCGTTTTCACTGATATCTTTGCGGGAAATAGCATGCTGCTCACGCGGGATCACCGTCATAGGCGTTGGTTCGACGGCGGCTTCTGCCTCGCGCTCCTCACGGCTTAGCACCTTACGGCAAAAATTAGCGACTCGGGTAAAAATGGTGCACCTCGTAGTGTCAGACGGACTTCAGATCAACTGTACAGTGTAAAAATAGCGGCTAATCATAGCTCAGCGGGAGCCATTTGAGAATGCTCGATTTTCGCCGGCTGCCAGTTGGCGACGGCCTGGGCGAGTAAATCATCGATGCTCAGGGCCTGCCACTCCTCGGGGATCGCCTGATTCAGAAAGCGGAGCGCCCGGACGATTTCGGGGCGCGGATCGCCTTCCGGCAGCGCCGGCGCGTGGTTTTGTTTAGAGAGTTTATTGCCGTCGCCATTGAGAGCCAGCGGCAGATGGAGGTAATCCGGCGCCTGCCAGCCAAAATGCTGATACAGCGAAATCTGCCGCACCGTCGGCTCAATCAGGTCTGCGCCGCGGACAATCTCGGTGATCCCCTGAAAGTGGTCGTCGACCACCACCGCCAGGTTGTAGGCGAACAGCCCGTCGCGACGGTGGACAATAAAATCCTCACGCGCCAGCGGCTCATTGGCGATGAGCGTGCCGCGCAGACGGTCGCTAAACTGCAGCACCGGACGGGTTTGGCGCAGGCGCAGCGCGGCGTTTTCCGCCCCCAGCCCGAGGTCGCGGCAGTGGCCGTCGTAGATCCCGCCCACGGCGTGGATCCGCGCGCGGGTGCAAGTGCAGTAATAGCTCAGCCCTTGCTCGCCCAGCCACGTCAGCGCCTCGCGGTAGGCTTCGTGCCGTTGCGACTGCCACAGCACGTCGCCATCCCAGTGCAGACCGTAGTGGTCAAGCTGGCGCAGGATGGTATCGGCGGCGCCGGGGACTTCGCGCGGCGGGTCGATATCTTCAATACGAACACGCCAGATACCCTGGTTCGCGCGGGCTTGCAGGTAGCTGCCGAGCGCGGCGATCAGAGAGCCGAAGTGGAGTTCGCCGGAGGGGGAGGGGGCGAAGCGCCCTATATAGCGTGAGTCAGTCATGGTACGGACAACAGAACCAGGCGGGAGAGACTCCCGCCAGAGAGTGAGGCAGCAGGGGATTAGCCCGCCATCTGTTTTTCGCGAATTTCCGCCAGGGTTTTGCAGTCAATGCACAGATCCGCTGTCGGACGCGCTTCCAGACGGCGAATGCCGATCTCCACGCCGCAGGATTCGCAGTAGCCGAAGTCTTCGTCTTCAACTTTTTTCAGCGTTTTCTCGATCTTTTTGATCAGTTTACGTTCGCGGTCGCGGTTACGCAGTTCCAGGCTGAACTCTTCTTCCTGGGCGGCACGGTCTACCGGGTCCGGGAAGTTAGCTGCTTCATCCTGCATGTGCGATACGGTGCGATCCACTTCATCCCTGAGTTGATTACGCCATGCTTCAAGAATACGCTTGAAGTGCGCCAGCTGGGCTTCGTTCATATACTCTTCGCCCGGTTTCTCTTGGTACGGCTCCACCCCAGCGATGGCGAGAATACTCAGGGACGATGTTTTACGGTTTTGCCCTTCTTGCATGTTGCTTCTCCTTAACACGCACTATCGATCCCCATGTGGGGGAAAATCAGGCCGCTATAAATAGCAGATGCTTTTCCGGATAGCAATTATCTAAACGTTACACTTGACAACCCTGTGAAGAAAAGCGTATTCGCGCTTGCGACCCGAACACTATTTAGCCACTTATTTACCGGGGTTTAACACCACGGCGATCGGCTTATTCAGAGTCATCCTCGTCGTAGAAAGTTCCGCTTTCCAGGCGAGAATTTCCACCCCCTTGTCCTGGGCTTCTGTTAACAGCTGTGCGTATCTGGCATCAATATGATGCGCGGGAGAAAAACGGTCAATTGCCGAATGCAGGACGGCAAATAAAATCACCGCGCGGTCGCCATTTGCCGCGACGGCCATCAGTTCCCGCAGATGCTTCTGACCGCGCGTGGTCACCGCATCGGGAAAATAACCGTATTCTTTCTCCGCCAACGTAACCGATTTCACTTCAATATAGCAGTTTTGTCGGTCATCTGCCTGTAACATAATATCGATACGGCTATTCTCTTCGCCATATTTCACTTCGCTTTTCAGCTGGTTATAGCCTGAAAGTTCAGGAATTATTCCGGCGGAAATCGCCTCTTTCGCCAAAGAATTCGCGCGCAGCGTATTGACGCAAATAACTGCGCCCTGCTGGGTTTCAGTTAATTCCCAGGTGTGGGCATATTTGCGCTTCGCATTGTCTGAGGTGGAATACCAGACGGTGTCGCCCGGGGCGGCGCAGCCGGTCATCGCCCCGGTATTCGGGCAGTGGAGCGTCAGCTCGCGGCCATCGGGGGTGACCACGTCAGCAAGAAATCGTTTGTAACGTTTAAGCAAAATGGCGGGCTGCAACGGCGGATCAAACTGCATCAACTTTCCTTATCAAACGGATAACGTTCCAGCGCCGTGTAGCGCGTGCGCCCACGGCTAAAGCTGGACTCATAGAGCACGAACTCGTTCACCGGAAACGTCCAGCGAAAGCCGGGGGCCGGGATCGGCACCGCCCGGCGAGCATCGCGCCATAGGGTAATATGCGGGTGAAACGGCTGCGGGCTCTGATAGCAGCCGCTGCGCGCCGCCTGAGCGCGCAACATGCTGGCGAGCTGCAGCAGGCCGCGCGGCGGCTGGCGGGTTCCGAGCCATACCACTCGCGAACGTAGCCACTGTCCGGCATCGTCCAGCGTCAGGGTAAAGCCCGGCTGGCGCAGCCGGCCAGCGAGAGCGGCCAGCGCCCGCTGTTTTTCCGCGCTCACCTCGCCGAGAAACGCCAGCGTCAGATGAAGATTATCCGCCGCGACGGGCCTGCCGGCATCTTCGGGGAAGTGCGTTGCCCGCCACTGGACAATTTGCTTCTGGACGGCAGACGGCAGTTCAAGCGCAAAAAACAGCCTTTTCGGCTCAGACATGATAGAGACTCGGTAATGAATTAGGGGGATGCTACAATGCGAACCCCAGAATGTTAACCCCCGGAGCCTTTTGTGTCCTCATTGCCGGTTGCCGCTGTCCTTCCAGAACTGTTATCCGCCCTGCAGCATGCGCCGCAGGTTTTGCTCAACGCGCCGACCGGCGCCGGGAAGTCGACCTGGCTGCCGCTGCAGATCCTCGCCGAGGGCAACATCGCGGGACGCATTATCCTGCTCGAGCCGAGGCGCCTGGCGGCGCGTAATGTCGCGCAGCGGCTGGCTGAACTGCTTGGCGAAAAGCCGGGGGAGACCGTGGGTTTCCGCATGCGCGCCGAAACCTGCGTCGGACCGCAGACCCGCCTGGAGGTGGTTACGGAGGGGATCCTGACGCGCATGATCCAGCGCGATCCGGAGCTGACGGGCGTGGGGCTGGTGATCCTCGATGAGTTTCACGAGCGCAGCCTGCAGGCGGATCTGGCCCTGGCCCTGCTGCTCGACGTCCAGCAGGGGTTACGTGACGATCTCAAGCTGCTGATCATGTCGGCGACCCTCGATAACGATCGCCTGCAGCGTCTGCTGCCGGAGGCGCCGGTGGTGGTCTCGGAGGGGCGCGCTTATCCGGTGGAGCGTCGCTTCAGCCCGCTCTCCGCGCAGCAGCGTTTTGATGAGGCGGTGGCGGTAGCGGCGGCGGAGCTCCTGCGGCATGAACAGGGATCGATGCTGCTGTTTCTGCCCGGCGTCGGCGAGATCCAGCGCGTTCTGGAACAGCTGACGGAGCGCGTGGCGGAGGATGTCATTCTCTGCCCGCTGTATGGCGCGTTGCCCTTAAGCGAACAGCGCAAAGCGATCCTCCCGGCGCCGGCCGGGAAGCGCAAAGTGGTGCTGGCCACCAATATTGCCGAGACCAGTTTGACCATCGAGGGGATCCGCCTGGTGGTCGACAACGCCCAGGAGCGGGTCGCCCGCTTTGACCCGCGCACCGGCCTGACCCGGCTGGTGACGCAGCGCATCAGCCAGGCATCGATGACGCAGCGTGCCGGACGCGCCGGTCGTCTCTCCCCGGGGATCTGCCTGCATTTGCTCGGCAAAGAACAGGCGGAACGGGCGGCGGCGCAGAGCGAGCCGGAGATCCTGCACAGCGATCTGTCGGCGCTGTTGCTGGAGCTGCTGCAGTGGGGCTGCCACGATCCGGCCGCGCTGGCCTGGCTGGATCAGCCGCCCGCGGTCAATCTGGCCGCCGCGCGTCGCCTGCTGGAGGCGCTGTCGGCGCTGGACGGCGAGCGGCTGTCGGCGTTTGGCCGCAAAATGGCAGCGCTTGGCAACGAGCCGCGGCTGGCGGCGATGCTGGCCGCCGCGCAGACCGATGACGAGGCGGCGACAGCGGCAAAGCTGGCGGCGATCCTCGAGGAGCCGCCGCGCGGCGGACTGGTGGATTTGGGGGCCGTCTTTTCCCGTCAGCAGGCCAACTGGCAGCAGCGAGCGCAGCAGCTGATGAAACGCCTGGCCCGCCGCGGCGGCCAGCCCGATGCCGGGCTAATGGCGGGGCTGCTGGCGTCGGCCTTCGCCGATCGCATCGCCCGCCGCCGCGGTCAGGAGGGGCGCTACCAGCTGGCGAACGGCATGGGCGCGATGCTGGACGCCGACGACGCGCTGGGCCGTCATGAATGGCTTATCGCTCCGCTGCTGCTGCAGGGCAGCGCTTCGCCGGATGCCCGCATGCTGTTGGCTCTGCCAGTGGAAATCGGCGAGCTGATCGCCGCCCGCCCTGAACTGGCGAAAAGTTCCGACACGGTGGAGTGGGATGAAGCGCAGGGGACGCTGAAAGCCTGGCGGCGGACGGTGATCGGCCAGTTGGTGATCAAGACCCAGCCGCTGGCGAAGCCCTCTGAGGCAGAGCTGCATCAGGCGATGCTCAACGGTATTCGTGAGAAAGGCCTCGGGGTGCTCAACTGGACGCCAGAGGCTGAGCAGCTGCGCCTGCGGCTGCACTGTGCGGCGCAGTGGCTGCCGGAAGAGGCATGGCCCGCAGTGGATGACGCTTCGCTGCTGGCCTCGCTGGAGACATGGCTGCTGCCGCAGATGAACGGCGTTCATTCCCTGCGGGCGCTGAAGGCGCTGGATCTGCGTCAGGCGCTACAGGACTGGCTGCCATGGCCGCTGCGCCAGAAGCTGGATCGCGAGCTGCCGACGCACTATACCGTGCCGACCGGCAGCCGCCTGGCGATCCGATACCATGCGGAGAACCCGCCAGCGCTGGCGGTGCGTATGCAGGAGATGTTCGGCGAGGCCACGACGCCGGTGATCGCCGAGGGACGGGTGCCGCTGGTGCTGGAGCTGCTGTCGCCTGCCCAGCGTCCGCTGCAGATCACCCGCGATCTGAGCGCCTTCTGGCAAGGGAGCTACCGCGAGGTGCAGAAAGAGATGAAGGGACGCTATCCGAAACACGTCTGGCCGGACGATCCGGCCAACGCCGCCCCGACCCGCCGCAGCAAAAAATACTCGTAGCCGCCGCTGCCGGGCGGCATCCTGCCCGGCCAGACGGTTCGCAAACGCTAGACCATCTGCTGCCAGAGAAAAATACCCCCGCCGGCCAGCGCCAGCCAGGGGCCGAAGGCCAGCGGCTGCTGCAGCGACTGCCGGGTCCACAGGCGTTGCAGCAGGGTCCACACCAGCCCGCTGGCCGAAGCGAGCAACAGCACCTGCGGCAGAACCTGCCAGCCGCACCAGGCGCCCAGCGCCGCCAGCAGCTTAAAATCGCCATAGCCCAGCGCCTCTTTCCCGGTCAGCAGGCGGAACAGCCAGTAGACCGACCACAGCGCCAGATAACCGGCCATCGCCCCGGCGACCGCATCCGGCAGGGCAATGTACACCTCGTTAAGATTGAACAGCAGCCCGGCCCACAGCAGGGGCAGAGTCAGGCGATCGGGCAGCAGCTGGGTCCGGGCGTCAATCCGCGCCAGTATCAGCAGGAACGAGAGCAGCACCAGGCCGCCCGCCAGCGGCAGGCCCGGCGCCAGCAAAGCTCCGGCGAGGATAAACAGCAGGCCGGTGGCCAGCTCGGTCAGCGGATAGCTCCACGCGATGGGCGCCTGACAGCAGCGGGCGCGACGGCCCAGCCAGAGGAAACTGAGCAGCGGGATATTGTCCCGCCAGGCGATCGGCTGGCGGCACTGCGGGCAGGAAGATCCCGGGGTGCTGAGGGTTATCCGCTCGTCGTCCGCGGTCTGGGTCAACATGCGCGGCAGACGATAGATCACCACATTGTAAAAGCTGCCCAGCGCCAGGCCGAACAGCAGCAGAAAGCCATACCAGACAAAGGGAAAGTGCAGCGATAACGCGGCTAGTGTCGTCATTTTTGCTCCTGTGGTAACCATTTTCCCTGCAGCTGCCACGGCGTCGGGCCCGGGGCGTTATTCGCTGTCGGGCGCGTGACCAGCAGCGCCAGCAGCGGCGGCATTCCCTGCCGGGGCTGTAGCGTGCCGCGAAACAGATAGCGGCCATCGGGCGACAGAGTCCCCTGGCCGCTGAGGCTCAGCTGATGAGAGTCCTGACGGAGAGTCAGCGCCACGGCGCCGTCCACCGTACAGCGGAAGGTGCCATTAACCTGGGCCAGCTCCAGGCTGCCGACCGGGGAGTGCAGTCGGGCCTGCCGCCACTGCGCGCCTCCGGCGATGATATGCCGGCAGCGTCCGTCGCTGAACCGCCCTTCGGTCAGGCTGAAGGTGACCTCCCCCGCGGCCTTGACGGGCATAGTCGACATCAACCAGCGGCTGAGCATGCTGGCGGGGGCGGTGAGCCGCCCCTCCTGTAGGCGCAGATCGCGAAGGCCCCACAGCCGGGCCTGACCCATCACGCCGCGGGGATCGCTGAGAGAGACCTGCCAGCCCGCCAGGGTCAGCGACCACGCCAGTCGTTCAAGCCGTTCCCCATGCCAGTAGACCGGCTGCGCCGCGCCGCGCCAGACGCTGCCGCTAAATTGCCCCACCTGTACGCCGGGCGGCAGCATGGGAGCCAGCAGGCGCGCCGGAGCGGTGGCGGTGAGCCACAACAGATAGAGGACCAGCAGCAGTCCGCCCGCGATCCAGTTAGCCTTCATCGTCGCGCTCCAGCAGCAGATGGTTGACCGTGACCCAGCCGGGTCGCGACGGCTGCCCGGTCACGGACAGCGAGATCGCGTTGACGCCGCGCATCGCCGGAGCGTCCAGCCAGTCGATCAGCACCTGGAAAGCGCAGGGCTGAAGGGTGATCTGCAGACGTTTTCCCTGCGGCTGCAGGCGGACGACCGTCAGTCCGTGGCTCGCCGCCTCGCGCATCACCAGCGCGGTGAGCGCCTCTTTTGCCGCCGGCGCGGGCTGCTGGCTGAGCTGCTGCAGGCGCGGAGCCTGCTCCGTCATCCAGCGCAGGCTGGCCTGCTCTTTCACCAGGGTTTGCCGCCACTGCGCCTCGCGGGCTCGCCAGGGCTGCCACAGCCCATACCAGAAGGCGCATGCCGCCAGCAGCCCTGTCAGACCAAGCAACAGGCGCTGCTCCGACGGCGTGCGCTGCCGCCACCAGATAAGCAGATTAGCCATCGTTTTCCTCCAGCGTCAGTTGTCCCTCAATGCCATCCGGTTTCGTGATCATGTCGCCCGGCCGGACGCGAAACCGCGGCTGCGCCCGCTGGGTAAACTGCTCCAGCGCCCGGGAAGAGACCGCGGCGATATCCAGCTGCAGACGATTGCCCGCGGCATCCCAGCTCAGCGCTCGCAGACGGATCCCCGGCGTTTCGCTGAGGATGTTTTGCAAGGCGCTGAGGCGGTCGACGAGGGGGGCATGCTGCGCCTGACGGGTGAGGGTTTGCAGGTGCTGCTGCATCTGCAGTCGCGGGTTAATCACCTTTTTCTCCGTCGGAAACCAGCGGTGATAGAAGGCCCGGCTGGCCTGTTGCGCCGCCTCGGCCTGACGCGCCAGATCGCGATGGTCCAGCACGCTGTTTGCCCCTGCCAGTAACGCCAGGGCTAGCGCGGCATACCGCGCCGGACGCCAGCTCGCCTGCGCAGACCGCCACCGGACGGCGAACTCCCCCTGCAGCAGACTGAGTTTCTGCGCTGCCGGATGGCGTGCGGCAAGGGTCAGCAATGTCTGCGCAGGCTGCTCCCGCCAGACGCCCGGCGCCGCGGGCGGCGGCGAATAGCTGTCGATGACGTGCTCTTCCGCCTCGCTCTGCAGCAGCTCCGTCAGCCAGACGTTTTCCGCTGCCATGCCGCCCCACGGCTGGTGGCGGATCAGCCACTGCTCGTCCACCTGCACCGCGCTCCACGCCGGCGGTTGCCAGGGCAGGGCCAGCACGTCGGGCGTCAACGCCAGGGGCTGTAAGGAGAGCGATTCGCAGCGCGCCAGCCAGTCGCGCATTTTTTGCCGCTGTACGGCGACGATCTCGCACTGGGCCTGCTGGCGGTGGAGCAGGGCAAAATGGGTGGCTTCCACATCGTCTGCCAGCTGCTCTTCCAGCAGAAACGGGGCCACCTGCAGCGGCGGTTTACGCAGGCCCGCCGGTAGGGTGAGCGAGTGAAACGCGCAGTCGCTGGCCGGGATCAGCACCCAGGCCGGGTACTGCTCAGCCAGCGCCGGGAAAGGGCTGGCGTCGTCAGTCGGCCACCGGCCGCTGGCCTCGTGGTGCGGCTCGCCGGGGGCGAAGAGTTGCCAGTGCAGCGGCGCCTGCGCGGCGGCGAGGCGCACGATCAGCATGGCCTGGGGAGAAGCATTAATCTTGTTCATCGACCACCATAGAGAGTCCATATCGCCGCTGGACGACGGTAAACGTGCGCCCCGATTGTTGCAGGACGCTGTGCAGCTGAAAGCGGAGATTGCCGGTCACCACGCTAAAAGCGGCGATAAAGCGTGCGCTGTGCACCGTCAGCCAGGGACGGGCAAGCGTGGTATCGGTTTTCTGCAGCGTCGGCTGCGCGAGAAAGGCGGCGACGCTGCTCCACCCGGTTCGCGGGCGGTTGTGCAGCAGCTGTTGCGCCTCCTGCAGCGTCAGATCGCCGGGAAAGAGGGCCACCAGCAGGGCGGCCTGGGAGGGGCGCAGGGTGTTGACATTGACCTGCAGCGCGTCATCCGGCTGGACGCAGACGAAGGGGAGCAGGCGCTGATAGAGCGCGGCGTCCATCCCGGCCAGCAGGCGCAACTCGCTGACATCCTGCATCGGCTGGTTGGCGGCGAGATAGCCCGGGGTTTGCGCCATATAGACCTCGTCCTCCGCTCCGTTCAGCCGCGGCTGGCCGTCGCTGTCCGTCCAGTCGCCAAGGGCGGCGGCGATCTGGCTGGCGCGCAGCGGCGGCTCGCCGAGCAGCGCCAGCAGCCGAACGAAGACGTCGGTCGGGTAGGGCGTTCCGTCGCCAGCCTCATCCGCGCGATGGTTGATGGCATTGAGGTTGAAGCAGGCGTGCCCGTCGCGGATCGTGGCGCGGATTTCGCCATCGTCGAGGGTAAAGCGGCGCCCCTCCTGCGCCCAGGTTTGCGCCAGGTTCGTTTGACTGGGCGAGTCCAGCGCATCGCGTTGCAGCAGCGCGGCGGCCATGTTTTCCGCCGCCAGGGCGTACCATCTGGCCTGCAAATTATCGAGGGTCACGGCGGTATGCTGATACATGACCGCGGTGCGCTCGGTCATGGCGCTGGCGAGGATCATCATCAGGGCGAGGATGAAAAGCACCATCAGGAGCGCGACGCCGCGTTGCCGATTTATCACTGGCCGCCTCCCGGGGTGAGTAAAAACAGGCGGGTTATCTCCCCGCTGTTCGCCAGCGTCAGGGTGATCTCCAGCCCCTGCGGCAGCCTCTGCGGGCGGTCCCAGGTTTCCTGCCAGCGCCCGTCGGCGTAAAACCGCAGGCGAAACGCGGTTACCTCGCGCAGCAGCACCCGGACCGTCGGCTGGCTGCCGGTCAGCGGATCCTGTTGATCGAAGCTCAGACGCTCAAGCTGCTGCTGGCGCAGACGGTAGCTGACGTTCTGGATCTCCGAGCGCGGGAGGATCCCCAGCGGGTTTGGCCAGCCGCTGCGGCTGAAGGCCAGTCCCCAGTCGTCGCTCTGCAACTGGAAACGTCCGGCGAAGAAAAACGTGTCGCTGTTTCTGGCGCGACGGGGAATGATGTGGGTGACATCGTCGGCTATCTGGCGAAAGGCGCGCTGGAGGGCCGCGATCTGCTGGCTTTTCTCGCGGGTCAGGCCATCGGCGCGGATGACGTTCTGCAGCACCATCACGGCGGCGGCGCTGAGGACGGCGAGGATAGCCAGCGCCAGCAGCGTTTCAATCAGGGTGAAACCGCGCATCCTAGTTATCATGGCGGCGTCACCCAGGTGCGCAGGGTGGCCAGCGGCGCGGGATCGCTTTTTTGCCGCCGGACCTCCACGTCCAGCGCCCGCAGCTGCGGCAGCGCGGTTTCCACTCCCTGCCAGCGGACAAACCAGCGCGTCCCGGCGGCCTCCACGGTGGTTTCAGACCAGCTGAGGGCAGGCCAGCGTTTCTCCAGCCGCAGCTGCACCAGCTGGTTATCCGCCAGCCAGCTGGCGAGGATTTTCTCTTCCATACGCCCGAGCTGGCGCGTCTGCTGCAGGGTGGACTGCATCACCGCCAGGCCAGCGAGGGCGAAAATCACCAGTGCGACCATCACTTCGATAAGCGTCATTCCGGCTTCACGCTTCATGGCTGCTCCCGCGCCGCCAGCGGCTGGCTGTCGCCCTGGGCGTCGACGTTGATGCCCGTCGCGGCGTCAATCCGCAGCTGAAACGGCGTGACTTCACCGCCGGGAAAAATAAGCACGTCGGGCTGCTCGCCCGGCGTCCACGCCTGGCCGTCGGGAAAGCGCAGCGTCAGCCTGGCCCGCGGGAGGGTTTCCGCCGTGGCGACGCGTCCGGCCTGCAGCGGCAGCCACTGCGCGTTGCCCCACCGGTCGTCAGCCGCCGCCGGGGCGCTATCGTCGGCAGGCTGCAGGCGCATAAACTGCCAGCGCTCAGGGTGGATGATAATGCCGAAGAGCTGACCGGTTTGCTGCCCGCGCTCGCGGACAAAATCCAGTTGCGCCTGAAAGCGCGCCAGGATCTGTGTGGCCTCCTGGGTGCGGGCGGAGGGAAACGCCAGCAGCACCATGCTGGCGCTGACGCCGATCAGCAGCAGGACCAGCATCATCTCCAGGAGGGTGAAACCGCGCTGAGACACTATTTCTTCCCGAGGGTCCAGTTGCCGATATCGTCATTGGTGTCGGGCATCCCGTCCGGGCCGACGCTGAAGACGTCGATGGCGCCATGCTGACCCGGGCTTAACAGCTGATACTCATTCCCCCACGGGTCCTGCGGCAGACGGCGGATATAGCCGCCTTCCGGGTAGTTGCGGGCATGCGGCTCGGCGGCCGGAGCGGTCACCAGCGCCTTCAGTCCCTGTTCGGTGTTGGGGTAGCGGCTATTGTCGAGTTTATACATGTCCAGCGCTCCCTCGAGCGCCACCAGATCGCTGACGACCTTCTGACGGTCCGCTTTCTCCTTGTTGCCCATCAGGTTAGGCACCACCAGGCTGGCGAGAATGCCGAGAATGACGATCACCACCATAATTTCCAGTAACGTGAAACCGCGTTGCCGTTGCATAGTTTTCTCCATTAATACAGTTACATACTCATAAGGGTGTTCAGTTGCAGGATCGGCTGCAGGATGGCCAGCACGATAAACAGCACCATGCCGGCCATGGTGACCACCAGCAGAGGCTCAAACAGGCTGAGGGCCATCTGGATCTGCGCGCTCAGCTCCCGGTCCTGGTTCTCCGCCGCGCGCTCCAGCATGGCGGTCAGTTCGCCGCTCTGTTCGCCGCTGGCGATCATGTAGCGCATCATCGGCGGAAACAGGGCGGTGGATTCCAGCGCCCGATGCAGACTAACGCCTTCGCGTACCGATTCGCTGGCCGCCGCCAGCTGGCTGCGCGCCCAGGCGTTGCTGAGGACGTCGGCGCTGATGCGCATCGACAGCAGCAGCGGCACTGCGCTGGCATTGAGAATGCTTAAGGTGCGGGCGTAGCGCGCGCTGTTGACGCTGCGGGCCACGCGGCCGATGACCGGCAGGCGCAGCAGCGCCCGGTCCCAGGCGAGCCGCCGGGCAGGCTGGCGCAGCAGATAGCGCAGCGCCAGCAGCGCCAGTAACGACAGCAGCGCCAGCCAGGGGCCCGCGCTGCGCACGATGTCGCTCAGGCTCATTAGCAGCCGGGTAGAGAAGGGCAGGGCCTGTTTAAGATGGACAAACTGCTCAACGACTTTCGGCACCACGGTGGAGAGCAGAATGGCGATCACGCTGATAGCGACCAGCGTCAGTACGATGGGGTAGATCATCGCCTGCAGCAGGCGGGCGCGGAGCTGCTGGCGCTGCTCGGTATAGTCAGCAAGCCGGTTCAGTACGCCGTCGAGATGGCCGGAGGTTTCGCCGGCCGCCACCATGGCGCAGAACAGCCCGTCGAAGCAGGCGGGATAGGCGCGCATCGCCTCCGCCAGCGAGTGGCCTTCGAGCACTTTGCTGCGCACCCCGGCCATTAACGTTCTTAGCGACGGCTTTTCGCACTGCTGGGCGACGGCATCGAGCGCCTTTTCCAGCGGGATCCCGGCGGCAACCAGAGTCGCCAGCTGGCGGGTGAGCAGGGCTAAATCACCGGCGCTGGTACGCCGGGTAAGGGATCCGCCGGCCCACAGTCGCCGCGCCGGGTCGGCAGTTGTCACTTCCAGCGCCAGCCAGCCCTTGTCCCGCAGCAGCTGGCGGGCGTGGCGGGCGGAGTCGGCCTGCTGAAGGCCGCGGCGGGTTTTGCCCTGCGCGTCCAGCGCCTGATAGCGAAACAGGGCCATCTTAGACGCTTTCCGTCGTTTGCTGTTCGGTGACCCGCATCACCTCCTCCCAGCTGGTGATCCCCGCCAGCGCTTTGTCGCGTCCGGCATGGCGCAGGGTTTGCCAGGCTGGCCCCAGCTGCTGGATCAGAGTGATCTCATTCTCGCCGCGGTGGATGGCGGCGCGGACGCGGTCGTCAACCAGCAGCAGTTCATGAATACCGGTGCGTCCGCGATAGCCGATGAAATTACACTCCGGACAGCCTTTGGGCTGCCACAGCCGCGCGCCGACCGGGACCGCCATCTGCCGGGCGGTGTTGGCATCCGCCTGCCAGGGCTGACGGCAGTGTGGGCACAGTTGGCGCACCAGCCGCTGCGACATCACCGCCAGCAGCGAGGTGGAGAGTAAAAAAGGCTCCACGCCCATATCCTGTAGACGGGAAATGGCGCCCAGCGCGCTGTTGGTGTGCAGGGTCGACAGCACCAGGTGCCCGGTCAGCGAGGCCTGAACGGCGATCTGGGCGGTTTCGCCATCGCGGATTTCGCCCACCAGCACTACGTCCGGATCCTGGCGCAGGATGGCGCGCAGGCCGCGGGCGAAGGTCATCTCGACTTTGGCGTTGACCTGAGTCTGGCCTATGCCCTCCAGCTCATACTCCACCGGATCTTCAATGGTCATGATGTTGCGCTCCCGGGCGTCGAGGCGGCTGAGGGCGGCGTAGAGCGTCGTGCTTTTCCCGGAGCCGGTCGGACCGGTGACAAGGATGATGCCGTGCGGGCGGGCGATCAGCGCATCGACCCGATCGAGCAGGGCGGGCGGCATGCCCAGCGTCAGCAGATCCAGGTTGACGCTGTTTTTGTCCAGCAGACGCAGGACGACGCGTTCGCCGTGGCTGGAGGGCAGGGTGGAGACGCGCACGTCGATTGCTCGCCCGCCGATGCGCAGCGCCATGCGGCCATCCTGAGGGACCCGCTTTTCGGCAATGTCCAGGCTGGCCATCACCTTGATGCGGGAAATTAACAGGGCGGCCAGCCGCCGCTGCGGGCGCAGAATTTCCCGCAGCACGCCGTCGACGCGAAAGCGGATCTGCAGATGGCGCTCGTAGGTTTCGATATGAATATCCGAGGCTTTCTCTTTGATGGCCTCGGTGAGCATGGCGTTGATCAGGCGGATGATCGGCGCGTCGTCCTCGCTGTCGAGCAGATCGTCGGTGTCCGGTAGCTCTTCGGCGAGGGTATAGAGGTCGAGCTCATTGCCGATGTCGGCCATCATGCGGTGCGCCTCCGCCGAATCACGCTGATAGCTGAGCACCAGCACTTTCTCGAATGCCTCCGGCGCCAGACGGCTGACGCGCATCGGCCCGTCCGCCAGGCGGCGCGCTTCCAGCAGCGCCCGGGCGGCGGTATCGGGGCGGCACAGCGCTTCGCAGCATTCGCCGTCGCTGAGCAGCACAAGATGGTGCGCGCGGGCCCAGGCGAAGGGCAACAGCGGACGGCGTTCGGCGGCTGGCGTCATGGGCGGCCTCCGAGATTGAAGGCGTCAATGGCGGCGCTGACCTGGCGGAAAGCCTGGGTCTCCTGCTGCGGATAGATATGCAGCAGGTCGTTGCTGAGCGACGCTTCGCTGCTTTCTTTACCCCGCTGTTTAGTTTGCGCATTGTTGAAGGCGGTGTACTGGCCGGAAGAAGCCTGGCGGTACTCATCGCGATCGCGAATGATGGTTGGGCGGATAAACAGCATCAGGTTGCGTTTCGACACTTTCTTGCTGTCGGAGCGGAACAGGGCGCCGATCACCGGGATATCCCCGAGCAGCGGCACTTTGTCAGCGGTATCGGTGACGGTTTTATCCAGCAGCCCGCCAACCACCACCGTTTCGCCGCTGCCGACCAGCACGGCGTTATTCACCGTCCGGGTATTGAAGGTCGCCCCGAGATCGCTGCTGGTGCTGGAGGCCGAGTCGGCAACGCTCGATACCTCCTGCTCAATCTCCAGCAGCACCGCATCGCCTTCGTTAATCTGCGGTTTCACCTTCAGTTTAATGCCGACGGTTTTGCGCTCGACGGTATTGAAGATGTTGTCGCCTGAGGTGGTTTGCGAGCCGGTTAATACCGGAACTTACTGGCCGACGTTAAAAGTGGCTTGCATGTTATCGAGGGTGACGATGCTGGGGGTGGCCAGAATATCGTTCTTGGTACTGCTGGAGAGGGCGGTGAGCAGCATCGCCCAGTTCCCCTGATAGAAGCCGGCGGCGATACCATTAAACGAGCCGAGGGCGCTGGCCAGCGAGCTGCTGATGGTACCGTCTTTGTTGTACTGGTTGGCGCCGGCGATAGCCGTCGATATCGGCAAACCGCTATTGGTGAACTGCGTCATGCCGGCGTTTTTGTTTGCCCACTGGATACCGAGATTAAGGCCATCGGCATCCTGCACTTCGGCAATAATCGCCTCCACCAGCACCTGCGGGCGGCGGATATCGAGCTGGGCGATCACCCGCTCAAGATCGTTCATCACGTCTGGCGCCGCGGTGACGATCAGGGCGTTGGTCTGGCCGTGGGCTTTGATAATAATATTTTTGTCGATCGCGGCCACTGGCCTGGCGCTTTGCTTGTCGCTCTGCAGCGAGCTGCTGATCCCGGTCAGAACTTCCACCAGATCGGCGGCTTTGGCGTACTTCAGGTAGATCACTTTGGTGTTACCCTGTACCGCCTGCTGGCGGTCGAGCTGTTTGATCATGGCGATAATGCGCTGGCGCGAGTTTGGTTCGCCGCTCACCAGTACCGCGTTGGTGCGCTCATCGGCCACCACGTTCGCCACCATCGAGCCCGGCAGCGCCGACTTGCTGGTATCTTTATTAAGCTCGGTAACCAGTTTGACTACTTCCGCGGCGGAGGCCCAGGAAAGGGGCACGGTCACCACGCTGCGATCCCCGGCGTTGTCGACGCGCTCGACAATGGTCAGCAGGCGTTTGATAACCGCCGCGCGGCCGGTCATCAGCAGTACGTTGGAGGGCTCATAATGGACCACGCTGCCGGCGCCAGCGTTATCGTTCAGCTGGCGGAGCAGCGGGGCGAGATCGCGGGCGGCGACGTTGGTCAGGGGCACCACCCGGGTGACCACTTCATCGCCTTCGCCCGGCGCGGCCGCGCTGGCGACCGGCACGGCCGAGGTCTTGGCGTCTTTGGCGCGGACCACTTTTAGCACGCCGTTATTCATATTGATCACGGCGAAGCCATATACATCCAGCACGCTGAGGAAGAATTGATAATATTGTTCTTCATTGAGCATATCGTAACTGCGCACGGTGATAGTACCGCGTACGCTGGGATCGATAATCACCGTTTTATTCAGGTTTTTGCTGACGGTATTGATAAATTCCTGGATATCGGTGCCTTTAAAACTGGCGGAAAATTCCTCCGCGGCGGCCGGAGAAAATAGCAGCGGGGTTAATATCAGCAGCGCAGGCAGCATTTTTCGCAGGCGTTTCATGGTTGGCAATTATTCATCCCCCAGCGCGAAAGCAATATCGTGTCGTTGGCCTTCCCGCTCAACGGTTAGCGTTATTTCGGTCATGTCGGCCAGATTTTGCAGCGCCTGTTGCGCTTGCTCCTGGTCGCGTAAATCGATGCCGTTTAAGGCAATCGCCAAATCATTTGCCTGCAGGCCGGACTGGCGAAACAGCGAGGCGTCTTTGCCTGGGTTCAGCCGATAACCCAGCAGTTTGTCGCCGCTGAGTACCGGCGAAATAGATAAATAAGTGAGGATATTTTGCGGCTGTTCGCGGAGTCGCTTCACGAGGGGCGGGTTGCCCGCGGCGGTGGGCGGCGGCGACGGCGCGCGACTGTCGTTAAATAATAAAATGGCCTCTTTGCGCCCCTGATAGTTGACGATGATCCGGTCAGGCAGAATGGCGGCGATCCGCGCATCATACCCTGGGAGAGGATCGCCCGTGCTAAGGCTAACCTGCTGATTTCCCTTTTCGATAATAGCGATGGAGCGCGCCGGGTTGCTGCTGGCGAGTAGCCCGGCCAGGCGTAGCTTCAGGCTGGAAACCGGCACCTGATTGAGACTGGCAGCATCCGTTGGCGTGGGGCTAATTTTCACCGCCAGGCCAAACAGGGTAAATGCGGGCCGCACATTTTTTAATTCCGGATCTGCCGGCGGAGGCATGGTTAACGGTAGGGCGGAAATATCCTCAGGACTCACAGGGAATACCACGCGCCAGGTTAATTTCGCCAGCTGTGGGATAGCGGTTATTAATATGATGAGCGTCACAATTTGTGGTAATAATTTAATTATCCCTTTATTTATATTTGTTAACCTCATCACAGAAACTGGCATTTTAATTCCTTTGCTAATTTATTTTTCTGCACGTTGGCGTAATACCCTACCGAAACAGGTAGGTGATTATTGGCTTTTGAATTATTTATTGCCGGAGAGTGGCGATAAGCGTGGCGAATCATAATCAGTTTGCGGTTTCGGGTCGTCATTCCCTTTATTGATTTACTCCCCGGCTTCCTACGCCCCCGCTCATTTGTGGGGATGATTGCGCCTGGGAAAGCAAAAATATCTAATTAGCGCGCTGTAAAGATATTCATCCTTTCTTACCTTTTATAATTTAATAAGCATATTAGGGACTATCGAATGCTCAGATATACCTGTCATGCCCTATTTCTTGGATCGTTAGTATTATTGAGTGGCTGTGATAACAGCTCTTCCTCTTCTACCTCTGGCTCACCGGGTTCACCAGGCAATCCTGGCAACCCAGGCACTCCCGGCACGCCCGACCCGCAGGATGTCGTCGTCCGCTTACCGGACGTTGCCGTCCCAGGCGAAGCGGTGCAGGCTTCCGCCAGGCAAGCTGTCATTCATCTCGTCGATATCGCCGGCATCACCAGCAGCACGCCGGCCGACTATGCGACGAAAAACCTCTATTTATGGAACAACGAAACCTGTGACGCGCTGAGCGCGCCGGTGGCGGACTGGAATGATGTCAGCACCACCCCGACCGGCAGCGACAAATATGGCCCTTACTGGGTGATCCCGCTGACTAAAGAGAGCGGATGCATCAACGTTATCGTCCGCGATGGCACCAATAAGCTTATCGACAGCGACCTGCGCGTCTCTTTCAGTGATTTCACCGATCGGACGGTATCGGTCATCGCCGGCAACAGCGCGGTCTATGACTCCCGCGCCGACGCCTTCCGCGCCGCCTTTGGCGTGGCGCTGGCCGATGCGCACTGGGTCGATAAGACTACTCTGCTGTGGCCGGGTGGGGAAAATAAACCCATTGTGCGCCTCTATTACAGCCACAGCAGTAAGGTGGCCGCCGACAGTAACGGCGAATTTAGCGATAAATATGTCAAGCTGACCCCCACCACCGTCAGCCAGCAGGTAAGCATGCGCTTCCCGCATCTCGCCAGCTATCCAGCCTTTAAACTGCCGGATGATGTTAACGTCGATGAATTGCTGCAGGGCGAGACGGTGGCGATAGCCGCGGAAAGCGATGGGATCCTGAGCTCCGCCACCCAGGTACAGACCGCCGGCGTGCTGGACGATACCTATGCCGCCGCCGCCGAGGCGCTGAGCTACGGCGCCCAGCTAACCGATAGCGGCGTGACCTTCCGCGTCTGGGCGCCCACGGCGCAGCAGGTCGAACTGGTGGTCTACAGCGCCGACAAGAAGGTGGTGGCCAGCCACCCGATGACCCGCGACAGCGCCTCCGGCGCCTGGTCATGGCAGGGGGGAAGCGACCTGAAGGGCGCGTTCTACCGCTACGCGATGACCGTTTACCACCCGCAGTCGCGTAAAGTCGAGCAGTACGAAGTGACCGATCCCTACGCCCATAGTTTGTCGACCAACTCGGAGTACAGCCAGGTGGTCGATCTCAACGACAGCGCGCTGAAGCCGGAAGGCTGGGACGGGCTGACGATGCCGCACGCGCAGAAAACCAAAGCCGACCTGGCGAAAATGACGATCCACGAGTCGCATATTCGCGATCTCTCTGCCTGGGATCAAACCGTTCCCGCCGAACTGCGCGGTAAGTATCTGGCGCTCACCGCCCAGGAGAGCAATATGGTCCAGCATCTGAAACAGCTGTCGGCCTCGGGCGTGACCCATATTGAGCTGCTGCCGGTCTTCGATCTGGCGACGGTCAATGAGTTCAGCGACAAAGTCGCCGATATTCAGCAGCCGTTCAGTCGCCTGTGCGAGATCAACAGCGCGGTGAAGAGCAGCGAGTTCGCGGGCTATTGCGACAGCGGTTCGACGGTCGAAGAGGTGCTGACCCAGCTGAAGCAGAACGACAGCAAGGATAACCCGCAGGTGCAGGCGTTGAATACGCTGGTGGCGCAGACCGACTCCTATAACTGGGGCTACGATCCGTTCCACTACACGGTGCCGGAAGGATCCTACGCCACCGATCCGGAAGGCACGGCGCGCATTAAAGAGTTCCGCACCATGATTCAGGCGATCAAGCAGGATCTGGGAATGAACGTCATTATGGACGTGGTGTACAACCACACCAACGCCGCCGGCCCGACCGACCGCACCTCGGTGCTGGATAAGATCGTCCCCTGGTACTATCAACGCCTGAATGAAACCACCGGCAGCGTGGAATCGGCCACCTGTTGCTCCGACTCGGCGCCAGAGCACCGGATGTTCGCCAAGCTTATCGCCGATTCACTGGCGGTATGGACCACCGATTATAAGATCGATGGCTTCCGCTTCGACCTGATGGGCTACCACCCGAAAGCGCAGATCCTCTCGGCCTGGGAACGCATTAAAGCGCTGAACCCGGATATCTACTTCTTTGGCGAAGGCTGGGATTCCAACCAGAGCGATCGCTTTGAAATTGCCTCGCAAATCAATCTCAAAGGCACCGGGATCGGCACGTTCTCCGATCGTCTGCGCGACGCCGTGCGCGGCGGCGGGCCGTTCGACTCCGGTGACGCATTACGCCAGAACCAGGGCGTGGGCAGCGGGGCTGGAGTTCTGCCGAATGAGCTGACCACCCTGAGCGACGATCAGGCGCGTCACCTCGCCGATCTGACCCGTCTCGGCATGGCCGGTAACCTTGCGGACTTTGTGCTGATCGACAAAGACGGCGCGGTGAAGAGAGGCAGCGAGATTGACTATAACGGCGCGCCAGGCGGCTATGCGGCTGATCCGACGGAAGTCGTGAACTATGTGTCAAAACACGATAACCAGACGCTGTGGGACATGATCAGCTATAAAGCCGCTCAGGAGGCGGATCTCGATACCCGCGTCCGGATGCAGGCGGTGTCGCTGGCGACGGTGATGCTCGGCCAGGGGATCGCCTTTGACCAGCAGGGCTCGGAGCTGCTGCGCTCTAAATCCTTTACCCGCGATTCGTATGATTCCGGCGACTGGTTTAACCGCGTGGACTACTCCCTGCAGGACAACAACTACAACGTCGGTATGCCGCGCAGCAGCGATGATGGCAGCAACTATGACATTATCGCCCGGGTGAAAGACGCGGTGGCTACTCCGGGTGAAACGGAGCTCAAGCAGATGACCGCGTTTTATCAGGAGCTGACCGCGCTGCGTAAATCGTCTCCGCTGTTTACCCTCGGCGACGGCGCGACGGTGATGAAGCGCGTGGACTTCCGCAATACTGGCGCCGATCAGCAGACGGGTCTGCTGGTGATGACCATCGATGACGGGATGCAGGCTGGCGCCAGTCTGGACAGCCGTGTCGACGGCATCGTGGTGGCGATCAACGCCGCGCCGGAAAGCCGGACGCTGCAGGACTTCGCCGGCACATCGCTGCAGCTGAGCGCCATCCAGCAGGCGGCGGGCGACCGGTCGCTGGCGAGCGGCGTGCAGGTTGCCGCTGACGGTTCGGTCACGCTGCCGGCCTGGTCGGTTGCCGTTCTCGAGTTGCCGCAGGGCGAGTCGCAGGGCGCTGGCCTGCCGGTGAGCAGTAAATAACATAACGTAGGGCGCCCGTAAGGGCGCCTCTGGCTGATGACAAACCTGTTTCGTTATTGTGCTCGCCTTTCTGTCGGGTGGCGGCTTTCGCCTTACCCGGCCTACGAAAGATTACAATATCAAACAGTTATGCAGTTATCTGTAGGCCCGCGCAAGCGCATGGACTGCACCCCAAAAGTTGGACACCCAACTGAGTAAGGTGCAATTTTATGGCTAAACCAAAGTATTCCCCTGAAACAAAACTGGCTGTGGTTAATCATTATTTGTCCGGTAAAGACGGAGAACAGAGTACAGCCGACCTTTTTGGTATTGAAAGAACATCTGTCCGTCGCTGGGTCAGGGCATGGCAGTTCCACGGTGCAGAAGGCCTGACTGCAAAAAATAATCATTATTCCGATGAATTTAAACTCGTGGTCGTCCGGGCGGTTATCAGTGACCGCCTGACGATGCGTGAAGCGGCTGCCCGGTTTAATCTCTCCGCAGAAATACTTGTCCGGCGCTGGCTCGACGTGTACAACGATGCCGGAGCGGAAGGTCTTTTAAACATGCAATGCGGACGGCCCGGACAAATGACAAAGCCAAAAAATATCCCACCACTGACAGATAAAGAGCTGGAAAAACTCTCCCCGAAGAGCTCAGGGCCGAACTGCGTTATCTGCGGGCAGAGAATGCCTATCTAAAAAAGTTGAAAGCCTTGGTTCAGAGCGAAAAAAATGGCAAAAAGCCCTGATAATCAGTGAACTAAGGCATGAACACGCTCTGCGGGACCTTCTGCGGGCGGCCGGTATGTCCCGTAGCACGTGGTATTACAATATGAATGCACTGAAGCAAGGGGACAGGTATGCGGGTCTTAAAGAGAACATCAGGAAGATATACCACTATCACAAAGGTCGTTATGGCTACCGCAGGATCACGCTCGCACTGAGAAAACAGGGGCTGCGGATAAACCATAAAACAGTGCAGCGGCTGATGGCAGAACTGTCACTCCGGTCTGTGATAAGGGCGAAAAAATATCGTGCCTGGAAAGGGAGAACGGGCGAGGCCGCGCCCAATATCCTGAGCCGGAACTTCGGTGCGTCAAAAGCCAACGAAAAATGGGTAACAGATGTGACAGAGTTCCCGGTACAGGGAAAAAAGCTTTACCTGTCGTCAGTTCTCGATCTGTTTAACCGGGAGGTTATCGCCTACAGCCTGTCGGAAAGGCCGGTGATGGAGATGGTGAATACGATGCTGGACGGTGCGTTCCCGAAGCTCAGACCGGGAGATGCTCCGCTGCTGCACTCGGATCAGGGCTGGCATTACAGGATGAGGAGCTATCAGGAACGTTTAAAGGCGCATGGGATGACGCAGAGTATGTCGCGTAAAGGAAACTGCCTGGATAATGCAGTGATGGAAAACTTCTTCGGGACCCTGAAATCGGAGTGTTTTTATCTGAGGGAGTTCAGGAGTGTCAGTGCGCTAAGAAAAGCCGTAGAGGACTATATCCATTACTACAACAACGAGCGGATAAGCCTGAAATTAAAAGGCCTGAGTCCGGTAGAGTACCGAACCCAGGCTCTGAGAGCCGCTTAATATGAACCATCCAACTTTATGGGGTCAGTCCAGTAGCGCCGCCGGGCAATTCCTGAAGATTGCACTTTGTCAGCAGTCTGGGGCATCCGTAAGGGCGCCTTCTCGTTATCGTGAGGGAACAGGAGACGGTTGTGATTGTTCGTGATGATAGTGAAAGAGGCATCCCGCCTCTGGTGGCGCATCAGCCGCCGTCCGCGCAGGCAGACGCGCCGGTGAGTCGCGGTCGGATGGTGCAGATCCCCGGCTGGATTATCCCGCTGTACGCCGGATTATTTATCGCGCTCGGCTGGTTTGGCGGCGAGCAGTGGCGCCATCCGTCACCGCCGCAAACGCTGCCCTTGCCGGTGGCGCATGCGGCGCTTCTGCCGTTAACCGCCGCCGGGGAGACCGCGCCAAAAAACCCGCCGTCGGCGGTAAAAGCCAGCGCGCCCGCGGCGCCGGAAGTGGACAGCGATACGCTGCCGCCTCTGCGCTACAGCGCCCATGTCTACGCCTCGCGACCGGAAAAGCGCAGCATTGTATTAAACGGCAAAGCGTGGACGGAGGGCGATTCACCCCTGCCGAACCTGGTGGTGGAGCAGATCCAGCAGGATGTGACGATCTTCAGCTTCAACGGCACGACCTTTACCCTCGCGGCGCTGGAGGACTGGCCGGGCGGAAAAATTGACGAGGAGCCGAAAGAGGAATAAAAGCGCGCACAATAACCGGCGCGCTGAGGATATTTCGCTTAGTCGCTGCGCAAGCTGGCAATAAATGGCGCGAGCTGACGATTAAATTGACTGCACTGTGTGGCTTCCGGGGTACTGTCCTGTAAAAGCTGTTGGTAAAGCCGGTCGCTATTTTGGCTTAACGTCGCCACGTCAATATTTCCCCATCCGCGCGCTTTACCGACATTCACCGCTGCCCGATATATCGTTTCATCGGCGGGGAGATCGCTACGATTACATTTATTCTTGAGATAGCGCGTCCCGGCCGCCACGGACGAGAGCTGCTCGAGCTGCGCCTGGCTGCTGATGGCCGGGCTGAGCGTTGAGGCAGGTTTTTGTTGGCAGCCAGAGAGAAGGGCTACCATGCAAAGCGGAAATATAAGCGGAATACGCATCATAGAGTAATCAAAATAATGAATCACTGGCCGCTAGTTTAACAAATATTTCCCTGGTGTCATCATAAAATATTATTCTGCATAAATGTTAACAGGCTCTCATTTTTATCAGCGGAAAGGCGCTTAATCGACTTTACTTTTATCAATAATAAACGTTGGCGCTGGGAAAATATATTTTCATCCGCGGATGATGCCACTGCGTTGACCGGCAGGAAGCGCGCCGTTTTTTATGTTATTAAAAAACATACTCTTTCCCATCTTGTTACGTGTGCAGGAGGTAAAATGCTGGTTAAGAATGTCGCATTTTAGTGCTATCCTGTATGCCCTGAACATTACGTGCTATGTTCTGACTTATTCTGCCGATGATGCGTTTAACACAATGATTTTATGGTGAATTTTTATTGTTAGTATCATGTAACATGAAGCAAACCAACCCTCTGAAAGGCTGGCGGCGCGTCCTGCCTGCCAGCAGGTTGTCGTCCGAAGGATAAGCAGCCTGGACGTTAATTTGAGAGATTTCTTCTTCCTCTGAACAGGGGAAGTATTGAGAATCAGGCCTTTGCGCCTGAACGTTGCGGAGAAAAAGCATGGCGGGAGATGACCGCGAGCCTATCGGACGTAAGGGAAGACCCTCACGTCCGACTAAACAGAAAGTCACCCGTCGCCGGGTCCGGGAAGAGGACTACGACGACGAGTATGATGACGATGATTATGAGGATGAGAAACCGGTGCCGAGAAAAGCCAAAGGCAAAGGTGGCAAGCCTCGTCGGAAGCGCAGCTGGCTGTGGCTGCTGGTCAAGCTGGGGATTGTCTTCGCGGTGCTGATTGCCGCCTATGGCGTCTACCTCGACCAGAAAATCCGCAGCCGCATTGACGGTAAAGTCTGGGAGCTGCCGGCCGCGGTCTATGGCCGGATGGTCAACCTTGAGCCGGACATGCAGATCAGCAAAAACGAGATGGTGCGTCTGCTCAACGCCACGCAGTATCGCCAGGTCAGCGCGATGACGCGCCCCGGCGAATATACCGTGCAGGCTAACAGCATCGAGATGATCCGTCGTCCGTTCGATTTCCCGGACAGTAAGGAAGGGCAGGTGCGCGCGCGTCTTACTTTCGACGGCGACCATCTTGAGACCATCGAGAATATGGATAATAACCGCCAGTTCGGTTTCTTCCGCCTCGATCCGCGCCTTATCACCATGCTGCAGTCGCCGAACGGCGAGCAGCGCCTGTTCGTGAAGCGCAGCGGCTTCCCCGATCTGCTGGTGGATACCCTGCTGGCGACCGAAGACCGCCACTTCTATGAGCACGATGGGATCAGTCTCTACTCCATCGGCCGCGCGGTGCTGGCGAACCTGACGGCAGGCCGAACGGTGCAGGGGGCGAGTACCCTGACCCAACAGCTGGTGAAAAACCTGTTCCTCTCCAGCGAACGCTCCTACTGGCGTAAAGCCAACGAAGCGTATATGGCGCTGATCGTCGACGCCCGCTACAGCAAGGATCGCATCCTTGAGCTGTATATGAACGAGGTGTACCTCGGCCAGAGCGGCGATAACGAAATTCGCGGCTTCCCGCTGGCCAGCCTGTATTACTTCGGCCGTCCGGTGGAAGAGCTGAGCCTCGACCAGCAGGCGCTGCTGGTGGGGATGGTGAAAGGGGCGTCGGTCTATAACCCGTGGCGTAACCCGAAACTGGCCCTTGAACGACGCAATCTGGTGCTGCGTCTGCTGCAGCAGCAGCAGGTTATCGACCAGGAGCTGTACGACATGCTCAGCGCCCGTCCGCTGGGCGTGCAGCCGCGCGGCGGGGTGATTTCACCGCAGCCGGCGTTTATGCAGATGGTTCGTCAGGAACTGCAGGCGAAGCTGGGCGATAAAGTGAAAGATCTCTCCGGCGTGAAGATCTTCACCACTTTCGACTCGGTGGCGCAGGATGCGGCGGAAAAAGCGGCCTCCGAAGGGATCCCGGTTCTGAAGAAACAGCGTAAGCTGGCAGACCTGGAAACCGCCATGGTGGTGGTTGACCGCTTCACCGGCGAAGTGCGGGCGATGGTCGGCGGCGCGGAGCCGCAGTTCGCCGGTTATAACCGCGCGATGCAGGCCCGCCGATCGATTGGTTCTCTGGCCAAGCCGGCGACCTATCTGACCGCGCTGAGCCAGCCGAATCAGTATCGCCTGAATACCTGGATCGCCGATGCGCCGGTGACGATTCGCCTGTCCAACGGTCAGACGTGGTCCCCGCAGAACGACGATCGTCGTTTCAGCGGTCAGGTGATGCTGGTCGATGCCCTGACTCGCTCGATGAACGTCCCGACGGTTAACCTCGGGATGGCGCTGGGCTTGCCGGCGGTAGTCGATACCTGGACTAAACTGGGGGCGCCGAAGAATCAGCTCAACGCGGTGCCGTCGATGCTGCTTGGCGCGCTGAACCTGACGCCGATTGAAGTGGCCCAGGCCTTCCAGACCATCGCCAGCGGTGGGAACCGTGCGCCGCTTTCCGCGCTGCGGTCAGTGATTGCCGAAGATGGCACTGTGCTCTACCAGAGCTATCCGCAGGCGGAGCGCGCGGTGCCTGCCCAGGCGGCCTACATGACGCTGTGGACTATGCAGCAGGTGGTGCAGCGCGGTACGGGGCGTCAGCTGGGGGCGAAGTATCCGGGCCTGCATCTGGCGGGGAAAACCGGGACCACCAACAATAACGTCGATACCTGGTTCGCCGGCATCGACGGTAGTCAGGTGACCATCACCTGGGTGGGTCGCGACAATAACCAGCCGACCAAACTGTACGGCGCCAGCGGCGCGATGTCGATTTACCAGCGCTATCTGGCGAACCAGACGCCAACGCCGCTGGTGCTGACGGTGCCGGAAGACGTGGTTGATATGGGCGTGGACAGCAACGGCAACTTCGTCTGCAGCGGCGGTATGCGTTCGCTGCCGGTCTGGACCACGCAGCCGGATGCGCAGTGCCGTCAGGGCGAAATGATGCAACAGCAGCAGTTGCAGCAACAGGAAGCGAAAAATCCGTTTAATCAGTCCGGGCAGCAGCCGCCGCCGCAGCAGCAACAGCAGCAACAGCCGCCGAAGCAGCAGGAAAAGAGCGACGGCGTCGCGGGCTGGATCAAGGATATGTTCGGCAGTAACTGATTTTGATCGCACGACCAGACCCCTTAATACGAAAGTATTAAGGGGTTTTTTTATGCCTGTAAAAAAGTTAACGGCTCTTTAACTCCATAATAACTATCTGGTTATTAATTCAGCCTTCGACCGGCGGCGACAGGCATATCGCTTGCCTTGCCTTCGACGTTTCGCCTATTATATCGCCCGTCATAATAATAATTCTCGTTTACGTTATCATTCACTTTCATCAGAGATATACCCATGGCGCGTCCAAAAACTGCTCAGCCAAATCACTCGCTGCGTAAAGTCGCAGCTGTAGTAGCCACGGCGGTTAGCGGCATGTCTGTCTACGCACAGGCAGCAGAACAACCGAAGCAAGAAGAAACTATCACCGTCGTTGCCGCCCCGGCCGCCCAGGAAAGCGCCTGGGGACCGGCGCCGACTATCGCGGCAAAACGCTCCGCCACGGCGACCAAAACCGATACCCCGATTGAAAAAACGCCGCAGTCTGTGTCGGTGGTGACGCGCCAGGAGATGGAGATGCGCCAGCCGACGACGGTAAAAGAGGCGCTCTCCTATACGCCAAGCGTCTTCTCTACTCGCGGCAGTTCGACCACCTATGACGTGGTCACCATTCGCGGCTTCACCACCTCGACGACCGTCAACACCAACCAGTATCTGGACGGCATGAAGCTGCAGGGGAATAACTACTCTGAAGTCTCCATGGATCCTTACTTCCTCGAGCGTGTGGAAGTGATGCGCGGGCCAACCTCGGTGCTGTACGGCAACAGCAACCCGGGCGGTATCGTCAGCATGGTCAGCAAGCGCCCGACTACCGAGCCGCTGAAAGAAGTGCAGTTTAAGATGGGCACCGACAATCTGTGGCAGACCGGGTTTGACTTTAGCGACGCCATTGATGATGCCGGCGTTTGGTCGTATCGCCTGACCGGCCTTGGCCGCAGTCAGGATGCCCAGCAGCAGATGGCGAAATCGACCCGCTACGCGGTGGCGCCCTCCTTTAGCTGGCGTCCGGACGATAAAACTGACTTCACCTTCCTGAGCAACTTCCAGAATGACCCGGATGCGGGCTACTACGGCTGGCTGCCGCGCGAAGGCACCGTGGTGCCGTATTACGACGCCAACGGTAAGGCGCACAAGCTGCCGACCGATTTCAACGAAGGCGAGTCCGATAATAAAATCTCCCGCCGCCAGAAGATGGTGGGCTACAGCTTCTCCCATCAGTTCGATGACACCTTTACCGTGCGGCAGAACCTGCGCTATGCCGATGTGCATACGCTCTATCGTTCGGTATACGGCAACGGCTATGTCGCGCCGGGCTACATGAATCGCGCCTACGTGCGCTCCGACGAGCACCTGAACACCTTCACCGTCGATACCCAGCTGCAGTCTGATTTCGCCACCGGCGCGGTCAGCCATACGCTGCTGACCGGCGTGGACTACTCGCGGATGCGTAACGATGTGGATGCCGACTACGGGACGGCGGATCCTATCAGCATGAGCAATCCGCAGTACGGCAATCCGAATATTCAGGTCACCTTCCCGTACGCGGTCCTCAACCGGATGGAGCAGACCGGCCTGTACGCGCAGGATCAGATGGAGTGGGATAAATGGGTGATGACCCTGGGCGGCCGTTACGATTACGCCACGACCTCAACGTTAACCCGCGCCACCAACAGCCTGGCGGAGAATCACGACCAGCAGTTCAGCTGGCGCGGCGGCATCAACTACCTGTTCGATAACGGCATCTCTCCGTACTTCAGCTACAGCGAATCGTTTGAACCGGTATCGGGTTCTAACAGCCGCGGCCAGCCGTTCGATCCGTCGCGCGGTAAGCAGTATGAAGCCGGCGTGAAATACGTGCCGAAAGATATGCCGGTGGTGGTCACCGCGGCGGTCTATCAGCTGACCAAAGACAAGAACCTGACGGCTGATCCAGCTAACCAGGCGTTCAGCATCCAGACCGGCGAGATCCGCTCCCGCGGCCTTGAGCTGGAGGCGAAGGCGGCGGTGAACGCCAATATTAACGTCACCGCGGCCTACAGCTACACCGATGCGGAGTACACTCACGATACGGTGTTCAACGGCAAACGTCCGGCGGAAGTGCCGCGTAACATGGCCTCCCTGTGGGCGGATTATACCTTCCACGAAACCGCGCTGAGCGGTCTGACGATTGGGGCCGGGGCGCGCTATATCGGTTCAACGGTCAGCTACTACAAAAATGACACCAGCACCGGTAAGAAAAATGATGCCTTTAGTGTGGCCGGTTATGCGCTGATGGATGCGACGGTGAAATACGATCTGGCGCGCTTTGGCCTGCCGGGATCGTCGGTCGGCGTCAACGTCAACAACCTGTTCGACCGCGAATATGTCTCCAGTTGCTACAGCGAATACGCCTGCTACTGGGGGGCCGGACGTCAGGTCGTCGCCACCGCCACCTTCCGTTTCTAACCACCTACGGGCGCGGTTCGCCGCGCCCTCTATCAGGTTATCGCTATGCAGGAACAGACTCCGCACGCAGAAACCACCTTCGCGCTGGATCGCGTCACTTTCCGTGTGCCTGGCCGCACATTGCTCCATCCGCTCTCGCTCACCTTCCCGACCGGAAAAGTCACAGGCCTGATCGGCCATAATGGCTCCGGCAAATCGACGTTACTGAAAATGCTTGGCCGTCATCAGCCGCCCTCCGCAGGCGAAGTGCTGCTGGACGGGCAGCCGCTGGAGAGCTGGGGCAGCAAAGCCTTTGCCCGCAAAGTGGCCTATCTGCCGCAGCAGCTGCCGGCGGCCGAAGGTATGACGGTGCGCGAGCTGGTGGCGATCGGCCGCTATCCATGGCACGGCGCGCTGGGTCGCTTTGGCGCAGCGGACCGTGAGAAAGTAGAAGAGGCGATTGCGCTGGTGGGGCTGAAGCCGCTCGCTCATCGTCTGGTGGACAGCCTCTCCGGCGGTGAACGCCAGCGGGCGTGGATCGCCATGCTGGTGGCGCAGGACAGTCGCTGCCTGCTGCTCGATGAACCCACCTCGGCGCTGGATATTGCTCATCAAGTCGATGTTCTGGCGCTGGTGCATCGTCTCAGCCAGCAGCGCGGCCTGACGGTGATCGCCGTCCTGCACGATATTAATATGGCGGCCCGCTATTGCGACTATCTGGTGGCCCTGCGCGGCGGAGAAATGATTGCTCAGGGGACGCCGGCGGAACTGATGCGCAGCGACACTCTGGAACAGATCTACGGCATCCCGATGGGGATCCTGCCACACCCGGCCGGTGCGGCGCCGGTAAGCTTTGTCTATTGATGATGAACCCAACTCTGATAACCCGACGCCGCCTGCTGATCGCGATGGCGCTCTCGCCGCTGCTGTGGCAGATGCGCGGCGCGCAGGCGGCCGACGTCGACCCGCAGCGCGTGGTCGCCCTGGAGTGGCTGCCTGCGGAGCTGCTGCTGGCGCTCGGCGTGACGCCCTATGGCGTGGCCGATATTCCCAACTATCGCTTGTGGGTGAACGAACCCGCGCTGCCCGACTCGGTGATCGATGTTGGTCTGCGTACCGAACCCAACCTTGAACTGCTGACGCAGATGAAACCGTCGTTTATCGTCTGGTCGGCGGGCTACGGCCCGTCGCCGGAGAAGCTGGCGCGTATCGCGCCCGGCCGCGGTTTCACCTTCAGCGACGGCAAACGGCCGCTGGCGATGGCCCAGCGTTCGCTACTGGAAATGGCCGATCTGCTGGGCAAAACGCAGCAGGCGAAGAGCCATCTGGCGGAGTTCGACGCGCTGATGGAGAGTCTGCGTCCGCGTTTTGCCGGGCGCGGCGATCGTCCGTTGCTGATGATCTCTCTGCTCGATCCCCGCCACGTGCTGGTGTTTGGCGAAAACTGCCTGTTCCAGGAGGTGCTTGATCGCTTTGGTATTAAAAACGCCTGGCACGGTGAAGCGGCATTCTGGGGAAGCGTTAGCGTTGGCATCGACAGGCTGGCGGCATTTAACGAAGCCGATGTCATCTGTTTCGACCATGGCAATGAGCGAGATATGGCTCAACTGCTGGCGACGCCGCTATGGCAGGCGATGCCCTTCGTGCGCGCGGGCCGCTTCCAGCGCGTTCCGGCGGTTTGGTTCTACGGCGCGACGCTGTCAGCGATGCATTTTGCCCGCGTGCTGGCTGATGCCCAGGGGAGTCCGGCATGAATACGCGTCTCTCGCCGTTAGCTATTATCCTGCTGGCCGGGCTGCTGGGCGTCGCCTTCGCGCTGAGCATCGTCAACCTCAATGTCGCCTTGCCCTATGCGCAGTGGCGGCAGGCGCTGTGGCAGCCGGATGTCGATGATATAGCCCAAATGCTGTTTCATTACAGTTTGTTACCGAGACTGGCTGTTGCGCTGCTGGTGGGCGCCGGGCTGGGACTGGTTGGCGTCCTGTTCCAGCAGGTGCTGCGTAATCCGCTGGCGGAACCGACCACCCTTGGCGTCGCCACCGGCGCGCAGCTGGGGATAACGGTCACCACGTTATGGGCTATTCCCGGCGTGCTGGCGTCGCAATTCGCCGCGCTGGCCGGGGCCTGTCTGGTGGGCGCGCTGGTGTTTGGCGTCTCGTGGGGTAAGCGCCTGTCGCCGGTAACGCTGATCCTGGCGGGGCTGGTGGTCAGCCTTTACTGTGGCGCGCTGAACCAGCTGATGGTGATTTTCCATCACGACCAGCTGCAAAGCATGTTCCTGTGGAGCACCGGGACGCTGACGCAGACCGACTGGAGCGTAGCGCAGCGCCTGTGGCCGCAGCTGCTTGGCGGGGCAATACTCACCTTGCTGCTGCTGCGGCCGCTGACCCTGATGGGGCTCGATGACGGGGTGGCGCGTAACCTCGGGCTGGCGCTGTCCCTGGCGCGCCTCGGCGCCCTGACGCTGGCGATTGTCATCAGCGCGCTGCTGGTGAACGCGGTAGGGATTATCGGCTTTATCGGCCTGTTCGCGCCGCTGCTGGCGAAAATGCTTGGCGCCCGTCGGCTGCTGGCGCGGCTGCTGCTGGCGGCGCTGATCGGCGCGCTGCTCCTGTGGCTTTCCGATCAGGTGATCCTCTGGCTGAGCCGGGTATGGCGGGAAGTCTCCACCGGCTCGGTCACCGCCCTGATTGGCGCGCCGCTGCTGCTGTGGCTGCTGCCGCGGTTGCGTAGCATCAGCGCCCCGGTGATGAACGGCGGCGATAATGTGCAGCCTGAGCGCTATCATGTGCAATGGTTTGTTCTCGCAGGCGTCGCGTTGCTGCTGCTGGCGGTGAGCGTGGCGCTGGCCTTTGGTCGCGATGCCCACGGCTGGCTGTGGGCCCACGGCGATCTGCTGGAGCAACTCCTGCCCTGGCGCTGGCCGCGGGTGCTGTCGGCCCTGTTCGCCGGGGTCATGCTGGCGGTCGCCGGCTGTATTATCCAGCGCCTGACCGGCAACCCGATGGCCAGCCCGGAAGTGCTGGGCATCAGCTCCGGCGCGGCTTTTGGCGTGGTGCTGATGCTGTTCTTCGTGCCTGGCGACGCCTTTGGCTGGCTGCTGCCGGCCGGCAGCCTTGGCGCGGCGGCCACCTTGCTGATCATTATGCTCGCCGCCGGGCGCGGCGGCTTCTCGCCGCATCGGATGCTGCTGGCGGGGATGGCGCTGAGCACCGCCTTCACTATGCTGCTGATGATGCTGCAGGCCAGCGGCGATCCGCGTATGGCGCAGATCCTGACGTGGATCTCGGGGTCGACATATAGCGCGACGCCGGAGAGGGTTGTGCGTAGCGGCGCGGTAATGCTGGCGCTGCTGGCGCTGGCGCCGCTCTGTCGTCGCTGGTTAACCATCCTGCCGCTGGGCGGGGAGGCGGCGCGAGCGGTGGGCATGGCGCTGACGTCATCGCGGATTGTTCTGCTGCTGCTGGCGGCCTGCCTGACGGCGGCGGCGACGCTGACCATCGGCCCGCTGAGCTTTGTCGGGCTGATGGCGCCGCATATCGCGCGGATGATGGGCTTCCGGCGAACCCTACCGCATATGGTGATTTCAGGGCTGACTGGCGGGCTGCTGCTGGTCTTCGCCGACTGGTGCGGACGGATGATGATGTTCCCGTATCAGATCCCGGCGGGGCTACTGTCGACCTTTATCGGCGCGCCTTACTTTATTTATTTGCTGAGAAAGCAGAGTCGCTAACGGTCCTGGATGGCTTCAACATCCCCGGTGGCGCTATCGCTTACCGGGGCTACAGCGCTGTGCGATTTGGTAGCCCGGATAAGGCGCAATGCGCCTCCTCCGGGAAAATCCCTGCGCCACCAGGCATTCAAGCACCTTACAGCTTGGCAAATACCCGGCGCGCGGCGTCGATGGTGTTGTCGATATCTTCTTCGCTGTGGGCCACGGACATAAAGCCGGCCTCAAACGCTGACGGCGCGAGGTACACGCCTTCCTCCAGCATCAGATGGAAGAAGCGCTTGAAGCGTTCAACGTCGCACTTCACCACGTCCTGATAGCAGGTGACGGTTTCGGCATCGGTAAAGAAGATGCCGAACATGCCGCCGACGTTATTGACCACCAGCGGGATCCCGGCGTCACGCGCCGCGTCCAGCAGGCCTTGCGCCAGCTGGTTAGTCAGTTCAGTCAGGGTTTCATGGACCCCCGGCTGCGCCACTTCGTTCAGGCAGGCGAAGCCAGCCGCCATGGCGATCGGGTTGCCGGAGAGGGTGCCCGCCTGATAGACCGGACCGGTGGGCGCCAGAGCGTCCATTACCTCACGACGGCCGCCGAAGGCGCCTACCGGCATCCCGCCGCCGATGATTTTCCCCAGACAGGTCAGATCCGGCTCCACGCCGTAGTAAGCCTGAGCGCCTGCCAGCGCCACGCGGAAGCCGGTCATCACTTCGTCGATAATCAGCAGGGCGCCAAATTCATCGCACAGGGCGCGCAGGCCCGGCAGGAATTCCGGCTGCGGCGGAATGCAGTTCATATTTCCGGCCACCGGCTCGACGATGATGCAGGCGATCTCCTGCGGATACTGCTCGAACGCCGCGCGCACCGAGGCGAGGTCGTTATAAGTGCAGGTCAGGGTATGTTTGGCGAAATCGGCCGGGACGCCCGGCGAGTTCGGCTGGCCGAGGGTCAACGCGCCGGAACCGGCTTTCACCAGCAGGCAGTCGGCATGGCCGTGGTAGCAGCCTTCGAACTTAATGATTTTGTCGCGACCGGTGAAGCCGCGCGCCAGGCGAATGGCGCTCATGGTGGCTTCGGTACCGGAGTTCACCATCCGCACCATATCCATGGTCGGCACCAGCTCGGTCACCAGGGCCGCCATTTTCACTTCCATTTCGGTCGGCGCGCCAAAGCTCAGGCCGCGGGTTGCCGCCTCGATCACCGCATTGCGGATAGCCGGGTGGTTGTGGCCCAGCACCATCGGACCCCAGGAACCGACATAATCGATATAGGCTTTCCCATCCACGTCATAGAGGTAAGCGCCATCCGCGCGTTCGATAAACAGCGGTGTGCCGCCGACGCCGGTGAAAGCGCGCACCGGCGAGTTAACGCCGCCGGGGATCAGTTCGCGCGCAGCGTGATACAGATTTTCAGATTTGCTCATGGCCAGGGTCCTGGTTCGTGAAAAATGTTTTATCGGCTATTCTAAGTTATTCCAGGATGGTTATGAAAGTTTTGCCCAATTGAAACAATGTGCCGCAAGGGCATTTTTTTGACGACGCAGCGCGCCGGGACGGCTAAAATGCCGCTCTCTTCATTTGTATTACCAATAATTGATAACGGCATGAAAGCAGAAACTCCCTCTTTTGAAGCACATCAGTTTGTGCGGGTGCGTCGCGGCGATGCGGTGCGCCGTCTGATTCAACGCGATAAAACGCCGCTGGCGGTGCTGTTTATGGCGGCAGTGGTCGGCACGCTGGCGGGGCTGGTGGGCGTCGCCTTTGAAAAGAGCGTGAACTGGGTGCAGAACCAGCGGATCGGCGCGCTGGCGCAGGTGGCGGACCACTGGTATCTGGTCTGGCCGCTGGCGTTTATCCTGTCGGCGCTGCTGGCGATGGTCGGCTATTTTCTGGTGCGTCGCTTTGCGCCGGAGGCCGGCGGCTCCGGGATTCCGGAAATTGAGGGCGCGCTGGAGGAGCTGCGGCCGGTGCGCTGGTGGCGCGTGCTGCCGGTGAAATTCGTTGGCGGCATGGGGACCCTTGGCGCCGGGATGGTGCTGGGTCGTGAAGGACCGATGGTACAGCTTGGCGGCAACATTGGGCGCATGGTGCTGGACGTTTTCCGCATGCGCAGTCCGGAAGCGCGGCATACGTTGTTGGCGACCGGTGCGGCGTCGGGGCTTTCGGCGGCCTTTAATGCGCCGCTGGCCGGTATTCTGTTTATCATCGAAGAGATGCGCCCGCAGTTCCGCTACAACCTGATCTCCATTAAAGCGGTGTTTACCGGCGTGATCATGTCGAGCATTGTGTTTCGCATTTTCAACGGCGAAGCGGCGATCATTGAGGTGGGTAAACTAAGCAACGCCCCGGTAAATACCCTATGGCTGTATCTGGTGCTGGGCATGCTGTTTGGCTGCTTTGGCCCGCTGTTTAATTTTCTGGTGCTGCGCACTCAGGATCTGTTCCAGCGCATCCACGGCGGCAACATCAAAAAATGGGTGTTGATTGGCGGATTAATCGGCGGGCTCTGCGGTCTGCTGGGGCTGATGCAGCCCTCCGCGGTGGGCGGTGGCTTTAACTTGATCCCTATCGCCGCTGCCGGTAACTTCTCCGTCGGACTGCTGCTGTTTATCTTTATTGCCCGCGTGGTGACCACGCTGATCTGCTTCTCTTCCGGCGCGCCAGGGGGCATTTTCGCGCCTATGTTGGCGCTCGGCACGCTGCTGGGCACGGCGTTCGGCATGGCGGCTATTCCGCTGTTTCCGGCCTACCATCTCGATGCCGGCACCTTCGCGATTGCCGGTATGGGGGCGCTGCTCGCCGCCTCGGTGCGTGCGCCGCTGACCGGGATCGTGCTGGTGCTTGAGATGACCGATAACTATCAGCTCATTTTGCCAATGATTATTACCTGCCTTGGCGCAACACTACTGGCGCAATTCCTCGGCGGTAAGCCTTTGTATTCGACCATTCTGCAGCGTACTCTGGCGAAGCAGGAAGCCGAGCAGGCGGCAAAAGCGCAGCAGGCTCCCCGGGAGAATACTTGAACGATTTACCAGGGTATTAGATAATGGCTCAAAAGGTCCGGTTATTCTTTAACCGGCCGGAAGTATCAATGGGAGCAGAAAATGAGTGATGACGTAGCGTTGCCGCTGGAGTTTACCGAAGCCGCAGCCAATAAAGTGAAACACCTGATTGCGGATGAAGATAATCCGAACCTGAAACTGCGCGTGTATATCACCGGCGGCGGTTGCAGCGGTTTCCAGTATGGCTTCACCTTTGACGATCAGGTGAACGAAGGGGATATGACCATTGAGAAACAGGGCGTCGGCCTGGTGGTTGACCCGATGAGCCTGCAGTATCTGGTCGGCGGCTCGGTCGACTATACCGAAGGGCTGGAAGGTTCGCGCTTTATCGTGACCAATCCGAACGCGAAAAGCACCTGCGGCTGCGGCTCCTCGTTCAGCGTTTAAAGCGAGTTCTCCCCCAGCGGGAGGGAGCAAACCCTAAAAACGGTAACCTTAAGGTTACCGTTTTGCTTTTATTACCGACCGTTATCGTCCAGGGCAAACGTCGGCAGCTTCAGATGCCAGCGAATAGCCGCCAGACGAATTACCAGGGTGACCACCATCCCCATCATTGCCGAATTCTCCAGTGGGAGATGAAAGGTGTCGTGTGCCGTGGCGTGGACAATACCGCCGACGATACAGGCGGTGGCGTAGATTTCGGTACGCAGAATCATAGGAATTTCCCGCGCCAGCACGTCGCGAATAATCCCGCCGCCGACGCCGGTCACCACCCCCATGCACACCGCGACCAGCGGGCCGCTGCCAGCGAGAAAAGCTTTATTGACGCCAATGCCGACAAACACCGCCAGACCGACGGCATCAAGAACGGGCAGGATCCATTTCGGCAGCCGGCGAGGCTGGCGGACCAGCAGGATGGTCAGCATGCTGGTGACCATCGCCACCACCAGATCGGTGGGATCTTTGACCCAGAATACCGGGCCATTCGCCAGCGCCATGTCGCGGATGGTCCCGCCGCCTACCGCCGTCACTACCCCTAACACCAGCACGCCGAATGGGTCCATACGCAGTTTTCCGGCCAGCAGTACGCCGGAGATCGCGAAGACAGCTGTGCCAATAATATCCAGCCAATAGACAAGCATCGTTGATTCCCACTGAACATCCGGTGTGCCGGATGATTATTTTACCTGGTCAAGCGCCGCACAAAGTTGTTTGGCGGCGAGGATAATACGTGGGCCGGCGCGTTCAAACCAGTCGCTGTGTAACGCAATCAACGAAATGGTGAGCTGATGTTGCCAAAAGCGCTGCGCTTCGGCAATGCGGCTGGCATCCCCGGTGACCACGATCGCCTGCGGCTGGCGGGCCAGCACCTGTTCGCGGCTCACCTGCGGCCAGGGAACGCGGCTGGTGGCGAAGATATTCTCGCCGCCGCAAAGCCTTAGCACCTGATCCTGAATCGAACCGGGGCCGCTGGTGAACAGCGGTGCGGAGCCGAACTGCAGGAAGACGCGTTTCTTCGGCGCGTTGGCATAGCGCGCTTTCAACGCATCGTATTCCTGCTGCATCGCCTGCGCCGCCTGCTGTGCTTTTTCCGGCTGCGGGCTCCACTGCGCCAGCTCACGCAGGGTAGCGATGATCTCTTCTATGGTCGAGGTCTGTACCCACAGGACGTGAATACCCAGAGACTGCAGCTGGTTAACCTGGCGTTCGGCATTGCCCCCGCGCCAGGCCAGCACCACGTCTGGCTTGAGCGCCACGATGCGTTCCAGGTTCATTCCCTGCCAGCTGGCAACCTGTTCGATCGTTTTGGCCTGCGAAGGATAATCGGAATAGCTGCTGACGCCGACCGGCGTGATCCCGGCGGCAAAGGCCAGTTCGGTATTGGCGGGGGAGAGGGTGATCACCCGCGGCGCGGCCAGCAGCCACGCCGGGGCGAGTAACAGCAGCGCGGCAAGCGCGAAGGATAGCGACTTAGCCACGTGCCAGGTTCTGTACCAGATTCTCCACCATCAGGGTGGACTGTCTGGCGGCGACCGCAAGGAACTCCTCAAAGCTGAGGTGGGACTGCTGGTCGGCCACGTCGGAGATAGCGCGAACCACTACGAAAGGAACCTTAAAGTTATGGCAGACGTGGGCGATGGCGGTCGCTTCCATTTCCACGGCGATCGCCTGCGGGAAATTATGGCGGATCTTCGCCAGACCGACAGAGCCGTTAATGAAGGCATCCCCGCTAACGATGAGGCCGCGAACGGCGTTGAGATCTAACGCTTTAATGCAGCTCTCTGCGGCGGCCACCAGTTTTTCATCCGCCTTAAAACCCGCCGGGCAGCCAGGGAGCTGGCCGTATTCATAGCCGAAGGCGGTGACGTCGGCGTCGTGGTAGCGCGCTTCATCGGAGACGACGATATCGCCGACCTTCAGCGTCGACGCCAGGCCGCCGGCAGAACCGGTATTAATGATCACGTCAGGCTGGCAGCGCTCCAGCAGCAGGGTCGCGCCCATCGCCGCCGCTACTTTTCCGATACCAGACTTCAGCAGAGCGACGTCAACGCCGTGAAGTTGGCCGGTATAGATTTCGCTTCCGCCAATGGTGATGGTCTGGCGGTTTTCGATTTTGTCGCGCAGAAGGGTAACTTCCTCTTCCATAGCGCCAATAATGCCAATTTTCATAGATTTACTCGCGATGTGTCAGGTTTAGTTGCATAGTCTATCATGCGCTTAAGGGGAAGCGTATTGCTCGCGCGGGAGAGGCTATGGCAAAGATTGATTTTCGCAACAAGATAAACTGGCGTCGACGCTTCCGTTCGCCGCCGCGGGTGGAGACGGAGCGCGACATCCTGCGGATCTTTGAAAGCGATCGGGGACGGATCGTCAACTCGCCGGCAATCCGCCGCCTGCAGCAAAAAACTCAGGTCTTCCCGCTCGAGCGCAACGCGGCGGTGCGCACTCGCCTGACCCACTCGCTGGAGGTGCAGCAGGTGGGGCGCTATATCGCCAAAGAGGTGCTGAGCCGGCTGAAAGAGCTGAGGCTGCTGGAAGAGTATGGCCTGGAAGAGCTGACCGGGCCATTCGAGAGCGTGGTGGAGATGGCCTGCCTGATGCACGATATCGGCAATCCCCCGTTTGGCCATTTTGGCGAAGCGGCGATTAACGACTGGTTCCGTCAGCGCCTGGCGCCCGGCGATGCGCTCGGGCAGCCGCTGACCGACGATCGCTGCGAAGTGCAGGCCTTACGACTGCATGACGGAGAGACATCGCTTAATGCGCTGCGCCGTAAAGTGCGCCAGGATCTCTGCAGCTTTGAGGGCAACGCGCAGGGCATTCGTCTGGTCCATACGCTAATGCGTATGAACCTGACCTGGGCGCAGGTGGGATGTATCCTGAAATATACTCGTCCGGCGTGGTGGTCTGAGGAGACGCCGGCCAGCCACAGTTATTTAATGAAGAAACCTGGCTATTATTTAGCCGAAGAAGAGTATGTCGCGCGTTTGCGTAAAGAACTGGATCTCGCGCCTTACAATCGGTTTCCATTAACCTGGATTATGGAGGCTGCGGATGACATCTCATATTGCGTCGCGGATCTCGAGGACGCGGTGGAAAAACGTATTTTTAGCGCAGAACAGCTCTATCAGCATCTTTACGACGCCTGGGGCAGTCATGAAAAAGGCTCGTTATTTTCGCAGGTAGTAGAAAATGCCTGGGAGAAATCGCGAGCCAATTATCTGAAGCAGAGCGCGGAAGATCAGTTTTTTATGTATTTGCGGGTGAATACGCTGAATAAGCTGGTGCCCTACGCGGCGCGCCGATTTATTGACAACCTGCCGGCAATCTTCACGGGGGACTTTAATCATGCGTTGCTGGAGGACGACAGCGATTGCAGTCAGCTACTGGAGCTCTATAAAAATGTGGCGATGAAACAGGTCTTTAGCCATCCGGATGTTGAGCAGCTGGAATTGCAGGGCTACCGGGTGATCAGCGGCCTGTTGGATATCTATCAGCCGCTGCTGAAATTATCGCTGGAGGATTTCAGCGAATTAGTAGCGCAGGAGCGGGTACGACGTTTACCCATTGCCTCCCGGCTGTATCAGAAACTTTCGACCCGTCACCGGCTGGCCTATGTTGAAGCGGTAAATAAACTGGCGCGTACGGCGCCCGAATTTGCGCTGATGGAATACTATTATCGCTGCCGTCTGATTCAGGACTATATCAGCGGGATGACGGATTTGTATGCGTGGGATGAATATCGGCGACTCATGGCGGTGGAATAGGCTGGAGTTTTGTAAAGATGGACAATAAATTTTTACTTTTTCCAGAAACTTAATTCCGGAACTTAGCGTTATAAAATGACTCTGATAGTCACGTACACAGCAACTTTCGTTACCTGATATTGAGATTGAAACTGATGAAAAAAACCACGTTAGCAATGAGTGCACTGGCTCTGAGTTTAGGTCTGGCGTTGTCCCCGCTCTCTGCGAGCGCGGCAGAAACGGCATCTTCGGCCACTAATGCACAGCAGATGCCAAGCCTGGCCCCGATGCTGGAGAAGGTGATGCCGTCGGTGGTGAGCATTAACGTTGAAGGTAGCACCACCGTTAATACCCCACGGATGCCACGTAACTTCCAGCAGTTCTTTGGCGATAATTCGCCGTTCTGCCAGGATGGCTCTCCTTTCCAGAGTTCGCCGTTTTGCCAGGGCGGCGGACAGGGCGGTCAGCCTGACGGCGGCCAGCAGCAGAAATTTATGGCGCTGGGCTCCGGCGTCATCATTGATGCCGCCAAAGGGTATGTGGTGACCAACAACCACGTCGTGGACAACGCCACCACGATTAAGGTTCAGCTGAGCGATGGCCGTAGGTTTGATGCTAAAGTCGTCGGCAAAGATCCGCGCTCTGATATCGCGCTGATTCAGATTCAGGAGCCAAAAAACCTGACGGCGATTAAGCTTGCCGACTCCGATGCGCTGCGCGTCGGTGATTACACCGTGGCTATCGGCAACCCGTTCGGTCTGGGCGAAACCGTGACCTCCGGGATTGTCTCCGCGCTGGGCCGTAGCGGCCTCAACGTGGAAAACTACGAAAACTTTATCCAGACCGATGCGGCGATTAACCGCGGGAACTCCGGCGGCGCGCTGGTGAACCTCAACGGCGAACTGATCGGTATCAACACCGCCATTCTGGCGCCGGACGGCGGCAACATCGGTATCGGTTTTGCTATCCCAAGCAACATGGTGAAAAACCTGACCGAGCAGATGGTGAAATATGGCCAGGTGAAACGCGGTGAGCTCGGCATTATGGGCACCGAACTGAACTCTGAGCTGGCGAAAGCGATGAAAGTCGATGCCCAGCGCGGGGCCTTCGTCAGCCAGGTAATGCCAGGTTCGGCGGCCGCGAAAGCGGGCATTAAAGCCGGCGATGTCATCACCTCCCTCAACGGGAAAGCGATCAGCAGCTTCGCCGCGCTGCGTGCCCAGGTCGGCACCATGCCTATCGGCAGCAAAGTTGAGCTTGGTCTGTTGCGCGACGGCAAACCGGTGACCGTGACCGTCGAACTGCAGCAGAGCAACCAGACCCAGGTTGACTCCAGCACTATCTTCAACGGGATTGAAGGGGCGGAAATGAGCAATAAGGGTCAGGATAAGGGCGTGGTGGTCAATAATGTGAAAGCCGGTACCCCGGCGGCACAGATTGGCCTCAAGAAAGGCGACGTCATCGTCGGGGCGAATCAGCAGCCGGTGAAAAACATCGCCGATCTGCGGAAAATCTTCGACGCCAAACCGTCCGTACTGGCGCTGAACATTCAGCGCGGCGACGCCTCTATCTATCTGCTGTTGCAGTAACCGCCAGCGCTCGCTTCCCAGCCCCTTCCCTCGCCGAGGGCAGGGGCTTTTTTCGTTCTGTGACCGCCCCCACAACTCCACATATCTCACCCCGGCTTAGTGCAAATGCACAATGCAGCGCGACGATGACTCTTTTATGCTGGTGCCCAGCAAAGGGGAGGACTACATGGCTGGCTGGCATCTTGATACCAAAATGGCGCAGGATATTGTGGCGCGGACCATGCGCATCATCGATACCAATATCAACGTGATGGATGCCCGCGGGCGGATCATCGGCAGCGGCGATCGGGAAAGGATTGGTGAATTGCACGAAGGCGCGCTGCTGGTCCTCTCCCAGGGGCGGGTGGTGGATATCGACGACGCGGTCGCTCGCCATCTGCACGGGGTTCGCCAGGGGATTAACCTGCCGCTGCGCCTGGAGGGGGAGATCGTCGGGGTGATCGGCCTGACCGGCGAGCCGGAGTCGCTGCGAAAATATGGCGAGCTGGTGTGCATGACAGCAGAGATGATGCTGGAGCAGTCGCGGCTGATGCATCTCCTGGCCCAGGACAGCCGTCTGCGCGAAGAGCTGGTGATGAACCTGATTCAGGCGGAAGAGCATACCCCGGCGCTGAACGAATGGGCTCAGCGTTTAGGCATCGATCTCAATCAGCCGCGCGTGGTGGCGATGATTGAGGTAGACAGCGGTCAGCTCGGCGTGGACAGCGCGATGGCGGAACTGCAACAGTTACAGAACGCGCTGACCACCCCCGATCGCAATAATCTGGTGGCCATTGTCTCGCTCACGGAAATGGTGGTGCTGAAACCGGCGCTGAACAGCTTTGGCCGCTGGGACGCTGACGATCACGTCCGGCGCGTCGAGCAGCTTATCGCCAGGATGAAAGAGAATGGCCAGCTGCGCTTTCGCGTGGCGCTGGGCAACTTCTTCACCGGCCCAGGAAGTATCGCCCGCTCTTACCGTACCGCACGGACGACGATGATGGTTGGCAAGCAGCGGATGCCGGAGAGCCGCAGTTATTTCTATCAGGATCTGATGCTGCCGGTGCTGCTCGACAGCCTGCGCGGCGGCTGGCAGGCCAATGAGCTGGCCCGTCCGCTGGCGCGTTTGAAGGCCATGGACAACAACGGGCTGCTGCGGCGGACGCTGCAGGCGTGGTTTCGCCATAACGTGCAGCCGCTGGCGACGTCAAAGGCGCTGTTTATCCATCGCAATACGCTGGAGTACCGGTTGAACCGTATCTCGGAGCTGACCGGCCTGGATCTCGGTAGCTTTGACGACAGGCTGCTGCTGTATATCGCGCTGCAGCTGGACGAACAACGCTAAGACGTGGAGGCAAAAAAATGCCGGGCAGTGACGCGCCATACCCGGCCTGGACGATGCATGCTGTCTGGAGTGGATAGAGACCACCAGCCCGGCCAGGCAACGCGCCGCCGGGATGCTCTTACTTACGGGTGAGCTTTTCCAGATCGGCTTCGATTTCGCTGATCTTATTGGTGACCACGCTTTCCAGATGGCGTAAATCGTCGAGGATTTTACGCTTGAGATCGATTTCAGTGCGATCGCGCTGGCAGATCTGATCCAGCTCGTCGATAACGTAGCGCAGATTGGGGCTGATCTCCTGGACCTCTTTGTAGCCCTGGCCGACGCCGTCGGCGACGACGGTTTTGCGCTGACGCGGATATTTGAACTTCACGCTCTTGGCGAAGAATTCGCCTTTGTCTTTCTGAAAATAGATTTTCAGAATGTCGTTGTTAGCTTCCTGCCGCAGGCTATAGCGATCGATCTCATCAGGGTTGGTAATGCCAAGACTTTTCAGATTATCGTACATAACGGTACCTTTGATAGCATCATAACCATTGAATAATTAACGAAAAAATCCATTTTCGCCAGCATCAAATATAAAAAAAGCGGGATATCTCCCGCTTTTTATTTGCTTTAGTCGATGGTGCGCAGCAGCTCGTTAATGCCGACCTTGCCGCGGGTTTTGGCATCGACTTTCTTCACAATCACCGCGCAGTACAGGCTGTATTTACCATCTTTCGACGGCAGGTTGCCTGAGACCACCACCGAGCCAGCCGGTACGCGGCCGTAGAAGACTTCGCCGGTTTCGCGATCGTAGATTTTGGTGCTCTGACCGAGGTAAACGCCCATGGAGATGACGGAGCCTTCTTCGACAATCACCCCTTCAACCACTTCAGAGCGCGCGCCGATGAAGCAGTTATCTTCGATAATGGTCGGGTTCGCCTGCAGCGGCTCCAGTACGCCACCGATGCCGACACCGCCGGACAGATGCACGTTTTTACCGATCTGTGCGCAGGAGCCGACGGTGGCCCAGGTATCAACCATGGTGCCTTCGTCAACGTAGGCGCCGATGTTAACGTAGGACGGCATCAGCACAGTGTTGCGGGCGATGAACGCGCCCTGGCGCACGGCGGCCGGCGGCACCACGCGGAAACCTTCTTTCTGGAAACGCGCTTCGTCGTAGTCAGCGAATTTCATCGGCACTTTATCGAAGTAGCGGCTTTCCGCACCATCGATAACCTGGTTATCGTTAATACGGAAAGAGAGCAGTACCGCCTTCTTCAGCCACTGATGCGTCACCCACTGACCGTCGATCTTCTCAGCGACGCGCAGCGCGCCGGAATCAAGAAGGGCGATAACCTGGTTAACCGCTTCGCGGGTCACGGTATCCACATTAGCCGGCGTAATGTCGGCGCGACGCTCGAAAGCGGACTCAATAACGTTCTGTAACTGCTGCATTGTTTCTTTCCATTTACTAAAAAAAATACGTCACCCTTTATCGTTTGGATTGAGGGCCGCTGTCAACCGTTGTTGCACTTCTTGTTGCAGCTCATTATTAAGGGCACGCCGGTCGGCGGTGGCGATTATAAATAAATCTTCTACTCGCTCACCAATTGTCGTAATTCGCGCCCCGTGAAGCGATATCCCGAGGTCGGCGAACACCTGCCCGACGCGGGCGAGCAGCCCGGGCTGGTCGAGCGCTATCAGCTCCAGAAACGATTTTCGGTCGGTATGGGTCGGCAGGAAATTCACCTCGGTGTCCACGGAAAAATGGCGTAGCTTTGCCGCCTGACGACGCGGGGCCGGAGGCTGCCAGCTGCGCTGAGTGATGGTCTGCTCCAGCCCCTGGCGGATCGCCTCGTGGCGGTCGGCGGAAAGGGGGCTGCCGTCGGGCTCAAGGACGATAAAGGTATCCATCGCCATACCGTCGCGGGTGGTGAAGATCTGCGCGTCGTGGACGCTGAGGTTGCGACGGTCAAGTTCGCCACACACCGCGGCGAACAGGTAAGGGCGATCCGGGCTCCAGATAAAAATCTCCGTACCGCCGCGGGTGGCCTGCGAGCTCAGCAGGATCATCGGCTTATTCAGATCGTGGCGCAGCAGGTTGCGGGCGTGCCAGGCGAGCTGCGTCGGCGTATGTCGCACGAAATAGTTGGCGCGGCAGCGGTTCCAGATCTGATGCAGCGCCTCTTCATTAATATTGTCCATCCGCAGCAGGGCCAGCGCCTGCAGCTGATGGTGACGCACTCGTTCGCGCATGTCCGGGGTGCTTTGCATGCCGCGACGCAGCTGCTTCTCGGTGGCGAAATAGAGTTCACGCAGCAGGCTCTGCTTCCAGCTGTTCCACAAGGTTTCGTTGGTGGCGCAGATATCGGCGACGGTCAGACACACCAGATAGCGCAGACGATTTTCCGTTTGCACCTCCTCGGCGAACTGCTTAATCACCTCCGGATCCTGAATATCGCGCCGCTGGGCGGTGACCGACATCAGCAGGTGGTGACGCACCAGCCAGGCGACCAGCTGCGTTTCGCGCGAGTTCAGCCCGTGCAGCTCGGCAAACTTCAGCACATCCTGCGCGCCGAGGATCGAGTGGTCGCCGCCGCGCCCTTTGGCGATGTCGTGGAACAGGGCAGCAATTAAGATCAGCTCCGGGTGCGTTAAGCGCGGCCACAGCTCCACGCACAGCGGGTGGCGGCTGCGGGTTTCTTCTTTGGCAAAGCTTTCCAGCTTGAGCATCACCCGGACGGTGTGTTCATCGACGGTGTAGGCGTGAAACAGGTCGAACTGCATCTGGCCGACGATATGCGACCACTGCGGCATATAGGCCCACAGTACGCTGTGGCGATGCATCGGCAGCAGCCCGCGACTTACCGCTCCCTGATGGCGCAGCATACTAAGAAAGAGCGTGCGCGCCTCCGGGATATAGCACAGCGGCTGGGTGAGATGACGGCGGGCGTGGCGCAGATGGCGCAACGTCGTTGAGTAGATGCCGGTGATGGTGCTGTTGCGCACCATGATATAAAACATGCGCAGAATGGCCTGCGGTTCGCGAATAAACAGCGTGTCGTCACGCAGATCGATAAGGGTGCCGCGCAGCTGGAAATCATCATCGATCGGGCGTGGTTTTTCATCCTCGGTCAGGGCGAGGATAGCCTCCTCAAACAGCTGAAGCAGCATCTGATTCAGCTCGCTCACCCGGCGGGTAACGCGGAAGAAGTCCTTCATCATATGCTCAATCGGCTGGTTGCCGTCGCCTTCATAGCCTAGCCGGCGGGCCACGCTGAGCTGGCGGTCGAAAAGCAGACGGTTGTCATAGCGCGTGAGTTCGAGATGCAGCGCGAAACGGATGCGCCACAGCTGATGCAGACACTCATTGAGTTCATTGCGCTCGGCTTCGGTCAGAAAGCCGAAGCCGACCATCTCATCCATTGAGGTGGCGCCGAAATGGCGGCGAGCCACCCACTGTAGCGTATGGATATCGCGCAAGCCGCCGGGGCTGCTTTTCACGTCCGGCTCGAGGTTATAGCTGGTGCCATGATAGCGCTGATGACGGACGTTCTGCTCTTCGACCTTGGCGGCGAAGAACTTTTCCGATGGCCAGAAGCCGTCGCTAAAAATATGTTTTTGCAGTTCAAGGAACAGCGCGACGTCGCCGATCAGCAGGCGCGATTCGATTAAGTTGGTGGCAACGGTCAGATCCGAGAGACCTTCCAGTAGGCACTCTTCGAGGGTGCGTACGCTGTGGCCCACCTCCAGCTTGACGTCCCACAGCAGGGTGAGCAGTTCGCCGACTTTTTGCGCCTGGTCGTCCGGCAGTTTTTTACGACTGAGGATCAGCAGATCGACGTCTGAGAGCGGGTGCAGTTCGCCACGGCCATAGCCGCCGACGGCGACCAGCGCCAGGTCGCTGACGGATTCAAAACCGCAGGCGATCCATAATCGCTGCAGCAACTGGTCGATAAATTCGGTGCGCGCCGCGATGAGCTGCTCCGCGACGATGCCGGAGTCAAACGCCTCGCCCAGCCAGTGCTGGAAGGTATCGATGTGCGCCTTGATTGCGGCACAGTTCAGATCGCCCTGGGGCCAACTCACCGGGTGTTCCGGCGGGACGGGCAGGAGAGGGGAGGCTGTGTCAGGTAATGAGTTGCTCATCGCGTCACCATAAGAAAAAACTATCTAATAAAAAAGCCGGCGGGCGCCGGCTTTTCATCATTCATCGTGCGAGATTATCGCCGGGATGGTGTCATCCTTGCGTAGCGTCAGAATTTCGCAGCCGTTGTCTGTCACCACAATAGTATGCTCGTACTGCGCAGACAAGCTCCGGTCTTTGGTTTTCACCGTCCAGCCGTCTTTCATGCTGCGGATCTCTTTTTTACCGGCGTTGACCATCGGCTCGATGGTGAAGGTCATGCCTGGTTTGAGTACGACGTTGGTCTCCGGCGAATCGTAGTGCAGTACCTGAGGCTCTTCATGGAAGCCGCGGCCGATGCCGTGGCCACAGTACTCGCGCACCACGGAGAAACCTTCCGCTTCCACAAATTTCTGGATCGCCGCGCCGATGGTGCGCAGGTTGATGCCTGGCTTCACCATTCTCAGCGCCAGGTACAGGCTTTCCTGAGTGATGCGGCACAGGCGCTCGCCGAGAATCGTCGGTTTGCCGACGATAAACATTTTGGAGGTATCGCCATGGAAATCATCTTTAATGACGGTCACGTCGATATTGACGATATCGCCATCTTTCAGCAGCTTGCCGTCATCAGGGATACCGTGACAGACCACTTCATTGACCGAAATGCAGACGGATTTCGGATAGCCGTGATAGCCGAGGCAGGCGGAAATGGCCTTCTGCTCGTTAACGATATAGTCGTTACAGATGCGGTCCAGTTCGCCGGTGCTGACGCCCGGTTTGACGTAGGGTTCGATCATTTCCAGCACTTCGGCGGCCAGGCGGCCGGCAACGCGCATTTTTTCGATGTCTTCAGATGTCTTAATAGAGATAGCCATGGAGTATGTCCAGCAGTGTCGATATTTTCGACAATAATAGTGTAAGTCCTGTCAATGGTAACAGTCCGGGCAGGCTGGTGCCAAACTGAGAATCATTAACAGCACGCGACGTCAACAAGAGTTGGTGTCTGGATGGATTTTGTGGTATAAAGCGCGCCGGACTTCCGTTCCATCTCAGATACACAAGGATGGACGTAAGCGACATAGCTCACTTTGTGTAATAACACACACGTATCGGCACATATTCCGGGGTGCCCTTCGGGGTCGGTAATATGGGATACGTGGAGGCATAACCCCAATTTAATCTATAGAGGTTTTAAACATGGCAACTGTTTCCATGCGCGACATGCTCAAGGCTGGTGTTCACTTCGGTCACCAGACCCGTTACTGGAACCCGAAAATGAAGCCTTTCATCTTCGGCGCGCGTAACAAAGTTCACATCATCAACCTTGAGAAAACCGTACCGATGTTCAACGAAGCTCTGGCTGAACTGAACAAGATCGCTGCTCGTAAAGGTAAAATCCTTTTCGTTGGTACTAAGCGCGCTGCAAGCGAAGCGGTAAAAGACGCTGCTCTGAGCTGCGATCAGTTCTTCGTGAACCATCGCTGGCTGGGCGGTATGCTGACTAACTGGAAAACCGTTCGTCAGTCCATCAAACGTCTGAAAGACCTGGAAACTCAGTCCCAGGACGGTACTTTCGACAAGCTGACCAAGAAAGAAGCGCTGATGCGCACTCGTGAGCTGGACAAGCTGGAAAACAGCCTGGGCGGTATCAAAGATATGGGCGGCCTGCCGGACGCACTGTTCGTTATCGACGCTGACCACGAGCACATCGCTATCAAAGAAGCAAACAACCTGGGCATCCCGGTATTTGCTATCGTTGATACCAACTCTGATCCGGACGGCGTAGACTTCGTTATCCCGGGTAACGACGATGCAATCCGCGCAGTAAGCCTGTACCTGGGCGCTGTTGCTGCTACCGTTCGTGAAGGTCGCTCTCAGGACCTGGCTTCTCAGGCGGAAGAAAGCTTCGTAGAAGCTGAATAATAAGGTTTAAGCCCTTATTAGTACCGTGTATGAATAGGGGCCCATTATCGGCCCCTTTTTTCAATTTACGCTGTTTGGCCGTTGGCCGGGCAGTATCCACATCTCCCGAGGATTTTAGAATGGCTGAAATTACCGCTTCCCTGGTAAAAGAGCTGCGCGAACGTACTGGCGCAGGCATGATGGATTGCAAAAAAGCGCTGACTGAAGCGAATGGCGACATCGAGCTGGCAATCGAAAACATGCGTAAATCCGGCGCGATCAAAGCGGCGAAGAAAGCAGGCAACGTGGCTGCTGACGGCGTGATCAAAACCAAAATCGAAGGCAACTACGGTTACATTCTGGAAGTTAACTGCCAGACTGACTTCGTTGCTAAAGATGGTGGTTTCCAGGCATTTGCCGACAAAGTACTGGACGCCGCTGTTGCAGGTAAAATCTCCGACGTTGAAGTTCTGAAAGCGCAGTTCGAAGAAGAACGTGTTGCGCTGGTTGCTAAAATCGGCGAGAACATCAACATCCGTCGTATCGCTGTTCTGGAAGGCGACGTTCTGGGCAGCTACCAGCACGGTGCGCGTATCGGCGTTCTGGTTGCCGCTAAAGGCGCTGACGAAGAGCTGGTTAAGCAGCTGGCAATGCACGTTGCTGCAAGCAAGCCGGAATTCGTTAAGCCGGAAGACGTGTCTGCTGAAGTGGTAGAGAAAGAGTACCAGGTTCAGCTGGACATCGCGATGCAGTCCGGTAAGCCGAAAGAAATCGCAGAGAAAATGGTTGAAGGCCGCATGAAGAAATTCACCGGCGAAGTTTCTCTGACTGGTCAGCCTTTCGTTATGGAGCCGAGCAAATCTGTTGGCCAGCTGCTGAAAGAGCACAACGCTGACGTGACTGGCTTCATCCGCTTTGAAGTGGGCGAAGGCATTGAGAAAGTTGAGACTGACTTTGCAGCAGAAGTTGCTGCGATGTCCAAGCAGTCTTAATTTTTAAAAAAAGGAGCCGCCTGAGGGCGGCTTCTTTTTGCGCCCATTTTGTAAATTCAGCCAACTGCTTATAGTGGCCGCGCTGAAATGCGACATACAATGTCGCCGGAATTAACACATCTCATTCGTTGACAGTCTCAGGAAAGAAACATGGCTACCAATGCAAAACCCGTCTACAAACGTATTCTGCTGAAATTAAGTGGCGAAGCGCTGCAGGGCTCAGAAGGCTTCGGTATTGATGCAAGCATACTTGACCGCATGGCTCAGGAGATCAAAGAGCTGGTTGAGCTGGGTATTCAGGTTGGCGTAGTAATTGGTGGCGGTAACCTGTTCCGTGGTGCTGGTCTGGCGAAAGCGGGTATGAACCGCGTTGTGGGCGACCACATGGGCATGCTGGCAACGGTCATGAACGGCCTGGCAATGCGTGATGCGCTCCACCGCGCCTATGTGAACGCTCGTCTGATGTCCGCCATCCCGCTGAATGGCGTATGCGACAACTACAGCTGGGCAGAGGCAATCAGCCTGCTGCGCAACAACCGCGTAGTGATCCTCTCCGCTGGTACCGGCAACCCGTTCTTTACCACCGATTCCGCAGCCTGCCTGCGCGGTATCGAAATTGAAGCCGATGTGGTGCTGAAAGCCACCAAGGTTGACGGCGTATTCACCGCTGACCCGGCAAAAGATCCTTCTGCCACCATGTACGATCAGCTGACCTACAGCGAAGTTCTGGAAAAAGAGCTGAAAGTCATGGATCTGGCGGCCTTCACCCTGGCGCGTGACCATAAATTACCGATTCGCGTCTTCAACATGAACAAACCTGGCGCCCTGCGTCGCGTGGTGATGGGCGAAAAAGAAGGCACATTGATCACGGAATAATTCCCGTCAGCGCCAAATCCGGGTAATATTCCGCTTTACTTTCGCGGGGATATTGCCCGGTGATTTTCATTAAATCTGACTATACTTAGCTCATTTTCCGACGGGTGCCCCGTCTGGTCTGACTGAGACAAGCTTTCAAGGATTCGTAACGTGATTAGCGATATCAGAAAAGATGCTGAAATCCGCATGGAAAAATGCGTCGAAGCATTCAAAAACCAAATCAGCAAAATTCGCACGGGTCGTGCTTCTCCGAGCCTGCTGGACGGGATTGTTGTTGAATACTACGGTACTCCGACCCCGCTGCGCCAGCTGGCCAGCGTCACCGTCGAAGACTCCCGTACCCTGAAAATCAACGTCTTTGACCGTTCTATGTCCGCGGCCGTTGAAAAAGCGATCATGGCGTCAGACCTCGGTCTGAACCCAAGCTCTGCCGGCAGCGATATTCGTGTCCCGCTGCCGCCGCTGACCGAAGAGCGTCGTAAAGATCTGACCAAGATCGTGCGTGGTGAAGCCGAGCAGGCGCGCGTTGCCGTGCGTAACGTTCGCCGTGACGCCAACGATAAAGTCAAAGCGCTGCTGAAAGAAAAAGAGATCAGCGAAGATGACGATCGCCGTTCTCAGGACGACGTGCAGAAAATGACTGACGCCGCCATCAAAAAAGTTGACGCGGCGCTGGCAGACAAAGAAGCGGAACTGATGCAGTTCTAATGCTCTGCCCTTACTCGGGCCAGACAGGCTCTGGCCTGAGTAAAATCTGAAACGCCGTACAGAAGACTGTACGCTCAATTCTCGGGATTGCGTTGCGACCGCTGGCCTTGTAGCCTTTAGCGCTTAGTTGAAGGCCTAATGCCGCCGCCTTATCCCCGATAGTTGCTGCGTAGGGGCTTGCTGGCGGCGTTTTGCTTTTTATTCTGTTTCCACTCTTCTGGACGTCTCATGAAGCAATTAACCGTTCTCGGTTCGACCGGCTCCATTGGCTGTAGCACGCTGGACGTGGTGCGCCATAACCCTGGTCGCTTTTCCGTCGCCGCGCTGGTCGCGGGGAAAAACGTTGACCGTATGGTTGAACAATGCCTGGAATTTACCCCCCGTTACGCGGTGATGGACGATGCGCAAAGCGCTGAGCGGTTGCGCACCCGTCTGCATGAGCATGGCTGTCGCACCGAGGTGCTAAGCGGCCAGCAGGCGGCGGCCGAGGTCGCGGCGCTGGATGAGGTCGATCAGGTCATGGCGGCAATCGTCGGCGCGGCGGGACTGGTGCCGACGCTGGCGGCGATCCGCGCCGGGAAAACGGTATTGTTAGCGAATAAAGAATCGCTGGTGACCTGCGGTCGCTTATTCATGGAGGCGGTGCAACAGTCGGGGGCGCGATTGCTACCGGTCGATAGCGAGCATAACGCTATTTTTCAGAGTATGCCGGAGACAATTCAGCAGCATCTGGGATACGCTGATCTTGCCCGGAATGGCGTCTCGTCAATCCTGCTGACCGGCTCCGGTGGGCCTTTCCGCGAGACGGCCGTGGCTGAACTGGCGGCGATGACCCCGGATCAGGCCTGCCGTCATCCCAACTGGTCGATGGGGCGCAAGATCTCCGTCGATTCGGCCACGATGATGAACAAAGGCCTGGAATATATTGAAGCGCGCTGGCTGTTTAACGCCTCGGCCCAGCAGATGGAAGTGCTGATCCATCCGCAGTCGGTGATCCACTCGATGGTTCGCTATCAGGATGGCAGCGTGCTGGCCCAGCTTGGGGAGCCGGATATGCGCACGCCGATCGCCCATACCATGGGCTGGCCGCAGCGACTGAATTCCGGCGTTAAACCGCTGGACTTCTGTCAGTTGAGCAATCTGAGCTTCTCCGCGCCGGACTATACGCGATATCCGTGCCTGAAGTTGGCGATGGACGCGTTTGACGTCGGCCAGGCCGCGACCACGACGCTGAATGCGGCTAATGAAGAGTCGGTTGCCGCGTTTCTGCATGGCGATATCCGCTTTACCGATATTGCGGCGGTTAACCTGGCGGTGCTGGATAAGATGGACCTGCAGGAGCCGCAAAGCATTGATGATGTTCTGGTTATCGACGCCGAGGCGCGCGCAATCGCTCACCAGCAGCTGCAGCGGTTGGTTGCGCAGGCGTAACGCGGTGATATTTGTGGGCGCAAGGCTTCGGTGATATAGTCTGCGCCACCCGATCGTTGCATTTTGTTGTTAAAGATTACGGTGGCCGTGACAAAACACGGCTTTTTTGCGTAAAGCTTTTGGTTGTTCTCTGCGATTGGCTGCAGCCCCGGCACCGGATAAAAATGCGTATCCAGCGCGGCCCGGTGGCCTCTGTTTGGTGGCTAGTTAATCCTTATTATGGACTTAAAACGCGTGATGTTGTCTGCTAATCAAACTGTCAGCGAAATATCGCCCACCCATGGCTGCCGTCATGTCGCCATTATTATGGATGGCAACGGCCGTTGGGCGAAACGGCAAGGTAAAATTCGCGCTTTCGGGCATAAGGCCGGTGCGAAATCCGTGCGTCGCGCGGTCTCCTTCGCGGCGAATAATGGGATTGAGGCGTTAACGTTATACGCGTTCAGCAGCGAAAACTGGAACCGTCCGGCTCAGGAAGTCAGTGCGCTGATGGAACTGTTCGTCTGGGCGCTGGATAGCGAAGTCAAAAGCCTGCACCGACACAATGTGCGTCTGCGGATTATTGGCGACACCACGCGCTTCAATGCGCGCCTGCAGGAGCGGATCCGCAAAGCGGAAGCGCTAACCGCAAACAATACCGGCTTAACGCTGAATATTGCAGCCAATTACGGCGGTCGCTGGGATATTACCCAGGGCGTTCGTTTGCTGGCGAAACAGGTACAGGACGGGACGCTGCTGCCTGAGCAGATCACGGAAGACATGCTGAGTCAGCAGGTCTGCATGCATGAACTGGCTCCCGTTGATTTAGTTATTAGGACCGGGGGAGAGCACCGAATAAGTAACTTTCTGATTTGGCAAATTGCCTATGCCGAACTTTACTTTACGGATGTTCTTTGGCCCGATTTTGCTGAACAGGACTTTGAAGGTGCACTCCATGCCTTTGTTAATCGAGAGCGTCGTTTCGGCGGCACTGAGCCGGGTGGCAGTCATGCCTGATGGGGGTCACTTTTGCTGAAGTATCGCCTGATATCTGCTTTCGTCTTAATCCCCATCGTCATTGCGGCATTGTTTTTATTGCCGCCGATGGGCTTTGCTATCGTCACCCTGGTGGTCTGTATGCTCGCCGCCTGGGAGTGGGGACAACTGAGCGGTTTTACCTCGACGTCGCAGCGGGTTTGGCTGGCGGTGCTGTGCGGCCTTCTGCTGGCGGCGATGCTTTTTCTGCTGCCTGAATACCATTATGACGTTCATCAACCGATGGTTGAAGGGTCGCTATGGGCCTCTTTTGCCTGGTGGATCGTCGCGTTACTGCTGGTGCTCTCATACCCGGCCTCGGCGGCATTCTGGCGCCACTCTAAGGTGCTGCGCCTCATCTTCGGCATCCTGACCATCGTCCCGTTTTTCTGGGGCATGCTGGCGCTGCGCGCCTGGCACTATGCCGATAACCACTATAGCGGCGCGCTGTGGCTGCTGTACGTCATGATCCTGGTATGGGGCGCAGACTCTGGCGCCTATATGTTTGGTAAAATGTTTGGCAAGCACAAGCTGGCGCCGAAGGTCTCACCGGGTAAAACCTGGCAGGGCTTTTTTGGCGGTTTGCTGACCGCAGCGGTGATTTCCTGGGCCTACGGCGTGTGGGCCCATCTTGACGTCACGCCGACGGTGCTGCTGGTCTGTTCGGTGGTGGCGGCCCTGGCTTCGGTGCTGGGCGACCTGACGGAAAGTATGTTTAAGCGCGAGGCCGGCATTAAGGATAGCGGGCACTTGATTCCCGGACATGGTGGTATTCTCGATCGTATCGACAGCCTGACGGCGGCGGTACCGGTCTTCGCCTGTCTGCTACTGTTGGTCTTCAGGACGATTTGACGGAAGGTTATATGCTGAGCGTGCTCTGGAATCTGGCGGCTTTTATCATTGCGCTTGGCGTACTGATTACGGTGCATGAGTTTGGCCATTTTTGGGTGGCGCGCCGCTGCGGTATCCGGGTTGAGCGTTTTTCTATCGGCTTCGGCAAAGCGCTGTGGCGGCGGATGGATAAGCAGGGCACAGAGTTCGTCATCGCCCTGATCCCACTGGGCGGCTACGTCAAGATGCTGGATGAGCGTGTTGAAGCGGTGGCGCCGGAGATGCGTCACTACGCCTTCAACAATAAAACCGTCGGTCAGCGTGCGGCGGTGATTGCCGCCGGCCCCATCGCTAACTTCATTTTCGCTATCTTTGCTTACTGGCTGGTCTTTATCATCGGCGTTCCCGGCGTGCGGCCGGTGGTGGGTGAAATAACGCCCAATTCGGTTGCCGCGCAAGCACAAATTGCAAAAGGAACGGAACTTAAAGCGATAGATGGTATCGAAACGCCTGATTGGGATGCGGTGCGTCTGCAGCTGGTGGCCAAAATCGGCAACCCGCAAACAATAGTTACCGTCGCCCCTTTCGGGACCAATCAGCGCCAGGATAAAATCGTCGATCTGCGGCACTGGTCGTTTGAGCCAGACAAGCAAGATCCCGTGACCTCGCTGGGGATCCAGCCGCGCAGCGCGCAGATTGATACGGTGCTGGCTGAGGTTCAGGCGGGATCGGCAGCCCAGAAAGCGGGTTTGCAAGCGGGCGACCGGATCGTTAAAGTCGATGGTCAACCGTTAACGCAGTGGATGACGTTTGTTAATCTGGTGCGCGATAATCCGGGCAAAGCGCTGGCGCTGGAGATTGAACGGCAGGGGAGTGCGCTGCCGTTAACCCTGACGCCGGATGCGAAAACGGTGAAAGGTAAGGCGGAAGGGTTCGCAGGGGTGGTGCCAAAGGTCATCCCGCTGCCTGAAGAATACAAGACAGTACGTCAGTACGGACCGTTTGCCGCCATCGCTGAAGCCACGGATAAAACCTGGCAGCTGATGTCGCTGACGGTCAGGATGCTGGGTAAATTGATAACCGGTGATGTCAAACTGAACAACCTCAGTGGGCCGATCTCTATCGCTCAGGGGGCTGGAATGTCAGCGGAGTTTGGGTTGATTTATTATCTGATGTTCCTGGCGCTGATTAGCGTGAACCTCGGAATCATCAACCTGTTCCCTCTACCCGTACTGGATGGGGGACATCTGCTGTTTTTAGCGATTGAAAAGCTGAAGGGCGGGCCGGTATCCGAGCGAGTTCAAGACTTTAGTTATCGCATTGGCTCAATACTGCTGGTGCTGTTAATGGGGCTTGCACTTTTCAATGATTTCTCTCGGTTATAAGAGAGTTTGTTAGGAAGAACGCATAATAACGATGGCGATGAAAAAGTTGCTCATAGCGTCGCTGCTGTTTAGCAGCGCGACTGTATACGGTGCTGAAGGGTTCGTGGTGAAGGACATTCATTTCGAAGGCTTGCAGCGTGTCGCTGTTGGTGCGGCCCTCCTCAGTATGCCAGTGCGTCCTGGCGATACGGTGACCGACGATGATATCAGTAACACTATTCGCGCGCTGTTTGCCACTGGCAACTTCGAGGACGTCCGCGTCCTGCGCGATGGTGATACCCTGCTGGTTCAGGTGAAAGAGCGTCCGACGATCGCCAGCATCACTTTCTCCGGCAACAAGTCGGTGAAAGATGACATGCTCAAGCAGAACCTTGAGGCCTCAGGCGTTCGGGTGGGCGAGTCGCTTGACCGCACGACCATCGCGGATATCGAGAAGGGTCTTGAAGACTTCTACTACAGCGTCGGTAAATACAGCGCCAGCGTCAAAGCAGTCGTTACGCCGCTGCCGCGTAACCGTGTCGATTTGAAGCTGGTCTTCCAGGAAGGCGTCTCCGCAAAAATTCAACAGATCAACATCGTCGGCAACCATGCGTTTTCGACCGATGAGCTGATCTCCCACTTCCAGCTGCGCGATGAGGTGCCGTGGTGGAACGTGGTCGGCGACCGTAAATACCAGAAGCAGAAGCTAGCGGGCGACCTTGAAACCCTGCGCAGCTACTACCTGGATCGCGGCTATGCCCGTTTCAACATCGATTCTACCCAGGTCAGCCTGACGCCGGATAAGAAAGGGATCTACATCACCGTCAACATCACCGAAGGCGATCAGTACAAGTTTTCCGGAGTGCAGGTGACGGGCAACCTCGCTGGCCATTCCGCGGAAATCGAAGCGCTGACTAAAGTTGAGCCAGGCGAACTGTACAACGGCGCGAAAGTGACCAAGATGGAAAACGACATCAAGAAACTGTTGGGTCGTTATGGTTACGCCTATCCGCGCGTGCAGTCGCAGCCGGAGATCAACGACAGCGATAAAACCGTTAAGCTGCACGTTAACGTCGACGCAGGCAACCGTTATTACGTGCGTAAAATTCGCTTCGAAGGCAACGACACCTCTAAAGATGCCGTACTGCGCCGCGAAATGCGCCAGATGGAAGGCGCATGGCTGGGCAGCGACCTCGTCGATCAGGGTAAAGACCGTCTCAATCGTTTAGGTTTCTTTGAAACGGTGGATACTGATACCCAGCGCGTGCCGGGCAGCCCGGACCAGGTCGACGTTGTCTACAAGGTGAAAGAGCGTAACACCGGTAGCTTCAACTTCGGTATCGGCTACGGCACCGAGAGCGGCGTCAGCTTCCAGGCGGGCGTTCAGCAGGATAACTGGTTAGGTACTGGCTATGCTGTCGGGATCAACGGTACCAAAAACGACTACCAGACCTATACCGAGCTGTCGGTGACCAACCCGTACTTCACCGTAGACGGTGTAAGCCTCGGCGGTCGTGTCTTCTATAATGACTTTGATGCGAACGATGCGGATCTGTCTGACTATACCAACAAAAGCTATGGTACAGACATTACGCTGGGCTTCCCGGTCAACGAATACAACACGCTGCGCGCCGGCGTCGGTTATGTGCATAACTCCCTGTCCAATATGCAGCCGCAGGTGGCAATGTGGCGTTACCTTAACTCGATGGGCCAGTATCCGGACAACACCAACGACCGGAACTCGTTCAGTGCGAATGACTTCACCTTCAACTACGGTTGGACCTATAACAAGCTTGACCGCGGCTTCTTCCCAACGGAAGGTTCGCGCGTCAACCTGAACGGTAAGGTGACCATTCCGGGCTCAGACAACGAGTACTACAAAGCGACGCTGGATACCGCGACCTACGTGCCGATCGACAACGATCATCAGTGGGTAGTACTGGGTCGTACGCGCTTTGGTTATGGCGATGGTATCGGCGGCAAAGAGATGCCGTTCTATGAGAACTTCTATGCCGGTGGTTCCAGCACCGTGCGTGGCTTCCAGTCGAACACCATTGGTCCGAAGGCGGTGTACTTCCCGGCAAGCAGTCGTCATGATGATGACGATAGTTACGATAATGAATGTAAGAGCACCGAATCCGCACCGTGTAAATCCGATGATGCGGTGGGCGGTAACGCGATGGCGGTGGCCAGCCTTGAGCTGATTACCCCGACGCCGTTTATTAGTGACAAATATGCGAACTCGGTCCGTACTTCCGTCTTCTGGGATATGGGTACCGTATGGGATACTCACTGGGATTCGAGCGCGTACGCTGGTTATCCGGATTACAGCGATCCGAGCAACATCCGTATGTCTGCGGGTATTGCCGTGCAGTGGATGTCGCCGTTGGGGCCGTTGGTCTTCTCCTACGCCCAACCGTTCAAAAAGTACGATGGAGACAAAGCCGAACAGTTCCAGTTTAACATTGGTAAAACCTGGTAATTGTTGGCGGCAACGGAATGCAAGTGCAGTATAGCGCTGACTGTAGGCGATAACGCGTTTATCGCCTCGCCACGCAAATAACGGTACCCCTGGGTACTCATGGGATGGTAAGGAGTTTATTGTGAAAAAGTGGTTATTAGCTGCAGGTCTGGGTTTGGCAATGGTAACTTCCGCTCAGGCGGCAGATAAAATTGCCCTGGTGAACATGAACAGCCTGTTCCAACAGGTTGCCCAGAAAACTGGCGTTTCCAACACGCTGGAAAACGAGTTCAAAGGCCGCGCTAGCGAACTGCAGCGTATGGAAGGCGACCTGCAATCCAAAATGCAGCGTCTGCAGTCCATGAAGCCGGGCGCCGAACGTACCAAACTGGAAAAAGACGTGATGGCTCAGCGCCAGACCTTCTCCCAGAAAGCGCAGGCGTTTGAACAGGATCGCGCACGTCGTTCCAACGAAGAGCGTGGCAAACTGGTTACCCGTATCCAGACTGCCGTACAGAGCGTAGCGAAAGATCAGAGCATCGATCTGGTGGTTGACGCGAATGCCGTTGCATATAACAGCAGCGATGTAAAAGACATCACCGCTGATGTGCTGAAACAGGTTAAATAAGTAATGCCTTCAATTCGACTGGCTGATCTCGCGCAGCAGTTGGATGCAGAATTACACGGTGATGGCGATATCGTCATCACCGGCGTTGCGTCCATGCAGAGCGCGAAAACGGGCCAAATCACTTTCATGGTCAACCCTAAGTACCGTGAGCACCTGGCCGCTTGCCAGGCTTCTGCCGTTGTGATGACGCAGGATGATTTACCTTTTGCCCATAGCGCCGCGCTGGTAGTGCGTAACCCCTACCTGACCTACGCGCGCATGGCTCAAATTCTTGATACCACGCCGCAGCCGGCTCAGGATATCGCGCCGAGCGCGGTCATCGATCCGTCGGCGAAGCTGGGTAGCAACGTTGCCATCGGCGCCAACGCGGTTATCGAATCCGGCGTAGTGCTGGGCGATAACGTAGTTATCGGCGCAGGCTGCTTCGTTGGGAAAAATACGAAAATAGGCGCCGGCTCGCGTTTGTGGGCTAATGTGACCGTTTACCATGAGATTGAGATCGGCGAGAATTGCCTGATTCAGTCCAGCACGGTGATTGGCGCGGATGGCTTCGGCTACGCTAACGATCGCGGTAACTGGGTAAAGATCCCGCAGCTGGGTCGCGTCATTATTGGCGATCGCGTGGAGATTGGCGCCTGCACCACGATTGACCGTGGTGCGCTGGACGATACCGTGATTGGCAACGGGGTTATCATTGATAACCAGTGCCAGATTGCGCATAACGTGGTGATTGGCGACAATACCGCGGTCGCTGGCGGCGTTATCATGGCGGGCAGCCTGAAAATTGGCCGCTACTGCATGATTGGCGGCGCCAGCGTGATTAACGGCCATATGGAAATCTGCGATAAGGTCACCGTCACGGGGATGGGGATGGTGATGCGTCCTATCAGCGAACCTGGCGTATATTCCTCCGGTATTCCGCTGCAGCCGAACAAGGCGTGGCGTAAAACCGCTGCGCTGGTGATGAATATTGACGAGATGAGCAAGCGCCTGAAAGCGATTGAGCGCAAGGTTAATCAACAAGACTAATTCATCATTTGGTCACATGACATTTCCGGCCTGTTGCATTCGCTAAAAGATTGCCGCAGGCCGTGTTATTATTGCCTTTTAGTACATTTAGACAGGAAGAGTATTTTGACTACTGACACTCATACTCTGCACATTGAAGAGATTCTGGAACTTCTGCCTCACCGTTACCCGTTCCTGCTGGTAGACCGCGTGCTGGATTTTGAAGAAGGTCGTTTTCTGCGCGCAGTAAAAAATGTTTCTGTAAACGAGCCGTTTTTCCAGGGGCACTTCCCTGGTAAGCCGATTTTGCCGGGCGTCCTGATTCTGGAAGCAATGGCGCAAGCCACCGGGATTCTGGCGTTCAAAAGCGTCGGAAAACTGGAACCAGGCGAGCTGTACTACTTCGCGGGTATCGATGAAGCACGCTTCAAACGCCCGGTAGTACCAGGCGATCAGATGATTATGGAAGTCACTTTCGAGAAAACCCGCCGCGGCCTGACCCGTTTCAAAGGCGTTGCGCTGGTTGACGGTAAAGTGGTTTGCGAAGCGACGATGATGTGTGCGCGTAGCCGGGAGGCCTGATACGTGATTGATAAAACCGCTTTTGTTCATCCTACCGCCATTGTAGAAGAAGGCGCCGTGATTGGCGCTAACGTCCACATTGGTCCGTTTTGTATTGTTGGCGCTAACGTCGAAATCGGCGAAGGCACCGTGCTGAAGTCTCACGTTGTCGTTAACGGCCACACCAAAATCGGCCGTGACAATGAGATCTATCAGTTCGCTTCCATCGGCGAAGTTAACCAGGATCTGAAATATGCTGGTGAACCGACCCGGGTGGAAATTGGCGATCGCAACCGCATTCGCGAAAGCGTCACCATTCATCGCGGCACAGTACAGGGCGGTGGATTAACAAAGGTGGGCAACGATAACCTGCTGATGATCAACGCCCACGTGGCGCACGATTGTACGCTTGGCGATCGCTGCATTCTGGCCAATAACGCGACGCTCGCGGGCCATGTTTCGCTGGATGATTATGTCATTATCGGCGGCATGACGGCGGTGCATCAGTTCTGCGTCATTGGCTCACACGTTATGGTTGGCGGCTGCTCCGGCGTGGCGCAGGACGTTCCGCCGTTCGTAATTGCCCAGGGCAACCATGCGACGCCGTTCGGCGTTAACATCGAAGGGCTGAAACGCCGCGGCTTCAGCCGGGAAGCAATCACCGCGATCCGCAACGCGTATAAACTGCTGTACCGCAGCGGCAAAACGCTGGAAGAAGCCAAGCCGGAAATCGCCGAACTGGCTGCTCAGCATCCTGAGGTTCAGCCGTTTGTCGATTTCTTCGCTCGTTCTACCCGCGGCTTGATTCGTTAATGGCTGAACAGCGTCCCCTGACGATTGCCCTGGTCGCCGGAGAAACCTCCGGCGATATTCTAGGCGCTGGTCTCATCCGCGCGCTTAAAGCACGCATCCCGAATGCGCGCTTTGTCGGCGTGGCGGGGCCGCTAATGCAGGCGGAAGGGTGCGAAGCCTGGTATGAAATGGAAGAGCTGGCGGTAATGGGCATTGTTGAAGTGCTCGGTCGCCTGCGTCGCTTACTCCATATTCGCGCCGATTTGACCCGCCGCTTCGGCGAGCTGCGTCCCGATGTCTTCGTCGGCATCGACGCCCCTGACTTTAATATCACCCTCGAAGGAAATCTGAAAAAGCAGGGCATCAAAACCATTCACTACGTCAGCCCGTCGGTCTGGGCCTGGCGACAAAAACGCGTTTTCAAAATCGGCAGATCCACCGATCTGGTGCTGGCCTTTCTGCCTTTCGAAAAAGCGTTTTATGACAAATTTAACGTCCCCTGCCGCTTTATTGGCCATACCATGGCGGATGCGATGCCGCTGGATCCTGACAAAGGCGCTGCGCGCGACCGGTTAGGGATCCCGCACAGCGTGCGCTGCCTCGCTCTGCTACCCGGCAGCCGCGGCGCGGAAGTCGAAATGCTTAGCGCCGACTTCCTGAAAACCGCGCAGCTTCTGCGCGCCACCTATCCCGATCTGCAGGTGGTGGTGCCGCTGGTTAATGCTAAACGGCGGGAGCAGTTTGAGCGTATTAAAGCTGAGACGGCGCCGGATATGATCGTGCATATGCTGGACGGTCAGGCGCGCGATGCGATGATCGCCAGCGACGCCGCGCTGCTGGCCTCCGGGACGGCAGCGCTGGAGTGTATGCTGGCGAAATGCCCGATGGTGGTTGGCTACCGGATGAAGCCGTTCACCTTCTGGCTGGCGAAGCGGTTGGTAAAAACCGACTACGTCTCGTTACCGAACCTGCTGGCCGGTCGCGAACTGGTTAAAGAGCTGCTGCAGGATGAGTGCGAGCCCCAGGCGCTGGCAGCCGCTCTGCAGCCGCTGCTGGCCGATGGCAAAACCAGCCATGAGATGCATGAGACGTTCCGCGCCCTGCATCAGCAGATCCGCTGCAACGCCGATGAGCAGGCGGCGGACGCCGTACTGGAGTTAGCAAAACAATGATGGAGTTCGTCTATCCGCATACCCATCTGGTTGCCGGCGTCGATGAGGTCGGGCGTGGCCCCCTGGTTGGCGCGGTGGTGACCGCGGCGGTGATCCTCGATCCGGCGAAGCCGATTGTGGGTCTGAATGATTCCAAAAAACTCAGCGAGAAGCGTCGTCTGGCGCTGTTCGATGAGATTAAAGAGAAAGCGCTGTGCTGGAGCCTGGGGCGCGCCGAGCCGCACGAAATCGACGAGCTGAATATTCTGCATGCCACTATGCTGGCGATGCAGCGCGCCGTCGCCGGCCTGAGCATTGTTCCTGAGTTTGTCCTGATCGATGGCAACCGCTGTCCGTCGCTACCGATGCCCTCCCAGGCGGTGGTGAAAGGCGACAGCCGGGTGGCAGAAATCAGCGCAGCGTCTATTCTGGCAAAAGTCACTCGTGACGCCGAAATGGCCACGCTGGACCTCGCATTTCCCCACTACGGATTTGCCCAGCATAAAGGCTATCCCACCGCTGTTCACCTGCAGAAGCTGCAGGAACACGGCGCAACAGAGCATCACCGGCGCAGTTTTGGCCCGGTGAAGCGTGCCCTGGGCCTGGCGTCCAACTAAGTCACCGGGATCTAAAGATGGCTGAACCACGTTTCGTACACCTGCGGGTGCACAGCGACTATTCCATGATCGATGGGCTGGCAAAGACCGGGCCGCTGGTGAAGAAGGCGGCCTCGCTTGGCATGCCAGCGCTGGCGATCACCGATTTCACCAACCTCTGCGGACTGGTGAAGTTCTACGGGACGGGACACGGCGCGGGGATTAAGCCGATCGTCGGCGCCGACTTTCACGTGCAGTGCGACCTGCTCGGCGACGAATTTACCGAGCTGACCGTGCTGGCGGCGAACAACACCGGCTACCAGAACCTGACCCTGTTGATTTCCCGTGCCTATCAGCGCGGCTACGGCGCCCTGGGGCCGTGGATCGATCGCGACTGGCTGGTGGAACATCAGGAAGGGCTGATTCTGCTCTCCGGCGGCCGGAAAGGTGACGTCGGCGTCAGCCTGATCCGCGGCAATATGCCGCTGGTTGAACAGTGCGTCGCCTTCTACGAAGAGCATTTCCCGGACCGCTATTTTCTGGAGCTGATCCGTACCGGTCGACAGGATGAAGAGGCCTATCTCCACGCCGCCGTGGCGCTGGCGGAAGCGCGCGGCCTGCCGGTGGTGGCGACCAACGATGTCCGCTTTCTCGACACCAGCGATTTCGACGCCCATGAAATCCGCGTCGCGATCCACGACGGCTTTACGCTCGACGACCCGAAACGGCCGCGCAACTACTCGCCGCAGCAATATATGCGCAGCGAGGAAGAGATGTGCGAGCTGTTCGCCGATATTCCGGAAGCGCTGGCGAACAGCGTTGAAATTGCCAAGCGCTGCAACGTCACCGTGCGGCTTGGCGAATATTTCCTGCCGCAGTTCCCGACCGGCGATATGACCACGGAAGATTTCCTGGTCATGAAATCGAAAGAGGGTCTGGAAGAGCGGCTGGAATTCCTCTTCCCGGATCCTGCCGTCCGTGCTGAAAAGCGCCCGGAGTATGACCAGCGTCTGGATATTGAGCTCCAGGTTATCAACCAGATGGGGTTCCCGGGCTACTTCCTGATTGTGATGGAGTTTATCCAGTGGTCGAAGGATAACGGCGTGCCGGTTGGCCCGGGACGCGGTTCCGGCGCCGGTTCGCTGGTGGCCTACGCGCTGAAGATCACCGATCTTGACCCGCTGGAATTCGACCTGCTGTTCGAACGTTTCCTTAACCCGGAGCGTGTCTCGATGCCCGACTTCGACGTCGACTTCTGCATGGAGAAACGCGACCAGGTTATTGAGCACGTGGCGGATATGTACGGCCGCGACGCGGTATCGCAGATCATCACCTTCGGTACCATGGCGGCGAAAGCGGTCATCCGCGATGTCGGTCGCGTGCTGGGTCACCCGTACGGATTTGTCGATCGTATCTCCAAGCTGGTGCCGCCCGATCCGGGCATGACGCTGGCGAAAGCCTTTGAGGCCGAGCCGCAGCTGCCGGAGATCTACGAGGCGGACGAAGAAGTGAAAGCGCTGATCGACATGGCGCGTAAGCTGGAAGGGGTGACGCGAAACGCCGGTAAACATGCCGGTGGGGTAGTTATCGCTCCAACCAAAATCACCGATTTCGCGCCACTGTATTGCGATGAGCAGGGGCTGCATCCGGTTACCCAGTTTGATAAGAACGACGTGGAATACGCCGGGCTGGTGAAATTCGACTTCCTCGGTCTGCGTACGCTCACTATCATTAACTGGGCGCTGGAGATGATCAACAAGCGCCGTGAGAAGAACGGCGAAGGGCCGCTGGATATCGCCGCCATCCCCCTGGATGACAAGAAAAGCTTCGACATGCTGCAGCGCTCGGAAACCACCGCGGTCTTCCAGCTTGAATCGCGCGGCATGAAAGATCTGATTAAACGCCTGCAGCCGGACTGCTTCGAAGATATGATCGCGCTGGTGGCTCTGTTCCGCCCGGGCCCGCTGCAGTCGGGGATGGTAGATAACTTTATCGACCGTAAGCATGGCCGCGAGGAGATCTCTTATCCGGACGTGCAGTGGCAGCATGAAAGCCTGAAACCGGTGCTGGAGCCAACCTACGGCATCATCCTGTATCAGGAACAGGTCATGCAGATTGCCCAGGTGCTGTCCGGATATACCCTCGGCGGCGCGGACATGCTGCGTCGTGCGATGGGTAAGAAAAAGCCGGAGGAGATGGCCAAGCAGCGTTCTATCTTTGAGGATGGGGCGAAGAAAAACGGCATTGACGGCGAACTGGCGATGAAAATCTTCGACCTGGTGGAGAAATTCGCCGGTTACGGATTTAACAAATCGCACTCCGCCGCCTACGCGTTGGTCTCCTACCAGACGCTGTGGCTTAAGGCGCACTACCCGGCCGAGTTTATGGCGGCGGTGATGACCGCCGATATGGACAACACCGAGAAAGTGGTTGGCCTGGTGGATGAGTGCTGGCGAATGGGGCTAAAAATCCTGCCCCCGGATATTAACTCCGGCCTGTACCATTTCCACGTCAACGACGATGGCGAGATCGTCTACGGCATTGGCGCCATCAAGGGCGTCGGCGAAGGACCGATCGAAGCGATTATTGAGGCGCGCAACAATGGCGGCTATTTCCGCGAGCTGTTCGACCTCTGCGCGCGAACCGATATTAAAAAGCTCAACCGTCGGGTGCTGGAAAAGCTGATTATGTCCGGGGCGTTCGATCGTCTCGGCCCACATCGCGCGGCGCTGATGAATTCGCTGGGCGATGCGTTGAAAGCCGCCGACCAGCACGCGAAAGCCGAGGCCATCGGCCAGGCTGATATGTTCGGCGTGCTGGCGGAAGAGCCCGAGCAAATTGAGCAATCCTACGCCAGCTGCCAGCCATGGCCTGAGCAGGTGGTGCTGGATGGTGAAAGGGAGACCCTGGGGCTATACCTCACCGGACACCCGATTAACCAGTATCTGAAGGAGATTGAGCGCTACGTCGGCGGCGTAAGGCTCAAAGACATGCATCCGACCGAACGTGGGAAAGTCACCACGGCGGCGGGGCTGGTGATTGCGGCGCGGGTAATGGTCACCAAGCGCGGCAATCGTATCGGCATCTGTACCCTGGATGACCGTTCCGGGCGGCTGGAAGTGATGTTATTCACCGACGCGCTGGATAAATATCAGCAGTTGCTGGAAAAAGACCGCATACTTATCGTCAGCGGACAGGTCAGCTTTGATGACTTTAGCGGGGGGCTTAAAATGACCGCCCGTGAAGTCATGGACATTGACGAAGCCCGGGAAAAATATGCTCGCGGGCTTGCTATCTCGCTGACGGACAGGCAAATTGATGACCAGCTTTTAAACCGACTCCGTCAGTCTCTGGAACCCCACCGTTCGGGAACCATTCCAGTGCACCTCTACTATCAGAGGGCGGATGCACGCGCGCGGTTGCGTTTCGGCGCAACATGGCGCGTCTCTCCGAGCGATCGTTTACTTAACGATCTGCGGGGCCTTATCGGCTCGGAGCAGGTGGAACTGGAGTTTGACTAATACAGGAATACTATGAGTCTGAATTTCCTAGATTTTGAACAGCCGATTGCAGAGCTGGAAGCGAAAATCGATTCCCTGACTGCGGTAAGCCGTCAGGATGAGAAACTGGATATTAACATCGACGAAGAAGTGCATCGTCTGCGTGAGAAAAGCGTAGAGCTGACGCGCAAAATCTTCGCCGATCTCGGTGCATGGCAGGTTGCGCAACTGGCGCGCCACCCGCGCCGTCCTTACACCCTGGATTATGTCCGCCTGGCGTTCGACGAATTTGACGAACTGGCCGGTGACCGCGCCTTCGCTGACGATAAAGCGATTGTCGGCGGTATCGCGCGTCTTGACGGTCGTCCGGTGATGATCATCGGCCACCAGAAAGGTCGTGAAACCAAAGAGAAAATTCGCCGCAACTTTGGGATGCCGGCGCCGGAAGGCTACCGCAAAGCGCTACGCCTGATGGAGATGGCTGAGCGGTTTAAAATGCCGATCATCACCTTTATCGACACCCCGGGCGCCTACCCGGGCGTCGGCGCGGAAGAGCGTGGCCAGTCGGAAGCGATCGCCCGCAACCTGCGTGAGATGTCGCGTCTGAGCGTGCCGGTTATCTGCACCGTAATCGGTGAAGGCGGCTCCGGCGGCGCGCTGGCGATCGGCGTGGGCGACAAGGTCAACATGCTCCAGTACAGCACCTATTCGGTCATTTCGCCGGAAGGCTGCGCCTCCATTCTGTGGAAGAGCGCGGATAAAGCGCCGCTGGCTGCGGAAGCAATGGGCATTATCGCCCCGCGTCTGAAAGAGCTGAAGCTGATCGATTCTATCGTTCCGGAACCGCTGGGCGGCGCTCACCGCAACCCGGAAGCGATGGCGGCAAGCCTGAAGGCGCAGCTGCTGGCAGACCTGGCAGACCTCGATCTGCTCAGCGAAGAAGAGCTGCTGAACCGCCGCTATCAGCGTCTGATGAGCTACGGTTACGCTTAACTTTTTCGTCAGGACTAAACACTAAGGGCCGGATTTTCCGGCCCTTTTTTTATGTGCGATGCGCCCGGGGGATTGCTATGATGCTTGACTTAGGTGAATACCAGGAGGAAAGCGTGAATATCATCGCCATCATGGGGCCTCACGGCGTCTACCACAAAGACGAGCCGATCAAAGAACTGGAAGCGGCGCTGCAGCGCCAGGGCTTCCAGACCATCTGGCCGCAAAACAGCGCCGACCTGCTGCAGTTTATCGAGCACAACCCGCGCATCTGCGGGGTGATCTTCGACTGGGATGAATACAGCGTCGATCTGTGCAGCGATATCAATCAGCTCAATGAATACCTTCCTCTGTACGCCTTTATTAACGCCCACTCGACGATGGATGTCAGCAGTCAGGATTTGCGCATGACGCTGTGGTTCTTCGAATATGCGCTGGGACTCTCCGAAGAGATCGCCACCCGCATTGGGCAGTACACCCGCGAGTACCTGGAGAATATCACTCCGCCGTTTACCCGCGCGCTGTTCAACTATGTCCAGGAGGGAAAATATACCTTCTGTACGCCGGGCCATATGGGCGGCAGCGCCTATCAGAAAAGCCCGGTGGGCTGCCTGTTCTATGATTTTTTTGGCGGGAATACGCTGAAGGCGGATGTCTCGATTTCGGTCACCGAGCTGGGCTCCCTGCTGGATCATACCGGCCCGCACCTGGAGGCGGAGGAGTATATCGCGCGCGCCTTTGGCGCCGAGCAAAGCTATATGGTGACCAACGGCACCTCGACGTCCAATAAAATTGTCGGCATGTACTCGGCGCCCGCCGGCAGCACCCTGCTGATTGACCGTAACTGTCACAAATCGCTGGCCCACCTGCTGATGATGAGCGATGTGGTTCCCCTGTGGCTGAAGCCGACCCGCAACGCGCTGGGGATCCTCGGCGGTATCCCCCGGCGCGAATTTACCCGCGACAGCATTCAGCAGAAAGTGCGCGACACGGGCGGGGCGCAGTGGCCCGTGCATGCGGTGATCACCAACTCCACCTACGATGGTCTGCTCTATAACACCACCTGGCTTAAGGAGACGCTCGATGTCCCGTCGATCCATTTCGATTCCGCCTGGGTGCCCTATACCCATTTCCATCCGATATATCAGGGGAAAAGCGGTATGAGCGGGGAGCGGATCCCCGGGAAAGTCATCTTCGAGACGCAGTCGACGCATAAGATGCTGGCCGCGCTGTCGCAGGCCTCGCTGATCCACATTAAAGGCAACTATGATGAAGAGACCTTTAACGAAGCCTTTATGATGCATACCTCTACGTCGCCGAGCTACCCCATCGTCGCGTCGATTGAGACCGCGGCGGCGATGCTGCGCGGCAACTCCGGTAAACGTCTGATCCAGCGCTCCATTGAGCGGGCGCTGGACTTCCGCAAAGAGGTGCAGCGACTGCGCGAGGAGTCGGACGGCTGGTTCTTTGATATCTGGCAGCCGGAAGCCGTGGATAAAGCCGAGTGCTGGCCGGTAGCGCCGGGCGAGGACTGGCACGGTTTCAAAGATGCCGATGCGGATCATATGTATCTCGATCCGGTGAAGGTCACCATTCTGACGCCGGGCATGGACGAGCAGGGGAATATGGATGAAGAGGGGATCCCGGCGGCGCTGGTGGCGAAGTTCCTCGACGAGCGGGGCGTGGTGGTAGAGAAAACAGGCCCCTACAATCTGCTGTTCCTGTTCAGTATCGGCATCGATAAAACCCGGGCGATGGGGCTGCTGCGCGGCCTGACCGAGTTTAAACGCGCCTACGATCTCAATCTGCGGGTGAAAAATATGCTGCCGGATCTGTACGCCGAAGATCCCGACTTCTACCGCAACATGCGGATCCAGGATCTGGCGCAGGGGATCCACCGCTTGATCCGTCAGCATCAGCTGCCGCAGCTGATGCTCAGCGCCTTTGACGTCCTGCCGGAAATGAAAATGACGCCGCATCACGCCTGGCAGCGCCAGATCAAGGGGGAGGTGGAAACTATTGAACTGGAGAACCTGGTGGGGCGGATTTCGGCCAACATGATCCTCCCTTATCCGCCGGGGGTTCCGCTGCTGATGCCGGGAGAGATGATCACCGAGGAAAGCCGGGCGGTGCTCGATTTTCTGCTGATGCTTTGCTCTATCGGCCGTCATTACCCGGGCTTTGAGACCGATATTCACGGCGCCAAGCGCGATGAGGACGGTGTATATCGGGTACGAGTCTTAAAAAATGACGAAAGGCTTGCGCGTTAACGGCGCGCACGAGTAACGTGGCTGGCTTAACAGAAGGAGTTTAACCATGCTGGGTTTGAAACGGGTTCACCATATTGCCATCATTGCGACCGACTACGCCCGCAGTAAAGCGTTCTATTGCGATATTCTGGGGTTTACGCTGCAAAGTGAGTTTTATCGCGCCGAGCGCGATTCCTGGAAAGGCGATCTGGCGCTCAACGGCGAGTATGTAATTGAGTTGTTCTCGTTCCCGTTTCCGCCAGCCCGCCCCAGTCGTCCGGAAGCCTGCGGGCTGCGTCATCTGGCCTTTAGCGTGGATGATATCGACGCCGCGGTAGCCCATCTCACCGCGCATGGCGTGGAGTGCGAAGCGATTCGTGTCGATCCCTTTACCGGTAAACGCTTTACCTTCTTTAGCGATCCGGACGACCTGCCGCTGGAAATATATCAGCAGTAAATCTTGCCAGCGCGGCCCTGGCCCGGTAACGTGCCGGGCCATCACTTCTCGGTATGTTCGTGGATATGACGGCTGATATTGCGCATACGCTTCATCCCCATCGCCAGCTGCTGGTGGCCTTCAGCGGCGGTCTGGACTCGACGGTTCTTCTGCATCAGCTGGTGCTGCTGCGGGAACAGGATCCCTCGCTGACGCTGCGGGCGGTGCATGTTCACCACGGCCTTAGCGCCCACGCAGACGACTGGGTGGCGCATTGTCGGCAGATTTGCCAGCAGTGGCAGGTGCCGCTGGTGGTGCATCACGTGACGTTAGCCCGGGGAGGGCTGGGCGTCGAGGCCCACGCTCGTGCGGCGCGCTATCAGGCCTTTCAGGATACGCTCAATGCCGGCGAGGTGTTAGTGACCGCCCAGCACCAGGACGATCAGTGCGAAACCCTGCTGCTGGCGTTAAAACGCGGCAGCGGTCCTACCGGCCTGTCGGCGATGGCGCCATCCTCTGCCTTTGCCGGCAGTCGACTACTGCGTCCTCTCCTCAATGAAACCCGCGAATCACTACGCCAGTGGGCGCTCGCCCATCAGCTGTCGTGGATCGAAGATGAGAGTAATCAGGATGATACCTATGACCGCAATTTCCTGCGCCTGCGGGTGATCCCGGTGCTGCGCGAGCGTTGGCCGCACTTTAGCGAGGCCGTCGCCCGCAGCGCCAGCCTGTGCGCCGAGCAGGAACAACTGCTGGACGAGATGTTGGCGGCGGAGCTGGCGTCGCTGGTGGCCGAAGATGGCTCGCTGGCTATCGCGCCGCTGGCGTCGATGAGTCCGCCGCGCCGAGCGGCGCTGCTGCGTCGCTGGCTCGCCAGGCAGCAGGCGCCGATGCCCGCCCGCGAGGTGCCTGAGCGCCTCTGGCACGAGGTGGCGCTGGCGCGGGAAGATGCCAGCCCCTGTCTGCGGCTGGGGGAATTTACCGTCCGCCGTTTTCAACAGCGTTTGTACTGGGTGAAGTATCTTCCCGGTCAGACGGACAGCGTTCAGCGCTGGCCCGACTGGCGCCAGCCGCTGCGGCTGGCGGACGGTCTCGGCGAGCTGACGCTGCAGCCCGGCGGCAGGCTGCGCCCGCCGTCGGCGGATGAGCCGGTCACCGTCCGCTTTCGCGCCAGCGGCCACCTGCATATTGTCGGGCGCCATGGCGGACGCAAGCTTAAGAAGCTCTGGCAGGAGCTGGGCGTTGCTCCGTGGCGACGAGACACCACGCCGCTGCTGTTTTACGGCGAAACGCCGATTGCCGCAGCGGACGATCTGTTTGTGACCACAGAAGGTGAAGTGAAGGACGGGGAAGGGGTCAGGCTGATGTGGAGGAAAACGGGCGATTAAGCCCGTTTTTGATTCAGGATTCGCTCACCACCACGGTGCCGATTTCCGGGTGACTGAAGCTGGCGATTTTATCCAGGCGCAGCTCGCGGACGTTGCCGGCGAGTTCGACCACCAGATACTCGATATTTTTTCGCGAGATAAGATCGCTGGCCTTTGCCTGCAGCTGTTCGCCATCCTTCAGCGCCAGCGTCAGCACCAGGTGATGCTGGCAGGCCAGCTCCAGGTTGTCGTAATCATCGCAGTTAATGGGTTGATAAGTATCATTCATTGACATAATCGCTCACCAGTAAGTTTGCTGCCGCATAAGCGGCCTTTTCCCTGACTGACTCCGAAAGGGCCTCATCCGCCGCAATCTCATTCAATACTTTCAACACGCAACCCAGCGCATCCGGGATATACCCTAAGTCTCCGCTGGCTATTTCCGCATACCGCTTGCGTATTAACTCACAATAGTGGTCCACATGCCCTCCTGTCAGCGTTCTGACTCAACCGTGGGATGCAAGTTTAAGCCTACGAAGATAAACTCTGTTTAGCAAGGGAACTATATCATAGTCATTTAAGCAATTTCAGCAGGATGAAACAGGTTGCTGCGATTGACGACAGCCTTTTGCCGCCAGTTTCGCTACAATGTACGCCATTCTTTTCAGGAGTTTATTCATGGCGCTGAAAGCGACAATATATAAAGCTGCGGTAAATGTAGCCGATCTGGATCGCAACCAGTTTCTGGATGCTAACCTGACGCTGGCTCAGCATCCGTCAGAAACCCAGGAGCGCATGATGCTGCGCCTGCTGGCATGGATCAAATATGCCGATGAACGGCTACAGTTTACCCGCGGTCTGTCGTCGGATGACGAGCCGGAGCTGTGGCTGCTTAACGATCATCTCGGGGTCGATCTGTGGATCGAACTGGGTCTGCCGGATGAGCGGCGGATTAAGAAAGCCTGCTCACGGGCGCAGGCGGTGGCGCTGTTTGCCTATAATAGCCGGGCAGCTGAAATCTGGTGGCAGCAGAATCAGAGCAAGCTTGCGGCGTACCCGAAGCTGACCATCTGGTATCTTGATGATGCGCAACTGGCACTGCTTAGCGCCTTTGCCGATCGTACCATGACGCTGCAGGCCACTCTGCAGGAGGGCAGTATCTGGTTATCCGACGCTCGGAATAATCTGGAAATTCAGCTTACCGCCTGGCAAGCGTCGGCATGATTACTATTAGCCGCAGCGTAGCCCTCGCCGACGACGAGATCGTCTTGTCAGGCATTCGCGCCCAGGGAGCAGGGGGGCAGCATGTGAACAAAGCGTCGACGGCGATCCATCTGCGCTTTGATATTAAAGCTTCAAGCCTGCCGGAGTTTTACAAAGAGCGCCTGCTCGCCGCCAGCCACCACTTAATTTCTGCTGACGGTGTGGTTATCATTAAGGCTCAGGAATACCGCAGCCAGGAGATGAACCGTGAAGCGGCGATCGCCCGGCTGGTGGCCCTTATTAAAGAATTAACCGCAGTGCAAAAAAGTCGCCGGGAGACGCGACCGACTCGGGCATCGAAAGAGCGACGCCTTGCTTCCAAGGCACAGAAGTCCTCAGTCAAGGCGCTGCGTGGGAAAGTTCGCCAGTGAAGGCGTCGGCGAACGGGTGAAATGGATGATAAGGAAAGCAAAGTGAAGAAAATCGTATTCTCCGTGATAGCGGCCTGTTCGCTGTTCGCGCTGTTTGGTTGTAACCATCGCGCCGAGACTGACACGGTCCAGCCAGCGGCGATGGAAGAGCTCAAGCCGATGCAGCAAAGCTGGCGAGGCGTGCTGCCTTGCGCGGATTGCGAAGGTATCGACACCTCGCTGTTCCTGGAAAAAGACGGGACCTGGGTGATGAATGAGCACTACCAGGGCGCCCGTCGTGAGCCGTCATCCTTTGCCTCGTACGGCACCTGGGCACGTACCGCGGATAAGCTGGTGCTGACCAACAGCAAGGGCGAGAAATCTTACTTTCGCGCGAAAGGCGACAAGCTGGAGATGCTCGACCGCAACGGAAGCCCCATTCAGTCTCCTCTCAACTATACCCTGGAGCCAGTGAAGGCCAGCCTGCCGACGACGCCGATGGCGATGCGCGGCATGTATTTCTATATGGCCGATGCGGCAACCTTTACCGATTGTGCGACCGGTAAACGCGTCGCGGTGGCGAACAATGCCCAGCTTGAACGGGATTATGCCGCCGCGCGCGGGACCGATACTCGCCCGGTACTGCTGGTGGTAGAAGGGCACTTTACTCTCGAGGCGAACCCGGATACCGGCGAGATGATGAAAACGCTGATGACGGATCAAGCCGGCAAATTTATTCCCGGTAAAGACTGCAGCCATTGATTGTCTGGCCCCTGTCCGGGTAACGGGCAGGGGATGATCCCGCGCAGTACCACCTACTAACTCCTGTTATTAGCCCTGTCACATCAAGAGTGAGCGTGGATCTGGCTGGCGGAAAAGCGTCAATCGTTTCTTTACTCCGCACCGTCCTTCGGTTTGTTCAGCCCCACCAGCTTACCGGCCTGAAGATAAACTCCCGGTTTCAAATGCCCGACATACTGGAGCTGCGTTTCGGGTTTAAACGTGGCGACGTCTCCTTCCCGCATGTGCAGCAGATCGGAAGGACTGATCCACGCCGCCTGCGTGAGCGTCAGCGGATGCCCGGCTCGGACAAAGGCCTCGCTGACAAATTCCGAGCAAAACCACGCTTTCTTGTCGCCGCTTGCCGCATCGCCCAGCTGCGCTTTAGCCAGGCCACTGACGCACTGCTGGCGAAAGTCTCGTGAGAAGGGGTTGAGCGAGCAGAGCGGTTTGGTGACCATATAAGGGATAAACTGAATAATGCCGCGATAGTTATACCCGCTGTCTTTGACCTGCCAGGCAAAACTTTTCATCGCCGTCGCCTGGTCCGGCGTCAGGTCAGGCACCCTGAGAGCAAAGAGTTTATCGCTGTGCGCCAGCGTCTGCTGAAGGGTAATCACTTGTACGCCAGCGCCAGTGGCTTCCGCAACCTGACCTTCGCCAACATACAGCGCGACGTGGCTTACAGAAGAGGCGCTGAAGGCGCGGATCCCAAGCGATGTGACGCCCAGGCTGGAGGAGAACAGCAGGTCTCCGGAGCGCAGGTCGCTTTCGGCGATTTCGCGCAGTCCGCTGCCGGCAATCGAGCTTTGACGCTGGAGGGTAACAGCCCAGGATGATGAATGGTCATCGGCAGCAGATGTGGAAGGCGAGCTGCGGCCGACGTCCAGGGTACAGGCGGTAAGCAGGAGCAGGGCAAAAGTAAGCAGTCCGCTGCGGAGGAGATGTGCAGTCATTGGTACTGTCCTTGTAAAAAAAAGGCCCTGACATCCGTTCAGGGCCCTGAGGTGGGTGTTAGCCTTTTATCGCTTTAACCAGATATTCCACAATATCCCCGGTCTTAATCAGCTGCTTCTCACCGTTGCGACGATACTTGTATTCGATATCATCGTTGTCGAGGTTACGATCGCCCAGCACGATGGTGTGCGGGATACCGATCAGCTCCATATCGGCGAACATCACGCCCGGACGCTCTTTACGATCGTCCATCAGCACTTCAATACCCTGGGCGCTCAGCTCGGCGTACAGTTTCTCCGCCAGCTCCTGCACACGGTAAGACTTGTGCATGTTCATCGGCAGGATCGCCACCTGGAAAGGCGCAATCGCATCCGGCCAGACGATACCGCGATCGTCAAAGTTCTGCTCAATCGCCGCCGCTACCACGCGAGTCACCCCGATACCATAGCAGCCCATGGTCAGGATCTGGTTACGCCCATCTTCGCCCTGGACCGCGGCTTTCATCGCCTCGGAGTACTTCGTCCCCAGCTGGAAGATATGACCCACTTCGATACCGCGCTTAATAAGCAGGGTACCTTTACCGTCCGGGCTCGGGTCGCCGGCGACGACGTTACGGATGTCGGCCACTTCCGGCGTCGCGACATCGCGGTCCCAGTTGATGCCGAAGTAGTGTTTGCCATCGATATTGGCGCCAGCGGCGAAATCGCTCATCACCGCTACAGTACGGTCGATAATCACCGGAACCGGCATGTTCACCGGGCCCAGGGAGCCCGGACCGGCGTTCACCAGGGCGCGGATCTCTTCTTCGGTGGCGAAGGTCAGCGGGCTGGCGACCTGCGGCAGTTTTTCCGCTTTCACTTCGTTCAGCTCGTGATCGCCGCGCACCAGCAGGGCAACCAGCGGGGAAGCGCTATCTTCAACCGCTTTCACCAGCAGAGTTTTCACGGTTTTTTCGATCGGCAGGTTGAACTGCTCCACCAGCTCAGCGATGGTTTTGGCGTTCGGCGTATCGACCAGGGTCATCTCCTGGGTGGCGGCTGCGCGCGGCTCTTTCGGCGCAACGGCTTCCGCAAACTCGATGTTTGCCGCGTAGTCGGAGCTGTCGGAGAAGATCACATCGTCTTCGCCGCTCTGCGCCAGCACCTGGAATTCATGAGAGGCGCTGCCGCCGATAGAACCGGTGTCAGCCTGTACCGCGCGGAAATCCAGCCCCATACGGCTGAAGATTTTGCTGTAAGCGGCATACATCGCGTCGTAGGTTTCCTGCAGCGATTCCTGCGAAGTATGGAAAGAGTAGGCATCTTTCATCAGGAATTCACGGGAGCGCATCACCCCGAAACGCGGGCGTACTTCGTCGCGGAATTTGGTCTGGATCTGATAGAAGTTCAGCGGCAGCTGTTTATAGGAGTTCAGCTCGTTGCGGATCAGATCGGTAATGACCTCTTCGTGGGTTGGGCCGAGGACGAACGGACGATCGCCGCGATCGGCAATGCGCAACAGTTCCGGGCCGTACTGCTCCCAGCGCCCGCTCTCCTGCCACAGTTCAGATGGCTGAACGACCGGCATTAACACCTCGATCGCACCGGCGTTGTTCATTTCTTCACGCACGATGTTTTCGACTTTTTTCAGGACGCGCACGCCGGTCGGCAGCCAGGTGTATAACCCGGAGGCCAGCTTGCGGATCATCCCGGCGCGCAGCATCAGCTGATGGCTGATTACCTCGGCGTCGGCAGGTGTCTCCTTCAGAGTGGAGAGCAGATATTGGCTAGTACGCATGTTGTAACGGTTCCAGTTAAACGAGCGGAACAGGCTGGTTGCCCAGCCTGAAACAAAAAAAGTGGTTTAGTTTACCAGTGTGGCAAAGATGCCAAAAGAGAGGAAAATAAAATTAGCGCGCTTCGAGGGCAAAGACTTCAAAACCGGAGGCAGTCACCCGCCAGCGGACGTTGAAATCCAGCAGCCAGACGGCATACGTTTTTCCCGCTTGTTCCTCTTTTCGGTAGGCCGGACGCGGATCCTGCGCCAGCACCTCGCGGATAAACGCTTTGATATGTGGGTAGCGTTTTTCCAGCGTGAGTAACTGTGCGTCTATTTCCGGCGTAAAGCTGACGTTCATACCCGCCAGCGGCGCCTGCTGTGCATAGCTGGCGCTGGCGTCCGGCAGGGCTTCGGCGAAAGGAAGATACGGTTTGATATCAACCACCGGCGTCCCGTCGACGAGATCGAGGCTGCCGAGTTCCAGTATTACCTGATCTTTCTGACAGCGAATGCCCTTGAGCTCAACGAGCGACATGCCGATGGGATTAGGGCGAAACGTTGAACGGGTGGCGAAGACGCCCATCCGCGCATTGCCGCCCAGTCGGGGAGGTCGCACCGTCGGACGCCAACCGCCTTCCATTGTCTGATGAAACACAAACAGGATCCACAGATGGCTGAAGCTCTCCAGGCCACGCACGGCGTCGGCCTGGTTATAGGGCGCGACCAGATGGAGTTCTCCGCCGCCGTGTTTCACCAGGCCTGGCTGGCGAGGAACGGCAAACTTCTCTTTATACGGCGAACGGATGACGCCTATTTGCGCGACCTGAAATGCGCTCATTGCGCCGAGACGTTAAGCGCTGAACCCAGGCAAACGGCCTGACGGTAGCAGCCTGGCGTACCGCTGGTCACTTCGCAGCGGTGAAGCAGGACGGCATTGGCTTTCATACGCGCGGCATTAATTTGCAGGCGCTTGCGCGCGGTGGGGATATTCGGCGGAGAATCCTGATTCGAAGCCTGGCAGGACTCGCCAGATACTTCACCCAGATCGCGGAACGGTTTACCAACCAGCTCTGACGCATCGGTGTAAATACGTACTGGGGCCGGGCGGGTGGCGCGCGGTTTGCTCGGCTCAGATTTAACCGGCGGGGTTGCAGTGCTTTGAGCAGGCTCAACGGGAGATCTGCTTAGCATGGAACAACCGCTTAACATGAGTGCTAACAAACAGATCGGTAAAGCACGCATAGTATTTCCTCAATGAATAAAAAACAGGGCGTTATTGAATCAGGTGCTTGCATAAATGACAAGACGGGCGTGAAGCCCGTCCTGAATGATATTACGGTGAGAAAAGATTACCAGCCTTTCACGGCACCGCCGTTAAAGATCTTGTTCGCTGCTTCGTAAACTTCATCGCTCTGGTAAGCCTGAACGAATTTTTTCACATTCTCAGCATCTTTATTGTCTTCACGCGCCACAATCAGGTTCACGTAAGGAGACTCTTTACCTTCAACAAAGATGCCGTCTTTCGCCGGGGTCAGGCCAATCTGGCTGGCGTAAGTGGTGTTGATAACGGCCAGCGCAATCTGCGCATCGTCCAGGGAACGCGGCAGCTGCGGCGCCTCCAGTTCAACAATCTTCAGGTTTTTCGGGTTCTCGACGATGTCCAGCGAGGTCGGCAGCAGGCCCACGCCGTCTTTCAGTTTAATCAGACCTACCTGCTGCAGCAGCAGCAGGGAACGACCGAGGTTAGTCGGATCGTTAGGGACGGCGATCTGGGAGCCCGGCTGCAGTTCGTCCAGCGATTTGATTTTCTTCGAATAACCCGCGATCGGGTAGACGAAGGTGTTACCGACGGCCACCAGCTTATAGCCGCGGTCTTTAATCTGCTGATCGAGATACGGTTTATGCTGGAAGGCGTTCACGTCGATATCGCCTTTGCTCAGCGCTTCGTTCGGCAGAACGTAATCGTTGAAGGTCACCAGTTCTACGTCAAGGCCATACTTCTCTTTTGCTACTTTCTGCGCAACTTCAGCGACCTGCTGTTCCGCCCCGACGATAACGCCGACTTTAATATGATTCGGATCTTTTTCATCCTGACCGCAACCCACCAGCGCCAGAGAACCGATTAACGCGCCAACTGCCGCAAAAGTTTTGAAATTAAAGGCCATGTTATTTCCTTCCTGTAAGAATGAGTGTTGTCTGCCAATAACGTTATTTGTGAGTCACAGCCCGGACGATGCGATCGCCAGAGAATTGAATTAAATAAACCAGAACAACCAGCAATACCAGTACGGTATTCATCACGGTGGCGTTATATCCAATATAGCCATACTGATAACCAATCTGACCCAGGCCACCGGCGCCCACCGCGCCGCCCATTGCGGAATAACCCACCAGCGTGATGAGCGTGATGGTGGCGGCGTTGACCAGACCCGGCAGTGCTTCAGGTAGCAGGACTTTGCGCACGATCTGCAGCGGCGTGGCACCCATCGCGCGGGAGGCTTCAATAAGGCCGGTGGGGATTTCCAGCAGGGCGTTCTCCACCATGCGGGCGATAAACGGCGCGGCGCCAACTGTTAATGGCACAATCGCTGCCTGCAGGCCGATAGAGGTACCGACGATCACGCGGGTAAACGGAATCATCCAGACCAGCAGGATAATGAACGGGATGGAGCGGAAAATATTCACCAGCGCCGACAGCGTGCGGTACAGTTTGGCATTGGCGACGATTTGCCCCGGACGGGTAACGTACAGCAGCACGCCCACCGGCAGGCCGAGGACAAAACCGAAGAAGCCAGAGACAAAAGTCATTGCCAGCGTTTCCCATACGCCGCGCAACAGCAGCCACATCATTGCCTCAGACATAACCCAATACCTCTACTTTTACATGATGTTCCTGCAGCCAGGCGATGGCCGCCTGAGTGTCTTCCTGTGTACCGTGCATTTCGGTGAGCATGATGCCGAACTTCACCCCGCCGGCATAATCCATCTGCGCGCTGATAATGTTGTTATTCACGTTGAAGCGACGCGCGGTTTCAGAGAGCAGCGGCGCATCGACGGAGTGGCCGGTAAATTCCATGCGCAGCATCGGTACGCTATCCGCTGTGGCGGTAGGTTTCAGGCGCGCCTGATAGTCATCCGGAATATCGAGGTGCAGAGTGGACTGAATAAACTGCTGAGCCAGCGGCGTCTTCGGATGGGAGAAGACTTCGCTCACGGTGTCCTGCTCGATCAGTTGACCATTACTAATGACCGCCACGCAGTCGCAGATACGTTTAACCACGTCCATTTCATGGGTGATCAACAGGATGGTCAGTCCCAGGCGACGGTTAATGTCTTTCAGCAGTTCGAGAATGGAACGGGTAGTGGCCGGATCCAGGGCGCTGGTGGCTTCATCGCACAGCAATACTTTAGGATTGCTGGCCAGCGCGCGGGCAATCGCCACGCGCTGTTTCTGGCCGCCGGAGAGGTTGGCCGGGTAGCTGTCGTGCTTATCACCCAGACCGACAAGATCCAGCAGCTCCGTGACACGGCGTTTGATTTCAGCCTGCGGCGTGTTATCCAGCTCCAGGGGTAATGCCACGTTGCCGAAAACGGTCCGCGAGGCCAACAGGTTAAAATGCTGGAAAATCATGCCAATTTGACGGCGAGCGCGGGTTAGCTCTTTCTCCGACAGGGCAGTCAGTTCCTGGCCGTCAACCTGTACGCTGCCCTCGGTCGGGCGCTCCAGCAGGTTCACGCAGCGAATCAGCGTACTTTTACCGGCGCCGGAGGCACCGATGACGCCGTAAATCTGTCCGGCAGGGACATGCAGGCTGACGTTATTCAGCGCCTGAATGCTGCGATTCCCCTGCTGGAATACTTTGGTGATATTGGAAAGTTTAATCATCAGTTATTTATTATCGTTTAGCCGTTTGCCGTGGCATTTTCTTCTGCCGTATCCAGGCGATGCCTGGCAATGAAATGGATGTTAAGGCATCCAGACGTCTAAATCAATCTGACTCTTTATAATGAGCACTTTCTTGCATGCGGAAACATGCGATACTAGCGGCACTAGTCTTTTTCAGGAGCAAACCGGTGGCAAAGTCAGTACCCGCAATTTTTCTCGACCGTGACGGCACTATTAATGTCGATCATGGCTACGTCCACGAAATCGACAATTTTGAATTTATCGATGGCGTCATTGACGCGATGCGCGAACTAAAAGAGATGGGCTACGCGCTGGTGCTGGTCACTAACCAGTCCGGTATTGCCCGCGGTAAATTTACCGAAGCCCAGTTTGAAACGCTGACCGAATGGATGGACTGGTCTCTGGCAGACCGCGGCGTCGACCTCGACGGTATCTACTATTGCCCGCATCACCCGCAGGGTGCGGTTGAGGAGTACCGTCAGACCTGTGATTGTCGTAAACCGCATCCGGGGATGCTGATTTCCGCCCGCGATTATCTGCATATCGATATGGCTGCTTCTTATATGGTAGGGGACAAACTGGAAGATATGCAGGCGGCAGCGGCTGCGGATGTCGGGACTAAAGTACTGGTGCGCACCGGTAAACCCCTGACTGAAGAAGCGGAAAAAGCGGCGGATTGGGTGCTAAATAGCCTGGCAGAGCTGCCGGCGGCGATTAAAAAGCAGCAAAAATAAGCGTTGCGTTTAAAAGATGAGCGGTTGAAATAAAATTGTATTTTTCCGCTTGTCATTCCCGGAGAGCTCCCTATAATGCGCCTCCATCGACACGGCAGATGTGAATCACTTCACACAAACAGCCGGTTCGGTTGCAGAGAAAAATCCTGAAAAACGGGTTGACTCTGAAAGAGGAAAGCGTAATATACGCCACCTCGCGACAGAGCGCTAAAGCGCGTCGCAACTGCTCTTTAACAATTTATCAGACAATCTGTGTGGGCACTCAAAGTGACATGGATTCTTAACGTCCTCGGACGAAAAATGAATACCAAGTCTCAAGAGTGAACACGTAATTCATTACGAAGTTTAATTCTTTGAGCATCAAACTTAAATTGAAGAGTTTGATCATGGCTCAGATTGAACGCTGGCGGCAGGCCTAACACATGCAAGTCGAGCGGTAGCACAGAGAGCTTGCTCTCGGGTGACGAGCGGCGGACGGGTGAGTAATGTCTGGGAAACTGCCTGATGGAGGGGGATAACTACTGGAAACGGTAGCTAATACCGCATAACGTCGCAAGACCAAAGTGGGGGACCTTCGGGCCTCATGCCATCAGATGTGCCCAGATGGGATTAGCTAGTAGGTGGGGTAACGGCTCACCTAGGCGACGATCCCTAGCTGGTCTGAGAGGATGACCAGCCACACTGGAACTGAGACACGGTCCAGACTCCTACGGGAGGCAGCAGTGGGGAATATTGCACAATGGGCGCAAGCCTGATGCAGCCATGCCGCGTGTGTGAAGAAGGCCTTCGGGTTGTAAAGCACTTTCAGCGGGGAGGAAGGCGTTAAGGTTAATAACCTTGGCGATTGACGTTACCCGCAGAAGAAGCACCGGCTAACTCCGTGCCAGCAGCCGCGGTAATACGGAGGGTGCAAGCGTTAATCGGAATTACTGGGCGTAAAGCGCACGCAGGCGGTCTGTCAAGTCGGATGTGAAATCCCCGGGCTCAACCTGGGAACTGCATTCGAAACTGGCAGGCTAGAGTCTTGTAGAGGGGGTAGAATTCCAGGTGTAGCGGTGAAATGCGTAGAGATCTGGAGGAATACCGGTGGCGAAGGCGGCCCCCTGGACAAAGACTGACGCTCAGGTGCGAAAGCGTGGGGAGCAAACAGGATTAGATACCCTGGTAGTCCACGCCGTAAACGATGTCGATTTGGAGGTTGTGCCCTTGAGGCGTGGCTTCCGGAGCTAACGCGTTAAATCGACCGCCTGGGGAGTACGGCCGCAAGGTTAAAACTCAAATGAATTGACGGGGCCCGCACAAGCGGTGGAGCATGTGGTTTAATTCGATGCAACGCGAAGAACCTTACCTGGTCTTGACATCCACAGAACTTTCCAGAGATGGATTGGTGCCTTCGGGAACTGTGAGACAGGTGCTGCATGGCTGTCGTCAGCTCGTGTTGTGAAATGTTGGGTTAAGTCCCGCAACGAGCGCAACCCTTATCCTTTGTTGCCAGCGGTCCGGCCGGGAACTCAAAGGAGACTGCCAGTGATAAACTGGAGGAAGGTGGGGATGACGTCAAGTCATCATGGCCCTTACGACCAGGGCTACACACGTGCTACAATGGCATATACAAAGAGAAGCGACCTCGCGAGAGCAAGCGGACCTCATAAAGTATGTCGTAGTCCGGATTGGAGTCTGCAACTCGACTCCATGAAGTCGGAATCGCTAGTAATCGTAGATCAGAATGCTACGGTGAATACGTTCCCGGGCCTTGTACACACCGCCCGTCACACCATGGGAGTGGGTTGCAAAAGAAGTAGGTAGCTTAACCTTCGGGAGGGCGCTTACCACTTTGTGATTCATGACTGGGGTGAAGTCGTAACAAGGTAACCGTAGGGGAACCTGCGGTTGGATCACCTCCTTACCTTAAAGAACCTGCCTTTGCAGTGCTCACACAGATTGTCTGATGAAAACAGCAGTAAAAACCTCTACAGGCTTGTAGCTCAGGTGGTTAGAGCGCACCCCTGATAAGGGTGAGGTCGGTGGTTCAAGTCCACTCAGGCCTACCAAATTTGCGAAGCAAATTTGAAGAGGTTGCAAACGATGGGGCTATAGCTCAGCTGGGAGAGCGCCTGCTTTGCACGCAGGAGGTCTGCGGTTCGATCCCGCATAGCTCCACCATCTTTACTGCGAACACAAGAAAACTTCAGAGTGAACCTGAAAAGGTGCACTGCGAAGTTTTGCTCTTTAAAAATCTGGATCAAGCTGAAAATTGAAACGACACACAGTCAATGTGTGTTCGAGTCTCTCAAATTTTCGCAATCTGAAGACATCTTCGGGTTGTGAGGTTAAGCGACTAAGCGTACACGGTGGATGCCCTGGCAGTCAGAGGCGATGAAGGACGTGCTAATCTGCGAAAAGCGTCGGTAAGGTGATATGAACCGTTATAACCGGCGATGTCCGAATGGGGAAACCCAGTGTGATTCGTCACACTATCGTTAACTGAATACATAGGTTAACGAGGCGAACCGGGGGAACTGAAACATCTAAGTACCCCGAGGAAAAGAAATCAACCGAGATTCCCCCAGTAGCGGCGAGCGAACGGGGAGCAGCCCAGAGTCTGAATCAGCTTGTGTGTTAGTGGAACGGTCTGGAAAGTCCGACGGTACAGGGTGATAGTCCCGTACACCAAAATGCACAGGCTGTGAACTCGAAGAGTAGGGCGGGACACGTGGTATCCTGTCTGAATATGGGGGACCATCCTCCAAGGCTAAATACTCCTGACTGACCGATAGTGAACCAGTACCGTGAGGGAAAGGCGAAAAGAACCCCGGCGAGGGGAGTGAAAAAGAACCTGAAACCGTGTACGTACAAGCAGTGGGAGCACCTTCGGGTGTGACTGCGTACCTTTTGTATAATGGGTCAGCGACTTATATTCTGTAGCAAGGTTAACCGTATAGGGGAGCCGCAGGGAAACCGAGTCTTAACTGGGCGTTAAGTTGCAGGGTATAGACCCGAAACCCGGTGATCTAGCCATGGGCAGGTTGAAGGTTGGGTAACACTAACTGGAGGACCGAACCGACTAATGTTGAAAAATTAGCGGATGACTTGTGGCTGGGGGTGAAAGGCCAATCAAACCGGGAGATAGCTGGTTCTCCCCGAAAGCTATTTAGGTAGCGCCTCGTGAATTCATCTTCGGGGTAGAGCACTGTTTCGGCTAGGGGGTCATCCCGACTTACCAACCCGATGCAAACTACGAATACCGAAGAATGTTATCACGGGAGACACACGGCGGGTGCTAACGTCCGTCGTGAAGAGGGAAACAACCCAGACCGCCAGCTAAGGTCCCAAAGTCATGGTTAAGTGGGAAACGATGTGGGAAGGCACAGACAGCCAGGATGTTGGCTTAGAAGCAGCCATCATTTAAAGAAAGCGTAATAGCTCACTGGTCGAGTCGGCCTGCGCGGAAGATGTAACGGGGCTAAACCATGCACCGAAGCTGCGGCAGCGACACTATGTGTTGTTGGGTAGGGGAGCGTTCTGTAAGCCTGCGAAGGTGACCTGTGAGGGTTGCTGGAGGTATCAGAAGTGCGAATGCTGACATAAGTAACGATAAAGCGGGTGAAAAGCCCGCTCGCCGGAAGACCAAGGGTTCCTGTCCAACGTTAATCGGGCAGGGTGAGTCGACCCCTAAGGCGAGGCCGAAAGGCGTAGTCGATGGGAAACAGGTTAATATTCCTGTACTTGGTGTTACTGCGAAGGGGGGACGGAGAAGGCTATGTTAGCCGGGCGACGGTTGTCCCGGTTTAAGCATGTAGGCTGGTTATCCAGGCAAATCCGGATAATCAAGGCTGAGGTGTGATGACGAGGCACTACGGTGCTGAAGTAACAAATGCCCTGCTTCCAGGAAAAGCCTCTAAGCATCAGGTAACATCAAATCGTACCCCAAACCGACACAGGTGGTCAGGTAGAGAATACCAAGGCGCTTGAGAGAACTCGGGTGAAGGAACTAGGCAAAATGGTGCCGTAACTTCGGGAGAAGGCACGCTGGTGTGTAGGTGAAGTCCCTGCGGATGGAGCTGAGACCAGTCGAAGATACCAGCTGGCTGCAACTGTTTATTAAAAACACAGCACTGTGCAAACACGAAAGTGGACGTATACGGTGTGACGCCTGCCCGGTGCCGGAAGGTTAATTGATGGGGTTATCCGTAAGGAGAAGCTCTTGATCGAAGCCCCGGTAAACGGCGGCCGTAACTATAACGGTCCTAAGGTAGCGAAATTCCTTGTCGGGTAAGTTCCGACCTGCACGAATGGCGTAATGATGGCCAGGCTGTCTCCACCCGAGACTCAGTGAAATTGAACTCGCTGTGAAGATGCAGTGTACCCGCGGCAAGACGGAAAGACCCCGTGAACCTTTACTATAGCTTGACACTGAACATTGAGCCTTGATGTGTAGGATAGGTGGGAGGCTTTGAAGCGTGGACGCCAGTCTGCGTGGAGCCAACCTTGAAATACCACCCTTTAATGTTTGATGTTCTAACGTTGGCCCCTTATCGGGGTTGCGGACAGTGTCTGGTGGGTAGTTTGACTGGGGCGGTCTCCTCCCAAAGCGTAACGGAGGAGCACGAAGGTTAGCTAATCCTGGTCGGACATCAGGAGGTTAGTGCAATGGCATAAGCTAGCTTGACTGCGAGCGTGACGGCGCGAGCAGGTGCGAAAGCAGGTCATAGTGATCCGGTGGTTCTGAATGGAAGGGCCATCGCTCAACGGATAAAAGGTACTCCGGGGATAACAGGCTGATACCGCCCAAGAGTTCATATCGACGGCGGTGTTTGGCACCTCGATGTCGGCTCATCACATCCTGGGGCTGAAGTAGGTCCCAAGGGTATGGCTGTTCGCCATTTAAAGTGGTACGCGAGCTGGGTTTAGAACGTCGTGAGACAGTTCGGTCCCTATCTGCCGTGGGCGCTGGAGAATTGAGGGGGCTGCTCCTAGTACGAGAGGACCGGAGTGGACGCATCACTGGTGTTCGGGTTGTCATGCCAATGGCACTGCCCGGTAGCTAAATGCGGAAGAGATAAGTGCTGAAAGCATCTAAGCACGAAACTTGCCCCGAGATGAGTTCTCCCTGAGACTTTAAGTCTCCTGAAGGAACGTTGAAGACGACGACGTTGATAGGCCGGGTGTGTAAGCGCAGCGATGCGTTGAGCTAACCGGTACTAATGAACCGTGAGGCTTAACCTTACAACGCCGAAGATGTTTTGGCGGATTGAGAGAATTTTCAGCTCTGATACAGATTAATCGATACGTTGGTAAGACGTGTTGATAAAACAGAATTTGCCTGGCGGCACTAGCGCGGTGGTCCCACCTGACCCCATGCCGAACTCAGAAGTGAAACGCCGTAGCGCCGATGGTAGTGTGGGGTCTCCCCATGTGAGAGTAGGGAACTGCCAGGCATCAAATTGCAGTAAGCCGGGGTGACAACCGGTGGTAATAAAGCGAAGAAATTCGGTGGAGCGGTAGTTCAGTCGGTTAGAATACCTGCCTGTCACGCAGGGGTCGCGGGTTCGAGTCCCGTCCGTTCCGCCACTTATTAAGAGCCCTGAGCATTTGCTCAGGGCTTTTTTGTTTGATCTGTTCTCTATTATTGCTAATTCAGCAAAAATCCTCTGCATTAATCGCTCTTTTTCCCCTCCACACCATCAGCCATAATTTCATCCGTTAACCGAAATGAAGAAATAACGAGGAAAATCATGGCAATCCCTGCATTTGGTCTTGGCACCTTCCGTCTGAAAGATGATGTTGTTATCGCATCCGTAAAAACCGCGCTGGAGCTGGGCTATCGTGCTATCGACACCGCGCAAATCTATGACAACGAAGCCGCGGTGGGTCAGGCTATCGCCGAAAGCGGCGTGCCGCGTGATGAGCTGTTCATCACTACCAAAATCTGGATCGAGAACCTGAGCAAAGACAAACTCATCGCCAGCCTGCAAGAAAGTCTGCAGAAGCTGCGCACGGACTATGTTGACCTGACGCTCATCCACTGGCCGTCACCGAACGATGCGGTTGCCGTTGAAGAGTTTATGGCAGCCCTGATGGAAGCGAAGAAGCTGGGTCTGACCCGTCAGATTGGTATCTCCAACTTCACTATTCCACTGATGGAGCGCGCGATTGCCGCCGTTGGCGCTGAAAACATTGCGACCAACCAGATTGAACTCTCGCCGTATCTGCAAAACAGTAAAGTCGTCGACTGGGCACGTGAGCACGGCATCCACATCACCTCTTACATGACGCTGGCTTATGGTAAGGCGCTGAAAGATGAAGTGATTGCCCGTATCGCGGCGAAACATAATGCGACTCCGGCGCAGGTTATCCTGGCATGGGCGATGGGCGAGGGGTACGCGGTGATCCCGTCCTCGACGAAGCGTGATAACCTGGCCAGCAACCTGAAGGCGCTGGATCTGCAGTTGGATGATGAAGATCGACAGGCGATCGCTGCGCTGGATTGCAACGATCGGCTGGTGAGCCCGGAAGGTCTGGCGCCGCAGTGGGATTAATCACTCGCTACCGGTATGCCGTTCGCCTTGCAGACCGAGATGGTATTACGACAGCTCCTTCGGGAGCTGTTTTACGTGGTCGCTCAGAAAATCAATAAATGCCCTGATGTGAGTGCTGACCGCCCGGTCGCTGTAATAGACGGCACTGAAAGGCATTTCCACCGGTAAGCGCTTATCCGCCAGTAGCTCGACAAACTCTCCGCTGGCAATCTCTTTATCCACCATGTAATCCGACAGGCAGGCAATACCGTTGCCGGTCAGGCACAGCTGCTTGAGCGTTTCGCCGCTATTGGATGACACCGCCGCTTCGATCTCTAACAGCTGGCCATCGCAACAGGAGACCGGCCAGGTATTCAGCGATACCGGCTCGGTGAAGCCGAGGCAGTGATGCTGTTTCAGATCGGATGGATGCTGCGGCATACCGTAGCGCGCGACATAGTCGGGCGAGGCGACGATCTTACGATAGCTGGTAAACAGCGGTCGGGCGCGCAGGCTGGAATCCGTTAAGGTCCCGGCCCGAATGGCCACATCCACTTTCCGTTCAATCAGATTGATAAACGTCTCAGACGAGACGAGCGACAGCGTCATTTCCGGGTAGCGCTCGCGAAATGGCTTCACCAGCGGCATGAGAAAATGCAGCATCACCGGCGTCGCGGCATCAACCCGCAGCAGGCCCCGCGGCGTCGTGCGCGTCTCCAGCAGATCGTTCTCTGCCGCCGCCATTTCCTGCAAGACCACCTGCATCCGGCGAAAATAGCGCTCGCCTTCTTCTGTCAGGCTGAGCTGGCGGGTGGTCCGATTGAGCAGGCTTACGCCTAGCTTTGATTCCAGCTTTTTGACCGCCCGGCTGACGGCGGAGTTGGCCTGTCCGAGCTGCTCGGCCGCCCGGCTGAAACTCCCGCTTTCCACCACCGCCACAAAGATGGCGATCTCCTCTGATGTGGCTCTCATTATTGCACCTATAGCAAAATTCTATTGATACTTTGATAGTTTTTGTTATTTATACAACCCTTCATACTACGTGTCATCTTAATCCTGATGCTACGGAGTAAATTATGCCACTGGCGCTATTTGCCTTAACCATCGGTGCCTTCGCAATTGGCACCACTGAATTTGTGATTGTCGGCCTGGTCCCGACCATTGCTCAGCAACTCTCTATCTCCCTGCCTTCGGCGGGACTGCTGGTCTCTATCTACGCGCTGGGCGTGGCGATCGGCGCCCCGGTACTGACGGCGTTGACCGGGCGTATGCCGCGTAAACAGCTGCTGCTGGCGCTGATGGTGCTGTTTACGGCGGGTAACATACTGGCCTGGCAGGCCCCTGGCTATGAAACGCTGATCCTGGCGCGACTGCTGACTGGTCTGGCGCACGGCGTGTTCTTTTCTATCGGCTCGACAATCGCCACCAGCCTGGTGGCAAAAGAGAAAGCAGCCTCGGCCATCGCCATTATGTTCGGTGGCCTGACGGTCGCGCTGGTGACCGGCGTTCCCTTTGGCACCTTTATTGGCCAGCATTTCGGCTGGCGGGAAACCTTCCTCGCGGTATCGATTCTCGGGGTGATTGCGCTAATCAGCAGTCTGATTCTGGTGCCGAATAATATTCCGGGCCGCGCCAGCGCCAGCCTGCGCGATCAGCTGAAAGTATTAACCCATCCGCGCCTGCTGATGATCTACGCCATTACCGCGCTGGGCTATGGCGGCGTGTTTACCGCTTTTACCTTCCTGGCGCCGATGATGCAGGAGCTGGCCGGCTTCAGCCCGTCAGCGGTGAGCTGGATCCTGCTGGGCTATGGTGTCTCGGTGGCTATAGGTAACGTGTGGGGCGGCAAACTGGCCGATAAGCATGGCGCCGTCTCCGCGCTGAAGTTTATCTTCGCCGCGCTGGTGCTACTGCTGCTGGTCTTCCAGCTGACCGCCAGCGTTCACTATGCAGCGCTGGCGACAGTGCTGGTGATGGGCGTTTTCGCCTTCGGCAACGTGCCGGGTCTGCAGGTCTATGTGGTGCAAAAAGCAGAGCAGTATACCCCGGGGGCTGTCGACATCGCTTCCGGCCTGAATATTGCCGCCTTTAACGTCGGCATCGCGCTGGGGTCGATCGTCGGTGGACAGACGGTCGAGCGGTACGGTTTGGCGCAGACGCCGTGGATTGGCGCGATGATTGTGCTGGTCGCTTTGCTGTTGGTGGTCCTGAGCGGACGTTTAGATAAATTGCCACGCCGTTCGGCAGCGCTTTCTCCCGAAGGCTAAGGGTTTCTCGCAATTTGCATTGAAAGTGTATGGGAAAATCCCTATAACAGAATAACCAGTCGTCGTCGGGCTGGTTTCTGTTATCGAGGATTAATGCCCAAATTGCGAAAGAACACCTACGCCATGCGCTATGTCGCCGGACAACCTGCGGAGAGAATATTGCCTCCGGGGGCGTTTGCGGGCGTGAGTCCGGTTTATCCCGCCGGCACGCCGTTAAGCAGCGATGAGAAGATCCGCGTGCTGGTATGGAATATCTTCAAGCAGCAGCGCGCAGAGTGGCAGTCGGTCCTCAAAAATTTCGGCAAAGATGCGCATTTGGTCCTGTTGCAGGAGGCGCAAACCACCCCAGAACTGGTCCGGTTCGCGACTTCAAACTATCTGGCCGCCGATCAGGTGCCGGCGCTGGTATTGCCGCAGCATCCTTCCGGCGTAATGACGCTGGCCTCCGCGCACCCCATCTATTGCTGTCCGCTGCGCGAGCGCGAGCCTATTTTGCGATTGCCGAAATCGGCGTTAGTGACCGTTTATCCGCTGCCGAATGCGCGGTTGTTGATGGTAGTCAATATCCATGCCGTCAACTTTAGCCTTGGCGTCGACGTCTACAGCAAACAGCTGCTGCCAATTGGCGATCAGATCGCCCATCACAGCGGGCCGGTGATCATGGCCGGCGACTTCAATGCCTGGAGCCGGCCGCGGATGAATGCGCTGTACCGCTTTGCGCGTGAGATGTCGTTACGCGAAGTTCGTTTCTCAGACGATCAGCGCCGCCGCGCGTTTGGTCGTCCCCTCGATTTTGTGTTCTACCGTGGGTTAAGCGTGCACGATGCTTCCGTGCTGGTGACCCGCGCCTCCGACCACAACCCGCTACTAGTCGAATTCAGTCCCGGCAAGCCTGATTAATTTAAGGTTGGTCAGGCCTGCCATGGGGCAGGCCTGCGCATGCATGGTGCTGCCTTTTATTACTCAAAAAAAACCGTAAGGACAAGACAACATGACAACACGCTCTCACCATGACAACGTCGAAAAGCAGTTCGGCTCCCAGGCCAGCGCCTATCTGACCAGCGCCGTACACGCCTCTGGTCGCGATCTGCAGCGGCTGGCGGAACGGCTGGCTGATTTTCCTCAGGCGAAAGTGCTGGATATGGGCTGCGGGGCAGGGCACGCCAGCTTTACCGCGGCGGGACAGGTTGCCGAGGTGACCGCCTATGATTTATCGAGCCAGATGCTGGAGGTCGTTGCCGCCGCGGCAAAGGAGAAAGGTTTTAGCAATATCGTGACCCAGCAGGGGTACGCCGAAACGCTGCCGTTCGCTGATGTCAGCTTTGATGTGGTGATTAGCCGCTACTCCGCTCACCACTGGCATGACGTTGGCCAGGCGCTGCGTGAGGTGAAACGTGTTCTCAAGCCGGGCGGGGTGATTATCGTGATGGACGTGATGTCGCCGGGTCATCCGGTACGTGATGTCTGGCTGCAGACGGTGGAAGCCCTGCGCGACACCTCGCATGTGCGTAATTATTCCAGCGGCGAGTGGTTGACGCTGGCGACTGAAGCGGGGCTGGTGGTTAACCAGTTGTTGACCGATCGCCTGCCGCTGGAGTTCAGTTCATGGGTGGCGCGGATGCGTACTCCTGAGCCGCTGGTGGAGGCGATTCGCTTATATCAGCAGAGCGCTTCGGCGGAGGTCAAAGCGTACTTCGAGTTACAGGAGGACGGATCGTTTACCAGCGATACCATTCTGTTCGAAGCGCATAAAGCGGTTTAATTTAGGCAATAAAAAAGGCACCGGGGAAGTCGGTGCCTTTTTGTCGAACCAGAGGTATCAGGACTCTGGTCGATCGCTGTTTTTCACAAACAACGTTAGCTGATCGCCTGGGCGCAGGTTGTCGGTATCGCTGTTCCAGCGCATCACGTCGCGAATATTAACGCCGTGACGTTTGGCGATGCTCGACAGCGAATCGCCTTTACGAACGCGATAGGTGATGCTATCGCTGTTGTTCGCCAGACGCTGGGCGCTGCTGCCTGCGCCAATAACCAGATTCTGCCCAACCTTTAATCCAGAGCCGCGCAGGTTATTCCACTGCTGCAGATCGCGGGTCGTCACACCAAGACGGGAAGCTATCCCGGAAATGGTGTCGCCGGAACGCACCTTATAGCTACGGCTGGTCAGCGGCGTATTGTCCGCGAGCTGCGTCGGCTGCACGGCGGCAATGTCGCCAGAGGCCAGCGATTCACGCAGCTGTGCGGCGTGCTTCTGCGGCACCATGACGTACTTTGGCCCGCTCGCGCCCAGCGTTGACCCTTTTACGCCCGCATTGAACGTCTTCAGCTTGCTGACCGGCATACCGGCCATGTCCGCGAGCTGAGAAATATCAACCGGACTGTCGAGGCGAACGCGCGCCAGCGCACGGCTTTCATCAGCCGTAGGCAGCTTTACGCCGTAACGTTTGCTGTTTTTGAGAATGTCGCTCAATGCCAGCATTTTCGGGACGTAGATTTTCGTTTCATGCGGCAGAGACAGCGACCAGAAATCGGTGGGTTTGCCACGCGAACGGTTCGCTTTTACTGCCTTCATGACCCGGCCTTCGCCGCTGTTATAGGCTGCGACCGTTAACAACCAGTCGCCGTCGAACATTTTGTTCAGACGTTGCATCATGTCCAGCGCCGCGGTAGTAGACGCGACGACATCACGACGCGCATCGTAACTGCGGGTCTGTTTTAAACCATAATTGCGCCCTGTGCTCGGAATGATCTGCCAAATGCCTGCGGCATTGGCGCCAGACGTCGCGTGTGGGTCAAAAGCGCTCTCCACTATGGGTAGTAATACCAGTTCCATTGGCATGTTACGTTTCTTAACCTGCCCGGCTATCCAGTACATATACGGCTCTGCCCGTAAAGTTACATCGTGGAGATAGCTCTTATTTCTTAAGTACTTCTGTTTCTGTTCGCGAATCCGGGGATTATCCGGTATTCCCATCTTTAGCTCGTCGCCTATGGAAGTCCACAGATCCTGGTCTTGCGCGTAGAAGGTTCCATCATCTAACCAGCGCGCTTGACTTGTGAACTTGCCTGCTTCCCCTTGACCAGCCGCAGAAAGGCTCTGTGCTCGCTGTTCGACGGTGCCATCGTGCTTAGACGCCTGGCACCCCACCAGCAGGACAGAGGCGAGTAATATCGCTCGTGCCTTCATGTGTGTGTCAATAGTTGCTTAAAAGACGACCAAGGATAACGGCGAAGTTGGCCGATGACAAGAATTAAATATCAGAAGTCATCTTTCTTTGACCTTAACCATGCAAATCGCGCCACAGAGTGTTGCAAATTTGTTTCTTTGTTAATTTTGTCAATTAAATCAATATCATTTACGCGTAAAAATAAATTTATACGCCGCTCATTTTTCAGAGTTACGGGTAGTGTTTTTTGTTTTTTTGCACGTAACTCATTAACTTTATGATAGTAATCGTTTATGTCCCTATCATCTGGCAGGATACTCAATGCAAACTTCATATTCGCTAACGTATATTCATGTGCGCAACATATGAGGGTTTCTTCAGGAAGGGCATTAATTTTCATAAATGATTGATACATCTGCTCTGCTGTACCTTCGAACAGCCTTCCGCAGCCGCCGGAAAACATCGTATCGCCACAGAACAGATAAGGTTCGCTGTAGTAACAGATATGTCCTAATGTGTGACCTGGCGTAGAGAAAATGGAAAAATCGTGCCCGAGAATTGACAGCCGATCGCCATCGCCTACCACCTGAGTGACGCCTTTATCCTGGGTTTCCGCCGGCCCGTAAACCACTATAGAAGGGAATTTTTCACGTAATTGTTTTACGCCGCCGACGTGATCCTGATGATGATGGGTCAATAAAATAGCCTCGGGCTGCCACTGGTTTTCCTCGATGGCTGCCAGAACCGGCGCGGCTTCGCCTGGATCTACGATGATGCAGCGGCCGTTATTCTCACTGAGAACCCAGATGTAGTTGTCCTGAAACGCGGGAATACTGATAAGATTCATAAATTACCTCTAAAGCGTAGCGGAAGGTGGCAATGAAGCCGGCAAGGATACCTCACACAGTGACAGCGCCTGAGCATTGGTCCAGTATGCCGTGGGGCGAATACTATCGCGAAACGCTGGAGCAGCAGATGAAACCGTGGCTGGCTAAATTATATGGCTTTCATCTGCTTAAGATTGGCAATCTGAGCGCGGAAATCAATACCGAAGCTTGCGCCATCTCGCACCAGGTGAATGTCTCGCTGGCGGGAAATCCAATGCAGGTCCGGGCTGACCCGCTGCATTTACCCTTTGCCGAAAAGTCCGTTGACGCCTGCCTGCTGGCGCACACCCTGCCGTGGTGTAGCGATCCGCATCGTCTGCTGCGGGAAGCCGATCGTGTACTGATCGATGATGGCTGGATGATCCTGACCGGGTTTAATCCGGTCAGCCTGATGGGGTTGCGTAAGCTGGTGCCGGTCCTGCGCAAAGGAACGCCTTATAATAGCCGTATGTTTACGCTGATGCGCCAGCTGGACTGGCTGGCGCTGCTCAACTTTGAAGTGCTGCACTATGGACGTTACCAGGTTTTGCCCTGGTCGCGCCATGGCGGCAAATTGTTGAGCACCCATCTGCCGGCGCTGGGCTGTTTGCAATTGATTGTCGCCCGCAAACGGACCATTCCGCTGACGCTCAATCCGATGAAATCCGGCAAAGCGAAAACTCAGCTGCGGCCGGCGGTGGGCGCCACCCGGCAGTGGCGCAAAGGGCAGAATTAACTCTCAGGCAGGTAGCCGACATCGTCCAGTGTGGGGTGGGAGGCCGCCGCGCGCGCCAACTCGTCGCAGCGTTCATTTTCAGGATGGCCGGCGTGGCCCTTTACCCATTCCCATTTAATTTTATGCTGGCCAAGCGCGGCGTCCAGCCGCTGCCAGAGGTCGACATTTTTCACCGGCTTTTTCTCTGCCGTTTTCCAGCCGCGCTTTTTCCAGTTGTGGATCCACTGGGTGATCCCCTGACGAACATACTGGCTGTCAGTGCTGAGCACCACTTCGCAATGCTCTTTTAACGCTTCCAGGGCAACAATTGCCGCCATCAGTTCCATGCGGTTATTGGTGGTCAGACGGTAGCCAGCGCTGAAGGTTTTTTCGTGCTGGCGGTAGCGCATGATGGCGCCGTAGCCGCCAGGTCCTGGATTACCCAGGCAAGAGCCGTCGGTGAAAATTTCTACCTGTTTGAGCATCTCTGGTAGACTTCCTGTAATTGAAATCGATTTGTAAACGATAAGTCTGACATAAATGACCGCTATGAGCACTGCAATTACGCGCCAGATTGTTCTCGATACCGAAACCACCGGTATGAACCAGATCGGGGCACACTACGAAGGACACAAGATCATTGAGATCGGCGCCGTGGAGGTGATCAACCGCCGCCTGACCGGTAACAATTTTCACGTCTACCTGAAGCCCGATCGGCTGGTGGATCCTGAAGCATTCGGCGTACACGGGATCGCCGATGAGTTCCTGCTGGATAAACCTACCTTTGCCGAGGTGGCTGATGAGTTTATGGATTACATCCGCGGCGCGGAGCTGGTGATCCATAACGCCTCGTTCGATATCGGCTTTATGGATTATGAATTCAGTAAGCTAAACCGCGGCATCGGAAAAACCGAGACCTTTTGTAAAATCACCGACAGTTTGGCGCTGGCGCGGAAAATGTTTCCAGGCAAGCGCAACAGCCTCGATGCGCTATGTTCGCGTTACGAAATAGACAACAGCAAGCGTACGCTGCACGGGGCGTTGCTCGATGCCCAGATCCTTGCCGATGTCTATTTGATGATGACCGGCGGCCAGACTTCGATGGCGTTCTCTATGGAAGGCGAAAGCCAGCAGCAGGCGGGAGAGATGGGAATTCAGCGCGTCGTCCGCGCCGGCAGTCAGTTACGCGTGGTTTATGCCTCAGATGAAGAACTGGCGAACCATGAATCCCGCCTCGACCTGGTACAAAAGAAAGGCGGAAGCTGCCTGTGGCGTGCCTGATAGCCACTAAAATGAATTAAAAATAGGCGGTTGGGTGATTTTTGCAGCAAACGATTCAAAATGGTAGAAAAAGCGTTGACGGGGTAGAGGGGAATCCGTAATATTCGCCTCGTTCCCAACGGAACAACAACGCGGAGCGGTAGTTCAGTCGGTTAGAATACCTGCCTGTCACGCAGGGGGTCGCGGGTTCGAGTCCCGTCCGTTCCGCCACTATTCAGAAAGCCTGAGTCAGCAATGATTCAGGCTTTCGTCGTTTTCGTCGCCGAATTTCAGCGCGCCTCTTGTTCCTCCTGCATGCACTGCATAAATACCCGCATCGCCGGACTGATAGCCTTCCCGGCATGGTGGGCGCAGAGCGCATGGATCGTCAATGGCGTCTCGCTGAATGGCAGCTCAACCAGCGTCCCGCGCTTGAGCTCGTCCTCCACCGCAAAGCGTGGCAGAAAACTCACTCCCAGATTTCCCGCCACGCACTGCTTGATACTCTCAATACTCCACAGCTCAATGGTGTTCTCCAGAGTAATTTCGCGCTGGCGCAGGGTGCTTTCAAAAATCTGCCGGAACACGCACTGGGGTTCGTTGATGATAAAGCTCAGCGGGATATGCTGCCGCGGGCGCATGAAGTCTACCGGCGCCTGCTCGACCGATGCGACCAGCGTCAGCGACTGCTGGCCAAGCTCCATTATCGTGAGCGCGTCATCGTTACCCACCCGGTAAAACACCCCCAAATCGACCTCGTCGGCAAGCAACGCATCGCGGATGCTGTAGCAGTTGAGCGACTGCAGCGACAGGCGCACTTTCGGAGCGCGTTGCTTAAAACGCTGCAGCACCCGCGGCATTTTATACGCCAGCAGCGTTTCGCCAGTGGCGACGCGAAGTTCGCCGCCGGGCTCATCGTCCTGGCGTGCCGCCTGACGAATCGAGGCCATCACTTTAGTCAGGTCGTAGACATGCGGCAGGACCTTCTTACCGGCGGCGGTGAGACACATCCGCCGGCCGATTTTCTCAAACAGCGGAATGGCAAGCTCCTGCTCCAGCTGCTGGATATGAAAAGTCACGGTGGACTGAGTGCAGCATAGTTTCTGCGCCGCGCACAGAAAGGAACCTTCTTCGACAACAGTTTTGAAGGTGATGAAGCGTCGCAGATCCATATTTCCTCTTTGTATCGATATTATCGAAGCGAGAATGAAAAAATATTCATTTTTTTAAATTATCAGCTTCGGGTAGTGTCTGCCAGACAAGAGGAGAAAACCCGTGACACCTACCCTGATTAGCGCCTTTTTAACTTACACTTTGATCACCGCCCTGACACCCGGGCCCAACAATATCCTGGCGCTGAGCAGCGTCACCTCCCATGGTCTACGCCGCAGCCTGCGGGTGCTGGCCGGGATGAGCGTCGGGTTTATTATCACTATGTTGATTTGCGCGGCTTTAACCTTTTCGCTGGTTGAACTCGACTCACGCTTTACCCTGGTATTGGGATGGATTGGCGCGGCGTACATCCTGTGGCTGGCCTGGCAGATTGCCAAAAGCAAACCGGCGACAGGGACGCCGAGTGTAGAACCGGTAGGCTTTTGGGCGAGTCTGGGGCTACAGTTCGTCAACGTTAAAATTATTCTGTATGGCATCACCGCGCTTTCTACCTTTGTTCTGCCCGTTACTCGCGAGCCTGTTTGGCTTATCAGCGTGAGTCTGCTGCTGGCGGCGATTGGCGCGCTGGGAAATCTGTGCTGGGCGCTGGCGGGGCATCTGTTTCAGCGCCTGTTTTTGCTGTACGGGCGGCAACTGAACTGGATGCTGGCAGCGTTATTGGTCTACTGTGCTGTGCGGATCGTGGTGGAATAAAAAGGGAGCGCAGCGGCTCCCGAAGGGTGATTAGCCGATAGTGAAAGGATCGGCATCGCGCCAGGCGGGGAATTTTTCACGATATTCCTGAAGGGCGCTCAGCGACAGCTCGGCATCAAGACGAGTGGCCTGATGCGGATCGGCGGTGGCGATAATCTCCCCCTGGGGATTGATAATCCGACTATCGCCGCGGTAATGATGGCCGTTGCCGTCAGTGCCAACCCGGTTACAGCCGGCGACATAGGCCTGGTTTTCAATCGCGCGGGCGATCAGCAGCGACTGCCAGTGCAGCGAGCGCGGCGCCGGCCAGTTGGCGACATACAGCGCCAAATCATAGTCGTTCTGATTACGCGACCATACCGGAAAGCGCAGGTCGTAACAGACCAGCGGCAGGATCCGCCATCCACGCCATTCAAAGACCACGCGCTGGTTTCCGGCCTCATAGTGATGATGTTCATCGGCCATACGGAACAGGTGCCGTTTATCATAATGGTGCACCGTACCGTCAGGCTCGACCAGCAGGAAGCGGTTAACAGCGCCGTGTTCAGTTTGCAGCGCAGCGCTGCCGGCAATCAGCGCCTGGGATTGCGCGGCCCGGGCATGCATCCACTCCACCACGTCGGCCTCGGGTAAAGACTGTTTTGCCGCTTCCATGGCAAAGCCGGTGGTAAACATCTCTGGTAAGACAATCACATCGCGCCCGGTGATTCCTTCCAGTTGGCGATCAAAATGGCGCAGGTTGGCAGGGCCGTCCATCCAGACCAGCGGTTGTTGCAACAGCGAAATTTTCAGGCCAGGCACAATGGTCAACTCCATTCTCATGAGGGGGTTAGGTTAACTGTAACACCATATCAGCCGCGCGGCGGTCCGCGGAATATTTTGTTAAAAAAATGCTACTGATGGAAACGAAAGGGGAGGAGAGGGCGAAAAAAAGGCGGGGAAAGTTCCCCGCCCGGCGCGTGATGTGGTAGTGGTTTTATTATGCAGCTTCAACTTTACGAACTTTTTCCGGCAGCTTTACCGGCTTTGTCGCCAGCTCCTCTGGCGCAAAGTCGTCGACGTTAATGCTGCGCAGACGGCTATGCTCTGCACGGGTAAGAATGGCGGCCTCATCCTGACTGATTAATCCTTTGGCCAGCGCGTTGTGGGCCAGCTCATCCAGACGGGTGAACGGCAGATTTTTACCCAACTCTTTGCAGATCCGCTGGTGGATAGGATCGGCCGCCATCACTTCCAGCAGGGCCTCTTCCAGCAGGCCTACCGGGTTATGCTCGCTCGGCGTCAGATACTGACCGCGGCCGATGCGGGAGCGCGTGGCGCTGGGCACCTGCAGAATTTTGGCGACCTGGTGGTCCAGCCTATCCGACGGCGCATGATGATGACGGCCGGTCGGGAAGATGACCAGGCGCATTACGCCTGCCACCAGACGGTTCGGGAAATTGTCCAACAGATCGTCAATGGCTTGCTCGGCCTGGTGCAGCGCGTCCTGTACCCCCCAGTGAACCAGCGGCAGATCGGCTTCATTGCGTCCTTCATCGTCATAGCGTTTCAGCACCGCCGAGGCCAGGTACAGCTGGCTTAACACATCCCCCAGACGGGCGGAGATACGTTCGCGTCGCTTGAGGCTGCCGCCGAGCACCGCCATTGAGACGTCTGACAGCAGTGCCAGGTTGGCGCTCAGACGATTCATTTGCTGATAGTAGCGACGGGTGGCGTCACGGGTCGGCGCGCTGCTGGTGCGCCCGCCGGTCAGGCCCAGCCAGAAACTCCGCACTTTATTACTGCCGACATGGCCGATGTGTTTGAACAGCAGCTTGTCATAGGCGTTCAGGTCATTATTCTGCGCGGCGGCCATCTCCTCCAGTACGTACGGATGGCAGCGAATCGCCCCCTGACCGAAGATCATCATGCTGCGGGTCAAAATGTTTGCGCCTTCCACGGTGATGGCGATAGGCGCGCCCTGATATGCCCGGGCGAGGAAGTTGCCTTCGCCCAGCATAATGCCTTTCCCGCCGGTAATATCCATCGCGTCGATAATGGAGCGCTGGCCGCGGTGGGTGCAGTGATATTTCACGATAGCGGACAGCACTGCAGGTTTCTCGCCGAGCATGATGCCGTAGGTGATCAGCGACGCCGCAGCGTCCATCACATAGGCGTTACCGGCGATACGCGCCAGCGCCTCTTCAATCCCTTCCATTTTGCCGATGGAGATTTTGAACTGGCGGCGAATATGGGCGTAAGCGCCAGTCGCCATGGCAACGGATTTCAGACCACCGGTGGCGTTGGACGGCAGAGTAATACCGCGGCCGACCGATAGACATTCAACCAACATGCGCCAGCCCTGACCGGCCATGCTTGGGCCGCCGATGATGTAATCGATAGGCACGAAGATATCTTTGCCGCGGGTTGGACCGTTCTGGAACGGCACATTCAGCGGGAAGTGGCGACGGCCGATTTCCACGCCCGGGGTGGAGGTGGGGATCAGCGCGCAGGTGATACCCAGCTCTTCTTCTCCGCCCAGCAAACGATCCGGGTCAGAGAGTTTGAAAGCCAGCCCCAGCACGGTGGCGATAGGCGCCAGCGTGATATAACGTTTGTTCCAGGTCAGGCGCATCCCCAGCACCTGTTGACCCTGCCAGTCGCCCATGCACACCACGCCGGTATCCGGGATGGCGCCGGCGTCAGAGCCCGCTTCCGGGCTGGTGAGAGCGAAGCAAGGGATTTCCAGGCCGCGTGCCAGACGCGGCAGATAATGATTCTTCTGTTCTTCGGTACCGTAATGCTGCAGCAGTTCGCCCGGGCCCAGCGAGTTCGGGACGCCGACGGTGATCGCCAGGATGCCGGAGACGCCAGAGAGTTTCTGCAGTACTCGTGCCTGAGCGTAAGCGGAGAACTCAAGTCCGCCATACTCTTTCTTAATGATCATCGCGAAGAAGCGGTGCTCTTTCAGATAGGCCCACAGCTCCGGCGGCAGATCGGCCATTTCGTGAGTGATGGCGAAGTCGTTAGCCATCCGGCAGGCTTCTTCAACTGGGCCGTCGAGGAAAGCTTGCTCTTCGGCGGTCAGCCGCGGCTGCGGATAGTTATGTAACTTTTGCCAGTCAGGATTGCCGCGAAACAGATCGCCTTCCCACCAGGTGGTGCCGGCGTCGATGGCTTCTTTTTCCGTGCGCGACATCGGCGGCATCACCTTGCGGAATGTGCGAAACGCCGGTGCGGAAATCATGGATTTACGCATAGGCGCAAAGTTAAACGGCAACAGTATGATCGCCAGCGGCAGCAGCAGCCAGATATTCCACACTCCGGCCGCGCCGAGCGCCGCGGTCCAGGCGAGCAAAATCACGCTGCTGAGCAGCAGGCTGACCCGGTGATAGAAGAGCGCGCCGAGTAAAACGACGGTTGCAACAATACTCAAAATCATCATAGAGAAATGCTCCCTGAGCTTGTAGGAGGTCTGACCACTTGTGATGTATTGGTTGTAGTGCATGCGTTTTTATTTAGCAATGTGTTTACAAAATAATTACAACCTTGCTCACATTGTTGTATGCAAAAGCGGCACATAAAATCAAAAGAGCGAGGGATAACGCTGCCTGCTGCTTCTCGCTTCGACGGCTATCCGGTACACTGCCGGGGTTATTCCACTCATACTGAAGGATTATCCTCATGTACCAGGATCTTATTCGTAACGAACTGAACGAAGCCGCGGAAACTCTGGCTAACTTTCTGCAGGACGAAGCTAATATCCATGCTATCCAGCGTGCCGCTGTCCTGCTGGCGGATAGCTTTAAGGCGGGTGGGAAAGTGCTGTCCTGCGGTAACGGCGGTTCCCATTGCGATGCGATGCATTTTGCGGAAGAGCTGACCGGACGTTATCGCGAAAACCGCCCGGGTTACCCGGCCATCGCGATCTCCGACGTCAGCCACCTCTCCTGCGTGAGCAATGATTTTGGCTATGAGTATGTGTTCTCCCGCTACGTTGAATCCGTTGGCCGCGCAGGCGATGTGCTGCTCGGTATCTCCACGTCTGGCAACTCCGGCAACGTGATTAAGGCCATTGAGGCCGCGCGGGCGCAGGGGATGAAAGTGATCACCCTGACCGGTAAAGACGGCGGTAAAATGGCCGGTAGTGCTGATGTGGAAATTCGCGTGCCGCACTTTGGCTACGCCGACCGCATCCAGGAGATCCATATCAAAGTGATCCACATTCTGATTATGCTGATCGAAAAAGAGATGGCGAAAGGCTAACAGGCAGGTGAGTGTGTACTGTTGACGGTGGCCTCGCTCCGGCGCCGTCGTGATTTGTGAGGGTGAGGTGATCTATGTGCGAACTGCTCGGGATGAGCGCCAATGTGCCAACCGATATCTGTTTTAGCTTTACCGGGCTGGTGCAGCGCGGCGGCGGGACGGGGCCGCATAAAGACGGCTGGGGCATCACCTTCTATGAAGGTAAAGGCTGTCGCACATTCAAGGATCCCCAGCCGAGCTTTCAGTCGCCGATCGCGAAACTGGTTCAGGATTACCCCATTAAGTCCTGTTCCGTCGTCGCCCATATTCGTCAGGCCAACCGCGGGAGGGTGGCCCTGGAGAACACCCATCCCTTCACCCGCGAACTGTGGGGGCGCAACTGGACCTATGCGCACAATGGGCAGCTAAAAGGCTATAAGTCGCTGAAAACCGGTAATTTTCATCCGGTAGGTGAAACCGACAGTGAAAAAGCGTTTTGCTGGCTGCTGCACCGTTTAACCGAGCGCTATCCGCGCACGCCGGGCAATATGCTGGGCGTTTTCAAGTATATCGCCACCCTCGCGGGTGAACTACGTGAGAAAGGGGTGTTCAACATGCTGCTGTCGGACGGGCGCTACGTAATGGCGTTCTGCTCGACCAATCTGCACTGGATCACCCGGCGAGCGCCGTTCGGCGTGGCAAAACTGCTGGACCAGGATGTGGAGATCGACTTTCAACGCGAGACCACACCCAACGATGTGGTCACGGTTATCGCCACGCAGCCGCTGACGGCCAATGAAACCTGGCATAAGATCATGCCAGGTGAGTGGGCGTTATTTTGTCTCGGGGAGCGTGTAGTTTGAGGCCAGCTGCGGCTGGACAACCTCGTGGCTGAGCGGCTTGCTCACCACATAGCGGCCGTCGGTCACTGATACGACCGGCGGTTTGTGGGTCTGCTGGAAATAGTCATAGCCTGGCTTGAGCTGTTTCCAGAAATCCGCGTAGTAGGAGTATTTGTGGCGTTCCATGTTGGCGTTGGTCATGCGGAACGGATAGATACTCACCTGCACGCTTGGCTGGCCGAAGACTAAGGCGCCGGTCACGAACTGGAAGATCTCATCGATACCGCTGTCGGTCATGGCGTAGCAGCCGACTGAGACGCAGTCGCCGTGGATCATCAGGTATTTCCCTTCATAACCATGGGCGCGATCGTAGGCGTTCGGGAAGCCGATGTTAATCGCTTTATAGAAGCGGCTGTCGGGTTTGAGCTGGCTGCGGGTGACGTTATAGAACCCTTCCGGACTCTTGAAATCGCCCTGGCGCTGTTTCGGACCGAGGCCACCGGAGTAGTTGCAGATCCGGTAGCTGTCGAGGAGCTGGTAGGTTTCACCCATTTTGACGTAAAGGTCGAGCATGCGCTCTTCTTTAAAGATCTCAATGTAAACCGGTGAACCCATTAATTGCTGCTTATATTCTTTGCTAACCGGCGTCGTCGGGCTGTTGCTGCTGAGCAGCCCGGCAAATGACACGCACGGCAACAGAAGCATCGCAATAAATAATGCGATTTTGCGCATACTGCTTGTTCCTTGATAAAACAAAATAGCCACATTGCCAGGACGGCAAGAGAGACCCGAAATCAGAGTTTTCTGGATTTAGAGCGCTCACATTAGCATCACGGCATTTTTTCGCAAGGGCGACGTGGCGGCGTTTACAAATCAGCCTCACTTTATACCCTGCCAGCGACGAAAACACAGTGAGAACTTTGCGCAATAGCTCGCATTTTAGAAGCACTTATCGCCCCTTGCGCTACAGCCGCCGCTCACGAAATGTTACACTTGCGCCGGTTCATCATCAGAGTAAGAAAGGATGCTTCTCTTCCGTCCTGAGCGCTACTGGCGCCGTTTCGCCCTTTCTTCTCTGCCATTCTGTCAATAAGCTGGCCCTGACCTGCGTCGGGGTTGAGGTTACGGATACCTGCTAACGATATGATTAAAATCACGAAAGGGCTGGATTTGCCCATAGCTGGCATGCCATTACAGCAGATTTCTCCCGCGCCAGCGGTGAAGCGCGTCGCGCTACTCGGCGAAGAGTACGTTGGCATGCGCCCCGCGATGGCGGTTAAAGAAGGCGATCGGGTCAAAAAAGGTCAGATCCTGTTCGAAGATAAAAAGATCCCTGGCGTCTGCTTTACCGCCCCGGCGAGCGGGATCGTCAGCGCGATTCACCGCGGCGAACGGCGCGTGTTGCAGTCGGTGGTGATTGATATCGAGGGCAATGACGCGGTGGCGTTTACCCGTTACGCAGCGGACGCGCTGGCCGAACTGCCGCGCGACACCGTACAGCAGCAGCTGCTGGCGTCGGGCCAATGGACGGCGCTGCGTACCCGACCGTTCAGCAAAACGCCGCTCCCGGGGAGCACGCCCGCCGCTATCTTTGTTAACGCCATGGACACCAATCCGCTGGCGGCGGAGCCGCAGCCGATTATTCTGGCCGAACGTGCCGCCTTCGACGCCGGTCTTACCGTGCTCACGCGCTTGACCGACGGGAAAGTGCACGTCTGCCAGCCCAGCGGCGGCAAGCTGGGCGGTCATCCTCTCGGCCAGGTTTGTTTCAATCAGTTCAGTGGGCCGCACCCGGCGGGGCTGCCGGGAACGCATATTCACTTTCTGGAGCCGGTGAGCCTGAATAAGCAGGTCTGGCACCTCAATTATCAGGACGCGATCGCCATTGGTAAGCTTTTCCTCGACGGGGAGCTCTACTGCGAACGGATAATTGCGCTCGGCGGCCCGCAGGTAACATCTCCGCGGCTGGTCAAAACGACGCTCGGCGCCAGCCTGGAGGATCTGCTGGCAGGTGAGCTGCAGGAGGGGGAAAACAGGGTCATTTCCGGCTCGGTGCTTAGCGGCGCCCGCGCCCATGGCCCTCACGCCTTCCTGGGGCGCTTCCATCTGCAGGTGAGCGTGGTCAAAGAAGGGCGGGAAAAAGAGCTCTTCGGCTGGGTGATGCCGGGCAAAGAGAAATTCTCGATTACCCGCACCACGCTGGGCCATTTCTTCAAGCGCAAGCGCTTTCATTTTTCCACCGATACCAACGGCGGCGAGCGGGCGATGGTGCCGATCGGCAACTACGAGCGGGTGATGCCTCTGGATATCCTGCCGACCATACTGCTGCGCGATCTGCTGGCCGGAGACACCGACAGCGCTCAGGCGCTGGGCTGTCTGGAGCTGGATGAAGAAGATCTGGCGCTGTGCACCTATGTTTGCCCTGGAAAGTATGAATATGGCCCGGCGCTGCGCAGCGTGTTAACCCGGATTGAGCAGGAAGGATAAGAGATGGGCTTAAAGCACCTGATTGAGAAACTTGAGCCGCATTTCACGCATGGCGGCAAGCTGGAAAAATATTACCCGCTGTATGAGGCGGCGGCGACCATCTTCTACACGCCGGGCCAGGTAACCCGCGGCGCGGCGCACGTGCGCGACGCCATCGACCTGAAGCGGATGATGATCCTCGTGTGGTTTGCCGTATTCCCGGCGATGTTCTGGGGCATGTACAACGTTGGGCTGCAGACCATTCCGGCGCTGCACAAGCTATACGGCGCCGAACAGCTGCAGCAGGCGATCGCCAACAACTGGCACTACAGCGTCGCCCAGTGGTTAGGGGTGAGCTTCAGTGCCGACGCTGGCTGGCTGAGCATGATGACCCTGGGCGCGGTCTTCTTCCTGCCGATCTATATTACCGTTTTTATCGTCGGTGGCTTCTGGGAAGTGCTGTTCGCGATTGTGCGCAAGCATGAGATTAACGAAGGTTTTTTCGTTACCTCTATTCTCTTCGCGCTGATTGTGCCGCCCACGCTGCCGCTGTGGCAGGCGGCGCTGGGGATCTCCTTCGGCGTGGTGATCGCCAAAGAGATTTTTGGCGGCACCGGGCGCAACTTCCTCAACCCGGCGCTGGCGGGGCGCGCGTTCCTGTTCTTCGCCTATCCGGCGCAGATTTCCGGCGACCTCGTATGGACCGCGGCGGACGGTTTCTCCGGCGCCACGCCGCTCTCCCAGTGGGCCAGCGGCGGCGGTGAAGCGCTGGTGAACGTGGCGACTGGCGTGCCGGTGAGCTGGATGGATGCCTTCCTCGGCAATATTCCCGGCTCAATTGGCGAAGTGTCAACGCTGATGATCTTCATCGGCGGGGCGATCATCCTCTTTGGCCGCGTCGCGTCCTGGCGCATCGTCGCCGGGGTAATGATCGGCATGATCGCCACCGCCACCCTGTTTAACGTTATCGGCTCCGACACCAACCCGATGTTCGCTATGCCATGGTACTGGCATCTGGTGCTCGGCGGTTTCGCCTTCGGGATGATGTTTATGGCGACGGACCCGGTATCCGCCTCGTTTACCGATAAAGGGAAATGGAGTTACGGCGTGCTGATCGGCGTGATGTGCGTGCTGATCCGCGTGGTGAACCCGGCTTATCCGGAAGGGATGATGCTGGCGATCCTCTTCGCCAACCTCTTCGCACCGCTGTTCGATTATCTGGTGGTGCAGGCCAATATTAAGCGGAGGAAGTCGCGTGGCTGAGAAGAAAAGTAACGATAGCATCGGCAAAACGCTGCTGGTGGTGCTGGTGCTTTGTCTGGTCTGCTCCATCGTGGTGGCGGGCTCGGCCGTGGGGCTGAAATCCCGCCAGCAGGCGCAGCGGGCGTTGGATAAGCAGCGCAATATCCTGGCAGTGTCAGGGCTGATGCACCCCGGTATGGATGCGGATGCGGTAGCGGACACCTTCGCGGCGCGCATTACCCCGCGACTGGTGAATCTGGCCACCGGCGAACTGCTGGAGAAAGACCCGGGTAAATTTAATCAGGCTCAGGCGCTGAAGGATCCGCAGCAGAGTATGGCCCTGGATGCCAGTCAGGATCCGGCTGGTATAAAGCGACGCAGTAATCTGGCGGAAATTTACCTGGTGCGCGACGCGCAGCAGAAGATTGAGCAGGTGGTGCTGCCCATTTATGGCAACGGCCTGTGGTCGATGATGTATGCCTTTGTGGCGCTGGACGTCGATGGCCGCACGGTAAAAGGCATTACTTACTACGATCAGGGCGAAACGCCGGGGCTGGGCGGCGAGGTGGAAAACCCGAACTGGCGCCAGCAGTTTGTCGGCAAGCAGGTGCTGGATGACAACGGCATGCCGGCGCTGAAGGTGGTGAAAGGCGGCGCGCGCGCAGGCGATCTCCACGCGGTTGACGGTTTATCCGGCGCCACGCTGACGTCCAATGGCGTACAGCATAGCTTTGATTTCTGGATGGGCGAACTGGGCTTTGGTCCGTTCCTGAAAAAGGTTCGTGAGGGAGAGCTGAATAATGGCTGAACAGAGCGATATGAAAGAGGTGAAGCGCGTGCTGGTGGGGCCGCTCATCGCCAATAACCCCATCGCCCTGCAGGTGCTGGGTGTCTGCTCCGCACTGGCGGTAACCACCAAACTGGAAACCGCCTTCGTGATGACCATTGCGGTGACCCTGGTGACGGCGTTCTCCAGCATGTTTATCTCGATGATCCGCCACCATATTCCCAATAGCGTGCGCATCATCGTGCAGATGGCGATCATCGCCTCGCTGGTGATCGTGGTGGATCAGCTGCTGCGGGCTTTCGCCTATGAGACCTCCAAACAGCTGTCGGTATTCGTCGGGCTTATCATCACCAACTGCATCGTGATGGGCCGCGCCGAAGCCTACGCCATGAAGTCGCCGCCGCTGGCGAGCTTTATGGATGGTATTGGCAACGGTCTCGGCTATGGCGCGATCCTGATTATCGTCGGCTTCCTGCGCGAGCTTATCGGTAGCGGCAAGCTGTTCGGTATCACGGTGCTGGAAACGGTGCAGAACGGCGGCTGGTATCAGCCGAACGGCCTGTTCCTGCTGGCGCCGAGCGCGTTCTTCATTATCGGTTTGCTGATCTGGGCCCTGCGTAGCTGGAAGCCTGAGCAGCAGGAAAAGGAGTAATCGGTGATGGCTCATTACATCAGCCTGTTTGTCCGCGCGGTGTTCGTTGAGAACATGGCGCTGGCCTTCTTCCTCGGGATGTGCACCTTTCTTGCGGTGTCGAAAAAGGTCTCCACCGCCTTCGGCCTCGGCGTCGCGGTGACGGTAGTGCTGGGGCTTGCCGTGCCAATCAATAACCTGGTCTATAACCTGGTGCTGCGCGACGGCGCGCTGGTTGAGGGGGTGGATCTCAGCTTTCTTAACTTCATCACCTTTATCGGAGTGATCGCCGCGCTGGTGCAGATCCTCGAGATGATCCTCGATAAGTATTTTCCGGCACTGTACAACGCGCTGGGCATCTTCCTGCCGCTGATTGCGGTGAACTGTGCGATTTTCGGCGGCGTGTCGTTCATGGTGCAGCGCGATTACAACTTCCCGGAGTCCATCGTCTACGGCTTCGGCTCCGGCATTGGCTGGATGCTGGCGATCGTGGCGATGGCGGGGATCCGCGAAAAAATGAAGTACGCCAACGTGCCCGCCGGTTTGCGCGGGTTAGGGATCACCTTTATCACCACCGGACTAATGGCGCTGGGCTTTATGTCCTTCTCCGGCGTGCAGCTATAAGGGCGAATAAGTATGGAAATTATTCTTGGCGTCGTGATGTTCACGCTGATTGTGCTGGTGCTGTCGGGGCTTATCCTGGCAGCGCGCTCAAAGCTGGTGAACGCGGGCGACGTGGTTATTGAGATCAATAACGAAGCGGATAAACAGATCCGCACCCCGGCGGGTGACAAACTGCTGAACACGCTGTCCAGCAACGGGATCTTCGTCTCCTCCGCCTGCGGCGGCGGCGGCTCCTGCGGCCAGTGTCGGGTAACTGTTAAAGAGGGCGGCGGGGATATCCTGCCGACCGAGCTTTCGCATATTACCAAGCGGGATGCCAAAGCCGGTTGCCGTCTGGCCTGTCAGGTGGCGGTGAAGCAGAACATGAAGATTGAACTGCCGGAAGAGATTTTCGGCGTCAAAAAATGGGAGTGTGAAGTTATCTCTAACGATAACAAAGCCACTTTCATTAAAGAGCTCAAGCTGCGGATCCCGGAGGGGGAGGTGGTGCCGTTTCGCGCCGGGGGCTATATTCAGATTGAATGCCCGCCGCATAAAGTGGCCTATGCAGATTTTGATGTTCCCGATGAATACCGTTCAGACTGGGATAAGTTCAACCTGTTTCGCTATGTCTCTGAGGTGAAAGAGCCGACCCTGCGCGCCTACTCAATGGCTAACTATCCGGAAGAGAAGGGCATCATTATGCTCAACGTGCGCATCGCGACGCCGCCGCCGAAGGTCCCGGATGCGCCGCCGGGGATCATGTCATCCTATATCTGGTCGCTGAAGCCGGGCGATAAGGTGACGATTTCCGGGCCGTTTGGCGAGTTCTTTGCTAAAGAAACCGACGCCGAGATGGTGTTTATCGGCGGCGGCGCCGGGATGGCGCCGATGCGTTCGCATATTTTCGACCAGCTCAAGCGCCTGCACAGCACGCGCAAAATCAGCTTCTGGTACGGCGCCCGTTCGCTGCGCGAAATGTTCTACGATGAGGAGTTTGAACAGCTGGCGCGCGACAATCCAAACTTTACCTTCCACGTTGCGCTCTCCGATCCGCTGCCGGAAGATAACTGGACCGGGCATACCGGCTTTATCCATAACGTTCTGTACGAGAACTATCTACGCGATCACCCGGCGCCGGAAGACTGCGAGTTCTACATGTGTGGGCCGCCGGTAATGAACGCCGCGGTAATTAAGATGCTCAAAGATCTGGGCGTCGAGGACGAGAATATTCTCCTCGACGACTTTGGAGGCTGACGATGCTGACGGTATTTATCGCGACCTTTGTGATTTTTGCGCTGGTGATCCTCGGCATGTCGCTGGGCTACCTGGTGAAGCGCAAGAGCATCCAGGGCAGCTGCGGTGGGATCTCCGCGCTGGGGCTGGAGAAAGTCTGCGATTGTCCGGAACCGTGCGACGCGCGTAAAAAGCGCCTCGCCCGCGAGGCGCAGCGTCAGCAGCGGCGTATTTTGTAATGCCCGGCGGCGCTGCGCATGCCGGACCTGCTGCTTCAGTTTTGTAGGCCGGGTAAGGCGCCAGCCGCCAGCCGGCATAAAGCGGCTCCGTGCCCGGCGGCGCTGCGCTGGCCGGGTCTGCTGCTTCAGTTTTGTAGGCCGGGTAAGGCGCCAGCCGCCACCCGGCAACAACATGCCAGCAATGTGAGGCCGCTTTCGCGGCCTTTTTGGCCGTTGACTCCCTTACTGCCAGCTTTTCGCCTGCGCCGGAGAATCCACCATCACCCCGTCGGCGCCCAGTTCTATCGCCGTGCGGTAGTCTTCCGCACTGTTGATGCCGAAGAAGATAATGTGCGCTTTATCCTGCGAGCGGAAGCAATCCATTGCCTCTTTATCCCAGGTGAGCGTCGCCGGGGAGATCCCTTCGCCAAGGGTGAATTTCTCCACCACCTCGACTTTGCGCTTCAGCTCCAGGCCATACCACTGCTCACCATCGCGTTGACTCGCTGGCTGGCACTGATGGCTGAGCGAAATATTGGCAAGCCTGGTGCGGGTTTCACTGCGAGTGACAAAGCGAGGGATGGCTGGCGGCAGGGCGGCGATATAGCGGTCTTCGGTGGAATAGACCCGCACGCGATCGAGGCTATCGGTGGTTTTTAACACTTCAAGCAGGCGCTGGCCCATCACGGTCGGATCGGCATCCGGAGATTTGATATCGATATAGAAAAAAGTGTGCGGCCATTGCTGTAAAACGCTTTGCAAGGTCGGAATGGTGGCCTGCTTACCGCGCCATGGGTGGCTGTCATCCCCCCATTTCCAGCCGGCGTCGACTTTCGCCAGCTCGGCGGCGGTCAAACTGGAAACTTTGCCCTCGCTATTGGTCAATGCGGAAAGATCGCTTGACCGGTAGAGCACCGGTACGCCGTCGCGGCTTAACTGCACCGTGACCCAGATGGCTTCGGCGTTATTCTCCAGCGCCAGCTTAATGGCCGGCAGGGTATTTTCCGGCGCATCGCCGGTGCCGCCGCGGTGGGCTATCAGCTGTGGAGCGGCCCAGGCGCCGGCTGTGGCCAGCAGGCAAAGCGCGGTAAGTATTTTCTTCATGATTATATCTTCCTGATTTATCTTTTAACTCAATGAAAATAAACATGATTTATTGCAGATTTATGTTTTAACCGCTTTTTTAGCCGATGAAATAAAAAAAGCATAAAATTCGCATCTGATTTTGCTATGCTGTATGGGTATACAGTGTTGAGTCTGACGATGCGTAAAATTATCCATGTCGATATGGACTGTTTCTTTGCGGCGGTGGAGATGCGCGACAACCCAGCGTTGTGCGATATACCCCTCGCGATAGGCGGCAGTCGGGTACAACGTGGCGTGATTAGTACCGCGAACTATCCTGCGCGTAAGTTTGGCGTGCGCAGCGCCATGCCGACGGCGACGGCGCTCAAGCTGTGCCCGCATCTCACGCTGCTTCCCGGCCGCTTCGATGCCTACAAAGAAGCCTCGAACCATATCCGTGAAATTTTCTCCCGCTATACCTCGCGCATTGAGCCGCTGTCGCTGGATGAAGCCTATCTTGACGTCAGCGACAGCGAGCATTGTCACGGGTCAGCCACCCTGATAGCCCAGGAGATCCGCCAGACCATCGAACGGGAGCTGCGCCTCACCGCCTCGGCGGGGGTGGCGCCGGTGAAGTTTCTCGCTAAAATCGCTTCAGATATGAATAAACCCAACGGCCAGTTCGTTATCGCCCCCCATCAGGTGGCAGAGTTTGTGCGGGCGCTGCCGCTGGCGAAAATACCCGGCGTCGGGAAGGTATCGGCAGCGAAGCTGGAAAATATGGGCCTGCGAACCTGTGGCGATGTGCAGAACAGCGATCTGGCCATGCTGCTTAAGCGCTTCGGTAAATTCGGGCGTATTCTGTGGGAGCGCAGCCACGGGATTGATGAGCGGGAAATTCATAACGATCGGCAGCGTAAATCGGTGGGCGTGGAGCGCACCTTAGCGGAAGATATCCATGAATGGCCGGAGTGCGAAGCGATTATCGAAAACCTCTATCCCGAGCTGGAGAGGCGACTGGCGAAGGTCAAACCTGATCTGCTGATCGCCCGTCAGGGCATTAAACTGAAATTCAATGATTTCCAGCTGACCACCCAGGAGCACGTCTGGCCCCGGCTGAACAAAGAGGATCTGATCGCCACCGCGCACAAAGCCTGGGATGAGCGCCGCGGCGGACGGGGCGTGCGCCTGGTTGGGCTCCACGTGACGTTGCTCGATCCGCAGCTGGAAAGGCAGCTTTTATTAGGGATTTAGCCATGCATATTCGTGCTTACCGCGACAGCGATTTGCCACTGCTCTGCCAGATCTTTCTGCGCGCGGTGCGGGAAACCGCCAGTCGGGACTATACCCCGGGGCAGATCGCGGCCTGGGCGCAGGTGGATGAGACGCGCTGGCGACAAAAGCTGGCCGACTCAATCGGCCTGGTGGCCGTGGTCAACAGCCAGCCGGTTGGCTTTATCACCGCCATCGGGACGCATATCGATTTGCTGTTCGTCTCGCCGGATCGTGCCCGCCAGGGTATCGGCGGCGCGCTTATCGAGGCGCTCTGCGCTCAGTATCCAGCGCAAATCCTGACGGTGGACGCCAGCATTACCGCAAAGCCCTGTTTTACGGCCCATGGTTTTAAGGTGGTGGCTGAGCAGCGGGTGGCGGCGCGCGGGGAGTGGTTTATTAATTACCGGATGGAAAAACGCGTGGCGCTAAGGTGATGCTGGGTAAAACCGGCGGCGGGCCGCCGCCGGTTGTGGGGCTTATTTAGCCGGAATGGCTTTCAGCAGCTCGGTCAGCAGCGTCCAGTACTGACCGACGCTCTCGATATGGACCTGCTCATCCGGGGAGTGCGGACCGGTAATGGTTGGCCCGATGGAGACCATGTCCATCTCCGGATACGGTTTTTTGAACAGACCGCATTCCAGACCGGCGTGAATGATCTGGATGTTCGGCGTCTTGTTGAACAGACGCTGGTAAGTCTCGCGCACCAGGTGCATCACCGGCGAATTGGCGTCCGGTTGCCAGCCAGGGTAAGCGCCTTTGGCTTCGGTTTTCGCCCCCGCCAGCTTACCCAGAGAATCCAGCATGCTGACCACGTAGTCTTTGCCGCTGTCGATCAGCGAGCGGATCAGGCAGTGGATCTGTACGTTGTCATCGGTCATGGTGACGACGCCGACGTTCAGCGAAGTTTCCACGACGCCTTTCGCCACGTCAGAGTTGCGGATAACCCCGTTCGGCGTGGCGTTCAGCAGACGGATGAAAGTGTCGCGGGAAGCCTGAGTCAGCGCCGCTTTGTCGTTATCGACCGCTTCCACGAGCACCACCAGGTTCTTCTCTTTGGCCTCCAGCTCGTTTTTCAGCAGCGCCTGGTAAGTATTCACCAGCGCTTTCAGCGCATCGGCTGTATCCGCGGCGACGGCGACAGTAGCGTAAGCTTCACGCGGGATGGCGTTGCGCAACGTGCCGCCGTTGAAATCGACCAGACGCAGATCCAGCTCATCGGCGTGGCCGGCGAGGAAGCGCGACAGCAGCTTGTTGGCGTTACCCAGACCAAGGTGAATATCACCGCCGGAGTGGCCGCCTTTCAGCCCTTTTAAGGTGACTTTAAAGCTCTGGAACCCGGCGGGAATCGCTTCGCGGGTCAGCGCCAGGTTAGAGGTGAAATCGATCCCGCCGGCGCAACCCATGTAGATTTCGCCTTCTTCTTCGGAGTCGGTGTTGATCAGGATATCGGCCTGTAGCCAGTTGGCCTGCAGACCAAACGCGCCGTCCATGCCGGCTTCTTCGGTCATGGTCAGCAGCACTTCCAGCGGGCCGTGAGCGACGCTATCGTCGGCCAGTACCGCCAGTGCGGACGCCATTCCGATACCGTTGTCCGCGCCCAGCGTGGTGCCGCGCGCTTTCACCCATTCGCCGTCAATGTACGGCTGGATCGGATCTTTAACGAAGTCGTGGACGGTGTCGTTATTTTTCTGCGGCACCATATCGAGGTGCGCCTGCAGCGCTACCGGCTTACGGTTTTCCATACCGGCAGTCGCGCCTTTACGAATCAGAATGTTGCCAACCTGGTCGCGTTCCGCATGTAAGCCTTTTTCTTTTGCCCAACCCATAATGTGCTCGGCGAGCTGTGCTTCGTGATAGGACGGGTGCGGGATGGAGCAAATCTTGGCAAAAATATCCCAAAGCGGCTGCGGGGATAGTTGAGACAGTTCAGACACGGTAAGTCTCCTTACAGACTCCTGCATACAGCGGTTGCAGGACGAGGGTTAGCGTTAAAATACACAACAAGCCCGGGCTTGCGCGATGGGGTTGAGAATACCACTTTCCACCGCCGCAGGTAGTGTAAACAACGCAAAAAGCGTTGCGCAAACCGCTTAACACTGGTTTTTAGTGCGTCAGATCTCTATAATCTCGCGCAACCATTTTCCCCCTCGAACATTATTTAAGCCGTATTACACAGGCTGGGACACTTCACATGAGCGAAAAATACGTCGTCACCTGGGACATGTTGCAGATTCACGCCCGCAAACTGGCCAGCCGTCTGCTGCCGGTTGAGCAATGGAAAGGCATTATTGCCGTTAGCCGCGGCGGACTGGTACCGGGAGCCTTACTGGCGCGTGAACTGGGCATTCGTCATGTTGATACCGTATGCATCTCCAGCTACGACCATGATAACCAGCGCGAGCTGAAAGTGCTGAAACGTGCGGAAGGCGATGGCGAAGGCTTTATCGTCATCGACGATCTGGTGGATACCGGCGGTACCGCCGTGGCGATCCGCGAAATGTATCCCAAAGCGCACTTTGTCACCATTTTCGCCAAGCCGGCAGGCCGCCCGCTGGTGGACGATTACGTTGTGGATATTCCGCAGGATACCTGGATTGAACAGCCGTGGGATATGGGCGTGGTGTTTGTACCGCCTATCGCAGGTCGTTAATTCTTCAGGACAGTGCTATTTACCACGCCCGGCTTGCCGGGCGTGGTTTTTTTTATCCTTTAGCAGGTTACAATATCCGGAGTGGCACTACGACGGAGACTGCACATGTCACAGGCTAACCTCAGCGAAACGCTGTTTAAACCTCGCTTCAAACATCCCGAAACTTCTACGCTGGTGCGTCGGTTTTCTGCCGGAAAACCCCAGGCGATGCAGTCGGCGCTGAGCGGCAATCACGTCGATCACTGGTACCGTCTGATCAACCGTTTGATGTGGATCTGGCGCGGCGTAACTCCGCAGGAGATCCTCGATGTGCAAGCGCGCATTGTGATGAGCGAGGCCGAACGAACCGATCCTGAGCTGTTCGATACCGTCATCGGCTATCGCGGCGGCAACTGGATCTTCGAGTGGGCGAAAGAAGCCATGCAGTGGCAGCAAAAGGCCGGGCAGGAAGCCGATCCTTTGCTGAGCGGCCGCCACTGGCTGCATGCCTCGAACCTGTATAGCATTGCCGCTTATCCGCATATTAAAGGCGATGAGCTGGCGGAACAGGCGCAGGCTTTAGCCAACCGGGCGTATGAAGAAGCCGCCCAGCGGCTGCCGGGCTCGCTGCGCGAGCTGGAGTTCACCATCCCTGGCGGCTCGCCGATAACCGGCTTTTTGCATATGCCGAAAGGCGAGGGGCCGTTTCCGACGGTGCTGATGTGCGGGGGGCTGGACTCGCTGCAGACCGATTATTACAACCTGTATGAGAACTACTTCTCACCGCTCGGCATTGCCATGCTGACCATTGATATGCCCTCCATCGGCTTCTCGTCAAAATGGACGCTAAATCAGGACACCAGCCTGCTGCATCAGCACGCGCTGCGCCATCTGGAAAATGTGCCGTGGATTGACCATACCCGGGTCGCCGCTTTCGGCTTCCGCTTTGGCGCCAATATCGCGGTGCGTCTGGGCTATCTGGAGCCGCAGCGGCTGAAGGCTGTAGCCTGTCTGGGCCCGGTCGTTCATGGTCTGCTGGTGGATCCCCTGCATCAGGGGCGCGTGCCGGAGATGTATCTTGACGTGCTGGCTTCGCGGCTGGGCATGCATGACGCCTCCGATGAAGCGCTACGCGTGGAGCTCAACCGCTATTCGTTAAAAACCCAGGGACTGCTGGGGCGCCGTTGCCCGACGCCGATGCTCTCCGGCTTCTGGAAGGACGATCCGTTCAGCCCCGAAGAGGAGTCGCGGTTAATCACCTCGTCATCTGCCGATGGCAAACTGCTGGAGATCCCGTTTAACCCGGTGTATCGCAATTTTGATCACGCATTGCGACAGATCGCCCGCTGGATCAATCATAGATTTGGTTAATTTATTGCTAAATTCTATTGGTTTGGTAAAACAGTTGCATCACTAAAGGAGATCGCAATGACGTTACCGAGTGGACACCTGAAAAGTAAGTTGATCAAGAAATTCACGGCGCTGGGGCCTTACATTCGCGAAGAGCAGTGCCATGACAACCGTTTCTTTTTCGATTGCCTGGCAGTTTGCGTCAATGTTAAGCCCGCACCGGAGAAGCGTGAATTCTGGGGCTGGTGGATGGAAATGGAAGCACAAGAGTCACGTTTCACCTATAGCTACCAGTTTGGCCTGTTTAATAAGGAAGGATCATGGCAGGCGGTCGACATTGACGACCCGGAAGTGAGCGACAGACTGGAAAAAACGCTGCGCGAGTTTCACGAGCGCGCGGCAGCGCTGCTGACCACCTTTAATCTGAAGCTGGAACCGGCCGACGATTTCAGCGAACCGGTTCGCCTGCGAGCCTGATTGATCTACGGATACGATTTCTCCACGCCCGTGCGGCGTGGAGATGCGTGCCGCCATACCCGTAATTTCCACCCCTCCATCTGACTCACCCTGCCTGCGGCGACAGCTTGCCAGCCATCGCCTGTTGAATAATCGGGATCGGAGTCAGTAAGTGCTCACGCATCAGCGCGCTGGCCTGTTCGGCGTCGCGCGCCAGAATAGCGTCCACCAGGGTCTGATGCTGGACATGCTTATCTTCCAGCATCTCCACCGACAGCACGGTGGTGCGCAGCCAGATGAAGCGGTAGCGCGCCGCCAGATCGAACAGCCGTTCGCGCATCTGCAGCAGATACTGCGAACCGCAGCCGGCGACGATGGCGGTGTGAAACGCCTGATGGCGCTGGTCCCATTCATCGAGTAGGTGCTCACTCGCTTCGCACGACTCCAGCTTGTTGAGCAGATGGGCGCGGGCCAGCAGCTCGGCTTCCCACTCGTCGCCGCCGCGTTCAATGGCGAGACGCACCAGCATGGCCTCCATGTTGGCGCGCGCGTCGAAGATATCGAGAAGCTCCTGTTCCGACATGGGCGCTACCCGATAGCCTTTCTGATTGACCACCGTCACCAGCCGCTCGGCCACCAGCTGCGAAAGCGCCTCGCGCAGCGGACCGACCCCCAGGCCATAGCGTGACGTCAGCAGGCTCATCCGCAGCTTCTCATCGGGGTGGTAAACCCCGCGGATGATGTCGTTTTTTAACCAACGGTATCCGTCAATGGCCGTCGCCTGGGGAATGGCGGTCATGTTCTTACTCCTGAATACTCTTCCCGGCGGGCGCCGGGAACAGGGTTAACGCGTATTTTGCAGCGGCAGTTTTTGCCACAATACCAGCTTTTTCCAGCGTGACATAATCGGTACCGTACAAATAATTCCCAGAGCTAACAGGCCGGTAGAGATCACCTCCAGCTGCTGCGCCGGACGAAACAGCATCACCACCAGCACGAAGGTGATAAAGGCGATCACCAGCCAGGTCAGGTACGGATAGAGCCACATTCTGAGACGGATCTCGCCGCCTTGCGCCTGAAGGATTTTGCGCATCCGCAGTTGTGAAACGGCGATCACCAGATAGACCAGCAGGGCGATGGCGCCAGAGCTGTCGATGAGAAATTTAAACACCTTGGCGGGGGCATAGTAGTTCACCACTACGGTGAGGAACGCCGCGCCGGTAGAGAGCAGCACCGCCACGTATGGCGTTTTGCTGCGGTTGGTCCGGCCCATAATGGCCGGCGCATCGCCACGACGGCTCAGGGAGTAGAGCATCCGCGAGGCGGTATACAGCGCCGAGTTCAGACAGCTGGTGACCGACAGGAGGATCACGCCGTCCATAATCAGCTTGGCATAGGGAATATGCAGCAGCTCGAGCACCGAGCGGTAGGAGCCGATGCTCTTCAGCCCCGGCATATTCCATGGGATGAGGGCGACGACGATAAAGATCGAGCACAGATAAAAAATAGAGATACGCCAGATCACCGAGTTGGTGGCGCGCACGATATGTTTATCCGGGGTATCCGATTCGGCGGCGGCAATGGTGACGATCTCCGCGCCCATAAACGAGAACATGGTGATCAGCATCGCGCTCAGCACCGCGCCGAAGCCGTTAGGCATAAAGCCGCCGTGATCCCACAGCCGCGAAATGCCGCTCACTTCGGCATAGGGATAAAAGCCGGTAATGGCGACCGCGCCCAGTACGATAAACGCCAGAATAGCGATCACTTTGCACAGCGCCAGCCAGAACTCGAATTCGCCGTAGTTCTTGACGCTCAGCAGGTTACTGCCGGTGAGGGCGAGAGTGATGACCAGGGAGAACAACCACACCGGGACGCCCGGCACCCACGAATGCAGAATAATCGCCGCGATATTGGCTTCCAGCGGAATAACCAGGACCCAGAACCACCAGTACAGCCAGCCGATGGTATACCCCGCCCAGCGGCCGATGGCTTTATCGGCGTAGGTGGAAAAGGAGCCGGTATCCGGCGTGGCGACCGCCATTTCGGCCAGCATACGCATAATCATCACCACCAGCAGCCCGGCAAACAGATAGGCCAGCAGCACCGCCGGGCCTGCCTCGGCAATGGCGACGCTGGATCCGACAAATAAACTCGCGCCGATCACCCCGGCGATAGATAACATCGTGACGTGGCGCGACTTCAGCCCCGCCCCTAAATCCTGTGATTGCGACAGTTGCCCCATCATTTACCCTCTCGAAGTGTGTCACCTGGGAGAGCGCCCCGACGTTCCCGCGCCGGGGCACGCGTATTATTGTTGTTTTGCAGGTCTCGTCTTCATTCCCTTACGAACGTACTTCGCTTCCGCATGTGTTCTGTTCTATGCCTGTTTCGCCTCGCTAAAGCAGTCGGCGATGATCTTGAGCCCCTGCTCGATCTGCGCCTCTTCGATGGTCAGCGGCACCAGGATGCGCAGCACGTTGTAGTACGGCCCGCAGGAGAGCAGGATCAGGCCTTTGTCGCGGGCGCGGGCGACGATATCCGCCGTCAGCCTGGCGTTCGGCCTGCTGCGGTCGCCCTCTTCAAACAGCTCAATGGCGATCATCGCCCCCAGACCGCGCACGTCGCCGATCTCCGGATGATCTTCAGCGATCGCCAGCAGGCCCTGGCGCAGGGTGTCGCCGAGCTGGTTGGCTTTTTCCAGCAGATTCTCCTGCTCGAAAATCTGTAATACCGCCAGGGCTGCGGCGCAGGCGATGGGGTTGCCGGCGTAGGTGCCGCCCAGTCCGCCGGGGGCGATGGCGTCCATCACCTCCGCGCGGCCGGTGACGCCCGCCAGCGGGAAACCGCCGGCGATGGATTTGGCGAAGGTGGTGATATCCGCCGCGACGCCCATCTGCTCCATGGCGAACAGGGTACCGGTGCGGCCCGCGCCGCTCTGGACCTCATCGGCGATGAGCATAATGCCGTGCTCGTCGCACAGGGCGCGCAGGCGCTGCATAAAGGCCGGGGAGGCGGCATAGAACCCGCCTTCACCCTGCACCGGCTCAATAATGATGGCGGCGATATCTTCCGGCGCGGCATCGTTTTTGAAGATGCGATGGATGCTGGCGATCGCCTCGTCATCACTGACGCCGTGCAGCGCGCACGGGTAGAGGGCGCGATAGACATGGCCCGGCATTAAGCCCATACCGGCGGAGTAAGGATTCACTTTGCCGGTCAGCGACAGGGTGTAATGGGTACGGCCGTGATAGGCGCCGGTGAAGGCGATAGCGCCGCTGCGCCCGGTTGCCGCGCGGGCGATCTTCACCGCGTTCTCCACCGCTTCCGACCCGGTGGTGACCAGCAGGGTTTTCTTGGCGAAATCACCGGGCACCTTTTGATTCATCTTTTCGCACAGCGCCAGATAAGGCTCATAGGCCAGCACCTGGAAGCAGGTATGCGACAGCTTTTTCAGCTGGTCTTCGACGGCGGCGACAACCTGCGGATGCAGGTGGCCGGTATTGAGCACCGCGATACCGCCGGCAAAATCGAGATATTCCCGGCCTTCCACGTCCCACACCCGGCAGTTCTCCGCGCGTTCGGCGAAGATAGGGTGGATCTGGCCGACGCCGCGCGGGACCGCGTCGCTGCGACGCGCCATCATTGCTTTATTGCTGTTCATCCGTCGCTCCTGTTAAAGGCCAATGCACATATATTTGATTTCTAAGTAATCTTCGATGCCGTACTTCGACCCTTCGCGGCCGAGGCCGGAGGCCTTAACGCCTCCGAACGGCGCGACTTCGGTGGAGATAATGCCGGTATTGATGCCGATTATGCCGTACTCCAGCGCTTCGCCGACACGGAAGACGCGGCTCAGATCGCGGGCGTAGAAATAGGCGGCGAGACCGAACTCGGTATCGTTGGCCTGAGCAATGACGTCGGCTTCATCTTTAAAGCGGAACAGCGGGGCCAGCGGGCCGAAGGTCTCCTCTTTCGCCACTTTGGCGCTGTCGGGAACGTTGACCAGGATGGTCGGCTGGAAGAAGTTGCCACCCAGGGCGTGCGGTTTGCCGCCGGTGACCACCTTCGCGCCTTTGGCGATGGCATCGGCAATGTGTTCTTCAACTTTGGCCACGGCTTTCTCGTCGATCAGCGGGCCGGTGGTGACGCCGTCCTGCAGGCCGTCGCCAATGCGCAGTTTTTCCACCGCCTGCTGCAGCTTCTCGGCGAAACGGTCATACACCCCGTCCTGGACGTACAGGCGGTTGGCGCAGACACAGGTCTGCCCGGCGTTGCGGAACTTCGACGCCAGCGCCCCCTCGACGGCTTTATCGAGGTCGGCATCGTCAAAGACGATAAACGGCGCGTTGCCGCCCAGCTCCAGGGAGACTTTTTTGATGTCTTTCGCGCACTGCTCCATCAGCTGGCGGCCAATCTCGGTAGAGCCGGTAAAGGAGAGCTTGCGCACCAGCGGGTTGCTGGTCAGTTCGCCGCCGACCGCGCCGGCGGAGCCGGTGACCACGTTGAATACTCCGGCGGGGATCCCGGCGCGATTCGCCAGTTCGGCCAGCGCCAGCGCGGAAAACGGCGTCTGGCTGGCCGGTTTCAGGACCATGGTGCAGCCGGCGGCCAGCGCCGGGCCCGCTTTGCGGGTGATCATCGCCGCCGGGAAGTTCCACGGGGTGATGGCGGCGGTAACGCCGATGGGCTGCTTAATCACCAGCAGGCGCTTGTCGGCCTGGTGGCCCGGAATGGTGTCGCCGTAGATGCGCTTACCTTCTTCGGCGAACCACTCAATAAAGGAGGCGGCGTAGCTGATTTCGCCTTTGGCTTCCGCCAACGGTTTTCCCTGCTCGAGGGTCATCAGGCGAGCGAGATCGTCCTGATTCTCCATCATAAGATCGAACCAGCGGCGCAGAATGTTCGCCCGCTCTTTGGCGGTCAGGGCGCGCCAGGCGGGTAGGGCGCGATTGGCGGCTTCAATCGCTTCGCGGGTTTCATCGGCGCCCATTTTCGGCACGCTGCCGAGCTGCTCGCCGTTGGCCGGGTTGGTGACCGCAATCACGTCGCCGTTGGGCGCATCGCGCCACTGGCCATCGATCAGCGCCTGCTGGCGAAACAGTGTCATATCGTTGAGTTGCATAATTGCTTCCTGTCTTCAGGGGGGGTTAACGGGTAAAAGCGGCGTGTAGTGTCTCCACGCTACGTGCCGCACGCAGCGTGCGTCCGGGATTGCTCTGGCTGGCCAGCAGGCTCTGCACCTTGCTGACGATATGCGCGCCGATCGGGATAGCGGAGGTGGCCGCTGGCGATGGCGCATTGCAGGTATGTATCGAACGCGCGGTGGTAACGAAGAGAAAATCGTCGATCAGCTTGCCCTGCGGCGACACGGCCTGCGCCCGCACGCCGGCCGGCCACGGGCGTAAATCGCTCAGCGTCAGGCTCGGGCAGTATTTTTGCACCAGCCGCAGATAGCCGCTTCTGCACAGCGAATTCTTCATTTCGCCCAGTCCGGAGCGCAGGTTGTTTTGCAGTACCCGGCGGATGCCGGGCGAGGTGAGGATCTCCAGGGTATCGGCCAGCGAGATATCGCGCTTGCGGTAGCCTTCGCGCTTCAGAGCCAGTACGGCGTTGGGGCCGACGGTGACGCTGCCGTCGATCATGCGGGTCAGGTGGACGCCGAGGAACGGCATCGCCGGATCGGGGATCGGATAGATCAAATGGTTGACGATCTGGTTGTGCTGCGGCGCCAGCTGGAAATACTCGCCGCGGAACGGACAAATGATAAACCCGGGGTCGACGCCGAGCATTTTTACCAGCCGATCGGCCATCAAGCCCGAACAGGCGATCAGCGTCGAGGCCTCATATTCTCCGCCCTGGCGGGTGCGGATCACCACGCCGCTGGCATGTTCTTTCAGGGCGCTGACTTCGGCGTTGTAGACGATCGTTCCGCCTTTCGCTTCGAAGTTCTTCGCCATTGCCGCCGCCACTTCGCGGTAGCTGACGATGCCGCTGGAAGGGACGAAGATCCCGCCGAGCCCGGTAATGTTCGGTTCGCGCTCGCGTAGCTCCCCGGCGCTTAGCCACTCGCGCTGCAGGCCGTTGGCGGCGGTGCGATCCCACAGGGCGCGCATCCGCTCCATCTCCAGCGGTGAGGTGGCGACCAGCATTTTGCCGCAGACGTCATAGCGGATGCCGTTCTGCTCGCAAAAGGCCTTGGTGGCGCGGTTGCCGGCGAGGCAAAACTGCGCCTTGAGGCTGCCGGGCGTGTAATACACCCCGGCGTGGATCACGCCGCTGTTGTGGCCAGTCTGATGGCAGGCCGGGCCGGCCTCTTTTTCCAGCAGCGCAATGCGGGCGTCCGGGTAAATCTCAATTAACTGCATGGCGGTCGACATGCCGATGATGCCGCCGCCGATAATCACGAAATCATACATCCGCTCAATTCCTTCGCCTGAAAACCCTTATTGATGAGTCTGGTAATGATTCGTGGAATACGCAAAGTAGCCGCGCTGGCGCATCAGCTCGCGGCGCAGGTCCGGGTGCGGCGTAAAGCGGTCGCGGCCGTGCAGCCAGAACAGGTTGTTAATGAGCAGAAATTTGCCCACCGGCACCGGTATGGAAAGGATGTTTTTGCTGGTCTCCAGCGCGTCGGAGAGGCGGCTCAGCCAGGTGCCTTCTTCGAAATCTTTCGGCTGGACGAACTGGTCGATATAGCGCATTACCGGGCGGCCCAGCGAATCGACGTCGAACACCGGGTGGAAAACATCCTTGCTGACGTTTTTGCTCGGCGGCGCGGCCCAGCGCATCGGGCGGCGGGCCAGCGGGTCGCGGAAGAATTCGTCGAGATGCTCCCAGTCGTCGAGATGCAGCAGCAGGGAATTGCCGCCCTGCATGTTCTGCTCGTCGATCTTCATCATTAATACGTAGTCGGTTTGCTCTTCGACGTAGGTGCCGTCGTTGTGCAGCTCCATCACCCGGTGCGGCTGGCGCAGGTAGCTGTCTGAGTTATCGACATTTTTCACCACGAAGCGGGCGTAATACTGACCGCTCATGGCGTCGAAGTTGGAACGACCAATCAGGTGGGCGACGGCGGTGGCCAGCTTGACCATCTCCTCGGCCTGGCTGACGTGATCGATCCCTTCGCCGTTGATAAGCAGCGCGCCTTCCGCGCGATCGAGCAATGTTTTGATCAGCAACGGCTGCAGCTGATTGCCACACAGATCGTCGAGGATCTTGCCGACCTGGAAGCGTAAGAAAGATTTGTACTCCAGCGCCTGCACCGGCCACTGCGCGACCTGCTGCAGGAACTGCGTGGTCGTTTCGGCGGAAAAGGTGAGCTCCAGCAGGCGCGGCGACTGGGCGGAAGGGGTGAAAGAAAAGCCAGGGTATTGCTGGGCTACCGGCGCGGGTGTCGGTTTTACTGCGGTCAGGGCGTTCATCAGGATCGTTCCTCGCTGTAAGGTCAGGGTGATGTTCATTTCGTAGCCATAAATTAAAAATATCTACATTTTTATAAAATGCGTACGAAATGGCCTTTTTGTTTCCATTTTGTGATCTGACAACAATTATTTAACAATGCGGAAGGGGGATAAGGTGGTGGTGAAAGTTGCGGAACAGAGCGGGTGGCGGATAGCGCAAAATGGGGATAGGGCCGAGGGAAATCGTAATACCGGTCACAGTTTTTAATCTGCACAATATCCTTACCAGATGAAGGTGTTAATATTCAGCTGGTAAATACCTTTCAATGCTCACTGAGGCTTCGATGCTGGAGAATGTCATTATCAGATAATCAGTTTCCCGACCTGCCCAGGCCGGACTGATTATCGCTGCGCTTAAACCTTACGCACACACCTGCGGGTGTAGGCATGTTTTCGCACATGATAATGAACAGGTTTCAGTATGAATTTATCCCGTCAGGAACAACGGACCTTACACGTTCTCGCCAAAGGTGGCCGTATTGCGCACGTCCGCGATACCTCCGGCCGCATTACCGCCGTTGAATGCTACACCCGCGAAGGGCTGTTGCTGAGCGACTGCACCCTTGCGGTCTTCAAAAAGCTCAAAACCAAAAAGCTGATTAAGTCGGTGAACGGCCAGCCGTACCGGATCAACACGACCGGTTTGAATAACGTTCGCGCGCAAGCGGACAACCGCTGAAATAGCGACCCGGGCAGGGTCGCTGCCCGGGCGTATGGCTCTCAAGGAGAAAACCTCATGATCGATATCCCTCGCATTTTTACCATCAGTGAAAGCGAGCACCGTATCCATAACCCTTTTACCCCGGAAAAGTACGCCACGCTGGGACGGGCGCTGCGAATGGCGCCGGGCACCACCATTCTCGACCTCGGCAGCGGCTCCGGCGAGATGCTCTGTAGCTGGGCGCGCGATCATCAGATAGTCGGCACCGGCGTAGACATGAGCCTGCTGTTCAGTCAGCAGGCGGCCGCCCGGGCAGAGGAGCTCGGGGTAAGCGACCGGGTAACCTTTGTGCACCAGGATGCCAGCGGATATTTCGCCAGCCAGCCGTGCGATATTGCCGCCTGCGTGGGGGCCACGTGGATCGGCGGCGGAGTGGCAGGCACAATCGAGCTGCTGAAGCAGAGCCTTACCCCAGGCGGCATGTTGCTTATCGGCGAGCCATGGTGGCGCAAACGTCCGGCCACGGCAGAAGAGGCGGTTGCCTGCGGCGCGCAGTCACCCGATGACTTCCTGACGCTACCGGCGCTGGTCGCCCACCTTGGCGAACTGGGCTATGACGTGGTGGAGATGGTGCTGGCCGACCAGGAGGGCTGGGATCGTTATGAAGCGGCGAAATGGCTGACAATGCGCCGCTGGCTGGAGGCCAATCCGCACGATGACTTCGCACCGGAGGTTCGCCAGCAGTTGACCACCGCGCCGCTGCACCATGTCACCTGGACCCGGGAATATCTCGGCTGGGGCGTGTTTGTTCTGATGGCGCGTTAACCGGTATGTCGGTAGCGTCAGGAGGCGCTACCGACCACCTTCAGACCTTCAGTTCGTCGTAGCTGACCATGACGTGCTGGCGAAAGGCGGGCCGTGCGGTTAGCCGTGCATAATACGCCGCAAGGTGGGGGAGGGGACGACGGGGGATATCGATTGCAAAGTAGCGGTACAGCACATGACCAAACTGGATATCGGCCAGGGTGAACGTATCGCCCACCAGATAGCGACTCCCGGCGAGACGTGCCTCGGCAATCGCCAGCTTTTGCTCCAGGGCCGTCACCGCCGCGGCGATGGCCTGCGGATCCCGCTCGGCGGCAGGCGTGCGCACTACGCGCCAGAACACCGGCGTCGTAAAGCCGAGGGCGATATTCTGCTTTGACCACTCGGCCCAGCGATCAACCTCAGTACGAGCCAGCAGGTCGCCCGGCCAGAAGGCGTCGTCGGCGTAGCGACTGGCTAAATAGCGAAGGATCGCGCCGGTTTCCCACAGCGGCGGATTATCGCCATCCTGCAGCACTGGCACCGTACGATTGGGATTGAGCTGATAAAACGCCTCGCTGTCGGTACCGCCATAGCGATGCCCCACGTCGAACCGGAGATAGTCCAGCCCAAGCTCGCCAACACACCACATCAGCGCCTGCACGTTAGAGGAGGTTTTTCGGCCCCAGATGGTCAGCATCGGGATCTCCAGAGAACAGGGAAAGAAGGAGCATAGCAGGTTGGGTTGAAAACGGGAGGGGGTACAAAAGAAATGAGCCACCTCGCCGCGCAGGGGGCGGACGCGCTGGTCAGATGTTCAAACCAGGGGCGTAGCTGAGCCAGCTATTCAGCGCACAGAATAAGAGGAAGAAACAGAGGGCAACAGTTTGCCCTCTGTTTACTTGAGTGGCCTTGTACTAAGGTGTGGCGCTAAAAAACTCGCCAAATTTGACGGCGAGCCAGCCGACAGGCGTCGTGGCGCCGCCGACGATATTGGTGATCTCGGCCATCCCTTCCGGCACCGGAATATGCGAGTTCACCGCCGCCTGAGTGTATTCTTGCGAAATGTCCGTCCCGACATACAGGATGCAGGTCACGATCAGGGTTCCGGTTATGAACATGCGGAACATATTTCGTTTACAGAACGGCGTGACCATTGCCAGCAGGAACATTAATGAAGCCAGATCGACAAAGGGCAGTACGCGGTTGCCGGGCAGAATGATAGACAGCACCACAGCCATAGGGATTAACAGCAGACCGGTCGCCAGTACCGAAGGTTCACCGATCAGTAACGCCGTATCCATCCCGATGTAAAAATCGCGCCCCGGGAATTTAGCCTTCAGTTTTGCTTCAGCGGCATCACGGACAATCAACAATCCCTGCACCAGAATTTCAATCATTTTAGGCAGCAGCAGCATGGCGGCTGAAACCTTAATGGCCAGTGAAACGGCCGCGGAAACGTCATATCCAGCCAGGAAGGCCAACAGCAGTCCCAGCACAAACCCCAGGGTAACAGGCTCGCCAAAAACGCCGAATTTTTTATTAATACTTTCCGGGTCGAAATTGATTTTATTGATAAGCGGGATCTTATCAATGATGTAATTACAGGCAATGCCAAACGGCACGTAAGCTATACAGGTAAGATGGGGAATGATATCCCTTTAAGATTATAGTTTTTTTGTAAATACGGCGCCGTTAAATCTGCCGCCAATAGCGTCAACACAAAAATAGCGAATGTAATACCGACCGAAAGCCAGTAATTTCCCGTTCCGGCATAGACCACAGACCCATGATCAGGAAAATCCAGTAGTTAAAAATATCGATATTCACCGTTTTGGTTAATTTCAACAGAAGCATGGCCAGGTTGATGACGATAAAGCCCACCACGACGGGCAGCATCAGCGGCGAACCCCAACCAATGGTCGATGCGGTAGGCCAACCGGTATCAACGACCGTTAACTGCAGGCCGATACGCTCAACCATCGCCTGCGATGCCGGGCCCAGGTTTGTCAGCAGCAGGCCAATCACCAGCCCCACCCCTTCAAAACCAATGCCTACCAGCATCCCTGCTTTAAATGCCGTACCGATTTTAACGCCAAAGCAAAGCGCGATAATAAAGAATATTACTGGCATCATTACTGATGCCCCCAGACTAATAATGCTGTTGATAATATCCATAATGATTCCTTAAAAGGCGGGCGAATTGGGCACGAGTAAACCCGTGCCCATTGGGCCCTGTTAATACCTTTAATGGTTCTTTTAATATTTAACTGAGTTTCTTTAAAAGGATCTCAGCGAAGAGTTTGGGCGAATTACTGAATGCGTCAATGGTACTCCCGGCAATATGCGGCGTAATAGTCACGTTATTCAGAGTATAGAATGCACTGTCGTCAGGAAGCGGCTCGTCATCAAAGGTATCAAGCGCGGCGCCCATGATTTGCCCGGATCTGAGCGCATCAATCATCTCTTTTTCATTGATTAACCCGGAGCGTGCTGTGTTAACAATGATGGCACTGCGCTTCATCAGCGCGAAATGGTGTGCGTTAATCAGATTTTCGGTTTCCGGCGTCAGGCGAGCATGTAACGAGATAACGTCGGCGCGTTGTACCAGTTCGTCCAGAGAATCGACTTTCTCATAACGTTCATGGCCTGCAACGTACTTATCGTAAAAGATAATCTCCGTGCCAAAGCCGCTGAGAAATCCCGCGACCAGTTGGGCAATATGACCGAGGCCAACCAGCCCCACGACTTTTCCGCCAAGCTCAGGGATTGCCTGATGGTTCGGGCTGTCTTTACGCCAGTATTTGTCACGCAGGGCATCGTGTGAACGGGCAATATTGCGCATTTCCGCCAGGATCATGCCGACCGTGAATTCGGCGACGCTGCGAGCGTTACGCCCCGGGGTGTTCATCACCTCAACGCCCCGGGCGTTCGCCACCTGAAGATTCACGTTTTCCACACCACCGCGGAGCACGCCTACATATTTCAGCTTTGGTAGTTTATCGAACACCGCAGTATTGACCGGGGCAAACTGAGTGATCAGGATGTCAATATCATCCGTTCCCTGAAGCAGCGCTTCCGGTAAGGCCACGGCTTCTGCTCCTTCCTGTTCAACCCGCAGATTATCTTCCTGAAGTTTCTCAACGGAGCCATGTGACCACTCGCGTACTTCTACTTCAATCCCGTTATCCCTGAGCGCTTTCAGTCCTGATTCCATCATCGCTGCATTGATAAACAGATCGGCAATTGCCAGACATTTCATAATGATTCTCCCTAGATTAACGCATCAACATACCGCCGGTAACGTCCAGAGTTGCTCCCGTCATATAGCTGGTCTTAGGAGAAACCATGAAGACACCGATGTCGGCAATTTCTTGCGGCTGGGCCACGCGGCCCACCGGAATACGACTGACGTAATAGTCAGGGTTTTGCTCAATGTTCTTACGGATCATCGCAGTATCCATGATCCCGACGGCGATATTGTTCACATTGATTTTTTGTTTGGCGACTTCCCGCGCCAGAGAGATAGCAAAGGCGACCAGGCCGGCCTTACTTGCCGCGTAGTGCGCATGTCCCGTCGTGGAGCCGTGGAACGCGGCCTGCGAGGTAATATTCAGAATGCTGCCCATCTGGTCATGCTGCAGGCAGTGATTTACAAACAGCTGGCTGAGATGGAAGATGGCTTTCAGATTGACATTCATCACCAGATCCCAGTCCTGCGGGCTGATCTCGGTGACGTAGCCGCTCAGCCAGATCCCGGCGTTATTCACCAGAATGTCGGCTTTACCCAGTCTGTCGATACAGGTGGCAAACAGATTTTCCCGGCTCTGTTCGTCAGAGAGATCGGTTTTGACCGCGATGATCTCTACGTTCGCGCTGGCCTTCACCGTTTCGATCAGCCGTTCGGGATGCTCTTCCTCACGCATATAGGTAAAGCAGATATTGACGCCTTCTTTGGCGAGAGAAAGAACAAACTCTTTCCCCAGGCCGGTTGCGCCGCCTGTCACGATGGCCGTACGATTCGTTAAATTCAGATCCATTTTTTCCTCACTTAGTGCGCGATGTAGTTGCTGCAGCTTTTCCACGGCGACTGCATTTCTGATAACAGGTTTTTATAAAGCTGGTATTTGGTCTGGTAGACCCGGTGGTTTTCCGGATTAGGGGAGACGGTGCGTGAGACATGGACCATGTCGTTTGAGGCAGCAAATACCTCCGCAAACCAGCCCACCATAACGGCGGCGGTCATCGCGGTACCCAGGGTCCCGTGCTCTTTGACGTCAACGATTTCCAGCGTGGCCTGGAAGATATCGGCGAATATCTGCAGCCAGACCGGGGAGTTCGTGACGCCGCCAGCAATACGAATAGTGCGGCTTAGCTTCGGGTTAATATTGCGTAAGCGCTCGGTGTGGTAGAGATGGCTGAAGGCAACGCCCTCATAAATCGCCCGCAGAAAATGGGCTTTTTTATGGAAGCTGTTGACACCGATAAAGCCGGCCGAGGCGTCGGGAATGGTGTTAGAGCCAAACACGAACGGAAAGAACAGCAGGTGGCTTTCATCCGGCGTCGTTGATGAAACCAGCTTATTACACAGGTCATAGACCGACGATCCTTGTTCGGCGGAGGTTTTCCGATCGCTCTCCATAAAGTTGTTAATAAACCACTCCAGGTTGCTCGCGGAGGTGGGGCTGGCCTCGGTGATGAGCCATTTACCTTCAATGGGATAAATGGAGGTCATAAACAGATCTTTATCAATAACCGGGTGGTCGGTAACGTATTCGTTTATGCTCCAGGTGCCGGTGACGATCGCCATCTTATCGAGACTGTTAATCCCCGAGGCAATGGAAGAGGCCGAGATATCAAACACCCCGCCAGAAACCGGCGTACCTGCGCATAAACCGGTCAGACGGGCCACGTCGTCAGTGATTTTTCCGCAGCATTCTGTTGAGCGTTTGATGGGGGGCAATTTGTCCCGCAGTTCATCAAGTCCCCACCATGCCAGTAGTTCATCGTCATACTTGCAGTCACGTACGTTGATCAGGTTGGTCCCTGAGATATCGGTCAGCTCAAGAAAAGCCTCTCCGGTCAGGTAAAAACGGATCAGGTCCTTGACCATAAAAATATAACGCGCTTTTTGCAGCGTCTCGGGCTCGAAATTCTTCAGCCATGCCAGCAGGGCGACAGGTTGTCCGGCCCAGATGGACTGCATCGTTTTTGGCAAAATGTCGGTAAGGAATTCTGGCGAGCGTTGCCATCTCTCAACGTACTCTTTTGCCCGGCTATCGGTGGATATAATGCCGTTACGCACCGGGTGACCTTCTTCGTCGACCAGATACAGACCGTTACCATGACCGGTGACGGCCACTCCTTTTATCTGGCTGGCGTCGATACCTGATTGCTCAATCGCTTTTTTAATCACTTCGACATTCGCGGCCCACAGCTCATCGATACTGCGCTCTGTGTGGAATTCCCGAGGTGTCAGCATCTGCGTGGATTTTGAGGCGATGGCGAGCACCTGTCCTTTACGGTCATAGATGGCTGCCTTGGTGACGGTTCCACCATTGTCGATGCCCATGACGTATTCATCTTTCATTCGCGTGGACTCCTTATTGGTTACCATAAGCCGGGCTCGCTGGTGGTTATCCCTTTAAATCCGGCATGGAATATTTTATCTACAAGGTATTTGCGCTTAACAAAGCCTCCGGCGATGAATACCACATCAAAGCCTTTCAAATTTCGGCTAATCAACTCCAGACACTGGCAGGCATATTCAGCAGGTAAGATTTCAATTGCGTCCGGTGGACTGTGTTTAACAATATCGAGCGACTGATCAAGCGATCGCGAATCGATAAGTAAAACCCGATATACGGTCAGCAATCCCTCTTTTTTGGCGTAGCGTAGCGCGGAGAGATTGGAAGAAATAACACCATCAACCTTGTAATAATTTTTCAGCAGATTGATCCCCGCCTGATCCGGTTTAAAGCCGCCCAGTAATTCAAGGTGAACGAGGACCTTCTTACCGCTTTGATGGCATTTGCCAATCAGCGAGGCTTTGTTGAATAAATAAGATTTCGTGCGAACGACCCTGTAGCTGGCTGGATTTTCAGGCAATACGCACGCTTTCTGGCATCCCAGCCTTTGTCATCCTGTTCAACGCACGCACCATGGCCATAGCTTCCGCTACCTGACCATCGTAGTCACGCAGCGTCAGTGAATCTCCCAACAACTGCTTCATTCTGTACATTGCCGTTTCCGCTATCGAGCGACGGTTATATTCCGTTGTCCATTTCCACCGTGCATTGCTTCCGCTCAGCCGCTGATTAGCAACGGCACGGTTGCGGTCTGCGTACTCACCGGGCCAGTAACCTGCTCCTTTTCGGGGAGGAATAAGCGCGCTGATTTTTTTGCGGCGCATTTCATCGTGACAAAGCCGTGTATCGTAAGCCCCGTCTGCCGCGGCTGCCCTGATTTTTCTGTGAGTCTGCCGGATAAGGCCCGGGAAGGCTTCTGAGTCCGTGACGTTATTCAGCGACAGGTCTGCACAGACAACTTCATGTGTGTTGCTGTCAACAGCAAGATGCAACTTTCGCCAGATACGACGGCGCTCTTTGCCGTGCTTTCTGACTTTCCATTCGCCTTCACCAAAGACCTTCAGCCCGGTGGAATCAATCACCAGGTGTGCGATTTCACCCCGGGTGGACGTTTTGAAACTGACATTAACCGACTTTGCCCGCTTACTGACACTGGTGTAATCCGGGCAGCGCAACGGAACGTTCATCAGGGCAAAAATGGAATCAATAAAACCCTGCGCAGCCCGCAGGGTCAGCCGGAATACGCGTTTAATCACCAGAACGGTGGTGATGGCGAGATCAGAATAGCGCTGGGGCCTTCCTCGTGATGAAGGCGTTGCCGACTCATACCAGGCCTGAATCGCCTCATCATCCAGCCAGAAAGTGAGGGAGCCACGGTTGATGAGAGCTTTGTTGTAAGTGGACCAGTTGGTGATTCTGAACTTTTGCTTTGCCACGGAATGGTCTGAGTTGTCGGGAGGATGCGTGATCTGATCCTTCAACTCAGCAAAAGTTCGATTTATTCAACAAAGCCAATCAGCGACTGCAGATTGCCGATATTCGCTTCGGATAGCAGCACATATTCTGACTGGCAGGATAATGCTTTCTCAAAGTATTTATACTTCCTGATGGAAGGGATGATGGTGTTATTTGAAATCATATTAATTTCCGATGTTATTTAGCCATGTAGAGGCTGTATGCATCTTCCGCTGTTGCGTTTTCATGGATGATGGCATTCAGACCTGCTACCACTTTCGCCGGCTGCGGATCCTGGGTAATGTTTCTTCCCACAGCAACGCCTTTCGCACCCATCTGCATACAGTGCTGAACAAATTTGAAGTAACCGTCGATGCCGGTTTTTGGCCCTCCTAAGGCAAGCACCGGCACGCCAGCAGCTTCAACGATCAGTCGGTCCTCTGGTGAACCGGTAAAACGCGTTTTGATGACGTCCGCGCCCAGCTCCACCGCGGCGCGGGCCGATGCAGCGATGATGGCCGGATTGTTAGAGTCATCGCTGGTGACGGGATAACCATACGGGAGCGATTCGACAATCAGCGGTACATTCCAGCGATCCGCTGCCTGTGCGAGTTGCATCGCCATAATGTGGGTTTTTTCTTCATTGAAGGCGCCGGGGAAGGTCATGCAGACCACGCCCTCGGCAGCGACTTTAAGCGCATCTTCGACGGAAAAAACGGGGGTAGTATCGGGAACGGTATTGTCAAAGATACTGACCGTGCTGTCGACGCGTAACACAACGGGAACGCTGTTCAGTGCTTCCCGATAATTCTTCAACATGCCGTACGTGACAAGCGCGCAATCCAGGCCGTGTTCCACCAGAGCAGGGAGCTGATTTATCGTATTATCAATACCATTTGTTTTCGTGGAAAAATAGTAGCCATCCAGCGCTAAGGTCACGGATTTACCGTCTTTTGCGAATATTCTTGAGAGACGACGTTCTTTAGACATTTGTTTACTCCTGAGATAAAAAAACAAAAAAAAAGCCCTCAGAGACTCGCGTCTCTGAGGGCTTTCTGTTCACATACCCTTTTGATAATGGTTCAGGGATCCAAAGCATTATCAATACAATTTTTTAGCAAAGTGAGAAAGGTTTAACTTTTGTTTAAATTAAATCTGTTCTCTTGCGTGATTAAATAACTAACACACGCGATAACTTATTGTCCAGTTGGTATCGTTGAAATGAGAGATTCATCACATCAATATGTTGTATTACCTGAGAAGTTCTGGGTTAAATACAGAAACCGACCCCTTAAAAACCAGGCAATAACGCATCCGGACAAGGGGAGAACGCCAGGCGTTTATTTCATCCGCATGAAGAACGCATCCATGCATGCTCCAGCCTTCAGGTCGTCATCCCCAAACGCGCATTTATTCCTGTCCGGATGGCGTACGAAAACGCTATAGCAATGTTGTCGGCATGGCGGTCTGTCCCCGGGATGATTTCCTCTAGCCGCCCGGGCAAATTACTCGTCCGCTTTGTGCGCCCAGGCAGGCATCGCCGTCAGGTAACGTTTTGCCCGTTTCCGTGATTCCGCTACGCCCACCTTTTGCCAGGCGTCGAGAAAAGCCGCCAGACCGGATACGGCCTCTTCCCAGGATTTCAAATTACCGTCGCTGTCGCAGCAATACGCGCAATATTTATCGCTGGCCCCTTGCGCATCGGGTGCGGACATCGGCATTCCGCAGGCCTGGCAAAACCTTTCGTGCTGTGTCATAGAGCGCTCCTCCTGTCGTTTGGTTGTCTACTAAACATACAGAATTTACGCATGGCGCTTAGCGTTTCAGATCAATAGATCCTGCCGTAACCGTTGTTGGGGATCTTCTGCCGGGGAGTGCGGGAGGGATAACGGGAACTTACTCCGTATCGCACAGCTATCGCCTCCCTTATTTTTTATTGATGCAACGGTTGGTCGCAGGCCGCGAGGATTGATTCATGCATCGCTTCGGAAAGTGTCGGATGCGCAAAGATCATCGACAGGAGACTTTCGTCTGTGGCCTCCAGGTGACGGGCGATGCCAAAGCCCTGGATCTGTTCCGTGACCTGTGCGCCAACCATATGCGCGCCCAGCAACTCGCCGGTTTCAGCATCGAAAATCGTCTTCACAAAACCCTCTGTCTCGCCGCTGGCCAGCGCCTTACCATTGCTCTGATAAGAGAACTTACCGATCCTGACGGGCCGTCCCCTGGCCAGGGCCGTCGATTCCGTCAGGCCCAGACTGGCAACCTGGGGCCGGGCATAAGTGCAACCAGGCACATAGTCGCGATCGAGAGGGTGGGCGCCTTCGACACCGGCCAGTGTCTCAACGCAGATCACGCCTTCGTGGCTGGCCTTGTGCGCCAGGCACGGCGGGCCGGCTACATCGCCGATGGCATAAAGCCCGAATACGTTAGTGCGACAAGCCGCGTCCGTCTTGATAAAACCGCGGTCTAACTCGACGCCCAGTGCTTCCAGCCCCAGATCTTCAATATTCGGCTGTACGCCAACCGCCAGCAGCACACGTTCGACATCCTGAGAATATTCGCCGCCGGTGTTGTTTAGTGTGCAGCGCACCCCGGTATCGGTGAGCTGTACTTGCGTCACCAGGGTCTGGGTATGGATCTGAATATCGCGTTTTTCGAATGACTTACGCACTGCTGCAGACACCTCGGCATCTTCCACTGGCAAAATCTGCGACGCTAGCTCGACCAGCGTCACTTTACAGCCCAGATCGTTATAGAGGCTGGCGAACTCGACGCCAATTGCCCCTGAACCGATGATTAAGAGCGACTTGGGTAAAAGCTTAGGCCGCAGCGCCTCGAAATAGGTCCAGATATGTTCGCCATCTGGCGCTATGCCTGGCAATGCGCGTGGTCGGGCGCCGGTTGCCAGGATCACGTGATCGGCCCGGTAATCGCGCGCCTCCCCTCGGGCATCCTCGACCGTGATTTGCCCCTTGCCGCGCAGCCGCGCGGTGCCATCAATGACCTGCACGCCATTTTTCTTCAACAGGTACGCAACCCCAGCGGTGAGCTGTTGCGATACGGTACGGCTAAACTGCACCAGTTTCTGCAGATCGACGTTCACCTCGCCCACGCTGATGCCCAGCTGACTGGCATGGGTGATAGTGTGCGCAACCTCAGCGCCATGCAGCAGCGCCTTGGTTGGAATGCATCCCCAGTTCAGGCAGATGCCGCCCAGATGTTGTTTTTCCACTAATACGGTACGAAGCCCTAGCTGGCCGGCACGGATGGCGGCAACGTATCCCCCAGGACCCCCGCCGATGATCAGCACATCGTATTTATCGTGCATAGCTCGTCTCCTGGATAAACATCAAGGTCGGGGTTTCAATCAGTCGCTTGAGTTCCCGGAGAAAAGCCGCACCTGCCGCGCCATCGATGACCCGGTGATCGCAGGATAGCGATACCGTCATTTGCTGGCGCGCGACGATTTGCCCGTCGCGTACTACCGCCCGGACCTCGCCGGCGCCAATGGCGAGGATTGCGCTTTGCGGTGGATTGATGATGGCGTCAAACTGCCGGACGCCGAGCATCCCCAGATTTGACAGGCTAAAGGTCCCGCCCTGGAACTCTTCCGGCTTCAGCGTGCCCGCTTTGGCTCTGGTCACCAGCGAGTGAATTTCGTTCGATATGTCGCTGATCGATTTCCGGTTCGCCGAGCGAACAATAGGGGTAATTAGCCCGGCAGGCAGCGCAACGGCCACCGAAATGTCGGCATCCGTAAAGCGGCGGATACTTTGTGCCGCTTCATCAAACTGGATATTGACGTCAGGCACGGCCACCAGCGCCAGGGCGCAGGCCTTCACCAGCAGGTCATTCACCGAAATCTTGACGCCGGGTACTTCGCGGTTAATGTCCTGACGTAACGCTAACAGTCGCTCCAGATCGAGATCGACGCTCAAACGGAAATGGGGAGACTGTTGCTTGGACGTTTGCAGGCGAGAAGCGATAGCCCGCCGCATACCGGACATCGGGATGCTCTCAAAGGGTGCCGGGGCACTCTCCTGCACAGGGCTGGTCTGCGGTTGCTCGTCGAGTAACAACGCCGCGGCCAGCACATCATCGCGACTCACCCGACCGCGTGAACCGCTGCTTCGGCAGTCATGTAAGTTGATACCCAGTTTGCCGGCCAGACGGCGCGCCAGCGGGGTGGCCGATACCTGGCTATCATCGGCATGCGAGCGGGGCGCTTTGCTGCGACGAACGGGAGGCGTCGGAGAGGCCAGGCGACCGCCGGCGGCAACGATCGCGCTTTCCAGATCAGATACAGAGATACGATCCCCGCGCCCGCTGCCGCGGACTTTTTTCAGGTCGACACCCCAGCGGGCAGACAGTCGTAACGCATGGGGCGTGGCATTAACCTGAGTCACATCGGTCACGCCTTGCAGACTGACGGGGATGACGGTCTGCCCAACAGGGGGCTCGGGGCTGTTGGATGGCGGGGAAACAACGGAAGCTGGCTTAGCGCCTGCCTGTGCCGCTACGTCCGGCGCGGCAGCCTCCGGGCCTGGGGCTGCGGGTTTCACCGTCGCCAGGCTGGCAGCAAATTCGTCCAGTTCAGCATCGCTGACCGACGCGTCAGCCGCCAGGGCCAGCACGGCGCCTACCTGAAGCGTCTCACCCTCGCGGGCGAGTATCCGACGTAACGTACCGGCAAAGGGGGCCTCCAGCACATTGACGATTTTACTGGTTTCAATCTCACAGATTTCCTGCCCTGGGGTGAAGCTGTCACCCTCCTGGATTGCCCACCGAGCGAGCAAGCCTTCCTCCATGGAAAGCCCCCACTTTGGCATTTCAAGCGTCTTGATTTCGCTCATAGGTTAATCCTCCAGCACTTGACGGACGGCGGCTTCGATACGTTCTACGCCAGGGATCCAGAGTTTTTCGAGAGCAGGGGAGAACGGGACCGGCGTGTGTGGCGGCGTCACCAGCAGAACGGGCGCTTTGAGGAAATGGAATGCCTGGGACGCAATCAGCGCTGCGACATCATGAGCAAAACCGAAGCGTGCCGCGGATTCGTCGACAATCACGACCCGCCCCGTGGACGCCACCGATTCCAGAATCCCTTCCTCATCCAGCGGCGAAATGGTTCGCGGGTCGACCACCTCGACCGAGATCCCCTCTTTCGCCAGCTTGTCCGCCACCTGGTTGGCTTTATGCACCATTGCCGACAGCGCAATGATGGTGACGTCCTCTCCTTCGCGCGTGTAGTTGGCTACACCTAGCGGGATGGTATAGATCTCGTCCGGTACCTCGCCCTTGAGGTCGTACAGCATTTTATGCTCGCAGAATACCACCGGGTCGTCGTCGCGAATGGACTGGATTAACAGACCTTTGACGTCATAAGGCGTCGAGGGCACCACCACCTTCAGTCCAGGCGTGGTGGCAAAGATATTATAGGGTGACTGTGAATGCTGGGCTGCGGCAGAAAACCCCGCGCCGATCATCCCTCGCATCACCAGCGGAGCTCTGGCTTTGCCACCAAACATGTAGCGGAACTTAGCCGCCTGGTTGTACAGCGCATCGTGACTCACGCCAAAAAAATCCATGAACATCAATTCCGCGACCGGCCGCAAACCCGTCGCTGCGGCGCCGGCCGCCATACCGATGATGGCCGACTCGGTAATGGGCGTGTCGATCACCCGATCGGAGCCGAACTGCGTCCACAGCCCTTTAGTGACACCCAGCACACCGCCAAAGGCTTCTATTTTCGCCTCTTCGGGCGCATTTCCGCCATGACCGCCACGCAAGTCTTCACCGATGAGCACCACGCGTTCATCGCGTTCCATTTCCTGAGCCAGGGCTTCCTTGACCGCTTCACGATAGGTTTTTATTGTCATGGTTATCACCCTCAGTATGAGACGTACACGTCTGTCAGCAGGTCTTCCGGAGCCGGGTAGGCAGCGGCGCGGGCCTTCAATACGGCATCGTTGACCAGGGCTTCTACTTCCTCGTCAATCGCCGCCAGTTCTTCCTTGGTGATATGTTGCTTGACCTTAGCGGTGAAAATCTTCAGCGGATCATGTTGTTCACGCAGGCGTTGCACTTCACCTTCCGCACGATATAGCGCGGGATCGCCCTCAAAATGACCATGCCAGCGGAAGGCTTTGGCCTCAATGACGCTTGGGCCACCGCCTTCTCGCGCACGCTTGACCGCCTCTGAGGTTGCCTCATAAACGGCAAAGAAATCGGTGCCATCGACGGTCACTGCCGGCAGGCCGAAGCCAGCGGCGCGCCGGGCGATATCACGCCCACCCACGGCGTAGTCATGGCCGGTCCCTTCGCCGTAACCGTTATTCTCGAAAATAAAGACGGCTGGAAGCTGGAGCACGACGGCCATATTGATGGCTTCAAAGACCAGGCCCTGATTAGAACCACCATCACCCGTAAAAGAGACACCGACGTTGCCGGTTTTTAGCGTCTTTGCCGTTAGCGCGGCGCCGATGGCCAGGGGAGGGGCTCCCCCAACGATAGCGTTCGCACCCAGCATTCCTTTCGACAGATCGGCAATGTGCATCGACCCGCCCTTACCGCGACATAACCCGCTGTCCTTACCGAATATTTCGGCCATCATGCCGTGAATGTCGCAACCTTTAGCAATACAGTGGCCATGTCCCCGGTGTGTTGAACCAATAAAATCTGCGCTCGTTAAATTTTCGCAGACCCCCACCGCGATGGCCTCCTCACCGGTGTAAAGGTGAATGAAGCCCGGAATATCACCGCTGGTATTTTCCTGATGCAACCGCTCTTCAAATGTTCTGATCTCCCGCATCTTGCGGTAAGCCTGCAATAACGCCTGTTTGCTGAGCATCGTTTAATTCTCCTCAATAAAGGTCACCCAGGCGGGGCCAACAGACAGGGCGGATAACCCTGGCCACACCCATGCAATGAATCTACGAGCGGTTAAAGGGAGTGCGAAGCCACCTTCATGGGGGGGGGTAGGTGGGGGTTTTCATGCTTGAGGTCAAACTTTCTAAATTTTGTGTAGCAATAAAGTTTGGCTGCCCCATGTCATCCCGGGGGCTGGCGTACAATTGAAAAAAACAAAGCGAGTAGACACCACGGATGAAGCCATTGGATTTAGAAGGTCGCCAATCACCCTCACTGGTCTCCGGGCCATTGCGGCTGACGCGAGGCTTGCCGCTAATCCTGACCAAATTCGTCCCGCCTCGCTCCTCAATACAATTGCTGGAGCGCCCCCGGCTGCTTCAGCTTCTCAGTCCCGTTCAGCAGTGCCGGCTGGGCGTCGTCTGCGCCGGCGCTGGATTTGGCAAAACCACGCTGTTGGCGCAATGGCATCAGCAGATGGTCGCCCAGGGCGAACGTATTGCCTGGCTGAGCCTCGATGAGGATGATGATGACGTATGGCAGTTTATTCCTTATCTGCTGCAAGCATTGCGTCCACTCTATGCTGACTGGGACGCCGATTTCTGGCGTGACATGGAAGAACAGAAGCTCTCCAGCTCCGAGCAACTGCTGGCCGGGCTCATTAACCAGCTACACTACTGCCCGCATGACGTGTACCTGATTATCGACGACTTCCACGTGATTAACGATCGTGGGGTCTATGAAGCGCTGGGGTATTTAATCAAGCATGCGCCTGCCGCCTTGCATCTGATCATTGGCAGCCGTTTCCACCCGAATCTTGCGCTGAGCCAGCTGCAGGCCCAGGACCAACTGGTGGAAATCTATGATCGAGACCTGCAATTCACGCTCGAAGAAACGAAACACTATTTTAGCCGCACGATTGCGCTACCCCTCAGCAACCACCATGCACAGCGGCTACAGTCCGTGACAGAGGGCTGGATCGCAGGGATGAAGATCGCTTCATTGTCGGCAGAATTACAGAATGATCCCGAGCATCTGTTGCGCAATATGCATGGAGGAACACGGTCCATTGCCCGCTATCTGAAAGAGGTGGTCCTGGATCCGCTGCCGGAAGAGGTTCTCGATTTCCTGGTGAAAACGTCCTTCCTCAGTCGGTTAAATGCCGAACTATGCAATGCAGTGACTGGACGTGATGATAGTAAAGCGATGCTGGCATGGATTGAGCGACACAACCTTTTTTTGTCAGCCCTTGACGAACAAGGCTACTGGTTTCGCTACCATCCTCTGTTGCAGGAAAATCTTCGGACCATGCTGCAGCAGAACAACGATATTGACCGCAAACAGCTATATGAATTAGCCAGTCAGTGGTTCGTCGAACAGAAGCTGTGGTCAGAGGCGGTACGCCATGCGCTCAGCGCAGGCAAGCCGGTGCATAGCCCCGTGCAGGACGGCGCAAGCGCTCAGTCACTGGCGGAAGAAGGGGATATCGATACCCTGATTTCATGGATGCATCATTTACCGCCCAGCACCGATCCGTCGCGCATTGACCTGCAAATTAACCTGGCCTGGGCACTGGCGCATTATTTCCACTTTGATGAGTCGAGGCAGTTGCTTGATAACCTCGATCAGATGGTACTGCATCATCGCGATGATTTAACCCGCAGCACCTGGTGTAAATTGCGCGTTGTGCGGGCAATTTGCGAAGCCTTTGCGGAAAACATCCCGGAGAGTCTGGCTATAGTTCAGCCGTTGCTGGCCGAAGTGCCCTGCGGCGACACCTGGGTTGATGGTCTGATATGCAATATTCTCAGCTATTGCCATGTTGTTAACCAGCGCTATCACGACGCGCTGGAGGTTCAACAGCATATGCCCTCTCCGGAAAGTCCTTTAGATAATCTGTTTGTCTCGGTTTATCGCGCGTTTATCATTGCCCAGTGCCATCTTTGTCAGGGCGATCTGGGAAAAGCCGGGTGGTACGCAGAGAAAACGTTGCGCCAGGCTGAATGTTATACCGGTACCCAGTCGACCAGTGGCGCGACGCTGGCGCCGCTGCTGGCGGAGATAGCCTATGAATGTCAGAGGGGTGACTCGCCCGAGCATCTGTTAGCCGACCGGCTCGAATTCATCGACCGATTCAGTCCACCCGACGCGCTGAGTCGTTGTTATACCTATCTCGCGCGTCAGGCCTTAGATAACGATATGCCCTATGAGGCCGAGCGATTGCTGGAGCATGCGCAGCGTCTTGCGGTGTCTCGCGGCTGGCAACGGCTCCAGGCCATGTTGTTAGCCGAGCAGGTGAGGGTGCGACTGCAGCGCGGCAATTTCACCGGCGCAGAGCAACTGCAGCGACAGCTTGAACAAATGGCCGCCAGCTTCAGAATGGATGCCGAACATCCCTGCCAACGCGCCATCGTTATGTCTGCATCCCTTAGCCGCAGCCGGCTTCTTCTCGCCACAGGCCAGGCACCGCAAGCCTGCGTTTTACTGGCTGAGATGGTCTCCGATCAGGAAAGCCGGGGGGACAGGTTAACCGCAGCGCGTCTACGTACGCTCTGGTCATTGGCCTTGTGGAACAGTGGCAAAACTGCCGCTGCGCGCACGACATTTCAGCCAGTCGTGCAGCTGGCTGAACAACAGCATCTCAAGGGCCTCTTTCTTGAGGCTGGCGATACCTTGCAACCTTTGCTTGCCGGTATGAATGAATCCTCTTCGGCTTGTACAGAGAAAAGGGGAGTGCAGGGATCCTGGGCAGACAAGCGCGGGCCTGTAGACGGAACACCGTTTAATAGTGGAAGCCCCGATATTCCTGGCGAGCTCAGCGAGCGAGAGTTGCAGATATTACAGCTGATCGCTGAAGGTCAGATGAACAAAGAAATCGCTCGCTCCCTCGCGATTTCTGCCGAGACGGTCAAATGGCACATCAAAAACATCTACGCGAAGCTTAAAGTGAATAGCCGCACTCAAGCGATGAGCCGGGCGCTGGAGATGAAATTACTGGATTAACGGTTTGAACAGGGCGGCCTAGGCGCAAAATATTATAAAGACGAGCCACTTTCTTAACGGGGTTATGAGCCACGGATAATCGTGATACTGCTGAGTACATGGGGGCAATCTCAGAATAGTGATGGCAGTTTTGATGCCTTGGCTCAGCGATAAGAACATTCAGGTTAGGGGGGCGACGCCAAGGGAAAGTCATCACAGTGAGGCTTTAGGCGAGTGTTTTCAGTAATGTTTTTATGGAGATGGTGCGATAATAGGAACCAATAAAATACAATAAAAATATGATTTTATTGATAAAAAATCAAAGAATAAAACTATACACATGCCTATACACATTGGCAGCAATGTCCATTTTTCATACGAATTAAGAAACAGAAAAAAACTTTTTTTGGGAAAACTGTTCACTACGCATTTTTATGTCTAATATTCATATGGTTATGTGGTGAATAGTTGGTGAACAGTGAACACTTTACTGTTCACTCTGGCAGGTGTGCAGGTAAAAAAAGACCGGCAGTGCCGGTCCGGGTAGGTTATGTTGCGGTGGGGTCGTCGCACTTCGGCAGCCAGTCGGCATTGCTTTCCTCCCTGAGGGCGAGATTGTGTAAGCGCACCCGTTTTAGTTCCACGCACTTTTTGAGATTTCCGGGGTCTCAGCCATCAGCCGGTATTCTTCCGGCGTCAGGTTATTCAGGGATTCATGGGCGCGCTCGCTGTTATATTCAGCCAGCCAGCGCTCTGTAATTTCACGTGCTTCGTTCAGTGTTCTGAACAGATAAAAATCCAGTATTTCTGTCCGGTACGTCCGGTTGAATCGTTCGATAAAGGCATTCTGTGTTTGCTTGCCGGGCCTGATAAATTCCAGCATCACACCATGCTCTTCTGACCATTGTGCCAGCGTCAGCGAGACCAGCTCCGGACCGTTATCCATCCGCATCTTCAGCGGATATCCGCGGTTTGCCACGATCCTGCCCAGCACTCTGACAACCCGCTGCGCCGGGATATTCAGGTCAATTTCGATCGCCAGCGCTTCCCGGTTATAATCATCCACCACGTTGAAGGTCCTGAAACGTCTGCCACACACCAGCGCATCGTGCATAAAATCGATGGACCAGCTCTGGTTCATCGCCTCTGGTGTTGCCAGCGGAGCCGGATTGCGCACCGGCAGGCGCTGTTTTCCCTTACGGCGAAAATTCAGTTTCAGCAGGTAGTAAATCCGGTGAACGCGCTTATGGTTCCAGGCGTTGCCCTGCCTGCGAAGGACCTGAAAAAGCTTTTTAAATCCGTATCGCGGATAGCGTTCAGCCGCCACGGTCAGCGCCATAATTACCGACTCATCCCGTCGCGTATCCGGCTGATAACGAAATACCGTCCTGCTCAGCGACAATGTCCTGCATGCCTGACGTAAGCTCATGGCAAACTGTGCGGTCAGATAGCTGACCAGCCCACGCTTTATCGCTGGTTTTAAAGTTTTTTTTCAATAACGTCTTTCAGGGCGCGGCATTCGAGGCTCAGGTCCGCAAACATCTGTTTCAGCCGGCGGTTTTCATCCTCAAGGTCCTTCATCTTTTTGATATCAGAGGCTTCCATACCGCCGAACTTCGCTTTCCAGTTGTAATAGCTGGCTTCGGAAATACCGGCTTCGCGGCAGACATCCTTAACGGTACGTCCGGCTTCGACAGACTTCAGAACGGCGATGATCTGGTGTTCGGTGAATCGGGCTTTGCGCATGGCGATCTCCTCCAGGGATATATTCAGTTATGCCGGAAGATCTCTAAATGTGAATGGTCCGGCTTACCGGGATGCTTACATATGGTGTCACTGTGATGGTATCATTAACAATACGTTACGTAAGTTGATGAGTTCAAAGCATCATGTTCTCCCATTTTCCATTTATCTACAGGTAAAACGGATTTTGCGGGACGATGTTATATAACATGCTCTTTGTTTAATGGAGCCAATTTAGTCTTCGGAGGGAAAATGAAGAAACCTGAAAACAAGAAGGATACAATAATCAAATCAACACTATCTAAAACAGCGGATATCGGTGCAAATCTAGTGCTCAGTTTTGTTCCGGGAGGAAATGCAGCTTATGAGCTGGCAAAATTGGGTGTTGAACAAGCTAAAAGATATGTAACAGAACGGCAAGAAAAAAGAATTGCTGATTTTCATACTATGCTCCTAAAACCCAATGCTGACGAGGAGCGTGGACTTGATGATGCATGTATTCAAGCCGTTGACTATCATGCGTTGTTAAACGCATGCCTACAGGACATCGAAGATGAAAAAACTGAACTGTATGCTACCTTAACCCGAAATGCTGCTTTCAGAAAACTTCACTCCAGAGATCTTCGTTTCTTTTGTGTGTCACTCAGCGAAATGACCTTCAATGATCTCGAAGAAATGCGTGTTGCATATATTGCTTCGAAGTTTAAGCTTGTTCCATCGGAGGGGGCGGGTAGATTTGAAAAATCACTTTCACCAGAGCGGTCACCATCGGAGCTTGTTTATGGCCGCAAGCTGATGGAGTTAAGAGGCTTTGTCGAAAATGGAAAAATGAACCAGTATGGTGAAAAATTTGTTCAAGCATGCTATCCAACTGAAAAATTGTTGCCTGAGTCGATAAAAATGTCGGAATGGAAAAATGCTGACTCGCCAATATTTATGCTGTCCTATGAGCTTGATGATCCGTATATTACTCGTTTACACATGCATTTAAGTAGTATGCTAAGAACACATGGATTTAAAACTACTCCGCTGTCTGCTCCTACTGGAAAACTTACTCATTTTACACCGGTCAAAGCCAGTATATTAATATTTAAAAATAATCCTGAAAGAATCATCAATAACATGAATTATATTAGTAGCCTGATGGGGGAAGGCTGCATAGCGGTCCAAATATGTGATGAGTATCCGACAATACTTGAACCATTACGAGAAAAGTTTGAGATAATTATTAATATTAGCAGTGATGATCCATTTTCAGGTGCAACCCAAGTAGTAAATTCTATTCATTCAAAGTAATTAGAGTGAACGTTTAAAATATACCACAGGTAAGGCCAAGTTAGGTGTAAACCAGAACGGGCCATACACCCTTTATCTTATTGATATGAAGATAAGCTAAAACGTTTATTTTAGAAACCCTCAGATATACTGACTATGATATTGCATGTGTAATACCATTTTTTTGCACACGCTGTCTGTCAGATGTAGAAGAAACCTCTGATATAAAATTGTTAGCTGGCATATTAACCAATTTATTCCATATAAAGATTTTCAAAGTAATTAAGTTAATCTTCAACCAATTCATTCTCTAAAGATAATATACAATTAGTTATAAGCTTGAATTTTGACTCGCACTCTTGAGAAGTAAATCTTGCGAAGTTAATAAAATTGCGTTGAAAATTATAGGATTCAAATAACTCATCACAACTGCGCCAGTATGAAGATTGTCGCTGAAAATTATTTCTTACTAATCGTACCGCTTTGTGATCACATCCATCAAAGGAAGGGATAAAATAAATTGACTGTGCTATGTATTTTAAACCTTCATCAGCTGTTAGTAACCAAGTATCTTGAATTACTCCATCCAGCTCCTCATTTGATTGAATCGCAACCACTCTATAATATATAATATCCGATGCTGAATTTAGTGCGTTTTTTAATATGTATTTTTTGTTTCCTTTTTTAAGGAAATTATCGTGTATTTTATCGCAAAATTTCTTGAAAAGTATATCCTTGCATTCATTTGATTCGAAAAAACAATATCTGGCTATTTCTGCTTCAATTACAGTTAAAAAATCAACTTTTGAAACCATATATTCAACATATTTTTCAAATTTTTGTATCGGTGAGTAACCTCTAAAATTCCTCATGATTATTTGAATTAACAGCATAGAAAGATATGATATTGAATGCATATATCTTTCACCCGTTGATAACTCTTTAAAAGTACGTTTAGATTCTTTAGGTGGTGGTAATGCTAAAGAGTTTGGAGCATCAATATAAGTAGGGCAATATTTTTTTAAAAATAGCTCAAATGAAGTATATAGCTCTTCATAATAGTCACGATCGGCTTCGTTAAATGAAAATCCGGGAGAAAGATATAATGGTGACTTATTAAATTCCTTAACAGCATATTGCAAACCTGATTCCTCATAGCCAGTCTTTCCCAAAATAACATCTTTCATTTTCGATATTATATTTAGATCGATGACAACACTAGTCTCCAATCCTTTTCTTCTGTTTTTATGTACTTTTCCAGAGGAAAAAACTGGACTTTTATCGCGATAATGAACAGGTTTAATAAACAATGGGGAGAATGCCATTATATATCCTATTGTTGAACTATTTTATAGCTTTATAGTTAGCACATAAGAATGCGAAAGGCAAAATTTAAGTGACCTAATTGTAAGTTAAGTCACTTTTAGTTCATGTCGTTTATAGTGCAAGTAATATATAAAGAAGATGAATTTCTTCAACTTTGATGGGCATTAAAGATATTCTCTGCAGGTAGTTTAAATGTCTTATCTCAGATCTGTGTCAGCATCTTTTTTTTAAAAAAAAAGCGACTTTTAAGCCAAACCATAAAATAATTATTTGTCATTACGAATCAATGAAGATATTCAAAGGTTTTATTAACATAGCTCTTGCTTACACTATCAAGTTCAATTTTCGCCAAGACTTTACTATAATCAGACCTCTGTACGATGAGAGCAGAATTACCAAATTTATCTTCCATTACTCCGTAAATAATATCACCATTTTTAATATCAAATCCTCCAGCCATACCTCCTCCGCGAGTAACATCGTTGCTATCTTTTTCTAGAATAATTTCTGGTTTTCCAATAGGTCCAAAAGTGTATCTATAACCTTCCTCCGTTTGGCAGAGTTCTACCGCTTTAGTATGTTTTATGTTATAAGCAAAGAAAATAAGGTTTTGCTCTTGACATCCATGCCATTTGGCAAAGGAAGCAGCGGAAAACAAAGCAACCAGAGTCAGTATTGCAACCTTGATTAATTTTTTCATGATATATCCCTCTTAACACGTTAATTAGTCTTCAAGTAATTTAACTTGATACTGACCTTCTTTTTCATTAGTCCATGCAATCTGATAAGTAAAATCATCTGTGTGGACATTCCCGGTGTAACGCATTGTCACCCCGGCAGTACACTGCCTTAACCCAGCTTTTTTATCATATAAAGTCTCCTTGGTCTCAGACACTGTAATTTTGAGATGAAGGGCATTTGAGTTATATTGCCTTTTTTTGATCTCCTCTCTGATTTAGCACTGCACTGAATTTGGGCCAGGGTCAAGGGGCTTAATATCAGCAATAGGCTTTTGACAGATGTAAGGGAAAACATGTTTGTTAAACGCTTCAAGAATGTCGGATGCGTAACCTACTGACCATCGGCTCGCTTTCGAACTATCCACTCCAGAGCGACAGACTGAAACGTGTTGTTGAGTTGCACATCGCGAACCAGCTTTTCTTCTTTCTTGGCAAAAGATGGATCGATCCCCTCAGCCAGCTTTTTCTTGGCGTCATCACGCAGTGCTCTTGCTTGCGCAAGCGACACTGCTGGATAGACACCGAAAGCCAGACGATTCTTTTTTCCATTGAAGCGATATTTCATTCGCCAGTATCTGGAACCAGAGGGAACAACCTCAAGATACAAACCAGCACCATCTGCCAGCTGATAGGCTTTCTCTCTGGGTTTAGCCGTGTCTACCTGTCTCGCATTAAGTTTCATTGGGGGCATCTCCCAGGACCGAACACAGAATGCCCCCACTTATGCCCTCAATAGGTGCTTGATTTCGGTTGAATCAAGTTGATAACGGAATATAAGAACCGGGCTACAAAGCGCAGTATTCTTGGGTTTAATTGATTTCGGTTTACTTGGGAGGCGTTTGAAATGGTGCCGATAATAGGAGTCGAACCTACGACCTTCGCATTACGAATGCGCTGCTCTACCAACTGAGCTATATCGGCCCTGCAAGAGGTGTTCACGAGGGTGAATCACGAGGCAAAAGGTTAGAACTTAGCGGGCGATGCGTCAATAGCCAGTGGAATCAACTGCCTATTTTTGCATCGCCCGTTCTCATTTACGCACGAATGGTATCGTCGCCGAAACCAATCCACTTATAGGTGGTTAACGCTTCCAGCCCCATCGGGCCGCGGGCGTGCAGCTTCTGGGTGCTGACCGCCACTTCCGCGCCGAGGCCGAACTGGCCGCCGTCGGTGAAGCGCGTGGAGGCGTTCACATATACCGCGGAAGAGTCCACTTCATTGATAAAGCGGTTGGCGTTACGCAGGGTGCGGGTCAGGATGGCGTCGGAGTGCTGGGTGCCATGTTCGCGGATATGGGCGATAGCCTCATCCATATCAGCCACCACTTTGACGTTCAGATCCAGCGACAGATACTCGTCGTCATACTGCTCCGCTTTCACCGGCTCGACCTTCGCAGGGCCGTTTTGCAGCGCGGGGAGGGCGGAAGGGGCGGCGTGCAGGGTGACGCCGCTCTCGGCCATCTGCTTGCTTAACGCCGGCAGGAAGGTGTCGGCGATGTTGCGGTGCACCAGCAGCGTTTCCACGGTATTGCAGGTGCTCGGCCGCTGGGTCTTGGCGTTGACGATGATCTTCAGCGCGGGGGCGATCTCGGCGGTTTCATCAACGAAAATATGGCACACGCCAATCCCGCCGGTGATCACCGGGATCGTTGACTGCTCACGGCATAGCTTGTGCAGGCCCGCGCCGCCGCGAGGGATCAGCATATCGATGTATTTATCCATCTTCAGCATTTCGCCCACCAGCGCGCGATCCGGGCTCTCGATAGCCTGTACTGCGGCGGCCGGCAGACCGCACTCCTGCAGCGCCTGCTGGATCACCTTCACCGTGGCGGCGTTGGTGCGCCAAGTCTCTTTCCCGCCGCGCAGGATCGCCGCGTTGCCGGTTTTCAGACACAGGGAGGCGACGTCGACCGTCACGTTAGGACGCGCTTCATAAATCACGCCAATCACCCCCAGCGGGACGCGGCGACGTTCAATACGCAGACCGCTGTCCAGCAGCCCGCCGTCGATCACCTGGCCGACCGGATCGGCCAGATTGCACACCTGGCGCACATCGCTGGCGATGCCGCTCAGACGCGCCGGGGTCAGCGCGAGGCGATCGAGCATCGCTTCACTCAGGCCATTGGCGCGAGCTTCGGCTAAATCTTCCGCGTTGGCGCGCAGAATATCGTCGGTCTGCGCTTCCAGATAATCGGCGATCTTTTCCAGTACCTGATTCTTTTCCCGGCTGGAGAGTAACGCCAGCTGCCAGGAGGCCGCTTTGGCGGCAATGCCCATTTGTTCCAGCATTTTCAGCTCCTTAACGGATGATCATATCATCGCGGTGGACGGCCACCGGGCCGTATTCATAGCCCAGAATGGCATCGATTTGCTGCGAGTGCTGGCCGGCGATAAGGCGCAGCGCATCGCTGTTGTAGCGGCTGACGCCGTGAGCGATGTCGCGTCCTTCGCTATTGCGGATGCGGATCACTTCGCCGCGGGAGAAGTTGCCGCTGACGATTTTGATCCCTTTTGGCAACAGCGAGCTGCCTCTTTCGAGGATCGCCTGGGTCGCGCCCGCATCGACGGTGATTTCCCCCGCCGGCGGCGCGCCGAAGATCCAGCGCTTACGGTTCTCCAGCGGAGACTCCTGGGCGTGGAAGCAGGTACCTACCGGCAGGCCTGCCATCGCATGGCCGATGACGTCCGGACGGTTGCCTGCGGCGATGATGGTATCAATCCCCGCGCGGCAGGCGACGTCCGCGGCCTGCAGCTTGGTGCCCATGCCGCCGGTGCCGAGTCCGGAGACGCTATCGCCGGCGATGGCGCGCAGCGCGTCGTCGATGCCGTAGACGTCTTTAATCAGCTCCGCCTGCGGGTTGCTGCGCGGGTCGGCGGTGAACAGGCCTGGCTGGTCGGTTAACAGCAGCAGCTTATCCGCCCCGGCGAGGATCGCGGCCAGCGCGGAGAGATTGTCGTTATCGCCCACTTTGATTTCCGCGGTGGCGACGGCGTCGTTTTCGTTAATGACCGGGACGATGCTGTTATCCAGCAGCGCGCGCAGAGTGTCGCGGGCGTTGAGGAACCGTTCTCTGTCTTCCATGTCGGCGCGGGTCAGCAGCATCTGGCCAACGTGAATGCCATAGATAGAAAACAGCTGTTCCCACAGCTGGATCAGACGGCTTTGTCCCACCGCCGCCAGCAGCTGCTTGGAGGCGATGGTGGCGGGCAGTTCCGGGTAACCAAGGTGCTCGCGCCCGGCGGCAATGGCCCCGGAGGTCACGATGACAATACGGTGTCCCATGGCGTGCAACTGTGCGCACTGGCGCACAAGCTCGACGATATGGGCGCGGTTCAGGCGACGGGACCCGCCTGTTAAAACACTGGTGCCCAGTTTTACCACCAGCGTCTGGCTTTCACTCATGATTCTCTGCCGTTCAAAAGGAATATCGATATCGAGCTGATGTTGTAGCAGGAGTCGGCCCGCTTGCCAACACCCGGGGCGGCGGGCGCGCCATTTTATTGCGCGGGATCGGGCATTCTGGAGAGGGAATGTGACAAAAATATGTCAGATACATTTAAATACCCTTTTTTATAAAAAGTTCCATCTTGTCATAAATATTTAATATCCCGGCGTTAAAAAACCTCCAGTTTTTGATGGGCGAGCGCCCGCAATTGAATAGCGCGTATAAATAAATCACCAGGACTGAATAATGAAAAAGAGTACTCTGGCATTAATGATGATGGGCTTTGTGGCTTCAACAGCGACGCAGGCAGCGGAAGTTTATAATAAGAACGCGAACAAGCTGGATGTGTACGGCAAGATCAAAGCCATGCACTATTTCAGCGACTATGACAGCAAGGATGGCGATCAGACCTACGTGCGTTTCGGTATTAAAGGCGAAACGCAGATTAACGACGACCTGACCGGCTATGGCCGTTGGGAATCTGAATTCTCCGGTAACAAAACCGAGAGCGACTCCAGTCAGAAAACCCGTCTGGCGTTCGCCGGCGTGAAGCTGAAGAACTACGGCTCCTTCGATTACGGTCGTAACCTTGGCGCCCTGTACGACGTGGAAGCCTGGACCGATATGTTCCCGGAATTCGGCGGCGATTCCTCTGCCCAGACCGATAACTTTATGACCAAGCGCGCCAGCGGCCTGGCGACCTACCGCAACACCGACTTCTTCGGTCTGGTGGATGGCCTGGATCTGACCCTGCAGTACCAGGGTAAAAACGAAGGCCGTGAAGCGAAGAAACAGAACGGCGACGGCGTCGGCACCTCGTTAAGCTATGATTTCGGCGGCAGCGACTTCGCCGTCAGCGCGGCCTACACCAGCTCCGACCGTACCAACGATCAGAACCTGCTGGCCCGCGGCCAGGGTTCGAAAGCGGAAGCCTGGGCGACCGGCCTGAAATATGACGCCAACAATATCTACCTGGCGACCATGTACTCTGAAACCCGCAAGATGACCCCGATCAGCGGCGGCTTTGCCAACAAAGCGCAGAACTTTGAAGCGGTGGCGCAGTATCAGTTCGACTTCGGTCTGCGTCCGTCCCTCGGCTATGTGCTGTCGAAAGGGAAGGATATCGAAGGGGTGGGGAGTGAAGATCTGGTTAACTACATCGACGTGGGCCTGACCTACTACTTCAACAAAAACATGAACGCCTTCGTGGATTACAAAATCAACCAGCTGAAAAGCGATAACAAACTCGGCATCAACGATGACGACATCGTCGCGCTGGGTATGACCTACCAGTTCTGATTAACCGCAGAACCACCCGCCGCAGCCCTGGCTGCGGCTTTTTTTTAGCGGCGATTCTTCGCCAAATGCAGGGTGTCGCTGTTCATGGTGATCTGCGCGTTATACTCCTTCGGCAGACGACGCGCCTGATAGAACGCTGATTCCCAGTAAGGGTTGTCCAGCGAAGAGCGCATCACGCCCTGGCTGCACGAGGCGTGAAGGAAATTATGATCGGTATCGTAAAAGCCAACGTGCATCCCGGCCCGGGTGCGGAAGAACACCAGATCGCCGGGACGTAAATCCCGCTTATTGACCCGCACGCCCATGTGCAGCAGCTCGCGGGTGGTGATCCGCTCCATTGGCAGGTTAAAGCGATCCTTCAGCGTGCGCCAGACGAAACCCGAGCAGTCGACGCCGCTTTGTTCAGTACCGCCCCATTCATAGGGGGTTCCCTGCCAGGTGTGCATCTGATCATGCAGGGCCGCCACCACAGGGATCAGATCGTCCGATCCGCTATCAATGGTCATATCCGCATGAGATTTTGTGTTCTTTGCCTGTTTCGGTGAGGAGGAGCATCCTGCCAACAACAAAAAAGGAATTAAAAAGAGAGCATGCGTCAGTTTTGGCTTCATATCGTTATTTTCGAAGTAGCAAGCAGACTGCTTTGTTTTATAGCCGATTAAAAACCACGGCTGAATAAGCCGAGGCCGCCTTTACGTTTATTTACGATTAAAAATAAACAACCTCGGGATGGATCAGCCATAAAGGGCAGTTGTCACTCCGCAACGGTCTGTGCCAGGATGCTGACAGGAACATTTCACGAGGCATTCCATGACGCATTACGCCATCTCTAGCGAGACTTTGCCCGGCGCCGCTTTCGACGCGGGGTGGATGATGTCTGCGCCTCATCATCGCTTCGCCACGCTCTGCCCACCGCCTCCCCCTCCAGACCGGGTAGTTTTCGGCGCTTAACGCCGTCTTTAGCAGGTGCTTACCTGCCGGTATGACGCTTGATACCTTGTGTTTGACGTTCTGGAGCATGCTATGCACGTTCGCTATTCTCTGCTCGCCTCGCAGGCGACAACGGCCCTTTTTGTGCTGCTGTGGGGCAGCGCGGCCATCTTCACCCGCTGGGGACTGGATAACGCCTCGCCGATGGCGCTGCTGGTCTTTCGTTTTCTGGTTGCCCTGGTCGCGCTGACGCCGCTGGCTATCGTCCGTCGGCGCTGGCTGCCCGCGCCGGGCACCCGCCTGCAGACAGCTGTCACCGGTCTGATGCTGATTGGCGGCTATTCGGTCTGTTACTTCGAGGCGATGGCCAACGGCGTGACGCCGGGACTTATCGCCACCATCATGGGGATCCAGCCCATCCTTACGCTTTGCGTGGTGGAGCGCCGCCTGCAGGGGCGGCGGCTGTCAGGACTGCTGCTTGCCCTGGCGGGGCTGGTGCTATTGGTGTGGCGCAGCCTGGCGGCCTCGCCGATGGCGACGGTGGGGATCCTGTTTGCGCTGGCGGCGCTGCTGCTGATGACCTTTGGCGCGCTGTGGCAAAAGCGCAGCCGTCAGGCGCCGGCGGATGTCCTGCCGCTGCAGTATGCCGTTAGTCTGGGGCTGTACCTGCTGATTGCCCCGATCAGCGGCTTCCAGTTTACCGTTAACGCCGGGTTGATTATTCCGGTACTGTTTCTCGGGCTGCTGATTTCGGTGGTCGCCCAGCTACTGCTGTACCGTCTGCTGAGCGCGGGAAATATCGTCAATGTCACCAGCCTTTTTTATCTGGTGCCAGCGATCACGGCGCTGCTGGATTATCTGCTGCTGGGCAACCGGCTGCCGGCGGCGGCGATGATCGGTATGATGGCGATCGTCGGCGGGATCGTGCTGGTGTTCCGCACCGCGAAGGTCCGCGCCGGCTGATGGCGAGCCGGGCGCTGCGGCGTCCGGTTCATTTTCCTGTCATCTTTTTTACGCATGCTCCCGGCAGCTTATTTTGACCAGTAAGGGAAGTACCATGGGCAACACGCTGACGATTTTTGATCTCGATAACACCCTGATACAGGGCGATAGCAGTACGGTCTGGAGCCAGTTTATGGTTCGCGAAGGGCTGGCGACGCAGAAGGGGTATCTTGCCCGCGAGGCGCGGCTAATGGCGGATTATGACCGGGGAGAGATGAATATCGCCGATTATGTGGCCCTGATCCAGGCGCCGCTGGCCGGAATACCGAAGTCGGACGTTGACGCGCTGGTGGCCCGCTGCGTACGCGAGGCGATCCTGCCCCGGGTCTATCCGCAGGCGTGGGAGCTCATTCGTCGTCTGCGGGCCGAGGGAGAGCAGATGCTGATTATCTCCGCCTCGGTTAGCCTGCTGGTGCAGGCGGTGGCCGCCGCGCTGGAGATCGATCAGGCGCTGGGTATTGACGTGGCGATGGTCGACGGCGGCTACAGCGGTGAAATCACCGGGATCCCCAGCTATCAGCAGGGGAAGGTGGCGCGTCTGGCGCAGTGGCGCGAGGCGCATCCGCAGTATGACGGCGAGGTGACGTTCTATACCGATTCCATTAACGATCTGCCGCTGTGCCTGCATGCGGATCGCGTGCGGCTGGTCAATCCCTGTCCGCAGCTGCAGGCGGCCGGTGCCGGATACGGCTGGCCGGTGCTGAGCTGGCGGCTGGAATAGCGGAGCGGATAAATTTTTCTACAGGCCTGTGGGTTCAGTCGTTCCAGGCCGGATAAGCCCTGTAGGCCGGGTAAGGCGCAGCCGCCACCCGGCAAAATAACGGCGCAACCGGAAATGTCCCTGCCCGCGCTGCGCTTAGCAGGGCTACAGCTTCTATGTTACTTCCGGGCCGATTGCGCTCCCGGTTAATTGTCTGCGTTATGGCAGTCATGGTGCAGGGAGCGCACAGGGGGCGGCCAGTCGCCGCCGCCCCCTGTACCCCCGGGCTCCGGCCAGCAACATCGCCGCTGCGCGGTACCTTCGACTTATCCCTGCAGGCTTCGGGTCGGGCCGAGGCAGCGTCCGTGCAAAACACGGCCCTCAGCCCGCATCCATGCGGGCTGACCCGGCCTTCCGGGAACGTCTCAGCGATGTTGAGGCCACCAGCACCGGCAGTTTCAGCAGCCCCTGCGCCAGCGGTGATTTGGGGCTGTAGGCCGGGTAAGGCGCAGCCGCCACCCGGTATAAACGCAGCTCCGTGCCTGATGCCATCGCCCGGCGGCGCCGTTGCTTGCCGGGCCAACAGACAGTCGGAGCCGGACAAGTAGGCCGGGTAAGGCGCAGCCGCCACCCGGCATAAAAGCAGCTCCGTGCCTGATGCCATCGCCTGGCGGCGCCGTTGCTTGCCGGGCCTGGAGACAGTCGGAGCCGGACGGGTAGGCCGGATAAGGCGAAGCCGCCATCCGGCGCAAAGGCGCGCTAGCGTCCGCTCTGATACAGCGGCACCGCGGCGCCGCCGATATAACGACGGCGCAGCCAGGCGGAAAGGGTGTCCATGATCATCACCACCGCCACCAGCAGCAGGGTGATAAACATCACCACATCCCAGTTCCACAGACGCATATTCTCGGCATAGATAAGCCCGATACCGCCGGCGCCGACGAAGCCCAGCACCGCCGCGGAGCGGGTGTTGGATTCAATCTGATACAGGCTCAGCGCGAGGAAGGTCGGGAACGACTGGGTAAAAATGCCAAAGCGATGCTTTTGCAGGCCGTTCGCGCCCACGGCGGTCAGCCCGCGCCCGGGAGATCGGTCCACGGCTTCGTGACCTTCCGCGTACAGCCGTCCCAGCAGGCCGGTGTCCTGCATGATGATCGCCAGCACCCCTGCCAGCGGCCCGAGGCCGACCGCACGCACGAAAATCAGCCCCCAGATAGCCATGTCGATCCCGCGCAGCACATCAAACAGGCGGCGCATCAGCAGGGCGAGGGTCCCCAGCACCACGCCGCGCATGATGTTACGGGCGGCGAAGAAGGAGAGCAGCAGCGCCAGCACCGTGGCGGTCAGCGTCCCGGCGAAGACGATGGCCAGGGTGACGCCGATTTGCGTAAAGTAATAGCCGAACGGCCAGTTCCAGAAGTCGTGCCAGACGAACATCCGCGCCAGGTAGCGGCCAATCTGCTGCAGGCCGGTGGTCAGCTGCTCGCCGCTGATACCAAACTGCAGAAAAAACCAGACGTAATAGAGCACGCAGGCTAGCGCCACCAGCCCGACGTAGCGCAGGTAGCGCCCCTGGACCTGATAGAGCTGCTTATGCTGCCGCCGGCTGGCGGCGAGATCCGGTTGCATGTGCCAGACGCTCATTTCTTACCCTCCAGTACCCACAGGCGCAGACGACCGGACAGCATGTCCAGCGCCGACACCACCAGAATGATCAGCAGCAGGGTGATGCTCACCTGATCGTAGCGGTCAAGCTTGATGTTGGTCATCAGCTCCTGGCCGATGCCGCCCGCGCCCACCAGCCCGAGAATGGTCGACGAGCGGAAGTTGATTTCAAGCCGCATAAAACCGTAGGAGAGAAACAGCGGTTTCACCTGCGGCCACAGGGCGAAGCGAATTTTCTGCAGCGGGGACGCGCCGCAGGCCGCCAGGCCGCGTACCGGTTTGTTTTGCGCGCTTTCCACCGCCTCGTAGAACAGTTTGGTCAGGCTGCCGACGGTATGCAGCATCAGCGCCAGAAAGCCCGGGATCGCGCCGATGCCGAACGCCATCACAAAGATCACCGCCCACGCCAGCTCGGGCATGGTGCGTAAAAACGCCACCAGCACGCGAATGGCAAAGCGCACCGGCGCCGGGGACCAGGCGTTATTGGCGGCAAGAAACGCGAAAACCGTGGCGATGGCGACTGCCACCAGGGTCGAGGCCAGCGCCAGCTGCAGGGTTTCCCAGATCAGCGGCAGCTGGATCGGCAGGCGATAGCCCCACCAGGCCAGCGACCCTTTGGTCTGCACATCGGCGAACAGGTTGCCGGCGCTCAGGGGCGGGATGGTCTCTGCCATATAGTCAAAGAAATGGGGCAGCGAGTGCCAGATAGTCAGCAGATTAAATTCCGCGGCGCTGCCGGCGGCAAAATAGAGCGCCAGCAGCAGCGACCAGCAGACGGCATCGCGCTTTTGCCGCGAGCGTACCTGCTGGTAATAGCGTTCAAATTCGGTGTGGGTTGTCTTCATGCGTCGGGGATCTTCAACGTAGCGCCGCCGCTTACCCTGGGGCAAGCAGGCGGCGTTGAGGCAGGATTAACGCGCGCTCACCAGCTCGCGTTTCATATCAATAATCTGCTGGAAGTCAGCCACGCTGCCCGGGCCGATGTGCTGAGTACCGCCCATCGCTTTGATAAAGCAGGCGTGATCCTCGGTGTCCAGCTTTTTCACTGCCGCCACGACCTTCGCCTTAAAGTCCGCCGGCAGCGCATTGCTCACCAGGATCGGGCCGTTCGGGATCAGCGGCGATTGCCAGATAATGCGGATCTGCTTCATCAGATCCGGATGATCCATGCGAATCAGGCGGTTGAACGCGCCGGTAGTGTAGCCGGTGTTGTAATCGCCAACCATCGAGGCCCACGTGACCGCGCCCGCGAACTGGCCATTCAGCACGCCGAGGATGTCCTGCTCATGGCCGCCGGAGAAGGTGACGCTGGAGAAGGTGTTGTTGTATTTGTTGTCGGCGTTACCGCCAAATTTTTCTTTAAACGCATGGTTAGGGATCAGATACCCGGAAGTGGAATCCGGATCGGCGAAGCCGAAGGCTTTGCCTTTTAAATCGTCCAGCGTTTTGTACGGGGAGTCGGCTTTGACGATCACCACCGAGTGATAGCCGCGAGACTGATCTTTGTCGTCCACGGCGATGCCGACGATATCCACCGCTTTCGGATTATTGAGATAAACCGAGGCGTAGGAGGAGGGGGACATGCTCAGCACCACGTCGACTTTGCCCCCCAGCAGGCCCTGGATCACCCCGGAATAGTCGGAAGAGTTGCGCAGTTTGGTATCCACGTTCAGCTCTTTATCGAGGAAGGCTTTCACGCACTGGTTATCGCCGATTTGCTGGGTGGCGTTCTGGCCGCCGAGAATGCCCAGATTGAGCTCTTTCGGCTGCGCCGCCGCTGCCTGCCATGCCATCATCATGCCCGCGACCATTGCGGATAAACGAACTGCGCCAGTCATATATTTTTTCATTATGTTGCCCGTGTGAGTGAAATTAATGCAATTGGCTAACTTCATCGCCGTACAGCCGCTGCAGCACATCCTGCGTCAGCCGGGAGGGGTGATCGTCAAAAATAAGCTGGCCGCTGGCGACGCCGATAACCCGGGTGCAGTAGGCCCTGACCAGCTCCACCGAATGCAGGTTTACCATCACGCTGATACCCTGCTCGCTAATCTCGCGCAGCACATCCATGATGCGCTGAGTGTTTTTCGGATCCAGCGAGGCGACAGGCTCGTCGGCCAGCAGGATCCCGGGGTTTTGCATCAGCGCCCGGCAGATCGCCACCCGCTGCATCTGCCCGCCGGAGAGGTTCTCCGCCCGCTGCAGCGCGTGCGGCAGCATGTTCATCCACTCAAGCAGCGCAATGGCGCGCGCCCGGTCGGCTGCGGGAAAGATTTTAAACAGCGATTTCAGGGTTGAAGTCTGGCTGAGGCGGCCCAGCAGGACGTTGGTGAGCACGTCGAGGCGCGGCACCAGGCAGAAGTCCTGAAAAATCATTCCGCAGTGGCTACGCCAGGCATTGAGCGCGCGGCCTTTCAGCTGTGAGACATCGTGCGGGGTACCGACTTCCGGGTAGCTAAGAATTTCTCCGCCGCTGGCGCTGTGGGTGCCGTTGAGGACATGCAGGAGCGTCGATTTACCGGCGCCGGAGCGGCCAATGACCCCGACCATTTCCCCGGCGTGCAGATCAAAGCTGATGCCGTCCAGCACCTTGTGCTGGGCTTGATAAGCTTTACTCAGATTACGCACGCTTAAGACCTTCCGCTGCCGGCCGGCAGCGGGATCGGTGAACGGCTGGAAATCAGTTTCGGCCACCGCGGCAAGAGAGCTGTTCATAAGAGTGTCCAGGTTCGTCATTAACTGGCCACTATTAATAGGTCTTTATATGAAATTTCGATGACGGTATTGCGAACAAAGCGTGAACTGGCGTGAAAGAGCGACGGCCAGCGGCTCAACGCGTGCGGCATGCCGGCGGCTGGCGAAGCGCCGAAAAGCCGCTATGCTTTGGAGGACGCGGGGACAGACCGGTTCGTAGGCGTAGGCAGCCTTCGGCAATCTTCGCTTAATCTTGATGAAGAAGACTGTTTAATCGAATAGATAATGCGTCTGCCTTTGTTTAGCATTCAACATCCCGCATGTATTAACATATACATAACTATTTTGTGCGGCAGGTTAATCTATTCATTAGTCTTATGTGTTGGTGATTCATCCTGGTTTTTGTTTATTTGTAGATTTATATCCTTTCTTTTGTGCTAAATCCGGTTTATTTGATAAGCCATTCAAGAGTTCTATTAAGAATATTCCTAACATAATAGGGCGAAGATCCTGGATAATATAAAGCGCAGATAAGAATTGACGGTTATATTACCAATAACCTTATGAAAATAAATGTCTTTTTCTGGCGCTCAAAAATTTGATATTTTCAGTTTTTGTAAATATTGACCTGAGCGCGAAATTCATTGCCTTTCCGCATGTTGACACTCCATAGGAAAAAACTTAAATTCAACGCCAAGCAGAAAATAATTATAGTTTAATCCCCCGCTTATCCAATATTGATAAGTAATGCGTGTCTTATTTAATGGCGATTTATTAAAGGAAACGAATACGCCAGTAAACTTTATAGGCCTGGCAAGCAGTGACGTTGTAAAAATGATTACTTCAAGGACTATGAGGTTAAAAACTATATGGAATATAAAAGCTGTTCCGATAAGTATATTTGGTCTGCCGATGACTCCTATTTCTATAAAGGACTGTCCGAACTGATTGTAGACATCGACGAATTAATTTATCTCTCACTGGAGAAAATCAGAAAAGATTTTGTGTTTATCAATCTCAATACGGCTTCATTAAATGAATTTATCAGGCGCGACAGCGAATGGCTATCCGCGGTAAAGGGGAAACAGGTCGTATTGATTGCGGCCAGGAAATCAGAGGCCTTAGCGAACTACTGGTATTACAATAGCGATATTCGCGGGGTGGTATATGTTGGTCTGAGTCGCGATATTCGAAAAGAGTTGGCCTATGTAATTAATGGCAGGTTTCTCCGCAAAGATATTAAGAAAGATAAAATTACAGATCGGGAAATGAAAATTATCCGCATGACCGCCCAGGGCATGCAGCCGAAATCGATCGCCAGAATTGAAAATTGTAGCGTGAAGACAGTGTATACCCATCGGCGTAATGCTGAGGCCAAACTGTATTCCAAAATATATAAGTTAGTTCAGTAACACCCAAGCAATTCTGTTTTTTAAATGGTTCACCGGGACATCATGTCCTTAATTCAACTCAGGATGAAAAAGCGATGAAAAAAAAGGTTCTGGCAATAGCTCTGGTAACGGCGTTTACCGGTATGGGCGTGGCGCAGGCTGCTGACGTAACGGCTCAGGCTGTAGCGACCTGGTCTGCGACCGCTAAAAAAGACACCACCAGCAAGCTGGTTGTGACCCCGCTCGGCAGCCTGGCGTTCCAGTACGCCGAAGGCATTAAAGGCTTTAACTCGCAGAAAGGTCTGTTTGACGTGGCGATTGAGGGGGACGCAACGGCGACCGCCTTTAAGCTGACCTCGCGTCTTATCACCAACACCTTAACCCAGCTGGATACCTCCGGCTCCACGCTGAGCGTGGGCGTGGATTATAACGGCGCCGCGGTGGAAAAAACTGGCGATACCGTGATGATCGATACCGCCAACAATATTATGGGCGGCAACCTCAGCGCGCTGGCTAATGGCTACAACGCCAGCGGCCGTACCACAGCGCAGGATGGTTTCACTTTCTCCATCATCAGCGGCACCACCAACGGCACCACCGCCGTGACCGATTACAGCACTCTGCCGGAAGGGATCTGGAGCGGCGACGTCAGCGTACAGTTCGACGCCACCTGGACCAGCTGATCCTTCTGATGCACCAGCAGGGGGATCCCCCCCTGCTTTTTTCACGGACGGAATTGTTATGAAAAAGCATCTTCTGGCCCTCGGGCTGCTGCTTGCCGGGGTGTCGCCGGCGCAGGCGCTGGATGTCGGCGATATTTCATCCTTTATGAACAGCGGCAGCAGCACGCTGAGCAAAACGATCAAGAACAGTACCGACAGCGGTCGACTGATCAATATCCATCTCGAACGGCTCTCTTCCCCGCTGGACGGCGGGCAGGTTATCCCGATGGACAAACCGGATGAGGTATTGCTCACTCCCGCCAGCCTGCTGCTACCCGCCCAGGCCAGCGATGTGATCCGCTTCTTCTACAAAGGCCCGGCGGATGACAAAGAGCGCTACTACCGCATTGTCTGGTTCGATCAGGCGCTCAGCGATGCCCAACGCGATAACGCCAACCGCAGCGCGGTGGCCACTGCTTCCGCCCGCATCGGCACCATCCTGGTGGTGGCGCCCCGGCAGGTGAACTATCGCTTTCAGTACGCCAACGGCTCTCTGACCAACACCGGGAATGCGACGCTGCGGATCCTCGCTTACGGCCCCTGCCTGAAGGCCGCCGATGGTAAGGAATGTAAAGAGAATTACTACCTGATGCCGGGTAAATCGCGCCGTTTTACGCGCGTGGACACGGCGGATAAAAAAGGACGGGTGGCGCTTTGGCAGGGTGAGCAGTTTGTTCCCGTGAAATAGACAGCTGTGCAGATGGATAACGACGATGCCTCAACGATGGATTACCCCAGGACTGAAAACGCGGCTTGCCTTCGGCATGATCTTTTTGTTCGTTCAGCCCGACGTCAGCGCTGCTGCCGCAGGCGCGCAGCAGATTGGCGGGGTGATTATTCCGCAGGCCTTCAGCCAGGCGCTGCAGGACGGCATGAGCATCCCGCTCTATATTCATCTCGCCGGCAGCCAGAGCACCCGGGACGATCAGCGGATCGGCAGCGCCTTTATCTGGCTGGACGGCGGCCAGCTTCGCGTCCGGCAGATCCAGCTGGAGGAGAGCGAAGGTAACGCCAGCGTCAGCGAACAGACCCGCCAGCAGCTGATCGGCCTGGCCAACGCCCCGTTCAGCGAGGCGCTCACCATTCCCCTGACCGACAGCGCACAGCTGGATCTCAGCCTGCGCCAGCTGCTGCTGCAGCTGGTGGTCAAGCGCGAGGCGCTGGGCACCGTCCTGCGCTCGCGCAGCGAAGATATCGGTCAGTCCAGCGTGAACACCCTCAGCAGCAACCTGAGCTATAACCTCGGCGTCTATAACAACCAGATGCGTAACGGCGGGAGCAACACCTCCAGCTACCTGTCGCTGAACAACGTCACGGCGCTGCGGGAGCATCACGTGCTGCTCGACGGCTCGCTGTACGGCATCGGCAGCGGTCAGCAGGACAGTGAATTATATAAGGCCATGTATGAGCGCGATTTCGCCGGCCACCGCTTTGCCGGCGGGATGCTTGACACCTGGAACCTGCAGTCCCTGGGACCGATGACCGCTATTTCGGCCGGTAAGATTTACGGCCTTTCCTGGGGGAACCAGGCCAGCTCTACCGTCTTCGACAACAGCCAGTCCGCCACGCCGGTGATCGCCTTTCTGCCGGCGGCGGGCGAGGTGCATCTCACCCGTGACGGTCGGTTGCTGAGCGTCCAGAACTTCGCTATGGGCAACCATGAAGTGGATACCCGCGGCCTGCCGTACGGTATTTACGACGTGGAAGTGGAGGTGATCGTCAATGGTCGGGTGGTCAGCAAACGCACCCAGCGGGTCAATAAGCTGTTCAGCCGGGGACGCGGCGCCGGCGCGCCGCTGGCGTGGCAGGTATGGGGCGGCAGTTTTCATATGGATCGCTGGTCAGAGAGCGGGAAAAAGACCCGGCCGGCGAAAGAGAGCTGGCTGGCAGGCCTTTCGGCCTCCGGGTCGCTCAGCACCCTGAGCTGGGCGGCTACGGGCTATGGCTACGACAACCAGGCGGTGGGGGAAACCCGCCTGACGCTACCGCTGGGCGAGTCGATCAACGTTAACCTGCAAAACATGCTGGCCAGCGACAGCTCGTGGAGCAGCGTCGGCAGCATCAGCGCCACGTTGCCCGGGGGATTCAGTTCAGTGTGGGTTAACCAGGAGAGAACCCGCATTGGCGATCAATTGCGGCGCAGCGATGCCGACAACCGGGCGATCGGCGGCACCCTCAACCTGAACGCGCTGTGGTCGAAGCTGGGGACGTTCAGCGTCAGCTACAACGATGACCGTCGCTACAACAGCCATTACTACACCGCGGATTACTATCAGACGGTCTACAGCGGCGCCTTTGGCTCGCTCGGCCTGCGGGCGGGGATCCAGCGCTATAACAATGGCGACAGCAGCGCCAACACCGGGAAATACATCGCTCTCGATCTGTCGCTGCCGCTGGGCAACTGGTTCAGCGCCGGGATGACCCATCAGAACGGCTACACCATGGCTAACCTCTCAGCGCGCAAGCAGTTTGATGAAGGCACTATTCGCACCATCGGCGCCAATCTGTCGCGGGCCATCTCCGGCGATACCGGGGATGACAAAACCCTCAGCGGCGGCGCGTATGCCCAGTTCGACGCCCGCTACGCCAGCGGCACGCTGAACGTCAACAGCGCGGCGGACGGCTACGTCAACACCAACCTCACCGCCAGCGGCAGCGTCGGCTGGCAGGGTAAAAATATCGCCGCCAGCGGACGAACCGACGGCAACGCCGGGGTGATCTTCAACACCGGGCTGGAGGACGATGGTCAGATTAGCGCCAGGGTTAACGGGCGGATCTTCCCGCTCAGCGGCAAGCGTAACTACCTGCCGCTCTCTCCCTATGGTCGCTATGAGGTGGAGCTGCAGAACAGCAAAAACTCGCTCGACAGCTACGACATCGTCAGCGGGCGCAAGAGTCATCTGACCCTTTATCCGGGCAACGTCGCGGTGATTGAGCCAGAGGTGAAGCAGATGGTCACGGTCTCCGGCCGTATTCGTGCAGAAGACGGCACGCTGCTGGCGAATGCGCGGATTAACAACCATATCGGCCGTACCCGCACCGATGAAAACGGCGAGTTTGTCATGGACGTGGATAAGAAATACCCCACTATCGATTTCAGCTACGGCGGCAATAAAACCTGCGAAGTGGCGCTGGAGCTCAGCCAGGCGCGCGGCGCCGTCTGGGTGGGGGATGTGGTCTGCAGCGGCCTCTCGTCGTGGGCGGCGGTGCAGCAGTCAGGAGAAGAGAATGAAAGTTAATGCACTGATGGCGCTGGCGATCCTCGCGCTGCTCTGGCCGGCAGCCGCGCTCAGGGCGGCGGTGACCAAGACCACCTGGTCGGATGCGCCGGCGCGCGAGTTTGTGTTTGTGGAAAACAACTCCGACGACAACTTTTTCGTCACCCCCGGCGGGGCGCTGGATCCGCGTATGACCGGCGCTAACCGCTGGACCGGCTTAAAATACACCGGCTCAGGGACCATCTATCAGCAGAGTCTCGGCTATATCGATAACGGCTACAACACCGGGCTCAATGCCAACTGGAAGTTTGATATGTGGCTGGAAAACTCACCGGTTTCACACCCCTTAACCGGCCTGCGCTGCATCAACTGGTACGCCGGGTGCGATATGGCTACCAGCCTGATCCTGCCGCAGACCACCGACGCCAGCGGGTTTTACGGCGCGACGGTGACCAGCGGCGGCGCGAAGTGGATGCACGGCATGATGTCGGACGCCTTCTATCAATATCTGCAGCAGATGCCGGTCGGCGGCAGCTTTACGATGACCATCAATGCCTGTCAGACCTCGGTGAACTACGATGCCAGCAGCGGCGCGCGCTGTAAGGATCAGGCCTCCGGAAACTGGTATGTGCGCAACGTCACCCACACCAAAGCCGCGAACCTGCGGTTGATTAATACCCACTCGCTGGCGGAGGTGTTTATCAACAGCGACGGCGTGCCGACCCTCGGGGAAGGGAACGCCGACTGCCGGACGCAGACCATCGGCAGCCGCTCAGGATTAAGCTGTAAGATGGTCAACTATACCTTGCAGAACAACGGCTTAAGCAACACCTCGATCCATATTTTCCCGGCGATCGCCAACTCGTCGCTGGCCTCGGCCGTCGGGGCGTACGATATGCAGTTCAGCCTCAACGGCAGCTCATGGAAGCCGGTGAGCAATACCGCCTATTACTACACCTTCAACGAGATGAAGAGCTCAGACTCGATCTATGTTTTCTTCTCCAGCAACTTCTTTAAACAGATGGTGAATCTCGGGATCAGCGATATCAACACCAAGGATCTGTTCAACTTTCGCTTTCAGAACACCACCTCGCCGGAGTCAGGCTGGTATGAGTTTTCCACCTCCAACACGCTGATTATCAAGCCCCGTGATTTCAGCATCAGCATTATCTCCGACGAATATACCTCGGCGCCGTCGCGCGAGGGGTATGTCGGCAGCGGCGAACCGGCGCTCGATTTCGGCTACATCGTCACCACCAGCGGTAAAACGGCCGCCGATGAAGTGCTGATCAAGGTGACCGGACCGGCGCAGGTGATTGGCGGGCGTTCCTACTGTCTCTTCAGCTCCGATGACGGTACGGCGAAAGTGCCATTCCCGGCGACGCTCTCTTTTATCACCCGCAGCGGCACGACGCAGACCTACGATGCCGGGTGCGATGACAGCTGGCGGGATATGACCGATGCGCTGTGGCTGACCACGCCGTGGACCGATATCTCCGGCGAAGTGGGGCAGATGGATAAGACCACGGTGAAATTTTCGATTCCGATGGATAATGCCATTTCGCTGCGGACGGTAGACGATAACGGCTGGTTTGGCGAAGTCAGCGCTTCAGGAGAGATTCATGTCCAGGCGACGTGGCGCAACATTAACTAAGGCCCTGCTGACGGTGGGCTGCCTGCTGGCAGCGCCGCTGGCGCAGGCGATCTCGGTCGGCAACCTGACCTTTTCCCTGCCGGCTGAAGCGGATTTCGCCAGCAAACGGGTGGTCAACAACAATAAAAGCGCGCGGCTGTACCGCATCGCCGTCAGCGCCATCGATCGCCCGGGCGGCAGCGAAGTCCGCTCCCGGCCGGTGGATGGCGAACTGCTGTTCGCCCCCCGCCAGCTGGTGCTGCAGGCAGGTGAGAGCGAGTATTTTAAATTTTACTATCATGGGCCGCGGGATAACCGCGAGCGCTACTATCGGGTCTCGTTTCGCGAAATCCCCACCCGCAACCTGACGAGGCGCAGCCCGACCGGCGGCGAGGTCAGCATGGAGCCGGTGGTGGTGATGGATACCATTCTGGTGGTGCGCCCGCGCGAGGTACAGTTTAAATGGTCTTTCGATAAGGTGGCCGGGACGGTGAGCAACACCGGCAATACCTGGTTTAAGCTGCTGATTAAGCCCGGATGCGATTCGACCGAAGAGGAGGGGGACGCCTGGTATCTGCGTCCCGGGGACGTGGTTCGCCAGCCGGCGCTGCGCCAGCCGGGGAACCACTATCTGGTCTATAACGACAAATTTATTAAGATCAGCGATACCTGTCCGCTGAAGCCCCGTCCCGCGGAGTGAGCCTTATCTGGTGGTCGCGCGGCGGGTAAAGCGCCGGCTGGCCAGCAGGCTCAGACCGCAGCACAGCAGGTAGTACACCGCGCCGGTGAAGACGAAGATCGCCAGGGGATAGATCTGCACCCGGTTGTTGACCTGGCCGGCCACGGTGGTCAGCTCCGGGACGTTGACGATGAACGCCAGCGACGTGTGTTTCAGCAGGCCGATAAAGATCCCCACCAGCGACGGCTGAACGTTGCGCAGCGCCTGCGGGAGCAGCACCAGGCGCAGCGTTTGCCCGGGAGCGAACCCCTGGGTCAGCGCCGCCTCATACTGTCCTTTCGGCAGCGACTGCAGCCCGGCCAGCACCGAGTGCATCACCGAGGCGGCGGTAAACCACGCCAGCGCCAGGGTCACGGTCACCGCGCCGGGCAGATCGCCGCCGGTCAGCATCGGCAGCAGATACCACAGCCAGAAGATGACAAATATCAGCGGGATGCCGCGGATAATTTCCGCCCACAGAAACAGCAGACGCCGCACCAGCCCGCCGTAGCGCCAGGCCAGGCCCGCCAGCGCAATGCCTCCCGGCAGCGCCAGCAGGGTGGCGCCGATGGCCATCAGCAGGGTCAGCGCCACGCCGCCGGGCTGGCCCTCCGCCAGTCGGCCCCACAGCAGGTAATCGAGGTTATCGGCGATCACCGCCAGATTAGCGTTCATGTCGGGCGCTCCGTTGCAGTTTTCTTCCCGGGCCGAGACGCGTGAGCGCCACGCCCATCGCCGCCCCCAGCGCCAGGTACAGCGCGGTGCCGACGGCAAACGCCTCCAGGGCGTGCGCGTTATAGCTCTCAATCTGCCGCACCTGATAGGTCAGTTCCGCAAAGCCGATGCCGCTGGCCAGCGATGAGAGTTTCATCAGGTTAAGATACTGGCCGACAATCGGCTGCCAGGCGTTGGCCAGCCCCTGCGGCAGGAGGATAAAGCGCAGCTCCTGCCACGGCGTAAAGCCCTGCGACAGCGCGGCTTCCCGCTGCCCGTGGCTGACGGCGCGCAGTCCGGAGGCGATCTCTTCCACCAGAAAGGCGGAGGTAAAGACCCCCAGCCCCCACATTGAGCAGAGGAACTCCGGCGTCAGCCACCAGACGTTGCCCGGCAAAATGGACCAGGCGTGTTCGTCGTTCACCACCTCCTTCACCGCCAGCGGCAGCAGGTTCCAGGCGGCAAAGTACCAGAACAGCAGCTGGACCAGCAGCGGAGTGTTGCGAAACAACGAGACCCACGCGGCCACCAGTCCGCGCCCCGCGCGTCCGCCGCCGAGGCGCAGGGCCAGCAGCAGGACCGCCAGCAGGGTGGCGAGCAGGATCCCGGCGACGCTGACCCAGACGGTGGTGAGAAAGCCAGAGATAATCCATTGCAACGGCTGCCCGCTCAGGACGCCGTGCCAGTCAAGCATCGGCGTCACTCGAGGCTCTCCTGGTGCAGCGGATCCAGCACCTTCTGCAGAAAACGCCGTGCGCGGGCATGCTGCGGATGGGCGAAAAACTCAGCCGGCGGGGCGACTTCGAGGATGTCGCCGCCGTCGATAAACACCACCCGGTCGGCAATTTCGCGGGCAAACTGCATCTCGTGGGTCACCACCAGCATGGTGATCCCGCTGTGGGCGAGGGTTTTCATCACCTGCAGCACTTCGCCGATCATCTCCGGGTCGAGCGCCGAGGTGGGCTCATCGAACAGGATAATCTGCGGCGAGGAGGCCAGGGCGCGGGCGATGGCCACCCGCTGCTGCTGGCCGCCGGAGAGCTGCGCCGGCATCTGCTGCGCTTTTTCTTCCAGTCCGACCTGACGCAGCAGCGCCAGCGCCCGCGCCTGAGCCGCGCTTTTTTCCCAGCCATGAACGCGCTCCAGCGCCAGAGTGATGTTCTCCTGCGCCGTCAGGTGGGCATAAAGGTTGAACTGCTGGAAGACAAAGCCGACGCGGCTGCGCAGCTGGCGCAAGGCGCTGCCGCTCAGCCGGCTGGTGGGTTTGCCGTCGATCAGGATCTCGCCGCCGCTTAAGGATTCGAGCTGGTTGATCAAGCGGATCAGCGTCGATTTTCCAGAACCGGAAGGGCCGAGGATCGCCACCACTTCGCCGGGCTCGACCTGCAGGTTGATCGCGTTAAGTACCTGATGATCGCCGTAGCGCTTGGCCACATCACGGAACGTAATGCTGGCGCGCTGCAGACGTGAAAAATCCGCGGCCGGAGCCGCGGAGTGGGAGAGTAAACCCGAGAACATATTATTTCGCTTCTATGGTAAAGGCGCGCGGCTGCGGCGTTTTAGTGGCAGGGCCAAACCAGACATCATAGATTTTCGCGGCTTCGCCGGTTTTCTCCAGCTTCACCAGCTCATCGTTGACGGCCTTCAGCAGGGCCGGTTCGCCTTTCTTCACGCCCACGCCAATCTCTTCTTTGCTGAGCAGGTCGGGCAGAATTTTAAACTTGGCTTTATCCGGCGCTTCCGCCAGCAGACCGGCGAGGATGGTGCTGTCCTGAGTGATGGCCTGGACGTTGCCGTTGCGCAGGGCGGTCAGGGCCAGCGGAATATCGTCATAGGAGAGGACGCGAGCCTGCGGGAAACGCTGGTGCAGGGCCTGTTCGCCGGTGGTGCCTTTCACCGCGCCGATGCGCGCTTTGCTGTACTCATCGAGCTTATCCGGAGAGCCGGCCGGCACGAGGAACTGCTGGCCGGTGACGAAATACGGCGTTGAGAAATCAATAACCTGGGCCCGCTCCGGGGTGATGGTAATGTCGGCGACGATCAGGTCGGCTTTGCCGGACTGCAGCAGCGGAATACGGTTGGCCGGGTTGGTGGCCACCAGCTCGAGTTTGACGCCGAGCGCTTTCGCCAGCGCCTGGGCAAAGTCGACGTCGTAGCCGACGATATGGTGGGTTTTGGCGTCCACGGAGCCGAACGGCGGGTTGGCGTCGAAGGTGGCGACTTTTACGACGCCGGCGGCTTTGATGTCAGCCAGCTGGTCCGCCTGTGCCTGCGAGGCGAGCAGCAGCATACCCAGCGCCAGTGCGATTTTTGTGGTTTTATTGCGCATAGTTTTTTCCCCTGAATCCCTGTTTTGTTTTGTGGACATCACGCTCCCACAAATTGCCCGTCGGCGGCAAAGAAGAAAAAATTCTTATCTATAACCAAAAAGAACTTAACAAACCTATGGGTATTCTTTATGCGTCGCTGGCGTTTTACCAGGACGACAACGACTGCCGGGCGGTCCCCTCTCCCTCAGGGAGAGGGCCAGGGAGAGGGTGATAGGTCCGGGGGTAATATGCGCCAGCCAGGATTGCAAATTCGGAATTAATATTTCCCGCGCCCGGCCAACTGTGGTTGAAATAGACCCAGGCGATTCGCTTCCCGACAGAGGAGAAAACGAAAGTGGCATTGTGGCAACGGTTAACGGGCTGGCTGGCTTTTTTGTCCAACGGTGAAGCCGGACAGCAGGATACCCAGCGCGTCATGGAGGCGATCCTGCCGGTAGCCAGCCTCTACGGCGTGGACATTGGCAACGTGGAAACCCGGTGGTTCCGTCATGATAAGACATACTGAGCGACGCAGGACGCGAGAAGCCTACTGGAACGAGGTGTGCTTTGTGTAGCAAGAGACTGCCTGAGGTTGCGGCATCGCGGGAGGCGCCGCCGCAGCCCAGGCAGTTTTGACCATGCCTATCCCCCCAGATACATCCGCTTAATTTCCGGATTAGTCAGCATCTCCCGCGCCGCGCCTGACAAGGTGATCCGGCCATTCTCCAGGACATACGCCCGATCGGCGATCGCCAGCGCGGCCGTCGCATTCTGCTCCACCAGCAGCACCGTCATATTCTCTTCGCGCAGTTGCTTAATGATGCCGAACAGCTCGCCGACAATTTTCGGCGCCAGCCCGAGGCTCGGTTCATCCAGCATCAATAACACCGGCTCGCTCATCAGCGCCCGGGCGATGGCCAGCATCTGCTGCTCGCCGCCGCTCATGGTGCCCGCCATCTGATGGCGCCGCTCCTTGAGCCGCGGAAAGAGGGCGTACATGCGATCGCGCAGGCGGGCGTAGCCGGCGAGATTATTGTAAGCGCCCATGCGCAGGTTTTCTTCGATGGTCAGGTTGGTAAAGACGCGCCGTCCCTCCGGCACCAGCGCCAGCCCGCGACGCACGATCTGGTGGGTCTGGCTGCGTGAGATATCGTCGTTGAGGAAGCTGACGCGCCCACTGGAGCGCACCAGGTTGACGATCCCGTTCAGGGTGGAGGTTTTACCGGCGCCATTGCTGCCGATCAGGGTGACGATTTCCCGGTCATAGACATCGATATCGACGCCCTTCAGACCCTGGATCACGCCGTAAAAGACCTTCAGTTCCCGGGCGTTAAGCATAATTGGCTTCTCCCAGATAAGCGGAAATGACGTCCGGATGCTGGATCGCCTCGGCCATCAGGCCGCTGAACAGCGGCTTACCGTACTCCAGAACCATCACCCGCTCGCACAGGCGGTTGACGAAGGGCATATCGTGCTCGATTAACAGGACGCTTAGCTGATAGTCATGGCGCATGCGGAAGATCAGCTCCGCCAGATCCTCGGTCTCCTTCGGGTTCATCCCGGCGGCCGGCTCATCGAGCAGGAGCAGCTTCGGCGCGGTGGCCAGCGCGCGGGCGATCTCCACTTTGCGCTGGTTGCCATAGCTTAGGTTTGTGGCCTGCATATGGGCGAAGTGGGCGATGCCGATATCCTCCAGGATGGCCATCGCTTTGGCTTTCGCCGCCCGCTCGGCCGGAAAGTAGCGACCAATATGCAGGGCCGCCTCCAGCAGCGAGTAGCGGCTGGCGCGGTCGAGCCCGACCATCACGTTCTCCAGCACCGTCATGGAGTTAAACAGGCGGATATTCTGGAAGGTGCGGGCGATCCCGGCGTTCACCACCTGGTTGGGCTTCAGCCCCTTCAGCGACGTGCCCGCCAGGGTGACGCTGCCGCTGGTGGGTTTATAGTTGGCGGTAATGACGTTAAACAGGGTTGTTTTGCCCGCGCCGTTAGGGCCGATAAGGCCAAAGATCTCCGCCTCGTCAACATGGAAGCTGACGTTGTCGATGGCCCGCAGGCCGCCGAACTGCATGGTGACGTCCTGCACCTGCAGGATAACGTTATTTTCCGCCATAGCCGCCGCTCCTTCTTCCGGTCTGCCAAATCTCTTTTTTCCCCAACAGCCCCTCGCGGGCGAAGAGCATGATAATCAGCAACAGCAGGGAGAAGACCACCATTCGCAGGCCCGGGTACGCGCCGAGATCGTGACCGAAGAACTGCAGCGGCTGATCGAGGAAGCGCAGCCACTCGCCGCTGCCGACCACCAGCACGGTGCCGAGCAGGGCGCCGGTGGTGCTGCCGAGCCCGCCGAGGACGATAATAATCAGCAGCTGGAAGGTGAGCATAAAGTCGAACAGCCCTGGGGAAATGGTGGTCAGCAGGGAAGCCAGCAGACCGCCGCCGATCCCTTCGAAGAAGGCGCTGGTGGCGAAGGCGCAGGTTTTAATGCGGAAGGTGTTGACCCCCATGGCGATCGCCGCATCTTCATCGTCGCGAATAGCTTTCATCATCCGGCCATACTTCGACCACACCAGCTGGAGGATCATGCCGGTGGCCAGCAGGGCGAACAGCCCGCACCAGAACAGGAGATGCGGCTGCTGCGGAATATCGTTCAGCCCGATGGCGCCGTTGGTGATTTGCGGGTTGTTAATGGCGAGGATCTTGATGATAAACCCAAAGCCGAGGGTGACAATGGCCAGGTAGTCGCCACGTACCCGGAAGACCGGCACGGCGAGGCACACCGCCAGCGCCGCCGCGCACAGGCCGCTTATCAGCAGGGCAGGGAGGAAGCCCGCGTGCAGGCTGAGGATCCACGGGCTGGGGGCGGCCATTTCAAACATGTCTACCTTGCTGTCGCTGGAGAGGATCAGCAGGGCGGTGACGTAGGCGCCCACCGCCACGAAGCCGTTCGGCTCCAGCGACAGCTGGCCGGTCACGCCGTTGATCAGGTTGTAGCTGACCGCGAGGATCATAAAGATAAAAATGGTGCTGATGACACGAACAATGTAGTCATTGAAAACCACGTTGATTCCGGCCAGCAGCGCGATACAGATGACAATAATTACCAGGTTGCGCAGCTGCGCCCCGGCGGTCGTCGTCGCGTTGAGCATCAGAAACGGCTCCTTTCCAGACGTTCGTCGCCCATAATGCCGACCGGGCGGAACAAGAGGACCAGAATCAAGAACAGGAAGGCGAAAGCGTCTTTATAGCCGCCCAGTTCGGGGAAGATCGCCACGGCGACCACTTCGGTAAAACCGAGGATAAAGCCGCCCAGCACCGCGCCGGTGACGCTGCCGATCCCGCCCAGCACGGCGGCGGCGAAGGCCTTCAGGCCGATAAGCACGCCCATCAGGGGATCGATCGTCGGGTAGCTGATGGAGTAGAACACGCCGCCGAGCGCCGCGAGACTACTGCCGAGGGCGAAGACCAGGGAGATGATCCGGTTGGCGTCAATGCCCATCAGGCGCACGGTGTTGACGTCAAAGGCCACCGCGCGGATCGCCATCCCATAGCGGGTGCGGTACAGCAGCCAGAGGATCGCCAGCAGCAGCAGGACGGTGATCAGCGGCACAATCCACGCCACGTTGGTAATGATGACGCTGCCGAAGGCCCGGGTCTGGTTGAAAAAGTCAGGTGCGGAGAAGAAGCGCGAGCTGCCGCCAAACAGTACGTTAAACAGGTTTTCGAGAAAGAAGCTGACGCCGATGGCGGTGATCAGCATGGAGATTTTCGAGGCCTGACGCAGCGGACGATAGGCGACCCGGTCAATCAGCATACCAAACAGGCCGCACAGCCCGAGGGTCAGGAAAACGGCTACCCCGAAGGGTAGCCCAACCGAAGAAAATAAAAACAGCGTACTAAACGCGCCGACCATCATCACGTCCGCATGGGCGAAGTTGATCAGCCGCAGCACGCCATAAACCATCGTATAACCGATGGCAATCAGGGCGTACATGCCCCCAAGACTCATTCCATTGACCACTTGCTGGAGAAAAATGGCGCCGTCCATTTTGTAGCCTCGTCACAACTTAAGGGTTAACCACGGTACGAAACGCCAGCTTGCCATCTTTCACTTCGTTGATGACCGCGCTGCGAATGGCGTCGCCGTTCTGTAACGTCAGCGTGCCGGTCACGCCCTGGAAATCTTTGGTGGCGCGGATTTTTTCATTTACGCAGACCCGATCGTGGGGATCGCTGCACTGGTTCATGGCGTTGACGATGACGTTATAGGCGTCCGCCGCCATTGCGCCCCAGGTATGGGTCGGCTGCTGGTATTTGGCTTCCCAGGCTTTGATGAAGGTTTCCCCCGCCGGGGTCTGCTCTTTGGCGTTCGGCGAGTAATAATCGGTGGTCATATAGCCGTTGACCGCGTCTTTACCGACATCGAAGAAGACCTGATCCGCGGCCAGACCGTCGCCGCCCACCACCGGTTTGTTGAGCCCCAGCTGTTTAGACTGCACGGCAATCAGCGCCCCTTCGGTGTAGTAGATCGGCATGTAAATCATGTCGACATTCTTCGCCTTGACGCTCGCCAGCTGGGCTTTAAAGTCCTTGCTGCCGCCCGGGGCCTGGACCTCGATGGGAATGGTGCCGCCGTTTTTCAGGAACTGGGTGCGGAACGCTTTCGCCAGGCCGACGGAGTAGTCGTTGCTGCTGTCAAACACGATGGCGGCGGTTTTGGCTTTCAGATCGCGGGAGGCCAGATTGGCCCCGACCACCCCCTGGAAGCTGTCCGAGAAGCAGACCCGGCTGACGTAGGGATGGTTGCGGGTGACGCGGTCGTTGGTGGCGGTGGAGGAGACCAGCGGCGTTTTGCTGTCGTCGGCGATTTTGGTCATCGCCAGGGTGTTGGAGGAGGTGACTTCCCCGATCACGGCATCCACTTTATCGCTGGAGACCAGGCGCTGCATGGCGTTGGCCGCTTCGACTTTGTCGCTTTTATCATCGATAACGATAAGCTTGATGGTATCGCCATTTTTTAATGTTGGGGTGATGGCCTGAATAATGTCCAGCCCCTTCTGCGACGGCTGGCCATAGCCGCTGAGGGCGCCGCTCAGGGGTAATACCACCCCGATTTTAATTTCCGCTGCCTGCGCGCTGCTGGCGCCGACCAGCGCGGCAACCAGCGTGGCCATTAAAGACGCTTTCCCGGAAAACGATTTCATTGGTATTTCTCCGTCGGTCGATTATTTATCTTTAACCATCAATGACTGCATAACATTGAGGAATAATGCGCCAGCGTATCCGGCGAATTATTGGCTGTTATGTTGAATGGATAACGAGATATATGCCCTAAATAATTCGAGTCGCATGAAGGCGGCAAGTAAGCGAGTCCCCAGACGCTTACAGAAGTAAGTGACTGGGGGAGAGAACACAGCCAACGCACATGCAACTTGAAGTATGACGGGTATTTTTAATGCGCTGATTTACCTTACAACGTCCGTTTCGTTTTTACTCATGCAATATTCTTATTACCTGCAGGGAAGGGCATAAGGCTGGCGACAACACGGTTTTTGGTACGGTGAAAGCATTTTGCCGGGGGGCGACTGGCGCCTTACCCGGCCTGAAAAATACGCCATATAAACCGCTGGCACGGCTTCCGTAGACCCGTACCAGCGAAGCGCCGCCGGGCAATTTCAGCACGCGGCGGAATATAAAGTCAGGTGCACAAGATAATATTAAAAATCTATTCTGCTGCTCGCGTGACTTATTATTTTAAAGGGGGCAACGGTTTTATTTTACCATGCAGCGCCGGATTATCGCTTTCATCTTTCAGACCCACCCCGGTAAGCCGGCGCAAAAAAGCCTGCTCCAGCAGCCAGGCCAGTTTAAAGGCGGCGGCGTCATGGCTTAATCCCTCCGGCCGAATATTGGAGATACAGTTGCGCTCAGACTCCAGGCGCTGACGATGAGGCTGCCAGGTGAGGTAGACGCCGAGGCTGTCCGGCGAGGAGAGACCCGGTCGTTCGCCAATCAGGATCGCCACCGCGCGGGCTTTCAGGGTTTCGCCAATATCATCTCCCAGCGCTACCCGCGACTGATGCGCCAGCACCACCGGCGCCAGGCCGATACCCAGCGTCTGCAGATAGGGCAGCAGGGCGCGGATCAACGGCACCGCCTGGCGCTCTACCGCCCAGGAAGAGAGGCCGTCGCCGATCACCAGCAGCAGGTCGGCGGGGCGGACGCCGCTGGCGGCGAGGTCGGCGCGACTCTCGTCGGCGAGCCGCCGCCCGAGATCCGGGCGCCGCAGATAGGTATGACGGTCCGGCGCGGCGCTGTGCACCGTCAGGGCGTCGAGGCCGAGCGCCGCCAGCGGCGCCACCAATTGTTGGCTGGCGAACGGCTGATGAATGGCATCCCGCGCTCTGGCATGGGCCAGACCAAAGTTGAGGACTTCGCGGGTCGGCAGACTGGCGCCGCTGCGCCCCAGGGCGATCCGCGCATCGGTAAATTCACGCAGCGGGTTCCAGGCATCGGGACGGTTCATACGGAGGCTCCTTGCGGCAGGACGGACAGCAGCGGATGGCGGGCGTCGGTGAGCCGCAGCGCGCCGTGCGGATCGATAATCTGCATCTTCGCCAGCCAGTCGGCGAACTCCGGGGCATGCTTTAAGCCCAGCAGACGACGGGCGTACAGCGCGTCATGGAACGAGGTGCTCTGGTAATTGAGCATGATATCGTCCGCTCCGGGCACGCCGATCAGGAAAGTGAGCCCGGCAGCGCACAGCAAGGTCAGCAGGGTGTCCATATCATCCTGATCCGCTTCCGCGTGGTTGGTATAGCAGACGTCGCAGCCGATCGGCAGGCCCATCAGCTTGCCGCAGAAATGATCCTCCAGCCCGGCGCGAATAATCTGCTTGCCGTCGTAGAGATACTCCGGACCGATAAAACCGACCACGGTATTGACCAGTAGCGGTTCAAAGTGGCGGGCGACGGCGTAGGCCCGCGCCTCACAGGTTTGCTGATCGACGCCGTGGTGGGCGTTGGCCGACAGGCAGCTTCCCTGGCCGGTCTCAAAATACATCACATTGCTGCCGAGGGTACCGCGCCTGAGGCTCAGGGCCGCCTCGCGGGCCTCCTGCAGCATGGCAAGATTGATGCCGAAGCCGCTGTTGGCCGCTTCGGTACCGGCCACCGACTGGAACACCAGATCCACCGGCGCGCCGCGCTCAATCAGCTGCAGCGTATTGGTCACATGGGTCAGAATGCAGGACTGGGTAGGGATGGCGAAGCGCTGAATAATATCGTCCAGCATGACGTTCAGCTGCGCCAGCACCGGTAAGCTGTCGCTGGCCGGGTTGATGCCGATCACCGCGTCCCCGGCGCCGTACAGCAGCCCGTCGAGCATACTGGCGGCGATGCCTTTCAGGTCGTCGGTAGGATGGTTGGGCTGCAGGCGTACGCTGAGGTGGCCGGGCAGGCCGATGGTGTTGCGAAAGCGCGTCACCACCTGGCATTTGCTGGCGGCAAGGATCAGATCCTGATTGCGCATCAGCTTACTGACCGCCGCCGCCATCTCCGGGGTGATGGCGCGGGCGACCCGCTGCAGCGTGGCGGTATCGGTAGCATCATCCAGCAGCCAGTCGCGAAAATCGCCGACCGTCAGGTGACGCAGGGCGGCAAAGCCCTGCGCATCATGGGTGTCGAGGATCAGGCGAGTCACTTCGTCCTGCTCGTAAGGGATAAGCGGGTTGTCGAGAATGTCGGTCAGCGGCACCTCGGCGAGGGCCATTTTCGCCGCCATCCGCTCTTCGGCTGAGGTGGCGATAACCCCTGCGAGGGCGTCGCCGGAGCGGGCTGGCGACGCTTTCGCCATCAACGTTTTCAGACTATCAAAGCGCCATACCTGGCCCGATAGCGTGGTTTTATACATGCCGCCTCCTCAGGAGACCGTGCGCAGTTGAGGATCCACTGGCGCCCGTTCACGGGCCGCTGCGGTTTTGCGGAACCACAGGTAGCCGCCGAGCATCATCGCCGCGAAAATCAGCGCCAACAGCAGGTTATACCAGACCATCGCCACCAGGCAGAGCACCGCCATGCCGAGGGCAAAGGCCGGCGCCAGCGGGTAGAGCGGGGCGCGGAACGGACGGATCAGCTTCGGCTCGCTACGGCGCAGTTTGAACAGCGCCGCCATGGAAGTGATATACATAACAATAGCCCCAAATACCGACATGGTGACGATGCAGGCGGTCAGCGGCATGCCGCTGATGGTGATCAGCGAGTCGGAGAAGATCGCGGCGATCCCGACCACGCCGCCGGCGAGGATCGCCAGATGCGGGGTGCGGGTGCGGCGGTTGAGGGAGGCCAGCCCGGCGGGCAGATAGCCGGCGCGGGCGAGGGAGTAGATCTGCCGCGAGTAGCCCATAATGATGCCGTGGAAGGAGGCGACGAGGCCAAACAGCCCCAGCCACACCAGCATATGCAGCCAGCCGCTGCCGTTGCCCACCACCGTCTTCATCGCCTGGGGCAGCGGATCGTTAATATTGGACAGCGCGCGCCAGTCGCCGACGCCGCCGGCGAAGACCATCACGCCGATCGCCAGCACCGTCAGCGTCAGAATGCCGCCGCCCAGGGCGCGGGGAATGGTGCGCTGCGGATCTTTGGCCTCTTCGGCCGCCATGGAGGCCCCCTCAATGGCGAGGAAGAACCAGATGGCGAACGGAATGGCGGCGAACATCCCCGGCAGCGCCAGGCCGCTGAAGCTATCCGCGCCCGCCCAGCCGTTAGTGGTGAAGTGGCTCCAGGAGAAGCCGGGGGCGACTACGCCCATGAACACCAGCAGCTCGAAGATGGCCAGCAGAGTGACGATCAGCTCGAAGGTGGCGGCGATGCCGACGCCGAGAATATTGAGCGTCATAAAGATCACGTAGGCGCCGCAGGCGACCCATTTCGGATCCAGCGCCGGAAACTGCACGTTGAGGTAGGCCCCGATGGCCATGTGGACTGCACCCCAAAAGTTGGACACCCAACTGAGTAAGGTGCAATTTTATGGCTAAACCAAAGTATTCCCCTGAAACAAAACTGGCTGTGGTTAATCATTATTTGTCCGGTAAAGACGGAGAACAGAGTACAGCCGACCTTTTTGGTATTGAAAGAACATCTGTCCGTCGCTGGGTCAGGGCATGGCAGTTCCACGGTGCAGAAGGCCTGACTGCAAAAAATAATCATTATTCCGATGAATTTAAACTCGTGGTCGTCCGGGCGGTTATCAGTGACCGCCTGACGATGCGTGAAGCGGCTGCCCGGTTTAATCTCTCCGCAGAAATACTTGTCCGGCGCTGGCTCGACGTGTACAACGATGCCGGAGCGGAAGGTCTTTTAAACATGCAATGCGGACGGCCCGGACAAATGACAAAGCCAAAAAATATCCCACCACTGACAGATAAAGAGCTGGAAAAACTCTCCCCGAAGAGCTCAGGGCCGAACTGCGTTATCTGCGGGCAGAGAATGCCTATCTAAAAAAGTTGAAAGCCTTGGTTCAGAGCGAAAAAAATGGCAAAAAGCCCTGATAATCAGTGAACTAAGGCATGAACACGCTCTGCGGGACCTTCTGCGGGCGGCCGGTATGTCCCGTAGCACGTGGTATTACAATATGAATGCACTGAAGCAAGGGGACAGGTATGCGGGTCTTAAAGAGAACATCAGGAAGATATACCACTATCACAAAGGTCGTTATGGCTACCGCAGGATCACGCTCGCACTGAGAAAACAGGGGCTGCGGATAAACCATAAAACAGTGCAGCGGCTGATGGCAGAACTGTCACTCCGGTCTGTGATAAGGGCGAAAAAATATCGTGCCTGGAAAGGGAGAACGGGCGAGGCCGCGCCCAATATCCTGAGCCGGAACTTCGGTGCGTCAAAAGCCAACGAAAAATGGGTAACAGATGTGACAGAGTTCCCGGTACAGGGAAAAAAGCTTTACCTGTCGTCAGTTCTCGATCTGTTTAACCGGGAGGTTATCGCCTACAGCCTGTCGGAAAGGCCGGTGATGGAGATGGTGAATACGATGCTGGACGGTGCGTTCCCGAAGCTCAGACCGGGAGATGCTCCGCTGCTGCACTCGGATCAGGGCTGGCATTACAGGATGAGGAGCTATCAGGAACGTTTAAAGGCGCATGGGATGACGCAGAGTATGTCGCGTAAAGGAAACTGCCTGGATAATGCAGTGATGGAAAACTTCTTCGGGACCCTGAAATCGGAGTGTTTTTATCTGAGGGAGTTCAGGAGTGTCAGTGCGCTAAGAAAAGCCGTAGAGGACTATATCCATTACTACAACAACGAGCGGATAAGCCTGAAATTAAAAGGCCTGAGTCCGGTAGAGTACCGAACCCAGGCTCTGAGAGCCGCTTAATATGAACCATCCAACTTTATGGGGTCAGTCCACATGGCGATGGCCGGCGGGGCGAAGACGAATTCAATCAGGGTGGCAAAACCAGCGATAAAGCCGCCGGTGGGCCCGAAGGCGCGGTAGGCATAGGCGAAAGGGCCGCCAGCGTGCGGGATGGCGGTGGTCAGCTCGGTAAAGCTGAAAATAAAGGCGCAGTACATCGCGGCGACCGCCAGGGCGACGACCATAAACCCCATCGTGCCCGCCTGCGACCAGCCGTAGCTCCAGCCGAAGTACTCCCCGGATATCACCAGTCCGACGGCGATCCCCCATAAACGAAAACTGCCGAGCGTTCTTTTTAAGGTGGTGGTGTGCTCTGTCATACGTATTGCCTCGCCAGATAGAAAGGTGCTGAACGACAGGCTGCAAAGAGAGTGCCAGAACGTTGTCTGCCGCGATAAGGCGTCAGTCCGTGGCGCGCCCGCTGGCGCTGCGCAAAAATGGGGCAGGCTGCACGCTGTCGGCGCGCGCGCTGGTGCAGCGGCTTTGCTTTTTCAGCGGCGGCACGGTATAACACTTCTTCTTTTGGATGTTTAGATGTCTATACGTTTATACGCAGCATGACCCGGGCAAGCGGGCTGGCGTGAGAAAATAAAATGCAAAGCACAACACAACAACAAGGTGGGCAGCTGAAGCGCACCATGAAAACGCGCCATCTGATCATGCTGTCGCTCGGCGGCGTGATTGGCACCGGCTTATTCTTTAATACCGGCTATATCATCTCCACCACCGGCGCGGCCGGGACGCTGCTGGCGTATCTGATTGGCGCCCTGGTGGTCTGGCTGGTGATGCAGTGCCTTGGCGAACTGTCGGTGGCGATGCCAGAGACCGGCGCCTTCCACGTTTACGCGGCGCGCTATCTTGGCCCGGCGACGGGCTATACCGTGGCGTGGCTCTACTGGCTAACGTGGACGGTGGCGCTGGGGTCGAGCTTCACCGCGGCGGGATTCTGCATGCAGTACTGGTTCCCGCAGGTGCCGGTCTGGATCTGGTGCGTGGTGTTCTGCACAGTGATCTTCGGCCTTAACATCATTTCGACGCGCTTCTTCGCCGAAGGCGAGTTCTGGTTCTCGCTGGTGAAAGTGGTCACCATCGTCGCGTTTATTATTCTCGGCGGCGCGGCCATTTTCGGCATCATTCCGATGCAGGATGGCTCGCCGGCGCCGGGCCTGCGCAATATCACCGCCGAAGGTTGGTTCCCGCACGGCGGCCTGCCGATCCTGATGACCATGGTGGCGGTGAACTTCGCCTTCTCCGGGACGGAGCTTATCGGCATTGCCGCCGGAGAGACGGAAAACCCGCATAAGGTTATTCCGGTTGCCATCCGCACCACCATCGCCCGGCTGATTATTTTCTTTATCGGCACCGTGTTTGTGCTGGCGGCGCTGATCCCGATGCAGCAGGCGGGAGTGGAGAAAAGCCCCTTCGTGCTGGTGTTTGAGAAGGTGGGCATCCCTTATGCGGCGGACATGTTCAACTTCGTGATCCTGACGGCGATCCTGTCGGCGGCTAACTCCGGCCTGTACGCTTCCGGGCGGATGCTGTGGTCGCTGTCGAACGAGAAGACGCTGCCGGCCTGCTTTGCCAAAGTCAATAAACGGGGCGTGCCGGTGACCGCCCTGTCGGTGAGTATGCTGGGCGGCGTGCTGGCGCTGTTCTCCAGCGTGGTGGCGCCAGATACGGTGTTTGTCGCGCTGTCGGCGATCTCCGGTTTTGCGGTGGTGGCGGTGTGGTTGAGCATCTGCGCCTCGCACTTTATGTTCCGCCGCCGCCATCTGCAGCAGGGTAAGGCTCTGAGCGATCTGCAGTATCGCGCTCCCTGGTATCCGGTAGTGCCCGTTCTGGGCTTTGTGCTGTGCCTGGTGGCCTGCGTGGGCCTCGCTTTTGACCCGAGCCAGAGAATTGCGCTGTGGTGCGGGATCCCCTTTGTGGCCCTGTGCTATGGTGCCTGGTATCTTACTCGTTCACGGAATATGACTCAGGAGCCCCAACATGTCGCAGACTAATCCGTTTACCGCCCTGCTTGCCGCCCAGCCTTTCGTGCTGCTGGACGGCGCCATGGCCACCGAGCTGGAGGCCCGCGGCTGCGATCTGGCCGACAGCCTGTGGTCGGCGAAAGTGCTGCTGGAGAACCCGCAGCTGATCCGCGATGTGCATCTCGACTACTTTCGCGCCGGGGCGCAGGTGGCGATCACCGCCAGCTATCAGGCCACTCCGGCGGGCTTTGCCGCGCGCGGGCTGGATGAGGCGCAGTCCCGGGCGCTAATCGGCAAAAGCGTCGAGCTGGCGCGCAAAGCGCGCGAGGCGTACCTCGCCGAGAACCCGCAGGCCGGTACGCTGCTGGTGGCCGGTTCGGTGGGGCCGTATGGCGCGTTTCTCGCCGACGGCTCGGAGTATCGCGGCGATTATCAGCGCAGCGCGGCAGAGTTCCAGGCCTTCCACCGCCCGCGCGTCGAAGCGCTGCTGGATGCCGGCGCCGACCTGCTGGCCTGTGAAACCCTGCCGTCATTCGCTGAGATCCAGGCCCTGGCGGCCCTGCTGCAGGAGTATCCCCGCGCCCGCGCCTGGTACTCCTTCACGCTGCGCGACGCCGAACATCTCAGCGACGGCACGCCGCTGCGCGAGGTGATGGCCGCCCTGGCGGATAACCCGCAGGTGGTGGCGGTGGGGATCAACTGTATCGCCCTGGAAAATACGCCCGCGGCGCTGGCGCATCTGCACAGCCTGACGGCCCTGCCGCTGGTGGTCTATCCTAACTCCGGCGAACATTATGATGCGGTGAGCAAGACCTGGCACCATCATGGCGAAGCCTGCGCCAGCCTGGCGGATTATCTGCCGCAGTGGCTGGCCGCCGGGGCGAAGCTGATCGGCGGCTGCTGCCGCACCACGCCGAAGGACATCGCCGCGCTTAACGCGAAGCGCTAAATTTTTGCCGGGTGGCGCTGCGCTTACCCGGCCTACATATTGCGCGAACCGGATGCTGGGTAAGGCGTAGCCGCCGCCCGGCGCCAACCATCTGCCACTAACTCACCGCACAAAACCAACTATCCTTTCCCGCTTTTGTTCTAAAAACGATTCGCTATTAGCCAGAATTTTTAATTACTTCATCTCCATCCTGATGCCGGAAATACTGCACCTATAACAACTCAGGGGAAGCAGACATTATGGCATTCACATCGCGAATTACTCTTCTGGCGGCGCTGGCTGTCGCCGCCTTCCAGGCGCAGGCGGTCAACGTTACCGTGGCGTATCAAACCTCCGCTGAGCCGGCGAAAGTCGCCCAGGCGGACAACACCTTCGCCAAAACCAGCGGGGCGACCGTCGACTGGCGGAAATTTGACAGCGGCGCCAGCGTGGTACGCGCCCTGGCCTCCGGCGATGTGCAGATCGGTAATATTGGCTCCAGCCCGCTGGCGGTGGCCGCCAGCCAGCAGGTGCCGATTGAAGTGTTCCTGCTTGCCTCAAAGCTCGGCAACTCCGAAGCGCTGGTGGTGAAGAAAAGCATTACCAAACCGGAAGATCTGATCGGCAAGCGCATCGCCGTGCCGTTTATCTCCACCACCCACTACAGCCTGCTGTCGGCGCTCAAACACTGGGGCATCAAGCCGGGCCAGGTACAGATTATTAACCTGCAGCCGCCGGCGATTATCGCCGCCTGGCAGCGCGGGGATATCGATGGCGCTTACGTCTGGGCGCCAGCGGTTAACGAACTGGAAAAAGAGGGCAAGGTGCTGACCGATTCTTCTCAGGTTGGGGAGTGGGGCGCGCCGACCCTTGACGTCTGGGTGGTCCGTAAGGACTTCGCCGAGCAGCATCCGGAGATCGTCAAAGCGTTTGCTAAAAGCGCCATCGACGCCCAGCAGCCCTACATCGCCAACCCGGAGGCATGGCTAAAACAGCCGGACAACATCAGCAAGCTGGCGCGCCTGAGCGGCGTGCCGGAAGCCGATGTCCCCGGGCTGGTGAAGGGCAATACCTATCTCACCGCCGCTGAGCAGGCGCAGGCGCTGAACGGGCCGGTCAATCAGGCCATCGTCGATACCGCGCGCTTCCTGAAAGAGCAGGGCAAAGTGCCTGCGGCGGGAACCGATTATCGTCAGTACGTTACTGACCGCTTTGTGAAGTAAAGGAGGCGGCGATGCTGCAAATCTCGCATCTTTCCGCCGACTACGGCGGTAAACCGGCGCTGGCGGATATCAACCTGACGCTGGAGAGTGGGGAGCTGTTGGTGGTGCTGGGGCCTTCGGGCTGCGGTAAAACTACCCTGCTGAACCTGATTGCCGGATTCGTGCCCTATCAGCACGGCAGCATCACCCTCGAAGGTCAGCGGGTGACCGGGCCGGGCGCAGAGCGCGGGGTGGTCTTCCAGAATGAAGGTCTGCTGCCGTGGCGCAATGTGCAGGATAACGTGGCGCTGGGCCTCCAGCTGGCGGGCGTGGATAAAGCGCAGCGCCGGCAAGCGGCGGCGCAGATGCTGAAGAAGGTGGGGCTCGAAGGGGCGGAAAAGCGTTTTATCTGGCAGCTGTCCGGCGGTCAACGCCAGCGGGTGGGCATCGCCCGGGCGCTGGCGGCGAATCCGCAGCTGTTGCTGCTGGACGAGCCCTTCGGCGCGCTTGACGCCTTTACCCGCGAGCAGATGCAGACGCTGCTGCTGAAACTGTGGCATGAGACCGGCAAACAGGTGCTGCTGATCACCCATGATATTGAAGAGGCCATCTTCATGGCGACCGAGCTGGTGCTGCTGTCGCCGGGGCCGGGACGGGTGGTGGAGAGGCTGCGACTTGATTTCAGCCGTCGCTTTGTCGCGGGCGAATCCTGCCGCAGCATCAAATCCGACCCGCGCTTTATTGAACAGCGGGAATACATTCTGAGCCGGGTGTTTGACCAACGGGAGGCTTTCTCATGAGCGTGGTATTGAACGACAAACCGCGTCAGTCGACGCTGAAGTGGCGCTGGCCGCTCTCCCGTGAGCTCACCCTCAGCGTGGCGACCCTGGCGGTGCTGCTGGCCGTCTGGTGGGCGGTCGCGGCGTTGCAGCTGATTAGTCCGCTGTTTCTGCCGCCGCCGGGCCAGGTGCTGCAGAAGCTTATCACCATCGCCGGGCCGCAGGGCTTTATGGATGCGACGCTCTGGCAGCACCTGGCGGCGAGCCTGACGCGGATCGTTATCGCCCTGCTGGCGGCAGTGCTTATTGGCGTACCGGTGGGGATCGCCATGGGGCTCAACTCGACGGTGCGCGGGATCCTCGACCCGCTGATCGAACTCTATCGTCCGGTGCCGCCGCTGGCCTACCTACCGCTGATGGTGATCTGGTTTGGCATCGGTGAAACCTCGAAGATCCTGCTGATCTACCTGGCGATTTTCGCGCCGGTAGCCATGTCGGCGCTGGCAGGGGTAAAAAGCGCGCAGCAGGTGCGGATTCGCGCCGCCCGTTCGCTGGGCGCCAGCCGGGCGCAGGTGCTGTGGCTGGTGATCCTGCCCGGCGCGCTGCCGGAGATCCTCACCGGGCTGCGCATTGGTCTCGGGGTGGGCTGGTCAACGCTGGTGGCCGCTGAGCTGATCGCCGCCACCCGCGGATTAGGATTTATGGTGCAGTCTGCCGGCGAGTTTCTCGCCACCGATGTGGTGCTGGCGGGGATCGCGGTGATTGCCATTATCGCCTTTTTACTGGAACTGGGTCTGCGCGCGCTGCAGCGGCGCCTGACGCCCTGGCATGGAGAAGTACAATGAGTGAACGTCTGAGCATTACCCCGCTGGGGCCGTATATTGGCGCGCAGGTGAGCGGGGCGGATTTAACCCGTCCGCTGAGCGACAACCAGTTTGAGCAGCTGTATCACGCGGTGCTGCGTCATCAGGTGGTATTCCTGCGCGAGCAGAATATCACCCCGGCGCAACAGCGCGACCTGGCGCTGCGGTTTGGCGACCTGCATATCCATCCGGTCTACCCTCACGCCCCTGGCGTGGAAGAGATTATCGTCCTCGATACCCACAACGATAATCCGCCGGATAATGACAACTGGCATACCGATGTCACCTTTATCGACACGCCGCCCGCCGGCGCCATTCTGGCGGCGAAAGAGCTGCCGACGACCGGCGGGGACACCCTGTGGACCAGCGGCATCGCCGCCTGGGAAGCGCTGTCAGAACCCTTCCGGCAGCTGCTGAGCGGCCTGCATGCCGAACACGATTTCCGCAAATCGTTCCAGGAGTATAAGTACAACAAGACCGAAGCCGAGCATCGGCGCTGGCAGGAAGCGGTGGCGAAGCATCCGCCGCTGCTGCACCCGGTGGTGCGTACCCACCCGGTGACCGGCAAGCAGGCGCTGTTCGTTAATGAAGGGTTTACCACGCGAATTGTCGAGGTGAGTGAGAAAGAGAGCGCAGCGCTGCTGAACTTCCTGTTTGCTCATGTCACTAAACCGGAGTTTCAGGTGCGCTGGCGCTGGCAGCCGAACGATGTCGCTATCTGGGATAACCGGGTGACGCAGCATTACGCCAACGCCGACTATCTGCCGCAGCGGCGGATCATGCACCGGGCGACGATCCTCGGCGATAAGCCGTATTACCGGGCGGGGTAAGGCTTGTAGCCGGTTAAGGCATCAGCCGCGAGCCGCGGAGAACATTGCCCGCTGCTTTCCGGAGGCGGCGCCTGACGCGCCTTTTCCGGGCTACCGAACCGTCGGAAACGGTGAACCATAGCCCGGCTAAGGCGCAACGCGCCGCAAGCCGGGAAAAAGCTTTTATGCCGATTTTTGCGCACCCAGATGCGCGCCAATATAGCGCTGGTAGCGATTGGCCTTCAGGTAGGTGAGATCCACCAGCACCAGACCATCCACGCAGTTGTTGAAATCCGGGTCGCTGCCGAAATCGATAAACTGCACGCCGCCCGGCTCGCACACTTCCGAGTACTGCTTATACAGCGGGGGGATCGCGCAGCCGAGGTTGCCGAGCAGGGACTTCAGCCGGGCCAGGTCGTCGTTGTAATCCTCCCCGCCAAACTGCGCCAGCACGTCGGGCAGCGACGCCGGATAAGGGCGACGCGACTCCGCCAGCGGATGCGTCGCCGGGAACCACAGCCGGTAGAACGCCACCAGCAGATCGCGGGCGGCGGGCGGCAATCCGCCAGAAATCGACACCGGACCAAACAGATAGCGATAGTGCGGATAGCGCGCCAGATAAGCGCCGATGCCGGACCACAGGTAGTCCAGCCCGCGACGCCCCCAGTAGCGTGGCTGGATAAAGCTGCGCCCCAGCTCAATGCCGTACTGCAGGACATCGTCCATCCGCCCGTCGTAATGGAACAGACTGTAACTGTAGATCCCCTCCAGGCCGCGCTTTGCCAGCTGGATGGCCGTCGGCATAAAGCGGTAAGCGCCGACGATCTCGAGGTCTTCTTCATCCCACAGGATCAGATGCAGATAGTCGTCGTCATACCCGTCGATATCCCGCCGTTTGCCGCTGCCTTCCCCGACCGCGCGGAAGGCGATTTCCCGCAGACGTCCCAGCTCGCGCAGCAGCGGCGCGTCCTCCTGGCCGTTGCGCTGCCAGAGGTAAATCACTTTGCCATCGGCGGTGCGGCCCAGGCATTCGGCCTTGTGCAGTTCGCGTTTGAGCAGCGCCCGGTCTTCCGGACGGGCGATGGCGCTTTCGGTTTTAAACCGCCCCGGCAGCCCTTTGCGCAGCTGTTCAAGGTGCTGATAGCAGCGGCCGGTAAGCTCGCGAGCGCTGGACTGGGCATCGAACCAGCTCGACCAGGGGATCTGCTGGCCGATGCGCACCGGCAGGCTGCTGTTGCGCCGGCGAAACATCTGCTGCATCAGCAGGAGCAGCGGCAGGTTGTCGGAGACCAGCGTACTGGCGTAAAACAGGGCGCTGTTGCGGGCGTCAATCCACGCCGGCAGCAGCGGGGCGCGATATTTTGCCGCCAGCTTAATAAAGCCGGAGTGCCATTTTTTATCGCGGATGCCGCGACGGGTGAGGCGGGAGACTTCCCCCGCCGGGAAGAAGATCAGCACCCCGCCGGCCTGCAGCTGCTGGTCCATCTGCTGCAGCGCCGCTTTAGCGGTGCGGCCATGAATATTATCTACCGGGATAAACAGCGAGCTCAGGGGCTCAAGGTGGGTGAGCATGCGGTTGGTGACCACTTTGACATCGCGGCGCACGCGGGATACCGCATACAGGAGCGCCAGGCCGTCGAGGGTGCCGGTGGGGTGGTTGGCGATAATGACCAGCGGGCCATATTCGGGGATTTGTTCGAGATCGTGCGCCGGGATGGCGCAGCGGATATTGAGGTATTCCAGCACCTGTTCGACCGTATCAAGCCCCTTCAGGTGGCGGTGACGGTCGGCAAATTGTTGAAACTCTTCCTCATAAAATAGCTTTTTTAACAGTTTCTTTTGCCAGGGGGCGGGCCTCGCCTGAGGCCACAGGTCATCGAGTACGTTGTCGAGACTAAACATAGTGGCTCCTCCTCCGTCCTGCCCAGACAGTAGAAGGTGGAGATGTCGTTCAGATTACAGTTGGGTGAAGTTTCGGTCGCAGCGGGGGAGACGACGGATAGGGAGCCGTTTTTGCGCCGGGTGGCGGCTACGCCTGACCCGGCCTACATGCGGGATGGGACTGCGGGCCCGGCAATCTCGTAGGCCCGCGCAAGCGCCAGCGCCGCCGGGCAATGGCAACGGGTAGGGCGCCGTTTTTGCGCCGGGTGGCGGCTGCGCCTGACCCGGCCTACATGCGGGATGGGACTGCGGGCCCGGCAATCTCGTAGGCCCGCGCAAGCGTCAGCGCCGCCGGGCAATGGCAACGGGTAGGGAGCCGTTTTTGTGCCGAATGGCGGCTGTGGCTGACCCGGCCTACATGCGGGATGGGACTGCGGGCCCCGGTAAGCGCAGCGCCACCGGGGAGGGGCAGGTTTAACGGAGGATCTTTTTCTCGGCCAGATCGAGGGCGAAATAGCTGAAGATCAGGTCGGCGCCTGCGCGTTTGATAGCGCCGAGGCTTTCCAGAACCACTTTCTCTTCATCGATAGCGCCCGCCTGGGCAGCAAATTTGATCATCGCGTACTCACCGCTGACCTGATAGGCGCCGAGCGGCAGATCGCTGCGTTCGCGGATATCGCGCAGAATATCCAGGTAGGCGCCAGCCGGTTTCACCATCAGGCAGTCGGCGCCCTGGGCTTCATCGAGCAGCGACTCGCGAATGGCCTCCCGGCGGTTCATCGGGCTCATCTGATAGGTTTTCCGATCGCCCTTCAGCGCGGTACCGGCCGCTTCGCGGAACGGACCGTAGAAGGAAGAAGCGAACTTGGTCGAGTAGGACATGATCGCCGTATTGGTGAAGCCGGCGGCGTCCAGCGAGCGGCGAATCGCCTGCACCTGTCCGTCCATCGCGGCGGAAGGAGCGATGAAATCCGCCCCCGCGGCGGCGGCGACAACGGCCTGTTTGCCGAGGTTTTCCAGGGTCGCGTCGTTATCCACCCCGTGGTCGCACAGCACGCCGCAGTGGCCGTGGGAGGTATATTCGCAGAAGCAGGTATCGGACATGACGATCATCTCCGGCACCGTGGACTTACAAATCCGCGACATACGCGCCACCAGACCATTTTCATTCCAGGTATCGCTGCCGGTGGCATCGGTGTGATGAGAAATACCAAAGGTCATCACCGAGCGGATCCCGGCGTTGGCGATGCGTTCGATCTCGCGCGCCAGATATTTTTCCGGAATGCGCATCACGCCGGGCATGGCCTCTATCGCTTTGTAATCATCAATTTCTTCTTCAACAAAGATCGGCAACACCAGGTCGTTCAAACTCAGTGTTGTCTCTTCAAACAGGGCGCGCAGCGCAGCGGATTGACGCAGGCGGCGGGGGCGAGTGATTAAATCTGTCATGGTTTGCCTGATTTTGTGAAATGAAAGACGATAGTGTAACTGAAATGGCAGCGGGATGTTTCGCCAAAACGATCGTTATGGCGCATCGGCGAAACCTTCCCCGGGCTTACTGGCTGGCCGTCTGCATGTTGGGCTGTGCGCCGCTCAACTCGCTGACCAGGTCGTTGATGCCATCGCTCATATTGTTGAAGCGGGTTAACGGCGAGCGGGTTACCACTACAAAGGCGCCAACGTTAGCCTGCGGATTCATCGCCATATAGGTGATAAACCCGCCGCCGCCGCCGGTTTTCTGAATAATCCCCGGATGGCCGTTCTTCGGCTTCATATACACCCAGCCGAGGCCCAGCGCGTCTGCGCGGCCCGGCACGTCCATACCAATCACCCGGGTCAGCTGGTTACGCTGATAAATCAGCGTCTGCATCCGGTCGGCCTGCTGGCTGCGGGTATAGAAATCGGATGACAGGAACTGCTGCATCCAGCGCATCATATCCCCCGGCGTCGAGTAGACTCCGCCGCTGCCGATCGCCGCCAGGGTGTTGTTGCACGGGCTGGCGCCTTTTTCCGGGATCATCAGCCGCTGGCACTGATCCGGTGACGGGGTAAAGGTGGTGTCCTTCATCCCCAGCGGCCGGGTGATCTGCTCTTCAAACAGCTGCGGATACGGTTTGCCGGCAGCGGTGGCGAGCGCGTCCGCCAGTAAATCGAAGGCCAGATTGGAGTAGGCCGCCTGCGAGCCCGGCGCGGCTTTCAGGGTCGCGGTAGAGAGCCAGTTCCAGCGCTGCTGGCGGGTCGGCCAGACAAACACCGGACGATGAGCGGCGCCGCCAGGCTGCTCGCGCGGCAGGGCGCTGGTATGGGTCGCGAGGTTAACCAGGGTGATTGGTTTTCCCTGCCAGTCAGGCACCCGGGCGCCTGGCGGGGCGTATTTGCTCAGCGGATCGTTGAGTTTCACCACCCCCTGGTCGAGCAGCTTCACCAGCATCTCGCTGGTCATCAGTTTGCTGAGGGAGGCGATACGGATCACCGAGTCGAGCTGCGGGTGCTGATTATTCCCCGGGCGGGTTTCGCCAAAGCTGCGAAAAACACGCTGATTGCCATCGATAACCACCAGCGCCATGCCGGTGGCGCCGCTGCCGTAGTAGATATGATTGGCGTAACGATCGACCACATCCGAGGCGAAAACCGGGTCAACGGTAGGCTGTGCGGCCTGCACCGAGGTCCACGACGCCGCGCACAGCGCAGCAAAAATGAGCAAACTACGTTTCAACGGAGATCATCCATTAAATAAATAAAAAGAAGAGGGTATTTATACTACGAAGTGGCGCAGAACAAAGCGGGATTCACGACTTTCCTGCAGGAAAAAGGTAACGGTGCGTAAAAAAGACTTTTTTACGCTTTCGGATACCGGCTTTTTTCGCCGGCGCGTATGATGACCGTTTGGCTGAAGGTTCGTGGGAGAGAACAATGACGGCTCAACGGGTAGTGATGGTCGTGGATATGCAAAACGGCGTGTTCGCCACGCCGCGTCTGGCGCGCGAGCGCTGCGTCGCGCAAATTAATCGTCTGGTGCGCGCGGCGGACAAGGTTATTTTCATTCAGCATGATGAAGCCGGCGGCCTCGAAGCCGGCAGCGAAGGCTTCGCCCTGCTTCCTGAGCTGGAGCAGCCGGCTGGCGCGCTGTATGTCACCAAAACCGCCTGCGATGCCTTCTATCACACCTCGCTGGCGCAGGTGCTGGACGAACACGACATTCAGCAGTTCGTCATCTGCGGCTGCGCCACCGACTACTGCCTCGATACCACCATTAAAAATGGCGCCAGCCGCGGGTACGGTATTGTTATCGCGGAAGATGCCCACACCACCGCCGACCGCCCCGCCGCGCAGGCCGCGATGCTTATCGCCCACTACAATGAGGTGTGGCGTACGCTGACCATTCCTGGCAATCCTTTACAGGTGAAACCCACAGAAACAATTCTGCACGCATGGCAGCAGAACTAAGCTGTTGATATCCGGTCTTATCATTCGTCTGTCCCGCGAGGGCTCATCCACGCGGCGGCCGACGTATGCGTCGTACACAGCAATAGCAGAACGATAAGAAGTTAGCAGGAGACAATGATGTTTAAATCTTTTTTCCCCAAACCGGGGCCGTTTTTTATTTCTGCCTTTATCTGGTCGCTGCTGGCCGTGATCTTTTGGCAGGCGGGCGGCGGCGACTGGCTGCTGCGGGTCACCGGGGCATCGCAAAATGTGGCGATCAGCGCGGCGCGCTTCTGGTCGCTCAACTATCTGGTGTTCTACGCTTACTATCTGTTTTGCGTCGGCGTGTTCGCGCTGTTCTGGTTTGTCTACTGCCCGCACCGCTGGCAGTACTGGTCGATTCTCGGCACCTCGCTCATCATCTTCGTCACCTGGTTTCTGGTGGAAGTCGGGGTGGCGATCAACGCCTGGTATGCGCCGTTCTACGACCTGATCCAGAGCGCGCTGGCCACCCCGCATAAGGTCAGCATCAACCAGTTTTATCAGGAAATCGGCGTCTTTCTCGGCATCGCGATCATCGCGGTGATTATTGGCGTGATGAACAACTTCTTCGTCAGCCACTACGTCTTCCGCTGGCGCACGGCGATGAACGAGCACTATATGGCCCACTGGCAGCATCTGCGCCATATCGAAGGCGCCGCGCAGCGTGTGCAGGAAGATACCATGCGTTTTGCTTCCACCCTCGAAGATATGGGCGTGAGCTTTATCAACGCGGTGATGACCCTGATCGCCTTCCTGCCGGTGCTGGTGACGCTCTCCGAACATGTTCCCGACCTGCCTATCGTCGGCCATCTGCCGTATGGCCTGGTGATTGCCGCTATCGTCTGGTCGCTGATGGGTACCGGCCTGCTGGCGGTGGTGGGGATTAAGCTGCCGGGCCTGGAGTTTAAAAACCAGCGCGTGGAAGCGGCCTATCGTAAAGAGCTGGTTTATGGCGAGGACGATGAAACTCGCGCCACGCCGCCGACGGTGCGCGAGCTATTCCGCGCGGTGCGTCGCAACTATTTCCGTCTCTATTTCCACTATATGTATTTCAATATCGCCCGCATCCTCTATCTGCAGGTGGATAACGTTTTCGGCCTTTTCCTGCTGTTTCCGTCGATCGTTGCCGGTACGATTACCCTCGGGCTGATGACGCAAATTACCAACGTCTTCGGCCAGGTGCGCGGCTCGTTCCAGTACCTGATCAGCTCGTGGACAACGCTGGTGGAACTGATGTCCATCTACAAACGTCTGCGCAGTTTTGAACGCGAGCTGGACGGCAAACCGCTGCAGGAAGCGATCCCGACATTACGTTAATCAAGACAAGGAAGCATAATGGCCGCACGTTTATCGCGCATTATTCCCGTTTCATTGACGCTGCTGGCGGCTATGGCGCTGAGCGCCTGTACCAGCCAGCAGGCTCCGGCGCTGAAAGAGGGCGAAAAGCCTGTTGACGTGGCGTCGGTGGTGCGGCAGAAAATGCCGGCCAGCGTCAAGGATCGGGAGGCCTGGGCGCAAGCCATCGCCACCGCGTTTGACAGCCAGAAGCTGGCGCCGACGGAAGAAAACGTCTGCTCGGTGCTGGCGGTCGCGCAGCAAGAGTCTAACTATCAGTCCGATCCGGTGGTGCCGGGGCTGAATAAAATCGCCTGGCAGGAAATTGACCGCCGGGCGGAAAAAATGCACATTCCGCCGTTTCTGGTCCATACCGCGCTGAAGATCACCTCGCCAAACGGTAAAAGCTATAGCGACCGTCTGGACAATGTGAAGACGGAAAAGCAGTTGAGCGCCATTTTTGATGACTTTATCGGGATGGTGCCGATGGGGCAGAAGCTGTTCGGTTCCCTTAACCCGGTGCACACCGGGGGGCCGATGCAGGTCAGCATTGCTTTTGCCGAGCAGCACACCTCCGGCTACCCGTGGAAAATGAACGGCACGGTGCGCCAGGAGGTCTTCAGTCTGCGCGGTGGCCTGTGGTTTGGCACCTATCATCTGCTGAACTATCCGGCCAGTTATAGTGCGCCATTGTACCGCTTTGCCGACTTCAACGCCGGCTGGTACGCCAGCCGTAACGCCGCCTTCCAGAGCGCGGTGGTGAAAGCCAGCGGGGTAAAACTGGCGCTCGACGGCGACCTTATCCGCTACGACAGCGAGGAGCCGGGCAGCACCGAGCTGGCGGTGCGTCGCCTGGCGAGCCAGCTGGGGATGAGCGACAGCGAGATCCATCGTCAGTTGAAAAAGGGCGACAGCCTGGCGTTTGAGAAGACCGATCTCTATCAGCAGGTTTTCCGTCTCGCCGAGAAAAAGGCGGGCAAAACCCTGCCGCGGGAGATGTTGCCAGGGATCCAGCTGGAGAGTCCAAAAATCACCCGAAATCTGACGACGGCGTGGTTTGCGAAACGGGTTGATGAGCGGCGGGCAAACTGTATGGCGCGGCGTTAACGGCGCTGACGCCAGCGCACGATAAGCGCCAGTACCCCGATGAACGTGCAGCCGATCAGGAAAGGGATCAGACCAAAGAGGGTACCCACGGCGAGGCTGATGTCGACTTGCGGACGGCTGGCGTCCTGGGCTTGCATCAGGCGTTCAAATACCCCCGGGGCGTGGATCAGCATGCTGAGCATCTGCGCGCCGGCCCAGCAGCAGATCAACACGAACAGCCCGTAGGCGACATGGCTGCCGGTCAGCGCGCCCCTTTTTTTATTTCCCAAAAGCGATTTTGAAAAACTGAATTCAGCCATAGGCCCTCCCACATCTGCGCTGCTGGTTTTTTCTCCAGCTCTATGTCAGGTATTCTGGCAGTCAGGGGCCATCATCAGTATCAGATTGCTGGTAATTGCCGTCCAGGAATAATCCTGTTTTCGCCGTTGTGTTAACCGCGCCACAGGAGCACAAAAGGGAGAGCGGCGTCGCAATCCAGCAACATTCTCCATATCGCTACAGACCGCCGCGGGCGGCTATGCGAAGATGCGTTTTTTGCTGTTGGAGGCCGCATGAAGCTCACTGATAAAATTCGCCGCGATTGGCACTACTACGCCGTGGCGCTGGGGTTGATTTTTATTCTTAATGGCGTGGTGGGGCTGCTGGGGTTTGAAACTCAGGGGTGGCAATCCTACGCCGTCGGTCTGATCACCTGGGTCATTAGCTTCTGGATTGCGGGCTTTGTGATCCGCCGCCGCCCGGCAGAAGAGGCCTGAGGCCGCCGCTGCCAGGCGGGGTAAAACGCGTTTTAGTTCATGGAGGTTTTCAGCGCCCGGTCCGCGGCATGGCGCTCCAGCGCCAGCTCAATCAGGCGGGTGATCAGGCTGGTGTAGTCGAGACCGCTGGCCTGCCACAGCTTCGGATACATGCTGATGTTGGTAAAGCCCGGCAGGGTGTTGATCTCGTTGATCACCACCTCGTTGTCGGCGGTGAGGAACACGTCGACACGAGCCATGCCGCTGCAGCCCAGGGTCTGGTAGGCCTGCACCGCGATAGCGCGAATTTTGTCGTTGATCTCAGGGGCGATAGCGGCCGGGACTACCACCTGCGCGCCCTGATCGTCGATATACTTGGTGTCGTAGGCGTAAAACTCGCTGTTGAGGACGATTTCACCGCAGGTGCTGGCCTGCGGGTGGTCGTTACCCAGCACCGCACACTCAATTTCCCGCCCTTTAATGCCTTGCTCCACCACCACTTTATGGTCAAATTCGAAGGCCAGGGCCACCGCCTGATGGTACTGCTCTTCGTTTTTAACTTTGCTGACGCCAACCGACGAGCCCTGATTAGCCGGCTTAACGAACAGCGGCAGGCCAAGCTTCGCTTCGACATCGGCAAAGCTGAACTGCGCGCGGTTGGCGCGGGTAAGTGTGATAAACGGGGCGACGGCGAGCCCGGCGTCGCGCAGCAGACGTTTGGTCACGTCTTTGTCCATACAGGCCGCAGAGCCCAGCACATCGGAGCCGACGAACGGCAGATTCGCCATGCGCAGCATCCCCTGCAGGGAGCCATCTTCACCCAGCGTGCCGTGGACGATCGGGAAAATCACATCGATGGCCGCCAGCGGTTGGCCGCTTTCGGCGTTAATCAGCTGCTGCGCTTCGCGGCCCGGGATCTGCGCCAGAGTCACCGTGGAAGGGCGCAGGGCAATGCGGGCAGGATCCTGTGCGTTGAGCAGGTAGTTGCCGGCGTCGTTGATGTGCCACAGCCCCTGTTTATCAATACCCAACAGAACCACATCGAAGCGCGATTTATCAATCGCTTCCACGATATTCTTCGCTGACTGCAGCGACACTTCATGCTCCGCCGACTTGCCGCCAAAAACGATCCCAACCCTCATCTTTGCCATTTCAACTTCCATCCAGATAACATCAAAGGGCATAACATACCATGTGAAACCGCTGCCTGGCTGCCATAATATTTACCTGATCAATTGACGGGAGTGGGCGTGAGAGGAAAGACGCTGCTGGTGCTGGCCGGGCTGCTCGGCGCGGGCCTGTTGGGATACCGCAATCTGCCGCCGCACCTGAATCCGCTGGCGCCGCTGGCGCTGGACGATCCCCCGGGCTGGCTGACGTCGTTTAAGCTGCGCAGGCTGACGGCAGACCAGTGCGCCTCCCTGCTGGCGGAAGCCAATCGCCGGCGGCTTATCGCCAGCCGGCCGGTGGCCGACAGCGAGGGAAGCTGCCCTCTGCGTAACGTGGTGCGGGTGGCGAATTTTGGCTCGGTGCAGCTGAGCAGTAGTTTTCTCGCCAGCTGCCCGCTGGCGCTGAGCAGCGCGCTGTACATCGAGCAGCAGGCGAAGCCGCTGACCCGGCAGCTGATGGCGAGCGACCTGCGTCAGATCGATCATCTCGGCAGCTTTGCCTGCCGCAATATTTACCATCGTCAACAGGCGCGGCGCAGTGAACACGCCACGGCGGACGCGCTGGACGTCAGCGGTTTCCGTCTGGCGGACGGTAGACGCGTTAGCGTCCTGCAGGGCTGGCGGAGCGAGACTTCGCGCCCCTGGCTGGCGGCGCTGTTGAACAGCAGCTGCCATTACTTCGGTAACGCGCTGGGGCCAGAGTACAACGCGGCTCACGCCAACCATTTTCATTTCGGCATGCGCGGCCAGGGCTTCTGCTTTTGAGCATAAAGCGCTATGAGCAGCCTAAATGACCAGAAAATGCTTCGTCAGGCTCTCATCCGCAGCCATAAAACACCAAACTCACCGCCAGCGCATCTATGGTAGTACACCAGTGGGATGAAATTGCTAAGCTAGATAATAATTGGCAAATCATTAATGAATACGCGTAGTTATGGAATCCTGGAAGGTTAATCTCATCTCCGTCTGGTTTGGTTGCTTTTTTACCGGCCTGGCGATCAGTCAAATTCTCCCCTTTTTACCCCTCTACGTCTCCCAGCTCGGCGTCACCTCGCATGAAGCGCTATCGATGTGGTCGGGGCTGACCTTCAGCGTCACTTTTCTTGTCTCGGCGATCGTCTCGCCAATGTGGGGAAGCCTGGCGGACCGTAAAGGCCGCAAGCTCATGCTGCTGCGCGCCTCGTTGGGGATGGCGATTGCCATTTTACTGCAGGCTTTCGCCACCAACGTCTGGCAGCTGTTTATCCTGCGGGCGATCATGGGCTTAACCTCCGGTTATATTCCCAACGCCATGGCGCTGGTGGCCTCCCAGGTGCCGCGCGAGCGCAGCGGCTGGGCGCTAAGCACGCTGTCGACGGCGCAAATTAGCGGGGTGATCGGCGGTCCGCTGCTGGGCGGTTTCCTGGCGGACCACGTCGGGCTGCGGATGGTCTTTTTTATTACGGCGATCCTGCTGACCATCAGTTTTCTGGTGACCCTGTTTCTGATTAAAGAGGGCGTTCGCCCGCAGGTCAGCAAAAGCGAGCGTCTCACCGGGAAACAAGTCTTTGCCTCTTTGCCCTATCCGGGGCTGGTGATCAGCCTGTTCTTCACCACCCTGGTGATCCAATTGTGCAACGGCTCAATCGGCCCGATTCTGGCGCTGTTTATTAAGTCGATGGCGCCGGACAGCAACAATATCGCTTTTCTGGCCGGGATGATCGCCGCGGTGCCCGGCGTGTCGGCACTGATTTCTGCGCCACGGTTGGGTAAGCTTGGCGACCGCATCGGCACCTCGCGGATCCTGCTGGCGACGCTCTGCTGCGCGGTGGTGATGTTCTTCGCCATGTCCTTTGTCACCACCCCGCTGCAATTGGGTACGCTGCGTTTTCTGCTCGGCTTTGCCGATGGCGCGATGCTCCCGGCGGTGCAGACCTTATTGCTGAAGTACAGCAGCGACAGCGTCACCGGGCGTATCTTTGGCTATAACCAGTCGTTTATGTATCTGGGCAACGTCGCCGGGCCGCTAATTGGCGCCTCTGTGTCAGCCATGGCCGGCTTCCGCTGGGTGTTTATTGCCACCGCCATTATCGTTTTCATTAACCTCTGGCAACTGGCGTGGATGCTGCGCCAAACCCGCCGGGCTAACGCCTGAACCTCTGCTGGCGGTATTTATTGCGATACCGTCAGCATTATTCGCCGTCAGCGGATTTACTATTACTTTTTGTTATCGTCATGGCGTGAACGCTATTCCATTTTATTATTTTCCAGGCAATCTGGTTATAAGCAACCTTGGCCATGATTAAACAATACTATTTATAGTGGTATTTTATTGTGGTAAAACGTTTCGCTGTATATTGGGTGTTGCGATGATTCTTAATTTAAGTAATTCTGAGGTCCGTCATCGCGTATGACATCCCAATCAAAACAGGCCTCGCATAAGGAACTGGTGCTATGAAGAATCTCATTGCTGAGTTACTGGTTAAACTGGCGCAAAAGGAAGAAGAAGCAAAGGAACTGACGGTGCAGGTTGAAGCGCTGGAGATCGTGGTCACCGCATTATTGCGCCATATGGAGCATGATGCCCAGCAGGCATTGATTCAGGATATTGAACAGGCGATTGACCAGGTGACCCCCTGTCCGCCGGTCAACGACCATGATGCGATGCTGCTGCAGCAATATCTAAAGAAGCTGTTGCGGCATCCTCGTAGCTAGTCTTTGTGACACGACAAGGATGCCGTCATTTTTCTGTCATCTCCCTTTTATAAAGTCTCCCTCGTTTTGTTTTTTTTAAGTATTTTTTACATGGAGATGACAAAAGTGAAATTAAGCGCTCTGTTTATTGCCCTGATTCCTCTACTGGGCTCGCCGGTTATTCATGCAGAAACTACTGCTGCGCCGGTTCTGGAAAATCGCGCTGCGCAGGGAGATATCACCACTCCTGGCGGCGCGCGTCGTTTAACAGGCGATCAAACCGAAGCGCTGCGCGCCTCGTTAATCAATAAGCCAGCTAAAAACGTTATTTTGCTGATTGGCGATGGCATGGGTGATTCGGAAATTACCGCTGCGCGAAACTATGCCGAGGGGGCGGGCGGTTTCTTTAAAGGAATTGATGCTCTGCCGTTAACCGGGCAGTACACGCATTATTCGCTGGATAAAAAAACCGGGAAACCGGACTACGTGACCGACTCGGCGGCCTCCGCCACCGCCTGGACCACCGGCGTGAAGACTTATAACGGCGCGCTGGGCGTCGATATTCATGAGAATGCGCATCAGACCATCCTCGAGCTGGCGAAAGCGGCGGGGCTGGCCACCGGCAACGTTTCCACCGCCGAGCTGCAGGACGCCACCCCCGCGGCGTTGGTAGCGCATGTGACATCGCGTAAATGCTACGGCCCGACGGTCACCAGCGAAAAATGCCCCAGCAATGCGCTGGAAAAAGGGGGCAAAGGCTCCATTACCGAACAGCTGCTGAACGCCCGACCGGATGTCACCTTGGGCGGCGGCGCGAAGACCTTTACCGAAACGGCGACGGCGGGCGAGTGGCAGGGCAAAACCCTGCGCGAGCAGGCGCAAGCGCGCGGCTACCAGATTGTGACCGACGCGGCTTCTCTTGCCGCCGCGACGGAAGCCAGTCAGGATAAACCGCTGCTGGGACTCTTTGCCGATGGCAATATGCCGGTACGCTGGGAAGGGCCGAAGGCGTCTTATCACGGTAATATCGATAAGCCGCCGGTGACCTGTACGCCAAACCCGAAGCGTGACGCCTCGGTGCCGACGCTGGCGCAGATGACGGAGAAAGCGATTGACCTGCTCAGTCGCAACGAGAAAGGTTTCTTCCTGCAAGTCGAAGGCGCTTCCATCGATAAGCAGGACCATGCGGCGAATCCGTGCGGCCAGATCGGCGAAACGGTTGATCTTGACGAAGCGGTGCAGAAGGCGCTGGAATTCGCGCGAAAAGACGGTAATACCCTGGTGATCGTCACCGCCGACCATGCGCATGCCAGCCAGATCATCCCGGCGGATAGCAAAGCCCCGGGGCTGACCCAGGCTCTGAACACGCACGATGGCGCGGTGATGGTGATGAGCTACGGCAACTCTGAGGAAGAGTCGATGGAGCACACCGGCACCCAACTGCGCATTGCGGCCTACGGTCCGCATGCGGCTAACGTCGTAGGCCTGACCGATCAGACCGACCTGTTCACGACCATGAAAGCTGCCCTGAGTCTCAAATAAGTCGCTGCCGGTGGCGAAATTGCGTCACCGGCTGGTTTTTTTTCTTTCTGCGTCCAGACTTACAACGTTCCACTCACAGAAGGATGGTGCGATGAAAATAACTTTATTGATGACCCTAATGTTTGGCTTGATCTTTATCAGCGCGGTTGGCGCGGCAGAAAAAACGCCCACTCCTCAGCAGCAAAGGATGACGGACTGCAATCAGCAAGCGTCAGCCAAAATGCTGAAAGGTGAGGAGCGCAAAACCTTTATGAGCCAGTGTCTGAAAAAAGAGACCACGACCTCGCAGGGAAAGGCGCTCACCCCTCAGCAGCAGAAAATGAGCGACTGCAGCAAAGCGGCCACGGCGAAATCACTGAAGGGCGATGAACGCAGTACCTTCATGAGTAGCTGCCTGAAGAAAGCCTGAAAAAAAGGGAGCGCTCGCGCTCCCTTGTTCTTTAACCTCTCAGGGCTTGAAGCCCGCCAGCTCAGCTTCAGGAGCGGCTCAGTTTCTCTGATTTTTCCATACACTGGGTGATGGCTTCGATTACCGCCGAGCGGAACCCTTTCTCTTCCAGCACGCGCACGGCTTCGATGGTGGTCCCGCCAGGGGAACAGACCATATCTTTCAGCGCCCCTGGGTGTTCTCCGCTCTCCAGCACCATTTTGGCGGAGCCCATCACCGCCTGGGCGGCGAATTTATAGGCCTGAGCGCGCGGCATTCCGCCGAGGACGGCGGCATCAGCCATCGCTTCGATAAACATAAAGACATAGGCCGGCGCCGAACCGCTTACCCCCACCACCGGATGGATCATCGGCTCGGCAATTTGCTCCGCCTGGCCAAAGCAACGGAAAATAGTCAGCACTTCGGCAACATCTTCGCTGCTCACCAGGGCGTTAGGCGTGACGGAGGTCATACCGGCGTTAACCAGCGACGGCGTATTCGGCATCGCGCGAATGATTTTGCGATCGTGGCCAAGGGCGCGCGCCAGCTGCTCAAGCGTAACGCCGGCGGCGATAGAGACCACCAGCGACTCTTTATTCAGGCTGGAGGCGATATCGCCCAGCACTTTGGTCATGATCCCTGGTTTAACCGCGCCGAAGACGATATCGGCAATCTGCGCCACTTCCTGGGCGCTGCTGGCGGCGTTGATGCCATACTGGTCGCGCAGAGCTGCAACCTTGTCCGGCGACGGGGTGTAGACCCAGATTTGTCCCGGCTGTACCTGACCGCTGGCGATCAGCCCGCCCAGAATGGCCTTACCCATATTGCCGCAGCCGATAAAGCCAATTTTCTTATCCATCACCATTCCCCTCTGCTTTTTTCGTTACGATCTGATTAGCTTACCATCCTGGCGCTTTCCTGGGGGAGAAAAGCAGGTAACATTGGCGTCACTTATTGCAGGTACCAGGAGCTGGCATGGCCATTTGGGTGGATGCGGACGCGTGTCCGAACGTGATTAAAGAGATTTTGTTCCGCGCGGCAGAGCGGACCCAGACTCCGCTGACGCTGGTGGCGAACCAGCCGCTGCGCGTGCCGCCGTCGCGTTTCATCCGCACCCTGCGGGTTGAGCAGGGTTTTGACGTGGCGGATAATGAAATCGTTCGCCAGTGCGCGGCGGGAGATTTAGTGATCACCGCCGACATCCCGCTGGCGGCGGAGGTGCTGGCGAAAGGCGGGGCGGCGCTGAATCCGCGCGGGGAACGTTACAGCGAGGCGACGATCCGCGAGCGGCTGACAATGCGGGATTTTATGGAGACATTACGGGCCAGCGGCGTTCAGACCGGCGGCCCGGATAGTTTATCGCAGCGCGATCGGCAACAGTTTGCCGCCGAGCTGGAGAAGTGGTTGCTGGCGGTTAAGCGTCGCCAGGGTTAAACCCAGCTATCGTCATCGCTGCCAAAATCATCGTCGCCAAAGCCGGCGTCGAAGTCGTCGTTCCAGGTATTGTCGGCAAGGAACTGATCGTCTCCCTGGCGGAACGGATCGTCACCTGCGGTGGTGTCCTGCGCGATGCTGTCCTGCGCGGAGGCGGCATCAGGCTGCGGCTTCTCTTCGATGATATTGACTATCTCCTGCGGGTGCGAGCCGCTGAACATATTGGTCAGCATATTGCCCAGCACCACGCCGCCTGCCACGCCAGCGGCCGTTTGCAGCGCGCCCGCCATAAAGCCGCCGCCGCGTGCGGCAGCCTGCGGGGCATAGTTCTGCTGCGGTGGTGGCGTATACTGCGGCTGAGCGCTGGCCTGCGGGCGACCATATTGCTCCGCGCCCGGGATAGGGTCAGAACCGCGTGACGAGCCGCCACCGCCAAACAGGCCGGAGAGGAAGCCGCCGCTGCTGGGCTTTGCCGCCTGCAGTTGGCTGACCTGACTCTCCAGCGCCTGGATGCGATCGTTAAGCTGTTTAATCGCGGCTTCCTGGATAAGAATGGTTTGCGCCATATAGTAGGGGGCCGCCGGCTGCGCGCTCACGTGTTGGGCAATCCGCTCCTCGGCGCTGGCATCGCGCGATGCGCTGTGCGCCTCAGCCTCTTTCAGCCGGGAAAACAGTCCATCAATAAGGCGTTGTTCTTCAGATTGCATGTTACATTCCTCTGTCACACTGTCGAATAGGCATCAGGGTGCTTCTGAAACATGATGTTGTAAATATGTTGCTTCGTAAAGCTATGCATAAATGTGTTACCGTTTACGCCAGCGGTGGATAAAAAATAACGCCAAGCGGAAAGTAAAGCTGGTTAAACACTAAATGCAATGATAAGTTTACATTAATAGCCCCTCTTCTCACCGTGGTAATGGGGTGTAAAGAAGTTGTGTAATTTTTTCTTTACGTATGCATTGCGGGACAGACAGCGATAATACGTGCTTTCGTTTTCATTTTTTTGCGACAGACGGAACCAGGGGGTCTTCGGTTATGACACAGCCTATCTTTCTTATTGGGCCACGCGGCTGCGGTAAAACCACCGTCGGCCATGCGCTGGCGCGAGCGCGGCATTTTCAGTTCTCCGATACCGATCATCGGCTACAGGCCCATGAGCAGCGGACGGTGGCTGAGATCGTGCAGGCGGAAGGGTGGGCGCGTTTTCGCGAACTGGAGACCCTGTCGCTGAAGGCCGTGACCCTGCCGAATACGGTAATCGCCACCGGCGGCGGCATTGTGCTGGCGGAAGGTAACCGTCAGTTTATGCGGGAGAATGGCGTGGTGATTTATCTGCAGGCCTCGGTGTCGGCGCTGATTGACCGTCTGGAAGCCTACCCGAAAGCCGAACAGCGGCCGACGCTGACCGGAAAACCGGTGCGCGAGGAAGTGGGCGAGGTGCTGGCGCAGCGCGAAGCGTTATACCGGGACGCTGCCCACCATATTGTGGATGCCACGGCCTCGCCGGATCGGGTGGTGGAGCAGATTATGTCCATGCTGTGCAGCGCGACGGCAACCCCGGTAAGTTAAGAATTTACTTACATTAAGGCGGCGAGGGGCGCCTATACTTAATAGTTCTGCTACCAGAAGAAGGAAGAACTATGCCAAACAGGCCCCCATATCCGAGAGAAGCGCGCGTGGTTGCGGTAGAGAAAGGTCCTCAGGGTCAGACGGTGACCTGGTATCAGCTCCGTGCGGATTATCCTGAGCCTGATTCGCTTATCAGCGAACATCCTACCGAGCAGGAAGCCGTGGATGCCAAACGGCGTTATGAAGATCCTGACAAGTCGTAACCCCCTGAGCCCGAATTGCCCGCCATGCTGGCAATATCGGGCGTATCTCACATTTTTTATTTATCAGTCGTACTAATGAATATCTAACACACGGATTTTTCAGGCACGGCGCCGCCGCCCGGCAATCTTTACATTCAACCGCGGCGTGGAGCTGCTACGCTTCTCGACGGTTGATTTTTACTCACCAGGGGGGCGGATGCTGTGTGTGGAAAGCCTGTGTTGAAGCAGTGGTTGTGAAAAGGTACATGATATGAGTAGTGCAACGATGGCAATTTTGACCATCGGCGTTGTGCCGCTGGCGGGAGTATTGCCGCTCCTGACCGAACATATCAGGGAAGAACAGATCGCCCACATCAGCCTGCTGGGCGAGATGACGCCTGACGAGGTAATGGCCGAGTACGCCGTAGGTGACGGCGAGAAAGGACTCCTGACCTTGCTCAGTAATAACCAGTTGTTGATGGTGTCGCGACAGAAAATTGAACGCGATGTCCGCAGCGCGATCGCGATGCTGGATCGACAACATTATGATGTGATCCTGCTGCTCAGTTCCGAACAGCTGACCGGTTTTACCACCCACCACGCGATCCTCCTCGAGCCGCAGCGGATCATCCCGCCGCTGGTGGCATCGATCGTCGATGGGCACCAGGTAGGGGTGATCGTGCCGGTGGAAGAGATCATGCCCATGCAGCGGCAAAAGTGGCTCTCGCTGGAAAAGTCGCCATACTACGCGCTGGCCAATCCGTTTACCGGCAGCGACAGCGAGCTATTAACCGCCGGCAAAACGCTGCTGGAGCAGGGCGCCGACGTGCTGGTCCTCGACTGTCTCGGTTACTATCAGCATCATCGCGATGTGTTACAAAAAGCCCTCGATGTTCCGGTTTTGCTGTCGAATGTGCTGGTTTCCCGACTGGCGGCAGAACTATTGGTCTAATGTGTTAATTTCACGTGACAGGGGCAAGGAGCGCCCCCTATATTGAGCCTTTAACCGACGATCAGAAGGGCTTGTTTATGCTTCAAAGCAATGAATACTTTGACGGAAAAGTGAAATCCATTGGCTTCACCAGCAGCAGTACCGGTCGCGCCAGCGTTGGCGTGATGGCGGAAGGGGAATACACCTTTGGTACGGCGCAGCCGGAAGAGATGACGGTAGTCAGCGGGGCGCTGAATGTCCTGCTGCCGGGTGAGACTGAGTGGAAAGTTTACGCTGCCGGCGAAGTTTTCAATGTGCCAGGCAACAGCGAATTTCATCTGCAGGTGGCTGAGCCAACCTCTTATCTGTGCCGCTATCTGTAAGCCAGCGTGACGCCCGGCGCCTGCCGCCGGGTTGTTTTTTCCTTCCTGCCCGGCAGGAAGGAAAGCGGCGCTTAGCGCTGCGCTTCGCCGCCGAGCCCTTCCACCAGGCTTTGGATCAGGGCAGCCAGCTCGCCGGTCATTAAGATAAAGTCGGCGTCAAAGCGCTGGGCGAAATCTTCCCGATCGATATCTTCGTTTTGGTCGCGCAGTTCATCGCAGAACTTGAGGCGCTTAATTGACGCGTCGTCGCAGATCACAAACTGAATACGCTGCTGCCAGTCCAGCGCCAGCTTGGTGACGACCTTCCCGGCCTCAATGTGTACAGCGATTTCGTCGCTAACCAGATCCTGCTTCTTGGCGCGGATCACGCCGCCATCTTCCAGCATCGCTTTCAGCTCGGCTTCGTCCAGCAGCTGGAAGCCCTGCGCCACGGTGCCGGAGCGGACCCACTCGGTCAGCGTTAGCTCAATCGGATTCTCCAGGGTCAGCGGCACCACCGGCAGCGAGCCGAGGGTTTTACGCAGCAGGGCCAGAGTATCTTCCGCTTTCTTCGCGCTGGCGCAGTCGACCATGATCAGGCCGTTGACGGTGTCGATCCACATCATTGTCTGGCTGAAGCGGCTGAAGGCGCGCGGCAGTAGCGAGTGCAGCACTTCATCTTTCAGGGAATCTTTCTCGGTCTTCTTCAGCTTGCGGCCCTGATCGGCTTCCAGCTTCTGGATCTTTGCCTCCAGCGCCTGCTTAATCACCGGCGACGGCAGGATCTTCTCTTCTTTACGCGCGCAGATAATGATCTGGCCGTTTGCCGTATGCGTCAGCGCGTCGCTGTGCGATCCCATCGGCGACACCCAACCGGTTTTCGCCATATCCTGGCTGCCACAAGGGGTAAATGTCAGCTCGGCCAGCTGTTTTTCCATCTCCTCGGCGCGCAATTCGATATCGCGGCTGAGACGGTAAACCATTAAATTTTTGAACCACAGCATGATAATTTCCACGGCTTTGTCGTTAAATCAGGCGGGCATGATAGCGAATTGTCGCTATGCTTGCATTGTTAATCGGGGTGAGGAGCTGAGCGTGCGTATTGGTATTGATTTAGGTGGAACAAAAACCGAAGTGATAGCCCTGAGCGATCAGGGAGAGCAGCTGTTTCGCCACCGGTTACCCACGCCGCGGGAGGACTACCGGCAAACCATCGAGACCATCGCCACTCTGGTGGCGATGGCCGAGCAGGCGTCCGGACAGCAGGGTACCGTGGGGATGGGCATTCCTGGCTCAATTTCGCCTTATACCGGGGTGGTGAAAAACGCCAACTCGACCTGGCTCAACGGCCAGCCCTTTGATAAGGACCTCAGCCTGCGCCTTGAGCGGGAAGTCCGGCTGGCTAACGATGCCAACTGTCTGGCGGTGTCGGAAGCGGTGGACGGCGCGGCGGCGGGGGCGCAAACGGTATTCGCGGTGATTATCGGCACCGGCTGCGGCGCCGGGGTGGCGCTCAACGGGCGGGCGCATATCGGCGGCAATGGTAACGCTGGCGAATGGGGACATAACCCATTGCCGTGGATGAACGACGATGAGCTACGCTACCGTGCGGAAGTCCCTTGCTACTGCGGCAAACAGGGGTGTATCGAAACCTTTATCTCCGGCACCGGTTTCGCCACCGACTATCAGCGGCTGAGCGGCAAAGGGTTAACCGGCAGCGAGATTATGCGCCTGGTGGGAGAAGGTGACGAAAAGGCTGAACTGGCGCTGAGCCGCTATGAACAGCGGCTGGCGAAATCGCTGGCCCACGTGGTGAATATCCTCGACCCGGACGTTATCGTGCTGGGCGGCGGGATGAGCAACGTCGAACGGCTGTATCAGACGGTGCCGGACCTGGTGAAGCAGTGGGTCTTCGGCGGCGAGTGTGAAACGCCGATCCGCAAAGCGATGCACGGCGACTCCAGCGGGGTACGCGGCGCGGCCTGGCTGTGGCCGCTCCAGGGGACCTGAACCGCTTCCCCGCCCCCTAACCCTCTCCCTCGGGAGAGGGTTAGGGTGAGGGGACATCGCCATAATTCAGACCTCACTCCACCGCAAACGCTTTGTCCAGCCGGCTATAGCCCAGGCCGTTAATCTTCTTCACTTTGATCTGCACCGGAATGCGGTCTTTCATCGCCTCCACGTGGCTGATCACCCCGATAATCTTACCGCTGGCGTTAAGGGCATCCAGGGCGTCCAGCGCCGTGTCCAGCGTTTCGCTGTCGAGGGTGCCGAAGCCTTCATCAAGAAACAGGGAGTCAATCCGCGTCTTATGGCTCACCAGGTCTGACAGCGCCAGGGCCAGCGCCAGGCTGACGAGGAAACTTTCGCCGCCGGAGAGGGTGCGGGTGTCGCGCACGGCGTCGGCCTGCCAGGTATCGACAACCTCCAGCTCCAGCGCCTCGCTGGCCTTGCGCTGTAGCAGATAGCGGCCATGCAGGCGGTTGAGCTGCTGGTTTGCCAGCCAGACCAGATTATCCAGCGTCAGCCCCTGGGCGAATTTGCGGAACCGGTCGCCGGTGCTGGAGCCGATCAGCGAATTGAGATAGCCCCAGTCGTCCGCCAGCTGCGCCGCCTCTGCAATCTGCTGCCCCAGCGCCTGCTGCTGTTGACGGCTCTCTGCGTCCTGCCTGAGCTGCTGGCGGATCTCACCCTGGCGGGTAGTGTTATCCCGCAGCCGCTGGGCCATGGCGTGCAGCTGGGTTTGCAGGGTGGGGACGTCAGCGTCCACCCCTTGCGGACGCAGCGCCAGGTGCGCCTCATGTTGCCGGGTCGCCTGCTCGCAGAGCGCGGCCGCCTGCTGAAGCTGCTGCTCCAGCGTCTGTTTTAACTGCGTCAGCCGCTGGGCGGTCTCGTCATCCAGCAGCGCGGCGAGGAACGCCTCCCGATCGCTAAAGCGGCTGGCGGCCAGGGCGGAGGTGAATTGCGCCTGCGACTGGTCCAGACGCGCCTTTTCCTGGGTTTCCTGCTGCTGCTGGGCGACAAGCTGGCTGTGCAGCGACAGGCATTCCTCGTGGATTTCGCGCCAGTTGTCCGGGATGGCCGACTCAGCTTCAACCTCTGTCTCGTCGCTGGTCGGCAGCGTCTCCAGCAGTGGCCGCAGAGCAGCGATTTGCTGCTGAATGGCATCATGTTGGGTCTGTTGCGCCTGCCACTGGGCAAATTCGCTTTCGCGAGCGTGCAGCCAGGCGGCTTCTGTCCCTTCTGCCGGCAGGCTCAGGGCCAGGGCCTGCAGGGCGCTCTCCAGTCCCTGGCGCGTGGCCGCCAGCTGCTGCTCGGCCTGGCGCTCCAGCGCCTGCTGATCGTTAAGCTGACTCTGCAACATCAGGCGCTGGCTGAGCTGATAGAGCTGCTGCTCGTAGCGCTCCTGCTCCTGCATCCAGTCGTTTATCTCTTGCGCAATATCCCGCGTGATGTGCAGAGAGGCGCAGGTCTCCTGCCACGCTTTAGTAAGCGCTTGCTCTTCCTCTGCGAGCCGCCCGGCCGCTTCGGTGTCACGCTGAAGCTGTTGCGTCAGGGCCTTGACCTGCCCGAGGATCAGCAGGCCTTCTTCTTTCAGCGCGGCGACCTCCTTTTCCAGCGCATCGCGGCGGCGCTGATTATCCGTGAGCGTCAACGAGGCGTATTGTTCAATCGCCGGGTGTTCACAGGCGCCGCACAGCGGACAGGGCTTACCCGCCTCGAGCCGGTCGCGGTAGCTTTCCAGGTCTTTAATCGTTTCTTCCCGCTGGCAGAGCGCCTTCAGGTCGAGATAGTGCTGGTTTTTGTCTTTATATTGTTCCCGGCGCAGCGTCAGGGTAGCGTTAAGTTTTACCTGCTCCGCCTGCGCCTGCTGGACGCTGTCGGCGTTCTGGCGCAGACGCTTGCGCAGCAGCTGATGCTGCTCATGCAGGGAGATCAAGCGCTGGCGCAGCGGCCGCGATTGGGTTTGCTGTTCTATCGCTGCGGCAACGTCATCCGCGCTCAGGGTGAGAGGGCTGGCTGGCAGCGTGGCCAGCTTCTGGCGTAGCGCGGCCAGGCGGGTGCTCTGAGCCGTTAGCTGTTGTTTATCCCGCGTCAGTTGCGAGAATTGCGCTCGCCAGCCGGCGATCTCCTGACCCCATAAGCGGAAACGCTCATGGGCGGCCAGCCACTGCGCCAGATCGGCCAGTTCAGCCTGACGCTGCTGCTGAGCGCGCAAGGCGCCCTGGCGGATGCGCGCGCGCAGCGCCGTGCTGGCAAGTAAGCGAGCATTTACTTCACTGATCCGCTGCCGGGTTTGCGCCAGGCCTGCCGTCTGCTCCTGCTGGCGCTCCCACAGGGGACGCAGTTGGGCGGCGGGCTGGGCCAGCTCAAGCTTCGCCAGCGCCGGGGCGGCGTCCGCCAGCGCCTGGCGGGCCTGCTGCTGCCGGGTGGCGGCCTGCTGCTGCTGCTGCGCCAGCTCGTCGCGGCGGGTCAGCCACTGGAGCTGCTGCTGCTGGCTCTGCTGCTGGGCCAGCAGGGCTTTTTCTTCGTCAGTAAGTACCTGCAAACTTTCCTGCAGCGCCTGCTGCTGGGCCTCCGTCAACAGGACGATGCCCGCCGCCTGGGCTTCGAACTTCTCCAGCGCATGGCGAGCGGCTTTGTGCTGTTCGTAGACCATGGCTGAAATCTGGCCGTAGATTTCCGTGCCGGTCAGCTCCTCCAGCAGCTCCGCGCGATCGCTCGGCTTCGCGTTCAGGAAGGCGGCAAATTGCCCCTGGGAAAGCAGCATCGAGCGGGTGAAGCGGCCATAGTCGAGGCCGGTAAGCGTCGCGGTTTGCTCCAGCTTGTCCGAGACTTTATCGGCGAGGATTTTGCCGTCAGCGCAGCGCGCCAGCTCGACGCGGGGCGCCTGCAGATTGCCATCCGGCTGGTTACGGGCCCGGTTCTGGCTCCAGAAAGCGCGGTAGGCGATGCCTTTTACTTCAAACTCGACTTCCGCCAGACACTCGGCGGTATCGCGGGTCATCAGGTCGTTTTGCGACTGGGAGACTTTATTCAGGCGCGGCGTTTCATGATAGAGCGCCAGGCAAATGGCATCGAGCAGCGTGGTTTTCCCGGCCCCGGTGGCGCCGGTAATGGCGAACAGGCCATTGCTGGCGAACGGCTCGGCGGTAAAGTCTATCTTCCATTCCCCTTTCAGGGAGTTGAGGTTTTTCAGACGCAGACTGAGGATTTTCATGCGTTTTCATCCTCCGCGGTGAGCGTATGCACCGTATGGGCGAACAGCTCATGCAGCCGGGCGCGCTTCATATCGTCAATTTCGGTCAGCGCCAGCCGGCGCTCGAATACCTCCTCCACCTTCAGTTCACTGAGCGTCTCCCGCTGGGCGTTGAGCAGTATTTTCTCGCGCTGCTCGCGGCTGCGGCGCACCAGCAGCACTTCCACCGGCAGATCCTCCGTCAGCGCCTGAATATGACGCTGAATATCGTGCAGATAGTCCTCGGTGGTGATTTCGATATCCAGCCACACCGGCGGGTCCTGCTCGACGCCGCGCCACTGCTCCAGCTGGGCGGTGATGGCGGCCAGATCGCCTTTGATTACCGCCAGAGGCTGGGTCACGGGCACCTCCAGGGTTTCCACGGCGCTAAGTCGCCCCTCGCTAAAGCTCACCAGATGCACCGATTTCGCTTTGCCGGTTTCATCGAAGCTCAGCGGCAGCGGCGAGCCGCTGTAGCGGATATGCTCGCAGCCGCCGACCATCTGCGCCCGGTGAATATGGCCCAGCGCAATGTAGTCGGCAGGGGGGAAGTGTTGCGCCGGAAAGGCATCCAGTGTGCCGATGTAAATGTCGCGGACGGCATCGCTTTTGCTGGCGCCGACGGTGGTCAGATGGCCGCTGGCAATGATGGGCAGCGGCCGATCGCCGCGCAGCGCGCAGGCCTGCTGATACTGCTCCTGATAATAGTCGCTGATGGCGTGCAGCAGCAGCTGCTGTTTTTCCCGACCGGAGTGACCGGCCTGGCTGGTCACCAGCTCGCGCGGGCGTAAAAACGGCACCGGACAGAAGATGGCGCCCGGCGTGCCGTCGCGCAGCGGCAGCTCAATCGGCGCGTAGCCGGCGTTCGCCACCACGGTGGTGTGTAAAAAGGCGAGGATATCGCGGGATTCATTGAGCATCGCCACCGAGTCGTGGTTGCCCGCCAGCACCACCAGGCGACAGCCGGTCTGCTGCAACTGGACGACGAAACGGTTATACAGTTCGCGGGCGTAGCTCGGCGGCGAGCCGGTATCAAAAATATCGCCAGCCACGATAATGGCGTCGACTTCATGCTCCTGCGCGCGGTCCAGTAGCCAGGTAAGAAAAGCGTCGTGTTCGGCCGCGCGGCTTTTGCTGTAAAAATTCTGGCCCAGGTGCCAGTCGGAGGTGTGAAGGAGGCGCATAAATCTTCCCTAGCGAAAAAAGCATTGGCGGCAGTATACCACTTGTTAGTGAGGGGTAAGTCCGCGTCGTGCTTCAAAATACCCGATCATCAGACGGTCATTTTTTTCATAAATCTGTCACAAAAGTGACGCATAATGACGCCGCACTTCTATACTGATGGCTAAAAAACACAGGGTAAATAATGGCGAGAAGAATTCTGGTCGTTGAAGATGAAGCTCCAATCCGCGAAATGGTCTGCTTTGTTCTGGAGCAAAATGGCTTTCAGCCTGTCGAAGCGGAAGATTATGACAGCGCGGTGAATCAACTCAATGAACCCTGGCCTGATTTGATTCTCCTGGACTGGATGCTGCCGGGCGGTTCGGGGCTGCAGTTTATTAAACTGCTCAAGCGCGAGGCGATGACGCGGGATATTCCGGTAGTGATGCTGACCGCGCGTGGAGAAGAAGAGGATCGCGTTCGCGGCCTGGAGACCGGCGCGGATGACTACATCACCAAGCCTTTCTCTCCGAAAGAGCTGGTGGCGCGAATCAAAGCGGTGATGCGCCGTATTTCACCGATGGCGGTGGAAGAGGTGATCGAAATGCAGGGGCTGAGCCTCGACCCTTCATCGCACCGGGTAATGACCGGCGACAGTCCGCTGGATATGGGACCGACGGAATTTAAATTATTGCACTTCTTTATGACCCATCCGGAGCGGGTGTACAGCCGCGAACAGCTGCTGAACCACGTCTGGGGGACCAACGTTTATGTGGAAGACCGCACGGTGGACGTCCATATTCGCCGCCTGCGCAAAGCGCTGGAACACAGTGGCCATGATCGTATGGTGCAAACGGTTCGCGGCACGGGGTATCGTTTCTCCGCCCGTTTCTGAATTTTGACAGGAGTGTGACCCGTGCTGGAACGGCTGTCATGGAAAAGGCTGGCGCTGGAGCTCTTTTTAGCGTGTATTCCGGCCCTGATTCTGGGGGCGTTTGTGGGTCATCTGCCGTGGTTTTTACTGGCGGCAGTGACCGGTTTGCTGATCTGGCATTTCTGGAATTTGATGCGCCTGTCGTGGTGGCTGTGGGTGGACCGGAGCATGACTCCTCCGCCTGGCCGCGGCAGTTGGGAGCCGCTGCTGTATGGTCTGCACCAGATGCAGATGCGTAATAAAAAGCGTCGGCGCGAGCTGGGAAGCCTGATTAAACGCTTTCGCAGCGGGGCGGAATCGCTGCCGGATGCGGTCGTCCTGACCACGGAAGAGGGGGCTATTTTCTGGTGTAATGGCCTGGCGCAGCAGATTCTAAACCTGCGCTGGCCGGACGACAGTGGCCAAAACATTCTTAACCTTCTGCGCTATCCCGAGTTCGCCAACTATCTGAAACAGCGCGATTTTTCAAAGCCGCTCAATCTGGTGCTGAATAACGCCCGTCATCTGGAAATTCGCGTGATGCCCTACAGCGACAAGCAGTGGCTGATGGTGGCGCGCGACGTGACGCAGATGCATCAGCTGGAAGGGGCGCGGCGGAACTTTTTCGCCAACGTCAGCCATGAGTTGCGCACCCCACTGACGGTGCTGCAGGGCTATCTGGAGATGATGCAGGAGCAGGTGCTGGAGGGGGCGACCCGAGAAAAAGCCCTGCACACCATGCGGGAGCAAACTCAGCGTATGGAAGGTCTGGTGAAGCAGCTGCTGACGCTGTCGCGTATTGAAGCCGCGCCGGCGCTGGCGATGAATGATCGCATCGACGTGCCGATGATGCTGCGGGTGGTGGAGCGCGAGGCGCAAACTCTCAGCCAGGAGAAACAGACGCTGATCTTCACCGTCGATGAGCAGCTCAAGGTGCTGGGTAATGAGGAGCAACTGCGCAGCGCCATCTCCAACCTGGTCTATAACGCGGTGAACCACACCCCGCCGGGGACCGAAATTCGCGTCAGCTGGCAGCGGACCCCGCAGGGAGCGCTGTTCAGCGTCGAGGATAATGGGCCAGGCATTGCGCCGGAGCATATTCCCCGTCTGACCGAGCGTTTTTATCGGGTGGATAAAGCCCGTTCCCGGCAAACGGGGGGCAGTGGCCTGGGACTGGCGATCGTCAAACACGCGGTTAACCATCATGACAGCCGGCTGGAAATCGACAGCACGGTGGGCAAGGGAACCCGCTTTAGCTTCCTGCTCCCGGAACGATTAATTGCCAAAAATGACGCCTGATCGACGCGCTGTCAGTTTATCTTGCCAATGACCAGCTTCAGCTGGTCATTTTCATTGGCAGTCGTTTTTTCTCGCCTATTTAATGAGCGTGCGCTGCTTTTTTGTTCGCATGATAAGCCACGGGTTTTCTATCAATATGGTAAATGATTCTGGTGTGAAAGACATAACCAGCATAATCATCTGCTTTTGCGATCGTGCCTTGCTTTAAAACGTTATAAGCGTTTAAATTGCGCCTGCGCAGTCGATGACAGACTGCTTTTGCGTGGTAATACCAAAAACAATTCTTTCCCACGCCGCTTCGGGAGCATATCTCGCTGAGTTTACCGGCAATGGCCGCTGTATCGTCCCTGAGAGGGGAGCGCGGTATTTTTCCATTTTTTTACAACACCACATCCACAGGCAGTAATGAATTTATGACCCATCAGTTAAAATCTCGCGACATCATAGCGTTGGGCTTTATGACCTTCGCGTTGTTCGTTGGCGCAGGCAACATTATTTTCCCTCCGATGGTTGGCTTACAGGCGGGCGAGCACGTCTGGACGGCGGCGATCGGCTTCCTGATCACTGCGGTGGGTCTGCCGGTGCTGACGGTGGTGGCGCTGGCGAAAGTCGGCGGCGGCGTTGAAAGCCTGAGCACCCCGATTGGTAAAGTGGCCGGTATCCTGCTGGCGGTGGTGTGCTATCTCGCGGTAGGACCGCTGTTCGCGACGCCGCGTACCGCGACCGTCTCCTTTGAAGTCGGTATTGCCCCGCTGACCGGCGACGGCCCGCTGCCGCTGCTGATCTACAGCGTTATTTACTTCGCGCTGGTGATTCTGGTCTCCCTCTATCCGGGCAAACTGCTGGACACCGTGGGCAATTTCCTTGCGCCGCTGAAAATTATCGCCCTGATTGTGCTGGCGGTCGCCGCCATCATCTGGCCAGCGGGCCCGATCAGCGACGCGCTGGAAGCGTATCGTACGGCGCCATTCTCCAATGGCTTCGTCAACGGCTACCTGACCATGGATACCCTCGGCGCGATGGTATTTGGCATCGTGATTGTTAATGCCGCTCGCTCACGCGGCGTCAGCGAAGCGCGTCTGTTGACCCGTTATACCGTCTGGGCTGGCCTGATGGCGGGCGTCGGCCTGACCCTGCTGTATCTGGCGCTGTTCCGTCTGGGCTCTGACAGCGCTACTCTCGTGGATCAGTCCGCCAACGGCGCGGCGATCCTCCATGCCTACGTGCAGCACACCTTCGGCGGGGCGGGCAGTTTCCTGCTGGCGGCGCTGATCTTCATCGCTTGCCTGGTGACGGCGGTGGGCCTGACCTGCGCCTGCGCTGAGTTCTTTGCCCAGTATCTGCCGTTCTCCTATCGCACGCTGGTCTTTGTTCTCGGCCTGTTCTCCATGGCGGTCTCCAATTTGGGCCTTAGCCATCTGATCCAGGTATCGATTCCGGTGCTGACCGCTATCTATCCGCCGTGTATCGCACTGGTTGTATTAAGCTTTACCCGCAGTTGGTGGCATAATTCGTCCCGCGTTATCGCGCCGGCCATGTTTATCAGCCTGATGTTTGGTATCATTGACGGGATTAAGTCATCGGCATTTGCCGCGATTCTGCCGGACTGGACCGCGCGTCTGCCGCTGGCGGAGCAGGGCCTGGCCTGGCTGATGCCCACCGCCGTGATGACCATTCTCGCGGTGATCTGGGATCGCGCAGCCGGACGTCAGGTGACTTCCAGCGCGCATTAACCGGCGGTGAGGACAAGCGTTTAACCACGGGACTTCGGGTTCCGTGGTTTTTTATTTTTTGTGTTAAACGGCATTGAAAAACCACGATGGAAAGTAGTAACAAGCTTAAGCGCGGGCTAAGCACCCGGCACATTCGCTTTATGGCCCTGGGTTCCGCCATCGGCACCGGGCTTTTTTACGGCTCGGCCGACGCCATTAAAATGGCCGGACCCAGCGTACTGTTGGCCTACATTATCGGCGGCGTCGCGGCATATATCATTATGCGGGCGCTCGGTGAGATGTCGGTGCATAACCCTGCCGCCAGCTCATTCTCCCGCTATGCCCAGGAAAACCTCGGCGGACTGGCGGGCTATATCACCGGCTGGACCTACTGCTTTGAAATCCTGATCGTCGCCATCGCCGACGTTACCGCCTTCGGCATCTACATGGGCGTCTGGTTCCCGACGGTGCCGCACTGGATCTGGGTGCTCAGCGTGGTGCTGATCATCTGCGCCGTCAACCTGATGAGCGTCAAGGTGTTTGGCGAGCTGGAGTTCTGGTTCTCGTTCTTCAAAGTGGCCACCATTATCATCATGATCCTCGCCGGGTTCGGCATCATTATCTGGGGGATCGGCAACGGCGGCCAGCCGACGGGGATTCATAACCTGTGGAGCAACGGCGGCTTCTTCAGCAACGGCTGGCTGGGAATGGTGATGTCGCTGCAGATGGTGATGTTCGCTTACGGCGGCATCGAAATCATCGGCATTACCGCCGGTGAGGCGAAGGACCCGGAGAAATCCATTCCGCGCGCCATCAACTCGGTGCCGATGCGCATTCTGGTGTTCTACGTCGGCACGCTGTTCGTCATTATGTCCATCTACCCGTGGAATCAGGTGGGAACCGACGGCAGCCCCTTCGTCCTGACCTTCCAGCATCTGGGCATTACCTTCGCGGCCAGTATTCTTAACTTCGTGGTCCTGACGGCTTCGCTGTCGGCGATTAACTCCGACGTGTTCGGCGTGGGCCGTATGCTGCACGGCATGGCTGAGCAGGGCAGCGCGCCGAAGGTGTTCGCTAAAACGTCGCGTCGCGGTATTCCGTGGGTGACGGTGATGGTGATGACCATTGCGCTGCTGTTTGCGGTATACCTAAATTACATCATGCCGGAGAACGTTTTCCTGGTGATCGCCTCCCTGGCCACCTTCGCCACGGTGTGGGTGTGGATTATGATCCTGCTGTCACAGATAGCCTTCCGCCGCCGTCTGTCGCCCGAAGAGGTTAAGGCGCTGAAATTCAAAGTCCCTGGCGGGGTGGTGACCACGGTGATCGGCCTGCTGTTCCTGGCCTTTATTATCGCCCTTATCGGCTATCATCCGGACACCCGCATCTCGCTGTACGTCGGTATGGCGTGGATTGCGCTGTTGCTGCTCGGCTGGGTCTTTAAGACCCGCCGTGAGCGCCGCCTGGCGTAGGCTCAGTAATCGACATCGCCCCGGTCAGCATCGCGCGGCCGGGGCGGCTTGCGGTCCCGCGTCCTCCCCCGTTATCCTCCCCCAAAAAGTTCTGAGATGATGAGTTCTGCGCCCGGCGGCTATGGCAAGGTGTGCCCATTCTGCACAATGAGGATTCACGATGTTGAAGGCATGGCACCTTCCGGTTGCACCCTTTATCAAGGTGCAACAGGACCGACTGTTTATTACTCTGTGGTTAAGCGGTGAGTCGCTGCCGCAGCGGATCACGCTGCGCGCGGAAGAGGATAACGAAGAGCTGTCGCTGCCGATGCAGCGGCTCCGCCAGGCGCCGCAGCCAGGCGTGGTGGCATGGCGCGGCGAAATCTCTCTCGCCAGCGGTCAGCCGCGCCGCCGCTACAGCTTTAAGCTGCTGTGGGCCGACCATCAGCGCTGGTTTACGCCACAAGGCTTCACCCGATTCCCGCCGGCCCGACTGGAGCAGTTCGCCATTGACCTGCCGGACGCCGGCCCGCAGTGGGTGGCCGATCAGGTGTTCTATCAAATTTTCCCCGATCGCTTTGCCCGCAGCGCCGCGCGTGACGCCGACCAGGATGCGGTCTATTACCATCACGCGGCGGGACGGGAGATTGTGCGCAAGGCGTGGGACGACCCGCTTACCGGCGAGGCGGGCGGGTCGACGTTCTACGGCGGGGATCTCGACGGCATCAGCGAAAAACTTCCCTACCTGAAGCAGCTCGGCGTAACCGCTCTGTATCTGAACCCGGTTTTCGCCGCCCCCAGCGTGCATAAATACGATACCGAGGATTATCGGCGCGTCGATCCGCAGTTTGGCGGCGACGCGGCGCTGCTCCGGCTGCGCCACAACACCCAGCGGGCGGGAATGCGCATGATCCTCGACGGCGTGTTCAACCATACCGGCGATTCCCATCCCTGGTTCGACCGTCACCAGCAGGGCAGCGGCGGCGCCGGCCACGATCCGGACTCCCCGTGGCGCGACTGGTTTACCTTCTCAGAGGAGGGGCAGGCGCACAACTGGCTGGGCTATGCCAGTCTGCCGAAGCTCGACTATCGGTCGACCAGCCTGGTCAACGAGATCTATGCCGGTGAAGACAGTATCGTACGCCACTGGCTGAAGGCGCCATGGAGCATGGACGGCTGGCGTCTTGACGTGGTGCATATGCTGGGCGAAGGCGGCGGGGCGCGGAATAACCTGCAGCATATCGCCGGCATTACCCAGGCAGCGAAGCAAGCGCAGCAGGAAGCTTTTGTCTTTGGCGAACATTTTGGCGACGCGCGCCAGTGGCTGCAGGCGGATGCCGAAGACGCGGCGATGAACTATCGCGGCTTCACCTTCCCGATCTGGGGATTCCTCGCCAATACCGATATCTCTTACGATCCGCAGAAAATAGACGCCCAGACCTGTATGGCGTGGATGGATAATTATCGCGCCGGGCTGTCGCATCAGCAGCAGCTGCGGATGTTCAACCAGCTCGACAGCCATGATACGGCGCGTTTTAAATCTCTTCTTGGCAAAGACGTAGCGCGCCTGCCGCTGGCGGTGGTGTGGCTGTTCAGCTGGCCGGGGGTACCGTGCATCTACTATGGCGACGAGGTGGGCGTGGATGGCAATAACGATCCGTTCTGCCGCAAACCGTTCCCGTGGGATCCGGCGCTGCAGGATACCCAGCTGCTGGCGCTGTATCAGCGGATGGCGAAACTGCGTAAGGCCCACCAGGCGCTGCGCTACGGCGGCTGTCAGGTGATTTACGCCGAGGATAACGTGGTGGTGTTTGTCCGTGTCTACAAACAGCAGCGGGTGCTGGTGGCGATTAACCGCGGGGAAGCCTGCGAGGTGGTTATTGAAGATTCCCCGCTGCTGAACGTGGCCGGGTGGACGCTGCAGGAGGGCGCCGGCGCCTTCCAGGACGGGGTGCTGACCCTCCCGGCCATCTCCGCCAACGTCTGGTCCGGCCGTTAATGGTAGAGCTGGCTCAGCAGGTCGCCGCGGAGGAGCGCCTCCCGCCACCAGCGCTGAGCCAGCCCATCATTCCCGCTGCGCCAGGCCATATAGGTAATATCCTTTTCCCGCCAGCAGGCGACGCTTTTCTCCACCAGACTGCCTTTTACCAGCCACGGGCGAGCGATATGGCGCGGCAAAAAGCCGCAGCCCAGCCCGGCGCACAATAGTTCGACTTTACTGGCGAAATCATCGACGCCGATTTGCGGCTGCTCGTCGAGGAGATTGCTGTTGAGCGGATGGCAATAGCGGGCGCTGTCGCGGATCACGATGGCCCGATGCTGGCTGAGCTGTTTATTGGCCAGTGGCTCCTTCGCCTGAGCCAGCGGGTGATGGGGGGCGACGACGAAGATGTTATCCAACGCGCCGAGGGTTTGCCATGACCACTCCGCGGAGGTGGGCGGCTCATTGATGGCGCCGAGGATAATATCCGCCCCATGATGGGTCAGCTCTTCCCACGAACCGGCGAGGGTGTGATGGCTGAAGTTCAGTCGCGTCTGTGGGTTTTGCGCGTAAAACTCGGCGATCAGCGGCAGCAGAGCCGAAAAGGGAAATGAGGCGTCAAGGGCGATGGCTAGCTCTCGCTCCCAGCCCGCGCTCAGCTGCTGGGCCTGCTTTTCCAGATCTCTGGCGGCACTTAAAAGCTGTCGCCCCTTCTCCAGCATCAGCCGGCCGGTATCGGTAAATTTTGCCCGATGGCCGGAACGATCCAACAGCACGATGTTCAGATCGCTCTCCAGCTTCTGGATCATATAGCTCAGAGCGGCGGGGGTTTTATACAGCGACTCCGCGGCGGTGGCGAAGGATCCGTGGCGGTCAAGGGCATCAAGGATCATCAAAACATCAAAGTTTACGCGCATATGAAGCTATCCATTAATTTGTTTTCTCTGTTGTACCTAAGCGCAATAATCAAAGCCAGTGAATAAATCAGAACAGTTTGGCGTAAAAATTTGATTAAAACAGGCGTGAATAAATCCTGGTCGCGGCAAAAAATATAAACCATAAAAAATCCTTAATAACTTGTTAGAAATAACTGGCTATACTCACCATGCTTTATCAGTCAGGATCCACACGACGCATTAATCATCATGTCATCTTTTTAACTAATTGATTAAGAAGGTATTTAATGTCTATTCGTGAACTGCTCGATCCCACTAATTCCGCGCTTATCTTTATTGACCATCAGCCGCAAATGTCCTTTGGCGTGGCGAATATCGATCGCCAGACCCTGAAAAATAACACCGTGGCGCTGGCGAAAGCGGGCAAAATTTTTAATGTACCGGTGATTTATACCTCCGTAGAGACCAAAAGCTTTAGCGGCTATATCTGGCCGGAATTATTGGCCGTGCATCCTGACGTCAAGCCGATTGAACGTACCTCCATGAACTCCTGGGAAGACGATGCGTTTGTGGCAGCGGTGAAAGCGACCGGCCGTAAAAAGCTGGTGATCTCCGCTCTGTGGACCGAAGTCTGCCTGACCTTCCCGGCGTTGATGGCGCTGGAGGCGGGCTACGAGGTCTATGTAGTGACGGATACCTCCGGCGGCACCTCTGTCGACGCCCATGAGCGGTCTATTGACCGGATGGTGCAGGCGGGGGCGGTGCCGGTGACCTGGCAGCAGGTGCTGCTGGAGTACCAGCGCGACTGGTCGCGCAAAGCGACCTACGATGCGGTAATGGACCTGGTGCGCGAACACAGCGGCGCCTACGGGATGGGCGTGGATTACGCTTATACCATGGTGCATGGCGCGCCGGAGCGTAAAGCGTAAATCACTCCATCCTTCAGGCTGCTGCGTTGTTGGCTGCGTTTGTCCGTCCCCAGCTACTGAATTTATTCAAGTTCACGGGGACGTGCCCGCCTGCCGCTTCAACGCAGCATGAAGGATGTTGTGTCAGATCATTTATGGAGAGTGGCAGGAGAAAACCGGCCATTTCCCTGAAGCAAGGAACTCGTCATGGCGCAGCAAAAATCGGTGACCCTGGTTATCAGCCATCTGCTCGATCCGCAACACAGCCAGCGCTACGAAGAGTGGCTCGGTAAAATTATGCCCATTGCGGCAGAATTTCCCGGCCATCTTGGGGCGAATGTGATCCGGCCCGCCGCAGGGCAGAATCTGTGGAGCGTCATAATCCGCTTCGATACCCTGGAGCACCTCTACGCCTGGACGCAGTCGGAAACCCGTCGGCAACTGGTGGCTGAGATTGCCCCACTGCTGACGGAAGGCGATCGGACTGAGGTGCGGACTGAACCGGCCTTCTGGTTTACCCCGCCGACGGTGAACGTACGCCAGCCGCGGCGCTGGAAACAGTTTCTGATCACCCTGCTGGTGATTTTCCCCAGCACCAACCTGGTGCCTGCGGTGACCGGCATGCTGCTGCCGTCGCTTAAGGGGAGCCTGCTGCTGCACCTCATCAATGATGCCTGTGTGGTTGCGCTGGTGGTCTGGTTCTGGATGCCCATCGTGACCCGCCTGTTTGCTGGCTGGTTGAAGAAAAACTGAGTCAGCCTCCTCAAGGAGTTCGTTATGTCGCAAACTGCCACACTGATTCTGACCCACGGTCAGATTCATACTCTCGATCGTGCGAATCCCCTGGCGGAAGCCGTGGCCATCGCCGACGGAAAAATTGTTGCCACCGGAAGTCACGATCGGATCATGAGCTTTGCCGCCGAGGGGACGCAAATCGTCGATCTCAAAGGGCATACGGTGATCCCGGGCCTCAACGATTCTCACCTGCACCTGATCCGCGGTGGGTTGAACTACAACCTTGAGCTCCGCTGGGAGGGCGTCCCCTCGCTGGCGGATGCCCTGCGAATGCTGAAGGATCAGGCGGATCGCACGCCGTCCCCGCAGTGGGTGCGGGTGGTCGGCGGCTGGAGCGAATTTCAGTTCGCCGAGCGGCGGATGCCGACCCTGGAAGAGCTGAACGAGGCGGCGCCTGATACGCCGGTGTTTGTGCTCCATCTCTACGATCGCGCGCTGTTGAACCGTGCGGCGCTGAAAGCCGTGGGATATACCAAAGAGACGCCGGATCCGGCGGGCGGCGAGATCGTCCGCGATAGCCACGGCAACCCGACCGGGATGCTGATCGCCAAACCGAACGCCATGATCCTTTACGCTACGCTGGCCAAGGGGCCGAAGCTGCCGCTGGATCTGCAGGTGAACTCCACCCGTCAATTTATGCGCGAGCTGAACCGACTGGGGCTGACCAGCGCCATCGACGCCGGCGGCGGCTTCCAGAACTATCCGGAAGATTACGAAATTATCGAACAGCTGCACGCGAAAGATCAGATGACCGTGCGCATCGCCTACAACCTGTTTACTCAGCGGCCGAAGCAGGAGCTGGAGGATTTTGAACGCTGGACCGACATGCTGAAGCCGGGGCAGGGGACTGACTTCTATCGCGCCAACGGCGCCGGCGAGATGCTGGTATTTTCGGCGGCGGATTTTGAAGATTTCCTGCAGCCGCGGCCGGATCTGCCGCAAGGCATGGAGGATGAGCTGGAGCGGGTGGTACGCCATCTGGTGGAGCATCGCTGGCCGTTCCGCCTGCATGCCACCTACGATGAGTCCATCAGCCGGATGCTGGACGTGTTTGAGAAGGTGAACCGCGATATCCCGTTTAATGGCCTGCACTGGTTCTTCGATCATGCCGAGACCATTACCGAGCGTAACATTGAGCGGGTGAAGGCGCTGGGGGGCGGTATTGCGGTGCAGCATCGGATGGCCTTCCAGGGCGAATATTTTGTCGATCGCTACGGCAAAGAGGCGGTGAAACATACCCCGCCGGTAGCAAAGATGCTGGCGCTGGACGTGCCGGTGGGGCTGGGCACCGATGCGACCCGCGTCGCCAGCTATAACCCATGGACCGCGCTGTACTGGCTGGTCTCCGGGCGCACCGTTGGCGGGATGGCGATGTATGACGACGCCAACCGCCTGCCGCGCGATGTCGCGCTGGAGCTGTGGACGGCGGGCAGCGCCTGGTTCTCCAGCGAGCAGGGCAAGAAAGGCCGTCTGGCCGCCGGTCAGCTTGCCGATCTGGTGGTGCTGTCGAAAGACTACTTCAGCGTCGCGGAAGAGGAGATCAAAGGCATTGAGTCGGTGCTGACGGTGGTTGACGGCAAAGTGGTCTATGCCGCCGGTCACTTCTCGCCGCTGGCGCCGCCGCCGATCCCGGTGCTGCCGGAGTGGTCGCCGGTGGTGAAGGTCCCGGGCCATTACCGTTCCGCTCCGCCGGCGACGGCTAAAATCGGCGCCATGGTGCAGATGCACCAGTGCTGCGGTAGCTGTGGCGTCCACGGCCATCAGCATGATATTGCGCGTAAGTCGTCGATTCCGGTCTCTGACGAGCAGGCCTTCTGGGGCGTGCTGGGCTGTTCCTGCTTTGCCTTTTGATACCTGACGCCACCGCCCCGGCAGCGTCGGGGCGGTGGTTTCAGCCGCTGGCCCGGCGTCAATAGCGCTGCTCTGAGCCAAAGAGCGCCATGCGGCGGGCAATCATCTCGCGTACCGGCTGCAGTCCCTGGGCGATGACTTTCCGCGGATCGTTCACATCGTGCCCGGTGTCGGCGGCGAAAATTGCTTTCACCTGTTGGCACCAGGCGTACATATTTTCGGTATTAACGTTAATCTTGGCGGTGCCGCAGGCAATCGCCCGGCGCATATCCTCATCGGCAATACCGGTGCCGCCATGCAGCACCAGCGGAACCTTCACCTGCTCGGCAATGGCTTTCATCTCGGTAAATCCCAGCCTGGCTTTACCTTTATACAGACCATGGGTGGAGCCCAGCGCGGCGGCGAGGCAATCCACTTGGGTTTCTGTCACCAGGGTGTAGCACTCCTGCGGATCGGCGTAGATGACTTCGGAATTGACAATGCCGTCTTCACTGCCGGCGATGGTCCCCAGTTCGGCCTCCACAGAGATACCTTTGCTGTGCGCCAGCGTCACCAGGTGGCGGGTAATGGCCAGGTTTTCCCTGAACGGCAGATGCGAGCCATCAAACATAATGGAACTGAAGCCGGCGGCGATCGCCGCTTCGCAGGCCTCCCGGGAGGTGCCATGATCCAGATGCAGCGCCACCGGAACATCAATATGCAAATACTCCATGGCGTTAACCACGATGTCATGAATACATTTTAACCCGAGCATATGCTTAACCGTGCCGCCGGACACCCCCAAAATAACCGGTGAGCGGCACTGCTGGGCGGTGCTTAATACGGCGCCGACCCATTCCAGATTATTAATGTTGAACTGACCGACGGCGTAGCCGTCCCGCAGGGCATGCTGAAGCATGTCCTTCATCGACACTAACATATTCACCTCTTGATATTTATTAAATGCAGTTATTCTTCAAAATATTGCGTTAAGTTTCTCTCGTAGCTATTTAACGAGTGGTGGACGACCGCCAGGTCCGGCATCGATTCCCGAACCCCTTTTTTCTCAATAGAAATGGCGGCGGTCAGGCTGGCAAATAAAATAATGTTATCGATATGCCATGAGTAATGGACGCCATAGGTGAAGGCGCCGTGAAATACATCCCCGGCGCCGGTGGTATCAACGGCATTGCACAGCCAGGACGGGACGATCTGCAGCATACCGCTTTTTAAAAAAGCGCAGCCTTTTTCGCCAAGGGTAATAAATGCTTCACCGCGGCAAATTTTATTCAACTCAATCAGGGCCGCTTTAATTTCTGCTTCGGTGCTCAGCGAGCGATAGCTCATATAATCGCGGGCGAAATGTTCGCTCACTACAAAATAGTCAGTCCAGGCCGCCAGTTTAATATTGCTGGCGCGCAGTGACCCGCCGTCCATCACGACCCTGGCGTTGGGCAGTTTCTTAATTAAATATTCACTGATTTCCGCCTCATGGCCGTCAATTAAAATGGTAACCGGCTCCTCGCTGGCAATCAGTCGCTCGGCGAGGTCGTCCAGTTTGAGCTTTTGCTCGTAGGTCAGGGAAGGCGGCGTTTGCATCTTGCGGGTAATAATCGTCCGCGAACCCGTTAAGCGATTGACCAGCACCGAGGCCAGCGGGGTGATCATGTCATCGGAGAAAACCACCTGGCTGGTATCCACCCCCGCCTCGGCAAACTCATCGATAATGCGCTGACCGTAAAGGTCCTGCTGCAGATGACCAATGTAATAAACCTCCTCGCCCCATAATCCCAGCAGCCAGGCCGCATTGGCCGCCGGACCGCCGCCGCTTTCAATAAAATCATGACAAAAGTTTTTGGTATTCTCCTGGGGCCATTCATTGAGAAAGAAAAACTGATCGAAACAAGCAAATCCAATGGACAAAATAGCCATAACCACTCCTGATTATTTGTCAGCGGCGGAAAGCGTGGCCCTCCCGCCGGGAAAAATGACCTCGCTTATTCATTTTTCTGCTTCGCCGTCAGCTCCTCATAGCTGAGCGTGTTGCCCACCACCTGGACGTGACGGAAGCAGAAAGGCGCCAGCAGCGCGACGAGCAGCGCCAGACAAATCAGATAGATAGTGATCTGACCAAACTGGGTGAACGCATTCCCGATAATGATGCCCCATACCGCGAAGTCGAAATCGGCGAAGGTGCTGTTTTCAAACCCGAGGTTGCCGAGCGCTGGCAGCAGCATCGCCGGCAGGAAGGCGAGGAAGATCCCGCCGATAAAGGAGGCGATGATACATCCGCGCTTACCGCCCAGTTTGTCGGCGAAGACGCCGGACGTGCCGCCGCAGAAGAAGTGCGGCACCATGCCGGGAATAATCAGCGCCATGCCCAGCCCGCCGAGCAAGAGCATCCCGACCAGCCCGCCCACAAAGGAGCTGATGAATCCCACCACCACCGCGGTGGGGCTAAAGGTGAAGAACACCGCGCAGTCAACGGCCGGGATGGAGTCCGGGATCAGCTTCTGGCTGATGCCCTGGAACGCCGGCACCAGATCGCCGAGGATCAGCCGCACGCCGTTATAGACAATGGCTACGCCAACGGCGAACTGTAGACCGGTCAGCACCGAGAAGATCAGCATGTTTTGGTCGGTGATGGTGCTCAGGTACGCCGACCCGGCGACAGCGCTGCAGACAAAGTAGATAACAAACATCACGATACCGGTGGTGACCGTGGTATCGCGCAGAAAGCCCCACTTTTCTGAAATTTCGGTATCGGCGAAGGAATTTGCCGGATTGCCGGTCCGGCTGGCGATCCATGCCGAGAGGTAGTAGCCGAGAGAGCCGAAATGGCCCATGGCGATCCCGCCGTCTTCGGTTACCTGCCTGGTGTAACGCTGACCGATGGCCGGGGAGATGGCCGACCATGAGCCCAACAGGAATCCACCGATCAGGATCAACATCCAGCCCTGGAACTCCGCCGCCTGCAGAACGGCGGAGAACAGGCAGGCGAGAAAGAACGAATGATGGCCGGTCAGAAAGATATACTTATACTTGGTACAGCGGGCGATAATCAGGTTGAAAATAAAGCCTAACAGCAAAATACTCATGGTTTCCACGCCCAGCATTTTCTGGGCGACGGAGACAATGGCTTCATTGTTCGGAATAACGCCGCGGATATTAAATCCGGCCTCGATAATACCGCCCAGCGGATTGAGATTGGCAACGATAACGCCTGCCCCAGCGCTCAACATCAAATAGCCTAAAATCGGCTTTAATGTGCCGGTAAGCAGTTTATTGCCAGGGGAGCGCAGCGCCACTAAACCAACGAAGGCGATAAGCCCCATTAAAAAGGCGGGTTGACTGAATATTTCCGTTAAGAAACTAAGAATAGCCTGCATGGTCGTTCCCTCTATGCTGATTAAGAGTGAGTCGCAGCAATTTTCATCAGCGCGTCGGTAATATCCTCGGCGATCTTCGCTTTATGGACGTAGCTGCGAATGATGGCGACATGACAGTGGGCCGGAAATTGATTTGCCAGTTCTTTGATCGTGACGTAAAGGTCGGCTTTTTCCCCGACGGCGTTAGCAAAATCGACCGAGGCGACGTCCGCTTTGATACCTAATTCGTCACAAATCTTTTTCACATTATTCGCAGCCATCAATGAGCTGCCAATACCGTTACCACAAACCGTTCTGATAACTAACATAATGACTACTCCATTTGTTTTTGAATGAAATGTAAGACTGAATTAACGTCATTTTCCTGCTGAAGAAAGGTCACAATATCTGACTCGATCAGCGAGGCTATCAGTTGGATCATTTTGATATGACTGTCAGCATCGGCGCCGGCGATCGCGATGACCAGGGAAACCGGATCGAACTCATCGTGGCCGAAGGAGATTGGCGTGGCGGTGGTGACAAGTGAGAACCCGGTCTGTAATGCCCCTTTTTCCGGCCGGGCATGCGGCATGGCAATCCCGTCATCTATCACGATGGCGGCGCCAAAATCTTCATATACCGTCAGCATCTCGTTGACATATTCGGCGCTGCAAATCTGGCGCCTGGCAAGTAATGAACCCGCCAGTTCGATGGCCTCTTCCGCACGGGAAATATTCTGCTTAAGGGCGATTAACGACGGGTCAAAAATAATTTCCATCCTCAGCTCCTGAACGTATTCCTGTTCCTGAGTTAAATCATGACCAAATACATTGATGAAAATGATGGATGAGATCACATCCGCGGTTTTAAATATTGATGGGGATCACATCGACGGCAAAGTACCGGCAGAAAACGATATAAATAATTTATATGTTTTTCAGGCTGTTATGAAGGCTTTGTATTTTGACGCTGAAATTTGCCAGAGAAAAAGTGAGAGGTAGGGCGAATTTTTTCGCCAGAAGTGTATCGCTGGTCACAAATATCGGCGGGTCATTTTCTTAAATTATGACGCCGCTAACAAAAAAGGCCCGCCTGAGCGAGCCTTTTATTAAAACGCGTGCCGATTACAGGCTGGAGACGTTTTCGGTCAGGTATTTTGCTACGCCTTCCGGAGAGGCGGCCATACCTTCTTTTCCTTTTTCCCACTGCGCCGGGCAGACTTCGCCGTGCTCTTCGTGGAACTGCAGGGCGTCTACCATACGCAGCATTTCGTCGATGTTACGGCCCAGCGGCAGGTCGTTAACCACCTGATGACGAACGATGCCGTTGGCGTCGATCAGGAAAGAGCCGCGCAGCGCTACGCCTTCGTCCGGATGCTCGATACCGTAAGCTTTCTGGATTTCACGTTTGATGTCAGCAACCATCGCGTATTTAACCGGGCCGATACCGCCCTGGTCTACCGGGGTGTTACGCCATGCGTTGTGCACGAATTCGGAGTCGAAGGAAACGCCAACCACTTCCACGCCGCGTTTCTGGAATTCTTCGTAACGTTTGTCGAACGCGATCAGCTCAGACGGGCACACGAAGGTGAAGTCCATCGGCCAGAAGAACAGAACGGTAGGTTTACCGTTGGTGTGCTGTTTGAAATTGAATTTCTCAACGATCTCACCATTACCCAGCACAGCGGCTGCAGTAAAATCCGGCGCTTGACGAGTGACCAGAACCATTTGATTCTCCTGTAATTACTAAGGTTATTTGGAACGCAACGCGGGCAAGTATAGAGCCTGCCCGGCAATAACACAAAGAGGCGCTAACAATCGTTCAGCCAGCTTTTACCTATCAATGACGTGGCTATTACAGCTGTTTGTTTTCTGCCAGGCGCATCATCTGCGGATAAAAGCGCCAGAACTGCGTCTCCAGACGGTCGTAATGGATATCCAGATCCTGCCAGGAGTCGCGTAGCGCCTCGAGACGTGGACGGCGGCTGGCCATGCCGTTCAGCACGCGCTGAATAAAATCCATTTCCCGATAGCGCTCCAGCCAGCGCTCCGACCACAGATATTGATTGAGATTGACGAAGCGGGGCGGCGAGTCGGGCAGGATGGGGACGATCTGCCGCTCGGCGTAGCGTACGAACTCGTCCAGCGGCAGGTCAGGGGAGAGCTGCGCCCAGTGCTGGGACAGGAAATGATCCCACATAACGTCGAGGGTGATGGGGGCGACGCGGCGGGTCTGCGGGCGAAACCACTCCCGCGCCTCTTTGACTTCCGCCAGGTTGTCAGTCATCACGTCAATCCGCCGATGCATATAGATGCCGTCGATGATCTCCGCCGGATAGTCGCCCTGCGGGTTGCCGCGCACGAAGTCGGCCATCAGGTTGCCGGGCAGCGAACTGTCGGCGAGATGGGCCAGGTGCAGGTGGGCGAGAAAATTCATAAAACGACATCCTTTAAATACGAGCGGGCAGGTGGAAACACCGATGTTGCGCTGAACGGCGCCTCGGTGGCCGAATGGCATGCTGTCTGGCCGCGCGCGGCACCTTTGCCACCGGTAAGGCATTCGGTTGCCGCATGGCGGCATTCGGAATGATTTGGAATATAGATTATGTCATTCATCCGGAGGGGTAAAGGTTGCAGCCAGACCGCCCCGGCACTAGACTACCCGCCTCTTTATTCAGTCTGAGTTACCGTCATGCGCGTTACCGATTTTGCTTTTGAACTACCCGAATCTCTGATCGCCCACTATCCGATGCCTGAGCGCAGTAGCTGTCGCTTGCTCTCCCTGGACGGGCCGACGGGCGCGCTGACGCATGGCACCTTCACCGACATCCTCGATAAGCTCAATCCCGGCGATCTGCTGGTGTTTAACAACACCCGGGTGATCCCGGCGCGTCTGTTCGGCCGCAAGGCCAGCGGCGGCAAGATTGAAGTGCTGGTGGAGCGGATGCTGGATGATAAGCGCATCCTGGCCCATATTCGCGCCTCAAAAGCGCCGAAGCCGGGCGCCGAGCTGCTGCTGGGCGATGACGAGAGCATTAAGGCCACGATGCTGGCGCGCCACGGCGCGCTGTTTGAAGTGGAGTTTAACGACGAGCGCCCGGTGCTGGAGATCCTTAACGGGATCGGCCATATGCCGCTGCCGCCCTATATTGACCGCCCGGACGAAGACGCCGACCGCGAGCTCTATCAAACCGTCTATGGCACCAGGCCGGGCGCGGTAGCCGCCCCGACCGCCGGTTTGCATTTCGACGAACCGCTGCTGGACAAACTGCGCGCCAAAGGCGTTGAGATGGCGTTTGTCACCCTGCATGTGGGCGCCGGCACCTTCCAGCCGGTGCGCGTCGACAGCATTGAAGAGCACACCATGCACTCCGAATATGCCGAAGTGCCGCAGGAGGTGGTCGATGCGGTGCTGGCGGCGAAAGCGCGCGGCAACCGCGTGATCGCGGTGGGCACCACCTCGGTACGTTCGCTGGAGAGCGCGGCGCAGGCGGCGAAAGACGCGCTGATCGCGCCGTTCTTCGACGATACGCAGATTTTCATCTACCCGGGTTATCAGTACCAGGTGATCGATGCGCTGGTGACTAACTTCCATCTCCCTGAATCCACACTGATTATGCTGGTGTCGGCGTTTGCGGGTTATCAGCACACCATGAACGCCTATAAGGTGGCGGTTGAGCAGAAATATCGCTTTTTTAGCTACGGGGATGCGATGTTTATCACGTACAATCCGCAGGCTATTTCTGAGCGTCCCTGAAAAGGCCGGTACGCCGGCTTGTAGACGCCATAACGCATTTTTTAGCTACGGAATCATTCCGTGGCGAGTATGAAAACGTCGGACTGTTTTTCTGACGCAGGAGCAAGCATGAAATTTGAACTGGATACCACCGACGGTCGCGCCCGCCGCGGTCGCCTGGTGTTTGAGCGCGGCGTGGTGGAAACACCGGCCTTTATGCCCGTTGGCACCTACGGCACCGTCAAAGGGATGACGCCGGAAGAGGTGGAAGCCACCGGCGCGCAGATTATTCTCGGCAACACCTTCCACCTGTGGCTGCGCCCGGGTCAGGAGATCATGAAGCTGCACGGCGATCTGCACGATTTTATGCAGTGGAAAGGACCGATCCTGACCGACTCCGGCGGTTTCCAGGTGTTCAGCCTTGGCGATATCCGTAAGATCACCGAGCAGGGCGTCCACTTCCGCAATCCGATCAACGGCGATCCGATTTTCCTCGATCCGGAAAAATCGATGGAGATTCAGTACGATCTCGGCTCTGACATCGTGATGATCTTCGACGAATGTACGCCGTACCCGGCGGACTGGGATTACGCCAAGCGCTCAATGGAGATGTCTCTGCGCTGGGCGAAGCGCAGCCGCGACCGTTTCGATAGCCTTGGCAATAAAAATGCGCTGTTCGGCATTATTCAGGGTAGCGTTTACGAAGATTTACGCGATATCTCGGTGAAAGGTCTGGTAGAGATTGGCTTTGATGGCTACGCTGTCGGCGGTTTGGCGGTTGGTGAGCCGAAGGAAGACATGCACCGTATTCTGGAGCACGTCTGCCCGCAGATCCCGGCCGATAAACCACGATACCTGATGGGCGTCGGGAAGCCGGAAGATCTGGTGGAAGGGGTACGTCGCGGTATCGATATGTTCGACTGCGTCATGCCGACGCGCAACGCGCGTAACGGCCACCTGTTCGTCACCGACGGCGTGGTGAAAATCCGCAACGCGAAGCACAAAAGCGATACCGCGCCGCTGGACGCCGAGTGTGATTGCTATACATGTCGCAATTATTCACGCGCTTACTTGCATCACCTCGACCGTTGCAACGAAATATTGGGCGCGCGTCTCAATACCATTCATAACCTGCGCTACTATCAGCGTTTAATGGCTGGTTTACGCAAGGCTATCGAAGAGGGTAAATTAGAGAGCTTCGTGACCGATTTTTACCAACGTCAGGGGCGCACCGTGCCTCCTTTGAACGTTGATTAATTTTAATAATGAGGGAATTTCAATGAGCTTTTTTATTTCTGATGCGGTAGCGGCAACGGGTGCACCGGCGCAGGGCAGCCCGATGTCTCTGATTCTGATGCTGGTGGTGTTCGGTCTGATTTTTTACTTCATGATCCTGCGTCCACAGCAGAAGCGCACCAAGGAACATAAGAACCTGATGAACTCCATCGCCAAAGGTGATGAAGTGCTGACCAACGGCGGTCTGGTCGGTCGCGTGACCAAAGTAGCGGAAACTGGCTACATTGCTATCGCGCTGAACGATACCACTGAAGTGGTTATCAAACGTGACTTCGTTGCTGCCGTTCTGCCGAAAGGCACCATGAAGGCGCTGTAATCTAACTTTTCCCAAAGGGAACTGCCGTGTTAAACCGTTATCCTTTGTGGAAGTACGTCATGCTGGTCGTCGTCATTGTCGTCGGCCTGATCTATGCGCTTCCCAACCTGTATGGTGAGGATCCGGCTGTTCAAATCACTGGCGCGCGCGGCGTCGCCGCCAGTGAGCAAACGCTGATCCAGGTCCAGAAAACTTTACAAGAAGAAAAAATAACCGCGAAGTCTGTGGCACTGGAAGAGGGCGCTATTCTTGCGCGCTTCGACACCACTGATACCCAGCTGCGCGCGCGCGAAGCGCTGCTTAACGTGCTGGGTGACAAATACGTCGTGGCGCTGAACCTTGCTCCGGCAACCCCACGCTGGCTGGCGGCGCTCTATGCCGAGCCGATGAAGCTGGGTCTTGATCTGCGCGGCGGCGTGCACTTCCTGATGGAAGTCGACATGGACACCGCGTTAGGCAAACTGCAGGAACAGAACATCGATAGCCTGCGCAGCGAGCTGCGCGACAAAGGCATTCCTTACGCGACCGTGCGTAAAGAAGACAACTACGGTCTGAGCATCGTCTTCCGCGACAGCGCGGCGCGCGACCAGGCTATCTCTTATCTCAGCCCTCGCCATCGCGATCTGGTTATTTCCTCTCAGGGTGACAATAGACTGAAAGCGGTGATGACCGATGAGCGCCTGAAAGAAGCCCGTGAGTACGCGGTTCAGCAGAACATTAATATCCTGCGTAACCGTGTGAACCAGCTGGGCGTCGCCGAGCCGCTGGTTCAGCGTCAGGGCGCTGACCGCATCGTGGTTGAGCTGCCGGGTATCCAGGATACCGCGCGTGCGAAGGAAATCCTTGGCGCGACCGCGACCCTCGAGTTCCGTCTGGTCAATACTAATGTGGACCAGTCCGCCGCCGCCTCTGGCCGCGTGCCGGGCGACTCGGAAGTGAAGCAGACGCGTGAAGGCCAGCCGGTAGTGCTGTACAAGCGGGTGATCCTGACCGGGGACCATATCACCGACTCGACCTCCAGCATGGATGAGTACAACCAGCCGCAGGTTAACATCTCGCTGGACAGCGCGGGCGGTAACATCATGTCTAACTTCACTAAGGACAACATCGGCAAGCCGATGGCGACCCTGTTCGTGGAGTATAAAGACAGCGGTAAGAAAGACGCTAACGGTCGCGCTATCCTGGCGAAAGAGGAAGAGGTGATTAACATCGCCAACATCCAGTCGCGTCTGGGTAACAGCTTCCGTATCACCGGTATCAGCAATCCGAACGAAGCGCGTCAGCTGTCGCTGCTGCTGCGTGCCGGCGCGCTGATTGCGCCGATTCAGATCGTCGAAGAGCGGACTATCGGCCCAACCCTGGGAATGCAGAACATCAAGCAGGGTCTGGAAGCCTGTCTGGCCGGTCTGGTGGTCTCTATCCTGTTCATGATCCTCTTCTATAAGAAGTTCGGCCTGATTGCGACCTCGGCGCTGATTGCCAACCTGATACTGATTGTCGGCATTATGTCCCTGATCCCGGGGGCGACGCTGACCATGCCGGGCATCGCGGGTATCGTGTTAACCCTGGCGGTGGCGGTCGATGCTAACGTTCTGATCAACGAGCGTATCAAAGAAGAGCTGAGCAACGGGCGTACCGTTCAGCAGGCGATTGACGAAGGTTATCGCGGCGCGTTCAGCTCGATCTTCGACGCCAACGTGACGACGCTTATCAAAGTGATCATCCTGTACGCGGTCGGTACCGGTGCCATTAAAGGGTTTGCGATTACCACCGGTATCGGTATCGCGACCTCAATGTTTACCGCTATCGTCGGCACCCGTGCCATCGTGAACCTGCTGTACGGCGGCAAGCGCGTTAAAAAGCTGTCTATCTGAGGAGTGCGTTGTGGCACAGGAATATACTGTTGAACAATTGAACCACGGCCGTAAAGTCTGGGACTTTATGCGCTGGGACTACTGGGCCTTCGGCATTTCAGGTTTTCTGCTGATTGTGTCGATCGCTATCATCGGCGTTCGCGGGTTTAACTGGGGGCTCGATTTCACCGGCGGTACGGTGATTGAAATTACCCTTGAGAAACCGGTCGATCTGGACCAGATGCGCGATTCCCTGCAGAAAGCGGGCTTTGAAGAGCCGCAGGTGCAGAACTTTGGCAGCAGCCGCGACATCATGGTACGTATGCCGCCGGTGCATGACGCCAACGGCAGCCAGGAGCTGGGCAGCAAGGTCGTGACGGTGATTAACGAATCGACCAGCCAGAATGCGGCAGTGAAGCGTATTGAGTTTGTCGGCCCGAGCGTCGGCGCGGACCTCGCGCAAACCGGCGCCCTGGCGCTGATTGCGGCGCTGGTCTGTATCCTGATCTACGTCGGCTTCCGCTTCGAATGGCGTCTGGCCGCCGGGGTGGTTATCGCCCTGGCGCACGACGTGGTGATCACCATGGGCGTGCTGTCGCTGTTCCATATCGAGATCGACCTGACCATCGTGGCCTCGTTGATGTCGGTTATCGGCTACTCGCTGAACGACAGTATCGTGGTATCGGACCGTATCCGTGAAAACTTCCGTAAGATCCGCCGCGGTACGCCGTACGAGATCTTTAACGTGTCGTTGACCCAGACGCTGCACCGTACCTTGATCACCTCTGGTACCACTTTGATGGTGATCCTGATGCTGTTCCTGTTCGGCGGCCCGATTCTGGAAGGCTTCTCGCTGACCATGCTGATCGGTGTTTCCATCGGTACGGCTTCCTCTATCTACGTCGCCTCCGCGCTGGCGTTGAAGCTGGGCATGAAGCGCGAGCATCTGATCCAGCAGAAGGTTGAGAAAGAAGGGGCGGATCAGCCGTCTATTCTGCCGTAATCCGGTTCAGTTGAGATAAAGCTATCCCGGCCCTTGCGGCCGGGATTTTTTTGCCCGCGACAAAACCTGCTGACAGTATGCTGTCAGGAGCCCTCCCATACACTGCCTCTGAACTCACTAACGAGCAGGAGGAAGTATGAACAACGTGATTAACTGGTTTGAAATTCCGGTCGCCGATATGGATCGCGCCGTCGCGTTTTATGAGCCGGTGATGCAAGTGTCGCTGCGTCGCGAAACCATGGACTGCGCCGAGCTGGCGGTGTTCCCGCATCAGGATCCGGCCCCCGGCGGCGCGCTGGCCAAATTTGAAGGTATCGCGCCCTCGGCGCAGGGCGCTATTATTTATCTGCATACTGATCATCTTGCCGCCACGCTGGAGCGCGTTGCCTCGGCGGGTGGGGCCTGTGTCTTCGGCCCGCTGACGCTGCCGAATGATATTGGCACCATCGCCCTGTTTACCGACAGCGAGGGCAACCGCGTCGGCCTGCACCAGCCGGCTTAACCTTAACTTTTGTGAAGTGAGACATGACCCGACGCGCCGACCGTTTATTTCAGATTGTGCAGATCCTGCGCGGCAGGCGGCTCACTACCGCCGCGCTGCTGGCGGAGCGGCTGGGCGTGTCGGAGCGTACCGTCTATCGCGATATTCGCGATCTCTCCCTCTCCGGCGTACCGGTGGAGGGCGAAGCGGGCAGCGGCTACCGGCTGCTGGCGGGCTACGATCTGCCGCCGCTGATGCTGACCACCAAAGAGTCCGAGGCGCTGATCGCAGCGATTCGGCTGCTAAAAACCTGGGGCGGTGAGGCGCTGTCGCAGTCGCTGGAGTCCGCCCAGGAAAAAATGCTGGCGATCCTGCCGGAGGCGCGTCGGCGCCAGGCGGAGCAGACTCGCCTGTTTGCCCCTGACCTTGGCGCGCATCGCTATGCTAAAACCCATTTTGACGTTATCCACCAGGCCGTATCCAATCAGCAGGTATTACAGCTTCACTACCAGGATGAATCCGGTCAGGTGACGTGGCGTGAAGTGCTGCCGCTGGGGCTGTTTTTCTGGGGGGAGCGCTGGCTGCTGGTGGCCTGGTGCGAGCTGCGCAATGATTACCGCAATTTTCGCCTCGACCGTTGTCTGGAGGTCAGAAGGACCGAACGTCGATTCAGCGAGTGCGCAGACCGCTCGTTAAGCGATTTTCTGCGCAAGGTCCGGTGCGAGGTGCGGGAGAAATAAAAAAGCCCGGGCAGCAGGAGCTGCGGCCCGGGCGCTGTCTTGCTGTATCAGCAATCAGAAGTTGTAGCCGACCACGAAGTAACCACCCCAGCCGGTCGAGCGAACGCTGAACGGACCATCGCCGAAGTTCAGCTTCGCATCATCAGCCCACTGGCCGCCGTTATGGAAGTAACGGGCGACGATAGAGTAGTGCCAGTGCGCGTAGTTCAGCGCCAGGATGTGGCTGGAGGCGATAGAGTTGCTGGTGCGCGCGTGCTTCCCGTTCAGATCGTAGAAGTTGTCATCGCCGAGGTCAGAACCCCAGTCGAAGTTGGTGAAGCCGATGTAGCTCAGCGAACCGCCCCACAGGTCGGTCAGCGGCACAAAGTATTTCACTTTGAAGCGATAGCCGTCCCATTCGTTTTCGTTGGACGCGCCGTAGTTCTGCCACTGGTACTTGGCGTAGACGTTCAGCGACAGGCTCATTGGCAGGCCGGTATCGATATCGGTACCCAGACCCATATACCAGGTGCTCTGCTCCTGGGAGTCGTTGCGGCCCATATCGTAGATATAGTTGTTGGCGAAATACCATTCTTTGAACGGCCCGAAGCTCAGGTCGGTATTGGTCAGCTTATCGATAGAGAAACGCGGTTCGATCTCCATAAACAGCGGGGAACCTTTGTTCCAGATACCTTTTGCCGTGCTGTTGCCGCCGAAGAATACCGGGGCATCGATATAGCCGTAGAAATCAAACCAGTCTTTTTTGGCGAACGCTTCGTATTCCAGGTAGGTATCGTTACGGATCTGCGGTCCAAAACGGGTGTGGTAGCTGCCCACCACGTTAACACTCTGGTGCCACCAGTCAGACAGATACTGCGGTTTGTCGTTTTCTGCCGCGCCGGCGGCAAAAGTAGTGGAGAGCGCCACAACCGCACCCGCTGCCAGTAATGTTTTTTTCATAGTAATGCCACTGTTTAAATTGAGCCTGAAGGCGTTAAAAGAAGTGCCGAAGCGTTTCTAAATATTTCGTCTTTCTGTGGGGGTCTATTATAGGAATCATTGCTCACAAAAATACGTGTTGTTTCACATAACCAGAACATGCGTAATCGATTGCGTTCACGATTCTATGCATTTCTTGACAAAATGCTACTGAAAATCGCGCTGCAGAACGATTTCTAATGAACTCTTGCGAAAAGTTGTAAGTGGATAAGAAAGACGGGGCAGGACGTAGCCGGGCGGGGCAGGCCCGGCTGAAGGCTTACTGGGCGGCGGCGGGCTGGATATCGTGTACGCGAATAAAACCGACTTTATCTGGCGTTACATTGAGGCGCAACGGGATATCGACATCGCTGGGGGCGAGGGTGCTGGCCGGCGCGCTAATCAGCTGATCCTGAACATTGACTTCCTGATAGCTGTGGGTGGTGCCGGTGATCTGTCCGGAAGCGACGGTGGCGGTAAAGGCCGGCAGCGGATCGTTGGATTCGCCCTGAATGCGTAAGGTCAGGCGTGACCCATCGCCATCCGGGGTAATACTGCCCACCGACATGCGCAGGGTGCCGATCTGGCTCTCCAGCCGCGCCGGGGTCTTGGCCTCCGGCAGCAGATAGACGCCGCGGGTGGATTTGGCGTTCAGCGCGTTTTGCTGGGTGATTTTGATCGTTTGCTGGTTGAGCTGGGTCATCTCCTGGCTCAGCGTACTCACGCTCTGGTGCATCTGGCGGATTTCGCTTTGCTGGGCGCAGGCGGTCAGGGTGAACAGGCAGCCCGCGATGGCGAGCTTCAGGTAACGTCTTGTCATGGTCAGGATTCCGTTTACAGAGGATGCTTAATGGTAGCCAAACCGGCCTCATCTCCCATAGATCCTTTGTCTCAAAAGCTCTTTCTTTGTAGTCCGGTCACTTCGCGGTAAACTACTCTTCAGTTTAACTACCTGTCAGGACGCGCTATGCATTGCCCTTTCTGTTTCGCCGTGGATACCAAAGTGATCGACTCTCGTCTGGTGGGGGAAGGCTCTTCCGTGCGTCGCCGTCGGCAGTGCCTGGTCTGTAACGAACGCTTTACCACCTTCGAAGTGGCGGAGCTGGTGATGCCGCGGGTGGTGAAGAGTAACGATGTGCGCGAACCCTTCAACGAAGACAAGCTGCGCAGCGGGATGCTGAAAGCGCTGGAGAAACGTCCGGTTAGCGCCGACGACGTGGAAATGGCGGTCAACCATATCAAGACTCATCTGCGCGGCACCGGCGAGCGCGAAGTGGCCAGCAAAATGATCGGCAACCTGGTGATGGAGCAGCTGAAAAAGCTGGATAAAGTCGCCTATATTCGCTTCGCGTCGGTCTATCGCAGCTTCGAAGATATTAAAGAATTCGGCGAAGAGATCGCCCGCTTACAGGACTAAGCCATGCAGGACGAAATGTACATGGCGCGTGCGCTGAAGCTTGCCGCGCGCGGTCGCTTTACTACCCATCCTAACCCTAACGTCGGCTGCGTCATTGTGAAAGACGGCGAGATCGTCGGCGAGGGGTTTCACTATCGCGCCGGCGAGCCGCATGCTGAAGTGCACGCCCTGCGCATGGCTGGCGAAAAGGCGCGCGGCGCCACCGCCTACGTCACTCTTGAGCCCTGCAGCCACCATGGCCGTACGCCGCCATGCTGCGATGCGCTGATTGCCGCCGGCGTCAGCCGCGTGGTCGCCGCGATGCAGGATCCGAACCCGCAGGTGGCGGGGCGCGGTTTGTATCGCCTGCAGCAGGCCGGCATTGAGGTCAGCCATGGGCTGATGATGAACGAAGCGGAAGCGCTGAATAAGGGCTTTCTGAAGCGGATGCGCACCGGTTTTCCCTGGGTGCAGCTGAAGCTGGGCGCCTCGCTGGACGGCCGCACGGCGATGGCCAGCGGCGAAAGCCAGTGGATCACCTCCCCGCAGGCGCGACGCGACGTGCAGCGTCTACGCGCCCAGAGCCATGCCATCCTGACCAGCAGCGCCACCGTGCTGGCGGACGATCCGGCGCTGACCGTGCGCTGGCAGGAGCTGAGCGCCGATACCCAGGCGCTTTATCCCGAAGAGAATTTGCGCCAGCCGCTGCGCGTCGTCATCGACAGCCAGAACCGCGTCACGCCTGAGCATCGTATTGTGCAGCAGGCGGGGGAAACGCTGTTTGCCCGCCTGCGCGCCGATGAACGGCAGTGGCCGGAAAGCGCCCGCACGCTGCTGGTTCCGGAGCATAACGGCCATCTCGATCTGGTGCTGCTGATGATGCTGCTTGGCAAACAGCAGATCAACAGCGTCTGGGTTGAGGCAGGGGCTACGCTTGCCGGGGCGCTGCTGCAGGCGGGTCTGGTCGACGAGCTTATCGTCTATATTGCGCCTAAACTGTTAGGCAATGCGGCGCGTGGATTATGCGCGCTGCCGGGGCTTGAAGAGCTGAGCCAGGCCCCCATTTTAAATTCAATGAGATACGTCAGGTTGGCCCGGATGTCTGCCTGCATTTAACCACTGCGTGAGGCTTTCCTGATTATTAGGAAGCAGCGCTCAGAATAATATGATAAAATCCGCCCCCTTGCGGGGCACATGAACCCGAAGGAAGAGTATGAACATTATTGAAGCTAACGTTGCTACCCCGGACGCTCGCGTCGCCATCACCATTGCGCGTTTCAACAACTTTATCAATGACAGCCTGCTGGAAGGCGCGATTGACGCCCTGAAACGCATTGGTCAGGTAAAAGATGAAAACATCACCGTCGTTTGGGTTCCAGGCGCGTATGAGCTGCCGCTGGCGGCTGGCGCACTGGCGAAAACCGGTAAATATGACGCGGTGATCGCGCTGGGGACGGTGATTCGCGGCGGTACCGCCCACTTTGAATATGTGGCAGGCGGTGCCAGCAATGGCCTGGCGCATGTCGCTCAGGACAGCGAAATCCCGGTAGCCTTTGGTGTTCTGACCACTGAAAGTATTGAACAAGCCATTGAGCGCGCTGGCACCAAAGCCGGTAACAAAGGCGCAGAAGCTGCGCTGACCGCGCTGGAAATGATTAACGTATTGAAAGCCATCAAGGCCTGATTTTTGTAAGGGGAATTCCGTGAAACCTGCTGCTCGTCGCCGCGCCCGTGAGTGTGCCGTTCAGGCGCTCTACTCCTGGCAGTTGTCCCACAACGACATCGCTGATGTCGAATACCAGTTCCTGGCGGAACAGGACGTAAAAGATGTTGATGTTCTGTATTTCCGCGAACTGCTGTCCGGAGTGGCGACTAACAGCGCGTACCTCGACGGCCTGATGAAGCCCTACCTGTCCCGCCAGCTGGAAGAGCTGGGCCAGGTTGAAAAAGCGGTGCTGCGTATCGCGCTGTTTGAGCTGTCCAAACGTGATGACGTACCGTATAAAGTGGCCATCAATGAAGCTATCGAACTGGCGAAAACCTTCGGCGCTGAAGATAGCCACAAGTTCGTTAACGGCGTGCTGGACAAAGCGGCTCCGGTAATTCGTCCCCACAAGAAGTAAACTGCAGGCCGGGTTTTGCGAGGGTCGCCTCGCAGCCCGGCCTTATTTATTATTTTGCTGAGGCATAACGTATGGCATGCGGCGAATTCTCCCTGATTGCCCGTTATTTTGATCGCGTTAAAAGCGCCCGCCTTGATGTTGAAACCGGCATCGGCGATGACTGCGCGCTCCTGCATATTCCCGAGAAAAAAACGCTGGCAATCAGCACCGACACCCTGGTGGCGGGCAATCACTTCTTACCCGATATCGACCCTGCCGACCTCGCTTATAAAGCGCTGGCGGTGAACCTGAGCGACCTCGCGGCGATGGGCGCGGAACCGGCGTGGCTCACGCTGGCGCTGACCTTGCCGGAGGTGGATGAAGTCTGGCTGGAAGCCTTCAGCGACAGCCTGTTTGTCCAGCTGGACTATTACGATATGCAACTGATTGGCGGCGACACTACCCGTGGCCCGCTCTCCATGACGCTGGGTATCCACGGCTTTGTGCCGCCGGGACGCGCCATGAAACGCGCTGGCGCGAAGCCGGGGGACTGGATCTATGTTACCGGCACTCCGGGAGATAGCGCCGCCGGTCTGGCTGTACTGCAGAATCGTCTAACGGTGGATGAACCGTCTGACGCCGACTACCTGCTGGCCCGTCATCTGCGGCCGATGCCGCGCGTGCTGCAGGGCCAGGCGCTGCGTGACCTGGCGACATCGGCTATCGATCTCTCCGACGGCCTGATCTCCGATCTGGGCCATATTCTCAAAGCCAGCGGCTGCGGCGCACGTATCGATCTCGATGCCATGCCGTACTCCGATGCGATGCTGCGCCAGGTTGATTCTGAGCAGGCGCTGCGCTGGGCGCTCGCCGGCGGGGAAGATTACGAGCTGTGCTTTACCGTACCGGAGCTGAACCGCGGGGCGCTGGACGTGGCTCTTGGCCATCTTGGCGCGCGTTTTACCTGTATCGGACAGATTGCGCCGGAGAGCGAAGGGCTGCAGTTTATCCGCGACGGTAAGCCGGTCGCGCTTGATTTAAAGGGATACGATCACTTTGCGTAGTCGAGACGAGGCGCTTAGCCGCCTGAGTATGCGTAATCCGTGGCATCTGCTGGCGACCGGCTTTGGCAGCGGCTTAAGCCCGGTGGTGCCGGGGACGATGGGCTCGCTGGCGGCGATCCCGTTCTGGTATCTGATGACCTTTCTCCCCTGGCAGCTTTACTCGCTGGTGGTGATGATGAGCATCTGTATCGGCGTCTATCTGTGCCATCGCACGGCCAAAGATATGGGCACCCATGACCACGGCAGCATCGTCTGGGACGAGTTCGTCGGGATGTGGATCACCCTGATGGCGCTGCCGACCCTGGACTGGCAGTGGGTGGCCGCCGGCTTCGTGATTTTCCGTATCTTCGATATGTGGAAGCCGTGGCCAATTCGCTGGTTTGATCGCAATATCCACGGCGGAATGGGGATTATGGTCGACGACATCGTCGCCGGCGTGATCTCCGCCGGCGTGCTGTACGTCATTGGCCATCACTGGCCCATCGGTCTGCTTTAACCGCCTCTCCCCGGCAACGCTACGCTGCCGGGGAAACCACGCCCTTCACTTAAATCCCACCACCGGATGCGGCTGATACGGCGCCTCCAGCTTGTCGATCTGTTCCGGGGAGAGCGTCAAATCCACCGCCTGCAGCAGATCATCGAGCTGTTCCTGACGCGACGGGCCGATAATCGGCGCGGCGACGCCGGGTTTGCTTAACAGCCAGGCGAGGGCGACCTGGGCGCGGCTGGCGTCGAGTTCTTCCGCCACGTCCGCGAGATTCCCGGCGATCTGCGCATCGTTTTCTTCACTGGCGCTGTACAGCGATTTGCCGAACTCATCTGAGACCAGCCGGGCGGTGGTCTCACCCCAGGGGCGGGTTAGCCTGCCGCGCGCCAGCGGACTCCATGGGATCACCGCTACGCCGTTACGTTGGCACAGGGGCAGCATCTCATTCTCTTCTTCCCGGTAAATCAGGTTGTAGTGATCCTGCATGGTGACGAAGCGCGCCCAGCCGTTCTGCTGCTGGAGCGCCAGCGCCTGGGCAAACTGTCGGGCATGCATGGACGAGGCGCCGATATAGCGCGCTTTGCCGGCTTTCACCACCTCGTCCAGCGCTTCGAGCGTCTCTTCAATCGGGGTGGTATAGTCCCAGCGGTGGATCTGCAGCAGGTCGACATAGTCCATCCCGAGACGGCGCAGGCTGTCGTCGATGGAGCGCAGGATCTGCGCCCGGGAAAGTCCTTCCGCCAGATCGCCGACCTGGTGATACACCTTGGTGGCGACAACCACCTCGTCACGGCGGGCAAAGTCGCGCAGGGCGCGGCCAACGATCTCTTCGCTGCTGCCGTCGGAGTAGCTATTTGCGGTATCGAAGAAGTTGATGCCGCCTTCAATGGCGTGCTGGATAAGCGGGCGGCTGCTCTCTTCCGGAAGCGTCCAGGCGTGTCTGCCGCGGTCCGGCTCGCCGAAGGTCATGCAGCCGAGGCAGAGTCGGGAAACACGTAAGGCAGTATCACCGAGGGGGATATAGTGCATAGTGCGCTCCTGCTATTCATCAAGGGTATCCCTTAAGCATAGCAGGAGCGGAAGGGGCAATTATGCCAGCCAGTCGCGGATTTTGGCTTCAATACCGGCGGCATCAAGGCCGAGGTCGGCGCGGATCTCTTCCTGAGTGCCCTGAGGAATAAAATAATCCGGCAGGCCAATATTGAGCACCGGTACCGCCCGGCGATGGGCCATCAGCACTTCGTTCACGCCGCTGCCGGCGCCGCCCATGATGGCGTTCTCTTCCAGCGTCACCAGCGCGTCGTGCTCGCCGGCCAGCTGGAGGATCAGCGCGGTATCCAGCGGCTTCACAAAGCGCATATCCACCAGGGTGGCGTTGAGTTTGTCCGCTACCGCCGCGGCTTCCGGCAGCAGGGTGCCAAAGTTGAGGATCGCTATTTTCTCGCCCTGACGTTTCACCACCCCTTTGCCGATCGGCAGCGATGCCAGCGGCTCGAGCGTCGCGCCGGTGCCGCTACCGCGCGGATAGCGCACCGCGCAGGGGCCGTCGCTGTAGTGGTAGCCGGTGTACAGCATCTGGCGACATTCATTTTCATCGCTCGGGGTCATTACCACCATATCCGGAATGCAGCGCAGGAAGGAGAGATCGAACGCTCCCTGATGCGTCTGGCCGTCTGCGCCGACGATCCCGGCGCGGTCGATAGCAAACAGCACCGGCAGCTTCTGGATAGCCACATCGTGGATCACCTGATCGTAGGCTCGCTGCAGGAAGGTGGAGTAGATCGCCACCACCGGCTTGTAGTCGCCAATCGCCAGCCCGGCGGCGAAGGTGACCGCATGCTGCTCGGCAATGGCGACGTCAAAGTACCGATCGGGGAATTTCTTCGAAAACTCCACCATCCCTGAACCTTCGCGCATCGCCGGCGTGATCGCCATCAGCTTGTTGTCTTTGGCCGCCGTTTCACACAGCCAGTCGCCGAAGATTTTCGAGTAGGAAGGGAGGCCGCCGCTGCTTTTGGGCAGTACGCCGCTGGTATGGTCGAATTTTGGCACCGCATGGAAGGTGATCGGGTCTTTCTCGGCGGGCTCATAGCCGCGGCCTTTTTTGGTCATAATATGCAGGAACTGCGGGCCTTTCAGGTCGCGCATGTTCTTCAGCGTGCTGACCAGACCGAGCACGTCATGGCCATCCACCGGGCCAATGTAGTTAAAGCCCAGCTCTTCAAACAGCGTGCCCGGCACCACCATCCCTTTGATATGCTCTTCGGTACGCTTAAGCAGCTCTTTAATCGGCGGCACCCCGGAGAAGACCTTTTTGCCCCCTTCGCGCAGGGTGGAGTAGAGCTTACCGGAGAGCAGCTGCGCCAGATGATTGTTCAGCGCGCCGACGTTCTCGGAAATCGACATTTCATTGTCATTCAGCACCACCAGCAGGTCGGGTTTGATATCCCCGGCGTGGTTCATCGCCTCAAACGCCATGCCGGCGGTGATCGCCCCGTCGCCAATGACGCACACCGCGCGCCGCTGCTTATCCTCTTTCGCGGCGGCGATAGCCACCCCGATACCCGCGGAAATGGAAGTGGAGGAGTGACCGACGCTCAGCACGTCATACTCGCTTTCACCGCGCCACGGGAAGGGATGCAGGCCGCCTTTCTGACGAATGGTGCCGATTTTGTCCCGGCGACCGGTCAGAATTTTATGCGGGTAGGCCTGATGGCCGACGTCCCAGATCAGGCGATCGAACGGCGTGTTATACACGTAGTGCAGCGCCACGGTCAGTTCCACCGTGCCGAGGCCAGAGGCAAAGTGACCGCTGGAACGGCTGACGCTGTCCAGCAGATAGCGCCGCAGCTCATCACATAGCTTCGGCAGGCTCTCTTTTGGCAACAGGCGCAACTCCTGGGTGGAATCTACCAGCGCCAGGGTCGGGTATTTGGCAATATCAAAACTCATCAGAGACTCATTTTTTGTTTATTTATCGCGCTGAATAATGTAATTCGCGAGCGCTTCCAGTGCCGAAGTATCCAGAGATTGTGCGGCCAGCTCATCTAACGACCGGCGGGCATCAGCGATCAGGTCGTGCGCTTTCTTCCGGGCTTGCTCAAGACCCAGGAGGGCGGGATAGGTGCTTTTACCCAATTGCTGGTCGGCACCCTGACGTTTGCCAAGGGTCGCAGTATCCCCTACCACGTCGAGAATGTCATCCTGGACCTGGAAGGCAAGACCGATATTTTCCGCATAGCGATCCAGCGCGGGCAGGGCAGCGCGGCCGCGTTCGCCGGCGCTCAGGGCTCCCATCCGGACGGCGGCGCGGATCAGGGCGCCCGTTTTATGGCGATGGATACGCTCCAGCGCCTGTAAATCAACCTGCTGTCCCTCGGCCTGCAGATCCAGCGCCTGGCCGCCGCACATGCCCGCCACGCCGCTGGCCTGCGCCAGTTCGGAAACCATCGCCAGCCGGTCCCGGTCAGGAACGTCGACCATCGGCGCATCACTCAGTATAGAGAACGCCAGCGTTTGCAGGGCATCTCCCGCAAGAATTGCGTTGGCTTCGCCAAATTTAATATGGCAGGTCGGCAGGCCGCGGCGCAGATCGTCATCATCCATCGCCGGCAAATCATCATGCATCAGGGAGTAGGCATGAATGCATTCGACCGCCGCGGCAGGAGCATCCAGCGTGGTACGGCACACGCCGAACATCTCGCCGGTGGCGTAGACAAGGAAGGGACGCAGGCGTTTACCGCCTAACAATGCGCCATAATGCATCGCTTCCACCAGCGGAGTGTTCTGAAAGGGCTGCGGGGCGATGAAACGGCGCAGCGCTTCGTTTGCCTGTTCCACACAGGCCTGCAATTGTTGCGGGAAATCCATTTATTCAGCGTCCGGCGTAAAAGGCGTGGTCGGGGAATCTTCACTATCCGCCAGCAGGATCTGCACGCGCTGTTCGGCCTTCTGCAGCTGACTTTGCCCCTGGCGCGCCAGCTGTACGCCGCGCTCAAATTCGCTTAGCGCTTCCTCTAACGGCAAATCGCCGCTTTCCAGACGGTTAACGATCTGCTCCAGTTCGCCCAGAGCAGTTTCAAAGCTGGCCGGGGCCTCATTTTTCTTTGGCATAGTGAATGTAGACTCTTGTTATGTCGCGACGGCAATACCGGGTATGGTAACGAAGTCACGCGTGTAAGCAAATAACGCGCAATGGTGATATACTCCGCGCCCAGGATGCAGGCACCGGTGTGCGCTGCTTTACAACTTTTGCTTATAGCCCCGTCGGGCTTGCCAACGAACTATTGTCGCTATGAAGTTTATCATTAAATTGTTCCCGGAAATCACCATCAAAAGCCAATCTGTGCGGTTGCGCTTCATTAAAATCTTAACCGGGAACATTCGTAACGTTCTCAAAAACTATGATGAGACGCTGGCCGTCGTCCGTCATTGGGATCATATCGAAGTTCGCGCGAAAGATGAAAATCAGCGCCCGGCTATTCGCGATGCGCTGACCCGTATCCCCGGCATCCACCATATTCTGGAAGTCGAAGACGTGCCGTTCACCTCGCTGCACGATATTTTCGAGCAGACGCTGCCGCTGTGGCGCGAGGCGCTGGAAGGCAAAACCTTCTGCGTGCGAGTGAAGCGTCGCGGCAAACATGAATTCACCTCAATTGAAGTGGAACGTTACGTCGGCGGCGGTCTGAATCAGCATATTGAAACGGCGCGCGTGAAGCTGACCGACCCGGACGTCACTGTCAATCTCGAGATTGAAAACGATCGCCTGCTGCTGGTGAAAGGCCGCTATGAAGGCATCGGCGGTTTCCCGATCGGCACCCAGGAAGATGTGCTGTCGCTGATCTCCGGCGGCTTTGACTCCGGCGTCTCCAGCTACATGCTGATGCGCCGCGGCTGCCGCGTTCATTACTGCTTCTTTAACCTTGGCGGCGCCGCCCATGAGATTGGCGTCCGCCAGGTTGCGCATTATCTGTGGAACCGCTTCGGCAGCTCACACCGCGTTCGCTTTGTGGCGATTAACTTTGAGCCGGTAGTCGGCGAAATCCTTGAAAAAGTGGACGACGGCCAGATGGGCGTCGTGCTCAAGCGCATGATGGTCCGCGCCGCGTCAAAAGTCGCGGAACGCTATGGCGTGCAGGCGCTGGTCACCGGCGAAGCGCTCGGCCAGGTCTCCAGTCAGACCCTCACTAACCTGCGCCTGATCGATAATGTCTCCGATACTCTGATCCTGCGCCCGCTGATTTCGCACGATAAAGAGCACATCATCGACCTGGCGCGTGAGATCGGCACGGAAGATTTCGCCCGCACCATGCCGGAATATTGCGGCGTGATCTCCAAGAGCCCGACCGTGAAGGCGGTGAAGGCGAAGATTGAAGCGGAAGAAGAACACTTCGATTTCAGCATCCTTGATAAAGTGGTAGAAGAGGCGAGCAATATCGATATCCGCGAGATCGCCCAGCAGACGGAAGAGACGGTGGTGGAAGTGGAAACCGTGACCGGCTTTGGCGCCAACGACGCGATCCTCGACATTCGCTCCATCGACGAGCAGGAAGACAAGCCGCTGAAGGTCGAGGGGGTTGAGGTTGTTTCCCTGCCGTTCTACAAGCTAAGCACCAAATTTGGCGATCTCGATCAGAGCAAAACCTGGCTGCTGTGGTGCGAGCGCGGGGTGATGAGCCGTCTGCAGGCGCTTTATTTGCGCGAGCAGGGCTTCAGCAACGTGAAAGTGTATCGCCCGTAACAGGTTGTTATGATGCAAAAGGCCTTCCCTGATGGAAGGCCTTTTTACTATTGGCAGGGGAGTATATTAGCGCAGGGTCAGCGCCAGGTCATTGAGCTGATCGATGACGATATTCCAGCCCTCGAAAAATCCCATCTGCTCATGCTGCTCGCGGGTTTCATCATCGGCATGCAGCACCGTAGCCGTATAGCGACACCCGCCCTGTTCATCGGCAAAGTTGATGATGGTCGTCATCGCGAAGGGGGAAACGGCGGGGCGATAATCCGCCGTCAGCATCGAGGTCATGACGATTTTTTGTTGCGGGATAACCTCAAGAAAACAGCCGGGGTTATCGCTGCGTTCACCGTCAGGCCCGTGCATCACGGTGTGAAAGGCCCCGCCGGCGCGAAAATCAAAGGCCAGAACCTCGGTTTGCCAGGGCTTCGGGCACCACCAGGTTCGGAGTAATGCCGGGTCGGCCCACGCGCGCCACAGGGCTGGGGCGGGCGCGCTGAGCAGGCGGCTGATTACAAGATCGCGAGAATCGGTTGCGCTCCGGGACATGCTGCGACTCCTCAGGAAAAGGGGAGCCAGCCCGCGGCGCGGACCGGCTATCAGGCTTCGTAGTAATTATAGATGCCAGCGGCCATCACCAGCTGTGAGGCGACCTCATACGCTTTCTCGCGCCCCACCAGCAGATCGATCATTTTCAGGGCGAAATCAATCGAAGTCCCCGGACCCTGGCTGGTTAACAGATTCACCCGCGGATCCCAGACCACTCTTTTATCCTGCCACTGCTCGGCGGGGATATGTTCCTTCAGCGCCGGAAAACCGGTCATGTTGCCGATCGGGAACAGATTATGGGGTACCAGCACGGTCGCCGGGGCGGCGCAGATGGCGGCCACAATGCGCCCAGAGAGATGAAACTGGCGGACGGTTTCCACCAGTAGCGTGCTGTCGCGGAAGCACTCTGCGCCCTTGATACCGCCCGGGAGGACGATGATATCGAAATCACCATCGGCCACCTCGACCAGCGGCGCATCCGCCAGCAGTTTGACGCCGCGCGAACAGACGATGGTCAGGCTGCCGTCGCTGGCGACGCTGGCGGTGGTCACCTTTACTCCGCCGCGGACCAGCAGGTCGATAGTGGTGACCGCTTCGGTCTCTTCGCTACCAGGGGCGAGGCAAATCAGTGCCGACGCGCTCATATTCATTCTCCTTACGCTTGATCAATTCAAATAAGCGGGCGTTTTCCGGTACGGCGACGCCGTGGGCGCGGGCGCGGTTGAGCAGAAAACCGGTGATGTAGTCGATCTCTGTATGCCGCTGGGCGCGAACGTCCTGCAGCATGGAAGAGATATTTTCTGCCGTACTTTCAATTACCTGTTCGACATAAAATAGCAGGTTTTCCGCCGAGGTATGAATACCTTCGCGCTCCATCACCGCCGCCACCTCGCGACAAATGGCCGCAACTTCCTGCGTATAGTCGCGCAGATCGCCGTTTTTACACCCTTTGAGCGCGGTCAGAGGGTTAATCACGCAGTTAACCGCCAGCTTGCGCCAGATGGCCGAGTGGATATTGTTATGCCAGGCGACATCCGGCAGCACGCTCTGCAGAACTTCTGCGAGATAGCTGTAGTCCCCCTCGTAGCTTTTTGCCGGTCCGATATGCGTGGTGCCCTGGGCAACGTGGATGATGACATTCCCATCGCGCCGCGCCGCCTGGGTCGTGGAGGCCAGCAGCAACGGCTGTTTCACGCCGCGCAGCTCCTCGACGGTGCCCATGCCGTTATGAATCAGCACAATTGGCGTGGTGTCCGGCAGGATCCCGGCCAGGTGCTTTACCGCATTCGACACCTGCCAGGCCTTTAAGGTGACGATCAGCAGCTCGCTGCTGGCGAGAAAATCGGGGTCGTTGGCCGTCAGCGATTCGTTGAACACTGAGCCATCGGTTTCAATGACGTTGACGCTACAGAATGGCTGCGGTACGCGCAGCCAGCCCTGGACTTCATGTCCCTGTTTGTACAACGCGGTCAGCCATAGTTGTCCCAGCGCACCGCATCCCAGTACGGTTACTTTCATTGTTCCTCCTCATCTGCCGCTATCCCAGGCGCTGATGGCTAAAGTCTATCTCGTCGCTTTTCGCATCGTCGGACATCACGGGGAAAATAGCGCGAGCGTTGCGTAATCAGCTAAGCTTCCGGGATAACAAGTTGAGTTATGCCGCGTTGCAGGTATTATGCAACGCAAAAGAAACGGAAGGAGAGGAAAAGATGCCATCTTTCGATATTGTCTCTGAAGTTGATCTTCAGGAAGCCCGTAACGCGGTGGACAACGCGAGCCGCGAAGTCGAGTCGCGTTTTGATTTTCGTGGCGTTGAAGCCACTTTTGAATTAAACGACGCCAACAAGACCATTAAAGTGCTGAGCGAGTCTGACTTCCAGGTGAACCAGCTGCTGGATATCCTGCGCGCCAAGCTGCTCAAGCGCGGTATTGAAGGCACCTCCCTCGACGTACCGGAAGATATCGTGCACAGCGGTAAAACCTGGTTTGTTGAAGCGAAGCTGAAGCAAGGCATTGAAAGCGCGGTGCAGAAGAAGATCGTTAAACTGATCAAAGACAGCAAGCTGAAAGTGCAGGCCCAGATTCAGGGTGAAGAGATCCGCGTGACCGGTAAGTCCCGCGACGATCTGCAGTCGGTGATGGCGCTGGTGCGCGGTGGCGATCTGGGACAGCCGTTCCAGTTCAAAAACTTCCGCGACTAAGGCGGCGGGCAGACAGCAAAAAGCGGGGAATTCCCCGCTTTTTTTATACTCCTTTGATGAGCTGCTCTATCTCGAAGCGGTTGGTGACCTTGCTGTCGATTTTGATATACACCGAACGCTCCTCGGGTACCACCAGCGCCTGATGAACCCCGCTGGCGCTCAGCAGACGCGCCTGCAGCGCGCTGTCGACCACCACGCCGTCCGGCACCTCCACCCGCAGGCTGCTGACGTACGGCGGCTCGCTCATGGTGCTGGCCACCAGCAGCCACAGCATCGCCAGCAGGGCGCCCAGCAGAAACACGGTTTGCGAATCAAAGAAACCATCGACCCAGCCGCCAAGCGCGCCGCCAATCGCCACGCCGAGAAACTGGCTGGTGGAGTAGACGCCCATCGCGGTGCCTTTGTAGCCCGCCGGAGACTCCTTGCTAATTAGCGACGGCAACAGCGCTTCCAGCAGGTTAAACGCCAGGAAGAAGAGCTGAACGCCCGCCACCAGCTCCCAGAAGTAGCCTCCGGCGCCCCAGAGGACAATTTCCGCAATCAGCAGGATGGCGACGCAGAGCAGGAAGACGCGCTTCATCTTGCGCTTCACTTCGGCGTAGATGATAAACGGCACCACCGAGATGAACGAGATAACCATGGTGACCAGGTAAATCTTCCAGTGCTCGGCGGCCGGGAAGCCGGCGGCCTCCAGTTGTCCGGGCAGGGCGACAAAAGTGGACATCAGCATAATGTGCAGGCACATGATGCCAAAGTTAAGCTTCAGCAGGCGCGGCTCCGCCAGCACCTTGCTAAAGCAGCCCTTCACCATCCCGGATTCGCGGTTAAGGACATGGTTATGGCTGTTGGGCACCACCCACAGGGTGAGCAGGATGCCGACGGTCGCCAGGATGGCGATCATCCAGAACAGCGCGTGCAGACCCAGCTGGTGGGTGACAATCGGCCCCAGCACCATGGCGATGGCGAAGGTGACGCCGAAGCTGACGCCGATAAAGGCCATCGCTTTGGTGCGGTTCTGTTCGCGGGTGAGATCGGACAGCAGGGCCATAACCGCGGCGGCGATGGCGCCGGAGCCCTGCAGGGCGCGGCCAAGAATGATGCCCCAGATGGAGTCGGTGAGCGCGGCGATGACGCTGCCGAGCACGAAGATAAGCAGGCCGCCGACGATCAATGGCTTACGGCCAATACGGTCAGATAACAGTCCGAAGGGGATCTGGAACACCGCCTGCGCCAGGCCGTAGATACCGATCGCCAGGCCAATCAGCGCTTCACTGGCACCCTGCAACGCCATGCCATACGTGGTCAGAACCGGCAGGACCATAAACATGCCAAGCATGCGCAGGGAGAATACTGTCCCCAAACCCCAGGTCGCGCGCAGTTCCCCTGGCGTCATTTTGTTATCGTTCATTACCACCTCAATATAAAAACTGCGCCTAGTGTAGCGGCGGGGGTAAGAAGCGTAAATAAATGTTTGTTTAACAGATATTACGGGGCTGTTGCGCGATGCGACAAGTTGGTAAAAATCAATAAACCAGTGGAGGGGACTCCACTGGCGAGGGGGAAAATTAAGGTAAAGTAAAGTCAACCCACTGGCTGCCAGCGTCAGCCGATTTGACGCACTGCTCTACCCAATAGACGCCGTGCAGCCCGGCTTCGACGTCCGGATACCAGAAGTCTTGCAGGAAGGCGCGATCGTCGCGGTCCGTGGCGTCAATCGCCTGCGCATAGCGGCGATAGAGGTTGGCCCAGGCTTCGAACAGCCCTTCCGGATGGCCGCCGCCAATGCGGTCATCCGCCAGCGCGTTCGGCGACAGGTAGGGCATCCCACGTTCCAGAATGCGCGCCGGCTCGCCCTGCACCTCATAGCTGAGCTGGTTAGGATGCTCATCCCACCATTCGATGCTTGCTTTTTCGCCGACGATGCGCACTTTTTGCGAGTGCATGGCGCCGCTGTTGACCGCGCTGGTCCACATCGAGCCAACCGCGCCGTTGTCATATTCCATCAGGACAAAGGCGTTATCTTCCAGCGGCGCGCGGGAGGGAACAAAGCTCTGACGGGAGCACATCAGCCGTTTGATATTGAGCTGCGGCGCCATGGTCTCGGCGACAAACAGCGGATGGGTGGCCAGATCGCCAAGCACATAGCTGGGCCCGGCAAACTTCGGCGTTACTCGCCAGCGGGTGGATTCTGCCTGCAGCTCGACGGCCTGGTTATGGAAGCCGTGGGCGAATTGCATGTTAACGATGCGGATCTCGCCGAGCAGTCCATCGGCAATCATCTGCCGCGCCTGCTGGATCATCTGATAGCCGGCATAGCCGTAGGTGACGCCGACGATTTTGTTCTGTTTTTTGCTCAGATCCACCAGCTCGCGCGCCTCTTCGGCGGTAAAGCAGAGGGGCTTTTCGCAGATAACGTGGAGTCCCGCCTCCAGCGCCGCTTTGGTAATGGCGAAATGGGTATTGTTCGGGGTGGTGACCGAGACGACCTCGATCCCGTCAGGGCGCTGCGCCTCTTCGCGAAACAGGGTCTGGTAGTCGGCGTAGGAGCGCTCCGGCGCGATGCCCAGTTGCTCACCGAACGCGCGCCCGCGCTCGGCATCGACGTCAAGCGCGCCGGCCAGCAGGGTATAAACATTGTCACGCAGCGCCGCACAGCGGTGGCTGTAGCCGATCTGACTGGTTCCCCCGCCGCCGACCATGCCCCAGCGCAGGGAACGGGATAAGGGTTTCAGGCCGTTTAACATGGTGCTCTCCTTTTTGAAATCATTTGCACTCTGAGGCGCTCAATGCCGACGCCTGCGGCAACGCGCATCCGGATAGACTGACTTCAACTTAAGGAAATGTTTGTTCTGTTTCAATTGTGTTGTGGAATTTATTTTCCATATATGCGAGGGGGATCGAATTAGCGATAGTTTCTTTTGCGCTTGGTTGAAAAGGTGAGGGCGGGATATCGCCTGCCGGAGTCGTCCAGATTGTTGCGGGCGTTTTTTCGTTTCAAAAAAATATGAAATAAATTTTCTTTATTAGCTGCTGAAGGCGGTGCAATCCGCCGATTGCACCGGGAACCAGATGCCGCTATGACGCTCCGCGCACAGACGCGGGGGAAGTTGAAGCGACGGCAGGATGACCGGCCGCAAAGATGCCCTTCGCCGCCAGGCCTGCGACGGTGAGGGCTGCCGGGATGCCGAGGATCAAAAAGACGCTTTCAAAGGGCAGGTTGAGCGCCATCATCTCGGCGCCGGCAAAGGCGCTGAGAATGGCGCCGATGCGCCCGACGCCGTGCATCCAGCTGGAGCCCGTCGCCCGCGCCTGTGTAGGGTAGTAGCGGGCGGAGAGGGCGTTCATGCCGGTATTGGCGCCGTTCAGGCAGGCGCCGCTGATAAACGCCAGCATACAGAGCAAGGCAAAGCTGCCCGCGGCGTAGCCCATCGCCATGGTGAACAGGCCGCCAACGGCGTAGATTATCCCCAGCGCGCGATGGGGGTTGATCCTGTCCATCAGCCAGCCGGCAAACAACGAGCCGAGGGTGCCGCCCGCCTGGTAGATCGCCGTCATGATGGCCGCCTGGCTAACGGTCATTCCTACCGCTTTAACCAGCGTTGGCAGCCAGCTGCCGAGGATATAGACCAGGAACAGCCCCATAAAGTAGACCAGCCATAGCATCAGCGAGCCGAAACCGTACTGGCGGGAGAGGACAATGCGCATCGCGTTGCCGGCCGCTGGCTGCGCCGGCAGGATAAACGTCACATTGTCGCTGATTTGTCCGGGATAGAGACGGTTAAGAATGGCGCGTATGCGCGCCGCGGGCGCTTGTTTGATCACCAGAAAACGAACCGATTCCGGCAGCAGCCAGATGAGCAGGGGGGCAAACAGCAGCGGCAGAATACCGCCGAGCGCCATCAGCGAGTGCCAGCCAAACTGGGGGATCAGCCACGATGCCGAAAATCCTCCCGCCGCCGCGCCGAAGGTGAAGCCGCAAAAGATGACGGTGATAATAAATGAACGCTGGCGTTCCGGGGCGTATTCCGACACCAGCGTCCCGATATTCGGCATCGCGGCGCCCAGCCCGAGGCCAGTCATAAAGCGAAAGAACATCATCTGTTCTACGTTGTGCGAGAAGGCGGTGGCGATGGTCCAGAAACCGAAGAAGAAAACGCTGTTGATGATGATTTTCTTACGTCCCAGCCAGTCGGCGAGCGGGCCGGAGAAAATCGCCCCCAGCGCGAGGCCGATCAGCGCGGCGCTGATCACCAGACCCAGCTGGTGGTTGCTTACCCCCCATTCCAGCTTTAGCGTCGGGGCGATAAAGCCCATGATCGCGATATCAAAACCATCGAGAGCGATGACGCAAAAGCCGAGAAATATAATCAGCTTCTGAAATCGGCTCAGCGGGTTACGATTTATTAACTCTCTGACATCCAGGCGTTGAGTCTGTGTCATAGCGTATTCCTTATGCGCAGGCGCGCAGGTAGGGCTGCGCGGCATCGAACAGTAACTGCGCCCGCTGAAGAGGCGGCAGGGCGCCTTGCTCGCCGTCAAGCGGCACTTCGAGAGAGACCGGCAGCGTCGCCGGCAGGGCCGACATCAGACCATGCAGATCCAGACCGCCTTCCCCCGGCACGTTGCGCGCCGAGCGGGCCTGGCGGATAAGTTCCTGCTCGCTCTCCGGCCTCTGCGCCGCGCCATCGCAGAGTTGCATATAGTTGAGATGATGCGCGGGCAGGCTGGAGAGGGCGGCGAGCGATTCTCCCGCGCGCCAGAAATGGAGAGCGTCCACCAGAATGCCGATGTCTTCCCGCCCGCTGGCGGCGATTAGTGCTTGCGCTGCGGCGATGTTGCGCAACTGGGTCCAGGGCATCGGCTCAAGATTCATGGTCAGCCCAAATGGACGACCGGCCGCGGCGAGGATGGCGAGGTTGTCAGCGCTGCGCTGAAGGTTGTCATCATTGCCGGCGACTAACACCTGTCCGGCGCCAAGACGCGCGGCGGTCTCCATAAAACGCTGCAGCCGATCGTCGAGGGTAAACCCGGGGGTCAGGCGGACGATCTCCACGTCCGACACGCGGATGCCAGTTTCCATCAACGCGGCGAGCGTCGCCCGGACGGCCGGGGTATCGCCCAGCATGTCGTAGTCCGGGTCGGTCGGTGTGGCGGGGAGCAGTCGCAGCCCAACGTGGGTAAAACCGGTTCTGGCCGCAATCCGCACCTGTTCGGGGGGAGGGACATCGAGCAGGGTCAGCGCGGCGAGCGATAGGGTACGCTTGTTCATAAAGGGCTCCGGTACAGTTGCAGGTGAAGAGAGTTAGGGTGCATCCATTCGTGGAAATCAAACTATGTTATTGTTTATATTTGTTTTTTTTGCCAGGTTTTTACCCACCAGATAGCCGAAGGTCATGGCGGGCCCGAGGGTGATCCCTCCGCTGGGGTAATAGCCGCGCATCACGCTCGACATGTCGTTGCCGATGGCGTACAGACCCGGTATCGGCTGCTGCTGTTCATCCAGCACCCGGGCGTGTTCGTCGGTTTGCAATCCGCTGAAGGTGCCCAGCGAGCCGGGCAGAATGCGCACCGCGTAGAACGGCCCTTCGCGCAGCGGTCCGAGCGTCACCTGATGGTCACCCTGGGCGCGGTTATAGGCTGATGCCCCGCGGTGAAAATCGACGTCTTCGCCAGCGCTGGCGAAGTGGTTAAAGCGTTCAACGGTTTCCGCCAGCGCATTGGCGTCGATAGCGCACTGCTTCGCCAGCTCCGCCAGGGTGTTTCCTCGCTGCAGATAGCCGGTACGCAGCCAGGCGGTGGGGGGGAACGGGAACGGTCTGGCGTGGCCCAGGCCGTAGCGACGCAGCGTACGACGATCGGCCAGCAGCCACGCCTGTGGCGTGTCGCCCGCGGGTGTGGCCGCCAGCAGGGCGGCGATAAAGTCATGATAAGAGTCGGCCTCGTTAACAAAACGTTTGCCGTTGGGCAGAACGGCGATCACCCCGGGTTTGGCGCGCTCCACCAGATGAGGAAACATTAGCTGCTGGCCGCTGGCCAGAGTGACGCGGGACACCGGCGCCCAGGCCAGCGGGTGGCGCAGGGAAGTGTTGAACTGGCCGCCGACGGATTCGCCAAGCCTGATCCCCTCGCCCTGATTGTCCGGCGGTGCGGCGGAGAAATGGCCGTAACCCTCCGCCGCGTGGGGCACCACCTGCGCCAGCCGCTGGCGATCGTGGGGAAAACCGCCGCAGGCCAGCACCACGGCGCCAGCTTCGACGTGAATCTCCCCGCCGTCGCTGCGCAACACCGCGCCGGACACGCCCGGCGGACCCTGCAGCAGCCGGACCACCGGGGCATTGAGCTGAAAACGCACGCCGGCGTCGAGGGCGGATCGCAGCAGACGGGCGACCAGCGCATTGCCATTGACCAGATGCTGCCCCCGTCCGGCGCGTAGCCGCTGCCAGCCGTGGCGCAGCAGGCGGCGGGCAGCATACAGCGCGGAGCGCGGCGAGCGGGTGGCATTGAAAAAATGCGCCATATCCGCGCCGCCGGCGATGCCCATCCCGCCCAGGCTAATGGTTTCCAGCGGCGGACGCAGGCGATGGAGCCAGTCGCCGAGCAGGCGGCCATCGTAGGGTTGCGCGGTGACCGACCGCCCACCGTTCGCCGCACCCGGCGACGGGTGAAAGTCCGGCATGGCGCTGCCCGAGAGAAACTGCACCGCCGTCCGCTGATGGAAAAATTCCACCATCTCCGGCCCGTAACGCAGGAAGGTTTGCAGACGAATATCGGCGGCTTCGCCCCCCATCTCATGCTGCAGATAGGTCAGCGGCGCGTCGGCTGCTTCGTCGATGCCCTCCGCCCGCGCCAGCGGGTTGCGGGGGATCCACAGCCAGCCGCCGGACCAGGCGCTGGTTCCGCCGAGCACTGACGCTTTCTCCGCCACCATGACGCTGGCGCCGTGCATCGCCGCAGTCACCGCGGCAGAGAGCCCCGCGGCGCCGGAGCCGACCACCAGCACATCCACCTTCACAGGCCCGCTCATGTTGGACTCCTTACTGCAGAGGTGAAAAAGCGGTGGGGCGCATCAGCACCGACTCGAGGCGTTCCACGGCGGCCAGTTCGCGATTTTTACGCGAGAAGGTCTGCCAGCGTTCGTCCTGGACCATCCGCGCGCGGCGCACCAGACGATCGTCCAGGCTTTCATAAGCCCAGATGTGCACTACCTGATTGACCACGCCGATCTCGGTAAAAAAGAAGCCGATTAGCTGGCCGAGATGGTCGGTTTGCACCGCCAGGGCATCGCTTTGGTACAGCGCCAGCCAGTCGGCCATTTTCAGCGGATTGATGGTGTACGTGCGTTTTTCGTAGATCATGATGTTTTCCTGATTAGTGGGTGGAGTGTTGTGCCAGATGGCAGGCGGCGAGATAGCCAAACGTCAGCCCCGGGCCGAGGGTGATGCCGGGGCCCGGATAGGTGCCGGCCATCAGCGAATCCATGTCGTTTCCCACCGCGTACAGCCCCGGGATGGGGTGTCCTTCGGTATTGACGACCTGGGCATCGGCGGTGGTGACCAGGCCCCGTGAGGTCCCCAGATCGCCGGTATAAAGTTTGATGGCATAGAACGGCGCGCTGAGCAGGGGGGCATTACAGGCGTCAGGCTGATGGCCCGGATCGCCCATCGCCCGGTTATAGCTGTTGCCGCCTTTAGCAAATTCCCGATCCACGCCCTGCGCGGCGTCGCGGTTGTAGCGGGCTACCGTTTTGCTCAGGGTTTGGGCATCCAGACCAAGCTGTTGCGCCAGCGCGGCCAGGGTATCGGCTTTGTGCAGATAGCCAGCGGCGACCAGGGCGTCATTATTGACCGGCGCCGGGCGCGCCAGTCCGAGGCCATAACGCTTCATCGCCTGGGCGTCGCAGAGTAAAAAACAGGGGGCATTTTCCGCTGCATCCTGCATTGCGCTGGCGAAATGGTGATAGGAGCTGGACTCGTTGACGAAGCGTACCGCCCGCTGATTGACGGCAATCACGCCCGGTTTTGCGCGATCGGTTACCAGATGGGGGAAGCGCTCCTCGCTGCCGTCGGTCCGGGTCAGCACCGATACCGGCGCCCAGAAAAAATTGGATGGCCGATCGGCTCCCTCGCGAGCGTTAAGCGCCGCCGCGAGACGCAGCGCGGCGCCATCGTTGGCCGGCGGCGACATGGTGAAATGCTCGCGGGTGTGCGGCCGATAGCGCGCCGCCAGCGCGCCCGCGGCGAAGCCGCCTGCGGCCAGCACCACCCCGCGCCGGGCGTGCAGCGTCTCTCTTTGCCCCTGATACTCAATCTCCACCCCGTGGACCGCGCCTTGCGCTTCGCACAGCGCCAGAACATTAACATTCAGCCGCAGGTTCATGCCTTTACGCAGCGCCGTTGTCGCCATGCGGGCTATCAGCGCATTGCCCATCGCCAGGCGGGTACCGCGAGGGTACTTCACCCGGTCGCGGGCATAGCGCAGCAGCAGCCGGGTGCAATGGGCCAGGGAGCGCAGCGAGCGGCGCATGTCGAGAAAATGTTGAATATCGACGCGGTTGACCATCATCCCGCCAAACAGCAGCATCCCCGGCGGCGGTGAACGCAGGTCGCGAAACGCGTCCCCCAGTTCACGACCGTCATACTCCACCACCTCCAGCGCACGACCGACGTCGACTGCGCCGGGTTCATCCGGATAGTAATCGGGCGAGAGCGGACGCAGGCTGTACTTTACTGCCCCCTCACGCTCGAGAAAGGCCAGCGCCTCCCGCCCGGCGCTGACAAACGCTTCGGCAAGATCTTCTCGGTACTGGCCCTCGCCGATAATGGTTCGCAGGTAGGTTTTCATCGCCTCGGCGCTACCGCTTTTGCCCTCGGCGCGCGCCTGGTCGGTATCGTGCAGCCACACGGCGCCGCCGGAGATGGCCGAGGTGCCGCCGAACTGGCCGGCTTTCTCCAGCATCAGCACCGACAGCCCTTTACAGCAGGCGGTGACCGCGGCGGCAAAACCGGCCGCGCCGCTGCCGATGACGATCACATCCCAGCTCTTCATGCCGCCGCTCCCTGCGCCTGCGGGATGGCGCCGATAAACTGGCCCATCAGCCTCATCTGCGCCAGCGCCATTTCCGGCCCGGTCTGTACTTTGCAACCACGGGCGGCGGCGAAAGTGAGCAACGGCGTCATTACCGGGGCGGTGACAACGTCGGCCACATGAGTGGTGCTGTCGAGCGTATCCAGCAGCGCCTGCGGTAGAGGCAGCTCATCAAATCCGGCCATGCCGGCCGGTGAGCCATTAACCAGTAGATCGAGGCCGTAAAGGGTGTCTGGCAGCGCGCTCAGTTGCACCGCCGGAAAGGCCTCAGCCAGAAGGTCATGCAGGCGCTGCCGGGTGGCCGGGGTTTGATCGTGTAGGGCCAGCCGACGGATCCCCGCCTCGCACAGTCCCCAGGCGATGGCGCTGCCGACGCCGCCGCAACCGGAGAGCAGCGCCTGCTTACCTGCCGGCTGAAAACCCTGCGCCTCGGCGGCGAGCTGAAAGCCGACGCCGTCCAGCATATCGCCCTGCAGGCGGCCATCCGCCAGCTTGCGGATCACATTGACGGCGTTGAGTCGGCGGGCGCGCGGCGTGAGGTCGTCGACCAGCGCGGCGGCGCGTTGTTTATGCGGCACCGTCACCAGCACTCCGGTCATGTTCTGCCAGCCGCGCAGGGCGTTGAGGTAGGCGGCCACCGCGTCCGGGACGATATCCACCGGGATCATGACGCTGTCCATGTGCTGTTCGGCAAAGTAGCGGTTGAAGTTATCCGGTGATTTCACCTGGGCGATCGGATGACCAATCACGGCGACAACCTGGGTAGTTCCACTGACCATTTCAAACCTCATTTGTTAAATGAATGTTGTGAAAGTATTTCAGTGGAAGCTGGGAGCGACAACGCAGAATTCGGACATGTCGGTTGTTAATCGCACGAACGCTGCGATAATCGCAGGAAATCGATAATGATGTTGCAAAAATGTGAGCGAATATGCAAAACACCATTCATCCACGCGATCTGATCGTCGGTTTACAAAAAGGGCTGGCGCTAATTCAGCTTTTTTCCAAAACCTGCCCAAAGCTCACCGTCGCCCAGACGGCGAAAATGAGCGGCCTGACGCAAAGCGCCGCGCGACGTTTTCTGCTGACGCTCCTGCATGAGCGCTATCTGCAAACCGACGGGCGCTATTACTGGCTTACCCCAAAGACGCTGCGGCTTGGCCAGGCCTATGTCGATTCGGCGCAGTTTCCTCGCATGGTACGGCCGATTGTCGAATACATCGCCAGCCGGACCGAAGAGCACGCCTCGGTGGGGGTGGTGGATGAAGATGAACTGGTCTATATCGCCCGCAGTCGGCATACGCCGTTCAACTCTACGTCGGTGCGGCTTGGGGAGCGGGTGCCCATTTTCTGTACCGCCGGGGGGCGATTGTGGCTGGCTTCGCTGCCGGAAGCAGAGTGTGAGACCGTCCTGCAGCGCATAACCCGGGAACAACGTACCCCCTATACGGTGACCGATATCGCGTCGCTGATGGAGAAAATCGCCCAGGTACGGCGCCAGGGATACGCCACCATTGAGCAGGAGTTTGAGATTGGCATGCTGGTGCTGGCGGTGCCGTTAACCGACAGGGAAGGGACCTGGTGGGGGACGCTGAGTCTGACCAGTCATCAATCGCGCACTTCGCTGGAAGCGTTATGCCGCGATCACCTCGATCTGCTCTACAGCGCGCAGGCGATGCTGGTGGGTTAAACAGGGCAGCCAGTGGCGCTGCCCTAAGATAGACGTCGCTTAGGCCGACGCTTTGGTCAGAAAGGTGTTCCAGTCGCTGGCCGCGTTATTCACGAAAGTATTCCAGCTGTTGCCGGCGGTGTTAACAAAGCTTCCCCAGTTTTCCTTTCCGGCGGTCACAAAAGTTTCCCAGTTTGACTGTCCGGTCAGAAAGGAACCAAACGCCATCGCGCTGTCGCCGACGAAGGAGGCAAATGCGGTGCCGGAGGTCAGAACAAAAGAGGTGAAGCCGACGCCAGAGTTGGCGACAAAGCTGGCGAAGCCGCTGGCTGCGCCGAACAGATTAAAGCCACCGGAGATATACTCCATTTCGTTCAGTGTTAACTCTTTCATTGCAATTCCTTGTAGTGATTATTTCCCAAAGGGGCAAGAGCCCCGGCGAAAGGTAGCATTGCAGGACCGTGCGGCGCGAGTGATGCCCGATGCGTACTGGCTCAATTTTTCCTCATTTTTTGATATGAAAGATAGCGGGAAAGCGATGGGGGAGGGGAGGGAAGTATGAAATGAGAAAGAATCCGGTAAGGGAACAGAAAAGAAAAGCCCCGTAAAAACGGGGCCTTAGAGCGTACTGGAGTGCGTAATTATCTCACGTAAGCCAGCAGACTATGTGAATCCGGCACCATAAAGTCAACGGACATCATCACGGACAGCGCGGTGATGGCGACGATAGAAAAGACGAACAGCTTACGCGCCCAGACTTTATCATCGGCCACTTTATAGCCACGCAGCGCCATGCCCAGCCACCAGACGCTGACCGCTGCCGCCACGACCAGGTATTTATACCCGGCGTAGCCGCCCAGCGAGAGCATCAAGGTTGCCACGGCAAAGGCGACGATGTACAGCGTAATATGGTTTTTGGCGACCGAAATGCCTTTCACCACCGGCAGCACCGGAATATTCGCCGCCTGATAATCCTTAAAGCGGAAAATCGCGATGGCGTAGGAGTGAGGCATCTGCCACAGGCTAAAGATAGCCAGCAGGATCGCCGCACCGCTGTCGAAATCACCGGTGACCGCGCAGTAGCCAATCACCGGCGGCGCAGCGCCGGAGAGTGAGCCAATCAGCGTGCCGTAGACGGAGTGGCGTTTCATGTACAGGCTGTAGACGCCGACATAAACCACGAACCCCATCACCCCCAGCCAGCAGGCCAGCGGGTTAGCGCCGAACCACAGCAGCATGAAGCCAGCAATACCCAGCAAGGTGGCGTACACCAGCGAAGCTTCTGGCGAGATCAGCCCTTTGACCAGCACCCGGTTTTTCGTCCGTTCCATCTTACGATCGATGTCCCGGTCGATGTAGTTGTTGAATACACAACCCGAGGCGACCACCAGGGATACTCCAAGGAGCGTCCAGACGAACAGCGGATAGTCGATGTGGCCTTTGGAGGCCAGCAGGAAACCGCCGATCACGGAGATCAGGTTGCCAAAAATAATGCCTGGTTTCGTTACTTGCAGGTATTGCTTAAACATACTCGCCGCTCTTAGTGCATCATCATGTTGTAGTTCAGGTTCCACATAATCCAGATGGAGCCGACAACCACGATCGCAATGATGATTACGGTGAAGATAAATGCGGTCAGGTTCCAACCTTCATCGGACTTGCTGTTCATATGCAGGAAGTACACGAGGTGTACCACGATCTGCACCACAGCGGTCACCAGAATGGTGCCAAGGATAACCGCATGCGAGGCGGAGCCACTCATCACCATGGCGAACGGAATGACCGTCAGGATGATGGACAGGATAAATCCTGTCATGTAGCTCTTCACGCTGCCGTGAGAAGCGCCGCTATGATCGGTAGAATGACTCATTACATCGCCCCCATCAGATAGACAACCGAGAACACGCAGATCCACACGACGTCCAGGAAGTGCCAGAACAGGCTCAGGCACAGGATACGCGTGCGGTTAGTGCTGGTCAGGCCACGACGTGAAACCTGGAACATCAGCACCGCCATCCAGATAAGACCGGAGGTCACGTGCAGACCGTGGGTGCCGACCAGCGCGAAGAACGCGGACAGGAAGCCACTACGATCCGGACCAAAGCCTTCCATGATCAGGTGATGGAATTCATAGATTTCCATCCCGATAAATCCGGCGCCAAACAACCAGGTCAACGCCAGCCAGGAAACCACCTGGCTTTTGTTGTTTTTGTACATGGCGATAGCCGCCATGCCGTAGGTGATGGAGCTGAACAGCAGCAGTGCGGTTTCAACCAGAACGAACGGCAGTTCGAAAATATCTTTGCCCGTCGGTCCGCCGGCCGTGCCGTTCACCAAAACGGCATAGGTAGCAAACAGCGTAGCGAAGATAATGCAGTCGCTCATCAGGTAGATCCAGAAACCGAATACCTTCATCGGTCCTGTATCATGGTGCCCGTGTTCATGCGCGTGGGCAGTATGCGCAAGAGTATCAGTTGCCATTTTTCAGCCCTGCTTTGTTAATCTCATCGAAATGCTGTTTTTCCAGTTTTTCGACTTCTGCAACCGGTACGTAGTAATCCACGTCCTCGTCAAAGCTCTTAATAATCCAGGTCGCTACGATGCCGATGAAGCTGGCGATCGCCATCCACCAGATATGCCAGATCATGGCGAAACCAAATACCGTAGCGAAGGCGGCAATCACGATGCCGGCGCCGCTGTTTTTCGGCATATGAATTTCTTCATAGTGAGCAGGCTGTTTGTACGCTTCACCTTTCTCTTTCATTTCCCAGAAGGCATCACGTTCGTGAACCTGAGGAACGATAGCGAAGTTGTAGAACGGCGGTGGAGAAGAGGTTGCCCACTCCAGCGTACGGCCACCCCACGGGTCACCGGTCAGGTCGCGGTTCTGATCGCGGTCGCGAATAGACACGTAGAACTGAATCAGCTGGCACAGAATACCGCAGGCGATCAGCGCCGCACCGCAAGCTGCAATAACCAGCATCGGGTGGAACTGCGGATCGATCTGCTGGCTCAGACGACGGGTCATACCCATGAAGCCCAGCACGTACAGCGGCATAAACGCTACGAAGAAGCCGATGATCCAGAACCAGAAAGCGCGTTTGCCCCAGGTTTCGTTCAGGGTGAAGCCAAAGGCTTTCGGCCACCAGTAGGTCAGACCTGCGAAGCAACCGAACACTACGCCGCCGATGATAACGTTATGGAAGTGCGCAATCAGGAACAGGCTGTTGTGCAGAACGAAGTCCGCGCCCGGTACCGCCAGCAGCACGCCGGTCATCCCACCTACGGAGAAGGTCACGATAAAGCCGATAGTCCACATCATCGCCGAGTTGAAGACGATGCGACCCTGATACATGGTGAACAGCCAGTTGAAGATCTTAACCCCGGTCGGGATCGCGATAATCATGGTAGTAATACCGAAGAAGGCGTTTACGTTCGCGCCAGCACCCATGGTGAAGAAGTGGTGCAGCCAAACGATGAACGACAGAACGGTAATACAGACGGTTGCCCATACCAGAGAGGTGTAACCGAACAGACGCTTACGCGAGAAGGTCGCGGCGATTTCGGAGAAGACCCCGAACACCGGCAGAACCAGGATGTACACTTCCGGGTGACCCCAGGCCCAAATCAGGTTGATGTACATCATCATGTTGCCACCCATATCGTTGGTAAAGAAATGGGTGCCCAGGTAACGATCCAGGGTCAGCAGCGCGATGGTGACGGTCAGAATTGGGAACGAGGCGATAATCAGGATGTTAGCGCACAGAGATGCCCAGGAGAATACTGGCATCTTGAACATGGTCATGCCCGGGGCGCGCATCTTGATAATGGTCACGAAGAAGTTAATACCGGTCAGGGTAGTACCGATACCGGAGAGCTGCAGCGCCCAAATCCAGTAATCAACCCCTACGCCAGGACTGTACTCAATTCCCGACAGCGGCGGATAGGCCAGCCAACCGGTCTGCGCGAACTCACCAACGCCCAGAGACAGGTTAACCAGAATCACGCCCACAACGGTGAACCAGAAGCTCAGGTTGTTGAGGAACGGGAAGGCTACGTCGCGCGCGCCGAGCTGAAGCGGAACCACCAGGTTCATCAGACCGATAACAAACGGCATCGCCACGAAGAAGATCATGATAACGCCGTGGGCGGTAAAGATCTGATCGTAGTGATGAGGCGGCAGGAAGCCGGCTTCCCCGGCCGAAGCCAGCACCTGCTGGCTACGCATCATGATGGCGTCAGCAAAGCCACGCAGCAGCATGACGATTGCCACGATAACGTACATGATACCGAGACGTTTGTGGTCGACAGAAGTCAGCCACTCGTTCCATAGGTAGGACCACTTACCGAAGTAAGTGATGGCTGCCAGAAGCGCCAGTCCCCCAATGATAATCGCAGCCACCGTTACCACGATAATAGGTTCGTGGTAGGGCACTGCATCCAGTGTAAGTTTTCCGAACATCGTTTTCTTCCTCGGCCCCTTAGTGAGCGGTTTCCGCGTGGCTCATGTCCATGCCTTCCATCCCGTCGTGAGCAGCGTGCTCGCCTTCAGGTTTAGACATGTTCATGCTCTCGTGAGACATGAATTTGTTCACAACATCTTTGAACAGATCCGGTTTCACGTTAGAGAAATATTCCACTTTGTTGTATTCGCTAGGCACAGCCACTTTCTCGAACGCGGCCATGGAGTCCATGGAGTTCGGAGACTGTTTCGCTTTTGCAACCCACTGATCGAAAGTCGCCCGATCCGGGGTGGCAATCGCTTTGAACTTCATACCTGAGAAGCCCGGGCCACTGTAGCTAGCGGAGATACCGTCATAAGTACCAGCTTCGTCAGCAATGAGGTGCAGCTGAGTCTGCATACCGGCCATTGCATAAATCTGGCTACCTAAGCGCGGAATAAAGAACGAGTTCATCACCGAGTTAGAGGTCACTTTGAAGTGTACCGGTACGTTCGCCGGGAAGGCGATTTCGTTAACGGTAGCAATACCCTGTTCCGGATAGATAAAGAACCATTTCCAGTCCATCGATACGACTTCGATGGTGATTGGCTTCTCGTCATGGACAAGCGGTTTGCTTGGCTCCAGTGCGTGAGTGGTTTTCCAGGTCAGAACGGCCAGGAACAGGATGATCAGAATAGGTACCGTCCAGACCACAGCTTCCACTTTGTTGGAGTGTGACCAGTTCGGGCTATACTTCGCATCTTTATTGCTCGCGCGATACTTCCAGGCAAATCCTACTGCCATCAAGACGGCGGGAATAACGACAATCATCATCAGGCCGAAGGCCGTCAGAATCAAAGAGCGTTGCTCCAGTCCAATCTGTCCTTTTGGGTCAAGGAGTGCAGAATCACAACCACTGAGTAATACAGTACCTGCGATTAATGACATCCATCCCAAACTTTTATTGTATTTCCTGAGTCTCATTGAACGACCTCAATTCCACGGGATCTGGTGGCGTTTAAAGTGTATGGGCATTTTACGGTAAGGTTGCATTACTGTAAACATGATTGGATCTCTGTCAGTTCTGTGTTAGCGGCTTCTGCTTGGTTTGTCACATATGTAACGTAGTGTTACTTAATCGCTTGCAAAGCCTGATTTTCGCGGGATTGATAACGAAAGGGATAAGAAAAGGAGTGCTTAGCGGCTAATGGGCATAACCACCCATAAATTAGAACAATTGTTTAACATTTAATTATCAAATAAAAGACATTGTGAAAACGAAAAATAAAATCCCCGGAGCTGAATCGGTTAAATTATTTAAAGAATCGAACGAAAACTGTCAATAATTTCCAGAAATCAAAAACGCACAAAACAACAAATAGCGCGGCGGACAATATAAAAGCGTTAATAAGCCGTTATAATTACGTTTCGTAATTACAACGGCTAATAATGATGCTGGATCCTTAAATCAGGCGGGTTTTACGCAGCGCCAGATAGTCAAGCAGGCCGCCGAACAAAATCCCGCCGACGGCGGTGAGCGCGGCAACCTCCAGCAGGCCGGACAGGAAGGAGAACGACGTATAATCCAGCGCGTTGAGGATCAGCAGCGCCAGCCACACCGCGAGCAGCAGGCAGCCCAGAGTCAGGATCCCCAGCGCCAGCGCATAGGCCTGCGGGAACTCACTACGCGGCATAAAGCTTGCGGTGCGTTGGGTATGCTCAAGCGTTTGCCGGCACAGCAGCAATAGGGCAATCCCCGGCACCGCCGCAACGACAGAGAAGAGATAGAAGGTCGACCAGCCGTGAGCCTCGACAAACCAGCCGGCAATCGGCCCAACGTATACGCGACCGACCGCAGAGAGCGCCGAGAGCAGCGCGAACTGGGTGGCGGAGAACGACTTATTACATAGCGTCATCAGCAGCGCGACAAATGCCGCCGTCCCCATTCCCCCGCACAGGTTTTCAAAGAATACCGCGGTCGCCATGGAATAGAGGTGCTTATCGGTAATCGACAGCAGCCAGTAGCCGGCGTTAGAGACCCCCTGCAGCAAACCGAAAATGAGCAGTGCCCGAAACAGCGTCAGCCGCTGCATCAGGACGCCGCCGTACAGGGCGCCGAGAATGGTGGCGAACAGGCCTAAGGTTTTGTTCACCATTCCCACTTCGCCAGCGTCAAATCCCACGCCGCGGATCAGGAAGGTGGTGGTCAGGCTCATGGCAAACGCATCGCCAAGCTTATAAAGGACGATGAGCAGCAGAATCAGCCAGGCGTTGTTGCGGCCGAAAAAATCGCGCAGCGGTTCGGCTACCGCCTGCTCGAGCGATCTGGGAACCGGGATAACGTCGCTCGGTTCGGGCGCCAGCAGCGTGGCGATAATGCAGGGTACCAGCAGCGCCGCCATCAGCCAGTACATCCCCTGCCAGCCGAGATAGCGGTCGGCAAGCCACAGGGCCAGTCCACCGGAGACCAGCATCCCCAGGCGATAGCCCAGCACGCTGATCGCGGCGCCGGCGCCACGCTCTTCTGCTGGCAACACGTCGGTTTTCCAGGCGTCGAACACAATATCCTGCGACGCCGAGCAGAAGGCGATCACCACCGCCAGCGCCGCCATCCAGCGTAATTGGGTGACCGGCTCAAGAAAGCCCATCGTCGCGATCGCCAGCAGGAGTAATACCTGGGTGGTCAACAGCCAACCGCGACGACGCCCAAGAAACGGCGGCGTGTAGCGGTCCATCAGCGGGGACCAGAGGAATTTAAAGACATAGGCCTGGCCGACGAGCGAGAAAAAACCGATCGTTTTCAGATCGATATTTTCCACCGTCATCCAGGCCTGCAGGGTACCGGAGGTGAGAGCCAGCGGCAGACCGGAGGCGAAGCCAAGGATCAGCAAAATGGCTGATTTCGGCTGCTGAAAAATGCGTAAGTAATGACTGGACATAGCATAAAGCACGAACCCGGCGGAGGCCGGGTTCGCGATAGCATTAACGCGCGTTTTGCTTGATGAAATCGTGGATGCTGGTGTCCTGCGCCATATCGGCGATGGTATCGGTCAGGACGCTGTTGACGGCATCAGCGATGTTTTTGTTCGAGGCCTGGAAGGCGCCTTCAACGGAGTAGCTGGCGCGGTAGTTTTTGGTCATTTTCGTGCCGTTTGCCGCGGTGGCGATGATGGCGATATCGGCTTTGGTGGCGATGTTATAGCGCACGTTACCCTGAGAGACGTCAGCATAGAGTTTGTTGACGATGATCTGCAGATCGACCGCGCCGTTCGGGCCAATCATGTAGCCGCGAGACGTCATCTGTTTCTCCAGCACTTCCTGCAGCAGGAAGCGCAGATCGCGGGAGGCGGTGAGAGTGACCAGCTGATTGTCACGCGTCACTTTCGCCAGCGCCTGGTCCGGACGCTGATCGGCGCCGTTGATGCTGACGGTCACGCCCATCAGGCTTGGATCCTGCTGCGGCAGCGTGATTTTCGGCGATACTTCAATGGTGGTCGGCGGCGTGGCGCATCCTGCCAGCATAAACATGGCGACCAACGGGAAAAGAATCTTCTTAAGCATGTTCAGGTCTCAACGCATGGTGTTGTTATAAGGAAAATTACCGCCATCATAGCATTGCCAACGGCAAGGGGAAGTGGCAACGCGTGTAAATCCATCGTGCTGGCGGTTTTCTGAGCGTCCCGCCACGGTTAATGGCTCGTTCCCCGACGGATCTGGCGACCAGAGCCAGTAAACGTGATACTTTTGAATGAAAATATCAGAACAATGCTAATTTTTTGTTGTTTTCTCCTAATGGAAGCGGTAAAAGCGGCTAACATTTAAATGGAGTGGCGGCATCTCAGCGTTGTCGGAGGAGAAAATTCATGATGATACGTGAACAGATCGAAGCAAAACTTAGAGCAGCGTTCGACCCGATGTATCTCGAAGTCGTGGATGAAAGTTATCGTCACAACGTCCCTGCGGGCTCTGAAAGTCATTTTAAAGTGGTGTTAGTGAGCGATCGCTTCACTGGCGAGCGTTTCCTCAATCGCCACCGTATGATCTACGGCACGCTAACCGAGGAGCTGTCGAATACGGTGCATGCCCTGGCGCTGCACACCTACACGATTAAAGAATGGGAAGCATTACAGGATACGGTATTTGCTTCGCCGCCGTGCCGCGGCGCAGGGAGTATCGCTTAGAAATCCCATTTGCAACCGCTGGCGCTTTTCCAGTATGTTGCTTGCAGATTTAGCAAAAACGGCCTACGGGCCGTTTTGTTTTGCCTGGAAAATGCGCAAAGTCAGCGCTTTTGCGGGCAAATTTGAGCGGGAAATGTGAAAAATGCCGCAGCACCAGGCGACAACCGTTCTCGACTCACAAAAGTGATGCCGCTATAATGCCGCGTCTTATATATGAATGTCTTCGGGATGATTCTGACGACAGGGAATGTGTTTCTGATTTGAAGAGGGCATCCCGGTTCTGCGAAGCCACCTACACGCGCTTCCAGAGTTGACCGAGCACTGTGATTTTTTTGAGGTAACAAGATGCAAGTTTCAGTTGAAACCACTCAGGGCCTTGGGCGCCGTGTAACGATTACTATCGCCGCTGACAGCATCGAGAATGCTGTCAAAAGCGAGCTGGTCAACGTAGCGAAAAAAGTTCGCATTGACGGCTTCCGTAAAGGCAAAGTGCCGATGAATATTGTTGCTCAGCGCTATGGCGCTTCCGTTCGCCAGGACGTGCTGGGCGACCTGATGAGCCGTCATTTCGTTGACGCGATCATCAAAGAAAAAATCAATCCGGCCGGCGCGCCGAACTACGTTCCGGGCGAATACAAACTGGGCGAAGACTTCACCTACGCGGTAGAGTTCGAAGTGTATCCGGAAGTTGAACTGCAGGGTCTGGATGCGATCGAAGTTGAAAAACCGGTTGTTGAAGTCACCGACGCTGACGTTGATACCATGCTGGAAACTCTGCGCAAGCAGCAGGCGACCTGGAAAGAAAAAGAAGGCGCGGTTGACGCTGAAGATCGCGTAACCATCGACTTCACCGGTTCTGTTGACGGCGAAGAGTTCGAAGGCGGCAAAGCCTCTGACTTCGTACTGGCGATGGGCCAGGGTCGCATGATCCCGGGCTTCGAAGACGGTATCAAAGGCCACAAAGCGGGTGAAGAGTTCACCATCGACGTGACCTTCCCGGAAGAGTACCACGCAGAAAACCTGAAAGGTAAAGCGGCTAAGTTCGTTATCAACCTGAAGAAAGTCGAAGAGCGTGAACTGCCTGAGCTGACCGAAGAGTTCATCAAACGTTTCGGCGTGGAAGATGGTTCCGTCGCTGGCCTGCGCGCTGAAGTGCGTAAAAATATGGAACGCGAGCTGAAAGGCGCTGTGCGTAACCGCGTGAAGTCTCAGGCTATCGAAGGTCTGGTTAAAGCCAACGAGATCGACGTTCCGGCTGCCCTGATCGACAGCGAAATCGACGTGCTGCGTCGTCAGGCTGCTCAGCGTTTCGGCGGCAACGAGAAACAGGCTCTGGAACTGCCGCGCGAGCTGTTCGAAGAGCAGGCTAAACGTCGCGTCGTTGTTGGTCTGCTGCTGGGCGAAGTGATCCGCACCAACGAGCTGAAAGCTGACGAAGAGCGCGTAAAAGCCCTGATCGAAGAGATGGCTTCTGCGTACGAAGATCCGTCTGAAGTCGTTGAGTTCTACAGCAAGAACAAAGAGCTGATGGACAACATGCGCAACGTGGCGCTGGAAGAGCAGGCTGTTGAAGCCGTGCTGGCGAAAGCCAAAGTGTCTGAAAAAGCCACTTCCTTCAACGAACTGATGAACCAGCAGGCGTAATTTCGCCGCTATCGTTTAAGGTTCGAGCAAAAACCCGTTGCCGAAAGGCGGCGGGTTTTTTTTTAAGATAATGATAGCCACAGGCACGGTGCGAAAACGCATTAACCATGATAGCGTTACAGCAAAAGCTTGTTATGCTTGAAATATGGCAACACCATCCCCATTACCGGGGGAGGCAACTGCATCCGCAATCGCACGCGTATTGAAGAGGCGGTGACGCATTCAGCGGATAGAAACTGTGGCTGATAATCCGTCCGTAAGGTTACAATCAGTGCAGCAGGTATTTTAAAATTACTCCAGGAGACGGAAATGTCATACAGTGGCGAACGAGACAACTTTGCACCCCATATGGCCCTGGTGCCGATGGTCATTGAACAGACCTCACGCGGTGAACGTTCTTTTGATATCTACTCCCGTCTGCTTAAGGAACGCGTCATTTTTCTGACCGGCCAGGTCGAAGACCACATGGCAAACCTGATCGTGGCGCAGATGCTGTTTCTGGAAGCGGAAAACCCGGAAAAAGACATTTACCTGTACATTAACTCTCCGGGCGGGGTAATCACCGCCGGGATGTCGATTTATGACACCATGCAGTTCATCAAGCCGGATGTCAGCACCATCTGTATGGGGCAGGCCGCTTCTATGGGCGCGTTCCTGCTGACCGCCGGGGCGAAAGGCAAGCGCTTCTGCCTGCCGAACTCCCGCGTGATGATCCACCAGCCGCTGGGCGGCTATCAGGGACAGGCGACGGATATTGAGATCCACGCCCGTGAAATCCTGAAGGTGAAAGGACGCATGAATGAGCTGATGGCGCATCATACCGGCCAGTCTCTTGAGCAGATTGAGCGTGACACCGAGCGTGACCGCTTCCTGTCTGCTGCGGAAGCCGTGGAGTACGGGCTGGTCGACTCTATTTTGACCCATCGTAATTGATGCCCAAGGCGCAAGGGTGCCGCTTTACGCTTCATCCTTCTCGCCACGTCTGTGCGAGCGGTTGGCTTTTATTCGGCCGCTTGTCTGGCAGGCTTGCGGCCGGTGGCTTCGCTACCGGCTCGATGTAGCGCGAAGGATTTTGTGTATATACTAATGAAGGGCGGCACAACGCTATATGGCGGCTTGCGCCTGAGAATGGCATTTGCGTCGTCGTGTGCGGCACAAAGAACTTAAAAAGAGGTTTGGACTCATGACAGATAAACGCAAAGATGGATCGGGCAAATTGTTGTATTGCTCTTTTTGCGGCAAAAGCCAGCATGAAGTGCGTAAGCTGATCGCCGGGCCATCCGTGTATATCTGCGACGAATGCGTTGATTTATGTAACGACATCATTCGCGAAGAGATTAAAGAAGTGGCGCCGCACCGCGAGCGCAGCGCGCTGCCGACGCCGCACGAGATTCGCCACCACCTTGATGACTACGTCATCGGTCAGGAACAGGCGAAGAAGGTGTTGGCGGTCGCGGTATACAACCACTACAAGCGTCTGCGCAATGGCGATACCAGCAATGGCGTAGAGCTGGGTAAAAGCAACATCCTGCTGATCGGGCCGACCGGTTCCGGTAAAACGCTGCTGGCGGAAACGCTGGCGCGCCTGCTGGATGTGCCGTTTACCATGGCGGACGCCACTACCCTGACCGAAGCCGGTTATGTGGGTGAGGACGTCGAAAATATCATTCAGAAACTACTGCAGAAGTGCGATTACGACGTGCAGAAAGCGCAGCGCGGCATCGTTTATATCGACGAAATCGACAAAATTTCGCGTAAATCCGATAACCCGTCGATTACGCGCGACGTCTCAGGCGAAGGCGTGCAGCAGGCGCTGCTGAAGCTTATCGAAGGGACCGTTGCCGCCGTTCCGCCGCAGGGCGGGCGTAAACATCCGCAGCAGGAGTTCCTGCAGGTTGATACCTCCAAGATCCTGTTTATCTGCGGCGGCGCGTTCGCTGGCCTGGACAAAGTGATTTCCCACCGTGTGGAAACCGGCTCCGGCATTGGTTTTGGCGCGACGGTAAAAGCGAAGTCCGACAAAGCGAGCGAAGGGGAACTGCTGGCTCAGGTCGAGCCGGAAGATCTGATCAAGTTTGGTCTGATCCCGGAGTTCATCGGCCGTCTGCCGGTAGTGGCTACCCTGAACGAGCTGAGCGAAGAAGCCCTGATCCAGATCCTGAAAGAGCCGAAAAACGCCCTGACCAAGCAGTATCAGGCGCTGTTTAGCCTTGAAGGCGCAGAGCTCGAATTCCGCGACGAAGCGCTGGACGCTATCGCCAAGAAAGCGATGGCGCGTAAAACCGGCGCCCGTGGCCTGCGCTCAATTGTGGAAGCGGCGCTGCTGGATACCATGTATGACCTGCCTTCGATGGAAGATGTCGAAAAAGTGGTCATTGATGAGTCGGTTATCGCCGGTCAGAGCAAACCGCTGCTGATCTACGGCAAACCGGAAGCTCAGCAGGCATCTGGTGAATAATTAACCATTTCACTCAAGCAGTTAACAAAAAGGGGGGATTTTATCTCCCCTTTTATTTTTCCTGCATTCCCGCCGTTGAATGTGTGGAATACATCCCCATATACTGGATTACATATTAACGACGATGCAGTGGAGTGTGGCGTCGTCGGCTACCTGGCGGACTTTAAACTAAGAGAGAGCTCTATGAATCCTGAGCGTTCTGAACGCATTGAAATCCCCGTATTGCCATTGCGCGATGTGGTGGTTTATCCGCACATGGTCATACCCCTGTTCGTAGGGCGGGAAAAATCTATCCGTTGCCTCGAAGCGGCCATGGACCATGATAAAAAAATCATGCTGGTTGCGCAGAAAGAAGCGTCGACGGATGAGCCGGGTGTAAACGATCTTTTCACCGTTGGAACCGTGGCGTCTATTTTGCAGATGCTGAAGCTGCCGGACGGCACCGTGAAGGTGCTGGTCGAAGGGCTGCAGCGTGCTCGCATTTCTGCGCTGTCTGATAATGGCGAGCATTTCTCGGCGAAAGCGGAGTATCTCGACTCGCCGGCGATTGACGAACGCGAGCAGGAAGTGCTGGTTCGCACCGCTATCAGCCAGTTTGAAGGCTATATCAAGCTGAACAAGAAGATCCCACCGGAAGTGCTGACGTCGCTGAACAGCATCGACGATCCGGCGCGCCTGGCGGATACCATCGCGGCGCACATGCCGCTGAAGCTGGCTGACAAGCAGTCTGTGCTTGAGATGTCCGACGTTAACGAACGTCTGGAATATCTGATGGCGATGATGGAATCGGAAATCGATCTGCTGCAGGTTGAGAAGCGCATTCGCAACCGCGTCAAAAAGCAGATGGAGAAATCTCAGCGCGAGTACTATCTGAACGAGCAAATGAAAGCGATTCAGAAAGAACTCGGCGAGATGGACGACGCCCCGGACGAAAACGAAGCGCTGAAGCGTAAGATCGACGCGGCGAAAATGCCGAAAGAGGCGAAAGAAAAAACCGAAGCGGAACTGCAGAAGCTGAAGATGATGTCGCCGATGTCAGCGGAAGCGACCGTCGTGCGTGGCTACATCGACTGGATGGTGCAGGTGCCGTGGAATGCGCGCAGTAAGGTCAAAAAAGACCTGCGTCAGGCCCAGGAGATCCTCGATACCGATCACTATGGCCTGGAGCGCGTGAAGGATCGCATCCTTGAATATCTCGCGGTGCAGAGCCGGGTGAACAAAATCAAGGGGCCAATCCTTTGTCTGGTGGGACCGCCGGGGGTAGGTAAAACCTCGCTGGGTCAATCCATCGCCAAAGCGACCGGACGGAAATACGTTCGTATGGCGCTTGGCGGCGTGCGCGATGAAGCGGAAATCCGCGGTCATCGTCGGACCTACATTGGCTCGATGCCGGGCAAACTGATCCAGAAAATGGCGAAAGTGGGGGTCAAAAACCCGCTGTTCCTGTTGGACGAGATCGACAAAATGTCTTCCGACATGCGCGGCGACCCGGCTTCCGCGTTGCTTGAGGTGCTGGATCCGGAACAGAACGTGGCCTTTAACGACCACTATCTGGAAGTGGATTACGATCTCAGCGACGTGATGTTCGTGGCGACTTCCAACTCCATGAACATTCCGGCGCCGCTGCTGGACCGTATGGAAGTGATTCGTCTCTCCGGCTATACCGAAGATGAAAAACTGAACATCGCCAAACGTCATCTGCTGCCGAAGCAGATCGAACGTAACGCGCTGAAGAAAGGCGAGTTGACCGTCGACGATAGCGCCATTATCGGCATTATTCGTTACTACACGCGGGAAGCGGGGGTACGTAGCCTGGAGCGTGAAATCTCCAAGCTGTGCCGCAAGGCCGTTAAGCAACTGCTGCTGGATAAATCGCTGAAACACATCGAAATTAACGGTGAGAATCTGCATGATTATCTCGGCGTACAGCGCTTCGACTATGGCCGCGCCGATAGTGAGAACCGCGTCGGTCAGGTGACCGGTCTGGCGTGGACGGAAGTGGGCGGCGATCTGCTGACCATCGAAACCGCCTGCGTGCCGGGCAAAGGCAAGCTGACCTACACCGGCTCGCTGGGCGAGGTGATGCAGGAGTCGATTCAGGCTGCGCTGACGGTGGTACGTTCGCGGGCTGACAAGCTGGGCATTAACGCCGACTTCTACGAGAAGCGTGACATTCACGTGCACGTGCCGGAAGGGGCGACGCCTAAGGATGGTCCGAGCGCGGGTATTGCCATGTGCACGGCGCTGGTATCCTGCCTGACCGGTAACCCGGTACGCGCTGATGTGGCGATGACCGGTGAAATCACTCTGCGTGGTCAGGTGCTGCCGATCGGCGGTCTGAAGGAAAAACTGCTGGCGGCGCATCGCGGCGGCATTAAGACTGTTCTGATTCCTGATGAGAACAAACGCGACCTTGAAGAAATTCCGGATAACGTTATCGCCGATTTGGATATCCATCCGGTGAAACGAATCGAGGAAGTTCTGACACTTGCGCTGCAGAACGAACCGTTCGGCATGCAGGTTGTGACCGCGAAATAGTGATTCTGCGCAAATTGCGCTAATAAAAATAGGGCTGGTAAGTCATTTCGGACTTGCCAGCCTTTTTTTGTGTAGCTAACTTAGATCGCTGGCAGGGGGGTCATCGACAACTGCTGTTGTAAGGGCATGACAGTCCTGATATAACTGCTGCGCGGTCGCACTATGAAGGACTCAGGTGCGATATAAATTATAAAGAGAGGAAGAGAACAGTGAATAAATCTCAACTGATTGACAAAATTGCTGCGGGTGCGGACATTTCTAAAGCTGCAGCTGGACGTGCGTTAGATGCTTTAATCGCTTCTGTTACTGAATCTCTGCAGGCTGGGGATGACGTTGCGCTGGTAGGTTTTGGTACCTTTGCTGTTAAAGAACGTGCCGCCCGTACTGGTCGCAACCCGCAAACAGGTAAAGAAATTACTATCGCTGCCGCAAAAGTGCCGGGCTTCCGTGCTGGTAAAGCGCTGAAAGACGCGGTGAACTGATCGGCTTTCCCATCAGGGAATGTGACGAAGTACAAGGGCGCATCGTGAGATGTGCCTTTTTTATTGCCTTTTCAGACCACTTTATGTGTGTTTATCGCCACTTGTGGGCTGACAATCACCCTGTTTTCTTGTCAAAATACGTCCTCACGCGCGGCGGCCATCACGTGCTATGCTGCGCGAGCTAAAGTCATCTACAGCGGAGCGTTGTTACACCATGATGGACAACCTACGCACGGCCGCCAACAGCGTCGTGCTCAAGATTATTTTCGGTATCATTATCGTCTCGTTCATTTTGACCGGGGTGAGTGGTTACCTGATTGGCGGTGGCAAAAACTATGCCGCAAAAGTGAATGGCCAGGAGATTGGCCGTGGGCAGTTTGAAAACGCCGTCGCCAGCGAACGTAACCGTATGCAGCAGCAGCTTGGCGATCAATTCTCCGAGCTGGCGGCGAACGAAAACTACATGAAAACCATGCGCCAGCAGGTGCTGAACCGCCTGATCGATGAGTCGCTTCTGGATCAGTATGCCCGCGAGCTGGGCCTCAGCATCAGCGATGAGCAGGTGAAGCAGGCGATCTTCCAGACCCAGGCGTTCCAGACGAACGGTAAGTTCGACAACCAGCGTTTCAGTGGTATTGTCGCCCAGATGGGGATGACCACCGATCAGTACGCCCAGGCGCTGCGTAACCAGCTGACCACGCAGCAGCTGATTAACGCCATTGCGGGTACCGACTTCATGCTGCCGGGCGAGTCCGATCAGCTGGCGGCGCTGGTATCTCAACAGCGGGTGGTCCGCGAAGCGACCATCAACGTAAATGCCCTGGCGGCAAAACAGACCGCCAGCGATGAGGAAATCAACGCCTTCTGGCAGCAGAATCAGGCCCGTTTTATGGCGCCGGAGCAGTTCCGCGTCAGCTACATCAAAATGGATGCCGCCAGCATGCAGGAGAGCGCCTCTGACGAAGAGATTCAGTCATGGTACGACCAGCACAAGGATCAGTTCACTCAGCCGCAGCGCAACCGCTACAGCGTGATTCAGACCAAAACTGAAGCCGATGCGAAAGCGGTACTGGCCGAGCTGCAAAAAGGAGCGGACTTCGCCACGCTGGCGAAAGAAAAATCGACCGATATTATCTCTGCCCGCAACGGTGGCGATATGGGGTGGATGGAAGATGCCTCTACCGTGCCTGAGCTGAAAGATGCCGGGCTGAAAGAGAAAGGCCAGCTGTCTGGCGTGATCAAATCCTCGGTTGGCTTCCTGGTAGCTCGTCTGGACGACGTCCAGCCGGCGCAGGTGAAGCCGCTGGCTGACGTGCGTAATGACATTGCGGCGAAAGTGAAGCAGGAAAAAGCGTTGGATGCTTACTACGCGCTGCAGCAGAAGGTGAGCGATGCGGCCAGCAACGATAATGAATCGCTGGCGAGCGCAGCGCAGGTCGCCGGGCTGAAGGTCGTAGAAACCGGCTGGTTTGGCCGCGATAACCTGCCGGAGGAGCTGAACTTTAAACCGGTCGCTGACGCTATTTTCAACGGCGGTCTGGTGGGTGAGAACGGCGCGCCGGGCAGCAACTCCGATATCATTACCGTTGACGGCGATCGCGCTTTTGTTCTGCGCATTAGCGAACACAAAGCCGAGGCGGTGAAGCCGCTGGCCGAAGTGAAGGCACAGGTTAGCGATATCGTTAAGCACAATAAAGCGGAACAGCAGGCGAAACTGGAGGCCGACAAGCTGCTGGCGGCGCTGAAAGACGGCAAAGGCGATGAAGCGATGAAGGCGGCTGGCCTGAGCTTTGGCGCGCCGCAGACGCTTTCTCGTACCGGCCAGGATCCGCTGAGCCAGCTGGCATTTACCCTGCCGCTGCCGCAGCAGGGTAAACCGGTCTACGGCGTGGGCAGCAATATGCAAGGCGATGTGGTGCTGGTAGCGCTGGATGAGGTGAAAGCCGGCAGCATGCCGGAAGAGCAGAAGAAGGCCATGGTTCAGGGGATCACCCAGAACAATGCCCAAATCGCTTTCGAAGCGCTGATGAGCAACCTGCGCAAGGCGGCGAAAATTAAGCTCGGCGACAGCATCGACCAGCAGCAGTAATTTCGCGTCGTCTCGCAAAAATGAGCAACACGATGTAATCCTCAAGGGCCGCTTTCGCGGCCCTTTCCATTTCTGTGATTTGCCTTTTGTCGACCATCCGCACTGACGCTATCGTGACCTTGCTGTCTACACACAAGGAGATATCAGCATGAAATATGGAATAAAAGCACTGATGGCCGCGGGCGTTCTGGTTTTTGCGGTAGGGGTACAGGGGGCGCTGGCGGCACCCGCCAGCGGCAAAGCGGCGGTGAATAAAGAAAATGTGCAGGCTTCCTCTTCGGCGAAGGCGGAAGCGGTGCCCGGCGAGTCTGACATCGGGGCGACAAAGGTCAGCATTAACCGCGCCAGCGCCGAACAGCTGGCGCAGGCGTTGAATGGCGTAGGATTGAAAAAAGCCCAGGCTATTGTCAGCTACCGCGAAGAGTACGGGCCGTTCAAAACCCTCGATGATCTGAAGCAGGTCCCGGGAATGGGGAGCGCGTTGGTGGAGCGCAATTTAGCCCATCTGACGCTGTAAATTTTATGCCAGACCTTGCACAGCGGTGATTTTTTGCCAGGATAAAGAGGTTGCATCAAGTGGTGTGACCTCTTACCTCATAAACAACAATAACAGAAAGGCATTAGTGCTATGCAGACACAAATTAAAGTTCGCGGCTATCATCTGGACGTCTACCAGCATGTGAACAACGCTCGCTACCTGGAGTTCCTCGAGGAAGCCCGCTGGGATGGCCTGGAAAATAGCCCCGCGTTTCAGTGGATGATGGAGAAAAACATCGCCTTCGTGGTGGTGAATATCAATATTAACTATCGTCGTCCGGCGGTACTGGGCGATGTGCTGACGGTGAGCAGCAAACTGGAGCAACTCAACGGCAAAAGCGGCACCCTAAGCCAGGTGGTCACCCTCAACCCCAATGGCGAAGTAGTGGCCGATGCGCTGATTACCTTCGTTTGTATCGATTTGAAAACCCAGAAGGCGCTGCCGCTGGAAGGGGAATTGCGTGCGAAACTTGACCAGATGAACCTGCGCTGACAACCGTCGTGCGAGTGGCGGGCCCACGGCAGGTGATGAACCCGTAGCCCCGGTAAGCATCGCGCCACCGGGGAATTTGAGTCAAAGCTCCGGTAAATCGATCCCCGGAGATTATGCCTGCGCCAGTCCGGTTTTTTGCTGCATAACCGCCATTACCCCGACCTTGTCCGCCAGATACTGGTTGCGTCCGTTTGCGCGCAGGTTACAGGCGGCGCACTGGCCGCAGCCATCGCCCTTAATGCCGTTGTAGCAGGTGAGGGTTTCCCGGCGCACCAGATCCAGCTGACCCCAGTAGTCGGCGAGCGCCCAGGTCTCGGCTTTATTCAGCCACATCAGCGGCGTCTCAAAGCGAATGTCTTTCGCCATCCCCAGGCTGACGGCGTGGTGCAGCGCTTTGACAAACTCATCGCGGCAGTCCGGGTAGCCGGAGAAGTCGGTCTCGCACACGCCGGTGATGATGGCTTCGGCTTTTACCTGATAGGCGTAGATTGCCGTCAGGGTTAAAAACAGAATATTACGCCCGGGGACAAAGGTGTTGGGAATACCCTCGGCATCAGGCTGATAGTCCGGTACCGGAATGTTATCGCGGGTCAGGCTGCTGACTGCCAGTTCGTTGAGCAGAGTGACGTCCAGCACTTTATGCGCGACGGCGCCCAGTTTCAGGGCGAGTTCGCGCGCAACGTCGATTTCCGCGCGGTGGCGTTGGCCATAATCAAAAGTGACGCAATGCACTTCATCATACTGTTGCAGAGCCTGCACCAGACAGGTGGTTGAATCTTGTCCTCCGCTGAAGACAACTACGGCGCGTTTCATGGCAATTCCTGACTAAATGAATAAAGGCGATATGGTAGCGCCAGACGCCCTCCATCACCAGCTCTCTCACGTCGACGAGGCCGGCAGCCAGGCGCTGGCGAAGTCGAACCAGCCCCGGGCGTTGAGGCGCAGACCATTGACCCCCGGTGGCGCGCTGATCCGATAGTTATACTTGAACAGCGGCGTCATGATGGCGTCTTCCATCAGGCTGTTAAATACGTTGCGCAGCGCATCGTTGCGGCTGCGAGCGTCGGGCTGAGACTGCACCGCGTCTAATGTCGCCTGCAGATGAGCATATTGCGCCCCGGTCAGCAAATTAGGCCACAGCATATCGCAGCGCAGCCACTGTTCCAGGGCGTACTCCGGCGCTTCGCCGATCAGACGGTCGCCCATCATCAGGTCGGCCTGCCCCAGATGCTGGCAGCCTTCCCAGTTTTTAGCGTCGTGGAACAGGAGCGTCAGCTCGCAGCCCAGCAGAGCCAGACGTTGCCTCAGCTGTTCGGCCATCGCATGTAGCTCGACCGGCAGATGATAGAGCAGGGTGAGCCTGGCCGGCAGCGGTACCGCGTTGTTTGCCGGTCCCTGCGGGATGGACCATCCCGGCAGCACCTCATGGCTTGGCGTAATCAGCTCCTCCTCCAGCGGCAGCGTATCCAGTAGCGACGAGTGATGGATTATCGACACCAGCCGCTGGGCCTGCGCTTTGCTAAGCCGAGGGCTGTGGCGCAGGGTCAAATAGCAGAAGCCAAGGCTGATACGGTTGCTGACCTGACGCAGATTATGCAGCTCTTCGCGATCGCCGATGGTGATCTGCACCGGATGGCGGCAGCTGGTGCCGAGATCGCGGTCAAAGAGCTGAGGAGTGATCCAGTACTCCACCGCCTGGATCAGCGGATGCTGCAGGTGGTAGCGGGGATGGTTTTCCAGGCGGACGAGTTCCGGACTAAACCGCTTCAGGCGGAACGGTCCGCAGCCAATGGCCGGATCGTCGGGATGCGCCAGCACGCTGCAGTAGCTGGCGAGGCGGAACGGCAGCCAGTAGTCAGGGCGATGCAGGGTTATTGTTAAACACTGGGCATGGGTGACATCGATACGGCTGATGCTGGCGAAGAGGGTCCGCAAGGCGGGCAGCTCAAGCAGCAGCAGTAACCGCTGTCGCAACTGCGCGGTTTCCACCGTATCGCCATTGTGCCAGCACAGCGTGGAGCGGATATAAAAATGCCAGCGCAGGCCGTCCGGGGAGACCTGCCAGTGGTGCGCCAGATCGCCGATCGGCATATTGTCGCCTTCGTCGAAGCGCGTCAGCCCGGCATAGATTTGTCCGGCCAGATGCTGCTCGGCGCGGCCGGGGAGAAAGCCGGGACGCAGCGGCTCCAGCGGGCGATAGTAAGGAATACGCAGCGTGGGGGTATTGTTTTGCCACTGACCGCCGAGGAAGGGATGGAGCAGGGCTTTCAGCTCCACCGGGGCAAGCTGCGCCAGCTCCAGCGCGGTTTGTTGCTGACCGTTGTTCAGCGCCTGCTCCATCATCTCGTTGCGCAGACTTTCCGGGGTTTTGTGAAATGAGAGCTGTCCGCGTTTGCCGCGCCCGGAGCTGGCCTGCCAGCTTAGCCACCCGGCCTCCTGCGCCTGACGCAGCAGAGTACGGACGTGGCGCTCGCTGCAAAAACAGCGCTCCGCCAGTTCGCCGACGGTGACCTGCTGCGGCGCCCCGGCTGAGGGTTGCCATAGGCGCTGGTATTGATTTAAACGGTGTAAGAGTCGCATGGGGGCCGTCGTCCACCGGGCCGCTGTAAACCCGGAACAATTAATAATATCTATTCACTATTACTTCCGTATATCCCAGGTGATACTGCAACACAAGCGAAGCCCATCACACATCGGGGAATATACCATGGCAAAACTGGCGGCATTTGATATGGACGGCACCCTGCTGATGCCGGACCATCGTCTTGGAGAAAAGACGCTTTCCGCGCTGAAACGGCTGCGTGAGCGCGATATCACCTTGACCTTCGCCACCGGCCGCCATGTGCTGGAGATGCACCATGTGATTGGCGAATTTTCCCTTGATGCATTTCTGATCACCGGCAACGGGACGCGCATCCATTCGCTGGAAGGGGAGGAGCTTTATCGCCAGGATCTCGCTCCCGAAGCGGCGGAAGCGGTGCTGCACGGCAAATGGGATACCCAGGCCAGCATGCACGTCTTTAACGATGGCGGCTGGTTCACCGGCCAGGCAAGGCCTGAATTGTTGCAAGCGCATGTATTCAGCGGCTTTCACTATCAACTGTGCGATCTGAAGCGCATGTCGGCGCAGCATGTCACCAAGATCTGTTTCTGCGGCGATCATGACGATTTGCGCCGTCTGCGGATCCAGCTGAATGAGACGCTGGGCGATCGCGCATTTCTCTGCTTCTCGGCAATGGACTGTCTGGAGGTGCTGCCGGTTGGCTGCAATAAAGGCGCGGCGCTGGCGGTGCTCAGCCAGCATTTAGGCTTCACCCTGCAGGAGTGCATGGCCTTCGGCGATGCGATGAACGACCGCGAGATGCTGGGCAGCGTTGGGCGGGGGTTCATCATGGGCAACGCGATGCCGCAGCTGAAAGCCGAGCTGCCGCATCTGCCGGTAATTGGCGACTGCCGGAATCAGGCAGTCTCCCATTTTTTAACTCATTGGCTGGATAATCCTGATCTTCCTTATTCCCCCGAATAGAGAGACCCTTCCAGCAAGCCAGATAGGCTTCTATCTGGCTTTTTTTATCGCCTTTCGACCAGACCGGCGATCTCCGCCTGCCAGGGCGCAATATCGCCGATATTGTCCGCCACCCACTGCGGGTTGTAATAGCTTTCCAGGTAACGCTCACCGCTGTCGCACAGGAGTGTCACTATCGAGCCGGTGCGACCTTCTTCGCGCATCCGCGCGGCCAGCTGCAATACGCCCCACATATTGGTGCCGGTCGAGGCGCCGACCTTGCGCCCAAGCTGCGTTTCCAGCCACAGGGCGGTGGCTACGCTCGCCGCATCCGGCACGCGCAGCATCTCATCGACAACGTCGGGAATAAACGACGGCTCGACGCGCGGCCGTCCTATGCCTTCAATTTTGCTGCCGACCGGGCTGCGCAGGCTGGCGTCGCGGGTCTGCCAGTAATCGAGGAACACCGAATTCTGCGGATCAACGACCATCAGCTGCGTCTCGTAGCCCTGGCTGCGAATATAGCGGCCAATGGTTGCTGAGGTGCCGCCGGTGCCGGCGCTCATGACGATCCATGACGGCTGCGGGTGCGGCTCATGGCTCATCTGGCGGAAAATACTGTCGGCGATATTGTTGTTGCCGCGCCAGTCGGTGGCCCGCTCGGCGAAGGTAAACTGATCCATATAATGGCCGTTCAGCTCGCGGGCCAGCGTTTCGGAAGCCGCGTAGATTTCGCCGGCGCTCTGCACAAAATGGCAGCGTCCGCCGTAGAACTCGATCTGTTCGATTTTGCGTCTGGCGGTGCAGGAGGGCATCACAGCGATAAACGGCAGCCCCAGCAGGCGGGCGAAATAGGCCTCCGAAACGGCGGTTGACCCTGAGGAGGACTCTATAATTGGCGTGCCTTCTTTGATCCAGCCGTTGCACAAGCCATAGAGAAACAGCGACCGCGCCAGGCGATGCTTCAGGCTGCCGGTGGGGTGGGTGCTTTCATCTTTCAGATACAGGTGGATGCCCGGAAAAGCGGGCAGCGGCAGACGGATCAGGTGCGTGTCGGCGGAGCGCTGATAGTCAGCGTTGATTTCGCTAATGGCATGTTTAACCCAGGCGCTATTCATCGTGATTTCCTGTTTGTCATTTTGTGCCTAGCTTAGCGGAAAGCGCAGGAAAAATTGTTGCCATTTAACCTGTGGATTACCATTATGAGAGCAAAATTTTCTCTGAGGATGCCCAATGCTAGATAAAATTGACCGTAAGCTGCTGGCGCTACTGCAGGAAGATTGCACCCTCTCTTTGCAGGCGCTGGCCGATGCCGTTAATCTGACCACCACGCCCTGCTGGAAACGCCTGAAACGGCTCGAAGATGAGGGTATTCTCCGCGGGCGCGTCGCCCTGTTGGACGCGGAAAAGGTGGGGCTGGGGCTGACGGCGTTCGTCCTGATCAAGACCCAGCATCACAGCAGCGACTGGTACTGTCAGTTCGTGAGCGAAGTGACGCAGATGGCGGAAGTGCTCGGCTTCTGGCGGATGGCGGGGGAGTATGACTACCTGCTACGGGTGCAGGTGGCTGATATGAAACGCTATGACGACTTTTATAAACGTTTAGTGAACAGTGTGCCTGGTCTGTCGGATGTCACTTCGAGTTTTGCCATGGAACAGATAAAATATACCACCGCCTTGCCTGTCGAATAACGGTATTGCGCCGTAACCCATTACAAAATCAGGATTTTATTGCTTGCGATTATTTGCTCAACTCAGCTGGTACTTCCGCCGGGAGTGGCGCCGCTATCTTGGCGCAATTGCCCTGCTGGTCATTATTGCCGTCCTGCAGCTTATTCCACCGAAGGTGGTGGGCATTGTGGTCGACGGCGTGACGCAACAGCATTACACCGCGGAGAAGGTGTGGATGTGGATCGGCGCGCTGGTGCTGATCGCGGTGATGGTCTACCTGCTGCGCTATGTCTGGCGCGTGCTGTTGTTCGGCGCTTCTTACCAGTTGGCGGTTGAGCTGCGGGAAGATTTTTACCGGCAACTGAGCCGCCAGCATCCGGCGTTCTATTTGCGCCATCGCACCGGGGATCTTATCGCCCGCGCCACCAATGACGTGGACCGGGTGGTGTTTGCCGCTGGCGAAGGAGTATTAACCCTCGTGGATTCCCTGGTGATGGGCTGTGCGGTATTGATTGTAATGTCGACGCAGATTAGCTGGCAGCTTACTCTGCTGGCGCTGCTGCCGATGCCGCTGATGGCCCTGGCGATCAAACGCAACGGCGATGCGCTTCACGAACGTTTTCGCGTTGCTCAGGCGGCCTTTTCCAGCCTCAACGATCGCACGCAGGAGAGCCTGACCAGCATCCGCATGATTAAGGCGTTTGGGCTGGAGGATCGCCAGTCGGCGCAGTTTGCTGCCGATGCTGCCGATACCGGCGCGAAAAACATGCGCGTGGCGCGCATTGACGCCCGCTTCGACCCCACCATCTATATCGCCATCGGGGCCGCTAACCTGCTGGCCATCGGCGGCGGCAGCTGGATGGTGATCCACGGCAGCCTGACCCTGGGCCAGCTGACCAGCTTCGTGATGTATCTTGGCCTGATGATCTGGCCGATGCTGGCGCTGGCGTGGATGTTTAACATCGTGGAGCGCGGTAGCGCGGCCTATGGTCGTATCCGCACGATGCTTGAAGAGGCGCCGGCGGTGGATGACGGGACCGAGGCGGTGCCGGCAGGCCGTGGCGTCCTGCAGGTTGCTATTCGCGATTTCATCTATCCGCAGGCGAGCAAACCTTCGCTGGAGCAGGTAAATTTTACTCTCCAGCCGGGGCAAATGCTGGGCATCTGCGGGCCGACGGGCGCCGGCAAAAGCACCATTCTGGCGCTGCTGCAGCGCCATTTTGACGTCACTCACGGCGAGATCCGCTTTCACGATCTGCCGCTGCCGATTCTGCAGCTCGACAGCTGGCGCGCCCGGTTGGCGGTGGTCAATCAGACGCCATTTTTATTCTCCGATACCGTCGCCAATAATATCGCGCTGGGAAAACCGGACGCGACGCAGGCGCAGATTGAGCGGGTTGCACAACTGGCCAGCGTGCATGACGACATTCTGCGTCTGCCTCAGGGCTACGAGACCGAAGTGGGCGAGCGCGGCGTGATGCTCTCCGGCGGTCAGAAACAGCGCATCTCGATTGCTCGCGCCCTGCTGCTGGAGGCCGAAATTTTGATCCTCGACGATGCCTTATCGGCGGTGGATGGCCGCACCGAGCACCAGATCCTGCATAATCTGCGCCAGTGGGGGGAGGGGCGGACGGTCATTATCAGCGCCCACCGCCTGTCGGCGCTCACCGAGGCCAGTGAAATTTTGGTACTGCAGCATGGGCATATTGCCCAGCGCGGCCGCCACGAGGCGCTGGCCGTGCAGCCCGGCTGGTACCGCGACATGTATCGATATCAGCAGCTGGAGGCCGCGCTCGACGAGGTTCCGCAGACGCAAGAGGAGGCCCTGGATGCGTAGCTTTACCGAACTCTGGCCGACGCTTAAACGCCTGCTGGCCTATGGTTCACCGTGGCGCAAGCCGTTGGCCATCGCGGTGGCGATGATGTGGATTGCGGCGGCGGCGGAAGTGAGCGGCCCGCTGCTTATCAGCTATTTCATCGACAACATGGTGGCGAAACATACGCTGCCGCTGAAGCTGGTGGCCGGCCTGGCGGTAGCCTATATCGGCCTGCAGCTGCTGGCGGCGCTCCTGCACTATAACCAGTCGCTGCTGTTTAACCGCGCCGCGGTCGGCGTCGTCCAGCAGTTGCGCAGCGACGTGATGGATGCCGCCCTGCATCAGCCGCTCAGCGAGTTTGATACCCAGCCGGTTGGGCAGCTTATCTCACGGGTAACCAACGATACGGAAGTCATTCGCGATCTGTACGTGACGGTGGTGGCTACGGTACTGCGCAGCGCCGCGCTGATCGGCGCGATGCTGGTGGCGATGTTTAGCCTCGACTGGCGGATGGCGCTGGTGGCGATCGCGATTTTCCCGGCGGTGCTGATCGTGATGATTATCTATCAGCGCTATAGCACGCCGATCGTGCGGCGGGTGCGCGCCTGGCTTGCCGACATCAACGATGGCTTCAACGAAGTGATCAACGGCATGGGCGTCATCCAGCAGTTCCGCCAGCAGGCGCGCTTTGGCGAACGGATGCGCGAGGCCAGCTATGCCCACTATCTGGCGCGGATGCAGACGCTGCGCCTGGACGGTTTTCTGCTGCGCCCGCTGCTGAGCCTTTTTTCCTCGCTGGTGCTGTGCGGGCTGCTGATGCTGTTCGGCTTTAGCGCGGTGGGCACGATCGAGGTTGGGGTCCTGTACGCGTTTATCAGCTATCTTGGACGCCTTAACGAGCCGCTTATCGAGCTGACCACCCAGCAGTCGATGCTGCAGCAGGCGGTGGTCGCCGGCGAGCGCGTTTTCGAGCTGATGGATCGCCCGCGCCAGGCGTGGGGTACGGATGACGCGCCGCTGAGCAGCGGTCGGGTGGAAATTGACCATCTCTCCTTTGCTTACCGGGGGGACCGTCTGGTTCTCCAGGATATCACGCTGGATATTCCCTCCCGCAGCTTCGTGGCGCTGGTCGGACATACCGGCAGCGGAAAGAGTACCCTCGCCAGTCTGATGATGGGCTATTACCCGTTAACCCACGGCGAGATCCGCATCGATGGTCGACCGCTCGCATCCCTCAGCCACAGCGCGTTGCGTCGGGGCATCGCGATGGTGCAACAGGATCCCGTAGTGCTGGCGGATACCTTCTACGCCAACGTCGCGCTGGGCCGGGACATCAGTGAGGCGCAGGTTTGGGAAGCGCTGGAGGCGGTGCAGCTGGCGGCGGTGGCGCGCAGCATGAGCGATGGGCTGTACACCCAACTGGGCGAGCAGGGCAATAATCTCTCCGTCGGGCAGAAGCAGCTGCTGGCGCTGGCTCGCGTGCTGGTGGACGCCCCGCAGGTACTGATTTTGGATGAGGCGACGGCAAACATCGACTCCGGTACCGAGCAGGCGATCCAGCAGGCGCTGGCGAAGGTCCGCCAGCATACCACCCTCGTGGTTATTGCCCATCGGCTGTCGACCATTGTGGAGGCCGATACCATCCTGGTTCTGCATCGAGGTCAGGCTGTCGAGCGGGGCACCCATCAGCAGCTGCTGGCGGCGAAAGGCCGCTACTGGCAGATGTATCAGCTGCAGCTGGCCGGCGAAGAGCTGGCGGCCAGCGCCAGAGAGGAGTCGCTCAGCGCCTGATGCACCACCAGCAGGCAGGGAACGCTGGGCGGCCTGCGATGGTGCAAAAACGTTACATCAAATGCACCGTTGTGGTGCATTTTTGCGCGCCAGGCGCCGTTGCGCAGGATATTGCCTGACCTGTCCCCTGTTTTTTGCCATCAAAGGGCCGCTTTGCGGCCTTTTTTCATTTCTGGCATAGCCCTTGCTTTATATCCATCGTGTTAGCTGCGGCCATTACCGAATACTGACTGGAGGGGACTTATGAAGCTGGTTACCGTGGTAATCAAACCATTCAAATTGGAAGACGTGCGTGAAGCTTTGTCTTCCATCGGCATTCAGGGCCTGACGGTCACTGAAGTCAAAGGATTTGGCCGTCAGAAAGGTCACGCGGAGCTCTACCGCGGCGCCGAGTATAGCGTCAACTTTCTGCCAAAAGTGAAGATTGATGTGGCGATTGCCGACGATCAGCTGGATGAAGTCATCGATGTCATCAGCAAAGCGGCTTACACCGGAAAAATTGGCGACGGCAAAATTTTCGTCGCTGAATTGCAGCGCGTCATTCGCATCCGTACCGGCGAAGCTGACGAAGCGGCACTGTAATTTCCAGACCACACAGTGATGGGGAACGAAACAATGAAAATGGCAACAATGAAATCGGGTCTGGGGGCATTAGCCCTTCTGCCGGGGCTGGCGATGGCCGCGCCTGCGGTGGCGGACAAAGCCGATAACGCGTTTATGATGATTTGCACCGCGCTGGTTCTGTTTATGACTATCCCGGGGATTGCGCTGTTTTACGGCGGCCTGATCCGCGGTAAGAACGTTCTGTCCATGCTGACTCAGGTGATTGTCACCTTTGGCCTGGTCTGCGTATTGTGGGTGATTTATGGCTATACCCTGGCCTTCGGCACCGGCGGCAGCTTCTTCGGCAGCTTTGACTGGGTGATGCTGAAAAATATTGAGCTGAAAGCGCTGATGGGCACCTTCTATCAGTATATCCACGTGGCCTTCCAGGGCTCGTTCGCCTGCATCACCGTCGGGCTGATTGTCGGGGCGCTGGCGGAACGTATTCGTTTCTCCGCGGTACTGATCTTCGTGGTGGTGTGGATGACACTCTCCTACGTGCCGATTGCGCATATGGTTTGGGGCGGCGGTCTGCTGGCGACCCATGGCGCGCTGGACTTCGCCGGCGGCACCGTTGTGCACATCAACGCCGCGGTCGCCGGGCTGGTCGGCGCCTATATGATGGGCAAACGCGTGGGCTTCGGCAAAGAAGCGTTCAAACCGCATAACCTGCCGATGGTGTTCACTGGCACCGCTATCCTCTACGTGGGCTGGTTCGGCTTCAACGCCGGCTCTGCCAGCGCAGCGAATGAAATTGCGGCCCTGGCGTTCGTTAACACCGTCGTGGCGACCGCTGCGGCTATCCTGGCGTGGACCTTTGGCGAATGGGCTCTGCGCGGCAAACCTTCACTGCTGGGCGCCTGCTCCGGGGCAATTGCCGGTCTGGTTGGCGTTACGCCGGCGTGTGGTTATATCGGTGTCGGCGGGGCGCTGATCGTCGGTATCGCCTCGGGCCTGGCGGGTATCTGGGGCGTGACTGCGCTGAAACGCTGGCTGCGTGTGGATGATCCTTGCGACGTCTTCGGCGTTCACGGCGTCTGCGGCATCGTCGGCTGTATCCTGACTGGTATCTTCGCGGCGACTTCTCTGGGCGGCGTCGGTTATGCGGAAGGCGTCACCATGGGCCATCAACTGCTGGTGCAACTGGAAAGTATCGCCATCACCGTGGTCTGGTCCGGCGTTGTGGCGTTCATCGGCTACAAAGTGGCGGATATGACCGTCGGGCTGCGCGTGCCGGAAGAGCAGGAGCGCGAAGGGCTGGACGTCAACAGCCATGGCGAAAACGCCTATAACGCCTGATAAAAAAGCCATTCTCTCCTGATAGCGAAAAGCCTCCCGTCCGGGAGGCTTTTTTTATGCGTTGCGGTTGCGCATCACCCCTTCCTGAACCGTTGAGGCAACCAGCGTGCCATCCTGGGTGTAGAATTCGCCGCGAACGAAGCCGCGGGCGCTGGAGGCCGAGGTGCTTTCGACGCTATAAAGCAGCCATTCATTAATATTAAACGGCCGGTGGAACCACATAGAGTGGTCGATGGTGGCGACCTGCATGCCGGGCTCAAGGAAACCAACGCCGTGCGGCTGCAGCGCCACCGGCAGGAAGTTAAAGTCTGAAGCATAGCCCAGCAGATACTGATGAATACGCAGATCGTCAGGGACGGCGCCGTTGGCGCGCAGCCAGACCTGGCGCACCGGTTCGGCGATATGGCCTTTCATTGGGTTATGAAACTCCACCGGACGGATCTCCAGCGGTTTATCGCAGAGGAATTTGTCTTTCACCTGCGGCGGCAGGAGATGCGCCAGCTTGCGAGCGATATCGGTTTCCGAAGGCAGGCCGTCAGGGGAGGGGGCGGCCGGCATTGCTTTCTGATGCTCATAGCCATTCTCTGGCGCCTGGAAGGAGGCGGTCATATAGAAAATCGGCTTCCCGTTCTGGATGGCGGCGACCCGACGGGCGCTGAAGCTGTTGCCGTCGCGCAGCACCTCCACATCGTAAACGATCGGCTTCTGGCTATCGCCGGGGCGAAGAAAGTAGCTGTGAAACGAATGAACCAGACGCTCAACGGGCACGGTCTCTTTTGCCGCATACAGCGCCTGACCCACTACCTGGCCGCCAAAAACCTGACGTAACCCCAGGTCTTCGCTCTGCCCGCGAAACAACCCTTCCTCAATTTTTTCCAGATCTAATAATGCCAGCAGGTTAGAGAGTGCCTGACTCATACTTATCCTCAATTAACAATAGCGGCGCAGCGCGCGTAATGTGGCCAAGTATAACCTGGAATCGCAAGTGGTCCGATGGGTGTAATAATCTGAATAACGACCAGTTAACAGGAACAAATCTGAGATCTGTGCCACACTTATTGACGACACGAAAGTTCCTGCCGGCGAAGCGGCGGAACATCCTCCTGGGTATTAAGGGATGATAAGGAGAACATCATGAAATTTGCCTATATGTTTAGTGCCTTAGCCGTCGCCGCGACGCTGACCGCCTGTGCTAATCACCACTCGAACAATTCTTCGACGCAGGCGGCCACGCCCGACCCTTACGGTATCGCGACGCTGAGCGTGGCGCAGCAGCAGCCGAGCGTCACGGGGACGATTAATATCCGCCAGAGAATCGCTTTACCGCCGGATGCGGTACTGACGGTGACCCTGTCGGATGCTTCTCTGGCAGATGCGCCAGCCCGCGTATTGTCGCAAAAAGCGGTGCGTACCGAAGGCAAACAGGCGCCATTTAACTTTGCGCTGCCTTACAACCCGGCAGATATTCAACCGAACGCTCGCATTCTGCTAAGCGCGGCGATCACGGTTAACGGCCAGTTGATGTTTATTACCGATACCGTGCAGACGGTAATAAACCAGGGCGGCACTCATGCCGACCTGACGCTGGTTCCGGTCCAGCAGACCGCCGTTCCTGTCGCCCAGTAAGCTCGCTACGCCCCCGGATGGGGGCTTTTTTTTGCCTTCAATAAACCCAGCGATAATGCTGGAGATCGATATGGCCGCTGCCGGAGACCTGCACACCCTCGGCCAGCAGCGCCTGACGCTGCCGCTGTAGATCGGGGCCGGTGAGGGAGATATCGCCATGGCGATTGACCACCCGATGCCATGGCAGGGTGGACCCTTCCGGCAGGCGCTTCAATACGCCGCCCACCTGGCGCGCCGCGCGCGGTGAACCAGCCAGCCGGGCGACCTCGCCGTAGGTCGTGACATACCCTTCCGGTATCGACGCCACGATGTGCCAGACGCGTTGGGGAAATGTGTCGTGCGGAGCCATTTTCTGTCCTGTTACCGGCAAAACGTCAGCATAAGCGCTAAGCCAGGAGCTGTACAGCCGGCCTGGGTCAGGCGGCCTGTTCGACGGTGAACGTCAGAGCGAGGCCGAGGATCTGCATGCCATGGACATTGTCGGAGGCTGAGCTGGCGATGAGACTCTCAAGAAATTTCAACCGCTGCGAAGTGGCGTTGATGATCAGCCTCGCGCGCAGGCCCGGCATGGTTAACGACGAGATAGGGTACACCACCCGACCGCTGATATAGACCGGCAGCTTGCGTAGCTCCACCTGGCGCAGCACGCCGACGGTGGAATAGAGCAGCGCCAGCGGCGTAACCGCCCGCACCGGCGCGGGACTGATGGTCGCGAAGTCGAGCATTTTTTCAGGACGCAGGTAGTTTACGCCCTGAAAGGCGATGGTCATCCCTTCAATAGCAGGTAAAGGCAGAGTGATGGTCTGTGGTGATGAATCAGTCATTCGATTACCGTCGAGACAATGTACTGGTGATAAAAGAGGACGAAGAGGATAAGTATGGTGGATAACCCGGATGTGTGCTGAGCGCGGGCTCGCAATCTCACAGGCTGACCGTGAGTGGCTGGTTTTATTCGCGTTATTGCGCAATAAACCAGCAGGCGGACGGTGTGAGCTTGCAATTCACCAGGTCAGCAGGGATAATGCGCCAGCGCGTTAGGCAACTAACGCTCTCAATGGGGGCTCTGTTGGTTCTCCCGCAACGCTACTCTGTTTACCAGGTCAGGTCCGGAAGGAAGCAGCCAGAGCAGACGACGTGTGTGCCGGGATGTAGCTGGCAGGGCCCCACCCATTTCTCCCGCCTGGTGTTTCCCTTATATTTGTCCGGTTTTTACTCCTGCAATAATTAATTTCTGAGAAAGATCGCATATTAGTTTTTGTTGTTAAAACCCCCTTCTTTTATTCCATAATATTTACTTGTCATAAATCTGAAATACTACTGAAATATTAATGTCATTTGCATGTCATAAATAAAGCGCATCTTACTGATGGGAATTTGTTGCCAGGCTCATGCTGTAAAATATATCTCTGGATCAGCATGTTAACTTCGTGTATTAATTATGATGATTTTATTGCACGGGAAGCGTAGCTATGACCACAGTGGTTTTGAATGTAAAAATTGACGCAGAGCTAAAAGAAAAGTTGCGTCATTATGCGGAAGTTAATAACGAGAACCTGGGAACGGCAACGGAAAAACTGCTGCAGCTGGCTTTTCAGCTGGAGGAGTCAGCAGGTGAGGCGGGGGTGACGGAAGAGGACATTGACAGCCAGCATACCGAAGAGGAAGCGACGCCACTTACCCCTAAAGAAATCAAAGCATTAAGAAAACTTCTGAAGAAGAAAAAATGAAACAACAATTCTCTACAGCCAGCAACTATAGCGAAGCTTGCGATATGTTGCGCTCAGGATACGTAAAACACGTCCGCCTGAACTGGAATATCGGTAGTGATGAGTTCTTTCGCATTGCTTCCGACTGGTGTGACACCGGCGCTAAAATCAAAAAAGATGAAGATGGCTTTATTATTTCCCTGAAAGGGTTTCCTATTCCGCGCCAGCATTAATGAAATTGCCTTCTTTCTGTCATTGGGTTGCCATAACCAGAGGGCAGGATAGCCAGGCAATTTTATAAAAACATCTCATATACCTCATGGATGAAGGTCATTTGACGGGCTGAAGTCAGCCCGTCGCTATTTTCTTATATTATTTTTCGCAAACGTGTATTTTCCTTCTGTTCAGCAAGGCTTTGCCACAGCGGTTGTAGCGTGGAGAAGGCCCGGCGCAATGCTTCATCCGGCAGCGTAAACGGCAGACGTAAATAGCGATCGAACGCCCCTTCCAGCCCAAACCGCGTACCGGTGCCGATATGGATCCCCTGGCTTTCCGCACGCGCAGAGAACAGGGTGGCCAGCATGTCAGGAAGTTCCACCCAAAAAGAGAGCCCACCTTCCGGTGGCGAAAACCGCCAGCGGGGAAAATATTCCGCCATCAGCGTTTCGCACATGTCCCGGCGCGCCTTGAGCATATCCCGCCGCGGCGGCAGCAGTGTGGCGGCATTTTCCAGTAGCCAGCAGCAAGCCAGTTGCTCCAGCAGCGGCGTACCCAAATCCAGCGAATCGCGGGCCTGAATAAGCGAGGCGATGGTCCGTGCGCTGGCGCGGATCCAGCCGATACGTAGTCCCCCCCAGAAGCTTTTCCCGGCCGAACCAATGGTGAGCACCGCGGCATCGGGATTGAAGCTGGCCAGCGGTGGGGCGGCGGCGCGTTATACCAAAGGTCGGCCATGGTCTCGTCGATTACCAGCGTTGTTCGCGTCCTGGCGGCGATGTCCGCAACCCGCTGGCGGGTGGGGCATCCATACAGCGTCCGGTGGGGTTGTGAAAATCCGGCATCAGCCACGCCAGCCGCGGCGCAGTCTGCGCAATAGTCGCCGCCAGTCCATCGCAGTCCCATCCCTGCTGCGGAAGCGCAACCCCGACGGGGCGGCAGGAGGCGCCCTGAATGGCGCTGATGGCCATCGGATAGGTTGGAGCGTCAATAACCACCCGATCGCCCGGCCCGGTGAACAGGCGCAGGATCAGCGCGAAGGCGCTGAGCGCGCCGTTGACCACCATCACCTCATCGGGCCGCGTCGGCAGACCGCGTTCGCTGTAGCGCCGGGCAATCGCCTCCCGCAGCACCGGCAGCCCCTGCTGGTCATAGCCAGTCTGTGCGAGATAGGGCGGCAGCAGGGTCATAGCGTGCTGGAAGGCCTGATGGACCTCCGGCCCGGCGCTGAGGGCGGCGGTAGATAGATTAAGCGTAGATGAGATGCCGGCAGGCAGAGGAAGATCGGCGGGGCGTTCCGGCAAAACAATGCGTGACCCGCTCCCCTGGCGGCTGTAGAGAAAGCCCTCCTCCCGCAACTGGCCGAGGGCGCTGGCGATGGTGGTCCGGCTGACGTTCAGGGCCGCCGCCAGCTCGCGCTCGCCGGGCAGGCGCGTTTGCAGCGTCAGGCGACCATCAAGGATCAGCAGGCGGAGCGCTTCCGCCAGCTGGCGCCATAGCGGCGTGCGTGAGCTGGTCTCCTGCCAGTTGCCGAGCAGGCGTACCAGCGATTGGGTTCCAAAGCGTCGGGCTGACATAGCGATCCACTTTTCCAAAACTGGCCATTAATTATCAGTCCATTTTTGCTGATGATGAGGGCATTCGCAATGATGTTGAGGAAAAAATATGCTTCGTCGCCTGCTGCAGTTATATATTGGTCTGGTGCTTTACGGCGTGTCCACGGCGCTCTTCGTGCATGCCAATCTCGGCGCCGATCCGTGGGATGTTTTCCATCTCGGGGTGGCTAAACAGCTGGGTATCAGTTTCGGTACGGTGATTATCCTGACCGGCGCGGCGGTACTGCTGCTGTGGATCCCGATCCGGCAAATGCCGGGGCTCGGCACGGTGAGCAATGTCATCGTGCTGGGACTAGCGGCGGACGCCACGCTGGCCGTCCTGCCGCCGCTGGAGTCGATGGTGGCGCGCAGTGCGCTGCTGGTAGGAGCGATTGTGCTGAACGCTATCGCTACCGGAATGTATATTGGCGCGGGCTTTGGCCCCGGGCCGCGCGATGGCCTGATGACCGGTCTGCATGCTCGCACTGGTTGGTCACTGCGCGGTATCCGGACGGCGATCGAGCTTTCCGTACTGCTGATTGGCTGGCTGCTGGGGGGCAAATTTGGCGTCGGAACCGTCATCTACGCGCTGTCGATTGGGCCGCTGATCCAGCTGTGCCTACCTTGGTTCAGCCAGCCCGTCAGCCGCAACGCGGTCAGCCCTCCCCGGGAAATAGTCTCCTGAATTAACCCATCGCCCTCTTCATCATGGAGAGGGCCTTTCATCGCTTACAGGCCGCTCAGGCCATGAAGCATCATGTAGATCCCCACCACAATAATCAGTAAGCCTGAGAACCAGGGCGCCTTGCGCGAGAGGTCGTTAAGCCACGGCCAGCGGCGGGTGGCATGTTTAAGGCTCAGGGCGGCGATGGCCCCGGAAGCCACCAGCGTCAGCGCCAGACCAACGCTAAAGCCCAGTACCAGCGTGGCGCCCAGCGAGAATTTCTTCAGCTGTAAACAGATAAGCAGCACGGTAATGGACGCCGGGCAGGGGATCAGCCCGCCGGTCAGGCCAAACAGCACGATCTGCCCGGTCGTCACCTGGCGGCCATCAAAGCGCCGGTTGATCTCCTGAGCATGAGCCCGCTGATGCGCGTCCTGCCACTCCTCCGCCACCAGCGGCGCGGCGGATGAGGACGCATGGTGATGGTCATGGCGGTGATCATGGTCATGGTGGTGATCATGTTCATGGTGGTGCTCATGGTGCGTGTGAGGCTGCGATTCGCGCCAGATGCGCCAGAGTATCCAGCAGGCAATCAGCACAATGACAATCCCTGAGACCAGCTGAAACCAGGGTTCAGAGGTTTGGGCGTTCCAGCCGCGGCCAAACCACAGGCCGGCCATGGCGATCAGCCAGACCACCGCCGTATGCGAAACCGTGGCCGCCAGCCCCAGCAGTACCGCCTGTTTTAAGGTTCCTCGCACCGCCACGATAAAGGCGGCCATCATTGTTTTTGAGTGCCCGGGTTCGAGACCGTGCAGCGCGCCGAGCAGTATTGCGCTGGGTATAAACAGCCAGGCATTGCCCTGCTGCAGAAGGGAAGTGTAATCGTTCATATCGGGATCCTTGCCAAAAGTGCGATTATCCTACTCCCCCCAGTAGTAAAATACTACCCCCCAGTAGATAAAGCGGCTAATAAAAAGGATCATGGTATGCTGGCAGGCGTTGCTGACCACGCAGGTCGGTAATCCCGGACAGAATGAAACGGTGGATCGTGCAATGTCACATACAGTTCGACACAAAAAGATGTTACTGACCCGGCTGAAGAAAATTCAGGGGCAGAGTACCGCGTTAGAGAAAATGCTTAATCGCGAGCATGAGTGCGCTGAAATATTACAGCAGCTGGCGGCGATCCGCGGCGCGGTCAACGGCATGATGCTGCAGGTTATTCAGGGGCATCTTACCGACCATGTGGTGAAAGAGCCTGACGAGACGCAGCGCGAAGCGGATCTGGAGACGGTGATGCAGGTGATTAAATCCTATCTGAAGTAGCGCCCCCTGACGTTCCGCTCAAGCCACCCGCCGCTTAATGCGCATGGAGGTTATGCTCTGCCCACAGAATGAACTGCTCTTTTGGCAGCGCTTTGCTGTAAAGCCACCCCTGGGCGTACTGAACGCCGTGCTGGCGCAGCCAGTCGCGCTGGCTTTCGGTTTCCACCCCTTCGGCGACGGTGGCCAGATTGAGCGCTTTGGCCATTTCAATAATGTGCGGCGTCAGCGGCCGGTACTCGAGGGTATCGACAAAAGATTTATCGATTTTCAGCGTGTCGACGTCCAGTTTCTGCAGATAGCTCAGGCTGGAGTAGCCGGTGCCAAAGTCATCAATCGAGATCCGATGCCCGGCCTGACGGTAGTGAGCGATCACCGGCATGGTGGTCTCCGGGTCGACAAACCCGCGCTCGGTGATTTCAAGGATGATCTGTTCGGCGGCGATCCCCCAGTGCTGCAGCTGATCGTGCAACAACATCGGTAGGGTGGGCGAGCGTAAATCATCTACCGACAGGTTGATGGAGATGTGCACTTCCGGCCGCTGCCGCAGCCAGGGGCCGAGATCGGCAAAAATTTTCCTGACGATATCTTCCGTCAGCTGCGTGATGAGCCCGGTCTGCTCGGCCAGAGGAATAAAAATATCCGGCGATAAAAAGGTGCCGTCGGGTTGCTGCCAGCGGGCCAGCGCCTCGGCCCCGGCGATTTTCCCGTCCTGCAACGAGATTATCGGCTGATAGTGAACCTGAATCGCTTCGGAGTTGAGGGCGTCCAGCATGCTGTTGCGCGGTGAGCGCAGGTGCCTTAGCAGACGCAGCAGCAGCCAGGTGGCGAGCAGGCTGGTGAAAATGCCGGCAGGGAGCCAGAAGAACAGCTGCTGTCGAATGCGCTGCTGCAGCGGCAAGGTTGAAGACCAGGTTACGATGCCAGAGCCCAGCTCGGGAATGCGCTGGATCCGGTAGACTGTGTTATCCAGAGTAAGCATATCCACATGCGGATCTTTAATGCGTTGCCAGACTTTCGCCGGCAGCGGCTGACTGCTGATCACCATTTTCTGGTGGTCCAGGCCAAACAGCATGGTATGGATCTTCTCTTCGCTGGCGGGAACGACATCAATAAAGGAGACGGGGTCGATCATCACCATGTGCTGCCGGCTGCCCATGGCCGTCATCTGATGATCGAGGCCAAGATCGTTAATTGAGGTCAGCCAGGTGCGATAGCCGTCGGGGGCAATGTGGTCCGGCGGGGGGAAGGTGACCGCGACGCTATGGTCTTCCAGGGAGGAGCATTGCGGCACGGAATCACGCAGCCAGAGCACTTCCTGAATGTAGCGATGGGTATAGGCGATGCGGCGGAGCGTAAGCAGATGTTCAGGGCTACAGGAGGCGGCGGTGTGTGCGTCAGCCTCTCGTAACGCTTCCCGGGCCTGGTCGGCAACCTGCAGCGTCCGAACGACGATACGGTTGGAATAGTCATCCAGTTCACGATAGAACTGCATTTTGGCCTGCCGCGCCGCCTGCCAGATGCTGAGTGAAATGGGCAGGATGATGGCCAGTATCAGCACTCCTGTAAACAGCGCCATCAGATGCCGGGTCCTCATGCCTGTGTCCTTATCGTTCGCCGGGTGTCATCAGTATATGCGAAAGATAATTCGGGCGCAGCGGGAGAAAACGCGTCGTTTGGGGAAAAAGCCGGCATCACAACAGGCTGCGATGCCGGGAGAGAAGGATGATTCCGATGTAGCAGAATAAAAATGAGGGTGTGAATGCCGGGCAGGGTGTGTTCCGGCATTCAGTCGCAGCATACGCTGCGCAGATGACAGCAATATGTTAGCTAGTGTGCATCCGGAGCCGGGATATCAGCGCTGATGCGCAGGTCGTTCTCATCAAACACCATGCAGAAGCGCTCATCGAAAGCCAGCTTAATTTTCTGCCAGGGGCGGAAATGGACGTCGCCGGGCAGCAGAACCTTGACGTTGTCGTGGCCGTAGCACTGGCCGAACAGATAGGTATTGTTGCCCAGACGCTCCACCACTTCACATTGAAACTCCACCACGGTACCGGTGGCGACTTCCGGGGTGAGGTGCTCCGGCCGGATCCCCAGCGTCACCGCAGCGCCGGGCTTCAGCGGCTGGGTGGCGATATTCAGGGCCAGCTGATGGTCCTGCGCGAGGGTGACCGTTAAGCGTTCCGGCTGCCAGTCGCTGACGATAGCCGGCAGAAAGTTCATCTTCGGCGAGCCGATAAAGCCGGCGACGAATTTGTTGACCGGATTGTAGTACAGCGCCATCGGCGAACCCATTTGTTCGACTTTCCCGTAGTTCATGACCACGATTTTATCGGCCAGCGTCATCGCCTCCACCTGATCGTGCGTGACATACACCATAGTGGTCTTCAGCTCCTGGTGCAGACGGGCAATATGCAGGCGCATATCGACGCGCAGCTCCGCATCAAGGTTAGAGAGCGGCTCATCGAACATAAACACCCGGGGATTACGCACGATCGCCCGGCCAATGGCCACGCGCTGCCGCTGGCCGCCAGAGAGCTGCTTCGGTTTACGATCCAGCAGGTGCGAGAGCTGCAGCGTTTTAGCCACCATTTCCACCTGGCGACGGATCTCCGTTTTCGGCACTTTATTCACCTTCAGCCCGTAGCCCATGTTCTCTGCCACCGTCATGTGCGGATAGAGCGCATAGGACTGGAAGACCATCGCCACGCCGCGGCGGGCGGGCACGACATCATTCATCACCTCATCGCCGATCAGTACTTCTCCTTCGCTGACCTCTTCCAGCCCGGCAATCATGCGCAGTAGCGTCGATTTTCCACAACCGGAAGGGCCGACGAAGACGGCAAACTCGCCATCTTCAATATCGAGATTGACCTGGTGCAGCGTCACCGTGCTGCCGAACCTTTTGGTGACATTCCTCAGTCGTATATTGGACATCCACATTCCCCGGAGTGAGTAGCTGTTATTTGCCGTTGGCTTATCGCTATGTTGAGTGTGATTTGTATTACGTGTAACAAATCGATGTGACGATGTTCAACAGCAGTAAAATCATGCCCTGACTATAACTTCCGCGGATTTTGCGCCATACAGGGACGTTTCATTTCTGCAAGGATGATCACACAACTGGCAGCTTATGGTAGTTTTATCAATGATCAAAGCGTAGCGTATAACAAAAGCGCATCAGAACATGTTTTCCACGTAATACGGCAGTTTGAAAAGATTTATTTTTCTAACTGGCAGACGGAATTCAAATAAAAACCATTAAATTGTTATACCTTCACATGAGGTTGATAATGAAAAAGAACACGCTTGCTGCACTGATCCTTACCACCCTGGCGGCGGGGCAACTCGCCAGCCTGCAGGCGCATGCCGCCGGGCAGCTCAACGTCTGGGAGGACATTAAAAAATCCGCTGGCATCAAAACCGCGGTTAGCGATTTTGAAAAGCAGTACAACGTGAAGGTCAATCTCCAGGAGATGCCCTACGCCCAGCAACTGGAAAAACTGCGCCTCGACGGCCCGGCGGGCATTGGGCCGGACGTGCTGGTGATCCCGAATGACCAGCTCGGCGGCGCCGTGGTTCAGGGACTACTCTCGCCGCTCAGCGTCGATCAGGCGAAACAGGATGCCTTTACGCCAGCCTCCATCAATGCCTTCCGCATGGACAACGCGCTGTATGGGATCCCGAAGGCGGTGGAAACCCTGGTGCTTATCTACAACAAGGACCTGATCGACAAGCCGCTGGACAGCCTGCAGGCCTGGCTGGACTACTCGAAAACCCAGCGCGAGCAGAACAAATACGGCCTGCTCGCCAAGTTTGACCAGATCTATTACAGCTGGGGGGCGATTGGCCCGATGGGCGGCTATATCTTTGCTAAAAACGACAGCGGCGGCTTTAACCCGCAGCAGGTGGGTCTCAATACCCCCGGCGCCGTCGAAGCCGTCACCTTCCTGAAAAAATTCTATGCCGAGAAGGTCTTTCCGGCGGGGATCCTCGGCGATAACGGGCTGAATGCCATCGATTCCCTGTTTACCGAGAAAAAAGCGGCGGCGGTGATCAACGGCCCCTGGGCCTTCCAGCCGTATGAAGCCGCTGGCATTAACTATGGCGTGGCGCCCCTGCCGACCCTGCCGGACGGCAAGCCGATGAGCTCCTTCCTCGGCGTCAAAGGCTATGTAGTATCGACCTGGAGTAAAGACAAAGCGCTGGCGCAACAGTTTATCGAGTTCATCAACCAGCCGCAGTATGTGAAAGCCCGCTATGTCGCTACTGGCGAAATTCCGCCGCTGAAGGCGATGATTGACGATCCGGTGATTAAAAACGACCAAAAGGCTAGCGCCGTCGCCACCCAGTCGGCGCGAGCGGTAGCGATGCCGGGCATTCCCGAGATGGGGGAAGTGTGGGGGCCGGCCAACGCCGCGCTTGAACTGAGCCTCACCGGTAAGCAGGCGCCGCAGGCCGCGCTTGATAACGCGGTGAAACAGATCACGATGCAGATCGAAGCGATGCAGGCCAGCAATCAGTAATTCACCGTCACGTGAAGTCACCGAGCGGGAGGGGGACCTCCCGTTTGTAGAAGGAGTCGAGTGTGAGCATCCATTCCAGCGAAAATTTTAGCGACGCACGCGGGCCCGGGCGCCATGCATGGTGCGGCCTGCTGCTGGCAATCGTGCCGGGTTTCGGTCAGTTTTATCATCGCCAGTGGCTGAAAGGGCTGGTCTTCCTGGTGCTGCTGAGTAGCTTTCTGGGGATTTTTTATGATTTCCTGCGTGAGGGGTTGTGGGGGTTATATACCCTGGGTGAAGAGGTACCGCGGGATAACTCTATCTTCCTGTTAGCCGAGGGGATTATCAGCGTGCTGATCGTCGCTTTCGGCGTGCTGATCTATTTTCTCTCGCTGCGGGATGCGTGGCTCAACGGCAAAAAACGCGATGAGGGGATCGCCCTGAACAGCGTGCGTAAGCAGTACCAGATGCTGCTGAGCGACGGCTTTCCGTACCTGATGATCACCCCGGGCTTTATTCTGCTGGTGTTTGTGGTGATCTTTCCGATTCTGTTCGGTTTCGCCATCGCCTTCACCAACTACAACCTGTACCACACCCCGCCGGCGAAGCTGGTGGACTGGGTGGGGCTGAAAAACTTTATTAATATTTTCACCCTCTCCATCTGGCGCTCCACTTTCCTGGATGTGCTGCAGTGGACCGTGGTGTGGACGCTGCTGGCGACCACCCTGCAGTGTACGGTGGGCGTGTTGTTGGCGATTCTGGTCAACCAAAAAGATCTGCGCTTTAAGCCGCTGATCCGCACCATCTTTATTTTGCCGTGGGCGGTGCCGGGGTTTGTCACCATTCTCGTTTTTGCCGGCATGTTCAACGACTCCTTCGGGGTCATCAACAACGCGATCCTGTCCTTTTTTGGCATCAGTCCGAAGGCATGGCTCACCGATCCGTTCTGGACCAAAACGGCGCTGATCATGATGCAGACCTGGCTTGGCTTCCCGTTTGTCTTTGCCATGACCACCGGCGTGTTGCAGGCGATCCCGGACGATCTGTATGAAGCGGCGACGATGGACGGCGCCAGCGCCTTTACCCGTCTGCGCACCATCACCCTGCCGCTGGTGCTGTATGCGATCGCGCCGATCATCATCACCCAGTACACCTTCAACTTTAATAACTTCAATATCATTTACCTGTTCAACAACGGCGGCCCTGCGGTGGCAGGCTCTAACGCCGGCGGGACGGATATTCTGGTGTCGTGGATCTATAAGCTGACGATGTCTTCGTCGCAGTACGCCATCGCGGCGACCATCACGATCCTGCTGTCGATCTTTGTCGTCGGCCTGGCGCTGTGGCAGTTCCGCGCCACCAAATCCTTCAAAAATGACGACATGGCGTAAGGGAAGCAACATGGCTCAATCACCCAGTATTAAACGCGAAAAGTGGATCCGGCTCTCTCTCACCTGGCTGGTGGTTATTCTGGTCTCAGTGGTGATTATCTATCCGCTGGTCTGGACGGTCGGGGCGTCGCTGAACGCCGGCAATAGCCTGCTCAGTACCTCAATCATTCCGGAAAATGTGTCGTTCCAGCACTATGCCGATCTGTTCAATGGCAATGTGAATTACCTCACCTGGTACTGGAACTCGATGAAAATCAGCTTCCTGACCATGGTGCTGACCCTGATTAGCGTTAGCTTTACCGCTTACGCCTTCTCCCGCTTCCGCTTTAAAGGGCGGCAGAACGGGCTGATGTTGTTCCTGCTGCTGCAGATGATCCCGCAGTTTTCCGCGCTGATTGCCATCTTTGTGCTGTCGCAACTGCTTGGCCTGATAAACAGCCACCTGGCGCTGGTGCTGATCTACGTCGGGGGAATGATCCCGATGAATACCTGGCTGATGAAAGGGTATCTCGACGCGATCCCTAAAGACCTGGATGAGTCCGCTCGCATGGACGGCGCCAGCAGCTTTCGCATCTTTATCGAGATCATCATGCCGTTGTCGAGGCCCATCCTCGCGGTGGTGGCGCTGTTCTCGTTCACTGGGCCGCTGGGGGATTTCATCCTCTCCAGCACCATCCTGCGCACCCCGGATAAATACACGCTGCCTATCGGTCTGTATAACCTGGTGGCGCAAAAAATGGGTGCCAGCTACACCACCTACGCGGCGGGGGCGGTGCTGATCGCCGTACCGGTGGCGATCCTCTACCTGGCGCTACAAAAATACTTCGTCTCCGGCCTGACCTCGGGCAGTACTAAAGGATAAGCACATGAAAAGATTCACACCCGCATGGCTTGCGGTTTGTCTGGCATGCAGTTTCTCCACCTCTTCTCTGGCCGCGGACGCGCTTGCAACCCGCGCGTTTCAGGGCATGCCGGCGGACTTTATCAAAGGAGCGGATATCTCCACGCTGCTGGACGCCGAAAAGCACGGGGCGACGTTCTACGATCAGAATAATCAGCGCAAGGATCCGATCGCTATTCTGAAAGAGAACGGCGTCAACTATGTCCGCCTCCGTCTGTGGGTGGATCCGCAATCGGCGAGCGGCGAGGACTATGGCGGTGGGAACAATGATCTGGCCACCACCCTGGCGCTGGCGAAACGGGCGAAAGCCCAGGGGATGAAGCTGTTGCTTGATTTTCACTACAGCGATTTCTGGACCGATCCCGGCAAGCAGTTCAAGCCGAAAGCCTGGGAAAAGCTGGATTACCCGCAGCTGAAAACGGCGATTCATGACTATACCCGCGATACCATCGCCCGCTTTAAGCAGGCGGGCGTGCTGCCGGATATGGTGCAGATCGGCAACGAAATCAACGGCGGCATCCTGTGGCCGGAAGGGAAAAGCTGGGGGCAGGGCGGCGGAGAGTTCGACCGGCTGGCTGGCCTGCTGAACGCGGCTATCGCTGGCCTGAAGGAGAACCTGCGCCAGGGCGAGCAGGTGAAAATCATGCTGCATCTGGCCGAAGGGACCAAGAACGATACCTTCCGCTGGTGGTTTGATGAGATCGACAAGCGCCATGTACCGTATGACATGATTGGTCTGTCGATGTACACCTACTGGAATGGCCCGATCAGCGCCCTGAAGGCCAATATGGATGACATCAGCAAACGCTATAACAAAGACGTCATCGTCGTCGAGGCGGCCTATGCCTATACCCTGGCCAACTGCGATAACGCGGAAAATAGTTTCCAGGCGAAAGAGGAAAAGGATGGGGATATCCCGCCAGCGTACAGGGGCAATATAACTATATTCACGATTTAATGCAGGCGGTGGTTGATGTGCCAGACCAGCGTGGCAAAGGTATTTTCTATTGGGAGCCTACATGGATTGCCGTGCCGGGAAATACCTGGGCCACCCGGCGGGGATGAAATATATCCACGACGAGTGGAAAGAGGGTAATGCACGTGAAAATCAGGCGCTATTTGATTGCCAGGGAAAAGTATTGCCGTCGGTAAAAGTTTTTAATTAATTTTTTTTGTCGTCTTTTTCAGGAAGTTTATTATGAATAAATTTGCACCTTTACATCCGAAGGTTAGTACGCTGCTGCATGGCGCGGATTATAATCCGGAGCAATGGGAGAATGACCCCGATATTATTGATAAAGACATTGCCATGATGCAGCAGGCAAAATGCAATGTGATGTCGGTGGGAATATTTAGCTGGGCGAAACTGGAGCCACGCGAAGGGGTATTTAATTTCGCCTGGCTGGATATTATCCTCGATAAACTGTATGCCGCCGGCATTCATGTGTTTCTGGCCACGCCGAGCGGCGCGCGTCCGGCGTGGATGTCGCAGCGCTATCCGCAGGTTCTGCGGGTGGGGCGCGATCGGGTGCCGGCCCTGCACGGCGGCCGTCACAACCACTGTATGTCGTCACCGGTCTATCGCGAGAAAACCCTGCAAATCAATACCCTGCTGGCAGAACGTTATTCCTCACACCCGGCGGTGCTGGGCTGGCATATTTCCAACGAATATGGCGGTGAATGCCATTGCGATCTCTGCCAGAACCGTTTTCGCGACTGGCTGAAGGCGCGTTACCAGACCCTGGAGAACCTCAACCAGGCCTGGTGGAGCACCTTCTGGAGTCATACCTATACCGACTGGTCGCAGATTGAATCGCCTGCGCCGCAGGGCGAGATGTCGATCCACGGTCTTAATCTTGACTGGCATCGCTTTAACACCGCTCAGGTGACCGATTTCTGCCGCCATGAAATTGCTCCGCTGAAGGCGGCGAATGCTTCCCTGCCGGTGACTACCAACTTTATGGAATATTTCTACGATTACGACTACTGGCAGCTGGCGGAGGCGCTGGATTTCATCTCCTGGGACAGCTATCCGATGTGGCACCGCGATAAAGATGAAACCGCGCTGGCCTGCTACACCGCGATGTATCACGACATGATGCGCAGCCTGAAGGGCGGCAAACCGTTTGTGCTGATGGAGTCCACCCCGGGCGCCACCAACTGGCAGCCGACCAGCAAACTGAAGAAGCCGGGAATGCATATTCTTTCCTCGCTACAGGCGGTGGCGCATGGCGCCGACTCGGTGCAGTATTTCCAGTGGCGGAAAAGCCGCGGTTCGGTTGAGAAATTTCACGGCGCAGTTGTCGACCACGTCGGACATATTGATACCCGCATTGGCCGCGAAGTCTGCCAGCTCGGCGAGATCCTCAGCAAGCTGCCGGAGGTGAGGGGCTGTCGCACCGAGGCGAAAGTAGCGATTATCTTCGACCAGCAGAACCGCTGGGCGCTGGATGACGCCCAGGGGCCGCGCAATCTTGGGATGGAATATGAGAAGACGGTCAACGAGCACTACCGCCCGTTCTGGGAGCAGGGCATCGCCGTCGATGTGATTGACGCCGATGTCGATTTAACGCCGTATCAGTTAGTGATTGCCCCGATGTTATATATGGTGCGCGACGGCTTTGCCGGTCGGGCGGAGGCGTTTGTCGCCAACGGCGGCCACCTGGTGACCACCTACTGGACCGGTATCGTCAATGAGTCCGATCTCTGCTATCTCGGCGGCTTCCCGGGCCCGCTGCGCAATCTGCTGGGGATCTGGGCGGAAGAGATCGACTGCCTGAATGACGGCGAGTTTAATCTGGTGCAGGGGCTTGCCGGGAATCAGTGCGGTCTGCAGGGCCCTTATCAGGTGCGCCATCTCTGCGAACTGATCCATATCGAGAGCGCCCAGGCGCTGGCCACCTACCGGGATGATTTTTATGCCGGACGGCCGGCTGTGACGGTGAACGCGTTCGGGAAAGGCAAAGCCTGGCATGTGGCCTCCCGCAACGATTTAGCCTTCCAGCGCGATTTCTTTACCGCCCTGAGCAAGGAGCTGGCCCTGCCGCGGGCGATAGCGACGGAGTTACCACCCGGCGTGGTGGCGACTGCGCGCACCGACGGTGACAACGCATTTATCTTCCTGCAGAACTACAGCGCGCAAAACCATACCCTGACCCTGCCGCAAGGGTATTGGGATTGCCTGACCGACGCGGCGGTATCGGCTCCACTGACCCTGTCGGCATGGGATTGCCGTATTCTCCGTCGTCACGCGTAATTTCTTCTTCTCCACGCCTGCTCTGACGAGCAGGCTTTTTTTTATCTTAAACCTGGAGTTTATTATGGTGAGTTTAAAATCCTTCCTGCACTATTTCTCCCCAGCGCGTCCGGCACAGCCATTAAGCGAGGCGGAAAAACAGCAAATCGAGGCGCTTATTCAGGCCTTTGGTGGCGAAGCGAATATTACGCAAGTGGACGCCTGTATTACCCGTCTGCGGGTTAGCGTTCGCCATCTTGCGGCCGTGGACTCCGAAGCATTACAGCAGCAGGGCGCGCTGGGGGTTATTATTCTTGGTCAGCAGGTGCATGCTATTTTCGGTAAACAGTCCGATGCGCTGCGTCAGCTTCTGGATGAACATTTTGCCGCCCGGAAATAAATAAAACGGGATAACCTGAAAGCAGGTTATCCCGAAAATAAGACAAAGACAGCAGTGGCAATAAAGTTTACCGGAAGATAATTAACAGTCTTACAGCAGGAGATAAAAATAACGTATGAGTCTTAGCCGTGCGCAATTACCACCAGGCCTCAACCTGCACGCCGAAATTCCAGGTATTATTCGCCGTCTGGTCTTCAAACGGTTTACCATCTTCGGAATCATTCAAATATGAAGCAAAAATGCGTAATTCCGGACGTGACATAAAGTCTGGCCCGTCCGCCAGGCCCAACGCAATGGTGTATTTCTCACCGGCCTGTTTGTAGCTGGTGCCATTGTTGTAGCTGTCTTTCTGATAGAAACCGCCGACTTCGCCAATCAGGCGCACGTAGTCGGTGAACTGGTACTGCCCGCGGGCGACCAGCGACAGCATCCGCGTTTTGTCGGTATAGTCGGTAATGTCATCCGCCGAGCCCCAGGTCAGAACGTGGTTGATAGAAAACTTCTCAGTAATCGGGATCAGGCCGGTGTTAATCACGCGATAACCGGTGGCGTCGTTCACGTAGTTCCACATATCGTACCAGCCGCCACCCTGGGAGACCATGTTCTGCGCCAGGCCTTTGTTGGCGTACTGCAGCACGGTTTTGTTATAGCCGCCCAGCATATCCTGACTGATTTCACCGGTCAGCATGACGCCGTTGTCAGCATCGTACAGTCCGCCGTAGCTATCCTGTTTTTTGGTGGTGTTTGGCATCGCGTAGTCGATACCGAATTCGGTCCACGAGCCCGCCCATGGCTTCCAGCCCGCGTAGCGTAAATCGATATAGTTGATATTGACGTTGCTGTCGCCATCGACGCGATAGTCAACATCGTTGGCATCGCCGCGGATCCAGGCCAGCGAGACGGCGCCCGGGCCGAGGGTGTAGTTTTCCACCCCGGCTCCGGAGCCGGAAATGTTCCAGTATTTGGTATCGATGATATGCAGATCATGGCGCTGGTAGTAACGTTTACCGCCCCAGATCACCGCATTCGGATCGCCAGGGATCAGCCCCTTTATCTGCAGGTTCAACTGACGTAAGCCGAACTGTGCATCATCGTTCAGCGTGGTTTCATTATCGTTAGAGCCGTCGGAGACCATGCTGACCATACTGTCGAGATAGAAGCTGACGTCATCTTTCTTATAGACCTCAGAGCCCAGCTCCAGCTCGCCGTAGGTATCCGACTCGTTCCCCAAACGGCCCAGCTTATTTTTTTGCCATTCCGCTTCGCTACCGTCGCCGGAGACCCCAACCCCGGCGCGCATATAGCCATGGAAATCGATCGTTGGGATCGCGGCGGTGGCCGCAAACGCGGAAGGAGCGATTAGCGCAGCGGCTAACGCGACTGAAAGGGCGCGCAGTGTAGTGTTCATCTCTATCCTCTTATTGTTTTGTATTACGTTCACATAACTGGTGTCATAAAATGCCTAAATGTAACTTCAGGCAAATGAGATATGATTATTGTGTGACTAACTGCAAATAATCACGGTGGTTTTTGTTGCGATGGGTGAGATGATTCACAATTCGTTGTATTGTGAACGTAATACTTTTGTCGCTATTGTTTTGCAGTGAGAGGTGGCGGTGAGCGTTTTTTCAAATGGCCCCTGTTACAATCATGGGATAACAACATAAGGAACCGGACCATGAAGTCTAAAAGCGCTACTCTGGAAGACGTCGCACGCCATGCGGGCGTCTCTTACCAGACCGTGTCCAGGGTACTCAACAAATCAGCTAATGTATCCGAAGCGACGCGTCGCAAGGTGGAGAAATCGATAGAGGCCTTACGCTATGTGCCAAACCGGCTGGCGCAGCAGCTGGTGGGGAAGGAGAGCCAGACGGTCGGGCTGGTGACTATTTCTCTGGCCTGGCATGCGCCTTCCCAGGTGGCGGCGGCGGTAAAACGCTATGCCAACCTGGAAGGTTACCAGGTTCTGATTTCGATGATCGATGAGAGCGTCAACCAAAGCATCCAGGATTCCATCAATGAGCTGAAATCTCAGCGGGTGGATAAAGTCATTATCAACGTGCCGCTGGAGACCGAACAGGCGCAGAAAATCGCTGCTGACAACGATGATATCGTCTGCCTGTTTCTCGACGTTGATCCCTACAGCTCCGTGTTTAACGTTTCGTTTAACCCGGCGGACGGCACCCGGGCCAGCGTCAAATATCTCTATGAGATGGGGCATCGGGAGATCGCCCTGCTGGCGGGGCCGGACAGCTCAGTCTCGGCCAAACTCCGGTTAAAAAGCTGGCTGGAGACCCTGGATGGTTACGGTCTGAAGCCGGTGACCGTCCTGCACGGCAACTGGGATGCGCAGAGCGGCTACGCCGGCGCGCTGCAGATGCTGCGCGAAACGCCTAATTTCAGCGCTGTGCTGGTGGGTAATGATCAGATGGCGCTAGGGGTGCTCAGCGCCTTCCATCAGCATCAGGTGGCGGTGCCGGGTGAGAAGTCGGTTATTGGCTATGACGATACCTACGAAAGCTCCTTTTTCTATCCGGCGCTGAGTACCGTGTCGCTCGACCTCGACCTGCAGGGGAAAGAGGCGGTGCGGCGGATCCTCGCCAGCACCAGTGGGGCGCCTCATACCTCATCCATTCTGCCGGCGCGCCTGGTGATACGCCATTCCAGCGGCGCCCGAATCGAGCAGGGAAAAGATCTGCAGGCCATTGCAGAACAGCTCCGCGCCATCGCCCACCGTCTGGCACCCTGACGCCAAAGGCGGGGAAACTCGCCTTATCACCTTACCCTTAAATTGAGCAGGGTTGATCTTTGTCACAGCACGGCGTACCCTTAATGTTATGTTATAACGTAATGAAGAGGTCAGCATGAAAGCCCATATCCATCCTCCCTATCGTACGGTGGTGTTTCACGACACCAGCGCGAATGAGTATTTTAAAGTCGGCTCAACTATCCGCACCGATCGCGTGATTGAACTCGATGGCGAAACTTTTCCGTATGTGACGATCGACGTCTCCTCGAAATCGCATCCATACTACACGGGCAAACAAAAAACCTTCGCCAATGAAGGCAGTGCAGCCCGATTCCGCCAGCGCTTCGGCGGCTTTATTGATGCGAAAAGGAAAGCATGATGCAGGTCGTCAACTCATTACGTAGCGCTAAACAGCGCCACCCGGATTGCCAGCTGGTTAAACGCAAAGGGCGGCTGTACGTTATCTGTAAGAGCAACCCCCGCTTCAAAGCGGTGCAGGGGCGCAAAAAACGCCGTTAACGGAAACTCTCCAGCGAGCGGCGCTGTTGGCCGTCGGCGGTAAAATTGTCGGCGGCCAGCCATTGGCGCATGGCGTTATCCAGCTCCGGCCATTCGCCGTCTATCACCGAAAACCAGTCCGTGTCCCGGTTGTGTCCTTTACTCACCAGCGCCTGGCGAAAACGTCCTTCGTACTGAAACCCCAGCCGCCTTGCCGCCCGGGCTGATGGGATATTAAGACTGTTGCATTTCCATTCATAGCGACGGTAGCCGAGCGTATCAAAGACATACTGCATCAACAGCCAGTGCGCTTCGGTGGCCATGGCCGTTCGGCTCAGTAACGGTGAAAAATGCACATGCCCCACCTCTACCACACCGTGAGCGATATCGATACGCATTAACGCCAGCGAGCCGACCGCTTTCCCTCGCTGCTGGTCAACGACGGCAAAATGAATCGGGTCTGCCAGCGTGGCGACCTGCTCCACCCAGGCACTGAATTCTGCAAGGTTGCTCTCAGGTTCACGCAGCAGCCACGTCCAGCTGCGGGCGTCTGGCGCCAGCTGGTGAGCGGCGAACAGATCGCTGGCATGAGCAAGAGTCAGCGGTTCGAGTCGACAACGGCTGCCCTGTAATACCTGTCGTGTCGGCCAGGGGCGCGGCTGCCAGTCAGGCAGCGCGACGCCGAGCGCCTGGCCAAACTGATTATATTCGCACATTGCGGTTTCCTTATTGGGGATTTACAGGCAGCGTACGCGCTCGCTGGTTCCATAAAAAGTGCCATTAGAGTATGTTTTTATGGGGCCACGAGGAGGCAATATGAATATACCGGACGAGGGGTTTTTTACGCTGTTGACGCAGGGGATGCGGAACCGCACGGTCGAAACCTTACAGCGCGCCCTTTACCACACCTTACGTGACGCTATCCTGCAGGGAACCCTGACGGCCCGCTGCCGTTTACCCGGATCGCGGGTGATGGCCGAACGGCTACACCTGTCGCGGAATACGGTCAATGCCGCACTGGAACAGCTGGCGCTGGAGGGGTACCTGATACGGAGCCGTCAGGGAACGCAGGTGGCACCACTCGCCTCCTGCCGCCAGGAGGCGGGTCAGATGCCGCCCGTCGTGCTGCCTGAGCGGCTGCAAAGGCTGCCAGCCGCGATGCGCCGCGACTCACCGACGCTGGCATTTACGCCAGGCATGCCGGCGGTAAACTATTTCCCGCTGCCGCTGTGGCGGCGACTGATGGATAACGTGCTACGCGAAGATGGTAGCGCGCTGCTGGGTTATGGCGAAGCCGCGGGCGATCCTATGCTGCGAGAGGCTATCGCTCGTCATCTGGCGCTCTCCCGGGGCATCCGGTGCGATATCCGGCAGATCGTCATCACCGAAGGCGCGCTGGAAGGCGTCAACTTATGCGCCTCGCTACTGACCAACCCGGGCGACAGCGTGTGGCTGGAAGAACCGGGGTACCTGGGGGCGAGGAGTGGCTTTCAGCGGGCGGGACTGCGGGTCAGAGGAATGGCTGTCGACGATGAAGGGATGTGTATTGCCAACGGCGTCGCGGAGCCGCCCCGGCTCATTTTCACCTCTCCTTCACACCAGTATCCCTGTGGGAGCATCATGAGCGCCGGGCGCCGTCTGGCGCTCGTGGAATATGCCCGCCGGCACGGGGCGTGGATTGTGGAGGATGACTACGACAGCGAGTTTCGCCATAGCGGAGAACCGATCCCGGCGATGCTGGGAATGGTGCCTGATGCCCCGGTGGTCTATCTCGGCACCTTCAGCAAAACGCTGTTTCCGGCGTTGCGTATCGGTTTTATGGTTATGCCGCCCGCGCTGGCGGATGCTGCTCAGGACGCCATTGGCGCGCTGCTGCGCGGGGGACACCGTGCTGAACAGCGGGCGCTGGCCAGATTTATCGAGAAGGGACACTATGCGCGCCATCTGGCAGCGATGCGCCGCCTGTACCGTAAACGTCAGCAACAGCTGCGCGAGGCGCTGGCGCAAGAGATAACCGTGCCGTGCGACGTTCTCGGCGGGGGAGGGGGGATGCACCTGACGGTGGCGATGGAGGGCGTTAATGACCGGACGCTTGCGCAGCAGGCGCGCCAGTTTCAGCTGGCGCCCGCCGCGTTAAGTCATTTCTATCTCGACCCGCAGCGAGCGCGGAGCGGACTGGTGCTTGGGTATGGCAATACCTCTGCTTCTCGCTATCTCCCGGCGCTGCGGACCCTAAATCGCCTTATTGCGCAGCACCGGCGCGCGTGAGGGTAAAGACATCGTAGAAGGATAGCTCGCCTTTGGTGGCGACCATCTTTTTGAGCTGCGCCTTCTGCTCGCTATCGACGTCTGGCGACTGCAGGATACGGTCGATCAGCTGCCGGGGGACAAAGCGGGTGTTGTACCATTCCCCGTTGTAGCACACGCGAAAGTCGAGGACATCGATATCCTCGTAGCGATAGCGTGGATAGACGTCAAAGAAGAAAAAGGCGTTGAACAGAATGAACAGCACCACCAGCAACCAGACCGAGTCTACCAGCGTTTCAGAGCGCAGCATGACCACCAGCGTCGCCAGAAACGCGGCATACATGGCAACAAACAGTCCCGGATGGTTGCGGATAAAACTGATACTAAAACGCGGGCGATTATCGCGTTTTTCCTGGACGTTGAGTTCGTCAATGGTGTGAATCAGCAGGCGTTGTATTTCTGTCATCTTGGTCCTCGAATTCTGCAATGAGCCTGCCGCGCCCGGCGGACCAGGCGCGGCAGGCTCAGCCTGAAGGCTATTTTATGTTGCAATATTCTGCGGAGAAAGTAACAGATCAGTTACAGAAAAGCATAACAGTTACGGATTTGTCGGCGGAAGGCGCTTAATGATCTGCGCCGGGTTACCGCCGACGACGGTACAGGCAGGGACGTCTTTGGTGACCACCGCGCCGGACGCAATGACCGCATTATCGCCAATGGTCACGCCGGGATTGATCACTGCCCGACCCCCAATCCACACATTGTGGCCAATAGTTACCGGCTTGCCGTATTCCTGGCCGCTATTACGCGCATCGGCGTCCAGCGGATGAGTGGCGGTATAAATATGGACGCCTGGCGCCAGCATACAGTTATCGCCAATATGGATAGGGCAGACGTCGAGCATCACGCAGTCAAAATTGGCGTAAAAACCGGCGCCGAGAAAAATATTATAACCATAGTCGCAGCGAAAGCTTGGCTCGATATACGCATCGCCGGCGCGAGCGAACAGCTCGGCCAGAATATGCTGACGTTGTTCCTGGTCATCCGGGGCGGAATGATTATAACGGTGCAACAACTGTCTGGCGCGCAGGCGATCGGCGCGAAGCGTTGGGTCGCCAGATAAATAGAGCTCACCGGCGATCATTTTGCGTTTTTCTTCACTCATGGGTCTTCCTTATACCTGACTGTTGATGGCCGTAGCAGTATAAAAAAGAAACCGGTTACAGGGTTGCTGTTGGCTGAATGATGTGATGTCTATCACAAAGATACCCTATGGCGGCTGACCCGTACCGTCCGGCCAGCAGACCACGTAGTACGCGTAAATTAGCGGATAAATTTCCAGACAGAAGTCGGGATTTTATCGTATAGCTTATTCATGGTCAGTTCCGCCAGACGATGGTCGGCAGCTGAGTAAAATACCGCCAGCTCATTATCAGACAGTTCATATTTATTTTTTTCAATGACGCGCTCCAGCGTGTCAATTGTCTGGCAACGACGTAAGCGCATCAAATAGTCTGTTTTAGTTAATGGCTTATCAGACATAATTCCACCTTTTGATTGTAATAATTCTAACACGATAGACTGGCCGGGTTTTCCCGGCTGGCGTTGACAAAGCAACGAAATAGTCGGTTACCGGATTTTTTCCACTTTTGCAAATCCGTAGAGTTAATGCCGTAGTTACTGAACAACGTAAAAGTGTCGTCCAGATATTCGTCAACCTGAGCGATCAGCTTATTATCCTCTGCATACTTAATTTTATAATTAAGAGCGAATGTGGCAATGTGCTCGATCAATTCATTTAACTGGAGATTGACAGCCGACGTCGGGTCGTTGACCCAGCCATGGTTGCTCTCTTCCAGGTTTGCAAGGCAGTCATGATACAGCGTTTCGCAGAGAAAGCGTAGCTGTGCAATATCATGTCTTTTTGGCGAGTATTCGTCCATAACGCATCCCCTTTTGAGTGGTTTAAACGACGACTAGCAAACACCGTTGTGGGATGAACACGACTAACTGACCTGACACTAACTGAGTAATCCTGCTGATTTAACTATAATCCACTCTCCAACAGATTTCATCGTGCTATTACGAAAAATTACAATTATCAGAGAGAAATTATCTTAAAAATAGACGAATTAATTTCGCAGGCGCTGGCCCACAGCCGGAGAAATAGAGAAATCTTATGAATCATTGGTTTAAGGCAGGCAGCTGTCGCGTTCAGAAACCGCCGACCCGTGGATAATGATAGTAAGATTATTCCTGGTAAATGAGTGTTTGCCGATCCCGAGTTGTTGAACAAGCTGCTAAAAATAGCCTGCGCCATATCAATATATATTAAATGCAGAACGAAAAATAAACAATGGCAATATGTGCCTTGCCAGCCAGTGATAAAAAAGGGCCGCGGTAGCGGCCCTTTGTTCAGGAGTGAAGATTAATGATGCTCAACCTGATGGCTGTGCTCTATATCTTCCGATTTTTTGCTAAAGCGGCGACGAACCACCACAAAGAACACCGGCACGAAGAAGATCGCCAGGATCGTCGCGGTCACCATCCCGCCCATTACGCCTGTACCGACAGCGTTCTGCGCACCGGAGCCGGCGCCGGAGCTGATAACTAGCGGCATTACCCCGAGGATGAACGCCAGAGATGTCATCAGGATTGGACGTAGACGCATACGTACTGCTTCAAGCGTCGCCTCAATCAGCCCTTTGCCCTCTTTCTCCATCAGGTCTTTGGCGAATTCAACGATCAATATTGCGTTCTTCGCCGACAGGCCGATGGTGGTCAGCAGACCCACCTGGAAGTAAACGTCGTTGGTTAGCCCGCGGAAGGTGGCGGCTAACAGCGCACCGACCACACCCAAGGGGACGACCAGCATAACCGAGAACGGAATCGACCAGCTCTCATACAGCGCCGCCAGACACAGGAAGACGACAATCAGCGAGATGGCATACAGGGCAGGGGCCTGGTTGCCGGACAGTCGCTCCTGATAAGACATCCCGGTCCAGTCGTAGCCGATACCGGAAGGCAGTTTACCCGCCAGCTCTTCCATCAGCGCCATCGCCTCACCGGTACTCTTGCCTGGCGCGGCCTGACCGAGGATTTCCAGTGACGGCAGACCGTTGTAGCGTTCCAGACGCGGCGAACCGTATTCCCAACGCGAGGTCGAGAAAGCAGAGAACGGCACCATCTGACCATCGCTGCCGCGAACATACCACTTGCCGATATCTTCCGGCAGCATACGGTATTTCGCTTCGGACATGATGTACACTTTCTTCACGCGGCCGCGGTCGATAAAGTCGTTGACATAGCTTCCGCCCCAGGCTGCGCCCAGCGTGGTGTTAATGTCGCTGATGGAGACGCCCAGCGCCTGAGCTTTCTCCTGATCGATATCGATTTTAAACTGCGGTGTATCTTCCAGACCGTTAGGGCGCACGCCGGTCAGCACGTCAGGATGCTGCGCCACCATGCCAAACAGTTGGTTACGCGCCTGGGTCAGTTTTTCGTGGCCCAGACCGCCCTGGTCAATCAGCTCGAAGTCAAAGCCGGTCGCGGTACCCAGTTCAACGATAGCCGGCAGGTTAAAGGCGAAGACCATCGCATCTTTAATCTGCGAGAAGTAGCCCATTGCTCTCGCGGTGATCGCTTCAACTTTGTTTTCCTCACCCGGACGCTGGCTCCAGTCTTTCAGCGAAACGAACGCGATACCGGTGTTCTGGCCGCGGCCGGCGAAACCGAAGCCGTTAACCGCAAACACGGATTCCACGTTGTCCTTCTCTTTGGTGAGATAGTAATTCGTCATCTCATCCAGCACTTTCTGCGTACGTTCCTGGGTGGCGCCGGCAGGCAGCTGCGCCATACTCAGGAATACACCCTGGTCCTCGTCCGGCAGGAACGAGCTCGGCAGACGGACGAACAGCCATGCCATACCCACCACGATGATCAGATACAGCACCAGATAACGACCGGTGCTGCGCAGAATGTTGCCTACGCTGTCGGTGTAATGGTGCGTGCTCTTATCAAACATGCGGTTAAACCAGCCGAAGAAGCCGGTGGTCGCGCCATGGCTGCCTTTCTGAATGGGTTTCAGCATCGTGGCGCACAGCGCCGGCGTCAGGATTAACGCCACCAGTACCGACAGCGCCATCGCGGAAACGATAGTGATGGAGAACTGGCGATAGATGGCCCCGGTTGAGCCGCCGAAGAACGCCATCGGGATAAATACCGCCGACAGCACCATAGCGATACCAACCAGCGCGCCCTGAATCTGTCCCATCGATTTACGCGTCGCTTCTTTCGGCGGCAGACCCTCTTCCGCCATCACGCGCTCGACGTTCTCTACCACCACGATGGCGTCATCCACCAACAGGCCGATGGCGAGCACCATCCCGAACATCGTCAGGGTGTTTATCGAGAAGCCAAACGCCGCCAGCACCGCGAAGGTGCCTAACAGGACCACCGGTACCGCGATGGTGGGGATCAGGGTGGCGCGGAAGTTCTGCAGGAACAGATACATGACCAGGAACACCAGGATGATCGCTTCCACCAGCGTTTTAACCACTTCGTGAATAGAAATTTTCACGAACGGGGTGGTGTCATACGGGTAAACGATCTTCATCCCCGACGGGAAAAACGGCTCCATCTTCGCCAGTTCAGCGCGAATAGCGTTGGCGGTATCCAGCGCGTTCGCGCCGGTAGCCAGTTTAATACCCAGACCGGATGCCGGCTGGCCGTTAAACTTCGCCACTACGTCATAGCTTTCGCCGCCCAGCTCAATTTTGGCGACATCACGCAGACGAACCTGGGAACCGTCCTGGTTCACCTTCAACAGGATGTTGCCAAACTCTTCCGTATTGGTCAGACGCGTCTGCGCGATGATCGAGGCGTTAAGCTGCTGGCCTTTCACCGGCGGCGTACCGCCTAACTGGCCCGCGGCCACCTGGGCGTTCTGCGCTTTCAGGGCGCTGATCACATCCACCGGCGTAAGCTGGAAGTTGTTCAGTTTGTTTGGATCCATCCAGATACGCATCGCATACTGGGAACCGAATAGCTGAACGTCGCCGACGCCGCTGGTACGGCTAATCGGATCCTTCATGTTGGCCGCCACGTAGTCCGAAATATCGTCCTGGTTCATGGTGCCGTTGGTGTTAATGACGCCGACAACCATCAGGAAGCTGCTGGACGCTTTCTCAACGCTAATCCCTTGCTGCTGGACTTCTTGCGGCAGCAGAGGCGTCGCCAGCGCCAGCTTGTTCTGAACCTGAACCTGGGCGATATCCGGATCGGTACCGGATTCGAAGGTCAGCGTAATGGTTGCCGTACCGGTGGAGTCGCCATTTGAGGACATGTACATCAGGTGATCGATACCGTTCATATTCTGTTCGATAACCTGAGTTACGGTGTTCTGCACCGTTTCGGCGTCAGCACCGGGGTACATGGCGGTAATGGAAATTGCTGGCGGCGCAATCGTCGGATATTGCGCCACCGGCAATTTGAGGATCGATAATCCCCCAGCCAGCATGATGATAATGGCGATCACCCATGCAAATATGGGGCGATCGATAAAGAAATTAGGCATGTCTTAACGGCTCCTGTTTAAGTTAAGACTTGGTTTGTTCTGATGGCGCGTTGCCTGCGGCTTGCTGTTTATCATCAGAAGCTACTTCCTGCGCTTTTACCTGCACACCTGGTTTGATTTTTTGCAGGCCGGTGACGATAACGCGATCGCCGGATTTCAGACCGTCAGTGACCAGCCATTTATCGCCGATCGCCTGAGAAGCAGTGACCTGGCGGACTTCGACTTTATCGCCTTCCCCCACTACCATGACGCTGGCGTCGCCGCGCGGCGTACGGGTAACACCCTGTTGCGGTACCAGCAGGGCGTCAGGGTTAATCCCTTCTTCCAGACGGGCACGGACGAACATCCCCGGTAGCAGGGTGTGATCCGGGTTCGGGAAAATAGCGCGTAGTGTGATTGAGCCGGTGGTCTGATCGACGGTGACATCCGAGAATTCCAGCGTGCCGGACTGCGGATACTTAAGACCGTCATTAGTCACCAGCTCCACTTTCGCTTTGCCGTTTTCCTGTTTCAGGCGGCCGTCGGCTAGCTCCTGCTTCAGGCGCAGGAAATCATTGCTCGACTGGGTGACGTCAACATAGATCGGATCCAGCTGCTGTACGGTTGCCAGGGCGGTCGTTTGACCATTCTGTACCAGCGCCCCTTCGGTCACGGCGGATTTACCGATCCGGCCGCTGATCGGCGAGGTGACTTTGGTGTAGGCCAGATTGATGCGCGCGGTTTCAACGGCAGCTTTCGCCGCGACCACGGCCGCATTGCTCTGCTGCGCCGTCGCAACGGCGGTATCGTAGTCTTGTTGACTAATATATTTGGTGCCCAACAGTTTCTGATAACGCTTGACCGTCAGTTGATCCATGTTTGCCGCCGCCTGGGCTTTTGCCAGGTCGCCTTTGGCGCTGTCATAGCTGGCCTGATAGGTGGCTGGATCGATCTGATACAGAGAGACGCCGGCCTGGATATCGCTACCTTCCACGAAGTTACGTTTTAAAATAATGCCACTGACCTGAGGACGGACTTCCGCAATGCGATAGGCGCTGGTGCGGCCTGGCAGTTCGGTGGTTATTTGTAGAGGTGCGGATTTGAGCGTCACAATACCGACTTCCGGCATGTGCTGGGCTCCCTGTTGAGCCGGTTTATCGTCACATCCTGTTAGCGCTAAGCTGCCTGAGAGCATCAGAACGACCGCCAGAGGCGTTAACCCTCTGTTTTTGTTCATATGTAAACCTCGAGTGTCCAATTTCAAAATGTTCAGTGGCTCAAACAACCACAAACCCACTACAGTCTTTCTATTATGGTCATGCTATGGTACATACATTCACAAATGTATGTAAACGTAACCTCTGTAAAGTCATTAACCTATGGCACGAAAAACCAAACAACAGGCACGTGAAACCCGGCAACTGATTCTGGATGTTGCTCTGCGTCTGTTTTCGCAGCAAGGCGTATCATCTACCTCGTTGGCAACAATTGCAAAAGCTGCGGGTGTAACGAGGGGGGCTATCTACTGGCATTTCAAGAATAAATCAGATTTATTCAACGAAATTTGGGAGCTGTCAGACGCCAGTATTAGCGATCTCGAAATTGAGTATCGGGCAAAATTCCCCAACGATCCACTCTCAGTTATCAGGGAGATTCTAGTCTATGTTCTTGAAGCGACAGTGACAGAAGAACGTCGACGATTAATGATGGAGATTATCTATCATAAGTGTGAGTTCGTCGGTGAAATGACCGTGGTGCAGCAGGCCCAGCGGCAGCTCTCCCTGGCGAGTTATGAGCGTATCGAGCAGACCTTGAAAGAATGCATCGCGGCGAAGCTGCTGCCCGCCAATTTACTCACCCGGCGGGCGGCCGTGTTAATGCGCAGCTACCTTTCCGGGCTGATGGAAAACTGGCTGTTTGCCCCCGATTCGTTCGACCTGCATGCGGAAGCGCGGGACTACGTCGCTATTCTGCTGGAGATGTATCAATTCTGCCCGACGCTACGCGGCCCGGAGAGCTTGTCAGCTTAAAGGTAGCGCGCGGATGGGCGTGAATTTTTAGCGCCGTCCGCCGCTATTCGCCAGCGCTGAGAAGTGCTATTCTGCGCGCTTGCGACGACCCCCGGTATTCTCCGGCATTTGCATTCATTCATATTAACTATGCTGCACACGATCTCCAGGCAACGCGCCACGTTCATCTTTATTATCACGCTGCTCTGTTTTATTGGCCTTTTCAGCCCAGTCCAGGGCCGCGCCGCGGATCTCCCCGATCGGGCAGAGGTGCAGAGCCAGCTCAATACGTTAAACAAGCAAAAAGAACTGACTCCGCAGGACAAACTGGTCCAGCAGGATCTGACTCAGACGCTGGAAACGCTGGATAAAATCGAGCGTATCAAAAGCGAGACGGCACAGCTGCGACAGCAGGTCGAGCAGGCGCCGGCGAAGCTGCGCCAGGCGGTGGAGAGCCTCAATAACCTGAGCGATGTCCCGAACGACGACGCGACGCGCAAAACGCTAAGTACGCTCTCCCTGCGTCAGCTGGAGTCGCGCGTCACCCAGACGCTGGACGATCTGCAGAATGCGCAAAACGATCTGGCGACCTATAACAGCCAACTGGTTTCCCTGCAAACGCAGCCGGAACGCGTGCAAAATGCGATGTTCAACGCCTCCCAGCAGCTGCAGCAGATCCGCAATCGTCTGAATGGCACCTCGGTGGGCGACGAGACCCTACGCCCGACCCAGCAGGTACTGTTGCAGGCTCAACAGGCATTGCTCAACGCGCAGATCGAGCAACAGCGCAAGAGCCTCGAAGGCAACACTATCCTGCAGGATACCCTGCAGAAGCAGCGTGACTACGTCACCGCCTGGAGCAACCGGCTGGAGCATCAGCTACAGCTGCTGCAGGAGGCCGTGAACAGCAAACGGCTGACCCTGACCGAGAAAACCGCCCAGGAGGCGGTTACCCCCGACGAAACGGCGCGTATTCAGGCCAACCCGCTGGTCAAGCAGGAGCTGGATATTAACCATCAGCTCAGCGAGAAGCTGATCCAGGCAACAGAGAACGGTAACCAGCTGGTGCAGCGCAATATCCAGGTCAAAAACTGGCTCGACCGCGCGCTGCAGTCTGAACGGGATATTAAAGAGCAAATTTCAGTTCTGCGGGGGAGCCTGCTGCTGTCGCGTATTCTTTACCAACAGCAACAGACATTACCGTCGGCGGATGAGCTGCAGGATATGACCAACCGCATCGCCGACCTGCGGCTTGAACAGTTTGAGGTGAACCAGCAGCGCGACGCGCTGTTCCAGAGCGATGCCTTTGTCGCCAAACTGGAGGAGGGGCACAGCAGCGAAGTGAACGATGAAGTCCACGCCGCGCTACTGGAAGTGATCGACATGCGTCGCGAACTGCTTGATCAGTTCAACAAACAGTTGGGCAACCAGCTGATGATGGCCATCAACCTGCAGATCAACCAGCAGCAGCTGATGAGCGTCTCGAGCAGTCTGAAGGAAATTCTGACCCAGCAAATTTTCTGGGTGAACAGCAATAAACCGATGGACTGGGAGTGGATTAAGGCCTTCCCGGAAGCGCTGAAAGGTCAGTTTAAGGCGATGAAAATCACCGTGAACTGGGAAAAAGCGTGGCCTGCGGTGTTTGTCGCTTTCCTGGCCGGTTTACCGCTGCTGTTGATTGCCGGCCTCATCCGCTGGCGTCTGCAGTGGCTCAAGGATTATCAGGCAAAGCTTGCTTCCCAGGTGGGACAGCTGCGCAACGATACCCAACTGCATACGCCGAAGGCGATCCTGATCGATCTGATCCGCGCCTTACCGGTGGTGCTGTTGATTCTGGCTATCGGTCTGATCTTACTCACCATGCAGTTAAATATTAGCGGACTGCTGTGGGCGTACAGTAAAAAGCTGGCTATGTTCTGGCTGGTGTTTGGCCTGTGCTGGAAAGTGCTGGAAAAGAACGGCGTCGCGGTCAACCACTTTAATATGCCGGCGCAGTTGACCAGCCACTGGCGGCGGCAGATTGTTCGCGTCAGCCTGGCGCTGCTGCCGCTGAATTTCTGGTCGGTGATTTCCGAACTGTCGCCGCTGAACCTGATGGACGACGTGCTGGGGCAGTTGGTGATTTTCTTCAACTTACTGCTGATCGCGGTGCTGGTTTGGCCGATGTGCCGGGAAAGCTGGCGCGATAAAGAGTCGCACAGCCTGCGCCTGCTGACGATCACGGTGTTGTCTATCGTTCCGGTGGCCCTGATGGTGCTGACGGCAACCGGCTACTTCTACACGACGCTGCGTCTGGCGGGACGCTGGATCGAGACCGTGTATCTGGTGATGATCTGGAACCTGCTGTACCAGACCGTGCTGCGCGGCCTGAGCGTGGCGGCGCGGCGTATCGCCTGGCGCCGCGCGCTGGCGCGCCGTCAACATCTGGTGAAGGAAGGGGCGGAAGGCGCCGAGCCGCAGGAAGAGCCAACTATCGCTCTCGAGCAGGTCAACCAGCAGACGCTGCGCATCACCATGTTGGTGATGGTCGCGCTGTTCGCGGTGATGTTCTGGGCGATTTGGTCTGATTTGATCACCGTTTTCGCCTACCTCGACAGCATTACCCTCTGGCACTACAACGGCACCGAGGCGGGGGCCAGCGTGGTGCGCAGCGTGACGATGGGCAGTTTGTTGTTCGCCATTGTGGCGTCAATGGTCGCCTGGGCGCTGATCCGCAACCTGCCGGGTTTGCTGGAGGTGCTGGTGCTGTCGCGGCTCAACATGCGTCAGGGGACCTCCTACGCCATCACCACCATTCTCAACTATGCGATTATCGCTATCGGGGCGATGACGGTATTCGGGGCGCTGGGTGTCTCCTGGGATAAACTGCAATGGCTGGCGGCCGCGCTGTCGGTTGGTTTAGGTTTTGGTCTGCAGGAGATCTTCGGTAACTTTGTCTCCGGCCTAATCATTCTGTTCGAACGTCCGGTGCGCATTGGGGATACGGTCACTATCGGAACCTTCTCGGGGACGGTAAGCAAAATCCGTATTCGCGCCACCACCATCACCGATTTCGATCGCAAAGAGGTGATTATCCCGAACAAGGCGTTCGTTACCGAGCGCTTGATCAACTGGTCGCTCTCCGACACCGTGACCCGGGTGGTGATCCGCCTCGGCGTCGCCTATGGCTCAGACCTGGATAAGGTGAAAGAGGTGCTGCTGAAGGCCGCGCACGATCATCCGAAAGTGATGCAGGAGCCGGCGCCAGCGGTTTTCTTCACCACCTTCGGGGCCAGTACCCTGGATCATGAACTGCGTCTGTATGTTCGAGAACTGCGCGATCGCAGCTACACGGTAGATGAGCTCAACCGCGCCATCGACCGCCTGTGCCGGGAGAATGACATCAACATTGCCTTTAACCAGCTGGAAGTTCATCTGCGCAATGAAAAAGGCGATGAAGTCACCGAAGTGAAACGGGACGGGAAAGGCGACGATCTGGCGCCCACCACCGCGTCCTGAGCGAAGAGGGGCGGCGCAAAGCCGCCCCTGCTGTATCAGGGCGCCAGCGCGGCGAGTTCTTCATCGCTCAGCCCGGTGAGCTCCTGCACGGTTTGACGTTCGAGGCCGCGCGCCAGCATTCTGGCGGCGATGCTGCGGGTAGCGGCTTCTCGACCTTCCTGCTCACCCTCTTGCTGTCCCTGTTTACGGCCTTTCTCTTCCAGCCATTCGGCAATGGTCATCATCAGCTCCTTATGCCTGGGCGACTGCGCCGCCAGCGTGCGGATCAGCGCCCCCGGATGTTCCGTGGTTCCCGCCTGCAACATATAGCGCAGCAGCGTATTCAGCTGCGCTTCTGTCAGATAGCCTTGCGTCATCAGCGCAATCAGCGGCACCTGCAGCTCGGCCAGATCGCGATGGCGGATATGCTTTTGCAGCAGCTCCAGCATGGCCATCCGCCGATGACGGGCGATCTGATTATCTGGCATTACGGTGAGGTCCACCAGCGGAAAATCATTGCTATAGAGCGCCTTCGCCAGCGCCGGATCGTCGAATAGCTGTTGCCAGTTGCGGGCCCAGGGCCAGGGGCTCACTTTGCCGTGATAAAACAGAATCGGCACCACCAGCGGCAGCGTGTCGTGGCCGGCGTCCAGATGACGCTGCATGGCAGCCAGCGCATAGCGCAGCAGGCGAAACGCCATCAGCTTGTCCGGGGTACTCTGGTGCTCAATCAGCGCGTACACATAGCCCGGTCCATGACGCGTGCGCAGTGAGTAAAGGATATCGGAATAGCTGGCGCGCAGGTCCTCTTCAACAAAGCTACCGGAGACCAGCTGCAGCGAATCCAGTTCGCAGATCGCCAGAAACGGCGCGGGGAGGTACAACTGCAAAAAATCCTTCGCGACCGCCTGATGCATGAGCATCTGGCGAAACACCGCGTCGTGTGGGGTTTGACTGACTTTTTCCATCAATATTGTCTCCAGTGGCGTCATGCGCAGAGGACCAGACTGCCAGCACACTGCCGGAGACAACATCCTACTTCTCTGGGTTTTGCGACCCGCTTTCCGCGTTTTTTAACTTGTTTGCATAATCCCGCCGGACAATTTCCAGCGCGCTCAGCACGGTTTGCGCCGGGATCTGATGCGATTCCAGCAACATGATTAAATCGACGGCCAGTTTGACCTCATCGGATGCATTTTCCAGCGACATCGGGCTCTCCTGTTAGCGCGTCAGCCGCGCCAGTACGTTTTCAATCTTGTCCAGCGCCTGTCGGCAGCGCGCCAACCGGCCGCTGTAGGCTTCAACTTCTTTCCCCAGCCGCTGCTGCTCGTCAAGGCTGGTCGCCTGCGCCAGCTGACGCTGGCGTTGGTCGCGCATCGCCAGCAGGCGGCGCTCATACTCCTGATGCTGCAGGCGACGGCGCTGCCAGCGGCTCAACGTTGGCGACGCGTGGTCCCAACTGCGCAAGGACCAGGTGGCGGTTTCACGGCGCAGCGCGGCGATTTGTGCCGCCAGACGCTCGGCAATCCAGACCACCTGCGGCAGCTGCTGGCGCTCGACGGCCTGGCGGAGCTGGTTAAAGTTGTGTTGGGCTTCCGCCAGATAGGCCTGCATCAGCGTGCTGCGGGTGTGGAAGAGCTGACGGTCAAAGCGCGGGCTGAGGGTCGCGTGCTCCGCCAGCGGCGCCACCAGCGCGGCCAGCTCGCTGAGCTGATCGTTCAGCGTTTGTAAAAGTTGAGCTGTTTTCACCACACCTCTCCATTCCCTTCCAGCCAACTGTGCTACAGTAGCCTCATCTGTTTGATAACGATTCGCATTATGCCACCTGTTATTTTAACCATTATCGGCTGGCTGGCGGTAGCGCTGGGTACGCTGGGCGTCTTCTTACCGTTGCTGCCGACGACGCCGTTTATTCTGCTCGCCGCCTGGTGCTTTGCCCGCTCATCGCCGCGCTTTCACCAGTGGCTGCTGTATCGCTCCTGGTTTGGCGGCTATCTTCGCCACTGGCAACAGTACCGCGCCATGCCTCGCGGCGCCAAACCGCGCGCCATTGCGATGATCGTAGTGACTTTTGCTATTTCGCTATGGCTGGTTAAGCTTACGTGGGTGCGCATCATGCTGTTGGTCATTCTGGCCTGTCTGCTGATCTTTATGTGGCGCATTCCGGTGGTTGACGCAAAGCAACAAAAGCACTGATGCGCAATAATGCCTGTTGCAATTGTTGCCGACAGCCAGTAAATTCTGGCGTTTTCGAGCGCGGGCAAGCCTGGTCAAAGGTTAAACAAATGTTTCTTTGGCCCCTTTTGCACGCCCGTGGGTAATACCGTTTCAATCAGGCATACACTTATGACCGCAACTGCACAGCAGCTTGAATATCTGAAGAACAGCATCCAGAGTATCGAGGATTATCCAAAACCTGGCATTCTTTTCCGCGATGTCACCAGCTTACTGGAAGACCCGAAGGCCTACGCGCTTAGCATTGAACTGCTGACCGAGCGCTACAAAAACGCGGGTATTACCAAAGTGGTAGGGACTGAGGCGCGTGGCTTCCTGTTCGGCGCACCGGTTGCGCTGGCGCTGGGCGTGGGCTTTGTTCCGGTACGCAAGCCGCGTAAGTTGCCGCGTGAAACCATTGCCGAGACCTATGAGCTGGAGTATGGCACCGATCAGCTGGAGATCCACGTTGACGCCATTAAACCGGGCGATAAAGTGCTGGTGGTTGACGATCTGCTGGCGACCGGCGGCACTATCGACGCCACGGTCAAACTGATCCGCCGCCTCGGCGGCGAAGTGCACGATGCCGCTTTCATTATCAATCTCTTCGATCTGGGCGGCGAACAGCGCCTGGAGAAGCTGGGGATCCACTGCTACAGTCTGGTGCCGTTCCCGGGCCACTAAGCAAATCCCTCCACATAGCCTCGCCGATCGGGCGGGGCTGTGATAGCATGACCCCTTCGTGATTTCACCTTCCAGCGTTTCAGAGCCAGCCCATGAGTTATCAGGTCTTAGCCCGTAAATGGCGCCCACAAACCTTTGCTGACGTCGTCGGCCAGGAACATGTGCTGACCGCACTGGCGAACGGCTTGTCGTTAGGGCGCATTCATCACGCTTATCTTTTTTCCGGTACCCGCGGGGTCGGGAAGACCTCCATCGCCCGTCTGCTGGCGAAAGGGTTAAACTGTGAAACCGGCATCACCGCCACCCCCTGCGGCGTGTGCGATAACTGCCGGGAAATTGAACAGGGGCGCTTTGTCGATCTGATTGAGATTGACGCCGCCTCGCGAACCAAAGTCGAAGATACCCGCGATCTGCTGGACAACGTCCAGTACGCGCCGGCCCGCGGCCGCTTTAAGGTCTATCTCATCGACGAAGTCCATATGCTGTCGCGTCACAGCTTCAACGCGTTGTTAAAAACGCTGGAGGAGCCGCCGGCGCACGTCAAATTCCTGCTGGCGACGACGGATCCGCAGAAGCTGCCGGTAACGATCTTATCCCGCTGCCTGCAGTTCCACCTGAAGGCGCTGGACGTTGAACAGATCCGCCATCAGCTGGAGCATATTCTTGGCGAAGAGCAGATTGCCTTTGAGCCCCGCGCGCTGCAGCTGTTGTCGCGGGCGGCCGATGGCAGCCTGCGCGATGCCTTAAGCCTGACCGATCAGGCGATTGCCAGTGGGGAAGGGCAGCTGACGGCCGCATCGGTGAGCACCATGCTCGGCACCCTTGATGACGATCAGGCGCTGTCGCTGATTGAAGCGCTGGTTGCTGCCGACGGCGAGCGGGTCATGGCGGGCGTCAATGACGCCGCCGCACGCGGCGTCGAGTGGGAGGCGCTGCTGGTCGAGATGCAGAGCCTGCTGCACCGCATCGCCATGGTTCAGCTGTCGCCTTCGGCGCTGGGCGCCGACATGGCCGCGGTCGAAGTGCGGATGCGCGAACTGGCGCGAACCGTACCGCCCGGCGATGTTCAGCTCTACTACCAAACGCTGCTGATTGGCCGCAAAGAGCTGCCTTACGCCCCGGACCGGCGGATGGGCGTCGAAATGACGCTGCTGCGTGCCCTGGCGTTTCATCCGCGTAAGCCGCTGCCGGAGCCGGAGGTGCAGCCGGCACAGGCCGCCGCGCCCGCGCCGCGTCAGCCGGTTGCCCCCGCCGCGCCGCCGCCACAGTCGCCGCAGAGTTTGCCGCCGACCACCAGCCAGGTGCTGGCGGCCCGCAGCCACCTGCAGCGCAGTCAGGGAGCAACCACCCCAAAAAAGAGTGAACCGGCAGCCGCTACCCGCGCGCGGCCGGTGAATAACGCTGCGCTGGAGCGACTGAGTTCGATTACCGAGCGCGTCCAGGCTCGTCCGGCCGCGGCCGCGCTGGAGCAGGCCCCGGCGAAGAAAGAGGCCTATCGCTGGAAGGCGACGACGGTGGTGGAAGAGAGCAAAGTCGAAGTCGCCACGCCCAAAGCGCTGAAAAAGGCGCTGGAGCATGAGAAGACGCCGGAGCTGGCGGCCAAGCTCGCCGAAGAAGCGGTCGAGCGCGACAGCTGGGCGGCGGAAGTGAGCCAGCTGGCGGTACCGAAGCTGGTCGAGCAGGTGGCGCTCAACGCGTGGAAAGAGCAGGAGGGCAGCCGCGTCTGTCTGCATCTGCGTCCCAGCCAGCGCCACCTCAATTCCGCCAGCGCGCAGCAAAAGCTGGCTGAAGCGCTGGGGGTGTTGTACGGTACGCCGGTTGAATTGACCATCGTGGAAGACGATAATCCCGCGATGCGTACGCCGCTGGAGTGGCGGCAGGCTATTTATGAAGAGAAGCTCGCGCAGGCGCGCGAAGCCATTATCGCGGATAATAACATTCAGACCCTGCGTCGTTTCTTCGACGCCGATCTGGATGAAGAGAGTATTCGCCCCATTTGAATGCCAGTCTGACTGGCATTCAGTACCTTTAACGATGACTGACTGAGAGAGAAGCCTATGTTTGGTGGAAAAGGCGGCCTGGGTAACCTGATGAAGCAGGCCCAGCAGATGCAAGAGAAAATGCAGAAGATGCAGGAAGAGATCGCTCAGCTGGAAGTAACCGGCGAATCCGGCGCGGGTCTGGTGAAAGTGACCATTAACGGCGCGCACAACTGCCGCCGTGTGGAGATCGACCCAAGCCTGCTGGAAGACGACAAAGAGATGCTCGAAGACCTGGTGGCTGCCGCGTTCAACGACGCCGCGCGCCGTATCGAAGAGACCCAGAAAGAGAAGATGGCTTCCGTTTCTGCCGGTATGCAACTGCCGCCAGGCTTCAAGATGCCGTTCTGATGCAAACCAGCCCGCTGTTAACTCAGCTTATGGAAGCGCTGCGCTGTCTGCCGGGCGTCGGCCCGAAGTCAGCGCAGCGCATGGCGTTTACCCTGCTGCAGCGCGATCGCAGCGGCGGGATGCGCCTGGCGCAGGCGCTGACGCGTGCGATGTCGGAGATCGGCCACTGCGCCGATTGCCGCACCTTCACCGAGCAGGAGGTGTGCAATATCTGCAGCAACCCGCGTCGCCAGGAAAACGGCCAGATCTGCGTGGTAGAGAGTCCGGCGGACATCTATGCCATTGAGCAGACCGGGCAGTATTCCGGCCGCTACTTCGTGCTGATGGGGCACCTGTCGCCGCTCGACGGCATCGGGCCTGATGACATCGGGCTCGATCGCCTGGAGCAACGGCTGGAGGCGGAGTCGATCACCGAGGTGATCCTCGCCACCAACCCGACCGTTGAGGGCGAGGCGACGGCCAACTACATCGCAGAGCTGTGCGCGCAGTATGGCGTCGACGCCAGCCGAATCGCCCACGGCGTGCCGGTGGGCGGCGAGCTGGAGATGGTCGACGGCACCACGCTGTCCCACTCCCTGGCCGGTCGCCACAAGATTACTTTCTGAACAAATGGAGGCGGCCTTTGCCGCCTCCGCTTGAAAAATTTCCCCGCTGTCCCCATCTCCCACTCAACGGTTTTTTACCCATTTAAAATGGCATTGTTGAGGTTGAATCAGATGAAAGGACAAGAAACTCGTGGTTTTCAGTCAGAAGTAAAGCAGCTTCTGCACCTGATGATCCATTCCCTCTATTCCAACAAAGAAATCTTTCTGCGTGAGCTGATTTCCAACGCCTCTGATGCGGCCGATAAGCTGCGTTTCCGCGCGCTGTCGCAGCCGGATTTGTATGAGGGAGACGGCGAGCTGCGCGTGCGGGTTTCGTTTGATAAAGACAACCGCACCCTGACCATCGCCGATAACGGTATCGGTATGAACCGGGAAGAGGTTATCGACCATCTCGGCACCATCGCCAAATCCGGCACCAAAGCGTTCCTCGAATCGATGGGTTCCGACCAGGCGAAGGATAGCCAGCTGATCGGTCAGTTCGGCGTCGGCTTCTATTCGGCCTTCATCGTGGCGGACAAAGTGACCGTGCGTACCCGTGCGGCGGGCGACAAGCCGGAAAACGGCGTGTTCTGGGAGTCCGCCGGCGAAGGCGAATATACCGTAGCTGATATCACCAAAGCCGATCGCGGCACCGAAATCACCCTGCATCTGCGCGAAGGCGAAGATGATTTCCTCAACGACTGGCGCGTGCGCTCTATCATCAGCAAGTATTCCGACCATATCGCGCTGCCGGTTGAGATTGAAAAACGGGAAGAGAAAGACGGCGAAACCGTGATTTCGTGGGAAAAAATCAACAAGGCGCAGGCCCTGTGGACCCGCAGCAAATCCGAAGTTAACGACGACGAATACAAAGAGTTTTATAAGCATATCGCTCACGACTACAGCGACCCGCTGACCTGGAGCCACAACCGCGTGGAAGGTAAGCAGGAGTACACCAGCCTGCTGTATATCCCGTCGCAGGCGCCGTGGGATATGTGGAACCGCGATCATAAACACGGCCTGAAGCTGTACGTCCAGCGTGTGTTCATCATGGACGACGCCGAGCAGTTTATGCCGAACTATCTGCGCTTCGTGCGCGGCCTGATCGATTCCAACGATCTGCCGCTGAACGTCTCCCGTGAAATCCTGCAGGACAGCAGCGTGACCCGCAACCTGCGCACCGCGCTGACCAAACGCGCGCTGCAGATGCTGGATAAGCTGGCGAAAGACGACGCTGAAAAATACCAAACCTTCTGGAAACAGTTCGGCCTGGTGCTGAAAGAGGGCCCGGCGGAAGATCCGAGCAACCAGGAAGCGATCGCCAAACTGCTGCGTTTCGCAACCACCCATACCGACTCCTCCGCGCAGACCGTATCGCTGGAAGAGTATGTCTCACGCATGAAAGAAGGTCAGGAGAAGATCTACTACATCACAGCCGACAGCTATGCGGCGGCGAAGAGCAGCCCGCACCTCGAGTTGCTGCGTAAGAAAGGGATCGAAGTGCTGCTGCTCTCCGATCGCATCGACGAGTGGATGATGAGCTACCTGACCGAGTTCGACGGCAAAGCGTTCCAGTCTGTCGCTAAAGCCGACGAGTCGCTGGACAAGCTGGCGGATGAAGTAGACGAGTCCACCAAAGAAGCCGAAAAAGCGCTGGAGCCGTTCGTTGAGCGGGTGAAAAACCTGCTTGGCGACCGGGTGAAAGAGGTACGTCTGACCCATCGTCTGACCGACACCCCGGCGATTGTCACCACCGACGCCGACGAGATGAGCACTCAGATGGCGAAGCTGTTCGCGGCAGCGGGCCAGGCGGCGCCGGAAGTGAAATACATCTTCGAACTGAACCCGGCGCATCAGCTGGTGAAACGCGCAGCTGATACCCAGGATGACGCCCAGTTCGGCGAATGGGTGGAACTGCTGCTGGATCAGGCGCTGCTGGCCGAGCGCGGCACGCTGGAAGATCCGAACCAGTTTATCCGTCGTATGAACCAGCTGCTGGCTTCCTGACACGAAGCTGAACGAGTAGCCCGGCCGAGCGACGCGACGCCGGAAACGGAATAAATGCCCCGTCTGAGCAATTTGCTCAGGCGGGGCATTTCACATTGGATTGCATAAAATATCTCACCATTAACCGTTTCAGCCGCACCGCCTTCCTTGAGCCATCGCCGTTCTGGTGGTATGGTTTAGCGTTTTTGAAAAATTGAATCGACTTTTGAGGGGATTTTCGTAATGCGTATTATTCTGCTTGGCGCTCCGGGCGCGGGTAAAGGAACTCAGGCTCAGTTCATCATGGAGAAATACGGTATTCCGCAAATCTCCACCGGCGATATGCTGCGCGCGGCGGTAAAATCCGGCTCTGAGCTCGGTAAGCAAGCGAAAGACATTATGGACGCAGGCAAGCTGGTGACCGATGAGCTGGTCATCGCGCTGGTGAAAGAGCGTATCGCCCAGGAAGATTGCCGTAACGGCTTCCTGCTGGACGGCTTCCCGCGGACCATTCCGCAGGCTGACGCCATGAAAGAGGCGGGCATTACCGTTGATTACGTGCTGGAATTCGACGTGCCGGACGAACTGATCGTTGACCGCATCGTTGGCCGTCGCGTCCACGCGGCATCCGGTCGCGTATACCACATCAAATTCAATCCGCCGAAGGTGGAAGGCAAAGACGACGTGACCGGCGAAGAGCTGACCACCCGTAAAGACGATCAGGAAGAGACCGTGCGTAAGCGTCTGGTAGAATACCATCAGATGACAGCGCCGCTGATCGGCTACTACACCAAAGAAGCGCAGGCGGGCAACACCAAATACGCCAAAGTCGATGGCACCAAAGCGGTAGCTGACGTGCGCGCCGAACTGGAAAAAATCCTCGGCTGATAAAGCCTTTTCTCATCCTGCTGCGGCAGGATGAGAACTCCTCTCATTTCTACCTTTTGCTATGATTGGTTCCGTTTAGCGCCATTTCAGCTACAATTGGCTGCGATTCAAATGGTTAAGAGGCGGTAATGCATCAGACGAAAACAGGTATCTTGCTGGCCAATTTAGGCACTCCCGATGCGCCCACCCCCGGGGCGGTGAAGCGCTATCTGCGACAATTCCTCAGCGACAAACGGGTGGTGGATACGTCTCGTCTGCTATGGTGGCCGCTGCTGCGCGGCGTCATACTGCCGATTCGCTCCCCGCGTGTGGCGAAGCTCTATCAGTCCGTGTGGATGGAAGAGGGATCGCCGCTGATGGTGTATAGTCGTCGCCAGCAGCAGGCGCTGGCTGCCAGGCTGCCGGATACCCCGGTGGCGCTGGGCATGAGCTATGGTTCACCGTCACTGGCCAGCGCGGTGGATGACTTACTGGCGCAGGGGGTGGAGCACATCGTGGTGCTGCCGCTGTATCCGCAATATTCCTGCTCGACGGTGGCCGCCGTCTGGGACGAACTGGCGCGGATTCTGGCGAAAAAGCGCGCCATTCCGGGTATCTCGTTTATTCGCGACTATGCCGAACATCCGGACTATATCCATGCGCTGGCGGCCAGCGTGCGCGCTTCCTTCGCTGTCCATGGGGAACCGGATCTGCTGCTGCTCTCCTATCATGGGATCCCGCAGCGCTATGCCAACCAGGGCGATGATTATCCTCAGCGCTGTCGCGATACGACGCGGGAACTGGTTTCCGCGCTGGGGCTGCCGCCGGAGCGGGTGATGATGACTTTCCAGTCGCGCTTTGGCCGGGAACCCTGGCTGACGCCGTACACCGATGAAACGCTAAAGATGCTCGGCGAGAAAGGGACGAAGCATGTTCAGGTGCTGTGCCCGGGGTTTGCCGCCGACTGTCTCGAAACGCTGGAAGAAATCGCCGTCCAGAACCGGGAAATATTCCTCGAAGCGGGCGGCAAGCAATATGAATATATTCCGGCGCTTAATGCGGACGCAGCGCATATTGAGATGATGGTCAATCTGACGGCGCCTTATCGCTGATCGCGCGCAGGGCGGGGAATATGCTACTATTTCCCGCTTGTTCCCTGTTATTTAAGCGCCACTATGAAATTTCCCGGTAAACGCAAATCTAAACACTATTTTCCCGTTAACGCCCGCGATCCGCTGCTGCAGCAAATTCAGCCGGAGAATGAATCCAGCGTCTCCTGGGTGGTCGGTATCGACCAGACGCTGGTGGATATCGAAGCGAAAGTGGATGAGGCGTTTATCGTGCGCTACGGCCTGAGCGCGGGCCATTCGCTGGTGATTGAAGATGACGTCGCCGAGGCGCTGTACCAGGAGCTGGTGCGCAACAATCTCATTACCCATCAGTTTGCCGGCGGCACCATCGGCAATACCATGCACAACTACTCGGTGCTGGCGGACGATCGCTCGGTGCTGCTTGGCGTGATGTGCAGCAATATCGAAATCGGCGGCTATGCCTATCGTTACCTGTGCAATACCTCCAGCCGCACCGATCTGAACTATCTGCAGGGCGTCGACGGCGCCATTGGCCGCTGCTTTACCCTGATCGGTGACAGCGGCGAGCGCACCTTCGCCATCAGCCCGGGCCACATGAACAAGCTGCGTCCGGAAAGCATTCCGGAAGCGGTGATCGCCGGCGCCTCGGCGCTGGTGCTGACCTCTTACCTGGTCCGCTGCAAGCCGGGCGAGCCGATGCCGGACGCCACGATGAAGGCTATTGAGTATGCCAAAAAGCACGATGTGCCGGTGGTGTTAACCCTCGGAACCAAATACGTGATTGCCGATAACCCGGCGTGGTGGCAGGAGTTCCTGCAGGAGCATGTCTCTATTCTGGCAATGAACGAAGAGGAAGGGGAAGCGCTGACCGGCTTTGCCGATCCGCTGTCAGCGGCGAATAAGGCGCTGGACTGGGTCGACCTGGTGCTGTGCACCGCCGGCCCGGCGGGCCTGTATATGGCAGGCTTCACTGAAGAAGAGGCGAAGCGTAAAACCCAGCATCCGCTGCTGCCGGGGGCGATCCCGGAGTTTAACCAGTTTGAATTCAGCCGCGCGATGCGTCACCAGGATTGCGTTAATCCGCTGCGCATATATTCCCATATCGCTCCCTATATGGGCGGCCCCGAGAAGATCATGAACACCAACGGCGCAGGCGACGGCGCGCTGGCGGCGCTGCTGCATGACATCACCGCCAATAACTACCACCGCAATAACGTACCCAACTCCAGCAAGCACAAATGCAAATGGCTGACCTACTCCTCGCTGGCGCAGGTGTGTAAATATGCCAACCGCGTGAGCTATCAGGTGCTGAACCAGCACTCGCCGCGTTTAACCCGCGGCCTGCCGGAGCGTGAGGACAGCCTGGAAGAGGCGTACTGGGATCGGTAAGCGCGTCCCTCTCCCGGCGGGGAGAGGGCAGTACATCAGCCGGTGACCACTTCGCCGGCCGGTGGCGTTTCCAGAAGCCGCAGCATGGCGCGGGCAATTTCCCGTTCGCCCATCACCACCTGATTGGCTCCGCGATCGATAATGTAGTCCACTTCGTCATCATAATGGGCGCGGGCGATAATCTCGATATTCGGACATTTTTCCCGTGCGGAAGCGACAATCTCTCCGGCCTCGTAGCCGTTAGGGATTGTCAGCAGCAGCCAGCGGGCGCAATCGAGATGCGCCAGCTCCATGATCTCTTCATTGGCGGCATTGCCGAGCACCGCGCTGATCCCGCGCTCGCGTAGCTCATCCACGCGGGTGCGCGAGGTTTCAACCACCACCAGCGGGATCCCCTGGGCCATCAGCTTCTCGCCCAGCAGGCTGCCGACGCGGCCGAAGCCGACCAACAGCGCGTGGTTGCAGATATCGACCGGCACCTGCTTCTCGTCTTCCAGGACCTCTTCCAGCGTCTGCTCGTCGAGGGTTTCGGTTTTATCGAGATATTTTTCCAGCAGGGTAAACAGCACCGGGTTGAGCATAATTGAGATGATCGCCCCGGCCAGCACCAGATTTTGTCCGGCCTGCGGCAGCAGGTTAAGCGCCATTCCCAGGCCGGCGAGAATAAAGGCAAACTCGCCAATCTGCGCCAGGCTGGCGGCGATGGTCAGCGCGGTGCGCGGCGAGTGACCAAACATCCGCACAAGGAAAAAGGCGGCTGCGGATTTACCAAAGATAATAATCGCCAGCGTCGCCAGCACCGCCAGCGGCTGTTGGACCAGCACCATCGGGTCAAACAGCATGCCGACGGAGACGAAGAACAGCACCGCGAAGGCGTCGCGCAGCGGCAGGGTGTCATGGGCGGCGCGGTGGCTGAGCTCGGATTCGTTAAGCACCATGCCGGCAAAGAAGGCGCCGAGGGCAAAAGAGACATCAAACAGCTCCACGGCGCCGAAGGCGATGCCCAGCGCCAGGGCCAGCACCGACAGAGTGAACAGCTCGCGTGAGCCGGTGGCGGCGCTGCGCGACATGATCCACGGCACCAGCCGGCGGCCGACCAGCATCATAATGGCGATAAAGGCCACCACTTTGCCAATGGTGATCCCGAGGTCGAGGGCCAGGGACGCGAAGCCGACGTTGCCTTTCTCCGCCATACCGGCAATCGCCGGCAGCAGGACCAGCGTCAGGACCATCACCAGGTCTTCCACAATCAGCCAGCCGATGGCGATTTGCCCGCGCTGGCTGTCAATCAGTTGTCGTTCCTCCAGCGCGCGCAGCAGCACTACGGTACTGGCGGTGGAGAGGCACAGGCCAAAGACGATGCCGGTCATCAGCGACCAGCCGAGGGCGGCGGAGAGCGCCATACCCAGCAGCGTCGCCACGGCTATCTGGGCGATAGCCCCGGGGATGGCGATCGATTTTACCGCCATCAGGTCTTTAAGTGAGAAATGCAGCCCGACGCCGAACATCAGCAGAATGACGCCAAGTTCCGCAAGTTCCGGAGCCAGTTTGGTGTCAGCAACAAAGCCAGGGGTGAAAGGTCCGGCCAGCACGCCCGCTAAGAGATATCCCACCAGAGGAGAAATACGTAGCTTATTGGCAATCATGCCGAGAATAAAGGCGAGCACGAGGCCGCCGACAATGGTGGTGATAAGCGGTGTTGCGTGGTGCATTCCGTCTCCTTTCCAGTGGTGTATCGGTCCATTTTGCTACCCTGTCCGGGTAATAGTTTATGACAAAAACGTTCACTTTGTTTATGAATAATTCTTGAGTTGTGCAAAAAAATGCAATTAGCCGATGAAAAGGCACAGAAGGGAAAATGGCGGGGGGAAATCGTGGAACAGGCTGATGACACAAGGGTTAACGGCGGCCAGGGTTGCACTTTGGCCGCCGAATAATCAGGCTTTTTGCCGGTTATCAGGAAGGAATATCGTCAGGAATCCCAGCAGCGGCAGGAAGGCGCAGATTTTATAAACCAGATCGATGCTGGTATGGTCCGCCAGCAGGCCTAACACCGCGGCGCCAAGGCCGCCCATGCCAAAGGCGAAGCCGAAAAACAGGCCAGAAACCATGCCGATGCGTCCCGGCAGCAGTTCCTGCGCATAGACCAGAATAGCGGAAAAGGCCGAGGCGAGGATAAAACCAATGATCACCGTCAAAATACCCGTCCATTCAAGGCTGGCGTAGGGTAAAACGAGGGTGAAAGGCGCTACGCCGAGGATAGAGCCCCAAATCACATACTTACGCCCAATTTTGTCGCCAACAGGCCCGCCAATCACCGTCCCGGCAGCCACTGCGAACAGGAAGGCAAACAGATGAAGCTGGGCGTTTTGCACCGTTAAGCCGAATTTATGCATCAGATAAAAGGTGTAATAGCTGCTGATGCTCGCCATATAGAAATATTTCGAGAAAATCAGCATCAGCAGAATGCCTACCGCCAGAATGACCTTCTTGCGCGGCAGCGGATTAACGATGGCCGGTTTCGGTTTGCCCTTATTCATTCGATGCTGCGCGGCATACCAGCGGCTGATTTGCGACAGCACGACAATAGCCAGCAGAGCGGCCAGCACAAACCAGGCGACGTTGCCTTTGCCGTACGGGGCGATGATCACCGCCGCCAGCAATGGGCCAAGCGAGCTGCCGAAATTGCCGCCCACCTGGAACAGCGACTGGGCCAGGCCGTGACGGCCGCCGGAGGCCATCCGCGCCACGCGGGATGATTCCGGATGGAAAACCGAGGAGCCGGTACCTACCAGCGCGGCGGCCAGCAGCACCATGCCGAAGCTACCGGCCAGCGCGAGGAGAATCAAACCGCAGAGGGTGAAGCACATGCCCACCGGCAGCGACCACGGCATCGAGCGTTTATCGGTGATGTAGCCAATCACCGGCTGGAATAGCGATGAGGTGAGCTGGAAGGTCAGGGTGATCATGCCGATCTGCACGAAGGTAAGGGAGAACTCCGCCTGCAGCAGCGGGTAGATAGCGAGAATAAGCGACTGGATCATATCGTTAAGCAAATGGGACAGGCTGATCGCGCCTAAGATGCCAAACGAGGTGCGTGCTTTTTGCGGCGGCGCAGCGGGGCCGGACAAGGGTTGAGCGGTCTGATTGATTGCCATAGGTTCACGTCACTTTTTTATATAGCTTTCGTCTTTTGTCCGCCATGGCGACTGCCCTGATTTTCCCGGCTACTGCATGGGAAATATGACGAACGGGCTGACGCAATGCCATACAACGCGAAGGCGTATAGAGGATGCAGGTAGAATTATTATCCGACTAACATACCTGTTGATAAGGTTTGAAGGAAGTCGCAATTCTGAAAACATATTTGTCAACGCGACTAACTCGCTATACTTTCGGCACTTGGGATTAAGTCAGGGAGTGAAGCATGCATTATTTCAAACACAGCGTAGCGCTGGCGCTATTCGCCGCTTTATCGCTGGGCAGCTTGTCGGCACAGGCCTATGAGCAGGATAAAACCTATAAAATTACCATCCTGCACACCAACGATCACCACGGCCATTTCTGGCGCAATGACTACGGCGAATATGGCCTGGCGGCGCAGAAAACGCTGGTCGATGGCATCCGGAAAGAGGTGGCGGCGGAAGGGGGAAGCGTCCTGCTGTTATCCGGCGGCGATATTAATACCGGCGTACCGGAGTCTGATTTACAGGATGCAGAGCCCGATTTTCGCGGCATGAACCTGATCGGCTACGACGCGATGGCGGTGGGAAACCATGAATTCGATAATCCGCTGAGCGTACTGCGCCAGCAGGAAAAGTGGGCTAAGTTCCCGTTCCTGTCGGCCAATATTTATCAGAAAAGCACCGGCGAACGGCTGTTCAAACCCTGGGCGTTGTTTAAGCGCGGTGGGCTGAAAATCGCGGTGATTGGCTTAACCACCGACGATACGGCCAAGATTGGCAATCCGGAATATTTCACCGATATTGAATTCCGCAAACCGGCGGAAGAGGCGAAGCTGGTTATCCAGGAGCTGCAGCAGAATGAAAAGCCGGACGTGATCCTGGCCACCACCCATATGGGCCATTACGACAATGGCAACCACGGCTCTAATGCGCCGGGCGATGTTGAAATGGCGCGGAGTTTACCTGCGGGATCGCTGGCGATGATCGTCGGCGGTCACTCGCAGGATCCGGTATGCATGGCGGCGGAAAATAAAAAGCAGGTCGATTATGTGCCAGGCACCCCGTGCGCTCCGGATCGTCAGAACGGCATCTGGATCGTCCAGGCGCATGAGTGGGGCAAATACGTCGGCCGCGCCGATTTTGAGTTCCGCAACGGCGAGATGAAGCTGGTGCACTATCAGCTGATCCCGGTCAACCTGAAGAAAAAAGTGACTTACGATAACGGCCAAAGCGAGCGGGTGCTGTATACGCCGCAGATCGCCGAGAACCCGCAGATGATGTCGCTGCTGACGCCGTTCCAGAACAAAGGCAAGGCGCAGCTGCAGGTCAAAATCGGCAGCGTGAATGGTCATCTGGAGGGCGACCGCAGTAAAGTGCGCTTTGTGCAGACCAATATGGGCCACCTGCTGCTGGCGGCGCAAATGGCGCGCAGCAACGCGGATTTCGCGGTGATGAGCGGCGGCGGGATCCGCGACTCCATTGAGGCGGGGATATCACCTACAAAGATGTGATGAAGGTCCAGCCGTTCGGCAATGTGCTGACCTATGTCGATATGAACGGCAAGGAGGTAGTGGATTACCTGACCGCCGTCGCGCAGATGAAGCCGGATTCCGGCGCTTATCCGCAGTTTGCCAACGTCAGTTTCGTGGCCAAAGACGGTAAGCTGAACGATCTGAAAATCAAAGGCGAACCGGTGGATCCGGCGAAGACCTATCGGATGGCGACGCTGAGCTTTAACGCCACCGGCGGCGATGGCTATCCGAACATCGCCGATAAACCCGGGTATGTGAATACCGGCTTTATCGATGCCGAAGTGCTGAAAGAGTATATCGAGAAGAACTCGCCGCTGGATGCCGCCGCCTATGAGCCGAAAGGCGAGGTGAGCTGGCAGTAAGCCTGGGCTTCAGGTTGGCTATTTCCCCGGTGGCGCTACGCTTACCGGGGCTACAAGTTGGGTATCCCGGATAAGGCGCGTGCGCCGCTATCCGGGATCGTTTTATCAATCGCGGCGGGCGATATCGGCGAACTTCGCATCGAGAAGCTGCGCCAGATCGCTGGCCGCCAGCTCAATATCCAGCCCGCGTTTGCCGCCGGAAATATAGATGGTGGCAAATTCCTGCGCCGGGGCGTCAATCACCGTCGGCAGGCGCTTCTTCTGCCCCAGCGGACTGATGCCGCCCACCAGATAGCCGGTGATACGCTGCGCCACCATCGGGTCGGCCATGTCGACTTTCTTAGCGCCCAGCGCTTTCGCCACTTTCTTCAAATCCAGCTGCCCGGCGACCGGAGTGACGGCCACCGCCAGATGCTTCATATCGCCGTTCACGGCGACCAGCAAGGTCTTGTAAACCTGGTCGGCATTGAGGCCGAGCTTGCGCACCACTTCATCTCCGAAGTTGGTCTCATTGGGATCGTGATCGTAACTGTGGATCTGAAAGGAAATTTTGTTTTTTTCGAGTAATTTAACGGCGGGAGTCATAGCTATCCTTCTTACCAACCGGTTTTGCGTGACGTCAGAATACGCCCGCAGGTTGTCTAAAAAATAGTACCATCTTGCGCAATAGTGTTGGCAGTGATGGTCACTTTGAGCGACAATCAGACGATCCGGGATGCAAATCCCGGGATAATAATAATGATGAAATTCCTCTTTGACGGGCCAATAGCAATATTGGCCATTTTTTTTATGTCAGCATATCCGGCAGATTCCCTTCGCCATACAGGTGCAGCGCGCCGACGGCAACCACGTAGCGCCCCGGCGGCAAGGCCAGCAGCGTCTCGCGCCAGGCGAGGTTGCGCTGGTGCATCAGCACATCATATAAAGACTGGCTAAAGGTCGTCGGCAGCGATACCGCGCCGCGCGACGGCGGTTGCTCCAGCCACCAGCCGATCATGACCTGCAGTAAACGGGCGTTGGTGCGCCAGTGGGTCAGCGTATCCTCCAGCAGCGCCATCCCCCCGTCGGGCAGATCGCGCAGCAGCGCGATTTGGCTGTCGGCGCCTTCCAGCTCCATCACCGCTATGTTGCTCTCGCGGGCGGCCATCAGCAACTGATAATCGATGCCGTAATCCGGTCGCAGCCCCAGCTTCTGCGCCTGGGTGGCCTGCAGGACCATCGCCACCTGCCACAGCGGCTGGCTGTCGAACAGCCCGACCGACAGGCCCAGCTCGCCGGCTCGCGCCTCTAGCTCGCTCAGCTGCGCATCGCTCAGGCGTTCCGCCAGCGGTGGGTAAGTGGGGAGATTGCTAAACGGGGTTTCATTGCCGCTGATATCGGCCTCGACGATTAACGCATCGGCCTGGCGTATTTTTTTCAGAAGCTTCGCCGGCGGCGGCGCCATGTCGCGGGTGCCCATATGGATACTGCCGACGAGGTGCAAATAGCGTTCGCCGGGCAGGACGATATCCATCGCAGGCCAGGAATAAGACGAGCCGGCGGCGGCTCGCCACAGCATTTTTATCCGGTTTAACAGGCCCATACGCGCTCCGAAGTGTGAGGACTTCATGCTAGCGCATATGGTGATACACGTCACCCTTCCGGCGGGCTTTTCTTGTCCCGGCAAAAAAAGGGCGCCGAACAACGTCGGCGCCCGTTTCATCTGACGGCGTTTACTCTTTTGGTTTAAAGCGCAGCAGGCGGTTGGCGTTACTCACCACGGTGATCGACGACAGCGCCATCGCCGCGCCGGCGACCACCGGGTTGAGCAGGGTGCCGGTCAGCGGCCAGAGGATCCCGGCGGCAATCGGGATACCCAGCGAGTTGTAGACAAACGCGCCCAGCAGGTTCTGCTTCATATTGCGTAACGTTGCTTTCGAAATCGCCAGCGCATCGGCCACGCCGTGAAGACTATGGCGCATCAGGGTGATCGCCGCGGTTTCAATAGCGACATCGCTGCCGCCGCCCATGGCGATCCCGACATCCGCCTGGGCCAGCGCCGGGGCGTCGTTAATCCCATCGCCAACCATCGCCACTTTGTGCCCCTGGCTCTGCAGACGCTTAATGGCATCGGCTTTACCGTCCGGCAGCACGCCGGCGATCACTTCATCAATGCCGGCTTCTTTGGCGATAGCCTTCGCGGTGGTGGGGTTATCCCCGGTAAGCATCACCAGCCGGTAGCCCTGCCGATGCAAACGCGCCAGGGCGTCGACGCTGTCTTCGCGCAGCGGGTCGCGGATGGCGAACAGCGCGGCGGCCTGACCATCCACCGCCAGCAGCACCGGCGTGGCGCCGCGTGAGGCCTGGGCTGTCATCTCGCTTTCCACCTCGGCGGTATTGATATGCTGCTCGTTGAGCAGCGCCTGGTTACCGAGCAGCAGACGATGACCTTCCGCCTCGCCGCTGACGCCAAGGCCGCGCAGGGTGCGGAAGCCGCTGACTTCCGGCAATGGGCCGTCGGCAGCTTTATCAAGGATCGCTCGCGCCAGCGGATGGCTTGAGCCCTGCTCCAGCGCGGCGGCAAGACGCAGCGCGGTATGCTCATCAACGCCAGCGAAAGTTTTCACCGCCACCACCTGCGGCTTGCCTTCGGTCAGGGTGCCGGTTTTATCGAACACCAGGGTGTCGAGTTCACTGGCGCGCTGCAGCGCATCGGCATCGCGCACCAGCACGCCGTACTCCGCCGCCCGGCCAACGCCGGAGATAATCGACATTGGCGTCGCCAGGCCTAAGGCGCACGGACAGGCGATAATCAGTACCGTGGTGGCAATGACCAGGGTATAGACGATCTGCGGCGCCGGGCCGAAGAAGTACCAGATCGCAGCGCTAATCAGCGCAATGACGACCACCGCCGGAACAAATACGGCGGAGATTTTATCCGCCAGCTGGCCGATCTCCGGTTTGCTGCTCTGCGCCTGGCGCACCATGCGGATAATTCTTGCCAGCGTGGTCTGGCTGCCGACGGCGCTGGCGGTAAACAGCACGCTGCCATCCTGCACCACGGTCCCGGCGTGAATGGCGTCGCCATCGCCTTTTTGCTGCGGCACTGGTTCGCCGGTGAGCATCGCTTCATCAAACCAGGCTTCGCCCTGGCTTATCATGCCGTCGACCGGGACGCGGTCGCCGGTAGTCAGGCGCAGCGTCATGCCCGCCTGAACTTCCGCGAGCGGCAGATCTTTCTCGCCCTCGGGCGTGACGACCCGCGCCGAAGGCGGCGTCAGGTCGAGCAGTTTTTCCAGCGCTTTCGAGGAGCGCTGACGCGCGCGGGCCTCCAGCATATGGCCGAGGTTAATCAGGCCGATAATCATCGCGCTGGCTTCGTAATAGAGATGGCGGGCTTCCATCGGGAACCACTGCGGCCACAGGTTGACGCTCATCGAGTACAGCCAGGCGACGCCGGTGCCGAGCGCCACCAGCGTATCCATGGTAGCGGTGCCGTTTTTCAGGCTTTTCCACGCGCTGCGGTAGAAGTGGCCGCCGGCGAAGACCATGACGGCGAGGGTGACAAGGCCGATAACCAGCCACAGCGAACGGTTGTCGTCGCTGACCATCATGTTATCGCCGATCATGCCCCAGACCATCACCGGCACGCCGACCAGCAGGGCGACAATCGCCTGCCAGCGAAAACGTTTCATCGTCGCGAGGGCGGTTTCCTGCTGGCGTTCGCGGCGTTGCAGATCGTCTTCGATCGCCTCCGCGCCATAGCCGGCTTTCTCCACCGCCTGCACTAATTCAGCGGCGGACGCACTGCCCATCACCAGCGCCGTGCGTTCCGCCAGGTTTACCCGCGCCTGTGAGACGCCCGGCACCGCGGCAAGCGCGTTTTGTACCCGGGAGACGCAGCTGGCGCAGCTCATGCCGTTGATCAGCAGCTGTTGACTGTCATCTTCGTCATGGGCTGCCGGAAGCTCAGGAGTGGCCGCTGTCAGTGCTTCCGACGGGATTGATGATTCTGCCAGCGGTTTAGCCTTTGGGTGGCTGAGCTCCGCGCCGTATCCGGCTTGTTTAACGGTATCAATCAGCGCTTGCGCGCTGGCGCTGCCCGTCACATGGGCTTCAGTGAGGGTGACTTCCGCTTGCTCAACGTCAGGACGCTGCTCCAGACTCTCTTTCACGCGTTTGACGCAGTGGCCGCAGGAGAGGCCATCCAGCGTCAGGTCGATAGTGTTAGACATAAATAACTCCTGAATAATTTTCCGGTCAACGATTGACCAGAACCACTCTTTCATCGAGTATTAAGAAGGTTAAACCTTCCAGCAAGGGGAAGGTCAAGGAGAAAAAATGAATATCAGCGATGTGGCGAAAAAAACCGGCTTAACCAGCAAAGCGATTCGTTTTTATGAAGAGAAGGGGCTGGTGACGCCGCCGTTGCGGAGCGAAAACGGCTACCGCACCTATAGTCAGCAGCATCTCGATGAGCTGACGCTGCTGCGCCAGGCGCGGCAGGTGGGGTTTAACCTGGAAGAGTGCCGCGAACTGGTGGCCCTGTTCAACGACCCGTCGCGGCACAGCGCCGATGTGAAAAAACGCACGCTGGAGAAAGTGGCGGATATCGAGAACCATATCCGCGAGCTGCAAAATATGCGCGCGCACCTGCTGGCGCTGGCCGAATCCTGCCCCGGCGACGACAGCGCGGAGTGCCCGATTATCGATAATCTTTCCGGCTGCTGCCATCGCAAGGCGCAGGCTTAACGGACGGCGGGTCTGATTCGTAGCGTAATCCCTTCTACGGCAATCACTTCAACCTTGCTGCCCGCCGCGAAGTCTTCATCGGCAATCACCGGCCAGGAGCTGTCGCCCACGCGGACGTGGCCGCGGCCGTTCACCAGCGGGGCATCCAGCGTCAGGCGGCGGCCCACCAGTTGCTGCCCGCGCTGGTTGAGCTGGGCATCGGCCGGGCGCTGCGTTTTGACGCGCTTGCGCAGCCATTTCGACCACAGCCACGCCGCCAGCAGGGTGAGAACGGCAAACAGCGTGCCTTGCCATTCCCAGCTCAGCGGCAGGAGCCAGGTCAGGGCGCCGGTCACCACGCCGGCGACGCCGCTCCACAGCAGGTATCCGCTGCCGCCCAGCATCTCGGCCGCCAGCAGCAGCCCGCCGAGGCTTAGCCAGAACAGATGGGGGTGTGCGAGGATCATGCCGATCATGATTTTTTCCGATCGCCAGCGCCTTCTTTGATCAGCTCGCTGATCCCGGCGATCGATCCCATCAGGCTGCTGGCATCCAGCGGCATCAATACCACTTTGCTGTTGTTAGCGGCGCCAATCTGCTGCAGCGCATCGGTGTATTTCTGCGCCACGAAGTAGTTGATCGCCTGAATATCGCCCGAGGCGATCGCCGAGGAGACCATTTGGGTGGCGCGGGCTTCCGCTTCGGCGGACCGTTCGCGAGCCTCCGCCTGCAGGAACGCGGACTGCCGTTCGCCCTCGGCCTTGAGGATCTGCGACTGCTTTTCCCCTTCCGCTTTCAGAATTTCCGCCTGTCGCACCCCTTCGGCCTCAAGGATGTACGCGCGTTTGGTACGTTCGGCTTTCATCTGGGCGTTCATCGAGGCGATAAGCTCCGCCGGCGGGCGAACGTCGCGAATTTCGACGCGGGTGATTTTCACCCCCCACGGGTTGGTGGCGTCGTCAACGATATGCAGCAGGCGGGTGTTAATGCTGTCGCGCTGGGAGAGCATTTCGTCCAGCTCCATTGAGCCGAGCACGGTACGGATGTTGGTCATCGTCAGGTTGACGATCGCCTGCTCAAGATTGCTGACCTCGTAGGCGGCCTTTGGCGCGTCGATCACCTGAATAAAACAGACCGCGTCGATGGTGACGTTGGCGTTATCCCGGGAGATAACCTCCTGCGAGGGGATATCGAGCACCTGCTCCATCATGTTCACTTTGCGGCCGATACGGTCCATAAACGGCACGACTAAGCTTAATCCCGGCTGCAGCGTCTGGGTAAAACGCCCGAAGCGCTCCACCGTCCACTGGTAGCCCTGCGGGACAATTTTCACCGCCGCGGCCACAATAACCAGCGCGACGAAAATAAGGATAGGAATAAAAATCAGCATCAAAAACCTCCTGTCTTGTTGCCTGGCGGGGCGCTACAAGGAAATAGCGCATGTTTAAACTGAGTATATCTTTCTCCTCATCCTGGAGAAAGGAAAGTGCGGTAAACTAGCGGTGTTTCAGAAAATAATCAGGAAGACTCATGAAGGAAAATAACGCGCTTTTGCGTCTCGACGGTGTGGGGTTTAAGACCGACGACGCCGTTATTTTACACAATATCAATTTTCAGCTTCGCGCCGGAGAATTCAAGTTGATTACCGGCCCTTCCGGCTGCGGGAAAAGTACCTTGCTGAAGATTATCGCCTCGCTGCTCAGCCCAACCTCCGGGCGCCTGTTCTTCGACGATGCGGATGTCGCGACGCTGTCGCCGGAAAGGTATCGCCAACAGGTCTCTTACTGCGCGCAGACGCCGGCCCTGTTCGGTGATTCGGTTTACGATAATCTGATTTTTCCGTGGCAGATCCGCAATAAACAACCGGATCCGCAGGCGCTGCTGGCCGACCTGCAGCGCTTTGGCCTTGACGAAAATATGCTGGAAAAATCCATTAATGAACTCTCCGGCGGGGAAAAGCAGCGCGTATCGCTGATCCGCAATCTACAATTTCTGCCGCGCGTGCTGCTGCTGGACGAAATTACCAGCGCGCTGGATGAAAGTAATAAACAGAATGTGAATGAAATTATTCATGGCTACGCAACGGAAAAACAGGTCGCTGTTCTGTGGGTCACCCACGATCGCAATGAAATTTCGCATGCCGATGAAGTGATTACGCTGCAACCTGCCGGCGGAAATATGCAGGAGGTACAGCATGAACGGGCATAACATTACGAACGAATCGCTGGCGCTGTCGATGGTGCTGGTGCTGATCGCTATTCTGGTCAGCTATCGGGAAAAGCTGGCGCTGGAAAAAGATATTATCTGGAGTATTTGCCGGGCGATCGTGCAGCTGATAATCGTCGGCTATGTGCTGAAATATATCTTTAACGTCAATCATGCGGTTCTGACGCTGTTGATGGTGCTGTTTATCTGCTTTAACGCGGCGTGGAATGCGAAGAAGCGCAGTAAATATATCGACAAAGCTTTTATCTCGTCGTTTATCGCCATCACTACTGGCGCTGGACTAACGCTGGCGGTACTGGTGTTTTCTGGCTCGATCGCCTTCGTGCCGATGCAGGTGATCCCGATTGCCGGGATGGTGGCCGGGAACGCCATGGTGGCGGTAGGGCTGTGCTACAACAATATGGGCCAGCGCTTCAGCAGCGAGCAGCAGCAGATTCAGGAGAAGCTGAGCCTCGGCGCGACGCCGAAGATGGCCTCAGCGCGGCTGATTCGCGAGAGCATTCGCGCGTCATTGATTCCCACCGTCGATTCGGCGAAAACGGTCGGTCTGGTGAGCTTGCCTGGGATGATGTCGGGGCTGATTTTTGCCGGTATTGACCCGGTGAAGGCGATTAAGTACCAGATCATGGTGACCTTTATGCTGCTGTCGACCGCCAGCCTGTCGACGATTATCGCCGGCTATCTGACCTACCGGAAGTTCTTCAACGCCCGCCATCAGCTGGTGGTGACGCAGCTGAAAAAGCGCCCGTGAACGATCCCGGGTTGCGGCGTTCACGCCTTACCCGGGCTACTTAGGCTACGTTCCGCATAGTTCGCGTAGCCCGGATAAGCGCAGCGCTATCCGGGGAAGGCAACGGATTAGTACAGCAGCGAATAGAGCTGACGACGATATTTGGCGGCCAGCGCATCGCCGGTACCGAGGGCGGCGAGGATCTCCTGCAGCATCTTGCGCGCCTGGCCATCGCCGGCGCCTAAATCTTTCTGCAGATGGCTGAACAGCAGGGCCAGCGCTTCTTCATTACGCCCGACCTGATGCAGCTGCAGTGCCAGCTGGGAGGCCAACTGCGCATCCTCCGGATTCTGTTCCACCTGCTGCTGCAACTGCTGGATTTGCGGGGTGTCGGCGGCCTGTTTGAGCAGCTCAATCTGCGCCACCAGACCCTGATAGTGGGTATCCTGATCCTGCAGAGGAATGGTTTTCAGCACGCTTTCCGCTTCATCGGAACGGTGCAGAGCAATCAGCGTTTCCGCCAGCAGCAGGCCAATCTGGCTTTCCTGATTCGACAGCTGCCAGGCTTCCTTCAGCAGCGGCAGGGCATCGGCGTATTTTTCTTCCTGCATCAGGGCCAGCGCCTGCTGAGCTTTCAGCTCCTCTTCACGGGGCAGGACTTTATCCAGCAGGGCGCGGATCGCTTCTTCCGGCTGCGGGCCTTCAAAACCATCCACCGGCTGGCCGTTCTGGAACAGATAAACCGTAGGGATGGCGCGCAGACCAAACTGTGAGGCGAGCATCTGCTCGGCGTCGCAATCGACCTTCGCCAGCGTGAACTGGCCGTTGTATTGGGCTGCCAGGCGCTCGAGCACCGGGGTCAGCTGTTCGCAGTGCTGGCTGCGGGCAGACCAGAAATAAAACAGCACCGGAACGTTCATGGACTGCTGTAGCGTCTGCTGCAGGTTCGCTTCGCTAATGTTGACAATATTCTGTTCGGACATGGGCATTTCTCGTTAGTCGATTTCTGTTTTACATGGGGGCGGCATTCCGCGCTTCAACTCAGCCGTGGATAATTTTGTCCATCGCGCGGGCAGGCAGCAGGCGCTTAAGCAGCGCCACCGCGTGGGTGACCAGGGTGACCGGATAGCGCAGCTTTGGTTTATCGCTGGTAAAAGCATGGCGCACTTTTTCCACCACCGCCTCCGGCCCGAGGGTAAAGCGGGCGGCGATGCCCGGATTTTCTACGGGCTTATCGCTTTGCGTCTGGTTGACGTTATCGGTAAAGCGGGTGCGGATCGGGCCCGGTTCAATCAGGCTGACCTGAATACCGCTGTGGCGCAGCTCCATGCGCAGCGCGTCGGACCACGCCTCGAGGGCATATTTACTGGCGGCATAGGCTCCGCGGCCGGGACTGGCGATAAGCCCCATCACCGAGGAGGTCATCACGATGCGTCCTTCGCCGTGCGGCGTCATCGCCGGCAGCAGCAGCATGGTGAGCTGATGCGCGCCGAAAAAGTTAGCGGAAAATTGCTGTTCCATCTGCTGGCGGCTGATGGTGTTCAGCGGGCCATAGACGCCATACCCGGCGTTATTGAACAGGCCGTAGAGACGATTATCGGTCAGCGCAATCACCTCCGCTGCCGCGCGCTCCACGCTCTGCGGGTCATCCAGATCGAGCAAAATACCGGTTAGCCCCAGCTCCTGCATCCGCGCGACATCCTCTGCTTTGCGGCAGGCCGCCAGCACGCGAAAGCCCTGGCGGGTTAAATCCAGCGCGCTTTCCAGACCAATTCCGCTGGAACAGCCTGTCACTAAAACCGTTTTTTGCATAACTTTACCTGTCAGCGACCCCTGGCGTTCAGGAGTCATGATTAACTAAGGGAGCCAGCCGCTTCGCCATCCAGTCGGCGATAAACGGCTGCGCGTCGCGATTTGGATGAATGCCGTCGTCCTGCATCCATTGCGGCTTGAGATAGACCTCCTCCATAAAAAAGGGCAGGAGAGGAATAGCGAACTCTTTGGCCAGGGCCGGGTAAATCGCGCCGAAGGCTTCATTATAGCGGCGGCCATAGTTCGCCGGCAGGTGAATTTGCATCAGCAGCGGCTCGGCGTTGGCCGCTTTGATATCTTTAATAATGGTGCGCAGCGTCTGCTCGGTCTGCTGCGGCGGAAAACCGCGCAGTCCGTCATTGCCGCCGAGCTCAACCAGCACCCAGCGCGGCTGGTGCTGCTTAAGCAGCGCTGGCAGGCGAGCCAACCCCTGCTGCGAGGTATCGCCGCTGATGCTGGCGTTCACCACCGGCGTTTTCGCCTGCCACTGCTCATTGAGCAGCGCAGGCCAGGCGGCGTTGGCCGCCATCCGATAGCCAGCGCTCAGGCTGTCGCCGAGGATCAGCAGCGTGTCCGCCGCCATCGCGCGGCAGGTAAACAGGAACAACAACAGGAAAGGCACATGCCAGCGGAAAACATACTTGAAGTTCATCATCTTAAGAAGTCCGTCGGTCAGGGGGAGCATCAGCTCTCCATCCTTACCGGAGTTGAGCTGGTTGTCAAACCGCGGCAGACCATCGCCCTGATCGGCGAGTCGGGTTCCGGTAAATCGACCCTGCTGGCGATCCTCGCCGGCCTCGACGATGGCAGCAGCGGGGAAGTATCGATGCTGGGCAAACCGCTGCACCGGATGGATGAAGAGGCGCGGGCGGCGCTGCGGGCGCAGCACGTTGGTTTTGTTTTTCAGTCGTTTATGCTGATCCCGACGCTCAACGCCCTGGAGAACGTCGAGCTGCCGGCGCTGTTGCGCGGCGCCAGCGATAGCCAGAGCCGGGGCGATGCCCGCGCGCTGCTTGAGCAGCTGGGACTTGGCAAACGCCTGCACCACCTGCCGGCGCAGCTCTCCGGCGGCGAACAGCAGCGGGTGGCGCTGGCCCGGGCCTTTAACGGGCGCCCGGCCATTCTGTTCGCCGATGAGCCCACCGGCAACCTCGATCGCCAGACCGGGGACAAAATTGCCGATCTGCTGTTCTCGCTTAATCGCGAACACGGCACCACCCTGATCCTCGTCACTCACGATCCGCTGCTGGCGGCGCGCTGCGATCGCCGTCTGCGCCTGGTGGATGGCCAGCTGCGGGAGGAAGCATGATCGCCCGCTGGTTCTGGCGCGAATGGCGCTCGCCGTCGCTGCTGATCGTCTGGCTGGCGTTAAGCCTCGCCGTGGCCTGCGTGCTGGCCCTGGGGTCGATAAGCGATCGGATGGAGAAAGGCCTTAGCCAGCAAAGCCGTGAGTTTATGGCCGGCGACCGTACGCTGCGCAGTTCGCGCGAGGTGCCCGCCGAGTGGATCGCACAGGCGCGGAAGTCAGGGCTGACCGTCGGCGAGCAGCTGAGCTTTGCCACCATGACGTTCGCCGGGGATACGCCGCAGCTGGCGGACGTTAAGGCGGTGGACGACCGCTATCCGCTGTATGGCACCCTCGAGACGCAGCCGCCGGGGCTGAAGCCGCAGGCGGGGAGCGTGCTGCTGGCGCCAAGGCTGATGGCGCTCCTGAACCTGAAAACCGGCGATACGATTGACGTTGGCGATGCCACGCTGCGCATTGCCGGGGAGGTGATTCAGGAGCCGGATGCGGGGTTTAACCCCTTCCAGATGGCGCCGCGGCTGATGATGAATATGGCCGACGTGGCAAAAACCGGGGCCGTGCAGCCCGGCAGTCGCGTTGCATGGCGCTATAAGTTCGCCGGCGACGCTGAACAGCTGGCCAATTATGAGCAGTGGTTGCTGCCGAAGCTCGGCCCGGAGCATCGCTGGATTGGTCTTGACCAGGACGACAGCGCGCTGGGCAAATCCCTCGAACGCTCGCAGCAATTCCTGTTGTTATCCGCGCTGTTGACGCTGCTGCTGGCCGTCGCCGCAGTGGCGGTAGCGATGAGCCACTACTGCCGCAGCCGCTATGATCTGGTCGCCATACTCAAGACGCTGGGCGCCGGAAGGTCGCAGCTGCGCAAGCTTATCGTCGGCCAATGGCTGCTGCTGTTGACGCTGTCGGTGATAACCGGCGGGGTGGCGGGCCTGGCGCTGGAGCGTCTGCTGCTGCTGGTGCTCAAACCGGTGCTGCCCGCCGCGTTACCCGCTGCCAGCGGTTGGCCGTGGCTGTGGGCTATCGGGGCGACAGGCGTCATTTCCCTGCTGGTGGGCCTGCGACCCTATCGACTGCTGCTGGCGACCCTGCCGCTGCGAGTGCTGCGTCAGGATGTGGTGGCTAACGTCTGGCCGTTGAAAATCTGGGTCCCGGCGGTTAGCGTCGTGGTGGTGGGCCTGTTGGCCTGGCTGCTGGGCGGCAGCCCGCTGCTGTGGTCGGTGCTGGCCGGGGCGGTGGTGCTGGCGCTGCTGTGCGGCCTGGTGGGCTGGGGATTGCTGTGGCTGCTCAAACGCCTGACGCTCAAAGCCTTGCCGCTGCGTCTGGCGGTGAACCGCCTGCTGCGCCAGCCGTGGTCGACCCTCAGCCAGCTGGCGGCGTTTTCCCTGTCGTTTATGCTGCTGGCGCTCCTGTTGGTGCTGCGCGGCGATCTGCTTGACCGCTGGCAGCAGCAGTTGCCCCCGCAGAGCCCGAACTACTTTCTGATCAATATCGCCCCTGAGCAGATAGTGCCGGTGAAGACCTTCCTCGCCGAACACCAGACGCGGGCGGCGGAATTCTATCCGATCGTCCGGGCCCGTCTGACGCAGATCAACGGTCAATCCACGGACGGGAACAAAGACGAAGCGCTGAATCGCGAGCTTAATCTCACCTGGAGCGAACAGCGTCCGGATCATAATCCGCTGGTGGCCGGCAGCTGGCCGCCGAAGCCGGGCGAGGTATCGATTGAGGAGGGGCTGGCGCAGCGGCTGGGGATAAAGATCGGCGATACAGTGACCTTTACCGGCGATACCCAGGAGTTCAGCGCGAAGGTCAGCAGCGTGCGCAAAGTAGACTGGGAGAGCCTGCGGCCAAACTTCTTCTTTATTTTCCCCGCCGGGGCGCTGGACGGGCAGCCGCAGAGCTGGCTCACCAGCTTCCGCTGGGATAACGGTCCCGCGATGTTGACCCAGCTGAACCGCGAGTTTCCCACCGTCAGTCTGCTGGATATCGGCGCCATCCTGCGTCAGGTCGGCCAGGTGCTCTCCCAGGTCAGCCGGGCGCTGGAGGTGATGGTAGGCCTGGTGACGGCCTGCGGCGTGCTGCTGTTGCTGGCGCAGGTGCAGGTCGGTATGCGTCAACGCCATCAGGAGCTGGTGGTCTGGCGCACGCTGGGGGCAGGAAAATCGCTGCTGCGCGCTACGCTGTGGGCGGAGTTTGCCCTGCTGGGGCTGGTTTCCGGCCTGGTGGCGGCGATAGGCGCGGAAGTGGCGCTGGCGATGCTGCAGACGAAAGTCTTTGATTTTCCCTGGGCGCCGGACTGGCGCCTGTGGGTGTTGCTGCCGCTGACGGGAGCGGTGTTGTTATCCCTGTGCGGCGGCGGGCTGGGGCTGCGTCTGTTAAAAGGAAAAGCGCTATTCCGCCAGTTTAGCCAGTAAGAATATTGCATTTTGATGATGCGCCGCCTTTTTTGGCGGCGCTTTTATTTTAAACGCACAAATTGATAAATCATTGATTTTTAAGAGCACAAAACATTAAAAACCCAACAACACGCTATGCTGATTCGCGGTTAATATTCAACTGGAAAATATAAGGTGGCTTATTAATCAAGGAAAAACTATGGCACACACAATAAAAGCGCTGGCGATCTCGATCGGCGCAGCATTAGCGTTAACGTCATTGCCTTCCCACGCGGAGATTACGCTGCTGAAACAAGATCCGCAGGCGGGCGATCCGTTAAGCCGGCTTAACTTTACCGTCGGCGGCAGTATCCGGCCGCAGTTCAACATGATGACCGGCGATGGCGACAAAGGCTCCTATAAGCGTAACGGTTTTGACGGCGGCACCCGCTTCCGCTTCGCGGCGGATTACTACCTGTTCGATGATATTAGCTGGATCAGCTACTATGAGCTGGGCGTGAACATTCCGGCGCTGTTTGACTGGGATAACCACTACGCGGAAGGCGCGAACAATACCACCCGCCGCATGCTGTATACCGGCCTGAAAAGCGATACCTGGGGTACGTTAACCTACGGGCAGCAGAACAGCATTTACTATGATGTGGTGGGGGTGAAAACCGATATCTGGGACTACGATATGATCGGTCAGGCCCCGGGGAACGGTATTAATGGCGATTACGATGGCTCCTATCGTTCACGTAATATGCTGAAATATAAGAAAACCGTAGGTGATGTCGATCTTTACGGCTCTTATCTGTTCGAAGACAGCGAATACCTGCCGGGTAACGGCCTGCGCTACAAGCGTAAAGGCGGTGGTTCTGTTGGCGCGGACTACCACATCATGAAGGATCTGACCTGGGGTACCGCGTGGAACTACACCCGCGCCGAAATGCGCGACCCGTCAAGCGCCGACAGCAAAACCTATGACCAGAATATCGTCGGTACCGCGCTGAGCTGGACGCCGGATAACTGGACCTTCTCCTTCGGCGGCGGCTGGTATCAGAACTTCCTCACCACCAAGAAAACCGATGTGCATAATTACTTTGCCGGTGACGCCTGGGGGATTGAATATTTTGCGGGCTATAAATTCCCGATCAATCAATACGCTGTTAAATCTATTCAGCCGTACTTTATGGGCGACCGTCTGGAATATGTGAACGGCCGCAACTATCAGCGTATCGATAACGGTCTGGGGATTAGCTTCCAGCTGGATTACGGTTTCCGCGTTGACTACGAACACGTGTTTACCTCCAGCACCGACAACCTTGGCGATATGAACCTGGTCCGTCTGCGCTACGACTTCTAAGCGGTCACAACTCCCCGGTCGCGCGCGCTTACCGTGGCTACAAATCGCGCCGACCGGTAGCCCGGCTAAGGCGTTTACGCCGCAAGCCGGGACAATAGAGCATGCGATTACTTCGCCAGCCAGGCTGCGACCTCCTGCCAGCTGCCGCGAAAGAGAATTTTCCCGGCTTTTTTCCCCAACTGATAGCGATACATCGGGTCGTAGTATTCTTCCAGCAGCGGTACCAGCCAGGCAAAGTGCGCCTCGGTGCTGGCGGTGCGCTGCTGCTGCACCAGCGCCTCATCGAGCCGTTCAGTGAGCTGAGCAAAACGCTGCAGCCCCAGGCGACGGCGGATGGCAAACAGGCCGTGATGCAGATACTCGCCGTATGCCTGCCAGCCTTTCTCTTCGCCATACGCGGCGATAAAGTCGCGATACATGCGATCGAAATACTCTTCGCGCAGCCGTTCGAGGCGAACGTCAAACGGATCTTCCACCACCGCCAGCGGCGACTGCGCCATGCGGAGGCGCAGGCTCTCCGGTAGATGATTGGCGCCGATCATATGGCCTTCATCTTCCAGCACCCAGCGGGTCTGCTGTTCGGCTTTTTTAAGCAGGCTGACCGCCAGGTGGTTTTCAAAGGTGGCCTGCGGATGCTGATCCTGCAGGGTTCGACCGAATGAAGAACCGCGGTGATGAGCAAGCCCTTCCAGGTCGATACCGTCCGGGCGCGAGCAAACCAGCTGAGTTTTGCCGTTGCCGGTGCAGCCGCCAATCAGCACGATCGGCCGCTGCACCAGTTCGTCGGTGGCCTGGATCGCCGCCTGGCGTAGCGCTTTATAGCCGCCGACGATCAGGGGGTAATCCACGCCAGCTTCTTTCAGCCACTGCTGGACGATATGCGAGCGCTGGCCGCCGCGGGCGCAGCACAGGTAACCGTGTGGGTAACGGGCGCACGCTTCCAGCCACGCCTGAGTACGGCTGGCGCGCAGGTCACCCTGGACCAGTTTATGGCCGAGCGCCAGCGCCGCTTCCGGCCCCTGACGCTTGTAGCAGGTGCCGACCGCGGCGCGTTCTTCATCATTCATCAGCGGCAGGTTGATCGCCGCCGGCATCGCGCTTTGGCTAAACTCCACCGGGGCGCGTACGTCAATCAGTGGCGTATCGCTGGCGAGGATCTGCAGAATATTTTTGGGTACTGATTCCATCATTTTAACCGTTAGGCAATCCAGACGCGTCGCTCGACGCGATAATTTTCCTATTGTACGCGGTGAGCGCCCGGGAGGATTGATTTTTCACGGTGTATTGCTGAATAGCTTCAGGAAGCCCGCAATTTCCGGTGCAGAATGGCTGAACAATGAAGCGATATCCTGTACCGCTTTACCATGATGATCTTTACGCCAGGCGAGACTCAATGGCGAAGGGGGACGCATGGTCGGAATGTGTCGGGCGATCAGCTTGCCCTGAGCGATAAGCGGCAGGCACAGCGGTTCCGGTAAAAAGCCGATGCCGACGCCGGCGAGATGGGCGGCAACTTTGGTTTCAATATCGGGAACCACTATCTCTTTTTGCCCGGGCAGACGCCAGGCGACGCGCTTCGTCAGCCGTCGGGCGCTGTCCTCAATATTCACCGCCGGATAGCGCCGCAATTGAGCCTCTGATAGCGGGTCGGTTTGCTGGCTTAGCGGGTGATGCGGCGACATCACGAAGAGCCAGGTCACCTCACCCAGTGGGTAGACCGCCATGTTTTCCGCTAACGGTTCGGTGCCGGTCACGCCAATCGCCAGGGAGAAGTCGTCATGCAGCAGCGTATCCCAGACGCCCATATAGATTTGTCGTGAAAAATGAAATTGCGTAAAAGGGTAGCGCTGGGTGAGCCAGGCCAGCAGCCGGGCAATGGCCTGCGGGTCGTACATCAGATTATTCACGACAATGTTGACCTGGCGCTCTACCCCGTCGTTTATCTGCTGAAGCTCGCCGGGCATACTATCAATCCACCCCAGCCACTCTCTGGCTTGCGCCAGCAGGTGCATCCCGGCCGGCGTCAACAGTACGCTGCGCGTTGTGCGGGAAAAGAGAGCGACACCGGTGTTGTCCTCCAGTAATTTGATGCGATAGCTGATGGTGGCGGTTGTTTTATAAAGTTTTTCCGCTGCTCTTGAGAAGCTGCCGGTCTCAGCGACGCTGACAAAGGTGCGTAATGTTTCGGGATCGAGCATCGCCATATTCCTCGTTATTTAATAATTGACCCATGATTTTTAAGTATTTTTTCATAATAACCTTTTCAATAATGTGGGTTAAATCAGATTTTGGAAAATTATTCCAACTTATAGTGTTGTCACGCTTAGATGGCTGTGGATTGCGCAGCTTCTCTACCCCCTTCGACGTTGGGAAGGGGAACGGTTTTTAATGAATAAGGAACAGCTCATGAAGCTTGAAGTATTGCCCCTGACGCGAGATGCATTCCGCCCGTATGGGGATGTTATCGAAACGGAAGGACAGGATTTTTTTCACATCAATGATGGCAAAGTACAGCGTTTTCACGATCTGGCGATGGTGGAGACGTTACAGCAGGATCGTACGCTCATTAGCATTAATCGTGCGCAACCCGCCGTGCTGCCGATTATTGTCACCGAACTGGAGCGCCATCCGCTTGGTACCCAGGCGTTTGTGCCGTTGCGGGGGGAGGCCTTTGTCGTGGTGGTCGCGGCAGGCGGCGATGAGCCGGACATGAACACGCTGCGTGCGTTTATCTCAAATGGCCGTCAGGGGGTGAATTACCACCGTAATGTCTGGCACCATCCGCTGTTTGCCTGGCAGACGGAAACCGATTTTTTAACCGTCGATCGCGGCGGAAAAGACAACTGCGATGTCGTAAAGATCCCGACCGTGGAGCTGAGCTTTGCGTGAGGTTACACGTGACGCTGTCGATTATCTTGCATAACATGTGGGCGCTTACACACTATTTATGCTCAGGTTTTGAGCCGGAGATAATCGAGGTATGACAGAAGTGAGAAGGCGTGGAAGGCCTGGCCAGCAGGAGCCTTCCGCGCAAAAAGGCGCACAGGCGCTGGAGAGAGGGATCGCGATATTGCAATACCTGGAAAAGAGCGGCGGCAGCTCGTCGGTTAGCGATATTTCCCTGAATCTGGACTTACCGTTATCGACCACCTTTCGCCTGCTAAAAGTGCTGGAAGGCGCGGATTTTGTCTATCAGGACAGCCAGTTAGGTTGGTGGCATATCGGTCTTGGCGCGTTCAATATCGGCTCGGCCTACATCCATAACCGGGACGTTTTATCCGTCGGTGGGCCCTTTATGCGGCGGCTGATGCTGATGTCGGGGGAGACAGTCAACGTGGCGATTCGCAATGGCAACGAAGCGGTACTGATTGGCCAGCAGGAGTGCAAGTCGATGGTGCGAATGTGCGCGCCGCTCGGCAGTCGACTCCCGCTCCATGCTTCAGGCGCCGGGAAAGCGCTGTTGTATCCGCTGCCTGCGGAAGAGTTGGTGGATGTGATTGTGAAGACCGGCCTGCAGCGGTTTACGCCGACGACGATTGTGGATTTGCCGGTCCTGCAGCGAAATCTGGATGAGGCGCGAGCCTGCGGCTACAGCATTGACCAGGAGGAGCATGTGACAGGATTAAACTGTATTGCTTCAGCGGTTTACGATGATGTGGGCTCCGTGGTAGCGGCCATTTCGATTTCCGGACCTGCGTCCAGGCTAACCCCGGACCGTTTTGTCAGCCAGGGCGAGCTGGTAAGGGAGACGGCAAGGAATATCAGTACCGCGCTGGGCCTTAAACCCCAGGCCGACTGATCGCCGATCCAACCCGCTCACTTGAGCGGGACTTTTTTGATTATGTTTATATTTGGAAAAATTTTCCAATAAAGTGAGGTTGTAAAAATGGCAAAAATGAGAGCCGTTGACGCGGCAATGTATGTTCTGGAAAAAGAAGGGGTTAACACGGCATTTGGCGTGCCTGGCGCGGCTATTAACCCGTTTTATTCTGCGATGCGTAAGCACGGCGGGATCCGCCATATTCTTGCCCGCCATGTTGAAGGCGCGTCTCATATGGCTGAAGGCTATACCCGCGCGACTGCCGGTAATATTGGTGTCTGTTTGGGGACCTCCGGTCCGGCGGGTACGGATATGATCACCGCCCTGTACTCTGCCTCCGCGGACTCGATTCCGATTCTGTGCATCACCGGCCAGGCGCCGCGCGCGCGCCTGCATAAAGAGGATTTTCAGGCGGTGGATATTGAATCTATTGCTAAACCAGTTACCAAGATGGCGGTGACTGTCCGAGAGGCGGCGCTAGTTCCGGGCGTGCTGCAGCAGGCTTTCCATCTGATGCGCTCCGGTAGACCGGGACCGGTGCTCATCGATTTGCCTTATGATGTCCAGGTGGCAGAAATCGAATTCGACCCTGAGCTTTACTCGCCGCTGCCGGCTTATAAACCGATCGCCACGCGTCCGCAAATTGAAAAGGCACTGGCGCTGTTAGTCCAGGCTGAACGTCCGGTGATTGTTGCCGGTGGCGGGGTGATTAACGCCGATGCCGCCGCGCTGCTGCAACAATTTGCGGAAATCACCCATGTCCCGGTGATCCCGACCCTGATGGGCTGGGGCTGTATACCGGACGACCACGAACTGATGGCCGGAATGGTCGGCTTACAAACCGCGCATCGCTACGGCAACGCCACGTTGTTGGCCTCAGATCTGGTGTTCGGGATTGGCAACCGCTTTGCGAATCGTCATACCGGCTCGGTTGAGAAGTACACCGCAGGCCGCAAAATTATTCATATCGACATTGAACCGACGCAGATTGGCCGTGTACTGTGCCCGGACTTAGGCATTGTCTCCGATGCCAAAGCGGCGTTAATTCAGCTGGTAGACATTGCGCAGCAAATGCAAAAAGAGGGTCGCCTGCCGCGTCGCGAGAGCTGGGTTAGCGAGTGTCAGGCGCGCAAGCGTACGCTGCTGCGTAAAACCCACTTCGATAACGTGCCGGTTAAACCGCAGCGCGTCTATGAAGAGATGAATAAAGCGTTTGGCCGGGACGTATGCTATGTCACCACCATTGGCCTGTCGCAAATCGCCGCCGCGCAGATGCTGCATGTGTTCAAAGACCGCCACTGGATCAACTGCGGTCAGGCGGGGCCGCTGGGCTGGACGCTTCCCGCTGCGTTGGGCGTTTGCGCTGCCGATCCTGAGCGCAACGTGGTCGCGATTTCCGGCGACTTCGACTTCCAGTTTCTGATTGAAGAGCTGGCGGTAGGCGCCCAGTTCAATATTCCCTATATCCATGTCCTGGTGAACAACGCCTATCTCGGCTTGATCCGCCAGTCGCAACGCGCCTTTGACATGGACTACTGCGTTCAGCTGGCGTTTGAAAATATTAACTCCAGCGAAGTAAACGGCTACGGCGTCGATCATGTGAAGGTCGCGGAGGGACTCGGTTGTAAAGCAATTCGCGTCTTCAAGCCTGAGGATATTGCCCCCGCGTTTGAGCAGGCCAAAGCATGGATGAAAGCCTATCGCGTGCCGGTCGTTGTGGAAGTGATCCTCGAGCGCGTAACCAATATCTCCATGGGCAGCGAACTGGATAATGTCATGGAGTTCGAAGACGTTGCCGATAGCGCCATTGACGCACCAACCGAAACTTGTTTCATGAAATATGAATAAATGAGGTGACATTATGTTGCGCTTTTCTGCCAACCTTTCCATGTTATTTCAGGAATATGATTTTCTGGATCGCTTTGAGAAAGCGGCGGCCTGTGGTTTTCGCGCTGTTGAATTTATGTTTCCCTATGACTATGCCCCCGAGCTATTAAAGCAAAAGCTGAGCGACAACCAGCTGGAACATACTTTACACAATTTACCCGCTGGTGACTGGGCGGCAGGGGAACGAGGCATCGCTTGTATTCCAGGCCGCGAAGTGGAGTTTCGCGAAGGTGTCGACGCCGCAATCCGCTACGCCAAAGCGCTGGGCAATCGTAAAATTAACTGTCTGGTCGGCAAAACTCCGGTGGGTTATCGCGAAGAACATATTCGCTCAACGCTGGTGGCGAATTTACGTTTTGCCGCCGCCGCGCTGGCCCAGGAAGGTATCCTGCTGCTAATTGAGCCGATCAATTACTTCGACATGCCGGGCTTTTATCTGAATACCACGCATCAGGCGTTGGCGCTGATTGATGAAGTGGGTAATGATAATCTGAAAATTCAGTACGATATTTACCATATGCAGCGTATGGAGGGGGAATTAACCCATACGATGCAAACTTACGCTAATCGTATCGGTCACTTACAGATCGCGGATAATCCGAATCGAGGTGAACCCGGGACCGGTGAAATTAATTATGAGTATCTTTTTAATTTCATCGATAAATCAAACTATGACGGTTGGGTAGGTTGTGAATATAAACCATTGACTACCACCGAAGCGGGACTGACATGGTTTAATCGCTACCGCTAATTTTTAATTTATCGTTGGGCAGTATTTATTATTCCAGACGCAGGGGATTTATTTCCTGACAACCGGAAGGGATAGCTATTGCCCAGATAAATCGAAATATACATTGTGAGAGGATACTTATGAAGCTGGGATTTATTGGTTTGGGGATTATGGGCACCCCGATGGCGCTCCGTCTTGCCAAAGCAGGCCACGCACTGCACGTTACCACTATTGGGCCTGTTGCTGACGAATTGCTCAAGCACGGGGCACAACATCTGGCCTGCGCAGAACAGGTGGCGGAGCAGTCAGACATTATTTTTATTATGGTACCCGATACCCCGCAGGTTGCCGAGGTGCTGTTTGGCGAACATGGTTGTGCTAAAGCGGTTCTGAAGGGCAAAATTATTGTGGATATGAGTTCTATCTCGCCGATAGAAACGAAACGTTTTGCGCAGCAGGTGCGGGATCTGGGCGCCGATTACCTTGATGCGCCGGTCTCCGGCGGCGAAATTGGCGCACGTGAAGGCACGCTCTCCATTATGGTTGGCGGCGATGAAAATATCTTTGCCCGCGTGAAACCGCTGTTTGATATTTTGGGTAAAAATATCACCCTCGTCGGAGGGAACGGCGACGGTCAGACCTGTAAAGTCGCCAATCAAATTATTGTCGCGCTGAATATTGAAGCGGTGTCCGAAGCGCTGGTTTTTGCCTCTAAAGCCGGGGCGGACCCTGCTCGCGTTCGTCAGGCTTTGATGGGCGGTTTCGCTTCCTCACGTATTCTGGAAGTGCACGGTGAAAGAATGCTCAACCGCACCTTTAATCCAGGCTTTAAAATTTCTCTGCACCAGAAGGATCTCAATCTGGCTCTGCAGAGCGCTAAAGCCCTGGCGCTTAATCTGCCGAATACTGCTACCTGTCAGGAACTTTTTAATACTTGTGCCGCCAATGGAGGGAGCGAGTTAGATCATTCGTCTCTGATTCAGGCTCTGGAATTAATGGCAAATCATCAAATAGCGTAATAAGCGTAAAGCTGCCGAAACCAGCAGCTTTATTTGAACCTCACAGGTGACTTTATGGATACAATCAATAACAAAGGTGTCGACTATTGGAAGAAAATAGTCGTGGTAATGAGTCTGGGCTGGGTGGCAATTTGGATCTATCGTACCGTGTTAACGCCGATTTATCCGGAGATTCAGGCGTCATTAGGTAACGTCAGTAATGCTGAAATTGGCGCGATTGCCAGCTTCTATTTTCTGGCCTACTGCGGCATGCAGATCCCCTGCGGCATTCTGGTGGATAAACTGGGCCAGAAAATTATGCTGATGTGCGGTTTTTCGCTATTTATTATCGGTACCCTGAGTATCGCTAATGCCGGAAATCTGACGCTGATTTATATCGGCTCGCTACTGGCCGGCGCCGGTTGCGCCTCCTTCTTTAGTTCCGCCTATTCGCTCTCCTCGGCCAACGTGCCGCAGGAACGCCGGGCGCTGGCGAACGCCATCATCAACAGCGGCTCTGCCATTGGCATGGGGATTGGCCTGATTGGTTCAAGTATTCTGGTCAAAAGCATGCACATGGCCTGGCAAAACGTGTTGTTTATCGTCGCTGCGATTCTGCTGGTGATGCTCTGCGTGTTTACCCTGGTCATTCGCCGCAAAATGAAAGAACCCGCCGCAGCGGAAAATAAAACGAACGCAGCGGCGTCAACGCCGGTTGCGGAAGAGAAATCGGCGCCGCTGTTCTCGCCATTACTGTGCAGCGTGTACTTCCTCTATTTCTGTACCTGCTACGGCTACTATCTGATCGTGACCTGGCTACCCTCTTATCTTCAGACCGAACGCGGGTTTGACGGTGGGGCGATTGGTTTTGCTTCCGCGCTGGTGGCGGTGGTCGGGGTGCCGGGCGCGCTGTTCTTTAGCCATCTCTCGGATAAATTCCGCGACAGTAAAGTCAAAGTTATTCTCGGGCTGGAGATAGTCGCGGCGGCCATGTTGATGTTTACCGTTCTGTCGCCAAATACCGCCATGCTGATGATTAGCCTGGTACTGTACGGGTTGCTGGGCAAAATGGCCGTTGATCCGATTCTTATCTCGTTCGTCTCCGAGCAGGCGTCAGCGAAAACGTTAGGCCGCGCCTTTAGCTTATTTAATTTCTTTGGTATGAGTTCTGCGGTAGTTGCACCGACGCTCACCGGCTTTATTTCCGACCTGACCGGATCGAAAGAAATTAGTTTTGTGATGTCTGCTGGACTGGTTGTTACCGGGACGATAATTTTTGCCCTGATTACCTTGCGCAAGAATAAAATACCGTCAAAGTCCATCACTGTATAATAAAAATAAATAATAAAAATTGTTGTTCCACATAGCTAAACCTACAAACGTAATCCGATGCGTATTAAGAGGGAATTATGGAACAAACTCAAGACCTATACAAAACCAGGGGCTATAGTGATGATCTATTGCCGAAATCAGACGCTCAGCGTAACTGGAAAACATTCAATTATTTTACGTTGTGGATGGGTTCTGTACACAACGTACCAAATTATGTGATGGTGGGTGGTTTTTTTATCCTTGGACTTTCCACTTTTAGCATTATGATGGCGATAATATTAAGTGCCTTTATTATTGCCCTGGCCATGGTGTTTAACGGTGCTGCCGGAAGTAAATATGGCGTACCCTTCGCGATGATATTAAGAGCCTCATATGGAGTACGCGGTGCATTATTGCCCGGACTGCTCAGAGGCGGTATCGCGGCGATTATGTGGTTTGGCTTGCAATGCTACGCCGGATCGCTGGCATTTCTGATCTTATTAGGCAAATTATGGCCTGCGTTTCTGACGTTTGGCGGTGATTTTAAGCTGCTGGGGCTGTCATTGCCGGGGTTGATCGCCTTTCTGGTGTTCTGGTTGATTAACGTCGGGATTGGCTTTGGTGGCGGAAAAGTGCTGAATAAATTTACCGCAATCCTCAACCCCTGCATCTATATCGTTTTCGGCGGCATGGCTATCTGGGCCATTTCGCTGGTAGGATTCGGCCCGATCCTCGACTACCTGCCGACCGGGGTGGCAAAAGCGGAACATACCGGTTTCTTGTTCCTGGTGGTGATCAATGCGGTGGTGGCCGTCTGGGCCGCTCCGGCAGTCAGCGCCTCGGATTTCACCCAGAACGCGCGCTCATTTCGCGAGCAGGCTATTGGTCAGACGCTTGGACTCGTGGTGGCCTATATTCTTTTTGCGGTCGCCGGCGTCTGTATTATCGCCGGGGCCAGTATCCACTATGGTATGGATACCTGGAACGTGCTGGATATAGTGCAGAAATGGGACAGCCTGTTTGCCTCGTTCTTTGCGGTGCTGGTGATATTGATGACCACGATTTCCACCAACGCTACCGGTAATATTATACCGGCAGGCTATCAGATCGCGGCGATTGCCCCAGCCAAACTGACCTATAAAAATGGCGTGCTCATCGCCAGTATTATTAGCTTACTGATTTGCCCATGGAAATTAATGGAGAATCAAGACAGTATTTACCTCTTCCTCGATATTATTGGCGGGATGTTGGGGCCGGTTATTGGTGTAATGATGGCTCACTATTTCATCGTTATGCGTGGGCAAATAAATCTTAATGAACTTTATACCACACCAGGAGATTATAAATATTTTGATAATGGTTTTAATGTTACCGCATTCCTGGTAACCATTGTAGCAGTCATTTTATCGCTCGGTGGGAAGTTTATTCCTTTGCTGGAACCTTTCTCCCGTGTGTCATGGTTTGTCGGTGTTATTGTCGCTTTTGTTGCGTACGCTTTGCTGAAGAAACGGGCGCAACCCAATAATCTGACACGGCCAAATACTGTTAGTTAATTTAATTTTAACCAGGAAAGTTTATTTCATGGATGAAGCATTACCGGCCAAAGCCATTGTTATTGCGGCACGCAATGTCGCAGCAGAAGTATGGCGGCTGACCCATCTGTACACATACAAGGAGTTATTATGTCTTTTGATTTAATCATTAAAAACGGCACTGTTATTCTGGAAAACGAATCCCGGGTAGTCGATATCGCGGTGAACGACGGTAAAATCGCTGCTATTGGTGAGCACCTGGGCGAGGCGAAGCAGGTCATGGATGCCACGGGTCTGATCGTTTCGCCGGGCATGGTCGATGCGCATACGCATATCTCTGAACCTGGTCGTACCCACTGGGAAGGTTACGAAACCGGGACTCGCGCGGCGGCAAAAGGCGGCATCACCACGATGATTGAAATGCCGCTGAATCAGCTACCGGCCACCGTTGACCGGCAGACCATTGAGCTGAAATTCGACGCGGCGAAAGGCAAACTGACCATCGATGCCGCGCAGCTTGGCGGCCTGGTCTCTTATAACCTCGACCGACTGCATGAGCTGGATGAAGTGGGAGTGGTGGGATTCAAATGCTTCGTCGCCACCTGCGGTGACCGCGGGATCGATAACGACTTCCGCGACGTCAACGATTGGCAGTTCTTCAAAGGCATACAAAAGCTGGCCGAAATGAAGCAGACCGTGCTGGTGCACTGCGAAAACGCGCTGATCTGCGACGAGCTAGGCGAAGAGGCGAAAAGGGAAGGCCGCGTGACGGCGCATGATTATGTAGCCTCTCGGCCGGTCTTCACCGAAGTGGAAGCCATTCGCCGCGTTCTGTATCTGGCGAAAGTCGCCGGTTGCCGCTTGCATGTGTGTCATGTCAGCAGCCCGGAAGGGGTAGCCGAAGTGACCCGCGCCCGTCAGGAAGGGCAGGATGTGACTTGTGAATCTTGCCCGCACTACTTTGTACTGGATACCGATCAGTTTGCAGAGATCGGTACCTTGGCGAAGTGCTCTCCGCCGATCCGCGATGCGGAAAACCAGAAAGGCATGTGGGAAAAGCTGTTCAACGGAGAAATCGACTGCCTGGTCTCCGACCATTCGCCGTGCCCACCGGAAATGAAGGCTGGCAATATCATGCAGGCCTGGGGCGGGATTGCCGGTCTGCAAAACTGCATGGACGTGATGTTCGATGAAGCGGTGCAGAAACGCGGTATGTCTCTGCCGCAGTTTGCCCGTCTGATGGCGACCAACGCCGCCGATATTTTCGGCCTGAAGCATAAGGGCCGCATTGCCCCGGGTAAAGACGCCGACCTGGTGTTTATTCAGCCGAACAGCAGCTACGTTTTACGGGCAGAAGACCTCGAATATCGCCACAAAGTCAGCCCTTACGTGGGTCGCAAGATTGGCGCTCGGATTGCTAAAACCATTCTGCGCGGCGAGGTGATCTATGACATCGAACAGGGCTTCCCGCGCGAGCCGAAGGGGAAATTTATCCTTAAGCATCAGCAGTAACGGGCGAATAAAAAGTTGGGGATGGTTTGCTCCCTCTCTCTTTGGGAGAGGGCCGGGGTGAGGGCATTGGTGGGTACATTTCCCCTCACCCTATCCCTCTTCCTAAAAGGGGAGAGGGGACCGTTTCTCGCCCCATTCCATATTTAGCGTCTGTTTAACGGCAGGCGCTTTTTCAGGATTTCATCATGGTGGTATTGCCGCTAAATAAACGTAACACCCTGGCGGGGTTTCAATGGTTCTTCTTTATTTTCTGCAACACCGTTGTGGTACCGCCAACATTACAGTCTGCTTTTCAGCTCCCTGCCAGCGCGTTAATTACGCTTACCCAGTACGGGTTTATCACCACTGGATTGGCCTGTCTGGCGCAAGCGTTACTGGGACATCGTCGGGCGATTATGGAAGGACCGACGGGCCTGTGGTGGAGCACCATTCTGACGGTCACCGTGGGCGAAGCCGCACGGGGGACGCCGTTCGACAGCATCGCCTCCAGCCTGGCTGTCGGCATATTTTTCTCGGCGGCGCTCACCATCATTATTGGCGTAAGTGGCATTGGCCATCGCCTGGCGAAGCTGTTCAGCCCAACGGTAATGGTCTTTTTCATGCTGCTGCTGGGCGCGCAGCTGACTACCATCTTTTTTAAAGGCATGCTTGGGCTGCCCTTTAGTTCGACGCAGGTTAATCCGGGTATTCAGCTGGCACCATTTTGCCTGGCGCTGTCGGTGATGATTCTGGTGCTGGGAATGATCATTTTTCTCCCGGATGGTATCGCTCGCTACGCCTTACTGATCGGCACTCTGGCGGGCTGGGCTGGCTGGCATCTGCTGTTTCGCATGCCTCCCGCTACGGTAGCCTCAGGCCCCATTCACTGGCAGTGGTTCCCGCTGGGTTACGGCGGCCAGCTACGACCCGGCATCATTTTAACCGCCCTGCTGGCGGGACTGGTTAATATTACCAATACCTATGGCGCCATTCGCAGCACCGATGTTTTTTACCCCCAACAGGGAGCCAGTAATACCCGCTATCGACGCAGCTTTATAATCTCCGGTTTGATAACATTAATAACGGTTCCGCTCAACGTGGTGCCATTTTCCCCCTTTGTTTCGTCGACAGCTTTATTAACTCAAACTGGCGACACCTCGTGCCGGCCATTTATTATCGGCTGTTTGTGCTGTCTGCTGGTTGGATTATTTACGCCGCTGACCCACTTTTTTACCACCCTACCTTTACCGATCAGCAGTGCGGTCATGCTGGTCTCTTACCTGCCGTTGTTATATTCCAGTTTATCTTTCAGTAAGCAAATTACCTTTACCGCGCGAAATATCTATCGGCTGGCTCTGCCGTTATTTGTCGGCATTTTTTTGATGGGGCTACCGCCGGTTTATCTCCAGACGTTGCCTCTGACAATCAGACCACTCTTAGGTAACGGCTTACTAATCGGGGTGCTGCTGGCGGTAGCCATGGAGAATCTCATTCCCTGGGATCGTATTAAGTCATGACATTAAAAGGATGAACAATGAAAATTATTATTGCACCAGACTCGTTCAAAGAAAGCGTCAGCGCCAGTCGCTGCGCTCAGGCGATTAAGGCGGGCTTCGTCTCCATTTTCCCCCAGGCGGAGTGCATCTGCCTGCCGATCGCCGACGGCGGCGAGGGGACGGTTGAGGCAATGGTTGAGGCGACCGACGGCAAAATGGTGATGCTGCCGGCGATGGGACCGCTGGGAGAGGTGGTAGGCGCCTTCTATGGCCTGAGCGGCGACGGGCAAACCGCGTTTATTGAAATGGCAGCAGCCAGCGGGCTGATGTTGGTTCCCGCCGGGAGACGTGATCCCTTGCGGGCCACCAGCTTCGGGACTGGGGAGCTGATTCGCCATGCGCTGGACGCCGGCGTTCGCCATATTATCCTCGGTATTGGCGGCAGCGCCACGGTAGATGGTGGAATGGGCATGGCCCAGGCCCTGGGGGCACGTTTTCTTGACGAGCGCGGCGAGAGCGTAGGATTCGGTGGCGGCGCGCTGGCGCGGCTGGCTAGCATTGACTTACGCGACCTCGACCCGCGCCTGCGCAAATGCCGGATTGATGTGGCCTGCGATGTTGATAATCCACTGCTCGGCGAACGCGGCGCGGCGGCGGTCTTTGGTCCGCAAAAAGGAGCCAGCGCTGAGATGGTCGCTGCCCTCGAGCGTGGTTTGCAAAATTACGCACAGGTGCTGCTCACGGCAACGGGTACGGAGGTGACGAAGATTGTCGGCGGCGGCGCGGCGGGCGGTATGGGCGTGGCAGCTTGCGTATTCCTTAACGCGGCGCTGAAGCCGGGCATCGATATCGTGATTGAGGCGATGCAACTGGAGGAGGCGCTGCGCGACGCGAATCTGGTAATTACCGGTGAAGGGCGAATGGATTCGCAAACCGTCGGCGGCAAAGCGCCGATTGGCGTGGCGCGGCTCGCGAAAAAGCATGGCATCCCAGTGATCGGTATCGCTGGCGTTCTGGGGGACGGCGTGGAAGCGGTGCATCAGCATGGCATTGATGCGGTATTTAGCATTCTGCCCGCGCTGGCGCCGCTTGCCGAAGTGCTGGAACGCGGTGAGCAAAATCTGTATGCCTGCGCGCGCAATATCGCCTGTGCTATCAAGCTCGGCCAGAACATTCCCGCCTGAATAAAAAATGCCACGGTTCTCACCGTGGCAAAATCCAACATAGCTAAACAAAAAAAATTTATGCGATGGGTAACAAATCCGCATTTGCTATTGTGCCCGAATTTCGCCGGGTGGCGGCTGACGCCTCACCCGCCGACGAAAGCGGCGAGATTTCCCCGTAGGCCCGCGCAAGCAAAGCGCCGCCGGGTAATACCAACGAGCGCAGTTTGTTAGCAATCAGATCTCAACGTCGCGGTTGCAATCTTTCGAGTAGATATAGCTGAACGCCTCACGCCCGACGCCGTATCCCGCCTGTAGGGAATAAGCGCCCATAAAGATATAGTCGCCTTTCTTCACCGGAACCCAGTTGTTATCGAGGTTATACACGCCCTGGCCGGAAAGAATATAGGCGCCGTGCTCCTGCACATGGGTTTCGATATAGCCGTGGCTGGCGCCCGGCTCGAAAGAGAGGATATGCATATTCATATCGAAGCCCAGCTCTTTTGGCAGGAAGTCGATCAGAACAACATCTTCCATTCCTTCATAATGAATACGCTCCAGCTGGCTGACGTTGCCGGTGACCAGATAAGGCGCATGGTCCGCTGTCGGAATATAGCGGCGCTTATAGAGAAATAGCTGGCTGTCGGCTGAATGGCTATTACTGAAAGTCATCCGTTCACCCGGTGGGCAGTAAAGATAGCCGCCTTCGGTCAGCGCAAAGGTTTTACCCTGCGCACCGGCGGTGATTTTCCCCTTAATCACATACAGGAAGGTCTCAATGCCATCGCCGCCAAACCCGCTTTTATTACCGCCATTTTCATGTAGCGTCACCAGATAATCAACGAAGGATGCGCCTAATTTCGGCGTCGACAGAATAGTCACATCACAGTTAGCAAAATCCGGAATAATATTTTTGACCAGACCGTCCGGCGTCAGCAGGGCATAATTGCCGTGGCGTACGATGGAACGGCTGGCCAGTAAATCATCGCGATAGCCAACCACATTATTTAAATAACCCATATTTTATTCCTTATTCAGTCCAGGCCAGTTGATGCAACATTAAGGCGAGCGTTTTTACCCCTTCCGCCAAATCCTCTATATGCGTACTTTCAGCCGGGTTATGGCTGATGCCTTTGATGCTTGGCATAAAGATCATGCAGGTGGGGAAGCAGGGGGCGAAAATTTGCGCGTCGTGTCCCGCGCCGCTGTGCATCACGCGGAAATTCACCTTCTCCTTTTCGCACAGGGCAGTGAGTTGGGCGACCAGTCTTTTGTCCATGGGAACCGGGGCTTCATCCATCCACAGGTCGATTTCAATGCCAATATCCATTTCCTCGCAGATCCGCCGCATATCGCCTTCGATCATTTCAGTAAATGCCGTTAATGCAAGGGCATCGGTGTGGCGGCAGTCCATGGTAAAGATCGTTTTACCCGGCACCACGTTGACCGTATTCGGCTGCGGGTCGACTTTACCGAAAGTAAGCACCAGAGGGTCGCCGTGGGCTTTCGCTTTGGCGATGGATTCGCAGCAGATGCGGCTGAAAGCATGGACGGTGTCGCGGCGGTAGCCCATTGGGGTGGTGCCGGCATGGTTAGATTCGCCGTTGAGGGTAATGGTGTAGCGGCGTTGACCGACGATGGCGTTGACCACGCCGATGGACTGCTTGTTGGTTTCCAGCACGCGGCCCTGTTCGATATGCAGTTCAACGAAGGCTTTAATATCCCGGCGCGGCGCCAGCGGGGCGGTGGGCAGGCTAAAGCCACACTGCTTCATAGCATCGACAAACGCCACGCCTTTGGCGTCTTTAATCTCACGCACGTCCGCCGGGTTAGCGATGCCGACGATATTTTTGCTGCCCCAGAAGACGTAAGGGAAGCGGCTGCCTTCTTCTTCCGCTAACGCCAGCACCTCCACGGTACGCAGCGGTGCCCCGTAGGTCTCTTTTAGCCAGCGGACCGCCAGCCAGGCCGCCAGCGCGCCAAACTGACCGTCAAGATTGCCGCCGTTGACGACGCTATCAATATGCGAACCGCTGAGGATAACGTCGTCGGGAAAACGGCTACCGGGCAGGCGGCCATAAAGGTTACCGACTTCATCGAAGCGTGTTTCCAGCCCGCTGTCGCTCATCTTTTGTTTAAACGCCTGCTGCGCCTGCAACCACTCCGGCGAATAAAGCAAACGGGTAAGTCCGCCGGTAGGGTCGGCGCCGAAAGAGGAAAGCCAGGGCAATGTCTCTTCAATTGCCTGTCGAAAAGAATGAGTCATACATAACTCCTGTTACTTATTTTATTGAGCAAAAGGGGAATTGGTTTCATAAGAGCGGTTATATAAAGCGTCTGAAACCAGATAGTCATAAATCTCATCAACGATTTCGATCCCGTTGACAGCGCTGTTTTTCTCATTGATATCCAGATTCTGCCCCGGGTAATAAACCTGACTAAATCCAGGTGCTGGCGTAATGGCGCTTAATTCGCGCATGGTGTCGCTAATGTGCTGGCGAAATAAAGCGCTGGAGGAGAAAAAGTCAGGATTAATCACTATATGCAATTGTCCTAACTCACGTCCCTGGCTAAGGTTGTCGTACATCGAGCTGACCTGGCGACCAAACGGAAGGTTGAGCAAAATGCCGGATAGGACGTCAATCATCATCATCAGCCCGTAACCTTTGGGACCGGCGGCAGGAAGCAGAGCATGGACGGCAAAAGGATCCGTGGTTGGGGCGCCGTTTTTGTCCACCGCCCAGCTATCGGGAATGCTTTCATGGCGAGAACGAGCATCAAGGATCTTTCCCCACGCCTGGACGGTGGTGGCCATATCGAAGGTGATGATATCGTCGCCCTCGCCGGGAGCGGCGAAGGCCAGCGGGTTGGTGCCGTAGTAGATCTCCGCTCCGCCAAAAGGGACGACCATCGGGTCTGACTGACACAGCGAGAGGCCAATCAGCCCGGCGCGAGCCGCCTGCTGCGTGAAGTACGAGATGGCCCCGCTGTGTCCCATGCGCCGGATACCCACTACGGCTATGCCATTTTGCCGGGCGATCTCAATGGCATGTTCCATGCCCATTTTGGCGGCGACCTGGCCGGCGGCGTTATCGGCATGCAAAATGCCGCTGCAGGGACCGGTTTTTTCAAAGCTAAAGGTGGGATGACGATTGGTGCCGCCTTTTGAAATTCGTTCAGCATAATATTCAACACGAACCGCGCCGTGCGAATGAATGCCTCTGGCATCGGCATAAACCAACACATCGGCAATAATATCCGCGTGATTATGAGTGAGTCCTGCTGCGTTCAGCTTATTAGCAATAAGCTGATGAAGTGTTTCCCGACTGACTTTCATCTGTCTTCCTTTTAACGACGGTGTAGAGCCTGACTGCTGACTAAAATACGGGGAAAAGAAACTGAAATTGTGATCTGTATAGTTAAATGACCAGTGTTAGATTTTATTTGATAATCGTAATGGATTTGTCATAAATGGCCGTGTAATCGATTTATTAAAAAATCACTGCTAATGTCAGGCGGTTTGTTTGAAAGCCTGTAGTAATAATCCTCATGTGATTTAGGTCACGCCATTGATAATTCCATCCCGTTAGCCTGATTGCAGATTAACCATGCTCATTCAATTGCAATGGGTGCAATTATTGGGGAGTTATTATGATCCATGCCTTTATTAAAAAGGGCTGTTTTCAGGATTCAGTCAGTTTAATGATTATTTCACGTAAGCTGAGTGAGTCAGAAAATGTCGACGATGTTTCGGTCATGATGGGCACGCCGGCAAATAAAGCGCTGCTGGAAACTACCGGTTTTTGGCATGACGATTTTGCCACGGCGACGCCGAATGATATTTGCGTGGCGATCCGTACCGATTGCGCAGATGCATCGGTGACAGAAATGATTATCGCCCGTCTGGATGACGCCTTATCCGCCCTGGCGCAGGGAAGCGGACAAAGTCAGAGTCTGAACGTGGTTCGCCGCTGGCAAAGCGCGATGCAAAAACTGCCGCAGGCCAATATGACCTTAATTTCTGTTGCCGGAGAATATGCCGCAGAGCTGGCCCATCAGGCGCTCAGTAGTGAGAAAAGCGTGATGATTTTCTCCGACAACGTCACCCTGGAAGATGAAATTGCCCTCAAAACCCGCGCCCGTGAGAAAGGATTGTTGGTGATGGGACCTGACTGCGGCACCGCCATGATTGCCGGCACCCCGCTGGCCTTCGCCAACGTTACACCAGAGGGCAATATCGGGGTGATTGGCGCCTCCGGTACCGGTATCCAGGAACTGGTATCGCAAATTGCCCTCGGCGGCGAAGGGATCAGCCATGCGATAGGTCTCGGCGGCCGTGATCTGAGCGCGGAAGTGGGGGGCCTTAGTGCGCAAACGGCGCTGGAAATGCTAACCCAGGATGCGCAGAGCCAGGTACTGGCCTTTGTATCCAAGCCACCTGATGAGGCGGTGCGCCTGAAGATAATTAACGCAATGAAACGCAGTGCTAAACCGGTGGTGGCGCTATTTCTTGGCTATGTCTCGCCAGTCAACCGCGATGAAAACGTCTGGTTTGCCCGCACGCTGGACGAGGCCGGTCGGCTGGCGTGTCTGTTGGCCCGAGTGGTACGCCACCAGGAAAATCTGACCGCAGTCGCGGATAAGCATATCCGCGGATTATATACCGGCGGCACGTTGGCGGCGGAATCTGCCGGGCTGCTGGCTGAGCGCCTGAACATCACTCCCGATGAGCATCACCCGCAGGGCATGATGCTCAACGCTCTGGGCCACCAGATCGTCGACCTCGGCGATGATTTCTACACCGTTGGTCGTCCACACCCGATGATTGATCCCTCCCTGCGTAACCAACTGATTGCCGAGCTCGGCGAGCAAACGCAGGTGGGCGTATTGCTGCTGGATGTGGTGATTGGCTATGGCGCCACCGCCGACCCGGCGGGATCGCTGGTGGAAGCATGCCGGCTGGCCTGGGCATTGAGGAGTGAAAGCCATCCGCTGCACGTTATCGCGACCGTGACCGGTACCGAAAATGACCCGCAGTGTCGTTCCCGTCAGATTGCCGAGCTGGAAGATGCCGGCGTGGTGGTGGTCGATAGCCTCCCGGAAGCCGCACTGCTTGCTGTTGCGCTGATTAGCCCTCAGCGGATGGCGGAGCCCGCACCGCGTTCCAGTCTGCTGGATGGGGTGGCGGTAATTAATGCCGGTCTGCGCAGTTTTGCGATCGATTTACAGTCCGCCGGAACGCCGGTTGTTCACTATCAGTGGGCGCCGATTGCCGGAGGAAATAAAAAACTGGCTCGTTTATTAGAGCGTTTGCAATAAGAGGTCCCTATGTTTACATCAGTGGCGCAGGCCAATGAGGCAGTAATTGAACGAATTCGGAATGCACGTCCGCACTGGCTGGATGTGAAGCCGGCAGGTGCGCTAATCGGGGCGCTGAATCAGAACAAAACGTTGCTCCACGCCGGGCCGCCGATGCGCTGGCAGGCGATGACCGGCCCAATGAAAGGGGCCTGCATTGGCGCATGCCTGTTCGAAGGCTGGGCGCAGGATGAAAAAACTGCCCATGCGATGCTGGAAAGCGGCGAAATTACCTTTATTCCATGCCATCACGTTAACGCCGTGGGGCCAATGGGCGGCATTACTTCGCCGAACATGCCGATGCTGGTGGTGGAAAATATCGCTGAAGGCAACCGCGCCTATTGCAACCTGAACGAAGGGATTGGCAAGGTGATGCGTTTCGGCGCTTACGGCGAAGATGTGCAGCAGCGCCTGCGCTGGATGCGCGATGTGCTGATGCCGGTGCTTAGCGCGGCTCTGAAACAGATGGAGCGCGGCATCGATTTGACGGCGATGATGGCGCAGGGCATCACCATGGGGGATGAGTTTCACCAGCGTAATATCGCCACCTCCGCGCTGCTAATGCGCACGCTGGCGCCGCATCTGGCGCGCCTTAATCACGACAAACAGCAGATAGCTGAAGTGATGGATTTCCTCGCCATTACCGATCAGTTCTTCCTTAACCTGGCGATGGCTTACTGTAAATCGGCGATGGATGCCGGGGCGCAGGTCCGCGCGGGCAGTATCGTCACCGCGATGACCCGCAACGGCGATATGTTTGGTATTCGCGTCAGCGGGCTGGGCGACCGTTGGTTTACCGCGCCGGTCAATACGCCGCAGGGGCTGTTTTTCACTGGTTTCTCGCAGGAGCAGGCCAACCCGGATATGGGCGATAGCGCCATTACTGAAACCTTCGGCATCGGCGGGGCGGCGATGATCGCGGCCCCGGGCGTCACTCGCTTTGTCGGCGCGGGTGGGATGGAGGCGGCGAAATCGGTCTCCGAGGAGATGGCGGAAATCTTCCTTGAACGCAATATGCAACTGCAAATTCCGGGCTGGGATTTCCAGGGCGCCTGTCTGGGGTTGGATATTCGCCGGGTGGTTGAAACTGGCATTACACCGCTTATCAACACTGGTATTGCGCATAAAGAGGCGGGGATCGGCCAGATTGGCGCCGGAACCGTCAGAGCCCCACTGGCCTGCTTTGAACTGGCGCTGGAAGCGCTGGCGGACGAGTTGGGCGTGAGCTGAGGCACGCAATGGATAAGATCCGTCCGCTGACAGGCAGCATTGACGCGCCGGACCATCGCCAGCCGTGGCGAACCGGCGGCCTCTGGCAGCGCACCATCAATCTCTATGTTGCAGGCGGCGCGATGCTGACGCTGCATCATCGGGGACAAGGCGTGAGCCCCGGCGGATGGGTATTACGTCACCGTGATTTTATCCGTTTACACGCGGCGCTGAAGGCGGGGGGGTTGCCGATAGCGCGTGATGACGGCATTCAGGTCGATAACCTTTTGCTGTTACCGCCACGCAGGCGCTGCTCCCTGCGGCCTCGATATCAGCCTGATGGCCCTTATCTGCCGGCAGCGCTCATGAAGCGCCCGGAAGAGACGGGCCTGTTTGGGCCGCTGTGGCAGGCTATCCATCTGCCGCATCATCCTGAGTTGCGGCAATTACGCCACTGTTTTGCTTCTGCGTTGACCGGGAGCCCCGTTGACTGGCGGCTGTGGTTGGGGAAGGGGCCAGGCCTGACGCCGAGCATGGACGATATGCTGATCGGCATGATGCTGTCCGCGTGGTGTTCTGGACAGATGTCGCGCAACAGCGGACACCATTTCTTTCATGCCTCCGGCGATCTGCATGCTGCCACAACGCAGGTCAGCGTCAACTATTTACGCTACGCCAGTAAGGGATGCTTCGCTTCACCGCTACTGCATGTTGTTAACGCGCTTCAGTGCGGACGACGAATTGAACCTGCCGTCGAAGCCCTGCTGGCGATGGGGCACACCTCTGGTGCCGACACGCTTCTGGGGTTCTGGCTGGCGCAACAAATAATGTAAGGACTTTTATGAAAACGCTGGTTGTTGCCCTCGGGGGTAACGCTTTATTACAGCGCGGAGAAGCGCTGACGGTAGAAAATCAGTATCGCAATATTCACAGTGCCGTTCCCGCGCTGGCGCGTCTGGCGCAGCATTACCGTTTGGCCATTGTGCACGGCAACGGGCCGCAGGTAGGCCTGTTGGCGCTGCAAAATCTGGCCTATAGCGACGTTGAACCTTACCCGCTGGACGTGCTGGTGGCGGAGAGCCAGGGCATGATTGGCTATATGCTGGCCCAATGTCTGGCGCAGGAATCGTTGGTACCGCCGGTATCGACAGTGATGACGCGTATTACTGTGGCATCGAACGATCCAGCCTTTTCGGCGCCGGAGAAATTTATCGGTCCGGTCTATGACCCTGAGTTACAGCAGCAACTGGAAGAGGAGTATGGCTGGACGATGAAGCGCGACGGCAAATACTTGCGTCGGGTTGTCGCCTCGCCAAGGCCGGTGAGAATTGAGGAGAGCGACTCGATTGAGCGTCTGCTGAATGAGGGACATGTCGTGATCTGCTGTGGCGGCGGAGGCATTCCGGTGCTCGAGAGCGGACAGGGCGCAGAGGCGGTTATCGATAAAGATTTGGCCGCAGCGCTACTGGCGGAACAGATTGATGCCGATGGTCTGGTGATCCTCACCGATGCGGATGCGGTATATGAACACTGGGGCACCCCAATGCAGCGACCGATCCGTGAAGCGACCCCGGAAGCGCTGGCGCCTTTTGCTCGCGACGATGGCGCGATGGGGCCGAAAATTTCGGCAGTCAGCAGCTATGTTCGCCGCAGAGGCAAGCGGGCGTGGATTGGTGCGTTATCACGCATTGAGGAGACTCTCGCCGGGCGGGCGGGAACCTGTATCAAGCCCTGACGTGGGACTACCGGCGGTGAGGATGTCTGAATATCGTGCATTTTGCCCCGGGACGGCGACGGAGGCGCGTTGCCAGGGCGACGAGTTCTGAATAGCTGGGTTTTTATCGGCCGGGCAAGCGTCAGCCGCCGCCCGGCAAGACAAAGGTAAGGCGTTACGCCAGTTGCGATTGCGCCCAGAACAGGCCGCTGGTGTACTCCGGCGGTAGCAGCGGCTTGATCGCTTCCAGCGTCGCGCTCAGGCGATCGGTATCGCTGTCGGTGAGGTTCAGGTGGCCGACTTTACGACCCGGGCGCACCTCTTTGTCATACCAGTGCAGGTGCACCAGCGGCAGCTTCAGCCAGTCGTAGTTAAGATCGGTGCCGATCAGGTTGATCATCACCGACGGGCTGTTGACCACCGGCGGCGGCAGCGGCAGGCCGGTAATCGCCCGTAGATGCAGCTCGAACTGGCTGATAGACGCGCCGTTCTGCGTCCAGTGGCCGCTGTTGTGCACCCGCGGCGCCAGCTCGTTAATCAGCAGCCCCTCGGCGGTAACGAAGCACTCCATCGCCATCACGCCGACATAGTTCAGCTCGTTCATGATCGCCGTCAGCATGCTTTCCGCCTGTTCCTGCTGGCGAGCGTTGGCCTGCGGGAAGGCGACGCTGGCGCGCAGAATACCGTCCTGATGCAGGTTTCGGGTCAGCGGGTAGAAGACGGTGCTACCGTCATGAGCGCGGGCGCCCACCAGCGATACCTCGCCGGAGAAGTTAATCCCCTGCTCGACGATGCACTCGCCGTAGTTATCGGCCGGTAGCTGATCGATCTCGTTTTCCCGCAGACGCCACTGGCCGCGGCCGTCGTAACCGCCAACGCGACGCTTAACGATCGCCAGTTCGCCAAGGCGGGCAAACACCGCCGGCCACTCGCTTTTATCCGCCAGCAGCTGCCACGGGGCGGTGGCGAGGCCAAGCTTGTCAAACAGCTGCTTTTGCGTCAGGCGGTCGGCGATAATCGGGAAGACATCGCGGTTGACGAACGCCGGGTGGCGGGCCAGCTCGCGGGTGAGGGCGGTTTCCGGCCAGCGTTCAATTTCTGCCGTGATGACGCTCTGCTGGAACGGCACCGCTTCCGGGTCGGCTTCCAGGCCGACCGGCCAAACGGCGATGCCCAGCGGCTCGCCGGCCTGGCGCAGCATACGGCCTAACTGGCCGTTACCGAGCACGCATACCTGTTTCATGCCGCACCCCGCGGATCCGGATTATCCAGCACTTCATCGGTTTGCGCCTGACGCCAGGCGCTCAGGCGCTGGTGCAGTTCTGCATCATGCTGGGCAAGGATCTGCGCGGCGAGCAGGCCGGCGTTCGCAGCGCCAGCTTTGCCGATGGCCAGGGTACCGACCGGAATGCCGCGCGGCATCTGCACAATGGAGTAGAGGCTGTCGACACCGCTTAAGGCTGCGCTCTGAACCGGTACGCCGAGCACCGGCACCAGGGTTTTCGCCGCAATCATGCCCGGCAGATGCGCCGCGCCGCCTGCTCCTGCAATAATCACCTGATAACCGTGGCTTTCGGCGCTTTCAGCAAAGCTGAACAGCTTATCGGGCGTGCGGTGGGCGGAGACCACTTCGACATGGTACGGAACGTTCAGGGCATCAAGGATTTCTGCGGTAAATTGCATGGTAGCCCAGTCGCTTTTGGACCCCATCACGATGGCGATACGCGCCGAATTATTGCGGGAAGACATGCGTCTTAAAACTCCTGTGGGTGTGTTTCACACTGCTTTAGAGGCCACAGAGAATAGCATGAACTGCCAGCAAGGAAAACGGTTGCGTGCGCATGGTTAGCCGTCTTTTGTCTCGCCTGGAGGTGATGGCGTGGGTGCCTGATTGACCTTTATCTCCCTCATGATACAGGTGATAAGCAGCACTACCCCCCATGGGAGCATCAGGGTGCCCATAAGCAGTAAATAGATTTGTACCAGCCGGCTATCGTGAGGGCGGGTGCAGAGCAAATAAATGGCATAAAAATAGATAGCCCACGCCAGCATCGCACACCAGACAAACGTCAGCGTGTTGCCGATAACGACGCCGATTAAGGCGATATAACTTACCCCTAACGGATTGAGGATCGCGATGATCATTCCCCACATCAGCGGCTGACTCCACTTTTTCCTGCTCATGCTCGTTCCTTGAGAGTGACGTTGTGGAAGACTAGCATGCAGGGCGGGGGGAAGCGCGCACCTTCGCCCGGGCAAAAGGCGCTTTCGGAATTGTGCTCGCGCAGGAATTAGAACGGAAAGTGGATTAGTTCGACGTCGTCCGGCGTCACCTTGACCATCGAACCTTCGCTGTGCCAGGCGCCAAGTACCACACGCCATGCGGGTTGGCCGTTGGCCTGCAGTTCATGGACCGCCGGGCGATGAGTATGGCCGTGGATCAGCCACTGCACGTGATGCCGCTCCATTGCGTCAACTACCGCCTGTGGATTCACATCCATAATTTCCATTGATTTACTGCTGTTGGCGGCTTTGCTGTCGGCGCGCATGCGGGCGGCGATGCGACGGCGGATAAACAGCGGCAGGGCCAGGAACAGACGCTGGATCCACGGGGTGTGGACTTTGGCGCGAAACGCCAGATAGCCTTGGTCATCGGTGCACAGCGTGTCGCCATGCATGATCAAGACTTCACGGCCATAGAGGTCCAGTCGCTCTTCTTCGGCGAGCAGGATCATCCCGCTCTGGCGGGCAAAGCGCTGGCCGACGAGAAAATCGCGGTTGCCATGGATGAAGTAGCACGGCACGCCGGCGTCGACGACGGCTTTGATTGCCGAGGCAATTTGTTGGTGCAGCGGGTTAGGATCGTCATCGCCGATCCATGCCTCAAACAGATCGCCAAGGATATACAGAGCGTCCGCCTGGCGGGCTTCGCCCTGTAAAAAACGCAGAAAACCGGCGGTGATCGCCGGTTCTTCTGTTTGCAGGTGCAAATCTGCAATGAAAAGTGTCGCCACGAATTACTCGCTGACGGTGACGCTTTTGATGATCACATCATCTTTCGGCACATCCTGGTGCATGCCGCTGCGGCCGGTGGCAACCGCTTTGATTTTGTCAACCACGTCCATGCCTTCAACCACTTCCGCGAAGACGCAGTAGCCCCAACCCTGCAGGCTTTCGCCGGAGAAGTTCAGGAAGTCGTTGTCAACCACGTTGATGAAGAACTGCGCGGTGGCAGAGTGCGGCGCCTGAGTACGGGCCATCGCCAGCGTGCCGCGGGTGTTTTTCAGACCGTTGTTCGCTTCGTTCTGAATCGGAGATTTGGTCGCTTTTTGTTTCATGCCAGGTTCAAAACCGCCGCCCTGAATCATGAAGCCGTTGATAACACGGTGGAAAATGGTGTTGTCGTAGAAACCTTCGCGGCAGTAGTCCAGGAAGTTTTTAACTGTTTCCGGCGCTTTGTCGTCAAACGTTTTGATTACGATATCGCCATGATTGGTGTGGAAAGTAACCATTTTTGCATCCTGTTCCGATGAGTGTGGTGCCAGCACCCGGTGTCGGGTGAGATATAGGGGGGTGTTATAGCATAACCGCGGGGGTCGATGCACCTTGCAATGTGTGCTGCGTCCGGTCTGAATTATGGGTATTATAGAGACTTCATTACCCACACACGTCTACACGGAATCTTCGATGTTAAAAATTTTTAATACACTGACGCGCCAGAAAGAGGAATTTAAACCTATCCATGCCGGGGAAGTCGGCATGTACGTGTGTGGTATTACCGTTTACGATCTCTGTCATATCGGCCATGGACGTACCTTCGTCTCCTTTGACGTCGTGGCGCGCTATCTGCGTTTTCTTGGCTATAAGCTGAAGTACGTGCGCAATATCACCGATATCGACGACAAAATCATTAAGCGCGCTAATGAAAACGGCGAAAGCTTTGTCGCGCTGGTCGATCGCATGATTGCCGAAATGCACAAAGATTTTGACGCGCTGAATATTCTGCGTCCCGACAGCGAGCCGCGCGCAACGCACCATATTGCGGAGATCATTGAGATCACCGAGCAGCTGATCGCCAAAGGCCATGCTTACGTGGCAGATAACGGCGACGTGATGTTCGACGTGCCGACGGACCCGAACTACGGTCTGCTGTCGCGCCAGGATCTAGACCAGCTGCAGGCGGGGGCTCGCGTCGACGTGGTTGACGTCAAGCGTAACCCGATGGACTTCGTCCTGTGGAAAATGTCGAAAGAGGGCGAGCCGAGCTGGCCGTCGCTGTGGGGCGCGGGCCGTCCGGGCTGGCATATCGAGTGCTCGGCGATGAACTGCAAGCAGCTTGGCAACCACTTCGATATTCACGGCGGCGGTTCGGATCTGATGTTCCCTCACCATGAAAACGAAATCGCCCAGTCCACCTGCGCCCACGACGGTGAATACGTCAACTACTGGATGCACTCCGGCATGGTGATGGTTGACCGCGAGAAGATGTCGAAATCGCTGGGTAATTTCTTTACCGTCCGCGACGTGCTGAAGTATTACGATGCGGAGACGATTCGCTACTTCCTGATGTCCGGCCACTATCGCAGCCAGCTGAACTACAGCGAAGAGAACCTCAAGCAGGCGCGTTCGGCGCTGGAGCGTCTGTACACCGCGCTGCGCGGGACGGACAAATCCGTCGACGCGGCGGGGGGCGAAGCCTTCGAAGCACGCTTTATCGAGGCGATGGACGACGACTTCAACACCCCGGAAGCCTATTCGGTGCTGTTCGATATGGCGCGTGAAGTAAACCGCCTGAAAACCGAGGACGCGGCCGCGGCGAACGCCATGGCGGCCCACCTGCGTAAGCTTGCTGCGGTACTGGGTCTGCTGGAGCAGGAGCCGGAGGCGTTCCTGCAGAGCGGCGCGCAGGTTGACGACGCGGAAGTGGCGGAGATCGAATCGCTCATCCAGCGGCGTCTGGACGCACGCAAAGCGAAAGACTGGGCGGCGGCGGATGCGGCGCGCGACCGTCTCAACGAGATGGGCATTGTGCTGGAAGACGGCCCGCAGGGCACCACCTGGCGCCGGAAGTAAACGCCATATCTAATATAAAGGCCACGCTTGCGTGGCCTTTTTGCGTTCAGGGTTTATTGAACCTGGTGTTCAGGTATAAAAACGCAAACAGAGTCGGGTAGATTCAGATGCTGACAGCCGGGTATCGCCCGGCTGTAACGCGCGATAAACCGAATCACGCTATCGCCGCTATTTAAACCCACTTTACCTTGCGCCAATAGCTCATCCGGCTGATCGTCGGTAAAAACATTGCTGGCCACCACCTTTGCGCCCAGGCGCTCAAAAAGCGTGACGTTGACCAGCGAGGGTTGGTACGACTCCTGCGCCAGCCAGTCTCTGGCCTGCTGACGTGACCAGATATGGCTGTCGTTGGCGCGGGCGAAGAGTTCCAGCAGCCAGCCGTTAGAGTTTTGATACGGCCCGGAGAAGGGCCAGGCGATCAGGTTATAGCGCGGGCTGTGGAACAGGTTCAGTTTGACAGGACTGTGTAAAAGCTCTTGTGAGGCGGCGTTAAGTTCGCCGCGCGGGCGTAAAACCGCTATCTGCTGGTTAACCAGTTCATCGGCGAGAAACTCATAGAGCCCCTGCACGTACAGCGCTGACCGCGCCGTACCGCAGGTATTCAGGTTATGGTACACCCGCCAGCTATTATCGGCCTGTCGGAGGGCGTAACCTGCGTGAGACCAGGTCAGCCCGCGGCTGGACATATCCTGACCCTGGCGCACTAAAATAACCACCGGTTCCGGCTCGCTGTTCAATTGCTGTTTGAGCCGTTGCGCCTGATGCATGGTGGCGGCGATAGTTTCTGCCGATGGCGACCCCGCGCCGCAATCGGTGCTGGCAGCCGTCGCGCTTAACGATGCCGCGCCCAGGCATAAGGCGACAGCCAGGCGCTTCATTTCGCCGACAGCGGTTGGTTAGCGGAGAGCGACGCGTCCTCTTGATTTACCATGTGGGCCAGAACCTTATCCTCTTTTTTCAGCAATGCGCCGGTGCCTTCCGGGGCTTTCTCCAGCGTCAGCTTATCCCCGGTTTTGAGATCGACCTTTTCGACAACCTGCAGCGGCAGCACCATTTTGACGGTGTTCTGCTTAGGGTCTTTGGTGGTCAGCAGCGCGGTTTTTTGCTTTTTGTTTTTGTCGACAGAAGCGGTGATCAGTGCGACGGGAACCAGGACCGGCGAGAGAATAATACCGCTCACTAATGCCGAACTGCCGATGCTGGCAATTCCCGAAGAGAGAGCATAGACGGCGGTGGTACGCTCATCGGCATGAGCGATGGACGAAATTGCCAGCAATGCTGCGGCGAAGATGGACGTTTTACGCATAGTAGTCCCTTAACGTTGAATAGATTGACGATATAGCCAGAGGAGTAACGCCAGTACGCTTGCCGGCAGCCAGACCCACTGCAGCTCAGAGAGGATCACCTGATGGCCATAAGGCGTGGCATAACGCGATAGCGCGAATGGCGCCACTTTAATCACCTGCCAGGGCAGGAAGAAGCGCTCATCGGACCAGGGCCACAGCCAGCCGACGCCTTTACCGCCGTCGGTGATGGCATCGAGCAGGCTATGTGATAACAGGCAGACGCTAAGAAACGCCCAACTGCGCACCAGCCCGCAGCGAAATTTCCTGCCAGCTATCGCCAGACACAGCAAAGGAACCACCAGCGCGAACAGTAACGAGTGGGTAAATCCGCGGTGGCCGAAAACGTTGCCGTAGGCGACGCCGAACTTAAACGCCAGCACGTCGGCATCCGGTAACATCGCCAGCGCTACGCCGGCCAGCAGCAGGCGCGGGGGAATAATTTTGCGTCCCAGCCCTAACCCCAGACACAGTGGAACAGCGGCATGAGTGATGATAGTTGCCATCGGCTTATATTCTGCAAATAAAAGCCTATTATCAGTAGGGTATTTGAGGATTACATCCCCGCATTATTCTGATTTTCCAGCGGGAGAGAGCTGGCGCCGGATCCGGCGCCAGAGAGGATTAGGCAATCACGGTAATGCTTTGACCGTCAAAGGTCACCGTTTGCCCGGCAACGATTTTACAGCGTTTGCGGGTTTCCACCGCGCCGTCGACTTTTACCAGCCCGTCGGCGATGGCGATCTTCGCCTGGGCGCCGCTTTCGCTCCAGCCTTCCAGCTTCAGCAGATCGCACAGCTCAACGTGCGGGTGTTTACCTAAGGAAAATGTCGCCATCTCAGGCCTCCTCAACGTCGTGATACTCTTCGCACGCCTGCAGCGTGTTCTGGATCAGGGTGGCGACGGTCATCGGGCCAACGCCGCCGGGAACCGGGGTGATGTAGGACGCGCGTTCGGCGGCATCTTCATACACCACGTCGCCGACCACTTTGCCGCTTTCCAGACGGTTGATGCCGACATCGACCACAATCGCCCCTTCTTTAATCCACTCGCCAGGAATAAAGCCCGGTTTGCCCACCGCGACGATCAGCAGGTCGGCGTTTTCGACATGATGGCGCAGGTTTTTTGTAAAGCGGTGGGTGACGGTGGTGGTGCAGCCGGCCAGCAGCAGCTCCATGCTCATCGGGCGACCGACGATATTGGAGGCGCCAATGACCACCGCATTGAGGCCGTAGGTGTCGATATTGTAGCGTTCCAGCAAGGTCACGATACCGCGCGGAGTGCACGGACGCAGGCGCGGCGCGCGCTGGCACAGGCGGCCAACGTTGTAAGGATGGAAGCCGTCGACGTCTTTATCCGGCGCGATGCGCTCGAGAACTTTGACGTTATCGATCCCTGCCGGCAGGGGCAGCTGAACCAGAATACCGTCGATGGTCTTATCGGCATTCAGAGTGTCGATAAGCTCCAGCAGCTCGGCTTCGCTGGTGGTTTCCGGGAGATCGTAAGAGCGGGAGACGAAGCCCACTTCTTCACATGCTTTGCGCTTGCTGCCGACATAAATCTGCGAGGCCGGGTTGCTGCCGACCAGCACGACGGCCAGCCCAGGGGCGCGTTTTCCGGCCGCAACGCGAGCCTTCACTTTTTCCGCAACCTCAGAGCGTACCTGCTGCGCAATCGTTTTACCGTCAATAATTTTTGCTGCCATCAGAGAGAGGATTCCATCTGTATCTTTACGAAAGGGGGATGAGGATATTTTGTCAGAAGCGGGCCTCGCTGTCAGTCCTCGTTTGCTGTTTTATCCTGTCTGAGGCTAATTTAGCCTGTTATGACCATGGTTATTACATGGTTATTGGTGCGTTGCGCCTGGCCACTGAGTCGATTTACGCGCGCATTAGCCCCGGCGGTATGCTTCTTGTACAGTTGGTGGGGGATATTTCGCCAGCGTCGTATAAGCCCCGCAGTTTCCTGGCAAAATGGATTGACTCGACCGACGTGGACCGTATAATTCCACGCGTTTCACTCCGCGAAGCACTTGCTTCTCAGGGCGCCCTTAGCTCAGCTGGATAGAGCAACGGCCTTCTAAGCCGTAGGTCACAGGTTCGAATCCTGTAGGGCGTGCCATTTAATAATCAATCACTTATCAACTTCCTCCAGTCGCTGATTTTTCCTTGTGGGACATATTTGGGACATCTTCTGCAAAAATTTGCAAAAATTGAGTCAATTTGACGTGCGTGCTCAGTTAAATGGTTAGGTGCCAGGTGAGCATATCGACGGACCATTTCGATGATTCTAATGTCTTGTAGTATCTGTCGGACGATGGCCAGTCAGAGTACAGCATTACTGCTCTGTAATATCGAACAGAATGGTTAATGCTGGTTATAGCTGAGTGCAGAATAAGCGCTCTGCAGGAATGTGAAAATATGTTGCCGGTAACAGGCTAATAGTCATTATAGCTTTAGGTTCTGTCTGACTGGGTTAAATATCGCATTTTAAGCTGGCGTGAAGTACAGTTGTTATAGATCAATATTGAACACTATTTGAAAGCATACCCTCGATGTTCATCCACTGCCTGGAAAGATCCGAATGAACATCAAATTCGTCGCCATCTCCGTATTCGCTGTTGTGTGCGTCTTTGCATCAGATATTTCCATCGCCAAATCGAATTCCTTAAGCGATGATCAGGTCAGTCAAAGGATTATTGATGATTCTGTCGCATCCTACCCCGGTACTTGTGCCTGTCCCTTCAATACCGCCCGGAACGGCAGCTCGTGCGGTGGCCGCAGTGCCTGGAGCAAAGCTGGTGGGTACTCACCTATTTGCTACAAGAAAGAGGTAACAAAGGAGATGGTTAAGGCGTGGCGACAAGAGAATCAATGATAACGATCAATATCTGAACCAGGTGATTACTTACACTGGAATAGTAGTTTAAATAATATTAAATGATTATTTCGAATACTGCAGCCCATTTGCAGTAAGCACTGTTCTGGTAGAGGCGGCAGAGGCCACGGAGTATATCTTTTTACCTTGTGATATTTGAACCCAGCAAATCTATTTCCCCTGCCTGATAGACTTAGTGTCACCGTATCCTGTTACTAAGAGCACGGGGCTACCTACTCATAAGACACTTCCTCTTCTTACGAGGAAACCGGTTCAGCGTGTTGTGTGTGGAGACAGTACCCATCAACTCAAACTGATAACAAAAAGTTTAATTTTTTTCCCCGCCGCGCTGACTATAGTTAGGGCACTTTCACTTGCCCAATAAGGTCACGATTATGAAATTAGTTATCGCCTCCGTAATTTCTCTACTCAGCTTCAGCGCGCTGGCGGCGCCAGAGGGGACGCTCAGCGTACACATTCTTAATCAGCAAACCGGGCTCCCTTCACCGGGGTGCAGATTGAGCTGGATAAACAGCAGGGGGAGAGCTGGCAGCATATCGCCACCGGTAAAACGGATGCCGATGGGCGGATTAAATCGCTCTATCCGCAGGCGGAGAATATGGAGCCGGGGTGTATAAAGTGACGTTTAAAACCGGTGACTATTTTAAAAGCCAAAATATGAATACGTTCTTCCCGGTGATTCCGGTTATTTTCAATGTCACAAAGCAAAATCAAAAACTGCATATCCCGCTGCTGCTCAGTCAGTACGGATACTCTACCTACCGCGGCAGCTGATGACCCAAGCCGCTATCCAGCCAACGCCTGCGCGGCTTCCGCAGGCGTCACGCTTTTCTCGCACCACGATGTCCACGCCTAACGCTCGGTCTCTTTCTCTTTAAAGTGTTTAACGGCTTCGTCGTACATCGCCAGCAGGCCGGAAATTTCGCCTTCATATTGCGGCACGCGCTGGGCGCGAACGAGCTCAATCAGCAGCGCATAGGCTGCTTCTTCCGGGGCCGCATGTGGATTGATCAGTCCAGACATATCACCTCCTTAACAGTGGGCCTTTAGCCTACCCCTCGGCGGGAAAACGCAACAGCCTGATATGCAACCAGTACTTCTTATATGGCTCTTATGAAACCTCAGAGGCGAAGACCACGGCGGAAATCAATTGAAGGAGGGGTTATCCAGACCACTGGCGTGGCGGTTAGCGGTGCATCTACACCGGCAGGAGGCTCATCATCAGCCAGGCGATGGCGATGCAGATAAGGGTCATCGACAGCACAAAATTCATGGTAGCTCCTCTTCATCCTTTCTTTACTCAACGTAAATTTTGACAGCGATGATCGCCTTTATCCTTGGCGATTTGTGCCGCTATCCGGCGGTGGGCTGGGGAAAGACGGCCTGTTTCCCCGTGAAGGCCAGCAAAATATCCTCTTTGTCAGGGTTATAGTGATGACATCAATGAATAAGCTGCATCACATTGGTTATGTTGGTCTTTCCGCCTGAAGAATGACTTCGGGTCGCTGATAAGCTTGCTGGGGGACTAACAGGATGAGCACTACACCGTTAACGCTTTCTTTTGCCGGACAACAACCGCCCATCGCCCTGCCGCAGGTGCCGGGAACGCGGGGGCCGGTGGGAGTCGATATGCGCGGGCTAAATCAGTCCGGATTCTGCAGCTATGACCCCGGCTTCGCCAATACCGCCGGATGCCAGTCGGCGATCTCGTGGATCGATACGGAAAACAGCGTGCTATTGCACCGCGGCTATCCGGTGGATCAGCTGGCTCGCCAGTGCGATTTTCTCGAAGTGGCCTACATCATGCTGAACGGTGACGCGCCGGATGAGGCCAGCTATCAAACCTTTCGCGAGACCATCACCCGCCATACTCTGGTCCACGAGCAGATAGCCCGCATGTGCAGCGGCTTTCGTCGCGACTCGCACCCGATGGCGCTGATGTGCGCCCTGGTGGGGGCGCTGGCGGCGTTTTATCATGACGTCCTGGACGTGGAAAATCCGCAGCACCGGGCGCTGGCCGCCACCCGGCTGCTGTCGAAAATGCCCACTATCGCCGCCATGAGCTACAAGTACACCATTGAGCAACCCGCAGCATATCCGCGCAACGATCTCTCCTATGCCGGTAATTTCCTGCAGATGCTGTTTGCTATCCCGGCGGAAAAATACGTTCTCAATCCGGTTATCGAGCAGGCGATGAACCAGATCCTGGTGCTGCATGCCGATCACGGGCAGTGCGCCTCGACCACTACGGTGCGCGCGGCGGGTTCCTCCGGGGCGAACTTATTCGCCTGCGTCGCCGCCGGGCTGGCGTCACTGTGGGGGCCGATGCATGGAGGAGCAAATGAATCGAGCATGCGAATGCTGGAGGAGATTGAAAGCGTCGATCAGGTTCCGGCGTTTCTGCGCCAGGCGAAGCGCGATCCGCAGGCATTTCGCCGGCTGGGTTTTGGCAACTCGCGCTACCGTCACCGTGACCCGCGCGCCGATATCCTGCGTGAAACCAGCCATCGGGTGCTGGCGGAGGTAGGCATGTCCGACCGCCTGCTGCAGGTGGCGATGGCCCTTGAGGACGTGGCGCTGACCGACCCCTATTTTGTGGACAATGGCCTGTCGCCAAGCGTGGATTTCTATACCGCGGTGATCCTTAAAGCGATGAATCTGCCTTCGTCGATGTTTGCGGTGGTCACCGCGGTCGGTCGGACGGTCGGTTGGGTGGCGCACTGGAACGAGATGCACCAGGCGCCGCTGACCATCTACCGGCCACGACAGATTTACGTTGGCGAGGGCTATCGGGATTACGTCTCCCGACGCGGCGAGCGGTCTGCTGAGCTAAGGTAATGCCTTACAGGCAGGAGGCGCGCGGCGTCTTCCTGCCCAGGCGGGTTACTACTCAGAGATGCCGGGAGAGCAGATAGTGCTCGACGGCGGTATATTCGGTTAACCGGGTATACAGCGCCAACAGGGCGCTGAGAAAAGCGCCTACCTCACAGGCCTGCGGCCTGGGCGTGGCGAGTAATGGCTGTAGCGTAGCTCTCAGTTGATCAAGGTCGGGCTTCAGCACATACGGTATATGCAGGGTGCTGAGGATGGTTTCAGTCTGCTGGAAATCATGACGAGATGGCAACGCCTCGTCTGCGCTTAGCCAGCTCAGGATAATCAACATGAGGCGATTTTTAGCGTAGAGATACGATTTCATGGCCTGTCTCCTGTCGGTAGTGGCGCAACACCATCCCCTGAACTTTGTTCATCAGTTCCACGTTATTTTTCACCGCCAGCTTGCTAAGGACGCGTGAACGGTAGTAGTAGACCCGTTTGATCGTGAGCTGCATGGTGCTGGCCACGTGACACAACGGCATTCCCCCCATCAGCAGGCTGATTAAAAAAGTTTCCTTACGGGTCAGGTTATAGCTGTCAGGTATGGCGATATAGAGCTTGTCGGCGGGGGGCGATGTCAAGCGCGGACCGCGGGCAAGGGCAGCGCTGAGCCCGGCAAAACTGGTGATGAACTCTGCGCCGAGCACAATGGCGAGGCTGCGTTCGAGCTCGCTCAACGGGTAGCCTGATTTGGCAAAAATAAAGATCCGGATCAGGGGATTAAACGATTTTAAACTGAGCGCGACCTGCAGTACTTCGATGCTGACGCTGCTGTAATCAATAAGGATGGTGCTTAGCCGGGCTCCGGCATCGGTCGCAAAAAAAGTATAGAACATCTCACTCTGTCCACTAAACGGGTAACAGAGTATTTCTTTAATATCCAGAGGCTTGCTGTTTGGTTCATTAATATACGCTTTCAGGGCAATATTAAAATATTCTGAATCCGCAATGCAGATCAACATAATGACCTCCTGGCATAAATACGCTGTGCATGCTGTCCTGCCTGATTCGACAATTTACTGTAGAGAATACCCGCCTGAAATAACATACTCCCTGCGCTTTCAATCCAGGGGGGAGAACGTGTGAGGAGGTGGTTAATAATGAGGGTGAGATAGTTAGATCGCATTTATCGAATGTTTTTTAGAAAATAAAAAATAAAAATTACCTTTTATTTATAATGGGTTATGTTTTTATTGTGCGTTTGTTTTATTTCTTTTTCAGAGTGGTGTTAAGACTTTTCTATAAAAAGTAGAAATGGTCCTGGTGGCGAATTTGAATAATAAATAATGAAGTGAGTAGGATGTCAGTGCAGGGAAGGGGTTAAAAGATAACAGGCTAATCCAATGGACTGAGCATTAATAAATTGTACGTATAAAGTACGCCAGGGTATTTCCTGAACGATTCTCCATAAGCGTGGTGATGAGGAGTGAAGATGAAAAAATACAGCAGAGGAATGGCATCTTTCGTGGTGATGATGATGCTTTCTCCGGTAGCGGCACAGGCTGCTGATGGCAAAGTCACCTTTAATGGTGAAGTCATCGAAAATACTTGTACGGTAGTGAATAAAGACAAGACGGTAACCCTACCGACGGTCCAGCGTTCAGCGCTCAGCAGCGCGGGTGAGACGGCGGGCGTGGTTCCCTTCACCATCGATCTGACGAGCTGCACCCCAGGGGCTGATGTCTCGGTGTACTTCGAGAAAGATCAATACGTTTCCACGGAGGGTCGACTAAAAAACACTCTGTCTGACGGCACGGAAGCAGAAAACGTGGATGTGGAGCTGCTGAACACCCGGTTTACGCCGATTAACCTCGCGGAGACCCCGGCGGTCGCTGCAGACGGCAAAGTTGCTCGCCTGGAAGCGATCCCGGTGGCGGTGGCTGAGCAGGATGGTTCCGCCTCGCTGCCTTTCTATGCCCGCTACTATGCGACTGATGCCGCCAAGGCTGGAAAAGTCGCAGCCTACGTCAACTTTACGGTGGTCTATCCGTAACCCCTGTCCACGGCCCCGCTCAGGGGCCGTTTATCCCCCCGACAAGGAGGAGGTGAATATGCGGCGTATGGTTCTGGCACTGCTGCTGTCCAGCTATTTACCCTCGGCGGACGCCAGCATGGTTATTGACGGCACACGGATTATTTTTCCCGGCGACAAAAAAGAGATCGCCGTCCGGGCCACCAATATGGGGGAGACCCCCTCTCTGACGCAGGTCTGGGTCGACGATGGCCGCGTGCAAAATCAACCGGAAAAGGATGCGGCGCCGTTTATTGTGCTGCCGCCGATTGTGCGCATCGAACCGGGAAAAGGCCAGAGCTGGCGCCTGGTGTTTAACGGCAGCCGCCTGCCGCAGGATCGGGAATCGCTGTTCTGGTTCAATCTTCTGGATATCCCACCTGAGCCGAAAAATGGCAAGACTGACAATTACCTGCAGCTCGCGATACGGTCGCGTATCAAGCTGTTTTACCGTCCGGCAGGCGTGGCGGCGGAAAAAATAGCCGCGGAAAAAGCCCTGAGCTGGGCGCTGGCTCCTACGGGCAACGGGTTGCGGGTGAGCAATGCCTCAGCGCGCTATATCACCATCGACAGCATCACCCTTAACGGACAAAAACACGCTGTCGGCATGGTCGCCCCGTTTTCCTCGCTGGAGATCGCGCCTAAAGGGGTCGCGCTGCGCACGCTGCCAGCCAAATTCAGCTTCACCACCATCAATGATTACGGCGCGGTAGTGAATCATAATTATCCTCAGTAAGGACATTATTATGAAACTCAGGGAGATCAAGGTTGGGTTGATGCTGCTCCTTCCCTGGCAGGAGGCATGGGCGGCAGAGGCGTTTAGTTTTAACCGCGCCCATTTGCACGGCGCCGCGCAGGTTGATCTCCAGAAATATCAATACGGTAATCCACTGCACGCCGGACAGTACCGCAGCACGCTCTCGGTGAATGGCCGGGACCTGGGGGAAGAAACGTTTGTTATCCAGGAACACGATGGCCAGCTTGAGCCCTGCATCTCACCCTCGCTGTTCGACGCTCTGCAGCTGAAGGATGCCCAGTGGCCAACCGCGGCCACCTGCCTGCGTTTTTCGCAGATCGATAAGGCGATCGGCTGGGAGTATGACAGCGGGGAAAACGTCCTGCGGGTAAATATGCCCCAGGCGCTGCTGCAACCCCATTATCGGGGGGCGGTGAACCTGAAAAAGGTGGATAGCGGCGTGCCCGCCGCGGTGCTGCGCTACCAGGCCAATAGCTATCAGAGCATCGTCGACGGGGATAGCAGCAGCCATCATTATCTCGGGCTGGATGCCAGCCTGCGCGCCTTTGGCTGGCGGTTACATCACCAGTCCAGCTACCAGGCGCAGGAAGGGAATACGCACTGGGATAGCATTGCCACCTGGGCTGAGAGAAGTGTAGTGAACTGGGCGTCCACGTTACGGCTGGGTCAGGGATGGACCGACGGAACCTTCTTTGACAGCGTCAGTTTTATCGGCGGCAGGCTGGCTACCGATGTGCGCATGCTGCCGGGCTCTCGCCGCGGTTTTGCGCCGTCGGTCAGCGGCGTGGCGCGCACCAACGCCCGCGTAACGGTCACCCAGAACGGCGCCCTGTTGTACGAGGCAACGGTTCCGCCGGGCAAATTCACCTTCGACGATCTCTATCCCACCAACGCCGGCGGCGATTTACAGGTGACGATCCACGAGGCGGATGGCAGTCAGGACACCTTTACCGTGCCGTACGCCACGCTGCCTGGCCTGGTGCGGGCAGGCGCGGTCTATTATGATCTGTCGCTGGGCTATCTGGATGAGGACGGGATCGCCGGGCGGCCGGGATTTGGCGAAGCCACGCTGCAGTACGGCTTCAATGACTATATCAGCGGCTATACCGGCGCTAACGCGACGACAGATTATTACTCGACGCTGGTCGGCAGCGCCTTCAATACCTACTGGGGCGCGCTGGCGGTCGATCTTTCCCGTTCTGCGGCGAAGGGCAGGGAGCACGGCTGGCAGGAGGGCTACCGCTGGCGGGTGTCCGCATCAAAATCGTTTACATCCGATACGCGAATGCTGCTCTCGATGAGCCACAGCAACGACGGCAATTATCGCTCCATTCGCGATGCCGCCTGGGAGCACGACCGGCACCCCAACGACTGGCGGGAGATGACCCGCTACAGCGCGACGTTGTCTCAGCAGGCCGGCAGCGGCAGTCTGTCATTTAACGGAATCTGGAGTGAGGATGTCCGCCACCACCGCTGGCGCTCATATCAGCTGGGCTATGCCAACCGCTATGGTCAGCTCAATTATTATCTGTATGCCCAGCAGAGCCAGGATATCCATCACCGCAATAATCAGGTGGTGGGCGTCTCCTTTTCGCTGCCGTTCGGGCAGGCGGGCAGCCTGACCACCCGCTTTAACCACGATAAAAACTACGGCAGCCAGCTGCAGTCCAGCTATACCGGCAGCGCAGGCGAGAAAAACGCCTTCAGCTACGGTTTGACCGCCAGCTACGACATGCCGCGGGAGAACCCAAATGAAGCCAGCGTTGCGGCCAACGGTAGCCTGCGGACGGATTATGCGTACCTGAACGCCAGCGCCAGCGCCGGTCGCCATCAGCAGCAGTACTCGCTGGGGGCATCGGGCGCCCTGGTAGCGCATCAGGGCGGCATGACCGCCACCCCCGAACTGGGGGAAACCTTCGCCATTGTGGAAGCGCCCGGCGCGGTGGGGGCCCGGGTGGCTAACCGCCTTGGACAGCCGATTAACCGCCAGGGTTTTACGATCATCCCTTACCTCGATCCCTTTACCGCTAACTGGCTGGATCTCGATCCGCAGGGTCTGAACGACCATGTGGAGATTGTCTCCAGCAGCACGACGGTGGTGCCCGATTCGGGCGCGGCGGTGAAGGTCAAATTTGTCACGCGTACCGGCTATCCCTGGTTTGCCCATGTCACGCTGCCGGATGGCGCGGCGCCCCCGCTGGGCGCGGAGGTGTTCGACGACAACGGTCGGGCGGTTGGCGCCGTCGGTCAGGGCGGGCTGCTGTATGCCCGAGTGCCGCAAGACCACGGCAGCGTCTCGGTAGTATGGGGCGAACGCAGCGGGCAACGCTGCCGGTTGGCCTATGCCATCCGCGACGACGCGGTGCAGCAGGTTAGCAGCGGCACGCCGCATCAGGTCTGCCGGCCGGGAATAAAGGAGAAGTAATATGAAAAAAATCATCGCATCAGGGGTACCTCTTCTGCTGGCCGGCGGGTACTGCGCTTCGCTGTCGGCAGCGTGCCAGATGGTCAGTGGCAAAACTATCGAGTATTCAGTGAACGTCAGCCAGGCCAGTATCAACCTTGACGTCAGCGATCTCCCCATCGGCTCCCTGCTATACAGCTACGGAGGGATGATTATCACTAATAACGAACGCTGGGAGATCGCCTGCAGCGGCAGCGAGCCCGGCGGGTTTCAGAGCATTGGCGGTTCCCGGGTCGGCCCGGCGGGAGACGGCAAGCCGGGGGATATCTACAGCATCGACCGCCTGCCGGGCATCGGCTACAGCTTTCAGATGGGGGAACAGGATGGCATTAATTTCGATCCCCTGTTCACGGCCTGGCCTTCCGCGCCGGTATTTTCCGGCCAGCGCGCATTTCAGGCGGAAAATAAAAAACCGACCATCTATTTCTGGCGGATTGCCGATAACGGCGGTCTACCGCCGCCGGGCGAATATTGCCTTAATGATTACCTTGGCGATATTTATCTTGGCGGAGTACAGGCGATGCGCTTCAGCGTCAGCGGGCTCTGTATTCAGGTCAAATCACCCACCTGCAAGATTACTGACGACAGTAAAAACATTAACGTCTTCCTCGGACGGCATAACAAAACCGCATTTACCGGGCTCAACAGCACCACCGCCCCGGTTCCTTTTAACATCAACCTGACGAACTGTGAAAATGTCGGCAGCGTGTTTATGCAGTTTAACGCGACGGTGGACAGCGCTGTCGCCGCCAACGAAGTGATTAAAATCGATGACCAACCTGAAGGGGCATCCGGACTTGGCGTGCAGATCCTCAGTGCCGGCGGCTCGCTGGTGCCGCTAAACCAGGTGAGCCAGGTCTGGTCCGGGAAAAAAGGCAGTCAGACGAACTATCGTTTATCCTATCAGGCCCGCTATATCCAGACGCAGCCCGCAGTGACTGCGGGCGAAGCGAACGCCAGCGCGACCTTCGTGGTGACTTATAACTGATCTGCCTGGCGGCGCGGCGCCGTCAGGCATGCGCCAGTAAAGGAAACATCAACTTCCTGTCTTTAAACAGGTTTTCCTTCTGGTCATAGACGAAGAGGATATCTTCTCCCTCTATCTTCTCATACTCGCCGAGCCGGTCTTCACTGGGGGTAAAACCGAGGATGGCCTGGTAAACGTGGTCATCGGCCAGTTCGTTGACCAGCGTCGACAGGCTCTTACCCACGTCGCAGAACAGATCAAAGCAGATCAGCACCGGACCGTTTTGCATGGCGATGACCACCGCCTCATTTTTTGCCGAGTAATAGACAAAATGCTTCATAAAGGCTGAGCAGTAAAACATCAGCAGGCCAAAGTTATGCTCCACCCGCAGCGGTGAGAACGGGTTGGATTTTTCATAGTAATGGCGGAGCAGGGCGACATCGTCAGGGCTGTCCATATCCAGTTTACGAAAATCACCGGCTCGCGGGGAGACCGGCATAATATATTGATACTCTTCGCTCCGGGTGAAGCCAAATTTGGGGTAAAAATCCACCGTGGTGGGATTGGCGAATAAAAAGAAGGCGTCCGCCTCCTGCTGCCAGTCCTGCAGGATGTGATGGATAAGCTGGCCGGCTAATCCCTTATTACGGTGGTCCGGTTCGGTCATCACGGTGCCAATCTGAATATAACGCCGGGGCTCGCCCTGCCAGCGCAGGTCGATGATGTTGGCCGAAGCGTTAGCGATAACTTTATTGCGTTCGACAAAAGCATAGGGGATATAGGCGTCGGTCCAGTAACCTTGCTGATACCACTCTTCAAAAGACAGGTCGAAAGTCTTAACGGCAAGGTCAATGAAGCTTTTTCTTAATGGGTTATTTTCTCTGACTTGCTTCACTAATTGATAATTCATTGTCATAGTTCCTTCTCACTATGGCTTCTGAAAGCGGCGACGTCGGCAAAGGCACTTGCGTCGAATGAGCGCTGTAAACGTAGCATATCTGGGAAAAGGATCCGCAATGTCGATGCTTAACCTTTGCCCCAGTCACAAATAACCGCATGCTGGCCGTGTCAAACCGGGCGAAACGGACTGTTTGCGTTCGCTATCGCCATAATAAAGCGTGAGTAAAAGAGGTATTGGTCGAGAGGCTGAGGCAAATGTACTGGCTATTTTATCGACAATCGGCCGGGCCGTAGAGGTTAGGTTTATTTATTTATGCATTAAACAGGAAATTTTACGCGTTGCGTCTAATAATAGAGTAGTCCCCAGCGTAAGGGCTGAATTTATCCTGGAATCGGCTTATAATAACGCGCTTTGTGATTGAGTATTACCGCACGAATTGGAAAAATACTACGTGCAGGATCCGCTACTTTATTTCGCGGTTTTTGCTCAGCTATTATTGAGTGAATTAACAGGATTACTATGTCAAATTTACCCAAATTTTCCCGCGCGCTGTTGCACCCGCGTTACTGGCTATTGTGGCTGGGAATTGGCTTTTTGTGGCTGCTGGTGCAATTACCGTATCCGGTGATCTACCGTCTGGGAACGGCGCTTGGGCGGCTGGCAATGCGGGTGATGAAAAGCCGCGCGCGGATTGCCAGACGTAATCTCGAACTCTGCTTTCCCGAGATGAGCGCCGCCGACCGCGAGGCGCTGCTGGTGAAAAACTTTGAATCGCTGGGCATGGGGCTGATGGAGACCGGCATGGCCTGGTTCTGGCCGACGCACCGGGTAGCGCGCTGGACCGAGACCAGCGGCGTTAACGAGGTGGTGGAGCTTCTGGAAGAAAAGCAGGGCATTTTACTGATCGGTATCCATTTTCTGACCCTCGAAATGGGTGCGCGAATGTACGGCATGTTTACCCCAGGCATTGGCGTCTACCGGCCCAACGATAACCCGCTGATTGACTGGCTGCAAACCTGGGGACGCTTGCGCTCTAACAAGACCATGTTGGATCGAAAAAATCTGAAAGGGATGGTCAGGGCGCTAAAAGAGGGGGAAATTCTCTGGTACGCGCCGGATCATGACTACGGTCCGGCCAGCAGCGTCTTCGCCCCGCTGTTTGCCGTCGAACAGGCGGCGACCACCACCGGTACCTGGATGCTGGCGAAAATGTCCGGGGCGACGATTGTGCCGTTTGTTCCGCGGCGCAAGCCCAACGGCATGGGGTATGAATTGATCTCCCTGACGCCGGAGCGCACGCCGCCGCTGGCGAGCGCCGAGGTTACGGCGGCCTGGATGAATCAGATTATCGAACAGTGCATCCTGATGGCGCCCGAGCAATACATGTGGCTGCACCGGCGCTTTAAGACCCGCCCGGAAGGAGTACCGCCGCGTTACTGAACGCCTCGGCCAAAAAATAAGCGCATCGGTAGCACGCTCAGTAAATCGCCGTCTATACTGAAAGGGCCTGACTGAAGGCTAATTCCAAGGAGATTGCAGGATGAAAAAAGTGATAGTCGCGTTAGCCCTTTCCGCCGTTGCATTTGGCGCCTCCGCCGCGCAGTTGATTACCAAAGAAGAAGTGAAACACTTCAAACTGACCAAAGTCGGGCCGATCTCGGTGGGGCCGTCCGGTGGCGAATTCTCTTCGCCTTCCGATCTGCACGATCAGCTCTCCAAGCTGGCCGATGAGAAAGGCGGAAAGTACTACGTGATCACCGCTGCGCGTGAGCATGGCCCTAACTTTGAAGCCACAGCGGAAGTGTATAAATAACCTTTTTTAAAGCGTGCCGTATCGGCGCGCAACGCACTGAGCCTGGAGCGCGTTAAGCCTCCGGGCTTATTTTTTTCTGCTATCGGAATTGCCTTAGGCAATAGCGGCAGCGGAAATGCGTTTTTATCGCTATATATAGATTTCATGATCACGATGTTAATGAATTATTGCTTTTTATTGTTAATAAAGAGCCCATTCCGGCCTAATGCCTGAGGGAGTGACCCCTGGCAAAAATAGGTAGGACAAATGTGTTATCATCGCGCCTTTCCCTTTTTGTCTGGGGCTTTCTTGTATGCTACAACCTGTTGTTCGCGTCGGTGAATGGCTGGTAACCCCCTCTGTAAACCAAATCAGCAGGAAGGGGCGCCAGCTTACCCTTGAACCGCGTTTAATCGATCTTCTGGTCTTTTTTGCCCGCCATCCGGGGGAAGTGCTTAGCCGGGACGAGCTTATCGAAAACGTCTGGACCCGGAACGTTGTGACCAGCCACGTCGTCACGCAGAGTATTTCTGAACTGCGCAAGTCGCTCAAAGACGGCGACGACGTTAGCCTTGAGTACATCGCGACGGTACCCAAACGGGGGTATAAGCTCACGGTGCCGGTGATCTGGTGCACCGAAGAGGGGGAGGAGCTAGCCCCGTCGATGGAGGCGCTGACGCCTTCGCCGTCGACCGCCCTTCCTGCGCCGCCGGCCGCCGGTGCGCCATCCGACGTCTCTGTCCCTCTCCCTGATGCCGCCGCGCCGCCACCGGCTCCTACCGTGGCCAGCGCGCCGTCAGGCCGCAAGCGCCTCACTACCGCCCTGGTGTGGGGGCTGTTCCTGTTGGCGCTGGGCACCTGCGTGGCGCTGGTGGCGCTGTCGAGCATGGAATCGCGGCCGCCGGTCAACAAGGCGCGTCTGCTGCTCAATCCGCGCGATATCGATATCCACCTGGTGAATGGCAACTCCTGCGCTAACTGGTCGTCGCAGCACTCCTACGCCGTAGGACTGGCCAGCCTGATCACCACCTCGCTGAACACCTTCTCGACCTTTATGGTGCATGACAAAACGGACTACAACATCAATGAACCAAGCAGTTCCGGCAAAACGCTGACCATTGAGTTCGTTAATCAGCGCCATTATCGGGCGCAGCAGTGCTTTATGTCGGTCCAGCTGGTGGACAACGCCGACAGCTCGACGATGCTGGATAAGCGCTACTTTGTGACCAACGATAACCAGCTGACCATCCAGAACGATCTGATGAACAGCCTGTCGGATGCCCTGGCGCAGCCGTGGCCGGCGCGAATGCAGGCGATGCTCAGGCAATATCAGCCCTCGCAAAGCGTGGCGTTAACCTATTTCTACCAGTCGCATCAGCTGTTAATGAAGGGCGACGTCGATTCATTAAGTAAGGCCAGTAGCCTGCTGGATGATGTGATTAAGCGGGCGCCGGATTTTATTTACGCCTATGCCGAAAAAACGCTGGTGGATGTATTGCGCCATTCACAACAGCCGCTGGATGATAAACAGCTGGCCGCCCTCTACAGTGAAGTCGAGCGGGTAGGGGCGATGCCGGGTATAAAAGACATGGCGATTTATTATCAAATAAAAGCGGTGGATTCATTGGGGAAGGGCAAAGTCGACGAAGCAAATACCGCAATTAATAGTGCGATTGATTTAGAGATGTCATGGCTAAATTATGTGCTGTTAGGCAAAGTCTATGAGATGAAAGGTGAGAACCGTCTGGCTGCCGATTCTTACATCACGGCGTTTAATTTACGTCCTGGCGAAGATACCCTGTACTGGATTGAAAATGGGGTTTTCCAGACGTCGGTTAACCGAGTCGTTCCATATCTCGACAACTTTCTCTCTTCAGAATAAGTAAACCCTCATCATGTGCAAGGTTTTGGGCATGGTGAGGTTAAATTTATGTTTCTCATGAAGCCTCTTGTTGTTATTTTTATTTAGCATTCAGGAGGCTTTAAATAACAGTCAGATAACACACTCTGCTTCTTGTAAGTCTCTGTAATACAACGATGTTTATCTTTTTCTGACACCCTGTTGTCATGTTTATGTGTTAAGCGAAAAAGGTCAAAATATCATTTGTCTGATGTTTGTTTTTATATCACTTTATCTTTAGGACTTATCTCGTACAAATCAGTAATCTTGTTGGCAGTTGGTCGGGTCAATTAATGGTTCTGTATCATGATCTGTACCTCCCAAATAAACTTAGGAGAAAAACAACCATGAGTTCTGCCAAGAAGATCGGGCTATTTGCCTGTACCGGTGTCGTCGCCGGTAATATGATGGGGAGCGGGATTGCATTATTACCTGCGAACCTGGCCAGCATCGGTGGTATTGCCATTTGGGGCTGGGTGATTTCAATTATTGGTGCGATGTCTCTGGCTTATGTTTATGCCCGACTGGCCACTAAAAACCCGCAGCAGGGCGGTCCTATTGCCTACGCTGGCGAAATATCTCCGGCATTCGGTTTCCAGACCGGTGTCCTTTATTATCATGCAAACTGGATTGGTAACCTGGCCATCGGGATTACCGCAGTTTCTTATCTCTCTACGTTCTTCCCAATTTTAAATAACCCGGTGCCAGCAGGTATTGCCTGTATTGCCATCGTGTGGATCTTTACTTTCGTTAATATGCTCGGCGGGACCTGGGTCAGCCGTCTGACCACTATTGGTCTGGTACTGGTGCTTATTCCGGTAGTCATGACCGCGGTCGTCGGCTGGCACTGGTTTGATGTCGCTACCTATCAGGCGAACTGGAATACCTCCAGCACCACCGATAGCCACGCGGTTATTAAAAGTATCCTGCTCTGCCTGTGGGCCTTCGTTGGCGTAGAATCCGCCGCCGTGAGTACCGGGATGGTGAAAAACCCGAAACGTACCGTGCCGCTGGCTACCATGCTGGGCACTGCGATGGCCGGTATCGTCTACATCGCCGCGACTCAGGTTATCGCCGGTATGTATCCTGCTTCTCAGATGGCCGCGTCCGGTGCGCCGTTCGCAATTAGCGCCTCTACCATCCTCGGCGGCTGGGCTGCACCGATGGTATCCGCTTTCACCGCCTTTGCCTGCCTGACTTCTCTGGGCTCGTGGATGATGCTGGTTGGCCAGGCCGGTGTACGTGCCGCCAACGACGGTAACTTCCCGAAAGTGTATGGCGAAGTTGATAACAACGGTATTCCGAAAAAAGGCCTGCTGCTGGCCGCAGTGAAAATGACCGCGCTGATGGTGCTGATTACCCTGATGAACTCCGCCGGTGGTAAAGCCTCTGACCTGTTCGGCGAACTGACCGGTATCGCGGTACTGCTGACCATGCTGCCTTACTTCTACTCCTGTGTTGACCTGATTCGTTTCGAAGGCATCAACATCCGTAACTTCGTTAGCCTGATTTGTTCGGTACTGGGTTGCGTGTTCTGCTTCATCGCGCTGATGGGCGCAAGCTCCTTCGAACTGGCCGGCACCTTCATCGTTAGCCTGATTATCCTGATGTTCTACGGTCGCAAAATGCACCAGCGCCAGAACAACGCATCGGATAACAACACCACCGCTAACGCGCACTAATCAGCAACCCGTTTTCCTGAGGCTCCTTCCATCACCTGTCATCACGCGACGGGAGGGGCTTTCTACATCTGGAGATTTGACTATGAACGTTATTGCAATCATGAATCACATGGGGGTTTACTTCAAAGAAGAACCCATCCGTGAACTGCATCGTGCTCTCGAACGCCTGGACTTCCGTATTGTCTACCCGAACGACCGTGACGACTTATTAAAACTTATTGAAAACAACTCTCGTCTGTGCGGCGTGATCTTCGACTGGGATAAATACAATCTCGAACTGTGCGAAGAAATCAGCAAAATGAACGAGTACATGCCGCTGTATGCGTTCGCTAACACCTACTCCACTCTGGACGTTAGCCTGAACGATCTGCGCATGCAGGTTCGCTTCTTCGAATATGCGCTGGGCGCTGCGGAAGATATCGCGAACAAAATCAAACAGAACACTGACGAATACATCGACACCATTCTGCCGCCGCTGACCAAAGCGCTGTTCAAATATGTCCGTGAAGGTAAATATACCTTCTGTACCCCGGGCCACATGGGCGGTACCGCGTTCCAGAAAAGCCCGGTAGGCAGCATCTTCTATGATTTCTTTGGCTCCAACACCATGAAATCCGATATCTCCATTTCGGTTTCTGAACTGGGTTCCCTGCTGGACCACAGCGGCCCGCACAAAGAAGCGGAAGAGTATATCGCTCGCGTGTTTAACGCAGAACGCAGCTACATGGTGACCAACGGTACTTCTACCGCTAACAAAATCGTCGGCATGTACTCCGCGCCGGCCGGCAGCACCGTGCTGATTGACCGTAACTGCCACAAATCGCTGACTCACCTGATGATGATGAGCGACATTACGCCGATCTACTTCCGTCCGACCCGTAACGCCTACGGTATCCTCGGCGGTATTCCGCAGAGCGAATTCCAGCACGCGACTATCGCCAAGCGTGTGAAAGAGACGCCGAATGCGACCTGGCCGGTACACGCGGTGATCACCAACTCGACTTACGATGGTCTGCTGTATAACACCGACTTCATCAAGAAAACCCTGGATGTGAAATCCATCCACTTTGACTCCGCATGGGTCCCTTACACCAACTTCTCGCCGATCTATGAAGGCAAATGCGGGATGAGCGGCGGCCGCGTTGAAGGGAAAGTGATTTATGAAACCCAGTCCACGCACAAACTGCTGGCGGCGTTCTCCCAGGCGTCGATGATCCACGTGAAAGGCGACGTAAACGAAGAGACCTTCAACGAAGCCTACATGATGCACACCACCACCTCTCCACACTACGGGATCGTGGCCTCCACCGAAACCGCGGCGGCGATGATGAAGGGGAACGCTGGTAAGCGTCTGATCGACGGCTCTATTGAACGTTCCATCAAGTTCCGTAAAGAGATCAAACGTCTGAAAGGCGAGTCTGACGGCTGGTTCTTCGACGTCTGGCAGCCGGAGCATATCGATGGTCCTGAATGCTGGCCGCTGCGTTCCGACAGCGCATGGCACGGTTTCAAAAACATCGATAACGAACACATGTACCTCGACCCGATCAAAGTCACGCTGCTGACTCCGGGGATGAAGAAAGACGGCACCATGGATGACTTCGGTATTCCGGCAAGCATCGTGGCGAAATACCTCGACGAACACGGCATCGTGGTAGAGAAAACCGGTCCGTACAACCTGCTGTTCCTGTTCAGTATCGGTATCGATAAGACTAAAGCGCTGAGCCTGCTGCGTGCGCTGACCGACTTCAAACGCGCGTTCGACCTGAACCTGCGGGTGAAAAACATGCTGCCGTCGCTGTACCGTGAAGATCCTGAATTCTATGAAAACATGCGTATTCAGGACCTCGCGCAGAACATTCACAAACTGATTGAGCATCACAACCTGCCGGATCTGATGTTCCGCGCGTTTGAAGTGCTGCCATCGATGGTGATGACCCCGTATGCCGCGTTCCAGAAAGAGCTGCACGGTCAGACGGAAGAAGTGTATCTCGAAGAGATGGTCGGCCGCGTCAACGCCAACATGATCCTGCCGTATCCTCCGGGAGTGCCGCTGGTGATGCCGGGTGAGATGATCACCGAAGAGAGCCGTCCGGTGCTGGAGTTCCTGCAGATGCTGTGCGAAATCGGCGCCCACTATCCAGGCTTCGAAACCGATATCCACGGCGCCTATCGTCAGGCGGATGGTCGTTACACCGTTAAAGTGCTGAAAGAAGAGAATAACAAGTAATAGACGCACACCAGGGAAGTGGCTTGCCACTTCCCTTTTTCACGCTGCAAGGAGAACACATGAAAACACCCTCACAGCCGCGCGCGATTTACTACATCGTTGCGATCCAGATCTGGGAGTACTTCAGCTTTTACGGCATGCGCGCCTTACTCATCCTTTACCTTACCCACCAGCTTGGCTTCGACGACAGCCACGCCATCAGCCTGTTCAGCGCTTACGCATCTCTGGTTTACGTTACCCCTATTCTCGGCGGCTGGCTTGCCGACCGCCTGCTCGGCAACCGCACGGCGGTAATTGCCGGGGCGCTGTTGATGACCCTCGGCCATGTGGTGCTGGGCGTTGAGTCGACCTCCGCATGGAGTTTGTACGTCGCGCTGGCGATCATCATCTGCGGCTACGGCCTGTTTAAATCCAATATCAGCTGCCTGCTCGGCGAACTGTACGCTCACGACGACCCGCGTCGCGACGGCGGTTTCTCGCTGCTGTACGCCGCCGGCAACGTCGGCTCGATTGCCGCGCCCATCGCCTGCGGACTGGCGGCGCAGTGGTACGGCTGGCATATCGGCTTCGCCCTTGCGGGGATCGGTATGTTTATCGGCCTGATGATTTTCTTAAGCGGCAGCCGCCACTTCCGGCATACCCGCGGCGTTGATAAACCGGCGCTGCGGGCGGTGAAGTTCGTGCTGCCGACCTGGGGCTGGCTGCTGGTGATGCTCTGCCTGGCGCCGGTATTTTTCACTCTACTGCTGCAAAACAACTGGTCCGGCTATCTGCTGGCGATCGTCTGCCTGTTCGCCGCCCAGATGGTGGCGCGGATCATGATCAAAGCCCCGGAGCATCGTCGCGCGCTGTGGCAGATCGTCCTGCTGATGCTCGCCGGAACGCTGTTCTGGGTGCTGGCGCAGCAGGGCGGGAGCTCGATTAGCCTGTTTATCGACCACTTCGTCAATCGTCGTCTGCTGAACTGGGACGTGCCGACCGCGCTGTTCCAGTCAGTTAACGCGATAGCGGTGATGGCGGCCGGCGTGGTGCTGGCGTGGCTGATGCGCCCGGAAGGCAGCGTGCGTTCAGTGCTGCGCGTCTGGCTGAAATTTTCTTTCGGCCTGCTGCTGATGGGCGGCGGCTTTATGCTGCTGGCGCTCAATGCCCGCCATGGCGCGGCTGACGGTCAGGCCTCAATGGGCATGATGGTCGCCGGGCTGGCGATGATGGGCTTTGCCGAACTGTTTATCGACCCGGTGGCGATGGCGCAAATCACCCGTCTGAACATGCCCGGCGTCACCGGCGTATTGACCGGCATTTATATGCTGGCCACCGGCGCGGTGGCCAACTGGCTGGCGGGCGTGGTCGCCCAGCAAACCACCGAATCGCAAATCAGCGATACGGCGATTGCCGCCTATCAGCATTTCTTCGCGCAGATGGGCGAATGGACCCTCGGCTGCGTGGCGGTGATGGTCATTATCGCCTTTGCCGCGGCCTGTAGCGTTGGCAAACGTCGTGCGGCTGCCGGTGAAATTACCGGCGGCGGCGCCTGACGCTCGTCCCGGCTCGTGGCGTAAACACCTTATCCGGGCCGCGATTCGTAGCCCCGGTAAGCGCAGCGCGACCGGGGGCATTACCTCAACAGCGGAGCGCGAAGTCGCTCCTTGCACAGCTTAGTGAACAGGAGGAGGATATTCTGGCATGCGCGGAGGCCAACGATAAAAAATACCGTTACTGAAGCCATAGCTGAGTGAGATCAGCTTGGAGTGAATCCAGGATCGTTAAGATTGTGCTCTGGTGTCTTCCCAGAGACAGGCCGCGCGGAAGGGTGACCTGGTTCAATTTATCGAAGCTAGTTTGAAAGCAAGGTTATGAGGAATCCATATGTCTGAACAACAAGCACAAGGTGCCGATGAGGCCATTGACCTTAATAATGAACTGAAAGCTCGTCGCGAAAAACTGGCTGCGCTGCGTGAGCAGGGCGTAGCTTTCCCCAACGATTTCCGTCGCGATCATACCTCTGACCAATTGCATGCTGAATTCGATGCGAAGGACAACGATGAACTCGCTTCCCTGAACGTTGAAGTTGCGGTGGCTGGTCGGATGATGACCCGTCGCGTGATGGGCAAAGCCTCCTTCGTCACCCTCCAGGACGTCGGCGGCCGCATTCAGCTGTACGTGGCGCGCGATGACCTGCCGGAAGGCGTCTACAACGAACAGTTTAAGAAATGGGACCTCGGCGATATCATCGCCGCCCGCGGCAAGCTGTTCAAAACGCAAACCGGCGAACTCTCGATCCACTGCACCGAGCTGCGCCTGCTGACCAAAGCCCTGCGCCCGCTGCCGGATAAATTCCACGGCCTGCAGGATCAGGAAGTTCGCTATCGCCAGCGCTATCTGGATCTGATCGCCAACGAAGAGTCGCGTCATACGTTCCGTATCCGTTCGCAGATCCTCGCCACCATGCGCCAGTTCATGGTGGCCCGCGGCTTTATGGAAGTCGAAACGCCGATGATGCAGGTGATCCCTGGCGGTGCGTCCGCCCGTCCGTTCATTACCCATCACAACGCCCTGGATCTCGATATGTACCTGCGCATCGCGCCGGAACTGTATCTGAAACGTCTGGTGGTTGGCGGTTTTGAACGCGTGTTTGAAATCAACCGTAACTTCCGCAACGAAGGGATCTCGGTACGCCATAACCCAGAGTTCACCATGATGGAACTGTATATGGCGTATGCGGACTACAAAGACCTGATCGAACTGACCGAGTCGCTGTTCCGCACCCTGGCGCAGACGGTGCTGGGCAAAACCGAAGTGCCGTATGGCGACCAGGTGTTTGATTTCGGCAAGCCGTTTGAAAAACTGACCATGCGCGAAGCGATCAAGAAACACCGTCCGGAAACCAACATGGCGGATCTGGATAACTTCGACGCGGCGAAAGCGCTGGCGGAATCTATCGGTATTCAGGTAGAGAAAAGCTGGGGGCTGGGACGCATAGTTACCGAAATCTTTGACGAAGTGGCGGAAGCGCATCTGATTCAGCCGACCTTCATCACCGAATACCCGGCGGAAGTTTCTCCGCTGGCGCGCCGTAACGACGTCAACCCGGAAATCACTGACCGCTTTGAATTCTTCATCGGCGGCCGCGAAATCGGTAACGGTTTCAGCGAGCTGAACGATGCCGAAGACCAGGCGCAGCGCTTCCAGGATCAGGTGAACGCCAAAGCGGCGGGCGATGACGAAGCGATGTTCTACGACGAAGACTACGTGACCGCCCTCGAGTACGGCCTGCCGCCGACCGCCGGTCTGGGTATCGGTATCGACCGCATGGTGATGCTGTTTACCAACAGCCATACCATCCGCGACGTGATCCTCTTCCCGGCCATGCGTCCGCAGAAGTAATCCATTGCACTCCCTCCCGGCCTGCGCCGGGAGGTTCTGTCTGCATTATCCCCGGCCTGTCGGCAGAGCGATGTTATTACAGGACTTTTTGCAACGTGCCGCGCTGGCTGCCGTTTGCCCATACGCCGTTAAAGGCGTCGTTCAGCGTAAAGGCTGAGCTTTTCACCCGGAAGGTCAGTTTACCCTGGCTGGCTTTCGCCGCCTCAACCAGATGGCCGCGGGTTTTCACCGTTTTAGCGGTGACGGTAATCTCATCAATTTTATCGCCATACTCCGTATAAACATACCAGGTGCCCACCCAGGGGCCGAAGCCGCTGTCGGCCTGCTGCGCGGCGGCGGCATTCTCGGCTTTGGTTTTATGAATATCGCAGGTGGTCCCATCGGTCATCTGCGTGCAGCCGGAACGTTCAAGCTGTTCCCGGTATTTCGCGCTAATGGCGTGGGCCGGCGCGGCGGCGACCAGCGCCAGGGTCAGGGTGGTGAAAAGCCAGGTCTTATTCATCTTATTGTTTCTCATCGCGATAGCGGCGTGCCGGGCCATAGAGAGGGATACACGTTGGTGTATTCTCCCGTTGGCGTCAGAATAAAATAACCCAACCAGTCCTGATAAGTAATTAGCAAGACGCTCTGGGGTTATTTATTAGTAAAACATCAAAGTTTCATGCTTATTTCGCAAGCCAACCTTCCCACTGCTTGTCATATTATTGCAGAGAGAATGTTAATTATTTGATGTTTTAAAGCGGCTATGTGTCATTCAGGCAAATAACAGCAGGCCTGTCCTTGGCGCACGGCAAAAGCCCGCGCTGGTGCGGTGTTGAGTTTTTTTCATATTGCTATCATCATATTTCGAATGAAAGGGATAACCTCTGAAGCGGGTTATTAAGCCAGTAATTTTTATCCGCAAAATAAGCCGGCGGCAAGCATTATTTCCATTTATTTTTCAGGGTTACCTGAAATAGCGAATATACCGCCAGCGCAATGATGGATTTCCATCATTTCTCCGTTTTCATCGTCGGTCGTCACCTGCTTATAGTGACGCCAGACAAGACCACAGGGTGGAAAGGAGAACAAGATGGCGACAGAGCAACTGCGGTGGGGCGTGAGCCCCCTGTGCTGGACCAACGATGTACTCGAGGATTTAGGCGGTGATATTCCCCTGGATACCTGCCTGCGCGAGGCGCGGGAGGCGGGCTATCAGGGCATTGAGTTAGGACGGAAATTTCCCCGCCAGGCATCAACCCTGGGCCCGCTGCTGGCGGCGGCTGACCTGCGCCTGGCGTCCGGCTGGTACAGCGGCCTGCTGGCCGACCGCAGCGTGGAAGCGGAGCTGGAGGCGGTGCGGGAGCACGCCCAGCTCCTCCGGCAGCTCGGCGCGAAGGTGATGGTTTACGGCGAATGCGGGCAACTGCCAGGTGAAACCCCGCTTGATGAGCCTATTTCGCTCTCGCCGCCGTTAAGCCGCGTCAGCCTTGCGGCGTATTGCCACAAGCTGAATACCTTTGCTGACCTGCTGCTGCGCGACTATGACCTCCAGCTGGCCTATCACCATCATCTGATGATGCTGGTGGAGCACGATGACGAGCTGGAGCGGTTTCTGTCTCACACCCATGACAACGTCGGGCTGGCGTTTGATACCGGGCACGCCTTTGTCGCCGGGGTCGAGATCCCGCGCGTACTGCACAAATATGGCCACCGTATCCGCCATCTGCATCTGAAAGACGTGCGTCCGCAGGTGCTGGGGCGTCTGTATCGGGAAAACCTGAGCTTTAACGAGGCGGTGCGCGCCGGGCTGTTTACCATCCCAGGCGACGGCTGCATCGACTATGCGCCGATCCTCGACTTTGTACGGGACAGCGACTACCGCGGCTGGCTGATTATCGAAGCCGAGCAGGATCCGGCGATGGCGCCGCCGCTGGCCACCGCCAGCCGCGCCTATGCCTGGCTGGCGCACCATTTATCTTCCCCTTCATCGTCAGAGGAGTACGCATCATGAGCGCGCGGTTAAATATCGGCCTTATCGGCTCAGGTTTTATGGGGCAGGCACACGCCGACGCTTACCGTCGCGCGGCGATGTTCTATCCCGATCTGCCCAAGCGCCCGCATCTCTACGCGCTGGCGGATCAGGATCAGGCGATGGCCGAACGCCACGCGGCGAAACTGGGGGCGGAAAAGGCCTACGGCGACTGGCGCGAGCTGGTAATCGATCCGCAGGTTGATGTGGTGGATATCACCTCGCCGAACCATCTGCACTACACAATGGCGATGGCGGCGATCGCGGCGGGTAAACATGTCTATTGCGAGAAGCCGCTGGCGGTCAATGAGCAGCAGGCGCAGGAGATGGCGCAGGCGGCACGGCGCGCGGGGGTGAAGACCATGGTGGCCTTTAACAACATCAAAACGCCGGCGGCGCTGCTGGCAAAGCAGATTATCGCCCGGGGAGATATTGGCGAACCGGTGCGCTTTCGCGGCACCTTTGATCAGGGGTTTTATAACGACCCGAACCTGCCCTGGTCCTGGCGCTGCTCGAAAACCCTCGGCGGCAGCGGGGCGCTTGGCGACCTCGGCGCCCATACCCTGTCCGTCGCCCAGTTTTTGCTGGGCGGGATCCGTGAAGTGACCGCCAGCGCGCAAACCTGCCTGCGCCAGCGTCCGGTGCCGCAAACCGATGCCGGGTATGCCAGCCGGGTCGCGGCCGATGCCGAGTGGCGGGAAGTGGAAAATGACGATCAGGTTCAGTGCCTGGTCAATTTCGACAGCGGCGCGGCGGGAGTGATTGAGGCCTCGCGCATCGCCGCCGGGCGGATCTTCGGCGTGTTCTGGGAGGTTTCCGGCACCGAAGGCACGCTGTATATGGACGGGGAGCGCTTTAACGAGCTGCAGGTCTATCGCTTCAACGATGACAAACATGACCGCGGCTTTAAGACGCTGTATGCCGGGAGCCAGATCCCGGCCTATGCCGGCTTCTTCGGCTTCGATTTTGGCGGCGGCGGGCTGGGCTATTTTGACGTCAAGGTGATCGAAGTGCATGACCTGGTGCAGGGGATTTGCGGGGAGGGCGACTGCTATCCCAACTTTGAATTTGGTTTGCAGAATCAGCGCGTGCTGTCGGCGATTGAAGCCTCGATGGCCAGCCGTCGCTGGGTGAACGTGGTTAAAGACTAAGGAGCCGCTATGTTTCCGTCACACTTACCAACCCCGCGCCGCCCGGCGGCGCAGAGCATTCCCCTCCTGCGCTGGGGCATTATCGGTCCTGGCTGGATCGCCGAGCGCTTTGTGCACTCATTGAAAACCTACAGCCGGCAGCAGGTGGTGGCGGTGGCTTCCCGCAGCCAGGCGAAGGCCGACCGGGTGGCCGCGGAATGGGGGATCCCCCAGGCTTACGGCCAGGTGGAGGAGATGCTGGCGCGTCCGGATATTGATGCGGTGTATATTGCGACGCCGCACAACCATCACTTTCCCGACGGCATGCAGGCGCTGAAGGCGGGCAAACACGTGCTGATTGAGAAGCCCTTCGCCCTCAACCTCGGCGAAGGGCGTGAGCTGCAGGCCGAAGCCGCCCGCCAGGAGAAGCTGGCGCTGGAGGCAATGTGGTGCGATTACGCGCCGAAATATGATGTGATCCGCCAGCTGCTGGAGGATGGGGCGCTCGGCGACCTGCATACCCTGCTGGCCGATCACGGCGAGTATTTCACCCGCGACCACCGCATCTTCAATGCCGATCTTGCCGGCGGGCCGATGATGGACCTCGGCAGCTATGTGACCTCGTTTGCGCTGATGGTGGGCGGCATGCCGCAGGAGATTGTCGCCCGCGGCAGCGCCACGGCGGAGGGGCTTAACGGTCAGACGTCGATGCTGTTTAGCTGGCAGAACGGGATGCAGGGGATGTTAAACACCACTTTGTTCAGCAACACGCCGGGCGGGGCGGTGGTGGCCGGACGCCAGGCGACCCTGACGATCGACGGCCAGTTTTACGCCCCCGGCGGCTTCACGCTCGCCGCCAGTCAGGGCGGGCAGGTGCTGCGCTGGGAAGAGCCGCGCAATCGCTACGACCAGCTGTTCTGGCAGGCGGAGCATTTTGCCTGGTGCATCGGACAGGGGGTGCAGGACTCGCCGCTGCGGCCGCTCAGTCGGGTGCTGCAGAATCTGCAGGTGATGGATGAGGTGCGGCGCCAGGTGGGCGCGGTGTTTAACGAAGAACGCTAAGGAGCCGGCCGGGCAATGGCAGATAGCGCGAGCGTATCTGCCATTGCCCGGCAAAAGGACGCGTACGATGCCTGATGTCTGTTGCCCGGCGGCGCTGCGCTTGCGCGGGCCTGTGATATCTATGCAACCGATTGATATTACGGTGTATTAATGCCTGTGTTATGTAGGCCGGGCAAGGCGGCGACGCCGCCCGGCATAAAACGGCTCCGCGTCGGCTGTTCTTGCCCGGCGGCGCTGCGCTTGCACGGGCCTACGATTTTACTGCAACCGTTTGATATTAAATCAGATTAATGCCTGTGTTATGTAGGCCGGGCAAGGCGACGCCGCCGCCCGGCATAAAAGCGGCTCCGCGTCGGCTGCCCTTGCCCGGCGGCGCTGCGCTTGCGCGGGTCTGGGATACCCATGCAAATGTTTGATATTAAATCATATTAATGCCTGTATTATGTAGGCCGGGCAAGGCGACGCCGCCGCCCGGCATAAAGGCAGGTACAGCGCCTGATAGCGGTTGCATCGCACCCGCTCAGCGACAGTCGTCGACGGCGACAAACTGGCCATGCTGCAGGGACTGAACCGCCGCTTCGGCAATGGCCTGCGCCTGCAGGCCGTCCAGCAGGCCGGGCAGGTCGGCGACGGTTTCACCATTCAGGGAGCGAATAAAGGCGTCAAGATGCTGGTAATAAGATCCCTGTACACGGCTGAACCAGTCCGGCCACAGGCCCGGCTCAATGCGCTGATTGCCGCGCCACAGGGTAGGGCCCGCCGGCGACTGGCTACCGGACTCCAGCGCGCCCTCGGCGCCCAGCAGGGTGATCCGTTCATCGTACCCGTGGCCGGTGCGGCGGGTATTGTCCAGCTGCGCCAGCGCACCGCCGCGCATCTGCATCATCAGGATGGAGGTGTCGACATCGCCAAATTCGGCAATGTCCGGCAGGGCCAGCGCCGCGCCCATCGCTGCTACGGTGCGCACTTCATCGCCAGTGAGAAAGCGCAGGAGATCAAAGAAGTGGATCGCCTGATCGCGCATCTGGCCGCCGGAGCTGCGCAGATAGTCGAGCGGCGGCATGCTGGAGGCGCGGCAGACCATCTGCACCAGCTCGACCCGGCCGATCAGCCCTTGCTCCAGCTGGCGGCGGAGCTGCTGATGGCTGCTATCGAAGCGCCGGTTAAAGCCGACAGTGACCGGCACGTTCAGGGGGAGCACCCGCTCCACCACCTCACGGGCGTGCGCCAGGGAGAGGTCGATCGGTTTTTCACAATAGACCGCCTTGCCCGCCCGGGCGGCGGCTTCCAGCAGTTCGGCATGCGACGGGGTTGAACTGGCGATCAGCACCGCGTCGATGGCGTCGCTATGGATCGCCTCGCTCACGGTCACCGCCCGGGCGCCATAGCGGGCGGCCAGCGCCTGGGCGCGCTCCGGGGCGGCATCGGCCACCATCGTCAGCGCACTTCCTTCATGACGAGCAAGACTGGCGGCATGAACCTGACCGATAAAACCACTGCCTACCAGGGCAAAACGTTTGCAGATCATTTTTTTCTCCAGAATGGCGAGGGGACGCTGCCACCATAATCGGTTTGCTAAACTCACTGACACTGCCGTTTTGATGGATTTCCATCATGAAGAGAGGGGCGATGAAAAACATTTCACTGGCGATGCTGGCCAGACAGATTGGCGTCGGCGTGGCCACCGTTGACCGGGTGCTGAACGAGCGCGGCGGCGTATCGCCGCAGACCACGCGCAAAGTGCTGCAGGCGGCGCGCGAGGCGGGGCTGAAGCGGATCCTGCCGGAGGAGCACCGCTTTCCCTGGCAGATTGAGGTCTTTCTCAGCAGCAATGACTCGTTCTTCTTTCCGCAGCTGGCGCAGGATTTTGCCGCCGTGGCGGATAGCCTCGGCTATCGCCGTCTGACCTTGCACCGCACCTTTGTCCCGGAGTCGCAGCCGACGACGCTGGCCCGGCGCATTGCGCGCAGTTGCCAGCAGCGTCAGGGGATCATCGTCTTCGGCAATGACCATCCCGCGGTGCACGACGCGCTGCGCCGTTGCCGGGAGGCTGGCGTCCCGGCGATCACCCTGGCGACGGACCTGCCCGGCGCCGACCGACTCTGCCACGTGGGGATCAATCAGCTGCAGGCTGGCCGCACGGCGGGGTTAATGCTGGGGAGAATGACGCCGCGGCCCGGCGAGGTGCTGATGGTCAGCGGCCGGCAAGATTACAGCGCGCATCGCCTGCGCATTCAGGGGTTCCGCGAGGTGCTGAGCCAGCGCTTTCCCCACCTGCAGCTCAGCGACGTGCTGGCGGGCGAGGAGCGGCGGGAGCAGATCACCCGCCTGGTGGAGCAAGCCCTGTGCCGCAGCCGGAATATTGTTGGGATCTATAACACCGGGCTTGGCAATACCCAGATTGCCGAGGCGCTGGCCCGCCACCGCCGCGAAGGCGACGTCTGCTGGATCACCCATGAGCGTTACAACACCACCCGGCAGCAGCTGGCGAAGGGCAGCCTGGCGTTAACGCTCGATCAGAACACCCGCCAGCACGCCCAGCTGGCGATCGACCTGATGCTGCGCCATCTGGAGTCCGGCTACCAGCCGCAAACCTATGCCGACGGTAAAGTCGACTTTATCCTCTACAGCGCCGAGAACGTGGACTAAGGCGTACGGCGCCTCCCTTCCTGACAACACGGATTTCCCCGGCGGGTAAATGCCAACCCCGCCGGGAGGGATCGTTTCAAAGCGTTGTCTGCTTCTCATTTTTCGCTCATTTATGCGGCAATGTTAGATGTCTGTCAAAATTCTGTTACTGCATAGTTTTATAATTTTCATTTCAGTTATTTACTTATAAAAGTTTCAAATGTCTTGTTAATGAAATAAATGGTCTGAAATCCAGGTTGCGGCGTAAATGGACTGATGTTTCAAAATAGTGATGATAAAACAGCCGTTATTTGTGATTTAGATCACGATGGAGTGCGAGAGGTGCCGCAGCGTCGTCGATATACCAGCAGACATTTGCCGCAACGTAACTGAAATTAATTTTTCATTTTGTTTCATTCACCGGCGTACCTACAAAATCAAGGATCAACTATGAATATTAAGAAAACGATTGTTGCCTCTTTGTTAGCCTGCATGCTGCCTGCGGTGGTTATGGCAAAAGATGTCTCCATTGGCGTCTCGATGGCGCTGTTTGACGATAACTTCCTGACGATCCTGCGTACCTCGATGCAAAAAGAGATGAAAAAAGATGGCGTTAAATCGCAGATCGAGGACGCGAAAGGGGATGTCTCCCAGCAGCTGCAGCAGGTACAGAACTTTATCGGCCAGGGGGTGGACGCCATTATCGTCAACCCGGTGGATACCAACGCGGTGAAACCGATCATGGATCAGGCCACCAAAGCCGGGATCCCGCTGGTGTTTGTGAACCGCCGTCCGCAGGCGGAGCTGACCGACAAGATGGCCTATGTGGGATCGGACTCCATTCTTGCCGGCCGTCTGCAGATGGAAGCGCTGGCGAAAGCGATGAACGGTAAGGGCAATGTGGCGATCCTGCTCGGCGACCTGGCGAATGAATCCACTCGCGACCGCACCAAAGGGGTGGAAGAGGTGGTAGCGAAATACCCGAACATCAAAATCGTCCAGAAGCAGACCGCGAAATTTACCCGCAATGACGCCGTGGACGTGGTCAGCAACTGGATGACCAGCGGTGAGGATATCCAGGCCATCGCCTCCAACAACGATGAAATGGCGATCGGCGCCCTGCAGGCGCTGGGCAAAAACCCGAACCATATTCTCATCGCCGGCGTGGATGGCACCCCGGACGCGCTGCAGATGCTGAAGAGCGGCAAGATGATCGCCACCATCTTCCAGGATGCGAAAGGCCAGGGTGAAGGCGCAGTCGACGCGGCCATCAAGCTGGCGAACGGCGAGAAAGTGGAAAAAATCATCGATGTGCCGTATCAGCTGATCACCAAAGAGAACATGGCTGAATTTACCAACCGTAATCAGAAATAGTCCTGGCCAACCTGTGGTACGGAGGTGGATGTATGAACGCTTTTGCCCTTGAAGCCGAAGGTATCAGTAAGTTCTTCCCCGGCGTGAAGGCGCTCGATAATGTCTCATTGCGCGTGCGTCCGGGAACGGTGCATGCCCTGATGGGCGAGAACGGCGCCGGTAAATCCACGCTGATGAAATGCCTGATCGGTATCTATCGCCCCGATAAAGGGTCGATTCGCGTGAAAGGGGAGCCGGTGGAGTTTACCGACACCATGGATGCGCTGCGCTCGGGGATCTCGATGATCCACCAGGAGCTCAATCTGGTGCCGCATATGACGGTGGCGGAGAATATCTGGCTGGGGCGCGAGCCGATGAAGTACGGCTTTGTCGACCACGGCCAGCTGACCCGCCAGACCCAGGCGTTGCTGGATAAGCTCAATATCCGCTTAACCGCTGACCGGCTGGTGGGCGACCTGAGCATCGCCGCCCAGCAGATGGTGGAGATTGCCAAAGCGGTTTCATGGAACGCGGATATCGTGATCATGGATGAGCCCACCTCGGCGCTGACCGAAGGCGAGGTGGCTCACCTGTTCACCATCATCCGCGACCTGCGCGCCCAGGGTAAAGCGATCATCTATATCAGCCACAAAATGGATGAGATCTTTGCCATCACCGATGAGATCAGCGTCTTTCGCGACGGCACCTGGGTGGGGAGCAAAAACACCACCGAATTTACCCGGCAGTCGCTGATCACCCAGATGGTGGGCCGCGAATTAACCCAGCTGTTTCCGAAATTTAATAACACCATCGGCGAAGAGGTGCTGACGGTTCGCAACCTGACGCGTCAGGGCGTGTTCCATGACGTCAGCTTTAGCGTACGCCGTGGCGAAATCCTGGGCGTGGCCGGGCTGGTGGGCGCCGGGCGCAGCGAGGTGATGGAAAGCCTGTTCGGTATGGAGCGCTTCGACAGCGGCGAAGTGCTGATCGACGGGGCGCCGGTGACCATCGATTCCCCCTCCGTGGCGATTGAAAAGGGGATGGCATTATTAACCGAAGACCGGAAAAAGTCGGGCCTGTTTCTGGTGCTGTCGGTGCTGGAAAATATGAGTATCGTCAAAATGCCGGAATATATCGGCAAGAGCGGTTTTGTCCAGCACGTGAAAATGGCCGAAGACTGCATGGAGCAAATACGCCGGCTCAATATTAAAACGCCGACGATGGATCAAATTATTAATAACCTCAGCGGGGGGAATCAGCAAAAGGTCCTGATTGCGCGCTGGCTGTTAGCGCAACCGAAAATCTTAATTCTCGATGAGCCGACCCGCGGTATCGACGTCGGGGCGAAGGCGGAGATTTATCATCTGATCAGTGAACTGGCGAATCGGGGGGTGGCGGTGATTATGGTCTCCTCTGAGCTGCCGGAAATCCTTGGCATGAGCGATCGGGTCATGGTGATGCATGAAGGTCGTATCACCGGCATCCTGGAAAAAGACGAAGCCGACCAGGAAACCATTTTGTCGTTGGCATCCCATTGAGGCACAGAGAATGAGTAATATGAAATTAACGGCGGCTCCGGCCAGCGAGGGTTCCTCCTTCTTCGCTAATTTGCGGCATAAAATGCCGAAAGATACCGGCATCTTTGTGGTGATGCTGGTGATTGCCCTGACCTTTGAAATCGCCGGCTGGTATGTTCGCGACCAGTCGTTCCTGCTCAATACCAACCGGCTGGTGCTGATTGTGCTGCAGGTGGCGATTATCGGCATCATCGCCGTGGGCGTCACCCAGGTGATCATCACCACCGGGATTGACCTCTCCTCCGGCTCGGTTATTGCCCTTGCGGCGGTGGTGGCGGCCAGCCTGGCGCAAACCTCCGATAGCCTGTCGCCAATGTTCCCGGCGCTGGTCAACCTGCCGGCGGTGATCCCCATTTGCGCGGGGATCGGCGTCGGCCTGCTGTGCGGCCTGACCAACGGTTTCCTGGTGACGCGGACCGGTATCCCGCCGTTTATCGCCACCCTCGGGATGATGGTTTCGGCGCGCGGTCTGGCGCAGTATTACACTCAGGGCAACCCGATCAGCTTCCTCTCCGACAGCTTTACGGCGATAGGCCAGGGTGCGATGCCGGTGATTATCTTCTTCGTGATCGCCGCCGTGTTTCACATTGCGCTGAAGCATACCCGGTATGGCAAATATGTGTATGCCATCGGCGGCAACATGACCTCGGCCAAAGTGTCCGGCATCAACGTGAATAAATATCTGGTGATAGTCTACACCATCGCCGGGGCGCTCTCCGGGCTGGCGGGGGTGGTGCTGGCGGCGCGCGTCAGCAGCGGCCAGTCGAGTATGGGGATGTCCTACGAGCTGGACGCGATTGCCGCCGCGGTGATCGGCGGCAGCAGCTTAATGGGCGGAGTGGGGCGCATTACCGGCACCCTGATTGGCGCGATGATCCTTGGCCTGATCAAAAGCGGTTTTACCTTTGTCGGCGTCGATGCCTATGTGCAGGATATTATTAAAGGCATCATTATCGTTGCGGCAGTAACCATCGATATGCGTCGCAACCGGAAAAAACACTAATCTTATCAACGGGCGGCAACGGCGAAGGATGTCGTTGCCGCCCGTCCTGTCCAGAAATAAACAAAATACTCCCCGCCAGGCTCCGCCTGTCTGTTTTGCCCGCGCTGCGCATCCTGTACAGTTTCGCCACTTCCGTTGTCCATTCGTCAGGGGCCACGCGTGGCCTGCGGTTTCTGGAGTCGTATGAATACACCATCCTTTGGCAAATTCTCGCCGCGCTGGCTAGCGGGAAAAAGGGGCCTTATCGTCACGCTGATCGCGGGGCTGGCGATCCTGGCGCTCGGTCGGGGCATGAATTTGCCGGCCAGAGAGGTTTACCGTGAGAGGCAGATCCGCCAGCTGGAGGAGGATGCGCAGTGGGTGGCGGAACGCCTTGAGCGGCGGATGAACATTCCGGCGCCGCAGCGGGAAGCGACCTGGCCGCTGGCGGCGATGCGCGCCGCTCTCCAGACCCTCGCCCGGGAGCGGCATTATCAGCTGCTGCTGGTGAATGGCGACGGACATCTGCTGGCGGCATCGCACGCGCTGCCGGCCAGCGTGCTGGCCCAGGTGCAGGCGCAGTTCCCGCGAGAGATGCAGCCCCCGCTGTTCGGCAGCCACTACCAGACCATTCAGCCATTCGCCCCGCATCAAAGGATGTTAAGCCGGGCGCTGAACGGCAACGCGGGGCTGGCGGGCTGGAATCTGGTGATGCTGGCGCCGGATGGTGGATTGCCCTCGTTGCTGGTGGCTTACCGCTGGCCGGTGACTATCGGCCTTGGCGCGGTGCTCGCCAGCGCGCTGCTGGCGCTGAGGCAGGCGGCGCGCGCCAGGCGAAAACGCTAATTGCCAACCGCGCCGTCAGGGATGGCGAATCTGCAGGGTGGCGGGCAGGTAGCGCTGAAGCGGCTCCGGGGCCTGACCGTCGATCAGCTGGCTGAGCAGATCGTAGCAGTGCCAGGCCAGCTGGCGATTATCCTGCTGCACGGTATCAATGCGCAGGGAAAGCGAATCATACAGATAGTGATCGTCGAAGCTGGCGAGATGAATATTGGAATCCAGCAGATGATGCTGGCTCATATAGCGCAGCACCCCTTCGAGCAGCCCGCAGGCCGCGGTGAAGAGCGCCTTCGGCGGACGCCCCAGCCGCGCGCAGAGCGCCGCGAACATCTCATAGCCGGAGCTGGGGTGGTAGTTGCCGTTGATCACCCACTCGGGGCGCAGCGTGATCCCCGCCTGGGCCAGGCCCTGGGTGAACCCCGCCAGCCGGTCGCGCGACGGCGACAGCCGCGGCTGGCCGCCGAGAAACCAGAACTCGTCCGCATGCTGAGGCGCGATACGGGAGATCAGCTCGGCCGTTGGGGTGACCGAGTCGGTCATCACCAGCGGCAGGGCGCTGTCACTGGGGGAGCGGTCAAACAGCACCACCGGCAGCTGTTCGCTGAGCTTCTGATAGTCGGCATCGCTGTGCATACAAGAGGCGACAATCAGGCCGTCGACCTGGCGGGCGATCATGTTATTGACCACCACGCTCTCCTGGCCAGGGTTTTCGTCGGTGCAGGAGATAAGCAGCTGCACGCCGGCTTCCCGGCAGAGCGTCTCAAGCTCGTGGGAGAAAACGGCAAACCCGTAGTTGGTGATCTCCGGCACCACCAGACCAATGGTATGGCTGCGGTTATCGCGCAGCGAGCGCGCGTGAATGCTCGGCTGATAGTGCTGTTCGCGAGCGATCGCCAGCACGCGCTCGCGCGTCTCCTGCGCCACGCGCAGCTCTTTACCACGACCGTTGAGTACCAGGCTGGCGGTCGCTTTGGAGACGCCCGCCAGTTCGGCGATATCTTTGATAGTTACGCGTTTGGTTTTCATCAGCACCCGGGAGCCTGAAAGCAAAACGCTTATTCTACCATGCATGGCCGCAGCAGCCAGCGGCAGAATGCCACCGGCGTCGCACCGCTGAAGATGAGCTGCCCCGGATAGCCCGGGAAGAAGCGGCTGCTCATCACCCCCTCGCCATCGTTGATGAAAATCTCCACGCTGGAGCGGTCGATAAAGATCCGCAGGCGTCGCGCCTCGCCGCGCCAGTAGCGGTGATGCATCTCTGCCGTCTGCAGGCCGCGGCGCGACAGACGTAGGCCGTCGCGATTGACGGTGAGCTGCAGGGCGCCGGCAAAGTCCAGCCCCAGCGTGCTGTCGGGGGAAAGGTCAAAGGCCAGCTCCATCGGGGCGAGGGGCAGGGTCTGCCCGCGCCAGCCCTGGGCTTCCCCGCGCAGAGCGGCCAGCTCGCGCAGCGGACGCTGATACAGAGTGCCAGCCTGCCACTCCAGCTCACGCACGCAGGTCATCTGATGGATCCAGCCCTGCGCGCGGGTGGGCTGATGCATCTCTTCCCCGTCGGGGACGCCCATCCAGCCGACCAGCAGGCGGCGGCCATCTTTTGCCTGCATGGTCTGCGGCGCGTAGAACTCAAATCCGCTGTCCAGCTCGTGCAGCGGGCCGTGGTCGAAGATCCCGCGTTCGGCGTCGAAGCGGCCTGCCATCCATACCGCCGGATAGGTATTGAGAAAGCGCTGCGCTTCGCGGGCCAGCCCCTGCGGGCAGCAGATCAGCAGGTGGGTGTCCGCCAGCGGAAAGAGATCCGGGCACTCCCACATGTAGCCGGCGTTCGCCAGGCCGTTCACGTCGTGCCCGGCGATCTCCCCTACCAGGCGCCACTCCCGCAGGTCGCTGGCGGTAAACAGCAGCACTTTGCCGCGCTGTTGCACATCCTGCGCCCCAAGAACCATGTACCAGCGCCCGTCCTGCCGCCACACTTTAGGGTCGCGCACATGGCCGGTATAGCCTTCTGGCAGCGGCAGCACCGGCCCCAGCTTGCGGAAGGTGCCATCGGCATTCTCGGTCGCCAGACATTGCCAGGCGGTGCGCCCGCCGTCGGGGAATTTCACGTTGCCGGTGTAGCACAGAGTCAGGGCGCCCTCGAACTCGACCGCGCTGCCAGAGTAGCAGCCGTTGCGGTCATACTCTTCATCCGGCATCAGGGCGATAGGTTCGTGCCGCCAGTGCAGCAGATCGGCAGAGCTCCAGTGTCCCCAGCACTTATAGGTATGGTCGCAGGCGAGCGGGTTCCACTGATAAAACAGGTGGTAACGCCCGGCGACCTGGCAAAAGCCGTTAGGATCGTTCAGCAGTCCGTTGACCGGCGCCAGATGCCATTGCGGATAATGGCTGTCGGCCAGCGCCTGCGGCTGGCCCTGCATAACGGCCTGCAGGATCGCAGGCAGGCGTGACGGTAATGACATTATTCAGCGTCCGTTTTGTATTTCAGCGTCAGAGAGAGCGCGAAGGCCACGGCGAAGGCGATCGCCATTCCGATAATGTAGTTCAGCAGCGAGCTGGCCTGCACGATAGCCATCCCCGGGATCGCCGTCAGGCCCACCGCGGTCATGTAGACGTGCATCGACACCACCCAGGCGCCGCCGGCGGCACCGCCCACCAGCGCGGCGATAAACGGTTTCACAAAGCGCAGGTTAATCCCGAAGATTGCCGCCTCGGTGATCCCCAGCATCGCCGAAAACGCCGACGGCAGGGTGATGGCTTTTATTTTGGCATCTTTGGTTTTAAACCACACCGCAAAGCAGGCGCCGCCCTGGGCGACGTTGGCCATCGCCCAGATCGGCAGCAGGAAGTTGACGCCAATCGATGGGTTGCCCAGCAGTCCGGCCTCGATGGCATGGAAGCTGTGATGGATACCGGTAATGACGATCACCGAATAGAGGCCGCCGAACAGCAGGCCCGCCAGCCAGCCGGCATGGCTGATAAGCGTGCTGAGGATAAACGAAATGCCGTCGCCGAGCGCGCGACCGGCCGGGCCGATCAGCAGCAGGGCGATAAAGCCGGAGATAATCACCGTCAGGAACGGAGTGAGGATCAGGTCCAGCGCGTCAGGGATCACGCGGCGCAGCCGCTTCTCGACCATGCTCATAAACCACACCGCCAGCAGCACCGGGAAGACGGTGCCCTGGTAGCCGATCATCGCCACTTCGATGCCGAAGAAATTCATGGTGTGGAAGCCGGCGGCGACGCCCCAGGCGTTGGTCAGCGCCGGGTGGGTGAGGATCCCGCCGAGGGTCGCGCCCAGATAGGGGTTACCGCCAAATTCGCGGGCGGCGGTAAAGCCGATCAGGATCGGCAGAATGATAAACGCCGCCGAACTGCACATATCCAGCATGATATAGAGAGCGTTGCTCGGGTCGACCCAACCGTAGGTTTTCACCATCCCCAGCAGGCCCATCAGCAGGCCGGAGGCGACGATGGCCGGAATAATCGGCACGAAGATGTTGGACAGCAGGCGGGCGATGCGCTGGAACGGGTTCAGCTTTTTCGCCGCCAGGTCGGCGGCTTCGGATTTGCTCGATTCGCTGATGCCTGCGGCCTGGATAAAGGCGGCATAGACTTTATTGACCACCCCGGTGCCGAAGATGATCTGCATCTGTCCGGCATTGCGAAAGCAGCCTTTCACCCCGTCGATTTTGCCAATCGCCTGCTGATCGGCGAGCGCGTCGTCGACCAGCACCAGCCGCAGGCGGGTGGCGCAGTGCGCGGCGCTGGCGATGTTTTCCTTGCCGCCCAGCAGGGGAAGCAGTGAGCGGGAAATCTGTTCAAAATCCATAGTACCCTCTAAATGCATGATGATATGGCGTGGGCGGCGCCAGCCGTGGCAGGCGCCGCGAACCTTATATTTATGTGTTATTTACCCTGTCGCCCCGGTTGCCGTCAGAACCAGGTCTCCATTTGCATACCGAACGACCATTCGCCGCCCGATTTGAACCCGTTGCTGCCTAACGCGTCATCGTTGGCGTAGTTGTCCAGTTTTTTGCTCCAGTCCATCCACGATGTATAGAAGCGGATCTCCGGCCGCGAGAAGAAGTCGCCGATGCTGCCCACCTTGAAGGTCGGGGCGAAGGTCAGCTTGTAGAAGCTGCCATTGACCGCATGGCGATCGTTGTAGCCTTCAGGCTGCAGATCCATGTACTGATAGCTGCCCTCCCAGGCGAGGGCGAAGTTCTGCGTCACTTCCTGAATCAGACGCAGGTTGAGGGTGGCCCACTGATAGCTGTCGCCATCGACATAACGATCTTTACTGCTCTGCGCCAGCACGGCCGGGGCAATAAACCAGCGATCGCTCAGCGGCGTGGTGCCGTAGCTGGCGAAGCGCCAGGTATTGGCCCCCGGGCGCAGCGCGCCGTCGGAGCCGATGCCTTTAACCTCGGCGCCCAGCCCGTGGCCGTACAGCAGGGCCGTTTTGCTGGTCCCGTCGCGCAGGCCATAGAAGCTCTCATTGTGCAGGCCCAGCAGGGCATGAACCCCGGTGTTAGCGGCATCGCCTTTCACCAGATTGCCGTTCGCGTCCTGGCGGTCGTCATTATCTTTCGCCCGCATCCCGCTGACCATCATCTGCACCGGGCCGGCAAAGTTATTCATGCTGACGATATAGTTCTGCACGCTGTTGCTGCTGTCGGCGATATCGCCAAAGTTGCGGCCGTATAACGAGAAGTTGCTGCGCAGGCTGTCGTTCCATTTCACGTCGTAGATCCCGCCGCCGGTCCCGGCGAGGAACACCACATCCGAGTCAATCCAGTGGATGTCGAAGTTGTCGCGGTCAAAGCGTTTCCCGGCCCACAGGGTCGAGCCTTTGAACGGGCCTTCGAAGGTCGGCAGGTTGCCCAGCTCGACGAACGCCTGGCGTACGTTCAGGTCGCTGCTGCTTGCCGTCCAGTCGTTATAGGTGGTCTGTCCGTCGGCCACCATCACTTTGAAACGGGTGGTCGCCCCGTTGTCCAGGGTCTGTTTATGTTCGAGGTTCATTTCCACATAGGTGTCGGCCTGGTTGCCCAGGCGACCAATGGCGCCGCCGGTCTCCCCGGCGGGGGTCATATAAGCGCCGGATTTGGTACTGGCGGCCGAGTCGTTCATGATCACCCCGGAACGCGCATAGCCGTGGAACTCAAAGCCGCCGGGCCGTTCGGCTTTTTCTTCCAGTTGAGTGGTGCGCCTGGCCACCTGCTGGGTGGTGGCCTGGGTTTGCAGCTGCTGCTGGGTTAACTGCTGAACTTTCTGCTCCGCTGAGGCGGCGCGGCTTTCGGCAGTGCTGGCGCGGGTCTCGGCGTCCTGCAGGCGTTTTTCCAGGGCGGCGAGACGCGCTTCAATGCTGTTCAGGTCTGTCTGCCCATGGGCGGCGGCGGTGCCGGTTAGCAAAGCAATAAGAATGGCTAACTTCCGTTTTTTATACATGTTGGTGACATCCAAAGGTAAATCAGTGAGTGTGCTAATGTTTGCTAAACCGGTTTAGTTGATATGGTAAACATGTCGGTAACGCGGTGAAAATAAAAATTGCTAAACCGGTTTAAGAATTGTGATGTCGCCAGCAAAGTGGGCCGTTAACCGGCCCAAGGGGATCACAGCGAGCGCTGAAGATCGTCCCTGTAGGGCAGGGCGGTCATGGCGCCTTTGGCGGTGGTGGCCAGCGCGCCGCAGGTTTGCGCCAGCGCGAGGTCGGGAGCCAGGGCTGCGAGGTTATCCGGGATACCGTGGGCGGCGAGGCCGGCGAGTAGCCCGGCGACAAAGGCATCGCCGGCGCCGGTGGTATCGACGGCCACCACCGGGCGGGCAGGGAAGTGGCTAACCTGCCCGCGCAGGGCGGCCTGGACCCCCGCTTTACCCTGGGTCACCAGCAGTAGCGTCGGCTGGAAGCGGGCGTTCAGCCGGGCGATGCCGCTGACGATGTCGTCGCTGCCGCTGATAAACGCCAGCTCCTCTTCCGAAAGTTTTATGGCGTCGGCGAGGGCCAGCGCCCGGTCGAGACAGTCGCGAAGGTCCTGCGGATCCTGCCACAGGTCGCTGCGGATATTGGGGTCGAAGCTGACATAGCCCCCGGCGCGCTTTATCGCCTCCATCGCCGCGAATGTCGTGCTGCGGCTCGGTTCCGCGCTGAGAGCGATGGAGCAGACGTGCAGCCACTGACCGGCGGCAAACGGCGGGAGATCCTCGGGCTGAAGGAACAGGTCGGCGCTCGGACGGACCATAAAGGTAAAGGTGCGCTCCCCGTGACTATCGAGATCGACCACCACCGTGGAGGTGCGCTGCGCCGCATCGAGGCGCATATAGTTCACATCCACCTGCTCCTGCGCCAGGGTGTGACGCATAAAACGGCCGAAGGGATCGTCGCCGACGCGGCCGATAAACCCGCTGTCACCGCCGAGCCGCGCCACGCCGACCGCCACGTTGGCCGGCGCGCCGCCGGGGCATTGCAGCAGGCGGCCCTCTCCATCGGGCAGGAGATCGACGACCGCATCGCCGAGTACCCAGATTTTTCCATTCATACGACAAGCTCCTCTAAGCTAAACTTTATTAAACCGGTTTAGCTCATTAAAGCACAGCCCACCGGTAAGCGGAACGATTGGGTCACGAAACAGGGAGGCGAGGGTAAAAAATGTGAGCCAGGCAGAATATTTCGCCACTCCAGATCTGGACTTTTCCTTCCCCACCCGCTTAGGTATAGTTCAACAGGTCGCGGTTAGCCCCGCCGCGGTGGCCAAAGGTAAAGGAGTGCGTAGCGCGATGAACCCCAGTTTTGGCGATATTTACGATCGGTACCAGAAGCTGACGCTGACTACGCATCTGCCGGCGGTGATCGCCTGCAGTGAAACGCTGAGTTTGGGCAAAGATCAGGGCTTTATTCCGCAGCCGGGCTATCTCTACTTTCTGCTGCAGGGGCAAATGACATTGGCCTTTGGCGATGAGCAGAACCTGGTCGGGATTGTTATCGCGCATATGCCGTTAGGATTACTGGAACATTATTGTCCGTCGGTCGCGCTCTATTATCAGTGTCTGGGCGAGTGCCAGCTGGCGAAAATAACCGCCAGCGATTTTGAGCGAATATTCTTTCATTCGTCGCCGGGCTATATGCAAGAGCTGACCACGATCCTGGCCTATATGGGCATATTTGCCCTTGATGCCCACTATGAACGCGGCAGCCAGACCAGCTTTCAGACCATTAAATCGATGCTGTCGCGCTATTTATATCGCGGCGAAATTGATGGGGGTCAGCATGAGAGCCTGTCGGCATTTATTATTAAACGAACCAATCTCTCGCGCAGCTATGTGTACCAGGTGCTGGCCGCGCTGCGCGAGGGGGGATATATCACGGTGAAAAAAGGCAAGCTGATCTCCATCGACCGTCATATTCCTGAGAAATTCTAAATCCGATTCGGCAGATTCACGCCATCACGTTGCTATTACCGCCAGGGAAAGCGCTAAGCGCGCTTTTTCCCCCGGCCCCGTTACGCCTGAATCTGGCTGTTTTATTTATTTAACCTTGCACTCTGGAGTTATTTTATGACCCTGGACTATGTGGCGCTGGCCATTCTGATCGCCGTGGCCTTAATACTTTTTTATGGCGTGATTGTTATTCACGATATTCCTTATGAAATCGCCAAAGAGCGGCGTCATCCTCATCAGGATGCGATTCATTATGCCGGTTGGGTCAGCTTATTTACCCTCCACGCGCTGTGGCCCTTGTTATGGATCTGGGCGACGCTGTGGCGCGAAGACCGCGGATGGGGGATGCGCCACATTGCCGACGAGCAGCAGGCGCTGCATCAGCGTCTGGAAACGGTGGTCCAGCAGCTGGAACAGGTCCAGCGCGAGGTGGACGTTCTGAAAGCGAAGGAGGCAAAATAATGGAAACGTTAATGTTGCTGACCTACGCCGCGCTATGCATCGTGGTGTTTAAACTTTTTCGCATCCCGCTCAATAAGTGGACCGTGCCGACGGCGGTGCTCGGCGGTATCGCCCTGATTGGCGCGGTGATCTTCGGGATGAACTACAACTTCCCTTATACCGACGTCGGTAACCAGGTGTTTCGCACCGTGCCGATTGTGTCGCAGGTACGCGGCCGGGTGCAGAGCGTACCGGTGAAGCCTAACCAGATGCTGCATAAGGGCGATGTACTGTTTACCCTCGACCCGACGCCGTTCCAGGCGAAAGTAGACGATCTGCAGGCGCAGATAAAAGCAGCCAGTCAGGATGCGCTCTCCTTAAACGCGGCGTTAAGCCAGGCGCAGGCCGAGCTGAGCCGTGCGGTGGCCCAGCGCGACCAGTCGCGGCGGGAGTATGCCCGCTATCGGAAGGGCCATGCCCAGGGCGCCTTCTCCGATCAAATGGTTGATACCCGTCTGCAGACGTGGAAAGCCGATGAAGCCAGCGTCAGCGCGGCTCAGGCGAAGGTGGTTCAGGCGCGTAATGCGCTGGACTCGGTGGTGAAGGGCAAAAACACCACCGTGGCCTCCCTGCTGGCGCAGCTGCAAAAGGCGCAGTTTCAGCTGGAGAACACCGTCGTCCGCGCCCCGGAGGATGGCTATGTCAGTACCGTCGGCTTACGGCCGGGCACCATGTCCACTGCGCTGGGGATGATCCCGCTGATGACCTTTGTGCCGGTGGAGGGCGCCGCCTCGCGGGAGTACGTCGCGGCATTTCGCCAGAACGCCCTGCAGCGTCTGCACAAAGGCGAGCCCGCGGAGCTGATGTTTCCGGCTATCCCGGGCACCGTCTTTCGCGGAGAAGTGGCCGACGTGCTGCCGGCGATTGGCGAGAGCCAGTTCCAGGGGCAGGGCAAACTGCTGACCACAGACGCGCTCAATACCCATGGCCGGGCGCTGGTGGTGCTGAAGGTGACCGATCCGCGATTTGCCGAATACGCTCTACCGCAGGGGGCTACCCTCGAGGCGGCGGTCTACTCGGATCATCTGAAAGAGCTGTCGCTGATCAGGAAGATCCTGATCCGCATGAAGAGCTGGGAAAACTATATCTATCTCGATCACTAAGCCGGCGGGCGCGGGGCGGACGAACCGCCCCGCGCCGCGGTCAGACCTCGCTGTCCACCAGGCCGTCAATAATCACCTGCCGCACCCCCTGCGAACAGGGTTCAATACGCCCGCGCACCCCATAGACGGCCGCCAGAGTATCGGGAGTGATGACCGCGGCCGGGGTGCCGTCGCCGAGCAGCTGGCCCGCCTTGAGCATCAGCACGTGGTCGGCGTGACGCAGGGCAATATTGATGTCGTGCACCACCACCAAGGTCACGATGTTGCGCCGCCGGGTCTCCCGGCGCACCAGATCCATCACGTGAAACTGGTAGTTGAGGTCAAGGGCGCTGAGCGGTTCGTCGAGCAGCAGCAGGCGCGGCTGGCGGATCAGCGACTGGGCGAGACCCACCAGCTGCTTTTGCCCGCCGGAGAGCTGATCGAGGTAGCTCATCGCCAGATGGGCAATCCCCAGCTGTCGCAGCAGCGCCATCACCTCCTCCTGGCGCTGCGGACTGTGGCGTCCTCCGGCGGCGCGCTGGGCAACGATTATCGACTCCAGCACATGCAGATGCACGCCGGCGGGCAGCGTCTGCGGAAGATAGACCACCTGCTCTGCGCGACGTGAGAACGGCTGCGTCAGCAGATTTTCCCCCTCCAGCAGCAGCTCGCCGCGGCAGGGGCCCAGACCCGCCATCGCCCGCATTAACGTTGATTTACCGCTGCCGTTTGGCCCCAGCAGCGCGGTGATTTTCCCTCGCGGCAGATGGGGAACCGTCAGGTTCTCGATCACCTTGCGTCTGGGGTAGCCGGCGCTGAAGTGAGACAGCGACAGCCCGGATAATGTCTGGTCGCTCATACCTGCCCCCGATGACGTAAAATGATGCTCAAAAAGAACGGGACCCCGACCAGGGAAGTGACGATCCCCACCGGAATAATGGCCCCGGGGATCAGGTTTTTCGAGGCGATGGAGGCCAGGGAGAGCACCAGGGCGCCGATCAGCGCGCTGGCGGGCAGGTAAAAGCGATGGTCTTCGCCGAAGAGCATCCGCGCAATATGCGGCGCCACCAGGCCGATAAAGCCGATTGGCCCGACAAAGGCCACCGAAAGCGCTGACAGGATGCTGATCCGCAGCAGCGTGGTCAGGCGCAGACGGCGAACGTTAATGCCAAAGCTGATGGCCCGGTCCTCGCCCAACCGCAGGGCGGTCAGCTTCCACGCGCTGCGCAGCGACAGGGGCATCACCAGCGCCAGGGCGACCAGCAGGATGGCGACTTTGCTCCAGGAGGCGCGATCGATGCTGCCCATGGTCCAGAACACCAGCCCCTGCAGCGTGTCTTCGTTGGCGATGAACTGCAGCATCGAGACCAGAGCGTTAAAGGTAAAGACCAGCGCGATGCCGAACAGAATGACGCCGGAGGTGGCCACCTGGGTCCAGCGGGTGATGCCGTCCAGCAGCAGGGCCGCCAGCAGGGCGAAGATAAAGGCGTTGGCCGAGATAAACCACTGGCCGGGAATACCGGGCAGGCCAATACCGAGCACAATCGCCAGCGCGGCGCCAAACGCCGCAGCCGAGGAGACGCCGAGGGTAAACGGGCTGGCCAGCGGGTTATTGAGGATGGTCTGCATTTCGGCGCCGGCCAGTCCCAGCGCCAGACCGACGATAATCGCCATCACCGCATAGGGCAGGCGGATATCCCAGACGATGGCGCGCGTGCCCGGATCGGCGCTGGCCGGATCGGTTAACGTCTGCCACAGGCTCTGCAGCGGCAGACCGGAGGGGCCGAGCATAAAATCGAGCAGCAGCGACGCGACAATCAACAGCGCCAGCAGGAGGATCAGCAGCAGACGGCGACGCACGATACGGCGATAATCATTCATCACGCCAGAGGTCCCGGCGGGCAGCCCGTCGAGCACGGAGTCGGAGGTTAAACGCATGCCGGATTACTCGCTCTGCTGCCAGGAGAAGACGAACGGCTGGTCCGGCAGGTCGGTGAAATGGCGCACGATATAATGGTACGTCTCATCGGGGTTGAGATCGCCGAAGGCCTGCGGGTAGATATCTTTCGCCAGGTATTCCATGCCGACAATATTCCACGGGTGGTTATAGAAGTGGTGATAAACGCCATAGGCCCGCTTTTCCTGTACCGCCGGGATCTGGCTGACCCCAGGTCGCGCCAGCAGCGTCTGCGCCTGGGCCTTCACCGCCTCTGGCTTAACCGCATAACCCAGGGGCAGCACCTGGCTGTTGCCGCGCTTCGAGCCGGTCATGATCCAGGCGTCGGGCTTCATGCTGATTATTTTCTCCAGCGAAACGAACCCGGAGGCGCCCGGCAGCAGCTGCGAACCGATATTGTTCGCCCCGACCGCCTCCACCAGCCCGCCCCAGCCGCTGTGGCCATGAGTAAAGCAGCAGGCGTCGCTGTTGCCGGCCAGCGCTTCCACGAAGACGTTGGCCTTCGGCGTGATGGTCGCGGTTTTCTGGCGAATCGACTGCAGCTGCTGACGATAGTAATCGGTAAAGGCTTTGGCCTGGCTCTCGCGGTTAAGGACTTTGCCCAGCAGGTCGATGCTGGGGGCGGTATCTTTCGCCGGGGCGATCTCATAGTCGACAAACAGCACCGGAACGTGCAGGGCGCTGAGCTTGTCGATGACGCCGCTCTCCATCAGCGCTGGCCTGGCGCGCAGCTGGGCGATCATCAGATCCGGCTGACGGGCGATGACGCTTTCAAGATCGACGTTCCCTTTATCGCTGAAGCCCATGTCAAGGATCGTGGCCGACTGCGGCCACGTCGTTTTCAGCATCTGCCAGGTGGCAACATCCTGCTTTTTCGCCAGATTATTCCATGCCACCAGCCGTTTAAACGGATTGTCCCGGTCCAGCAGGGCGAGGGTCATAATGTCGCGACCATCCTGCAAAATAATACGCTGCGGCTCTTTGGCGAGGGTGACCTGCCGGCCGTCAAGGTCCGTGACCGTCAGGGGATATTGGGTTGCATAGCTGAGGAGGGGCGTCGCGAGCAGCGCAGTAAGTAACAGCGATCTTACTGATTTTCTTGCCATAAAATGAGTTCCGTTTGCCAATTTATAAATATAATGATTCTGAGAATTATTCTCGAGTAAACGTCAACGGCAAGTATATCAAGGGCAAATTTCATAAAATGTAACAAACATGTTGGAAATTATGCCAACGCCGACAGGGCGCGCGCGGCGGCAGCATTTTCTGCCATGGCTGGAGGTCGAAGACGTTTTTCAGGCTAATTCCTAATGTCATCCCCGGTTCGTTGTGCCATCCTGAATGCGACTCATAACACGACACGTGAGAGAGGATATTATGAAAAAAGCAATGATTGCGTTATCGGCTATTCTGGTTGCGGCTCCGGTTTTTGCTGCGACAACACATGCAACAGATGATACCGTCGCGGCGGCGAATGCCAACGCCAACACCGCTAAAGAGAAGCTGCATCAGGCCCAGCACGAGGGCGAAGAGCAGCAGCTGAAGGCGAAACACGCCGCCGAAGGCAAGCAGGACAGCGTCGGCAGCCAGGTGAGCGAAGGCGCGCAGAAAACCTGGAACAAGACCAAAGAAGGCACCGAGAAGGGGTGGGATAAGACCAAAGAGGTCAGTGAAAAAGGCTGGAACGCCACCAAATCCGGTGCGGAAAAGGGCTGGGATAAAACCAAAACCGGCGCCGAAGAGTTAAAAAATAAAGTGACTGAATAAGTCCTTTTACCTGTCTGAATAAAGGTCGCGAAAGCGGCCTTTTTTATTGTCCTTCCTCCCGCAGCCTGGCTGTTGCGCAGCACAGCAACTGCCGATGCCAGGAATCGTCCTGGTTAACCAGTTACTCACTCTTTCTTCACATTTGCCCGGTACAAAGGAGCTGAATCAGGAGGTGTACCATGAAAAAGATGATTTCTCTGGCAGTAATTTTATCCTGTGTGCTGAGCGTCCCGGCCTTTGCCGATGGCCCGAACGACGGCCATCGCCCGGAGCAGCCCACGGTGTGGCAGAACGGTCCGGACCATGACGGGCATGCACCGCAGGGCGGACCTGACGCGCATCATCAGGGCGACCATGACCAGCGTGGCCCGGATCGCGACGGCCATGACAAACGCGATCTGGCACGTCATGAGCAGGACCATTTCGCCTGGCGCGGGAACGATTTCCGCAAAGGCCACCCGGCTCCGGCGCCGTTCCGTGGCGATGAATATCGCGTCCGCGACTGGAGCGACCGCGGCCTGCCGCCCCCGCCGGAAGGCCATCACTGGTCCTATATCGACGGTAACTATGTGCTGATCGCCGCGGCGACCGGGATCATCACCTCGATTCTGGTGAGCGGCGCCCTCGGCCACTAAATGCGCTGCTCCGCGACGCCGGGTCAGGAAAAGCCTGATCCGGCGATGGCGCACTCGCGGAAAGCTACGGATCCAGCGCAGCATCCGGCCAGTATTTATAACCATTGATCGTTGCCTGGGCGGCCAGCCCTTTTTCGGTCAGATGATAAACGTTGACCTTCGAGAGCAACGAGGCGGTATCTGACGCCACGCCGCTGGAAGCGGCGGCGATCGGCGCGCTGCAGCCCGCCAGCGCAACGATTGCGAGAAGGAAAAGCCTCTGTAATTGCCTGCCCGTTTATTTTATATAACGCTGGATGTGGCCGTGCATGGTAGGGTAAATAACGGGAAATTCTCAAAAAAATAAACTTTTATTTTTTAATTGCACTATTTTAATTATTCATTGCGCTGTGGTGAGTGGATTATTAAATAAGATGCGTCCATTCCAGGTATTAGAAATGCTGCTTGCATAAACTTTTCATCGCGATACCGTGATAAGTCCTTAATTTATTTCCCGGAGAGCGGCATGAGTGATTATGTAATTCCAGAAATTAAAGCGACGGAAGCGGAAATGATTTCTATCCGTCATTATTTACATGCCAATCCGGAATTAAGTCTTGAAGAGTTTAATACCAGCGAACTGGTCGCCAGCAAGCTGACGGAGTGGGGCTATCAGGTGACGCGCGGTCTCGGCAAGACCGGCGTGGTCGGCAGCCTGAGCAAAGGCGATTCTCCGCGCACCATCGGTTTACGCGCCGATATGGATGCCCTGCCGATCGAGGAAACCACCGGTTTACCCTGGGCCAGCACGGCGCCAGGAAAAATGCACGCCTGCGGCCATGACGGTCACACCACCATTCTGCTGGCGGCGGCGAAATATATCGCCTCGCCGGCCTGTCAGTTCAACGGCACGGTGCATCTGATTTTTCAGCCGGCGGAAGAGGCTATCGGCGGCGCGGATTTAATGATTAAAGACGGCCTGTTCGAGCAGTTCCCCTGCGAACGCATCTTTGGCTTGCACAACATGCCAGGCCTGCCTGTAGGCAAGCTGGGCTTCTACGCCGGTAACTTCATGGCCTCGGCGGACACCGTCAAAATCACGATTACCGGCTACGGCGGCCACGGCGCCCACCCCGAGCGCACCGTCGACCCGATCGTCGCCGGTGCGGCGCTGGTGATGGCCCTGCAGAGCATTGTGGCGCGCAACGTGCCGCCGGGGGAAACGGCAGTGGTCAGCGTCGGCACCTTCCAGGCCGGTATCGCCTCCAACGTCATTCCGGAGAGCGCGGTGATGGAGCTGAGCGTGCGGGCGATGAAGCCGGAAATCCGCGACCTGCTGATCAAGCGTATTCACGAGCTCGCTGACTTTACCGCCAAAAGCTATGGCGCCAGCAGCGTAGTGGAGGTTTACGACTCCTATCCGGTATTAACCAACAGTCCTGAAGAGACCGATTTCGCCCGGGCGCTGGCGCTGGAGGTGTTTGGCCGCGAAGGGGTCCTGGAGTCGGTCTCGCCGATGAACGCCAGCGAGGATTTCGCTTTTATGCTGCGCGAACGCCCGGGCAGCTACTTCCTGCTCGGCAATGGCGAGAAAGGGGAGAAGGGCGGTTGCATGGTGCACAACCCCGGCTACGACTTTAACGATGACATTATCACCACCGGCGCGACGCTGTTCGCCCGTCTGGTGGAAAAACACTGTCGCTAATCTCTGGAGAAGAACGCGAATGAAAAAATCACTGTTGCTATGGCTGGCATTAATGGCGTCGACGTCGGCGCTGGCCGAAGGGGGAAAGGAGATCCGCTTCGGCGTCGACCCGACTTTCGCGCCGTTTGAATGGAAAGATCCGCAGGGCAAGCTGGCGGGGTTTGATATCGATTTAGGCAACGCCATTTGTCAGCAGCTGCAGGCGAAATGCGTGTGGGTGGAAAGCAATTTCGACGGCATTATCCCGGCGCTGAAGGCGCGTAAATTCGACGCGATCCTTTCCGGGATGTATATGACCGAGAAGCGCAAAGCGCAGATTGCCTTTAGCGACAAGTTGTATAACGGGCCGGTGTTCCTCGTGGCGCGTAAAAATACCCTGCAAGGCAATACGCCGGAACAGCTGAAGGGCAAAACCATCGGCGTGGAGCAGGGCTCGGCGCAGGAGACGTATGTTAACCAGCACTGGCGGCCGCAGGGGATAAACATTGTGGCCTACCAGGGGGCCGATAGCGTGGTGCGTGACCTGGAGTCGGGGCGCATCGACGGCGCGGTGCTCTCCGGGATGATGGCCGACTACAGCTTCCTGCAGCAGCCGCAGGGTAAGGAATTCGCCTTTGTCGGCGGCCATCTGCAGGACGATACGCTGTTTGGCGCCGGGGCGGCGATAGGTTTGCGTAAAGACGATGAGGCGCTGCGTCAGGAAATTAACGGCGCGATTGCGAAGATTCTTGCCGACGGCACCTATAAAAAATTAGCTGGCAAATATTTTAGCTTTGATGTTTATTCCGGGACATAATGTCAGAGTGTACCTGCGGGCGTGGAGCGCCCGCCGTAAGATTCCTTTTCTGATTATCCAATCGACCTCCTCTCCTGACCCCTGTGGTTACCTGAGGGAAGCAGAATATAAGCTAAGGAGTACTCGGCATGATGACACGTCCTTTGGGCAAAACCGGATTTTCCATCGCCCCATTAGTCTTTGGCGGCAACGTCTTTGGCTGGACCATCGATGAAAAAACCAGTTTTGCTCTTCTTGATGCTTTCGTTGACCACGGTTTTGACGCTATCGATACGGCGGATGTTTATTCCCGCTGGGCGGAGGGCAACCAGGGCGGCGAATCTGAAACCATAATCGGCCGCTGGCTACAGGCGCGCCCCGGCATGCGCGATAAAGTCAAAATTTTCACCAAAGTCGGCTCCGATCTCGGCCTCCCCGGCCATAAAGGGCTCAGCAAAGCCTGGATCCAACAGGCGGTTGACGACTCTCTGCGTCGCCTGAATACCGATTATATCGACCTCTACTTCTCCCACTGGCCGGATCCGCAAACCCCGGTGGCGGAAACGCTGGAGGCCTTCCACAGCCTGCAGCAGGCCGGAAAAATCCGCGCGATGGGGGCCTCTAACCTCGATGCGATGCAGCTGGCGGGGGCGCTGGAGGTGGCGCGTAAGGGCGGCTTGCCTGCGTGGCAGGTGCTGCAGCCGGAATATAACCTCTACCACCGCTCTGCGTTTGAAGGCGCGCTGTGCGATCTCTGCGTCAGCCGCGATATCGGGGTGGTGACCTACTACAGCCTGGCCTCGGGGTTCTTAACCGGTAAGTACCGCCAGCCGTCGGATCTGACACAGAGCCAGCGCGGAAGCGGGATTGGTAAGTATCTGAATCCGCGCGGCATGCGGATTATCGATACCCTGGCGGCGGTCGCGGACGAGCAGGGCGCGAAGCCGGCTGAGGTGGCCCTGGCGTGGCTGATCGGCCGCGAAGGGGTGACCGCGCCGATCGCCAGTGCCACCAGCGTGGCTCAGGTGGAGAGTTTTGCCCGCGCGGCGGCGCTGAGCCTGAGCGCGGAGCAAGTGGCGCGGCTGGACGGCGCCAGCGCCTGAGGCAATCCCTCTTCCCGGCGGGGAGAGGGGGGAAGGCTAAACATGACGCGGAGCGTAGGCCGGGTAAGGCGCCAGCCGCCACCCGGCATAAAAGCGGCTCCGTGCCTGATGGCATCGCCCGGTGGCGCTGCGCTTACCGGGCCTACGAGGTGTGATCGTGTGAGAGGCCCCGGCCTTCCGGGAACATCTCAGCGATGTTGAGGCCGCAACACCGGCAGTTTCAGTCGCACAAGTGGGTAAGTTAACGGCTGGCTGCTACGGACCGTAGGCCGGGTAAGGCGCCAGCCGCCACCCGGCATAAAAGCGGCTCCGTGCCTGATGGTATCGCCCGGTGGCGCTGCGCTTACCGGGCCTACGGGGTGTGAGCCTGTGAGGGCCCCGGCAATAAAGCGGCTCTGTGCCTGATGGCATCGCCCGGTGGCGCTGCGCTTACCGGGCCTGCGAGGTGTGAGCCTGTGAGAGGCTCCTGTAGGCCGGGTAAGGCGCCAGCCGCCACCCGGCAAAATAACGGCGCAACCGGAAATGTCCCTGCCCGCGCTGCGCTTAGCAGGGCTACAGCTTCTATGTTACTTCCGGGCCGATTGCGCTCCCGGTTAATTGTCTGCGTTATGGCAGTCATGGTGCAGGGAGCGCACAGGGGGCGGCCAGTCGCCGCCGCCCCCTGTACCCCCGGGCTCCGGCCAGCAACATCGCCGCTGCGCGGTACCTTCGACTTATCCCTGCAGGCTTCGGGTCGGGCCGAGGCAGCGTCCGTGCAAAACACGGCCCTCAGCCCGCATCCATGCGGGCTGCCCCGGCCTTCCGGGAACGTCTCAGCGATGTTGAGGCCGCAACACCGGCAGTTTCAGCAAGACTGGTGAATAAATTAACGACAGGTTGCGCGAATCGTAGGCCGGGTAAGGCGCCAGCCGCCACCCGGCAATAAAGCGGCTCCGTGCCTGATGGCATCGCCCGGTGGCGCTGCGCTTACCGGGCCTACGAGGTGTGATCCTGTGAGAGGCTCCTGTAGGCCGGGTAAGGCGCCAGCCGCCACCCGGCAATAAAGCGGCTCTGTGCCTGATGGCATCGCCCGGTGGTGCTGCGCTTACCGGGCCTGCGAGGTGTGAGCCTGTGAGAGGCCCCGGTAGGCCGGGTAAGGCGCAGCCGCCACCCGGCGAAATGACGGGTGCGGTGCCTGAAAGCGTGCCCGGCGGCGCCCTACTATTCCTGATGGCGGGTGACGTTGAGGATCTTCGCGCTGGCGCCGACCGGGAAATTGCTGAGGGCGCCGAAATCGCTGCCCTGATAGCCCATGATCTTGCCGTCAGTGCGCATCTGCTGCAGATCGATGAGGATCACCCCCAGCGTGGGGATGATTTTCTCCCGCCAGACGAACAAATAGAGATCCTCAGCCACCTGCACGTAATGGCAGCGATCGACATCCGCCAGCCCCTTTTCCACGCCGTCCAGACACTGCCAGGCGTAAAAATTGTCGTTGAGATAGATGTGCTCATAGCGCTCGGTCGGGCTGTAGGTGTACTGATTGCGCATGCCAATGAGCGCATCGGTAAAGCCCGGCAGCGGCCCCGGCTGGGCATCCAGGCGGGCGAAGACGAAACGGGCCTCAACCGCGGTCAGCGGCAACCCTTGTTCTACCCGGCTGAAGGCGTCCAGCCGCGCGGCGGCTTCGTCCGGTAGCTGGCCGTATACCAGCGTGGCATTGCGCTGCGTCAGGTTGCATACCGCGCTAATGCTGGCGTTATCCCGCTCCGGGTCAAGGAAGTCGATAAACAGAATGTCCGGGCGCAGGGCGGTCGCTCGCCAGGGGGCGCGCTTGCCGTTCCAGCTTAGCGTCTGCTCATCTTCGATAACCAGCTGCTGCGGCTCGCTCCCGGCGACATAAAAGGTAAAGTTTTCGCCGGCGGGCAGGCTGGCGGTAGCCAGCAGGTTACCGTGCGGCGCAAAACCATCGGCCAGCGCGCCGACCTGGATAAATACGGCTTCTGAAGTCATAGGGGCTCCTGAACAGAGTAGGGCGTTAGGCAAACGCCAGAGTGGGAACATCGACGATACTGGCCCCGCCGTCGGCGACCAGCGTAGCGCCGCTGATGATGGCGGCCTGCGGCGAACAGAGAAACTGACAGGCCTCGGCTATCTCCTCGGGGCTGGCGGGGCGGCGCAGCGGAACATCGCGACAGACCCGCTGATAAGCCTCAGCCAGCGACAGCCCTTCCGCCTGCATCAGCGGGCGCATCTCTTCATCCGCCATCGGCGTCGTGACCCAGCCGGGACAGACGGCGTTAGCGCGTAACCCCTGGGGGCCATAATCGCGGGCGACGGAGCGCATCAGGCCGATTAAAGCGTGTTTGGCGGTGACGTAGCCGCAGGCCTGCGGCCCGGCGGCCAGAGAGGCGATGGAGGCGACAAACAGCACATTGCCGCGGCGGGCAATCAGCGAAGGCAGGCAGGCGCGAACGCTGGCGAAGGCGCTGGTGAGATTGCCGTCCAGCGCCTCGCGCCATTGGCGGTCGCTGGTCTCGGCGGCGGGGCTGTTGCCCATCCCGCCGGCGCTGCAGATGAGGACATCAATCCCGCCGGTCTGGTCGAGGATCGCCGGTAGCAGCCGCTGGCGCCACACCTCGCCGTCGGCGGCATCGCCCACCAGCGCCGTGGCGCCGGTCTCATTGGCGACAGCCTGCAGCGGCGCTTCGCGCCGGCCGGTAATAAACACCCGGTCGCCCGCGGCGCGCATCAGCCGCGCGCAGGCGGCGCCAATTCCGGTTCCGCCACCGGTTATCACCACGACTCTCGCCATCCGCACTCTCCTGTAATGGGGTTTCCGATTACCTTAAAAAGCGCGTCAGGTCCCGGCTATCGCCCGGAAGAACGATAGCCGTGGTGGTTAATGGATCTCGCTCACAGGGATCGCCTGCGGCGCAGGCACCGGCTTCATGGTGGCGGGGTCGACCGCCAGATAGCGCCCGGTTTTGCTATCGATACCGACGTAGTCGATCATTTTGCCCTGCGCTTTGGTAACCATGGTGCGCTTAGCAAATGCCTCGTAGGCCTCGCTCATGGCTTTAACCCGATCGGGATGTTCGGCCGCGACATCATGCGTCTCCAGCGGGTCGTCGTGCAGATTAAACAGCTGCCACGGCGCGTCGCCGGCGGTGAGGCCGCGCGGCACCAGCCGTCGCAGCTTCCATTCGCCATCGACCCAGGCCGCCTGATGATGCAGTTCAACCCCGTAGTTGCCGCGCGGCGGCTCCTGTATTTCGCCGGTGAGATAGCGCTTAAAGCTGACGCCGATCATCGGCAACACCGGCTTTTTCGCCAGCGACTTGTTCGGATCGATGCCGGCGAATTCATATAGCGTCGGCGCCACGTCATACACCGCCATCGTCGAGGCGTCGATTTTACCGTGGCGGGTGATCCCGGGACCGGAGATCATAAAGTCGGTATTGATGCCGCCCTGGGCGCTGGTGGTTTTGTGATAATTGGCGTAGGGGGCGTTGCTGACGTTGGCCCAGTGCGGGCCGTAGGAGACAAATGATCCTTTGCGGCCGACGTTGTCATAGCTGTTATCGAACTGCTTCCAGAATTCCGGGGTAGATTCGTAGTAGAAACCCTGCGCCGGGTTGGCGCCGTTATCGGTTAAAAAGACCAGCAGGGTATTTTTATCGCGCCCGGTTTGTTTCAGCGTCTCCATCAGGGTGCCGATTTGCGCGTCCATATTGGCGATCATCGCCGCATACACCTGCATCACTTTCGCCGTATATTTCTGCTGCTCTGGCGTTAGCGCTTCCCACTCTTTATCCAGCTCCAGATGCGGCAGCGGGGTATCGTCATGGATAATTCCCAGCGCTTTCAGGCGGGCGATGCGCTGGCGATAGACCTCGGCGTAACCCTGCTCATACTGGCCTTTGAAGCGCTTAATCCACTCGTCCGGCGCCTGCAGGGGATCATGAGGGGCGGTGAAGGCCAGCCAGGCGAAGACCGGCTGTTCCTTCGGCGTCGCTTTAATCCAGCTGTTCATCTGGCGGGCGTAGGCTTCGCTGGAGTAAAAATCATCCGGTAGGGAGACGCGCTCGCCGTCGCGGGTGTAGTAGGTGTGGAAGGCTTCAACGGTCCCCAGCGGTATCGCGTCGTTAAAGTGGCTGGTGCCGCCGCCCATAAAGGCGAAGGCGTGATTAAAGCCGCGATCTTTCGGCGTGGCGCCGGGAACAAAACCGAGGTGCCATTTACCGGCCATCAGGGTGTTATACCCCGCGTCTTTAAAGCGCTCGGCCATGGTGGTGACGCGGTCGGTCAGCCGCAGCTCGTAGCCCTCCTTGCCAATGGTGCTGTCGTACCACCACATGCCGCCCATCCCAGCCTGCTGGTTACTGTTGCCGGTGAGCAGCATTGAGCGCGCCGGGGCCGACATCGGCGAGGTGTAATACTGGCTCATGCGCATTCCCTGCTCGGCCATCGCCTGCAGATTGGGGGTGGGGATCTCGCCGCCAAAGGGGCTGATGTCCGAGTAGCCCATATCATCGGCGATAATCACGATGACGTTTGGACGCTCCTGCTGCGCGGCGTGCGCGCCACCGGCGAGGATCATGCTGACCGCCGCGGCCATGGCTTTTTTGTTCACGACTGACTCTCCTGTTCAGAGGGGGATATCATCAGGGTAAGGCGCTACGCAGTATGCGCAGTCCCAACAAACGCGGCCCGCCAGGCCTTCAGGCCGTTAAGGTCGCGGGAAAAGGGGCGTACTGGCGCGAGGATGTCGCTAAAGAAGCGGTAGTAGCCTCCGCAGAGGCGGTTGTTGCCTGCGGCGTTGAGATGCGCCGGGCAGCCGCCCTGGCAGACCATTTTTACCGAGCAAGTCTGGCATTCGCGGCGCAGACTTTTCTGCTGACCGAAAGGCAGTTGCACCGAGGCGTCAACTGCGGCGGCAAGCGTCTGCTCGTCAAGGCGACCCAGCCGATGTTCGGCGTTGATCAGATGATCGCAGGCGTAGAGCTGTCCGTCGGGCTCCATCACCAGGTTGCTGCCGCAGCGGGCGCTGTGCACGCAGCTGCCGCTGGTATGAGTGAAATACTGCGCCCACGCCTGTTCGATATTGATAACGAACACCCGCCCTCTATCGCAGCGCTTCCGCCACTGTCGCCAGATGCCGACCATAAAACGTCCCCAGTTATCGGCGCTGAGCTGGTATCCTTCGCGCAGGGCCGCGCCTTCGCTCATCAGCGGCTGAAACTGCAGATAGCGCGCGCCGAGGCTGACCAGCCGGTCATAAATCGCCGCCGCGTGGGCCGCCATCTCGTTATGCACCACCACCAGCAGATTAAAGTCCACCTGATGCTGATGGAGCAGGTCAATGCCGCGCAGCGCCGCCGACCAGGTCGACCGGCCGCGTTTATCCGGACGATGGTAGTCCTGCAGCGCTTCGTTGCCTTCGAGGCTCAACCCGATAATAAAGCCATGTTCGCGGAACAGTCGGCACCATGCGTCGTTGATCAGCGTCCCGTTGGTCTGCAGGCTGTTGCTGATAGTCACGCCGTCGGGGGCATAGCGCGCCTGCAGGGCGAGCGCTTTTTTGTAGAAGCTCAGGCCGGCCAGCAGCGGCTCGCCCCCCTGCCAGACAAAGTTGATTTCCCGCGCACCGGCGGGCTGGGCGGCAATATAGCGGCGGATAAACTGCTCCAGCCGCGCGTCATCCATCTTGTTGACCGGCGTTTCGTCCTGCGGGTAATAGCAATAGCGGCAGGCGAGATTGCAGGCGGGGCCAATCGGCTTCATCAGAATATGAAACGGCACCGGCGAGCGCGGTTCAGCGGCCAGCGGAATTTGCTGCTGGCGCAGGGCGGCGATATTCAGCATCGGCTTATCCTCGGTTAATGACCGGTACTGTTGATATTATTTTGGCAACAGCGGGTCAGGCGTAATCACATGATTAAGCCGCGGCGAAAATTAAATGCATCCTGTTAAGGGTATAAGTGAAAAAAAACAAAAATCCATCGTTCTTTAGGATGAGAATCACGCGTCGGGAATAGGGTTTTTTTATCACCAGGGGCAGGTACGCCGGGTGTTAATCTTATTTGTTTATGTTTTAACGCCGCTATCGTAAAGCATGGCCGGGGTGTTTTTTAAATGCTTTATATAACAATGTATTGCTGAAAAGTTTGTAACGGCTATCACATTGTTAATATGTTAATGATTGTGTTACTTAAATGTGAAATGTATGCTTCAATTATCAGTAGTCATCCATGTGTCATGTACCATCATCTCGACGGGGAGGCCCTATCATGTCTGCTTTGTTAAAAGCCAGCCGTAATGATGCGATAATAGCCCGTTGTTTACAGACTATTTCCCAGTTAATTCCACTAACTTCAGCGGTGTTTTATCGAGTAAATAATCGTTTAAAACCCGAAAACTATATATTGCATAATATTTCCGATAATACGCACCAACAATATCTGGAAAACTTTCAGCCGCTGGATCCGCTTCTGCCGTCGCACTTTAGCCACCAGAACACCACCGTGGCGGCGATGACGCCGCGGCTCTGCGACCGCAACCGGCATTACTATCATGAATTTATGTTGCCGAATAACGTGCGCGACATGACCGAGATCTTTATCCGCCGCGAGCGGCGGATCGTCGCCGGTATCTCGCTGATGCGCGACGTGCCTTTCTCCAGCGAAGAGCGCCAGCGGGCCCAGGCGGTGCTGCCGCTGGTAGAGCTGGCCATCCGCGACTGCCTGCAGGAAGAAGATGATCTGCCCGCCATCCTGACGGCGAAAGAGCGGGAAATCGTCGGCATGGTGCGCGAAGGCGCCAGCAATAAGCTGATTGCCCGCCAGCTGGATATCTCGCTCTCGACGGTAAAAACGCACCTGCGCAATATTTTCGCCAAGACCGAAGTGGTCAATCGTACCGAACTGGTTTCCCGAACCTGGATGCCGGCCGCTCAGCGTACGCTGCATCTGTAATCTGACTTTCGCATCCCGCGCGCGCCGTGGCAGCACGGCGTTTTCCTGATGCCTGTGGGTATCACTCCCTGGAGGATCCTCCGGGGGGAGGCTTTTTTGACCGGAGCACGCCCTACGATGTCGAGTACACCTCTCACTGATAATGCGCTTTCCCGGCCCGCCGGGCTGATGGTGTCCCTGCGTTTGCTGGCGGCGATCGTGATTTTTGCCGCTATTGCGCCGGGTATTCTGATGACCGCGCCGGCGGTGGCGGCGCAGCTGGCCAGCGAATGGCAGCTAAAACCCGGGCAGATCGGCTGGCTGTTCTCAGCGGAGCTGGGGGCGATGAGCCTGGCGACGCTCCCGGCGTGGTGGTGGATGAGCCGCCTCGACTGGCGGCGGGTTGCCCTGACGGCCGGGGTGGTGTTTCTGGCCGCCAACCTCGCCTCGGCGGTGGTCACCCAGTACGAGACGCTGCTGGCGGCGCGCTTTATCGCCTCGCTGGCGGGCGGCACGTTGATGATTTTGTGCATCAGCTGCGCGGCCGGAACGCCGAACCCGTCGCGGGTCTACGCCTTCTGGGTGCTCGGGCAACTGCTGTTAGGGATGCTTGGCCTGCTGGCGCTGCCCGGCCTGTTCGCGACCTTTGGCCTGAAGGTGGTGTATCTGATCCTCGCTGCCATCATGCTCTGCTGTTTGCCGCTGGTATCCGCTTTCCCTCCGCGCTTTCAACCGCTTTCAGTCTCCCGCCAGCAGCCGTCGACGGCGCTGTGGCGTCAGGCGCTGGCGGTGCTGGCGGTGCTCACTTTCTATATCAGCCTCAGCGCCGTGTGGACCTTTATCGGCACCATCGGCAGCGCGGCGGGGCTGAGCCCGACGCAGGTCGGTCTGGTGCTGGCGGCGGCGACGGTTTGCGGCATTATCGGCGCCGGCGGCGCAGCCCTGCGCGGCACCCGGCGGGCCGATCGTTTACCGGTGTGGCTGGGCTACGGCCTGTTGATCGTCAGCGTTGGGCTGCTGATCGGCCAGCCGCTGCTGGTGCGTTACGCCATCGCGGCGCTGCTGTTTAAGTTCACCTGGACCTTCGTGCTGCCCTTTATTCTCGCCCGCGTGGCCGGGCTCGATAACAGCGGTCGGCTAATGAACAGCATCAATCTGGTGATCGGCGGCGGCAGGCGTCTGCGCGCTGCTGTCACTGATTTTAATTGTGGCGGCGTCCGCCGCCGGGAAGGCTTAGCCCACGGGAGGATAGAGTGAAAAGAAAAACCGGTTTCTTTTTTGATGAACGTTGTTTCTGGCACAGTACCGGTCTGCACGCGGTGACGCTGCCAGTGGGCGGGTGGGTACAGCCGCCCGCCGGCGGCGGTCATGCTGAATCGCCAGAGACCAAACGGCGGATGAAAAACCTGATGGATGTCTCCGGGCTGACGCCGCAGCTGGCGCTGCGCAGCGCGGCGCCGGCGAGCCTTGAGGACCTGCGGCGGATCCACCCCGACAGCTATCTGGAGCGCTTCAAGGCGATAAGCGATAACGGCGGCGGCATGCTCGGCAAAGAGGCGCCGCTGGGGCCGGGCAGTTATGAAATTGCCTGTCTTTCCGCCGGGCTGGCCTGTGCGGCGGTGGAAGCGGTGCTGAAGGGGGAGCTGGATAACGCCTATTCGCTGTCGCGCCCGCCCGGACACCACTGCCTGCCGGACCAGTCGATGGGATTTTGTTTCCTCGCCAATATTCCCATTGCCGTCGAGCGAGCGAAAGCGCAGCTGGGGCTGGGCAAGGTGGCGATCATTGACTGGGATGTTCACCACGGTAACGGCACCCAGCATATCTACCTGCAGCGCGACGATGTACTGACTATCTCCTTGCATCAGGACGGCTGCTTCCCGCCGGGCTACGCCGGCGAGGACGATCGCGGCGTGGGTGCGGGCGAAGGTTACAACATCAATATTCCGCTGTTGGCCGGGGCGGGGGATGACAGCTGGCGCTATGCGCTGGAAACTATCGTTATTCCGGCGCTGGCGCGTTTTGAGCCGGAGCTGATTATTATCGCCTGCGGCTATGACGCCAACGCCATGGATCCATTAGCGCGGATGCAGCTGCACAGCGATAGCTTCCGGGCGATGACCGAACAGGTCCAGCAGGCGGCGGATCGCCTGTGCGGCGGGAAACTGGTGATGGTGCACGAGGGCGGCTACGCCGAATCCTACGTGCCGTTCTGCGGCCTGGCGGTGATGGAAGCCCTGAGCGGCATCCGCACTGAGGTCCAGGATCCGCTGCTGGAATTTATTCAGCAGCAGCAGCCGCGCGCCGCATTCGCGCAGTTCCAGCGCCAGGCCATCGATCGGCTGGCGCAGCAGTTTGGCCTGCTATAAACCACCTCAGCTTCCCCGCGGTGATGGCGGGGAAGTCAATGCTTTCTCTTCTGCGATTTCACCGCGCATCCACTGACTTACCGCCTGATTAACCATCGCCAGCACGCTGAGCAGCAGCATCCGCTGCTGCGCTTCCAGCCGCAGATAACGGCGCAGCGGCGGCATTTTACAGACCACTTCGCTGGCGGCCCAGGGTTCAATGCTGCAGCGCCAGCCGCTACTATCAAAGGTCAGCGAAAAGCGGCGGTAATCCAGCTCGCTTAAGGTCTGCTGGAGATTAGGAAAACCGTTGAGATAGCCAGCGAGTTCCGCGCTGTCTTTGCCGCCGATAAAGCGGATCGGCTGGCGTTTCCACCAGCCGGATTGATGGGCGCGAATGTTACCGCGCACGGGCCGGGTCACCGGCCCCTCGACGACAAACTCGCAGCTGTGAATGCTGGCCATAAACAGCCGCTTCTGACGCACGCTGAAGGTGACGGCGGTGGCGTCGTTCAAGCGCAGCAGCGCGCTGCGTTCGCTCAGCTTTTCGCTGGGCCAGCCCGCCAGATCGCGCTGCACCGCGTTCATTAACGGCGTTTCAAACCAGGGGACGGAGGACATCTGGCGTCATCTCCCCGCGGGTCTGTTTTTCATAATTGTTGATGGCGCGCTCCACCACCTCTTCCACTACCAGCGGCTTGAACGGATTGACGCGCTGCACGCACACCGTCCAGAACAGGGCGTAAGCGGCGGTCAGGCCGAGCATTATGCCGAAAGGCACCAGCACCTGGCGGCTGTCCATCCCGGGCGGCGTGATATTGACGATAGCGATGATGATCCCGACGCTGGAGATAATCTGCGGCAGCGGGAACCACGGCGAGCGGTAGGCGCGCGGCAGGTCCGGGCGGCGAATGCGCAGCATCACCACCGACAGAGTAACCAGCAGATAGGCGACGCCCCAGGCGCAGACCGCGGCGAGGATCAGCGGCACGATGCGGTCCAGATCGCCGTTCAGATACCAGGCGTGCAGGCAGGGGATCGCCACCCCGATGGCAATGGCGATCACCGGCGTCTTAAAGCGCGGATGCAGCCAGGTCAGGAAACGGGGCAGCGCGCCGTCCAGCGCCATGCCGTAGATAATACGCGGCACGGCGGCCATCAGCGTATTGATGGTGGCGCAGCCGGCCAACAGTAGCCCGACCCCCAGCCAGTACTGGCCGGCGTGGCCCATCACCCGTTCGGCGAAGGCCGGGATCGCCATCGGTGTATCCAGCAGATGGACGTTGTTGGCCGCGTCGAGCACGGTATTCTCCACTTGGCGGTTGATCGCCGCGCCGTAGATAAACATGCAGCTGGCGACCCCCAGCAGGCCCAGCGCCATCGCCCGCGGTATGGTGCGGTGGGCCTGTTTGATCTCCGGCGCCATCGGCGTCACCAGTTCGCAACCGACGAACATAAACATCGCCATGCCGATATAGCCGAACAGGCCGTTGATATCGCTAACGTTCAGCGGTGTGCCGAACCAGCCGGACAGATGGGTGACCGGCGCCATAAAAATGCCGCACAGGCCGAAAATGGTCAGCGTGGTCCACATGCCGAAGGTCAGCACCACTTCGACCTTGCCGAAGATTTCCACGCCGATGGCGTTGAGCAAGCCGAAAATCACCACCATGCCGACGCCCACCATCCAGGTATTCTGGTGAGCGGCCATCTGGGCGTTAATCGACTCGAAGTTCACCAGCGCCATAATGCCCGCCAGGATCGTCTCCGCCGTCCCGGCGAAGATATGGACGATCAGATAGGCGCACAGCGCGCCGGTGATAGCGAAGAAGCGGCCCATGCCGCAGGAGATATAGTCGTACACCGAACCGGTGGTGGGAATGAGCGTCGCCGCCTCGGCAAAGGTGGTGACCTGCGCCTGCATCATAATAAAGGCCAGCAGCACCGCCAGCGCGAAGGTATCGCCGCCCATGCCGAAGCCGCTGGTGACCGTCAGGATCACCGGGCTGGCCATGATCAGCCCGACGGAGCTGGCGAGGGTGGTCGGGAAGCCGACGACGCCGCGCTCAAGATGGCTGGCGAGTCTGTTACTAAACATAGTCAACCTCTGCACAATAATGGGGTAGCAGGGAATAGCCAGCGCCACTCCCGGATAGTCATAATTTAGGCGGGCATCCTGCTCAACGAATATCGTCCGGAAGGTGGAGGGCGGCGCATGATTCTGTGACGCAGTCGATGAATGTCGCGGCGGATAAACAATATGACCCCGAAAACCGGGGCCATCCGTCTTGCCACGTTGCGCCTGTTTCTGCCGGATGGCGGCTGCGCCTTATCCGGCCTACGGTCCGTGCGGCCTGCCTTTAATTTGGCCTCAAACCCCCCGGTGGCGCTGCCGCTTACCGGGGCTACAGCGCTGCGCGATTTGGTAGCCCGGAGAAGGCGTAATGCGCCGCCGGGCATTATCAGTTTGTTAGCGGGTCTCGACGTTCGCCAGGTAGTGCTTCACAAAGCGCGGCGTCAGAATTTTCCACTCCACTTCGGTGCCCTGTTTAACAAACCAGCTGTCGCCCGGCGCAAAGCGCTGCGGCTCGCCGCCGGCGACGGTCAGCTCCACTTCGCCCTCCAGCACGGTGGCGTGCTCGGTAAACGGATAGGTCATGGTAAAGCTCCCCTCAGTGGACGAAAACAGTCCGCAGGTAAAGGCGTCCTGCGGCTCGCCGTAGATCATCGCGCCCGCTACCTGCGGGTCGCCGGCGGTCGGCGTCGCGCCGAGCAGGCTGACGCTGCCGATCGGCTGCAGATCAGGTACCGGGTGTTTAAGTTTAAAAGCGTGCATAGCGTTCTCCTGGTTAACTCCGGCCTTTCCAGAAACCGGCGGTTTGATGCATCAGTTTTCCGGCCGTGACTAATAGCAAGCGCAGACTGTCACGACCGTGGATGGTCGCGTGGGGGATGCTGCTCAGCAGGCGATAGCGGTCGGAACCGCCGTTGATCCCTTCGGCGAGGATTTTGCACACGATGTGCGACGGGGTGACGCCGAAGCCGGAGTACCCCTGGACGTAAAAGACGTTGTTGTGATCGCGTAGGGTGCCGATCTGCGGGAACAGATTGGCGCTACAGGCCATCGGCCCGCCCCACGCAAAATCGATCTTCACATCCCTGAGATAGGGGAAGACCTCCGCCAGCAAGGTGCGGTTCCAGGCGGCGAAATCGTTCGGCGTATACTCCACAAAGCGGGTGGCGCTGCCGAACAGCAGGCGGTTTTCCCGGGTGACGCGGTAGTAGTTAATTACCGGGCGAATATCGCTGAAGGCGCCGCGCAGTGGGCTGATGCGTTCGATCAGTTCATCGGAGAGCGGCTCGGTCGACACCTGGTAGGAGTAAGTGACCAGCGTCTTGTTGTAGATCTCCGGCTCCATATTGTTGAGGAAGCTGTCGCAGGCCCACAGCAGTTTGGCGGCTTTGACGCTGCCCATCGCGGTGCGTACCCGCACCTGTTTGCCGTAATTCACTTCCACCACCGGCGAGGATTCGAAAATCTTCACCCCCAGCGAATGGGCGGCCTGCGCCGAACCGAGCAGCATATTGAGTGAATGGATCTGGCCGCCGCCCATATGTTTCAGCGCGCCGCAGTAGACCTCGGAGCCCACCACCTGCTGCACCTCTTTTCCGGTATACAGTTCGATCTCTTCATCCGGGGTAGCGGCTTTAAACTCCTTCTCCCACTGGCGCAGCGTTTTAAGCTGTCGCTGGTTATAGGCAAGATAGCCGTAGCCGGGCACGAAATCGGCGTCGATGTTGTATTTGCGGATGCGTTCGCGAATGATGCCCGCGCCGAGGTTGGCGATTTTAAACAGCGTCTCCAGCCCCTCTTTGCCGACGTGCTTTTTTACCGCTTCGATATCGTGGCCGATACCGGCCATCACCTGGCCGCCGTTGCGCCCGGTGCCGCCGTAGCCGAGATGGCGCGCCTCCAGCACCACCACGTTGGTGATCCCCTGTTCCGCCAGCTCAAGGGCGGTGTTAATGCCAGAGAAGCCGCCGCCGATAATTACCACATCGGCTTCAATATCTTCCCGTAGCGCCGGGAAATGGAGGTGATATTTCTTCGTCGCGCCGTAGTAGTTCAGCGCATCGATCTTGATGTTCATCGCGTTACCCTGTGGTCTTGCCTGGCTCAAGACCCTCATCACAGCACGCCGCGCGGGCGTTGAATATCGTCCGGAAGAATGACGTTCTTTAGAACGATAGGCTGCGGCGGGAAGCCGTGCTGTGATGGGTTAACTTTGCTGAAAAACGGGTGCTGACGATGAGCGAGATAACCTTACTGGCGGAAGTGACCGCCTTCTTACGCCAGCCGCACGGGCAGTTTATTGCCGGTCAACGTGAGGCGGGCCGCGGCGCGCCGTTCGCGGTGATCAACCCGGCGACCGGGCAGGCGATTGCCGAGGTCACCGCGGCGGATAGTGACCAGGCGGATCGCGCTATGGAGAGCGCCCGCCAGGCGTTTAGTCAGTGGCGCGAGATGCCGACGCTGGCGCGCGGCGCGCTGCTGCTGAAGCTGGCGGACACGCTGGCAGAGCATCGCGAAGCGCTGGCGCAGCTGGAAAGTCTCTGTTCCGGCAAAACTATCACGCTGGCGCGGATGCTCGAGCTGGACCAGTCGGTGGCGTTCCTGCGCTACTTCGCCGGCTGGGCGGGGAAAGTCACCGGTGAAACGCTGGATGTCTCGCTGCCATCGATGGCCGGGGAGAAATATACCGCCTTTACCCGCCGCCAGCCGCTGGGGGTGGTGGTTGGCATCGTGCCGTGGAACTTCTCCATCATGATTGCCATCTGGAAGCTGGCGGCGGCCCTGGTCTGCGGCTGCACCATCGTCCTCAAGCCGAGCGAATATACGCCGCTGACGCTGCTGCGCGTGGCGGAGCTGGCAAAAGCGGTGGGTATCCCGGATGGGGTGATTAACGTGGTCAACGGCGCCGGCGGCGAGATTGCCCAACGGCTGATTACGCATCCGGCCTGCGCCAAGGTGAGCTTCACCGGCTCGGTGGCCACCGGTGAAAAAGTCCAGCAGTCGGCCAGTGCGTCAGGTAAACGGGTGACCCTTGAGCTGGGGGGCAAAAACGCCGCGCTGTTCCTCGATGACCTGACGCCGGAGGCGATGGTCAACGGCATTATTGAAGCTGGCTACCTGAACCAGGGGCAGATTTGCGCCGCTGCGGAACGTTTTTATCTGCCGCAGGGAAAACTGGATGCGGTACTGGCGCTGCTGAAAGACAAGCTCAGCGCTTTTGCGCCGGGGTCGCCGCTGGATGAACGGACGCTGATGGGGCCGCTGGCCAACCGCCAGCAGTATGACAAAGTTTTGCGGCTCATTCAGACCGCCCGCGACGAGGGCGATACCATCGTCTGCGGCGGCGAAGCGCTGCCGGGGGAGGGCTATTTCCTGCAGCCGACCGCGGTCAAAGTGCGCAGCGAAGAGAGCACCCTGATGCGCGAGGAGACCTTCGGTCCGGTGTGCAGTTTTATCGGCTATCGCAGTGAAGAAGAGGCGCTGGCGCGGATGAATGCCTCACCGTATGGCCTGGCGGCCAGCGTCTGGTCGGATAATATTCGTCAGGCGCTACGCTACTCGGAGGCGATTGAGGCCGGCATCGTATGGGTCAATATGCATACCTTCCTCGACCCGGCGGTACCGTTCGGCGGCATCAAGGGCTCGGGCATCGGGCGCGAATTCGGCAGCGCGTTTATCGATGATTATACGGAGCTGAAGTCGGTGATGGTGCGCTATTAATCGCCGTTCAGCGACATAGCGCTGTCATGTGTCGCTTTGCGCCAGATAGGCAACACATTGTGTGCCTTCTGGCCTGCAACCCGGGCGGTGCACGGCATCGCTTCCGGGACGCTTTTCCCGTCACGGATCCTGTCTTCCCCTCCTAATCCGCCATTGCCGTAAAAAAAATTAGCAGATTATCTTTTTTGCCCGCCAGGACTTGCTTGACATTAGATAATGAGTATAGTTCTCATTCTCTTTTTCATTCGTAATTTTGGCAAGGTTCGAGCTGCGCCAGTGAGTCGTTCACTAAGAGTCGCGAAGGCGTAGGGTGACGTAAAGACAGCAGGCTGGAAACACACAATATCGGCCGCTGCGCGTCCATCGGGTCATTGATTTTTTATAGGGTTGATCCAATGAAATACACACTTCCGGCGTTGACGCTGGCCATCAGCGCGGCGTTAAGCGGCTGCGCGACGCCTCATTCCTCTGCCGTTTCCCAACCGGTTGTCGACTCGCCAGTCCCTAACGTGGCGCAACCGCTGCAGCGCCAGCTAGCGGAAGGGCTGTACGAGATGGCGTTAAGCCCGCAGGGTGATGCGCTGTACGTCGCCAGCGCTGAAGGCTTTAAAAATGTACAGGGCGGGGCGGTTTACACACTGGATCCGCACACCCTCAATACCATCGGCCTGACGCATACCGATCTGAAAAACTTCGCTTTACAGCTCTCTGCGGAGGGTAAAACGCTGTATGTCAGCAATTCGCTGGACGGCGGCATCAGCGCTATCGACACCGCCACCGGCAAGGTAAAAAACCGCCTGCTGTTCAGCGAGCGCAATGAAAAAGGTCGCCCTTATGGGGCCCGTCAGCTGCTGTTGCTGAATAATACTCTCTACGTTGGCGCGGTCGCCGACCCGGCGCAAATCTGGGTGGTTGACGCCACTACCCTGAAGCTGAAAACGCGGATTAAAAATACCGGTAAATGGATGACCGGCCTGCACTACTCCGCGCAAACCGGTCGCGTGTACGCCGCTAACGGCAGCGGTGAAATTCTGGTGATCAACCCGCGTAACCAACGCATTGAACAGCGCTGGAAGCCGCTGGGCGACAAGCCGGCGCTGCTGCTTAATATGGCCGAAGATAGCGACACCGGCCGTCTGTTCGTGACCGACAACTCGAAAGCGAAAACCACTCTGGTGCTGGATATCCACAGCGGCAAGCTGCTTAAACAGCTCGACGTCGGCGATTCGCTGGCGGTGCAGTTCAATAAGAAACGCCACGAAATTTATATTTCACAGCGTGAATCCGGCAAGGTCATTAGCCTTGACGCCAGCCGCTACACGCTGAAGAAAAGCTGGGCGCTGCCGGCCAATCCCAACAGCCTGCTGCTTTCCGCCGATGGTCAGACGCTGTTTGTCACCGTCAAACAGCCCTTCAATAAAGACCACTCCACTAAAGGCCCGGACAGCGTCGTACGTATCGACCTGAACGCGCAATAAAAATAACGGGTCCGGCGACGGGCCCTTTGATTCATTTATCCTCATCCATGGGGCAAATTATGCACACCACGCACTATTCATCCTTCCCGCTGCGTAAAACGCTGCTGGCCTTAGCCATCGGCGCCGCCAGTCAAACGGCGATGGCCGCGGACGCTGCTGCTGCGAAGCAGCCTGGCGAAGAGACCCTCATCGTCGAGGCTAACGAAACCAGCGATTTTAAATCCGGCGGCGACCTGGTGGTTCCGGCATTCCTCGACGGGCAGATCGCCCACGGCGGCCGTCTGGGGATGCTTGGCGAACAAAAAGCGATGGACGTCCCGTTTAACGTCATCGGCTATACCTCGAAGCTGATTCAGGATCAGCAGGCGAAAACTATCGCCGATGTCGTCAGTAACGACGCTGGCGTGCAGGCCGTACAGGGCTACGGCAACTTCGCCGAGACCTATCGAATCCGCGGGTTTAAGCTCGATGGCGATGACATGACGATGGGCGGCCTGGCGGGCGTGGTGCCGCGTCAGGTGATGGACACCCAGATGCTGGAGCGCGTTGAAATTTTCAAAGGGGCTAACAGCCTGCTTAACGGCGCGGCCAGCAGCGGCGTCGGCGGGATGATTAACCTCGAGCCGAAGCGGGCGGAAGATCTGCCGACCGCACGCGTTGGCGTCGACTATACCTCTGATTCTCAGGTGGGCGGCACCCTCGACCTGGGGCGCCGTTTCGGCGACAACAACCAGTTCGGCGCCCGGGTCAACCTGGTGCACCGCGAGGGTGAAGGCGCTATCGATAATGATAAACGCCGTACCACGCTGGCTTCGCTGGGGCTTGATTACCGCGGCGACCGTTTCCGCTCCTCGCTCGATTTCGGCTATCAGAAGAAAACGTTCCACGGCGGTACGATGGGCGTCAATATCAGCGGCGTGGATTTCGTTCCGGCGCTGCCGGACAACAGCAAAAACTACAGCCAGAAGTGGGGCTATAGCGATATTGAAAGCGAGTTCGGCATGGCGAAGGCAGAATATGACCTGACCGATAGCTGGACGGTATACAGCGCCCTCGGCGGCCAGCATTCGCATGAAATTGGTACCTACAGCGCGCCGAAGCTTCTGAATAAAAACGGCGATGCGACGGTGGGCCGCCTGGATACTAACCGCATTATCGACGCGATCAGCGGCATGGGCGGGGTACGCGGCGATTTCAATACCGGCGCGATTTCGCATAAGGTGAACCTCGGCTATGCGGCGCAGGTGCATACCGATGCGACCGCCTGGCGGATGTCGGCCAGGAACCCGACCACTAATATCTATGACAACCATGATGTGGCGATGCCGGATAACGCCTATTTTGGCGGCAACTACCACGATCCGCTGGTCACCTCGCGCAGCCGTACGCAGGGCTGGCTGCTGAGTGATACCCTCGGCTTCTTTAACGATAAAGTGCTGTTTACCGCCGCTGCTCGTCATCAGAAAGTGGTTGTGCGCAACTACAGCAACGCCACCGGGCTGGAAGATACCTCTTCGCGTTATACCCAAAGCCGCTGGATGCCGACGTTTGGCCTGGTGTACAAGCCGTGGGAGCAGCTGTCGCTGTATGCTAACCATACCGAAGCGCTGCAGCCGGGCTCTGTGGCGCCGACGACGGCGGCCAATGCCGGGCAGAGTACCGGGATCGCGCACTCGAAGCAGGACGAAGTGGGCGTCAAGATCGACTACGGTACGATCGGAGGATCGCTGGCGCTGTTTGAAATCAAAAAACCGAACGCCATTTCCGATACCGCTGGCAATTACGGCCTCGACGGCGAGCAGCGTAACCGCGGCGTAGAGATGAACGTCTTTGGCGAGCCGATGCTGGGACTGCGTCTTAACGCCAGTACCGTCTGGCTGGATGCCAAACAGACTAAAACCGCTGAAGGCGCAACCGACGGTAAAGATGCCATCGGGGTGGCTAACTTCTACGCGGTACTCGGCGCCGAATATGACATCAAGCCGGTGGAAGGCCTGACCGCCACCGCGCGCGTCAATCATAGCGGCTCGCAGTATGCCGATGCGGCCAATACCAAGAAGCTGGATAGCTACACCACCCTGGATTTAGGCCTGCGCTATCGTATGCGTCTGAACGCCGACCAGAACGAAATGATCTGGCGCGTCGGGGTGACCAACGTGACCAACGAGAAGTACTGGTCTGGCATTGACGATACCGGTACTTACCTGTTCGAAGGCGATCCGCGTACCGTCCGCGTCTCAATGAGCTACGACTTCTGACGCTAAAAAAAGCGGGGCGGGCGGCTGACGCTCGCCCCACGCAACTTGCGACAATCCCCCCTAAGTGATAAAAGGTGCCCCTTCACAAAAACACACAGGGGAACGACGTGAAAGACGCGTCAACGTCGTCGGAGACCGTCACGGAAAGTGGCCCGACGCTTCATCGCGGTTTACAGAACCGACACATTCAACTTATCGCCCTTGGCGGCGCCATTGGCACCGGCCTGTTTCTCGGCATTGGTCCCGCTATCCAGATGGCCGGTCCGGCGGTCTTACTGGGCTACGCCGTGGCCGGGATTGTCGCTTTTCTGATCATGCGCCAGCTGGGCGAAATGGTGGTGGAAGAGCCAGTATCCGGTTCCTTTGCCCACTTTGCCTATAAGTACTGGGGGCCGTTCGCCGGCTTTCTCTCCGGCTGGAACTACTGGGTGATGTTCGTGCTGGTAGGGATGGCGGAGCTGACCGCCGCCGGGATCTATATGCAGTACTGGCTTCCCGACGTGCCCACCTGGGTTTGGGCGGCGGCTTTCTTCATCATTATTAACGCCGTCAACCTGGTCAACGTACGCTTGTATGGCGAAGCGGAGTTCTGGTTCGCGCTGATCAAGGTGCTGGCGATTATCGGCATGATTGCCTTCGGCCTGTGGATGCTGTTCGGCGGCCACGGCGGCAGCAAAGCCGGGTTCGACAATCTGTGGAAACACGGCGGCTTCCTCGCCACCGGCTGGCACGGACTTATTCTGTCGCTGGCGGTGATCATGTTCTCCTTCGGCGGGCTGGAGCTTATCGGCATCACCGCCGCCGAAGCGCAAAACCCGGAAAAGAGCATTCCCAAAGCGGTCAATCAGGTGGTCTATCGTATCCTGCTGTTCTATATCGGTTCGCTGGTGGTGCTGCTGGCGCTCTACCCGTGGGTGGAGATCAAATCCGACAGCAGCCCGTTTGTGATGATTTTCCATAATCTGGACAGCAACCTGGTGGCCTCCGCGCTGAACTTCGTCATTCTGGTGGCCTCGCTGTCGGTGTATAACAGCGGCGTGTACTCCAACAGCCGGATGCTGTTCGGCCTGTCGGTGCAGGGTAATGCGCCGAAATTTCTCGCCCGCGTCAGCAAGCGCGGCGTGCCGGTGAACTCCCTGCTGCTCTCCGGAATTATCACTTCGCTGGTCGTGGTGCTGAACTACCTGCTGCCGCATGAAGCGCTGGGGCTGCTGATGGCCCTGGTGGTGGCGACGTTGTTGCTGAACTGGATCATGATCTGTATGGCGCACCTGAAGTTCCGCGCCGCCCAGCGCCGCAAAGGGCGCGAATCGAAGTTCAAAGCGCTGCTGGCGCCCGCCAGCAACTACTTCTGCATTGCTTTCCTTGGGCTGATCCTGGCGCTGATGTGCACTATCGACGGCATGCGTCTGTCGGCGATCCTGCTGCCGGTGTGGATCCTGTTCCTGTTTATCGCCTTCAAACTGCTGCGCCGCCCGGCGTAAGCGAGATGCCCCGCCGTCCGGCGGGGCTGCCTGCCTTTTTATTGTGATCCTCTTCGCAGGCGGCGCATTTGCCTGGCGATCTTCTTTTTGTAATCGATTACTTTTGTTTTGAGTGGTTTTGTAATCGATTACTTTTCTGAGGGCGAGCAACATGGTCACAACAACAGAAGGTCGGGAAAGTGTCCGCGTGAGCCACCGTTTTCTGGTGCCGCGGCTGTCGTTAATGATGTTTATGCAGTTTTTTATCTGGGGCAGCTGGTCGGTGACCCTGGGGCTGGTGATGACCCGCTATGAGATGTCATTGCTGATCGGCGATGCGTTCTCCGCCGGGCCGATCGCCTCCATCTTGTCTCCCTTTGTGCTGGGGATGCTGGTGGATCGCTTTTTCGCCTCGCAGAAGGTGATGGCGGTGATGCACCTGGCCGGGGCGGCGATCCTGTGGTTTGTCCCGCAGGCGCTGGTGGCGCAGAACGGCGCCCTGCTGATTGGCCTGCTGTTCGGCTATACGCTGTGCTATATGCCGACCCTGGCGCTGACCAACAATATCGCCTTCCACAGCCTGGCCAATGTCGATAAAACCTTCCCGGTGGTCCGCGTGTTCGGCACCATCGGCTGGATTATCGCCGGGATCTGCATCGGGGTGACCGGTATCTCTGATACCACCGGCATCTTCACGCTGGCGGCGCTCTGTTCGGTCGCGCTGGCGCTCTACAGCCTGACGCTGCCGCACACCCCGGCGCCGGCCAAAGGCATGCCGGTTCAGTTTCGCGACCTGCTGTGCGCGGACGCCTTCGCGCTGCTGAAAACCCGCCATTTCCTGATTTTCTCCCTCTGCGCCACCTTAATTTCCGTGCCGTTAGGCACCTATTACGCCTATACCGCGTCGTATCTGGCGGATGCCGGCGTCAAAGATGTCAGCACCGCGATGTCCTTCGGCCAGATGTCAGAGATCGTCTTTATGCTGGTGATCCCGTTGCTGTTCCGTCGCCTCGGGGTGAAATACATGCTGCTCATCGGCATGGCGGCGTGGTTCGTCCGCTACGCCTTTTTCGCTCTCGGAGTCAGCGAGGAGGGGCGCTTCCTGCTCTATCTGGGCATTTTGCTGCACGGCGTGTGCTATGACTTTTTCTTTGTCGTTGGCTTTATCTACACCGACCGCGTGGCGGGCGAGAAGGTAAAAGGCCAGGCGCAGAGCATGATTGTGATGTTCACCTACGGGATCGGCATGCTGCTGGGCTCGCAGATCTCCGGCGCGCTGTATAACCATCTGGTGGCCGGCCAGAGCGTGCCTCAGGCCTGGGTGACCTTCTGGTGGATCCCGGCGGTGGCCGCCGCGGTTATCGCGCTGATTTTCCTTTTCTCTTTCCAGTACAACGAGAAAGAGCCGCACTAATTTTTCAGGAGGGGGTATGAAAACGATTAAGGGACCGGGCATTTTTCTGGCGCAGTTTATCGGGCCGCAGGCGCCGTTCAACACCCTGGCGGGGATAGCGCAGTGGGCCGCCGGCCTGGGGTACAAGGCATTGCAGATCCCCTGCAACCACCCGGCGATTTTTGATGTCGAGCGGGCGGCGGCGAGCCAGACCTACTGCGACGAGGTCAGCGGCATCCTGGCGGAGCATGGGCTGGTGATCAGCGAGCTGTCCACTCACCTTGAAGGACAGCTGGTGGCGGTGCATCCAGCGTATGACGCGGCGTTTGATGCCTTTGCCCCGGCGGCGCTGCATGGCGATCCGCAGGCGCGCCAGCGCTGGGCGGTGGAGAAAGTGCGCCAGGCGGCGGTAGCCTCCGGCCGCCTGGGGCTGCAGGCGCACGCGACCTTTTCCGGGGCGCTGGCATGGCCCTTTTTTTATCCGTGGCCGCCGCACAATCAGCCGCTTCTGGATGAGGCCTTTGCCGAGCTGGCCCGGCGCTGGCGGCCGCTGCTGGACCTCTTCGACGAGCAGGGGGTCGATGTCTGCTATGAGATCCACCCCGGCGAAGACCTGCACGATGGCGTGACCTTTGAGCGTTTTCTTGCGCTGGTGGATAACCATCCGCGCTGCAATATGCTCTATGACCCGAGCCACCTGCATCTGCAGCAGATGGACTACCTGACCTATATCGATATCTATCATGCGCGTATTAAAGCGTTTCACGTCAAGGACGCCGAATTTCGCCGCAACGGGCGCAATGGCGTCTACGGTGGATACCAGCCCTGGCAGCAGCGGGCCGGGCGTTTCCGCTCTCCTGGCGACGGGCAGATCGACTTCAAAGGGGTGTTCAGTAAGCTGACCGAATATGATTTTGCCGGCTGGGCGGTGCTGGAGTGGGAGTGCTGCCTGAAGGATAGTGAGACCGGCGCGCGCGAGGGCAGCGAGTTTATCCGCCGCCATATCATTCCCGTTGCCGGACGGGCCTTCGATGACTTTGCCGCCGGCGGGAGGGAATAACATGATTCAGGTCGCGATTATCGGGGCAGGGTTTATTGGCCCGGCGCATCTGGAGGCGCTGCGGCGGCTGGGAGATGTCGAGGTGGTGGCGCTGTGCGACAGCCGCCTTGAGGCGGCGCAGCGCAAGGCGCGAGCGCTGAACATTGCCCATGCCTACGACAGCGTGGAGGCGCTGCTGGCCCATCCGGGGCTGCAGGTGGTGCATAACTGTACGCCCAACCATCTACATGCCCAGATTAACCGGCAGATCCTCGCCGCCGGGCTGCACGTCTTCTCGGAAAAACCGCTGTGTATGACGGCGGAGGAGGCGCGGGAACTGGTGGCGCTTGCCGCCCGGGCCGGCGTGGTGCATGGCGTCAGCTTCGTCTATCGCCAGTTCGCTATGGTCCAGCAGGCGGCGGCGATGATCCGCCATGGCGAGGTCGGCAGAATCTTCGCGGCCCACGGCAGCTATCTGCAGGACTGGATGCTGCTGGAGACCGACTACAACTGGCGGGTCGATTCGGCGCAGGGCGGCGCGTCGCGGACGGTGGCCGACATCGGCTCCCACTGGTGCGATACCGTGCAGTTTATGACCGGTCGGCGGATTGTCGAGGTGATGGCGGATCTGTCTATCGTCTGGCCAACGCGTAAAGCGCCGGTCAATGGCAAAGCGACCTTCAGCGCCGTTCACGAGGCGCAGGCATATGAAACGCGGCCTGTCGATACCGAGGACTTTGGCTCGGTGCTGTTGCGTTTTGACGATGGCAGCAAGGGCAGCTTTATGGTCTCTCAGGTGAGCGCCGGGCGGAAAAACCGTCTGGCGGTGGAGATTAACGGCAGCCTCTGTTCTCTGGCCTGGGATCAGGAAGTGCCCCAGCGGCTGTGGATCGGCCACCGCGAGCAGCCGGATCGCCTGCTCAGCGATGACCCGAGCCTGCTGCGGCCGGAAATCGCTGACAGCGCCCATTACCCCGGCGGCCATATTGAGGGCTGGCCGGACGCTTTTAAGAATATGATGGGGCATTTTTATCAGGCGGTGCGCGCCGGGAAGATGCCGGCGGCCGGGGCCCGGCGCTTCGCCGCTTTCGACGACGGCGCCGATGTGATGTACATCATCGAGGCGATCGTCAAAAGCCATCAGCAGCAGCGCTGGGTCAGCGTCGAACGCTGAGCGCAGGCGGGGCGCAGGATTATTTCACCCCAAGATAGCCGTCGAGATAGGCACCGGAGAGCTCGTTGCCGAACAGGACGGCATCTTTATTTTCCATCGCATTATCCCATTTGTCGCTGGCATTGCCGGTGAAGGCGTGCTCGGTGCGGGTGCCCTGCGCCGCCTGCTGTTTGATGGCGTCCGCGGTGCGGCGGGCATCGCTTTCGCTCATGCCAGCGGCTTTATCCTGCTGCCCGCGGGCGTACATCGCCGTGAAGGTCGGCAGGTTTAAACGGTAATTTTCCTGACGGTTGACGGTGAAGTTGCCGCCGACAAAATCGGAGCGGTGGGCGACGAACGCGTAGGCGTGGCGTTCCGGTGACGATTTTGACGAGGTGCAGCCGGTGATCGTTGCCAGGGCACAGCTGAGGGCGAGAACCGCGGTGGAGAGCCTCATGGGGATATCATCCTTAATCATAAAAGAAAAAATGGGGCGCAGGCGGTCTGTTGCGCCTCCTGCGCTAATGAGAATATGAAACGGCAAAAGGATGCGCGTTAACGGGGCGGGAGAGAAGCCCTGATTATTAATAGTTTCCCGGGACACCGTCTCGCTGAGCTACGCTTTCGCGCCAGGCTGGCAGGCCAATCAGAGGTCATTTATGATAGCCTGCAGGATCCACCTCTATCGCAGGAAGTGCAGGGTTTATGTCTATTCAGAAAATTGCTCGTCTGGCCGGCGTCTCGGTGGCCACGGTGTCGCGGGTGCTGAACAACAGCGATACGGTAAAAGCCAAAAACCGTGAGCGCGTGCTGCAGGCGATCAAAGAGAGCAACTATCAGCCGAACCTGCTGGCGCGTCAGCTGCGAACCGCCCGCAGCAATATGATCCTTGTGATGGTCTCCAATATCGCTAACCCCTTTTGCGCCGAGGTGGTGAAGGGGATAGAAGAAGAGGCGGAGAAGAATGGCTATCGCATTCTGCTGTGTAACTCCGGGTCGGATCTGGCCCGCTCGACCTCGGGCCTGCAGCTTCTCTCCGGCAAAATGGTCGACGGCATTATTACCATGAACGCGCTCTCCAGCCTGCCGGAACTGACCACCATGATTGGCGATGCGCCCTGGGTGCAGTGCGCGGAGTATGCCGACACCGGCAGCATCTCCTGCGTCGGGATTAACGACGTTGAGGCGGCTCAGGGGGCGGTATCCCGGTTGGCCGATAGCGGCCGCCGCCGCATCGCGCTCATTAATCACGACCTCAGCTATCGCTATGCCCGTCTGCGCGAGCGCGGCTATAAAAGCGTGCTGCACGTGCACGGTCTGGCGTATCAGCAGGTGACCTACGCGCAGGATCTTAGCGCGGCGGCCGGTAAACGGGCGATGGAGCAACTGCTGTCGCAAGACGAGAAACCCGATGCGGTGTTTGCCGTTTCGGACTCCCTCGCCGCCGGGGCGCTGCGGGCTATCGCCCAGGCCGGACTGCGGGTGCCGGAAGATATCGCGGTGATCGGCTTCGATGGCACCGAGCTGGCGGAAGTGGTCTCCCCGCAGCTCACCACCGTCGAACAGCCCTCCCGGGCGATCGGCCGTACGGCGGTGTCTCTACTGATGAAACGCATCGACGATCCCGACGCTGCCGTCGAACGGGTGATGATGGACTGGCGCGTGATAGACCGCGCCAGCGTCTGAGGATCAGCGGGAGAAGGCGCCGGTCAGCGCGCGAATATCGTTGCCGGTGGGCGTTTGATGAATGCGTAAGCCAAACTCATCCACCACAGCGAAGACATGGTCGAAAATATCCGCCTGGATCCCCTCATATTCCGCCCATACCACGGTGTTGGTGAAGCAGTAGATCTCGATCGGCAAGCCGTTGGCATCCGGCGCCAGCTGGCGCACCATCAGGGTCATATCCTGGCGGATGCGCGGATGATGGCGTAAATACTCCTGCAGATAGGCGCGGAAGGTGCCGACGTTGGTCATCCGCCGCTCGTTGAGGATCGATTGCTCCCCGGCGTACTGCTGGTTCCAGGCGCTTATCTCTTCGTGGCGTGAATCCATATAGGGTTTAAGTAACTTCGCCCGGATCAGGCGCTGCTGCTCCTGTTCATCGAGGAAATGAATGCTGGTGGTGTCGATGTTAAGGCTGCGTTTGATGCGGCGGCCGCCGGAGGCCGACATGCCGCTCCAGTTTTTAAACGAGTCAGAGACCAGCGACCAGGTCGGAATGGTGGTGATGGTATTGTCCCAGTTGCGCACCTTGACCGTGGTGAGGCCGATATCGATCACCGCGCCGTCGGCGCCGTACTTCGGCATCTCCAGCCAGTCGCCAAGCTTGAGCATATCGTTGGCAGAGAGCTGGATACCGGCCACCAGACCGAGGATCGGATCTTTAAACACCAGCATCAGCACCGCGGCCATGGCGCCGAGCCCGCTAATCAGGATCGCCGGTGACTGACCTATCAGTAGCGAAATAATCAGAATACCGATAATAATCGCCGTCACCAGCTTAATTCCCTGGAATATGCCCTTCAGCGGCAACTGTGAGGCGGCGGGAAATTTCTGCGCCAGCTTTAAAATGACATCCAGCAGCGAGAAGAAGGACAGCATGGCATATATCATCACCCATAGCTGGGCCACGGTGGTTAATATTTCCGCGGCCTCGCTGCCTTTTTGCAGCCACAGCACCGCCTGGACGTTGACGATGATCCCCTGCAGGGTAAAGGCCAGTCGGTGAAAGAGCTTATTCTGCGTGATGATTTGCAGCCACAGATGGCTGCTGGCCAGCGCCCGTTTTTCAAATGCGCGCAGGACCACTTTGTGCAATATCAGATGCACGACCACGGCGGTGAACAAGATAATGCCGAAGATAATCATCAGCGAGCGGGTGGGGGTTATTTCGATTCCTAAGGCGGCAATTTGCGATATTAATTCCTGCATAACGTCTCCTGAATATCCAGCGGGTATGATGACCGCTGGATAGCTATTATGCAAATTACCGCCGCCGGTATTACGAGGCCACCGTCGCCGGCTGTCGGTTGAGATGATGGCGTAGCCACAGCGCTATCGCCCCCAGCAACAGCATCATGGCCACCTCGACCAGCAGAAAATCAATCAGCGCCTGCGGATAGTTGCCGCCGCCGCGACGGGCCAGCGCCAGGAACAGCGAACCAAGGATAGCCGGTCCGAGACCGAGGGTCGCCTGCTGCAGGGTGCTGAGGATTGCGCTCCCGGCCCCGGCGTCGCTGGCGCTGATATCGCGCATACCAATCCGATAAAAGCTGTTGACGATCAGCGCCTGGCCATAGCCGATCAGCGCCGTGGCGGGGACCAGCGTCAGGGCGCTGGTGGCGACGCCGAAGCGGGAGAAGGTGGCGCACAGCAGCAGGAGACCGGCGATCTGCACCGCCAGACCGGTCAGCAGGATCCGCCCCATGCTGTAGCGGGCGATAAGCCGCGGGGCATACAGCGCCGAAATAAAATAGGCCACGCCGAGGGCGATAAAGCTATTGCCGGACTGCCACGGCGCCATCCCCAGCCCCTCCTGCATGGTCAGCGCCATGCAGAACATAAAGCCGGACCAGGCGCTGAAAAACAGCAGGGCGATGGCCATCCCGAAGCGGATGCTGGTCAACTGCAGCAGACGCGGCGGCAGCAGAGGATGGTCGCCACGCTGCTGCTGGCGCAGGGCGCTCTGACGCATGGCGAACAGCAGCGGCAGGACCGCCACCAGCATCAGCTGCAGCCACAGCGGCCAGTGCAGCTCCGGACCGAGGGCCATCGGGAACAGCAGGCAGCAGAGGATCAGCGCGAGGTACAGCGTACCCTGCCAGTCAATCCGCGACGGCGTCTCGCGACGGGTTTCCGGCACATAGCGGCGGCTCAGAGCCAGCACCAGCAGGCAGATCGGCACATTGATAAAAAAGGCGTTGCGCCAGCCCAGCCCGGCGATGTCCGCCGACACCAGCCAGCCGCCGCCCATCTGACCGACGATAAAGGCGATCCCGCCGATCCCGCCATACAGGCTGATGGCCCGGGCGTGGGCGGGGCCTTTGAGGGTGACGTGCAGGGTCGCGAGGATCTGCGGCACAATCAGCGCCGCCCCGGCGCCCTGCAGGGTGCGGGCCGCCAGCAGGGCGCCGATGCTGTTCGCCATACCGCACAGCAGGGAAGCGATGCCAAAGAGGGCGACGCCCCACATAAACAGGCGCCGGCGGCCATAGTTATCGCCAAGCTTACTGCCCATCGCCAGGCAGACGGCAAAGGCGACGCCGTACAGCGCGACGATAAGCTCCAGCTGCGTGGCGCTGGCCGCCAGGGTGTGGGTGATGGCGTCCAGCGCCACATTGGTGATCGAGGTATCAATAAGCGGCAGCATCTGGCCGCTCAGCAGCAGCAACAGACCGGCGCGGCCGGGTGAAACAGCAGACGTATTCATGGGATTCTCCATTGCGTCATTCAGCAGACCGACGTAGCATTACCGATAAATTAAACGGGTACCAGTTCCTGTCTATACTGGTATTGGCACTACTATGCTGGAGGGGTGATGACCACGATGCCGCAACGGGAGTCGACGATCGCCGTGCCGGACGATCGACGCAAACAGCTGGGGGCCTTTCTGCGCGCCCGCCGTGAAAGCCTCGATCCGCAGCGCCTGGGGTTGCCCCGGGTGGGCCGCCGGCGCACGCCGGGTCTGCGCCGGGAAGAGGTGGCGATGCTCGCCGACGTCGGCGTTACCTGGTACACCTGGCTGGAGCAGGGGCGGGAGGTGAATCCGTCGGAGGCGGTGCTGGTGGGGGTGGCGAATGCCCTGCAGTGCAGTCCGCTGGAGACCCGGCATCTGTTCGTGCTCGCCGGGCTGACCCCGCCGGAAGCCACCCAGGTGACGGTGTGCGAAGGCATCAGCCCTGGCACCCGCCGGATGCTGGACAGCCTGATGCCGCAGCCGGCCAGCATTCAGAAACCGAACTTTGATATTGTGGCGTGGAACGACAGCTTCTGCCGCCTGATGGGCATCGATTTCGCCACCCTCCCGGAAGAAGATCGCAACTGCATTTATCTCTATCTGACCCATGAGACCTGGCGCAGCCGGATCGAAAATCGCGATGTGCTGCCGACCTTCGTCTCCTATTTCCGCGCCGCGATGGCCGAGCACCGCGGCGATCCGGCGTGGGAAAACAAACTGGCGCGCTTTTTCGCCGCCTCGTCGGAGTTTGAAGCGCTGTGGCATCAGCGCTACGAGGTGCGCGGCGTGGAAAACCAGATTAAACATTTTAACCACCCGCAGCTCGGGCGATTCAGCCTGCAGCAGATGTACTGGTATTCGGCGCCGCGCAACGGCTCACGCCTGCTGGTCTACCTGCCGATGGACGAGGCGGGCGAGCAGGCGCTGGCGTGGCTGGACCAACATTAATCACAAGGAATCAGATGGCTGGCAATATGCCATCTTCGGGTATTGCCCGGTCGGCGCTGCTGGACGGTTCCCTCTCCCTCCGGGAGTAGGGGGAAGGCAAAGCCCTGCCGGGAAGTCTTTTATGTTATCTGTGGCTTCAGCGCACATTGCGCTCCCGGTTAGTCTTCTGCGTTATGTCTCTTACGGCGCAGGGAGCGCACAGGGGCGGCCAGTCGCCGCCGCCCCTGTACCCCCGGGCTCCGGCCAGCAACATCGCCACTGCGTGGTGCCTTCGACTTATCCCTGCAGGCTTCGGGTCGGGCCGAGGCAGCGTCCCTGCAAAACACGGCCCTCAGCCCGCATCCATGCGGGCTGCCCCGGCCTTCCGGGAACGTCTCAGCGATGTTGAGGCCGCAACAGCGGCAGTTTCAGTCGCACTAGTGGGTAAGTTAACGGCTGGCTGATACGGACCGTAGGCCGGGTAAGGCGCCAGCCGCCACCCGGCAATAAAGCGGCTCCGTGCCTGATATCATGCTCGGCGGCGCTGCGCTTACGCGGGCTTACGGTAAGGAGTAACAATCTGATATATAAATGGTTAAGTAGGCCGGGGAGGGCGACAGCCGCTGCCCGGCAGAAAGGCGAGCATATTAGCGAAAACAGGTTTGTCATCAGTCTCAAGGAATGCCTATGAACGTAACCCGAAAAGAGCAGCGCATTATTCAGCGCGCGCTGAATGCCTGGCAGGCCAGCGGGGAGTTAACCCCCTCGGACAGCCAGCGGCTGGCGCAAACGATGCGCGTCTCCCCCTTTGACTGGCGGCGCCTGAGCCGCTATGCCTTCTGGACCGCGCTGGCCTGCGTGCTGATTTCCCTGGGCAGTCTGTTCGCCGACAGCGAGCTGGTGGCGTGGCTGCTGAGCCTGTTCAGCCACTCGGCGCTGATGCGGATCCTGCTGCCTGCGCTGCTGGCAGTCGCCTGCTACGGCTGGGGTTTTCGCCGCCAGCGGCGGGAGACGCAGTGGCACTACAGCACAGAGGCGATTTTGTTTCTGGGCGTCGTCTTTACCGCCGTGGCGCTATGGCAGCTTGGCGAACGGCTGGATAACGGCAGCGGCCATATCGCACCGCTGTTTCTGGCCGGATGCGTGATTTACGGTGCCATCGGCTATATTGCCCGCTCCGGGCTGGTGTGGCTCTTTTTTCTGCTGGCGCTGGGCAACTGGTTCGGCGCGGAAACCGGCTACGTCTCGGGGTGGGGCGCCTACTGGCTGGGCATGAACTACCCGATTCGCTTCGTCCTGTTCGGCGGCGCGCTGCTGGCGCTCTGCTACGGCGCGCAATCCCTGCTTCGCCAGCGGCAGCTGTTTACCGTCAGCAAGGCGATGGGCCTCACGTACCTGTTTATTGCGCTGTGGATCCTGTCGATTTTCGGCAATTACGACGCAGAGAGCTGGTACCAGGTGAGCCAGGCGCGACTCCTGCCGTGGGGGCTGCTGTTTGCCGTAGCGGCCGGCGTCTGCATTTTTATCAGCCTGAAAACCGATGACGGAATGCTGCGCGGCTTCGGACTAACCTTCCTGGCGATCAATCTCTATACCCGTTTCTTTGAGTTTTTCTGGAACGGGATGCACAAAGTGCTGTTTTTCCTGATCCTTGCCGTCTCGCTGGCGGTGATTGGCCGCTATGCCGAGCGCATCTGGCATGCGGGGAACGTTAAGCCATGAAAAATTAAGCGTTTTTAAAGAAGTGTGGCTGGCGGCAGCGACGTCCTGCGCGAATTGTCGTATAAGCGAATTTTACGCTTTTGACAGGGGAGCGAGATGAATAAGGAGTCGATTTTTCGCCAACTAGAACAACGGATCGCCGGGCGAGCGCTGACGGCGGAAGCGCTGGGCGAGTTTAACGCTATGGCCATCGCCGATAGCTTGAAGCAAAAACGCAGCATCATCAGCCATCATCTGAATAATCTCCATCGCGAGCAGCGGGTGGTCAAAGTGAACGGTCGCCCGGTGCTGTTTTTACCCGTTACCGTTCTGCGCGATCATCACCGCCTGGCGGTTCGGCACGGCGAATACGCCTCCATTCAGGCGCTGTGCGCGGATCGTCAGGATAGTCTGGCGCAGCTGATTGGCGCGCAGGGCAGCCTGCAGGAAGCATTGCGCCAGTGCAAGGCTGCCATCAGCTACCCTGGCGCAGGTCTGCCGCTGCTGCTGCGGGGCCCTACTGGCACCGGGAAAAGTTTTCTAGCTCGCCAGCTCTGGCACTACGCAATAGATGAAGGTATTTTACCTGCCGATGCGCCTTTTACCGTATTTAACTGCGCCGAGTACGCGAATAATCCAGAACTACTGACCTCGAAGTTATTTGGTCATGCGAAGGGGGCCTTTACCGGCGCCGATAAGGCCGTTCCTGGTCTTATCGAGACCAGCAACGGCGGGGTGTTGTTTATCGATGAGGTTCATCGGCTGCCGCCCGAAGGCCAGGAAAAGTTGTTTCATTTTATGGATAACGGTAGCTGGCGCCGGCTGGGGGAGAGCGCCGACGAGCGCAGCGCCACGGTGCGGCTAATTTTTGCTTCAACCGAGGATCTGGAAAAACACTTCCTGGCGACCTTTATTCGCCGTATTCCGGTGATTGTAAAAATTCTGCCGATCGCTGAACGCGGCCAATTCGAGCGGCTGGCGTTTATCCACCACTTTTTCCGCCGTGAAGCCCAGCGTTTGAACCACGATCTGGAGCTGGATGGCGAAATCGTCAGCCAGCTAATGCGTGAAACGCTTGAAGGAAATGTCGGTGGGCTGGAAAATTTGATTCGCAATATTTGCGCCAGCGCCTGGACATTTGGCGAACGTGATAGCGGTCTTTTACATATAAAAGCGGGTTTGCTGCCCGACCGATTACTGGCGGATGCGCCTTTTACTCTTCAGCAAAATAGCGAGCGGGTTATGATTTACCGCGATGGCGACGCGCAGCCTCTTTTTTCTGGTCGTCACCATGAATACCAACGGCTAACGGAAAATATTTGTAGCCTGTGCGAGGAGTTGGCTCAGGATAATATTAGCGTGCGGACCTTTGAAAAGCTTATTTATCAGAACGTGACGCTCTATCTTGATGCGCTGATGAATCAGGAGAGTACGGTCTCTCTGCAGGACAAACGGCTGCGCTTTATTGAAGATGTGGGCAAAGCAATCGCTGTCAATTATGACCTTCAGCTAAATGTCGAATTCGCTTATCTTACCGGCCGCTACCTCACCAGCCTCCCTCTGGCGCCGCGCAGCGTTGCTGAGCCCGTGCGTCTGGTGATGCAGCGCTGGCTGGACTCCTCGGCGGGGCTGGCGCAACGCATCGCGGAGAAACTACTGGATGTCGTCAATAATAAATACGATCTGCTCATCGATACGCTTGACCGTCTGGCGATTACCGCCATTGTCAGTAATGCTATCGATGCGACCAGCGGCGGAAAAGTGAAAGCGCTGATAATCGCCCACGGTTATTCGACCGCCAGCAGCATTGCCGGCGTTGCCAACCGCCTGATTGGCGAGAAGATCTACCAGGCCATGGATATGCCGATGGAGGTGGCGTTTAACGATGTCAGTCGCGCCGTGGTTGATTATCTCCAGCATACGGACACGCGTGCGGGTGTGATGGTGCTTATTGATATGGGCTACACCAAGGAGATTGCCGATGCGCTTTTGTCGGTGATTAACGGCCCGCTGGTAGTGGTGGATAACGTCACGACCCGCATGGCGCTGAACGTTGCCAGCGAGATCGCGTTGGGAAAAAACATCGAACAAATCGCCGAAGAGATCGTGCCGCTTAATCAGTCGCGTTGGGATGTGTTCTGGCCCGCAGAAAAAAAAGAGCGTGTGCTGCTGGTGACCTGTATTACAGGTATCGGTACCGCATTTAAATTTAAAAATCTGATGGAGAAGAGCCTGCTCAACGATTTTGATATTAACATCATCGCCTGCGAGTATACGCGCTTAAAAAACAGTCGTACGGCGGTATCGTTGCTCCACCAGTATGAAGTTATTGCGGTCGTGGGTACCCACGACCCGCAGCTGGTCGGAGTGCCCTGGGTTGGTATTGAGGAACTACTTGGCGAGCAGGGGCATCGACATCTGAGTCAGCTCTTAAGCGGCTATCTTAATGAAAAGCAAATTGCGCTGATTAATAAAAATATGGTTCGTGAGTTTTCACTGCATAACGTTGTCAACTCTCTGACGATACTGAATGCTGGAAAAACCATGGGTCATATCGAAACCATTATCGCTGAGTGGCAAAATACGCTTGGTTTTCATTTTAATAATAACTTAATTATCAGTTTATATGTGCATCTCAGCTGTATGATTGAGCGTCTGGTAATGCGTAATGAAATTAGCCATTATAAAGATCTTGAGCAATTTACCAGCCAGCATGGCGAATTTATTGCCATGGTGAATCACTCGTTCCAGCGCCTGAAAATACTCTATAACGTGGCGCTACCGGTAGCGGAAATTGGCTATATTCACGATATTTTTGAATTACGTATTGAAGATTTTAGCTGGTAATCCTCAACGCAGCCCCGGAGAATTACGCCGGGGCTGGCAGGCGGTTAGCGAATCAATATTCGACTTTCCACATATAGCGGCGGGTGGTCAGCGGGTGGTTGCGAGCGGTGGCCAGCGCCAGGTTGTAAACATCCAGTACGCAGTTGTGCAGCAGGCCGCAGAAATATTCGCGCACGCTGGCGTGCAGTGCGTCGATTCCCACCTTTTCCACGTCAATAATCTGCAGTTTTCCCTGGTAACGTTCGATAAAGCGGATCGCGCGATCATCCAGCGGGCGGGTGCGGCCGCTGCTTTTTAATAAAATAAACGGCGTTCCCGTTTCGGTAATCTCAAAGGGGCCGTGGAAATACTCGCCGCTGTGGATGCTGGCGGAGTTAATCCACTGCATCTCCAACAGAATACAGATGGATTCCTGATGCGCGGCGCCGAATGAGGGGCCGCTGCCCATCATGTAGATGACCTTTTCGGTCTTCCAGGCTTCGGCAAAATGGCGCGCATCCGCCTGAACCTGCTGCTGAGCGCCGCGTACCACGGATTCAAAACTGGCAAAGGCGCTGACCATCTCATCGTAATGGGCGTATCCCTCAGTTTGCGCAAGCACTTCCAGCGCCAGCCACAGGCTGTATGCCGCTTTTTGCTGCGTCGGATCGACGGTTTCGGGATAGCGCGCCCAGCAGTATTCAATAGTGTAATCGCTGTGTTCGCACAGCGGCGTGCCGGGGGTATATACCAGTCCAATAGTGGCGGCGCCTTTCTGACGCGCGATGCGGGCGGCTTCCACCGTTTCAGCGGTGTTGCCCTGCTGCGAGGCGAGGATCACTACGCTGTTTTTACCTAACGCGTTCGGCGTCGCATGGACAAATTCATTACTGGTAACATAGCCGACGGCCAGCTTTTTAGCTTCACAATCGAGAAAATATTTCCCCGGCCAGAAACCGGTTAATGAACCACCGCAGCCAACAAACCATACGCGCTCAATGTGCTGCTTAGATAAAATATCGCGAATAATAGTATGTGCGTTTTGATGAGCTATAGACATATTGGTCTCCTTGGGATGTAACGGGTCCTCCGCTGAAACGCGGATAACTTTTACTATGCGTCAATTAATTGAGTTGTTTACTTTTCATTTTCTGGTGGAAATGCGGATCCTTCGGTATTGCGGGATCGATGCCCTTCACTGGCGGCAGTCGGGCACAAACCATTTGTAACGGAATAATATATTCAAAGACCGCAAAGTCGGGATCGTTAATAAATGCGAAGGGCATATTTTTGCCGTTATTTTCGACTTGTGGACCAATGCGATAAATATGCTGAGTCCAGCCGCCAAGTATTTCCGCCAGGCGATCCTGACGCTCATCGGGAAACGGATCGAGCATGATCAGGGTAGAGCGCTCGTCGAAGGCGTTATAGATCCCGTGGATGAACTCCTCAAATTCGTAACCGGCAACCGGACAGCGTAGCGTTTCAAGCATCTTTAGCGCACCTTCCTGAACGGTGCCAAACAGCCTTGCCGGACCGGTCAGGCGAATGTCCGCGCTGTCGATAAGCGGTCGGGCATGATTGAGAACCCACGCCTGCGAGGCCTCAATGAGCGTCGGCAAATGATTAAACGTGGTATCCATGCGGACGAGTAGCGCCTTGCGCTCCTCATCGCTCAGGCGCCGCTGGCGACTGGCGACAGCAAGCGTTAGCAGCATCAGATTAAGTATGGTGCAGTGATACCCTTTGGTTTTGGCGCCAGCCCGCTCTTCTCCACAGGGTACTGTTAAGACCAAATCTGCCGCCCGGTCGATAACGGCTGGCGCTTCCCCGGCCATGGAAGCGGTAAGATGCCCGGCTGCCCGGGCGCGTTCCATTGCGGCGAGGGTAGAGAGGCTGCCGCCTCCCTGAGAAATACCGATGACCAGCGCTTTGTCGCTGAGGGTCAGCGCCGAATCATCCAGCAGAAAAGGCCAGTAGACATCAACGGGTAGCCCGCACCACTGCTGCATAAACGAGCGGGCGGTCAGCGCGCCGTGATAAGAGGTACCGGAGCCGGTCAGGATAATACGCGTGACGCCGCGCTCCGTTAGCGCTTTTGCCGCCTGCCAGAGATCTTCCCGCGTCTGCGTCAGCATAGCGAGCAGACAGGCGGGTGTTTCATTCATATAGTCTTCTACGTGCATAGGTGATATTCCTCTTCTTAAAGCAGGCCTAGCGCGCTGGCCGCCATGCCAAACGCGACGGTTCCTAGCAGGATCCAGTTAATATTGACTCCCTTGCGGATCAACTTGTACATCCCAAGGGTGAAAAGCAGCGGCAGCAGCGAAGGAAGTATTTTGTCAATAAACTCCTGCGCCTTCATGGTGGTCTGCCCGGCGGTAAAGCTGAGCGGGGTGGTGATATCTATCATGCTGGCGGTCATCGCGCCGACGACCATGAGGCCAACAATTGATGCGATATAGGTCACCCGGTCCATAAGGCCGCTTTGGTAAATTCTCATCAGCCAGGTCGTACCCGCCCGGTAGCCGAGCTTCAGGCCATACCAGCGGCACAAAAGATGCGGCAGGTTATAAACTAACAGCGCCAGTATCGGTCCCAGCAGGCTGCCCTGCTGGGCGAAATAGATACCCATCCCGGCGGCGATAACCTTTAATGATCCCCAGAATATGGAGTCGCCGATGCCCGCCAGCGGCCCCATCAGGCTGGTTTTAATCGCGTTTATCGACTCCTCATTAAATTCGGGGTTACGCTGGTTCTCTTCTTCCATGGCAATCGACAGGCCGAAGATAAAGGTCGAGAGATGGGGCGTGGTGTTAAACAGCACCAGATGACGCTGCAGGGCGCGCCCCAGCTCCGTTGGGTCCTGATAGATGCGCTTCAGGGCTGGCGACATTGCGAAGGCATAGCCCATATGCTGCTGGCGCTCGTAGTTCCAGGAGCCCTGTAGCGTAAAGGAGCGCCAGAACACGCTGCGTAAATCGCGGGCGGTGATGCGGCTTGCATCATCGCTTTGCGGCTGGGTAGCGCCAGTCACAGTTTGCGTCATTTCGCTCATGATTAGCTCTCCTGCTGCTTAAGATTAAGGAACTGGCTGATGATAAATGCCAACACCACAGCGAACAGCGCGATGGCGATGATATCCAGTTTGGTATATGCCGCTATCAGAAATCCCAGACCGAGGTACGGCATCAGTTTGCTGCTGAGCATCATGCTGATCAGCAGGGCGAAGCCGAGCGCTGGCAGGATCTTACTGGCGACGATCAATCCATTGGTTATCACCGGCGGAATGGCCTCCAGGAACCAGCTTACCGCCGAAGAACCAAGCAGAATGGCAAAAAATACCGGTAGAAATCCGTTTAAAAAATAGAGTAGCGTCGGACCGGCGAGGTGCATCAGGCCGACCATTCGGGTATTACCCTGTGCCGCATAGCGGTCCGCCAGATGACCAAAGCGGGCGTTCACCACGCGCACCAGGATTCCCAGCGTCTGCGCCAGCATTGAGACAGGGATGGCGATGGTGAGCGCAGCCTCTGGACCACGACCGGACATGATCGAAAACGCGGTGGCCAATACGGAGCCGGTCACGATATCTGGCGGGTGCGCGGCGCCGATGGCGACGTTGCCGAGGAAAATAAGCTCCAGCGTAGCGCCAATCAGAATCCCCTCATGTAAATTACCGCAGACCAGACCGGTGAGGGCGCACATCACCAGCGGTCGATCGATCATTGATACCCCAAGCAGGCGGCCATCAAGTATCCCCAGGGCAGCGATCAGTCCGAGTAACGTTGCGGTGAGCAACATAGTGACCTCCGAAGTTAAAGTTGGTCGTTAAGGAGTTCAGCCGAGTGGGCGGGTACCTGACGCATCTCCAGCCGAATACCTTTTTCTTTTAGCGCTCTGCTATGGGCGATTTCCTCTTCGGTCAGATAGATGGCCTTGCCGAATTGTCTTGCCCCTTCCTTCTGTGGCAGACCGCCGTAATTAATTGCGCTAATTCCCGGGACTTTTTCCACTAGCGCGAGGGTTTCCGCAGTATTGCCAAGGACCACCATGACTTTTTTATGATCCAACTTGCCGCTGTTAAGCTTTTCCGCCGCCTGTTCAACGGTGGCGATGTCCAGCGTGACGCCCGCTGGCTTTGCCAGGTTAAGCGACATCGTAATGAAGGCATCCGCCGCGGCTTTGGCGTTGGCGACGATGATATGGTCGATATCCAGCGCTCGGGTCCAGGCAAAAACCACCTGGCCGTGCAGCAGCCGATAATCAATGCGCACGAGTTTAATCATGAGATTCTCCCTGTGGGTCAGAGGATGGTTGTGTTATTAGAGGATTGATGAAAACAATGGATTCACGCGCCGCGCTGGTGGCGTAGATAATCGCGGCCTCGGTAGTGGCTTCTTCGCACAGCAGAAACTCCAGCAGCAGAGTCAGATTGATGCCGGCGACCACGAAAACGTTGCGATGTCGCATCAAGACGCTCACGGCGCTATTGTTGATACTGCCGCCAAGCAGGTCGGTGAAGATCACCACTTCATCACCATTCGCCTGGACGATGAGATGCTCCAGGGTTTGCTCCAGCTGTTCGGTGGTCACGATATCTTCGTCATAGGCGCAGACCGGGATAACGCCGTGTTCGTCGCCAATCAGCAGCGACAAACTGTTCACCAGTCCGCGAGCAAAATGGCCGTGGCTGGCCACATAGATATGTTTCACCCGGTTTCTCCTTCATCCAGATAGCGGTATCTGTTAAGAGCAAAGGGCGTGCCAGAAATGAAAAGTATTATTTATCAATTAATTAAATCGTCTGGTTCACACTAAAGTCGTTATTCCTGGCACAAGCGGGATTATGAGCGCCAGAAACTTGGCACAAACGGCAGAAAAGAGGGGGAAAGAGTGGGTGAAGAAAGTCCCGGGCGAGACGCTGCTGCGCCATGGCCCGGGCGTTCCCGGCAGAAGGGAATTAAATCTCGGTAATGGTCGTCGACTGCGGCAGACGCGACTTCGGCAGGGTAGCGTTGAAATCCTCCACGCTATGGTGGCCGACCGGGACCACCACCAGGCTGGTGTAGCCCTGGGCTTTCAGGTCAAATTCCTCATCGAGGATCGCAAAATCGACCCCTTCAATCGGCACGGCGTCGAGACCCATCGCCGCTACGCCCAGCAGGAAATTGCCGACGTTGAGATACACCTGTTTCGCCATCCACTGATCGTCATCTTTCAGCTCTTTGCGGTGCATATCGGCAAAGAAGGTGCGACCCTTGTGGTTAGCGGCTTTTGCGTCCGGGGTGGCGAAACGGCCATCGGCCTCTTCCTGATCCACCACGCGCTGCAGCCAGGCGTCGTCCATCGCGGTTTTCGCGCAGAACACCACCACGTGCGAGGCGTCGAGAATTTTACGTTCGTTGAACACGTAGGTGCCGCTGGCGGCTTTCGCCACGCGAGCTTTCCCTTCATCGGTGCTGGCGACAATAAAGTGCCACGGCTGGGAGTTGGTGCTAGACGGGCTGTACTGCAGCAGCGTTTTCAGCTGTTCCGCTTCCCCGGCAGTCAGCTTTTTCGTGGCGTCAAAGGCCTTGGTGGAATAGCGCTTCAAAGCGACCGATACGATATCCATAACTCTTCCTCACAGTTTACAGCACCTTACCGGTGCGTTCAGGAGAGGAAGAGTACAGCGAAGATCGCAAAATGATAAGGGTGAAAAATGCGATAACACTTATCGCATTTGGCTGAAAATCAGCGCGGACGCAGGCGCTGCTGCGCCTTTTTACTCAGCTTGTTCACCACCTGATGCCACGAATCGTCAATCAGCTCGGCCAGCAGATCCTCGCTGATATCCTCTCCTGGCACCACCGTGATCCAGTGTTTCTTGTTCATATGGTAGCCGGGTTCGATACTGCGATAAATTTGCTGATTCAGCAGCGACTTCTGCGGCTCGGCCTTGAGATTGACCAGCGCCCGCCCGCGAATAGTCATGGTGATCATAAAGATGCGGCCGTCGACCTTAAACACGTCGTACTCTGGCCCAAAGGGCCAGCAGTGTTCGGTAAACGGGTAGGTCAGGGCGATACGGTGAGCGCAGGGATGCAGTGTTTCCGGCGTCATTAGGCGTCCGCCTCATGCAGGGCGTGCCACATGGCTTCAAAGCCGAGGGCGATAATCTCCCGGGCGCGCTGCGGATCGTGGCTGGCGAATTCGATGGTGGTTTCCGCCAGCGACAGAAACAGGGCGTCGCCAAAGGCGCGGTACGCCTCGCTGAGGAATATCTCTTTCACCGACAGCTGGCACATTTCGTTGAGCTCCGGAAAGCTCTCTTTTACCTGGCGGCGGGTTTCGTCGGTGATGCGCTCGCTGAGCGCCATCCGGCGGATCGCTTTGTGCTCCATCGGGTTGCGCACGCCCCAGTCGATATAGCTGTTCCAGATATTGCGCGCGTTCTCTTTCGGGCGCTTCTCGTCCGGATCCAGCCCGGCGATCATTGTGCGCACCAGGCGCAGCTTAATCGCGAGGTACAGCTCGTTGAGCAACTCATCCTTGGTGGCGAAATAGCGAAACAGCGTTCCCTCGGCCACACCGGCGCTGCGGGCGATGGCCGACGTCGAGGCGGCTATGCCGGACTGGGCGAAAGCCGCGGTGGCAGCTTCCAGTAACGCTTGCTTTTTATCTTCACTCTTTGGACGAGCCACTACTTTTTTCCTCACGCAGGTTTAAACAAACCGCCGATCTTGGCACGTCTGACCAGGTCGCTGCAACGGCGGAACGCAAAAATTGAAAATCGTCTTGACGACTTTCATCGCTTTCCTAATAATGAGTGCGTACTCACTCATAATCAAGTTATATCATAAAGCCTCCGGGATGGGGCTTTTGTCTGGTCAGGATATGAACCGTGTCACTTTCAGCGTGGTCGCCATCATGTTACTCGCAGCAGCAACGACATTGCCGTTTGTTCTTAATGCCGGTTTTGGTAAGGCGCCGCAGGGGCACAGCTTAGCCAGGTGGAAGCGTCTCCCCACTACCGGGACGGCCAGTTCCATAACCAGTTGCCCACGCCAGGGTTCACCGGGCAGAAAAATATGCTGGCGGCGTGGTGGGATTTCCTGATGACCAAACGGGAAAACGCCCGTCCCGCGCAACCGCTGCCGCTGGTGAAGACCGATCTGGCGACGCTGCCCCTCGGGCAGGACGTGATGGTCTGGCTCGGCCACTCCTCCTGGTACCTGCAGCTGGCGGGAAAACGCATCCTGATCGACCCGGTGTTCAGCGATTACGCGGCGCCGTTCTCTTTTATCAATAAAGCCTTCCCCGGCGACTATCCGTGGCGGGCGGAAGGGATGCCGGAGATCGATCTGCTGATCATCTCCCACGATCACTACGACCATCTGGATTACGCCACCATTCGCGCCTTACTGCCGAAAATTAAGCGGGTCATTACGCCGCTGGGGGTCGGATCGCATCTGCGCTACTGGGGAATGGACGGAGCGCTGATTACCGAAGCGGACTGGCAGCAGGCGGTACCGGCCAGCGACGAGCTCACCGTCCACGTGCTGCCGGCGCGGCACTTTTCCGGCCGTGGGCTGAAGCGTAACCAGACGCTGTGGGCCAGTTTTCTGTTCGTTACCCGGCAGCAAAAGATTTATTACAGTGGCGACAGCGGGTATGGGCCGCACTTTAAAGCGATAGGCGATGAGTTCGGTCCGGTCGATCTGGCGATCATGGAGAACGGGCAGTATGACCAGGACTGGAAATATATCCACATGATGCCGGATGAAACGGCTCAGGCTGCCGACGACCTGCGCGCTCGCGCGGTGCTGCCTGGGCATGCAGGACGATTCGTTTTGGCGAAACACAGCTGGGATGAACCGTATCAACGGCTGGCGGCTGCCAGCGAAGGAAGGGCCTGGCGTCTGCTGACGCCTGTGCAGGGCGAGCCGGTGTGGGTCGCCGATAAGACGCAATCATTTAACGCCTGGTGGCGCTAAGCGCCAGTGCAGTATCAGAGGAGAGAGCATATGACGATTTCCGCTCAGGTGATTGATACTATCGTCGAGTGGATTGATGATAACCTGCATCAACCGCTGCGTATTGATGATATCGCTCGCCATGCCGGGTATTCGAAATGGCATCTGCAACGGCTGTTTTTACAGTACAAAGGGGAGAGCCTGGGGCGCTATATTCGCGAAAGGAAGCTGCTGCTGGCCGCCCGCGATCTGCGCGACACCGATCAGCGGGTCTACGATATCTGCCTCAAGTATGGCTTTGATTCGCAACAGACTTTTACCCGCGTCTTTACCCGGACCTTCAATCAGCCGCCGGGCGCCTACCGCAAAGAGAACCACAGTCGCGCCCACTGAGGCGCGCCTCTCCTGGTTTACCGCTCGAGGGAAAACCAGCGACGCCACACCCAGCGCAGCACCAGATACTCAATGGCGCCCAGCGCTAAGAACCACAGACAAAACAGCACCGTATAGAGCTGGTTGAGATCCATCATATGGAATGTCTCAACCAGCTTTTGCGCCAGCGTCAGGCCCAGCGAAGGCGCGGGCAACAGCAGACAGGAGAGCAGGGCCAGCAGTAAGATCCCGGCGGCGGAGAGCAGCGTTTCCAGTGGATGTTTCATGTCATGTTAATCATCAGTTAAAAAACATATTGTCCGGTAAAATAATGCTTAACGCAATATGCTTTGTTTTTTTACTCGCTATAACACGACTATTTTAAATATTATCGCCTGCCTTTCGCTCTCATGTTAATTAATCTGAAATAATTTGTAATTAAGTTAATTGCAGCCGGATGTAAATTAACGTCATTATTATGCCAGCGCTTTTACAAAACTGTAAGTGCTATATCCCACCAGCGTAGCAATGATGATGGCTAGCGCAATGTACAGCGCCAGACGGCGCCCGCGGTAGATTCCAAACATATTTTACCTCGTTTAGTTTTGGTTTATTAATATTCTGTAATAGTTGGTTTGTGGAATTAACTTATCACAAAATTTTTATTTTGCGAAAAATTTAGACTTGTATTGGTTCACATTTTTATCGGCATTTTTGCCCTCTTTTACTTCATTGGCCAGGAATGATTTCAGGCTTTCCGACTCACGGAATTTATAAGGAAAATGTAAATTGACCAAGATGAATAACCCAAAGTTTACGACGCCCTCGGGCGACACCGCGCCACGGCAGGTCTGGCAGCAGACCGTTGACGCAGTGCTGGCGCAGACCAAAAGCCAGGCCGCTGGGTTAAGTTCCGCAGACGCCGCCGAGCGCCTGAATACCTGTGGGCCGAACGCGCTGCCGGAAAAGAAAGGCAAACCGGGCTGGCTGCGCTTTCTCGCCCACTTTAACGACGTACTGATTTACGTGCTGCTGGCCGCCGCGGCGCTGACCGCCATCATGGGTCACTGGGTCGATACCCTGGTGATCCTCGGCGTGACGGTGATTAACGCCCTGATCGGCCATATCCAGGAGAGCAACGCCGAAAAATCGCTGCAGGGGATCCGCAACATGCTCTCCAGCGATGCCCGCGTCCAGCGTAACGGCAAGCATGAGACTATCCCGACGCGCGACCTGGTTCCGGGGGATATCGTTATCCTGCGCGCCGGCGACCGCGTGCCGGCGGATATGCGCCTGATTGAAACCCACAACCTGCGGGTGGAAGAGGCGATCCTCACCGGCGAGTCGACGGTGGTGGATAAAATCACCGACGCGCTGGAGGGCGATCTGCCGCTGGGCGACCGGGTGAACATGGTCTTTTCCGGGACCACCGTCAGCGCCGGCGGCGGCGTCGGCGTGGTGACCGCCACCGGCGCGCAGACCGAACTCGGCCATATCAACCAGATGATGGCGGGTATTGAGAAGCACCGTACCCCGCTGCTGGTGCAGATGGATAAGCTCGGCAAAGCGATTTTCGCCATTATTCTCGCCATGATGGTGGCGCTGTTTATCTTCAGCCTCGCGCTGCGGGATATCCCGATGGGCGAGCTGCTGCTGTCGCTGATTAGCCTGGCGGTAGCCGCGGTACCGGAAGGACTGCCGGCGATCATCTCGATTATTCTGTCGCTCGGCGTGCAGACGATGGCGCGCAAGCGGGCGATTATTCGTAAGCTGCCGACCGTGGAAACCCTCGGCGCCATGACCGTGGTCTGCTCGGATAAAACCGGCACCCTGACGATGAACGAAATGACCGTCAAAGCGATCATCACCGCCGACTGCTGCTATCGGGTGGAAGGCGACAGCTACGAGCCGCAGGGGCGGATCTTCCTCGAGGGGAGCGATGAGCCCGTGCAGGTTCAGCCCGGCACCGTGCTGGAGACCTGGCTGCGCACCATCGACCTGTGTAACGACAGCCAGCTTACCCAGGATGAGCGCGGTCTGTGGGGGATCACCGGCGGGCCGACCGAAGGGGCGCTTAAAGTGCTGGCGGCGAAGGCGCAGCTCCCGGCGGTGGAGGCCCGTCTGGTGGCCAAGATCCCCTTTGACTCGCAGTACAAATATATGTCGACCCTGCAGCACATCCATGGCAATGCCCGGGTGCTGATCACCGGTGCGCCGGACGTTATCTTCGCCATGTGCCGCGAGCAGATGAGCCGCCACGGCGCGGTGCCGTTCGAGGCGCAGTACTGGGAAGAGGAGATGGCGCGCTTCGCCCGTCAGGGACTGCGGATGGTGGCGGCGGCCTGTAAGCCGGCCAGCCTTGATGCCACCACCCTCAACCATGAGGACCTGCAGGAGGGACTGATTTTCCTCGGCATCGCCGGGATGATGGATCCCCCGCGTCCGGAAGCCATTGACGCCATCCACGCCTGCCAGACCGCCGGCATCCGCGTGAAAATGATCACCGGCGACCACCCGCAGACGGCGATGAGCATCGGCCAGATGCTGGGGATCACCAACAGCAGCCAGGCCATGACCGGCTACCAGCTGGAGCACATGGACGATGCGGCGCTGGCGAAGGCGGCGGTGGAGTACGACATCTTTGCCCGTACCAGCCCGGAGCATAAGCTGCGCCTGGTTAAAGCCCTGCAGGATAACGGCGAAGTGGTCGGCATGACCGGCGACGGCGTCAACGACGCGCCGGCGCTGCGCCAGGCCGACGTGGGTATCGCCATGGGTATCAAAGGCACCGAAGTCACCAAAGAGGCGGCCGACATGGTGTTGACCGATGATAACTTCGCGACCATCGCCAGCTCGGTAAAAGAGGGCCGTCGGGTCTATGACAACCTGAAGAAGACCATCCTCTTCATCATGCCGACCAACCTGGCGCAGGGGCTGCTGATCATCATCGCCCTGCTGGCGGGGAACATTATTCCGCTGACCCCGGTGCTGATCCTGTGGATGAACATGGCGACGTCGGCGACGCTCTCCTTCGGCCTGGCCTTTGAGGCCGCAGAGCGCAACGTGATGAACCGTCCGCCGCGTAAAACCGGCCAGCATGTGATGGATGGTTTCGCCGTGTGGCGAGTGGCTTTCGTCGGGTCGATGATCGCGATTGCCGCCTTTATCCTTGAGGCCTGGCTGGCGCCGCGCGGCCACAGTCCGGAGTTTATCCGCACCGTGCTGCTGCAGATGCTGGTGACGGCGCAGTGGGTCTACATGATCAACTGCCGCAGCAGCGACAGCTTCTCCCTGAGCATGGGTCTGCTGCGCAACAAAGGCATCTGGCTGGTGACCGGCGTCCTGCTGCTGATGCAGCTGGTCATTATCTATGTCCCGCTGATGCAGAGCATGTTTGGTACGGAAGCGCTGCCGCTGCGCTACTGGTTTGTCACTCTGGTCATCGGCGTCGCCATGTTCCTGGTGGTGGAAATCGAGAAGCGTCTGACGCGCCGGTTCCGCAAAACGGCCTGAACAATCTCGCGCGCCTCGCTGCAGGCGCGCGTTACTGTCGCAAGGATCCTCTATGATTAAAACCTTCCGCTTTGCTCTGCTGGCCTGCGGTCTGGTCGGCGGTGCCCTGACGGCGACCGCCGCGCCGGCGGTGCCGGTCCGCGTCGCCACGGTTGAACTGGCTCCTCATGCTGAAGAACGCGCTATCCCCGGGCGGGTCGAGGCGATCCGCGCCGTCGACATTCGTGCGCGCACCGAAGGGGTGATTGTTCAGCGCCACTTCCAGGACGGGCAGTATGTTACCGAAGGCGACCTGCTGTTTACCCTCGACGACGCGCAGCCCCGCGCGGCGCTGGCTCTGGCGCAGGCCGAGCTGAAAAGCGCCGAAGCCTCATTACGTCAGTCGCAGCAGTTGCTCACTCGCTACGAGCGGCTTATCAACAATCACTCCATCAGCCGCAACGACGTCGATACGGCCCGGATGCAGCGCGACGTCGCCGCCGCTGCCGTACAGCAGGCCAAAGCCCGCGTCGAGGCCCAGCAGATTGTGCTCAGCTACACTCAGATTGCGGCGCCGGTGACCGGTCGCGTGGGCCATAGCGCCTTTCACGTCGGGACGCTGGTCAATTCGTCCAGCGGCGTGCTGGTGGACATTGTGCAGTTGGATCCGGTGCGGGTCTCGTTCGCCCTCGACGAAGCCGCGTTTTTCAGCAAAACCGGCCAGCACGCCGATATCCACGCTCTGAAGCAGGCGTGGCTGGCGCAGATTGAGGTTGATGGTAAACGGCGCGACGGGGTGTTGACCTCTATCGATAACCGGATCGACGCCCGCACCGGCAGCGTAGCGGTGCGGGCCGAGTTTGCCAATCCGCAGCACCGTCTGCTGCCGGGCGGCAGCGTGACGATCCTGTTCCGTCCGCAGGAACTGCCGTCGCGAGTGATGGTCCCGGCCGCCGCCGTGCAGCAGGATCCGCAGGGCTTTTTCAGCTGGGTGCTGAAGCCGGACCACACCGCCGGGCAGCGTCGTCTGACCCTCGCGGGGCAGCAGGGGCAGCAGTTTGCGGTCGAGAAAGGGCTGCAGGCGGGCGAGCAGGTGATCACCGACGGCGCGCAGCGGTTGCGCGAAGGCGCCGCGGTGCAGGTGCTGAACTAGCTAAGGAGAAGGGATGCTGACCTTTTTTATCCGTCGTCCGCGATTTGCCATGGTGATCGCGCTGCTGCTGACCTTTGTCGGCGCGGTGTCGCTGAAGCTGATCCCGGTGGAGCAGTACCCGGCGATCACCCCCCCGGTGGTGAACGTCAGCGCCAGCTGGCCGGGCGCCAGCGCGTCAGACGTGGCGGAAGCCATCGCCGCCCCGCTGGAGACCCAGCTCAACGGCGTCGATCATATGCTGTATATGGAGTCCACCAGCTCGGATGAGGGGACGTACCGCCTGAGCATAACCTTCGCGGCGGGCACCGATGCCGACCTGGCGGCGATCGACGTGCAAAACCGGGTGGCGCAGGCGCTGGCGCAGCTCCCGGCGGAGGTGCAGCAGAATGGCGTCCAGGTGCGCAAGCGCGCCAGCAATCTGCTTATGGGGGTAAGCCTCTACTCGCCGCTGGGCACACTGACGCCGCTGTTTGTCAGCAACTACGCCAGCACCCAGGTGCGCGAGGCGCTGGCCCGCCTGCCCGGCGTCGGCGAGGTGCAGATGTTTGGCGCCCGGGATTACAGCATGCGTATCTGGCTGCGCCCGGACCGCATGAACGCGCTCAACATCACCACGGATGATGTCGCCCAGGCGCTGCGCGAGCAAAATGTGCAGGGCGCGGCGGGGCAGGTGGGCACCCCGCCGGTATTTAACGGCCAGCAGCAGACGCTGACCATCAACGGGCTGGGGCGTCTGAACGAGGCGGCCAGCTTTGGCGAGATTATCCTCCGCCGCGGCGCGCAGGGGCAGCTGGTGCGCCTCGCCGACGTGGCGACCATTGAGCTGGGCGCCCGCAGCTACAGCTCCGGCGCCCAGCTGAACGGTAAAGCGTCGGCCTATCTGGGGATCTATCCGACGCCCACCGCCAACGCCCTGCAGGTCGCCAGCGCAGTGCGTGCGGAGCTTAACCGCCTGCACACTCGCTTTCCGGCGGATCTCACCTGGGAGGTGAAGTTCGATACCACCCGCTTTGTGGCGGCGACGATCAAAGAGATCGGCGTCTCGCTGGCGCTGACCCTGCTGGCGGTGGTCGTGGTGGTGTCGCTGTTTTTGCAGAGCTGGCGGGCGACGCTGATCGTAGTGCTGGCGATCCCGGTGTCACTGATCGGCACCTTTGCGGTGCTCTATCTGCTGGGCTACAGCGCCAACACCCTCAGCCTGTTCGCGATCATTCTCGCCCTGACGATGGTGGTGGATGACGCCATTGTGGTGGTGGAGAATGTGGAAACCAAAATGGCGGAAGGGCTGGATCGCCTGCAGGCCACCGCCCAGGCGCTGCGGCAGATCGCCGGGCCGGTGATCGCCACGACCCTGGTGCTGCTGGCGGTGTTTGTGCCGGTGGCGCTGCTCCCGGGGATCGTCGGCGAGCTGTACCGGCAGTTTGCCGTGACGCTCTCCACCGCGATGGCCCTGTCGAGCCTGGTGGCGCTAACCCTGACCCCGGCCCTCTGCGCGCTGCTGCTGCGCCCGCGTCCTGCCCGGCCAGCGGCGGTGTGGCGGGCGTTTAACCGTCTTCTCGACGGCACCCGCGACGGCTATGGCCGGCTGGTAGGCTGGATGAACCGCCGTCCCTGGCTGGCGCTGGCGGCGACGGTGGCGGCAGGCGCGCTGGTGGCGTTCAGCTTCACCTCGATGCCGAAAGGCTTCCTGCCGCAGGAAGATCAGGGTTACCTGTTTGCCAGCGTGCAGCTGCCGGAGGCGGCGTCGCTGGAGCGTACCGAAGCGGTGATGGCCCAGGCGCGTAAACTGCTGATGGCTAACCCGGCGGTGGAGGATGTGATTCAGGTGTCCGGGTTCAACATTCTCAACGGCACCAGCGCCTCTAACGGCGGGTTTATCTCGGTAATGCTCAAGGACTGGCATCAGCGGCCGCCGCTGGATGCGGTGATGGCGGATATTCAGCGCCAGCTGCTGTCGCTACCCGAGGCGACGATCATGACCTTCGCGCCGCCGACCCTGCCGGGCCTGGGCAATGCCTCGGGGTTTGATCTGCGCATCCTGGCGCAGGCCGGTCAGTCGTCGGCGGAGCTGGAGCAGGTGACGCGGGAGATCCTCCAACTGGCGAACCAGCATCCGCAGCTGAGCCGGGTGTTTACCACCTGGAGCAGCAACGTGCCGCAGCTGACCCTGACGGTCGACCGCGACCGGGCGGCGCTGCTGGATGTGCCGGTGGCGCAGATCTTCAGCAGCCTGCAGACGGCGTTCGGCGGCACGCGCGCCGGCGATTTCAGCCGTAACAATCGTGTCTATCATGTGGTGATGCAAAATGAGATGCAGTGGCGTGAGCGGGCTGAGCAGATTAGCGAGCTGTACGTCCGCAGCCGCGACGGCGAGCGGGTGCGGCTGAGCAATCTGGTCACCATTACGCCGACGGTGGGGGCGCCGTTTATTCAGCAGTACAATCAATTCCCGTCCGTGTCGGTGAGCGGTTCAGCGGCCGAGGGGGTCAGCAGCCGCACGGCGATGGCGGCCATGGAGCAGATTTTGCAGGCCCATCTGCCGCCGGGATATGACTATGCCTGGAGCGGGATCTCCTGGCAGGAGCAGCAGACCGGCAATCAGGCGGTGTGGATCGTGCTGGCGGCGGTGGCGATGGCGTGGCTGTTCCTGGTGGCGCAGTATGAGAGCTGGACGCTGCCGGCGAGCGTCATGCTCTCGGTGCTGTTCGCCATCGGCGGAGCGCTGCTCTGGCTGTGGACCGCGGGCTATGCCAACGATGTGTATGTTCAGATAGGGCTGGTGCTGCTGATCGCCCTGGCGGCGAAGAATGCGATTCTGATCGTTGAGTTCGCCCGCAGCCGGCGCGAGGAGGGGCTGTCGATAGTCGACGCTGCGCGCGAGGGGGCTACCCGCCGCTTCCGCGCGGTAATGATGACCGCGGTGTCGTTTATTATCGGCATCATGCCGATGATGCTCGCCACCGGCGCCGGGGCGCAGAGCCGGCGGATCATCGGCACCACGGTATTCAGCGGGATGCTGGTGGCGACGATGGTTGGCATCCTGTTTATCCCGTCGCTGTATGTACTGTTTCAACGTATGCGCGAGTGGGCGCATCGGCGGGGGTAAGCGCGGCGCTACCGGTCGGTAACGGGGATACTCCAGGCTGCAACGACTACCGGGCGGTCCCCTCTCCCTTTGGGAGAGGGGTAGGGTGAGGGTGGGTTTTGCGTTCACGTTGCGTTTGGGCGTGAGCCCCGCCTTATCTGCCGACCTTCGGTTCGCCGATTTCAGCGGGAATCAGCCCTGCTGCACGCCCGTAGATTTCAGGAGCCACACCATAGCGAACAGACTCTGTAGGCCCGGTAAGCGCAGCGCCACCGGGCAAGGACATCGGGCACGGCGGCAATACCTTGCCCGGCCTGTCGTTAATTTATTCACTCTCCTGGCTGGAATGGCCGCCCCCAAATGCGCCCGCTATTTTCTCTCCACCGTTATCATGGTCACGAACGGATGATACTGCCACGGCACGCTGCCGCCTTTGCGGTACATCTTCGACAGGGTGCCGTCGAGATAAAGCATCTGCCGCACGCCAAGCTTTGACTGCGCATAGCAGGCAAAATCGTAAAAGTTGGTCTCGCGATCGCTGAGCATAAACACCACCCGGCCCTGCTTATCGATACCAACCCCGTTGCGCAGCTTGCGCGAACTGGCGGAGGGCTTCAGTCGCCAGTTGATGACGCCATTTTCAATCAGCATCGGGCCGGACTGCACCGCATAGCGGATGGCGGGAGAGGGTTTGTACGCCGGCAGCGGCACGATTTTCGCCCGGCCGTTTTCCACCAGGAATACGCCGCCGGGGCGGATAAAGAAGTTCCCGCCGCCGGCGGAGCGGTTGACCGGCGTCAGCCGTTTGCCGTCTTCGATATACAGCCCCAGCGGCGCGTAGGCCTTATCGTAAATGCCGCCGTTCATCGCCATCTGCACCCGGCCGTCGCCATCGATACCCGCCAGCAGCGAACGCAGGGAACCCCAGGCTTTGCCGTGCCGATCCTGCCAGTACATCGCAATGCGCTCTTTCTGCGCATCCACCCGATAGCTCTGCAGGGTCAGCGTCGGGTCGGTGAGGGTACAGGCGGCGCTGGCGACGGCGGCCAGGGGCAGCAGCGCCAGAGGGAGCAGGCAACGTAATAACATGGGCAGTCCTTTCTATAGTCTGCGCCGAGTATACCCGCCTCGCTGCCTTATGCCGCCCAAATCTCACAGTGTTTTTGCACCAGCCCGGAAAGCGAACCGCCGTTGGCGATAAAGTCGCGCATCTGCTGCGCCTCGCTGTGCGGCGATTTCGCCTGGCGAACCACCGCCTCCAGCGCTGCCGTCGCCTTCAGCTGATGGGCGAAAGGGGCCAGCCGGTCGGCGAGCTGCAGGATCTCCTGGCGGATGCTGCGCTGCTCTCCGCTGCGCACGTCGGTGAGGGTCCCGTCCAGCCCGTAGCGGCAGGCCTGATAGCGGTTAAAGGGGTACAGCAGATAATCATCAGGCTGGTGCTTAAAAGGACGCTCCGTCAACAGCCAGCAGGCCAGGGTCTGAATAAAGCCGGCGATGTGGATCGCCTGGGCAAGGGTCAAGGGGGTGTCCATCACCCGCACCTCGACGGTACCAAACTGCGGGCTGGGGCGAATATCCCAGTGCAGATCCTTCATGCTATCGATCATGCTGGTGTAGCTCAGCTGGCGGAACAGGCGACGAAACCCCTGCCAGTCGGCCACCCACGGCATCGGACCGTTGTCGGGATAGGAGGAGAAGCGGTTCAGGCGCGAACAGGCGAAGCGGCTGTCGGTGCTGTCGAACCACGGCGAGGCGGCGTTAAGGGCGATGAAGTGCGGTACAAAGCGCGACAGGCCATGTAGCAGATAGATGGCGTCGTCGCCGCTCTGGCAGCCGACGTGCACATGCTGGCCAAAGACCGTCGCCTGCTGCGCCAGATAGCCAAAATGCTCGACGGTTTTGACATAGCGCGGGTTATCGCTGATTTGCTGGCGCTGCCAGGCATGAAAGGGGTGGGAACCGCCGCCGCAGATCTGCAGATGATGGCGCAGCGCCGCGCGCTGGACCGCCTGCTGGATGGCGCTGAGCTGGATTTGCGCATGGCTGATGTCGCGGCACACCCCGGTGGCGATCTCCAGCATGCTCTCGGTGATGTCGTGTTTGGCTTCTCCCACGGTCAGCTCATGCTGGACGTCGGCAATCAGCGTCGAGGCATCCTGGCTGAGATCGTAACCCGGCGGGTTCACCACCTGCAGCTCCAGTTCGATACCGAGGGTAAAAGGATCGGAGCGGTGAAAATCGGCTAAAGGCATAGTCTCTCCCGGTCGATGTGTTCCCTGAAGTATAGAAGGGATTGATCCCGACGGAGAATACGCGGCGGCGGTGGACGGGGGATGAATAAAAAGTGACGCAGAGTGATTATTTGAAATTTGCCATATAGCGGCTGGTGCAATTCTGCAACATATTTCCCGCTGGCGGTGCGGCGGAATAAGATGCAATTATTTTCCCATAATTATCATGGTGATAATATAAGTCATTCTTATTTTACCGGTCGGTTTTGGCCTATTTTCGTCCGCGTAAGAGCTGGTACGCATTTTGCCTGTTAATCCGTGACACTTTATTTAACAGGGATCATGTGATGCACAAAAAGACGTTATTTTCGCGTGCCGGTCGTCTCGCCGTGGCGGTGAGCGGCGCACTGGCCCTGGCGGGCGCCGCCTTACCTGCCAACGCCTCCACGCTGCGGATCGCCATGACCGCCGCGGATATTCCGTTAACCCTTGGCCAGCCGGATCAAGGCTATGAGGGCAACCGCTTTACCGGCATCCCGCTGTACGACGCGCTGGTGGAGTGGGATCTGTCGCAAGGTGAAAAGCCCAGCGGTCTGGTGCCGGGGCTGGCGAACGAGTGGCACATCGATCCGCAGAACACCAGCCGCTGGATTTTCACCCTGCGTCCGGGGGTGAAGTTTCATGATGGGACGGAGGTGAACGCCGACGCCATCGTCTGGAACGTGGATAAGGTGCTGAATAAAGCGGCGCCGCAGTACGCCCCGGGTCAGATCGGCAACACCCTGTCGCGCATGCCGACCCTCACCGGCGCAGAGAAAATTGACGACCACACCGTGGCGCTGACCACCTCGGAACCGGATGCGCTGCTGCCGTACAACATCACCAACCTGTTTATCGTCTCGCCGACGGCGTGGCAGAAGCAGTATGACGCGGTGCCGGCCAGCGTGAGAGATAGCGCCGCGCGCAGCAAACAGGCGTGGACCGCCTTCGCCGCCCACGCGGTGGGTAGCGGCCCGTTCAAACTGGAGAAGCTGGTGCCGCGTCAGCAGCTGATCCTCGATAAAAACCCCGACTACTGGAACAAAGATCGCATTCCCCGGGTGGATAAAGTGGTGCTGATCCCCTTGCCGGAGGCCAACGCCCGTACCGCGGCGCTGTTGTCGAAGCAGGTGGACTGGATTGAAGCCCCGGCGCCGGACGCCATCGATCAGATCAAGTCTCAGGGTTTTCACCTCTACGCCAACACCCAGCCGCATCTGTGGCCCTGGCAGTTCTCCTTTGAAAAAGGATCGCCGTGGCAGGACATCCGCGTGCGCAAAGCGGCCAACTTGTGTCTGAACCGTGCCGAGCTGAAGAGCTACCTCGGCGGCTACATGACCGAGGCCACTGGGGTCTACGAGGCTGACAGCCCGTGGCATGGCAAACCCACCTTCCAGATAAAATATGACCCGGACGCCGCCCGCCAGCTAATGACCGAGGCCGGATACAATGCCAGCAAACCGCTGCACGTCACGGTGGCTACCTCGGCCTCCGGCTCCGGGCAGATGCAGCCCTTGCCGATGAACGAGTATATCCAGCAGAGCCTGAAGAGCTGCTTCTTCAATGTGGATATCAAAGTGGTGGAATGGAACACCCTGTTTACCAACTGGCGCCTGGGCGCCCGGGACCCCTCGGCGAAAGGGATCGATGCGATCAACGTCAGCGCCGCGGTTAACGATCCTTACTTTGGCCTGATCCGCTTCTCGACGGCCAAAGCGTTTCCGCCGGTGGCGACCAACTGGGGTTACTTTTCCACGCCGGAGACGGAGAAGCTGGCCGCCGCCGTCAAGCACGCCTTTACCCCGGCGGAGATGAACAAAGCGGCCGGTGAGTTGCACGCCGCGCTGGTGGATCAGGTGCCATTCCTGTTTGTCGCCCACGACGTCGGGCCGCGTGCGATTTCCCCTGCGGTGACCGGGGTGGTGCAACCGCAGAGCTGGTTTATCGACCTCAGCCTGGTGAGCAAAAAAGAGTAATCGCGAAAGGGGCGACCGATGATCAATACGCTGCTATACCGCATTCTGCTGGCTATCCCCACCATGCTGGGGGTGGCGGTGATCTGTTTCATGCTGGTGCAGATCGCCCCGGGCGACCCGCTGGTGTCGGTGATGCCGCCGGACGCCTCGGAGGCGCTGCGTCAGACATTAATGCAGGCTTACGGCTTTGATAAGCCGCTGCCCCTGCAGTTTATCCACTGGCTGTGGCGGGCGCTGCACGGCGACCTTGGTATGTCGGTCGCCACCGGCCGCCCGGTGATAGACGAAGTGATGACCGCGGTGGCTTACTCTCTGCGCCTGGCGCTGCTGGCGACGGCGATCGGTTTTGTCCTCGGCAGCCTGTTCGGCTTTGTCGCCGGCTATTTTCGCAACAGCGTCATTGACCGTCTGGCCTCGGTATTGTCGGTGTTTGGCGTCAGCGTGCCGCACTACTGGCTGGGGATGCTGCTGGTGATCCTCTGCAGCGTCAAGTTCGCGCTGCTGCCGGCCACCGGCGGCGGGCCGATAGGCGAGGTGGGTTGGCAATGGGACTGGGCGCACCTGCAGTTCATGCTGCTGCCGGCCCTCACCCTGTCGGTGATCCCGACCGGGATTATCGCCCGCACCGTGCGCTCGCAGGTGGCCGATATCCTCAGCCAGGAGTTTATCGTTGGCCTGCGCGCCCGCGGGCTCAACGAGTCGCGCATCTTTGTCCATGTCATGAAAAATGCCGCGCCCACCGCGCTGGCGGTGATGGGGCTGCAGGTGGGCTATCTGATGGGCGGCTCGATCCTTGTGGAGACCGTTTTCTCCTGGCCGGGAACCGGATTGCTGCTCAATACCGCCATTTTTCAGCGCGACCTGCCCCTGCTGCAGGGCACCATCTGGGTGCTGGCGCTGTTTTTCGTGCTGCTCAACCTGCTGGTGGATATTTTGCAGACCACCCTCGACCCGCGTATTAAGAGGAGCTGACCATGGTGGATACGGCAACGACGAAAGCGGTCCCGGCCGCAGCGGCCCACGCTACCCGGCAAGGTTACTGGCGCGGCGTGCTGCGCCGCCTACTGCGCGACCCCGGCGGGGTGGTGGTGGGCGTGGTGATCCTCCTGCTGCTGACCCTGGCGCTGCTCGGTCCGTGGCTTATCGTCAAAGATCCCTATCAAACGTCGATGTTCCTGCGCCTGAAACCCATCGGCAGCGATGGCTTCCCGCTGGGCTCGGATGAGCTGGGACGCGACATGCTGTCGCGGCTGATCCTTGGCACCCGACTGTCGCTGTTTATGGGAATTGTCCCGGTGGTGTTTGCCTTTTTTATCGGCGGGGCCATCGGGATTATCGCCGGCTACACGGGCGGCAAAACCAATACCGTGATTATGCGCACTGTGGATGTGTTCTATGCCTTTCCCTCCGTCCTGCTGGCGATTGCGCTGTCGGGAGCGCTGGGGGCGGGCATCGGCAATGCGCTGCTGTCGCTGACCCTCGTGTTTGTCCCGCAGGTGGCGCGGATTGCCGAGAGCGTGACCGCCCAGGTGCGGCATATGGACTATATCGACGCCGCCCGGGCCACTGGCGCCAGCGCGTTGACCATTATCCGCGTCCAGGTGTTGGGCAACGTGCTCGGGCCGATCTTCGTCTTCTCCACCGGGCTGATTTCGGTGTGCATGATCCTCGCCTCCGGCCTGTCGTTTCTCGGTCTCGGCGTGCGGCCGCCGGAGCCTGAGTGGGGGCTGATGCTCAATACGCTGCGCACGGCAATCTATACCCAGCCGTGGGTGGCCGCCCTGCCGGGCCTGATGATTTTTATCACCTCCATTTCGTTCAATATCCTCGCGGACCGCCTGCGTGCGGCAATGGCGATTAAGGAGTAAGCGATGCAACCCTTTATCAATATCGACCTTGGCGGGCCGGCGCAGCCGCTGCTGAAGGTCAATCACCTGCTGAAGTACTTTCGCGGCGGCAAAGGCCGGGAGGTGGTGCAGGCGGTGGACGATATCAGCTTCACGGTGATGAAAGGCGAAACCCTGGGGGTGGTCGGCGAGTCGGGCTGCGGCAAATCGACCACCGCCCGGCTGCTGATGCAGTTGCTCACCCAGGACAGCGGCGAACTGATCTTCGACGGACAGGGGGTCGGCTCGTCGCGTCTGCCGCTGAAAGCCTACCGTCGCCAGGTGCAGATGGTCTTTCAGGATAGCTATGCTTCGCTCAATCCGCGCCTGACCATGGAGGAGAGCATCGCCTTCGGCCAGCGCGTCCACGGCGTCAGCGCCAGAGAGGCCAGCGAATATGCCCGCTATCTGCTGGCGCACGTTGGCCTTGAGCCGGCGCGCTTTGCCGACCGCTACCCGCATGCGCTCTCCGGCGGCCAGCGGCAGCGGGTGAATATCGCCCGCGCGCTGGCGATGAAGCCGCGGCTGGTGATCCTCGATGAGGCAGTGTCGGCGCTGGATAAATCGGTGGAAGCCCAGGTGCTGCAGCTGCTGCAGGACCTGAAACGGACTCTCGAGCTGACCTACGTGTTCATCAGCCACGATCTGCACGTGGTTCGCTGGCTGTCGGATCGGATCCTCGTCATGTACCTTGGCGAAGTGGTGGAGATTGGCCCGGCGGAGCAGCTGTTTACCGCCTCCGCCCACCCCTATACCCGGGCGCTGTTAAGCTCGATGCCCTCCATGGACCCGGAAAACCGCACCCTGACCTCGCCGCTAAGCGGCGATCCCCCCAGCCCCATCGCGCCGCCGAGCGGCTGCCGCTTTCACACCCGCTGCCCGCATGCGAAGGCGGTCTGCGCCGAGGTGAAACCGCGGCTGGAGGCGGTCGGGGAGGGGCACCAGAGCGCCTGCCTGATGGCGCAGCCGGCCTCGCCCTGGCATCAAAGCATCCCCCTTAAGGAGGTCAGCCATGTCGGATAACGCCTTTGTCCATGTGCGCGACCTGCGGGTCGTCTTTCGCCGCGACGGACAGACCATCAACGCGGTCAACGGGGTCTCCTTTGAGGTACAAAAGGGGGAGGTGATGGCGCTGATTGGCGAGTCGGGTTCCGGCAAGAGCGTGACCCTGCGGGCGCTGATGCGCCTGCACCCGCCAGGGAGCAGTGAGCTCTCCGGCACCCTGCAGGTGGGGGACGACGAGGTGCTGACGATGAGCGCCAGCCAGCTGCGGCGCTATCGCGGCGGACGCTGCGCGATGATTTTTCAGGAGCCGCTGCTGGCCTTCGATCCGGTCTACACCGTCGGGCAGCAGATTATTGAAGGGTTGCGCCGCCACGAAGGGCTGTCGCGCCAGGCGGCCCGGGACAGGGCGCTGGAGGCCCTGCGCCAGGTGCGCATTCCCAGCCCCGAGCGGCGGCTGGATGCTTACCCGCACGAGATGTCCGGCGGAATGCGCCAGCGGGCGATGATCGCCCTTGCGCTCTCCTGTAACCCGCAGCTGCTGCTGGCGGATGAGCCGACCACCGCCCTCGACGCCACGGTGCAAATCCAGATCCTGATCCTGCTGCGCGAGCAGCAAAAGCAGCGCGGGCTGTCGATCGTGTTTGTGACCCACGATATCGGCGCCGCGGTGGAGATCGCCGACCGGGTGGCGGTGATGTACGCCGGGCGGATCGTCGAGGAAGCGTCGATGAGCGAGATCCTGCGCCACCCGCGCCATCCTTATACCCAGGTGCTGCTGGGCAGTCGGCCGAAAGAGGGGCTTAAGAAAGGTGATGCCCTGCACTGCATTCCCGGCGCGCCGCCGGATCTGGCGCGCTTGCCGCCCGGCTGCGCATTTGCCGAGCGCTGCCCGCACCGTCGCCCGGTCTGTGAGCAGAGTCTGCCGCCGACGGAATCCGTCGCGGAGCGCCACGCGGTGAGTTGCCACCGCTGGCGCGAGCTGGCGATTGACGCTAACGCCCAGGCCCTGGCCGTCTGATCGGCGGCAAAAAACCATACAGGATGAAGACCAGGCGTTGATAGCGCATTCCCACCGCCGGTTACGCTGGCGGCGACCTTGATGTCAGGAGACCACCATGAGCAGTGATGTACTTTTTACCCCCGCGACCGACACCACCGGCTGGCGCATCAATGGCGACCGCCTGTGGGCGTCGTTAATGGATCTCGCGCAGATCGGCGCCACGCCGAAGGGCGGCTGCCGCCGTCTAACCCTCACCGACCTCGACCGCCAGGGGCGGGACAAGGTAATAGGCTGGGCGCGGGAGGCCGGGATGAGCGTCACCATCGATAAAATCGGCAATGTGTTTATGCGCCGGGAAGGCCGCAACCCCGGCCTGCCGCCCATCGTCTCCGGCAGCCATATCGACACTCAGCCCACCGGCGGCAAATTTGACGGCAACTACGGCGTGCTGGCGGCGCTGGAGGTGGTGCGCACGCTCAACGATCTGCAGATTGCCACCGAGGCGCCGATTGAGGTGGTGTTCTGGACCAACGAAGAGGGGTCGCGCTTTGTGCCGGTGATGATGGGCTCCGGGGTCTTTGCCGGCGTCTTCCCGCTGGAGGAGACCTGGGCCGTCACGGATAAAGAGGGCATCAGCGTCGGCGAGGCGCTGGCGCAGATCGGCTATATTGGCGAGCAGACCCCAGGGGAGCATCCCGTCGGCGCCTATTTTGAGGCGCACATTGAGCAGGGGCCGATTCTCGAAGATGAAGCGAAAACCATCGGTATCGTGCAGGGCGTACTGGGGATCCGCTGGTACGACTGCGTGGTCACCGGCCAGGCCTCGCACGCCGGACCCACGCCGATGCGCCTGCGTCAGGATGCCCTACAGGTGGCGACCCGCATTATGCAGGAAGTGGTGGCCATTGCCGGGCGCAGCGAAGAGGGACGCGGCACGGTCGGTAGCGTGCAGGTGTGGCCCAACAGCCGCAACGTGGTGCCCGGGGAGGTCACCTTCTCCATTGATATGCGCAATCTCAGCGATGCGCTGGTGGACGAGATGGATCGCCAGCTGCGGGCGTTTATCGCGGAGGTTGAGCGGGAGAGCGGTCTGCAGGTGGCCCTGAAGCAGGTAAGCCACTATCCGGCGGCGCCGTTCGATGCCGAATGCCAGCAGGCCATTGCCGATGCCGCGCAGCGGCTGGGCTATCCGGCGCGGCCGATCGTCTCCGGCGCCGGACATGACGCAGTGTATATGAGCTACCTGGCGCCCACCGGGATGATTTTTATCCCCTGCAAGGACGGGATCAGCCATAACGAAATTGAGTATGCCTCGCCGGAGCACGTCGCCGCCGGGGCCAACGTGCTGCTGCAGGTGATGCTTCAGTACGCGCGGCCGGTGTAGACGGTCGTCCTCCCCGGCGGCGCGTCCTCCAGCCGTTTATCATGCTGTCACCCGGGTAAGGCGGTTACACCGACGCGACCCGGGACGGCGGATGACGGGGCGGTCAATCACGGCTCCCGCTCCCTGCGCCAACCCGCTGGCGGGCAAATTTGCGCGAGCCCACCACGCACAGCACCACGCCCAGCGTGACCGCCAGCATCAAGGGGCTGACGGTTTCGTGCAACAGCGCCGCCGACAGGCCAAGTCCGAAGAACGGCTGCAATAGCTGGAGCTGGCCGACGGCGGCGATCCCGCCCGCGGCCAGCCCTTTGTACCAGAAGATGAAACCGATCAGCATGCTGAACAGCGACACATAGCCGAGCGCGACCCAGGAGGAGGCCGATATGGCATGCCAGGAGGCGGGCTGAACCAGCAGCGAGGCGGGGAGCATCAACGGCAGGGCAATCACCAGCGCCCAGCAGATCACCTGCCAGCCGCCGAGCTCCCGCGTCAGCTTCGCCCCTTCCGCATAGCCGAGGCCGCAGACGATAACCGCCGCCAGCATCAGCAGATCGCCGCTGAGCGAGGCCGCCGCATTTTGCGTCAGGGCGAATCCCACCACCAGCAGGCTGCCCAGCAGCGAAAAGATCCAGAAAGCCCGCCGCGGGCGTTCGCCGCCGCGCAGTACGCCAAAGAGGGCGGTCATCAGCGGCAGCAGGCCAATGAACACAATCGAATGCGCCGAGGTGATGCGCTGCAGGGCCAGCGCCGTGAGTAGCGGAAAGCCGAGCACCACCCCGGATGAGACGATGATCAGGGACACAAGCTGCGCCAGGCGCGGGCGTTTCTGGCGAAAGCCCACCAGCAGCGCGATGGCAAGCAGCCCGGCGATAGAGGCGCGCAGAAAGGTCAATAACAACGGATCCATATCCTGCACCGCCAGCCGCGTCGCGGGCAGCGAACCGCTGAAAATGATCACCCCCAGTAAACCATGAAGCCATCCGGACCAGGGACCGGGCGCCGATTTATCCAGTGTTGAATCTACCACGTTAACCTCGCGTTATCTGATTGGGCTGCGCCCGCTTGAGCATCGTCAGCGGCGATGGTAATGTGGCCAATCTAATACAATCAAATTATTGTCATAGATACATTTCACGATGAAAGCCCGATATAAAGCCGTTGTCGACCGATATGCGCAGGCGATCCGCAGCGGGCAGCTGCCCGCCGGCAGCCGACTGCCGACGCACCGTACCCTTGCCGCCGGGGAGCGCATCTCGCTGGCCACCGCTACGCGCGTCTATCGTGAACTGGAAGAGATGGGGCTGGTTAGCGGCGAAACCGGCCGCGGCACCTTCGTGCGCGACCTCTCGCTGCCGCCGGGGCATGGGGTCGATCAGCAGGTGGTCGCCGCCGATGTCGTGGATCTCAATTTCAACTACCCTTCGCTGCCGGATCAGGGCGATGCGCTGCGCGAGGCGCTCAGGCAGCTGGCGATGGCGGGCGATATTGACTCGCATCTGCGCTATCAGCCTCACGCCGGGCGGCTCGCCGAGCGGGACATTATCGCCCGCCATTTGACCTGCCAGCACTTTGCGCCGGACGCGGAAAATGTCCTGATCGTCAACGGCGCACAGCACGGGCTGGCGGTGACCGTCATGGGGCTGTTACGTCCGGGGGATGTGGTGGCGGTGGATGCGCTGACCTATTCGGGCTTCAAAGTTCTGGCGGCGCTGTATCATCTGGAGCTGGCGGCGATCCCCTGTCGGCCGGAGGGACCGGACCTGCGGGCGCTTCATACGCTGTGCCAGCAGCGGCGGGTGCGGGCGGTGTATACCATGCCGACGCTGCACAATCCGCTGGGCTGGGTGCTCAACACCGGGCAGCGGCAGGCGCTGGCCGATCTTGCGCGCCAGCACGATCTGCTGATTATTGAAGATGCCGCCTACGCCCGGCTGGTGAGCCGTCCGCCGCCGCCGGTGGTCAGCTATGCGCCGGAAAGAACGGTGTATGTCACCGGATTTTCAAAAAATATCGCCACCGGACTGCGCGTGGGCGTGGTGATTTCTCCGCCGCGCTATCGCCCGGAGATTGAGCGCGCCATCCGGGCCACGACGTGGAATACGCCGACGCTGATAAGTTCGCTGATCTGCGCCTGGATTGAAGATGGCACGGTGGCGCGCTTTGAAACGCAGAAACGCCAGGATGCGCGACAGCGACAGCAGGTGGCCCGCGAGGTGCTTTGTGGGCTTCCCGTCGTCAGTCATCCCGATTCGTACTTCGTCTGGCTGCCGCTGGATGAAGAGAGCCGGGCCGATCGGCTGGCGAATGCGCTGATGGAACGCCGCATTTCGGTATCGACCGCCGAGCCGTTCTGCGTCTCCGCCACGATCCCGCAGGCGCTGCGCATTGCGCTCGGATCGGTGCCTTTCGACAGCCTGCGCCCGGCGCTGCTCAGCGTGCGCGACGCCGTTGAGTATGAACAATACCGCTAACCCATCTGCTCCAGCTGGCCGCGCAGGACCTCCACCCCCTGGGCGATGGCGTCAGGGTTAATGGCGTGGAATCCCATGCGAAAATAGTTATCCGGCGGCGCGGCGCTGAGAAAATGGCGCGCCCCGGGCTCAATCAGCACGCCGGCGTGGGCGGCGCGCCAGGTGAGCTGCTGGGTGTTGATCTGCGCCGGGGTCTGCAGCCAGAAGGCGTTAGCATGTTCGCTCCCCGCCAGCGCGCGACACGACGGCAGATAGCGCTGCAGGGCGGCGTGCAGACGCTCCCAGCGCTGGGCGGAGTCATAGTGGTAGCGCCGCAGATGGGTTTCATAATGGCCCTGGGCAAGGAAGTGGGCCATCTGGTACTGAATGTTGGTCGGCGGATGGCGATAGACCAGCCGGCGCAGGGCGCGCGCCTCGTCGATCAGGTCCGGGTCGGCGACCATAAACCCCAACCGCAACCCCGGTGACAGCGCTTTTGACAGGCTGCTGACATACACCACCCGGCCGCTGCGATCGCTGGCCTTCAGCGCCGGCAGCGGGTTGAGGGTAAAGTTACTCTCCGAGTCATAATCATCTTCAATAATGACCGCGTCATGGCGGGCGGCATGCTCCAGCAACTGGCGACGCCGCGTACTGCTCATGGTCACCCCGGTGGGCACCTGATGGCCTGGTGTGACATAGTAGTAATCGCAGGGACGCTCATTAAGCACGATCCCCTCTTCATCCACCGGGTGCGGCACCACCTCGGCGTCGGCGAGCAGAAAGGTGTTGATGGCTTCGCGGAAGCAGGGGTTTTCGACGCCAATGCGGGTGGTGGAAGAGAGCAGCAGTCGGGTCAGCAGGTAGAGCGCATTTTGCGAACCAAGGGTGATGAGAATTTCATCCGGCGCGGCGACAATGCCGCGCTTGGGCAGCACCCGGGTGCGGATCTGCTCGATCAGCATCGGCACATCCTGGTCAATATGGTCGATGACCCACGCCGGGTCGCGCACCCCGCCGTGCAGCCAGTTCGCCGCCGAGCGCCAGGTGGCCAGCGGGAACTGCCGGGTATCGGGCTGGCCGTAGATAAACGGGTAGCGGTAGTGCATCCAGCCCGCCGGTTTGAGGATCGACTCCTGCTGGCTGGGGGTCATCTGCAGCCGGTCGCCCCAGCGTGGTGCAGCGGCTTCGCGCTGCGGTGCACTCTCGACGGCGGCAGGCGAAGCTTCATGATAGTCGGGATGCAGGTAGTAACCGCTGCGTGGGCGGCTAATCAGGTAGCCCTCGTTGACCAGACTTTCGAACACCAGCGCGGTGGTGTTGCGCGAGACGCGAAGCTGGCTGGCCAGCTGGCGACAGGAGGGCAGCGGGGTGTCGGCGGCGAAGATCCCGCTGAGAATGGCATTCACCAGCGTCTCTCGCACCTGTTCCTGCAAACCGCGGCCAGGCTGAAAATCAACGTGTAACAGGTGACGGATCATACGGGGCTCCTCTGGCAATAACGCATTGCGACCACCCGTTACACTCAGCAAATTCCATACCACCCTGCCGCCATCTGACACAGCGATGCGGCCCATCTGGCTCTATACGGAATTGAAAAACGCTCCCACATTAAAAACGTATTCAGCCGCCGTGGACCGGAACGTCCCCGGCCACTATTTTGCAGAAACCTTTTCGCGTTCTGGAATGAACCCGTCTGGCCAATCTATCAGGGGTGAAATAATGAAAAAATCATTGGCATCAATGTGTCTGAGCGCTGTATTAACGGTCGCTTTTTCTTATCACGCCGTCGCGGCCGATCTTCCGGAAATAGAAAAATCCGGCACCCTGAAAGTGGCGACGGAAGATGATTATGCGCCGTTTAACTTTATGAATAATGGCCAGGCTGATGGCTTTAACAAAGATATGCTTGAGGAATTACGTAAGTACGCCAAATTCCATGTCGACCAGAGCATATTACCGTGGACCGGATTATTAGCGGCTGTCTCCACCGGGCAATACGATATGGCCTTAACCGGGGCGGTTATTACCGATGAGCGGCTGAAGGTCTTTGATTTCACCCCACCGTGGGCCTCCGCGCAGCACTATTTCGTCAAACGCGCTGGCGATACCTCGCTAAATACCATTGCCGATCTCAGCGGCAAAAAAGTGGGGTTACAGGCCGGGAGCGCGCTGCTGGCGCGTTTGCCGGAGCTGAAGGCGATGCTGGAGAAGACCGGCGGCAAGCTGGGACCGGTGGTGGAGTATCCCTCCTATCCGGAAGCCTACGCCGACCTGGCGAATAAGCGACTGGATTACGTGATTAACGTCGTCATCTCGGTAAACGACCTGGCGAAAGCCAAACCGAAGGTCTTCGCCAAAGGGCTGGCCGTCTCCGGACCGGGGTATATGGCGTGGCCGATCCCGAAAAACTCGCCGCAGCTGCTGGCCTATATGACCAAGTTTATGAACCACATGAAGGAGACCGGCAAGCTCGCCGAGCTGCAGAAAAAATGGTTCGGCGAAACCTATGACAACCTGCCGACCGAGGCGATCACCAGCCCGGAACAGTTTCACAAACTCGCCGGACTGTAATATTCCGCGGCGGGCGACCGCCGCCTGTTGTTGAGAAGGAGGGCCTCATGGATGCAATTTCCTGGCAGTTATTAATCGAAGGCGCATGGACGACCCTCTGGATTTCGGCCATCGCTATCGCCTTCGGGGTGGTGGCTGGCCTGCTGATCGCCCTGGTACGGATGCTGCGCCTGCCGGTGATCGACCAGCTGCTGGTGGTCTATATCAGTCTGGCCCGCGCGACGCCGCTGGTGACGCTGGTGCTATTTCTGTTCCTTTCCCTGCCCACGATGGGCATTAACCTCGACAAGAACGTGGCCGCCATCGTGGCGCTGACGCTTAACACGTCGGCGTTTAACGCTGAGATCTGGCGCAATGCCTTCCGCACCTTTCCGCGCGAACAGCGGGAGGCGGCGGAGTCGGTAGGGATGCGCCGCTGGACCTACTTCCGCTACATCATGCTGCCGCAGATGTGGATCGAGAGCCTGCCGGCGCTGGTCAATGAGATGTCCTTTTTGATCAAAGGTAGCCCGGCGATCGCCGTGATTGGCGTGGTGGATCTCACCCGGGTCACCAACCGTATATCCTCGGTCACCTACGAGCCGCTGTCGCCGATCCTCGCCGCCGGCCTGCTGTATGTGGCGATCATCGGCTGTTTGTTGAAGCTGCAGGGTATCGCGGAACGTAAAGCCAGGCGTCTGGCGCGCTAGGAACGGGAGGCATTATGAATCAGTGGGGCGTTATCTGGTCGGTTCGCGATAGCTTTATTGCCGGGTTATTCGCGACCCTCGAACTGTTTATTACCGCCGCCCTGGCGGCGCTGATTATCGGTATTGCGCTGTGTTATTTTAGCGAATATCAAAAGAAAGTGATTAACCGGATTATTATTGGTTTCGTCAGCCTGATGCGCGCGATCCCTTTTTTGATCCTCGCTTATCTTCTGTATTACGGACTGCCGCAGCTCGGTATTAGCATGGAGCCGTGGACCGCCGGTTTACTGGCCCTGATTATTTATCATGGCGCCTATTTCTTTGAAATATTGCGCAGCCAGCGGCGGGTATTTTCCGGCGGATATATTGAAGCGGCGATTGCTCAGGGCTTTTCTCGCTATGCCATTTTTCGGCGGATTATTTTACCCAATATCGTCTCTTCCGCCTTACCGCTGATCGGCAATCAGCTGATTATTTGCCTGAAGGACACCGCTTTCCTGAGCATTATTACCGTTCAGGAGATCACCGCCGCCGCCAACAGCGTCCAGGCGACCTATTTTATTCCGTTTAACGCCTTTATCGTCGCCATTGGGCTTTACTGGGCGATCAGCATTCTGCTGGAGCTGCTGATTAAGCGCCTGACCGCCTGGGGAGCCAAAAGAGGAATGAGCCATGCCTGAGTCTATTGCCGTAAGCGTCAAAAACGTCTCCAAACAGTTCGATAATGTGGAAGTCCTGCGGGATATTAACCTGACGGTGGAGAAGGGGACCGTGGTGAGTATTCTCGGCTCGTCCGGGTCGGGAAAATCCACCCTGTTGCGCTGTATGAACTGGCTGGAACAGCCGGACCGCGGTGAAATTCATATCGGCGGTCAGCGGCTGGGGATTGATGAACAGCGCGGCCGGGCGATGTCGCACCGCCAGCTGGCCAAAATCCGCGAGCGGGTGGGGATGGTCTTTCAGAGTTTTAACCTGTGGCCGCACCTGACCGTGCAGCAGAACGTCAGCGAGGCGCTGCTGCGCGTTAAGGGCATGAAACGAGACGAGGCGAAGGCCATGGCCATGCAGCAGCTGGAGAAAGTCGGCATGGCGCACAAAGCCGATGTCTACCCGATCACTCTCTCCGGCGGACAGAAGCAGCGGGTGGCGATCGCCCGTTCGCTGGCGATGTCGCCGGAAGTTATTCTCTTCGATGAACCGACGTCGGCGCTGGATCCGGAGCTGGTTAATGAGGTGTTGGGGGTAATGAAAGCCCTTGCCGCCGAGGGCTACACCATGGTGGTGGTGACCCACGAGATGGATTTTGCCCGCCAGGTGTCCAACGAGGTGGTGTTTCTGGAGAAGGGGCTGCTGATTGAGAAGGCGCCGCCGGAGAAGTTCTTCACTCAGCCTGACTCCGAACGCGTCAGGCAGTTTCTGCAAAGCAGCCGTTAGTCCGGCCTGCATCACCTGCCGGTATCGCCGACAGGGGATGTGTCGGGTTTCGCTTAATCCCGGTCGATAGCGAACGGCTGCCACGCCTGACGCACCGGCATCACCTCCACCCGGTTAATGTTCATATGCGCCGGCAACGTGGCGATATAAAACATCTGCTCGGCGATATCGTGCGCGCTCAGCGGCGTGGTGCCGCGATAGAGCTTATCCGATGCCGCCTGGTCGCCTTTGGTACGCACCAGGGTGAATTCGGTCTCGGCAATCCCCGGCGCCAGATCGGTGACCCGCACGCCGGTGCCAAGCAGATCGCAGCGCAGGTTATAGCTGAACTGCTTCACAAACGCCTTGCTGGCGCCATACACATGGCTGCCGGGATAGGGCCACTGCCCGGCGATCGAGCCGATATTGATAATACTCGCCCCGGCGCCATGGCGGATCAGCGTCGGCAGCAGGGCGTGAGTGACTGTCACCAGACCGGTGACGTTGGTGTCGATCATCGTTTTCCAGTCCTCCAGCGCCACCTCCTGCGCCGGCAGCGGCGACAGCGCCAGCCCGGCGTTGTTGATCAGGGTGGTGATATCGGCGAAATCGGCGGGCAGCGACGCCACGGCGGCAGCCACCGCCTCGCTGTCACGAACGTCAAGCTCAATAATATGCACCGGCACCCTGGCGGCGAGTCTGTCCTGCAAGGCCTTCAGTCGCGGATAGCGGCGCCCGCTCAGCACCAGCGACCAGCCCGCGTCGGCAAACACCTGCGCTGCCGCTTCGCCAAAACCCGAGGTCGCCCCGGTGATAAACACTACGTTGCTCGTTGCCATCTCATTCTCCTGTGCGGTTGTCCCTTCACTATAAAAACGCCGGACGACAAGGCACAGGGCCAGACGACGGGCAGGGATGTGACACCGTGTCACATCGTTATGCGCGCACTGGCTCTATCCGATTTGCGCGGCCAAGGCCAATGATGAAGCCAACCACTACGACATGAGAGAGGGCAGGGTATGAAGCTGGCAATTCACAACGAGGTCGCGGTAAGCAATGACGAAGTTCGGCAATTAGATCGCGCCTATGTGTTTCATTCATGGTCGATGCAGGGCAATCTCAACCCGCTGGTCATCGCCGGGGCGCAAGGCTGCGAGCTATGGGATTATGAGGGGAACACCTGGCTCGATTTCAGCAGCCAGCTGGTGAACGTCAACATTGGCTATCAGCACCCTCGGGTACTGGCGGCCATGAAGGCGCAGCTGGAGACCCTGGTCACCATCGCGCCCGCCACCGCCAACCTTGCCCGCGGCGAAGCGGCGAAGCGCATCGTCGACCTGGCGCCGGCGGGCTTCAGTAAGGTGTTCTTCACTAACGCCGGGGCGGATGCCAATGAGAACGCGATTCGTATGGCGCGGCTCTATACCGGGCGCGACAAGGTGCTGTCGGCCTATCGTTCCTATCATGGCAATACCGGCAGCGCGATCGCCGCTACCGGCGACTGGCGCCGGGTGCCGAATGAGTTCTCCCGCGGCCACGTTCACTTCTTCAACCCCTACCTTTACCGCAGCGAGTTCAACGCCGCGACTGAGGAAGAGGAGTGCCAGCGCGCGCTGGCGCATCTGCGGCGGATCATTGAATGCGAGGGGCCGACGGCCATCGCGGCGATCCTGCTGGAGTCCATCCCCGGCACCGCCGGGATCCTCGTGCCGCCGGCAGGCTATATGCAGGGCGTGCGCGCCCTGACCAACGAGTTTGGCATCGTGCTGATCCTCGATGAGGTGATGGCCGGCTTTGGCCGCACCGGCAGCTGGTTCGCCTTCGAGCAGGATGGCGTGGTGCCGGATCTGGTGACCTTTGCCAAGGGGGTTAACGCCGGCTACGTGCCGGCGGGCGGGGTGCTGATTAGCGAGCCGATTGCCCGCTACTTTGACGACCACTTCTTTGCCGGGGGGCTGACCTACTCCGGCCATCCGCTGGCGATGGCGGCGATTGTCGCCACCATCGACGCGATGAAAGAGGAGAAGGTGGTTGAGAACGCGGCCTCTATCGGCAACGAGGTGCTGCGCCCCGGTCTCGAGGCGCTGGCGGAGAAGCACGCCATTATCGGCGAGGTGCGCGGTCGCGGCCTGTTCCAGGCGCTGGAGCTGGTGAGCAGCCGTGAACAAAAAACGCCGCTGACCGCCGCCGACATGGCCGCGATCAAAGGGGCCCTGACCGAAGCCGGGCTGCTGGCCTTTGTGGTGGAGAACCGCATTCACGTGGTCCCGCCGTGCACCATTACTGCTGAGCAGGTGGCGCAAGGGCTGGCGATTTTTGATGCGGTCTTTGCTCGCTTTGCCAGTCTGGCGAAGTAGGGGAGGGGGCCGGATACTGTTGCCCGGCGGCGCGCTTGCCGGGCCTACGGGGTGTGAGCCTGTGAGTGGATCCTGTAGGCCGGGTAAGGCGCAGCCGCCACCCGGCGAAATAACGTCACAACTGAATATTTCCCTGTTCGCGCTGCGTCTGGCAGGGCTACAGCTTCTGTGTTAATTCCGGGCAGATTGCGCTCCCAATATTTCTTCTGCGTTATGTCACTCATGGCGCAGGGAGCGCACAGGGGGCGGCCAGTCGCCGCCGCCCCCTGTACCCCCGGGCTCCGGCCAGCAACATCGCCGCTGCGCGGTGCCTTCGACTTATCCCTGCAGGCTTCGGGTCGGGCCGAGGCAGCGTCCGTGCAAAACACGGCCCTCAGCCCGCATCCATGCGGGCTGCCCCGGCCTTCCGGGAACGTCTCAGCGATGTTGAGGCCGCCAGCCCCGGCAGTTTCAGCAGCCCCAGCGCCAGTGGTGATTTGGGGCTGTAGGCCGGGTAAGGCGCAGCCGCCACCCGGCGAAATCAAGGATACCGTGCCTGATATCTTGCCCGGCGGCGCTGCTGGACTGACCCCATAAAGTTGGATGGTTCATATTAAGCGGCTCTCAGAGCCTGGGTTCGGTACTCTACCGGACTCAGGCCTTTTAATTTCAGGCTTATCCGCTCGTTGTTGTAGTAATGGATATAGTCCTCTACGGCTTTTCTTAGCGCACTGACACTCCTGAACTCCCTCAGATAAAAACACTCCGATTTCAGGGTCCCGAAGAAGTTTTCCATCACTGCATTATCCAGGCAGTTTCCTTTACGCGACATACTCTGCGTCATCCCATGCGCCTTTAAACGTTCCTGATAGCTCCTCATCCTGTAATGCCAGCCCTGATCCGAGTGCAGCAGCGGAGCATCTCCCGGTCTGAGCTTCGGGAACGCACCGTCCAGCATCGTATTCACCATCTCCATCACCGGCCTTTCCGACAGGCTGTAGGCGATAACCTCCCGGTTAAACAGATCGAGAACTGACGACAGGTAAAGCTTTTTTCCCTGTACCGGGAACTCTGTCACATCTGTTACCCATTTTTCGTTGGCTTTTGACGCACCGAAGTTCCGGCTCAGGATATTGGGCGCGGCCTCGCCCGTTCTCCCTTTCCAGGCACGATATTTTTTCGCCCTTATCACAGACCGGAGTGACAGTTCTGCCATCAGCCGCTGCACTGTTTTATGGTTTATCCGCAGCCCCTGTTTTCTCAGTGCGAGCGTGATCCTGCGGTAGCCATAACGACCTTTGTGATAGTGGTATATCTTCCTGATGTTCTCTTTAAGACCCGCATACCTGTCCCCTTGCTTCAGTGCATTCATATTGTAATACCACGTGCTACGGGACATACCGGCCGCCCGCAGAAGGTCCCGCAGAGCGTGTTCATGCCTTAGTTCACTGATTATCAGGGCTTTTTGCCATTTTTTTCGCTCTGAACCAAGGCTTTCAACTTTTTTAGATAGGCATTCTCTGCCCGCAGATAACGCAGTTCGGCCCTGAGCTCTTCGGGGGAGAGTTTTTCCAGCTCTTTATCTGTCAGTGGTGGGATATTTTTTGGCTTTGTCATTTGTCCGGGCCGTCCGCATTGCATGTTTAAAAGACCTTCCGCTCCGGCATCGTTGTACACGTCGAGCCAGCGCCGGACAAGTATTTCTGCGGAGAGATTAAACCGGGCAGCCGCTTCACGCATCGTCAGGCGGTCACTGATAACCGCCCGGACGACCACGAGTTTAAATTCATCGGAATAATGATTATTTTTTGCAGTCAGGCCTTCTGCACCGTGGAACTGCCATGCCCTGACCCAGCGACGGACAGATGTTCTTTCAATACCAAAAAGGTCGGCTGTACTCTGTTCTCCGTCTTTACCGGACAAATAATGATTAACCACAGCCAGTTTTGTTTCAGGGGAATACTTTGGTTTAGCCATAAAATTGCACCTTACTCAGTTGGGTGTCCAACTTTTGGGGTGCAGTCCATGCGCTTGCACGGGCCTACGGGGTGTGAGCCTGTGAGTGGATCCTGTAGGTCGGGTAAGCGAAGCGCCACCCGACAAAACAACCGCACATCCGCTGACCTCACCTCATCCGGTGCTCTCCGTTGACCAACGCTTCGCGATCGAAAAAGCGCTGGATCACGCCCTCCGCCATAAACGCCGCCCGATCGGACATATGGGCGATGACGTCGGCATCATGGCTGACCAGCAGATAGGTCATGCCGTGCTCCTGTTTCAGACGATTAAGTAGATTAAGGATTTCCGCCTGCACCGACATATCCAGCGCCGAGGTCGGCTCATCCAGCAGCAGGATCTGCGGGCGCAGCAGCAGGGCGCGGGCAATGGCCACGCGCTGCCGTTGGCCGCCGGAGAGCTGATGCGGATAGCGGCGCACGGCGTCGGCGGCCAGACCCACCTGCTCAAGGGCGGTGGTCACTCGCGGGGTAACGTCGCGGATGCCGTGGATCTGCAGCGGCTCCGCCAGGGTGCGCCACAGAGTATGGTTGGGATGCAGCGAGGCATACGGATCCTGAAACACCATCTGCACGTTGCGCCGCAGATCGCCCTGAAAGCGGGCGCCCGGCATAATGGCCTGGCCGAGCAGATCCACGCTGCCGCACCATTCACGCTGCAATCCGGCCAGCACGCGCAAAATCGTCGATTTGCCGCAGCCCGAGGCGCCGATCAGGCTGAAGGTTTCCCCGGCGTCGACACGGAAACTGGCGGCGGAGACCGCCGTCTTCGCGCCGAATGTAACCTGTAAATCCTGAAGATTAACGATCGCCATGGGCTGTCTCCGTAAAGTCCTGGGTTCTGTCGAGGGTCGGCAGCATCTGGCCGTAGGTGTGGGCATTTGGCCGGCAGGTCCACAGGGTGCGGGTGTAAGGGTGCGTCGCGCTCGGCAGCGCCCGCGCCGGCATCTCGTCGACCTGTCTCCCCTGGTACATCACCAGCACGCGATCGCAATGCGCGGCCACCAGCGGTAGATCGTGGCTGATCAGTAACATGGCCATCTGCCGCTGCGCACACTGCTCCACCAGCAGCTCGAGGATCTGGTTGCGCAGGCGGGCGTCGAGGGCCGAGGTCGGCTCGTCGGCTATCAGCACCTTCGGGTTATTGAGCAGCGCGAGGGCGATCATCACCCGCTGTCCCATCCCGCCGGAGAGTTCGCCGGGATAGCGGCTGAGGACCGGCAGATCCAGACCGACGGCGGCGATGGCGTCTTTGACCGCCTCGGCGCGCGCGCGGCGGCTCAGACGCTGATGCAGGGTTAACGCCTCCTCCAACTGCGTCTGAATGGACTGCACCGGATTCAGCGCATAGCGCGGGTCCTGCAGCACCATGGCGATATCGTTGCCGCGCAGCGCGCGCCAGCCGCGGGCGCTGAGGGTCAGCACATCGCGCCCCAGCACCTCCAGCCGTTCAGCGCTCACCACCCCGGGCTTGCGCACCAGGCCCATCAGCGCCCGGGCGGTCATCGATTTGCCGGAGCCGGATTCGCCCACCAGCGCCAGCCGCTCGTTGCCGAGGGTGAAGCTGACGTTGTCCACCACCCGGGCGGTGGGATAGTCGACGGCGAGTCCCTGGACGGTCAGTCGGATGTCAGTCATGTTGCGGCTCCAGAATATCGCGCAGGCCATCGCCCAGCAGGTTAAACGCCAGGCTGGCGAGCAGGATCGCCGCGCCGGGGATGGCGGCGATCCACCATTGGTCGAAAATCACCTGCATCCCGTCGGCAATCATCGCTCCCCACTCCGCCATCGGCGGGCGGGCGCCCAGGCCGAGAAAGCCGAGCCCGGCGGCGGCAAGGATAATGCCCGCCAGATCGAGCGCCAGCCGGACAATCGCCGACGGCAGACACAGCGGCAGAATATGGCCGACCAGCAGCCGCCCGCCGCGAATGCCCAGCATCTCCGCCGCGGCGAGGTAGTCGCTATGGCGCAGGCGCTGAATTTCGCTGCGCGCCTGACGGGCGTAGGCCGGCCAGGTGGTCAGGGCTAACGCCAGCGCGCCGTTGACCAGCCCCGGGCCGAGCATCGCCACGAACGCGAAGGCGAGGATCAGGCGCGGCATCGACATCACCACGTCGGTAAAGCGCATCAGTATCCGCTCCAGCCACCCGCCATAGTAGCCGGAGAGGATACCTACCAGCAACCCGACGGGCAGGGTAATGGCGGTCACCAGCGCCACCAGACCCAGCGCCGGGCGGGCGCCGTAGAGCAAGCGCGACAGCAGGTCGCGGCCGTAGCTGTCGGTGCCGAGCCAGTGTCCCGCCCCGGGCCCCTGCAGACGAGCGGCGGCATCCTGCCAGTTGGGATCGTGCGGCGCCAGCCACGGGGCGAACAGCGCGGTCAGCACCAGCAGGATCACCAGGGTCAGGCCGCTGAAGGCGGCGGGTGAGCGGCGCAGGCGGCGTAAAAACAGATAAGTCGGCATCAGCGCACCCTCGGATCGGTTAACCGTACCAGCAGGTCGGTCAGGTTATTGATCAGCACAAAACTCACGCCGATCAGCAGCGTGCCGCCCATGATCGCCGTGGTATCCCCAGCGAACAGCGCCGTGGTGAGGTAGCGGCCGATCCCCGGCCACGAGAAGACGGTTTCGGTGAGCACCGCCCCTTCGAGCATGGAGGTCCAGGCGAGAGCGGTCACCGTCAGCAGAGTGCCGCGGATATTGGGCAGGACGTGGCGCAGCAGAATCGTCATCTCTCCGGCCCCTTTGGCCCGCGCCAGCAGAATGTACTCTTTGTTCATCTCGCTCAGGCAGGCGGAGCGGGTCAGGCGGGTGATGCTCGCCAGCGAGTAATAGGCCAGCACCAGCACCGGCAGCGCCAGATGGCCGATCGCATTTTTAAACGCCGCGGTATCGCCGGAGAGCCAGGTGTCGATCAGCGCAAAACCGCTGCGTGGCTCGACGGTGTACTGATAAATATCGTCGAGGCGACCCGGGCCTGGCGCCCACTGCAGCCGGGCGTAGAACAGGGCCAGCATCAGCAGGCCGAGCCAGAAAATGGGCACCGAGTTGCCCAACAGGGTAAAGGTGCGAACCGCCAGATCCCACGGCGAACCGGCGTAACGGGCGCACAGCACCCCGGCGACGATGCCCAGTACCGCGCCGACGATCAGCGCCAGGGTCGCCAGCTCAAGGGTCGCCGGAAAGACCGCCAGCAGGTCGTGGAGCACCGGCTGGCCGGTAGCGCTGGCGATGCCAAGATCGCCATGGGCCAGGTTGACCAAGTAGTGCCAGAACTGCACCGGCAGCGGCTGGTCGAGACCCAGCTGATGGCGAACCTGGTCATAGGTCGACTGGCTGGCATGGTCGCCGACGATCTGCAGTACGCGGTCGACGGGCGACAGCGCGGAGAGCGAGAAGGTGACCAGCAACAGCCCGAACAGCGTGAGCAGCAGCGTAAACAGCCCCTGCAGCAGGCGGGTAAGGTGAGTGGAAAACGATGGCATGGAAAATGGAAATTCCTGGTATATCAGCATTGTACCCGGCGGCGCGATGCCGACCGGGCCCGGGTGAGGAGTCGGTCATCCGGGCAGACAAGGCCGCCGTACCCGGTGACAAAACCCGCTTACTTGGTCACGTTATCGTACCAGACCATGTCGGCGTTCAGTCCCTGCTGATAGCCCTTCACGTTTTCACGCACCACGATCTGGGTTTTCCCCTGGTCAATAAAGACGTACGGCGAATGCTGGAGCAGGGTTTCCTGCATCGTTTTGTACAGGTCGAGGCGTTTCGCCGGGTCCGGCTCCGCCACCGCGGCGAGGGTGGCTTTATTCAGCTCAGGGATCTGCCAGCCGTTGAGCCCGGCCACGGTGCTGGATTTACCATCGTTCCAGGCAAAGGCGCTGGCATTGGAGTGGGCATCAAAGTAGTCCGGGATCCACAGGCGGATCGCCGCCTGATGCTGCTTCGCGCGCACCCGGGCATAGACCTGGCTGCCGGCGGCGGGTAGCAGATCCACCTTCACCCCGCCCTGGGCAAAGCTGGCCTGCAGCGATTGGGCGATGGTGATAAACGGCGGTTTGTTCTCCACATCGAGGGTGAAGTGGGCATCCTTAATGCCCGCTTTATCAAGGATAGCCTTAGCTTTTTGCGGGTCAAAAGTGAACGGATTAGTCTCCAGCGCCCCCGGCAGGCCGGCCGGCAGGAAGCTTTGGTGAATAAAGTACTGGCCTTTCAGCAGATTTTTGGTGATGCCCTCATAATCAACCAGCCAGCGCGCCGCCTCCCAGAAGGCCGGGTTATTGAGCAGCGGGTTGGCGCTGTTGGCGGTATTAAACACCAGGTAGTTCTGCTCGGCGGACGGGATGCTCAGCACCTTCACGCCGGGTTTATCCTGCAGGGCGGCAATCTGGTCAGCGCCGAGATCGCGCGCCACGTCGGCATCCCCCTGCTGGATCAGCAGGCGGCGGGAAGCCGGGTCGGGGACGTTTTTAATAATGATGCTCTTGATCTTCGGCGCGCCGGTGGGGGAGCTGGCGTTGGCCTCCAGCACGATGGCCTGATGCGGCTGGTAGACGCGCATTTTATAGGCCCCGCTGCCCGCCGAGTGCATCTTCAGCCAGTCGTTGCCGAAGTCGTTATTTTTCGCGTTCGGCGCCACCTGTTTTTCATCCACGATAGAGGCGATGGGGGTGGAGAGAATATTCAGCGCCACCGCCGGGCTGACGTCGGCGGTCCAGTGCAGCGTCAGGGTATGGTCATCAATCTTTTTCAGCTGGCTGGCGATGTTGTCCGGCTGCCAGCCGAGCACGTTGAGAATAAACGCTGGCGATTTATTCAGCGTCACCGCACGGGTGTAAGAGAAAATCACATCTTCCGGGCGCAGCGGATTACCGGAGGCGAATTTGGCATCCGGCTTCAGTTTAATGGTCAGGGTTTTCGCCGCCGGATCGGCCTGCCAGCTTTCGGCGAGGATCGGTACGATTTTTTCAGGGTTGTTGCGGTCCGGCTGCACCAGACGCTGATAGAGGCTGGGGACCGTCTGAATGCTGGAGAGTTCGTTAGCTTCCGCCGGGTCGAGGCTGACGATATCGTCGAGACCCTGGGCGACCACCAGCGTGTTGGGCGGCGTGGCGGCATGCGCGGCGGCGGAGAGCGCCGACAGTAGCAGTAAAGGCAACAGTTTTTTGGTCATGTGCAATCCCTGAAGAATGGTTATTTTATTGTTTTATGCCTCGCTACGTTAGGCCGCTTGCCATAAGGCGTAAAGTCAAAATAAGGATATCCTTATGCTAAAAACGCATATTCAAGAACGACAGGTTATTGCCGGTCGCGCAGAAGCGCCTTTCTCCGCTGCGGGGTTCTTGCTATAACGCATTGTCTATTGCGAGGAGGTGGGTGTGCCGGAAATTAATGAGTATGGCCAGCAGGTGAACGACCTGGTCCCTGGCTGGCAGGGGGCGCAAGTCCTGCGGCGGACGGCGTTAAATGGCCGTTTTTGCCGCCTGGAGCCGCTGGACGTTGACCGTCATGCGGCGGATCTGTTTGCCGCCTATGCGCTCGGCGACAACAGCGACTGGACGTGGCTGGCGTCTACGCGGCCGGAGAGCGTGGCGGCGACCGCCCACTGGATCGCGGGCAAGGTGAATGATGATGCCCTGGTGCCGTATGCGGTGGTTGACCTGCGTAGCGAGCAGGCGGTGGGCATCGTCAGCTATATGGCGATCGAGCGGGAAATGGGCACGGTTGAGATCGGCCATGTCACCTGGTCGCGACGGATGAAAAACACCCCGCTGGGTACCGAAGCGGTCTGGCTGCTGCTCAAAAACGGCTTTGACCATGGCTATCGTCGGCTGGAGTGGAAATGCGATTCGATGAATGTCGCCTCGCGCCGCGCCGCCGAGCGGCTGGGCTTTAGCTGGGAAGGACGTCTGCGGCAGAGGCTGGTGCGTAAAGGGCGGACGCGCGACAGCGATATGCTGTCCATCATCGACGGCGAGTGGCCTGCGCGCGATGCGGCGCTGCGGGCGTGGCTGGCGGCGGAGAACTTTACTGCCGACGGTCAGCAGATTAAGCGCCTGGAGGCGTTTCGCTAACATCAACCTATGGGGTCAAAACCCGGAACGGCACCCCGGTCGCGCTGCGCTTACCGGGGCTACGTTACATCGCCTCAGGGTAGGCCGGGCAAGGCGTAGTCGCCGCCCGGCATTGACCTGTTAGCGGCGAACCGGCGCGTCGCCAGCGACATAATACGTCGCGGTGCTGCGCGGCAGCGGCTGGCGGCCGCGAATGGCGTCGGCCATCTTCTCGCCGATCATAATGGTGGTGGCGTTGAGGTTGCCGGTGATGATCTGCGGCATGATCGAGGCGTCGACCACCCGCAATCCTTCCAGACCGTGGACGCGGCCCTCGCCATCGACCACCGCCATCTCGTCGTAACCCATCTTACAGGTCCCGCACGGGTGGAACGCGGTCTCGGCGTGGTTGCGCACAAACTCATCCAGTTCGGCATCGCTCTGGCATTCTATTCCCGGACTGATTTCGCGGCCGCGATACTTATCCAGCGCCGGCTGGTTCATGATCTCCCGGGTAATGCGGATGGCGTCGCGGAACTCCTGCCAGTCCTGCTCATGGGACATATAGTTAAACAGGATCGCCGGATGGGCGTGCGGGTCGCGCGACTTCAGGCGCACGTGGCCGCGGCTGGGCGAACGCATTGAGCCGACGTGGCACTGGAAGCCGTGCTCTTTCACCGCGTTGGAGCCATTGTAGTTAATCGCCACCGGCAGGAAGTGGTACTGAATGTTCGGCCAGGCGAATTCTGCGCGGCTGCGGATAAAACCGCCCGCTTCGAACTGGTTGCTGGCGCCGATGCCGGTGCCGCCGAACAGCCACTCGGCGCCGATCTTCGGCTGGTTCCACCACTGTAGCGCCGGGTAGAGCGATACCGGCTCTTTGCACTCGTACTGCAGATACATCTCCAGATGGTCCTGCAGGTTCTCACCCACGCCGGGGAGATCGTGCACCACCGGGATATCGAACTGCCTGAGCAGCTCCGGGTTACCCACGCCGGAGCGCTGCAGGATCTGCGGCGAGGCAATCGCCCCGGCGCACAGCAGCACCTCTTTGTTGGCCGTCGCTTTTGACGGGATCGTGCTCTCTCCCTCCAGCCACTCGACGCCCACCGCGCGCTTGCCGGCAAAAATAATGTGATCGGTCAGCGCATGGGTGCGGATGGTCAGGTTCGGGCGACCGCGCGCCTGGTCGAGATAGCCGCGGGCGGTGCTGGCGCGACGGCCCTGCGGCGTCACGGTGCGGTCCATCGGGCCAAAGCCTTCCTGCTGGTAGCCGTTGAGATCGTCGGTACGCGGATAGCCCGCCTGCACCCCGGCTTCAACCATCGCCTCGAAGAGCGGATTATTGCCCGGCTTCGGCGTCGTCACGCTCACCGGGCCATCGCCGCCGTGGTAGTCGTTAGGCCCGATATCGCGGGTTTCCGCTTTCCGGTAGTAGGGCAGGCAGTCGAGATAGCTCCAGTGTTCCAGACCCGGCTCTTTGGCCCAGTTATCCAGATCCATCGCGTTACCGCGAATGTAGCACATGCCGTTGATCAGCGAGGATCCGCCGAGCCCTTTGCCGCGTCCGCACTCCATGCGGCGATTGTTCATGTACGGCTCAGGTTCGGTCTCGTAGGCCCAGTTGTAGCGCTTGCCCTGCAGCGGATAAGCCAGCGCGGCGGGCATCTGGGTGCGGAAATCGAACCGGTAGTCAGGGCCGCCGGCTTCCAGCAGCAGGACGGTGGTGTTTGGATCTTCAGTCAGTCGTGTTGCCAGAACGTTGCCGGCGGAGCCGGCACCAATAATGATGTAGTCAAATTGCAAAAAAACCTCCCGGTTAAAATATGGACTGGAATTTACCCATCTCAACCTGGATGGACTTCACCTGGGTGTAACTCTGCAGCGTCATCACGCCGTTCTCGCGGCCAATGCCGGAGTGTTTGTAGCCGCCAACCGGCATTTCCGCCGGGGATTCCCCCCAGCTGTTGATCCAGCAGATGCCGGCTTCCAGCTGGTGGATAATTCGGTGAGCGCGGTTGAGGTTGGGCGTCACCACGCCGGCGGCGAGGCCGTATTCGGTGGCGTTGGCGCGGCGAATGACCTCCGCTTCGTCGGCATAGCTGAGGATCGACATCACCGGGCCGAAGATCTCTTCGCGCACGATGGTCATCTCGTCGCTGCAATCGGTAAACACTGTCGGGGCGACCCACGCGCCGTTATCGAAACCGTCGCCTTTCAGCGCCTCGCCGCCGCACAGCAGGCGCGCGCCTTCGCGTTTGCCGCTCTCGATATAGCGCAGAACGTTGTCGCGGTGGGGGAAGCTGACCAGCGGGCCGAAGTTGGTGTCGTCGGCAAACAGATCGCCGGCGCGGATGCGGGCCACCCGCTCGAGGATCTTGTGCTCGAATTCCGCCTTCCGTTTCGCCGGGACAAATACCCGGGTGCCGTTGGTGCACACCTGGCCGGAGCTGTAAAAGTTGGCCATCATGGCAATATCGGCGGCGAGGTCGAGGTCGGCATCATCGGCGATAATCAGCGGCGATTTGCCGCCCAGCTCCATGGTGACCTCTTTCAGTGATGAAGCGGCCGAGTTGGCCATCACTTTTTTGCCGCTGGCGACGCCGCCGGTGAAGGAGATTTTGGCGATGTCCGGATGCTCGGTCAGATACTGGCCGGTTTCCGCGCCGATCCCTGGCAGGACGTTAAACACCCCGTCCGGCAGGCCCGCTTCGCTGTAAATTTCCGCCAGCTTGAGGGCGGTCAGCGGGGTGACTTCGCTCGGTTTGAAAATCATCGCATTGCCAGCGGCCAGCGCTGGCGCCGATTTCCACAGGGCGATCTGGATCGGGTAGTTCCACGCGCCGATCCCGGCTACCACCCCCAGCGGTTCGCGACGGGTGTAGACGAAGGAACTGTCGCGCAGCGGGATCTGGCTGCCTTCCAGCGCCGGGATCAATCCGGCGTAATACTCCAGCACGTCGGCGCCGGTGACGATATCGACGGCGGCGGTTTCGCTGAGAGGTTTCCCGGTATCCAGCGTCTCCAGCCGCGCCAGCTCGTCGTTGCGCTGGCGCAGAAGGTCGACGGCGCGACGCAGGATACGCGAGCGTTCCATGGCGGTCATCGCCGCCCAGATTTTTTGCCCACGCTGCGCGCTCTCGACGGCGCGGTCGACATCCTCGCGTCCGGCAGCCTGAACGGTCGCCAGCACCTCGCCAGTGGCAGGGTTGATGGTCTCGAAGGTGCGACCGCTGGTGGCCGATGTATAACCACCATTAATATAAAGCTGCTGTTCTGCCATTCGGGACATAACGCCTCCTCGGTTATGGGTTCGGTAAATGCTGACGAATAAAGTGGCTGGTCAGCGACTGCGCCAGCGTTTTATCCAGCGGTTTGCCGCTGAGCGCCGCCCGCAGCCACAGGCCGTCTATCAGCGCCGCCAGCCCGTAGCCGGCCTCCTGCGCCTGCTCGCGCGGCAGCTCGCGGCGGAATTCGTACACCAGATTCGACAGCAGGCGACGGCTGCTGACCTGCTGTAACCGATAAAGCATCGGCTGGTGCATGCTGCTGGCCCAAAAGGCCAGCCAGGCCTTCATCGCCGCGCTGCTGATCTGCGTCTCATCAAAGTTGCCGCCGACAATCGCCTGCAGGCGCTGGCTGGCGCTGCCGTCCGGCAGAGCGTGCAGACGGTTGAGCACCGCGTCGCGCAGCTGGCTGGTGATGTCGCGCATGGTCGCCTCCAGCAGACCATTTTTGTCTTTGAAATAGTGACTGATGATCCCCGTCGATACGCCCGCCCGCCGGGCAATCTGCGCGATGGTCGCGTCGTGCATTCCGACTTCATTTATTGCGTCCAGCGTGGCGTCGATCAGCTGCCTGCGCCGGATCGGCTGCATCCCCAGTTTGGGCATTTTTGCCACTCCATTCATCAGCGTTGGTTAACTATTAAAGCGGTTTTTGATTGGACGTTCAATATAAAATGTGTCTTAATTGTTGCGGATTTGGATTTTAATAGTTACAAAAACAGTGGGGATACTGGATGACAGATCTTTCGCAAAGCAGAGAAAAGGACAAAATCAATCCGGTGGTTTTTTATACCTCGGCCGGACTGATTTTGTTGTTTTCCCTGATGACGATCTTTTTTCGCGATTTTTCTGCCGAGTGGATTGGGCGCACCCTGGACTGGGTGTCGAAAACCTTCGGCTGGTACTATCTGCTGGCGGCGACGCTGTATATCGTCTTCGTCGTCTGCATTGCCTGCTCGCGCTTCGGCTCGGTGAAGCTCGGGCCGGAGCAGTCAAAGCCCGAGTTCAGCCTGCTGAGCTGGGCGGCGATGCTGTTCGCCGCCGGCATCGGCATCGACCTGATGTTCTTCTCGGTCGCCGAGCCGGTGACGCAATATATGCAGCCGCCGGAAGGGGCGGGGCAGACCATCGAAGCGGCGCGCCAGGCGATGGTCTGGACCCTGTTTCACTATGGCTTAACCGGATGGTCAATGTATGCCCTGATGGGCATGGCGCTGGGATACTTTAGCTATCGTTATAATTTGCCTCTCACCATCCGCTCGGCGCTGTACCCGATTTTTGGCAAACGGATCAATGGGCCCATCGGCCACAGCGTCGATATTGCGGCGGTGATCGGCACCATCTTCGGCATCGCCACCACCCTCGGTATCGGCGTCGTGCAGCTCAACTACGGTCTGAGCGTGCTGTTCGATATTCCGGACTCGCTGGCGGCGAAAGCGGCCCTGATTGCGCTGTCGGTGATCATCGCCACCATCTCGGTCACCTCCGGGGTGGACAAGGGCATCCGCGTGCTCTCCGAGCTGAACGTCGCCCTCGCGCTGGGGCTGATCCTGTTCGTGCTGTTCATGGGCGATACCTCCTTCCTGCTCAATGCGTTAGTGCTCAACGTCGGCGACTACGTCAATCGCTTTATGGGCATGACGCTGAACAGCTTCGCCTTCGACCGGCCGGTAGAATGGATGAACAACTGGACGCTCTTTTTCTGGGCGTGGTGGGTGGCCTGGTCGCCGTTTGTGGGCCTGTTCCTGGCGCGCATTTCGCGCGGGCGCACCATCCGCCAGTTTGTGATGGGCACCCTGATTATTCCCTTCACCTTTACCCTGCTGTGGCTGTCGGTGTTCGGCAACAGCGCGCTGTATGAGATCATCCACGGCGACGCGGCCTTTGCCCAGGAGGCGATGGCCCACCCGGAGCGCGGCTTCTACAGCCTGCTGGCGCAGTATCCGGCGTTTACCTTTAGCGCGTCGGTGGCGACCATCACCGGTCTGCTGTTTTACGTTACCTCCGCCGACTCCGGCGCGCTGGTGCTGGGGAATTTCACCTCGAAGCTGAAGGACATCAACAGCGACGCCCCGAACTGGCTGCGCATCTTCTGGTCGGTGGCCATCGGTCTGTTGACCCTCGGGATGCTGATGACCAACGGCATCTCGGCGCTGCAGAACACCACGGTGATCATGGGGCTGCCGTTCAGCTTTGTGATTTTCTTCGTGATGGCCGGACTGTATAAATCTCTGAAAGTGGAAGATTACCGCCGGGTCAGCGCCAGCCGCGACACCGCCCCGCGCCCGATGGGCCTCCAGGATCGTCTGAGCTGGAAGAAGCGCCTGTCGCGGCTGATGAATTACCCCGGCACGCGCTATACCAAACTGATGATGGAGACGGTGTGCTACCCGGCGATGGAGGAGGTGGCCCAGGAGCTGCGGCTGCGCGGCGCGGCGGTGGAACTGAAGAGCCTGCCGCCGGAAGAGGGTGAGAACCTTGGCCACCTCGATCTGCTGGTGCACATGGGCGACGAGCAGAACTTTATCTACAAGATCTGGCCGCAGCAGTACTCGGTGCCGGGCTTTACCTATCGGGCGCGCAGCGGGAAATCCACCTATTACCGGCTGGAGACCTTCCTGCTGGAGGGCAGTCAGGGTAACGACCTGATGGACTACAGCAAAGAGCAGGTGATCACCGATATTCTCGACCAGTACGAGCGGCACCTGAACTTTATCCATCTGCATCGGGAAGCGCCGGGGAACAGCGTGATGTTCCCGGATGGCTAATCAGGGAAGCCCCCGTCGGGGAAAGGCTGACGGGGGCGATGGTCGTTACTGGTAGTTAAAGGCGTCCGGGTGGTTGTCGAGGCTGCCGCTGAGGGCGGCAAACAGCACGGTTTTGCCATCGATGGACAGGGCATCGCTGACGTTAAGCCAGGTCAGCTTCTCCTGGTCGGTTTTTTCATCGACCACCGAGTAAACGCCGGACATCTGTTTGCTTTTTTCCGACCAGATCACCGCGATACGTTCATGGCCGCAGTCGTGGGGTTTGCAGGCGCTTAACACCTGCCAGGATTCGCTACCCAGCTTCACCGTCTGCGCGGGCGAACCGGTGCCGCCGGTGGTCACCCAGGCGGGCAGCTGATGGCCTTTGACCATCTGGTTAAACGACGCCCGGGTGGCGGCATCGTGAGCCAGACTGTTCAGCGTGACATCGCCTTGCGCCATAACGCTGGCGGAGGCGGCTAAGGCGACGATAGCGGTAAGAGCTTTAAACATGTTTCCTCCTGGACTTATTCCGTCCTCATAACAAGCCTCTTTATAGTGAGCGTAGAGAATGATTAATGCAAACTCTGACATATTTTCTGTGAATGATTAGAAACGGTGCGCGCATGGACGTTACGCTAAGCGATATGCCATGATGCGGATTGATTTATTTTCCAAATATATGCCCTTGGGATAAAGCAGTTAGCGAAGTGGCATAGTTATTCAGGCGATAAAGCATGGCGTATGTGAATCATCTACTGACGTTTATTGAGAGTAATCCGGCGCTGGCGGTGGGGTTTAATCTTATTCTGCTGCTGCTCTCCGGCATATTTGCCCATCTTTTATGCAAGTTCTTGCTGATTAAAGTGGTGCGTAAGGTCTTCTTTAGTAGCCACAAACAGGATGTGCCGCTGGAGAAGGATCGACGCATCGCCGAAAAGCTGTCCAATTTCATTCCGGTTATTATCGTCTATTACGTTCTGCAGTTTATGCCGGCGATGCCGGCATCGCTGGTGACGGCGATTAATACTATCTGCGGGATCTTGTTTTTTATTTTTATGTCGTTGTTTTTCAACGAGATGCTGGATATTGTCAACAGCTCCTATCTGCGAAAGACCAAACGTAAAAATCATTCCATTAAGGGCTATATCCAGATAGGCAAAATCTTAGTCCACATCCTGGCGGCGATTATGATCCTCGCCGTGATGTCGAACAAATCGCCGATCATTATCATCTCCAGTCTGGGGGCCGTGGCGGCGGTACTGATGATCGTGTTCCAGCATACTCTGCTGTCGCTGGTGGCGAACGTTCAGCTGTCGTCCAACGACGTGCTCCAGCTGGGGGACTGGATTGAAATGCCTGACAAGAACCTCAGCGGTGAGGTGACGGATATCGCGCTGCACACCATTACCATCCGTAACTGGGACAATACCATCTCCCGTATCCCGACCAAGAATTTCCTCACCGAGACCTATACCAACTGGCAGGCGATGTTCTCCTCCGGGGCGCGGCGGATCATGCGCAGTATCGCCATCGATCAACACTCGGTGCGTTTTCTCGACCAGGAGATGCTCTCCTCGATGCTGACCATCCGCGGGGTGAGTGAGCCTCTGGCGACGCTGCTTGACGGCCGGGATCCCGGCGGCGTGGCCGACCGCTGGTTTATCGATAACGGGCTGACCAACCTGACCCTGTTTCGCCACTATCTGATGCACTATCTCGCCGAGCGGCCGGATATTATTAAGGAGATGTACATTGTAGCGAGAACGCTGAAACCGTCGCCGTCGGGTATCCCGCTGGAGATTTACTGCTTCACCTCCTCGACGCTGTGGAAAGACTACGAAAACACCCAGTCGGCGATATTTGAGTACATTACCGCGGTGGCCGGACAGTTTTCCCTGCGCCTCTATCAGTATCCCGCCGGGCACGATTTCTGGCGTCTCTCCCAGGAGCACGCCGCCCGGACGGGCCTGCCGCCGTCGGCCGAAGGCTAAGCGCTGATCTGCTGGCGCCAGAGGGCGATCTCCTCCTCCAGCCAGGCGATGAACCGGGCGACTTCCGGCCGGTTCTCCGCCTGCGGGGAGACGGTTAGCCAGTAGTGCCAGGGGTAGGGGACGGTGACGGCGGTGAGCTGCACCAGCTCGCCGCGGGCTATCGCCCCCGCCACCAGGGAGCGCCGCTCCAGCGCCACGCCGGCCCCCAGGCGGACCGCCTCCAGCACCAGATTGGAGTCGTTCAGGCGCAGGCCTGAGGGGACGATCGGCTTTTCCAGCCCCGCCTGGCTGCACCAGGCGTTCCAGGACTCCATGGAAAAAATAATATCGCTGGCGGCGATCGCCTGCGGGGTGGTCGGCAGGTTACCGCCGCGATAGCCGGGGGCGGCGACCACCAGCTGTTCATCGGCAAACAGATGCCGGCTTTCCATTCCCTCCCAATCGCCTTGCCCCATGCGAATGGCCAGATCGATACCCTCCTGTTGCAGGTTAACCACCGCCAGGCTGGTCAGCAGGCGCACCGCGATCTGCGGATGCCGCGCCTGAAAGCGCGCCAGCCGCGGCAGCAGCCAGTGGCAGCCAAAGGAGGGGAGCGTCGCCAGGGTCACTTCCAGGGTGCGGGGTTTGATCTGCACCATGCGCGTGGCGTCGGCGATGTGCTGTAACGCCTCGCGGATTTGCAGGGCATAGAGCCGTCCTTCTTCCGTGATGCGCACTCCGCGGCCGTGGCGGATAAAGAGCGTGACGCCGACCAGGGCTTCCAGCTGTTTGATGTGCTGGCTGACCGCCGAATGGGTCACGCTCATCTCGTGGGCGGCCTGCGTTACGCTGCCGAGGCGCGCCACCGCCTCAAAGCTGCGCAGGCTGGCGACAGGGGGAAAATCTGCCATGGTGATCTCTCAGTCAGTGAGTCGATACGTTAACGTTACTACCGGGTTAGCGGGTTTTATAGCCGCCGCGAACAGGCTGAAAAAGGGGCTAAATGCCGCCTCAGTCGGTATAGCACAAGGGGGACTGGAGGGCTACAGCGAGTCGCCAATCTGTTAGTTTTACTAACCGTTGCGGTAAGTATCTGGTGATATTCGCGGCATCGGTTTTCCAGTAAGGTAAAGCCGCAACCTCTTTATCGCAGGCAGGAGTGACGATGAAACTCATTGGTATGATGGATTCACCTTATGTAAGACGCGTGGCGGTTTCTCTGGCGCTCTATGGCGTGGAATTCGAGAGCCTGCCGCTATCGGTCTTTAGCGGCTTTGACGAATTTTCCCGCATTAATCCGGTGGTCAAGGCGCCGACGGTGGTGCTCGATAACGGGAAGCAGCTGATGGACTCCACGCTGATCCTCCACTATTTCGAAACGACCAATCCGGCCGGGCGCCGGCTGCTTCCCACGCATCCCGAGGCGCTGGCCCGCGATCTGCACCTGCTGGGGGTGATCCTCGCCGCCTGTGAAAAAGCGGTCCAGCATGTTTATGAGCACCGTCTGCGGCCGGAAGAGAAGCAGCATCAGCCGTGGATAGCCCGGGTGACCGGCCAGCTGCTGGCCGCCTGCCGGGAGTGGGACGCCCGGCTGGCAGACCGCGCCGCCGCCGCGCAGCCGGATCAGGTGCTGGTCACCAGCACGGTGGTCTGGTCCTTTATCCAGTTGATGATCCCGGCGGTGGTGTCGGCCGCGGCGTTTCCGCATATTCGCGCGCTGGCGGAGAAGGGGGAGGCGCTGCCGGCGTTTCAACAGTATCCGCTGGGTTAACGGCAGGGGTGGAGAGGGGCGCCGCAGCGTGGCGCCCTGAAGCAGGAGAGGATCACCAGCAGACAAACCCGCCGTCGACCACCAGGTCTACGCCGGTGCAGAACGAGGCGGCGTCGCTGGCGAGGAACAGCGCCGGGCCGGCTATCTCTTCCACCTTCGCCATTCGCTGCATCGGCGTCTGGCTTTCAAACTCGCGGGTCTGGTGCACCATCTCCGGACGGGTATTCATCGGCGTGGCGGTATATCCCGGGCTAATGGAATTGACGCGGATCCCTTTGCCCACCCACTCCATCGCCAGGCTTTTCGACAGATGGATCACGCCGGCTTTGGAGCAGTTGTAATGCGCCTGGTCGAGGCCGCGGTTAACAATAATCCCCGACATCGAGGCGATATTGATAATCGACCCGCCGCCGGACTCCAGCATCAGTTCCGCTTCCGCTTTGCAGGAGTTCCATACGCCGGTGAGATTGATATCGATCACCCGCTGCCATTGCTCGCTCTCCATCTCCAGCGCCGGATTGGCGTTGGCGATCCCGGCGGCGTTGACGGCGATGTCGAGGCGGCCAAAGCGGTTTTTGGCCAGCGCAACGGCGGCGCGCAGGTCGGCAATCTGGCGGACATCGCCGGTAAAAGAACAAGCCTGACCGCCGATGGATTCAATATGGCTGACCGTTTCCGCCAGCCCGCCGTCGTCGCGAAGATCAAAACAGACTACCCGTGCACCCGCGCTGGCGAGGCTGCAGGCGATGGTCTGGCCGATGCCACTGCCGGCGCCGGTGACGAAAGCGACGCGATCCCGCAGGTTAAACAGCTGCTGTGCAAAGTCTTTACCGATCATAATGTTTACTCTCTTCAATATAGTGTCGAACGTCGGGAGCCCTGTTTCCCGAATGGCGGCGCGCCGCGCCTTATCCGGGCAACCTTTCGGCGGTGTTACGTAGCCCCGGTAAGCGAAGCGCCACCGGGGGACGTCCCGGCGTGGTGGCGCCAATGCGGGACGCCTTATTCGGGCTATGGGGCCCGCTAACCCGCGGGGGATTACGACATAATCAAACCGCCATCGATATTGATGGTCTGCCCGGTGAGATAGCGCGCGTCGTCGGAGGCGAGGAAGGCCACCAGCCCGGCCACGTCTTCCGGCTTACCGGCGCGTTTCATTGGGATCCCTTCGACCCATTCCGCCATCAGTTCGCCCTTGCCGTAGCGCTTCTGCTCGGTGCTGAGAATTTCGCCCCACACGCGGTCGTTGTAATCCCACATCTCGCTCTCAATGATGCCGGGGCAGAAGGCGTTGACGGTGATGTTCCACGGTGCCAGCTCGTGCGCCAGGCTTTGGGTAATGCCGATCACGCCCATTTTGCTGGCGGCGTAGTGCGGCGTGTAGATAAAACCCTGTCGCCCCTGGCCGGAAGAGGTGTTGATCAGGCTGCCGTGATTCTGTTTCACCATATATTTGGCCGCCTCGCGGCAGCACAGCCACACGCCGGTGGTGTTGACCGCCAGCACTTTTTCGAAATCGGCTTTTGGCATCCGGTCGTAGTAATCGATGGTGATCACCCCGGCGTTCTGAATGGAGACGTCGATGGTGCCGAAGCGGGCGGCGGCCTGCTCATACAGCGACTGCACCTGCGCTTCGTCGGTCACATCGACCTGCAGCGATAAAATATCCGCCTGATAGCGCTGACGCAGCGTTTCGGCGGTCTCGTGAACGCGCTCGGCGTTGGAGACCATCACCAGGTTTGCGCCGTCGCGGGCAAAGCGCTCGGCAATGCCTGCGCCGATGCCGCGGCAGGCGCCGGTGATCACCACCGTTTTGTTCTGGAAATCTCGTTGCATATTTTTTCCCTTTCGCTGAGCCGGGCACCAGGCCCGGCGGAAGATGTGAATCGTTGCCGGTTAGCTGGAGGTGGCGCCGTTGGGGGGGATGGCGGCCAGTTTTTCCTCGTGGCGGCGCATCAGGATGACCTTGCTCTGCAGCTTCTGCTGGAACTGGTCGACGACCACAGCGGTGACAATCACCACGCCTTTAATCACCATCTGCCAGAAGTCGCTGACGCCCATCATCACCATGCCGTCGGCAAGGAAGACGATGACGAAGGCGCCGATAATTGACCCGGTCACCCGGCCGCGGCCGCCGGCCAGCGCGGTACCGCCGAGCACGGTGGCGCCGATGGCGTCCATCTCAAACATGTTGCCGGTCATCGGGTGCGCGGTTTGCAGCTGTGATGCGACGATCAGGCCGACAAACGCCGCGCACAGGCCGGAGAAGGCATAGACGAATATTTTCGCTTTCACGATCGGCACGCCGGCGAGGCGGGCGGCAGACTCATTGCCGCCGATGGCGTAGATGTAGCGGCCAAGCGGCGTTTTAGTGGTCAGCCAGTAGCCCAGCACGAGGAAGCCGATCATCAGCCAGATCGGCAGATAGACGCCGAGCAGGGTGCCGGAGCCGAGGGTGGCGAAACCGGTGTTGCCCAGCGCTTCCATGCCGTTGAGATTCGGGTAGGTGCTCCCGTCGTTAAACAGCAGCGCGGAGCCGCGGGCGACGTACATCATGCCTAAGGTGCAGATAAACGGCGCCACGCCGAAGCGGGTGATCACCGCGCCGTTGACCAGACCGACCAGCACGCCGAAGATCGCCACGCAGAGGATCACCTCCGGGACATTAAAGAAGAGGATATCGCCGTTCCACAGCGGCAGGCCGTTGGTCAGCAGCGCGCCCGCCACCATGCCGCAGATCCCCGCTACCGCGCCGACGGACAAATCAATGCCGCCGGTGAGAATGACCAGCGTCATGCCGATGGCCAGCAGGCCGGTGATCGCCACGTGCTGGGTCATGATCAGCAGGTTAGAGGCGGTCAGGAAGTTGGGTACCATCACGCTGAAGAACGCGATCACCAGCAGGAGGGCGATAAAGGTGCGGGCCTTCAGCAGGTACATATAAATCATATATTTCTGGTTCATGATGGATTCCAGCCTGATTAATCTTGAGGTGTTGAAGCCGCGATTAACTGTTCGCGGGTCACCGCGTGACGCGGTAGATCGGCGGTAATGCGGCCATCGGCCATCACCAGGATGCGGTCGGCCAGGGCCATCACCTCATCCAGTTCCGAAGATGAGAACATCACCGCCAGCCCCTGCTGAGCCATTTTGCCGATCAGGTGATAGACGTCGGTTTTCGCGCCGACGTCGATGCCGCGCGTCGGTTCGTCGAGGAACACCACCTGCGGCTGGGTCATCAGCGCTTTACCCAGCACCACTTTTTGTTGATTGCCGCCGCTCAGCGAGGTGATGGGCAATGTGGCGTCGCTGACCTTGATCGCCAGCTGCTGGATCATCTCTTTCACGCAGGACTCTTCTTTCTGCGGGTTCAACCAGCGCCAGGCGCGGCGGAACCCCTGCAGGCTGAAATCAGAGAGCGTCATGTTGGCCTGAATCGACATCATCTGCACCACGCCTTCGCCCTGACGGTCCTCCGGCACCAGCGCCAGCCCCTTTTTCAGGCGCTGTTGAAAGCGAGATTTGCCGATGCTTTCGCCGTTAAGATGCACCTCGCCGCGCTGGCAGGGCATCAAGCCGACCAGGCCTTTAAACAGCTCGGTGCGCCCGGCGCCCAGCAGGCCGTAAATACCGATCACTTCGCCTTTGCTGAGGGTGAAGGTGACGTCATTGAGCTTGTAACCGCCGCTGGGATGCAGCGCGGTCAGCCCTTTGACGTCAAGCACTGCGTCGCCTTTTGGCGCCGGTTGATAATCAAAGTGTTTTTTCTTATCACCGACCATCTGCTCGATGATCCACGGTACGCTGGCGTCGCTGACGTGACGCTCGCTGATAAAGCGACCGTCGCGGAAAATGGTGATGTTGTCGCCAATCTCCATCAGCTCTTCGAGGCGATGCGAGATATAGATGATGGTCACGCCGCGGCGCTTAAGCTGCGCGATCACCTTGAACAGCACTTTGACCTCAGACTGGCTCAGCGCCGAGGTGGGCTCGTCCATGATCAGCACGCGGGTGTCTTTCGACAGGGCGCGGGCAATCTCGACTAACTGCTGGTGGCCGATACCGAGTTCACCCAGCGGAGCGTAAGGATCGACATCCAGCTCCAGCCGTTCCAGCAGCGATTTGGCCAGCGCGTACTGGTATTTTTCGTTAATGCGTCCTTTCTGAAAGAATTCATTCGCCATGAAGATGTTGTCCATCACATTCATATTGGGAAATAAATTCAGTTCCTGAAAAATAATACTGATGCCCAGTTTTTCTGCCTGATGCGTCGACTGTAATGAAACTGCTTCACCATCGAGGATAATTTGCCCGGAGGAGGGCGTTTCAACGCCGGCAAGCATTTTCATCATGGTGGATTTACCCGCACCATTTTCTCCGATCAGCACGTTGACCTTATTTCGATAGACCCGGTAATTGACATTATCCAGGGCGGTTACGCCGGGATAGACGCGCGACAGGCCGCGGGTTTCGATAATCACTTCGGACTCAACGGGCTGGGGAGCGACGAGATCGTGCGGCGCCATATTATTGTCCCCCTGCATGAATGATTTTCGCCGGGGTAATTTCCGGGAGAGTTTGCGGAATATCCCAGGCCGAGAAGACGCCGTACACCTCCACGCTGTCGCCGGTTTTGACGTTGGCTGTCTGAATCATTTTGACCGCCTGACTGTTGATATTCTTGCTGTACTCGCCGAACAGCACCTGGTCATTAAAGTCCTGATAGCTGGCGCCGCTGTAGCCGTCGCGCAGCTGGGTGCCGCGCAGGGTAGGGCCAATCTGCACCGTCACCTTCCCGACGCTGGCGTCGGACAGGGTCATTTTGCCGCTGCGCGAGGCGGTATCGAGTTTGCTGACGGTACCTGAAACCTTGACGTAGAAGATGCAGGGGTTTTCATCCTGCGCACGGTAGCCGAGGGTTTTACAGGCGCTATCAATGTCTTTTGCCGCCTTGAGCGCGCTCATCAGTTCCGCCGCCGGACGCGCTTTCGTCACCACCTGCGGTACAATGCTCTGCTGCCAGGTTTTATCCATATTCGCCATATGCGGGTTGGGCGGGGATTTCAGGTCTGCCAGCTCCTGCTGCGAGACGATGCGACAGCCCCCTAGCGCCAGTACGGCCAGCGTCAGACAGGTTTTCTTAAACATAATGCTCTCCTCTGCGCCCCCGCAGGGGCGCAACCACCCGAACTCAGGACTTAATGTTGAAATCCTGGACTTTATCGGCGTTATCCTGAGTAATCAGAATGCCGCGGAACATCACGTGCTGCTTCGCCGGCTTCTCGCCTTTTTGCAGGTAGTTATCCAGATCGGTGACGCCCTGAGCGGCGATGGCCTGCGCCTGCAGCATCACGGTTGCCTGCAGGGTGCCGGCTTTCACGGCGTCGCGCTCATCGTTGCTGCCGTCGATGCCGACGACGATCACATCGCTACGGTTGGCCGCTTTCAGCGCCGCAATCGCGCCGAGGGCTACCGGCCCGTTGCCACAGATGACGCCTTTCACGTCCGGGTGAGCCTGCAGAATGCTGTCCATAATGCGCTTGCCGTCGATCAGGGTGCCTTTGGCATCCTGTTTCGCCACGCTGACCATATCCGGATACTGGTCAATGACCTGATGGAAAGATTTAGAACGGGTGACGCAGTTATTATCGGCGAGGTTGCAGGTCAGCTCGGCGTATTTGCCTTTCTCCGCCATTTTCTCGACGAAGACGTTGGCGACCTCAGAGCCGGCCTGGAAGTTATTGTGGGTAATTTGTTCCAGCGCCACATCATCAACCGGAATTTCGCGGTTAATTAAGACCACCGGAATGCCCGCTTTTTTGGCTTTTTCAATGGCGGCGACGCTGGCGGTGGAGTCAGCGTTATCGAGAATAATGCCCTGCACTTTTTTACCAATCGCGGTGTCGATAAGCTCATTCTGCTTTTTGACATCTTCGCCATGGGACAGCACGGTGGTTTTGTAGCCGAGAGCTTGCGCTTTTTCGCTGGCGCCTTTGGCTTCCGAGGCGTAATACGGGTTATCCAGCGAGTTGACCATGATCATAATGGTGCCTTTCTCCGCGGCGTGCGCGGCAAAGGTGAAGGCGGTCAGGGTCGCAGCGGTTAAAAGAGTTAAACGTAATTTCATGACTCTGTTCCTATATTTTTATATTCGAACAAATGAGCCCCTGAGCGGGCAGGCTTTTACGGTCTGAAATTTCCCCTGATGTATTCGGGGATAGCGATATCGTTATGGGCCGGGTTTCTCCTGTGATAAGTGAATGCGTGTCGTCGCGCAGTCTGGCGGTCAGGCTGGCGAGTCCGGTTTCCATAATGTTCGGTCGACCGCATGGCGCCACTCCTGCCAGCGCGTTTGTAAACGCTGGTGGCGGGCCATGTCGGGCTGAAAGGTGCTGTGTTCGGTTAAGAAGGCCTGCAGATCGGCGGTCGACCCCGGATGGAGCGCTTTGCGCGCCAGCAACGCCGCGCCGATGGCGGACAGCTCCGGCACGTCGCTGCGCATCACCGGGCAGCCGAGCAGATCGGCCTGGTATTGCATCAGCCAGTCATTGTTGGTCGGCCCGCCGTCCACCATCAACGCCGTCAGGGTGAACTCCTCATGCTGACGCATCGCCACCACCACGTCGGCTATCTGATAGGTGATGGACTCCAGCGCCGCACGGATCAGATGCGCGCGTTTCACCCCGCGACTCAGGCCGCAAATCACGCCGCGGGCGCTGTCGTCCCACCAGGGCGCGCCAAGACCGGTCAGCGCCGGCACGAAGTAGACCCCGAGGGTTGAATCGACGGAGGCGGGGAGGGTATTCAGCTCATGGGCCAGCTCGGCGGCAGAGAGTTCGCTCAGTCCGGTGCTGTCCGCCATCCAGGCGACAGCATCGCCGGTGTGGGGAATATTCCCTTCCAGGCCCCACACCAGCTGGTCGCCATCGTGCCAGGCGACAGTGGTCGCCAGCGCGTCGATATCGCACTGCGCCGATTTGACCGGGGCCATGACCGAAGAGCCGGTGCCGTAGGTGGCTTTGACGCAGCCTGCCTCGCCGAGCGCGTGGCCGAACAGTGCCGCGTGGGAGTCGCCGATCATCGCCATGATCGGAATACCGTCCGGAATGGCGGCCAGTCCTTTGGTATGGCCGAAGAGGCCGCTCGATGATTTAATGTCCGGCAACGCCGCGCGCGGAATGCCGAACAGCGCCAGCATCTCGTCGTCCCACTCGCCGCGGTGCAGGTTCAGCAGCTGGGTGCGGGCGGCATTGGAGTAGTCGCAGCAGAAGGCTTCTCCAGCAGTCAGATTCCACAGCAGCCAGCTGTCGATGGTGCCGAGGCAAATTTCGCCGCGTTCGGCGCGCAGGCGGCCATCCGCAGTCGCATCCAGCAGCCAGCGCATTTTGGAGGCCGAGAATAGCGGGGCGATCGGCAGGCCGGTGGCCTGTTTAATACGCTGTTCCTGACGATCGTGACGCAGCGTATCGCAGAACGCGGCGCTGCGGGTGCATTGCCAGGTGATCGCCGCGTTAATCGGTTCGCCGCTGTCGCGATACCAGCCGATGGCGGTTTCCCGCTGGTTGCTGATGGCCAGCGCGGCGACGTTTTCCGCGCCAACGTGGGCCACCGCGCTGGCGATCACCGCCAGCGAGGCGGTAACCAGCGCTTCGCCCGATTGCTCCACCCAGCCGTCGCGCGGCGTTTGGATCGCCAGCGGCTGCGAGAATTTGACGATAACCTTGCCCCGGCTATCCAGCACCACCGCTTTGGCGTTGGTGGTGCCTTCATCCAGGGCAATGATGAACTCTTTTGCTGTCGCCTGCATCGTGCTCTCCTCGGTCACTCGGTGTCCTGGAACCGCGAAGACGAGGAATATCTCCCACCGTCTCCTGCGTCTGTGCAGGCCATGTTGTGACATTTCGTTATCATCTTTTTAATCACTGAATATATATTCGATAGTGATTATTTATTTGATACCTTAAGCCACAAACCCGGTGACGGGCTACCGGAAAAATCATCAATTGTGCTGGCAATCACATTTCGCCGATCGGCGAAAGCGGCGATAGACGGCTGGAGTGGTTGATTAACTGATTGAATTTAAATGTTTTACCAGAGCCAGCCCTGAAGCTAAAAAAGCACGTCAGGGCGGCAGAGAGGCAACCAGCGCGGCAGGTTAGTCGCTAACCAGCATTCGGGCGGTAGGGTAATCGGTGATTAAAACATCAATGTAGCCGCCGGTGAGGGCGCCTTTGATGGCCGCGACTTTGTCGGTACCGCCGGCCAGCGCGACCACGTTCGGGCATTTTTTGACCTTCTCCAGCGCCATACCGATCACCGGATCTTCATCATCGCGTAACACCGGATGGCCGTTTTTGTCGTAGTAGTGCAGGCAGATATCACCCACCGCGCCGCGCGCCGCCAGCACCTGCAGCATATCTTCGTGATAGTAGTTACCGGAGGTTTTCAGCAGTTGAGAGGGTTCGAGAATGCCGATGCCGACGATGGCGATATCCACTTCATCAAAGCGCGACACCACGTCAGCGACGTCTTTGCTGGCCAGCAGCCGGTTGCGCTCCTCCATGGATCCTTCGATGCTCTGTGACGGCAGCAGCCAGGCGTCGCAATTCAGGCGCTGGGCGAGGGTCTGGGTAAGAATCGTCGCCTGCACGTTACCGTTTGGCCCGACGCCGCCGAGCAGTTGGATCACGCCGCTGGCTTTCAGGTTTTGCGCATGAACTTCATCGACCATCGCGCGAATGGTTGAGCTCCACGAGGAGACGCCAATCAGATCTTTTGGCCGCAGCCGGGTTTCCAGATAGTGGGCGGCGGCGGAGCCAATCGCCCGCTTGATGGTATGATCGCTGGCCTCTTCCTCGGTATCCACCACCACCGCCTGCTTAAGGCCGTAGCGATCCTCAAGCCCTTTTTCCAGCTTCAGAAAGATGTTGGACGGCTGAACGACGCTGATCTTGACGACGCCTTCTTTCTGGCAGCGGGTAATGGCGCGGGAGACAAATGACTGAGACAGCGAGAGAAGTTGGGCGATATCAGACTGCTTTCGTCCTTCCAGATAGTAAAGCGTGGCAATCTTAACCAATAGCCGTTGTTCATCCTGCTTAGCCATATTAATCCTCGAAAATCATTTATCGCCTTTCTTCAGGCGGTTAGCTGCAGCCATTATCGTAGTGACTTTTATCATACGCGAAAAAAAATCAGACTTAAGTGTGACAGGCGTCTAACTTTTGCCAATCCTCAAAATCGACTATGGACAAAAACAAAACAGCCAGGCCATAATCGAATAAAGAATCATTGTTGAATATATATTCAAGGCGATTTCGAATCAATGTGTTTATCCGGGCTTCGCCTGGAGCGGGAGGCAGAATGTTCCTGAGTAGGGCGCTGTGGCAGAAGGCTTACCACCCGGCATAGGGATATCTGGTTTTTTTAGTCCTTGCTGGAATAAATATTCCATGCTGAAAATAAATTCAGAGGTGTGAAATGAATCCCTACAGATATGATATTCAGACGCTGGAGCGTAAAGCCCGCGCGGTGCGGCGCCATATTGTGCGCTTAAACGCCAATAGTCCGGCCGGCGGCCACACCGGGGCTGACCTTTCGCAGGTCGAACTGTTAACCGCGCTCTATTTCCGCGCCCTTAACGTCGCGCCGGACCGGCTCGACGACCCGCAGCGCGATATCTACATCCAGTCGAAAGGCCACGCCGTGGGCTGCTACTACTGCGTCCTGGCGGAAGCCGGCTTCTTCCCGGTCGAGTGGCTGGAGACCTACCAGCATGCCAATTCCCATCTCCCCGGCCACCCGGTGCGGCAAAAAACGCCGGGCATCGAGCTCAACACCGGCGCGCTGGGCCACGGTTTGCCTGTTGCGGTGGGGCTGGCGCTGGCCGCGAAGAAAAGCAACAGCACCCGCCGCATTTTTTTGATCACCGGCGACGGCGAACTGGCGGAAGGCAGTAACTGGGAAGCCGCCCTGGCGGCTGCACATTACGGCCTGGATAATCTGGTCATTATTAATGATAAGAACAACCTCCAGCTGGCCGGGCCGACGCGCGAAATCATGAATACCGATCCGCTGGCCGATAAATGGAAGGCCTTCGGGATGACGGTAACAGAATGCCAGGGTAACGATATGTCCTCGGTGGTCGCGGCCATCGAGGGGTTGAAGCAGGAAGGTAAACCCAACGTTATTATTGCCAACACCACGAAAGGTGCCGGTATTTCCTTTATCCAGGGGCGCCCGGAGTGGCACCACCGGGTGCCGAAAGGCGAAGAAATTGCACTGGCACTGGAGGAACTGAAAGATGAGTAATGCAGAACACCTGGCTAACGTCATGGTCGAAGCCTTTATCGCCGCCGTGGAGCGCGGCGTCGATCTGGTGCCGGTGGTAGCCGACTCCACGTCAACGGCCAAAATCGCGCCGTTTATTAAACAGTTCCCCGGCCGGCTGGTGAACGTCGGCATCGCCGAGCAGAGCATGGTCGGCACCGCCGCCGGTCTGGCGCTGGGCGGAAAAGTGGCGGTGACCTGTAACGCTGCGCCGTTTCTTATCTCGCGGGCCAATGAGCAAATCAAAGTGGATGTCTGTTACAACAACACCAACGTCAAGCTGTTTGGCCTAAACGCCGGGGCCAGCTACGGTCCGCTGGCCAGCACCCACCATTCAATTGATGACCTGGCGGTGATGCGCGGCTTCGGCAATATCCAGATCTTCGCCCCCTCCACGCCGCGCGAATGTCGGCAGATCATAGACTATGCCCTTGCTTATCAGGGCCCGGTCTATATTCGTCTCGATGGCAAGGCGCTGCCGGAGCTGCTTGACGAGTCGTATCGCTTTGTTCCTGGCGCTGTGCTGACCCTGCGTGAAGGCGAGGACGTCGCGCTGGTGGCCACCGGTTCGACGGTGCATGAGGTGGTGGAGGCGGCGCAGCAGCTTGCCGACCTCGGTATCCAGGCGAAAGTGGTCAGCGTGCCGTCGATTCGCCCCTGCGATACCGCGGCGCTGCTGGCGGCGCTCCAGCCATGTGGTTCGGTGATCACCGTCGAAGAGCATAACGTCAACGGCGGGTTGGGTAGCCTGGTGGCGGAAGTGCTGGCGGAAGCGGGCGTGGGCATTGCCCTGCAGCGGTTGGGGATCCCGGACGGGGAGTACGCCGCCGCCGCCGATCGCGGCTGGATGCGTCAGTACCATGGATTTGATGCCGCCGCCATCGTTGCCCTGGTGCAAAAAAGAGACTGATGGCCTGAACGCCCGTTGCGTGAAGCGCGGGCGTTTACTGCTGCAATGCGCAAAGTGTAATGACCTGCTCCTCCGACGCTATCCAGTGCAAGAGATAGCGCTGCTCCGCAAACATAAGCGCTAAGGTGCTTGCCGTTATTTCCACGATCTGAAAATCGGCGAACCCCAGCGCGCGCTGATTTGCCGCAGGCGTCGCCTTAAACCCACTCTCTTTCGCCGAAAACGCCAGCGTCAGCGCCAGCGGGAAGGGCAGGCCGCTGTGCAGCAGCGCCGTTTTTTCCGCCGGGCTGATAATGCTGCTCTCCAGCTCCGCGGCCAGCTGTGGGGTAAACCGGCGCTCGATATCGACGCCCACCGGCCGATCGGCGATCACCGCCAGCGCGCGCTGGCCGCAATGACTTATGCTGCCGAACCAGGGCGTGGGCCACAGCGGCTGGCGCCGATCGCCGATGGCGGGAAGCCGTTTCTCCCCCACCTCGCGCAGGGCGTATGCCGCGGCGATGCGTCCGGCCAGGTGCTCCGCCTGCCGCTTGCGGCCCCACCCGGTCAGGCTGGCGTGATAGGGCAGCCAGAACAGATCTTCAGGCTGGAAAGTCGCCGGGTCGAAGTCGATCTGCTGGATGGTATAGCCGGCCAGAGGCAAAACGGTGCGATGGTGGCGCATAGGATAAGGTTACCGCGGTTGCCCCCGCCCTTTGTCCAGCAAGGGCAGGGGAGGGAGAACCCGCTATCAGAAGTGGGTGTTGACGCTCAGGTACCAGGTGCGGCCCGATTCATTGTAGGTCTCGGCGCCGGCGCCGTACATCGTGCCGGTGGCGCCCCCGGTGGTCTGGGCGTTGCCCGCGCGCCAGTGGCGCTTATCGAAGACGTTATCCACGCCGCCGGTCAGACTGACGTATTTGGTGACGTCCCAGGTCGCGCTCAGGCCGAGGATGCTGTAGGGGCTAACCTCGTTCTTCTCGCTGCCGGTGACCGGTTGACCCTTGTAGTTGTACTTCTTCGGCTCCTGCTTGCCGTACCAGGTGAAGGTCGACTGCAGCGAAACGTCATCGCGAACCTGCCAGCTCAGGGTGGAGTTCAGCGTGTATTCCGGGATAATCGACAGACGATCGCCGGTCTTTTTGTTCTTACTCTGCAGCATATAGGTGATGTTGTTGGTCCAGTTGACGGTCTCGCTCACCGGAACGTTCAACGTCCCCTCCAGACCTTCCACCACCGCTTTCGGCACGTTTTCCCACTGGTAGAGATCGGTACCTTTATTGTTTTGATAGACCGGGGCATAGCCCGCTTCAATCTTGTTGCGGTAGTCGTTGCGGAACCAGGTGACGCCAGCCAGCCAGCCGTCGCGTTTAAACTCGAGGCCAATCTCTTTGTTGATGCTGGTCTCGGCTTTTAAGTCGTCGTTACCCTGCAGATAGCAGCCGTCTTTACTGGCATAGCAGCCCTGGCCTTTACTGTAGAGAATGTAGTTCGGGTTGGTCTGATACAGGCTCGGCGCTTTATAGGCGCGGGCGATGCCCATCTTCAGCGTGAAGTCATCCCACAGGCCCTGCGACAGGTTGAGGGACGGGCTCCAGTTATTGCCCACGATGCTGTGATGATCGAAACGCAGCGCCGGGGTCAGCATGGTGGTGTCGGTCAGCTCCATGTTGTTCTCAGCGAACAGCGAGAAGATTTCCGCCTGCGAGTACGGGCTGCGGCCGGTGCTGTCGTAGCCCGGGATGCTGCCGCCCGACAGCGCCTGGGTATTGGAGGCGTTATCCTTCATCCGCTGCTGGTTCCACTCGCTGCCCAGCGTCAGGTTCTGATTAACCAGATAGTCGAAGGGAATGCTGACTTCGCTGTGCAGCATCACATCCGCCAGATCGATATCCGTGAACTGGTTGCTGTTAAAGATCCCCTCGGTGCCGCCGGCCAGGCCTTCGCCTTTGCGCGAGTTGCGGGTGCGTTCGTACTGCGCCCAGTTGCTGGTGGTCACCCCGTTGTCCCAGGCGCCGTTCCAGGTAACCGAGTAGGTGTTGCGATACAGACGGTTGGTCTCTTTGCCGTAGTTCTCTTTTACCAGGTCGTTGGAGTTGGTGTTCTGGGTATCGCCGGCGTAGAGGTTGCCCTGGCGGCTGTAGCCGGCCTCAAACTCCAGCGACTGCATCGGAGCGAATTCCCAGCGCACCAGACCATCGATGTTTTTGTTTTTCACCCCTTCGCGCCCGGCCGGCAGAGTATCGGCATAGATCCCGGTACGCTCGGACTGATGGCCCTGGTTGATATCCCAGGCGTCAGCCTGCGTTTTGTCGAGGTTACCGAACAGGCGGAAGCTAAAATCGCCGCCCAGCGGGCCGCTGAGGCTGAAGTTAGTGCGTTTGGTGGAGCCTTCATCCTTGTGCTCCGGGGCGTTCATATAGGTGTTCCATGAGCCGTGCCACTCATCGCCGGTTTTTTTGGTGATGATATTCACCACGCCGCCGGCGGCGCCGTTGCCGTAGCGGGCGGCGGCCGGGCCGCGAATCACTTCGATACGTTCGATCATCTCCGGCGGCACCCAGCTGGTATCGCCGCGGGTGTCGCGCTCGCCGCGCCAGCCAAGGCGCACGGAGTTGCGGCTGGTGACCGGCTTGCCGTCGATCAGGATCAGGGTATTTTCCGGGCCCATGCCGCGGATATCAATCTGGCGGTTGTTGCCGCGCTGGCCGCTGGTGGAGTTGCCGGTCAGGTTGACCCCCGGCATGGTGCGAATGATCTCCGAGACGTCGCGCGCCGGGGGGCGTTTGCGGATCTCATCGGCGGTGATGGTGGAGACGCCCGGCGCCTGCAGGTTCTGCTCGGCGGCGGTGACCACCATGGTCTCTTCAGCGGCGCTGTTTTTATCGTCGGTGGCGGTTTCCGCTGCGCTTAACGGAAAAGCAACCCCGTAAATTCCCAGATTGACCAGCAAGGCCAGGGATTTGATCCTGTTATTCATTGTTATTCCTGCTTTTTGTCGCCACGTTCCCCAAACGCCCCTTCCCACCGGGAGGGGAGGCGGCATAAATGTTGCCAAAAGCGGGCAAAGGCACTCCGTCGCTGGCTGAATAAGCCCGATTTGACATGTTCTGATGAAAGACGCGCTTCCCACGGCGCGCTAATACGCTATTGCAAATGCAAATAGTTATCAATAATATTATCAATAAATAATGACAATTAATTAAAAAAGTCACGCTATACATAGGGTTAATGACAGAATGTTAAGGACAGGAAGCGAGGAGTGGTGGCAAACCCTGCGGGGGCCGCAGTGCCGCGCAGTGGATGACGCCATTGAGGTAACGTTCTGGTGGCGGGACCCGGCGGGGGATGAAACCTGCTCTCCCCATCGTCGGGTATGGCTCTATATCACCGGCGTGACCGACCACCATCAGAATGCGCGGCCGCAATCGCTGCAACGTCTCCCCGGGACCGACGCCTGGTTCTGGCGCACTACGCTGTCGCCGACCTGGCGCGGCAGCTACTGTTTTATTCCCTCCGACCGTGACGATGATTTTTCCCCTGAGGTGTTCAGCGCTGATGCGCCCGACCGCGCGCTGCTACGCGAAGGCTGGCGCAAACTGCTGCCGCGGGCGATAGCCGATCCGCTGAACCCGCACAGCTGGCTGGGCGGACGCGGCCATGGCGTGTCCGCCCTGGAGATGCCGCAGGCCCCCGCGCAGCCCGGCTGGGACCCGCTTAATGAGGCACATCCTGCCGCCCGTTGCCTTGAGTGGCGCAGCGCGCGTCTGGGCAACCATCGCCGGGTCTGGATCTACACCCCTGGCGAGGCCGTCGACCCGCAAACGCGGCCGCTGGCGATCCTGCTCGACGGCCAGTTCTGGGCCGAGAGCATGCCGGTGTGGTCGCCGCTGGCCGCCCTGACCCGCGAGGGGAGACTGCCGCCGGCGGTCTACCTGCTGATCGACGCGATCGACAACCAGCGCCGCGGGGTTGAGCTGCCCTGTCACCGCGATTTCTGGCTGGCGGTGCAGGAGGAGCTCCTGCCGCTGGTCCACGGCTATGCCCCGTTCAGCGACCGCCCGGATCGGACGGTGGTGGCCGGGCAAAGCTTCGGCGGTCTGGCGGCGATGTTCGCCGCTCTCAACTGGCCGCAGCGCTTTGGCTGCGTGCTCAGCCAGTCAGGCTCCTACTGGTGGCCGCACCGCGATGGCCGCGGGATGGGCTTTATCGGCGAACAGCTTCGCCAGGGTGAGGTGTCCGCGGCCGGGCTGCGCGTCTGGCTGGAAGCGGGCCAACGCGAACCGATCATTTTTCGCGCGAACCAGGCGCTACTGGCGCAACTCACCACAACACAGCAGACGATTTTCTGGCGTCAGGTTGACGGCGGGCATGATGCGCTTTGCTGGCGCGGCGGGCTGACGGCAGGGCTTATCCAGCTCTGGCAGCCTCTGCTGTCGCACCCTTAGCATCGCGTTTTACGACAGGAGTTTGATATGCAATTCAGTAACCCCTTCGACAATCCGCAAGGGCAGTTTTACATTCTGCGCAATGATCAGCAGCAGTACAGCCTGTGGCCGGCGCACTGCGACCTGCCTGCCGGCTGGGCGGTGGTGTGCCCCCCGCAGTCGGCCGAGGCCTGCAACGCCTGGCTGGCGGCCAACTGGTCAACCCTGACCCCCGCCCATCATGCGTCATAAGGAGCTGACAATGACCACTCGTTTACCGCTGGTTGCCGCGCAGCCGGGGATCTGGATGGCCGAGCGCCTCTCCACTCTGCCAGGCGCCTGGAGCGTAGCCCACTATGTTGAACTACGCGGCGCCCTCGATCCGACGCTGCTGGGAAAAGCGATTGTCGCCGGTCTGCAGCAGGCGGACACCCTCAGCCTGCGCTTTGAGGAAGAGGAGGGGGAAGTCTGGCAGTGGCTGGCGGCCGACCGCACCTTTGGCGAACCGTCGATCATTGACCTGCGTACGGCGCCGGATCCGCATCGCGCCGCCACGGAGCGGATGCAGGCGGACCTGGCGCAGGATCTGCGTGTCGACGGCGGCAACCCGCTGGTGTGCCATCAGCTGCTGCGCGTCGGCGACGACCGCTGGTACTGGTATCAGCGATATCACCACTTGCTGGTGGATGGCTTCAGCTTCCCGGCGATAACCCGGCAGATCGCCGCCATTTACCGCGCCTGGCAGCGGGGGGAAGCCACTCCTGAGTCGCCTTTCACCCCCTTCGCCGAGGTGGTGGACGAGTACCAGCGCTACGCCGGCAGCGAGGCCTGGCAGCGGGATAAAGCCTTCTGGCAGGCTCAGCGCCAGGCGTTACCGGCGCCTGCCTCACTCTCTGCCGCGCCGCTGGGCGGGCGCGCCGCCGGGAGCGATATCTGGCGGATGAAGCTGGAGATGAACGCCGACGCCTTCCGCCGCCTGGCCAGCCATGCGCCGCAGTGTCAGCCCGCTGACCTGGCGCTGGCGCTCACCACGCTGTGGCTGGGCCGCCTGTGCAACCGGATGGACTACGCGGCGGGCTTTATCTTTATGCGTCGGATGGGTTCAGCCGCGCTGACCTCGACAGGGCCGGTGCTCAATGTCCTGCCTCTGGCGGTGCATATTGACGCCCGGGAGACGCTGGCGGACCTGGCGATGCGCCTCGCCGCTCAGCTGAAAAAGATGCGCCGCCATCAGCGCTATGACGCCGAGCAGATCGTCCGCGACAGCGGCAAAGCGGCAGGGGACGAACCGCTGTTCGGCCCGGTGCTGAACGTCAAAGTCTTTGATTACCAGCTGGATATCGATGGTGTGCAGGCAGTGACCCACACCCTCGCCACCGGCCCGGTCAACGATCTCGAGCTGGCGCTGTTCCCGGATGAGACCGGCGGGCTGTCGCTGGAAATCCTCGCCAACAAGGCCCGGTACGACGAAGCCGAGCTCCGTCGCCACATGGCGCGACTGACCGCGCTGCTGGCGCAGTTCGCCGCCGATCCGACGCTGCGCTGCGGCGAAGCAGAGATGCTCTCCGCCGACGAGCTGGCCCGGCTGGCGGCGGTCAACGATACCGCTGTGCCGCTGCCTGCCACCACCCTCAGCGCGCTGGTGGCCGACCAGGCGCGGAAGACCCCGGATGCGCCGGCGCTGGCGGACGCCCGCTGGCAGTTCAGCTATCGCGAGATGCGTCAGCAGGTGGTGGCGCTCGCGCAGCTGCTGCGTCAGCGCGGCGTGAAGCCTGGGGACAGCGTGGCGGTGGCCCTGCCGCGCTCGGTGTTCCTGACCCTGGCGCTGCACGGCATTGTCGAAGCGGGGGCCGCCTGGCTGCCGCTGGACACCGGCTACCCGGACGACCGCCTGCGGATGATGCTGGAAGACGCCCGGCCGTCGCTGCTGATCGCCACGGAGGATCAACTGGCCCGCTTCAGCGATATTCCGGGGCTGGAAAGCCTCTGCTACCAGCAGCCGCTGGCCGCCGGGGATGACGCGCCGCTGGCGCTGTCAAAACCAGACCATACCGCCTACATCATCTTTACCTCCGGCTCCACCGGGCGGCCGAAAGGGGTGATGGTCGGCCAGACCGCCATCGTCAACCGCCTGCTGTGGATGCAGGATCGCTATCCGTTATCTGCCGACGACGTGGTGGCGCAGAAAACGCCGTGCAGTTTCGACGTGTCGGTGTGGGAATTCTGGTGGCCGTTTATCGCCGGCGCGCAGCTGGTGATGGCCGAGCCGGAGGCGCACCGCGACCCGCAGGCGATGCAGCAGTTCTTCGCCCGCTACGGCGTGACCACCACCCACTTTGTGCCGTCGATGCTGGCGGCGTTTGTCGCCTCGCTGGATGCCGACAGCGTCGCTGCCTGCCGCACGCTGCGGCGGGTATTCTGCAGCGGCGAAGCGCTGCCGACGGAATTGTGCCGCGAGTGGGAGCGCTTGACCGGCGCGCCGCTGCATAACCTGTACGGCCCGACGGAGGCGGCGGTGGACGTCAGCTGGTATCCGGCCTGCGGCCCTGAGCTGGCGGCCGTGACCGGCAGCAGCGTGCCGATTGGCTGGCCGGTGTGGAACACCGGGCTGCGCATTCTCGATGCCGCGATGCGCCCGGTACCGCCGGGGGTGGCGGGGGATCTTTATCTCACCGGCATCCAGCTGGCGCAGGGCTATCTGGGGCGCCCGGATCTCACCGCCAGCCGCTTTATCGCCGACCCGTTTGCCCCCGGCGAGCGGATGTATCGCACCGGCGACGTGGCGCGCTGGCTGGCGAACGGCGCGGTGGAGTACCTTGGCCGCAGCGACGATCAGCTGAAGATCCGCGGGCAGCGCATCGAGCTTGGCGAGATTGATCGGGTGATGTCGGCCCTGCCGGACGTGGGGCAGGCGGTGAGTCACGCCTGCGTCTTCAACCAGGCGGCGGCGACCGGCGGTGATGCCCGACAGCTGGTGGGCTATCTGGTCTCTGACTCCGGCCTGCCGCTGGATACCGCGGCGCTGAAAGCGCGGCTGGCGGAACAGCTGCCGCCGCATATGGTGCCGGTGGTGCTGATGCAGCTCGCTGAGCTGCCGCTGAGCGCCAACGGCAAACTGGACCGCAAAGCGCTGCCGCTGCCGACCCTCGGTGGCGAGCGCATCGGCCGGCCGCCGGAGCCCGGCATGGAAACTCTTGTCGCCGCCGCCTTCAGCCAGCTGCTGGGCTGCGAGGTGAACGATATCGACGCCGATTTCTTCGCCCTTGGCGGTCATTCGCTGCTGGCGATGCGCCTGGCGGCACAGCTCAGCCGCCAGCTGGCGCGGCAGGTGACCCCGGGGCAGGTGATGGTGGCCTCGACGGTGGGCAAACTGAGCGCGCTGCTGGCCGCCGATCTCAGCGATGAGCAGGCCCAGCGCCTGGGGCTGGATACGCTTCTGCCGCTGCGCGAGAGCGACGGCCCGACGCTGTTCTGCTTCCATCCCGCCTCCGGCTTCGCCTGGCAGTTCAGCGTCCTGGCGCGCTATCTCAGCCCGCGCTGGTCGATTACCGGTATTCAGTCGCCGCGCCCGCAGGGGCCGATGGCCAGCGCCGCCAGCCTCGACGAGGTGTGCGAGCATCATCTGCGCACGCTGCTGGCGCAGCAGCCGCACGGCCCTTATTACCTGTTCGGGTATTCGCTGGGCGGCACCTTAGCCCAGGGGATTGCCGCCCGCTTGCGCCAGCGCGGCGAAGCGGTGGCCTTCCTCGGCCTGCTGGATACCTGGCCGCCGGAGACGCAAAACTGGGCAGAGAAAGAGGCCAACGGGCTGGATCCCGAGGTACTGGCGGAGATCGACCGCGAGCGCGAAGCGTTCCTCGCCGCCCAGCAGGGGCAAGCCTCCGGCGAGCTGTTCAGCGCCATCGAAGGCAACTATGCCGATGCGGTGCGGCTGTTAACCACCGCGCATAGCGCGAAGTTTGACGGCAAGGCGACGCTGTTCGTGGCGGAGAAGACGCGGCAGGAGGGGATGGATCCGCAGGTCGTATGGGGCCCGTGGGTGGGGGAACTGGAGGTGTTCAGCCAGAACTGCGCCCACGTCGATATCATCTCCCCGCAGGCCTTTGAGGCCATCGGTCCGGTGGTCAGGGAGATTCTGGGGTAACGGTTGAGTTCGGGCTACAGCAGGTAGCCCGGCTCAGCGTAGCGCAAGCCGGGGAAAGAGGAGATTACCGGCGGCCCAGCGGGACCACCAGCGGCGTATGCGCCACCGGATCTTCAATGATCGTGCAGCGCAGACCGTAAATCCGTTCAATCAGATCGGCGGTGACGATCTCCTTCGGCGCCCCCTCGGCGACGATCCTGCCGTCGCGCAGGGCGATCAGGTGGGTGGCGTAGCGGCAGGCCTGGTTAAGATCGTGCAGCACCGCCGCCAGGGTATAGCCCTTCTCGCGATTCAGCTCGCTCAACAGTTCCAGTAGGTCGATCTGATGGCTGATGTCCAGCCAGGTGGTCGGCTCATCCAGCAGCATAATCGCCGTCTCCTGGGCCAGCACCATCGCAATCCACGCCCGCTGCCGCTGGCCGCCGGAAAGCGTGTCGACGCTCTGCAGCGCCAGATCGCTGATCCCGGTCGCCCGCATCGCCTTGTTCACCGCCTCTTCATCTTCTTTGCGCCAGCGGGTAAACAGCGGCTGGTGCGGATAGCGCCCGCGGGCCACCAGCTCCTGCACCGTGATATCGCCAGGGGTGGTGGCATTCTGCGCCAGCAGCCCGATGCGGCGGGCAACCTCTTTACTGGCGTACTGCTGGATCTGCGCGCCGTCGAGCCAGACGTGGCCGCTGGCGGGCGTCATCAGGCGACTGAGGGTGCGCAATAGCGTCGACTTGCCGCAGCCGTTGGGGCCGATAATGGCGGTGAAGTGACCGTCAGGGATGGTCACGTTCAGCGACTCGGCGATGGTCTTGTTCCCGTAGGCCAGGGTTAACTGCTCGCCGCGCAAACGGGAGGGGACAGCACTCATTTTTTGCGGGACTCCTGAATCAACAATGCAATAAGGTAAATACCGCCGAGGCTGACGGTTAACACGCCAACCGGCAGCTGCCACGGCATAAACAGCCGTTGGGCGCCGTAATCGGCCAGCGCCAGCAGCAGCGCGCCGCACAGGGCCGACTGGGTCAGTCCCCAGCGGGCCGTGCCGCTCAGGCGGCGGGCGATATGCGGCGCCACCAGCGCGATAAATGAGATTGGCCCGGCCAGCGCCGTCGAGGCGGCGGTGAGCACCACCGCCACCAGCATCAGCAGCAGGCGCGAACGCTCGACCTGCACCCCCAGCGCGCAGGCGGTATCGTCGCCCATCTCCAGCAGCCGCATCCGGCGAACCAGCAGGGCGCTGCCCACCAGCATCAACAGGATCAGCGGCGCCGACGGCCAGGTTTTACCCCAGGTCAGGCCATTAAGCGATCCGGCGTTCCACAGGCCCGCAGAAAGGGCGGTCTCCAGCGAGGCGCGCAGCAGCAGCCAGGTGTTGAATGCCACCAGCATGGCGCGCACGCCGATGCCGATAATGATCAGGCGGAAGGTTTCGATCCCGTTGCGCCAGGCCAGCAGCCAGACCACCAGCGAGGTCAGCACCCCGCCGGCCATCGCCGCCAGGGCGATCGCCGTCAGGTTCTGGCCGAAGAGGACCATTGCCACCAGCACGCCGCTCCAGGCGCCGGTGTTAAAGCCCATCACGTCCGGGCTGCCGAGCGGGTTACGGGTCAGCGACTGGAAAATGGCGCCGCTGACGCCGAGCGCGGCGCCGATGAGCAGCGCCATTAACACCCGCGGCAGCCGCCATTCGTTCACCACCATCGCGACGTTGCGCGGCGCATCGCCGAACAGCGCCGAGAACACCTGGTCAATCGTCAGGGGCACCGGGCCTTGCGCCAGCCCGAGCAGGGAAATCAGCAGGCTGGCGGCCATTAGCAGCAGACAGCTGGCTATCAGGCGGCGGGACGGGGCAATCACAGGCCACCTCCCCGCGGCTGGCGGCGCACCAGCCAGATCAGCACCGGCGCGCCGAGAAAGGCGCTCACCACCGATACCCGCAGTTCGCCGGGCACCAGCAGGCGGCCAATCACGTCGGCAAACAGCAGCAGGGCCGGGGTGGCGAGCAGGGTGACCGGCAGCGACCAGCGATGATCGGCCCCCACCAGCCAGCGCGCCATATGCGGCATCATCAGGCCGATAAAGGCGATGGGGCCGACGACGGCGGTGGCGCTGCCGCACAGGACGGTGATGACGATCAGGCCGATCAGCTGGGTACGGGCGACGCGGCTGCCGAGGGCGGTGGCGGTATCGTTGCCCAGGCTCAGGCTGTTCAGCGCCCGGCTCAGCAGCAGAGCGGCGATCCCCGCCACCACTACCGGCAGCAGGACAATTTTCAGCGTTTGCAGGGTGCGGATATCCAGCGAACCGGCCTGCCAGAAGCGTAGCTGATCGTAGACGTCCGGGTTGAGCAGGGCGATGCCGTTGGACAGCCCCTCGAGTACCGCCGCAAGGGCGACCCCGGCGAGAGTGAGGCGCACCGGGCTCAGCTGACCGCCGCCCTGGCTGCCGGTAAAGGCTACCAGCAGCGAGGCGCAGAGCGCGCCGCAGAATGCCAGCAGCAGCTGCTCCTGCGGGGAAGTGATCCCAAACAGCGCCGCGCCGAGGACGATGGCGAAGCTGGCGCCGGAGTTGACCCCCAGCAGGCCGGGGTCGGCCAGCGGGTTGCGGGTGAGCGTCTGCATCAGCGCGCCGGCGAGGCCGAGGGCGACGCCGGCCAGCAGACCGGCCAGAGTGCGCGGCAGGCGCGCGTCCAGCACGATAGTGCAATCAGCGCTTTGACAGGTTCCGCTGAAGGCGGTGAATACCGTGCCGATCGGCAACGATTTGGCGCCGATGGTCAGGCTAAGCGCGGCGGCTAAGGCGAGTAATAGCAACAATCCGGGCACGGCGACAGAGCGTACCGCGGTCGTAGAAAACGACATAACTGACATCCCTGATATGATAATGATAGTAATTATCGTTATCGATTTTATTCAGCTATGGTAGCATGACCCACAGTAAAAAGGGTATTAAAAATAACGACAAGGCGCTGTAATGAACCGACAATCCTGGCTGCTCAATCTCAGCCTGCTGAAAACTCACCCGGCGTTTCGCGCCGTTTTTATCGCTCGCTTTATCTCTATTCTGTCGCTTGGCCTGCTGGGCGTGGCCATTCCGGTGCAGATCCAGATGATGACCCATTCGACCTGGCAGGTCGGGCTGTCGGTGACGCTGACCGGGGCGTCGATGTTTGTTGGTCTGATGGTGGGGGGCGTGCTGGCTGACCGCTATGAACGTAAACGCCTGATCCTGCTGGCGCGCGGCACCTGCGGCGTGGGCTTTGTCGGCCTGTGTCTGAACGCCCTGTTGCCGGAGCCGTCGCTGGCGGCGATCTACCTGCTGGGGATCTGGGATGGGTTCTTCGCCTCGCTGGGGGTGACCGCGCTGCTGGCGGCGACCCCGGCGCTGGTGGGGCGGGAAAACCTGATGCAGGCCGGGGCCATCACCATGTTGACGGTGCGCCTGGGCTCGGTGATTTCGCCGATGATCGGCGGCCTGCTGCTGGCCACCGGCGGCGTGGCGTGGAACTTCGGCCTGGCGGCGGCGGGGACCTTTATCACCACCTTAACCCTGCTGCGTCTGCCGCAGCTGCCGCCGCCTCCGCAGCCGCGCGAGCATCCGCTGCGCTCCCTGCTGGCGGGGCTGACCTTCCTCTGCCGGAGCCCGCTTATCGGCGGGATTGCGCTGCTTGGCGGTCTGCTGACCATGGCCAGCGCGGTGCGGGTGCTCTATCCGGCGCTGGCCGGTAGCTGGCAGATGTCGGCCGGACAGATTGGCCTGCTGTACGCCGCTATTCCGCTCGGTGCGGCGCTGGGGGCGTTGACCAGCGGCCAGCTGGCCCAGACGGTGCGGCCGGGCGCGCTGATGCTGGCGACGACGGTGGGATCGTTTGTCGCCATTGCGCTGTTCAGCCTGATGCCGCACTGGGCATTGGGCGCGCTGTGCCTGGCGCTGTTTGGCTGGCTGAGCGCTATTAGCTCGCTGCTGCAGTACACCCTGATCCAGACCCAGACGCCGGAACATATGCTCGGGCGGATTAACGGTCTGTGGACCGCGCAAAACGTCACCGGCGACGCCATCGGCGCGGCGCTGCTCGGCGGCTTAGGGGCGGTGATGACGCCGGCGGCATCCGCCAGCGCCAGCGGCTGGGCGCTGGCGCTTGTCGGTGTGCTGCTGGTTGGGCTGCTACGCGAGCTGCGCCGTTTCCAGCGCCCGGAAATCGTCAACGAAAGTTAAGTAGGGTGCGATTGCCCGGTGGCGGCTACGCCTTACCGGGCCTGGGGTACGGCAGGCCGGTACAAGCTCAGTAGGCCGGGCAAGCGCAGCGCCGCCCGGCAAAGAGTTCAGGTTGCGTGCCCCGGCCTGATGGCGCAGCCCGCGTTAGCCGAACAGGCTGGAGAGACGCTGGAGCACCAGCAGAGCGCTGTAGTAGTCAAGGCGGAAGGTCTCGGTGCCCAGCGGGTAGACGCGTTTGTCTGCGACCGCAGGGAGATGCGCCAGCAGCGGGTTGGCGTAGATGGCATCCGCATCTTTCTGGTCGCCGGCGAACAGGAACAGGCTCTGGCCGTTCAGACCGGCCGCGAGGTTCTCCCCGCCCAGCTGCACGATATCGTGGCGTTTACCCTGGCTATGGCTGGCGGGCAGGCCGCCCGGCAGCGTCGCCAGGCTAAAGCCCAGCTGTTCGAGCATCTGCCCCTGAGCCGATTCCGGCGTCCAGATATTGGCGCTGTGCGCGGCGGCGGTATAGACCAGGGCGGTCACCGGCTGCGGCGGCAGTTTCATTTTTTCTTTTAACGAAACGAGCTGTTTATTGAAGTCGGCAATGCGCGCGCTGGCCTGTTGTTCATGACCGGTGATCTGCCCCAGCTGGGTGAGCAGGGTTTGCCAGCTTTTATCGTCATAGTTGATGACCAGCGTCGGGGCGATGGTTTTAAGCTGATCGTACAGCGGCAGGGCGGAGTCGCCGCCGGTCGCGCTCACCAGGATCAGATCCGGCATCTGGGCGGCCACCGCTTCGGCGCTTGGTTCGCCGATGTACAGCCGCGCCAGCTTGCGGGCTTTGGCAACCTCGCTCCACTGGCGCAGAAAGCCCTGGCTATCTGCGACGCGGTTGTTCGGCGTGGTCGCGCCGCTGGCGACCACCGGAGCGTCAATCGCCAGCAGCGAACCGGTAAGCGTCACGCTGGTGGAGACAATGCGCAGCGGCTGACTCGGCAGGGTATGCGTCCCGTAGCTGTCGGTGACCTGGCGCGGCCAGTCCGCCGCCTGGGCTGAGGTAATTCCTAAAAGCAACAGCATGCCGGTCAGCGCACCGCGGCGGCAGAAAGAAAAGAAGTTCACGTCATCGCATCCTGATTTGAAAGGTGATAAATGCGTCTCATTTTCAACTTTGTGTCAGCAGGATGCAAGCCAAAGTGGCGGCGCCATGACGTAACGCGGTTGACATGGCGGGCAATACCTTTTAGGTTAGCCAACCAAAATATAAATGATAATTATTCTTAATATCTTTATCGTTTTTGGAGGATGATATGGAAACGTCACTGGCTGAGGATGTAAAGAAACCGACCCGGACCCTGTCGCCGGACAGCTTCTTCTTTATGTCGCCGTACCGCAGTTTTACCACTTCAGGCCGCTTCCGTCGCTTCTCACAGCCCGCCGTTGGCGGCGATGCGCTGGACGGCGAGTTCCAGCAGCAGATGGCGGCCGCCTTTGCCGAGGCCCGGACGGCGGGGATCCGCAAGCCGGTGATGGTCGGGGCTATCCCGTTCGACACCTGTCAGCCTTCCGAGCTCTATATCCCCGAGCGCTGGGAAGCGTTCTCTCGCCCGGAAAAGCAGCGTTCCGCCCGCTATGCCGCGCCGCTGGAGGCGATGGAGGTGGTGGAGCGTCGGGAGATCCCGGAGCAGGACGCGTTTTTAGCCATGGTGGAACGCGCCGCCGCGCTGACCGCCACCCCGGAAGTCGACAAAGTGGTGCTATCAAGGCTTATCGATATTACCACCCGCGACCGCGTCGACAGCGGCGCGCTGATGGAGCGACTGATCGCCCAGAACCCCGCCAGCTTTAACTTCCACGTGCCGCTCTCCGACGGCGGCGTGCTGCTGGGCGCCAGCCCGGAGCTGCTGCTGCGTAAAGAAGGACAGCACTTCAGCTCTCTGCCGCTGGCCGGCTCCGCCCGTCGCCAGCCGGACGATGTGCTGGATCGGGAAGCAGGCAACAGGCTGTTGGCCTCCGGCAAAGATCGCCACGAGCACGAGCTGGTGACCCAGGCGATGAAGAGCGTGCTGGGCCCGCGCAGCAGTCAGCTGTCGCTACCGGAGTCGCCGCAGCTGATTACCACCCCGACGCTCTGGCATCTGGCGACGCCGATCGCAGGCACCGCGCTGGCGGAAGAAAACGCCATGTCGCTGGCCTGTCTGCTGCACCCGACGCCGGCGCTGAGCGGTTTCCCGCATCAGGCGGCGAAGCGCCTGATTGCTGAACTGGAACCCTTCGATCGCCAGCTGTTCGGTGGCATCGTCGGCTGGTGCGATGACGAAGGCAACGGCGAGTGGGTGGTGACTATCCGCTGCGCGCGTCTGCAGCAGCGTACGCTGCGCCTGTTTGCCGGCGCGGGCATTGTTCCGGCCTCCTCGCCGCTGGGCGAATGGCGCGAAACCGGCGTCAAACTGACCACCATGCTTAACGTATTTGGCTTGAACTAAGAGGCAAGGATGATTGCATTTACCCGTTGGCCGGAAGAGTTTGCGGCCCGCTATCGTCAAAAAGGCTACTGGCAGGATCTGCCGTTAACCAATCTGATCACCCGTCACGCGGAAAACGACGCCGTGGCGATTATCGATGGCGAGCGGCAGATTAGCTACCGCCAGTTTAACCAGCTGGTGGACAACCTCGCCTGCTCGCTGCAGCGCCAGGGACTGAAGCGCGGGGAGACCGCGCTGGTGCAGTTGGGCAATGTCGCCGAGTTTTACATGACCTTCTTTGCGCTGCTGCGCATCGGCGTCGCGCCAGTGAACGCTTTGTTCAGCCACCAGCGCAGCGAACTTAATGCCTACGCCGCGCAGATTAAACCGGCGCTGCTGATTGCCGATCGCGAGCACGCGCTGTTTGCTGACGATAGCTTTCTCCACGCGTTTATCGCGGAACATCCTTCCCTGCGCGTCGCACTGTTGCGTAACGACGGCGGCGAGCGCGATCTGGCGACGGAGATTAACCGCCCGGCGGATAACTTTATCGCCAATCCAACCCCTGCCGACGAAGTGGCCTTTTTCCAGCTCTCCGGCGGCAGCACCGGGACGCCGAAGCTTATCCCACGCACCCATAACGATTACGACTACAGTATCCGCCGCAGCAACGAGATCTGCGGGATTAACGCTGAAACGCGCTACCTCAACGCGCTGCCGGCGGCGCATAACTATGCGATGAGTTCCCCGGGTTCGCTCGGCGTCTTCCTCGCCGGCGGGCGGGTGATCCTCGCCGCCGACCCGAGCGCCACGCTCTGTTTCCCGCTGATCGAAAAACATCAGATCAACGTTGCCTCGCTGGTGCCGCCGGCGGTCAGCCTGTGGCTGCAGGCGATTCACGAATGGGGCAGCAACGCCCAGCTGCAATCGCTGCAGCTGCTGCAGGTCGGCGGCGCGCGCCTGTCAGCGACCCTCGCCGCGCGCATTCCGGCGGAAATCGGCTGCCAGCTGCAGCAGGTGTTCGGCATGGCGGAGGGGCTGGTGAATTACACCCGCCTTAACGATAGCCCGGAGCGGATCATCAATACCCAGGGCTGTCCGATGTGCCCGGACGATGAAGTGTGGGTAGCGGATGCCGACGGCAACCCGCTGCCGCGCGGCGAAGTGGGCCGCCTGATGACCCGCGGGCCGTACACTTTCCGCGGCTACTACAACAGCCCGCAGCATAACGCGGAAGCCTTTGACGCCGAGGGGTTTTATTGCTCCGGCGATCTGATTTCGATCGACGAAGATGGGTATATCACCGTCCAGGGCCGGGAAAAAGATCAGATCAACCGCGGCGGCGAGAAGATCGCCGCTGAAGAGATCGAAAACCTGCTGCTGCGCCATGAGGCGGTGATCCACGCCGCGCTGGTCAGCATCGAAGACAATCTGCTGGGCGAGAAAAGCTGCGCTTATCTGGTGGTGACCTCGCCGCTGCGCGCCGTCGCCGTGCGCCGCTTCCTGCGCGAGCAGGGGGTGGCGGAATTTAAACTGCCGGACCGCGTGGAGTGCGTTGCCGCGCTGCCGCTGACGCCGGTGGGCAAAGTCGATAAAAAACAATTACGTCAGTGGCTGGCCGAAGGCAAGCTGGGCTGAAGGAGAACAGAGAATGGCAATCCCTAAATTACAGGCATATGCGCTGCCGGAAGCCAGCGATATCCCGGCGAACAAGGTCAACTGGGCCTTTGAGCCGTCGCGCGCCGCGCTGCTGATCCACGATATGCAGGAATATTTCCTCAACTTCTGGGGCGAAAACAGCGCGATGATGGAGAAAGTGGTGGCTAATATCGCCGCCCTGCGCGACTTCTGCAAACAGAACGGCATTCCGGTGTACTACACTGCCCAGCCGAAAGAGCAGAGCGATGAAGACCGCGCCCTGCTGAATGATATGTGGGGGCCGGGTCTGACCCGCTCGCCGGAGCAGCAGCAGGTGATTGCCGCGCTGGCGCCGGATGAAGACGATACCGTGCTGGTGAAATGGCGCTACAGCGCGTTTCATCGCTCGCCGCTGGAGGAGATGCTGAAAGAGACCGGTCGCGACCAGCTGATCATCACCGGCGTTTACGCCCATATCGGCTGCATGACCACCGCCACCGATGCTTTCATGCGCGATATCAAACCGTTCTTTGTCGCCGACGCGCTGGCAGATTTCAGCCGTGAAGAGCACCTGATGGCGCTGAAATACGTCGCCGGCCGCTCCGGCCGCGTGGTGATGACCGAAGAGCTGCTACCGCTCCCAGCCTCCAAAGCGGCGCTGCGCGCGCTGATCCTGCCGCTGCTCGACGAATCCGATGAACCGCTGGATGATGAAAACCTGATCGACTACGGTCTGGATTCGGTGCGGATGATGGCCCTGGCCGCCCGCTGGCGCAAAGTGCACGGCGATATCGACTTCGTGATGCTGGCGAAAAACCCGACCATCGACGCCTGGTGGGCGCTGCTCACCCGCGAGGTGCAATAATGGCGGCGCTGGATTTTCACGGCCAGACCGTGTGGGTGACCGGCGCAGGTAAAGGGATTGGCTATGCCACCGCGCTGGCTTTCGTCGAGGCCGGGGCCAACGTCACCGGGTTCGACCTCGCCTTTGACGGCGAAAGCTACCCGTTTGCCACCGAAACGCTGGACGTTGCCGATGCCGACCAGGTACGCGAGGCATGCAGCCGGCTGTTGGCGAACACCGAGCGTTTAGATGTGCTGGTGAACGCCGCCGGGATCCTGCGCATGGGCGCTACCGACCAGCTGAGCGCGGAAGACTGGCAGCAGACCTTCGCGGTCAACGTCGGCGGCGCGTTTAATCTGTTTCAGCAGACGATGGCCCAGTTCCGTCGCCAGCGGGGCGGGGCGATCGTCACCGTCGCCTCCGATGCCGCGCACACGCCGCGCATCGGCATGAGCGCCTATGGCGCCTCGAAGGCGGCGCTGAAAAGCCTGGCGCTGACCGTCGGCCTTGAGCTGGCGGGCTGCGGGGTGCGCTGTAATCTGGTGTCGCCGGGCTCCACCGATACCGATATGCAGCGCACCCTGTGGGTCAGCGACGATGCAGAGCAGCAGCGGATCCGCGGCTTCGGCGAGCAGTTTAAGCTCGGCATCCCGCTGGGTAAAATCGCCCGCCCGCAGGAGATCGCCAATACCATTCTGTTCCTCGCCTCTTCTCACGCCAGCCATATCACCCTGCAGGATATCGTGGTTGATGGCGGCTCGACGCTGGGGGCGTAAATGGCCTGGAAGCGAGAGCTTACGCTGGCGGCGCTGAACGCCAGCAGCGAAAATACCCTGGTGGCGCATCTTGGCATCATCTACACCCGACTGGAAGAGGGGCTGCTGGAGGCGGAGATGCCGGTGGATGCGCGCACGCATCAGCCGTTTGGCCTGCTGCACGGCGGCGCTTCCGCGGCGCTGGCGGAGACGCTGGGCTCGATGGCCGGTTTGCTGATGACCGAAGAAGGGCAGTGCGTCGTCGGGACTGAGCTTAACGCCAGCCATCACCGGGCCGTCTCCAGCGGGAAAGTGCGCGGCGAGTGCCGTCCGCTGCATCTTGGCCGCCAGAGCCAGAGCTGGGAGATTGTGGTGTATGACGAGAAGGGGCGGCGCTGTTGCACCTGTCGTCTGGGCACCGCGGTGCTGGGCTAAGAAGCCGCTGTTTCCCCGGCTTGCGCTACGCTTAGCCGGGCTACGTATCGGCGCAATGGGGTAGCCCGGATAAGGCGCAGCGCGCCGCCATCCGGGAGTTTCCCTGCTCGCATTGCGCTTAGCAGGACTACGGATCTGTAGGTCGGGTAAGGCGTTAGCCGCCACCCGACAAAAAAAACGGCACCGTTCACGGTAACCCTTTCATTCATTTTCCTGCCTTAAGTGATCTCGCTAGCAATGTGAGACAAATCTCTGTGGGTGTACGGCATCTGCGATGTTTCGGTGTTGTTAAATTCTGCGTTGTGATCTAGAAACAAAATGTAACATCCTGATTACCCTACCGGTGGACCACAACAATGAATAATTCAGGGAAATACCTTATCTGGGCGCTGCTCTCCGTCATCGGAGCCTTCGCCCTCGGCTATATCGCTTTAAACCGGGGTGAGCAGATAAACGCGCTGTGGATTGTCGTCGCCGCGGTCTGCGTTTATTTGATCGCGTATCGTTTCTACGGCCTGTATATCGCTAAAACCGTGCTCGGCGTTGACCCGACGCGGATGACGCCCGCGGTGCGGCATAACGATGGCCTCGACTACGTTCCAACCGACAAAAAAGTGCTGTTCGGTCACCATTTTGCCGCCATTGCCGGCGCGGGGCCGCTGGTGGGCCCGGTGCTCGCCGCGCAGATGGGCTACCTGCCGGGGATGATCTGGATCCTCGCCGGCGTGGTGCTGGCTGGGGCGGTACAGGACTTTATGGTGCTGTTTGTTTCGACCCGCCGCGATGGCCGTTCGCTTGGCGAACTGGTTAAAGAGGAGATGGGACCGACCGCTGGTGTCCTGGCGCTGGTGGCCTGCTTTATGATCATGGTGATCATCCTCGCGGTCCTGGCGATGATTGTGGTGAAAGCGCTGACCCACAGTCCGTGGGGGACATACACCGTCGCCTTTACCATTCCGCTGGCGATCTTTATGGGCATCTACATCCGCTATCTGCGTCCGGGACGCATCGGCGAGGTGTCGGTGATAGGCCTGGTGATGCTGGTGTTCGCCATCATCTCCGGCGGCTGGGTGGCGGAAAGCCCGACCTGGGCGCCGTGGTTTGATTACACCGGCGTACAGCTGACCTGGATCCTGGTGGGCTACGGATTTGTGGCTGCGGTACTGCCGGTCTGGCTGCTGCTGGCCCCGCGCGACTACCTCTCCACCTTCCTGAAAATCGGCACCATCGTGGGGCTGGCGATTGGCATTCTGATTATGCGCCCGACCCTGACGATGCCGGCGCTGACCAAGTTCGTCGATGGTACCGGCCCGGTGTGGACCGGCAACCTGTTCCCGTTCCTGTTTATCACCATCGCCTGCGGCGCGGTCTCCGGCTTCCATGCGCTGATCTCCTCCGGCACCACGCCGAAAATGTTGGCCAACGAAAGCCAGGCCTGCTTTATCGGCTACGGCGGCATGTTGATGGAATCCTTCGTCGCTATTATGGCGCTGGTGGCGGCCTGTATTATCGATCCGGGCGTCTACTTCGCGATGAACAGCCCGATGGCGGTGCTGGCGCCGGCGGGTACCACCGATGTCGTCGCCTCGGCAGCGCAGGTGGTGAGCGGCTGGGGCTTTAGCATTACGCCTGATACGCTGCATCAAATCGCCAGCGAGGTCGGCGAACAGTCGATTATCTCCCGCGCCGGCGGCGCGCCAACGCTGGCGGTGGGGATGGCCTACATCCTGCACGGCTCGCTGGGCGGGCTGATGGATGTCTCGTTCTGGTACCACTTCGCCATTCTGTTTGAGGCGCTGTTTATCCTGACGGCGGTTGACGCCGGCACCCGCGCGGCGCGCTTTATGCTGCAGGATCTGCTGGGCGTGATTAGCCCGGGGCTGAAAAAAACCAGCTCGCTACCGGCCAACCTGCTGGCGACAGCGCTGTGCGTGCTGGCTTGGGGCTACTTCCTGCATCAGGGGGTGGTCGATCCGCTGGGCGGGATTAACACCCTATGGCCGCTGTTCGGTATTGCCAACCAGATGCTGGCGGGGATGGCGCTGATGCTCTGCGCGGTGGTCCTGTTCAAGATGAAACGCCAGCGCTACGCGTGGGTGGCGCTGCTGCCGACCAGCTGGCTGCTGATCTGTACGTTGACCGCCGGCTGGCAGAAGTCGTTTAGCCCGGACACCAAAGTTGGTTTCCTGGCGATCGCTAATAAATTCCAGGCGATGATCGACAGCGGCAACATTCCGCCGCAATATACCGAATCACAGCTGGCGCAGCTGGTGTTTAACAACCGTCTCGATGCCGGGCTGACCATCTTCTTTATGATTGTGGTGGTGGTGCTGGCGCTGTTCTCGATTAAAACCGCGCTGGCGGCGCTGAAAGAGGATAAACCAACGGCGAAAGAGACACCGTACCAGGCGATGCCCGCCGATGCGCAAACTATAACCGCGCAGGCGAAGCGCGCGCATTAACCGGTGTGCCGGGTGGCGGCTTCGCCTTACCCGGCCTGCATTTCCGATCCTCCCTCTCCCTTTGGGAGAGGCTCGGGGTGAGGGATACAAAAGAGAAATGACTTATGTTTGACACCCTTTCCAAAGCAGGTAAGTACCTGGGCCAGGCGGCGAAGATGATGATCGGCGTGCCGGATTACGATAACTACGTCGAGCACATGCGAATAACCCACCCGGATCAGACGCCGATGACTTATGAAGAGTTCTTTCGCGAACGCCAGGACGCGCGCTACGGCGGCAAGGGCGGGGCGAAGTGCTGTTAACCCTCTTTCGGCAGATAGAGGCTGATCTGCTCCTGAGTACAGCCGTAAATCGCCGCCAGCTTCTCGCGGGTGCGCTTTTGCGGACGAGAGTCCAGCGCTTCCAGTTGTGACACCGCGGACTGGCTGATGCCAAGCTTTTCGGCTACCTCCTGCTGGGACATCCCGCGCAGGATGCGCCACGCGGCCTGCAGGCTGACGTTTTCTTTATGCATCACGTCGCATACTTCGCCCGGCAGCATGACGTTATCATAGATATCTGATTCATAAGGAATATCTTCCCAGTCGCTTTCATCCTCGTCGTCGTACTCCAGCAGAGCCAGGCGCATACGAAAGTAATCGCTGTAAGGAATGACGACATACTGGTCTTTTCCTTCTTCATCCTTGATGTACTGAATAGTCATATTCGGTATCTTCCTCATGAAGGTAGGTGGTGGTGGTTCGGCGTTTAACCGCCACGACGTAGCAGGTATCGCCCGGCGGATCCCCAAAGGTGTAGATGACTCTGTAATCACCTAATCGCAGCCGGTAGTGGTTTTCGGGAGAGGACAATTTTTTGATATCCGAGATAGGTGAAGCTTTATCATCCATCTTCTCCAGCCTGGATTTAATGCGGCTCTTATACCGAGTATCGATTTTAGAAAATTGCTTATCTGCCGTTTTTGACCAGACAATTTTCATCCGTACCCCCACTGTACGCCCACACAAAATATAAGGAAATAATAAGACTATTAGATAAATTCCGAATTTCTTATGGGGTAATGTAGAGCGGAGAAAAAACGCAGGTAAGAGGCAAAACGCAACCCGTCGAGGCGGCGCGGAAAGGCCTCTGCCGGGCGACAGAGGCTTGCAGAAAATGTGCGATCAGGCGTTCAATCCGCCATCCACGTCCAGCCCCGTACCGGAGATCTGCCCGGCGGCCGGGCTGGCGAGGAAGGTGACCGCCGCGGCGATGTCTTCCGGCTGGCCGTAGTGACCGACCGCAATCATCTGGCGCTGGGCTTCCGCCTGTTCCCCATCCTCCGGGTTCATATCGCTGTTGGTCGGCCCTGGATGGACAAGGTTAACGGTGATCCCGCGAGGGCCTAAATCACGCGCCAGGCCACGGGTCAGGGCGTTGAGGGCGGACTTGGTCATGGCGTACACCGCGATGCCCGGCATGGCCACGCGGTTAGCCAGACAGCTGCCGATATTGATGATTCGTCCGCCATCGGCCATATGCACCAACGCTTCCTGGGTGGCGATGACCACCCCACGGATATTGACGTTGATAAGCGCGTCAATGTCCGCCAGCGTCATGGATTCCAGTGGACCGCCGCGGGCTATTCCGGCGTTGTTGACCAGAATGTCCAGCCCGCCGAGGGACCGGGCCGCATGGGTGACGGCATCCTGAATCGCCTGCGCGCTGGCGCTGTCGGCCTGTACCGCTTCGCCGTACCGACCCAGCGCCTTTATTTCATCGGCGACCGCCTGGGCTTTATCGACCGATTTTTCATACGTAATAACCACATCGGCGCCGGCGCGCGCCAGCGACAGCGCGATGGCGCGACCCAACCCACGGCTGGCGCCGGTAACCAGCGCCTTCTTACCTGTTAAATCGATCTGCATGATGACCTCGTTGCGAGAGTGGTGAGCATCATCATTAGGTATAGACGGTCGGGGTGATTAACGGCTGAAGTATTCCACCTTCTCAAACGCCGCGCGCAGAACCTCAGGGGTTAACGTCACCGGTAAATAGTGAATCGACTCGCCCGGGCGCAGGGTATGGGCAATGACCCGGTCCAGCTCTGCGCGGTTATTGATATCGACTTCCAGCGCCGCCAGGGTGGTCGGCAGGTTAAAGCGCTGATACGCCTGCACTAACTGCGCCAGCACATCGTCCTGACCAAGCAGGGCGCTCTGTACCAGAATGCCGTAGGCCACTTTGGTACCGTGAAGAAATTTATCCGTCTGCGGCAGCACCGTCAGTCCGTTGTGCACCGCATGGGCGGCGGCGACCCGGGTGTAACGTTCCCCCAGCCCGCCAACCATCCCGCCACCGGCGATAATCGCCTCCACCACATCGCGAAACGCCTGGGTCAGATCGCCGCGGCGCTGGTCCGCCAGCGCCGTTTCGCTGCTGGCCAGCAGCACGTCGCGGATCGCCAGCGCGCCGTTAATCCCCAGCCGTACGGTGAGCGGCAGCGCCTTCGGCTGCGGCGCCAGCACCACGGCCTCATACCATTTGGCTAAGGTGTCGCCAATGCCCGCCAGCAGGTACTCCGCCGGGGCGTTGAGAATGATGCGCGGTTCGACCAGCACCAGGAAGTTGGCGTCATCGAAGATCTCAAAATTCAGGGCCTGTCCGGCGTCGCTATACCACACCGACAGCGGCGTCCACGCCGCGCAGGTGGCGGCGATAGTCGGGATGGCCACCAGCGGTACCCCCAGGCGGCGGGCCAGCACTTTCGCGCTGTCGAGCAGCGCGCCGCCGCCGACGCCAATCACTACCGCCCGATCGTCACCGGAGGCCTGCACCAGCCCCGCCACGTCGCGTTCGCTGCAGTGGCCGGTAAAGCGGATCTTTTTCGCCTCCGGCAGGTGGAAGGCCGCCGGCAGAAAAGGTTCGGCGCCGGCCAGAGCGCGCTCGCCATAGACCCACACCGCTCGCGAGAGCTGGTCGGCGTTAAAAAAATCGCTCAGCCGCTCAAGGCTGCCAGGATGGGAGAAATAGTTGGCCGGGCCGGGCACGACGCGGATATCGCTGTTGCTCATGGAAGCTGTCCTTATGGGTGTTGGGCTAACCTGATGTTATGTCTGGACATCCAGATGGCTAATATTATTTCGTTGTATCTTATGCTTTTTACGCAGTTGTCAGCCAGCGGCGGCTATGAAAAATTCGTTAAATCAGAAGATTAATTGCCGCACGGGAGCAGTGATGAGCGCGAATCGCCTTGAGATGCATAACATTAGCCTGGCCTTCTCCGGCTTTCAGGCGCTGAACAAGGTGGACTTTACCCTCCATGGCGGGTCGGTGCATGCCCTGACCGGGGCCAACGGCGCGGGTAAGTCGACGCTGATGGCCGTGCTGTGCGGCACCCACGCCCACTATGAGGGCGAAGTGACGATCAACAACCAGCCGGTCATCATTCGTTCGCCGCGGGATGCTAAACAGCTGGGGATCCACCTGGTGCAGCAGGAGGTGGACGTGGCGCTGGTGCCGGGCCTGAGCATTGCGGAAAACATTATGCTGGACAGGCTGGCGGAGCCGGGCATGACCTTCCGCTGGTCGCGGGTTCGGCAGCTGGCGCGCGAGGCGCTGGCGCAGCTGGATGTGGCGCTGGACGTCCGGCGCTCCATTGACAGCTGCACGCTCGCCGAAAAACAGCAAATCCTGTTGGCCCGCGCCCTGTCGCACCATTGCCGCTTTTTGATCCTCGATGAACCCACTGCGCCGTTGGATCAGCATGAAAGTGAGCGTCTGTTTGCGGTAGTACGCCGTCTGCAGCATCAGGGGATCGGGGTGGTGTTTATTTCGCATCGTATCCATGAGCTGAAGGCGATCTGCGACACCCTGACGGTGCTGCGCGACGGGCGGCTGATTGAGAGCGGCCCGATGGGGCCGCTGAGCGGCGAACAGATCGTCGAAAAGATGCTGGGCCACGAGCTGAGCGATATCTTCCCGCCGCCGCGCCCGCCGCACGGCGAAGAGGTGCTGTTGCAGGTTGACGGTCTGCATGATGAGGCGTTGCTGCAGGATATTTCGCTGCGCCTGCGGAAGGGGGAAATTCTGGGTATCGCCGGGCTGGCCGGCGCGGGCAAAACCGAGCTGTGCAAAGCGCTGTTCGGCGCCAGCAAAAGCCGGGTGCAGCGTGGCGAGCTGAACGGCCAGCCGTGGCGACCGCGCGATCCGGCCGACTCGGTGGGGCGCGGCCTGGCGCTGGTCCCAGAGGAGCGACGCAAAGAGGGCATTTTCATTGAAGAGCCGATCGCGATGAACCTGGCGGTCAGCGCCGATAACAGCTTTTCGCGCTGGAGCCTGTTTGGCCATCGGCAGGCCTGGCGCTGGGCGGAGGAGGTGATTGCCCGCCTCGGCGTGCGCGCTACCGGTCCCGGTCAGACGCTGCGCCGTCTTTCTGGCGGCAACCAGCAGAAGGTGGCCATTGGCAAATGGCTGCGCGGTGATGCCAACGTTTTGATTTTTGACGAACCGACCAAAGGGGTCGATGTGAAAGCGAAAACCGATCTGTTCATGCTGATCGATGGTCTGGCGCGGGAAGGCAAAGGGGTGATTTATGCCTCGGGTGAATTCGCCGAGCTGGTCGGTTTATGCGACCGCATCTGCGTACTGTGGGACGGACGGATCGTAGCGGAGATCCCCGGCGCGGAAGCCCGGGAAGAGACACTGCTTTATTATTCAACCGGAGGAGCGGCAGCGTGAGCAAGGCCCTGGCAGTGAACGCGACGGTATCGGGCCGTCAGCGATTTTTTGATTTTCTCTATAAGTGGGGCATGTTGCTGACCGTGGTGCTGCTGGTGGCGGTCTTTGGCCTCGCCTCGGACAACTTCCTTGACCCGTTCAACATCATCAACATTCTGCGCTCGATTGCCATCGTGACGGTGATTGCCATTGGGGTGTCGATTTCCCTCACCATCGGCGGCTTCGATCTGTCCGTCGGATCGACGGCATCGCTGGCTAACGCGCTGGTGATTTCCCTGTTTGTCTGGCATGGCCTGGGGACCACCGAAGCGATTCTGATAACCCTTGCGCTCTGCACCCTGGTGGGGCTGTTTAACGCCTTTCTGATCGTGGTGCTGCGCATTCCTGACATGCTCGCCACCCTGGCCAGCCTGTTTGTGATTCAGGGCGTGGCAATGACCTACAGCTACGGTGGGTCGATTACCGAAAACATGGTTCTGCCGAGCGGCGAGATGGCGGAGGGTACTATCCCGGCGGCCTTTGGCGCGCTGGGGCAGGTGCCGACCATCGTCATTATCATGCTGGTGGTGACGCTGGTCGCCCAGCTGGCGCTGTCGTTCACTACCCACGGACGGCGGATGTACGCCATCGGCGGCAACCCGGAGGCGGCGCGGCTCTCCGGCCTGCGGATCACGCGTTACAAAGTCGCAGCATACGTGATTGCCTCGCTGCTGGCCGGGCTCGGCGGCATTCTGCTGGCCTCGCGCATCGGCTCTTCGCAGGTCAACGCCGGCGGCGGCTATCTGATGGACGCGGTGGCCGCGGCCTGGATCGGCTTTTCGCTGGCGGGCTCCGGCAAACCAAACGCCCTGGGGACGCTGGTGGGGGCGGTGATCCTCGGCGTGCTCTCCAACGGGCTGGTGATGCTCTCGGTGCCGTATTACGCGATGGACATTATTAAAGGGTTGGTGCTGGCTGGCGCGCTGGCACTGACCTATTTTCAGCGCCGTACTTAACATTTTACAGGGTAAACCGCATGAAAAAGATCGCACTCTCTCTGATGACGCTGGGTCTGCTGCAGTCGACGGCGGCGCTGGCCACCGCCCCGACGCCGGTGCCGGCGGCGATTGCCGAACACAACGGCCCGATCCGCATTGCCGTGATCCGCAACCTCGGGTCTGACGATAACACCACCCAGTTTGTCGCCGGGGCGTTGCAGGAAGGCAAAAAGCTCGGTTTCAAAATCAGCACCTTCCTGAGCAACGGCGATGACGCCAAATTCCAGGACTTCGTCAACCAGGCCATCAGCCAGAAATACGATGGCATTATTCTCTCTCAGGGGCGTGACCCGTATTCCACCGCCCTGGTGAAGAAGGCGGTGGACGCCGGGATCAAAGTGGCGGTGTTCGATACCGCGGTAAGCGGTGAGATCCCCGGGGTGACGGTCAGCCAGCAGGATGACGCCTCACTGACCGAGCTCTCCTTTGGCCAGCTGGTGAAAGACTTCAACGGTAAGGCCAACATCGTCAAGCTGTGGGTGGCGGGCTTCCCGCCAATGGAGCGCCGTCAGGCGGCTTACCAGACGCTGCTGAAGCAAAACCCGGGGATTAAAGAGCTGGAGTCGATCGGCGCCGTGTCATCCGATGTGCAGGGCGACACTGCCAACAAGGTGGGGGCGATCCTCGCCAAGTATCCGAAAGGGAAAATTGACGCGATCTGGGGCACCTGGGATGCCTTTAGCCAGGGGGCTTATAAGGCGCTGAAAGAGAACGGCCGCACCGAGATCAAACTCTACAGCATTGATATTTCCAACCAGGATCTGCAGCTGATGCGCGAGGCCGGCAGCCCGTGGAAGGTGAGCGTGGCGGTGGATCCGAAGCTTATCGGCGCGACCAACGTGCGGCTGATCGCCAATAAGATCGCCGGCGAGCCGACGCCAGCCACCTACGACTTCAAGGCGGCAGCGATTCCCCAGGCGCTGCTGGCGGCCCAGCCGGGAGCGGTAAACGTGGCGTCGCTGGGGAAAATTATCCCTGGCTGGGGCCAGACCGAAGACTTTATCGCGCCGTGGTTCGCGACGCTGGAAGCGAAGAACAAATAAAATCAAGCCGGGTGGCGGTGGGCGGCGGCCTGGTGCCCTCGCCCCGGCCCTCTCCGCAGGGAGAGGGGGAAAACCATGCCACCGGGCGAGAGGGATCCCCTATGTCAGCATTACCTTCCCCCGAATACAGCCGCAATATGCGGCTGATTGGCCATAGCGATCAGGGCGGTCGTCCGGACGGCGTGCAGCTGATGGTGCATCGCGGATTCGCCTATATCGGCCATATGGTGTCGCAGGGCTTTTCCGTGGTCGATGTTCGCGATCCGACCCGGCCCACCACCGTCAACTATATTGCCGCGCCGCCGGGCACCTGGAACGTGCATCTCCAGGCGCATGACGATCTGCTGCTGGTGATCAACGCCCGGGATCTGTTTGCTGACGCCCGTTTTGCTGATGAGAAGGTGTACTACACCCGCTCGGTGGGCGACACGGTCAGCGATGTGCAGGACAAGGGCTGGAGCGCCGGGCTGCGCATCTTTGATATTTCCACTCCCGCGCAGCCGCGGGAAATCAGTTTCCTGTCGCTTAACGGCATCGGTATTCACCGCATCTGGTACGTCGGCGGGCGCTGGGCGTATGTGTCCGCGCTGATCGACGGTTTTACCGACTACATCTTCCTGACCATCGATCTGGCCGATCCGCGTAAGCCCGAAGTAGCCGGGCGCTGGTGGCTGCCGGGGATGCACCAGGCGGGCGGTGAAACACCGGACTGGCCGCAGGGCAAACGCTATGCGCTGCATCACGCCATTATTGCCGGGGATACCGCCTACGGCAGCTGGCGCGACGGCGGCCTGACGCTGCTGGATGTCAAAGACCGTACCCAGCCGAGGCTGATTAGCCATCGCAACTGGAGCCCGCCGTTCGGCGGCGGAACGCATACCGCGCTGCCGCTGCCGGATCGCGATCTGCTGGTGGTGCTGGATGAAGCGGTGCTCGATAACCAGGAGGACGGCGAGAAGCTGATCTGGCTGTTTGATATCCGCGAGCCAACCAACCCGGTGAGCATCGCCACCTTCCCGCCGCCGGACGAAGCGGATTACGTGGCGAAAGGGGCGCATTTCGGCCCGCACAACCTGCATGAGAATCGTCCCGGCAGCTTTGTCAGCTCAACGCTGATTTTTGCCACGTATCAGAATGCCGGCGTGCGGGCTTACGATATTTCCAACCCGTATCGCCCGCTGGAGACCGGGGCGCTGGTCCCGGCTGCGCCTGAGAGAATGATGGATACCCGTCCCGGCCGCCCGCGGGTGATCCAGTCCTGTGACGTGTTTGTCGATGCGCAAGGCATTATCTACAGCACCGATTACAACGGCGGGCTATCGGTGATTGAGTATCTGGGGTGAGGGTAAGGTAAACGCAAAATTGTGCTCGCATGTCTGCCGGGTGGCGGTTTTCGCCTTACCCGGCCTACGAAAGAGTGCAAGATCAAACCGTTATGCGGCTATCTGTAGGCCCGGCAAGCGCAGCGCCGCCGGGCAATCCCCGAAAATAGCACTTTTTTAGGGGGTGCTCCCTCTCCCTGTTGGAGAGGGTTGGGGTGAGGGAAACAGGCGCACTCAGCTGTACTGGCGTACCCGCGCCAGCAGCTCGTCGACGCTGTCGATACGCTCGGCCAGCACGATCAGCGCTCTGCCCAGGGTAATGGCGTGGCGCAGGCACTCATGACGCATGGCGTCGTCCTGGATAGTGTCGATATCCGCGACGTGCGACAGTCCGACGCTGCGGCGGATCAGTTCGCTGCCGCAGAAGCCGACCGCGTCCGCCCAGACTTTCTTCAGAAAGGCGGAGGCATAGCCGGGGTAAGCCAGCGCCGCGTCGCGGGTTTTCTCCGCCGCCAGCGCCTGGAAGCGCTCGGCGAAGGTGGTCCACAGCTGGTGGATGTCGTTCAGCCGCTGCTCGCGCGCGGCGGCGGCATCGCGAATGCCGAGCTGGCCCGGCAGGCCGCAGTAGTTAAGCAGCAGGTTGCCGATGGCGGTGCCGATATCGAAGCCAATGGGGCCGAAGTAGCCGAACTCGGCGTCGATGGCCTTCAGGCTGCCTTCGGCAACGAAGATCGACCTGCTGTGGATATCGCCGTGCAGCAGCGCTTCCGCATGGGCAAAGAAACGGTGCTTCAGCGCCGCCACCGCCAGCTTAAGCTGGGCGTCGTCGCGCAGGGCGGCGACATCGGCCTCCAGCTCCGCCGGGTAGTTATTGCGCTCGTGGATCTGATACGGGTCGTTAAAGAACAGATCCTCGGTGATCTCGCACATCGCCGGGTTAATAAACTGCGCCACCTGCGCCTTTTTCTCGTGGGGATGGAGGTAGAAATCGCTGGTGTGAAACAGCACCTGCGCCAGATAGTCGCCAAGCTGGCGGGCCGCCTGGGGATAGTAGACGTTAGCGATAAGCTCTCCGCGCCAGATGCGGTGGTCGGAAAGATCTTCCATCACCATCACCGCCAGCTCGGGATCAAAGTGATGGATTTTTACCGTGTGCTGCGGGCTGTGCTGATAGTGGGCGACCAGGGTCTGCGCTTCGAGACGGGCGCGGTCGAGGGTCAGCGGCCAGGATTCGCCGACGCAGCGCACGTAGGGCAGGGCCTGTTTGACGATCGCCCGGCTGACGCCCTGACGATCGAACACTTTAAACACCAGATTGAGGTTGCCATCGCCCACTTCCTGCGCGCTGACCAGCTCAGATGGGTTGTCGATGCCGGCGAACTGTTGCGCGTAAGCCACGGCATCGTGGGCGGTGAAGGTATGGTATTGCGACATTGCCTCGATCCTCGAATTCTGATTAAGCCGTTCAGACGTCTATACTTCTGGATTCCATCCTGACACAATGTGATACAACAACGCAACAGGGATTTAACGACATGCAGACATTACAGACCACCAGCCTGCGGGTGAGTGAAAATCAGCTTTTTATTCTCGACCAGCAGGCCTTGCCGCAGGAACAACGCTGGCTGGCGGCGGATAACGTTGCGCTGCTGGTGGACCATATTCATACCCTGCGGGTGCGCGGCGCGCCGCTGATTGGCCTGTCCGCCAGCCTGCTGCTGGCCCTGCTGGCCCAGCGCGGCCTGAACCGGGATGCACTCCAGCAGGCGCTGGAGACGCTGCGCGCGGCGCGGCCGACGGCGGTCAACCTGATGAATAATCTGGATCGCATGAAGCAGGCGCTGGCCCGGGAGGATTACCCGCAGGCGCTGGAAGCGGAAGCCTTGCGTCTGGTCGAAGAAGATAAACAGCTGTGCGACCGCATCGCTGAGGCGGGCAGTGCGCTGGTGAAGCCCGGCAGTCGACTGCTGACCCACTGCAACACCGGTGGCCTGGCGACCGCCGGGGTAGGGACCGCCCTGGGCGTTATCGCGCTGGCGCACCGGCAGGGAAAGGTGACCAACGTATGGGTTGATGAAACCCGGCCGCTGCTGCAGGGCGGTCGTTTAACCGCCTGGGAGCTGGGCGAGCTGGGCGTGCCCTATCAGCTGATCGCCGATTCAATGGCCGCCAGCCTGATGGCGCAGGGGCAGGTGGATGCGGTGTGGGTCGGCGCCGACCGTATCGCCGCCAACGGCGACGTGGCGAATAAAATCGGCACCTATTCTCTGGCGGTTTTGGCCCATTATCACCAGATCCCGTTTTACGTCGCTGCCCCGCAGACCACCCTCGATCGCTATTGCCCGAACGGGGCGGCCATTCCCATTGAGCAGCGCGCCGCGGCCGAAGTGACCGGAGTGGCGGGCAGCTTTGGCGCGGTACAGTGGGCGCCGACGGGGGCTGCCGTTTACAATCCGGCGTTCGACGTCACGCCTGCTGGGCTGATAAGCGGCTGGGTGCTGGACAGCGGGGTGGTCACCCCGGCGCAGGTCGCCGCCGGGGCGTTTGCGCCGGACAATGGATAACGGACGTCGTGCCGGGCCTGGAAAAAAAGGTTTTCCCGGGCCCGGACAAACACCGCGCCGCTACGGCAGGACCATGGCTACCGCCGGGGCGGATGATCGGTCGATACGCTGACCGAGGGCGGTAATAGCCGCCTGGAAGGGACACAGCGTACCGACGTCGGTCTGACGGCAGCCCGGCTGATGCCACTCCTGACGCAGCATCGGGTGCTGCGCGTCCGGCGTCTGCAGACGACGCAGGTCGTCGAGGCCCTGGGCCTGGAAATAGACCCGCAGATAGCGTTCTCCGCTCTTCGCGTTGCGCCAGCGCTCCAGCACCAGGCTACTGCCCGGCGGGATATTTCCCCGGCTGTAGCCCGGCAGCTGCCAGCTAAAGTTCATCAGCGTGCGCACCATGGCGATATTGGTGTCATGGGCCACCAGCAGCAGCCAGCGTACGTTCGGATTCGCCTCCGGTTTGACGCCATCGAGCATAGCGTTGAGCAGCACCGACCCGCGTTTTTGCGCGGTATACAACACATCGTTACTCAGATCGTAGTTTTCCGTTAACAGCGGCAGCAGGGCGGTGATCTGCCTGGCCTGGGTGATCTTGCCCCACGCCAGCTGGCTGAGAGGCAGGTTTTCACTCCAGCCGAGACGCAGCGTCTCCACCATATTGGCCATCACGCTCAGTCCGCTAATGGTGGTCTTCCCACTTTTGCTCTGCTCGACCTGCCACGGGGTATCGAAGATCGGGCAGGGCTTATCGGCCTGACAAACCGCCTGTTTCAATAGCTGGATGGTCGGCGCCAGCGCCTGCCGACGCTGCGCCAGATCCCCGGCCTTCTCTTTCACCGCCGCCAGCTGGCGGGCGGGGTCGGTTTGCGTGGCGGCGAACTTGTCGGTCTGAAACAGGGGATCGGCATCCCCGCTGACATAATGGATAGCGACGCCGCAGCCGGGGAAGGCGCCATCCACCAGCGCCTGGGCGGTCGCTCGCGTCCGCTGCAACGGGCTGGCGCGCACGTATATCGACTCCGCCGTCGGGCATCCGGCCTGCAGCAGGCCGAGCTGGCGGTAATGCTGGCCTTCCGCACGCCCTTTGTTGACCACGGCGGCATAGCCATGGCCGGTGAGCTCCCCGTCATGGGTGGTCCACTCGGTCCACGGTCGGCCGGTGGCGGCCTCGATGGCTTCCCGGTTGCCGGCCGTCGGCGGACGAATACCGTGGCGGCTGAGCTCGACCACTTTCTCCAGCTGCCAGTCCGCGGCGGCGGCAGATTGCAGCGCCAGCAGCGGCAGCGCGCAGGCGATAAACAGGCGTAACAGCCCCTGATGTCTTGCAGGCATCATATCTTCTTCCTTATTCGTTAATCGGTTATGAGGAGAACGAGGTCTGCCGTTCGACGGCATGGCGCCGGGCGACGATGGCGGCAGTGGTAAAACAGAGTAGCGCGGAACCCAGACCGGTACCCACCCAGAACAGCGCCAACGTGCTGAAATCATACAGCGTTTTGCCGTTCTCAAGGATAGCCGTTTTATCAATAATGATCCCGGTGAGAAACTCGCCCAGGCCGGCGCCGGCGTAGCTGGCGATGCCGATGGTGCCGAGCGCGGCCCCCGCCGCTTTGCGCGAAGAGATATCGACGGCGATCAGCCCGCCAAGGAAGCAGGTCAGAGCGCCAATAGTGGCCCCGAAGATAATCATCGCCAGAATATCAGTGTAGTAATTGTGCGGCGACCAGAGCATCAGGGCGAAGCCGGCGGTGTTCAGCAGGCTGATAAACCCGGCCATCACGCTGCGGTTGCGCGGGAAAAAGCGGTCGGAGAGCATGCCGGCGATGATGGTCCCGGCGATGCCGGCGATAGCGTTAACGCCGATAATCCCGGACGCCTCCAGGGTGGAATAAGCTTTATCCTGCTCGAGAAAGAAGATCCCCCAGGAGTTGACGGCGTAGCGGTCGATGTACATAAAGGCGGAGGCGAGGGCGAGGGTCCACAGCGCCGGGTTGCGCAGCGCCAGCAGCTGGTTTTTAAACACCGAGCCGCGGGCTTCGACCTCCTCCTGCGGTTCATCGCGGATGACGTTGATGGAAGGGAAGCCGCTGCTCTGCGGCGAATCGTGCATGAACAGCACCAGCAGCACCACGCCGGCGGCGCCGAGCGCGGCGGTGGACAGGTAGCCCATCTGCCAGCCAAACCCGGCGATCACCGCGGCGATCACCATATAGGTCACCGCCTCGCCGATATTATGCGCCGTCGACCAGATGCCATAGAAGGTGCCGCGCTCCTTAACGCCGTACCAGCGCGCCAGCGAGACCGCGCAGGGGCCGACGCCCATCGACTGCGCCCAACCGTTGATCCCCCAGAAGATGGCCAGCAGCAGGGCGTTGGTGGTCATCCCCATCATCAGGTTCATCCCGGCGCTGAGCAATAAACCGAGGCTCATATAGCGCACCACGTTGGCGTGATCGGCGATAAAACCATTGACCAGTTTGCCGATGGCGTAGCTGAAGAACAGGGTAGAGCCGATCATGCCGAGCTCCGTCGGGGTGATCCCCAGCTCCACCAGCGCGCTTTTAGCGACGGTGAAGGATAACCGGCAGACGTAAAAGGTGACGTAGGCCAGGGTCATGGCGATAAAGGTTTGCCAGCGCACCCGGCGAAAACGGTGTTCATCAAACGCGGCGCCCGCTTTCGGCGGCGACGCCCGGAAAAAAGCGATAATTCCAGACATAGGTGGTTCTCCGCAGGTCGGAGGCCTGACTGATTGATGTGGTTCGTCCGTGAATGAAGTTATCGTTACTGTGTAGAGTACATAATCAGAAATAGCCTGACCCGTAAGGGTTAATGTAATGGTTGTGGGATCATCTTTTTCAGCTGCGGGTAGAGCGTCTGGCTGGCCAGCAGCAGCGGATTGCCGCGCTGGATCCCCTCCTGCGCCAGAAAATCGTTGCTGGCGCCGCCCGCTTCGCGCATCAGCACCAGCCCCGGCAGGGCGTCCCACGGGTTCATGTGCGGCTCGTAGTAGCCAATCAACCGGCCCGCCGCCGCCCAGGCGCTCATCAACGCCCCGGAGCCGTTGCGGATAAACATGCCGCCGTCGCTGAGCAGCGCCTGCAGAAACGGCAGAAAGTCCGCCGGGGTGACGCGATGCGAGGTGCCGACGCCCATCACGCCCTCTTTGACCGTCGTCGCGGGGTGCGGACGGATCGGAGCGTCGTTGAGCCAGGCGCCATGGCCCCGCAGGGCGTGAAACAGCTCGCGATGGTTGGGGTCGTAGACCACGCCGATGACCGGTTCGCCGTCGGCGACGATCGCCAGCGACAGGCACCAGGTGTGCAGGCCGTTGAGGAAACAGCTGGTGCCATCGATGGGGTCGACCACCCACAGCACTCGCGCGTCGGGCAGGCGGGCGCCGCTCTCTTCGCCGAGAAAACCATCCTCCGGAAACGCGCTCTGAATGCGCTGTTTGACAAAGGCCTCCACCCGCTTATCGGCCACGCTGACCACATCCTGCAGGTCGTCGCCCTTATGGTCGACGGTCAACGCCTCGCGCTGTTGATAGTATTCAAACGCCAGCTCAGCCCCCGCTTTCGCCAGCTCGCAGGCCAGACGGTAGCGGGCCTGTAGCGCTTCTGATTCCTGAGATTGCATAGTGACTCCCCATTTTGCACACGTGTGCATTTTGCGTGAAAAAAACAGCCCCGAAGGGCCGAATGAGTGTGGCCGGGTTTCGCAGAAGATTCTGTGATCGCTCCAGCATAAAATGATTTTTTCATTTGGCGCTATGGCGAATAATTAGTTTCACCGGCACTTCGCGATGGCGCGAGGGCAGGCTGAAGCGGGCGATCCGCGTCATTAACAAATCCACCGCGTGGTGGGCCAGCAGGGCGGTATTCTGCTGAACGGTGGTGAGCTGATAGGGCTGCCAGTCCGCCTGCGGGATATCGTCAAAGCCGACGATGGCCGGCAGCGGGGCGGCGGCGTCCCGCAGGCCGTCCTGGGCGCCCAGCGCCAGCATATCGGTGGCGCAAAACAGCGCCTGCATCCCGGGGTTTTCAGCAACCAATTCTCTGGCAGCCTGGTAGCCGGCCTGATAGCCGCCGCCGTCGCAGAAGCGGCTGCTCACCGCCATATCCGACGTCCGGGCGATAAAAGCCTCATAGCGCTGGCGGGTGCTGAAGTTCTCGCGATTTTCGCCAATAAAGCCAACCTGCCGCCAGCCTCGGCGGCTGAACAGATCCGCCACCAGCTTCGCTCCCTGGGCGTTATCGCTGCACACCCGGTCGCAGCCGGCGAGGTCCGCATGGCGGTTGATCAGGGTGACGGGGATCTTGCGCGCGAGATACTCTTCCGCCAGCGACAGCGGCGGCGCGCCGGAGGTGATGATCACCCCGGCGACGTGATAGCTCAGCAGTAGTTTAAGCGAGGGGGCGAGCTGCTGCGGATCGTCAGCGTTCATCAGCAGCGGCATAAAGCCATTGAGCGCCAGCTGATGGACCAGCGGCGCCAGCAGTTTGCTGCGAAACGGGTTGTCGAAACCGGCGGTGACGATGCCGATAAAATTACTGCTGCCGGTGATCATCGTCCGGGCGATGATATTCACCTGATAGCCCAGGGCTTCCGCGGCGCTCAGCACCTTCTGCCGGGTCTTCTCCGACACCGAGGCGCCGGGGGTGAAGGTGCGGGAGACCGCCGAGCGCGAGACCCCGGCCAGTCTGGCCACGTCCTCGGCCTTAATCCATTTTTTATCGCTCATCGTCGTTTCGCGCCGTCTGTTTTCCAGGAAGCCGACGCCCGGGCGGGCGTCGGTCACGCACACTGCCTGAAAAGGTATCACAGAAAGGCGTCGTCGCGCAGCGCCTTGCGCCCTATGCCGGGTAGCGGATGTGCTCCACCTCACGCTGCAAAATCACCCTGCCGTGGCGAATGGAGGTCAGCACCCGTGCCTGACGGCGGACGGCCTCGTAGTCGTTTTCAGCATCGAGGATCAGCAGGTTCGCCGGGCGGCCTTCGGCGAGGCCGTAGTTATCGCCCAGACACAGCGCCCGGGCGCTGTTGTCGGTGACGAAGTCGAGGCAGCGCTGCAGATCGTCATAGCCGAGCATATGGCAGATGTGCAGTCCGGCATCCAGAATGCGCAGGATATTGCCGTTCCCCAGCGGATACCACGGATCCTGAATCGAGTCCTGGGCAAAGCAGACATTGATGCCGGCGCGATCCAGCTCCGCCACCCGGGTGACGCCGCGCCGTTTCGGCCAGCTGTCAAACCGGCCCTGCAGATGAATGCTTTCGGTCGGGCAGGAGATGAAGTTGATGCCCGAGGCTTTCAGCAGGCGAAACAGCTTTGAGCAGTAGGCGTTATCATAAGAGCCCATCGCGCAGGTGTGGCTGGCGGTGACCTGCGCCCCCATGCCGCGCACCCGCGCCTCTTCCGCCAGCACTTCGAGGAAACGCGACTGCGGATCGTCGATTTCATCGCAGTGGACATCCACCAGGCGGCCGTAACGCTGGGCGAGGTCCATCAAAAACATCACCGAGCTGACCCCTTTGTCACGGGTGTTCTCATAGTGCGGAATGCCGCCCACCACGTCGGCGCCCATCTCGATGGCGCGCGTCATCAGCTCCCGGCCGTTGGGATACGATTCGATTCCCTCCTGCGGAAAGGCGACAATCTGCAGATCGATGAGATCGGCGGCCTCTTGTTTCACCGCCAGCAGCGCCTGCAGGGCCGCCAGCGACGGGTCGGTGACATCCACATGGGTGCGGACGTGCTGGACGCCGAAATCGCGCAGCATGCCGATGGTTTTCAGCGCCCGCTGGCGGGTGTCCTCCGGAGTAATACTCGCTTTGCGCTGGCTCCAGCGGGTGATGCCTTCAAACAGGGTGCCGCTGCGGTTCCACTCCGGCTCACCCGCGGTGAGGGTGGCGTCAAGATGGATATGCGGCTCGACGAAGGGCGGGATCGCCAGCCGGCCCTGGGCGTCGATAGCCCCGGCGTCGGCAGTCTGCATCGCGGCCTGGGCGGTGATGCGGTGAATTATCCCGTCCTGCAGGTCAAGGGTAAACAGCGCCTCCTGGCGGCGCAGGCGAGCGTTAATAATTTTCATGGTGGGTCCTGTAAATGGTTTTGCGATAAACGCCAGATCACCAGCGCGACCGAGGCGTTGAGATGAAACTGAGGGTGGCTGACCGGGTAGCCGGTCAGTTTTTCAATGCGCTGGATGCGCTGATGCAACGTGTTGCGATGGAGACCCAGCCGGTCGGCGGCCCGCACCACGTTGCCGTTCTCCTGCAGCAGCGTCTCGAGGGTCTCCAGCAGCAGCCACGGCGCTTTACGGCCCGGCTCGATCAGGCAGCCGAGGGTGTCGTGCATAAAATCGTTGAGCAGCGCCGGGTCGCTGACCGCGGACAGCAGTTTGATAAACCCCAGCTGCTGATAGTCGCTGATGCGCTGGGTCGGCCGCAGGGTATCGCACAGATCCAGCGCCTGGCGCGCCTGCGACAGCGCCCGCGGGTAGCCCTGCAGCTGCCTGACCGGCGCGGAGAGGCCGCAGAGCAGCGACAAACTCTCCTCTCCGTCCGCCAGCGCCTGCAGCCACTGCTGTAGCCATTTTTTCTGCTGAAAGCCTTCCCCCTCCTCATCCGGCAGCAGGAAAAGGAACATGTTGCTGCGCTCCAGCAGCGGAAAGGAATTGCCCTGCTGGTTGAGCTGCTGCTGCAGCTGCTGACGCACGCTGCGGTGGGCCTGCAGCAGCCAGGCTTCGGCCTGCTCGGGCGGGAACTGGCGAAACAGGCGGGACAGCCCCTCCAGACGCAGCGCCGCCAGCCGCAGCGGACGGGTAAAATCGAGCTGCTGGTGCAGGGCGCGCTGATGGAGCATCTGCAGGTCCGGATAGTCGCCGGTGACCAGCTGCATCAGAATGTCGCGCTGCGACTGCAGGGCGTTTTCGCTGCGGACCAGCGCGGTGCCGACCCGCTCGGTGACAATCACCATCTTCAGCAGGTAGGGCTGCTCAATCAGCGGCATGCCCAGCTCGTCGGCAAGGGCGATCAGCGTGGCGGGAATGGCGTGGATATAGGCCTCGCCGGTGAGGATCACCATCCCGGCGATGCCGCGCTGTTTGCCCTCCATCAGCAGCTGGATCAGGTTGGCTTCATCCCGGGGATGGTTGATGCCGGTGATAAACACCAGCTCGCCGCCCATGATCCACTCGGCGATATGTTCATTTTCCGCCACGTAGTACCAGCGTACGGCCCGCTGCAGCCCTTGCTTTCCCGCCCGCAGACGCAGGGCGGAGAGACCCTCAAGGGCCAGCAGTTCGCTGACCGTCAGGCTCATGGCTCCTGCTCCGCGACGGCGGCAGGCTGGCGTTTGCTTAGCAGGGTCAGGGCGATATAGACCAGCGCGGAGACGGTGATCCCCACCAGCGGCGCGATCCACGGTGACAGATAGGCCACCACCGCGCCGGCGGCGTAGGCGCCGAGTCCCAGCCAGTTAAAACGCGGCAGGCGGGCGTTCTGCAGCAGGGGATAGCGTCCGCCGCGGGCGAACCAGTAGTCGGCGAGGATCACCCCGCCGATGGGCGGAATAATACTGCCCAGCAGCACGAGGAACGGGATCAGCATTTCGTACATCCCGCCGATGGCGAGCACAATGCCCACCCCGGCGGCGGCGAGGGTCAGCGTCCGGCGACGTTCGCTGCGCAGCAGATGGCAGGCGGCGGCAGAGACGTTATAGATGGTAGGGCCCTGGATGGTCAGCAGGTTGAGACAGAGCATGATCACCGCGGCGACCGACAGCCCCTGCAGGATCAGCACTTCGACGATATCGGCCTGTTGATAGACGATAGCGCACCAGGCGCCGGCGACGATCATCAGCCCGTTGCCGATGAGGAAGCTGCCCATGCTGGCGAGAATGGCGGTCCGGCTGGAGTTGGCCAGCCGGGTCCAGTTTGTCGCCTGGGTGGCGCCGCTGGCGAAAGTGCCGAAGACCATGGTGATGGCCGCCGACCAGGTCATGGTGTCGCTCGGCGCAATACGGGTCATCGCCTGCCAGCCGCCGGCGTGGTGCAGCGCCAGATACATGGAGACCATCAGCAGCACAAACATCAATGGCACCGACAGGCGCGACAGCGCGTCCAGCCCCCTGTAGCCCACCAGCGCGGTGACGCAGAACAGAATACCAAACAGCACCATCAACGGCTGGGTCAGCGCCTCGGGCAGAGCGAGGATCTTCACCAACGAGATAGCGACCGTGGCGGTGCCCCAGGCGTACCAGCCCAGCTCGGCAAAGCCAAGAATAAAATCGGCCAGCTTGCTGCCAATCTCCCCGAAGCAGAACCGGCCCATCAGCACCGTATTCAGGCCGCTGCGCGCGGCGATCCAGCCCAGCGACGCGGCATAGAGGGCCAGCAAGGCGTTGCCGATGACGGCTATCCACAGCAGATTGACGATGGAAAAGGAGACGCCGAGTTTACCGCCGGCGAACATCGTGCCGGTGAAAAAGGTAAAGCTGAACAACACCATGGCGATGGAAAATACGCCTTTGCGTCCGGCGGCGGGCGCTTCGACGAGGGGAAAATCATTGTTGTTTGACATCCTGGAACCTCTGGCTGGTAGATGGGCGGTGATTGCCGGAAGTAGCAAGAGATGTGCCAGGAAAAACCGGGCACGGGGAATAGCGCGCGGTGTGCAACATGCACAGTTATTGAAGGATCCCGGAGGGGTAATGCCATTCTACTGTGCATCCTGCCAGGTTTTGCACCAGTCCAGGGCAGAGGAGGGCGGTGAGCGCATCCCTGGCGCCGGAGGAGAATTTTAGCCAGGACGATCCGCCTGTTTTTGACCAGAGAGTAGTGGAGAATAGCGGTGTACTGAAAACGGTTGGTTAAATCACTGTGAATAAAGGTTATTTAATATGCTTTTATGATATAACCATTTGTCTTGTGTGTGTTTCCTGAAATATTGTCCCCTCCGGTTAGCGGTGTTAGTATCGGATAAATAGCCATTTAGACGGCTAAATAAATCATCGCTAACCTAAGGAACTGCTATGTGGCAAGAAAGACTCGCGCAACTGGTCACCACCTGTCATTGGATCGGCGCGAAAGGCTGGGCGCCGGCGACCGGCGGCAATATGTCGGTGCGTCAGGATGATACCTGGTGCTGGCTAAGCGAGTCGGGCCGCGACAAAGGCAGCCTGACAACCGAGGATTTTCTGCAGGTTGAGATCGCCACCAACCAGGCGCCTTCCGGACGGAAGCCGTCGGCCGAGACCGGTCTGCACACCCTGGTGTATCGCCAGTTCCCGGAAGCCAACGTGGTGCTGCATGTGCATACCGTCAACGCCACCGTGCTGTCGCGCATCGAAAAAAGCGACACGCTGGCGCTGCAGGGGTATGAAATGCAGAAAACCCTTAGCGGGCAGCATAGCCATCTCGATACCGTTCCGATCGCCATCTTCGATAATGACCAGGATATTGACGCCCTGGCGGCGCGGATTGCCGATTATGCGCAAACCCGCCCGCTGCGCTACGGCTTTCTGCTGCGCGGCCACGGCCTGACCTGCTGGGGGAAAGATATTCAGGAGGCCCGCCGTCAACTGGAGGGGCTGGAGTTCCTGTTCGAGTGCGAGCTGATGCGCCGCCGCTACGAGCCCTGAGCCGGAGCAGGTATGGATTTTTATCTTGGGATCGATATCGGCACCTCGCGGGTGAAAGCGGTGCTGTTTGATCAGCATTTCACCGCCTGCGCCAGCGCCGCGGAAAACACCTCACCCCGCCTGTCGGCCAATGGCTACGCGGAACAGGATATGACCCAGCTGTGGCATTCGGTGCTGGCTATTCTGCGCCAGATTGCCCGCCACCCGGCGCTCCAGGCGGGGCGGCTGCGGGCTATCGGCCTCGCCGGGCAAGGGGAGGGGGTCTGGCTCAGCGATGAGCAGGGCGAACCGGTGGGCCCGGGGATCCTGTGGAGCGATACCCGTAGCCACGAGCTGATGAGCGACCTGCTGCGCCGACCCGGCTTCGACCGCCGCTATTTCGCCGATACCGGCACCCACCTGCAGCCCTGCAATACCAGCCTGCAGCTGTACTGGCTGAAACAGTATCAGCCGGCGCGGCTGGCGGCCGCGCGCTATCTGTTTTTCGCCAAGGACTGGATCCGCTTTCGCCTGACCGGCGTGGCGGCGCTGGAGCTGACGGACGCCAGCAGCTCGTTACTCAATCAGCAGACCGGCAGCTGGTCCTCGGTGGTGATGAACGAGATGGGGCTGAACGAACTGCTGCCGCTGTTTCCCCCGCTGCTGGCCCCGGATGCCCTGGCCGGCACGCTGAGCGACGCGGTGGCGGCGCTGACCGGGCTGCCCGCCGCGACGCCGGTGGCCGCCGGGGCGCTGGATGTCTGTAGCGCCGCGCTGGGCTGCGGCGCGGTCAACGAAGGGGATATCTACACGATCCTCGGCACCACCTGCTGCACCGGGATCGTCTGCCGCGGCCCGCAGACGGTGAACGAGGCGACGCGCTTTGTCACCCATACCGAAGCCGGACAGGTGATCTCCCTGTTTCCGATGCAGGCCGGTACGCCAAACATTGACTGGCTGCAGCAGCATATTTCGCTAGACGCCGATCTGGGGCGCCTGGAGCAGGCGATCGCGGCGGTGGAGCCAGGCAGCGGCGGCGTCTTCTGGCAGCCGTACCTCAATGGCGAACGTGCGCCGTTTTACAGCCCGGACGCGCGGGCCGGCTTTTTCGGCATTAGCCCGCACACCACCCGCGCCGAACTGCAGCGCGCGGTGTTTGAAGGCCTGGCCTTCGCCATTGTCGATGCGCTGCAGGGTTATCCGCAGGGCGGCGAGCTGTATCTGACCGGCGGCGGCGCAGCCTCGGCGACCTGGCTGCAGATTATCGCCGACTGTACCGGACGCACGGTGGTCTCCAGCGCCTTTAACGAACTGAGCGCGCGCGGCGCGGCGATCCTGGCGGCCCGTAGCGTCGCGGCGCTGGCCGAGACGCCTCCGCTGGCGCAGACCCGCTATCAGCCGCGCCCTCAGGCGCATGCCCGCTACGCGGCGCTGTATCCCGTTTACCGCCTGCTGCGCGAGCAGATGCTGCCGGTATGGCAGGCCAGACAGGCCGCCCTTCAACCTCTTTCTCAGGACCTACAACCATGAAAATCGTTTTTACCGCCGAGCATGCTGGCGACCTTAGCGCCTTCCACCAGCTGGGCGAGCTGCTGGTGGAGGGGTGGGCGCTGGGCAAACCGAAACTCAGCGCCGGTCAGCTGATTGAGCTGGCCCACGACGCCGAGGTGCTGGTGACCAGCTATGATGAGGTGACGGACGCGGTGATAGCCGCCTGTCCGCGCCTGCAGGTGATCGCCTGCACCCGCGCGAATCCGGTGAATATTGATACCCAGGCCGCCCAGGCGCGCGGCATCCGGGTGCTCTACACCCCGGGGCGCAATGCCGATGCCGCCGCGGAGCTGACGCTTGGCCTGATGCTCAGCCTGGCGCGCCATATTCCGCAATCCCATGCGGCGCTGAAGCGGGGGGAATTCACGCAGGCTGACAATGCCGCCGCCGCCACCCAGCAGGGTCTGCGGCGGGATGTGGTCTGGGACGTGAGCCCGGAAAGCCCCTATGAAGTGTTTAAAGGCAGTGAACTGCGCAATAAAACGCTGGGGCTGGTGGGGTATGGCAACATTGGCCGCCGGGTGGCGCGTATCGCCCGGGCGTTCGGCATGGCGGTGTTGGTGGTGGATCCGTTCGTCGCCGCAGAGGATATCAATGAGCCAGGGCTACAGAAAACGACCCTGGAGGCGCTGTTCCGCGAGGCGGATATCGTCAGCCTGCACCTGAGCAGCGGGCCGCACAGCGACGGGCTGGTGAATGCCGCGCTGTTAAACAGCATGAAGCCCGGCGCGCTGCTGATCAATACCTCTCGCGCGGCGGTGGTCGACGAGGCAGCGCTGATTGATGCCCTGCGCCACGGCCCTCTGGGCGGCGCGGCGCTGGATGTCTATCACCGCGAACCGCTGTGGCGCGATCACCCTTTTGTCATCGAGTTCGATAACGTGATTATCACGCCGCATATCGCCGGAGCCACCCGGGAGAGTATCGCCAAACACACGGCGATGATTGCCGCCGATCTTCAGCGCTATGTCGCCGGGGAGCCGCTGCTGTACCAGTGGCGTTAAGCCGCTTGCGCCGCCGCGTTCTGCAGCGGCGCGGGTCCATCGTCAGGGGCGATGGGCCGCCATAAAAGCCTGGGTCTGTTCCCAGTCCACTACCCCGGCATCCGATCCCATCCCGGTCGCCACCAGCGCGGCCACCGCCGAGGCGACGTCACACGCTGCTTTCACGCTGAGTCCGCGCGCCAGTGCGGCAATAAACCCGCCGCAGTAGCTGTCGCCGCAGCCGGTGGTATCCACCGCCTCGACCGGCCACGGCGCAATATGCTGCGGCCCGCCATCGCGGCCGATAAGCCAGGAGCCGTTCTCGCCGTCTTTCAGAATGCAGGTGCCCACGCCGAGCGCCAGGAAGAAGCGGCCAATGGCCTCCGGCTGCGTCTCTCCGGAGAGAAAGGCGGCTTCCTCCAGCGAAGGCATGAAATAATCCACCGACGGCAACAGGGGTCGCAGTAGTTCGAGGGTCTCTTCATTCGGGGCGATAAGGTCAAAGCTGGTGGTGACTCCGCGCGCTTTGGCCGCCTGCAACAGCCGCGCGCTCTGTCCCTGGTCCATTGCCGCCAGCAGCCCGGTCCCGCCGTGATGCAGGAAACGACAGTCAAGGACGGCGTCAAATTCCGCTTCACTGACAAACAGGGCGTCAGACGCGCCCCGGCAGTGCAGGGCCGGACGTTCGCCGTTGGGGCGAATCGGCAGGATCGTCGCCGAGGTCTCCTTCAGCGCGGTGCGCTGGATAAGCGAGCAGTCGATGCCCTGCCGGGCATAGCTGGCGAGGATAAAGTCGGCCTTTTCATCTTCGCCCAGGCAGGCCACCGCTGCGGTGCGGATCCCGAGCTTCGCGGCGTTGATATTAGCCCCGGCGGCGGTGCCGGCGGGGTTGAGACGAATTTGCTCAATAAAGGCGACGCCGCCGCGCGGCGGGATCGCCACCACCGGGCGCCCGGCGATATCCAGAATAGTCAGGCCGACAAATACGGCGTCAAAGGTTGCCATCGTTCTCCCGTTTAGCGATGCGTTTGGCGCAGGCGCGCCTGCCAGAAGGATAGGGCGAGGGCCACCACCAGAATCACGCCGACCAGCGCGTCCTTCACCAGATAATTGAGCCCCATCAGGTTCAGGCCGTTATCAATAATGGCAAGGAACAGCACGCCGCCGAGGGTGCCGAGGATGCTGACCCGGCCCAGACGGGTAAAGGCAGTGCCGATAAATACTGCCGCAATGGCGTCCATCAGGTAAGACTGCCCGGCCAGCGGGGTAAACTGCCGCAGGTTGGCGGAGAGGATCACCCCGCCGACGGCGCAGAGCGCCGAGGCGGTCACCAGCACGCCGAGCATGGTCAGGCGATCGCGGATCCCGGCGATACGTGCCGCTTCGCTGTTCTGGCCGATGGCGCGGACATATTTGCCCCACAGGGTGCGCTCGGTAACCAGCCAGGCCGCCAGCCACAGCGCCAGCACGATCGCTACCGGCGTGGGGATCCCACCAAGGTTGCCCACCGCCAGGTCGTGATACTCCGGAGCCATCCGCCGATAGGCTATCGCGCCGCCGCCGTCGGTATAGATGCGCTCGGCGCTGCTGGCGATAAACCAGGTGCCGAGCGTGGCGAGGAAGGGGCGGATCCGGCAGATGAGGATCAGAAAGGCATTGAGCAGGCCAATCAGCACGCCGCCGAGCAGAGCGCAGCCCACCGCGGCCTGCCACGGCAGATGCCAGGTTTTCAGGGCGACGAGGGCGAAGGCGGCGCCGAAATCGAGCGCGACGCCCACCGACAGATCAATCGCCCCGGCGCTGACGATCAGGGTCATCGCCATCGCCACAATCAGCAGGATCGCGCTGCCCTGCAGCAGGTTGGCCCAGTTATCCACGGTTAAAAATACCGGATTCGCCCAGCCAAACAGGGCGATGGCCAGCAGGATGATGACGCCAAATCCGGCCCGCGACAGCCAGGCCAGCGGGCTGCTGGCCGTCTGTTCCGCCGACGCAGAGGTTTTCAGGGTGATTTGACTCATGCCTCGCCTCCTTTGTGTCTGACCGCCGAGGCCGCCAGCACCACCAGGATCAGGCCGCCTTTAATGGCGCCCATCCAGAAGATATTGACCCCCAGCAGGCCGAGCCCGTTAGAGAGGGCGTTGACCAGGATTGCCCCCAGCAGCGCGCCCCAGATGGTGACCACCCGACGGCGCGAGAAGGCGGCGCCGATAAAGGTCGCCAGCACGGTCTCCAGCAGCAGCGGCGTGGCCGTCCCGCTGGAGCTGCCGGAGCCCTGGCTGAGCAGCGGCAGAATAGCCAGCCCGGCGGCAATGCCCGCTAACAGCCAGACCAGCAGGGTCAAGCGGCGCACGTTCAGGCCGCTCATCTGCGCCATATCGCGATTGCCGCCCACCGCCTGCACATGCTGGCCGAAGCGGGAGTGGTGGAGCAGGAACTGGAACAGGATAAACACCCCCAGCAGGTAGACCAGCGGCCAGGGCAGGCCCAGCACGCTGTTGTCGCGAAAGGCGACCATCAGCGGATCGCTGACCGCGATGCGCCGCTGGCCGGTCAACAGATCTGTCAGACCGGTAAACGCCACCGAGGTCGAGAGGGTGGCCAGCAGCGGCGGCAGGCCGGCCGCCAGCACCAGCAAGCCATTGATCGCCCCGCACAGCAGGCAAACCGCCGCCAGCAGCGCCAGCAGCAGGAGATACGGCGTGTGCCATTCGGCCAGCCCGAGGCTGAGCAGCGCGACGCCGAGCACCGCCGTCGCCGGCAGGGAGAGGTCGATGCCGCCGGAGACCACGTCATCTCCGCCCACGGCGATAACGCAGACCAGGCCGAAACAGAGGATTGCCAGCGGAACGCTCTGGACCAGCATCAGGCTGATATTTTGCCAGCTGAGAAAGTAGGGCGACTGTACGCTCAGCCATACCAGCAGCGCCAGAAACAGGATCAGGGGAAATTTTTCAATCAGCGTCGCCAGGCCCGGACGGCCGCGACGCTGGATAGCAGTACTCATGGTGAAGGCTCCTGTCCGCCGTTGATCGCCACCAGCAGGGCGTCCAGCGTTAGCCCGCGGGTGGGCAGATTGGCCGCCAGCGTGCCGCGCCAGAGGACCAGGATCCGGTCGCATAGTCCGAGCAGTTCGGGGGCATCGCTGGAGGAGACCAGCACCGCCCGTCCTTTATCGGCCAGCTGGCGCGTTCGTTGATAAATATCCCGGCGGGCGCCGATATCGACCCCCAGGGTGGGTTCATCGAGAATAAACAGCCGGGCATCGGTCCCCAGCCAGCGGGCGAGGATCGCTTTTTGCTGATTACCGCCGCTCATGTAGCGTACCGGCAGCCCCGGGCGTCCCGGGCGGATCGCCAGCTGTTCTATCCAGTCGCGCGCTTTCTGCTCGGCGAGACCCCGCCGCTCCCAGCCAAAGGTGGCGGTCTCCGGCAGTGAGGCGAGATTAATATTGTCGGCGGTGGTGAAGGGCAGGATCAGCCCCTGATGGCGGCGGTCGCGCGGCACCAGCGCCATGCCGGCGCGGATCGCCTGCTTTGGCGTACGAATGCGCCGCGGCCGGCCCTCGAGGTGGATGGTGCCGCGTTCCGCCGGACGTAAGCCGTAGAGTAAGTCGACCAGCACATCGCGTCCGGCGCCCAGCAGGCCGGCGACGCCGACGATTTCGCCCGGCTGAATATCAAAAGAGAGATCCTGCAGCTGCCGCCCGTCGCTCAGCTGGCGCACCGAGAGCAGCGGGGTGGCCCCATTGTCTGCCGCCGGGCGCTGGCGCGGAGTATACAGCTGGTCGATTTCCCGGCCGACCATCATGGCGATCAGCGCTTCGGTATTCTGCAGCAGGTCGCGGTCCGGGTAGCCGACAACTTCCCCGTTGCGCAGCACGGTGCCGCGGTCGCAGAGGGTGGCTATCTCATTGAGGTAGTGGGAAATATACAGAATGGCAATGCCCTGGTCGCGCAGGCGCAGGATAGCGGAGGAGACCAGACTGGCCTCCTGCGCCTCCAGGGGGGCGGTGGGTTCGTCGAACACCACCAGCCGCGCTGCGCCGTCGATCAGCGCGCGGGCAATCTGCACCAGCTTGCGCTCGGCCAGGCTCAGGTCGCGCACCAGCCGTTCGGGTCGATCGCCAGCTGCCAGTTTTGCTGGAAAAATTGCCCCGTGGCGGCCTTCATCCGTCGGCGATCCAGCGCCCCCAGCGGGTGCGATACTCCTGGCCCAGAAACACCGATTCCGCGACGGTAAAGTGTGGGATCAGGTTCAACTCCTGGTGGATAACGCGGATGCCGGCGGCTTCGATGGCTGCCGGATTGCCGAGGGCAGCGGGTGACCGTCGAGGGTGGCGCTGCCGCTGTCGGCCTGATAGACACCGGCGAGGATCTTGATCAGCGTCGATTTACCGGCGCCGTTCTCGCCAATCAGGCCATGAATCTCCCCGGATTGAGGCGCAGGGTAACCGCATTAAGCGCGGTGACGCTGGCAAAACGTTTACCGATCTGCTCCATGACCAGACCAGCGGCGGGGCGTTCCCCGCCAGGATGTTGATTAATCACTGCAGCTCGCCGTATCCCAACTGTTTATACACCGCTTTCGCTTCCTGCGGACCTTTCACCGGAACCACCGGAATAAAGGTTTGCACCGGTAGTTTCTGGCCGGCAAAGTAGCGGGCCACGTTGTCAGCCGAGGTCTGGCCGATCAGATGCGGCTGCTGCGCGACGTTAGCCACGAACGGGCTGCCGGGCTCCGCCATGATCTCCAGGGTCTCCGGACCGGCGTCGATGGCCGTCACTTTCACGTCTTTATCGCGACCGGTCTCTTCCAGCGCCTGGACGATGCCGATGGCCGGTTGATCCCAGCAGGCGACATGGATGGCGTCCAGTTTGCCTTTCGGGTACTGGCTGAGTAATTCGAGGGTTTTCTTGCGCGCGTCTTCCGGCGAGTTGGCGAACTGTTCCGCGAGCTCGGGCTGGATAATATGAATATCCGGATAATCCTTAAGGACATATTTCCACTGATCGTAGCGAATTCCGCAAATACGCAGCGCGCTGGAGAAGGCGTTAAATACGGCGACGTTGCCTTTGCCGCCTAATTCATCCGCCATGTAGCGGCCGATGGTTGAGCCTAAGGTGTAGTTATCGGAAGTAGTATTGTTGACCGAATATTGAGAAACATGATCTACGGTAAATACCGGGATACCGGCATCACGCAATGCTTTAAATTTTGGTTCGACGGCGCTATCGCCGAGAATACTAATTACCGCGTCCACCTTGCGTGACAGTAAAATATCGTGGTTATTGGCATGCACCTGATTATCGCGGCCGCCATCGACGCCAATGACTTTGCCCCCCAGCTTCTCCACCTCCTCTGTCGCGCCTTTAAAGGCCTCGCGATCCCAGAAATGCTGAGTGCCGACCACGGCAACGCCAATGGTTTTTCCCTGTAAGGAGAGGGCGTCTGCGGCAGCGACGCTCAGCGAGGCAAGGGAAAGCAGTCCCAGCGCGGCAGGCAATAATTTTCTTTTCTGCGACATTGTTATTATGATCCTGTGATGAAGGTGGTTGCGGACCGGTAGCATGACAAGAAGCACCTCGCCACCTCAAATACAAAATAAGTCTAAGTTATGCCAGGAATGTTATATCGCAGAAACGTCAGAGAAAAAGTTTATTTTGTCATGAGGAACCTGAAAATATTTCATGATGGCGGATAGACCTTTTTATTTTGTGGTTTTATTTTTGACTTATTCCGTGTTTATTTAGCGGATAAAGACAATTTTCTTAATATTGTGAGTGCATGGGAAATACGGCGTCTACAGAGAAAAAAAGAAGATTGCGCGGGCTAAAGCTTTTTTTAGCAGAGCAATGTCTGGCCGGGTAAGGATTATTACCCTATTTCCCCGCTTTATTGTAATGAACCTTAAGCTGAGAAGAACGCGGGCGCTATGAAGAAACAGCATAATTATACGGTGATGCACTGGGGAACCTGGCAGGTGGAGAGCAGTGAGGGCGAGATCGTGGCGGTTAAGCCGGTGCCCTGGGATAAAAATCCCTCACGCATCGGCCAGTCGCTTCCCGACGCGGTGACCAGCCAAACGCGCATTCGCCGTCCGGCGGTGCGCGCCGGCTATCTCCAGCACGGGCCGGCGTCACGAGAAGGGCGAGGTAAAGAGCCCTTTGTCGAAGTCAGCTGGGAGGTGGCCCTGGACCTGCTGGCGCGCGAGCTGCGCTCGGTCAAGGCGCGCTGCGGCAATGAGGCGATCTACGGCGGCTCCTACGGCTGGGCCAGCGCTGGACGCTTTCACCATGCGCAGAGCCAGCTGCACCGGTTTCTCAAGGGCCTTGGCGGGTACACCGCCAGCACCAATACCTATAGCAGCGCCGCGGGCGAGCGTATTCTGCCGCATATTCTCGGGCCGCTGAGCCCGCTGCACCGGCAGCATACCCATTTTTCCGAGCTGGCCCGGGAGTGTCAGCTGTTTGTCGCCATTGGTGGTCTGCCGCTGCGCAATGCCCAGGTCAACGGCGGCGGCGCCAATGACCATATGCTCCAGTACTGGCTGGATAAGATGCAGGCCAACGGCACGCGGTTTATCAATATCAGTCCGGTGCGCAATGACCTCAGCGCGGTGCCCGACGCCGAGTGGCTGGCCATTCGGCCGGGCACCGATACCGCACTGCTGCTGGCCCTGAGCTATGTGCTGATCGCTGAGTCCCTTTACGACCAGGCGTTTGTTGCCAGCCATACCGTCGGGTTTGCCCCCTATCGCGCTTATCTGTTGGGCGAGCACGATGGCGTAGCGAAAACCCCGGCGTGGGCGGCGGCGATTACCGGCCTGGACGCCCAGCGCATCGCCGACCTGGCGCGGGAGATGGCCCGCCACCGGACGATGGTGAATATCTCCTGGTCTATCCAGCGCGCCCGTCAAGGGGAGCAGGCCTACTGGGCGACGGTGGCCCTGACCGCGCTGCTGGGACAGCTCGGCACCCCGGGCGGCGGCCTCGGGTTTGGCTACGCCTGCACCAACCTGGCGGGCGCGGTGCGAAAAGCGTTTTCCGGCCCGCGCTTACCCGCCGGAGAGAATGCGGTGGACAGCGTTATCCCGGTGGCGCGGCTGTCCGATATGCTGCTGCACCCGGGAGAAACCTATGAGTTCGACGGCCAGCAGCGGCGCTATCCCGATATCCGTTTAGTCTACTGGGCGGGAGGCAATGCGTTTCATCATCATCAGGACATCAACCGACTGTGCGAGGCCTGGCGCCGCCCGGAGACGGTGGTGGTGCATGAGCAGTACTGGACCGCGCAGGCCAAATTCTCCGATATCGTTCTGCCGGCCACCACCTCGCTGGAGCGAGAGGATATCGGCAGCGGCGGTCACGACGGGTTTATGATCGCCATGAGCGCGCAGATCCCGCCGGTGGGCGAGGCGCGTGACGATTACGCTATTTTCTGCGATCTCGCCGATCGGCTGGGATTCGGAGAAGCGTTCAGCGAAGGGCGGGACGCCGGGCAGTGGCTGCGTCATCTCTATGAGGAGTCAAGACCGCGGGCGCAGGAGGAGGGTATTGCGCTGCCCTCGTTCGATGACTTCTGGCAGCAAGGGGTGCTGGAATACAGCGCGCCGGAGCGGCCGCAAATTTTTCTCGCCGATTTTCGCGCCGATCCTGAGCGCTATCCGCTTTCCACGCCCTCCGGCAAAATTGAACTCTTTTCCGCCACCGTCGCCGGGTTTGGCTATCGCGAATGCCCTGGCCATCCGTGGTGGGATGAACAGGAGGCCGCCCGCCAGCGGCAGGAGGCGGCGCGCTGGCCGCTTCATCTGCTCTCCAGCCAGCCGCGCGCCCGCCTGCACAGTCAGTACGACCACGGCAGCGTCAGCCGGGCGACGAAAGTTCAGGGACGCGAGCCGCTGTGGATGCATCCGAGCGATGCGCAGGCAAGAGACATCCGCGAAGGCAGCGTGGTGAAGGTCTATAACGACCGCGGGGCGATTCTGGCGGGCGTGCACCTGAGCGAGCAGATTTTGCCCGGCGTGGTACAGATGTCCACCGGCGCCTGGTATGACCCGCTGGATCCCAATGAAAAAGGAACGCTCGATAAGCACGGTAATCCCAACGTGTTAACCGAGGATCGCGGCAGTTCGCGCCTGGGGCAGGGCTGTAGCGCCCAGAGCTGCTGGGTGGAGATCGCCCCGTGGCGAGAGGAGCTGCCGCCGATCACTGCCTTTGATCCGCCGAAATTTATTGAAGTTTAGGCGTTGGCGCTCGCCGGCGGCGGGGCGGGTAGCCCGGAGAAGGCGCGGTATGCGCCGCCTCTGGCAAAGCCCGCGCCTGGCGGTTTTAGACTGACGACAGTTTGACGTTACGCCAGCCGCGGGTAGGCGCTGGCGATATCGTCGCCGGTAAACTGAGCGATCCAGCCTTCCGGGTTATCAAAAATGCGAATGGCGGTGAAGTTCGGTTCTGATCCCATATCAAACCAGTGCGGAGTGTGGGCGGGAACCGAAATCAGATCGTTCTTTTCGCACAGCACCTGGAACACCTCGTCGCCAATGTGCAGGCAAAACAGGCCAGCGCCCTCGACAAAAAACCGGACCTCGTCTTCGCCATGGGTGTGCTCGTTCAGGAACTTTTCCCGCAGCGCCTCTTTTTGCGGGTTATCGGCGCGCAGGCTGATGACGTCCCAGCTTTGGTAGCCCTTTTCGGCGACCAGTTTATCAATCGCATGCTGATAGGCGGCAATCACCGTTTCCGGGCTGGGATTTGCGCCGAGGTCGCGGTCGGCCTGCCAGCGCTCGAAACGGACGCCTTTGGCGTTAAGTTGATCCTGAATCGCTTTGGCGTCGGTGCTGTGCCAGACCGGCGTTTGCGGATCGGTCACGGAAAAAAGAGTTAATGCGCTCATGCTGGGATCTGCTCCGGATGAATGTCGTCAAAACGCTGAACCTGAGGATGGTGGCTCGCCGGGTCGCGGTCGCCGCGTACCAACTGGATCGTTCGCAAACCCGCGGCCTCGGCGGCGTCGAGCTCCTGATGGATATCCGACAGGAACAGGATGGTGCCAGGGGCATGGCCCAGGTGTTCAGCAATGTTACGGTAGGACTGCACCTCACGTTTGGCGCCTACCAGGGTATCGAAATAGCCCGTGAACAGATGAGTAATATCACCTTCATCGCTGTAGCCAAATAACAATTTCTGCGCAGCCACGGAACCTGAGGAATATACATACAGATCAATACCCTGCGCTTTCCATTTCTCCAGCGCCGGCAGTACGTCCGGGTAGAGATGGCCGGTAAAGTCGCCGTTGAGATAGCCGTCACGCCAGATGATCCCCTGCAGCGCCTTCAGCGCCGTGGATTTACGGTCTTCATCCATAAAGGCGAAGAGGGTAGTGATAAGGTCGGCGGTGCTGGCGGCGGGGGCGTCTGTTTCGCGGCGCAGGTTGTCGAGAATGGTTTTGACCGGTTCAGCGTGCTGCTGAGCGGTCACAAAGCCGGCCAGTCGTTCGCGGGCGTAGGGGAACAGCACGTTATGCACGAAGCGGATATCGCTGGTGGTGCCTTCTATGTCGGTCACGATGGCGCGGATCATGGTTTCTCCAGAGTGGGCGTAGCGTGGAATAACATTAGCATTTAGACGTCTAAGCGTCTTGATTGCCAAATATTAACATCGTGTTATAGTGGCTTCAACAACAGCATTACAATCGGTATAAAAAGAATGAACAATAACCCCTTGATTCCAGAGAGTAAACTTCCTGCGCTCGGCACCACGATTTTTACCCAGATGAGCGCCCTGGCCCAGCAGCATCAGGCCATAAACCTGTCCCAGGGCTTTCCCGATTTTGACGGCCCGCGCTATCTGCAGGAGCGTCTGGCGTACCACGTGGCGCAGGGGGCGAATCAGTACGCCCCGATGACCGGCGTGCCGGCGCTGCGCGAGGCGATCGCCGGGAAGACGGCGGAGCTGTATGGTTACCAGCCCGACGTTAACAGCGAGATCACGGTCACCGCCGGCGCGACGGAGGCCCTGTATGCGGCGATCACCGCCCTGGTGCGCCGCGGCGACGAGGTGATCTGTTTCGATCCCAGCTATGACAGCTACGCCCCCGCGGTGGCGCTGGCCGGCGGCGAGTTACGTCGTATTGCGCTGCAGCCGCCGCATTTTCGCGTCGACTGGCGGCAATTTGCCGCCGCCCTGAGCGAGAAAACCCGGCTGGTGATCCTCAACACCCCGCACAACCCTTCGGCCACCGTCTGGCAGCGCGAGGATTTTGCCGCCCTGTGGCAGGCGATCGCCGAACGCGAGATCTATGTCCTGAGCGATGAAGTCTATGAGCATATCTGCTTTGCTGAGGGCGGCCACGCCAGCGTGCTGGCGCATCCCCAGCTTCGCGAGCGGGCGGTGGCGGTCTCCTCGTTTGGCAAAACGTTTCATATGACCGGCTGGAAGGTCGGCTACTGCGTGGCCCCGGCAGCCATCAGCGCCGAACTGCGCAAGGTGCATCAGTATCTGACCTTCTCGGTGAATACCCCGGCGCAGCTGGCGATCGCCGACATGCTGCGCGAAGCGCCGGAGCATTATCGTGAGCTGCCGGCGTTTTATCGGGAACGTCGCGATCTGTTTATTGAAGCGCTGCGCCCAAGCCGGCTGGAAATCCTGCCCTGTGAAGGGACCTATTTCCTGCTGGCGGACTACAGCGCCATCTCCGATCTAGACGATGTCAGCTTCTGCCGCTGGCTGACGACCGAAGTCGGGGTAGCGGCGATCCCGCTCTCCGTCTTCTGCGCCGATCCGTTCCCGCACAAGCTGATCCGCTTGTGCTTCGCCAAACAGCCGGCGACTCTGCTGGCTGCGGCGACGCGTTTGTGCCAGCTGTAGTTACTTAATCGTCCACGCCTGGGAGAACTGGCGGCCGGCGAACATCTCTGTCAGGCCGCTAATTTGCTTCAGACGCAGCACTTCATCGGCATCCATCCCCAGCTCTTTGCCGATTTTCTGCGGCGTCCAGCCGAGCTGGGTCAGCTCGCGGACGATCTCTGACATGGCGTGGATTTGGTGGCGACCGCGCGCCCGGTTATGGCGTATGGTCGCTGCCATCAGCCCGTCACGCGAGGCAGCTTCACTCGTCAGGCAGGTCACCGGCAAATAGCCTTTTAGCGTTTTTTTCAGCGCGGCTTTGCTGCAGGCCAGCTCATGGCGGTGAAAACCATCGACAATCGTATACGCCTGTGGGCGTTGCTGGATGACGACGACCGGCTGGGTAAAGCCGTCGGCCTCCAGCGACGTTTGCAGCAGACGCTTCTCCGGCGGCGCCACGTTATTCGGGTTGTAATCGTTGGGGGCGACCAGCTCCTGTTTGACCCACAGCACGCAGTCGACGGGCTGCGAGCGGAAGGGGCTGTAGTGGTGGAGCACCTGGCGAAACGCGTTGATAGCCTCAATGCGCGCCTCGTCATCCAGCTTTTGCAGGTAAGCTTCCAGCGCCTGCGTCAGTTGTTGTTGCATAAAATCCCCCATTGTTGGCGATGTTTTTCCATGCGTTTACGGTAGCGCTGATAGTGGCTGCTTTTGGTTGGGCTAAACGAAAGCTGACGGCACCAGTAATCGTTATTGAGCAGTACTTTGCAGACCCGCCGCCAGGATGGGATATCTTTGGTGCCAATGTCCGCAGGTTGGGTATCCGGAATATCCTCCATACCTTTTTTCTGGTACCAGCGCAGGTAGACGGCGATTTTATTGCGGTAGTGCTCGGCGGTGGTTTCCGGCATGCTGTCGAGCAGGAACAGGGCGTAGCTTTTCCACGTCAGGTGGTCGGGCTTGTCGATTTTCCGATGACCGTAGAACTGATTATCATGCCCGGCATAGACCCCGCCGCTGTGCGCGCCGCTCACTCGCTGGCACATCGCGGCCCAGCGCTCAGGTTCCAGCACGTGATACAGCCACAGCCCCTGGCGCTGCTCGGGACCAAACGGTTCGCAAATGCGCATATAGCGCAGCGGCACCCCGGCCTGATACATCAGATCGTACAACGGGTTATAGGGCTCGCCGCTTTTGGCAAACCAGGTCCAGATATCGGCGGTTTTCCAGTCATAGAGCGGGTAGATGTACCAGGCGTGGCCGCCCGGCGCTGAAGTGGTCCATGGTTTATCGTCGGCGAAGCGCTGTTTACGCTGTGAAGAAATCGTCATAAAGCGATTTAGCGATTCGTCGGCGCGAATGCCCACCAGCACGGCGGCGGGACGACGCTGCGAAAACCACTCGGCGAAATGGCTGACGAAGGCTTCAAAGCTCATTCCGGGTTGATAAAATGAAAAATAGCCCGGGTGGGTAATGGCCCAGGGCGGCGGCTGGCGTACCCACTCGGTTCCGGGCTCCCAGCATTGCCATTGCGGCTTATACTGCGTCAGGGCATTTTGGGTGGTGAGCGGCAGGGCGACCCAGTAAAAGGTTTCGATGACATCCGCATACAGCGCACGCAGTTTTTCACAGTGGGCGATGGTGCAGGAGAACTGCGCTTCCCAGTCAATAAACAACACGCAGATTTTTTTCCCCTGTAACCGCGCCGCCTGGGCGGTTAAATGCAGCATAACGGTGGAGTCTTTTCCCCCGGAAAAAGAGACACAGATGCGCGAAAAATTATCCATGACCCACTGGATCCGCTGCTCAGTTGCTTGCAGCACCGATTCCGGTAAGGGATATTTAATAAACGACATGACCATTAATCCTTTAATAGTAGAAAATTCCCGTTAGCTCAGTATAAACGATGAGGGGTAGGAAATTAATGGTCGATTATTGTTTCTGGCAGCGGGGGAACAGAAGGGCGTTATTCGCTGTGATTAAATTTGGGCCGTGATGCCTCTCGATCATTCATTAATATGGTGATTAATTCAGTTAAAAAATGATTTTGCGAAGATGCATGGTGGTAATTAATGTAGATCGTGATATCCGGAAAAAGATTATCTATGTTGATGGCGTGAAGCTGCATAGTGGGTGAGATAAAGTCATATAAATAGGAAGGCAAAAAGCCAATTAAGTCGGTTTTATTAATCATGTTAAGAATGGTCATAAAAGAGTCGCTGCGAAAGGCAATATTGCGCGGATTCAGCCAGGCGATGCTGCTTTGCTGCACGCGCTGAATAACGGGATCGTTGGTAATATAGTGAGTGAAAAACTCCTGCGCCAGTGACTCTACCGAGGTAAGCGTTTCGCGTCGCGGATGGCCCGCCCGGCAAACTGCCAGCGTCTGCACCGTCTGATAGGGCTGACAGATCGTGGCGCGGTTGGTAATGGGCATGCGGGTGAACACCAGGTCCGCCTGGCGATACGCCAGCAGCTCCTCAGCCGATTCGGTGGTGGTCAGGTTATGGTGCTCAATTTGCAAGTTCGCCTGATGACAGAGCTGGTTAATCATAACGTGGCTATTGACTGAACAGAACAGCGGGGGGCCATATATCACAATACGTTTACGCAGTTCTGAGCGATTATTAAGATTGATGGTTTTTTCCAGCTGCTCCAGATTTTGCTGTAGATGATAATGAAGATTGACGCAGGCGGTGGTGGGCGTCATTCCTTTGCCAACACGAACAAATAGCGGATCGTTTAACTGCTGGCGCAGACGCTGCAACGACTGACTCACCGCTGAGGGGGTGATAAATAACATCGCCGCCGCTTTGCTGATGCTCAAATGTTGATAGATACATTCGAAAATAACCAATAAATTCAAATCGAACTTTTTCAGATCGTAAAGATTTGCCATTAATGCAGTCCTGTTTATTACCGGTGCGGATTATAATATTCTTAATGATAATGTTTTGTGGCTTAATATTTGCGGTGTGAATTTAACTATTGGCAAATACAGTTAAGTTCTGCTTAATATATCTTATCGTCGACGGTGGCGCCAGCGGTCGCTTCCGCCAGGCGCCATTGCGGGATGGAATTACTCTTTTTCACCCATCATAATATGCAGTTTCTCTTTATCCGGTAGGCCGACCACCTGCTGCAGCATATTATCTTTATTCATATAATAAATCGCCGGCGTCACGTTGGCTCCCAGATCGTCCATCAGCTGCTGGTTGACGTTGAGCATTTTCATTTTCTCCGGCGGAATAACTTTCGGGATCGTCAGAGCCATTTTCCCATTCGATTGCTCGTAATCATGCCAGGTTTTCGCCGGATCGTTGCTGGCGAGAATCGCCGCGGCGGTGGCCGGGCTCTCCGGCTTGATCACCCCCACCAGCAGAGTGCGGATCTGCACTTTACCGGCCTCTACCCAGGGGCGGGATTGCTGCCAGAACTGCTTGCAGTAGGGACAGAAGGGATCGGCAAAGACATACAGCACGATAGGGGCGTCCTTGCGACCATCCTGCAGCCAGTGGGCGCTGGCCATCTTCTTCCACATCTCTTGTCCCGCCGGGGTATAGAGTTCTTTCTGAAACAGCTGCTCGCTGAGGTTGCTGCCGTTCTCATCATACATATAGCCGGAGATCGCGTGTTTACCATCCGGCGTTAGGTAGATGGCGACCCCCATGTCCTGGTATTTGCCCAGCCAGCCTTTCATTCCCCCCGGCGCCTCAAAGGGTTTTATAATGGTAATGCCCTGTTTTTCAATCGCTTTTACCGGAGCGGGGAGTTCCTCCGCATGGCTGCATAACGGCAAAAGGCTGAGTAACAGCAGACGCTTTAACATAAGTATTCCTTGTAAAATCAGCAGGAAAGGGCAAAACGATTGTCGAACCTATCACAGTCATAGGCAAGATCAGCAGAATGACGGATTGCCCTTTGCTGGCGTGGGTGATGTAATCCTGGATGCTGTTACATTAAGGTAATGTAGAGCGCAACACATAGCCAGTCTGACTGGCGCTGAACCTACCCTCGGGTATTTCAGGTAACGGGGCCGCCTGAAAAGGTGGCCTTTTTACTTTTGTCGCGGCAAATGATGCGAAAAACAGCGATTAGCGCTGAACGCGTCGACAGGTTCACAGAGTTGTCTTGTTCCGGTTGTTAGATAACGCTTATTGATTCGATAATGTAAACGCATTGGTCGGGTCAGGAAAAATTCGTTAACTTAGACCTCAACGAAAACACGGAGGAAGTATAGATGTCCTTAATTAACACCAAAATCAAACCGTTCAAAAACCAGGCATTCAAAAATGGTGAATTCATCGAAGTCACCGAGAAAGACACCGAAGGCCGCTGGAGCGTCTTCTTCTTCTATCCGGCTGACTTCACCTTCGTCTGCCCGACCGAACTGGGCGACGTGGCTGACCATTACGAAGAACTGCAGAAGCTGGGCGTAGACGTTTACTCTGTGTCTACCGATACCCACTTCACCCACAAAGCGTGGCACAGCAGCTCTGAAACCATCGCCAAAATCAAATATGCGATGATCGGCGACCCGACTGGCGCCCTGACCCGTAACTTCGACAACATGCGTGAAGATGAAGGTCTGGCTGACCGCGCTACCTTCGTCGTTGACCCGCAGGGTATCATCCAGGCGATCGAAGTTACCGCTGAAGGTATCGGCCGTGATGCGTCTGACCTGCTGCGTAAAATCAAAGCGGCGCAGTACGTTGCGTCTCACCCAGGCGAAGTCTGCCCGGCGAAATGGAAAGAAGGCGAAGCGACGCTGGCTCCTTCTTTAGATCTGGTTGGTAAGATCTAAGTCTGTTTGTGCCCGGCGGCGCTACGCTTGCACGGGCCTACAAGATCGTAGGCCGGGTAAACGGCGTGCCACCCGGCAATCAATGGGCGCTTTCGCGCCCATTTTATTCCAACACCATGATGCAAGCGCATTCAGGCAGCCTGACGAGGCCGCTTGCATGATGATGTTTTAAGCCCAGGAGATAACAATGCTCGACACCAACATGAAAACCCAGCTCAAGGCCTACCTTGAGAAGCTGACCAAGCCTGTTGAGCTGATTGCCACGCTGGATGACAGCGCTAAATCGGCAGAAATCAAGGAACTGTTGGCTGAAATCGCTGAACTGTCAGACAAAGTCACCTTTAAAGAAGACAACACGCTCGCGGTACGTAAGCCCTCGTTCCTGATTACTAACCCAGGTTCCGACCAGGGGCCGCGTTTTGCGGGCTCGCCGCTGGGCCACGAGTTTACCTCGCTGGTGCTGGCGCTGCTGTGGACCGGCGGTCATCCGTCGAAAGAGGCCCAGTCGCTGCTGGAGCAGATCCGCGATATTGATGGCGATTTCGAATTCGAAACCTACTATTCGCTCTCCTGTCATAACTGCCCGGACGTGGTCCAGGCCCTGAACCTGATGGCGGTGCTCAACCCGCGCATCAAACACACGGCGATTGACGGCGGGACCTTCCAGAATGAGATCACCGAGCGTAACGTCATGGGCGTGCCAGCGGTGTTCATGAACGGTCAGGAGTTTGGTCAGGGACGGATGACGCTGACTGAAATCGTCGCCAAAGTGGATACCGGTGCGGAAAAACGCGCAGCGGAAGAGCTGAATCAGCGTGACGCTTACGATGTACTGATCGTTGGCTCCGGCCCGTCCGGCGCGGCGGCGGCGGTCTACTCTGCACGTAAAGGGATTCGTACCGGCCTGATGGGCGAACGCTTCGGCGGTCAGGTGCTGGATACCGTGGATATCGAAAACTATATTTCGGTGCCGAAAACTGAAGGCCAGAAGCTGGCAGGCGCGCTGAAAGCGCACGTCAATGACTATAACGTAGACGTGATCGACTCCCAGAGTGCGACCAAACTGACGCCGGCGGCGACAGAGGGCGGCCTGCATCAGATCGAAACCGCCTCCGGCGCGGTGCTCAAGGCGCGTAGCGTCATCATCGCCACCGGGGCGAAATGGCGCAATATGAACGTGCCGGGCGAAGATCAGTATCGCACCAAGGGCGTGACCTACTGCCCTCACTGCGATGGTCCGCTGTTTAAGGGCAAACGCGTAGCGGTAATCGGCGGCGGGAACTCCGGCGTGGAAGCCGCCATTGACCTGGCGGGCGTAGTGGAGCACGTGACCCTGCTGGAGTTTGCCCCAGAGATGAAAGCCGACCAGGTGTTGCAGGATAAAGTCCGCAGCCTGAAGAATGTCGACATCATTCTTAATGCGCAGACCACGGAAGTGAAAGGCGATGGCAGCAAAGTCACCGGTCTGCAGTATCGTGACCGGGTGAGCGGCGATGAGCATCATGTCGCGCTGGCGGGGATCTTCGTCCAGATTGGCCTGCTGCCTAACACCACCTGGCTGGAAGGCGCCGTTGAGCGCAACCGCATGGGCGAGATCATCATCGATGCGAAGTGCGAAACCAACGTCAAAGGCGTGTTCGCCGCGGGCGATTGCACCACCGTGCCGTACAAACAGATTATTATCGCGGCAGGGGAAGGGGCAAAAGCGTCGCTGAGCGCTTTCGACTACCTGATCCGCACGAAAACCGCATAACAAGTCAGACAATAGACCTGCATAACAAAGAGGCTACCCAGGGGTAGCCTCTTTTTTTATGCTCTTTTCGTCATTCTTACCTGACGACCATTACCGGGATATGGGCATGGCGGATCACGCTCGAGGCATTGGAGCCGAGCAGGTGGGTACTGATGGAGGGATTGCGTGAGCCAATAACTACCACGTCGGCGTTAATTTCGCTGGCCAGCTCGTTGACCATATCGCGCACGCTGCCAAAACGGACATGTAGCTTGATACGAGACGGGTCAATGCTGAAGTGGCTGACCATCGTCTGCAGGCGAGTCTCCGCCTCATGCTGCAGATGTTCCTCAAACCGCCGCAGGTCGGCGGTAAAACGGCTCATGGTAAAGCTCGCGGAACCCGGTAAGACGTGGAGCAGATGGATCACCCCGTCCTGCTGGGCCAGAAACTCCGCGTGCCGGACGGCTTTATCGCTCAGCGCCATCTCAAAGACATCAACCGGCATAATGATAGTCTTATACATATGCAATCCTCCTTGTTCGTTTGCGTCTATATCAACATATTATATGCGGATATTGTGTCATTCAGGTCGCAAAACTGTCAGCCAGGCAGGCGCAAAGCGTAAAAAAGGGTAAGCGGCGGGAAAACAGCAGAAAGAGGATGTGCGGACATCCTCTGAATAAAGCGCGAAACGCCTCAGGCAGCGGAATTAGCGGTGGAATTCGCCAGCGGCTTCCGGCTGGTACAATAGCTCCAGCACTTCCAGGTGCGTCGATGCGCCGCCCGGCAGCTCCCAGTGAATGGTGCTGCCGACTTTCAGGCCCAGCAGCGCGGCGCCCACCGGCGCGAGGACGGAGAGCTGGCTGGCGCTGTCGGTCACCTGTGACGGAAACACCAGCGTCCGCACGCGCTCTTCGCCGCTGGTTAAATCGCGGAATTTTACCCTGCTATTCATGGTGACGACATCATGCGGCATCGCTTCCGGGGCCAGCATTTGCGCGCGGTCGAGTTCCTCATTCAGGGCATCGGCAACCGGTGAGTTGGCGAAAGCCGGCTGCTCCAGCAGCCTGTCGATACGTTCGGCATCCAGTTCATTAATGATGATTGCGGGTCTGGTCATTGCATACTCCATGTTATCCAGGAACCTGTCCGTAAAAGAAAACCCTCGCCGAAAGGGGCAAGGGTTAAGGTCCTACCATCATACTGAGAGTTGCCGGCAGTTTGAAGTGATGAAACGCACATTCAGCGTGCAACACCATCCGGCGGACGGTGTTTTCCAATCAGCATCCCGCTTTGCGCTAGTGGCCAACCTTATCGAGGATAAACTGTGCGCCGCAGTTACCCGGGTGAGGCTGGGGCAGAAAAGCGGAAGTGGCCAGAGGGGCGTTGATGGTCGCGGCGTTGAGCGAGATTTGCATCTCCGTCAGATAGGCCGGATTACCGTTGCAGGTTAGCTTAAACGCCTTCACGCTCTGCGGACCCCAGGCGCGGGCCACGGCGGCGTCGAAGTCGGCGCGGCTGACCGTTTGGCCATAGTGCTTCGCGAGAAAATCCCCCACCGGGCTGCGCTTAATTTCACCGTTTAGTCGCACCATGGCGCCAAAGTAGCTGTCGGGATCGAAGCCGAAGCAGACGCCATGTTTGGCATATTCGTAGCGTTCCAGACAGGAGGTGCCGCCCGATCCCGGCATCACATTATTAAGTTTATTGGCCATCTCCAGCGACAGTCCGGTCTCCGCCGCCTGGCATTTGCGGTTCGCTTTTACCTCCGGCATGTTGGGCACCGGACGCGTGGCGCAGCCGTAGCGCATCCAGCGACGTTCATCCACTCCGCGCGCGGCAATGGACTTTGGCAGCCCGGGCCACAGGCCATGCACGGTCAGAAAGTCGGCTTTATTCGCGGTGTCCTGCTGCAGGCGACACTCTTCCGGTTCGTTGCGATTGCGGTCATACATGCTCTGACAGAATCCGGTTTGCCAGGAGAGGGCAAGGACGTAGCGGTCAAAATCAGCGTATCGCGTCGCGGTGAGCGGTTCAGCACCGGCCTGAGTGGCGGTAAGCACAAGGGCAATCGCGGCGAAATCCTTCCTGAACATTTTTATTCCTGATTATGGATGGCAAAAGATAACGGGGAGTTATTAAAGCATAAAAAAGGCGCCCGCTGGCGCCTTTTCGCGTGGTTAGACCATTAGTGGAGCGCGCTGCCGGGCACCAGGATTTCAGTAGCAACGATCACCACCAGCAGGCCAACGAGCACCGGCACTGAGGTGCGCTTGACCACTTCGAATGGGGAAATCTTCGCCATCCCGGCAACGGCGACCACCACCCCGGAGACGGGCGATATCGTGCGGCCGAGGTTAGAAGCCTGCAGCATCGGAATCGACAGGTAGGCCGGATTGATGCCGGAGGAGTGCGCCAGCTTGGGGATCATCTCAACGAAGGCGTAGAACGGGGCATTACCGGAACCGGTGGTCATCGCCGCCAGCATGGTCAGGATCACCAGCACCAGCATCAGAATAATACTGGCCGAGCCGAAGGAGGTGGCGATTGAGATCAGACCGTTGATAAAGCCGATAGTGCTTAACCCCTGGGCAAAGACGCCGGCGGCAACCAACAGCATCACTACGCCGGCGAAGGCGTCGGCCATTCCACGGTAGGCGACTTCCAGCCCGCTAAAGACGTTTTTGGTGTTGAAACCGCGCAGGAACTCGAGGATCGCCGCCAGCAGCATGCAGCCAACGAGGATGGTGATAATGTGCAGCTCCGGCCCCCATTTACCGTCAAAGATCAGCACGCCGATGATCGGGGTAAACGGCAGAATGGCATACAGCGCCGGGGCGGTGGTGGTGATGTCGTTGACATCGAGCATCTCGTGAGAAATGTGCTCTTTTTTATCCAGATAGCGCTGCCAGAAAAAGTGGGCGATCGCCATGCAGATAATAGCCGCGATGGAGATCGGCAGCGTGGTTTTAAAAGCAAAGTCGATCAGCGGCATTTCAGCGGCTTTGGCCGCCAGGACGACGTCACCCGAGGTTGGCGAGAGGATAATCGCCGCCGGTGAGGCGCAGATGGCGGCGGCGGCCCCGCGGCTGATACCGACATTCACCATTACCGGGAACAGCGTCGCCATCAGCAGTACGCCAAGGCCGGTCGCGGAGGAGACGGCCAGCGACATCAGGCAGGCGACAAAATAGGCGGCAATCATCAGCAGATAGGGCGAATTAATATAGCGCAACGGCTTCGACGCTAATTTGACCACCATATCATTAGCGCCAATATGGGTCATATAGGTGGCGAAGCCGCATAGCATCATGATCATCATACCCAAATCGCCGCCGCGGCTCATGAGTAGAATCTTAATGTATTCAATAATATCGGTAGCGGAATAGCCGGTGCTCGCGGTATTACCCGGTAACACTTTATGTCCCAGCAGGGCGCTGACGATCAGTAAGATTAAGCCTCCGACGAACAGGACCCCGGTGGCCGAGTAGCCTTTAATGATATAGCGGGCTACGCCCACAATGACCACGATCCCTATCAGGATCTCAATAAACGTCAGCATTTATTACCCCTAAACCCAAAGAATATGTAGCTAAAAAGCACCACACCAAATTTTAATGTGCGAATGTGCCGAAAAAACGGACAAAACTCGCTGATGCAAATCAATAAAGCGATAAGAACTACACGTCCCCCGTCACGCCTGGATATAATCACCAGATGGATAGTTAAGCCGTTCTGATGGACAGCGGGCGAAAATCAGGAGTTTGCCTTATTTCGTTCAACCTGTATTGAGATTATCTTTGCTATTTTAGGTGGCTTTTAAATCAAAGTGGTAATAGAAAAGTGTTGATGTTACGTCGTTTTTCATTGTTTTCTCTTGGTTTTTTAGGATGGTTATTGGTGTCCGGAAACGCCAGCGCGTCGTTTTCATCGACCCTTAGCGAAGGTTACCATACCTTAAGTAATAACGTAGCGCAGACCTGGAATGAGCCGGAGCACTATGATTTGTACGTTCCAGCCATCACCTGGCATGCGCGCTTTGCCTATGACAAGGAAAAAACCGATAAGTATAACGAACGTCCGTGGGGGGCAGGTTTCGGCGTCTCGCGCTGGGATGAGAAAGGGAACTGGCATGGCCTGTACCTGATGGCGTTTAAAGACTCTTTTAATAAGTGGGAGCCCATCGGCGGCTACGGCTGGGAGAAAACCTGGCGCCCGCTGACGGACCAGAATTTCCACCTCGGCCTTGGCTATACCCTCGGCGTCACGGCGCGCGATAACTGGAACTACATCCCGATCCCGGTGATCTTGCCATTGGCGTCAATAGGTTACGGTCCGGCAACTTTCCAGATGACCTATATTCCCGGCACCTACAATAACGGTAACGTTTACTTCGCCTGGGCGCGCTTCCAGTTTTAATTCGCTAAGTCTTAGCAATAAATGAGATAAGCGGAAGGTCTTGTGCAAAAACAAGGACTAAAGCGTTACCCACTAAAAAAGATAGCGACTTTTATCACTTTTTAGCAAAGTTGCACTGGACAAAAGGTACCACAATTGGTGTACTGATACCCGACACAGCATTAGTGTCGATTTTTCATATAAAGGTAATTTTGATGTCTAAGATTAAAGGTAACGTTAAGTGGTTTAATGAGTCCAAAGGATTCGGTTTCATTACTCCGGAAGATGGCAGCAAAGATGTATTCGTACACTTCTCTGCAATCCAGTCCAACGGTTTCAAAACTCTGGCTGAAGGTCAGCGCGTAGAGTTCGAAATCACTAACGGTGCCAAAGGCCCTTCTGCTGCAAACGTCATCGCTCTGTAAGCAACGCGTCAGTAGAATATAAAAACCCGCTAATAAGCGGGTTTTTTTTTGCCTGTCTCCTTCGCTTTTAGCGGCTGGCCGCCTGCGAGAAAAGCCAGAAGGCGACCGCCGTCATCGCAAACGAACCCAGCAAATTCACCGCGACGTTGAGCAGCGCCCAGCTTACCCGGCCCTGCTGCAGGAGAAACACCACTTCTGCAGAAAAGGTTGAGAACGTGGTCAGGCCGCCGCAGAAACCGGTGGTAATCAGCAGTTTCCACATCGGGTCAATACCGGTCAGACGATTAAACCACGCCAGCCCGGCGCCAATCACAAAGGCGCCTAACAGGTTGGCCGTTAGAGTCCCAATCGGGATAGCATGGTGCACAGGATTGAGCTTCATGCCGAGCCACCAGCGCAATACGCTGCCGGTGCCGCCGCCAATAAAAACGGCGCAAAGAAGTTGAAACACGGTCGTTTCCTGCTATTTGATGTAAGAGAGTGTCAAGTGTAGCGCGCATCGGGCGCGATTGGCTATCCATAACCTGACGGGAGAAGAACATGCGGGTAGCGGCAGGACAATTTGCCGTCACGCCAGTATGGCGGACGAATGCGCAAACCTGTGTGGCGATGATGCAGCAGGCGGAGCGAGAAGGGGCAGCGCTGCTGGTGCTGCCGGAGGCGTTGCTGGCGCGGGATGACAACGACCCGGATCTGTCAGTTAAATCGGCCCAGCCGCTGGATGGCGCATTTTTGCAGCCGCTGTTGGCCGAGAGCAGGCGTAACAGCCTGACCACGGTCCTGACGCTCCATGTGCCGTCAGGGGAGGGGAGAGCGACCAACACCTTGGTGGTATTGCGGGAAGGCGCAGTGATTGCCCATTATCATAAACTTCATCTATATGACGCCTTCGCGATGCAGGAGTCCCGGCGGGTGGATCCTGGTCAGCAGATCCCGCCGGTGATTGAGGTGGCGGGATTACGCGTTGGCCTGATGACCTGCTACGATCTTCGCTTTCCGGAACTGGCGCTTTCGTTGGCCCTGAATGGGGCACAGCTGCTGGTGCTGCCCGCTGCATGGGTGAAAGGGCCGCAGAAAGAGCATCACTGGGCGACGCTGCTGGCGGCACGCGCTCTCGATACTACCTGCTATATCGTGGCGGCAGGCGAATGCGGAACGCGCAATATCGGGCTGAGCCGCATCGTCGATCCGCTGGGGACCACTCTGGCGGGGGCCGGGAGCGAGCCGCAGCTGATCTTTGCCGATCTCTCTGCGGATGACCTTGCGCGCGTTCGCGAGCGTTTACCAGTGCTGCGGAACCGACGATTTGCGCCACCGCAATTATTATGACGTTTTTTTAAACAAGGCTTGATTCACCTTGTTACAGATTGCTATTGTGTCCGCGCGTCAAATACCCGTATTGTTTATCCCAATAATTCGCTGTGCACGTCAGGATGGACATCTCAGCGCTCACTCCCGGAGGGGAGGCTATGGGCCGAAACACGCAGCCCACGCACAGGTGGATTACAATAGGACGGATAAATGGGTGTATGATGGCGTATTCGCAGCTTGTATAGAGAAGAAGGTTAGCTATGGGTGAGATTAGTATTACCAAACTGCTGGTAGTCGCAGCACTGATTATCTTAGTGTTTGGTACTAAGAAATTACGTACGCTGGGCGGCGACCTGGGGTCGGCTATCAAGGGCTTTAAAAAAGCCATGAACGAAGATGACGATAGCGCGAAGAAAACCACCGCAGAAGAAGCGCCGGCGCAGAAGCTCTCTCATAAAGAGTAATTCTCCGGCTGCGTCTCCTGACGGGATGCTGGCGGTACGGCGAAGAGGCCGCGACGTTTATCGTTGCGGCCTTTGTCGTTTTTGTCGACGCCGCGGAGAAAAGATGCAACTAACTGTTACGGACAGGCGAAACGGATGAAGCGGAGAGAGCCGCTGCGCCGAACAGGCGCGCAGCGGCGGAAGCGGTGGGTTATTTAACTTCCATCCCTTTAGCCTGCAGGTCGGCATGATAGGAAGAGCGGACGAAGGGACCGCAGGCGGCGTGGGTGAAGCCCATCGCCATCGCTTCCGCTTTCATCTCTTCAAACTCTTCCGGGCTGACGTAGCGCTGCACCGGCAGGTGGTGACGGCTCGGCTGCAGATACTGGCCTAACGTCAGCATGGTGACGCCATGGCGACGCAGGTCGCGCATCACTTCGATGATCTCGTCGTTGGTTTCGCCCAGACCTACCATCAGGCCGGATTTCGTCGGGATCTCCGGGTGCGCTTCTTTAAAACGCTCCAGCAGCTTCAGCGACCAGTTGTAATCCGCGCCCGGACGTACCTGACGATAAAGACGGGGCACGTTTTCGAGGTTATGGTTGAAGACATCCGGCGGGGTCACCGTCAGAATATCAAGTGCGCGATCCATGCGGCCGCGGAAATCCGGAACCAGCGTTTCGATCTTAATCGACGGGTTTTTCTCGCGAATAGCGCTGATGCAGTCGGCAAAATGCTGTGCGCCGCCATCACGCAGGTCGTCACGGTCTACCGAGGTGACTACGACATAGCGCAGACCCATATCGGCGATAGTTTGCGCCAGCTTTTGTGGCTCGTTTGCATCTGGCGCGACCGGGCGTCCATGCGCGACGTCGCAGAACGGGCAACGGCGGGTACAGATCGCGCCGAGGATCATAAAGGTCGCGGTACCGTGGTTGAAGCATTCTGCAAGGTTCGGGCAGGAGGCCTCTTCGCACACAGAGTGCAGGCCGTTCTTACGCATCGCTGCTTTGATTCCCTGGATACGGGACGAGTCTGCCGGAAGTTTGATTTTCATCCATTCCGGTTTTCTGAGCAGAGCTTCACGCTCAGTTGCCACGTTTTTCACCGGGATAAGGGCCATTTTATCGGCGTCGCGGTACTTAACACCGCGTTCCATCACAATGGGTTTACTCATAGCGTGCGTGTTCCAGTTGCGAGTCACGAAGGAAAGCGAATTAATTCAATGAAATGTTGCAATTATCAACTATTTTTGAATCAAGAGCAGGCAGTATACCATTGAAAAGGGGCAGAAAGCAGCCTGCCTGCCCGGCAAATTGTAAAATAGTTGTTGTTTTATCCTTTTCCCTTCCGTGCGCTACGCCTTAAACGAGCGGATCACCGTCTCGATGATCTCTTTCAGCAATGGCTCTTTCCCGCTCAGCTTATTAAAGTGCAGCGCAACGTCAATCTGCTCTCCACCCAGGGAAGGGAAATCCAGGGTCTGCAGCGGCCAGAGACGGGACACCATGGCGAACAGGCGTTCGGTGGTCAGACCCAGCATATCGCTCCCGGCGATCATCGCCGCCTGGGTCATCAGGTTAAAGGTGCTAAAGCCGCAGCGGCGCTCGCCCATCTCTTCCTGTAGTCGGCGATGGAGGGTGGGGTAGCGCTGGCCTTCCGGCAGCAGCAGCGCAAATTCGTACTCCGCGAGGGTCGTTTCATCCTGCGGACCGTCCAGCGCGGGATGCCCTGCGCGGCAGTACATCTGTACCCGATCCTGATACAGCACATGATGGCTTATCGCCTGGCCGCTGTGCAGGTGGGTATCAATGAGCAGATCCACCTGGCGCTGGTCAAGCTGCCGCGCGGCGTCGACGATGGCGATATTGTGCAACAAGATCTGCGGAAAGGTCGGCTTCAGCGCGCTGGCCAGGCCAGGCATCAGCAGCGCTCCCATCGCTGGCGTAGTGGCGATAGTGATCACCCGCTGCTGGTGCGGGCTACCGGTGATATCCAGCGCGCTGAGGAAAGCTTCCATGCCGCGGCTGATGTATTGATGAAGATGGGTGGCATAGGCGGTGGGGGTAACGCCCTGTCCTTTGCGGATAAATAGCGGATCGGGGAACAGCGCCCGCAGTTTGTTAATTGACTGGCTAATCGCCGACGGTGTGATATTGAGTATCTTCGCGGCGTTGACGATACCTTTATGCACGTATACCGCTTCAAAGATCGTCAACAGATTGAGGTCAATATTACGCAGGATGCGAAACATTTGACGATCGTAACGTTCATCCTGTCTGTCAGGAGATTCTGACGGAGGCGTATTCTCTGGCACGCGATGAGTCCGGTTGGGAATGATAGGCCAAGTATAGCGGCCCACCGCGTTGCCGTGCGTGACAATTGATTGCAAAAATAACGTGTTACTCGTTTAGCGCCCCGCTGACAGCGGGACGTTGGCCTGCCGCTTAATCCCGGGGAAGATATTCGTGCGGTGGATGATTTAGCAGCGCCAGCAGATTGGCGACCAGCCGCGGAGCGACCGTCTCCGGGGAGGCTGCAGGCTGCCACTGGCGCATTTGCGTCATCTCCATACCGGCATAGCCGCAGGGGTTGATACGCAGAAACGGTGTGAGATCCATGGCGATATTAAGCGCCAGACCGTGGAAAGAACAACCTTTACGGATCCGCAATCCCAGAGAGCAGATTTTGCGTTCGCCGACATAGACGCCAGGGGCGTCGGCGCGGGGGTGCGACTCGATACTATATTCAGCCAGGGTATTGACGACCGTTTGCTCCAGCAGCGTCACCAGCTCCCGCACGCCCAGCTTACGGCGCTTGAGGTCCAACAGGACGTACATCACCTGCTGTCCCGGACCGTGATAGGTGACCTGGCCGCCGCGATCGCTCTGGATCACCGGAATATCGCCGGGCACCAGCACGTGTTCCGCTTTGCCGGCCTGACCCTGGGTGAATACGGGGTGATGTTCCACCAGCCAGATCTCGTCGAGGGTATCTTCATCACGGGCGTCGGTAAATTCATGCATCGCCTGCGAGACGGGTTCGTAAGGTTGCAGGCCAAGCTGCCGGATAAGAATTTTATTGTGCTGCAAAACAACATCTCCGCCGGGAAGAGAGAATTCAGGTTGGGGAGTATATCACAGCCGTGCAGAAGGGAATGAGAAGACCCGGCACGGCGGCCGGGTCAGGGAAAAGGTTACAGCACCATCCGAACGATATCGATATTGCCTAACTCTTCGTACAGCGTTTCCACTTGTTCAATGTGGGTGGCGTTGATGGTGATGGAGACCGAGTGGTAGTTACCTTTGCTGCTCGGTTTTACTGACGGCGAGTAATCACCAGGCGCATGGCGCTGTACCACTTCCACCACCTGATCAACCAGCTCCGGCAACGCCTGCCCCATTACTTTGTAAGTAAATGGCGTAGGGAATTCAAGCAGTTCGTTAAGTTTGGTTTTCATGTCAGCTCCGGTGTTACGACAAAATAATAACTCCCACCAAGGGCGGGAGTTATCAGGTTACTTGGATGAATAGTATATGGGGATGGAAATCACACTTTCAAGTGTTCGATTTTTAACCAAACCAGTGGTGGAACATTAATTTAATGTAATCAATAATTTTGCCGAAGAAATTACCTTCCGGAATTTCCTGCAGGACCACCAGCGGACGCTGGTCGATGGTTTTACCATCCAACTGGAAGTTAATGGTGCCGACAACCTGGTTTTTCTGCAGCGGGGCGTGCAGCTCAGTGTTATTCAGCACGTAGCTGGCTTTCAGATCTTTCATTCGGCCGCGCGGAATGGTCAGGTAGACGTCTTTATCCACCCCCAGCGAAGCGCGATCGCTGTCGCCGAACCAGGCCGGTTCGGAGGCAAACTCTTTGCCAGCTTTAATCGGGTTGACGGTTTCGAAGAAGCGGAAGCCCCAGGTAAGCAGTTTTTTGCTTTCTGACTCACGGCCTTTGAACGTCCGGCCGCCCATTACCGCGGAGATCAGGCGCATCTGGCCTTCGGTGGCGGAAGCGACGAGGTTGTAACCCGCTTTGTCGGTATGGCCGGTTTTGATGCCGTCGACGTTCAGGCTGTTATCCCACAGCAGGCCGTTACGGTTCAGCTGGCGGATGCCGTTGAAGGTGAACTCTTTCTCACGATAGATGGAGTACTCGTTCGGTACGTCGCGGATCAGCGCTTGGCCAATCAGCGCCATGTCGCGCGCGGAGCTGTACTGTCCGTCAGCATCAAGACCGTGAACGGTCTGGAAATGGGTGTTTTTCAGGCCCAGAGCGTTGACGTAGTTGTTCATCAGGCTGACGAAGGCGTCCTGGCTGCCGGCGACGTAGTCGGCCATCGCCACGCAGGCATCGTTACCGGACTGCAGGTTAATACCACGGATCAGCTGAGAAACCGGCACCTGCATGCCCGGCTTGAGGAACATCAGAGAAGAGCCTTTGAAAACCGGGTTGCCGGTGGCCCAGGCATCGTTGCCGACGGTGACCAGATCGGACTCTTTGAATTTGCCCGCTTTCATCGCCTGACCGATAACATAGCTGGTCATCATTTTGGTCAGACTGGCCGGGTCGCGGCGGGAGTCGGCATTGTTTTCAGCCAGTACCTTGCCAGAGTTGTAATCGATAAGGATCCAGGATTCGGCGTCTATCTGCGGGGCGCCTGGGATCATCGTTTTGATATTCAGGTCATCGGCGCGGGCAGCGGAGGAGAGCGCTGCAACGGAGAGCGCCGTAATGAGTAAACGAGCGGTGAAAGAGGTCTTCATGGTCAGAACAACGGCATCCGTGATGGAGTTAAAAAAGTGCCTTACTATAGCAAATGCTCTGCGGGCCAGCATCCGACATTGCGCATGAGTTTGTTAATGACTTTTACATGCGCGAGGTGAACGGGCGGCCCGCGGCGTTTAGTTGGCGCGAGTAATAAAGGACTGCAGCTGCGCTTCGCTTTGCAGGCGCTGCTGCACGGCGCTGGCCTGTGCTTTATCAGCAAAGGGACCCAGCTGAATACGCCAGACCGCGCCGTTTTGCATGACCCGGCCTGGCACAGAAAACTGCTGGCTCAGGCGCTGCTGATACTGCTGCGCCCGCGTCTGGTCGCTTACTGCGCCCACCTGGACAACAAAATTACCGCTGGCGCTGGAGGTCGCGGAGGACGAGGCCGCCACGGCGCCAGCGGCTGCGGCGGTGGCCGCAGCGGGCACCACATTACCCTGAATGGAGCCAGGCGCGGTCACTGGCGCTGTTGGCGTGGCGCCGGCGGCAGGAGCCGTCGCGGCGGCTGCCGCTGGTTCGCTACTCTCCAGCACGCCGTTGTTCAGGGGCGTCGGCGCGCCGAGGAAACCGCCGCTGTTCACCGGCGCGCCCACGCTGTCTGCCGGCGTCAGCGTGCTGTTGCTGATCGGGCGAACGTCAGTGGGCGCGGGCTGGCTCATGCCAGCGGCGTCCCCACCGTCCAGATTCGGACGGGCGGGCAGGGCGTAAGTCTGTTTGGCGACGGTGGTACAGGCCATCCCCGGGCCGGAAAGCGAACCGTCAGGCGCGACGATGATGGGGTCGATGCGCACTTTGGTGTTGTTGGAGGTGTTCAGGCGGTCAGCGGATGCGCGGGAAAGCGAGATGACCCGATCGTTGCCATAGGGACCGCGATCGTTAATCCGCACGACGATCATCCGTCCGTTGGCAAGGTTAGTGATCCGCGCGTAGCTCGGGATCGGCAGCGTCGGGTGCGCTGCGGTCAACTGAGTCGGATCGAAGGCTTCGCCGCTGGCGGTCAGGTTGCTGTTGGGTTCTGCGTCATAGATCGCCGCGAAACCGGCCTGAGTAAAGTTGGCCGGATCCTGAACGATTTTGTAGCTTTTACCGTCGCGCTCATAATCCTGATTCGCCGTGGCGTTCGGCGTTTCATACTGCGGATCGGCGCCGCTGATCTCAACCGTCGGGCCATTACAGACGGCCGGCTGTGGAGTACTGACCGTTTTTTGTTGCACGTCATCACTCGAACATGCCGCCAGCAGCCCCGCTGCTATGCAGATCCCCAGCCATTGCTTACGCATTGCTAACCCCTTTAAACGCTTTTCGACAACATTTTTCTGTGGGTATGGATCGACATTACGATACCAAACCCGGCCATCAGTACGATCAGGGCGGAGCCCCCGTAGCTCACCAGCGGCAACGGTACGCCCACCACCGGTAAAATACCACTCACCATACCAATATTTACGAAGACATAAACGAATAAAATCAACATTAAACCACCGGCCATGACCCGGCCAAAGGTGGTTTGCGCCTGGGCGGCGATCCACAGTCCGCGCATAATCAGCAGAATATAAAGCGCTAGCAGGATCAGTACGCCAATCAGGCCCAGCTCTTCGGCGAGGACGGCGAAGATAAAGTCGGTGTGGCGTTCCGGCAGAAACTCCAGCTGCGACTGGGTGCCGTGCAGCCAGCCTTTGCCGCGCAGACCGCCGGAGCCAATGGCAATTTTAGACTGAATAATGTGATAGCCGGCGCCCAGCGGGTCGGTTTCCGGATCGAGGAGCATCATCACGCGCTGACGCTGATAGTCGTGCATCAGGAAGAACCACAGGATCGGAATAAAGGCGGCGACCAGCACCACGGCGATACCAATCAGGCGCCAGCTGAGGCCGGAGAGGAACAGCACAAACAGCCCGGATAGGGCGATCAGGATCGAGGTCCCGAGGTCAGGCTGCGCCGCCACCAGCAGCGTCGGCAGGAAGATTAGCACCAGGGCAATGCCGGTGTTCTTCAGCGACGGTGGACAGACATCGCGGTTAATAAACCGCGCCACCATCAGCGGCACGGCTATTTTGGCGATCTCCGACGGCTGAAAGCGCACAATACCGAGATCCAGCCAGCGCTGCGCCCCTTTGGAGATGGCGCCGAAGGCGTCAACGGCTACCAGCAGGATGATACAGAAAATATAGAGGTAGGGCGCCCAGCCTTCATAGACCCGCGGCGGGATCTGCGCCATGACGATCATGATCACCACGCCCATGGCGATCTGGCCGATTTTACGCTCCATCATGCCGACGTCCTGACCGCTGGCGCTCCAGATAACCAGCGCGCTGTAGGTCAGCAGCGCCAGCAGGATAAGCAGCATGGTGGGGTCAAGATGGATTTTATCCCATAGCGATTTTTTGTTCGGATTATCCGTCATTATTGATCCTCCCCTGCGGTTACCGCCGGGTTTTCGCTTGGCAGCGTAGTGTTGTTATCGCCCAGCATGATGTGATCGAGGATCTGGCGCATAATCGTACCGACCGCCGGGCCGGCGCCGCCGTTTTCCAGAATCATCGCCACGGCAACCTGCGGGTTGTTATAAGGCGCAAACGCTGTCATCAGTTTATGGTCGCGCAAGCGCTCGGAGATCCGGTGCGCGTTATAGGTTTCGTTGGCCTTCAGGCCGAACACCTGAGCGGTACCTGACTTGGCCGCGATTTTATACGGCGCGCTGGCGAAGTATTTGTGCGCGGTGCCGTTGCCGCGGTTGGCCACGCCGTACATGCCGTCTTTGGCGATTTCCCAATAGCCGGAATGGATATCGCCTACCGGCGGCTCATGGGGCTGGACCCAGGGTACGGGCTTGCCGTCTTCCACGGTGCTCTGCAGCAGATGAGGCACCTTCACCACGCCGTCGTTAATCAGGATCATCAGCGCTTTGTTCATCTGGATCGGCGTGGCGGTCCAGTAACCCTGGCCGATGCCCACCGGAATGGTGTCCCCCTGGTACCAGGGTTTCTTAAAGCGCTTGAGCTTCCATTCGCGGGTCGGCATGTTGCCAGAGCGCTCCTCGGAGAGGTCGATACCGGTGTAGTGGCCGTAGCCAAACTTGCTCATCCACTCTGAGAGACGGTCGATGCCCATGTCATAGGCGACCTGGTAGAAATAGGTATCTGCAGACTCCTCGAGCGCTTTGGTGACGTTCAGATGGCCGTGGCCCCACTTTTTCCAGTCACGATAGCGTTTCTCTGAGCCGGGCAACTGCCACCAGCCGGGGTCGAAGAGGCTGGTGTTGCGGGTGATCACCCCGGCGCTCAGCGCCGAGACGGCGACGTAGGGTTTGACCGTCGACGCCGGGGGATAGACCCCCTGCGTCGCTCGGTTGACCAGCGGTGTGTTCGGGTCGTTGAGCAGCGCGGAGTAATCTTTGCTGGAGATGCCGTCGACGAACAGGTTCGGGTCATAGCTCGGGGTTGAAACCAGCGCCAGAATAGCGCCGGTACGCGGGTCGGTCACCACCACGGCGGCGCGGCTGCCGGCCAGCAGCGTTTCAATATACTGCTGCAGCTTGAGGTCGAGGGTGAGGTAAATGTCGCGTCCGGCCTGCGGAGGCACCTCTTTCAGCTGACGAATGACGCGGCCGCGGTTGTTCACTTCAACCTCTTCGTAGCCGGTCTGACCGTGCAGAACGTCCTCGTAATAACGCTCTATACCCAGCTTACCAATGTCGTGCGTCGAGGCGTAGTTGGCCAGCTTGCCCTCTTTATCCAGGCGGTCGACGTCTTTATCGTTAATTTTTGAGACATAGCCAATGACGTGAGTCAGCGCCGAATTATAGGGGTAATAACGACGCTTGTAGCCTTTGACTTCCACGCCGGGAAAGCGGTACTGGTTGACGGCAAAGCGGGCCACCTGCACTTCGCTGAGGTTGACCTTTACCGGAATCGAGGTAAAACGATGGGAGCGGGCGCGCTCCTTTTTGAAACCGGCGATGTCATCGTCGGTTAAATCGACGACGTCGCGTAGCGCATCCAGCGTCTGCTGTACGTTATCGACTTTCTCCGGCATCATCTCCAGCTGGTAAATGGTGCGGTTAAGCGCCAGCGGGGTGCCGTTGCGATCGTAAATAATGCCGCGGCTCGGCGGGATCGGCACCAGCTTGATGCGGTTTTCGTTCGAGCGCGTCTGATAGTCGTCGAAGCGAACGATTTGCACATTGTACAGGTTGGCGATCAGAACGCCGGTAAGCAGCAAAATCCCCAAAAAAGCGACCAGCGCCCGGCGCACGAACAGCGAGGATTCAGCCGTATAGTCGCGGAAAGAATTCTGTAATTTCATTCGCTGCTTAGTCTACCCTGATCATCATTACTCACGGTGGTACGGGTGGTTGGTGGTGATGCTCCACGCCCGGTACAGACTCTCGGCCACCAGTACGCGCACCAGCGGGTGAGGTAAGGTGAGGGTGGAGAGCGACCAACTCTGTTCCGCCGCTGCTTTACAGGCGGGAGAGAGACCTTCCGGACCGCCTACCAGTAAACTGACGTCGCGCCCGTCCTGTTTCCAGCGTTCCAGTTCGCGCGCCAGCTGCGGTGTATCCCATGGTTTACCCGGAATATCCAGGGTCACGATGCGGTTCTTACCGGCAGCGGCTAACATCATCTCGCCCTCTTTTTCGAGGATGCGTTTGATATCAGCGTTCTTACCGCGCTTACCGGCAGGGATCTCCACCAGCTCGAACGGCATATCTTTGGGAAAACGGCGCAGATACTCGCTAAAGCCGGTCTGTACCCAGTCCGGCATTTTGGTGCCAACGGCCACCAGCTGCAACTTCACGCATTAACTCCAGAGTTTTTCCAGCTCGTACAGACGACGGCTCTCTTCCTGCATGACGTGGACCATCACGTCGCCGAGGTCGACGACGATCCAGTCGGCGGCGGCTTCCCCTTCAACGCCCAGCGGCAGCATGCCGGCGGCGCGGGACTCCTGAACCACGTGGTCGGCGATAGACATCACATGACGCGTGGAGGTGCCGGTGCAGATAATCATGCAATCGGTGATGCTGGATTTGCCATGTACATCAATGGCAACGATGTCCTGACCTTTCAGGTCATCAATTTTGTCGATAACAAAATCCTGGAGTGCTTTACCCTGCAAGTGTTCCCCCTGGGTGCGTGAAGATTGATAATCATAAAGAGCCTGACAGTATACCTGAACTGATGAAAAAGTCGGGTGAAATGTCTGTCGGCAGGCGTTCGTGGCGGGCTATCATCCCATCCCTCGCCGCGGATTGCATCGCCATTTTTGTAAAACAATTTCTGCAAACCGGCTTTGGCGGATGCTGCCTGGCAGCGGAGAATAACAGCCTGCTCTGGCCTGTCAATGGTCTGGCGGGAATTCTTCTTGCGGCCGCCAGACGGCCTGGCTATTTAATACCCGCAGGGTGGTGAAATCGTCGCGGATTTCGAGGAGGCTCCAGGCGCCATGGGCAATGGGAAAGTGCCACATCGCCGCCGGAGGCATCTGCAACAGCAGGGCGGTCAGCAGGCTCAGGACGCCCTGATGGCCGACGATCAGCAGATGGTCAAGATGGCGGCAGTCGGTCAGCGTTGGGATAAACTCGCTGACGCGGCGGGCAAAATTCTGAAAGCTTTCGCCGTTGGTGGGGGCCGCATGCTGCCAGTCGGCACACCAGGCGGCATAGTTTTCCGCATCTTCTCGCTGGAGGTCGCGATGATGACGCATCTCCCAGTCGCCGAAAAACATCTCATTGAGCGCGGGATGGCGCTCACGCGGAATAGCGCGGTCGCCAAGCAGCAGATCGGCCGTTGTCCCGGTCCGCGCCAGCTCGCTACAGAATACTTTATCGAAAGGCGCCAGGCGCAGTCGTTCGCCGAGCGCGCGCGCCTGAGCGACGCCGCGCGGCGTCAGGGGCGTTGGGGCATGGCCGCTGTATAACCCGGCAACGTTGGCTTCGGTTTCGCCATGGCGAACTAACCACAATTTCATGAACAGGCTCTGACAGGCGATGAAGAGATGGCGTTACGATAGCGCTTTTTTCGCGCCAGGCCCAGCCTGGGGTCAGCAATAGAGTCCCTGCTCGCGGATGTAATCCAGCACGGCGGCGGGCAGCATCTCGGCGCAGGACTCGCCGCGCTCAAGGCGCTGGCGGATGATCGTCGCGGAAATATCGAACCACGGCGTCTCAGCCAGGTAGATCACGCCGGAAGGGCGGTTATGCAGAGACTCCACGTCGTGGGTTAAATGGCGATCCAGCCAGCGCTGATCCGCTTCCTGCGCCATGGTCAGCGGGTAACCCGGGCGGCGGCAAACAATCAGGTGGACATTGTCGAGAATGGTTTCATAGTTGTGCCAGGTGGGAAAGGTCAGTAGCGAATCCTGGCCAATGATAAACGCCAGCGGTTTGCGCGGTCCCTGCTCCTGGCGCCACTCCTGCAGCGTTTGCGCCGTCCAGGAGGGGGTATCGCGCCGCAGTTCGCGTTCATCGAGCGTGAACAGCGGTTTATCGGCAATCGCCAGCTTCAGCATGTGCACGCGCTGGGCGCTGGTGGCTTCCGGCTGCGGCCGGTGCGGCGGGACGTTGTTAGGCATGATGATGACCTTGCTCAGGCCAATCTGATTCGCCAGGATCTCAACCGGCTTAAGGTGACCGTAATGCACCGGATCGAAGGTGCCGCCATAGATTGCCTGTAACTGAGTCATATCAACCATCAATAAAAACGTCCGCCAGGGCTTTGTGGCAGAGCAACAACGAAAGACTTTCCAGTTCGGGCCAGACGTCGTGCCCGTAATCCTGTTTAAAGGTGAGCTCCGCGCGGGTCAGAAGGGTCACCGCCTGGCGTAGCTGTTCCCCGCTCAGGCGCGTGAGAGCGTCGCTGAGCAGCTGACGGCGGTTTTGCCAGACCCGATGTTTATCAAACAGCGAGCGCAGCGGCGTGTGCGTCGCCTGGCGCTTGAGGGTAACCAGCAGCAGCAGCTCCCGCTGCAAAGTACGCAGCAGGATCGCCGGCTCGCAGCCTTCAAGGCGTAACTGCTGCAGGACGTGCAGCACGCGCTTACTTTTGCCGGCCAGTAGGGCATCGACCCAATGGTAAGGCGTAAAGTGCGCGGCATCGTTTACCGCTTGCTCAACGCGGGGCAGGGTTAGCTTACCGTCCGGCCAGAGCAGCGCCAGACGCTCCAGCGCCTGCGCCAGCGCCAGCAGATTGCCTTCGTAACAGTAGCACAGCAGCTGACTGGCCGCGTCGTCGAGCTGCAGCTGATGCTGTTTGGCACGGGCGGCCAGCCAGCGCGGCAGCTGCGCGTATTCCGGCGTCTGGCAACTGACCTGGACTGCGCGCTGAGCCAGGGCGGTGAGCCATGCGGCATTCTCCTGGGCTTTGGTCAGCTTATTTCCGCGAACTATCAGCAGCAGGTCGTCGTGCAGCAGGCCAACCAGCGTGGCGAGCTGTTCATTGATCGCCGCGTTGGGGCCGTTTTCCGGTAGGATCAACAGCAGGGTTTGCCGGCTGGCAAACAGGCTCATCGCCTGGCTTAAGGCGAAAATCGCCTGCCAGTCGGTGCTGTTGTCGATTGAAAAAGTATGGTGCTCGGTAAATCCCTGCGCGGCAGCAGCTTCGCGAATGGCGTCCTGGCTTTCCTGCAACAGCAGGGGATCGTTGCCAAGCAGCAGATAGGCCGCGCGCAGCCCTTCAGTGAGCTGCGCGCGGAGCTGTTCCGGGTACAACCGAATCATCATTGACCCAGCGTGGTGGAGACGCGGTTACCCGAGGAAGCCGGCGCCGCGCTGCTGGCGACCGGTTTCTCTTCCTGCTGGGTTGCTTCAACATCCGCTACCTGAACGCTTGGCAGCTTACGAATCAGCTGTTCCGCCGCTTTGTCGTACATTTCCTGGATAATCATATCCTGCTCGGCGTCTTTCGCTAATGCCGCCTGCGGGTTATCAAAGAACGACCGATAGACCTTGGTGGTAATCGGATAGATATCGTGACCCGGGATCAGGACGCTGGCATGAACGGTCATGACCATCTGATACTCCGCCGTACGACCATCCTGGAACACCGATGCGGTATCTTTCTGAATCGACGAGCCATCGAGGCGCAGAGAAGGGACATCTTTACGCAGCGTGCTGGCGTCGATCAGTTCCACGCCGTTAAGACGCAGCTGATTACGTACCGCGCGGCTTAACGGGCCGTTCGGATCGCTCGACTGGAAAATCATGGTTTTCATGGTGGCGGGCACCTTGGTAGTGCTACGCAAATGCCAGCCACAGCCGGCGGTGACGAGCACCGCCAGAGATAACAACATTGTTACCAGATATCGCACGCTTCCTCCCGCGCTTAGCCAACGACCAGATTGAGCAGTTTACCCGGAACGTAAATCACTTTACGCACGGTTTTACCGTCGAGATATTTCGCCACCAGATGTTCCTGGCCGGCGCGCTCGCGAACCTGCTCTTCAGTTGCATCTACCGCAACGGTAATTTTACCACGAACTTTGCCATTGACCTGGACGACGACGAGGGTGCTGTCTTCCACCATCGCGCTCTCATCCGCTACCGGCCACGGCGCGTTGTCGATATCGCCTTCGCCGTTCAGCTCACGCCACAGGGTGAAGCTGGCGTGCGGAGTGAACGGGTTGAGCATACGCACCACCGCCAGCAGAGCTTCCTGCATCAGCGCACGATCCTGCTCATCTTCCTGCGGCGCTTTCGCCAGCTTGTTCATCAGCTCCATGATTGCCGCGATGGCGGTGTTGAAGGTCTGACGACGGCCGATGTCATCGGTCACTTTGGCGATGGTTTTGTGGATATCGCGACGCAGCGCTTTCTGATCTTCGCTCAGAGCCGCCACGTTCAGTGCCGCAACCTCTCCTTTAGTGGTGTGCTCGTAGACCAGTTTCCAGACGCGTTTCAGGAAGCGGTTCGCCCCTTCAACGCCAGATTCCTGCCACTCGAGGGTCATATCCGCCGGGGACGCAAACATCATGAACAGACGCACGGTATCCGCGCCGTAGCGCTCAACCATCACCTGCGGGTCGATGCCGTTGTTTTTCGACTTGGACATCTTGCTCATGCCGGTGTACACCAGCTCGTGGCCCGCCGCGTCTTTGGCCTTCACGATGCGGCCTTTTTCGTCGCGCTCAACGATGGCGTCAACCGGGGAAACCCAGTTACGTTCGCCGTTTTCGCCCACATAGTAGAACGCGTCAGCCAGCACCATGCCCTGGCACAGCAGCTGTTTCGCCGGCTCATCGGAGTTCACCATGCCCGCGTCGCGCATCAGCTTATGGAAGAAGCGGAAGTAGAGCAGGTGCATGATGGCGTGTTCGATACCGCCGATGTAGATATCTACCGGCAGCCAGTAGTTGGCCGCTTTCGAATCCAGCATTCCTTCCTGATACTGCGGGCAGGTGTAGCGCGCATAGTACCAGGAGGATTCCATAAAGGTGTCAAAGGTGTCGGTTTCGCGCAGCGCCGGCTGGCCGTTGACGGTGGTCTTGGCCCATTCAGGATCGGCTTTGATCGGGCTGGTGATGCCGTCCATGACCACGTCTTCCGGCAGGATCACCGGCAGCTGATCTTCCGGGGTCGGCAGCACGGTGCCATCTTCCAGGGTCACCATCGGGATCGGCGCGCCCCAGTAGCGCTGACGGGATACGCCCCAGTCGCGCAGACGGTAGTTAACTTTACGCTCGCCCACGCCCATGGCGGTCAGTTTGTCGGCAATGGCGTTGAAGCCCGCTTCATAATCAAGACCGCTGAACTCGCCGGAGTTAAACAGGACGCCTTTCTCGGTCAGCGCCTGCTCGGAGAGATCCGGCTCAGAGCCGTCGGCAGCGAGGATAACCGGCTTAATGTTCAGACCGTACTTGCTGGCGAACTCGTAGTCGCGCTGGTCGTGACCCGGAACGGCCATTACCGCGCCGGTGCCGTATTCCATCAGCACAAAGTTTGCCGCCCAGACCGGAATTTGTTCACCGGTCAGCGGATGAATGGCTTTAAAGCCGGTATCGACGCCTTTTTTCTCCATCGTCGCCATGTCGGCTTCGGCCACTTTGGTATTGCGGCACTCGTCGATAAAGGCGGCCAGCGCCGGATTGTTCGCCGCAGCCTGCTGCGCCAGCGGGTGACCCGCCGCGACGGCCAGGTAGGTACAACCCATAAAGGTGTCCGGACGGGTGGTGTAGACAGTCAGTTTGTCAGCGTAGTCGTTGACGTCAAAGGAGATTTCTACCCCTTCCGAACGGCCGATCCAGTTGCGCTGCATGGTCTTCACGGTGTCCGGCCAGTGGTCCAGCTTATCCAGATCGTTCAGCAGTTCATCGGCGTAGGCGGTGATTTTAATAAACCACTGCGGGATCTCTTTACGCTCGACCTTGGTATCGCAGCGCCAGCAGCAGCCGTCGATAACCTGTTCGTTGGCCAGCACGGTCTGGTCATTCGGGCACCAGTTCACTGCGGAGGTTTTTTTGTACACCAGGCCTTTTTTGTACAGCTCGGTGAAGAACTTCTGCTCCCAGCGGTAGTATTCCGGGGTGCAGGTCGCCAGCTCGCGGCTCCAGTCATAGCCGAAGCCCAGCATTTTGAGCTGGTTTTTCATGTAGGCGATGTTGTCGTAGGTCCACGGCGCTGGCGCGGTGTTGTTTTTCACCGCCGCCCCTTCTGCCGGCAGACCGAACGCATCCCAGCCGATCGGCTGCAGGACGTTTTTGCCCAGCATGCGCTGGTAGCGGGCAATCACGTCGCCGATGGTGTAGTTACGCACGTGACCCATGTGTAGTCGACCAGAAGGATAAGGAAGCATCGACAGGCAGTAATACTTCTCTTTGCTCTCGTCTTCAGTTACTTCAAATGTACGATTTTCGTCCCAGTGAAGCTGGACTTTCGATTCTATCTCTTCCGGGCGGTATTGCTCTTGCATGGCAGCCAGTGGTCCTGTTTTCAATACAGCTACAAAGTGTAGCCAATGGATGTGTTATTTCAGATCGGCATAGCATAGCCCAAACGCCCACGTCAAAACAGCTTTTCGCACATCAACATCGGCAAAAGCTGCGCAGATTATTTCGCGACTCTGTGGCTTGTCAGACACAGCGGGAGAGGAATAAGGTCTATTATCAGAAGACGTTAACCCCACCGGAGGCGAAATGATGAACAAGGTTGCTCAATATTACCGTGAACTGGTCTCCTCGCTCAGCGAACGGCTCCGCCATGGAGAGCGCGATATCGACGCGCTGGTGACGCAGGCGCGGGAAAAAATCGTCCGCGCCGGCGATCTGACGCAGAGCGAGATCGAGTCGGTGATTGCGGCGGTCAAACGCGACCTCAAGGAGTTTGCCCGCAGCTACGAAGAGAGTCACGAAGACGAGAGCGACAGCGTGTTTATGCGGGTGATCAAAGAGAGCCTGTGGCAGGAGCTGGCTGATATCACCGACAAAACCCAGCTCGAGTGGCGGGAAGTCTTTCAGGATCTGAATCATCACGGCGTGTACCACAGCGGCGAAGTGGTCGGTCTGGGCAACCTGGTCTGCGAGAAGTGCCACTATCACCTGGCGGTATACACCCCGGACGTGCTGCCGCGCTGTCCAAAATGTGGCCACGATCAGTTCCAGCGTCGGCCCTTCGAGCCCTAAGCGTGCGAAAAACGATGCGCGAGGCTTCGCGCATCGTGGTTTGTCTTATTTCACCGTGTTGACTTCGGTGCTCTTGAAATACTGTTTTCCACCCATGTCGCTAACATATTTCTGCGATGAGTTCAGTACCAGCTTGTCAGCAGTTAACGTCCCGACGCCGCATTTCGCCAGGCCCAGTATGCCGCAACTTTTACCACCATTGACCACTTTGGTGGCGGTTAACGTCATGTTGCCGCCCGCGCTGAGGGTTGAATAATTGTAGATCGCGCCTTTATTTTTGGTATTTAAGGTCAGGTCGCCGGTGCTGCTGATCTGCCCTTCGTTGGTGATATCTGAGTAGGTCGTGATTGAAATATTTTTGGCAGTAATATTGCCATAATTATTCACTACGCCGTGATCGGTGGTGATATCGGCGGCATTCATATAACCATTTTGGTTCAGCCAGTAGCTGTGGGCGGTAATGGCGTTGGTTGCCTCAATACGACCACTGCTGCTTTGCGCCAGCGTGCCATTGGTCTGCAGATTGATATTTTCGCCGGTGATATTGCCGAGGTTATAGATCTCGCCCGTATTGGCGCTGCCGTCCTGTTTAAGCGACTGAATGGTGGTTTGGCCAGTAGAGTTAATATTGCCAGTGTTTTTAAAGCTGTCGCCGACAAACGTCAGGCTGGTGTGTTTGGCGCTGATTTTGCCTTCATTGAGGAAATCACCGATTGCCGTGGCGGCAATCTGGTTATTTGACAGCAGGGAGGCTTTTTCTTCGTTGCGGATTTTCCCGCCGCTGGTCAGGCTTAATCCACTGGTGCCGGTCATCGTGCCTGAGTCGCCGTTGGTGATGTTGCCGTTAGCGGTGGCAATCAGCTGGCCGCCGGAGAGAGAACCGGTGTTAACGATATAATCGCCACTGGAGAGCATTAAATAATAGGCGCCGGCGATGCTACCGTCATTGGTGATGCCCGAGGCGGTGGCGACCTGACTCAGCAGACCGTTGCTTTTGATCGTGCCTTTGTTCAGCAGATTACCGTTGCTGGTGAGCTGCAGCGAACTATTCGCGACGATAGAGCCTTTATTACGTACGCCAAAGCCGATGTTATTGCCGACCATGCTGATGCTGTTGGCCTCAATGCCGCCAAGGCTGCTGACGTCGATGCTGTACTGCGGGTTAACCGTCATCTGGATCAGGGTGGCCTTTTTACCAGCGGAGGTCACCGAGCCAGAGCTGTTATCCATGGTGAAGTTGCCCGCGCTGACCAGGGCGTTGTTGGCCTGCACTTTACCGTTGATATTGATCGCGTCGGCGAGCAGAACCGCATAGCCGTTGGCGGCGTTCATGCCATTTTCGCCGATGGTGAGGGTGCCGCCCGTTACGGTATAGCTGCCGATAGCGCCATCGTCGGTCATATTAACCTTGCCGGTGGTCAGGATAGCCTTGTTGGTATTAACAAAGCTACAGCCGGAACAGGTGATGCCGTTCGGGTTGGCGATTACCACATCCGCTTTCTGACCGTTGACTTCGATAAAGCCCTTCAGGCTACTGGCGTTTTTGGAGGTCACCTCGTTCAAAATCACCGAAGCGCTGCCGGCGGTCAGATTATTGTTGCGGGCGATATTGCCAAATGTGCTGTGGCTGACATCATCGCCGCTGTTATTGAGGATGGTGCCATTGGCGCCGACGTTGAAGTCGCGGTACAGGTTATGGGAGACACCGGCGGCGTTCGGCTTTTCAATATCGATAACCGTGGCGCCGGAAGAGTGCGTATAGCTTGTGGGGTCGGCATAAACTACCGACGAGGTTAATACTGCCGCCAGTGCGACATAAGAAGCCTTAAACTTAAACATTTTCTTTATTCCTTTAAATAATGATTAATAAATAATGTAAATATGACGAGTCAATAATGTGCGAATTAATACCTCCACTGTAATGAAAAGCCCATATTCAGGGCGTCGCTATGAAACTTATCCGGTTTACTCAGCGGGGTACTAATAAACAGATCGTACTGCGTTGACCATAGCTGACCGCGCAGCCCGCTGACGGCGCCGGAGAGCACTTTGCCTTTTTGATATAGATCGGCGCCGATAAGGCGGCCTATATCCGCGCCCAAATAGAATTGCCGCTCGTGGGTGGCCAGATCCCAGATAAAATCGTTGCGCCAGTACCATCCCTGATTGCCGGACAGGCTGTTTTCACCGTCAAAACCGCGCACGCTCCAGCGGCTGCCAATATTGAATTTGTTATCGGAAGCGAGTTTGTCCGGGCTGAACTGGGCGCTGAGGCGGGGAGCCCAGGTAAATTTGTCGCCGGTGGCGTCAAATTTCATCATTGCCTGCAGATTACCATGCACAATCCGCGACAGCGGGCTATACAGCCCGGCCTGCTCTTCCGGCGTTGCTGTCGAGCTGAGCCACGGCAGGCTGCGCTGGATGCCGATGCTGGCATCAACAATCTTTTTGTTAAAGTAGTGCTGGTGGTTGAGGGTGAATTCCCATGAGGGGTTCTGCTTGCGCATCACCAGTAGCTCACTGCCGCCGAAGTAATAATGCGAGGTACTCTTGGCGATCCGCAGGTCGGCGGTGGTTTTTTGCTGCCGGGTGTGGGAGAGCAGACGACTCAGCGTGGCGCTGTAGTAGCGATTTTTACTCTTATAATCCATCGTCGACCAGTTGCCGTTAAACTGCTGACGATACTGGCTGTATGCCCCGTAGGCGCTTAGTGTCCAGTAGCCAAAGGGAATGGAGTAATACAGGCTGCCGTTGTGGTTGCCGTCGTTATGCTGATTGAATTCAATATCGCCCCCGCCGGAAAGGTACAGGATATCGTTGAGGGTGGTCAGGTCATAGAGATAGAGGGCCCCGCCGGCCTGGTAGCGTCCGCTGGCTTTGCTGCCGGCGTCGTCAAGCCAGGCGCCAAGCTGCCATTTTTTCGCCAGGCTGCGGGCGATCTGGATATCGCTTTCTCCCTCGTGTTGGCCCGGCAGCAGTTTCATGTGCGCGGTGGCGCCGGGCAGACGCTGCAGGTTGGCCATCCCTTGCTCAAGGTCGCTTAAGCGCAGGATAGTACCGGAAGAGGTGGGCAGGGAATTCCACAGGCGGGTGGTGTCCGAGCCGTCGGCATAGTCGATAGCGCCCACTTTGCCATAGTGCAGCGTGAACCTGAGTATGCCGTGCTCCAGCGACTGGGAGGGCACATCAATCAGCGAGGTGATGTAGCCTTGCGCGATCAGCTCATTTTGCAAGGTATAGGCCAGCAGGCGAATGCCTTCGCTGCCCAGGCAGCGTCCCTGCGCCTGCCGCGCGGTTTTCGCCAGTAATTTCCGGGTGAGCGCCTGGTTATCGGAGTCGATATCGACCCGGTTGATCAATTTGCAATGCGTTTCCTCAGGAAAAGGGATACCCTGCGGCGCCACGCGCTGTTGTGAAGACTGAAAATCCTGTTGCTGCGGCGCCAGCGCCTCCTGGCGGGCTTTATCCTGCTCCGTCTGGTGAGTAGAAGAGGTCAATGGCGCGGCCCCGGCGGCTGAGGTGCCCGCCAGCGTGATAAACAGCAGCCCGGTGAGCGTGCGAGATCGAATTAACATGAAGCAATATCCATTTGTTTCATTGGTTTGGTGGCGCATCCATTATTCTGCGAGCGGCAGAGAATATTGATGACCTTTATTTCGGCGCAGGCGGGGTCAGGCAAGAATATTATATTCAATTAATAAAATAATCGTGCGACGAACCTGTTACGAGGCGTTATATGCTAGCGGCGGCGGCAATGCCGGTCCACGAATTCATTATTGAATTCTTTATGAATTGATCGATTTAATAAATAAGCTCAGCTTTTATCGCCGAGGTTTATTGGGTACGTAAATGATAGTAGCGATAATCTGCCGCATAAATAACATTGGCGAATAATATGGCGGAAAAGATTAACTGCGCATACCGGGCGGTATGCGCAGAGAAGAACCATCAATGAAGTATTTTGGCGAGGAAATCTTTGGCACGCTCGGATTGCGGATTGGCAAAGAAGGCCTCTTTATCGGCATCCTCGACAATCTTCCCTTCATCCATAAAGATCACCCGGTTCGCCACCTTGCGGGCAAAGCCCATCTCATGGGTCACGACCATCATGGTCATCCCTTCGTTAGCCAGTTCGACCATAACGTCCAGCACCTCGTTAATCATCTCCGGGTCAAGCGCTGAGGTGGGCTCATCAAACAGCATGGCGATCGGGTCCATACACAGGGCTCGGGCAATGGCCACGCGCTGCTGCTGGCCGCCGGAGAGTTGCGCCGGGTATTTTTCCGCATGCGCCGCCAGGCCAACGCGCTCCAGCAACTTGAGGCCTTTCTTGCGCGCTGAGGCTTTATCGCGGTTAAGCACTTTGACCTGCGCCAGCGTCAGGTTGTCGATAATCGACAGATGCGGGAACAGTTCAAAATGCTGAAACACCATGCCGACGTGCGAGCGCAGTTTAGCCAGGTTGGTCTTTTTATCGTTAACCACGGTGCCATCGACAATAATCTGCCCCTGCTGTACCGGCTCAAGGCCGTTCACAGTCTTAATCAGCGTGGATTTACCGGAGCCTGACGGCCCGCAGACCACCACGACTTCGCCTTTTTTCACTTCCGTGGAGCAATCGGTCAGCACCTGAAAGTGACCATACCATTTTGAAACGTTTTTCAGGGTAATCATTACACAGTCCTTTTCTTCAACCAGCTGACCAACAGCGAGGCGCTGAGGCTAATCACAAAATAGACGCCGCCCGCGAACAGGATCATTTCGACCTGGGTTCCGTCACGCTCGCCAATGGTGGAGGCGGTACGGAAGAAGTCGGCGAGACTCAATACATACACCAGCGAGGTATCCTGGAACAGGACGATCCCCTGGGTTAGCAGCAGCGGCACCATGGCGCGGAAGGCCTGCGGCAGGATCACCAGCCGCATTGACTGCCAGTGGGTCATCCCCAACGCCAGCGCGGCGCTGGACTGGCCGCGGGAGATGCTCTGAATGCCGGCGCGGATAATCTCTGAATAGTAGGCGGCTTCGAACATCGAAAACGCCACCATCGCCGAGATCAGGCGAATATCCGTTTTCGGCGACAGTCCCAGCACGTTCTGCAGGAAGCCCGGGACAATCAGGTAGAACCACAGCAGGACCATCACCAGTGGGATTGAGCGGAATACGTTGACGTAGGATTTAGCAAACCAGGCCAGCGGCATAAAGCTGGACAGGCGCATAACCGCCAGCAGAGTGCCCCAGACGATGCCGACCACGATGGCGATCACCGTAATCTTAAGGGTGATCACCAGCCCTGCCAGCAGATAGGGCATGGAGGGAACGATCGAACTCCAGTCAAAATCGTACATTATTTGCCTCCCATATTGCCAGGCAGGCGAACCTTACGCTCGACCACATACATAATCAGCATAATCACCGCGTTGATGAAAACATAGGCCAGGGTGATGGCGGTAAAAGACTCCCAGGCATGAGCGGAGTAGTCCAGCAGTTTGCCCGCCTGCGCGGCCATATCGGCCAGACCGATGGTGGAGGCGATGGCCGAGTTTTTCACCAGGTTCATCATCTCCGAGGTCATCGGCGGCACGATAACGCGGTAGGCGTTCGGCAGCAGCACGTAGCGGTAGGTTTGCGGCAGGGTCAGGCCCATCGCCAGGCCGGCGTTCTTCTGCCCGCGCGGCAGCGACTGGATGGCGGCGCGTACCTGCTCGCAGACGCGAGCGGCGGTAAACAGCCCCAGGCACAGCATGGAGGAGACAAAGAATTGAATGTTTGGGTCCAGCTCCGATTTAAACCACATGCCGATATTTTCCGGCAGGAACTCCGGCACCACCAGGTACCAGGTAAAGAACTGCACGATCAGCGGCACGTTGCGAAACAGTTCGACATAGCAGGTGCCAATGCCCGAGAGGAAGCGATTGGGTACCGTGCGTAAAATGCCGAACAGTGAGCCGACGAGAAAAGCGATGATCCAGGCCGAGATGGAGAGGGCGACGGTGATTTGAAAACCGCTCCACAGCCAGCCCAGGTAGGTAGTGTTGCCGAAGGGGGCCTGTTGCAGGAATATCCCCCAGTTCCAGTCTATTGACATACATGACTCCTGGAAAAAAAAGGGTAGCCAGTGCTACCCTCGAAGACGGTTGTCCAGCTTGTTTCGGTATTCGCGGCGGCTGGGGAACGACCAGCCGCCGTATAGTCTGTCCGTGCTGTGACAATCATCGGGAGGGCAGGATATCCCGCCCCTGGTTGTTATAATTAGTTCAGTGCTTTGTCGTTAGGTGATTTGAACAGCGCTTTCATGTCGTCCGACAGCTCGAAGTTGAGGTTAAGATTTTTTGGCGGAATCGGGTTTTTGAACCATTTGTCAAACCACTTCTCCGCTTCGCCAGAGGTCTGAGCCTGGGCGACGGTTTCATCAACCAGCGCCTTGAACGTCGGATCGTCCTTCCGCAGCATGCAGCCATAGGCTTCCTTCGACTGCGGGGTGCCGACGATTTCCCAGTTATCCGGTTTCTTCGCCTTGGCGCGTTCGCCAGCCAGCAGGGCATCATCCATCATAAAGGCCACGGCGCGTCCGCTCTCCAGGGTGCGGAAAGAGTCGCCATGATCTTTGGCGCTGATAATGCGCATATTCATTTTTTTCTCATCGTTCAGCTTATGCAGCAGGATCTCTGAGGTGGTTCCGGAGGTGACGACGACCGCTTTATCCTTCAGGTCCGGGAAATCTTTGATCGGACCGCCTTTCTTCACCAGCAGACGGGTACCGACCACGAAGATGGTATCGGAGAAGGCCGCCTGTTTCTGGCGCTCAAGGTTGTTGGTGGTTGAGCCGCACTCGAAATCAAAGGTGCCATTCTGCAGCAACGGGATACGGTTCTGCGAGGTGACCGGGATCAGTTTGACCTGCAGATCGGGTTTGTTCAGTTTTTTCTTGATGGCATCGACGATGGCGTTGGAATAATCCTGAGAGTAGCCCACAACCTTCTGCTGGTTATCGTAGTAAGAGAACGGGACCGAAGATTCACGATGGCCGACAACGATAACCCCGTTTTTGGCGATCTTATCCAGGGTGTTCTGGCCAGCCGCCGGGGCAGCATCTTCCGCCTGCGCCAGACCAGCGGTCATTCCCATTACCAGCATTGCCGTGGCCAGTTTACGTAATTGCATATCCAACTCCTTATCCGCAGCGTCAGCGACGCTATTGATACCCATTGTGATTGTGTGTGTTGTTATTGGGGGCACGCGTCCACGTGCCGCATTTGTATGTGTTTGTTAGCATTTAGTTTGGCTTAATGTAAAGATTTTGCTGCTTTATTGTTTATTTTTGCGAAGCGCTCCGCACCAATCGGAGGCAAATATCTTCCATTGCACCAAAATAGCGCGACCACCGATCGTTTCTGGTGCAACCCGGTTGCACTGGGTCGGACGATGCCGCTACCAGGTTAAATAAAGCAATGACTGTGCCAGAGTGGCAGATGATGGGGAGAAAAAGCCGGCGACGGGCGTCGCCGGCGGAGAAACTTATCGGCGACGCTGGCGCAGGCTCATCAGCAGCGCGGCGAAACCAAACAGCGCCGTCAGCGCCCATAGCGGCCAGTTGCCGGTGCGGGCGTAAGGGGTTAAGCCGCTGGTGGGGGTCACGGTGGTGGTCAACACCTCGCGGGTAAACTGCGGGATCATCTTCTGGATCTCGCCACGCGGGCCGATCACCGCAGTAATGCCGTTGTTGGTGCTGCGCAGCAGCGGGCGGGCCAGCTCCAGGGCGCGCATTCGCGCCATCTGGAAGTGTTGCCACGGGCCGATGGACTTGCCGAACCAGGCGTCGTTGGAGATGGTCAGCAGGAAGTCGGTGTCCGGCCGGAAGTTATCCCGCACCTGTTCCCCGAGGATTATCTCGTAGCAGATGGCCGCGGTCAGCTTCAGGTTATGCGCCATCAGCTGCGGCTGCATGTAGGGGCCGCGGCTGAAGGAGGACATCGGCAGGTCAAAGAACGGCGCCAGCGGACGCAGAATCGACTCCAGCGGTACAAACTCGCCGAACGGCACCAGATGGTTCTTGTTGTAGCGATTGGTCGAGTCGTAGCGGTACGGGTTATCTTTGCCGAGAGTAATGATGGTGTTGTAGGTATCGTAACGGTTCTGCTTGTTGAGACGCGCATCGACAATGCCGGTGATCAGCGAGCTGTCTTTTGCGCGCAGCAGATCGTCCATCATGCTGAGGAACTGCTGCTGGTTGATCTCCAGATCCGGGATCGCCGATTCAGGCCAGATAATCAGCTGCGAGTGGCCGATATGCGGCTGGGTCAGCGCCAGGTAGGTTTTCAGGGTATTGACCAGCTGCTTTTCGTCCCATTTCATGGCCTGTGGGATATCGCCTTGCACCAGCGAGACCTGGGTCGCGCGCGCCGGCAGCAGCTGATACCACTGGATATAGCGCAGCGGGAACGGCAGGGCGAACAGCAGCGCGGCAATCGCCAGCGGCTTCCAGTTGCGCTGGACGAGGGCCAGGGCCAGCAGGCCGCTGACTACCATCAGCAGGAAGTTAATCGCCTCGACGCCCATCACCGGCGCGAGGCCTTTCAGCGGGCCGTCAATCTGGCTGTAGCCGAACTGTAGCCACGGAAAGCCGGTCAGCACCCAGCCGCGCAGGAACTCGGTGATTTGCCAGACGACAGGGGCAGCGATAGCCATCCGTATCCAGTTAGTTTTAGGCCACAGACGGGCGAGCAGGCCGGCAAACAGGCCGGTGTAGAGCGAGAGATAGGCCGCCAGCAGAACGACGAGGAAGACGTTAACCGGGCCGGGCATTCCGCCAAACTGCGCGATGCTGACATAGACCCAGTTGATACCCGTGCCGAACAGCCCGAGTCCCCAGAAATAGCCGATCCCGGCGCTTTGCAGCGGGCGTCGGTTGAGGGTTAACGCCTGCAGACCGATCAGCGAAACGATAGCCGCTGGCCAGAAGTCATAAGGTGAAAAAGCCAGCGTTCCGCTGGCTCCAAACAACAGCGCCAGCAACAGACGTACGCGCTGGCGTTCAAGAAGAGAGGCAAATACCATTTAGGTTAATCGTCCCGTTAATTAACGCCTGCTGCTACAGGCTATTCTTTTTGCCAGCCGGACGCGGGGCTCCTACAACCGTGTATGACTCGCGGTCTCCCGGCTGGCCATTTCAGCGCTACCGCTTACTCTTCCAGCTTCGGCTGGGGAGCGTCATCGGGCAGCTTTACATGCACCTGAATGATACGACGACTATCTGCCATTGCTACCTTGAATTGGTAACCATCAATGTCGATAGATTCGCCGCGGGCCGGCAGATGGCCGAAGGCCTGCATCACCAGCCCGCCAATGGTATCCACTTCTTCATCGCTAAAGTGCGTGTCGAAGGCGTCGTTGAAGTCTTCGATGGAGGCCAGGGCGCGCACCGTCCAGGTGTGGCGGCTCAGCTGGCGGAAATCGATATCTTCTTCTTCGTCGTACTCGTCTTCAATTTCCCCGACGATGAGCTCAAGGATATCCTCGATGGTCACCAGGCCAGAGACGCCGCCGAATTCGTCAATAACGATCGCCATATGATAGCGCTGTGAGCGAAACTCTTTCAGCATGCGGTCGACCCGCTTGCTTTCCGGGACGACAACCGCCGGCCGTAACACTTTTTCCATGCTGAAGGCTTCGGCGTCGCTGCGCATAAACGGCAGCAGATCCTTGGCCATCAGAATCCCTTCGATGTGATCTTTATCTTCACTGATGACCGGGAAACGCGAGTGGGCGGATTCGATGATGACATCCAGGCACTCGTCCAGCGTCTGGTTGCGCTTCAGGGTTATCATTTGTGAACGGGGGATCATAATGTCGCGGACCCGCTGGTCGGCGATATCCATTACCCCTTCGAGCATGTCACGCGTATCTTCATCGATAAGATCGTTCTGCCCGGAATCACGGATCAGCGCCAGCAGTTCATCGCGGTTTTTCGGTTCCCCGTGAAAAAGCTGGCTGAGTAACAGGGAGAAAAATCCCTTTTTGCTGTTTACTGTGTCACTACTGTGTGAATTGTCGTCGCTCATGGCGTCGTTTGGGTTCTCATGTTGATTTAACTGTCGCTCGTCGCGCGTAAACTCAGCGCCGGACGGCATGGGTTGCCTGACTTTCTGGCAGGTAAAACGCAGAAACAGCGGCCGGATGAGGCGCAAGCACCGCCATCCGGCTGGGCGCTATTCCGCAATCTTCTCGGAAATGTACGGGTCCTCATAGCCCAGAGCAAGCATTATCTCTGTTTCAAGGCCTTCCATCTCTTCCGCTTCGTCGTCTTCGATATGATCGTAGCCCAGCAGATGCAGGCTACCGTGCACCACCATATGCGCCCAGTGCGCCTCCAGCGGCTTACCTTGCTCGCTGGCTTCCTGCTCTACCACCTGACGGCAGATGATCAGATCGCCGAGCAGCGGCATTTCAATTCCCGGCGGCGCTTCAAACGGGAAGGAGAGGACGTTGGTCGGCTTATCCTTGCCGCGATAGGTCAGGTTCAGCTCATGGCTTTCTGCAACGTCGACCAGACGAATCGTTAACTCTGACTCTTCCTGAAACGGCGGAATGACGGCGTCGACCCAGCGTTGGAAAAGGGCTTCGTCCGGCAGGCCGCTGGTCTCTTCGCAGGCCAGCTGTAAATCGAGGATCACCTGACTCATTTTTGCTCCTGTTCCTGGGCTTCGCGTTTGCGCTCGGCGGCCAGCTCTGCTTTACGTTTCTGGTCTGCGGCTTCCCATGCCTCATAGGCGTTCACGATGCGGGCGACCACCGGATGGCGCACCACGTCTTCGCTATGGAAGAAGTTAAAGCTGATCTCATCGACTTCCGCCAGCACTTCGATGGCATGGCGCAGACCGGATTTGGTGCTGCGTGGCAGGTCAATCTGCGTGATGTCGCCGGTGATCACCGCCTTGGAGTTAAAGCCGATGCGGGTCAGGAACATCTTCATCTGTTCGATGGTGGTGTTCTGGCTTTCATCAAGAATGATAAAGGCGTCATTCAGCGTCCGTCCGCGCATATAGGCCAGCGGGGCCACTTCGATGACGTTACGCTCAATCAGCTTCTCCACTTTCTCAAAGCCGAGCATCTCAAACAGCGCGTCATACAGCGGGCGCAGATACGGGTCGACCTTCTGGCTCAGATCGCCGGGCAGGAAGCCGAGCTTTTCGCCTGCCTCGACGGCCGGACGGGTCAGCAGAATACGGCGGATCTCCTGGCGCTCCAGCGCATCGACCGCCGCCGCCACCGCCAGATAGGTTTTACCCGTACCCGCCGGACCCACGCCGAAAGTGATGTCGTGATCGAGGATATTGGCGATGTACTGCGCCTGGTTCGGCGTACGCGGTTTGATTACCCCGCGCTTGGTCTTGATATTGACGGCTTTACCGTACTCAGGCACGCTTTCGGCGCTCTGCTCCAGTACGCGCGCTTCCTTGATCGCCAGGTGGATCTGCTCTGGTTCAATATCCTGAATCTGACCGCGCATTGGCGCTGTGTCGACATACAGGCTGCGCAGAATATCGGCGGCAGCGTGCACGCACAGGGCGCGACCGGTCAGCTTAAAGTGATTGTCACGGCGGTTGATCTCAATGCCTAACCGACGCTCCAGCTGTTTAATGTTGTCGTCAAACGGGCCGCACAGGGCTAACAGGCGTGCGTTATCCGCTGGCTCCAGGGTAATCTCACGAGTGTCTATGTTCAAACTATTCCTCTTTACGCAGGTGGCCGGACGCGGCGCGTGGCCGGCTAATCAGGAAATTATTTACGTCACAGGAAAATGGCGCAAGCATTGCTGTAGATATAGGGACGGAGAGAGGAATTACAAGGCCTGCCGGAACCGACAGGCCTGAAGGGATCATGGCTGGTAAATTCCCACGCCAAGATCGTTCTCTTTACGGGTGCGGGCAATCACTGATTCGGGTGATTCAGCGATACGCAGACCCATCTCCGCTTCGGTGCGCACGATTTTACCGCGCAGCGAGTTGGTGTATACATCGACGATTTCGACATCGACAAACTTACCGACGAGGTCCGGGGTACCTTCGAAGTTGACCACCCGGTTATTCTCCGTACGTCCGGAAAGCTCCATGATGTTCTTACGCGAGGTGCCTTCCACCAGGATGCGCTGTACCGTGCCGAGCATGCGACGGCTCCAGGCCATCGCCTGCTGGTTAATGCGTTCCTGCAGGATATACAGACGCTGTTTTTTGTCCGCCTCCGGCACGTCGTCGACCATATCGGCCGCCGGGGTGCCCGGGCGAGCGGAGAAGATAAAGCTGTAGCTCATATCGAAATTGACGTCGGCGATGAGCTTCATGGTCTTTTCGAAATCTTCCGTGGTTTCGCCCGGGAAGCCGACGATAAAGTCGGAGCTTATCTGAATATCCGGGCGCGCTTCACGCAGCTTGCGAATAATCGCTTTATACTCCAGCGCGGTATGGGTGCGTCCCATCAGGTTCAGCACACGGTCGGAGCCACTCTGCACCGGCAGGTGCAGGAAGCTCACCAGCTCCGGCGTATCGCGATAAACGTCGATGATATCGTCGGTAAATTCGATCGGGTGGCTGGTGGTGAAGCGAATGCGGTCGATGCCGTCGATGGCGGCGACCAGGCGCAGCAGGTCGGCAAAGCTGCCGGTGGTGCCGTCGTAATTCTCACCGCGCCAGGCGTTAACGTTCTGCCCCAGCAGATTGACCTCACGCACGCCCTGCGCCGCCAGCTGGGCGATTTCAAACAGGATATCGTCGCACGGACGGCTAACTTCTTCTCCGCGGGTATACGGCACCACGCAGTAGGTGCAGTATTTATTGCAACCTTCCATAATCGAGACAAAGGCGGTCGGCCCTTCGGCGCGCGGCTCTGGCAGGCGATCGAATTTTTCAATTTCCGGGAAGCTGATATCAACTACCGGACTGCGGTTGCCGCGCACGGAGTTAATCATCTCCGGCAGGCGGTGCAGGGTTTGCGGCCCGAAAATAATATCGACATAGTGCGCGCGCTGGCGAATATGGTCGCCTTCCTGGGAAGCCACGCAGCCGCCGACGCCAATAATCAGGTCCGGGTTCTTCTCTTTCAGCAGCTTCCAGCGGCCAAGCTGATGGAAAACTTTTTCCTGGGCCTTCTCACGAATTGAGCAGGTATTGAGCAACAGCACATCTGCTTCTTCCGCCACTTCGGTCAGTTGATACCCATGTGTCGCATCCAGCAGATCGGCCATCTTTGATGAATCATACTCGTTCATCTGACAGCCCCAGGTTTTAATATGGAGTTTTTTTGTCATTGACTTGCTCATGCTCAGTAATAGATATCCAAAACGCGGGGATATATACAGGGTGAATTTCGCATTCCAGGGCGCGTATTGTAATGCTTTGGTCGCCCCCTGACCAGTGCGAGCGTTATCGCCGCAAGAGGGCGAAAAATCCGGTAAACTTAACGGATTCTGCTTTAAGGATAATAGCCATGACAATTCACGTAACAGATGTCGCCATCGTGGGCGGCGGCATGGTGGGCGGCGCCCTGGCGTTAGGGCTGGCGCAACAGGGATTTACCGTGACGGTGCTTGAGAAAGCGGCGCCACCGGCGTTCGATCCGGCATCCGCCCCGGATGTGCGGATCTCGGCGATCAGCGCGGCTTCGGTCGGCCTGCTGAAGAGTCTCGGCGTCTGGGATGCCATACGGGCGATGCGCGTCCACGCTTATCGCCGTCTGGAGACCTGGGAGTGGGAGAGCGCGCACGTCGCCTTCGACGCCGCGGAGCTCAAGCTGCCGGAGCTGGGCTATATGGTCGAGAACAAGGTTCTGCAATGGGGCCTGTGGCAAGCGCTGGCGGCGCATGAGGCGGTTACCCTGCGCGTCGGTAGCGAACTGAAAACGATGCAGCGCGGCGAGACGCAGACGGCGTTGCATTTGCGCGAGGGGGAGACGATCCACGCCCGGCTGGTTATCGGCGCCGACGGCGCTAACTCCCAGGTGCGGGAGATGGCCGGCATCGGCGTGCACGCCTGGCAATATCAGCAGTCCTGTATGCTGATCAGCGTCGAATGCGCCGACGATCCCGGCGACAGCACCTGGCAGCAGTTTACTCCCAGCGGCCCACGCGCCTTCCTGCCGCTGTTCGACCACTGGGCCTCGCTGGTCTGGTACGACGCCCCGGCGCGGATCCGTCAGCTGCAAAGCATGACCATGGCGCAGCTCCAGCAGGAGATCGCCAGTCACTTTCCGGCGCGGCTGGGGCAGGTGACGCCGCAGGCGGCCGGCGCCTTCCCGCTTACCCGGCGTCATGCGCTGCAGTATGTTCAGCCCGGCCTGGCGCTGGTGGGCGATGCGGCGCACACCATTCATCCACTGGCGGGGCAGGGGGTTAATCTTGGCTATCGTGATGTCGATGCCCTGCTGGAGATCCTGGCGGAAGCGCGCGGCCGCGGCGAAGACTGGGCCAGCCTGCCGGTGCTGAAGCGCTACCAGGCGCGGCGGCGAGCGGATAATTTTATCATGCAGTCGGGGATGGACCTCTTTTATGCCGGTTTCAGCAATGACCTGGCGCCGGTGCGGATGCTGCGTAATATTGGCCTGATGGCGGCTGAACGCGCCGGGGTGCTGAAGCGTCAGGCGCTGAAGTATGCCTTAGGCTTGTAAAACCGGCTTCCCGGGCAGGGGCGTAGCGGAGAGCGCCTGCCCGGCAGTCAGTACGGAGTAAGCATGTCAGGACGCCAATAGCAAAAAAGCCCACCGAAGTGAGCTTTTTTGCATTGAAATGGCTGGGGTACGAGGATTCGAACCTCGGAATGCCGGAATCAGAATCCGGTGCCTTACCGCTTGGCGATACCCCAATTGTCTGTTGCGCTTGACCGTAACTACGCCGGTTGAGGGCAACAGTGCGTTCACTGCTGAACGACTTTTAAATTTGGCTGGGGTACGAGGATTCGAACCTCGGAATGCCGGAATCAGAATCCGGTGCCTTACCGCTTGGCGATACCCCAACAAATTGTTTGCGGATTTATCGATGCGTATCGATACGTCCAGAATTTGGTGGCTACGACGGGATTCGAACCTGTGACCCCATCATTATGAGTGATGTGCTCTAACCAGCTGAGCTACGTAGCCTAATTGTCTTACTGCTTCTTCGATGGCTGGGGTACCTGGATTCGAACCAGGGAATGCCGGTATCAAAAACCGGTGCCTTACCGCTTGGCGATACCCCAATACCGTCGCGGTGAACCGCAAATATCGAAGAAATATGGCTGGGGTACCTGGATTCGAACCAGGGAATGCCGGTATCAAAAACCGGTGCCTTACCGCTTGGCGATACCCCATCCGTACAACGCTAACTGGTGAATGGTGCGGGAGGCGAGACTTGAACTCGCACACCTTGCGGCGCCAGAACCTAAATCTGGTGCGTCTACCAATTTCGCCACTCCCGCAAAAAAGATGGTGGCTACGACGGGATTCGAACCTGTGACCCCATCATTATGAGTGATGTGCTCTAACCAGCTGAGCTACGTAGCCATCTTTTTTTCGCGTAACCTTATCGGCGTTGCGGGGCGCATTATGCGTATTGGGCCTGCGAGCGTCAACCTCTTTTTCAAGGAAAATCGTTGTAATGTGACTGTTTGGTTAGGTTGCGAACAGCTCGCTGGAATATTCGGCAATTATTGGTTATTTATCGTTTTTCAGCGGTATAAATCCGGCAAAAAGAAAACGGACCCCGGAGGGTCCGTTTTGCGTTTCACCGCCCGTCTGGGCTTATTTGTAGGCCGACTGGTGGACACCGACCGCGCGGCCTGATGGATCGTTCATGGTTTTGAACGCTTCATCCCACTCAATGGCTTTCGCTGAAGAGCAGGCCACCGACGGACCGCCAGGGACGCACTCCGCCGCGCTCGGCAGCGGGAACAGCTCTTCGAAGATCTCGCGGTACAGATAGCCTTCTTTGGAGGTCGGCGTGTTGTACGGGAAGCGGAAGCTTGCGGTTTCCAGTTGCTGGTCGCTGATCTGTTTGGCGGCCACTTCTTTCAAGGTATCGATCCAGCTGTAGCCGACGCCGTCAGAGAACTGCTCCTTCTGGCGCCAGGCGACGCTGGCCGGCAGGTAGGATTCAAAGCATTCGCGCAGAATGTGTTTTTCCATTTTGCCGTTGCCGCACATCTTATCCTGCGGGTTAATGCGCATCGCGACGTCGAGGAACTTCTTGTCGAGGAACGGCACGCGGGCCTCCACGCCCCAGGCGGACATCGCTTTGTTGGCGCGGGCGCAGTCAAACATATGCAGCGCCTGCAGCTTACGCACCGTCTCTTCGTGCAGTTCTTTGGCGTTCGGCGCCTTATGGAAGTAGAGGTAGCCGCCGAACACTTCGTCCGAACCTTCGCCGGAAAGCACCATTTTGATGCCCATGGCTTTAATTTTCCGCGACATCAGGTACATCGGCGTCGAGGCGCGAATAGTGGTCACATCGTAGGTTTCGATGTGATAGATAACGTCGCGGATGGCATCCAGCCCTTCCTGGACGGTAAAGTGAATTTCGTGGTGCACGGTGCCGAGGTGGTTGGCCACCTCCTGCGCCGCTTTCAGGTCAGGAGAGCCTTCCAGACCGACCGCGAAAGAGTGCAGCTGCGGCCACCAGGCTTCGCTACGCTCCTGATCTTCGACGCGACGGGCGGCGAATTTCTTGGTGATAGCCGAGATGACCGATGAATCAAGACCGCCGGAGAGCAGCACGCCGTAAGGCACGTCGGACATCAGGTGGCTTTTCACCGACTCTTCCAGCGCCTGGCGCAGCTCGTTCTTATCGGTAACGTTGTCTTTCACCGCGTCGTAATCAAACCAGTCGCGCTGATAGTACTGGCGAATTTCGCCGTCTTTGCTCCACAGGTAGCTGCCCGCCGGGAACTCTTTAATGGTGCGGCATACCGGCACTAGCGCTTTCATTTCGGAGGCGACATAGAAGTTGCCGTGTTCGTCATGGCCCATATACAGCGGGATAATGCCGATATGGTCGCGGCCAATTAAGTACGCGTCTTTTTCGCTGTCGTACAGGGCGAAGGCGAACATTCCCTGCAGATCGTCGAGGAACTCCGGGCCTTTTTCCTGATACAGCGCGAGGATCACTTCGCAGTCGGAACCGGTCTGGAACTGGTAGCGATCGCCATACTCCGCGCGCAGCGCCTGGTGGTTGTAGATCTCGCCGTTAACGGCCAGCGCATGGGTTTTTTCGGCGTTGTACAGCGGCTGGGCCCCGGCGTTGACGTCGACAATCGACAGGCGCTCGTGCGCCAGAATCGCTTTGTCGCTGGCATATACGCCAGACCAGTCCGGACCGCGGTGGCGCATCAGGCGGGAAAGCTCCAGCGCCTTTTTACGCAGCTCGCCTGCGTCAGTTTTAATATCCAGTACGCCAAAAATAGAACACATAGCCTTCTCCATTACCCTGTCGTGTTTGATGTTGTGCTGGCTTCGTCTCGTAGCGAAGCCTGAGTGCGTGCTTAAGAAAATGCCGTAAAGGGGGAGCAGGCGCAAGGGTTTTGCGGCCGGAAAAAGAAAAAACGCAACCGTGATTGTTGAACAGTGAAAAAAGAGTATCTTTTGAACGGCTTTATTGAGGAATTCGTATTTATAGGCCGTTTTTATTAGATGGGGTAATTCTGATGGGCGCTAGAAATGAAAAACCACGTCCTGCGACGTGGTTGGCATCAGAAAATATCGATTTCCGCGACGGAAGGGTAAATCCACGACGGGCGGAACGGCATGCTGTCGATGTCGTCGAGGGTGGAGACGCCGGAGAGCACCAGAATAGTCTCCAGCCCTGCCTGGAAACCGGCCAGTATATCGGTGCGCAGGTTATCGCCGACAATCACCGTCTGCTCGGAGTGAGCCTGCATTTTATTCAGCGCTGAACGGATGATCCACGGGCTGGGTTTGCCGACGTAAAACGGCTTACGGCCGGAGATCTTCTCGATCCCGGCGCACAGCGCGCCGCAGGCAGGGTAGAAGCCGCGACCGTGCGTATCCGGGTTAGTGGCAATGAAGCGGGCGCCGTTGGCGACGAAGAAGGCGGCCTTATGCATCATTTCCCAGTTAAAGGAACGAGTTTCCCCGACGATGACAAAATCCGGGTTCACATCGGTAATGGTAAAGCCGGCTTTGTACAGCTCGTGGATCAGCGCCCCTTCTCCCACCACGTAGGCTTTTTTGCCTTCCTGGCGACGCAGAAAATCGGCGGTGGCCATCGCTGAGGTGTAAAAGGCGCTATCCGGAACATCAATTCCAGCGGTGGCGAAACGGTTCGCCAGATCCTGGCCGGTTTGCGACGGGTAGTTGGTCAGCATTACCAGCGGCATGCCTTTATCGAGGATGCGCTTGATAAACTCGGCTGCGCCGGGAACGGCGACGTTATCGTGCATCAGTACGCCGTCAATATCACAAATTATGTTTTGAATGGTCATGGTGGGTCCAGAATCATTAACAAAGACGAAACTATACGCGTCATCGATGAGGTTTCACACCTCTGACGGGCGAGGCCCGTCCGTATCAAGGTGACGCGCTATCAGAAAAGGGGCGATTAGCTCTCAAGCAAACGCTGCAGCAGCGTGCCATTGAGCATGGCGCGTTTGACCAGCGCGAAGGCGCCGATTGCAGAGCGGTGATCGAGGGTGGAGCGCACCACCGGCAGGTTCTTACGAAACGCCTTAAGCGCCTGGGCGTTAATGCAGCCTTCGATGGCCGGAAGAAGGACCTTTTCAGCTTCCACTATTTCGCCGGCGACGACGATTTTTTGTGGGTTGAACAGGTTAATGGCGATGGCGATCGTTTTCCCGAGGTGGCGCCCCACGTACTCAATCACCTCGCAGGCCAGGGCATCGCCCTTGTTGGCCGCTTTGCAGATAGTTTTGATCGTGCAGTCATCCGGCGTCAGACGGCTCTGGTAGCCCTGCTCCAGCAGGTGGCGAACCCGCTGTTCAATGGCGGCATTGGCCGCGACGGTCTCCAGACAGCCGAAGTTGCCGCAGTGGCAGCGTTCGCCCAGCGGGTCGACCTGAATATGGCCAATTTCGCCGACGTTGCCGTTGCGGCCGATAAAAATGCGCCCGTTGGAGATAATCCCCGCCCCGGTACCGCGGTGCACGCGCACCAGAATGGAGTCTTCGCAATCCTGGCTTGCGCCAAAATAGTGCTCGGCCAGCGCCAGGCTGCGGATATCGTGGCCAACAAAGCAGGTAACGTTGAAGCGTTTCTCCAGCGCCCCGACCAGGCCCCAGTTTTCCACCGCAATGTGCGGCATATAGCGGATCACGCCGCTTTCCGGGTCGACGAGGCCCGGCAGGATCACTGAGATAGCGATCAGCTCGCGAATTTTGCGCTGACAGTTTTCGATAAAGGTGGCGATGATATTCAGCAGGGCGTGTTCCAGCGTTTCCTGGGTGCGCTCGGGCAGCGGGAAGTGCTCCTCTTCCAGGGTCTTGCTGCTTAAATCATACAGGGTCAGAGTGGCGTCATAGCGGCCAAGCCGCACGCCGATGGCGTTGAAGTTGCGAGTTTCTGCGATGATAGAGATAGCGCGGCGGCCACCGGTGGAGGCCTGCTGATCGACTTCTTTGATCAGGCCGCGCTCAATAAGCTGACGCGTGATTTTGGTCACGCTGGCAGGGGCAAGCTGGCTTTGTTCGGCTATCTGAATGCGCGAGATGGGCCCATGCTGGTCAATCAGGCGGTACACGGCCGCGCTGTTCAGTTGTTTTACGAGGTCAACGTTACCAATTTGAGCTTGTCCGCCTGCTGTCATACTTTTACTTACTCAGTGACGACCTCGTTACCATTAACGATGGTCTTGGTGATTTTATAATCGCGTGTAAAGGCGGTCAGGTTAGCGACCATGCCCGGCGCAATGCTGCCGAGCTGCTTGTCCACGCCGATAGCGCGCGCAGGATAGAGCGTCGCCATGCGCAATACTTCGTCCAGTGCCACGCCGCAATGCTCAACCAGATTACGCACCCCTTCAATCATGGTCAGGGAAGATCCGCTGAGGGTGCCGTTTTCATCTACGCACAGCCCATTGCGGTAGTATATTGTTTTCCCGGCAAAAATGAACTGGTCAATATTCGCCCCCGCCGGCGCGGTGGCGTCGGTGACCAGGCACAGCTTGTCGCCTTTCAGGCGCTTGGCGTTGCGCACGTTGGCGTAATCGACGTGCATCCCGTCGACGATGATACCGCAGTAGACATCCGGCTCGTCAAAAATCGCCCCGGCAAGACCCGGTTCGCGGCCGGTAATGTACGGCATCGCATTATACAGGTGGGTGGCGAAGGTAATGCCCGCGCGGAAGCCGACTTTCGCCTCTTTCAGCGTAGCGTTGGAGTGGCCCGCGGAGACAACGATCCCGGCGGCGACCAGTTTGCGGATCACTTCTGGCTCAACGCGCTCAGGGGCGAGGGTCACTTTGGTGATCACATCGGCGTTGTCGCACAGGAAATCGACCAGCGCCGCGTCCGGTTTACGCACGTAGTCCGGATTGTGGGTGCCTTTCTTAACGATATTCAGCCACGGCCCTTCGAGATGCAGGCCCAGCGCCTGGTTCGGATGTTTTTGCAGATATTCGCGCATCACGCGCACGCCTTGCTTCATCAGATCGTCGCTGGAGGTAATCAGCGTCGGCAGGAAGCTGGTGCAGCCTGAGCGTTCGTTGGCCTTCTGCATGATCTCCAGCGTTTCGACAGTGACCGCCTCTGGGCTGTCGTTAAACTGCACGCCGCCGCAGCCGTTGAGCTGGACGTCGATAAAACCGGGGGCGATTATTGCGCCGTTGACTGAGCGCTGCTCGATGTCAGACGGCAAATCTGCCAGCGGACAAAGACGTTCGATAAAGCCATTAGCGATAACAACCGCATGGTCATCGAGAATTTCATGACCGGTATAAACCCGGCCCTGGGTTAATGCATACATTACGACCCCCGGTATATACGCCTCATCAGGTCAGCGTTCGTTCGTTTGCCGCCGGCATGATGGTGCGTACAAAGAAAAAGATGATCCCGCGCCAGGGCGCGGGAAGGACTACATTACAGACCTTTAATATTTTCAGCTTCTAATTCGTTGAAATATTTCAGCGTCTTCACTTTCAGCTCCATGGTGGACGGTTCGTCGCAGACGATCACCGCCTTCGGATGCAGCTGCAGACAGGTAATGGTCCACATGTGGTTGACGTTACCTTCTACCGCCGCCTGCAGCGCCAGCGCTTTCTGATGACCCAGCACCAGAATCATCACTTCTTCTGCGTCCAGCAGGGTGCCCACGCCGACGGTCAGCGCATATTTCGGCACCAGATCCACATCGCCGTCGAAGAAGCGGGAGTTCGCTACGCGGGTTTCATGGGTCAGGGTCTTAATACGGGTGCGGGACGCCAGAGAAGAGGCCGGTTCGTTAAACGCGATATGACCATCGTTGCCCACGCCGCCCATGAACAGGTGGATTTTACCGTAGGAACGAATTTTTTCTTCATAGCGACGGCATTCCGCATCGATGTCCGGCGCGTTACCATTCAGCAGGTTGATATTTTCTGCCGGAATATCAACGTGGTCAAAGAAATTACGGTGCATAAAGCTATGATAGCTTTCCGGATGCTCTTTCGGCAGGCCAACGTATTCATCCATGTTAAAGGTGACGACGTGCTTGAAGCTAACCTGGCCTGCTTTATGCATTTCAACCAGCGCCTTGTAGGCGGTCAGCGGGGTACCACCGGTTGGCAGACCCAGCACGAACGGACGGTCCGCGGTTGGTTTAAATGCATTAATGCGGTTAACGATATGGCGGGCAGCCCATTTACCGACCTGCTCAGCGGTTACCAGGGGAATCAGTCTCATTCTTCACCTCTATAGTCAAAGTAGATTCTGGCGGATTGGCGCCAGCACTCTAAGGAGAGTATTGCAGCAACTGCGCCGACCGGGGTCAATCCGTGTTGATTTTTTGAATGATAAAATAAGTTTTCGTTGTTAGCCAGTGCAAGGGAGGAGGGAATACGATATTTGGTGATAATTATCACAAAAAATACCCGTTTAATTTGCGATACGAATTAATTTTTCACACACTTTGCCGGTAAGTGATAAAACCGACCTTGTTACACAATAAAAAAGTGGCTTTGAAATGAGCCTCATCGGGGTCTCATAGGGGGAATAAGATGAATATTTTAGGTTTCTTTCAGCGACTGGGTAGGGCGTTGCAGCTCCCTATCGCAGTGCTGCCGGTCGCGGCATTGCTGCTGCGTTTCGGGCAACCAGACCTGTTGAATGTACCCTTCATCGCGCAAGCGGGTGGGGCGATCTTCGATAATCTGGCGCTGATCTTCGCAATTGGTGTGGCATCAAGCTGGTCCAAGGATAACGCCGGTTCTGCGGCGCTGGCCGGTGCGGTAGGGTATTTCGTGATGACCAAAGCGATGGTCACCATCAACCCGGAAATCAATATGGGCGTGCTGGCCGGTATCATTACCGGTCTGGTGGCAGGGGCGGTATACAACCGCTGGGCCGGCATCAAGCTGCCGGACTTCCTGAGCTTCTTCGGCGGCAAACGCTTCGTGCCGATCGCCACCGGCTTCTTCTGTCTGATCCTCGCGGCGATCTTCGGCTACGTCTGGCCGCCGGTGCAGCACGCTATCCACTCTGGCGGCGAATGGATCGTCTCCGCAGGGGCGCTGGGTTCCGGTATCTTTGGTTTCATCAACCGTCTGCTGATCCCAACCGGTCTGCATCAGGTGCTGAACACCATCGCCTGGTTCCAGATTGGTGAGTTCACTAACGCCGCTGGCGCTGTGTTCCACGGCGACATCAACCGCTTCTACGCCGGCGACGGCACCGCGGGGATGTTCATGTCCGGCTTCTTCCCAATCATGATGTTTGGTCTGCCGGGTGCGGCGCTGGCGATGTATCTGGCGGCGCCGAAAGCGCGTCGTCCGATGGTAGGCGGTATGCTGCTGTCCGTGGCCATCACCGCGTTCCTGACCGGGGTAACCGAGCCGCTGGAATTCCTGTTCATGTTCCTGGCTCCGCTGCTGTACCTCCTGCATGCGGTGCTGACCGGTATCAGCCTGTTCATCGCAACGGCGCTCGGGATCCATGCGGGCTTCTCCTTCTCCGCAGGTGCAATTGACTACGTGCTGATGTACAGCCTGCCGGCCGCCAGCAAAAACGTCTGGATGCTGCTGGTGATGGGCGTGGTGTTCTTCTTCGTCTACTTCCTGCTGTTCAGCGCGGTGATCCGCATGTTCAACCTGAAAACGCCGGGTCGTGAAGACAAAGCCGCTGACGTGGTAACGGAAGAAGCCAACAGCAACACTGAAGAGGGGCTGACCCAGCTGGCGACCAGCTATATCGCCGCGGTGGGCGGAACGGACAACCTGAAAGCCATTGACGCCTGTATCACCCGTCTGCGTCTGACCGTGGGCGATTCGGCGAAGGTGAACGACGCCGCCTGTAAACGTCTCGGCGCGTCCGGGGTGGTGAAACTGAATAAGCAAACCATTCAGGTTATCGTCGGTGCGAAAGCAGAGTCTATCGGCGATGAGATGAAAAAAGTGGTTACCCGCGGCCCGGTAGCGGCAGCGGCAGCCGCACCGGCTGGCAACGTCGCCACCGCAGCGCCCGCGGCTAAACCGCAGGCGGTAGCGAACGCGAAGACCGTTGAGTCGCTGGTTTCGCCGATTACCGGTGACGTGGTGGCCCTTGAGCAGGTGCCGGACGAAGCCTTCGCCAGCAAAGCCGTTGGCGACGGGATCGCGGTGAAACCGACCAGCAACATCGTGGTGGCCCCGGCCGCCGGTACCGTGGTGAAAATTTTCAACACTAACCACGCGTTCTGCCTCGAAACCAACAACGGTGCGGAAATCGTCGTTCACATGGGTATCGACACCGTGGCGCTGGAAGGCAAGGGCTTCAAACGTCTGGTTGAAGAGGGCACGGACGTGAAGGCGGGTGAGCCGATTCTGGAAATGGATCTGGACTTCCTCAACGCCAACGCGCGCTCAATGATCAGTCCGGTCGTCTGCAGCAACAGCGATGACTACAGCGCGCTGGTGATACTGGTGAGCGGTAAGGTCGTTGCTGGCCAGACGCCGCTGTATGAGATTAAAGGCAAGTAAGGCTCCTGAGTCGAGTTTTTGCCTCAGCGGCGAAGGGAAACCTTCGCCGCTTTTTTTTCCAGCAATCGGCCCCATAATCCTCTTCTGATACCTATTTTACGTAACTAATAGTTGTCACTACGCCCTGCTTGTAAGATCATGTGCCGTTATACGTTGTTTACGCTTTGAGGAACCCGTGATGAGTGAGGCAGAAGCCCGCCCGACTAACTTTATCCGTCAGATTATTGATGAAGATCTGGCTACCGGTAAACATACCACCGTTCACACTCGCTTCCCGCCGGAGCCGAACGGTTATCTGCACATTGGCCATGCAAAATCCATCTGCCTGAACTTCGGCATCGCCCAGGATTATCAGGGCCAATGCAACCTGCGTTTCGATGACACCAACCCGGTGAAAGAAGATATCGAATACGTTGAGTCGATTAAAAACGACGTGCAGTGGTTAGGTTTCCACTGGTCCGGGGACGTATGCTACTCGTCTGATTATTTCGATCAGCTGCATCAGTATGCGGTTGAGCTGATCAACAAAGGTCTGGCCTATGTTGATGAACTCTCTCCTGATGAAATTCGCGAATACCGCGGCACCCTGAAAGCGCCGGGTAAAAACAGCCCGTATCGCGACCGCAGCGTGGAAGAGAACCTGGCGCTGTTTGAAAAAATGCGCAGCGGCGGCTTCGAAGAGGGTAAAGCCTGCCTGCGCGCGAAGATCGATATGGCATCGCCGTTTATTGTGATGCGCGATCCGGTGCTGTACCGCATTAAGTTCGCTGAGCATCATCAGACCGGCAACAAGTGGTGCATCTACCCGATGTACGACTTCACCCACTGCATCAGCGATGCGCTGGAAGGCATTACCCACTCGCTGTGTACCCTGGAGTTCCAGGACAACCGCCGCCTGTACGATTGGGTGCTGGACAACATCAGCATCCCGGTGCATCCGCGTCAGTACGAATTCTCGCGCCTGAATCTCGAATACACCGTGATGTCCAAGCGTAAGCTGAACCAGCTGGTGACTGAAAAGCACGTGGAAGGCTGGGACGACCCGCGTATGCCGACCATCTCCGGTCTGCGTCGTCGCGGCTACACCGCCGAATCCATCCGCGAGTTCTGCAAGCGCATCGGCGTGACCAAGCAGGACAACACCATCGAGATGGCGTCGCTGGAGTCCTGCATTCGTGAAGATCTGAACGAAAACGCCCCGCGCGCGATGGCGGTGATCGATCCGGTGAAACTGGTTATCGAGAACTATCCGCAGGGCGAAAGCGAAATGGTGGTGATGCCGAACCATCCGAACAAGCCGGAAATGGGCAGTCGTGAAGTGCCGTTCAGCGCCGAAATCTGGATCGATCGCGCGGACTTCCGCGAAGAAGCCAACAAACAGTACAAGCGTCTGGTGCTGGGTAAAGAAGTGCGTCTGCGCAACGCCTACGTCATCAAAGCGGAACGCGTGGAGAAAGATGCCGAAGGCAATATTACCACCATCTTCTGCACCTACGATGCCGACACCCTGAGCAAAGACCCGGCCGACGGCCGCAAGGTCAAAGGCGTGATCCATTGGGTAAGCGCGGCGCATGCGCTGCCGGTAGAGATCCGTCTCTACGATCGTCTGTTCAGCGTGCCAAACCCGGGCGCGGCGGACGATTTCCTCGCAGTGATCAACCCGGAATCGCTGGTGATCAAACAGGGGTACGCGGAGCCGAGCCTGGCGCAGGCCGAAGCCGGTAAAGCTTATCAGTTTGAGCGTGAAGGCTATTTCTGCCTCGACAGCCGCTATGCAACCGCAACCAATCTGGTGTTCAACCGCACCGTCGGGCTGCGTGATACCTGGGCGAAAGCGGGCGAATAACATTTCTTTTCTGTCAAAGCGTCGCTCCCAGCGGCGCTTTTTTTGTTTCAGAATCAGCTAATTAAACTTTTCATTTTCGCGATGCGAATTAATTCTGTTTCTGCGCGGTAATAAATAGCGCTTCTGATGTTTCCTGTCACATACAAAAAACCAATGTAATCGCTTTCAATGATTGCGTTTTTCCCTGATTTTGCAATGACTTCCATAACAAAATCATCAGAGATAAGACTGTAACAAAACGACATAAAATATGTGCGCTTTGTCATAATCTTAAGCTTTGCCTCACGAAAAACATTGATAATTCGCGTCACGAAAAATAGTCTATCTACAGTGGTTTCGCGGTCTTTTTTACCGCCCCACATTTTGCAGTTTTATTTATTTTTTAGCGATTGACCGCTGGTCTTCGCCTTTTAAAACGTCAAAGAGGATATGCACATGCGTACGTTTAGTGGCAAACGTAGTACGCTGGCGCTGGCTATTGCCGCCGTCACCGCGATGTCGGGCTGGGTTGTTGCTCCACAGGCCAGCGCAGCAGGCTTTATCGATGATTCAACCTTAACCGGCGGTATCTATTACTGGCAGCGTGAGCGTGACCGTAAAGATGTGACCGACGGCGACAAATACAAAACCAACCTTTCCCACTCCACCTGGAACGCCAACCTGGACTTCCAGTCCGGCTATGCCGCCGATATGTTTGGCCTTGATATTGCCGCGTTTACCGCGATTGAAATGGCGGAGAACGGCGATAGCGGTCACCCGAACGAAATTGCCTTCTCGTCACGTAACAAAGCCTATGACGAAGACTATTCCGGCGATAAGAGCGGCATCAGCCTGTATAAAGCCGCAGCGAAATTCAAATATGGTCCGGCGTGGGCACGTGCGGGCTATATCCAGCCAACCGGCCAGACTCTGCTGGCCCCGCACTGGAGTTTTATGCCAGGTACCTATCAGGGGGCGGAGGCCGGGGCTAACTTCGACTATGGCACGGCGGGCGCGTTAAGTTTCTCCTATATGTGGACGAACGAGTATAAAGCGCCATGGCATATCGAGATGGACGATTTCTATCAGAACGATAAGAAGACCAAAGTCGATTACCTCCACTCCGTCGGCGCTAAATATGATTTCAAAAATGACCTGGTGCTGGAGGCGGCATTTGGTCAGGCTCAGGGCTATATCGATCAGTACTTTGCTAAAGCCAGCTACAAGTTTGACGTCGCCGGCGCGCCGCTGAGCACCAGCTACCAGTTCTACGGCACCCGCGATAAGGTCAGCAACGGCGGGGTCAACGACATCTATGATGGCACCGCATGGCTGCAGGCGTTAACCTTTGGTTATAAGGTGGCGGATGTCCTGGATCTGCGTCTCGAGGGAACCTGGGTGAAGGCTGATGGCCAGCAGGGCTACTTCCTGCAGCGTATGACCCCGACCTACGCCTCTTCCAATGGTCGTCTCGATATCTGGTGGGATAACCGCTCCGACTTTAACGCCAACGGCGAAAAAGCGGTCTTCTTTGGCGCGATGTATGACATGAAAAACTGGGATATGCCGGGCTGGGCGTTCGGCGCGTCTTATGTCTACGCCTGGGATGCGAAGCCGGGAAGAATGTCCTCTCCGGATGCGTACTATGACCCTGACTATCGCCTGAAAGAGTCGGCCTATAGCCTGGATGCAATGTATACCGTACAGGAAGGGCGGGCGAAGGGCACCCTGTTCAAACTGCACTTTACCCAATACGACAACCATTCCGATATTCCGAGCTGGAGCGGCGGCTACGGCAACATCTTCCAGGATGAGCGCGACGTGAAGTTCATGGTTATCGCCCCGTTCACTATTTTCTGATGCCTGCGCGGCGGGCGTGAGCCTGCCGCACCTCTGGGAGAACGACAATGAAAAAAATGCTGCTTATTGCCATGATGGCAGCGGGCCTGGTGGCCTGCACCACGTCGCCGGCGCCGAAAGAAGACACCAAACTGAAAGATGCCTATAGCGCCTGTATTAATACGGCGGAAGGGAATCCGGACAAGATTGAAGCCTGCCAGAGCGTACTGAATGTGCTGAAAAAGGATAAACAGCACCAGCAGTTCGCCAACCAGGAGAGCGTTCGCGTCCTGGATTACCAACAGTGTATTCAGGCCACCCGCACTGGCAACGATCAGGCGGTGAAAGCGCGCTGCGATCAGATCTGGAAGGAGATCCGCAGCAATAATACGACCCATTAAATCAGACGGCAGCGGCAAACGGGCGGGGCATATCTCCGCCCGTTTGTTTTTTTAGCGCTGACTCTCCGCCGGCTGATAGCCGCGGCTCAGCCGCACGAACAGTAGCGCGGTGGCAATGAATCCGCACTGCGCGGCGCACATTAGCCACCAGCCCGGCGCGCTTTTATCGCCGCTGAGCTCGACCAGGGCGGTGGAAATAGCTGGCGTCAGGCCGCCGAAAATGGCAGTAGCGAGACTAAAGGCCAGCGAAAAGCCCACGGTGCGGACGTATACCGGCATAACTTCGGTAAGCGCCGCGACCATCGCGCCGTTATACATGCCAAAGAAGAACGAGAACCATAGCAGGACCAGCGTCATACGGGTGAAATCGGGCGCGACGGTGAGCCAGTGCATCACCGGCCAGGTGGTGAGCAGCGCCAGCACGGTAATGCCCATCAGCACCGGACGACGACCGATCCGGTCAGAGATCGCCCCGCTGGCGAAGTTCCATATCAACTCTCCGGACAAAGCGGGGATGAGGAAAGTCACCCCAGGGGCGTGAGCGGGAAGGGCGGCAGAGGCGCCCATAAAAAAGCCAACCGGCAGGTTGGCTTTTCAGTCTCAGCGAAACGGGGAATTATTTTTCCACCGCGTCGTGGGCGTGTTCGTCCTCGCGGCAATCCCCTTCCGCACAGTGACCGTACAGATATAAACTGTGGTTGGTCAGGCGGATGCCGTGGCGGGAGGCAATTTCACGCTGGCGTAATTCGATCGAGTCGTCGCTGAATTCGATCACTTTGCCGCAGTCGAGGCAGATCAGGTGATCGTGGTGATGCTGCTGGGTCAGTTCGAAAACGGATTTTCCGCCTTCGAAATTATGACGAGTCACGATGCCGGCGTCATCAAACTGGTTGAGGACGCGGTAAACGGTCGCCAGACCGATCTCTTCGCCCATGTCGATCAGGCGTTTATATAAGTCTTCCGCACTGACATGATGGTTATCCGGTTCCTGCAGCACTTCAAGGATTTTTAGTCGAGGAAGTGTGACTTTCAGGCCAGCCTTCTTTAATGCGGTATTGTTGTCAGTCATGCGGAATCTGTCCTGTTGCTAAACGATCTACTTCCTTCAACGGAAGTCATACAGAAATTAACCCGACGTAATGCGTCTCATTATAGAACTGCCACTGGTAAATGAAAACTGCAAGCATCAGGCCTGGTTTGCTGTCAAAAACGAGGCACCAGCTACAAACTGCGTCACGTGCCTCGTAGAATCAGAGGACATTGTACAGATATGTGATTAAAAGTTAAAAACTTGTAGCTATTAGTTTGATTGCTTTTGTCTATTAATGCGGCGCAACTCAATGATTGCGCCGCTTAATCATCAGGCGTTTTTGATTTCTTCGAGGTGCAGCTCTTCGGCAACCTGCTTCACCCATTTCTCAACGCGCTCGTTGGTCAGCTCCGGCTGGCGGTCTTCATCAATGGCGAGGCCGACGAAGTGGTCTTCATCCGCCAGGCCTTTGGAAGCCTCAAAATGATACCCCGCCGTTGGCCAGTGACCGACGATGGTCGCGCCGCGCGGCTCAATGATGTCGCGGATGGTGCCCAGCGCGTCGCAGAAGTATTCTGCGTAATCTTCCTGGTCGCCGCAGCCGAACAGCGCCACCAGTTTGCCATTGAAGTCGATCTCTTCCAGCGTCGGGAAGAAGTCATCCCAGTCACACTGCGCTTCACCGTAGTACCAGGTCGGGATACCGAGCAGCAGGATGTCGTGGGCTTCCAGGTCTTCTTTGCTGCTTTTGGCAATGTCGTGAACATCAGCAACATCTTTACCAAGCTGCTTTTGAATCATTTTTGCAATATTTTCGGTGTTGCCGGTGTCGCTGCCAAAAAAGATGCCGATGATTGCCATGAGTAAAATAACCTCTTGAAACTTAAATGATGTGGTAGGGACGCAATGCCCATAGATAACGGCAATCATAGCAGAACAGGCAAGGGCGCGGAAACAGCAATCACGCCCGACTGCACACTCTGCTACATGAATGCGGGTTTTTCGCGGAAAGTTAGACTTTTCCCTGGCTGCGCAGGGCGGTTAACTGGGTCATCAGCATCTCTTCAATGAGATCGCTGCGGCTCATATTACGCGCTTCCGCCAGCTCGTTGAGCGCATCGACCGCATCGGCGTTGAGTTTTAACTCCACGCGCTTCAGCCCGCGAACCTTATCGCGTTTCAGCTGGTTACGTTTGTTGATGCGCAGTTGTTCATCGCGCGACAGCGGATTGGTTTTCGGTCTTCCCGGGCGACGCTCGTTTGCGAACAAATCTAATGTCGTACGGTCCGTTTGTTCTTTTGCCATGATTCTGAGTGACTTCGGGGAAACAAGCTGCCGGGCTCTAGCCGGCGCAGATAGCGCGCCATCATACATCAGGCGAACGGCTGCGCCAACGACCGCGGGCATTCTGCGGCGCGGTCGGGCATATTTTAGCCAATCAGGCGGCGATGCTCGTCAGATAGCGGCGGATGGCGCGTAACACCGCCTCGGGTTTCTCGGCATGGACCCAGTGTCCGGCGCCGGCGATGACGTGGGCCCGGGCCTGCGGGAACTGGGCCAGCAGCGCGTCGCGGTAGGCGTCGGTCACATAGGGCGAGTTGCCGCCGGGAATAAACTGCGTCGGGTGCGGCCAGGCCGGGATGGTTTCCCAGCCGACGATATGCGGATACTGGTCCCACAGCACCGGCACGTTGAAGCGCCAGTCGCCGTCGACGAATGATTTCAGCAGGAACTGAATCACGCCTTCTTCCTGCAGGTGCTCGCGCATCACCTGCGCCGCCTGCTGGCGGGTGCTGGCGGCGGATTCGCTGACGGCGCGGATAGCGGCGAAGATCTCATCATGGCGGCGAACGTGATAATCCACCGGCGCGATATCGATCGCCACCAGACCGCTGATGCGTTCAGGCGCCAGGGCGGTAAGCGCCATTACCGCTTTCCCGCCCATCGAATGGCCGATAAAGGTGGCGCGCTCGATCTGGTGCGCGTCGAGCGTATCAAGCAGATCCTGCGCCATGGCGGGGTAGGTCATCTCTGGCGACCGCGGCGACAAACCGTGGTTGCGCATATCGACCTGCACAATATCATGGTCGGCGATCAGGTCGCGGGCGAGGATGCCCAGGTTGTCCAGGCTGCCAAACAGACCGTGGACCAGCACGATCGGGGAGTGGTTGTGCGGATTCTGTGCAGATTGCGCTCGGCTATTTAATTTCATGGCAAAGTTCTTTTTTTCGCTCCGTCGGGTTAGGGTATTATGTTGGACATTCTGCCATCCGGCTGCAAGACCCAGAAGTTTTCTGAGTTTTACCGCCATCCTGGTTTGACGCTATCCGCGGTTGGGATTTGTACTTATAATCCCAACGATTTGTATTCAGAAAAGATATCGCACTGGATTAAGATGAAAACAATTGAAGTTGATGATGAACTCTATCGCTATATTGCCAGCCACACTCTGCATATCGGCGAGAGCGCATCCGACATTTTACGGCGTATGCTGAAATTTTCCGCCGTTTCCCAACCGGCTACACCGGTCAGCAAAGCCGCGCCGACGCTGGCGCCAGCGCCTGTCGCTGAGGTGAAACCCGCTAACCCGGTGAAAGATAAAGTCCGCGCCATGCGCGAGATGCTGTTATCTGATGAATACGCCGAGCAGAAGCGCGCGGTGAACCGTTTTATGCTGGTGTTGACGACCCTCTACTCCCTGGACAGTAAAGCATTTGCCGAGGCCACCGAGTCTCTGCACGGCCGCACGCGCGTTTACTTCGCGGAAGATGCGCGTACGCTGCTGAAAAGCGGTAATCAGACCAAACCGAAACAGGTTCCTGGTACACCGTGGTGGGTGATCACCAATACCAATACCGGCCGTAAATGCAGCATGATTGAGCACATCATGCAGTCGATGCAGTTCCCTGCGGAGCTGATTGAAAAGGTTTGCGGCACGATCTAGCTTTTTAACATTTGCACCAGAAGGATCAGGCAATGGCAATCGATAAACGTGCGGGGCAGCCTGCGCAACAGAGTGATTTGATTAACGTCGCCCAACTGACTGCTCAGTACTACGTGCTGAAGCCTGAAGTCGGTAATGCGGAGCATGCGGTAAAATTCGGCACCTCTGGCCATCGCGGTAGCGCGGCGCGCCACAACTTCAACGAACCGCATATCCTGGCCATCGCCCAGGCCATTGCGGAAGATCGTGCGAAAAACGGGATCACCGGTCCGTGCTATGTCGGCAAAGATACCCACGCCCTCTCCGAGCCGGCATTTATTTCGGTGCTGGAAGTGTTAACCGCCAACGGCGTCGACGTGATCGTGCAGGAAAACAACGGCTTCACCCCGACGCCGGCGGTCTCCAACGCGATTCTGGTGCATAACAAAAAAGGCGGTCCGCTGGCGGACGGCATTGTGATCACCCCGTCACACAACCCGCCGGAAGATGGTGGTATCAAGTACAATCCGCCAAACGGCGGCCCGGCTGATACCAACGTCACCAAAGTGGTGGAAAACCGCGCCAACGAACTGCTGGCCGCGGGCCTGCAGGGCGTGAAACGCATTTCTCTGGACGCGGCGCTGGCTTCTGGCCACGTTAAAGAACAGGATCTGGTGCAGCCGTTCATCGAAGGGCTGGCGGATATCGTCGATATGGCCGCAATCCAGAAAGCCGGCCTGACGCTGGGCGTCGATCCGCTGGGCGGGTCCGGTATCGAATACTGGAAACGCATTGGCGAGCACTACAAGCTCAATCTGACCATTGTTAACGATCAGGTGGATCAGACCTTCCGCTTTATGCACCTCGATAAAGACGGCGCCATCCGCATGGATTGCTCCTCAGAGTGTGCGATGGCCGGCCTGCTGGCGCTGCGCGATAAGTTCGATCTGGCGTTTGCTAACGACCCGGATTACGACCGCCACGGGATTGTCACCCCGGCGGGGTTGATGAACCCGAACCACTACCTGGCGGTAGCGATCAACTACCTGTTCCAGCATCGTCCGCAGTGGGGCAAAGAGGTGGCGGTGGGTAAAACGCTGGTCTCCTCCGCGATGATTGACCGCGTGGTGAACGATCTGGGCCGCAAGCTGGTGGAAGTGCCGGTGGGCTTTAAGTGGTTTGTCGACGGCCTGTTCGATGGCAGCTTCGGCTTCGGCGGCGAAGAGAGCGCCGGGGCCTCCTTCCTGCGCTTCGACGGCACGCCGTGGTCCACCGATAAAGACGGCATCATCATGTGCCTGCTGGCGGCGGAGATCACCGCGGTGACCGGGAAAAACCCGCAGGAGCATTACAACGAACTGGCGGAACGCTTCGGCGCGCCGAGCTACAACCGTCTGCAGGCTTCCGCGACCTCCGCGCAGAAAGCGGCGCTGTCCAAGCTCTCTCCGGAAATGGTCAGCGCTGACACCCTGGCGGGGGATCCGATCACTGCCCGTCTGACCGCGGCGCCGGGCAACGGGGCGGCGATTGGCGGCCTCAAGGTGATGACCGACAACGGCTGGTTCGCGGCGCGTCCGTCAGGCACCGAAGACGCCTACAAGATCTACTGCGAAAGCTTCCTCGGCGAAGAGCATCGCAAGCTGATTGAAAAAGAAGCGGTAGAGATTGTCAGCGAAGTGCTGAAGAACGCTTAACGACGCACTACCATCAGGCCCCTTGCGGGCCTGATTTTTTTCGCAAGGATAGCGATGAAAATACAACGGAAGTCCCTGTTTTTGTTCTGGGCGTGGATGGATCTCTTTTTCGTCCTGCAATTCTTATGGTGGAATATTGCCCACCGCCGCCTCCCTTTTTACGACGATCTACTCGCTTATCTCCAGCTGCTGCACACCTGGGGCTCCGCGGCGGTCTGGCTGTACCCGCTGAATGTTCTGCTGATTATCAGCATCCCGCTATCGATGATCTTTTTTTTCCGCCAGAGCCGCTATGCGCTGTGGCTGGCCTGGGGGCAGGCGCCGCTCAGGCTGCTGTTTATGCAGCCTTCGCTATCGCTGGGCCTGTGGCTGATTCAGGCTGCCGGCGTCCGGCATTTAGCGATCCTGGCAGGCTTTCTGCTGCTCTCTGAAGGGCTGAAAATCGCCAGCCTCTGGTACTGCAGAGGCGGGATTCAGGGCATAAAGCGATAGCCAATCCCGGTTTCGGTCAGCAAATGCTGCGGCCGTGCCGGATCGGCCTCCAGCTTTTGTCGCAGATGACCCATATAGATCCGCAGATAGTGGCTGTGCTCCACGGCGTTAGGCCCCCACACCTGATTCAGCAGCTGGCGCTGGGTAAGCACTTTGCCGGGATTATTCAACAGTGCCGCCAGCAGGCGAAACTCGATAGGCGTCAGGTGGATCTCTTCGCTGCCGCGCAGGATGCGGCGGGCGGGGATATTGACCTCCAGGTCAGCGAAGCGCACCACCGGCTCATCGGCCTGCGCCGCGCCATGGCGACGCAGCGCGACGCGCAGGCGGGCCTGCAGCTCGCCGATGCCAAAGGGTTTACTTAAGTAGTCATCGGCGCCGGCATCCAGGGCGGCAATTTTGTCATGCTCTTCGCTACGCGCTGACAGGACGATAATCGGCATCTGGCTCCACTGACGCAGGTCGCGAATAAAATCAATGCCGTCGCCATCCGGCAGGCCGAGATCGAGGATCGCGAGGTCGGGCTTACGGGTGGCGGCTTCAATCAGCCCACGCTGCAGGGTTTCCGCTTCAAATACGCGCATGCCGTCGGCTTCCAGCGCGGTGCGCAGAAAGCGTCGGATAGCGTGTTCGTCTTCGATAATCAGAACGTTAATCACAATTCCTCAGGTAGCTCTTCCAGTTCAGGGGGCGTTTCTCCAGGCAGTGTAACACGGAATGAGGCGCCGCCCTCGGGCCGGTTGCTGGCGGAGATGGTCCCGCCGTGGACGTCGACGATGGCCTGACAGATGGCAAGGCCCAGCCCGACGCCAGGGATCGCCGACTCTTTGTTGCCGCGGGCGAATTTATCAAAGATAGTCTGTTCCTGGCCTGCCGGGATCCCAGGACCGTTATCCCATACTTCCAGCGACAGCTGCCGGGCGTCCGCCTCGGCGCGAATGCCGATGCTCGCCCGGGCGCCGGCATACTTATGGGCATTTTCCAGCAGGTTGATCAGCACCCGCTCGAACAGCGGCCCGTCGACATGCACCAGCTGGAGGGGATCGGGTAAATCCAGCTGAATATGCTGGCCGCCGAGGCTTGGCTCGAGCATGCGCAGCGCGCTGCCGACCACTTCCTCCAGCGTCAGCCACTCCTTATGCAGATTAAAGCCGCCGGACTGGATCCGCGCCATATCCAACAGGTTGTTCACCAGCCGGGTGGTGTTGAGCACATGCTGGCGGATTTCGTTGGCCTGCGGGGCATGTTTTGAACCTTCGCTGGCCAGATCGAGGGTCAGAATTTCCGCCTGGCCAAACAGCACGGTCAGCGGAGTACGCAGATCGTGCGACAGGGCGGCGAGCAGCGAGTTACGCAGGCTTTCCCGCTCGCTGGTCAGACGGGCCTGCTCTTCGCTGGCGGTCAGGGTGAGGCGCTCCAGAGCGCTGGCCACCAGCAGGGTAAAGGTCACCAGCAGCCGCTGCTGCTCCGGGATCATCAATTGGCGCAGATTCTCCGGTTCCACCACCAGTAGTCCCCAGGTGCGGGCGGCGCTCTTCAGGGGCAAGATCTGATACGGCACGCCGGGCAGGGTATCGGTGCCGGCGCCGGCAGGTTGGCCCTTATCAAAGCTCCAGCGGGCGATGGCATCATCCCACGGGGTCAGCCCTGGCTGGTGGGTTAAGGGCAGCAGTTTTCCCTGGGCGTCCGGGAGCAGCAGCTGGCTGCGGGCCTGAAAGGTGGAGGCGATAAACCGCTCGCTGGTGGTGGCGATATCCTGCTGGCTACGACCCACCGCCAGCGCTTTAGACATCTCATACAGATGGCGGGTACGGCGTTCACGGTAGCGCGCCACCCGCGCCTGGTAGCGTACGCCGGCGGTGAGGTTGCCGATAAGCAGGCCCACGGTGAGCATCACGCCGAAGGTGAGCAGATACTGGACATCCGACACCGCCAGCGTCCCGCGCGGGGCGACAAAAAAGAGATCGAAGCTGATGACGTTGATCACCGTCGCCAGCACCGACGGCCAGCGGCCATAGACCAGGGCGATGAGCACCACCCCCAGCAGATAGAGCATCACCAGGTTGGCGGCTTCGAAGGCCATCAACCACTGCATGGCCACCAGGGTAATGATGGCGCATAGCGCCACCGCCACCGCGCAGCCCTGCAGCTGCAGGCGCCATTTCTCCAGCGCCGGACGGCTGTCGCTGGCGCGTGCGGCAAGGGGGAAGGGTTTCTCATCGAGGGCGATCACCACCAGATCGAGGTCCGGCGCATGGCGAGCCAGACGATCGGCGAAGCCGCTGCGATCCCACCAGCGGCGCTTGCTTTGCCGGCCAATGACGATTTTGCCGAGGTTATGTTCGCGGGCGTAATGGAGGACCGCTTTCTCTTCCGACGGGTCGGAGAGGGTGGCGGTTTCGGCCCCCAGCTCCTGGGCCAGACGCAGCGCGGCGAGAATAGCCCGCCGCCGGCCTTCCGGCAGCCGGTGCAGGGAAGGGGTCTCGACATACACCGCATGCCAGACGCTGCCCAGGCGGGCGGCGAGCCGGGCGGCGGCGCGCACCAGCTTTTCGCTGCCGGTGTTGTGCCCGATGCAGAGCAGGATCGCGTCGCGGGTGTGCCAGACTTTCTCCTGGCCCTGACGGTCGCGCCAGGCGCGCATCTGCTCATCGACGCGGTCGGCGGTGCGGCGCAGGGCCAGCTCGCGCAGCGCAATCAGATTGCCCTTGCGGAAAAAGTTTTCGATAGCGCGCTCGGCCTGGCCGCCGATGTAGACTTTGCCCTCATTGAGTCGTTGGCGCAGATCGTCAGGGGGGAGGTCCACCAGCACCACGTCGTCCGCGGCGTCAAAGAAGGGATCGGGAACCGTCTCCCGCACCTGCACGCCGGTGATCCCGCTGACGACGTCATTCAGGCTTTCCAGATGCTGGACGTTAACGGTAGTGAAAACATCTATCCCGGCCTCCAGCAGTTCATCCACATCCTGCCAGCGCTTTGGATGGCGGGAGCCTGGCGCATTGCTGTGCGCCAGCTCATCCACCAGAATCAGCGCCGGACGGCGGGCGAGGGCGGCGTCGAGATCGAACTCATAGACGTACCGCCCGCGATGGGCAAGCCGCCGCGGCGGCAGGGTGCTCAGGCCCTGCAGCATCGCGGCGGTCTCTTTACGGCCGTGGGTCTCCGCCACGCCAATCAGAATATCCAGCCCCTGGGCGCGCAGCCGCTGCGCTTCCGCCAGCATCGCCCAGGTTTTCCCCACCCCGGCGCAGGCGCCAAAGAACACTTTCAGTTTGCCGCGATGCGGGGCGGCGGTGTGCTGCAGCAGGCGGTCAGGGTCCGGGCGCAGCGGCTCGTCACTCATTTACTTATCCTTCAGGGCATCCAGCGCCATATTGAGTTGCAGTATATTGACCACCGGCTGGCCAAGGAAGCTCAGCAGCGGGGTTTGTGTGGCCTGATTCACCAACTGGGTTACCTGCTCAACGCTCAGCTGGCGCGCTTGAGCCACCCGGGGCACCTGCCACAGCGCGGCGGCCGGAGTCAGGTTGTTATCGAGACCGCTCGCCGAGGTGGTGACCAGTTCGACCGGCACCCGCGGGTCGGCGTCCGGGTTGGCGGCGCGCAGGGCCTGCACGCGCTCGCTCACCGCTTTATCCAGCGCCGGGTTGCTGGCGGCGAGGTTGCTGCCGCCAGAGGCCATGGGATTATCCGCCGTCTCCGCGGTGGCCGACGGGCGGCCCTGGAAATAGCCTGCGGCGGTGAAGTTCTGGCCAATCAGCGCCGAGCCGCGCACTTCACCGTTCAGGCGGATCAGCGAGCCGTTGGCCTGTGAGTTAAACCACCATTGTCCCAGGCTGGTGGTTAGCAGAGGATAGACGCCGCCGGTGAGCAGCGTTAACAGAATAAATAGCACAAGTGCTGGACGAATCAATGACATAGTTTGTTCCTCACACCAGACCGCTCAGGGTCAGCAGCAGGTCGATGGCTTTAATACCGATAAAGGGCACCAGCAGACCGCCGAGGCCGTAGATCCACAGGTTGCGGCGCAGCATCGCTGAGGCGGAGAGCGGGCGATAGCTGACGCCTTTCAGGGCCAGCGGGATCAGGAAGACGATGATCAGCGCGTTGAAGATAACGGCGCTGAGGATCGCCGATGAGGGCGAATGCAGGCCCATCACGTTCAGCATGGCCAGCTGAGGATAGACCGCGGCAAACGCCGCCGGAATAATGGCGAAATATTTCGCCACGTCGTTGGCAATACTGAAGGTGGTCAGCGAGCCGCGCGTCATTAACATCTGTTTGCCGATATGGACCACCTCAATCAGCTTGGTGGGGTTGGAATCCAGGTCGACCATGTTGCCCGCTTCCTTCGCCGCCTGGGTGCCGGAGTTCATGGCTACCGCCACGTCGGCCTGAGCCAGCGCGGGCGCGTCGTTGGTGCCGTCGCCGGTCATCGCCACCAGCCGACCTTCCGACTGGTACTGGCGGATCAGCGCCAGCTTGGCTTCCGGCGTCGCTTCGGCGAGGAAATCATCGACGCCGGCCTCGGCGGCGATCGCCGCGGCGGTCAGGCGGTTATCGCCGGTGATCATCACCGTTTTAATGCCCATTTTGCGCAGCTGGGCGAAACGTTCTTTGATGCCGCCTTTGACGATATCTTTGAGCGCAATAATCCCCAGCACCTTTTCGCCTTCGGCGACCACCAGCGGCGTGGCCCCCTGGCGAGCGACCTCTTCCACCTGTTTATCGACATCGGCAGGGAAGTGGCCGCCGTTGGCCTCCACGTGGCGGCGAATGGCGTCCACCGACCCTTTGCGGATCATGCGCTGATCGATATTGATGCCGCTCATCCTCGTTTGCGCGGTAAAGGGGACAAAGGTGGCGTGCAGCGACTGCAGATCGCGTTCGCGCAGGTTAAAGCGCTGTTTCGCCAGCACCACGATGCTGCGCCCCTCAGGGGTTTCATCCGCCAGCGAGGAGAGCTGGGCGGCGTCGGCGAGGGTTCGCTCTTCCACGCCGCGAGCCGGCAGGAAGGCGGAAGCCTGGCGGTTGCCGAGGGTAATGGTCCCGGTTTTATCCAGCAGCAGGACATCGACGTCGCCAGCGGCTTCCACCGCGCGGCCGCTGGTGGCGATCACGTTGGCGCCGAGCATACGGCTCATCCCGGCGACGCCGATGGCCGACAGCAGCCCTCCGATGGTGGTCGGGATCAGGCACACCAGCAGGGCGACCAGTACGGTAACGCTGACCGCATTGCCGCTCCACGCCGAGAAGGGCCAGATGGTGGCGGTGGCCAGCAGGAACACCAGCGTCAGGGCGATCAGCAGGATCGTCAGGGCGATCTCGTTCGGCGTTTTACGGCGCTGGGCGCCTTCCACCATGGCGATCATCCGGTCGAGGAAGGTTTCTCCCGGGTTCACGCTGCAGCGGATCACCAGCCAGTCGGAGAGAATGCGTGTCCCGCCGGTCACCGAGGCAAAATCGCCACCGGATTCACGGATCACCGGGGCAGACTCGCCGGTAATGGCGCTTTCGTCCACCGAGGCGCCGCCTTCGATGACTTCGCCATCGCAGGGGATAATATCCCCGGCTTCCACCAGCACCACGTCGCCTTTGCGCAGGTCTTCCGCCGGCACGTGGTCGACCGGCGCGTCATGCTGCGGGGCGCGCAGTTTGCGGGCGAAGGCCGTTTTTTTCACCCCTTTCAGGCTGTTGGCCTGGGCTTTGCTGCGGCCTTCCGCCATCGCTTCGGCAAAGTTGGCGAACAGCACGGTAAACCACAGCCAGATGCTGACGGCGGCGGTAAAGGTGGCGCTACCGGTCAGGGCGCCGCCAGCCATGGCGATCGCCAGCAGGGTGGTTAACAGGCTGCCCACCCAGACGATAAACATCACCGGATTGCGCCATTGCACCATCGGGCTGAGTTTTTTCACGGCATCCAGCAGCGCCTGGCGCACCAGCGTCGGCTCCAGCAGGGCTAATTGTTTGCGACTCATAACAGGGTGCTCCGCATCGCTCAAAGTAAGGAAAAGTGTTCAGCCAGCGGGCCAAGCGCCAGCGCAGGAATAAAGGTCAGGGCGCCCACCAGCAGCACGGTGCCGATCAGTAAACCGATAAACAGGGCGTCGTGAGTGGCCAGGGTGCCGGGGCTGGCCGGTTGAATTTTCTTCGCCACCAGCGAGCCGGCGATGGCCATCACCGGAATGATGACGGCGAAGCGGCCGACCAGCATGCAGAACGCCAGCAGCAGGTTCCAGAACGGCGTCGCCGCACCCAGGCCAGCGAAGGCGCTGCCGTTGTTATTGGCCGCCGAGGTGACGGCGTACAGCACTTCGCTAAAGCCGTGCGGTCCAGGGTTGAACATCCCGGCGCGGCCGGCGTCGGTCATCATCGCCAGCGCCGTGCCAAGCAGCACCAGCGTCGGGGTGACCAGAATGGCGAGGGCGATCATTTTCATTTCCCGGACATCGATTTTCTTCCCGAGGTACTCCGGGGTGCGGCCGACCATCAGCCCGGCGATAAATACCGCCAGCATAACGAACAGCAGCATGCCGTACAGGCCCGAGCCGACGCCGCCGAACACCACTTCGCCAATCTGCATCAGCCACATCGGCACCATGCCGCCCAGCGCGGTGAAGGAGTCATGCATGGCATTGACCGCGCCGCAGGAGGCGGCGGTGGTGATCACCGCGAACAGACTGCTGGCGAGAATACCGAAGCGACTCTCTTTACCTTCCATATTCAGGCTACTGTCAGCGCCCAGCGTCAGCAGATGCGGATTGCCGCGAGTTTCCGCCCACATCACCACGGCGACGCAGAGGATAAAGATCAGCGTCATTGCCCACAGGATGGCGCGTCCCTGACGCCGATCGCTTACCACCTCGCCGAAGGCGAAGCACAGCGCCGCCGGGATCAGGAAGATCGCCAGCATCTGCACGAGATTGGTCAGCGCGGTCGGGTTTTCAAACGGATGGGCGGAGTTGGCATTGAAGAAACCGCCGCCGTTAGTGCCCAGCAGCTTAATCGCTTCCTGTGAGGCGACAGGCCCCATCGGCAGCAGCTGGTGCACCCCTTCGAGGGTGGTAAAGGGCTGGTAAGCCTGCAAATTCTGCGGCACGCCCTGCTGAATAAAGAACAGGGCCACCAGCAGAGAGAGCGGCAGCAGCAGCCACAGGGTAATGCGCGTCAGGTCGACCCAGGCATTGCCGAGGGTCGACATTTTCTGCCGGGCGAAGGCGCGGGTCAGGGCGAAGACCACGGCGATGCCGGTGGCGGCGGAGAGGAAATTCTGCACCGTCAGGCCGACCATCTGGCTGAGATAACTCATTGTGCTTTCGCCGGCGTAAGCCTGCCAGTTGGTATTGCTGACAAAGCTGATCGCGGTATTGAGCGCCAGATCCCATGACAGCCCCGGCAGGTGCTGCGGGTTAAACGGCAGCACGCCCTGGAGCATCAGCAGGGCAAACAGCGCCAGGCCGCCGAGGGCGTTAAACAGCAGGAGCGCCAGCAAATACTGCAGCCAGCCCATCTCTTCGGCGCGGATCCCGGCCACGCGCCACAGGACGCGCTCGACCCCGGCCAGGCCGGGAAGCGGGATGTCATTCACCATTCTTGCCAGACACATCCCCAGCGGGCGCGCCAGCACCAGCAATACCAGCAGATAGCTGGCTAATAATAAAAATCCCTGGGCAGCCATCAGAATGCCTCCGCATGTATCAAGGCATAAACCAGATAAGCCAGTAACAGGAACACCAGCCCAACGCCAGTGAGTACGCCTGTAGTCACAATCCACCTCCGGGTGTGTTTTCGATTTACCTGGAGGATAGAAATTACGGCGCAAAGATTTCGCAAAAATCCGCGGGTGCGGTGTAAAAAAAGTATAAAAATGACAAAGGCACAAATTAACTGATGGTTAGTATTAATTTAACTTTTTCGTAACTAATTTACGTGGCGAATGTAAATTAAGTATAAATACGTGCTTTTTAGTGGTCGGATGAGTAGTAAAATTACAAGCAGAGCGGTATTATTTTGCTCAGACAAACATGATTAATTTTACCGGCGCTGCTTGCCGGCCTGACAAAGGGGAGAGAAATGATGGCGTTGTACAAAGCTTATCCTGCTCATATTATTTTGCTGCGTCGTGCTTTCGCCGTCGTGGCTGGCGTCGCGGCGCTGCCGGTGATGCTGTTCTGGAAAGATCGCGCCCGCTACTACAGCTGGCTGCACCGGGTGTGGTCGAAAACCAGCGAGCAGCCGGTGTGGATGGCGCAGGCGGAGAAAGCCGCTCACGATTTCTATTAATCCTCCTGCTGCGAAGAAAATAACAAGACCGCCGGGTTGCCCCGGCGGTTTTTTTTCGCCGCTTGTCTACACTCGTTTTTATGCGCCGCCTTGGAATTGGCAGGTGCGTATTTTGCCGGAGCGCGCTATTTTTGCCGGCTTAGATCATAAGATGAATATTGCTGACGGATAATAAGGAGTGATATGGCCACCCATCTGGTCTGGTTACGCACGGATTTACGCATTCACGATAACCTGGCGCTGGCTGCCGCCTGCCGCGATCCGCAGGCGCAGGTGCTGGCGCTGTATATCGCCACCCCGGGGCAGTGGCGTGAACATCACCTGGCGCCACGGCAGGCCGCTTTTATCGCCAGCCATTTACAGAGTCTGCATGCCGCGCTGGCGGAACGGGGCATACCGCTGTGGGTAGAAGAGGCGGACGATTTTACCGCCAGCGTCGAACGGCTGGCCGATTTTTGCCAGCAGCATCAGGCCAGTCACCTGTTCTACAACTATCAGTACGAATTCAATGAACGCCAGCGCGATGCCGCCGTTGAGAACACCTTGCGCGACGTGATTTGCCAGGGCTTTGACGACAGCGTCCTGTTGCCGCCCGGCAGCGTACTGACCGGTGGCGGCGAAATGTATAAAGTCTTCACCCCGTTTAAAAATGCGTTTATTCGCCGTCTGCGGGACGGGCTGCCGGCGTGCGTGGCGGCCCCGAAGCCGCGCCAGGCGCCTGCCCGCCAGGCGCCGCCGCTGCCTGAGCTTAACTACCCGCAAACGCCGTTTGACGGGCTGCTGTTTGCCGCGGATGAAAAAACGGCGCTGGCGCGTCTGCGCGCGTTTTGTCAGCAAGCGGCGGCGGATTACGAGGGGCAGCGCGACTTCCCGGCCGTGGAAGGGACCAGTCGCCTGTCGCCCTGCCTGGCCATCGGCGTGCTGTCCCCCCGCCAGTGCCTGCATCGTCTGCTGACGGAACATCCCGCCGCGCTGGACGGCGGAGCCGGCGCCACCTGGCTTAATGAGCTGATCTGGCGCGAGTTTTATCGCCATCTGATGGTCTACTATCCGAAGCTCTGTAAAGGACGGCCATTTACTGCCTGGACAGATAAGGTCGCCTGGCGCGCAGAGGAGGCCGCCCTGCAGGCCTGGCAGCGCGGGGAGACCGGTTTTCCGATTGTTGATGCCGCCATGCGCCAGCTGAACGCCACCGGCTGGATGCATAACCGGTTGCGCATGATTGTCGCCAGCTTCCTGACCAAAGATTTGCGCCTCGACTGGCGGGCGGGCGAGCGCTATTTCATGAGCCAGCTGATTGATGGCGACCTGGCGGCGAATAACGGCGGCTGGCAGTGGGCGGCTTCAACGGGCACCGACGCCGCGCCCTATTTCCGCATATTTAACCCCACCACCCAGGGCGAAAAGTTTGATAAACAGGGGGTGTTTATACGTCGCTGGCTGCCGGAGCTGGCAAAGGTGCCGGAGAAGGCCCTGCATCAGCCGTGGGCGTGGGCGGATAAACAAGGGATCACGCTGGACTATTCGCGCCCGATAGTTGATCACAAGCAGGCGCGGCAGGAGACGCTGGCGGCCTGGGAGGCCGCCAGAAAAGGAATTACTCCACCGCCAGACGGCGGGTCCTGACTTTCAGCGAATGATACAGCCAGATGACCAGCACCACGCCGACGCAGGCCAGCGCGCCCCAGGTGATCTGGCTGAAGACGGTAATGTAGGCGTCAATGGAGTAGTTCACCGCTCCGGCGGCGTCGAATGACGCCTGCGAGGTCTGGTCGGCGATTACGCCGGCCAGATAGTTGGCGATGGCCCCTGAGAGCAGCATATAAATACCGGTCAGCACCCCAGTGACACCCGGGATCTCAATGCGGGTGATCTGCGACATGGCGACCGGGTCGATAAACAGTTCGGCAAAGCCCATCACCGCCAGACCCAGCACCATCAGCGGCATGGACGACTGACCATAGGCCGCCGACCAGCGGGCGCTGAGGGTCAAAATGCAGAACCCGGCGCTCATCAGGCCCAGACCGAGGGCAAATTTCCCCCAGATGCGCACGGTGCGATTGCCGTTCACGCTCTCTTTCACCAGCCACGCCAGCACCATGCCGCAGAGCATCACCGCGAAGGCGTTGATTGACTGGAACATAGCGGTAGGGACTTCGTAGCTCATGATATGGCGGTTAACGAAGCGGTCAATATACAGGCTGATGGAGCTCCCGCCCTGCTGGGCGAAGGCCCAGAACAGCAGGCTGAAGGCGGTCAGGACGACGATCAGGCGCAGATCCTTGCGCTGTTTATCGGTTTCGGCGCGCAGGTAGATCCGCGCCAGTACCGCGAGGCCAATGGCCGTAGCCACGATCAGGGCATACACCGACCACTCCTGCCAGAACAGTACCGCAATCAGCAGCGGGGCGGTAACCAGCAATACCAGCAGCCAGCCCCAGTTCGGCAACAGGAAGCGGCGCGCGCACAGCGCCTGGCGGTTGACGCCGGCGGTATGCTGGAAATGACGGTTGCCGCAGAGGAAAATCACCAGCCCCGCGACCATGCCGATGGCCGCCAGGGCAAAGCCCATCGCCCAGCTATACTCCTCCTGTACGTAGCCGCAGGCGATCGGCGCGATAATCGAGCCGATATTGCCGGCGGCATACATCAGCGAAAAGCCGCCATCGCGACGCGGATCGGCGGGTTCGTACAGCTCGCCCAGCAGACAGCTGACGTTGGATTTAAACAACCCGTAGCCGCAGACGATGATCGCCAGCGACAGGTACAGGAAAACCGGAGCGGTTTCGCTGGCCCCGAGCACCAGATGGCCAATGGCCATCAGCAGCGCGCCGAGCATGACCGCCATCCGGTTGCCTAACAGCTTATCGGCCAGATAGCCGCCGAGGATCGGCGTCACATAGACCAGCGAACAGTAGGCGCTGAACAGGGCGTAGGCATGGTTATCGTCATATTTGAGCTGATTGGTGAGATAGAGGATCAGCAGGGCGCGCATGCCGTAAAAGCTAAAGTACTCCCAGATTTGCAGCGCCACGACGTAGTAGATCGCCCGCGGCTGCGATGATGTTGTCTGCATATGAAGTGTGTTTCCTGGCGTAAAGCGAAAGTCGATCGTTCTGCATGAATAGCGATTTATCAGTCATATTCATGGCTTGAGGGGCTTTCTGATTATTTAATATGCTTTATTAGTGCATAAAAATACACTAATGCGCGGCGGGATGAATAGACAAATTGCGGGATTCGTTAAAAAGTCATGGTCAGTGACGGTAGCGGACTATCGACGACCCGAATGGATATGGTTATGTTATGCCTTTGTATAACCTGATTATCTGCTGGAGTGGCGATGAAAAATAGCGAACTGGAACAACTGATTAACGACAAGCTCAATAGTGCGGCCATCAGTGACTTCGCCCCTAACGGTCTGCAGGTGGAAGGACGCGAAACGGTGCACAAGATCGTCACCGGAGTGACGGCCTGCCAGGCGCTGCTGGATGAGGCCGTCCGTCTGCAGGCGGATGCGGTGATTGTTCATCACGGCTATTTCTGGAAAAACGAATCGCCAGTGATCCGCGGCATGAAGCGCCGTCGCCTGAAAACCCTGCTGGCCAACGATATCAATCTCTACGGTTGGCACCTGCCGCTGGATGCCCATCCGGAGCTGGGCAATAACGCGCAGTTGGCGCATCTGCTGGGGATTAACGTGCTCGGCGAAATCGAACCGCTGGTGCCGTGGGGCGAGCTGTCGATGCCGGTTTCCGGCCTCGAACTGGCCTCGTGGATCGAAGCGCGACTGGGGCGCAAGCCGCTGTGGTGCGGCGATACCGGGCCGGGCACCGTCAGCCGCGTCGCCTGGTGTACCGGCGGCGGCCAGAGCTTTATCGACGCCGCGGCGCGCTTTGGCGTGGACGCCTTTATCACCGGCGAAGTGTCGGAACAAACTATTCACTCTGCCCGCGAGCAGGGCCTGCATTTTTATGCCGCCGGCCACCACGCCACCGAGCGGGGCGGCATTCGCGCCCTCAGCGAATGGCTGACGGAAACGACCGATCTGGATGTTACCTTTATTGATATTCCTAACCCTGCCTGACGGGAGAGAAGAAAGTGCAGCGAGCGCGTTGTTATCTGTTAGGTGAAACGGCGGTGGTCCTGGAGCTTGAGCCTCCGGTGACCCTGGAGAGCCAAAAACGTATCTGGGGACTGACGCAGCGGTTGACCGATCGCGAAGAGGTGGTTGAAGTGATCCCGGGGATGAACAACATCACCGTTGTGCTGCGTCGTCCGCAGGAGATGGCGTGGGAGGCGATTGACAAGCTGCAGCGCTGGTGGGAAGAGAGCGATGCGCTGGAGCCGGAATCCCGTGAGATAAGTATCCCGGTTATCTACGGCGGCGAGGCGGGACCAGATCTTGGCGACGTCGCGCGCCATAGCGGTTTGAGCGAAAAGCAGGTGGTCGAACTGCACTCTTCGGTGGAGTATATGGTGTGGTTTCTGGGTTTCCAGCCGGGGTTTCCGTATTTTGGCGGCCTGCCGGAGCAGCTGGCGATGCCGCGTCGCGCCGAGCCGCGCGTACTGGTACCGGCGGGATCCGTCGGTATCGGCGGATCGCAAACCGGTATTTATCCGCTGGCGACGCCGGGCGGCTGGCAGCTGCTGGGGCGCACGCCGCTGGCATTATTCGATCCAAAACGTGAAGAGCCGGTGCTGCTGCGTTCCGGCGATCGCGTGCGCTTTGTGCCGCAGAAGGAGGGGGTATGTTGAAATTTATCCGCGCCGGCATGTATACCTCGGTACAGGATGGCGGCCGGGAAGGCCAGCGCCAGTGGGGGATTAGCCGCTGCGGCGCGCTGGATAAACCGGCGATGACCATTGCCAATCTGCTGGTGGGCAATGCGCCGGAGGCGGCGGCGCTGGAAATTACGCTGGGTCAGATCGATGTGCAGTTCACCCACCACTGCTGGTTCGCGTTGACCGGCGCCGCCTGTGAAGCGACGCTCGACGGCGCGCCGGTCTGGTTGGGCTGGCGAATGGAGGCGAAGGCCGGGCAGCGGCTGGTGCTGAAAAATCCTCAGCATGGGATCCGCAGCTATCTGGCGGTCGCGGGCGGTATTGATGTCCCTGAAGTTTTAGGTTCCCGCTCTACCGATCTGAAAGTCGGTATCGGCGGAATCGAAGGGCGCCGGTTGCAGGATGGCGATCAAGTGAAGAATTGGGAAATCGTCCCGCCGCTTTAGCACCTCGCGCGGCGTTAAACAGCTGCCGATAGGCAATATTATTCGCGCGCTGCCGGGACCGGAGTATCACGAATTCGACAGCGTGTCGCAGGAGTCTTTCTGGCGCTCGCCGTGGAAGCTGAGTCCGCAGAGCAACCGTATGGGCTACCGCCTGCAGGGGCAGCCGCTCAAGCGCACAACCGACCGGGAAATGCTCTCTCATGGCCTGCTGCCCGGCGTGGTACAGGTACCGCATAACGGCCAGCCGATTGTGTTGATGAACGATGCGCAAACCACCGGCGGCTATCCGCGTATAGCCTGCATTATTGAAGCCGATATGTACCAACTGGCGCAAATTCCGCTAGGTCAGCCGATCCATTTCACCCCCTGTTCGCTGGAGGAAGCGCTAAAAGCGCGCGCCGACCAGCAGCGCTACCTTGAACAACTGGCCTGGAGATTAAGCGATGAAAATTGATTTAAATGCCGACCTCGGCGAAGGCTGCGCCAGCGATAGCGCGCTGCTGCAGCTGGTCTCTTCCGCCAATATCGCCTGCGGCTTTCACGCCGGCGATGCGGTTCTCATGCAGCAATGCGTGCGCGAGGCGCTGAAAAACGGCGTCGCTATCGGCGCACACCCGAGCTTCCCGGACCGGGAAAATTTCGGTCGAACCGCGATGCAGTTACCGCCAGAGACGGTCTACGCCCAGGTGCTGTACCAAATTGGCGCGCTGGCGGCAATCGTACACGCCCAGGGGGGCGAGCTGCGGCACGTCAAACCGCATGGCATGTTGTACAACCAGGCGGCGAAAGAGCCGCCTTTGGCCGACGCTATCGCCCGTGCGGTGCGCGATGCCGACGCCGACCTGGTGCTGGTTGGGCTGGCGGGCAGCGAGCTTATCCGCGCCGGACAGCATTATCAGTTGACGACGCGCCAGGAAGTCTTCGCCGATCGCGGCTATCTGGCCGACGGCAGCCTGGTGCCGCGCAGCCAACCGGGCGCGCTGATTGAGAGCGAAGAGCAGGCGCTGGCGCAAACGCTGGAAATGGTGCAGCACAATCGGGTGCGCAGCCTGAGCGGCGAATGGGCGCATGTTAAGGCGGAAACGGTCTGCCTGCATGGCGATGGCGCTCACGCGCTCGATTTCGCCCGACGCTTGCGCGCCGCGTTTGCCGGGCGGAATATCGACGTCAGCGCGGACCTCGAGTAATAGTCCGCCTAAGTTATTAATAATAATTAAATCAAATAATTAACAACACTCACAATACTCACAACTGAACAGGACGTTATTATGCAAGAGGCGATATCCCTCTGGCCGCTAATCGGCATTGCCGTGATTGTGGTCGGTTTTGTATTACGCTTTAACCCGGTGCTGGTGGTGATTATCTCCGGGATCGTCACCGGCGTGGCGGCGCATATGCCAATAGCCACTATTCTGGAGAAACTGGGCGAGGGCTTCCTGAATACCCGTAATCTGCCGTTTATTCTGCTGCTGCCGCTGGCGGTGATCGGGCTGCTGGAGCGCCATGGTCTGAAAGAGCGGGCGCAGGCGTGGATCGCGAAGATCCATAGCGCGACCGCCGGACGTCTGCTGATCGTCTATCTGTTTGTGCGCGAAGCCACCGCCGCTCTGGGGTTGACCAGCCTCGGCGGACATCCGCAAATGGTGCGCCCGCTGCTGGCGCCGATGGCGGAGGGGGCGGCGGAAAAGCGCTTTGGCCCGCTGCCGGGCAATGTACGCTACCGCCTGCGCGCGATGTCGGCGGCGACCGATAACGTCGGGCTGTTCTTCGGCGAAGATATTTTTGTCGCCTTCGGCGCGATCATCTTCATGCACAACTTTATGCTGGAGTCGGGTGGGATCCAGACGGAACCGTTGCATATTGCCCTGTGGGGGATCCCGACGGCGATCTGCGCCTTTCTGATCCACGCCGCGCGCCTGTGGCGACTCGATCGCCATCTCCAGCGCGAGCTGGACCGGATAAACGCCGGGCAGGCGAAAGGCGGTGCGGCATGAATTTCCAGCAAACCTATTTATACTGGCTGGCCGGCGCGGTACTGCTGGTCGTGGCTATCATGTCCTGGCGCGACAAAAGCAATCCGCGGCGTCTGACAACCGGTCTGTTCTGGGGCCTGTACGGGCTGGTGTTCTTGCTCGGCGACTGGACATATCAACTGGTGGGCGATAAGCGTACGGTGAATATCGCTGTCGGCGGGGTGGTGGTCGTCCTGGCGCTGATCGCCGGTTTTGGCGGCGTGCGCCTCGGCAGCTACCATCAGCGTACCCAGGAAGAGAAAACCGCCAGCGCGAAACGCCTCGGCAACAAACTTTTCTTTCCGGCGCTGGCGATTCCGGTCGTCACCGTCATTGGCGTACTGCTGTTTAACAATCTGCCCTCATGGCAGGTGGCGCTCTTCGGGCCGGGCAACCACGCGACGCTGATTACTCTGTTCTCGATGACTGTCGGTACGCTGATTGGCCTGGCGATGGCGATTCGTATGACGCATGAAACGGTGGCGCAGCCAATGCAGGAAGCGCGCCGTTTGCTTGATTCCGTCGGCTGGGCCTTTATCCTGCCGCAAATCCTCGCGGTGCTGGGGCTGCTGTTTACCGCAGCGGGCGTCGGAACCAGCATTTCATGGCTGACCGAGCACTATCTGGCGGTCGATAACCGCTTTATCGCCGTGGCTGTGTATGCCATCGGCATGGCGGTGCTGACAATGGTGATGGGCAACGCCTTTGCCGCTTTCCCGATTGTGACCGCCGGAGTTGGCATTCCGATTTTAGTCCTGCAGCACGGCGGCAATCCGGCGGTAATGGCGGCGATTGGTATGTTTTCCGGCTACTGCGGCACGCTGATGACGCCGATGGCGGCGAACTTCAATATTGTCCCGGCGGCGCTGCTGGAATTGCCGGATAAAAACGCGGTGATTAAAGCACAGATACCGACCGGTATCCTGCTGCTTATCGTCAATGTATTCTTACTCTATTTCCTGATGTTCCTGTAAGGAGGGATGATGGCTGGCGTATTGATTACCGGTTTTGAGCCGTTCGGCGGCGAAACGGTTAATCCTTCATGGGAAGTGGTTAAGCAGCTGGATGGCATGATTATTCGCGGACAGCAGGTGGTGGCTAAACAATTACCCTGCGTATTCGGCGAAGCGCTGACGGTGCTGAAGGCGGCGCTGGAAACCTATCAACCGCGGCTGACGATTGCCGTCGGACAGGCCGGCGGCCGTGTCGATATTACCGTCGAACGTGTAGCGATCAATGTCGATGATGCGCGGATCCCCGACAATAAAGGCCAGCAACCGATCGACGAGCCGATCGTCGCTAATGGCCCTGCGGCCTGCTTCAGTACGCTGCCGATCAAAGCGATCGTCAGCGCGCTGCGCCAGCAGGGGATCCCGGCCTCGGTGTCGCAAACCGCGGGCACCTTCGTCTGCAATCACGTGATGTATGGTTTGCTGCATCAGCTGCAGGGAAAAAGCGGGCAGAAGGGCGGTTTTATCCATATTCCTTATCTGCCTGAACAGGCGGCGGCCCACCCGGGGCAGGCGAGTATGTCGGTCGCGACGGTACGCGCGGCGCTGGAAACGGCGATTGCCGTCGCCCTTGAACAGGATGACGATGTCAAAATTGGCGGCGGCGCCACCCATTAACAGAAGGATGACAGTATGCCGGAAGGTCCGGAGATCCGCCGTGCGGCGGATAAACTGGAGGCGGCAATCAAAGGCGAACCCTTAACCAACGTCTGGTTCGCCTTTCCTCAGTTGCAACCCTATCAAACTCAGCTAATTGGTCAGCGGGTGACCCATATCGCCACCCGCGGCAAGGCCCTGTTAACCCACTTCTCCGGCGGATTGACCCTGTATAGCCATAACCAGCTGTACGGCGTCTGGCGTGTGGTGGATGCCGGCGTTGAGCCGCAATCGAACCGCGTACTGCGCGTCAGGCTGCAGACCGCCAGCAAGGCGATTTTGCTCTACAGCGCGTCGGACATTGATATCCTCACGGCGGAGCAGGTTGCCAACCATCCGTTCTTGCTGCGCGTCGGACCGGACGTGCTGGACATGACGTTAACCGCGGAGCAGGTGAAAGCGCGGCTGCTGTCGGCCAAATTCCGCAATCGTCAGTTTTCCGGCCTGCTGCTGGATCAGGCTTTTCTTGCCGGGCTCGGAAACTATCTGCGGGTAGAAATTCTCTGGCAGGTGGGATTAAGCGGTAAGCGTAAAGCCGCTGAACTGAGCGACAGTCAGCTGGATGCGCTGGCGCACGCGCTACTCGATAACCCGCGGCTGTCCTATCGTACTCGCGGTCTGGTGGATGACAACAAGCATCATGGCGCGCTGTTTCGCTTTAAGGTCTTCCATCGCGATGGGGAAAGGTGCGAACGCTGTGGGAGAATCATTGAGAAGACGACGCTCTCCTCGCGGCCATTTTACTGGTGTCCAGGATGCCAGCATTAAGCCGGCTGGCGGGCGATTTCAGCATGAAGCGCGTTATCAGGCATAAAAACGCGCCAGCAGGCGCGTTTTTATGATCCGGACAGTGAGATTAACGCTTAATGTCGGACTGGAAATCGCGTTTGGCGTAGCCGGTATACAGCTGACGCGGACGGGCGATCTTCATGCCATCGCTGTGCATTTCGTTCCAGTGCGCAATCCAGCCCACGGTACGCGCCATGGCGAAGATAACGGTAAACATGGAGGACGGAATACCCATCGCTTTCAGGATGATACCGGAGTAGAAGTCGACGTTCGGATACAGTTTCTTCTCGATGAAGTACGGGTCGTTCAGCGCGATATGCTCCAGCTCCATGGCCACCTGCAGCAGGTCGTCTTTGGTGCCCAGCTCTTTCAGCACTTCATGGCAGGTTTCACGCATCACGGTGGCGCGCGGATCGTAGTTTTTGTAAACACGATGGCCGAAGCCCATCAGGCGGAAAGAGTCATTCTTGTCTTTCGCACGACGAACAAATTCCGGAATGTGCTCAACGGAGCTGATCTCTTCCAGCATTTTCAGCGCCGCTTCGTTGGCGCCACCGTGTGCCGGTCCCCACAGGGAGGCGATGCCCGCAGCGATACAGGCGAACGGGTTAGCGCCGGAGGAGCCCGCGGTACGTACCGTGGAGGTCGACGCGTTCTGCTCGTGATCGGCGTGCAGGATCAGAATACGATCCATCGCGCGCTCCAGCACCGGATTGACTTCATACTCTTCGCACGGTGTCGCAAACATCATGCGCAGGAAGTTGCCGGCGTAGGAGAGGTCGTTGCGCGGATAAACAAACGGCTGGCCGATAGAATACTTGTAACACATGGCTGCCATGGTTGGCATTTTGGACAGCAGACGGTAGGCGGCAATCTCGCGGTGACGCGGGTTATTCACGTCGAGGGAATCATGATAGAACGCCGCCAGCGCGCCGGTGATCCCGCACATCACCGCCATCGGGTGGGAATCGCGACGGAACGCGTGGAACAGACGGGTGATCTGCTCATGAATCATGGTGTGGCGGGTGACGGTAGTTTTGAATTCGTCATATTCGGCCTGGGTCGGCTTTTCGCCGTACAGCAGGATATAACAGACTTCAAGATAATTAGATTCGGTCGCTAACTGGTCGATCGGGAAGCCGCGGTGCAGCAGGATCCCCTCGTCACCATCGATAAACGTAATTTTAGATTCACAAGAAGCCGTTGATGTGAAACCTGGGTCAAAGGTAAATACGCCTTTTGAACCAAGACTACGAATATCAATAACATCCTGACCGAGCGTGCCTTTTAGCACATCCAGTTCAATAGCAGTGTCACCACCCAGGGTGATTTTTGCTTTAGCATCAGACATTTATGGTCTCCTTAGCGCCTTTATTGCTTAAGACTGCCGGGTGGTGGATTTGCTTTCGGCCCGCGCCTGCATACGTTACCAGTTTGTTATGTTGCACACAGCTCTGCGTCAGCGAAAAGGGCAGGGTACAGAGCAACGGCGCTTGATGGCACGTCCTTCAGGGCTGCGGTGAAACAACAGCAAATCAGCGTTTTAGCAGTCCGAATATTAAAACCTATATACCACTAATAACTGTCCTGATTACATCGGTCAATACTGACACACTGTTACATAACTTATTCTCAGGTGAAAGAGTGACCCCATAACTTTTGAGCATTATTGCATTTAACTGGTAATGGTTGTAACAAGAATGTTTAATATTTGTCAAATCAGGTGATTAAAAATTAAAAAAATGTTGGTATCGTGACCTTGATCACTGTTCCGGAGAAAACCCAACAAACTATATGTAGGTTAATTGTAATGATTTTGTGAACGGCCTATACTGCGGCCAGGTCTCCGGAACACCCTGCAATCCCGAGCCACCCAGCGTTGTTTAGTGATGTTTTAATGCCTGAAAAGACGTTTTAACATGACTTCTGGTTATAGAAAGGACGCTGTCTGACCCGCAAGCAGACCGGAGGAAGGAAACAATAAGAACAGCATGTGGGCGTTATTCATGGTAAGAAATGTGAAAAAACAAAGACCTGTCAATCTGGATCTACAAACGATACGGTTCCCAATCACGGCGATAGCGTCCATTCTCCATCGCGTTTCCGGTGTTATCACCTTCGTGGCGGTCGGAATTCTGCTTTGGCTGCTGGGCACCAGCCTTTCCTCCCCAGAAGGTTTTCTGACGGCGGCCTCCATCATGGATAGCTTCTTTGTGAAGTTCATCATGTGGGGCATTCTCACCGCGCTGGCCTATCACGTCGTTGTCGGTATTCGCCATCTGATGATGGACTTTGGCTACCTGGACGAAACCCTCGAAGCAGGGAAACGTTCCGCCAAAATTTCTTTTGTTATTACTGTCGTGCTTTCACTTCTCGCAGGAGTCCTCGTATGGTAAGCAACGCCTCAGCACTGGGACGCAACGGCGTACATGACTTTATCCTGGTCCGTGCTACCGCCATCGTTCTGACCCTCTACATCATCTACATGGTTGGCTTCTTCGCCACCACCGGTGAAATCTCATGGGAAGTGTGGACCGGATTCTTTGCCTCCGGCTTCACTAAGGTCTTCACTCTGCTGGCTCTCGTTTCCATTCTCATCCATGCCTGGATCGGGATGTGGCAGGTGTTAACGGACTACGTTAAACCACTGGCTCTGCGCCTGGTTCTGCAACTGGCTATCGTTGTGGCGCTGGTGGCTTACGTTCTTTATGGATTTGTTGTGGTGTGGGGTGTGTAATGAAATTGCCAGTCAGAGAGTTTGATGCTGTTGTCATCGGTGCCGGCGGCGCAGGTATGCGCGCGGCGCTGCAAATTTCCCAGAGCGGACAGACTTGTGCACTGCTCTCCAAAGTGTTCCCTACCCGTTCCCATACCGTATCCGCGCAGGGTGGCATCACCGTCGCGCTCGGTAACTCCCATGAAGATAACTGGGAATGGCATATGTACGACACCGTAAAAGGGTCGGACTATATCGGCGACCAGGACGCCATCGAATACATGTGTAAGACCGGCCCGGAAGCGATTCTTGAGCTGGAGCACATGGGACTGCCGTTCTCTCGTCTTGACGATGGCCGTATTTATCAGCGCCCGTTTGGCGGCCAGTCGAAGAACTTCGGCGGCGAACAGGCGGCGCGTACCGCGGCGGCGGCTGACCGTACCGGTCACGCCCTGCTGCACACTCTGTATCAGCAGAACCTGAAAAACCACACCACTATCTTCTCCGAATGGTACGCCCTCGATCTGGTGAAAAACCAGGACGGCGCGGTAGTCGGTTGTACCGCCCTGTGCATCGAGACCGGCGAAGTGGTCTACTTTAAAGCCCGCGCCACCGTGCTGGCGACCGGCGGCGCAGGCCGTATCTATCAGTCCACCACCAACGCCCACATCAATACGGGTGACGGCGTCGGGATGGCCATCCGCGCCGGCGTGCCGGTGCAGGATATGGAAATGTGGCAGTTCCACCCGACCGGTATCGCCGGGGCTGGGGTTCTGGTTACCGAAGGTTGCCGCGGCGAAGGCGGTTACCTGCTGAACAAACACGGCGAACGCTTTATGGAGCGTTATGCCCCGAACGCTAAAGACCTGGCGGGCCGTGACGTGGTGGCGCGTTCCATCATGATCGAAATCCGCGAAGGCCGCGGCTGCGACGGTCCGTGGGGCCCGCACGCGAAACTGAAACTGGATCACCTCGGTAAAGAGGTTCTGGAATCTCGTCTGCCGGGTATCCTTGAACTTTCCCGTACCTTTGCCCACGTCGATCCGGTGAAAGAGCCGATCCCGGTTATCCCAACCTGTCACTACATGATGGGCGGTATCCCGACCAAAGTCACCGGCCAGGCGTTGACCGTGAATGAGAAGGGCGAAGACGTGGTGATCCCGGGCCTGTTCGCGGTAGGCGAAATCGCCTGCGTATCGGTCCACGGCGCCAACCGTCTGGGCGGCAACTCGTTGCTCGACCTGGTAGTCTTCGGCCGCGCGGCGGGCCTGCATCTGCAGGAATCCATTGCCGAGCAGGGCACGCTGCGCGACGCCAGCGAATCCGATATCGAAGGCTCGCTGGATCGCCTCAACCGCTGGAACAACACCCGCTCTGGTGAAGATCCGGTGGCGATTCGTAAAGCGCTGCAGGAATGTATGCAGCATAACTTCTCGGTGTTCCGCGAAGGCGATGCGATGCACAAAGGTCTGGAGCAACTGAAAGTGATCCGCGAGCGCCTGAAAAACGCCCGTCTCGACGATACCTCCAGCGAGTTCAACACCCAGCGCGTTGAGTGCCTGGAGCTGGATAACCTGATGGAAACCGCCTACGCGACCGCCGTATCCGCTAACTTCCGTACCGAGAGCCGTGGCGCCCACAGCCGCTTCGACTTCCCGGATCGTGATGATGAAAACTGGCTGTGCCATTCCCTGTACCTGCCAGAGTCGGAATCCATGACGCGTCGTAGCGTCAATATGGAACCGAAACTGCGTCCGGCATTCCCGCCGAAGATTCGTACTTACTAATGCGGAGACAGGAAAATGAAACTCGAGTTTTCAATTTATCGCTATAACCCGGATGTTGACGACGCTCCGCACATGCAGGATTACACCCTTGAAGCGGAAGAAGGTCGCGACATGATGCTGCTGGATGCGCTGATCCAGCTGAAAGAAAAAGATCCGTCGCTGTCGTTCCGCCGCTCCTGCCGTGAAGGGGTCTGCGGGTCCGATGGTCTGAACATGAACGGGAAAAACGGTTTGGCGTGCATCACGCCAATCTCCGCGCTGAATCAGCCGGGCAAGAAGATTGTTATCCGTCCGCTGCCAGGATTACCGGTTATCCGTGATTTGGTGGTGGACATGGGGCAATTCTATGCACAATATGAGAAGATTAAGCCTTACTTGTTGAATAATGGGCAAAATCCTCCGGCTCGTGAGCATCTGCAGATGCCTGAGCAGCGTGAGAAACTCGACGGGCTGTACGAGTGTATTCTGTGCGCCTGCTGTTCGACCTCGTGCCCGTCGTTCTGGTGGAACCCGGACAAGTTCATCGGCCCGGCTGGCCTGCTGGCCGCGTATCGCTTCCTGATCGACAGTCGCGATACCGAAACCAGCGAGCGCCTGGACGGCCTGAGCGATGCTTTCAGCGTATTCCGCTGTCACAGCATTATGAACTGCGTCAGTGTGTGTCCGAAGGGGCTGAACCCGACGCGCGCCATCGGCCATATTAAGTCGATGCTGCTGCAGCGCAGCGCGTAAGCAACACGGTCTGTCCCGGATGGCGCTAGCGCTTATCCGGGCTACCAAAGCAGTAGCCCCGGCAAGCGTTAGCGCCGCCGGGGGATATAGCAGGAAATCTTTAAAAACCGCCACAAGATGTACCAGTAATCGAGGCGTTCAGTGCGAGGTAAGGCGGCAACTGAGCGCATCCCCGGGAGCATAGTGAACTATGTGACCGGGGTAAGCGAAGGCAGCCAACGCAACCGCAGCCTGAACGCTGAAGATTAATGGCAGTTTTTAAAGGTTCCTTAGCGGATAGAAACCACAACTCGTCCGCAACAAGTGAACCCCGGCACGTGCACTCGGTGTGCGTGGTAGTTTCTACGGCGAAATAAGCATATGAATGCTTAAGGGATCACGATGCAGAACGGCGCAATGAAAGCCTGGCTGGACTCTTCTTACCTCTCTGGTTCGAACCAGAGCTGGATAGAACAGCTCTATGAAGACTTCTTAACCGATCCTGACTCTGTTGACGCCAACTGGCGTTCAATGTTCCAGCAGTTACCTGGCACCGGAGTTAAACCGGATCAATTTCATTCCAAAACGCGTGATTATTTCCGTCGACTGGCGAAGGATGCCTCACGTTACACTTCTTCGATTTCCGACCCAGACACCAATGTGAAGCAGGTTAAAGTCCTGCAGCTCATCAACGCATACCGTTTCCGTGGCCACCAGCATGCGAATCTCGATCCGCTGGGGCTGTGGAAGCAAGAGAGAGTGGCGGATCTCGATCCGGCCTACCACGATCTGACCGAGGCCGATTTCCAGGAAAGCTATAACGTAGGTTCATTTGCCATCGGTAAAGACACGATGAAGCTGGGCGAGCTGATTGCCGCCCTCAAGCAAACCTACTGCGGCTCCATCGGCGCGGAATACATGCATATCACCTCTACCGAAGAAAAACGCTGGATCCAGCAGCGCATTGAATCGGTAGCTGGCAAAGCGAGCTTTACCGCGGAAGAGAAAAAACGCTTCCTCAGCGAACTGACCGCCGCGGAAGGTCTGGAGCGCTACCTCGGCGCCAAATTCCCGGGGGCGAAGCGCTTCTCGCTGGAGGGTGGCGACGCCCTGATCCCGATGCTCAAAGAGATGATCCGCCATGCAGGCAAAAGCGGCACCCGCGAAGTGGTGCTGGGCATGGCGCACCGCGGCCGTCTCAACGTGCTGGTCAACGTGCTGGGTAAAAAACCGCAGGACCTGTTCGACGAGTTCGCGGGCAAACATAAAGAACACCTCGGCACCGGCGACGTGAAGTACCACATGGGCTTCTCTTCCGATATGGAAACCGAAGGCGGTCTGGTGCACCTGGCGCTGGCGTTTAACCCGTCGCACCTCGAGATCGTCAGCCCGGTGGTAATCGGTTCCGTACGCGCCCGTCTGGATCGTCTGGACGAGCCAAGCAGCAACAAAGTTCTGCCTATTACCATCCACGGCGACGCCGCCGTCACCGGCCAGGGCGTGGTTCAGGAAACTCTGAACATGTCCAAAGCCCGCGGTTACGAAGTGGGCGGTACCGTGCGCATCGTTATCAACAACCAGGTGGGCTTCACGACCTCTAACCCGCTGGATGCGCGCTCGACGCCGTACTGCACCGACATCGGTAAAATGGTGCAGGCGCCGATTTTCCACGTGAACGCGGACGATCCGGAAGCGGTCGCCTTCGTCACCCGTCTGGCGCTTGATTTCCGCAATACCTTTAAACGCGATGTCTTCATTGATCTGGTGTGCTACCGCCGTCACGGCCACAACGAAGCCGATGAGCCGAGCGCAACCCAGCCGCTGATGTATCAGAAGATCAAAAAGCATCCGACTCCGCGCAAAATCTATGCTGACAAGCTGGAGCAGGAGAAGGTGGCGACTCTGGAAGATGCGACCGAGCAGGTTAACCTCTACCGCGATGCGCTGGATGCCGGCGAATGCGTGGTGCAGGAATGGCGTCCGATGAATATGCATTCCTTTACCTGGTCGCCGTACCTCAACCACGAGTGGGACGAGAGCTATCCGGATAAAGTTGAGCCGAAACGTCTGCAGGAGTTGGCCAAACGCATCAGCACGGTACCGGAAGGTATCGAAATGCAGTCCCGCGTGGCGAAAATTTACGCCGACCGCCAGGCGATGGCGGCAGGCGAGAAGCTGTTTGACTGGGGCGGCGCCGAAAATCTGGCCTACGCCACGCTGGTTGACGAAGGTATTCCGGTTCGTCTGTCCGGCGAAGACTCCGGCCGCGGCACCTTCTTCCACCGTCATGCGGTGATCCATAACCAGACCAATGGTTCAACCTACACGCCGCTGCAGCATGTCCATAACGGCCAGGGCCAGTTCCGCGTTTGGGACTCGGTACTGTCTGAAGAAGCGGTGCTGGCGTTCGAATATGGTTACGCCACCGCCGAGCCGCGCACTCTGACCATCTGGGAAGCGCAGTTTGGCGACTTCGCCAACGGTGCGCAGGTGGTGATCGACCAGTTCATCTCCTCCGGTGAGCAGAAATGGGGAAGGATGTGCGGCCTGGTGATGCTCCTGCCGCACGGTTACGAAGGCCAGGGCCCGGAGCACTCCTCCGCGCGTCTGGAGCGTTATCTGCAGCTGTGCGCTGAACAAAACATGCAGGTCTGCGTGCCGTCCACGCCGGCACAGGTTTATCACATGCTGCGTCGCCAGGCGCTGCGCGGTATGCGTCGTCCGCTGGTGGTGATGTCGCCGAAGTCGCTGCTGCGTCATCCGCTGGCGGTCTCCAGCATGGATGAGCTGGCGAACGGCACTTTCCTGCCGGCTATTGGTGAAATCGATCAACTTGATCCGCAGGCTGTGAAGCGCGTTGTGCTGTGCTCTGGTAAGGTTTACTACGACCTGCTGGAACAGCGCCGCAAAAACGAGCAAAAAGATGTCGCTATCGTTCGTATCGAGCAGCTCTATCCGTTCCCGCATCAGGCGGTGCAGGAAGCGCTGAAAGCGTATGCGCACGTGCATGATTTTGTCTGGTGCCAGGAAGAGCCGCTCAACCAGGGCGCATGGTACTGCAGCCAGCATCACTTCCGTGAAGTGATTCCGTTTGGGGCCTCTCTGCGTTATGCAGGCCGCCCGGCCTCCGCCTCTCCGGCGGTAGGGTATATGTCCGTTCACCAGAAACAGCAACAAGATCTGGTCAATGACGCGCTGAACGTCGATTAATTAAAGGATACACAATGAGTAGCGTAGATATTCTGGTTCCCGACCTGCCTGAGTCCGTAGCTGACGCAACCGTCGCCACCTGGCACAAAAAACCGGGCGACGCGGTCGTCCGTGACGAAGTTCTGGTCGAAATCGAAACTGACAAAGTGGTACTGGAAGTACCGGCATCAGCGGACGGCATTCTGGATGCAGTGCTGGAAGACGAGGGCGCCACCGTCCTGTCTCGCCAGATCCTTGGCCGCCTGCGCGAAGGCAACAGCGCAGGTAAAGAAAGCAGCGAGAAAGCCGATGCGAAAGCGTCCACTCCGGCGCAGCGTCAGCAGGCCTCTCTGGAAGAGCAGAACAACGACGCGCTGAGCCCGGCGATCCGTCGTCTGCTGGCTGAACACAACCTTGACCCAGCGGCCATCAAAGGCACTGGCGTCGGCGGCCGTCTGACCCGCGAAGACGTTGAGAAACATCTGGCGAAAGCCCCGGCGCCGGCAGAAGCCAAAGCGCCAGCCGCCGCCCCGGCAGCCGCGCCGGCGCCGCAGCTGGGCCACCGTTCGGAAAAACGCGTCCCGATGACCCGTCTGCGTAAACGCGTAGCCGAACGTCTGCTGGAAGCGAAAAACTCTACCGCCATGCTGACGACCTTTAACGAAGTCAACATGAAGCCCATCATGGATCTGCGTAAGCAGTACGGTGAGGCGTTCGAAAAACGTCATGGCATCCGCCTGGGCTTTATGTCCTTCTACGTGAAAGCGGTAGTGGAAGCGCTGAAACGCTATCCGGAAGTGAACGCTTCCATCGATGGCGACGACGTGGTGTACCACAACTACTTCGACGTCAGCATGGCCGTATCCACTCCGCGCGGTCTGGTCACCCCGGTTCTGCGTGACGTCGACCTGCTGGGCATGGCGGATATCGAAAAGAATATCAAAGAGCTGGCAGTGAAAGGCCGCGACGGCAAGCTGACCGTAGACGACCTGACCGGCGGTAACTTCACTATTACCAACGGCGGCGTCTTCGGCTCCCTGATGTCCACGCCGATCATCAACCCACCGCAGAGCGCTATTCTGGGTATGCATGCCATTAAAGACCGTCCGATGGCGGTCAATGGCAAGGTAGAGATCCTGCCGATGATGTACCTGGCGCTCTCCTATGACCACCGTCTGATCGACGGACGTGAATCGGTAGGCTTCCTGGTGGCGATTAAAGAGCTGCTGGAAGATCCGACCCGTCTGCTGCTGGACGTGTAGTCAGCAAGCGTATTACCTACCGTAGGCCGGATAACACGCGTTAGCGCTGTTATCAGGCCTACAGGTTTAAAGATAATTACACCCTGAAGGATGGACTGAACACATGAACTTACATGAATATCAGGCAAAACAACTTTTTGCCCGCTATGGCTTACCGGCGCCGGTGGGTTATGCCTGTACTACTCCGCGTGAAGCAGAAGAAGCCGCTTCAAAAATCGGCGCGGGTCCGTGGGTAGTGAAATGTCAGGTTCACGCTGGTGGCCGCGGCAAAGCGGGCGGTGTGAAAGTAGTTAAGAGCAAAGAAGAGATCCGCGCATTTGCCGAGCACTGGCTGGGCAAACGTCTGGTGACCTATCAAACAGATGCGAACGGCCAGCCGGTTAACCAGATCCTGGTTGAAGCGGCGACCGATATTGACAAAGAGCTGTACCTGGGCGCGGTTGTTGACCGTAGCTCCCGTCGTGTGGTGTTCATGGCGTCTACCGAAGGCGGCGTGGAAATCGAGAAAGTGGCGGAAGAGACCCCGCACCTGATCCACAAGATCGCCATCGATCCGCTGGCGGGCCCGATGCCTTACCAGGGTCGTGAACTGGCGTTCAAACTGGGTCTGGAAGGTAAACAGGTTCAGCAGTTCACCAAGATTTTCATGGGTCTGGCGACCATTTTCCTTGAGCGCGACCTGGCGCTGATCGAGATCAACCCGCTGGTGATCACCAAGCAGGGCGACCTGATCTGCCTCGACGGCAAACTGGGCGCGGACGGCAACGCGCTGTTCCGCCAGCCGGATCTGCGCGAAATGCGCGATCAGTCTCAGGAAGACCCACGTGAAGCGCAGGCGGCGCAGTGGGAACTGAACTACGTCGCGCTGGACGGCAACATCGGCTGCATGGTTAACGGCGCAGGCCTGGCGATGGGTACCATGGACATCGTTAAGCTGCACGGCGGCGAACCGGCTAACTTCCTCGACGTAGGCGGCGGCGCGACCAAAGAGCGCGTGACCGAAGCGTTCAAAATCATCCTCTCTGACGACAACGTTAAAGCGGTGCTGGTTAACATCTTCGGCGGCATCGTGCGTTGCGACCTGATCGCTGACGGCATCATCGGCGCGGTAGCGGAAGTAGGGGTTAACGTTCCGGTTGTGGTTCGTCTGGAAGGTAACAACGCCGAACTGGGCGCGAAAAAACTGGCTGACAGCGGCCTGAATATTATTGCAGCGAAAAGTCTGACGGACGCAGCACAGCAGGTTGTTGCCGCAGTGGAGGGGAAATAATGTCAGTTTTAATTAATAAAGATACCAAGGTTATCTGCCAGGGCTTCACCGGTAGCCAGGGGACCTTCCACTCTGAACAAGCGATCGCTTACGGTACGCAAATGGTTGGCGGCGTGACGCCAGGCAAAGGCGGCACCACTCACCTGGGCCTGCCGGTGTTCAACACCGTGCGCGAAGCCGTTGAAGCGACCGGCGCGACCGCGACCGTGATCTACGTTCCGGCGCCGTTCTGCAAAGATTCCATCCTGGAAGCGATCGACGCGGGCATTAAGCTTATCATCACCATCACCGAAGGTATCCCAACGCTGGATATGCTGACCGTGAAGGTGAAGCTGGACGAAGCGGGCGTGCGTATGATCGGCCCGAACTGCCCGGGCGTTATCACTCCGGGCGAGTGCAAAATCGGCATCATGCCGGGTCACATTCACAAGCCGGGTAAAGTGGGCATCGTTTCCCGTTCCGGCACCCTGACCTATGAAGCGGTTAAGCAGACCACCGACTACGGCTTCGGCCAGTCTACCTGCGTCGGTATCGGCGGCGACCCGATCCCGGGCTCCAACTTCATCGATATCCTGAAGATGTTCGAGGAAGATCCGCAGACCGAAGCGATCGTCATGATCGGTGAGATCGGCGGCAGCGCGGAAGAAGAAGCGGCTGCTTATATTAAAGATCATGTCACTAAGCCGGTTGTCGGCTACATCGCGGGCGTTACCGCGCCGAAAGGCAAGCGTATGGGCCACGCGGGCGCTATCATCGCCGGCGGTAAAGGTACAGCGGATGAGAAATTCGCAGCGCTGGAAGCGGCGGGTGTGAAAACTGTTCGCAGCCTGGCCGACATCGGCGAAGCGCTGAAAGCTATTATCAAGTAAACCCTCTCTGCTTGTCCGCAAGCAGAAATCTGTCCGATTTCGACATGGTTGGCCACCGTCAGGTGGCCTTTTTTGTGACCGTTATCCCGTCTCGTCAGAACCGCAGCGCCAACAACGAATTGATTTTCTGCGAAAAGCCCTATCTATCATATTGATTTAAATTATTATTTAATAAGTATTTTCGATGCGCTGTAGTGGCTAAAAAAATATACCCCGGCTGTACCGTAGGGAAACAAAAGCGGCAGCGAAAAAGCGTGGGGCAGGGGATAAGGAAGAAGATAAAATACTGTGAGCGGTCTAACATTATTCGGATCGGTTCCTTTTTTTTGTTTTTTTTCCACGACGTTAAATAATATTACCTATGATTCTCATATCTCTCTTTTTAGTAACTGGAAAAGCCATAGTTTAAACACTTAATTAACATTAAGTTCACCAATATTCTTTATTGGGCTACATAATTAACACATAGAGTAAAAATTGATTTATATCAATACTTAATCCTTGGAAAAATCCCTCAAAAAACGTTAAATTGTCTCAAGTCAAATTGGCTGAATTCAGCCATCTTCACTATATATTGATCACCGTCGAAAAATGTAAAACTGGAACAATAAAAACATATTTATTGTAAGGTTATTGCGGCGTAATATATTGGGGAATCAATTGGGTTTTTCGTTAACGTATTTGTAACCTTACCCTGGCATGGTTTTACCTTCGATTGAAACCTGCTGTGGACGGGCGACAAATAAATTTGTATTGGGGCATGCGTATGAGCCAGAGCTTCTCGGTTCATTTTCGGAGTCTTCATGCGATGAGCAAGGAGTCATGATGTTAGATATAGTCGAACTGTCGCGCTTACAGTTTGCCTTGACCGCGATGTACCACTTCCTGTTTGTGCCGCTAACGCTCGGTATGGCGTTCCTGCTGGCCATCATGGAAACGGTCTACGTCCTTTCCGGCAAACAGATTTATAAAGATATGACCAAATTCTGGGGCAAGTTGTTTGGTATCAACTTCGCGCTGGGTGTGGCGACCGGTCTGACCATGGAGTTCCAGTTCGGGACTAACTGGTCGTATTACTCACACTACGTGGGCGATATCTTTGGTGCGCCGCTGGCCATTGAAGGTCTGATGGCCTTCTTCCTCGAATCCACCTTTGTAGGTCTGTTCTTCTTCGGTTGGGATCGTCTGGGCAAAGTTCAGCACATGGCCGTCACCTGGCTGGTTGCGCTGGGTTCCAACCTCTCCGCGCTGTGGATCCTTGTCGCCAACGGCTGGATGCAGAACCCTATCGCATCGGACTTCAACTTCGAAACCATGCGTATGGAGATGGTCAGCTTCTCTGAACTGGTGCTCAACCCGGTCGCCCAGGTGAAATTCGTTCACACTGTGGCGTCGGGCTATGTCACCGGCGCGATGTTCATCCTGGCGATTAGCTCCTGGTACATGCTGAAAGGTCGCGACTTCGCCTTTGCCAAGCGCTCCTTTGCCATCGCAGCCAGCTTCGGTATGGCGGCGATCCTCTCCGTTATTGTGCTGGGTGACGAATCCGGTTACGAAATGGGTGACGTGCAGAAAACCAAACTGGCGGCTATCGAAGCAGAGTGGGAAACCCAGCCTGCGCCGGCGGCCTTCACCCTGTTTGGTATTCCCGATCAGAATGCGCAGACCAACCACTTTGCGATCCAGATCCCCTACGCGCTGGGCATCATTGCTACCCGCTCGGTGGACAAGCCGGTTATCGGCCTCAAGGATCTGATGGTTCAGCACGAAGAGCGTATCCGTAACGGCATGAAAGCCTACGCGCTGCTGGAACAGCTGCGCGCCGGTTCAACCGATCAGGCCGTGCGTGACCAGTTCAATAACGTGAAGAAGGACCTCGGTTATGGCCTGCTGTTGAAGCGCTATACCCCGAACGTCGCTGACGCCACGGAAGAGCAGATCGCCAAAGCGACCAAAGACTCCATTCCAAGCGTCGCACCGCTGTACTTCGCCTTCCGTATCATGGTGGCGTGCGGCATCCTGATGCTGCTGATTATAGGCGCCTCCTTCTGGAGCGTGATCCGTAACCGCATCGGCGAGAAAAAATGGCTGCTGCGCGCCGCATTCTACGGCCTGCCGCTGCCGTGGATTGCCGTGGAGTCGGGCTGGTTTGTTGCCGAATACGGCCGTCAGCCGTGGGCGATTGGTGAGGTCCTGCCGACGGCGGTGGCTAACTCATCATTAACCGCGGGCGATCTGATCTTTTCAATGTTGCTGATCTGCGGTCTGTACACGCTGTTCCTGGTGGCTGAACTGTTCCTGATGTTCAAGTTTGCCCGCAAAGGACCTAGCAGCCTGAAAACCGGCCGCTATCACTTTGAACAGTCCTCTGCGGCTATTCAGTCGGCACGCTAAGACAGGAGTCGTCAAATGATCGATTATGAAGTATTGCGTTTTATCTGGTGGCTGCTGATTGGCATTCTGCTGATTGGTTTTGCCGTCGCCGACGGGTTCGACATGGGGGTGGGCATGCTCACCCGCTTCCTCGGCCGCAACGACACCGAGCGTCGGATTATGATCAACGCCATCGCCCCGCACTGGGACGGTAACCAGGTGTGGCTGATCACCGCCGGCGGCGCGCTGTTCGCTGCCTGGCCGATGGTTTACGCCGCGGCGTTCTCTGGCTTCTATGTGGCGATGATTCTGGTGCTGGCCTCGCTGTTCTTCCGTCCGGTCGGTTTTGACTACCGTTCTAAGATCGAGGACACCCGCTGGCGCAACATGTGGGACTGGGGTATCTTCATCGGTAGCTTCGTGCCGCCGCTGGTGATTGGCGTGGCCTTTGGCAACCTGCTGCAGGGCGTGCCGTTCCACGTCGATGAATACCTGCGTCTGTTCTATACCGGTAACTTCTTCCAGTTGCTGAACCCGTTTGGTCTGCTGGCCGGTATCGTCAGCGTGGCGATGATCCTGACTCAGGGCGCCACCTACCTGCAGATGCGTACCGTAGGCGAACTGCACCTGCGTACTCGCACCGTTTCCATGGTGGCGGCGCTGGTGACGCTGGTCTGCTTCGCGCTGGCGGGCGTGTGGGTCTACTACGGCATCGACGGCTATGTGGTGAAATCGGTGATTGACCATACCGGCCCGTCTAACCCGCTGACCAAGGAAGTGGTGCGGGAAGCTGGCGCGTGGATGGTGAACTTTAACAATATGCCAGCGCTGTGGGCGGTGCCTGCCCTGGGCGTGGTGTTGCCGCTGCTAACCGTCGTTTCGACCAAAGCGGATAAAGGCGCCTGGGCATTCCTGTTCTCCTCGCTGACCCTGGCCTGCATCATTCTGACTGCCGGTATCGCGATGTTCCCGTTCATCATGCCGTCCAGCACCATGCTGAACGCCAGCCTGACAATGTGGGACGCGACCTCCAGTCAGCGGACGCTGAACCTGATGACCTACGTGGCGATTGTTTTCGTGCCGATCATTCTGGCCTACACCAGCTGGTGTTACTGGAAGATGTTTGGCCGCATCACGCGCGAAGACATCGAAAAGAATACCCACTCGCTGTACTAAGGTAAGGAGCTATATATGTGGTACTTCGCATGGATTTTGGGAACGCTTCTTGCCTGTGCTTTTGGGGTCATTACCGCGCTGGCGCTTGAGCACGTGGAAGCCACCAAAGCCGGGAAGAAAGAAGAAATCTGATGAAATTTATCGCTACTCTGTACGCGATAATGGACAAGCGCCCGCTCCGGGCGCTTTCCTTATTGATGGCGCTGCTGCTGGCTGGCTGCATTTTCTGGGATCCGTCGCGCTTTGCGGCGAAGACCAGCGAGCTGGAAATCTGGCATGGTTTCTTGCTGATGTGGGCGGTTTGCAGCGGCGTTATTCACGGCGTGGGCTTTCGCCCGCGTGCCGTTCACTGGCAGGGGATTTTTTGTCCGCTTATCGCTGATATCGTGCTCGCTTTAGGTCTCTTCTTTTTCTTCTTTTGAATAAGAGATCTCTGTTAATGCTATGGGCTTGCATAAGCCCATAAAAATTTACGCCCCGTTTACTTTCCCCCATTCCAAACCACCTTTCCCGCGCGTATAGTAGCGAAGTTTGAAAGCTCTAACCTTTTTTTGCATTACCGGGATGTAAAGTGAATACAACGCTGTTTCGATGGCCGGTTCGGGTCTACTACGAAGATACCGATGCCGGTGGTGTGGTTTACCACGCCAGTTACGTCGCTTTTTATGAAAGAGCACGCACAGAGATGCTGCGCCACCATCACTTTAGTCAACAGGTGCTGTTGGCTGAACGCGTTGCCTTCGTGGTTCGCAAAATGACGCTGGAGTATTTTGCCCCCGCCAGGCTCGACGACATGCTCGAAGTCCAGACGGAAATTACCTCGATGCGCGGCACCTCTTTGGTTTTCACGCAGCGAATCGTCAACGCCGAGAATACAGTGTTAAACGAAGCTGAGGTTCTCATTGTGTGCGTTGATCCACTCTTAATGAAGCCACGTGCGCTTCCCAAGTCTATTGTCGCGGAGTTTAAGCAGTGACTGACATGAATATCCTTGATTTGTTCCTGAAGGCGAGCCTTCTGGTAAAACTTATCATGTTGATTTTGATTGGTTTTTCTATCGCTTCCTGGGCTATCATTATTCAGAGAACGCGTATCCTTAACTCGGCCGCGCGTGAAGCTGAAGCGTTCGAGGACAAATTCTGGTCCGGGATCGAGCTCTCTCGTCTGTACCAGGAGAGCCAGGGGCGTCGCGATAACCTGACCGGTTCGGAACAAATCTTCTACAGCGGTTTCAAAGAGTTTGCACGCCTGCATCGGGCTAACAGCCATGCGCCGGAAGCGATTGTCGAAGGGCATCGCGCGCGATGCGTATTTCGATGAACCGCGAACTGGAAACGCTGGAGACCCATATTCCGTTCCTCGGCACCGTAGGCTCGATCAGCCCGTATATCGGTCTGTTCGGTACCGTCTGGGGGATTATGCACGCCTTTATCGCCCTTGGCGCGGTGAAGCAGGCCACCCTGCAGATGGTGGCGCCAGGTATCGCCGAAGCGCTGATCGCCACCGCGATTGGTCTGTTCGCCGCGATCCCGGCGGTCATGGCGTATAACCGCCTGAACCAGCGCGTGAACAAGCTTGAACTGAATTACGACAACTTTATGGAAGAGTTCACCGCTATTCTGCACCGTCAGGCCTTTACCACCAGCGAAAGCAATAAGGGGTAAGCCATGGCCAGAGCACGTGGACGCGGACGTCGCGAACTGAAGTCCGAGATCAACATCGTTCCGCTGCTGGATGTCCTGCTGGTGCTGCTGCTGATCTTTATGGCAACGGCGCCGATCATTACGCAGAGCGTGGAAGTCGATCTGCCGGACGCCACGGAATCGCAAGCGGTGAAAAGCAATGACGATCCGCCGGTGATTGTGGAAGTCTCCGGGGTAGGGCAGTACAGCGTGAAGGTGGGGCAGGAGACGCTGTCCCAGCTGCCGCCGGAGCAGGTAATTGCCGAAGCGAAGCGTCGTCTTGAAGCCAATGAAAAAACGGTATTCCTGATCGGCGGTGCGAAAGACGTCCCTTACGATGAAATTATTAAAGCGCTGAACCTGTTGCATAGTGCAGGGGTTAAATCGGTCGGCTTGATGACCAAACCTATTTAATCGCTTCAGGTAGGTGCGTCCGCGCGGCGTCCGGTGGCGGGTATCGCTCGCCGTCGGTGCGCATCGCGGATACAGGCGAACAGTTTTTGGGAACCGATAGTGTCAAAGGCAACCGAACAAAACGACAAGCTTAAACGAGCGATCATCATTTCAGTCGCGCTGCACATCATTCTGATCGCGCTGCTGATCTGGAGTTCGTTTGACGAGCATCTGGATGCCTCTGCCGGCGGCGGCGGCGGATCGTCGATTGATGCCGTCATGGTCGATCCGGGGGCGGTGGTAAATAACTATAACCGTCAGCAACAGCAGCAGGCCAGCGCACGTCGCGCCGCTGAACAGCGTGAAAAACAGGCGCAGCAGCAGGCGGAAGAGTTACGTGAGAAACAGGCGGCGGAACAGGAACGGCTGAAACAGCTCGAACAGGAGCGGCTGCAGGCGCAGGAAGCGGCGAAAGAAGCGAAGGAGCAGCAGAAGCAGGCTGAAGAAGCGGCTGCCAAGGCCGCCGCGGCGGCAAAAGCCAAAGCGGACGCACAGGCAAAAGAAGCGCAGGAAGCCGCTGCCAAAGCGGCCGCCGAGGCGAAAGCGAAGGCGGATGCCCAGGCGAAAGCGGCAGAACAGGCGGCGGCCAAGGCGGCTGCTGACGCGAAAAAGCAGGCCGAAGCCGCTGCAGCGAAAGCCGCTGCCGAGGCGAAGAAACAGGCGGAAGCTGAAGCGGCGAAAGCTGCGGCCGAGGCGCAGAAGAAAGCGGAAGCGGCGGCTGCGAAGAAAGCGCAACAGGAAGCGGAGAAAAAAGCCCAGCAGGAAGCGGCTAAGCAGGCGGCAGCTGAAAAAGCGGCTGCCGAAAAAGCCGCTGAGAAAGCCGCCGCGCAAAAAGCGGCCGCTGAGAAGGCCGCCGCCGAGAAAGCCGCAGCCGCTGAAAAAGCGGCGGCAGCGAAAGCGGCTGCAGCAGAGAAGGCTGCAGCTGATAAAGCGGCCAAAGCGGCAGCAGCAAAAGCCGCGGCGGCGAAGAAAGCGGCGGCTGCGAAAGAAGCGGACGGCGTTGACAACCTGCTCGGCGATCTGAGTTCTGGTAAGAATGCGCCTAAAACAGGCGGTGGGGCCAAAGGAAACAATGCCTCCGCTGCCGGGAGTGGTAATACTAAAAACAGTGCCTCAGGGGCTGATATCAACAACTATGCCGGACAGATAAAATCGGCGATTGAAAGTAAGTTTTATGACGCATCGTCCTATGCGGGCAAAACATGTACCTTGCGTATCAAACTTGCTCCTGACGGCCTGTTGTTAAATATACAGTCCGAAGGTGGTGATCCTGCTCTGTGCCAGGCCGCTCTTGCCGCAGCCCGACAGGCTAAGTTTCCGAAACCACCTAGCCAGGCAGTATATGAAGTCTTCAAAAATGCGCCACTGGACTTCAAACCTCAGTGACATTTTTCCCCGTGCAAACGGGGAAAAACAATCTATGGTAGTCACAGGGTTTTGGTAGTTTTGTATATTTGAGTTTGTTAACATTCTGCTAAATTATCGTGGGCTTTCCGCCCGGATAAGGGAGATATGATGAAGCAGGCATTACGAGTAGCATTTGGTTTTTTAATGCTGTGGGCGGCGGTGCTGCACGCAGAAGTACGTATCGAGATCACCCAGGGGGTGGACTCGGCGCGCCCTATCGGCGTGGTACCGTTCCAGTGGGCCGGCCAGGGCGCTGCGCCGGAAGATGTCGGTGGTATCGTGGCAGCTGACCTGCGCAACAGCGGTAAATTCAATCCGCTGGATCGCTCTCGTCTGCCGCAGCAGCCGACCAGTGCCCAGGAAGTGCAGCCTGCTGCCTGGTCTGCGCTGGGTATTGACGCCGTAGTCGTCGGCCAGGTCACGCAAAATCCGGATGGTTCTTATCAGGTTGCGTATCAACTGGTGGACACCGGCGGAGCGCCGGGCACAACGCTGGCGCAAGGTTCTTTTAAAGTCACTAAGCAGTACCTGCGCTATGCGGCGCACGCGGCCAGCGACGCGGTATTTGAGAAGCTGACCGGCATCAAGGGCGCCTTCCGTACCCGTATCGCCTACGTGGTGCAGAAAAACGGCGGCCAGTACCCTTACGAACTGCGCGTGTCCGACTACGATGGTTACAACCAGTTCCTGGTTCACCGTTCCTCCCAGCCGCTGATGTCCCCGGCCTGGTCTCCGGACGGTTCTAAACTGGCCTACGTTACCTTTGAAAGCGGTCGTTCTGCGCTGGTGGTTCAGACCCTGGCGAACGCCTCTGTGCGTCAGATCGCCTCCTTCCCGCAGCACAACGGCGCCCCGGCGTTCTCACCGGATGGTTCTAAACTGGCGTTCGCGCTGTCGAAAACCGGTAGCCTGAACCTGTACGTAATGGATCTGGGATCGGGTCAGATTCGTCAGGTGACCAACGGTCGCAGCAACAACACCGAACCAAGCTGGTTCCCGGACAGCCAGAATCTGGCCTTCACTTCTGACCAGGCAGGTCGTCCGCAGGTATATAAAGTCAACATTAATGGCGGCACGCCGCAGCGTATCACCTGGGAAGGTTCTCAGAACCAGGACGCCGACGTGAGCGCGGATGGTAAAACCATGGTAATGGTCAGCTCGGCCGGCGGTCAGCAGCACATTGCCAAACAAGATCTGGAAACGGGTGGTGTACAGGTTCTGTCATCAACGTTTTTAGACGAAACGCCAAGTCTGGCACCTAACGGCACTATGGTAATCTACAGCTCTTCTCAGGGGATGGGATCCGTGCTGAATCTGGTTTCTACAGATGGGCGTTTCAAAGCGCGTCTTCCGGCAACTGATGGACAGGTAAAATCGCCTGCCTGGTCGCCGTATCTGTGATAATAAATAATTGATTATTAAAGGAATCAAAGAAATGCAACTGAACAAAGTGCTGAAAGGGCTGATGATCGCTCTGCCGGTTATGGCAATCGCGGCATGTTCTTCTAACAAGAACGCCAGCAACGACCAGAGCGGTGAAGGCATGCTGGGTGCCGGCACTGGTATGGACGCTAACGGTAACGGCGGCAACATGTCTTCTGAAGAGCAAGCTCGTCTGCAGATGCAGCAGCTGCAGCAGAACAACATCGTTTACTTCGATCTCGACAAGTACGATATCCGTTCTGACTTCGCTGCTATGCTGGACGCGCACGCTAACTTCCTGCGCAGCAACCCGTCCTACAAAGTGACTGTAGAAGGTCACGCGGATGAGCGCGGTACGCCGGAATACAACATCGCTCTGGGTGAGCGTCGTGCTAACGCCGTTAAGATGTATCTGCAGGGCAAAGGTGTTTCTGCCGATCAGATCTCCATCGTTTCTTACGGTAAAGAAAAACCAGCAGTACTGGGTCATGACGAAGCGGCATATGCCAAAAACCGTCGCGCCGTACTGGTTTACTAAGAGAATTGCATGAGCAGTAACTTCAGACATCATTTATTGAGTCTGTCGTTACTGGTTGGCATAGCGGCCCCCTGGGCCGCTTTTGCTCAGGCGCCAATCAGTAGTGTCGGCTCAGGCTCGGTCGAAGACCGCGTCACTCAACTCGAGCGTATTTCCAATGCTCACAGCCAGCTTTTAACCCAACTCCAGCAACAACTCTCTGATAACCAGACTGACATTGATTCTCTCCGCGGGCAGATCCAGGAGAACCAGTACCAGCTGAATCAGATCGTTGAGCGCCAGAAACAGATTCTGCTGCAGATAGATAGTCTGAGCAGCGGTGGCGGCGCAGCATCAGGTGCGCAGGCTCCGTCGTCTTCTGGCGATCAGAGCGCGGCTGCCACCAGCGCAGCGCCAGCGGCCACCTCAGGCGCCCCGGCGATGACCGGCGATGCGAACACCGATTATAATGCCGCTATTGCCCTGGTGAAGGATGCCTCACGCCAGGATGACGCGATGGTGGCGTTTCAAAACTTCGTCAAAAAGTACCCGGATTCAACCTACCAGCCAAACGCTAACTACTGGCTCGGGCAGTTGAACTACAATAAGGGGAGAAAAGACGACGCGGCGTTTTACTTCGCTTCGGTGGTGAAGAACTACCCGAAATCGCCAAAAGCGCCTGACGCGATGTTTAAAGTCGGCGTGATCATGCAGGACAAAGGTGATACCGCGAAAGCGAAAGCGGTTTACCAGCAGGTGATCAACAAATTCCCCGGCACCGACGGTGCGAAACAAGCGCAAAAACGACTTAATGCTCTTGGTTGATTACGGCATGACCAGAAATCGCGTTATTTCTGGTCTTGTCGCCTGAATCGCCAGCAGTTAAGTGATCTTTATCGAAATTTTAGTTGCGCTGAATTCTGAAATCAGTAATATATGCCGCCGTTGCCAAGGGATATCAAACAAGCCCAAAGCAATGCCAGAGTGGGTCGTTAGCTCAGTTGGTAGAGCAGTTGACTTTTAATCAATTGGTCGCAGGTTCGAATCCTGCACGACCCACCAATCGTTCTGGTGGAACGCGATAGTAAAACGTGAAGGATAACGTTGCGTCAGCAACGGCCCGTAGGGCGAGGCAAAGCCGAGTCATCCTGCACGACCCACCGCTTAGTAGTATCCAGCGTAGTATCGGGTGATTAGCTCAGCTGGGAGAGCACCTCCCTTACAAGGAGGGGGTCGGCGGTTCGATCCCGTCATCACCCACCACCGGGTCGTTAGCTCAGTTGGTAGAGCAGTTGACTTTTAATCAATTGGTCGCAGGTTCGAATCCTGCACGACCCACCATCTTTAACATCGAACGTCGGTGTTAAACGTGAAGGATAACGTTGCTTCAGCTACGGCCCGAAGGGCAAGCGAAGCGAGTCATCCTGCACTCCAATCATTTTTATGATGGGGTAGGTGGACGCAGTATCGGTAGTATCCAGCGCAGTTTCGGGTGATTAGCTCAGCTGGGAGAGCACCTCCCTTACAAGGAGGGGGTCGGCGGTTCGATCCCGTCATCACCCACCACTCGGGTCGTTAGCTCAGTTGGTAGAGCAGTTGACTTTTAATCAATTGGTCGCAGGTTCGAATCCTGCACGACCCACCAATTTCAGCATTTAACTCAGATGCTGAACGTGAAGGATAACGTTGCGTCAGCAACGGCCCGAAGGGCGAGGCAAAGCCGAGTCATCCTGCACGACCTACCAATTTCTGAATTGGTGTCGAGTGAAGTTATTCAGGTAGTACCAGAGCGGGTCGTTAGCTCAGTTGGTAGAGCAGTTGACTTTTAATCAATTGGTCGCAGGTTCGAATCCTGCACGACCCACCAATTTCAGCATTTAACTCAGATGCTGAACGTGAAGGATAACGTTGCGACAGCAACGGCCCGAAGGGCGAGGCGAAGCCGAGTGCATCCTGCACGACCCACCATCCTGAATGATGACAGCAGTAAAATCCCGCAAGGGGTCGTTAGCTCAGTTGGTAGAGCAGTTGACTTTTAATCAATTGGTCGCAGGTTCGAATCCTGCACGACCCACCAATGTAAAAAGGCGCCCTAAAGGCGCCTTTTTGCTATGCGCAGAACTCAACGATTCGACAAAATTGTCGGGAACAATTTTGAACAACGCGGCAGCGTTGGCCCGCAGGGCGAGTCTCAGGATGAGACGAGTTTCTCTGCAGCAGGTTCGGGTCGAACGTAGTGAGACAACGGAGCCGCTTGCGGCGACGGCCCGCCGGGCGAGGCGAAGCCGAGTCATCCTGCACGACCCACCAATGTAAAAAGGCGCCCTAAAGGCGCCTTTTTGCTATCTGCATTTTCCCTGCCACTCATCAATGTTAATAATTTCTTAATTCATCATTTTCCCACGGTCACGCTGCGCTTACCGTGCCTGCACAGGGTACGAACCGGTCGTTCGGGCAGATGCGCAGCACCGTCCCCGGGAAAAGGGTCTGATGTACAAAATTCATCACGACTTTTAGCTCGTAATCGGCTATCTTGTTTAGCATATAAAACACCATGACCGTGTTAAGCCGCTGACAGGCCATACTGACGGTTGTAGAGTTAAGCCAGTAAAACGAGATTGCATGATGAGCGTAATGTTTGATCCTGAAACGGCGATTTATCCTTTCCCTGCTAAACCGCAGCCGCTGACCGTCGACGAAAAGCAGTTTTACCGCGAAAAAATCAAGCGCCTGCTGCGCGAGCGCGATGCCGTGATGGTGGCGCATTACTACACCGATCCTGAAATTCAACAGCTGGCGGAAGAGACCGGCGGCTGTATCGCCGACTCGCTGGAGATGGCGCGCTTTGGCGCCCGCCATTCGGCCTCCACGCTGCTGGTCGCCGGGGTGCGTTTTATGGGGGAAACCGCCAAAATCCTCAGCCCGGAAAAGACCATTTTGATGCCGACCCTGAACGCCGAGTGTTCATTGGATCTGGGCTGTCCGATTGAGGAATTCAACGCCTTTTGCGACGCCCATCCTGACCGCACCGTCGTGGTCTATGCCAATACGTCCGCCGCGGTGAAGGCCCGCGCCGACTGGGTGGTGACCTCCAGCATCGCCGTGGAACTCATTGACCATCTGGATAGTCTTGGTCAAAAGATCCTCTGGGCGCCGGACCGCCACCTTGGGCGCTACGTTCAGCGTCAGACCGGCGCAGACGTGCTGTGCTGGCAGGGGGCGTGCATCGTGCACGACGAGTTTAAAACCCAGGCGTTGATGCGGATGAAGGCTCTGCATCCCGAAGCCGCCGTGCTGGTCCATCCCGAGTCGCCGCAGGCGATCGTTGAGATGGCCGATGCCGTAGGCTCCACCAGCCAGCTGATTGCGGCGGCGAAAAGCCTGCCCCAGCGCCAGCTGATCGTGGCCACCGATCGCGGTATTTTCTATAAAATGCAGCAGGCGGTGCCGGAGAAAACGCTGCTGGAAGCGCCCACCGCCGGCGAAGGGGCGACCTGCCGCAGCTGCGCGCATTGTCCGTGGATGGCGATGAATGGCCTGAAAGCCATTGCCGAGGGTCTCGAGCAGGGCGGCGCTGAACATGAAATCCATGTCGACGAAGCGCTGCGAACCGGCGCATTAATTCCCCTTAACCGGATGCTGGATTTTGCGGCTACACTACGGGGATAACCTATTGTCGCGTCGCCAGACGCTGAGGGGAGGAAATGGATTTTTTTAGCACGCAGAATATTTTAGTACATATACCCATCGGCGCTGGGGGGTACGATCTCTCCTGGATAGAGGCCGTGGGGACGATTGCCGGGCTGTTGTGTATCTGGCTGGCGAGCCTGGAGAAGATCAGTAACTATGCTTTCGGGCTGGTCAACGTCACGCTGTTCGCCATCATCTTCTTTCAGATCCAGCTTTACGCCAGCCTGCTGCTGCAGCTGTTCTTTTTTGCCGCTAACGTTTACGGCTGGTATGCATGGTCGCGACAAAGCAGCAACCATGAGGCTGAGCTGCAGATCCGCTGGCTGCCGCGCAGCAAAGCGCTGGGCTGGCTGGCGGCCTGCGTGGTAGCGATCGGCTTGCTGACCCTGTTTATCAACCCGTTCTTTGCTTTCCTGACGCGGATTGCGGTCAGCCTGATGCAAGCGCTCGGTTTGCAGGTCACTATGCCGGAACTGCAGCCGGATGCTTTCCCGTTCTGGGACTCCTGTATGACGGTGCTGTCGGTGGTGGCGATGATCTTAATGACCCGCAAGTATGTTGAAAACTGGCTGCTGTGGGTGATCGTCAACGTGATAAGCGTGGTGATTTTTGCCCGTCAGGGCGTCTATGCCATGTCGCTGGAATACCTCTTGCTGACGTTCATTGCGTTGAACGGCAGCCGGATGTGGATAAATAGCGCGCGTGAGCGAGGTTCTCACGCGTTTTCTGGCTAATGGTGGTGGTGATGATCGTGCCCGGCGTGCATCGTGTTGAGATGGCACTCCGGGCCGCTGCAGGGCTGGTACTCCATCTGCACCGTGGCATGCGCAATTTCATATTTATGTTCCAGGAAATGCAGGATGCGGTTGAGTAACGCGTCATGATCGTGCGGTGGAACGACCTGTACATGGAGCGTCATCACCGGTTTTTCCCCCACCAGCCAGACGTGGACGTGGTGAACATCGCGTACCTCCGGGATAGAGCGACGGATATCCCGCTGCAGGGCCGCCACATCCAGCGAACGCGGCGCGCCTTCCAGCAATTCATTCAGACTCTCTTTCAGTAATCGCCAGGCACTACGTAATACCAGGCAGGAAACCAGCACGGAAAGAATCGGGTCGACAGGCGTCCAGCCGGTGGTGAGGATCACCACGGCCGCCACGATCGCGCCGACCGAGCCCAGCAGGTCGCCAAGCACGTGTAGCGCTGCGGCGCGTACGTTAAGATTCCGCTCCTCGCTACCCCGATGTAGGATCCAAAACGCCAGCACGTTGGCCAGCAGACCGGCGACTGCAATGACCATCATCGTCACGCCGGCTACCGGTTGCGGATGCTGGAAGCGCTGAATCGCCTCCCAGACAATCAGCATGGTGATCACCACCAGAGCAATAGCATTGAGAAACGCCGCCAGGGTGGTTAAACGCAACCAGCCAAAGGTATGGCGGGCATTTGGTGGGCGGCTGGCGAAGCGAACCGCCAGCAGCGCAAACAGCAGAGCGGCGGAGTCGGTGAGCATATGGCCGGCATCCGCCAGCAGGGCCAGCGAGCCGGAGATCGCGCCGCCGACGGCTTCAATCAGCATAAAGCCGGCGGTGACGATAAACGCCCATAGCAGCCGGCGGGCGTTGCTGTTATCCGGAGCCTGGACAGAGGAGTGCGAATGCGAGTGCGCCATAGTGTCGTCCCTTAATAGTTATCATTATTACGCTATGACATCATAAACAGAGAGCGATAAAAAACGAAGAAAAGGCGAGACCGGCTCGCCTTTTCTTCGATCTGCCCACCTCATGTGTTACTGGGTGGTGCCGTCGGTTTTGCTGTTGTCTTGGGTCGTATTGCCACCGTTGTCCAGTTTTTTACCGGTGTCCGGACAGCGGCCGTCTTTACACATCGAGTTTTTATGTACCTCATTGCTCGACATATTATCCTGGGTCATCGTCGAGCCCGTGGTGCCCCCAGAGCCAGAGTTGATCTGACTATTGTCCACGTTGTTCGGCGCCACGTTCTCACGGGCATCCGGCGCCACCTGACCGGCATCCGCGGAAGAGTTGGCCTGGCCATTATTGGACTGGGCGCCGGTGTCTGCCGCCAGGGCCGCGCCGCTGGCAAGACCTAAGGTGGCGGTGAGCAAAAGGGTCGTCAGTTTTTTCATATTCATCGGATACTCCTGTTAAGCCGGGAAGGGGAAATGCGCTTCCCGCGGTGAGTGTGCCAGGGATCTGACTCGCTATGGTTTAAGACTCCGCAGACGATCGCAGTGTCACTATATAATCCTGAAACGTAAGACTTAATTAGCTTTAACAGTTAAATATTGTAGTTCATGAGCCTGGTTTCGCTACTTTATGGCGTATTTTTGCCTATTTCCAGGATTATTCCATCACTACTGTAAAATCACGTTTACACTATTTCAGCGAAGAGATAGATTGGAGGGATTGCATTTCATTGAATAAGTATGGCAACGCTGGAAAGAAGATGAATTATCAGAACGACGATTTACGCATTAAAGAGATCAACGAATTATTACCTCCCGTTGCGCTCCTGGAAAAATTCCCTGCTACCGAAAATGCTGCAAACACCGTTGCACATGCTCGCAAAGCGATCCATCAGATCCTCAAAGGCGACGATGACCGTCTGCTGGTGGTGATTGGGCCTTGTTCTATTCACGATCCGGCAGCGGCGAAAGAGTATGCCGCCCGCCTGCTGACCCTGCGCGAGGCGCTGAAGGGTGAGCTCGAGATCGTCATGCGGGTCTATTTTGAAAAACCGCGCACCACCGTCGGCTGGAAAGGGCTCATCAACGATCCCCATATGGATAACAGCTTCCGCATCAACGACGGGTTGCGCATCGCGCGCAAACTGCTGCTGGACATTAACGACAGCGGCCTGCCGGCGGCGGGGGAATTCCTCGATATGATCACCCCGCAGTATGTCGCCGATCTGATGAGCTGGGGCGCCATTGGCGCGCGAACCACCGAATCCCAGGTGCACCGTGAGCTCGCCTCCGGACTCTCCTGCCCGGTGGGCTTTAAAAACGGTACCGATGGCACCATCAAGGTGGCTATCGATGCGATTAACGCCGCCGGCGCGCCGCACTGTTTCCTGTCGGTCACCAAGTGGGGCCACTCCGCCATCGTGAATACCAGCGGTAACGGCGACTGCCATATTATTTTGCGCGGCGGCAAAGAGCCTAACTACAGCGCGAAGCACGTGGCGGAGGTGAAAATCGGTCTGGCGAAAGCGGGTCTTCCGGCCCAGGTGATGATCGACTTCAGCCATGCCAACTCCAGCAAGCAGTTCAAGAAGCAGATGGAAGTGGGCGCCGACGTATGCCAGCAGATCGCCGGCGGCGAGCGCGCCATTATGGGCGTGATGATTGAAAGCCATCTGGTGGAAGGCAACCAGAGCCTCGAGAGCGGTGAACCGCTGACCTACGGCAAGAGCGTCACCGACGCCTGCATCGGCTGGGAGGATACCGAAACGATCCTGCGTCAGCTGGCGGAAGCGGTGAAAACCCGCCGCGGCTAAGCTACTCCGCGCTAGCGCAGGTCATAAAAAAAGCGTGGAGATTTCCACGCTTTTTTGTTCTCACCAGGAGAAATTACTTCGCTTTACCCTGGTTGGCGACGGCAGCAGCTTTCGCCGCGATCTCTTCCGCGTTACCCAGATAGTAATGTTTGATCGGCTTGAAGTTTTCATCGAACTCATATACCAGCGGTACGCCGGTCGGGATGTTCAGTTCGAGGATCTCGTCTTCGCCCATGTTGTCGAGGTATTTCACCAGCGCGCGCAGGGAGTTACCGTGAGCGGCGATGATCACGCGCTCACCGCTTTTCAGGCGCGGCAGAATGGTTTCGTTCCAGTAAGGCACGACGCGGTCGATAGTCAGCGCCAGGCTTTCAGTGGTCGGCAGTTCGGCGTCGGTCAGTTTTGCATAGCGCGGATCGTGGCCCGGGTAGCGCTCGTCGTCTTTGGTCAGCTCCGGCGGAGTGACAGCGAAGCCGCGACGCCACTGTTTAACCTGCTCGTCACCATATTTCTCAGCGGTTTCCGCTTTGTTCAGGCCCTGCAGCGCGCCGTAATGACGCTCGTTCAGCTTCCAGGATTTCTCAACCGGCAGCCAGGCCTGATCCAGTTCGTCCAGCACGTTCCACAGGGTGTGGATGGCACGTTTCAGCACGGAGGTATAAGCAAAATCAAAGCTGAAGCCTTCAGCCTTCAGCAGTTTACCCGCTGCTTTCGCTTCGCTAACGCCTTTCTCGGACAGATCCACGTCGTACCAACCGGTGAAGCGGTTTTCGTTGTTCCACTGGCTTTCGCCATGACGAACCAGTACCAGCTTAGTTACAGCCATTCTCTCACTCCTCTCTACACGCCATCCCTCGCGCCGCGAACGGTGCGCTGAATGTGATGGTGTATGTGTTATTGATTGATAACTATTCTCATTATATTGCCGTGATTTGGCGCACGGCAATGCTTATCCCTAACCATAGCGAAAATAGTGGCGCAGTGTAAGGTGCTTGTAATACACAGGTTATTTTTTTGTCCTTTGGTGACGGAAAATAGAGCAGGTTGCTGAAAAAAGAGGCGGCAGAGAGGAGGGCGGGGACGAAAAGCAGCGCCCCCTGATGGAGGGCGCTGGCGATTATCGGGCGATAAACTGATATTCCGTCAGGCTGACGTACTCCTGGCCCGGACGTAATACACAGTCCGGCTGCGGCCATTGCGGATGGTTCGGCGAATCCGGCAGGAATTCGCTCTCCAGCGCCAGTCCCTGCCAGTCGGCGTAGGGCTCCGTCGTCTGCGACGGGGTGCCGCCGAGATAGTTGCCGGAGTAAAACTGCAGCGCCGGAGCGGAGGTATAGACCGTCATCTGCAGCTTGCCATCCTGCGACCAGACCTGTGCCGCAGGCTGGCTGGCGTCGCCTTTGGCATCCAGCAGGAAGGCATGATCGTATCCCTTCACCTTTTGCTGATCGGCATCCGCGAGGAAGTCGGCGGCGATGGTTTTCGGCTGGCGGAAATCAAAGCTGGTGTTAGCAACATCTTTCAGTTCGCCACCCGGGATACCGTCGCTTTCCACCGGCAGATACCTCTGGGCGAGGATCTGGAGCTGATGCTGGCGCACATCGCCCTGCTCACCGTCGAGGTTGAAATAGACGTGATTGGTCATATTCACCGGGCAGGGTTGGTCCACGGTGGCGCGATAGGTAATCGCGATGCGGTTATCGTCGCTCAGACGATAGTGCGCGGTGGCCTGCAGGGTGCCCGGAAAGCCTTGATCGCCATCGGGCGAGGTCAGGGCGAACAGCACTTCCTGCTCGTCGGCGCGGACAATGCGCCAGCGGCGCTTATCAAACCCTTCCGGGCCGCCGTGGAGCTGGTGGCCCGCGTCGTTTGACGGCGTGACGTTGACGACCTGGCCGTCAAGCGGGAAGCGGCTGTGGCCGATACGGTTGGCGTAGCGGCCTACCGAGGCGCCAAGAAATGCGGCCTGGCGAGCATAGTCTTCCAGCTTTGCGCAGCCCAGCAGCGGTCGGCGCAGGCTGCCATCGGCCAGCGGCACCTCGGCGCTGAGCAGCGTCGCGCCCCAGTCCGCCACGGTGACGGTCATCCCCGACTTATTGCGCAGGGTCACCTGCTGCCATGGCTGACCGTCCGGGGCCAGCGCGGTGTTTTGCGTTAGCATTGCCCGGCCCCCTGTGACGGTTTGCAGACATAGAATGTCTCTTTAATACCGGTTTTCGCTTCATACTCGTTGGCAACGGCCTGCTGAACGGTATCGACCAGATCTTCCGGGATTAACGCTACCACGCAGCCGCCAAAGCCGCCGCCGGTCATGCGCACGCCGCCCTTATCGCCGATCGCGGCCTTAACGATCTCCACCAGGGTGTCGATCTGCGGGACGGTGATCTCGAAATCATCACGCATCGAGGCGTGGGACTCTGCCATCAGCTCACCCATCCGCTTCAGGTCGCCTTTTTCGAGGGCGCTGGCGGCTTCCACAGTGCGGGCATTCTCCGTCAGCACGTGGCGTACGCGCTTCGCGACGACCGGATCCAGCTCATGGGCGACGGCGTTAAATTGCTCAAGGGTGACATCGCGCAGGGCGGGCTGCTGGAAGAAGCGCGCGCCGGTTTCGCACTGTTCACGACGGGTGTTGTACTCGCTGCCGACGAGGGTGCGCTTAAAGTTGCTGTTGATGATCACCACCGCCACGCCTTTCGGCATCGAGACGGCTTTGGTGCCCAGCGAACGGCAGTCGATCAGCAGCGCGTGGTCTTTTTTGCCCAGCGCTGAAATCAGCTGATCCATGATGCCGCAGTTGCAGCCGACGAACTGGTTTTCCGCCTCCTGGCCGTTGAGGGCGATTTGCGCGCCATCCAGCGGCAGATGATACAGCTGTTGGAACACGGTGCCGACGGCGACTTCCAGCGAGGCTGAGGAGCTTAACCCCGCACCCTGCGGTACATTGCCGCTGATCACCAGATCCGCGCCGCCAAAGTGGCTGTTCCGCTGCTGCAGATGCTTTACCACGCCGCGGACATAGTTCGACCACTGCTGGGTGTCGTGGCTGATAATCGGCGCGTCGAGAGAGAACTCATCGGTCTGATTGTCGTAATCGGCGGCAATCACCCGCACGGTACGATCGTCGCGCGGCGCACAGCTGATCACCGTCTGGTAGTCAATAGCGCAGGGGAGCACAAAACCGTCGTTGTAATCGGTATGCTCGCCGATCAGGTTGACGCGGCCTGGCGCTTGAATGACATGGCTGGCCGGGTAGCCGAAGGCGTCAGCGAACAGGGTTTGGGTTTTCTCTTTCAGACTCATCATTACACTCCGGATTCACTAAAATGGACGTCGCTGACAGCGCGCAGTCGTTCGGCAGCTTGCTCGGCGGTCAGATCGCGCTGAGTTTCGGCCAGCATTTCATAACCAACCATAAACTTGCGGACCGTCGCGGAGCGCAGCAGAGGCGGATAAAAGTGGGCATGAAGCTGCCAGTGGTTATGGTCTTCGTCGTTAAACGGCGCGCCGTGCCAGCCCATGGAGTAGGGGAATGAGCATTGGAACAGGTTGTCGTAACGGCTGGTCAGCTTTTTCAACGCCAGCGCCAGATCGCTGCGCTGGGCGTCGGTGAGATCGGTTATGCGCTGCACGTGCGCTTTCGGCAACAGCAGCGTTTCGAACGGCCAGGCGGCCCAGTAGGGCACCACCGCCAGCCAGTGCTCGGTGTCCACCACCGTGCGGCTGCCGTCGGCCAGTTCGCGCTGCACATAGTCCAGCAGCATCGGCTGGCCCTGTGCGGCGTAATACTCTTTCTGCAGACGGTCTTCCCGTTCCGCTTCATTGGGCAGGAAACTGTTGGCCCACACCTGACCATGCGGGTGAGGGTTGGAGCAGCCCATCGCTGCCCCTTTGTTTTCAAAAACCTGCACCCACGGGTAGCTTTTCCCGAGGTCCGCGGTCTGTTCCTGCCACGTTTTAACCACGTCTTCCAGCGCTTCAAGGCTCAGTTCCGGCAGCGTTTTGCTGTGGTCTGGCGAGAAGCAGATCACCCGACTGGTGCCGCGGGCGCTCTGGCAGCGCATCAGCGGATCGTCACTCTCCGGTGCGTCCGGGGTGTCGGTCATCAGGGCCGCAAAGTCGTTGGTAAATACGTAGGTACCGGTGTAATTCGGGTTAGTGTCGCCGGTCACCCGGGTGTTGCCCGGGCACAGGAAACAGTCCGGATCGTGGGCCGGCAAGGTCTGTTTTGCCGGCGTTTCCTGCGCCCCCTGCCAGGGGCGCTTGGCGCGATGCGGAGAAACCAGAATCCACTGTCCGGTTAACGGGTTATAACGACGATGTGGATGGTCAACGGGGTTAAATACGCTCATGAAGGTTCCTTAGTCTGGATAACCCTGCGGATGACGGGACTGCCAGTGCCAGGTGTCCTGCGCCATTTCGTCCAGGTTGCGCGTTACGCGCCAGTTCAGCTCGCGGTCGGCCTTGGCAGCATCCGCCCAGTAGGCCGGGAGGTCGCCATCGCGGCGCGGCGCGAAATGGTAGTTAATGGGTTTGCCGCAGGCCTTGCTGAAAGCATTGACTACGTCGAGCACGCTGCTGCCGACGCCGGCGCCAAGGTTGTAGATATGCACCCCGGCTTTGTCAGCCAGTTTTTCCATGGCCGCGACGTGGCCATCGGCGAGGTCCATCACATGGATGTAATCGCGCACGCCGGTACCATCTTCGGTCGGATAGTCGTTACCAAAAATGGCCAGCGATTCGCGACGGCCAACGGCGACCTGGGCGATGTAGGGCATCAGGTTGTTCGGGATCCCCTGCGGGTCTTCCCCCATGTCGCCCGACGGGTGGGCGCCGACCGGGTTGAAGTAGCGCAGCAGGGCAATGCTCCACTCCGGCTGGGCTTTCTGCAGGTCGGTCAGGATCTGCTCCACCATCAGCTTGCTTTTGCCGTAGGGGCTTTGCGGGGTGCCGGTCGGGAAGCTTTCGACATACGGGATTTTCGGCTGATCGCCGTAGACGGTAGCGGAGGAGCTAAAGATAAAGTTCTTCACGCCAGCGGCGCGCATGGCAGAGACTAATTTCAGTGTGCCGGTGACGTTATTGTCGTAATATTCCAGCGGCTTGGCGACGGACTCCCCGACGGCTTTCAGCCCGGCGAAGTGGATCACCGCCTCAATGGCGTGATCGTGGAGGATCTCCGTCATCAGCGCTTCGTTACGAATATCGCCTTCAATAAAGGTGGCTTCTTTGCCGCCGAGACGTTCAATCACCGGCAGTACGCTGCGCTTGCTGTTGCAGAGATTGTCGAGGATCACCACCTCGTGTCCCTGCTGCAGCAGTTGAACGCAGGTATGACTTCCAATGTAACCGCTACCACCTGTAACCAGAACTTTCATGATTCGCTCCATTCGGCTTATCGTTTGTGAGGAAGATAGCATATCAAAGAAGTGAAAAGTGTGACATAGGGCAAGTTAGTGGAATCGTTTACACTTGGGGTGTAAATAACGTAAATTTTATATTTTTAATTTTAATTCAATGTATTAGGTTTGTTTGGCGCTATTTTTCTGAAAAATACCAGGGATCTTTCGATCCCCGGCAGGGGGCGTCAGGCCACGGGGCCGAGCTGATAAGTGTAACCGTCTCCACTGGGAACGAACGCCAGGCGATGGGTAATGCAGTCCGGGGCATCTTCCGCATGGTGCGAGACAAACAGCAGCTGTGTGGCCCCTTCGCCAATCAACACGTCGACAAAGCGGCGCACCAGCTGGCGGTTGAGGGGGTCCAGCCCCTGCAGCGGTTCATCGAGGATCAGCAGGGTTGGATGCTTCACCAGCGCGCGGACGATAAGCGCCAGCCGCTGCTGGCCCCACGACAGACTGTGAAACGGCGCGTCGGCGGTGCGCTTATCGATGCCGAGAATATCCAGCCATTGCTGCACCAGCTTGTGTTGCTTGTCGGAGACCGCCTGATAAATGCCGATCGAGTCAAAATAGCCCGACAGGATGACGTTGCGGACGTTGGTGCTGACCCGGTAGTCCAGATGCAGGCTGCTGCTGACGTAGCCGATATGCTTTTTAATATCCCAGATGGTCTCACCGCTGCCGCGCCGGCGGCCAAAGAGCGTGAGATCGTTGCTGTAGCCCTGCGGATGATCCCCGGTGACCAGGCTCAGCAGCGTAGATTTACCGGCGCCGTTGGGACCGACGATCTGCCAGTGTTCGCCCGGATTCACGGTCCATGAGAGGTGATTGATGACCGGGCGATCGTTATAGGAGACCACGCCGTCGTTGAGCACGATACGCGGCGCCGAGTCTGCCAGCGCATGACGGGCCGGTGGGACATCCGGCTCCGGCAGGGTGATGCCGTCCAGTTTTTCACTGTGCGCCAGCTGGGCGACCAGCGCCTGCTGCAGCAGGGAAGACTTCTCGCCGGTCTCGCTAAGGGTGCAGTCAGCCAGCACGCCGGCGAATTGCACAAACTCCGGGATCTCATCGAAGCGGTTGAGCACCAGCACCAGGGTGATGCCAGCGCTGTGCAGGTCGGCCAGCAGGGCAGCCAGCTGCTGGCGGGAGTTGACGTCGAGACCGTCGAAAGGTTCATCGAGGATCAGCAGTTGCGGATCGGTCATCAGGGCCTGACACAGCAGGGTCTTACGCGTTTCCCCGGTCGACAGGTATTTAAACCGGCGGTCCAGCAGGGCGCTGATGCCAAATTGTTCGGCCAGGCGCGCGCAGCGGGCAGGATCTTTCACCTCATCCTGGATAATCTCCGCGGTGGTGCGGCCGGTGTCTTCTTCGCCTGGGCTGAGCAGGTCGGTGTTATTGCGCTGCCACTCGTCGCTGACCAGCTTCTGCAACTGTTCGAAGGAGAGGCGGGTCACGCGGGAGAAATGGCTTTCGCGCTGGCCGCTGAGCAGGGGCAGGTCGCCGGCCAGGGCTCGCGCGAGGGCGGATTTGCCGCTGCCGTTGCTGCCGACGAACGCCCAGCTTTCACCCGCCGCCACGCTCAGGTGGTCTATTTTTAAGGTCTTTGTATCGCTCAGGCGAAACGTGCCTTGCGAAATTTGCAATGATGACATGATGTATCCCATTTTTTGCAGCGATGTGCATCAGGGATACGACTTCAGGCGCGTAATGTCAATGGGGTCAGCATAACGTCGCGAGAATGATGCGATCGGCATTGAAGTAAGCGATCGCCTCCGTTCCTTCCGCCAGGCCAGCGGCCTGCGCCTGTGGCAGGGTGGCGCACAGGGTTTGACCGTCCGCCAGGGTCATCAGTACTTCGCACTGGCCGGACCCGCATTCGATATGACTGATACGTCCCGACAGCTGGTTATCGGCCTGGCGGGCTGCTGCGGGATCGAGGGTGATGCCGACCCATGGCGCTTTGAGCAGGACCAGCACCTCCTGGCCCTCATCGAGTCCCAGCTTCTCAGCGCTTTGCGCGGTGATGGCGATGTTCAGGCGGGTTTTTCCGTCAGCCAACAGTACTTCCACGTGCTGCTGCACCTGCTGGCGATCGCGGCCGGTAATGGTGCCGAACCACTGGTTGCGGGCGCTGGTCTGCAGGGAAAAGCGCGAGATGGCCGCCAGCAGGCTATCCAGCGGCAGGGCATCGTCATCGCTGAGTACATCAAACGCTTTCTGCTGGATCTGCGCCAGCAGATCGTACAGCTGGATCAGACGCTGCCCGTAGCGGGTCAGCACCGCGCCGCCGCCGCCCTTTCCGCCGGTGGCGCGATCCACCAACGGATGTTCGCTGAGCTGGTTCATCTCATTGATGGCATCCCAAGCGCTCTTATAGCTGATACCCGCATGCTTCGCCCCCTGGCTTATCGAACCGGTCTGGTCAATTTGTTTGAGCAGGGCGATCCGCCGCGGATCGGCAAACAGGCGCTGCTGTAGCTTAAGGGTGAGAAGAATTTCGGCCTGCATAATCGTTTCCTGACAAAAAAGGGTATTGTGACCGATAGTCGCCCACTTGCAAAACCTCTCTGCGCGGTTGGTCATTACCCACCGCACAAATGGGACGTGTTTTTTCGGCTGAAATCGTTACAATCAGGAAATCATACTATCTGGAGTGAACCATGTTAGAGCTTTTGAAAAGTCTGGTTTTTGCGGTCATCATGGTACCGGTGGTGATGGCGGTCATCCTGGGACTGATTTACGGTCTTGGCGAAGTGTTCAACCTCTTCTCCGGCGTAGGCCACAAAGATCGCAGCCAGCAAAATCACTGATTTCCCGGCGCCCGGTTTAACCGGGCGCTGTGCTATTTCCCTCCTGTATCATTTCCCTTCGTTTTATTGTCCTGTGTCACTATAAAAACGCTTCGCATATCGTTATATTATCGACTACATAACGCATTGACAGGAGAGTAAGATGGCAGGTTCTTGGTTACGCGGGGTTGTCGGGGTATCCCTCACGCTGTGCGTCGCGGGTCAGGCGCTGGCGGCAGAGGGTAAAGTGACCGTTTTCGCCGCCGCATCGTTAACCAACGCGATGCAGGATATTGCCCAGGCGTACAAGAAAGAAAAAAACGTCGAGGTCGTGTCGTCGTTTGCCTCGTCGTCGACGCTGGCGCGGCAGATAGAAGCGGGTGCGCCAGCGGACCTGTTTATCTCCGCCGATCAGAAATGGATGGATTACGCGGCAGATAAAAAGGCCATCGATCCGGCAACCCGCGCCACTCTGCTTGGCAACAGCCTGGTAGTGGTCGCGCCGAAAGCCAGTGCGCAGGGGGCGATAACCATTGATGAGAAAACCGACTGGACCAGCCTGCTGAAAGGAGGCCGTCTGGCGGTGGGCGATCCACAGCATGTCCCGGCCGGTATCTATGCCAAAGAGGCACTGCAGAAACTCGGTGCCTGGGAGACGTTGTCGCCGAAGCTCGCCCCGGCTGAAGACGTGCGCGGTGCGCTGGCGCTGGTGGAGCGCAACGAAGCGCCGCTGGGGATTGTCTATGGCTCCGATGCCGTGGCCAGCAAGGGGGTGAAAGTGGTCGGCACCTTCCCGGAAGCCTCGCATCAGAAAGTCGAGTACCCGCTGGCGATTGTCGATGGGCACCGCAATGCGGCCGTGAGCGCCTTCTATGACTACCTGAAAGGGCCGGAAGCGTCCGCTATCTTTAAACGTTACGGATTTACCACCCGCTGATGTTTCTGAGCGAACCCGAATGGCAGGCGGTGCTGCTGAGCCTGAAAGTCTCCTCCCTGGCGGTGGCCTTGAGCCTGCCCTTTGGCATCTTTTTTTCCTGGCTGCTGGTCCGGCGCACCTTTCCCGGCAAGGCCCTGCTCGACAGTATTCTCCATCTGCCGCTGGTGCTGCCTCCGGTGGTGGTGGGGTACCTGCTGCTGGTGGCCATGGGGCGGCGCGGGTTTATTGGCAGCTGGCTGTATGACTGGTTCGGCATCAGCTTTGCTTTTAGCTGGCGCGGGGCGGTGCTGGCGGCGGCGGTGATGTCTTTCCCGCTGATGGTGCGCGCCATTCGCCTGGCGCTGGAAGGGGTGGACGTCAAACTGGAGCAAGCGGCGAGAACCCTCGGGGCCAGCCGCTGGCGGGTATTTTTGACCATTACGTTGCCGTTGACTCTGCCGGGGATTATTGTCGGCACGGTGCTGGCCTTCGCCCGCTCGTTAGGGGAGTTTGGCGCGACCATCACGTTCGTCTCCAATATTCCCGGTGAAACGCGCACCCTCCCTTCGGCGATGTATACCTTGATTCAAACCCCGGGCGGGGAGGGGGCGGCGGCCCGCCTCTGCCTCATCGCCATCGGTCTGGCGCTGGTTTCGCTGCTGATTTCGGAATGGCTGGCCCGCGTGAGCCGCCAGCGCATGGGAGGATAATGATGCTGGAGCTGGACTTTACCCAGACCCTCGGTAGCCACTGCCTGCAGATCCGTGAAACTCTGCCCGCCAGCGGGATCACCGCCGTCTTTGGCGTCTCCGGCGCTGGCAAAACCTCGTTGATTAACGCCATCAGCGGCCTGACCCGACCCCAGGCGGGGCGGATCGTGCTCAATGGCCGGGTGCTGAACGACACCGCGCAGCGTATCTGCCTGGCGCCGGAGCAGCGCCGTATCGGCTATGTCTTTCAGGATGCGCGCCTGTTTCCCCATTATAAAGTGCGCGGCAATCTGCAGTATGGGATGGCGAAATCCATGGTCAGCCAGTTCGATAAGCTGGTGGATCTGCTGGGGATTGCGCCCTTGCTGGATCGTCTGCCGGGCCGGTTATCCGGCGGCGAAAAGCAGCGAGTGGCTATCGGCCGCGCCCTGCTGACCGCGCCGGAGCTGCTGCTGCTGGATGAGCCGCTGGCCTCGCTGGACATTCCGCGCAAACGCGAGCTATTGCCCTACCTGCAGCGGCTGGCGCAGGAGATCCATATTCCGATGCTTTACGTCAGCCACTCGCTGGATGAGATCCAGCATCTGGCCGATCGTGTGCTGGTGCTGGAGGCCGGTAAGGTGAAAGCTTTCGGTCCGCTGGAGGAGGTCTGGAGCAGCAGCGTGATGCACCCCTGGCTGCCGGCGGAGCAGCAGAGTACTATCCTTAGCGCCACCGTCGCCGCGCAGCACCCGCAGTATGCGATGACGGCCCTGGCGCTGGGGGACCAGTTGCTGTGGGTCAACCGGCTCGAACGTCCCGCAGGCGACACCGCACGGATCCGCATTCAGGCGTCGGACGTTTCGCTGACACTGGCCCAGCCGTCCGGGACCAGCATCCGCAATATCTTGCGCGCCGAGGTGGTTCAGTATCTGGAGGTCAACGGACAGATTGAAGTGCAGCTCAGAGTGAGTGGCCGTCTGCTATGGGCCAGGATTAGCCCATGGGCGCGGGACGACCTGGCGATAGCGCCAGGTCAGCAGGTGTTTGCCCAGATCAAAAGCGTGTCGATCGCCGCCTGATTACAGCAGTTGGCGGTAGATAAACTCGGCGATGCTGGTGGACTCATTGTCGCCGATGACTATGTTGGCGCGGGCTTTCACCTCGTCCACCGCGTTGCCCATCGCCACCCCGGTGCCCGCCGCTTCCAGCATGCTAAGATCGTTGTAGTTATCGCCGAAGGCCACCACATCCTGCATCGACAGCCCCTGGTCGGCCACCCATTGCGCCAGGCGTTTGCCTTTGCTGTTGCCGGCGCGCGCGATATCCACCTGATCGTGCCACGACCATTCGCACTCGAGGCCCAGCGTCTCGCCAACCTGCTGCGCAAACCGCTGCAGGCGGGGAATGTCGTCATCGGTGAGAGCGAATTTCCATACCGCGTTAACTTCGCGAACCGCCTGCGCCAGCGAATCGACCTGAGCGAAAACCGGACGCTGATCTTCCGGTAACGCCTGCGCCCAGTTGCGGGTGCGGATCACATGCCCGGTGGGGTGTTCATAAAGCATCGCGTCGTCCACATATGCCAGGCCGTGGATCTGCTGTTTGGCGAGCATGGCAGTGAGGCTTACCGCTTGCTCCACCGGCATAGGATCGGCGGCCAAAACCTTTTTTGCGTGATAATCATACAAATAGGTGCCATTACAACAAATTGCAGGTGTATCGAGAGCCAGTGCCTGATAAAAAGGATGGATAGCGACGTGATGACGTCCGGTGACGACGATGACCTGATAGCCTGCCTCTCTGGCGCGGGCCAGCGCCTCCAGCGAAGCGGGCAGAATGGTTTTTTTGCTGGTAAGCAGGGTGCCGTCTAAATCCAGGGCAATCACGCGTGTTGTCATGTGTTATTTCCGGTTGATGTTGAAAAGTGACCTGGCCATGATGGTACACCGCCGTGGCGTCAGGACCAATTTTTCCACATCTGCCGTGAATGTCTGTATGCCCTTTGTGCCGCCGTCCGGCGGAAATTCGGCGGACGATGCGAGTATCATGGGCGGATGTCTTATAATTTTCAGGGTGCTGTTATCCTGAAAATGAAAATTCCACGTGCAGTGAGGGAAGGAGTAGTCATGAAACAAACCGTTTATACCGCCAGCCCGGAAAGCCAACAAATCCATGTCTGGAGTCTTGAAGCGGACGGCAAACTGACGCTGGTGCAGGTGGTTGATGCCCCAGGGCAGGTCCAGCCGATGGTGGTCAGCCCCAACAAGGAATTTCTGTACGTTGGCGTTCGTCCGGAGTTTCGCGTGCTGGCCTATCGCATCACGCCGGATAACGGGGCGTTAACCTTTGCGGGCGAAGCTGCGCTGCCGGGCAGCCCGACCCATATCTCTACGGATCACCATGGCCGCTTTGTCTTCAGCGCCTCCTACAATCAGGGCTGTGTCAGCGTGACCCCGCTGCACGATGGCCTGCCGTGCGAAACCATCACCGTGGTGGAAGGGCTGGAAGGCTGCCACTCGGCCAATATCTCCCCGGATAATCGCACCCTGTGGGTGCCGGCGCTGAAGCAGGATCGCATTTGCCTGTTTACCCTCAGCGACGATGGTTTCCTTTCGGCACAGGAGCCCGCGGAAGTGACGACCGTCGAGGGCGCCGGTCCGCGTCACATGGTATTCCATCCCAACCAGCAGTATGGTTACTGCGTCAATGAGCTAAACAGCTCGATTGACGTCTGGGAGCTGAAAGATCCTAAGGGCAACATCGAATGTGTACAGACCCTGGATATGATGCCGCCTGATTTTAGCGGCGTGCGCTGGGCGGCGGATATTCATATTACCCCGGATGGCCGTCATCTTTACGCCTGCGATCGTACCGCCAGCATCATCACGGTGTTCAGCGTTTCGGAAGATGGTAGCGTGCTGGCGGTGGAAGGCTATCAGCCTACCGAGACCCAGCCGCGCGGCTTTAACCTCGATCACAGCGGTAAATATCTCATTGCCGCCGGGCAGAAGTCGCACCATATCGCGGTGTACGATATCGTCGGTGAGCAGGGACTGCTGCAGGAGAAAGGCCGCTATGCGGTTGGGCAGGGGCCGATGTGGGTGGTGGTCAACGCCCACTGAACCGCCATCAGGTAAAAGAAAAAACCTCGCCTTAGCGAGGTTTTTTTTGCTCAGAGCGGACAGGCTCTGCGGAGAAGGCGTTGTCCTGGCGGGCCAGAAGCGTGACGACGTTAGATATCGTCCATGGTGTAGCCAACGACAATCTCCAGCGTTTTTCGGATCACGTCCGCGGTCACCACGTCATCGGTGGTTTCCAGCGCCTGAATCAGCCATAAAATAATGGCCTTATTGTTCAGGTGACCCTCGGACTGGAGAATACTGTTGATGGCGAGCGACATGACGGCGGACTCATCAACCAGTTTATCACCGGCGTTACGGAAATAGTCGGAGAGCGCGGTGTCCTGCAGTCTTGCGTAAATATCTGGTTGCTGATGCATAGTCTGTCTCATCACATTCTCACTCTGTTTAATTCACCATGGTTGGGATAATCAGTGGATCTTTTTAGCTTCCGACGGCATGCTGTCTGGCGCCAGCGAACCTCTGGTTTCCCAACGGCCATTGATTTTCTTTACCTGTAAAGGCGCGTACTTCCGCTGACGGATAAGCTTCGCGCAAATTTCTTCGATCACGGCAGCGATGATCTTTCTACGCTGGCGATCTGGTTCTGTCGCCTGCATTAACCGAAGTCGAACCAGCAGGGTCGGGGTGGTAATCGGGCGATTCGTTTTCAGAAGCGCTAGAACCGCCTCGCCGATGATTTCATCGGTTATTTCCTCAGTTTCACTGTTATTCATAACCGTCTCTATGCATGCCACCCTTTTCCTGAATAGGCGAACGGGCATTCAGGTCAGCAGCAGGTTTGTGGAAGCGATCGCCCCTCATCTGCTACTGCGGCGCTGCAACAGGCGACGATCGATGACGTTATTCCTGGCCAGCAAACAGCAGACCAATTAAGGTCTGATAGTGGCTCTCTTCCTCCGGCGCGCGAGCGCGGTCCAGGCGGCTCAACAGTTTGGTGCATAGCGCTTTGCGGTTGAGATGACGCCCTTCGTTAAGAATATCCATCACGATCTGACCCAGGGTTTCCTGCTGGGAAGGCAAAGATGCTTTGTTGAAATACTGGGCAATTGCGTTCGCTGTATCTGGAATGTAACCATTCTGCTGCATATGTGCTCCTTTCATTTCATTCATCTGTTAACTGCCATTAAACTTATACAATAATCATTAACCTGTACACACAAAGTTGCACAATAATGATTCATGTTAGTTTAACTATATGATTTTTAATTGTTTAATTTTTTTGCCTGGCGCGGTTCTGGCTTGTAAAGGTGGGGTTTAGCGTTGCATGTTGTACAAGGAAAGAAAAAAAGGGAAAACCTTGCACAAAAAAGGGATTTTTAGTGTATCTTTTTTGTTAAGACAAAACGTAGTTTTACGAGACCCTTAGCCTGATAACTGCTACTGTGAATGCTTATCCCTCCCATCTGGAATCACTATGCTAACCACCATCATTTATCGCAGCCATATCTGCGACAATGTCTCATTCAAATCGATCGAGGCCATGGTCGCCAGGGCAAACGAAAGAAATGGGCAGGCGGACGTCACCGGTATTTTACTTTTTAACGGGACGCATTTTTTTCAACTCATTGAGGGGCCTGAAGAAAAGGTTCAGGATATTTATCAGCATATCTGCCAGGATCCTCGCCACTATAATCTGGTGGAGTTGCTTTGCGATTATGCGCCGTCCCGTCGTTTTGGTAAGGTCGGGATGGAACTGTTTGATTTACGCGAACACGATCGCGAGGAAGTTCTGCAGGCGGTGATGGACCGCGGGACGTCAAAATATCAGCTCACCTATGATGACCGGGCGCTGCAATTTTTCCGTACTTTTGTCGAAGCCACAGAAAAAGCGAACTATTTTGAGATTCCTTCCGCAGATAGTTGGGTTTTTATTCCTGATAAGGAGACGTTCTATCCTGATACCCCGATTATCGATAATACGGAAGGTTGTTCCTTTGCCTTCCAGCCGATTGTCGACCCTTTCGCCTGCGAAATTATTTCGTGGGAAGCGCTGTTGCGTACACCGGACGGGCAATCCCCCGGCGCCTATTTTGCCGGGCTGACCGGGGACGATATTTATCTCGCTGACCTGCACAGTAAACGGGTGGCGTTGTCGCTGGCGGGAAAATTAGGTTTACGTAATAAGGCGTTAAGCATTAATTTACTGCCGATGACCATGGTCAAAGCGCCGAATGCGGTGGCTTTCCTGCTCGACGAAATTAGTCGCAATGACCTTATTCCGGAGCAGATTATTGTCGAGTTCACTGAGCGGGAAGTGATTTCGCGGATGGACGATTTTACCGATGCGGTGCGCAAACTGAAGGGCGCGGGAATTAATCTTGCCATCGATCACTTCGGCGCCGGGTTTGCCGGGCTATCGCTGCTGGCGCAATACCAACCCGACAGAATTAAAATCGACCATGAGCTGATCCGCAATATCCACCAGGACGGACCGCGCCAGTCGATTGTACAGGCGATTATCAAATGCTGTACTTCTCTGGAGATTGCGGTCTCAGCCGTCGGCGTTGAGCGTGCTGAAGAGTGGATGTGGCTGGAATCAGCCGGTATTTCACAGTTCCAGGGTAATTTGTTCGCCAGCGCGCGCCTGGGGGGCCTACCCGCCGTCGCATGGCCGGAGAAAAAATGAACCACCGCGAAATCTGCTAAACATTTTTTCATCTTTTTTCCCGGGCGCTGTGAGCCGCAACCTGATATCTTTATCTGTACAAGAAAATAGAGTTGTACAGGATGCCTGAATTCGTTAGTTTAGGTATTAAGGTATCAGGTTGATGTGAGGCTGCTATGGCGTTTTACAGTATCGGTGAAGTCGCCGAACGTTGCGGAATCAATCCGGTCACACTGCGCGCCTGGCAGCGTCGTTACGGTCTACTGAAACCGCAGCGTAGCGAAGGCGGGCATCGACAATTTGATGAAGAAGATATCCTGCGTATCGAAGAGATCAAGCGCTGGATAGAGCGCGGTGTATCAGTAGGGAAAGTCAAAGCGCTGCTGGAGGATAACCTGCCGGCGGCGCGCGACGAATCCGCGCATCTTCAGGAAGAGATGATGTCCATTCTGCGTTATATGCAGCCCGCCAGAATCCGCGCCAAATTAATGGCGCTGAGTCATCAACACCCCGTCGACACCCTCATCGATAGCCTGTTAGTGCCGGTACGACAGCGTCTCAAGCTGGATCAGAATACCTCGCTGGTGATTAGCAGCATGCTGGACGGCCTGTTAATTGACTGCGTAGCGTTGTTTCTCGCCGAAGCGCGTAAAAAAAATGGCAAAGAGACGCTGCTGGTGGGCTGGAGCAATGAGGACAGGACGCGTCTGTGGCTGGAGGCATGGCGTCTTTCCCAACGCGGCTGGCATGTCAACGTTCTCGCCGAACCGCTGGAGTCGCCGCGGCCTGAGCTATTTCCCGGGCAGCATATTTTCGTCTGGACCGGACGTGCCGCCACGCCTCTGCAGGAGGAGCTGCTCAGCCACTGGCAGGAGCAGGGCTTCAGCATCCATTTTCACGGCCAAAATTAAGCGCCCCGATCCGTGGTGCGGATCAGGGCTTGAGTGCTTGGTTACAGGTGAATCTGGCTCCAGGATTTGAACGTTTCGCTGCGGCTGATATTAAAAAAATCGGTTCTACCGCTGCAGCCGAGCTTTTTAATCAGATTCAGCCGGATCTGATAAATGGTTTTTATATGCAGGTTTAGCGACCGGCCAATGCTGGCGACTGCTTCGCCATTGCTGATAAGTTGAATAACTTTCTTTTCCCGCTCGGTAAACTGCACCGAGGCGCCTGGCGCCGGATGGGTTTTGTAATAGCGGGTGGGTTGATGCAGAAATATCTTTAACTCTTCCGGCGTCGAGTTGGCCGGTAAGCGCAGCATAGGCAGTTCACTAAGAAAATTAAGATCGTTGCCTTCGGTTAACAGAATAAATAATGTATCCCGCCGATTATAGTTGTGCTGCAGTACCGCGAAATAATTGTCGCTGGTGAAGAAAACATGTTTTTTGCGGAAGTAAGATGCCGGCAGGCTATTCAGGATCAGCGACATCCCATAGAGAAGAAAACCATTATCAAACCACAGATCGTAATGCTCAGAACGATAGCAAGTATTATGGTGTGACATTTTTTTGCCTCAGTTAGCCGATAGAGACCCAGGCGCGCCGGTACAGCAGGTCGAAGCCTGCTGCCAGCACAGTGGGTTTATTTAATGATGAGGTTTGCTGTACAGCATATCCAGCGCCTGCAGATAGAGATCGGAAAGTATTTCGTTACTTTCCGTTTGCAGACGATGCTGGATTTCCGTAATCATCCGCTCATTATTTACCGTTCTGTGCTGCTTAATGAGCGTATTCTCAATATTCTTCATCAGGGCCGAATTGAAGACAAACTCTGCTGGAATGGTATTTTTAATATGCATAGCTCGAACTCTCCCACGTATAAAGCAAACAGACAATAAAAGTCGCAGCGTACCGTTGATACGCGCCAAGTCACGAACAGGAAATGTATAACCAGGAACCACCGTCCGACTCGCTGTGCAATCGTCAAGCTTCCCCGCTTTGTTGCGCAACAAGCAGTTAACACTCCAAAACTATAGACGCTGATTTCACTATGTACAACTTTTTTCATTGCTATATGTACAACGTAACGGTTTATTTTTTTGTTTGTGTTTTAATTCGTTGATTTATAATAATTTTATTAAGTGATAACTTGTACAGAAAAGTCGGGTTGTGCAGGATTTCGCTGTAAAACCAGCGGGAAGAAGCTGATGATGGTAGAAGAAAGCCAATTGTGAAAATTCTGTCATGGCTGGCGAAATGCATGAAATTGCGCCGACGCGCGAAGGGGTAAACAGCAACGCTGTCGTCGACAGGTGGCTTTCTTCCGCGTCGGACTCTGAGCATAGCGGAAAATATGATGAGACTTTGTCTGCTTTTTTCACAGTAAGGTAAAGGGGTAACGTCTGCCATGTCGTAAACGGCCCATTCGATTTGTTGGCGAATAAGGGCTGTGCTACGCTTTTTGGTAACGACGCGGCGGTTTGGCATCGTTATCTTTCCCCCATTTCCCTGTCGAGTCTTATACCCCTGTCACGACCGGTAAATACGGCAAAAGCTTTCTGTCCCTGGACAGGCCTTGAGGACTGAGGAGGGAAAATGCGCGGCAAAAGCGTGATGCTCCTGGCCGGGTTAGCCTCTCTCGCGCAGGCGAACGAACTTAACCTCTATTCTGTGAATACCGGTTCCTATGTTTACCATCTGACCAATAATCACGGACAATATACAGAGAATTTCGAAAATCATTTTTTCTCAGTGGAGCGGAAATTCTCTGCAGACTCCAAATACAGCCTTCTGCTTGGCACTATGAATAACAGCTTCAACGATCGCTGCCTGGCGCTGGGGGTGAGAAGAGACTGGTACCACAGCGGCAGCGGGTGGACCTTCAAAGGCGTTTACGGCTATACCGGCGAATTCTTCTTCGACGCCTTCGAGCATTGCGGCGATCATGGCTCCTATAAAGACTTTAAGGACGCCACGGGGATCGGCTTTTCACCCTATATCTATCACGCTATCCAGTATAACTTCACCGATTATTTCGCCGTTGAAAGCGGCATTATTATTCCCAGCGTGTTTGTGATCAGTATCCAGTGGAGCTTCCGCTAAATCGTCCCGTTGTCGGTTACAAGGTAATCACCTTCCTGAGCAGCGTACTGGAGAGCGCGGCAAGGGAAATGAGCACCGACAGGACAAAGGTCAGCGCTATTACCCCCAACTTGGTGGCTAGCGAGTGCACAGGGATGAGCATCACCAGCAGGTGAAACACGGAATAGTGGAGGATATAAACCCCGGTCATCGCTTTACTGACCGTCGCCAGCACGGCCTCTTTCCACTCGCGGTTCTTTTTAAACTGCACGGCGTTAGCGGCGATCACCAGCAGGACGATCAGGATATAAATTTGCGATCCCGTGAGAATGAACGCATTACGATCTGCTTTAAACAGGGCGAAGAAGAAATGGCGTTCATAAAACCAGGTAAATAAATAGACAAAGGGCAGGGCGATAATCGACCCTTTAATCACCTGTGGGTTGCGTATCCACTCCGCGACCTTTGGATCGTTAAACAACTGCCCGGTTAAATAAAACAGTAGCCATGTCCACAGGCGATACTGCGGCGGCAAGCTGAAAAGATGTCTGTCCGGGTAGATCACCGAGAGCAGGTCGTAACCGTAGGAGCAGCACAGCAGCGTCAGGAGCACGGCGAAAAAGAGCCCGCGCCGCTGGCTGAGCCAGGCGATCAAAGGATGAAAGGTATAGATGACAATCAGGGCGAAAATAAACCAGGGCTGGATCAGGTAGCCGCGCTGGTAAGGCTCCCAGACATAATAGACCGTCACCCAAAACAGAAAGACGATGACCACGCTTTTAATTTTACCAATTTGCCAGTTGGCATCGTGGCGCGTCTGCGCATCAAGATAGCCGGCCACGACAAAAAACAGCGGCGTCGCGATGGTCGAGATAAAGGTCAGCAGCCCGAGGATCCAGTGATAGTCATAATCAAAGCGATCCCAGGTGTTATAGATGGTGAAAAAGGTCACCGCTGTCATACAGCCTAATGTCTTGATAATGCTCAGACCGGTACTGTTCATCGTTGAGGCGTCATATCCTTATGGTGAAAGCAGGCGTAAATCACCGGCAGAACCAGCAGCGTCAGCACGGTGGCAAAGGCGAGGCCGAACATGATCACCACCGCCATACTCTGGAAAAAGACATCGCGCAGCAGCGGGGCCAGGCCAAGTACGGTGGTGAAGGCGGTCAGCAGGATCGGCCGCAGACGAGAGGTTGCCGCATCAATAATAGCTTGTCTTTGATCTTTCTCCTGTTTTTGTTGCTCTATCTCTTCTACCAGCACAATGCCGTTACGGATCAGCATACCGCTCAGGCTGAGCAAGCCGATTAAGGCCATAAAGCCGAAGGGGATGCCGGTAAGCAGAAAGCCGGGTGTGACCCCGATCAGCGCCAGCGGAACGGTCAGCCAGATGGCGACGGCGTTTTTCAGCGAACTGAACATCAGCACCGTTATGATAAACATCACCAGATAGCCAAGCGGCAGGGTTGTAAACAGCCCCTGCTGCGCCTCACTGGAGTTCTCGGCATCGCCGCCCCATTCGATACGGTAGCCGTGGGGCAGCGGCAGTGCGTCAATGCGCGGTTTCACCCGCGCGAGAATATCACCCGAGGTTTGGCCGCTTAGCGGGCTGGGGTCGGTCTGGACCGTCAGCACCCGGGTACGATCCCGGCGGAGGATCAACGGATCTTCCCACTCCAGGGCGAAACCATTGATGACGTTACTCAACGGGATATATTGCTGGCGACTCTGGCTCCAGACCAGCACATTATTCAGATGGTTGGCATCCTGACGTTCTGCTTCCGGCGGCCGGACGATCACTGGCAGCAGATCGGCCCCTTCACGATATAACCCGGCGCGACTCCCGGAGAAATTCATCTCCAGCGCGTTATCAATATCCTGTTTATCCACCCCCAGCTCGCGTCCCAGCGCCGGGGAATACTGCGGGCGGATCACTTTGCTGCGGTTCTGCCAGTCATTACGCACGCTGTCGGTCGCCGGATCCGCGGCGAGGATATCGCCTACCTGACTCGCCAGCGCGCGCAGCGTATCCGGGTCTGGGCCCTTAATGCGCACCTCAATCGCGCTATCCCCGGAGGGCCCGAACATAATGCGTTTGGTGCTGGCGTTAACCTGCGGGTAGTTTCTGGCAATCCAGTCCTCGACGTGGCGGGTGACAGGGGCGATGCCGCGTTGATCATCCATCCGCACCATAATCTGCGCGTAGTTGCTGTACTGGCGCTGCCCGCTGTAGGTGAGAATGAAACGCATACTGCCCTGGCCGATGGTGGAGACGGTGGTGACCACCCCCGGCTGACCGGCTATCGACCGCTCGATATCCCGGGTCATCTTCTCCGTGGCGTTTATATCGGTACCGTAGGGTAGCCACAGGTCGACAAAGAATATAGGCGTATTCGATGACGGAAAAAAATTCTGCCGAACAAAGGTAAAGCCCCAGATCGCTCCGGCTAACAGCGCGCCCATCAGCACCAGGGTCAGGGTCTTTTGCTGCAGCAGTATTCGCAGCGCCTGCTGATAGCCACGGTAAAAGCTGCCGCGGTAAGGATCGGCCTTTTCCTCCGCGGCGGCGGCCGACGGGGCGTTTTTAAACAGCCACCACTTAATAAGCACCGGGGTGATGGTCAGAGCGGAAAACCAGCTCAGCATCAGGGAGATCAGCAGCACCTGGAACAGCGATTTGCAATACTCCCCGGTAGAGTCCTGGGAGAGGCCAATCGGCGCGAAGGCGAGGATGGCGATGATCGTCGCGCCAAGCAGCGGCAGCGCAGAGCGACGGAGCACATAGTTAATCGCGCCCAGCAGCGGAGAGCCTTGCTGACGGGCGATGAGCACCCCTTCGACAATCACAATGGCATTGTCCACCAACATACTCAGGGCGATGATAAGCGCTCCGAGGGAGATCCGTTGTAGTTCGATCCCCCAGATATACATGATAAGCAGGGTGCCGAGAACGTTGAGCGCCAGCGACAGAGCAATAATAATCCCGCTGCGCACCCCCATAAATACCAGCAGCACGCCGACGACAATCGCCAGGGCCATCAGAAAATTGGTAATAAAGCCATTGACCGAGTGGGCGACCTCAGCTGCCTGATCGTAAAAAATAGCGATGTCGATGCCCGCCGGTTTGTCGGCGGCCATCTGCTGGAGGCGGGCCTCGAGAGCGTGGCCGACGTCAATAACGTTGACGCCAGGGATAAAAGAAACTCCCATGGTCACCGCCTGGCGCCCGTTGGCATGATAGATACTGGCCGGCGAGTCGGTTAGCCCGCGCGACAGCGTAGCAATATCCCGCAGTCGGGTGGTGGCGCTGGCGCCGTGAGGGCTGACCAGTAGATCTCCCAGCTCATCGATGCTCTGAAACTCACCGGTGGGGTGGAGGCGGATCGATTCGCTGCCAACGCGGATCTCCCCGGCGCTGGACACCACGTTGAGTCGGGCCAGGATTGCGGCGAGCTGGTTGAGGGTGATCCCGCGCGCCGCCATCTTCGCCAGCGAGATATCCACATTGATCTGCTGCGGAATGACGCCGCCGATAGCGACTTTACCGACCCCCGGCACCAGCACCAGCTCCCGGCGCAACTGTTCGGCATAGCGCACCAGCTCCGGGTTGGTAAAACTGTCGCCCGAGATAGCGAAGAAAAAGCCAAACACATCGCCAAAGTCATCGTTGACGAAAGGGGGGACTACGCCAGGGGGGAAAAGGCGGCTGGCGTCACCGACCCGGCGACGTAGCTCATCCCAGATTTGCGGCAGCTCGCTGGAATGGTACTGCGAAGCAATATTCACCGTAATTTGCGATAAGCCATTCGAGGAGATGGAGCTGACGTTATCCAGCGAGGGAAGCTGCTGAATCGCGTTTTCCAGCGGCAGGGTAACCTCCTCTTCCACCTGCTGAGCAGACGCGCCAGGGTAGTGGGTGACGATCACCGCCGTTTTGATGGTGAAGGCGGGATCTTCCAGGCGGCCGATATTGAGCAGGGCGAACAGGCCACCCACCCCTAACAGCAAAATGGCTAACCAGACGCGGGTCGGGTTGTTAATAAACTGACGGGAAATATCCATTTATAATCCTCGTTCACGCGTCCAGACCCGCACCGGCTGCCCGGCATGCAGCTCGCTCACGCCCGCCGCAACCACCTGTTCACCCGCGCGGAGACCGTCGGTGATCGCCACTCCCTGCGAAGTCACCTCGCCGACGGTGACCTTACGCTCCTCAAGATATCGATGCGCGTTATCGCCTTTCACCACCCAGACTACCGGCTCGTTCTTTGGCCGGTTATCGGGGTTAAACACCGCCTCCGCTGGCACAATGAGGGTTTCCCGTCCGGCGCTGGCCGGTAAATTGCCGAGATTGACCGTCACGGTGCCGCTGACCCCGCCGACGGCGGGAAAATCATCTGGCCGCGGCATGGTTAACACGATCTGCCAGGTGAGGGTGCTATTGTCGCTGCTGCCGGTATGCTCTTTGTATTCCGCGGTAAACTCGCGGCCCGGCAGGGTATTGATCCTGACGACGGGACGGTAGGCGGTATTGCGGATATCCAGGGAGGTGAACAGATTTTCGGGAATGCTGAAGACCACATCCAGCAGGTCGGTCCGCGTCAGGGTGATCACCGGTTGGCCGGCGGCGACCACCTGATGGTTGCGGATATGCACGCCGGCGGCAATCCCGCTAAAGGGCGCGATGAGGCTCATTTGCGCCAGCTCTTCGCGAGCGATTTTTAAGGCCGCATTGGCGGCATCGCGATTGGCGCGCTGCACGTCCATCTCCGCCTGGGAAATCGCCTGGCGCCCGGCCAGAGTCTGGAAGCGGTCGAACTGACGCTGGGCGAGAGTGGCCGCCGTTTGCCGCTCATTGACCCGTTGCTGGGCCTCGCGGGCATTCAGGCGCGCCAGCGTTTGCCCCTGGGCGACGCTTGCCCCCTGACGAATATCTAGCGACTCCACCTGGCCACCCCGCTTAAACGACAGTTCGGTGGAATCGCCAGACTCAATGCGTGCCGGAAACGTTCGCTGCTGGGTATTGCCCACGGCGGTCACCTGCGCCACTTTAACCATGCGCGGGGCGGACTCGACGGTGGGTGCTTTCTGATCGCAAGCGGTTGTAAATATAATAACAACCGGGATGAGAGAAAAATAACGGTTCACAATATTCCCCTCAGATTCAGGATTTATTTTACATTTTTATTACATGGCGCCTGCTTATTCTGCGAGAGCGGCGACGACCAGATAAGTGAAGAGCCCCACCGCTGTGCAGGCGACAATGGCCAGCGCGACAAACAAACCCAGACGTAACAGGCTATAACCCAACATAATTTCCTCCCTTTACTCCCATCCGAACCGTGAATGTCATTGAATTCGGCCCCCACTGTGACCACCGGACATTCGGAGCGGCATGCCTGCTTGTAATCAGCATAGTCGGAGAAAATATGAAGTGTTAAAAAAGAGAATGCCGCGAGCGTTGGCGGCATTGAGGGGAAAGCGCAGGAGATCCGCAGGGAATATGCGGTTTTTATAATATTTTTCAGTCTATTAATCCGCCATTTTCTAATGTTAATTTTCCTGTGCTACGTTTAATAACATCTATTCCGCTCGCCGCTTCTGTTGTTGAGATTTCGTTCCTCCCCAAGTAAGGGGCTATTCATCACTACGCATTGTATTGGTAATAAAAGGATTATCTCATGTATAAAAATATCGTTGTTCCCGTTGACGTCTTTGATGCGGGCCTGGCCGACAAAGCGCTCTCTCATGCGAAATTCCTCGCCCAACATTCTGCCGGGCAAATTCATCTTATCCATGTTATTCCGGCCTTTTCTCCTGTATTAACCCGCGGATTTATCTCTGATGCCCGAAAGATGGAAGACCATTTGCTTAATACCGCTAAGGAAAAGCTGAGCGAGCTGGTGAAGAAAAATGGGCTTGCGGAAGACGCCAGCCATCTTTATGTGCGCAGTGGCAATGTTCGCGATCAAGTGATTGCCCTGGCCGATGAGCTGAAAGCGGATGTGGTGATTGTCGGTTCGCGCAATCCGGGGATCCAGACTCATCTGCTGGGCTCGGAAGCGGCCAATATCGTGCGCTATGCCCATGTACCAGTGTTCGTTGTGCGCTGATGATGGCGGGATGTCGCCCTGACTTCCGCTTCAGAAATCGAGGGAAAGAGTATGAATACAGATAAACCGGGGGCGCCCTATTATCAGCGCTCCGTCGAGGAGACTCTCGCCAGCGTGCAGAGTTCGCCGGAAGGGATTAGCGGAACAGAGGCGGCTACGCGCCTGCAGCAGTATGGCGAAAACGCCCTGCCGCAGAAGCCGGGTAAACCCGCCTGGCTGCGTTTTATTGCGCATTTTAACGATGTGCTGATCTACGTCCTGCTGGCGGCAGCGTTGCTCAAGGCGGTGATGGGCCATTGGATCGACATGGCGGTGATCCTCGCCGTGGCGGTGGTCAATGCGCTGATCGGCTTCATTCAGGAGAGTAATGCGGAAAAATCGCTGCAGAGTATCCGCAATATGCTGTCCAGCGAGGCGGTGGCGATCCGTCAGGGCAACCATGAAACCATCCCCACCACCTCGCTGGTACCTGGCGATATCGTGGTGATCCGCGCCGGCGACCGTATCCCCGCCGATCTACGGGTGATTGAGGCGCACAACCTGCGGGTGGAAGAGGCGATCCTCACCGGCGAGTCGACGGTGGTGGAAAAAACCACCGAGCCGCTAAGCGGCGATTTACCGCTCGGCGATCGCAGCAACCTGTTGTTTTCCGGGACCACCGTTAGCTCAGGGGCGGGAAAAGGGATCGTGGTGGCCACCGGCGGCGATACCGAGCTGGGCCATATCAACCAAATGATGGCGGGCATTGAGAAACACCGCACGCCGCTGCTGGTGCAAATGGACAAGCTGGGCAAAGCCATCTTTATCCTTATTCTGGTGATGATGGCGGCGCTGTTCGTCTTTAGCCTGCTGTTCCGCGATATGCCGGTCTCCGAACTGATGCTGTCGTTGATTAGCCTCGCGGTGGCATCGGTCCCGGAAGGGTTGCCGGCGATTATCTCGATTATTCTGTCGATCGGCGTACAGGCGATGGCCCGTCAGAAAGCGATTATCCGCAAGCTGCCGACGGTGGAAACCCTCGGCGCGATGACGGTTATCTGCTCGGATAAAACCGGGACCCTGACCATGAACGAAATGACGGTGAAGGCGGTGATCACTGCCGACAGCGTCTATCGGGTGGAAGGGGATAGCTATGAGCCGGTCGGTAAGATCCACGCCATTGACGATCCGACGCCGGTCACGATCGCGCCCGGCTCGCTGTTCGAGCGCTATCTGCGCACCATCGATCTGTGTAACGACAGCCAGCTTATCAAAGAGGAGAGCGGGCTGTGGAAAATCACCGGCGGCCCGACCGAGGGGGCGCTGAAGGTGCTGGCGGCGAAGGTCACTCTGCCGCCGCTGACCAGCGAACTGCGCAGTAAAATTCCTTTTGATTCGCAATATAAATACATGTCGACCCTCTACCGGCTGGGTGAAGAGGAGGTAGTGCTGGTCACTGGCGCGCCGGATGTCCTGTTCCGCCTGTGCCAGTATCAGCAGAGCGACAGCGGATTGCAGCCGCTGGATCTCCCGTACTGGGAAGGCAAAATTGAAGAGTACGCCCGGGAAGGGCTACGGATGGTGGCCGCAGCCTGGAAGCCGGCTGCCGCAGGCCAGACCGAACTGACCCATCAGGATCTGCAGCAAGGGGTGATTTTGCTAGGGGTCGCCGGGATGATGGATCCGCCGCGTCCGGAGGCCATCACGGCGATTGCCGACTGCCTGCAGGCCGGGATCCGCGTGAAGATGATCACCGGCGACCACCCGCAAACGGCGATGAGCATCGGCAAGATGCTGGGGATTGGCAATGCGGGAAATGCCATTACCGGACGCGAGCTGGAGGTGATGGACGACGCGCAGCTGAGCGTAGCCGCGCAGCAGTTTGATATCTTCGCCCGCACCAGCCCGGAAGATAAGTTCCGCCTGGTGCAGGCTCTGCAGAGTAAGAAAGAAATTGTCGGAATGACCGGCGATGGGGTGAACGATGCCCCGGCGTTGAAGCAGGCTGACGTCGGCGTGGCGATGGGGATCAAGGGGACCGAGGTGACCAAGGAGGCCGCCGATATGGTGCTGACCGATGATAACTTCGCCACCATCGCCAGCGCAGTCCGCGAGGGGCGCCGGGTGTATGACAACCTGAAGAAAACCATTCTCTTCGTCATGCCGACCAACCTTGCCCAGGGGTTACTGATCGTGATCGCGCTGCTGGCGGGCAACGTACTGCCGCTCACGCCGGTGTTGATCCTGTGGATGAACATGGCCACCTCCGCCACGCTGTCGTTTGGCCTGGCGTTTGAAGCCGGTGAGAAAAATATTATGCGGCGGCCGCCGCGCGATCCGAAAATTCACGTGATGGACGGCTTTGCCATCTGGCGCGTAGCGTTTGTGGGGTCAATGATTGCGGTCAGCGCCTTTATTCTCGAAGCCTGGCTGCAGCCGCGCGGCTATTCGCCGGAGTTTATCCGTACCGTGCTGTTGCAGACTCTGGTCACCGCCCAGTGGTTCTATATGCTGAACTGCCGCGTATCGGATGGATTCTCGTTAACCAAAGGTCTGCTGGCCAACAAAGGGATCTGGATCGTCAGCGGCGTACTGCTGCTGCTGCAGCTGCTGATTATCTACGCGCCTTTTATGCAGATGCTGTTCGGCACCACCGGGCTGCCGTTCCGCTACTGGGTGATCACCTTTATCATCGGCTTCGCCATGTTCCTGATCGTGGAACTGGAAAAACCGCTGACCCGCAAATGGCGTTCCGCCTGACGGCGTGAAGCGCTGAACGAAAAAGAAAAGAGGGGGCATCGCCCCCTCTCTGGCTGACGACAAACCTGTTTCGTCATTATGCTCGCATTTCTGCCGGGTGGCGGCTTTCGCCTTACCCGGCCTACGAAAGACTTCAATATCAAACCGTTATGCAGTTATCTGTAGGGCCGCGCAAGCGCAGCGCCGCCGGGCAATTCCTGAAGATTGCACATTGTCAGCAGTTTGAGAGAGGGCATCGCCCTCTCTTTTATTATGGTTCACGCTTGTTGCGCTTTACTGTTTCGGCTCGGCGACCACGGTGCTTCCCACGCCGCGGTTATTGTACTCCCACATGCGGTTGAAGCCGTTGTCGTTGAGGTTGCGCTGCAGATTGCCTTTGTCATCGGCGCTGCCGGTGTTGCCGCTGAACGGGCGGCCGGAGCCTACCGCCGCCGCCCACGGCTGGGCAATATTAAAGCCTTCATTGATAGCGCTGTCGCGGATCACCACCTGGCCGTTGCTGTTGCCATCGACGTCCAGCGCGCGGCCGAGCTGCGCGACGTTATCCCCGGAGGCGGTGAAGCGGCTGTTGGTCGCCAGGAAGCCGTAGGTCACGCTCTTCAGAGTAGCCGGCGCGAAGACGTAGGCCTCTTTCTGGGTACGGGAGTTCACCACGCGGAAATCGGTGTTATCAAACACCACCGCGCCGCGGCCGGAAACGATATCCACATCGCCTTCAATGTAGCTGTTGGTCACCAGGGTGCGGGTCTGACGGTTGTCCTGCAGACGGTTTTGCACGCCGCTGTTGGTCACGAAGAAGGTGTTCTGACGGCCAAGAATATTGACCTTATTGATCTGCACCTGGTCGCCATCGCTGCGCAATGCCACCGCCTGGTGGGTACCGGCGTCAACGCTGTCGCCGAGGTTGTTGGCGATGGTCAGGTTCTGCAGCTGCAGACCATTATTCTGTGACCAGAAGACTGCGGAACACATTACGCCGACGGTCGCCGCGGATTTGCTTTGGCAACTGTCGAACATATACCACGCCGGTTTACCCGGCATATATTTACCGCCTGGATTGACCAGACGACGCCAGGTGTTGCGATCCATCTCGGAATCAATGGCTTCGCTGATTTTCACGTCGATTGGCTTATCGCCAGTACCATACAGGGTCAGGGCGCCCGGCGCCGCCGGAACGTAGACGGTTCCCGGGTACTCGCCCGGCATAATCGCGATATACAGACGACGGTTAGAGTGACGGGCAATTGCCGCATCCACCGCCGCCTGAATGGTGGTATGGGTTACGCCCTGGGTTCCCGCAGGGCCGACGATAAAGTCAGGCTGCGCCGGCAGGCTGATAGCAGACGGCGTCCAGGCGGCGGCGTTGGGAGTCAGCGACTGGAAATAGGCCGCCGGCGTGAAGTTTTTCGCTTCTTCGGCGTTGAGTATGGGACGCGCGGTAGTGCCCGGTGCAGTCTGCGTTGAGGGCTGTTGATCGGCAGGCGTCGAGCTACAGGCGGACAGCGTCACGCCGAAGGCCAGCGCCAGCGCCAGACGGGAAACGGAATATGTGTTCATGTTGCTCCGGGCAAAATTAAGCGTAGTGAAATACCCCGGCTGAGACGCCAGGGTATAAGTCCTTTAAAACCTGCTGTTTTATACTAACTTGAACGAAACGGGAAGACGTGGACGGAAAAACTTACCGTCTTTACGCAACGCGCAGCCCTGCCGGATGGTCTTTAGTCACAAAAAAATAACATTTCCCTGCGCTATTGTTGACTTTACCGGCGTTATGAAAATAAATGTCTATACAACCCATGACAAGTTAAGCGCTATGACTGAAGCCACTTCCGAATTCGTTATCTGGCGAAACGGGCGTCTCGCCACCCTGAACCCCGATCACGCTCAACCTTACGGCCTGCTGGAGCGCCATGCGCTGCTGGTGCGCGACGGCCGCATCGCGGCGATTGTCGCCGAAGATGACGTCCCCAGCGGGCGCAGTATCGATCTTGAAGGCCGGTTGGTAACGCCGGGATTAATCGACTGCCACACCCATCTCGTCTTCGGCGGCAGCCGGGCCCAGGAGTGGGAGCAGCGGCTGAACGGCGTGTCGTATCAAACCATCAGCGCCAGCGGCGGCGGCATTAACTCCACCGTGCGCGCCACGCGCGACAGCAGCGAAGCTGAACTACTGGCGCTGGCCCAGCCGCGTCTGGAACGCCTGCTGCGTGAAGGGGTGACCACCCTGGAGATCAAATCCGGCTACGGCCTCGACCTGCCAAACGAACGCAAAATGCTGCGGGTCGCCCGACAACTGGCCGATCATAATGGCGTGGAACTGTCGGCGACGCTGCTCTCCGCCCACGCCACGCCGCCGGAATATCAAGGCGATGCTGACGGCTATATTACGCTGGTCTGCGAGACCATTTTGCCGACGCTGTGGCAGGAGGGACTGTTTGAAAGCGTTGACGTCTTCTGCGAAAACGTCGGCTTCAGCCCGCAGCAAACTGAGCGCGTCTTTCAGGCGGCGCAGGCGCTGGGCATTCCGGTAAAAGGCCACGTTGAGCAGCTCTCGTCGCTGGGCGGCGCGCAGCTGGTGAGCCGCTATCATGGGCTTTCCGCCGACCATATCGAGTATCTGACGGAAGAGGGCGTGGCGGCGATGCGCGAAAGCGGCACCGTGGCAGCCCTGCTCCCCGGCGCGTTCTACTTCCTTAATGAAACCCGTAAACCGCCGGTCGAGCTGCTGCGCAAGTACCAGGTGCCGATGGCGGTGGCGACCGATTTCAACCCCGGCACCAGCCCCTTCGCCAGCCTGCATCTGGCGATGAACATGGCCTGCGTCAAGTTTGGCCTGACGCCGGAGGAGGCGTGGACCGGGGTGACGCGCCATGCCGCACAGGCGCTGGGGCGCCAGGCCAGCCACGGCCAGCTGGCGCCGGGCTTTGTCGCTAACTTCGCCATCTGGGATGCTGAACATCCCGTCGAGATGGTGTATGAGCCGGGGCGCAGTCCGCTCTGGCATCGCGTTGTTCAAGGAGAGTTGCAATGATGCTGTGGCAAGCTACGCCAGCCAGTCTCTGGCAGGGACGCGACGACAGCGCGGAAGCGCCCAATGCGCTGCGCCTGTTCCAGACCATCGCCCGCGCGGAACGCTTCGCGCCGCAGGAGATGCCCGGCGATATCGCGCTGCTCGGCTTCGCCTGTGACGAAGGGGTTCGGCGTAACAAGGGGCGTACCGGGGCAGCGGACGGCCCGGCGACCCTGCGCCGGGCGTTGGCCAATATGGCCAGCCATCAGGGTCATGACCGCTGCGTGGATATGGGCACCATCAGCGTCGACGGCGAGCAGTTAGAAGCCGCGCATCAGGCGCTGCGCGAGGCGGTGGCCGACTGTCAGCGGGCGGGTAAACGCACGCTGGTGCTGGGCGGCGGCCACGAGACGGCCTTCGGCCACGGCGCTGGGGTACTGGATGCCTTCCCGGGCGAAAAAGTGGGCATTATTAATCTCGATGCGCATCTGGATCTGCGCTTTGCCGACTGCGCCAGCTCCGGGACGCCGTTCCGCCAGTTGGCGCTGGAGTGTGACGCGCAGCAGCGCGGTTTTCACTATACCTGCATCGGGGTTAGCCGGGCGGCGAACACCCAGGCGCTATGGGATGAAGCGGCGCGCCGCCAGGTGGCTATCGTTGAAGATCTGGAGGTGCTGACAGCCTTCGAAACTCGCGTGTTGCCGGAGCTTGAGCGCAATATCGCGCAATTCGACCGTCTGTATCTGACTATCGATCTCGACGTACTGCCGGCGCGAGAAATGCCGGCGGTGTCGGCCCCGGCGGCGCTGGGCGTGCCGCTGGCCACGCTGCTGCGCATCGTTGAGCCGCTGTGCCGCAGCGGTAAGCTGCAGGCGGTGGATCTGGTGGAGTTTAACCCGCTGTTTGACATTGACGGTCAGGGCGCTCGCACGGCGGCCCGTGTGGCATGGCAAATCGCCCATTGGTGGCGCTAGCGATCCGCGCTATTATTTTCGTTTCGCCGCTCCGCTTATTACGCATAAGGAAAGCCAGGCCATGTTTGCACAACAACCTCGTTCCGCGCCCGCGCCTTTCTATGAAAAGGTGAAGCAGGCGATCAGCGAAAAGATCCACAGCGGCGTCTGGCGACCGCATGACCGTATCCCGTCGGAAGCTGAGCTGGTGGCCCAGTTCGGCTTCAGCCGAATGACCATCAATCGCGCGCTGCGCGAGCTGACGGACGAAGGCCTGCTGGTCAGGTTGCAAGGGGTGGGAACCTTTGTCGCCGAGCCGAAAGGGCAGTCAGCGCTGTTCGAGGTGCGCAGTATTGCCGCAGAAATTGTCGCCCGTCACCATCAGCACCGCTGTGAGGTACTCCTGCTTGAGGAGACCCGGGCGGATCATATTCAGGCGACGGCGCTCAGCGTCCCGGAAGGCACCCGCATTTTTCACTCGCTGATGGTGCATTACGAAAACGAGGTGCCGGTGCAAATCGAAGATCGCTGCGTCAATGCCGCAGTGGTCCCGGACTATCTGCATCAGGACTACACCGCCACCACGCCCCATGATTACCTGTCGCTGATCGCGCCGTTAACTGAAGGTGAACACATTGTTGAAGCGGTGCAGGCCACGGCGGAAGAGTGCGCGCTGCTGCATATTCACGCCCACGATCCGTGCCTGCTGATCCGTCGCCGCACCTGGTCGACAACCCACATCGTCTCCCACGCGCGCCTGCTGTTCCCCGGTAGCCGATATCGTCTGCAGGGGCGCTTTGGCTCCTGATCCACGCTGGCGTCAGCAAAACGTGATTGCTGACGCAATATAACAAAATTGTATCATTTCTGTTAAATCCTGGCTTGCGCATGCTTGTATAGACAAGTATATGTATCTACGTAAACAACGTTCATTGTCAGGAGAAACCCCGATGTCGCAAAGCAAATATCGCCAGCTGGACGTCCGTGCGCCAAGAGGCACGACGCTGACCGCGAAGAGCTGGCTGACCGAAGCCCCGCTGCGTATGTTAATGAATAACCTTGATCCCGATGTCGCCGAAAACCCGCACGAGCTGGTGGTCTATGGCGGTATTGGTCGCGCAGCGCGCAACTGGGAATGCTATGACGCTATCGTGAAGGCGCTGAAGAACCTGGAAAGCGATGAAACCCTGCTGGTGCAGTCCGGGAAGCCGGTGGGCGTATTCAAAACCCATGAAAACTCACCGCGCGTGCTGATCGCCAACTCCAACCTGGTACCGCACTGGGCCACCTGGGAACACTTTAACGAGCTGGATGCCAAAGGGCTGGCGATGTACGGCCAGATGACCGCCGGCAGCTGGATCTACATCGGCAGCCAGGGCATCGTGCAGGGTACCTACGAAACCTTCGTCGAAGCCGGTCGCCAGCACTACCAGGGCAGCCTGAAAGGCCGCTGGGTATTAACCGCCGGTCTGGGCGGCATGGGCGGCGCGCAGCCGCTGGCCGCGACGCTGGCCGGCGCCTGCTCGCTGAACATCGAATGTCAGCAGAGCCGCATCGATTTCCGTCTGCGTACCCGCTACGTGGATGAGCAAGCCACCTCGCTGGATGACGCCCTGGCGCGCATCAAAAAATACACCGCCGAAGGGCGGGCCATCTCTATCGCGCTGTGCGGCAACGCCGCGGAGATCGTACCGGAGCTGGTGAAGCGCGGCGTGCGCCCGGATATGGTCACCGACCAGACCAGCGCCCACGACCCGCTGCATGGCTATCTGCCGAAAGGCTGGAGCTGGGAAGAGTATCAGCAGAAAGCCGAATCCGACCCGCAGGGCACTATTCTGGCGGCGAAACGCTCGATGGCCGATCACGTGCAGGCGATGCTGGCCTTCCATGAGATGGGGGTCCCAACCTTCGACTACGGCAACAACATCCGCCAGATGGCGCAGGAAGTGGGCGTCAGCAACGCCTTCGATTTCCCGGGCTTCGTGCCGGCCTATATCCGCCCGCTGTTCTGCCGCGGTATCGGCCCGTTCCGCTGGGTAGCGCTGTCCGGCGATCCGCAGGATATCTACAAAACCGACGCGAAAGTGAAAGAGATCATCAAAGATGATCAGCACCTGCACCACTGGCTGGATATGGCGCGCGAGCGCATCAGCTTCCAGGGACTGCCGGCGCGTATCTGCTGGGTCGGTCTGGAGTGGCGGCAAAAGCTCGGTCTGGCGTTTAACGAAATGGTGCGCAGCGGCGAAGTCTCCGCGCCGATCGTCATTGGCCGGGATCACCTTGACTCCGGCTCCGTCGCCAGCCCGAACCGCGAAACCGAAGCGATGCGCGATGGTTCTGATGCGGTCTCCGACTGGCCGCTGCTCAACGCCCTGCTCAATACCGCCAGCGGCGCGACCTGGGTGTCGCTGCACCACGGCGGCGGGGTAGGCATGGGCTTCTCGCAACACTCCGGGATGGTTATCGTCTGTGATGGTACCGATGAAGCGGCGGCGCGTATCGCCCGCGTCCTGCACAACGACCCGGCCACCGGCGTGATGCGTCATGCCGACGCGGGGTATGAGATTGCCATTGAATGCGCAGCAGAACAGGGTCTGAATCTTCCGATGGTGGCGGCAACGCAGGGGAACGCTAAATGAAATCTTTAACTTTGATCCCGGGTCAACTCAGCCTGTCGCAGCTCCGCGACGTTTACAGCCACCCGGTAAATATTACCCTCGACAGCGGCGCGTTTGCCGCCATTGACGAGAGCGTGGCCTGCGTTAACGCCATCCTTGCCGAAGGGCGTACCGCCTACGGCATCAACACCGGTTTTGGCCTGCTGGCGCAAACCCGTATCTCGACGGAAGATCTGGAGAACCTGCAGCGTTCGCTGGTGCTGTCCCATGCGGCGGGCGTTGGCGAGCCGCTGGACGATGATCTGGCGCGGCTGATTATGGTGCTGAAGATTAACAGCCTGTCCCGCGGTTTCTCCGGGATCCGCCTGAGCGTGATCCAGGCGCTGATTGGCCTGGTGAATGCCGGCGTGACGCCGTGGATCCCGGCCAAAGGCTCCGTCGGCGCTTCCGGCGACCTCGCGCCGCTGGCGCATATGTCGCTGACCCTGCTCGGAGAAGGTAAAGCGCGGGTACGCGGCGGCGACTGGCTGCCGGCCACCGAAGCGCTGCGTCAGGTGGGGCTGGAGCCGATTACCCTGGCGGCGAAAGAGGGGCTGGCGCTACTCAACGGCACCCAGGCCTCGACCGCTTTTGCCCTGCGCGGTCTGTTCGAAGCCGAGGATCTGTTCGCCTCCGCGGTCGTCTGCGGGGCGTTAACCACCGAAGCGGCGCTGGGCTCACGTCGTCCGTTTGATGCGCGCATCCATGAAGTGCGCGGCCAGCGCGGGCAGATTGATGCGGCGGCGCTGTATCGCCACCTGCTGACCGACGATAGCGCGATCTCGCAGTCGCACCATAACTGCAGCAAGGTGCAGGACCCGTACTCCCTGCGCTGCCAGCCGCAGGTGATGGGCGCCTGCCTGACGCAGATCCGCCAGGCGGCTGAGGTGCTGCTGGCTGAAGCCAACGCGGTCTCCGATAACCCGCTGGTCTTTGCCGCCGAAAATGACGTCATCTCCGGCGGTAACTTCCATGCCGAACCGGTGGCGATGGCCGCGGATAATATCGCGCTGGCGATCGCCGAAATCGGCTCGCTCTCCGAGCGCCGCATCGCGCTGATGATGGACAGCCATATGTCGCAGCTGCCGCCGTTCCTCGTCAAAAATGGCGGCGTCAACTCCGGGTTTATGATTGCCCAGGTCACGGCGGCGGCCTTAGCCAGTGAAAACAAAGCGCTGTCGCACCCGCATAGCGTTGACAGCCTGCCAACCTCTGCCAACCAGGAAGACCACGTCTCGATGGCGCCGGCGGCCGGTCGCCGCCTGTGGGCGATGGCCGAGAACACCCGCGGGGTGCTGGCCGTTGAGTGGCTGGCGGCGGCGCAGGGGCTGGATATGCGCGAAGGACTGACCACCAGTCCGCTGCTGGAAGAGGCGCGTCACTTGCTGCGCGAACGCGTGCCGCACTATACGCAGGATCGCTACTTCGCCCCGGATATCGATAACGCCATTGCGCTTCTGGCGGCCCGTCACCTGACGCGTCTGCTGCCTGCCGTACTGCATTAATCACCGTTGTTCTCTGTACCCGCGTCGGGGGAAGTCATTCCCCCGACCGCCCTACACCGCATATTTGTCGTCATATAAAAAAATCAGGACACCTGTATATGCAACAACAACACAAGCCACATCTGCTGCGCGGGCTCAATGCCCGACACATTCGGTTTATTGCGCTCGGCTCCGCTATCGGCACCGGGCTGTTCTATGGCTCGGCCTCAGCCATCAAAGCGGCGGGCCCGGCGGTGCTGCTGGCCTATCTGATCGGCGGCGCGGCGGTCTTTATGGTCATGCGCGCGCTGGGCGAGATGGCGGTGCGCAATCCGGTTTCCGGCTCCTTCGGCAGCTATGCCCGCCAGTATCTCGGGCCGCTGGCCGGGTTTATTACCGGCTGGACCTATACCTTTGAAATGGTGATCGTCGCCCTGGCCGACGTCACCGCCTTCGGCATCTATATGGGATTGTGGTACCCCGATGTGCCGCGCTGGATCTGGATCCTCAGCATCATCTTCTTTATCGGCGCGATGAACCTGTGCAACGTGCGGGTATTTGGCGAGATGGAGTTCTGGCTGTCTCTGGTGAAGGTGGTGGCGATTATCGCCATGATGCTGGCGGGGGCGGGGATCATCTTCTTTGGCTTTGGCCACAGCTTCCCGGCCACCGGGCTGGAAAACCTCTGGAGCCACGGCGGCTTTGCCCCTAACGGCTGGCAGGGCGTTATCGCCTCGCTTGGCATCGTGATGTTCGCCTTCGGCGGGGTGGAGATTATCGGCGTCACCGCCGCGGAAGCGAAGGATCCTAAGAAGGTGATCCCGCAGGCCATCAATACCATTCCGCTGCGCATTATCCTGTTCTACGTCTGCACCCTGGCGGTACTGATGGCGATCTTCCCGTGGAACAGCTTTGGCGAACAGGGGAGTCCGTTTGTGCTTATTTTCGACGGTCTGGGGATCCCGGCGGCGGCGACCATCCTTAACATCATCGTGATCAGCGCCAGCATCTCGGCGATTAACAGCGATATTTTTGGCGCCGGACGCATGATGTACGGCATGTCGAAAGAGGGGCTGGCGCCGAAAAGCTTCCAGCGCATCGCCAGCAACGGTGTGCCCTGGATGACGGTGGTGGTCATGGGCGGCGCGCTGCTGGCGGCGGTGGTATTGAACTATCTGATCCCCGAGCAGGTATTTGTGCTAATTGCTTCGCTGGCGGCATTCGCCACGGTATGGGTGTGGCTGATGATTCTGCTATCCCATTTTGCCATGCGCCGCGGTTTGTCTGCCGAAGAGCGCAGCCAGATCGCCTTTCCCATTCCGTTCTGGCCGGTTGCGCCGCTGTTGACGCTGCTGTTTATGGGGCTGGTCATCGCCGTATTAGGGATGTTTGCCGAAACGCGGATGGCGCTGATCGCCGGCCTGGTCTGGCTCGGGCTGCTGACGGTGGTGTGGTATGCGCGGGTGCGTAAAACGGCGCTGCAGGTAGCCACTGAACAGTAAGATCAATTTCCCCGGTGGCGCTGCGCTTACCGGGGCTACAAATGGCACGGACCGTAGGCCGGGCAAGGCGTCAGCCGCCGCCCGGCATAAAAGCGGCTCCGTGCCCGCGGCAATCGCCCGGCGGCGCTGCGCTTGCGCGGGCCTGGGGGTATTGTAGATACTGCTATCGGCTTGTAACGGTTTTAATCCGGTAAAAACAGTTGTTTTGTATTAATTCCGAGCACATTGCGCTCCCGAAATGTCTTCTACGTTATGTTACTCATGGCGCAGGGAGCGCACAGGGGGCGGCCAGTCGCCGCCGCCCCCTGTACCCCCGGGCTTCGGCCAGCAACATCGCCACTGCGTGGTGCCTTCGACTTATCCCTGCAGGCTTCGGGTCGGGCCGAGGCAGCGTCCTTGCAAAACACGGCCCTCAGCCCGCATCCATGCGGGCTGCCCCGGCCTTCCGGGAACGTCTCAGCGATGTTGAGGCCGCAACACCGGCAGTTTCAGCGGCCCCATGTTCGGCGGCGATTCACATACTGGGTCTGGACCCCGTAGGCCGGGTAAGGCGTCAGCCGCCGCCCGGCAAAATAACCGCGCAATAGCACCGTAGGCCGGGCAAGGCGTCAGCCGCCGCCCGGCATAAAAGCGGCTCCGTGCCCGCGGCAATCGCCCGGCGGCGCTGCGCTAGCATGGGCCTGGGGGTAGTGTAGGTCGGGTAAGCGCAGCGCCACCCGAAAAACAAATGGCGCCTCGGGTACCCCGGATAAGGCGCAAGCCGCTATCCGGGGAAGATTAACTGAACAGGGCGGTGATGGAGGCGCTGGCGAGGGAATGGAAATGGACGTTAAAGCCGACCATCGCGCCGCTGGCCTCAGCATCCACCTCAATTTTCTCGACGTCCAGGGCGTGGACGGTGAAGATATAGCGGTGGGTTTCGCCCTTCGGCGGCGCCGCGCCGCCGTAGCCTGCCTTACCAAAATCGGTGCGGGTCTGAACGGCCTCTTCCGGCAGCTCCGCCTGACCGGAACCGGCCCCTTGCGGCAGGACGCGGGTATCGGCCGGCAGGTTAGCGACCACCCAGTGCCACCAGCCGGAGCCGGTCGGCGCATCCGGATCGTAGCAGGTCACCACAAAGCTTTTGGTTCCCGCGGGCACATCATCCCACATCAGATGCGGCGAAATATTGTCGCCATCGTAGCCCATGCCGTTGAAGACGTGACGATTAGGCAGCTTACCGCCGTCCTGGATATCGTGACTGATCAGTTTCATGCTTCATCCTCATTGATAATGCGCTGATTAACAAAGAAGTGTAGCCTTCCCGACGACGCAATTCCGCTATTTATTCGCTAAAAAATGTTTCGTCCTGCACTGCTTGGTTGACCGCACGGGTCAGGCGGGTCAGCTGCTCGGGCGTGATGATGTACGGCGGCATCAGATAAATCAGCCGGCCAAACGGACGGATCCAGACTCCCTGCTCGACGAAAAAGCGCTGCAGGGCGGCCATGTTGACCGGGCGACGGGTTTCAACCACGCCAATAGCGCCCAGCACGCGGACGTCTGCGACCAGCGCGGATCCCCGCGCCGGGGCCAGCTCGGCCTGCAGCTGGGCTTCAATCGCCGCCACCTGCGGCTGCCATTCGCCGCTCTCCAGCAGGCGCAGGCTTTCGCCGGCCACCGCGCAGGCCAGCGGATTGCCCATAAAGGTGGGGCCGTGCATAAAGCAACCGGCTTCGCCATTGCTAATGGTTTCAGCAACCGTTCGGGTGGTGATGGCGGCGGAAAGGGTCATGGTGCCGCCGGTCAGCGCTTTGCCCAGACACAGAATGTCGGCGGTAATCCCGGCGTGTTCACAAGCGAACAGCTTGCCGGTGCGGCCAAAGCCGGTGGCAATCTCATCGGCGATCAGCAGTATCCCTTCCCGGTCGCACATTTTACGCACCCGCTTCAGCCACTCCGGATGGTACATCCGCATGCCGCCCGCCCCCTGGACGATAGGTTCGAGGATCACCGCGGCGATTTCGTGACGATGCGCGGCCATCAGGCGGGCAAACGGTACCATATCCATCTCGTCCCACTCGCCGTCAAAGCGGCTTTGCGGCGCGGGGGCGAACAGGTTATCCGGCAGGTAGCCCTGCCACAGGCTGTGCATCGAGTTCTGCGGATCGCAGACCGACATCGCTCCGAAGGTATCCCCGTGATAGCCGTTGCGGAAGGTCAGAAAACGACGACGTGGTTCGCCTTTAGCCTGCCAGTACTGCAGCGCCATTTTCATCGCCACCTCTACCGCCACTGAACCGGAGTCGGCGAGGAAAACGCACTCCAGCGAGGCCGGGGTCATCGCCACCAGCTGACGGCATAGCGCAACTGCCGGCGGATGGGTGATCCCGCCGAACATCACGTGCGACATTTGGTCAATTTGCCCCTTCAGCGCCGCATTGAGGCGTGGGTGATTGTAGCCGTGGATCGCCGCCCACCAGGAAGACATACCGTCAACCAACTGTTCGCCGCCGGCGAGGGACAGCTCGCAACCGTGGGCGGACACCACCGGGTAGACCGGCAGGGGGGAAGTCATAGAGGTGTAGGGGTGCCAGATGTGGCGCCGATCGAAAGCGAGATCGTCCAGTGTCATAAGCGACTTGTAAACCATTTTGAAAACATTTAGGTTTACAAGTCTACACTGAACTTACTTACAATGAAACGTACACAAAATATTTCGCGCAGCATCGAGGCGGCAAGCGAGAACATCCCCAGGAGCATAGTTCACTATATGACTGGGAGGCGCGAGTGCCGCCAACAAAGAGGCTGTGTGAAATAGGAAGTGTACGACCTTTTGGAGAGGAAAATGGCTCACCAACCTCGCTGGACAATGTCGCAAGTAACGGAATTATTTAATAAACCGCTGATCGATCTGCTATTCGAAGCGCAGCAAATCCATCGTCAACACTTTGATCCGCGCCAGGTGCAGGTCAGCACCCTGCTGTCGATCAAAACCGGCGCCTGCCCGGAAGATTGTAAATATTGCCCGCAGAGCGCACGCTACAAAACCGGCCTCGAAGCCGAGCGCCTGATGGAGGTTGAGCAGGTGCTGGAATCAGCGCGCCAGGCGAAAAACGCCGGCTCCACCCGCTTCTGTATGGGCGCGGCGTGGAAAAACCCCAATGACCGCGATATGCCTTACCTGGAGCAGATGGTGAAAGGGGTGAAGGCGCTGGGGCTGGAGTCCTGTATGACGCTCGGCACCCTGACCGACAGTCAGGCGCAGCGCCTGGCCGAAGCGGGCCTCGATTACTACAACCACAACCTTGATACCTCGCCGGAATTTTACGGCAACATCATCACCACCCGCACCTACCAGGAGCGCCTGGATACGCTGGACAAAGTGCGTGATGCTGGGATCAAAGTCTGCTCCGGCGGTATCGTCGGGCTGGGAGAGAGCGTAAAAGATCGCGCCGGACTGCTGCTGCAACTGGCTAATCTGCCGACGCCGCCGGAGAGCGTACCGATCAACATGTTGGTGAAGGTCAAGGGCACGCCGCTGGCGGATAACGACGACGTCGACGCTTTCGATTTCATCCGCACTATCGCCATCGCGCGCATCATGATGCCCACCTCCTACGTGCGTCTCTCCGCCGGCCGCGAGCAGATGAACGAGCAGACCCAGGCGATGTGCTTTATGGCCGGGGCGAACTCGATTTTCTACGGCTGCAAGCTGCTGACCACGCCGAACCCGGAAGAGGACAAAGACCTGCAGCTGTTCCGCAAGCTGGGGATCAACCCGCAGCAGACGGCGGTGCTGGAAGGCGACAATGAGCAGCAGCAGCGTCTGGAGCAGGCCTTACTCACCCCGGACACTGAGGAATATTACAACGCGGCGGCGCTATGAGCTGGCAGCAGCGAATCGATCGGGCGCTGGACGAGCGGCGGGCGGCGGAAGCTTTTCGCCGCCGCCTGCCGGTGACGCACGGCGCCGGGCGCTGGCTGGAGCGGGAAGGGGAGCGCTGGCTTAACTTCTCCAGCAATGACTATCTGGGCCTGAGTCAGCATCCGGCGATTATCGCCGCCTGGCAACAGGGGGCCACGCGCTATGGCGTCGGCGCCGGCGGCTCGGGCCACGTGAGCGGCTATAGCGAAGCCCACCGCGCGCTGGAAGAGGCGCTCGCCGACTGGCTGGGCTATCCGCGCGCATTGCTGTTTATCTCCGGCTTTGCCGCGAATCAGGCGCTGATCGCCGCCCTGGTGGAGAAAGACGATCGGATTGTCGCCGACCGCCTGAGCCACGCCTCTCTGCTGGAGGCGGCGAGCCTCAGCCCGGCGCAGCTGCGGCGCTTTACCCACAACGATCCGCAGCAGCTCGCGCAACTGCTGGCTAAGCCGCTGGCGGGCGAACAGTTGGCGGTCACTGAAGGCATTTTCAGCATGGACGGCGACAGCGCGCCGCTGGCGGCCATTCACGCCGCGACGCAGGCCGCAGGGGCAGTGTTGCTGGTGGATGACGCCCATGGTGTTGGCGTGGTCGGCGACGAAGGACGCGGGAGCTGCGCCGCGCAGGCGGTGCGCCCTGAGCTGCTGGTGGTTACCTTCGGCAAGGCCTTCGGCGTCAGCGGCGCGGCGGTGCTGTGCGACGAAGCAATGGCCGATTATCTGCTGCAGTTTGCCCGTCATCTGATCTACAGCACCGCGATGCCGCCCGCCCAGGCGGTGGCGCTGAGGGCTGCTCTGGGGATCATTCGCAGCGATGAAGGGCAGCAGCGTCGCGACATCCTGGCCGCCCGCATCCGTCAGTTCCGTGAGGGGATGGGCGAGGTGTCGCTGGGGTTGACCGACTCCGTCAGCGCGATCCAGCCGCTGATCGTCGGCGACAACGCCCGGGCGCTGAACCTGGCCTGCCGTCTACGCGACGCGGGCTGCTGGGCAACGGCGATCCGTCCGCCGACGGTGCCGGTCGGCAGCGCGCGTTTGCGCCTGACCCTGACAGCCGCCCATCATGCTGAAGACATTAACCGTTTACTGGAGGTGCTGCATGGCCACAGTGAATAAGCAGGCGGTGGCCGCGGCGTTTGGCCGGGCGGCCAGCGGCTATACGCAACATGATGAACTGCAGCGGCGCTGCGCCGATCTATTGCTGCGCCAGCTGGCGCGCCGCGATTTTGCGCAGGTGCTGGATGCCGGCTGCGGCCCCGGCAGTATGAGTCGCTATTGGCGTGAGGCGGGCAGCGTGGTGACCGCGCTGGATCTCTCCGCCGGGATGCTCGCCCAGGCGCAGCGTAACGACGCCGCGCAGCATTATCTGCTGGGGGATATTGAGGCGCTGCCGCTGCCGGACGCCTGCGTCGATCTGGCGTGGAGCAATCTGGCGGTGCAGTGGTGCGACGATCTACGGGCGGCAATTGGCGAGCTGTACCGGGTGGCGCGTCCCGGCGGCAGAGTGGCGTTTAGCACGCTGCTCGCCGACTCGCTGCCGGAGCTCAATCAGGCGTGGCAGGCCATCGACGACCGGCCGCATGCCAACCGTTTCCTTAGCGAAGCGGCGGTGCGCGCGGCGCTTCGCGGCCTGCGCGCGACCGGCGAGGTTCATCAGATTAGCCTGCCGTTCGCCGATGCGCTGAGCGCTATGCGCTCGCTGAAGGGCATCGGCGCCACCCATTTGCACCAGGGACGGACAGCCGCCCCGCTTGGCCGCGGCAAACTGCGCGAGCTGCAGCTGGCCTGGCCGCAGCGGCAGGGCATCTGCCCGCTGACGTATTCTCTTTTTACAGGAGTCATTGAGCGTGACTAAACGTTTTTTTGTCACCGGGACCGATACTGAAGTCGGTAAAACCATCGCCAGCAGCGCCCTGCTGCAGGCGGCTAATCTGCTGGGTTTTCACACTGCCGGCTATAAGCCGGTGGCCTCCGGTAGCGAGCTTACCGGCGATGGGCTGCGTAATGAAGATGCGCTGGCGCTGCAGCGTCATAGTCGGGTCGCGTTGCGTTACGACCAGGTGAACCCCTATACCTTCGCCGAGCCGACCTCCCCGCACATCATCAGCGCCGACGAAGGGCGGCCGATCGCCGCGGCCAGGCTCTCCAGCGGGCTGCGTGAGCTGGAAGGTCTCGCCGACTGGGTGTTGGTGGAAGGCGCCGGCGGCTGGTTTACGCCGCTCTCGGATTCCCTGACCTTCGCCGACTGGGCGCAGGCGGAACAGCTGCCGGTCATTCTGGTGGTGGGCGTTAAGCTCGGCTGTATCAACCACGCAATGCTTACCGCTCAGGCGGTACGCCAGGCGGGACTACCGCTGGCGGGGTGGATCGCCAATGACGTACAGCCGCCGGGCAAGCGCCACGCCGAATATCTGGCGACGCTGAAAAACCGACTGGCCGCGCCGTTCCTCGGCGAAATACCGTGGCTTGCCGACATCGCGCAGCGCGACGATCTCGGCCAGTATCTGGACCTCAGGGCGCTGGATCCGGCGTTATCCACTGCGCCAGCAGCGGCTCATCCAGCGCCATAATATCGCCTTCGGCGACGTTACGGCCCCGGTGCAAGACACAGAAGCGATCCGCCACCCGGCGGATAAAGGGCAGGTGCTGCTCGGCGAGCAGCACCGTCAGGCCGATATCGCGATTTAACCGCAGCAGCAGATCCGCCAGCTTTTGCAGGCAGCGCGGCCCTCTGCCGCGCGAGGGTTCATCAAGGATCAGCAGCCGCGGCTGGACGATCAGCGCCCTGGCCAGCGCCAGCTGGTACTGATCGTCGTCGCTCAGCGAGGCGCCTTTGCGCTGCCGTAGGGCATAGAGCTCGGGAAAATGCTCATAAATCTCGCCGCCGCTGGCGTTAGCCCCGGGTTTCCCGGCCGCCAGGGCGATGTGCAGGTTCTCTTCCACGCTGAGTTGGGAAAAAATGCGTTTATCTTGTGGCACGTAGCCGATACCAATGGCGCTGCGCGATTGAGCGGACAGGGGGGTGAGATCCTGCGGCGGGGCGCCAATGTCATGCCAGGTCATCCGGCCGCTAGCCACCGGCAGGTGGCCAGCAATGCAGTTAACCAGGGTGGTTTTTCCCATGCCCTCGCGTCCCAGTACGCCAATGCACTCTCCCGGGCGTAGTACAAGATCGACATTCCACAGCGAATGCTGGTTGCCGTAAAAGTGATTTACTGCCTGTAAATTCAACATGGACGTTTTCTCCTTATCCTGGCGTCAGGGCGACAGAAAGATGCTGCAAAACTCTTGCCAGGAAAAAGAACGCTCGGAAAAAAGCGCTAAACGCCGATACCATCGGGCCTCGTCAGCGCCGGGGCTGCACTTTTCCGGTGCCCGACGCTAAAGGGTGGTGCAAAAAGCAGCAAAAATCGAGCGGCTTTAAGCGGATAGTTATCAAAAATAGTTCGATAAAAATTTTTCGCCACGCGGTTGACCGCAAAAGGCGACAGGCGCCGGGCGGCGGTGGTCTTGGGCTGCGGACAGTTATCCACTATTCCTGTGGATAACCTTGTGTATTAGAGTTAGAAAACCTGCGGTAAGCTAGAGCGTACGCGGCTTGCGGCTGAATTGGCGCGAAAGGCGTCTTTTCTTTAAAGGTCTTAAATATCAGCTTGTTAGATAAAATCAATGGGTGTAAGAAAAGCGTCATCTGCTGCCATAAAAGTTTCACCCGTCCGCTTGACAAATGTTAAAAGGTAAAATTTTCTGGGGATAACCCTGGCGGCCGGAGGATTATTCCGTCTGACGCGCGTTTTGCACCCAGCTTGCCGGCCAATAAGACCCTTTTGTGGCGTTATCATAAGTACGTACTGTTTAAATATCCAGTGTAATTTATTGGCAAAAAACGGTCCGGGGGGTAGAATTAAACACCGGCCGCTAATTCTTTTTTCAGGTTCTGATTGATGAGTAAATCGTTTGTACTGCATTCCGCCTTTCGCCCCTCCGGAGACCAACCGGAAGCCATCCGCCGCCTGGAAGAGGGGCTGGAGGATGGGCTTGCGCATCAGACGCTACTGGGGGTTACCGGCTCCGGTAAAACCTTTACCATCGCCAACGTGATTGCCGACCTGCAGCGGCCGACGATGGTGCTGGCGCCAAACAAAACCCTGGCGGCTCAGCTCTACGGCGAGATGAAAGAGTTTTTCCCGGAGAATGCCGTCGAGTATTTCGTCTCCTACTACGATTACTATCAGCCGGAAGCCTACGTTCCCAGCTCAGATACCTTCATTGAGAAGGACGCCTCGGTTAACGAACATATTGAGCAGATGCGTCTGTCGGCCACCAAAGCGCTGCTCGAGCGGCGCGACGTAGTGGTGGTGGCGTCAGTCTCGGCGATCTACGGCCTCGGCGACCCGGACCTGTATCTGAAAATGATGTTGCATCTGACGGTCGGTATGCTGATTGACCAGCGGGCGATCCTGCGTCGTCTGGCCGAACTGCAGTATACCCGCAACGATCAGGCCTTCCAGCGCGGCACTTTTCGCGTGCGCGGCGAGGTGATCGACGTCTTCCCGGCGGAATCCGACGATATCGCCCTGCGCATTGAGCTTTTTGACGAAGAGGTCGAGCGTCTGTCGCTGTTCGACCCGCTCACCGGCCACGTCGAAGGGACGGTGCCGCGCTATACCATTTATCCCAAGACCCACTATGTGACGCCGCGGGAGCGCATCGTCCAGGCGATGGAAGAGATCAAGCTGGAGCTGGCGGAGCGGCGCAAGGTGCTGCTGGCCAACAACAAGCTGCTGGAAGAGCAGCGCTTAACCCAGCGTACCCAGTTTGACCTCGAAATGATGAACGAGCTGGGTTACTGCTCGGGCATTGAAAACTACTCGCGCTTTCTCTCCGGGCGCGGGCCCGGCGAGCCGCCGCCGACCCTGTTCGACTATCTGCCGGCGGATGGCCTGTTGGTGATTGACGAATCCCACGTCACGGTGCCGCAGATCGGCGGTATGTACCGGGGCGACCGGGCGCGCAAAGAGACGCTGGTGGAATACGGTTTCCGCCTGCCGTCGGCGCTGGATAACCGGCCGATGAAGTTTGAAGAATTCGAAGCGCTGGCGCCGCAAACCATCTATGTGTCGGCGACCCCGGGCGCCTATGAGCTGGATAAATCCGGCGGCGAGGTAGTGGATCAGGTGGTGCGGCCGACCGGTCTGCTTGACCCAATCATCGAAGTGCGCCCGGTGGCGACTCAGGTCGACGATCTGCTGTCAGAGATCCGCCTGCGCACGGCCATCAACGAGCGCGTGCTGGTCACCACTCTCACCAAGCGGATGGCGGAGGACTTAACCGAGTATCTTGAGGAGCACGGCGAGCGCGTGCGCTATCTGCACTCGGATATCGACACCGTCGAGCGCATGGAAATCATCCGCGACCTGCGTCTTGGCGAGTTTGACGTGCTGGTGGGGATCAACCTGCTGCGTGAGGGGCTGGATATGCCTGAGGTGTCGTTGGTGGCGATCCTGGATGCGGATAAAGAGGGCTTCCTGCGTTCTGAACGCTCGCTGATCCAGACTATCGGCCGCGCGGCGCGCAACGTCAACGGCAAGGCCATCCTCTACGGCGATAAGATCACCCCCTCCATGGCCAAAGCCATTGGCGAGACCGAGCGTCGACGGGAGAAACAGCAGCGCTACAACGAAGAGCACGGCATCGTGCCGCAGGGGCTCAATAAGAAAGTGGTGGATATCCTGCAGCTGGGCCAGGGCCTGGCGAAAACCAAAGCCAAAGGGCGCGGTAAAGCGAAGGTCGTTGAGCCTGCCGGGCTTAGCGCTGTGGATATGACGCCAAAAGCGCTGCAGCAGAAAATCCACGAGCTGGAAGGGCAGATGATGCAGCACGCGCAGAACCTCGAGTTTGAGGAGGCGGCGCAAATACGCGACCAGCTGCATCAGCTGCGCGAGCTGTTTATCGCCGCCTCCTGATTCTGGGCGCAGACTGGCGGAGTGGACGTGCGGGGTATAGTGAAGGCGCGCTTCTCTTATCGTCCTGCTTGCCAGATAACAAACATTTGAGAAGAAAAAAGGCCGCGTTGCGGCCTTCTTAATGTTTGCTTAATCTCGCCAGGCGACACTATCTTCAACCTGATGAGGATAGCGCCCATGCAAAAAATTAACTTCCGTGAATATCTGGCGGTCGCCACCGCCCTGGTCATTATTGTTGCCTTCTTCCATCAATGGGTGCTGACGTTCTGACCCCCGCGCTGCGGGAATAGCACCCACGCGCGGACCCCTGGCCCTAGCTGTCGGTTATGCAAAAAAAACTGGGCGTCATGCAGCTGAGCGATGCGCGTGACGATGCTCAGTCCGAGGCCAATGCCGCCGTAGCGACTGTCCATGCGCACGAAGGCTTTACTGAGTTCGCCGCTTTTCGCCTCATCGATCCCCGGCCCTTCATCTTCCACCGCCATCACCGGCATCAGGCCCGCTTTCACCGACACGCGGATCGTCGACCCTTCAGGGCTGTAGCGGTGAGCATTCTCCACCAGATTGCGCAGGATCACGCGGATTAACGTCGCATCGCCAGAGACGACGGCCTCGTTTTCGATATCCGTCAGCAGCAGCCGCTGCTGACGCTGCGCCAGCATAGCCTCCAGTTCGTCCTGCAGGGGTTTTACCACGTCATCCAGCAACAGCACCTGCTGGTAGCTGCCGGCGGAGAAGGACTGGCCGACGCGCGCCAGCTGCAGCAGCTGGGAAATGCTGGTGGTCATCTGATCGAGACGCTGGATCAGCGGGTCGACGCCCATGCCATGCACTTTCGCCAGCAGCTCAAGGTGCAGCCGCAGCCCGGCCAGCGGGGTGCGTAGCTCATGCGCCACGTCGGCGGTAAACAGCCGCTCGCGGTCGAGGGTCAGATTGAGGCGGGAAACCAACTGATTCAGGGCGGTGGTCACCGCCGTGACTTCGGGCACCGATTCGCTGAGTACGATAGGGGTGAGGTTGTCCGGCGTGCGGTTCTCCAGTTCGCTTTGCAGACGTGAAAGCGGGCGGGTGATCTTGCGCACCGCCAGCATGCTGATATACAGCGCCAGGCCAACGATCAGCAGGCTCGGCACCAGCAGGCTGGCAACCGCTTCCCGTACCTCATGCTCCACATGTTTCTGGTTGTTGTGCCCTTCGATAGCGCTGGCCACCAGCAGCTGGATCTGCTCTTTGCTCTCATGCCATAGCCAGAAGACGCTTATCAGCTGGCAGACCACCAGGATGGCGCCGATGGTCAGCAGCAGCCGGTGGCGCATGGTCCAGGTTTCAGTTGCAAACAGAGCCATGGTCTATTCCGTGTCGATGTTGTTAGCCAGCATATAGCCAAAGCCCCGGACGGTGCGGATCCGCGATTTGCCAATCTTTTCGCGTAGGTTGTGAATATGCACTTCCAGGGTATTGGTCGCCGGCTCGTTGTCCCAGCTGTAAATGTCGTTGTAGAGGATCTCGCGATGCACCGGGCTACCGGCTTTCATCATCAGCCGTGACAGCAGGGCATACTCTTTCGGCGTAAGATCCAGCGCCGTTTCACCCAGCCACACCAGGCGGCGAGTGACGTTAAGGCGCAGATTGCCGACGCTGATTTCATTATCGCCCTGGTTGTTATGCCGGCGGAGCAGGGCGCGAATGCGCGCATTGAGTTCCTCCAGGGCAAAGGGTTTTACCAGGTAGTCATCCGCCCCGGTATCGAGACCGCTAATGCGATCCTCAAGCGTATCGCGGGCGGTGAGGATCAGCACCGGCTGGGTCATTTTCTCCCGCCGCATGCGGGAGAGAAAATGCAGCCCGTCTTCATCCGGCAGGCCGAGATCCAGCACGATCAGGCTGTAATGATTGCTGGCCAGCGATAGCGCGGCTTCGTGCGCGGTGGAGACGCCGTCGCACACGTATCCTTCACTTTGCATCGCCAGAATTAACCCCTGCAACAGCAGCGCATCGTCTTCAATGACTAAGATTTTCATCAACCAGCCTCTCTACATGGCGTTAAGATATCATCTGCCGCCTGGTACTCGCGGGTGCTGACGCCGAGCAGGCCGAGCAGGGTGGAGAACAGATTATCCTGCGAGTAATTCTCTTTTTGCGCCCGCTGCTGCAGACAGTGCGCGGAAATACCGTAGCGCTGCTGGTAGTCGGCGGAGAGCCACAGCGCCATCGGCACATGTTTCTGCGTATCCGGCGCGATGGAATACGGCAGACCATGCAAATAGACGCCATCTTCTCCCAGCGATTCGCCGTGGTCGGACAAATAAACCAGGCTAGTGGTAAATTTATCCTGTTTAGATTGCAGTAGTTTTATCGCTTTATCAACGACATAGTCGACATAAAGGATGGTGTTGTCATAGGTATTGGTCAACTGCTCCCGGGTACAGCCCTGGATCTCATTGGTGTCGCAGGTCGGCGTGAATTTGCGAAACGCCGCTGGATAGCGATTGTAGTACGTCGGACCGTGGCTGCCGATGGTATGCAGCACAATAATGCCATCCTGTTGCAGGTTATCGATATAGCTGTCGAGATTATGGAACAGGACGTCATCGTAGCACTCGCCATCGATGCACTGCCCGGTGAGCTTCAGGTCGGTGACGTTCTGGTGTGGTACCCGGTCGCAGGCGCCTTTGCAGCCGCCGTCGTTATCGTTCCACAGTACCTGGATCCCTGCGCGTTGTAGAATATCCAGGACGCCTTCCTGATGGTGCGCCAGCTCTTCGTCATAATGCGCGCGCGGCATATTGGAGAACATGCACGGCACGGAAACTGCGGTTGCCGTGCCGCAGGAAGTGGTATGCGGAAAATAGATCACGCCGTCCTGCCGCATCAGCGGGTTGGTATCGCGCGAATAGCCGCCCAGTGAGAAGTTATCCGCTCGCGAAGTCTCGCCGAGCACGACGATCGTCAGGTTCTTACGGGGAGCGTTATGCATCACCGCTTTCTGCGTGGCATCTTCGCCAATCTTCACCAGCGGCAGGTTGTCCATCCGATGATGAGCATACCAGGAGTTCACGGCCACAATGCTGTTGGAAGGGCTCAGGGATTTCACCAGCTCTTTGTTGTTACGGAACACCGAGGCGTAATCTTTGTAGAACAGCGCGGCCACCAGAATAATCAGCAGCGCCGAAACGGCGATATTGAGCAGGCGCATCGCCGCGCCGCGCCACCGCGTGGCGGGCTTACGGATTTTCACCCACCAGGCGACGAATACCGCCAAAACCCCGGAAAGGCCGAGGACGGCAATCATTTCGCCGGAGAGTAGAGCAAAGCTTTCCGCCGGAGTGGTGTCGAGGATATTGGTGATCATGCTGCGGTCGATCACCACGCCAAAGTTCCAGATGAAGTATTGCGCCGAGGCGCTGAGCAGAATGAACAGGCTAATCACCAGCCGGTCCAGCTTCAGGAACGAGGCGAGAGTGGTGAGGATATTCATCACGCTAATGGCCACGATCGGCATACTGAGGAATACCAGCCAGTTATGCAGGCTATTTACCGGCAGTACCGGGAAAACCTGGCGATAAAAAGCCAGGTTGAGACAGATACCGATATAGCAAGCAAAGAGAATCAGATAAGTCGTGCGGCTGACCACCGGCCGACGCAGAGGCAATAACGACATAATGCACACCCACAGAAAAAGATGAGGGTATAGTGCCAGCCCTATTTTAAGACAACCTTAAGATTTTAAGGTGCGCCGAAGAGGGCCGCCTCCGGCGCGCAGGATCAGCCCGGCAGCTGGATCGCTTTCTCCAGCGCCCCGCGGAGCAGCGCCCGGTCATGACGATAGGGAACGTCGCTGGCCTCCAGCGGCGTCTGGATCACCAACCGGTCGTCGATGCCGCTGATATCGGCTTTTGGACCGGCGATCACCGCATCCACCACCCGTTTGCCTACATAGCGCTCCATAATCGCGATGCGCTCCGCCAGCGACAGCCTCGCGGCCGGGCTATGCTCTTTGCCGAGGTTATCGATAAAAACCATCGGCGCCGGGGTGCGGCGCAACGCCTGGGCCATCTCGTCGAGCAACAGGATCGGCAGCAGGCTGGTGTAAAAACTGCCCGGCCCAATGAGGATCAAATCGGCTTCGGCAATAGCCTCCACCGCCTCGCGGGTGGCCGGTACCGGCGGGGTGAGCATCAGCTCCTGCGGCACATTATCAAGCTGATCAATATTCACTTCGCCATAAACTTCATGGCCTTCATGATCGAGCGCCATCAAATCCACCGGTTGTTCTGACATCGGGATCAGGAAAGCGTCCACTTTCAGCAGGTTTCTGATCAAATTGATCGCCTCTAACGGCCGCACGCTCAGGTGATCCAGCGCCTTTAACATCAAATTTCCGAGGTTATGTCCGGAAAGCTCGCCGTTACCGCCAAAACGATACTCAAACATCGCCGACGCTACGCTCGGCTCGGCAATTAACTGATTGATGCAATTGCGCATATCGCCCCAGGCAATGCCACCTTCCGAACGACGGATCCGCCCGGTGGAACCCCCGTTATCGGTGGTGGTGACAATGCCGGTCAGCCGTGAGCCGAGCGAGGAGAGGGAGGACATCACCCGGCCCAAACCATGCCCGCCGCCGAGCGCTACCACCCGATCGAGGTCAGCGAATGTACGATTGCGCATAGAAATTCCTTATTTCACATAAACGGCCACACACTACCCGATCTACCCCTAAAAGACGATGGGAGGAGCCCGACAAACTGACCGACATCAAGGCAAAAAAATGATTTATGGCTATTCTGTAGCGAAAATGCACGAAGATAGCGATATGTATAAGATTATATAGCGAAATCGCCAATGGCGAAACTGCCTGTAACGCGCTACTATCGACATAACCTGTTAACACTCTAGCCTCTTCGCCTGTGTCAAAAGATATGGCGATTTGGCCGCGACGCCGCCGGTTGTCGCCAGGGCGTGGAAAGAAATGACCGCGTCTCCCGTATTTGGAAAGGTGTATATGGCCTCACAGCTTACCGATGCATACGCGCGTAAGTTTTATTACCTGCGTCTGTCGATTACCGATGTGTGCAACTTCCGTTGCACCTACTGCCTGCCGAACGGTTACAAACCCGGCGCCGTCAATAACAATGGCTTTCTCAGCGTAGACGAAGTACGCCGGGTTACGCGCGCTTTCTCTGCGCTGGGCACCGAAAAAGTTCGCCTCACCGGTGGGGAACCCTCCCTGCGCCGCGACTTCACCGAGATCATTGCCGCCGTGCGTGAAAACCCGGCGATCCGTCAGATTGCGGTCACTACCAACGGTTACCGCCTGGCGCGCGATGTCGAACGCTGGCGCGATGCCGGCCTGACGGCGATTAACGTCAGCGTTGATAGCCTCGACGCCCGCCAGTTCCATGCCATCACCGGCCAGGACAAGTTCCACCAGGTGATGGACGGCATTGACGCCGCCTTCGCCGCCGGCTTTGACAAGGTGAAGGTGAATACCGTGCTGATGCGTGATGTTAACCATCACCAGCTCGATACCTTCCTCGCGTGGATCCAACCCCGTCGTATCCAGCTGCGCTTTATTGAGCTGATGGAAACCGGTGAAGGCAGCGACCTGTTCCGCCGTCACCATCTCTCCGGCATGGTGCTGCGCGATGAACTGCTGCGCCGCGGCTGGATCCATCAGATCCGCCAGCGCAGCGATGGCCCGGCGCAGGTCTTTTGTCACCCGGACTACGCCGGCGAGATCGGCCTCATCATGCCGTATGAAAAAGACTTCTGCGCCACCTGCAATCGGCTGCGCGTCTCGTCCGTTGGCAAACTGCACCTGTGCCTGTTTGGCGAAGGCGGCGTCGACCTGCGCGACCTGATGGCCGAAGACCAGCAGCAGGCCGCGCTGGAGGCGCGGATCGCCGAAGCCTTAACCCATAAAAAGCAGACCCATTTCCTGCATCAGGGCAACACCGGTATTACGCAGAACCTGTCCTATATTGGCGGTTAATCGTTTTCGAAAGGAGCATTCAGATGAGCCAGGCTAGCGCTGAGTTTATCCCGACCCGTATTGCTATTCTTACCGTTTCCAGCCGTCGCGGCGAAGAGGACGACACTTCCGGTCACTGGCTGCGCGAGGCGGCGCAGGAGGCGGGGCACCAAGTCGTCGAGAAGGCGATCGTCAAAGAGAATCGCTACGCCATCCGCGCTCAGGTATCGGCGTGGATAGCCAGCGATAACGTGCAGGTGGTGCTGATCACCGGCGGCACCGGTTTTACCGACGGCGATCAGGCGCCGGAAGCGCTGCTGCCGCTGTTTGACCGTGAGGTCGAAGGCTTTGGCGAAGTGTTCCGCATGCTGTCCTTCGAAGAGATCGGCACCTCGACGCTGCAGTCCCGGGCCGTGGCCGGCGTCGCCAATCGCACGCTGATTTTCGCCATGCCGGGCTCAACCAAAGCCTGCCGTACGGCGTGGGACAACATCATCGCCCCGCAGCTTGATGCCCGCACCCGTCCCTGTAACTTCATTCCACACCTGAAGAAATAATCTATGTCACAACTGACCCATATTAACGCCGCGGGTGAAGCCCATATGGTCGATGTCTCCGGCAAAGCGGAAACGGTGCGCGAAGCGCGCGCCGAGGCTTACGTTGAAATGCAGGCGACGACCCTGGCGATGATTATCGACGGCAGCCACCACAAAGGCGATGTGTTCGCCACCGCGCGTATCGCCGGGATCCAGGCGGCAAAACGTACCTGGGAGCTGATCCCGCTGTGTCATCCGCTGATGCTCAGCAAAGTGGAAGTCAATCTGCAGGCGCAGCCGGAACATAACCGGGTGCGCATTGAATCGCTCTGCCGACTCACCGGGAAAACCGGCGTCGAGATGGAAGCATTGACCGCCGCCTCGGTTGCCGCGCTGACCATTTACGATATGTGCAAAGCGGTGCAGAAGGATATGGTGATTGGCCCGGTGCGCCTGCTGGCGAAAAGCGGCGGCAAGTCCGGCGATTTTAAGGTGGGTGAATGCCATGATTAAGGTTCTGTTTTTTGCCCAGGTGCGCGAGCTGGTCGGTACCGATTCGCTGACCCTTGATGCCAGCGAACTGGCGACTGTCGAAGCGGTTCGTCAGCAGCTTGCCGCCCGCGGCGATCGCTGGGCGCTGGCCCTGGAGGAGGGCAAGCTGCTGGCGGCGGTTAACCAGACGCTAACCTCTTTCGAACATCCAGTGGCCAGCGGCGACGAAGTGGCGTTCTTCCCACCGGTAACGGGGGGCTGACATGACGCAAACCCGTATCGTGGTCAGCCCGGCGCGCTTTAGCGTCAGTGAGGAATATCCCTGGCTGGCGGAACGCGATGAAGACGGCGCGGTGGTCACCTTCACCGGTAAAGTGCGTAACCACAACCTCGGCGACAGCGTGAAGGCGCTGACCCTCGAGCACTATCCGGGGATGACTGAAAAATCGCTGGCGGAAATTGTCGAGCTGGCGCGCGAGCGCTGGCCGCTGGGCCGGGTGACGGTTATCCATCGCATCGGCGAAATGTGGCCGGGGGAAGAGATTGTGTTTGTCGGCGTCACCAGCGCTCACCGCGGCAGCGCCTTCGCCGCCGGCGAGTTTATTATGGATTACCTGAAAACCCGCGCGCCGTTCTGGAAGCGTGAAGCGACGCCGGATGGCGAACGCTGGGTCGACGCCCGCGACAGCGATCGTCAGGCGGCAGAGCGCTGGTAGTGTGATACGCTTACAGGGTGATACTTTGTTAATCAGGAGAGAGTCATGGACAGATATCCGCGTTCCGATTCAATAGTGCAGGGCCGTACCGGCCTGCAGACTTACATGGCACAGGTGTACGGCTGGATGACGGTCGGCCTGCTGCTGACGGCGTTTATCGCGTGGTTTGCAGCGAATACTCCGGCGGTGATGATGTTCGTCTTTTCGAGCAAAATCACTTTCTTCGGGCTGATTATTGCCCAGCTGGCGCTGGTGTTTGTGCTGTCGGGAATGGTGCAACGGCTGAGCGCCAGGATGGCCACCACGCTGTTTATGCTCTATTCGGCGCTGACCGGACTGACGCTATCGAGCATTTTTATCGCCTATACCTATTCATCGATCGCCAGCACCTTTGTGGTCACCGGCGGGATGTTTGGGGCGATGAGCCTGTATGGTTACACCACGAAGCGCGATCTGAGCGGCTTCGGCAGCATGCTGTTTATGGGGCTGATTGGCATCGTGCTGGCGTCGCTGGTCAACCTGTGGCTGAAGAGCGAGGCGCTGATGTGGGCCGTGACCTATATTGGGGTGGTGCTGTTTGTCGGTCTGACGGCGTATGACACCCAGAAGCTGAAAAACATCGGCGAGCAGATTGATACCCGCGACAGCGCCACGCTGCGTAAATACTCGATCCTTGGCGCCTTAACGCTGTATCTGGACTTCATCAACCTGTTCCTGATGCTGCTGCGTATTATGGGCAACCGCCGCTAACCTCTTTATATCAAGGGGTTGCATCTCCGAACGCCCGGCAAGCGCAGCGCCGCCGGGCGAGATTTCAGACACGGTACCCTTGATTTTGCCGGGTGGCGGCTGCGCCTTACCCGGCCTACAGGATCCTCTCGCAGGCTCACACTCCGTAGGCCCGCGCAAGCGCAGCGCCGCCGGGCGAGATATCAGGCACGGTACCCTTGATTTTGCCGGGTGGCGGCAGGCGCCTTACCCGGCCTACAGGATCCTCTCACAGGCTTACACTCCGCAGGCCCGCGCAAGCGCAGCGCCGCCGGGCGATGGTATCAGGCACGGTACCCGTGGTGCTGCCGGGTGGCGGCTGCGCCTTACCCGGCCTACAGGATCCTCTCACAGGCTCACACTCCGTAGGCCCGCGCAAGCGCAGCGCGAGCAGGCCCTTTCATTCGCGGGCCAGCTTGCGCTGGTTCTTTTGCCGCAGCTTTTTCGCCCGGCTCTCCAGCAGCAGATAGGCCACCGTCGCCAGCAGCAATGGCAGGAAATAATAGAGCGCGCGCCAGGCGAGCAGGGCGGCAATGATCGCGCCCTTCGAAATATCTTCCCCGGAGAGCATGGCGATAAACACCGCCTCCAGTACGCCGATCCCAGCCGGAATATGGATAATCACCCCGGCGATACTGCTCACCAGCAGCACCCCTAATACCAGAAAATAGTTAATCTCGCTGCCCAACAGCAGCCAGATTATCGCCCCCATCGCCATCCAGTTCGCCGCCGAGAGCCCCATCTGCAGCAGCGCGAAGCGCCAGGAGGGCAGCACCAGCCGCTGGCCTTTAATCGTCAGGTGACGGCGTTTAGCGAACGCGCAGCCGAACAGATAGCAAAGCGTAAGGATCAGCATCACCCCGCCGATAATGCGCAGAGTGGTCTGGCTGATGTACCAGTGCGGCGGCAGCTTCACCAGATCTGCCGTGAATATCACCCCGCCCAGCAGAATATAGCCCAACCAGTTGGTGGTAATGCTTAAGGAAAAAATACGGGTGATGGTGCTGCCGTTCAGCCCCAGCCGCGAGTACAGCCGGTAGCGCATACCGATCCCGCCGACCCAGGTGCTGAGGGTCAGGTTGAAGGCGTAGCAGATAAACGACACCAGCATGACCTGGCGTTTCGCCAGCTTGTGCCCGCAATAGGCCCGACCGAGCAGATCGTAGCAGCCGTAAATGAGGTAGCTGACGATAACCAGCGCAATGGCGCTAAACAAGGCCAGCCGATCGTAGCCGCGGATCACCTTCCACACGTCCTGCCAGTCGACTTTTTGCGCGTAGATCACCAACAGGACGATGACGGCGATAAAAAAGAGCACGGTCAGCACTCTTTTCGCCATCCGCCAGCGGGGATGTGATTTGCTCATAGTGGATTATCCCTGGCTGGAGACTCGACGCGGTCCTGAGTTTCAATTTCCGGCTGGACCGGCGGGCTGACTCTGGCCAGCCGCGGGGTATGAGCCGGTAGCCAGCCGACCCATGCCGGGAAGTGGCGCAGAAAGTGGAAAGCCATCACGCTGACGCCCAGCCGCCACCAGTTGCGTTTCGGCAGCATCGTTTTATCGATCCGCTGGCAATCCCGGGCGATAAGCCCGTTGAGATTATCGCGCAGCGTCTGGTTAAACACCCGATCGTGGATGATCAGATTGGCTTCCAGATTCAGCGACAGGCTAAGCGGATCCAGGTTGCTTGACCCAACGGTGGCCCAGTGGTCGTCTGCCAGAGCGACCTTGCCATGCAGCGGGCGACGGCGATATTCGTAAATCTGCACCCCACCCTTAACGAGATAGTGATAGAGCAGGTGGGCGCCAAACTTCACAATGGGAATATCCGGTTCGCCCTGCACGATCAGCTTAACCCGTACTCCGCGCCGCGCGGCATTGCGCATCGCATGCAGCAGGCGGTAGCCGGGGAAAAAATAGGCGTTAGCGATAATCACTTCCCGGCGGGCGCTGGTCAGCATCTTCAGGTAGTGGCGTTCAATATCGTCGCGGTGATCCTGGTTGTCGCGCCAGACGAACAGCGCCTGCGCCTCGCCGGGGGTCTGGTTAACCTCCGGCTGGTGGCGACGACGTCGCCACCAGCGGCGGGCGGTTTCGCTGTTGGGCAGGTTTTCCAGCTCGAACTGCAGGATGTCGAGCACCACCGGCCCTTCGACCTGCACCGCATAATCCTGCTTCGCCTCCGGACCGTAGTCGCTCATATGTTCGGCGGAGTAGTTAATACCGCCGACAAAGGCGGTGGTGTCGTCGATTACCACGATTTTACGGTGCATGCGACGGAACAGATTGGTGCGCATCCCCATCAGCTTAGGACGCGGATCGTAGTAGCGGAAAATCACGCCAGCGGCGGTGAGCTCACCGACAAATTCATCGCTGAGATCCGGGGAACCATAGCCGTCGAGGAGCACCTCCACCTGGATGCCACGGCGGGCAGCCTCGAGCAGGACCGCGTGCAGCCGCCGGCCAACCTCATCTTCAAACCAGATAAAGGATTCGAGGATCACCCGCCGGCTGACGCGACCGATGGCCGCAAACAGCGCCGGATAGTACTGGTCGCCATTCTCCAGTAGCGTAATGCGGTTGCCTTCCTGCCAACGACATTTCACAAATGTATCTCCACGCTAAGGGGTGCATGATCGGACAGATGCCGCCATTGTTTAAGGGCCAGCGCCTTCGGGCGACTGGCGTGGGCGTTCTTGACGTAAATGCGGTCGAGGCGCAGCAGCGGAAAACTGACCGGAAAGGTGCGCGCCGGCCGTCCGCGGGCGCGGGTAAAGATCTCTTCCAGCCCGGCCTGGGCTTTTAACGGCTGGTTAGCCTGCTGACGCCAGTCGTTAAAATCGCCAGCCACCACCACCGGCTCGCCCGCGGGCAGGGTATTGACCCACTCCGCCAGCATGGTCAACTGCGCCTGCCGTTGGTCGGCGCGTAGACCGAGATGGACGCAAATCACGTGAATAGTTATCCCGCTCCGCGGCGGCACGATGCGGCAGTACAGCAGGCCGCGCTTCTCCCCGTTGCCGACCGAGATATCGCGATTTTCGTAGTATTCAATGGGAAAGCGCGACAGCACGGCGTTGCCGTGGTGGCCTTCCGGATAAACCGCATTGCGCCCGTAGGCGTAGTCGCTCCACATGGTGTCGGCGAGAAATTCATAATGGGTCGTATCCGGCCAGTTTTCGATGTGCAGCGGATGTACCTCATGAGCGCCCATCACCTCCTGCAGGCAAACAATATCCGCGCTAACGCTGCGCACGGCGTCGCGCAGTTCGGGCAAAATAAAACGCCGATTAAACGCCGTAAAGCCTTTATGGGTGTTAATTGTCAGCACGTTCAACGAAAATCCCGCCGTTGGCTCAGCCATAATTCTCCAGTAAATGTCACTTTCCTGAATAAAATAGTGTAGTAGACGTCACAAAAAGATGCGGTGTTACGGAATTTTCCGTAAAGTGCGGTACTCTGAGTAGCAGAGAAAAATCCTTCAGGAGAGAAGCCATGAAGTGGCAACAACGTGTACGCGTCGCAACGGGTCTTAGTTGCTGGCAGATTATGTTGCATCTACTGGTCGTGGCAGTACTGGTGATGGGTTGGATGAGCGGCGCGCTGGTGCGCGTCGGATTGGGACTGTGCGTCCTCTACAGCGTCACGCTGCTGGCGATGCTGTTTTTACAGCGTCACCATGAGGCGCGCTGGCGCGATGTGGGAGACTTCCTTGAGGAGCTCACCACGACCTGGTACTTCGGCGCGGCCATGATAGCGCTGTGGCTGCTGTCGCGCGTGCTGCACAACAACCTGCTGCTGGCCCTCGCCGGGCTGGTGATACTGGCAGGCCCGGCGGTGGTCTCGCTGCTGGCGAAAGATAAGAGCCGTTACCCTAAAGCGTTCGGGCTACAACAAGGCGGCAACGCAGCGAATCCCCAGAAGCATAGATAACTATGCGACTGGGGTGAGTAAGGAAAGCCAACGCCGTTGTAGTTTGAACGATGACGGGTATTACGCAATCTTCCTTCGGAACATCGCATACGCCGCTGAGCCGGTGGTGGCCGCTATGACCAGTAGCGGCCACAAACTTCCCCACACAATCTCCAGACTCGCATCCTTCAGATAAATTTGCTTGGTGATATCGGTAAAGTGGCGGATGGGATTTATCCAGGTCAGATCCTGCAGCCACTGCGGCATGTTTTCCACTGGTGAGACGTACCCCGACAGGAGAATAGCCGGCATCATAAAGACGAACACGCCGATAAACGCCTGCTGCTGGGTGGCGCACAGCGACGAAATCAATAAGCCAAAGCCCACCAGCGATAGACCGTAAATCACCATGGTGAAATAGAACAGCAGCAGCGAGCCGGCAAACGGGATCTGATAGGCCCAGATACCAATCGCCAGCACGATAGTTGCCTGCAGGGTGGCGACGATCAGCGCCGGCACCGCCTTGCCAACGAAAATTTGCCAGGTGGCGAGGGGGGAGACCAGCAGCTGGTCAAGGGTGCCCTGCTCGCGCTCGCGAGCCACCGACAGCGAGGTGACGATCATCACCCCGATGGTAGTGATCATGGCGATAAGCGATGGCACCACGAACCATTTATAGTCGAGATTCGGGTTGTACCAGTTGCGCACCACCAGCTCGCTGTTGTTCGGCTTCGCTTTACCCTCCAGCAGCTCCTGCTGATAGTTTTTCACAATCTGTTGCAGATAGTTGGCGGCGATTTGCGCGCTGTTGGAGTTGCGTCCGTCGAGCAGAAGCTGCAGCGGGGCGGTTTGATAGTTATCCAGATTGCGCGAGAAATCGGCCGGGAAGCGCACCACCAGCAGAGCTTTTTGTTCATCGATGGTCGGCTGGATCGCCTGCGGGCTTTGCAGCAGCAGGACGTGGGTAAAGGCTTTGGCGCGGGCAAAGCGCTGAGTGAGTTCCACCGCGTGGCGACCGCTGTCCTCGTTGTAGATGGCGATGGTGGCGTTGGTCACCTCCAGCGTCGCGGCAAAGGGAAACAGCAGCACCTGAATCAGCACCGGCATGATTAAAATCGCCCGCGTCTGCGGCTCGCGCAGCAGCGACTGCAGCTCTTTGCGGATTAATGTCCATAAACGGTGAAACATAATAGCTCCTTTGGCCCATTCAACCACGCCGGGCGGCATTGCGTTTGCCCGGCCTACGGGATCGGCGAACCGTATAATCGATGTTGGTTAAACCGTAGGCCCGGTCGGCGCAGCGCCACCGGACAAAACCTAATCCAGACGCCGTTTGGTTTTCAGCCACGTCAGACCGATAAACATCACCGCCGACGCAATCAAAAACAGCACGTTGACCAGCAGCACCACCGGAATATTGCCCGCCAGAAACAGGCTTTGCAGAGTACTAACGAAATAGCGCGCCGGGATCACATAGGTCACCGCGCGGATCACCGCCGGCATACTGTCTATCTGGAAAATAAACCCGGACAGCATAATCGACGGTAAAAAGGCGGCGTTCAGCGCCACCTGCGCGGCGTTAAACTGGTTGCGGGTAATGGTTGAGATCAGCAGCCCCATCCCCAGGGTGCTGAGCAAAAACAGACTGGTGATGACAAACAGGATCGGCAGCGAGCCGCGATAGGGCACGCCGAGAATAAATACCGACACCAGCATACACAGCAGCATCGCCAGCATGCCGAGGAAATAGTAGGGAATGAGCTTGCACAGCAGCAGTTCGGCGCGGGTGATCTCCGTCGACAGCAGCGCCTCCATGGTGCCGCGCTCCCATTCGCGGGCCACCACCAGCGAGGTCAGTATGGCGCCGACCACGGTCATGATGATGGTGATCGCCCCAGGGATAATAAAGTGCTGGCTAATAGCCGCCGGGTTAAACCAGTAGCGCATCTGCACGTCGATCAGTGGTTCAAAGGTTTCGCCGCGGTCTTCCGCCCGCTGCTGCTGCCAGATTTGCCAAATACCTTCCACATAGCCCTGAGCGAAGTTGGCGGTATTGGGCTCGCTGCCGTCGGTGATGAGCTGCAGCGGTGCGTCGGCGCCGGGGCGGGCCATCTGGCGGTCGAAATCCACCGGAATGGCCACCATGGCGCGGATGCGCCCGGCCTGCATCATCTCAATCAGCTGCCTGCGGCTGTCGCTGACGGTGGCGTCGATATAGGGTGAGCCGGTCATGGTATGGACGAAATCCAGCGCCTCTTCGCTCTGCTGCTCAAGCAATACGCCGACCCGCAGCCTGCTGGAGTCGAGGTTAATGCCGTAGCCGAAGATAAACAGCAGCAGCAGGGGGATCACCACCGCGATCAGCCAACTGCTGGGATCGCGCACAATCTGCCGGGTCTCTTTGACGCACAGGGCGCGGACCCGCCGCCAGGAGAGAATGCTATTGCCCATGGCTATTCTCCTTGTCCCAGCGGTTAATCAGGGTAATAAACGCCTGCTCCATGGTCGGGTCCGTCTGGCTGTCGTCCGCCGCCTGGGCTTTCAGCTCATCCGGGGTCCCGCTGGCGATAAGCTTGCCGTGATAGACCAGCCCGATGCGGTCGCAGTATTCCGCCTCATCCATAAAGTGGGTGGTGACCATTACCGTCACGCCTTTATCAACCATGCTATTAATATGTAGCCAGAACTCGCGGCGGGTGAGGGGGTCGACGCCGGAGGTGGGTTCATCGAGAAACAGAATATCGGGTTCATGCATCAGGGAGCAGGCCAGCGCCAGCCGCTGCTTGTAGCCGAGCGGCAGCTCGTCGGCGGCGTGGCGGGCGATACTTTTCAGGCCAAAGGCATCGCTCATCCGGGCGATTTTTTCATTTTGCGCCCGGCCGCGCAGGCCATAGACGCCGGAGAAAAAGCGCAGGTTTTGCTCGACGCTGAGGTTGCCGTACAGCGAAAATTTTTGCGCCATATAGCCCAGATGCTGGCGCGCCTTGCCAGAGCTGACCTTGAGATCCATTCCCAGCACCAGCGCTTTGCCGGAGGTGGGCACCAGCAGGCCGCACATCATTTTGAAGGTGGTGGATTTCCCGGCGCCGTTGGGGCCGAGCAGGCCGAAAATTTCACCGCGCTTAACCTGGAAATCGACATGGTCGGTAGCGGCGAAATCACCAAACTTTTTCGTTAACGACTGGGCTTCAATGACCGTTTCCTCTTTGCTGCCGTCAACGCGATGGATAATCGCCCCCAACGGCGATTCAGCGGTCCCGGCGCCGCCGAGCAGGTCGATAAACGCATCTTCAAAGCGCGGCGCGGTGTCGGCCACCTGCAGCGGCGGCATGTCGCCATGCTGCTGGACTTCCTCAATGCGCGCGTCCTTTTTCAGGATCAGACGCACCGATTTGCCCTGGATCACCCCGTCGCTAACCTGCGGCAGCTTCAGCGCCCGCTGCAGCAGGCGGCGGTTGTTCTCCTGCGGGCTGGAAACCAGAAAGCTGCGCCCGGCCATGGTTTGCGTCAGCGCCGTCGGCTCCCCTTGATAGAGCAGTTTGCCTTCGTTCATCAGCAGCACATCGCGACACTGCTCGGCTTCATCGAGATAGGAGGTGCTCCACAGGATCAGCATGCCGTCGCCGGCCAGCTCGTGCACCATCTGCCATAGCTCGCGGCGCGAGATAGGGTCGACGCCGACGCCGGGCTCATCGAGCAGCAGTACTTTCGGATCGCCCACCAGGGTACAGGCGAGGCCCAGCTTTTGCTTCATCCCGCCGGAAAGCTTGCCTGCCAGCCGTTCGGTGAATGGACCAAGGGAGGTGAACTCCAGCAGGCGGTCGAAAATTTTCTTCCGCGCCTCGCCGGTGACGCTGCGCAGGTCGGCGTACAGGGTCAGGTTTTCCATCACCGTCAGATCTTCATAGAGGCCGAACTTCTGCGGCATATAGCCGAGCACCGCGTGCAGGGCGCTGTCGTCTTTTAGCGGGTCGAAGCCTATCACGCTGGCGCGACCCTCATCAGGCTTGAGCAATCCGGCGAGCATTCGCATCAGGGTGGTTTTCCCCGCGCCGTCGGGCCCCACCAGCCCGGTGACGTAGCCGGCGCGGATCGTACAGGTGAGCGGCGCTACCGCTGGCCTGTCCATACCGGGAAAACGGCGGCTCAGGCCGTTTAAGGCGATGACGGTCTCACTCATGTCCGTTCCCGTGGCTAAAGGAGATGGTCACCGGCATTCCCTGGCGCAGCGCGCCGTCGGCATCAGTCACCACAATGCGCAGACGGTAGACCAGATCGGTGCGCAGATCCGGGGTCTCGACGGTCTTCGGCGTGAATTCAGCGCTCGGCGAGACAAAACCGATTTTGCCGTGATAGGGCTTATCCGGCCGGCTGTCGGTATAGAGCAGCACTTCTTGTCCCGGCTGCGCCTGGCCGAGGTTTTTCTCGTCAACATAGGCGCGGACCCACACCGGATGCGTTAACGACAGCGTCAGTACGGTACCGCCGGCGTTGAGCATAGTGCCGGGCTCGACGGCGCGGGTCATCAGCGTACCGTCAGAAGGGGCGGTGAGCACGGTATCGTGCAGGTCCAGTTTGGCCTGGGCCAGCGCCGCCTGCGCCTGTTCCAGACTGGCTTTGGCCTGGGCAATCTCCTGCGGGCGGTTACCGGCGCGATACTGACGCAGCTTATCCTGCGCCGATTTGAGCGTTGCCTGCGCCTGATCGCGCGAGGAGCGGGCATTCTCCAGATCGTTGGCGGAAATGGCGCTGCTGGCGCGCAGCCCGAGCTGGCGCTGATAAAAGTTTTGCGCATAGTCGTAAGCGGCCTGCGCCTGTTTCACCGCCGCCGCGGCCTGGGCAATCTCTTCCGCGCGGTAGCCGGCCATCATCAGGTCATACTGCGCCTGGGCGGTGGAGACATTGGCCTGGGCCTGCAGCAGGGCATTTTCATACGGCGCGCGGTCAAGCTCGCCGAGAGTTTGCCCGGCGCGGATGCTGTCGCCTTCGTCGACGGTCAGCGAGGCCAGCCTACCGCCAACGCGGAAGCTCATGTTGACGGTGCGGATATCGACATTGCCATACAGGGTCAGCGGCTGCTGCCGGCTGCTCTGGTACCACCACCAGCCGCCGCCCAGCGCGGCGAGAAGAATCACGATCAGCAGAATGACGACGACGGGTTTTTTCATCAGCCCAAACTCCTTTGCGATAACCCATGCAGGATGAAATCGATATGACAGGTAATGACTTCGAAAATCTGTTCCGTTTTTTGCGCGTCAAACTGCGTCCAGCCGGTGCGCAGCAGGATAGTTTCACGCCCGAGACGGAAAGCGAGCACCTCGCCCAGCAGGGCGTGGGTATGGAGGATCATTTGCGTATCACTGGCTTCGCAGCCGGTCCAGGCGGCAATCAGCCGGGTGAGATAATGGTGCAGGGGGGCAATCACCTGCTGGTGGATCAGATGGTAGGCGGCGGTCGGCGCCAGCTGCTCACGGGAAATGAATTTGCTTAAGTTAACCGTATCGTCCTGGGTGAGCAGCAGGATCATGTTGTGGCAGGCGCTAAGGATGAGGTCGCGGATCGCCTGGCGATCCGGCGCTTCCCCGGCAAGCAGGTGCTCCGCCGCTTCGGCCTGCGGGCGAAAATTGTCGCCGATAAAATCGGCGATCCACTGGGCGCAGGCAAGATACAGATCGTCTTTCGAGCCAAAATAATAGGTGATAGCGGCGATATTCTGCCCGGCCTGGGCGGCGATATCGCGGGTGGTGGCGTGCTGGCCGTACTCGCCAAACTGGGCGATAGCGGCCGCGATAAGCTGATTTTTTGCCTGTTCGCCTTTACTGGTCATCGCGCTCGGTAAAAGTTAATCAATCGATTGATTAACTTTAGGCGCCGACTGGCGGTTTGTCCACCAGCCGGGATCAAATATGGAACCCTTCCTCTTTCAGCTCTCCGGCGACCCAGGCGAAGAAGCGCTGGACCTTCTCCTTCTGTTCATTAGCGTGGGGGAGGACGAAGTGGTGCGCGCCGACCGGCATGCTCCGCTCGTCGGCAAATACCGGCGTCAGCTGTCCCTGGCGCACGTGTCCGCCGGCCAGCAGATTGCTCTCGAGGATCACGCCCATCCCCATTCTGGCCGCCTCGATGCTCATATATGACCGGTCGAAATTAAAAATGAAGTTTTTATGCCAGCCGCGGACCTTGTGCCACGACAGCCAGTTGCTCCAGTTAATCAAGGTGCTGTCGGAGTGGATCAGATCGCAGGCCAGCAGATCTTCCACAGCCTGCACAGGATGGCTGGCTAAATAAGACGCTGCGCTGTAGGGCAGGACGCGCTCATTTTTAATGGTTCTGACCAGCAGCGTCGGCCACTGTGACAGCCCGTGACGAATATCGATATCAATATTATCCCGGGAGAACTGGATGCTTTCGTATGAACAGGTCAGGCTGATTTTTAACGCCGGCCACGCCTGGCGGAATTTATCCAGACGGGGCATCAGCCATAGCAGGCCGAAGCTCGGCGCCGAATGAATGCGTAAATAATCCTGATGGATATCGTTGATCACCTGGCTGGTGGCCTGGCCAATCATATTCAGCGCCCCGGAGACCTCTTTGAGATATTTTTCTCCCACCGCCGTTAACGTGACGCCTTTGCTGCTGCGGGAGAACAGTTTTTTCCCCAGAAAGTGCTCCAGGCTGGCTATCTGATGGCTGACCGCCGAGGCGGTAATATTGAGATTCTCTGCGGCCAGATTAAGGCTGCCGGTAGCGGCGACTTCAATAAAAGCCTGGATATTGCGTAAAGAGGGCATCGGCAGATTTTTATTGGGTAGCGGTTGGCTCATGGCGGCATCCTGCGCGGGGCGCGAATAAAAGAAAATAGCGAACAGCGTGGCGCAGCCGGGATGTACAGCATAGGGAAAAGCGAAAAAACAACGTTAATTTGTGATGGGCTTAACAATTTATCTTGTTAAAAGCGCGCAGGTCAGTAAACGCTAAAAATTTGCGGGAAGTCACTAACTCAATTTTTCTCAATCATAATTGAGGTTTTTTGAATACCGTTTCATTTTGGGGTTGTTATATTCCTCTCACAGGCCTGATAACAAACTGCGATGTGCTTGCATCGCAATTATAAAACACCTAACCACCTGTTTCGCTGGCGAAAAGCATTTATCTCTTGCTCCTGTATGGATAGTAAAACGCGGTGATCCGAAGCGGCAGCTTACAGCGAAGTGGATGAGGTATAAAACGAGGAAACCCTATGTCACGTATAGATACGCTGGTCTGTACTGACGCCAGGAAAACGAAATATCGTTTCGTGGTTTTGACGATGATTTTTCTGGTGTATGCCATCAATTACGCCGACCGAACGAATATTGGCGCGGTACTGCCTTTCATCATTGATGAGTTTCATATCAATAATTTTGAAGCCGGGGCCATCGCCAGTATGTTTTTCCTCGGCTATGCGGTAAGCCAGATCCCGGCCGGCTTTTTCATCGCCAAACGCGGTACCCGGGGGCTGGTATCGCTCTCCATTTTCGGCTTCTCCGCCTTTACCTGGCTGATGGGCACGGTGAGCTCCGTGTTTGGCCTGAAGCTGGTGCGGCTGGGACTGGGGCTGAGCGAAGGGCCTTGCCCGGTGGGGCTGGCTTCCACCATAAATAACTGGTTTCCACCAAAGGAGAAAGCCACGGCAACCGGCGTTTACATCGCGGCGACCATGTTTGCGCCGATTATTGTGCCGCCGCTGGCGGTGTGGATTGCGGTGACCTGGGGGTGGCGGTGGGTCTTTTTCTCTTTTGCTATACCCGGAATTGTGGCGGCCATCGCGTGGTATCTGCTGGTCAAATCCAAGCCTGCTGAGAGCGGATTTGTTTCCCAAAGCGAACTGGCAGAGATTAATGCCGGGCGTGAAAGTCATAATAATAGCGTACGCGAAAATATATTAATTGCCGATCGATTCACCTGGCTGGATAAAATCATTCGGGTAAAGAAAATGGCGCCAATTGATACGGCGAAAGGCTTATTCACCTCAAAAAATATTCTCGGTGACTGCCTGGCGTATTTTATGATGGTTAGCGTGCTGTACGGATTATTAACCTGGATCCCCCTGTATTTAGTCAAAGAGCGTGGCTTTGATGTAATGAGTATGGGCTTCGTGGCCAGTATGCCGTGCATCGGCGGCTTTATTGGCGCGATTGGCGGCGGGTGGATTTCAGATAAAGTCCTGGGCCGCCGACGTAAACCCACCATGATGTTCACTGCCGTGTCAACGGTGGTCATGATGTTAATTATGCTGAATATCCCGGCCAGCACCCTGGCGGTCTGTATTGGATTATTTTTTGTCGGCTTTTGTTTAAATATCGGCTGGCCAGCCTTTACCGCGTACGGCATGGCCGTTTCGGATAGCAAAACCTATCCAATCGCCTCTTCCATAATTAATAGCGGCGGCAACCTCGGTGGATTTGTCGCGCCGATGGCGGCTGGTTTCTTGCTTGATAAAACCGGGAGTTTTAATTCTGTATTTACCTATTTTGGTATCTGCGCCGCCATTGGTTTGGTGGTGATTCTTTTCCTCGATGAACCACAATAACGGAAATATATCCTGTTAATTAATATGACGTAATGTCATGGAGTGAAACTATGTTATTAAAAGATAAAGTCGCCATTATTACTGGCGCGGCCTCCGCACGCGGTTTGGGCTTCGCGACTGCGAAATTATTCGCCGAAAACGGCGCGAAAGTGGTCATTATCGACCTCAATGGCGAAGCCAGTAAAACCGCCGCTGCGGCATTAGGCGAAGGCCATCTCGGCCTGGCGGCCAACGTCGCTGATGAAGTGCAGGTGCAGGCGGCCATCGAACAGATCCTGGCGAAATACGGTCGGGTTGATGTACTGGTCAATAACGCCGGGATTACCCAGCCGCTGAAGCTGATGGATATCAAGCGCGCCAACTATGACGCGGTGCTTGATGTTAGCCTGCGCGGTACGCTGCTGATGTCGCAGGCGGTTATCCCCACCATGCGGGCGCAAAAATCCGGCAGCATCGTCTGCATCTCGTCCGTCTCCGCTCAGCGCGGCGGCGGTATCTTTGGCGGACCGCACTACAGCGCGGCAAAAGCCGGGGTGCTGGGTCTGGCGCGGGCGATGGCGCGCGAGCTTGGCCCGGATAACGTCCGCGTTAACTGCATCACCCCGGGGCTGATTCAGACCGACATTACCGCCGGCAAGCTGACTGATGACATGACGGCCAACATTCTTGCCGGCATTCCGATGAACCGCCTTGGCGACGCGATAGACATCGCCCGCGCCGCGCTGTTCCTCGGCAGCGATCTTTCCTCCTACTCCACCGGCATCACCCTGGACGTCAACGGCGGCATGTTAATTCACTAAGCGAGGCAAACAGATGAAGATGACCGAATCACAAAAAGTCGCCGCGGCGGCGTGGCGTATTCGCCGTTACGCCCTGCAAATGGGGGAAGTGCAGGGGCAGGGCTATATCGGCCAGGCGCTGGGCTATGCCGATGTGCTCGCCACCGCCTTCAGCCATGCCATGACCTATCGCCCGGAAGATCCCGAGTGGGAGGGGCGCGATCGCTTCCTGCTCTCTCATGGCCATTACGCTATCGCTTATTATGCCGCGCTGCTGGAGGCGGGCATTATCCCGGAAGCCGAACTGGAAACCTACGGCTCCGACGACAGCCGCCTGCCGATGTCCGGCATGGCGACCTACACCCCGGGGATGGAGATGTCCGGCGGCTCGCTGGGGCAGGGGCTGTCCATTGCCGTCGGCATGGCGCTTGGGCTGCGGCAGAAACAGAGTAAGGCCTGGGTCTACAACTCCATGTCCGATGGGGAGCTGGACGAAGGGTCGACCTGGGAGGCGGCGATGTCGGCGGCTCACTATGGCCTGAGCAACCTGATTAACCTTGTCGATGTCAACAAACAGCAGGCTGACGGCGATTCACGCAAAATCCTCGGCTTTGAGCCGCTGCAGGATAAATGGGCCGCCTTCGGCTGGTACGTACAGCGCGTGGACGGTAACGATCTGCCGGCGGTGATGGCCGCCTTTGACAACGCGAAAAGTTATTCCGGCAATCAGCCGCGGGTCATTTTATGCGACACGCTGATGGGCAAAGGGGTGCCGTTCCTCGAAACCCGCGATAAAAACCATTTTATTCGCGTCGATGCCGACGAATGGCAAAAAGCGATCGCGGTGCTGGACGCTAACAAACCGGAAGGAGTGCTGTAATGAGCCAGAGTCAACCCCGTTTAAAAACGTCGGCGATGATCGCCTCGATTGCTGATGAAGGCCAGGCGACCGTCCCTGCGCCCTTCGGCGTCGCGCTGTCAAAACTGGCGGCGCAGCGCCCGGAAATCGTCGGCATGACCGCGGACCTGTCAAAATATACCGACCTGCATATTTTCGCCCAGGCCTTCCCGGATCGCTTTTTCCAGATGGGCATGGCCGAACAGCTGCTGATGGCGGCGGCAGGGGGGATGGCGAAGGAGGGATTTATTCCTTTCGCCACCACCTATGCCGCCTTTTCAACCCGTCGCGCCTATGATTATATTCACCAGGTCATCGCCGAAGAGCATCTGAACGTGAAGATCTGCGCGGCGCTGCCGGGCCTGACGACCGGCTATGGCCCCAGCCATCAGGCCACCGAAGATCTGGCGATCATGCGCGGTATCCCCGGGATGGTTATCGTCGATCCTTGCGATGCGCTGGAGATAGAGCAGGCGGTACCGGCCATTGCCGATCACCAGGGGCCGGTGTATATGCGTCTGCTGCGCGGTAAGGTGCCGCTGGTGCTGGATAAATATGACTATCAGTTCGAACTGGGTAAGGCGAAGCTGCTGGAGGACGGCAACGATGTGCTGATTATCTCCTCCGGGCTGATGACCATGCGCGCGCTGGAGGCGGCTGAAAAGCTGCGGGCCGATAATATCGGCGTGGCGGTCCTGCACGTGCCGACCATCAAACCGCTGGATGAGAAAGCGATTATTGAACAGGCGTCGAAGCCGGGCCGCCTGGTGGTAACTGCGGAGAACCACACCGCGGTCGGCGGCCTGGGGGAAGCGGTGGCCGCGCTGCTGATGCGTAAGGGCGTACGCTGTGAGCTGGATAGCGTGGGGCTGCCCGACGCGTTCCTGTTAGCCGGCGCCCTGCCGACCCTCCACGATCGCTACGGCATCTCCACCGCGAAGATTGTCGAAAAAATTAAGTATCGTCTGCGTTAACCGCACTGCTATGACCCACTGGCCGCTGAGCGCGCTCAGCGGCCTTCTCATGCCCGCCAGCCAGGCGCGGCATTCTTTTGCAGATTTTATGCGGCCTGTCACAAAATCTGCTAGACTGCGCCCCTTCATGGCATTGTGGTTTTTGCCATCTCTTATCGCAATAATCTCCCTGAAAACTACGCCCTTCACCGGGCCGGGGCGGTTCGGAGTTGTTATGTCTTTTGATTCCCTTGGCCTGAATCCCGATATCCTGCGCGCTGTCGCTGAGCAGGGCTACGTTGAGCCGACCCCTATCCAGCAGCAGGCGATCCCGGCGGTACTGCAGGGCCGTGACCTGATGGCTAGCGCCCAGACCGGCACCGGTAAAACGGCGGGCTTTACCCTGCCGCTGCTGCAGCGCCTGATCCAGAATGAGCCGCACGCAAAGGGCCGTCGTCCGGTGCGCGCGCTGATCCTGACCCCGACCCGTGAGCTGGCGGCGCAGGTGGGCGAGAACGTCTGCGATTACAGTAAATACCTGAATATTCGCTCGCTGGTGGTCTTCGGCGGCGTGAGTATCAACCCGCAGATGATGAAGCTGCGCGGCGGCGTCGACATCCTCGTCGCCACCCCGGGCCGTCTGCTGGACCTCGAACATCAGAACGCCGTCAGTCTTGATAAAGTTGAAATTCTCGTGCTGGACGAAGCGGACCGTATGCTGGATATGGGCTTTATCCATGACATCCGTCGCGTACTGGCCAAACTGCCGGCGCGTCGACAGAACCTGCTGTTCTCGGCGACCTTCTCCGACGAGATCAAGGGCCTGGCCGAGAAACTGCTGCACAACCCGCTGGAAGTGGAAGTGGCGCGTCGTAACACCGCGTCCGAGCAGATCACCCAGCACGTCCATTTTGTTGACAAGAACCGCAAGCGTGAACTGCTGTCGCAGCTTATCGGCGAAGGTAACTGGCAGCAGGTGCTGGTGTTTACCCGTACCAAGCATGGCGCCAACCACCTCGCGGAACAGCTCAACAAAGACGGCATCCGCAGCGCGGCGATCCATGGCAACAAGAGCCAGGGAGCGCGTACCCGCGCGCTGGCCGACTTTAAATCCGGCGGCATTCGCGTGCTGGTGGCGACCGATATCGCCGCCCGCGGTCTGGATATCGAAGAGCTGCCGCACGTGGTGAACTACGAGCTGCCGAACGTACCGGAAGATTACGTCCACCGTATCGGCCGTACCGGTCGCGCGGCGGCCACCGGCGAAGCCTTATCATTGGTGTGCGTGGATGAGCATAAGCTGCTGCGCGATATCGAGCGCCTGCTGAAAAAAGAGATCCCGCGCATCGCGATTGCCGGCTATGAGCCGGATCCGTCCATTAAAGCCGAACCTATCCAGAACGGTCGCCAGCAGCGCGGCGGCGGTCGTGGGCAAGGTCAGGGACGCGGCGGCCAGGGTCAGGGACGCAGCGGACAGCCGCGCAGCCAGAATAATGCCCCGCGCCGTCAGGACGGCGAGGCGCCGAAAGCGCGCACTCAGGACGGCAAACCGCCGCGCCGCCGTCGCCCGCGTAAACCGGCTGGCGAATAACACGCTGATGTCCGGGCCGCGATAACGCGCCCCGGCTCAGGCCCGTCTGTCCGCTACGCGGCGGCGGGCCTTTTTCTTTCCATTACACTATTTGTCGAGCAGGCTTCCTCACTCCGCAGAAAGCAATACCTCCGGGCGGGCAAAAATGGCACAATAGTGGCTGTTTATACAGTATTCAGGTTTTCTCATGGCTTTGACCGCAGCGCTGAAAGCGCAAATCGCCGCCTGGTATAAGGCGCTTCAGGAACAGATCCCGGACTTTATTCCGCGTCCCCCGCAGCGGCAGATGATCGCCGATGTGGCGAAAACCCTTGCCGGGGAAGAGGGCAGGCATCTGGCTATCGAAGCGCCGACCGGTGTCGGCAAAACGCTGTCATATCTGATCCCGGGCATCGCCATCGCCCGCGAGGAACACAAAACGCTGGTGGTCAGCACCGCCAACGTCGCCCTGCAGGATCAAATCTACAGTAAGGACCTGCCGCTGCTGCGTAAAATCATTCCCGACCTGCGCTTCACCGCCGCCTTTGGCCGCGGACGCTACGTCTGTCCGCGCAACCTGACGGCGCTGGCCAGCACCGAGCCGTCGCAGCAGGATCTGCTGGCCTTTCTCGATGACGATCTCACCCCGAATAATCAGGCGGAGCAGAAGCTGTGCGCGACCCTGAAGCAGGATCTCGACAGCTACCGCTGGGACGGCCTGCGCGACCATACCGACAAAGCCATCGACGATGGGCTATGGAGCCGGCTGAGCACCGATAAGGCCAGCTGCCTGAACCGCAACTGCCACTACTATCGCGAGTGCCCGTTCTTTGTGGCGCGGCGGGAAATTCAGGAGGCGGAAGTGGTGGTGGCCAACCATGCGCTGGTGATGGCGGCGATGGAGAGCGAAGCGGTGCTGCCGGAGCCGAAAAACCTGCTGCTGGTCCTCGATGAAGGCCATCATCTGCCGGACGTCGCCCGCGACGCGCTGGAGATGAGCGCCGAGATCACCGCCCCCTGGTTTCGCCTGCAGCTGGATCTATTCTGCAAGCTGGTGGCCACCTGCATGGAGCAGTTTCGTCCGAAAACCACGCCGCCGCTGGCCAATCCGGAGCGGCTCACCGCTCATTGCGAAGAGCTTTTCGAGCTGATTGCCTCGTTGAATAATATTCTCAATCTCTATATGCCCGCCGGTCAGGAAGCGGAGCATCGCTTCCCGATGGGCGAACTGCCGCAGGAGGTGATGGAGATCTGCCAGCGGCTGGCGAAGCTCACCGAGTTGCTGCGCGGCCTGGCGGAGCTGTTCCTGAACGATCTCAGCGAAAAGACCGGCAGCCATGACGTGGTGCGCCTGCATCGGGTGCTGCTGCAGATGAACCGCGCCCTTGGCATGTTTGAAAGCCAAAGCAAGCTGTGGCGCCTGGCGTCGCTGGCGCAGTCCTCAGGCGCGCCGGTAACCAAATGGGCGACGCGGGTGGTGCGCGATGGCCAGATCCACGTCTGGTTCCACTGCGTCGGGATCCGCGTCAGCGATCAGCTTGAACGGCTGCTGTGGCGCAGCGTGCCGCATATCGTGGTGACGTCAGCGACGCTGCGCTCGCTAAACAGCTTCTCGCGCCTGCAGGAGATGAGCGGTCTGAAGGAGAAAGCGGGGGACCGCTTCGTGGCGCTGGATTCGCCGTTCAACCACGTGGAGCAGGGGAAAATTATTATTCCTCAAATGCGTTATGAACCGCTGATGGATAACGAAGAGCAGCACATTGCCGAGATGGCGGCCTATTTTCGCCAGCAGGTGGAGAGCAAAAAACATCTCGGGATGCTGGTGCTGTTTGCCAGCGGGCGGGCGATGAACCGCTTCCTCGAGCATGTGACCGATCTGCGCCTGATGCTGTTGGTGCAGGGCGACCAGCCGCGCTACCGGCTGGTGGAGCTGCATCGCAAACGGGTGGAAAGCGGCGAGCGCAGCGTGCTGGTGGGTCTGCAGTCCTTTGCCGAAGGTCTCGATTTAAAAGGCGATCTGCTAAGCCAGGTGCATATCCATAAAATCGCTTTTCCGCCCATCGACAGCCCGGTAGTGATCACCGAAGGCGAATGGCTGAAAAGCCTCAATCGTTATCCCTTCGAGGTACAGAGTTTGCCCAGCGCCTCCTTTAATCTTATTCAGCAGGTGGGGCGTTTGATCCGTAGCCATAACTGCTGGGGAGAGGTGGTGATTTACGATAAGCGTCTGTTGACCAAAAACTACGGCGCGCGTCTACTGGACGCGTTACCTGTTTTTCCCATAGAGCAGCCGGGCGTTCCGGAGGTTATAGTAAAACGGAAAGCAAAACAGACAGCAAAACAGACGGGCCGCAAACGTCGCTGACGCCGGCGCGTGATGCACCAGGGGAGCCATGGAGTACAGCAAAATTATAAAAGAGGTGGGTCGCGGTAAGAATCATGCCCGCGATCTCGATCAAGAGACCGCTCGTGCGCTCTACGCGCGGATGCTGAACGGCGAGGTGCCGGAGCTGGAGCTGGGGGAATATTAATCGCCCTGCGCATTAAAGGCGAAGGCGAAGCGGAGATGAAAGGTTTTTACGCCGCGATGCAGCAGCATACGCTGCGCCTGACCCCGCCGGCCGGCAAGCCGATGCCGATCGTTATCCCCAGCTACAACGGCGCGCGCAAGCAGGCGAACCTCACGCCGCTGCTGGCGATGCTCCTGCACAAGCTGGGATTTCCGGTGGTGGTTCACGGCGTCAGTCACGATCCCACCCGGGTGCTGACCGAAACCATTTTTACCCTGCTGGACATTCCGGCCACCCTGCACGCCGGACAGGCTCAGGCGCAGCTGGAGGGCCATGAACCGGTGTATATCCCGGTGGGGGCCTTCTGTCCGCCGCTGGAGAAACAGCTGGCGATGCGCTGGCGGATGGGCGTACGCAACAGCGCCCATACCCTGGCCAAGCTGGCCACGCCGTTTGGCGAAGGGGAGGCATTGCGCCTCTCCAGCGTGTCGCATCCAGAATATGTTCCCCGGGTGGCGAACTTCTTTCGCGAGACCGGTGGCCGCGCGCTGCTGATGCATGGTACCGAGGGCGAAGTGTACGCCAACCCGCAGCGCTGTCCGCAGATCAGCCTGATTGATGAGCAGGGCGTGCGGGTGCTGTACGAACGCCAGACTGAGATGGCAGCGGAGGCGGTGGTCCTGCCGACCTCGAAAGACCCTGAGGTCACCGCGCGCTGGATTGAACGCTGCGTCGCTGGCGTCGAACCGGTGCCCAACTCGTTGAAGATCCAGCTTGCCTGCTGTCTGCTGGCCTGCGGGGAAGTGACCTCGCTGGAGCAGGGCCTCAGCCGCGTCAACGACTGCTGGTGATCGGATCTGCAGGATAAAAAAAAGCCCGTCCGGTGGCTCGGACGGGCAAGGCAAGGGTATTAAAGGTCTTTTCAGGGTTAATTCAGTGGCTTACAGATGGGTGCAGCGATTATTTATAGATAACCGCAGTACCGCTCAGTTTGTTGTTGGTGTTAGCGGAAGTAATGCTGTAGCCGGTCGCGCCAGCGGCTTCGGCTTTAGCAGCCAGTTTTGCTTCCAGACCATCTAAAGTGGTTGCGCCTTGCGCAGACACCACGCCGATCTTATTCATGCTTTCAGCCTGAGCGGGGGTAACCGGTTCGGCGGCAAAGGCGCCGAAGGAAAGAGCGGTCAGAGCGATGGCAGCGGCAGCATATTTGATGTTTTTCATAGTTAATCTCTCGCAGGTTGTTCTGTTCAGGGGACGATGTTCCGTCGATGTGATAAGTATCACGCTTTTCTGCGGGAGATAAAATCGAAGGAAATTCACAGTCTTCATCGAATTTTTTGAATGATTAATAATTTACTGATTATTAATAAATTATTTCTCATTCTTTTCGTCACGAAGCGTAGCGAGGAAGACCGACGCGTTTAAGGGCACATATTGCGACTTTTTCCGCCAAAAAATGTGCGCGAAAAGATAATGCGAAAGGCTGTCATAATCGGTAAAGGAAAGTCAGCGTAGCTGGCTGTCCTTGGATCCGCGACGATTATATCCTGAAAATGTATTGTTATGTAAATCTTTCTCCTGCTGGCACTTCACGCAGTATCTGACCCCTGGGATGGCCTGTCGACGGGCCTCCGGAATCGGCTCTCCGCATTCATCACAAAATTTGTTGCTTTCGCCGCGCGGAAGCTCGCGGCGGGCGCGAGCCACCGCATCGTCAATAGTGCTGTCGATCTGATCCTGTACGGCGCCGTCGCCTGCCCAACCTGATGCCATCGTCTGCCTCCTGTAAAAGGTTATTGATAAATTATAGCTGAACCGTACAGCCGGTTACCGCTGCTGGCGGCATTGATCCGCCAGGCTATCGCCCCATGACGGTGGGCCTTATCCGCGAGGGCGGCCGCCAGGTCGTCCAGGGTGCTGGCGCCGAAGGCGGAGACGGTGCCGACAGGGCGGAGCGGCCCGGCATAGGGCAGTACGGGTGGCGGTGGCAGGGGAGAGGCCGCGGTGGCATGAGCGGTGAGCGCCGCGGCGAACAGCAGCGAGACGAATTTCATCAGCATATCCTCATAAACCGCATGGGACATAGCTTAAGTGTAGGTCTTTCCAGACCGCGCGACAGGGAATGTTTAATGCAAAACAGTGCGTTTTGCATGCTACCGGCGCAGGGGAGCGCTACTCTGGCCGGTAGATTATTTAGCGGGCGTCAGGGCGGATCATGTCAAAGCGCAGGCTGTCATCAATACCGTAATAGGCGCTCGGGCCACCGGCGCGCAGGATCGGCTGGGCGCGGGCGGTTTGATAGATACCGTTGTCCAGTAGTGATTCATCGATATGCACGGCGACCACTTCACCGAGCACCAGCCACGTATCGACAGGGTTGCCGTCGGCGGTGGTGAGTTGAATACACTGCGACAGACGGCACTCAAAGTTCACCGGACTCTCCGCGACCCGGGGAGCGCTGACCAGGCGGCTGGCGGCGGCGGTGAGGCCGGCGCGCACGAATTCGTCCTCATGGTGCGGAATCGAGGCTGACGTTTCATTCATCGCCATGGCCAGCGGTCGCGTCGCCAGGTTCCAGACGAACTCCTTTGTTTCGACGATATTTCGCACGCTGTCTTTCCAGCCGCTGCTGGCGAAACCAATGATTGGCGGCCGATAGTTAAAGCAGTTAAAAAAGCTGTATGGCGCCAGATTACGCTGGCCCTCGGCGTCCTGGGAGGCGATCCAGCCTATCGGGCGAGGCCCGATTATCGCGTTCAGCGGGTCATGCGGCAGGCCGTGGCCCTGCGAAGGTTGATAAAAGTACATGCTGCACCTGTCACGGATAATGGAGATATCCAGACTCCCTTATTTACCGCGCCGCCGTCAACGGGTATCTTACGCGGCTGTTCAAAGGAGATTGTCATGAAAGCCCAGAAACCGGGGTTACACCCGCGTAACCGCCACCATCAACGCTACGACCTGCCCGCGCTCTGCCAGGCCCATCCTGACCTGCAGGGCTACATTACGCTCAATCCGCTGGGTGAGCAGACCATTGATTTTGCCAATCCGCAGGCGGTGAAGGCGTTGAATAAAGCGCTGCTGGCGCATTTCTACGCGGTCAAACACTGGGACATTCCTGACGGCTTTCTCTGTCCGCCAGTGCCTGGGCGGGCCGACTATATTCATCATCTGGCGGATCTGCTGGCCGGGGATAGCGGCGAGGTGCCGAAGGATGCCACGATCCTTGATATTGGCACCGGCGCTAACCTCATCTATCCCCTGATCGGCGCTCACGAGTATGGCTGGCGCTTCACCGGCAGTGAAATCAACCCGCAGGCGTTCGCCAGCGCGCAGGCGATTATCAATGGCAACCCGGGCTTGACCCGGCAGATCCGCCTGCGCCGGCAAAAAGAGAGCCAGGCTATCTTTCACGGCGTGATCCATAAAAACGAGACCTACGACGCCACGCTGTGTAATCCGCCGTTCCATGACTCCGCAGAGAGCGCCCGGGCGGGGGGCGAGCGCAAGCGCCGCAACCTCGGACTTGGCGCCGAAAGCGGCCTCAATTTTGGCGGTCAGCAGCAGGAGCTATGGTGCGAAGGGGGCGAAGTAGCCTTTATCTCGCAGATGATCCGCGAAAGCCAGGCCTTCGCCCGCCAGGTGAAATGGTTTACCTCGCTGGTGTCGCGCGGCGATAATCTGCCGCCGCTCTACCGCCTGCTGACCGAGGTCGGCGCAGTGAAAGTGGTGAAAAAGGAGATGGCCCAGGGGCAAAAGCAAAGTCGCTTTATCGCCTGGAGCTTTATGGACGACGCCAAACGCCGTCGTCCATTCTAACGCTACTCGGCGGCCGGGCTGTCGGCGCCCGGCATCGGCAGCTGCTGCCAGGTCTGTACCGGCGCGCGAACCCCGGCGCGGTCGAAGTGCTTTTTCACCTGAGTGTCGAGGGCAAAACGCACCGTCCACTGCTTCAGCGGCAGGGTGGTGAAGCTAACGCGTAGCGTAAAGGCGGTATTGCTCAGCCCCACCAGCCCGGCGAACGACGGTTCGCCAATGATCAGACCGCGGATCTCCTCCTGGGCCAGCAGATCGTCCACCGCCGCCTTCAGCGCCTGGCTGGCTTTATCCAGATCCTCATAGCGGTCAACGTCATAGTTAGCCACAACCGAGCCAATGCCGCGCACGAAGTTGGCAAAGGTGGTGATCGAGGACCAGGGAATAATGTGATAGGCGCCGGTATCCTGACGTACCCCCACGGAGCGAATCGACATTCGTTCCACGGTGCCGGTCAAAGGGCCGATGGTGACCAGGTCGCCGGTGTTCATCCCGTTCTCAAACTGGATAAATATGCCAGTGATAATGTCTTTGACCAGGGTTTGCGCACCAAACGAAATGGCCAGCCCTAACGCCCCGGCGCCCGCCAGCAGCGGCGCAATGTTTACCCCAATTTCCGAGAGCAGGATCATCACCGTGATGGTGCTGATCACCACCGCCAGCGCGTTGCGAAACAGCGTCAGCAGCGTCCGGGCCCGCGCGCTGGGCAGCGGACGGCCATGAATATCCGATGCCAGCCGGTTTTCAATCAGGCTGGCCAGAACCGTCCAGCCAATGGCGGAGAAGAAGAGGATCAGGGCGATGCGGATCAGCACATCCACCGTTTTTTGCCCGGCATCGTTGTGCAGCCATTCCCGGAAGTCAAACAGGCCCCAGGCGCTCAACAGCAGCATGATGGCGACACAGACGGTGAGAATGCGCGCCGCCTTCAGCGAGGCGGAGATCCAGCCATTTAGACGCTTTTGCAGTTCAGGGTAGTTGCGCTGAGTGGCGGGCGACAGGGTGATGGTTTTGGCTATCCAGCGCGACAGGATGCCAGACACCAGCGCCGCGCCGCCGATAATCGCCAGGCTTTGCAGGGTGGCGCCCATCATGAATTTCAGGCTGTTGCCCGGGTCGAACAGGGAAAAGAAAAAAAGCACCACAAAGTAGGCGCAGGCCAGCCAGTGCCAGACCAGCGCGAAGGCGCGGATAAACAGGCTAAAGAAAGCGAGTGAGTGGTCGGCCAGGTGGATCAACCCTTGAGTAATCACCGCTTTGTTATGAAAAATCAGGTACAGCGCCCACAGCGTAATGCACAGCATGATGACGACGTTAGCCAGCGCGCCAACCTGAACATTCACCTGATTGGAAATAATCGGCACCGCGACGATCAGACCGTAACCAATCAGGCTGCTGAGCGCGCTCAGGCGCAGGCTCCAGTATGACGCGGCCTCGTCGCTGAGGTTAAAGGGCCGCAGGGCAGGAATGCGCGGGCAGAAAATGAGCCGCAGAATAGCTTTAAAAAACTCGATCAGCGCGAAGGCGTTGAGGAAAAGGCTCTGCTGGAAGGCGATGGTAGGGTTATTCCCATTCAGGCGATCGCTTAGCAGCTGACCGACAAACAGGGTTAGCGCCAGCAGCAGCAGGTCGATGATAAACGCCCCGGCGATGGTCAGGGGCAGCTGAAGCCAGTTACCGCGATCGCGGTTTTTATGCCGTCCCCATTCGCCCATTTTGCGATACAGCGGCAGCGCCGCGAGGCGTACCAGCCACCAGAAGGCAAACACCAGCCCGGCCAGCAGTAAAAAATGCCAGGCCGCGCTGGTAAAGGTTTGCGGATTAAAGGGCTTATGCGGTGAGCCGGTGATATTGCGCCACAGCTGGGAAAAGCGTGATGAGAGCTGTTCGCCATATTCCCGGCTTATCTGGGTGACGTTCTCCAGTACCGTGGTCTCTTCTTTCACCGCCGGTGGCGTCAGCGTCGGGGTGCTGTCGGGCGGCGGCGTGGCGGCTGCTTTACGCAGCTGGTCAATGAGCTCCTGACGGGCGGAGTCGTTGGCCAGCACATCGGCCAGTGCGGCATAAGCCGCTCTTTTCTGTTCCACATCGGGTTCGCTGGCGCTGTTTTTATCAGTGTTAGCCGTCGGCACGCCGGGGAGGGTGGCGGCGGAAAGCGGGGCAGTAAACAGTGCAGCGAGCAAAAGCAGGATCCACGGCATGGGCACCTCCGTTGCAACGTAAACGGGTAAGTATAGAAGCCGCTGGCGGAAGGGGAGGGAAGAGGATTCTGGAAAAGCGGCTCTCATCGTGGGGGAGAGAGCCGTTGTGGGTCAGGCGACGTGTTGCAGGAATTCACGCAGGCGCGGGCTGGGCGGGTTCTTCACCAGCTCCTGGGGATTGCCGTCTTCAGCAATTCGTCCTTTGTCGATAAAGATTAGTCGCGAGGCCACTTTTTCGGCAAAGCCGATTTCGTGGGTCACAATCACCATCGTCATGCCCTCTTCCGCCAGGTCCTGCATCACCTTGAGCACTTCATGGCGCAGCTCCGGGTCGAGCGCGGAGGTCGGTTCATCAAACAGCATCATCTTCGGCTTCACCGCCAGCGCGCGGGCGATGGCCACACGCTGTTGCTGGCCGCCGGAGAGTTCGGACGGATAGTGATGCGCGCGCTCAGCCAGACCGACTTTCGCCAGCAGCTCTTTCGCCTGCTTCTCTGCCGCCTGCTTGCTGGCGCCGCGTACCCGCAGCGGGCCAAACATCACGTTTTCCAGCGCCGTGAGGTGCGGGAACAGATAAAACTGCTGGAAAACCATCCCGGCTTCCTGACGAATCAGACGTTCGTCCACCTTCGGGTCGTTGACCTTCAGACCATCGACAATCAGATCGCCGCTGGTGATCTCTTCCAGCTTATTGATGCAGCGCAGCATCGTTGATTTACCGGAACCGGAAGGGCCGATAATGACCACCACTTCACCCTGATTAATTTTCAGAGAGATATCGTGTAGCACCTGGGTCGGACCAAAGTGCTTGGAGACGTTTTTAAATTCAATCACAGGATTTTCATCCTTCTTTCAAGACGACGCAGAATAAAGCTCAGGACCAGGGTGATAATCAGGTAGATCACGGCTACGGCGCTCCAGATTTCCAGCGCGCGGAAGTTGCCCGCGATGATCTCCTGTCCCTGACGGGTCAGTTCGGCGACGCCGATGACGATGAACAGCGAGGTATCCTTGATGCTGATGATCCACTGGTTGCCCAGCGGCGGCAGCATGCGGCGCAGCGCCAGCGGCAGGATCACGTGGCGAATGGTTTCGCGACGCGACAGGCCAAGCGCCAGGCCCGCTTCGCGGAAGCCTTTATGTATGGAGAGCACCGCGCCGCGGGTGATTTCCGCGATATAGGCGCCCGAGTTTATCATGATGGTCACTACCGCAGCGGAGAAGGGGTCGATGCGCAGATCGCTAAAGGCCATCGGCAGCGCAAAGTAGATGAACATAACCTGCACCACAATCGGGGTGCCGCGAATGATTTCAATAAAGACCAGCGCGATGTGGTTGGCGATCCAGCCGCCGAAGCAGCGGGCGAAACCGGCCACCAGACCAATTATCAGACCGCCGGCCAGGCCGAGGACGGAAATCCACAGCGTCATTTTGGCGCCTTCCAGCAAAATCGGAATGGCAGGCCAGATGGCACTCCAGTCAAACTGCATAATACGTTCCTGTTACCGTGTCGAGAGCAGAGGAAAGCCTCCGCCAAAATACCGTCTCCCGCCGAGCCTGTGCCGGAAGACCGTTGTGGTGTCGCCGGACCTCGGTCCGGCGAAGTACGTTTTTATTATTTGGGTTCAGTGCCGAACCATTTTTTATAAATTTCGTTATAGGTACCATTGTCGCGCAGCGTTTTCAGCGCACCGTTCACTTTCTCACGCAGCTCGTCGCTGCCTTTCGGGAAGGCGATACCGTAGTTTTGCGCTTCCAGTGATTCGCCTACCGCTTTGAACTTACCGTTGCCCGCGGTTTTGATGAAGTACAGAATATTCGGCGTATCGTGCAGCACGGCATCCGCGCGACCGGTTCCCAGCTCCATATAGGCGTTATCGATGTTCGGGAACTGACGCAGATCTTTGGTTTTGATATTGGCTTTCGCGTAGTCAACGGAGCCGGTGCCGCTCTTCACCGCGACCACTTTACCGTTCAGATCTTTGACATCTTTGATGTCGTTATTATTGGCGTTGACCATCACCAGCAGGCCGCTTTTGTAGTAGCCGTCGGAGAAGTCGATCGCTTTTTTACGCTCGTCGGTAATGGTGATCCCCGCCAGCGCCAGATCGATATTTTTGGTTTGCAGCGCCGGGATAATGCCGCTGAAGTCCATTGGCTTCAGGGTGTAGTCGAGCTTCAGCTCTTTGGCGATAGCCGCCCACAGGTCAACGTCAAAACCCACATACTTATCGCCTTGCTTAAATTCGAACGGGACGAACGCCGTATCGGTGGCGACAACCAGGGTCTTATTGGCGGCATGGGAAGAAACCGCAAAAGCCAGGGTCAGTGCAGCCAGTGAAACTTTAAATACAGACTTCATAGCATTTCCTTTTATATCCACGGGACGATCCCCTGCGAGAACGACTAGCCTAATGAAAAAATCGTGCCACTTTTACAAGCTGTTGTTTTTCAACAAACGAAGCGTAAGTCGTTGCACAAGAACGATCATTTCAGGCAGTGACTGCACCATGATGGGGCGTCATTTTGGTGCGTCATAAGGGTGCTGAATTACCAGCCCATTTTTAGCGCAAACCCTGATGGGAAAACAATCTCGACGTAACGATTGTGTGAGGTGATTATTACAATCTTTTTACTTTTGCGCGCATTTTCATCAATCTGGTGCCCTGAAACGGTGCAAGGCCAGTGGGGGATGAAAAGCAAAGGATGGAATATAGGGCAGGGAGAAACGCTGAGGCGCCGCCGACCGCGCTGGGCCGGCGGCAAAGCCTTACTCGATGTTGGCTTCAATGAACCACAGGAATTTATCCAGATCGCGGGAAGCCGCGGTGAAGATATCTGCAGTGTCTTCGTCTTTTGCTTCGTCGATCGCCTTACGCACATCGTTCGCCACTACCGCGTAGCGGTCAGCCAGGGCTTTCAGGTGATCCTGAACGTGATGGATGTCCAGCGGGTAGCTCTGCAGCGGGGTTTTGCTGTTAATGACCTGAGTGGTACCCAGGGCGACGCCGCCCAGCTGCACCGCGCGCTCGGCCATGGTGTCCAGATGTTCGGTCAGCGCGGTACGGAAGCCATCCAGCATTTCGTGCACGGCGATAAAGTTCGCACCGCGCATATTCCAGTGTGCCTGCTTGGTGATAAGTGACAGGTCAATGAACTGGATCACCTGGCGATTCAACAGCTCAATGGTCGCTTTCTTTTCGCTGTCAGCGACATCGTTGCGGGTATAGACCAGATTAGACGCTTTTGATTTAACCAGTTTTGCGGTACTCATCGTTTCATATCCTCTTGATATTGATGCTCATCACACTTCAGATCTGAATGATGTGGAGCGTTGTCCCAAATGACTTCGGAAATAAGTATAGCAAGGGTTTTCAAGAGTGAGGCATCGGCAGGCTATATCACTCCGATAGCGCAAAGTGGTTGGTTATTTTAAAAATATTTAAATATCAGCTATTTATATTTGGCTGAACGGCCCGGATTTCTCTCGGGCCGGCGCCGTAACAGAATGTTAATTGATATCGACCTGCTCGACTTTACTCTGCCGTTGCATCGTCAGCGTGGCGCCCATCGAGGCGATAATGATCGCGCCGAGCGCCAGGGTCTGGGAGAGCTTCAGCGTTTCACCGAGGAAGATCATACCGGAGAGGGCAGCTAACGCTGGCTCAAGGCTCATCAGCGTGCCGAAGGTGCGCGTCGGCAAGCGCGTCAGGGCCATCATCTCGAGGGAGTAGGGCAGCGCGGTAGAGAGAATCGCGATCCCCAAACCCAGCGGCAGCAGCGACCACTGCCACAGCGTATCGGTGGCCTGCGCCATGCCTAACGGCACAAACACCAGCGAGGCGATGAGCGACCCCATCGCTACCGTGGCTGGACCATGCTCTTCACCGGCACGCTGTCCGGTCAGAATATAGACCGCCCAGCACGCCCCGGCGCCGAGGGCGAACAGCGCGCCGGTTAAATCGACCTGCGCCACGTTCTGCCCCAGCGGCAGAAGATACCATAGTCCGAGGATCGCCAGCGCCACCCAGACAAAATCCAGCGGGCGGCGCGAACCAAACAGCGCCACCGCCAGCGGGCCGGTAAACTCCAGGGCCACCGCCACGCCGAGCGGAATGCGCTGCAGGGATAAATAAAAGAGATAGTTCATCGCCCCGAGCGCCAGGCCGTACAGTAGCAGCGGCACGCGCTGCGCCGGGGAGAAACGTAGCCGCCATGGCTTGAACACCACCACCAGAATCAGCGTTCCCAGCGCCAGACGCAGGGCGGTGACGCCCGGGGCGCCGACCACCGGGAACAGCGATTTAGCAAGCGATGCGCCGCTTTGAATCGAGGTCATGGCGACTAAAATCACCAGTATCGGCAACCATGCCGCCGCTTTTCTGGATGGACCGGGCATCCTTTCTCCTGTCAGGTTTTGTCAAAAGGGGTAAAAGTTCCAGTGTACTGGAATTACCTGCCGGCGGTTGAGCTAATGTTGAAAAAAACAGGGGAAAAAACAGTACAATGGCGAAAACTGCTGAGAAATTCACCAGGCGGTTAGGATTAATCTGGATGCTTGCGAATTTCTTAATGAGCGTTAAGATGTAAGTTAACGCCAAAAATTGTTGTTTTCCATATTGTTACAGAAATATGGAAACTTTTGGTTACATGAAAAAGTATGTTAGACAATGTAAACTCCAAAGAGTTTCCCAAAAGTTTTTGATATATTTAAGGCTTAGGACTTATTAGAAACACATTTGAGGTGGTTATGAATAAAATTGCACGTCTTTCAGCACTGGCCGTTGTTCTGGCTGCATCCGTAGGTACCACTGCATTTGCTGCAACTTCTACCGTAACCGGCGGTTACGCGCAGAGCGACATGCAGGGTAAAGCGAACAAAGCTGGCGGTTTCAACCTGAAATACCGTTACGAGCAAGATAACAACCCGCTGGGCGTTATCGGTTCCTTCACCTACACCGAGAAGGATAACAACAGCAACGGTACTTACAACAAAGGTCAGTACTACGGCATCACCGCTGGTCCGGCTTACCGTCTGAACGACTGGGCAAGCATCTACGGCGTAGTGGGTGTTGGTTACGGTAAATTCCAGAACAACAACTACCCTCATAAATCCGATATGAGCGACTACGGTTTCTCCTACGGTGCTGGTCTGCAGTTCAACCCGATCGAAAATGTTGCTCTGGACTTCTCCTACGAGCAGTCTCGTATTCGTAACGTTGACGTCGGCACCTGGATTGCTGGCGTGGGTTACCGCTTCTAATCACTCCGGTGATATGAAAAATCCGCCTCTCGGGGCGGATTTTTTTTGCCTGCTGACGGCCGGCCCGGGCGACTGGCCGGGCCGGCGCGATTAATTGACTGTGAACTCATCGGTACCGAGGTGAGCGTAGTCCACCTTCTGCAGCTGGAAGTTGGTGATGTACACCGGACCGGCCTTTTGCTCAGAGATAAACCGATAGCGTGGGGTGATTTCCGCCGCCTGGATCCCGGTCCACTGGGAGAAGAAACTGAGGAAATCATTCGCCGAACGCTGCGCCTTAATCACTTTATGCGCTTTGTCATCGCTGGATAGCACCATAAACGGCACCTGGAAGTTCTGCTGGAACTTATCATCATGCGCCAGATACTGCACCTCTTTGCCCCGCTCCTTGAACGCCAGACCATGATCGGAAAAATAGGTCAGGGAAAAAGTGTCACCGGAATTTTGCAACTGATGATAAAGCTTAGCCAGCAGCGAATCGGTCTGCGTCATGCTGTAGAGGTAGCATGAGGTCTCTTTCGACTGAACGAAAACCGTGTATTTGCCCTTGGTCCGATCGCAGGCCTGTGGGTGAGAGCCCATCAGGTGCAGGACAATCAGCTGCGGCTGGGTACGCTGGGTTGAGAGCACCTGCTCGGTCAGCTTCAGCAACTGCTCGTCCTGGGTGTTTTTATTGGCTTCGAAATCGCCGTTTTTCAGGAACTGTACTTCATCCGCCCGTTTGGCGATGCTGGCGATAGCGGTGTCGTACTCGCCAATTTGCCCCTGGTTGGAGAACCACCAGGTCTGGAAACCGGCGCGGTTGGCGAGGGTGACAAAGTTATCCTGATACTGTGGTTTGCCATCGACCACCCGGTTAAGCGTCAGGCCGAGCGATTTCTGCGTTGAGCCGCTGGCGGCGATGTAGTTGTTAAACAGATAACCGTTTACCGAGCTGGCAAACGGCGTGTTGTCCCAATGGCCACCGAAAGCGCCGAGGGCATCGCGGCGCGCGCTTTCACCGATCACCACCACATAGAGATGGTATTTTGGCTTTACCGCCAGCACGTGCCAGCTGTCTTTCATGCCAGCCAGCTGCGCCATCCGGGCCTGTTCGTCCAGCACCTCGTTGTTATTCACCACCACGTCTTTGACAAAACGAAAGGCCGGATAACCGGTGTCAATCACCTTGAATACACCGCCCCAGGCAAGGTTTTGCACCGGCTGGAGAAAGAAGATCCCGATGCTGAACAACAGGCCCAGCGTATCCATTTTTCCCCAGCGTGATGGCTCAACGATCCTACGGCGAACCGCAATGACCCCGAGAGCGAAGATGAAGACCGCCAGCAGATAGTTGTACCACGGGAAGATGGTCAGGATTTCCGTAGACTCTTCCACGTTGGTGGCGTGCAGCGCCAGCAGAGTGTTGAAGTTGGGGGCACCGTAGGCCTGGCCAAAGGGATAGTACAGAGCCGCCAGCAGGGAATAGGCGCCGACCACCGCTTTCTGGACGCGCGGAAAGGCGCGCCAGAGCAGATGTAACACGCAGGTAAATGCCACGGTATAAAGCAGGCTAAATTCATAGCCCAGCGCCAGGTTAATTAACAGCGACTGTAAAAAGTAGAATCCCGTCCATGGGTTCAGTGCCAGTCGGCGGGCGACCAGCGTATCTTTCAGGGTGGTGACATTCATAGTAAACAATCAAAAAGAGGCCATGCGCATCCCCTGGCGTCAAGGGGTAAAACCTGCTGGACAGTGCGTGAAGAGGGTCTCTGCGAGCCGCGAATGTGGCAGGGCTGTGCAAAGATAGGGCTTGTAAATGGTAAGGTCAACCAGACATAACAGATTGTTTTGCGAGGGCGCTTACAAAACTTGAAAAAAGGTCAGGGAAACGGGGGGAACCGGTCATTTTACCGGCAGAAAATGACAGAAAAATGAAGCGGCGTACCGCGACGCCGCCTTAGGAATTGGGTTTGCCCTGCTGCGGTTTACCGTTGATCATCTCGCACAGCATACCGATCAGCATTAATCGTACTTTAAAGGGTGAATGGCTAAACACGTTTATGCACCTCTTGAATTCATTCATCTGCTCTCCTCCTGCCAGTTCGCTCCGTCATTCCCTGATGGATGTTTGCATTATATACAGATATAGCACAGGCTATATTTTATAGCTATGGCTAAAACGTTAATTTTTTGTGCTCTTGGCGCAATCCATTACAATGTGGATCTTTTTATACGATGCTTGACGCGTCACACGAATGAGGAAGCACAATGAACCGTCGCGCAGGTAAGCCAATAACAAAAAAAGTGACGCAGTTAGTGAATGTTGAAGAGCACGTGGAAGGGTTTCGCCAGGTGCGGGAAGCGCATCGCCGCGAGCTGATCGATGACTATGTGGAGCTGATCTCCGATCTGATCAACGAAGTGGGCGAGGCGCGCCAGGTGGATATGGCCGCGCGTCTTGGCGTTTCGCAACCGACGGTCGCTAAAATGCTCAAACGCCTGGCCAGCGTCGGTCTTATTGAACAGATCCCCTGGCGCGGGATCTTCTTAACCCCGGAAGGTGAGAAGCTAGCCCAGGAGAGCCGCGAGCGCCATCAAATCGTGGAGAACTTCCTGCTGGCGATCGGCGTCAGCGCGGAGATTGCCCGACGTGATGCGGAAGGGATGGAGCATCACGTGAGCGAAGAGACGCTGGCGATGTTCCTGAAATTTACCCAAACACAGGGATCTCAGGAAGCATGACTCTTCCCTTCGTCCAGTCGCTGCTGCGCGATCGTTTTCTCCATTTGCTGCTGATTATCGCCTGCGTGCTCAGCGCCATCGTGCCGTTTGTCCCGGCAAGCTGGCCGGCGGCCATTGACTGGCATACCATCGTCACGCTTAGCGGCCTGATGTTGTTGACTAAGGGGATCGAACTGAGCGGCTATTTTGACGTGCTGGGCCGAAAAATGGCCCGCCGCTTTGTGACTGAGCGCCAGCTGGCCATCTTTATGGTGCTGGCGGCGGCGCTGCTGTCTACCTTTCTTACCAACGACGTTGCGCTGTTTATTGTGGTGCCGTTGACGCTGACGCTAAAAAAGTGGTGCGCCATCCCGGTGAACCGGCTGATTATTTTCGAAGCGTTGGCGGTGAACGCCGGCTCGCTGCTGACGCCGATCGGCAACCCGCAGAATATTTTGCTGTGGGGACGATCCGGCCTCTCTTTCTTCGGGTTTATCGGTCAGATGCTGCCTCTGGCAGCGGCGATGATGCTGACCCTGCTGGCGCTGTGCTGGTTCTGTTTTCCGGCGAAGCGGCTCAGTTACCAGAGCAGCGACAGGGCGCCATCATGGCAACCCAAGCTCGTCTGGAGCTGTCTGGGACTGTATGTGGTGTTTCTGACGGCGCTGGAGATGAATCAGGCCCTGTGGGGGCTGGCGCTGGTGCTGCTGGGCTTCCTGGTGCTGGCCCGGGCGGTGATCGTCCATGTCGACTGGTCGCTGTTGCTGGTGTTTATGGTGATGTTTATTGACGTCCATCTGCTGACCCAGCTTCCGGCGCTGCACCAGGTGCTGAGCGGGGTGGGGACCCTCTCCGGCGGTGGACTGTGGCTGACCGCTATTGGCCTGTCGCAGGTGATCAGTAATGTGCCCTCGACTATTCTGTTGCTCAACTATGTCCCGCCGTCAATACTGCTCGCCTGGGCGGTTAACGTGGGCGGCTTTGGCCTGCTGCCGGGCTCGCTGGCCAATATTATCGCCCTGCGTATGGCCAGCGATCGGCGCATCTGGTGGCGCTTCCATCTCTACTCCATTCCAATGCTGCTATGGGCGGCACTCAGCGGCTACTGGCTCTTCAAACTCAGCGCCTGATCTCAACAGAATCGCGCCATCATTCACTTCGATCGCCAGGATCGCCTTTCGGGGCGATCTTTTTTTGTCCGGCTCACAGAAACCGATCCCGGCCTTTGCTTACCTTTTCACTTTCCGGTATATGACTAGTCATTACGTTTAAATGACTAGTCATATACCGAGGCGCAGCATGAAGAACAGACTACCGGCAGATTTTTTATGGGGAAATTCCGTCTCCAGCATGCAGACGGAGGGGGCGTGGAACGAGGGTGGCAAGGGGATGTCGGTGTATGATATCCGTCAACCGGCGGAGTTCGCCTCCGACTGGAAGGTGGCGACCGACTCTTATCATCGTTATCGGGAAGATTTCGATTTGATGCAGGATCTGGGCATGAACTGCTACCGTTTTCAGATCGCCTGGAGCCGGGTGTGCCCTGACGGAGATGGCGAATTCAATGAACAGGGGATTGCCTTCTACCATCAATTTATAGATGAACTGATCGCCCGCGGCATTGAGCCGATGATCTGCCTGTACCACTTCGATATGCCGCTGTCGCTGGCGGAGCGCTACAACGGTTTTACCGACCGCCGGGTGATGGACGCTTTTATCCGCTACGGCCAGAAGATGATCGCCTGCTATGGCGACAAGGTGAAATATTGGCTCACCTTTAATGAGCAGAATCTGTACCATTCGCCGGAAGCGTTTCTGATTTCCGGCTATCTGCAGGGGGAGAAGACCCTGCGCGAACTGTATCTGATCCAGCATCATGTGATGATGGCGCACGTCCATCTAACTCACTATCTGCACCAGACGAAGCCGCAGTGTCTGATGGGCGGAATGCTGGCTCACGCTCTGGTCTATCCGGCTACCTGCAAACCACGCGATATCCTCTGCGCCCAGCAGCTGGATGAGTTCTTAAACCAGAACCTGCTGCGCGCCTACGCGGGTGAGGGTTATAGCCCGGAGGTGATGCATTTTGTCGCCGCGGAAGGGTTCGATGATATCTATCGTCCGGAGGATCTCGCCCTGATGGCGACGGTGAAGGTCGATTATCTGGCGTTCAGCTTTTACGCCAGCCGCACATTGAACAGCGACGCGATCCCGCCGGGAACGGCGGTCAACAACTATATGCTGTTTGGCAACCAGGATAACCCGTTCCTGAAAGCGACGGAATGGAACTGGCAGATTGATCCGCTGGGCTTCCGGACGATCATCACTCGTTACTATAACGACTGGCGCCTGCCGGTGTTCCCGATTGAAAACGGCATCGGGGTGATTGAGTCCTGGGACGGCGAACATCCCATTGCCGATGATTACCGCATCGCTTACCATCGCGACCATATCAACGCCATGAAAGCGGCCATCTTTGAGGATGGGGCGCAGGTGATCGGCTATCTCGGCTGGGGATTAATCGATATCCTGAGCTCACAGGGCGATATGCGTAAGCGCTACGGCGTGGTGTACGTCAATCGCGAAAACCATGACCTCAAGGACCTGCGGCGGGTGCCGAAGAAGAGCTATGCATGGCTGAAGCAGGTGTTCCGCAGCAACGGCGAAGCGATGTAACGCTGCCCTGGCGGTCAGATGGTGTATCCAGCCCGCCAGCCACTCACTGAATGGATAAGGACCGGGAAATGACGGCGAAGTATCTGCAAATCGCGCGGGAAATAAAAAAACGCATCATCAGCCAGCAGTATCCTGCCAGCGCGCCGCTACCCGACCAGTTTGCGCTGGCGGCGGAGTTCAGCACCAGCCGGATGACCATCCAGCAGGCGATGCGCCAGTTAATCGTCGAAGGGCTGATCTATACCCGAAAAGGGCAGGGCACCTTTGTGCGGAAAAATTTCCTTCAGCTGTCGCAGTGGGAGCTGCCCGGCAGCGACTATTTCGGCGCCACCAAAACCTGGGAGCATCTTGGCGAGGTGCAAAGCGAAGTGGTGCGCTTTGCGGTGCGCTTTCCCAGCGACAAGGAGCAAAGTTCGCTGCTTATCGACGCCGATGCCCCGGTGTATGACTTTGTTCGCCTGCGGCTGCTCAACGGCGAGCCGGTATCGCTGGATCTGACGGTCATGCCGGTGGGGCTGGTGCCGGGGTTAACCAAAAGCCATCTGGAAGGTTCCGTGTTTCGCTATGTGCAGGAGACGCTGGGGCTGAAGCTGATGGGATCTTACCGCGTGGTGCGGGCGATGAAGCCCGGGGAACTGGATAAACAGCATCTTCACTGCGAACCGACCGATCCGGTGCTGGAGGTGGAGCAGGTTATCTATCTGGAGGATGGCACGCCGCTGGAGTACGCCCACTGTCATTATCGCTACGATCACGGCGGGATTATTCTGGTGAATAACGGCTAGGCCGGGGCTCCTGCTGGCGCTGCGCATAGCGGGGTTACGGCGTGGTAGGGTTTGGTAGCCCGGGCGAGCGTTAGCCGCCTCGAGGGAAAATGCCGATAAAAAAACGGCGGGCATCAGGCCCGCCGTTTTTCTTGTCAGCACAACTTAGTTCAGACGCACCGGCATACCGGAGCGGTTCTGGATAGCCTGCTCAACCACGTTCTGATCGACATCAGACTGGCTGGTAACTGCCTGCACCGGCTGAGTCAGGGTGATCGGCACGATCTCGCCGCCCTGGAACTGCGCTTCGGTGGTCGACAGCGGGTTGTGCACCTCGATGTAACGGCTGCCGTCCGGCTCGGTGGTCGCTTTTACCGGCTCATCGATAAACTGTACGCGGGTGCCGACCGGCACGTTCTCAAACAGGAATTTGATGTCATCGTTACGCAGACGCACGCAGCCGTGGCTCACGCGCAGGCCGATACCGAAGTTAGCGTTGGTGCCGTGGATGGCGTACAGACGGCCGATATACAGCGCGTACAGCCCCATCGGGTTATCCGGACCGGCCGGTACGACGGCGGGCAGCGGGTTGCCGGCGGCGGCGTATTCAGCATGCATTTTGGCGGTCGGTGTCCAGGTCGGGCCGGCCTTCTTGCGTTCGACTTTGGTGGTCCAGTTGATCGGCGTATCTTTACCTAACTGGCCGATGCCGATCGGCAGAACGATCACGGTATTGGTGCCTTTCGGGTAGTAGTACAGACGCATTTCCGCGCTGTTGATAATGATCCCTTCATGCACGGTATCCGGCAGAATCAGCTGCTGAGGGATGTTCAGGACGCTACCGCCCTTCGGCAGGTAAGTATCCACCCCCGGGTTGGCTTCCAGCATGTTGGAAAGCCCCATCTGATATTTCGCCGCGAAGTATTCCAGCGGCTGTTTGTTATCATCCGGAATGGTAATGACCTGATTCTGACCAACCAAACGGCTGCCATCGGTTGGCAAAGGATAGGTGACAGCAGACGCTGTATTGCAAAAGCCTACGATGGCGAAGGCTGCCGCTAAGAGTGTAGATAATTTCATAGTCTTTAATGTCGTGTGCGAAATCAACGCCACACAGGCCTTTGTTAATGATTGAGACAGTAGATGGGAGCGCATTATATGTGCATTCCGCTGAACAGGTAAATCAGATGTGTACGAAATCACATTTTTTTCCCTGTCGCCTCGGCTGCCGCGGTCCGGCATGCGGCCGAAGCATCGCTCGCCGCGCGGGTAACGGGTGGTTACTCTTCCAGCAGCCGGGCCTGCAGCGCGGCGCGAACCGGCGCGGTAAGCTGGTACTCTGCCGCCAGCCAGGCGTCGACGGTGCCATAGCGCTGGTGAATAGCCGACAGCGCGGAGGCGAGATAGGACTCTTTTACCGTCAGAATATCCGCCAGGCTTTGGCGCCCTTGGGCAGTGAGGTCGTTGCCGAGCAGCTCCAACATCCAGGCCTCCACCTGCGTCAGCATGCCGTGGGTAAGGAGATACTCCTCCATCACCGTTTCGCTGTCGCAGCCGACGGCGAACAGCGTTAACGCGCAGCCGACGCCGGTGCGATCTTTGCCGACCGCGCAGTGTTGCAGTAAAGCGCCTTCAAAAGGCGTGGTCAGCCAGGCGGCGAGCTGGCGATAGGCCGGGTTGTTAAACGGCAGCTGGCGGTAGAGTTGCAGCATAAACTGCTCGCCGTTCAGCGCGTTAAGGGTGGCGGCATTCAGCTCGGTGACCTTCGCATTAACCTCGCTCACCGGCGGATTGGCCGGCGCGTTAAGATAATGGGTAAGCGGGCTAAGCTTGTCCGGAGTACGGGCTACCTCTCCGGGGTCGCGATAGTCGAGCACCCGGCTGAGCGGCAAAGTATCGAGGTGGTTGAGATCCTCCGCCGTTAACCGGTTTAGCGCGCCGGATCGCAATAGCTTGCCGCTGCGGACGCGGCGTCCGTCGGCGGCAAGCTGGCCGCCCAGGTCGCGAAAATTGATGCCGCCCTGCAGGGATAAAAAAGCCGGGTGTCGCGATAGGCTGCTGGTCATGGGACTCCTTATAAATACGTACAGAATAACCGTTTGAGCGCGGGTTTCCGGCTCATCTGACAAAGACCTTAGCACAAGCGCCGCGGTGGAATTTACCGCAGGCCGTGAAAAGTGTGTCATTTGCTGGCATAATGTCTGCTGTATCACACCCCTCATACTCTTTTTTCAGGATATCCCCGTGCTAGTATCCAGCAACGTTACCATGCAGTTTGGCAGCAAGCCGCTGTTCGAAAATATCTCCGTTAAATTTGGCGGCGGCAACCGTTATGGTCTGATCGGCGCCAACGGCAGCGGTAAATCGACCTTTATGAAGATCCTCGGCGGCGATCTCGAACCGACGCTGGGCAACGTTTCACTCGACCCGAACGAGCGCATCGGTAAGCTGCGTCAGGATCAGTTCGCCTTTGAAGCGTTCACCGTGCTGGATACGGTCATCATGGGCCACGGCGAGCTGTGGGAAGTGAAGCAGGAGCGCGATCGCATCTACGCCCTCGCTGAGATGAGCGAAGAAGATGGCTACAAAGTGGCCGACCTGGAAGTCAAATATGGCGAAATGGACGGCTACTCGGCGGAAGCGCGCGCCGGCGAACTGCTGCTCGGCGTCGGCATTCCGGTTGAACAGCATTATGGCCCGATGAGCGAAGTCGCGCCGGGCTGGAAGCTGCGCGTCCTGCTGGCGCAGGCGCTGTTTTCCAATCCGGATATCCTGCTGCTCGATGAACCGACCAACAACCTGGACATCGACACCATTCGCTGGCTGGAGCAGACGCTGAACGATCGCGACAGCACCATGATTATCATTTCGCACGACCGTCACTTCCTGAACATGGTCTGCACCCACATGGCGGATCTCGACTACGGCGAGCTGCGCGTGTATCCGGGCAACTACGACGAATACATGACCGCGGCTACCCAGGCGCGTGAGCGTCTGCTGGCGGACAACGCCAAGAAAAAAGCGCAGATTGCGGACCTGCAGTCGTTCGTTAGCCGCTTCAGCGCCAACGCCTCTAAATCGCGTCAGGCCACCTCGCGCGCGCGCCAGATTGACAAAATCAAGCTGGAAGAGGTTAAAGCCTCCAGCCGTCAGAACCCATTTATCCGCTTCGAGCAGGATAAGAAACTGTTCCGTAACGCGCTGGAAGTGGAAGCCCTTACCAAAGGCTTTGATGAAGGTCCGCTGTTCAAAAACGTCAACCTGCTGCTGGAAGTGGGCGAAAAGATCGCCATTCTGGGCGCCAACGGCGTGGGTAAATCCACCATGCTGAAAACCCTGGTAGGCGAACTGCAGCCGGACAACGGCAGCGTGAAATGGTCTGAAAACGCGCAAATCGGCTACTACGCGCAGGACCATGAGTACGAGTTCGAAAACGACCTGACGGTCTTCGAATGGATGAGCCAGTGGAAGCAGGAAGGCGACGACGAGCAGGCAGTACGCAGCATCCTCGGCCGTCTGCTGTTTAGCCAGGACGATATCAAAAAGCCGGCGAAGGTGCTTTCCGGTGGCGAGAAAGGGCGCATGCTGTTCGGTAAGCTGATGATGCAGAAGCCAAACATCCTGGTGATGGACGAACCGACCAACCACCTGGATATGGAGTCGATTGAATCGCTGAACATGGCTCTGGAGATGTATCAGGGCACCCTGATCTTTGTCTCCCACGACCGTGAGTTTGTCAGCTCGCTGGCGACCCGCGTCCTGGAGATCACTCCGGACCGCGTGATCGACTTCAGCGGCAACTACGAAGACTACCTGCGCAGCAAAGGTATCGAGTAATCCCTGTCCGTTACCCGGGTAGCGGCTACGCCTTACCCGGGCTACCAAACCGCATAGTGCTGTAGCCCCGGTAAGCGATAGCGCCACCGGGGATTTCTAGACCACCAATACCGGCATTTCAGCCGGCCTATGGTCAGAGTCTCCACTCGGTCCCTTCAACGCCATTCACCAGCAGCTTACGCTTTTCTCCTACCGGTAATGACAGCTTCAGCGCTTTCCAAGCCGGGCGATAGTTGCCGCGGGCGTTGATATCCAGGTTTATGCTGCTGGCGCTGCAGGTCATTTCCCACTCCAGCCATAGCGCATCCCCCTGTTTATAGCCCCAGCTTTCGCCGTCGTCTTCAAACAGCAGACCGCGGGTTGAGCCGGTACCTTTCAGCGGGAACAGCTGCAGTTCGCGACGATCGTCTTTTTGCGCATCGACATGGCTGATACGTTCACTAAGCGGCAGACCGGCGCCGGCGCGGACCAACAGCGGCAGTTTTTCCAGCGGCGCGTCCAGCGTCACCCACTGGCCGCCGGCGAACCACTGATGGCTGTAGAAATCGTACCAACCGGCCTGATTATCTGGCAGCCATACTTCACGCTGGCGGGCGCCAGGCTCGACCACGCTGGCCACCAGCAGGTCGCGGCCCAGCAGGAAGTCATCGCATTCGGCGAAGGTCTGCGCATCGTGCTGGTGATCGAGGAAGGTCGGGCGGAGCATCGGCTCATCATCAGCATGCGCCTGCCATAGCAGAGTGTACAGATAGGGCAGCAGGCGGTAGCGCAGCTCAATGGCTGAGCGGATCGCCGGAGTGATGGCCGGATACATCCATGCTTCGTTTACCGTCTGGTCGTCATTCCACGAGTGAATGGTAAAGCGCGGATGCATGACGCCATTTTGTACCCAGCGCACAAACAGTTCCGGCTCGGGTTTATCGCCGGAGAAACCGCCGACGTCGTGGCCGACGTTAAACAGCCCGGAAAGGCTCATCCCCAGGCCCATGCGGATGTTATAGCGCAGCGTATCCCAGTTGGTGCGGTTGTCGCCGCTCCAGGTCTGGACGTAGCGCTGCATCCCGGCGCAGCCGGAGCGGGAGATCAGATATGGGCGCTTTTGCGGCGCAAAGCGCTGCTGGGCTTCCAGCGAGGCGCGCATCATCAACAGCGGCATCACCGGGCGAATATGTTTGATGGCGATTTCGCGGCCAAAGCCGTAGCAGCGGGCTTCGCCGTCCCATACTTCGTATTCGTTATTATCGTTCCAGGTCGAATCGATGCCCATCTCCAGTAGCTGGGTGGTCACGCCTTCCTGCCACCAGGCCACGGTTTGCGGATTGGTGAAATCGAGATGCGACCCTTCATCATCCCAGAAGCTGGAACGCTCCGGAGCGTCAGTTTGCGAATCGCGAATGAAGAGACCGCGCTCCGCCACCTCGCCGTAGCGCGGGTGATCCTGCAGCAGGCACGGTTTGATATTGGCGGCCAGCTTCAGCCCGGCATCGTGAAACGACTGGCTCATCACTTTGGGCTGCGGCACCTTGTCGTAGTTCCAGTTAAAGACGTAGCGCTTGCCGTTGATTGAGGTATAGCCGGAAGAGAGCTGGAACGAATCGCAGGGGATCGCGTGCTGCTCGCACAGGCGGATAAAGTTCATCAGCTGATTTTGCGCATCCGGCGCGTCGGTATAGTGCATGGTGGAGCCGCTGTAGCCGAGGCTCCATTTGGGTCCAAACAGCGTTTTACCGGTCAGGCGAACGAAGGCTTTGGTCACATCCAGCACCTGCTTACCGGTAAACAGGTAATAATCGATGTCGCCGGCTTCCGCCTGCCAGCGGCGATAGGCGGTGTGGTAGTTGTCGATCTCGTTCCCCAGATCCAGCCAGCAGCTGCTCAGGTTGTCATAGAACAGGCCGTAGCTGATATCGCTGCGCTGGGTGATGGTGAACGGAATATGTTTATACAGCGGGTCAGTGCTGACGGCGTTGTAGCCCATGGCATCGAGGTTACGCATCTCATAGCGTTTACCGGTGCGCTGCAGGTCGCCGGCCTTTTCGCCCAGGCCGTAGAAACGCTCGTCTTTGCGGCGGCTCAGATAATGGGCGACGCCGTCGCCGTGGGCATTCGCCAGGTAGGCGCTGGTCGGACGGTCATTGGCAAGCGGCTGCCATTCGCCGGCCTCGTCGCGATAGCTCCACTCCAGCCACAGCGGCTGGTGAACGGTGACGCGCAGCTGGCGGGTGGCGATAGTCAGCGTATCGCCCTCCCGGGTCAGCTGCCAGGCCGGGAGACTAAAACCGCTGAGGTCATCCCGGGCGCGGCCTTCCCACGGCACATCCTGCTGTGGAGCGATGCTCCAGGTGCGATCCAGCGCCAGCTGGCCCTGGCGTTTTAGCAGGACGCGGAACAAATTCTCTTCCAGTACGTACAGGCACAGGGTGTGCTGGCCATCGACCGTCAGTTCAACGTGATGCTCCAGCTGTTGATGCAAACTCCAGTGTTTCAGCGTCTTCATATCTTACATCCACTCTCAGGCGCGCTTGGCGCGACGTTCAGCAATAAATGCCACCAGGAAAACGGCGCCAATCAGGTCAAAGAAACCCATGGCGATAAATAGCGGGTTGAAGCCGATTTTGTCGGCGGTCACCCCGATTAATAACGAGAACAAGAAGCTGGCGATCCACGCTGCGGAGCCGCGCATACCGTTGACCGTCGCCATTTGTCCCTTGTCGAAAGACTCCACCACCAGCGCGCTGAGCATGCAGGAGATGATCTGATGGCCGAAGCCGCCAATGGAGATCAGGATGATGGTGATATAGGGATCGCGGGTGATGGCGACGAGGGCCAGGGAGAGCATCAGGAACGCGCCGGTTACCGAGCTGGCGATCACCGAGTTCACTCGCGTACAGCCGAACCAGCGAACATACAGGCGGGTGAGGTAGCCGCTGACCACGCTGCCGAGATCGGCGGCGAGAAACGGCAGCCAGGCAAACATGGCGATCTGCTTCAAATCCATGCCGTGCTCTTTCGCCAGGTACAGCGGCACCCAGAAACTCAGCACCGCCCAGGCGGGCTCGGCCATAAAGGCGGGAATGGCGATCCCGTAGAAACGTTTATTTTTCGAGACGGTTTTGAGCGCGGTAAAGAAGGGCTGTTTTACCGGCGGGCTTCGTTATCCTGTTTGATGTACTCCAGCTCGCTTTTGCTGAGATTGGGGTGCTTTTCCGGGTCTGATAGAAGGCCCACCATAGTACTACCCACAGTAGCGCCAGCGCGCCGGTAAACATAAACGCCCCTTGCCAGCCGAAGGAGGCGTGGGCGAAGTAGATGATCGGCGGGGCCAGCATCGCGCCGATGGAGAACCCAACGCCAGCCCAGCCGGCGGCAATCGGGCGTTCAGATTTCGGAAACCATTCGCCGATGGTTTTGGCGTTGGCCGGAGTAGCGGCCGCCTCGGCCCCACCCATAAAGAAGCGCAAAATAGCCAGGTGCAGCCAGCTACCGGCCCCGGCGTGGGCGATACAGGCCAGCGCCCACAGGGTGGCGCAGATCATAAAGCCAAGCTTCAGGCCGATGACGTCGATAAGCCAGCCGCACAGCGGCTGGAAAATCGTGTAAGCCAGCTGAAACGCGCCGACGATCCACGAGTATTGTTCGGTAGTAATGCCGAGGGTCGCTTTCAGTTCCGGCGCGATAATTCCCAGCGAGTTGCGTGTGATGTAGTTGACGGTAACGCCAAGTAAAAACAGGACCAGCACCCACCAGCGCAGGTTTTTCACTACCCGGCGCGTTTTGCTGACGGCGATATCATTGTTGAGGCCTTGACTCATAGCACACTCCACAAGACGTTTGTAGGGGGAAAGTGACGGTCTCACTCCCTGAGTGGTCACGTAGATTTATTAACTATTTGAATAGTCTATTTTTTATCTCAGCATCATTGGTATAACTAGTATGGGAGATGTTGGACCAATTCAGGCTAGGGCAGAAAAATCGTCTGGCAAAGCGCTATTTATGCAAGTTTTTTCATGAAATGAGCGAGATCGCATATTTGACAGCGGAATTTGCTTGTAACGTGTGCTTTGGCGATTATGAAAATTCTTTCATTTTTCAATCGGAGCTGGATCACAAAATGGATAAAAAGCTGCGCGTCGCCGAAATTGCCGCCCGCACCGGGCTATCGCCCAGCACCGTTTCACGCGTCCTGGCCGGGAAAGCGAATACCAGCGACAAGGCGCGCCGGGCGGTGCTGGACTGCGCCCGCGAGCTGGGTGTCATGCAGGGGTTGGCCGCCGGGCGTCTGCTGCTCAATCATCTGCTGGTGTTTGCCCCGCAGCGCGCATTCGATGAGCGATCGGATATCTTCTACTACCGGGTGATCCAGAGTATCAATAACGCGCTGGCGGCGCATGAAGTGCGCCTGCGCTACTGCGCGCTGGATGAGAACGACAGCGACGCCAACCTGTTTCTTGCCCGCATGAATGAACCTGAGACCCAGGCCGCGGTGCTGCTGGGGATCGACGATCCGCATATTCATGGCCTGGCGGCGGATCTGGGCAAACCCTGCGTATTGATCAACTGTCGGGATGAAGGGATGCGGCTGCCGTCCATCGCTCCCGATCATCGGCTGATCGGCCAGTGCGCGGCCCGCTATCTGTTTGATATGGGGCATCGGGCGGTGATGAACGTGATGTGCCTGCGCCGCTATACCATGGAGCTGCGGCTGGGGGGGATTCAGGAGGCGTGGCGCGCGCGTAATCTGCGCTTTACCGCCAGCCGGGATCTTATCAGCGTCGCCAACTTTAGCGCCAGAGAGACGGAAGAGCAGGTGGGCGCCTGGCTTGACGGCTTACAGGGCAGGCCGTTGCCCACCGCCTTCCTGGTGGGCGGCGATTTTATGGCCGCCGGCACCGTCAGCGCATTGCAAAAGCGTGGCCTGCGGGTGCCGCAGGATGTCTCGGTGATGAGCATTGACGGATTTAATCTGGCGGCGATTCAGGAGGTGCCGCTGACCGCGGTGCATGTGCCGCGGGATGAGCTGGGCAGCGAGGCGGTGCATCTCCTGCAGCAGCGCCTGCTGCGCCCGGAGGCGCCGCACGGCTCGCTACTGCTGCATGGCACGCTGGTGGTACGCGATTCGGTACGGCGGATCCGGCCGGGCAAAGGCCATACCGCCGTCGAGCCGCAGGGGCTGTATGACGATTAGACCGGCATACCCAGCGCCCGTTTGCCGTGGATATTCAGATCCTCCAGGGTGAAGCGCCCCTGCCAGCTGGCTTCATAGTCCTCGCGCGGGAAATCCCCCGGCGAGGCGCCTTTTTCCAGGGCGATTTTTACTTTCTGCGCGTAGGCGAGGTTCTTCTCGCACATCGGCGCGGCCGGAATGTACATCACATTTCCCCAGCCCTGCTGATTTTCCACCGGTGCCACCGAGTGAATGATGTCGCAGTGCCACCAGACGGAGTCCCCGGCATTCAGCGCTGGAATCGAGCTTAACGCTTTAATTAAGAGCGGGTGCCACTGCTCAGAGATCGGCAGCACTCTGCCCGGCGCGACGCCGCACAGCTCATCTTCCGGCACATCGTCGAGCAGGGGGCGCAGCAGCACATAAGCCATCGCCTCCGGGATCGGCACCACGTGCAGCAGCCCCTGACCCGGGATCATGTCCGACAGCGCGGTCCAGCCCTGGAAGGTACGGAACACCGAGCATTTGGTGGTGTTGTCGACGGTATACTCTTCCACTTCGGTACGGTGCGCGGCGTCCCACGGGTCGTAGGCGTCGATATTGCCATTAAAAACGTTGGCGAAAACCTGCTGATAGGCGGGAAGCAGCCAGCGCTCCAGCGCGCCGGAATCGGTATGCGCCCCCAGCCCCTTCGAAGTGGTTCCCGGCGGGCGGCGGCGGATGCGGTCGGGATAGATCACGCTGACGTCCGGATCGAACCAGCGTTTGCCATTCTGTTCAAAACGCCACAGGCGGTTGAGAAAAGATTGCACTGCCGCCATTTCATCGCTCTGCCGCGCCTGCATTTGCGAGGGCGACCAGTAGATCGGGTAGATCTCCGGGCGCGAAGCCTCCAGCGAACCGAAGAAGCTGTCGCCAGGCCCTTTGTAAACATCGTCGAAATGGTTGCGATCCAGATATTCCAGCATCGCGGTATCCCACGCCAGCGCCTGTTCGCGTGGGAAGTGGCCTTTAATCACCGCGCAGCCCCGGCGCTTAATGGCCGCGCGCTGCTCATCGCTCACTGTTCCTTCGGCGATATCGCGGAACGGAACGGTTGGCCAGACCTCCTGGCCTGCGGCTTTCAGTGTCTCAATCTCCTGCAGCCGCTCGCTGATGCGCGCTGAGAGCTTATCGAACACCGCCTGGACGTCGCCAATTTGCGCCCGCAGGGCCTGTTTCATCTGGCGAATCGCCGCTTTGTGATCGGCGGGAAGTGTTTCGTGGGTCGGGAGAGCAGCCATAATAACCTCGCTGTATCTTTCATTCGAAAGTATCAAATCTTACAAACGTTAATTTAAGTTAAAATGGAGTTAATGCAAGTTTAAAATCTTGCTGCGGCGCACAAAATGGAAAACCGGGGCGCGATGCCCCGGCGAAGGGTCAGGCGTTGAAGGGCGGGGTGTTATCGAGGACGGCCTGGATAACGTTCAGCGCGCCGTCATGGTTATTATCGTCGGTAGCGTAGCCGGCGATGGCCTTGATGCTGTCGGCAGCGTTACCCATGGCGAAAGCGTATTTCACCAGCTTCAGCATTTCGGCGTCGTTGCCGCTGTCGCCGATGGCGACGCATTGCTGCGGCGAAAGATCCCAGCGCTTGAGCAAACGGCTGATGCCGTTGGCTTTATGCAGGCCAGGGATAATCAAATCGACAAAGCCAAAGCCGCTGGTGACCGGCTTCATGATGCCGTCGAGCGACACGTGCAGTTTATCAATCAGCTGTGGGATCTCGCTGTCCGGCAGGTTGAGAGAGAATTTAAACAGCGTATCGTCGATGGCGTGATAGTCGCTCACCCGCTGTAGGCGATGGTAGTGCTTCGACATCAGCTCAACAAAGGCGTCCGGAGCTTTATCGCTGACGTAGGCGCTCTGCAGGCCGCAGGCGACAAAGTTGAGCTGCGGATCTTTGAGCAATTCGCCAATCACCACTTGTGATTCGTGGCGGGTCAGTTCGCCGTGGAACAGCTGCGTGTCATGTTCATAAACCAGAGCGCCGTTTTCTGCGACGAACGAAATCTGCTCGCGGATCTCCGGGAAGAAGGAGATCAACTGATAGTACTGGTTGCCGCTGGCGACAACAAATTCAATGCCGCGCTGCTGCAACTGGGCGAATTGCGCCAGAAACCGTGAGCGATCGTAGGTTTTGGCGTCATTGAGAAAAGTTCCGTCCATATCGGTGACGATAACTTTAACGGTCATAAGGGGATGCTCCTGGCTTAACTTCGACCAGTAACATTCTAATTACAATGTGATGGGGAGCACAAATTTATTTCGAATGAAAGTTCAGGCATTCAGAAAATGCCGGAAGGGCATGTCTTTTCCGGCCTGCAGAACAGGGTTGGCCCGCTAAGCATAGCGCCAGCGGGCACGAAGGATTACAGCGTATGTTCGGTACGGGCGATGATATCGTCCTGGGTATCCGGCGACAGGGCGGTGAAGAACGCCGAGTATCCAGCGACGCGGACCACTAAATCGCGGTACTGGTCAGGATGTTTCTTGGCTTCCAGCAGCGTGTCGCGCGACACGATGTTGTACTGGATATGCCAGCCTTTGTGCACCTCGAAGAAAGTGCGCAGCAGCACCATCAGCTTCTGCTTATCGGACTCGTTCTCCAGCGTTGACGGATTCAGCTTCTGATTAAGCAGCACGCCGCCGAGGATCGCCCCGGTCGGCAGCTTGCCCACCGAACTGATAACCGCCGTCGGCCCCAGATGATCGGTACCGGAGGCCGGGCTGGCCCCCTCCGCCAGCGGGGTATGCGCTTTACGGCCATCCGGCGTCGCCATGGTCTGCGCGCCGAACGGGACGTTAGCGGAAATAGAGGAGGTGCCAGCGTAATAATTGCCGCCAATCGGGCCGCGGCCATAGCGCGGGTTGTGATACTGCTTCAGCTCGTCGATATAGGTCTGGTAGGCCCGCGCCAGCAACTCGTCGACGCTGTCATCATCGTTACCATACTTCGGCGCGCCGTTGATCAACCGCTGGCGCAGCTGCTCGTGGGTCAGACCGTCGAAATCTTCCGCCAGCGCCTTCGCCAGCTCCTGCTGGCCGATGGCGCCCTGATCGAAGACCAGTTTTTTCACCGCCGCGAGGCTGTTGCCGAGGTTGGCGATACCCACCTGCAGGCCGGAAACCCAGTCATACTTCGCGCCGCCTTGCTTAATGCTTTTCGCCCGTTCGATGCAGTCATCGACTAGCGCCGAGCAGAGAATATCGTGGACGTTCTCTTCCAGCATGGTATCGACCACGTACTCAATCTCGATGGATTTACGGGTGTAGTAACGAATCTGGCGGTCCCAGTCTGCCAGCACCTGATCGAAGTTAGCGAAGTTGCCTTTCGACAGGGCGTGCTCCTGCGGCAGGAACACCTGACCGCTGGTGGCATCGCGGCCGCCTTCCAGCGTCGCCAGCATCACCCGCGCGAAGTTAATAAAGCTCATGCCGGTACAGCGGTAGCCCCACTTACCGCCGACCGCGGTTTCGATACAGCCGATAGCCGCGTAATCGTAGGCGTCCTGCGGCTCAATGCCCAGCTTAATGAATTCCGGGATGACGATTTCATCGTTGTTAAACGCCGGCATGCCGAAACCGCAGCGGATCACCTGGACGCAGGCGTCGAGGAAGTCGTTGCTCATCCCGGCGTGGTAGCGCACGCTGAGGTTCGGCTGGGTAGAACGCAGGCGACCGCAGGATTCCAGGATCGCATAGGACAGCGGGTTGACCGCGTCCTGCGGCTTACCATCCACCAGATTCTGGCCGCCGATGGTGACGTTCTGGTATAGCGGGCTGCCGGCAGAGGCTTTGGAGTGCGAGCCGGAACGGATCTTATTGACCTCCAGCAGCTTCAGCCAGCAGCTGTGCAGCAGCTCAATGGCCTGTTCGCGATCCAGCGACTGTTGCAACTCAACGTCGCGGCGGTAGTACGGGTAGAGGTACTGGTCCATACGGCCGAAGGATACCGAATGGCCATTGGATTCAATCTGCAGGATAAGCTGAATGAAGTAGCACAGCTGCAGCGCCTGCCAGAAGGTTTTCGGCGGCTCATGGGCGATGACGTCGCAGTTTTCGGCAATCGTCAGCAGTTCGTGGCGGCGTGATTCGCGGGATTCTGCTGTCGCCATCTCGCGCGCCAGCGCGGCGAAGCGTTTGCTGTGATCGCTGACCGCTTCCAGCACGATATCAATCGCTTTCAGGAACTGCTCGCCGTGCAGGTCTTCCAGTACTGTCAAATTGATACGCGAGCGGCGTTCGGCGACTTTCGCACGCATCCCGTCGAGGCCTTTCTCCAGCAGCAAGGGGTAGTTGACCGCGAGGTGAGCATCCCCGGAGGTCATATTGCCTTCCGCCTTAATAATGCCGGTGGCGAGCAGCGCCTTTTGCTCATCGGTGAACATACCGTAGCAGCGGTCTTGTACGGTCTGGCCGCGCCACCATGGGCACACTTCATGCAATACGCGTTTATTCTCCTCGCTGACCGAGAAGCCGGCGCCGGGGCGGTCGGCGAGATCGTCGATCTCTTTCTCAATCCAGCTGACGGTGTATTCCGGGAAAATAGGCGCGGCGCGCACTTCGCTGGCCTGGTTACCGACGATCAGCTCATCGTGCTTGATCCAGATGGTGCGCTCCGCCAGGTGGTGAGCCAGCGCCAGCGCGCGGCGCACCGGGATCGGTTTATCGAGATGCCGCTGATACATCTCCGTATAGTGGCGGGCGCGCTCGGTACAGACCGGCGGCTTGACGATATGCACCAGCGCCATTTTATGGGCCTGGATACGGGCGCTGAGGGTGTTGAGCTTCAGGGTAGTCATAGGGTTATCCTCGTAATATCGCCGTTAGCCCCTTGCTTTGCGCATAATCCTGCGCGAAGACGAGCAGCTCAGGAGCGTCCAGCGGTTTGTCCGGTGCGGTGTAGGGCTGACTGAGTAACTGGTATTTGTTCATTCCCAGCGTGTGGTACGGCAGGTAATGGATCTCGCTGACCTGCAGGCGATCGGCGGCAAAATCGGTGATCGCGGCAATGTCGGCTTCGCTGGCGTTGAATCCCTGGATCAGCGGCACGCGAATAATCATTTTTTTCCCCGCCTGCGCCAGACGCTGCAGGTTATCCAGCACCCGGCGGGCGCTGCCGTCGGTCCACTGCTGAAAAACGGCCTCGTCAACGTGCTTCAGATCGGCGAGAAACAGGTCGACAAAGGGTAAAGACGGTTCAATGTATTTCCACGGCACGTGCAGGCAGGTTTCCACGGCGGTGTGAATGCCTGCCTGATGACTGGCTTCGAACAGCGCTTGCGCCAGCGTTGGGTTCATAAAGGGTTCGCCGCCGGAAAGAGTGATGCCGCCGCCGCTGCGATCGTAGAATGGTTTATCACGCAGCACCGTCGCCATGATCTCCTCGACGCTCTTCTCCTCGCCGCACACCGTGAGCGCGGTGGTGGGGCAGCAGTCGCGCAGCGCGGCGATATGGCTGTCGTTAACGTTTTGCCGGTGAATGATCAGGCCATCGAGGGTGCGGGTGATAACCGCCGGCGCCGCCTGCTGGCACAGCTCGCAGCCGGCCAGGCACAGCCGCGAGTCATACAGCAGATCTTCGCTACGGGCGCGGCTCTCCGGGTTCTGACACCAGCGGCAGCCCAGCGAGCAGCCTTTCAGGAAGACGACGGTGCGGATCCCTGGGCCGTCATGGGTGGAATAGCGCTGGATGTTGAAGATCATGGCTTATCCTCTTGTTTGCGTATGAATATAAAAACACTTTCGAATGAAAGTTATGTTGACGCAAATCAACAAGCGGGATGGGGATAAGTCAGAGAGGAGAAAATAACGAGAGCGGTCACAAAACCACCGGCGACTCTCGTCGCCGGTGTGAGGGTCAGTGCGAGCCGCATACCTCGCACTGCGGGTGACGCATCAGCCTCATTTCGCGAAACTGGCAGGTCATGGCATCGTAGATGACGATTTTTCCGCTGGCAGGGGTGCCGTAGCCGCTCAGCAGCTTAATCGCCTCCATCGCCTGCAGCGAACCGATGGTGCCCACCAGCGGGGCCATTACCCCGGCTTCGACGCAGGTGAGGGCATTTTCGCCGAACAGACGGCTCAGGCAGCGGTAGCAGGGTTCGCCATCCTGATAGGTAAAGACGCTGATTTGCCCCTCCATACGGATCGCCGCTCCGGAGACCTGTGGGGTTTTGTGCTGAAAGCAGCCGACGTTAAGCTGGTTGCGAATGGCGACGTTGTCGGTGCAGTCGAGCACCAGATCGTGATCGGCAATCTGCGCTGCCAGCGCCGCCTCATCCAGCAAGGCATTGAGCGGGACCAGACGGACGTGCGGGTTAATGCGCGCCAGCGCCTCGCGGGCGGAATCCACCTTCGGCTGGCCGAGGGTGGCGTCGCTGTGCAGCGTCTGGCGCTGCAGGTTGGAGAGCGAGACAGTGTCGAAATCGAGCAGGGTGAGCTGCCCGACCCCGGCGGCGGCCAGATACTGCGCGGCGGCGCAGCCGAGCCCGCCGAGGCCGACCACCAGCACGCGAGCGGCTTTTAACCGCTCCTGGCCGTCAAAATCAAAACCGCGCAAGACGATCTGCCGGTTATAGCGCAGCATCTCTTCATCGCTCAGCTCAACGGTCATTACAGCCCCCCAAACAGGTGACTGAAGGGTTCGACCTCGACCCATTCACCTGCTTCAACATGGCCGCGCTCACGCTCCAGCACGATAAAGCAGTTGCCGAGGCTGAAGGAGCTGAAAATGTGCGAGCCCTGATGGCCGGTGGTGTTCACCACCAGTTCGCCGTCCGGGTTACGCTGCAGAATACCGCGCTGAAAATCGAGGCGGCCAGGCGACTTTTTCAGGCGCGTGGCGGCGCGGACCCGCAGGCGGGGCGCCTGAAGCGGGCCGTGCTTGCCCGAGAGTTTCGCCAGCAGGGGTTGCACCAGCTGACAGAAGGTGACGGTGGCAGACACCGGGTTACCCGGCAGGCCGCAGAACCAGCTGCTGCTGAGCTTGCCGAAGGCGAAGGGTTTCCCCGGCTTAATCGCCAGCTTCCAGAATCCGATCTCCCCCAGCTCTTCGAGGATAGTTTTGGTGTAATCGGCTTCACCCACCGAGACGCCGCCTGAGCTAATGACCACATCGGCCTGCTGGTCGGCGGCGATAAAGGCGTCGCGCAGCTTCGCCGGGTCGTCAGGAATAATGCCGAGGTTAATGACCTCGTAGCCCAACTGCTGCAGCATCAGGTGCACTGCCAGGCGGTTGGTATCGTAAATCTGGCCGTCGCCGAGCGGTTGACCCGGCAGCTGCAGCTCATCGCCGGTTGAGAAGACCGCGACGCGTACCTTGCGCACCACCTCGACCTCGGCAATGCCCAGCGAGGCCAGCACCGGCAGCTCGGCCACCGTCAGGGGTATCCCCGCCGGGAAGACCACCGCGCCGTGGGCAATATCTTCTCCGCGGCGGCGAATATGCTGCCCGGCTTTTACCGGCGCGATAAAGCGCACGCCGGCCTCGGTCTGTTCAGTCTCTTCCTGCATCACCACCGCATCGCAGCCTTCCGGCACCGGCGCGCCGGTCATGATGCGGATACAGGTGCCCGACGGCCAGGCGTCGTTGAACGGCTGGCCGGCGAAGGCCTTACCAGCGACCGGCAGCGCCGCGCCGTCGCGAAGGTCGTTCAGCCGGACGGCATAGCCATCCATCGCCGCGTTATCAAAGCCGGGCACATCCAGCGGAGAGACGATGTCATGGGCGGTCACACGCGAGAAGGCCTGCAACAGCGGTACAGTTTCCGTCGCGTTCAGCGGCGTAATACGATCGAGCATCTGGGCGAGGGCTGTGTCGAGCGGCATCAGTCCGGCGGTAAAATCCATGGGTCACTCCTGCGGGCAAAACAGCGAAAACGCCTATTATGGCAGAAAAGCGGCGCGGGCTGTATGCCACCTGGGTACGAGGCTTTACATCGCCCGCCGCTCTTTCTATATTCAAAAATTGTATAAGACATTCAGCAATATAATGATATCAATACCCTTATTCATGACGTGACCGGCGCCGCGCCGCGGTACGACAGGGCAGGGGCGATCCACTTCATCGTTAAGGACTGGCGAAATGGGCAAGGCGGTTATAGCAATTCACGGCGGCGCAGGGGCGATTTCTCGCGCGCAAATGACGCCGGAGCGGGAGCGAGAGTATGTGGCGGCGCTGTCGACTATCGTCGAAAGCGGGCAGAAAATGTTGGCCGCGGGCGCCAGCGCGCTGGATGCCGTGACCGAGGCCGTTCGGCTGCTGGAGGAGTGTCCGTTGTTCAACGCCGGAATGGGCGCGGTATTTACCCGCGATCAAACCCACGAGCTGGACGCCTGCGTAATGGACGGCTACAGCCTGCAGGCGGGCGCGGTAGCCGGGGTCAAACATTTGCGTAATCCGGTGCTGGCGGCGCGTCTGGTGCTGGAGAAGAGTCCGCACGTACTACTGATCGGCGAGGGGGCGGAAAATTTTGCCATCTCCCACGGGATGGCGCGCGTGGATAACGATCTGTTTTCCACTCCTGAAAGGCTGCTGCAGCTGCAGGAGGCGAAAGCGGGCGGGGAGATTATCCTCGACCACCACGCCGCTCCCCTCGACGAACGCCAGAAAATGGGCACCGTCGGCGCGGTGGCGCTCGATCTGGCCGGCAATCTGGCGGCGGCGACCTCCACCGGCGGCATGACCAACAAACTGCCCGGACGCGTCGGCGACAGCCCGCTGCCGGGCGCGGGGTGTTATGCCAATAATGCCAGCGTGGCGGTCTCCTGTACCGGCACCGGCGAAGTCTTTATGCGCACCCTGGCGGCCTACGATATCGCCGCCCTGATGGAGTATGGGCAGCTCAGTCTCTATTCCGCCTGCGAGCGGGTGGTGATGGAGAAACTGCCGGCTCTCGGCGGCAGCGGTGGGCTGATAGCCGTCGATCGCGAAGGCAACGTCGTTTTACCGTTTAACAGTGAAGGCATGTACCGGGCCTGGTGCTATGCCGGCGATACGCCGACCATTGGCATTTATCGCGAATAGAACAAGGGAGAGGGCGAGTGTCGCAAACTCACGAAACCGATACCTGCGAAGTGCTGGTGGTGCGCAACCTGAACGTGGCGTTCCGCCAGCAGGATGCGCCGGAGGTGCAGGCCGTGCGTCAGCTTTCCTTCAGCCTGCGCCGCGGCGAGACGCTGGCGATAGTGGGTGAGTCCGGTTCGGGAAAATCGGTGACCGCGCTGGCGCTGATGCGTCTGCTAGACGCGGCCAGCAGCGAGGTGAACAGCGAGGGGCTGTGGTTGCGGCGGCGTAACCGGCAGGTGATCGCGCTCAATGAGCAAACGGACGCTGAGATGCGCCGGGTGCGCGGCGCGGATCTGGCCATGATTTTTCAGGAGCCGATGACCTCGCTGAATCCGGTTTTTACCATCGGCGAGCAGATTGCCGAATCCCTGCGCCTGCACCAGGGGCTGGGGCGCGAAGAGGCGCTGCGCGCGGCGAAAAAGATGCTCGATCAGGTGCGTATTCCCCAGGCGGAAGAGATGCTCTCGCGCTATCCGCACCAGCTCTCCGGCGGCATGCGCCAGAGGGTGATGATCGCCATGGCGCTCTCCTGTCGGCCGGCGGTGTTGATAGCCGATGAGCCAACCACGGCGCTGGATGTCACCATCCAGGCGCAAATTCTGCAACTCATTGCCGTCCTGCAAAAGGAGATGGCGATGGGGGTGATCTTTATCACCCACGATATGGGCGTCGTGGCCGATATCGCCGATCGGGTGCTGGTGATGTATCGCGGTGAGGCGGTAGAGACCGGCAGCGTTGAGGAGATCTTTCGTTCGCCGCAGCACCCGTATACACAGTCGCTGCTGGCGGCGGTCCCGCGGCTGGGGGAGATGCGTGGCCAGGATCTGCCGCGCCGTTTTCCGCTGCCGGGCCAGCCGCTGGCGGAGAGCGAAACGCCCGATACGGTAGTCGCCGGCGAGCCGATCCTGCAGGTGCGTGACCTGGTGGCCCGTTTTCCGGTGCGCGGCGGGCTGCTCAATCGCGTGACGCGCGAAGTGCATGCGGTGGAGAAGGTCAGTTTTGATCTCTGGCCGGGAGAGACCCTGTCGCTGGTGGGCGAGTCCGGCTGCGGCAAGTCGACCACCGGCCGGGCGCTGCTGAGGCTGGTAGAGACCCAGGGAGGCACCATTACCTTCGACGGTCAGCGGATCGATACCCTCGCCGGCGGCAAGCTGCAGGCTCTGCGGCGCAATATTCAGTTTATTTTTCAGGATCCTTACGCCTCGCTTGATCCGCGTCAGACGGTCGGCGATTCGATTATGGAGCCGCTGCGGGTGCATGGCCTGCTGCGTGGGGAAGCAGCGCGTGAGCGGGTCGCCTGGCTGCTGAAGCGCGTGGGGTTGCAGCCGGAGCATGCCTGGCGCTATCCCCATGCCTTTTCCGGCGGCCAGCGGCAGCGGATCTGCATTGCCCGCGCGCTGGCGCTGAATCCGAAGGTGGTGATAGCCGACGAGTCGGTGTCGGCCCTGGATGTCTCCATTCGGGCGCAGATTATCAATCTGATGCTCGACCTGCAGCGCGAGATGGGCATCGCGTTTCTGTTTATTTCCCATGATATGGCGGTGGTGGAGCGCATCAGCCACCGCGTGGCGGTGATGTATCGCGGTCGCATTGTCGAAATAGGCCCGCGCCGCGCGGTGTTTGAAAACCCGCAGCACCCCTATACCCGTAAGCTCATGGCCGCCGTACCGGTGGCCGATCCGGGCCACCGTCATCCGCAGCGGGTTCTGCTGTCTGATGACGTCCCGGGCAATATTTATAAGCGGGGCGAGGAGATCGCCAGCGTGCCGTTGCAGCAGGTCGGGCCGGGCCACTTCGTCGCCCGCGAATCCGCCGATGTGCTGGGCAGAACATAACAACACATAACGCATCTTTTCAGGAGAACACGATGACACAACCTGTTTCACGCAAATGGTGGCTGGCGCTGAGTATCGCGGCAGCCCTGGCGAGCGCTCCCGCCTTTGCCGCCAAAGATGTGGTGGTGGCGGTCGGGTCTAACTTCACGACCCTCGACCCCTATGATGCCAACGATACCCTGTCGCAGGCGGTGGCGAAGTCCTTTTATCAAGGCCTGTTCGGCCTTGATAAAGAGATGAAGCTGCAAAACGTTCTTGCTGAGAGCTATACCGTGTCACCGGACGGCCTGGTGTACACAGTTAAGCTGCACAGCGGGGTGAAATTCCAGGATGGCACTGACTTTAACGCCGAGGCGGTAAAGGCTAACCTCGATCGCGCGAGTAACCCGGATAACCATCTCAAGCGCTATAACCTGTATAAAAATATTGCCAGTACCGAGGCGGTCGATCCGACTACGGTCAAAATTACCCTGAAGCAGCCCTTCTCGGCGTTTATTAACATTCTCGCCCATCCGGCGACAGCGATGATTTCGCCGGCGGCGCTGAAAAAATATGGTAAGGATATCGGCTTCCACCCGGTGGGCACCGGGCCGTATAAGCTCGACACCTGGAACCAGACGGATTTTGTGAAGGTCAGCAAGTTCGATGGGTACTGGCAGCCGGGGCTGCCAAAGCTGGATTCTATCACCTGGCGTCCGGTGGTGGATAACAATACCCGGGCGGCGATGCTGCAGACCGGCGAGGCGCAGTTCGCCTTCCCGATCCCTTACGAACAGGCGCCGCTGCTGGCGAAAAACAGCAAACTGGAGCTGGTGGCCAGCCCGTCGATCATGCAGCGCTACATCAGCATGAACGTGACGCAGAAGCCGTTCGATAATCCGAAGGTACGGGAAGCCATCAACTATGCGATTAACCGTCAGGCGCTGGTGAAGGTAGCGTTCGCCGGCTACGCCACCCCGGCGACCGGAGTGGTGCCGCCGTCGATCGCCTATGCCCAGACCTACCCCGCCTGGCCATACGATCCGGCGAAAGCGCGCCAGCTGCTGAAAGAGGCGGGCTACCCTAACGGTTTCAGCACCACGCTGTGGTCATCACATAATCACAGCACCGCGCAGAAAGTACTGCAGTTCACCCAGCAGCAGCTGGCGCAGGTGGGGATTAAGGCGCAGGTGACGGCGATGGACGCTGGTCAGCGGGCGGCGGAAGTGGAAGGTAAAGGGCAGAAAGAGAGCGGGGTACGGATGTTCTATACCGGCTGGTCCGCCTCCACCGGTGAAGCCGACTGGGCGCTGTCGCCGCTGTTCGCCTCGCAAAACTGGCCGCCGACGCTGTTTAATACCGCGTTTTACAGCAACCCGCAGGTGGATAACGCGCTGAGCGAGGCGCTGAAAACCACCGATCCGCAACAGAAAACCAAACTCTATAAAGAGGCGCAGGATATTATCTGGAAAGAGTCGCCGTGGGTGCCGCTGGTGGTCGAGAAACTGGTCTCCGCCCACAGCAAGAACCTCACCGGTTTCTATATCCAGCCGGATACCGGCTTTAGCTTCGAACAGGCGGACCTGACGCCGTGATCATGTTCATCTTCATGCGTCCTCTCTCCCGGAATGGGAGGGAGCGATGCTGAATTATGTGATTAAGCGCCTGCTGGGCCTGATCCCTACTCTGCTTATCGTCGCGGTGCTGGTGTTTCTGTTCGTCCATATGCTGCCCGGTGACCCGGCGCGGCTGATTGCCGGACCTGAGGCCGATGCCCAGGTGGTGGCGATGGTGCGCCAGCAGCTGGGGCTTGACCAGCCGCTGCATGTCCAGTTCTGGCACTACATCACCAACGTGCTGCGCGGCGATTTTGGCATTTCCATGGCCTCGCGGCGTCCCGTTGCCAGTGAGATTGCCAGTCGCTTTATGCCCACGCTGTGGCTGACGCTGGCCAGCATGAGCTGGGCGGTACTGTTCGGGATGGCGGCGGGGATTGCGGCCGCGGTGTGGCGCAATCGCTGGCCCGACCGTCTGGGAATGGCGCTGGCGGTGAGCGGTATTTCGTTTCCGGCTTTTGCCCTTGGTATGCTGCTGATGCAGGTGTTTTCGGTTGAGCTGGGCTGGCTGCCGACGGTGGGGGCCGACAGCTGGCGGCACTATATTTTGCCGTCGTTGACCCTTGGCGCGGCGGTGGCGGCGGTCATGGCGCGCTTTACCCGCGCGTCATTCGTCGATGTGCTGCATGAAGACTATATGCGTACCGCCCGGGCGAAGGGGGTGAGCGAAACGCGGGTGGTGCTCAAGCATGGTCTGCGCAATGCGATGATCCCGGTGGTGACCATGATGGGGCTGCAGTTCGGCTTTCTGCTCGGCGGGTCGATCGTTGTGGAGAAGGTGTTTAACTGGCCGGGGCTTGGGCGCTTGCTGGTCGATTCGGTGGAGATGCGCGATTACCCGGTGATTCAGGCGGAAGTGCTGCTCTTTTCGCTGGAGTTTATTCTTATCAATTTAGTGGTGGATGTGCTGTACGCGGCCATAAACCCGGCTATCAGGTATAAGTAAGGTGCGATTGCTTAACTGGAGAAGGCAGGCGGCGCTGAACGCCATGCCGGGCATCAGACCCGGCGAGATCCATACCCCCTGGCATGAGTTCTGGCGGCGCTTTCGTCGCCAGCCGGTGGCGATGGGCGCTGGTATTTTCGTGCTGTTGCTGATTGCGGTAGCCATCGTTGCCCCATGGATAGCGCCGTACGATGCGGAAAATTATTTCGACTACGACCGTCTGAACGAGGGACCTTCGCTGGTGCACTGGTTTGGAGTCGACTCCCTGGGACGGGATATTTTCAGCCGGGTGCTGGTCGGGGCGCAGATCTCGCTGGCCGCCGGGGTACTGGCGGTGCTGATTGGCGCGGCCATCGGCACGGTGCTTGGGCTGCTGGCTGGCTACTATGAGGGCTGGTGGGACCGGCTCATTATGCGACTTTGCGACGTGTTGTTCGCCTTTCCGGGGATCCTGCTGGCGATCGCGGTGGTCGCCGTCATGGGCAGCGGGATGGCCAACGTGATCATCGCCGTGGCGATCTTCTCGATCCCGGCGTTTGCTCGTCTGGTGCGCGGCAATACGCTGGTTCTGAAGCAGCAGACCTTTATTGAATCGGCGCGCAGCATCGGCGCCAGCGATGCCACCATTCTGTTCAACCATATTCTGCCGGGGACGGTGTCATCGATCGTGGTTTATTTCACCATGCGCATTGGGGTATCGATTATTTCGGCGGCCAGTCTGTCGTTTCTCGGCCTCGGCGCGCAGCCGCCCACCCCGGAGTGGGGCGCGATGCTCAACGAAGCGCGGGCGGATATGGTGATGTCTCCGCACGTGGCGCTCTTTCCGGCGGTGGCGATTTTCGTGACCGTGCTGGCGTTTAATCTGCTGGGAGATGGCCTGCGCGATGCGCTGGATCCGAAGTTAAAGGGGTAGGGTGAGGGAAAGCTCCGCCGGGAGTCCTTTATGTTACCTGCGGCTTCAGCGCACATTGCGCTTCCGGTTAATTTTCTGCGTTAGGTCTCTCATGGCGCAGGGAGCGGTGTGAGGCGGAAACGACCGCCGGACGGTTCCCTCTCCTCCCGGGAGCGGGCCAGGGTGAGGCGAAGCATCGCTGGAAAGTCCTTTATGTTATCTGTGGCTTCTGCGTAGTTTGCGCTCCCGGTTAATCGTCTGCGTTATGTCTCTTATGGCGCAGCAAAATAACGGCGCAACAGGGCTGCCTGGAAGGTAATCAATGCTTGCCCGTGGCGCTGCGCTTGCGCGGACATGGGGGGTGAGCCTACGGGAGGACCCCGTAGGCTGGGGAATGCGCTAAGCCGCTATCCGGGAAGCTGGACTAGACCCGGGTACCCCACAGGTCGTATTCGTCGGCGTGCTCGACTTTCACCCGCACCACGTCGCCCGGCTTAACGCGGGTTTCGCCGTTCAGGTACACCGCGCCGTCGATTTCCGGAGCGTCGGCCATGCTGCGGCCAATGGCGCCTTCTTCATCAACTTCATCTACCAGCACCAGGATTTCGCGCCCCACTTTCTCCTGCAGACGCTCGGCAGAGATCTGCTGCTGCAGCTGCATAAAGCGGTTCCAGCGCTCTTCTTTCACCTCTTCCGGCACCTGGTCCGCCAGCTCGTTGGCGGTAGCGCCTTCAACCGGGCTGTACTTGAAGCAGCCGACGCGGTCGAGACGCGCCTCTTTCAGGAAGTCGAGCAGCATCTGGAAATCTTCTTCCGTTTCGCCCGGGAAGCCCACAATAAAAGTGGAGCGCAGGGTCAGATCCGGGCAAATTTCACGCCACTGCTTAATGCGCGCCAGCTGACGGTCCGCAGAACCAGGACGCTTCATCAGCTTCAGAATACGCGGGCTGGCGTGCTGCAGCGGAATATCGAGGTACGGCAGAATCTTGCCTTCCGCCATCAGCGGGATCACATCGTCAACGTGCGGGTACGGGTAGACATAGTGCAGGCGTACCCAGATGCCGAGCTTCGCCAGCTCTTCGCACAGACTGACCATGCTGGTCTTCACCGGCATACCGTTGTGGAAGCCGGTGCGGTGCTTGACGTCGACGCCGTAGGCGGAGGTGTCCTGCGAAATCACCAGCAGCTCTTTCACGCCGGCGTCAGCGAGGCGTTTGGCTTCGGCCAGCACTTCGCCAATCGGACGGCTCACCAGATCGCCACGCATGGACGGGATGATGCAGAAGGTGCAGCGATGGTTGCAGCCTTCAGAAATTTTTAAGTAGGCGTAGTGGCGCGGCGTCAGCTTAACCCCCTGTTCCGGCACCAGGCTCAGGAACGGGTTGTGCTTCGGCTTCGGCGTATAATGGTGGACATGCTCCAGCACCTGCTCATAGCTGTGCGGACCGGTGATCTCCAGCACCTTCGGATGCACTTCGCGGATCTGATCCTCTTTCGCGCCGAGACAGCCGGTGACGATTACCTTGCCGTTCTCTTTCAACGCTTCGCCGATCGCTTCCAGCGATTCCTGCACAGCGCTATCAATAAAGCCGCAGGTGTTAACGATCACCATATCGGCGTTGTCGTAGGTCGGTACGACGTCATAACCTTCGGTGCGCAGTTCGGTCAGGATACGCTCTGAGTCCACGAGGTTTTTCGGGCAGCCCAGGGAGACGAAGCCGATTTTCGGCTGATGCGTGACATTGCTCATAGCTTAAAAAGTGTTCAATTATTGGAATGGTCAGGGCAGGAATTCTACAGATCTTTGCGAAAAAGAGTATAGCTCCGTCGCGGTTAATGGTGAAAAAGCGCCCCCGACCTGTCTTTTACGCCCCCCACCGCCAGAGCGGATCCCACACGCCCCGGAGCAGAGGGGCGGGACACGCTTCTGACAAGCCATGCGCGCAGGCGGCTCAAGCCCGGCGTGGCTGCCGGGCAGAGACTTATTGCGCCGGGTTAATGGCTGCGGAGGGGGTGGCGCCGGGTTCTTTCGGCTCGCGCTTATCCTGCAGCGTGAAAATAGAGATCAGGGTAAAGAGCCCGGCGACGCTGCCGAGAATCAGATAGGTGTTGGCGAAGCCAATGGTATCGTACAGATAGCCTGCCAGCGGAGAGTAAATGGCGGTGGCGATCGAGGCGACGAACAGCACCAGCAAATAGACCGTCGAAGAGAGCTTGTGGTCGAAGTTGGCGGCGATGAATTTAAAGACCGATACCAGAATCAACGGCTTCTCCAGAGCATGCATCATTTTCACCGCACCAATCCACACCGGGCCGAGGGGCACGGCTGAGCCGACAATACGTACCGACATGATCAGCCCGGCGATGATCAGCGCCCATTTGGCGCCGGTCCGGTTAACAAACCATGGCATCAGGCAGAGGAACAGGGTTTCACCGCAGACCTGAATAGACGCGAGGATCCCGTACCAGCGGTTGCCTTCCTCCGGCGTCGGGAACTGTAGCGAGAAGTACTGGGCAAACTGCTGATCGTAGGTGTCGTAAATCTGCGTGACGAACAGGGTAAAGAGCAGCAGCATCCAGAACTGACCATTCTTCGCCAGCTCAAGGGCATGAGAGACCTTCAGCGATTCGCTTCGCGCCACATCGGCGTCGGTTAATTCAATTTTGGTTAGCATAAAGCAGATGGCGGCGATGACAATGGCGAGGCTGGCGAGCCAGAAGGCCAGATTAGGATTGCTGTCGATATATTTACCCACAATCCAGGCCGCCGCTGCCCAGCCTAACGAGCCCCACATCCGCACACGACCATATTCAAACTGATAGCGCCGGGAAATCTTATCGATATAAGAGTCGATTACTCCGCAGCCGGAGTTAAAGATGATCCCCAGATAGATCCCTCCCAGCAAGGCGCCAAACCAAAAGTTGTGCACCAGCAGCGGCGCGTAAACGTAGATAAAGAAGGGGCCCACCGGCAGGAGCAGGGCGACCAGCAGCCAGATAAGCCGTTTTTTCAGGCCGAACTTGTCAGAGATAAAGCCGAAGAAAGGCTGCATCAGCAGGGCGATAAAGGCGTTGACCGAGTAAAGCAGCCCGGTCTTCGTGGCGCTGATGCCAAGATGCTGGGTGGTCCAGATAACGAAGAAAGCCATGGTCGACGACCAGGCGAACAGGTAGAGGAAATCGAAAAGACTCAACAGAAGGTAGTTTCTTTTACCGGACGTCATGTTTCAGTTCCTTGCAAATGGGCAGAGAGAATGTCAGCGATCCACGGGCCGCGTTCGCTGTTTTCCTGAGATGTTATACGTATTACATTAATTATTTGTTATGACATCCGAATTGACGATGGTGCAACAGATTATATGAGGTATTGTGATCATTGCTGCACTAATTTTGTCTCTTATTGCCATTTTCTGTTTATTAATTTCAGCTTGAAATTAATTGTGATCGTATAACATTGTTTTTGTTATACACCCTACAATGCGTTAAAGTTGCCACATTGTAAATGATGTTAAAGAACTGGGGATTATTGACCTGGCGCATCATTTTGCACAAAAAATAACCGTATTATGGAAAGGGTAAAGGACGACAGAGGAGGAACCGTGATGACCGTTGACAGACTATACCGCCACCTTCTGCAGAAGCTTATTAACGCCAATATCGATATTGACGCCTATCTGCAACTGCGAAAGGCCAAAGGCTACATGTCAGTCAGCGAAAATGACCATCTGCGTGATAACTTGTTTGAGCTTTGCCGTGAAATGCGTGCGCAGGCGCCGCGCCTGCAGAATGCCATTTCACCGGAGGAGAGGGATGTCCTTCGCCTGGCCGGCGAATCGGTCGCCGCCGCTGCACTATGCCTGATGAGCGGGCATCATGATTGTCCGCTATACATCGCTGTTAACGTAGAGAAGCTAGAACGCTGTCTGACAGGATTGACCTCAAATATTCATAAATTGAATAAATTGGCGCCAATCACTCATGCCTGATCGGCTGAAACCCAGGGGAAGTGAATGCTTCCCCTGTTAAAGGTTATGTAAAAATCCCCGCGCAAATTTCCCCGCTGGCTACCCTTTAGCCCAGAGCTGACGAAAGGAGAATGCCATGCGTCCGATCCCACTGCTGTTGATATTGAGCGCCTTAGCGCTACCAGCCCTGAGCCAGGCCGCGGTGCGGGTGGAGGTATTGCAAAACCGGCTGGCCCAGCCGTGGGGCATGGCCTTTCTGCCTGACGATCAGGGCATACTGATCACCCTGCGCGGCGGCGAGCTCAAGCGCTGGCAGCCGGGTAAAGGTCTGTCGGCGCCGATAGCCGGCGTGCCGCAGGTATGGGCCAACGGCCAGGGTGGCCTACTGGACGTGGCGCTGGCCCCGGATTTCGCCCAGTCGCGGCGGGTGTGGCTGAGCTATGCGGAAAGCGACGCCAGCGGTAAGGCGGGCACCGCGGTGGGCTATGGGCGGTTGAGCGAGGATGCCACGCAGCTGACGAACTTTACCGTGGTCTTTCGCCAGCAGCCGAAGCTCTCCGTCGGCAATCATTTTGGCGGCAGGCTGGTGTTCGACGGCAAAGGATATTTGTTTATCGGGCTGGGCGAAAATAATCAGCGCGCCACCGCCCAGGATCTCAGCAAGCTGCAGGGGAAAGTGGTCCGCCTGACGGAGACCGGAGGTGTACCGCCGGATAACCCTTTTGTCGGCCGGGCTGACGCCAGGCCGGAGATCTGGGCTTACGGCATCCGTAATCCGCAGGGCATGGCGATGAATCCCTGGAGCGAGGCGCTGTGGCTGAACGAGCATGGCCCGCGCGGCGGAGATGAAATTAATATTCCGCAGGCGGGGAAAAATTACGGCTGGCCGCTGGCGACGCACGGTATTAACTACAGCGGCCTGCCCATTCCGGAAGCAAAAGGCAAAACGGTTCCGGGGACCGAACCTCCCCTGTATGTCTGGCCGGTCTCTCCCGGGGTGAGCGGGATGGCCTTTTATTCGGCGCCGACCTTTCCCCAGTGGCAGCATAAGCTGTTTATCGGCGCGCTGAAGGAGACATCGCTGATTGTCCTGGCGGTGGACGGTAATCAGGTCCGCGAGGAGGGGAGATTACTGGAGGCGCGCGGAAAACGCATCCGCGATGTTCGCGTGGGACCCGACGGCTATCTGTACGTTTTAACCGACGAGTCTAACGGCGAGCTATTGCGGTTGAGTCCCGAGGCTTAGCCTCAGGTCACCGGGATCTGCACTACTTCGCGCCAGGCAGGACGTTGGCTAATCTGCTGATACCAGCGCTGCAGATGGGGCCGCGGTTGCCAGCTGTCGAGGATCGACAACAGATTGTAGACGAAGGGAGCGACGGCAATATCGCCAAGGCCGAACTGCTCGCCGGAGAGCCACGGCATTTTGGCCAGTTCGTCATCCAGCATGGCGAACAGCGCTTCGCAGGCGCTGATCCCCGCGGCGATGGCCGCCGGGTCGCGCTGCTCCGGTGGCGTTCTCACCAGGCCCATTAATACCGGGCGATGGGCGGGTGAGAGGGTGCCGTTGGACCAATCCATCCACTTTTCCCCTTGCGCGCGCTGCGCCGGCGCGGCCAGCCACAGACGGTCAACGCCATACTGGGCCGCCAGGTAGCGAATAATCGTATTTGATTCCCACAATACCACCCCGGTGGCATCGTCCTTTAACAACGGCACCAGCCCGTTCGGGTTCATCGCCAGATATTCCGGGTCATGATTGAGACCAAACTCCAGCCCGGCGAGGATCTGCTGATAAGGCAGATCCAGCTCCTCCAGCACCCAGCGTACTTTCTTCACGTTGGTCGAGTTATTACGTCCCCACAGTGTAATAATTTTCGCTCCTGAGTTTGTTTCACTGCCGTTGCAGCGCGATCGGCGATCATGTTGGGATAAAGTTAAAAATCCGGCAAGCTTTTTTATTTGGCTGTTATTAAAGGTTTTTATGCTTACTCCCTTCAGCCAGGGGCACTCCTGGGTTACAGGGCCCGGAAAGTGTTTTTACTATTTTACAGGAGTAATATCTATAGGGTGTTACGCTACGAAGGAAAGGGCGTGAATATGGTGTATCTTATTGATAATTAAAGCTTTAAATCATGCATGCATCTATAAAAACGCTCCCTCTCCGTCTCGGTTAAAATCTCAATGTCGCCTGAGGGTATAATTTGATGCTGATTATTGCATCGCAATCATCTGAGGAACACAGGTTAATATTAATAAATAGAAAGTCAGTGAAAGAATTATATTTTTACAGGGATGAACTGTTGTTTTTATCGATCGGATATACATCTTTTTCATCCCACCCAGAAAAAATAGACCATGAGAGGCGCCGACTGGCTGGAAGATATTCTGAAAAATAGCAAAAAAAACCCAGTGACTGGCACTGGGGAGTAAATTTACTCAGGGTTGCATGCTGTTCTCAAGATAATATTCGAGTCTCGAAGTATGGGTTAACCAAAGGTAACCATCAACTTCCATACAGACTACATGGGAAATATACTGTATTAAATAACCAGGAATCCACCCTTACTTTTGTGCTATTTATCTTACCTGGGTAATCACGGCGGGGGTAAGTGGTATATAATGCAATAATCAGTATTTGAATCTATAGCGTTAAACGAGCAGAGCCTGGTAGAGGACTTTACTTTCCCCGGAAGGATTTGAAAAAGGCGGTTAAAATGAATGACTGATAAGGATGGCCAGCATACTATCGCGGTGCTATCAAAACATCCCTGCAAAACGAAATAGGGATAAAAGAAGCACTGGCGAACTGCAGTCTGGAAGAGCGAGTCGTAGAGCTCGATATGGCATCGGACGAGAAGGGTAGGAGATTACCCGGGAAGAGATGTTAACCTTTTCATCAAACCGGCGTGATTAATAACGGGCAACAGAATCAGAGCGGCCCGGGGTTTTGAGAGCAATACTTCTGTAAAGGCCACGGCTGTGGATGCGCTGTTATGAATGTATTTGTAAAATTTATCACCATCCAGAGTCGCCTTGAAAAAAAAAGCCCAGCGACAGGCTGGGGTGTAATTACACGCATAAAGGGATATGCCATTTTCAACACAATATGCGAATCTTAATTTATGGAATAACTGCGGGTGAGCTACCCGCTTCCATAAAGATTGCAGGGGAAACTATACTGTATTTAATGACCAGGAATCCATCCTTATCGATGTGCTATTTTTCTTACTTGTGTAATACGGAAAGGGAAAATAGCCCGATAAACTATCTTTTACCGATATGCCGACTAAAACAGGAAAGCCGTCTGCCTGCTTATCCAGTGGGCGAATAATTCATATCATTAGCGGGAGGCTCTCCCTTCCTGACCTCAATTCCTGATGGTGGCGTATAGAGGGGATAGCTGATTGATATCCTTTATCAAGGAGATTGCGCCTCCATCGGCGGAATGCTATGGCAATCGAAGCCCTGCTGAACATGGCGATCAGGCAGGCCCGATGGAGAGAAAAGTGCGGGCGTTGTTGCTAATTTCCTGAGACGGGCGTAATGACCGTCTCAAGCATAGCCCGGGAGTTCTCAACTGCATTTCAGGCGTAAATAGGGCCTACAGAACCTTCAGGTTTATATTTAAGCGTCTGAGACTTCTACAGCAGCAAGCCAGATGTGGTTATTGTGAGTTCGGAAGTTGAACTGGGCCTCATGGAATGCAACCGGGCCGACATTTTGAGTTTTGTGAAGGGTATCAGCAGTAACAACCATCCCCGGTTCTCAGGTGAAGGGGGTAGGGGCGACGCGACTGGATATCACTGGCCAGGCTTTCGCTTACCCCACACGGCCCCGCCATAATGTGAATCTATGACCAGGCAAACCACAATGAAAGACACGCTTGCGACGTCTCTTTAGGAGCATTTTCCCCGAAGAGAAGTGAGCTATGTTATTGAAATTTCGGTGACTAATTGGTTTTGAAAGGCGATTTTTTTCTTGCCATAATAAAGTTAACATTAAGGCGATTACGATCAAAAAAATTGTTCTGATTAAAGCACAGCGGCATGTTATTGCGTAAACTTTAAAAACTTTACCAACTCGCTGTTTCTTTAAGGTCATTTGTACGCTTTACTCACCGGTTGCTGCGGCGCGGTCAGAGTGGCGCGGCATATTTTGTTTGGAAAGGATACTTGGGTGGCTCTTATGATGCATGACGCTTTTTCCCTTCGCGGCCTCGCGGCAGGTTGCGCGCTGTTATTTCTTGTCGCACCTGCGGTGCAGGCTGCGGAACAACTCCCCGACGCCCCTTCAATTAACGCTCGCGCCTGGATCCTGATGGACTATGCCAGCGGGAAGGTGCTCAGCGAAGGCAATGCCGATGAAAAACTCGACCCGGCCAGTCTGACGAAGATCATGACCAGCTACGTGGTAGGGCAGGCAATAAAAGCGGGAAAAATCAAACTGACCGATATGGTGACCGTTGGGCGCGATGCCTGGGCGACCGGCAACCCGGCGCTGCGCGGCTCATCGGTGATGTTCCTCAAGCCTGGCATGCAGGTTTCCGTAGAAGATCTGAATAAAGGGGTCATCATTCAGTCCGGTAACGACGCCAGCATTGCGATTGCTGACTACGTAGCGGGCAGCCAGGACGCTTTCGTTAGCCTGATGAACGGCTACGCCAAAAAAATGGGGCTGACCAACACCACCTTTATGACCGTCCACGGCCTTGACGCGCCGGGGCAGTTCAGCACCGCCCGCGATATGGCGCTGCTGACCAAAGCGATGATCCACGACGTACCGGAAGAGTACGCGGTACATAAAGAGAAAGAGTTCACTTTCAATAAAATTCGCCAGCCGAACCGCAACCGCCTGCTGTGGAGCAGCAACCTCAACGCCGATGGCGTGAAAACCGGGACCACCGCCGGGGCCGGCTATAACCTCGTCTCCTCGGCCACTCAGGGTGATATGCGTTTGATCGCCGTGGTGCTGGGGACCAAAACCGACCGCATTCGCTTTAACGAGTCAGAAAAACTGCTGACCTGGGGCTTCCGCTTCTTTGAAACCGTGACGCCGATTAAACCAGATGCCACCTTCGTTACCCAGCGCGTGTGGTTTGGCGATAGCAATGAAGCGAAACTGGGGGCTGGCGAGGCGGGCTCTATCACTTTGCCGAAGGGCCAGCTGAAAAACCTGAAAGCCAGCTATACCTTAAATCAGCCGCAGCTTACCGCGCCGCTGGAGAAGGGGCAGGTGGTCGGGACTATCGACTTTAAGCTAAATGATAAAACCATTGAACAGCGTCCGCTGATTGTCATGGAGTCGGTAAAAGAGGGCGGCTTCTTCAGCCGGATGATCGACTTCGTGCTGATGAAACTGCACGGCTGGTTTGGCAGCTGGTTCTCCTGATGCCTGCCCGCGCCCTGCGGGGCGCGGGCAGCGACGCTTCAATACAGTAGGGAAATCTGCTGCGCCTTCGCCAGCGCGACCAGCTCATCATCCGGGCAGATATCGCTGGCGATCACGTCAAATTTCGCTAACGCCCCCATGCGCGCCGGACGCACTTTGCCAAACTTGCTGTGGTCGACCACCAGCACGTGATAGCGCGCGTGACGCATCGCCCAGTGCTTAACCGGCAGCTCTTCCAGGTTATAGCAGGTCGCCCCCTGCTCGCAGTCGATCCCCGCCGCCGAGTAAAAGGCGATATCAGGGCTCAGATGGCTGAGGGTATCCTCAAGGCTCAGCGGCATAAAAATCGCGTTGCTGGCATGAAACTCCCCACCGCACAGGACCGCGCGGCACTGGGGTTTTTCCTGCAGGGCCAGAAAGGTGTTCAGGGAGTAGCAGACGCCGGTGAAGGGCAGGGCATCGTCAATGGCGTCAATAATCCACGGCGTGGTGGTCCCGCAGTCGAAGAAGGCCATCTGATGGGCCTCCAGCAGCGCGGCCGCATGGCGAGCGGCACGGCGTTTTTCCTCGACCAGCCGGGTTTTTTGATCGCTGAGCAGGTAATGGGTGGCGCTGCGCGGCTCCAGCACAATGTATCCGCCGAGCAGCACAACCGGGCCGCTGTGGCCATTGAGGTCGCGACGAATGGTCATTTCCGACACCCCAAGCAGGGAAGCGGCTTCTTTCAGATGCAGCTTATCGCTGCGTTTAAGTGCCTGAATGAGCTGACTGATACGTTCGTCACGGCGAGTTTCCATATTCCCTCTGCGCTAAAATCGCCCTGCGGGGGCAGGGCGTTAGCGGGATTTTACCTGTCGCTTGCGGGTTAGTCACGCGGTGGCCGCAGCGACGGCGGCGTTTAGCCGCGCACCCAACCTTTGCGGATTGGCAAGGAGAAGCAGAGACGATACAGCCGCTGCAGCTGATGGTATAGCGCCGGGCCGAACGTATGCCAGATCAGCGCCGCGCCAAGGCAGCCGCACATCCCGGCCAGCAGCCCGCCGACCATATCCAGCGGCCAGTGCACGCCGAGATAGACACGGGACCAGGCGATGGCGGCGGCAATGGCCATCAGCAGGGCGCCGGACCACAGGCGATGCCAGAACAGGAAGGCCAGGGCAAAGGTAAAGCTGACGGTGCCATGGTCGCTGGGGAAGGAGTCGTCCGCCGCGTGGTGCAGGAAGTTATAGCCTACGCCGGCGACAAACGGCCGATCGTGCGGATAGAGGTGGCCGATCGCCCACGACACGGTCAGGCTGATCGTCAGCGCCAGCATCAGCTTAAACACCATCTGCCGCTGGGCAGGCCCCCACAGCCACAATGTCACCACCAGCAGAGGTACGATCAGAATCAGATCTTTAGCGATGAAGATCGCCATCTCAATGGCCCACTGCGGCGAGGCAGGCGTCGCGTTGAGCAGGGCGAACAGCGCATAGTTAATTTTTTCCAGCATAGACTTCCAGGCTCGTTGGTCCGATAGCAATTAAGCCGCCTACCCTAAATAAAAGCGGTGCGGAGTTAAAGGCGGCATTGTCTTAAAGATCAGGTTGTTATGAAATCCACTACCATAAAGTCTACGGCTAACAGCCTGAAAAACGTCAGTATATCGTTTGTCACATTGCTGAAACATAAACGGAATATATACACAGGCTGAATAACAGGGGAGAGGCAGGACGATGGCGCACGGCTCGTAATATTGTGCGGTGTCACCCACAATTCACTATCTCCGCGCCGGGAGTTTCATTACACTTTGCGCGATTTTTGATAGATAAGAGATTTCATGCAAAATTATTCGCTTTCAGGCCGCCGCCTCGGAAGGCAGGCGCTGTTGTTCCCGTTATGTCTGGTGCTGTACGAGTTTTCCACTTATATCGGCAACGATATGATTCAGCCGGGCATGTTAGCCGTGGTGCAGGAATTTCAGGTGGGCAACGAATGGGTACCTACCTCAATGACTGCCTATCTGGCAGGCGGCATGTTTTTACAGTGGCTGCTGGGGCCGCTGTCGGATCGTATTGGCCGCCGTCCGGTGATGTTGACCGGCGTAGTATGGTTCATCGTCACCTGCCTGGCGACGCTGCTGGCGCAGACCATTGAGCAGTTTACCCTGCTGCGCTTCCTGCAGGGGATCAGCCTGTGCTTTATCGGCGCGGTGGGCTATGCGGCGATACAGGAGTCCTTTGAGGAGGCGGTGTGTATCAAAATCACCGCCCTGATGGCTAACGTGGCGCTGATAGCCCCGCTGCTGGGGCCGCTGGTGGGCGCCGCCTGGGTGCATATCCTGCCGTGGGAGATGATGTTTGTCCTGTTCGCCGTGCTGGCGGCCATCTCGTTCTTCGGCCTGCAGCGGGCGATGCCGGAGACCGCGACGCGGCTGGGCGAAAAGCTGTCGGTGAAAGAGCTGGGCCGCGACTATCGGCTGGTGCTGAAGAACCTGCGCTTCGTCGCCGGCGCGCTGGCCACCGGCTTTGTCAGCCTGCCGCTGCTGGCGTGGATTGCCCAGTCGCCGGTGATTATTATCAGCGGCGAACAGGCCACCAGCTATGAGTACGGCATGCTGCAGGTGCCGATTTTCGGGGCGCTGATTGCCGGCAACCTGGTGCTGGCGCGCCTGACTGCGCGCCGGACCGTGCGCTCGCTGATTATCATGGGCGGTTGGCCGATCATGTTTGGCCTGATCCTCTCTGCGGCGGCGACCGTGGTCTCTTCCCACGCTTATCTGTGGATGACGGCCGGTCTGAGCTTCTACGCCTTCGGGATTGGCCTCGCGAACGCCGGCCTGGTGCGTTTAACCCTGTTCGCCAGCGAGATGAGTAAAGGCACGGTCTCGGCGGCGATGGGAATGCTGCAGATGCTGATCTTCACCGTCGGCATCGAGCTCAGCAAACATGCTTACGAGCTGGGCGGCAACGGGCTGTTCAGCCTGTTTAACCTGCTGGGTGGGGTACTATGGCTGGGGCTGATGATTTACTTTCTGAAAGATAAAAGCGTCGGCAATTCGCAGCAGGGGTAGTTGTTTTCAACCCGGATGCGCTCGCATCCGGGTCTTATCAGGCGAACGGCGCTTCGCGATCCAACACCTTATCAATAATCTGCAGGACACCTTCTTCGTTGTTATGCGGCGCCTGATAGCGGGCGACGGCTTTGACGTCTTCCCGGGCGTTGGCCATGGCAAAGCCAAACCCGGCGTGCTGCAGCATTTCGATATCGTTGCCGCTGTCGCCGAACGCCACCACCTCGTGATCCTCAATGCCCCAGCGCTGCTGCAAAATGCGCAGCCCGTTGGCTTTGTGCACACCCGGGATAATTAAGTCGATGCTGCCGTAGCCGGTGGCCACCGCGGTGACCATGTCCCCCAGCGCCGCGTGCAGCTTCGGCTGAATTTCCGGGATCAGGCTGTCTGGCACGTTGAGACCAAATTTGAGGATGGTGTCATCGAGATGGTTAAAATCGTCCACCAGTTCAAGGCGGTGATAATACTTCGCCGCCACCGTCTTCAGCGCGTCGTTGTAGCGATTGAGGGTGTAGGCGCTGCGCTTCCCGCAGGCGATGATTTCGATATTCGGCAACGTCTGCAGATGGTCGACCACGGCGTTGAAGTGGTGAACCGGCAGTTGGCAGTTGAAGACGTCTTCATTGCCGCTCACCACCCAGCCGCCGTTTTCCGCCACGAAGGCGATCTGATGGGCGATCTCCGGGAAAAAGGAGATCAGCTGATAATATTGATTGCCGCTGGCGACCACGAAGCGAATATTCTGTTCGCGCATTCGCTGGTACTGGGCGAGGAAGCGCGGCCGGTTGTAAGTTTTGGCATCGCTTAAAAAGGTGCCGTCCATATCCACCGCAATCAGTTTGATGCTCATTAGCTGTTCTCCATAACGGGTTCAGATTGTGGCTTAGCCACCGCGCGGGCGACCAGCGCCGCCACCATCACCAGACCCAGCACCACCATCATGGCGCTGCGCAGGCCGAAGTGTTCGCCGAGGAAACCCAGCAGCGGCGGCCCGACGAGGAAAGCGAGATAGCCGGTGATCGCCACCACGCTGACGCGCTTGGGCGCGTCCGGCCCGGTATCGCTGGCGGCGGAGATGGTCAGCGGGAAGCCGAGCGAGGCGCCAATGCCCCACAGCAGCACCGAGATGCCCGCCACCCAGGGGTTATCGACGAAGATGATCAGGCCTATGCCGAGGGCGCCCATCACTGCGCTGCCGCGGACTACCGCCACCCGGCTGTAGCGATCGATAAACCAGCCGCCGGTAAAGCGGCCCAGCGTCATGCCGAGGGTGAAACCGGCATAAATCAGGGAGCCGGAGGTGGGGCTAAAGCCGTGGCCATCCACCATCAGCAGCGGCAGCCAGTCGTTGGCCGAGCCTTCGGCAAAGGCCATCGCCAGGACAATTACGCCGATCAGCAGCAGCTGCGCGTCGCGCCACACCGGCAGACCTTTCGTCTCACCGTGGGCGACTTCGGCGGCATTTTTACCGGTGCCGTCGGGAATGGCGCGGATAGCAATGGCGATGGGCAGGATAGCCACCAGCGCAGCCGCCAGAATGTGCGGGGCGGCCGGCAGACCGAATCCGGTCACTGCCATGCCCACCCCGGCGCCGAACAGGGTGCCAAAGCTGTAGAAGCCATGCATCATCGGCAGCACCGTTTTATTCATCTCCCGCTCGATGGCCGCGCCTTCGACGTTAATAGCGACCTCTGCAGAGCCGAAGCTGGCGCCGAAGATGGCCAGACCGAAGGCGAACAGCGGGGCGGAAGTGACCCACAGCGCCAGGCTGAGCACCAGCATGCCAAGCACGGCGAAGGACATGGTGGTGCGGATGACCTTGCGGGTACCAAAGCGCTTCACCAGCCACGCCGAGCAGAGAATACCGCTCATCGACCCCACCGACAGACCAAACAGCACCACGCCCATCTCTGCGGTGGATAGCGCCAACAGATCGCGGATCGCCGGCGTGCGGGTGGCCCAGGAGGCCATTAACAAGCCGGGGATGAAAAAGAACATAAACAGCGCCCATAACCGAAGCTGCAGCGCTCTACGCGAGGATTGCGTCGTCATCCGTAAACGCCTTAAAGGAGAAGAGTGAAGACAACAGTAGCAAGTATGTGTACATTTGTACATAAACCGGAAGAGGAAAATCATGGCCCGTAGACCAAACGATCCGCAGCGCCGCGAGCGCATCCTGCAGGCGACGCTGGATACCATCGCGGCGCACGGCATCCATGCGGTGACGCACCGTAAAATCGCCACCTGCGCGAATGTGCCGCTGGGATCGCTGACCTACTATTTCAGCGGCATTGAGGCGTTAATTGAGGAGGCGTTCAGCCTGTTTACCGCCGAGATGTCGGCGCAGTATCAGCAAGGCTTCGTCGGGGTAACGAACCGGGAACAAGCCTGCGATGCCATCGCGGATCTGATCTTCAGCGCCCAGGTGACCACGGCGCGCAATATGGAGCTGATGTACCAGCTGTACGCGTTCTGCAGCAGTCAGCCGGCGCTGAAGGCGGTGATGCAAAACTGGATGCGGCGCAGCCAGCAGACGCTGGAACAATGGTTTGCCCCCGATACCGCCCGCGGTCTCGACGCCTTTATTGAAGGGATGACCTTGCACTTTGTCACCGACCGCGCACCGTTGTCGAAGGCGGCAATCCGCATGATGGTCGGGCAGCTGGCAGGGGAGAGGGCGCAGGAAGAGAGGCGCTGAAGCGGCGTTTCACCCGGAATGGCTAAACGCAGGCAACAAAAAACCCATCAACCTTGAACCGAAGTGGCGGGGTTGATGGGCTCCACAAAATGGGGACATCAAAGAAAAGCAGTGGCATTACTTATGACTGATGCCCTGAGAAAAAGTTCTGCCTGTGACGGCTTTTTTCTCAAAAAATTATTGTAGCCCTGGCCAGATGATCACGATGAGCGTCCCGGCAAGGGTAAGCAGCACGTTGGCGATGGCGTAGGTCCCTGCGTAGCCGAGCGCTGGAATATTGCTGCGCGCGGTATCGCTGATGATCTCCATCGCCGGGGCGCAGGTGCGGGCTCCCATCATGGCGCCGAACAGCATCGCCCGGTTCATGCGCAGCACGTAGGCGCCGAACAGGAAGCAGATCACCACCGGCACCAGGCTGACGATAAGCCCTGCCGCCAGCATCTGGCCGCCGACGGCGCCCAGCCCGTTATTGATCCCGGCCCCGGCGCTGAGACCGACCCCGGCCATAAACACCATCAGACCAAACTCTTTCACCATGTTCAGCGCCCCCTGCGGGATATAGCCGAAGGTTGGGTGGTTGGCGCGCAGGAAGCCAAGCATGATGCCGGCGAACAGCAGGCCGGCGGCGTTGCCGATGCCGAAGCTGAAGGAGCTGAACTGGAAGGTGATCATGCCGATCATCAGGCCAACGATAAAGAAGGCGCAGAAGGCCAGCAGATCGGTCACCTGGCTGTGAATGGAGATAAAGCCGATGCGGTCGGCCACGGTTTTTACGCGGCGGGCGTCGCCGCTGACCTGCAGCACGTCGCCTTTGTTCAGTACGACGTTATCGTCGATAGGCATCTCGATCTGGCTGCGAATAACCCGGTTTAAGAAGCAGCCGTGGTCGGTAAGCTTGAGCTGCGCCAGGCGGCGGCCGACGGCGTTGTGGTTTTTGACCACAATCTCTTCAGTGACGATGCGCATGTCGAGCAGATCGCGGTCGAACACCTCTTTACCGTTGCGGAAGCTCGGGTCGAGGCGGGCGTGGGCGTCCGGGTAACCCACCAGCGCAATATCGTCACCCATCTGCAGCACCGCGTCGCCGTCCGGGTTGGCCAGAATGCCGTTGCGACGAATGCGTTCAATATAGCAGCCGGTCTGGCGGTAAATACCCAGTTCGCGCAGATTTTTGCCATCCGCCCAGGCCACCAGCTCCGGGCCGACGCGGTAGGCGCGGATCACCGGCAGGTAGACTTTACGTTTGGAATCGGTATCGAGGCCGCGCTCGCGGGCGATTTGCTGGGCGCTGGTCTGCAGATCCTGATGCTGCAGCTTGGGCATATAGCGGGCGCCGACGATCAGGCTCACCAGACCAACCAGATAGGTCAGGGCATAGCCGAGGCTCAGATGGTCAAGCGACTGCGCCAGCTGATCGCTGGGCAGGCCGAAATGGCGCAGGGTGTCGCCCGCGCCCACCAGCACCGGGGTGGAGGTCATGGCGCCTGCCAGCATACCGGCGGTGAGCCCGATATCCCAGCCGAACACTTTACCCAGCATCATGGCGATCAGCATCGCGCTGCCGACCATCACCAGCGCCAGCATCAGGTAGTTTTTCCCGTCGCGGAAAAAAATAGAAAAAAAGTTGGGCCCGGCTTCTACGCCAACGCAAAAAATAAACAGCATAAAGCCGAGATTAAGGGCATCGGTGTTAATCGCGAAATGCTGCTGGCCTAATAATAGAGAAACGACTAAAACGCCAATGGAATTACCAAGTTGTACTGAGCCGAGACGCAGTTTTCCCAGGCATAGTCCTAATGCAAGTACAACGAATAATAACAGGATGTAATTCCCGTTTAACAAATCTGCGACGTTTATATTCACGAAAGCCAACTTCTCATTTACTAGTAAGTTGTTGAAGGAAATGGTTATTTGGTCTAAGGTTGCTCAGGCGTTCGCGTTGTCGCGAACCTATTCTGGCACCCTGTTATAACCAGCAAAAATATACCGCTAGTTTAATCCTTCCTGGATGCGGCGGCTAGTGACAATCGTTTTTAGGCTGGTAGGGGAGTTATTGGCATGGATTGCCGAAATGCTTTATCTGACTGGGCGACGTGGACGTGAGTTAGAGGCAACATCAGGAGGATACGGTGAAATCTGAGCGTAGTTGGGCCGGCATTATCTGTGGCTTCGTTCTGTTCATTGTGGTGTGCTTATCGTTGTTGTTACATATGAAAGGGGCATTTCGCGCCAGCGGCAACCCGGAGCTGGGCCTGCTCTTCTTTTTGCTGCCAGGGGCGGCGGCGAGCTGTCTCTCTCCCGGACGGCGGGTGCTGCGTCCTTTGCTCGGCGCGATACTGGCGGCGCCGGTCTGCATGGTGACGATGCGGCTGTTCTTCGTGACCCACCGGACGTTCTGGCAGGAGATGGCGTGGGTGTTGAGCGCCGTGTTCTGGTGCGCGCTTGGGGCATTGTGCTTTTTGTTTATCTGCGCCTGGCTTGATACCTGGCGCAGTCATTCATCGAGCAAATAAATTGACTCAGGCAAACAGGCCGAGATTCTCTTTTGCCCAGGCTTCAAAATCGGTGCAGCCGCCGATGTGTTTCTGGTCGACGAAAATCTGCGGCACGGTTTCAACCGGTTTGCCAACGGTTTTTTCCAGGTCAGCTTTGCTGATGCCTTCGGCATGAATATCCACGTAGCGGTAGTTGAAATCATCACGCTCGTTGGTCAGTTTTTCTGCCAGTTCTTTAGCGCGAACGCAGTAAGGGCAGCCTGGACGACCAAAAATAACGGTAAACATTGCTTCTCTCCTTAAACCTCAGCCGGATGGCGAATGGCGCTTATGATGCCTGCAACGGGCGGGGAGGGAAAGAAGGTTCTGCCTTTTACTTCGATGGTTTACGGCTATGTTTGATAAATGTCGGACTGTCAAAACCCGTATACTGGCCCGACGGCGCGGTGGAATTGGCTGGCGCGCCGCGTTTATCAACCGGAGAGGCGTGATGCGAAAATTTGCCCCATTGCCGAAAAGCATACTGCTGGTTGAGATCCTCGGGATGGGGCTGTTAACCCTCGCCTGGCTCTCCCTTAACCAGTATGTCCAGCTGCCTGCGCCCATTGCCAGCCCGACCGCGGCGCTGGTGATGCTCTTTGCCGGGATCGTGCTGATGATCCCCGCCGCCCTCGTCGTGATGTGGCGGATGGCGCAGATCGTGGCCCCGCAGTTAACGCACTCTCCAAAGCCTGAATCCTTGTCTGACAGAGAAAAACGTAATGACGCCGACCATTGAGCTGCTGCGCAGCCACCGTTCCATCCGCCACTTCACCGATGCCCCCGTGAGCGACGAACAGCGCGCAGAGATTATCGCCAGCGCGCAAGCGGCATCTACCTCGAGTTTTTTACAGTGCACCTCCATCATCCGTATTACTGACCCGGCGCTGCGTGAACGTCTGGTCCCGCTGACCGGCGGCCAGCAGCACGTCGCCCAGGCGGCGGAGTTTTGGGTCTTCTGCGCCGACTTTAATCGCCACCTGCAGATCTGCCCACAGGCGCAGCTGGGGCTGGCGGAACAGCTGCTGATCGGCGTTGTCGATACGGCGCTGCTGGCGCAAAACGCGCTGACCGCCGCCGAGTCCCTCGGACTAGGGGGCGTCTATATCGGCGGGTTGCGCAACAGCATTGAGGCCGTCACAGAGCTGCTGGAGCTGCCGCAGCACGTCCTGCCGCTGTTCGGTCTTTGCCTTGGCTGGCCGGCGGATAACCCGGACATCAAGCCGCGGATGCCGGCGGCCATGCTGGTGCATGAGAACCGCTATCAGCCGCTGGATAACGCGCTGCTGGCGGAGTATGACGAACAGCTGGCGCACTATTATCTGTCGCGCGGCAGCAACGCCCGCCGCGATACCTGGAGCGACCATATCCGGCGCACTATCGTGAAAGAGAGTCGTCCGTTTATTCTTGACTATCTGCATAAGCAGGGGTGGGCAACGCGCTGATTACGTGTACACTGCTGCTCCGGCCAGGTGATATCCGCCGCCGGCCGCAGGAAAGGTGAAAGTGTGTTCGATAGCTGAGGCCCGCCAGAGCGGGTCTTTTCGCAGAGGTGCAGGATGAAAATTGCCATATTATCCCGGGATGGAACGCTTTATTCATGTCGGCGCCTGCGCGAAGCAGCGCAACAGCGCGGTCATCAGATCGAGATCCTCGATCCGCTTTCCTGTTATATGAACGTCAGCCCGGTGGCCTCGTCGATCCACTACAAAGGGCGTCAGCTGCCGCACTTTGATGCGGTGATCCCGCGCATTGGCTCGGCGATCACCTACTATGGCACCGCGGCCCTGCGCCAGTTTGAGCTCCTGGGAAGCTATCCGCTGAATGAGTCGGTCGCCATCACCCGCGCTCGCGATAAGCTGCGCTCGCTGCAGCTGCTGGCGCGCCAGGGCATCGATCTGCCATTGACCGGCATCGCTCACTCTCCGGATGACACCAGCGATCTGATCGCCATGGTGGGCGGCGCGCCGCTGGTGGTGAAGCTGGTGGAGGGCACCCAGGGGATCGGCGTGGTGCTGGCGGAGACCCGCCAGGCGGCGGAGAGCGTGATCGACGCCTTTCGCGGACTGAACGCTCATATTCTGGTGCAGGAATACATTGCCGAAGCGAAAGGGTGCGATATCCGCTGCCTGGTGGTCGGCAATGAGGTGGTGGCGGCGATCGAGCGGCGGGCGAAAGAGGGGGATTTCCGCTCTAACCTGCACCGCGGCGGCATGGCCACGGTGGCGCAGATTAGCGACGAGGAGCGGGCCATTGCCATCAAGGCAACGCAAACTCTCGGGCTGGACGCCGCCGGTGTCGATATTTTACGCGCCGCCCGCGGGCCGCTGGTGATGGAGGTGAATGCCTCGCCGGGGCTGGAAGGGGTGGAAACCACCACCGGCGTGGATGTCGCCGGCAAGATGATCGCCTGGATCGAGCGCCAGGCGACGCCGGAATTCTGTTTGAAAATAGGCGGCTAACCGCCGGATGCAAGACGGCCATGGTATGCGGCGCTTTTTTTGCGTAAGCTATGGCGTCGTTTTTCCACTGTAAGAGGTCACAGGCACTATGGATTCACTGGTCGTTCCAGGTCTGGATACGCTACGTCGCTGGCTGGACGAAATCGGCATCAGCTTTTTTGAGTGCGATTCCTGTCAGGCATTGCACCTGCCGCATATGCAGAATTTCGACGGTATTTTTGATGCCAAAATTGACCTGGTGGACAACGTGGTGCTCTTTTCCGCCCTGGCGGAGGTGAAGCCGTCTGCCCTGCTGGCGCTGTCGGCGGATCTCTCGGCCATCAACGCCAGCTCGTTAACCGTGAAGGCGTTTATCGACATTCAGGACGATAATTTGCCCAAGCTGGTGGTTTGCCAGTCGCTGTCTATCGGCCCAGGGGTGACCATGGAGCAGTTCGCCTGGTTCTTCCGCCAAAGCGAAGAGCAGATCTCGATGGTAATCCTCGAAGCCGGCGCAAATCAGCTGCTGTACAAAGGCGAAGAAGAAGAGCCTGCGGCGGAAAACGTGCAATACCATTTTCTTCACTAAACCGGCCTAAAATTAGCGCAGCCACTACCGCAGCGGCTGCGTATTACCCGCTTTTATTCTGCATTTAACCTTTCTTTAAAGCATTATTCACCGCCATTCAGGCCGTTTTGGCTTATCACGTAGACCGTTATTGCATAAAAATTTGATAAAAGGCGTTTTTTTACCTGGGCTATAGCCTCTTATTCTGGCTACAGTTATTCTGGCGATGCTTCCAGTTGCGAGCAACCACTCCGGGAGAGATCCGCTCTCCTTTTCTCAGGCAATGAAAAAATATGCATGATTTTTGCATGCGTAGAAATGCGTATATTTGAGCCCGTAAGTTAACGGGCGTTGAGAAGGAAAAGAGATATGACCGCCTTTGGTAAAAAATGGTTAACAGGTCTGGTTACGGGTGCGCTGATGGCCGTCTCTGCCGGTTCGCTCGCCGCCGAACAAAAAACCCTGCATGTTTATAACTGGTCTGATTATATCGCGCCGGACACGGTAGCGAATTTCGAAAAAGAGACCGGGATTAAAGTGGTGTATGACGTTTTTGATTCCAACGAAGTGCTGGAAGGCAAATTAATGGCGGGTAGCACCGGTTTCGACCTGGTGGTGCCGTCGGCAAGCTTCCTCGAACGCCAGCTGGCGGCGGGCGTGTTCCAGCCGCTGGATAAAAGTAAGCTGCCCAACTGGAAGAACCTTGACCCCGAAGTGCTGAAGCTGGTCGCCAAGCATGACCCGGAGAATAAATACGCCATGCCTTACCTGTGGGCGACGACGGGCATTGGCTACAACGTGGATAAGGTGAAAGCCGTTCTCGGCAAAGATGCGCCGGTGGACAGCTGGGATCTGGTGCTGAAGCCGGAGAACCTCGAAAAACTGAAAAGCTGCGGCGTCTCCTTCCTCGACGCGCCGGAAGAGATTTTCGCCACCGTGCTGAACTACCTCGGCAAAGATCCGAACAGCAGCAAAGCGGATGATTACACCGGCCCGGCGACCGATCTGCTGCTGAAGCTGCGGCCGAACATTCGCTACTTCCACTCTTCGCAATATATTAACGACCTTGCCAATGGCGACATCTGCGTGGCGATCGGCTGGGCAGGGGACGTCTGGCAGGCGGCCAACCGCGCGAAAGAGGCGAAGAACGGCGTCAATGTCTCCTACTTTATTCCGAAAGAAGGCGCGCTGGCGTTCTTTGACGTCTTTGCCATGCCGGCCGACGCGAAGAATAAAGATGAAGCCTATCAGTTCCTTAACTATCTGATGCGTCCGGACGTCATCGCCAAAATCAGCGACCAGGTGTTCTACGCCAACGGCAACAAGGCTTCCACGCCGCTGGTCAGCGAGACTATCCGTAACAACCCGGCGATTTATCCGCCAGCGGATGTGTTCGCCAAACTGTTCACGCTGAAGGTGCAGGATCCGAAGATTGACCGCGTGCGCACCCGCGCGTGGACCAAAGTGAAGAGCGGCAAATAATTCCTGACGGCCCGTCGAATACGGGCCAAATCAGATCTGCACTCGCCGGGAAATAGCAGCGCGCCCGGCGAGCAGAAGCACCAGGATGGTGCAAATGCACTGTTAAGCACGAAGTATGGCACCGGACCATATGGTGATCGTTTTTTTGCCGGAGAGCACCCGATTGAACGACGTAATGCCCCGCCCACAGGCGAAAGCCCCCAAAGCGCTGACCCCGCTACTGGAAATCCGTAACTTAACCAAGTCGTTTGATGGCCAGCATGCGGTCGACGACGTCAGTCTCACTATCTACAAAGGCGAAATTTTTGCTCTGCTGGGCGCGTCAGGCTGCGGGAAATCGACGCTGCTGCGCATGCTGGCGGGCTTTGAACAACCGACCGCCGGGCAGATTATGCTCGACGGCGTGGATCTGGCGCGCGTGCCGCCCTATCAGCGGCCTATTAATATGATGTTCCAGTCCTATGCCCTGTTTCCCCATATGACCGTTGAGCAGAATATTGCCTTCGGCCTGAAGCAGGACCGCCTGCCTAAGGCGGAAATCACCGCCCGGGTGCAGGAGATGCTGGCCCTGGTACATATGCAGGAGTTTGCCAAACGTAAGCCGCACCAACTCTCAGGCGGCCAGCGGCAGCGCGTCGCGTTGGCGCGCAGCCTGGCGAAACGGCCCAAGCTGCTGCTGCTTGATGAACCGATGGGGGCGCTGGATAAAAAGCTTCGCGATCGCATGCAGCTCGAGGTGGTGGATATTCTTGAGCGCGTTGGCGTGACCTGCGTGATGGTGACCCACGATCAGGAAGAGGCGATGACCATGGCGGGCCGTATCGCCATCATGAATCGCGGCAAGTTTGTGCAGATTGGCGAACCGGAAGAGATTTACGAGCACCCGACCACCCGCTACAGCGCCGAGTTTATCGGCTCGGTGAACGTCTTTGAAGGGCTGGTGAAGGAGCGTCTGGAAGACGGTCTGGTGCTAAGCTCCCCGGGACTGATGCATCCGCTGAAGGTCGACCCCGACGCCTCGGTGGTGGACAACGTGCCGGTCTGGGTGGCGCTGCGTCCGGAGAAGATCATGCTGTGCGATGAACCGCCGGCGGACGGCTACAATTTTGCCGTCGGCGAGGTGATTCATATCGCCTATCTGGGGGATCTCTCTATCTATCATGTGCGCCTGCAAAGCGGGCAGATGATCAGCGCCCAGCTGCAGAATGAACACCGCCATCGGAAAGGGACGCCCACCTGGGGCGATGAGGTGCGTTTATGCTGGGATGCTGACAGCTGCGTTGTGCTGACGGTGTGAGGAGAGGGCGATGAATACCGTTGAATCCCCGTCAGGGGCGAAAAAACCGGGCGGCTTCGCGCTGTGGGCGGCGCGCCTGCAGATGGCGCATGGCCGCAAGCTGGTGATTGCGCTGCCCTATCTGTGGCTGATCCTGTTGTTTATGCTGCCGTTCCTGATCGTGTTCAAGATAAGTCTTGCCGAGATGGCGCGGGCGATCCCTCCCTACACCGAGCTGATGGAGTGGGCGGACGGCCAGCTGACGCTGACGCTTAACTTTGCCAACTTCCTACAGTTGACTGACGATCCGCTCTATTTTGAAGCTTATCTCCAGTCGCTGCAGGTGGCGGGTATCTCGACGATCTGCTGCCTGCTGCTGGGCTATCCGCTGGCCTGGGCGGTGGCGCACAGCAAGCCGTCGACGCGTAATATTCTGCTGCTGTTGGTGATCCTCCCGTCGTGGACCTCGTTTTTGATCCGCGTCTATGCCTGGATGGGGCTGCTGAAGAGCAACGGGGTGTTGAATAACTTCCTGCTGTGGTTAGGGGTTATCGATCAGCCGCTGGAGATCCTGCACACCAACCTGGCGGTGTACATCGGTATCGTGTATGCCTATCTGCCGTTTATGGTGCTGCCTATCTACACCGCGCTGACCCGCATCGACTATTCGCTGGTGGAGGCCTCGCTGGATCTCGGCGCCCGGCCGCTGAAGACCTTCTTCCAGGTGATCGTCCCGCTCACCAAAGGCGGCATTATCGCCGGCTCCATGCTGGTGTTTATCCCGGCGGTAGGCGAGTTCGTGATCCCGGAACTGCTGGGCGGGCCGGACAGCATCATGATTGGCCGCGTGCTGTGGCAGGAGTTCTTTAACAACCGCGACTGGCCGGTCGCCTCGGCGGTGGCGATTGTCATGCTGCTGTTGCTGATCGTGCCGATCATGTGGTTCCACAAGCACCAGCAAAAGCAGATGGGAGAGCAGGGATGAACGACTTGCCGGTAGTACGCTCGCCGTGGCGCATTCTGATCCTCGTGCTCGGGTTCACCTTCCTCTACGCCCCGATGCTGATGCTGGTGATCTACTCGTTCAACAGCTCGAAGCTGGTAACGGTCTGGGCCGGATGGTCGACGCGCTGGTATAGCGAACTGTTCCACGATGATGCGATGATGAGCGCGGTAGGATTGAGCCTGACCATCGCCGCCTGCGCGGCGACGGCGGCGGCGATCCTCGGTACCATCGCCGCGGTGGTGATGGTGCGCTTTGGGCGTTTTCGCGGCTCCAACGGCTTCGCGTTTATGATCACCGCGCCGCTGGTCATGCCGGACGTGATCACCGGTCTCTCGCTGCTGCTGCTGTTCGTGGCGCTGGGACATGCCATCGGCTGGCCGTCGGACCGCGGCATGTTGACCATCTGGCTGGCGCATGTCACCTTCTGTACCGCCTACGTGGCGGTGGTGATCTCCTCGCGCCTGCGCGAGCTGGACCACTCCATTGAAGAGGCGGCGATGGATCTTGGCGCCGCGCCGCTGAAGGTCTTCTTCGTCATCACACTGCCGATGATTATGCCGGCGGTGATCTCCGGCTGGCTGCTGGCCTTCACGCTGTCGCTGGATGACCTGGTGATCGCCAGCTTTGTCTCCGGTCCCGGGGCCACGACCTTGCCGATGCTGGTCTTCTCCAGCGTGCGCATGGGGGTCAACCCGGAGATCAACGCCCTGGCGACGCTCATCCTCGGCGTGGTCGGTATTGTTGGTTTTATCGCCTGGTATTTGATGGCCCGCGCAGAAAAGCAGCGAGTGCGCGATATCCAGCGTGCAAGACAAGGCTGAACCACCTAAAATCGGTACAGCAGCCTCCGGTCGGCGCCACCCTGTGGCGCCGTTTTCATGGAAGACATTACGTTGGGATTGTTTACGAAAACTCGCTCATCGCATGCCCGCCTTAACGTCCCTGCGCTGGTGCAGGTGGCGGCCTTTGCTATTATTTTGATTCGTGGCCTGGATCTGCTGATGATCCTCAATCTGTTGGGCCTGCAGGGGCTGAACGAATTCATACACCGCAGCGTTCAGACATGGAACCTGACGCTGGTCTTTCTCGGCAGCCTGGCGCTGGTGTTTATCGAAATCTGGTGCGCCTTCTCGCTGGTGAAAGGGCGCAACTGGGCGCGCTGGATCTATCTGCTGACGCAGATTATCGCTGCCGGCTACCTGTGGGCGGCATCGCTGGGCTACGGGTATCCGGAGCTGTTCAGCATTCCCGGGGAATCAAAACGAGAAATTTTCCACTCGCTGGTGATGCAAAAACTGCCGGATCTGCTGGTTCTGACGCTGCTGTTCGTGCCGGCGAACTGCCGTCGCTTTTTCCGCCTGCAATAACGGTGATACAATCCCCGCCCCTGGATTTTTGAAGGTCAATTATGCATTGCGCACTCTACGACGCCGGCCGTTGCCGCTCCTGTCAATGGCTGGAGCGGCCGGTCCCGCAACAGCTCGCCGATAAAATGGCCGATCTGCGCACGCTGCTGGCGGCGATCCCGGTCGCAGCCTGGGGCGAGCCGGTCAGCGGGCCGGAGGCGGCTTTCCGTAACAAGGCTAAAATGGTGGTCAGCGGCAGCGTTGAGCGTCCGCTGCTGGGGATGCTGCACCGCGATGGCACTCCGGTGGACCTCACCGACTGCCCGCTCTATCCCGCCGGGTTTGCCCCGGTTTTTGCTGCCCTGAAGCCCTTTATCGCCCGCGCCGGGTTAACACCTTACAACGTCGCGCGCAAACGCGGGGAGCTGAAATACCTGCTGCTGACCGCCAGCCAGCAGGGGGAGATGATGCTGCGCTTCGTGCTGCGCTCAGAGGCCAAGGTGGCTCAGCTGCGCGCCGCGCTGCCGTGGCTACAGGCACAGCTGCCGCAGCTCAGCGTGATCACGGCGAATATCCAGCCGGTGCATATGGCAATCATGGAAGGTGAGCAGGAGATCTTCTTCACCGAACAGCAGGCGCTGGGGGAGGTCTTTAATGGGGTGCCGCTGTGGATCCGCCCGCAAAGCTTCTTTCAGACCAATCCGGCGGTAGCCAGCCGGCTGTACGCCACGGCCCGCGACTGGGTGCGCGCGCTGCCGGTCCAGCATATGTGGGATCTGTTTTGCGGCGTTGGGGGATTTGGCCTGCACTGCGCGACGCCGACGATGCGCCTGACCGGTATCGAGATCGCCCCGGAAGCCATCGCCTGCGCCAGACAGTCAGCCGCGCAGCTGGGGCTCAGCAATCTGCATTTTCAGGCGCTGGACTCGACGCAGTTCGCCACTCACGAAGCGGATGCCCCGCAGCTGGTGCTGGTTAACCCGCCGCGCCGCGGTATTGGCGCTGAACTATGCGACTATTTAAGCCGCATGGCGCCGCCCTATATTATCTATTCCAGCTGTAACGCCCGCACCATGGCGACCGATATCGCTCGTCTTAGCGGCTATCGCGTTGAGCGGGTCCAGCTGTTTGATATGTTCCCTCACACCGCCCACTACGAAGTGCTGACCCTGCTGGTCCGCGAAGTTTAAACAAAATGTGAAGGCTTTGCGCCGCTGAAATCGGGTAAGCTTGACGCAGCATGTTTTGTTATTGGTGGGGGGAATCTAATGGCCAAAACCATTCTGCTGGTGGAAGATGACGAGGATATAGCCACGCTGCTGCGGCTCAATCTTCAGGATGAGGGCTATCAGATCGTCCATGAAGCCGACGGCGGCCAGGCCCTCGCCCGGCTGGAGACGCAGGTCTGGGATGCGGTGATCCTCGATTTGATGCTGCCCGGCGTCGATGGTCTGGAGATCTGCCGGCGTATCCGCCAGATGACCCGCTACCTGCCGGTGATTATCATCAGCGCTCGCACCAGCGAAATGCACCGCGTGCTGGGCCTGGAGATGGGCGCCGACGACTATCTGGCGAAGCCCTTTTCATTGCTGGAGCTTATCGCCCGCGTCAAAGCGCTGTTTCGTCGCCAGGAGGCGATGGGGCAGAATCTGCTGATGGACGCCGGGCGCCTGTCCTGCCATGGCCTGAGCATCGACCCGCTGTCGCGCGAAGTGAAGCTGCGCGGCGAGACGGTGGACCTCACGCCGCGTGAATTCGACCTGCTGTATTACTTCGCCCGCCACCCCGGGGAAGTGTTTTCCCGGCTGGCGCTGCTGGAGCAGGTCTGGGGATATCAGCACGAGGGCTATGAGCATACCGTCAATACCCATATCAACCGCCTGCGCAGTAAAATCGAACGTGACCCGGCCGAGCCGGACATCATTCTTACCGTCTGGGGAAAAGGCTATAAGTTCGCCCCGGTGACGCAAGAGGCCGCCCCGTGATCCGCCGCCTGAGCCTCAGCCAGCGGCTGGCGCTGGTGGTGGTTTCCTTGCTGATGCTGTGCGCGGTGGCGGTATGCGCGGTCCAGTTACACAGCAGCGCGCAGTATGGCAACGCCATGGTGCAGCGTCTGTCGTCCGGGCTGGCTCAACAGATTGTCGCCCGCGAGCCGTTGCTGGACGCCCACGGCGAGGTCAACCGGCAAACCCTGAAGTCGCTGTTTGACCGACTGATGACCTTTAATCCCAGCGTGGAGCTCTATCTGCTGTCGCCGGATGGCGACCTGCTGGCCGATGCGGCGCCGCCGGGCCATATCCAGCGCCAGCGTATCGACATGGCGCCGGTGCAGGCTTTTCTCACCGGCAGTGCGTCGCCGGTGTATGGCGACGATCCGCGCAGTCCCGACGGACGAAAAGTCTTCAGCGCCGCCCCGCTGCGCGTCGACGGCCAACTGCGCGGCTACCTGTATATCATTTTGCAGGGGGAGACGTTTAATCAGCTGGCGGCCGACGCCTGGCAAAAAACGCTGTGGAGCATTGTTCTGTGGACGCTGCTGCTGGTGGCCCTGTTTGGCCTGCTGGCAGGGGGGCTGGCATGGTTCTGGGTCACCCGGCCGGTCCGCCTGCTCACCGCCCAGGTGGCGGCGAGCGGCCAGGACAGCATCAGCGCCATCAAAACCCTGGCGGCCCGCAGGCCGGAGCCCCGGCCTGGTAACGAGGTGGCGGTGCTCGAGAACCGCTTTATTGACCTTGCCCGGCAGATTGCCGATCAGTGGGATCGGCTGGCCGACAGCGATCGCCAGCGCCGTGAATTTGTGGCCAATATCTCTCACGATTTGCGCACGCCGCTGACTTCGCTGCTGGGGTATCTGGAAACGCTGACCCTGAAGGATGAATGGCTGACCGCCGAGGAGCGCAGGCAGTATCTCACCATCGCCCTGCGCCAGGGCAACAAAGTGCGCCATCTTTCGCAGCAGCTGTTTGAGCTGGCGCGACTGGAGCATGGAGGCATTAAGCCGCAGCGCGAGCGTTTCGCGATGGGGGAGCTGATTTCCGACGTGGCGCAGAAGTTTGAATTAACTGCCCGCACGCGCGAGGTGAACCTGCATATTGATGTACCGGGACCGCTGCCGCTGATTAACGCCGATGTGTCGATGATTGAGAGGGTGGTGACCAACCTGCTCGATAACGCGATGCGGCATACTCCCGTCGGCGGGGAGATCCGTCTGGCGGTCTGGCAGGAGAATCAACAGCTTCAGGTCGAAGTGGCAGACAACGGAGCGGGCGTCGATGCCGCGTTGCGCGACGATCTGTTCCAGCGGCCGTCGGCGTTGTCTACCCAGGCATCGCGGGAGGATCGCGGTGGGTTAGGGTTGCTGATTGTGAAACGAATGCTGGAGCTGCACGGGGGCGATATCAGACTGGTGGAGTCGGTAAGCGGGGCGCGGTTCAGGTTCTTCGTGCCACTTTGAGAAATCGCCGGGTGGCGGCTACGCCTTACCCGGCCAACGGGGAAGAGCGGTGGCCGGGTAAGCGCAGCGCCACCCGGCGAAAAAAGTTACTCCGGGAACCACTGGTTGCTAATTTTCTGGTAGGTACCGTCGGCCTTAATCGCTTTCAGCGCGGCGTTCAGTTTCTCCAGCAGCGCCTTGTTATCCGGGCGCACGGCAATGCCGAGTCCGGTGCCGAAGTATTGCGGGTCGGTCACTTTCGGCGTGGCTGCCCCCAGCTGCGGGTTAGTTTTCAGCCATTCGTTGACCACCGCGGTGTCGCCGAACACGCCGTCGATACGGCCATTTTTCAAATCGATAATCGCATTCTGGTAGCTGTCATAGGCGACGGTCTTCACCTCAGGATGCTTATCCTGCAGATATTTCTGGTGGGTGGTGCCGTTTTCCATGCCGATCCGTTTGCCTTTCAGGTCATCGAAAGAATGGAACGCATCTTTTTTGGCGATCACCAGCGCCGAGTTGGCGTAGTACGGGTCGGTGAAGGCCACCTGCTTGCTCCGCTCCGGCGTAATATCCATTCCGGAAATCACCGCATCATATTTCTTGAACTTCAGCGCCGGGATCAGGCTGTCAAACGCGTGGTTGGTAAAGGTACATTCTGCCTGCATTTGTTTGCACAGCGCGTGGGCCAGATCGATATCAAAGCCGACAATCTGATTATTAGCGTCCATCGATTCAAACGGCGGATAGGTTGCGGAGACGCCAAAGCTGATTTTTTCCGCGGCAGCGGCGCCGAACGCGAAAGAGGTGAGCAGTGCAGCCAGAACTAACTTTTTCATCGTGGAACTCCCGTCTGTCTATCTTATGATTATTCACCGTGTCTGCGGCATAGAGTGACAATGCCATTAAATGAATTTATATGCAATAAAAATGATTAAGTATTTCTATCGTCATAAAAAAAGACGGACAGGTGTTTGACTTGTCCGCCTTGCTGTTTGCTTTTTATGCAATATGCTCAGGTGCTAGCTACGTCGCTCGAAGGCCAGCGCTTTGCGTTCCACCAGGCGCATCAGCAGCGTCAGCAGTCCATTAACGATGAGATAGATAATCCCGGCGGCGCCGAACACCATCACGTCGTAGGTGCGTCCATACAGCAGCTGGCCGTGGCCCATCACTTCCATCAGCGTGATGGTGTAGGCCAGAGAGGTACTCTTGAAAACCAGCACCACTTCGTTGGAATAGGACGATAGCGCACGCTTAAAGGCGTACGGCAGCAGGATCGCTAGGGTATCCTTTTTACTCATTCCCAGCGCGCTACAGGACTGCCATTGCCCGTCGGGGATCGCCCGGATGGCGCCATAAAACAGCTGAGTGGTGTAGGCGGCGCTGTTGAGCGACAGAGCGATCAGGGCGCACAGCCACGGCTCGGAGATAAGATGCCACAGCCACGGATACTCCTGCAGCGAAGGGAACTGTCCCGGGCCGTAGTAGATCAGGAATATCTGCACCAGCAGCGGCGTACCGGTAAACAAGGTGATATAGCCGCGCACTATCCATACCAGCCCCGGCGTCTTCAGGGTCAGGATAATGGTGAGGATCAGCGACAGGATCAGCGCCACGATAATCGACGCCACGGTCAGCGTCAGGCTGGTATGCAGTCCTTTCAGCAGTTCGGGTAAATAGTCGAGCATCAGCCTGGTCTCCGTTCGAAGCGCGTCGCACGCTGGTCAATCCGCTTAAGGATGTATTGACTCAACAGGGTGATGACGAGATAGATTGCCGCCGCAATGATATACCAGTTAAAGGGTTCCTGAGTGCGGGTGGCGATGCTTTTGGTCTGCAGCATCAGATCGTTGACGCTGATCAGGCTCACCAGCGCGGTGTCCTTCAGCAGCACCAGCCACTGGTTACCGAGGCCGGGCAGGGCATGGCGCCACATCTGCGGCATCACCAGACGGAAGAATATGGCCGCTTTCGACAGCCCCAGCGCCTGGCCGGACTCCCACTGGCCCTGCGGAACCGCTTTCAGCGCGCCGCGCAGCGTTTGCGAGGCGTAAGCGGCATACAGCAGCGACAGGGCGATCGCCCCGCAGAGGAACGGGCTGACGTCAAAGTTCTCAATCTGCATCTGCACCGGGATCTGCGTGAACCCGAGCGGGATGGTGAAACCGTCAGAGAGCGTCAGCAGCAGCTGGGAAGAGCCGAAATAGATAAACAGCACCACCAGAATTTCCGGTAGCCCGCGCAGGATGGTCACTATGCCGGTTGCAAGCCAGGCTACCGGGCGCCATTTCACTGACTCCAGTACCGCAAAGAGCATCGCCAGGACCAGGCCGATGACGAGCGCGCAAACGGCAAGGCCGACGGTCATCCCGGCGGCGCTTGCTAATGGAAAAATTTCGTTCATTCAGTCTTACTTCTGGAACCATTTGTTATAGATGGTCTGGTAAGTGCCGTCTTTCTTCACTTTTTCCAGCGCAGCGTTAAATTTCTGCTGCAGGTCGGTGTTGCCCTGACGTACGGCAATGCCCAGCCCGGTGCCGAAATAGGCTTTGTCGGTCACTTTATCGCCCACGGCCGCCAGCTTCGGATTGCTCTTCAGCCATTCGGTCACCACGGCGGTGTCACCAAAGACCGCGTCGATACGACCGTTCTGCAGGTCCAGCTTCGCATTCTGGTAGCTGTCGTAAGGCACGGTAGTGATTTCCGGATGTTTATCGGTGATGAATTTCTGGTGGGTGGTGCCGTTCTGCACGCCCACTTTTTTGCCCTTCAGCTGGTCAATGCTGGTGAACTTACCCTGCTGGCCGACGAACAGCGCCGAGTTGTCATAATACGGGGTAGAGAACAGCACCTGCTTTTCACGCTCCGGCGTGATGTCCATCCCGGCCATGACCGCGTCGAAACGGCGGAATTTCAGTCCCGGGATCAGGCTGTCAAAGGCCTGATTGGTGAAGGTACAGGTGGCGTCGATCTCTTTACACAACGCGTTCGCCAGATCGACATCGAAACCGACGATCTGGTTGTTGGCGTCCACCAGCTCAAACGGAGGGTAAGAGGCCTCGGTGGCGAAACGAATGGTCTGCGCGGCGGAAGCGGAGAGGCTCATGCCTGCGAGCAGGGCGGCAATCAGTACTTTTTTCATCGTCATTTCCCCGAAAAACATCAATGTGAAAGATAGTTTTTAAACGCGTCAGTTTGCGGATGCGTGAAGCAGGAGGCATCCCCTTGCTCGACGATATGGCCATTTTCCATATACACCACCCGGCTGGCCGTCTTGCGCGCCACTTCAACTTCGTGGGTGACGATAACCTGGGTAATGCCGGTTTCAGCCAGCTCGCGGATGATGCTGACGATCTGGGCAGTGATTTCCGGGTCGAGCGCCGCGGTAGGCTCATCGAACAGCAGAACCTGCGGCTCCATCATCAGCGCGCGGGCGATAGCCACCCGCTGTTGTTGGCCGCCGGATAAATGCAGCGGGTAACGATCGCTGTACGGCTTCAGACGCAGGCGCTCCAGCAGCTTCTCTGCGCGAGCCAGCGCCTGATCCTTGCTTAACCCCAGTACGCGACAGGGGGCCTCGATCAGGTTCTGCTGTACCGTCAGGTGCGGCCACAGGTTGTATTGCTGAAAGACCATGCCGACGTTCTGACGCAGCTCGCGAATCGCTTTATCGGACGGCGCTCTGGTGAAGTCGAATTGGTTGCCGGCGATGGATAACGAACCGGACCGCGGCATCTCCAGCAGGTTGAGTACGCGCAGCAGCGAGCTCTTCCCGGCACCGCTGGGGCCGAGCAGCACCAGCGTTTCCCCCTGCGGGCAATCCAGCGTGATGTCGAACAGCGCCTGGTGTGCGCCGTAGAAGCAATTAATGCCGTTTAGTTTAATACTCATCTGGGCAGTCTGATACGAATAGCTATTGAGGCCGCAAATACTACCTTTGGCAGAATAGTTATGCAATATTTATGCGTTAAAAGTTAAATCTAAACCACGTTTAGCTTTAAAGTTAGCACAAAATATGGCCTGGTGGGTGAGGGGGGCGCAAATGTCGGCATTCCTGGGGCGAATACCGACATTTTACCGGGGTTATCGTTTCAGCGGCGTCGCTTCAACTCCGGAATCAGCGTTTCTCCAGACTCTGTCGCAGCGTCCCGGCTGGCGCATGGCTGTTGTTGCCGAGATAGCGAACGTCATCGACGGCCCAGCACTGGCCTTCCTGGATCATCAGCACTTCATCTTTCCAGCTCTGGGTGCCCTGTTTCAGATCGACGCGCAGCGGAATATTGCGCGCATCGCGGTTCGGGATGGTGGAGGCGCTGGCGACCACGGCGCTGTCTGCCGGGGTGCTGCTGCTGGAGAACGGATTAGCCTGCAGTAATTTGCTGTTGGCGGGATCCTGGCGGGCGTCATTGAGTAACTGCGCCAGGCCGTCGCTCAGATAGGGGCGCAGCGCCGCCGGATCCTGAGTACGATTCTGGATCTGGGTGTCGTAGAATTTTTGCGCTACGTCGTCAGGGCCGCCTTCGACGCAGGGGCCGCTGCGGGTGCCATTATCTTTATAGGCCGGGGTGACGGTCGTACAGGCGCTGAGCGCCAGCGCGCAAGGGAGAAGTACAGCAAAAAGTTTGTAGCGCATGATGATTTCCTTATAAGCGAACTACGTTTTCAGTTTCCGTTAAAGCATAGCGTATAGCGTGCGGATTGTACTTGACGCAAAGAGCTAAGACCTTGATGTGGCTACAGCCTTAGGGCGGGAAATCGGCACGGGGATGACAGAATTCCGTCAGGCGCTAAAAGGCAGGGCAGTATAAAAATAAACTTAATTTTCCCGTGAACAAGAAATATTACACCGTAAAATAGGGAAATGGCTCTTGAAAGATAAGGGTAATTATTTCTTCTTATAGATGCGAGTGGCGACGTGCATTTTTTTATCCGTATTACCGGAGGAGGGGACAATGACGCCCCCCTTGTTCATTTGTTTTTTTAATCAGCTCTTCACGGGCATCGTTGGATGCGGTTTGACCAGTAGAGGAAATGGCGCCGATTTTGGTATATTGCGTATGGACTTTATCAAAATCTGTTTTGTTAAAATTTCTGCGGAGACGGCATTGGCCGCTTAAAACAATGCTGTACCTGCCACTAAAGCTGCATATTTAATATTCTTAGCCCCTATTGTTTATCTTGCTATCATCATGCTCTTGTTTGCATTCACCAATGAATGATTTCAGATTGAACTCACATTGCTTTTTGTAAGCAAAATGCTGCAATTTAATGACGGTTAGTTAACACTTTTTAGCGAAAAGATGACGTATTTCGCAGTGCTGATGCTTGTTTTTTGAGCCGGTTACCCATCGGGAGCGGACCAGGCTAATTTCTTCAGTCGTTAGCTGAAAATCACCCTGAGAGGCCGGAGCTGAGGGGATAGGGCGCTGACAGACATTCCCGGTAACATGGTTTATCATATAGAAAAGCAGGGGCTGCGCCCATGGTCATGCAGGTCACCAGGGAGATAAGATGTTAACAAATAAGCGAGAGCGCGCCCGGCAGCAGCGAGCCGCGTTGTGGGCCACCAGAGATAATGTCCAGCGCCATGCGCTGTCCATGAGTATGCCCTGGCTGGCCTTTGTCAATATCGCTTTTGCGTTAATGATTTTCTTCCGCAATTTTATCTTTACCTATTTTGATAAGAGGCTACTGACGCACCGGGCGGTTATTCCTTATATCGAAGCGGCGTTGATTGCGGTTATTATCATTTCGGCCATTTTAGTGATTATTGCCCTCACGCCGCGACTGGCGCAGGGACGATATACGTTGAATATCATCACCGGGCTGCTGCTGGCGCTCAGTCTGTGCTGGTCCCTGAGTAATTATTGTTTTATTTTTTTCTGGACCTTGCCCTTTGCCTGGCCGCTGCTGGTGATATTAATGACTACCGGCCTCACCGCGCTGTATCACCATTGGCCCGGCATTACCGCTTTTATGCTGCCGCTATGGGTGACCGCCTTGCTGGCGGGAATACAGCTCCACTATCACACCGAGATCCGCTTTTTGATCCTCTGGGCCATTTTTACCGCGATTTTGCTGTATGGCCGACGTATTTTGCAGCGCTGGTATGACGAAGCCTGGGATACCCACCAGGAGAATATGCAGCTTATTCAGCGGCTGGAAAGTATCGCCAACCAGGATGCCTTAACCGGAACCGCTAACCGTCGGGCGCTCAATGCTTACCTGGCGGCGATCTGGCAGCAAAAAACGCCGCTGGCGCTGATGATGATCGATGTCGATTATTTTAAGCGCTATAACGATCGCTATGGCCATCAGGCTGGTGATGAGTGCTTATCTTCTGTCGCGCAGGTGCTTAAAATGGCGGTCCGGGCGGAGGGCGATCTGGTGGCTCGCTACGGCGGCGAAGAGTTTGTCGTCGTGTTGCCCGGGGTGTCCTTAGCGCATGCCACCGCTATTGCCGAGCGCATTCAGCAGAAGATCCGCGAGGCAGGCCTACCGCACGCCGCTTCGGCGGTGGCGTCGGAGGTCACCGTGAGTATCGGGATCGTCGCCTCCGATGGCACGGTCCCGATAGAGACGCTGATCGCCCGGGCGGACAGTGCGCTGTATCAGGCGAAAAATAATGGACGTAATCAATGGTCTTATTAACCCGGAGACGCTGCCGGGCAAGGGAGAAGGGATGAAACGGATGATGCGGATCGTGCTGCTGGCGCTGCTGCTGACCGGCTGCGCTGGGGAAAAGGGCATTATCGATCGCGACGGATACCAGCTGGACACCCGTCATCCGGCGCAGGCTGCCTATCCGCGAATAAAGGTGTTAGTGATCCACTATACGGCTGACAATTTTGATGTCTCGCTGGCCACGTTGACCGATAAAGAGGTCAGCTCCCACTATTTAATTCCTGAACAGCCCCCGCGTTATCAGCATAAACCGCGGATCTGGCAGCTGGTGCCGGAAGAGGATTTAGCCTGGCACGCCGGGGTAAGCTACTGGCGCGGCAGTACGCGCATTAACGATACCTCCATTGGCATTGAGCTGGAGAACCGCGGCTGGCAGAAGACGGTGGGCGTCAAAAGTTTTACCCCCTTTCATCCGGAACAGATTGCGGCTCTGATCCCGCTGGCGCGCGATATCATCGCCCGCTACCACATCGCGCCGCAGAATGTGGTCGCCCATGCGGATATCGCCCCGCAGCGCAAAGACGATCCGGGGCCGTTATTCCCCTGGCAACAGCTGGCGCAGCAGGGGATCGGCGCCTGGCCTGACGAGCAGCGGGTGGCCTTTTATCTCAACGGGCGGCCGGCCAGCGAGCCAGTGGACCCCGAAATCGTACTGGATTTGCTCTCGCGCTATGGCTATCAGGTGACGCCGGAGATGACCCCCGCGCAGAAGAAGCGGGTGATTATCGCCTTCCAGATGCACTTTCGTCCGCAGCGCTGGGATGGGGTAGCGGATGCGCAAACCGAAGCGATAGCCGAGGCGCTGTTAGAAAAATATGGCCAGGGTTAGCGGTGTAGTTTACCGTGGTCGCGAAGCCAGGCGGCGGTGCGCACGATGCCGTCGTCAAGCGTCACCACCGGCTGATAGCCCAGCTCGTCCTGCGCGCGGGTGATATCGAGCGTAAAATCAAAGTTAAGCTTGGAGACGCCGTAGTGGGTAAACGCGGGTTCTTTGGCGGTTTTATCGCCAAAGCGCTCCATGCTGCGGGCGATAATATCCAGCATCGGATAGGGAACTGAGCGGATCCGGCATTTGATACCGAGCTCGTCGATCAATTTCTGCACGATGCTCCGCAAGGTGCGCGGTTCGCCGTTGCTGATATTCCACGCGCGGGCGGAGGGAAGATGATCGCAGGCCGGCTGGCTCGCCAGCCACATCGCATGTACGGCGTTTTCATAATAGGTCATGTCGACCAGCGCGCTGCCGCCGCGCGGGAGCAGGACGCTGCCATAATGCTGCATCATTTGCGCCAGCCGGGGGATAAAGACTTTGTCGTGCGGCCCAAACAGGCTCTGCGGCCGCAGAATGGTAAAACGGGTATGCGGGTTAGCCTGCGCCAGCAGGTTGATCACCTCCTCGCTGGCCGCCTTGCTGCGGGCAAACTCGTTGGCGAAGCGGTGTGGACGGAAATCTTCCTGGATATCACGATGATGGTGATAATCAAAATAGAGCGATGGCGAAGAGATATGGACGAAATTGCGCACTCCCCATGCCACTGACCATTCGCCCAGACGACGGGTGGCGCGGACGTTAGCGAGATCGAAAGCCTGCTGAGTGCCCCATGGCGAGGTAAAGCTGGAGCAGTGCCATAGGGTATCGATACCGGCGAGCATCACTTTAGCCTGCGAAGAGACCAGCTCGGTTAAATCTGCCGGGATGAATTCCGCCCCCATTTTGCTCAGAAGCTTGCCCATCGCTTCGTTGCGCCCGGTCGCTCGCACGCTGATGCCCTTGTTGCGCAGATATTCCACTGCGTTGCGGCCTAATCCGCTGGTCGCACCGGTAACCAGTACCTTCATATCACTCTACTGTCCCAGAAAAGAATTTCGTGCGCATTTTTCCGTGATTCTCCCGACTATGCAATGAGAATCATGAAAGAATAACGCTTATCCTTCGACTCTGCCTGAGATTTGTTCGGCCAGCCGGGCGATGCGTTGCGCCATACCGCGGAAAATAAACAGGTGCGCCGGGATCATCAGCAGCCAGTAGATCAGGCCTGGCATACCGTGCGGGTGCCACCAGGCGCGCACGTCCAGTTCACGACGATCGCCTTTATCGTTAATGGTAAAGCTTAATCGGCCCAGCCCGGGCGCTTTCATACCGAATAGCAGGGTGAGCTGTTTTTCTTCCTCCACGATAATTACCTTCCAGCTGTCGACCGTATCGCCGGTTTGCAGATAAGCGCGCTGCGGCCGCCCTTTGGCCAGCCGGTGGCCGACCAGCAGATCCATCGCGCCGCGGGTTTTCCACAGCAGATTGCCGAAAAAATACCCCTCTTCACCGCCGATTTGGTTAACGACCTGCCACAGGGCCTGGCGGCTTGCCTGAGTGGCGACGGTGCAACCTGCCTGCTTCGGATAGTAGCCGTACTCCGGTCGCCAGCGGGCGAAAGCCTGAGCGTCGTAGCCCCAGTCGCTGGAGTTTACTAACTGCTCTTCTTCTTTCAGCGTGCGGCGAACCGCCTGATCGAAGGGGATCAGCGTTTGCGGGATCAGCGCCCGCAGCGCCCGATCGTCAGCGATTAGATCGTGCTTCAGCCCCTGAATCAGCGCCTTGGCGATGGTCGGCGGCACCGAGGTGATGACATTGAGGAACCACACCGAGATCCAGCGCGTCGGCAGGGGAATGGGAATGAGCGGGCGATGTTTACCGCTGACGGCCATAAAGCGAATGAACTGCTGCTGATAGCTTAACACCTCCGGACCGGCGGCTTCGAAGACGCGGTGCGCATCGGAGGGATGATTCAGCAGCTCAACCAGGTCAACGAGCAGGTTTTCCAGCGCGACAGGGGTAGTACGCGAACGTACCCAGCGCGGAGGGGTTAGCACCGGCAGGTTATAAACCATGTCGCGCATCACCTCGAAGGCGGCGGAGCCGGCGCCGACGATAATCCCGGCCCGCAGCTCGGTCACCGGCACGCCCGACTCACGCAGGAGATCGCCGGTAATCTGACGAGCGCGCAGATGGTCGGACTGCTCCTGCGCCGGGGCCTGCAGCGAACTGAGAAATATCACCTGGCGCACTGATGACTGACGCAGGGCATCGCGCACATACGTCGCCACCCGCCGCTCATGGGCGATAAAATCACCGCCTTCGCCCATGCCGTGGACCAGATAATAAAGGGTATCGATACCGGTGAGTAGCGCAGGCAGGTCCTGCGGCTGATTGAGATCGACTGACCGGCAGGTAACGCCGGGCAACGCGAGTTTTTGCAATCGGTCGATATGGCGTGCCGCCGCCAGCACCGGATAGCCCCGCGCGCTTAATGCGCGCACCAAATGCTGGCCAATATAACCGCTGGCGCCGAGCACCAGAACTGATTGCGACACGCCTGACTCCTTAGCGTTGTAAAAAAGCCTGCCAGTGGGCGACCACCTCGCTCAGCTGCTGACGGTTGACATCCAGGTGAGTGACCAGACGGACAACAGGCGAGGCGTTAATCAATACCCCCTGCGCCTGCATAAACTTGCCGAGCGCCGGGGCCTGCTCTTCGCCGACGCGAACGAACAGCATGTTGGTATCGTGACGGGTGACGTCGGCGCCGATAGCGCGCAGCTGCTCTGCCATCCACGCGGCGTTGTCATGATCCTCCTGCAGGCGCTGCACGTTATTTTTCAGCGCGTACAGCCCGGCGGCGGCCAGGATGCCCGCCTGGCGCATCCCGCCGCCGACCATTTTCCGCCAGCGGACGGCGCGGCGAATGTACGCCTCGCTGCCGAGCAGCAGCGAGCCTACCGGAGCGCCAAGCCCCTTTGACAGGCAGATGGTGAAGGAGTCGCAGTATTGGGCGATATCGCGTAACTCGCAGCCGTAGGCCACCACGGCGTTAAAGATGCGTGCGCCGTCGATGTGCAGCGCCAGATTGCGCTGGCGGGTAAACGCCCAGGCTTCCTGCAGATAGTCGCGCGGCAGCACCTTACCGTTATGGGTGTTTTCCAGGCTCAGCAGGCGGGTGGGGGCAAAATGGATATCGTCGGGTTTGATTTTCGCTGCCACTTTATCCAGAGGCAGCGAACCATCCGCCGCGGCGTCGATCGGCTGCGGCTGAATACTGCCGAGGACCGCCGCGCCGCCGGCTTCGTACAGATAGTTATGCGCCCCCTGGCCGACGATATACTCTTCGCCGCGCTGGCAATGGCTGAGCAGGCCAACGAGGTTGGCCTGGGTGCCGGTGGGTAGAAATAGCGCCGCTTCTTTGCCGGCCAGGTCGGCGGCATAGCGCTGCAGTTCATTGACGGTAGGGTCGTCGCCATACACATCGTCCCCGACCGGGGCGGCCATCATGGCCTCCAGCATGGCGCGCCCGGGACGGGTAACGGTATCACTGCGTAAATCGATCACGGCTTTTCCTTGGTCTGGTTCAACGTATTGCTTCTGTTTTACCTGAGCCAGTTGGTTTTCGCCAGTTCGATGACCTCATCGCCGCGCCCGCTGATGATCGCCCGCAGCATATACAGGCTAAAGCCTTTGGCCTGCTCCAGCTTGATCTGCGGCGGGATCGCCAGTTCCTCTTTGGCGACGACGACGTCGACCAGCACCGGACCGTCGGTGCGGAAGGCGGTCTGCAGCGCGTCATCCACCTCGGAGGCTTTTTCAACGCGTATACCTTTGATACCGCAGGCCTCGGCGATGCGGGCGAAGTTGGTATCGTGGAGCTCCGTACCGTCGGTGAGATAGCCCCCGGCCTTCATTTCCATCGCCACGAAGCCCAGCACGCTGTTGTTAAAGATGACAATCTTCACCGGCAGCTTCATCTGCGCCAGCGACAGAAAATCGCCCATCAGCATGCTGAACCCGCCGTCGCCGCACATGGCCACTACCTGCCGCTCCGGCGCAGTGGCCTTGGCGCCGATAGCCTGCGGCATGGCGTTGGCCATTGAGCCGTGGTTGAACGAGCCCAGCAGGCGGCGTTTACCATTCATTTTGAGATAGCGTGCCGCCCAGACGGTCGGGGTACCGACATCGCAGGTGAAAATGGCATCTTCATCGGCAAAATGACTGATCTGCTGCGCCAGATATTGCGGGTGAATGGCTTTATCGCTGGGTTTAGCCAGATCGTCGAGCCCTTTTCGCGCGTCGCGATAGTGCTCCAGCGCCTTATCGAGGAAGTGGCGATCGGTTTTCTCTTCCAGCAGCGGCAGCAGCGCCTTCAGCGTCGATTTAATATCGCCCACCAGCGCCATGTCGACCTTACTGTGTGCGCCGATGCTGCCGGGGTTGATGTCGATCTGGATAATTTTCGCGTCGGTTGGGTAGAAGGCGCGATAGGGGAACTGGGTGCCCAGCAGGATCAGGGTATCGGCGTTCATCATGGTGTGGAAGCCAGAGGAGAAGCCAATCAGCCCGGTCATGCCCACATCGTACGGGTTGTCGTACTCCACGTGCTCTTTGCCGCGCAGGGCGTGGACGATGGGGGCTTTAATTTTGGCTGCGAACTCCACCAGTTCCTGGTGGGCGCCGGCGCAACCGCTGCCGCACATGAGCGCGATATTGCTGGAGTAGCGAATAAGCTGCGCCAGCTTGCGCAGCTCTTCTTCCGCCGGGGTGACCGTCGGCAGCGGCGCATGATACCAGTGGCTGCTGGCGCTTTCCGGGGCGGCCTTCAGTGCCACATCGCCGGGTAGCACCACCACCGAGACGCCGCGGTTAATCACTGCCTTACGCATCGCCACTGCCAGCACCTGCGGGATCTGTTCCGGCGTGGAGACCAGTTCGCAGTAATGGCTGCACTCGCGGAACAGCTCCTGAGGATGGGTTTCCTGAAAATAGCCGCTGCCGATTTCGCTGGATGGGATGTGGGCGGCGATGGCCAGCACCGGGACATGGTTGCGATGACAGTCAAACAAACCGTTAATCAGATGCAGGTTGCCCGGTCCGCAGGAGCCGGCGCAGACCGCCAGCTCGCCGGTCAGCTGCGCTTCCGCGCCAGCGGCGAAAGCGGCGACCTCTTCGTGCCGGGTGGGCATCCAGTCGATGGTGCCCATGCGGTTAAGGCTATCGCTCAATCCATTGAGGGAATCTCCGGTGACGCCCCAGATACGTTTCACGCCGGCCTGTTCCAGCGTTTTGGCAATGTATGCCGCCACGGTCTGCTTCATGATCTCCATCTCCTTTTTTTGATAACGCCTTCAAGCTTAGATGAAACTGACCGCAATGTAACCGATTACCCCTGATTTTTTGCTGGTTTTATTCCTCTCCGGCTGCGCATACTCTGGAAGTACACAGGATGCAAAACAGGATGCACATCAAATGGTTAAAGGATTGTTAAACACAGTAAATCACAGGCTGTCGCATGATGACGTCGGTAAACTCTTGTTACGACTTGCCGTCGGCGGCTTAATGCTTTTCCATGGAATCCATAAGCTGATAGATGGTGTGGATGGCATTAGCGGGATGCTGGCGGCGCAGGGATTGCCCGGGTTTATCGCCTACGGTGTGCTGGTGGGGGAAGTGGTCGCTCCCTGCTTGTTAATTCTCGGCGTCCTGACCCGCCCGGCGGCGTTGGTGCTGGCGTTCACCATGGTGGTGGCGTGGCTGATGGTCGGCTTAGATAAGACGTTTGCGCTTGATGCGGTGGGAGCGTGGGCCATTGAGAATCTGGTCTATTTCTTTGTTGGCGCACTGGCGATTGCGCTACTCGGCGCGGGGCGTTATTCGCTGGCCGGTCAGTCGGCCTGGCGGTAAAAATGCCTCATTCGTCCTGGGGCGTAAAGTCGATACTGTTGGCGATTTGCAATTTTTTCAGTCCGGGAAAGCGTTTATCTCATGTCGCCTGAGCGTTTGTTTATTGTCGCCAGGGATTTTCCCGGAGGCGGCGCATTGCGCCTTCTCCGGGCTACCAAATCGCACAGCGCTGTAGCCCCGGTAAGCGGTAGCGCCACCGGGGATTTTGACCTCAGGCGAGAACCAGATCGCTCTGCGGATGACAGGAGCAGGCCAGCACATAGCCGTCGGCGATTTCGGCGTCGGTCAGCGTCATGGTGCTGGTGACGCTGTACTTCCCGGAAACCACTTTGGTTTTGCAGCAGCCGCAGACGCCGGCGCGGCAGGCGACGGTCACCGGCACTTTATTGCTCTCCAGCGCGTCGAGCAGCGTAGTGCCCACCGGCGCGTAAAACTCGCGCGCCGGCTGCAGTTTAGTAAATTTCAGCCCGCTGGTGGCGGCCTCAGCCACCGGGGTGAAGAATTTTTCCTTAAAGAAGCGGGTGACGCCCAGGGCGGCAACATCCTGCTCGACCTTCTCCATATAAGGCGCCGGGCCGCAGGTCATCACGGTGCGGCTGGCTAAATCCGGCACGCTCTGCAGCAGCTCCCGGGTCAGACGGCCGGCGACAAAACCGTGCGTCGCGTTGTGCTCCGCTACCAGGGTGACCGGGTAGTTGCGCCACTCTTCGGCAAAGATTACATCTTCCGGCGAACGCACGTTATAAATCACCTGTACGTCGGCCTGCGGTCGATGCTTAGCCAGCCAGCGGCGCATCGCCATGATCGGTGTCACGCCGCAACCGGCGGCCAGCAGCAGGAATTTATCTTCCGCTTTATCGTCGCAGGTAAACTCGCCCATCGCATCGGACAGCCAAAGGTAATCGCCGCGTTTGACCTCGCGGGTCAACCACTGCGAACCCGTACCCTCGTCAATACGGCGAACGGTCAGCGTAATGTATTCGCTGACCCCCGGCGTCGAGGAGAGGGTATAGGCGCGCAGCGTTTCCGCCGAGTTACGCACGCTAACCAGAGCGTACTGGCCAGCGCGGTACGGATAGTAATCGTGGCACAGCAGCGAAAGGGTCCACACGTCCGGGGTTTCCTGGTGAATGTGGTGAACCTGCATCCGCCACGGGCACTGGGAGGTTGGCATAGTCATCAGGGACTCCTTAAGCGCTCAGCAGCTGCTGCATATCTTGTTCCACGGTGGTCACGGAACGCAGACCAAACTTCTCATTGAGGACCGCCAGCAGATCCGGGGTGAAGAAACCAGGCGCCGTCGGACCGGTGACGATGTTTTTCACACCCAGCGACAGCAGCGTCAGCAGGATGACGATCGCTTTCTGTTCGAACCAGGAGAGCACCAGCGACAGTGGCAGATCGTTGACGCCACAGCCCAGTTTCTCCGCCAGCGTGACCGCCAGAATAATCGCCGAGTAAGCGTCATTACACTGCCCGGCGTCGACCAGGCGCGGCAGCCCTTCGATATCGCCAAAGTCCAGTTTGTTGAAGCGGTATTTGCCACAGGCCAGGGTCAGGATCAGGCAGTCATCCGGCACGCTGGTGGCGAAATCGGTGAAGTAGTTACGCTCCCCGCGGGCGCCGTCGCAGCCGCCGACGAGGAAGATATGGCGCAGTTTTTCACGACTGACCAGATCGATCAGCGTATCCGCCGCGCCAAGCAGGGTCTGACGGCCAAAGCCGACGGTGATCAGATGCGGGATTTCGCTGTATGGGAAGCCCGCCATCTGCTGCGCCTGGGCAATGACCGGGGAGAAGTCTTCACCTTCCAGATGGTTCACACCCGGCCAGCCGACGATGCTGCGAGTCCAGATGCGGTCGTCGTAGGCGCCGACGGTCGGGTCGATGATGCAGTTAGAGGTCATCACGATGGGGCCCGGGAAGCGGGCGAACTCCACCTGCTGGTTTTGCCAGCCGCTGCCGTAGTTGCCAATCAGATGTTTGAATTTACGCAGCTCCGGATAGCCGTGAGCCGGCAGCATTTCGCCATGAGTATAGACGTTGACGCCGGTGCCTTCCGTCTGCTCCAGCAGGTTATACAGATCCTTCAGATCGTGGCCGGAGATCAGGATGCACTTCCCTTCGGTGGCTTTAACGTTGACCTGAGTCGGCGTCGGATGGCCGTATTTGGTCGTTTCACCGGCGTCGAGGATGCTCATCACTTTGAAGTTCATCTGGCCGATTTCCATCGAACATTCGAGCAGCGCATTCATATCCGCAGGCCAGGTGCCCAGCCATGCCATGATTTTATGGTACTGGGCATAGATAGCGTTGTCGTACTGGCCGAGCACGTGGGCGTGCTCCATATAGGCCGCCGCACCCTTCAGACCGTACAGGCACAGCAGGCGCAGACCGAGAATATTTTCGCCGATGGCGGCTTTATCTTTATTCGGGGTATAGTCCGCCGCCTGACGCTGCAGGTCGCCCAGATCGTCGCTGACCAGCTGCAGGTCGGCGACCGGGCTGTCGACCGCGGCGCTGGCATCGATCGCCAGGCATTGCGCTTTCAGCGCCTCACGCAGGGCAATTGCCTGGCGGGCGTAGCCGACTATGCGCGGGGAATCGAAGTTAACGTTAGTCAGGGTGGAGAAGAAGGCGCGAGGGGCAAAGCTGTCGACCTGATGATCGATAATGCCATATTCGCGCGCTTTAAGCGCCCAGGCGGACAGGCCTTGCAGTGACGCAATCAGCAGATCCTGCAGGTCCGAGGTTTCCGCTGTTTTACCGCACATCCCCTGCGCGTAAGAGCAGCCGTTGCCGGCTGGGGTACGAATGGTTTGTTCACATTGCACACAAAACATGGTCACACCTTTAAAGTTATATTTGATATACATGTTTAAGGTTATGCCGCGCGGCAACGGGTGAAAAGGTATTTCTAAGACAACTTAAAGGGAGATTGATTTAGCGCAAATTTGGCGGCAGGAGGGCTGCCGCCAACGGGTGCTCAGGCGGTAAAAAAGGCGATCAGGATCGGGACCAGCAAACTAAGCAGAAAACCGTGCACGATGGCGGCAGGGACGATTTCGACGCCGCCGGAACGCTGCAGTACCGGTAAGGTGAAGTCCATCGAGGTGGCGCCGCACAGCCCCAGCGCCGTGGAGCGGCTGCGGCGAATAAGGCCTGGAATTAACATGATGGCCAGCAGCTCGCGACAGAGATCGTTAAAGAACGCCGCGCTACCGATGACCGGGCCAAAGGATTCGGTGAGTAAAATACCGGAGAGCGAATACCAGCCGAAACCGCTGGCCATTGCCAGACCGGTCTTTAACGGCAGACCGAGAATAAAGGCGTTAAGTATCCCGCCGAGTAATGAACTGGCCGTAACCACCACGGCGACGATCATTCCCCGGCGGTTAAGGACTATTTGTCGCAGACTCATTCCATTATTGCGTAATTGGATACCAACGAGGAACAGGAGAAAAATCAACGTATATTCGCTGGCTTCTGTCGCGTGCTGTAAAAAAGGCAGTCTGGTCAGACCGAGCAGAAAACCGAGCACGACCACACCGCACAGCTGCAGCGATTCCAGGGCCATGGCCAGGCGCGAGGGTAATTTCTCCTGACGATGCTGACTGCGCCATGGCATTTTACTTTCCAGCCACAGCAGGGCGGCGATATTACACAGTAAAATGATAACCACGCTCACCGCGGCGTAATGCAATATTGCCAGCAGGTTGCTGGCCAGATTGTCGAGGAACGCCAGGCTGATACCCATAAAAAAAAGGATTACATAGACAATCCAGCTGAGCATGCGGTTTATCAGCTTTAGCGCGGAGGAGTGACGAAGAGGCAGTAAATAGCCGACGACCAGCGGCAACAGAATAATAAAGAGTCCCGAAAACATGAACGATGCAGCCCTTGCATGATGAGAATAGCGCCCATGACACTACCCAAATCACCGGGCCGAGTAAAGCTGTCGCCAGAAAGAAAAAGCCCGGAGACCCGGGCTTTGAAAAGCGTTAATCGCGTTTTTCCAGCAGGGTGCGATACAGCACGCCGCCGAGGATCCCGCCGACGATTGGCATGACCCAGAACAGCCACAGCTGCTGCAGCGCCCAGCCGCCCTGGAAAATTGCCACCGCGGTGCTGCGCGCCGGGTTGACCGAGGTGTTGGTGACTGGAATGCTGATCAAATGGATGAGGGTCAGCGCCAGGCCGATGGCGATGGGGGCAAAGCCCGCCGGCGCATGTTTATCGGTCGCGCCATGAATAACCAGCAGGAAGCCGCAGGTCAGGACAATTTCAATGACGATAGCCGACAGCATGGAGAAGCCGCCCGGGGAGTGTTCGCCATAGCCGTTGGAGGCGAAGCCGCTGGCGGCGGCATCAAAGCCGGCTTTACCGCTGGCAACCACGTACAGCACCGCCGCGGCAATAATTCCGCCGACCACCTGAGCGATAATATAGCCAATGACCTCTTTTGCCGGAAAACGGCCGCCGGCCCACAGGCCTAAGGTGACCGCCGGGTTGAAATGCCCCCCGGAAATATGGCCGACCGCAAACGCCATGGTTAATACCGTTAAGCCAAATGCCAGCGCGACGCCGGCAAAACCAATACCCAGCTCGGGGAAAGCCGCGGCGAGCACGGCGCTACCGCAGCCGCCAAATACAAGCCAGAAGGTGCCGAAGCATTCGGCTGCTAATTTTCTGAACATAACCACCTCAATTAAATTGTTTACGCGCACGAGCGGACCGTGCCGGTCTTTATTTATCGTGATAAGGGATGACGATAAAAATAAAGCGGCGTTATTCTAGAGATAATCGCCATCCCGGAGCCAGTTAAATATATTGATATTATTTGATTTAGGGCAAGGTGAGTGGATTCCTTTTGCCAGTTTAGCCTTTCCTTTATCCATGGAAGATTATCAATAGTGTAGATCATAACGCCTGAAATAAAACTATTTTGTTTGATGAATAATCAACGGCCGGTAATAGGCGATAAGTGAGTAATTTTATGAATATATTTAATCCGCTGAATATGAGCCACGGATGCGATTAAGCAGAGTGTCATCTTGCCTCCGCCCTCGCTATACTGTTGATTACTGAAGGAGAGTGGTGGTGTAGCGGAGGGGATATGCTTCTTGAGCGCGTAGAAATCGTCGGTTTTCGCGGTATCAATCGTTTGTCGTTGATGCTGGAGCAAAATAACGTCCTGATCGGGGAGAACGCGTGGGGGAAGTCCAGTCTGCTTGATGCGCTGACCCTGCTTTTGTCGCCGGAGTTCGATCTTTATCACTTTGTTCGCGATGATTTCTGGTTTCCCCCGGGCGACATCCAGGGGCGCGAACACCATTTGCATATTATCCTGACCTTCCGCGAAACGGAGCCAGGCCGCCATCGGGTCCGGCGTTTCCGTCCGCTTCAGCGCTGCTGGGTGCCTTGCGATGACGGGTATCACCGGGTGTTCTATCGCCTGGAGGGCGAGCTCGCCGAAGATGACAGCGTGATGACCCTGCGGAGCTTTATCGATGGTGAAGGCGAAGCGTTGGTGCTGGAGGAGATTGATGAGCTGGCCCGACACCTGGTGCGTTTGATGCCGGTGCTGCGCCTGCGCGATGCGCGCTTTATGCGCCGCATCCATAACGGGACGGTACCGCACTCGCCGCAGATAGAGATCACCGCCCGTCAGCTGGATTTTCTCTCCCGCGAACTGGTCAGCCATCCGCAAAATTTATCGGACGGTCAGATCCGTCAGGGGCTATCGGCCATGGTGCAACTGCTTGAGCATTACTTTGCCGAGCAAAGCAGCGCTCAGACGCGGCATCGCCTGATGCGGCGGCGCTCCCATGATGAACAGCGCAGTTGGCGTTATCTGGATATTATCAACCGGATGATCGACAAGCCCGGCGGGCGCAGCCATCGGGTGATCCTGCTGGGGCTGTTTGCCACCCTCCTGCAGGCGAAAGGGACGGTGCGCCTCGATCGCGACGCGCGACCGCTGCTGTTGATTGAAGATCCCGAGACCCGTCTGCATCCGATCATGCTTTCCGTCGCCTGGCACCTGCTGAATTTGTTGCCGCTGCAGCGTGTGACCACCACCAACTCCGGAGAGCTGCTGTCCCTGACGCCGGTAGAGCAGGTCTGCCGGCTGGTGCGTGAGTCGACGCGGGTATCGGCGTGGCGGTTGGGGCCGGGCGGAATGAATGCCGAAGAGAGCCGGCGTATTGCTTTTCACATTCGCTTCAATCGCGCCTCATCGCTCTTCGCCCGCTGCTGGCTGCTGGTGGAGGGAGAGACGGAAACCTGGGTTATCAACGAACTGGCCCGGCAGTGCGGTCATCATTTTGATGCTGAAGGGGTTAAGGTGATCGAGTTCGCCCAGTCCGGCCTGAAGCCATTGATCAAATTTGCCCGCCGGATGGGGATCCAGTGGCACGTGCTGGTGGACGGCGATGAGGCGGGGAAAAAATATGCCGCGACGGTACGAGGTCTGCTTAATAACGATCGCGAGCTGGAGCGCGACCATCTGACCAGTCTGCCGGCGCTGGATATGGAACACTTTATGTATCGTCAGGGATTTGATGACGTTTATCATCGGGTGGCGCAGATCCCGGATAATGTCCCGATGAATATGCGGCGGGTGATCACCAAAGCCATCCATCGCTCATCCAAGCCGGACCTGGCGATTGAGGTGGCGATGGAGGCCGGCCGCCGTGGCGTGGACGCTGTGCCGACGCTGCTGAAGAAAATGTTCTCACGGGTGCTGTGGTTAGCCCGCGGTCGTGCCGATTAATCTCACCGCCGTCGTCATTTACGGCGGCACAAAGCTCTCCGGCAGCTAAACAAAACGTCATTGACGAGAAAAATGGGTGTCCTGTTGCCAACGGGTTTCGATAGAATCACCGCCTGGAGCGGCAGGGAAACAGCAGGAATCGGAATATGAAAGTGAAGGGAAAACGCAGGACCGTCTGGTGGCTGTTGGCGATCGTTGTGCTGGGGCTGGCTATCTGGGGATGGCGGATCCTCAATGCGCCGCTGCCGAACTACCAGACGCTGGTAGTTCGCAAAGGGGATCTCCAGCAGAGCGTGCTGGCCACCGGCAAACTGGATGCCCTGCGAAAAGTTGACGTCGGCGCCCAGGTCAGCGGACAGCTGAAAACGCTGCACGTCAATATTGGCGATAAGGTTAAAAAGGATCAGTTGCTGGGGGTTATCGATCCGGAGCAGGCGCAAAACCAGATTAAAGAGGTGGAAGCGACGCTCATGGAGCTGCGCGCCCAGCTCAATCAGGCGCGCGCGGAGAGCAAACTGGCGCAAGTGACTCTGGCCCGTCAGCAGCAGCTGGCGCAGCGCCAGCTGGTCTCGCGGCAGGACCTTGATACCGCGGCCACCGATTTGGCGGTGAAACAGGCGCAGATCGGCACTATTGAAGCGCAAATAAAGCGTAACCAGGCGACGCTCGATACGGCGAAGACCAACCTCGATTACACGCGGATCCTGGCGCCGATGGCCGGCGAAGTGACGCAAATTACCACCCTGCAGGGACAGACAGTGATCGCCGCCCAGCAGGCGCCTAACATTCTGACGCTGGCGGATCTCAGCACCATGCTGGTTAAAGCGCAGGTCTCTGAAGCAGATGTCATCCACCTCAGACCGGGGCAAAAAGCGTGGTTTACCGTGCTGGGCGACCCGCTTACCCGTTATGAAGGTAAACTGAAAGACATTCTGCCGACGCCGGAAAAAGTGAATGACGCCATCTTCTATTATGCCCGCTTCGAGGTACCGAACCCGCAGGGGATCCTGCGCCTCGACATGACCGCGCAGGTGCACATTCAGCTGGCTGAGGTGAAGAACGTGATTACTATCCCGCTGAGCGCCCTGGGCGACGCGGTAGGCGATAACCGCTACCACGTTCGACTGTTGCGCACCGGTGAGGTCAAAGAGCGTGAGGTTATCATTGGCGCCCGCAATGATACCGACGTCGCAGTGGTGCAAGGTCTGGAAGAGGGCGACGAAGTGATCGTCGGCGAGAGCGCGAGCGGGGCGGCAAAATGACGGCGCTGCTTGAGCTGCGAGATATACGTCGCAGCTATCCTTCCGGCGACGGCAGCGTTGAGGTCCTGAAGGGGATCACCCTCAGCATCCATGCGGGTGAGATGGTGGCGATCGTCGGGGCCTCCGGCTCGGGAAAATCGACGCTGATGAATATCCTTGGCTGCCTCGACAAACCCACCAGCGGCACCTATCGGGTGGCGGGAACCGATATCGCGCAGCTGGATGGCGATGCGCTGGCCCGTCTGCGGCGGGAACACTTTGGCTTTATCTTTCAACGCTACCATTTGCTGTCCCATCTGACCGCCGCGCAGAATGTCGAAGTGCCGGCGGTGTATGCCGGCAGTGAACGGCGCGCGCGCCTGGCGCGCGCTCATGAGCTGCTGGTGCGGCTGGGGCTGGGCGAGCGCGCCGACTATCAACCGTCACAGTTGTCCGGCGGTCAGCAGCAGCGGGTCAGTATCGCCCGCGCCCTGATGAATGGCGGGGAGGTGATCCTCGCTGATGAACCGACCGGCGCGCTGGACAGCCATTCCGGCGAAGAGGTAATGGCGATCCTGCACCAGCTAAAAGCGCAGGGGCACACGGTCATCATTGTGACCCACGATCCGCAGGTCGCCGCTCAAGCGGAGCGGATCGTCGAGATCCGCGATGGCGAGATCGTCCGCAACCCGCCCGCCAGCCGCCAGGGCGGCGGACTGCGCGCCCGTCCGCAGGCGGAGCCTTCGGCGTGGCGTCAGTTTACCAGCGGCTTTCGCGAAGCGCTGGTGATGGCCTGGCGAGCGATGGCGGCGAATAAAATGCGTACCCTGCTGACCATGCTCGGGATTATTATCGGTATTGCCTCGGTGGTGTCGATCGTGGTGGTGGGGGATGCCGCCAAGCAGATGGTGCTGGCGGATATTCGCGCCATCGGCACCAATACCATTGATGTGTATCCTGGTAAGGATTTTGGCGACGACGACCCGCGCTATCAGCAGGCGCTGAAGTATGACGATTTGCTGGCGATCCAGAAGCAGCCGTGGGTGCGCTCCGCCACGCCGGCGGTTTCAAAAAGCCTGCGCCTGCGCGCCAACAATATTGACGTTGCCGCCAGCGCGGAGGGGGTCGGTCCGCAGTATTTTAATGTCTACGGCATGACCTTTAGCGAAGGTAATACCTTCAATGAACTGCAGCTCAACAGTCGGGCACAGGTGGTAGTGCTCGACAGCAATACCCGTCGGCAGCTGTTTCCCAATAAAGCGAAAGTGGTGGGAGAGGTGATTCTGGTGGGCAATATGCCGGCCACGGTGATTGGCGTTGCGGATGAAAAGCAGTCGATGTTCGGCAGCAGCAAAATTCTCCGCGTCTGGTTGCCCTACACCACCATGGCGGGAAGAGTAATGGGCCAGTCGTGGCTGAACTCCATCACTGTGCGCGTTCATGAAGGCTACGACAGTGAAACCGCAGAGAAACAGCTGCTGCGTCTGCTGGAGCTGCGGCATGGTAAAAAAGATGTATTCACCTGGAATATGGACAGCGTCTTGAAAACCGCCGAAAGGACCATACATACCTTACAGCTGTTCCTGACATTGGTGGCGGTGATTGCCCTGGTGGTCGGCGGGATTGGCGTAATGAATATTATGCTGGTGTCGGTGACCGAACGAACCCGGGAGATCGGCATCCGCATGGCGGTTGGCGCCCGGGCCAGCGATGTGCTGCAGCAGTTTCTCATTGAAGCGGTGCTGGTTTGCCTGGTCGGTGGCGCGCTGGGCGTAGCATTGTCGCTGATGATCGCCTTTATTTTACAGCTGTTTCTCCCCGGCTGGGAGATTGGTTTTTCTCCGCTGGCGCTGCTGACGGCGTTTCTCTGTTCGACGCTGACCGGGGTGCTGTTTGGTTGGCTGCCTGCGCGCAACGCGGCGCGGCTCGATCCGGTGGATGCCCTGGCGCGAGAATAGGCGGGGCGAGAAATAAAAATGCCAGTCAGAAGGACTGGCATTTTATTAGCAGGATGTACACAATGAAGCAAAAGAGTTATGCAGCCGTTTCCGCTTCCACAGGGACGATCACGCTGGCGTGGTTGCCTTTTGGCCCCTGGTGAACATCAAACCGAACGGCTTGTCCGGCTTTTAGCGTTCTGTAACCATCCATCTGGATGGTGGAGTAATGGGCGAAAATGTCTTCGCCGCCGCCCTCAGGGCAGATAAAACCGAACCCTTTGGCATTGTTGAACCACTTAACAGTACCCATTTCCATACTTCGACATCCTTCGTAAATCTTTATTAGTAAGATGGAATGAACCGGTGGTGGAGTGACGAGTTGTTCAATTGCTCGCCAACTCTCGCCACTACAATTTAGAGAAATACGAAAACGCGTCAAGCGATTGAGGAGGGGGAACGGCGAAAAATGCGTCAAAATTTGAAGCAGTTAACGCTATTGCCGGGGAATGTGACAGCCGTCGCGGATAGAAGCGATAGATGATAGTTATCTATGATCTATTGTAGATTTGTGATGAGCATAACCTCTGGTCATCGACAGGCCTCCGCCTGTTGGCAACAGCAACCGATGATGAACACTGACGATGAGTAAGAGAGATTGGCTGGACTTCGAGCACCTGGTTGACGACGAAGTTCGTGATGCGATTAAACCGCCATCTATGTATAAAGTGATATTGGTCAATGATGACTACACTCCGATGGAGTTTGTTATTGACGTGTTACAAAAATTCTTTTCTTATGATGTTGAACGTGCAACGCAACTGATGCTCACGGTTCACTATGAAGGTAAGGCGATTTGTGGCGTGTTTACCGCGGAAGTGGCGGAGACCAAAGTCGCTATGGTGAATCAGTACGCGAGGGAGAACGAGCATCCATTGCTGTGTACGCTGGAAAAAGCCTGAATACAGGCATGAAAATTGGGGGAGGTGCCTATGCTCAATCAAGAACTGGAACTCAGTTTAAATATGGCTTTCGCCAGAGCGCGCGAGCACCGTCATGAGTTTATGACCGTCGAGCACTTGCTGCTGGCTCTGCTAAGCAACCCCTCGGCCCGTGAGGCCCTGGAAGCGTGTTCAGTGGACCTGGTGGCATTGCGTCAGGAACTTGAAGCCTTCATCGAACAAACCACACCCGTTCTGCCAGCCACGGAAGAAGAGCGCGACACCCAGCCGACGCTAAGCTTCCAGCGTGTGCTGCAGCGCGCCGTCTTCCACGTACAATCTTCTGGCCGCAGCGAAGTGACCGGCGCCAACGTGCTGGTGGCGATTTTCAGCGAGCAGGAGTCGCAGGCCGCCTACCTGCTGCGTAAACATGAAGTGAGCCGTCTTGATGTGGTGAACTTCATTTCTCATGGTACACGCAAAGACGAGCCGAGCCAGTCTTCCGATAACAGCGGAAGCCAGCCTGGCAATGAAGAGCAAGCCGGCGGGGAGGAACGTATGGAAAACTTCACCACCAACCTCAATCAGCTTGCTCGCGTCGGCGGCATTGATCCTCTGATCGGCCGTGAAAAAGAGCTGGAGCGCGCGATTCAGGTCCTGTGCCGTCGGCGGAAAAATAACCCGCTGCTGGTGGGGGAATCCGGCGTCGGTAAAACCGCGATCGCCGAAGGCCTTGCCTGGCGTATTGTGCAGGGCGATGTGCCGGAAGTGATGGCCGACTGCACTATCTACTCGCTCGACATTGGCTCTTTGCTGGCAGGGACCAAATATCGTGGCGATTTTGAAAAACGCTTCAAAGCGTTGCTCAAACAGCTGGAGCAGGATACCAACAGCATCCTGTTTATTGATGAAATCCACACCATTATCGGTGCGGGGGCGGCGTCTGGCGGCCAGGTCGATGCGGCTAACCTGATCAAACCGCTGCTTTCCAGCGGCAAGATCCGGGTGATCGGCTCCACCACTTACCAGGAGTTCAGCAACATCTTTGAAAAAGATCGTGCGCTGGCCCGCCGTTTCCAGAAGATCGATATTACCGAACCGTCGGTGGAAGAGACGGTCCAGATTATCAACGGCCTGAAGCCGAAGTACGAAGCGCACCATGATGTGCGTTATACCGCCAAAGCGGTGCGTGCGGCGGTTGAACTGGCGGTGAAATACATTAACGATCGTCATCTGCCGGATAAGGCGATTGACGTCATTGACGAAGCGGGCGCGCTTAATGCCGGTCAGCAAGCGTAAGAAAACGGTTAACGTGGCGGATATCGAATCAGTGGTGGCGCGCATTGCGCGGATCCCTGAGAAGAGCGTCTCCCGCAGCGATCGCGACACGCTGAAAAACCTGGGCGACCGTCTGAAAATGCTGGTCTTTGGACAGGATAAAGCCATCGAGGCGCTGACCGAGGCTATTAAAATGGCGCGCGCCGGGCTGGGCCATGAGCACAAGCCGGTGGGATCGTTCCTGTTCGCCGGGCCGACCGGGGTCGGGAAAACCGAAGTGACCGTCCAGCTGGCGAAGGCGTTAGGGATTGAGCTGCTGCGCTTTGACATGTCCGAATATATGGAACGTCATACCGTCAGCCGTTTGATCGGGGCGCCTCCGGGCTACGTCGGCTTCGATCAGGGCGGGCTGCTGACCGATGCGGTGATTAAACATCCGCACGCGGTATTGCTGCTTGATGAGATCGAAAAAGCGCATCCGGACGTGTTCAACCTGCTGCTGCAGGTGATGGATAACGGGACGCTGACCGATAATAACGGCCGTAAAGCGGACTTCCGCAACGTGGTGCTGGTGATGACCACCAACGCCGGGGTGCGGGAAACCGAGCGTAAATCGATTGGCCTTATTCAGCAGGACAACAGTCCGGATGCGATGGATGAGATCAAAAAGATCTTTACGCCGGAGTTCCGTAACCGCCTCGACAACATCATCTGGTTCGATCATTTGTCTACCACGGTGATCCATCAGGTTGTCGACAAGTTTATCGTCGAGCTGCAGGTCCAGCTGGACCAGAAAGGCGTCTCCCTGGAAGTGAGTCAGGAAGCGCGCGACTGGCTGGCGACGAAAGGCTACGATCGGGCGATGGGGGCACGTCCAATGGGACGCGTCATTCAGGACAACCTGAAAAAACCGCTGGCGAACGAACTGCTGTTTGGCTCGCTGGTCGACGGTGGTCAGGTCACTGTCTCTCTGGACAGCGACAAAAATACGCTGACTTACGACTTCCAGAGCGCTCCGAAGCACAAACCGGAAGCGGCCCACTAAGGCGATATCTTCAATGTAAAAAAACCGGCCAGGGGCCGGTTTTTTTTTGCTGACGGCAGAAATGAAAAGACCGGGAATTATCCCGGCCTTCAGCATCTGACGCCTTAAGGGCGAAAACAATCAGCGACTACGGAAGACAATGCGGCCTTTGCTCAGGTCGTACGGGGTCAGCTCAACAGTCACTTTGTCGCCCGTCAGAATGCGGATGTAGTTTTTACGCATTTTACCGGAGATATGCGCGGTTACCACGTGACCGTTTTCCAGTTCTACGCGGAACATAGTGTTAGGCAACGTTTCAAGTACGGTGCCCTGCATTTCAATATTGTCTTCTTTGGCCATCTAGTCCTCTGGGGTATCACTACCGTAGTTTTGAACCGGCAAGATAATGCCGAAGTTCATCATGTAAGTAAAGTTTTACGTATCTACCCTGAATCATTCACCTTGCCGCAAGGCGCATAGTCAGCGCAGCGGCTACGGAAATATGACGGGTATGAATCGCCGAAGTAGTTTTGGCGCATTGCCCGGGACACACACGGCCATGCCGCGTGACAGGCGCAAACGTAAAGGGGAGTGACAGAACGATGGGCGTTATCTGACTCTTATTATTCCCAAACGGCGGCGGGGCAACAGGCAGAAGCTACTCTACCGCGCAATTATACCATCCTGACGCAAAATGTGCTGAAAACATTTTATTATCCGCCAGGAAATAGCACCCGCGGCACCCAAAATCGCTCGGGCAGTCGGTAGCCGCGTAATACCGACAGATAGTCCAGATAATCGCGGCGGGGAATATCCACTGCGCCTAATGACGCGGTATGGTTGTTCAGTACCTGACAGTCAATTAATTTACCGCCGCTGTGCGCAAAGTCCTGGCAAAATACCAGCAGCGCGGTTTTGGAGGCATTTTCCGCCCGGCTAAACATCGATTCGCCGCAAAACAGCGCCCCCTGCGCTACGCCGTACATTCCTCCCACCAGGGTATTCTCCTGCCAGACTTCAATGGAGTGGGCATGACCCAGCTCATGCAGCTGGTGATAGGCGCGAACGATACTGCTGGTTATCCAGGTGCCTTCGTCACGATCGCTGGCGCAGCCCTCAATCACTTCGCCAAAGGCGTGGTTGAGCGTGACCCGGTAGGGCGAACGCTGATGAAAGCGCTTCATGCTGCGGCTGAGATGGAATTGCTCTGGCCAAAGTACCGCCCGGGGGTCGGGCGACCACCAGAGGATCGGGTCGCCAGGGGAAAACCAGGGAAAAATACCACGCTGATAGGCCATCAGCAGCCGCGCGGGGCTCAGATCGCCGCCGAGCGCCAGCAGGCCATTAGGTTCTCGCAAGGCGCCTTCCGGAGAGGGGAAGGCGATAGAGTGCCGGGAGAGCTGAACCAGACGCATTTTAACCTCAATACGCATCAGCAAAAATTAGATAATAGAATAGCCTACAGACGCTGTTTAAACTGGAAGTACCGGCCCTGTTTAGCGAGCAGCTCCACGTGACTACCTTGCTCAATTATCTGGCCGTTGTCCATGACTATTATCTGATTAAAACCCGCCAGGCCCCGCAGACGATGGGTCACCATCAGCACGGTTTTGTCGCGCATGACATCTGCCAGTAGATGCAGGATCTGGCTTTCGGTGGCCGCATCCAGACCTTCTGTCGGTTCATCGAGCAGCATCAGCGGCGCATCGTGGAGCAGCGCGCGGGCAATGGCCAGTCGGCGCAGTTCGCCGCCGGAGAGCTGACGCCCGCCTTCGCCCAGCCAGCCGTTAAGACCACCATCTTGCAGCAGTTTTTCGAGACCCACCTTCTCAAGGGTAGCGCTGAGATGAGCGTCATCCGCTTCAGGCGCCGCCAGCAGCAGGTTGTCGCGCAGGGTGGCGCTGAACAGGTGCACGCGCTGCGGCACTACGCTCATTGCCTGCCGCAGAGTGGCTTCGCTGAGGCCGGAGAGCGGCTGATTGTTGAGCAGAATCTCTCCCTGTGACGGGTCCCAGGCGCGGGTAAGCAACTGCAACAGCGTCGATTTTCCGCAGCCGGTCCGGCCAAGAATGGCGATGTGCTCTCCGGCGGCAATCTGCAGGGAAATATTCTCCAGGGCAGGGGAGGGCTGCTGAGGATAGCGGAAGGTGACCTCCTGAAGCGTTAGGGCCACCTGCGCTGGCGGACTGGCTTCATCTTCGACAAAGGTGACCTCCGGCTGCTGGTCGGTAATCTGCGAGATCCGCCGCGCGGAGGCGATCACCTGGCCTAAATGCTGGAAAGCGCCAGTAACCGGCGCCAGGGCTTCAAAAGCCGCCAGCGCGCAGAATACGAATAGCGCGATCAGCGCCCCGGGCTGACTATTGCCGCCGACGCCGTCTGAGGCCAGCCAGAGCATGGCCACCACGGCGATGCCACCGATTAACAGCATTACCGCCTGCGAAAGCGCGGTCAGCTCGGCCTGGCGCCGCTGTGCATCCTGCCAGCTCAGCTCGGTCTTTTCCATTTGTGCGCGGTAGCGGTCGCTGGCGTTAAATACCATCAGCTCCGCCTGACCCTGCAGCCAGGCGGTGAGCTGTTGGCGATACTGGCCGCGCAGCTGCGTCATACTTTCGCCGGCTGGCTTACCTGCGCGATAGAACAGCGGCGGCATAACCAGCAGGGTCGCCAGCATGATACCGCCGAGCGTCAGCGCGAGGGTGACGTCGAGCAGACTTAATCCGCAGGTGACGACCACAATTACCACCAGCGCGCCGACCAGCGGCGAAATGACCCGCAGGTAGAGATGATCCAGGGTGTCAACGTCGGCCACCACCCGGTTGAGCAGCTCACCCTGGCGAAAGCGCGCCAGCCCCGCCGGAGAGAGGGGGAGCAGTTTGCTGAAGGTGAAAACGCGCAGGTGCTGCAGCACGCGAAAGGTAGCGTCGTGGCTGACCAGGCGCTCAAAGTAGCGCCCGGCGGTACGGATAATTGCCGCGCCGCGAACGCCCGCGGCAGGCAGCATATAGTTAAAACTGTAGATCCCGGCGACGCCCACCACCGCTGAAGCGGAGAGGAACCAGCCGGAGAGCGTCAGCAGGCCGATGCTGGCCAGCAGGGTCACAATGGCCAGCACGACGCCAAGCAGCAGCATCCATTTATGGCGTTTATAGAGCGCCAGATAGGGTAAAAGTGCGCGCATTTAAATCTCCTCCTGACGATGGGCCAGCAGCGCCGAGAAGACCCCACCAGCACGGGCCAGCGTGGCGTAGTCGCCTTGTTCGATAATCTGTCCGTCCTGCATCACCCAGACGTCGTCCCAGTCGGCCAGCCCCTCGAGCTGGTGGGTGACCAGCAGCGTGGTTTGCTCACTGGAGGCGTGGGTCAGGGCCTGCATGACTCGCTGTTCGCTATGGGCGTCAAGGCTGGCGGCAGGTTCATCCAGCAGCAGCAGGCGGCACGGCACCAACAGCGCGCGGGCGACCGCGATACGCTGCGCCTGGCCTACCGACAGACGCCCCGCCTGATCGCCTACGGCGGTATGGATCCCCTGCGGCAGCAGGGCGATAAACTCGCTGACCCAGGCCTTGTCCAGCGCCAGCCTAAGCTGTGCTTCGCTAGCTTCGGGCCACGCCAGCAGCACGTTTTCCCGCAGCGTGGCGGCAGGCAACTGCGGATTCTGTCCTACCCAGCTCAGCAGGCGGCGCCAGCGCTCAGCGTCCAGCTCGCGCAGCTCTACGCCGTTGACCATCAGCGACCCCTCATAGGGCAGAAAGCCGAGCAGTGTATTCAGCAAAGAGCTTTTCCCGGATCCGCTCTGGCCGACCAGCACCACGCGAGCGCCGGCGGGCAGCGCAAAATTAAGCGGCCCCGCCAGAACTTTACCTTCCGGAGATTTGATCACCAGGTCGCGCGCTTCCACGCTAATCAGATCGTTGTCATTTAACGTTTTCTCGCCACGCTCTACCTGGGTCAGCGGCGTTTCCATAAACGTTTTCAGGCTGTCTGCGGCGCCCACGGCCTGAGCTTTGGCATGGTAGAAGGTACCCAGGTCACGTAACGGCTGGAAAAATTCCGGGGCGAGGATCAGCGTCAGGAATCCCGCCATCAGCGTGACGCCCGCGCCATAGTGGCCGAAGTTCAGCTCGCCAAGGTAAGAAAAGCCAAAATACACCGCTACCAGCGCAATGGAGAGGGAGGTGAAAAACTCCAGAACCCCGGAGGAGAGGAAGGCCAGACGCAGGACTTCCATGGTGCGTTGGCGAAAATCCTGCGAGGCGTCGCGAATATTATCGGTTTCTGCCTGACCGCGATGAAAAATACGCAGGGTTTCCATGCCGCGCAGGCGGTCGAGGAAGTGGCCGCTGAGGCGGGCCAGCGCCTGGAAGTTACGCCGGTTGGCGTCGGCGGCGCCCATCCCGACCAGCGCCATGAAAAGCGGGATCAGCGGGGCGGTGCCGAGAAGGATTAGCGCGGCGGCCCAGTTAATCGGAAAAATAGTAATAACGATCAGCAGCGGTACGCAGGCCGCCAGCGTCATCTGGGGCAGGTAGCGGGCATAATAGTCGTGCATGTCGTCGATTTGCTCAAGAATAAGCGTTGCCCAGCTGCCGGCCGGTTTGCCCTGGATCCACGCCGGGCCTGCCTGCTGGAGGCGGTCAAGAACCTGGCGGCGAATTTCATAGCGAATATGCTGCCCGGCCTGAAAGCCGACCCGCTCACGCAGCCAGACCACCCAGGCGCGTAGTACAAAGATCAGCACCAGCAGCGTGAGCGGCAGCAGCAGGGCGGTCGCTGGAATATTCTCCATTACCATCCGGTGCAGGATCCGCGCCAGGAACCAGGCCTGCGCCACGATCAGCAGACCGCTCGCCACGCCAAGCAGGCGGGAAATCATCAACCAGCGACGGGAGATAATGCTTTGCTGTTTTAACCAGCGGGTTAACTCTTGTTGACGGGTTTTATTCATTGCGCGCTTTGCAGGTGTCGTTATCGGAGTATTGGGCACGGCAATGTTACATCGCAGCAAAAATAAAGGCGACTTTTCGTCGCCTTCTTTACCTTTGTTACTGACTTGTAAAGATTATTTGCAAGCGTCAGCCAAACCGTCGAGGTAACGCTCCGCATCCAGCGCCGCCATGCAGCCGGTGCCCGCAGAAGTGATGGCCTGACGATAGATATGGTCCATGACATCGCCGGCGGCGAACACGCCCGGGATGCTGGTCTGGGTCGCATTGCCGTGGATACCGGACTGCACTTTGATGTAGCCGTTCTCCAGCTCCAGCTGGCCTTCAAAGATGGCGGTGTTCGGGCTGTGGCCGATGGCGACAAATAAACCAGCCACTTCCAGGGACTCGACATTGTCGCTGTTTTTGGTATCGCGCAGGCGCAGGCCGCTGACGCCCATCTGGTCGCCGGTCACCTCTTCGAGAGTACGATCGGTATGCAGCACGATGTTGCCGCTTGCCACTTTATCCATCAGGCGTTTGATGAGGATTTTTTCCGCACGGAAGGAATCGCGACGGTGGATCAGGTGTACCTCAGAGGCGATATTCGACAGATACAGAGCCTCTTCCACTGCGGTGTTGCCGCCGCCGATCACCGCCACTTTCTGGTTGCGATAGAAGAATCCGTCGCAGGTAGCGCACGCGGAAACGCCGCGGCCTTTGAAGGCTTCTTCGGAAGGCAGGCCCAGGTAACGGGCGGAAGCGCCGGTGGCGATGATCAGCGCGTCACAGGTGTACTCGCCGCTGTCGCCTGTCAGACGGAACGGGCGGTTTTGCAAATCGACGCGGCTGATATGGTCGAAAATGATCTCGGTTTCAAATTTTGCGGCATGCTCGTGCATGCGCTCCATCAGCAGCGGACCGGTGAGATCGTTCGGATCGCCTGGCCAGTTTTCCACTTCCGTCGTGGTGGTCAGCTGACCGCCTTTTTCCATCCCGGTGATCAGCACCGGCTGCAGGTTGGCGCGTGCGGCATAGACCGCCGCGGTGTATCCCGCAGGTCCAGAACCAAGGATAAGCAGTTTACTGTGTTTGGCTGTGCCCATGAGATCCCCATAATAATTGGCATACATTGGGCTGGGATTGTAGGGAATTTGTTGTCGTAAAAAAAGAGCACAGCGATTTTGTTAACGATGTGTGCAATAGAAGCTGCCAATGAATTGGTGATTTTCCCGGCAAGGAATATAACTATTTCTACTGTCGGCGGGACAATTATAAGACGAAAAAATGAGAATCAACCAGGGCGGATGATGAATATCTGGCATCTTGTACTAAAAATCGATGTTTTGCTTTGACAATCACCTGTGCTTTTGCGAAAACATTCAAGGAAGAAGAAAAGCAGTATTTAGCGTGCGGCGAATTTTCATGCACGCAAATGCCATTTTTATCCGGGTTAACGAAATCTACGCATGGTGTGGACAGACGCCATGCGTGATGTCGGTGACTGCCGTCAGGCAACGGGCTTCTCACGTACCCCTGGGTTACCCAATGTCGTACGGGTGATAACAGGATGGGCTCTGGCAGTGAAGGCTCAGAGCCGGAACAGGAGTAGGGAAGGAATACAGAGAGACAATAATAATGGTAGATAGCAAGAAGCGCCCTGGCAAAGATCTCGACCGCATTGATCGTAACATCCTGAATGAATTGCAAAAAGATGGGCGAATTTCTAACGTCGAGCTTTCTAAACGGGTGGGACTTTCTCCGACGCCTTGCCTTGAGCGTGTGCGTCGTCTTGAAAGACAGGGTTTTATTCAGGGCTATACGGCGCTGCTCAACCCGCATTATCTGGATGCATCACTTCTGGTATTTGTTGAGATTACTCTGAATCGTGGCGCACCGGATGTGTTTGAGCAATTTAACGCCGCAGTGCAAAAACTTGAAGAAATTCAAGAGTGTCATCTGGTTTCCGGTGATTTCGACTATCTGTTGAAAACCCGCGTACCGGATATGTCAGCGTATCGTAAATTACTGGGCGAGACCTTGCTGCGCCTGCCGGGCGTTAACGACACCCGTACCTACGTGGTAATGGAAGAAGTCAAGCAAAGTAATCGTCTGGTTATTAAGACGCGCTAACACGGAACAGGTGCAAACTCGACGTAGTTTGATTACACTCCTGTTAATCCATACAGCAACAGTGCCGGGGAGACCCGGCGCTGTTGTCCGTTTTAGCAGCAGGCAGGAAACAGCCTGATACCTGGAGAGCCTTTCTTGAGCCAGGAATACACCGAAGACAAAGAAGTCAAACTAACCAAACTCAGCAGCGGGCGCCGACTCCTTGAGGCGATGCTCATCCTTTGCTCCCTCTTCGCCATCTGGCTGATGGCGGCACTACTGAGCTTTAACCCCTCGGACCCCAGCTGGTCGCAAACGGCATGGCATGAGCCTATTCATAATTTAGGCGGCGCCCCCGGCGCGTGGCTTGCCGATACCCTCTTTTTCATTTTTGGCGTCATGGCCTACACCATCCCGGTGATCATCATCGGCGGATGCTGGTTTGCCTGGCGGCATCAGGAAAACGACGAATACATTGATTATTTTGCCGTTTCCCTTCGCCTCATCGGTGCGTTAGCCCTGATCCTGACCTCCTGTGGTCTGGCGGCGATTAACGCCGATGATATCTGGTACTTCGCCTCCGGCGGGGTGATCGGCAGCCTGCTGAGCACCACGCTGCAACCCCTGCTGCACAGCAGCGGCGGCACCATCGCCCTGTTGTGTATCTGGGCGGCCGGGCTGACGCTGTTCACCGGCTGGTCGTGGGTCAGCATTGCGGAAAAGCTGGGCGGCGGCATCCTGTCCGTTCTCACCTTTGCCAGCAACCGTACCCGTCGGGATGATACCTGGGTCGATGAAGGCGAATATGAAGACGACGAGGAAGAGTACGACGACGAAGAGGCGGCCAGGCCGCAGGAATCGCGTCGCGCCCGTATCTTACGCAGCGCGCTGGCGCGGCGTAAGCGTCTGGCCGAGAAGTTTACCAACCCTATGGGGCGTAAAACCGACGCTGCGCTTTTCTCCGGCAAACGGATGGATGACGGCGAAGAGGTGGTGCAATACAGCGCCAGCGGGGCGCCTGTTGCCGCCGACGATGTACTGTTTTCCGGCGCCAGCGCCGCGCGTCCCGCAGAGGATGATGTGCTGTTCTCCGGCGCCAGCGCCGTGCGCCCGGGCGATTTCGACCCTTACGATCCGTTGTTGAATGGCCACAGTATCGCTGAGCCGGTAAGCGCAGCGGCGGCGGCTACAGCCGCGCCGCAGGCGTGGGCAGAATCACCGGTGGGCCATCACGGCGCTGCGCCAGCTTATCAGCCGGAAGCCAGCTATCCGCCGCAGCAGGCCTATCAGCCTGAACCCGCTCCGTTCCAGCAGGCCTATCAGCCTGAACCCGCTCCGTTCCAGCAGGCTGCTTATCAGCCGCCAGCGGGGCAAACCGCACCGCAGGCGTATCAGCCTGAGCCAGCGCCGTATCAACAGCCGGTTTACGATCCGCGTGCCGGTCAACCTGCGCCGCAGGCCTATCAGCCTGAGCCAGCGCCGTATCAGCAGCCGGCTTACGATCCGTATGCCGGTCAACCTGCGCCGCAGGCCTATCAGCCTGAACCTGCGCCGTATCAGCAGCCGGCTTACGATCCGCATGCCGGTCAACCTGCACCGCAGGCCTATCAGCCTGAGCCAGCGCCGTATCAGCAGCCGGCTTACGATCCCTATGCCGGTCAACCTGCGCCGCAGGCCTATCAGCCGGAGCCAGCGCCGTATCAGCAGCCAACTTACGATCCCTATGCCGGTCAGCCTGCGCCTCAGACCTATCAGCAGCCGGCTTACGATCCGAATGCCGGTCAGCCCGCGCCGCAGCCGTATCAGCCGGAGCCAGCGGCGTATCAGCCGCAAAGCGCGCCAGTTCCCCCACCGGAGCCAGAGCCCGAGGTCGTGCAGGAGGAAGTGAAACGTCCGCCGCTCTATTATTTCGAGGAAGTGGAAGAGAAGCGGGCGCGCGAACGCGAGCTGTTGGCCTCCTGGTATCAGCCAATTCCTGAGCCGGAAAGTCCGATTGCCACTAAACCGCTGACGCCGCCGACCACTGCGTCCAAACCGCCAGTGGAGACAACCGTAGTCTCTGCGGTAGCGGCTGGGGTGCATCAGGCTACCGCCGCCAGCGGCGGCGCGGCGGCAGCAACCTCGTCCACTGCCGCATCCGCTGCGGCTACGCCATTGTTCAGCCCGGCGTCCAGCGGCCCAAGGGTTCAGGTGAAAGAGGGCATCGGTCCAAAACTACCGCGGCCCAATCGCGTGCGTGTTCCTACGCGTCGGGAACTGGCCTCCTACGGCATCAAGCTACCGTCGCAGCGGGAGGCGGAACAGCGCGCGCGGCAGGCGGAGCGCGATCCGCATTATGATGATGAGCTGCTCTCGGATGAGGAAGCGGATGCTATGGAGCAGGATGAACTGGCTCGCCAGTTCGCCGCCACCCAGCAGCAGCGCTACGGTCATCGCTGGGAAGACGATAACGCGACTGATGACGATGAGGCCGACGCCGCGGCGGAAGCGGAGCTGGCGCGTCAGTTTGCCGCTACCCAGCAGCAGCGGTACGCTACCGAGCAGCCGCCGGGCGCCAACCCGTTCTCGCCGGCAGATTATGAATTCTCGCCGATGAAAACGTTGGTCAATGACGGCCCGAGCGAACCGCTGTTTACGCCGACGCCGGAAGTCCAGCCGCAGCAGCCGGCCCAGCGCTATCAACAACCGGCGGCCGCTCCGCAGCAGGGTTATCAACCTGCGCAGCATCAGCCGATACACCATCAGCCTGTGCCGCCACAGCCGCAGTCCTATCCGACTGCGTCGCAGCCCGTACAGCCGCAACAACCGGTTGCCCCGCAGGGGCATCAGCCTGCCGCCCCTGCGCCGCAGGAGAGCCTGATCCACCCGCTGCTGATGCGCAATGGCGATAGTCGACCGCTGCAAAAGCCGACCACGCCACTGCCGTCGCTGGATCTGCTTACCCCGCCGCCGAGTGAAGTCGAGCCGGTGGATACCTTTGCTCTCGAGCAGATGGCACGCCTGGTGGAAGCGCGACTCGCTGATTTCCGCATTAAAGCGGATGTGGTGAACTACTCACCGGGGCCGGTGATCACCCGCTTCGAACTGAATCTGGCGCCTGGCGTTAAGGCCGCACGGATCTCTAACCTGTCACGGGACCTGGCGCGATCGCTGTCAACGGTCGCCGTGCGCGTGGTGGAGGTGATCCCGGGCAAACCGTATGTCGGGCTTGAGCTGCCGAATAAAAAACGCCAGACCGTCTACCTGCGTGAAGTGCTCGACAACGCCAAGTTCCGTGATAACCCATCTCCGCTCACCGTGGTGTTGGGTAAAGACATCGCTGGCGATCCGGTAGTAGCCGATCTGGCGAAAATGCCGCATCTGCTGGTGGCCGGTACCACCGGTTCCGGTAAGTCTGTTGGCGTCAACGCCATGATCCTCAGCATGCTCTACAAGGCGCAGCCGGAAGATGTGCGTTTCATTATGATCGACCCGAAAATGCTCGAGCTGTCGGTCTACGAAGGAATTCCGCACCTGCTGACGGAAGTGGTCACCGACATGAAAGACGCCGCCAATGCGCTGCGCTGGAGCGTCAATGAGATGGAGCGCCGCTACAAGCTGATGTCGGCGCTGGGCGTGCGTAACCTCGCGGGCTACAACGAGAAGATCGCCGAAGCCGCGCGCATGGGACGTCCGATCCCGGATCCGTACTGGAAGCCTGGCGACAGCATGGACGCCGTACATCCGGTGCTGGAAAAACTGCCGTACATCGTGGTGCTGGTGGATGAATTCGCCGATCTGATGATGACCGTCGGCAAAAAGGTGGAAGAGCTGATCGCTCGCCTGGCGCAGAAAGCGCGCGCGGCGGGGATCCACCTGGTGCTGGCGACACAGCGTCCGTCGGTAGATGTTATTACCGGCCTGATTAAGGCCAACATCCCGACGCGCATCGCCTTTACCGTGTCGAGTAAAATTGACTCACGTACCATTCTCGATCAGGGCGGCGCGGAATCGCTGCTGGGTATGGGGGATATGCTTTACTCCGGGCCGAACTCTACCACGCCGGTGCGTGTCCACGGGGCGTTTGTGCGCGACCAGGAAGTCCACGCCGTGGTTCAGGACTGGAAAGCCCGCGGTCGCCCGCAATATGTGGATGGCATTACCTCCGACAGCGAAAGCGAAGGCGGCGGTGGCGGCTTCGACGGCGGGGAAGAGTTGGATCCGTTGTTCGATCAGGCAGTCAACTTTGTGACCGAGAAGCGCAAAGCGTCGATTTCCGGGGTTCAGCGTCAGTTCCGCATCGGCTATAACCGTGCCGCGCGTATTATCGAACAGATGGAAGCGCAGGGTATCGTCAGCGAGCAGGGCCATAACGGTAACCGCGAAGTGCTGGCGCCGCCGCCCTTTGAATGAGTGCAAAGTTGGGTAAATAAGCGCAAAATCAGCCAATTCTTCTGTCCCGCCGCCGCCGGCGGTCCTACAGTAGGGGCAGAAGAGGCTCCCGCGTCGGGAGTGACGCACATTAAGGAAGAACAATGAAAAAACTCGCAATCACCTGTGCATTACTGTCTGGTATGGTCGTCAGCCAGGTCTGGGCAGATGCGGCCAGCGACTTAAAAAGCCGTCTTGATAAAGTGAGCAGCTTCCATGCCAGCTTCACGCAAAAAGTCACCGACGGCAGCGGTAACGCCGTGCAGGACGGGCAGGGAGACCTGTGGGTGAAACGCCCGAACCTGTTTAACTGGCATATGACCCAGCCGGATGAGAGCGTCCTCGTTTCGGATGGTAAAACGCTGTGGTTCTATAACCCGTTCGTCGAGCAGGCCACGGCGACCTGGCTGAAAGACGCTACCAGCAACACGCCGTTTATGCTGATTGCCCGCAACCAGTCCAGCGACTGGCAGCAATATAATATCAAGCAAAATGGCGATGATTTTGTGCTGACGCCAAAAAGCGGCAGCGGCAACCTCAAGCAGTTCACGATCAACGTCGGTCGGGACGGCACTATCCATCAGTTCAGCGCCGTCGAGCAGGATGATCAGCGCAGCAGCTATCAGCTGAAATCGCAGCAGAACGGCGCCGTCGACGCAGCTAAGTTCACCTTTACGCCGCCGAAAGGGGTGACGGTGGACGATCAACGTAAGTAGAGGCGAAAGTGAGCAATCTGTCGCTCGATTTTTCCGACAACGCGTTTCAACCTCTGGCCGCTCGCATGCGGCCAGAAAATTTAGCGCAGTATATTGGCCAGCAGCACCTGCTGGCGCCGGGTAAACCCTGCCGCGGGCCATTGAGGCCGGGCACCTGCATTCGATGATCCTCTGGGGCCGCCGGGTACCGGCAAGACCACTCTGGCGGAAGTGATTGCCCGCTACGCCAGCGCCGATGTCGAACGGATCTCAGCGGTAACCTCCGGGGTGAAAGAGATTCGCGAGGCTATTGAGCGCGCGCGGCAAAATCGCAACGCCGGCCGGCGGACCATCCTGTTTGTTGACGAAGTGCATCGCTTTAATAAAAGCCAGCAGGATGCCTTTCTGCCGCATATTGAAGACGGCACCATTACTTTTATTGGCGCGACCACCGAAAACCCCTCCTTTGAGCTTAACTCGGCGCTGCTCTCCCGCGCCCGCGTCTACTTACTGAAATCACTGACCACCGACGATATCGAGCAGGTGCTTGACCAGGCGATGAACGATAAAACCCGCGGCTACGGCGGCCAGGATATCGTTTTGCCGGATGAGACCCGCAGGGCCATTGCCGAGCTAGTGAACGGCGACGCGCGGCGAGCGCTGAATACCCTGGAAATGATGGCCGATATGGCCGAAAGCGATGACTCGGGCAAGCGGGTGCTGAAGGCGGAACTGCTGACCGAGATCGCCGGCGAGCGAAGCGCGCGCTTTGATAATAAAGGCGACCGGTTCTACGATTTGATTTCCGCCCTGCATAAGTCGGTGCGCGGTAGCGCGCCGGATGCGGCACTTTACTGGTACGCGCGGATCATCACCGCCGGAGGCGATCCGCTGTATGTTGCCCGCCGCTGTCTGGCGATTGCCTCGGAAGATGTCGGCAACGCCGACCCGCGGGCGATGCAGGTCGCCATTTCGGCGTGGGACTGCTTTACCCGCGTCGGGCCGGCGGAAGGCGAACGGGCGATTGCCCAGGCCATTGTCTATCTGGCCTGCGCGCCGAAAAGCAACGCGGTGTACACCGCCTTCAAAGCGGCGCTGGCCGACGCGCGGGATCGTCCTGACTACGACGTTCCGGTGCATCTGCGCAATGCGCCGACGAAGCTGATGAAAGAGATGGGCTACGGCCAGGAGTATCGTTACGCTCATGACGAACCCAACGCCTACGCCGCCGGCGAGCAGTACTTCCCGCAGGAAATGGCGCAAACGCGCTATTATCACCCGACAAACCGGGGGCTTGAGGGCAAAATTGGCGAAAAGCTCGCCTGGCTCGCTGAACAGGATCAAAATAGCCCGATAAAACGCTACCGCTAATTGAGGCGTTGCGGTAAGGTTATTACACTATTTCCGTGGTCGTAGTCTGCGGCCACTTTTCTTTTTTAATTCGATAAGCACAGGATAAGCATGCTCGATCCCAATCTGCTGCGTACCGAGCCAGACGCAGTCGCAGAAAAACTGGCACGCCGGGGCTTTAAGCTGGATGTAGATAAACTTCGCGCGCTTGAAGAGCGTCGTAAAGTTCTGCAGGTGCAAACGGAAAACCTGCAGGCGGAGCGTAACTCCCGATCGAAATCCATTGGCCAGGCGAAAGCGCGCGGGGAAGACATCGAGCCATTACGCCTGGAAGTTAACAAGCTTGGCGAACAACTGGATGCTGCAAAATCCGAGCTGGAAACGCTGCTGGCGGAAATTCGCGATATCGCGCTGGCGATCCCGAATATTCCTCATGATGATGTGCCGGTTGGTCGCGACGAAAACGACAACGTTGAAGTTAGCCGCTGGGGTACGCCGCGTCAGTTCGATTTTGAGGTGCGCGATCATGTGACGCTGGGTGAAATGCACGGGGGGCTGGATTTTGCCGCCGCTGTTAAGCTCACCGGCTCGCGCTTCGTGGTGATGAAAGGGCAGCTGGCCCGTCTGCACCGCGCCCTGGCGCAGTTCATGCTGGATCTGCACACCGAACAGCATGGCTACAGCGAAAACTATGTCCCGTACCTGGTAAACCAGGACACCCTGTATGGCACTGGCCAGCTGCCGAAATTCGCCGGCGACCTGTTCCATACCCGTCCGCTGGAAGAAGAGGCTGACAGCAGCAACTACGCGCTGATCCCGACGGCGGAAGTGCCGCTGACCAACCTGGTGCGCGATGAAATCATCGACGAAGACGACCTACCGATCAAAATGACCGCCCATACGCCGTGCTTCCGCTCTGAAGCCGGTTCCTATGGCCGCGACACCCGCGGTCTGATCCGTATGCACCAGTTCGATAAAGTTGAAATGGTGCAGATCGTCCGCCCGGAAGACTCTATGGCCGCGCTGGAAGAGATGACCGGTCACGCCGAGAAAGTGCTGCAGCTGCTGGGCCTGCCGTACCGTAAGGTCGCGCTGTGCACCGGCGATATGGGCTTCAGCGCCTGCAAAACCTATGACCTCGAAGTGTGGGTTCCGGCGCAAAACACTTATCGTGAGATCTCCTCCTGCTCCAACGTCTGGGATTTCCAGGCGCGTCGTATGCAGGCTCGCTGCCGCAGCAAGTCCGATAAGAAGACCCGTCTCGTTCATACCCTGAATGGTTCTGGCCTGGCAGTAGGTCGTACCCTGGTGGCGCTGATGGAAAACTATCAGCAGGCTGATGGCCGTATCGAGATCCCGGAAGTGCTGCGCCCGTATATGCGCGGCCTCGAATATATCGGCTAAACTTCTCACTCCTTCTTTTAAAAGCGCCTGCGGGCGCTTTTTTTACGCCCTTATTGATACCGGGCAATAATCCTTGCCGCGAATGCAGTGATACTCCCTTTGGATTAAACCAGCATAAAAAACCAATAATATCGCAAAGCATTATATATATGTCTATATAACGCTTGTCAGTTTATTGTGAGCAACCAAAGCGAGTATCCATGAAAATTAAAGCCCCTGATGCTTTACTGGCTGCTGAGGTAAGCCGCCGTGGTCTGATGAAAACCACGGCAATAGGCGGCCTGGCGCTGGCCAGCAACGCACTAACGTTACCCTTTACCCGACTGTCGCATGCTGCCGATACGCCGGCGCCCGCCAGTGAGAAGGTGGTCTGGAGCGCCTGCACCGTCAACTGCGGTAGCCGTTGCCCGCTGCGCATGCACGTGGTGGATGGCGCGATTAAATACGTCGAAACCGATAATACCGGTGACGATAACTATGACGGTTTGCACCAGGTCCGCGCCTGCCTGCGTGGGCGTTCAATGCGCCGCCGAGTCTATAATCCGGACCGTCTGAAGTACCCGATGAAGCGCGTTGGTAAACGCGGTGAGGGCAAGTTCGAGCAAATCAGCTGGGAAGAGGCGTTGGATACCATCGCCAGCAATATGCAGCGGCTGATTAAAGAGTACGGCAATGAATCCATCTATCTGAACTACGGCACCGGCACGCTCGGCGGGACGCTGACCCGCTCCTGGCCGCCGGGGAAAACGCTGATTGCCCGTCTGATGAACTGCTGCGGCGGCTATCTCAACCATTATGGCGACTATTCATCAGCGCAGATTGCTGCCGGTCTGAATTACACCTACGGCGGCTGGGCGGACGGCAACAGCCCATCGGATATTGAAAACAGTCAGCTGGTGGTGCTGTTCGGCAATAACCCCGGCGAAACGCGGATGAGCGGCGGCGGGGTGACGTACTACCTTGAACAGGCGCGGCAGAAATCCAATGCCCGGATGATAATCATCGATCCGCGCTATACCGACACCGGCGCCGGGCGTGAAGATGAATGGATCCCGATTCGTCCTGGGACCGATGCGGCACTGGTTTCGGGCCTCGCGTGGGTGATGATCACCGAGAATCTGGTCGATCAGCCGTTCCTCGATAAATACTGCGTGGGATACGACGAGAAGACGCTGCCCGCCGGTGCGCCAGCCAATGGTCATTACAAAGCTTACATTCTTGGCCAGGGCACTGACGGTATCGCCAAAACGCCGGAGTGGGCCTCGACGATTACCGGTATTCCGCGCGAACGCATTGTTAAACTGGCGCGCGAAATTGCCACCGCCAAACCGGCCTATATTAGCCAGGGCTGGGGTCCGCAGCGTCACGCCAACGGTGAGATCGCCACCCGCGCCATCTCAATGCTCGCCATTCTGACGGGTAACGTCGGGATCAACGGCGGCAATAGCGGGGCGCGCGAGGGCTCGTATAGTTTGCCTTTTGAGCGTATGCCGACGCTGGAGAATCCGGTTGAGACCAGTATCTCGATGTTTATGTGGACCGATGCGATTGAGCGCGGCCCGGAAATGACCGCTCTGCGCGACGGCGTACGCGGTAAAGATAAGCTCGACGTGCCGATCAAAATGATCTGGAACTATGCGGGCAACTGTCTGATTAACCAGCATTCTGAGATCAACCGGACCCACGAAATCCTGCAGGACGACAAGAAATGCGAGATGATTGTGGTCATTGACTGCCATATGACCTCCTCGGCGAAATACGCTGATATTCTGCTGCCGGACTGTACCGCCTCCGAGCAGATGGATTTCGCGCTGGATGCCTCCTGCGGCAACATGTCCTACGTTATCTTTGCCGATCAGGCCATCAAGCCGCGCTTTGAATGCAAAACCATCTATGAGATGACCAGCGAACTGGCAAAGCGTCTGGGCGTCGAAGAGCAGTTTACCGAGGGCCGTACCCAGGAAGGCTGGATGCGCTATCTGTATGAGCAGTCGCGCAAAGCGATTCCCGACCTGCCGGATTTCGACACCTTCCGTCAGCAGGGCATCTATAAGCAGCGCGATCCGCAAGGTCATCATGTGGCCTACAAAGCCTTCCGTGAGGATCCGCAGGCTAATCCGCTGACCACGCCTTCGGGCAAGATCGAAATTTACTCGCAGGATCTGGCGAAAATCGCGGCTACCTGGGAGCTGCCGGAAGGGGATGTTATCGATCCGCTGCCGATCTACACCCCGGGTTTCGAAAACTACAACGATCCGCTGACAGCGAAATACCCGCTACAGCTCACCGGCTTCCACTATAAATCTCGCGTCCACTCGACCTACGGCAACGTCGATGTGCTGAAGGCCGCCTGTCGGCAGGAGATGTGGATTAACCCGATCGACGCCCGCAAGCGCGGCATTGCCAACGGCGATCGTATTCGCATCTTCAACGATCGGGGTGAAGTGCATATCGAAGCGAAGGTGACGCCGCGCATGATGCCGGGCGTCGTCGCGCTGGGGGAAGGGGCCTGGTACAACCCGGACGCCTCGCGTGTGGATCAGGCGGGCAGCATCAACGTGCTGACCACCCAGCGTCCGTCGCCGCTGGCGAAGGGAAACCCGTCGCATACCAACCTTGTTCAGGTTGAGAAGCTGTAAGGAGTAACCGATGACAACTCAGTATGGATTTTTTATTGATTCCGCCCGTTGCACCGGTTGCAAAACCTGCGAACTGGCCTGTAAGGACTACAAGAACCTGACCCCGGAGGTCAGCTTCCGCCGCATCTATGAATATACCGGCGGCGACTGGCAGGAGGACAACGGCGTCTGGCAGCAGAACGTGTTTGCCTATTACCTCTCCATCGCCTGTAACCACTGTGAAGATCCGGCCTGCACCAAGGTCTGTCCGAGCGGCGCGATGCATAAGCGCGAAGACGGTTTTGTGGTGGTCAACGAAGAGGTGTGCATTGGCTGCCGCTACTGCCATATGGCCTGCCCGTACGGCGCCCACAGTACAACGCCGACAAAGGCCATATGACCAAGTGCGATGGCTGTCACGAGCGCGTCGCCGAGGGGAAAAAGCCGATCTGCGTCGAGTCCTGCCCGCTGCGGGCGTTGGATTTCGGGCCGATTGCCGAACTGCGCGCTAAGCACGGCCAGCTGGCCGCGGTAGCGCCGCTGCCGTCGGCGCACTTTACCCGGCCGAGTATCGTTATCAAACCTAACGCCAATGCCCGGCCGTGTGGCGATACCACCGGTTACCTGGCGAACCCGAAGGAGGTGTGAGATGGGAAACGGATGGCATGAATGGCCGCTGATGGTCTTTACGGTCTTCGGCCAGTGCGTCGTAGGCGGCTTTATTGTTCTGGCGCTGGCGCTGATGACAGGCAAGCTTTCCCGTGAGCAGGAGCAGCGCGTGGTGGGCAGCATGTTCGGCCTGTGGGTATTGATGGGGATCGGGTTTATTGCCTCGACGATGCACCTTGGCTCGCCGCTGCGGGCCTTTAATTCGCTGAATCGCGTGGGAGCCTCGTCGCTGAGTAATGAAATCGCCAGCGGGGCGATCTTCTTCGCCGTCGGCGGAATTGGCTGGCTGCTGGCCGTGTGCAAAAAGCTGCCTGCCGGCCTGCGGAGCCTGTGGCTGGTGGTGACCATGGTGCTGGGCGTGATTTTCGTGTGGATGATGGTGCGGGTATACAACACCATCGACACGGTGCCGACCTGGTACACCGTTTGGACGCCGCTGAGCTTCTTCCTGACGCTGTTTATCGGCGGTCCACTGCTGGGCTACCTGCTGCTGCGCGTCGCAGGCGTCGATGGTTGGGCGCTGCGCCTGCTGCCGGTGGTTAGTTTGCTGGCGCTGCTGGTCAGTATTATGGTGGTCGTGATGCAGGGAAGTGAACTTGCCACCATCCGCAGCTCAGTTCAGCAGGCCTCCGCCCTGGTGCCGGATTACGGGTTGCTTATGGCCTGGCGCGTGGTGCTGCTGGCCCTGGCCCTGGCCTGCTGGTGCGTGCCGCAGATTCGCGGCCGCAAACCGGCGGTCTCGCTGCTCGGCCTGGCCTTTGTTCTGATACTGGCGGGAGAGATGATCGGCCGCGGCGTATTCTATGGCCTGCATATGACCGTTGGGATGGCTGTCGCCAGTTAACTACCTCCATCATGCCGGTGCCTAACCACCGGCATGATGAAAACGTGCTGTCGATAGATGAAATTTTTCAACTGAAATTAACTTCGGCATTTATTAATAAACCAGCAAAAACAATAGCGTATTATCTGTTGTCTCACCTTTTTCCATCCTCTGGATAAAAAACTTCTATCGTAGCCGACAAAACCGCGTCACGCCTGATTTCAGGTGGATTGACAATGTTTTTAGCAGTGGCATGATGCGCTCGCGATCTGAACATTCCTCACGGTTTTTACCCATGACCATCTACACCCGGCCAGTGCAAATGCTGCTCTGTGGCCTGCTTTTATTGACCCTGGCGATAGCGGTGCTGAATACGCTCGTCCCGCTCTGGCTCGCCCATGAAAACATGCCAACCTGGCAGGTCGGCATGGTGGGGTCATCCTATTTTACCGGCAACCTGGCCGGTACGTTGCTGGCCGGCTGGGTGATCAAGCGCCTGGGGTTTAACCGTAGCTATTATCTCGCATCGTTAATTTTCGCCGTCGGCTGCGTAGGGCTGGGGATCACCGTTGGCTTCTGGACATGGCTGAGCTGGCGTTTTATCGCCGGTGTAGGTTGCGCGATGATCTGGGTGGTGGTGGAAAGCGCGCTGGTTTGCAGCGGCACTTCCCGCAGTCGCGGTCGTCTGCTGGCGGCGTACATGATGGTCTATTACGTCGGTACCGTACTGGGCCAGCTGATGGTCAGTAAATTACCCACCGATTTAATGAGCGTCCTGCCGTGGGTGACCGGCCTGGCGCTGGCGGCGATCCTGCCGTTGCTGTTTACCCGCATTATGGGGCAGGCAGAAGAGCCGCATGAAACGGTACGTATCTGGCCGATGCTGAAGCTACGCCAGGCGCGCCACGGGGTCAATGGCTGTATTATTTCGGGGATTGTCCTCGGCTCGCTGTATGGCCTGATGCCGCTGTGGCTGAACCATCAGGGCGTCAGCGACTCCGGCATCGGCTTCTGGATGGCGGTGATGGTGAGTGCGGGGATCCTCGGCCAGTGGCCGGTAGGGCGCCTGGCAGACCGCTACGGTCGCCTGCTGGTGCTGCGGGTACAGGTCTTTGTGGTCATTCTGGGATGTCTGGCGATGCTTAGTCAGGCGGCAATGGCCCCGGCGCTGTTTGTGCTTGGGGCATCTGGTTTCACGCTGTATCCGGTGGCGATGGCCTGGGCCTGTGAAAAAGTGGAGCACCATCAGCTGGTGGCGATGAATCAGGCGCTGCTGATGAGCTATACCATCGGCAGCCTGCTGGGCCCGACCCTGACGGCGATGCTGATGCAGAACTTCTCAGACAACCTGCTGTTTATCATGATCGCCAGCGTGTCGTTTATCTATCTGCTGACCCTGTTGCGCAAAGCCGGGCATCATCCGACGCCGGTGGCGCACGCCTGACCCTGCAACGCGCAGCGCATGCTGCGCGTCATCTGCTGCAATCGCATAGGCTTACTGCCGCAAAGAGGACAAGTCGTTTTTCATGAGAATGAAACGGCGGGGCGGACACAGCTTCCCACGCCGTTGCAGGCCGGCATAAGCGCATCACCGGCCCGGGCGGGATTAGTACATTACTTTGTGACCATACTGCTCAAGGATGCCTTTTACCCGCTCCATGGTCTCTTTCTTCGGCGGATGGACGCCGTCCAGCTTGTACTCTTCGCCCATCGCTACCCATTTGTGTTTACCCAGCTCATGGTAGGGCAGCAGCTCGATTTTTTCGACATTGCCCATATCGCGGGTAAATTCGCCCAGGCGGTGCGCGGAATCATCATCGTCTGACCAGCCGGGAACCACCACGTAGCGGATCCAGACATTGATATTCTTCTTCGCCAGATACTGGGCGAATTCCAGCGTACGATGGTTAGAGACGCCCACCAGGTTCTGGTGAATCTCATCGTTCATCTGCTTGAGATCCAGCATCACCAGGTCTGTTACCTCCAGCAGCTCGTCGATAACCGGATCGTAGCGACGTACGAAGCCGTTGGTATCCAGGCAGGTGTGGATGCCTTCTTTCTTACACGCGCGGAACCAGTCGCGAACAAACTCCGCCTGCAGGATCGCCTCACCGCCCGAGGCGGTGACGCCGCCGCCGGAAGCATTCATAAAGTGACGATAGGTCACCACCTCTTTCATTAATTCTTCAACGGTGATTTCTTTGCCGCCGTGGGTATCCCAGGTGTCACGGTTATGGCAGTACAGGCAGCGCATCAGGCAGCCCTGGAAAAAGGTAATAAAGCGGATGCCCGGGCCATCAACGGTGCCACAGGATTCAAAGGAGTGAATGCGACCAATAACTGACATTGCGGTGTTTTCTCCAGATGTGGCCCATCCGGGGCCGTGTTGGTGCGCAGCTCAGCGGCTGCGTCGAGTCTGTTTTGACAGGTACCCAAAGTATAGATAACTGGCAAAGCAGGCTGGGGCGGGGAATGCTTGTTAAAAAGGCCCCACTGATGTGGGGCCTTTATTGTACGCCTTTTCAGTCAGACAGGGAATTACATGGTCTGAGTGAAGGTACGGGTAATAACATCCTGCTGCTGTTCTTTGGTCAGGGAGTTAAAACGTACGGCGTAGCCAGATACGCGGATGGTCAGTTGCGGATATTTTTCCGGATTGTCCATCGCGTCGAGCAGCATTTCGCGGTTCATGACGTTCACGTTCAGGTGCTGACCACCTTCGATGGACGCTTCGTGATGGAAGTAACCATCCATCAGACCTGCCAGGTTGGTCTTACGAACTTCGTCGTCTTTACCCAGCGCGTTCGGCACGATAGAGAAGGTATAAGAGATACCATCTTTCGCGTAAGCAAACGGCAGTTTAGCGACGGAGGTCAGAGAGGCTACTGCGCCTTTCTGGTCACGGCCGTGCATCGGGTTAGCACCTGGACCGAACGGCGCGCCAGCGCGACGACCGTCTGGGGTGTTACCGGTTTTCTTACCGTACACCACGTTAGAGGTGATGGTCAGAACAGACTGAGTCGGGATAGCGTTGCGGTAGGTGTGCAGTTTCTGAATTTTCTTCATGAAACGTTCAACCAGGTCAACGGCCATGTCATCGACGCGAGGGTCGTTGTTACCAAACTGCGGGTATTCGCCTTCGATTTCGAAGTCAACAGCCAGACCGTCTTCGTCACGAATCGGTTTAACTTTCGCATATTTGATAGCAGACAGGGAGTCAGCAGCAACGGACAGACCAGCGATACCACACGCCATGGTGCGGATAACGTCACGGTCGTGCAGCGCCATCAGAGAGGCTTCGTAGCTGTACTTGTCGTGCATGTAGTGGATGATGTTCAGCGCGGTGACGTACTGTTTAGCCAGCCAGTCCATGAAGTGATCCATGCGATCCATTACTTCGTCGAAGTTCAGGACGTCGCCTTTGATCGGTTCAGATTTCGGACCAACCTGCATTTTCAGTTTTTCATCCACGCCGCCGTTGATAGCGTACAGCATGGTTTTCGCGAGGTTAGCGCGAGCGCCGAAGAACTGCATTTGCTTACCAACAACCATCGGGCTTACGCAGCATGCGATAGCGTAGTCGTCGTTGTTGAAGTCCGGACGCATCAGGTCATCGTTCTCATACTGCAGAGAAGAGGTATCGATGGACACTTTAGCGGCGAATTTCTTGAAGCTCAGCGGCAGTTTTTCAGACCACAGGATAGTAATGTTCGGCTCCGGAGACGGCCCCATGGTGTACAGGGTGTTCAGGAAGCGGAAGCTGTTTTTGGTCACCAGAGTACGGCCGTCAACGCCCATACCGCCGATGGATTCCGTTGCCCAAATCGGGTCGCCGGAGAACAGTTCATCATATTCCGGGGTACGCAGGAAGCGAACCATACGCAGTTTCATGACCAGGTGGTCAACCATTTCCTGCGCGTCTTGCTCGGTGATTTTACCCGCCTGCAGGTCACGCTCGATGTAGATATCCAGGAAGCTGGAGGTACGACCGAAGGACATTGCCGCGCCGTTCTGAGATTTCACGGCAGCCAGGTAACCGAAGTAGGTCCACTGAATCGCTTCCTGAGCGGTGGTCGCCGGACCGGAGATGTCATAGCCATATTTAGCGGCCATCTCTTTGATCTGGCCCAGTGCGCGGTGTTGTTCAGCGATTTCTTCACGCAGACGGATGGTCGCTTCCAGGTCTTCGCCGCTTTCCAGTTTCGCTTGCAGAGAGTTGAACTGGGCGAATTTGTCTTTCATCAGGAAGTCGATACCGTACAGCGCAACGCGACGGTAGTCACCGATGATACGACCACGACCGTAAGCATCCGGCAGACCCGTCAGCACGCCGGATTTACGGCAGCGCAGGATGTCCGGGGTATAGACGTCGAAAACGCCCTGGTTGTGAGTTTTACGGTACTCTGTGAAGATTTTTTTCAGCATCGGGTCCAGCTCGCGATTATACGCTTTGCAGGAACCTTCAACCATTTTGATACCACCGAACGGGATGATCGCACGTTTCAGCGGCGCTTCGGTCTGCAGACCAACGATTTTTTCCAGACCTTTCTCAATATAGCCCGCGTCGTGAGAGGTGATGGTGGAAGCCAGGGCAGTGTCAAAATCAACAGGCGCGTGAGTGCGGTTTTCCTGTTTTACACCTTCCATTACGGTGTCCCACAGCTTGGTGGTCGCTTCAGTCGCGCCAGCCAGGAAGGATTCGTCGCCTTCATATGGGGTGTAGTTTTTCTGAATAAAGTCACGGACGTTGACTTCATTCTGCCAGTCACCTTTCGCAAAACCTTCCCAGGCTGTGGCTAACTTTTCATTAAGCTCGGACATGTAACACCTACCTTCTTAAGTGGATTTTTTATTTACTGCCTGAAACAACCCTTAGTGATGGTCGTTGCCACGCAGGTAAATGACCCAGTATGTCAACCCGACCAGCAGACCCCCGCCGATAATGTTCCCGATAGTTACCGGAATCAGGTTATCAGTGATGAAGTTCATAACGGTCAAGTGAGAGAAACTTTCCGGAGTCGAACCGATGGCGGTCCAGAATTCCGGGCTTGCAAAGTTGCGGATTACGATACCCATCGGGATCATAAACATGTTGGCGATGCTGTGCTCAAAGCCGCTGGCAACGAACATCGCTACCGGCAGGACCATGATCATCGCTTTATCCATCAGGCTACGACCGGAATAGCTCATCCATACGGCGAGACAAACCATCAGGTTAGCGAGGATACCCAGGCTCACGGCCTCCACAAAAGTATGGTGCATTTTGTGGTCGGCGGTCTGCAGAACGTTTAGCCCCCAGCCGCCGTTGGCAGTCATATATTCGCCTGATAACCACATCAGCAGCACAAACAGCAGCGCGCCCACCAGGTTACCAAAATAGACGTTGAGCCAGTTTTTTGCCAGTTGCCCCCAGGTAATTCGACCGCTGGCTTTGGCCACCACGATCAGTACCGTAGAGGTAAAGAGGTCAGCGCCGCAGATAACGCACAGAATCAGACCCAGAGAAAAACAGATCCCACCGATAAGTTTGGCAATCCCATAAGGCATCGCGGCAGTGCCGGTGGTCGCGGTGATATAGAATACGAAAGCGATGGAGATGAAAACGCCAGCGGTGATCGCCAGATAAAACGTCTTCATCGGATGCTTCGTTGCTTTATAGACACCTGCTTCTTCGGCGACTTTCGCCATCGCGGCAGGGAGCAAAAGATCAAAAGGGTTGTCAGCTTTCACACTAACTCTCTCTTTATATAAGTTGGCGGTGAGATACTAACAAAGCATTATAGAATGGAAATTGATATAGATCATATCTCACCGGAACTATATGCCTTTTTAGTGTGTGGTTTTTATTGAAATTATCAGTAACTTGATGAAATGTATAGAGAAAATAATTTTTAAATTTTATAAATAATGTTGAATTTTTTCTTTTTTACCCCCATTTTTGAGTTAATTAAAATGGAGTATTTTTATTAAATTTAACAATTGATAAATGATGAAATGGCGTTATTTAACATTGATTAACTTTACACCTACAAATTATAGGAGGCGCTTTCTCAGGGTTAAATAACGGAGCCGCTGAGGGCTCCGTTGTAAGCATTAACGATGGCGCAAGCTGGGCTTATTTTGCCCAAAACGCCGCTTTCGCCCGCTGCAGTTTTTCATAGGCTTTCAGCAGCGACTGATGGGCCGGGAAGGCCTGCAGATCGCTATCGACCGCCTGGAGACCATAGAACGGCGCTTCCCCGCTCAGCGCCGCGCTGGCGGCTTCGACCGCGTCGGCGCCGTACATACGGATGAAGGCGTTCAGGTACTGCAGCGGCTGACGCTCTTCTTCCTGGCTCAGCAGCAGCAGGGTTTGCAGACAGCGATAGTAGTTCGCGCGCTCCGCGCTGAAGACCGAAGCATTAAATTCCATGGTCCACTCGGTCCAGATCAGCGCCTGTTCCAGATCGCCGCCGGCCAGGGCCAGCATCGCTTTCAGCTCGCCGACGCGCAGGGTATACCAGCCGTTGTCTTTTCCGGTGGCGAGCCCCAGCAGTTCGCGAACGCGGGTGAAATCATCCAGACCTTCATCGTCCATCTGCTCGATCAGCGCCAGGTAATCTTCTTTATCCCACTCGCTGCCCGGCAGGGACAGAATGGTGTCCCGCAGATGAGCGCCCATGCTGTTGTTCGCCAGCCACAGGTCTTCCGCCGGGTATATGTCCGACATCCCCGGGACGATGATACGGCAGGCGTAAACGCCCAGGTGCTCGTAGTCGGCGATGTACACTTCTTTATCTTCGGCCTTGAAGATGGCCATCAGGGTGGCGAACTCTTCTTCGGTAGTACCAGAGAAGCTCCAGTCAACGAATGGATAGTCGGCGTCCTGCTTGAACATATCCCAGGAGATCAGGCCGCTGGAGTCGATAAAGTGGGTTTCGAGGTTCGCGTGCTCGGCGACCTCTTCGTCATCGAAGGTTGGCGGCGTGAAGACGTCGAGGTCTTTCAGGCTGCGGCCCTGCAGCAGTTCGGTGACGGTTCGCTCCAGCGCCACGCCAAAGTCCGGGTGGGCGCCGAAGGAGGCGAAGCAGGTGCCGTTAGCCGGGTTAAACAGCACGACGCAGATAACCGGATATTTGCCGCCCAGCGAGCCATCATAGGCAAAGATCGGGAAACCTTCAGCTTCCAGTTTGGCGATCGACTCCACGACGCCCGGATAGCGCGCCATGACTTCCGCCGGGATCTCCGGCAGGCTGATGCTTTCAGCGATGATGCGGTTTTTAATGTGACGTTCAAAGACCTCTGACAGACCCTGTACCCGCGCTTCGTTGCGGGTGTTACCGGCGGACATGCCGTTGGAGACGTACAGGTTACCGACAATATTCATCGGAATATAGACGGTTTCGCCGTCGGACTGGCGGGTAAAAGGCAGACCGCACACGCCGCGCTCATCGTTACCTGACTGCAGATCCACCAGCATACTGGCCGTTAACTGATCGTCAGGATCGTAGAACGCGCGCAGGCGGGCATCCAGCAGACCTTCCGGGACTTCATCATCCTCAGTCAGCGGGAACCACTTTTCGTTCGGGTAGTGAACAAACGGGCCGTTAGCGATTGTGTCGCCTAACCAGAAGTCGGCGAAGAAATAGTTAGTGGACAGACGTTCGAAATATTCGCCCAGCGCGGAGGCCAGGGCTGCCTTTTTGGTGGCGCCTTTACCATTGGTAAAGCACAGCGCGCACGCTTTATCGCGAATGTGAACGGACCACACGTGCGGCACCGGGTTCAGCCACGAGGCCTCTTCGATATCAAATCCGAGGTCGAGCAATTTCTGCTGGAAGCGAGCGATGGAATCTTCCAGGGCGGCATCTTTGCCGGGAATAAACGTTTGGGTCATGGCGATCACTTTTGTCGTACGGAAAGCGCGCAATGATACGGCTTTTATCTGACAGGTGCTATCTCCATCATCTGGCTATGCTTAGAGGCATCTTTAATACACAGGGAGATGGAAAATGAAAGCCTTTGACTGGCAGCGGATGGCGCTCGATAAAGTACCGGTGGAATTCCTGGCGGAGGTGGCGTTGCGCAGCCTCTATACCTTCGTTCTGGTCTTTATTTTCCTCAAGATTACCGGACGGCGCGGCGTGCGGCAGATGTCGCTGTTCGAGGTGCTGATTATTTTGACCCTCGGCTCGGCGGCGGGTGACGTGGCGTTTTATGACGATGTGCCGCTGCTGCCGGTGCTGGTGGTCTTCGTTACGCTGGCGCTACTGTATCGCGGCATTATGTGGCTGATGGGGCATAGCGAAAAGCTGGAGGATCTACTGGAGGGGAAACCTATCGTAGTGGTGGAAGAGGGACAGTTGGCCTGGGAGAAGCTGCATGCGGAAAACATGACCGAATTCGAATTTTTTATGGAGCTGCGGGTCAACAGCGTCGAGCAGCTTGGCCAGGTCCGGCTGGCAATCCTCGAAACCAACGGGCAGATCAGCGTGTTTTATTATCCCGATGAAGAGGTGAGGGCCGGATTATCGATCCTTCCAGCGCATTGTACCACACGCTATACCACCATTCCGCAAGAGGGGATCTATGCCTGCGTGCGCTGCAGCATCGTAATGGCGATGCAGGCGGGAGAAAAACGAATATGTCCGCGCTGCGCAAATGCAGAATGGTCGAAGGCCAGCCGGGCGAAACGGCTTACCTGACAGCAAATATGTCGGTTTTATTACGTCAAGCCGATAGATTCTGTTGTGTGACGGCGGCCGCGTTTTACCGTCGGCGAGTTTTAGCCATTGCGGACCGTGTCACTGAATGATAAAACCGATAGCCACAGGAATAACTTATGCCCGCGGCGGTTCGCGGGCAAAACAACATAGCAACGTGGTGAGGGGAAATGGCTCAGGTCTATAACTTCAGTTCGGGCCCGGCAATGCTGCCGGCGGAAGTACTCAAACTGGCGCAGCAGGAACTGTGCGACTGGCACGGTCTGGGGACGTCGGTCATGGAGATCAGTCACCGTGGTAAGGAGTTTATCCAGGTGGCAGAAGCGGCAGAACAGGACTTCCGCGCTCTGCTGAACATCCCTTCCAACTATAAAGTTTTATTCTGCCACGGCGGCGGCCGCGGCCAGTTCGCCGGGATCCCGCTGAACATCCTCGGCGATAAAAAGGTCGCTGACTATGTGGACGCCGGCTACTGGGCGGCCAGCGCGGTCAAAGAGGCGAAGAAATACTGCACGCCGAACGTTATCGACGCGAAAATCACCGTCGACGGCAAGCGCGCTGTGAAGCCGATGAGCGAGTGGCAGCTGACCCCGGGGGCGGCCTATCTGCACTACTGCCCGAACGAAACCATTGATGGTATCGCGATTGATGAGACGCCGAACTTCGGCGACGACGTCATCGTGACCGCCGATTTCTCCTCCACCATTCTTTCCCGCGAAATTGACGTCAACCGCTTCGGCGTAATCTACGCCGGCGCGCAGAAGAATATCGGTCCGGCTGGGCTGACGCTGGTCATCGTGCGTGAAGATCTGCTGGGCAAAGCCAGCGTGGCCTGCCCATCAATTCTTGACTACACCGTGTTAAGCGAGAATGACTCGATGTTTAACACACCGCCGACGTTCGCATGGTATCTGGCTGGACTGGTGTTTAAGTGGCTGAAACAGCAGGGCGGGGTTGCCGCGATGGATAAAATCAACCAGCAGAAAGCCGAACTGCTCTACGGCGTGATCGATAACAGCGGCTTCTATCGTAACGATGTGGCGCAGGCCAACCGTTCGCGTATGAACGTACCGTTCCAGCTGGCGGACAGCGCCCTGGACAAACTGTTCCTCGAAGAGTCGTTTGCTGCCGGGCTGCACGCGCTGAAGGGCCACCGGGTGGTGGGCGGCATGCGTGCTTCCATCTACAACGCCATGCCGCTGGACGGCGTGAAGGCGTTAACCGACTTTATGCTGGACTTCGAACGCCGCCACGGTTAATCGCCTGTTTCTTTCTTCCTCCCCGCGGCCTGTCTGCGGGGTTTTTATTCTGTTTGTTTGAGAGTGAAGTTTGATGGAATCCCTGACGTTACAACCCATCGCACGCGTAGAGGGCACCGTGAACCTGCCAGGTTCGAAAAGCGTCTCCAACCGCGCGCTGCTGCTGGCTGCCCTGGCCCGCGGCACGACGGTGCTGACCAACCTGCTGGACAGCGACGATGTGCGCCATATGCTGAATGCCCTGAGTGCGCTGGGGGTTCAATATACCCTGTCTGCCGACCGCACCCGCTGCGAAGTGATCGGCAACGGCGGCCCGTTGCGCTCTGCCGCGGCGCTGGAGCTGTTCCTTGGCAACGCCGGTACCGCGATGCGTCCGCTGGCGGCGGCCCTGTGCCTTGGCAGCAACGATATCGTGCTGACCGGCGAACCGCGGATGAAAGAGCGTCCGATCGGCCATCTGGTGGATGCCCTGCGTCAGGGCGGCGCTCAGATCGACTATCTGGAGCAGGAAAATTATCCACCGCTGCGCCTGCGCGGCGGTTTTCAGGGCGGCAACGTCGAGGTTGACGGCAGCGTCTCCAGCCAGTTCCTGACCGCGCTGCTGATGACCGCGCCGCTGGCGCCGCAGGATACCGTCATCGTCATTAAGGGCGATCTGGTGTCGAAACCCTATATCGACATTACGCTGCACCTGATGAAAACCTTCGGCGTTGAGGTGGACAATCAGTCTTATCAGCGATTTGTGGTGCGCGGCAAGCAGCAGTATCAGTCGCCGGGAGATTACCTGGTGGAAGGCGATGCTTCCTCGGCCTCGTATTTCCTCGCCGCTGGCGCCATTAAGGGCGGCACGGTAAAAGTCACCGGTATCGGCCGCAACAGCGTACAGGGCGACATTCGTTTCGCCGACGTACTGGAGAAAATGGGCGCCACCGTCACCTGGGGCGACGATTTCATCGCCTGCACCCACGGCGAGCTCAAGGCGGTCGATATGGATATGAACCATATCCCGGACGCCGCGATGACCATCGCCACCGCCGCGCTGTTCGCGCAAGGGACCACTACCCTGCGCAATATCTACAACTGGCGGGTCAAGGAGACGGACCGTCTGTTCGCCATGGCGACCGAGCTGCGTAAAGTGGGCGCCGAGGTGGAAGAGGGGGAAGATTATATCCGCATCACCCCGCCGGCAAAGTTGAAGTACGCAGAAATCGGCACCTATAACGACCACCGGATGGCGATGTGCTTCTCGCTGGTAGCGCTGTCTGATACGCCGGTGACCATCCTTGATCCCAAATGTACGGCCAAAACGTTCCCTGACTACTTTGAGCAGCTGGCGCGGATCAGTACCCTCGCCTGAGTAAAACTTTGTCATCCCGCGGGCTGATGTCCTGTCAGCCAGCTATAATTGCGCAAAACTTCTGCTTTTCATTTCCTGTAGTCCGTAATTTACAAGCAATGCTCACTTTCCGGCGTATTGATGCGTATAATGCGCGGCGTTTATATTCCATGCGCCTTGCTGAAGGAGAAAAAGATGACGGCGAATATTCCGGTAATCACCATTGATGGGCCTGGCGGTGCGGGTAAAGGTACGTTGTGCAAGGCAATGGCGGAAGCGCTGGGCTGGCATCTGTTAGATTCAGGCGCGATCTACCGCGTTCTGGCGCTGGCGGCGCTGCATCATCATGTCGACGTGGAGTCCGAAGAGGCGCTGGTGCCCCTGGCTGCCCATCTTGACGTGCGTTTTATTTCTACTGACGGCAACCTGGAAGTGGTGCTGGAAGGGGAAGATGTCAGTAGCGAAATTCGCACTCAGGAGGTCGCGAACGCGGCCTCGAAAGTGGCGGCTTTTCCGCGCGTTCGCGAAGCGCTGCTGCGCCGCCAGCGCGCCTTCCGCGAACTGCCGGGGCTTATCGCCGACGGTCGCGATATGGGAACGGTAGTTTTCCCGGACGCGCCGGTGAAAATTTTCCTCGATGCCTCGGCCGATGAGCGGGCGCATCGCCGCATGCGGCAGTTGCAGGAAAAGGGCTTTGATGTTAACTTTGAACGTCTTTTGTCCGAGATAAAAGAGCGTGACGATCGCGACCGAAATCGCGCCGTGGCGCCGCTTCTCCCGGCTGCCGATGCATTAGTTCTCGATTCAACCGAACTAAACATTGAGCAAGTGATTGAAAAAGCGCTACAATATGCGCGCGAAAAATTGGCCGTTGCGTAGGCCTTAACCGGTAACGCGCCGAAGCCTCCGAATTATAGCAGTACCCCGCGGCAATGGATGGTCGGCGGGTATGTGAAACAACCCCATCCGGCACGGAGCCAGGTGGACGTTAATATTAACCTGAAGATTAAACATGACTGAATCTTTTGCTCAACTGTTTGAAGAATCCTTAAAAGAAATCGAAACCCGCCCGGGTTCCATCGTTCGTGGTGTTGTTGTTGCTATCGACAAAGACGTAGTACTGGTTGACGCCGGTCTGAAATCTGAGTCCGCCATCCCGGCTGAGCAGTTCAAAAACGCCCAGGGCGAGCTGGAAATCCAGGTTGGTGACGAAGTTGACGTTGCTCTGGATGCAGTAGAAGACGGCTTCGGTGAAACTCTGCTGTCCCGTGAGAAAGCTAAACGTCACGAAGCTTGGATCACGCTGGAAAAAGCTTACGAAGACGCTGAAACTGTTACCGGTGTTATCAACGGCAAAGTTAAAGGTGGCTTCACTGTTGAGCTGAACGGTATTCGTGCGTTCCTGCCGGGTTCCCTGGTAGACGTTCGTCCGGTGCGCGACACGCTGCACCTGGAAGGCAAAGAGCTTGAGTTCAAAGTCATCAAGCTGGACCAGAAGCGTAACAACGTTGTTGTTTCTCGTCGTGCCGTTATCGAATCCGAAAACAGCGCAGAGCGCGATCAGCTGCTGGAAAACCTGCAGGAAGGCATGGAAGTCAAAGGTATCGTTAAGAACCTCACTGACTACGGTGCATTCGTTGATCTGGGCGGCGTTGACGGCCTGCTGCACATCACCGATATGGCCTGGAAACGCGTTAAGCATCCGAGCGAAATCGTAAACGTTGGCGACGAAATCACTGTTAAAGTGCTGAAGTTCGACCGCGAGCGTACCCGTGTATCCCTGGGCCTGAAACAGCTGGGCGAAGATCCGTGGGTAGCTATCGCTAAACGTTATCCGGAAGGTACCAAACTGACTGGTCGCGTGACCAACCTGACCGACTACGGCTGCTTCGTTGAAATCGAAGAGGGCGTTGAAGGCCTGGTTCACGTTTCCGAAATGGATTGGACCAACAAAAACATCCACCCGTCCAAAGTTGTTAACGTTGGCGACGTTGTGGAAGTAATGGTTCTGGATATCGACGAAGAGCGTCGTCGTATCTCCCTGGGTCTGAAGCAGTGCAAATCTAACCCATGGCAGCAGTTCGCGGAAACCCACAACAAGGGCGACCGTGTTGAAGGTAAAATCAAGTCTATCACTGACTTCGGTATCTTCATCGGCCTGGACGGCGGCATCGACGGCCTGGTTCACCTGTCTGACATCTCCTGGAACGTTGCAGGCGAAGAAGCAGTTCGTGAATACAAAAAAGGCGACGAAATCGCAGCAGTTGTTCTGCAGGTTGACGCAGAGCGTGAGCGTATCTCCCTGGGCGTTAAACAGCTCGCGGAAGATCCGTTCAACAACTACGTTGCTCTGAACAAGAAAGGCGCTATCGTTGTTGGTAAAGTGACTGCAGTTGACGCTAAAGGCGCAACCGTAGAACTGGCTGACGGCGTAGAAGGTTACCTGCGTGCTTCTGAAGCATCCCGTGACCGCGTTGAAGACGCAACTCTGGTTCTGAGCGTTGGCGACGAAGTTGAAGCGAAATTCACCGGCGTGGATCGTAAGAACCGCGTAGTGAGCCTGTCTGTACGTGCGAAAGACGAAGCGGAAGAAAAAGACGCTATCGCTACCGTGAACAAGCAGGAAGACGCGAACTTCTCCAACAACGCTATGGCTGAAGCGTTCAAAGCAGCGAAAGGCGAGTAATCTTTGTCATTCAGGTAATAACAACCTGAATAGCGACGAGTTTACTTGACAGATTGCAGGATTCGTCCTGTAATCAAGCACAAAGGGCGGCTACGGCCGCCCTTGTTTAAGCTGTTAGCTAATTTTTGCCTTGAAGGAAACCGGAGGAATAATGACCAAGTCAGAATTGATTGAAAGACTTGCCAGCCAGCAATCTCACATTCCGGCGAAAGCGGTGGAAGATGCTGTTAAAGAAATGCTGGAACATATGGCCTCAACGCTTGCTCAAGGTGAGCGCATTGAAATCCGCGGTTTCGGCAGCTTTTCTCTGCACTATCGAGCACCTCGCACCGGACGTAACCCGAAAACTGGTGATAAAGTCGAACTGGAAGGTAAGTACGTTCCGCACTTTAAGCCCGGGAAAGAATTACGTGACCGCGCCAATATTTATGAAGGGTGAGTTGCACGACGTGCAGCCTGCCTGACGATAAAGAAAGCACCTTCGGGTGCTTTTTTTGTGCCCGCCATTTACGGCCATCCTCACAAAAAAAGCGTGCCCGGCTGCAAGCGAGGCGATTGTCTGGAATGCGCCGCGCAAGCCTGAATTCGCCGCCAGGACGCCAGCACCGCTTTGCGTAACACTGCCCACTCACAGGGAGGTGTTTATGCGTCTACCATGGCTTGCCGGATGCGCCATCATTGCAATGCTGCCGCTTCTCTGGCTACCCGTTTTGCCGGGCCTGTGCAGTCTGGCGGGCGCGAGCGCACTGGCGCTGGCGCTGATTCGTCTGCATGGAAGGGCCGTCGCCGGAGTGGCGATGACGCTTCTGCTGGTGGTCTGGGGAGTATTGAGCGCGCATCAGGCGCTGTGGCCGACCCGGCACCTTACCGGCGCCATCCGGCAAGCGGAAGTGATCCTTAGCGAGACGGATGGCCAGACCTTGCACCGAGGACAGATGGTGCGCCTGCGGGGCCGCTATCTGTTTCCCCCGGTAGGCGTAACGCTGTACGGGGAACTTGCACCTGCGCCAGCCTGTGCGGGTCAACACTGGCTGATGACGCTGCGCCTGCGCCCGGTGCACGGGCAGCTCAATGACGGGGGCTTCGACAGCCAGCGCTATGCGCTGGCGCAGCACCGACCGCTGAGCGGAGGGATCGTCGCCGCTTCCGCGCTGGATGCCCGCTGCAGTCTGCGCGCCCGCTATCTGACGTCGCTGACCCGGCGACTGCAGACTTATCCCTGGCGCGCGGTGATGTTGGGATTAGGAATGGGGGAGCGGCTGTCTCTGCCGACGGAGATAAAGGTCCTGATGCAGAACACGGGCACTTCCCATCTGATGGCTATCTCGGGTCTGCATATCGCTCTCGCGGCTTCTCTTATCATGCTGTTGCTGCGCGGCGTGCAGTATATTCTCCCGGGCCGCTGGATTGGCTGGCGGTTGCCCCTTGTCGCCGGGCTGGCGGGCGCCGTCGGCTATGCCTGGCTGACCGGTATGCAGCCGCCGGCCCTGCGCACTTGCTTAGGGCTTGCGGTCTGTTGTGCTTTACGTTTGTCGGGTCAACGCTGGACGGCGTGGCAGGTGTGGCTCTGCTGTCTGGGAGCGATACTGGTTGCCGACCCGCTGGCGGTCCTGTCGCAAAGCCTGTGGCTATCTGCCTTCGCCGTGGCGGGGCTGATCTTCTGGTTCCAGTGGCTCCCGTTGCCTGCCGGCCGCTGGCGCTGGCCGTGGAAGACCATAATTGCTCTTGTTCATTTGCAGGCTGGCGTGACGCTGCTGCTGCTGCCGCTGCAGTTGTTGCTATTCCATGGCATAAGCCTGACGTCGATGGCGGCTAATTTGCTGGCGGTACCGTTAGTCACCCTGTTGGCGGTGCCGCTTATTCTGACCGCGATGCTGGTGCATCTCTCGGGGCCGGAGTTAGTGGAGTCGCTACTCTGGCTGGCGGCCGATCGCGTGCTGGCGCTACTGTTTTGGGGATTACGACGTTTACCGGACGGCTGGTTGATGCTGGATACTCGCTGGCTGTGGATCAGTATCCTGCCGTGGCTGTTGGTGATGGGCTGGCGTTTTCAGAGCTGGCGGCATTCACCGGCGCTGTGTCTCAGCGTGCTGTTTTTACTGACGCGGCCATTCAGCCGACAACCGCCTGCGGACGAATGGCGGGTGACGATGCTGGATGTCGGACAGGGGCTGGCGATGGTGATCGAGCGTCACGGTAAGGCATTGCTTTACGATACCGGGCCGGCTTGGCCGCAGGGTGATAGCGGTCAACAGGTGATTATCCCGTGGCTGCGCTGGCACCATCTGCAGCTGCAAGGGATTATGCTGAGCCATGAACATCTGGATCATCGCGGCGGCCTTGATTCAGTGCTGCAGGCATGGCCGCAGGCGTGGGTGCGCAGCCCGTTAGGCTGGGCGCATCATCTGCCGTGTCATCGCGGTGAGCGCTGGCAATGGCAGGGACTCAACTTCCAGGCCCTGTGGCCGCTACCGGGCAGCACGGCAAAGGGTAACAATCATTCCTGTGTGGTGCGGATCGATGATGGTCGCTCCAGCATCCTGCTCACCGGCGATATAGAACGTCAGGCGGAGCAGGCGATGATCAGCCGTTACTGGCGGCATCTGACGTCTACACTTATTCAGGTTCCCCACCACGGCAGCAATACCTCCTCCAGCGCGCTGCTGGTCCGCCGGGTGGATGGCGCGGCCGCGCTGGCCTCCGCTTCGCGCTACAATGCGTGGCGGATGCCCTCGTACAAGGTGGTTCAGCGCTACCGCCAGCGGGGTTATCGCTGGTTCGCCACGCCGCAGCAGGGGCAGATAACGGTGGTTTTTTCCGCAGAAGGGTGGCAAATCCATAGCTTACGGGATCAAGTTTTACCGCGTTGGTATCATCAGTGGTTTGGCGCGCCCGCCGATAACGGGTAGAATATGCGGCTATTTCAACACAAGCTGGTTTATTGAATGCAGAACGATAAAGATCTCTCCACGTGGCAGACCTTCCGCCGACTTTGGCCGATTATCGCGCCGTTTAAAGCCGGGCTAATCGTAGCGGCGGTGGCGTTGGTGCTTAACGCGGGCAGTGACACCTTCATGTTATCGCTTCTTAAACCGTTATTGGATGATGGTTTTGGTAAAACGGATCGCTCAGTGCTGCTATGGATGCCGCTGGTGGTTATCGGCCTGATGGTGCTGCGTGGGATCACCAGCTACATCTCGAGCTATTGTATTTCCTGGGTTTCCGGCAAAGTGGTGATGACCATGCGTCGTCGCCTGTTCGGCCACATGATGGGTATGCCGGTGGCCTTCTTTGACAAGCAGTCTACCGGAACGCTGCTGTCACGCATCACCTATGATTCTGAGCAGGTCGCCTCCTCCTCTTCCAGCGCGCTGATCACCGTGGTCCGCGAAGGGGCATCGATTATCGGTCTGTTCGTGATGATGTTCTATTACAGCTGGCAGCTGTCGCTGATCCTGATCGTACTGGCGCCGATTGTGTCGGTGGCGATCCGCGTGGTCTCCAAGCGTTTTCGCAATATCAGTAAGAATATGCAGAACACGATGGGGCAGGTCACCACCAGCGCCGAGCAGATGCTGAAAGGGCACAAAGAGGTGCTGATGTTTGGCGGCCAGGAAGTGGAAACCAAACGTTTTGATAAAGTCAGCAATAAAATGCGTCTGCAGGGGATGAAGATGGTTTCCGCCTCGTCTATCTCCGACCCGATCATTCAGCTTATCGCCTCCCTGGCGCTGGCCTTTGTCCTGTATGCCGCCAGCTTCCCGAGCGTGATGGACACCCTGACCGCCGGGACCATTACCGTGGTCTTCTCCTCGATGATTGCGCTGATGCGTCCGCTGAAGTCGCTGACCAACGTCAATGCCCAGTTCCAGCGCGGGATGGCGGCGTGCCAGACGCTGTTTGCGATCCTCGATTCCGAGCAGGAAAAAGACGAAGGTACGCGGGTCATTGAGCGGGCGAAAGGCAATCTCAAGTTCGAGAACGTCACCTTTACCTACCCGGGTCGCGAAGTGGCCGCGCTGCGCAATATCAATCTCGATATCCCGGAAGGGAAAACCGTGGCGCTGGTGGGGCGCTCAGGGTCGGGTAAATCGACCATTGCCAGCCTGATCACCCGCTTCTACGATGTCGACGAGGGGCAGATCCTGCTGGATGGCCACGACCTGCGCGAGTACAAGCTGAGCTCGCTGCGCGACCAGGTGGCGCTGGTTTCGCAAAACGTGCATCTGTTCAACGATACCGTCGCCAACAATATCGCCTATGCCCGTACCGAAGAGTACAGCCGCGAGCAGATTGAAGAGGCCGCGCGCATGGCCTACGCCATGGATTTCATCAACAAGATGGATAATGGTCTGGATACCATCATCGGCGAGAATGGCGTGATGCTGTCCGGCGGCCAGCGCCAGCGTATTGCTATTGCCCGCGCGCTGCTGCGTAACAGCCCGATCCTGATCCTTGATGAAGCCACCTCGGCGCTGGATACCGAGTCTGAGCGTGCCATTCAGGCGGCGCTGGATGAGCTGCAGAAAAACCGTACCTCGCTGGTTATCGCTCACCGTCTGTCGACCATTGAGCAGGCTGATGAAATCGTGGTGGTTGAAGACGGGCGGATCGTGGAGCGCGGAACGCACCATGACCTGCTGGAGCATAAGGGCGTGTACGCCCAGCTGCATAAGATGCAATTCGGCGAATGATCGCGCGCATCTGGTCCGGGGAATCGCCGCTGTGGCGCCTGCTGCTGCCGCTCTCCTGGCTGTATGGCCTGGTGAGCGGGGTGATTCGCCTCAGCTATCAGCTGGGGTGGCAAAAAGCCTGGCGCGCGCCGGTGCCGGTGGTGGTGGTTGGTAACCTGACCGCCGGCGGCAATGGCAAAACGCCGGTGGTGATCTGGCTGGTGGAGCAGCTGCAGCAGCGCGGTATTCGCGTTGGCGTCGTGTCTCGCGGCTACGGCGGTAAAGCCGACCGCTATCCGCTGGTGTTGGACGACAGAACCAGTACGGCGCTGGCGGGTGATGAACCGGTGTTGATCCATCAGCGTACCGGTGCCCCGGTCGCTGTCGCTCCGCTACGCAGCGACGCGGTAAAAGCATTGCTCAGCGCGCACGATCTGCAGATGATTGTGACCGACGACGGGTTGCAGCACTATAAGCTCGCGCGGGACAGAGAAATTGTCGTTATTGACGGCGTGCGCCGCTTTGGCAACGGCTGGTGGCTGCCTGCCGGGCCGATGCGCGAGCGGGCGTCGCGCTTGCAAAGCGTTGATGCGGTTATCGTTAACGGCGGCGTGGCGCGTCCGGGTGAGATCCCGATGCGGTTGCGCCCAGGGATGGCGGTTAACCTGCTTACCGGCGAACGTCGCGATGTCTCCACCTTCACGAACGTAGTGGCGATGGCCGGCATCGGCCATCCGCCGCGCTTCTTCGCCACCCTCGAAAGCTGCGGCGTCCAGCCGGTCAAAACCGTGGCGCTGGCGGACCATCAGGCGCTGAGCCAGGATGATGTCGCCGCCCTGGTGACCGCCGATCAGACGCTGCTGATGACCGAGAAAGATGCCGTGAAATGTCGCGATTTCGCCGCTGCAAACTGGTGGTATTTACCGGTCGACGCCATAATGGCCGATGAACGCGCACAGCGGTTGCTTGCGGACTTAGCGACGTTGGCGCAACGTTAACTGACGCGCCGGCTTTGCTCGCCGCTGTGCTGGAATTCCTGACGGAGAACCTGCATGTCGGTATTGCAACTATCGCTTAACGAGGCGCGCCACCTCCATCTCGCGGCGCAGGGGTTGTTAAAGAAGCCCCGACGTCGCGCTCGCCCGAAAGACATTCTTTCCACCATCCAGCAGATGTCGCTGCTACAAATCGATACCATCAACGTGGTGGCCCGCAGCCCCTACCTGGTGCTGTTCAGCCGTCTTGGCAGCTATCCGCAGCACTGGCTGGATGAGTCGCTGCGCAACGGCGAGCTAATGGAATACTGGGCGCATGAAGCCTGCTTTCTGCCGCGCAGCGATTTCGCCCTGGTGCGCCATCGCATGTTGAATCCCGACAATATGGGCTGGAAATACCATCGCGCATGGATGGAGGAGCATGCCGGGAGTATTGCCGAGCTGGTGGCGCATATCGGGCAAAACGGCCCGGTTCGCTCGGCGGATTTTACCCACCCGCGCAAAGGCGCCAGCGGCTGGTGGGAGTGGAAACCGCATAAGCGCCACCTGGAAGGGCTGTTTACCGCCGGCGAAGTGATGGTGGTGGAGCGGCGCAATTTTCACCGCGTGTATGATCTAACCCGGCGGGTGATGCCGGACTGGGACGACGAGCGCGACGCGCTCTCCCGCGAAGACGCAGAGGCCATTATGTTGCGCAATAGCGCCCGTAGTCTCGGCATCTTCCGCGCCCAGTGGCTGGCCGATTACTATCGCTTGCGCCAGCCGGCGCTACCGGGTCTGCTGGCGGCCTGGCAGGAAGAGGGGCTGGTGGTGCCAGTTAACGTGGAAGCACTCGGCGAGATGTGGCTGCATCACGAGGCGCTGGCGCAGCTGGAGACCGCGCCCGGCGGTAAGCTGACCGCCAGCCATAGCGCCGTGCTCTCGCCCTTCGACCCGGTGGTCTGGGATCGGAAACGCGCTGAGCAGCTGTTCAACTTCAGCTATCGCCTGGAGTGTTATACCCCGGCGCCGAAGCGTCAGTATGGCTACTTCGTACTGCCTCTGCTGCACCAGGGAAAACTGGTCGGGCGGATGGACAGTAAAATACATCGCAAAAGCCGGGAGCTGGAGATCTTCGCTCTGTGGCTGGAGGAGGGGGTGAAGATCACCCGTGGTCTGGAGCAGGGGCTGCGCCGGGCGATTAACGACTTCGCACGCTGGCAATCGGCAGAGCGGATCCTTTGCCGACGCCTGCCGGAAGGGCTGTTTGTCGGCCAGGAGCAGGGGTGGGAAATCGACGCCGATTGATCCCGGCGCCTGCCTTCCTGTGATATGCTGCTGAGAAATCTATCCGGTCCATCAGGAGGAAACATGGATCACCGTTTACTTGAAATCATCGCCTGCCCGGTCTGTAACGGCAAGCTGTATTACAGTCAGGATAAGCAAGAACTTATTTGCAAACTTGATAGCCTGGCGTTTCCGCTGCGCGACGGTATCCCGGTGCTGCTGGAGACAGAGGCGCGTCCGCTGGCGCTAGAAGAGAGTCACTCATGAGTTTCGTGGTCATTATTCCTGCGCGTTTCGCCTCCACGCGCCTGCCGGGAAAACCACTGCAGGACATTAATGGTAAGCCGATGATTGTCCATGTGCTGGAGCGCGCTCGCGAATCCGGCGCGGATCGCATTATTGTCGCCACCGATCACGAAGATGTCGCCCGGGCGGTTGAAGCCGCCGGCGGCGAGGTCTGTATGACCCGCGCCGACCATCAGTCCGGCACCGAACGGCTGGCGGAAGTGGTGGAAAAGTGTGCGTTCAGCGATGACACCATTATCGTCAATATTCAGGGCGATGAGCCGATGATCCCCCCGGCGATTGTCCGCCAGGTGGCGGAGAATCTGGCTGCCAGCAGCAGCGGAATGGCGACCCTGGCGGTACCGATCCATGATGCGGAAGAGGCGTTTAACCCGAATGCGGTCAAAGTGGTGATGGATGCCGAGGGTTACGCGCTCTATTTCTCCCGCGCGACTATTCCCTGGGATCGCGATCGCTTTGCCCAATCCCGCGAGACCATCGGTGACTCCCTGCTGCGTCACATCGGCATCTATGGCTATCGCGCCGGCTTTATCCGCCGCTATGTCAGCTGGGCGCCGAGCCCGCTGGAGCAGATTGAAATGCTCGAGCAGCTGCGAGTGCTGTGGTATGGCGAGAAAATCCATGTCGCCGTGGCGGCGGAAGTGCCCGGCACCGGCGTGGATACCCCGGAAGATCTGGAGCGCGTCCGCGCTGAGCTGCGTTAGTCCTCTGTCCCCTCCTTGCTGGAGGGGATATCCCGTCGGTTTTTCGCTTTTTTTACCCCTTTTTGATCTTATCCGATGACAAGCCAGGTGCGGGCGCTCATTATGAAACCAGTAGTGTTCATAGGGGTAATCGACAATGGAACAGTTGCGAACCGAACTCAGTCATCTTCTTGGCGAAAAGCTAAGCCGGGTGGAGTGTGTCAGTGAACAAGCCGCTACGGCGCTGTGGTTCCTGTACGATGCGCAGGGAAACCCGATGCCGCTGCTGGCGCGAAGTTTCACCACGCCCGGCGTGGCGCGGCAGCTGGCATGGAAGATCTCGACCCTGGCGCGTAATGGTACGGTGCGTATGCCGGTGGTTTATGGCGTCATGACGCACGAAGAACATCCCGGACCAGATGTGCTGCTGCTTGAGCGCCTGCGCGGCGTACCGGTGGAGGCGCCGACGCGCACCCCGGCGCGCTGGGAGCAACTGCAGGAGCAAATCGTCGAGGGGCTGCTGGCGTGGCATCGGCAGGACAGTGGCGGCTGCGTGGGAATGGTCGACAATACCCAGGAAAACCTGTGGCCGAACTGGTACCGCCAGCGGGTAGAGATATTGTGGAGCACCCTGAACCTGTATCAGGACACCGGTCTCACCATGCAGGATAAGCGCCTTTTGTTCCGCTCCCGCGAGTGCCTTCCGGAGCTGTTCCGCGATTTCAATGATAATGCTGTGCTGGTGCATGGCAACTTCACTCTGCGCAGCATGCTAAAAGATCCGCGCAGCGATCAGCTGCTGGCGATGGTGGGGCCGGGGATGATGCTGTGGGCGCCACGCGAGTATGAACTGTTCCGCCTTGCTGAAGGCGGCCAGGCGGAACAGCTGCTGTGGCGCTACCTGCAGCAGGCGCCAGTTTCCGAGGCCTTTGTCTGGCGGCGCTGGCTTTATCTGCTGTGGGATGAGGTGGATAGTCTGGTCAACACCGGGCGCTTTGATCGCGCCCGTTTTGACCTCGCTGCAAAATCACTCCTGCCCTGGCTCGCCTGAGCTGCCTTTCAGCCATTGCCAGACGCGACCAAGGGTTTCATAGCCGACCCGGTCGCTGTGCATCAGCCACACTGGAGAAGGAATGGCCCGCTCCCACGGATTGAGCGGCGAGGTCACCGCCAGCTGATTGGCCGGCGCGGGAAGCGGATCCAGGCCGGCATGGCGAAAGAATATCATCGCCCGCGGAAGGTGTGACGCCGAGGTGACCAGCAGGAAGGGCGCGTCGCCGATGGCGCGCTTCACCGCCAGCGCTTCCTCTTCTGTATCTTTCGGCCGATCGAGCACAATGATATCGCTGCGAGGTACGCCAAGGCTCTCCGCCACTCTCGCCCCGGCTTCCGCCGTGCTGACGGGGTTCGTTTTCGCCGCCGCGCCGGTAAAGATCATTTTCGAACCGGGATTCGCCTGCCACAGGCGGATGCCCTCCGTCAGGCGCGGCAGGCTGTTATTGATAAGATTAGAGCTTGGCGCCCACTCCGGATTCCAGGTATAACCGCCGCCCAGCACCACCACGTAGTTCACCGGCTGCTCGCCGCGCCAGGTGGGGTAGGTATCTTCAATCGGTTTCAGCAGGCTGTCGGCCACGGGCTGCAGGCTCAGCAGCGTCAGCAGCAGCCAGCCGAGGCTCACGCATAGCTTCCCGGTACGCTGAAAGCGGCTGAACCATAACAGCGCGATCCCGATACCGATCAGCAACAGTAAGGCGGGTAGCGGCAACAGCAGGCCGCCGACGATCTTTTTTAGCGTGAAAAGCATGCCAGATGGTTCCTTTTTTAACCATATAACCAAAGTTATGTTCGGATCTTATAACAGATCGCTTCATTCTCGGCGCGGGTATGACAAAATAGCGGTTTTGTGTTGGCTTGTGGAGTCACTCGTGCAGGATCGCAATTTCGATGACATTGCTGAAAAGTTTTCGCGCAATATTTACGGCACCACAAAAGGCCAGTTGCGTCAGGCGATCCTCTGGCAGGATCTGGAACCGCTGTTGGCGCAGCTGGGGCCGGGACCGCTGAGGGTGCTGGATGCCGGCGGCGGCGAAGGGCAAACGGCCATCAAAGTCGCGCAACTGGGCCATCACGTGACGCTGTGCGATCTCTCCGCTGAGATGGTGGCTCGCGCCCGCCAGGCGGCCGCCGATAAAGGTGTGATCGACAACATGCATTTTGTACAATGCGCGGCTCAGGATATTGCGCAGCATTTGGAAAGCCCGGTCGATCTGGTACTGTTTCATGCGGTGCTGGAGTGGGTGGCGGAGCCCCAGGAAATACTGCATACCCTGTGGTCGACGCTGCGTGCTGGCGGTGGACTGTCATTGATGTTCTACAATGCTAACGGCCTGTTGATGCACAATATGGTTGCCGGTAATTTTGATTACGTTCAACTGGGCATGCCAAAAAAGAAAAAACGCACGCTGTCGCCGGATTATCCGCGTGAACCACAGCAGGTTTATCACTGGCTGGAAGAGATTGGCTGGCAGATCGTCAGCAAAACCGGCGTGCGGGTGTTTCATGATTATCTGCGTGAAAAACGCCAACAGCATGACAGCTATGCGGCGCTGCTGGCGCTGGAGACGCGCTACTGTCGTCAGGAGCCGTATCTCAGCCTGGGCCGTTATATTCATGTCACCGCGCTTAAGAGCCAGGCTCATAGCCGCAGATGCAAGGATAAAGTATGAGTGAATTTTCCCAGACAGTCCCCGAACTGGTTGCCTGGGCCAGAAAAAATGATTTTTCAATCTCGCTACCGGTCGACAGACTCTCTTTCCTGCTGGCGATCGCCACTCTGAATGGTGAACGACTGGAAGGGGAAATGAGCGAGGGTGAACTGGTGGATGCGTTCCGCCACGTCAGTGATGCGTTTGAGCAGACCAGCGAAACCATCAGCCAGCGCGCCAATAACGCGATCAACGATTTGGTGCGCCAGCGTCTGCTGAACCGCTTTACCAGCGAAATTACCGAAGGCAATGCGATCTATCGCCTGACGCCGTTGGGGATTGGGATCACCGATTATTATATCCGACAGCGCGAATTCTCGACGCTGCGTCTCTCGATGCAGCTGTCGATCGTTGCCGGCGAGCTGAAGCGCGCGGCGGATGCCGCGGAAGAGGGCGGTGATGAATTCCACTGGCATCGCAACGTTTTTGCGCCGCTGAAGTACTCCGTAGCGGAAATTTTCGACAGCATCGACCTGACGCAGCGCATTATGGATGAGCAGCAGCAGCTGGTGAAAGACGATATCGCGCAGTTGTTGAATAAAGACTGGCGCGCGGCGATTTCCAGCTGTGAACTGCTGCTGTCGGAAACCTCCGGCACCCTGCGCGAACTGCAGGATACGCTGGATGCGGCAGGGGATAAGCTGCAGGCGAACCTGCTGCGCATTCAGGACTCGACCATGGCGCGCGACGATCTCCATTTTGTCGATCGGCTGGTGTTCGATCTGCAAAGCAAGCTCGACCGCATCGTCAGCTGGGGTCAGCAGGCGATTGACCTGTGGATCGGCTACGACCGCCATGTGCACAAGTTTATCCGTACCGCTATCGATATGGATAAGAACCGCGTCTTCGCCCAGCGTCTGCGCCAGTCGGTGCAGACCTATTTTGATGAACCGTGGGCGCTAACTTACGCCAACGCCGACCGCCTGCTGGATATGCGCGATGAAGAGATGGCCCTGCGCGATGAAGAGGTCACCGGCGAGCTGCCGGCGGACCTCGAATTTGAAGAGTTTAACGAAATTCGCGAGCAGCTGGCGGCGCTGATCGAAGCGCAGCTGGCGGTCTATAAAGAGAAAGGAATACCGCTGGATCTCGGCCTGGTGGCGCGGGAGTTCCTGGCGCAGTATCCGCGCGGGCGTCACTTCGACGTGGCGCGGATCGTCGTGGATCAGGCGGTACAGCTGGGCGTCGCCCAGGCAGATTTCACCGGACTGCCGGCAAAATGGCAGCCGATTAATGATTACGGAGCCAAGGTACAGGCGCATGTCATTGACAAATATTGAACAAGTGATGCCGGTTAAGCTGGCGCAGGCGTTGGCCAATCCGTTATTTCCGGCGCTGGACAGCGCCCTGCGCGCGGGCCGTCATATCGGTCTCGACGAGCTGGATAATCACGCATTTTTGATGGATTTTCAGGATTACCTGGAAGAGTTTTACGCTCGCTATAACGTCGAGCTGATCCGCGCGCCGGAGGGATTCTTCTACCTGCGCCCGCGGTCCACCACGCTGATTTCGCGCTCGGTACTGTCCGAGCTGGATATGATGGTGGGCAAAATTCTTTGCTATCTCTATCTCAGCCCGGAGCGCCTGGCGAACGAAGGGATTTTTACCCAGCAGGAGCTCTATGACGAGCTGCTGACCCTGGCCGATGAATCCAGGCTGCTGAAGCTGGTGAACAACCGTTCCACCGGTTCGGATCTGGACCGCCAGAAGCTGCAGGAAAAAATGCGGGCCTCGCTTAACCGCTTACGCCGCCTGGGGATGGTGTGGTTTATGGGCCACGATAGCAGCAAGTTTCGCATTACCGAATCGGTATTCCGCTTTGGCGCCGATGTGCGCGCCGGCGACGACCCGCGCGAAGCGCAGCGCCGTCTGATCCGCGACGGGGAAGCGATGGCCCTGGAAAATCACCTGCAGCTCAATGATGAGAATGAAGAAAACCAGCCGGATAGCGGGGAGGAAGAGTAATGATTGAACGCGGTAAGTTTCGCTCGCTAACGCTGGTTAACTGGAACGGCTTCTTTGCCCGGACCTTTGATCTTGATGAACTGGTGACCACCCTCTCCGGGGGGAACGGCGCGGGTAAGTCCACGACCATGGCGGCCTTCGTCACGGCGCTGATCCCGGATTTAACCCTGCTGCACTTCCGTAACACCACCGAAGCGGGGGCCACCAGCGGCTCACGCGATAAAGGCCTGCACGGTAAGCTGCGCGCCGGGGTGTGTTACTCGGTACTCGATGTGATCAACTCCCGCCACCAGCGCGTGGTGGTCGGCGTGCGCCTGCAGCAGGTCGCCGGGCGCGATCGTAAAGTCGATATTAAACCTTTCGCCATTCAGGGACTGCCGACCTCTATCCTGCCGACCCAGCTGTTGACCGAAACGCTGAACGATCGCCAGGCGCGCGTCGTGAGCCTCAACGAGCTGAAAGATAAACTCGAGGCGATGGAAGGGGTCCAGTTTAAACAGTTCAACTCGATCACCGAATATCACTCGCTAATGTTCGATCTGGGCGTGGTGGCGCGTCGCCTGCGTTCCGCCTCCGATCGTAGCAAGTACTACCGCCTGATTGAGGCCTCGCTGTACGGCGGGATCTCCAGCACCATTACCCGCTCGCTGCGCGACTACCTGCTGCCGGAAAACAGCGGCGTGCGTAAAGCGTTCCAGGATATGGAAGCGGCGCTGCGGGAAAACCGCATGACGCTGGAAGCCATTCGCGTTACCCAGTCCGACCGCGATCTGTTTAAACACCTGATCAGCGAAGCCACCAACTACGTGGCGGCGGACTATATGCGTCACGCCAACGAGAGGCGCATTCACCTGGATAAGGCGCTGGAGTATCGCCGCGATCTCTTCACCTCGCGTTCGCAGCTGGCGGCTGAGCAGTATAAGCACGTCGACATGGCGCGCGAACTGCAGGAGCATAACGGCGCGGAGGGCGATCTGGAAGCCGATTACCAGGCCGCCAGCGATCACCTGAACCTGGTGCAGACTGCGCTGCGTCAGCAGGAAAAAATCGAGCGCTACGAAGCGGATCTCGACGAGCTGCAGATCCGTCTGGAAGAGCAGAATGAAGTGGTGGCGGAAGCCGTCGATCGTCAGGAAGAGAACGAAGCCCGCGCTGAGGCCGCCGAGCTGGAAGTGGATGAGCTGAAAAGCCAGCTCGCCGACTATCAGCAGGCGCTCGATGTGCAGCAGACCCGCGCCATTCAGTATAACCAGGCGCTGCAGGCGCTGGAGCGCGCGAAGGCGCTGTGCCATCTGCCGGATCTGACCCCGGAGAGCGCCGACGAGTGGCTGGAAACCTTCCAGGCGAAAGAGCAGGAAGCGACGGAGAAAATGCTGTCGCTGGAACAGAAAATGAGCGTGGCGCAAACCGCGCACAGCCAGTTTGAACAGGCTTACCAGTTGGTGGCGGCGATTAACGGCCCGCTGGCGCGCAATGAAGCCTGGGACGTGGCGCGCGAATTGCTGCGCGACGGCGTGAACCAGCGCCACCAGGCCGAGCAGGCGCAGGGGCTGCGCAGCCGCCTCAACGAGCTTGAACAGCGCCTGCGCGAGCAGCAGGACGCTGAGCGTCAGCTGGCCGAGTTCTGCAAACGCCAGGGTAAACGTTACGATATCGACGATCTGGAAACGCTGCATCAGGAGCTGGAAGCGCGCATCGCGTCGCTGGCCGACAGCGTCTCCAATGCTCAGGAGCAGCGCATGGCGCTGCGTCAGGAGCTGGAGCAACTGCAGTCGCGTACCCAGACGCTGATGCGCCGGGCGCCGGTCTGGCTGGCGGCGCAGAACAGCCTTAACCAGCTGTGCGAGCAAAGCGGCGAGCAGTTTGCGTCCGGCCAGGAGGTCACCGAATACCTGCAGCAGCTGCTGGAGCGTGAACGAGAGGCTATCGTTGAACGTGACGAGGTCGGCGCCCGCAAGCGCGCCATCGACGAAGAAATCGAGCGTCTCAGCCAGCCGGGCGGTTCGGAAGATCCGCGCCTCAACGCCCTGGCGGAACGGTTCGGCGGCGTTCTGCTGTCCGAGATCTACGATGATGTTAGCCTCGACGATGCGCCGTACTTCTCCGCGCTGTATGGTCCGTCGCGCCATGCGATCGTGGTTCCGGATCTGTCGCGGGTAGCCGAGCAGCTTGAGGGGCTGGAAGATTGCCCGGAAGATCTCTATCTGATCGAAGGCGATCCGCAATCCTTTGACGACAGCGTATTCAGCGTCGACGAGCTGGAAAAAGCGGTGGTGGTGAAGATCGCCGATCGCCAGTGGCGTTATTCGCGCTTCCCGTCGCTGCCGCTGTTTGGCCGCGCGGCACGTGAAAACCGCATTGAAACCCTGCATGCCGAGCGTGAATCGCTGTCAGAGCGTTTTGCGACCCTGTCGTTCGATGTGCAGAAAACCCAGCGCCTGCACCAGGCCTTCAGCCGCTTTATCGGCAGCCATCTGGCGGTGGCTTTCGAGGACGATCCGGAAGAAGAGATCCGCAAACTCAACAGCCGCCGCGGCGAGCTGGAGCGTGCGCTAAGCGCCCATGAAAGCGATAACCAACAGAACCGTGTGCAGTACGAGCAGGCGAAAGAGGGCGTGTCGGCGCTCAACCGCCTGCTGCCGCGCCTGAACCTGCTGGCGGATGATACGCTGGCCGACCGCGTGGACGAGATCCAGGAACGTCTGGACGAAGCGCAGGAGGCCGCGCGCTTTATTCAGCAGCACGGTAACCAGCTGGCGAAGCTGGAGCCTATTGTTTCGGTGCTGCAGAGCGATCCGGAGCAGTTTGAGCAGCTGAAAGAAGATTACGCCTATGCGCAGCAAACCCAGCGCGATGCGCGTCAGCAGGCTTTTGCCCTGGCGGAAGTTGTGCAGCGCAGGGCCCACTTCAGCTACTCCGATTCGGCGGAAATGCTCAGCGGCAACAGCGATCTCAACGAGAAGCTGCGCCAGCGTCTGGAGCAGGCGGAGTCCGAACGCAGCCGCGCGCGCGACGCGATGCGTGCCCATGCGGCGCAGCTTAGTCAGTACAATCAGGTGCTGGCCTCGCTGAAGAGCTCGTATGACACCAAGAAAGAGCTGCTCAACGATCTGTATAAAGAGTTGCAGGACATTGGCGTGCGCGCCGACGCCGGCGCGGAAGAGCGTGCTCGCGCGCGTCGCGATGAGCTGCACATGCAGCTGAGCAATAACCGCTCCCGACGCAATCAGCTGGAGAAAGCGTTGACCTTCTGCGAAGCGGAAATGGACAACCTGACCCGTAAACTGCGCAAGCTGGAGCGCGATTACTGCGAAATGCGCGAGCAGGTGGTGACCGCCAAGGCGGGCTGGTGCGCGGTGATGCGTCTGGTGAAAGATAACGGCGTCGAACGTCGTCTGCATCGCCGCGAGCTGGCCTATCTCTCCGCCGATGAGCTGCGCTCAATGTCGGATAAGGCGCTGGGGGCGCTGCGTCTGGCGGTCGCCGATAATGAACACCTGCGTGACGTGCTGCGTATCTCGGAAGATCCGAAACGTCCGGAGCGCAAAATTCAGTTCTTCGTTGCCGTGTACCAGCATCTGCGGGAGCGTATTCGTCAGGATATTATTCGCACCGATGATCCGGTGGAAGCGATCGAGCAGATGGAGATCGAGCTCAGCCGCCTGACCGAAGAGCTGACCAACCGTGAACAGAAGCTGGCGATCAGTTCCCGCAGCGTGGCCAACATTATTCGCAAAACCATTCAGCGCGAGCAGAACCGTATCCGGATGCTCAACCAGGGTCTGCAGAGTGTCTCCTTCGGCCAGGTCAACAGCGTGCGTCTGAACGTCAATGTGCGTGAGACCCACTCGATGCTGCTCGACGTGCTCTCCGAGCAGCATGAGCAGCACCAGGATCTGTTTAACAGCAATCGTCTGACCTTCTCTGAGGCGCTGGCCAAGCTCTATCAGCGTCTCAACCCACAGATCGACATGGGGCAGCGTACGCCGCAAACCATCGGTGAAGAGCTGCTCGACTACCGCAACTATCTGGAGATGGAAGTGGAAGTTAACCGCGGCTCCGACGGCTGGCTGCGCGCGGAGTCCGGCGCGCTGTCTACCGGGGAAGCTATCGGTACCGGGATGTCGATTCTGGTGATGGTGGTGCAGAGTTGGGAAGATGAATCCCGTCGCCTGCGCGGCAAGGATATCTCGCCTTGCCGTCTGCTGTTCCTCGATGAAGCGGCGCGTCTCGACGCCCGCTCCATCGCCACCCTGTTCGAGCTGTGCGAACGTCTGGAGATGCAGCTGATTATCGCAGCGCCGGAGAACATCAGTCCGGAAAAAGGCACTACCTATAAACTGGTGCGTAAGGTGTTCAATAATCACGAACATGTGCACGTCGTGGGGCTGCGCGGGTTTGCTGCGCCGCTGCCGGAAGCGCTGCCGGGAACGGCCGACGCCTCCTGACGATGCAGCTCACTACTGGCGGGTAAGCGCTGAAAAGGGCAACGTTAAGTTGCCCTTTTTGCTATCCAGCTTGCTATGCCAGGGTGGTATAATCTTTAAGCTTCTTTACATTAGGTAAGGCAAAAGCCTTTTCGTCTTTATATACTGTGTTAAAGCCCACGAATTTGTGGGCGGCAATGTGTGACAACAGGGGGCAAGGGATGTTGCTTAAGAAACGATATGGTCGTCCATTGTCAGCGCTCAGTCTGAGCCTGGCAATGGCATTTGCTCCGCTGTTCAATGTCCAGGCCGCAGAGCCTGAAGTCGTACCAGGTGATAGCTCCGCTACGCCTGGAGAGCTTTCCGTCGCGCTGTCGCAAAGCGACGGGCAATCGCCGGCGGTCGCGAAGCTGGCCGGTGAGCAGCCGCTGTCGATGGAAGCCGCGGCGAACAGTCGCGCCCAGATCGAAGCGCTATTGCCGGCTGGCTACAAACCCGTCTTTATGAATCCGCTGGTCTCGCTATACGCCGCCAGGGATATGAAACCGATGTGGGAAAACCGCGAGGCGGTGCAGGCATTCCAGCAGCAGCTGGCGGAGATCGCCATCGCCGGTTTTCAGCCGCAGTTTACCACCTGGGTCAGTCTGCTGACCGATCCTGCCGTCACCGGTATGGCGCGCGATGTGGTGTTGTCTGATGCCATGATGGGCTATCTGCACTTTATCAGCGGCATCCCCACCCAGGGGACCCGCTGGTTATATAGCTCGACACCGTACAAGATGGCGACCCCGCCGCTGTCGGTGATTAACCAGTGGCAGCTGGCGCTGGATAATGGCTCCCTGCCGGCGTTTATCGCCGGCCTGGCGCCGCGTCATCCGCAGTATGAGGCCATGCACCAGTCGCTGCTGGCGCTGGTGGCTGATTCACGTCCATGGCCGCAGATGACCGGCAGCGGCTCGCTGCGTCCGGGAGAATGGAGCAATGATATCGGCGCGCTGCGCGAGATCCTCCAGCGTACCGGGATGCTGGAAAATTCCGCCAATATCGTTCTGCCCGGCGACGTGGTGAGTCCTTCGGCGAAGAAAAAGAGCAAGCCCGCGGCGCGCGGTGTGTACGATCGCCAGCTGGTGGAGGGCGTTAAGCGCTTTCAGGCCATGCAGGGGCTGGGGGCGGATGGGGTCATCGGCCAATCCACCCGTGACTGGCTCAATGTCTCATCGGCGCAGCGCGCTGGCGTGCTGGCGCTGAACATTCAGCGTCTACGTCTGCTGCCAGGCAAACTATCGACCGGTATCATGGTGAATATTCCCGCGTTTTCGCTGGTCTATTACCAGGACGGCAGTCAGGTGCTGGCCTCGCGGGTGATCGTCGGACGTCCGGACCGCAAGACGCCGATGATGAGCAGCGCGCTGAACAACGTAGTGGTCAATCCGCCGTGGAACGTACCGCCCACCCTGGCGCGCAAAGATATTCTGCCGAAGGTGCGTAATAATCCTGGCTATCTGGAGCAGCATGGCTACACCGTGATGCGCGGCTGGAACAGTAAAGAGACCATCGATCCTTACCGGGTTGACTGGTCAACCATCACCGAGAACAATTTACCGTTCCGTTTTCAGCAGGCGCCTGGGGCACGTAATTCACTGGGGCGTTACAAGTTTAATATGCCGAGTTCGGATGCTATCTATCTGCACGATACGCCGAACCATAATCTGTTTCAGAAGGATGTCCGTGCGCTCAGTTCCGGCTGCGTCAGGGTCAATAAAGCCTCGGAGCTGGCCAATATGCTGCTGCAGGACGCGGGCTGGAATGACACGCGCATTTCCGACGCCCTGAAGCAGGGGGATACGCGCTATGTCAATATTCGGCAAAATATACCGGTGAATTTATATTACTTAACGGCGTTTGTGGACGCTGATGGACGTACACAATATCGAACAGATATTTACAATTACGATATCACCGCGCGATCCAGCGCACAAATTCTGACGAAAGCGGAACAATTAATCAGGTAAATGAAGTAGTTCAATGGATTTTGTTGTCCTAGCACTGGGTAAAAAAGGGCGCTGCACCTCTGCAGCGCCCGATTTTCCTGGGGTGAGGCTGCCTTGACGTTGGCAATAATGCCCGGTAAGGTGCCTTTCGTGCGCCAGAAGTGCATATACATATCATTCCGCTCAATGCGTAGCGCGGTTAGCGCGAACGTTCTCCTTTGCCGGGCAACATCTCGGTCGTGGCGAGCGATAGCGAGCTGATCCTGGCATCGCGCAAAGCGGAAAAAGTATATAACGATTCATTGACTGTAGACCTGATTATCATGGACAAATTTGACGCTAATCGCCGCAGATTGCTGGCGTTGGGTGGCGCTGCGCTGGGTGCTGCCGCCATTCTCCCTGCGCCGGCATTTGCCACCCTCTCGACCCCCCGTCCGCGTATTTTGACGCTGAATAACCTGCATACCGGTGAATCGCTCAGGGCGGAGTTTTTCGATGGCAGAGGCTATATTCAGGATGAATTAGCAAGACTTAACCATTTTTTCCGTGACTATCGCGCGAATAAAATTAAGTCCATCGATCCAAATCTGTTCGATCATCTTTATCGGTTGCAGGGACTACTTGGCACCAACAAACCTGTCCAGCTTATCTCTGGCTATCGTTCCCTCGATACCAACGATGAGCTTCGCGCACGAAGCCGTGGTGTAGCGAAACACAGCTATCACACCAAGGGGCAGGCGATGGATTTCCATATTGAAGGTATTTCGTTAAGCAATATTCGCAAAGCGGCGTTATCTATGCGCGCAGGTGGTGTAGGATATTACCCACGTAGTAACTTTGTGCATATTGATACCGGTCCCGTAAGGCACTGGTAACGAAAGGAGCGTCATGAACTATCGTATTATTCCGGTTACCGCGTTCGCGCAGAACTGTTCTCTTATCTGGTGCGGGCAAACCCGGCTGGCGGCGCTGGTCGATCCTGGCGGCGATGCTGAACGTATCAAAGCGGTGGTGGCGGAGGCTGGCGTCACGCTGATGCAGATCCTGCTGACGCATGGCCACCTCGATCACGTTGGCGCCGCGGCTGAACTGGCGCAGCATTATGGCGTACCGGTTATTGGTCCGGAAAAAGAGGATGAGTTCTGGCTGGAAGGATTACCGGCGCAAAGCCGGATGTTCGGCCTGGAGGATTGCCAACCGCTGCGTCCGGATCGCTGGCTCAATGAAGGCGATGTGGTCAATGTGGGGAATGTGGCGCTGCAGGTGCTGCACTGCCCGGGCCATACGCCGGGCCATGTGGTCTTTTTTGATGACGCCTCCCGACTGCTGATCTCCGGAGACGTGATTTTCAAAGGCGGGGTGGGACGCAGCGATTTTCCGCGCGGCGACCATGGGCAGCTGATTGCGGCTATCAAGGAAAAGCTGTTGCCGCTGGGCGATGATGTGACCTTTATTCCCGGCCATGGTCCGCTGTCGACGCTGGGTGAGGAACGCCGTAATAACCCGTTTCTGCAGGATGAGATGCCGGTCTGGTAACAGACATGACGCGAACACATAAAAAAGGCCGCATTCGCGGCCTTTTTCTTTATACCGAATACTATCGCTTACAGTACGGCGACGATGGCTTCGCACAGCGGCGCCATATTGTCAGGCGTCATCCCGGCCACGTTGATACGTCCGGAAGCTACCGCATAGATGGCGAACTCTTCACGCAGGCGCAGCACCTGCTCTTTAGTCAGGCCGCTGAATGAGAACATGCCGTTCTGCTGGCTGATAAAGCTGAAGTCGCGGCTCGCGCCTTTCTCCTGCAGGGTATTGACGAACAGCAGACGCATACGCTGGATGCGCTGGCGCATATCGGTCAGTTCCTGCTCCCAGATTGCCCGTAGCGCATCGTTGCTCAGAATGGTGGCGACCACGGAGGCGCCATGCGCAGGCGGGTTCGAGTAGTTGGCGCGGATCACCGACTTCATCTGACTGAAGGCGCGGTCTACAGTCTCTTGATCCGCGGCGACCAGAGTGCAGGCGCCGACGCGCTCGTTGTACAGGCCAAAGTTTTTCGAGTAGGAGCTGGCGACCAGCAGCTCTTTATGTAGAGCAGCAAAAGCGCGTAGCCCTTCAGCATCTTCTTCCAGACCGCGGGCGAAGCCCTGGTAGGCGAAATCGAACAGCGGTAGCCAGCCTTTTTCCACCGACAGCTGCGCCAGCTGCTGCCACTGATCGAGCGTCGGATCGATACCGGTCGGGTTGTGGCAGCAGCCGTGGAACAGTACCACGTCGCCCGCCTGGGCTTCGTTCAGGCTGGCCAGCAGACCATCAAAGTCCAGCGCGTGGTTAGCCGCGTCGTAGTATGCGTATTCGCGCACTTCCAGCCCGGCAGAGGTGAATACGCTTTTATGGTTCGGCCAGCTCGGATTACTTACCCACACACGTTTCACGTCGGTGTTTTTGGCGAGGAAGTCTGCGGCGACACGCAGCGCACCGGTACCGCCCGGTGTCTGCGCGGTGCGGGCGCGTTTATCAGCGATAATCGCATTGCCTTTACCGAACAGCAGCTCCTGGGTGCAGCGACCAAATTCAGGAATACCATCGATGCCCAGATAGTTTTTAGTCGTTTCATTTTCCAGCAGATACTGCTCTGCTTTTTTGACGCTGGTCAGAACGGGCGTTTTACCGGTTTCATCCTTGTAAACACCAATTCCGAGGTTAATTTTTTCAGGGCGGTCATCGGCACGAAACAGATCGGCCAGACCTAAAATCGGGTCGGCTGGGGCGGCGGTAATGTTCTCAAACATGACGAGGTTCCATTGTGATTACTGAAGGGAAATCCGCTATCAGGTTAACGGGAGAATAACGAATTGCCAACCGTTTGCGACAAAAAGCGCGAAGGTTTTCGAAAGAGACGATCTTTGTCTCACGAATACAGAAAAGCAGGACCGAAGTCCTGCTTTGAAGGCATATCACGAAGGGGTGTACTGCAGATTAGAACTGGTAAACGATACCCACGGCCGCCTGGTCGTCAGTGGCGACACCAGCCGCTTTGGTGTAATCGTTGTCGTCCAGCTGGTTGAATTTATACGCAGCGTAGACGTTCATGTTCTTGTTAAAGTAGTACCAGGTACCCACTTCGATGTATTTAACCAGATCCGCATCGCCGCCGGAGAAGCCAGCACGCGACTGCAGGTCCTTGCCTTTGGTCTGTACGTAGCCGATGGACGGACGCAGGCCGAAGTCAAACTGATACTGTACAACTGCTTCAAAGTTCTGAGTTTTACCGGCGAAGTGGTTATCTTCTTCCGGAGTCATGTTGTAAGTCTGGGAGTACATGACGGCCGCATAGATGTTGTTAGCGTCATATTTTGCAGAGGTCGCCCAGGCTTCGGCTTTGTCGCCATTGCCGTCAGCTTTCTGATCGACGCTACGGTTAGAGCTGGAGTAGCCTGCAGACAGTGCGATACCGTTGTCGAACGCGTAGGTGGCTGCGGTGCTGAAGCCGTCGCCATTCTGCTTGCGAATCGCACGGTCGTGGTCGTTTTTACCCTGGTACTGCAGCGCGAAGCTCAGACCGTCAACCAGACCGAAGAAGTCGGAGTTACGGTAGGTTGCGACGCCGTTGGTACGACCGGTCATGTAGTTGTCGGTGTAGTTCCAGCCGTCACCGCCCCATTCAACCAGCATATCGGTTGCCGCTTCGACGTCGTAGATCGCGCCGTAGTTACGGCCATAGTCGAATGAACCGTATTCGCCCGCTTTCAGGCCCGCGAACGCCAGACGGGTTTTTGTGGTCTGGGAACCTTCAACATTGGACGCGTCCATGTTGTATTCCCACTGGCCGTAGCCGATCAGCTGATCGTTAATCTGAGTTTCGCCTTTCAGGCCGATACGGGCATAGGTGGTATCGTCGCTGCTGGTGTCGCCATTGGTGGTCCAGACGTGCTCGCCGACCATTTTTCCATAGAAGTCCAGTTTGTTGCCGTTTTTGTTATAGATTTCTGCAGCGTTGGCTGCACCGGCTACCAGCAGGGCAGGGATCACCACTGCCAGAATATTGCGCTTCATCATTATTTATTACCCTCATTAATATTTTTTATATGAACACGTGCCACTGCCGTCAATAAGTTCTGTCAATAAAAACTTACAGAACCATTGATGAGAGTTTGGTGTCTGAAGGCATCTTTCCATCCGCGACAACGTTTCGCTAGCCGGAAAATGCTACGAATATCTCATATGAGTAACAAAACGAAAAATCATGTAACTAAATGTGTATTTAACGGAACTTTGTGAACTTAATCAAAATTCCGTTCCACCGGATAAGGGAAAACGCGATTACTTATCTATCTATATGAATTATTTATGATTAATTTGGCTAAGCGGCAATTCGTTCATTTTGTGTATTGAATTCGTATTCTTTTTATTCAGTCTCTGTCTTTGCAAGATGTGCGGGTAAAGGTCAAAAAATGAGCAAATTTATCAGCCATTTTGCTCTGTTATGAACATAAAGTGCGATCTACATCACCAGGATGCACCGAAACAGTGCGTAACATAATTGTGATTTCCAGGTCTTGATGTTTAAGGTTGTTGAATTTTACTAACAGTAATTGACATAAAAAAAGGCCAGCTTGCGCTGGCCTTTCAGATTGATGTCAGAAAAATTTAGAATGTCGCGTTGCGCGGCGTCCGCGGGAACGGAATAACATCGCGGACGTTCTGCACGCCGGTGACGTAAGCGATGAGGCGTTCGAAGCCCAGACCGAAGCCGGAATGCGGCACGGTGCCGTAGCGACGCAGGTCGCGATACCACCAGTAGTCTTCTTTGTTAAGCCCCATCTCTGCCATACGCGCGTCAAGCACGTCGAGACGCTCTTCACGCTGGGAACCGCCGATAATCTCGCCGATGCCCGGCGCCAGAACGTCCATTGCCGCGACGGTTTTACCGTCTTCGTTAAGGCGCATATAGAACGCTTTAATGTCTTTCGGGTAGTTTTTCACCACCACCGGCGCTTTGAAGTGCTCTTCGGCCAGGTAACGTTCGTGCTCAGAGGAGAGATCCACGCCCCAGTACACCGGGTTCTCGAACTGTTTGCCGCAGTTTTCCAGAATGGTGACGGCGTCGGTGTAATCCACCTGGGCAAAATCAGCGGTGATAAAGCGCTGCAGACGGTCGATAGCGTCTTTATCCACGCGCTCGGCGAAGAACTGCATGTCGTCCGCACGCTCTTCCAGTACCGCTTTGAAGACGTACTTGAGCATCGCTTCCGCCAGGCCGGCAACGTCGTTCAGGTTGGCGAAGGCCACTTCCGGCTCCAGCATCCAGAATTCCGCCAGGTGGCGGCTGGTGTTGGAGTTCTCGGCGCGGAAGGTCGGGCCGAAGGTATAAATCTTCGACAGCGCACAGGCGTAGGTCTCGCCGTTCAGCTGGCCGGAAACGGTCAGGAACGACTCTTTACCGAAGAAGTCTTTGTCGAAATCGACTTTGCCCTGATCGTTACGCGGCAGGTTTTCCAGATCCAGCGTCGACACGCGGAACATTTCGCCGGCGCCTTCGGTATCGGAGGCGGTGATCAGCGGGGTGGAAACCCAGAAGAAGCCCTGTTCGTTGAAGAAGCGGTGCAGCGCCTGCGCCAGGGTGTGACGCACGCGGGCTACCGCGCCAATCAGGTTGGTGCGCGGACGCAGGTGCGCTACTTCACGCAGATACTCGATGCTGTGGCGCTTGGCCGCCATCGGGTAGGTGTCCGGGTCTTCCACCCAGCCGGTCACTTCCACGCTGGTCGCCTGGATCTCAAAGCTTTGACCTTGACCCTGAGAAGCTACGACTTTACCGGTGACAATCACCGAGCAGCCGGTGGTCAGACGCAGCACTTCCTGATTGTAATTGGGCAGAGAATTATTAATAACGGCCTGTACAGGATCAAAGCAGGAACCGTCATAGACGGCGAGGAAAGAAAAGCCAGCTTTAGAATCTCGGCGGGTACGCACCCATCCGCGGACCGTGACTTCGCTGTCAACGGCAACGCGGCCCTGGAGTACGTCGGCTACAGGCACAACGCTCATAATAATCTCTCTATGTAGTCCAATAAAAAAGTCTCTTCCCCCAACAGCGGGGGGATATCTATGTTACCTGTCATCTTCCATCAGACAAGTAGATTTCGCACAGGGAAGGGTGGATTTCGGAAATAAATACACCTCCGGGGCGTTCTTTGGCTCCCCATGTCGACTTTTACACGACTTACTCGATAATGACCGTCATTTCCTGCTTCGCATTTTGCATCGACACGATGGTCCGGAAAGACTTGATATTTCCCGAGGCAAAAAAGAGTTCACGGGTTAGCGCTTCGTATTCCGCCATATCACGGACGTTGATCACGAGCAGGAAATCGAAGTCGCCAGTGACATAGTAGACCTGCTGCACTTGCGGACAGGTTACGAAACGCTGTTTATCCTCCTCAAGCAGATCGAGACGTTCATTCTCAATGGTCACCTGCACCATAATGGTGATTGGTCTTCCCACTTTACTGGCGTCCACTAAGCTAACACTGCGTTTAATCACTCCTGCATCCTCCAGTGCAGCGATACGCCGATTGACTGCCGAAGGAGACAGGCTGATCCGATCGGCGATCTCCCGTTGCGACAAGCGATTATTACGCTGCAAGAGCGTAAGAATTTTTTTATCCCATGCGTCAAGTTTCATCATATATCTCGTCCTGCAAGCCTGTGATCAACCTCACTAATGCAACGTTGTTGCGTGAGAATGATAAAACAGAGTGAAAATTGCGGCGCGATGGGCAACTTTGCGCCAATTAACCGCCGGGCGCAGTGTACCATCACAGGCAGTGGGAAAGCGGTATATCGCGACAAAAAGCCTCTCACATTCTGACTTAACCAATTTAAAGCGACCGTCCTGTCTCAGGCCGCACGGATCCGTGCACCCGTTGTTTAGGCGGAATGGTCGCAAATAACGTTATCGTCGCAGGACGATATGAAAATAGAGGTGCCTGAATAGTGGACACAATTAAATTTCAACTTAACGCCCGGCGGCAGCCCTATGGCCAGGGAGCAGACTTGAGTCTGCTGAATGAAAGCGTGGGGAACGAAGTGCTGGTATTCCATCAAAAATTTCCTGATTACCGGGTCACGCCGCTGCGTAAGCTGGAATTTTTAAGCCAGCGGCTGGGGCTGGGATCGATCCATATAAAAGATGAAGCGCAGCGATTCGGTTTGAATGCGTTTAAAGGATTAGGCGGATCTTATGCGATGGGGAAATATCTCGCCGCTCTGCTTGAGCGAGATATTAATACGTTGAGCTTTGCCGAGCTTAATTCACCAGTGATTAAGGCGCGTATCAAGGACATCGTATTTGTGACTGCTACCGACGGTAACCACGGACGTGGCGTGGCGTGGGCGGCTGAGCAGCTTGGGCTGCGTGCGGTGGTGTATATGCCAAAGGGCTCGTCACCGGTACGCGCGCAGAATATTCGCCGGCATGGCGCCGAATGCACGATTACTGAACTGAACTACGACGACACAGTTCGGCTGGCGGCCAAAACCGCGCGCGAGCAGGGATGGGTTCTACTCCAGGATACCGCCTGGCAGGGCTACGAGCAGATCCCTACATGGATCATGCAAGGCTATATGACCCTCGCTGTTGAAATCTGGCAGCAGCTGGCAGAAAGCGGAGCGTCGATGCCGACGCATCTGTTTTTACAAGCCGGGGTCGGGTCGTTTGCCGGTAGCATCATGGGATATTTCATCGAAAAGATGCAGCAGCAGGCTCCCACCATCATCATCGTTGAGCCGCACAAGGCGAACTGCCTGTTTCGCTCGGCAACCATTAATGACGGACTGCCGCACAGCGTCGGCGGGGATATGTCAACCCTGATGGCCGGGCTTGCCTGTGGTGAACCTAATATCACCAGCTGGCCAATGCTCCGCGACCATGCCACCTGTTTTATTTCCGCCGACGATTGTCTGGCGGCCAACGGCATGCGCCTGTTGGCCGCTCCGCGACCAGGTACTGACGAACCTTTTGTCTCCGGGGAATCCGGCGCTATTGGCACAGGAGTGCTTTATGCGCTGATGACTCAACCGGCGTATCGCGAGCTTGCCGAATCGCTGCGCCTGAATGCCGATGCACAGGTTCTGTTAATCAGCACGGAAGGAGATACATCACCCGATGTCTATGAAGACATCGTCTGGTTTGGCCGTAATGGTTGAGCGCTATCGACAATAACAAGGGGGCCATCTTACCTACCCTACAAGCCCTCGGTATGACAAGCGTTCTGACTCATAACGAAAACATACGCGCTTTCGCGTCATGCATAGAGAGAACCTGACCGATGAATACTGAAAATATAATTATCAATAAAGGATATTCCGATCCCGCAAAGTGGCATAGCGAAGATACCGTTTGGGTCCTTGGCCTGTTCGGTACCGCCATTGGCGCTGGGGTGCTGTTTCTGCCGATTAATGCCGGAATTGGCGGCTTCTGGCCGCTGCTGATTGTTTTTGTCCTCGCTTTTCCTATTACTTATCTGGCTCACCGCGGTCTGGCGAGATTCATTTACTCTTCCAATACGCCGGAAAGCAGTATTACCGATGTTATTGGCGAGCATTTTGGCGCGCTGGCGGGAAAAGTATTTACCGTCATCTATTTCTTCGCCGTCTATACCATTCTGATTATGTATGCGGTAGCTATCACCAACACCGCGCAGAGCTTTATCACCCACCAGTTGGCAATGGCCGAGCCTCCCCGGTCGCTGGTGGCCATCGTTCTGATCCTCGGGCTGATGTTTATCGTCCGTTTCGGACAGCGTTTGATAATGCGGGTGATGAGCACCCTGGTTTATCCCTTCATCATCTCGCTTATTTTTATGGCACTTTTTCTGATTCCGCACTGGAACGGCGCAATTTTGCAAACCGTAAGCTTCAGCGCCACGGGCGATACGCAGGGGATCATATTATCCCTGTGGATGACCTTCCCGGTACTGGTGATGTCGTTTAACCACTATCCCATCATTTCGCCGATGGTGGTGCGCCAGAAGCAGCGTTACGGTCTGGCGCTCGCTGAGGGTAAATGTGCGCAGATCCAGCGCTACGGTATCCTGCTCATGACGGTGGTGGTGCTGTTTTTTGTTCTCAGCTGCGTGTTAAGCCTGTCGCCGCAGCAACTGGCGGAAGCCAAAGCCCAGAATCTGTCGATTTTGTCCTATCTGGCCAATCAGTACGATACACCGATTATTGCCTGGCTATCGCCGATTATCGCCTTTGTCGCTATTACTAAATCATTTCTTGGCCACTACATCGGCGCCTATGAATCGCTGCGCGACCTGATTCTGGAGGCCGCCGCCGCACGCGGGAAAAAACCTGGTATTCGCCTCGTCGACGCGGTCATCCTGGTGTTTATGGTGCTTACCTGCTGGTTCGCCGCGTACAAGAACCCCAGTATCCTCGGTATTATCGAATGCATCAGCGGTCCCACCGGGGCGGCAATTCTGCTGCTGTTGCCTATGTACGCCATTCATAAATTACCGGTGCTTGCCCCCTGGCGCGGTAAAGCGAGCAACGTTTTCGTCACCCTGATCGGTCTTATCACCGTATCTGCCATTTTTTACGGCATGTTCCAATAACCACCATTATTAGCGAGATGTTATATGAGTCATTATCTGCAGATTAACGGCCAACGGCTTATCGATTCCCTGTATGCACTTGGCGAACATGGTGCGCTGCCAGGCGGCGGCGTATGCCGCCTGGCAGCGACTGCCGAAGATAAAGCCGGCAGGGACTTTGTTGTAGCCCGCATGAAGGCGCTGGGCCTGAGCGTGTCAATTGATGCTATCGGCAATGTCACCGGCGTTTATCACGGCGAGGAGACGTTGCCGATGGTGATGATGGGGTCACATATCGATACCGTCGCCACCGGTGGGTTATACGATGGCAACTACGGCGTTATGGCCGGCCTTGAGGTGATTGCCACCCTCCAGGATGCCGGGATCCGCACCCGACGACCGTTGGCGGTAACCTTCTTTACTAACGAGGAGGGGGTGCGATTTCAGCCCGATATGATGGGCAGCGTGGTGTTTGCCGGCGAGTATCCGTTGGCGCAGGCGCTCGCGGCAAAAGATCTCGACGGTATCACGCTCGATGAAGCGCTGCGTAACATTGGTTATAAAGGCGAACGTCAGCCGGGAGATATGGCGGTAGATAGCTACGTTGAGCTGCATATCGAACAGGGACCAATTCTTGATAAAGAGCAGATTGATATTGGCGTGGTTACCGGCGTACAGGGTATTTCGTGGCAGGAATTTACCCTGAGAGGCGTATCGAATCATGCGGGTACTACCCCAATGTCCATGAGACGTGATGCCGGGCTGGCGGCTGCGAAAATCGCTGTTTTTGCCCGTGAGCTGGCGCTAAGCCTTGGTGGCGATCAAGTAGCTACCGTTGGACATTTCAGCGTGAAGCCTAATCTAATCAACGTCATTCCCAACCATGTCGTCATGTCAGTGGATCTCCGCAATACCGATAATGCGATCTTATGTCTGGCGGAGCAGCAATTGGCCGAATTTGTCACGAAAACGTCGCAGGAAGAGGGCGTGGAGATAACCAGCCGCTCACTGGTGCGCTTTAATCCGGTCATCTTTGCCGATGAGATCGTCAATGCGGTGGAAGCCGAGGCGGAGCGTCAGGCGCTCAGTTACCGACGTTTGCCAAGCGGCGCCGGACACGATGCACAATTTATGGCGTCGGTATGTCCCGCCGGGATGATTTTTGTCCCCTGCGTCGATGGCATTAGCCATAACGTCAAAGAACATAGCGCAGCCAAAGATCTGATTGCTGGCGCCAATGTGCTGCTGCAGGTGGTTTTACAGCGCGCCCAGCGTATGGACTAATGTTTACAGGAGCAGAGAATGAATCAGCAACAGCTAAAGCAGCAGCTTATCGCCTGGCGTCACTATTTGCATGCCCATCCGGAAAGCGCCTTCGAGGAGCAGAATACTTCACGGTTTATTGCCGAAAAGCTCGAAGCTATGGGCATTGAGGTGCACCGCGATATTGGCAAAACCGGGGTGGTGGGGAGATTGAAATGCGGCGACGGGAAGGGCGTTATTGCTATTCGTGCCGATATCGATGCCATTCAATTGACCGAACAGGGAGACTGGTCTTACCGCTCCATGACCGCCGAGCGGATGCACGGCTGCGGACATGATGGTCATACCTGCATTGCGCTGGGCGCGGCGCAGTTGCTATTGCAGCGGCAGAATTTTAACGGCACGGTCTGCTTTGTTTTTCAGCCTGCTGAGGAACCTGGCTATGGCGCCAGAGCGATGATGGACGATGGCGTTATTGAACGCTTTGGCATAGAGGAAATCTACGGTCTGCATAATATGCCGGGTATGAAAGCCGGGACTATCGCCACGCGAGTCGGTGGCATTATGGCCAGTGAAGATAACTTTATTATTCGTATTAAAGGGCAGGGAGCGCATGCGGCGCGGCCGCATATGGCGAAAGATCCGCTGGTCATTGCGGCGGAAATCATCCTGGCTTTGCAGACAATTGTTTCGCGAAATGTTGATCCGAACGTGCCAGCGGTCATTTCCTGTACTGAACTGCACACCGATGGCATCCGCAATGCGATTCCGACGCACGTCGAAATCAAAGGGGATACGCGCAGCTTTGCACCGGAGGTACAGATGCTGCTCGAAGAACGAATGCGTACCATTAGCGAAGCGATTTGCGCGATGCACGGTGCGACGTGCCAGTTCAGCTATACCCATGAATTTGCGCCAACGGTGAACTTGCAGCAATGCGTTGATGTAGCGGTCACCGCTGCGATTAACGTGGTAGGGGCTGAGAAGGTGGACGGCAACGTCGCACAGATGATGATTTCGGAAGATTTTGGCGCTTTTCTGCAAAAAATCCCCGGCTGTTTCATCTTTTTAGGCAACGGCGATAGTTCAGATGCTCAGGGCAATACACCGTTGCATAATGCCTGCTACGACTTTAATGATGAGATATTGCTAACTGGCGCGGAGTATTTTGCCGAGGTCGTCAGAACCCGTCTGCCGCAGGAGTGATATTGATTGGCCCGATAGCAGAATGCCGTCGGGCCAAGTTTTTTAGCTTGCCTTTTTAATCGGCGGCAGGTCGAACGCTTCGCGCAGGGCGCGGACGAAGGCCTTATCGTGGCAGATGGTTTTCCCCGGGCTGTCGGAGAGTTTCGCCACCGGCTTGCCGTTACATTCCACCAGCTTAATCACGATATTGAGCGGTTTAACCTGCGGCAGATCGCAGGTTAAACGGGTGCCGATCCCAAAGCTGAGCTTCACCCGCGAGGCGAAGTGGCGATACAGATCGACGGCTTTCGCCAGGTCGAGATTATCGGAGAAGACCAGCACTTTGCTCAGCGGATCGATACCCAGCTTCTGATAATGGGCGATAGCTTTTTCTCCCCATTCCACCGGGTCGCCGGAATCGTGGCGCAACCCCTGATAGCGGGTGGCGAATTCCGGACCGAAATCGCGCAGGAACGCATCCATAGTGATGCAGTCGGTCAGCGCGATACCCAGCTGGTCGGGATACTCTTCCAGCCAGGCGGCAAGGGCCGCCCGCTGGCTGCTGGCAAGGCTCGGGCTGATCTGCTGGTGGGCCTGGAACCACTCATGGGCCTGGGTACCCATCGGGGTTAAATTCAGACGGCGCGCCAGATCGTAATTGCTGGTGCCGACAAACCATGGTTCCTGCTGCAGACGCCGCACAATACCTTCCTGCACCTCGCGTGAGAAACGACGGCGGGTGCCGAAGTCCATCAGACGGAAGGCGCTCATGTCGAGGTCAGCGGTCATGGTGGCGAAGTCGCCTAGCTTATGTTCCAGCGTGTTGAGCGCCTGATCGACGCCCATCTCTGGTGAACGATAGCGATGGACCAACTCGCTTATCACCGCCAGCAGCGGGACTTCCCACATGATGGCTTCCCGCCATGGGCCGGTAAGGCGAATGTTCAGCTTACCATTGTCATTGCTGACCGTGACCTGGCTCGGGTCATAGCGAAAATCGCGCAGCCAGTTGAGGTAATCCTGGCGAAAAAAGGGAAGGGTGGACAGCCAGCGATATTCATCATCCCGCAGCCTCAGGTCGCGCATGGACTCCACCTGCTCGCGGATCGCGTCGGCATAGATGCCGAGCAGGTCGTCTCCGCGGCAGCGAAACTCCGCCGCCACATGCACATCGCCGTAGCGGTGGAAGACAGCCTGCTGCATGTGCAGCTTATAGGCATCCGTATCAAGCAGCGAGTGCAGTACAGGAGAAGTGAATTGTGTCATGGTGCGCAGTAGCATCCTCTCACTGGAGCGTTCCATCGAAACCAACGCGGAAAATGGAGGCGGAGTATACCTTTATTACCCGACTCTGTCCCGCGATGGCGAGCAATGGTGACGCTGACGGTCATTTGCGAGGCCTAGTTTAATATATTGAACATGGATCACACCACAAGCTTTGCGTCGGGTCGAGGGCATTTCGTGCCGCGAGTGTTAACAAAATGTAGCAATTTCCGTGTTTCACGTTGAAAAGATGAAGATTCTGCATAGCGCGATTGACACAACAGGAATAGACTGGGACGACACTTTACCGAAGATGCTAAAGGTTTTTTATGACACAACAGCCCCAAGCCAAATACCGCCACGACTATCGTGCGCCGGAGTATCTGATTAGCGATATCGATTTGACCTTTGACCTGGATGCCGCAAAAACCGTTGTTACGGCCGAGAGCAAGGTCTCCCGCCACGCGGCTGCGTCTGATGTGCCATTGCGCCTGGACGGCGAAGATCTGACCCTGATCGCTCTGCAGGTGAACGGCCAGCCGTGGAGTGACTATAAAGAAGAAAACAATCAGCTGGTGATCGGCGGCCTGCCGGAGCATTTCACCCTGACCATCGTCAATGAGATCAGCCCGGCGGCGAACACCGCGCTGGAAGGCCTGTATCAGTCAGGCGAAGCGCTGTGCACCCAGTGCGAAGCGGAAGGTTTCCGCCATATCACCTGGTATCTGGACCGTCCGGATGTGCTGGCGCGCTTTACCACCAAAATTATCGCCGATAAAGCGAAATACCCGTTCCTGCTTTCCAACGGCAACCGTATGGCGGAAGGGGAGCTGGAGAATGGTCGTCACTGGGTACAGTGGCAGGATCCGTTCCCGAAGCCGTGCTACCTGTTTGCGCTGGTGGCCGGTGATTTTGACGTCCTGCGCGATTCATTCCGCACCCGCTCTGGCCGCGAAGTGGCGCTGGAGCTGTACGTCGATCGCGGCAACCTCGATCGCGCGCCCTGGGCGATGACCTCGCTGAAAAACTCTATGAAGTGGGATGAGGAGCGCTTTGGCCTCGAGTACGACCTCGATATCTATATGATTGTCGCCGTCGACTTCTTTAATATGGGTGCCATGGAGAACAAAGGACTCAACGTCTTTAACTCCAAATATGTTCTGGCTCGTACCGATACCGCCACCGATAAAGACTACCTCGATATTGAGCGCGTGATTGGTCATGAATATTTCCATAACTGGACCGGCAACCGCGTCACCTGTCGTGACTGGTTCCAGCTCAGCCTGAAAGAGGGGCTGACCGTGTTCCGCGATCAGGAGTTCAGTTCCGACCTCGGCTCACGGGCGGTGAACCGCATCAACAACGTGCGCACCATGCGCGGGCTGCAGTTTGCCGAAGACGCCAGCCCGATGGCGCACCCGATCCGTCCGGATATGGTTATCGAGATGAACAACTTCTACACCCTGACGGTCTATGAAAAGGGTGCCGAAGTGATCCGCATGTTGCACACCCTGCTGGGTGAAGAAAACTTCCAGAAAGGGATGCAGCTGTACTTTGAACGCCATGACGGCAGCGCCGCCACCTGCGACGATTTCGTGCAGGCGATGGAAGATGCCTCTAACGTCGACCTGTCGCACTTCCGCCTCTGGTACAGCCAGTCCGGTACGCCAATCGTCACCGTGCATGACGACTATAATCCGGAGACCGAGCAGTATACGTTGACCATCAGCCAGCGTACGCCGCCGACCGCCGAGCAGGCCGAGAAGCAGCCGCTGCATATCCCGTTTGCCATTGAGCTGTACGATAACGAGGGCAAGGTGATCCCCCTGCAGAAGGGCGGTCACCCGGTACACCCGGTGCTTAATGTGACCCAGGCCGAGCAGACGTTTGTCTTCGATAACGTTTATTTCCAGCCGGTGCCGGCGCTGCTGTGCGAATTTTCAGCGCCTGTGAAACTGGAATACAAGTGGAGCGATCAGCAGCTGACCTTCCTGATGCGTCACGCGCGGAATGATTTCTCGCGCTGGGATGCGGCGCAGAGCCTGCTGGCGACTTACATCAAGCTGAACGTCAACCGCCATCAGCAGGGGCAGCCGCTGTCGCTGCCGGTGCACGTAGCGGATGCCTTCCGCGCCATCCTGCTGGATGAGAAGATTGATCCGGCGCTGGCCGCTGAGATCTTAACCCTGCCGTCAGCCAACGAAATCGCCGAGATGTTCGCGATTATCGATCCGATCGCCATCGCCGCCGTGCGCGAAGCGCTCACCCGCACCCTGGCGAACGAACTGGCGGACGAATTCCTCGCGGTTTATAACGCCAATAAGCTCGACAGCTATCGGGTGGAGCACGCCGATATTGGTAAACGTGCTCTGCGCAATACCTGCCTGCGCTATCTGGCGTTTGCGGAACCGACGCTGGGCGATAAGCTGGTGGCGACGCAGTATCACCAGGCAGATAACATGACCGACGCGCTGGCCGCCCTGTCGGCGGCGGTTGCCGCTGAGTTGCCGTGCCGCGATGCGCTGATGCAGGAGTACGATGACAAATGGCATCAGGACGGTCTGGTGATGGATAAGTGGTTTATCCTGCAGTCCACCAGCCCGGCAGCCAACGTGGTGGAAACCGTGCGCGGTCTGCTGAACCACCGTTCGTTCAGCATGAGCAACCCGAACCGTGTGCGCTCGTTAATCGGCGCTTTCGCCAGCAGCAACCCGGCGGCGTTCCATGCTGAAGATGGCAGCGGCTATCAGTTCCTGGTGGAGATGCTGACCGAGCTTAACCAGCGTAACCCGCAGGTGGCGTCGCGCCTGATTGAGCCGTTGATTCGTCTGAAGCGTTATGATGAGAAGCGACAGGCGCTGATGCGCGCCGCGCTGGAGCAGCTGAAGGGGCTGGAGAATCTCTCTGGCGACCTGTTCGAGAAAATCAGTAAGGCGCTGGCGTAACGGTGCCATAACCCCGGATTGCGGCGCGCCTTGCGCCCTGTCCGGGTTACCCGTTAGCGTGGTGATGTTGTCGGGCGGCGCGATGCTTACCCGACCTGGAATACACGGCTGATTTGGCGTTGGTAGCCCGGCTGTGCAACGCGCGAGCCGGGGACATGTCGGATGACGATATGCCCCCGTTCAGACAGCAGACAGTTACGCCGGTCAGCCATGACTAAACAAACGCGGCGCACGCTCGCTGTCGCCGCGTTTCATCACCCGATCCAGTACTTCAGCCTCCAGCTCGGCCAGCTTCGCCGAACCGGTGCGCCGCGGTCGCGGGATATCCACGCTTAAATCGAGGCCAATCTTCTTCTCTTCAATTAACAGTACCCGATCGGCCATGGCCACCGCTTCACTGACGTCGTGCGTGACCAGCAGGACCGTAAAGCCATGCTCCTGCCACAGGGAGACGATCAGCTCCTGCATCTCCAGACGGGTGAGGGCATCCAGCGCCCCCAGCGGTTCGTCCAGCAGCAGCAGGCGCGGGCGATGGATCAGCGCGCGGGCCAGCGCAACGCGCTGCTTCTGCCCACCCGACAGCGCGGCCGGCCACTCCTGTGCGCGGCTTTCAAGTCCGACGCTGGCCAACGCCTGCAGGGCGGCGTCGCGCCAGGCGCCTTTTAACCCCAGCCCCACGTTATCAATCACTGTTTTCCACGGCAGCAGGCGCGCATCCTGAAACATCATCCGGGTGTCGTCCTGGATCGCCGCCAGGGGCGTCGCGCCAGCCAGCAGTTCGCCGGCGTTTGGTTTTTCCAGACCTGCCAGCAGGCGCAGCAGGGTACTTTTGCCGCCGCCGCTGCGGCCTACCACCGCCACAAACTGGCCGCTGGGAATATGCAGATCCAGCTCGTTAAGAATGGTGTTGTCGCCATAGCGTTTCGTCACCCCGTTCAGCAGCAGCGGGATACCTGGGTTGAGACGGGCAGTGTTCATGCGTTAGCCTCCTGAAGATGATACGCCGGATTCCAGCGCAGCCAGAGCCGTTCCAGCAGCTGGGCGCAGACGTCGGCCAGTTTGCCAAGGATGGCGTAAAGGATGATCGCCACTACCACCACGTCGGTTTGCAGAAATTCACGCGCGTTCATCGCCAGATAACCGATGCCGGCATTCGCCGAGATAGTTTCGGCGACAATAAGCGTCAGCCACATCAGACCAAGGGCAAAACGCACGCCGACCATAACTGAGGGCAGGGCGCCGGGTAATATCACGTGACGGAACAGGGCGAAGCCGGATAAGCCATAGCTGCGCGCCATCTCAACCAGCCCACGGTCAATATTGCGGATCCCGTGCCAGGTGTTGATATAGATCGGGAACAGGGTGCCCAGCGAGACAAGGAAGATCTTGGCGGTCTCATCGATGCCGAACCACAAGATCACCAGCGGGATCAGCGCCAGATGCGGGACATTGCGCAGCATCTGGATCGAGGTATCCAGCAGACGCTCGCCCCAGCGAGACAGGCCGCTGATCAGGCCGAGTATTAGCCCGATCGAGCCGCCGATGGCGAAGCCGACCAGCGCCCGCCATGAGCTGATGGCCAGATGCTGCCACAGCTCACCGCTGGCCGAGAGGGTCCAGAACGCTTTCAATACCCCCTCCGGCGAGGGCAGCACCCGCGTCGACAGCCAGCCGACGGACGAGGCCAGCTGCCAGACAATGACCGTCCCTACCGGCAGCAGCCATGGGGCGAGGCGTAACAACAGGGGATGGGTTGATTTTGCCATCACGGTCTCCTCAGCTTTGCGCTACTTTACGCGGAATAAACTCGTTGGCGACCGCTTCCCCCTGCACGCGCAGGTTTTGCGGCTGCGGGATGGACGGCACCGCGACGTCAAGCAGGGGGAACAGCAGCTCTCCGACCCGGTACGCCTCTTCCAGATGCGGATAGCCGGAAAAGATAAAGCTATCGATACCCAGCGCGGCGTATTCATTGATCCGTTCGGCAACGGTGGCGGCATCGCCCACCAGCGCGGTCCCGGCGCCGCCGCGCGCTAAACCCACGCCAGCCCACAGGTTGGGGCTGATTTCCAGCTTATCGCGTCGCCCGTTGTGCAGGGCCGCCATCCTTTGCTGGCCGACGGAGTCGGTTCTGGCGAAAGCCGCCTGGGCGCGGGCGATCGTCTCGTCGTCAAGATGGGAGATAAGGCTGTCCGCCGCCTGCCACGCTTCCTCGTTGGTTTCCCTGACGATCACGTGCAGACGGATGCCAAAACGCACCTGGCGACCATGCCGGGCGGCTTTCTCTCGCACCTGAGCTATTTTCTCTGCCACCTGGGCCGGCGGTTCTCCCCAGGTAAGATAAAGATCGACCTGCTCAGCGGCCAGCTCCTGCGCCACCTCAGACGAGCCGCCGAAATAGAGCGGTGGACGCGGCTGCTGCAGTGGCGGAAACAGCAGTTTGGCGTCGCGAACGCGCTGATGCTTGCCGTTAAAGGTGACGGTTTCTCCCTCCATCAGCTTGCGCCAGATGTGGGTAAATTCAGCCGAGGCCTCATAGCGCTCGGTGTGGTCGAGGAAGACGCCGTCGCCTGCCAGTTCGGCAGGATCGCTGCCGGTGACCAGATTGAACAGCGCCCGGCCGTTTGACAGCCGGTCCAGGGTCGCCGCCTGACGCGCGGCCACCGTCGGCGATACCACGCTTGGCCTGAGGGCGACAAGGAACTTCAGCCGCTGCGTCACCGGGATCATTGAGGCCGCGACCAGCCACGCATCCTCACAAGAGCGTCCGGTCGGGATCAGCACGCCGGTGAAGCCCAGCCGATCCGCCGTCTGCGCGATTTGCTGCAGATAGCCATAATCGACCGGACGGGCACCCTCTTCGGTACCCAGATAACGACCATCACCATGGGTCGGTAAAAACCAGAACATATTCAGACTCATGATTTCGCTCCTTGTGTGGCGGTGGGCTGCCAGATGCGGGCCCGGATATCAACTTTTTGTGGCACCAGCTTGTTCTCGTAGAACAGGTCTGCCGTCTGCTGCTGGCGAGCGGCGGTTTCGGCGCTCACCGGGGTAACCGCGGTGGGGGGACGATGGTCCAGATAGCTGGCGATCACCGCCTCCGGTAAGCCCATCGTTTTCGCCAGCAGCGTAATGCTTTGCGCGCGTTGGCTGTGGGTCAGGGCATCGGCCTGAGTAAAGGTGTCGAGTACGCCTTCAATGAAAGCGCCATTGCGTTCAGCGTAGGGCCGGGAAGCAAGATAGAAGGATCCCGTCTGTTTCAGATCGGTTCCGTCAGTGAGTACCCGGGCGCCGCCCTGCAGCAGCGCGGCGGAGTAGTACGGATCCCAGATGGCCCATGCGTCGACATTGCCCTGCTGGAAGGCGGCGCGCGCATCGGCGGGGGCAAGGTAAACCGGCTGAATATCGCTAAATTTCAGACCTGCGAGCTGCAGGGCGCGCAGCAGCAGATTGTGGGAGCTGGAGCCTTTCTGAAAAGCGACCTTTTTCCCTTTTAACTCAGCAACGTTATGAATCGGGCTGCCCTGCGCCACCAGGATCACCTCCGCCTTGGGCTTGGGCGGCTCCGCGCCGATATAGACCAAATCGGCGCCTGCCGCCTGGGCAAAGATAGGCGGAATATCGCCGGTACTGCCGATATCAATGCTGCCGACGTTCAGCGCCTCCAGCATCTGCGGACCGGCCGGGAACTCAATCCACGAGATATGGGTTTGCGGATAGCGCTGCTCCAGCAGCTGATGGCTCTTCGCCAGCACCATGCTGACGCTGCCTTTCTGGTAGCCGATGCGCAGAGCGTCAGGCGCCGCCGGGGCGGCGTGACCCAGCGTAGAGAATAGCAGCAGTCCGCCCAGAGTCAGGGCGCGGAGAGGATTAAGCATGCTCCACCCCACGCAGAGATGTTAACGACGGCGCACGGCTGCTGGGGCGATGCAGCGCCTGCCAGAAGGTCTCCAGGGCGTCATCAAGGCGCCGCTGCAGATTCGCGGTAAACTGCGGCTTATGCTGGTAATCGGTCACCTGGCTGTCATCAGCGAAGACGCCATGGAGGATCTCCTGGGCCTTGAGGGCATTCAGCACTGGCTTCAGCGCGTAGTCCACCGCCAGCATGTGAGCGATGGTCCCGCCGGTGGCGAGCGGCAGCACGATTTTGCCCTCCAGCGCTCGCTCAGGCAGCAGGTCGAGCAGCGTTTTCAGCGCGCCGGAGAACGAGGCTTTATACACCGGCGTGGCGATGATCAGGCCATCAGCCCCGGCCAGCTGTTCGTTGAGCGTCTGCAGCGCCGGGTTGTCAAAACGAGCGTACAGGAGGTCTTCCGGGGCAAAGTTCTGCAGATGCCAGTGGCAGACTTCGATATCGGCGGCGGTGAGCGTCTCTCTGGCGTATTCCAGCAAAGCGCTGGAACGGGAAGGGTAACGCGGGCTGCCCGCAAGCGTAATGACGCGCATCTCTCTCTCCTTATAACTAAATGTTTGCATTTATCTATAATTGATAACATTTATAGTGAGTGTGACAGAGGGCCATTATTTCCCTAAATGATTTATCCGCGGTTAGATAGCCGAAAAGCGCATAATGGCGCGCGGGGTAGGTAATCGTTTGCGCTGATGGGGGATTTTTTGTCGCAGGTCAATTCCCTTTCCGCAACAGATCGCACATAATACGCCCCCGGTTTGCACACCGGGAATCCAGGAGAGTTCATGTACTACCCCTTCGTTCGTAAAGCCCTTTTTCAGCTCGATCCTGAGCGCGCTCATGAAGTTACCTTTCAACAATTACGCCGTGTCACCGGGACGCCGCTGGAAATGCTGGTTCGCCAGAAGGTACCGGCCAGGCCTGTCACCTGCATGGGGCTAACCTTTAAAAACCCGCTGGGTCTGGCGGCCGGGCTGGATAAAAATGGGGAATGCATTGACGCGCTGGGCGCGATGGGGTTTGGTTCGATTGAGATCGGCACCGTGACGCCGCGTCCGCAGCCGGGCAACGATAAGCCAAGGATCTTCCGTCTGGTTGATGCCGAGGGATTGATCAACCGCATGGGCTTTAATAACCATGGCGTCGATAACCTGGTTGAGAACGTGAAAAAGGCGCATTTTGACGGCGTGCTGGGTATCAATATCGGCAAAAATAAAGATACGCCGGTTGAGCACGGGAAAGATGATTACCTGATTTGTATGGAAAAAGTCTATCCGTACGCCGGGTATATCGCCATTAATATCTCCTCGCCGAATACCCCAGGGCTGCGCACGCTGCAATACGGCGAAGCGCTGGATGATTTACTCTCCGGTATTAAAAATAAGCAGCTCGAGCTGCAGCAGAAGCATCAAAAATATGTCCCGGTCGCCGTAAAGATCGCGCCGGATCTTTTACCTGAGGAATTGATCCAGGTTGCCGATAGCCTCGTGCGTCATAATATTGATGGCGTGATTGCAACCAATACCACCCTCGATCGTTCCCTGGTTCAGGGAATGAAACATTGCGATGAGACCGGCGGGCTTAGCGGTCGTCCATTACAATTAAAAAGCACTGAAATTATCCGTATGCTCTCCGCTGAGCTGAATGGCCGTTTGCCTATCATCGGCGTGGGCGGCATTGATTCGGTGATTGCCGCGCGGGAAAAGATTGCCGCCGGGGCATCGCTGGTGCAGATCTATTCTGGATTTATTTTTAAAGGTCCGCCGCTGATTAAAGAAATTGTTACCCACATCTAATCTTTTCCTCCTCTGAATCCCACCCAGGGCTTTATTTCCGGCCCTGGTTGTTTTATATTCCCTCACTGTTGCTTATTTAAACATTTTAGACTTTTCTTAATTTTAGAAAATATTCTGCGGTAAGTCGCAACAACTTTGCAGAGGCGTATGAAAGGGGACAGGGGGAAAAATGCGGATTAAACCTGACGATAACTGGCGTTGGTATTACGATGAAGAGCACGACCGCATGATGCTCGATCTGGCCAATGGCATGTTATTTCGCTCGCGCTTCGCCCGGCGCATGCTGACTCCGGATGCCTTTGCCCCTTCGGGATTTTGCGTTGATGACGCCGCGCTCTATTTCTCTTTTGAAGAAAAATGTCGCGATCTCGAGCTATCGAAAGAGCAGCGGGCGGAATTAGTCCTTAACGCGCTCACCGCCATCCGTTTTCTCAAACCGCAGATGCCGAAAAGCTGGCACTTTATCGCCCATACCCATCACTGGCAGCCGAGCGGCGGCGACGCCGCCTGCGTTTGGCTGAGCGATACCGGCGAGCAGGTGAATTTACTGGTGGTGGAGCCGGGCGATAACGCCGCGCTCTGTCTGTTGGCTCAGCCGGGTCTCACCCTTGCCGGCCGCGTCATGCAGCTGGGCGATGTCATTAAAATCATGAATGACAGACTGCAGCCGGCGCAGAGCGCGGTCAGCTACAGTCTGGGGCAGGCGGTTTAAGGCGCCAGGCGTAGCGCTGTTTTCGGTACACAGCTGCAGGCGAGAATAGTGCCATCTCCGGCAACCGCGTTTTTCTTTAACGGACTCACTTCTCCCTCTTCCAGCCGGATGCGGCAGCTGCCGCAGATCCCCGCCCGACACGAATAGGGTACGCGAATGCCCTGTTGTTCCAGTTGCTCCAGCAGCACCTGCTGGTTATTGCCGGTAAACTGTTGACCCTGCCATTCGATGGCAACCGTAGCCTGCTGCTGCGCCTCGGGAGCCGGGGTATCGTCGCTTTCACCTGCCCCGTAGGCTTTCGCCGGGCCGCGGGTAAGGATTTCCACTTCATCTCCCACCCGGATCACCCCGCTGTTGCGGGCAATCAGGTTCTGGCCAAAATCGACATCGCCATTGTCCAGCGCGGTACGAAAACGCTTTAAGGTTTCCAGCGGCTCCCCGGCGGGATGCTTCTGACCGCGCTCCGGGCTGACGGTGGTAAAAATGCAGCGGCTGCACGGCTTAGCGACATCAAACACCACCTCGCCGATGCGGATCACTTTCCAGCTATCTTCATCCCAGGCCGCCGCGCCGGTGACCACAAGGTTAGGGCGAAACTGTTCTATGCTTACGCTGGCCGGGCAGCGCTGTTGCAGATCGCGCAGGGAGGCCTCGTTAGCCAGCAGGTAAGGGTAGCCGTCGGCGAAGGAGAGCGGCACCGCATCATGGCGCTTTACCCGGCGGGTTAGCTGCGGCCCCAGCCAGCGCAGCTGGACATCGCGCTTGAAAAAGCCGCTGAGCCACTGGTTAACGGCGGCGGGCGCGATGAGGGCGGTAAAATGGTTGCCCCAGACTTCGGTCGGCTCGGCCTGCGTGGCGAAATCGCTAAAACGCACCACGGCGCTGCTGCCGTCCGGTGCGGTCAGGTGAAGGCCATCATGCAGCGGCGCCGGAATAAATTTCACCATTTGCGGAAACTGGCGAGCGGTAATAAAGGTCCCGTCGGTTTCGGTGACCATAAACAGGCGATCGAAGGCCAGGCCGCTGATATCAGCAAAGGCGTGGGTCAGGCCCATGCCGCGCATGGATTTAACAGGATGAATAAAAAGTCGCGATAGCGTTACCATACGCTGCCTCCGGGTTCCAAAAATAAGCCTATAACTTTATGACATAGGGCACATATTGGCTATAATGCGCACCAATTTTCTTTAAGTAAAAGTGACGATATGAATTCTCTGTTTGCCAGTACGGCTCGTGGGCTGGAAGAGCTGTTAAAAACTGAACTGGAAGGGCTTGGCGCGACGGACTGCCAGGTAGTCCAGGGCGGGGTCCATTTTCAGGGGGATACGCGCCTGCTGTATCAAAGCCTGATGTGGAGCCGGCTGGCTTCGCGCATCATGCTGCCGCTGGGCGAATGTCGCGTATACAGCGATCTGGATCTGTACCTCGGCGTACAGGCCATTCCGTGGACGGAGATGTTCAACCCTGGCGCCACCTTCGCGGTGCATTTTAGCGGCCTCAATGACGAGATCCGTAACAGCCAGTACGGCGCGCTGAAGGTTAAAGACGCCATTGTCGACAGCTTCACCCGTAAGAATCTGCCGCGCCCGAACGTCGATCGTGAGTCGCCCGATCTGCGGATCAACGTCTGGCTGAACAAAGAGACGGCGCACATCTCGCTGGATCTGAGCGGCGAAGGCCTACACCTGCGCGGCTATCGCGATGGTACCGGAATGGCGCCGATCAAAGAAAATCTCGCGGCGGCGATCGTCATGCGCTCTGGCTGGGTACCGGGTACGCCGCTGCTCGATCCGATGTGCGGCTCCGGTACCCTGCTGATTGAAGCGGCGATGCTGGCGACCGACCGCGCGCCGGGCCTGCACCGCGGCCACTGGGGCTTTGGCGGCTGGGCGCAGCACGATGACGCCATCTGGAAAGAGGTGAAGGCGGAAGCGCAAACCCGCGCTCGTCAGGGATTGGCAGCGTATGAGTCACGCTTCTACGGCTCAGACGTCGACGTGCGCGTAATCGAGCGCGCGCGCCGCAACGCCCGCCGCGCCGGCATTGGCGAGCTGGTCGATTTTGACGTGAAAGACGTCGCCCAACTGAACAACCCGCTGCCGAAAGGCCCGTACGGGACGGTGATCAGTAACCCGCCGTACGGCGAACGTCTGGAAAGCGAGCCAGCGCTGATCGCTCTGCACAGCCTGCTTGGCCGGATAATGAAAAGTCAGTTCGGCGGCTGGAACCTGTCGGTATTCAGCGCTTCGCCGGAGCTGCTGAGTTGCCTGCAGCTGCGTGCCGACAAGCAGTTTAAAGCCAAGAACGGCCCGCTGGACTGCGTGCAGAAGAATTATCACCTGGCGGAGAGCGAAGGCGGCAAGCCGGCGATGCTGGCGGAGGATTTTGCTAACCGTCTGCGTAAGAACCTGAAGAAGTTTGAAAAATGGGCCCGCCAGGAAGGAATCGAATGCTATCGCCTGTACGATGCTGATCTACCGGAATACAACGTGGCCATTGACCGCTATGCCGACTGGGTGGTGGTCCAGGAGTATGCCCCGCCGAAAACCGTCGACGCGCATAAGGCGCGCCAGCGTCTGTTCGACATCATCGCTGCGACTATCGCCGTACTGGACATGGCGCCTAACAAGCTGGTGCTGAAAACCCGTGAACGGCAGAAGGGGAAAAACCAGTATCAGAAGATGGCGGAGAAGGGCGACTTTATTGAGGTACAGGAGTATAACGCGCGCCTGTGGGTCAACCTCACCGACTACCTGGATACCGGTCTGTTCCTCGACCACCGTATCGCCCGTCGCATGCTCGGCCAGATGAGTAAAGGTAAGGACTTCCTGAACCTGTTCTCCTATACCGGCAGCGCCAGCGTCCACGCAGGCCTCGGCGGTGCGCGATCCACCACCACGGTGGATATGTCACGCACCTACCTGGAGTGGGCGGAACGCAACCTGCGTCTCAATGGCCTGACCGGCCGCGCGCATCGCCTGATGCAGGCGGACGTGCTGGGTTGGCTGCGGGAGAGCACCGAGCAGTTCGATCTGATCTTTATCGATCCGCCGACCTTTTCCAACTCCAAACGAATGGAAGATGCGTTTGACGTCCAGCGCGATCACATTCGCCTGATGACCGATCTAAAACGTCTGCTGCGAAAAGGCGGCACCATTATGTTCTCGAATAACAAACGCGGTTTCCGTATGGATCATGACGGGCTGGCTGCGCTTGGCCTGAAGGCGCAAGAGATTTCGCAAAAAACGCTGTCGCAGGATTTTGCCCGCAACCGTCAGATCCACAACTGCTGGCTGATTACCGCAGCCTGAAAGGAATAAATAATGTCACTGATTAGTATGCACGGCGCCTGGCTTTCCTTCAGCGATGCGCCGCTGCTGGATAATGCCGAGCTGCATATTGAAGATAACGAACGCGTCTGCCTCGTCGGACGCAACGGCGCCGGTAAATCTACCCTGATGAAGATCCTCAACCGCGAACAGGGGCTGGATGACGGACGCATCATTTATGAACAGGACCTGATCGTGGCGCGTCTGCAGCAGGATCCGCCGCGTAACGTTGCTGGTACGGTATACGATTTTGTCGCCGAAGGGATCGCCGAGCAGGCGGCTTATCTGAAAGCCTACCATGACGTGTCGCATCAGGTGATGACCGATCCGAGCGACAAAAATTTAAATGAACTGGCGCGCCTGCAGGAGCAGCTCGATAACCTGGGACTATGGCAGCTGGACAGCCGCATTAACGAAGTGATTGAGCAGCTGGGCCTTGACGCCAATGCGCAGCTGGCGTCGCTGTCCGGTGGCTGGTTACGTAAAGCGGCGCTGGGCCGCGCCCTGGTCAGTGGGCCGCGCGTGCTGCTGCTGGATGAGCCCACTAACCATCTCGATATCGAAACCATCGACTGGCTGGAAGGTTTCCTGAAAACCTTTAAAGGCACGATTATCTTTATTTCGCATGACCGTTCCTTTATCCGCAATATGGCGACGCGCATTGTCGACCTCGATCGTGGCAAGCTGGTGACCTATCCGGGAAATTACGATCAGTATCTCCTCGATAAAGAAGAAGCCCTGCGGGTCGAAGAACTGCAGAATGCAGAATTTGACCGCAAGCTGGCCCAGGAAGAGGTGTGGATCCGTCAGGGTATCAAAGCGCGCCGGACCCGTAACGAAGGCCGAGTCCGCGCGCTGAAGGCGATGCGCCGCGAGCGCGGTGAGCGTCGGGAAGTGATGGGCAGCGCGAAGATGCAGGTTGAGGAGGCTTCCCGTTCCGGCAAAATCGTCTTTGAGATGGAAAACGTCAACTATCAGGTTGACGGCAAAGTGCTGGTGAAGGATTTCTCCGCACAGATCCAGCGCGGCGACAAGATCGCCCTGATCGGCCCCAACGGCTGCGGGAAAACCACGTTGCTGAAGCTGATGCTCGGCCAGCTGCAGGCCGACAGCGGGCGGATCCATGTTGGCACCAAGCTGGAAGTCGCCTACTTCGACCAGCACCGCGCGGAGTTGGATCCGGATAAAACGGTGATGGACAACCTGGCGGAAGGCAAACAGGAGGTAATGGTTAACGGTAAGCCACGTCATGTGCTGGGTTATCTACAGGACTTCCTGTTCCATCCGAAACGAGCGATGACCCCGGTACGTGCGCTTTCCGGAGGGGAACGTAACCGCCTGCTGCTGGCCCGGCTGTTCCTGAAACCCAGCAATCTGCTGATCCTTGATGAACCGACTAACGACCTCGATGTTGAAACGCTGGAGCTGCTGGAAGAGCTGATCGATGGCTATCAGGGGACCGTGATGCTGGTGAGCCACGATCGTCAGTTTGTCGACAATACCGTGACCGAGTGCTGGATCTTCGAAGGCGGCGGTCGTATTGGCCAGTACGTCGGCGGCTATCACGACGCCCGCGGTCAGCAGGCCCAGTCTTTGGCGCAAAAGCAGACGGTCGTTAAAAAAACGACGGAAGTCGCTCAGCCAAAAGCAGAAACTGTCAAACGCGGCGGGAACAAACTAAGCTATAACCTGCAGCGCGAGCTGGAACAACTGCCGCAGAAGCTGGAGGCTCTCGAGGCCGAACTGCAGACGCTGCAGGATCAGGTTGCCGATCCCGATTTCTTCGGGCAACCGCACGATCGCACGCAGCAGGTGCTGGCGCAGCTGGCCGAAGCGGAGCAGGCGCTGGAAGCGGCCTTTGAACGCTGGGAATATCTCGAAGGATTAAAGAACGGCGCCTGAGCCGAGGAGTTGTCATGTGCGATCATCATCATGCTGCGCGACATATTCTATGTCCCCAATGTGATTTGCTGGTGGCTTTGCCGCAGCTTGAGCATCGCCAGAAAGCCGCCTGCCCGCGCTGCGGTACAACGTTAACCACCACGTGGGACGCGCCTCGCCAGCGTCCCACGGCGTATGCGCTGGTCGCGCTGTTTATGCTGCTGCTGGCCAACCTGTTCCCTTTTATCTATATGAAAGTGGGCGGCATCAGTAGCGAAATAGAGCTGCTGGAAATTCCCAACGTACTGTTTACCGAGGATTACGCCAGTCTCGGGACTTTCTTTTTACTCTTTGTTCAATTAGTGCCGGCGTTTTGCCTGGTCACCATTTTGCTGCTGGTTAATCGGGTCAGAATGCCTGCCGGCCTGAAGACGTTCCTTGCGCGAATTCTCTTTCAACTGAAAACCTGGGGCATGGCGGAGATCTTTCTTGCCGGCGTACTGGTGAGCTTCGTCAAGCTGATGGCCTACGGTGATATCGGCATCGGTCTGAGCTTTGTTCCCTGGTGTATGTTTTGCCTGCTGCAGTTACGTACTTTTCAGTGCGTCGACCGCCGCTGGCTATGGGATGATATTGCCCCCATGCCGGCCATTACCCAGCCGCTGAAGGTCGGGGTGACCGGTATCCGTCAGGGGCTGCGCTCCTGTGCCTGCTGTACGGCGGTGTTGCCGGTCGATCAGACCGTCTGCCCGCGTTGTAACAGTAAAGGAACGGCGCGGCGCAAAAATAGCCTGCAGTGGACGCTGGCGCTGCTGGTGACGTCATTTATCCTTTATCTCCCTGCCAACATTATGCCGATCATGATCACCGATCTGCTGGGCGATAAAATGCCATCGACCATTATGGCCGGGGTGATTTTACTGTGGAGCGAAGGTTCTTATCCGGTGGCGCTGGTGATCTTTATCGCCAGTATTATGGTGCCGACGCTGAAGATGATCGCTATCGCCTGGTTGTGCTGGAACGCCAACGGCAACGGCGCGCGAGATTCGGAGCGCATGCATCTGATCTATGAGGTGGTGGAATTTGTTGGCCGCTGGTCAATGATTGACGTTTTTGTCATCGCCGTGCTCTCTGCGCTGGTCCGCATGGGAGGGTTAATGAATATCTATCCAGCCATCGGCGCGGTCATGTTTGCGCTGGTGGTGGTGATGACCATGTTTTCAGCCATGACGTTTGATCCCCGTTTACTGTGGGATCGTGAGCCAGATTCAAGCCATGAGGAAATACAACAACATGGAAAATAAGAGCGGAGAAGCGAAAGTGCAGAAGGTGAAGAACTGGTCACCGGTGTGGATCTTCCCTATCGTCACTGCGCTGATCGGGGCATGGATCCTGTTTTATCATTACAGCCATCAGGGGCCTGAGGTCACGCTGATCACCACCAATGCGGAAGGGATTGAAGGGGGAAAAACCCGGATCAAGAGCCGCAGCGTAGACGTTGGGGTGGTGGAGAGCGCGACGCTGACCGACGATCTCACCCACGTGGAAATCAAAGCCCGCCTCAATTCCGGGATGCAGAAGCTGCTGCACAACGATTCCGTCTTCTGGGTGGTAAAACCGCAGGTTGGGCGCGAGGGGATCAGCGGTCTTGGGACATTGTTGTCCGGGGCCTATATTGAACTGCAGCCGGGAACGAAAGGTTCGGTGCCAGCGCAGTATCCGCTACTGGATTCTCCGCCGCTGGCCTCGCCGGATGCCAAGGGGATCCGTATTCTGCTGGAAAGCAGCAAGGCGGGCCAGCTGTCGCCGGGCGATCCGGTGTTGTTCCGCGGCTATCGCGTGGGGTCAGTGGAAACCAGCACCTTCGACACGCAGAAACGTCGTATAACTTACCAGCTGTTCATCAATGCGCCGAACGATCGCCTGGTGACCACCAACGTTCGTTTCTGGAAAGACAGCGGGATCGCTGTAGATTTGACCTCGGCGGGGATGCGCGTCGAGATGGGCTCGCTGTCGACGCTGTTTGGCGGCGGGGTGAGCTTCGATATTCCTGAAGGACTGGACCTCGGCGAGCCGGTGGCGAATAAAACGGAATACCATCTGTTTGACGATCAGAAGAGCATCCAGGATTCAGTCTTTACCGAGCATATCGATTACGTCATGTTCTTCAAAGACTCGGTTCGCGGCCTGCAGCCGGGCGCGCCGGTGGAGTTCCGCGGTATCCGTCTGGGCACCGTCGGCAAAGTGCCGTTCTTTATTCCGGGGCTGAAGCAGCGTTTGAACGATGACTATCGTATTCCAGTGGAAGTGCGGGTTGAACCGCAACGGCTGATTAATCAGCTTGGCGGCGATCCGAATATCCGCGCTCACATTGACGATCTGATCAACCGCGGACTGCGCGGCTCGCTGAAAACCGGTAACCTGGTGACCGGCGCGCTGTATATCGATCTCGACTTCTATCCGAAGGCGCCCCCGCGCGGGAAAATACAGGAGTTTAACGGCTATCCGATTATCCCGACCATCAGCGGTGGACTGGCACAGATCCAGCAGCGTCTGATGGATGCGCTGGATAAGATTAATAACCTGCCGATTAATCCGCTGCTGGAGCAGGCGACCAGTACCCTGGCGCAGAGCGAGAAGACGATGCAGCACGTGCAGACCACGCTGGATAATCTGAATAAGATCACCTCCAGCCAGTCAATGCAGCAGCTGCCCGCCGATATGCAGATGACGCTGCGTGAACTGAACCGTAGCATGCAGGGCTTCCAGCCGGGCTCTGCGGCCTACAATAAGATGGTGGCCGATATGCAGCGTCTGGATCAGGTGCTGCGTGAGCTGCAGCCGGTTCTGAAAACGCTAAATGATAAGAGCAATGCGCTGGTATTTGAGGCGAAGGATAAAAAAGATCCACAGCCGAAGGGAGCGAAATAATGAAAAAATGGTTACTGGCGGCAGCCGTATGCGTACTGACGGCGTGCAGTAGCGGCGGGGAAAGCAAGACATACTATCAGCTACCGGTTGTGCAGGGCGGCGCGCAGAGCGCCGCCAGTCAGGGGGCACGTCTGCTGTGGGTAGAGCAGGTCAGCATCCCGGATTATCTGGCGGGTAACGGGGTGGTCTATCAGACCACCGACGTGCAGTATGTGATCGCCAATAATAATCTGTGGGCCAGTCCGCTGGATCAGCAGCTGCGCACTACGCTGGTGGCAAATCTCAGCCAGCAGTTGCCCGGCTGGGTAGTGTCGTCCCAGCCGCTGGGGAGCGAGCAGGATACCCTCAACGTTGCGGTCAATGGCTTTCATGGTCGCTATGACGGGCGGGTTATCGTTAGCGGTGAGTGGCTGCTGAAGCATCAGGGACAGCTGATTAAGCGCCCGTTTAACATCGTCCTCAGGCAGGAACAGGATGGTTATGACGCGATGGTCAAGACCCTGGCGCAGGCGTGGAGCCAGGAGGCGGCTGCCATTGCCAGCGAGCTTAATCGTCTGCCATAAGTAAAATTCATCATAATGATCTGCCGCGCGGTTCACCTGGGCCGCGCGGCATTTTTTTTGCCAGGTCAGTTTGTTACCGGCGGCTGCGCCGAGCGAACAAAAAATGAACTCTTATATAGGTCACAAATATGACACTGGCGTGAATTTTGCGCATTGACGTTGCCTTCTTTTCGCGGTATTCGTAACCCGTGGCTGCACAATTTGCGACCACTGTTTTCTTTTCCACCAGATCAAAGAATGAGGGAAACGAGGCATGAAGAGACAAAAACGAGATCGCCTGGAACGGGCACACCAACGCGGATATCAGGCGGGTATCGCGGGAAGATCGAAAGAAATGTGTCCATACCAGAGCCTGAATCAACGCTCATGGTGGCTGGGAGGCTGGCGAGAAGCCATGGAGGACAGGGTACTAACGGCCTGACACTGTCTCTTTAAAAAAGAAGCCTCCGCATAGCGGGGGCTTCGCCTTTTAATCGCTACTGAATGTTATCAGAAAGCGGAAGTATCCTGGAACAGACCCACTTTCAGATCGTTCGCGGTGTAGATCAGACGATCGTCAACCAGCACTTCACCATCCGCAAGTCCCATAATCAGACGACGGTTAACAATGCGCTTGAAGTGGATGCGGTAGGTGACTTTTTTCGCGGTCGGCAGAACCTGACCGGTGAATTTCACTTCGCCAACGCCCAGCGCGCGGCCTTTGCCTTCGCCGCCCAGCCAGCCAAGATAGAACCCGACCAGCTGCCACATAGCATCCAGGCCCAGGCAGCCCGGCATCACCGGATCGCCGATAAAGTGGCAACCGAAGAACCACAGGTCAGGATTGATGTCGAGTTCTGCCTCAACATAACCTTTATCGTAGTTACCACCGGTTTCGGTCATTTTGATGACGCGGTCCATCATCAGCATGTTTGGTGCCGGTAACTGCGGGCCTTTCGCGCCGAACAGTTCACCACGACCAGAGGCAAGAAGATCTTCTTTTGTATAGGATTCGCGTTTATCTACCATGTTTTCAGTAAGCCTTATTTTAAGTTCGGGACGCAGGATAGCTAACACGTGTAAGCTGAACAAGTCCGATCAGTTAGAACTTGTCCCACCTAACCAGCGTAGCGGCCACGGAAAACGATGGCGAGTCTCTTGCTGGGTCGCCTGCGCTATCCGCTCCTGAATGGTTTGTCGCAGCGTCTGTCCTTCACCGTCCCACATCAGCTGGGTCAACATCGGCAGCGCTTCGGTAATATCGTCAATGGCCCAGATAGCAAACTGGTTGTCGGCAACGGCCTGACGTAGCTCGTGGCTCAGGCTGAGATGACGAACGTTGGCGGCAGGGATAATCACTCCCTGTTTGCCGGTTAAACCGCGCTGCTGACAGATAGTGAAGAAGCCTTCAATTTTCTCGTTCAGGCCGCCGACCGGCTGCACGCGACCAAACTGGTCGACGGAGCCGGTGATCGCGATGCTCTGATTTATCGGTACGTTGGCCAGGGCGCTGATTAAGGCGCAGAGTTCCGCCATGGAGGCGCTGTCGCCATCCACTTCACTGTAGGACTGCTCAAAGGTCAGCGAAGCACTGAAGGGAAGCTGCTGCTCCAGCTCCAGCTCGGACATCAGAAAAGCCTGCATGATCATCATGCCTTTCGCATGAATGTTACCGCCCAGCTCGGCTTTACGTTCGACGTCGATAAATTCGCCATCGCCAATGTGCACGACGCAGCTGATGCGTGAAGGTTCACCGAACGCGCGTGGATGACCGGGGAATTCGATCACCGACAGGGCGTTGATCTGCCCGACGCATTCGCCTTCGGTTTCAATCAGGATCTGTTCCTGCAGGATTTCATCCTGCATACGCTCCGCCAGGTAGCCTTCACGCCATACCCGGCGCGCCAGCATGGTCTGCATCGCTTCGCCGGTAATCTCCTCTCCTTCGCAGAAGGCGGCGGCCTCCCGCAGCTGGCGGGTTATCCATAGCGGACTGAGCGGCAGGGTCTCCTGATCGCCGGTATAGCGCGTTCCCTCATCGATCAGCAGAGGCCAGGCATCGGCTGCCGGGCCCGGCAGCGCCAGCTGCTGCGCATTCTGCCATACCCACTGGCACCAGGCCTTTAGCGTGTCGGCGTCAGCAAACTGCAGAGTGTCTTCATACTCGCTATAGATCGCCTGCGCAGCCAGCTCCGGCTCCATTTCCTGGAAATCGGCCAGCGATTCGCGTTCGCCCACCAGGATGATTTTCAGACTCAGCGGCATGGAGGGAATGCTGACCGGCAGCGGACGCGATTCATCCATAGAAAGCCAGTCAAAGCGCTGACGAGTCACCATATTTTTCAGACGCACCCACAGCAGCGGTTGCGCCAGCAGTGTACGTAGCGAAAGCACAAGCACGCCGCCGTTGGCCTGATGGACCAGCCCAGGCTGGAGGGTGATTGCACCGTTAAACTGGCGTACGCAGCCAAACAGCTGTTCCGCTTCTACCCAATCGGCCATCACGACCGGGGCAGTGCTGGCGAAATTATCCTCAGCGCCCTGCGCCGGTGCGAGCGTCACCTGAGCGTCGGTTACCTCATAGCGGACGCCGTAAAGCGGTGCGGCAGGCTCGTGCAGAGTCCGGGTTTCAGCCGCCAGCCATTGCAGATATTCCGGCTCTTCAGGGGCTTTCACCAGCATGAAGGAGGAGACTGCCGGCGTGTACAGCAGCTGCTCAAGCCCATAGAACAAACGCGGCTGCAGATCGCCCGAGAGGGAGGGGGCCGGATGGGAAAGTTCAGCTTGAGCAAACAGCGCCTGGTAAGCTTCCAGATCAGGCGCAAGGTCGGTTCGGGTCAGTTTCGTAATGGTCAAAGTCGCTGTTTTTTAGTTAGATGTAAAGCGCGCAATTATACCTGATGCCGCGACCGAGCACACGGAGGATTATGGTTACCCTGATGATTACCCGGTCGCAGACTTCACGAATAATGATTTATATTCAGCACATCAGAAAAAAACTGATATCCTGAAATGAGTTACACGGTCACATTGAGATCGCAATGAAATATCAACAACTGGAAAATCTTGAAAGCGGCTGGAAATGGAAATATCTGGTAAAGAAACACCGGGAAGGTGAGCTGATTACCCGCTACATTGAGGCCAGCGCTGCGCAAGCTGCGGTAGATGACTTGCTGACGCTCGAGAATGAACCTGTGCTGGTGCATGCCTGGATTGAGCAGCATATGAATCCGGCGCTGATGAACCGCATGAAGCAGACTATCCGAGCGCGACGGAAACGCCATTTTAACGCTGAGCATCAGCATACGCGTAAGAAGTCTATCGACCTTGAGTTTGTCGTTTGGCAGCGTCTTGCTGGCCTGGCGCAGCGGCGGGGCAAAACCTTGTCTGAAACCATCGTCCAGCTGATTGAAGATGCCGAGCACAAAGAGAAATATGCCAGCAAAATGTCGAGCCTGAAGCACGATCTGCAGGTACTGTTAGGGAAAGAATAGCCAGGTAAGAGCGTCGACCCGCCTGCCGGTGGTTGCCTTGGCCGGGGACTGCTTCACAGCTCTCAGCCGCTGAAGTGGGCGAGAGGGCATAAAAAAAACCCGCCGAAGCGGGTTTTTTTATCGGTTATAACTTAAGCCGCCGGCTGAGTTACAACTTCTTTGTAGCCTTTAACTTCGATCTCTACACGACGATCCGGAGCCAGGCAATCGATCAGGGCAGCGCGAGCTTTCACGTTGTCGCAGGTGTTGCCAGTAACCGGGTTGGATTCACCCATGCCGCGAGCGGAGATTTTGCCAGCCGGGATGCCTTTAGCAACCAGGTAGTCAACAACGGACTGAGCACGTTTCTCAGACAGCTGCTGGTTGTAAGCTTCGGAACCGATGCGGTCGGTGTAGCCCAGAACAACAGCGGAACCGTCTTTCGGATCCATGTTGCTCAGCTGAGTGTACAGCTGATCCAGAGCCTGCTGACCTTCCGGTTTCAGGGTAGCTTTGTTGAAGTTGAACAGAACGTCAGACTTCAGGGTGAAGTGCTTGGTAGCCACTTCCGGAGCCGGAGCCGGAGCCGGAGCAACAACCGGTGCAGCATCTTCCTGACCGAAGCGGTAGGAAACGCCCAGGCTCAGCATGCCGTTATCAGGACGGGTACCCACAGTGCCCGCGTCGCCGATGTTGTTAACCCACTGGTATTCCAGACGGGTAGCGATGTCACGAGTAACAGCCCACTCTACGCCGCCAGCAAATACTGGGGAAACGCCAGTGTCGTGTTCGCTACGGGAAACGCCGGTAGAAGCGTAGTTGCCTTTGGAGTCAGCGCGCCAAACCATGCCGCCCAGACGGGTGTAGATGTCCAGATCGTCAGTGATCGGGTAACCCAGTTTAGCGGTCAGCTGAACGCCCTGAGCTTTGAAAGCACCGTTGTCAACGCTGCCTTTATATGCCATACGGCCCAGCCAGTCATAACCCATTTCGAAACCGAGGTACGGGTTAACCTGGTAACCACCGAACGCACCAGCACCAAGCTGATCGTTACGGGTCGGACCGTTGTTGTTCTGGAAACCGTTACCGTAGAAACCGGTGTCGTGATACTGGGACCAACCCAGTTTACCACCTGCATACCAGGTGTTATCTTTCGGAGCGGCCTGCGCTACGGTAGCGAAGCCAGCCAGTGCCACTGCAATCGCGATAGCTGTCTTTTTCATTTTTTGCGCCTCATTATCATCCAAAATTCGCCATGAAGTTACAAAAGACCTCACGGTTAAATCCTTCACCGGGGGCGTGACTTGTTGTTAACTATGCTGATACATGCAGCGTAAGCCGATCACCCCTGGCGATGTAAAGTCTACAACTTAGTTCGAAACTTACAAGTGTGAACTCTGTCAGGCATATGAAAAAAAAGGGTTGTGTACACAATATTTAACAAATATGGTTGATTTTCGTACACGAAAAAAAGACAGAAATCCCCGTGTGGCAGGCATTCCGCGAAAAAGACCATAAAAAACGCTGTACCTTTCCCAGCGGTAAAAAAAATTCCAGGAATAATCCTAATTTCACTCAATGATACAAATTTGAGTGAATTTTTAGCCCGCTGAGTTGTCTGCCGAGCGTGCCCTGATTTCGCACCGGGCGCATGATGAATCCCATCGCGGACCCTACCTGGGCAGCGTTAACGAGACGTTCGTGTTCGTCAGCGGTTAACTCCTCCGCCAGCCAGCAGATAACCACACTATAATTACCCGTGCGCAGGGCACGGATCATTGAGTCTATGGTATGGCTGGGAGAGAGCTGGCTAATTTGCATGACCTTGGACAGCGGCAGACCGGCGGACTGAACCCATTCGCGGCTGAGCTTTTGTTGCGGCGTGAGCCACAGCTGCCAGCGCGACTGTTGACCCAGCTGCTGTAATAAAGGTAGCAGCAATAACTGCGTCATCATGGGTTGATCTTCACGATAGACAATTTCACTGATCAGCCCATTGGTGTTCTGTTCGCCAGAACGATGAGCGTAGTGGCCTGCCGGAGCAGAAGCCTGTGCTGAACGGTTTGCGTGAGCTGAAGTAAACATAGTCTATCCCGCCTTTAGTTACTGTATGCATATACAGTATCTTCACCAGGGGAAAAGATCAACCGCAATTTGCCATTTTGCTGCCGGGAATTTAATCGCTTCTCGTGGTTCCTTATCTGTCAAAAGAAGCCCCTGCATTATCCAATCCTTAACGCGCGCTAATGGTTTCATTTCTCCCTGTCGATTGCTGCAACGCTTGCGATTTTCTGAAAGCGTCTCGCAAAACCGCATTCTGGTGAAAAAGTCGGCGAAAATCATCTTGCTGCTGCCCGGGAAGTCCCTTATGTTTTCTCTTAGCGGATCCGTTAACAACTTAAGTTTAATTACATGATTAACAAAGGAATGATCATGAGAAAACTAGTTTGTCCGCGGCTCCCGCAATTTCAGGCCTGCGTCTCACCGCTGGGTCAACTGCATACTCGTCCGCTCTTTGGCGGCTACAGCCTGGCTATTGATGATACGGTATTTGCGATGGTGGCCGAGGGGAACATTTATCTGAAGGCCTGCGAGCAGAGCGCTGCTTATCGGGTGGAACATCGTAATCCTCTGTTAACGCTGCGCCGACACGGCCGCATAGTGCCGCTGAAGTATTATCAAATTGACGACACTTTATGGCGCGATGAGCAGCAGCTTTTTCGGCTATCGCTACTGTCGTGGCAGAGTGCGCAGCGCGAAAAGAACTGCCGACGGGCGTCGGGCCGCCTGAAGGATTTACCCAATATCAGCTTTCATATGGAATTGCAGCTGATTCACGCGGGCATACCGGACGTTAGGACGTTGCGGGAAGTTGGTGCGCAGGAGGCATGGCTGAGGCTACGCGTAAATAATGCTTCTTTATCGCTGAGCGTATTGCTGGCGCTGGAGGGGGCGATTGCCGGGGTACATGCCGCCGCGCTCCCGACGCCACGGCGTCAGGAGCTTCTCGAATGGGCGGCTACCCGGTAGCGGAAAAGCCTTGTTATTCGGTTTGGGCGTGGACCCGTTGCTGCAGGCGGCAGATTTCAGGCAGCAGCGCCAGCAGCAGGCCAATCTGCTGTAAGACCAAGGGTTCCTTACTGTCCGCGCGCGGTTCCAGATGATGGATCCGGCTTTGCAGGCTGTTCAAAGCCTGTTGCACCCGCTGTTCATCCGCGGGGGTATGGTGCAAGGCGTCATCCACATAACAGACTGCATCATCCAGCAGGGCGAGGATTTCCGGCGTGGACAGTTTTTCCCGATGCGCGCCAAGAGCGGAGATGTAGCTGGTGAACGTGTGGTTAAGGCATAGCAGACGAAAGGCGGTTTCTCGCTGGGTGGCATCCGCGCGTGGTTCAGTCGATAAGTTAGAGACGACGGAGGCCAGCTCAGCATCACGGTTGTAGGCGTCACGACGCGCGACACGGTAGGCCAGCCGGTTGTCGCGGCCCTGATGATACTGCTCCAGAATCGCGTCCAGATAGCGGCAGTTCGCGTTCATTGCCCGGTCCAGCACCCGCGGCAGGTTGCGGAATTTCCAGTCCGGCCAGATGAAGCTGACCGCTGCCCAGGCGATGGCGCAGCCGATCAGCGTATCAATGATACGCGGCAGCGCGACTTCAAAGCCCTCGCCAAGCAGGTTAAAGCACAGCAGCACCAGCAGCGTAATAAACATCGTGGCATGGGCGTACTGCACGTTACGGAAGGCAAAAAACAGCACGCCGGTCAGGACGATCAACAGCAGTTGCCCTTCAACAGAGGGAACCAGCAGCAGGACCGGCAGGCCGATCGCCACCCCAACCAGCGTGCCGATAATCCTTAGCGCCAGGCGATGGCGGGTGGCGTTATAGTTCGGCTGACAGACGAACAGGCTGGTTAGCAGGATCCAGTAGCCATGCTGGAGCCCGGTAAACTGAATAAAGGCATAGCCGGCGCAGAGCACCAACGACATACGTACTGCGTGGCGGAAAAGGGCCGACTCTGGCGACATATTGCGCTGCAGGCGCAGCCAGATATCGCTCAGACCGCCAAGTCTGTCGTCGGCCAGCAGCGTCTCGGTATTACTCCCGGCAGGCGCGGTGGTTTGCACCGATTCAATGGTGGCCAGCTGAGCATCGATAGCGCGCAGGTTATTCAGTAAATACCCGAGGGCGTTGAGCTGCTCGTCGGATGCGCCGCCGGCGCGCACGCGCTCAAGTGCCGCATCGAGATGCATGAACGCCCGTTCAAAATGGGCATCATGCTGATAGGGTTCGCGTAACAGAATCGCCCGCGACAGTTTCTGGCAGGCCTGCGCCTGCATCGAAAGCATTCGCTGGAAACGGAACATCACATCGCTATAGCGAAATTGATCGCGTAGGGTTTGATACTGAATATGCGATGAGCTGGCGCGTTCATGAATATCCTGGGCCACAAAGTAGTACTGCAGGGTGCGGCGGGTGCCGCGCTGGCCCCGATCGCCTCGCAGTCGGGTTAGCAGCGAGACCTTGGTTTGGTTAAGCGTAGCTACCAGCTGGCCATTAGCGAGCGCCAGATCGTACAGCGGCGCCTGGCTCTCATCCTCAAGGTCAGGATCAAACAGCCGGGATTTGAGCTCAAGATAGCGGGCCAGCTGCTCATAGCTACGCGCCAGGTTGTCCTGCAATGGACGAATCGGAAAGATCAGGTGCCCGGACAGCGTCAGCAGGTTGTACCACACTGCCCCCGCCAGCAGGAACAACGGCTGCAGATACCAATGATCGTACAGCGTGACGCCGAGCATGGTGTAGATGGCGATAAGCAGGGCGCCGAAGGCAATGGTCGCATAGCGCTGACCGAGGCCGCCAAGCAAAATAAAGCCGATGGTAGACACGGTTAAACCAAGGGCAAACAGCGGCGGCCACGGAAACAGCAGCTCCACGGAGGCGGAGGCGATAAAAAAGCAAACCAGAGTAATGGCAAGATTACGCAGACGGCCGGCCAGACGGTCGTCAAGGTCGGTCAGAGCCGCAGCCACGACGCCGAGGGTGAGGGGGATGGTCAGTTTGACTTCGCCGATCCACCAGGGAAACAGCGTTGTGCCGCAGAGCGCGATAAAAATTCGTACGTTATAAAGCCAGGCGCTGTTCCAGGTGTAGCGGCGTAGCAGGGGGCTAATCATGTCCGTGTTCCGTTCGGTTACTGAAAGCGACGACGCGCATTGGCTTCACGCGCAGCACGCGCGGTTTCCACAGAAACGACCCGGCGACCCACCGGCCAGAGGGCGATGACGGCGATTTTGAAATTCGCGATCCCCACCGGGATGCCTATGATAGTCAGGCACTGAGCTATACCGCTGAAAATGTGCATCAGGCAGAGCCACCAGCCGAAAAAAATGAACCACAGAATGTTCAGAACGGTACCGCCGGCGTTCAGTAGACCGTTTTTGCGCCCCGGCTCGAGCTCGTCAACATGAATCGCCTCGTTACCGTAGGGAAATAACGAAAGGCGAGTGATTTCCCAGCAGGAACGAGTCAGCGGCAGCGTGACGATCAGAATGATGCTGACCAGGGTGGCGAGTAGCCAGCCTAGAGTGGTGGCGAAACCGCCAAGGATAAAGTTCAAAATATTCAGAATGGTACGCATAAAGCCTCGGTTTTGCCCGGTGGATAATAAGACCTGATGATTGTAACGTTTTTTTGCGCTGGAGCACCTGGTCCGGGGCGGTTAAACTGAAAAACAATCCACCCTGATTGAAAATCGATATTATATGGAACTTAAAGCGACAACATTGGGCAAACGCATGGCTCAGCACCCTTATGATCGGGTGCAGCTACTGAACGCCGGGGTAAAAGTTTCCGGCGATCGTCATGAGTATCTTATACCTTTCAATCAGTTATTGTCAGTGCATTGTAAGCGCGGTCTGGTCTGGGGCGAACTGGAGTTTGTGCTACCGGACGGGAAAGTCGTGCGTTTGCACGGTACCGAGTGGAGCGAAACGCAGCGCTTTTATCATCATTTACATACGCTCTGGCAGCAGTGGAGCACGGAGATGAGCGATATCGCCGCCGGCGTGCTGAAGCAGCAGCTGGCGACGATCGAGCACACTCGCGCAGAAGGCAAGTGGCTAACCCGTCAGCAGGTGGCGGATGTTCAGGATAATATACGCCATGCGTTGACTGGTTTGCCGATGCCCACCAGTCGGCTTGATGCCTTTGATAACTGCCGGGAGCTGTGGCGGGAGTGTCAGCGCTGGTTAGGCGATATTGAAGCGACGCGTCTGGCCCATAACCAGGCCTTTACCGAGGCGATGCTGGAGCAATATCGCGAATTTTTTGATAGCGTTGAGTCGTCCCCGCTCAATGCGTCACAAGCGCGTGCGGTAGTGAACGGCGAGCGCTCCCTGCTGGTGCTGGCGGGAGCGGGCAGCGGTAAAACCTCGGTGCTGGTGGCGCGAGCGGGCTGGCTGCTGGCGCGGGGAGAAGCCGCGGCAGATCAAATTTTGCTGCTGGCATTCGGCCGCCAGGCGGCGCAGGAAATGGATGAGCGGATCCGCGAGCGTCTGGCATCAGATGATATTACCGCGCGTACTTTCCATTCGCTGGCGTTGCATATTATTCAGCAGGGCAGCAAAAAAGTGCCCACTATCAGTAAGCTGGAAAGCGATACTGCGGCCCGCCACGCATTGCTGCTGAAAAGCTGGCAAAAGCAGTGCCAGGAGAAAAAAGCGCAGGCGAAAGGTTGGCGCCTGTGGCTGGAAGAAGAGATGGGCTGGCAACTGCCGGAGGGGGACTTCTGGCAGGACAAAAAGGTGCAGCGGCGGATGGCCAGCCGGCTTGACCGCTGGGTGAGCCTGATGCGCATGCACGGCGGCTCCCAGGCGGAGATGATTGCCGGGGCGCCGGAAGCGGTACGCGACCTGTTCAGTAAACGGGTGAAGCTGATGTCGCCTCTGATGAAAGACTGGAAGGCGGCGCTCAAGGCCGAGAATGCGGTCGATTTTTCCGGCCTGATCCATCAGGCGGTCAATATTCTCGATAAAGGCCGCTTCGTCAGCCCTTGGAAACACATTCTGGTGGATGAATTTCAAGATATTTCGCCGCAGCGAGCCTCGCTGTTGGCCGCGTTACGCCGGCAGAATAGCCAAACCACGCTCTTTGCCGTCGGGGATGACTGGCAGGCGATCTATCGGTTCAGCGGGGCGCAGCTTTCTCTGACCACCGCATTCAACCACTACTTTGGCGAAGGGGATTGCTGTGCGCTGGATACCACCTATCGATTTAACGGGCGTATCGGCGAAATAGCCAATGGCTTTATCCAGCAAAATCCGCATCAGTTAAGCAAACCGCTGAACAGCCTTACGGCAGGTGATAAAAAGGCCGTCACGCTGTTAGCCGACGACAAGCTGGACGATCTTCTGGATAAGCTGAGCGGTTACGTTAAGCCCGAGCAGCGCATCCTGCTGCTTGCCCGTTATCACCATCTGAAGCCTGAGGCGCTCAACAAAGCGGCGACGCGCTGGCCGCACCTGCAGCTTGATTTTATGACGATTCATGCCAGCAAAGGTCAGCAGGCTGACTTTGTCATTGTGTTGGGACTACAGGATGGGGAGGATGCGTTTCCGGCCCCGGCGCGCGAGTCGATTATGGAGCAGGCGCTCCTGCCGCAGCCGGAAGATTTTCCGGATGCGGAGGAGCGTAGACTGTTGTACGTGGCGCTCACCCGCGCTCGTCACCGGGTATGGCTGTTATTTAACAAGGCGCAACCTTCGCCGTTTGTCGAGATCCTGCAGGCGCTGGATGTGCCCGTGGCCAGGAAGCCGTAATCGCGGCTCGATTATTTCAGGCGCTCGGCAAGATAGCGTGGATAATCCGGGATCAGAATATCGAGCGGTTGACCGAAGTGCGGCGACTGGATAATAAAGTCAGCGGTGGAGACGTTAGTGGCGACCGGAATATTCCAGACGGTGGCCAGGCGCAGCAACGCTTTGACATCCGGGTCGTGGGGAACGGCGTTCAGCGGATCCCAGAAGAAGATCAGCACGTCGATTTTGCCTTCTGAAATGAGGGCACCCACCTGCTGGTCGCCGCCCATCGGACCGCTCAGCATGGCATTAACCTCCAGGCCGGTAGCCCGGGAGACGAGATTACCGGTAGTGCCGGTAGCATACAAAATATGTTGCGCCAGCAGCGCCTGATGGCGAGCAACCCATTTCATCAGCATATCTTTGCAGTGATCGTGAGCCACCAGCGCGATATGTTTTTGCGCAGGCAGGGTACGTGTTGTCAGTTCCATATTTTCATTCCACATTTTGACCTGCAAACAGATTACTGAATGTGGCTGTCGCTGCAAGCATCGGGGATGAAAATTTTGCTGAATCTGTGGGTTAGGCTGGATGGCCCCCTGCTGCGGATTAGCATACACTTAGGTGAAATAGCAGGAGGAAACCATGAAAGAGAATGATATTGCTGGCATCCTGACCTCGACACGGACGATTGCGCTGGTCGGAGCCAGCGACAAGCCTGACCGTCCGAGCTACCGGGTCATGAAGTATCTGCTGGATCAGGGGTATCACGTTATCCCGGTTTCGCCGAAGGTGGCGGGCAAGACGCTGCTGGGACAACAGGGGTATGCGACGCTCGCCGACGTTCCGGAAAAGGTCGACATGGTTGATGTCTTCCGTAATTCAGAAGCGGCGTGGGGCGTAGCGCAGGAGGCGATAGCCATCGGCGCGAAAACGCTATGGCTGCAGCTGGGGGTGATCAATGAGCAGGCTGCGGTGCTGGCCAGGGAAGCCGGATTGAGCGTAGTGATGGATCGCTGCCCGGCCATTGAACTACCGCGACTAGGGTTGGCGAAATAAAATAAAACCCCGCGTTAGCGGGGTTTTATTTTAGTTGCGAAGGCGCGGAGCCTGCAGCTGCTGACGAATCGTTTTGGCCAGTTCGTCAAGGGACGGCTGTTCCGGGTGTTCGTCGCGGGTTTCGCTGCTCAGCTGCGCTTCTGCCAGATAGGTGTGAATCGGCTGGCCATCATCATCTTCCATCACCACATGGTACCAGGGCGCCGCGCGCAGTTCGTCATTGGCGGCAATTTCATCCTCTTCCGGCTCCGCGAGCGAATACTCGGGATCGACATCGACGATGACGCCCAGGTAGCCCAAGAGCGTATGGCGGACCTGTTGGCCGATACCGAATTTGCTGGCTATCATAGGCACCTCCTGGGAAACATGAATACTCCCTATATGAGGCTCATGTTTCGTTTTTCAAGTTACATGACGCGACAGGCAAACCCCTTCAGATACAGCCCTTCCGGGTAGGTTGCGATCACCGGGTGGTCGGCAGCCTGACGGAACTGTTCTATAAATTGTACATCACGCCCGGCATCAATTGCGGCATCGGCGATGATTTTCTGAAATAAATCGGTGGTCATCAGCCCGGAGCAGGAGAATGTCAGCAGCACGCCGCCGGGGTTCAGCAACTGGATCGCCAGCATATTGATATCTTTATAGCCGCGGCAGGCGCCCATCAGCTGGCTTTTATTTTCCACGAACTTCGGCGGATCCATCACGATCACGTCGAATTTCTCTCCCTGATCGCGGTATTTACGCAGCAGTTTGAACACGTCGTCGCGCACAAACTCCGCTTTGGACAGATCCAGTCCGTTGATCTCCACGTTCTGGCGGGCAACGTCGAGCGCCTCCTGCGAGGTATCCACGCTGGTGACCTGGCGGCAGCCGCCCATCAGCGCCGACACCGCAAAGCCGCCGGTGTAGGAGAAGCAGTTCAGCACCCGTTTATCCGCGACATAGCGGCGGGTGGCCAGGCGGCTGTCGCGCTGGTCGAGGTAGTAGCCGGTCTTGTGCCCGCCCTGGATATCGACTAACAGCTTCATGCCGTGCTCGGTGATCGGCAGCAGCGCCGGGGGCAGTTCGCCCACCACCGGCCCCTGGGCCAGCTCCAGTCCCTCTTTTTTACGCACGGCGACATCGCTGCGATCGTAAATGGCGCAGTCCGGGAACAGGTTCTGCAGGGCGCTGATGATGGCGGCGCGCTGGTATTCGGCGCCTGCGCTGAGCAGCTGCAGCACGAAAAAGTTGCCAAAGCGGTCGATAGTGACGCCCGGCAGGCCATCGGACTCGCCGGCGATCAGGCGGTAGCTGTCGAGGCCATCTCGCTCGGCCAGCCAGGCACGCCAGGTTTGCGCCTGCTGCAGACGGCGTTCAAAGAAGGCGCTATCGATGGCTTCATTGCGGTCGAAGGTCCACACGCGGGCGCGGATCTGCGACGACGGCGAGTAAGCGCCGCGGGCCAGCCATTTTCCCTGATGGTCAACGATATCGATGGTTTCACCGCTGCGGGCTTTACCTTCCATGCGGGCGACGCCGCCGGAGAATATCCACGGATGGCGACGCAGCAGGGATTTCTCGCGTCCTTTGGCTAACACTAAGCGGGGGAATAGGGAATCTGTCATGGGGCTACCTTTAAGCAACGGGAATGTCGGCACCGAAAAATGGCGCGTAGATTAGCACACCTGGCGCACGCAAGCATCTTTCGCCCGGCTGGCACAGGTGAGCGTTTCGGCACAAAATGCAGGCGCTTCGGCACATTCAGCTGGTGCGGACTCTCATACCCTGTTTTCTCACCCCAACGAGGAGCAGACGATGAAAACAGGTATCCGCATGGCTGTGGCGATGGTAGCGGCTGTGAGCAGCGGCGCGATGGCCGCGCCGTTTAGCGTAAGCAGCAATGATATGCGTGACGGGCAGCCGCTGGCCCAGCAGCACTGGTTTGCCGGTTTCGGCTGTACCGGAGGCAATGTCTCTCCGCAGCTGGGATGGAAAAACGCCCCGGCGGGTACGCGCAGCTTCGCGGTCACCGTCCGGGATCCCGATGCGCCTACCGGCAGCGGCTGGTGGCACTGGACGGTGGTCAATATCGCCAGCAGCGTCTTTTCGCTGCCCGCTGGCGCGGGAGATAAAAACAGCGCTACACTGCCGGGCGGAGCGATCCAGGGCCGCAACGATTTTGGCTATGCCGGCTTCGGCGGCGCCTGTCCGCCGGCGGGAGATAAACCGCACCGCTATCGCTTTACGGTATGGGCGCTGGATGTCCCCACGCTGCCGGTGGATGCCGGGGCCAGCGGGGCGCTGGTCGGCTATCTGTTACATAGCCATGCTCTCGCCAGCGCACAGTTGACGGCGATGGCCGGGCGTTAAAATAAAAGGTCGGTCTGATGGAGAGTATCCACTTTCAGCATAGCGCCTTAACCGCGGCGGAGATCACCACCCGACGGCTATGCAGACTGCATCGCGTGCGGCTGTTCTCCCCGGCGCTCTGTCGGGTAAAACGCGGCAGTAAAGTGATTGTGCAAGGGGAGAGCCGGGTGCTGGCGACTCCGCAACAGCTGATTGTTTTGCCAGCTGACGTGGAACTGGAGGTGATTAACCAGCCGGAGAATGGCCTCTTTTGCTCCGATCTGCTATCGCTGACGCCCGAGCTGCTGACGAGGTTTAAGACTCGTTATCTCAGCGAACCACCGCCAGGGCGCCTGACCTCGCTCTGCGCACCGGTGACGACAGAGCTGGCGTTTATGTGGCAAAGCGTTCTGCAGGCGGTGCGGGAGGGATTGTCCGTCGCGCTGCAGCAGCACCAGACCATGGGGCTGCTGCTGGCCCTGTATGAGGCTGGCTATGCGGGCCCGCTGCTCGTCGAGCGGCAGCAGGATCTGTCGGCGCAGGTGCGGCAACTGATTATGCTGTCGCCGGCGCAGGCATGGAGCGTGTCGCGGGTGGCGAAAATGCTCTTTCTCGGCGAGTCCACGCTGCGCCGTCGGCTGCAGCAGGAATCGCAGAGTTTTCGCCAGATCGTCGAGGAGGTGCGGATGGCCCACGCCCTGGGGCAGCTGCAGACGACCTCGCGGCCAATAGGCGAAATTGCGCAGAACAGCGGATATCAGTCGGGATCGCGCTTTACCGCGCGCTTCCGTCAGCATTATGGTTTACTGCCGAAGCATGTACGCTGAGCGAATTTGCTATCCTCAGCGTATAGCGTGAGCGAAAAGGAGATGATTATGGCCAGTATCTGCACAATGGCATGGGTTTACGGTTCGGTTCAGGGCGTGGGATTTCGCTATTCCACGCAGCGGGAAGCGCTGCAGCTGGGGGTGACCGGTTATGCCCGTAATCTGGATGACGGCGGGGTGGAAGTGCTTGCCTGCGGCGAGGCGGAGCAGGTGGAAAAACTCATCGCCTGGCTTAAAGCCGGGGGGCCGCGCAGCGCGCGGGTTGACCGAGTGTTAACCGAGCCCCATCAACCCACCCGCAGCTGGGACAAATTCGCGATCCTCTATTAGATGCACTTCACCGGCTTCGGCAAGCCGGCGATTTTAGTCGCCTGTTTGGCGGGTCCTTTCGGGAACAGGCGATAGAGATAGCGGCTGTTGCCTTTCTCTTCGCCAAACTTGTTGGCCATCGCCTTGACCAGCATACGGATCGCCGGAGAGGTGTTAAATTCAAGGTAAAACTCGCGCACAAAGCGCACTACTTCCCAGTGTTCAACGGCGAGCGTTATCCCTTCCTGCGCGGCAATGACTTCCGCCATCGCCTCGCTCCACTGGGTGGTATCTTTCAGATAGCCTTCGCTATCCGTTTCAATTTCGTTGCCTTCAAAAATAAACATGATTTTTCACATACCGCCTGAAACTGGCCGCAGTGTAGCAAAAAAAAAGGCCCCGCATAAGCGAGGCCTCTGTTAAGCAGGGGAGCGGTTAGTCCCGGCTGGCGAAGCCCAGGATGCTCAGCAGGCTGACAAAGATGTTGTACAGCGAGACATACAGACTGACCGTCGCACGGATATAGTTGGTTTCACCGCCGCGGATAATGTTGCTGGTCTCGAACAGGATGGCACCCGAAGAGATCAGGATGAACACCGCGCTAATCGCCAGGTGCAGCGCCGGCAGCTGCAGGAACAGGTTAGCGACCATACCAATCAGGACGACCACCACGCCGGCCATCAGCATCCCGCCAAGGAATGACATGTCTTTACGCGTCGTCAGCACATAGGCCGAGCAGCAGAAGAAGACCAGCGCCGTGCCGCCCAGCGCCAGGCCGATTAAATCGCCCATGCCGGCAGAAAGATACGCGTTCAGCATCGGCCCAAGGATATAGCCGAGGAACCCGGTGAAGGCGAAGGCGGAAATAATCCCGGTGGGTTTATTCGCCGTTTTGTAGGTCAGGAACATCAGACCGTACATCCCCACGAGGGTCAAAATGAGACCCGGCGAAGGGAGCATCAGCACTGTGCTGGCGGTGGCGGTGATAGCGGAAAACGCCAGCGTCAGGCTGAGCAGGAAGTAGGTGTTACGCAGAACCTTGTGCGTGCTGAGCAGCGAGGAACGGTCACGCGATGATGTAATTATGCGATCCATGAGTCACTCTCTTATGACAGATGTAATTAGGGATAAAGAATAAGAAAAACAAGCGTGAAGCCCTAATGCTTTTACCCATCTTTACTTAGTTTTTACCGCTTTTGCCTGGCATAAAATTCTATATAGATAGGGAAAAGCGATATATTTTCGCTTTTCGCGTCGCTGAGCCGATCGAAATCTTATAGGTCACTGAAAAATATTGCCTTATGGCAGTTCTGCGACTAAGTGTGGAAGAGGGGGATTACCCCGTACGTCAAAGGCAAAGGGAAATGACATTACACAAAAAAAATCACATCACCCGAACACTCCTGGCTGTCAGTATGCTGGCTATGAGCGGCGGGGCGCTGGCGGCGCAGGTGCCGCCGGGCACCCAGCTGGCGGAAAAGCAGGAGCTGGTCAGAAATAACGGCAGTGAACCGGCGTCACTCGATCCGCATAAAGTCGAGAGCGATGTTGAATTCAATATCATTAGCGATCTCTTTGAAGGGCTGGTTAACGTGTCGCCAGCGGGAGCGATCCAGCCGCGACTGGCGGAACGCTGGGAAAACAAAGACAACCTGTTATGGACCTTTCATTTACGCCCCGGTCTGACCTGGTCCGACGGCACGGCCATTACAGCGCAGGATATCGTCTGGAGCTGGCAACGGCTGGTCTCGCCGGCAACAGCCTCCCCCTACGCGAGCTACCCTGGCAATATGCATATCGCCAACGCCCGCGAGATTGCCCTCGGGCAAAAGGGACCCGAGACGTTGGGGGTGAAAGCGCTGAACGACACCACGCTGCAGGTCACTCTGACCCAGCCGAATGCCGCCTTCCTGGCGATGCTGGCGCACCCTTCGCTGGTACCGATCGACAAAGTGCTGGTGGAGCGGTATGCCGATAAATGGACCCGACCAGAGCATATCGTCACCAGCGGCCCGTATAAGCTGTCCCAATGGGTGGTGAATGAGCGGCTGGTGGCTGAACGTAATGCAAAGTACTGGGATAATGCGCATACCGTTATTAATAAAGTGACTTACCTGCCAATCTCTTCGGAGGCCGCCGATGTCAACCGCTACAAAGCAGGGGAGATTGATATTGTCTATACGGTGCCGATCAATCAGTTTGCGCAGTTGCAGAAAGCCATGGGCGACCAGCTGGACGTTTCGCCGCAGCTGGCGACCTATTACTACGAATTCAATACTACCCGGCCGCCGTTTAACGACGCCCGTGTGCGTCGCGCGCTGAATATGGCGCTTGATAAAGATATCATTGCCGGAAAAGTGCTTGGCCAGGGCCAGCGCCCGGCCTGGCTGATCGGTCAGCCGGATATCGGCGGCGTGACGCTGCATAACCCGGACTACGCCAGCTGGCCGCGTGAGAAACGGATTGCCGAGGCGAAAAAACTGCTGGCGCAGGCGGGGTATGATGAAAGCCATCCGCTGGTCTTTACCCTGCTCTATAACACCTCTGAGTCGCACCAGCGTATCGCCATTGCCGCCAGCTCTATGTGGAAGAAAAACCTCGGCGTCGAGGCGAAGCTACAGAACCAGGAGTGGAAGACGATGCTGGATACCATGCATACGCATAACTTCGACGCCGTCCGCTACGCGTGGATTGCCGACTACGACGATGCCGCCACCTTCCTCAATACTTTCCGTACCGGGGATAGCGAGAACACCAGTCAGTACAGCAACCCGGCTTACGACGCGGCGCTGCGCAACGCGGCGCAAGCCTCCGACGTGGCGACCCGGGGCAAATACTATCAGCAGGCGGAAGATCTGCTGGCGCAGGATGTTCCCGCCATTCCGGTCTATCACTATGTACGTACCCATCTGGTGAAACCTTGGGTAGGGGGCTTCACGCCGGATAAGCTGGGGTATTACTACACCAAAGACATGTACATTAAAAAACACCCATCCGCCAGCGGCGATGGGCGTTGATTTTCTGTGCAAACTGCCTGAAATTCAGACGAATAACACAGAATTGTTTGTTTTTAAGGCAGTTGATCAAAATGATGCTTTACAGCATCCGCCGAGGTGTTTATAGTGCGCCTCACACCGGAAGTGTGGCCGAGCGGTTGAAGGCACCGGTCTTGAAAACCGGCGACCCGAAAGGGTTCCAGAGTTCGAATCTCTGCGCTTCCGCCATATAAAAGAAGGGGTTACCGAAAGGTAACCCCTTTTTGCTTTTACCTGTAGCCGTCCTGACTGCACTTCACCTTCACCTCCCGACTCCGCAAACCCGCCATGTCTGTAGTGTTATCGCTGGCGAAAAGGTGACGATCAATCCATTGCAAATGGTTGTTATTTTAATTATTCAGCCTCATGTTATAAACGGCAATGGTGCTGAGGAATAAAAGCCATGCGGTAAAATATCTTCGTCTATACTTGGAAAAATGATGATTTACCTGCCATGGTTTTTACGCAGATACAGAGACCAGAGAGGTCAGCATGCCTGACATTAACCCGCAAAATATCAAAGAATTACGGGCGTTGGTTGAACAGCAATTACAGTACACATTGTGTGTTAGCTTAAATAAAGCTACGCATGGCGATATTTTTAACGCGGTGGCGCTGGCCATTCGTCATTTTCAACAGGACCATTTTTTGTTGAGCCAGAAGCGGCAACGTGAAGAACGTAAAAAGCGCGTTTACTATCTGTCGATGGAGTTTTTACTGGGACAGTCGCTGCGTAATAACCTTTTGAATATGAATTTACTGGCGGAGATGCACCAGGTGGTGAATGACCTGGGGTTTGATCTTGACCACCTTCTTGACGAAGAGCCCGACGCCGCGCTGGGTAACGGAGGGTTAGGGCGCTTAGCCGCCTGTTTTATCGATTCGATGGCCACCCTTGATATTGCCGCATCCGGGCATGGCATCAAATACGAATATGGTCTTTTTCGCCAATCCTTTCAAAATGACCAGCAGATCGAGCATCCGGATGACTGGCATTCCATGCACTCCCCGTGGCTGGTCGAACATCACGCTCAGCAAATCCTGATCCCGCTGGGAGGCTATATTGAACACAGCGAAGATGTTGATGGCAATTACAATCCAATGTGGCTGGGCTGGAAAACGATTATCGGTATACCCCATGACTATTTCGTTTCCGGTTACCGGGATACGACGACCAACAAGCTGCGGCTTTATAGCGCGGTGGCCTCTGACTCCTTTAATATCCATATTTTCAATCGCGGTGATTATATCAAGGCGGTGAGTGATAAAATCGCGTCGGAGAATATTTCAAAAATACTCTATCCATCCGATGAGGTGCTGACCGGAAAAGAGCTGCGGCTGACGCAAGAGTATTTTCTGGTGGCCTGTACGCTGCGGGATATATTTCGCGACTATGCCGAGGTTAATGACGATATTACTTTCCTGCCGCAGCATGTGGCGATTCAGCTGAATGACACCCATCCGGCATTAGCGGTGGTGGAGCTGATGCGTATCCTCGTCGATGAATACCGGCTGCCCTGGGAGCAGGCGTGGGAGATAACGCAAAACACCTGTGCCTACACGAATCATACGTTGATGCCGGAAGCGCTGGAGACCTGGCCGGTGACGCTGTTTGAAAAACTGCTGCCGCGTCATTTGCAAATTATATTTGAGATCAACCATCGTTTCCTTGAAGAGGTGGCCCGGCGCTGGCCGGATAAAAATCATCTGTTATCTTCGCTGTCTTTAATCGACGAACATCGCGATAAGCAAATCCGTATGGCCAATCTGGCGATTGTCGGTAGCCATCGCGTGAACGGGGTAGCATGGCTGCATTCGGAACTGGTCAAGAAACAACTGGTGCCCGACTTCTATTTTATGACCCCGGAGAAATTCATTAATCAGACCAACGGCGTCACGCCGCGACGCTGGGTGCAGCAGGCTAACCCCGGCCTGGCCGCTTTTTTGCACCAACAGCTGGGGGAAGGGTGGCCAACCGATTTACCCTTGCTGTCCAGTCTGGAAAGCCTGGCCGATGATACTGCTGTTATTGATAATATCCGGGCCATTAAATTTGCCAACAAAACCGCGCTCAGCCAGCTGGTCGCTCAACGCTATGGCATCGCCCTCGATCCGCTGGCGATGTTTGATTGTCAGGTCAAACGTATTCATGAATATAAGCGTCAGTTGCTCAATATTCTTCATGTGATCGCGCTTTATCTGGATATCAAAGAGACAGGGAAAACTATCGCGCCTAAGGTGCATTTGTTTGCGGGTAAAGCGGCGCCGGGCTATCGGATGGCGAAGCTGATTATTCAGTTGATTAATACCGTCGCCCGGAAAATTAACCGCGACCCGCAGGTTGCCGGGCAGCTTAAAGTGGTTTTCCTCGAAGATTATAAAGTCTCGCTGGCGGAAAAAATCATTCCGGCCACAGACCTCTCCGAGCAAATTTCCACCGCCGGGACCGAGGCGTCCGGCACCAGCAATATGAAGTTTGCCATGAACGGCGCGTTAACCATCGGCACCTATGATGGGGCGAATATCGAAATTCGCGAGGCCGTGGGGATCGATAATTTTTATCTGTTTGGCGCCGTGGCGGAAGAGATTGAAGAGAGCCGGCGCCTTGGGCATCACCATAATTTCTATCATCAGAACCCGGCTATGGCGCGTGTTGTCGATACCCTCGTGTCTGGGTTGTTCACCAGCGATCGTGAGCTGTTTGCACCCCTTCACCACATGTTGACTGAGGGCGATCATTACTGTCATTTACTGGATTTCGACAGTTATTGTCAGGCCCAGCGGCAGGCGATGGCCGATTTTGAACTGCCGGAACAATGGCACCGTCGGGCCTTACTCAATATTTGCCGGATGGGCGAATTTTCCAGCGACAGAACCATACGTGGCTACGCCCGGGATATTTGGGGTATCACCAGCTAAAGAGCGAACACGCCGGGCTAAAAAGGGACTCGTCGACGGATATCAGTCACTATTGAGGATGAGCATGAACGTTGAATTACATACCGAGCAGGGCGTAAAAATTATTGTACCTCTTGTGCGCCGACTGGATGCTTCCGTCGTGCAGGCGTTTAAGCAGCAGGTTCTGGAGGCTATCGACCCGGATACCAAAAACGTGCTGCTGGATCTGAACCACGTCGATTTCATCGACAGTAGCTGCCTTGGCGCGCTGGTTTCCATTCTGAAAAGCGTCAACGGTCAGGGCGAGCTGGCGCTGTGTTCACTCAATGACACGATTAAAAATCTGTTTAAGCTCACCCGCATGGATCGCATCTTTGCCATTAAGGAGACCCGACAGGATGCGTTAAACGCGTTCACCTCGTTATAACGTTTATGCGGTCAGGGTTGCCAGCGGGTTAGGGAGCGCCCGCTTATTGTTCGATAATCCGCGCCTTCGGTTTGCTCAGCAGGAGCATCACCAGCGCGACGTAGGGCATCGGCTTCCAGAAATAGTAGTCCTGCAGCAGATGAATATTCTGGCGATTAAGATATTCCAGTTGGGCCTGGGTTTCGACGCCCTCGGCAATAATGCGCAGTGACAACGTCCGGGCCATCTCTATCACGCAGTCCAGCAGTTTGCTTGACGGCGCCTCCCCGGTCACGCGGGCGACAAAGCTCTGATCGATTTTGATATAGTCGAAAACCAGCTCGTGGAGATAGGAAAGCCCGGAATAGCCGGTGCCAAAGTCGTCCAGGGCGATGGAAAAACCGCGATTGTGCAATGTATTGAGTTTGTCGACAACCACCCCGTTGAGCAACAGCGGTTCCTGTTCAGTGATCTCCAGCATCAGCTTCACCGCTTTACCCTCAAAACCGTGCTGAAAGTGCAGGCAATCATCGATAAACGTTGGGGCGTTAATGTGTGACGCGCTGATATTGAGGCCAATATGAAACCCATCCGGTAGTTTACTAAAGAGTGGTCTCATCTGCGCGTTGACCTGCGCCATCAGGCTGCGGGTTAGGGGAATAATTAAGCCGGTACGTTCGGCCAGCGGAATAAATTCCGCTGGCGAGCGCGATGGCGTCGTGCTGTTTTGCCAGCGGGCGAGAATTTCCACGCCGTATATCTCTCCGGTTTTCCCATTCACCAGCGGCTGATAGTAGGGAACGATATAGCCCTGATTGATGGCGTAGCGCAGTCTTTCCTCTTCAGAGGTATAAACATTGAGATATTTACGCATCAGGAAATAAAACAGCAGCGAAACTGAGAAAATAAAGATCAACAGACCGGAGCCATTATGGACTAAGCGGCCGGGGCTAAAGAAAAGTGAATCAGGGTAGGTAATGCGAAATGGATAGGCAGGTGAGGTAAAGACGCCCTGGTGTGGGTCAGCAGCCAGCGGCTTAACATCGCCATATCTGGCAATCATTTGGTTCTGCACCCAGAGTGCCAGCCCGTTGTTATCGGTATCGCTATATAGTGCATCACGCAGATGGATGTCGCTGATAGTGACAATCACCCGGATCGCCGCTACGCGCGCCTGATAGATCAGTACCGGCCGTTTATTGACCATCATTCTGGCCGGGAGCAGCAGCAGAGGTTCGTCAGGCAAAGACTCAGGGCTGAGCGTCAGGACCCGATTGCCGGGCAGGGACGAGCACCACACCTGGCCATCTTTTATCAGCAGAATGGTACGCAGGTGCGGCTGCAGGGCGGCTTCCGTTCCGAGCTGAAATTGACCCTGGCCGGAGCAACCACTGCGGCTAACGTTCAGCGCCGTGGCCGTCGCTTCACGAGCCTCATCCAGAATGGCTGCGATCTTTTTCGCCGCCTGACGGGCGGCGGCGACATGGGTGGCCTGGTCTGAATGCCACAATTGCCAGTTAATGACAAACACGCCAGCAAGAAATACCACCAGTGCCAGAGAAAAGGCAATCCATGCATTTCGCCGCTTTATCTCTTTCATTTATTTAGCGTGCTAAGGTAATTAGGCATAAAGGGAACCGTCCATCTGGCGTTAAAGGCTTTTCAATGATCGTAGAAGGGGGAAATCTTTCGCGATGATTGAGCATATTAAAAATATGATCCATATCACAATACCCACTGGCAAGGCCGCTTACCGCATGTAACAACGGCAGATTTTTCCACCGACAATAAAAAATCGAAATTTAATGTTTTCTTAATATAAATTCCGGTGCGGTATGTTTTTAAGCATTTTCCCATCCAGAGTGGTGCGCCGACGTTATTTTTTGCTTTTTTAAGTTTATGATAATTGTTTTCATTATCATTCTTTTTTTGCTGTGATTTAATCCTCTCCGCTCAGGCTATTTACCGTTTATTGCCCTATTTCATTAAGGATGCGTTCATGAAATTTAGCTTATCGCCCCTCCGTACGGCAGCGCTGGTTGCCGCTTCTCTGTTTCTGGCGCCGCAGGGGATGGCGGCTGACGCTCAGAACGGGATTGTGGTTTACAACGCCCTGCACGAAAATCTGGTGAAGTCGTGGGTGGATGGATTCACCAAAGAGACCGGTATTAAGGTCACGCTGCGCAATGGCGATGACAGTGAACTGGGTAATCAGCTGGTTCAGGAAGGCTCCGCGTCGCCGGCCGATGTGTTTCTGACCGAGAACTCGCCGTCGATGGTGCTGGTCGATAATGCCAAACTTTTCGCCCCGCTGGATGCCGCCACCCTGCAGCAGGTTCCGGCGCAGTACCGTCCGCAGCATGGGCGCTGGATCGGCATTGCCGCGCGCAGCACCGTTTTTGTCTACAACCCGGCGAAAATCAGCGAGGCGCAGCTGCCGCATTCCCTGATGGATCTGGCAAAACCGGAGTGGAAAGGGCGCTGGGCGGCTTCGCCATCGGGGGCTGATTTCCAGGCTATCGTCAGCGCGATGCTGGCGCTGAAGGGTGAGCAGGCGACTCTCGACTGGCTGAAGGCGATGAAAACCAACTTTGTCGCTTACAAAGGCAATAGCACGGTGATGAAAGCGGTCAACGCCGGGCAGATCGACGGCGGGGTGATCTACCACTATTACCGCTTCGTCGATCAGTCAAAAACCGGCGAAAACAGCAAAAACACCCAACTGTATTACTTCAAACACCAGGATCCGGGCGCCTTCGTCAGCATTTCCGGTGGCGGTGTGCTGGCTTCCAGCAAACATAAAGCGCAGGCGCAGGCCTTTATTAAATGGATCACCGGCAAGCAGGGGCAGGATGCACTGCGCACCAATAACGCCTTCGAATATGCCGTGGGGGTAGATGCGGCCTCTAACCCGAAACTGACCCCGCTGAAAGATCTGGATGCACCGAAGGTAGAACCTTCCTCGCTGAACAGTAAAAAGGTCATTGAGCTGATGACGCAGGCTGGCCTGCTCTGATCCTGAGGAAGTGATGTTGCTATGTCTGTTCTGAGTTTGTCGCTCGGAAAGAAAACAGGACGCCTGCCCGAGCGCAGGCGTCCTGCATTTCCGATGGTGGCGTTAGCGCTGCTGTTTTCATTGCTGGCGCTGTTGCCGTTAGGGTTTGTGGTGGCGGTTGGGTTCGACACCGGCTGGCCGACCATTAAAGCGCTGGTCTTTCGTCCGCGGGTAGGGGAGCTGCTCAGCAATACCCTGTGGCTGACGGTGCTGGCGGTCCCCATCAGTATTGTGCTCGGCGTGACGCTGGCCTGGCTGACGGAACGTACTGCCCTTGCCGGTCGGCAGCTGTGGTCGGCGCTGGCGGTAGCCCCGCTGGCGATCCCGGCCTTTGTCCAGAGCTACGCCTGGGTCAGTGCCGTGCCTTCGCTGCATGGCCTCTCCGCCGGGGTGTTTCTCTCGGTGCTCGCCTACTATCCGTTTATTTATATGCCGGTGGTGGCCGTGCTGCGCCGCCTCGATCCCACCCTTGAAGATGTCGCCGCGTCGCTGGGCACGCCGGCGTGGAAAGTGTTCTTCCGGGTGGTGCTCCCGCAGCTGCGTCTGGCAATCTGCGGCGGTGCGCTGCTGGTGGCCCTGCATCTGCTGGCGGAATATGGCCTGTATGTGATGATCCGCTTCGATACCTTCACGACCGCTATTTACGATCAGTTCCAGTCGACCTTCAGCGGTCCGGCCGCCAATATGCTGGCAGGCGTGCTGGCCTTGTGCTGCCTGGCGATCCTGCTGCTGGAGAGCGCCTCACGCGGTAAAGCGCGTTACGCGCGTATCGGCGCCGGGGCGGCCCGCGAGCAGAAGCGGCTTGTGCTGGGTAAAGGGGCCGCTTTTGGCGCGCAGCTACTGCTTCTGCTGCTGGTGATGCTGGCGATGGGGGTTCCCTTACTGGTCCTGTGCCGCTGGCTATGGCTGGGCGGCATCGACAACTGGCTGCATGCCGATCTCTGGCATACTCTGCGCCAGACCCTGCTCCTGGGGGCGGGCGGGGCGCTGCTGACAACGGTTTGCGCGATCCCCATTGCGTGGCTCGGCGTGCGCTATCCGCGCCCGCTGTTCCGCCTGCTGGAGGGGTGTAATTACATCACCAGCTCGCTGCCCGGTATTGTCACCGCGCTGGCGCTGGTGACGGTCACCATCCACTACGCCCGTCCGGTGTACCAGACCGAAGTGACGCTGTTTCTGGCCTATCTGTTGATGTTTATGCCGCGTGCGCTGATTAACCTGCGCGCCGGTATCGCGCAGGCGCCGGTGGAGCTGGAAAACGTTGCCCGTAGTCTTGGACGCAGTCCGGCCCGCGCCCTGTGGAGTATCACTATGCGGCTTGCCGCGCCGGGCGCGGCCGCAGGTGCCGCGCTGGTGTTCCTTGGCGTCAGCAATGAGCTCACCGCCACACTACTGCTTTCGCCGTTAGGCACCCGCACCTTGTCGACCGGTTTCTGGGCGTTAACCAGTGAGATCGACTACGTAGCGGCGGCACCGTACGCGCTATTGATGATCGTCATTTCGCTGCCGCTGACCGCGGTTCTTTATATGCAGTCGAAAAAAATGGCAGGGTTGTAACATGCTGGAATTGTCTTCTATTTCGAAATCCTTCGCTGATGCGCTGGTCCTCGATAATCTCAATCTGACCGTAGCGCCGGGGAGCCGGACGGCCATTGTTGGTCCGTCCGGCTCGGGGAAAACCACGTTGCTGCGCATTCTCGCCGGTTTTGAAACGCCCGATCGCGGGCGGATCGTCATGCACGGTAAGTCTCTGTTTGCCGACGGTGTGTTTGTCCCCGCCCACCAGCGAAGGATCGGCTATGTTCCGCAGGAAGGGGCGCTGTTTCCTCATCTTAATGTTGCGGACAATATCGCCTGGGGGCTCGACGCCAGCCGTGAGGAGAAGCGTCGCCGCGTGGGGGCGCTAATGGAGATGGTCGCCCTCGACGCTGGTCTGGCGAGTCACTGGCCACACGAAATTTCCGGTGGCCAGCAGCAGCGTGTTGCCCTGGCCCGCGCGCTGGCTCAGCAGCCGGCGCTGATGCTGCTGGATGAGCCGTTTTCTGCACTGGATACCGGGCTGCGCGCCAGCACACGCAAAGCGACGGCGGACCTGCTGGCCGAGACGGGGATCGCCTCGATTCTGGTGACTCATGACCAGAACGAGGCGCTGTCGTTCGCTACGCAGGTGGCGGTAATGCGTCAGGGGCGCTTCGCCCAGGTTGGAACCCCGCTGACGGTTTACTCGCAGCCGGTGGATGAAGAGACGGCGTTATTTCTTGGCGATGCCCTGATCCTCCCCGCACGCCTTAGCCCCGGCCGGGCAAGCTGCGCGCTGGGGGACCTGGCGACGGACGCACTGCATCCTGCTGGCGAAGGTAGGGTGATGCTGCGTCCGGAACAGCTGAGCGTCAGTGTGAGCGGGCCGCAGGAAAGTACCGCCATTATCCGCGATGTCGATTTCTCAGGCCAGCTTTCCACGTTGACGCTGTCGATGGCTGGGCACGAGCGGCCGATTGTCCTGCGAACCGTGAGCCAGCCGGCGTGGCAGCCCGGCGCGATGGTGAGACTGACGGTCAGCGGCAAGGCGCGAGTGTTTAGCGGCTAAACCCTGAGCAGGCGGCGCCGGCTATCGCCGGTGCCGCACAGAAAGCTAATCAGGCGGAGGATGAAGCCGATAGTATCCGCGCCACTGACCTCGTCGCCATGGAGTGGTAGTACGTTGGAACAATTCCGCGGGGTCAGTCCAGTTCCCGCCATTTTACCGAACCGTCGCTTTTTCATTCGTCCCTCTACGCTTAACTGTTATCCTGTCTCGCGATCGGCCCTGTTGTTACCATGAGTCACCGCTATGCCTGAACTCCATACTCCTGCGAATCGCCCCGGCCCGGCCGCTGTGGCCCGGGTGACGCTCCTGCCTGCGCTGCTGATTATCATTGCTGTTGCTGCCGGCTGCGCCCTGGTGTCGCCTCCGGTCGGTACACGACACGAGATCCTGAATAACCCCGGCCTCTATATCGATCTGCTGGCGTTGTTGTTTCTGGTGTTTATGCTGTGGAGCTCGGCGAAGGTGCGGATGAGCCACATTGCCGTCAACTGCGTACGCTATGGGCTGCTGTTGTGGATTGCCGGCGGCACCTTTGACGTGATGGATGAGATCGTGGTTCAGCCGCGCTGGATGGGCTACTACTGCGAAGATCTGCTGCGCCTCTCCGGGATGCTGCTTACCGTGGTGGGGGTCTACAAAATTATTGAGCGAATCAATTTGCTTTACGTCGATGCGCGCTCGCAATCCCTGAAGGATGAACTGACCCAGTTACCCAACCGGCGTTTTTTCATTGATACCATTCGCGAGAAGTCCGGGCATGCGCTGGGACTCATGATTCTGGATATCGATTTTTTCAAGAAAATCAACGATAGCTGGGGCCACCTGGTGGGGGATGAAGTGTTATTTTCTCTGGGGAAACAGCTGGCGAAACTAACCAGCGAGCAGGTCCAGCCGGCGCGAATCGGTGGGGAAGAGTTCGCCATTATCGTCGATGGCCTGTCGGAGCCCGAGCTGCACGCTCTGGCGCAGTCGATCCTTGCTAACGCCCGCACCATCCTGATCAATCATCAGACGCCGCTGTCGATCAGCATTGGCGTCGGAACCTGGCGGCCAGGCGAAGCGCAGGAGACGTTTATCCGTAAAGTCGACGAGGCGCTGTACAAGGCCAAGCACAACGGCCGCGGCCGTGTGGAGTGGGCGCCATCTACCGGTGCGGCAGGTTAGGCCTGCTGCGCGCTACGGCAGTGTCGCCGATACTCCGATGGCGAGCGTTCTGTGTAGCGTTTAAAAACCCGGCAAAAATAGTTGCTGTCGACAAAGCCGCAATTGTGCGCAATCTCTTTCACCTTCAGGTCATAGCCGCGCAGTAGCTGCTTCGCCTTTTCCAGACGGACACGGGTCAGATATTCATTAAATCCCACCGAGCCTGATTTCTGAAAAATATGCGAAAGATAGTTGGGCGTGATGTGAAAACGTTTGGCTACCGATTCCCGCGTCAGCGGTAGACTGAGATTTTCCTCAAGGTAGTCCTGGACGGCGAGAAACAGATCCCGGCTGCGGCTGACGCGCATCTCCAGCCCGACCAGCTGTTCACGACAATGACTCAGCAGCGCGGCAACCACCAGTCGCGCGGTCAGCGGATCGGGCTGCAGGCTGACTTCATTCAGGCTCAGCAACAGGTAGGAACCCACGCGCGGCCCAAGCCGGGAAACGCTCTGTTTTTCCGTGTGCAGGCTTTTTCCGTCCCAGCGCTGAATACTGAATCCCAGTTTCTGCCGACCAAACAGAATGCTCAGGGTAGTGGCCGGGCCGGTCCACTGCGGCAGCGTCCACTTCCCCGCCTGCACGTACAGTACCTGCAGCGTGGTTAACGTCGAGGCGGCCAGCGGCAGTCCCTGTTCATTCAGTTGGCCCTCCAGCACAATTTCCAGACGCGGAAACGGCACGTTGAAGGCGAGGGCAGGCACGGAGATATCCGGCTCAGGAAATCTCACCTGTAGGTGATCTTTTTGACCGATTAACCGATGCAGTATATCCGGCAGATCTTCAATCATTCTTTGCCCTCAGCATGCGCATTATCCTGTTGATGGTAATCTATTTTTTCCTTCCCGGCAGCGTTAGTTTAGCCATTTTGCGCAGCGGATTGCCGGCCAGCTGCAGCGCATGCATCGCCGGAAAAGAGATTGTTGATGTCCATCACACTTTGTGGGCTCGCGTACGTATGTCCAGTTTTTTGTAGCGCTCGCCTCGTGTCATGCCGCGGAGGGACCAGTAGAGTTTGTTTGTGTTATCGGAACGTTAAAAAGGAACGTAAAATGAACTCATCATCGGCTAACTTTCTCGATGCGTTAGGCGCCAGCCAGACGCTCAGCGCGCAAATGAAACACGAGCTCGACACCCTCGGCTACACCGTCGTGCATAACGTCGTTGACGCCCAGTGGCTGAGCGAAATGCGCCTGCTTATTGACACCCTGGTTGAACGCGAAGGCGATAATCTGGCGATGGAGCACCATCAGGAGGCGACGGCGACGCGGATCGCTAACCTGATTAATAAGGGGGTTATCTGGGAGAAAGTCTGGTCACACCCGCTGATCCTCTCCGCTTGTCGCTATATCTTCAACGGGGATTTTAAAGTCTCCAGCCTGAACGCCCGCGAGGCGCTGTATAACGGCGGCCACCAGCCGCTGCACGCCGACTGGAAAAAGCCGCGCCCGGATTTTCCCAAAGTCCACCTGGTGAATACCATCTGGGCGATAGACGATTTGAGCGCCGCCAACGGCGCGCCGCGGATCATTCCTGGTACCCACCTCCGCCCCGAGTTACCAGAGGAGGTGCTGGCCGACCCGGAACAGGCCCATCCCGATGAGATTGTGTTTGCCGCGCCGGCTGGCAGCGTGATGATCTACAACGCCCACGCCTGGCACGGCGGCACCCGTAATCGTGAAGGCAGCAGACGACGCGTACTGCATGGGTTATATATCGATCGTGCGGATACGCCGCAGCAGGACCAGCGGCGCTGGCTCACGCCGGAGACGGCAAGCCGCCTGACGCCGGCGCAAAAGTGGCTGCTGGATGTAGAATAAGGTCTGTCGCCGGTCAGGGAAGTTCTACATAGACGACCGGCTTTTTCATGATGCTTTTCACGGCCTCGACGATCTGCTGCGGCTGCAGCAGGAAGCTCTTGATGCTGGTTTTAATCGTCCGCAGGCCGCGAAAGCGATGAGGGTCGTCGATTTCGATATCCGTCACCAGCAGCACCACTTCGGCGCGGGCGATATCTTCCGCGGTGATCCGATTTTCTACGCCGAGCGCCCCCTGGGTTTCCACCTTCAGGTGCCATTTTTCATGATGACCGACCTTTTCCAGTCGTTCGGCGGCCATGTAGGTATGTGCCACGCCGCTGACGCAGGCGGTGACGGCGACAATATTGAAGTCCATAACATCCTCCTGGCGTTAACCGCCGATAGTGACGTGGAAACCGGCCGCTTCGGCCATCACCCGATATGGTTGAATTTCCGCTTCGTCAGGCGCTTTCACGCTGGCCAGCGTCCAGGGTTTGCCCAGCAGACGGTATTTGGGCTCGCCATATTGATGAAACGGCAACAGGTGCATTTCTTTTAGCGCGAAAGGGGCGAGGAACGCCAGAATCTGGCGAAAATTATCGGTATTCAGGGTGTAGCCGGGGATCAGCGGCACCCGCGGGATCAGGTTGATTTTTCTCGCCGCCAGCTGGCGAAAATTGTCCAGCACCCGTGGCTGATTCATTCGCAGCAGCGACCGCGCCCGCTCAGGTTCCATGATTTTAAAATCAAACAGCACTTCATTACAGGCTTCGGCCACCGGCAGAAAGCGGTCAAAAGCGCTGTCGCCCGCGGTTTCGATGGCGGTGCGGATCCCCCACTGGCGCAGGCGCTGGAGAAAGCGGGCGGCAAACCCGGCCTGCATGAGCACTTCGCCCCCGGAGAGGGTGACTCCGCCGCCGGAGGCGCGAAAGAAGACCTCATCCTTCAGCACCTCCTGCAACAGGTTATCCAGCGTCACATCGCGGCCAATCTGTTCCCACGCTCCGGATGGACATTCGGCAACGTCCTGCTGGCAACGGGTGCAGCGCAGGCATTTGCTCTCCCGGCGCAGGGTCTGAATCCTGGGTGAAATTGATTCGGGATTGGCGCACCACGGACAGGTATGAGGGCAGCCTTTAAAAAAGACCACCGTGCGGATCCCTTGTCCGTCATTGAGCGAGTAGCGCTGGAGGTTAAAAATACGCGCCCGGTCGGCGCGCGTGTCGATGACCTCACAGCTGATGCGCGGTGCGGCGGATAATGTCATCCTGAATCTCCTTCGACAGCTCAACAAAGAAGGCGCTGTAGCCCGCGACCCGTACCACCAGACCGGCAAAGTCCTGCGGCCGCTGCTGCGCTTCACGCAGGGTGTCGGCATTGACCACGTTGAACTGAATATGCTGCAGCTTGAGCTTGCAGAAGGCCTGTAAAAAATCGGCCAGTTTGTTCAGGCCGCCGTCGCCGGCCAGCGTTGCCGGAGTGAATTTGACGTTCAGCAGCGTACCGTTCGACAGCAGATAGTTATCCAGCTTGCTGACCGATTTCAGCACTGCCGTCGGCCCCTGGGAATCCTGACCAACCATCGGCGACAGGCCGCCGTCCGCCAGCTGTTCTCCGGCCAGCCGCCCGTCCGGGGTGGCGCCCACCACCGAACCCAGCGGCACGTGCGCGGAGACGGTGTAGGAGCCGGGGGTAAAATGACCGCCGCGCGGGTTCAGATACTGCTCGACTTCTTTGCAGTAAAAACGCAGCAGATCGGCGCTAATATTGTCGACATCGTCGATATCGTTGCCGTACTTGTCAAAACGGTTAATCAGCCGGGCGCGGATCTTTTTCCCTTCCGGCGTCTGGAAATTGGCTTTCAGCACGGCCATCAGTTGGTCAAAGCTGAGACGCTGCTGGTCGAAGACCATACCCTTCAGGGCGTACAGCGAATCGCTCAGGTTAGCGATTCCGATACCCTGAACGCCGGAGAAGTTATAGCGCGCGCCGCCGGCGGTGATATCTTTGCCGTGCTGCACGCAATCTTCAATGAACGAGGAGAGCAGCGGGACCGGCGCCCAGTCGCGGTGGCCGATATCGCAAATGTTGCTGCCCTCGACCATCAGCTTGATGTAATGGCGGATTTTGTCGCGGATCTGGCAGATAAGGCCGTCCCAGCTGACGTCAGGCTGATGTTCATTTTCCTGAAGCACAATTTCCATCACCTTCAGCAGATTAAACATGGCGATATCATGCAGGCCGTAGGTGCGCCCTGGAATAGAGAGCTCCACGCAGCCGACCACCGCGTAATCTCTGGCATCTTCCAGCGACACGCCGCGGTTAAGGAAGGCCGGCACGACCACCTCATCGTTGAAAATCTGCGGGATGCCGGTGCCCAGGCGGATGGTTTCGGCAGTTTTGCGCAGGAACGGGCGATCAATCAGCTCGTTGACCCGCACGCCCAGATTCGGCTGCGGCAGCTGAACGTTTTGATAGGCGTCGAGGCACAAAAATGACAGCACGTTGACCGCGCTGCGCCCGGTGTCCGTCAGCCCGCCGAGCAGGGCGGTATAGCCGGTGGGAAAACCCGCGAAATAGCGCGCGCTGCTGGAGGAGCGTAGCAGGACGATATCGTTGCATTTCACCCAGAGCGACTCCAGCAACTCCTTGAGATATGCGGGATCCTGACCCTGATTCAGCGATGCCTGATAAAACGGCAGCATGTACTGGTCAAAGCGTCCGAGTGAAATCGAGCTGGCGTTGGATTCGTATTGCAGAATGATATTCATATACCAGAACAGCTGGCAGGCCTGGGGGAAGTCCGTTGGCTGATGCTGCGCGTTGTGGCGCGAAATAGCGGCGATGGTTAACAGCTCCTGCTGACGCTGCGGGTCCTGACAGTGCCCTGCCATCTCCTCGGCCAGCGCGGCGTAGCGCAGAATATGGCGCTGGGAAGCTTCCAGCAGGATCAGTACCGCCTGATAAAAGGGGTTCTCCGGTTGCCGGGCGCAGTGCGTTTTGAGCTCGGAGACCAGGGCGCCAAGGCCATGATTCAGCAGCCGTGGATAGTCGATGATGATATGGCCCTGGCCTTTATCGGTCTGGTTCACGCTAAATATCTGGGTGTTGACGGCGGCCTTGACCTCTTCGGTCATCTGGCCGTTGATGAAATCTTTCATTGAACGCTTTTCCCAGTAGGGGTACAGCGTTTCGCGGTAGATTTGCTTATCTTCTTCGCTTATCGCGAAGCGGTCCTGTGGGCGGGTCGGGAAGGCGTCGAGCTCGTTGAGCAGCCAGTAGGGGTCCATCTCGGGCGACATAATCCCTGCCCGCGGTTTGACGGTGCGGTTGCCGGCGATCAGTTCATCCTCACGAATCGAAATCATCACCTTATCGAGGATCCACGCGGTGGCTTTCGCCCGGCGGATAATCACCGGCTCGCCCTCCGTCTGCCGATGGCTGGCAGTGTAGAGTAATGCACGCTCAAGGGAGATTTCGCGCGGCTGGGCGAACAGGCTGGCTTTCAGGCGTTGGGTACGATTCGTCATGATAAACTCCATGTTGTGGCGAAGGGCGCGAAGGCGCCCTTTTAAGGCTTCAGGCGCTCTGGGAAAGGTGGCTGTCTATCTTGTTCATGATGGCGTCGGCGCGCTTGACCGCATCGCTGATATTGACGCGCACGATAGTTTTCCCGGCAAAACGCTCTTCGAATTTGATGCCGATATCTTTGGTCAGAATGACCATATCGGCGGCGGCAATCTCCTCCGCCGTCAGTTCGTTTTCAATGCCGATAGAACCCTGCGTTTCAACCTTGACCTGCCAGCCTTTGGCTTTGGCGGCGCTTTCCAGTGATTCAGCGGCCATGTAGGTGTGAGCCACCCCCGACGGGCAGGCGGTGACAGCGATAATGTGGGTCATAATCTGTTCCTTCCAGTCTGTTAGTTAATTTCGAAATCAAGGTCCAGTTCATCGTCAGCGGCGACGTCAGTGGGTTTCTTTTTGGCGAAGGCTTTCAGCAGGATGACGCAGGCAGCGCTGACGCAGGCGCCGACCAGCAGTGCGGCAACAAACCCGAGCTTGCCCTGGACCACCGGCAGCACGATAAGCCCGCCCCAGCCGGCGTAACACTGGGCGCCCATCAGCGCGGCGGTGACGCAGCCGCTGGCGGCGCCAATCATATTGGCCGGAATGACGCGCAGCGGATCCGCGGCGGCAAAGGGAATCGCCCCTTCGGTCACGCCGACACAGCCCATCACCAGCGCGGCTTTGCCGGTTTCCCGCTCTTCGGCGGTGAAATATTTGCGGCCAATCAGCGTCGCCAGCCCCATGCCCAGCGGCGGTACGGCGATACCGACGGCGGCGATAGCCACCACGCTGTAGACGCCCTGCGAAACGCAAATCAGCATGAAGGCGTAGGCAACTTTGTTCACCGGGCCGCCCATATCAAAGGCCAGCATCAGACCCATAATGATGGCCAGCACCACGATGCTGCCCTCGCGCATCCCCTGCAGCCAGCCGGTCAGGTTAGCGGTCAGCGCGCCAACCGGCTCGCCAAGCCCCCACATCATGATCCCGGCGGTGATAAAGGTGCCGACGATGGGAATGATGAAAATTGGCATCACCGAGCGCAGAACTTTATGTACGGGGATTTTTTTCAGGTAATAGACCACCAGGCCGCCAATCATGCCGGCGATCAGCGCGCCGAAGAAACCGGCGCCAAAACTGTTGCCCACCCAGGCGCCGATGGCGCAGGGGGCCAGCGCGGCGCGGTCAGAAATGGAGTAGCCGATGTAGGCGGCGAGAAAGGGCACCATCAACGTCAGCCCGGCGACGCCGATATCAAAGAGTTTCTTCAGGTTGGGGTCGGAGGCAGCATCGGGTACCGCGCCTTTGCCATACAACATGACGGACACCGCCAGCAGGATCCCGCCGGAGACCACGAAGGGGATCATATGTGACACGCCGGTCATCAGATGCTGGCGGGTATTTTTTAGTATTTGCACCAGTTCGTTCATTGCTTGCTCCTGAGCGCTGTAGGGCCCGTGACAGTATGGATGGCTCAACATTAGAAAAAGGGCGTCGCATAAAACAGTAGAGAAAAAGTGCATTTACTGGATATTTGTAAGATGAGAAAAGAATTGCGATCCACCTCAAATCTTAGTGATGACAGGAGATATGAGCGCTAACAGGGTGGAATTGTGATGGCGGGCATAAAAAAATATTGTGTGTACAATAGTCCAGTAATTGCCAGTTTTATCACCTAGTGCCCGGGGCTGTCTTTTATTACTTTTTGAGGAAATAATGGATTGCTCTGGAGGAAGGCGATGGCTCTGGTCATTGAATTTACATGTGATTTGCCCAACGGCGTGCATGCGCGTCCGGCCAGTCTGGTCGAAACGCTGTGTAATCGTTTTTCATCAGCGATTGAGTGGCGGAACTTGCGCCGCGGGACCGGCGGAAATGCCAAAAGCGCGCTGGCGATTATCGGCAGCAATACCCTGAAGGGCGACGCCTGCCAGCTGCTTATCAGCGGCGAAGATGAAGCTGAGGCATTCGCCGCGATAACGGCCTTTATGCGCGATGAGTTTCCTCACTGTGACGCGCCGCTGCCCGCTGCGCCAACGCTGGATGTCCAGCCGGTGCCAGAGTCGCTTTCGCGGCTGAACCCGACGCTGTTTCATGCCCACCCGGTGTGCGCCGGCAGCGCGGGAGGGACGCTGGTTCATCTCAAATCACGCGATCTGCACGAGCTGGGCGAACTGCCCGTCGCCGTCAGTCCCGAACAGGAGCAGGCGGCGCTGGATAATGGCCTGCGCCTGCTGGTGAAAGATATCGAGCTGCGGCTGCTGGACAATGACGGCACCGCCAGCGCGATCCTGGAAGCTCACCGTTCGCTGGCGACGGATGCCTCGCTGCGCCAGCACCTGCTTGGTGGCATCCTCACCGGCCTCAGTTGCGCCCAGGCGATTGTCGCCACCGGCGACCACTTCTGCGCCCAGTTCCGCGACTCCGGCAACAGCTATCTGCAGGAGCGGGTACTGGATGTACGCGACGTTTGCTTCCAGCTGTTACAGCATATCTACGGCGAAGCTCGTTTCCCGGCGCCGGGCCAGCTGCGGGAAGCGGCCATTTGCCTTGCCGACGAGCTGACCCCCAGCCAGTTTCTGGAACTGGATAAAACGCATCTCAAAGGACTGCTGCTGCGCAGCGGCGGCACCACCTCGCATACCGTGATTCTGGCACGCTCATTCAATATCCCTACTCTGGTGGGCGTGGATTTAGCCGCGCTGCTGCCGTGGGTAGATACGCAGGTGCAGATTGACGGCAACGCCGGGCTGTTGGTGGTGGATCCGAGTCCGGCGGTAGCGCGCTACTATCAGCAGGAGGCCTGGCTACAGGCGCAAATCCGGCAACAGCAGCAGGTATGGCTGGATAAAGCCGGGCAGACGCAAGACGGTATCCGCGTGGAAATCGCCGCCAATATCGCCCATTCGGTGGAAGCGGTGGCGGCATTCAACCAGGGCGCGCAGTCGGTAGGGTTGTTCCGCACTGAAATGCTGTATATGGATCGCCCGAGCGCGCCGTCGGAAGATGAGCTGTACAACATCTTCTGCCAGGCGCTGGAACCCGCTGCCGGGCGCAGCATTATCGTGCGGACTATGGATATCGGCGGCGATAAGCCGGTGGCCTATCTCAACATCCCTGCGGAAAACAATCCGTTCCTCGGCTACCGCGCGGTGCGCATTTATGAAGAGTATCAGGCGCTGTTTCACACTCAGCTACGGGCGATTTTACGCGCCTCGGCACACGGCTCGCTGAAGATTATGATCCCCATGATTTCATCAATGGAAGAGATCCTGTGGGTGAAAGAGCGACTGGCGGAGGCCAAACAGTCGCTGCGCGTCGAGCAGATCCCGTTTGATGAAAAGATCCCGCTCGGCATCATGCTGGAAGTGCCGTCGGTGATGTTTATCATCGATCAGTGCTGTGAAGAGGTGGATTTCTTTAGCATCGGCAGCAACGACTTAACGCAGTATCTGCTGGCGGTGGATCGCGATAACGCGAAAGTGACGCGCCACTACAACAGCCTGAATCCGGCCTTCCTGCGCGCGCTGGACTATGCCGTGCAGGCGGTGCATCGGCAGGGGAAATGGATTGGTCTGTGCGGCGAACTGGGGGCCAAAGGATCGGTGCTACCGCTGCTGGTAGGCCTCGGTTTAGATGAATTGAGCATGAGCGCACCGGCGATCCCGGCAACCAAATCGCGCCTGGCCCAGCTGGACAGCCGCGCCTGCCGCCAACTGCTGAATCAGGCCATGCAGTGCCGTACCTCACTGGAAGTGGAGCATCTGCTGGCCCAGTTCCGCATGCGTCAGCAGGATGTCCCGCTGGTGAGCGCCGAGTGCATTACGCTGAATAGCGACTGGCGCAGTAAGGAGGAGGTGCTGAAAGGGATGACGGATAATCTGCTATTGGCCGGCCGCTGTCGCTATCCGCGTAAGCTGGAGGCCGACCTGTGGGCTCGCGAGGCGGTGTTCTCCACTGGTCTGGGCTTTAGCTTCGCCATTCCGCACAGTAAATCCGAGCATATTGAGCAGTCGACTATCAGCGTCGCGCGGCTGGCGCAGCCGGTGATATGGGGCGATGAAGAGGCGCAGTTTGTGATTATGCTGACGCTGAATAAGCACTCGGCGGGCGATCAGCATATGCGTATCTTCTCGCGGCTGGCGCGGCGCATTATGCACGCGGAGTTCCGTCAATCTCTGGTATCCGCGGAGAGCAGCGAGGATATTGCCGACCTGCTGCGCCGCGAGCTGGAACTGTAATTGTCTCTCCGGCCAGCGCCGCTGGCCGGAGAGCGAGCTATAAATCCAGCACTAACCGGCCGCCTTTAGCGCGTGAGCAGCAGATCAGCATACTCTGCTGGCTGGCTTTCTCTTCCTCGCTGTAATACTGATCGCGGTGGTCGGCTTCCCCCTCCAGAATCATCGTTTCGCAGGTGCCGCACACCCCTTCTCGGCACAGGCATTCGACCTTCGCCGCTTTGTTATTCTCGATCACCTGCAAAATGGTCATATCCTGCGGCACGGTAAATTCGCGTCCGGAACGCGCCAGCACCAGAGTAAATGCCTCTCCGCTTTTATCCTCAAGGATAAACTGCTCAAAGTGCAGCTGGCTGGCGGGCACCTGATGGCGTTCGGCGGCGGCTTTCACCGCCTCGTTAAGCGCCGCTGGGCCGCAGGTATACACGTGGGTTCCTGGCTCGAGGTCGGCGAACAGGCGCGGTAGGTCGAGACGGCTGCCGAGAGCTGATACATGAACATTGACCCGATCGCGCCATGGCGCAGCGCGAAGCGTATCGACGAAAGCATTACTGTCGGCGTCGTGAAAACAGTAATGCAGCTGCCAGTCGGCCTGCCGCTGTTCCAGTTCCGGAATATGCGATAAGAATGGCGTAATGCCGATGCCGCCGGCGATCAGCAGATGTTTTCGCGCCTGTGGTTCGATGGCGAACAGATTGTTGGGCGTGGACACCGTCAGGGTATCGCCCGGGCGCACCCGCTGGTGCATAAAACGCGAGCCGCCTTTGGAAGGCGACTCAAGACGCACCGCAATCTGCCAGCTGGTGGTATCCAGCGGCGAGCTCATTAGCGAATAGGCGTTACTGTAGCGCTGCTCGCCATCCTGCATCTGGACGATAATATGGCTGCCGCCGCTGAATGCCGGCAGCGGGGCGCCGGTCGGCGACACCAGCGTAAAACGCTTCACAAGAGGGGTGATCTGTTCAACATCGCGAACGACCGCCTCAAACATTTGATAATCAGACATCGCTGAACTCCATCAAAAAATCCCGGCGTGGCTAGCGCCATCGCCGGGAGAGCACATTTACAACCCCTGGCAGAGATACTTCATCTCCAGGTAATCTTCGATTCCGTGTTCCGACCCTTCGCGGCCAAGACCGGACTGCTTTACCCCGCCAAACGGTGCGACTTCGTTGGAAATTAGCCCGGTATTGATACCGACCATGCCGTATTCCAGCTGCTCGGAGACGCGCCAGATACGGGCGGCATCGTTGCTGTAAAAATAGGAGGCGAGACCGTAGATGGTGTTATTCGCCTGCTCGATGACCTGCTGCTCATCGTCAAATTTCACCAGCGCGGCCACCGGGCCGAAAATCTCTTCCTGCAGCAACAGTGACCCCGGCTGTACGTCGCCGATCACCGTAGGGGTGAAGAAATTACCGCCCAGCGGATGCGCTTTACCGCCGGTTAACAGCGTGGCGCCGCGGCTCATGGCGTCGTCGAGCAGGGACTGCACTTTGCGCCCGGCGTCGGCGTTGATCAGCGGGCCAATCTGTACATCGGACTCGCTGCCATCGCCCACTTTCAGGGCGGCGACGCGAGCGACGAATTTATCGCAGAATTGGTCGTAGATGGCGCGATGAATATAGAAGCGGTTGACGCAGACGCAGGTTTGCCCGGCGTTGCGGAACTTGGCGATCAGCGCGCCCTCGACCGCTTTATCGATATCGGCGTCGTCAAAGACGATAAACGGCGCGTTACCGCCGAGCTCTAAAGAGAGCTTTTTGATGGATTCCGCGCACTGGCGCATCAGCACGCGGCCAACTTCGGTCGAACCGGTAAAGGAGAGCTTACGCACCCGCTCATCGCCGGTGAACACCGCGCCAATCTCTCGCGACTGGCCGGTAACGACGTTAATGACGCCCTGCGGGATCCCGGCCTGATTCGCCAGCTCCGCCATCGCCAGCGCGGTAAACGGCGTTTCGTTAGCCGGCTTAATCACCATCGTACAACCCGCGGCCAGCGCCGGGCCGGCCTTCCGGGTGATCATCGCCGCCGGGAAGTTCCACGGGGTGATCGCCGCGCAGACGCCTACCCCCTGGCGGATCACCATCAGGCGTTTATCGGCGCCGGGGGAGGGGATTATCTCGCCGTTGGCGCGTTTCCCTTGTTCGGCAAACCACTCGATAAACGAGGCGGCATAGGCGATTTCGCCTTCCGCTTCCGCCAGCGGCTTGCCCTGCTCGGCGGTCATGATCTGCGCCAGCGCGGTTTTGTTTTCGAGGATCAGGCGGTGCCAGTTTTTCAATAGCGCGGCGCGCTGAGCGGCGGTTAATGCGCGCCAGTCCGGCAGCGCGGCCGCGGCGGCATCCACTGCCTGTTGCGCTTCCGCACGCCCCATATTGGGGATCTGGCCGAGCGTCGCGCCGGTGGAAGGATTGCTGACGGCAAGCGTCGTGCCGTCGGCGGCGTCGCGCCAGCTTCCGGCAATCAGCGCCTGCTGGCGAAACAGATCTGAGTGAAACACAGACATAGCAAGCTCCTTCAACGATTACGGCTGGAACACCTGGGCGACCAGATTGTGGAAATGCGCGATCCCGTGCTCGGAGATACCGCTGCCGCTGTTATCCGCCATAATGCGCCCCTGGCCGCGATAGCCGCGGGACTTCAACCCCTTCTGCACGCTTTCCACCAGGCGTAAATCTTCCGGGCGGAACACGTCGCGATACCACTCAATCAGCGCTTTCTGATCGTCAGTCAGCTCTTCGTTGGTGAAATAGATGTCGTAATTCTGCAGAGTGGTCTCTTCATCCACCGGGAATTCATAGATAACGGTCATCATGCCCTTGATCGGCGTGACGTTGAACATGGTGCACGGCCACAGCCAGAAACCGTGAAACGCGGCGTCGGTACCCTCTTCGAATTTAAACGACTGCTCGGACGGTTTGGCGAAGCCATACTGCAGCGTCCATTTGCCGTGCATGGTGTGCCAGTAGCGGTCAACCTGGACGGAATCCGAGAAGCCCGGGTGCGCCGGACCGCAGTGGTAACATTCCAGATAGTTATCGACGATATTTTTCCAGTTCGCCGGGGTGAGGGTGGTAAAGCGCGCCGCCAGTTTCAGATCATGCACGTCCGGACAGGCTTCCAGCACTTTGTCCTGCAGCCCCGGTAGCTGCGTTTCCACACTCTCCGCTTCCGGATTCATATTGATAAACACAAAGCCGGCATACTCTTCCAGGCGAACCGGCACCAGCGTTGCCTTTTCGCTATCGAAATTCGCCACGTTTTCGCAGTTGCGGGCGTGGGCGAGATTGCCGTCCAGCTTGAAGGCCCAGGCGTGATAGGGGCAGGTAATCACGTTTTTGGCTTTGCCTTCGCCGCTCAGTAGCTGGTGGCCGCGGTGTGGGCAGACGTTATAGAAGGCGCGCAGAATGTTGTCGCGGCCGCGGACGATAACGATATTTTCGCCGATGATCTCCCGGGTAATGTAATCGTTCGGCCGGGCGACCTCGCTGCCGTGGGCGACGCAAATCCAGCTATTGGCGAAGATGCGCTCTTTCTCGTGCTCAAACGCCTGGCTGTCGGTATAAAAACGGGCCGGAATGGTCCAGGCATCCTGCGGATTAGCGCAAAAGTTAATCGGCAGGGTGAAGTCAGGGCTCAAATTGCTCATGTAGGGTCTCCTTGTGATTATTGTCAGTAAGAGGTTTTACAGCGACTGGCCGTCGCCTTTGAGTACCGCGCCAACCGGCAGCGTCTCGGCTTTAATAATGGGCTCGGGGGTATGGGTTTCTATCTGATGGACCGGAACGTGGGCGTAGTCCTGTTTTAACCAGCGCACGAAGCCGCCGGTTTTAATCAGTAAAATGGCCAGGAACGGTAGGGCGGTCAGCACCACGGTGGTTTTCATGGTCTCAAGCGAAGCGCCGGTAAACAGAATCGACAGCGGGATGAGGGTGATCACCACGCACCAGAACAGGCGCATGCCGCGATCCGGATCCTCGCCTTCGCGCAGGTTGCGGGTACTGGTCGCCGCCATGGTGTAGGCCACCGCATCCATGTGCGAGGCGAGGAATACAATCATCACGAACAGATAGGCGGCGAGGAACAGCTTACCTGCCGGCAGCGACATCAGGACCTGCTGGACGGCGGTTTCGCCGCCGAGAGTCTGCATCACCTGTGGTACGTTAATCACGCCGTTAACGAACTGGTGCATGGCGTAGCTTTCCATCACCCCGAAGAAAAACCAGCAGCCGGCGGTGCTACCGAGGAGCAGTCCCCAGATCACCTCTTTGATTTTGCGCCCGCGGGAGACGCGGGTGACGAACATCGCCACGCCTGGGGTGTAGGAGATCCACCACAGCCAGTAGAAGACGGTCCAGTTGCGGGTAAAGGCGCCGTCGCCGAGCGGGTCGGTAAACAGGCTCATCTGCAGGAAGTTTTGGGTCGTCAGGCCGACGGCGTTAATGACGTTATTGGTGATGAATTCGGTCGGGCCAACCAGTAATACCACCAACGGCAGCAGAAACGCCCCCCAGCCGACCATTTTGCTCAGGCGCTGCAGGCCGTTGTTGATGCCAATCCACGAACTCATGCAGAAAATACCGCCGGAGAGCAGGATCACAAATGCCTGCACGGTGAAGTTATCCGGCAGTCCGGTCAGCGCTGACAGGCCGCGGGTGAAGGTGGCGGCGGTGACTACCAGCGAAATGGTTAACGCGCCGACGGTAGCGATCAGGAACATCAGATCGACCAGACGGCCCCAGAAACCCTGCGGATTAACGCCGGTGATCGCTGAAACGATCCCGGAGAGGCTGAGGCCTTTATTTTTCCGCACGTGGAAGTGATAGGCCATGATCAGCGAGGCGAGGGTATAGGTTGCCCAAGCGCTTACGCCCCAGTGGAAGAAAGAGTAAGGGATGCTGTATTCCAGCGCTTTCGGCGATTGCGGGGCAATGTTAAGGCCCGGGGTCTGGTAGTAATAAGCCCATTCGGCAACGCCCCAGTACAGCGTGGAGGAGCCGAGACCGGCGCAGATAAACATAAACAGCCATGAGAGGGTACTGTATTCGACTTTACCTTCGCCGAGACGGATATTGCCGTATTTGCTGGTGGCCAGATACAACACCAGTCCCAGCGCCAGCAGCACCAGTACCTGTACCGTGGAACCCAGCAGGCGGGTCACGCCGTTAAAAATCGAATCAGCTGCCTGCGCGGTTTGCTGGGGGAAGAGACTTAATGTAGCGGCGATGAAAACAATGGCCGCCAGGCTGATGGCAATCAGCGGCACATCTTTTTTCTTTACGTTGCTCAACATGAGTGATCTCCTGGGCATGATTGCCCGTCGGTGGCTTTAGCCTGTCGTTGTTATCACGCTGTAGGGTCAGGGTTCGTAGCAAGATGCTATTAACAATTGGATTATTTCTTCGTTACATGAATTAAACAATTGGCCGTTTCGTGAAGCAATAAAACACGAAACGGAAATAATAAAAGGTGAATTGGCGCAGGTTCTGTCCTTTCAGGAATTAATAAAGTTCACCGCTGTGATGCGGTTCACTTGTCAATCGTGGGGGATTCTGCATAGCGAAAAGAGAGGGGAGTTGGCGGACCAGGCGCGCGGGTTTTCCCGGGTAGCGGCTGCGCCTTACCCGGGCTACTTGCTGTGCCGTTTTTTTTGCCGGGTGGCGGCTGTGCCTTACCCGGCCTACACACTACATTATCGTGCGATTGTAGCCCCGGTAAGCGCAGCGCCACCGGGGAGCGGCGGGGTAATTACGCCAAAATGGCCTTGCAGATAGCCTCGCTAACCTGCTGCGTTGAGGCACTGCCTTTCATGTCCGGAGTTTTCGGTCCGCAGGCGATCGTCTGCTCAATCGCCGCCAGAATGCCATCGTGAGCGGCGTGGTAGCGCTCATCGCCGTTGCCGAGGAAATCGAGCATCATCGCCCCGGCCCAAACGGTGGCGATCGGGTTGGCGATATTTTTACCGTAAATATCCGGCGCCGACCCGTGAACCGGTTCGAACAGCGACGGGAAATTGCGCTCCGGATTGAGATTGGCCGATGGCGCAATACCGATAGTGCCGGTACAGGCCGGGCCGAGATCGGAGAGAATATCGCCGAACAGGTTAGAACCCACTACCACGTCGAAACGCTCCGGCTGCAGCACGAAACGGGCACACAGGATATCGATATGCTGCTTGTCCCAGCGAATTTCGGGATAGTTTTTGGCCATCTCTTCCACCCGCTCATCCCAATAGGGCATGCTGATGGCCAGGCCATTGGATTTGGTTGCGGAGGTCAGCGTTTTGCGTGGGCGGCTTTGCGCCAGCTCAAAGGCGTAGCGCAGGATCCGGTTAACGCCGCGGCGGGTGAAGACCGACTCCTGAATCACCAATTCATGCTCGGTGCCTTCATTGGCGCGGCCGCCAAGGGCGGAATATTCGCCTTCGGTATTTTCGCGCACCACGTAAAAATCAATATCGCCGGCCTTTTTACCCGCCAGCGGGCAGGGGACGCCGGGGAACAGGCGCACCGGGCGCAGGTTGACGTATTGATCGAACTCGCGGCGGAACTTCAGCAGCGACCCCCACAGCGAAATGTGGTCGGGAACGGTATCCGGCCAGCCGACGGCGCCGAAGTAGATAGCATCGAAGCCCTGCAGCTGCTCGCGCCAGTCGTCCGGCATCATCTTGCCATGATGGGCGTAATATTCGCAGCTTGCCCACTCCATCTGCTCGAAGCTCAGCGACAGATCCCAACGCTGTTCGGCGGCTTGCAGCACGCGAATCCCTTCAGGCAGCACTTCTTTGCCAATTCCGTCACCCGGGATGGCGGCAATACGACAGGTTTTTTTCATTCCGGTTCTCACTTTTTAACGATGATGTTTGACCACCTGCCTATCCTATAATTGACTGGTTCATAATTAATCACGCTAACTGGTGAAACATAAAACACAGATCATGAATAATCTGCCGCTGCTAAATGATTTACGCGTCTTTATGCTGGTCGCTCGCCGGGCCGGGTTCGCCGCCGCCGCCGAGGAGCTTGGCGTATCGCCGGCGTTCGTCAGCAAGCGGGTTTCGCTGCTGGAGCAAACCCTGAATGTGATGTTGCTGCACCGGACCACCCGTCGGGTCACCATTACCGAAGAGGGGGAGCGGATCTATGAATGGGCGCAGCGCATTTTGCAGGATGTCGATGAGATGATGGATGAGCTTTCCGACGTGCGCCAGGTGCCGCAGGGAACGCTGCGTATTATCAGTAGCTTCGGCTTTGGCCGTCGGGTTGTCGCCCCGGCGCTGTCGGCGCTGGCTCTCCAGTACCCGCAGCTGGAGCTGCGTTTCGATGTCCAGGACCGGCTGGTGGATTTAGTCAATGAAGGGGTGGATCTCGATATTCGCGTCGGCGACGATATCGCACCGAATCTGATTGCCCGCCAGCTGGCGGCCAATCACCGCGTACTCTGCGCCTCGCCGCAGTTCCTTGCCCGCCATGCGCCGCCGAAACAGCTGAGCGATCTGGCCGCGTTACCCTGCCTGGTGATTAAAGAGCGCGATCACCCGTTCGGCGTCTGGCAATTGCATAGCAAAGAGGGCCAGCACGCCATCAAGGTAACCGGGCCGCTCTCCTCCAACCATGGTGAAATTGTGCATCAGTGGTGTCTGGACGGGCAGGGGATTGCGCTCCGTTCGTGGTGGGACGTCCGGGAGAATATCGCCAGCGGACATCTGGTGCAGGTGCTGCCGGACTACTGGCAGCCGGCCAACGTCTGGGCGGTTTACGTCTCCCGGCTGGCGACGTCGGCTAAAATCCGCACCACCGTGGAGTTTCTGCGCCACTACTTTCAGCAGCACTATCCGCAGCATGAGCCGACGGCCAGCGCCGTCGGCAGAGGCGATTAAACCCCAAGGCGGTCGCGCAGGCTGTAGTAGGCGGCGCCCATGGCGGTAAAAGGAATGCGCAGGCTGCGGCCGCCCGGGAACGGGTAGTGCGGCAGTTTGGCGAAGGCGTCGAAACGCTCGGCGTCGCCGCGCAGCAGCTCTGAAATCAAGCGTCCGGCAAGGTGGGTACAGGTCACGCCGTGGCCGCTGTAGCCCTGCATGTAGTAAATATTGTTATCGAGACGCCCGAACTGCGGCATCCGCGACAGGGTTAGCAGGAAGTTGCCCGTCCAGCGGTAGTCAATCTTCACCCCCTGCAGCTGCGGGAAGGTTTTCAGCAGTTTCGGCATAATCAGCCGCTCCACGTCGTCCGGATCGCGCGCGCCGTAGACTACACCGCCGCCGTACAGCAGACGGTTGTCGCCGGTCAGACGGTAGTAGTCCAGCAGGTAGTTACAGTCTTCCACACAGTAGTTTTTCGGGATCAGCGAGCGGGCGACCTCTTCCGACAGCGGAGCGGTAGTGACCACCTGGGTGCCGCACGGCATGCTGCGTTTCGCCAGCTCCGGCTCCAGTTTATCGCCGAGATAGGCGTTGCCGGCGACGATCACGTAGCGCGCGGTGACCTGGCCGCGCGCGGTGCTGACCACCGCCGGGCTGGTGTGCTGGATGCGGGTGACCGGCGACTGCTCATACACCCGGCCGCCGTTCAGGCGAATGGCATCCGCTTCGCCGATGGCAAGGTTCAGCGGGTGAATATGGCCGCCGCTGTGGTCGAGCAGGGCGCCGACGTAGCGGTCGCTGTCCACTTCGCGACGAATGGCCTCTCTGTCCAGCAGCTCCAGCTGGGTGTTGCCGTAGCGCTCCCAGTTGGCTTTCTGCTCTTCCAGGGTTTCCAGCTGTTTATGGTTCATCGCCACGAACAGGCCGCCCGGGCGGTAATCGCACTGGATCTGATACCGCTGGATGCGTTCGCGGATGATATCGCCGCCTTCGAACATCATGCTGCCGAGCATTTTTGCCGCATCCGGGCCGTAGTTCTTTTCAATGACGTCGATATCGCGGCTATAGGAGTTGACCAGCTGACCGCCGTTGCGGCCGCTGGCGCCGAAGCCGATGCGCGCCCCTTCCAGCACCACCACGTCGTAGCCCATTTCGGCCAGATGCAGGGCAGACGAGAGGCCGGTGTAGCCGCCGCCGACGACGCAGACGTCACAGTTGATGGATCCCTCCAGCGTCGGGAACGGTTCATACTTGTTGGCGCTGGCGGCATAGTAGCTAGTGGTATGTTCAGTCATGATCAAGACTCCAGGGCAATCCAGATGGTTTTCAGTTCGGTGAATTTTTCCAGTGCGTGCAGCGATTTATCGCGCCCGTTGCCGCTCTGCTTGTAGCCGCCGAACGGAACGGTCATATCACCATCGTTATAGTTGTTGACGAAGACCGAGCCGGCCTTCAGGCGGCGGCTCATGCGGTGGGCGCGGGAGAGATCGCGGGTCCACACCGCGGCGCCCAAGCCGTAGTCGCTGTCATTGGCGAGCTTTAGCGCCTCTTCTTCGCTTTTGAAGCGGGTCACCACCAGCACCGGGCCGAAGATCTCTTCCCGGCTGAGGGTTGATGCCGGGTCGACGTCAACGAAAATGGTCGGGCCAACGGCGGCAGGCCACGGGTTTTTCCGTCCGTCGAGGAACAGGGTGCTTTGGCTTTCGCCGCCGCGAATAAAGCTATGCACGTTGTCGGCATGGGTATTGTCAATCAGCATGCCCATGGTGGTGTCCGGATCGAGCGGGTTGCCCGGCTGCCAGTGTTGCGCCTCAGCTTTCAGCCGCGCCAGGAACTCGTCAGCGATGCTCTCCTCGAGCAGCAGACGGGTCCCGGCGATGCACACCTGTCCCTGGTTGTAGAAGATGCCGCCGGCGGTGGCGCGAACCGCTTGTTGCAGATCCGGGCAGTCGGCGAAGACAATGTTGGCGCTCTTGCCGCCCGCTTCCAGCCACACGCGCTTCATATTGCTGTCGCCGGCGTCTTTCAGCAGCTGCTTGCCGGTGCGGGTGGAGCCGGTGAAGGTGATGACTTCAACATCAGGATGCAGGGCCAGCGCCTGCCCGGCCTCGTGGCCAAAGCCGCTGACCACGTTCAACACGCCGTCCGGCAGGCCGGCCTCTTTCGCCAGCCCGGCCAGACGCAGGGCGGTGAGCGGCGATTTTTCCGAGGGTTTGAGGATTACGCTATTGCCCGCCGCCAGCGCCGGGCCGAGTTTCCAGCAGGCCAGCAGCAGCGGGAAGTTCCACGGCACCACCGCGGCGATCACGCCAATTGGTTCGCGAACGATCATCGCCAGCTCGTTGCTGCCGGTGGGGGCCACTTCGCCATAGACTTTATCCAGCGCTTCGGCATACCAGCGAATGGCGCGGGCGGCGCCGGGAATATCGTCGCGCAGGCTGTGGCGAATCGGTTTGCCGGTATCCAGCGTTTCCAGCAGCGCCAGCTCTTCACGATGGGCCTCCATCAGATCAGCAAAGCGAGTGAGGATCGCTTTACGCTGTGCGGGGGAGGCCTGCGACCAGTCGCCGTTATCAAAAGCCTGGCGCGCGGCTTTCACCGCCCGTTCGACGTCGGCTTTTTTACCGCGGGCGACCTGGGCTAATGTCTGCTGCGCGGCGGGGTCGATAGTCTCAAAGGTGGTATTATCGGCCGCGGCGCAATATTCGCCGTTAATAAATAAGCGCGTTTCAATGGCCAGGTTTTTCGCTTTTTCCTGCCAGTAAGCCAGGTGCTGAAAATTCATCATGACTCCTTAAAAACATTATCGGCAAATTAATCAGTGCGGCGTTTTCAGGCTGCACGGGGCACTGCGCCGGGCGCAGGGCATAGCGTACCCCGGAGTTGAATACCGTTTTATTCTCCTGATTTTTGACGGGTTGTTTGCAACCCGAATTATTCAGGAGCGAGTCGCCATTCACTGGCGTTAATTATTTCAGGGCCAACAGGAAATAATATTCCGTACGGCGCAGACGTTATTACTACGAGTTCTTCGCCGCGACGAAAATAGATTTTCCGTCGCGACAGGCCTGAAGTAAGCCTGAACTTCGTTCAGGCGAAATAATCAGAATGTGGTGGGGGTGTGGGCACTGATGATGCGGCAGATGCCTGCCGAGGTGTTGCTGAAGCTGTGCGGAATGCCGGTATTAATGGCATAGCTCTGTCCAGCCACCAGGTGGTACGACTGACCGTTAATGGTCAGCACGATCTCACCTTCCAGTATGGTGCCTATCTCCTCACCCTGATGCTTAATCCTCTCCCCGGTCGTGGTTCCAGGCTGGTAAGTTTCAAAAATCATCGCCAGCGTACGGTTCGGATTTCCGTTATGAACCAGCTTCATGGAAACGCCCTGACTTCCCATCTCAATCAGGTCATCCTGATTAATGACCACCTGGGGTTCGTCCGGCTTTTCGGGTTCAGAAAAGAATTCCGAGAGCGACAGCCCATAGACTTTCAGCAGCTTTTGCAGCGTACTGATGGCAGGACTGACTTTATCCTGCTCTATGGTGCTGATGGCACTATGTGTTAACCCAGACAGTTCGGCGGCACGACGCTGTGAGAGACCCAGCTGTTGGCGGATCTCTGACAGACGTTTCCCTGGCGCCAGTCCGTCATCGCTCATATTTGCATTTCCTTAACGGTAGTGGTCAGCGCCGCCGCTTTTCAGCATGATGGCCCTGACAGGCGGTGATAAAACCATCAAACAACATACGCGACAGGGCGTATTCGCTACTGTTCCATTCTGGATGCCACTGTACGCCCAGCGCGAAAGGATGATCGTTCACGCTGACCGCTTCCACCAGTCCATCCGGCGCTCGCGCCTCCACGCGCAGCTGCGGACTGAGGGTTTTTGCCCCTTGCCCATGTAGCGAGTTTACCCAAAACGTGTTGCAGCCCGGTATCAATTGCGACAGCAATCCTCCTTCCTGAACCTCAACCTGATGGGACGGCGCATACTGCTGCTCGACGGGCAGTTCAGGATCTTCGCGATGTTCAAGGAGCTCAGGCTGCTCGAACAGACGACGATACAGAGTCCCGCCGGTGGCGACAACCAGTTCCTGCAGTCCACGACAGATGGCGAAAATGGGGATGCGCCTTTCGAGCGCGGCGTTAATCAGCGCCATGCTCAGAAGATCACGCCCGGGGTCGGCGTCAGGCTCATCGCCGTTTTCACCATAAAGGTGCGGCTGCACATTGCTGGGGCTGCCTGGCAGGTAGATCCCGTCCAGTTTATCAACGACCGCGTTCAGTAGCTCCGGCTCCGCCAGCGCATGCGGCAGGGCAATCGGCAGTCCGCCGGCGTTCACAATTGCATTCAGGTACTTTTCTTGCAAGGTCTGGGTCTGGTGACCCTTAAGCCTGTTTCTACACATCACGACGCCAATAACTGGCTTGTACATTATATTTTCCATGATCGCCCTCACAAAGTGGACTAAATTATGACCGCTATAGCGGGTTTAACGGCCATATCGTTCAATATTTTCTCAATCTAGCAGTGGAAATAGCCCTTTGCAAACTTAATTTAACATTTGACAAACAATTTATTTGCATACACAGTCGATGGGGTGGACATTATATTTAACGGTCTGAGTGCAGGACCGAAACCCAACCAACGGCGGTGAATCATGGAAACCAATATCGTAGAAGTTGAGAATTTTGTTCAGCAAACGGAAGAGAGACGGGTTAGCGCGTTCGCGAAAGAAGTGAAGCGCTACCTCGAAACCTACCCTGATACCCAGTATGTCGATGTCCTCCTCACTGACCTGAACGGCTGCTTCCGCGGCAAGCGCATCCCGGTTGCCGGCCTGAGCAAACTGGAGAAAGGCTGTTATTTCCCGGCCTCGGTGTTTGCGATGGATATTCTCGGCAATGTGGTGGAAGAGGCCGGTCTGGGCCAGGAGATGGGCGAGCCGGATCGCAGCTGCATCCCGGTACCCGGCACCTTAACCCCTTCGGCGGCTGACCCACAATCGATAGCCCAGGTACAGCTAACCATGGTTGATGAAGATGGCGCTCCCTTTGACGTTGAGCCGCGGAACGTACTCAACCGCCTCTGGCAGCAGTTGCGCCAGCGCGGGCTGTTCCCCGTGGTAGCGGTAGAGCTGGAGTTCTATTTACTGGACCGCAAACGCGATGCCGAAGGCTACCTGCAGCCGCCGTGTGCGCCGGGCACCGACGATCGCAACACCCAAAGCCAGGTCTACTCGGTCGATAACCTTAACCACTTCGCCGACGTGCTCAACGACATCGACGAGCTGGCCAAACTGCAGCTGATCCCCGCCGATGGCGCGGTGGCGGAAGCCTCGCCGGGCCAGTTTGAAATCAACCTTCACCATACCGATAACGTGCTGGACGCCTGCGATGATGCGCTGGCGTTAAAACGTCTCGTGCGTTTGATGGCGGAGAAGCATAAGATGCACGCCACTTTTATGGCGAAGCCTTATGAAGAGCATGCCGGCAGTGGGATGCATATCCACATCAGCATGCTGAACAATAAAGGGGAAAACGTGCTGGTGGACGGCGATGGGGAAGACTCTGCGCTGCTCAAACGCGCGCTGGCCGGGATGATCGATCTGATGCCGGCCTCGATGGCGCTGCTGGCGCCGAACGTGAACTCGTATCGCCGCTTCCAGCCGGGGATGTACGTCCCGACGCAGGCTTCGTGGGGGCATAACAACCGCACCGTCGCGCTGCGTATTCCGTGCGGCGAGCGGCAGAACCACCGCGTGGAGTATCGCGTCGCGGGGCGGACGCCAACCCGTATCTGGTGATGGCGGCGATTTTCGCCGGCATTCTGCACGGGCTGGATAACCCCAGCTGCCTTTACAGGAAGAGGTGGAAGGTAACGGTCTGGAACAAGAGGGCCTGCCGTTCCCGATCCGCCAGAGCGATGCGCTGTGGGAGTTTATGCAGAACGATCACTTGCGTGAGCGCCTCGGCGAGCGTTTCTGCCATGTTTTCCATGCCTGTAAGCATGATGAATTACTGCAGTTTGAGCGTCTTATCACAGAAACCGAAATTGAGTGGATGTTGAAAAACGCCTGATGGTCGCCCCGCGAGGGGCCCATAAGTTTGGTAATCAGTAGCATCATACGGCCTGAGCGGAGCCTGGCCGACGTTTTTGCTGGGAGCCCAGCCATTTCCCGGATGTCGCGTTAAGGAGCGCAGGCGGCAACGGGGCTTCAGTTAACGACACAGTGTGTGACGAGGAAATGAGATGATGCAGATGTTCAAATATCCGCAGGGAGAGGGAGGCCGCTCAGGCCGCATTGGATGCCAGCCAGCTACCGCTTACCGGTCCGTCTTACCCTTTTATCTATGCCTTACCCCTTTGCTAAGCAGGTTTGTCACGCGGACGTTGGGCCCGCAAACTGTTAACAGCAAGGGGGGGATGGGCGATGGCTATTAATCCTCCGGCGCATAACGCCGCTCAGGCGGGCAGACCGCGTCTGCGTAAATCCCTCAAACTCTGGCAAGTGGTGATGATGGGGCTGGCCTATCTGACGCCAATGACGGTGTTTGATACCTTCGGCATCGTCTCCGGCATCAGCAATGGCCACGTTCCGGCGTCTTATCTGCTGGCGCTGGCTGGCGTGCTGTTCACCGCCATCAGCTACGGCAAACTGGTGCGTCAGTTTCCGGAAGCCGGTTCCGCCTATACCTACGCGCAAAAATCCATCAGTCCGCACGTCGGCTTTATGGTTGGCTGGTCGTCGCTGCTGGATTATCTGTTTCTGCCGATGATCAACGTCCTGCTGGCGAAGATCTATCTCTCGGCCTTGTTCCCCGAAGTGCCGCCGTGGGTGTGGGTAGTGACCTTTGTCGCTATTCTGACCGCCGCGAACCTGAAAAGCGTTAACCTGGTGGCCAACTTCAATACCCTGTTCGTGCTGGTGCAGATTTCGATCATGGTGGTGTTTGTCATTCTGGTGGTGCAGGGGCTGCATAAAGGCGAGGGGGTGGGTACCGTCTGGTCGCTGCAGCCGTTTATCAGCCAGAATGCGCATCTGATCCCGATTATTACCGGCGCGACCATTGTCTGCTTCTCGTTTCTCGGTTTCGACGCGGTGACCACCCTGTCGGAAGAGACCCCTGACGCCGCGCGGGTGATCCCGAAGGCAATTTTTCTCACCGCGATGTACGGCGGCATTATCTTTATCGTCGCGTCGTTCTTTATGCAGCTGTTCTTCCCGGATATTCATCGCTTTAAAGACCCCGATGCCGCGCTGCCGGAGATTGCGCTGTACGTGGGCGGCAAGCTGTTCCAGTCGATTTTCCTGTGCACCACCTTTGTTAACACCCTGGCGTCCGGCCTGGCCTCCCATGCCAGCGTCTCCCGTCTGCTGTACGTGATGGGCCGCGACAACGTCTTCCCGGAGCGCATTTTTGGCTATGTGCATCCGAAATGGCGTACCCCGGCGCTGAACGTGATTATGGTGGGCATCGTTGCGCTGTCGGCGCTGTTCTTCGACCTGGTGACCGCCACCGCGTTGATTAATTTCGGCGCGCTGGTGGCCTTCACCTTCGTTAACCTGTCGGTGTTCAACCACTTCTGGCGGCGCAAGGGGTACAACAAAACCTGGAAGGATCGACTGCATTATCTGCTGCTGCCGATGGTCGGGGCGTTGACGGTCGGGGTATTGTGGATCAATCTCGAGGCCACCTCCCTGACGCTCGGCCTGGTGTGGGCGGCGCTTGGTCTGCTGTACCTGACTTATCTGACCCGACGCTTCCGCAAACCGCCGCCGCAGTTTGATGCCGCTAAAGCGGAGCAGGCCTGGGAGTCATAGGTTCTGAGGCATAAACTGAACGAAGGCAGGCCCGCAGGCCTGCCTTCGTGTTGGCTTCGGTAAGGGACAGTACAGGACGGTAAAGAAATCAGCAGAAAACGGTGGGGAACGGAAGGTATTATTTCTTCTTTTTATGGACAGGTAACTGACTGGCGCGCCGCTCTTTGAGGTACGACACCAGGCTGTAGATGGCGACGCCCAGCAGCGCCACCGCGACGATAAAGAGAATAAGACCCGACATAGACCAACCTAATATTCTGTTTGGAAAGGGAAAAAGATACAGGGCTCTGTGTGAAGATAACATCGGGATATGTCTGAAAGATGACGCCTCATCGCGAGAATATCCGGCGGCGGGGTTGTGATAAAATATTTCCCGCAGGGATGTGACCGCCTGGGTTTCACCTGAAATGGCGTAACACTCCGTTAAGTGATTTTACAGAAGTGCGGCCTACAGCGAGTTACGCTGACCGCGAATAAGAACGATCTGAGAGTCAGTCATGTATAAGAAAACCCTCAGCCTGCTGGGCGTAGCGTTGGCGCTGTCTGCCTTCGCCAGTCAGGCTGAAAGTGAACGTCAGGCGAGCCGCGAGCGGATCGTGGAGCAGGTCCTCAAGCCGTGTGAAGGCAAAAAGGCGGGCGATAAGGTGGTGATTACCGATCGCCGCGGCGGCGAGCACGAGGCGATCTGTACCCTGACGGCGGTTCCGCTACCGGAGTAGCGCCCGCCGCACGGTGCCGCTTATCGATACCGCGGCGCAGGCTGTCCGGTTCGCGCGCTGGTAAACAGCGCCAGTCTGGACTGCTCAAAAGTCTCCCACAGTCCCAGGTCATGAACCGGTGGTAAGGTGACCTGTTCCCCCATCTCCAGCCCCCTGAGAGCGGCGTCAACCAGATCCTCGGTGGTCATTACCGTGCCGCTGGGCAGAGCGTCCAGCGCCACGCCGGAGGTCGGCCACAGATCGGTAGCGGTCGCCGCCGGCAATACCGCCTGAATACGCACGCCGCTGTCGGCAAACTCCTCCTGCAGGCCGCGGGTGAAGCTCAACACCCAGGCTTTGCTGGCACTGTAGACTGCGCTGCCCGGCAGCGTATGCAGCGCGAGGATAGAGGCAATATTGATCAGCGTCCCCCGGCGTCGTGGGGTGAAAGCGGCCAGCGCGGCATAGCTCAGACGCAGCAGCGCGGTGGTGTTGAGCGTATGAATCGCCTGGTGCTCGCGTGGCGTACTGGCGAGAAAACCCGCCAATTTCGCGGTGCCGGCGTTGTTAATGAACAGGTCGATGGCGGGATCCTGCTGCAGACGCTGCTCTACGGCGGCAATCCCGTGCTCTTCGCTAAGATCGGCTTTGAGGATGCTTGCCTGGATGGCGTAGCGCGCCTGCAGCTGGTCGGCGAGCGCCTGCAGACGGTCTTCACGACGGGCGGCGAGGATCAGGTTGTAGCCGCGGGCGGCGAGTCGTTCGGCATAGATCGCGCCGATACCTGAGGACGCGCCGGTGATAAAAGCTGTGTGCGATGGTTGGGTCATGAGAAATGCCTCGTAAAAGGTTGCATTATTAAACCAAATTTAGCATGAGATATTAGGTTTAATAATGCAACCATTTTGCCAGGACTTTTTCATTTTTGCCTGTCGCGGGCAGCGTTTAGTCGTTCAGCGGGATAGCGATGGTGATGTCCGCCGGGGCCAGCTCACGGCCATCTGCCGCCTGCAGGACCAGCTTACGCAGGGGCTGGCGCTGCTGGCGGTCAATGAGCCGGGTCGCCGGTTCGTCAGGATCGAACAGATAGTCGTCTGCCCACTGGGAGAGGGCGACCAGCACCGTTTGCAGGGCACGGCCCTTATCGGTCAGGACATACTCCTGCCAGGCGCTGCCGTCGGAGGCCGGCTGCAGGCGCAGGATGCCTTCATCCACCAGCATTTTCAGCCGCCCGGCGAGCATGTTTTTGGCGATACCGAGGTTTTTCTGAAATTCGCTAAAACGGCGCACCCCGCGCAGAGCATCGCGGACGATCAGCAGCGACCACCAGTCGCCGATAACGTCGAGGGAGCGGGCGATAGGGCAACAGCTGTTTTCCAGACGGGTACGTTTCACGAAAGCCTCCAGGTTAATTGTTTCATTATAAAACTCTTTGCCCGGCAGGGGAAATTTTCGGCTACGGTCTAAGTTTGCGAGCGATTACCAGGAAAAATGTCATAAATCCGGCACAATTAACGCGATGATAATAAATGACTAAGGATGAAGGGATGAAAAAACGTCTACTTGCCGCCGCCGTTACCGGCGCGGTGATGTTATCCGCTGGCGCTCAGGCGCAGGACACGGCCGCGCAGGAGGGGTATCAGCTGCAGCAGGTGCTGATCATGAGCCGTCACAACCTGCGTGCGCCGTTGGCCAATAACGGCAGCGTGCTGGAGCAGTCCACCGCCAAGGCCTGGCCGCAGTGGGATGTGCCGGGCGGCCAGCTGACCACCAAAGGCGGTGTGCTGGAGGTGTATATGGGCCACTATATGCGCGAATGGCTGGCGCAGCAGAAGCTGGTGACCAGCGGCGAGTGCCCGCCGGAAAACGCGGTTTATGCCTACGCTAACAGCCTGCAGCGCACCGTCGCCACCGCGCAGTTCTTTATCACCGGCGCGTTCCCGGGCTGCGGCATCCCGGTGCATCACCAGCCGCAGATGGGCACCATGGACCCGACCTTCAACCCGGTTATTACCGACGACTCCCCGGTGTTTCGCGAGAAAGCGCTGCAGGCGATGGAAAAAGAGCGCCAGGGAATGCAGTTGACCGAGAGCTACAAGCTGCTGGAGACGATGATCGATTACCGCAACTCGCCCTCCTGCAAAGAGAAGAAGGTCTGTTCCCTGAGCGAGGGTAAAGATACCTTTAGCGCCGGTTATCAGCAGGAGCCGGGAGTGTCCGGACCGTTGAAGGTTGGCAACTCGCTGGTAGACGCCTTCACCCTGCAATATTATGAAGGCTTCCCGAAAGATCAGGTGGCGTGGGGGGAGATCGCCAGCGATAAGCAGTGGCGAGTGCTGTCGAAGCTGAAAAATGGCTATCAGGATAGTCTGTTTACCTCGGTGGCGGTGGCGCAAAACGTCGCCAAACCGCTGGTTAAATATATCGATAACGCGCTGGTGGGCGAGGGAGCCAGCAAGGCGAAAGTCACGCTGCTGGTGGGACACGACTCGAATATCGCTTCGCTGCTCACCGCCCTGGACTTTAAGCCCTATCAACTGCCCGGCCAGTATGAGCGCACTCCTATCGGCGGCAAACTGCTGTTTCAGCGCTGGCATGACAGCGCCGGCAATCGCGATCTGATGAAGATTGAGTATGTCTATCAAAGTACCGAGCAACTGCGTAACGCCGACGCGTTAACCCTGCAGGCCCCGCCGCAGCGGGTCACTCTGGCGCTTAACGGCTGTCCGGTTGATGACCAGGGATTCTGCCCGCTGGAGACCTTTAAAAAGGTGATCAACGAGGCGGCGAAATAACGAAAAAAACCCGGAGCACTCCGGGTTTTTTTAGCAGGTTAGGGTGAGCCCAGGTGGGGATAAACCTCCTAGACGTTTTTACGCTCAATCGTCTGTTCGCCCCAGAACAGGCTGTCTTTATCGGTTTTGGCAAAGGCCAGCGCCAGCACTTCGTCGCTGCCTTCCTCCCAGATTTGCTCCGCCAGTTTCTCATCGTAGTGGGCGACTTCGAAAATCGCCTCGGCAATTTCCGGTGAGGTGTTACGTAAACTTGCCCATTCGCCGACGCGATGTGCTTTTGCTTCTTGAGTTGGCATAGTGCTCCTCCTGCAGAAGATTAGCCGTGCAGTTTAACGGCCAGTTTGGCGACATGTTCACCCTGATAGCGGGCGATGGCTAACTCTTCCTCGCTCGGCTGCCGCGAGCCGTCGCCGCCAGCGATGGTGGTTGCGCCATAAGGGGTACCGCCGCGTACCTGGGAGATATCGAATAGCTCCTGGGCGCCATAGCCGATCGGGACGATGATCATGCCGTGGTGGGCCAGCGTCGTCCAGGTCGAGGTAATGGTTTGTTCCTGGCCGCCGCCGGTACCGGTTGAGCTAAATACGCTGGCGATTTTGCCATACAGAGCGCCGGACGCCCACAGACCGCCGGTTTGATCGAGGAAAGTACGCATCTGACCGGACATGTTGCCGAAGCGCGTCGGGGTACCAAAGATGATGGCGTCATACTCTGCCAGCTCCTGCGGCGTGGCGACGGGCGCGTTTTGCGTTTTCCCGCCTGCTTTGGCGAATGCTTCAGCCTGCATGGTTTCCGGCACGCGCTTCACAACCACCTCAACGCCGTCCACCCGGTTCGCCCCATCGGCGACGGCGTGAGCCATGGTTTCAATGTGTCCATACATGGAATAATAAAGCACCAGAATTTTAGCCATTTCCATCACTCCTCGGTTGCATTATAAGCCAGCAAAATAGCTGGTACCTTTAAAGATAAAGCCTCCGCCGGAGAGTGCAAATCCAACGGGCATTTGTTTGATTTATAACAAAATGACAAAGCGTTATTTACTTTTCCTTGCACCGCGCGGCCTGAAAGGAAGTGAAGGAGGAAGCGTTGCGTCTGCTATTTTGACCGCTGCGGCGAGGATGTAGCATCAGGATACATTTTTGCTGACTATTTTTTCTTCGACAGCAGAGTCGGTTAGGAGCTGTTGGCGGCGCGAGGAAGCTTTTTTCGCCCGGCTTTGTTTCTGGATATTTCATTCGCCGCCGTCAGCCGTAGTCATTCACTAACCTTATAGATACGCGGCAGGACAGCGGCGTCGCCGCTCCCGCGTAATGCACTATGATGTCTAACCTAATGGAGGTCAGTAATGGCAAACCATCGTGGCGGTTCCGGCAACTTTGCCGAAGACCGTGAAAGAGCATCAGAAGCAGGACGTAAAGGTGGCCAGCATAGCGGGGGGAATTTTAAAAATGACCCTCAGCGCGCCTCAGAGGCTGGCAAAAAAGGGGGTAAAAACAGTCATGGTAGTCGTGAAAGTTAACGCGCGACTCGCACTGTTCTCTTTGATGCGGTGTTAATCTCCCCGACCCAACCGCATCGCCCTCGCCGCCGGCATCTGCCGGCGGTTTTTTTATCTGTCGGTGGTTGCGCTCCCGCCGGGCGGATTGCACACTGGTCGCCCGTTAATCGTCATGGCTGTCTTATGTCTTCGTTAAAATTCTCCGTTAGCCGCCAGGAAGCGCTCCTTATCATGATCACCATGTTCTGGGGAGGGACGTTCCTTGCCGTACAGTACGCGGTGAGCCTCAGCGGGCCGCTGTTTTTTGTCGGTTTGCGTTTTGCGACTGCCGCGCTGGCGGTGGGCCTGCTTTCGCTGCGCACTCTGCGCGGTCTGACGTGGCTGGAGGTGAAGGCCGGGGTAGCGATTGGCGTGGCGATTGCGCTGGGGTATGGCCTGCAGACCTGGGGACTACAGACCATCTCCAGCAGTAAATCTGCCTTTATCACCGCGATGTATCTGCCGCTGGTGCCGCTGCTGCAGTGGCTGTGCCTGGGACGTATGCCGGGGTGATGTCCTGCGTGGGGATTGTGCTGGCCTTTATTGGTTTAATTCTGCTGGCCGGGCCGGAAAATAATCTGCTGGCGCTTGGCGTGGGGGAGATGATCACTCTGGCAAGCGCGGTAGCGATCGCGGCGGAGATTATCCTTATCAGCGCCTGGGCCGGAAAAGTCGATGTCCGCCGGGTGACGGTGGTGCAGCTGGCGACCGCGTCGCTGGTGGCTTTCGCCGCCATGAAGCCGGCGGGTGAATCGGTGCCGTCGTTGACGCCGGCCCTGCTCGGCGTCGCGCTGGGGCTGGGGATTTTCAGCGCGATCATTCAGGTGACCATGAACTGGGCGCAGCGCAGCGTCTCGCCGACGCGGGCCACCCTTATTTATACCGGTGAACCGGTATGGGCCGGTATTTTTGGCCGGCTGGCCGGTGAGCGTCTGCCGCTGCTGGCCCTGCTCGGCTGCGTTTTGATCCTCGCGGGGGTGCTGGTGAGCGAGCTGAAGTGGAAGCGCAAGTCGCCGCCGCAGGTTTCCACAAACGACGATGCGCAGCCGCTCACGGACCTGGCCGATCGCCGCGAGCCATAATATTTTCCTTCTGACCCGACAGCGGCGCTTATCCTGGCTGGTACTCGTCCGGCTCTGATTGTCTCCAGGCCCGCGCAAGCGCAGCGCCGCCGGGCGGTCAGGTTCCGTGCCCGTGGTGGTGCCGGATGGCGGCATAAATGCCTTATCCGGCCTACAGGATCACACCACCCAGGCCCACACCGCACCCTGCGCCAACGCCGCGCTAATGTGGCTTACACCGGCGTTACCCTGGCCTCCTTCGCCTCGCGCGTCCCGCGATGAAGCAGCGCGTGCAGCAGGATCGCCCCGAAGGTGGCCGTGCCAATCCCGCCCAGCGTAAAGCCGCCCAGCGACAGCGCGAAATCGCCGGCGCCCAGCACCAGGGTCACCGACACCATGATCAAATTGCTGTTTTGACTCAGATCCACCCGGTTTTGCACCCAGATCCGCGCCCCGGCGACGGCAATTAAGCCAAAGACCACGATCGAGGCGCCGCCGATCACCGGCCCGGGAATGGTGTGGATTAATGCGCCGAACTTCGGCGAGAAACCCAACAGCATGGAAATCAGCGCCGCGGCGACAAACACCAGCGTTGAGTAGACCTTGGTCACCGCCATGACGCCGATGTTCTCCGCATAGGTAGTGACCCCGCTGCCGCCCACCGAACCGGAGAGCATGGTCGCCAGCCCGTCGCCGACGAAGGCGCGCCCTATGTACGGGTCCATATTGCGCCCGGTCATCCCGGCGACGGCCTTCAGGTGCCCGAGGTTCTCGGCCACCAGGATCACCGCGACCGGCGCAATCAACATCATCGCCTGGCCGTTAAAGGATGGGGTGGTAAAGTGCGGCAGCCCGAACCACGCCGCCTGGGCGAGGGGGGAGAAGTCCAGCGGTTTGCCAAGGCCCAGGCCGTTAGCTAGCAGGGCGTACAGCGCGCAGGCGACGATCAGGCCGACCAGGATCAGCAGTCGCTGCAGCATCCCGCGGGTAAATACCGCCACTATGCCGATGCAGAGCACAGTTAACACCGCCATCCAGCTGTCGAAGGCGCTGGCGGAGACGCTGCGCACGGCAATCGGCGCCAGGTTCAGGCCGATAGCCATCACCACCGCGCCGGTCACCACCGGCGGCATCAGGCGCTCGATCCAGCGGGTGCCGATCTTCATCACCACCAGACCAATCAGGGTGTAGACCAGCCCGCAGGCGATGATCCCGCCAAGGGCGACGCTCAGATGAGGGTTCAGCCCCTGGCCGTTAAAGCCGGTAATGGCGATCACCACCCCGACAAAAGCGGCGCTGGAGCCGAGATAGCTCGGCACCCGTCCGCCGGTAACGACAAAGAACAGCAGGGTGCCGACGCCCGACATCAGAATAGACAGGTTCGGGTCGAGCCCCATCAACAACGGCATCAGCACCGTCGCGCCGAACATCGCAACGGCGTGCTGCACGCCCATCACCAGCGTTTGCCCGGCCGACAAGCGTTCATCGGGGGCGACAACGCCGGATTCGGCGGCAGGAGAGGTCAGCTTCCAGCGAGGAAAATCGAAGAGTGCCATGATGATATCCCGGGTTAAAGGTTAACAAGCGGGTCGCATAAGCGTGTGATAGCCGCGGTCAAACCACATCAGTCCCCGGGGCTCCGGGTGACGGGTAATGGCCACGACGTGACAAAACAGAATGTCGTGCGTCCCGACGCTGACGCGCTGGTCGATGCGGCAGTCAAAGCTGACCAGAGCCGCCTCCAGCCGCGGACAGCCGGTGGCGCCGGTCTGCCAGTCGGCGGCGGCAAAACGCTCGTCCATTGCCGTTTTACCGCCAAACAGCGTCGACAGGGCCTCCTGTCCGGCCGCCAGGGTATTGACGCACAGCGTGTGGTGTTCGCTGAACACCGGCCACACCGAAGCCGAGCGGTTCAGGCAGACCAGCAGGGTCGGCGGCGTGTCGGTAACGCTGCAGACCGCGCTGGCGGTGAATCCCGCCCGGCCCGCCGGGCCATCGGTGGTAATAATGTTAACCGCGGCGCCGACGTGGGCCATGGCGTCACGGAAACTCGTTTTGTCCGTTAACTCCATCGTAAACTCCTTATGCCAGCAGGCAGGCTTCATCAAAGGACAGGCGCGGCAGGCGGCCGTACAGCTTGCCGGGGTCGCCATAGCCGATGTTCACCAGCAGGTTGCTTTTCCAGCCGTTGTCGGCAAAAAATGCCGCGTCGACTTTTTCCCGGTCAAAACCAGACATTGGCCCGGTGTCGAGGCCCAGCGCCCGGCAGGCAAAAATCAGATACGCCGCCTGCAGGGAGCTGTTGCGAAACGCGGTCTCTTCCGCCAGCTGCGGGCTGGAGGTAAACCAGCTGCGGGCGTCACCGTGGGGAAACAGGGTCGGCAGCCGGTCGTAGAAGGCGCTATCCCACGCCACGATGGCGGTCACCGGCGCCTGCATGGTTTTCTGCAGATTGCCGCTGGAGAGCGTCGGGCGAAGTTTCTCTTTGCCTTCCGCGCTGCGCACGAACACGATGCGCGCTGGCGAACAGTTGGCGGAAGTCGGCCCCATTTTCATCAGGTCCCAGACGGCCTGCAGCTGCGCATCGCTCACCGGCTTATCCAGCCAGCCGTTGTGGGTCCGGGCCTGGGTAAACAGCGTCTCGCAGGCCGTGTGGTTTATCGCGTCGTTCATCGGGTCTCCCTGGCGACCGGCAGCATAGCGGACAGCCCGTCGCGTAAAATGGTATTAAAGGTATCGGCGTCGGTGACGTTACAGGCATGGCCGCCCCACGGCATTTCCACGAGCTGGCTGCCGGGGATCGCCGTCTGCAGCACGCGGGAGCAGGAGGCGGGGACCAGCAGGTCGTCAGCGGCGCTGATAATCAGCGTCGGGCAGGCGATGGCCGACGCACGGCGTGAAAAATCAGCCTGCTTCAGGGCCTGCAGCCGCTTCAGCAGATTCTCTTTGCCCTGAAAATGGCTGATGGCAAGCGCATCTTCCGCTTCGAGGCGCGGCAGGCGCGCGGCCATCCATTCCGCCGGGTAGAGAAATAGCGGCTGCGCTTCGACCCACGCCTGCGCGCCGCCGGCATGCAGCAGACGCTCGCGCACCTGGAAGCAGCGGCGGGTATGCGGCGACAGCGACAGCCAGCCGTTGACCAGCGCCAGGGCGCTCACCGCCTCGGGGCGATCGAGCGCCAGCTGCAGGCCAATCAGCGCCCCCAGGGCGTGGCCCACCAGCGCGAAGCGGGCGATCCCCGCCGCCTGCAGAGCGCTGAACAGCTCCCCGGCCATCGTCGCCAGGCTGTAGTCGGCGGGCAGCGGACCGGCGTTCTCCCCGGTCCCGTTATGGTCATAACTCACCAGCTGATACTGTTCCTCCAGCGCCGCGCGCTGCGCCAGCCAGTAGCCGCCGCCCCCGCCCAGACCGGCGCTGAGGACCACCACCGGCGCGCCGGGCCACGGAGCCGGAGCAATATTGAGCCTCATCATGTCGGGGTACCGATATGGGCGACGCTGGCGATTTCCACCAGCGCATCGGGCTTCACCAGTCCGCACTGAATGCAGAAGCGCGCCGGTTTATCGCCGGGGAAGAACTCGGCGTAGACCTCGTTAATCGCGGCGTAATTTGTCCAGTCGGTGATAAAGATGCTGTTGAAAGTCACATCCGCCATACTCCCGCCCGCCGTTTCGATAACGCTCCTGATGGTCTCCAGCACGTGGCGGGTTTGCGCCTTTGGGTCGCCGATGTGCACCACATTGTTTTGCTTATCAAACGGCAGGGTGCCCGAGACGTAGACCACCCCGTCGGCGAGCGTCCCCGGAACAAAGGGGGCAATCGGCGCGGTGGTGCCTGGCGGAATAATCACCTGTTTAGGCATAACGTTTCTCCTTGGCTAAAGCCAGCGGGGCGGCGGGGGAGAGCGCGTGGCAGAAGCTCTCAACGTCGCTGACCCAGCCGAAAAAGGTTTCAATATTGAACAGCGCCGCCTGCTGGGCGAAGGCCGGGCCGGCCTGATGGGTGGCATCCTCCAGCACGATGCCGAAGTATTCGAGAAAGAAGCCATCGCGCAGCGTCGATTCGACGCAGACGTTGGTGGCGATCCCGGTGAACACCAGGTGGCGTATGCCGCGGCTGCGCAAAATGCTGTCGAGCGGGGTGTTAAAGAAGCCGCTGTAGCGCGGTTTCGGCAACACGATATCGCCTTCCTGCGGCGTCAGCTCGTCCACCAGCTGATAATCCCAGCCGCCTTTCGCCAGCAGCTTGCCCTGCAGCTCCGGACGCTGACGCATCGTTTTCAGCGCGTTGGATTTGTGATAGTTCGGCGAGCCCGGGCCGCCGGCTTCAACATACTGGTCATCCCAGCCATTCTGGAACCAGATAATCAACATACCCGCGGCGCGAGCGGCGGCGACGGCGGTATTAATATTGTCGATAACCGGCCGGGTAGCGGAGACGTCAAAGCCGGCGAGATCCAGATAACCGCCCTGGCTGGCGTAGGCGTTCTGCATATCGACCACAATCAGCGCGCTCTGCTGCGGCGCGAAGGTCAGGGATTCCGGGCGAGCGGGAAGGGTAATCATCAGGCCACCTCACGGGTAACAGAAGCAATGTGGTTCCGGCAGCGCATCAGCGGCTGAATGCGTTCGCCAAAGGCGTCAATGCCGGCAAGAAAATCATCAAAGGTCAGCAGCACGCCGTCGGTGCCGGGCACGCTCGCTACTTCATCAAGCATACGGGCGACGCTGGCATACGATCCGACCAGGGTGCCCATGTTAATGTTGACCGCCGAGGTGGGGTCGGCCATCTGGCGCACGTTGGTATCGCTGCCGGAGCGGGTATCTTTCTGACTCTGCTCGGTGAGCCACGCTAGCGCTTCTTCATCGGCGCCCGCTTTGTAATGTTCCCATTTGGCGCGCGCCGCCTCGTCGGTTTCGTCGGCGATCACCATGAACAGCACATAGGACCCCACGTCGCGGCCGGTTTTTTCCGCCGCCTGCATCATGCGTGCGGCGGTCGGGGCAAAGGCCGTTGGCGTGTTGACCCCTTTGCCAAAGCAAAAGTTGTAGTCCGCATGCTGGGCGGAGAAGGCCATCCCGGCATCGCTCTGCCCGGCGCAGATCACCTTCATCGGCTGCGACGGGCGCGGGCTGACCCGGCAGTCGTTCATGGTGAAGTAGTCACCTTTGAAATCGCTGCGCCCGGTGCCCCACAGGTCACGGAGCACCTGGACGTATTCGGTGAGATAGTCATAGCGGCTGGCGAAATAGTCATCTCCCGGCCACATGCCCATCTGGTCATATTCCGGTTTTTGCCAGCCGGTCACCAGATTGACGCCAAACCGGCCGCCGGAGATGGAGTCGATAGTGGAGGCCATCCGGGCGACAATCGCCGGCGGCAGCGTCAGGGTGGCGGCGGTGGCGTAGATCTGGATCTTCGAGGTCACCGCGGCCAGGCCGGCCATCAGGGTGAAGGACTCCAGGTTGTGATCCCAGAATTCAGTTTTCCCGCCGAAGCCGCGCAGTTTGATCATGGAGAGCGCGAAGTCGAAATGGTAGTGCTCGGCCTTCTGCACGATGGCCTTATTCAGTTCAAAGGTCGGCATATACTGCGGGGCATGGGTGGAGATCAGCCAGCCGTTGTTGCCAATGGGAATGAAAACACCAATTTTCATACCTACCTCTCTGCAGTCATGGAAGATGGGTTGCGATGGTGCGGCATCCTGCCTCTCCCTGGACCACCTCGCAGAGAAGGTAAAGCAAAGGCGATGCCAGTTTTATAAATGCTAATGTTATTAATGTGTTACTTTTGAGTTGCTAAAAAGGACGATAAAAAAGTGGACTGGATGGTCAAAATCAGTGCACGAAAAAACGGCAGTCATGCGCAATCAGGGTGCATGGGGTCGTGCCGGCGCAGGGCTTTTGCTATGCTGGTGGCATCAACTGAAGGAGAGGATGTATGGCACAGGGCGCGGTGAAGAAAAGCGGCAAACGTTCACAAGCGGTCAGCGCCAAAAAGGAGGCCATCCTGGCCGCCGCGCTGGAGGCATTTTCGCAATTTGGTATTCACGGTACGCGGCTGGAGCAGGTGGCTGAGCGCGCCGGGGTATCGAAAACCAATCTGCTCTATTACTACCCTTCGAAAGAGGCGCTGTATGTGGCAGTCCTGCAGCAGATCCTCGCCATCTGGCTGGCGCCGCTGAAGGCCTTTCGTGAGGATATCAGCCCGCTGGTGGCGATCCGCGAATATATTCGCCTGAAGCTGGAGGTGTCCCGCGATCACCCCCAGGCCTCGAAGCTCTTCTGCCTCGAGATGCTGCAGGGGGCGCCGCTGCTGATGGGCGAACTGACCGGGGATCTGAAAGCGCTGGTCGACGAAAAATCGGCGATAGTCTCCGGCTGGATCGACCGCGGCAAGCTGGCGCCGGTCGATCCACAGCATTTAATCTTTATGATCTGGGCTACCACCCAGCATTACGCCGACTTCGCCACCCAGGTGGAGGCGGTCACCGGCGCCACGCTGCAGGATGCGGCCTTTTTTGAACAAACGGTCGATAATGTCCAGCGGATGATTATCGAAGGCATTCGCGTCCGTTAATTGGCGGGCGGCAGCGGGCAGCTTTGATCGCCATCCTCGCACTGTAGCAGCGAGGCGAGGAAAGACTCCCGCTCCACGCTCTTATCGGTCATGCACTGGCTGACCAGCATTGGCTGCATGCTGCCGCCTTCGGCGCCGGACGCGAGAAAGGCGCAGTCGGCGTCGCGTAAGGCGATCCATGCCTGCTGCGCCTGCTTCAGTAATGTTTGTTGTTTACCCACCGCCCGCTGCAGGGCCTGCTGCCAGGTGTCGTTCAGTTTTTTATCGGCCGCCTGATACTGCGCAGCCGCGCACTGATTCATTTCGGTTTGGGTGTTGGCGCTGCTGCACTCGTCCGCCAGCGCCGCGCCGCTGGCCAGCAGGGCCATCACGGCAAATAACGTGCGTTTCATTGTTCTGCTCCCATAAAAAAGGCTCCCGTCCGGGAGCCTTAATTAAACACAGCTGACGTCGGCTGTCATTAGCTGATCGCAGCGCAGACTGATTGCCCGGATGGCGGCGCACCGCGCCTTATCCGGGCTACCCTTTGGCGGTGGTAGGTAGCCCCGGTAAGCGCAGCGCCACCGGGGAGCCCGTTTTAGCCGATGGTCATCAGGCTGGCGTTACCGCCTGCCGCCGCGGTGTTAACGCTCAGCGAACGCTCGATATACAGCCGCTCCAGCAGCAGATTGGTTTCGCCGCGGGCGAAGCCCTGCACGGAGACAATCGCCCCGTCGCGCGCCGCCACCTGCTCGCACAGCTCGCGCAGCTGGTCGGAATCGCCGTGGTAGATAACCGCGTCGAAGGCCTGGCCAGGCAACTGCTCCGCTTTGGCAAAGCGAATGCGCTCGCTGACCTCCCGCGGCAGTTTCTTCGCCAGATCGCGCTGCAGGGCGCTGTCCGGCCACAGTACTTCACAACCCACCGCCAGCACAGCCGCCAGCTGGATCAGCGCATCCTGTTCGTTATCCGCTACGCACAGCACGCGCTCGCGCGGCATCAGCGTCAGGGTGTTGCGCTCGCCGGTTGGCCCCGGCAGCAGGCGTTGAGTGCCGCTTTGCGCCTGCTCGCTGTACTGCTGGCACAGCGCCTGCAGCTCAGGACGGCCCGCGGCCCACTGCTGCAGCGCCTGCAGCGGTTTTTCCAGCAGCGTTTTCAGCTGGGCGTCCAGCGGACGCTCCGCATCCTGGCGGGCGAAGGTCACGCCAACCGCGTCCTGCGGACGGCTGGAGAGCAGACGGTACAGATACAGCGGACCGCCGGCTTTCGGACCGGTACCGGACAGCCCTTCGCCGCCGAACGGCTGCACGCCGACCACCGCGCCAACCATATTGCGGTTGACGTACAGGTTGCCCACCTTGGCGCTGCCGGTGACCTGGGCGATGGTTTCGTCGATACGGGTATGCACGCCGAGGGTCAGGCCGTAGCCAGAGGCGTTAATCTGCTCGACCAGTTTGTCCAGCTCGTTACGGTTATAGCGCACCACGTGCAGTACCGGGCCGAAGACCTCTTTTTTCAGCTCGTCGAAGCTGTCGAGCTCGATAAGCGTCGGCGGCACGAAGGTCCCGTGACGCCATTCGCGGGCGTCTTCGCTATTCTCGCGCACCGCCTGGTAGACGGTGCGGCCTTTGGCGCGCATCGCCTGAATATGGCGTTCGATATTCTCTTTCGCTTCCGCATCGATAACCGGACCGATATCGGTGGTCAGGCGCCCCGGATTGCCCATCCGGCACTCGCTCATGGCGCCGCGCAGCATGGTTAAGGTGTGATCGGCGACCTCTTCCTGCAGGCATAGCACGCGCAGGGCGGAGCAGCGCTGGCCGGCGCTGTCGAACGCGGAAGCCAGCACGTCGATCACTACCTGCTCGGTGAGCGCCGACGAATCGACGATCATCGCGTTCATCCCGCCGGTTTCGGCGATCAGCGGCGTCGGGCGGCCCTGGGGATCGAGGCGGCTGGCGATATTGCGCTGCAGCAGGGTGGCCACTTCGGTGGAGCCGGTGAACATCACGCCGCGTACGCGCTCATCGGAGGTTAGCGCGGCGCCCACGGTCTCCCCGCGACCCGGCAGCAGTTGAATTACGCCCGGCGGCACGCCGGCTTCCAGCAGAATCGCCACGCCCTGGGCGGCGATAAGCGGCGTCTGCTCGGCAGGTTTCGCCAGCACGCTGTTGCCGGCCGCCAGCGCGGCGGCAATCTGGCCGGTGAAGATCGCCAGCGGGAAGTTCCACGGGCTGATACAGACCACCGGACCCAGCGGGCGGTGAGTTTCATTATCGAAATCGTCGCGCACCTGGCCGGCGTAATAGTGCAGGAAGTCAACGGCTTCGCGCACTTCAGCGATGGCGTTGCTGAAGGTTTTACCCGCCTCGCGCACCAGGATCCCCATCAGGGTCGGCATCTGGCTTTCCATCAGCACCGCGGCGCGCTCAAGAATGGCGGCGCGCTCCTGCGGCGGAGTGGCGAACCAGATCGGCGCATTGTTGATAGCGCTGGTCAGCGCCTGCTGCACTTCAGCGTCGCTGGCTTCGCGGACGTAGCCGACGATATCTTTCGGCTCTGCCGGGTTAACCACCGGCTGCATTTCGCCTTCGGCCACCGGCTGCTCCAGCATCGGCAATGCCTGCCATTTATGCAGCGCGCTGTTGAGCAGGGAAGAGGAGAGGGAGGCCAGACGGTGCTCGTTCGCCAGATCGAGACCGGCGGAGTTGCTCCGGCCGCTGCCGTAGAGATCGCGCGGCAGAGGGATTTTCGGATGCGGCAGGCCGGCCTGGCCTTCCTGCTGCGCCAGTTTTTCTACCGCGCTGACCGGGTCGGCTACCAGCTCGTCCAGCGGCAGGGTATTGTCCGCGATACGGTTGACGAAAGAGGTATTGGCGCCGTTCTCCAGCAGACGACGCACCAGATACGCCAGCAGCGTCTCGTGGGTGCCCACCGGGGCGTAGATCCGGCACGGACGGTTCAGTTTGCCGTCGGCGACCTTGCCCACCACCTGCTCGTACAGCGGTTCGCCCATGCCGTGCAGGCACTGGAACTCATACTGGCCCGGGTAGTAGTTCTGGCCCGCCAGCTGGTAGATAGCCGCCAGAGTATGGGCGTTATGGGTGGCGAACTGCGGGTAAATCAGGTTCGGCACCGCCAGCAGCTTCTTAGCGCAGGCGAGGTAGGAGACGTCGGTGTAAACCTTGCGGGTGTATACCGGATAGCCTTCGAGACCTTCCATCTGCGCGCGTTTAATTTCGCTATCCCAGTAGGCGCCTTTCACCAGACGGATCATCAGGCGACGGCGGCTGCGGGTGGCGAGGTCAATCAGGTAATCAATGACAAACGGACAGCGCTTCTGGTAGGCCTGAATCACGAAGCCAATCCCGTTCCAGCCGGCCAGTTCCGGCTCGAAGCACAGTTTTTCCAGCAGGTCGAGGGAGATCTCCAGACGGTCTGCCTCTTCGGCGTCAATATTGATGCCGATGTCATACTGGCGCGCCAGCAGGGTCAGCGATTTCAGCCGCGGGTAAAGCTCTTCCATCACCCGGTCATACTGCGCGCGGCTGTAGCGCGGGTGCAGCGCGGAGAGCTTAATGGAGATACCCGGACCTTCATAAATGCCGCGGCCGTTGGAGGCTTTGCCGATGGCATGGATCGCCTGCTGATAAGAAACCATATAGGCCTGGGCGTCAGCGGCGGTCAGGGCGGCTTCGCCGAGCATATCGTAGGAGTAGCGGAACCCTTTTTCTTCCAGCTTGCGGGCGTTGGCCAGCGCTTCGGCGATGGTTTCCCCGGTGACGAACTGCTCGCCCATCAGGCGCATCGCCATATCCACGCCTTTGCGGATCAGCGGTTCGCCGCTCTTGCCGATGATGCGGTTCAGGGAGCGGGAGAGGCTGGTCTCGTTATGGGTCGACACCAGTTTTCCGGTGAACAGCAGCCCCCAGGTGGCGGCGTTGACGAACAGCGACGGGCTGCGGCCGATGTGCGACTGCCAGTTGCCGTTGCTGATTTTGTCGCGGATCAGCGCATCGCGGGTGGCTTTATCTGGAATACGCAGCAGGGCTTCCGCCAGGCACATCAGCGCCACCCCTTCCTGTGAAGAGAGGGAGAACTCCTGCAGCAGGCTCTGCACCATGCCGGCGCGGCCGCTGGCGGTTTTCTGGTTGCGCAGTTTTTCCGCCAGCTGATACGCCAGCTTGTGCGCCTGTTCGCCCAGCGGCTGCGGCAGACGGGCCTGCTCCAGCAGCATCGGTACCGCGTCGGTTTCCGGACGTCGCCAGGCGGCGGTGATCGCCGCGCGGCTCACCGACTGCGGCAGGATCTGCTCGGCGAATTCGAGGAACGGCTGATAGGGCTCTTCCGTTGGTTCGCTGGCGTCATCGCTTTCGTTGGCGGCCCCGGAGAGCAGGGCCGGCAGCTCAGGCAGCGTCTCGTCGTTCTCCAGTTTTTCCAGATAATTAAAGATGGCCTGCTTAATCAGCCAGTGCGGCGTGCGGTCAATACGGCTCGCGGCGGATTTAATGCGCTCGCGGGTTGCGTCGTCAAGCTTAACACCCATGGTGGTGGTGCCCATGCTCAAAACTCCTGTCATTTATCGTTAGGCTTATGCGGTTGCATGGAAATATCCACTATGTTGCAACTTTGTGCAACCTTGTTAATTGTGGCTTGTGACGGAAGCCGTGAAATGGCTAATTTGTTAAAAATAACCCCTAAAATAGCAGAAATTTAACCCCGGGCTCATAGGGTATTTGTATGCGTGAGTTAACACTTTTGTTTGGTGCAACCTTTAAAAACGTGAGAGAGTGCAACCTCTAACAAATTGACGTTTTGCGCCGTCGGTTTTTCGTGTAAATGCTGTGTTAAATCGTTTGTGAAAAACCGAAGCTTCCGTCAGGATACGGTCGCCCAATTAAACAATGCGCCATTACCCCGTTCCGGTAGTGGAAAAAAACGACGAAGTTGGACGCTGTCGATAAAAATTCTGGAGACTTTGCATGGCTATTAGCACACCGATGCTGGTGACATTTATTGTTTATATTTTTGGTATGGTATTGATAGGGTTTATTGCCTGGCGTTCGACCAAAAACTTCGATGATTATATTCTCGGGGGAAGGAGTCTGGGGCCATTTGTGACCGCGCTTTCCGCAGGGGCGTCGGATATGAGCGGCTGGCTGCTGATGGGCCTGCCAGGGGCGATTTTTCTCTCCGGGATTTCCGAAAGCTGGATCGCCATTGGCTTAACGCTGGGGGCGTGGATTAACTGGAAGCTGGTGGCCGGTCGCCTGCGCGTGCATACCGAGGTGAATAATAACGCCCTGACGCTGCCCGATTATTTTACCGGCCGTTTTGAAGATAAAAGCCGGGTGCTGAGAATTATTTCGGCGCTGGTTATTCTGCTGTTCTTTACCATCTATTGCGCTTCAGGAATTGTCGCGGGGGCGCGTCTGTTTGAAAGCACCTTCGGCATGAGTTATGAAACCGCACTGTGGGCCGGGGCGGCGGCGACGATTATCTATACCTTCGTCGGCGGCTTCCTCGCCGTTAGCTGGACCGATACCGTGCAGGCCAGCCTGATGATTTTCGCGCTGATCCTCACCCCGGTGATCGTGATTATTTCCGTCGGCGGCTTTGGCGATTCGCTGGAAGTGATTAAGCAGAAGAGCATCGAAAATATCGACATGCTGAAAGGGCTGAACTTCGTGGCGATTATCTCGCTGATGGGCTGGGGGCTGGGTTATTTCGGTCAGCCGCATATTCTGGCGCGCTTTATGGCGGCGGATTCGCACCACAGTATCGTTCACGCACGTCGCATTAGTATGACCTGGATGATCCTCTGCCTCGGCGGGGCGGTGGCCGTCGGCTTCTTTGGCATCGCCTACTTCAATAACAACCCGAGCCTGGCGGGCGCGGTTAACCAGAACGCCGAGCGCGTGTTTATCGAACTGGCGCAAATCCTGTTTAACCCGTGGATTGCCGGGATCCTGCTGTCGGCGATTCTGGCGGCGGTGATGTCCACCCTGAGCTGTCAGCTGCTGGTCTGCTCGAGCGCAATTACCGAAGACCTGTATAAAGCCTTCCTGCGTAAAAACGCCGGTCAGAAAGAGCTGGTGTGGGTGGGCCGTATGATGGTGCTGGTGGTTGCCTTGGTGGCCATTGCCCTGGCGGCCAATCCGGAAAACCGCGTGCTGGGTCTGGTGAGCTACGCCTGGGCTGGCTTCGGCGCCGCCTTTGGCCCGGTGGTCCTGTTCTCGGTAATGTGGTCGCGCATGACCCGTAACGGCGCGCTGGCCGGGATGGTGATTGGCGCCCTGACCGTGATCGTCTGGAAGCAGTTTGGCTGGCTGGGCCTGTATGAAATTATTCCGGGCTTCGTCTTCGGCAGCATCGGGATTGTGGTCTTTAGCCTGCTGGATAAAGCGCCGTCGGCCAGCATGCAGCAGCGCTTTGCCGAAGCGGATGCCCACTACCATACGCCGCCGCCGGTACGCGCCACGGCTGAGTAAGATCATCTGATGCTCACGAGCCCGCCGCTGGCGGGCTTTTTATTGCCTGGTGCCGTGCCGGAATATTATAACCCTTGCTAATTATCTGAAAATCCGCTGATATTTCCTGACTAATAACAATGAGGATAGCAAAGATGACGTTCAGACAGGGTGCAATGGCGCTGGTGCTGGCAGGGTTACTCAGCGGCTGCGTGGCGGGTGGAAGTTCATCGACCAGCGCGCCGAAGCCCGGCGTCTGCCCGGCGGATAAGTCCATGGTGCAAACCACGCTTTACTTCGGTCTGAGCCGCCCGGCGGGGAAAGACATCACCGCTGAAGAGTGGCAACAGTTTGTCGACCGTGACGTCACGCCGCGCTTTCGCGACGGGCTGACGGTGTTTGATGCCCACGGCCAGTGGCTTGGCCAGAATGGTCAGGTGGTGCGGGAGCAGAGCAAGGCGCTGATGGTGATCCATGGGCATGACGCGCAGAGCGAGGCGGGTATTGAGGCTCTGCGCCAGGGCTATAAATCACGCTTCGCGCAGGAGTCGGTGATGCGTGTCGACCAGCCGGTCTGCGTGCAGTTCTGAGTAAACGGCGGGGGCAGCCCCGCCGTTTGTTTTACAGCACCAGCCCGGCGAAGCTGGCGGAAAGCAGGCTCACCAGCGTGGCGCTATACACCAGCCGCAGGCCGAAGCGGGAGACGATATTGCCCTGCGGTTCATTCAGGCCTTTGATCGCCCCGGCGATAATGCCGATCGAGGCAAAGTTGGCAAACGACACCAGGAATACCGAGAGAATGCCGAGCCCGCGAGGGGTCATGCTGGCGGCAATCTTTTGCAGCTCAATCATCGCCACAAATTCGTTAGCGACCAGTTTGGTGGCCATGATGCTGCCGGCGTTTAGCGCATCGCTCAGCGGGATGCCGATAAGCCACGCCAGCGGATAAAAGACGTAGCCGAGGATCTGCTGGAAGCTGAGACCAAACAGGGTGGCGAATAGCGCGTTAATGGCGCTGATCAGGGCGATAAAACCGATCAGCATCGCCAGAATAATCATCGCCACTTTAAAGCCGGCCAGAATATATTCCCCGAGCATTTCAAAGAAACTCTGCGATTCATGCAGCTTCTCGAGTTTTATTTCCTGCTCGCTGCCCGGCCGCGTCGGGTTAATTACCGACAGCACGATAAAGGTGCTGAACATATTGAGGATCAGCGCTGCGACGACATATTTGGCGTCCAGCATGGTCATATAGGCGCCGACAATCGACAGCGATACGGTCGACATGGCCGTCGCCGCCATAGTGAACAGTCGCCGTGAGGAGAGGTCGCTCAGTACGCCCTTGTAGGCAATGAAGTTCTCCGATTGGCCGAGGATCAGCGAGCTGACGGCGTTGAAAGATTCCAGCTTACCCATGCCGTTTACTTTCGACAGCAGGGTGCCAATCACGCGAATAAAAATCGGCAGGATCCGCCAGTGCTGGAGAATACCAATCAGCGCGGAAATAAACACAATCGGACACAGGACGCCCAGGAAAATAAAGGCTAAGCCTTTTTCGCTCATGCCGCCAAAGACGAAATTGGTCCCTTCGGCGGCAAAGCCTAACAGCGAAGCAAAAAAGCCGGAAATATTTTTTACCAGCCACAGGCCGCTTTCGGCGTGCAGGAAAAAGAAAGCGAGCGCTATTTCGATAATAATCAACTGGAGAATATAATGAATACGAATTTTTTGTCTGTCGTAGCTGACAAGCCAGGCCAGGGCGAGGATCACCGCCAGCGCCAGCAGGAAATGAAAAAATGCAGTCATGTTGTTCTTTTCGCAAGTCAATAAGGCCGCCATTTAGCCATAGCCGCTACGGCGGGTAAATATCTGGCGTAAAAAATCCTTTGTTTATTCTTTCCCTTCATAACAGGCGAATATTTTCATAAGTCATTATTTGTCAGCGATTTATTTACAACTGATCATCATTCTCTGCACATTTCGCTTGTGTTTCTGAGCATTGTAATGATAATCACTATCATAAATATTACCTGTTTTTGCATTCGTTGACGGTGCTTTACATTTAAGGGTGTTGGCATGTTTGTCCCATTTCTCATTATGTTACGCGAAGGCCTGGAGGCGGCGCTGATTGTCAGCCTGATCGCCAGCTATCTGAAACGCACCCAGCGCGGCAACTGGATTGGCGTGATGTGGATTGGCGTGATCCTCGCGGCGGCGCTGTGTCTTGGCTTAGGCATTTTTATCAACGAAACCACCGGCGAATTTCCTCAGCGTGAACAGGAGCTGTTCGAAGGGATCGTCGCGGTCATTGCGGTGGTGATCCTGACGTGGATGGTCTTCTGGATGCGCAATGTCTCACGCAACGTCAAGCAGCAGCTGGAGCAGGCCGTGGACAAGGCGCTGCAGCGCGGTAATCACCACGGCTGGGCGCTGGTGATGATGGTCTTTTTCGCGGTCGCCCGTGAGGGGCTGGAGTCGGTCTTCTTTCTGCTGGCGGCCTTCCAGCAGGATGTTGGCATCTGGCCGCCGCTGGGGGCGCTGCTGGGTCTGGCCACCGCTATCGTGCTGGGCTTCCTGATCTACTGGGGCGGTATCCGCCTTAACCTTGGCGTGTTCTTCAAATGGACCAGCCTGTTTATTCTGCTGGTGGCCGCTGGCCTGGCCGCGGGGGCGATCCGCGCCTTCCACGAGGCGGGCCTGTGGAACCTGTTCCAGGATACCGCCTTCGATCTGAGCAACGTGCTGTCGACGCATACGCTGTTCGGCACGCTGCTGGAAGGGATCTTCGGCTATCAGGAGACGCCGAGCATCAGCGAAGTGGCTGTCTATCTGCTTTATCTGATCCCGGCGCTGGTGCTGTTTGCCCTGCCGCCGCGGAATAATACCACTGCCTCGCGGGCTGCCTGACCGGGCGCTGCGAGCTTATAAGCGACACTCTACTTACCGAAAGGGATGATCATGATGATTCATTTTCGCCGTAATGCGCTGCGGGTGACCGTGGCCGCGCTGCTCAGCTCTGCATTCGGTGCTCAGGCTGCGGATATCCCGCAGGTCAAAGTCACCGTCAACGACAAGCAGTGCGAGCCGATGCAGGTGACCGTTAACGCGGGTAAAACCCAGTTTATTATTCAGAACCACAGCCAGAAAGCGCTGGAGTGGGAGATTCTGAAAGGGGTGATGGTGGTGGAAGAGCGCGAAAACATCGCGCCGGGCTTTACTCAGAAGCTCACCGCGAACCTGCAGCCGGGCGAATATGACATGACCTGTGGCCTGCTCACCAACCCGAAAGGCAAACTGATCGTCACCGGCGCCGCCACCAAAGACGCGGCGAAAGCGGATGCGGTGCTGAGCCTCGGCGACGCGATCACCGCCTATAAAGCCTATGTGACGACGGAAACCGCGCAGCTGGTTAGCGGCACCAAAGCCTTTACCGACGCGGTGAAAGCCGGCGATATCGAAAAAGCGAAAGCGCTGTACGCCCCGACGCGTCAGCATTACGAGCGCATCGAGCCCATTGCCGAGCTGTTCTCTGACCTTGACGGCAGCATCGACGCCCGCGAAGACGACTTCGAGAAAAAAGCGGAAGATCCGAAATTTACCGGTTTCCACCGTCTGGAAAAAGCGCTGTTTGGCGATAACAGCGTCAAGGGGATGGAAAAATATGCCGATCAGCTGAACAGCGATGTGCTGGAGCTGCAAAAGCGTATCAGCGAGCTGGCGTTCCCGCCGTCAAAAGTCGTGGGCGGCGCGGCAGGATTAATTGAGGAAGTCGCGGCCAGCAAGATCAGCGGTGAAGAAGATCGCTACAGCCATACCGATCTGTGGGACTTCCAGGCCAACATTGACGGCGCGCAGAAAATTGTCGACCTGCTGCGCCCGCAGCTGCAAAAAGAGAACAGCGCGCTGCTGGCGAAAGTGGACGCCAACTTTAAGAAAGTGGACAGCATCCTCAGCAAATATCGCACCAAAGACGGTTTCGAAACCTACGATAAGCTGACCACCGCCGACCGTAATGCGCTGAAAGGGCCGATCACCACCCTGGCGGAAGATCTGGCTCAGCTGCGCGGGATCCTGGGGCTGGACTAAGTCGATGGCACAGCAGAAACCCCACGACGTGAACGAGCCGTCACGTCGTCGCTTACTGAAAGGGATCGGCGCGCTTGGCGGCGCGCTGGCCATCACCGGTGGCTGCCCGGTAGCGCATGCGGCAAAAGCGGAAAGTTCCCCGGGGACGCTCACACCCGACGCGCGCCAGGAAAAGCAGCCATTCTATGGCCGGCATCAGGCGGGCATTCTGACGCCGCAGCAGGCTTCGATGATGCTGGTGGCCTTCGATGTGCTGGCGGCTGATAAAGCCGACCTCGAGCGGCTGTTTCGACTGCTGACCCAGCGTATCGCCTTTTTAACCCAGGGCGGCCCGGCGCCGGACACGCCGAATCCGCGGCTGCCGCCGATGGATTCCGGCATCCTGGGGCCGTGGATTGCGCCAGATAACCTGACCATCACCGTCTCGGTCGGCCATTCGCTATTTGATGAGCGCTTTGGCCTGGCGGATAAAGCACCGAAAAAGCTGCAGCCGATGACCCGCTTCCCCAACGATTCGCTGGATGCCGCGCTGTGCCATGGCGACCTGCTGCTGCAGATCTGCGCCAATACTCAGGATACGGTGATCCACGCCCTGCGTGATGTCATCAAACATACGCCGGATCTGCTGAGCGTGCGCTGGAAGCGGGAAGGGTTTATCTCCGACAGCGCGGCGCGCAGTAAAGGCAAAGAGACCCCCATCAACCTGTTGGGGTTTAAGGACGGCACCGCTAACCCGGCGAGCCACGACAGCGCGTTGATGGATAAGGTAGTGTGGGTGACAGCCGATCAGGACGAGCCGGCCTGGACCGTGGGCGGCAGCTATCAGGCGGCGCGAATTATCCAGTTTCACGTGGAGTTCTGGGATCGGACGCCGCTCAAGGAGCAGCAGACGATCTTTGGTCGCGACAAGCACACCGGTGCGCCGCTGGGGATGAAAAACGAACACGATACCCCGGATTACAGTAAAGATCCTAACGGCGAAGTCATTGCGCTGGATAGCCATATTCGTCTGGCCAATCCCCGCACGCCGGAAACCCAGTCCAGCCTGATGATGCGCCGCGGCTACAGCTATTCGCTGGGGTTACTAACGCCGGACAACTGGATATGGGGCTGTTATTCGTTTGCTATCAGCACGATCTGGAAAAGGGTTTTCTGACGGTGCAGAAACGGCTTAACGGCGAGGCGCTGGAGGAGTATGTCAAACCGATCGGCGGGGCTACTTCTTTGTTTTACCCGGCGTAGTGGATGAAAAACACTATCTGGGAGAGTCGCTGCTGCAGGCCTGATACCGACCCTGCCCGTAAGGGCAGGGCGTTTTCTGCTGTTTTTCTCATTTTTCTTATATTTCCTGCCATGTGTTATATTTCTGTAATACAAATGACCGATAGTCTCCTACACTTGCTTAAGAACTATTTGTTGCGTCATTGTGAAAAATAAGTTGCATTAAGAATCTTTTTTGATGTACTTATTACATACGCGGTAGTTCCCGGCAGTGTGACGTTTCACTATGGAGATCGCGAATGGTAAGGTCCCGTACCGGACAACGTAAAACCTCAGACCGTACTCTTCAGCACGGAAGCCCCGCTTCCGGCAGCGATTTTCTTACTCTTTCTCTCTCCGCTTCGCATTATTACAACCTTGGCAGGGTACGCGGTGCGCGTAGCCGCGACTCGTTGTCAGTTCTACCGGCAAGCAATGGCTTACAAGGAAGCCAAACCTCAATCGTTCGTGCGCATAGTCGCGTCGATGTTGACGCGTGTGATGTAAACCAACAACGCAAGGTGCTATCCATGGGAAGACAAAAAGCAGTGATCAAAGCTCGTCGTGAAGCAAAACGTGTGCTGAGACGGGATTCACGCAGCCATAAGCAGCGTGAAGAAGAATCGGTCACATCGCTTGTGCAAATGAGTGGCGTAGAAGCAATTGGCATGGCGCGGGACAGCCGTGATACTTCCCCAATTGAGGCGCGCAATGAGGCTCAGGCGCATTATTTGAATGCCATCGACAATAAGCAGCTGATTTTCGCTACCGGCGAAGCTGGATGCGGCAAGACCTGGATCAGTGCGGCGAAGGCAGCTGAAGCCCTGATCCATAAGGATGTGGACAGAATTATTGTTACCCGTCCCGTTCTGCAGGCCGACGAAGATCTCGGCTTCTTACCGGGAGATATCGCCGAGAAGTTCGCTCCCTATTTCCGACCGGTTTACGATGTGCTGGTGAAAAGGCTGGGGGCTTCCTTTATGCAGTACTGCCTGCGTCCGGAAATCGGCAAGGTGGAAATCGCGCCGTTCGCCTATATGCGCGGACGTACCTTTGAAAATGCGGTGGTGATTCTGGACGAGGCCCAGAACGTGACCGCAGCGCAAATGAAGATGTTTTTAACCCGCCTCGGGGAGAACGTGACGGTCATCGTCAATGGCGATATCACCCAGTGCGACTTGCCCTCTGGCGTGAGATCTGGCCTGAGCGATGCGCTGGCGCGTTTTGAGGAAGACGAGATGATCGGCATTGTGCGTTTCACCACCGATGACTGCGTGCGCTCGGCTCTCTGCCAGCGGACGCTGAAAGCCTATTATTAATCGTCATACTGTGAGTAAGGCCCGGGCTAGCCCGGGCTTTGTTGTTTTGATCCTTGCGACAGTCTGAAGTGCGGATAAAATTTCTGTTTTGAGGGATCCATCGCTGTATGTGATAGAATTTCTTCTCTGTAATACAAGAATATCTGCTTTGCTATACATAAGCGCCTTTCTAATAATTTCTTTCGTCTTACGCCGTTTTACTCATTTAATTGTATGGATACTTGTAAGGGAAGCACAATGGTCGTACATGGGAAAGTTATCAAGTTATTAATTACTATTTTGATGGTGGGGTTGTCATCCGCTGCTTATAGTAAAGATTATCAGGCAGGGAAAAACTTCACTGTTATTCATTCTACTGTTAAGCAACCGCCGCCACTGGTTGAGTTTTTTTCCTTCTACTGCGGACCTTGTTATGCGTTTGCAGAGCGCATCAATGTTGATACAGCTATCAGAAAGCGCCTGCCCGACGATATGAAACTGGAAAAATACCATGTCAGCCAGATGGGGCCTTTAGGACCAGCATTAACAGAAGCATGGGCCGTAGCACAATATGCTGGGGTAGATGGCAAGGTGGAAAAGTTATTGTTTGAGGGTTTACAGGTTAAGCGTGATATTAAAACGGCAGCTGATATTGTTAAGGTGTTTAATCAACTTGGCATTACGTCAGAGAAATATGCCGAAATGCAAAGTAACTTTATGGTAAAAGCTTTAATTGCCAGACAGGATAATCTGGTCGAAAAAATGAAAGTGCATGGCACGCCTTCTTTTTATGTTTCAGGAAAATATCATATTAACAATGCATCACTCGCGCAAGATGACTATGATACCTATGCAGAGGATATGGCTAATCTGGTTTTATTTTTGCTTAACAAGCCCCTGTAACACGAAGTGAGAAAGTATCATTAGGTTTGTCTTTTTCGTTCTGTCCGGGTGGCGTTGCCACTCGTCGAACCCCGGTCGGGGTTCTCATCCCCCCGGCGGGTGCCACATGCGAAAAAAAAGCCCGTACTTGCGTACGAGCTCTTCTTAAAATATGGCGGTGAGGGGGGATTGACTCGCTTCGCTCGCCGTTACTCGGCCCATCCCTGGGCCTCGCCCTGCGGGCCAACGCAGGCGTTGTTCAAAAACGCTCCCGGCGTTTTTGTCGGGCAGCCCGCTTACTGCGTGCGCGGTCTGTCCAACTGGCGTTGCCAGTTGTCGAACCCCGGTCGGGGATTCTCATCCCCCGGCGGGTGCCACATGCGAAAAAAAGCCCGTACTTGCGTACGAGCTCTTCTTAAAATATGGCGGTGAGGGGGGATTGACTCGCTTCGCTCGCCCCTGCGGGCAGCCCGCTCGCAGGCTCGCGATCTGTCCAACTGGCGTTGCCAGTTGTCGAACCCCGGTCGGGGTTCTCATCCCCCCGGTGGGTGCCACATGCGAAAAAAAAAGCCCGTACTTGCGTACGAGCTCTTCTTAAAATATGGCGGTGAGGGGGGATTGACTCGCTTCGCTCGCCCCTGCGGGGCAGCCCGCTTACTGCGTGCGCGGTCTGTCCAACTGGCTGCGCCAGTTGTCGAACCCCGGTCGGGGTTCTCATCCCCCGGCGGGTGCCACATGCGAAAAAAAAGCCCGTACTTGCGTACGAGCTCTTCTTAAAATATGGCGGTGAGGGGGGATTCGAACCCCGATACGTTGCCGTATACACACTTTCCAGGCGTGCTCCTTCAGCCACTCGGACACCTCACCATATTGTCTTGCTGCTCACCTTGGGTGGGCAACGGGGCGCTACTATAGGGAGTTGCGTTAAAACGGTCAAGCATATTTTCTTCTTTCTTTGCCGTTCGCTCACGCAATGAACAATGCCCCGCTGCGGCTCAGCGGGGCGGGCGTTTTAGCGCTGGGAATCCAGCTGTTCGTTATTCTTCACGACGTCCTGCGCTTTGCTGTAGCTTTCGATCAGCAGCTGGTAGGCCGGGAAGACTTTGGTGTACACCTCCGCCCATTCTGCGGCGTCCGGGCGATTCCAGGTGCGCTGCAGCTCAGAGGCGACGGCGGCGGTATCCATTGGCACTACGCCGGCCTGTACCACGCGAGCCAGGGTGATCTCCTGCGCCATTTTGCTGTAGGTGCCGGAAGCGTCAATCACGGCAAACACTTTATAACCGTCGGCGACAGCGGCGATAGCCGGGAAGGCCATGCAGACGCTGGTGATGGTCCCGGCGATAATCAGCGTTTTACGGCCGGTCGCTTTCACCGCGGCGACGAATTCCGGGTTATCCCAGGCGTTAATCTCACCTTTACGGGCGATGTATTTCGCATGCGGCGCGTTTTCATGAATCTCCGGGATCAGCGGACCGTTCGGCCCCTGCGGCACGGAGGCGGTCGTGATCACCGGGATCCCGGCAAGCGACGCCATCTTGGCCAGCGCGGCGGCGCGAGCGCGCAGTTCTGGCATCGGCATATCGCCGACGGTCTGGAACAGACCGCTCTGATGGTCAATCAACAGCATTGCGGTATCGTTAACATCAATCACCGGACGAGCACCGTTAAAGTTAGCGGGAGTAGACATAGTATTCACCTCAATCAGTTAGATTTGGCCAAAGCGGCCGCTGTTAAAATCGCGTACAGCTTCTGCGATCTGCGTTTTGTTATTCATGACAAACGGGCCATAGCCCACAATCGGCTCCTGTAGCGGTTCTCCGGCCATCAGCAGAACTTTTGCCGGGGCGGTCGCCTCCAGATGCACTGCGTCACCTGCCTGGCTCAGGACGGCCAGCTGGCCTTCGCGAGCAGATTCGGAACCGTTAATGATCACTTCCCCTTCCAGCACCACCAGCGCGGTACTCCAGCCCTCCGGTTGGCGCAGCGTGAGGTCGTGCCCCTGATTCAGCTGCAGATCCCACACGTTAAGCGGTGAAAAGGTATGGGCCGGACCGCTGACGTCGTCATACTGGCCGGCAATAACCCGAACCTGTCCGGCGCCGTTCGCCAGCGCCACGGTGGGGATCGTCCCAGCGGTAATGCTCTGGTAGCCGGGGGTCGCCATTTTGTCTTTCGCGGGCAGGTTGACCCACAGCTGGATCATCTTCAGCTCGCCGCCGCTGCGGGTGAAGGCCTCCGAGTGGAACTCTTCGTGCAGGATCCCGGCGCCCGCCGTCATCCACTGCACGTCGCCTGGACCAATCACCCCGCCGCGTCCGGTGGAGTCGCGATGCTCTACTTCACCGGCGTAGACGATGGTGACGGTTTCAAATCCGCGATGCGGATGCTCACCGACGCCGCGTTTTTCGCTGCCTGCCGGGAAGGTGTACGGCCCGGCATAGTCGAGCAGTAAGAAGGGGCTCAGCTGCTGGCCGTGCGTCTGATAGGAAAACATCGAGCGAACCGGGAAGCCGTCGCCTACCCAATGCTGCGCAGGCGCGGTGTAGACTCCTGTGATCTGTTTCATGGCTTTCTCCTGTGTATCGGTATCTGATGTGAATAAGCTTATATCCGGGACGACGTATGCGGTAGTGAGCAAAAATGACCTATACTGTTCCAAAAATGGAACAATGGAGGAAGGATGCAGGATCTCAATGACTTCGCCTGGTTTGTCCAGGTGGTAGACCATGGCGGTTTCGCCGCGGCGGGGCGAGCGCTTGACCAGCCGAAATCCAAACTCAGCCGTCGCATTGCGCAACTCGAGGAGCGGTTGGGCGTGCGTTTGATTCAGCGAACCACCCGTCAGTTCGCGGTCACCGAGGTCGGGCAGACCTTTTATCAGCATTGCAAAGCGATGCTGATTGAGGCCGAGGCGGCGCAGCAGGCGGTCGAGACGCTGCGCGCCGAGCCGCGCGGTAGCGTCAGGATCACCTGTCCGGTCACCTTGCTGCATGTCCATATCGGACCGATGCTGGCGCGATTTATGGCGCGCTATCCTGGGGTAACGCTGCATCTTGAGGCGACCAACCGCCGGGTGGATGTGGTCGGGGAGGGCATTGATGTGGCGATCCGCGTCCGTCCCCGGCCCATCGAGGATAGCGACCTGGTGATGCGCGTGCTGGCGGACCGCGGGCACCGGCTGGTGGCCAGCCCGGATCTCATTTCCCGGCTCGGACGTCCGCAGGCGCCGTCCGAGCTGAGCGCCTGGCCGGGGCTCAGCCTGGGTGCGAACAAGCATCAGCATAAATGGCAGCTCACCGGGCCCGGGGGAGCGAGAGCGGAAGTGTATTTCACGCCGCGAATGGTGACCACCGATATGCTGGCGCTGCGCGAGGCGGCGATGGCCGGCGTAGGCGTGGTGCAGCTTCCTTTACTAATGGTGCGCGATCAGCTGGCGTCAGGGGAATTAGAGGTGGTTCTGGACGAGTGGCAGCCGCGGCGGGAAGTGATCCATGCGGTATTTGCCTCACGGCGCGGGCTGCTGCCCTCCGTCAGGGCGCTGGTGGACTACCTCAGCGAAGAGTATCAGCGGATGGAGGAGGATTAGCTTCGGGATTGGCTTTTCTCGAGGGGCTCCCCCCCCGGCAGAGAATATAAAAGAAAAGAGCCCGTACTTGCGTACAGGCTCTCATCTTGAATATGGCGGTGAGGGGGGATTGACTCGCTTCGCTCGCCGTTACTCGGCCCATCCCTGGGCCTCGCCCCTGCGGGGCCAACGCAGGCGTTGTTCAAAAACGCTCCCGGCGTTTTTGTCGGGGCAGCCCGCTTACTGCGTGCGCGGTCTGTCCAACTGGCTGCGCCAGTTGTCGAACCCCGGTCGGGGTTCTCATCCCCCCTGCGGAGAATATAAAAGAAAAGAGCCCGTACTTGCGTACAGGCTCTCATCTCGAATATGGCGGTGAGGGGGGGATTCGAACCCCCGATACGTTGCCGTATACACACTTTCCAGGCGTGCTCCTTCAGCCACTCGGACACCTCACCATATTGTCTTTCCCGTTGTTGTCGGGAACGGGCGCTAATGTAGGGAAATACGTATCGCCCGTCAATCAACTTTTTGCAAAAAAAGCGCGTTTAGACAAACTTCGAGCAACTTGCTCCTTAAACGTGCGAAATCCGTTTTTTTTGTCGCCAGTAGCTTTTCCCTTTTCGCTCGGGGAAATTTGTTATGCTGGCAAACCAATAGAAAACAATGAGTAAAATAAGACGCCAGCGTTAATCGGCCAAAGGCGTCTGCTATCAGGAGCCCCTATGGAGATTATTTTTTACCATCCGACCTTTGATACCCAATACTGGATCTGTGAGCTGGAAAAGCAGTTACCCGGCGCGCGGGTGCGCGAGTGGAAAGCGGGCGATAACCGGCCGGCGGACTACGCCCTGGTCTGGCATCCGCCGGTAGAGATGCTGCAGGGCCGGGCGCTGAAGGCCGTGTTCGCCCTCGGGGCAGGGGTGGACTCTATTCTCAGCAAGCTGCGTGACCATCCGGATATGCTGCCGCTGTCGATTCCGCTGTTTCGTCTCGAAGATACCGGTATGGGACGGCAGATGCAGGAGTATGCCGTGAGCCAGGTGCTCCACTGGTTCCGCCGCTTTGATGACTATCAGGCGCTGAAGCTGGCGTCCCGCTGGCAGCCGCTGCCCGAGTACCGCGCCGACGAATTCACCGTCGGGATTATGGGCGCCGGCGTGCTGGGGGCGAAGGTTGCGGAAAGTCTGCAACCCTGGGGGTTCCCGCTTCGCGTCTGGAGCCGTAGCCGCAAATCCTGGCCGCAGGTGCAGAGCTTCGCCGGCCAGGCCGAGCTGGGCGAATTCCTGCAGGGCACTCGCGTGCTGATCAACCTGCTGCCGAATACCGCCGAAACCGCCGGCATTATTAACCAGACGCTGCTGGCGCAGTTGCCGGATGAGAGCTATGTCCTCAACCTTGCTCGCGGCGTGCATGTCGTTGAAGAGGATCTGCTGGCGGCGCTGAACAGCGGTAAGCTCAAAGGGGCGATGCTCGATGTCTTCAGTCGCGAACCGCTGCCGCAGGAGAGCCCGCTATGGGCGCATCCGCGGGTGGCCATGACCCCCCATGTGGCGGCAGTGACCCGTCCAATGGAAGCTATCACCTACATTGCGGAGACCATTAGCCGGCTTGAGCGAGGGGAGCCGGTAAGCGGTCAGGTCGACCGCCAGCGCGGTTATTAAGACGAGAGAACCCCGCCACGGCGGGGTTTTTGCTAATCAATAGCCCGGTTTCCTGCTATTCTTGCGGCAAACAGAAGAGGAGAATGTGATGTATCCCGTTGACCTGCACATGCATACCGTCGCCAGCACCCATGCCTACAGCACCCTGCACGATTATATTGCGGAAGCAAAGCGTAAAGGGATCAAACTCTTCGCCATCACCGACCACGGCCCGGACATGGCGGATGCTCCGCACTACTGGCACTTCGTTAATATGCGCATCTGGCCCCGCCTGGTAGACGGGGTGGGGATCCTGCGCGGTATTGAGTCGAATATTAAAAATATTGAAGGCGAGATCGACTGTTCCGGACCGATGTTGACTTCCCTCGATCTGATCATCGCCGGATTTCATGAGCCGGTGTTTCCGCCGCAGGATCGTGACACCCATACACAGGCGATGATAGCCGCGATGGCCAGCGGTAAAGTGCATATGATTAGCCATCCGGGTAATCCGAAATTCCCGGTGGATATCCCGGCGATTGCCGAAGCGGCGGCTCGCTACCAGGTGGCGCTGGAGATTAATAACTCCTCGTTCGTATCATCGCGCGTGGGCAGTGAAGACAACTGCCGGGCCATCGCCGCCGCAGTGCGTGATGCCGGGGATGGGTGGCGCTGGGCTCGGACTCTCACACCGCCTTTACCCTCGGGAGTTTACCGAATGCCGCAAGATCCTTGATGCGGTCGATTTCCCGGAGGACAGGATCCTCAACGTTTCTCCGCGTCGCCTGCTTAACTTCCTCGAGTCGCGGGGCATGCCGGCGATCCCGGAATTTGCTGACCTTTAATTTGTATAACTGGAATAACTGAATGAACGAGTTTTCAATCCTCTGCCGCGTGCTGGGTTCGCTGTATTACCGTCAACCGCAGGACCCGCTGCTGGTGCCGTTGTTTACCCTGATCCGCGAGGGCAAACTGGCCGCCAGCTGGCCGCTTGAGCAGGACGAGCTGCTGGCGCGTCTGCAGAAAAGCTGTGAAATGCAATCCCTGGCGACGGACTATAATGCGCTGTTCGTCGGTGAAGCCTGCAGCGTCCCGCCGTACCGTAGCGCGTGGGTGGAGGGTTCCTCGGAAGCGGAAGTTCGGGCTTTTCTGAGCGAACACGGCATCCCGACAGGGGAAGGTCCGGCGGATCATCTCGGCTCGCTGCTGCTGGCCGCCTCCTGGTTGGAGGATCATGCCGCAGAAGACCAGAGCGAGACGCTGGAGCTCCTGTTCGCCGACTATATCCTGCCGTGGTGCGGGACGATGCTGGGGAAAGTCGAAGCCCATGCGCACACGCCGTTCTGGCGCACCATGGCGCCGTTGACCCGCGACGCCATCGCCGCGATGTGGGACGAGCTTCAGGAAGAAGATGAGCAATAATATGTGATGTAAATCACTGTTTGAATGAAACTGAAAGAAAGTTCATTCATATACTGTGTTTTAGATCGCATTCTTCCGGCGCGTATCTGCTAGGATACGCGCCATGAACATACTCTTCGCAATCGCATTAACGACAGGCATCCTCTCCGGGATTTGGGGGTGGGTGGCGGTCGCTCTCGGCCTGCTGAGCTGGGCCGGATTCCTCGGCTGTACGGCCTATTTCGCCTGCCCGCAGGGCGGCTTGAAAGGGCTGGCCATCTCGTCCTGCACGGTGATGAGCGGCGTGGCCTGGGCGTTAGTGATTATCCACGGTAGCGCGCTGGCGCCACAGGTGCAGATCCTCAGCTATATGATGACCGGTGTGGTCGCCTTCCTGATGTGCATTCAGGCGCGACGGACGCTACTGTCGTTTGTCCCGGGCACCTTTATCGGCGCCTGCGCGACCTTCGCGGCAGACGGCGACTGGCGTCTGGTGATCCCTTCCCTGGCGCTGGGTCTGGTCTTTGGCTATGCCATGAAAAATAGTGGCCTGTGGCTGGCGGCCCGTGCGGATAAGCATAAATCGTTCGCCAACGACAACGCCTGATCGGCGGGACGACTAAAAAACAGGACCTTACGGGTCCTGTTTTTTTATCTTCTCGTCACCGGACAAAGCGATAATCTTGCTCCCGCAGGCGAGAATGCCCTAGTATCGGCAGAAAGCCGTATCCACACGCTATGCCGACAGGAGGAGAAATGGCTGTTAAACCTGAGGTAATTCTCGGCGATATTACGACACTTGATGTCGATGTGATTGTTAATGCGGCAAATCCCTCGCTGCTGGGTGGTGGCGGAGTAGACGGGGCCATCCACCGGGCGGCCGGTCCCGCGCTGCTGGCGGCTTGCAAGCAGGTGCTGCAGCAGCAGGGCGAATGCCCTCCCGGGCATGCGGTAATTACTATTGCCGGCAATCTGCCGGCCAGCGCGGTGATCCACACCGTGGGCCCGGTCTGGCACGGCGGCGACCGCATGGAGGCGCAAACCCTGGCCGATGCTTACAAAAACAGTCTGCAGTTGGCCTCGGCAAACAACTATCGCTCCATTGCGTTTCCGGCGATAAGCACCGGCGTGTATGGCTATCCGAGAGAGGAAGCGGCGGCGATCGCCGTGCGCACCGTCACCGCGTTTCTCACTCGCTATAATCCTCTTGAGCGCGTCCTGTTCGTCTGTTTTGACGAGGAAACGGCGGCTATTTATCGCCGCCTGCTGGCGTCATACCCCTGATTCAACAGAATAGGCTATGATAACCGCCAGTCTTGACGGGAATGATGGGTAGCAGGAGGGAGCAGGGTGTCAGAAGGAAAAGTCCAGCAGAAACAGCAGGCGCGCCGCGCGGAGATCGTTGTCGCCGCGCAAAAATGTTTCGCTGAAAAGGGGCTGCACGGCGCTTCCGTCGCCGATATCGCCCGGGAAGCGGGCCTGAGCGTCGGTCAGCTATATCGCATTTTTGCCAGCAAGGAAGCGATCATCGAAGCGATTGTTAGCGAAATCGTCAACGCCAGAGTCGGGGAGATGATCGATGAGAACCACAATCTGGCGCGTAAAGCGGCGGTTTTGGCTGGCAGGATCCCGACGTCGGCAGCCACCAAAAGCGATAATTATCTGCTGATGGAGATCAATGCCGAGGCCTCGCGTAACCCACGCTTGCGTGAGATCCTGATGCAGGCCGATCGGCGGTTGAAAGAGGAGGGCGGTCGCCTGTCGCAGCGCTACCATCCCGGGCTCAGCGATGCGCGACGCAATGCCGCATCAGAGCTCATCGCCGTTCTGACAGAGGGGGCAGCCTACCGCTGTGAGCTGAGCGCCTCCACCCCGGTCGATAAGGCAGATTTAGAAGCCCTGTACAATATGATTTTCGACCGGCTTTTTGACGAGCAGGCATAATACGGCACGCCTGGCGTGCCGCACAGGCTAATGGTTAGCTGGCCGAGGCTGGGGTTTTGGCCGGTTTGTTCATCGGTTTACCGGAGAACAGGAAACGCAGCAGCGGAATGCGCAGGTGAATTTCATACAGGATCAGGGCAATACCCACCACAAAAACCAACCCGCCAATAAAGCCTAAGGTATTGGACTTAATGACCGGGGTGATCCACGCCCCGTACAGCAGCGTCAGCGGATGGTGCACCAGGTAAATAAACAGCGAAGCATTGACGAAATAGGTTACGCGCGCCGACTGGAAGTTCAGCAGGCGATGGCCGAGCGAAAAAACCACATTGACCATCCACAGCCCAAGCACCATGGTGATCACCGATTCCGTTTCATACATCCAGCCGTCGCCGGAGCCGTACTGCTGGTTCAGCCGGTAGGCGATAAATCCCAGCAGCGCCGCTGCGCAGCACCATGGTGACGGGGTGGTAAACATCGCCTTCAGACGCGGATTAATAAAGGTCTGCGCCCCCAGCACAAAGAAGGGAAGATAGAACAGCGTCTGCATCACCACAAAGTTAAACAGACCATTGCTAAGCAGCGGCGGGTAAATCAGGAACAGCGATCGGCGGATCAGCGCGTAAAGCACCCCCAGCGCAAGGAAAATCATCGTTAGCTGGCCCATAGTGACAGTGTCACCAAAGGCTGAGGCGCCCCCTGCCGGGCGGCGCGTCAGCCATTTAAACAGCACCACGCCCAGCGAGGTCAGCACCACCAGCACCAGTAAAAACCACAGGTGGGAAATAAGCTCCCACGCCAGGGTGTTAAATTTGTCGTACCCGGAAAGGGTGTGCCAGTTTTCCGCCTTGCCGTTGACGTACTGCAGCATAATAAACTGCGGCAGCGTCAGCAGTGGGATAGCGGTCAGCATCGGAATACCGACCCGTTCGACGCGCACTTTCCACCACTTTTTCAACGGGTAGCGCAGGAACAGCATGTAGGAGAAATAGCCGGAGATGACGAAAAAGACCTGCATCCGGAAGGCATGGATGAAGTCATTAAACAGCGTCAACCACCACGAGGGCTCAGCGCTGTTGACATGCCAGCTGTGGCTGGAATAGATCAGCGAAATGTGGAAAGGGATCCCCAGCAGCATCAGCCAGGCGCGGATGCTGTCGAAGAAATATTCACGCTGTACCGGAGTATTATTCATACGATTCACGACAATCTCAGATAATTCGTCTTATCACTCAAGATGATAACGCTTACATTATCAGCAACCCTACATGAACTCGGGATACCTGTCTCCAGGATAAGCACGCAAAGTGCAAACGGGATAGCGAACTGTTTATTCCCTGCGCCGCTACGCTGAACAAAGCAGGGATTATGTTGTCGGATTGCCTGAGTTTCCATTAAAATAGATCGGATCGATTTAAGCACACAAAGGGGGAAGTGCTTACTTATATGAAACATAAACCACAGATGATGAAAATGCGTTGGTTAAGCGCAGCCGTAATGTTGTCCCTGTGTACTTCATCTGCATGGGCATTTAGCATTGATGACGTTGCAAAAGAGGCCAAAACGTTAGCCGGGAAAGGCTATGAAGCGCCGAAGAGTAACCTGCCCTCCGCTTTCCGCGACATGAAATACGCGGATTACCAGCAAATTCAGTTTAATCACGATAAAGCTTACTGGAATAACCAGAAAACCCCATTCAAGCTTGAATTTTACCATCAGGGTATGTACTTCGACACGCCGGTCACCATCAATGAAGTGACGGCCACCAGCGTGCGCAAAATTAAATATAGCCCGGACTATTTTAACTTTGGTAACGTTCAGCACGATAAAGACACGGTGAAAGACCTCGGTTTCGCCGGCTTCAAAGTACTGTATCCGATCAATAGCAAAGATAAGAACGATGAGATCGTCAGCATGCTCGGTGCCAGCTACTTCCGCGTGCTGGGTCAGGGTCAGGTTTACGGCCTGTCCGCGCGCGGCCTGGCTATCGATACCGCGCTGCCGTCCGGCGAAGAGTTCCCGCGTTTTCGCGAGTTCTGGATCGAGCGTCCTAAAGCCTCCGACAAACGTCTGACTATCTATGCGCTGCTGGACTCCCCGCGGGCAACCGGCGCTTATCGCTTTGTCATCATGCCGGGACGCGACACCGTGGTAGATGTCCAGTCCAAAGTTTACCTGCGTGACAAAGTGGGCAAACTGGGCGTGGCGCCGCTGACCAGCATGTTCCTGTTCGGTTCCAACCAGCCTTCTCCGGCGCTTAACTATCGTCCGGCGCTACACGACTCCAATGGTCTGTCGATCCTGGCCGGTAACGGCGAGTGGATCTGGCGTCCGCTGAACAACCCGAAACACCTTGCCGTTAGCAGCTATGCGATGGAAAACCCGCAAGGGTTCGGCCTGCTGCAGCGCGGCCGTCAGTTCTCGCGCTTCGAGGATCTCGACGATCGTTATGACCTGCGTCCGAGCGCCTGGATCACCCCGAAAGGGGAGTGGGGCAAAGGGAAAATCGAACTGGTTGAAATCCCGACCAACGATGAAACCAACGATAACATCGTGACTTACTGGACGCCGGATCAGCTGCCGGAGCCGGGCAAGGAGATGAACTTCAAGTACACCATCACCTTCAGCCGCGATGAAGACAAGCTGCATGCGCCGGATAACGCTTACGTTATGCAGACCCGCCGCTCTACCGGCGACGTGAAGCAGTCGAACCTGATCCGCCAGCCGGACGGCACCATTGCTTTCATTGTCGACTTCACCGGCGCCGATATGAAAAAACTGCCGGCGGATACCCCGGTCGCCGCCCAGGCGAGTACCGGCGATAACGCTGAAATCGTTGAAAATACCGTGCGTTACAATCCGGTGACCAAAGGCTGGCGAATGATCCTGCGTTTGAAGGTGAAAGATCCGAAGAAAACGACGGAAATGCGCGCCGCGCTGGTTAACGGTGATGACACGTTGAGCGAAACCTGGAGCTATCAGCTGCCTGCCAATGAATAAGATAACAAAGTACATTGACGCATTGCCGCTGTCGGACGCCGAGAAATCGGCGCTGCCGGACACCAGCCTGCAGGCCGTTCATCAGGCCCTGGATGACGACCATCAGACCTTCGCCCGCGAAGACGACTCCCCGCTGGGGTCGGTCAAGGCACGGCTGGCGCACAGCTGGCCGGATTCGCTGTCTGGCGATCAGCTGGTGAAGGACGATGAAGGCCGTACTCAGCTGCATGCGATGCCTAAAGCCAAGCGCTCCTCAATGATCCCGGACCCGTGGCGTACCAACCCGGTCGGCCGCTTCTGGGACCGTCTGCGCGGACGCGATGTCACGCCGCGCTATCTCTCCCGTCTGACGCAAGAAGAGCGCGAGAGTGAGCAAAAATGGCGTACCGTCGGCACCATTCGTCGCTATATCCTGCTGCTGCTGACGCTGTCGCAGACCGTAGTGGCCACCTGGTATATGAAAACCATTCTGCCTTATCAGGGCTGGGCGCTGATCAACCCGGCCGACATGGTGGGGCAGAACCTGTGGATCTCGTTCATGCAGCTGCTGCCGTACGTGTTGCAGAGCGGCATTCTGATCCTCTTCGCGGTGCTGTTCTGCTGGGTTTCCGCCGGCTTCTGGACCGCGTTAATGGGCTTCCTGCAGCTATTGATCGGCCGCGATAAGTACAGTATTTCCGCCTCGACGGTCGGTGACGAACCGTTGAACCCGGCGCACCGTACGGCGCTGATAATGCCGATCTGTAACGAAGACGTTGACCGCGTTTTCGCCGGCCTGCGGGCGACCTGGGAGTCGGTGAAAGCGACCGGTAACGCCGCTCATTTCGACGTCTATATCCTCAGCGATAGCTATAACCCCGATATCTGTGTGGCTGAGCAAAAGGCGTGGATGGAGCTGATTGCCGAAGTGCAGGGCGAAGGGCAGATCTTCTACCGCCGCCGTCGTCGTCGAGTGAAGCGTAAGAGCGGCAACATCGATGACTTCTGCCGCCGCTGGGGCAGCCAGTATAGCTATATGGTGGTGCTGGACGCTGACTCGGTGATGACCGGTGAGTGTCTGAGCAGCCTGGTGCGCCTGATGGAAGCGAACCCGAATGCCGGGATCATTCAGTCTTCCCCGCGCGCCTCGGGCATGGACACGCTGTATGCGCGTTGCCAGCAGTTTGCCACCCGGGTGTACGGTCCGCTGTTTACGGCGGGTCTGCACTTCTGGCAGTTGGGGGAGTCCCACTACTGGGGCCACAACGCCATTATCCGCGTGAAGCCGTTCATTGAGCACTGCGCGCTGGCGCCGCTGCCGGGCGAGGGCAACTTTGCCGGGTCGATCCTGTCGCACGACTTCGTCGAAGCCGCGCTGATGCGCCGTGCCGGCTGGGGGGTGTGGATTGCCTACGATCTGCCGGGCTCCTATGAGGAGCTGCCGCCGAACCTGCTGGACGAGCTGAAACGCGACCGTCGCTGGTGTCAGGGCAACCTGATGAACTTCCGCCTGTTCCTTGTCAGAGGGATGCACCCGGTTCACCGGGCGGTGTTCCTTACCGGCGTGATGTCCTACCTGTCGGCGCCGCTGTGGTTTATGTTCCTTGCCCTGTCGACGGCGTTGCAGGTGGTGCATGCCCTGACCGAACCGCAGTACTTCCTGCAGCCGCGTCAGCTGTTCCCGGTGTGGCCGCAGTGGCGGCCTGAGCTGGCCATCGCGCTGTTCGCCTCGACCATGGTGCTGCTGTTCCTGCCGAAGCTGCTGAGTATTATTCTGGTGTGGTGTAAAGGGCCGAAAGAGTACGGCGGATTTATCCGCGTCACGCTTTCACTGCTGCTGGAGGTCCTGTTCTCGGTCCTGCTGGCGCCGGTCCGTATGCTGTTCCACACCGTCTTCGTGGTCAGCGCCTTCCTCGGCTGGGAGGTGGTATGGAATTCGCCGCAGCGTGATGATGACTCCACGCCGTGGGGGGAAGCCTTTATGCGCCACGGCTCGCAGCTGCTGCTGGGGCTGGTGTGGGCGGTCGGGATGGCATGGCTGGATCTACGCTTCCTGTTCTGGCTAGCGCCGATTGTTGTCTCGCTGATCCTCTCGCCGTTCGTGTCGGCGATTTCCAGCCGGGCGACAGTGGGCCTGCGCACCAAGCGCTGGAAGCTGTTTCTGATCCCGGAAGAGTATTCGCCGCCGCAGGTGCTCAAGGATACCGATGCGTACCTGACGATGAACCGTCAGCGTTCGCTGGACGATGGCTTTATGCACGCGGTGTTTAATCCGTCGTTTAACGCCCTCGCCACCGCAATGGCCACTGCGCGCCACCGTCAGGGGCATATCCTGGAGATCGCCCGCGAGCGCCATGTCGAGCAGGCGCTGAATGAAACGCCGGATAAGCTGAACCGCGATCGCCGACTGGTGCTGTTGAGCGACCCGGTAACCATGTCGCGTCTGCACTATCGCGTATGGGCCGCGCCGGAGAAATACTCTTCATGGGTGAACGCCTATCAGCAGTTGGCGCTTAACCCGCTGGCGCTGAAAACGAAATAAGCCGTACGTTAAGGAAAATACCGGCAGCGATGCCGGTATTTTTTTATCTGAAATACGAGGATGTGGATGCGAATACTACCGATCATTGCCATGGCGCTGCTGCTCAGCGGCTGCGGCAGCATTATCAGCCGTACGGTGCCCGGGCAGGGGCATGGCAATCAATATTACCCGGGCGTACAGTGGGATGTTCGCGATTCGGCATGGCGCTATCTCACCATTCTCGACCTGCCGTTCTCGCTGGTATTTGATACGCTTCTGCTGCCTCTGGACGCCAGCCACGGACCCTATAACTGATTAACGCTCGTCCCACTCGTCGGCTGCCGTCTGCCCCTCTTCGGTGTCCAGCGAGGGCTCGAGCTGAAATTCGCCTTCATCCCATTCGTGGAGCGTATTTTCCTCCAGCCACTCCTGACGCAGCTCTATCTCATCATAATCCCCGTCGAAGACGCTCTGCGCGGCTTCGCCGCTGAGCATCGGGAGGCATTCGCCTTGTTCCTCTTCGTCAGCAAAAAATTCGGCCTGCCAGGCGATATCGCCATCCTGCAGCACATACTTTTGAATGTTGAGCTGCTCAACGTTGGCGCTCTCTTCATCGCTGTCAGGGTTGTTGGCGAGAAATTCTTCACGTGCTGCATCAATAGCTTCTTCAAGCGTGGCGTAGAACATCGAATCCTTTGGCATAGCGAATCTCCTGAGAAGAATATGAATTGAACACGATTCAATCTATAGAAGGCGGTACGCACGGCGTCAAGGGACAGAGCCACTCTCGACGTTAATTTACTGAATGCGAAGTATCCGCGGCTGGCCGACGCAGGCTGAGGGTGGAGTAGATCGCATTAAACAATACCACCCCTGCGGTGACCAGAAATACAGCGCGGAAGCCATAGTTAGCGGAAACCGACGCGCCAATCAGGGGGCCGGTAACGTTGCCAATATCGCGGAACGACTGGTTATAGCTGAAGATTCGCCCGGAGATCTGACTGGTGGAGTTGTACACCAGCAGGGTTTGCACCGCCGGCAGCAGCGCGCCGTCCGCGGCGCCGAGCAGGAATCGCAGGATACCTAACTGCAGCGGGGTCTGAACGAACGACATCGGGATCAGGAGTAGCACCGAGATAATCAGCGCCACGATGAGGATTTTTTCCGGCCCGATGCGATCCCCCAGTTTGCCCAGCCGCGGGGCGCTCATCAGCGCGGCAATGCCCGGCACCGAGGCGATCATTCCGCTGATAAAGGCGATGTAACTGACGTTGCCCGCGAGATCGCGTACATAAAGCGTCAGGATCGGCGCAATGGAACCGGTGGCCACCTGGATTATCAGCGAGGTCACAAACAGGCTGAGCACCAGTTTGGGATTCTGCAGCGAGGAGAACACCTCTCTGGCACTGAGCATCTCTTTCCTGGCGATCGGCACAAAATTTTCGCGGATTAAAAACAGGGTAAACAAGAAACAGATAAATAGTACCGCCGCGGTCATAAAGAAGACGGTGCGCAATCCCCAGTGGTCGGCCAGGAAGCCACCTGCCAGCGGGCCGAGCAGGGCGCCGCTTACCGCGCCGGTAGACAGTGTCCCCAGCGCCCAGCCGCTTTTATGGCGCGGGATCTGGGTGGCGATCAGGGCGTTGGCGTTAGGAATAAAACCGCCCAGCAGGCCGAGCAATGCGCGCAGCAGCAGAAACTGCCAGATATTCTGCGCCATTCCCATCAGCATCATCACGATGGCCATCCCGAGGGCGGAACGCAGCAGCATGATTTTTCTCCCCTTGCGATCAGCAAGCCCCCCCCAGAACGGCGAGGCGATGGCGGAGAAAAGAAAGGTAATACTAAAGACCAGCCCGGACCACATGTTCAGGGCGCTATGCCCGGTGACGCCGAGCTGTTCGACGTAGAGTGGCAGAAAGGGCATGACCAGGCTGAAGGCGGCGCCGGTTAAAAAGCAGCCAAGCCAGGTCACGGTCAGGTTTCGTTTCCAGTTAATGGGGGTTTCAGCAGACGACATAGGGTTCCACTGGCCTGCGCGGCAGGTCAAATTAAGAGAAAATATGAGCCTGCTAATTATGCGCCTGAGAAATAGATGCCGCAATGGAGGAGAGCTTTTAAAGCTAAAGGAGAGCCTAAAGCCTGAGCGGCGAAGCTTCCCGGCCGGGATGAGCGCGGCCGGGAAAAGGGATCAGTAGCGGGAGGGCATGCCTTCGGGGCGGGTTTTGAAGCGACGATGGAGCCACATATACTGTTCCGGGGCCATCATGATGCACTGCTCAACGATCTTGTTCATCCACGCGGCGGTGGTTTCCGCGTCGTCCAGCGGCGGGGAACACTCTGGCGGCAGGATAATCAGTTCATAACCTTTACCGTCCGGTTTGCGGCGCGGGACGAAGGGCACGATGCAGGCTTTGGACATTTTCGCCAGCATCCAGGTGCCGGAGGTGGTCGCCGCCTGGTCGACCGCAAACAGTGGGGCAAAGACGCTGGCGGTCGGGCCGTAATCGTGATCCGGTGCGTACCACACCACTTCGCCTTTTTTCAGTGCCCGGATCATGCCTTTCAGATCCTTACGGTCAATCATATCCTTATTGGAGCGCAAGCGGCCCCAGGTCTGCAGCCAGTCGATCACCGGGTTGTCGTTGGGGCGATAGACGCCAATCCCCGGCTCGTTCATACCGAACATCCGCGCACCCATCTCGAGAGTGAGGAAATGAATACCGATCAGCAGAATGCCGCGCTGCTGCGCCTGCACATCGCGGATATGCTCAAAGCCGATGGTGTCGGTCCAGCGGGCGATACGACAAACCGGCCAGAACCAGGCCATCCCCGTCTCCATCAGTCCCATACCCACCGATTCAAAGTTCATCACCACCATTCGGTGACGTTCCTGCTCGCTTTTGTCGGGGAAGCAGAGCTCAAGGTTGCGATAGGCGATCTTCGCCCGACGCTTCATAAAGCGCATGGCCAGCCGGCCGATGGCGTTCCCGAGGCGGTAGATCAGCGGGTAGGGCAGTTGGACAACCAGCCACAGCAGGCCGATACCCAGCCACAGCAGCCAATAGCGCGGATGCAACAGCGCCGGAGAAAATTTAGGCAAATGAGTCATTTCATACCCGTATCAGTGAGCAACGTCTTATATTATCGCATTTTTTTACCGGCCAGCCAAAGGCGGCGACAGTCAGCTCGTTTTGTTAAGAGGGGCGCGACCGGGTGAGAGAAATGTAGCGTAAAATGTAGGGATGTAAATTAAACAGCTTTGCTATATCATGCCCGCCGTTTATTTCCTCATTTCTATGTCGAGCAGGTACACCATGCCAGTGTTACACAACCGCATTTCAAATGAGACGTTAAAGGCGCAAATGCTGGCTGAAACCGAGCCGCGCACGACGATCTCATTCTATAAATATTTCACCATTGTCGACCCGCAGGCGACCCGTGATGCGCTGTGGGTTGCCTTAACCCAGCTGAAGGTCTTTGGCCGCATCTATCTGGCCCGGGAAGGGATCAACGCGCAAATCAGCGTGCCGCAAAGCAACGTTGAGGCTCTGCGTGAGTTTCTCTATGGCTTCGATCCGGCGCTGGCGGGGCTGCGTTTCAATATCGCCGTGGAGGACGATGGTAAGTCTTTCTGGGTGCTGCGCCTGAAAGTTCGCGATCGTATCGTCGCCGACGGCATCGACGATCCCTCGTTTGACGCCTCCAATGTGGGGGAGTATCTCAAGGCGGCGGAAGTCAACGCGATGCTTGACGATCCGGATGCCGTGTTTATCGATATGCGCAACCACTATGAATATGAGGTGGGCCATTTCGAAAACGCGCTGGAGATCCCGGCGGATACCTTCCGCGACCAGCTGCCGAAAGCCGTGGAAATGATGCAGGACCATAAAGACAAGAAAATTGTCATGTATTGCACCGGCGGCATTCGCTGTGAAAAAGCCAGCGCCTGGATGAAGCATAACGGCTTCAATAAGGTCTGGCACATCGAGGGTGGCATCATCGAGTACGCCCGTCGCGCCCGCGAGCAGGGGCTACCGGTGCGCTTCATTGGCAAAAACTTTGTCTTTGATGAGCGGATGGGCGAGCGGATCTCCAATGACGTTATCGCGCACTGTCATCAGTGCGGCGCGCCGTGCGACACCCATACTAACTGCCTGAACGATGGCTGCCATCTGCTGTTTATCCAGTGCCCGAGCTGCGCCGAGAAGTTTGCCGGCTGCTGTAGCGAAGCCTGCATGGAAGAGCATAAGCTACCGGAAGAGGAGCAGCGTAAGCTGCGCGCCGGGCGTGAAAACGGCAACAAAATCTTTAATAAATCCCGTGGCCGGCTGAATACCAAACTCGGGATCCTCGATCCGGAGCCGTCAGAAAAACCATAACCAGACGAGATCGATGATCGCCAGCAGCAGCCAGAGCGCCAGGTAGATCATAAAATGCTCGCGCACGTTGTTGACCAGCATATTAAACAGGCGACGCATAACCGCTCTCAATCACTAACGGCCTCAGCAGAGGCCGTTTCTTTACCCGACGGCAAAAGTGCCGCATTCCATTACGCGTTAAAGCGCGCCAGAGAAAAGGGGGCCAGATTGAAGCTCGATGCTTCGCCCTGAGCAAACTGACTGGCAATTTCGCCCAGCACCGGCGCAAACTTAAAGCCGTGGCCGCTCAGCCCGGTGATCAGCAGCGTGTCTGGCCTGCCTGGCAACGTATCGATAATAAAGTCCTCATCGACGGTATTGTCGTAGGTACAGGAGGCACCGTGCAGGCAGCCGCCGATGCCAGGCAGGACGTTACGCAAAAACGGGAAGGATTCGGAACCATCGCTGGCGACAGCGCCAAACGCTACCCGTTCCTGCGGGGTGGAGATCGGCTGGCCGCCGTTATGCTTGCCAATCTTCAGTTCATTATCTTCCGCCGGGAAGCCGTAATATTGATCGCCGTTGGGCATCTCACCGGTGAATGCCGGGAAATGATTTTTGCTGCTGTAACGGCCATCGGCCTGGTACCAGGCGAAGACCTTGCGTACCGGCTGGATGGGGAGATCCGGCAGCAGGCGGGTAACCCAGGTGCCGGCGCTGACCAGCAGCTTTTTACCATGATATTCACCGTCGAGGGTATCGATGGTGATCCCGTCAGCATGGTGATGAATAGCCGAGACCGGACAGTTGAATAGCTGCGCGCAGCCTGCTTCCCGCGCCAGACGGATCCAGGTTTCGACGGCCAGTTCGCTGCGCAGTACGCCGGAAGCGGGTTCGAAAATCGCCCGATAGTCATCGGGGAGGCGTATCTCCGGCCAGCGCTGCATCACGGCCTGGGCATCCAGCTCTTCCACCTCAAGCTGGAACGCACGGGCGCTGGCGGCGACGTTGGCGAGAAAAGCGGAGCTGGCGGGGCCGAGGTTAATGACGCCGGTGCGTTCAAACACGGCTTCGCCACTGATCTCTGCCAGTTCATCCCATAGCTGCTGGGCACGCAGCACCAGCGGAACATATTTCTCACCTTCGCCATAGGCGTGACGGATAAGACGGCTGCTGCCGTGATGGCTGCCTTCCTGGTGGGGAGGTTGATGGGCATCGGTCATCAGAACATTGAGTCCGGCACGGCGCGCATAATAGCCAGCGGCGGCGCCGACGGAGCCGCTGCCAATAATGATAAGATCGTATTGCATGGTGAGTTCCGGGTAATTGCCTTGTTAGCAGGGTAATTAACTCCCTGTGCTTATACAAGCCCGAAAATAATTCAGGCACCCGCAGGTGCCTGTTAAGTTTAATGTTAAGTCATTCGCAAGCCGCGTTAATGTCGGCGATACTCGTTTTCCTGGTATTCGCCAGATTCAATCTTCGCAATGCCTGCTTCCAGGATTGAAATAAACTGACGTGCGACGTCCGTCGTTAGCCATAGCGTCTGGCCGATCTCAGCATCATTACTGTTTTCTTGAGTGGGGTTCTGGTAGTGCAGGCGCAACATCAGCGCATCGTAGCTATCAACGGTGCTGATGTCCCATCCAACGAGGGGATGGGTCTGAATGACTTCATTATTTTTTTCCATCATAACCCCTTATTCATATGTTAAAAGACAACAATTCTCGAGGTTTAATGCATATTTTTTGAAGCAAGTTAATTATATCAGGGATCAAGAATAAACTCGAGAAATTAAATGAAAGGCAGCATGATTTTCTTCTTTTGCCGCTTTTTTACTCAAGATAAGCGCGTAAAATGGCCACTTTAGTCGATATTGAGCAGAATAATCAGGACTATTCTGAACAGAAGAGGGGATAAAAAAAGCCGGGGCGACCCGGCAAAAAAAGCACAATGAGGGAGCAAACCAGAGTAACTGGATCCCGCCATGCTTCAGGAGATATCGTGGACAAACCAGTCGTCCGCGCTTTCCCATGTTTCCTGCAGGATTTCGCTTATCCGGTCTTTGTCTTCTTTCAGGGCGCCAAACACCGAGAGCTGATTGCCGCTGGCGTAGCGGACGCTCACCTGGCTATCGATGGCCGGGAATTGCTCGGCGATACGGCGAGAGAGTTCGTTATTCAGCGCTTCCAGCGCGCCGTTAGGTAAGGCGGTCGTTTTGGCGATAGACACTTCAATGCGCATAATTGCCCCCTGCGTTCGATACTGGTTATTTATACAGTATCCGGTTAGCGTTGACAACAGGGGGCTGCGTTTTTATTTCTTCACGGTCCAGCGAACGGTTTCACCCGCCAGGAAGGGCACCAGGGTGTCATTAGGCAGGGAAATGCTGTCCACAACGGTCGTCTCTTCACGCACCAGTTCAACGTAGCTCTCATTGACCGGCAGACCGTAGAAGCGCGGGCCGTTCAGCGAGCAGAAAGCCTCAAAGTGCTGCAGAGCGTTCATTTCTTCAAACACGGTGGCGTAGCTGCCGAGGGCGGTCGGGGCGTTAAAGCAGCCGGCGCAGCCACAGCTGGCTTCCTTACGGTGGCGGGCGTGCGGCGCGGAGTCGGTGCCGAGGAAGGCGCGGCTGAAGCCGCTGGCGACCAGCTCCCGCAGAGCCTGCTGATGAATATTGCGTTTAAGTACCGGCAGACAGTACAGGTGAGGGCGAATGCCGCCCACCAGCATATGGTTGCGGTTGAACATCAGATGCTGCGGGGTGATGGTAGCAGCCAGCAGTTCATTACCGTCACGCACGTACTCGGCGGCGTCTTTGGTGGTGATATGTTCAAAAACCACTTTCAGGCCGGGCAGGCGCTGGCGCAGGGGCTCCATCACCGTCTCAATAAAGCGCGCTTCACGATCGAAAATATCAATCTCGGCGTGAGTGACTTCGCCGTGAACGAGCAACGGCATCCCCAGTTTTTCCATCCGCTCCAGCACTGGCATAATGGCGTCGGTGCTGGTGACGCCGTGGCTGGAGTTAGTAGTGGCATTGGCCGGGTAGAGCTTGGCGGCGGTGAACACCCCTTCGTTAAAGCCGCGTTCCAGCTCCGCTGGGTCGAGAGAGTCTGTCAGATAGCAGGTCATCAGCGGGGTAAAATCATGCCCGGCCGGCACGGCGTCCATAATGCGCTGGCGGTAAGCGATAGCCGCCGCGACGGTGGTGACAGGCGGCACCAGATTCGGCATCACGATCGCCCGGCCATAAAACTCACTGGTATAAGGCACGACGGTTTTCAGCATATCGTCATCGCGCAGATGGATATGCCAGTCGTCTGGGCGGCGGATTTTCAATACCTGGGATTGTGCTGTCATGGAAGGCTCCGGCTAATAGGTTCAGTCATCAGGGCTGTTTTTTGCCGGGCACTAAGGATAAGCGTAAACGTTTTCCTTTGCACTCATTTCCGTAAAAAATTCAGGGCGCCGTAGCGCCCTGGAGATTAATTGGTAAAGGGGATGACAATCTCGCCTGGCTTCACCTCTATACCTTTGGCGTATTTCTTCGCCAGCGCTTCGCCGGTGCTGGCGTCCTCACGCAGGACATAAGCCGGCTGCTGGCTGAAGTAGCTGCGCAGAGACTGATTCAGGTAGGGGAGCAGGGCCTGAATAACCGACTGCAGCTTCTCCGGCGCCACTTTGGCATCGACCACTTCCATTTCCTGCAGGAAGATGGCGCCTTTCTCTCGGTCAAAGGTTGGCAGCGCTTTGAGCTTCAGATCGATCGTCGCTTTCTGCGTGCCGAACAGGGAGTTAAGATCGACGTTGGCGATCCCGCTCAGGGTGACTTTGCCCGGCTCCTCGCGCCCGATAGCGCTGGTCAGGTTCTGCAGTTCAATATGGGCGTCGGCAACGCCTTTCAGACCAATATCTTTGGCGAAATGGTTTCGCTTCTGCAGGGCCTGGTTAATCTCCTGTTCGCTTACCGTGTATTGGGTCAGCTGATTACAGCCGCTCAGCAGGCCGCTGACAATTAGCGCGGCGGCGATCAATATCTTTTTCATGGGGTTCCTCAAGCTCATACCTTCCTTCATCCTGACACAAAGCATCATGACCTGTCAGCACCCATCGCGCCAGCAGAATAGGCTGAAAGCAGGAGAAACCGCCGCCGCGCGCATCAGGTGCGCGGCTCCAGCATACCGGAGGCAGAGCGTTTCGGACTGAATTGCCACCATAGCGCCAGGAAGGTGATAACCCCGATGGCGCCGAGCATCAGCCACGGCAGTTCGGGCTGGCCGACGGCTTTCCCGGCATCAAACAGCCAGCCGCCGCCCGCGTAACCCAGCGCGCCGCCGAAGGCGAGCCCCAGACGGCTGAAACCCATATAGCTGCCACGCGCCCGGGCGTCCGCCAGCGAAGCGCCCAGCGTCTCGCGGGCGGGTTCGGCAATGATAGAGCCGATGTAAAACAGGCAAATCAGGGTAAACAGCTGCTGTAAACTGCTGGTCATCCCGATGGGGAGCATGGCCAGGGTCATCACCAGCAGACCGGCCATCAGCCGGTGCTCAAGGCGGAAGCGTTTTTCGCTCCAACGGGCAATAGGATAGAGCAGGGTGAGCGAAATGGTGGCTTCGATGGCGTACATCCATTTCACTGCGGCCGGCGAGCCGGCGATATCATTCACCATGATCGGCAGCATCAGCATCACCTGTACCGCCAGCATATAATAGCCGGTCAGCGTCAGGACATAGGTGACGAAGCGTTTGTCCCGCAGCACCCGGCCCAGCCCCTCACGAATCGGCGTTTTCACCGTCGAGAGCTTCCATGCCGGCAGATACCAGGCGTTAAACGCGGCGCAGGCGATAAACAGCGCGGCGCCGGCGCTGCACACCAGGCGAAAATCATACTGCAGCAGCCAGCTGCCCAGCAGCGCGCCAATCACCGCGCCGGCGCTATCCTGCATCATCAGGATGGAGAAAAAGCGGCCGCGCTGATGCGGACGCACCAGCTTAACCACCAGCGCCGCCCGCGGCGGATCGAACAGTGTACCGCCGAGTCCGGAGAGTATGCACGAGAACCACAGCACCCACGGCTCATGGGCGACGGCCATCGCCGCGAAACCGCCGGCACGCATCAGCATACCGGTGACGATCATCGGTTTCGCGCCGAAGCGGTCGGCGATGGCGCCGCCAAAGATGCCTAATCCCTGCTGTACCAGCTGGCGCAGGCCGAGCGCAATGCCGACCATCAGCGCTGCCCAGCCCATCTGATCGACAAAGCGGATGGAAATCAGCGGAAAAACGACAAAAAAGCCCAGCACGACCAGCATGTTATCGACTAACAGGAAATATTTACCCAGGCTCCTTGCCTGCGAGACGCGGGACATTTCCCCTCCAGGGAAAAATAGAGATAAGCGAGGATATTCTGCGGGCAATCTGCTGCTTTTCCCAGCACCCTTGCGACAATATTTTTTTATCAAAAAGCAAGATCGATTGAGCCTATTCATCGAAAAGAGGAGATGGCGCAGAAAATGGTATGTTGCTGTTTTCACACTATCGTGCAGGAAAGGTATAGTGATGAAAGCAAGAGTGAAGTCAGGGGGACTGAAAAAGGAAATGTTTGGCTATCGCAGTAACGTGCCGAAGGTGCGTTTGACGACGGACCGGCTGGTGGTGCGCCTGGTTCACGATCGTGACGCCTGGCGTCTGGCCGATTATTACGCCGAAAATAAAGCGTTCTTAAAACCCTGGGAGCCGGTTCGTGACGACAGCCACTGCTATCCCTCCGGATGGCAGGCGCGTCTGTCGATGATCGCTGAGTTTCATAAGCAGGGGTCAGCTTTTTATTTCGCGCTGCTCGACCCTGAGGAAAAAGAGATCATCGGTGTGGCGAATTTCTCCAACGTGGTGCGCGGATCTTTCCATGCCTGTTATCTTGGCTATTCCATTGGCGAGAAGTGGCAGGGGCAGGGGCTGATGTTTGAAGCGCTGACGTCGGCGATTCGCTATATGCAGCGCACGCAGCATATTCATCGCATTATGGCCAACTACATGCCGCATAATCAGCGCAGCGGCGCGCTGCTGGCGCGGTTGGGGTTTGAAAAAGAGGGTTACGCCAAAGATTATCTGCTGATTGACGGGCAGTGGCGTGACCATGTACTGACGGCGCTAACGACGCCGGACTGGTCTGCGGGACGTTAAGGAGAGAGGATGAAATATCAGTTAACTGCGCATGAAGCGCGCGTCATTGGCTGCCTGCTGGAAAAGCAGGTCACCACCCCCGAGCAGTATCCGCTGTCGGTAAATGCTGTGGTGACCGCCTGCAATCAGAAAACCAACCGCGAGCCAGTGATGTCGCTGAGCGAAAGCGAGGTCCAGGCCCTGCTGGATACGCTGGTGAAACGGCACTATCTGCGCACGGTCAGCGGATTCGGTAATCGCGTCACCAAGTATGAACAGCGCTTTTGCAACTCCGAATTTGGCGATCTGAAGCTTAGCGCCGGCGAGGTTGCGGTGGTCACGACGCTGCTGCTGCGCGGTGCTCAGACGCCGGGCGAACTACGCAGCCGGGCGCAGCGGATGTATGAGTTCAGCGATATGGCGGAAGTGGAAAGCGTGCTGGAAGGGCTGACGACGCGCGAAGATGGCCCCTTCGTCGCCCGGCTGCCCCGGGAGCCGGGAAAACGGGAAAGCCGCTATATGCATCTGTTTTGCGACGATATGGACACGCTGATCACCACAGTGGAAGCTCTCGCGCCGCTGGACGATGACGGCGATCTGCGCGCCAGGGTTGAAGCGCTGGAGGGCGAGGTGGCGGAGCTGAAAGCGCGCCTCGATTCGCTGTTACACCATCTGGGAGACTAAAACGTGGGGACAAGATTGCGCATTGGGGTGGTCGGCTTAGGCAGCATTGCGCAGAAAGCGTGGCTGCCGGTGCTGGGGGCGGCGGAAAGCTGGACGCTGCAGGCGGCCTGGTCGCCGGGTAAAGAGAAGGCGCTGCGGATCTGCGAAACCTGGCGGATGCCATACGCTGATTCCCTCGATGCCCTGGCGGCACAGTGCGATGCGGTCTTTGTCCATACCTCGACGGCTTCACATTATGAAGTAGTGAATCACTTACTGAATGCCGGGGTTCATGTTTGTGTGGATAAACCATTGGCGGACAAGCTGAGTGAGGCGGAGACGCTGGTCGAGCTGGCGGCGCGACGTCGACTGACGTTGATGGTCGGTTTTAATCGCCGCTTCGCGCCGCTCTATCGGGAGCTGAAGGGGCGGCTGGGCGAGGCGGCCTCGCTGCGGATGGATAAGCATCGTAGCGATAGCGTCGGCAACGATCTGCGCTTTACGCTGCTTGATGACTATCTGCATGTGGTGGATACCGCGCTATGGCTGGCCGACGGTCAGGCACGTCTGCGCGGCGGCGCGCTGAAGATCACCCCGCAGGGCGAAATGCTCTATGCCGAACATCAGTTCAGTTCGCCCCGGCTGCAGGTCACCACCAGCATGCATCGTCGCGCAGGCAGCCAGCGCGAGTGGGTGCAGGCGGTCACGGATGGCGGGCTATATGCCGTCAGCGAGATGCGCGAATGGCAGGAGGAGTGCGGTCATGGCGTGGTCCAGCGCCCGGTTGCCGGCTGGCAAACCACCCTTGAGCAGCGCGGCTTTGTCGGCTGCGCGCGCCATTTTATCGAATGCGTGCAAAATCAGACAGTTCCTGAAACTGCAGGCGAACAGGCGCTGCTGGCTCAGCGGATCGTTGAGAAACTGTGGCGCGACGCCATTAGCGAATAATCCATTGTAACAACTGACAGTAGTAATTCATGTTGAACCCGGTAGACTATCGCCACTTTCCAGCGCCCGCATTTGCGGGCGTTTTACTCCAGGGTTTGGAATAACAGCGTAATGAACCTTTTAAAATCACTGGCGGCAGTCAGTTCGATGACCATGTTTTCGCGCGTGCTGGGCTTTGCCCGCGATGCGATTGTGGCGCGTATTTTTGGCGCCGGGATGGCGACCGATGCCTTTTTTGTCGCCTTCAAACTGCCTAACCTGCTGCGGCGTATTTTTGCCGAAGGCGCCTTCTCACAGGCGTTTGTGCCGATCCTTGCCGAATATAAAAGCAAGCAGGGCGAAGATGCCACCCGCGTGTTTGTCTCATACGTCTCCGGGCTGCTGACCCTGGCCCTGGCTATCGTTACCGTTATCGGGATGCTGGCGGCGCCGTGGGTAATCACCATTACTGCGCCCGGCTTTGCCGATACCGCCGATAAGTTTGCGCTAACCACCCAGCTGCTGCGTATTACCTTTCCCTATATTTTGCTGATCTCCCTGGCTTCGCTGGTGGGGGCGATCCTCAATACCTGGAACCGCTTCTCGGTGCCGGCCTTTGCGCCGACGTTCCTCAACGTCAGTATGATTGGCTTTGCGCTGTTTGCCGCGCCGTATTTCCATCCGCCGGTGCTGGCGCTGGCCTGGGCGGTGACGGTCGGCGGCGTGCTGCAGCTGGCTTACCAGCTGCCGCATCTGAAGAAGATTGGCATGCTGGTCCTGCCGCGAATTAATCTGAAAGATGCCGGCGCGATGCGGGTGGTGAAGCAGATGGGGCCGGCGATCCTTGGCGTGTCGGTAAGCCAGATCTCCCTTATCATCAATACCATTTTCGCCTCATTCCTCGTGTCGGGCTCGGTGTCGTGGATGTATTATGCCGACCGCCTGATGGAGTTTCCCTCCGGCGTGCTGGGCGTGGCGCTCGGCACTATCCTGCTGCCATCGCTGTCAAAAAGCTTCGCCAGCGGTAACCATGACGAGTATTGCCGGCTGATGGACTGGGGACTGCGTCTCTGTTTTCTGCTGGCGCTGCCGAGCGCGGTGGCGCTGGGGATCCTCGCCAAACCGCTAACCGTGGCTCTGTTCCAGTACGGCAAATTCAGCGCCTTTGACGCGGCGATGACCCAGCGCGCGCTGGTGGCTTATTCCGTAGGGCTGATGGGCCTTATCGTGGTGAAAGTGCTGGCGCCGGGCTTCTATTCCCGTCAGGACATCAAGACCCCGGTCAAGATTGCTATTATCACCCTGATTATGACCCAGGTAATGAACCTGGCGTTTATCGGCCCGCTGAAGCATGCGGGTCTGTCGCTGTCCATCGGCCTGGCGGCCTGCCTGAACGCCGCGCTGCTCTACTGGCAACTGCGTAAACAGAAAATTTTCACCCCGCAGCCGGGCTGGTTGGCCTTCCTGCTGCGTCTGATTATTGCAGTGCTGGTTATGGCCGCGGCGCTGCTGGGCGTCATGCATCTCATGCCTGAGTGGTCGCTGGGGACGATGCCGTTCCGTCTGATGCGTTTGCTGGCGGTGGTTATCGCCGGGGTGGTAGCCTATTTCGCCACGCTGCTGGTGCTGGGCTTCCGCGTGAAAGAGTTTGTCCGTCGCACGGCGTAAGCGGTTGTGTGGGTAGAAAAACCCCGCTTCGCCGCAGGCGAAGCGGGGTTTTTTTATGATGCGCTGCGTTCGGCAGCGAGGATGCGGGCATTCTCCAGCAGGCGGATCGCCAGGGCTAGCGCGCCAGTGATCACTGCCAGCGTGACCACTCCGTTCCAGCCGGCCAGCACGTACAGCTTACTGCCCAGCACCGACCCCAGCGACATCCCGATAAACACCACGGTGAACAGCAGGGCGTTGAGGCGGCCGCGGGCCTGTGGCTCAAGGCCATATACCAGGTTCTGATGCGCCACCAGGCTTGACTGCAGGCCAAGGTCAAAGCCAATCGCCGACAGGGCAATCAGCGCCAACTGAGCGTGCACTGGCAGCAGCGGCAGCATAAACATCAGGGCAAAGGAGAGGGTGACCAGCGCCGCACCCATCTGTGTCACCTTACCGGCGCCAAATTTATCGGCCAGACCGCCGGCAAGCGGCGCGGCCAGCGCCCCGGCGGCCCCGGCGATACCGAAACCGCCCGCTACTGCGCTGCCCATGTGATAGTGTTCGGAGAGCATCACCGCAAGCGTCGACCAGAAGGCGCTAAAGGCGATGGAGAGCGCGCCCTGAGCTAGCGCGGCGCGGCGTAATGCCGGGTAACGCTGCCACAGATGCGCCATCGAGGCCATCAGCTGCGGATAGCTCAGCGTCGAGTGCACAGCGAAGCGCGGCAGGACGCGCCACATTACCAGGCCAATCAGCGCGACGCTGACCGCCGCCGCCTGATACATCACCCGCCAGCCGAATACGGCGCCCACCACGCCGCTGACCGTCCGGGAGAGCAGGATCCCCAGCAGCAGCCCGGTCATCACCGTGCCCACCATTTTTCCCTGCTTGCCCGCCGGGGCGAGGATCGCCGCCGCCGGGACGATATCCTGCGCCATGGTCGCCGCCATACCGATCAGCAGACTGACCACCAGCAGTGAGCTGAGCTGGCCGGTGAGGCTGCACAGGAGCAGCAGGAGCGCCAGCAGCGCGCTTTTCACCAGGATCAGCCGGCGGCGATCGTGGCGGTCGCCGAGCGGGAGCAGGAACAGAATGCCGAGCGCATAACCCGCCTGCGTCAGGGTAGGGACCAGACCCATACCTTCTACAGTCAGGTAGAGATTGGTGCCCATCAACGGCAGCAGCGGCTGCGCGTAGTAAATAGAGGCGACGCTAAAGCCGGCGCCGAGTGCGAGAATGAAGATAATCCAGCCTGCGTCGCGGGTGGAAAGGGAAGTCGGTGTCATGTTCAATGCCTCATAGATGCGATGGGGCTATTTTTCCCTGAACGCGGCTGGCGCGGTAGCCGGGCTGGTGGTAAAACGGTTATACGTAGCACGTATAGGCAAAAGGAAAATGAAAAGACAAGAGCGTATAGACCGCATTGAGCTGATGCGCACCTATATCCGCATCGTAGAGGCCGGATCGCTCTCCGCCGCCGCAGGGCAGATGGACACTACCCAGGCGACCGTCAGCCGCCGCCTGCAGTCCCTTGAAGGGCTGCTGGGGGTTAAGCTGATCCTGCGCACCACCCATGCGATGAAGCTCACTGACGATGGCGAACGCTGTTATCGTCACGCCCGTCAGGTGGTGGACGCCTGGCTGGCGCTGGAGGATGACCTGCGTATTGCCGACGATCGGCCGGTGGGCGTTCTGCGAGTGCGGGCGCCCCACGCGTTTGGCCAGCAGCAACTGCTGGCGCCGCTGGTAGCATTTCTACAGCGCCATCCGCAGCTGTCGGTGGAGTGGATGCTAAACGATAATACCGTCGACTTCCTCAGCGATAATATCGACTGCGCTATTCGCGTGGGGGCGGAGGTGGATCCAGCAACGGTATCCGTACTGCTGGCGGAAGTGCCGCGCTGCGTAGTGGCTTCTCCTGAGCTGCTGGCGAAGTATCCGCCGTTAACCTCGCTGGAGGCGTTATCGGGCCTGCCATGGATCGCCATTAATACCTTTTATCAGCATGAGGTACGGCTCAGGCATCAGGCAAGCGGGCAGATTGTCTCTACAGCGATTACTCCCTGTCTGAGCACTGACAGTCTTTACGTCGCGCGCAACACCGCGCTGGCGGGGCTGGGGGTGGCGATGGTGTCCAGCTGGACGGTCGTGGAGGATATTGCCGCCGGACGGCTGATTGAGCTGTTCCCGCAGTGGCGACCCGCCTCGCTGCCGGTTCATCTGGTTTATCCCTGGGCGCGCTATTACCCGACACGCCTGCGTAAGTTCCTCGACCTGATGCGGGAGATCATGCCGGATCTCGCCGGGATGCAGCGTCCGCAAAGCGCATAAAAAAACCGGCCAAAGGCCGGTTTTTTTATTAAGCACGCTTACTCGACGGGCTGTGGGCGAGTCGGTTCAGCGGTGGCTTTATGGGTCGCGCTATGACCACCGGCGGCGCCTTTACCTTCAAAGGCGAACGGCGGGCGCACCCAGGTGCTATGACGCGGTGCTTCCGGGACATAGTCCGGAGCTGGCGCACGGGTCATTGGCGCGGTGGCATGGCGATGACCCGCCACTACGACCGGCTTGCTCACCGGGGGCTCGGCTTTGACCGGTTCGGCAGGGGCCGCTTCGGTCACTGGCGCTTGCTCCACGGTTTCTGCGACCGGGGCGATAGTTTCCACTGGCGCTGCAACGACAGGCGTCGTTTCCACCGCTTCAGGTTCTACCACCACCGGCTCGGCGTCGAGCGTCACTGGCGCGATAGCCTGAGGCGCTTCGACAGCCGGTGCTTCGGTGACCGGCTCCTGAGGCGCTGGCTCGACGGCTGCTGGCGCGACAACTTCCGCAGCATCAACGACCAGCGGCTCGGCGGCCGCTACCGGCTCGACGACTACCGGCTCAGCGGTTACTGGTTCCATGGTAGCCGGCTCGACGGTGACCGGCGCAGCGGTAACGGTTTCAACGACGGCGACCGGGGCCGCTACGGCCTCGACAGTTTTCGCGACGCTGGCGTCCTGAACCTGAACCTCTTCCGGCTGCTGATCCTGCGGACGAACCACCGGGTAGCGGATCCAGACTTTACCGGAAGCCATCTCCGGCGATGCGCAGGCTACGGTCAGCGGCATAGGCGACTGGGTCGGATAGCGTTCGTCACGATAGCGACGACGACGCTGACCGCTGACGCGCAGGTGACGCGGGGAGCGACGTGAGCGACGCGGCATACCGTTCGCTTCACGGGATTCGCCATTTTCGTCCTGGTCCGCCACGCTCTCCACCCCTGCCGGCAGCTCGGCTTTCACCGGCTCGCTGTGCGGAGCGATAACTTCAGCCACTACGGCTTCTGGCACGATCTCGGCAACTGGCTCGACGACAGCGGACTCAACGCGCACTTTCTGTGCCAGCTGGCGCGGTTTACGACGCGGCAGAGTTTGTACACGCTCTTCCTGCTCCGTCTCCTGCACAACCGGCTCTTCGCGAGTCTGCGCTTTGGCTTCCTGCTGCGCCTGACGTTTGTCGTCACTGCGGCGGCGGGTGCGTTCGCGGCGCGGCTGCTGCTCGTCACGGGATTTCGCTTTCTCCGCGTCGTCGCCTGAGGTTTGGCGAACATCACGGGCTTCCACGTTCTGCGACGGCTTCTCGCGACGGTTGCGACGGTTCTCTTCACGCGATTCGCGCGGTTCACGGCCCTCGGCATTGTCCGCACGGGTGTCGCGATTGTCACGGTTATCGCGGTTGTCACGATTGTCGCGGTTATCACGGCGGTCGTTGCGGTCGCGGCGGTTGTTGGCGCGCGGTTTACGACGCTCCTGCTGACGCTCCGGTTTTTCTTCCGCTTTCTTCTCGACCTGAACTTCAGCCGGTTTGGCCTCTTCGGCGCCAGAGAAGATATTCTTCAGCGCGCTGAAGAAGCGTGAGAGCAGGCCAGGCTGCGCCGGTGCGGCGGCCGCGACCGGTGCCGCTGCGGCGACAGGCGCGGCGGCAGGCTCTTCGAGCATCGGGGCTGGCGGCGCATCTGGCATGACAAAAGCGGCCAGGGCCGGCTGTTCCGGACGTTTCCGCTCCGCCGGCTCATCGTCGCCTGGCAGCGCCATTTCTTCTTCATGCAGCTTCGGCAGCAGATAGCTCAGCGTTGAGGTTTCTTCACCTTTGCGCACGCGCAGGACGGAGTAGTGCGGCGTTTGCATTTCGTCGTTTGGCACGATAATAACGCGCACATCGCCCTGACGGGATTCGATAGCGCTCACTGCGGCACGTTTTTCGTTCAGCAGATAGGAGGCGATCGGTACCGGAACAATGGCGTGGACTTCTTTGGTATTCTCTTTCAGCGCTTCTTCTTCGATCAGACGCAGAATAGAGAGCGACAGCGATTCGTTATCACGCACGGTGCCGGTGCCGGAGCAGCGCGGGCAGACGTGGTGGCTGGACTCGCCCAGCGACGGGCTCAGGCGCTGACGGGACATCTCCAGCAGGCCGAAGCGCGAAATATGGCTGATCTGAATGCGCGCACGGTCCTGACGGACGGCTTCGCGCAGACGATTCTCCACGGCGCGCTGGTGGCGAACCGGGGTCATATCGATGAAGTCGATAACGATCAGGCCGCCGAGGTCGCGCAGACGCAGCTGGCGGGCAATTTCGTCAGCCGCTTCGAGGTTGGTATTGAAGGCTGTCTCTTCGATATCGCCGCCGCGGGTGGCGCGGGCGGAGTTGATATCGATCGCGGTCAGCGCTTCGGTGCTATCGATAACGATAGACCCGCCGGAAGGCAGGCGCACTTCGCGCTGGAAGGCGGACTCAATTTGCGATTCGATCTGATAATGGCTGAACAGCGGGATTTCACCGGTGTACAGTTTTATTTTGCTGCTGAAATCCGGACGACCCAGCGCGGCGATATGCTGGCGCGCCAGCTCAAGCACTTTCGGGTTATCGATCAGGATTTCGCCGATGTCCTGGCGCAGGTAGTCACGGAAGGCGCGGACAATGACGTTGCTTTCCTGGTGGATCAGGAACGGCGCCGGACGGCTTTCCGCGGCTTTCTGAATCGCTTCCCAGTGCTTCAGGCGGAAGCTCAGGTCCCACTGCAGGGCTTCGGCGGATTTGCCGACGCCAGCGGTGCGAACGATCAGGCCCATGCCGTCCGGAAGCTCCAGGCTCGCCAGCGCTTCTTTCAGTTCGGTACGGTCGTCGCCCTCGATACGGCGGGAAATTCCCCCGGCGCGCGGGTTGTTCGGCATCAGTACCAGATAGCTGCCCGCGAGGCTGATAAAGGTGGTGAGCGCAGCGCCTTTGTTGCCGCGTTCTTCTTTATCAATCTGCACGATAACTTCCTGACCTTCCCGCAGTACGTCTTTGATATTAGGACGACCATGCGCATTGTAGTTGGCGGGGAAGTATTCGCGGGCGATTTCTTTGAGGGGGAGGAAACCATGACGCTCGGCGCCGTAATCAACAAACGCGGCTTCAAGGCTGGGTTCAATGCGGGTGATTTTGCCTTTGTAGATGTTCGCTTTTTTCTGTTCGTGCCCGGGGCTTTCGATATCCAGGTCGTACAGGCGCTGCCCATCAACAAGGGCGACGCGCAACTCTTCCTGCTGAGTTGCGTTGATTAACATTCTTTTCATCGTAACTTACTCATTATTCTTACATTGACGACTAAGCTGCGGGCAGAGTAATGCCTTTCCGGGGGAAAACCGATGGCCTCGTGTCTGGTTCACGTCGCCAACCTCACGGTTGTCGCGCGCTTAAGAGGCGCAGAGTGTCGGTCGCCTGTGTTTCAAACGGAAACACAGCGCAATTATTCAGGGGAACAGCCTGGGATGTATCACCAGAGAATATTCCATTTATACTCGTCGTCTTTCGCGTTGCAGGCATGGTGGCTTAACCTGCTCACCTCGATCTGGCGATCCAGATGAGCTCCCGGGAGTCCCGGAGTTGACGCCTTCCTGCGACTTGAAATCCATAGAGCCTGTACCGGTAAGGACTGCAACCCGCAGCCCGCTAACTGTCTGAAAGATCACAACGTCTTACGCCATTGCTGCGTGGGCGATCGGTCAGACAAAATTGGTCATTCCGCTAATGTCTTGTTCTAACAAGATGCAATACGGAAAACGGTCTCATTATTCCATTGCTAACCTTGTTATAGCAAGTTGACTTTCACCTTTTATCACCCGGTTACTCACAGTTTTATCACCTGCCCATACAGATTGTTCTAATAACAAACAAAATGGCGGTCAGGTAAACCGTGAAAACAGGATAATGATAAATATAAGCATATAAAAATGAGTGGCGCTAATGCGTCCGGCTATTTAGAATCGCGCACCATGAAAACTGAGACCCCAACCGTAAAAATGGTTGCCATTGCTGCTGATGAAGCGGGGCAACGTATCGACAACTTTTTGCGTACGCAATTGAAAGGCGTACCGAAGAGCATGATTTATCGCATCCTGCGTAAAGGCGAGGTGCGGGTAAACAAAAAGCGCGTGAAGCCGGAGTATAAGCTGGAAGCGGGCGATGAAGTCCGTATCCCGCCGGTACGCGTGGCGGAGCGTGAAGAAGAGGCGGTATCGCCGCACCTGCAGAAAGTGGCCGCGCTCTCTGAGGTGATCCTCTATGAAGACGATCATATTCTGGTGCTCAATAAGCCTTCTGGTACTGCGGTACACGGCGGCAGCGGCCTGAGCTTCGGCGTGATTGAAGGGCTGCGCGCCCTGCGCCCGGAGGCGCGCTTCCTTGAGCTGGTGCATCGTCTCGACCGGGATACCTCCGGCGTGCTGCTGGTGGCGAAAAAGCGCTCAGCGCTGCGTTCGCTGCACGAGCAACTGCGCGATAAAGGCATGCAGAAAGATTATCTGGCGCTGGTGCGCGGCCAGTGGCAGTCGCATACCAAAGTGGTCCAGGCCCCGCTGTTGAAGAATATTCTGCAGAGCGGGGAGCGCATCGTTCGCGTGAGTCAGGAAGGCAAGCCGTCGGAGACGCGCTTTAAAGTGGAAGAGCGTTACGAATTCGCCACGCTGGTGCGCTGCAGCCCGGTCACCGGCCGCACGCATCAGATCCGCGTTCATACGCAGTATGCCGGCCATCCTATCGCATTTGACGACCGCTATGGCGACCGCGAGTTCGACAAGCAGCTGTCCGCTACCGGCTTAAACCGCCTGTTCCTGCACGCGGCGGCGCTGAAGTTTACCCACCCGGGGAGCGGGGAGGTGATGCGCGTTGAGGCGCCGCTGGACAACCAGCTGAAGCACTGTTTACAGGTGCTACGGAAGAGCAAATAAGCGCAACGGCGGAATCAGTTCCGCCGTTTTTTTTGCCTCAGCCTAACAGCGGGTTGTAGTTTTCACGGCGCAACATCTGACTGAGCGCGATTAAGGGTAAACCGACCAGGGTGTTCGGGTCGCGGCCTTCCAGCCGTTCGAACAGCGTAATGCCCAATCCTTCGCTCTTGAAACTCCCGGCGCACTGCAGCGGGTTCTCTTTGCGCACATAGCCTTCTATCTCTTTATCACTGAGATGGCGAAAGTGAACGTCAAAGGGTTCGCATTCGGTTTGCAGATGGCCGCTGGCAGAGTTGTACAGCGCCAGTCCGGTATAAAAGGTAATGATTGACCCGCTGGCCTTTCTTAACTGCCTGCGGGCATTTTCCTCGGTGTGCGGTTTGCCGGTGATTTCACCGTCCAGCACGCAAACCTGATCGGAGCCTATAATAAGGTGATTAGGGAAGCGCGTGGCCAGACTTTGCGCTTTGGCCTGCGCCAGCCGGGTGACAAGCTGACGTGCGGATTCATCAGGCCGGGGCGTTTCGTCGACGTCAGGCGCGGCACATTCAAACGGTAAACCCAGTTTTTCCAGCAGCATGCGCCGCCAGGGAGAGGTTGACGCGAGGATAAGATCAGACATATTTTTTCATCCACATATAGCGCTTCGCAGAGCATCATCTTAAACTATGCGCCGCAATGTGTGCGAATAAATGGCAAAAGGCAACCTGAGGCTGCCTTTTTCTTTGACTCTATGACATTACAAAGTTAATATGCGCGCCCTATGCAAAAGGTAAAATTACCCCTGACTCTTGATCCGGTACGCACGGCTCAAAAACGCCTTGATTACGAAGGCATCTATGCCCGCGATCAGGTTGAACGTGTAACCGATTCTGTAGTCAGCGTGGACAGCGATGTGGAATGCAGCATGTCGTTCGCTATCGATAACCAGCGTCTCGCCGTTATTACTGGCGATGCAAAGGTAACGGTAACTCTCGAATGCCAGCGTTGCGGGAAACCGTTCTCCCATCACGTCCACACCACGTATTGTTTTAGCCCCGTCAGAAATGACGAACAGGCCGAAGCACTACCGGAAGCGTATGAGCCGATTGAGGTTAACGAATTCGGTGAAATCGACCTGCAGGCAATGGTCGAGGATGAAATTATCCTCTCCCTGCCCGTAGTTCCGGTGCATGATTCTGAACACTGTGAAGTGTCCGACGCGGACATGGTCTTTGGCGAACTGCCTGAAGAGGCACAAAAACCAAACCCATTTGCCGTATTAGCCAGCTTAAAGCGTAAGTAATTGAGGAGTAAGGTCCATGGCCGTACAACAGAATAAACCAACCCGTTCCAAACGTGGCATGCGTCGTTCCCATGACGCGCTGACCGCAGTCACCAGCCTGTCTGTAGACAAAACTTCTGGTGAGAAACACCTGCGTCACCACATCACTGCCGACGGTTTCTACCGCGGTCGCAAGGTTATCGCTAAGTAATCACGCGATACTCGCAGGATTTCCCGTTGCAGGCCATGGCGGGCGTGTGCGTCCCTGGAAACTCGGTTAACCCGGTCGCTGGGGGCATTTATGCCCGGATTGTTGCGTCTGCAGCGTGAATATTCGCGGGTGCCAGCGTGATGAAGCTTAGTGAGGACTCCCCGGGCAACTGGGGAATCACCGAACCGGGCAGCGACGATACCTTGACACGTCTAACCCTGGCGTTAGATGTCATGGGGGGCGATTTCGGCCCATCCGTGACGGTGCCTGCAGCACTGCAGGCACTGAACTCTAATTCGCAACTCACACTTCTTTTAGTCGGCGATCCCGACGCCATCACGCCATTACTCGCCAAAGCTGACTTCGAACAACGTTCGCGTCTGCAGATTATTCCTGCGCAGTCAGTTATTGCCAGTGATGCGCGACCCGCGCAGGCTATCCGCAGCAGTCGCGGAAGCTCAATGCGCGTGGCGCTGGAGCTTGTGAAAGAAGGGCGGGCGCAAGCCTGCGTCAGCGCTGGCAACACCGGCGCGCTGATGGGGCTGGCGAAACTGCTGCTCAAACCGATCGAAGGTATTGAGCGGCCGGCGCTGGTGACGGTTTTACCGCACCAGCAGAAGGGCAAAACCGTGGTGCTGGATCTCGGCGCCAACGTCGATTGCGACAGCACGATGCTGGTGCAGTTCGCGGTAATGGGCGCGGTGCTGGCGGAAGAAGTGGTCGGCATTGCCAACCCCCGCGTCGCTTTGTTGAATATCGGCGAAGAAGAGATGAAAGGCCTCGGCAGCATCCGCGATGCTGCCGCAGTGCTCAAAACGCTGCCTTCCCTCAACTACATCGGCTATCTTGAAGCCAATGAACTGTTGACCGGAAAAACCGATGTGCTGGTTTGTGATGGATTCACGGGCAACGTCACATTAAAAACCATGGAAGGTGTTGTCAGAATGTTCCTTTCACTGCTGAAATCTCAGGGAGAGGGCAAAAAACGGTCGTGGTGGCTGCTGTTACTAAAACGTTGGTTACAAAAAAGCCTGGCGAGGCGATTCAGTCACCTCAACCCCGACCAGTATAATGGCGCCTGTCTGTTAGGATTGCGCGGTTCCGTGATCAAGAGTCATGGTGCTGCCAATCAACGCGCCTTTAGCGTCGCGATAGAGCAGGCAGTGCAGGCGGTGCAGCGGCAGATCCCTCAGCGGATCGCCGCGCGCCTGGAATCTTTATACCCAGCTGGTTTCGAGCTGCCGGAAAGCGACAGTGACGTGAACGCCCGACAGCAAAGCGGGACGAATGGCCACGATTGACGCCGCGGCGGTTGAACGAGGCGGGTATATCACCCAAGAGTGACTGAGCGTACATGTATACGAAGATTATTGGTACCGGCAGCTATCTGCCCGAGCAAGTGCGTACAAACGCCGACCTGGAAAAAATGGTAGAAACCTCTGACGAGTGGATTGTCACCCGCACAGGTATCCGTGAGCGTCGTATTGCCGCAGCGCATGAAACAGTTGCTACGATGGGCTTTGAAGCCGCAAAGCAGGCGCTGGCGATGGCGGGCGTGTCCGCGGAGCAAATTGGTCTGATTATCGTTGCGACCACCTCCGGCACGCACGCGTTTCCGAGTTCTGCATGCCAGATCCAGTCAATGCTGGGCGTTAAGGGTTGCCCGGCGTTTGATGTCGCCGCCGCCTGCGCCGGTTTCACCTATGCGCTAAGCGTCGCCGATCAGTATGTGAAGAACGGCGCGGTAGATTATGCGCTGGTTGTTGGCGCCGATGTGCTGGCGCGCACCTGCGATCCGGCGGATCGCGGAACGATTATTATTTTCGGCGACGGCGCCGGCGCGGTTGTGCTGGGCGCCTCCGAAGAGCCGGGCATTATCTCGACGCATCTGCATGCCGACGGCAGCTATGGCGAACTGCTGACCCTGCCGAACGCCGATCGCGTCGATCCGGAAAACCCGATCTATCTGACGATGGCCGGCAACGAAGTCTTCAAAGTGGCGGTCACCGAGCTGGCGCACATCGTTGATGAGACGCTGGCAGCGAATAATCTTGAACGTTCAGCGCTGGACTGGCTGGTGCCGCATCAGGCTAACCTGCGTATTATCAGCGCGACGGCGAAGAAACTGGGTATGTCGATGGATAACGTCGTTGTGACCCTCGACCGCCATGGCAACACCTCCGCGGCGTCAGTCCCTTGCGCGCTGGATGAGGCCGTCCGCGATGGCCGTATTCAGCGCGGTCAGCTGATTTTGCTGGAAGCCTTTGGTGGCGGTTTCACCTGGGGTTCCGCGCTGGTTCGTTTTTAGTATAAGGATTTAAACATGACGCAATTCGCATTTGTGTTCCCGGGGCAGGGCTCTCAGGCCGTAGGCATGCTGGCCGAAATGGCTGCCGCCTGGCCGGTCATTGAAGAGACCTTCGGTGAAGCTTCCGCAGCGTTGGGTTACGATCTGTGGGCGCTGACGCAACAGGGCCCGGCAGAAGAACTGAATAAGACCTGGCAGACTCAACCGGCGCTGCTCGCCGCCTCCGTGGCGCTGTACCGCGTCTGGCAACAGCAGGGCGGCAAAGCGCCAGCGCTGCTGGCGGGTCACAGCCTCGGCGAATACTCCGCGCTGGTATGCGCGGGCGTTATCGGTTTCGCTGATGCCGTTCGCCTGGTTGAGCTGCGTGGTAAATTCATGCAGGAAGCCGTACCGGAAGGTACCGGCGCCATGTCCGCTATTATCGGTCTGGACGACGCCGCTATCGCCAAAGCCTGTGAAGAGTCTGCCGAAGGGCAGGTGGTCTCTCCGGTGAACTACAATTCTCCGGGCCAGGTGGTTATCGCCGGGCACAAAGAGGCCGTTGAACGCGCTGGCGCCGCCTGTAAAGCCGCCGGCGCCAAACGCGCGCTGCCGCTGCCGGTGAGCGTGCCGTCCCACTGCGCGCTGATGAAGCCAGCCGCAGAAAAACTGGCGGTAGAGCTGCAGAAGATCACCTTCAACGCGCCGACGATTCCGGTGGTGAATAACGTCGACGTGAAGTGCGAAACCGCGCCGGACGCCATTCGCGACGCGCTGGTGCGCCAGCTGTACAGCCCGGTGCAGTGGACCAAAACCGTTGAGTTTATGGCTGCCGAGGGCGTATCGCATCTGTATGAGGTTGGCCCGGGTAAAGTCCTCACCGGCCTGACCAAACGTATTGTTGACACCCTGACCGCTTCCGCGCTTAACGAGCCGGCGGCGATGTCTGCGGCGCTTGAGCAATAAAAGAGGAAAACCATGAGTTTTGAAGGAAAAATCGCGCTGGTTACCGGTGCAAGCCGCGGTATTGGCCGTGCTATCGCTGAAACGCTCGTCGCCCGTGGCGCGAAAGTTATCGGTACTGCGACCAGCGAAAGCGGCGCGCAGGCGATCAGCGACTATTTAGGCGCCAATGGTAAAGGTCTGATGTTGAATGTGACCGACCCGGCATCTATTGAATCTGTTCTGGAAAATGTGCGCGCAGAGTTTGGCGAAGTGGATATCCTGGTGAATAATGCCGGGATCACTCGCGACAATCTGTTAATGCGCATGAAAGATGACGAGTGGAACGATATTATCGAAACCAACCTGTCATCGGTTTTCCGTCTGTCAAAAGCGGTAATGCGCGCTATGATGAAAAAGCGTCATGGACGTATTATCACTATCGGTTCTGTGGTTGGTACCATGGGAAATGCGGGTCAGGCCAACTACGCCGCGGCGAAAGCGGGTCTGATCGGCTTCAGTAAATCACTGGCGCGTGAAGTTGCGTCCCGCGGTATTACTGTAAACGTTGTTGCTCCGGGCTTTATTGAAACGGACATGACGCGTGCGCTGACCGATGAGCAGCGTGCGGGTACGCTGGCGGCAGTTCCTGCGGGGCGCCTTGGCACCCCAAATGAAATCGCCAGCGCGGTTGCATTTTTAGCCTCTGACGAAGCAAGTTACATCACTGGTGAAACGCTGCACGTCAACGGCGGAATGTACATGGTCTGACCGAGATTTGTGCAAAACGTTCAGGAACCGCGCACTTCGCACGGTTCTCTGTGCGGTTTTGTGCGAAAAGATTTGCGTTCTTAGGGCAAACGGCCTCAAAATAGCGCAAAATCGTGGTAAGACCTGCCGGGATTTAGTTGCAAATTTTTCAACATTTTATACACTACGAAAACCATCGCGAAAGCGAGTTTTGATAGGAAATTTAAGAGTATGAGCACTATCGAAGAACGCGTTAAGAAAATTATCGGCGAGCAGCTGGGCGTTAAGCAGGAAGAAGTTACCAACAATGCTTCCTTCGTTGAAGACCTGGGCGCTGATTCTCTTGACACCGTTGAGCTGGTAATGGCTCTGGAAGAAGAGTTTGATACTGAGATTCCGGACGAAGAAGCTGAGAAAATCACCACCGTTCAGGCTGCCATTGATTACATCAACGGCCACCAGGCGTAAGTGAACATCTCCAGGCGGTCATTCGACCGCCTGAGTTTTATCTTTTTATTGTCCCACAAGAATCTATTTTCCCTCCCTGGAGGACAAACGTGTCTAAGCGTCGTGTAGTTGTGACCGGACTGGGCATGTTGTCTCCTGTCGGCAATACCGTAGAGTCTACCTGGAAAGCTCTCCTTGCCGGTCAGAGTGGCATCAGCCTGATCGACCATTTCGATACTAGCGCCTATGCAACGAAATTTGCTGGCTTAGTAAAGGATTTTAACTGTGATGACATTATCTCGCGCAAAGAACAGCGCAAGATGGATGCCTTCATTCAATATGGAATTGTCGCTGGCGTTCAGGCCATGCAGGATTCTGGCCTTGAAGTGACGGAAGAGAATGCAACCCGTATTGGCGCCGCTATCGGCTCCGGTATCGGCGGTCTCGGCTTGATCGAAGAAAACCACAGTTCGCTGGTTAACGGCGGACCGCGCAAGATCAGCCCATTCTTCGTTCCTTCCACAATTGTTAACATGGTGGCCGGCCATCTGACCATCATGTTTGGTCTGCGTGGGCCAAGTATCTCTATCGCGACCGCGTGTACTTCAGGCGTGCACAACATCGGCCAGGCCGCGCGCATCATCGCCTATGGCGATGCCGATGCGATGGTGGCAGGCGGCGCGGAAAAAGCCAGCACCCCGCTTGGCGTGGGCGGCTTCGGCGCGGCGCGTGCGCTCTCCACGCGCAATGACAACCCGCAGGCGGCGAGCCGTCCGTGGGATAAAGATCGTGACGGCTTCGTGCTGGGCGACGGCGCGGGTATGGTGGTGCTGGAAGAGTACGAGCATGCCAAAAAACGCGGCGCCAAAATCTACGCCGAGATCGTTGGCTTCGGCATGAGCAGCGATGCTTACCACATGACGTCACCGCCGGAAGATGGCGCGGGCGCCGCGCTGGCAATGGTGAATGCTATTCGCGATGCGGGCATCGAACCAGGCCAGATCGGCTACGTCAACGCCCACGGCACCTCGACGCCGGCCGGCGATAAAGCGGAAGCGCAGGCGGTTAAGTCTGTCTTCGGTGATGCGGCGAGCCGCGTACTGGTGAGCTCTACCAAATCCATGACCGGCCATCTGCTGGGTGCGGCAGGGGCGGTAGAGTCGATTTACTCTATCCTGGCGTTGCGCGATCAGGCGGTTCCGCCGACGATCAACCTCGACAACCCGGATGAAGGCTGCGACCTCGACTTCGTTCCACACGAAGCGCGTCAGGTTTCCGGTATGGAGTACACCCTGTGCAACTCCTTCGGCTTTGGCGGCACTAACGGTTCGCTGATCTTCAAAAAAGTGTGACAGGGCTTGCCCCGGCACTGCTTTAACAAAAGGCCCGTTCGTCGGGCCTTTTTTATTCAGCTTTCTCCCCTTGTTCTCTGCTCTGGGTCCTGACACACTGACCGACCAGTGAAAAGGAGTCCTTTATGTTCTTGATAAACGGCGTTGTACAGGACACGTTGGCAGCGAACGATCGCGCCATCCAGTTTGGCGACGGCTGTTTTACCACCGCCCGCATCCAGCAAGGGCAGGTTGCGCTACTGGACGCCCATCTGCAGCGTTTACAGACAACCTGTGAAAAATTACATATCCCATTTAACGACTGGCTGACGCTGAGCGAAGAGATGCAGCGTCTGGCTCGGCCGCACGCGCAGGGCGTGCTCAAGGTGACTCTCACCCGCGGCGTTGGGGGAAGGGGATACAGTACGGCAGGCTGCGTGTCGCCCACTCGCATTCTCAGCTTCTCTCCATACCCGGCGCATTATGCGCGCTGGCGGGAGGAGGGCATTACTCTGACCCAGAGTCCGGTGCCCCTGGGGCGCAACTCCTGGCTTGCCGGCCTGAAGCACCTTAATCGCCTTGAGCAGGTACTGATCCGCTCTCATCTTGAGCAGACGGACGCCGATGAGGCGCTGGTCCTTGACAGTGACGGGTGGCTTACGGAATGCTGTGCCGCGAATTTATTCTGGCGTCAGGGACGTGATGTATTTACTCCGGGACTCGATTATGCCGGGGTCAACGGCATTATGCGGCAGCGCTGTATCGCGCAGCTGGCACCATCGACGTTTCGCGTTGTCGAAGTGACAGCGCGTCCCGAGACATTGCGGGAGGCCGATGAAGTGCTGATCTGCAATGCGCTGATGCCGCTGGTGCCGGTTCGCCGCTGGGAGGAGACCACCTGGTCCTCGCGTGAGCTTTACCATTTTTTAGCCCCTTTGTGTGAGCTGTCTGGTTAGTATGAAGAAAATGTTACGTTTTATCCTGTTGCTGGTCGTGCTGTTGGGCATCGCCGCGGCGGCAGGCATGTGGAAGGTACGCCAGCTGGCGGACAGCAAGCTGCTGATTAAGGAAGAGACCATCTTTACCCTCGAAGCCGGCACCGGCCGGCTGGCGCTGGGCCAGGATCTCTATCGCGAGAAGGTGATCAATCGCCCGCGCGTTTTCCAGTGGCTGCTGCGGGTGGAACCTGAGCTGTCTCACTTCAAGGCCGGGACCTATCGCTTCACGCCGCAAATGACGGTGCGCGAGATGTTGCAGCTGCTGGCCAGCGGCAAAGAGGCGCAGTTTCCGCTGCGCTTTGTCGAAGGCATGCGCGTCAGCGACTACCTGCGCCAGCTGCGCGATGCCCCGTACGTGAAGCACACGCTTGAAGACGATAGCTACGCGACGGTGGCTAAGGCATTAGGTCTTGAGCATGCCGACTGGGTAGAGGGCTGGTTCTGGCCGGATACCTGGATGTACACCGCCAACACCAGCGATATCGCCATCCTCAAGCGCGCGCATCAGAAAATGGTCGCCGAAGTGGCGAAGGTCTGGGAAGGACGGATGGAGAATCTGCCCTATGCCGATCAGAACCAGCTGTTGACCATGGCCTCGATTATTGAAAAAGAGACCGCGGTAGCGGAAGAGCGCGACCGCGTCGCGTCGGTATTTATCAACCGCCTGCGCATCGGTATGCGCTTGCAGACCGATCCGACCGTAATCTACGGGATGGGCGCAGGATATACTGGTAAGTTAACGCGTAAGGATCTCGAGACGCCGACCGCATACAATACTTATACCATCAGCGGTTTGCCGCCAGGCCCTATCGCGGTGCCGGGCGAGGCCTCGCTGAAGGCAGCCGCCCATCCGGCGAAAACGCCATATCTTTATTTCGTCGCCGACGGGAAAGGGGGCCATACGTTTACCACAAACCTGGTCAGTCATAACCGTGCGGTGCAGGATTATCTGAAAGTACTTAAGGAAAAAAATGCGCAGTAACTATATCGTCATCGAGGGGCTGGAGGGCGCCGGGAAGACCACCGCACGTCAACTGGTGGTGGAGACGCTGCAGTCGGCGGGTATTCACGATATGGTGTTTACCCGCGAGCCGGGGGGCACAATCCTTGCCGAAAAACTGCGTAGCCTGGTGCTGGATATCCAGTCCACGGGCGATGAAGTGATTAACGATAAAGCGGAAGTGCTGATGTTTTACGCGGCGCGCGTCCAGTTGGTGGAGACCGTGATTAAGCCCGCGCTGGCCCGCGGCCAGTGGGTGATCGGCGATCGTCACGATCTGTCGACGCAGGCCTATCAGGGCGGCGGCCGGGGAATTGACCGCACGATGCTGGCGACGCTGCGCGATGCGGTACTCGGTGATTTTCGCCCCAATCTGACGCTGTATCTCGACGTCACGCCGGAAGTGGGGCTGCAGCGCGCCCGGGCCCGCGGCGAGCTGGATCGCATTGAGCAGGAGTCCATGAACTTTTTCAACCGTACCCGCGCGCGCTATCTTGAGCTGGCCGCCGCCGATCCTTCTATCCGCACGGTTGACGCAACTCAGCCGCTGGATGCCGTGGCGCGCGACATTCGCGCCACGATCGCCCAGTGGATGGCGGAGCAAGCGGCATGAAATGGTATCCGTGGCTGCGCCCCTCGTTCGAGCAACTGGTCGGTAGCTATCAGGCCGGACGAGGCCACCACGCCTTACTGTTACAGTCCCTGAACGGGATGGGCGGTGAGGCGTTGATTTACGCGCTGTGCCGCTTCCTGATGTGCCGCCAGCCCGAAGGACATAAAAGCTGCGGCCACTGCCATAGCTGTCAGCTGATGCAGGCCGGCACGCACCCCGATTACTATGCGCTCAGCCCCGAGAAGGGCAAGAGCGCGCTGGGTATTGACGCGGTGCGCGATGTCAATGAAAAGCTCTATGAACATGCGCGCCTTGGTGGGGCAAAAGTGGTCTGGATTAGCGATGCTGCCTTGCTGACCGATGCCGCCGCCAACGCGTTGCTGAAAACGCTGGAGGAGCCCCCGGAGAATACCTGGTTCTTCCTCGCCTGCGAGGAGCCGGCGCGTCTGCTGACCACTCTGCGCAGCCGCTGTCGCCTGCATCATCTGGCGCCGCCGTCTGAGCCTTATGCTCTGGCCTGGCTGGAGCGTGAGGTGAGCCTGCCGCAGGAGTCATTGTTGACCGCGTTACGCCTGTGCGCCAGCGCGCCGGCTGCGGCGCTCGAACTGTTACAGGAACCGCTGTGGACGGCGCGGCAGCAGTTGTGTCAGGCGCTGGCGGCTACCCTGGCGAGCGGTGACTGGCTGGCGCTGCTGCCGATACTCAATCATGAACAGGCGGCGGTTCGCCTGCACTGGCTGGCGTCGCTGCTGGTCGATGCGCAAAAACGACAGCAGGGGATTACCCTGGTGAGTAACCCTGACGTCTGGCCGCTGCTGGAGCAGCTGGCGCACAGCCTGCCCGCCGCCCGGCTGCAGGCGATTGCCCATGACGTCTGTACCTGCCGCGAGCAATTGCTCAACGTTATCGGTGTCAACCGCGAACTGCTGCTTACCGAGCGCCTGCTGCGCTGGGAACATTACCTGCAACCCGGGACGGGTTTACCCGTCTCCCACCTCTGAGTGAGACATTATGTTTTTAGTCGACTCCCACTGCCATCTTGATGGTCTGGATTATCAAACTCTACACAAAAACGTCGACGACGTGCTGGCAAAAGCGGCCGCACGCGATGTGAAATATTGCCTCGCCGTCGCCACGACGCTGCCTGGCTACCGCAGTATGCGCGAACTGGTGGGGACGCGTGACAACGTCGTCTTCTCCTGTGGCGTACACCCATTAAACCAGGACGAGCCCTGGGAGGTAGAGACCCTGCGCGCGCTGGCAGCGGAAGAGGGCGTCGTGGCGATGGGGGAGACCGGTCTGGATTATTTTTATACCCCGGAAACTAAAGCCCAACAGCAAAGCTCGTTCCGCGACCACATTCGTATCGGCCGTGAGCTCAATAAGCCGGTGATCGTCCATACCCGTGACGCGCGTGCCGATACTCTGGCTATTTTGCGCGAAGAAAAGGTGACGGATTGCGGTGGCGTACTACACTGTTTCACTGAGGACAGGGAGACAGCGGGCAAGCTGCTCGATATGGGGTTCTATATCTCGTTTTCCGGTATCGTCACTTTTCGTAACGCCGAGCAGCTGCGTGATGCGGCGCGCTACGTGCCGCTGGATCGCCTGCTGGTTGAAACCGATTCGCCGTACCTGGCGCCGGTCCCCCACCGCGGCAAAGAGAACCAGCCGGCGCTGGTCCGTGACGTTGCCGAGTATATGGCGGTACTGAAGGGGGTGTCGCTTGAGCAGCTGGCTCAGCAGACCACCGACAATTTTGCCACCCTGTTCCACATCGACCCCGCCCGTTTGCAACCTGCTTGATCTGCTTATTATTTTAAGGCTCGTAATTAATAGCCAAAGCGAGTAAAGTTCACCGCCACAAAAGTGGCGGTGAAGGTTTTTTAGCAACATCTGGATACAATTTATGTAAGTTGATGTAAATTTTTACCGGAAGGCTGATTGAAACGTGATAGCCGTCAAACAATCATCCCGTTAATTATTTTACTCTGTGTAATAAATAAAGGGCGCTTAGATGTCCTGTCCACGGCACGGTTCTCCCCCCGGGCCAATGCGTGAAAGCGTAAAAAAGTACCAAATACTCAGGAGCACTCTCAATTATGTTTAAGAATGCATTTGCTAACCTGCAGAAGGTCGGTAAATCGCTGATGCTGCCGGTATCCGTACTGCCTATCGCAGGTATCCTGCTGGGCGTCGGTTCCGCTAACTTCAGCTGGCTGCCAGCCGTGGTCTCCCACGTTATGGCAGAAGCAGGCGGTTCAGTTTTCGCCAATATGCCGCTGATCTTCGCTATCGGTGTGGCCCTAGGCTTCACCAATAACGACGGTGTATCCGCACTGGCTGCAGTCGTGGCTTACGGCATCATGGTGAAAACCATGGCGGTTGTTGCGCCGCTGGTGCTGCATTTACCTGCTGACGAGATTGCGGCAAAACACCTTGCTGATACCGGCGTGCTTGGCGGTATTATCTCCGGTGCTATCGCCGCCTACATGTTCAACCGCTTCTATCGCATCAAGCTGCCAGAATATCTCGGCTTCTTTGCGGGCAAGCGTTTTGTGCCGATTATCTCTGGTCTGGCCGCTATCTTCACCGGCGTGATCCTCTCCTTCATTTGGCCGCCGATCGGCTCCGCGATCCAAACCTTCTCCCAGTGGGCTGCTTATCAGAACCCAGTGGTGGCGTTTGGTATCTACGGTTTCATCGAACGTTGCCTGGTGCCGTTTGGTCTGCATCACATCTGGAACGTTCCTTTCCAGATGCAGATCGGCGAATACACCAACGCGGCTGGTCAGGTGTTCCACGGCGATATCCCGCGCTACATGGCAGGCGACCCGACGGCGGGCAAACTGTCTGGCGGCTTCCTGTTCAAAATGTATGGTCTGCCGGCAGCGGCTATCGCTATTTGGCACTCTGCTAAACCGGAAAACCGCGCCAAAGTGGGCGGCATCATGATCTCCGCCGCGCTGACCTCGTTCCTGACCGGTATCACCGAGCCGATCGAGTTCTCGTTCATGTTCGTGGCGCCGATCCTGTACGTTATCCATGCCATTCTGGCGGGCCTGGCGTTCCCGATCTGTATCCTGCTGGGTATGCGTGACGGTACCTCGTTCTCTCACGGCCTGATCGACTTTATCGTGCTGTCCGGTAACAGCAGCAAACTGTGGCTGTTCCCGATTGTTGGTATCTGCTATGCGATCGTGTACTACGTCATTTTCCGTGTGCTGATTAAAGCCCTGGATCTGAAAACACCGGGTCGTGAAGACACCACCGAAGAGAGCAAAGCTGGCGCCACCAGCGAGATGGCTCCGGCTCTGGTCGCCGCTTTCGGCGGTAAAGAGAACATCACCAACCTCGACGCATGTATTACTCGTCTGCGTGTTAGCGTGGCGGATGTAGCGAAAGTTGACCAGGCTGGCCTGAAAAAACTGGGCGCCGCTGGCGTGGTAGTGGCAGGTTCTGGCGTACAGGCCATCTTCGGTACCAAGTCCGATAACCTGAAAACTGAAATGGATGAGTACATCCGTAACAGTTAAGACGTAGTATCGGGGAGACTAAGGCAGCCAACTGGCTGCCTTTTTTATGCGCTAAAGTCGGTGCCCCACAAGCGATAACCCTGAAAACAGTCCGCCATATGCTTATTCCCTCAGCAGCTAAGTCTATAGTTGAATAAGAAAAAGAGCTTTCAGGTTGAAAGAGAGGGAGAATGTCGCTCATACTCTTAGCGGAACCTGTGCGTCCGCGTTTATCTGCAGAAGCAGGCCAGCGCACGGGATAAAACTTATAAGGAATCAGTCATGGCAGAAGAAACGATTTTCAGCAAAATCATTCGCCGGGAGATCCCGTCGGATATTGTCTATCAGGATGAGCTTGTGACCGCTTTTCGCGACATCTCCCCGCAGGCGCCCACCCATATTCTGATTGTCCCGAATGTTCTGATTCCTACCGTAAATGACGTCACCGCTGAACATGAGCTGGCGCTGGGCCGGATGATGACCGTCGCGGCGAAGATCGCCCGCGATGAAGGTCTTGCCGACGATGGCTATCGGTTGATCGTCAACTGCAACCGCCACGGCGGCCAGGAAGTGTACCATATCCATATGCATCTGCTGGGCGGTCGTCCGCTTGGCCCGATGCTGGCGCACAAAGGCTAACGTCATGCTCAGGACCCTTTTGGGCGCGTGTCTGGCGGCGGGGCTACTCGCCGGGTGTAGTTCACACCCGGAGATCCCGGTTTCTGACCAGCAGGCGCTGGTGATGGAGTCGAGCGTGCTGGCGGCGGGGATCAGCGCCAGCGAGCCTGCCGTCGTGGCGACAGAGATTCAGGCTACCGCCTCCTCAACGCTATATAACGAGCGCCAGCAGCCGGTTACCGTGCACTATCGTTTTTTCTGGTATGACGCCCGAGGGCTGGAGATGCATCCGCTGGACGCGCCGCGCACCATCGTGGTACCGGCCCGCTCCTCGGTCACGTTATATGGCAGCGCCAATATCCTGGGGGCGCATAAGGCCCGCCTTTATCTTTATCTGTAAGGGGTAATTATAATGATGAAAATGTGTCGCTATGCGTTAATCACAGCACTGGCGATATTCCTCGCAGGCTGTGCGGGGTTGCGGGAGCAGCCCGCGCCGGTAGAAGAGGCCAAACCGCAGCCGCAGCAGCCTGCGCAGCCGCAGCCCACGGTGCCGACCGTACCGGCGGTGCCCTCTGTCCCGGCGCAGCCTGGGCCGATTGAGCATCAGGATCAGCAGTCGGGTCAGCCGGCGCCGCGCGTGCGTCATTATGACTGGAACGGCGCGGTTCAGCCGCTGGTGGGGCAGATGCTGCAGGCGAGTGGGGTCAATGCCGGCAGTATTCTGCTGGTTGACAGCGTGAACAACCGCACCAACGGTTCGCTGAATGCTGGAGAAGCCACCACTGCGCTACGTAGTGCGCTGGCCGGTAACGGCAAATTTACCCTGGTATCGGCGCAGCAGCTGGCGGTCGCCAAGCAGCAGCTGGGCCTGTCGCCGCAGGACAGCCTTGGCAGCCGCAGCAAAGCCATGGGCATCGCCCGCAACGTGGGCGCGCAGTATGTGCTTTACTCCAATGCCACCGGCAACGTCAACGCGCCTGAGCTGAAAATGCAGCTCATGCTGGTGCAAACCGGTGAGATAATCTGGTCAGGTAAAGGTGCTGTTCAGCAACAATAAGCTAACGCGCGACGAGCTCTTGTCGCGCTTCTTTCCCCATTATCATCCTGTCGCCTCGCTGAGCCAGAGTGGCCTCAGCGGCGGCAGTGTGATTATCAGCGACGGCGACCGGCGGCACGTGCTGCGTCAGCCGCACGATCCGTCTGCCGCCACTTACTATTTTCGCCGTCAGTATCACGCACTCCGCCGACTGCCTGCCAGGCTGGCGCCAACCCCGCTGTTTTACTCACCCTGCTGGATGGTGGTGGAGTATTGCGCAGGGGAGGTGAAAAGCGAGTTACCGGCCTCCCCGCAGCTGTCAGGCTTATTGTATGATTTGCATCAGCAACCGCGGTTTGGCTGGCGGGTTAGCCTTACACCACTGCTGGCCCAGTACTGGCAGAGGTGCGATCCGGCGCGGCGCAAGCCGCGTTGGCTGCGCTGGCATCAGCGGCTGCGCCGCCAGGGCGAGCCCCGTCCCCTGCGGCTGGCGCCGCTGCACATGGACGTCCATGCCGGCAATATTATTCATAATGAGTCCGGCCTGAGGCTGATCGACTGGGAATATGCCGGTGATGGCGATATCGCGCTGGAGCTGGCCGCGGTGTGGATCACGCCTGGCGAGCGCCGTCGGCTGGTAGAAGCGTATGCCCGGCGGGCGGCCATCGACGCGCAGCTGCTTTGGCGGCAGGTTGTACTCTGGCGCCCGTGGGTACTGCTGTTGATGGCGGGCTGGTATGAAATGCGCTGGCGGCAGAGCGGGGACCGGCAATTTATCACGCTGGCAGATGAAACATGGTGTCAGTTAGACAACGAACGTAAAGGATAAGAGAGGTCAGTGTGGGCCCAGTGATGTTGGATGTCGAAGGGTATGAGCTGGATGCGGAAGAGCGAGAAATTCTGGCGCATCCGCTGGTGGGAGGGTTGATCCTCTTTACCCGAAATTATCACGATCTGGCGCAGCTGCGCGAGCTGGTGCGCCAGATCCGCGACGCCTCCCGGAACCACCTGGTGGTGGCGGTCGATCAGGAAGGGGGGCGGGTTCAGCGTTTCCGCGAAGGGTTTACCCGTTTACCGGCGGCCCAGTCTTTCGCCGCGCTGCTGGGGATGGAAGAGGGGGGCAAACTGGCCGCCGAAGCCGGCTGGCTGATGGCCAGCGAAATGATCGCCATGGATATCGATATTAGTTTTGCGCCAGTGCTGGACGTCGGCCATATCAGCGCCGCAATCGGCGAACGTTCTTATCATGAAGATCCACAGAAAGCGCTGACGATGGCGCGTCACTTCATTGACGGGATGCACGCCGCGGGCATGAAAACCACCGGCAAACACTTCCCGGGTCACGGGGCGGTGACTGCCGATTCGCACAAAGAGACGCCGTTCGATCCGCGGGCGGCATCGGTTATCCGCGACCATGATATGGCGGTGTTCAAAAGCCTTATCGCCGAGCAGCGTCTGGATGCCATTATGCCGGCGCATGTGATTTACCCGGAGCTCGATCCGCGTCCGGCCAGCGGCTCGGCGTACTGGCTGAAAACGGTGCTGCGCGGCGAACTGGGCTTTGACGGGGTGATTTTCTCCGACGATCTGTCGATGGAAGGGGCGGCGATCATGGGCAGCTATGCCGAACGCGGTCAGGCATCGCTCGACGCCGGTTGCGATATGATCCTCGTCTGCAATAATCGTAAAGGCGCGGTCAGTGTGCTGGATAACCTGTCGCCGATCAAAGCAGAGCGTGTTACGAAATTGTATCATAAAGGTTCCTTTTCCCGTCAGGAGTTAAGGGATTCAGCCCGTTGGAAAACGGTGAGTGCCCAGCTGGAGCAGCTTCATGCGCGCTGGCAAGAGGCGAAGTCCGCGTAACGCTCTACGGGGCGTTGTTGTCTGGTGAGGATGCGATGATTATCTATTTACACGGTTTTGACTCGAACAGCCCCGGTAACCATGAGAAGGTTATGCAGCTGCAGTTTATCGACCCGGACGTGCGGTTGATTAGCTACAGCACGCGGCATCCCAAGCACGATATGCAGCATTTGCTGAAAGAGGTCGATAAAATGCTGCAGCTCACTGCCGATGACCGGCCGCTGATCTGCGGCGTCGGCCTTGGCGGCTACTGGGCGGAGCGGATTGGTTTTCTGTGCGATATCCGCCAGGCGGTGTTCAATCCAAACCTGTTTCCGCATGAGAACATGGAAGGCAAAATCGACCGACCGGAAGAGTATGCTGACATCGCCACCAAGTGCGTGACCAACTTCCGCGAGAAGAACCGCGATCGCTGCCTGGTGGTGCTTTCCCGCCAGGACGAGGCGTTGGACAGCCAGCGTTCCGCCGATCTCCTGCACCACTATTATGAAATTATCTGGGATGAAGAGCAGACCCATAAGTTTAAAAATATCTCGCCGCATCTGCAGCGGCTGAAAGCGTTTAAAACCCTCGGCTAACTGCTTTTCCCTTGTTCCCAAACCCGCGTCGGGTTCACCACGCGGGTTTTTTCATGTCTACACTTATTGGTTTCGCTGAAAAAATACGCGACAAAACTTGATGCACATCAATTTTGGTATGACCAATGCACCGTTCATGGTATTCTCGACAGTGCTGAATGGTTTCATTAACGTAACTTGTTGTTAAATAAAGGCTATTTCAATACCTTTTATTTAACAATTGGTTAATAATTTTAGGGGTACACATGACTACGCCATTGAAAAAAATCGTAATTGTGGGTGGCGGCGCTGGCGGACTGGAACTGGCAACTCAGCTGGGGAGAAAGTTAGGGCGCCATAAGAAAGCGAAAATCACTCTGGTGGACCGTAACCACAGCCATCTGTGGAAGCCGCTGCTGCACGAAGTGGCCACCGGTTCTCTGGATGAAGGCGTTGATGCGCTGAGCTATCTGGCCCATGCCCGCAACCACGGTTTCCAGTTCCAGCTGGGCTCGGTGGTTGATATCAACCGCGAAGGGAAAACCATCACCCTCGGCGAGCTGCGCAATGAAAAAGGCGAGCTGCTGGTGGCTGAGCGTAAACTGCCGTACGACACGCTGGTCATGGCGTTGGGCAGTACCTCGAATGACTTTAATACCCCTGGCGTAAAAGAGAACTGCATTTTCCTCGACAACCCGCACCAGGCGCGTCGCTTCCATCAGGAAATGCTCAACCTGTTCCTTAAATACTCTGCTAACCTCGGCGCTAACGGTAAAGTAAATATCGCCATCGTCGGCGGCGGCGCCACCGGCGTGGAGCTCTCCGCTGAGTTGCACAATGCGGTGAAACAGCTGCACAGCTACGGCTACAAAGGGCTGACCAACGAAGCGCTGAACGTCACGCTGGTCGAGGCAGGCGAGCGCATTCTGCCTGCGCTGCCGCCGCGCATTTCCGGGGCAGCGCATAATGAGCTGACTAAGCTGGGCGTACGGGTTCTGACGCAGACCATGGTCACCAGCGCGGATGCGGGCGGCCTGCACACTAAAGATGGCGAATATATTGAGGCGGATCTAATGGTCTGGGCGGCGGGGATCAAAGCGCCAGATTTCATGAAAGAGATCGGCGGCCTCGAAACCAACCGTATCAATCAGCTGGTGGTCGAGCCGACGCTGCAGACTACCCGCGATGCGGATATTTTCGCCATCGGCGACTGCGCCTCCTGCGCCCGTCCGGAAGGCGGCTTTGTGCCTCCGCGGGCCCAGGCGGCGCACCAGATGGCTACCTGCGCGCTGAACAACATCCTGGCGCAGATGAAAGGCAAACCGCTGAAGGCATACACCTATAAAGACCATGGCTCGCTGGTGTCGCTGTCAAATTACTCCACCGTCGGCAGCCTGATGGGTAACCTGATGCGCGGTTCGATGATGGTGGAAGGGCGCATTGCGCGCTTCGTGTACATCTCCCTGTACCGTATGCACCAGATTGCTCTGCATGGTTACTTCAAGACCGGCCTGATGATGCTGGTTGGGCGCATCAACCGCATCATTCGCCCGCGCCTGAAGCTGCACTAATCGCTGTCGCGACCCGGAGGCGCGCTCTGAGGGCGCCTCCGGGCTCTTCTGCTGGAACCGCAGAGATCCCGCTCGGAATCCTCTGAATCCCTTTGATTTGCAGCGAATTCTCGCACTTTTCATCCGCTATCTGATTTGCGCCCTCCCGGCTCCGGTTGCAAAATTGTATCAACAGCAACAAAGGAGGAACTCCCGTGAATAAATCTATGTTGGCGGGTATAGGGATAGGCGTGGCTGCCGCGCTGGGCGTTGCAGCTGTCGCTGGTCTCAACGTGTTGGATCGCGGCCCGCAGTATGCGCAAGTGGTCTCCAGTACACCGATTAAAGAAACCGTGAAAACGCCGCGTCAGGAATGCCGCAATGTCACGGTGACTCATCGTCGTCCGGTACAGGATGAAAACCGCATCGCCGGTTCGGTGCTGGGCGCGGTGGCGGGCGGGGTGATTGGCCACCAGTTTGGCGGCGGTCACGGACGCAGCGTGGCGACGGTCGTAGGTGCGCTGGGCGGCGGCTATGCAGGCAACCAGATCCAGGGCGCGATGCAGGACAACGATACCTACACCACCACCCAGCAGCGCTGCAAAACGGTGTATGACAAATCCGATAAAATGCTCGGCTACGATGTGACCTATAAGATAGGCGATCAGCAGGGGAAAATCCGCATGGATCACGATCCCGGCAGCCAGATCCCGCTGGACAACAACGGCCAGCTGGTCCTGAACAACAAAATCTAAAAACAGATTTGTGTAGTGATTAGCCCCTCAATCGCTCAGGCTGAGGGGCTTTTTTTATCAGAAGGTTAAGGCGTAGTTCAGACCAAAGGTGCGGCCACGACCTTTGTACTCATACAGCGATGAACTGCCGTAGGTTGGGCTGTAGAGCAGCGGCGCGCGCTGGCCCCAGATAGTGACATAGTCTTCGTTAAGCAGGTTTTCGATACTGAAGGTCACTTTCCCCACCGGCAGCGCGTAACTACCGATAAAATCGACGGTGTTATAGCCTTCCAGCTTGTTGCCGGCGGCATCGCTGAGGTCAAATACCTGCTGACTCTGCACGCGCAGGCTCCACGGATCCGGCGCCCAGCCCACCCAGGCGGTGGCTTTAGACGGCGAGGCGAGGGTGACGTCCCATTTTTGCCAGCGGCCGTCGGTCTGCACCTGGGATTTCAGCACGTTGAAGTTACCGCCGACGCTCCAGTCGCTATCCGGAATAAAGTAGTCGACCGCCCCCTCAACGCCGTAAATACGCCGTTTGTCGGACTGAACGTCGATGGTCATGTCGGTGCGGTTGACGACAATGGTCTTATCCGAGGTCGAGTAGTACGCCGCCAGCTGGGTGCGCAGGTTATCGCCGGTGTAGCGCCAGCCCAGCTCGTACGAGTTAACTTTGATCCCCTGCAGCGGCGAGTCATCGACGTTGACGCTGGAGATCAGCGGCAGATGACCATTCACCGCAGCGCCATATTTACCGATGCCATAGTATTTACCAGGGTCCGGTAGCTCGACGCCCTGCGAGAAGTTAAACCAGGTTTGTTGACGCTCGGTCAGGTGGGCCACGATCCCGGCGTTAAAGAGGAAGTTATCGTAATCGGTTTTGCCGCCTTTGATGGCGTCGGCGGAGCGCGCTTTGCCGTTGGCGATATCCTGCTGCTGGGCGTAGCCGACAAAGTCGTCGACCCGGTTTTCGGTCCACTGGTAGCGTACCCCGCCGCTGACGGTAAAGATATCGTTCAGATCGTAGCTGGACTGCAGGAATGGCGCGACATTGGAAATACTGTATCCCGGGTAGCGGCCGGTAGTGTAGATCGATTCGTTGTGCAACCCGCCGGAGGCCATCGATTGTGGCAGATCGAAGAACATTTGGTTGGCATTAAAGGTCTCATGATCGGCGTCGAGACCCCAGGTGAGATCCCACCCCGCCAGCGGTTGGCTGTTGAGGGTCAGCTTGGCCCCATACTGATCGGTATCCTGCTGCGACGAGGAGAAGCTACTGACCTGACCTTTCGTGAGCGTCGGGAACGGATAGAAGGTGAGGGACTCATCGCGATAGTACACCTGGCTCACCAGATTTTGGCCGAAAAAGTCGGCATCGGAGTACTGGAGGCTGATCAGATGGCGTTCGGTGCCGGGGATACGGTCGGAATTGAGCCCGTCGGTGGTATACGCTTTGCCGCCGCTGGTGACCGCGGACATGTTCTTCCCGAGCCACAGACCGTAGTCATCATCGCCCTGGCTTTTATAATACTGGGTGACCAGCTGCAGCTGGCGGTTATCATCGATCTCAATCGTCCCCGTCCCCATCACGTCGAGGCGGTCAGAGTGCTGGAGCCCCGTTTGGGTATTATCGAGGATCAGCGCATCGTTATTGCCGTCGTACCAGCCGCCGAAACGCTGATAGGCTACCGACAAGCGGCCGGATGCGTGGTCTGTTCCGCCGCTGACGGCCGCCGCGACGCGCTCATCATGATCGTTGCTGTTCGCAAAACCGCTCTTGCTGCCCACCTCAAGATCGACCTGACGATCCTGCTGCCCCTTTTTGGTAACGATGTTGATAAGCCCGCCGGTACTGCCCCCGCCGTACAGCGAGGTCGCTCCGGAGATCACTTCGATATGTTCGATGTTGAATGGATCGATGGCGTCGAGCTGGCGGCTGTCGGTGCGTGAGGAGTTGAGCCGGACGCCGTCAATCAGCACGACGATCGCGCGCCCGCGCATGTTCATCCCATAGTTGGTCCGCCCCTGGCTGCTGACGTCGATGCCGGGGATCAGCTGCGCCAGCACGTCTTTGAACTCTTTCCCGCCCTGGACCTGCTGCTCAATCTCCTGGCCCTCAATGACCCAGGTGGTTTGGGCCATTTCGGCCACGGTGCGATGGGTGCGGTTTGCGCTAACGATGATGCTGTCTTCATCAGACTGAGCCGCCAGCGCAGGCAGCGTGCTGGCCAGCAGCAGAGGGTGGAGCACCCAGAGGCGCTTTTTCATATCCATTCCTTTTATGAGCAAGTTGCTTTGTCGTTGTTATGGGCCGGCGTCGGCCGGTATTCGTTACAATGCGAAACATCTGGAAAAACTCAAAAAAGGATTTTGCACATAATGAATATCGCAATCAATATCATTTGCGTTTATCTTGCGCGAGAAAAGGTAATAAAAATCAATCTATTTTGTGGGGATAAAGCCAACAGGAGAGCGGATCCGGCGGCAGAATACCGCCGGAAGCAGGGCGCATCAGGACTCGAGGACCTGCGGCCAGAGACGGAGAGTGGTATCGGTGATTTGCATCAGCTTGTCGAAATCCGCGCCTTCCCGGGCGCTAATCGACATCCCCTGCAGAACGCAGTTAAGAAATTGCGCCAGCTGCGCGACATCGCGGCCCGCGGGCAGTTCGCCCTGCGCCTGCCGCTGCTGCAGAAACTGGGTTAGCGCCTGCTCCTGCATCGCATGGCGGGATTTGATGGTATTGGCGATATCCGTCGAGGAGGCGGCCAGCGCGGCGGAGGTATTGATGATAAAGCAGCCGGCCGGCGTCTCTTTGCTGGTAAAGCAGGTGGCGACCGCCGTGAAGTAGTCACGCAACGCGCGATCGACGGATTTTCCCTCGGCAAACAGCACGGCTTCGTGCTTCGCGGCAAAGCGCGAAATGTAACGATCCAACACTGCGCGGAATAGGCCTTCTTTATTCACAAATTCCGCATACAGGGTGGGGGCTTTTGCTCCTGTCGCCTCGACCAGATCGGCGAGCGAGGTCGCCTCATAGCCGTGCTGCCAGAAGAGTGTCATGGCTTTGTCCAGCGCCGCATCCCTGTCGAACACCTTCGGTCGGCCACGGCTTTTTTTGGCGCAACTTTGAACGTCAGTTGTCATGGTGCCGTTGTACCTATGTTGGTTTGGTGAAAGGCCATTATAAAAATAAACGATCGCCGGGGCCAGCGCTGTCGGTTTAAAAATAAATAATTCATATATGTATGAAATTTAAGCATTTTATAAATAGTTAAACGATCGTTATAAAAATGCATTGACGTGTGACATAGATCACATTATTATTTACCTATCGATCGTTAAGTTAATGCTTGCGACCCTACTATAAAATTCATCTGCACAGGTATAATAATCATGAAAACCGTTAATACTCTGGCTATTGCCGCCGTTTTAAGTTCCCTTTCTTTCGCCAGCTTTGCCGCTGTAGAGGTGCAGTCCACCCCTGCAGGACAGCATAAAGTAGGCACCATCTCTGCTTCTGCCGGGACTAACCTGGGCTCGCTGGAAGACCAGCTGGCGCAGAAAGCGGATGAGATGGGCGCCACTTCATACCGTATTACTTCGGTAACCGGTCCGAATACCCTTCACGGGACCGCCGTTATCTACAAGTAAGCCCGATGCGTCGCTGCCCGGCCCCCTTCACCGGACGGCGATGAGTAAGACCCTGTTGTACCCCTGTTTGACCCTTGCCAACAAAAAACCCGCCATCAGGCGGGTTTTTTGTTTTATGCAGCGTAAGACTACAGCGACTGCGGTCCAGGTTCAGCATGACGGGTGACGTCAATCGGCATGCCCGAGCGGTAATTCATCGCGCGCTCCATCACCGTCCCGTCGGTCTGCGGCGCCTGTTTGAACGCAGTCATGGCCGCATTAAGCGTAATGGGCAGGGTCTGCGGGTCGTCATCGATATGCTCAGACAGCGGCTGATGGACCTCAACCAGACGGCGGCCATCCGGCTCAACCGACGCCTTGATCGGCGTGTTGATAATGTTCACCTTCGTGCCCGGCGAGATAGTGTTGTACAGCGCCTTGATATCGTTATCGCGCAGACGAATGCAGCCGGAACTGACGCGCATACCGATGCCGAAATCGGCATTGGTGCCGTGCAGGAGATAGACTCCGCCATAGGCGGCGAGGCGGATGGCGTGATGGCCCATCGGATTGTCAGGACCAGCAGGCACCACCGCCGGCAGCTCAATCCCCATAGCCTTGTAGCGCGCGCGAATATTGGCGGTAGGTGTCCAGGTCGGATTGGCCCGTTTGTCGGACACGGTTGTGACCATCGTCGGTGTGATGGTGGTTCCGCCCAGCTGACCGATGCCGATTGGGTAGACGGTCACTTCATTCTTGCCCGGCGGGTAATAATAGAGGCGCAGTTCGGCGAGGTTAATCACCAGCCCTTCGCGCGGCGCATCGGGCAGTAGCGTCTGCAGGGGGATGGTCAGCACGCTGCCGGCGCGCGGAACATAGGGGTCAACCCCGGGATTGGCCTGCAGCAGGGCCAGGAAGCCGACATTGTACTTCTTGGCAATCGCTTCCAGCGAACCGCCGTCATCCTGTACCACATGAAACTGATTCTGACCCACCAGCCGGCTGCCCGGCGGGGGAAGGGGCCAGGTGTTAGCGCGCGCGGGGAGGGCCAGCGCGGCGACTAACGCGACTAGCGTCAGCCAAAGCGTCACGGGGAAACGGTTTCTCATTACCATAACTCCAAAATATGTAAGTGGTTATTTTTATACGAAAAGCAGATGAGATTATGGCGTGAGTCTGTGTGGGGAAATCCAGGCGGATTGCAAAATGTTTGTAAAGATTGCCAGATATGTGGGAAAGGAGATACGGCAGCGGGGCCGTATCTCCTGCCAGTCAGGCGACGGCGTTCTCTTCCAGTTGGCGCATAAACTGGCGAACCCAGTCCATCCGCGTTTTACGCTCTTCCAGGTCCTGCATGAATTTCAGGCGCGTCGGCCCGTCCAGGCGGAAGTGCTGGGGCTGCTTCTGCAGCAGGCCGATCAACCACACCGGATTGACGTTGTTTTTCTCGTTAAATTCGATCACGCCGCCTTTTTCGTTGCTTTCCAGCTTGCGGATCCCTAACTTTTGCGCCTGCTGACGCAGACGGGCGATATCCAGCAGGTTGCGGGCGGCATCGGGCAGGCGGCCAAAACGATCGATCAGCTCGACTTTGATCTCCTCCAGATCCTGTTCGTTTTTGGCGCTGGCAATGCGCTTATAGAATGACAGGCGCGTATTGACGTCAGGGATGAAATCATCAGGCAGCAGGGAAGGCATGCGCAGTTCAACCTCCGTCTGCTGACTGGTGAGATCTTCCAGCGAGGGTTCACGCCCGGCTTTCAGCGCATCGACTGCGTTCTCCAGCAGCTCCATATACAGGGAGAAACCGATGGTTTCCATCTGACCGCTCTGATCTTCCCCAAGCAGTTCCCCGGCCCCGCGAATCTCCAGATCGTGGGTTGCCAGCGCAAAGCCGGCGCCGAGATCTTCCAGCGACGCAATGGCCTCGAGGCGCTTTTGCGCATCGGTGGTCATCGCTTTCGGATGCGGCGTCAGTAGCCAGGCATAGGCCTGGTGATGCGAACGGCCAACGCGGCCGCGCAGCTGGTGCAGCTGGGCGAGGCCAAAATGGTCGGCGCGTTCGATGATGATGGTGTTGGCGGTGGGAATGTCGATCCCGGTTTCGATGATGGTGGTGCACACCAGCACATTGAAGCGTTGGTGATGGAAGTCATTCATCACCCGCTCCAGTTCGCGCTCCCTCATCTGACCGTGACCGATGGCGATCCGCGCCTCCGGCACCAGCTCCGCCAGCTTGTCGGCGGCTTTCTGGATGTTCTCAACGTCATTAAACAGATAGTAGACCTGGCCGCCGCGCAGCGTTTCGCGCAGGATCGCCTCGCGCACCACCAGGGCGTCATATTCGCGAACGAAGGTCTTCACCGCCAGGCGGCGCGCCGGCGGCGTGGCGATGATCGACAGATCGCGCATCCCGCTCATCGCCATGTTCAGCGTCCGCGGGATCGGCGTGGCGGTGAGGGTCAGGATATCGACATCGGCGCGCATCGCTTTGATGCGCTCTTTATGCCGCACGCCAAACCGGTGCTCTTCGTCGACGATCAGCAGCCCGAGATCGCGCAGCTTCACCTCGCTCTGCAGCAGCTTGTGGGTGCCGATCAAGATATCGATTTTGCCTTCCGCGGCCTGCTCGAGGATCTGCGCCTGCTCTTTAGCGCTGCGGAAGCGGGAGAGCATTTCGATGCGTACCGGCCAGTTGGCGAAACGATCGCGGAAATTGTCATAGTGCTGCTGAGCCAGCAGGGTGGTCGGCACCAGCACCGCCACCTGCTTGTGGTTCTCCACGGCGAGGAAGGCGGCGCGCATGGCCACTTCGGTCTTGCCGAAGCCCACATCGCCGCACACCAGGCGGTCCATGGCCAGCGGCTGGCACATATCGCTGAGGACGGCGTTGATCGCCTGCGCCTGATCCGGCGTGGTTTCAAATGGGAAACCGTCGCAGAACAGCTGATACTGTTCGCGGTCGTGTTTAAAGGCAAAACCCGCCTTCGCCGCGCGCTGGGCATAGATATCCAGCAGCTCGGCCGCCACGTCGCGTACTTTCTCAGCCGCTTTTTGTCGCGCCCGGGTCCAGGCATCGCCGCCCAGCTTGTGCAGGGGGGCGTTTTCTTCCGCCCCGCCGGCGTAGCGGCTGATAAGATGCAGGGACGATACCGGAACGTATAGCTTGGCATCGTTGGCGTAGGTCAGCATCAGATATTCGCCGGTGATGCCGCCGGCTTCCAGGGTAGTCATGCCCGCGTAGCGGCCCACGCCGTGTTCCAGGTGAACGACCGGCTGGCCGATATGCAGTTCGGCGAGGTTGCGAATCAGAGTGTCAGGGTTAATGGTGCGTCGCGAATCCTGACGACGGCGCGCCACCCGCTCGCCGAGCAGGTCGCTCTCGCAAATCAGCGCCAGGCCGCGCTGGCTGTCGATAAACCCGTGCTCAGCAGCGCCAATCATCAGATAGCGGCCGTTGCCGGTGGCTTCCTCCAGACGCAGCACATGTTTTGGCGCAACTTTAATCCGCGCCAGCATTTCGCTCAGCGCTTCACGGCGGCCTTCGCTTTCCACCGAGAAGATCACCGGACCGGTAAAGGACTCGAGGAAGCGGCGCAGATTATCCAGCGGCGCTTTGTTCTGTGCCTGGACGGCGAGGTCCGGCAGCGTCTGGTAGCCCAGATTAGTATTTGCCGCTTTGTCCGCCAGACGTTCGGTTTTCAGCTGCACGCGCGGCCATTTTTTCAGTTCGCTGAATAGCTCATCGCTGCGCAGCCACAGCAGCTCAGGCGGCAGGAGCGGGCGCATCGGGTCGACGCCGCGGTTTTCAAAGCGGGCGCGGGCTTCATTCTGGAATCGTTCCGCGCTGGCCTCGAGATCGCCGGTGTTGACGATCAGCGTGCTGGCCGGGAAATAGCTGAATAACGGCGGCAGCGGCTCGCTGAAGAACAGCGGTTGCCAGTATTCGATACCGGCAGGTAGCGTCCCTTTACTGACCTGCTGATAGATGTGTTCGGCATCGCGCTTCACCTCAAAGCGGTCGCGCCACTGGCTGCGGAACAGCTCAATAGCGGTCTGGTCGGTGGGGAACTCGTGCGCCGGCAGCAGGTTAATGGCCGCCACTTCCTCCAGCGTGCGCTGGCTGTCAACGTCGAACAGGCGCAGGCTGTCGATTTCATCGTCAAAGAAATCAAGGCGGTAGGGCTGATCGCTACCCATCGGGAACAGGTCGAGCAGCGCGCCGCGGGTAGCATATTCGCCGTGCTCCATCACCTGATCGACATGGCGGTAGCCGGCCCCCTCCAGCTGATCGCGCAGCGCATCGCGCGACAGGCGCTGGCCCTTTTTCATCACCAGCGCGTGGCCGTGAAGGAAGCTGTGCGGACAGACGCGCTGCATCAGGGTGCTGACCGGGACGATCAGTACGCCGCGCTGCATGGTGGGTAACTGGTAAAGGGTGGCAAGACGGGAGGAGATGATGTCCTGATGCGGCGAGAAGCTGTCGTAAGGGAGCGTTTCCCAGTCCGCCAGCCCCATCACCATGCTGTCGGTAAACTGCCTGATCTCGTCGTTCAGACGCAGCGCGTTTTGCATGTCAGGCGCCACCAGCACCACCGGGCCGTTGTGGCGTTCGGCCATCTCCGCCACCAGGGTGGCGCAGGCTGCGCCGGTCAACTCGCCAAGCTGGCTCTGATCGCCGGCTTTGACCGGCAATGAGTATCGATATTGTTCAGGCATAGACGGTTTCATGATCTCTTAGGGATTCGCTCTGCCGATATGGAGGGCAACTCGCTGATATTCAATAGTGAGATTATCCGCGATTGGTCTGGATTCGCCAACCCGAATTGCCATCGCGTATTGGGTGAAGAAAGGTCAGCGCTGTCGATAAGCGTAAAGATAAATAAGTAAGTACTTATCTATCCGTTTGTATTTACTTGGTTTTTAGGTTTGTTGCTAATAAAGTCGTCATGTATCAGTCGTTTACGCTGCCCCTAATCGCTTATATACTCGGGCATCGGCTATCAGCAACCAGATGGATGACATGTACCAACCTGCCGCACTCTTTATCGGCCTACGCTATATGCGCGGGCGCGCAGCCGACCGCTTCGGTCGTTTCGTCTCCTGGCTCTCAACTATCGGTATTACGCTTGGCGTAATGGCGCTGGTGACAGTCCTGTCGGTGATGAACGGCTTTGAACGCGAGCTGCAAAACAACATCCTGGGGCTGATGCCACAGGCCATTCTTAGCGCCAAACAGGGGTCGGTGAACCCTCAGCAACTGCCGGAGCGCGAAGCGAAACTTAATGGGGTAACCCGCGTAGCGCCGATCACCACCGGCGACGTGGTGCTGCAGAGCGCGCGCAGCGTGGCGGTCGGGGTTATGCTGGGCATTGATCCGGCGCAGAACGATCCCCTGACTCCATACCTGGTGAACGTCAAACAGAGCGATCTGCAGGCGGGCAAATATAACGTTATTCTCGGCGAGCAGCTGGCGGGCCAGCTGGGGGTTAATCGCGGCGATAAAATTCGCGTGATGGTTCCTTCCGCGAGTCAGTTTACGCCGATGGGCCGCGTGCCGAGCCAGCGTCTGTTCACGGTCATCGGCACCTTCGCCGCCAACAGCGAAGTCGATGGCTATCAGATGCTGACCAACATCGACGACGCCTCCCGTCTGATGCGCTATCCGCTGGGGAATATCACCGGCTGGCGCCTGTGGCTGGATAAACCGCTGCAGGTCGACACCCTGAGTCAACAGACGCTGCCGCCGGGAACTCAGTGGCAGGACTGGCGCGAGCGCAAGGGCGAACTGTTCCAGGCGGTGCGCATGGAGAAAAATATGATGGGCCTGCTGCTGAGCCTGATCGTCGCCGTCGCGGCCTTCAACATTATTACCTCGCTGGGGATGATGGTGATGGAGAAGCAGGGCGAAGTGGCGATCCTCCAGACCCAGGGGCTGACGCCGCGGCAGATTATGGCCGTCTTTATGGTGCAGGGGGCCAGCGCCGGGATCGTCGGCGCGCTGCTGGGAGCGGTGCTTGGCGCCCTGTTGGCCAGCCAGCTGAATAATTTAATGCCGATCATCGGCGCCTTCCTTGACGGCGCGGCGCTGCCGGTGGCGATTGAGCCGCTGCAGGTCATTGTTATCGCCCTGGTGGCGATGGTGCTGGCCCTGTTGTCTACGTTGTACCCTTCCTGGCGCGCTGCCGCCACCCAACCCGCTGAGGCTTTACGTTATGAATAAGATCCTGCTGCAATGCGACAACCTGTGCAAACGCTATCAGGAAGGCAATGTGCAAACCGATGTCCTGCACAATGTCAGCTTCAGCATTGGTGAAGGCGAGATGATGGCTATCGTCGGCACCTCCGGCTCTGGCAAAAGTACGCTGCTGCATCTGCTCGGCGGCCTGGATACGCCCACCTCTGGCGACGTGATTTTCTCCGGTCAGCCGATGAGCAAGCTATCCACCGCCGCGCGCGCCGACCTGCGTAACCGCGAGCTGGGCTTTATCTATCAGTTCCACCATCTGCTGCCGGACTTTAGCGCACTGGAAAACGTGGCGATGCCGCTGCTGATTGGCAAAAAGAAGCCGGCGGATATTGAACGCCAGGCGAAAGCGATGCTGCAGGCGGTCGGGCTTGAACACCGCAGCCATCACCGTCCGTCGGAGCTCTCCGGCGGCGAGCGCCAGCGGGTGGCGATTGCCCGCGCGCTGGTGAATAAACCGCGGCTGGTGCTGGCGGACGAGCCAACCGGTAACCTCGACGCTCGCAACGCCGACAGCATCTTCCAGCTGCTGGGCGAACTGAACGTCGCGCAGCGCACCGCGTTTCTGGTGGTGACCCACGACCTGCAGCTGGCGAAGCGCATGAGCCGCCAGCTGGAGATGCGCGATGGCCGTCTGACCGCCGACCTGACCCTGATGGGGGCCGAGTAATGGCGTCTCCGTTATCGTTACTGATTGCATTGCGTTTCAGCCGCGGCCGGCGGCGCGGCGGCATGGTGTCGCTGATCTCGGTGATCTCCACCATCGGCATTGCGCTGGGGGTGGCGGTGCTGATCGTCGGCCTCAGCGCGATGAACGGCTTTGAGCGCGAGCTGAATAACCGCGTGCTGGCGGTGGTACCGCACGGCGAAATCGAACCCGTGAATCAGCCGTGGAATAACTGGCAGGAAGCGCTGGCGAAGGTGCAGAAGGTGAAGGGGATTGTCGCGGCAGCGCCCTATATTAACTTCACCGGCCTGGTGGAGAGCGGCAGCAATATGCGCGCCATCCAGGTGAAAGGCGTCGACCCGCAGCAGGAGAGCCAGCTCAGCGCGCTGCCTACCTTTGTGCAGAATAACGCGTGGGCCGGATTCAAGGCTGGCGAACAGCAGGTGATTCTGGGTAAAGGGGTCGCCGATGCCCTGCACGTGAAGCAGGGGGACTGGGTGTCGATCATGATCCCTAATGCCGACGCCGACCATCAGCTGCTGCAGCCAAAACGCGTCAGGCTGCATGTGACCGGAATTTTACAGCTGAGCGGCCAGCTCGATCATAGTTTTGCCATGATCCCGATGCAGGATGCGCAGCAGTATCTGGATATGGGCAGCAGCGTGACCGGCATCGCCATCAAGGTCACCGACGTTTTCCATGCTAACAAGCTGGTACGCGACGCCGGCGAGGTGACCAACAGCTACGTCTACATCAAGAGCTGGATCGGCACCTATGGCTATATGTATCGCGACATCCAGATGATCCGCGCCATTATGTACCTGGCGATGGTGCTGGTGATCGGCGTGGCCTGCTTTAACATCGTCTCGACGCTGGTGATGGCGGTCAAAGACAAAAGCGGCGATATTGCGGTGCTGCGCACGCTTGGCGCAAAAGACGGCTTAATTCGCGCGATTTTCGTGTGGTATGGTTTATTAGCCGGATCGGTAGGCAGCCTGTTTGGGGTGGTGATCGGCGTGATCTGCGCGTTGAACCTGACGCCGATCATCAACGGCATCGAATACCTGATTGGGCATAAATTCCTCTCCGGCGACATCTATTTTATTGACTTCCTGCCGTCAGAATTGCACTGGCTGGACGTCTTTTATGTGCTGGTGACAGCACTGTTGCTGAGTTTGCTGGCCAGCTGGTATCCCGCCCGCCGCGCCAGCCGCATCGACCCGGCGAGGGTGCTGAGTGGCCAGTAATTTATCGTCATCGTCGGCCTGGCTGACGACACAAGAGGAATTGCTGAAATGTATTATGGATTTGACATTGGCGGCAGCAAGATAGCGCTGGGCGTATTTAATCAGGAGCGGCGACTGCAGTGGGAAAAACGCGTCGCCACGCCGAAAAGTAGTTATGAGGATTTTCTCCAGGCGGTAGAGGCGCTGGTCCGCGAGGCCGATGATCGCTTCGACCAGCAGGGTTCGGTCGGGATCGGTATTCCGGGAATGCCGGAAACGGCGGACGGCACGCTGTATGCCGCTAACGTGCCAGCCGCCAGCGGCCGGCCGCTGCGCGCTGATCTCAGCGCGCGGTTGGGGCGCGATGTGCGTCTCGATAATGACGCCAACTGTTTCGCGCTGTCGGAAGCGTGGGACGATGAGTTTACGCAATACCCGCTGGTGATGGGATTGATCCTCGGCACCGGCGTGGGCGGCGGCCTGGTGTTGAACGGTAAATCGATTACCGGCCATAGCTATATCACCGGCGAGTTCGGTCATATTCGCCTGCCGGTGGATGCCCTGGAGGTGGTTGGGCGCGATTTTCCGCTGCTGCGCTGCGGCTGCGGCCAGCTGGGCTGTATTGAAAATTATCTCTCCGGTCGCGGTTTCGCCTGGCTGTACGAACATTTTTATCAGCAACCGCTCTCCTCGCCGGAGATTGTGGCGCAGTGGCAGCAGCACGATCCGCGCGCGCAGGCGCACGTTGAGCGCTATCTCGATCTGCTGGCGGTGTGTCTGGGGAATATACTGACCATTGTCGACCCGGATTTGCTGGTGCTCGGCGGTGGATTATCTAACTTTACGGCCATTAGCGAAGGGCTGGCGCAACGATTGCCGCGCCATCTTCTGCCGGTCGCCAGGGTTCCGCGCATTGAGCGCGCGCGCCACGGCGATGCCGGGGGAATGCGCGGTGCGGCCTTCCTTCACCTGACCCATTAATCACAGAGGTAGCTATGCAGTCGCGCCGTTTACATCGATTGAGCCGTTTTCGTCGCAATAAACGTCGGTTGCGTGACCGTCTGCGTCAGCGGATTTTCTTTAGGGAGGACAGGATGAAGCCTGAAGCGATGGCAAAACCGAGAGTGGTGGTGTTAACCGGCGCGGGCATCTCGGCAGAGTCGGGGATCAAAACCTTCCGCGCGGCCGATGGCCTGTGGGAAGAGCATCGGGTGGAAGATGTAGCGACGCCGGAAGGCTTCGCCCGCGATCCGGCGCTGGTGCAGGCGTTCTACAACGCCCGTCGCCGTCAGTTGCAGAGTCCGGAAATCAAGCCGAACGCGGCGCATCTGGCGCTGGCGCGTCTGGAGGATCTGCTGGGCGACCATTTTCTGCTGGTCACCCAGAATATTGATAATCTGCACGAGCGCGCCGGCAACCGCCGGGTGATCCATATGCACGGCGAGCTGCTAAAGGTGCGCTGTTCGTGGAGCGGCCAGGTGCTGGAGTGGACCGGCGACGTCACCGCCGAGGACAAGTGCCACTGCTGCCAGTTCCCGGCGGCGCTACGTCCGCACGTGGTCTGGTTTGGCGAAATGCCGCTGGGGATGGATGAGATCTACAGCGCGCTGGCCGACGCAGATATTTTTATCGCCATCGGCACCTCCGGCCATGTCTATCCGGCGGCTGGCTTTGTGCACGAGGCGCGACTGCACGGCGCCCATACCGTTGAACTGAACCTGGAGCCCAGCCAGGTGGGCAGCGAGTTTGCCGAGAAGCACTACGGGCTGGCAAGCGAAGTGGTACCCGCCTTTATCGATAAGCTGCTGCAGGAAAACGCGCTGTAAACTGAAGCAGCCTGCCGGTAGCCAGGGCGCAGCCCACGGCCGCCGGCAGCGCTGCTGACAAGGATGTCACGTCATGACAGGAGTCAGACCATGCATAATCCGCTGGTTATCGAAGCGATCATGTTGATCGCGGCCATTATCGTTGGCGTCTGGAGCCAGCGCGCTTTACCGCTACACGCCGATAGCCGACCGATCCTCTTCCTGCTATGTCTGTTCCTCGGCACTGGCAGCGCGTTGTGCCTGCTGCTGGATATCTTAGCTCTGCTGTTGACCGCTGAGTTCGCGACGGGCGGTGTGCGAATATACGGTCCGTTGCTGCTGCTGGTGGTGCTGTGGAAACCTCTCAACTGGGTTGTCGGCATCATTGAAGATTTTGTGCAGCGGCGAGACGAAAAAGGGAAGGGTAAAGGCCAGCACGACGGCGGTCAACGCTGATCCGCCGCCTGCGCCGTGGCTTATTTATAGCGCCTTTTGCATATTAATGACCGAACGGGCGTTCGAGGCGCTGGTAGCCAGCACATCGATAACCCCGGTGCGTAATGCCCCCAGGATCGCCGTCGCTTTCGTACTTTCGGAGGCGATAGCGATGACGCAGGGAATGGCCCGCAGCTGTTCGAGACTTAAGCCAATGACCCGGTCATTCATCACCGTATCGACGGGTTTGCCCTGAATATTGAAAAAGCTGTACCCCGCCAGATCGCCCACCACCCCCTGTTCCTGACGCGCGGTGGCAATTTCCTGCGGCGTAAACCAGCCGAGCTGCACCATAAAGCTGTTTTCATTCATATCGCCGAGGCCGATGATCGCCACGTCAGCTTTGCTGGCCTGTTCGAGCGTGGCCTTAATCAGGCGGTTTTGCATAAAGGCCGCGCGCAGCTCCGGGGTTTCCACATAGGCCGGGGCGTAAAGCGTTTCGCTGAAGCCGTTAAATTTGCGCGCCAGATTCCGGCTGATGTGGTCGGCGTCAATCAGCTGATTGTCACGCTTGGTTCCGCCGATGCCGCAGATAAAGCGGCAGTGGCGCTCAGGAAACACGCCAACGTGATTCGCCACCGCGGCCACATTGCGCCCCTGACCAACGGTGACGGTCATATCGTTTTTTAACACCCCGGCAAGGTAGTTACTGACCAGGGCCGCCACCTGCTGGCGCTGTTCATCTTCATCATGGTGATCCAGGGCAATTAGCGCGCGCTTAATGCCAAAGTGCGAAATAAACTGCTGCTCAATCTGGGAGCTGAAGACCGGATGGTATTTGACGCTGATCTCAACAATCCCTTCCTGGCGCGCTTTTTTCAGCAGGCGCCCGACTTTGATACGCGAAATGCCGAATCGTTTGGCGATCTCTTCCTGCGTTTGTTCCTGATCGTAATAAGCCACCGCAATTTCAGTGAGCAGGGCGTAATCTGAGTCTTGTTCAATCATGGCCTGGAATTTCCATCTCTGGTGTCCCTTTTATATTACTGCGCCTGCAAAATAAATTCCTGTGTAACGCGTTGAACAATGTCGCAATAGCCTTGCGCGTCCCAGGCCGCGCGGCCGATAAACAACCCATTGATCTCCTGCTGGCGCAGCAATTCCACCGCGTTTTGCAGCGTTACGCTGCCGCCATAGAGCAGCGGGATACGGGTTCCCGTCTCGTGACCAAACCGCTCGCAAAGCGCCTGACGTAGCGCCTGATGAATGACACCCGCCTCCTGCGGTGAGGCGGGCGTACCATGTTCGCCAATGGCCCACACCGGTTCATACGCAATCAGGGTCCGCAGCGCCTGCTGGTGGCTCAGGCCATACAGGGCGATCTTCATCTGCCGCACCACGCTTTCACGCGACACCTGCCAGCGTTTCTCCTCGGCGCTATCGCCAATACAGATCAGCGGGCGCAGGCCATGACCTAAGGCGCTATGCACTTTTCGATTAATCGCGGCATCGCTTTCATTAAAGGCGGCGCGTCGTTCTGAATGTCCCAGCTCAACAAGTGTGGCGCCGGTTTCTGCCAACATGGCCGCCGAGATTTCCCCGGTCCAGGCGCCCTGATCCGCTTCATGCATATTCTGCGCGCCGGTCAGAAGCGGTAACTGATGCGTTTGCAGAAAATGGCTGACGGGTTGGATCGCGGTGAAGGGGGGAATGACGAAGGGCTGAATAGCAGGGTGACAGCCCTCCGGCATCCGCGCTGCCAGCGTTTCGCACCAGGCCATGGCCTGGGACAGCGGCTTGTTCATTTTCCAGCTGGTTCCTAACCATATCGGGGTCATCATTGCTTCTCCTCTTAATAAAATTAAATACTTGCCAGAAACGGGGCCATACCCTGTATTGAGGTTGAACTTTTTATCACTGTATGAACATATGTTAGATCACATTTTTCGATGAAAAAAATCTATGAATTTTTTTATGTGATCTTCATCACTCATGGCGGCTCATTCATCAGGTAATGTTTTGAGCATATGATTTGGTATTGAACATATGAACAATCAACTGAAAAAATGAGAGGCGCATGATGTCAGCAGAGAAAAAACCCGTTGTGGCGATTACCATTGGCGATCCGGCAGGGATCGGCCCGGAGATCACCGTGGCCACCATGATGGACAAAAGCGTGTATGACGAGTGCAAACCGTTCCTGATCGGCTCGGTACCGATTATCAGCCGGGCGATGAAAATCATGGGCTGCGATTTTGCTATCCATAAAATTGCCCATCCGCAGGAGGCCCGTTTCAGCTGGGGGACGTTGGATGTTCTGGAAACTGGCGACTACGATTGCGACAGTATCGAATGGGGCAAGGTGCAGAAACTGGCGGGGCAAATGTCGCTGGACTATGTGATGAAGTCGATCGAGCTGGGTAAAGCGGGGCTGATCGACGTGGTCTCTACTGCACCAATTCATAAGGAAGCCATCAAGCTGGCAGGATGTAAGCTCCCGGGCCATACCGAAATCTATCAGGTGGAAACCCAATCTGATTACGGTCTGACCATGTTCCACGTCCACAACCTGCGCGTCTTCTTCGTGAGCCGTCATATGGCGCTAAAAGCAGCCTGTGACTATGCCAACAAAGCGCGAGTGCTGGCCTGCGTTCAGCAGATCCACCATGAATTTACCGCCCTGAACATCAAAAATCCGCGCATTGCCGTGGCCGCTCTGAACCCGCATGGTTCCGACAATGGTCTGTTTGGTCACGAAGAGGCTGACAATCTGATCCCGGCGGTGAAAGCGGCCCAGGAGATGGGGATCAACGCTATCGGGCCGGTTCCGGCCGATTCCGTGTTCCATCTCGGCAAACAGGGGCGCTACGACGCCATTCTCTCGCTGTATCACGATCAGGGGCATATTGCCTGCAAAACCCTCGACTTTGAACGTTCGATCACCATTACCTTCGGCCTGCCGTTTATGCGCAGCTCCGTCGACCATGGGACGGCGTTTGATATCGCCGGTACCGGTAAGGCGGGTACCGTCAGTATGCTGGAGTCGACGCTGGTGGCGGCCCGTTACTGGAAAATGAAGCATCAATAATCGCTGAGGTTCATGCGAATCACGAGGACAGAGAAATGGAAAAACATCTGTTGATTAGCAAGGGCTGTAAGGGCTGGGGCGGGCCGCTGACTATCACGCCAGGTCAGGGGAAAAAGATTGCGTACATCACCGGGGGGATCCGTCCCCCGGTCGTCGACCGCCTGAGCGAACTGACCGGCTGGCCTTCCATTGATGTATTCAAGAATGGCGAACCGCCGGCGGAAGAGATTGGTTTAATGGTCATCGACTGCGGCGGCACGTTGCGCTGCGGACTCTATCCGAAGCGGGGAATTCCCACCATTAACCTGCATCCCACCGGTAAAAGCGGCCCGCTGGCGGAATTTATACACGAAGGGATCTACGTCTCCGGCGTGACGCCAGCCTGCATTGAGATGGTCTGGCCGCAAGGGGAAGGCGGAAAGCTTGGGATCGTGGCTGACGATCTGACCGGGGCAACTACCGTCGGGGTGCTGCTGGCGCGCAGTGGTTTAAAAACCGCCGCGTTTTTCGATACCGAATCCTTCGCCCGCAATGAGGTAGAGTATCCGGCGATGGTGGTCAGCAGCGACAGCCGCCCATTGCCGAAAGCGGAGGCCCAGCACAAAGTGAGCGCTGCGGTGAAACAGCTGCAGGCTCGCGGCGCGCATTACTTCACCAAGCGGATTGATACCACGCTGCGCGGCGGCATCGGATTTGAAATCGACGCCATGCTGGAACAACTGCCGCAGGAGACGGTGGCGGTTGTGGTGCCGGCGATGCCGCAGTCACGGCGTATTCTCGTCGGCGGTTACTCGGTGATTGATTCGGTAGCCCTGTCGCGGACCGATGTGGCTCGCGATGTACGTACCCCGGTCACCGAGTCGTGGGTGCCGGGACTGTTGGCGGCGCAGACCCATCATCAGGTCGGGCATATCGCGCTGACATCGGTGATGAAAGGCGAAGGGCAAATCCAGCAGGATTTACAGGAACAACAACAGCGCGGCGTGCGGGTGATAGTGGTCGATGCGATAACCGTCGACGATGTCGATGCCATCGCCGGGGCGGTAGTGGCCCTGAACTGGAACGTGCTGGCCGTCGATCCGGGGCCCTTTACCGAACGGCTGGCGGTTCGTCGCGGCCTGATGCGCGAAGCGCGGAGCAGCGCGCCCGCGAGCCTGACAGCGGACGGCCAGCGCGGCTCGATTTTGATCGTTGCCGGCAGCGCAACGCCAGTAACCAAAAAACAGCTCCAGTATTTGATCGCTAATGATGCCCGGGTCTGCCATATCCCGGTGGATGCCGAGCTGTTGGTTGACCGGAAAAACGCCGCTGAGATTGAAGTCAATCGCGTGGTGCAGCATGCCCGACAGTGCGTTCCGGCGCAGCACAACGCGCTCTTTGTTTTTGAGTCCGCCTTGACCGGGCGGTTGCTAAACCTTCAGGAAGAGGAGCAGCGATTTGGTCTGGCCCACGGTGAGGCTGCGCAAAATATTAACCACGGATTGGGCAGTATTGTGCGCGAGGTGCTTAACTGTGCGTCGGGTGAAATTAAAGGATTGTATATGACCGGTGGTGACACCATGGTCAATGTACTAAAAGAGCTGGGCGCCACCGGAATAGAAATGATTGACTATGTCATCCCGCAAACCGATATGGTGCGGATCATTGGCGGCGATTATGCCGGCTTAATTTGCGTCGGGAAAGGAGGGCTAACCGGACCGGAAGATATTATTAGCATCATTGTTGACCGAATTTATCAGGAAGCACAGCAATAACCCAGTAATCTAATAACTAATAAACGACGTAATGGTCGTCAGGGTAGTATTGCGTCGTTATCTCTGTTAAATCTTAATTTAAGAGTTACCCTATGAATATTAATATACTTGAAAAAATGAATAAGGTGCCCGGTGGGTTAATTATTATTCCACTGCTGGTGGCTATATTAATTAATACTTTCGCGCCCCAGGTGCTCAGCATTGGCGGCCCGACCACCGCCTTATTTAAAGTCGGTTCCAGCGCCATGATGGGCATATTTTTGCTCATTTGCGGAACCTCGATCAATATCCGTCAGGCCGGGTTGCCGCTCTATAAAGGCGCCGTGCTGCTGTTTCTCAAATGTCTGGCCGGGGCACTGGCGGTATGGGTTGCGGGAACGTTGTTTGGCCCGAGCGGTTTTCTCGGAATATCGACCCTGGCGCTGATTGCCTGCCTGACCAGCTCGAACAGCTCCCTCTATATCGCATTGTGCAGCAACTATGGCGATGCCAGTGATGCCGGGGCGATCTCCGTATTCTGCATCAAGGATGGTCCGTTTGTTACCATGATGGTGCTGGGCGTCAGCGGCCTGGCCAATATTCCCTTCGCCGCGCTGCTGTCGATGCTGATCCCACTGCTGATTGGCATGCTGTGGGGCAATCTGGACGAACGCTTTAAACAGTTATGCGCTGCGGCGCAGCCGCTGGTGATCATTATTATGTCGTTCGCCATCGGCGCCAACTCCAGTATCAATACGGTGTTCACCGCCGGGCTGTCCGGGATCCTGTTGGGGATTATCTCCGCGCTAACCGGGATTGTGTTCTACTTTATCTACAACCTGTTTTTGAAGAAGAAAAGTGCGCTGGGCGCCGCGCTGGGAACCACCGCCGCCAGCTCGGCGCTGACGCCGGCGATGGTTGCCCAGGCGGATCATTCGCTGGCGATGTACGTGGATGCCGCCACCGCGCAGCTGGCGACGGCGAGCATTATCACCATGATCACCGCGCCGATACTGGTCGCCTGGTTTGATAAACGGCTGAAAAAGCGTGCGCCAGCCGCTGAACCGCTGAAAGAGGTGAAAAGTGAAGAGAGCGTGACATTATCTTCCCCTGCCGCCAAAGGACACAAATAGTATGAGCGTGCCGTTGTATTCATTACGGATTACCGCCGTCGGGGAATATGTTGAGTACTCTCTGCGGGAGCTGCGGCTTATTTTATTCTCCGATGCCGTTCCCGACAATATTGCGAGTTATTGCGCTGTACACCAGGCCAGCGAACTGACCGCCGAGTTATCGCCTGGTCAGCAAATGAAATTAAATGATAAAAATTATCGGGTGACCGCGGTAGGCCGTGTGGCAACGGCAAATTTACGACAGCTTGGCCATATCACGCTAAATTTTGATGGCGCAGATATCGCTGAATTACCCGGGACGGTACACCTTTACGGCGAACCACCACAAATTATTCAGCCTGGCGACCAAATTTCGTTTTACCCGAATTGTCATTAAGACGTACTGTTAAATTAAGGAAATAACCATGAAAACAATCGCTATTGGTGCGGATGATGCCGCCTATGCTTTTCGCGATGCCATCGTCGCTTATTTGAATGGGTTGGGAATTAACGTCGCGGATTACAGCAGCGATAAACGCCAGGGGAGTACCGTTTATCCGGATGTTGCCCATGCGGTGGCGATGTCGATTAAACAGGGCGAACACGAGCGTGGGATCCTGATCTGCGGTACCGGCATTGGGATGAGTATTGTGGCCAATAAAGTCCCCGGGGTCCGCGCCGCACAGTGTCACGATACCTTCTCCGCCGAGCGAGCGCGTAAAAGTAACAACGCGCAGATTATTACCCTTGGCGCGCGGGTGATTGGCGCTGAGCTGGGCAAAAAAATTATTCAGGCGTGGCTTGAGTCCGAATATGAGGGCGGCGGATCCGCGCCCAAAGTGGAACGTATTGATTATTACGAACACCAGCATGCCAGAGATTAATCTCCGCAGTCGTAAGATAAGGAACAGATGATGAGCCAGTTAGACGAACTGAAAAAATACACCACGGTTGTTGCTGATACCGGCGATATTGAATCGATTAAAAAGTTTGCACCCCAGGATGCGACCACCAACCCCTCGCTGGTGCTGAAGGCCGCGCAGCTGCCGCAGTATCAGCCGCTGATTGCCGATGCGATTGGCAAGGCACGCCGCCAGGGAGGCAGCGCAGAAACGCAATTGATTAACGCCTGCGATCAGGTGGCAGTGGATATCGGCAGCGAGGTGCTGCGCCATGTGCCCGGGCGTATCTCCACCGAAGTGGATGCCCGCTTTGCCTGGGATCGCGGGATGTGCGTCGCGAAGGCGCGCAAGCTCATCCAGTTATATGAGAAAAATGGCATTGGTCCCGAGCGGATTCTAATTAAGCTCGCCGCCACCTGGGAGGGCATTCGCGCTGCCGAAGAGTTGGAGCAGAGCGGTATAAACTGCAACCTGACGCTGCTGTTCTCTTTCGCTCAGGCCCGGGCGTGCGCCGAAGCGGGCGTCTTTCTCATCTCGCCCTTTGTGGGCCGCATCTACGACTGGTATCAGAAGCACCAGCCGCAGTCAGCCTATCAGGTGGACAGCGATCCGGGCGTGGTCTCTGTGCGCCTGATTTATCAGTATTACAAATCTCATGGCTATGACACGGTGGTAATGGGTGCCAGCTTCCGTCGTATTGAGCAGATCCAGGCGCTGGCGGGCTGCGATCGCCTGACTATCTCTCCGGCACTGCTGGACGAGCTGGCGGCCAGCGAAGGAGTGTTGACCCGCCAGTTGACCCCCGGCTGCGTGACGGAAACCCGTCCCAGCCCGATGACGCAGGCGGAGTTCCTCTGGCAGCATCATCAGGATCCCATGGCAGTGGAAAAACTAGCGGAAGGGATCCGACTGTTTGCTGTCGATCAGGTGAAACTGGAACAACAGATTCAGCAGATGCTGTAAGCCGCAGGGATAAAGACTGATGAAAACGACAAATACCACTCGCCGCCAATGCGCCAACGCGCTGCGCGCCCTGAGCATGGACGCTGTACAGAAAGCCAAATCCGGCCACCCGGGGCCCGATGGGTATGGCTGACATTGCCGAAGTGCTGTGGCGTGATTTCCTGAACCATAACCCGAACAATCCGGCCTGGGCTGACCGTGACCGTTTTGTGTTGTCAAATGGCCATGGTTCGATGCTGATTTACAGCCTGCTGCACCTCACTGGCTACGATCTGCCGATATCCGAGCTGAAAAACTTCCGCCAGCTGCACTCCAAAACCCCGGGTCACCCGGAAGTCGGCTACACCGCAGGCGTGGAAACCACCACCGGTCCGCTGGGCCAGGGTATCGCTAACGCGGTCGGGATGGCTATCGCCGAGAAAACCCTGGCGGCGCAGTTCAACCGTCCGGGACACGATATCGTCGACCACTACACCTACGCCTTCATGGGCGACGGCTGCATGATGGAAGGCATTTCTCACGAAGTGTGCTCCCTGGCCGGTACCCTGAAACTGGGTAAACTGGTGGCGTTCTATGATGACAACGGCATCTCCATCGACGGCCACGTTGAAGGCTGGTTCACCGACGACACCGCCAAACGCTTTGAAGCCTACGGCTGGCACGTGGTGCGCGGCGTGGACGGTCACGACGCTGACGCCATCAAACGCGCGGTAGAAGAAGCGCGGGCGGTCACCGACAAACCGTCCCTGCTGATGTGCAAAACCATCATCGGTTTCGGTTCGCCGAACAAAGCCGGCACCCACGACTCCCACGGCGCGCCGCTCGGCGACGCCGAAATCGCCCTGACCCGCGAAGCGCTGGGCTGGAAACACGCGCCGTTTGACATCCCGTCTGACATCTATGCCCAGTGGGATGCCAAAGAAGCCGGCCAGGCGAAAGAAGCGGCGTGGAATGAGAAGTTCGCTGCCTACGCCAAAGCCTTCCCGCAGGAAGCAGCCGAATTCACCCGCCGTATGAAAGGCGAGATGCCGTCTGACTTCGATGCGAAAGCTAACGAGTTCATCGCGAAGCTGCAGGCCAACCCGGCGAAAATCGCCAGCCGTAAAGCCTCGCAGAACGCCATCGAAGCCTTCGGCCCGCTGCTGCCGGAATTCCTCGGCGGCTCCGCAGATCTCGCGCCGTCCAACCTGACCCTGTGGTCCGGTTCTAAGCCGATCAACGAAGACGCTGCCGGGAACTACATCCACTACGGCGTGCGCGAGTTCGGTATGACCGCTATCGCCAACGGTATCGCGCTGCACGGCGGCTTCCTGCCGTACACCTCCACCTTCCTGATGTTCGTGGAATACGCGCGTAACGCGGTACGTATGGCCGCGCTGATGAAACAGCGTCAGGTGATGGTCTACACCCACGACTCGATCGGTCTGGGCGAAGACGGCCCGACTCACCAGCCGGTAGAGCAGGTGGCTTCCCTGCGCGTGACCCCGAACATGTCCACCTGGCGTCCGTGTGACCAGGTGGAATCCGCGATTGCGTGGAAATATGGCGTGGAGCGTCAGGACGGCCCGACCGCGCTGATCCTCTCCCGTCAGAACCTGGCGCAGCAGGAGCGTACCGCAGAGCAGCTGGCGAACGTGGCCCGCGGCGGTTATGTGCTGAAAGAGTGCACCGGCTCGCAGCCGGAGCTGATCTTCATCGCCACCGGTTCAGAAGTGGAGCTGGCGGTTGCCGCGTGGGACAAACTGACTGCCGAAGGCGTGAAGGCGCGCGTGGTTTCCATGCCGTCCACCGACGCGTTCGACAAGCAGGATGCGGCTTATCGCGAATCCGTACTGCCGAAAGCCGTGACCGCGCGCGTTGCCGTGGAAGCGGGTATCGCTGACTACTGGTTCAAATACGTTGGCCTGAACGGCGCTATCGTTGGCATGACCACCTTCGGTGAGTCTGCGCCGGCTGAGCAGCTGTTCGAGGAGTACGGCTTCACCGTCGATAACGTGGTTGCTAAAGCGAAAGCACTGCTGTAAATCCCCACCGCTATCGCCCGGCCCGAAGTCGGGCGATACGCTCTCTGAGTAATGATCTTCCGGTCATGAGTTTGTCTTTTCCTTTCTGAACCATTTCCCACTCTATTTTGTGCGTGACCGCTGATTTCTGTACGTTTTTTTGTGCAGACCGGCAAATGTAGACCAGATTCAATAGGCGCCCGCACGATCGCGCCGCGCCCCTCGATTCCGCCGGACGTCTGTAAAGGAGACCCCGCCATGCCGTCACCGATGATTTATCAGGATCTCACCACTGCCGCGCTGCTCGGCCATGCGGCGCAGTATCACAGCGAGACCGAGATTGTCTCGGTGAGTACTGGCGGTGAGAAGGAGCGCAGCTGCTGGGGGGAGGTGGCCAGCCGTGCTCAGCGGCTGGCATCGGCGCTGGCGTCGCTGGGGCTGCCGCCGGGCGCCCGCTGCGCCACGCTGGCATGGAACAACCGCCGCCATCTGGAGATCTATTTTGCCGTCGCCTCCGGCGGCTGGGTGACGCACACCGTCAATCCGCGGCTGTCGGTTGACCATCTGCGGTATATCCTCAACGACGCTGCCGATGAAGTGCTGTTTTTTGACCAGACCTTTTTGCCGCTGGTAGCGCAGCTGCTGCCGCAGCTGCCGACGGTGAAACACGTCGTGCTGATGGAGTCCCGCAGCGAAGCGGCGCTCAGCCAGCTGCCCTCATTGCTGTTTTATGACGATCTGTTGCAGCAGGGGATGGCAGACTATCGCTGGCCGCAGCTCAATGAACTGACTCCGGCTTCGCTCTGTTACACCTCGGGAACGACCGGCCGGCCGAAAGGGGTATTGAACACCCATCGTTCGCTGGTCCTGCACGCCCTGAGCGGCAACCAGCCGGACGCCGCCGGCATATCGGCGAAGGACAGCCTGTTGCCGGTGGTGCCGATGTTCCATGTCAACGCGTGGGGGACGCCGTTTATCGCCGCCATGGTCGGCGCGCGGCTGGTGCTGCCGGGGCCGCACCTCGATGGCGACAGCCTGCTGCAGCTGCTGGCCGCCGAGAAGGTGACGGTGGGGTTTGGCGTGCCGGTGATCTGGGCCGGCTTGCTGGCGGCGATGCGCCGGACAGAGGTCCGGCTGCCTGAATTTAAACGTGCGCTGGTCGGCGGCTCCGCGCTGCCGCCGTCGATGGCCGAGGCCTTTCAGCGTGATTACGGCATTGCGCTGACCCACGCCTGGGGAATGACCGAAACATCGCCCATCGGCACCATCAACACACCGTTGAGCAAACATGACGCGCTCCCGGCACAGGAGCAGCAAAAGCAGCGCGCCGGTCAGGGGCGGCCCATTTTCGGCATCGAACTGCAGGTGGTGGACGTGGATGGCGAACCGTTGCCCCGGGATGGTCAAAGCCAGGGTTATCTGCAGGTCAGAGGGCACTGGGTGGTAGAGCAATACTATGGTCAGGACGCGAGCGCCCTGACCGCGGCAGGCTGGTTTGATACCGGTGATATCGGTACGCTCGACGCCAATGGTTATCTGGTGATCAGCGATCGGGCAAAGGATATTATCAAGTCCGGTGGCGAGTGGATCTCCACCGTTGAGCTGGAGAATATCGCCATCGCGCATCCGGGGGTGCGCAGCGCGGCGGCCATCGCCGCCCGCCATCCGCGCTGGGACGAGCGGCCGGTGCTGCTGTGCGTCCGTGCGGAAGGGGGCGAAGTGGAGGAGACCGATCTGCTGAGCTGGTTTGAGAAGCGGGTGCCTAAATGGCAGATCCCGGACCGGGTGATATTTGTCGATGCGCTGCCGGTCAGCGCCACGGGTAAGGTGCTCAAAAATCAGCTGCGCCAGGCCTACGGAGAGATTTTAATGAGTGAGGGAAAATGAGCCATGCGCGACCCGGTCTGACGACCTGTTCTCAGTATGATGCGGCCCTGCACGCCTTGTCGGCGGCGCGCCAGCGCTGGGCGGAAACCTCAGTGAACCGTCGTCTGGCGCTCCTGCGCCAGATCAAGGATGCCCTGGCCGGCATTGCCCCGGCGTGGGTGGCCGCGGCAGCGGCGGCCAAAGGGCTGCCGGCGGGCGATCCGCTGGCGGGGGAAGAGTGGCTGGCGGGCCCCTGCGCGCTAATGGTCGGCTGCAACGGGCTTATCGCCACCCTGGAGCAACTGGAGGAGAAGACCTTTCTGCGGCGGATCCCGCTGCGGACGCTGGCGGACGGCCGCCTGGCGCTGCGGGTGGTGCCCGGCACGCTCTGGGATCGGCTGCTTCTGTCTGGTGTTCGCGCTGAGATATGGATGCAGCCAGGCGTCAACCGGGCCCATCTCGACCGCTATGCGGCGCGGGCATACGACATCCCGCCTGCCGCGCGGCAGGGCAAGCTGGCGCTGGTGCTTGGCGCCGGCAATGTGGCCTCGATTGCGCCACTGGATGTGCTACACAAGCTGTTTATTGAGAATCAGGTCTGCCTGCTGAAGCTCAATCCGGTGAATGATTATCTGCACGATCTGCTGGCCCAGGCCCTGGCGCCGCTGATTGCCATGGATGCGCTCCGCATCGTCACCGGCGACGCCCGGGCGGGAGCGTGGCTGACTACCCATCCCGCTGTCGATGAGATCCATATCACTGGCTCCCGCGAGACCCATGACGTCATCGTCTGGGGCGAGGGTGAGACGGCTCGCCAGCGTCGGGCCGCCGGGACGCCGCTGAACCCGCGTCGGGTGACCTCGGAGCTGGGCGGCGTCAGCCCCACCATTATCGTACCCGGGCCGTGGAGCGAGGCGGACATAGCTTTTCAGGCGCAGCAGCTGGCGACGCAGAAGATGAACAACGGCGGGTTTAACTGCGTGGCCAGCCAGGTGCTGATCCTGCAGCAAGGCTGGGAGCCTGCGACGGCCTTGCTGAATCAGCTGTACCGACTGATCGCCGCGAATACCCGCCCGGACTACTACCCCGGCGCTGAAAACCGGCTGACCGACTTTCGCCTGCGCGCCCGTCAGCCGCTGGAGATAGCCCGCGGTGACGCGCTGCCGTTGATTGTGGCGAATACCGACGATGATCCCGGGTTCTGCCAGCAGGAGGTCTTTGGCCCGGGGCTGTCGGTCACCCGTCTTGAGGCCGATAGTGCGGAAAGCTTTCTGCGCCAGGCGATCGGCTATGCGAATCAGCGGCTGCAGGGCACGCTGGGGGCCAATATTGTGATCCACCCGCGCACCCGCAAAGCGATTGGACGTAAGCGTTTTAATGCGCTGATCGCCGAGCTGCGCTACGGCACGGTGGCGATCAACTGCTGGAGTGGGGTGGCCTTCCTGTTAGCCCCTTGCCCGTGGGGGCGTTTCCCGGCCACACGCTCGACGATATTCAGAGCGGGCGGGCAAGGTGCATAACAGCTTTATGCTGGAGAAAACCGAGCGCACGGTGATTGAGGCGCCGTTTCGGCCGTTTCCGCGTAGTCTTTGGCATGGCGAACTGACGCTGATGCCCCTGCCACCCTGGTTCATCACCCACCGGGGGCAGGAAGCGGTGGCGCAGCGGCTGGTGGATTTTTACCATCGGCCGCGCTGGCGCAAATTGCCGGCGCTCCTCTGGCGCGCGCTGCGGGGCTAAGGTGAGAGCAAAAAAAAGGGCGGAACCGCGGTTCCGCCCTGCGGGATTAACGGCCCGCTTTCAGCTTCTGGTAATACTCTTCATAAATGGCGCTGGCGCTGCCGACGTCATTCTGCCATTCGCCTTTCTCAATGGTTGCGGCGTCCGGATAGAGCGATTTATCGTTGGCCACTGCCGGGCTGAGCATCTTGCGCGCCGCAAGGTTCGGCGTCGGATAACCGATGGTTTCAGCGACCTGTTTGGCGACATCCGGGCGCAGCAGGAAGTTAATCAGCTTCAGCGCGCCGTCGACGTTTTTGGCGTTCGCCGGGATCGACAGGCTGTCCATCCAGAAGATGCCGCCCTCTTTCGGCCAGATCACTTCCAGCGGAGTACCTGCCTGGCGGGCGACGTAAGCCGAGCCGTTCCATACCATCCCGAGGTTCACTTCGCCTTCCATATACGGGTTCGCCGGGTTATCAGAGTTAAACGCTGCGACGTTGGGCATCAGCTTTTTCAGCTCGTTATAGGCGGCTTCAATCTCTTTCGGGTCGGTGGTGTTGCCGGAATAGCCCAGCTTACGCAGCGCCATCTGGAACACTTCGCGCGCGTCGTCGGTCAGCAGCAGGCTGCTTTTGTATTCCGGCTTCCACAGGTCGGCCCAGCTGGTGATAGTTTTCGGGTCAATCGCCTCGCTGTTGACGCCGATGGCCGTCGCCCCCCAGATATAGGGGATGGAGTAGTCGTTATTCGGATCGAACGGTTTATTCAGCATCTGCGGATCGAGGTTGCTGAAGTTAGTCAGCTTGCTCTTATCGATCTTCTGCAGCATACCTTCTTTGCGCATCTTGTCGACAAAGTAGGTCGACGGGACGACCAGGTCGTACGCGCCGTCTTTATAGGTTTTGAGCTTGGCGTACATGGTTTCGTTCGACTCGTAGGTCGAATAGATAACCTTGATGCCGGTCTCTTTGGTGAACTGCTCCAGCAGGCCCGGCGGCACATACTCGGTCCAGTTATAGAAATAGAGCGTTTTGCTATCGTCCGCGTGCGCAGCGCCCATGCCGATTGCCAGAGCGCTCGCCGCGAGCAGGTGGCGTGACCATTTTTTCATTTTAACGTCCCCTGAGTTTTATCACGTGCAATTAACTGACTGGCGATGACCATCACCAGCGACAGAACCAACAAAATCGTGGCCAGGGCGTTCACCTCTGGCGAAACGCCAACCTTGACCATCGAATAGATCTTCAGTGGCAGGATTTCATACCCCGGACCGGTCACGAACGAGGAGACTACCACGTCATCCATCGACAGGGTAAAGCTCAGCAACCACCCAGCGGCTACCGCCGGCAGGGCCAGCGGCAGGATAATTTTGCGCAGGATGGTCATCTCGCTGGCGCCCAGATCTTTCGCCGCCTCCAGCATCCGCACGTCAAAGCCTTTCAGGCGGGAGTAAACGGTGACCACCACAAACGGCAGGCAGAAGGTGATATGCGAAAACAGCAGCGACCAGAAACCAAGCTGGACGCCGATCAGCATAAACAGCACCAGCAGAGAGATGGCCATCACAATATCTGGCGACATCATCACCACAAACAGCATGCCGCTGACAAACGGTTTGCCGCGAAAGCGGTAACGGTACAGCGCCACGGCGGTCAGCGAGCCGATAAGGGTGGCGAAGGTCGCCGACAGCACCGCCATGGTCAGCGAGTGCTGGGCGGCCTGCAGCAGGCTATCGTTGTTCATCAGCAGGCTATACCAGTCGGTGGTGAACCCCTGCCAGTTGATGCCGAAGCGCGACCGGTTAAACGAGTTAACGATCAGAATAATAATAGGGATGTAGAGATACGCGTAGATGGCGGTCATAAAGCCGCCGCGCAGCAGTCGACCGATCATTCCAGCTCCACCTTTTTATTCAGCAGGCGCGCCGCGCGCCAGTAAATCAACAGCATCAGGCCCATCACCAGGGTTAAGGTAATGCTGGTTGCCGCGCCGAACGGCCAGTCACGGATATTGAGGAACTGGCTTTTGATCACGTTGCCGATCAGCAGGTTCTTGGCGCCGCCCATCAGGTCGGAAACGTAGAACAACCCCATCGCCGGCAGCATCACCAGCAGACAGCCGGCGATGATCCCCGGCATGGTCAGCGGGATGATAATGCGGATAAAGGTCTGCAGCTTGCTGGCGCCGAGATCTTTCGCTGCTTCCAGCAGCGGGCGATCCAGTTTCTCAATGCTGGAGTAGAGCGGCATCACCATAAACGGCAGCAGGATGTACACCAGGCCGATGATCACCGCCGAGGGGGTGAACATAATGCGTATCGGGGTGTCGATCACCCCCAGCCACAGCAGAAACTCGTTCAGGTAACCTTTAGTGCTGAGGAAAATCTTCAGCCCGTAGATGCGGATCAACGAGTTGGTCCAAAAAGGGACGATCAGCAGGAACAGCAGCAGGGGCCGTACCTTCTGCGGCAGCCGGGCGAGGAACCACGCAAACGGATAGCCCAGCGCCAGGCAGGCGAGGGTCGCCAGCAGCGCCATGTTTAGCGAATGCAGCAGAACGTCATAATAGAGCGGATCCAGTAGCCGCGAATAGTTATCCAGCGTGAAGACCAGTTTGACGAAGTTGGCATCGTCGCGGGTCAAAAAGCTGGTGGCGATGATCATCAGGTTGGGCAGGAAGACAAACAGCACCAGCCAACCGACGATAGTGGCGATCACCACATTCTGGAATTTACTGGTGTTCTTCATCGGCCAGCACCACCTCCCAGCTTTCCACCCAATTGATAGACATTTTCTGGTCAAGAGAGTGGTCGAAATCCGGGTCGTCTTCGTTAAAGAACTCGCTGACCATCACCATTTTGCCGTTCTCCAGTTCCACCACCGACTCCAGAGTCATGCCTTTATAGTTGCGCTCGCGGACATAGCCGATCAGGCCGTCGGCGTCGCTGTTATGGTGGATCTCGTCGACGCGCAGATCTTCCGGGCGCAGCAGGACATGCAGACGCTGGCCGGCCTCCACGGCAAAATTGACGGTGATGTTGCATTCTCGTCCTTCAACGCGGGCGCGCACGCGCTGTTCGTCGAGACGTTCAATTACCGTGGCGTCAAAGATATTGATCTCGCCGATAAAGCTGGCGACAAACAGGTTCTTCGGCTCTTCGTAGATCTCTCGCGGGGTGCCGTCCTGTTCGATTTTGCCATCACGCATCACCACGATGCGATCGGACATGGTCAGAGCCTCTTCCTGATCGTGGGTGACGAAGACGAAGGTGATCCCGAGCTTACGCTGCAGCGCTTTCAGTTCGTTCTGCATCTGCTTGCGCAGCTTGTAATCCAGTGCCGAAAGAGACTCATCGAGCAGCAGCAGACGCGGTTTGTTGACCACCGCGCGGGCGATGGCCACGCGCTGCTGCTGGCCGCCGGAGAGCTGGTGCGGTTTGCGCTGGGCAAACGCCTCCAACTGCACCATCTTTAAGGCATCCATCACCCGTGGGGTGATTTCCGCCGCCGGTGTTTTCTGCATCCGCAGGCCAAAGGCGACGTTCTCGAACACCGTCATATGCGGAAACAGGGCGTAGCTTTGGAATACGGTATTGACGTGGCGGTTTTCCGCCGGAACATGAGTGATATCGTGATCTTCGAGATGGATCCGTCCGCTGTCGACGTTTTCCAGGCCGGCAATAAGGCGCAGAACGGTGGTTTTACCGCAGCCAGAGGGGCCAAGCAGAGTGAGAAACTCACCATTGTTGATGGTCAGGTTAAGGTTGTCGATGACCGTTTTACCATCAAAGCTCTTGCGAATTCCCGCCAGATGCACCAGCGGCGAACGCGGTTGTATATTCAATTTTTGACTCTGTCCCATGTAGACGCAACGGCAAATTTCCGGCCGCTGCGGGGTTTGTGATTAACCACCTTTGGGGTTGCACGTTTTTAATAAGGGCCAGCATTCTACGGCAAACGAGGGTAATCGCCAATCCTTGATACGCCCGCATAGTCTACCTTTACACCATAACGTCGGTTCCGTTATTAAATTTCGCTTTACGGGCTAAAAATGACCTGACGCAATATTTGTCTTTTCTGGCTTATGAATAATGTTGTCACAAAAGAAGAGGGTGGCTACATGGATAAATTGCTTGAGCGTTTTTTGCAGTACGTTTCTTTGGACACGCAGTCAAAGCCTGGCGTTCGTCAGGTCCCCAGCACGGAAGGGCAGTGGAAGCTGTTACGCCTGTTGCAGGCGCAGCTGGAAGAAATGGGACTGGTCAAGGTAACGCTGAGTGAAAAAGGGACGGTAATGGGAACTTTGCCCGCTAACGTTGAGGGCGATATCCCGGCCATCGGTTTTATCTCCCACGTCGACACCTCCCCGGATTTCAGTGGTAAAAACGTTAATCCGCAGATTGTTGAAAACTATCGCGGCGGCGATATCGCGCTGGGTATCGGCGATGAGGTGCTCTCCCCGGTGATGTTCCCGGTTCTGCATCAGCTTTTGGGACAGACGCTGATCACCACCGACGGGAAAACGCTGCTCGGGGCGGACGACAAAGCCGGCATTGCCGAAATTATGACCGCGCTGGCGACCCTGCAGGCGAAAAATATTCCTCATGGCGATATCCGCGTGGCCTTCACCCCTGATGAAGAGGTGGGTAAAGGGGCGAAGCATTTCGACGTCGAAGCCTTTGACGCCCGCTGGGCCTATACCGTCGACGGCGGCGGGGTCGGCGAACTGGAGTTTGAAAACTTCAACGCCGCCTCGGTGACGATAAAAATTGTCGGTAATAACGTGCACCCCGGCACCGCGAAAGGGGTGATGGTCAACGCGCTGTCGCTGGCCGCGCGCATTCATGCCGAAGTACCGGCCGATGAAGCGCCGGAGACCACTGAAGGCTATGAAGGTTTTTATCACCTCACCAGCATGAAAGGCAGCGTCGATCGGGCCGAGATGCATTACATCATCCGCGATTTTGACCGTAAGCACTTCGAGGCGCGCAAGCGCAAGATGATGGAGATCGCCAAAAAGGTCGGCAAGGGACTGCACCCGGACTGTTATATTGAGCTGGTGATCGAGGACAGTTATTACAATATGCATGAGCAGGTGATCGCCCATCCGCACGTGGTCGATATTGCCCGCCAGGCGATGGTGGACTGCGATATTGAACCGCAGATGAAACCGATCCGCGGCGGCACCGACGGCGCGCAGCTCTCATTTATGGGACTGCCGTGCCCAAACCTGTTTACCGGTGGCTACAACTATCACGGCAAACATGAGTTTGTCACCCTGGAAGGAATGGAGAAAGCGGTGCAGGTGATCGTGCGTATCGCCGAGCTGACGGCGGCACGCAAAGGGCATTAATCTTCTCAGGCGGCCCGGTAAGGCCGCGTGTCGGACAAGATGCCGGATGGCGGCTTCGCCTTATCCGGCCTACGGTCCAGCCGGTGAGCGCGGAACCCGTAGGCCCGGCAAGCGCAGCGCCGCCGGGCGTTCAACATTAGAGCGGGTCCTGTCTTTATGCCGGATGGCGGCTTCGCCTTATCCGGCCAACGGTTCAGCCGGTGACCACAGAACCCGTAGGCCCGGCAAGCGCAGCGCCGCCGGGCAAAAGCGATAAGGCTAATACTGAGGAGGGAACCTCACATGTCTGATTATCGTCGCAGTTATATCCCTGGCGGCTGCTGGTTCTTCACCGTTAATCTGCAAAATCGGCGCAGCGATCTCCTGACGCGGCATATTGTTCATCTGCGTGCCGCTACAGCGTCTGTTAAAAGCAAAAAACCTTTTCTGATTAACGCCTGGGTGGTTTTACCAGAGCATATGCACTGCATCTGGACCCTACCTGAGGGGGATACCGATTATTCCGGTCGCTGGCGGGACATTAAAAAAATGTTTACCCGAGCGCTGGCGCAGCGCCATATCTGGCAGCCGCGATTCTGGGAACATGCCATCCGTAATGAAGAAGATTACCGGCGGCATATGGATTACGTTTATATCAATCCCGTTAAGCACGGTCATGTCCGTCGGGTGCAGGATTGGCCGTATTCGACCTTTCATCGCGATGTGCGCCGGGGATGGTATCCGTCGGATTGGGCGGGTGAGGTAAGCGAATTTGATGCAGGCGAGAGGCGATAATGCTCGGGTAAGACATTGCCGCCATCGAAACCACAAAGTGCCGGATGGCGGCTTCGCCTTATCCGACCTACGGTCCAGCCGATGAGCGCGGAACCCGTAGGCCCGGCAAGCGCAGCGCCGCCGGGCAGGATGATGGCTCAGTCGCCAAAGAACCAATAGCCGCTGTTGACCAGCGCTGCCAGCATGGCGAGGAAAGAAGGATCTTCCAGCGCATCGCCAAAATGGTCGGCGCGCAGCGTCAGATGGGTGGCTAAGGCGTCCAGCGCCGGACGGTGCGGGGAGTTGATCTTCTCGCCGTTAACGAATACCTCGCCGTCAATGCGCAGCACCCGCAGGCCGCCCAGGCGTTCCAGGGTATCGCCCTGCTGCAGGGCATCGTAAATCTCATCTGGCTGATACGGCGGCTCCGGCGGCGCGACGTCGAGCTCATGACGCGACTGGGTGATAAACTCGCCGAACCACTGCTTAAAGTGCTCCGGTTGGTTAATCAGACCCAGCATCATCTCGCGCAGGCGGTCGAGTTCGGTCGGTAAAATATCCGCCGGATGGTCGCGGGACGGCACGTCCGGATCGGCGTAGCGCTGGCTGCCCAGTTCGCGCTGGAGGACATAGTCGGCAAAGCCGCTAAACAGCTCGCGGGCATTCGGCGCGCGATAGCCGACCGAATAGTTAAGCGAGTTTTCCAGCGAATAACCCTCATGCGGGAATCCCGGCGGAATATAGAGAATATCGCCAGGCTCCATCTCTTCATCGATGATCGCCTCGAAGGGGTCAACCTGCAGCAGGTCCGGATGCGGGCAGTGCTGTTTCATCGGCACCTTTTCCCCAACGCGCCAGCGCCGACGGCCGGTGCCCTGAATGATAAACACATCATACTGATCCAGATGCGGGCCGACGCCGCCTCCCGGCACCGAGAAGGAGATCATCAGGTCGTCGATACGCCAGTCCGGCAGGGCACGGAACGGATGCATCAGCGCTGCGGACGGTTCATGCCAGTGGTTAACCGCCTGCACCAGCAGGGACCAGTTGTTTTCGCTCAGGTGATCGTAGCTTTCGAAAGGACCGTGACTGACCTGCCATTTTCCATCCTGATGGCTGACAAGGCGGCTATCGACCTCGCTCTCCATGGCCAGTCCTGCCAGTTCGTCCGGGCTTAGGGGGTCGATAAAATTGGCGAAGCCGCGCTTCAATACCACCGGCCGTTTTTGCCAGTAGCGTTCGATAAAGTCGGGCCAGTTAAGCGTTAATTGATAATCCATATTGATATTCCACTGCAGGTGTCTGACAGGGATTATAACGGATGCGGCGCCCTGGCGATGCAGGCGCCGTGAAAAATCTCAACGATTAACTCTGTTTATCTTCCATCTGCTGGCGGCCAAACACCACCTCCATGCAGGCGCCGCCGAGCAGGCTTTCCCCGGCGATGATCTCTCCATCATATTGTTCGACAATTTCACGCGCAACGGAGAGCCCTACCCCCTGGCCGGGACGCAGGGTATCAGCCCGCTGGCCGCGGTCGAAAACGGCCCGGCGCTGGCTCTGCGGGATCCCCGGCCCATCGTCTTCCACCAGGATGTGCAGATGGCTGTCGGTGGTCTGGCGCACGGAAACTTCCACGAACTCCAGACAATACTTACAGGCGTTATCAAGAACGTTACCCATCACTTCCATAAAATCGTTCTGCTCGCCGACAAAAGTGATCTCCGGCGAGATGTCGAGCGAGATATTGACCCCTTTGCGCTGATAGACCTTGTTGAGAGCGGAAGTCAGGCTGTCAAGCAGGGGGGCGATCGGGTGTAATTCCCGGCTCAAGAGGGTGCCGCCGCTGCGCATGCTGGCGCGATGCAGGTAATAACCAATCTGCTGCGAGATGCGGCTTATCTGCTCCAGCATCACCGGCTCCGCCTCGTCGACGCTGATCTTCTCGCCGCGCAGCGAGCGCAGTGTACTCTGCATCACCGCCAGCGGCGTTTTCAGACTGTGAGTGAGATCGGTGAGGGTAGTGCGGTATTTGTCATAGCGTTCGCGCTCGCTGCGAACCAGGCGGTTGAGGTTGCTGACCAGCCGGGTCAGCTCGCGAGTGGTGTTGGGATTGAGCTTTTCGCGGTGATGTTCCTCCAGTTCGCGCACCTCTTTGGCCAGCGACTCAATGGGCCGCAGGCTCCACCAGGCGGCGACCCACAGCAGGGGGATCACCAGCAGCAGGTTGGCGGCCAGCACATAGACAAACCAGCTCCACACCATATAGCTGCGCTTGAGCTCCACCGGAATGGTGTCGACCACCACAATGCTGAGCTGAGGCATTTTGCTGGTGGCCGGGTAGAGGTTGATCGCCACCGAGTGGGTCATCTCAGAGTCGTCGTCCTGTTCGCGGATAGCGTCCAGCTGTTCCTGAATCTCATGGTTATTGCGCAACAGCATACTGCTGCTGTCGACATCGGCTTCAATCTCATGGAAGCCATTGCGTTTCAGCCATTCCGGTTGAATGCGTTTCGCCAGCCATGGAACATCACGCTGCGCCCACAGCAGTTTGCCCTGCTCATCGTAGATAAGGGTCACCGTCGGGCTTTCCATATTCAGGTTTTCCGGGATGTCGACGTCAATAGCGCCGTTTTCCCATCTCGCCAGCATATAAAAGAGATTGCTCTCGCCGCGCAGCAGGCGAAAGGTGGTTTTATCGAAGCTAACGCTATAGCCCACCAGGGCCACCATGCCGTAGGCCAGGGAGAGCACCAGCACCACCCCGGCGGTCGCCAGCAGGAAGCGAACCCGTAATGACAGCGGGAAGATATGCCGCAACAGTCCCTTCATCAGCGCAGTTCGAACAGATAGCCCTGGCCGCGCACCGTGGTGATGACGTCCTGTGGGTATTCAGCCTGAATTTTCTTGCGCAGCCGACCCATCAGCACGTCGATGGTGTGGCTTTCTCGCAGTTCGGCATCCGGGTAAAGCTGGAGCATCAGCGAATCTTTGCTGACCACTTTGCCGCGGTTACGGATCAGGGTTTCCATAATGGTGTATTCAAAGGCGGTCAGCTTGATCGGCTGGTCATTCACCGACAGCTCGCGCCGGGAGAGGTCGACCTGGAACGGCGGCAGGGAGATCACCTGCGAGGCCAGGCCGCTGTTACGGCGCAGCAGCGCCTGCATGCGGGCGGCAACCTCTTCAATATGGAAAGGCTTGGTGACGTAATCATCCGCCCCGGCGCTCAGCACTTCCACTTTATCCTGCCATCCTTCGCGGGCGGTCAGCACCAGCACCGGCAGCGACACGTCGTGGCTGCGCCAGCGGCGGATCAGTGATAAACCGTCTTCATCCGGCAGGCCGAGATCGACGATGGCGATATCCGGGAGATGTTCGCCCAGATAGTAGTCCGCTTCCCTGGCATCTTCCGCCGCATCGACCTGATGGCCCAGCTCCTGCAGCTGAACTTTGAGGTGGTGACGCAGCAGGGCATTATCCTCAACCACGAGTACGCGCATGGCTGTTCTCCCTAGCATTTTCGATAGTAGTCTGACGCTCATTATATACGCAAAATATAAACGGCTGTTAAATAAAGCTTTTTATAAAAAGGGCCCCTGGTGCCCCGGGCTGGCCAGCATTCGGCGGCGCCCTTTGCGCATACTGCATGGAACTCCTTCATTCTATGCGTAATTTCAGTAAACGCCCAGCGGCAGGATGCGAACGGCGAGCGGGTTGGTGATGTTAATTTTTTGTGTAATAGTGCTGGAATCACCCCTCAAGAACGTCGCAGGTTATCCATTATGTCTCAGCAGCAGAGCGCGGACTGGGTCAGGCTGGCGCAATCGCCCAGCCGGACGGAACGCATCGAAGCCTTCTTCGGCGGCCACGGCTATGAGCCGCACCGGCATGATACCTACGCCATCGGCCAGACGATCGCCGGCGTGCAGAGCTTTCACTATCGCGGCGGACTCCAGCACAGCCTGCCCGGCGGAACGATGGTGCTTCATCCGGACGAAATACACGATGGCGAGGCGGGCACCGAGGCGGGGTTTCACTACCGCATGGTTTATATCGAACCGGCGCTGATCCAGAAGATACTCGGCGGCAGGCCACTACCGTTTATCCCCGACGGCTTGTCGGCGGATCCACGGCTACGTCGCGCCGCGCAGCCGCTGTTGAAAGCGGTCACGGATACCTTCGAGCCGCTGGAGGAAGAGGATGCTCTGTACGACCTGGCGCAGACCCTGGCCGTTGTCGGCGGCCAACGTTCCCGTCGCCAGGCGTTTGATTATCAGGCGGCGGAGAGGGCCCGGGAGTATATTCATGCCTGTTTTATGCAGGATATGACCCTCGACACCCTGTCGCAGGTCAGCGGCCGGGACCGCTGGAGCCTGAGCCGGGATTTCAGAACGCTGTACGGCACCAGCCCGTGGCGTTACGTCATGATGCGTCGGCTCGATTTTTGCCGCCAGCGGATGCGCGCCGGGGAACGTCTGGTGGATATTGCCGCCGACGCGGGCTTTGCCGACCAGAGCCACATGACGCGCCAGTTTATCAGCCGCTTTGGCCTCTCTCCGGGGCGCTGGCTGCGGGCTATCCGCGGATAAGGCGGCGCAGGTTGCACAATCGTTCAAGCGTCAACGCGGCGAGGCGAACTATGCTGACTGCCTTTATCATAAGGAGACAGCCCATGTTTCAACTCGTTAATCTTGCTCATAAATTTTCCCTGTTCAGCGAACAATGGCAGCCCAAAGTGGTGGCTGAAATGAACGACTATCAGTTCAAGGTCGTGCGCATCGCCGGCGACTTTATCTGGCACAGCCACCCGGAAACCGATGAGACATTGATGGTGGTGGAGGGGGTATTGCGCGTGGACTTCCGCGACGGGCATGTGCTGGTGAAGGCCGGGGAGATGATCGTCGTGCCGCGCGGGGTGGAACATAAGACCTCGGCGGAGACGGAAGCGAAGCTGATGCTGATTGAGCCGCGCGGGGTGTTGAATACCGGCCACGAGGGCGGCGAGCGGACGGCGGTGAACGACGTTTGGATCTGATCGCTTTCCGGCGATAAAACGCCCCTCTTTCCGGCGGAAAGAGGGGCAGGGCGATTACTTCAGCTCGTCAACCATGGTGGTTGCCCGACCGATATAGTTGGCCGGGGTCATCGCTTTGAGACGCACTTTTTCCTCTTCCGGCAGGGCGAGGCTGTCAATAAACTGCTTCATCCCTTCCGCGTCCACGCGTTTGCCGCGGGTCAGCTCTTTCAGCTTCTCGTACGGTTTTTCGATACCGTAACGACGCATCACGGTCTGGATCGGCTCAGCCAGTACTTCCCAGTTGTGATCCAGTTCGTCCAGCAGGCGATCCTGGTTCAGCTCCAGCTTGCTGATCCCTTTGAGGGTGGACTGATAGGCGATCAGCGCATAGCCGATGCCCACGCCGAGGTTACGCAGAACGGTGGAGTCGGTCAGGTCGCGCTGCCAGCGGGAAACCGGCAGTTTGCTGGCCAGGTGCTGCATGACCGCATTGGCCAGGCCGAGATTGCCTTCGGAGTTTTCGAAGTCAATCGGGTTCACCTTGTGCGGCATGGTGGAGGAGCCGATTTCCCCGGCGATGGTCTTCTGTTTGAAGTGGTTGAGCGCGATGTAGCCCCACACGTCGCGATCGAAGTCGATCAGAATGGTGTTGAAGCGCGCGATGCAGTCAAACAGCTCAGCGATATAGTCATGCGGCTCGATCTGCGTGGTGTACGGGTTCCACTGAATACCCAGCGAGGTAACGAACTCTTCGCTGAACTGATGCCAGTCGACTTCCGGGTAGGCGGCGATGTGGGCGTTGTAGTTACCCACCGCGCCGTTGATTTTACCGAGGATTTCCACCTGGTTCAGTTGACGATACTGGCGCTCCATACGGTAGGCGACGTTCGCCATCTCTTTACCCATGGTGGACGGCGTTGCCGGCTGGCCGTGGGTACGGGAGAGCAGCGGCACATCGCGATACTGGGTCGCCAGATCTTTTACCGCGTCAATCAGTTTGCGCCAGTAAGGCAGAACCACTTCGTCGCGGGCGGTTTTCAGCATCAGCGCGTGGGAGAGGTTATTGATGTCTTCAGACGTACAGGCGAAGTGAATAAACTCTGATACCGCGTGCAGCTCGGCGACGTCAGCGACTTTCTCTTTCAGGAAATACTCTACCGCTTTCACGTCGTGGTTAGTGGTGCGCTCGATGGTTTTGATGCGCTCCGCGTCTTCAACGCTGAAATCGGCGACGATTTTATCAAGGAAACCGTTTGCGTCGGCAGCAAAAGCAGGAACTTCCTTGATCGCTGCGTGGGCGGCCAGTTTTTGCAGCCAACGTACTTCCACCTGAACGCGGAATTTCAGCAAACCGAATTCGCTGAAGATACCGCGCAGCGCGCTGACTTTATCGCCGTAGCGGCCGTCTACAGGGGAAACGGCGGTCAGTGAGGATAATTCCATAGATCACAACTCCGGGGTTAAATGAGCAAGAATTTGCTTTGCCTGGTTAACCAGACGATTACGGGAAAACATAAGCTGCAGACGTCCGCCGCCCACCTGATGCCAGAGCACCGCGGCGCGAATACCCGCCAGCAGCGCTGAGCGTACTTTCGCCTGCACCTGCGGGCTTTGCAGCACGGCAGGGGAGCCGGTCACCTGAATACGCGGCCCCAGCGGGCTTATCACATCGACATAGATGCCCGCCATGGCGCTGAGCAGCGTTTCGGACTGCAGGTCAAAGTGTTCCAGCTGACGGTGCAGGCCGGCGATGCGGTTGCCGAGCGTGTCCATCGCCCCTTTACTGGCGGCGAGCTTGCGCTCCAGCACCATCAGGCTCAGGGTATAGCGGGTGAGTTCCGCATTGAGGCCCTGACGGCTGCTGGTATTGAGCACCCCGAGCAGCGTTTCAAGACCGAGGCGAAGATTGGCTTCACTGCCACCGAACACCGCCAGCGTCGACTCAGGATCGAGGTCGATGATGCTGTTCAGCGACACATGCAGGGCATCGCTGTCGCAATGTCCCTGATGCGCCAGTTGCTGAACCAGTCGCGCCGCCTGGCAAACGCCAGCCAGCGCCAGGGTGATGTCATAGTAATTCTTCGCCACACATACTCCTTGTCAGCCGCCAGGGCGGTTCGTCCCGGCGGAAATAACGCGCGTTCAGGACTGCAGAGGCAGTCGTTGTTCAATAATTCCGCCGCCGAGGCACACTTCCCCTAAATAGAACACTGCGGACTGGCCCGGGGTCACCGCCGCGACCGGCTCATCGAAGCGGACTTCGATACGGTCTTCATCCAGCGCGGTAACGGTGCAGGGGATATCGGTCTGGCGATAGCGGGTTTTCACCGTGCAGCACAGGGTGCCCTGCAGCGGTTCACGGTTTACCCAGTGCAGCTGTTGGGCAATCAGACCGACGGACATCAGGCGCGGGTGGTCATGGCCCTGGGCGACGATAAGAATATTATTCTCAACGTCTTTATCGACCACGTACCATGGATCTTCGCTACCCTCTTTGGTGCCGCCGATACCCAGCCCTTTACGCTGGCCCAGGGTGTGGTACATCAGCCCCTGATGGGTACCGATCTCCTCGCCGTCGACGGTGAGAATTTTGCCCGGCTGCGCCGGCAGATAGCGGCCAAGGAAATCGCGGAATTTACGCTCGCCGATAAAGCAGATGCCGGTGGAATCTTTTTTCTTCGCGGTGATCAGATCCAGCTCTTCGGCGATCTTACGCACCTGCGGTTTTTCCAGTTCACCCACCGGGAACAGGCTCTGGGCAATCTGTTCGTGGCTAAGGGTGTAGAGGAAGTAGCTCTGATCTTTATTGCCGTCGAGTCCGCGCAGCAGCTGGCTTTTACCGTCGACATCGGCGCGGCGCACATAGTGCCCGGTGGCGATGTAGTCGGCGCCGAGGTCTTCGGCAGCAAACTCGAGGAAGGCTTTAAATTTGATCTCTTTATTGCACAGAATATCCGGGTTCGGCGTGCGGCCGGCTTTGTACTCTTCCAGGAAGAGCTCAAAGACGTTATCCCAATATTCGGCGGCAAAGTTAACGGTGTGCAGTTCAATGCCCAGCTTATCGCAGACCGCTTGCGCATCGGCAAGGTCGGCGGCGGCGGTGCAGTATTCCTCGCCGTCGTCTTCCTCCCAGTTCTTCATGAACAGGCCTTCCACCTTATACCCTTGCTGCAGCAGCAGGTACGCGGAGACCGAGGAGTCGACGCCGCCGGACATGCCGACGATCACTTTTTTCTGGCTTTCTGACATGGAAATACTCGCTACATTGAACTTCGAGGCGGCGTATTCTAGCACGCGCTCACCGTTCATTCACCCCCTGTGAACGGCCAGTTAAATGCGCCAATCAGCGACAGCGGCTGCCGCGGGTCCTGCAGGTAGCAGCGAATGCTTTCGGCAACCAGCGGCGAGCGCAGGTTCGGCGCGTTAAGAATTTCCTCAGCACTGAGCCACAGGCAGCGATCGATATCGCTGTCGTGCGGTTCAGTGGCGCACAGATCGCTAAGTTCGATGGCGAACAGGAAGCGCAGAAACGGGGTGTTATCGGGAGCCAGCCACTGATGCATGCGGATGAAATGCTGCGGCGTGGCGCGAATGCCGGTCTCTTCCCACAGTTCACGTTCGGCGGCCTGCAGCAGCGTTTCATTGGCCTCGAGATGGCCCGCCGGCTGGTTCCACAGCGCTTTGCCGTTAATGGTTTCTTCGACGATGAGAAATTTATCCTGGGCGTGAACCACGCAGGCAACGGTGACATGAGGTTTAAACATCGCTTTTCCTTTTCAGTTATTCGGCTTTGCGCCAGTCGCCGTTGGCCAGTCCGTCGAGGGTATAGCCGCCCATGGCGTAGCGGATCAGCCGCAGGGTGGGGAAGCCGACGTGGGCGGTCATCCGGCGCACCTGGCGGTTGCGTCCCTCGTAGAGCGTGATTTTCAACCAGCGGGTGGGAATCGATTTGCGCTCACGAATCGGCGGGTTGCGCGGCCACAGCCAGACGGGTTCCTCGACAAGTTCTACGCCGGCAGGCAGGGTGGGGCCGTCGTTAAGGGTGACGCCGTCGCGCAAGGCGGTCAGCGCCTCGGGCGTGGGTTCGCCTTCCACCTGAACATAGTAGATCTTGCCGGTGCGCTTACCCGGCTGGGTCAGCTTCGCCTGCAGCGCGCCGTCGTTGGTCAGCACCAGCAGGCCTTCGCTGTCGCGATCGAGCCGACCTGCGGCGTAGACGCCCGCCACCGGAATAAAATCTTTTAGCGTGCTGCGCCCGGCTTCATCGGTAAATTGCGGCAACACATCATAGGGTTTATTGAACAAGATCACAGTTTTTGGCTGGCGTTCTTTACGTTGTCTGGTGACTTGTTGTGTGCTGAATCGCTCAACGCGATGTTTTCTAAATGAAGTTTTCTGCATGGTATTTTCAGGCTTTATCAATTGCCGCATTATAGCCTAATTACGAATGCCTTTCATGGACGCAAACATTCAGGTAGTATTGACATGCTCATTACAAATTATTAACAAAAAATTGCTCAAACCGATTCGCACTACAGGCAGGAAGGCGACACGGACGCGATAGCTCCGGTTAGCGGGAAGACCCGGTACGCCGAAGCTGGCCGACTCAGCCAACACCAGGCTCGCGTGAAGAGGGAAGAGCAGAACCAGAAGCGCTCGAAGGAGAGGTTAATGGAAAGCAAAGTAGTAGTTCCGGCGGAAGGTCAAAAAATCACCCTGCAAAACGGCAAACTGAACGTCCCTCACAATCCGATTATCCCGTTCATTGAAGGTGACGGTATCGGCGTTGACGTTACCCCAGCGATGCTGAAAGTGGTTGATGCCGCCGTTGAGAAAGCCTATAAGGGCGAGCGTAAAATTTCCTGGATGGAAGTTTACACCGGTGAGAAATCAACCCACGTCTATGGCCAGGACGTCTGGCTGCCAGCTGAAACCCTCGATCTGATTCGTGACTACCGCGTTGCTATCAAAGGTCCTCTGACCACCCCAGTCGGCGGCGGCATTCGTTCTCTGAACGTGGCGCTGCGCCAGGAGCTGGATCTTTACGTCTGCCTGCGTCCGGTACGTTACTACCAGGGCACCCCGAGCCCGGTTAAACACCCGGAACTGACCGACATGGTTATCTTCCGTGAAAACTCAGAAGATATCTATGCGGGTATCGAGTGGAAAGCCGACTCTGCGGAAGCAGACAAAGTGATCAAATTCCTGCGCGATGAGATGGGTGTGAAGAAAATTCGCTTCCCGGAACATTGCGGTATCGGCATCAAGCCGTGCTCTGAAGAAGGCACCAAACGCCTGGTTCGCGCCGCGATTGAATACGCGATCACTAACGATCGTGATTCCGTCACTCTGGTGCACAAAGGCAACATCATGAAGTTCACCGAAGGCGCCTTCAAAGACTGGGGCTACCAGCTGGCTCGCGAAGAGTTCGGCGGCGAGCTGATCGACGGCGGCCCGTGGGTGAAAATCAAGAACCCGAACACCGGCAAAGAGATCGTGGTGAAAGACGTGATCGCCGATGCGTTCCTGCAGCAGATCCTGCTGCGTCCGGCGGAATACGACGTTATCGCCTGTATGAACCTGAACGGCGACTACATCTCTGACGCCCTGGCGGCGCAGGTTGGCGGTATCGGTATCGCCCCGGGCGCCAACATCGGCGACGAGTGCGCGCTGTTCGAAGCGACTCACGGTACTGCGCCGAAGTATGCCGGCCAGGACAAAGTGAACCCGGGCTCCATCATCCTGTCCGCAGAGATGATGCTGCGCCACATGCAGTGGTTCGAAGCCGCAGACCTGATCGTCAAAGGCATGGAAGGTGCTATCGCCGCCAAGACCGTGACCTATGACTTTGAACGTCTGATGGAAGGCGCTAAACTGCTGAAATGTTCAGAGTTTGGCGACGCGATTATCGCGAACATGTAATCTGGCCCCAGATTATGTCAGAACGGGAACCTGGTGGTTCCCGTTTTTATTATTAGTTTTCGAACGGTTATCAAAATTTTATCAAAACAAGTTATCAAAACCCCTCCCGAAAAACCTCATAAGGCCACCGTTGTCCACCCCTTCCCACGATCATCATGGTACCTATCCGTTTGTTGTTGAGTTTTATGTCCAAGTAAATCTTTCGTGTTTATACCTTGGGCTTTATATAACCGCTCGGAAAGCGATCTTTGTTCATGGAAAGTTGCCGGTGTACCTTGTCCCCAGTCAATATCTGCACTGTCTCTTGCCTTGCTGAAATTCATGGTCAGTGTTCTGGGTTTCACCTGTGCTCCTCGCTCAGCCTGTGAGGTGGTTCTAAAGAAATGAACCAAATAAGGGCTTACTGCATAATCCCGGCAACGACTGATTACATCTCGGAGGCTCCAGTTGATTGCGTTGCAACGCAGAGCTAATGGTATAGCGATTTTGCTTCCGGTTTTCTCTTGCTCAACGTGTAGATGATCGTCCCAGATGTCCGAGAATTTCATACGGGATATATCACCTAGTCGCTGTCCTGTTACTATGGCTAAAAGCATGGCGTTCCCCATGTATTTGTGATTTTCATCGGCTATATCAAAAATCTTTTGCCATTCCTCAAGAGTGAGGCGCTGGCGAGTGATCTTTCTACGAGGTTGTTTAGTTGCTAGTGCAGGGTTATAACCAGGAGGTACTTCTCCCGCATGCTGAGCTTCTTTAAAAACATCTATTAGGACAGAGCGAATGACCTGAGCCATTCTGGGTTGTCCCTCTGCTAAATATTCATCAAGAATTTGCGCAACATCTCGAACATTGACAGCGGATATTAATTTCATTCCTACCCGTTCCTTAAGCAGAGATACTGGTTTTGCTTTTTGTTTGATAGTGTTTTCTTTAATATCTCCGGACTTCAATCTTTCCTGCTGAATCTTCCAGTAACGTTCAAGCCAGGTGTTAGTTGATATTGATTTTCCTGAGCTGGTGGAAATTCTGTCAGTGATTGCCATTATCTGGCGGGTTTGTTGTTCCGCCAGTCTTTTATTTGCTTCAATAGCTATTGCCGTGGCCTCTGCTTCGTCTGTTCCTAGACTATGAAACTTACCAGTTATCGGGTGCTTATAACGCCAATATACTTTATTAACCTTTCTGCTGAAGAGCGGGTATAAATTTGGAATAGATATATTATTTTTACGTGGTCTGGCAGCCATCGTTCAAAATCCTCTGCAAAAGAACAGGGTCGCTTTTCTTTACTACAGGAGTGGTCAATGTACCGACCAACTCAGCATCCTCCCTGACGCGCCAGAATCGACCTTCTTTTTTGGCTGGGGGAGAAAACATATTCTGTTTAGCATAATTCCTGAGAGTGGAAACACTTGGAGGATTGCTTCTGTATTTCTCGTTTGCCCACTCTTCAAGGGTTAACATCTGGAGCATATGTTTTACCTCATCATGGCCCATTGCTGGGCCAGTATCTGAAAATACAAAATCAGTTTTGCATCAATTTTTGCAGCACCTGATTGCCGGCAATTATTCGCTGCCAGATCGCTGATACATAGCGGGCCTGATGAATAGCATCAGCGAGGGCATTGTGACGAGACCCTTCAAACGGGATCGTTGTTTTGGGGTCGAAGCTAATGGCTTGGCCGAGCTCTACCATTGTTCGTACGTCCCGATCGTTCCAGTATTCCCACGGATAATCTTCAGCAATGCAATCGTAAGAAGAACGCAGAATAGAGTTGTCGAATGACGCACCGTTACCCCATACCTGCGCCTTTTTGCTCCCACCAGCGACATTATCAGAAACAAATTCTCTGAACTGGAGTAATGCATCCTGCAACGGGATAGCATCATCATTTACGATCGCAGAGCGTGCTTCGGAGGACTGCTTAAGCCACCAGATAACAGTAGATGGATCGATTACGGCGCCCCAGTTCACGGAGGATTCAAGGCATACGACTTTATAGAAACTTTCTCCAATAGAGCCGGTTGCCGGGTCAAAAACAACCGCACCAATAGCGACGATAGGGGCGTTATGTTTTTTACCCATGGTTTCCAGATCAACCATAACGTGAACATAATCAATTGGCTGATCTTCCTCCTTATTATGATGACCGGATTCAATATCTACAGAATCCGTTTGATGAACAACTTCATCTGTTTTTTCTTTTTGGTTAACCTTGCCCGTAACGTCAACAAGACCTTCAATGGAAAATACTCCGTCCCCAATTTTTGAAACTTCAGGCTGCCTGGTCTTGGTAAGGTCTTCGGTTACCCACTTCGGATCCGTAGGGTCGCTAACCCCTTCAACATATTCGCCGCGCTCGGCGGCCAGAACCTGATTAGCGTCCGGACGTTGCTTTTGAGCCTCTTTTACCAGTTCGGCACCAACTGCTTTAATGTCGGAGGAGAGTGTTTCCAGTTTTGCGCTGCTATCCTCTCCGGCGATTACTTGGTTTGTTGCATCCAGTGTGACTGCAGCAGATGGAATATGTCCCGCCTTGGTAAGCGTCTCAGCGCTCGGGGTATCATGCTTATGTCCAGTCAGATTCGCGTTGATGTAGCCACGCAACCGATCTGGAAAAGGAGTTATTCCACTGGATGCTTCCCTGATCAGTGCAAAAATCGCTGCACGGGAATAATCAAGGATGCCTGGTGTGCTCCGTAATGCTGCAGACCATTCTTTAAATGGACTTTCTTTCTTCTGTACTATTTCCTTCGCGCGGCGGTGGACTGATGCCGGAAAATTATAGATGTCAAAATCCATAGGCATCGTTGCAAGAGCGATCTCTATATCCAGAGTATCCAGCGAATGCTGATAATCCGGATTGCGGTCAGTTTTGTTACCGCCGCCAGCATTGGCGCCGGCATCGGTTTTGTTTATTGAGGTGATATAGTTTCCAGCAGCCCATTCCTTTGTAAGGATCCCGCGGTCAATGTGCGACGTTTCAAGCCACAATTTGGCGAACTGAATTTGCTTGCCGAGCTCATGGCGTTTCCCCACAGGAAATACGCTCTTAAATGCACTGGTAAATTTCCACAGGCCAGGCATATCATATTTTTTAAGCTCCGGAATATTTTCTGCCGTCAGCAGCAGATTCTGCACACCGTGATTATCCGTATCCATTTCCATCGCTGAAAGGCGGTTACGATGAGGAATGCTAATGTGATACACGTGACGCTCGTCGGCCATATACTGGGCAAGCAGCTGCGTGCGGAATGACATTTCCGCCAGGTTGAAGAGTGCTTCTTCATTGTTCGAATAGTCCTCTTCATCGCTATTTGCAGGAGAGATATCGTTTTCTGGTTTACTGGAGGGCTGTGGTTCAGCAGCCGCTGGCGCAACGATTTTTTGCCATGTCAGCCCGTCTTCACCACCAAGCTCGTAGCGATCGGACCAGGTGTCATCCAGTACACCTTCTTCCGGTAAGTCATCAACGATGAGCCAGTTGGTGCGGATCGGCAGCTGATGGCTGGCGCCGCGGCCAACGTTAATTTCAGCGTCTTCCAGGATGTCCAGGATTTTGCGCTCGGCGCGAGAATCGGATTTAGCAGAGAACCAGCAGAAGAGACTTTTCGCTTCGTTTGCTTTTGCCTTCGCTTTAATGAGATACGGGTAGTTGTTCATTGCGTTTGGGCTCCTTTGGATTGTAAGATACCCGGCAGCTGATGGCAGCCGCCCTGGTGGTGGTCATTGGTCAAAACTCGATTCCGGAAAGCTTTGGTCGGCTGACCGGGTACTTAACCCGCCTTGCGCGGGTTTTGTGCTTTATGGGGCTGGCGAATCGGCCCGCAGCAGCTGTGATACGCGAACGTCGTCAAGCGCTCGCAGGATAGGCTCAAAAGTTTTATGGGCTGGCAGTTTAGATACCGCAGTGATCACTTCTGTAACGGTGATGTCATCGCCGCGGGGGCTATAACCACCACCTGGGCCACGCTGTGAAATTACCAGGTTACCCGCCCGCAGCTTTTTGAAGATCTGCTCAAGGTATGAAGTAGACAGCTTTGACTCTTTACTGATGGCCGTCAGTGAAACGGGCGAGCCGTCATAGAGCTTATTCAAAGTGGCGGCGGCCTGGACAGATGCCAGAACGCGTTTCATTCCAAATTCCATAATCACTTCTCCGGCCGTAACGGCCATTGGTCAAAACTCGATTCAAAAACTCGCTGCAGGCTGTTGGTCGTCAGCCATGTTTTGTGCATTTCGGTAGGGGAGGCACTGGCCCTGTACTTTTTGTTCATCGGCGTTGCTGTTGCAACTGGCCTCTGATGGATAAACACCGATCAGAACATCAGAGCATTCACCAGTGAGAGCACAAACGCTGATGACAAGGGCAAACAGGGTATTCATGCCTCAGCCTCAGGGTTTCCTTTCTGCGCCAGCAAGTAACACAGCTGGCGTAGTCTCACCTCGAACCAGTTCAGGCGGGTCGCCTGGTTCCCGGTAGGTACTCGGGCAAAATCCTTCATAGTTATCTCCAGTTAACTCAGTATTAGGATGTGGTTTTGCAATGCGGCGCCGGGTGCCTCCCGGTGACGGCAGCCAGTTAACAACTACCGACGACAACTTTTTCCCCACAACGTGTGAATAACCGCCATGTTTACTTTTTTAACTGTGTCGCGTGCGCATAGCCGCATTCACCGCATTGCAAACCCTGATTTTTTATTTTCACTACTTCGACGCGCTTCGTCGGTGGTGTCGTGACGCTGATCTTCACGATTGAGCTTTTTCACCCTGCAATTCACCACCACGAAGCGCGCAGGATTTCCATTACATTTCAGAAGAGGCGCAGTCTGCCGGCTTACCTGAAAGCGCCGCGGTAAACTCGCTGAAACTCAGCGCCTCCTCACCTTCAGAGAGGCTTTCAAAATAGTCTTCATATGCTTTATCCATACTCATTTCTTTCCCTTAAGGCCGGGCAGCCGAACGTTGAACCTGCTGCGATTGATATTGCTGTCATCTCATCCGGTGTTTCGTATGCCGCCGGCAGCTACTTCGTGGGCTTCCTGCCTCGATGACTTGCTGCGATGGAATGATTAAAGCATTGGTTTATGTTTGATGTCAACATTGGATTTATACAGATGCAAACTTTTGCTTTAATCGAGACAGGGGAGCTGTTGGAGTGATTGAGGCTGCGCGGCAGGCAAAAAAAAACCGGCATTTGCCGGTTTCATGGGGTGAGATCAGAGATGTTAGTTAGTGTCGCTAGCCTTAAATCGACCACGGAGATATTTCTCAACATAATCATCGATTTCTTTTAGGCGGACTTCAAACGTATCAATCATTCTCTCTTGTTCAGCCTCAGGTAACTGCCTAAACAGACGTAACATTTTGCTCTCATTTGGCTTGAGGCCTGAATCTTCAGATACTTTCTCTCCAAGCAACCAAGTTACAGACACATTGGCAGCTTCCGCGAGGGCAATTGCGGACTTTTTACTGATTACTCCTTTCTTAAACCACCCATTCACCGCTTGAGGTGTAACTCCAGCAATGCGAGCCATATCCGCCTTGCTGATCCCTCTTTGAGTAATTTCTTCCAAACGAGCAATCAGTTGGTTGTTGAGTTCTTCAGTGTTTTTCATAAGCCCATTGTAAAGGTTTAGTTTATAGTCACAATAAATTAAAAATTTGCATTGAATATAAACCTATGCTTTATTATGCCTAACTTAACGAGGAGATAGATATGACAGCCCTTGATAACGCAATTCGAGTAGCTGGCTCAGCCAATAAATTAGCATCAACGCTTGGAGTAAGCGGCATGGCAGTAAGTCAGTGGAAAACAAAAGGTATTGTGCCTTCATCGCGAGTTTTACAGGTTTTTAATGCAACGGGCGTTACGCCTCATGAATTACGTCCTGATCTATATCCGAATCCGACGGATGGAATACCTAAGGAGTGACCATGCAAACCACCTCTTTTGAAAATCATACTCCGGTGATGAGTATGCAACTGAAAACGGAAAATCAGTATTTGCCCCGTCGGCGTGACGGCAAGAAATGCCGAGCCATTTTGGCCGCCGTTCAGGAATGGGAGTCCTCATTACCTGGGCGTGCGCAAGACCACGTCGCGCAGCTGGTGGCCGAACAGTGGGAGAAACAAAACGGGCGCGGTATCAGCGTCAATAAACAAAATCTGTATCGCTACCTGAAAAACGAGGGCGGTTCAGAGAAGTACACCAGTTATGTCATCCAGCTTTCGGCGGCGATCGCTGATGCAATGCCGATAGAGATCGCGCGCAAACATGGCCTAAAACATGGCTTAACTGAAACTGAGCTGGTGGCCAATGCAATCAAAGAATGCAGCGAAGCGCACCAGGCCAAGTTACTTGGCGCACCTCTGCAGAAACTAGAGCGTGAAATACGGGAAGCTGCAATTGCACTTTTTAACATGCTCCCTGCAGATGCGGCGGGACCACTACTGGCGAGCATCAGCGCCGTAGCGCCGCAATTTTTTTAATCGAGTTTTGACAATGACCACCAGCACCAGCTGGTTAATAAGAGGTTTCAGATGGCCCGCATCAGAACAGTTAAACCTGAATTCTGGACAGATGAGAAGGTGGTGGAATGTTCAATTCCAGCGCGTCTCCTGTTTATCGGGTTGTTCAACTTCGCCAACGATATGGGATGCCTTGAGCGTTCGCCAAAACGGTTGAAGATGCAAATCTTCCCTGCGGACGCGCTCGATTGCGAACCACTAATACAGGAACTGATTACTCATGGATTACTCACTGAGTATTCAGTGAATGATGTCTGCTATTTGCAGATTAAAGGTTTCCTTAAGCATCAAAAAATAAACAGGCCTTCGGCCTCAAAAATACCTCTTCCGCCAGAATTCACTGAGTCTAAGGCAGGAAAGGAAGAAAAGAGAGTCCCTAATCAAGGAGGGCTCAGTGAGGACTCAGTGAATCCTCATGGAGGACTCACTGACGGAAAAGGAAGGGAAGGGAAAGGAAAAGGATCAAACCCCACTCTCTATGCGCAGGAGAGAAATTTTCCCCAGCAACCTCAGTATCTGCCTGGAGTGGATATTCCGATCGGGAAATTCGCCATGCACGACCTTTGGCTGCCGTCACAGGACTGGCCGCGACTGGCTGCTACCTGGGGTATAGCGCTTCCCGAACCGGCATACCTGCCGACAGAGCTGGCAGAGTTCACCGCGTACTGGAAATCCGAGGGGAAAGTGTTCACTCAGATTCAGTGGGAGCAGAAATTTGCCCGCAGCGTGATAAGTGCCAGAGCCAAATCTAAACCACAACCAGCAACCGGAGGAAAAGACCATGCAGGAATTCAACCAGTTAACACCGCATCCCGGGCAGTTCAGGAAATTCAGGCAGCCAGAGAACGCTGGGAAAAGCAAAACGGACTTGCTGGCGGCGGATACGGCATGGCGGCTTTGGACAGTCATGGGGGAAATATTTTCGAACCGGTGGACCCAGAAGAACGGGGCGGCGCCCTCGGATATGTGGATTGCCCAGATTGGATCGATGAGTGAAGCCCAGATTACTCTGGTCTGCAGTCAGTGCATGGAGCGCTGCGCCGCGGGTAACACATGGCCACCGGATCTGGCTGAATTCGTTGCTCTGGTATCTGCCAGCGGTGCTAACCCGTTCAATCTGACATCCGAATCTGTAATGGCGGAATACAAGCGCTGGAGGAATGAGTCTTACCGATACTCGGGCAGCGACAAATACTCATGGAAACAGGATGTTCTCTATCACATTTGCATTGAGATGCGCAGAACCGGAGTTGAGAGGAACCTGACGGAGGGAGAGCTGAAAAAACTGGCAGAAAACTTACTTACGAAATGGACCAAACACCTGGCTAACGGGTTTTCGATTCCGCCAATTCGTCAGCAGTTGGCAGCACCGAGACATCCAGCGGGACCGACGCCAGCACAGATTCTGATGGAAGAGTACAAACGCCGCAAGGCGGCAGGTTTAACCAAGTAAACGAGTTTTGACCATGGCCAAACAATCAAAAACCAAAGTAACCAAAGCACAGATGGTGCTTGCCATCGTTAGCCGGACGCCAGAATGCGTCCTGCAGGATGTCTGCGATGCGCTCGACTTGCAAGCCAGTACAGCAGGTAACTTGCTGCGGCAACTCCATGCCGCGGGAAAACTCCATCGTACCCATAACGGTTGCCAGTATGTCTACCGGGTTGTTGCAGGCGTTGAGGTTCCCGATGTTGCCCTGCCGCAGACTGCAACACCATTATCTGAAGAGGATGTGAAAAAAGTCCAAAACGCACTGTCCCTGGCGAAGACGCTGGAAGACAAAAAGCTGTGGCGCCGGGCTGCGACTGTTTACACATCGATGCTTGGGATGACTACAACAGCAAACGAACTCTGGTTGCTTGCCAAAATGCGTAACCGCTGCCTGCGCAATGCGACGAGGTGCTGATTATGCCTAAAATGGAATCAACAGCATCTGGTACGGGATGTTAAAGTTAAGTTCAAATATTCCGGGATGAGGCAAAGCTGAGATGTCCGCTGAGTGCCAGGAGCGGACATTACTGACACAAACACAACCAGCAAATGGATTACTGGGCAGCCGGGGGCGACATTTCCGGGAGACAATCAACTGGAAACATTTTAATGTGAAAGTTTATGCAGGTCACAGCGTATGTATTACCATATGCCATTGGAAGAATGATGCATGCTACCTTTGAGTGTGGAATAACCAGAAGCCTATTGCGCCGGAGGATGTCTTGCCATGTTGACCGATCTCAGCAGAGATGAAAGTAAAAGACTTGCGGCAATCGACTTGTTGAAAAATCCTGACAAGGGCCGGGATGATGCGTTAAAAAAATATACTCATCTAATATGCCAATTGCTGAACATGCCGATGGGCTTTGTTTCTGTTCTCGATGAAGAAAAGCAATACATCAAATCAGCCCAAAATGTTGCCGTCACGGAAATCAGCCTGAGCGAGGCATTTTGCGTACAGACCCAGGAACAGAGTAAGACATTCATTTGTCATGACACTCATCAGCACCCTACCTTTCGTGACTATCACGCGGTGAAAGAGGCTCCATTCATTCGCTTTTATGCAGGCTGCCCACTTAAAACCCAGGATGGAGTACCCATAGGTACCTTGTGTATCCTCGATACTCAGCCCAGGGAACTTTCAGACGAGCAGCTCGATCTTTTTGAAAAGATTGCAGGACTTATATCGGATTTTCTGGCCTCGTGGCACTCCGTCGGCTACCTCGATATAGTCACGCTATTACCAAACCGGCAGCGACTGCTGAAGGATATAGAGGTTTCAACTGAAGGCGCATTCAGGCTCGTCATTATTGATTGTATTGATATGCCATTAGCCTACGAAATGGCTCGCTCCCTCGGTATGACAGCCGTAGAAAATCTACTTCGTAATATGGTCGCAGAGCTGCAGATCCGCCTGCCTTTAGAAGGGCCGCTCTACGCCGTGGCAGTTGGACGATTTGCCTTTTTTACCCATAAGGAAAAAATTCGGACATTAGAAGATATCTCTCAAAGCCTTCAGGGGATCCAGGCCAGGTTTACCCCTGAAGTTCCCCTTGATCTGGATATTCACATGGGTGACTCCGGGCTTTGCGATAAATCCCTGACATCGAATGAAATACTGCGCCGTGCAGTCAGCGCATTGCATGAAGGGATAAGTCAGGGGCGCCGGTTTACAGTTTATGATGACGCACTGGATAGCCGTAAGAAGACTGATTTCAGCCTTCTTACTGAAGTTAGGCAAGCGCTACATGAAAACCAGGGCTTATATCTGGTTTATCAGCCGAAAATCTCACTGGTGACAGGGCGTGTGACGGGAGCCGAAGCTTTGCTTAGATGGCAACATCCTAAAAACGGCGAAGTGTTGCCGGGTGTGTTTATTCCTCTGGTCGAAAAGACCAGCCTGATGCGTGAACTCACAGCATGGGTTATCGATCACACGATTGTGCAACTGAGTGCCTGGCAAAGCCGTGGAGTTTCTTTACCTGTGTCGATTAATCTGGCTGCCAGTGATTTTTCAAGACCAGATTTCTGCGATGAGCTGGAACAGAAAATGCTGGACGCACGTCTGGATCCCGCCCTGCTGGGGGTGGAGTGTCTGGAAACCGAGAAGATGCTGGAAAGCCCCGCTGCACTTATCGGCCTGGACATGCTCAAACAACGCGGATTTAAAATATCTCTGGATGATTTTGGTTCCGGATACAGCAACATTAATTACCTGCGACAAATCCCGATGGACATCATCAAGCTTGACCGCTCTATTGTGAGTAAGGTTGCTGGCGACAATGCCAGCCGCATCATTGTTCGCAACGTTATCACACTCCTCAAGCAGCTCGACTATATCGTTCTGGCCGAAGGAGTCGAGGACGCCAGGACCGTTGATATTTTAAGAAGGCTGGGCTGCGATGAAGTTCAGGGCTATTTTTTTGCCAAACCGATGACCCCTGATGCTTTTGAAACCTGGTATCACGGCAGAGACGAAGCCTTAAAGTGAACGAGTATTAAGTAAATACGTATGGTCGCCTGCCCGTAATATACAAATAAGAAGGGAACTGGTCATCCTGACCTGCTCTCCATTGATTATCAGAGGCCGATGCTCGTCCTGCATCCGGGTAATCATGACATATTCTCGCTTCCGCTTCTCGCTCAAAGCAGCCTCTTAGAGACTTGCGTGCGGAAAGATTCGGGTTGCATTTAGGGATCGCAATGGACATCAATCAGCATCGAAGATGAATACGTGAATACTGGGCAGGTATGCCGGATACCCCCTCCCGCTCCACGGGCGGAAGGGGGTAAATAATAATGTCAGGCCGGTCTGCCCGCGAATAAAGAAGTCGCTATTTTTTTTGGGTGATTTTCGTCACTGAACCTGTTTGAGTTTTGTCCCCGACAGCGCCATACATCGAGACCACATAAACGGCGCCATCAGGCGCGGCAGTCAGGTGGTTTGGTGTTTCATCCATCGGAATATTAGCGACCAGTTTACCGTCCTTGTTCAGAACAGCAACGGTTCCACCTGCACGCGTGGCGGCGAAAACCTGAGACGTCACTGGATCCCAGACGACAGATACGCCTCCGGCACCAATATAAGTATCTGCGAGAACCTTACCGTCCGCATCAAGAACCACGACATTGTTCGTTTCCTGGGAAGCAACGTAAAGACGGCCAGTCGCCGGATCGCGAGTGATGTCTGTTGCCCCCTGCGCCTCAGGCACTTTCACCGTCGTGCTCTTACCCGTTTTGAGATCAATCCAACCTACCCATGGCGTATCACGGCTGACGCCGAAAAGTTTCCCTCCTGCACTGTCAAGGGCAAGATCGGTATTGTTAAACATGTTTTTGCCATGTTCCACTACGAACTCAAGTTGACCGATGTGTTCAAGTGATTTTGTGTCATATACCTCGATAAATCCGGTCAGCGCTGCACTGACATAGGCACGATTGTGGGCTTCATCAATAATCACATCGCGTGGATGTACAACAGACCCTTCGGGAAAGACTTTCACCACAGAAAGGGTCTTTGCGTCATAGACGGTCACCGTCTCGGCAAGCGTGTTCGTCGTCCATACATGGTTATGGGCATTATCAACACCGACTCCGAATACTCCAATCTGCTCTCCCTTTTTGTCTTTAGGCAGCGTCGCCTCCGCTTCGACAGCCAGCGTTCCTGCGTTCAGTCTCATCAGCCGGCTACCATCCTTCGGGCCGCGTGCAGAAGTCACGAAGAGCTTCCCATCGGCCGACACTGCCGACTGGTAAGCCCGCTCACCGACGGGAATTGTTTGCAGCCTGAAAGCCTCAGTGTTTTTCGGGGGAACAACCTTGGACAATTTCAACATAACCTGCGAAACGCTCGCGGGATTTTGCGTGATAACAGTGAGTGGATGAAGGCCTGTAGCAGCGTCGGCCGGAACATTTAGTGGAATAGTGAGATTTCCCTTCTCATCGGCAGCCAATGGCTTCGGCGTAAGGACTTCAGCACCATTCAGCATGGTGACAGTCGCACCTGTTGGCAGGTTCTTAATCGTGATCACCGTGTGATCTCCGGGCTTAACAGGAACTTCCCGAGATCCGGCACGAATACTACCTGGAAAGGTCGTGGTGGCTGCTGCCCATTGACTATCGGCGTATGCCGTTACGACGGTTGATATTGTAATAGTGGAGGCCAACAGCACTGAACGGACTGAAATTGTTCTCATCTTATCTCCATAAACTGTATTGATGCTGCATCTCAATGCAGCCACAGATTATTCCTCACGTACTGAGTATTACCTTCTGCTATGAGAAATATGTCTTGTTATGAGCATACTCAATATATCACGTTGATGTAAATGATTATCATTACTATTTTAGTGGTATATGAATGCCAGGAGTTTGATGTTCAGCGAGCTGAGTTTAGGGGGATCGCATTGTGCCAAGTGCGGACGCTCAGGAATATAGTTTCAGCCACTTTAAAAGCGAGGTAAGCGACTCGACAGGTCCAGCATGACTACCAGGTGAGCGGGTTTCATCCCATGGCATTGCATCATCAGTGCAGAAGTCTCCTGCACATTCCATTTCAAGACGTTCGTCAATTAAACCAACATTACAGAAGCATGTGACCGGGTGTTGCCACTTGTGTACTGACCATCTTAATAAATTCGAGTGTACGCCAGAGGTAGCAACGTTTCTTATCAACGGTGTTGATCACCACAAAAATGACTGTATCCCTGTGATAGCGGATTTCGTCCTTTGTGGAGAAAAGATCAATCTAAACATGAGCATGGGTTAGCGAAAAGTGGCATTAAACGCTTGAACATTTCACCTAACAAGTATACTGTTTATTTATACAGTATTTGCATGAGGAGCTAGTTATGAAAGTGGAAATCACAATTGATCGCCAAAAAAAATTGCCGGATGGCGCTGTGCCTGCTCTGGAGAAGGAGCTACTGCGGCGATTGGATCAAAACTTTAATAACTGCAGTCTTGTGATTCGTCGGGCCAGCTCCGATGGGTTGACCGTGCTTGGTGGAATGGACGGAGATAAAAAACGTGTAGAGGAAATCCTGCAGGACACCTGGGAAAGTGCTGATGACTGGTTCTGTTAAGTTGAGGTCCAGTGGCTTACCTGGTTTATTTTGAGGATTTTGCTGTGGGTAAAAAACAAGAAATGCCGAACACCGGCTATGCAATTATCAGATGCGACGATGGTGTGATCGTTGCCCGTCTGACATCCTTTCCTGTATGTGAGCGCGCTTTGATGTACCGGCGCGGCGATACTGTTTCGTTTATGCCTCTGCAGCCGGATGAGATCGTGGGGACTCTCTCTCTCTTTTCACAGATGATTGAAAAGGCTAGGTCTGGAGTTGGTTACCAGGTTCCGCCTGGTTCTGTTACAATCCCGTCATAGGCCTGAACAACCTATACCTGCTGCGTCGCGGAGAGAAACCATGACGCAAACCCCCGAAGTATCAAAATCCCATCAGACTGGTGCTCCTTCAGCGAGCGCCGGTTTGCTTTCGTCTTCAAAACTAACTTTTCGACAGCAGGAAGTTTTCGATCTGCTGGTGGCCTACATCAATCAGCATGGCTACCCACCTACGCTATCTGAGCTGGCCGATATGCTCGGCGTTAGCTCGTCTAATGCTGTCCTGTTGCATCTGCGTGCGTTAGAGAGAAAAAATTTCATAAAACTCTCTCGCCGTGTCTCCAGAGGAATTTCCATCGTCGGGCGAAAGGAGCCTATGCTCGCCGTGCAGCTGCTGCAGGAAATGATCGCTGAAGAACCCGGGGCGCGTGAAAGAGCGATTGAGTTTTTGCGACTGTTCGGTGATCAGCCATGAAGAAAAGTTGGTTTTTACACGAGCAGCTTTCAGAGGCTGAGGCTACAGAGCTGGTGGAGCGATACCGTAAAAAGAACTGTGTGGTTGAGAAGAGCTTATCCAGAGACTTTGCATCGTGGGAGATCCGCGTGTTGTTGCCGGAATCGAAGAAGCCGCCACGGATTGACAGGACCTACATACAGAAGATGTGGAGGGACTGATGCGAGCTTTGCTTAATGTGGATATTGCACGCCATCTTGGAATTGTGCTGCTTAAGCCGGGTAGTGAATTAATGCCGTTATTCGGTGCCGGCCGAGTTCTTGTTGAAATGCCGCCGGCAAGCATGAAAAAGATACCCAGTGGACGTCTTCCTGATGCCCGGCAGCCGTTGCGGGATGATATGGGGATCAGACCTTTTTTCATGAAGAAGGCAGTTATCACTGCAGCTGGTGGGGTTAGTGCCCTCGAGTCATGGTTGCGTAGGCAGGTTAAAAACTGTCAGTGGACACATTCCGATTACCATCACCATGAGCTCGTCCCGTTTCGCCATGCGACGGGTGTAATAATCGCATGCTGGCACTGTGATAATGAGCTGAAAAACCAAACGGAACAAACCCTCGATCAACTGGTAGGTGTTAACAACGCTGACTGGGTAATCGACACTGCCCGCATCGCGCTTGGTCTGGACGCTCAGCGCTCATTGTCACTGGCGGAGCTATGCTGGTGGGCGGTAGGCGCCGGTATTGGCGATGAAATTACAGAAGAAATGGCGCGCCGATCCCTGCGTATTAAAGACGATGGCATTAAATCGGTTTACAGGGAGAGTGAGATTATTCCGTCGGTACCGGCCACCAGTATTCTTTCTCCCCGTCTCGAAAAAACAATCAAGCCAACGGCAATAATAACGCCGGGCAAGCCTCTGGTTCCTGTGAACGTCGCTCCTGTTGCTCCGGCGACACTATTCGCGAGACCTAAGCGGAGCCGATGGTTATCAGCTGACTTTATCTCATGGGTTAAAAAACAGCCGTGTATGTGCTGCGGGCAGCCTGCAGATGATGCACACCATCTTATTGGCTGGGGGCAGGGCGGCGTAGGCACCAAGGCCCACGATGTTTTTACGATCCCATTATGCCGCAAGCACCACCGTGCTTTGCACCATGACCCTGCCGCTTTTGAGCGTGAATACGGCACCCAGCCGGTATTGATTATTAAATTGCTGGACCGGGCATACGCGCTCGGCGTTCTTTCCTGAGGAGCTTTAAAAATGAGAGATATGTACGAAATATTGGACCGTTGGGGAGCTTGGGCGGCTTCTGACAATAGTGGTGTTGACTGGCAACCCATTGCTGCTGGGTTTAAAGGTTTGCTACCTCATGGAAAGAAAACACGCCAGCAATGCGATGATGATGAAGGTATCATGATTGACGGTTGTGTAGCGCGATTGCGGAAATATAAGCCAGAAGAGTATGAGTTAATTATTGCTCATTTTATTATCGGAATCTCCTTACGTAGCATCGCTAAGAAACGTAAATGCTCTGATGGTACCATCAGGAAAGAATTGCATAAGGCCATGGGGTTCATTGATGGTATCATTTCTATGATACTATAGTTTAAATGGCCGCATCGGCGGCCATTTTTTATGCTTTACGTTTTGAATTTGATCGAAACCTTTGCTTAGTTATTTCAGAGTTGAAATAGTCTTCATCCAAGAAGTTAAGTAACTCTTTTATTTCTTTTTTATTTGTTGGTATTTCTATTTTCTCGGAGCTTCCTGAGCCGGTCGTTTTTATAGGGAAGTTCAAAGTTAGCGCTGCGTTTTTTATTTCGGTTACAGTATGATTTACCAATATTTTAGATTTGTTTATTAATGTGACTTTTTTTCTTATGACGTTATCTGCAAGGGCTGGAAGATCAAACCCCACTGGTATATTAAAAACTGGTTGGTTTACAAAGTCAGAAATCTCTTGCTTTGTTGCTTCAGCAAAATAAGAACTCATGTCAAATATGCTTCTCAGGTTGTTGAAGTTCCTGAACTTTATTTTATCTCCTTCAAGGATTGCAACTAATTTATCGTCTAGATTGAAACCCAAAAGATCTGACATCGTAAATGAATTTTTACTGAGCCATAAGTATCTTGACTCGTTAAGTATCTGTTTTTTTGAAAAGGTTTGGATTGCTATTTTGTCTTTCACTTGAGGATACGCAGGAGCCATAAAAAAAGCTGTTATATCATTAAGCCCAACATTTTTTGTCCACAAAGGCATTGCGGTGCTACGCTGAACTGCATCAAGAAGTATTTTTCCTTCATCAAAGTTATCTATATAACTACATTCATTATAGCTAGGGGTATATCCGGCTTCGAAAACAAGTTCCGTATTGTGATGACTTTCAAAAAGAGATAATTGGTCATCAAATATTTTTTTGATTTTGATGTCTGTTTGTCTGTCGGTATCAATACGATACACTTTCACAGCAGAGTTTTTATTCATCATTGCAAAAAGGCTCATATTATTACCTTGTTACATGCATAAATGTGTAGTCTGTAAGTTGAATAACTTCAAAATCTCTGTTTTTTAAATTTGTAATAACTTCTTTGGATATCAACACAAATCCAACGCCAGTATCGTCTTCTGCTTCATAAAATTTAAATCCTAAAGCGGAGATAAGAGGGTTGAAATTATAGTTCTCAGAGAAACATATATAAACGATAAGAGATATATAGAAAAATACTGCATATTGCCATTTATCGGCGATTGAATCTGTCCCTAATAAAGGGAATAGATAACTCAAGAAATAATTGGTAACCTCTTTATTTGCAGGAGATATGGTCTCAACATTCTTATAAAGAGAAGGGAGGTTTTTATTTGCATAGTGTAGGAAAAAAATAACTGATATAAAACTAGCAAGACAGATCCCTAACGACCACCAAATAAGCCATGGCTTGTTTTTCATATATCCTATAAATATCAGCGTGATACCTACAGGAGCTATCGAACTTGCTGTTAAAAGAAACCTTGCAATTTTGTTCATTGAACACTCCCATGATACTGTTTTTTTGTACAGTATAAATCATGTGGATGTCTAATACATCATCCTTGTGAAAAAACACTATACACAAATGAGTAACGCGTACGCAAAAACTATCGTAATCTGTTAAGAGTGGTCACTTAGACACACAGCTTAAACATCAAACCTCGCCAAATGGCGGGGTTTTTGCTTTTCAGGCCTAGGCTAGAACCTACTGATTAGGCTGATTAGCTGGAGCCTGAGACCTATCCCTTATCTTTCCGCGTCCTTACTTACCTGGAAGTAGATACAATGAAAACGTTCAACAACTGGTTTGAGATACTGAGTTGAAGAGTTAGTAGTATGGAGACCCCCCTCTGTGCACCTTGCTGGGTTCTACTGTTAAGGCTTGGCGTTTATCAAACACAGGCAGTTATACATCTGACATTGACGCTTCGAATGTTTGGATCATAAATTATTGATGTGGTGAATCCCCCTATGCGGAGGGGCGACCAGTCAGTTACAGAAACCTGTAAATGCAGCGCGGGTCATGCCGACTGGGGCATGCTCACCGGGAGGCACCCGGCACCACACTGCCACTAAACATATTTAAGATTTATGGCAGGTTTACTTTTGCGGTTGCCCTTCTATGTTTATAGAACGTAACGGCAAAAGTGAATGCTTCCTGGTAAATCGGTAGCTCGGACTATTAGGAGTGCCTTCGTTTCGTTACTACCTAGAATGCCTACTTTCTGCCCGCCTTCAGGCGGGCTTTTTTACGCCATCAATAGTGCGCTTCAGAAAGAAAAGGTAAACATCATTTGAAGGCTGCGCTTTGCGTGGCCTTTCTTATTTCAGGCTCACGGGAATCATCATCGATACGGCTCGTTGTTAAATCAGCCCGATGGGCCTGACCCCCTACACGCACAAAGCACCCCGTTAACCCGGAGGTGGAGTATGTATCGAATGGACAAGCTAACAACAGGTATTGCCTACGGAACTTCCGCAGGTAACGCGGGGTTCTGGATGTTGCAATTGCTCGACAAAGTATCCCCATCCCAGTGGGCCGCTATCGGTGTTCTGGGAAGTCTGGTATTCGGCTTGCTGACATACCTGACGAATCTGTTTTTCAAAATTAAAGAAGACCGGCGAAAAGCTGCTCGAGGTGAATAATGTCTCCGACACTACGTAAAAGCGTTCTTGCGGCGGTCGGCGGCGGGGCCTTGGCGATTGCCTCTGCACTCATCACTGGCCCGACGGGTAATGATGGGCTTGAGGGAGTGCGATACGACCCTTATCAGGATGTGGTAGGTGTCTGGACGGTTTGTTACGGCCACACAGGGAAAGATATCATGCTCGGCAAAACCTATACCGAGGCAGAGTGTCGGGCCCTACTAAATAAAGACCTGAACACCGTCGCCTGGCAGATCAACCCTTACATCAAAAAACCGATCCCAGAAACAATGCGTGGGGCTCTGTACTCATTCGCCTATAACGTCGGAGCCAGGAACTTCCAGAACTCTACTCTGCTTCACAAAATCAACCAGGGGGACCAGAAAGGTGCGTGTGATCAGCTGCGCCGCTGGACCTATGCCAAAGGTAAGCAGTGGAAAGGACTTATTACCCGGAGGGAAATTGAGCGTGAAGTGTGTTTATGGGAGCAAAGATGAGTCGCTTAACCGCCGTTATCATCGCAATAGCAATCCTGCTAATGTCCTGTGCCATTTCATGGCGTATGGGATGGAGTTCCCACGCTGATCACATCAATGCTCAGGCTGCGAAGAAGAGAGAGAAGGCCGAGAATGCCATTAAGCCTGTAGAGGAAAAGGCCGCTACTGCTAACGAAGCGGGTAAGGTCATCTACAAAACAATAACCCGCGACGTGGTGAAATATGTTCAGTCTCCGAATCGTACTGTGTGTAGGTTTGATGCTGCTGCTGTGCAGTTGCGTCAGCGCGCCATCGATGCTGCCAACTCCATCCCCGGATTTGATGAGCCCGCCGTGCAAAGCAAGTGACGCAGGAAATGACAGCGATGAAGATTTACAGTCTGATATAGAAACCGCTCAGTGCCTGCGCCAGCTCCGTTTGGATAAGTATCGCTGGCAGGCGTACTATCGGGCGGTGAGTAAGTAACAGGCATAGCACATGAAATAAGTGGCCTTAAGTGAACAAAAAATCTGAAAACAAGACATTCAAGCTTTCAGCATCGAAATGTTTGTATCTAATTCAGGGGGTGTCATGCACTATAGGATCTCAAACCACTCTTAACTAAGTAGCCACTCATGACAGTAAACTTACTACCACAACTACCATGCGGTTATCGTTACGGCATTGAGCGCTCGATCCGGCCCCAGACTGGTGCGGAATTTTTTCCGCCACAAGGGTGTGTTATCAAATCTGTTAACTTTGGGGATGGTGTGGTTATTTGTGTGCCCATCCAATGGTACATTAAACAATTAGATTTATGGGTCACTGTCTAAGGAACCATCGAATAATATGTTAGTTACCAGCCTCGTTAGGGCGAACTGATAATTGCTCTCAAAAGACCAGCATAGAAGCCTGTTGCTCTGGTTGAATGTTCCGGCAAGTTGAAAATGATTGGATCAATGAGCTCTTTCGATATTTAAATGCTATCGATAACTTAAATGAAGCTATCATCACGTTATCACTGCCAGCCAACACCGAAACGGCAGTGGTCAGTTAAAAAGCAGAAAAGCCTCTCTTGGGTGGCTCCTGAGAGATTTTAGTTTTCTAACTGGTACTAACCAAAGGTCGCATATCTATGCGGCCTTTTTTTTAGCCGGTTTCATGACTTGAGGACATCCTGGACGAGAATATGTGACAAAACCAATCAGGGGAAACAGGAATGCCCTGTGAGCGGATTTACGAATCGGTGCGAAAGTCTATCCCCTCTAAGGGATAAAAAACGATATCCCTTTTAAGAGATAATGAGGAGAAGCAACTTGAAAACGTTGAAAGTCACTATTACAAACCTTCAACAGATTAATGATGGCATTGTCTGTGGGGTCAAAGTCAGATTTAAAGTCATTCAGTCTGGTTGCGTGCTGGTCGAGAAGGTTATATCAGGCAAGGCTACCGCTCCGTTTACCTTATCTTATGATGTCAATGCGAATGATGAATCTCTGGTGGTGGAACATGATCGCCCAGACCTGCAGGAGCTTGTAGTCTCAGCGGCAATTTCCTCTGCAGAGTGTTATAAACCGGATAATACCCTGACCTCTGTCAGTGCTTGGAGCATTCAAACGCAGGGTAAGATATACGCTTCAGGTATGCAGCCAAACATTGATGAGGTATTCAAACGGTTAGATGCTGCTGAGGCACTACTACACTTTATGGACTGTAAGATTGCGGAACTACAATTAAGATATCGAAATAAATAATAGATCGGCAGACAGCCTGTAACCGTCTGCCATAGCTATTAAGGTCGGTTATGGATATGTTGGATTTGCTTTAGCATCTCCAAGTTTTTCTGGTTGTATTCATCATCAATCTGCGAAAGTTGATGTATTACGACACCCTTCATATCCTGATCAAGGCAAACAAACATAGTTGCCAGAAGACCTTTGAGAGCTCTTATTTCTTTTGCTGCAGACTCCAGAGTTGAGCAATCCACCTCGATGTTATATTTAATTTCTTCTTCCATTTTAAAGTTCCTTAAGCAGAGCTAATCAGCCATTCCTCTGCAAGTACAATATTTAACTGTGTCCCACCACAGATAGGCTGAGCCGCAACCTTACACTCTGAGCTTTCACAGTAACACCCTGATATTTAACCAGTAGCCTCGCATCTGCGGGGCTTTTTTATTCGCAAAAGGTAACGCGATGAAGAACTTAAAAATTGCATACGTAGACGAGAAGCTGGTGGCGATTGAGTGTGACGGATTGTCATGCTCATCGCTGCCCGTTTCAGAGTTTCCCATCGACAGTGCCGCTTTAACTCTTCTCCCTCAACTCATGCTCGAGGATGTTTATGCCGCCACGAGCTAAACGACCATGCCGGCACAGAGGATGCACGGCTGTGACCAATGATGTCGGAGGATACTGTGAGATGCATAGGCAGCAACACGCTGGTGATGGCTGGCGTAACTATCAGCCCGGAAAAACTCGGCAGGAACGTGGTTATGGTCGAACGTGGGAAATTAAACGGGCCCGTATCATGAAGAGGGATAAATACCTTTGTCAGAACTGCAGGCGAGACGGTATTGCCACGAAAGCCTCAAGTGTCGACCACATCATTCCTAAAGCTCATGGCGGTACCGATGATGACTTTAATCTGGAGTCATTGTGCTGGACCTGCCACAGCAAGAAAACAGCAACAGAGAGAACCCGATGAAGAGTTTCAAAATTGAATACGTTGATGGTGTTTTGACCGTTCTGGAGACGGATGGTCAGTCACGAATGAATGAAGCCGTACATGGCATCCATTTTGAGCATGTCCAGGGCGGCCGCCCACTGCTGAAACTGACGATTGCACATGATATTGCTCCGGCCCCTGTTTCATCACCTGTACTGGATCAGGAGCCTTTAGAGGGGGAGTTGGTGCAGGAACAACAGACAATGGTTTCCGGTGGTCGCCGTTCACGTCATCGTCGTGGAGGTAAGCAATGATGTATCAACGCACGGATCTGACGCTTTCCATGTTCTATGCATCCAGCGCTGATGCAGACGGGAACAAAGTGGCTACGTTGACGATGCAGGTCATCGCTGCAGAGGCTGGGGCCGTCCAGACCAGCCAGCTGCGATGTATCACCGATAGCGCGAAGAAAAAAACGTATAGCGTAGGTGAACAATCTGTCAGTAATGGTTCCGATCCGTTGCTGGTCGCGATTGAGAATTACTGGCGTCAGAGTACGGATGTCGTCGTTAAAGGATTGATCGCCGAGGTGACCGACTTCATCGCAGGGAACATCAACTCAGTCAGCACCTGGATCGGTCAGTTTGGCATGAAGGTGTTCGAGAACCAGCCATTAGATGAACGGCTACCAGAAAGCGTACTGCAGGCCGATGGAGGCTCCGCTACCGAGACAGGATCCTGATCGCCGGTATAACAACTGGTGTTCATTGAACGTCTGAGATACGCCGGCCCACGCAATGCGAACCGTATTCGCCGCCGGCGCAGCCGGAATGACGACCTCCACCTCGACAGAGGCAGCTGCAGCCAGGGGAGGGGGAGCAAATCCCTGACCCCTTTCGCTCTTCGGGACTGCCCGTTGAAGTCTATTTTTACACGCCAGAAATAAGAAACTTTTTTCCGGAAGGTTTCATCTATCAAAGGAACGTTTATGGCCGGAGGAATTCGATCGTCCGGTGGTGGCCGAAAACCCACTTTACCCACCGGGCAAAAAAGCAAATTAACACGTATTGCGCCTCCCGCTGAGTTAATGGGGGAGGCGGCAATAAGAATGTGGAAGACGCAAAGCAAAATACTCATCGACCGAGGGTGTTTGAGCTGGAGGACGCACCTTTGTTGCTGGCTTACTGCAATGCTTTTCATCTGATGCTCGAAGCCGAAAAAATGCTGGCCAGCGGACTGACCTCAGAAAGTGAAATGGGGGCTTGAAAAAACACCCTGCAGTTAATGTCCGGAATGACTCGGTTTCCCAGCTTGCCCGCCTCGGCTCTCTGTTGGGGTTAGATCCGCTCAGTCGTCTTCGCATGACCAGCGGACAAAAGGATCCGGACGATGACGGGAATGAATTCGATGAGTTTGACTGATGGCTACCTATCCGAACGTCAATGCGGCGAACCAGTATGCGCGGGATATCGTTGGCGGGAAGATTCTGGCGTGTCAGTTAACGGTACTTGCCTGTCAGCGACATCTGGACGACCTCGAACGAGCAAAGGATCCCCACTGGCCCTACCGCTTCGATAAAAACAAAGCAGAACGATTTCTTCGTTTTGCCCAGAAAATGCCTCATACCTCAGGGGAATGGGCCCGGCGTAAACTCCGGATTGAATTTGAAGCCTGGCAGAAGTTCGCTCTTGGCGTACCGTTTGGATGGGTACACAAGAAGACAGGCCTGCGTCGTTTCTCTGAAATCTATATCGAGGTGCCCAGGAAGAACGGGAAATCCGCTATTGCCGCTGCTGTAGGAAATTATATGTTTTGTGCAGATGGCGAGCATGGTGCAGAAGTCTATTGCGGCGCCACGACTGAAAAACAGGCATGGAAGGTATTTTCTCCGGCGCTGCAAATGGTGAAAAAGCTGCCGGCATTGCGGCAAAAATTCTCGATAAAACCTTGGGCAAAAAAAATGACGCGCCCTGACGGTTCGGTTTTTGCGCCTGTGATCGGTGACCCGGGGGATGGTGATTCGCCATCATGCGCCATCATTGATGAATATCACGAACATACTACTGATGCGCTTTACACTACCATGACCACCGGTATGGGGGCTCGTGAACAACCGATGACACTGATCATCACCACCGCCGGCTATGACATTACATCCCCTTGCTATGAAAAGCGTACTCAGGTTGTCGAGATCCTGCGGAGAACCCGTAATGGCGAGGAAAATGAAACCATATTTGGGCTGATTTATGGCCTTGATGACGATGATGACTGGACGACTCCTGAGGCATTAATCAAGGCAAACCCCAACTATGGCATTTCGGTAAAAGCAGATTTTCTCCGGGCTAAACAATTATTGGGTATGTCGACGCCCGGGCAGACAAACAAGATTCTGACCAAGCATTTCAATCGCTGGGTAAGCGCAAAATCAGCTTATTACGACCTGAGAAAATGGATGGATGCAGCCGATAAAAACCTTAAGTTGTCAGATTTTGAAGGGGAAGAATGCTGGCTGGGTATAGATCTGGCCTCGAAAGTTGACCTCAATGCCGTGGTTCCAGTTTTTCGTCGTGAAATAGACGGAATAACACATTTTTACTGTGTTTCTCCTCTGTTCTGGGCACCAGAAGAAACCATTTACTCGCAGGAGACCGCGCTGAAAAGTACCGCAGAACGTTATCAGTCCTTTGTCCGGCAGGGTAAGTTGATCCCGACCGATGGTGGCGAAGTTGATTACAGGCTGATATTTGAAACGATCCTGAAGCTGCGGAATACCGTAAAAATTGCCCAATGCCCCATTGATCCTTATGGCGCGACTTCATTACGTCACATGCTTGAGGAAGAGGGGCTTGAGCCTGTCGAGATAAGACAAAATTTTACCCATATGAGTGATCCTATGAGAGAGATTGAGGCTGCGCTCATCTCGGGGAGATTCCATCATGACGGACACCCTGTCATGAACTGGTGTATTTCCAATATCGTCGGCCAGTACCTTCCCGGAAGTGACGATATTGTGCGTCCCGGGAAAGAAGGGCGGCAGAACAAGATAGATGGTGCGGTTGGTTTAATGATGGGGCTGGGGCGCGCCATGCTCAACAGTTCAGTGATGACATCCGTATACGATGAGGAAGATATAGCATGCTAATTTCAGTTCTGAGTTTTATTGTCGGCCTCACTGGTGCTGGATTGTTATCCGCAGGTGCCTGGCTTATTTCTCCATCAGTGGGATTGATAACAGGAGGGATTATTTGTCTGGGCTGGTCATATATGACAACCCGGGCCTTTTCCTCCGGCATCAGCAATGGCGGAGGTAAATAATGTTCCTACCCCAGATGTTCAGGGGCCGACAATACTCGGGTAATAGCTTCTGGGAAGCCATGCTGGGCGGGGTTCGTTCAAGCCAGAGCAAAACTGGCATCATAATCACGCCGGAAACCGCTCTTGGACTTTCAGCGGTCCGGGCCTGTGTCACCCTCCTGGCGGAGTCAGTCGCGCAGCTGCCGTGCGAACTCTACCGGCGGGATAAAAATGGCGGGCGCCAGCGTGCGACGGACCACCCGGTTTATGACCTGATTCACTCCCAGCCCAACAGGAAAGACACCTCATTCGAGTATTTCGAGCAGCAGCAGGGGTTGCTGGGGCTTGAGGGAAATTGCTACTCGATCATCGAACGGGACGGAAAAGGCTACCCGAAAGAGCTGATCCCCATTAACCCGAAAAAGGTCATTGTGCTGAAAGGGCCGGACGGTATGCCGTATTACGAACTCCCGGAAGTCGGCGAAATTCTGCCGATGCGCATGATGCACCATGTGAAGGTCTTTTCTCTGGATGGCTATATCGGCAGTTCCCCAATTCAGACGAACGCCGATGTTCTGGGGCTGAATCTGGCGGTTGAGGAGCATGCGGCCGCGACATTCCGGCGCGGGACAACGATGAGCGGGGTGATAGAGCGTCCGAAAGAGGCTGCGACCATTAAAAGCCAGGATGCTATTGATCGCCTGCTGGCGAAATGGACCGAGCGCCATTCCGGTATTCACAATATGTTCTCTGTGGCATTGCTGCAGGAGGGCATGAGCTACAAACAACTGTCGCAGGATAACGAAAAGGCGCAGCTGCTACAGTCGCGGCAGTGGGGCGTGGAAGAGGTCTGCCGGCTCTATAAAATCCCGCCACATATGGTGCAGATGCTGGCGAAAGCAACCAACAACAACATCGAGCACCAGGGCCTGCAGTTCGTGATGTATACGCTGCTGGCCTGGCTGAAACGCCATGAGGGTGCGCTGCAGCGCGATCTGCTTCTGCCCAGCGAACGCCGCGATTTGTACATCGAGTTCAATGTTTCCGGGCTGCTGCGAGGCGATCAGAAATCACGCTATGAATCTTATGCGCTGGGCCGCCAGTGGGGATGGCTATCCACTAACGATATCCGGCGTATGGAGAATCTGCCGCCAATTGCCGGCGGGGATAAATACCTGACGCCGCTCAATATGGTCGACAGCGCGAAGATCCTTCCTGGCGATAAATCGCCGACAGCAAAACAGCTGGCCGAAATCGAAACCCTTCTGGCCAGAGCCTGATTATTTCCCGCCGCGCGGGATGACCTGGAAGACAACATGACAACGAAATTAATTAACCTGCCGCACCTGGCAGATATGGTCTTTGGCGTGCCGCATTACGTGACGCGGCAAACAATGGACTCCGTGAAAGCGGTGCTCATCCCCCGTATTCAGGGAATCACCGAAGATGCCGTCATTCAGATGGCGCTGAATCCGGGTAAATCACCTGCAGCTGAGCAGGTTCAGCCCACCGGCGGGGTGGCAGTGATCCCCGTTCACGGCATTCTTGTTCCACGCCGGGGGCAGATTACGGCGATGTGCTCCGAGCTGACCAGCTATGAGCGGATCCGCGGGCAGCTGCAGGCGGCATTAAACGACCCCTCAATCAGCGAAATCGTTCTGGATATTAACTCCGGCGGCGGCGCAGCGGTGGGGTGCAAGGAGCTGGCCGATTACATTTATCAGTCTCGCGACACGAAACCCATCACGGCGATTGTGAACTACAGCGCGTATTCCGCCGCGTATTTCATCGCATCGGCCTGCAGCAAAATCATCGTCAGCCAGACCAGTGGCGTGGGGTCGATTGGTGTGATCATGGAGCACCTCGATACGTCGAAGATGGAAGAAAAAATGGGGCTGACGTTCACCACCATTTACCGGGGAGATAACAAAAATAACGGCACCCAACATGAACCACTGAGTGAAGAGTCGCTGGGTATGTTCCAGGGCATGATCGACGAAATGTACGAGACGTTTACGGGGTCGGTGGCCGAATATCGCGGCCTGAATCAGCAGGCCGTCATTGATACGCAGGCGGGGCTGTATTTTGGCCCTGGCGCTGTGTCCGCCGGCCTGGCGGATGAAGTCTCTGACCCCCAGGCGGCGATCAATGCTATCGCGGCAAAGTATCAGCAACCCCGTCAAAAAACCTCCATTCAGATGCAGGCAGCCGCGATGGATCTGCAAACCAAAATGTAACCCGGCGCAAACATAAACCGCGTCACCTTAAGCAGCCAGCAGGCTGCTTTTTTTATGTCTAAAAAGAGAGAAATAAAATGCCACATATTGAAGAATTGCGTCGTCAGCGTGCGGGTATCAACGAACAGGTTCAGGCCCTGGCAACCATTGACGCCAGCGGCAGCACGCTGACTGCGGAGCAGCTGACGGAGTTTGCGAACCTGCAGCAGCAGTTCACTGATATCAGCGCCAAAATTGAACGCCTGGAAGCCGCCGAACGTGCTGCGGCGCTGGTCGCAAAACCCGTGAAAGCGACTCAGCAGGCCCCCGGCATTATTGTTAAGCAGGAGCCTAAACAGTACACCGGTGCTGGCATGACCCGACTGGTTATGTCTGTCGCCGCAGGCGCAGGGAATCTGCAGGACGCGGCAAAATTCGCTTCAGAAGAGCTGAATGACCAGTCCGTATCGATGGCCATTTCCACCGCAGCGGCGTCCGGTGGTGTGCTTATTCCGCAGAACCTCCACAGTGAGGTGATCGAGCTACTGAGCGACCGAACCATCGTCCGCAAGCTGGGCGCCCGTCCCGTTCCGCTGCCTAACGGTAATATGACGCTACCACGCGTGGCCGGTGGAGCAACGGCAAGCTACACAGGAGAAAACAAAGACGCCAAGACATCAGAAACACGCTTTGATGATGTAAAACTTACGGCGAAAACTCTGATTGCGATGGTGCCTATTTCCAATGCACTGATTGGCCGCGCCGGATTCAACGTCGAGCAGCTGGTCCTGCAGGATATTCTGACCGCCATCTCAGTGCGTGAGGATAAAGCCTTTATGCGCGATGACGGTACCGGCGATACACCGATTGGTATGAAGGCGCGCGCGACGCAGTGGAACCGCCTGCTGCCGTGGGAAGCTGATGCAGCGATCAACCTGAACACAGTTGACGAGTACCTGGACAAGATCATTTTGATGGCGATGGACGGCAACAGCAATATGATCAGCAGCGGCTGGGGCATGTCGAACCGTACCTATATGAAGTTGTTTGGGCTGCGTGACGGCAACGGCAACAAAGTCTATCCGGAAATGGCTCAGGGATTACTTAAAGGATATCCGGTTCAGCGTACCAGCGCGATCCCTGCGAATCTGGGGACCGGGGGTAAGGAGACTGAGATTTACTTTGCTGACTTCAATGATGTGGTTATCGCTGAAGACGGCAATATGAAAGTCGACTTCTCGAAGGAAGCCTCTTACATCGATGCCGATGGCACCCTGGTATCTGCGTTTTCCCGTAACCAGTCGCTAATCCGCGTTGTTACTGAGCATGATATTGGCTTCCGTCATCCGGAAGGCCTGGTGCTGGGTACCGGCGTCCTGTTCTAACCCATCCCTCAGTAAATATGGCCCGCATATGCGGGCTTTTCCCTTTCAGGAGAATGTTATGGCTGCGAAAAATAAAGCAGTGGAGCCGGAAGAAACAGGCACACAGGACAACCATGCGACCGTGGTCGCACAGGCAGAGCGTAAATCCGTTGTGTTCCTTGGGCCGCACCACCGTTATTCCCGTGGAGATATCGCGTGCTTTGAAGGATCGCGCGCCGAAGAACTGGTTAAGCGGCGTATCGCGGTATGGCCGGAGGATGCCGAACGTGCGCTGAAACCGAAGCCGGGAGACAGCGATTTTGATACTGACATTGGATGATGTGAAAACCCAGCTACGCCTGGAACTGGACTTCACGGAGCATGATGCCATGCTCACGCAAATGGTGAACGCCGCGCAGCGGAGCATCGAGCGTGATTACTACTGCAAGCTGGTCACCAGTGATGAAGAGCTGCAGGCGCTCCCGGAGACCATCCGCGGATTTATCGCGGATGAAGATATCCGGCTGGCTATTCAGTTTCTGGTCAGCGATGCGTATCTGAATGGCCATACCGGACAGTGGCTGGAAACCACTGCGGTGAGGCATCTTCTTTTCCCCCTGCAGGAGCATACGCTATGAGCCTGAAACCGGGTGATATGAACTGTCGCATTGCAATTAGCTACGTTCAGTCCGGTCGTGGGCCGCTGGGCGAACCGCTACCGGAAAAGCAGGTTGAATCGGGAAAAGCGTGGGCAAAACGGGAGCTGGTATCGGGGCGAAAAGTCCGCACGCTGGATCAGCAGCAGGTGGTGGAAACCTGCCTGTTCACGGTCTATCCGGGCGTGCTGGTTGATATTGACTGGAAAATCACGACGAAAAATCTGGTTTATACCGTCCGGAATATCGACCGCAAAACAGACCGGATCATTATCACGGGGGAGGCTGACGGGCGGCATGATAGAGCTGGCGATTAAGGGTGCGCTGGAGCGCATCACTGGCATGAATGCGTATCCGCTTTTACTGCCGGACACGGTCCAGGAAGGTGCGACCTTTCAGCGTATCTCTGACCCGGAAATGGTCTCGGGAATGTTGCGAACGGGGATCGTATCTGCCCGTATCCAGGTGAATCTGTGCCGTCTCGATGATTACACCTCACTGCTGCAGCTGGATAAAAAAATCTGGACGGAACTGAAGTCCGTCGTTCATGGCCAACTGGAGGGTATCCCGGTTCAGTATGTGGAGCGAGGCGGTATCCATCAGGATAAAAACCAGCTGACGAATCGTCGCATTCAGTATCGCCTGACCCGCGATTTCATCATTCACTACGTGGAGGACTCCTCGTGATCCGAATGGAAGTTAAAGGGCTGGATGAGCTGGAGCGGCAGTTAATGGCCCTGGGCGAAAAAGTGGCGACGAAGGTATTGCGGGATGCCGGGCGCGAAGCGCTAAAGGTCGTCGAGGAAGATATGAAGCAGCATGCCGGCTTTGACGAAACGTCTGCCGGGCCGCACATGCGGGACTCAATCAAAATCCGCTCTTCCACCCGCAAGGGTAAAGGGAACGCGGTTGTAACGCTCCGTGTTGGCCCCAGCAAGCAGCACCATATGAAGGCGCTGGCGCAGGAGTTTGGCACGGTTAAACAGGTTGCAGACCCCTTTATCCGACCCGCCCTGGATTACAACCTCCAGACCGTTTTGCGCGTGTTAACCGTGGAAATCCGAAACGGCATTGAAAACAGGTAGCATCCGCTGCCGTATAAAAAGAGAGAGAAACATGGCTGATAAAACTTCGCCTGAATATGCGATGTTGCCGGCGGGCACCATTGTGAAATACGGGGAGCCTGGCGCTGCCACGTCAGCGCTGAAACCGCTGATTAACTGTAAAGCGCTGGGTGCAATGGGGCAGACGGGGGGCTTTGTCGACTGCACCACGTTACTGGATAAGCAGAAACAGTCCATCAGCGATCTGCCTGACGGGCCTGAAAAGTCGCTGGGCTTCATTGATGATCCGGGCAATACCGATTTTGCCGCGCTGCTGAACGCAGCAGAGGCCCGCAAGACCATCCAGTTATACGTCGAATTACCCAACAAGCGAACAGCGACGATGCTCCTGGCGCTGTCCGGGTGGCAGATGAATGAAATCGCCGCTCCGGCGAATGAGGTCATCCAGATCACTGTTCAGGGTAAACAGAACAAGATCACCTGGGGAACCGTCGCTGTCTCCGGCGGCGCCTGATTAACTTAACCTTTAAACAGCCACCTTAGGGTGGCTTTTTATTTTTAAGGACTATCTGTGAAAGATAAAGATTACCTGTCCACGCTGAAATCCGCGTTGCTTAAATCGGAGCCAACCGTCATTAAAACCGAGTTATTTGGCGCCACCGTATTCATCCGCCGCCTGACCGGGGATTACCTCATCAGCTACGAAGAGAAAATGGCTGAAACCGCAAAAGCTGGCGCAGCGCGCGAGGCATCGGAGCAAGTCATTCAGATCGTCATCGATGCACTGGTTCAGCCGGATGGAACGGCCATTCCGGATGAATTTAAACCCACGGCAGCCGAGCTGCTGAAGGCCCATGAAAACCCCGAACTGCTGGCCGCTGTGGAAAAAGTGAAGCAACACGCAATCGGCAAGCTGGAGGAAGCGGAAAAAAACTGAGTGACTCGCCCTGGCTGGAGCTGATCTTCTGGCTGGCCGACCGCTGGGGCGAGCCTGACCCATCCAAAATTGCCGCATTGCCGGCCAACACTCTGTACCACTGGCGAGCCTACTTCCTGAAACAAGGCACTTTCCGCCGTCCTGTCGATGAAAACGCGCCACCTACCGAAACCACACCTGCGCCATCCCGGGTCGATGATGAATGCGCGGCAGTCATGAGGGCATTAATGTAATGGCAGACGTCGCATCTTTAGCGGTCGGGCTGCACCTGAACGCAGCCAGTTTTAAATCCCAGCTGCTGGGAGCGTATGGCGATGCGGAGAACCAGTCACGACGGTTCAACCGTAATGCCCAGGCGGACGCGAAAAAGACGGAGGACGCCTATAAAAAGGTCGGTCTGTCGATATCCGGGATGGCCAGCCGGCTGGCGGGGCTGGCAGGAGCCGGCCTTTCCATCGGTACGATCGTCACCACGTCCAGACAATATGGACAGGCATTATCAGACCTGCAGGCCATCACCGGTGCGACTGCTGCTGAAATGAAAGCGCTGGATCTGGCTGCGCAGGAAATGGGACGCACGACAGAGTACAGCGCCAGCCAGGCCGCCGAGGCGCTAAAGCTGATGGCGTCGGCTAAACCGGAGCTTTTAAAAACGTCCGATGGACTGCAGAAGGCTACGAACAGCGCGCTTATCCTGGCGCAGGCCGCCGGCACAACGCTGCCCGATGCGACCAGAACGCTGGCGCTCTCCTTAAACCAGTACGGGGCGAGCGCGCAGGAGGCGGATCGTTATATCAACGTGCTGGCCGCCGGCGCGAAGTACGGGTCGTCGGAGATTGTGGATACAGCGGCCGCCATTAAAAATGGTGGCGTCGCAGCCGCACAGGCCGGCGTTGGTTTTGAGCAGCTGAATGCCGCGATTCAGGTGCTGGCAGAGCGTGAAATTAAAGGCGGTGAAGCCGGCACGGCGCTGCGTAACGTCATCCTGAATCTGGAAAAGGGCACGGACAAGAGCCTCAAGCCGTCCGTGGTTGGTCTCAGCCAGGCGCTGACCAATCTTTCCGGGAAAAATCTCTCCACGGCCCAGGCCGTAAAACTGTTTGGCGTGGAGAACCTGAATGCGGCGTCTATCCTGGTCCAGAACCGTTCAAAGCTTGATGAGCTAACCGCTTCCCTGACCGGTACCAAAACGGCGCATGAGCAGGCATCCATCAGGGTTAACAACCTGAACGGCGATTTGCTGGGGCTGAGCAGTGCGTTTGAAGGGATGGTCATTAAGATCGGCCAGAGCAGTAACGGGCCACTCCGCAGCGGGATTCAGGTTGCCACGGAGGCACTGAACAGCCTGGCAGACAATTTCAACACCGTCTCCAGCGTGGCGCTTTACAGCCTGATCCCCGTGTTATCCACGAAACTGACTGCAGGGCTGCGGGAGAATATCGCGGCCTGGCGGGAAAGCCAGGCGGCGGTAAAAGCGCGGGCGCAGGCTGATGCGGATATTGCCCGCAAAACTCTGGATTCGACAGCTGCCATCCTGAAACAGAACGACGCTGAGTTTGGCCACTACCGGCAGATGGAGCGGACGGCTAAACAGTACGGGATGAATATCAGTTACCAGGATGAGTTTACCCGCCTCATCCGACAGGAAACTGAACAAACCAATCTGGCCAGCCAGGCGAAACTGAAACTGGCGGCGGCAAACCGGCAATTGTCGATATCAGCCCGCGCGGCCTCCGTTGCGGTGGGGCTGGCAAGAGGTGCATTAAATTTAATCGGTGGTCCGTTCGGCGCCGCGATGCTGGCCGGTTCGGGCCTCCTTTACTTTCATGAGAAAGCAAAGGAGGCCAGGCAGTCAGCCATTGATTTAAAAGATGCCGTAGTCGAAACCAGTGAAGCGCTGATGCGCCTCTCGCTTAACCAGCTAAATGTGAAGCAGTTCGACCTGGAGGATCAGTACGAAAACCAGGTCGTGCAGCGTAACCAGCTGATGAAAGAGATTCAGGATGCCGACAGTCGTATCGACAGCCTGAAAGGGTTTGACCCCTTCGGCCAGCTGGAAGGGGTAACAAAAGGCCAGGCGCGTGCACGGGCGGATCTCGATAGCGTTAACGAGGGACTCCGCAAAACCGAGGAAAACATTAAGCGTGTCAGTGATGCAAAAACACTGGCTCAGCTGGGTTTATCGGGAAAAATAACCTCCCTTACGGACGATCTGAAAGGGGCGTTAAGCACGCCCCCCAAAGAGACCGGAGATGGAAATCCTTGGGGCGGCGATGGCGGTACCGGCACGGGGAAAGGCAGTAAGTCCAAGGTCGACCAGTTCAAAACGCTGCGGCAGCAAATTGAAGAAGCCCATGCGTCCAGCCTGGCCAGAATTAACCTGCAGGAAAAGGACAGTAACAGGGAGCTGCAGGAAGCGGCGAAGAAAAATGGCGCCAGTGATGCTGACCTGCAGCGCGCGCTGTTAATGAACGCAGAGAATTACCAGAAACAGCGACTGGATCTGGCCGCGCAGTATTCCCCCGCCCAGGAAACTCTGCGAAAAGAGCAGGAAGCCAGCCGGGACCTGGCTGAGCTTTTCAAAGCCCGCCTTCTTGATGAAAAAGAGTACCAGGCCGCACGAATAACGCTGGCCAGAGATACTGCGAAAGAGCTGCTGCAGGCGCATGCCGATGAAATCGCTGCGCCGGCACTGGATATCGCCGGCGAAGTTGATCCACTGGTCTCGCTGCGCAATCAGCTTGCGCAGCGGCAGGCATTGCTGCAGGCGTACTACCAGGGCAGCGCGATCAGCAAAGAACAGTACGAAATGCTGATGCAGAAGGCGACGAAAGAATCCGCCGATGCGCAGTATCAGACGTCACTGGAGTTATACCGATCACAGGGAGAATTCCAGAGCCTGGCCGTCGGGTTATTTGAAACGGCCCATGAGCGCTCAAGCAACTTCCTGACGAGCATGCTGACGCGGACGAGAAGCTTTAAGGAGAACATGGCTGACCTGTTTTCCTCGCTCACGCAGTCGATCATAAAAAACCTCGTTGATATGGCCGCTCAGGCGCTGGTCACCAGTTCCGTCATGCAAACCATTATGGGCGTGGTGGGCGTCGGGACCAGCGTTGTCACGGGCGCTGCGGGCGCAGGCTCGGGGACGGCGATCCAGAATGCCGCCAGTAACTTCCAGTTCAACGCCAAAGGCGGCGTTTACGACTCGCCGTCGCTGAGCGCATACAGCAACCAGGTCTACGACTCTCCGCAGTTCTTCGCTTTCGCAAAAGGGGCCGGCGTATTTGGCGAGGCCGGGCCGGAGGCCATCATGCCACTGACGCGTGCCGGCGATGGTTCGCTGGGTGTACGCGCTGTCGGTGGTGGTCAGAACGCCGGCGCGTCGGAAGGGCCAAAAGTCTATATCACGATTGAAGGCGGAAACACCTCAACGCAGGCGCCGTCTGGTTTTGAGCAGTTTGGCCAGCAGATCGGCTCGTTTGTGGAGAAAAAATACAGGGAGCTGATGGCGCAGGATATGCGCCCTGGCGGGATGGTCTGGAATGCAGTTAAAGGGCAACGCTAATGGCTATTGAGATATTCACCTGGAGTCCGCGGGTTAATCCCCAGCAGACCGTTAACTTTCGTGTCCGGAAGGCGCAGTTCGGTGACGGGTATACGCAGGTATCCGGCGATGGTATTAACACCCGATCACAGGATTGGGAGCTGAGTTTTGTCGGTACGGAGGACTATATCCGTCCGATTAAGCAGTTCTTCGACCGTCATGCAGGCACCCGCGCGTTTCAGTGGACCCCGCCTCTGGAAGAGGTGGGGCTTTTCCGCTGCGAACAATATAAACCGGTGCCTCTGGGCGGCGGAAATTACTCACTTTCAGCCACTTTTATTCAGGCATTTAAACCATGAGCCTTAACGCGAATTATCAGAAGTTAGAGCCAGGCGATGAGGTTCGTCTCCTGGAGATCGATGGCCAGGCGTTTGGCCTGGATGAGGTTTTGTATTTCCACGGCTATAACGTTCCCCATACTGCAGCCGAAATCCTCGCCGCTGGCGGCGACCTGGATAAGCTGCCGGCGAAAAGCATCTGGTGGCAGGGGCGGGAGTATAAAGCCTGGCCATGTGAAATCGAAGGGATCGAGTCATCCACCACGGGCAGCGACGCGCAGCCAACGCTGCGGGTAGGGAATATCGACGGAAAGATATCCGCGCTCTGTCTTCATTACGACGATCTGGCTCTGGCGCGGGTTGTCATCCACGACACGCAAAAACAGTATCTCGATGCGAAGAACTTTCCGGAAGGGAATGCCTCAGCCGATCCGACGCAGGAGAAACGGCGCCTTTTCTTCATCGACGTAAAGCATTATGAAGACGATGAGAAGGTGGAATTTACTCTCTCCAGCCCGTTTGCCCTGCAGGGGATGATGATCCCCACTCGCCAGCTGCATGCGATTTGCACCTGGTGTATCCGCAATCAATACCGCAGCGGTAACGGGTGCGACTATGCCGGCACCCGATATTTTGACAGGAACAATCAGCCAGTTGATGACCCGTCGCAGGATGTCTGCAACGGAACGCTCACGGCCTGCAAATTACGTCATGGTGAGAATAGCGAACTGCCGTTTGGCGGGTTCCCCGGCACTTCATTAATCAGGAGCTGATATGCGTCAGAAAACGATTAAGTCCATCCAGGAACATGCGGCCGCAGAATATCCGCGCGAGGCCTGCGGCCTCGTCGCCCAGAGGGGCCGAGCGGAGCGTTATTTCCCCTGCCGGAACCTGGCCACAGAGTCGAAAGATAATTTTGTGCTGGCGCCGGAGGATTATGCGGAGGTTGAAGAATGGGGAACGATCACCGGTATTGTTCACAGCCATCCTGATGCCACCACCCAGCCGAGCGAACTGGATAAAGCGCAATGCGACGCGACCCTTCTCCCCTGGCATATTATCAGCTGGCCAGAAGGCGATCTCCGTACCATCCACCCGCGTGGTGAGTTGCCGCTCCTCGAGCGACCATTCGTGCTGGGCCACTACGATTGCTGGGGCCTGGTGATGAGCTATTTTCGGCAAACCCACGGCATCGAGCTGCACGATTACCGCGTCGATTATCCGTGGTGGGAAAAGGAGTATCCGGACAATTTTTATCAGGACTGCTGGTATGAATGCGGGTTCCGTGAGTTTGATGGTCCACCGCAACCGGGTGATATGGTGATCATGCAGGTGCAGGCGGATAAGTGGAACCACGCCGGGATTCTGCTGGAAGGGAACCTGCTGCTGCATCACCTGTATGGCCATCTCAGCAAGCGCGTGCCGTATGGTGGGTACTGGATGGAAAGGACGATGAAGGTCGTTCGGTATAAGTCTCTATGTTAATATTTCGTCTTCTTTAAAAGGAGATGAATTAGTGAAAATTATTTTAGCATTGCCGATTATTATCGGGGCATTCATTCTTACTGGTTGTAAGTCACCTTCGGAAGTCCGTCAGAGTGGTCCGGAAGAAATATTTCATTCGAATAAGAATGTGAATGATGTTTCTGAGTGCATTTTATCAGGCTGGCAGGAAAAAAGTTTTCTAACAGGACCTGTCCCGGTATATATTCAGCCTTATAAAAACGGTAAGACTGTCTATATAGACGTATATACTTGGGTTGCAGATGTGATTCCTGACCAAGATGGGAAAAGTAAAGTTATTTACTTCTCTCAAAATGCCAGAAGAAGCGCTGAAATGAAATCGGTGATCAAATCATGCATATAAAAAAGGTGTGGTTTTATGATTACAGTTCAGGAGTCAATGGTTAATATTGAGCTGAGCGGTGAATTAGGAAAGCGATTTGGTAAAAAACATAAGCGCCTAGTAGCCACTACAAATGAAGCTATTCAGGCGCTTTGCTGTACGATCAGTGGCTTTGAAATGTTCATGAATAAAGCGAAAGAACGAGGATTGACTTTTGCGATATTCAAGAACGGGAAAAACATAGGGCTAAATGATTTTTCTTATCCTGTTAATGATGAAACTATAAAAATAGTCCCTGTTGTTATTGGCAGTAAAAAAGCAGGGGTATTGCAGACTATCCTTGGCGCAGTAATCATAGCTGCTGCCGTTATGCTTGGACCTGCCGGCGCCGGTGCTTTAGCCGCAGGTACTGCGTGGAATGTCGGGTTGGCTGGCGGCGCCATGATGCTCGGCGGCGTCGTTCAGATGCTTTCCCCACAGCCAGCTGGCCTGGCACGAAAAGAATCCGCTGACAATAAAGCGTCCTACGCCTTTGGGGGCGTGACGAACACTGCCTCTCAGGGGTACCCGGTCCCTTTGCTTTATGGCAAACGCCGAATTGGCGGCGCCATTATATCTGCCGGTATTTACGTAGAAGACCAGCAATAAGTTTTATTCAGTAAACCATCTAATTCAGGCCACCTTGCGGTGGCTTTTTTTATGGGCGTAATATGGCAAATAACATAATTAAAGGGCGCAAGGGTGGCGGCTCAAAGCAGCGTACACCGACGGAACAGCCGGATGATTTACAGTCCGTTGCGAAAGCCAAAATTCTGCTCGCATTAGGTGAGGGTGAATTTGCAGGTGGTTTAACCGGTAAAGATATTTATCTTGATGGCACCCCGCTTGAAAATGCTGATGGTTCGCAAAACTTCAGTGGCGTGTCCTGGGAATTTCGACCCGGCACGCAGGCTCAGACTTATATTCAGGGTATTCCCGGCACTGAAAATGAAATCAGTGTGGGAACGGAAGTTTCCAGCAAGACAGCCTGGACCCATACCTTTACTAATACCCAGCTTTCTGCCGTTCGTGTCCGCCTGAAATGGCCGTCCCTGATGAAACAGGAAGATGACGGCGACGTGGTGGGCAATACCGTCGAGTATGCGATTGACCTGCAGACCGATGGCGGCGCCTGGCAGACGGTACTGGAAACCGCTGTCACGGGTAAAGCCACCTCCGGCTATGAGCGGAGCCATCGTATCGATCTGCCCCAGGCCGGCAGTACCTGGACGCTACGCCTGCGTAAAATCACTCCGGATGCGAACAGTGTCAAAGTCGGCGACGTGATGACGCTGCAGAGCTACACCGAAGTGATTGATGCCAAACTGCGTTATCCCAACACCGCGTTGCTTTATATCGAGTTCGATGCCAGCCAGTTGAATGGCAGCATTCCGCAAATTTCCTGTGAGCCGCGTGGGCGCGTGATTCGTGTGCCGGATAACTACAATCCGGAAACTCGTGAATATACCGGGGTCTGGACCGGCGGGTTTAAATGGGCCTGGACGGATAACCCGGCCTGGATCTATTACGACATTGTTACAGCTGACCGTTTTGGTCTCGGTAATCGTCTGAGCAGCGCCAATATTTCGAAATGGACGCTGTACCAGATTGCACAGTACTGCGATCAGCTGGTTCCTGACGGGCGTGGTGGTGACGGCATGGAGCCGCGCTATACCTGTAACGTCTATGTTCAGGAACGCAACGATGCTTACACCGTGCTGCGAGACTTTGCCGCCATTTTCCGGGGCATGACCTGCTGGAACGGTGAGCAGATTGTTGTGCAGGCTGATATGCCGCGTGATGTCGATTTTACCTATACGCGCGCCAATATTATCGGCAAACCCCGTTATTCGAGCAGCAGCAGCCAGGTTCGGTACACCAACGCCCTGGTTTCCTGGTCTGATCCGGATAATGCTTATGCTGATGCGATGGAGCGGGCGTTTATCCCGGAACTGGTTTCCCGCTACAGTTTTAACCAGCTCGAACTGACCGCGATTGGCTGTACGCGCCAGAGCGAAGCCCACCGTAAGGGGTTGTGGGGCATACTGACCAACAACAAAGACCGGATCGTTGAGTTTGATGTGGGGCTGGACGGTCGCATTCCTCAACCCGGTTATATCATTGCCCTGGCGGATGAGTTGCTGGCCGGACGGGTCAACGGCGGGCGAATCAGCGCGGTGAATGGCCGGGTGATTACTCTGGATCGTGATGTGGATGCCAAACCTGGCGACCGTCTCCAGCTAAACCTGCCATCCGGTATCTCACAGAGCCGGACCATTCAGGCTGTTAACGGACGCCGGCAGATTACGGTCACAACGGCGTACAGTGAGACACCAGAACGGGAATGCGTCTGGGCCGTTGAATCCGATGACCTCTTCCTGCAGCAGTACCGGGTTACAGGGGTAAAAGAGAACAGCGATGCCACCCTCACGATCACCGGCGTGGCACATGACCCGGATAAATTCGCCCGCATCGATACCGGCGCTATTATCGACCAGCGCCCGGTTAGCGTATTGCCGGCGGGCAACCAGTCACCTCCTGACGATATTGTCATCACATCCCGCTCGGTCGTGAATCAGGGGATCAGCGTCGAAACGATGCAGGTTAACTGGTCAGCTGTCAGCGGCGCTATTGCCTACGAGGCACAGTGGCGCCGTAACGACGGGAACTGGATTAATGTGCCGCGCAGCTCGACCACCTCGTTTGAGGTCAGCGGCATTTATGCCGGTCGTTATCTGGTTCGCGTCCGCGCGATCAATGCGGCGGAGATCTCGAGCGGCTGGGCGTATTCCGAAGAGAAAACCCTGACCGGCAAGGTCGGCGAGCCGCTGGCACCGCTGGCGCTGGCAACCCGTTCTCTGGTTCATGGGGTCCAGGTTAGCTGGGAGTTCCCGACCGGCTCCGGGGATACGCTGCGCACGGAACTACAGTACAGCAAAAATCAGGACGGCAGTGCGCCGATGCCGTTATCAGACGTGGCCTATCCGGGGAAAAGCTATCAGCAGATGGGCCTCAGTATGGGCGCAGAATTCTGGTATCGGGCGCGTCTTGTGGATCGTCTTGGCAATGAAAGCCCGTGGACCGGCTGGGTCCAGGGGATGGCCAGCGATAACTTTGATGACTACTACGAAAACCTGACCGACGCGATCAAGGATACGGCTGCCTGGGAGGAAACGCAGCGCACCATTAGCGAAACACAGGAAGGTATCCGCAATACGCAGCAGGAACTGGAGCAGACCGCTGAAGCTCTGCGTAAGGAAGCCGAAGACCAGGCGAAGCAGGTCAGCCAGGATATTGATGCATCGGCGAAAAGCATCACGGCTGATGTTGACGGGAAGATCTCCGCCGTGAATAAAACCATCACGGATGAGATCACCTCGGTCAATGAGGCTCTCGATTCTGGTCTGGCTCAGGCAAACAAAGGCGTTCAGGAGGCAAAATCCGCCGTCGCAGATGCGAACAAGCAGATCGCAACTGTGAACAAGTCGCTGACCGACAGCATCACCCAGGTAAGACAGTCAGTCACCGATACGGCTGCGGAAATCAACGCCACCATCGACCTGGAGATTGCCAGGGTCAGCAAAACGCTGGCCGACGGCGATGCCGCATTGAATGCGCAGATAAAGACTGCCGAAAATGGCCTGAAGCAGTCGCTGTCTCAGGTCAACACCACGCTGACCAATGCGGTGAAGCAGGAGACCGCGGATCGTATCGCCGATGTTAACGCGAAGGCGTCACAGGCCGCTGATGAACTGCTGGCGGCAACGCAGGGGATTGAGGCGAGTATCGAGAGCCTGACTCAGGTGATGAAGACCGCCGATGAAAATCTGGCGCGGGAAATGTCCAGCCTCGCTGCCGGCGCTAATATCCAGTTCGATTCGCAGGTTATCTGGCATTTCAACAATCAGACGACCGAGGGCTGGACCGGCAGCGCCGGCGTACCGGGTGTGTCACAGGATGGCTGGTTACGCCCGGCGGACAGCGCCACCGATCCGTACATTACCTCTCCTGGCGGGCTGGCTGTCGATGGTGCGGCGTACCGTTTCATCATGCTGCGCTTTCGTAAAACCGGCAAACCAGTTTGGGCAGGTGAGATCCGCTGGGTGTCTGCCGGCGAAAACTTCAATAATACGAAGCGATACATTGTTGCTGAGCCGGAATATGCCGATGGGGTGGCAACCCTGACGGTGCGTGATATTCCGTGGACAGGGAACATTGATCGTATTCGCCTGGACCTGACGAACCAGCAGGATGCCAGCAACTTTATCGAATTCGACTGGATCGCCGTTGGCCGGCCAGCACCCGGCGCCAGTACGGCGGCTCTGCAGGATGTGCGCAGTACGCTGAGTAACGCGCTGACCGCCGAAGCACAGGCACGCAGCACGCTGGCGGCGCAGATGCGTGGCTCCTATGATGGGAGCGATCTGGAGAAAGTCACCTCCGGGCTGCTGTACCAGGAAAAAACCGCGCGCGTTACCGCCATCTCGGCGGAAGTTAAGGCCAGAGAGTCCCTGCAGACGCAGTTTAACGACAACAAAGCTGCTGTTTCTGGTGAACTGAGTTCTCTGACGACAGAGCAGAGCGCGCAGGCGAGCCGTATCGGTGGCCTGGAAACCAGCCTCGGGAAAAAAGCCGATGCGGCCGCGCTGACGTCCCTGACGCAGAAAGTTGAGCAACAGGGCGCCACGCTGACATCTCAGGGCGCCGCGTTAACATCGCTCACTAACCGGGTTGGCCAGACGGAAACGGGCCTGGCTGGTACGAATGAGGCACTGAGCGGGCTGCAGTCTGTTGTTACCCAGCAGGGCGACAGGATAACCAGCCAGGGTCAGTCCATCACGAAACTGACGAGCGATTTGGGCACGACAAATGCCGCGCTGGCGAAGAAAGCCGAAGCGGCTGCGGTCACTGCCTTAACGCAGCAGGTAGAGCAAAACGGACGGGATATTCGCAGCAATACTGACAGCATCACCAGCCTGTCGAATCAACTGGTCAATGGCCAGCCGAATCGCTGGTCCCGTCGACTCTATCCGGTGCAGCTGGCTAACGCCGGGACAGTCCCGTCATTCAGCGATGTTCGCGCTGTGGCACCAACGGTAGTGGATGAGGTGGCCGACGCGGCCAAACTGGACTTTACGTCCGCCGGCAGCTATCTGATCGCGCTGTATTCCTGCCAGGTGAAAGTGGCCGCAGATACCACCATCACACTGGCGCCCGGCGCCAGGGTTTTTGATGATACCGGCGCCATATTTGTGAATGGGGTTCAGGTCGCCTGGGGTAACGCCAGCTGGAATACCGTCAGTTTTGAACTGAAAGCCGGCTGGAACACCGTTGAGTTTCTGGTGAATCAGTGGACCGGCCAGGCGTATATCAACCTGGGCCTGAAGCTGTCAGACAAGGTTGCCGAGATGTACTCCGGTCTCGGGGTTTCCGCGCTGGCAAACGCAGCCGGCGTGCTCAGCTCGAATGTCAGCCAGATTGGCAACGAGGTGGTCAGCAATTCGCAGAGCATCACCCAACTCCGGAATGCGCTGACGCAGACAGACGCGAACGTGGCCAGCAAAGCGGATCAGACGGCGATGAACTCGCTAACCGGACGAGTGGAGAAGACGGAATCCGGGCTGACGGCTGCTAACGCCAACATTACCTCGCTGAAATCCGCTGTACGGGCCGGAAACGCATCAGGCGGAGATTTAATTCCCAACCCGACATTTGACCCGGCTTACGACCAGATGGGGTTTAGCGTCGTATCCACGACGGCTGAGGAGGTCCCTCCTGGCTGCCCGTATGGTTATGCGGCCAGAATTGCCAGCCGGGATCACCATCCTAACTTTGCCGCGTTCCCGGCCACGCTTAACGATGTGATTGAGATCAGCGCACTGGTTGCCTGCGGCGCCGGCACGGCGAATTTTAATCTGTATGTTGGCACCGCCGTTCGGCCAGATACGAGCACCGGTGCGCCACTCATGGCGGGGGGCGGAAAATCACCTTCCGCGACCTGGCAGAGAACCACCTGGCGCTTCAAGGTCACGCAGGCGATGGTAGACAGGGGTTATATCCGCCCGTTCCTGCAGATCTCGCAGAACAGCCCGTATGGCACCGTATGGTTCGTTACGGACTGGCATATGCGAAATGTGACAGCGGCGCAAAAGGTTCAGGATACTGCGGATGCCACGGCGGCGGCGGTTGACTCGCTGACCACCACCGTGACGCAACAGGGTAATCTGCTGACCTCGACCGGCAACCGGACAACCCAGCTGGAAAACGGGCTGGCCACCACCAATGCCGCAGTGGCCAAAAAGGCTGATGCGACAGCGGTGCAGGATTTGACCAATACCGTCACACAGCTGGGCAACGATCTGACTGCTGCGAACAGCGCCATCACGAAACTGACCGGAAATCTGGCGAATACCGATAAAGCGCTGGCGCAGAAAGCCGATGCGACTGCGCTGGCCACGCTCGACACGAAAGTGACGCAGCAGGGTAAAACGCTGGAGAGCCAGAGCAATTCGCTGACGAATCTGTCGAACAGTCTCTCGCAAGTTGCGGCAGATATCGATGCCAGCGGTCAGATACCGGGTAACCTGGTCGTGAATCCCTCATTTGAACGCGGGCTGGATGGTTATACCGGGCGGTCAACCGCGACCAGTGTGGTGGAGGTTTCCGCTCCTCACAGCGGGACGCGGGCGCTGAAGGTTGATCCGGGGAGCGTGTCTCCGGGGCAATACATCCCGTTTGTTCAGGGGCGAACCTATGAAATCGGGGTGTGGGTCAAGGAACCCGGAGCGACGACGGATAATGGCGCGGGGAACAACAAGTTGCGGATCGGTAACTCTGCCGGCCAGCCGGTCTTTGAGCGTCCGTACAACAGCGGCACGGTGGGGACAAACTGGACCCTGGTTTCCGGTCGCTGGAAAGCGACGGAGACAGCCAGCCTGCCGGTGACGCTGAGCAACTATCTGATTAGTGGCAGCCGCTACTTCGATGATTTTTACGTCACTGACGTTACCGACCGGGTAGACATCGATGCCACCGCCGGCGCCGTTACCGGACTGACGAGCCGGGTCAGCACAGCGGAAGGGGCTATCACCTCGCAAAGCCAGCAGCTGACGAACCTGCAGAACAGCCTGAACACGACCAACAGCAATGTGTCGAAGAAGGCCGATGCAACGGCACTGACTTCGGTCGATAACCGGGTGACAGAGGCGGAAGGGAAACTGACCACACAGAGCCAGCAGCTGACAAATCTGGCGAATGTGCTGACGGCCACCCGCAACGCTGGCGACAACCTGATCCCGAACTTTGATTTTCTACAGGGCAGCACTGCCTGGGATATTCAGTATCCAGCCGGTGTGACTTTTGGCGATTTCGGGGACGGGAAAGCGGGGGTCCGGCTGAACCGGACGACTAACACCAGTCCGGGGATCTTCTCCAACAACAACAAGCCGGTGCCGCTGAATGGCCAGCGCAAGTACCGCGTGGTGGTGAAGGCCAAAGGTGTTTCCGGCGCGATGAGTCTGCTGATCCGTCGCCAGAACAAAATCGGCCAGACGGACAGTACGTATGAGGATAAAACGGTCACGCTGACCACTGACTGGCAAACCATCACCTGGGAAACCGGATTGACGGCTGCCGGCGCGGACGGGCAGAACTTCAAACTTTATTCTCATCCGACAAACGGTGAAATCTGGCTCGATTCCGTCCGGGTTTTTGATATCACCGATGAAACCAACATCAAGGCGACCAGCGATGCTGTTTCGTCTCTGACCGGGACGGTGACGAACCAGGGGAACACCCTGACATCACAGGGGCAATCCATCACGGCGCTGAATAACGCGCTGGAAGGGGTCAAAGGCGATGTGGCGAAGAAGGCTGATGCGTCGGCGGTCAGTTCACTGACCAACCGGGTTACCCAGACTGAAAAGGATATCCGTAGCCAGGCCGACAGCCTGACCAGGCTGAATACATCGCTGAAGCAACAGGCAACACGGGGAGCCAATGTACTGCCGGACGGCAGTTTTGAATCCTATGCCGTCGGCGATGTTCTCAGTAATGCCCGCGCTGTTATCACCAGTGAAGCTGCGCACAGCGGGACCAAAAGCCTGCGTGTTACGCGCAGTACGGAGTACAACCCGAACGCGACGGATAATAACGATACCCATATCTTTTCTGGTATGCAGGTTCGCGATAATGCGGTCTATTACGTGGAGGCGTGGGTTAAGTTGCCGGCTGGCTCGACCGCCGATCCGACCGTTTATATGGTGCTAGGATTTTCCTTCCAGGATTCTGCCAATGGCTGGTCGTGGCCTGGCCTGAACGTGAAAGTCTCCGAGTTGTCGGTGGACAACTGGACAAAGGTCAGTGGCTATCTGACCAACAACCGAACCGCACTGAAACAGGCAATGGTGAGGATCTCCATCCCGAATACACCAAAAGTTCGCCTGGGTGACGCCTTCCTGATTGATGATCTGATCATCACTGACGTGACCGATGCGAAAGCGGCGCTCGATGCCGCCGATGCGAATGCGCAGGCGCTTTCCAGTCTGTCCGCGTCAGTCACGCAGAACGGGAAGAATATTACGTCTCAGGGCAGCGCGATCACGAAGCTGCAGTCGGATGTGACGCAACTTGGTAAGGATATCAGCGGCAAGGCCGATGCCAGCGCGCTGACGAATCTGACGACCCGCGTGACGGCTACCGAAGGCAGCCTGAAATCGCAGGGAGACAGCCTGACCAACCTGCAGAACAGCCTGAACACGACTAACAGCAATGTGGCGAAGAAGGCTGATGCAACGGCGCTGCAGAGCCTGCAGAACACCGTTGAACAGCATGGCAGGGATCTGACCACGCAAAGCAGCGCGCTGACGAACCTGGAAAACAACTTTTCCTCCCTGGCCGTTGGCGGGACCAACCTTATCCGCAATGCGGACACACTGGAGGGTTGGAGCAGCCGCCACGCCACAGAGACGTATCTGGGCGACCGCGTGGCATACACCCGGCTGGCGAAAGGTGCATCCGGTTATATCCAGCTGGATGAACAGACGCTGGATGTTACCGGGCGTACTGAATTTGTATTCAGCTTCTATGCGAAAGGTGCCTATAACGGACAGGAAATGGCGAGTTATTTTTATAACCCGTCGAACACTACCACCACGGAAACCAGCCAGGGGGTTAAAGGCGGGGCCGGTGACGGCAAGGCGGTCACGAAACTGACCACCGCATGGGCGCGTTACTGGGTGAAATGGGTTATTCCTGCCACCAGTGGCACCAAACGGCTGATTGCCGCGCGTCTGGAAAGCGCGACGTCTGCCGACAAAGAAGTCTGGCTCTGTCGCCCTCAGCTGGAAACCGGGACCGTGATGACTGACTGGTCACCGAGTCCGGATGATGCGGCCAGCGGTATTACCGCGAACACATCGGCCATTAACAGCCTCACCAGTCGGGTGACGAATGCCGAGGGGCAACTGACCGCGCAGTCTCAGAGCATCACGAATCTGCAGAACAGCCTGAACACCACCAACAACAACGTGGCACAAAAGGCCAGCGCGCAGTCGGTGAGTGATCTCACCAGCCGGGTCACCAGTGCGGAAGGCAAAATCACCTCCCAGGGGCAGGCTATCACGAAGCTGCAGGGCGATTTGAGCAGCACCACCGATAAGGTCAACACCAAAGCGGATCAGACGGCGCTTAACGCGCTGACTGGCCGGGTGGAGAAAACCGAGGCAGGCCTCACGGCAGCCAACAGCAACATCGTCAGCCTGACGGCGGCGGTGAACGCCGGGAATGCTGCCGGGGATGATTACATCCCAAACCCGTCATTTGATCCGGCGTATGACCGCATGGGTTATGACGTGGTGGAGACCACTGCTGCAGGTGTGCCGGCTGACTGCCCGTTCAGGTATGCCGTCCGGCTGGCCGGGCGAGACCATGTGCCAAAAATCAACAACATCGCTGTGACGCCGGGCGACGTTTACGAAATGTCTGCTCTGGTAGCGTGTGGTACCGGCAGCGCTGACTTTAATTTCTACATCGGTCGGGCCACCACTGCTACTGGTGGTATTGGGGCGAGAGCGTCCGGGGGAAACACCAAGACCACCACCGCGTGGAAACGAGCCACCTGGCGCTTTACTGTGCCGGCAGACACGAACTTCCTGCGACCGTTCCTGCAGGTTAATCAGAGCAGCCCGTTCGGCACTGTCTGGTACGCTGCCGACTGGCATATGCGTAACGTGACGGCGGCGAACAGTGCGCAGAAAACCGCAGATGCGACCGCAAAAGCGGTGGATTCACTGACCACCACGGTTAGCCAGCAGGGCGATACGCTCAGCAGCATCGGCACGCGGACCACCTCGCTGGAGAACAGCCTCCGGTCGACAAACGATACGGTGAGTAAAAAGGCTGACACGACAGCGGTGACGCAGCTGCAGGGCACGGTGACGCAGCAGGGGAATGACATCGCGGCAGCCAACAGCGCGCTGACAAAACTCAGCAGCGATCTGGCCACGACGAATGCGAATGTGAACAAAAAAGCGGACGCAAGCGCGATGAACACCCTGCAGAACCAGGTCACTGAGCAGGGCAAAACACTCAGTGCGCAAGGGGATTCTCTAACGCAACTTAGTAACAGCCTGAGCCAGACGGCAGCGGATATTGACGCCAGCGGGAAAATGCCGGGCAACCTCATTGTCAACGGCAGTTTTGAGCGCGGCGCGGCGGGCTTTACCGGCTGGAGCAGTACCGCGACGGTGGCCGATTTACAGGTTCCGCATTCGGGTAACAAGGCGCTGAAAATGTCCGCCGGCCAGTCGAACCTGGTCGGGCAGGAAATCAGTATCACGCAGGGTCGTACCTACCGCATGGGGGTATGGGCGAAGCAGGACCCGGGAACCACGATTAAAGATGCGGGTAACACGAAGTTTCGTGTGGCCGACAGCACTGGCCTGCTGGTCGGCTCAAACTACGGACCGTTTAGTTCTGGCTGGCAACTGGTAACGTTTGACTGGAAAGCCACGAAGACCACGACGGCCAGTTTCCAGCTGACGACCTTCCTCAGCGCGGGGGCAATGTATTTCGATGATTTCCATGTCCTCGATGTTACGGATGAAAAGGATATCGCAGCTAATGCCGGGGCCATTTCTCAGATGAATACCCGCGTCACCGCTGCTGAAGGGGCTATCACCACCCAGGCGCAGCAGCTGACGAAACTCAGCGGCGATCTGGCCGTCACGAATGCGGCGGTCAGTAAGAAGGCCGAGCAAAGCGCTGTCACCGGGTTGACCACCCGGATGACGTCTGCCGAGGGTAAACTGGATTCGCAGTCGCAGCAGCTCACCAGTCTGCAGAACAGCCTGACCACGATGAATACTGAGCTGGGTAAAAAGGCTGACACGTCCGCGGTGAGTTCACTGACCGGTCGCGTAAGCCAGGTGGAAAACACCATCACCAGCCAGTCGCAGAGCATCACGTCGCTGACCAGCACCATCAATACCATCCGCACTCAGGGAGCTAATCCGTGGGTTGACGGTACGTTTGAAAGCTACAGCGATGGCCAGGTGCTGGGCGGGAACGGCACAGCCGTTGTGGTGGCGTCTCAGAAATTCACCGGCAATAAGAGCCTGCAGGTGAGTCGAGGAGCGAACAATAACGGCAACAGCGATAAACAGCTTGGGAGCTGGCAGTCAGTCCGTGAGGATGCGAAGTTCCGGTTTGAGTTCTGGGCTATGATGCCGGCGGATCAGGCGCCATCCTCCGGGTGGACAACGCTGGTCGGCATTAACTCACTGAATGCTGCCGGTCAAAACTCCTGGCAGTCGGCGGTCACTGTCAGCGAAGCCGCTCTTGGTGCGCGTGATAAGTGGGTGAAATTGACGGGTATTGCCAGTAACAACGGGGGTGGGAGAACACGCGCAGTGGTCTGGATCTCTACCCGTGGCGCCTCCGGCAGCGGCACCCCCGGTTATTCGCTGTATATCGACGATCTGGTTATCACGGATGTTACCGATGCGAAAGCTGCACAGGATGCCTCTGACGCGACGGCGAGTGCCGTGAGCGGTCTGACGGCTCGCGTAACGGATGCTGAAGGGAAAATCACCGCCCAGGCGCAGCAGCAGACGGCACTGGCCACGAAAGTGGATAATGCCAACTCCCGCGTCGATAACATGGCGAAGACGCTAAGCGACAGCCAGAGCACACAGGCCAGCCTGAATACCTCGCTTCAGTCGCAGATTGACGCGCAGGCGGCCGCCAACATCAAAAACCAGACGACGCTGGACAACACGATTAAATCGGTGGCCAGTATCACCAGTACCCAGCAGACGCATGCAACGGCACTGGAGGCGCTGGCAACGCAGCAGACGACCCTGACATCCAGTGTCGGGGATCTCAGCGCTTCCGTTCAGAACACCGCCAAAACCGTGGCGGATGTGAATGGTACGGTGAGTTCGCTGTGGTCGATGAAGGTTGAGACGGTTAACGGGAAGAATGTTGGCGCGGGGATTACGCTGGGCAGCAATGGTGAAACGAGCGACATGATCCTCTACGCTGACCGCTTCTCGCTGTTTAACCGTAATAATGCGACGGCTGTTCCGGTGATGGTTGCCGAAGGCAATGAGCTGTATATCGATACGGCACGTATCAAAAACAGTTCCCTGACCTCAACCAAAATCGCGGACGGTTCCATCACGAACGCGAAGATCGGCAACGAGATCCGCTCGAATGACTTTGTTGACGGGTCACGCGGCTGGCGTATCGCCAAGGATGGCTCTTCGCAGTTCAACAACGTGATCGTTCGCGGTGCGGTTTATGCGACTGACGGCTGGTTCCAGGGGACGGTATATGCGAACCACATCGAGGGCGACATCGGGTCATTTGCGATCAACATCGCTCAGCACCGCACGCGCAAGGTGCCGAAGGCTACATGGCAGTGGTTTGAGCTGGCCCGGTTCCGGCGGCAGAATTTCGACCAGGTGATCAATATTCGCGGTGGACTCCTCCAGACGGATAGCATCACTATCGACGGCGGCGCGAAACTCAGAGCGGGGATGTCCTACGCGCCAGGGGCTGACGGCGGACTGAATCCTGGCTATCTGTCGTATGCAATGCTTCTTCGTGGCACAGGCGCTACGTCTGGTGGCGGCAGTATGGAGCTAGGCATTGAGCTTATGTATGAAACAGGTGGAGCAACACGCCTGTTAACGGCGCAAGAGTCAATGAACGTAGACAACATGTCATTTGTCGTCCCTGCCGGTACTGGCGACGCTGTTCTGCGATATGGCTGTTACCTGGACCGTAACGGACAGATGGTATTAACCATCCTCTCAAGATTCGACGCCTTCGCCGCGCGCAATAACAACGTAATTCGCGGTTCATCAACCTGATAACAATATATGGCCCCGCAAGGGGCCTTTTCTTTTTCCAGGGAAAACCATCCAGGAGGAACTTTATTATGGCGATGTATGAAGTCGGTACCGTCACGGGTGCCGCGTCGCAGGCACGGGTGACAGGTGCGACAACAAAATGGTCACAGGAGGCGCTGGGGATACTGCCCGGGTCGATTCTAGTGGTCTACCGCAGCGGTAGTGCTGACCTGTATGCGATCAAATCCGTGGACAGCGACACGCAACTGACGCTGACCCGGAATATCACCACCGCATTTTCCGGTGCCAGTTACGGCATTATTACCGCTGAAACCGCCAGCACCTCGTCGTTTGCTAACCAGCTGGCCAGCGCGTTTGCATTCTGGCGTAGTGTAGTGGAGGGCTGGTCGATGGCCCTGACCGGCAGCGGCAATATCACCCTGACTGACCCGATCACAGGAAAGCAGGTGACCGTGCCGGCGATAGCCGGGATGGCGAAGGCCTCGGATCTTAACGCGCTGGCAAAACTCACCGGAGGAAACAAACTCGACGGCTCGCAGGTTATAACCAGCGATAATGCCGGTTTTATACTCGGTAAGAACTCAGATCTGGCTCTGCTCAAAAAACAGGGGCAAGGCGGGACAATTGCCGTTGGCTCGGGAACACCGTTTAGGGTTCAGCGTTCAAGAGCGACCACTGTATCACCGGCAGACACCTTTGATGACATCCTCGTTATTGGCACCAATAACCAGACGACGTTGCCCGGAGATTTGGTTGTCGGTGGTGGTTTCGATAATACGGCAAAGGGCAAGCTGTATTCCCAGGCGTTAGAGCTATCGATGAGCACGCCATACATCGACTTTCATTTCAACGGCAGCATCGCCGACTTTACCGCCCGCATTATCCAGGACCGGCAAAACAGACTAAATATTCAGGGCAATGCCAGCTTGTTAGTTACCGATGGCAATTTAACCGCTGGCTCAACAATGCCCGGCAATATCGCAGTCGGCCAGCAGGTCACCGCCGCACCTGTGCGGTCTCAGATGTTGGGAAGAGGCGCTTACGGCGACCCGGACGGCGCATACGTGCAAATGTACATGGAGGAGAAGGTCGGCACTGAGCACCGGATCGTGCTGTACTCTGACGGTTTCGGAAGAACCGATGCCTGGCTATTTCGGCCTGGCGGCACAATCACCACCGGCAAAGGTGACGTCATGACTACCGGTTCTGACGTTCGTCTGAAAGACGGGTTTACAGAACCTCAGGAAGGGGCCTCCAGGCGCATTAATGCGCTGGGGGTATGCGAGTTCAATATGAAAGGCGAAACGCGCCGGAGGCGTGGTTTTATCGCTCAGCAGGCTGAAAAAGCTGATGATCTGTATACTTTCCTCGGCATCGAGCAGGAGATCGATGGCGAAAAATTCAGGGTGATGAATGTTGATTACACGGCCATCATCGCCGATTTGGTAACAGTGGTGCAGGATTTGATTAGGCGAGTTGACGCACTAGAAAGTTGAGGAGCATAAAAAATCCCCCGGAGGCACTTGCCGGGGGCAACTGTAACGACATTAATTGCTGTGTACATCACAGAATAATTTGGAGTAAACGATAAGTAAGTTCAAGTAAATTTTTACTGGTCAGATGTTGTGTCGTTGTTTAATAATCTACCAAAATTAATAATGCAATAGTGATAAATCCTGTTGGGTTTTTATGTTTAAGGATATAATCCTAAAGTATTGCCTTTCATTAGATTTAAAACGTACAGATAGATTCAAGAAAATGGATGCAAAATGTTATTATTGATACGTTTATCAATAATTGAAGTGCAATCTTGTAATTTTCACATCCATGTTATAACTTTGTAATGCAGGGCGGTTTTATCTTGTAATTTAGTGGTTTAAAGTGATAGCGGCTCTTAGTGATTTATAATAGGCTTTCTATGTTAACAAAATTCCCAGATGAAAAATACATATCTGACAGAAATTCATCGTTTATTAAAAGAGTATATTTCTTACGTCAGATAGGTGTCGTTCTTTGCTTTCTTCCTATATATTCAGTCCTCCAGGAACAGTCACATCAAAAAATAACGATAGCCCTGTTAATTTTGAATGCACTCATCTGGCCATCGGTTGCTTATCTGGCAAGCATGATGTCGAAGGATATGCTGAGTACTGAAAAAAAGAATATGGTACTCGATTCATTCTGGGCTGGTATCTGGATAGCCGTAATGCAAGCTAGCCCAATTCCATCATTATTCATAATCTCCGTTCAAATAGCTGATCGCTATGCTGCTGGTGGATGGAAAATTTTAAAACCAGCATTAACGTGGATGATGATTAGTTTCGTGATAGTTTGGTTAGCAAATGATTTCAGATATACTATAGAATTCAGCACCCGAACGGTATTGCTTTCTTTACCGTTGGCAACCTGTTATCCCATAGTGTTGAGTGTTGTTTCAAGGCACTTATCTATAAAGTTGAGGAAAAGAAGGGAGTTACTGGAAAAACAGGCGCTGATGGATCCTGGCTTAGATCTGCCAAATCGCCGATTTTTTGAGCAAAAAATGGAAAGTGCTTTTCGTGCGACGCGTAAAAAGAGAATTCATTCTTATCTTATGCTCATTGATGTTGATAATTTTAAAAAAATTAATGATACATATGGTCATGAAGTAGGTGATGCGGTGTTATCTCGTATATCAACAATATTACGAGAGTGCGCTGGCGAGAAGGATGTGCCAGCAAGATTTGGTGGCGATGAGTTGGCTATTATTGTTAACAACAGTAATAGCAAGCTTGTTATAGCCATGGTTGATATAATTCAGGAAAAAATTAAAGATCTTTCATTGCCTTCTCATAAAGATATGTACTGTACTGTCAGTATCGGTATTTCTTGTGCAGAAAATAAAGAATCAATTATCGAGTGGATCAAAGAGGCTGATCAAATGCTATATGAAGTTAAACGTAATGGGAAGAATGGATATTGCATGCCGAATAATTGAAGATGAAATGATTTATTTTCTTATGATGTTATACCTATAAATGTTTAAGATGGTTTATTATCGGCATTATCATCGCAGATAAATTTCTTCGGAACCTCAGACACCTTCTCAACTAACGTTTGATATCTGGCACTAAATTATTAGTATTTAATAACACATTGATTTTATTGTGATTTATAATGAAATCATGTTTCTATTTTTACCTTTCACTTCATTTGATTTGAATTACCGATCAATTTGTGGCGTGTGATAGGTTTTGCCTATTGTTCGATCATGATCGATCATTTTAAACTATTTCTCTTTCATTTATAATTATGACACGATTAGGAATATTCTTAGTTCCGGTGTTTTTTTATGTTAAAGAACAGTGTGGAAATAGAATCCTGCAGGTTTGTTTTAGAACCATCTTACAAAAAAGATGGTTCTATTCATTCTTGGGAAATTCTCACGAAAAGTGTTAAAAAAAAGAACGCTAATGATTATCATGCTAATGAAGGTCTTTTTTGCTTCAGTTCGCTAAGCGATAAAGAAAAAATCGATGTGTTTAAGAGACAGATATTGACAATTGAAAAGCTTGATGCATCAAAATTGAAGTTCAAGCCAGTTTCGTTGAATGTTGACAGTCTTATTAGCGATTGTATTTTGAACGATAAATATATTGGTGATTACTTAAAAAACCAAAAAAACATTGCTTTTGAGATTAACGAGTATTTTCATGAATTCAATACTAAATGCTGTATGGTTGACTTAAAGTGTCTTTCAAAATTGTGTCCAGTATGGCTGGATGATTTTGGAAGGGGCTTAACAAGTTTAACAATTATTGATATGTTTAATTTTGAATGTATAAAAATTGATAAAGATTATTTCTGGGAAATACAGAGTGAGAGCGAATTCTTTAAAAGAATAAATAAAATAAAATCATACTGCAATTTCGTGATTGTTGAGGGAGTTGAGACAATAGAACAAAAAAATAAAGTACATTCTGTTGTTGATTGCGCTTGCCAGGGAAGGTTGTGGATGAGTGATTACTATTATGTTGAGATTTAAAATAAATGACAACAAAAGATGATAAATGTCCATTTTGTGGTGCAGTTTTAATTAATGAGGACCACTGCCACAGCTGCCATGCATTTAAGATTAAAGGCTATGTATCAAGAGACGCACGCAAGACAATTAATTTGATATCTATCTGCACATCTTTACTGGTAGCGCTCTTTGGGATCTTGGTTGTGTTTCTGGTATCTTTCGGTATCGGGACATATATTGCTATCATTGCGTTTTCTCTTATTTTATATTTTATTATGAAAAGGATTCTGCATATAAAAGAAGAACAAAAAGGGAAGATGGTTTGGAAAAGAGCAATCATTACATGGTAGGTAGTAATTAAATAATATAATGGCGCTGCTTGTTCCAATGCAAGCCTCGGATTCCGAGGCTTTTTTATTTTCTTTTCAAATCATGAGTTATAACACCGGAGATATTTAACCCGACTCACAGGGAGTAAGTATTATTGGCTAATAATTCACTATCCAGATGAGCTGAAAAACTCAAAGCCAGTTATCAAAACTGAAAATATACTAATGAATTTCAATAGGTTAGGGCTTAGGTTAAACACATTAATAACGTATCAAAAATACCTATTTTCTATTTAAATCAACAAGTAATGATGTTATTGGTTAACTACTGCTGCGCCACATGCAGTGGTTCGAAGCCGCAGACCTGATCGTTAAAGGCATGGAAGGCGCTATCGCCGCCAAGACAGTGACCTATGACTTCGAACGTCTGATGGAAGGCGCTAAACTGCTGAAATGCTCAGAGTTTGGCGACGCGATTATCGCGAACATGTAATCCCGTTGGTGGATTAAGTAAAAGCGGGAGCCGATGGGCTCCCGTTTTTTTTCGCCTTCAGGCAATTATTCTGCCGGACGCATGAAGCATTAGGCGATGGCGAATGTCCCGCAGCGCAACGTTCAACAAAGCTATATACCTCATGACAGGGAGAGATCCATTTGCCGTAAGAGCTCGCATGAAAACGGATTGCACGCCAGGCGTCATACTGATGGCCCGACCGGCTTAAACCGGTGCCGTTCGGCGAAAATGTGCTGTAGCCTAAACTCAGGCTATCCGCTCACTTTCAGATTAAACAGCCGGGACAGCGCCGCTTTGCCGCTATCCGTCACTTGTACTTCCCGATATCCCGGCGCGCGGGTTATCCATCCTTTTTGCAGGAACAGCGTCATTAGCGCCGAGCCAGCATCGCCGCCCAGATGAAAACGTCTTTCGCTCCAGTCGAGACAGGGGCAGCAAGGCTTACGCCGTGGGCGGGCGTTAAACACTGCGCCAAGGCGTTCAAGCTGGGTTTTACCGGCTGACGTCAGGGCCAGGCCATCTGCCGCCAGCCATTTTTCCCTCAGCATAAATTCATAAATATTGACCGCCAGCTCGCCCGCCAGATGATCGTAGCAGGTCCGGGCGTAGCGAAGATTAACCGGCGTGCTGGGGAGAAGCGTCTTATGCGCTTGCATAGAGACGCCCATCAGGTTTTCCAGCAGCCCGGCAATATGCGAGCCCGCCAGGCGGTAATAGCGGTGGCGCCCCTGCGCGAGACACACCACCAGTCCGTTGCTGAGCAGCCGGGCAAGATGGCCGCTGGTGGTGGAGGCGGACACCTCGGCGACCGTACTGAGTTCGGTTGCCGTCCATGCGCGCCCGTCCATCAGCGCGCAGAGAATACTGACCCTTGACGAGTCAGAGAGGGCGGAGGCCACCATCGCCATAGCGGTTTCCAGCGCCTCCTCTGGCTCACTGTCTTGCTGCGGTTTCAGGAGATTCATTCAGAAAGTATGGCCCATTTTTTGGTCACTTCCGCTGCCCGGGCGTCATCATCGGTAAGGAGAATGAGCCGGTTACGGTGGTCGCTGTACTGTACCAGAATATTAATACCATTATGGGCCAGGGTGTCCGCGATGTCTCCCAGTTCCCCAGGACGTTCCTGAGGTAACTTTCGTATCAGAGGACGGCATACATTGCTGACCGTAAAGCCGGCCTCGGTCAGCACCCTGCGGGCTGTCTCACCGTCTTCCACCAGAAAATGCGCATGTCCGGCATCAGGCGTGGTGAATACGCCGCCGCCTTCGAGCCCCACGCCGTTGTTACCCAGCGCCATACCCATTGCGCCAAGCGAGCCCGGCGAGTTGCTGAGAATCACGTGAATGTCATACATCTGACTGTGCTCCCCGATCCGATGTGTAATCCCGGAACACGCGGGCGACGCGTATTCTGTAGTATGAAAAAATCGATGCTTTGCCTTCGCGCTGGGCAGCCAGATGCCGCTCATTTTGCTGCCAGTTGGCCACCGATGCTTCATCTTCCCACCAGGATAGCGAGAGGATTTTGCCGGGCGTACTCAGGCTCTGAAAGCGCTCAATGGCAATAAACCCCGGCGTGTCTGAAAGCAAAGGCGTCAGCCCGGCCGCCAGCTGAAGATATCTTTCCTGTGCTTGTGGTAAGGCGTCGGCCTCAAAAAGTACCGCAATCATAAGTCTGCTCCGTGGTGAATTTCCCTGCAGTCTACTGACGGTCAGAGCAGGAAGCTTCGGTGTGCAGCGAAATATGCCTGGCAGGAGATCAACGATTGCAACGGAAATGCTCCCAGGCGTTATTGCGATGGTGAATAAAAAAGAACGCCAGCCATGCGATACGGCAGCCTGAGCGCACAGGGCTGGCTGAGTTTTAGTGAAATCGCGATGTGGGGGGATAAACCCTGACGGCTGCGGCTATCGATGAAAGCGATCGCCGACGGGCAGTACGGGCGGGGAAGACGTTTTACTGACATGCAGAATATGAACCCGGAAACGCTCGCCCGGACTAGCGAAGCGCCGCCGGGCAATAATCGAAAGAGCACGTTGTCTGCCACCGGTCACGCCTTCAGGCTCCGCGCTCTCCTCGGGCGTGGATTTTTACCTTAGCCGGGAGACCTGCGTCTCGCCTACTGTGCATGGCGGCGCAGGGTGGAGGCGGGGTGGCGCCGCAGCGCCTCTTCGGGACGCACAGGGCGCCGCACCAGTTCGCCGCCGCAGTTCGGGCAATGTCCGTTCAGTCGCGTCGTCATGCAGTCCCGGCAAAAGGTGCACTCGAACGAGCAGATAAACGCCTCGGGTGAGTCTGGCGGCAGATCTTTATCACAGCATTCGCAATTCGGACGTAACTCGAGCATCAACTTCTCCTCTGGTGAACGGCTATATCAGCGACGGCGGGCCAAAGCACGCTATGTTTATATCATGCCGCGATCGGTCCGCCGAGAATTTCCTTGCGCGGTAATCGCCTTGTCAGAGGGTCGCCTTCCCGGGCTGCATTCCCGGTACGAGGATCACTTTGCGGCACGCCTCTTCACGTTTCTCAAAGATCTGATAGCCGCGCGCGGCCTCCTCCAGCGGCATATGGTGAGTGACAATCTCCTCCGGGGTAAGCAGCCCTTGCTCAATAAGCGCCAGCAGATCCGGCAGCCAGGCGTGGACGTGGGTTTGTCCCATCCTGAAGGTCAGTCCTTTATCAAAGGCATCGCCAAACATAAAGCCGTGGATGAAACCGGCGTAAACCCCGGGTACGCTGACGATGCCGCCGCGGCGCACGGCGGCGATGCACTGGCGCAGGGCTTTTCCGCTGCTCCCCTCGATTTTCAGGGTGCTGAGGACGGTTTCCGTAAGGCTACCTTTCGCCTCGAAGCCCACGGCGTCGATCACCGCGTCGACGCCGCGATGGCCCGGCGTGTTATCGATAATCCACTGCGCAGGATCGTCATGGTGGTCAAAGTTTATCGGGATCGCGCCATAGCGTTGTTGCGCGAAATCGAGTCGGTAATCGTTATGATCGATGATAAATATCTGTTCTGCGCCATTGAGCCTGGCGCAGGAGGCGCAGAGCAGTCCTACCGGGCCGGCGCCAAAAATAGCCACGCTACTGCCGGGTTTGACCTCGGCGTTTTTAACCGCCTGCCAGGCGGTGGGCAGAATATCTGACAGAAACAGCACCTTTTCATCGGGTAAGGTGTCTGGCACTTTAAACGGTCCGGTATTGGCTTTGGGGACCCGTACATATTCCGCCTGGCCGCCCGGGATCCCGCCGTACAAATCGCTATAGCCAAACAGCGCCGCCGGTGGCGAAATGCCTTTTCGATTGAGCGTCGCTCCCTGGCCGCTATTGGTGCTTTCGCAGGCGGCATACTGCTGCAAGCGACAAAAGAAGCAGTCTCCGCAGGCGATGACAAACGGGATAACCACCCGGTCGCCTTTGCGGACCGCGGTGACCTCGGAACCGGCTTCCACCACTTCCCCCATAAATTCATGGCCGAAAATATCACCATGGTGCGTGCCGGGGATCTTTCCGCGGTACAGATGCAGATCGGAACCGCAAATCGCTGTCGCGGTGACGCGCAGAATAATATCGTCCGCTGCCTCAAGAGCCGGGTCAGGCATGGTGTCGACGCTGACATGATGCGGGCCGTGATAAGTGAGTGCTTTCATAGAATATTCTCCTCGAGAGAAAGGTTGACAGCATGCGGTTCTTCGGCCTGGTGAACGGCTGCTATCGTCACCGATAAATCATCGTAAAAAATAAAGCGTAGAGTACTAATAATGGAACTGCGTGATATTCCAGGAGCTGAATATATTCCACGCTTCGCTTATTTAGCAGCTGGTTTGTTGAGGTTATTTGCCTATTGCCCTTATGTGTGCCAGTATTAATCGGGCATGATATTCGCTCCATTTTGTTTGCTAGCCGCTTCCCCAGCGGCTTTTTTTTATCCGTAAAATCAGGGAAAATTCTTAATTTCCGTCTGGCAAAGGGCAATGCTGCCGCTTCGTTATATAACCCAACGGTAGTAATCCTCCGGTATAGATAATTCTTTGCCGCAGAGGTGATCTGCATACATTATTTCCCTGAACACAGTGAGTTAGCGGCAAGGTGCCGTTTGGTTATTTTTGAGGTGTCTTGTAGAATTATTCCGAATTACTGCTAAAAGGTGTCGAAAAAACGGAATAATAATTTGACTAACCAGCATTACCCGCTAGATTTAAATATCGAACGACGAGTGATACGGAATATTTTCGTATCGTACTGACATAACCGATATACATGAGGTGAAATATGGCAGAGCATCGTGGTGGTTCCGGTAATTTTGCTGAAGACCGTGAAAAAGCTTCTGAAGCAGGTCGTAAAGGTGGTCAGCACAGCGGCGGGAACTTTAAAAATGATCCGCAGCGTGCGTCCGAAGCGGGTAAAAAAGGCGGACAGAATAGCCACGGCGGTGGCCGCAAGTCCGATAATTCCTGATTATCCTTTTCCTTGCACCCTGAAGTGAAAGTATCTCCTGCGAGTCTGTCACAGACTCGCAGTTATTTTCTGACTCCAGAAGGTATTTCTATGAATATGAAAAGCATTGAAGATGTATTTATACACCTGCTCTCAGATACCTACAGCGCAGAGAAACAATTAACCCGCGGGCTGGCTAAACTAGCCAGAGCGGCGTCCAGTGAAAAACTCAGCGCGGCGTTCAATGCTCATCTTGAAGAAACCCAGGGCCAGATCGAACGTATCGACCAGATTATTGAACAGGAATCCAACCTGAAAATCAAACGCATGAAATGCGTGGCCATGGAAGGATTAATCGAAGAAGCTAATGAAGTCGTTGAGAGCACGGAAAAAAATGAGGTACGTGATGCTGCATTAATTGCCGCTGCGCAAAAGGTCGAGCATTACGAAATTGCCAGTTACGGTACTCTGGTCACCCTGGCAGAGCAGTTGGGCTATAAAAAAGCAGCCAAACTGCTTGCCGAAACCCTGGAAGAAGAAAAACAAACCGATGTGAAATTAACCGATCTGGCGGTAGGTAATATTAATAAGAAAGCGGAAAAATAAACTCTCCCTGACACGAGGAAATCACGATGAATCACGTTGAACATTACCATGACTGGCTACGAGATGCGCATGCCATGGAAAAACAGGCAGAGTCCATGCTGGAATCAATGGCTGGCCGTATCGATAATTATCCGGATCTCCGTGCCAGAATCGAACAGCATGTTAACGAGACCAAACGGCAAATTACCGTGCTGGAAGAGATCCTCGACCGCAATGAGATTTCGCGCTCGGTGATTAAAGATTCGATGAGTAAAATGGCGGCTCTCGGCCAGTCCATCGGCGGGATGTTTCCTTCCGATGAAATCGTCAAAGGCTCGATCAGCGGGTACGTTTTCGAGCAGTTTGAAATCGCCTGCTATACCTCTCTGCTGGCGGCCGCTGAAAAAGCGGGCGATACCGCCTCCATCCCAGCCATTGAAGCCATCCTGGCGGAAGAGCGGGAAATGGCCGACTGGCTGATTAAACATATTCCTCAGACTACGGAGCAGTTTCTCCTGCGTTCAGATGCTGACGGCGTAGAAGCGAAAAAATAACCCAGGAGGCAGGCCTATGTTTCGTCATGTGAAACAACTGCAGTATACCGTACGCGTTGCTGAACCGAATCCGGGGCTCGCGAATTTACTGCTCGAACAGTTTGGCGGCCCTCAGGGCGAGCTGGCCGCCGCGTGTCGTTATTTCACCCAGGGATTAAGCGATGACGATCCCGGCCGCAAAGATATGCTGATGGATATCGCGACAGAGGAGTTGAGCCATCTGGAGATCATTGGCACTTTGGTCGGCATGCTGAATAAAGGCGCCAAAGGAGCCCTGGCGGAGGGCACCGAGAGCGAGGCGGAACTCTATCGTTCGCTCACCGCCAACGGCAATGACAGCCATATTACATCCCTGCTGTACGGCGGCGGTACCCCGCTGACCAACTCGGCGGGCGTGCCGTGGACGGCGGCCTACATTGATACTATCGGCGAACCCACCGCCGACCTGCGGTCGAATGTCGCGGCGGAGGCGAGGGCGAAGATCGTCTATGAACGCCTGATCAACGTGACCGACGATCCTGGCGTGAAAGACGCGCTGGCCTTCCTGATGACCCGCGAAGCGGCGCATCAGCTCTCTTTTGAGAAGGCCCTGCAGTCGATTCGCAACAACTATCCACCGGGCAAACTGCCGCCCATTAGCGAGTACGCTAACACCTACTACAATATGTCTGAAGGTGGAGAAGTACGCGGCAGCTGGAACAGTGACAAACACTTCGATTATGTCAAGGATCCACAGCCGGCCGTAGATGGCGGAGATGGCAGTGCTTCTGTCGGCCTGACGCCAGAGCAGGAAGCGCTGTGCAAAGCGATGCTGAAGCGAACGCAGTCTGACCCGCAGGGCGATCCTTTGACTGGCGCCGAACTCGGCGCCGGGAAGCAAAACACTTCATCATCGGCTAAGTGATGTTCGCATGAGCCCCGGCTGCGGCCGGGGCGATTCACAATGATGGGTGTGGAATATGTTTGAATTCGACGCGTTTCATCTGGCCCGATTGCAATTCGCCTTTACCGTATCCTTCCATATCCTCTTTCCGGCCATCACCATCGGCCTTGCCAGCTACCTTGTGGTGCTTGAGGGGATGTGGCTGCGAACCCGGGATAATGTCTGGCGTTCACTCTACAATTTCTGGCTGAAAATCTTTGCCGTCAATTTTGGCATGGGCGTAGTCTCCGGATTAGTCATGTCCTATCAGTTCGGCACCAACTGGAGCGGATTTTCCCAGTTCGCTGGCAGTATTACCGGCCCGCTGCTGCTGTACGAAGTGCTGACCGCCTTCTTCCTTGAAGCGGGATTCCTCGGGGTGATGCTGTTTGGCTGGAATAAAGTGCCGCCAGCGCTGCATTTTTTTACCACCTGCATGGTGGCGCTTGGCACGTTGGTTTCTACCTTCTGGATCCTTGCCTCCAATAGCTGGATGCAGACGCCGCAGGGTTTTATCATCGAAAATGGCCATCTCATCCCGCAGGACTGGCTGGCGATTATCTTTAACCCCTCTTTTCCGTATCGCTTGTTCCATATGGCGATAGCCGCGTTTCTCAGCAGCGCCATGTTCGTCGGGGCGTCTGCCGCGTGGCATCTTCTGCGCGGCAACGACTCGCCGGCCATCCGCAAAATGCTGTCGATGGCGATGTGGATGGCGCTGCTGGTGGCGCCGATCCAGGCGGTGGTGGGGGATATGCATGGTCTTAACACCCTTGAGCATCAGCCGGCGAAGATCGCGGCCATCGAAGGGCACTGGGAAAATCGCCCCGGCGAGGCCACGCCGCTGCTGCTGTTTGGCCTGCCGGACATGGAGCAGGAGCGGACCCGCTATGGTCTTGAGATCCCCGCTCTCGGTAGCCTGATCCTTACCCACAGCCTGCATAAGCAGGTGCCGGCCCTGAAAGACTTCCCGAAAGAGGACCGACCCTATTCGCCCGCCGTCTTCTGGTCGTTTCGCATCATGGTCGGGATGGGCGTGTTGATGATCGCCTTAGGGATCTGCAGCGCCTGGCTGCGCTATCGGCGGCGGCTGTACCACTCGCGTCCCTTCCAGTGGTTTGCGCTCTGTATGGGGCCCGCCGGTCTTATTGCCCTGGTCGCCGGGTGGGTGACCACCGAGATGGGCCGCCAGCCGTGGGTGATATACGGGTTGCTGCGCACGCGGGATGCGGTGTCGTTGCACAGCACCCTGCAGATGGCCATCAGCCTGCTGGTATTTATCGTGGTTTACTGCGCCGTGTTTGGCGTGGGGTATTACTACATTTTCCGGCTTATCAAAAAAGGGCCGCAGCCGGTGACGGAGCTGACCTCGCAAACCGCAGGCACCCCGGCGCGTCCGCTCTCAGCGGCTGAGCCGGTGCGTGATGAGGAGAACGCATCATGAGCATCGATATCTCGGTGATTTGGTTTGTCATCATTGTCTTCGCCACGCTGATGTATATCGTGATGGATGGTTTCGATTTAGGTATTGGGATGCTGTTCAGCGTGGTGCATGATGGCGAAGAGCGCGATGTGATGGTCAACAGCGTCGCCCCCGTCTGGGATGGTAACGAAACCTGGCTGGTGCTCGGCGGGGCAGGGCTGTTCGGCGCCTTTCCGCTGGCCTATGCGGTGATCACCGATGCGCTGGTTATCCCGCTGACGGCGATGCTCATCGGCCTGATTTTTCGCGGCGTGGCCTTTGAATTTCGTTTTAAAGCGGTTCCCACGCATCGCATCTTCTGGGACTATGCCTTTGCCGGCGGCTCGCTGTTGGCGACCTTCAGCCAGGGGATTGTCGTCGGCGCGTTTATCAACGGCTTTGCGGTGGCTGACCGCCGCTTCGCCGGTTCGACGCTGGACTGGCTTACCCCTTTCAATCTGTTCTGCGGTCTGGGGCTGGTGGTGGCCTATCTGCTGCTGGGCACCACGTGGTTGATTATGAAAAGCGAAGGCGCGCTGCAGCAGCGGATGCGCGAGCTGACCCGCAAGGTACTGCTGGCGCTGATGGTGGTGATTGCGGTGGTCAGCGTCTGGACGCCGTTGGGCTGGCGCTACGTGGCGGAACGCTGGTTTACGCTGCCCAATTTCTTCTGGTTCGTGCCGGTGCCAATTCTGGTGTTGGCTCTGAGCCTGTGGATCTGGCGCCTGAGCGCGCGCCCCGCCAGCCACGCCCGTCCCTTTATCCTGACGCTGGGCCTGATATTCCTCGGCTTCAGCGGGCTGGGGATCAGCGTCTGGCCGAACATTATTCCACCGCATATCTCCCTGTGGGATGCCGCTGCGCCGCTCTCCAGCCAGGTATTTATGCTGCCGGGGGCGCTGCTCATTATCCCGGTGATCCTGATGTATACCGCCTGGAGCTACTACGTCTTTCGCGGCAAAGTCTCCGGCAGCGAGGGCTATCACTGAGCCTGATTCGCGCCGGCAGGTGAGGATTTGCTGGCGCGTCGCGCCGTCCGGTCAGGGATGACCGAGAGGGATGCGCACAAACCGATGATCTGCTGCAACGACTCGGGCCGGGTGTTTATGCCTTCGGCGGCTTGATCTTAATAATAAATCGTTCGTTAACCCGGGTGATCCTCGCGCCAATATCGCCAAACTCGGTGGCGATTTTAAAAAAATCGTCCGCGGCGACATCAAAATCGAGCTCAATCTTCGGGTGTTGTCCTGTCGCCAGTAATTCATAGAAATGGTCAAGGCTGCGGGCTTTTTCGCTAGGCATCTTATTTCTCCATGGTAAACCAATCTGCAGGGGTTTTATTGCTTACGGCGCTTTTACGGATTATTCAGCAGGATGACAAACGTGCCTGATATAAAATTATGCAATGACAGTAAGAATGAGGCAGGGCGAGGTTATTCCGTGTTGTTAAACCGCGTGGCGACGCGTTGTCCGCCATACCATGACGGCAGAGACGACCCTGCGGCGCCGGTTGATGATAGACATTTTTTGATGACAAATTAATGACAATAAAATGAATCTGTCCGGGCTCGGGATGGCATCGTGCTAAATAATTTTATTCTGTGGCTGGTAAGGTGGTTGTTAACTACTTTATGGTGATGGAGCGTCTTTTTTAGGGCCAACGGCGAGGGAACAACGATGCAATTACTTGATTTATTCGCAGGCTTATTATGGTTAAGCAGCGTTATCTTCCTGCTGTTTGTTCTTGATGTGATCATCACCCGTTATCTTTATCGTAAATAATCGACAACGACAGCGGCGTTGGGCATAGGGACGGCGTCGGAGGATGATAATATAACCCGCGGACTGATTCAGAAAGGAATGCGCGGTGGCCGGGAGAATTGATTACGATATTGAAAAATACCAGTTTACCGAAGCCGGTGAGACGCCACGGCTCCGGGAGCAGTGGCGCGAAGTATACCTGGAGTGTCGTCAGCTGCGGGCCGGGGCAGAGGAGCGCCTGCGCATTGCGTTACTGAACGTCGACTATGTCACCAGCTTCGAGCTGCCTTTTCGCCTGCTGCTGGTGCGCGCGCCGCAGCTAATCGCCGATGTTCGCGAGACGTTGCAGCTTAGCCGTAAAGCCGCCGTTTTCAACGGCAAACGTTACGGCTGCGTCTATAGTTTGAAACAGGATTTACAGGCTGTCCCGGAAGCCTTTCATTACCGCCTGGCAAACCGCATTCGTCGCGTCGATGCAACCGGGCTGACGGCGGCCCCGTACCAGCAGATTGCCCGGGAGATAAAGCCGGCCCGGGAGCGGCTCCGCCAGGCGCTGAACGCCGGCCTGCCGGTCACCGCTCTCGACGCCTTGTTCTGGTTCGGCAGTCAGCGAGTGGCGGCGGACATCGCGCAGTTGCGCCGGTCCGGCATGGCGATTGTCACGACGGAGGTGGAGGTCAGCGACAATTTGTTCAATACCACCCGACGAGTGCCCGTTTACCGCCTGGCCAGCGAGTGAATCGGCAACCTTTCGCCCAGCCGTTGCCTCTGCAGACAGTTGACCATTGCCCCGTCGAACCAGACGCACAGCCCTCTGGCGACAGGCCGCGGGGCCGGTTCCAGCCATGCGCTGGCGATGAGCATGAGGAGCATTAGCGCCAGCGGAACCATGTATTTTCTTTTCACTGCCCTTTATCCGCTGCGCCTGTTCTGCCAGCAAGGTAGCGGTAAAGTATGACGTTTCGTTGACCGGGGCAGCGTTTTTATTATTGGCAAGCGGTTGCGTTGGGCCAGAGATTATTCATCTTTTGGCATACGAGAGGACGAAAACTGGCGGCTTGTATTTTTGATTTTTATTACACCACGCTTTTTTTTGCCGCCGGGGAAAAGCGTAATGTGGCTACGACTGGATGCGGCTCGTCATGTAACTGGCTGGTTTGAAACAATATTTTAATTGTTGTCTAAACGCATGCGACAGCGGTGGCTAATTTATATTAATTCACTTTACCGATCAATAAATTATATGTTGATAGTTTTTAGCTATCGAATGTTTCTTATCGATCATTTTAAACTATTTTTGTTGGCGGGAAATATATGACATGCTTTAACCCTTTCTTATTTTTGGTATTTTTTAAATGGTTGAAGAAAACGCGAAAAATACCTCCTATCGCTTCGTACTGGAGCCCGCTATTAGCGATGATGGCAGCTGCCACTCGTGGGAATTGCTCACTAAAGATATTATAGCACCCGCACGAAATAACGCCTCAGCGCCCGCGTTTTCTTTCTCCACGCTTACCGAAAGCGATAAGCTTGCACTATTTACCCGACAAATCGAGTTGCTTTCCGTATTTGATTTTTCCCTGGTCGATAATAAGCCGATCTCGCTCAATATCGATGATTTATTAAGCCATTTTATTCTGACGGACCGCTATCTCTGCGATTTTCTGCGCTCGTGTAAGCATATTGCTTTGGAGATAAATGAGAATTTTCATGAGTTTATCGCCGGCCGCGAGCTGACGGCGCTAAGCACGCTGGCGGCGCTTTGTCCGGTCTGGCTGGATGATTTTGGTCGCGGGCGAACCTCCTTCCCGCTGCTGGAGAGATTCCGCTTCGATTGCGTCAAAGTGGATAAGGATTACTTCTGGGATAAAGAAAACGACCCCGCTTTGCCCGGTCTGTTGCAGTCTATTCATACCCTGACCGGCCATGTGATCGTTGAGGGTATCGAAACCGAAAAGCAAAAACGGTTAATCACTTCTGCCGGGGACATCATAGGTCAGGGCCGCTACTGGAAGGAAGAATATATTTTTCTTTGCGGTTGAGGGTCGACCGGGGGCTGGTTTCGGTTACCTGCTATTCTTTTATTATCCAGTTTTAAATACCCCCTTTGCTACAGATAGTCTTTATTAGCGCAGTGATAAGCGCCTCTCTTTTTTATGAAGGATCATTCCCTGTAAATACCCCCATGCGTAACGCCCCGATCGCCATTTCGACGTAAGCCAGGTGCTGATTTCTGAGCTGCGCGAGCTGGTGAAAAAAGATCTCGCCGCTGCGATCAATTAATCCTGCCTGCGCCATCCGCTCAGGATCGCGCGGCAGGGAAAAATGCCGCCGTTTACCGGCGGCTATTGCTTATTTTGCGCTACCCTGGTTTTTTTCCAGCCGGGCGAAATACTCCGGTGCAAACGGGCGCGGATCGACGTCGGCAAACGGCGCGCGCTCAAAGTGCGATTTCAGCGCCCAGGGAACCGTGCAGTCAAAAATGGTCTTGCAGCTGATGCCATTTCCACGGATCGACGGGCTGTATTCCGGCGTCTGGGACGGATCCAGCTGGTGACCGCGAATGCCGGGGATTGTCGTAATGCTGACGTCCCCCTGCATGCGGGTGGTCATCGCCCACAGGATATCGTCGCTGTCAAAGATGTCGACATCTTCATCAACCAGAATAATATTTTTTAGCTCGGAATAGGTCGCCAGCGCCAGCAGCGCGGCCTGCCCCTGCCGGCCTTCATCGGCGGGTTGACGTTTTTTCACCTGCAGGATCCCGAGGAACTTACCGCCACCCGCGGTGTGGGCGTAGACATTTTGTAAAAAGCCCGGAATGGCGGCCTCGACGGCATTCCAGATACTGGCTTCCGTTGGCAGGCCGGCGAGGGTGGTATGCTCTTCCCCCGGTCCCACCAGGGTCTGCAGAATCGCATTGTTTCGCATGGTCACTGCTTTGACTTTGATTACCGGCAGCGACGGATTAGCGCCGCCGCAGTAGCCAGGAAATTCCGGCATCGCGTGGCCGCTATTGGTGTGCTGATCCTCTCTGACGCGCACGCCAGGCAACAGCTCACCTTCGATAACGATCTCGGCGCGGGCGATGGCTTTCTCCGGGACGCTGACGCCCTGAACCAGCTCCACCGGACGTTGACGCAGCGCGCCGGCGACGCCCAGCTCGTTATAGCCGAACGGCGTGGTAGGGGCTTCGAAGCAGGCGCCAATATAGATGGCCGGATCGAGACCCATATTGATGGTTATCGGCAGCGGTTTGCCGGCGGCCTCGGCCTTCTGGCGAAACACTTCGATATGGCGGCCGGCGGCAAGAAACATCGACAGCTCATCCCGGCCCTGAACGCACAAGCGGTGGATGGTGACGTCGGTCAGCGAGGCGTCGTCGGGATCGCTGGCCAGCGCCAGGCCCAGGCAGAAGAAGGGGCCGGCGTCGATAGGGGTGTTGGTGGGCGCCGGAAGCAGGGTGCGCAAATCAAAATCCGGATCGTCGGCCAGAAAGATCTGTTCCTGGCAGGGGGCGCTGCTGGCCGGGACGACCACCGGCGCGACCGGTTTTTTCACCGCCTTACCCACTTCAAGGGCCAGCTGCGAGGCTTCGCAGCCCAGCAGCAGCGCGGCCCGCTGGCGGCTGGCGTGCATACCCACCAGAATGCGCGAGTGTGGATAACCCTTAATATTGTTAAACATCATCGCCGGCCCGATGCGAGTGGGGCGCTTCACGGTGCCGCCCGCGCCGATATGGCGATAAACACCGGCCAGCTCGGCGTTAGGGTCAACCGGATGATCGGTTTCGAGATACTGATTGTCATGCTGTTGCAGCAGCGCGATGGCGTCGCGCAGATCCTGAATCGGTGCGGTCATGATGTTCTCCTTAGCGTATCGATGCGCACAGTATGCTTCGCAGGCTAATGGTTATCAATTGCATCATTTATGCTTTATTGATAAGCTTTTTCTTATCAATTTGTAGGGAGGAGTCCTACCATGTCCTTGCGAGCGTTACGCCATTTTGTGGTCGTTGCCGAAGAGTTGCATATGCACCGGGCGGCGGAGCGGTTACATATCGCCCAGCCCGCCCTCAGTCAGCAGATTAAGCAGCTTGAGCAGCGCCTGGGCGTGGTGCTCTTTTCCCGCGCTAACCGCCGTCTGACTCTGACCGCCGCGGGCGAGGCCTTTTTACACAAGACGCGGCTGGCGCTGGAAATGGCCGATCAGGCGGTGCTGGACGCCCAGCGCACCGCGCGGGGCGAGCAGGGGAGGCTGCATTTGGGGTATGTCTCCAGCGCGATGTACGACAGTAAACTGCCGGGGCTCCTGCGCCGGCTGCGCGCCGACTGGCCGGGGATTGAGCTGTCGCTGGTGCAGGGGGATGTGCAAATGCTCTACGAAGCGCTGTTGGATCTGCGTCTGGATATCGCCATCATCCGCGCGCCGCTGGCCTCGCCGCCGGACGCGCTGGTGGTCAGGCCGTTTGTACGTGAAAAGCTCTGCCTGGCGCTCTATCAACAGCATCCGCTGGCCGGCGTGGGCGCGCTTAATCTGGCCTCATTGCGCACTGACAACTGGATCTCGCTTGACGATCCGCAGGGCACCGGACTGGAGCAGGTTTTTATGGATGCCTGTCGCGTCGCAGGCTTTACGCCGCAGGTGGCGCAGCGGATTAACGACGTTACCTCGATGATTAGCCTGGTCTCCGCCGGGGTGGGAGTGGCGTTGGTTCCGCTCTCGGCGCGGGCCTTACGCCTTGATAACGTGGTGTATATCGATCTCCAGGATCGGCTGGCGGAGAGTGAGCTGAGCATGGTTTACCACCGCCATATTCGTTCGGCGGTGGTAAGGAAAGTTATCTCGCTGCTTAATACCGCTGAGCGATAGTCCCGGTTAGCTGGTCTTCAGGCGGCCAAAGCTGACAATCCTTGAGCGGCCCAGCTCTTTCGCCCGGTACAGCGCGGCATCCGCCGCGCGCAGCAGACTATCGCTTTGGGTGTGCTGCGGGTAGCTGGCGATGCCAATCGACACATCCACTTGGCCTATCTCGGTCAGACCATCGCGCAGCGTCATATTGCGCACCTGGGTGTAGATCTCGCTGGCGCACTGGTGCGCCCCGGCTTCGTCAATCCCGGGGAGCAGCACTAAAAACTCCTCGCCCCCGTAGCGGAAAGCCATGCCGATATCGCGCACCGCGCGCTGCACAATGGTCGCAACGCTCTTAATCACCAGATCCCCAGCCTCATGGCCATAGCGATCATTGATGGTTTTAAAATGATCGATGTCGATCATCAGACAGCTCAGCGGAGTATGGGTATGGACCGACAGCGCCATCTGCGAATGCAGCGCTTCGTCAAGATGATGGCGGTTACGCAGGCCGGTCAGGGAATCGAACAGCGCTTTTTCCAGCAGGGCGCTGCGCAAACGCTGATTGGCCAGCGCCAGGCCCAACGCTTCCGCCATCAGCTCGAGATAGGCCCGGGAAGGAGCGTCACTGGCGGTGACGTTCTGGAAGGTCAGCAGGCCAATGGCTTCGCCCTGGGCGATGAGCGGTACGCAGAGCGACTGGCCGGCGTGCGTCTCCGGCAGATGATAGCAGGTGATATCGGGCTCGCCCTGCACCGGCGGATGGCTGAGTCCCCGCCGTATCGCCCAGCAGTCGTCGGGAGAAAAGGGCGTCGTCTCACCGGCGGGCGACAGCCACTGCGCTACGCAGCGCATCTGCCAGGGGTCGGTATCCAGAACATACAGTTTACCGGGGATCGTCGGGGCGATATTCGGCGCAAACCGCTCCGCCACCTTAATCACATCCTCAATGGTTTCACAGCCCTGCAGCCGTTGAGTCATACGCGCCAGCAGCTCGCGGATCGCCCAGTCGGCGTCGCGCTGCTGCTCCAGCCGCTGACGGGCCAGGCCGTTCTCGCGAAAAATGCGGATCGCCTGAGCCATGTCACCAATCTCATCCACCTGGGTAAAGTGCGGCGTCTCTACCGCATAATCCTGGGAGGCGAGACGCTGGACCACGTCGCTCAGGCGAACCACCGGGTAGAGCACCCGGCGTTTGAGAATGAAGCCGAGGACGAACAAAAACATCATGGCGGTCAGGCCGACCATGATTTCCGACAGCGTACGCCAGATCCGCGAGCGCTCGGTGGCCTGGTCGATAGCGACGGCGGCGCGATGCTCAAGCATCTGGCGGAAGCGATCGATCTGCGTCTGCATGCGCTCCAGTTCAGTCTCGTACGCGGTGCCGTACAGCACCGCGATGGCCGCTGGCGCATCGCCGCGAGCGACATGCGCCAGGGCCGCCTGCTGTTCATCCTGTAGCTCATCGGCGATCCGCAGGCCATCCTGGAGCAGCGCCAGCTCCTCGCGGCTGGCGCCGTTATCTTTCAGGCCGCCCAGCCGCTGCTCTATGCTCTTGTCGGTCTGCTGCAGCTGCTGATATTGCGTAAGCGTCTCCGGCGAAGGCTTTATCACGTACAGCCGGGCGAGGTCAGACAGCGCCCAGGCGTCGTTTTCCATCTCGTCGGAGAGGGTATCAAAGACCTGGCGCTGCTGTACCGCCTGGCGTTCGACGCGGTCGGCGCTGGAGGCCATGAGCATAGCGCTCCCGGAAGCCAGCGTCAGGCCAACGGTGATCCCGTAAGCCCAGTTAGTGATGGTGGCGATTCTCACCGTGAATTTCCTTGCATGCAGATGAAGCTGTTTTGATTATAGAACTCCGCCCCCGCCACGACGGCGGCCCGCTTCAGAGGCGGCGCTCGCTATGCAGAGGGGCAAGGGTCTGAAGAATGATGGCGTGTAGCGTTTCCGCATGGTGGCGCAAAACGAGGAAGACATCGCTATCCAGAGCGCCATTTATAACATCCGCTTCCATAATCTGTAAGGCTTCCTGCCAGGCCATCCCTTTACGATAAGGGCGATCTTCGGTCAGCGCGGTGAAAATATCGGCGATGGAGATAATCCGGTCGGCGAGGGTCAGGTGCTCCTTTTCGAGATGCAGAGGGTAGCCGCTGCCGTCCATTTTTTCATGATGATTCGAGGCCCAGTTAATGATGTCGCCGAGCTCGCTATAGTCGCTGAGAAGTTCGCCGGTCATGTAGCTGTGCTCCCGCACCTGACTCAGCTCCTCATCATCCAGCTCGCCCTCTTTTTCGAGAATGGAGAGTGGGATATAGACCTTGCCAATATCGTGTAGATAGCCGGCTATCTGAATTTGCTGGCAGGTGGGCTCCGGCAGCTGCATCCAGCGGGCAAGCTGGCGGGCGATTTCCCCCACCATGATGCTATGGGTGGCGGTAAAGCTGCTGTAGGTGTCGACGATTTTGGCAATCAGCAGGCAGACATCCTTCAGACCGTGAATATCCAGATAGCGCGTGTTGATGGGGCCAATAATCTCCAGCAGCCGCTGAATATGGCCGGGGTGAAGGTGCTGCCAGAAGTTCGCATTTTCAGCGACCTCGCACAGGATATCGCAGAGCGGCGGATCGATCTCCCGATGCAAAGCGACGAACTGTTCCACCACCGCCCGCGTGGGCCAGGCGGCAACGTGGCTATCGGCCGGCAGCAGCCGTTCAAAGGCATCAGCGAAATAGACAATGTGCTGTTCGCGGGAGCCCCGGTGGTTCGGGCTAAAATGGTGATCGCGAATAAAGGGAACGATGGGCTGGAAGGTCGCTAATCCCTCCAGCATCGCCACACCCTGGCGCTGATGCGGGTCGTGGATATTATCGATAGCATCCAGCGAATGAATGGTGCGTTTATCCCCCAGCACGCCGATATCGTGCAGCAGCGCGGCGCAAAAAATGGTCTGCTGCCGTTCGTCAGGCAGTTCCAGCCTTTGCGCCAGCGTCAGGGCGATTAAGGCCGTTCGTTGCATATGCCGGTGCAGTTCAGGGTTAATGATCTGGATGACTCTGGTGGTCAGCATCAGGGCCGACTTCAGGGCAATACGCATCTCTGTTCTCCGTTCGCGTGACCTGGCGGGCAAAAATGCTCTCGCCGGTGACGGAAGTGTCGATAATCTGATCGCAATGCGTGTTGTGTGTTGCTGAACAGGTAAATCCTCAGAATGTTTTGGTTCATAGCTCTGCCCGTTTCAGATCCAGTGGTGCACCAGAGTTGGGCGATATCGTCCTAAGAACCTTATTATTGTCTGATAGTTAACCATTTCCCCCCCAGAAAAGAAATGAATTCTGGCAAGCCCTTTGCATTAAGCAAGCGTAAGTTTGATTAATGTCTATGAAGGGAGTGACCTGTATGAATTTTAGAGCATTACTTGCCATTGCGTTATTGACGATGAGCAGCCTGGCGTTTAGCGAGACGCGTCTTCCGCATATTGTTATTTTAGCCACCGGCGGAACGATTGCTGGTTCGGCGGCCAGCAATACCCAAACAACCGGCTATAAAGCCGGGGCGATTGGGGTGCAGACGCTGATTAACGCCGTGCCGGAAATGAGTAAAATCGCTCACGTCGAGGGCGAGCAGGTGGCCAATATTGGCAGTGAGAATATGACCAGCGATATTATTCTCCAGCTCTCGAAGCGGGTGAATGCGCTATTGGCTCGGGGCGATGTCGATGGCGTGGTGATCACCCATGGCACGGACACGCTGGATGAAACCCCGTATTTCCTCAATCTGACGGTGAAAAACAACAAGCCGGTGGTCTTTACCGCGGCGATGCGCCCGGCGACGGCGATCAGCGCCGACGGGCCGATGAACCTGCTGGAAGCGGTCACGGTCGCCGCCGATCCTGATGCCCGGGGACGCGGGGTAATGGTGGTGCTTAACGACCGCATCGGCGCGGCGCGCTTTGTCACCAAAACTAATGCCACTTCGCTGGATACCTTCCGGGCGCCCGAGGAGGGCTATCTTGGTGTCGTGGTGGGCGGAAAACCCCAGTTCGAGACGCGGGTGGATAAAATTCACACGCTGCGCTCGGTGTTCGATGTGCGTCAGCTGAAGGTTCTGCCGAAGGTGGTGATTATTTATGGTTACCAGGACGATCCGGAGTATATGTACGATGCGGCGATCGCCCATCATGCCGACGGTATTATCTACGCCGGAACCGGGGCGGGGTCGGTGTCGGTACGTAGCGCCGCCGGTATCAAAAAAGCGCAGCAGGCGGGCATCGTGGTGGTGCGAGCCTCTCGTACCGGCAGCGGCGTCGTACCGCCGGATGACAGCCAGCCCGGGCTGGTGGCCGACTCCCTCAACCCGGCAAAAGCGCGTATACTGCTGATGACCGCGCTGACGCAGACTAAAGATCCGCAGCTGATTCAGCAATATTTCCATACCTACTGATCCTCTGCGGCGAGGGCGGTGTTCACACCCTCGCCGTGCTTTCTTCTCAATGACCTGGCTTCCATGCAAATCGATGGCGGATGATTGCCCATCATTCACTCCACCTGTGTTTCCCACGAGGCGTAAAGAAATATTTTTTATTGTCCGGCGGGCACAGTATTTCAATGCACCGCGCTTATTTTAAAAGCAGGTTTAAATAAGTCTATTCTTAATTGTTGTCTTAAAGTCGTTTTAATCTTTCTTATGCTGACGGATTAAAAAAGATGCATTTCGCAGTGGGACGCGTTTAATACTCGCTTTGACAGACTACGATGCATCCCAACGCGGTCAGACCGCCGATCGCGCGGCTCAGCGGACGCCTGCCACCGGCGGCCAGGGCCGCACTGCGGCAGCTTTCGGTTGTTTTCGTTAGTAACGCTGATGATTAGCGTGAAAATGATATGCATGATGAATATATTAAGCGTGGTTCAAGATTTAAGTTTACATTTAGTAACATATGTGCCGCAATTATGTTTTTTTGTCAGCTTGCTGTTTTTTACTTGCCGGAGGGAATTTCAGCGGATTAGTATTGTCGAACTTGCTGTACGTACCGCCTAATGATGATAAATGGATTCTGTTTTCCTTAAGCGTTACCACATAATTAATGTTTACAGGAAAAATCATGGCCTGCGTATTTAATAAACAACTTTTACACCCGCGTAACTGGCTGACCTGGTTCGGGCTCGGCATCCTCTGGTTAATCGTGCAACTGCCTTATCCGCTGCTGCATTTTATCGGCACCAGCGCTGGTCGCCTTTCCCGTCGCTTTCTTAAACGCCGCGAACATATCGCCCGGCGTAATATCGAACTCTGCTTCCCGGACATGTCGCCAGCGGCGCGCGAGACGCTGATCGATCAAAACTTTATGTCGCTGGGAATGGGGCTTATCGAAACCGGCATGGCCTGGTTCTGGAGCGACGAGCGGGTCAAAAAATGGTTTGATGTCGAGGGGTTCGCCAACCTTAATCACGCGCTTAGCGGTGGGAAAGGGGTAATGGTCGTCGGCGTGCACTTTATGTCGCTGGAGCTGGGCGGGCGCGCGATGGGGCTGTGTCGGCCAATGATGGCCACCTACCGGCCGCACAACAGCCCGCTGATGGAGTGGGTGCAAACCCGCGGTCGCCTGCGTTCGAACAAAGCGATGATCGATCGCAACAATCTGACCGGTCTGGTGCATGCCTTGAAATCCGGTGAAGCGGTGTGGTTCGCGCCCGATCAGGATTACGGTCCCAAGGGCAGCGTCTTTGCACCTTTTTTCTCCGTCCCGCAGGCGGCGACCACCAACGGCACCTATGTCCTGTCCCGCTTATCGGGCGCGAAAATGTTGAGCATCAGCATGGTACGTAAGCTGGATCGCCGGGGCTATAGCCTGCATATCAGCGAGGTGATGAATGACTATCCGGGTGAGGATAAGCAGATCGCCGCCGGCTATATCAACAAGGTTATTGAGCGCGAGATCCTGCGCGCTCCCGAGCAGTATCTGTGGGTACACCGTCGTTTTAAAACCCGACCGCTGGGCGAACCTTCCGTCTATTAACCTTCCCGCACAGGCTGCGCTTTCAAAATCCCGACAGTTGGGGTAACGTGAGCCGGATCATGTTTTAGTCGTGCGCGAAGGAGTGCAGAGTGTTCGCTGAGTTTGGTGTTCTGAATTATTTAACCTATCTGGTCGGGGCGGTGTTTATCATCCTCGTTCCTGGCCCTAATACGTTTTTCGTGCTGAAAACGGGCATTGCCCACGGGGTGAAGAAAGGCTATCTGGCGGCGGCGGGCGTCTTTATTGGCGACGCAGTGCTGATGTTTCTGGCCTTCGCCGGGGTGGCGACGCTGATTAAAACCACGCCAGTGTTGTTTAACGTCGTGCGCTATCTCGGGGCAATTTACCTGCTGTGGCTCGGGGGCAAAATGCTCTATGCGGTGCTGACCCAGCGCGACGGCCAGTCCGACGCCAGCGCGGAGCCGGCGAGCGCGATCCTCAAGCGCTCCCTGACCCTGAGCCTGACCAATCCGAAAGCGATTCTGTTCTATGTGTCGTTTTTCGTGCAGTTTATCGATGTCAACGCCAAAACCCCCGGCGTGGCGTTCTTTATCCTGGCGCTGACCCTCGAGGTGATTAGCTTCTGCTATATGAGCTTTTTGATCCTCTCCGGCTCGTTTGTCACCCGCTACGTCAAAACCCGCAAGAAGCTGGCTAAACTTGGCAACAGCCTGATTGGTCTGGTTTTCGTCGGGTTCGCCGCGCGCCTGGCTACCCTGCAGTCCTGATCCCCACGGGCCGGTTACCCGCTGACCGGCCCGCCGTCTCTTATTCTGCCCTGTAACAAAAACCCTTCATTTTTTATTGCATTGGTGTTACATATACAGCCGTTTATCGCTCAGCAAAAAGGAAGCCCCGATGATTCTGCAAAAACTCCTCAGCAATAAAAACTGCAAAAAATACTGTCTGTCGCTCGCGGTGGTGTTTGCTATCGCGCTGGCGGTAGTGGGGCGGGCGACCTTCGGGGGCGTGGTGAGCGAGTACAATATGCCGTACTCAGAGTGGACGACGTCCATGTTCTTCCTGCAGGGGGCGATGGTAACGGTTTACAGCATTGTCTTTACCGCGCTCTTTGCTATCCCCCTCGGCTTTATTTTCCTCGGCGCCGATCGTCAGGATTAAGCGTCAACGGGCGAACCGCGGTTCGCCCTGTCTTATCGGCTATCAACAGCGTGAAGCATTAGTCGTCGTCATGATAGTGATGATGGTGGTGGTGGCGATGGGGATGATATCCATCGTCAATAATGCATCCCGATAACAGCGTGCACAGCGCAATAATCAACGGTAACACGATCGGTTTTTTCATCCTTACTTCTCCCGCTATTCTTATTCCCCGGGGCCGAGAATGCCGCGGCGGATAACGTGAGTGTAAAGGGTTAACTTATTGATGGGATAGGATAAATCCGCAATATCGCCGCGGCGATCACCACCAGCCAAACTGGGTGCCGGCCACCGCCACGATGGCGACGACCAGCATGATAATGGTGCTTTTTTTCATTATGCCCCACCCGGCGCCGCATAGCCGCCGACAAAAAACCAGCCGAGAAAGACGACGGCGATGATAAAGATCGCCACCGGGAAAAGAATACCCAATTTCATGATTGTGTCCCTGTGCCCACGAATGATGCCCTGCATGATACTGGATATCGCGGTACTTTAGTCAATATGAATGAAATTCTCCTGGCGGCGGGACTTCTTATCCTGGTACATCGCCTCATCGGCAGCGCGTAAGGCCGCTTCAACATCGATACTCTGCGGATCGCAGGTGACCACCCCGAAGCTGGCGCCCTCATAGTCGATACGCTGTTCGCCGAGGAAGTAGACGCCGCACAGAGCCTGACGCAGGGACGTGACATACGCCTGCTGTGCGGCAGGCTGCTGGGCGCTACCGACGATCAAAAACTCATCGCCGCCAAGGCGGCCAACGATATCTTCCCGGCGCGCGACAGCGGTGAGTCGTTTGCCGACCTGCACCAGAAAGCTGTCGCCGCACGGATGGCCGAACCGATCGTTAATGGCTTTGAAACCATCGAGATCGATAAAAATAAGCGAGACCTGCTGCTGCTGGGCACGGGCGGAGGCAAAGCGTAACGCCAGCTGCTTAAACAGCGCGCGGCGATTGGGAAGCTGGGTGAGCTCATCGGTAGACGAGTGCAGCTCCAGCGCGACGTTTGCCGCCTGCAGCTGTTGCACCAGGGTGTCTTTTTCCACGTAGTGGGAAATGAGCTTCGCAAACAGGCCCATGACCTGTTCGCCTTCGAGGTTATAAGGCTGTTGTTGCCGGCTGGTGGCGCAGAGGGTGCCGAACAGAGAGCCGTCGGCCAGGCGGACGGGAATGCTTAAAAAAGTAGCGATTCCCAGCTCCTGGGCGGCGATGCAGGAGTGCCAGCGGTTGGCAACGTCATTGCTAAACGTACACTGATCCTCAAGGGCGCGTTTGCACAGGGATTCATCCCAGGGGACGGAAAATCCTTCCGGGATCTGCATTTCGCTGCTGTTGTGGGCGAACATGATCTGCTGCCGCTGGGCGTTGGTATCAATGCGGGTGAGGTAGGTGGACTCCATTCGCGTCACCGCCTCCAGCATCTCCAGCAGCTGGCGCACCAGGGTTTCCAGGGACTGTTCCGCAGCGAGGGTTTGCGACACCCGGGCAAGAATAAAATCTGACATGAATAATACAGCTCCAGCACGCCAAACGTCACCCCAGCATATTGGGCTGCAAACGGACATCAGCGTCAAATAAACAGTGATATTTTTAAATTTATCACATCTGTCTGGGGAATACTTGTCCACGCGGTGGGAAAAAAAGCCCCGTCGGGGGCGACGGGGAAAAACTCATTGATTATGGAATGATCTGTTCTCTGGTCAGTTCGAGAACAGGGCTACTCTACGGGGGAAAAGTGCAGGCAAGATGGAGAAAACGTGGAGATTCAGGCTAAAATCCCCGGGCATTCAGGAAAGGGAGGAACAATGAAAAAGTTACTGGCTATTCTGCCACTGGTATTAGCCGGCTGTGCCCAGCCGCAGCCCACTGCGCCGACGAAAACCATCGGCATGCCCAACCCCGCGGCGGTATACTGTCAGCAATCCGGCGGCACCCGGGTGCCGGTGCAAACGCCGCAGGGCGTCAGCACCCAGTGCAAACTACCCAGCGGCGAAACCCTCGACGAGTGGGCGCTGTGGCGCCGGGATCATCCGGCTAAATCGTAACCGGCAGGGCCGCCAGCCAGGCGGCCAACACCCGGGCATGATTCTGCTCGGTGTTCTTCGCAGCGTACAGCAGCGTCAGCGGCTGGCGTTGCGCCAGCGCCGCCAGCCGCAGGCCCGTTTCGCGATGGGCGTCGAGCTCCTGACGATAGCGCTGGCTGAAGTGGGCGAAATCGATCGCCTCGCCGTGAAAGGCTTTGCGCAGCTCAGCGGAAGGCGTTAACTCCTTACACCACTCATCACAGGCCAGCGCCTCTTTTTTAATCCCCCGCGGCCAGAGACGGTCGACCAGCACCCGATAGCCGTCGCTGCTTTCCTGCGGGTCATACACCCGTTTACACTGAATCATCATCCTGCTCCTTCTGTGCCATCCAGGCGAGCAACTGCGGGATTTGCCCGTCGGAAAATACCGTGATGCCGTGTGCGCGGAGTAGGTCGGCGGCCACGCCGGCGCCCGCTTTGCGCCGTCCGCGAAAGGAACCGTCATAGACAAACTGGCTGCCGCAGGTAGGGCTGCCGTCGGTGAGTAACGCTGCCTGACAGCCCGCTTCCCGGGCGGCGCTGAGCGCCAGCCAGGCGGCCAGCTGATAATGTTCGGTGACGTCGCGGCCGTCGCTTTCCACGATCCGCGCCCGTCCGGCAAGCACATCGCCGCCCGTGCCGCCGAGGATCTCCGCCGGCAGTCGGGGCGTAGGCAGACCGGCCGCCAGCTCCGGGCAGTGGATCACCAGCCGCCCCGCCTGCTGCCAGCGGGACAGCGTCGCCGCCAGCTGTGCCTTCTCACTACCGTTATACCGCACCTGGAATCCCATCAGGCAGGCGCTGACCAAAAGCTTATTTTTCATTCTCTCTCCCCTACGCGCTTTTTCCAGTATACCTCACCCGTCGGCCACGGCGGTGGGGTGAAAATAAGGATTGTGTTCCACAGGCGGGATCGCTATTCTGACGTGCCTTGTGCTGTCCGTCTCGTCCAGACATAAGGAACCTGCTATGAAAACTCCTTTACGCCTCGCCCTTGTCGGCGATTATCACCCCGATATTGTTGCCCATCAGGCCATTCCCCTGGCGATAGACGATGCCGCCGCCGTGCTGGAGCAGCCGGTGAAATATGACTGGCTCGTCACCCCGTCGATCGCCTCCGGCGAGGCGCTGGCGGAGTACGATGCCATCTGGGTCGTTCCCGGCAGCCCGTATCGTCACCCGGAAGGCGTGTTTACCGCGATCCGCTATGCCCGGGAAAACAGCATTCCTTTCCTCGGCACCTGCGGCGGCTTTCAGCACGCGGTGATTGAATACGCCCGCAACGTGCTCGGCTGGCAGGACGCCGGACATGCGGAAACCGACAGCGAAGGGCGGATGGTGATCGCTCCCCTCAGCTGCTCGCTGGTGGAGACCTCTGCCGTCGTCGAGCTGCGGGCGAATACGCTGATTGCCCGCGCCTATGGCCGGGAGAGCATTGAAGAGGGCTACCACTGCCGGTACGGCGTGAGCAGCGCGTTTGCGGCGGAGCTGGAGCAGGGCGATCTGCGCGTCACCGGCTGGGATGAAGAGGGTGAGATCCGCGCCGTCGAGCTGGTGACGCACCCGTTTTTTGTCGCCACCTTGTTCCAGCATGAGCGTCACGCGCTGGACGGGCGTCCCGCGCCGCTGGTGCAGGCGTTTCTCCGCGCCGCGGCACAATAATTCCACCGGCAGCGGGCGCTGCCGGTCATCTTCAGGGGTGAATTTCCCGGTCACGTCCGGCGAGCGCGCCGCAGAACGCCATCACCAGCGAAATCAGCGCCACCGCCAGCAGCGGAATATGCCAGTCGCCATTGGCATCATGGATCCTGCCCATCAGCGGCGGCCCGCAGGCGGCCAGCAGATAGCCGACGCTCTGCGCCATCCCTGACAGCGCCGCGGCCTGATGCGCCGAGCTGGCGCGCAGGCCGATAAACGTCAGGCCGAGGATCATGGTGGCTCCGGAGCCAAAGCCGAACAGCAGCGTCCAGCCGATCGCCAGCTCAGGCAACAGCCACAGCCCGGCGGCGCTGATGGCGCACATCAGGGCGACCAGCACCGCGATCCCGCGCTGGTCGCGCAGCCGATGCAGGATCAGCGGTATCGCCAGGCCGGGCGCGGCGGTCGCCAGCTGCAGCAGGCCATGCAGCGAGCCGGCCTGCGCTTCGCTATAGCCCATACTCTGCAGAATCGACGGCAGCCAGCCGATAATCACGTAATAGACCAGCGAGTTGATGCCGAGGAACAGCGTCACCTGCCAGGCCAGCGCCGACCGCCAGATCCCCCGGTTATGCATAGCGCCTGAGCCGGTCAATGGCGTCTCCGCCCGGCGCCGGGACTGCGGCAGCCAGCTGAGGAGCGCCAGTAGCGGGAAGACCATCAGCAGCAGCAGCGCCCCGCGCCAGCCGAATCCGGCCATCGCCACGGGGACCACCAGCGCCGAACCAAGCGCCGCCGCGCCGCCCATCGTCAGGGAATAGGCGCCGGTCATCCGCGCGACATGTTGCGAGAAATCCCGTTTAATCAGCCCGGGCAGCAGCACGTTACCCAGCGCAATGCCGCAGCCGATTACCGCCGTGCCGATAAACAGCAGCGCAGCGGAGGGCAGGGAGCGCAGGGCAATGCCGGCGCAGATCAGCAGCATCGCCAGCAGCAGGCTGCGTTCCATGCCGAACCGGCGGGCAACCCCTGCCGCCAGCGGCGAGACAAGGCCAAAGGCCAGCAGCGGCAGGGTAGTGAGCAGCCCGGTCTGCGCGGTGGTCAGGCCATAGTCGCTACGAATCGCGTCCAGCAGCGGCGCCGCGCCGGTGAAGACCACGCGCAGGGTGGTGGCGATGAGCAGGATACCGGCAATCAGCAGCGCGGGGCGGCGGCCGGTAGAGGAGATCACAGAAGACATATCATTCTCAAGGTAACTAACGAGGGGGGTTACGATAGCGGCTTTGTCCCTCGTTTAAATCAAGCTAAAATGACAGATTATCGCTAATATCGGACAATATGATGATTGGACTGGGGCTGGATGGCTATGAACCGGACAGTGGCCACGAATCGGCCATTGCCTTTCGTATCCGGGTGGTGGAGGCGGAGCAGTATATTCCGGCGCATTCCCACCGTAAGGGGCAGCTGATCCTTGCCCTGCACGGCGCCTTAACCTGCGAGGTGGAGAACGCAATGTGGATGGTGCCGCCGCAGTATGCGGTGTGGGTTCCGGGGCAGCTGTCCCACAGTAACCGCGCTACCCCCGGCGCCCAGGTATGCTTCCTGTTCATCGAGCCGGGCGCCGCGCCGATGCCGGATCGCTGCTGTACGTTAAAGATTTCCCCGCTGGTGCGAGAGCTGATCCTTACTCTGGCGGAGCGCGGCGGAGAGTCGCTGGCCGCCCCCGCCACGGCCCGGCTGGTGCAGGTTCTGTTTGATGAGCTGCCCCGCCAGCCGCAGGAGCACCTGCAGCTGCCGGTATCAAACCACCCGAAAATTCGTCAAATGGTGACGATGATGGCCGAGGATCCGGCGCGCTGGCAGACCCTGAGCCAGTGGGCGGCGGTGTTTGCGATGAGCGAGCGGAATCTGGCCCGCCTGGTAGTGCGCGAAACGGGGCTGAGCTTTCGCCGCTGGCGCCATCAGCTGCAGCTGATCCTCGCGCTGCAGCTGCTGATTCGCGGGCAGACGGTGCAGCAGACGGCTCAGGCGCTGGGCTACGATTCCACCACCGCCTTCATCACCATGTTTAAAAAAGGGCTCGGGCAGACACCGGGCCGCTATCACGGTAGCCTGGCTACGACTTCCCAATAAACAATGAGATGATCCCGGCGGCAATCAGCGGCCCGACCGGGACGCCGCGAAACAGGGCGACGCCGAGTACTGTACCGACCAGCAGCCCGGCCACCAGATGCGGCTGGGAGCCCATCAGGGAGACGCCGCGCCCGCCGAGCCACGAAACAAACACCCCGACCGCAATCGCCAGCAGCGATTTCCAGTTCATAAAGGAGTGGATCAGCGTCGAGGGCGGCAGCGTGCCGCTGGCGATAGGCGCCATCACGCCGATGGTCAGAATAATGATCCCGACGGTCAGTCCCTGTTTCTCAACCCAGGGAAAGAAGGCGTTCAGCGGCGTGACGCGCACGATAATCAGCACGAGGATGGAGATCGCCACGGTGGTGTTATGACTGATAAAGCCGAGCGCCGCCAGACCCAGCAGGATCAACAGGGTGGTATCAAACATGTACAGAGGTCCTTGCCAAAATAAGAATGCCAAAAAATATCCCGCTTACTCTACGCATCGTGGCGTGAATAAACAGGATTTTTACGCCATGCGGCGGAAATCTGGGCGGATGCCCGGTTAGCTAAGACGGCGAAAGGTCGCGATCTCTGGTCGGGCGATATGTAAATAGTCTTCGGTGTCGAGAATGATCGACCGGTCCAGGCGCCCGGCGTTAAAGGCGATTTGTGGAAAGCGTTCAAACAGCAGCGGGTCCGCCACCAGCCGCAGCGCCGGATGGAAACTGAAGGGGGGAATGGCGCCGAACACGCAGGCGGTGAGGGCCTCCACCTCCGCCGGGCTGGCCAGCGAGGCTTTGCTGCCGCCGATATGCCGGGCCAGGCTGGCGAGGTCGGCCTGCCGATCGGCGGCGAGGATCGCCAGCACATGCTGGTTGACGCCGTTTCCTTTCACTTTACAGACTAACGCTTTCGCGCCCTGGCCAAGCGCGGTGCCGCGGATTGCCGAGACGGCTTCGCACTGACCGACCGCCTCGTGCGCCATCACCCGGTAGCGGGCCCGGTGCTCGTCGAGCAGCGCGCACAGCCGCTGGTGGATATTACCTTCTACTGCTTCAAGCATAGCGTCCTCCTGACATCATAAAGCAGCCAGCTTAGCGCTGTTGCGCCGGCCTGCCAACGGTGGGCCGGGAAATTCACCATTCGCTCATTATTACTTCACAGTGCTGTGGTGCAATCCCGCAGGCGCAGATGAGTTTTGTAAATAAAAAAAAGAATGATTTTCATTTTCAATCGAACTTTTTTTATTTCGCTCAGTCTCTATCGGACGACACAGAATATTAATAATTGCCGTAATGAGGTTAGGATGATGCACGATGCAACCATGCAGGGTTCCCCACGCAAGAAATTTAATAAAATAAGGGAGCTCAACAGACGGCGGAATTACTTTACTAAGAAAGTACGTAATGCCCTGCGGGTGGGGGTGGCGAAAGCACTCTGGGATCGCCGACGCCGTCAGCCGGTAGATTTGTCGTCTGCGAAAACCGTCCTGTTGATGCGCAATGAGGGGGCGGTCGGCGATGTAGTGGTGGATTCCGCGCTGGTGAAATGCCTGCATCAGTCAGGCTATATCGTTGATTTTTTGCTGACGACCTCTAACAGCCAGGTGATGCGTTATAACCCGCGGATCCGCCATATTTATGAAGCTGACCCGGTCACGTCCGCCGATTTTTTGCGTAAATTTAATCATAACGTTCCTCGCGACGTTATTAATGAACTGGCTAATAATAAGTACGATATTATTATTGATCCTTCGCTGTTCGATATTCCCGTGCATCGCCTGCGGCTTTTCCGACAAATAAAAGCCAAATCAGTGCTCGGGTTTAATAAATGGCCATCGATTAAGCACTACTCCCACTCTTTTGATTTTGACTGCCAGCGCTGGCACGTGACGAAAACGTTCGAGCTGATCGCCGATTATCTCCAACTGGACACCCGCGGGCTGGACGCTTACGACCTGGCGGTGCCCGGGCCGATTATGCAGGAGGTGGCGCAGTATCTGGCGTCGCTAAGCGGAAAAGCGGTGGTGATTAATATTTTTGCCGGCCATGCCGACCGCAGTCTCTCGCAGACGCAGCTGGCGGAACTGCTCGACAAACTGCTGGCCCGCCATCCGGGGAGCGCGGTTATTCTGCTCGATCACCGGCGCGAGATCCGCATCCCGCTACCGCCGGAGGTGGTGATTAACCCATTTAACACGTTACACCATGCGATGGCGCTGATCGCCCAGGCGGAGCTGATTATCTCCCCGGACACCTCGGTGGTGCACATGGCGGCGGCGTGGAACAAACCGCTGATCGCGGTCTATAAGGACGTTCTGCTTAATAACCGGCTGTGGGCCCCGGGCTATGACAACGCCAGGCAGATCATTGTTAAATGCGGGAAGGTCCATCAGCATCGCGGGCTAGTGGATAGAATTATAGCGGCGCTACCGGAGACGCTGTGAGGCGATGAGGGGAGACAGGTAGGGCTCACCTGCTGGCCGTATGCAAGAGCCAGCAGGTGAGCGAAGGTTGCATTGCCAGTCTGCAACCGCCGCTATTGTACTGTTGCCCGCGGCTCTGCCACATCCGGGAAAGCTCTTAAAGAGGTGGTCGCCGCGACTGACGGGCGGGATCACTCTTCAGTGAGCCACATATCCGCCTCTTCAAACATCTCCTGCACCGTGCGGCTGATCAGCTCTTTTTCATGCTTGCTGGCGTCGGTGTTGATCGCCGGCAGCGTCATCATCGGCTTCACCCGCACTTCCGCCTCCGGGAAAATGCGCTGCATGCGTTTGGTCAGCTCGTTAAGAATGGCCTCTCTGGCGCCCGGCAGCCCGGCAAAATTGCGCTTGTCATAAATCAGTTCCACAAACATCTTCTGTCCTCTGTATGCTGATCGCGGGCGATAGTTTTACTGTATTAATGTACAGTGTCAAGCGAATGCCGCGGCGCTGCGCATCTACCACCTCGCGCGGCGGGCGGGCTGCGCGCAAAAGCAGCAAACGGTTCGCTGGCGCTGAAGAAGACCCCTATTGACATCAAGGAGTTATTTCAGTGCTGGCGATTGATAGCTGGAGCCGATATTGACCGGTAAAACTGGCAAAACTACTGTATATATATTCAGTATTGTGTGGTGGGTTGAAAAATGAACGTTTACACGCCGGTTGAGCTACGTCAGATTGTCTCCTTTCCCTTTTTTGCCGACCTGGTGCAGTGCGGCTTTCCCAGCCCGGCTCAGGACTATGTTGAAAAGCGAATCGACCTCAACGAGCTGCTGGTGCAGCATCCCAGCGCGACCTATTTTGTCAAAGCCGCTGGCGACAGCATGATCGATGCCGGCATTGACGAAGGCGATCTGCTGGTGGTGGACAGCGCGCGTAAAGCGGAGCATGGCGATATCGTGATTGCCGCCGTCGGCGGCGAGTTTACGGTAAAGAAGCTGCAGCTTCTGCCGCGGGTGCAGCTTAATCCGATGAACCCGGCCTATTCGCCCATCGTGGTCGGCCGCGAGGAGACGCTCGATATTTTCGGCGTCGTAACCTACATCATCAAGGCGGCGGGCTGATCATGTTCGCGCATTGTGATGTGAACGCCTTCTATGCCAGCTGTCAGACCGCCTTCCGGCCAGACCTGAAGGGGCGGCCGGTGGTGGTGCTGTCGAACAACGACGGCTGCGTGATCGCCCGCTCGGCGGAGGCGAAGCCGTTTGTGAAAATGGGCGAACCCTACTTTAAGCAGAAGGCTGCGTTTCTTCGCCACGGCGTCGTGGCGTTTAGCAGTAATTATGAGCTGTATGCCGACATGTCCAGCCGGGTGATGGCCACCCTGGAAGAGCTCACCCCGCGCTGCGAAATTTACAGTATCGATGAGGCCTTTTGCGATGTCAGCGGTGTGCGTCATTGCAGAGATCTGACCGATTTTGGCCGCGAAATCCGCGCCACGGTGCTGCAGCGTACCCATCTGACGCTGGGCGTTGGCATCGCCCCGACCAAAACCCTGGCGAAGCTGGCCAACCACGCGGCGAAGCAGTGGCCGCGGCAGACGGGCGGGGTAGTGGACTTGTCCTGCCCGCAGCGGCAGCGAAAGCTGATGGCGCTGCTGCCGGTGAGCGAGGTCTGGGGCATCGGGCGGCGGATCGGCAAAAAGCTTGAAGCGATGGGGATCGGCACGGTACTCCAGCTGGCGGAGAGCGATATCCGCTTTATCCGCAAGCACTTCACGGTGGTGCTCGAACGAACGGTACGGGAGCTGCGCGGCGAGCCTTGCCTGGCGCTGGAGGAGTTTGCCCCCGCTAAGCAGGAAATTATCTGCAGCCGCTCGTTCGGGGATCGGATTACGGCCTATGAGGATATGCGCCAGGCGATCTGCAGCTATGCCGCGCGGGCAGCAGAAAAGCTGCGCGGTGAGCATCAGTACTGCCGGTTCGTCTCCGCCTTTGTCAAAACCAGCCCCTTCGCGCTGAATGAACCCTATTACGGCAACAGCGCCTCGCTAAAGCTGCTGACGCCGACCCAGGACTCCCGAGATATTATCGCCGCGGCGACGAGCTGTCTGGATGCCATCTGGAAAGCGGGGCATCGCTATCAGAAGGCCGGCGTGATGCTCGGCGATTTCTACAGCCAGGGCGTCGCCCAGCTGAATCTGTTCGACGAGCTTGCTCCGCGGCACAACAGCGCCAGACTGATGCAGGTTCTCGATCAGCTGAATGCGAAAAACGGCAGGGGGGCGCTCTATTTTGCCGGCCAGGGGATCCAGCAGCAGTGGCAGATGAAGCGAGAGATGCTCTCGCCGCGCTACACCACGCGATACGGCGACCTGCTCCGCGTCAGATAACGCGCGCTATCCCTGCACCGCGGCCGGAAAAACCGCCGCCAGCCAGTCAATAAAGACGCGGAGCCGGGGCGGGACGTGCCGGTGCCGGGCATAGACAACGTGAAAAGGATAGGGGGCCGGGCGCCAGGCGCTGAGGATCTCCACCAGTTCGCCGCTCGCCAGCGCCGGTTTCAGCGAATAGGTAAAGGTCTGCACAATGCCTAAGCCGGCCTCGCCGGCGGCAATATGCGCGTTGCTCTCATTGATGCCGAGATGGGGCTCTGTCTTCAGCTCGGTGCTGACGCCGTGACGCGTAAAGCGAAACGGAAACGCTCTGCCGCTGGCCGGCGACAGATAGCTGATGAGCCGGTGGCCATGATGTAGTTCATCCGGCGAGGCGGGGGTGCCGTAGCGCTGAAGATAGCCAGGGGTGGCGCAGGTGACCAGCGTCGCCTCGCCGATTTTACGGGCGATCAGCGTCGAGTCTTCCATCGGACCGCCGCGGATGGCGCAGTCAATATTGCCGCTGATGAGGTCCGCGGGCTTATCGGCCACCTGCAAATCGATACGGATATCCGGCCAGGAGGTCATAAAGTCCGCCAGCAGCGGGATCAGCACATCGCACGCGGTCGACCCGCCGATGGCGATCCGTAGATGGCCCTTCGGCTTATTGCGGGCGGTATTGAAAGACGCGTCGATCTCTTCCAGGTCTTCCAGCAGACAGCGGGCTTTTTCATAGTACTCCCGTCCTTCCGGCGTCACGGTAATACGCCGCGTGGTGCGCTGCAGGAGGGAAACCCCAAGATGCGCCTCCAGTTGCTGAATGGTTTTGCTGAGGGTGGCGTTGGGCATATTCAGCGAGTCCGCGGCGCGGGTAAAGCTGCCGGCTTCGACAACGCGAGTGAAGGCTTTGAGAGCTGAAAACCGGTCCATTATTCGCTTTATCCTGGTTACTGGAGGTCATTATCCACCGAGGGGAAGAGTGTTTTTCAGATTAGGCCATTTTTCCGCCTCGCCGGGACGATTACAGTGCTTTCCATACCCGGCGGGGCGCTTTCGCGAGCCTGGCCTGTTTATACTCTAACCAAGGAAATGCACCATGAGCAAAAAACTTGCGGATAAAGTGGCGTTAGTCACCGGCGGCAGCGCCGGGATTGGCCTGGCGTCGGCGAAAGCGCTGGCGGAGCAGGGCGCGAAGGTGTACATCACCGGCCGCCGTCAGGAGGAGCTGGATGCGGCGGTAAGATTCATCGGACCCGCCGCCCGCGGGATCCGCGCCGACGCCGCCGTGTTAAGCGACCTTGACGCGGTATTTGCGACCATTGCCGAAGAGGCCGGCCGGCTGGATGTGCTGTTCGCCAATGCCGGCGGCGGGGATATGCTGCCGCTGAGCGCCATCACCGAAGCGCACGTCGACCGAATTTTCGCCACCAACGTGCGCGGGGTGGTGTTCACCGTGCAAAAAGCGCTGCCGCTGCTCACCGACGGCGCCTCGGTGATTTTGACCGGCTCTACGGCGGCGGTAAAAGGGACGGCTAACTTCAGCATCTATAGCGCCAGTAAGGCCGCGGTACGCAGCCTGGCGCGCTCCTGGGCGCTGGAGGTTAGCGACCGCGGGATCCGCATCAATGTGGTCAGCCCGGGGCCGGTACGTACCCCGGGTCTGGGAGGGCTGGTGGCGGAGGCGGACCGCCAGGGCTTGTTCGATGCTCTGGCGGCCGGCGTACCGCTCGGGCGGCTGGGCGAGCCGGAGGAGATTGGCCGGACGGTGATATTTTTAGCGTCGGATGAGTCGAGCTTTATTAACGCCGCGGAGATCTATGTCGACGGCGGGCTGGCGCAAATCTAAGCGCCTGCCGTCGCCGCACTGACCTGACCGGGCAGAGGCGCTTTCAGCAGGGCGATCAGCAGCGTACTGCCCACCATGATCCCCGCCGCCAGCCACACCATTCCCGACAGGCCAGCTGAGGCGATCAGCTGGCCGCCGACAAACGCCCCGGTGCCGATGGCGGCATTAAAAATGGCCACATAAATGGCTGACGCCGGCTGGGCGACAGCGCCCGCGCTGCGCAGCAGCCAGGTCTGTAAGCCGACGAACACAATCGCGATGCCGGCGCCCCACAGGGCTAACAGTAGCCCGCTAAAACAGAACGGCAGTGGCGCAAGACGGGCGGCGCCAAGGAGCGCCAGCGCGCCCCCGCTCAGCAGCAGCGCAGCGAAAATCAGCCCCTTCAGATGACGATCGATAAGCTTACCCGCGATAACGTTACCCAGCAGCCCGGAAACCCCTGACAGCAGCAGGCCGGAGAGAGCGGTCGCCGGGACTCCCTGCAGATTTATCAGCAGTGGTTCAATGTAGGTGAAGGCGGCAAAGTGAGCGGTAATGATGCAGGCCGTGGCGCCATACAGGCCACCGAGCAGCGGATTGCGGAAGATATCGCGATAAACACGCAGCCTGACGGGGGCAGGGGCGGCCAGCGGGGGCAGCGTCGAGCACAGCACCGCAGCGGCGGCTAGTGACAGCAAGGCCATCGACATAAACGCGAGTCGCCAGCCCGCCAGGGTGGCGATAAAGCTCGCCAGCGGCACCCCCACTACGCTTGCCGCTGACACGCCGCCAAAAATCATCGCCGTGGCCAGCCCCAGCCGGTGCGGCGGCACCAGCTGCGCGGCGACAATGCCAATTAAGGCCCAGAAGGCGCCATGCGCCAGGGCGCCAATCATGCGGGCGCTCATCAGGGCGAACATCGAATAAGACCGGGTTGCGGCGAGGCAGGAAAGCGCGAGGATCAGCATCAGCCCGACCAGCAGCGCCTTGCGGGAAATACGCACCGGCATTGCGCCGGAAAGCAGAGCCGCCAGGGCGCCTACCCAGCTATAGGCGGTGACGGCGAGGCCCACGCCGGATTCCGTCTGGTGAAAATCCGCCGCCAGGGCGCTGAGCATGCCCACCGGCGCCAGTTCGCTGGTGACGATCGAAAAGGCGCAGATCCCGAGCGCAACGACGGCAATCCAGACGCGCGCCGGCGCCGGGTGGAGGGGTAAAGCAATCTCTTTCATATCAGGCGTATCCTTAGGAAAGGAGCGTTCCGCGCGGTGCACGGACGTTCAGGTGAGGAGAGAGCAGGCGACCGGATGGCCTGGTTGTCTCCGCGAATGGCGTGCAGTATCATCCCTGCGAAAATGATAAAAAAGAGCGGAAAACGGAGAGCCGTTTTCCATATATGGAAAATAGATGACCGCAGAATTCCACTGGGATGATGCGCGCATATTCCTCGCCATCGCCCGGGCGGGAACGCTGAGCGGCGCCGCCGACAAGATGAACATGGGGATTGCCACGCTCTCCCGCCGGCTGGATCGGCTGGAGCAGGCGTTGAACGTTCCGCTCTTCAGCCGCCATCAGAGCGGCTACCGCCTGACCGACGATGGCGAAGCCCTGCTCGCGCGGGCGGAGGCGCTGGAATACGCTGGCCTGGCGTTCGGCGAAGCGGCGCAACTGCAGGGGCATGTCGCCGGGGTTGTTCGCCTGGCCACCTCGGATAACCTGGCCACGCATTTTATTCTGCCCTCCCTGAAAGGGCTCCTGGACCATTATCCCGAGCTGCGGGTGGAGGTGCTGAGCGGCGTGCAGCCGGTGAACCTGCACCGTCGGGATGCCGATCTGGCGATCCGCATGGTCAAGCCTGAGGCCGGGCATCTGACGTTAAAGCGGCTGGGGACGGTGGGGTTTGGCGTCTATGGCGCCGCCGACTGTCTGGTCGGCGCGGACGGCCTGTCGCTGAGCGAGGCGGACTTTGTGGGGTGGCCGGAAACTCACCAGCACCTGCCGGCCGCCCAATGGATCACGCGCACCCTGCGCGGCCGGCCGTGTAAAGTCGAAGCCAATACGCTCGTGGCCCAGGTTTCCGCAGTATCCGCGGGACTCGGATTGGGCGTCCTGCCGCACTTTATGGCGCGGGCCAGCGGCCTGCAGTGCCTGCAGCCGGAGATCGGCGCGGATCAGACCCTCTGGCTGGTGATGCATTCTGACCTGGCCGGATCCAGACGCGTGCGGGTTCTCGCCGACCATCTCATCGCTCTCTTTGCGGACCATCAAGATCGGCTGGCGATGCCCTGAAGGGGCGCGGCTTGGGCGTGTATCGATAAGACTGCCCGAGGCTGACGAGCCACGATTTTTTCCGCGCCAGCTAACAGTGATACTCGCCGCGCAATATTCGGCCCAATGCTGCCCCGCAGTCGAAAATACTGCAGAGTGAGAGGATATCCCCGTCCGGCAAAATAATTTTGTGTTGTTGCCAGCGCGGCATTGTTGCGCTCCCCCAGAAATGCCTGTCGATGTTAGGGTGAGACGTTTATCACTACAGGAGAACGCAAATGATTGTCAGGACCTGGCACGGCTGTGTGCCATTGCAACATGCTGAGGGGTTTGCCCGCCACCTTGAGCGGACCGGCGTGGAACACGCTCAGAGCATCGCCGGCAACCGGGGGGCGCTGGTGCGCCAGGAAAACCAGGGCGAATGGGCGCATTTCTTTCTTGCCACCTACTGGCAGGATCTCGCGGCGGTCAAAGCCTTCGCTGGCGAAGACTATCACGTCGCGGTCACCTATCCGGACGACGAAGCATTCGAACTCCTCTCCGACCCCTATGTGTTTCAGCATGAAGTCGAGGTCGTGTCGCCGCTGTAGGCTGATGACCGGGCAGGTGGAAGTTTGGCCAGCAGCAGGCGGTTGCTGGCTGCGCGAGAGCGACGTCTACCTTGTATGGGCAGCCAGCCGCCGCTGGGTGAACGTGGCATGATGGGAACACTCAGCGCGTGAGGGCCGCGACAATGGAGGCTTCCATTTTCTCCGGCGTCGTGAACGGCGCAAAACGCGTGAGGGGTGTGCCGTCGCGACCGATGAGGAACTTGGTGAAATTCCACTTGATCCGTCCGCCGAGCACGCCGGGCAACGCTTGTTTCAGATAACGAAACAGCGGGTGTGCGGCGGGGCCGTTGACGTCCACTTTCTCAAACATCGGGAAGCTCACGCCGTAGTTAACGTGACAAGTCTGCTCGATTTCATCCGCACCGCCGGGTTCCTGCTTACCAAACTGGTTGCACGGGAAACCAAGCACTACCAGCCCCTGAGCCGCGTACTTTTTGTAGAGCGCTTCCAGGCCAGCGTATTGCGGTGTGAAGCCACAATGGCTGGCCGTATTCACCACCAGAACCACCTTGCCAGCATAGTCAGCCATGGAGAGGGGCTGGCCGCGCAGGCGGGTAGCCGTCAATTGATAAAAAGGGGTCATAGCAGGCTCCTGAGAGTAGAAACAGTTCAACGCTGACGATCGCGCGAATGTTTGAAGCAGATTAGGCAGTTATGATACACAGGGTTAGGGATTTGTACCTGGAGTGTTAAAAAAACGCCAGATGTCATAGAGAAAATCGCGAACAGGAACGGCTGAAAATGATGAAATATGTCTTATCGCTGGTGGTGGTGGCGATACTCGCAGGATGTACCAGCACGCCAAACTTGCCGCCTCGGGATACCATTGTGGCGATGAAACCCACAGAGTCCGGTATTGTCGCCAGCTCAGCGAAATACAGTTACCGCTTTGTCCGTGACGGTGTGCCTCAGGAATATCAGCGTTATAAGACCTTTTATGAACGCTTTCACCAACAGGCTTCCGGCGTGCGGGTTAACTTTGTCGTGGTACAACATGAGGTGACGGCGGAATATCTGGTGGTGATGGATCAGCGCAAATTGGATGCCGGGCAGCATAGCGAGCTGGTGAATCAGTATCATGCGGTGCAAATTGATAACGATCGCCTCGGGGTGTTGTTTAAAGCGACAGGATTTTGGACTGCATCGGACGCGTCAGATCTGGCCGCCGCCTACCAGTTAGCGCACCCCGTTGTGGTATCAATCAATGATAAGACCAAAACGATTAGCTCGCTTGGCGCCGTTGCCCTGGCCCCGTTGTTTCCGTTTTACATGATGTATGGATGTGCCACCGGGCCTTGTGTCTGAGGAAAACAGCCAGCAAGTCACTCGACTCACTGGCTGAGTATTTAATTAAGCTTCACTTTTAGATGACTGCTTATGAAACAGTTCGCGGAATACCGGGTAGATATCCTCCTGGTCGCGAATATGCTGCATGGCGAAATTATCAAAGGTCGCCTGCAGGTGTTCATACTCGCGCCACAGGGTCTGATGCGCCCGGCGGGTAATTTCGATATAGCTGTAATAACGCACCACCGGCAGAATTTTCTTCGCCAGCAGTTCGTGGCACAGCGGGGAGTCATCGGCCCAGTTGTCGCCATCCGACGCCTGGGCGGCGTAGATGTTCCACTGCGCCGGATCATAGCGGGCCTGCACTACTTCATCCATCAGCTTCAGGGCGCTGGAGACAATGGTGCCGCCGGTTTCCTGAGAATAGAAGAATTCGTGCTCATCCACCTCTTTTGCCTGGGTATGGTGGCGGATATAGACCACGTCGACGTTTTTATAAGTCCGGCTGAGGAACAGATACAGCAGGATATAAAAGCGCTTGGCCATGTCTTTGGTGGCCTGGTCCATCGAGCCTGAGACGTCCATCAGACAGAACATCACCGCCTGGCTGGAAGGCTCCGGCCGTTTTTCGTAATTTTTGTAGCGTAAATCAAAGGTGTCGATAAACGGCACCCGCTCTATTTTAGCCCGCAGTTCGGCAATCTCTTTGCGCAGGCGCTCCTCCTCCAGTAGCTGCACCGGTTCGCTGCGGCTGATGGCTTCCAGATCCTCCTCCAGGGCGCGCAGTTCACGACGCTTGCCGGCGGTCATCGCCGTACGGCGGGCCAGCGAGTTCTGCAGTGAACGTACCACGCTGATGTTGGCTGGCACCCCATTGGAGGTAAAACCCGCGCGATGGGTTTTAAACTCATTCAGCTGCCGGTGCTGGTTTTTCTTCAGGTTCGGCAGGGCCAGATCTTCAAATAACAGATCCAGGTATTCATCTTTCGAGATCTGGAAGACAAACTCATCCTTTCCTTCACCATCGGCGCTGGCTTGCCCCTGACCGCTACCGCCGCCGCCGCCACCGCCCTGCGGGCGCTCAATGCGGTCGTTTTGCACAAAATGGTCGTTGCCCGGGTGGACGCGGTTGCGCAGGCCGCCGCGACCCTGATGAAACATCGGCTCGTTGATATCGTCCGTCGGGATCGAGACGGATTCTCCGCTCTCAATATCGGTCACCGAGCGCTTGTTGATGGCCTCGGAGATCGACTGTTTAATCTGCGCCTTATAACGGCGCAAAAAGCGCTGGCGGTTGACGGCGCTTTTGTTTTTCCCGTTCAGGCGTCGGTCTATGAACCAGGTCATATGCCCTCCTGTACTGCATTAGCCAACTTTACTTATCATCATTCAGCTGCAGTTGACCCGGCGGCGTGCCGCCGGGTTGGACGCATCAGGACGATTTACGAACCCGCAGGTACCACTCGCACAGCAGGCGAACCTGTTTGCGGGTGTAGCCTTTCTCCATCATGCGGTCGACAAAGTCGTCATGTTTTTTCTGCTCATCGGTTGAGGTTTTGGCATTAAACGAAATGACCGGCAACAGCTCTTCGGTATTGGAGAACATTTTCTTCTCAATAACCGTGCGCAGTTTCTCATAGCTGGTCCAGTTCGGATTACGTCCGCTGTTGTTGGCTCTGGCACGCAGCACAAAGTTGACGATTTCGTTACGGAAGTCTTTCGGGTTGCTAATCCCGGCTGGCTTCTCAATTTTCTCCAGCTCGGCATTCAACGATTCACGGTCAAACAGCTGCCCGGTGTCCGGATCGCGGTATTCCTGATCCTGGATCCAGAAGTCAGCGTAGGTGACATAGCGATCGAAAATGTTCTGTCCATACTCGGAGTAGGATTCCAGATAAGCGGTCTGGATCTCTTTGCCGATAAACTCGGCGTATTTCGGGATCAGATAGCCTTTGAGGAATTCCAGATAGCGCTCGGCCTGCTCCTGTGGGAACTGTTCGCGCTCAATCTGCTGCTCCAGCACATAGAACAGATGCACCGGGTTAGCGGCCACCTCGACGTGGTCGAAGTTAAATACCCGAGACAGGATCTTAAAGGCAAAGCGGGTGGAGAGCCCGTTCATCCCTTCATCAACCCCGGCGTAATCGCGATACTCCTGATAGGACTTCGCTTTCGGGTCGGTATCTTTCAGACTTTCGCCGTCATAGACCCGCATCTTCGAGTAGATGCTCGAGTTTTCCGGCTCTTTCAGGCGCGACAGAATCGAAAAGCGCGCCAGGGTTTCCAGGGTGCCCGGGGCGCAGGGCGCATGGGTCAGCTCACTGTTGTTGAGCAGTTTTTCATAAATGCGGATCTCTTCGGAGATACGCAGGCAATAAGGCACCTTGACGATATAGACTCGGTCGAGGAAGGCCTCATTGTTCTTGTTATTACGGAAGGTCACCCATTCCGATTCGTTGGAGTGAGCAAGGATGATCCCGTTAAACGGCAGGGCGGAGATCCCTTCGGTGCCGTTATAGTTACCTTCCTGGGTGGCGGTCAGCAGCGGATGCAGCACCTTAATCGGCGCTTTAAACATCTCGACGAACTCCATAATCCCCTGGTTGGCGCGGCATAGCGCACCGGAGTAGCCGTAGGCGTCCGGGTCGTTCTGCGCATAGTGTTCCAGCTTACGGATATCCACCTTACCGACCAGCGCTGAAATATCCTGGTTGTTTTCATCACCCGGTTCGGTTTTGGCGATGGCAACCTGCTCGAGAATCGATGGCCAGACTTTAACCACGCGGAATTTAGTGATATCGCCGCCAAACTCGTGCAGGCGCTTGGCCGCCCACGGCGACATAATGGTGCCGAGATAGCGGGTCGGGATGCCATACTCTTTCTGGAGGATCTGCGCATCTTCCTGCGGATTGAACAGGCACAGCGGGTGATCGTTGACTGGACTGCGTTCGCCGTTGGCGCTCAGCACATAGATGGGCACGCGCTGCATCAGCGCTTTCAGCCGTTCAGCCAGCGACGATTTACCACCGCCCACCGGCCCCAGCAGATAGAGGATCTGTTTCTTCTCTTCCAGCCCCTGGGCGGCATGCTTGAGGTAGGAAACGATCTGCTCAATGGCGTCTTCCATACCGTAAAACTCTTCAAATGCCGGATAGCGTGCGATAACCCGGTTTGAAAAGAGACGGGATAGCCGCGGCTCGAGAGCCGTATCAACCATGACGGGTTCACCAATGGCCATCAACAGACGTTCTGCCGCATTGGCATAGGCACTGCGATCTTGCCGGCAGATGGTAAGAAACTCCTGCAGTGTGAACTCTTCGTCCTTGGCAGCTTCGTAGCGCTGGCGATAGTGATCGAATATATTCATGGCATGCCGTCCTTTCGTTTTTTAGCACAGGTTGAGAGCCGTTCATATGAATAGTGGGGGCCCCCGGAAGACATAAGCTGAACATCGCTCTCCTGGTATCCAGCAACCCTTATGCCAGGTTGCGGGTGGGGTAGCGTGAATGTGCCCGGCAATTACACCTTCTAAATTTAAGCGTAGATGCATTTAGAAATCTTGCATGGCGCAGAAAATCAATTTCAATGACATATCAATAACTCATCCTGAACATGACGCTTTTTGATTCGTTGGGACGTAAAGTTGTCATCGGGCTGTCACCGGATGGTAAGAGAAGGGTGGCAAAGTGAACGATTTGTGTCATATCGGGTAAAGAATTTGAGGCATGAGACCTACGACGGTACACTGCACGGGCTGATTATTTGACAACGGGAATATGGATTGTGACTAAAATCAAACTTCTGGCACTCGGCGTGCTGATAGCGACGTCCGCCAGCGCGGCGCATGCCGACGGGAAGTTCACTCTTGGGGCTGGCGTAGGGGTCGTTGAGCATCCGTATAAGCAATATGATGCGGATGTCTATCCGGTGCCGGTCATTAGTTATGAGAGCGAAAACTTCTGGTTCCACGGTCTGGGCGGGGGTTACTACCTGTGGAATGACACCAACGATAAACTGTCGATTACGGCCTACTGGTCGCCAATGTACTTCAAGCCGGGCGACAGCGACAGCGAGCAGATGCGTCGACTGGATAAACGTAAATCGACCGTGATGGCCGGTCTTTCTTATGTCCACAACACGCCCTATGGCTTCCTGCGCACGACGATTGCCGGCGATACGCTGGATAACAGCAACGGTATTAACTGGGATCTCGCCTGGCTGTACCGTTACACCAACGGTAACCTGACGCTGACGCCGGGTATTGGCGTGGAGTGGAACAGCGACAATCAGAACGAATACTACTATGGTGTCTCCCGGCACGAGTCGCGCCGCAGCGGCATGCGCAGTTATGACCCGGACAGTAGCTGGAACCCGTATCTGGAACTGTCGGCTAACTATCGCTTCCTTGGTGACTGGAGCGTTTACGGCGTGGCGCGCTACACGCGTCTGTCGGATGAAATTACCGACAGTCCGATGGTGGATAAATCCTGGAGCGGTCTGATCTCCACCGGGATCACCTACACCTTCTGATTGTGCATTCTTACAGTGCGCTTCATGCATCAAAACAGGGCCTTGCGCCCTGTTTTGCTTTATGGTGGTGCATACGGTTAAGGAGGAGAAGATGGTGAAAAAAACAGTACGCTTCGGCGAGCAGGCGGCAGTGCCGGCCATCGGGCTGGGCACCTGGTATATGGGCGAACATGCGGCGCAGCGTCAGCAGGAAGTGGCTGCACTGCGGGCGGGCATCGACCATGGACTGACGGTGATCGATACGGCGGAAATGTACGCCGACGGCGGGGCGGAGGAAGTGGTGGGCCAGGCGATCCGCGGTCTGCGCGACCGGGTAGTGCTGGTCTCCAAAGTCTATCCCTGGCATGCCGGCAAAGCGGCGATGCACCGCGCCTGTGAAAACAGCCTGCGCCGGCTGCAGACCGACTATCTCGATATGTATCTCCTGCACTGGCGCGGGGATATCCCGCTGCAGGAGACGGTTGAGGCGATGGAGAAGCTGGTGGCCGAGGGCAAGATCCGCCGCTGGGGCGTCTCTAATCTGGACACCGAGGATATGCAGGCGCTGTGGCGGACGGCGGATGGCGAGCACTGTGCAACCAACCAGGTGCTCTACCATCTCGCATCGCGGGGCATTGAATACGATCTCCTGCCCTGGTGCCAGCAGCACAGTCTGCCGGTGATGGCCTACTGCCCGCTGGCGCAGGCGGGGCGCTTACGCGATGGACTTTTTCAGCATAGCGATATCATTAATATGGCTAACGCGCGGGGGATTACGGTAGCGCAACTGCTGCTCGCCTGGGTGATTCGTCATCCGGGAGTGCTGGCGATCCCGAAAGCGGCCAGTATTGAGCATGTGGTGCAGAATGCCGCAGCGCTCGATATCGCCCTCAGTGGGGAAGAGCTCGCGCAACTGGACCGCCTCTATCCGCCGCCGCAGCGAAAAACCCGGCTGGATATGGTTTAACCCATCGTTCACGGCAAAGAAAAACAAAAGCCCCGTTACCAACGGGGCTTTTGCTATTAGCGTTTTTTCACGCTGATGGTTTGCGCCAGGCGAGAGGGCGTCTCTTCGCTGGCTTTCTGCGGCTGGGTTACGCAGCAGGTTTCGACGCAAACGAAGGTTTTGTAGCCATCGTCCGGCATATCGCCCATGCTGACGGACAGCGCCGGGCCCGGGTTCCAGGCCACCACATTGTGCTGATGATGATGCACCACGTCGATAGTGCGGTTTAGCGCGTCGTCATGGATCACGCTGCAGCTGTCGGCGTTGAGATAGACGCGATCGGTGCGGTCCGGGAAGGTCTGCACGCCGTTGCTCAGAACGCCTTCTTCGGCATTGTTCACTTTATCGATATAGCGCTCGCCAAGACCGCTCACCTTCACCGCCGCGATATCGCCGACGTTGAAATAGCTGTGCAGGGCAGAGGTGGTCTCGAATTCACCGTGGGCTTCCAGCTCGATTTCACAGGTCTTGCCCAGCTTAAAGCGGGCATAGAGGGTGAACTCGTGCGGCCAGAGCTTCATGGTTTCAGCGCTGTGCTGGAGCGCAAAGGTCAACATTACGCCGCTGTCGTCTTCGTCATGACCTTCCAGGGTCCATGGCAGATTGCGGGCAAAGCCGTGCGACGGCAGACCTTGCTGCGCAGAAGGACCAAACCAGGGCCAGCAAATCGGCACGCCGCCGCGCAGGGCGACGCCCTGTTTAAACGGGGTGTTGTTGCTCAGCCACAGAACTTCTTCTTCACCGGCGGGTTTCCAGGAGAGCAGGTGCGCCCCCTGCAGCGCCACAGAGGCTTTCACCTGCGGATGGTCGATGACAATCAGCTCCAGGTCGTCCAGCTGGCGACGGGAGATCACGGGAGAAATGGTTTCATTCACCGGGAGAGCAAAAATTTTATTTATCATTGTGCAATCCTATCTCTGCAGACAAAAAAAAGAGCGACCGAAGTCGCTCTTACAGATTACTTTTTCATCTCAACTTATTTGGAGATGTGGGCAATCAGATCCAGAACTTTGTTGGAGTAGCCGGTTTCGTTGTCGTACCAGGAAACCAGTTTCACGAAGTTGTCGTTCAGTGCGATACCCGCTTTAGCATCGAACACGGAAGTGCAAACTTCGCCGTTGAAGTCGGTAGAAACAACGTCGTCTTCGGTGTAACCCAGAACGCCTTTCATAGCGCCTTCAGAAGCGGCTTTGATGGCTTTCTTGATTTCTTCGTAGGACGCTGCTTTTTCCAGACGAACGGTCAGGTCAACAACAGATACGTTCGGAGTTGGAACGCGGAACGCCATACCGGTCAGTTTGCCGTTCAGTTCTGGCAGTACTTTACCTACTGCTTTAGCAGCGCCGGTAGAGGACGGGATGATGTTCTGAGCTGCGCCGCGGCCGCCGCGCCAGTCTTTGTGAGACGGGCCATCAACGGTTTTCTGAGTAGCGGTGGTAGCGTGGACGGTGGTCATCAGGCCTTCAACGATACCGAAGTTGTCGTTGATAACTTTAGCCAGCGGCGCCAGGCAGTTGGTGGTGCAGGAAGCGTTGGAAACGATGTCCTGGCCAGCGTAAGCGTCGAAGTTAGCGCCGCGAACGAACATCGGAGTGTTGTCTTTGGACGGGCCAGTCAGAACGACTTTTTTCGCGCCAGCGGTGATGTGTTTACGAGCGGTTTCGTCGGTCAGGAAGATACCGGTTGCTTCAGCAACAACGTCAACACCAACTTCGTCCCACTTCAGGTTAGCCGGGTCACGTTCAGCGGTAACACGGATTTTTTTACCGTTAACGACCAGATGACCGTCTTTCACTTCAACGGTACCGTCGAAACGACCGTGAGTGGAGTCATACTTCAGCATGTAAGCCATGTACTCTGCGTCTAACAGGTCGTTGATTGCAACGATCTCGATGTCAGAACGTTTCTGAGCAGCACGGAAAACAATGCGACCGATACGGCCAAAACCGTTGATACCTACTTTGATAGTCATATATTCCACCAGCTATTTGTTAGTGAATAAAAGGTTGCCTGTAAAATTACAAAAACCTTACGCAGCGTCAAGCGGAATCGTGTCAATCATTGCGACAAATCAATCCTGAGCAGACCTTTGCGCGATTGATTTGCCTCACTTTCCCTTTGAGCCCAATTCCATGTGGGGGCTGCGCGCGGAATTTTAAAGGGCATTTAAGATAAAAACGTGATTTAAGTCACAATTATCTGGCTGCCTGTGGGCACCGGATAAGTTTAGAACAAAAGTGTACGCTTCATTGTTAATGTTTTGTTAGAATTGGAGCGAAAGTAGTCCATTGCAAAGCGAGATGTAAGCCCATGGCGAATAAACCCACCCCGGAAGAGCTGAAAAATGGCTTGAGCGAAATGCAGTTTTACGTGACGCAGCATCATGGCACCGAACCGCCTTTCACCGGACGGCTGTTGCACAACAAGAAAAATGGCGTGTACCACTGCCTGGTGTGCGATGCGCCGCTGTTTAACTCCCAGACTAAATACGACTCCGGCTGCGGCTGGCCGAGCTTCTACGAGCCGGTAAGCGCGGAGGCCATTCGCTATCTGACCGACAATTCGCACGGCATGCAGCGCATTGAGATCCGTTGCGGAAACTGTGATGCCCATCTCGGCCACGTGTTTCCGGATGGTCCGCAGCCGACCGGCGAGCGCTATTGTGTCAACTCGGCATCGCTGAGCTTCACCGATGAGCAAAATGGCGAGCAAATCAAGGGTTGAAGAAACGATTCAGCAAATTATTCCAGGCGGAGGTGAGCGGAAGATGGATATTGAGCAAATTATCGACAGTATGACGCCGGAAGTGTATCAGCGTCTGGCGACGGCGGTAGAGCTGGGAAAATGGCCGGATGGCGTCGCGCTGACGCCGGAGCAGAAGGAAAATAGCCTGCAGCTGGTGATGCTCTGGCAGGCCCGGTATAACACCGACGCCCAGCACATGACCATCGACACCAGCGGGCAGATGGTAATGAAGAGCAAACAGCAGCTGAAAGAGGATTTTGGCATCGTGCCGAAGCCGATCGCCACCGTTAAACTGCAATAAACCGCCGGCCGGCGGTGAGACGTTCCGGCGTCGGGTAACCGCGCGCCGGATGGCGTCATGTCGAATGACCGCGTCCGGCGGTCAGCCGCTTCGCTTACTTTTTGTTCATCATCGCTTTCAGATCGGCAAACGGGTTGTAGGTGGCCTCGCCGACGCTCTTTTGCGCATCTTCTCCTGCCACCACCGTGGAGCCATACTGATCGGCTTCGGTGTACTTGGAATGTTCGTGATCGTGACAGTACAGGCACAACATCTCCCAGTTGCTGCCATCTTCCGGGTTATTGGAGTGGTCGTGATCGATGTGGTGCACCGTCAGCTCGCGCAGATTGGAGTAGACAAACTCCCGTGAGCAGCGTCCGCACACCCAGGGAAAAAGCTTGAGCGCCTTTTCGCGGTAACCCACTTCCAGACGTGCGTAATTTTTGGGGATATAGGCCATGGCCCCCTGCCTCCTGTCAAACGGTTAAGCTGCGCCAACCCCTGGCGCAGCGGATAACAGGCATCATAACCTATCCCGGGCGGCGCGATATACCTGCATTGCAGGCGATGCTGCCTGCGTCACGCCTCCCGGTGCCGACGATGCGGCGGAACAGCCATGATTAGTGTTTGATCCCCAGCGATTCCGCCAGCTGACGGGCCAGCTGATTCTGGTCATCGGCGCCATATTCCCAGAACATGGCCCCGGCGAGGCCCTTCGCCTTGATATAGTCCGCCTTAATGGCTACCGAGCGCGGGTTCTCATAGGAGAGGGCGAACAGCGGCTTGCCCTCTGCGGACTGCACCGACAGCCACGGAACCTTCGCCTCATCGTCCCAGTGCTCGGTAAAACGCTTTTGCGGATCGTTGAGCAGTTTGCCCACGATATCATTGTATTTCACATAGGTGTCTTTGCTCAGGTCATAGCCCAGCGAGGCAAACAGCGCGATCTGTTGTGGCCCAAAATAGGGCTGGGTGACCGGATTGTTTTGCGCATCCGCTTTCGTCCAGTCAATCCCCGGCTCGACCGCCCGTTTCGGTACCCGGCCATAAAAACCAATCCCGAGGTTCATCTGGCTGGGTTTAAGCCCGGCGGCCAGGTAATTGTTGACCACAAAATCGGCGCTGTATTTATCCGCTGCGGCGACCGTCGGCCAGTGGCTGGAGTCATACAGATTCGAGTTGAAGTACTGCGTGCCGTAGGCCATGTCGTAGGTCATCAGGTTGATGTAGTTCAGCACCGGGGCCACCGCTTTGACGTCCACCCAGCTTTTCGGGCTCTCAGCATTGGCGCCCACGGCGATAGTCACCAGCTTTTGCTCACCGACTGCCTCACGCAGCGATTTCAGCAGGGCAGTGAAGTTGTCGCGGTCAGCCGGCTGGCTGGCCACCAGTCCCCAGGCGCCGTTGACCGGAAACTCCCAGTCGAGGTCAATGCCGTCCAGACCATATTGCTGGATGATTTTCTGCGCGGAACGAATAAAGACGGCGCGACTTTCTGCGGTCGCCGCCGCGCCGGAGAAACCACGCGCGCCCCAGCCGCCGACCGACAGCAGGACTTTGAGGTCCGGATTCTGTTTACGCAGGGCGGGGAGCTTTTGCAGATCCGCCTGCACCTTCGGCGACAGCCAGATCTCGTGCAGATGAGCAGGATCCTTCAGGGCCGCATTGGTCTCGTCTTTTTCATCGTTATAGATAAGGCCAAACGAGTAGTTGAGATGGGTGATCTGCCGGACGTCCAGCTTATCGATATCACCGCCCGGCCCGGCGGTGACGTCGCCGCCGCCGTTAAAATAGCCGACGGACATCAGCGGTTGGGCAGAGAGCGCGGAAGCGCAAAGCAAGGGCAAAGCTGCCAGCAAGGGCAAACGTTTCATAGTGGTTCCTCTTTGACATAAAAATAACCACGCCACGGAAATGGCGTGGCGAAAAAACAGCCTTGCCAGACTAGCAGCAATAACCTGTTGAAACTGCGAGAGAGTTCAATTTATGGACAATAGCGAGGCGGCAGAAGAAGACCCGGCGCGAGGGCGCCGGGGGGAAGGGATCAGGCCTGAGTTTCCCGCCAGTCGTCGAGGGTATAGAGCGTGGCGCCCGCGGCGGCCATCTCCATAAACGCCTGGCTGCTGTCCTGCGGCTGCAGATTTACGCCGCGACAGCCGTCGGTGATGACGTTGACCGCGTAGCCCAGCGCCAGGGCATCCAGCACGGTGAACTTAACGCAGTAATCGGTGGCGAGGCCGAGAACGGTCAGCTCCACGATCCCCTGACCACGCAGCCAGCCGTCCAGTTCGGTTTTCTGCCGGTGACCGTTGTCAAAGAAAGCGCTATAGCTGTCGATGATCCGGTTTTGCCCTTTGTGGAACACAGCGGCGATCGCCTGCTGCTTGAGCAGCGGATGCAGCGCCGCGCCTTCGCTGTGCTGCACGCAGTGATCCGGCCAGAAAGTTTGCGCCAGGCCGTCCAGCTCGCCCTCGGTGTAGGGTTCCACCTGGTGCTGGCTGGCGAAACTGCCGTGATCCGCCGGATGCCAGTCCTGGCTGGCGACGATGGGCTCGCCGCGCGCCAGGCTCCAGTCGATAAGCGCATTGGCTACGTCGACGGTACTGTCGCCTTCAGGAACGGCCAGCGCGCCGCCGGCGCAAAAGTCGTTCTGCAAATCAACCAGTAACAGCGCTCGATGTGCCATACGTCCTCCTTAAGCCTCGTCGGGGGTGAGTTCGCCACGCAGATTTTGCTGCATCGCCGCGCGAATGGCGTCAACGTCCAGCTGCTGGCTAAGCAGATAGTGTAGCTTGGTCAGCGTCGCTTCCACCGTCATATCGAAACCACTGATGACCCCCGCCTGGGCGAGGGCGTTGCCGGTGGCATAGCCGCCCATGTTCACCTTTCCGGACATGCACTGCGTCAGATTGACCACCACAATACCGCGCTGGCTGGCTTCCGCCAGCACCTGAATAAATTCGCCATTCTGTGGGGCATTGCCGACGCCATAGGAGCGGAGGATCAGCGCTTTCACCGGTTGGCGCAGAAAATTACGCACCACGTCGGCGGAGATGCCGGGGTAAATCGTCACCACGCCAATCGGCTGCGGAGTGATGGGGTGCACGATAAGCTCTCCGCTACCCTGCGGCGCCGGCGGAGTACCGAGACGGCGAATATGGATCCCGGCCTCCAGCAGCGGGGCAAGGTTTGGCGAGGCGAAAGCGTCGAAGCCGTCGGCATGGGCTTTGGTGGTGCGGTTGCCGCGGAACAGTCGATTGTTGAAGAACAGCGCCACTTCGTTAATCGGATAGTTGGCGGCGACGTACAGGGCGTTGAGCAGGTTAATCTGACCATCGGAACGCAGCTCGGCCAGCGGGATTTGTGACCCTGTCACAATGACCGGCTTACCAAGGTTTTCCAGCATGAACGACAGCGCCGAGGCGGTAAACGCCATGGTGTCGGTTCCGTGGAGGATCACAAAGCCATCATACTCCTCATAATGGCTGCGGATATCGTCGGCGATATGCTGCCAGTCCTCGGGGGTCATATCGGATGAATCCATCAGCGGATGGTATTCATGGATCGTGAAGTCCGGCATCTCCGGACGATGGAACTCCGGCATCAGCGCCAGCTGACGCTGCAGATGGCCGGAAACGGGTACATAGCCGTGTTCAGAGCGCTGCATACCGATGGTCCCACCGGTGTAGGCAACGTAAATCGATTTTTTTTGCATAGCATCGCTTAGGTTGGTCGTAGACAGGCGCAGTATAAAGAGACGCAGGAAAAAATACAGCGTCGGTCGCGGGCTTTGTGGCAGTGTTGGCAGGAGAGGGAAAAAGGCTGCCCCGGGAGACGGGGCAGCCGCTGCGTATTAACGGATGTTAGCGCAGGTCAGGCAGAAGGCATAGCGATTCTGCGGGTCGTTAAACGCCGCCAGCTTGTCGCTCTCCGCTTTCACCGTCTCGGCCGCCGCGGCGACCGGCGCAGGCAGCCAGGCCTGAATGGCCGCCGGCAGCGAGGCGCGTACCGAGCCGGTCAGGCTGTCCAGCACCATCGAGAAGAAGGTCGGCTCTTCCTGATAGTAGTTGAGGTGCCAGGTTTTCAGCTTCGCCAGCTCGGCGGCTTTGGCCACCGCGTCGTCGAAGTCGCCGAGGCTGTCGACCAGGCCGTTGGCTTTGGCATCTTCCCCGGTCCAGACGTGGCCCTGGGCAATCTGATCGATTTTCTCCGGCGTGCTCTTGCGGGCGTTAGCCACCAGGGTGATAAAGCGCTGATAGCCATTCTCAATGCTCAACTGCATCAGCTGCTGCACTTCCGGCGGCAGCGCTTTGGTGCTGGAGACATCCGCCAGCGGCGACGTGGCGACGCCGTCGGTGTGGACGCCAATCGACCCGAGGGTATTTTCCACGGTGTTGATCACCCCAAAGATGCCAATGGAGCCGGTGAGGGTGCTTGGGTTCGCCACGATGTAATCCGCTGGGGTGGAGATCCAGTAGCCGCCGGACGCCGCCATGCCGCCCATCGAGACCACTACCGGTTTACCGGCGGCTTTGGCTGCCGCCAGCTCTTCACGAATGATTTCCGAAGCGGTTACGCTGCCGCCCGGGCTGTTTACGCGCAGAACGATGGCCTTAATTTTCGGATCGAGGCGCGCATCGCGAATTTGCGCTGCGGTGGTGTCGCCGCCGACGTTGCCCGGGGTCTCTTCACCGTCCATGATGGCGCCGTTGGCGAAGATTACCGCGATGGCGGAACCCTGATCAGACGGCGTCTTCACGTTGTAGTCGTAATAGCTGATTGCCCGGTAATTGTTATCCGCTTTGCTCCAGCCAAACTGTTTGGTCAGCGCCTTTTCCACTTCCGTGGAGGTCGCCAGCTCATCCACCAGCTTATTGTCCAGCGCATATTTCGCCGTATCGCCGCCCACCTTACGCAGGCCATCGATAATGCCCTGGGCGCCCGGGAAGAGCTGCTGGGCGGTGATCTGGCGGTTGGCGGCAATGGTGTTGAGGTAGTTCTGCCACAGTTCGCCAATCCAGCGGCTATCCGCTTCGCGGGCGGCAGGGGACATATCATCGCGGATGAATGGTTCGACGGCGGATTTATAGGTGCCGACGCGGAAGACATGGGTGGAGACCTTCAGCTTATCCAGCAGCGATTTGTAATATAGCCCGTTGGTAGCGAAGCCGTGCAGGTCTACCTCGCCCTGCGGCGAGAGCCAGATTTTGTTGGCGAAGCTCGCCAGGTAGTACTGGCCCTGGCTGTAGCTGCTGCCGACGGCATACACCGGTTTGCCGCTATCGCGGAATTCGCGCAGCGCTTTGCCGATGTACTGCATGGATGGCTGGTCGCCGCCGACGAAGTTTTTCAAATCCAGCACAATACCGGTGATATTGCGGTCATCCTTCGCCTGGCGAATGGTCTGCACGATATCGAACAGGGAATTCTCCTGCAGACGGTCCGAGCTGGCGCCAAACAGCTGGCGGCCAATCACGCCGAGCTTGCTGCTGGCGGATGGTTTATCCACCACCACGCCGGTAATATCCAGCAACAGCGCGCCGCGCACGGCATGTTCGCTGGTGGTACTGCTGAACTGGCTCCAGATGCCGATACACACCAGCACCAGCACCAGGAAGATCGCATTGAGGGCCAGTTTGCGAATAAAGTTGAGTATCCGCCACGTCCATTTAAAAAAGCTGGCAATCAGTCGCCAAAGGGTTCGCATGTCTTCTCCCTAACGTTATCTAAAAAGGGCAGGCCGCAGGGGCCGCCGCGTCTGGCTATCCTAAAGAGTGAGCCGTCGGTTGTCAGCAGGAATCACCGACCGCGCTGTAACAAAATCCTTGTGCATGTTAATTTTATGAAAAATGACATCACAGGAGTTATACAGATGGATGCTCTCGATCTACTGCTTAATCGCCGCAGCGCTTCCCGCCTGGCGGAACCTGCCCCGGCGGGCGAACAGCTGGAAAACATTCTGCGCGCCGGGCTGCGCGCCCCGGATCATGGCACCCTGCAGCCGTGGCGCTTCTTTATTATCGCCGATGACGGCCGCGAGCGCTTCAGCCAGTTGCTGGAAAAAGGGGCCAGAGAGGCCGGCCAGGATGAGAAGGGAATTGAGAAAGCCCGCAATGCGCCGTTCCGCGCGCCGCTGATTATTACCGTGGTCGCGCGCTGTGAAGACCACCCTAAGGTGCCGCGCTGGGAGCAGGAGATGTCCGCTGGCTGCGCGGTGATGGCGATGCAGATGGCGGCCCTGGCTCAGGGATTCAACGGTATCTGGCGCAGCGGAGCATTGACCGAGAGTCCGGTGGTGCGGGCCGGCTTCGAGTGCCGCGAACAGGATAAAATTGTCGGCTTCCTCTATCTGGGGACGCCGCAGCTAAAAGCCTCAACCGCCATTGCCCTGCCGGATACTGCGCCGTTTGTGACGCGATTCTGAGTCGGTGCTTATTATGCCGGGTGGCGGCTGCGCCTTACCCGGCCAACGCATCCGGCTCTGATTGTCTGTAGGCCCGCGCAAGCGCAGCGCCGCCGGGCAAGGACAGCGGGCACAGAGCCGATTTTGTGCCGGGCGGCGGCTGTCGCCTTACCCGGCCTACGTTCGTACGACCTGTCGTTAATTTATTCACTTTTCTTGCTGAAACTGCCGGTGCTGACGGCCTCAACATCGCTGAGACGTTCCCGGCAGGCCGGGGCAGCCCGCATGGATGCGGGCTGAGGGCCGTGTTTTGCAGGGACGCTGCCTCGGCCCGACCCGAAGCCTGCAGGGATAAGTCGAAGGGACCGCGCAGCGGCGATTTTGCTGGCCGGAGCCCGGGGGTACAGGGGGCGGCGGCGACTGGCCGCCCCCTGTGCGCTCCCGGCGCCATGAGTGACATAACGCAGACGATTAACCGGGAGCGCAAACTACGCTGAAGCCACAGATAACATAAACAACCACACTGCAGTGCTTCCCCTCACCCTGGCCCTCTCCCGGAGGGAGAGGGGACCGTCCTGCTGGCCGCGCAAGCGCAGCGCCGCCGGGCGATGGCAGCAGGCTCGGAGCCGCATCTATGTCGGGTGGCGGCTCGCGCCTGACCCGGCCTACAACCCCTACCATTCGAATCAATCGCGGTTTTTGTAGCCCGGACAAGGCGCGCCAGGCGCCGCATCCGGGAATGCAACGGCGATGACGTTACTTCTCCCTTTTCGCGAATTCATCTTTGGCTTTCTGCAACTGCTGCTGGAAGGCCGGGTTGGTGTGCAGCGTAGCGACCACCGCGGAGCCGACGATGCGCGCCGCATCGACATCGCTCTGCCAGTGATAGCCGCAGATCACCCGGCTCTCGCCGAGCTCATAGCCGCGCTTCAAAATTTCGTTTTGCCGCTGCGGGTTGATCTCCGCCAGCACCAGGGCGGTGGCCCAGCCGATAGAGGTATGCCCGGACGGGTAAGAGCCGTTTTTCGCCAGCTTGTCCTGTTCGGTGGTGTTGCAGGTGGAGACGCCATAGAACGCAAACGGGCGAATGCGCATGTATTTCTCTTTCGCGCTGCGGGTCGCCAGGTCGCCGGCGTCTTCAATCATATTGGTCAGCAGTTTGTGAAGCTGCGGCGCGTCTTTCTCGGTAATCGGCGAACCAAAGGCGCTGGAGAAGGCGTTGGCCACGCCGCCCGCGCTGAGGTTGGCATCCTCTGCCGCCAGCTTCCCGCGCTCGGTATTGCGCAGCAGACGTCCTTGCTCATACATCGCCTGATCGTTTAAAAATGCGATACTGCCCACCGCCGGCGGTGGTGGCAACAGCGCCAGGCTGTCGATGGCCTGGGCATTGGTCAGATAGTAGAGATCGGGCTTGGTGGTGACATCGTTCCCGGGGGGAACCAGAGCAAAGGCGTTAACGGAGAAGAAACTGGCCAGGCAAAGGGCAAGAACACGCTTTTTCATTAGAATTTCCTTACGTCATAATCATTCCAGAGAAGACAGTCCTGTGCTGTCACATTTCTGTCATCTTTAAGTAAAAGTGAAAATGGTCGGGAAAAAATTGCCGTGTCTCGCAAAAACGGCTTTTTGTCTGCTTAATGAGCAACCATACGCGATTTCAGACTGTCGTACTTACCACCCTGGCGTTTGGGCGCTAACATAGCGGGATTGCAATGACAGGAGATGTCCATGAGCGAGCAAGCCATTCGTTTAACGCAATACAGCCACGGAGCCGGTTGTGGTTGTAAAATTTCCCCGAAAGTGCTGGAAACTATCCTGCATAGCGAGCAGGCGAAGTTTGTCGACCCAAACCTGCTTGTCGGCAACGAAACCAGCGATGATGCCGCCGTTTACGATCTCGGTAATGGCACCTCGATCGTCAGCACCACCGATTTCTTTATGCCGATTGTCGATAACCCGTTCGACTTTGGCCGTATCGCCGCCACCAACGCCATCAGCGATATTTTCGCTATGGGCGGGAAACCGATTATGGCGATTGCCATCCTCGGCTGGCCGATCAACACCCTGGCGCCGGAAATCGCTCGCGAAGTGGTGGAGGGCGGGCGCTTTGCCTGCCAGCAGGCGGGGATCGCGCTGGCGGGCGGCCACTCCATTGACGCCCCGGAGCCGATCTTCGGTCTGGCGGTCACCGGCGTGGTGCCCACCGAGCGCATCAAGAAAAACAGCACCGCCCAGGCGGGTTGCAAACTGTATCTTACTAAACCGCTGGGGATCGGCGTACTGACCACCGCGGAGAAAAAATCGCTGCTCAAGCCAGAGCATCAGGGACTGGCGACGGAGACCATGTGCCAGATGAACCTCGCCGGCGCCGCGTTTGCCGCCATCGACGGGGTGAAGGCGATGACCGACGTCACCGGCTTTGGCCTGCTCGGCCACCTCAGCGAGGTGTGCCGCGGGGCCGGCGTGCAGGCGCAGCTGCGCTATGCCGATATCCCGAAACTGCCGGGGGTGGAGGACTATATCGCCGCCGGCGCGGTGCCGGGCGGCACCGGGCGCAACTTTGCCAGCTACGGCCATCTCATGGGCGAGATGCCGACGGAGTGGCGGGATCTGCTGTGCGATCCGCAGACCTCCGGCGGTCTGCTGCTGGCGGTGACCCCGGAGGCGGAGGCGGAAGTTCAGGCCGCCGCGGCGGAGTTCGGCATTAAGCTGGCCGCCATCGGCGAGCTGGTGACCGCCCGCGGCGGGCGACCCATGATCGAGATCCGTTGATTCGATGCGGTTGTTTATTGCAGAAAAACCGAGTCTCGGTCGGGCTATCGCCGATGTGTTGCCTAAACCGCACCGCAAAGGCGATGGCTATATTGAGTGCGGCAACGGGCAGGTGGTCACCTGGTGTATCGGCCACCTGCTGGAGCAGGCGCAGCCGGACATCTACGACAGCCGCTATGCCCGGTGGAATCTCAACGATCTGCCGATTGTGCCGGAGAAATGGCAGCTGCAGCCAAAGCCCTCGGTCACCAAACAGCTGAATGTCATCAAGCGCCTGCTCGGCGACGCCGAGGAGGTTATCCACGCCGGCGACCCGGACAGAGAAGGGCAGCTGCTGGTGGACGAAGTACTCGACTACCTGCAGCTGGCGCCGGAGAAGCGTCAGCAGGTGCAGCGCTGTCTGATTAACGATCTCAACCCGCAGGCGGTGGAGCGGGCGATCAACCGTCTGCGCGCCAACAGCGAGTTCGTGCCGCTCTGCGTGTCGGCGCTGGCGCGGGCCCGCGCCGACTGGCTGTACGGCATCAATATGACCCGCGCCTACACCCTGCTGGGGCGCAACGCCGGCTATCAGGGGGTGCTCTCGGTGGGGCGGGTGCAGACCCCGGTACTTGGCCTGGTGGTCCGTCGCGATGAAGAGATTGAAAATTTCGTCGCCAAAGATTTCTTCGACGTGAAGGCGCATATCGTCACGCCGCAGGAGGAGCGTTTTGTCGCCACCTGGGTGCCGAGCGAAGCCTGCGAACCTTACCAGGATGAAGAAGGGCGCCTGCTGCATCGTCCGCTGGCCGAGCATGTGGTTAAGCGCATCGAAGGCCAGCCGGCAATCGTGACCGGCTATAACGATAAGCGCGATTCCGAACCCGCGCCGCTGCCGTTCTCGCTGTCGGCGCTGCAGATTGAGGCGGCCAAACGTTTCGGCTTCAGCGCGCAGAACGTGCTGGATATCTGCCAGAAGCTGTACGAAACCCACAAACTCATCACCTATCCGCGTTCGGACAGCCGCTATCTGCCGGAAGAGCACTTCGCTGGCCGCCATGCGGTGTTGAATGCGATTGCCGTCCATGCGGCGGACCTGCTGCCGCAGCCGGTAGTGGATCCGGAGATCCGCAACCGCTGCTGGGATGATAAAAAGGTCGACGCGCACCATGCGATTATCCCAACCGCCCGCAGCAGCCAGGTGAAGCTCACCGATAACGAAGCGAAGGTGTACACCCTGATCGCCCGCCAGTATCTGATGCAGTTCTGCCCTGACGCAGTGTTCCGCAAATGCCAGATTGATCTTGAGATCGCCAACGGCAAGTTTGTCGCCAAGGCGCGTTTTCTGGCCGAGGCGGGCTGGCGGACGCTGCTTGGCAGCAAAGAGCGCGATGAAGAGAACGACGGCACGCCGCTGCCGGTGGTGGCCAAAGGCGATGAACTGCTGTGCGAGAGGGGCGAGGTGGTGGAGCGTCAGACCCAGCCGCCGCGCCACTTTACCGACGCCACGCTGCTGTCGGCGATGACCGGGATTGCCCGCTTCGTGCAGGATAAAGATCTGAAGAAGATCCTCCGCGCCACCGACGGCCTCGGCACGGAAGCTACCCGCGCAGGGATTATCGAGCTGCTGTTCAAGCGTGGTTTCCTGAGCAAAAAGGGGCGCTATATCCACTCCTCGGAGGCCGGCAGGGCGCTCATTCATTCCCTGCCGGAGATGGCCGGGCGACCGGACATGACCGCCCACTGGGAGTCGGTGTTGACGCAGATCAGCGAGAAACAGTGCCGCTATCAGGACTTTATGCAGCCGCTGGTGGGGACGCTGTATCAACTGATCGATCAGGCGCGCAGCACGCCGGTGCGTCAGTTCCGCGGCCTGGTGGCGCCGGGCGGGGCGAAGAAGTCGTTCAGCAAAGGTAAAGGGAAGCCGAAAGGCAAAAAAGCGGCAGACGATACCGCGCCGCCGCCGCAGTAACCCGCCGGTGGTCGCGAGGATGCGTTACCCCGCGGCCACCGCTTCTCCGCCAGTCAGGCCAATGGTCTACACTAAACAGCCGGGAAGAGCCTGGACGCGGGGCCCCTGAGCAGGGGATGCCCGCTGCGCTTTTCCTGATGCCGATGCCCCATTTCTCTCACAGGCGATAAGGAGGACCCGTGAAATATATTGCTATCAGCCAACCGGGCGGCCCGGAGGTATTGCAGATCCGCGAAGGGGAGATCCCCACCATCGGGGAGCATGAGGTGCTCATTGAGGTGAAGGCGGCGGGCGTCAACCGGCCGGATATTCTGCAGCGCCAGGGTCTGTATCCCATGCCTGAGGGCGTCACCCCCGTGCCCGGCCTGGAGGTGGCGGGCGTGGTTGTTAAGGTCGGCGCGCAGGTCACAGCGTTTATGCCCGGCGATCGCGTTTGCGCGCTGACCAACGGCGGCGGCTATGCCGAATACTGCGCCGTGCCGGCAGGCCAGACGTTGCCGATCCCGGCGGGCCTCAGCTTTAGCGAAGCGGCCGCCATTCCGGAAACCTTCTTCACCGTCTGGGCGAACGTCTTCCAGCTGGGTAAGCTGCAGCCTGGCGAAAGCATTCTGGTCCACGGCGGCGCCAGCGGGATTGGCACCACCGCGGTCCAGCTGTGCCACGCGCTGGGGATGACCGTCTATGCCACCGTCGGCCAGGACGAAAAAATTGCTGCGCTACGTCCCTATGCTACGGCGATTAACTACAAAACAGATGATTTTGCCGAGAAAATCGGCCAGCTGACCAACGATGAAGGGGTGGACGTCATTCTGGATATTGTTGGCGGCCCTTACTTTAACCGCAACCTTGGGCTACTGAAAAAGGATGGACGACTGGTCATCATCGGCTTTATGGGCGGGCGAATCGCTCATGAGGTTGATATTCAGACTCTGATGCTCAAGCGAGCCACCGTCACCGGCTCGACCATGCGCGGCCGGACGGCGGCGGAGAAACAGCAGATTGCCGAGGCGCTGCGCCGCCACGTCTGGCCGCTGCTTGAGGCAGGGAAATGCAAGCCGCTGATCTACGCCAGCTACCCGATGGCGGAGATTGCCGAGGCCCATGCCTGTCTGGACAGTGGTCAGCATCTGGGGAAAGTTGTGATCACGATGACGTCGTGAGACGCATCCCGGCGGGCTGCCGCCGGGATGGAGTTAGGGGTGGTTAAATCACGCCCTGGGCCAGCATGGCATCCGCAACCTTCACGAAACCGGCGATATTCGCGCCGCGCACGTAGTTGGTCTGCTTCGCTTCGCCGCCGTACTGCACGCAAGCGTGGTGGATATCCAGCATGATGTGATGCAGACGGGCATCCACTTTTTCCGCTTTCCAGCCCATGCGCGCGGCGTTCTGCGCCATCTCCAGACCGGAAGTCGCCACGCCGCCGGCGTTGGCCGCTTTGCCCGGGGCAAACAGCACGCCAGCTTCCAGGAACAGGTCGGTTGCGGCGATGGTGGTCGGCATGTTGGCGCCTTCCGCCACGGCCTTGACGCCATTGGCAATCAGCTGGCGGGCGGCATCGACGTCCAGTTCGTTCTGGGTCGCGCAAGGCAGGGCAATATCCACCGGCACTGACCACGGCTGCTGGCCTTCAAGATAGGTGAGGCCAAATTCGCGGGCGTAATCGGCCACGCGGCCGTGGGCACGCTCTTTAATGTCGATCAGGCGGGCCAGTTTTTCTTTGGTGAAGCCCGCTTCGTCAACGACGGTGCCGTTGGAGTCGGAGGCCGTCACCACCCGCGCGCCAAGCTCCATCGCTTTCTCAATGGCGTATTGCGCGACGTTGCCGGAGCCGGAAACCGCCACGCGAGCGCCTTCGAAGCCGAGGCCGTGACGTTTGAGCATCGCTTCGGTGAAGTAGATCAGGCCGTAACCAGTGGCTTCCGGACGGATCAAGCTGCCGCCAAAGGAGAGTCCTTTACCGGTGAAGACGCAGGCGCTGTTGTTGGAGAGCTTGCGCATCATTCCGGCCATAAAGCCGACTTCGCGACCGCCGACGCCGATATCGCCCGCCGGTACGTCGGTATCCGGGCCAAGGTGGCGATAGAGTTCGGTCATCAGCGCCTGGCAGAAACGCATCACTTCGCCATCGCTCTTGCCTTTAGGGTCGAAATCGCTGCCGCCTTTCCCGCCGCCCATCGGCAGAGTGGTCAGGGCGTTTTTGAAGGTCTGCTCGAAGCCAAGGAATTTGAGAATCGACAGGTTAACCGACGGGTGAAAACGCATCCCGCCTTTATACGGGCCGATGGCCGAGTTGAACTGCACGCGCCAAGCGCGGTTGACCTGGACCTGATTGCGGTCGTCCACCCACACCACGCGGAACTGGATCACGCGCTCCGGTTCCACCAGACGTTCCAGCAAAGCAAGCTGACGATAGCGCGGATTTTCCTCAAGGAAAGGCCACAGGGTGGTCATCACCTCCCGGACGGCTTGAGCAAATTCGGTTTGATGAGGATCGCGCTGTTGAACGCGGGTGAGAAAGCCTTCCAGAGTGCACGTCTGATCCATAGATATCAGTTCCCCTTATGGTTGTGGTTGCATGTATTTATTATGATTCGGTCCTTGAAAAAACCGATTTTCCGACTATAACACCGCTAATCCTTAGGCAAGCAAGGAAAAATTGAGCCGACAACAAAATTTATAATTGCCCGCTCGTCATAACTAAAAGCGATGACGAGGCGGCGGGCGGATCAGCGGACGGAAAGGGTGGGGCGCTGGGCGATAAAGGCGTGCAGCAGAGGAATATCGGCCGGGGCGAGATCGAGGGCCAGCGCTTCTGTGGGAAGGCACCAGCGCAGCTGAGTGTGATAGTGGGCCAGCGGCGTGCCCTGAAAGTGCGGCACCCACCAGGCGTGCAGATGGATCCGGCGGCCGGAGACCTCCCGCTGATGGCTAGCGATATAGCAAGCTGGGCGGGCGATGATGCCCATCTCCTCCTGCAGTTCGCGGGCCAGCGCCTGCGGCTGGTTTTCACCCGGCTCCACTTTGCCGCCGGCGAACTCCCACATCCCCGGCTGGTCGGCGTGGGGCGGACGCTGCGCCAGCAGAATCTGGCCATCCTGTTCAATAATGGCGGCGACAACATCAATCATTTTTAGCATAAGCATCAAGGTTAATAAGACGAATATGGCCTATTATCACCGCCATAGACCGTAACTGACAACCGCCAACCCTGCTGGAGACCTTCGTGCTTGATAGCCACCTGCATCCGCGCCTTAAACCCCTGCTTAACGCTGTCGCCGGCGCCCTTGACCGCCCCGGCATCTCACCGGACGGGCTGACGCTGGTTGGTTTTGCCATCGGCGTGCTGGCTCTGCCCTTTCTGGCGCTGGGGTGGTATGGCGCGGCGCTGGCGGCCATTCTCCTTAACCGCCTGCTGGATGGCCTGGACGGCGCTCTGGCGCGGCGGCGCGGGCTCACGGACGCGGGCGGCTTTCTCGATATTGCGCTGGATTTTCTCTTTTACGCCCTGGTGCCGTTCGGCTTTATTCTGGCGGATCCGCTGAACAATGCCCTGGCGGGCGGCTGGCTGCTGTTTGCCTTTATCGGCACCGGCAGCAGCTTTCTCGCTTTTGCCGCCCTGGCGGCCAGGCACCAGATCGCCAATCCCGGCTACGCCCATAAATCGCTGTACTATCTCGGGGGACTGACGGAGGGGACGGAGACCATCCTGCTGTTTGTCCTCGGCTGCCTGTTTCCGGCGCATTTCGCCTGGCTGGCGTGGCTGTTTGGCGCGCTGTGCTGGCTGACGACGGCGACGCGCATCTGCAGTGGCTACCAGACCTTAAAGCGGGTAACGACCACAGCGTAAACGGGGTATCGCGCGTCGCCGACAAAGGGCGACGCGCTGAGGCGGGGCGAGTTACTGACTGCTTTCCGGGCCGCGCTCTCCGCGGGCCACCGGATTGTGCGGGTTGCTGCTCCATTCGTACCAGCCGCCGTCGTACACCGCGACGTGCGGCCAGCCCATGGCGCGGGCATACATAAAGGTTTCCGAGGCCCGCCAGCCGGTCCCGCAATAGAACGCCACTTGCTGGCTCGGCAGAATGTTCCACTGGCGCCACAGGGCAGCGATATCGTCGGCGCTGCGCATGGTGCCGTCCGGGTTATGGAAATCCTCCATGTGCGTGGAGTCGCTCCCGGCGTGGCCCCAGCGGGCGCCAGCGATGTCGCCCTTCGGCTTGATATAGCTGTAGCCGCTGGTGGTGCCGATAAACTCCGGCCACGAGCGGACGCTGACCAGCGAGGCGTCCTGACGATGCAGCAGCCCGCGGGCTTGTTCGGTATCCAGCATCAGCTGCGGCTGGCCGGGGATCGGCGCGCCGAAATCAGGCGCCGGCTGCTGCGCCGGCGGCATGCCGCGCTCTACCGGCAGCCCGGCGTCGGACCAGGTCTGCCAGCCGCCGTCAAGCAGGCGCACGTCTTTGACCCCGGCGTATAGCATGATCTGCGCCACCCGCGCTGCGGCGTAGACGTCGCGACCATAGAGGATCACCGTGGTGTCATGCCGGATGCCGTGCTTCGCCAGCATCGCCTTCAGCTGCGCGTCGGACACTTTATTCCACAGCGGTTCGCTCTCCACCTCATTGGTATCGATATAGCCCGCGCCAGGGATATGGCTCAGCAGATAGAGCTTCGGCGCTCCCCAGGCGGCTTCAAACACTTTCCAGTCGCCTGCCGGGGCGGCGGCGACCGCTTTCCCTTGCTGTAGGTCGTGCAGCCACTGGGGGTAGACCAGCTGTTCAAAGTGCGGCAGCTTTTGCAGACGGTCGGTCTGGCTCAGCGCATCGCTCAGGGTGCTGAGCCGGGTGAAACCCGTTTGTTTCAGCCGCGCCGCGACGCTGGCGTTATCCTCCGGGCTGCCGTACAGCGCGATGGGGGTATCGGACTGGAGCTGGTGCTGCTTAGCCCAGGCGCGCAGCTGATCGTCGCTCATGGCGCCGAGCCAGCGGGCGGAAAGATTGAGGGCCTGCGGCTCATGGCCTTCCGGGCCGTTGGCGCGCTGCGGCCAGCCGTTGTAATAAGCGCTGAGCCGGGTGTCGATGGCCACGCCGTGCTGCTGTTGCAGGTGGAAGAGAGTGAGCGCTGGCATGGTTTCAGCGGCGCAGGTAGTGGAAGCAGCAAGCCCCATGAGCAGGGCGAGTGCGGTCAATTGAGAAACACGTTTCATCGAAATGCCCGACGGTAAAAAGTGGAGGGCGTATTCTCCGCTCGCCAGGCGCCGATTTCTTTGCGGTAACGCAGGTTTGCACGCTATTGTCCTTCATTGCCAGCGCTCCATCGCCAGGCAGCGCCCCGTCGGCGGGCAGTCCTCGCGATCGTGGGTCACCAGGATCGCCGGAATGGCCTGGCGGGCCAGTTATTCAAAGACCCAGCGGCGGAACCCGGCGCGCAGGCTGGCATCCAGGCGGCTGAAGGGTTCATCGAGCAGCAGCGCCTCGGGGCGCGCCAGCAGGGCGCGCAGCAGGCTCACCCGCGCCCGCTGCCCGCCGGAGAGCGTGGCCGGATCGCGCGGGGCGAAGCCCGCCAGCCCGGCGCGGCTAAGCGCTTCCTCCACCGCGGTTTTTCGCGCCTCGCCGCGCACGTTCTCCGGCAGCGCCAGCTGTAAATTTTGCCCGACGCTGAAATGGTCGAACAGTAACGGGTCCTGAAACAGAATGCCGATGCGCCGATGCTCTGTCGGCAGCGTATCGCAACGCCGTTTGTTGAGCCACAGTTCGCCTCGGGCGCGAAAATCGCCGGACAGGGCGCCAATCATCCAGGCAAACAGTGTTGATTTCCCGCTACCGGAGGGGCCCATCAGCGTCAGCACCTCCCCCGGGGCTACCGAAAAGGCGACCTCCCGCAGCAGCGGCTGGCGTCTCACGCTCAGAGTCAGATGGTTTACGGTTAGCACTAGCGAAGTCCTCGTCGATAGCGGCCTGCCAGCCAGGCCAGCAGAGCCGTTAGGGTAAAGCATACCGCCGGCAGCAATAATTGCCACAGCGCCTGAGCGGCGAGCGTCTGCGCCTCGCCGCCGCTGCTGAGCGCCACCGCCTGGCTGGTGAGCGTCGGAATTCGGCCAGCCCCCAGCCATAGCGTTGGCAGATACTGCGCGATGCTCACTGAGAAGCCCACCGCCAGGGCGGTCAGCAGTGGGCGAGTTAGCGAAGGCAGGGTCAGCAACCAGAAAATACGCGTCGATCCCCAGCCGAGCGTGCGGGCGACAACCGTCAGCCGCGGATCGCGCTGGCGCCAGGCCGGGCGCAAAATAAACAGCATCCAGGGCACCACCCACAGCAGATGGCCCCACAGGACGGTCCACCAGTCACCGTCAAGCCAGGCATACAGCGCCAACCGGTACTGGCCGTCGGCCAGCGGCAGGGCCGGCAGGACCAGCGGTAGCCAGACCCAGCCATCGCCTCGCGCCGGGCCGCAGGCCAGCCACAGCAGGCAGACAGCCGCGCCGAGGGCGCAGGCCGCCAGCGCCAGCCCAAGGCTGTTGCCCAGAGCATCCATCTGCGGCGGCGCCGAGCGCGCCAGCCCCGCCAGCAATAGCGCGCCCAGCAGACCGCTCAGCGGCAGCAGCGCCGCCAGCAGGCGGCTGGGCAGGGCATGAGGATGCGGGTGACGAACACCGTGCAGATCGGGCTGGTACTGGCGCTGTAGCCGCCATCCGCCCCAGGCGACCAGCGCCAGCCCGCCGAGGATCGCCATCAGCAGCAGGCTGGCCAGCGCCCCTTTGGCCTGCTGCAGCTCATCGCCCTGGCTTAACCATTGCCACGCCAGCACGGCGAGGGTGGGCGGATTGCCGGGCCCCAGCACCAGGGCGACGTCTACCGCCGACAGGCTCCAGGCGGTGGTGGCCAGCAGCACCATGCCGAGGGCGGGCAGCAGGGCGGGCAGCACCAGCCAGCGCAGGCACTGCCAGCGGCCGTAGCCGAGGCTCTTCAGGGCGGTCGCCTGGTCGGCGAGGCGTTTCTCTCCCAGCAGGCCATAGATCACCCACAGCACAAAGGCGCTCTCTTTCAGGGCCATCGTCAGGCCAAGCCCAATGCCGTACCGGTCGACCGGCGGCGTCAGAAACGGCAACTGCTGCCAGAGCCAGCCCCCTTCGGCGAACAGCAGCAGCGCCGCCGTCGCCAGGGCGAGATGGGGCACCGCCAGCAGCAGCGGCAGACGGGAAGCCAGCCGCCGCCAGCGGGCCGAAGGCCAGAGGGCGGCGACGATGGTCAGGGCGATCAGCAGCGCGCCGCCGACGGACAACAGCGTGGAGACGAGCGTGGCGGCCAGCGCCTGGCCCAGCTGCGGGTCGGCGAACAGCGCCCGCCAGTGGGCCGGGGAGCGCGCAGCGCCCACCAGTTCCCCGGCGGCGGGGAGCAGCGGCAGATAGATCGCCGCCATCGCCCCCCAGGCCAGCAGGATCAGTGGGTACCGTAGCGGCGCAGCCATTCCTGCTCCAGCGCGTCAACCCATGCCGCGTGAGGCTCGGCAAGCACCGGCGGCAGATCCTGCGGCAGGGCTGCCGCCAGCGCCTGGCGCTGGCCGTCAGGCAGACGCTGCGGATCCAGTACGCTCGGATCGCCCCAGACGGCGGCATCGGCCTTGCGCAATTGCGCCTCAGGGGAGAGCAGGAAATTGGCCACTACTTTGGCGCCAGCGACAGCGCGGGCGTTAGCCGGGATGGTAACGAAATGGACGTTGCCGAGGGTCCCCGCGGTAAAGCCGAAGCTGGAGCTGTCCGTCGGTAATTCGCCGCTGGCGGCTTTCTGCCGGGCGTGCAGCGGGTTAAACGTCAGCGACAGGCGGAGGGTGCCCTGGTTGAGCATGGCGTCCATCCGCGCCGGCGACGCCGGGAAATCCTTGCCCGCCCGCCACAGGGCCGGGTGCAGCGCATCGAGATAGCGCCACAGCGGGGCGGTGACCGCCGCGAAGGTCGCCGGCTGCGGCGGCTGGCGCAGGGCGGCTGGCTGGTCGGTGAGCGCGATCAGCAGTTGCTCCAGCAGGGCGGTACCGGTGAAGTCCGGCGGCCGCGGGTAGGTTACGCTGCCCGGATGGGCTCTGGCGAAGGCCAGCAGCGCCTGCGGGCTGGTGGGCGGCTGCGGCGTTTGTCCGCGGCGGGCGATAAACGTCAGCTGGGCGCTGCCCCACGGCGACTCCGCGCCCTCGGTGGCGACTGAAAAATCTTCCCGTACCGGCTTTTGCAGATCGACATAGCGCCAGTTGGGCAGCGATTCGGCCCAGCCGGTGAGCAGCAAGTTGGCCTGTTTAAGCGTGCGAAAGTTTTCGCCGTTGATCCACAGCAGATCCACTGACCCGCCCTGGCGACGACCGGCCTGCGCCTCGGTCTGGATGCGTTTCACTGCGTCGGCGGCGTCGGCGACAGGCACAATACGCAGGTCGATTGCGTAATAGCGTTTGACCTCTTCGCTGACCCACGCCAGATAGCGATTGACGGCCGGGTCGCCGCCCCAGGCGTTAAACCAGACGGTCTGTCCGCGGGCTTCCGTCTGAATCTGCCGCCAGCTGTCGTCGGCATTAACCGCCAGCGGCCAGAGCAGCAGCAGGCACAGACAGAGGCTGTAATCACGCAAACGGCGCATCGTTACTCCTTATTCTGCGAGGAAGAGGTGGGTATCTGGCACAACCCCTGAGCCGGGATCGCCATCGCGGCATTGAACCGCGCTGATAAATTTTGCAGGCCGATCAGGGCGGTCAGCTCGGTGAGCGCCCGGGCGTCAAAATGCGCGGCCATCGCCCTACGCAGGGCATCATCCACCGCCGGCGGCGTCTGGGTGGCGGCTTCGGCATAGGCCAGCGCCAGGCGCTCTTTTTCGCTGAACAGCGTACTGCTGCGCCAGTCGGCGACCGCCAGCAGCTTGTCCTGGCTCCCGCTCCGCGCCGCGAGGGTCATGCTGGTTATATCGATACAGAATTCGCAGTGGCACAGCTGGGCGATGCGTGCGCTGACCAGCGAGCGCAGCACCGGATCCAGCGGCGAGCGGCGGCGTTCAATATAGCCCACGAACAGCGAAACCAGGTAAAACAGCCATGGGATCCGTCCCCACCAGCGAATGGGGCTCAGCACCTGGCCGTAATGCCGGCGGTGCAGCCAGGCCTGCGGACGAAGGATCAGGGGGACAGAATCCAGCGGGGGTAAGCTCATGGCGACGATCTCTTATGACGTTCACGGTAAATATTTTTGGCGATAGAGATGACCACCGCCAGGGCAAAAAGCAGCGAAAGCCCGGTGGCCAGCCAGAAGGTGCCCCCGGTGAGCAGACTCCCGGCCCAGGAATAAACGATAGTCGCCGGGAGCTGGCCCACGCCGGTGGCCAGCATAAAGGGCCAGAAGCGCAGCGAGGTTAGTCCGGCGGCATAGCTGACCGGGTCAAACGGGACAAACGGCAGCAGGCGGCAGACCAGGATCGTCTGCGGGCCAAAGCGGGTGAAATAGCCGTCGGCACTGCGCAGCACCGCGCGGCCGGTGAGTTTCTCCACCACTTCGCGCCCCAGCGCTCTGGCGATGCAGAAGCAGAGCCCGGCCCCGACCATGGCGCTGAACCACGACAGCGCCCCGCCCCAGAAGGCGCCGAACAGGGCGGCGTTCGCCAGGGTAATCAGGAAAGCCGGCAGCGGAGCGACGATCGCCTGGAGGATCATCAGCGCAAATGAGACCAGCGCGGCCTGCGGCCCCCAGGCGGCGATAAACCCTCTGACCTGCTGAGGATCCAGGGAGGCTAACGCCGTCAGACTCTGCTGCAGAAAGGTACGCCCGCCAGGGAACCACAGCCAGGCGGCCAGAGCGGCGGCGACCACGACGGCAAGGGCCAGCCGGGCGCGGCGCAGGTGACGGCGATCAGGTTGGGTCATGGCGCACCCCCTCACTGCACGCCGCCACGCGACAGGCGCGGGCAAACCGTTTACCTATCTGCACCAGGGCAAACAGCAGCCCGCCGGCGAGGCTCAGTTTGAGCGCGAAGGCGAGGGTCACCCCCTCGCGGGCCAGTTCGCTGGCCATCACCGAATAGATGACCAGACCCGGCAGGGTGGTCACGACCGAGATCAGGGTAAAGGGCCAGAAGCGGATCGCCGTCAGGCCGTAGGCGTAATTCTGAATATTGTAGGGAAAGAGCGGCACCAGGCGGGTGAGGATCAGGAAATCGCAGCCGCTGTGGGCGATACCGCGCTCAATCGCCTGAAAGACGGTGGTATGGCCGACATAGCGCTGCAGCAGATCGCGTCCAAGCCAGCGGGCGATTAAAAACGACAGCGAAGAGGCGAGGGTGGCGGCGGCAAACGAGAGCAAGGAGCCTGTTAGCGGGCCGAAGAGCATCCCGCCGGCGATCACCAGCAGGCTGCCGGGGATCAGACACAGGGTGGCAATGATAAACAGCGCAGCATAGACCAGATATCCCCAGGCGCCCTGATGGCGGAGGGTGTCCTGAAGCAGATGCAGGTGAGTCAGCAGATCGTGGAGACCGACGCGGTGGCTGATAACGGCCAGCGTGGCCACCAGCGCGAGAAGTCCCAGCCCTTTACCAATGGCCGGATGACGGCTTCTTTTGCATGAGAGGTGCTCCTGTACAGTCTGGACGCAGTGGACATCAAAAAGTGCGCGCGACAGTATCCTGTTCCGACGACCGTCACAATGGTTTACCGTCGCTTTGTTGATTTTGCTCAGGAAATTCTGCCCCCCGCACAGCGGGAGGCGAGAGAAGGGCGTGAATTATGGCCGGAAGGTGGCCCACACCGGCGCGTGGTCGGACGGTTTTTCCATCCCGCGGATCTCGTAATCGATCCCGGTTTCCACGCAGCGCTGCGCCAGAGGCTGGCTGGCCAGCAGCAGATCGATGCGCAGCCCACGGTTATCGTCGAAGCCTTTGGAGCGGTAATCAAACCACGAGAAATGCTCATGATTGTCGGGGTTAGCCTGACGCCAGGTATCCACCAGGCCCCAGCCCAGCAGGCGGTCCATCCATTCCCGTTCTTCCGGCAGGAAGGAACATTTGCCGGTGCGCAGCCAGCGTTTGCGGTTCTCTTCACCGATACCGATGTCCAGATCGGTAGGACTGATGTTCATATCGCCCATGATCAGCACCGGATTCTCTTTGTTGAGTTCGGTCTCCAGATAGTTCTGCAGATTCTGATAGAACGCCGCTTTGGCCGGGAATTTGGTTTCATGATCGCGGCTTTCACCCTGCGGGAAATAGCCGTTAATCACTGTGACGTTGCCGAAGGGCGACGGGATCTCCGCCATAATGATGCGGCGCTGAGCCTCTTCGCCATCGTCCGGGAAACCGCGGCGGACGGCAATCGGCGTCTCTTTGGTCAGCAGCGCGACGCCATAATGGCCTTTCTGCCCGTGATAAAAGACGTTATAGCCGAGCCTGGCGACCTCTTCGAGAGGGAACATGTCGTCGTGAACTTTGGTTTCCTGCAGGCCAATCACGTCCGGCTGGTGTTTTTCGACGATGGCGGCCAGTTGGTGTGGGCGGGCACGCAGGCCGTTGATATTAAAAGAGACGAATTTCATAGTCGCTGCCACTGTGCAAGGTGAATAGTGCAGGGATGGTAGCAGAAATTCGCCAGGCTGGCTGCCACCGGATGCGTCATTCTGCCAATCGCTGCGCATGAGCGTGCCGTGGGTGCCCCTTTTGCGGGCATGCCGCGCCAAAAAAGGGCAAATAGCTACGATAAATTTCGCAGAGGATCACAATTACAGAATTATATCTTACCATTGCATAATTTATCTTCTTTAATCACTGTTTATCCCCCTTTGTCGGATGCTTATTCACTAAATATGCATTTTATGTGAATAGCGTTCGGCTGTAACCCATTGATTCTGCGTTATCTCATCCGATTTATGCATTTTTATCGCTGGCTGGCACGAACCGTGCAATCTACATTTACAGCGTGATAACTCATATTTATTAACATTATTGCTACTTTTAATTTACCGGAAGAGGTCGATATGTCTCAGTCAATTACGCGTAACCACTTTGATGAATGGATGATGCCGGTCTACGCGCCAGCGGCGTTTATTCCGGTGCGGGGCGCCGGGTCACGGCTGTGGGATCAGCAGGGCAAAGAGTATATCGATTTTGCCGGCGGCATCGCCGTGAACGCGCTGGGGCATGCCCATCCGCGTCTGGTGCAAGCCCTGACCGACCAGGCCGGCAAGTTCTGGCATACCGGCAACGGCTACACCAATGAGCCGATCCTGCGTCTGGCCAAAATGCTTATCGATGCTACCTTCGCCGACCGGGTCTTCTTCTGTAATTCCGGCGCCGAGGCCAATGAGGCAGCGCTCAAGCTGGCGCGTAAATATGCCCACGATCGCTTTGGCAGCGAGAAAAGTGGCATCGTCGCCTTTCAGAACGCTTTCCACGGGCGGACGCTGTTCACCGTCTCGGCGGGCGGTCAGCCGGCCTATTCCCGGGATTTCGCCCCGCTGCCGCCGCAGATCCAGCATGCCGTATTTAACGATCTCGAGTCGGCAAAGGCCTTAATCAATGACCAGACCTGCGCGGTGATCGTCGAGCCGGTGCAGGGCGAAGGGGGCGTGGTGCCGGCCAGCGTCGAGTTTTTACGCGGCCTGCGTCAGCTTTGCGACCAGCACAACGCCCTGCTGATTTTCGATGAAGTGCAGACCGGGGTCGGGCGCACCGGCGAGCTGTATGCCTATATGCACTACGGCGTGACGCCCGATGTGCTGACCACCGCCAAAGCGCTGGGCGGTGGTTTCCCCATTGGCGCGCTGCTGGCGACAGAGGCCTGCGCCAGCGTGATGACCGTCGGCACCCACGGCACCACCTACGGCGGTAACCCGCTGGCCGGGGCGGTGGCCGGCGAACTGCTGTCGATCGTCAACACCCCGGAAGTGCTCTCCGGCGTCAGACAGCGCCACCAGTGGTTTTGTGAACGCCTGCAGGCAATTAACGCCCGCTATGGCCTGTTCAAGGAGATCCGCGGCCTGGGACTGCTGCTCGGCTGCGTGCTAAACGACGCCTGGGCCGGGAAGGCGAAAACCCTCAGTAACCTGGCGGCGGAAGAGGGGGTGATGATTCTGATCGCCGGCGCCAACGTGGTGCGTTTCGCGCCGGCGCTGAACGTCAGTGAAGAAGAGGTGAACAGCGGGCTGGATCGCGTCGAGCGGGCCTGCGCGCGTTTCGTGGCAGGAGTCTCATCATGATGGTTATTCGACCAGTGGAGCCGGGCGATTTGCCCGGGCTGCTGAAGCTGGCAGCGGAGACCGGCGGCGGGCTGACCTCGCTGCCGGTGGATGAAGCGACCCTCGCGGCGCGGATCGCCCGCTCGCAGCAGACCTGGCGCGGCGAGCTACCGAAAAGCGAGCAGGGCTATGTCTTTGTGCTGGAGGAGAGCGAAAGCGGCGCGGTGGTGGGCATCTGCGCGATCGAGGTGGCGGTGGGGCTCAACGATCCCTGGTATAACTACCGGGTCGGCACCCAGGTCCATGCCTCGAAGGAGCTCAACGTCTATCAGGCGCTGCCGACGCTGTTTCTCAGCAACGATCATACCGGCAGCAGCGAGCTGTGCACCCTGTTCCTCGACCCGCAGTGGCGCAAAGAGGGCAATGGCTATCTGCTGTCGAAATCACGCTTCTTATTTATGGCCGCCTTTCGCGAGTGCTTCAATGAGAAGGTGGTCGCCGAGATGCGCGGGGTGATTGACGAGCAGGGCTACTCGCCGTTCTGGGAGAGCCTGGGCAAACGCTTTTTCGCCATGGAGTTTTCCCGTGCCGACTACCTGTGCGGCACCGGACAGAAGGCTTTCATTGCCGCCCTGATGCCCAAGCATCCGCTGTATATCGATTTCCTTTCCCCTGAGGCACAGGCGGTGATCGGCAAGGTTCATCCGCAGACCGCCCCGGCCCGGACGGTGCTGGAGAAAGAGGGGTTCCGCTACCTGAACTACATCGATATTTTCGACGGCGGCCCGACTCTGGAGTGCGACATCGACCGGGTGCGGGCGATCCGCAAAAGCCGTCTGGTGACCACCAAGGCAGGTGAAACCTCGCCCGGTGACTGGCCGCTGTGCCTGGTGGCGAATGAACAGTATCACCAGTTCCGCGCTCTGCTGGTGCATGCCGATCCGGATGGCGACACCCTGACCCTCAGCGCCCGCGAACTGGATATGCTGAAGTGTCATGCCGGCGACCAGGTGCGCATGGTGCGCCTGATCCCTGAGGAGAAAACTGCATGAGTCTGTGGATTAACGGCGAGTGGCGGCCCGGCCGTGGGCCAGGTTTCAGTAAACAGGATCCGGTTAACCTGAAGGTTGTCTGGCAGGGCGAGGCGGCGGATGCCGGGCAGGTTGCCGAGGCGGTGGCGGCTGCCCGCCAGGCGTTCCCGTCCTGGGCGCGGCTGCCGTTTGCCGCCCGTCAGGCGATCGTTGAAAAGTTTGCCGCTCTGCTGGAAGCCAGTAAGGCGGAGCTGACGGCGGTTATCGGCGCCGAGACCGGAAAGCCGCGCTGGGAGGCGGCCGGGGAAGTGACGGCGATGATCAACAAGGTGGCGATCTCGGTGAAGGCCTACCACGTCCGCACCGGCGAACAGCACAGCGACCTGCCCGACGGCGCCGCCACGCTGCGTCACCGGCCGCACGGCGTACTGGCGGTGTTTGGCCCCTATAACTTTCCCGGCCATCTGCCGAACGGGCACATCGTGCCGGCGCTGTTGGCGGGCAATACCGTGGTCTTTAAACCCAGCGAACTCACCCCGCGCAGCGGCGAAGCGGTGGTGAAACTATGGCAGCAGGCCGGCCTGCCCGCCGGGGTGCTCAACCTGGTGCAGGGCGGTCGGGAAACTGGCGAGGCGCTCAGCGGCCAGGCGGATATCGACGGACTGCTGTTTACCGGCAGCTCAACCACCGGTTTTCATCTGCATCGCCAGCTGGCCGGGCAACCGCAGAAGATCCTCGCGCTGGAGATGGGCGGCAATAACCCGCTGATCGTCGACGATCCGCGGGACGTGGATGCCGCGGTGCATCTGACCATCCAGTCCGCCTTTATTACCGCTGGCCAGCGCTGCACCTGCGCCCGGCGTCTGCTGGTCCGACGCGGAGAGGCGGGCGATGCCTTCCTCTCCCGGCTGGTGACGGTGAGCCAACGGCTGATCCCGGCGGCGTGGGACGCCGAGCCGCAGCCGTTTCTCGGCGGGCTTATCTCTGAACAAGCCGCGCAGAAAGTGCATCAGGCCTGGCTGCAGCGGGTCGCCGCTGGCGCGGTCACCCTGCTGGAGCCGCGGTTATTGCAGGCCGGGACGTCGCTGCTAACGCCGGGGATTGTCGACATGAGCGACGTGGCCAATGTCGAAGATGAAGAGGTGTTTGGCCCGCTGCTTGGGGTCTGGCGCTACGACACTTTCGAGGAGGCGATTGCCTTAGCCAACGCCACCCGCTTCGGCCTCTCCTGTGGGTTAATCTCTCCGGAACGGGAGAAGTTTGATCGACTGCTGCTCGAGGCGCGGGCAGGGATAGTTAACTGGAACAAACCGCTGACCGGGGCGGCGAGTACCGCGCCGTTCGGCGGCACCGGGGCGTCCGGTAACCATCGTCCGGGGGCCTGGTATGCCGCCGATTATTGCGCCTGGCCGATGGCCAGCCTTGAATCGCCGACCCTGACGCTGCCCGCCAGCCTGAGCCCGGGGCTCGACTTTCTGGCCGGGGAGGCGTCATGACCGCCCGCGAAGTCAACTTTGACGGTCTGCCCGGGCTAACCCATCACTACGCCGGGCTCTCCTTTGGCAATGAGGCTTCCACCCGGCATCGCTATCGGGTGTCTAACCCGCAGCTGGCGGCCAAGCAGGGGCTGAAAAAAATGAAAGCCCTCGCCGACGCTGGCTACCCGCAGGCGGTGATCCCGCCGCAGGAGCGTCCCAACGTGCCGCTTCTGCGCCAGCTGGGCTTTAGCGGCAGCGATGAGCAGGTGGTGGCCCGGGTGGCGCAGCAGGAGCCGGATCTGCTGTCGGCGGTGAGTTCGGCCTCGGCGATGTGGGTGGCGAACGCGGCGACGGTGTGTCCCTCCGCCGATTCGCTGGATGGCCTGGTGCATCTGACGGTGGCGAATCTGCAGGATAAATTCCACCGCGCCAGCGAAGCACCGACTACAGAGGCGCTGCTGCAGGCGATTTTCCCCGACCGCACGCGATTTGCTATCCACCCGGCGCTGCCCGCCTCGGCCTGGTTTGGCGACGAAGGGGCGGCGAACCATAATCGTCTCGGCGGCGAGTATGGCGCTCCCGGCGTCCAGCTCTTTGTCTATGGCCGCCGCCGGGGGAGCGAGGAGGCGCCGCGTCGCTATCCGGCGCGGCAAACCCTTGAGGCCAGCCAGGCGGTCGCGCGCCTCAATCAGGTCAATCCCCGCCAGCTGATCTTCGCCCGCCAGCATCCGGCGGCGATCGACACGGGGGTTTTTCATAACGACGTCATCGCGGTGAGCAACCGTCAGGTCCTGTTCTGCCATGAGCAGGCCTTTGCCGACCAGACCGCGCTTCTCCAGCAGCTGGCGCAGCGGGTGCCGGGTTTTACGCCGCTGGTGGTTCCCGCCAGCCGGGTCTCGGTGGCAGAGGCGGTTGCCACCTATCTGTTCAACAGCCAGCTGGTGAGCCGGGCGGATGGCAGCATGGCGCTTATCCTGCCTCAGGAAGCGCAGGAGCATGCCGGCGTCTGGGAATACCTCAATGAGCTGCTGGCCGGGGATAACCCTATCGCCGACCTGCGGGTGTTCGATCTGCGCGAGAGCATGGCCAACGGCGGCGGTCCGGCGTGCCTGCGCCTGCGGGTGGTGTTGACGGCCGAGGAGTATCAGGCGGTCAATCCGCACGTCCTGATGAACGATACGCTGTTTGCCACCCTTAATGACTGGGTGGATCGCTACTATCGCGATCGTCTCACCCAGGCCGACCTCGCCGACCCGCAGCTGCTGCGGGAAGGGCGCGACGCGCTGGATCGGTTGACCCAGATCCTGCAGCTCGGTTCGGTTTATCCATTTCAGCAATAAGGGGGCGCGGTGGAACATTTTCTGGCATTAACCCTGGCGGGGCGTTTGCCCCACCATTTTCACGGCGAGACGGCCCATTTCCGCTGGCACTGGCTCGGGGAAGGGATCCTTGAGCTGACGCCGCATGCGCGCTGCGAGCGCGGGCTGGTACTTTCCTGCGCCATTCATGGCAACGAAACGGCGCCGGTGGAGATAGTCGACCACCTGGTGCAGCGACTGGTCCGGGAGGCGCTCCCGCTGCGCTGGCGGCTGCTGGTGATCGTCGGCAATCCACCAGCGCTGCGGGCGAATAAGCGCTATCTGCACAGCGATATGAACCGCATGTTTGGCGAGCGCTGGCGGCAGTTTCCGCTCAGTGAGGAGACGCAGCGGGCGCAGCGGCTGGAGCAGGCGGTGGCCCGCTTTTATCGCGACCACGATGGTCCGCGCTGGCACCTCGATCTGCATACCGCGATCCGCGGGTCGCTACATCCGCGCTTCGGCGTGCTCCCGGCCCGCGATACGCCGTGGGAGGAGGATTTTCTTCACTGGCTGGGCGGCGCCGGGCTGGAGGCGCTGGTGTTTCATCGCCAGCCCGGCGGGACCTTCACCCACTTCAGCTGCGAACGGTTCGCGGCGCTGGCCTGCACCCTTGAGCTGGGCAAAGCGCTGCCGTTGGGGGAAAACGATCTGACGCAGTTTGCCGCCGTCCAGCGGGCGCTCTCCCGGCTGCTGGTGGGGGATCTGGCCATTGCCGACGCCCCAGCGCCGCTGCGCTACCGGGTGGTACAGCAGCTAACCCGCCATAGCGATGATTTCCGCTTGCATATGGCGGATCAGACGCTGAACTTCACCCCCTTCGAACCCGGCACGCTGCTGGCGGAGGAGGGCGAGACGCGGTATGTGGTGGGGCCTGAGACGGAGTATGTTCTGTTTCCTAACCCGACGGTGGCGAAAGGACTGCGCGCCGGCCTGATGCTGGAGAAATTATCCTGAGGGCAAGCCGTCCGCCGGGCGGCCTGCTTTATTGCGCGCGTCTTTTTTCGCCATCTTATTTTTTCGTGCTCCAGTGTAAATTTGCAGATTATTCCTGGTAAAATGCTTTGTTTTTAATCTTCCCTACTTTATACTCTCCATAATTGCTCTGCAAAACAGTAAGTTATTTATTTTTTATTGCAATTCTTCGGCTAAATTCCTTATTTTCTCCATAATTGGCGAGAAACTGTTTTTTACACTTTCATTGTTTTACTCTTGCTCTGACTAATTGACGATTAACGTCGTAAAGTTAATCTCGTCAACACGGCAACGCGCCGTAAGAATAACATAAAGTAAGGATTGAATGATGAAGAAACTCACTGCACTGTTTGTTGCCTCTACTCTGGCTCTGGGCGCGGCTAACCTGGCACACGCCGCCGAAACCACCACCGCGCCGAGCGACAGCAAGCCGATGATGATGCATCATAAAGGCGGCCCGGGTCAGCATGACATGATGTTTAAAGGCCTGAACCTGACCGATGCGCAGAAGCAGCAGATCCGCGACATCATGAAGAGCCAGCGCGAAAATATGAAACGTCCGTCCCTTGAAGAACGCCGCGCGATGCACGATCTGATCGCCAGCGACACCTTCGATAAGGCGAAGGCGGAAGCGCAGATCGATAAGATGGAAGCGCAGCATAAAGCGATGGCGCTGTCCCGCCTGGAAACGCAGAACAAGATCTACAACATTCTGACCCCAGAGCAGAAAAAACAGTTCAATGCTAATTTTGAGAAGCATCTGACAGAACGCAACGCGCCGGCAGGTAAAATGCCTGCACCTGCTGAATAATGTAGCGCACTGAATCAAGACCGCCGGTCTTGCCCAATAATGCCATCAGGCGTTGGGCAGGGCCGGCGGTTTTTTATTGGTGGCTTCTCAGCCAAGCGGATGCAGCGGATAGTCTCCGCTGAGCAAAGGCTTACAGAGGATCTTGTAACCATCCTGGTCAAATCCGGCGGGCAGACGGGTCAACTCCGCCGCCTGGTCGAGCGATTCAACGGCGCCCAGCCACAGCCAGTTATGAATGACGTGATACTGCGTCATGTCCGAGCCGCGCTCCTCCAGCGCCACGGGCCCCGCCCACGGCCAGCACACCAGCTGCAGTCTGCTCATCTGCGCCAGCAGGCGCTCTCTGTGCGCCTCCACGCTCTCCTTTCCACAGCAGGCCCCGGCGCAGCGGCCCAGCGCGGAGCGAAAGCAGGCGCGGCCGCGGCTGAGTGGTTCCAGACCAAGCAGGCCATAACAGAGGCGCTGTTCGTCAGCGAGGCTCTGCAGCATCTGCAGCGCCGCTCGCCGGTTGGCGAACAGGCCATAGAGATGCTGCTGGTGCGAGAAATCAACCTCACGGGCATAGACAATCTGCGGCCGGTCGTCCGCAAGTAGCCAGGCGCAGAGCTGCTTGTTACGCCGTAGCCGCTTGTTAAACAGCGGCTGCTGCTCTTTAATCAACCGCGCCTCCAGCAGCAGCGCTCCCAGCTCGCCAGCGGTGCGCTGCCAGGTGATACGCCGCGACTGACGCAGCATCGCGGCCTCTTCAGGGGTGCGCAGGTGGGATAACACCCGGCTGCGGAGGTTGACGCTCTTACCGATATAGAGCGGCATCGTGTCGCTGTCGCCGTAAAACTGATAGACGCCCGGCAGCTTCGGCAGCGCCTCCAGCCACGGGCGAAGATGTTCGGGATATTCATAGATCGCCGCCGCCTCAAACTCGAGACGCGGGGCTGATTGCTTTCTGGCCACAATAACTCCTGGTACTGTCTATCTATCCAGTATAGCAGGCCATTTTTGCGGCGAAAAGGACAAAAAATAACCCCGGCGCAGGCCGGGGCGGGGGGAGAGACTATTTTTTCCAGAAATCGTCAAAGACGGTGATCGGCGGCCGACGCTTGTGTTCGGTTTTCAGATACCAGCCCTCGATCGTTTTGGCAATGCTCGGGTCCAGCGTTTTGCCTTCCAGATAATCGTCGATGTTCTCGTAGGTGACACCCAGGGCCACTTCATCCGGCAGGGAGGGGCGATCGTCTTCCAGGTCGGCGGTGGGCAGCTTCTTATACAGATGTTCCGGGCAGCCGAGATGGGCCAGCAGCTGTTTGCCCTGACGTTTGTTCAGGCGGAAAATTGGGTTGATGTCGGTGCCGCCGTCGCCATATTTGGTGAAAAAGCCGGTAATCGCTTCCGCCGCATGGTCGGTACCGACCACAACTCCTTTGGTCATTCCGGCGATGCTGTACTGGGCCTTCATTCGCTCACGGGCTTTTTCATTTCCGCGAACGAAGTCGCTCAGTTCGATGCCTGCTTCGCGCAGCGCCTGTTCGCTGGCCAGCACCGCAGCTTTAATATTGACTGTCAACACCCGGTCAGGCTGGATAAATGCGATGGCGTCCTGGCAGTCCTGCTCATCAGCCTGCACGCCATAGGGTAAACGGACGGCGATAAACTGCAGGCTACTGTCGCCGGTTTCGGCACGCAGTTCGTTAATCGCTATCTGGCACAGTTTTCCCGTCAGGGTGGAGTCCTGACCGCCGCTGATACCCAGCACCAGCGATTTAATAAACGGGTAGGTCTGCAGGTATGACTTCAGGAAATCGACGCTGCGGCGGATCTCGCCTGCGACATCAATCTGCGGCTTAGCGCCCAGCGCCTGAATAATCTCTTGTTGTAGCGTCATCGCGCCCTCCGAAAGTGAATCTGTTTGGCAAGCTGTTGGCTTAAAGCTACCTCTTTGCCGCTGAAACGACAAGGACCGGGGTTTTGACTGCCGGAAAAGAAGGCAATCAATGACATAGGTTTTCATTATAGATGCTGTACCGCGCATTGCGCCGCCGTCCGACGTCGGCAGATCAATCCTGTTTACGCAATAACATAACCTGACATGATTTCGCTGTTCGGCTTGAAAAATAACACTATTTATTCCAGGCTTATCGTTACACAGTAGAAAAGAGGAACCAAAATGAACAAAAGCTTAGCAGGAATACTGGGCGTCACCGTCGCGTTAACCTTACTGGCGGGCTGTACCGCTTACGATCGTACCAAAGACCAGTTTACCCAGCCGGTGGTGAAAGATGTGAAGAAAGGGATGTCGCGTCAGCAGGTGATGCAGATCGCCGGCAAACCTTCAACGGAAGTCACCATGGTCCATGCCCGCGGCACCTGCCAGACCTATATCCTCGGTCAACGAGATGGTAAAGTTGAAACCTACTTTGTGGCCCTCGACGAAACGGGTCACGTCATGAACTCCGGCTACCAGACCTGCGCCGAGTATGATACCGACCCGCGCAACGCCAGGTAAGCTTCCTACTGTTTACTGACTTCTACGTAAGCCCGACCACTGGTCGGGCTTTTTTGTGAGTCATGATGCTTATTTAATTGCGCGAATTATTTGGATGAAAATGTGAGGGTAGTCAAAACCGGAGGTCAATGAGAGACAATTCTGTTCAACAGCGAATTATCCTGGCGGCTCAGCTTGCCGTATACTCAACTCATAAACAGAATTAACCGGATGTTACCAGTCTTACCGGCTCTCAGCGGTTACTGAAGGCCCTGGTCTCACACATTGAGGAAGCGTTCATGGAAAAGAAACACATTTATCTCTTCTGCTCGGCAGGCATGTCCACGTCACTGCTGGTCTCCAAAATGCGGGCGCAGGCGGAAAAATATGAAGTCCCGGTCATTATTGAAGCCTATCCCGAAACCCTCGCGGGCGAAAAAGGGCCGGAAGCCGACGTAGTATTATTAGGGCCACAAATTGCGTATATGTTACCGGAAATTCAGCGCCTGCTGCCGAATAAACCGGTTGAAGTTATCGACTCCCTTCTCTATGGCAAAGTTGATGGTTTAGGGGTATTGAAAGCCGCCGTCGCGGCTATTAAGAAAGCTGCAGCACAATAATTTTAACTTTTAAAACTCGATGTATTTTGACGCCTGGCGGCTGCCTGTTGCCGGACGTCAAAAAATAATGAGTTTATTTTCCCGTCAAAGAGTAATTTCATACATCATCGCCGTAATAGTTTATTGCGGCTTTTAAGGGTATTGACTATGAGTAAAGTGATCGATTCGCTTGAAAAGGTACTCCTTCCTTTTGCAGTGAAAATAGGAAAGCAGCCGCATATTAATGCAATAAAAAATGGATTTATTAAATTAATGCCGTTGACCCTCGCCGGGGCCATGTTTGTGTTAATTAACAACGTTTTTCTGAGCTTCGGCGAAGGCTCTTTCTTTTATTCCATGGGCATTCGCCTGGATGCCTCCACCATTGAAACCTTAAACGGCTTTAAGGCTATCGGCGGAAACGTCTATAACGGCACCCTCGGGATTATGTCGCTAATGGCGCCGTTCTTTATCGGCTCCGCGTTGGCGGAAGAGCGCAAAGTTGACCCGATGGCAGCTGGCCTGCTGGCGGTGGCGGCCTTCATGACCGTGACCCCGTATAGCGTGGGCGAAGCCTATGCGGTGGGCGCCAACTGGTTGGGCGGGCAGAACATCATCTCCGGGATGATTATCGGTCTGGTCGTTGCGGAACTGTTCACCTTCGTGATCCGTCGCAACTGGGTGATTAGACTGCCGGACAGCGTGCCGGGGTCGGTATCACGCTCTTTCTCAGCGCTGATCCCGGGCTTCTTGATCCTCTCCATCTTCGGCATTATTTCGTGGGCCCTGGCGAGCTATGGCAGCAACTTCCACCAGATCATCATGGACTCTATCTCGACGCCGCTGGCGGCGATGGGCAGCGTGGTTGGCTGGGCATACGTTATCTTTAACTCTCTGCTGTGGTTCTTCGGTGTGCACGGTTCTCTGGCGCTTACCGCCCTGGATAACGGCATCATGACGCCGTGGGCGCTGGAAAACATCGCGCTGTACAACCAGTACGGCTCTGTTGATGCGGCCATCGAAGCGGGCAAACAGTTCCACTTCTGGGCTAAGCCGATGCTCGACTCCTACATCCTGCTGGGTGGCTCCGGGGCGACGCTGGGTCTGATTATCGCCATCTTTATCGCTTCTCGCCGCGCTGACCATCGTCAGGTTGCTAAGCTGGCGCTGCCGTCAGGCATCTTCCAGATTAACGAACCGATTCTGTTTGGTCTGCCGATCATCATGAACCCGGTGATGTTCATCCCGTTCGTGCTGGTTCAGCCGATTCTGGCGGCCATTACGCTGGCGGCCTACAGCCTGGGGATTATCCCACCGGTGACCAACCTGGCGCCGTGGACTATGCCGACCGGTTTGGGAGCGTTCTTTAACAGTAACGGCAGCGTTGCCGCCCTGCTGGTGGCCCTGTTCAACCTTGGCGTCGCTACCCTGGTCTACCTGCCGTTTGTGGTGCTGTCGAATAAAGCGCAGACCGTTATCGAGCAGGAAGAGAGCGAAGAAGACATCGCTAACGCACTGAAATTCTGATACCGCGCGGTACGGGCAGCGTCCCGTACCGCCTGATAAATGAGGGAAATATTATGTTTGATCTGGACAACATCGACGCGGTAGAGACCCCGGAAAATGACCTCGAAGAGGTAGTGATGGGGCTGATTATCAACTCCGGACAAGCCCGTAGCCTGGCCTATGGCGCGCTGAAGCAGGCGAAGCAGGGCGACTTTGCCGCAGCGAAAGCGATGATGGAGCAGTCGCGCCAGGCGCTCAGCGAGGCGCATCGCGTGCAGACCCAGCTTATCGAAAGCGACGAGGGCGAAGGGAAAATGAAGGTCAGCCTGGTGCTGGTGCATGCCCAGGACCATCTGATGACCTCCATGCTGGCTCGTGAGCTGGTGGCCGAATTGATTGAGCTGCACGAGAAGGTACAATAGGCCATCGCGACGATGAGGCAGCCCAGAATGATGACCACCGAGATCAGTACCGCCCGAGAACAACAGCTGTTCAACGGGAAGAACTTTCATGTGGTCATCTATAACAAAACGGAAAGCGTGAGCGGGCTTCACCAGCATGATTACTACGAATTTACCGTGGTGTTAACCGGGCGCTATTACCAGGAGATCAATGGCAAACGGGTGCTGCTGGAGCGCGGGGATTTCGTCTTTATCCCGATGGGCTCGCACCACCAGAGCTTTTACGAGTTCGGGGCGACGCGCATCCTTAACGTCGGCATCAGCAGACGCTTCTTTGAGAAACACTACCTGCCGCTGCTGCCGTTTGGTCTGGTGGCTTCGCAAGTCTACGCCGTGCAGAGCGCTTTTCTCGGCTACGTTGAGTCGGTCATCGCCTCACTCAATTTTCGCGAAACGGAATTTGACGAATTTATCGAGCTGGTCTCCTTTTATGTCATTAACCGTTTACGCCACTATCGTGAAGAGCCGGTTGCCGACGTGACGCCGCAATGGTTAAAAAATACCGTGGAAGCCATGCATGATAAGCTGAAATTCGGTGAAGGCGCTCTCGAAAATATGGTTCGCTTATCCGGAAAAACGCAGGAATATTTAACCCGGGCGACCCAGCGCTATTATGGTAAAACGCCGATGCAGATAATTAATGATATCCGTATCAACTTTGCCAAAAAACAGCTGGAAATTACCAATTATTCGGTGACGGATATTGCGTATGAATCAGGTTACAGCAGCCCGAGCTTGTTTATTAAAACCTTTAAAAAACTGACGTCGTTTACGCCGAGCAGTTATCGCAAACATTTGACCAGTATTAATTAAACCCGCGCGGCGTTCGCCGCCAGGTTTATACCGAAAATCATTCAAGTTAACTGTCCGCATTGTTGCGGAGAGCGGCCTGCGTCCAGGCGCAGCGCCTAAGGGAGAAAAAGATGAGCCAGAAATTAAAAGTAGTCACTATTGGCGGCGGCAGCAGCTATACCCCGGAATTACTGGAAGGATTTCTGAAACGTTATCATGAACTGCCGGTAAGCGAACTGTGGTTGGTAGACGTCGAAGAGGGCCAGGAGAAGCTCGATATTATCCACGCGCTGTGCCAGCGGATGGTGGAAAAAGCCGGCGTGCCGATGAAAGTCTATAAAACGCTGGATCGCCGCGCAGCGCTGCAGGGCGCAGATTTCGTCACCACCCAGCTGCGCGTGGGCCAGCTGAAGGCGCGTGAAAAAGATGAGCGCATCCCGCTGAGTCACGGCTACCTGGGTCAGGAGACCAACGGGGCGGGCGGGTTGTTTAAAGGACTGCGCACCATCCCGGTGATTTTCGATATCGTGAAAGATGTGCAGGAAATTTGCCCCGACGCATGGATCATCAACTTCACCAACCCGGCGGGCATGGTCACCGAGGCGGTCTATCGCCACACCAATTTCAAACGCTTTATCGGCGTGTGCAACATTCCTATCGGCATGAAGATGTTCATCACCGACGTGCTGCAGCTGAGCCCGAGCGATGAGCTGAATATCGACCTGTTTGGTCTGAACCACCTGGTGTTCGTCCGCGACGTGCTGGTTAACGGCGTCTCGCGCTTCGATGAACTGCTGGACGGCGTGGCCTCCGGCCGTCTGACCGCGAACTCGGTGAAAAACATCTTCGACCTGCCGTTTAGCGAAGGGCTGATCCGCTCCCTGCGCCTGATCCCATGCTCTTACCTGCTCTACTACTTTAAGCCAAAAGAGATGCTGGCGATTGAGATGGGCGAGTACTACAAAGGCGGTGCGCGCGCCCAGGTGGTGCAGAAGGTGGAGAAACAGCTGTTCGAGCTGTATAAAAACCCGGATCTTAACGTTAAGCCGAAGGAGCTGGAGCAGCGCGGCGGGGCCTATTACTCTGATGCCGCTTGCGAAGTAATCAATGCCATCTATAACGACAAGCAGACTGAGCACTATGTGAATATCCCGCATCATGGTCATGTCGATAATATCCCGGCGGACTGGGCGGTAGAGATGAGCTGCACCTTAGGCCGCGACGGCGCGAAGCCGACGCCGCGCATTACTCATTTCGATGAGAAGGTGTTAGGGCTTATCTACACCATCAAGGGGTTCGAAGTGGCGGCCAGCCAGGCGGCGATCAGCGGTGAGCTGAACGATGTCCTGTTGGCGCTGAACTTAAGCCCGCTGATCCATTCCGATCGTGACGCCGAACAGCTGGCGCGGGAGATGATTCTGGCGCATGAAAAATGGCTGCCGAACTTTGCGGCGACGATCGAAAAACTAAAATCGTAACGGGAGTAGCAAATGGAACGCGTATTGATCGTCAATGCCGACGACTTCGGCCTCAGTAAAGGGCAGAACTACGGCATTATCGAGGCCTGTCGCAACGGCGTGGTGACATCGACCACCGCGCTGGTCAACGGCGCGGCCATTGACCACGCCGCCCAGCTGAGCCGCAGTACTCCGGAGCTGGCGGTCGGTATGCACTTTGTACTGACGCTGGGCGAGCCGCTGTCGGCCATGCCGGGATTAACCCGCGATGGCCGGCTGGGCAAATGGATCTGGCAGCAGGCGGAAGAAGATAGCCTGCCGCTGGAAGAGATCGCCCACGAACTGGCGTGTCAGTACCGTCGTTTTGTCGAACTCTTCGGCCATGAGCCGACGCATATCGACAGCCATCACCATGTGCATATGTTCGCCCAGATTTATCCCATCGTCGCGGCCTTTGCCCGCGAGAAGGGCATTGCGTTACGCATTGACCGCCAGGTGGCGGCGCAGAGTGAGCTCGACCAGCAGGCGGCGCGCAGCAGCGCCGGCTTCAGCAGCGAGTTTTACGGCGAAGCGGTCTCTGAGGAACTGTTTCTGCAGACGCTGGATGCCTCCATTGCCCGCGGGGAGCGCTCCCTGGAGGTGATGTGTCATCCGGCTTATGTCGATCGGATCATTATGGGCAGCGCCTACTGCTATCCGCGACTGGATGAGCTTGATGTGCTGACATCTGCCTCGCTGAAAGCGGCGGTGGCCGACCGGGGTTATCGTCTGGGAACCTACCGCGACGTGTAAGCCCGACGGGGGAAAGGGAAAGTGAATCAAGCCCGGCACAGCGTGCCGGGCTTTTTACTACGCCGGAATAGCGGCGATTTTCGGGCTTCTCGACCACACGCGGTGGGCCGTCATCAGGGCGAGCAGTTTGTCCGCCGCTGGCGTGTCGAGCGCATCGGTGACGATGACCCCCTCTTCACCTTGGGTCGGGACTTGCAGAACGGACGTCAGCTGCCGCGCATCCCCTGCCAGCAGGATCGGCTTCAGATGTTTATAGGCTTCCAGCAGGTAATAGCGCGCGTCACCGCTCTGACTCAGGGCGCTGAGGTCGCCGCCGGGCACCACCACCGCATCCACCGTCAGCGACGGGGAGCCGGCGAAGGTGCCGGCGATCGGCAGCGGAGAACCATCGTCGGCAATGACTTCGCCCATTCGCGAGTAGAGCAGCTTGCTGTGCACGCCCTGGGCCTGCAGCGCCTGCAGGAGCTGAACCAGATCCTGCGCTGAGGTGCGTTCGTTGAGCAGGACTGCCACCACGCGACCTTTCACATCTCCTTCGGTGTCGGCGTAGAGGCTGAGGCTGGGGTCTTTCTCCACGCCATTGACCGGGGCGGGCAGGGTAATGTTGCGCTGATCGTCGCTCAGTTCGATCCCTAAGTTCGCCCCAACCGCTTCCGCAAGCTTAGTATCAATGTGGGCCAGATGGTCGACCACCCGCTCGCGGATCCAGGTGCGGACCACTTTGCTGAGTTCGAAGCTGAAACCATCGATAATATGATGCTGTTCAATCGGCGTCTGGCTCAGCCAGAACAGACGCGGCTGGGCGTAATATTCGCCGAACGAAGGGCTGCGCTGGCGGATTTTTTCGCCGTCGACGCGCTCGGCGAGGGACTCAAAGCCACCGCGTTTGGCGGCAGGCGGCGTCTCGCGCGGCCAGTTGTCGTTAATCGAGTTGGGCTCGTAGTTGGCCGGATTGGTGTCAATGTCCATCCGGTGCATCCCGTCACGCTGGAAATTATGATACGGGCAGGTCGGACGGTTGATGGGGATTTCATGGAAGTTCGGCCCACCCAGGCGGCTAATTTGCGTATCGGTGTAAGAGAAGAGACGCCCCTGCAGCAGCGGATCGTTGCTGAAATCAATGCCCGGGACGATATGTCCGGGATGGAAGGCCGCCTGTTCATTTTCGGCAAAGAAGTTATCCGGGTTGCGGTTGAGGACCATTCTGCCAACCCGCTGCACCGGCACCAGCGCCTCGGGGATCAGCTTGGTGGGATCGAGCAGGTCGAAGTCAAAAGCAAATTCATTCTCTTCGGGGATCAATTGCAGGCCAAGCTCAAATTCCGGGTAGTCCCCGGCTTCGATGGCCTCCCATAGATCGCGGCGATGAAAATCGGGGTCGCGGCCGGTCAGCTTCTGCGCTTCATCCCACACCAGCGAGGCCTTGCCGGCGACCGGTTTCCAGTGAAAGCGAACGAAGGTGGCTTTGCCCTCGGCATTAATCAGACGGAAGGTGTGGATCCCGAAGCCTTCCATGGTGCGATAGCTGCGCGGGATGCCGCGATCCGACATCGCCCACATCACGTTGTGCAGCGTTTCCGGCTGCAGGGAAACATAGTCCCAGAAAGTATCGTGGGCGCTCTGCCCTTGTGGGATGGCCCAGTGGGGTTCAGGCTTCACGGCGTGGACAAAGTCGGGGAACTTCATCGCGTCCTGGATGAAGAAGACCGGTGTGTTGTTGCCCACCAGGTCAAAAATCCCTTCGTCAGTGTAAAACTTGGTAGCGAAGCCGCGAATATCACGGACGGTGTCCGCCGACCCCGCGCCGCCCTGCACGGTGGAAAAGCGTACAAACACCGGGGTGATTTTATCGGCTGACGAAAGAAAATCGGCTTTAGTCAACGCAGCCAGGCTTTTGTAGGGCTGGAAGTAGCCGTGGGCGGCAGAGCCGCGGGCATGAACGATACGCTCCGGAATACGCTCGTGGTCAAAGTGGGTGATCTTCTCCCGCAGGATAAAATCTTCCAGCAGCGTTGGGCCGCGGCTACCGGCGCGCAGCGAATTCTGATCGTCAGCAATGCGCACGCCCTGGTTGGTGGTCAGCGGAAAATCTTCCCCCCCTTTGCGTTGCGCCTCCAGGGAATCCAGTTTGCTGTTATGAGTATCGGGCGCTTTCAGGCTGCCTGGGGCGGTGGGTTCGACGCCCGGAGCGGTAGGTTTCGGCGTGGGGCGCCACTCCCGATCGTCCGGCGCCAGCGAATCGAGACCCGGCTGCGCTTCCTCGCTGTCGTGGACCGGTGCCTGCTGTTGGTGAGGGTTCGGGTGCTTATCAGACATTACTCGTCTCCTGCTTTCATTGCTAAAAGTGGTCGTTGATAGACCAAAACCCTTCTAACTATAGAACATTACGCTGTCTGCGCCCGGCGAGGGGGCAGGGAGTTATCCTAAAATGCGCATCGGCGGCGAAGGGGCGACGAACGGGGCCACAATCGGCTATGATAGAGGTTTCTGTTTCCCGCTATGTTTAGTGAATCCATTTGTTATGAAACCATTGCGCCAACAAAATCGCCCTGTCATTAGCTACGTGCCGCGCGTGGAGCCTGCGCCCCCGGAACATGCCGTGAAAATGGACCATTTTCGCGATGTCTGGATTTTGCGCGGGAAGTATGTCGCTTTTCTGCTGATGGGGGAGCATTTCCGTCGCTCACCGGCATTCAGCGTGCCGGAGTCGGCGCAGCGCTGGGCTAACCAGGTGCGTCAGGAAGGTGAGATTGAAGCCTGAGTCGGCTGCAGAAATAAAAAAACCGCTGAATGATCAGCGGTTTTTTTGTGCTTGCCGTTTAGCGATGCGCCAGTTCGGCTTCTTCCTCACTATCGAAGATCGACTTGTCGGTCTGGCGCAGCCACTGGCTGGTCAGCGTCCCGGCGGTCATTGAGCCGTTAACGTTCAGCGCGGTACGCCCCATATCGATCAGCGGTTCGACGGAGATGAGCAGGGCTACCAGGGTCACCGGCAGGCCCATCGCCGGCAGGACGATCAGCGCGGCGAATGTCGCGCCGCCGCCCACCCCGGCGACGCCCGCCGAGCTGACGGTGACGATGCCCACGAGGGTGGCAATCCACATCGGATCCAGCGGGTTGATGCCCACGGTCGGCGCGACCATCACCGCCAACATTGCTGGATAGATACCAGCGCAGCCGTTCTGGCCGATGGTGGCGCCAAAGGAGGCGGAGAAGCTGGCAATCGACTCCGGTACGCCGAGACGACGGGTTTGCGCCTCAACGTTCAGCGGAATGGAGGCGGCGCTGGAGCGGCTGGTAAAGGCGAAGGTGATCACCGGCCAGACTTTACGGAAGTACTTCAGCGGGCTGACGCCGTTAATCGCCAGCAGCAGGCCGTGGACGACAAACATAATACCCAGCGCAATGTACGAGGCTACCACGAAGCTGCCAAGCTTGATGATGTCCTGCAAATTCGACCCGGCAACCACTTTGGTCATCAGGGCCAGCACACCGTAAGGGGTCAGCTGCATGACCAGACGAACCAGCTTCATTACCCAGCCCTGCAGGGTATCGATCGCGGTCAGCACGCGCTGGCCTTTTTCCACATCCTCTTTCAGCAACTTAAGCGCTGCGACGCCGAGGAACGCCGAGAAAATGACGATGCTGATGATGGAGGTTGGGTTAGCCCCGGTCAGGTCAGCAAACGGGTTCTTCGGCACGAAGGAAAGGATCAGCTGCGGGACGCTGAGATCCGCTACTTTCCCCACATAGTTGCTCTGGATGGCGTTCAGACGGGCGGTCTCCGCGCTGCCCTGGACCAGACCCTCGGCGGTGAGGCCGAACATATTGGTCACCAGCACGCCAACCAGGGCGGCGATCAGGGTGGTGAACAACAGAGTACCGATGCTCAGGAAGCTAATTTTCCCCAGCTGCGAGGCATTGTGCAGGCGGGCCACCGCGCTAAGGATAGAGGCGAAGACCAGCGGCATAACAATCATTTGCAGCAGCTGGACGTAACCGTTGCCGACGATATTGAACCACTGGATGGAATCCTTCAGCACCTGGCTGTCAGACCCGTAGATCAGCTGCAGCGCCAGACCAAAGACCACGCCAGTCGCCAGACCGACCAGCACTTTTCTGGCCAGGCTCCACTGTTTATGGCGTGTTTGCCCCAGCGCAAACAGTAATACGGCGAACACGACTACGTTCGCTATTAATGGAAAGTTCATCCCCGTTCTCCTGATATTTTTATAACCTGGGCTGGTGGATAACCAGCTCTTATGACGGCAAGGTTAGCAGAAGGCGTTATCAAGGACTTATATTCAAATGGAATGGGTTATAACCAAATGGCGTTTTCCGCCGCTTTATCGCCCACTCTGGTGACTTATAAAGCGATTGAAGGTGATCTGCAGGGAATTGATCACCCCGGATGACCAGCGTATCGCGCTGTTGTCCGCCAGCGTCTGCGGCATCCAGACGGCATAGACGAACAGCGCCATACACAAGGCGCGTTCGAGCTGATTGCCCTTGCGCGGCGCAAGGATCGGCAGCCGGAAGCGCCAGCGACAGGGCCACAGCAGCGGCACACCGGCGGGGGTGAGCATATCGGCGAGAATGTGGCTGAGATAGCCCAGCACCAGGCCCTGGAGAGCGTCTGCCGGGACAATCCAGCTGTCAGGCACTTTCAGATAGAACAGCGTCAGCGCGCCAAAGACGGCCAGCAGGCTGTGGGTGAAGCCGCGGTGACCAAAGGCCCGCGCCACGGGCTTTGAGATCCAGCTCAGCCGTTGGCCAAGAAACGACTTTGGGTGATCGATGTCCGGCAGCAGGCAGGTCAATACCGCCGAGGGCACAATATGCCACCAGTCGCCCTGCGCCAGCACCGGCGTTAACTCTGCGTTTTTGGCAAATACTGCGCAGGCGATTGAAAAGAAGAGATGGCCTTCCGCCGTCATGATAACACACCCTAAACTGTCGATTCATACAGTATAGGGTTTTTATACAGTGTACGGAAGAGGTGACGGTGTAACTCTTTGTCACAAACTCTCAGCGCGCCAACCATCCGCCATCGACGGCCAGCGTATAGCCGTTAATATAGTCGGCCGCTGATGAGGCGAGAAACACCACCGGCCCCTGCAGGTCTTTCGGCGCTCCCCAGCGACCAGCGGGAATGCGCTCGAGGATCGCCTGGTTACGCTCTTCATCTTCGCGCAGCGCCTGGGTGTTATTGGTGGCCATATACCCGGGCGCTATGGCGTTGACGTTGATACCCTGGCCCGCCCATTCGTTGGCCAGCAGACGGGTCAAACCCAGCACGCCGCTTTTCGAGGCGGTGTAGGAGGGGACGCGGATCCCGCCCTGAAACGAGAGCATCGAGGCGATGTTAATGATTTTCCCGCCTTCCCCCTGGCGAATGAACTGCCTGGCGACCGCCTGGCTGAGAAAGAAAACCGCTTTGAGATTCAGGTCGATCACCGCGTCCCAGTCGCTTTCCGTGAAGGTCAGGGCATCATGGCGGCGGATAATTCCGGCGTTGTTGACCAGAATATCGACCCGGCCCATCGCCGCCACCGCCTGGTCGACCAGACCGCTCATATCATTCTCTTGGCTGAGATCCGCCTGAATGGCGTGAAAGCGGCGGCCCAGCGCCAGCATCTGGGCGGCCGTATCATGGGGAATTTTACGGTTGATGCCGACGATATCGCACCCGGCCTGCGCCAGGCCCAGCGTCATTCCCTGTCCCAGGCCGGTATCGCAACCGGTCACGATGGCGACCTTACCCGTCAGGTCGAAGGCGTTCAGTACCATATTCACCTCTGTCAGCTGATCTACTGGCGTACGATGACGCCACCTGTGACCAGCATAGAGGGAGGAAAACAAAATTACAATTAAAATGAAACAATGTTTTGATTTTGTTGCCGGCGGCGTGACAGCGATTGTTGCACCCGCCAGCGGTCTTAACCGAGCAAGTTCTCAGCAGTGAGTGCCAGCAGTGACGGAAGCTTGACGTCCGCCAGCGCAAAGCGCGGGTCGCGGCTGTTCTCCGCTTCCGGCACCACGATAGACCGCATGCGCGCGGCTTTGCTGGCGATCATGCCATTGACCGAATCCTCCAGCGCGACGCAGCGCTGCGGGTCGACTCCCAGGGCAGCGGCGCAGTTGAGGTAGACCTGCGGGTGCGGTTTGCTCCAGGGTAAATGCTCCGCAGAGGCGAGAGCATCAAACTGGTCGCGCAGTTCAAACATATCGAGCACTTTCTCCAGCATCATCAGCGGCGAGGCCGAGGCCAGGCCCACCTTTAAGCCCTGAGCTTTACACAGGGCCACTGCCTCGCGTACGCCCGGCAGCAGCGGGCGTGAGGCTTCCACCAGCTCAATGGCGCGACGAATAATGCGCGCGGTAGCTTCCGCCCGGTCTACGCCGTGCCACGGCTGCTGCGCGTACCACAGATCCACCACCAGGTCGATTCGCAGACCGAGCAGGTCGGGCAGTTCATCGCGGCGACGGGTATCCACTCCCAGGCTCTCCATGACCTCGACCTCCGCCTGATCCCAGAGCGGCTCCGAGTCAATCAGCAACCCGTCCATATCAAATATCGCGGCCTCAATGCGGCGCTTCGCTGACATATGTCCTTCTCCTGTTGCGTAATCAGATAAACGAATCGGCAATCATGGTATATCATACCGCGCATTATTGGGCGAAACTCGCCGTGGCAGATAGACTTATACCCGACATACTCGGGGGAGCGAGGGAAGCCAGCGCCACGCAACAGGCAGCAGGCGAACCTCCAACGCGTCTTTAACAAGGGGAACTCATGACGTACCAACAAGCTGGACGCATAGCGGTTATCAAACGCATTTTAGGATGGGTTATCTTTATTCCCGCCGTGCTGTCGACGCTGATTTCTGTGCTCAAATTTATGTATGAGCACAGTGAAAAGAAACCCGGCATTGATGCGGTAATGATGGATTTTGCGCACGTGATGATTGAAATGATGCGCTTTAACACGCCGTTCCTGAACTTTTTCTGGTACAACTCGCCGCTGCCGGATTTTCACCATAGCCTGAACATCGGTTTCTGGATCATCTTCATTCTGGTGTTCGTCGGCATGGCCCTGCAGGCTTCCGGCGCGCGAATGGCGCGGCAGGCGAAATTTCTCCGCGAGGGGATTGAGGATCAGCTGATCCTCGAGCAGGCCAAAGGCGCAGATGGGTTAACCCGCGAGCAGCTCGCTGAACGCATTGTGGTACCGCGCCATACGATCCTGGTGCAGTATTTCCCACTGTACGTGCTGCCGGTGATCGTGATTGTCATCGGTTACTTCTTCTTTTCGCTGCTGGGCTTTCTGTAAGTCAGGTGCCCGGCAAGCCGGGCACCTTCTTATTCCGCTGGCAGAGGACGTGGTTTTCCCTGATTATCAACGGCAACGTAGATAAACAGCGCCTCCGTCGCCTTGTAGCGCTGGCCAATCGGTTCTGAAGAAACTTTTTTCACCCACACTTCGATGTTAATTGTCACCGAGGTGTTGCCGCGCTTCACGCAGCGGGCGTAGCAGCACACCACGTCGCCAACGGCGACCGGGCGTAAAAAGGTCATCCCATCCACCCGCACGGTCACCACGCGACCCTGGGCGATCTCTTTGGCCATAATGGCGCCGCCAATATCCATCTGCGACATCAGCCAGCCGCCAAAAATATCCCCGTTGGCATTGGTATCCGCCGGCATTGCCAGGGTGCGTAAAACCATTTCGCCCTTTGGGGCGAGATCTGTTGTTGTCATGCTCTACTCTGTTGTGGTCAAAGACGATCAGCGGGATGCTACTATGAAAATAGCGCAGTGAGAATAGGGGAATACGCCCGCTGGCGCGGGCGCGGTGGTTCAGAAGGAGAGGGTAACGCCGGCGTAATACGCGCGGCCAGGCTCATTGTAGGTCGAGGCGCCGGCATTTTCGCGATACAGTTGTTTATCAAATAGATTACTTATTCCGGCATTCAGGCGAATATCCCGGTTCAGCTGATACTGAGTACCAATACCCACGATGGAATAGGCGCCAACCTCGGTGGTGGCAAGGGTCCCGGTTTCGTTGCGGATCTCCGCATACTGACGCGGCTTCTGACGGCCATAAAGCGTCCAGTTCACATTCGCAGACAGGGCGTCGTTTACCTGCCAGTCGAGCATCGTGTTAACGGTATATTTCGGGATAACCGACAGCGGGTTGCCAGTCTCTTTACTTTCAGATTTGAGCATCCAGGTGGCATTGGTCCGCCAGCTGAGGACATCTCTCAGCACCGGGATCAGCAGATTTCCTTCCAGCCCCTCGACCACGGCTTTGCCGCCGTTCTGCCATTGCAAAATATTATTGCCGCTGGAGGTATAGCCCAGTACCTCTGTTCCGGAGACGATTTTGTTTTTGTAATCGTTGCGAAACCAGGTGACTCCGGCAGCGTAACCATTAAGGTTAAATTCGATACCGATCTCTTTGTTGATACTGATCTCCGGGTCGAGGTCAGGGTTACCCAGCAGGTAGCAGCTGCCTTCAGCGATCGTGTTTGGACAACCGTTGCCGCGGGTGGAGAGCAAATATCCTTTACTGGATTGATAGAGGTTTGGCGCTTTAAACACGCGCGCGATACCGGCCTTCAGCGTGAACATATCGCCGAGCTCCTGGGACAGATTGAGGCTGGGGCTCCAGTTACTGCCAAACTGATTATGATAATCGAAGCGAATGCCGGGGATCAGGTTGGTGCCGGGCACGGCTTCGATATTATCTTCCAGATAGATACCGGTGAGGGTGGCGCTGTTTTTGGTACTGCGTTGCGTAGGGTCGCCCGAGGTCCCAGGGATAGTCTCGCCGTTGCTGTTAGTGGCCTGCATCGATGCCGGGTCGTCGAGCTGATCATGGTTCCATTCCATTCCCAGCGTCAGCGTCTGGTCCGCCAGCCAGAAGAAAGGCACATTGAATTCCGAGGTAGTACGCCAGGATTCCAGACGGCTGGTGGCATAATCTTCACTGTTGATCATGCCTTCGACGCGGCCGGTAGAGCCTTCCTGCAGGCGGGTATTGTTGGTTTTCTCGTAGTAAACACCGGCTTTGGACTGGCCCCAATCCCATAGACCGTTGTAGGTCAGTCCCCAGGACTGGCGATAGAGGCGATTAGTTTCGTGGCCGTACAGGGAGTCCACCAGCCCGTTCGGGCTAAGATTGCCGTTGCTGTACTGGGTATCGCCAGCATAGATATTCCCCTGACGGCTATAGGCGTAGCTGAAATCGAGGATCTGTTGCGGGGTCATTTTCCATGACAGTAGCGCGTTAATGTCTTTATTGCGGACCCCTTCGCGCCCCGCAGCGTAAGAGCCGTTTTGCGCATGGTTAATATCCCAGGCGTCGGGTTCCGTTTTATTGATATTGCCATACAGGCGCATCGTCAGCGCCTCGCCGGCCAGTGGGCCGCTGAGATTGAAGTTAGCGCGATTGGTCGTGCCTTCTTTGTTGTTTTCCGGCTGGTTGGAGAAGAAAGACAGCGAACCGTGCCAGGTGTTGGTCGGACGTTTGGTAATGATATTGACCACTCCGCCCGCCGCGCCGGAACCATAGCGCGCGGCTGCCGGACCGCGGAGAACTTCAATCCGTTCGACCATTTCGGCAGGTACCCAGTTGCTGTCGCCCCGGGTATCGCGTTCGCCGCGCCAGCTATAGCGAACCGCGTTACGTGACGTGACCGGTACCCCATCTATCAGGATCAGGGTGTTCTCCGGCCCCATGCCGCGGATATCAATCTGGCGGTTGTTGCCCCGACTGCCGCTGGCGCTGTTGCCGGTCAAGTTCACCCCGGGCATTTTACGGATGATGTCTGAGAGATCGTTGACCGGCGGCTGCTTAGCAATATCCTCAGCCGTGATAATCGACACCCCGGGCTGTTGCTTAAGCGCCTCTTCCGCCGTACTGCGCACAATCATCGTTTCGGTATCTTGTTCTGATTCTTCAGCAAAGGCGTTAGGGGCGAGGAGACTGGATATAACCAGCGCCAGGGTCGTGGGCACAGAATATTGCGGCGATCTCATGTAAATATCCTTTTCAAAACAATACAAAATGAGATCGAGAATATTAATGATAACAATTATCATTACAATGTAACGAGATGAATCTCCATAAAATCCTCACAATTACCGCAACTTTTTATGCAGTTGAGAGAAATCGTGAAGAGAGCCTACACAGTGTGGCCGGGAAGCTGTCAGCGTATGCGCTGAGGTTGTGTGGTTGCAGGGAATGTTTGCCAGTGCAGTAAGCTTATAGGGGGCGAGCGCGGCGCGCGATGGCGCGCCGGCGGAGGGGTTAGTGGTGGTCGTCCTGCGGCATATGACGGTAGATGTAGATCCCGCTCAGCAAGGTAAAGACCAGCGTGAGGGCGGTTAAACCAAAGACCTTAAAGTTAACCCAGATATTCTGCGGCAGCCAGAAGGCGATATAGATATTGGCCAGCCCGCAGAGAATAAAGAACACCGCCCAGGCCAGGTTAAGTCGCGACCAGACCTGCTGCGGCAGGCTCAGCTCTTTACCCAGCATGCGCTGGATCAGCGGCTTTTTCATCACCCACTGGCTGAACAGCAGCGCGCCGGCGAACAGGGCATAGATCACCGTCACCTTCCATTTAATAAACTCATCATTATGGAAGAAGATGGTTAACCCGCCGAAGACGGCCACCAGCACGAAGGTGATCAGCGCCATTTTTTCCACTTTCCGGTAGCGCACCCAGCTGTAGATCAGCACGACGGCGGTCGCCACAATCAGCGCCGTGGTGGCGGCGTAGATATCGTAAAGCTTATAAAAGGCAAAGAAGACCACCAGCGGTAAAAAATCCAGAAACTGCTTCATACATCGATCCCGTCTTTCAGGACGGACCGGGGAAGGCCCCGGTCCTGGTTAAAATTAGCTGCGGATAAGCATATACACGCGGAATAAATAGATCAGCAACAGGGCGGAAATCAGGTTGCTGATGGTATTAATCACCACCGCGCCGACGTTTGGCGTCAGGGCGGCAAAGCTGGAAGCAAACAGTAACAGCAGGGTTTTCGCCACCAGCCAACCGATAATAGCCGGCGCCACCAGCCGCAGATTGGCCCACGCCAGGCGCATGCTGCTGCGCATGGCGCCGAGGATGCCCATTTTGTCCTGTACCAGCATGATCGGCGCAAAGGCCAGCACGATGGCCAGCAGCACGCCGGGCACCAGCACCAGCATCATCCCCATCTGCACCAGGAAGGTGGTGAACAGGATCAGAAGCAGCAGCTTGGGCAGCACCGGCGCCGAGGCGCCGATGGCGCGCAGGGCGCTAACGCGATGACCGGCGGAGATCAGCTGGATCAGCAGCAGGACGCCGCCGACGAGGATCGCATTACCTACCAGACCCGAGAAGGTTGATGCCGCCGAGGCGCGCAGCAGAACCTGCTGCTGCTCCGGCGTCATGTTCTGCACCAGCTCGAAAAGCCCGGCGCTACCGGCGAGGTTATCGCCTTCGCTGAGTATCGACAGCTGCTCGTCGCTGGGTGAAAAGGCATAGCCAAGTACTACCGTAATAAACGCGCACAACAGCGCAATCAGTAAAATAGTAATGAACTGATTACGAAAAAAATTCCCGGTGTCACGGTAGACGGACTTCGCCGTGATAGACATGCATTCTCCTTGAGTGTCGCAGGTGTTAACTAGCCGGCGATTGTACCGCAAATCGTTCCGTCGTAGCACTCTCTGCGCCGGTCAGGGCAGGTATATCTTTGTAAAGAGGCCGCAATGGTGGCAGGCCGTAGCGCGCCCGCGCCCGGTTGCAGGCATCGTTTTCCTCGCCATTTTCCCCGGACATGGCGAATTCGCGACACGGCGAAGGCCGGTTTTCATAAATAGTGCAGTGAACGGCGTCGCCGATATCGCCAGACAGGGCCGCGCAGCGGCTCTGGCGCTGATTGGTGCCGCTCATGCAGCGCAGGAAAGGGGTCAGCGGTTCGGTCAGCGCGGAGGGCACCAGGCCGCCCGCATCGTCGGCTTCCGCCCAGTAGAAAGAGACTCGAAAATACGCACAACAGGCACCGCACGTCATGCACGGGTTGATTTCACTCATAATTACACCTGAAAAAAACGCATCAACACAGATTGTCGGCAGTTAACTTATCCAGCCGCCTCAGCGACGGCAAGAGGGGCAGAAATAAATTTTTGCGCGAAAAGTGAAAATTGATGTGCGAACAATTCAAGGCATTGCGATCGGTAGCGAAAATTAATCTGGATCAATAAATGTTAAATCTGAGGACTTAGTGTGATCTAAAACAGATCAAACGTAACTCGTTATAGGTATATTTGGCCGCGCTGAAAAACCATAATGAGGAAGTGGATATGAAGAAGTTAGCAGCGGCGGCATTGATTCTTGGCACGCTTTCTACCGGCAGCGTCTGGGCGCATGAAGCGGGTGAGTTTTTCATTCGTGCCGGGACCGCCACCGTCCGACCGACGGAGGGCTCTGACAATGTGTTAGGCAGCCTTGGCAGTTTCAACGTCAGTAACAATACCCAGCTGGGTTTAACCTTTACCTATATGGCGACCGATAACATTGGCGTGGAGTTGCTTGCCGCGACGCCGTTCCGCCATAAGGTCGGCACCGGGCCAACCGGGACTATCGCCACCGTCCATCAGCTGCCGCCCACCCTGATGGCGCAGTGGTACTTTGGCGATGCGCAAAGCAAGGTGCGCCCGTACGTGGGGGCCGGTATCAACTACACCACCTTCTTTAATGAAGACTTTAACGATACCGGCAAGGCGGCCGGGCTTTCCGATCTGAGCCTGAAGGACTCCTGGGGCGCGGCGGGGCAGGTCGGCCTTGATTATCTGATTAACCGCGACTGGCTGCTGAATATGTCGGTGTGGTACATGGATATCGATACCGATGTGAAATTCAAAGCCGGCGGCGTGGACCAGAAAGTCAGCACCCGTCTGGATCCGTGGGTGTTTATGTTCTCCGCAGGCTATCGGTTCTAAATTCTTCTGTAAACTGGCCAACGGATGGCCAGTTCATTGTCTCGTCACACCTGTCTGCCGCAAGCCTCTGTCATCAACAGCGGATCACACTTCCGTCCACTGGCGCAGCAGGTTGTGATACATGTTGAGCAGGGAGAGGACCTCTTCTCCGTCGCCAAAGCGGGCCTTCAGAGACTGGATGGTGCGGTCCAGGTCGTAAAGCATCGCACGCTGCTTATCGTCGCGGACCATCGACTGGATCCACAGGAAAGAGGCCTGGCGGACGCCGCGGGTGACCGGGGTGACGCAGTGCAGGCTGCTGGCGGGATAGAGCACCAGATGCCCGGCCGGGAGCTTCACCCGATGTTGGCCATAGGTGTCTTCAATCACCAGTTCGCCACCCTCATAGCTCTCCGGATCGCAAAGGAACAGCGTCGCTGACAGATCAGTGCGCATCCAGCCCGCCTCGCCGTTCTGGCGAACGGCGCCATCGACGTGAAAACCATAGGTCTCCCCTGGCCCATAGCGGTTAAACAACGGCGCGGAAATCGTCCGCGGCAGCGCGGCGGAAAAAAACTGCGGATGGCCGCGCAGCATATCGAGCACAGCGGCCTGCAGGCGGGCATACAGCGGCGTTCGGGTATCGATCTGCTGGTTCTGTTTGACGGCCGCCCCCTGGCTACCCACCGTAACCCGCCCGTCGACCCACTCGGCCTGCGCCAGCTGCCGGGTAAATTCCGCCACCTGGTCTGTCGATAGCACGTCAGGAATGTGATACATCATCGCGGTGTTCTCTCTAAAAGGTGGGGCGCAACGGCCCCACGCGCAGACTCAGAAATGGACGTTCGCCGTCAGCATAAAGGTCCGGGGTTCGCCCGGATGATAGCGATAGCCGCTCTTGTTGATGGAGGCCACGTAATCGGTATCAAACAGGTTATACATATTGAGCTGCAGATCGAGGTTGCTGTTGACCCGATAGCCCAGTTTGGCGTCGGCAACCCAGTAGCCCTCGGTGTGATCCGGGGTACCGACTGCACCATCGCTGCCCCGGCGCAGGCTTCCGACATAGCGCACACCGCCGCCGACGGACAGATCGCTGGTGGCCTGATACTGCGTCCACAGCGTAAAGGCATGTTTCGGGGTGTAGGCCAGGGCGGAAGATCCATCCTGTGCAACGTTCTGTCCCTCCGTCACTGTCGCATGCTGCTGAGTGTAGCCGGCGATAATCGTCCAGTCCGGGGTCAGGTTTCCGGTCGCGGAGAGTTCATACCCCTCCACGCGCTTTTTGCCGTACTGCGACCAGGTTCCGTCATCGTTGGCGGCCACTTCGTTTTCAATATCGGTGCGGAATAACGCCGCGCTGAGCAGCAGACGGTTGTCGAAGATTTGCCACTTGGTGCCCAGCTCGCTGGATTTCGCCTTCTGTGGCTTAAAGTCGGTCCGGTTAGCGCTGTTGCCGCTGCCGCTGGCGGCCAGGGCGAAGCTGCTGCCTCCCGGCGGCTGCTGTGAGATGGCGTAGTTGACGTAGACATTGCCCTGCTCGGTTAAGCGGTACAGCGCCCCGGCTTTCCAGTTAACCAGATTGCCGGATTTAGCGGTATCGACAGTGGTGACCGGGCTGCCGGTCGACTGTCCGGGCGGGCAGGCGATAGCCCCGCGTCCGCTGCCGCCGCAGGCGGTGGCGCTGTCATATTTGGTATGGTAATTGTCGAGACGCAGCCCGCCGTTGATCTCAATCCGCTCGGTCAGCGTCAGCGTATCAAAGGCATAAATCCCGAAGGTATCGGTCTGGCCGTTGGCGTTCGCCCCGTTTCTGTCCAGCCCGCCAATCGACAGGTTGCTCACCGGATGGTAGAGATTCACCGCCGGCGCGGTCCTGGCGTTAACGCCATAGTTGGTCTGGTTTTCCCGGGTAAACTCCACGCCGGCGCTGACGTCATGGCCTATCGAGCCAGTATTGAAAGTCGAGGTGATATTGGTCTGGTTGGTCAGAATACGGTTGCTGACATCTTTGGTATTAACCAGACGCGACCAGCTCCAGGTGTTGACGTCATTGATATCGGGGGCGGTGATATTGTTCGCGCCGCCCATCACCGCGGTCAAAAGATACTCCTGTTTCACTCGCGACCAGCGGGTGGTATTGCGCACGGTGGTATTCTCCGTCAGATCGTGTTCGAAGCGCAGGGTACCGCTGTCGGTAGTAGATTTATCGTAATCGGAGTCGGTGCCATAGAAATTGCTGGTATCGACCTTCCCGGCGGAGTTGAGTGCGGCATACTTCGGCGAAGGCGCCGAATAGCCCGGCAGGCCGACGGTAGGGATCCCGCCATCCGGGGTGTTGTTCTGCCGGACGTGCAGATAGTTCAGATACAGACGAGTTGGGGTATCAAGGCCGAAGGCCAGCGACGGTGCGATGCCATAGCGTTCGTTTTCAATGCGGTCCCGACCAGCGTCATGCGTTTTTTCCCCCATCAGGTTCAGACGGAACGCAGCGTTGTCGCTAAACGCCTGGTTCAGGTCGAGAGTGCCCCGGCGCGACCAGGCGCTGCCGATGCTGGCCGAGCCGTCGATCCCGGAGTCAAGGCGCGGCTGCTTGCTGATCATATTGATCGAGCCGGAGGGCGCGCTGCGGCCATAGTCCGTGCCGGCGGGCCCTTTGATGACTTCCACCTGCTGGGTATTGAAGGTATCGCGCGTCACGCTACCGATGTCGCGAATGCCGTCCACATAGATGCTGTTAGAGGTATCCACGCCGCGCATAAAGATGGCATCCCCGGTGGTTGAGCTGCCATTCTCCCCGGCATAAAACGCCCCGACGCCGGGAACGTTTTTGAGGGCGTCAGTCAGGTTGGTGACGCCCTGATCTTTAATCACCTGTTCCGGGATCACGGTGATGGTGCGGGTGGTATCGACCAGCGGTTTATTGAACTTGGGATCGGCGGAAGCGCCGGGGGAGTAGAGTGAAGGCGGAGCGGCTTCCACTACCAGCGTCTCTTCACTATTTTTGACCGAATTTTCCGCTGCGATGCCTGCTGCCGGCGAGGCTCCCAGACACAGACCTGTAAACAATGCCAATGAGTTGAAACTGCCGAAAGGCAGAGAAGCGTTTTTTTCCATGATAAATGCAGGCTTATTTTTTGTTATGAGCACATATCACACCGCGCAAAAGCGACGTTATTCGTCGTCTGGCTTGCGCTGACCCGGTGTGATTCTATAAATGATAAAAAGAATAGTTATCATTTGCCTTAATATTTACATAGAAAAGTTGACCTTAAAACAACTTTCTTCACTTCGATTTACATAATTCACATTTTTTGAACGATAAAGCGGAAATATAGGGAATGTGCTGCAGAATAAGGTCGGTAGCAAGCCGCGCCGGGCGGGGTTAACTTCCGGGCGGCCATATGATGGTTGTTCCGGCACGGATCACCAGGGCACGGTACGGCCCTGGTAATCGAGATACTCCAGTCCCGGACGTTGCCGTTTGTCGAGCAGGACGTTCACCAGGCGTGGGATCGTCTCTTCGATGGTCAGCGGGGCATCTGCCCCGCCGAGCTCGGTGCGGATCCATCCCGGGGCCATCACCACCAGCGGATGGGAGGCCGAGGTGGGGCGAGCGGCAAAGCTGCGCATAAACATATTCAGCGCAGCTTTACTCCCGCGGTAGAGTTCCCGCTGGCCGGTAAGGTTATTGGTCAGGCTCCCCTGGCCAGAGGACATCACGCCGAGCAGCCCCTGCGGTTTAACTGCCTGCTGCAGGCGCTCGATAACCCGCATCGGCGCCAGGGCATTGGTGAGCATCACCTGGTAAAACTCCTCGGTGGAGACGTCGCCAATGATCTGCGATGGGTCACGATTGGTGGTACCGGCGTTGACAATCAGCATATCGAGGCTTGCCGGGGGAAGCGTCGCCTGCAGAGCGGCCAGTTGGGCTTCATCGCGAATGTCGAGCGTCGCCAGGCGTAGCCGCAGGGGATGCGTCTTGGCCAGGTCGTGGAGCGGCGTGTGGGATGATAAATCGCGCACGGTGCCGATGACCTCCCAGCCGTGCTGCAGGAACGTCGCCGCCATAGCATGGCCAAGGCCGCGCGAGGCGCCGACGATGAGGATAGTGTTGTGCTGATCGGATTTCATGATGTCTCTCGCTGCAGAAAGGAGGTCTTCACTATAATCAGGCCCGAGATCGGGCGGAAGACGCCGCCAGTGCACTCATATCTTGCAGCAAACGCCCTGTCTGGCGACTGGAGCGATAATGAACGATCCCGATTTTAATTTGCTGGCGGCCCTCGATCCGCTGCCGGTCAGTACCGAGGTGATTACGGTTTCGCAGGCGTGGCATCCGCGTCTGGAGCAGGCCCCGGCCACCGCTGGCTGCGGCAGCGGTTGCGTGAGGTGTGTCGCGAATAAAAAAAGCCCGCACAAGTGCGGGCAAAAATACTGGAAGCAATGTGAGCAATGTCGTACTAAATACCCGAGTGATTTACTCAACTATTCAGTGATGAGAAAGATAATATTTCTCATTTAAGATATCAACCCCATCTTTTGTGCGGAAGCGATTTTTTATCCGAGGGTGAAAACCGTGCGCTTCTGGCTGTCGTCCTGCGGCCAGGCCGCCGCGATCTCCTGCAGTGGCCGCGGGGTGGTGGCGATGGTCAATTTCCCCGGCACCGCCGCCTGCAGCATTTCACCGGTCGCCGCCAGCAGTTGCGATACCGACAGGCTACCGATACCGCTGCCCATCAGCAGGAGCGGGGCGGAACGCAGCACTGCGCCATTTAACGCGATATCGGCGCCAGCCAGGGAACCCACCTGCACATAGCGCACCGGACTGCCGGCAGGGGTATATTTCGCCAGTGCCGGCAATAATAATTCCGCGCTGTGTCCCCACAGGTAATCGATGACCACATCGATCTGCGCGGCGCTGACCGCTGAAAATTGCCCGCTCAAGGTTTTATCATCAGCGGTTAACTGAATACACTCATCGGCGTCCAGCGCCGCGAGCGACTGCGCATTGCGCCCGGTTGCAATGATTTTTTTCGCCCCCAGATAGCGGGCAATCTGTACCGCCAACTGACCGGCGCTGCCGGTGGCGCCATTAATCAGCACCGTTTCGCCGGCCTGAAGCTGGGCGCGTGTCACCAGCGATGCCCACGCGGACATACCGGGGTTGGCCATCGCCGCCGCCTGGATATCATCGAGCGCATCCGGCAGCGGCAGACAATTCTGCAGGGCGACCGGCGCCCGCTGCGCCATACTGCCGAAGGGGGCGGTGGGGAAGGCGAAGTAGACGCGCTGGCCCTGAGGTGTGGTGCCGACGCCATCGATACCGGGCACAAAGGGCAGATTGCCGTCGAAGCTGTAATGGCGTCCGGATGCCCGGGCCTTAACCACATGGCTTATCGCGGCGGCGCGGACGTCAATGAGCGTCTGGCCGGGCGCGGGCTGCGGGTCGATAAAATCGGCCCAAACCGGGCCTTCTGCGAGATCAAAAACCACGGCTGCTTTCATAAATTATCTCCTGTCGGGAATTATGTGTAAAATACACATATTGTTTTGCAGCACTATACGCGGAAAATTAATACATGCAAGATGCACATAATGACTACGACATTACCGACTTTCACGGCGCGCTGCTGGATATCATCAGCGTAATGAACCAGCCGCTGCGCGATGAGCAGATCCTGCAGGCAGCCGGCATCCAGCTGGAACAGATGCTGTTTCCGCTGCTTGTGGCAGTAGGGCGCCATGGCCCGGTGGGAGTGGTTGAGCTGGCGGATCATTTAGGGCGCGATTACACCACCGTCAGCCGCCAGGTGAAAAAACTGGAAGCCCAGGGACTCGCCTGTAAGCAACCGAACCGTCATGATCGACGGATCAGCGAAGTGACGCTTAGCGCCAGCGGACAACAGATGATCGACAGTATTGCGGTAGCGCGGCGGCGGTTAATGAATCAGGTGCTGGCGCAGTGGCCGGAAGATGAAGTGCAGGCGCTGTTTCGCTTAACGCGCAAATACGCCGACAGTTTGCAGCAACCAGGCTAAATTCTCGTGTGTTGCCGCCTGGCGCAACAATCAGCTTTTGCGTCACAACTCACGGGTCAGTTCGTCGATGTTGTCGGAAAGTATCTCCAGCAGGGATCTCACATAGAGAGTGTTGTTTCCCTGATGCCACATCGCGCTGAGGGGGAGCCCTTCGACATGCTTTTTCGGCGTGAGCGCAAGGTATTTCACGCCGTCGGCATTCATGTCTTTATAGGACGCTGGCACCAGAGCAATGCCGAGTCCTGCGGCAACAAAACTCAGGATAGTCTGCTTCTCTTCAGCATACTGCGCGATGACAGGCATGCTGCCCCCCTCTTTGAAAATATTCATTGTCAGGTCATGGCTGTGACGCCGGGTGCGTCTTTCCGGCAAGATAACCGGCTCGTGTCGGAAATCATCGATACTGACTTCGTCATAACTGACCAGCCGGTGATGAGCGGGCACGGCGAGCACGCAGGTTTCATTGGCGATAAAACGCGCTGTCAGCGTGGCATCAATATGTTCCGGCGGGCGCACAAAAACCACATCCAGCCACCCTGAAATGAGTCGGGGGATAAGTTTGTGAGATTTATCTTCTGTAAGATGAATATCTGCTTCAGGAAAACGCCTGACAAAAAGATTAAGCAATTCAGGAAGTAATCCTTTGGCTGCGCTGTCGATAGCCCCGATCCGCAACGTTCTTTTCTGCAACAGGCTATTTTTCCGGAATCGCTGCCGTAGCGCATCGAAATCAGCAATGACCGTTTTGGCCTCATTTAAAAAGGCGGCGCCTTCAGGTGTTAGCGACACGTTGCGGGTCGATCGATTCAGTAGCCTGATCCCCAAATCATCTTCCAGTAGCTTAATAAAGCGACTCAGTGACGCAGGCATCATTTCGAGTTTACGGGCAGCCCGGCCAAAGTGAAGCTCATCACCTAACACCACAAAGCAACGTAGCTGATTTATATCCATCTTTTCACCAAAACCTGATTATACAAATTATTTATATAAAGCCGTGCCGATGATAAAGCGGTTCAAAACTTCATACTGGGATTATTACAAAACGATAACAACCCTACATCACTATGGAGCATCCCGTCATGAAAAACGACCTCGAAAAGAAGGTGATGCGTAAGGTTACCCTGCGCATTATTCCTTTCATCATGCTGCTGTACTTCATTGCCTTCCTTGACCGCGTCAACATTGGCTTTGCCGCCCTGACCATGAATCAGGATCTGGGATTTTCACCCACCGTTTTTGGTCTGGGCGCTGGCATTTTCTTCCTGGGTTATTTTCTGTTTGAGGTACCGTCAAACTTAATTCTTCATAAAGTGGGCGCCCGCATCTGGATCGCCCGCGTCATGATTACCTGGGGATTCGTCTCTGGCTGCATGGCTTTTGTGCAGGGCACGACGAGCTTCTACATTCTGCGTTTTCTGCTCGGCGTGGCGGAAGCCGGTTTCTTCCCGGGGATCATTCTCTATCTCAGCTACTGGTTTCCTGCCGCCAGGCGTGCGCAGGTCACTGCCATCTTTATGGCCGCAGCTCCCCTGTCGACAGCACTGGGATCGCCGGTTTCGGCCGCACTGCTGGAGATGCATGGCTTCCTTGGCTACGCCGGCTGGCAGTGGATGTTTGTACTGGAAGCTTTGCCGGCGCTGGTGCTCGGTGTTGTGGTTCTGTTCTTCCTGACGGATCGTCCGGCCAAGGCCAAATGGCTGACTGATCAAGAGCGTGCCTGGCTGGAAAACGCCATGCAAGACGAGGAGCGGGCACGGGCGGCAAAACAGAGCCATTCCAGCGCATGGCGAGGGCTAGCGGATATACGCGTCCTGGCGCTGGCGCTGGTCTATTTCGGTACCTCAGCCGGGCTGTATACGCTTGGCATCTGGTCCCCGCAAATCATTCGCAGTTTCGGTGCTTCCTCGCTGGAGATTGGTTTCCTGAACGCCTTTCCGGCGGTGATCGGCGTCATCGCCATGATCCTCTGGGCGCGTCATTCCGATCGAACCAAAGAGCGCAGCTGGCACGTCATTGGCGCCTGCCTGCTGGCGGTTGCCGGGCTGATATACGCCGGTAATGTCAGCACATTGTTTACCGTAATGGTCGCCTTAACGCTGGTCACCGTGGGGATTAGCGCATCAAAACCCCCTTTGTGGAGCATGCCAACCCTGTTCCTCAGCGGCCCGGCTGCGGCCGCTGGCATTGCCGCTATCAACTCCATCGGCAACCTCGGCGGTTTCGTTGGCCCGATGATGATTGGCGTGATCCGCGAGCAAACCGGTAGCTACAGCTGGGGCCTGTACTTTGTCGCCGGATTGCTGGCGCTCTCGGCCCTCGTGGTCATGATTCTTTCTGCCAGAGCGAACAAATCGCCGACGGCAGAGCTTCCACATCCTCATACTCATTAACTGGAGAAGTAACGATGCGTCACTACAAAATTGCTGCCATCCCTGCGGACGGTATCGGACCGGAAGTCATTTCGGCAGGTATTGAAGTCTTGCACGCGCTGACGCGCCACGATCCGCAACTGAAATTTGATATAGAGACCTTTGACTGGGGGTCAGACTATTACAAAAAACATGGCGTGATGATGCCGGAAGAAGGGCTGAACATGCTGAAAGCATTTGATGCCATTTACTTCGGCGCGGTGGGGGCCCCGGATGTCCCTGACCACATCACACTCTGGGGCCTGCGGCTGCCTATTTGCCAGGGCTTTGACCAGTACGCCAATGTGCGACCCACCAAAATTCTGCCGGGCGTCACTTCACCGCTGCGCAACCGCGGGCCTGGCGATCTTGACTGGGTCATCGTGCGCGAAAACTCCGAAGGTGAATATTCTGGTAACGGCGGCCGTACCCACCGTGGTTTACCTGAAGAAGTCGGTACCGAAGTGGCAATCTTTACCCGTGTTGGGGTGACACGCATTATGCGCTATGCCTTCAGACTGGCACAGTCTCGTCCACGTAAACTGCTGACCGTGGTGACCAAATCCAACGCCCAGCGCCATGGTATGGTGATGTGGGATGAGATTGCCGCTGAAGTGGCGCAGGAATTCCCGGATGTGCAGTGGGACAAAATGTTGGTCGATGCCATGACGCACCGTATGACGTTGCATCCCCAGACCCTGGATACCATCGTTGCCACCAATCTGCACGCCGATATCCTTTCCGATCTGGCTGGCGCGCTGGCGGGTAGTCTGGGCGTAGCGCCGACCGCGAATATTGATCCTGAACGCCGCTTCCCTTCCATGTTCGAACCGATCCATGGTTCCGCATTCGATATCACCGGCAAAGGGATTGCGAACCCCATTGCCACTTTCTGGACCGCGGTACAGATGCTTGAACATCTGGGCGAACGCCATGCCGCTGCGCTGATTATGGAAAGCATTGAGTATGTGTGTGAAAAAGGCATTCTGACGCCAGATGTCGGTGGCTCAGCCAATACCGCGGAGGTGACACGCGCCGTGGTGCACTACATTGACGCTAAAGCTGACATTGCCGAGACCGCATAACCATGAATAACGAACAGGCTGCAGAGATCCTGCAGGATATCTTTCAACATGCGGTCAACAGTGCCCGCGCCGGGCCGGTGACCCTGGCTAACCTGCCGGAAAAACCTCGCGGCCGTTGTGTGGTGATCGGTGCGGGTAAAGCGTCCGCGGCAATGGCGGCTGCCGTGGATGCGGCCTGGCCGGATGTGGCGGTGTCGGGCGTGGTGGTGACGCGTTACGGTTACGCGGTTCCTGCGGGCCGCATCCGCATTATTGAGGCGGCTCATCCCGTATCAGATGCCATGAGCGAGGTTGCCGCAATGCTGATTGTGGAGACGCTGCGCGGTTTAACTGCCGATGATCTGGTGCTGGCATTGATTTCAGGGGGAGGGTCGGCGCTGATGGCGCTGCCCGCCCCGGGGTTAACGCTGGCAGATAAGCAGACCATCACCCGGGCCCTGCTCCATAGCGGGGCCAGCATCAAAGAGATGAATCTGGTACGTCGTCATCTCTCAGCGGTGAAAGGCGGAAAGCTGGCGACCATGGCGCAACCGGCGCGCATCGTATCACTGATTATCAGCGATGTGCCTGGCGATAATCCGACGGACGTAGCGTCTGGCCCCACCGTTGCCGATAACAGCGCACCACGTGATGCGCTCCGGGTACTGCAGCGGTATGGCATTGCGATCCCGAAGCCCGTTAGCGAACGGCTAAACCAGCCGGCCGGCCCGGTGGAAAACGCCGCGACAGGCGAGGTCAGGCTTATCGCCACGCCGGCGATGGCGTTAGCGGCGGCGGCTCTGGCCGCACGACAACATGGGTTCACCCCCCTTATTTTGGGGGATGCTATAGAAGGTGAAAGCAGGGAAGTGGCGGTGGTCATGGCCGGTATGGCGAAATCGGCGAAGCAGTATGGTCACCCGATTTCAGGGCCTGCTGTGCTGTTGTCAGGTGGCGAAACCACGGTGACAGTAAACAACACTCAGCCTGGAAAAGGGGGCCGCAATACCGAGTTTTTACTCAGTCTGGCCTGTGCGCTCCAGGGGGAACACGGTATCTGGGCCATGGCGGGAGATAGCGATGGTATTGATGGCACAGAAGATGCCGCAGGTGCGATCGTCTTCCCGGATACGCTTGCGCGCGGCAAGCTGAGCGGTCTTAATGCAGTGCAATATCTGGATGGCCATGATAGTTACTGCTATTTTCACGCGCTTAATGATTTGCTGATCACCGGCCCGACGTTAACCAACGTCAATGATATTCGGGCAATATTGATTGCCTGACTGTATCGCTCTCCTGTGCCAGGGAGCGATATTTTTCCCTTTCAACATAGTTCAAATCTTCGGTATCCGCCCGCCATCCATTTCCACGCTAAAGCGCATCGCCTGGCGTCAAGGTGTCGATCATCGGTCCGTCTGATGTGTTGGCGTGCAAGATGACATGGAAAGGAAGGTAACGCGTGGAAATCGCCGCCTGGCGCGATGCCAGGCGGCTGATGGTCAGGCGGTTTTGGTCGCTGCCTTCAGGCTCTGGACGAAGGCTTTCAGCTCGTCGAGCATGGTCTGCGGCTCATCGAGGTGGCGTTCGATGATTTTGACGATGGCGGAACCGGAGATAGCCCCGGCGGCTCCGGCGTCAATGGCGGCGCTCACCTGCTCCGGCGCGGAGATACCAAAGCCCTGCAGCGGCGGCGCGGCGTGATATTCCGCCAGCTTCTCCACCAGGTGGTGCAGCGGCAGCGCGGCGCGATTTTCCGCACCCGTCACTCCGGCGCGCGACAGCAGATAGGTGTAGCCGCGGCCATAAGAGGCAATCTGGCGCAGTAAATCGTCATCCGCATTGGGCGGGCAGATGAAAATCGGCGCGATGTTATGGCGCATCGCCGCCTGGCGGAACGGGGCGGACTCTTCCACCGGCACGTCGGCCACCAGCACCGAGTCGACGCCGACGCGGGCGCACTGGGCATAGAACGCATCGATGCCCGGGCTGAAGACGAGGTTGGCATACATCAGCAGGCCGATTGGGATGGTCGGATGCTTCTGGCGGATCGCCGCCAGCATCTCAAAGCACTGCGCTGGGGTCACTCCCGCGGCGAAGGCGCGCAGGGCCGCGCCCTGGATGGTCGGGCCGTCCGCCAGCGGGTCGGAGAAAGGGATCCCCAGTTCAAGGGCATCGGCGCCGCCTTCGATCAGCGCATCGATAATTTTCAGCGACTGCTCCGGTCCCGGATCGCCAAGGGTGACAAAGGGGACGAAGGCGCCTTCCTGGCGATTTTTCAGTTGGGCAAACAGCGTCTCATAGCGTTCCATCAGATTTCCCCTCGCGCTTTCAGGATGTCATGTACGGTGAAAATGTCTTTGTCGCCGCGGCCGGAGAGATTAACCACCAGCAGCTGCTCTTTTTCCGGGTTCTCGCGCATCATCTTCAGCGCGTGGGCCAGAGCGTGAGAGGACTCCAGCGCCGGGATAATCCCTTCGTGGCGGGAAAGCGCTTTAAACGCGTCCAGCGCTTCGTCGTCAGTGATCGACACATAGTCAGCGCGACCGGTGCTGTTCAGAAACGCGTGCTGCGGCCCAACGGACGGGAAGTCCAGCCCGGCGGAAATGGAGTAAGACTCTTCGATCTGGCCGTCGGCGGTCTGCATCATCGGCGACTTCATACCGAAGTAGATCCCAACGCGGCCATGCTTCAGCGGCGCGCCGTGCTCGCCGCTCTCGATACCGTGTCCGGCGGGCTCCACGCCGATCAGGCCGACGTTGGTTTCCTCGATAAAATCAGCGAACATGCCGATGGCGTTTGATCCGCCGCCGACGCAGGCGATCACCGCGTCCGGCAGGCGGCCCTCTTTTTCAAGGATCTGCGCTTTGGTCTCTTCGCCAATCATGCGCTGGAATTCACGCACAATCGTCGGGAACGGGTGCGGACCGGCGGCGGTGCCCAGCATATAGTGCGCCTTTTCGTAGCTGCCGGACCAGTCGCGCAGCGCCTCGTTACAGGCATCTTTCAGCGTGGCGGAGCCGCTGTGCACCGGGATCACCTCGGCGCCCATCAGGCGCATACGGAACACGTTCGGCGACTGGCGCTCGACGTCCTTGGCACCCATGTAGATACGGCATTTCAGGCCGAGCAGGGCGCTGGCCAGCGCTGAGGCGACGCCGTGCTGGCCGGCGCCGGTCTCGGCGATAATTTCGGTTTTGCCCATCCGTTTGGCCAGCAGAGCCTGGCCCAGCACCTGGTTGGTTTTGTGCGCGCCGCCGTGCAGCAGATCTTCGCGTTTCAGGTACAGGGTGGTGCGGGTGCCATCGGTCAGATTCCGGCATTTGGTCAGGGCCGTCGGACGACCGGCGTAGTTTTTCAGCAGGTCGGTGAATTCCGCCTGAAAGGCCGGGTCCTTCTGCGCGCTGACAAAGGCTTCTTCCAGCTGGCGCAGGGCGGGCATCAGGATCTGCGGCACATACATGCCGCCGAATTCGCCGAAGTAGGGGTTCAGTAAAGTGCTCATTATTGCTCCTTAATATGCGCGCAGCGTCTGGAATACCGAGGCCAGCTTGCTGGCGTCTTTAATCCCGGGTTGCGACTCTACGCCTGAATTGAAATCGAGTCCGGCACAGCCGCTTTTGGCCGCTTCCACACAGTTATCGGCGCCGAGGCCGCCCGCCAGCATGACGTTGCGCAGATCCTGGCCCTGCAGCAGGCTCCAGTCAAAGCGCTGGCCGCTGCCGCCCTGGCCGTTGTCGAGCAGGTACTTGTCGACATGGCGGAGCGTACGGGCCGGGAAGGTTTCGCCGACGCTCAGCGCTTTCCAGATGCGGACGTTGTCCGCGAGGGCGTCGCGCAGCGCGTCGATATAGGCCTGGTCTTCATCACCGTGCAGCTGCACGGCGGCCAGCCCCAGAGCCTGCGCGCGGGCGACCACCTCCTCCAGCGGCGCATTGCGGAAGACGCCGACGTACTGCAGCGGCGCAGCGGCGATCACCGCTTTGGCCTGGGCGTCATTCACCGCTCGCGGCGAGGTCGGGACGAAGATCAGCCCACCGTAAATGGCGCCGGACTCCCAGGCCACCTGGGCATCCTGCGGGCGCGTCAGGCCGCACACTTTGTTCTCGCCGAGCAGCACGCGTTTAACCGCCGCTTCCAGATCCGCCTGCTCCATCAGGGCGGAGCCGATCAGGAAGCCGTTGGCGAAGTGGCTCAGCTCGCGCACTTCGGCATAGGTATGGATGCCGGATTCGCTGATCACCGTGACATCCGGGCCGAGACGCGCCGCCAGCTGACGGGTGCGGTTAAGGTCAATCGACATATCGCGCAGGTCGCGGTTGTTAATGCCCACCACCTTCGCCTTCAGGGCGATGGCGCGCTCCAGTTCCTCTTCATTGCTGACTTCGGTCAGCACGCCCATATTCAGGCTGTGAGCCACCGCCGAGAGCTGACGATACTGTTCATCGTCGAGCACCGAGAGCATCAGCAGACAGGCGTCGGCCTGATAGTAGCGCGCCAGGTAGATCTGGTAAGGGTCGATGGTTAAGTCCTTACACAGGATCGGCTGCGGCGCGACCTGGCTGACGATCGGCAGGAAATCGAAGCTGCCCTGGAAATATTTCTCATCACACAGCACCGAGATCGCCGAGGCGTAGTGCTTGTAGATGCTGGCGATCGCTGCCGGATCGAAATCCTCGCGAATCAACCCCTTCGACGGTGAGGCCTTCTTGCACTCGAGAATAAACGCGGTGCGGGTGCCGGCCAGCGCGTCATAGAAATTGCGCTGCGTCGGAACGATCTCATTTTGAAAACTGGCTAACGGTTGTTGTTGTTTGCGGGCTTCCACCCAAATCGCTTTGTCGGCAACGATTTTTGCTAAAACGGTTTGCATTCTTTACCCTCTTGCCGCTAAGGCGGTCACTCTGTCATAGGCCGCGCCGCTGTGCAGCACATCCAGTACCTGCTGAGCGTTAGCTTTCAGATCTTCATGCCCGTGTAAACGCATCAACATGGCGACGTTGGCGGCGACGGCGGCTTCGTGAGCGGCTTCACCTTTACCTTGTAGCAAGCGCGTCAGAATGTCACGGTTTTCTTCCGGGGTGCCGCCCGCCAGCTGCGCCTGATGGTAAGGCGTCAGGCCGAAGTCGTCGGCGGTCAGCTGATAGCTTTTAATTTCTCCATTATGCAGTTCGGCCACCACCGTAGGCGCATGCAGTGAAACTTCATCCATCCCACCGCTGTGCACCACCGCCGCGCGCTGATAACCCAGCACGCGCAGGGTCTCGGCGATCGGCAGCACCAGTTCCGGGCTGTAGACGCCAATCAGCGCCAGCGGCGGATGCGCCGGGTTGATCAGCGGCCCCAGCACGTTGAACAGGGTGCGGGTCTTCAGCTGCTGACGGACCGGCATCGCGTGGCGGAAACCGGTGTGGTACTTCGGCGCGAACAGGAAGCAGACGCCCAGCTCATCAAGCGCGGCGCGGGATTTATCGGCGTTCATATCGAGATTAATGCCGAAGGCCGCCAGCAGGTCAGAAGAGCCTGATTTACTGGAGACGCTGCGGTTGCCGTGTTTCGCCACTTTTAACCCGCAGGCCGCAGCGACAAAGGCGCTGGCGGTGGAGATATTGATGCTGTTGCTGCCGTCGCCACCGGTGCCAACGATGTCGGCAAACAGGTAGTCCGGGCGCGGGAACGGCGCGGCGTTTTCCAGCAGCGCGGTAGCGGCGCCGGCAATTTCCTGCGGCTGCTCGCCGCGCACTTTCATGCTGACCAGCGCGGCGGCCAGTTGCTCAGGCTTCACTTCGCCGCGCACGACGGCGGAGAACAGCTGGTGGCTCTCCTGCTGGCTCAGGGGTTCCGCCTGGTACAGTTTCTCAAGGATCGGCTGGAGGGTGTTGGTATGCTCCAGCTTCTGCAGCGCCCAGGCCAGGGTCTGCTCCAGCAGCCGTGCGCCCTGGGTGGTGAGGATCGATTCCGGGTGGAACTGGAAGCCGCACACCCGATCCGAATCGTGACGCACCGCCATCACCATACCGTTGAAATTGGCGTTAATCGTCAGCCCGGCGGGAATATTGCTGCCGACCAGCGAGTGGTAGCGCGCCACCGGCAGCGGGTTAGCCAGACCGGCAAACATCGCCTGGCCGTCGTGCTCAATGCTGGAGGCTTTGCCATGGAGGATCTCCCCCGCCTGGCCGACATAGCCGCCGTAGGCTTCGACAATGGCCTGGTGGCCGAGGCAGATGCCGATGATCGGCAGCTTGCCGCGCATACGGGTCAGTAGCTCCGGCATGCAGCCGGCTTCGCTTGGCGTACCCGGGCCCGGGGAGAGCATCAGCACCGGGTTGTCCATGGTGGCCAGACGCTCAATCAGCGCCTGCGCCGGAACGGAGTTGCGATAAATCACTACGTTATGGCCGTTGGCGCGCAGCTGGTCTGCCAGGTTATAGGTAAAGGAATCGATATTATCGAGCAGCAGAATGTCAGCCATCAGAAAATCTCCTTCGCGTGATGGGCCTGGGCAATGGCGCGCAGCACCGCGCGGGCTTTATTTCGGGTCTCATCCGCTTCCGACTGGGGAACCGAGTCGAGCACAATGCCGGCTCCGGCCTGGACGGTAGCGATACCTTCCTGCACGTAGGCGGAACGGATGACGATGCAGGTGTCGAGGTCGCCGTGGGCGGTGAAATAGCCCACCGCGCCGCCGTAGCTGCCGCGGCGTTTACCTTCGGCGGCGGCAATCAGCTGCATGGCGCGGACCTTCGGCGCGCCGCTGAGGGTGCCCATATTCATGCAGGCGCGATAGGCGTGGAGGACGTCGAGATCCTGACGCAATTCGCCTACTACACGGGAGACCAGATGCATCACGAAGGAGTAGCGGTCAACCTTGGTTAAATCAGCGACATAGCGGCTGCCCGGGGTGCAGATGCGCGCCAGGTCATTACGCGCCAGGTCCACCAGCATCAGGTGTTCGGAAAGCTCTTTATGATCGGTGCGCATTTCCAGCTCGATGCGGCTGTCGAGGTCGCGATCCAGCGAGCCGTCGGCGCGGCGGCCGCGTGGCCGGGTGCCGGCGATGGGGTAGATCTCAATCTGACGGCTGACGGCATCATACTTCAGCGAGCTTTCCGGCGAGGCGCCGAACAGGGTGAAATCATTGTCCTGCATAAAGAACATGTACGGGCTGGGGTTGCTCTTCTTCAGCACATCATAAGCGGCCAGCGGCGATGGGCAGGGCAGCGAGAAGCGGCGGGAAGGAACCACCTGGAAGATTTCCCCGGCGCGGATCGCGCGCTGCATTTTGCGCACCACCGCGCCGTACTCTTCATCGCTCTGGTCAACGTCGCAGCGCATTTCGGCCACGGTGGTAACCGGTAGCGGCGCCGGCGGCTCGTTCAGCTGCTGACGCAGCTGGCTCAGGCGCTGCTCCAGGCGCTGTTTTTCACTCTCCAGCGGGGTGAACAGGCTGGCCTGAATGCGGGTATGCTTGGTCTGATGGTCGATGACCAGCAGGGTTTCCGCCAGATAGAAGCAGTAGTCCGGGCAGGTGGTGTCGCTTTGCAACTGGGGAAGATCTTCAAAACCGGCCACCAGGTCATAGGCGAACAGGCCGCCGAAGAACATCGCTTCGCGCTCGTTGTCCGGAACGCTCACCAGCTCCTGCAGGAGACGGAAGGCGTCAAACACCGACAGTGAGCAGAGACGGGCGTCTTCATCGAGCAGGGCGCTGACGGCCGGGAAGGTCAGGATGCGGCCGTTGGGCTGGCGCTGATTGTTGATCCCGGAGGGCAGCGCGCCGTCCAGTAGTTCCAGCAGCGCCGCGCCGTTGGCGGAGAGGGCCTGAATAGTGACAGTGTCACCAAGGGCCGTAATGCGCAGCGCGCTATCGACCAGCAGTAGGCTTTTTAAGTCATCTTTGCTGTCGATGTCAGCGGATTCCAGCAGCAGCGTCGCCGGACGGGCGCCGCACAGTTGGTGGAATAACGCCGTCGGGTTCTCCCGGTAGATGGCGTCGCTGGTGAGAAGCTCGAGTGCCGGTTTGGATGTTTGCATTATTGTTCTCGCCTGTTCGTATTATTTTTGTCCAATAAAAAGCCCGCTCATTGGCGGGCCGGGTATCTGTATGCTGAATGCAAAACGCGATCACGCCGCCCGTCGTCAGGAGGTGCGCCACCAGCTGTGCAGAGTGATAAAGTGCATTTTCATCGTGATACCCCTTCATGTGAACTTGCGTACTAGTTAACTAGTTCAATGGAATAAAGTCAACCCTTGTTTGCAGATTTTCTCTGCCTGTCGGTATGATAATGCGCTTATTTACGTTGATGTCCAGCAGGAGTCCTTTTGAGCGACAGCCAATACGCAGTGATTTACGATCTGCACAGCCATACCACCGCCTCTGACGGGCGGCTGACTCCGCAGGAACTGGTCCATCGCGCCCATGAGATGCGCGTCGGCACCCTGGCGATCACCGACCATGACAGCGTGGCGGCGATCCCGGCGGCCCGGGAGGAGATCGCCCGCGCCGGATTACCCTTGACCCTGGTGAACGGCGTCGAGATTTCCACCCTCTGGGAGAATCACGAGATTCATATTGTGGGTCTGAATATTGATATTGCGCACCCAACGATGACCGCCCTGCTGGAGGAGCAGAAAGCGCGGCGCCAGCAGCGCGGTCAGATGATTGCCGAGCGCCTGGAGAAGGCGCGGATCCCCGGCGCCTGGGAAGGGGCGCTGCGACTGGCGGACGGTGGCGCCGTCACCCGCGGCCATTTTGCCCGTTTTCTGGTGGAGGCCGGCCATGCGAAAAACATGGCGGAAGTCTTCAAAAAATACCTTGCCCGCGGGAAAACCGGTTACGTGCCGCCGCAGTGGTGTACAATAAAACAAGCGATTGATGTGATTCATCATTCTGGCGGCAAGGCGGTGATTGCCCATCCCGGGCGCTACGATCTCTCCGCCAAGTGGTTGAAGCGGCTGTTGACCCACTTTAGCGAGCAGGGCGGTGATGCCATGGAAGTGGCCCAGTGTCAGCAGGCGCCCCATGAACGCGCCCAGCTGGCCACCCTGGCCGTGCAGTTTGGTCTTCTGGCGTCGCAGGGATCCGATTTTCATCAGCCCTGCGCGTGGATCGAACTTGGCCGTAAGCTCTGGCTTCCTGCCGGCGTGGAAGGCGTCTGGCACAGTTGGGAAGCGGCCGCCGAATAAAAATTGAGAGGGAAGTATGAGCCAGTTTTTTTATATCCATCCGGATAACCCGCAGGCGCGGTTGATTAACCAGGCGGTGGAGATTGTGCGTAAGGGCGGGGTGATCGTTTATCCTACCGACTCCGGCTACGCGCTGGGCTGCAAAATTGAAGACAGGGGGCGATGGAGCGGATCTGCCGCATTCGTCAGCTGCCGGACGGCCACAACTTTACCCTGATGTGCCGCGATCTGTCCGAGCTGTCAACTTACGCTTTTGTGGATAATGTGGCGTTTCGCCTGATGAAAAACAACACGCCGGGCAACTACACCTTTATCCTTAAGGGGACCAAAGAGGTGCCGCGTCGGCTGTTGCAAGAGAAGCGTAAAACCATCGGCATGCGCGTCCCGTCTAACCCCATCGCTCAGGCGTTGCTCGAGACCTTAGGCGAGCCGATGCTCTCTACGTCGCTGATGCTGCCCGGCAGCGACTTTACTGAATCCGACCCGGAAGAGATCAAAGATCGTCTGGAGAAAGTGGTGGACCTCATCATTCACGGCGGTTTCCTTGGGCAGCAGCCGACCACGGTTATCGATCTCACTGAAGACACCCCGGTGGTGCTGCGCGAAGGCGTCGGCGACGTGAGGCCGTTTCTCTAAGGCTATCTGCCGGGCGGTGCATCATGCGCCGTCCGGTACCCCGCGTTTTCGCCCCGACGGCACGATAATCATCCATAGCGCTACACAAACCAGCAGCGCGCCGAGAATCAATCCTTCCTCCACTGTCTCTCCGAGGCAGAGATAGCCCCACAGCGCCGCAAAAGGTGGGATCAAAAAGGTCACCGACAGCGAACGCAGCGGCCCTATATCTGCAATCAAGCGGAAGTAGAGAATATACCCTGCCGCCGTGCAGACCACGCCCAGCATGACTATCGCTATCCACGGCAGACTCTGCCGCCAGTCTACGGCTGGCCCATGCCAGCAGGACCAGAGAAAGAAAGGAAACAGAAACAGCGTGGCGCCGACCTGGCTACCCAGCGCGACGCGTTCAGCCTCGAGGCCGCCTCGCTGCTGGATCCAGCGGCGGGTCAGAAAGCCGGCCAGACCGTAACAGGCGGTCGCGGTCAGGCAGGCGCCAATCCCCGGCAGCAGCAGGGCGGCGCTAAGGCCAGATGTCGGGCGCGCGATCACCGCCACGCCAATGGCGCCCAGTATCGCGCCGCCGCCTTTGCGCAGGGTTAACGGTTCTGCAAAGCATAACGCGCCGATCAGCACCCCCATCATCGGCGCCGTGGCGTTAAGCGTGGCGGAGTACCCTGCCGGCAGCCATTGCGCGGCAAGGCAGTACATGAGAAAAGGAAGGCCTGAATTAATGACCCCCAGCTGCAGAGTGGATGTGAATTTTCCCTGATACCCGCTCCATTTACCCTGCACGCCGAGTAACAGCCCGAGCGCGATAGCGGCGAACAGTACGCGAAGAAAAGCGCTGTTCAACGCCCCGAAGGCCGGGGTGGTGATGCGCATAAACAAAAAGCTGGCGCCCCAGAGGGCGGCGAGCAGCAGCAGGCGGCCATAGTCGATAACACGCATGATTGACTCCTTGTAGTCACGAAGGAAGTCAACTGTAGAACCCACGTGCAGCGTGCGACAAACGCGTTATGCTTACATGATTAAGTTTTTCTTAACTGAGGTTCCATACCCATGAAACTCCCGCCGCTGAATGCGTTGCGCTGCTTTGAGGCGGCGGCGCGGCTGCTCAGCCTGAAGCTGGCCGCCAGTGAGCTTTGCGTCACGCCCAGCGCCGTCAGCCAGCAGATTGCCCGCCTTGAGGAGACGCTGAATGTCCCGCTATTTATCCGTACTCCGCGACGGTTACAGTTAACGGCGGTGGGAGAGATCTACCTGCGGGCCGTTCAGCCGGCGTTTCATCAGATAGCCGCCGCCACCCAGCGCCTGCAGGTGCCCCCGGGACCAGAAAAGGTAGCTATCAGCTGTACCAGCGGCTTCGCCATTCAGTGGCTGCTGCCGCGGCTGGCTGATTTTGAACGACGCTATCCGCAGATAGAGATCCAGATCGGCACCACCAACCGGCGAGTGGATTTGCTGAGTGAAGGGATCGATTTTGCCGTGCGTCATGGTGTCGGCGGCTGGCCGGAACTGCAGGCTTACCGCCTGCTGGATGACGATCTGATGCCGGTCTGTAGCCCGCAACTGATTGCTCCGCGCCGGACGCTCACCGATGCGAGCGATCTACTGCAGTATCCGCTGCTGCACGATGAACATCGTGAAGACTGGGCGCTGTGGTGTGAGGCCGTGGGGCTGGCGCCGCACTTCGCGCGGCGTGGGCCGGTGTTCACTGATTCCAACGGCGTGACGGAGGCGGCGTTCGCCGGTATGGGGATGGCATTGCTGCGACGCTCATTCATAGCGCCTGCGCTGACGCAGGGGCGGCTGGTTAATCCTCTGGCGCAGCCCATCGCCTGTCCGCTGGCCTATCATCTGGTTTACCACGAGACCGCGCTGCTGGCGCCTGCCAACCGCTGTTTTCGCGACTGGCTGCTTGGCCAGCGCCCGGCCGTTGCTGAGGAGCGCGCGTAGTGAGGGGGGCGCTGTCCGATAAAGATCTGTATGCGTGAATGGGCACAGGAGAATGAGGAAAATCTGTTCCATACTAAAGACGGGGCGCGGCGAACAGAAGCTTTCCCGACGAAGTTAGTGTAGTATGTTCGGCCACGAATACGGGCTCGCGGTGGATATCCTGATCGCGCCGACGAGACTTTACGTTAAAAGTATATACGTAACAATGAGTTGTGCTTTTGGCCTCATTGTTTCATAAAGCATACCAGACGCCTGGGAAGGCGACACCTTAAGGAAGCTCAATGAGCGAGAAACTGCAAAAAGTGCTGGCCCGCGCCGGCCACGGCTCCCGCCGTGAAATTGAAGCGAAAATCGAAGCTGGCCGCGTCAGCGTCGACGGCAAAATCGCCACCCTCGGCGATCGTGTGGAAATTGTCCCTGGTTTAAAAATTCGTATCGATGGTCATCTGATCTCGGTGAAAGAGTCTGCCGAGCAGATCTGCCGCGTGCTGGCTTACTATAAGCCGGAAGGCGAGCTGTGCACCCGTAACGATCCGGAAGGACGCCCGACGGTGTTTGATCGTCTGCCTAAACTGCGCGGCGCGCGCTGGATTGCCGTTGGTCGTCTGGACGTGAATACCTGCGGCCTGCTGCTGTTCACCACCGATGGCGAACTGGCCAACCGCCTGATGCACCCGAGCCGTGAAGTCGAGCGTGAGTACGCCGTTCGCGTTTTCGGCCAGGTGGATGATGATAAGCTGCGCCAGCTGTCGCGCGGCGTACAGTTAGAAGATGGTCCGGCAGCGTTTAAAACCATCAAATTCACCGGCGGCGAAGGGATTAACCAGTGGTATAACGTTACCCTGACCGAAGGGCGTAACCGCGAAGTGCGTCGCCTGTGGGAAGCGGTCGGCGTGCAGGTCAGCCGTCTGATCCGCGTGCGCTACGGCGATATTCTGCTGCCGAAAGGCCTGCCGCGCGGCGGCTATACCGAGCTGGACCTGGCGCAGACCAACTACCTGCGCGAGCTGGTGGAGCTCACGCCGGAAACCAGCTCTAAGGTTGCCGTCGAGAAAGACCGTCGGCGGTTGAAAGCCAATCAGATCCGTCGGGCGGTGAAGCGTCACAGCCAGACCAGCGCTAATCCGCGCCAGGGTAACAACAGCAACCGTCGTTCCAGTACTCGCAATAAGACTAACGGTTAATGTTATGCGTTCCGGTGACTTGCCGCCGGAACGCTTACTTCCTTCCGCGCTATCAGGCCCTCAGTAGTCTATCCCCATCTGCGCTTTAATCCCGGCATCAAATGCATGCTTGACCGGACGCAGTTCGCTGACGGTATCGGCCAGTTCAATAATATCGCGATGACAGCCGCGGCCGGTGATGATCACCGACTGATGGGCAGGGCGCTCACGCAGGGCGCTCAGCACCGACTCCAGCGGCAGGTAATCATACGCCACCATGTAGGTCAGCTCGTCCAGCAGCACCAGATCGAGCTGGTCGTCAGCGAGCATACGGCGGGCATGCTCCCAGACCGCCAGGCAGGCGGCGGTGTCGCTGTCGCGATCCTGGGTGTTCCAGGTGAAGCCGGTGGCCATCACCTGAAATTCGACGCCGTGAGGCTCCAGCAGATTACGCTCGCCGTTAGGCCAGGTCCCCTTGATAAACTGGATCACGCCGACTTTTTTGCCATGGCCGACGGCGCGGGTCGCGGTGCCAAAGGCGGCGGTGGTTTTGCCTTTGCCGTTGCCGGTAAAGACCATCACAATGCCGCGCTCGTCCTGGGCCGCCGCCACCCGGGCGTCAACTTTATCTTTCAGCCGCTGCTGGCGTTCGCGGTAGCGTTCATCACTCATTGGGCAATTCCTGGTTTACGTCCCGGTTGGGCGTCGAAGGTCATTCCCGTCTTGCGACGACTGTCGTCACCCATCAGCCACAGATAGACGGGCATAATGTCAGCGGGGGTTTTCAGTTTCAGCGGATCTTCCGTCGGGAACGCGCTGGCGCGCATTCCGGTGCGAGTGCCGCCGGGGTTGATACAGTTTACCCGCAGGTGGCGGCTTTGATACTCGTCGGCCAGCACCTGCATCATCCCTTCGGTGGCGAATTTGGAAACGGCATAGGCGCCCCAGTTGGCGCGGCCCTGACGACCGACGCTGGATGAGGTGAAGACCAGCGAGCCCGATTCCGAACGGAGTAATAAAGGAAGAAGCGCCTGGGTCAGCATAAAGGTGCCATTAACGTTCACCTGCATCACCTGCTGCCAGACCTCCGGCTTCTGCTCTTCCATTGGGCAGATGTCGCCGAGCAGGCCAGCGTTATGCAGCACGCCGTCAAGGCGGGGATAGTGCATGCTGATCTGCTGCGCCAGCTGCTGGCACGCCTGGGGCGTACAGGTGAGCAGGTCGAGGGTAAACCAGCGAGGGGGAATACCACCCTCACGCTCAATCTCCTGGGCGACGGTGCGCAGTTTGTCGTCGTTGCGACCCAGCAGGATAACGCTGGCGCTATAGCGCGCGTAGGTCAGGGCCGCTTCACGACCAATCCCGTCGCTGGCCCCGGTGACCAGGATGATGCGATCTTTCAGCAAGTGACGTTGTGGTTGATAATGCACGGCAACTCCTTGGGCGATCGGTTCCCGATCGCGCTTCATCTTTGGTATCTCACTTTTGCGCTGTTATGCCTGAAAGCGCCCGCCATTGCAATCGGCGAAGCGGAAAGTATTCACAAAATTAATATCTTGCAACGATTTCAGCCGCGCGAAAAAAAACGGAATCCGCTGCGCAGAGAACACAAAGCACAAAGACTTCTCGCCAGCGGCTGAGGTACACTGTGCAGCAACGTCAGTGCTTTACACAAGGTGAAAACGTGGAATTACTTGCTCAGTACGGCTTATTTTTAGCCAAGATCGCGACGGTTGTCGTCGCCATCGCGGTGATTGCCGCTATTATCGTCAACCTCGCTCAGCGCAAGAAGCAGCGCGGCGAGCTGCGGGTGACCAATCTTAGCGAGCATTATAAAGAGATGAAGGAATCGCTGGCGGTGGCGCTGCTGGATGGCCCGCAGCAGAAGCAGTGGCATAAGGCGCAGAAGAAAAAGCAAAAACAAGAGGCGAAGGCGGCCAAAGCGCGGGCGAAGCTGGGTAATGCCGAGCCGGAAGGCAAGCCGCGTGCCTGGGTGCTGGATTTCAAAGGCAGTATGGATGCCCATGAGGTCAATAGCCTGCGGGAAGAGATCACCGCGGTACTGGCGGCGGCGAAAGCGCGCGATCAGGTGGTGATTCGCCTGGAAAGCCCCGGCGGGGTGGTGCACGGCTACGGTCTGGCCGCCTCTCAGCTGCAGCGCTTGCGCGACAAGCAGATCCCGCTGACGGTGGCGGTCGACAAAGTGGCGGCCAGCGGCGGCTATATGATGGCCTGCGTGGCGAACAAAATTGTCTCGGCGCCGTTTGCGATCCTTGGCTCTATTGGCGTGGTGGCGCAGATCCCGAACCTGCACCGCTTCCTGAAGAATAAAGATATCGATATCGAACTGCACACCGCCGGGCAGTACAAACGAACGCTCACCATGCTGGGCGAAAATACCGAGGAAGGGCGGCGCAAGTTCCGCGAGGATCTCAATGAGACACATCATTTGTTTAAGGATTTCGTCCACCGGATGCGTCCGGGACTTGATATTGAGCAGGTGGCCACCGGCGAACACTGGTACGGGGTGCAGGCGCTGGAAAAAGGTCTGGTGGATGCGGTTGAAACCAGCGATGAGCTGCTGCTGGGGCTGATTGAGAGCCACGAGGTGATCGGGGTGCGTTATCAACAGCGTAAGAAGATGCTCGACCGCTTTACCGGTAGCGCGGCGGAGAGCGCCGATCGGCTTCTGCTGCGCTGGTGGCAGCGCGGTCAAAAACCGCTGATGTAAATAACATAACGCGAGGCCTGGGCCTCGCGTTATTGTTTTCACCGGTCTTAATCGACCAGGTGGTACTTGTCCGACAGCTCGTGAGCAAGATACTTAAACATGTTAAATACCGCTGTACTCTTTGGCGTCGGTAGTCCCTGCTCATCAAGGTAAAACTCACCGCTAAACACCAGGACATTGTTGCGCTGAACGACGTCGGTGGCTTCGATACCGGCTAACGTATCCTCATGTTCGCGAATAAGTTTGTTGGCTTTTTCGAGCAGCGTCTGGCGATCGATTGGTTGGGTTGTACCTTGCATAACGGACTCCTCTTTTTCTCCGCGCGTAGTTTACGCCGCGCGGCGGCGTGGGGCAAATTTTCCATGCATAAATCAGGGGTAATGGTAACCAGTGGAGAAACAGCCGTTTACTGGCGGGATTTGCTTTTGCATGCTAATAAAGTTGCGTAACGAATTTTATCAGGTACAGTGTGACGCTTTCGGCGATCTGGCAACAGATTTGCTTGACATTCGGCCAAAAATTCTTCGTGCTATGTCACCTGACGAGAAAAAGTCAGCAAACTCAAGCGCCTGGTTTTACGGAGATGAAACGGGTGTTCAGGGTTGATATTCACCGACGGTGCCGCAACATATGAGGCAGTCGCCAGTGGAGGGTGTATGAATGTGCGATGTATTCCTGGATGAATCAAATTAGGTAAAGGTGAATATGGGTAAAGCTCTCGTTATCGTTGAGTCCCCGGCAAAAGCCAAAACGATCAATAAGTATCTGGGTAATGACTACGTGGTGAAATCCAGCGTCGGTCATATCCGCGATTTGCCGACCAGTGGATCAGCTTCCAAAAAGAGCGCCGACTCTACCGCCACCAAAGGGGCTAAAAAGCCTAAAAAGGACGAACGTAGTGCTCTGGTTAACCGTATGGGCGTGGACCCATGGCATGACTGGAATGCGCACTATGAAGTACTTCCGGGTAAAGAAAAGGTAGTTTCAGAACTCAAACAGTTGGCGGAAAAAGCTGACCACATCTATCTCGCAACCGACCTTGACCGCGAAGGGGAAGCCATTGCCTGGCACCTGCGGGAAGTCATCGGCGGCGATGAACAGCGTTACAGCCGCGTGGTGTTCAATGAGATCACCAAAAACGCTATTCGTCAGGCCTTTGAAAAGCCGGGCGAACTGAATATCGATCGGGTTAACGCCCAGCAGGCGCGTCGTTTTATGGACCGCGTGGTGGGCTATATGGTTTCGCCGCTGCTGTGGAAAAAAATCGCCCGTGGTCTTTCTGCCGGGCGCGTGCAGTCCGTCGCGGTCCGCCTGGTGGTGGAGCGTGAACGTGAAATTAAAGCGTTCGTCCCGGAAGAGTACTGGGAAGTCGACGCCAGCACCACCACGCCGGGCGGTGACGCCCTGCCGCTGCAGGTGACCCATAAGGACGATAAGCCGTTCCGTCCGGTCAGCCGCGATGAGACCATGGCGGCGGTATCGCTGCTGGAAAAAGCCAGCTACAGCGTACTGGAGCGTGAAGATAAGCCGACCAGCAGCAAGCCGGGCGCGCCGTTCATCACCTCCACCCTGCAGCAGGCGGCCAGCACCCGTCTGGGCTTCGGCGTGAAAAAGACCATGATGATGGCTCAGCGACTCTATGAGGCAGGGCACATCACCTATATGCGTACCGACTCCACCAACCTGAGTCAGGACGCGCTGAACATGGTTCGCGGCTACATCAGCGACAAATTTGGCAAAAAATATCTGCCGGATAGCGCGAACCAGTACGCCAGCAAAGAAAACTCGCAGGAAGCGCACGAAGCGATTCGTCCGTCTGATGTGAACGTGCTGGCGGAAACGCTGAAAGATATGGAAGCGGATGCGCAGAAGCTTTATCAGCTGATCTGGCGCCAGTTTGTCGCCTGTCAGATGACGCCGGCGCAGTACGACTCCACCACGCTGACCGTGGCTGCGGGTGATTTCAAACTGAAAGCGCGCGGTCGCACTTTACGTTTCGACGGCTGGACAAAAGTCATGCCGGCGCTGCGCAAGGGCGATGAAGACCGGACGCTGCCGCTGGTCAAACAGGGCGACCGCCTGAGCCTGGTGGAGCTGACGCCTGCGCAGCACTTTACCAAGCCGCCGGCGCGTTTCAGCGAGGCCTCGCTGGTGAAAGAGCTGGAAAAACGCGGGATTGGCCGTCCGTCGACCTACGCGTCGATCATTTCGACCATTCAGGATCGCGGCTACGTGCGGGTGGAAAACCGTCGTTTTTACGCCGAAAAAATGGGCGAGATCGTTACCGACCGGCTGGAAGAAAACTTCCGCGATCTGATGAACTACGATTTTACCGCGCAGATGGAGGATCGCCTCGACCAGGTTGCGAACCACCAGGCCGAGTGGAAAGAGGTGCTGAACCACTTCTTCGGCGATTTTACCACCCAGCTGGCGACGGCAGAGAAAGATCCGGAAGAGGGCGGCATGCAGCCGAACCCGATGGTGCTCACCAGCATCGACTGCCCGACCTGCGGCCGTAAAATGGGGATCCGTACCGCCAGCACCGGCGTTTTCCTCGGCTGTTCGGGCTATGCCTTGCCGCCGAAAGAGCGGTGCAAAACCACCATCAACCTGGTGCCGGAGAACGAAGTCCTCAACGTGCTGGAAGGCGATGACGCGGAAACCAACGCGCTGCGAGCCAAACGTCGCTGCCAGAAGTGTGGGACGGCGATGGACAGCTACCTTATCGATCCTAAGCGTAAGCTGCACGTCTGTGGTAATAACCCGACCTGCGACGGCTACGAGATTGAAGAGGGCGAATTCCGCATCAAGGGCTATGACGGCCCGGTGGTGGAGTGCGAGAAGTGCGGGTCTGAAATGCACCTGAAAATGGGGCGTTTCGGTAAGTACATGGCCTGTACCAACGACGAGTGTAAGAACACGCGTAAGATCCTGCGCAATGGCGAAGTGGCTCCGCCGAAGGAAGATCCGGTGCCGCTGCCGGAGCTGCCGTGTGAGAAGTCTGACGCCTACTTTGTGCTGCGCGACGGGGCGGCGGGCGTCTTCCTGGCGGCCAACACCTTCCCGAAATCACGGGAAACGCGTGCGCCGCTGGTGGAGGAGCTGTACCGCTTCCGCGATCGTCTGCCGGAAAAACTGCGTTATCTCGCCGATGCGCCGCAGCAGGATCCGGAAGGCAATAAAACGCTGGTACGCTTTAGCCGTAAAACCAAGCAGCAGTACGTGGCGTCTGAAAAAGAGGGCAAAGCGACCGGCTGGTCAGCTTTCTTTATCGACGGTAAGTGGACGGAAGCCAAAAAGTAATGGCGTTCGTTCGGGCAGGAAAAGCGCGCTTTTCCTGCTCAGGCGACCGGCAGAGAGAGTGCATTTCTCTGCCGTGTCGTCTTCCCCTCTTTGCGTTAATTTCCTCCCCTTATAACCACCTATATTATTTTTCGTTAGCGTCTATACAGTGTTGATATAAATGATATAGTGGTTATAGTTAATGCCTTTTTTATTATTAAAACGTCTTATACATCATCGCTTTCAGGATGCATTGCGGCGCCACTATGGCCAACTGCCGGGAGCCCAGGGCCTTCATCGGCGACAAGTTGCCTGAACGTAAAGTGTATTAAGCGGCTTCATTTTACGCGCAAACGGATATCAGCCATGAAACTACAACAGCTTCGCTACATCGTTGAGGTGGTTAACCATAACCTGAATGTTTCATCCACCGCCGAAGGGCTCTATACCTCCCAGCCGGGTATCAGTAAGCAGGTCCGCATGCTGGAGGATGAGCTGGGCATTCAGATCTTTGCCCGCAGCGGTAAACACTTAACCCAGGTGACGCCGGCCGGGCAGGAGATCATCCGCATCGCCCGCGAAGTGCTGTCGAAAGTCGATGCCATCAAATCTGTCGCCGGAGAGCATACCTGGCCTGACAAAGGGTCTCTTTACGTCGCCACCACCCATACCCAGGCGCGCTATGCGTTACCGGGAGTGATCAAGGGGTTTATTGAACGCTACCCGCGGGTGTCGCTGCATATGCATCAGGGCTCGCCGACTCAGATTGCGGAGGCTGTGTCGAAAGGCAATGCCGATTTCGCCATCGCCACCGAGGCGCTGCATCTGTATGACGATCTGGTGATGCTGCCATGCTATCATTGGAACCGGTCGATTGTAGTGACCCCCGAGCATCCTCTGGCCACCAAGGGCTCGGTGTCCATAGAGGAACTGGCCCAGTATCCATTGGTAACCTATACCTTTGGCTTTACCGGCCGCTCCGAACTGGATACCGCGTTTAACCGTGCGGGCCTGACGCCGCGCATTGTTTTTACCGCCACCGATGCCGACGTCATCAAAACCTATGTTCGCCTGGGGCTGGGGGTAGGGGTAATCGCCAGCATGGCGGTGGATCCGGTCTCTGACCCGGATCTGGTGAAGCTGGATGCGAACGGTATTTTCAGCCACAGCACCACTAAGATAGGTTTCCGCCGTAGCACCTTCTTACGAAGCTACATGTATGATTTTATTCAACGTTTTGCTCCCCATTTGACCAGGGACGTGGTAGATACCGCGGTGGCTTTACGCTCGAATGAAGATATTGAAGCGATGTTCAAAGATATAAAACTTCCGGAAAAATAACCCTGAAAATAATAATGGCACTCCCTGCGAGGAGTGCCATTAACTATGATGGACTGTATTTAACAACTTAAACCTCGAACCAATCACAAAATTAATAATTTTTGGCAACACGTTTTTCATTATGCCCGCCGCGATCAAATAACCGGTTAAATATATTCCATCAGGCCTAAATTCACTGGATTAATCTTTTATCCATAATTAAGATTTATCTGTACCTGATGATTTGAGCAATTGGTGGTGACAATATGATAAGTAATATCGATTACATGAAACTGGCGATGTCATACGAGAATGACAAAACCGAAATCGATCCCGTTCTGCGTAGTCGCGTATGGGGCGTAGTGTTGGTAGGGTTGGCGATGTTCTGGAGCATCATCGCGCTCACCATCTGCAACATCTGGATTGTCAGCTAAAGCTGTAGGTCATCGTTGTAGATACATGTCATTTTTATGACAGTGAAAGGAAACTGTAATATAAAATCAGTGACCGGCAATACAGGGAGAATATATTTTGCCGCTGGATTCATCCAACCTGAAATCACTCACCAGAGCTAATCACTGCCAGCTGGCCGATTAGCTCTTTTTTTGTCCTCGTGTACTAATACAATATCGGCATACGCCCTCTTTGCACTATTTTGGTGCTATTTCGCCTGCTCTCGGATAATTCCCGTTTCCTCTCTCTCTGTCTCGTCGTATTTAGCAATTTGGGTTGTTATCAAAGTGTTATGCTCAGTATGTGTTATCTTTAATGGAGACCCTGAGGAGAATCAGGGTATGCCATCCCTGAGATAAAGGAGGAGCTATGTCGTCAACCCTACGAGAAGCCAGTAAGGACACGCTGCAGGTCAACGATAAAACCTGGCATTACTACAGTCTGCCGTTGGCGGAGAAGCAGCTGGGCGAGATCAGTCGACTGCCCAAGTCGCTGAAGGTGCTGATGGAGAACCTGCTGCGCTGGCAGGACGGTGACTCGGTAACTGAAGAAGATATTCGCGCCCTGGCCGGCTGGCTGCAACAGGCCCATGCCGACCGGGAAATCGCCTACCGTCCGGCACGCGTCCTGATGCAGGACTTTACCGGCGTGCCGGCGGTAGTGGATCTGGCCGCCATGCGCGAGGCGGTGAAACGCCTTGGCGGCGATACGGCGAAGGTTAATCCGCTATCGCCGGTTGACCTGGTGATCGACCACTCGGTGACCGTTGACCGCTTCGGCGACGACGAGGCCTTCGAAGACAACGTCCGCCTGGAAATGGAGCGGAACCACGAACGCTACGCTTTTCTGCGCTGGGGGCAGCAGGCCTTCAGCCGCTTCAGCGTGGTGCCGCCGGGCACCGGTATTTGCCACCAGGTGAACCTGGAATACCTTGGCCGGGCGGTCTGGAGCGAGGAGGTGAACGGCCAGTGGATGGCGTGGCCGGATACGCTGGTGGGCACCGACTCCCATACCACCATGATTAATGGTCTTGGCGTGCTGGGCTGGGGCGTGGGCGGGATTGAAGCGGAAGCTGCTATGCTGGGCCAGCCGGTGTCAATGCTGATCCCCGATGTTGTGGGCTTTAAGCTCAGCGGCAAACTGCGCGAAGGCATCACCGCCACTGACCTGGTACTGACGGTTACCCAAATGCTGCGTCAGCATGGCGTCGTCGGCAAGTTTGTTGAATTCTACGGTGACGGCCTGGATACCTTACCCCTTGCCGACAGGGCGACCATCGCCAATATGGCGCCGGAGTATGGCGCCACCTGTGGCTTTTTCCCTATCGATGACGTAACGCTCAGCTATATGCGTCTCAGCGGCCGTAGCGAAGAACAGGTCGCGCTGGTGGAAGCCTACGCTAAAGCCCAGGGCATGTGGCGCCAGCCTGGCGATGAGCCGGTCTTTACCAGTACCCTGGCGCTGGATATGAGCAGCGTCGAAGCGAGCCTCGCCGGGCCGAAGCGACCGCAGGATCGCGTGGCGCTGGGCGATGTTCCGAAAGCCTTCGCCGCCAGCGGCGAGCTGGAGGTTAACCACCTTCAGCGTCAGCGTCAGCCGGTTGACTATACGCTGAACGGGCATCACTATTCGCTACCGGATGGCGCGGTGGCTATTGCAGCGATTACCTCCTGCACCAATACCTCTAACCCCAGCGTGTTGATGGCCGCCGGTCTGCTGGCGAAAAAAGCCGTCGAACGCGGCCTGCAGCCGCAGCCGTGGGTGAAAGCTTCCCTGGCCCCAGGCTCGAAAGTGGTGTCGGATTATCTGGCCCATGCCGGCCTGACGCCTTACCTCGACCAGCTCGGCTTCAATCTGGTGGGATATGGTTGCACCACCTGTATCGGTAACTCCGGTCCATTGCCTGAACCTATCGAAGAAGCGATCAAAAAAGGCGATCTGACCGTCGGGGCAGTGCTCTCCGGTAACCGTAACTTCGAAGGGCGTATTCATCCGCTGGTGAAAACCAACTGGCTGGCCTCGCCGCCGTTGGTGGTCGCCTATGCGCTGGCGGGGAACATGAATATCGACCTCACCCGCGAGCCGTTGGGACAGGGCAAGAATGGCGAGCCGGTCTATCTGAAAGATATCTGGCCGAGCGGGGAGGAGATTGCCCGCGCGGTGGAACAGGTCTCCACCGAGATGTTCCGCAAAGAGTACGCAGAAGTGTTTTCCGGCACTGAGGAGTGGAAGGCGATCAAGGTGGAGGCGTCAGATACCTACGACTGGCAGGAGGACTCGACCTATATTCGCTTGTCGCCGTTCTTTGACGAGATGGGCGCCGAGCCGCTGCCGGTAGAGGATATTCGCGGCGCGCGGATCCTCGCCATGCTGGGCGACTCAGTCACCACGGACCACGTTTCGCCTGCGGGGAGCATTAAAGCCGATAGTCCGGCAGGCCGCTATCTGCAGGAGCATGGGGTTGCCCGGCGCGACTTTAACTCCTATGGTTCCCGTCGCGGTAACCATGAGGTGATGATGCGTGGCACCTTCGCCAATATCCGCATCCGTAACGAAATGGTCCCAGGGGTGGAAGGGGGCATGACCCGCCATCTGCCGGATCCTGAACCGATGGCGATTTACGATGCGGCGATGCTGTACAAGGCTGAGGGCACACCGCTGGCGGTGATTGCCGGTAAGGAGTATGGCTCAGGTTCCAGCCGTGACTGGGCGGCGAAGGGCCGCGCCTGCTGGGGATTCGGGTAGTGATCGCCGAGTCCTTCGAGCGTATCCATCGTTCCAACCTGATCGGAATGGGCATTTTGCCGCTGGAGTTCCCGCAGGGCGTCACCCGCAAAACGCTGCGGTTGACCGGGAAGAGCGGATTGATATCAGCAATCTGCAGTCGCTTCAGCCTGGCGCTACGGTGCCGGTGACCCTGACTCGCGCTGACGGCTCGCAGGAAGCGATCCCTTGTCGGTGCCGTATCGACACGGCGACAGAACTCACCTACTACCGCAACGACGGCATCCTGCACTACGTTATTCGTAATATGCTGTGAAACAAAGGGCCAGCATCGCTGGCCCTTTTTCGGTTATTCCACCGGTTTATTCCGTCGGCTTGCTGTTCAGCAGATGGCCCATCTTGGCGGCTTTGGTGTCCAGATAGTGAGCGTTTTTCGGGTTACGCCCGACGATCAGCGGCACCCGCTCCACAATGTTGATCCCGGCTTCGGTAAGAATTTCCACTTTTTTCGGGTTATTGGTTAATAACCGCACCTGCTCAACGTTGAGCAATTTGAACATGTCGGCGCACAAGGTGAAATCGCGCTCATCGGCGGCGAAGCCAAGCTGATGGTTCGCTTCGACAGTGTCGTAGCCCTGATCCTGCAGCGCGTAGGCGCGGATCTTATTCAATAAACCAATGTTGCGTCCTTCCTGGCGGTGATAGAGCAGGATCCCCCGACCTTCTTCAGCGATATGCGACAGGGCCGCTTCCAGCTGAAAGCCGCAATCACAGCGCAGGCTAAACAGGGCATCGCCCGTCAAACACTCTGAATGTACGCGGGCGAGGACCGGCGACTGCCCTGATATATCGCCATACACCAGCGCGACATGATCCTGTCCGGTTGCCAGTTCTTCAAAACCCACCATCAGGAAATCGCCCCAGGGGGTTGGCAGTTTGGCTTCTGCCACACGTTTAAGCTGCATGTGATTCTCCAGATTCTGTCAGCACCTGACTGTGCTTTCTGTTTCCCGCTATTTTGCCACAACGCCTGGACGTTCTCCTAATCGCGAACGGTTAGCCGTGTGGAAAGCGCACAAACGATCTACTTTCCGCTATGATGTTCATCTACAAGGAGAAGGAGAGAAAATGCTGTTGATAGCCCGACGAACTGCTCTCGCGGCGGCGCTGCTGCTGGTTATGCCCCTCACGGTCTGGCTTTCCGGGTGGCTGTGGCAGCCTGGACTGCCGGTTGCCATGTTGAAAAGCCTGTGGTGGGTGACGGAAACGGTGACCCAGCCGTGGGGAATTATCACTCATGTCGTGCTTTGCGGCTGGTTCCTCTGGTGTCTGCGCTTTCGGCTGCGCGCGGCGTTGATCCTGTTCCTTATCCTTGCCGCCGCTATCCTGGCGGGACAGGGGGCGAAATCCTGGGTCAAGGCGCGGGTCCAGGAGCCGAGACCGTTCGTCATCTGGCTGGAAAACACAAGGCAGGTGCCGGTGACGCAATTCTACGCGTTAAAGCGTAAAGAACGCGCTAAACTGGTGCATGAACAGCTGGCGCAGGCGCAGGACATTCCGTCATTTTTACGCAAACACTGGCAGAAGGAGACGGGGTTTGCTTTCCCGTCAGGTCACACCATGTTTGCCGCCAGCTGGGCGTTACTCGCTGCGGGGCTGCTGTGGCCGCGTCGCCGCTGGGGCACAATCGCGGTGCTGCTGGTGTGGGCGACGGCGGTGATGGGCAGTCGCCTGGCGCTGGGCATGCACTGGCCGCTGGATCTCATCGTCGCCACGCTGATCTCCTGGCTGCTGGTCACGGTGGCCTGCTGGCTGACGCAGCGCCTTTGCGGGCCGCTCTCGCCGCCCGGAGAAGAGGCGCAGGATATTAAAAAACGGATGCCTGAAGCGGAATAATGTTGATTTTAGCGGCATCCGACCGCATATCCTGAAGAGTTGCCATGCTTTTTCATTCCACCGCTGCGGCGAAAATGATACTTTATAGGGCTGAAAGCGGGCTTTTTTCGCGCAACCCACATAACGGGAAGTCATGTGAAATATTTACTCATTTTCTTACTGGTGTTAGCAATCTTCGTCATTTCAGTGACGCTGGGGGCGCAGAATGACCAACAGGTCACTTTCAACTATTTACTCGCTCAGGGTGAATTCCGCATATCGACGCTGCTGGCGGTGCTGTTTGCCGCGGGCTTTGCCATTGGCTGGCTGATCTGCGGCCTGTTCTGGCTGCGGGTGCGTGTCTCACTGGCGCGCGCGGAGCGGAAAATTAAGCGTCTTGAGCATCAGATTGCCCCCGTCAGCCCGGCGGCTGTCGACGCAGGCGTGCCTGCGGTGAAGGAATAACCTCTTATGCTGGAGTTGTTGTTTCTGCTTTTACCCGTTGCCGCCGCTTACGGCTGGTACATGGGGCGCAGAAGTGCACAACAGTCCAAACAGGACGATGCGAGCCGCCTGTCGCGAGATTACGTGGCGGGGGTTAACTTCCTGCTCAGCAACCAGCAGGATAAAGCCGTCGACCTGTTCCTTGATATGCTGAAAGAGGATACCGGTACCGTTGAGGCGCACCTGACGCTCGGTAATTTGTTCCGTTCGCGCGGCGAAGTCGACCGCGCGATTCGAATTCACCAGAGCCTGATGGAAAGCGCGTCGTTAACCTACGATCAGCGCCTGTTGGCGGTGCAGCAGCTGGGACGGGATTATATGGCCGCCGGACTGTATGACCGCGCGGAAGACATGTTCAAACAGCTGGTGGATGAGACCGATTTCCGCCTCGGCGCGCTGCAGCAACTGCTGCAGATTTACCAGGCGACCAGCGACTGGCAGTCGGCTATTGAAGTGGCTGAACGGCTGGTGAAACTGGGGAAAGAGAAACATCGTGGCGAAATCGCCAACTTCTGGTGCGAACTGGCCCTGCAGCAGATGGCAGCCAACGATCTGGATAAAGCGATGGCGTTGTTGAGAAAAGGCGCCGCCGCGGACCGCAACAGCGCCCGGGTATCGATCATGATGGGCCGGGTGTGGATGGAAAAGGGCGACTACGCCAAAGCGGTGGAGAGCCTCGAGCGGGTTATCGATCAGGATAAAGAGCTGGTGGGTGAAACGCTGGAGATGCTGCAGACCTGCTACCAGCAGCTCGGCAAAACCGATGAATGGGAAGTTTTTCTGCGCCGCTGCGTGGAGGAGAACGCCGGGGCGACCGCCGAACTGATGCTGGCGCAGATCCTTGAGCAACGGGAAGGCGTCGAAGCGGCGCAAAACTACGTCACCCGGCAGCTGGAACGCCACCCGACCATGCGCGTCTTCCATAAGCTGATGGACTACCATCTCAACGAAGCGGAAGAAGGGCGGGCGAAAGAAAGCCTTGGGGTGCTGCGAAACATGGTTGGTGAGCAGGTGCGCAGCAAACCACGCTATCGCTGCCAGAAATGCGGGTTTACCGCTCATACACTCTACTGGCATTGTCCGTCCTGCCGCTCGTGGGCGACCATTAAACCCATTCGCGGTCTCGACGGCCAGTAAAGCCAAAAAAAAGCCCTCCGTTAGTTACAACATACTTATCGCTTCACTCCTCTCCAGGCGCGGCCCCGGCAGCGCCATCGTCCGGTCAGGGCAGGTACGGCAGTCTGTTATTTTGTTCGCTTCACAGGTAGAATGCTGCCCGTTTACCTTTTTTGCGCCACCCCGGCGCCCATCAACACTAAGGTCTGGTCATGACGTCTACAGCTATCCCATCTTCCCGCGCTGTCACATCCTCTCCCGTTGTGGTTGCGCTCGACTATGATAATCGCGATAAAGCGCTGGCATTTGTCGACCGCATCGACCCGCGCGACTGCCGCCTGAAGGTGGGCAAAGAGATGTTCACCCTGCTGGGCCCGCAGTTTGTCCGCGATCTGCATCAGCGTGGGTTTGAGGTGTTCCTGGACCTTAAGTTTCACGATATTCCCAACACCACCGCCCGCGCGGTGGCCGCAGCGGCTGAGCTGGGCGTATGGATGGTGAATGTCCATGCTTCCGGCGGCGCGCGAATGATGACCGCCGCGCGCGAAGCGCTGCTGCCGTTTGGCAAAGATGCGCCGTTGCTGATCGCTGTCACGGTGCTCACCAGCATGGAGTCCAGCGATCTACAGGATCTGGGCATTACCTTATCTCCGGCTGACTACGCGGCGAAGCTGGCGGCGCTGACCCAACGCTGCGGCCTTGAAGGGGTGGTGTGTTCAGCCCAGGAGGCGGTGCGCTTTAAGCATGAGCTGGGGCAGGCGTTTAAGCTGGTGACCCCGGGGATTCGTCCGCAGGGCAGCGACGCTGGCGATCAGCGGCGAATTATGACTCCTGAGCAGGCTCAGGAAGCTGGGGTAGACTATATGGTGATTGGTCGCCCGGTTACTCAGTCGGCGGATCCAGCCGCGACGCTGCGGGCGATCAACGATTCTCTGCGCAAGGGGGCATAATGAGCGATTCCAACAGCCGTCTGGTCTACTCCACCGAAACCGGGCGTATCGACGAGGCGAAACCGGCGCCGGTGCGCCCGAAAGGCGACGGCATTGTGCGGATCCAGCGCCAGACCAGCGGCCGCAAGGGCAAAGGCGTCTGTCTGATTAGCGGGATTGATGCCGATGATGCTGCGCTAACCGCTCTGGCGGCAGAGTTGAAAAAAAAGTGCGGCTGCGGCGGCGCGGTGAAAGATGGCGTGATCGAGATCCAGGGCGATAAGCGGGATTTACTCAAGTCGCTGCTTGAGGCGAAAGGGATGAAGGTCAAGTTAGCCGGTGGCTGATCGCTATTTTCCCTCTGCACCAATGGTCTGGTTGAAATAACAAGGCCGCGGTAAATGCCGCGGCCTTGAATGATTTAACGTGCGTAAGTCAATTCGTGTGAATTATTCTTTTATTTCGTCAGATAATTAAATTATTTGCCGACCTGGTGACCAATAATACCACCGACTGCTGCGCCACCCAGGGTACCGAGCGCGCTACCGTCAGTTAACACCGCACCACCGATAGCGCCGGCGCCAGCGCCGATAGCCGTGTTACGATCGCGTTTAGACATGTTAGAGCAAGCGCTCAGAGACATTGCTACAGTGACAGCCAGAACGACAGCAGCCATTTTTTTGCTCGTTGAAGTCATCATTTTTTTTCTCCTGAATAATCTATTCATGGATTACAGCGCTCCTTTAAGCATAGCCTGATAAAGCAGCTTTAGGGCAATTCCATGAAGTTAAGGTGCGCAGGTGTCACGAAAATCACGCAGGTGATAGTCACTTCCTGTTATATCGCTAATAATAATTTTACTTTTTTTAAAATTTATCGTCAGGTAAAAAGTCTTAATTAGCGGCTCGGAATACTCTCAGAGCGATAAAGCGCCCCTTCCGGCGCTTTGGCAGGAGATGGGGCGGCGGAGGATCAGATGTAGGGCACGATATCGACGGTCAGGCCGCTGCGGAGCAATTGTTCGCGACAGGCGTCCGGTAAGCGATCGTCGGTAATAACGCGATTAAAGCGGCCGGCGGGACCGAGCGGATAGGGATGTACCGCGCTGAATTTTGAACTGTCGCTAAGAATAATTGCCTCACAATGCTTCTCCAGCACGGCGTTCACCACGTCCGCACGCATCATATCGCGGCCGGTAAAGCCGGTTTCCGCCTGCCAACCGTCGATCCCGATGAAGGCTTTGCTGAAATGCACCTGCTGGATGAACTGACGGGTTAGCGGACCGACCATACTCTCACTGCGTTTCTGATAAATTCCGCCCAGCAGGATCACCTCTCCTGGGGTCTCTTTCAGCAGATGGGCGATATAGCTGCTGACGGTAATGATGGTGATATCGCCGCGCTCGGCCAGCGTACGCGCCAGCAGGGCATTGCTGCTGCCGTTTTCGATAAATACCGTTTCACCGGTATTCACTAGCGCCGCAGCCCGGCTGGCCAGCTCACGCTTAATGGCGAAATGGGTCATCATGCGGGTTTCGACATCTTCGCTGTCCAGCGGTACGGCATAGCCATGAGTACGGCGCAAATAGCTCTGCTTTTCCAGCAAATTCAAATCCTGACGAATAGTAACCTCAGAGACACCGGTCATCTTCGCCAGATCGGCGACGCTCATGCGGCCTTTATCGATGACCACTTGCAAAATACTTTGTTGTCGGGCGTTCATAGCAACATCACTGTTAGGGGGCTATATGGCGAGCAACCGGTCCATATGGCCGGCTGCGGCATGGCTGATATTCAGATTTCCCAGGGCGCCTTGGGTTGGTTTTGTTGTTCAGCATCGTCCGCCGCCAGCGCCAGCAGCTCCGCTTTGAGGATCTCCAGATTATGGATCGCAGAATGGTAATCACCGGCAACCAGAATATCCAGCACGGTATCGATACGTTGAGCGAGCAGGTGGGCATTCACATCTGACATGGCATTATCCTGGTAACAAAAACGAATGAAATCAATGATGCTAAAAATGAATGAAAAAGAGAAGCGAAAAAAACGCACAACCTTAATCGGTGCGACGGAAATGGCTTGATAGAGAGGAAAGAAGCAGCGGTTCCCGCAGGAACCGCTGTGAAGGGGCGTCAGACCGCCGGACGCGCAATAATGCTGCGGGTTTCCATGCGAACTTCAGCGATAGTGACATCGATAACGTCAGTCACTTTATAGACTACTTCACCTTTGATCTGCACGGTACCGTTCTCCTGACTGCACACCAGTTCGTCGCGCACGGCGTGGAGGAACGGGGCCGGAATAAAGGCGACCGCGCCATTGTCCACCAGACGCACGCGCATCCCGCCGCGGCTGACGTCGATGATCTCCGCCGCGAAGCGGGTATCGGTCCCGGCTTTATCGTTGAGGAAACGGGCGTACAGCCAGTCGGCGACGTCGCGCTCGGCCATCCGGTTGAGACGACGGCGCTCCGCCATCTGCACGGTGGCTTCATCCTGGGGACGCGCAATGGTCTCGCCTTTAATGATGGCTTTCAGCAGACGGTGGTTGATCATGTCGCCATACTTACGGATCGGCGAGGTCCAGGTGGCATAGGCTTCAAGCCCAAGACCAAAGTGCGGGCCCGGCTCGGTGCTGATTTCCGCAAACGACTGGAAGCGGCGAATGCGGCTGTCGAGGAAACCGGTCGGCTGAGCGTCCAGTTCCCGGCGCAGCTTGCAGAACCCTTCCAGGGTGAGCACTTCCGTCGGGTCGACGTGCACATCATGGGTTTTCAGCAGGGCGGCCAACTGCTCGGTGTTCGCCGGGTCGAAACCGGTATGAACGTTATAAACGCCGAAGCCGAGCTTGTCGCGCAGAACGCGGGCGGCACAGATGTTGGCGGCGATCATCGACTCTTCGACAATGCGGTTGGCAATGCGACGCGGTTCCGCGACGATATCCAGCACTTCGCCTTTTTCGCCGAGAACGAAACGGTAGTCCGGACGGTCTTTGAACACCAGCGCATGGGTCTGACGCCATTCGCTACGACGCTGGCACACGTCCTTCAGCAGCGTAATTTGCTGCGCGATCGCCTCGCTGTCCGGCTGCCAGCTGCCGCGGCCTTCCAGCCAGTCAGAGACGTCGTCATAGGCCAGCTTGGCTTTCGATTCGATGGTGGCGGCAAAGAACTCGATATTGTCTTCGATGGTGCCATCGGCCGCCAGAGTCATCCGGCAGGCCAGCACCGGGCGCACTTCGTTAGCACGCAGGGAGCAGAGGTCGTCCGACAGCTCGCGCGGCAGCATTGGAATGTTGAAGCCCGGCAGATAGTTGGTAAAGGCGCGCACTTTTGCGGCGTTATCCAGCTTGCTGCCTTCGGCAATCCAGGCGGTCGGGTCGGCAATGGCGACCGTCAGCAGCAGTTTGCCATCAGCAGTGGACTCGGCATACAACGCATCGTCCATATCTTCGGTGCTGGCGCTGTCAATGGTGACGAAGTCGAGGGCGGTTAGGTCGCGGCGCGTCAGCCCCTCGTCGAGCATCTCGGTGGCGACGCCGTCCGGTGCCTCTTTCTCAAGATTATGGCGCGCCAGGGTTACCCACCATGGGACGAAGTGGTCGTCGCTAAAAGTGATGAACTGGGTCAACTCCGCGTAAAATCCGCGGTCGCCTTTTAATGGATGACGGCGCATCTCGGCGACGGCCCAGTCACCCTGTTTAAAATCGTGCTCAACGCCGCGGGCGGCGCGGCAGGGAATGGCGTCTTTCAGCAGCGGATGGTCAGGAACGATAGCGAGGCGATCGTCTTTCTTCTGGACTTTACCGACAAAACGAGTCAGGAAGGGCTCAACCAGCGATTCCGGCTCGGCGCTTTCGCGTTCTTTTTCAGAATGGATCACCGCGACGATACGGTCGCCATGCATCACTTTTTTCATCTGCGGCGGCGGAATGAAGTAGCTCTTCTGAGCGTCCACTTCGAGGAAGCCAAAGCCCTTTTCCGTGCCCTTAACGACCCCTTCCGCGCGCGGCGTCTGGGAATGCAGTTGCTGTTTAAGCTGCGCTAGCAGCGGGTTATCCTGAAACATAATTAGGTATTTTCGTGGCTAAAAGAGCGGCTGACATTTTTACGCGAATATGCCTGCCGCAGCAAGCGCTGTTTCAGCAATTTACGTCTGCTGACGCACGTTGCCGAGGGCGATTTTCAGACGATTCATCCATCCGCAGAGCCCGCTCCAGATCAACAGATCGATTGCTTGTTGCTCAGAGAGTCGATATTCCGCGAGGGGCGTTAACTGGGCGGCGCTAAACCGGTCAGGCGAGCGGGTTAACAGCTGCACCGCGGTCACGAGAGACCGGGCCTGAGGATGCTGCTGGAGCCAGTGATGGAGGGCCTGGTCGCCCTCCCGCAGATGGCTGGCGAACTCCTTTTCACCCTGCCAGTGGGGGAGCCAGGCGTCAAAACAGGTGGGGCTGCCATTGGTGCGCGCCGTGAGTAAGGCGACCTGCGGGCCAAAGGTATCATCCGTGCTGAGCTGGCGGATCAAGATCTCCAGAGGCGCGAATAACTGTGGGTCGCAGGCCAGCAGCGGCGCCAGCTCGCCCAGACCGGGCAGCGACTGCCAGCCGGCGATGCGCCGCTGACGCTCATCATCGGCATACTGCAGGTCGGGATCCGCAATGTCTGCCTGCCATGCTCCCGGCGGCGGGGCGAACAGTTCCGCGGGTGCCTCCTCTTGCTGGGGCATACCGGGGATCCAGCGCACCGGAAAGCCCTGGGCCGCCTGCAGGACGGCAATCGCCCGCGCCTGGAAGCCGACGAATCCGATAATCTGGTTGAACAGAATAATGTCCCGACTGGTTAAGCCCACTTCGTCCAGCTGGCTACGGGAGAGAGCGTTAATAACCGAGGGCGAACCGGCAAGCTGACGAGCATATTGCGTGATTTGCGCCAGACGACGGTTGCTCTCGCGCGAGGAATCGGGGCCTGGCAGGGGAGCAAGGCGGGCGGCGTAGTGGTTACACAGCCGCTGGACGCCGTAGACCTGGGCGACGGTGAGCGCGGTGCTGAGTCGATCGTAAGCGGTAAAGGTCTGCAGGCGACTCACCGCCACCTGGTCGGGAAACAGCAGTTCGGCCAGCTGGCGTGCGGGGTGTAGCCAGTCAGCGTGGGCACGTAGCCAGGCGGCCGGCAGCGTCAGGTCCAGCAAAAAGCGGTCTTCAACATGGGCGGCTTCAGGGACGAGCGGCAGGACATCCACCGGGCAGATTGTTGACTGGGTTTCGTGATACCAGTGATTTTTGCCATTCACGCGGCGTGGCTCCATGGGCTTTCCTTGTTCGGTATGTGGCGAACCGCCGTTCCGCGGATCGTTTATGCAGAACTATCCTGGCGTAACCCGGAAGCAGGAGAAAATATTGATACGTGCTAACAAATAGCCGATTGGAATAACAGGTGGGGCGTAAGGCGTGGGGGATGGAAGAACCCTCCTCACCGGGGCGAGGAGGGGAAGGAACTTATTTCAGTTCCAGCTCGTTCATGGCGGCGATATTGAACCCGCCGTCAACGTGAACGACTTCACCGGAGATCCCCGCAGACAGGTTGGAGCACAGGAAGGCTGCGCTGTTACCCACATCTTCAATGGTGACGGTGCGACGGATCGGGGTGACCGCTTCGCAGTGCGCCAGCATTTTACGGAAATCTTTAATACCGGACGCGGCCAGCGTACGGATAGGACCGGCAGAGATGGCATTGACGCGAACGCCTTCCGGACCCATGGCGTTAGCCATATAGCGGACGTTAGCTTCCAGAGAGGCTTTGGCCAGACCCATCACGTTATAGTTCGGGATCGCGCGCTCTGCGCCCAGGTAGGAGAGCGTCAGCAGAGCCGAACCCGGGTTCAGCATGCCGCGGCAGGCTTTGGCCATTGCCACGAAGCTGTAAGCGCTGATGTCGTGCGCGATTTTAAAGCCGTCGCGAGTGACAACGTCAACGTAGTCGCCGTCTAACTGGTCAGCCGGGGCAAAACCGATTGAGTGGACGAAACCATCGAATTTTGGCCAGACTTTTTCCAGCTCGGTGAACAGCGCGGTGATGCTCTCATCTTCAGCAACGTCGCACGGCAGCACAATGTCAGAACCCAGCGCGGCAGCAAACTCTTCTACGCGACCTTTCAGTTTCTCATTCTGATAGGTGAATGCCAGTTCCGCGCCTTCGCGGTGCATTGCCTGCGCGATGCCGTAGGCGATGGACAGTTTGCTGGCGACGCCAGTGATCAAAATGCGCTTACCGGAAAGAAAACCCATAGCTTTAATCCTTATCGTTATTGCTTATTTTTACTTTAACAATCATAACGTTAACATTGTTATTTCAAAATAACTCAAATTTAGCCGGGAATTATATCCCACTGACGACCCCTTGTGTCACGATATTTTTCAGCCGGTCCGCGCCGCGCGGGGCAAAAGTACATCGCGATAGCTGCAGTATATCATCTCTCCTGACGATTATTTGAGCGCGATCTCCGCCAGCAGCAGGCGTCCATTGCTGCCCAGGGGACGCAGATTCCGCGGGGATCCACCGCGCCAGCAGAGGCCGCTGCCGGCCGCGCAGCGTCGCCCGGCCAGATCCCACTCGCCTTGTAGAACATAAGCTACCCCTCGCTGGCAGGGCATTGCAGGTCGCTAACGACCTGAACTGTCGCCGACGCGCGCCCGCGCTGAGTCATGATATTGAAGTCCAGCCCTGGCGCAACGATCCCGACGCTGGACAGCGCCCATTCGCCGGGGAAAGCCCACGGCTGCCAGAGCGCGAGCGGTTGGTCGATATTCTCGCCACACAGCCGTAGCGGCTGCCCCGCCAGCAGAGTAATGACCCGGTCGACGCCAGGAAAGGGGGAGAAAGGGCCATCCGCCTGCAGGGTGGCAATACTCGCTCGCCAGAGAAAAGGGGCATCTGGAGCGGGTACGCAGATGATTTCGCGCGTCTCTCCGCCACCGTTTTTCCACGGCGTTACGGGGAGCGTCGAAAGTTGAAAAGGGACCATCATGGGCAGCATACCTTAGTTAATCGCTTCCGGCGTCAACAATAAGCACCGCCTTGAGCTAGTTTAGTAACTTTCTGCAATACAAATATTTTACATATTCGTCACAAAGTGAGAGTGCATGCAAGGCGCTGAGTTGTCAATGCTTGTATATACAAGAACGATTGAGTGAGGTGATATTAATAACTTGAGTGAGGAACCTATGTCTTCGTTTTCGTCTACAGACGGGCAGTCAAAGAGCAATTATGCTGGAATGAGTGAAAGGCGGTCGATTGATTACATCCCGGAAAGCGAACGGCATGGACACCCTTTTAGCCAGTTCACCCTTTGGTTTGGCGGCAATCTGCAAATTACGGCGATTGTCACTGGCGCTTTAGCCGTTGTGCTGGGCGGCGATGTAGTGTGGTCTCTGGTCGGGCTGCTGGTCGGTCAGATGCTGGGGGCGGCGGTGATGTCTCTGCATGCGCTGCAGGGACCGCGACTGGGACTTCCGCAAATGATCCTTAGCCGCGCCCAGTTTGGGGTTTTTGGCGCGGTGGTGCCGCTGGTGCTGGTTTGCGTCATGTATATCGGTTTTTCTGCCAGCGGCACCGTATTGGCCGGGCAGGCAATGGCCAAACTACTGAATATCAGCCACGTAGCCGGGATGCTGATATTCAGTGCGATTATTATCGTTATCGCCGTCCTCGGTTATAAGGTGATCCACAAGCTGGGCAAACTGGCGAGTATCGTCGGAATTCTCGCCTTCGTTTATATGTTCATCACGCTGCTACTTTCGGCCGATCTCAGTGCGCTCGCGCACAATAACCATTTTTCGCTGCCGACGTTTTTATTAGCCGTATCGCTCTCCTCATCGTGGCAGATCGCTTTTTGCCCCTATGTATCCGACTATTCGCGCTACCTGCCACGCGATGTTTCCGCCACGAAAACGTGGTGCTCAGTGTTTTTCGGCACCGTATTTGGTACCCAAACGTCGATGACGCTCGGGGTTCTGACAGCGGCCATTGCCGGCAGCGCGTTCCCTGGTCATGAGGTGAGCTATCTGGTGGGATTAGGTAAGAGTCAGGCGATGGCCATGGTTATCTATTTCGCCATCTGTTTTGGTAAAATTACCTTCACTACCCTCAATGCGTACGGCAGCTTTATGTCGCTGACCACCATTGTTTCCGCCTTCCGCCGGCAAACCGTGCTGTCGCAAAAGTGTCGCATTGCATTCGTGGTGCTGATGGTGACGGCTTCCTGCATTATCGCGTTGCTTAGCGAACCCGCTTTCTTAAAGCATTTCACGCATTTTCTTCTGTTTCTGCTGGCGTTCTTCGTGCCGTGGAGCGCCATCTGTCTGACGGATTATTATCTTATCTCGAAGGGCGCCATCGATATTCCGGCGCTAAGCGACCCGCAGCAACGCTACGGGTTCTGGAACCTGTACGCGATCACCCTGTTTATCGTCGGTGTGCTTATCCAGTTGCCGTTCATTGAGAACCCGTTGTTCCATGGTTCGCTCACGTGGATCTTCGCCGGTAACGATGTCTCATGGATAATAGGCTGGTTTGGCACCGGGGTTCTTTACTACGCGCTGCGCCGCTTTGACCGCCGGTCGCTGCCGGCGCAGAGTCTTTTCCCTTCCACCTGAATGACAAGGGCGGCGTGAGGGCCGCCCCTGCCGTTGCCTGCCAGCTATTTCCCGTCTTTGCGCCAGGCGTCGGCGGTGAGGGCTTCCCCGAAGTGGCCGGCGATCAGGCGCCGGGTCAGGTCGTGCAGCGGCGAGGCCAGCACATCGGCAGTGCTGCCGCGCTCGACCACTTCGCCGTTATGCATCACCAGCACCTGATCGCTGATGTGTTTCATCATTCCCAGGTGCTGGGTGACATAGATATAGGAGATGCCCTGTTTCTCCTGCAGCTCCAGCATCAGGTTGATAAGCTGGGAGCGCATCGACATATCCAGCGAGGCCAGCGCCTCATCGCAGACGATAACCTTCGGGCGCAGGATCAGCGCCCTGGCGAGGCCGAGACGCTGCTTCTGACCGGGCGCCAGCATATGGGGGTAGTAGCTGACGTGGTCCGGCAGCAGACCGACCATGCGCAGGGTGTCGATTATCTGCTTCTGCCGCGCCTCGGCGTCGAGATCGGTATTCAGTCGCAGCGGAAAATCGAGGATCTGCGAGATGCGCTGGCGCGGGTTTAGCGAGGTCGACGGATCCTGAAAGATCATGCGAATCTTCTGGCTGCGGTAGGAGTAATCCCCAAAAGTCAGCGGATGATCGTCAATCAGCAGTTCGCCGCTGGTGGGTTCCACCATGCCCGCCAGCATCTTCGCGAGGGTCGATTTCCCGGAGCCGTTCTCGCCGATAATCGCCAGCGTCTGCCGTTCACGCAGGGTAAAACTCAGCGGCTTAACCGCCTCAACCGTCTGACGGTGAAACCAGCCGGTGCGGTAGCGAAAGGTCTTACTGAGTTGGCGAACTTCCAGCAATGTTTCGACCATTTCACTCTTTCTCCATGTTCAACGGGAAATGACAGGCGTACAGATGGTTGCGCGCCCCGGTAAGACGCGGCGTTTCGATACACTCGCGCTGGGCGTACGGGCAGCGCGGCCCTAGCCGACAGCCGATAGGCAACTGCTCCAGCAGCGGGATCGCTCCAGGCAGGGTGTTGAGGCGACTTTTATGCGGCATGGCGCTACCGAAATCCGGGATCGCGCGGATTAACGCCTGGGTGTAGGGGTGATGTGGGAGAGTGATCAGCTCTTCGCTGGGCCCGCTCTCCACCGTCTGCCCGCAGTACATGACGTTGATTTTATCCGCCCATTTGCTGAGCATTTGCAGGTCATGGCTGATCAGCAAGATGGTGGTGTTGTTGTTCTGGTTGAGCCGCGTCAGCAGGCGAATAATCTGCGCCTGGGTGGTCGGCTCCATGGCGTTGGTCGGCTCGTCGGCAATCAGCAGACGCGGCTGGTTGGCCAGGGCGATGGCGATCATCACCTTCTGGCACTCGCCCTCGGTCAGCTGATAAGGGAAGCTGCGCATGGCATCTTTGTGATCTTTAATGCCGACGCGGTGCAACAGCTCGATGGCCCGGCGCTTGCGCCAGCCCAGCCGTTGCCACCAGCGGCCCTTGTAGGTCCAGCCGGGGATACTCTGAATCAGCTGCTGGCCGATGCGCTCAGAGGGATCGAGGCACGACTGGGGCTCCTGAAAAATCATCGACACGTTATGGCCGATCAGCTTCCGGCGCTCGCGGTTCGACAGTCGCAGCAGGTCAATGTCATCGAAGCGCATGCGGTCGGCCGTGACCCGCCAGTTGTCTTTGGTCACGCCGCAGATAGCTTTGGCAATAAGGCTTTTCCCGGAGCCGGATTCCCCCACCAGGCCGCGGATTTCGCCTTCGGTCAGCGTCAGGCTGACGCGATCGACGGCTTTTACCCAGCCTTCGCTGGTTTTAAATTCAATGGTTAAGTGACGAATATCGAGTAACGGCATTATTCTACCCCGGCAATGATCGCCCGGCGAATACCGTCGCCCAGCAGGTTGACCAGCAGTACGCTGAGCATAATCGCCGCCCCGGGGAGCATCACGGTCCACGGCGCCACATAGATAAGCTCCAGCGCATCGCCCAGCATGGCTCCCCATTCCGGCGAAGGCAGCTGGGCGCCGAGATCAAGAAAGCCCAGCGCGGCAATATCCAGAATGGCCATCGACAGGGCGCGAGTGATCTCGGTCACCAGGCCGGAGGCGATATTGGGCAGGATGGCGAACAGCAGAATATTCAGCGTCGAGGCGCCGTCGAGGCGGGCGGCGATGATGTACTCTTTCTCCAGCTCATCGTGGACCATGCTGTAGACGGAGCGCACCATGCGCGGCAGCAGCGCCAGCCAGACGGCGAACATCGCATGGCTGAGATGCGGCCCGGCAAAGGCGACGACGATAATCGCCAGCAGCAGCGAGGGGATGGAGAGCAGGGTGTCGAGGATATGGTTCATCACCGCCGAGCGCAGGCCGTGGGTCGATCCGGCAATCACGCCCAGCACCAGACCAAACAGCGTGGCGCCGAGGGTGACGACAAAAGCGCCGCCGACGGTGGGCGCCGCGCCGCTCAGCAGTCGGCTCAGCACATCGCGGCCGAGGTCATCGGTTCCCAGAAAGAAGGAGACTTCGCCATAGCGCGACCACGACGGCGGCAACAGCTGGTAGCCGAGGAACTGCTGGTCGATGCCGTAGGGGGCGAACCAGCCGCCGAAGACGCAGAGCAGCAGCAGGCCCGCGCAGCCGTACAGACCGATCATCGCCGTGGTGTCGCCATAGAACTTACGCCATACGGTGCGCAGCGCGCCGGGCGGACGCTTTTCCAGATAAACGCTATCGTAGGGCATACCATTCCTTATGTTTCAGTGGGTTAGCCATGGCACCGAGAATATCGGAAATCACGTTGACAATAATCACCAGCGCGCCAATCACCATCACTCCGGCGGAGATCGCCGCGTAGTCCTGCTGGCGAATGGCGTTGATCAGCCAGCGGCCCAGTCCAGGCCAGCTGAACACCATCTCAGTGATCATCGCCAGGGTGAGCATGGTGGAAAACTGCAGGCCGAGACGCGGGATCACCGGCGGCAGGGCGTTGTGCAGCACATGGCGCAGTAGAATTTTGCGTCGCGACACGCCGCGGGTGGCGGCCGCTTTTACATAGTTAGTGTCATACACCTCGCTGGTGCTAATGCGCATCAGGCGGATCACTTCAGTGGTGGGGGCGACCGCCAGGGTCAATACCGGCAGCACCATATGCCGGGCGGCGCTGACGATCATCTCATGGCGCCACGGCGAGTCCGAAAGCCAGGCGTCGATCAGCGCGAAACCGGTGACGTTTTTCACCTCATACAGCAGATCGAAGCGACCGGAGACCGGAAGCCAGCCGAGGGTCAGGGAAAAGAAGAGGGTCAGGAGCAGCGCCAGCCAGAAGACCGGGATCGAGAAACCGACCAGCGCGACGGCGCTGATCAGGGTATCGGGCCATTTATTGCGCATTACGCCGGCGATCATCCCCACCGGAATGCCTATCAGCAGGGCAAAGCCGAAGGCGAGGATGCACAGCTCCATGGTCGCCGGGAACACCTCGCGCAACTGCTCAGAAATCAGCTGGCCGTTAATGCTGGAGACGCCGAAATCCCAGTGCAGCACCCCTTCAAACCAGAACAGCCACGCATTCCACAGGGAAGCGCCCTGCAGTGGGGCATGAGGGGTGAAATAGCTCAGGCTGAAACCGACAAAGGTCAGAAAAAAGAGGGTGATCAGCAGCAGCAGCAGACGGCGCAGGGTAAAAATAATCATGGCTTTTTCACCTCTTCGGTATTTTCCCTCGATACGCCAGCGAACGAAGCGTTACCGAAAGGGCTGAGCACCAGGCCTTTCATATCATAGCGGTAGGCCTGCAGCCGCAGCGACGAGGCCAGCGGCAGGACCGGCAGTTCGCGGGCGAGGATCCGCTGCGCCTCTTTGTAAGCGTCCATCCGCGAGGAGAGCTGCTGCGAGAGCAGCGCTTTTTGCAGCACGTCGTCAAACTCCCGGTTACACCAGTGGGCAAAGTTGGTTTGCGAGGCGATGGCCGCGCAGCTCAGCAGCGGTCGGAAGAAACTGTCCGGATCGTTACTGTCCGTCGCCCAGCCGGAGAGCGTCAGGTCGTGGCTCATGTCCATCAGGCGCGCCTCCTGGAAACGTCCCTCTACCGGCACAATAATCACCTTAACGCCAATCTGCGCCATATCCGCCTGGATAAGCTCCGCCGTTTTCAGCGGGCTGGGATTCCACGCCTGCGAGCTGGTGGGCACCCACAGCTTGAGGGTCAGGTTTTCCAGCCCCAGGGCTTTCAGGCGGGCGCGGGCCTCCTGCGGATTATATTCGGTAATTTTAGCGTCATTATCGTAGGCCCACGAGGCCCGCGGCAGCATGGACGCCGCTGTCTCCGCGGTGCCATAGTAGATGGACTGCATCAGGCGCTGGTTGTTAATCGCCAGCGCCAGGGCATGGCGCACCTCAGGGTTATCCAGCGGCGGCTTGGCGGTGTTGAAGGCCAGCCAGGCGATGTTCATTCCCGGGCGCAGCGTCAGGCGCAGGCGCGGGTCGTCACGCAGGATCGTCAACTGGCTGGCGGCTGGCCAGGCCAGCACGTCGCATTCTCCGGTCAGCAGTTTCGACAGGCGGCCGGTGCCGCCGGAGCCAAGGTCGACCACCACCTGGGGCATCAACGGTTTGCCGCGCCAGTAGCCGGGGTGGCGCTGCAGGCGAACATATTGTCCGGAGCGGTAATCGGATAGCTGGAACGGGCCGGTGCCAACCGGCTGGCGGTCCAGTTGCTCCTGGCGGTCGTCCTGCGTTAAGCGGGCGGCATATTCGGCAGAGGTAATTGACGCATAGTGGGTGGCCAGATGCCAGAGGAACGAGGCGTCCGGCCGCTTGAGGCGAAACTCCACGGTCTGATTATCCAGCTTGCGGACGCTCTCCACGCTGTCAGCAAACTGCAGACTGTCGAAGTAGGGGAAGCTGCTGCCGTTGACGTTGTGCCACGGATGGTCGCGGTTAAAAATACGGCCAAAGGTAAAAATGACGTCATCGGCATTAAAGTCCCGCGTCGGGGTAAACCACGCCGTGCGTTGAAACGGGACGTGGCGGCGCAGGTGAAAGCGGTAGGTGGCGCCGTTATCGAGAACTTCCCAGCTCTCCGCCAGCTCGGGGACCAGCCGGTAGGTATAGGGATCGACGTCAAGCAGACGATCGTAGATCTGAGCGGCCAGCGTATCGACAATCAGGCCGCTGCTGACTTTCTGCGGGTTAAAGGTATTAACCTGGCCGCTGACGCAATAGACGAAACCGCTATCGCGGATATCGGCGCGGTCGGGGAGCGCAGGGGCGGCAAAAGCTTGCCCACACAGCACGGAAACGGCTGCCAGGAGAGATGACAATTTCAGGCGCATATTTTCTGTTTGATTATAGAGCTGAACTCTATCTTATTAAGATTAATAGACATTCACCACCGCCTTCAACAAGCCTGAGGGATAATGCGGTTACCGGGTGCGTATAGTATTCAGTCAATTGATTAAAATAGTCGCGGAACCGAGTCTGTATAGTGAAACATGGTAACTTTTTATCGCCGATATCGCCAGTCAGCTCTGTTTGGCCGCGGTTGACCAAACGGCGACGGCGTGCGGACGCTAGAGAATAGATTCAGTATAGCGGGGAGAAAGCCGATGACCCGACGGGCGACTAGCCGTACCCGTCGGGTGTGATACAGGGGGAGCGTGTTTCGATTATTGTGACAGTGTCACTTTATGATAGTCCATGTTCTGCAGGTCCTCCAGCAGCCCGGGGCCAACCGGCTGCCACTGCAAGCGCTCGCGGGTCCATGCCGAGCTGGCGCGCAGGTCAAGGGCGGTGAACGGCGCAAACCAGCCGAACCAGGCGTCGACCTGCGACTCATCCAGGTGGGTCAGCGGCAGGTTTAATCCGTGGGCAATTACCGCGGCAATATCGCGTAATGCGATCCCCTCTTCGGCCACCGCATGATAGCGCTCGCCGGCCGCGCCCTGAAGCAGCGCGCTGACATACAGACGTGCGACGTCATCGACATGGGCGGCTGACCAGCGGTTGCTTCCCTCGCCGCGCAGGGCTACCGCCCCGTTGGCGATCGCGCGTTCGATGTAGCAGGTCAGCAGTCCCTGACGCACGGTGTCATGCACCTGCGGTAAGCGGACCACCCTGACATCCACTCCCGCCTCCAGCAACTGCTGGCCGGCGAGCTCTGAGGCGGTGCGCGGGCTGGGGTGCGCTGAGTTGAAGAACGACTCCCGGGCCGGGGCGCCGCTCCCGTCGTCGCCCATCAGCGTGCCGGAGGTGATCACCAGCGGCCGCGTGCTGCCTCGCAGCGCCTGGCCCAGGGCCAGGATCGCCTGGCGGTCTTTCTCGCAGTTAGCGGCAAAGCGGCTGAAGTCGTGGTCGAAGGCGGTATGGATCACCGCGTCGGCGTTCCCGACGCCAGCCAGCAGCGACTCCGGGGCATCCAGCGTGCCGCGATGCACCTCGGCGCCGGCCGCCTTCAGGGCCTGTGCGGTGCTTTCGCTGCGCGCGAGGCCGATAACCTGATGGCCCGACGCCTGCAGCGCCGGAAGAATACGTGAGCCGATAAATCCGCTCGCGCCGGTAAGAAATATACGCATCATGGATCTCCTGAATGGGTTTCAGGCGTATCCTACCTGCGATGTCATACTATAAAAGTAGAGACATTATCGGGGTATAAATTCTAACAGGCAGAACCCACAGGCAGATGATGAACACTTCTGACAACCATGCTTTAGGCGATTTTCTCCGCGCCCGCCGCCAGCGTCTCGATCCGGCAACGTTTGGCTTCCCGGCGGGACGCCGGCGCACCCCGGGGCTGCGCCGCGAAGAGGTCGCGCAGCTCGCCAGCATCAGCCCGACCTGGTATACCTGGCTTGAACAGGGGCGCGGCGGGGCGCCTTCCCGCGAGGTGCTGGAGCGGATCGCCCGCGGTCTGCGGCTGACCACCCCGGAGCGCGAGCATCTGTTTATTCTCGCCTTTGGCCATCCGCCGCAGACGCGTCTGACGGTGACGGATGATATGACGCCGCGGCTGCAGCGGGTGCTTGACGCTTTCACCATTCCGGCGATTATCCGCACCGCCAGCTGGGACGTCATCGCCTGGAACGCGCCGGCGGCCAGGGTGCTGACCGACTACAGCCAACTGCCGCTGGCGGAGCGCAACGTGCTGCGCCGCCTGTTTACCCGGCCGGAGGCCCGCTGCACTCTGGAGGACTGGCAGAGGGTGGGGCAGCTTATCGTCAACGCCTTCCGCGCCGACGTCACGCGGATGGGCGCCACGAAAGAAACTGACCAGTTGATCGCGGAGCTCAGCCAGCAGAGCGTCGAGTTCGCCCGTTTTTGGCAAAGCCATGACGTCGCCGTTCATGGAGAAGGCTATAAGCGCATTAACCACCCGCAGATGGGTCCGCTCGACCTGGAATTTACCTCCTTTGCCGTGGAGGGCCGTCCCGATCTTTCCCTGCTGGTCTTTAATCCGGCAACGACGGAGAGCCAGCGGAAAATTCACGGTTTACTTCAGGGGGCGGGATCCGCGCCGGAGGAGAGCTGAGGGGTAAATTCATACAGCACCAGCGCATTGCTCTGCAGCGAGTCGATCCGCAGCCAATAGCCATCGAGCCTGGCTTCATCCACGCTGAGCGCCGGACGGGCCTGATGCATCAGCCACTGATAATCCTCGGCGTCAGGGCCGCTGCGGCTGCGAAAGGCGTCCACCAGCGGGAACAACGCGCCGTGGTGCTGATCGAACAGGTGCTGTTTGATGCGCCAGCTGCCATCCAGGCCCTGCAGCCGCACGCTGTAGGGCTGGCTGAAGCGCTGGATAAAGGCCGCTTCGCTGGAGAGCCAGGGATTGTAGACCACCGTATTGCGCAGCAGCAGCTGGTAGTGACCCTGGTGGTGGAGCAGCAGCAGGTTTTTATCGTGAACCAAGATCTCGCCGCGCAGCCGCCGCCAGAGCCAGAGTACCCAGTAAACCGGGCGCGGCAGGCCGTGCAGATAGTGCAGCGCCAGGCTGGAGGTATCGAGCTTGCCGTTGGCGCGAGCTTCGCCCTGGAGGCCTGAATTTAACCAGAAGCCCGCCAGCCAGACCTGGTCCGCCACCCCCAGCAGATTATCCATCAGCAGCGCGCCGCGAAAAAAGCGGCCGTTGGTATCCCGCGTATCGCCGGTCAGCGTATTCCAGGAGAGCAGCCACAGCGGCAGGTTGAGCTGACGCTGGCGCAGGGCGCTGTGGATCTGCCGCAACTTGTGCAGCGGATAATGTTCACTGGAGGCCAGGCGGCTGCTGTCAACCTGGGCCAGATCCAGCTGTTCGTTGGCATCTGCCTGGCAGGCGAGAAAATCCGCCTCTGCCAGCAGCGGCGAGTGGAACAGCGGATCGTTCCCGGGATCGCTGGGAGCAAAGCGGTGCCAGATCCCCAGCTGCGGCTGCGGCAGCAGGCGATGAAGGACCCCGCGCTGCTGCCGCCAGGCGGCCTGGCGCGCAGCTTCGCTGGCCTGCGGCGACCAGTGCCAGACAAAGCGCCAGCTGTTGAGCGTGGCTGGCGGAAAATGGTTGGCGGCGAGCTGCAGGAAGCGCTGCAGCAGGTCACTGCGGGTGGTGACGCCGGTGTGCAGGATCACCTGCCAGCCCATCGCCGCCAGCCAGCTAAAAATCTGCTGCAGGTTGTACCAGCAGGCGTAGCCGGCCATCTGCGGATCGTCCCAGCCGGTGCCGAACAGCCGACTGCTGAGAAAGGGATCGTTGATATCGATGGCATACACCGGCAGGGCGTGGTGCAGCTGTTCGAGTTCCCGGCGCACATCTTCGCGCAGCAGATCGTCCAGTTCGCGCACGGTCACCACCATCCGGGTATGGCGCAGCGCTACGGGGCGCGCTGGACGATCGCGCAGATTGATCTCCCGGGTCTGCGGTGGGTTGATCGGCAGGGGGGGACTTTCCCGGTCGCGTGGTTCCGGCTCATTGAGTCGCGCATACAGCCGGTCGGCCGCCACCGGCTGCCAGCGATCGGCCTGCGGCGGGCGCGGTCGGGCAAGCTCCAGAGGATGCTGTTCACGATACTGGCGCGGCGTCACGCCGTGCTGGCGCTTAAACAAATCGCTCATCATTCGCGTACTGGCGAATCCCTGTTCGCGGGCGATTTGCTGGACGGTTTTGCGGGTGGTTAATAGCTGGTCGGCGGCGTGGCGCAGGCGCAGCGCGGTGAGGTACTGGACAAAACTTACCCCGACCTCTTTGCGAAATAAGCGTGACAGCCAGGCCTCGGAGACAAATTCCGCGGCCGCCACCTCCTGCAACGAGAGGCGACGCTGATAGTTAGCGTCGATCCGCGCCACCACGCTGGCTATTCTCCGGCTCCATTTTTCGGTATCGCGCCGGGGCGTGGAGGCGATGGGCTGGCTAAAGCGCGTGGCCAGCAGCAGCGCTATCTCACTCAGCCAGCGGTTGGCCTCCAGTCGGTAATGGCCAGGATGATTGACCAGGCCGCTCACCAGCAGCTGGCGCATCAGGCGACGCAGGCCGTCATCGGCATCCCGGGTGCGCGGCGTTATCTGGTAATCGACGGCAAAAAAGGCATTATCGAGGCGGGCCAGCCAGCTGGCGGAGAGGGTGAGGATCATCACGGCGTTGGCCCCGGCGCTGCGCAGGCTCCAGCGACGGTTGCGGTTAACGATCGCCAGCCCGTCGGCGACGAGCGGCTGCGACGCACCTTCCGCCACCGCCAGATTTACGCTTCCCTCCAGCACCCACAGCAGCGTCAGCAGATCGCTTTCCTGCTGGGTCAGCTGACGCACATCGCGTACGGTGACGCTAAAGTCGCCTGAATGCTGCTCCACATGGCTCTCCTCTGTAGACAAAAAACAACCGGTTGTTTTTTGTCATAACCGATATGTATGAAAAACACTCATTGATTTTTCGTCAATATAAAACAAAAAAGCGCGCCTGCAAGCTGAGCCACCCGCATAAACTCGAAAGTGTCGTGCAAACACAACACAGGAATAACAAAAATGACACATCCGTTGCTAGAAGCATTGCAGGTTAACGAGGCGCAATTTATCGCTCTGCGTCGTCGGTTCCACCAGCAGCCGGAGATCGGCTTTGAAGAGCACCAGACCAGCAGCGAGGTCGCCCGACTGCTTGGCGAGTGGGGATACGAGGTTCACCGCGGCCTGGCGGGCACCGGAGTGGTGGGCACGCTGCGCGTCGGCGAGGGGAAAAAACGCCTTGGCCTGCGGGCGGATATGGATGCCCTGCCGATGCAGGAGCGGAGCGGTAAGCCGTGGGCAAGCCAGGTTGAAGGGCGCTTTCACGGCTGCGGCCATGACGGGCACACCACCACGCTGCTCTACGCAGCTGAATACCTGGCGCGCACCCGCCAGTTTACCGGCACGCTGCAGCTGATTTTCCAGCCCGCGGAAGAGTTGCTGTACGGCGGGCGGGTAATGGTCGAGGACGGTCTGTTTGATCAGTTCCCCTGCGACGCCATCTTCGGCCTGCACAATATGCCGGGTCAGCCGTTGGGCAAGATCGGCCTGCGCGACGGGGCGATGATGGCCTCCTCCGATACGCTGCATATTGAAGTGAAGGGCGTTGGCGGCCACGGCGCGGTGCCGGAGCATACGGTGGATGCCACGCTGGTGGCCTGCCATATTACCCTCGCGCTACAGTCCATTGTCTCGCGCAATATCACCCCGTTTGAACCGGCGGTGGTGACCGTCGGCAGCATCCAGGCCGGTCATGCGCCCAATATCATTAACGATCACGTGCTGATGAAGCTCACGGTGCGCACCCTCAATGAGCAGGTGCGCGAGACCGTGCTGCAGCGGATCCATGATATCGCCGTGGCCCAGGCGGAGAGCTTCAATGCCACCGCCACGCTGACCCACGTCAACGGCAGTCCGGTGTTGCGTAACGATCCGGCGACGAACGCCATGGTGCGGGAGGTGGCGACAGCGCTGTTTGGCGCAGAGCAGGTGGGCGAGGTGAAGCCGTTTATGGGCAGTGAAGATTTTGCCTTCATGCTGGAGCAGCACCCGCATGGCAGCTATTTCACCATCGGCGCCGGCGATGAGCCGGATCGCTGCATGGTGCATAACCCGGGGTATGACTTCAACGACGCGCTGTTGCTGACCGGCGCGGCGCTGTGGTGCGGCCTGACGGAACGCTATCTGCGCTAATCACGAGAAACGGGAGGGCCATGCGATGAGCACTGTCACAATAAGCGACACCCCGTTTGTCGGCAACGATCGCCTGCTGGTGGGGATTGTGTTAAGCGTTTTAACCTTCTGGCTGTTCGCCCAGTCGGTGATTAACGTGGTGCCGGCGATGAAAAGCAGCCTTGATATCTCTCTTGAAACCTTAACCCTGGCCGTCAGTCTCAGCGCGCTGTTCAGCGGCTGCTTCGTGGTCGCCAGCGGCGGCCTGGCGGACAAGTTTGGCCGGATGCGGATGACCACCCTCGGGCTGGGGCTGAGCATCGTCGGCAGCGCCATGCTGGTGGTCGCTCAGGGACCGGGGCTGTTCCTCGCCGGCCGGGTGCTGCAGGGGCTGTCGGCGGCCTGCATTATGCCGGCGACGCTGGCGCTGATTAAGACCTGGTATGAGGGGCGTGCGCGGCAGCGGGCGGTCAGCTTCTGGGTCATCGGCTCGTGGGGCGGCAGCGGTCTCTGTTCCTTCGTTGGCGGGGCTATCGCCACCGGACTGGGCTGGCGCTGGATCTTCGTCTTCTCGATCGCCGTTGCCCTGCTGGCGCTGTTTTTGCTGCGCGGCACGCCGGAGAGCCGCAGCGCCAGCGCCAGCCAGCATAAGCTGGACGTCGGCGGTCTGCTGAGCCTGATTGTTGCGCTGGTGCTGGTGAATCTGTTTATCAGCAAGGGCCACGGCTGGGGCTGGAGCAGCCCGCTGTCGTTGACCATGCTGGCCGGGACGCTGGCGGCGGGGACGATATTTATCCGCAACGGCATGCGCAAAGGCGAGGCGGCGCTGATTGATTTTGCGCTGTTTCGCAATCGGGCCTACGGTGCGGCAGTGCTGTCGAACTTTCTGCTCAATGGGGCGATTGGCACTATGATGATCGCCAGCATCTGGCTGCAGCAAGGGCACCACCTGACGCCGCTGGAGAGCGGGATGATGACCCTCGGCTATCTGGTGACCGTCCTGGCGATGATCCGGGTCGGCGAGAAGCTGCTGCAGCGCTATGGCGCCCGGCTGCCGATGATGGCCGGTCCGGTGTTGACCGCTATCGCCATCGCGCTGATATCCTGCACCTTTCTCGAAAAGGCGCTGTATATCGGGGTGGTGTTCGCCAGCAACGTGCTGTTTGGCCTCGGGCTGGGCTGCTACGCCACGCCATCGACGGATACCGCGGTGGCCAATGCCCCGGAGAACAAAATCGGCGTCGCCTCGGGGATCTATAAGATGGGCAGCTCGCTGGGCGGGGCGATGGGTATCGCCGTGACAGCGTCACTTTTCGCGCTGTTTTTACCGCTGGGCATGGCCCATGCCGCCCAGTATGCCCTGTGGTTTAACGCCGTCTTATGTCTGGGGGCGATGGCGGTGAGTGCGCTGCTGCTGCCGCGCGCCTCTCACAGCTGATGCTTTTTCAGCAGCGCGCGGAGCTGGTGATAGGTTAATCCCAGCAGCTCCGCCGCCTGCTTCTGATGATACTTCGCCTGCTCCAGACTCCGCTGCAGCAGGCGTTTTTCCTGCTGGAACTGGAAATCGCGCAGATCCAGCGGTAGCGCGGGCAGCTCATCGCCGGGCGCGGCTTCCGGCGGAGAGCCGGGGGACTGACGAAAAGGGTTAATAATAATCGCGTCCAGCTCATGTTCGCTGTCGCCGTGGCGATACACCGAGCGCTCAACCACGTTCTTCAGTTCGCGAATATTCCCCGGCCAGCGGTAGCCGAGCAGCGTCGCGGTCGCTCGTTCGCTAAAGCCGGGAAACAGCGGCAGACCGAGTTCGCGGCACATCTGGATGGCAAACTGGTTGGCGAGCAACATGATGTCGCTCTGCCGGTCGCGCAGCGGGGGGAGCTGTACCACGTCGAAGGCCAGGCGGTCGAGCAGGTCGGCGCGAAAATGACCTTCCTCGACCATCTGCGGCAGGTCAGCGTTGGTGGCGCACACCAGCCGGACGTTAACCTGCAGCGGCTGGCTGCCGCCCACGCGCTCCAGCTCGCCATATTCAATCACTCTTAACAGCTTCTCCTGCACCAGCATTGGGGCTGTCGCCAGCTCATCGAGAAACAGCGTCCCGCCGTCGGCGCGCTCGAAGCGCCCGGGATGGCGCTTGCTGGCCCCGGTGAAAGCCCCGGCTTCGTGGCCGAACAGCTCCGAGTCGAGCAGATTATCGTTCAGCGCCGCGCAGTTCAACGAGATAAACGGCCCCTGCCAGCGGCTGGAGAGGTAGTGGAGACGGTTAGCGATAAGCTCTTTCCCGGTGCCGCGCTCGCCGATGACCAGCACCGGTTTATCCAGCGGGGCCAGCCGGGAAACCTGTTCCAGCACCTCGAGAAAGCTGTTGGCCTCGCCCAGCAGATTATCCTTGTACTGCGCCATGATGAATTTCGCCATTAAGTAGTGTAATTAACCAGGTGACTGTAGCAATGCCCAGCACGTTTCGCAACCACCCTGTTTAAAATCAATAAGATAAAAAGTTGGCACGCCATTTGTATTAGCTAAGCCACAGGTGAATGCCTGAAACCAGAACTATGAGGATTGAAATTATGGGTATTTTTTCTCGTTTTGCCGACATCGTGAACGCCAACATCAACTCCCTGCTGGAGAAAGCGGAGGACCCGCAAAAGCTGGTGCGTCTGATGATCCAGGAGATGGAAGACACGCTGGTTGAGGTGCGTTCGACATCGGCCCGCGCGCTGGCGGAAAAGAAACAGCTGTCCCGTCGTATTGAGCAGGCGGTCGCCCAGCAGGCGGAATGGCAGGAAAAAGCCGAGCTGGCCCTGCGCAAAGAGAAAGAGGATCTGGCCCGGGCGGCGCTGATCGAAAAACAAAAGCTGACCGACCTTATCGCTCAGTTGGATCATGAAGTGCAGCTGGTGGATGAAACCCTGGCGCGGATGAAAAAAGAGATTGGCGAGCTGGAGAACAAACTCAGCGAAACCCGCGCCCGTCAGCAGGCGCTGGCGCTGCGCCATCAGGCGGCGAGTTCGTCCCGCGATGTGCGTCGCCAGCTGGACAGCGGTAAACTGGATGAGGCGATGGCGCGCTTTGAATCCTTTGAGCGTCGCATCGATCAGATGGAAGCGGAAGCGGAGAGCCACCGCTTTGGCAAGCAGCAGACGCTGGATCAGCAGTTTGCCGAACTGAAAGCGGACGATGAAATCAGCGAGCAGCTGGCGGCGTTGAAAGCCAAAATGAATCAGTCCAACCAGTAAGTATGATTGCGCGGCGCGGCGTTGCGCCGCGGCTCACCCCCTGTAAGGAGTACACATGAGCATGCTTTTTCTCGCCATTCCGCTGACGCTGTTTGTGCTGTTTGTTCTGCCGGTCTGGCTGTGGCTGCACTACAACAATCGCGGCGCCAACGGCAGTCTGACGCAAAATGAGCAGCAACGGCTGCTGCAGTTGACCGATGACGCGAAGCGGATGCGCGAACGCATTCAGGCGCTGGAAGCGATCCTGGACGCCGAACATCCGAACTGGAGGGACAAATAATGGCCGGGCTGGATCTGAATAAAAAACTGTGGCGTATCCCGCAGCGCGGGATGGTAAAGGGCGTCTGCGCGGGCATTGCTCAGCATCTTGATGTCCCGGTGAAGCTGGTGCGCCTGATTACCGTGCTGGCGATGATTTTCGGCCTCTTTTTCTTTGTCCTGGTGGCCTACATCATTTTGACTTTTGCTCTGGATCCGATACCGGACAGCGAGCTGTACGGTCATAAAGCGCCGAGCAATGGCGATCTGCTGGCCGCCGTGGATGCCGAACTGGCCTCCGGTGAACAGCGTCTGCGTGAAATGGAGCGGTATGTGACCTCCGACACCTTTACGCTGCGCAGCCGCTTTCGCCAGCTGTAAACCCTGTTTCTAACGAATGAGGCAACGCATGAATAGCAAATGGCAACGCGCCGGGCAGCAGGTGAAACCCGGTCTGAAAATCGTCGGTAAGCTGGCGCTGCTGACCGCGCTGCGTTATGGCCCGGCGGGCGTTGCCGGCTGGGCGGTTAAATCGGTCGCGCGTCGGCCGCTGAAAATGCTGCTGGCGGTGGCGCTGGAGCCGCTGCTCAGCCGGCTGGCCAACCGCGTCACGCGCGGGATGAAATAATGCCGCCGTGGGGAAGGCGCAAAAGGATTAACGTTGTCCTGCTTATCCCCGGCAGATAGCTTATGATGACGAGACATACCTTCAGGGCATAACGGACTGGCGATGAAGCGACTGAAAACTGAATTGAATGCGCTGGTCAACCGCGGGGTTGACCGGCATTTACGTCTGGCGGTGACCGGCCTGAGCCGGAGCGGTAAAACGGCGTTTATCACCGCGCTGGTCAACCAGCTGTTGAATATCCACACCGGCGCCCGCCTGCCGCTGCTGAGCGCCGCACGCGAAGAGCGGCTGCTCGGCGTCAAGCGCGTGCCGCAGCGGGACTTTGGCATTCCCCGATTCACCTACGACGAAGGGCTGGCCCAGCTGTACGGCCAGCCCCCCATGTGGCCAACCCCGACGCGCGGGGTGAGCGAGATCCGTCTCGCGCTGCGCTACCGTTCGAATGACTCCCTGCTGCGCCATTTTAAAGATACCTCCACGCTGTATCTGGAGATTGTCGACTATCCGGGCGAGTGGCTGCTCGACCTGCCGATGCTGGCGCAGGATTATCTGAGCTGGTCGCGACAGATGACCGGGCTCCTGCAGGGACAGCGTGCGGAGTGGTCGGCCCGCTGGCGGCAGCTGTGCGCCGGGCTGGATCCGCTAGCCCCTGCCGACGAGGCTCGGCTGGCGGATATCGCTGCCGCCTGGACCGACTATCTCCACGCCTGTAAGCGTGAAGGGCTGCACTTTATCCAACCCGGGCGCTTTGTCCTGCCCGGAGAAATGGCGGGCGCGCCGGCGCTGCAGTTTTTCCCGTGGCCCGACGTCGACGCCGTCGGCGAAGCCAAGCTGGCGCAGGCCGATAAACACAGCAACGCCGGCATGCTGCGCGAACGTTACAAATACTATTGCGAAAGGGTGGTGAAGGGGTTCTACAAAGAGCACTTCCTGCGCTTCGACCGGCAGATTGTGCTGGTGGACTGTCTGCAGCCGCTCAACAGCGGGCCGCAGGCGTTTAACGATATGCGTCTGGCATTGACCCAGCTGATGCAAAGTTTCCATTACGGGCAGCGCACCTTGTTTCGCCGGTTGTTCTCGCCCGTCATCGACAAGCTGCTGTTTGCCGCTACCAAAGCCGATCACGTCACGATCGATCAGCACAGCAATATGGTGTCGCTCCTGCAGCAACTGATTCAGGACGCGTGGCAGAACGCCGCCTTTGAAGGGATCAGTATGGATTGCCTGGGGCTGGCGTCCATTCAGGCGACCCAGAGCGGGCTGATTGAGGTGAACGGCGAGAAAATTCCCGCCCTGCGCGGCAATCGCCTGAGCGACGGCCAGCCGTTGACCATCTATCCCGGTGAGGTGCCGGCGCGCCTGCCGGGCCAGGCCTTCTGGCAGCAGCAGGGATTTCAGTTTGAAAACTTTCGTCCGCAGGTCATGGATGTCGATCGGCCTTTGCCGCACATTCGTCTCGACGCGGCGCTGGAATTTTTGATTGGAGATAAACTGCGATGAGCGAACCGTTAAAACCGCGGATTGATTTTGATGGGCCGCTGCAAGCGGAGAAAATTCCGCCGCTGAAAGGCGCTCGCGCCTTCGACACCCTGGAGGCCGACAACTTCGCGCCAGCGCGGCTGGTGACTGGCGAAGAGGAAGAGGGGGCGGCGGAAGCGGTGGTGGAGTCGGTTCTGCGACCCAAACGCAGCCTGTGGCGGCGGATGGTCAGCGCCGGACTGGCGATCTTCGGCGTCAGCGTCGTGGCGCAAGGCGTGCAATGGACGGCTAACGCCTGGCAGACCCAGGACTGGATTGCGCTGGGCGGCTGCGTCGCCGGGGCGCTGATCGTCGGGGCCGGCGTCGGATCTGTGGCCACCGAGTGGCGCCGTCTGTGGCGACTGCGCCAGCGCGCCCACGAACGCGATGAAGCGCGCGATATGCTGCACAGTCACGCGGTCGGTAAAGCGAAAGCGTTTTGTGAGAAGCTGGCGCAGCAGGCCGGGCTGGATCAATCGCATCCGGCGCTGCAGCGCTGGTATGCCGCGATCCACGAAACGCAAAGCGATCGCGAAGTGGTGAGCCTTTATGCGCAGCTGGTGCAGCCGGTGCTCGATGCCCAGGCGCGGCGGGAAATCAGCCGTTCGGCGGCGGAGTCGACGCTGATGATTGCCGTCAGTCCGCTGGCGCTGGTGGATATGGCGTTTATCGCCTGGCGGAACCTGCGGCTGATCAACCGAATCGCCACGTTGTACGGCATTGAGCTCGGGTATTACAGCCGTCTGCGACTGTTTCGCCTGGTGTTGCTCAATATCGCTTTCGCTGGCGCCAGCGAACTGGTGCGCGAGGTGGGCATGGACTGGATGTCGCAGGATCTGGCGGCCCGGCTGTCGGCGCGCGCCGCGCAGGGCATTGGCGCCGGCCTGCTGACCGCCCGTCTCGGGATCAAGGCGATGGAGCTGTGCCGCCCGCTGCCGTGGATCGCCGATGATAAACCGCGACTCGGCGATTTTCGGCGCGAGCTGATTGGGCAGTTGAAAGAGACCCTGCAGAAAAGCAAAACCCGCCCGGAGAAGTAACCTCCGCTCAGAGACATTGCCGGGCGGCGGCTTCGCCTTGCCCGGCCTTCGACGTCAAGCTCTGGCACGCGCACCCTGGCAATATTCGATTAGGCGCATTCCGCCGCCAGCCACTCGCTGAAGGCGCGAAAGCGCGGGCGGGAACGGTTCTCCTGCGGACAAATCAGGTCATAGCCAAAGGGCGAGGGCGCTTCATTTTCAGACAAGGCCACCAGCCTGCCTGCGTCGAGCAGCGGCTGGATCAGCGTTTTACGCCCCATCACCACGCCGAGTCCATTGAGCGCCATCTCGATGGCCAGCGAGTGGTTATTCACCGCGTAATACCGGCCGTCAAAAGGTAACGCCTGTCCGCTGTGCTGGCACCACAGGCGCCATTCCGCAAATTGATCCTGTACGTCGGTGGATTCGCACGCATGGATCCAGACGAGCGCCGCCGGGTCGCCGCCGCTCAGCGGACGATACTGCTGGCGATAACGCGGGGAGCAGACCGGGAGCAAACTTTCCGCCATCAGCCGCTGTTGATAAAGATCGGGATAGCGCGTGGCGCCGTAGTAAATTGCCAGATCCACCCGCTCCTCGTTAAAATCCATCACCCCGGCGCGCACGCGAAACTGCAGATTCAGTCCCGGCCATTGCGTCTGAAAGCGCGGCAGACGCGGCATTAGCCACAGATGGGCCAGCGTCGGCGCAATACCAATATGCAGCGTGCCGCGCAGATCCTGATCGCGAATATCCTCAATTTCATCGTTAATCGCCCGCAGCGAATGGCTTAACGTCGCCAGCAGCCGCTTACCTTCCTCTGTCAGCGCCAGTTTACGCGTCATGCGGATAAACAGGCGAAACCCGATGTGCATCTCCAGCCTGCGGATCCGATGGCTGACCGCTCCCTGGGTTAGGTTCATTTCATGCGCGGCAAGGGTAAAGCTCAGGTGACGGGCGGTCACCTCAAAGGTCTGCAGCAGCGCAAGGATGCTTTGTTGCTCAAGCACAGATTGTCTCCCTTATGCATTAACTGAGTTCATGCATAGGCCGATTTAATTCGTTTGTTAGGCCAGTTTTGCCGGTTTTAAATAGTTATATCGTAACTAAACCGAGGTATACCATGTCAGGACTCAAAATTGTGGTGATTGGCGGTGGCTCCAGCTACACCCCGGAACTGATTGAAGGTTTGCTCAACCGCTATCATGAAATGCCGGTCGCTTCGCTATGGCTGGTGGACATTGAAGAGGGCAAAGAGAAAGTCGAGATTATCGCCGGACTGGCGCGGCGAATGATCGCCAAAGCCGGGCTGACTATTGAAGTGGTGGCCACCCTTGACCGGGAAAGCGCGCTGCGCAATGCCGATTTCGTCTGCTCGCAGTTTCGCGCCGGCTGCCTTGACGCCCGCATCAGCGATGAACGTATCTCCCTCAAGTATGGCTTGATCGGCCAGGAGACCAATGGCCTTGGCGGCTTCGCCAACGCCTGTCGCACCATTCCCATCGCCCTGGAGATCGCTGCCGATATGGAGCGACTGTGTCCCGACGCCTGGCTGCTGAACTTTACCAACCCGTCGGGGATGGTGACCGAAGCGATCCTGCGCCACAGCCGCATCAAAGCCGTCGGCCTGTGTAACGTGCCGGTGATTATGCAAAAAGGGATAACCACTCTGCTGCAATGCGCTGACGAAAAAGAGGTGGTGATGCAGGTCGCCGGCCTGAACCACTTTATCTTCGTGCGCCAGATCCTGCACAAAGGTAAAGAATGGCTGCCGGAGGTGATAGCCGAGATCAACGCCGGTCGGGATCCGCTGGTGCCGCGCAACATTCCGCCGTTCCGTTGGCCGTCGCATCTGCTGCAGGGCTTAGGCATGATCCCCTGCGCCTATCTGCGTTATTACTACATGAAAGACGATCTGCTGCGCCAGGAGCTGGCGGAGGCGGGCGGCGAAGGAACCCGGGGGGAAGTGGTTAAGCAGCTGGAAAAAATCTTGTTTGACCAGTACCGCGACCCTCACCTGGCGGTCAAACCGAAGGCGCTGGAAGGGCGCGGCGGCCAGTACTATTCCGAGGCGGCCTGCGAGCTGATGAATGCCATCTACAACGACAAGCGGATTATCATGCACGTCAATACGCGTAATAACGGCGCCATCAATGGCCTGCCGGATGACTGCGCGGTAGAGGTCAGCTCGCTGATTACCGCTTCTGGTCCGCTACCTCTCAATGTGGCGCCGTTCCCGGAAGATACCCTGCGTTTGCTGCAGCTGATGAAATCATTTGAACGGCTGACTATCGAGGCCGCGCTCACCGGCAACCGCCACACCGCATGGCGTGCTCTGATGCTGAATCCGCTGATCGTCAGCGGCGAGAAGCTCGAACTGGCGTTGGATGAGGTGATCGCTGAGAACCGTCAGTGGCTGCCTGCTTTCCACGCCTGACCCAAGACTCACCGGCCGCCTGGCCGGTGATTTAACCACTGACCGTCTGACTTTACGCCACAGCGCCCATTTTTCCGCCACACTGTCAATAATTGTTGACAGTTAGCTTCCCGAAAACCCATTCCTGGCCTATTATTCTCCCGTCATTGGCACTTTTAGGGTGAACACTCCCATGCGTCTTGAAGTCTTTTGTGAAGACCGTCTCGGTCTGACTCGTGAATTGCTCGATTTGCTGGTGCTGCGTGGTATTGACCTGCGCGGTATCGATATTGACCCTATTGGCCGAATTTACCTCAATTTCGCCGAACTGGAATTCGCCACGTTCAGCAGCCTGATGGCTGAGATCCGCCGTATCGCCGGCGTGACGGACGTGCGCACCGTGCCGTGGATGCCGTCTGAACGTGAACACCTGGCGCTCAGCGCGCTGCTGGTAGCGATGCCGGAGCCGGTGCTGTCGCTGGATACCAAAGGTCGGGTGGAACTGGCGAACCCCGCCAGCTGCCTGCTGTTTGGCCAAAGCCAGGCGAAGCTGCGTAACCACCCGGTGGCCCAGCTGATCGCCGATTTTAACGTTCAGCGCTGGCTGGAGAGCAGCCCGCAGGAGACGCATGCGGAGCATGTGGTGGTGAATGGGCAGAACTACCTGCTGGAAGTGACTCCGGTCTATCTGGAAGGCGAGCATAACGAGCGAGTGCTGACCGGCGCCGTGGCGATGTTGCGCTCAACCGTGCGCATGGGACGCCAGCTGCAGACCATGACCAGCCAGGATACCAGCGCCTTCAGTCAGATCCTCGCGGTGGGGCCGAAAATGCGCCACGTGGTGGAGCAAGCGCGCAAGCTGGCGATGCTCAGCGCGCCGCTGCTGATTGTCGGCGACACCGGCACCGGTAAAGATCTGCTGGCCCATGCCTGCCATCTGGCCAGTCCGCGGGCGGGCAAACCCTATCTGGCGCTCAACTGCGGCTCCATTCCCGAGGACGCGGTCGAGAGCGAGTTGTTTGGCGACGCGCTGCAGGGCAAGAAGGGCTTCTTCGAGCAGGCCAACGGCGGCTCGGTGCTGCTGGATGAAATTGGCGAGATGTCGCCGCGCATGCAGACCAAGCTGCTGCGCTTTCTCAACGACGGCACCTTCCGCCGCGTTGGCGAGGATCATGAAGTGCACGTCGATGTGCGGGTGATCTGCGCGACGCAGAAAAACCTGATCGAGCTGGTGCAGAAAGGGCTTTTCCGCGAAGATCTCTACTATCGCCTCAACGTCCTGACGCTGTATCTGCCGCCGCTGCGCGATTGCCCGCAGGACATCATGCCGCTGACGGAGCTGTTCGTGGCCCGCTTTGCCGACGAGCAGGGGATCCCGCGGCCGAAGCTCTCTGCCGATCTCAGTACGGTGCTTACCCGCTACAGCTGGCCCGGCAACGTCCGCCAGCTGAAGAATGCCGTCTATCGCGCACTGACCCAGCTGGAAGGATTTGAGCTGCGTCCACAGGACATTCTGCTGCCGGACCATGACGTTGCCTCGCTGCCGGTGGGCGAGGAGGCCATGGAAGGGTCGCTGGACGACATCACCCGCCGCTTTGAGCGCTCGGTGCTGACCCAGCTCTATCGCAGCTACCCCAGCACACGTAAGCTGGCGAAGCGGCTGGGGGTGTCGCATACCGCCATCGCCAATAAGCTGCGTGAATATGGTCTGAGTCAGAAAAAGGGCGACGAATAATCCCGCCAGGCCGGCGACTCACGTCGCCGGCATCCCGGCCTGCAAAGCGGGCCAAACCTGTATATACTGGTTTTTTAATCCTTTTTCCGGGGTGGTGCATCTTGGCGTCGCGTCGCGCGATCGGGCACTGGCTGATATTGCTGCTGCTCTCTGTTCTCTTTTCCTCGCTGCTGTTACGAATACACCTGCCGGCAGCGCTGCTGCTGGGGCCGCTGATCGCCGGTCTCATTTTGAGCCTGCGCGGGGTGAAGTTGAGCATCCCTCGCCCCTGTTATCTGGCGGCGCAGGCCATTGTCGGCTGCATGATCGCCCGGGCGATTAATCCCTCTGTTTTTGGCGTGCTGTTCAACAACTGGGCGCTGGTGCTGGCGATCCTGTTGACCACCCTGGCGATAAGCGGCCTTACCGGCTGGCTGCTGGTCCGCTACAGCGCGTTGCCGGGCGCCACTGGCGCCTGGGGAAGCTCTCCCGGCGGCGCGTCGGCAATGGTGGTGATGGCCCAGGAGTACGGGGCCGATGTGCGGCTGGTGGCGCTGATGCAGTATCTGCGGGTGCTGTTTGTCGTCGGCGCGGCGGCGCTGGTGGTGCGCTATGCCCTGGGCAATGAAGCACAGGAAATGACTCAGGATATTGTCTGGTTTCCATCGTTGACCCTGAATTTCCCTTTCACGCTGCTGCTGACGGCGGTGGCCTGTTGGCTGGGCATGCGGCTGCGCATCCCCTCCGGGGCCATGCTGCTGCCGATGCTGCTTGGCGCCCTGGCCCAGGGCGGCGGCTGGCTGATGCTGGAGCTGCCGGAGTGGCTGCTGGCGATGGCCTATGCGGTGCTGGGCTGGACGGTGGGGCTCCAGTTTAATAAAGCCATTTTTCTGCTGGCCCTCAAGACGCTGCCGCAGATTATCGCCTCCATCCTCGGACTGATCCTGATGTGCGCCCTGATGGCCCTTGCCCTGACCCACATTCTGCAGATGGACTTTATGACCGCCTATCTGGCCACCAGCCCCGGCGGGCTGGACACGGTGGCGATTATCGCCGCCGGCACCCGGGCGGACATGTCGTTTATTATGGCGCTACAGACGCTGCGGCTGTTTACCATTTTGCTGACCGGCCCGGCGATGGCGCGGGCTATCTCCCGCTATGCGCCGCGGCAATAAAAAGCCCTCGCAGAGCGAGGGCTGGGCAGATCGAATGTCCGCGAGCGCGATGCGCCCGGGCAATCTGTTATCAGGCTTTCAGGGCGGCCAGCGCGGCGTCGTAGTCCGGCTCTTCGGTGATTTCGTTCACCAGCTGGCTGTAGACGACCTGATCGTTTTCATCGATAACGACCACCGCACGGGCAGCCAGGCCAGCCAGCGGACCGGTGGCGATGGCGACGCCGTAGTCAGCGAGGAAGGACGCGCCGCGCAGCGTGGACAGGGTGACCACATTGCTCAGGCCTTCCGCGCCGCAGAAGCGGGACTGGGCGAACGGCAGGTCAGCGGAAATGCACAGCACTACGGTGTTGTCCAGTTCAGCGGCCAGCTGGTTGAATTTACGCACTGATGCGGCACACACGCCGGTATCAATGCTCGGGAAAATATTCAGTACTTTACGTTTGCCGGCGTACTGGCTCAGCGCGACGTCAGAGAGATCTTTGGCGACCAGCGTAAACGGCTGCGCTTTAGCGCCTGCCTGCGGAATGGTGCCCTGAACAGAAACGGGGTTGCCCTGGAAATGCACGGTTTGTGACATGGTTATCTTCCTGTTTACATATAGTTAACGTCGCGAGTAGTGTATGACATCCGCCAGCTACACGGCAAACCCTATTTAACATTTACCAGAGAGGACAAGGGAATGCGTAACGTGCGAGTGTATGAGGAAGCCTGGCCGCTCCATACCCCTTTTGTGATCGCCCGCGGTAGCCGCAGCGAGGCAAAAGTGGTGGTAGTGGAACTGGAAGAGGACGGCGTGAAAGGGGTAGGCGAATGCACACCCTATCCCCGCTATGGCGAGAGCATCGCCTCGGTCATGGCCCAGGTGATGGCGATCGGCGAGCAACTGGAGGCGGGGCTTACCCGCGAACAGCTGCAGCGGCTGCTGCCGGCAGGCGCCGCCCGCAATGCCATTGACTGCGCGCTATGGGATCTGCAGGCCCGGCGCGAAGGCAAAACCTTGGCCCAGCTGTTGGGCGTGGCGTTGCCTGACCGGGTGATTACCGCCCAGACGGTGGTCATTGGCACGCCGGATCAGATGGCGGCCAGCGCCGCGGCGCTGTGGCAGGCAGGGGCCCAGCTGTTGAAGGTGAAGCTCGACGATCGACTGATCAGCGAGCGGCTAATCGCTATCCGCCAGGCGGCGCCGGAGGCTACGCTGATTGTTGACGCCAATGAGTCCTGGCACAGCGAGGGGCTGGCGGCGCGCTGTCAGCTGCTGGCGGACCTCGGTGTGGCGATGCTTGAGCAGCCGCTCCCCGCCGACGACGACTCGGCGCTGGAAAACTTCGTTCATCCGCTGCCGATTTGCGCCGACGAGAGCTGCCACACCCGGGAGAGCCTGCCGCGGCTGCGCGGGCGCTATGAGATGGTCAATATCAAACTGGATAAAACGGGCGGCCTGACCGAAGCGCTGGCTCTGGCCGGGGAGGCGGAACGGCAGGGATTTGAACGGATGCTGGGCTGTATGCTCTGCACCTCGCGCGGGATCGCCGCCGCGCTCCCTCTGGCGCCGCTGGCGCGCTTCGCTGACCTCGACGGCCCGACATGGCTGGCGGTGGACGTTGAGCCGGCGCTGCTGTTCAGCACCGGCGTGCTTCATCTTTAAGCCTGCCAGCGCAGCAGATCGGTCATCGCCGGCAGGTAACGCTCCGTTGCCTCGTCGGCGGAGACCGGCGGGAACTCGGCGGTGATGCAGGGGAGTCCGATATCGGCGCACCAGCTGCCAAAGGAGCCCGGCGTGTCGTAGCCCACGCTGCCCACCAGCGGCAGGGAGAAGGCGTCGGCCAGCCAGCGACCCAGCGGGCTGTGGCCCGGATCTTCGATGCAGGCCAGCGGATCGTGAAAGGAGACTACCCACGCCGGATGAATCTGATGGATCAACTGACACAGGGCCTCGGTCTCCCGTTCCGAACCCGGCTGCTCGCCGGTCAACAGCACCACGTCGCGCTCCGCCGCCGCGCTATTCCAGCGGTAAACCGTTTCCCCTTGCTTCCAGTTGGCTGCCGGAAAGTTACGGTTGAGGTCAACGCCGCGGGCATTGGCGCGCAGCCCGAGCTGACAGCCGTCAGGATTGACCGTCAGCACCACGTGGTGGCGGCGCAGCTCGGGTTTCAGGGTGCGCAGGGCGCAGGAGAGGGTCACAATCGACGAATTCTCATCACCGTGGGTACCGGCAATAATCAGCCCGCTACGGCTGTCGGCCTGCGGCGCAGGAAACCACAGCAGCGGCGCGCCCAGTTCCGAGCTGCCATACTGCCGGGTTCCCGGCGGAAAGTCGCCGCGCTGCGGGCGAGGACGTGAAATAGACATAGGGCTTCCTGTGTGTCGTTATTATTTAGTGTTGGCGAAAAGCGTATCGGGATCAAACCCATTCCCTGAGGCGTGAAATCCGACGGCACATCAATTTTCTATCATATGTCGTTTGCAATTTCAGGAGATGAAACAAATAATTATCGCTCTGTTGGCGGTATTTTTTTCATTTTAAAGGGGATCTTATGAAGTATCCTGTCGCTTTGACATGCGGCGCGCTGTGGTTAGCCAGCGTATCTTCTCTGGCCTGGGCGGCTGACGTACCGCCGGGCACGGTACTGGCGGAAAAACAGCTGTTAGTGCGCCATATCAAAGATGAACCCGCCTCGTTAGATCCCGCCAAAGCGGTGGGCCTGCCGGAAATCCAGGTGATCCGCGATCTGTTTGAAGGTTTAGTCAATCAGGATGCGAAAGGCAACCTGGTTCCAGGCGTAGCGACCCGCTGGCAGAGCAACGATAACCGCGTCTGGACCTTTACCCTGCGTGATAACGCCCGCTGGTCCGACGGCACGCCGGTTACCGCCGAAGATTTCGTCTATAGCTGGCAGCGTCTGGTGGATCCGAAAACCACTTCGCCGTTCGCCTGGTTCGCGGCGCTGGCGGGGATCGCTAACGCGCAGAACATTATTGACGGCAAAGCCGCGCCGGAGACCCTGGGAGTCACCGCCGTCGACGCCCACACCCTGCGGGTGCAGCTGGATAAACCACTGCCGTGGTTCAGCAACCTGACCGCCAGCTTTGCCTTCTATCCGGTGCAAAAGGCGAATGTCGACAGCGGGGCGAACTGGACGCGGCCCGGCAGCCTGGTGGGCAACGGCGCCTATGTTCTGAAAGACCGCGTGGTCAATGAGAAGCTGGTGGTGGTGCCGAACACGCACTACTGGGATAACGCCAAAACGGTGATCCAGCAGGTCACCTTTGTGCCGATTAACCAGGAGTCCGCCGCCACCAAGCGCTATCTTGCAGGGGATATCGATATCACCGAGTCTTTCCCGAAAAATATGTACCAGAAACTGCTGAAGGATATTCCGGGGCAGGTGTATACCCCGCCGCAGCTGGGTACCTACTATTACGCTTTCAATACCCAAAAGGGGCCGACGGCGGATGAGCGGGTACGCCTGGCGCTGAGCATGACCATCGATCGCCGGGTGATGGCGGAGAAAGTATTGGGGACCGGGGAAAAACCGGCCTGGCGCTTCACGCCGGACGTGACGGCGGGCTTCACCCCCCAGCCGTCACAGTTTGAGAGCATGAGTCAGGCTGAGCTTAATGCCCAGGCGAAAGCCCTGCTGGCTGCCGCTGGCTATGGCCCGAATCGTCCGCTGAAGCTGACGCTGCTGTATAACACCTCTGAGAACCACCAGAAAATTGCCATCGCGGTGGCGTCGATGTGGAAGAAAAACCTCGGCGTGGAAGTGAAGCTGCAGAACCAGGAGTGGAAAACCTATATCGACAGCCGTAACACCGGCAATTTCGACGTGATCCGCGCTTCGTGGGTAGGGGACTACAACGAGCCGTCCACCTTCCTGTCGCTGCTGACCTCCACCCACAGCGGAAATATCTCGCGCTTTAACGATCCGGCGTACGACAAAATCCTCGCCCAGGCGGCGGTAGAGAATTCGGCCAAAGCGCGTAACGACGATTACAACGCGGCGGAAAAGATCATTATGGTCAAAGCGCCGATCGCGCCGATCTACCAGTACACTAACGGCCGATTGATTAAGCCGTGGCTGAAAGGCTACCCGATCACCAACCCGGAAGATGTGGCCTACAGCCGTACCATGTATATCGTGAAGCACTAACCGGTACTGGTTGCCTGATAACGCAAGGTAACCACGTATAAACCCAGAGCTGGCGCGTCTTGCCGCGCCAGTTTCTCCTTCTGTAGGGCGTCGCGCAGCGGTATTCGCCTGCTGTGTCGGTGGGGGGCGGGCAGCGGAAGCATATAGAGCGATGAACGTTCGGCGGCGGTACACAGACTAAAGCCCGTCTGGCGCATTGCGGCGCCAACCGTATCGGGAAGGTTAATTTCGACGGGCTGTAGCAGCAGGCTCATCCGGCCGGTTTCGGTTTGAGTTCTACTAGAGTGTAGCGCTGCTGGCGCTCGGTAAATTGCGGCGTAAAGGGGGCTACACCGGTATTGGCGGAAACAGGCAACGGTTTCTGGCGTAGAGCGCAGTGGCTAATAAACAGGGCGAAAACATACAGTAAACACAGAGCGTCATTCTTCATGGCGAGGCATCCGGCAGAAAATGGTGTTCATCCTGCAAGTAGCGTGACTCTCGGATGGCCGATCTTGCTTAGTGTTCCGGCAATTTTTTTCTCATTACTGTTTTGTAATTATTATTTTTTATGCATGTCAAGGCTACGAGAAAATACTGTTAAAAAAATAAATCGAGCTCTTTTAATTCTGTGTTCAATCATATTGTTTATTTCGAAGATGTTAACGAATGGTTTTGTCAATGAAGTCTTTGATATTAGTGTTGCTAAAATTGCTTATGTTGGGTGGACTTTTTCAATCTTATTTTCTATCCCATTTTTTGTGATTGCTTCCTATTTTAGTTGTATGGCTATAGGGGCGGTAACTGATTCATCGCGGGTTAAAAGAATTAAAATACCTTCGATGGTGCATACTTCAATTCTTTGTCTGTCAGGTGTTTTTTTTAATTATCGGTTATACTTCCTATTTCATTAGCGCTGGTGGATTGTTTAATGCTGTGGCGAAAGAAGTTTACCGTTATGATACCAGAAGCTCTTTTCAATGTAATGATAAATACTGGATTATTCCTGAATTAGGTAGAGAAGCCAGATATCTGATGGACACACCAAATAATTATAGAGCGATATAAATTGAAAACAATTCTGTTCATGTGACTGCTGTGGTGTGTAAGAAAGATGGTGGTTATACCCGTTATCCTATTGAAAGTGCAGAAGATATATTAAAAAATCCCGCTTCCAAAGGAGCCTGACTGTCACCACTTATTGGACGTTGAATCTGGATATGCCGTCGATGCTGGAGCTTCCGGCGACGTGTCTTCAGCCTGTTCAGATGATTTGGACTTCGCCTGATAACCCTCCTCGCCATCGATTTTAATCCAGTGGATAAAGATAGCCAGGCCTTCAGGCTTACATCCTGCTTCCTGGCATATTTCCCTTTGGTATGGGTATAAATATCGGTCCACAAATCGCCGAGACTAAAGCCAATCAGCACTTTTTTCCCGGCGTCCACGGCATCATTGTAGCGGCGGATCAGATGTTACGCCTCATCGCCTGAAACCCGAATATCAAAATAGCGATATTCCGGTTTGGTGGTAGGACCGTTCAGTGCCGCGATGGCGCACGCAAGGAAGCTGTCGCCTTTTTTAGGGTGCACGTCGCGGATGCGGCGGAGATAGTCCAGACCGTTAATTTGCAGGGTAAAGTACGGCGCAGGGGGCGTTGAGGTTGTCATGGCTGACCCCCTGAAGTTGATAAAAAAGGGAACAGTGTCGAAGGAGCTGTTACTGGCATTGAAACCATCCGCATGAGGACATTGACTCGTTGTGCGAGAAAGCTGTCCTGGATATAGCCCGGCGATCCGCAGAATGCGAACCGGCCGTGATGCCAGGGACGCTGACGCCAGCGCGGCGGAAAATAGCGTCATGTGGCAACGATGCGCAGCGGCGTAGGAGAGGGAGGAGCATGCGTCAGGCTCCCGGCCATGTACGTTGAGCGCAAACAGCGAACATGATGGTTCCCTGATAGTTGTCCTCTGAATAGTTTATCCCGCTACAGCGATAAATGTGATTGCTCCATCGCGACGCTGGCGTAAAGTTTATTCAGTGATGCATTTTATTTTTTCGTTGCAGGGATATCAGGTGTATATATTTATCTTACATTATTTATCAAAATAATCATTGGTGGGTGATATAGGTCCCGGTATTGAATATTCATGATGCTTTATCTTTTGAATTGAATTGTTGACTTGGTGAATAAATTAAATTCTTAACCTGTTAAGTTGATCGGTAATCTACTTTTGTTTTATCATCATTCCGTTTTATTCCCGCTAATATTCAATGATCCTTCCTCAAGGAAAGGAACTGTTATGGCTGTTACGTTCCAGAACGAAGTGCCCAAAGCGCGTATTAATCTCAAATTATCACTTCATACCGGCGGAGCGCAAAAGAAGGTTGAACTACCACTAAAGCTGCTTACCATCGGCGATTTTAGTCATGGGAAGGAGAACCGGCCTTTATCGGAAAGAGAAAAAATCCAAGTCAATAAAAATACTTTTAACAGCGTACTTTCGGAATTTAGCCCGGAAGTAAACCTCTCGGTGCCGAATACGCTGGCCGGCAATGGTGAAGAGGAGAACGTCAGACTGCGTTTTACCGATATCAAAGATTTTGAACCGGAGCAGATTGCCCGGCAATTTCCGCAGCTCCGCGCCATGCTGGCGACGCGTAACTTATTACGTGATCTCAAATCCAATCTGCTCGATAACGCCACTTTCAGAAAAGAGCTCGAGACAATCCTGAAAGATCCGGCGCTGTCCCAGGAATTACGCGGCGAAATGAGTGCGCTTGCTCCGAAATAACCGGGGGCGCGTCTGTTAATGGATTAACCGGGAAAATGCTAATGTCTGTTACCACAGAAAACAGTCCTGTCCAGGGGCAAACCACGCTACAGGAAAACACGGCGGGAGAGGCATGGTACTAGTGAGCGGCGAAGATATGCAGCTATCAGCCAGTGATAATATGACGCTGACGGCGGGTAAACAGCTAGATGTCGGTGTGCAGAAGGACTTTACGCTGGCGGCCGGTAAACAACTCAGCCTGTACAGCCGTGAAGGGGCAAAACCGTTCAGCTCGCAAAACGATATTGATATTCAGGCTCAGGGTGAAAATATCACCACTTGGTCGACACAGGACACGCATATTTCGAGTGGCAAGAAACTGGTCGTTACGGCACAGGATGAACTGACGCTGGTCTGTGGAGGCTGCTATATCAAAATCAAAGGCGGGAATGTTGAGATTGGTGGACCGGGTAAACTGCTGTTTAAGAATACGGGCATCAGGAAAGCGGGCACTGGCAATATGCAGGGGGGGATGAAGTCGTTTGAGCCTTCAACATTTGATGAGAAATTTATAATCAGAAATGCGCTAACAAAAGAACCCATGCCTGGCAGGGCATACAAAATCACTATGCCAGATGGTTCTGTTATTTCCGGTGTGACAGATGATTCTGGAGCGACGTCACTCAATTCATCTGATGTTATCGACAATATGATTATCAGCTTGGTTAAGGCGAATTAAGATGAGATGGAATCAGTCAGACAGAAAAGTGCTTACAATTATAGCCATTGTCGGTGTGCTCCTCTATGTCATTTATAAAGGCATGCAGTTCCTGGCAGGGGCCAGTATGGGGGCCAGTTTTGGAGTGGGCCTGGGAGGAATGAGTGGTTCTCAAAAGGTTGAAGTGTCGCGGAAAGTTGAAACGGATGCTCCGCCACAAATTATTTATCGCATAGATAAAAATCGATACTTGACGCTGGAAAACTACATATCCTGTGATAAGGGTGGACAGGTATATTACAATGACTCTCAGCGGGGAATAAAAACACACCTGGGATGGGATATCGAATTTTATGATTTTTCCTATCGCCGGGGAAATAATTTAGTAGCTTATAAAGGCTCTGTTATTAATGGGGCAGATAATGGTTATCTGGCACTCCCCGGCGCATCTACCAGACAATATTGTGGTAGTGGAAGGTCAGAGCGAGGTTGTCCTTTGTTTTTCTTCTTTTCAGCAGATCATGGAAAAACCTTTATCTATAAAATTATAGCTGAGGAGTATAGTACCCCTGAACGGTTCAGTAAGCTTAAAGTGGTAGTGGCTAATGATGGGGTTTATTTAAAAGATGAGTCTCAAACAGAGAGTGTATTTTCTCACCCTATAGGTCTTCGCGATCTTCATTCAGTGAATAAATTAATATTTTCAGACGGAAAATTAATCAGTGTTTATGATGATTGGCAGAAAAAAGTTCATGAGTTAGTGAGAAAAGAACTGATAAGAAAAAAAATGCCTTATGCAAATGATTATGGACCCACATTTCATATATTCGACTATATCAGAAAATTAACACCTCCTAAAACTCATGAGGAGAGAAATTTGATGGCAAATGAATTGTCAGATATTCGAATCAGGATTGAGGATGAGGTTTATAGTCACAGGATTGATTTTCCGAAACTTTCAACGAAAAGTATCGATGCTAAATATCTATGTAATAAAAGCATTGAAGCTAAAATCATCACATATACCAATGAGTCAAATGGGAAAAAGGAGGTGGTAAAAAATGAACAGTGATTCTGAACCCATCCGGGAACTTGAATGTAAATTTGATGATAATTGGCATCCGTCCTGGTACTCATTTCCATCTCATAAAAATTGCCAGATCAAAGGCGATTGTGATTTACCACCACATTTTCCTGGTATTATTATACTTGTACACGCTGTAAACTCGACAGGAGAGTGGTTTTCAATTGCGGAGAATAAACTTTGCGAAGGCCTGAATAAGAGGCTTGGATTAAACGGGGCAGATTATAAACTGGAGGCCAAAAAATATCTTTCTGACGATAAAATAAATTCTGAACCTCTAGTGTTCCGAGATTTACCTGAAGTTGATAAAATAAGTCTCCAGTTATTCGTTTTTACTGGGGGTATTCCTCACCTAAATAAAGGATTAACAAATGGGGAAGTTTGTCGTCGTTTTAGGGGACGTGACTTCGCACGGTGGCAAAGTCACATCAGCCTCATCCAGCTTCGATATATTCGGTAATAATGCCGCACTTTTGAATGATACCGTAAGTTGCCCGAAACACGGTATGAATAAAATTATTGAATGCGATGTTTCTGCGTATGAAGAAAACGGGCGTGGGATTGTATTGCATGGCTGTAAGACACAGTGTGGTGCGAGTCCGGATATGGAGGTTGGCTGATGGGATGGTCTCTGCCGGAAGTGCCTGAAAAAGATCAGGCACCATCCTGGTCACCGTGGATCTGTCTGTTGATTATTATTCTCGGACTTTTCACTGGGCTGCTTATTGCGGTGCTGAAATCACTAACGACAGGGTTACTTTCATTGAGCAGTGGGGCTTGGTTACCACTGACGATCAAGACCTTTGCGGGAATTTCGGCAGCCATCGCGGTCTATACTTTCAGCCAGGAAATGCTAGCAATTCGTGTCTGGAACTGGAATGAGTGGTGCAGGAACATGCGCCTGAAGTGGCGTTTACGTGCACAACAGCATCTTGTCATTCTCAGCCATGTTTTCATCACTGCCGATACGGGATTGTTAGGTCGGCTTGCAAATACGCAGGAAGGGGGAGAGACCTGGAACGCGACGGCACGGAATTTCTCCCTGAAGGACGCGGGCTGATACGTCATCTTAAACAGCAGCATTATCTTGCTGCTCAGGCTTGCCTTTACTATCCGGTTTACCCCTGTTTTTCTTTACGAGCAGCGTGAGGCTCTGTCTGTAGACTTCGGCTGATATCCTGCCCCTGTGCCTCTGTCCGCGCCGGCAGCCGGTTCGATAAAAAACAGGGGTCAAAAGCCGCTGTACGTCACTGGCGGACGCACAAAGATCCTCCTGAAGCAGCAGGGACAGCATGTATTAGCCGGCTGAAGGCGAGACCAGCGCTTATGCCAACGACGCTGTTGGCAATGCTGCAGGATAAATATCCCGGTCAGTCCCCCAACAGTCTCCGCTGGATAATGCAACGGCGGGGCCGCGAACGGACGTTGCAGTACGGTGCAGAGCAGGAGTTTATGTTCCGCCAGCGGCATCAGGGCCTGTGTGGCCTGGGTCGGAAATGAGTGAAAATGCTGAGCACAGCGCCAGTCACCGGCCGCTACCGGTTGCCTGCTGCCTGCAGGCAACCTCAGCTACATTCGCAATGTATCAATGACCGCTCTCAGCGCGGGCGACACATTGCGGTGCGGGTAATAGAGATATGAACCTTCCAGACGCTGGCTATAACGCTGGAGCACCCGGATAAGTGTGCCCTGGGCTAGATCGTCGGTAATCAGCTCTTCCGGGACATAGGCCAGCCCCAGACCGAGCCTCGCCGCTTTGGCCTCCATATAGCTATCGGCGAAAGCCCACTGTCCCTGAGGCGGGTGGGTGATTTTTTTGCCATCCACATTAAGTTCCCAGGCGTAAAGGCTACCGTCGCCGAACTGATAAGCGATGCAGGGGTGGGCGACTAAATCGGCGGGCGTTTGTGGAAAGCCGTAGCGGCGAAAATGTTCCGGGGTACCCACCACCGCCATCTCCATATCGGGCGAAATGCGTACCGCAATCATGCCGCTTCCGACTTCCGGGCCCAGACGCACGCCCGCATCAAATCGCTGCGCAATAATATCGACAAACCGGCTTTCGCTGATCAGTTCCAGTCTGATATCGGGATAGCGTTGTTTAAATACTGCCAGCTTCGGCAGCAGGACTTTATCAATGGCATGCTGGCTGGCATTGATGCGTACCGTACCGGAGGGCGTTTGACGATAGTGGGCCAGCGTGGCGAGTCCCATATCTAAGGCGTCGAAACCGGATTCGACATTGTGATAGAGCTGCTCACCCGCCTGAGTGAGCGACAACCGGCGGGTGGTACGCACCAGAAGCTGAACGCCCAGCCGCTCTTCAAGTTCACGAACCGCACGGCTTACCCCGGACTGCGCCAGGCCAAGTCGTTGCGCTGCGGCGGTAAAACTGCCTTCCCGCACCACCTGCATAAACAGATAGAGGTCATTATAGTTTTCCCGTTTCGCCATTCTCCCGCCTCGTCACCCAGATGCCATTTAGAACAATATGGTATTAATTTTAGCATTTTTCAGCCTCTAATCAGAACCATTACTGCTGGCTACACTAAGCGCACGACAACAAAGCACAGCAGCTTTGTCTACTGAAGACTTGCATTGATCACGTTTATTTAGGGGAATTTTGATGACGGTTTTCACCAAAAAACTGACAGCCGCGATACCCGCCATGCTGCTTTGCGCCTCATTAACTGGAGTCACAACGATGAGCTCTGCTGAGACAACTAACCCGAATGCGCCTGTTTCAATGATTGAAAAATGGGACAAAACTTTTGCTGAGAGTTCGAAAGTGGATCACCGTAAGGTGACCTTCCTGAACCGCTACGGGATAACCTTAGTTGGCGATCTCTACCTGCCGAAGGATCGCGGTGAACGCAAACTGGCAGCCATTGCCGTGAGCGGTCCCTTCGGCGCGGTAAAAGAGCAGTCCAGCGGCCTGTATGCCCAGACGCTGGCCGAACAGGGGTTTGTCACCCTGGCGTTTGACCCATCCTATACGGGCGAAAGCGGTGGCTACCCACGCAACGTGGCCTCACCGGATATCAATACCGAGGATTTTAGTGCCGCGGTGGACTTTCTGGGCCTGCAAAAAGAGGTGGATCGCAACCGTATCGGTTTGCTCGGCATTTGTGGCTGGGGCGGTATGGCCCTAAACGACGCGGCGATGGATACACGCGTCAAAGCGGTGGCGACCAGCGTAATGTATGACATGAGCCGCGCGATGGGGCATGGAGTGGGCGATGGCAAAGACCGCTATACCACTGCCGATCGTCGCGCCGTACTGCGCTATCTGAACGTGCAGCGCTGGAAAGATGCGGCAAACGGCACCTTCGTCACCGGTGGGCATGACATTTATGTTGATGATAAGGGCAACGTCAGCGCTGCCGATCGTATTTTGCCGGAAACCTTGCCCGCCAACCCCAACCCGGTCCTGAAAGAGTTCTTCGATTATTACCGTATGCCGCGTGGTTTCCATGCGCGTTCGGTTAATTCAACCGGGGCCTGGAATGCGACGATGCCGCTGTCGTTTATGAATATGCCGCTGCTGAGTTACGCCAGCGAAGTGACTATTCCGACGCTTATCGTGACCGGCGAAAAAGCCCATTCACGCTATTTTGCCGAAGATGCCTTTAAGGCCATCGGCAGTAAAGAGAAAGCGCTGGTGATTGTCCCAGGCGCAAACCACGTCGATCTCTATGACAACGTCGCGGGCAAAATTCCCTTTGCGACGTTCGCGCAATTTTTTAAAACCAACCTGAAATAGATCTCCTGTGCCGGAGACATCCCCAAAGCCGCCACGCGCCTGCGGGCGGCTTTGTCTTGTCGGAGAGAAATAATGTCTGCATTAGGTCACACCCGGGCACACTGGAGCGGCGTCCTGGCGATGACGCTCTGCGTATTTGTGCTCATTGCCTCAGAATTTATGCCGGTCAGTCTGTTGACACCCATCGCGGGTGATTTACACATTACCGAGGGATTAGCCGGTCAGGGCATTGCGCTTTCTGGCGCGCTGGCGGTACTGACCAGCCTGACGATATCCCGTCTTACCGGATCGCTGGACCGTAAATGGCTGCTGCTGGGGCTCACGGCGTTGATGGCAGCCTCTGGGGTGATTATTGCCCTGGCGTCCAGTTTCCCGGTTTATATGCTGGGCAGAGCGCTCATTGGGATCGTCATCGGCGGCTTCTGGTCGATGTCGGCGGCAACGGCCATTCGGCTGGTGCCGCAACGCCAGGTCCCCCGCGCACTGGCCATCTTTAACGGCGGCAACGCGCTGGCCACCGTTGTGGCAGCGCCGCTGGGCAGCTACCTGGGGGCCACCGTCGGCTGGCGCGGCGCCTTTTTATGTCTTGTCCCGCTGGCGGTGCTGGCCTTCGTCTGGCAATGCATTAGCCTGCCGTCGATGAAAAGTCCGCGCGCACCACAGCGGCAGGGATCGGTGCTGCGTCTGTTCCGTCTTTCTACGCTATCCCTGGGATTGCTGGCCTGCGGACTGTTCTTTATGGGACAGTTTACCTTATTTACCTATGTGCGACCGTTTCTGGAGACGGTGACCCAGGTCAGTCCTTCTGGTCTGTCCCTGATATTGCTGACAATGGGTATCGCCGGTTTTATCGGCACGCTGCTTATTACGACCGTTCTGAATGCCCGATTTTATCCGACGCTGGTGGCTATCCCGTTGTTAATGGCCGCAATTGCCGGAACGCTTCTGCTGGCCGGACACCACACGGGATCGGTCGCCGTACTGTTAAGCCTGTGGGGGCTGCTGGCGACGGCGGCGCCCACCGGCTGGTGGACATGGATTGCGCGGACGCTGCCCGAGGATGCGGAGACGGGCGGCGGGCTGATGGTCGCCGTGATCCAGCTATCGATAGCCCTCGGGTCAACGGTAGGCGGCCTGGTGTTTGATAGTCTGGGATGGCACAGCACTTTTGCACTGAGCGGTCTGTTACTGCTGGGCGCGGCAGGGGTGACTTTTCTGCTCTCTGTCAAAATCAGATCATCTCAGCGCACTGCGATTAATGAATTGAATGCATAAGTCAAATCAGGAATGACAGGCTAATCGTGACCGCGTTCCTGTCTTACCATGGTGTTTTAACATGAGGGGAGCTTCACCGTGGAATATTCAGTATTAAGTAACGCTCGCAAAATGCCGATGCTGGGTTTCGGCGTTTTCAAGGTGACCGATAAAGCGGAGTGTAAGCAGGCGGTGTTGAACGCCATTCGCATCGGTTATCGCCTCATCTATACCGCTGCCGTCTACGATAATGAAGATGCGGTGGGTGAGGCCGTGCGCGAAGCCATCGCCGAAGGTCTGTGTACCCGCGAGGCGCTGTTTATTACCTCCAAACTGTGGGTCCAGGACATGGCCAACACCGGGATGGCGAAAGCCGGGATTGCCGCGTCATTAAAAAAATCGGGCCTGGAATACTTTGATCTTTATTTGCTACATCAGGCGATGGGCGATTATTTCAGCGCCTGGCGTGCGCTGGAAGAGGCCTATGAGGCCGGTACCCTGAAAGCGATCGGCGTCTCCAATTTTTACCCCCATGTGTTAGCTAACTTCTGCGAAACTGTCAGAATTAAACCAATGGTGAACCAGGTTGAACTGCATCCTTATTTCGCGCAGCCCGCGGCGCTGGAAGCCATGAAGCATTATCACGTTCAGCCTGAAGCGTGGGCGCCGTTAGGCGGTGGCAGACATAATCCGTATCAAGATGCATTGCTTCGGGGGATCGCCGATGCGCACCAGAAAACCATTGCGCAGGTTGTTCTGCGGTGGAACGTGCAGCGTGGCGTCACGGTGATCCCTAAATCCACCCGCCAGGAGCGCATTGAAGAAAATTTTGCTATCTGGGATTTCGTATTAACAGATAACGAAATGGCGCAAATCAGCGCCCTGGATTTAGGCTATGTTGGCGAAGCGGTAAAACACTTCAACCCTGAGTTCGTTCGCGGATGTCTGGGGGTGAAAATCCACGACTGACCGCGGCACCGATTGGCTCCATCTTCATCTCCCCGCCTGCGCCGCGGCGACGGGCTCGGTATGCTGGTTAGCACCCACGTGTTTGCCGCGACGGTTGTCAATGCGGTAGACGATCGTCACGGGCTGCGGGCCGGCGGGGGTGACGGTCAACTCCCTGACCATTTGGCCAGCGTCGGGCGGCAGGGTCAGCGAGGTTTCTCCCTGAGCGAGCATCTGGCCATTTTGCCTGACCTGCCAGGTCAGGCGGCAATCCTCGCAGGCTGCCCAGGTATCGTTAATCGCCCACAGGCGCACCGTCGCCGGGCTTCCCTGACGCCAGCTGGCGGTCACCGGCTCGATGGACGGCAGGATCGGCTGATAGGCGCGCTGCAGGGCATAGTAACCGGCCTTCGGCTGGCGCAGATAATCCACCACCCCCCAGTTGATGGAGGGCCATGTCTCGACAAACATAAAGTGGAACAGGGCGGTCACCGGCTGATAACGCTGGCGGCGATAGCTCTCCGCCGCCAGCGCCACCAGCCGGGCCTGATATGCTTGGGTGTTTTCAATCATCTCCTGAATATTGTTGCCTCGTGGAATACCGGCAAATTTAAAGGTCTGGAAAGGCTGAAAATTATGGTACTTCCATCGCACCCAGCCGGGGTCGTCGGCAGCGGTGGTTTTCGGCCACAGCAGACGGGCCGGGATAATGGTCTTCAGGGTGGAGAGCCGGGGCAGCGCCTGGGCGCCAAACTCGGTAATAATCCCGGTTTTCGCCGGGGCGAGCAGGTCGCGCAGGGTGCCGAAATACCACCCTGCCCAGTAGTGCTCTTCGACAGCGGAAAAGCGATGCACGATGCGGGAGGTGTCTTCCGCCAGCGCATCGCCCACCCGCTGCGTCAGGGTCTGGTTTAAGGTTTTACGCCAGTCGGGGAAGCGTTTCTCCATCCACGGCGAGTTCCACGGCGGCTCGTTGTGACCGCCCCAGACAATAATCGCCGGTGAATTGCCGAACTGGTCCATCATCGCCCGGGTCTGGCGCACGGCGTTATCGGCGAAGGCGGCGCTGTCATCATAACCCCACTGCAGCGGGACATCCTGCCAGATCATCAGTCCCATCTCATCGGCCACCTCATACAGCGCGCGGCCCGCCACGTGGCCGTGTACACGAATGGCGTTGGCGTTCATCGCCGTGACCAGTCTGAAATCCCGACGATACTTTTTCCGCGTCATGGTGCTCAGCCACGGCGAGCCAATATAGTTGCTGCCCTTGATGAACAGCCGTCTGTCATTGATGCGCCAGCCCTGATTATCCGCCAGCGCTTCCACCTTACGTAATCCGGTGCGGGTGACGGCGGTATCCATGATCCCCCGCTTATCCACGAGGGTGGCGCGCACGCGGTACAGGTTCGGTTTACCTGTGCCCACCGGCCACCAGAGCTTTGCCGAGGGCATGGGCAGCGAGACGCGCAGAGTGCCTGCGGTATTCTCCAGGGTGACCGCAAAGGCCTGCTGAAAAGGCGGGCCGGAAAAATTGTCCGGAGTGGCCGTCAGGCGCAGCGTGACGGGGCCGGGCGTCACGGCCCGATAGCGGATTTCGGCACGCAGCATGGGCTTCTCCAGCCCCTGTTGCCAGTCCGGGCGCAGGATCACCTCGTCGATAGTGACGCCGCGGCTCAGATGGAGCTTCACCGGCGCCCAGATCCCCCCGGAGTTGGCATCCTGCCCCTGAACCGACCAGGCGCCGCCCGGACGGGTATCGTGCTGATTGAGGATCCCTTTCATCAGCGTCTTGTGCAGTGGCCAGATCTTTTGCGGGTCTTCATAGGGGCTGTCGACCCGCACGGCGAGCTGATTATGGCGGCGAACGGCCCCGGTGATGTCCACCGGGAAGCGCTGAAAATAGCCTTCGTGCCGGGTCAGCGTCTTGCCGTTGAGCGCCACCTCGGCAAAGTAATCGACGCCGTCAAACACCAGCGTAGCCATGGCGTCCGGCGTCAGGCCATGCAGGGTAAATTGATGGCGATACCACAGGGCGCCCTGATGATCGTATCCGGCGCTGTACCAGTTTGCCGGTACCCGCAGCGTGCGCCAGTCGCCGTCCGAAGCCTGCGCGCCGGCGAAGGCGCTGTCGTTGGCGTCATGCACCCGCCATTGTCCGGCCAGTGACCAGGTCACCGGCGCAGAACCGGCGTGCGCCAGCGGCAGGCAAATGACCAGCAGCAGAAGACGTCTAGCGATCATGGGGAACCTCCTGCGTTCTGCGGCGCAGCCACAGGTGGCAGCCCGCGATCGCCTCGGTCAGCGCGTCGCGCAGGTCGCCCGGCACGCTTTGGTCTGGCGAGGCCGCCTGGCTCTCCAGCCGCTGGAGCACACTGGCAAGGCGTTGAAAACCAAGGGTGGCGGCCTCGCCGCGCAGTTTGTGGGCGGCGCGGCGCCATGTCTCCCGGTCATTGGCGTCAATGGCGTGGTTGAGGGCGGCGGCCGCAGCATTAAGTCCTGCAGCGAAGAGTCCCAGCAACTCCTCGACAAGCTCAGGATCGTCGGCGCACTGTTTCAGCAGGCGGGCTTCGTCCGGCAGGCCTTCCTCTTCCTCCGGCGCGCTATCTTCCGCCGCGCCGACGCGGGCGATGGCTTCCCGTAGCGCCTCCTGGCTCACCGGCTTAGCGATATAGCCGTCAAAACCCATCGCCAGACAGCGTTCTCTATCGCCCTGCATAGCGTGGGCGGTCATGGCAATCGCGGGCTGATGTTGCCTGCCCAGCGCGTGGGTCTCTTCCCGCAGCAGGCGGATGGCGGTTTCACCGTCCATCTCCGGCATTTGCAGATCGATCAGCAGAAGATCCCAGCAGGCTGCGCGCCAGCGCTCCAGCGCTTCCCGACCATTGTTCACTACCTCGCAGCGATGACCCAACTGCTCCAGCAGTCGTCTGGCGACCTTCTGGTTTACCAGGTTGTCCTCGGCGAGCAGGATATTTAGCCCGGTCTGGTCCCTGACCGGTTGCGCAACGGGGGCAGGCGTTGTCGTCGCCACCGGCGTGGGCACCAGAATGCCGGCGATAACCTGATGCAGTTCGCGCTGTGCCACCGGTTTATGCAGATAGTGGGCAATGCCGATGCGCTTAAGCATATTGGCGTCAAAATGACGGCTCATGGAGCTGAGCATAACAATCTGGTTTTGCCTGGCTTCAGGCAAAGCGGAGAGCTCCAGCGCCAGGGATACGCCGTCCATATCCGGCATCTGCGCGTCCAGCAGGATCAGCGGCCATGGCGGGCCTTCGGCGGCCCGGCGTAGCGCCTCGCCAGCGTTGTTCACGCAGGTTGGCATCAGTCCCATCTGGCGAAGCATGGCGTCAAGCAGGCGCAGGTTGGTGCTGTTGTCGTCAACCACCAGCACCCGCTGGTGGTTGAAGCGGCTCAGCGGGGCGCTACCGGAGGCCGCGGCGTTCAGGCCTTCCAGCGGCAGGGTGAAGGCAAATTCGCTGCCTGCCCCAGGCTGGCTCTCCACCGTCAGCTCACCGCCCATCAGGCTGACCAGGCGGGCCGAAATGGTTAACCCCAGTCCGGTGCCGCCGTAGCGACGGGTGGTGGAGCTATCGGCCTGGCTGAAGGCCTCGAAGATCGCCTTTTGCTTCTCCGGGGCAATGCCGATGCCGGTATCGCGAATGCGAAAGCGCCAGCGGTTGTCGTCCTCGGCCGGCGCTATCGCCAGCAGGACCTCCCCCTGATGAGTGAACTTCAGGGCATTACCCAGCAGGTTGGTCAGGATTTGCCGCAGCCGGGGGCCATCGACGATCAGCACCTCAGGCACCGCAGGGGAGAAATCCACCAGCAGCTCAATGCCCTTTTCGCTGGCGGCAGGCATATGCGGGCGGATCAGCGACTGAACAAAAGGGCGGATCTCCAGCGGCTCTACGTCCACCTGCATCTTGCCCGACTCAATGCGTGAAAAATCAAGAATGTCATTGATAATGTGCAGCAGCGACTGGGCTGAGCTCATCACCAGCGAAAGGTACTCTCGCTGCTCCGCGGTCAGCGGCGTGTCGAGGCAGAGCTGCGTCATGCCGAGAATGCCGTTCATCGGGGTGCGGATTTCGTGGCTCATATTGGCGAGGAAGGCGCTTTTCGCTTCGTTCGCCTCGCGGGCCTCCTTCGCCGCCTCAATGGCCAGCAGCTCTGCGGCTTTACGCCGGGTAATATCCTGCAAGGTGCCGATCACCCGCTCTGCCTGCTGCTGCATGTTAAGGGTGACGATCTGCCCCGAGAGCAGCATCCAGCGCCAGCCCTGCGTCGGGTGCTGGACGCGAAGCTCACATTCAAAAACCGGCATGTGCTCGTTTTGCGAGGCGATCATCGCCTGCTGCAGAGTGGCGCGATCGTCCTCGTGGACCAGGTTGAGCATAAAGCGCAGCGGAAAGCGCCACTGCGCCCGCGACTGGCCGACCATCGCCAGCAGGGTGTCATTCACCTGCAGGCTGTCGCCGGAGACCTGCCAGTCCCAGATGCCGATCTGGATCGACTCCGCGGTGAATAAAAAGTCATCATGCAGTTGATGACGCGAACGCCGGGCCTCGTCAAGCTCGGTGATGTCGGTATGCAGGCTGACAATCCCGCCATCCGCCAGCCGCTGATGCTGAACGTAAATCCGGCGGTTGCCCGACTGGCGGACCTCGCAGTGGTTCGTCTGGCGGCAGTTGCGGATAATCGCCTCGCGCAGCGTCTGTTGCCGGCCTGGGTCGATGTTGTATCCGGCATCGATAAACTTCTCCGCCAGGCTCTCAAGAGAGGCGCCGACGGCGAGCCAGGGCGCGATCGTTGGATAAAACAGCGCCACCTTATCATTCCAGGCCTGCAGTCGTTCGCGCTCATCGTAGATCATCACCGCCGAGGGCAGGAGGTTAAGGTCGTTACGGTTAGCGGCATGCATGATTACTGGCCAACAGTTTGATAGTGGAGCTCCGCCTGGCGGCGCAGATACTCGAGCCCAGGGGCGATTGCCATTGCCCATGCGGTGAGGATCTCCTCATCGCACAGCGGATCGCAGGCGCGGACGGTTTTGAGCATCGCTTCCCGCCAGAGGGCAAAAAACCGCGGCGGTAGACGCAGGCCTTCCTCGCTTTGCGCTCGCGCCAACCGTTCCAGAAAATCGGGTACAAAGAGGTCGCCGTTGACCGCCAGCATGGCGAAAAAGCTCTTAAAGATCATCTGCTGGCCTTCCTCGCCGGAGCGTTGGGAGAAGTGCTGCTCGGTTTCCGGTGACATATGGATAAAGGTGCTGTAGAAGGCCTGGAAGAAGCGCTGTTTGTCGTGCTCTGGTACGACGCGATTCAGGCTGGCTTCAAAGAGATCGCGATAAAACTTCATGGTGCGCTCCTTATGACCCGTTCGCCCGGCAGGCAGCGTCGGGGCGGGTTAAATTCGTCCGTCGCGCGGTGGGCAAAGTAGCTGTTGTCATCCGCGAGGCCGTTTTTGAACAACGGCCCGGCGTTGTGTTTGTAAAACAGCGCCTCCAGCACCATGGCGTTGGTGGAGAGGGTGAGGGTGGCGTTGACGTCGCCGGTGGCCTCGACCCGTCCTTCAAACCAGCCGCGCTGCGGGTCGTTAAGATGGGTAGTGACCGCCATCAGCGCATCGGTATACTCGGTTTCCCAAAGCGTCCACAGGACAAAGACCGCTTTGGTGGTCACCTGCGCCAGCCGGGGGTAGTACTTCCCGTCGTCCCCGAGCGTATTCCAGGCGTAGCCATTCCCCCAGACGGTGTCTTCCACGTGCCAGGGCGCCTGGGTAAGCGAAAAATCGGCCCGGGCGGTAAGCACCTTATCCTGCGTCCAGCGCGTTTTCTGGCTGAGCCATATCCCTTCCGCCCGCTCGCGCATGGCTTTTTGCGCCATCTCCGGCACGCCGGGCGGCTGCCAGCCGAACTCCAGTCCAGGCAGCATGGCGGGCAGAGTAGAGAGCACTACGGGTTGCCAGGTGGTTCGCGGGTCGCGGTCGTCAACGGCGAGGCGGCGCTGATAAATAATCACATGGCGCGCCGGGGGGGAGAGGGCCTTGCCGGCCGGAAATCCCCACAGGCGAAACGCGCTGGCGGCGTATTCACTGTCTCCCAGCCGGAGCTCCTCGCGGATCGTCCGCTGACCGTTCTGCAGTGAGGCGGACCACAGCTCCCCGTCTTTATCGATAACCGGACAGAAGTTCCAGCGCAGGACAATTTTATCAATGTATTCACCATACTGCGGCGCGCGTTCGGCGGTGAGCCGCAGGGCGAGCATCAGTCGGGCCATATCTTTTGCTGACCAGCCGCTGGCCGCCGGTTTGCCGCTGAAGTCGACAGGGGTCGCCGTCTGAGTGGAGTATAGCCTGCCCGGCGAACCGCCGTCGGTCAGCGTCAGGCGATTGAGGGTGCCGAGCAGGGGCGTCAGGCGGGCGTCGAATTCCGCTTCCTTTACCAACCCCAGCTCTCTGGCGGCGAGCAGGGCGATAAGGGTGTCGCCCATCTGCCATAGCGTTGCGCGGGGCTGTTTGTCGCTGCCGTTGACCAGGCCGGTTTGCGGCTGGGTATTGTTCTCGACGTACCGCCAGGCGATCTGCGCCCACGAGCGCTCCTGCGGCGTCAGGCTGCTGATGCGGGCAGTGGTGTGCCAGCCGCCTTTGGTCAGCCAGCGCCACCCCGCGCCTTCGCGATAAAACAGCGCCAGGGCGATAAGAAAAAGGACGACGGCGATGGCCAGCCAGCGGGCTAGGGTTTTAAGCATTGCGCGGTCACCGGCGGAAGTTTAACGGGCTCGTCAGCCTTGCAGGCGGCACACTGGCAGGCCTGGCAGGCGGGTTTGGTGCGCTGCGTGGTCCCGGTCTGCTCGCACCATGTTTTGACGGCGGGGGTGTTGCTCAGGAACGGGCGATTGCGCGGGCCGTTATTGGGTTCAAAGAGATCCACCAGCTTCTTGTCCCACAGCGACGGGGCGAAATCGCGGTTTTTCGGGTTGTCGCTGGAAAACTGCAGCAGTTTTCCCTCCTTTTTAAATAGCAGTGCTTCCAGCATGATGCCGTTGTTGTTGGCGGTAAACTCATTGATTGGCCCGTCGCCGTTCTCATACAACCCCTCGTAATAGCCTTTTCCCGCTTCGTTCGCGTTTTCAATGGCGTCCAGCAGACGATCGGTATAGGGCGAGTTCCACAGCACCCACATCCCCATCGCCGCTTTGAGCGACACGGCGGCGCTATTCGGTACGAACTGGCCTTTGTCGGTTATGGTGTTCCAGTTAAACCCGTCGCTGAACACGGTGTCATAGACAAAGTACGGGGATTTATCGAGCTGATGCTCGGAGCGGGCGGTGAGGATCCCGGTGATGGCGTAGCGATTCTCCTGGGCCTGGTAGACCCGGTCAGCGAAGTTTTTCATCCAGGGATGGGAGTACTCGCGCGGGCTGTTGTTCCGGTCACCAGGGTTATCAAAGCCAAACTCCATGCCATACAGCACGTAGGATTCACTGACCACATAGTTATGCTGGCTGGTTTGCCGTGGGTCGCGCGAATCATAGGGGACCAGCACGCAGTAAATCTCCGCCAGCTCGTAGGGCTGCGGCCGGCTGGCCTGACAGGTGTTAAATCCCCACAGCTGAAAGCCCGCCGCGCCGTACTCCTCGTATCCCAGACGGCCTTCCTGAACGTATTTGGGCTGGCCGTTTTCCAGATACGCCCCGTACAGCGTGCCGCAGGGATCGACCACATGGCTAAAATCCCACCCCAGCACCACATTATCGATGCTGTTGCTGTATTCCGGATAGCGCTCCTTGATCACCTTCAGCCAGATCAGCATTCTGCCGATATCCAGCGCCGAAAAGCCGATTTCACCCGGCTTGTTCTGGTAGTTAACCTTTTGTCCGCTTATCGTGTTATAGGCTTTGTTGGGTAGTTCGTTACGGAATAAATCGAGCTTATTCAACGTGGCGAGAAACTTCAGCATCCGACGGTCGAACTCCGCCTTATCAATAATCCCCAACTCACGGGCTGCGGTCATCGCGGCCAGATAGGAGGCGCTGTCCCACATGGTGGTGGAGGGGTATTTGTTTACCGCATTGACCAGCCCGGTGGTGGGCTGAAAGTTGGCGACGAAGTATTGCCAGGCGTTTCTGGCGATAGTCATCTCTCTCGGCGTCAGCTCCCCGCTGCGCGGGGCGTATTCCGCAGCCGGCAGACCGGTCGCGGCCTGCGCGCCGGAGAGCGAGAGCCACAGCGCCATGAGTCCGGCCAGCAGGGGAAAACGGGAAAAATAGGTCAGCTTCATGGCGTTGCTCCTGCTGAGGACGAGGGTAGAGGGGCAGGGCTCAGGCAGGCCAGACACAGCATCTGCCCCCGGGAAATGTAGGCCAGGCTTTCGAGCACGATCGCGTTGGTATCGCCGTCAATAACGTCGTTGACGCTGCGGTTGAGATTTAACCCTCGCTGCCAGCCCTTGCCCGGGACCTGCAGCGTCTGCACCTGCTGGCGCAGCGCCTCGCTCCAGCTATTACGGAACAGGGCGTACCAGGCAAAGGCGGTGCGGGTGGAGGTGATCGCCGATTGCTCCGGGGCGGCGCTGCGTGGGGCGAAGGCGCTCTGCGGCTGCCGGTCCGCCAGCGCGCTGGCATAATCCGGCGCGGGCTCGGCGTAGTCAGTGCTGATCGGCGGCTTGCTGACCCTCAGGCTATTACGGCGCTGCTGGATTTGCATGATGCGCCAGGCGATCTCCGCACTCTGCGCGTCAAAGCCCAGCTCAAGTCCGGTGAGCAGGTACGGCAGGCTGATCAGCGAAGGCTGCTGACCCCAGGGCGTGCGCAGCCCCTCGTCGGGCACCATGATGCCGTCGATATCGATCATCTGCTGCCCCTGCGGCGGGTTGGTCACCGCCAGCCCCGCCGCGCTGTCGATCAACCGCAGCGTATGGCTGGCGTACAGCCGGTAGCCAAAGCTGTCCCGCGGTTCATCCGCCGCCAGCGCCCAGTGGTGCAGCGGCGCCGCGGCCTGGCTGGCGGGGCTGTTGCTGATGAGCGCGCCGACCCGCCACTGATTAAACAGATCCCGCACCGCGGCGGCGTGCTGAGGATAGCGCCAGAGCAGGGTTTGCAGGGCGGTGAGCAGGCGTCCCATACCGATGGCGGAGGAGTCCGGGTTGCCGAGGATATGCAGCGTGTCGGCATGGTACTGAGCGGCGGGCAATCCCTGGGCGTTGAGGGGCAGTTGACCGAGGGTAAACAGGGCGGCGGCAATGCGCTCATCACCTTCGGCGGCGGTCACAATATGCAGCTGCTCTGCGGCGACCACGGCGAAAAGATAGCTGCCGACGCTCCACAGGCTGAGCCAGGGTTCGCCATCGTGCGCGTTGGCCAGGCCGTTTGGCTGGGTATTGTTGACATAATACTGCCAGGCCACCCGCGCCCAGATCGCCTCGTCAAAGGTCAGCTCGCGCGGGGGAGGGAGCGGCGGAAAATCCTGGCTCAACGTCATCCCGCCGCTGCTCTCGACGCGCGCGGGCATTTGTTTTTCCACCCACACGACAATCGCAAAACCCAGCAGGAAGCCAATGAGGATAGTGAGATAGCTGCGCGCGGATAGCAGGGCGTCGCGGATCCTCATCGGCTCGCCTCCTGCTCTTCGGGGGCGTCCACATGGCGGCGAAGATCAGTGGCAGCATGGCGGCAATATTCACCGCGCCCCAGAAAATGTTGATGACGTACCCGGAGGGTCGTCAACCTGACCGCGCGCCACCTGAATACCGCCCCATATCAGCCCCGTGAGGGTGAGCAAAACGATGGCAATTTGCGGCTTGACGAGATAGAGAAAACGGCCCGTCTGTCGCTCTTTCGGCGTAACGTGAAATTTGATCTGCTCCCCGCGCAAAACGGTGTCCAGCGCCCGCAGATTCATCGAGAAAAAGGAGAGGTAAGAGGCCCGGCCGTCCCAGGCAGAAATGCCCCAGGTGCCGAACATAAAGGCCAGTTCGGAGACAATAAAAAAGGGTAAAAAGTGCAGATAGAAAGGGGTAGACCACGCCGACACCGGCGGAATGCCGGTGAAGAGATAAATAACTGGCGAGATCAGGAATACGGTGTTCCACACGCAGGCCAGATACGACCAGAAGGTGGTCGCGTACATCAGCGTTTGCGGCAGCGAGAGTTTAAAGCGGCGTCGGTTGAAGATGTTGTCATGGAACAGGATATCCAGCGATCCGGCGGCGTACTTAAAGCGCTGGATCATCCACGTCAGCATATCCTGCGGAGAGAGCATTTTCGACTCAATCCGCGGGTGCATTACCGAGCGCCAGCGGCGGGCAGCGTCGCCGTGCAGCAGGATGGAGGTATAAATATCTTCCGAGACGTGGAACTTATAGGGCGTCAGTTCAGTATCGAAGGCAACGTGGGGGCGCATGGCGTCCTGCAGCGCTTCCCGCGTTGCCGGGTCATGAATATCCCGCGTATGACGCGCGATTTCGGCGTCAACGCTCCAGACGTAGCTGCGCAGCGCCGCCTGCATCACCGCTTCCCGTCGGTGAACGGAGGCGGCGCCACAGCAGAACGCGGCGTTAGCCCAGTTGCGGCGCCGTAAAATCACGTCGTAAAACATGCGCGGATCGTTGAAAAAAGGATCGCGACCAATGGTCACCGGACCGACGATTTTCTGCGCCAGCCAGCCCACGCCATAGCCTGCACCGCCTGCTTTACGCCGCAGCCAGCTCGCCAGATCCTCTCCTTCCGGGAGATCGAAAAACCATTGTGGGGTCTGCACCCAGGCGACGTCCGGATCGCGAAAATAGCCGAGCGTGTGGCTCAGCAGGGTCGGGAAAACGCGGGTATCGGCATCACAGATGATCAGAAAGTCGCCATCGGTATGTTCCAGCCCGTTGCGCAGGTTACCGGCCTTGTAGCCGATATTGCTCTGACGGGTGATATAGTTCGCCCCCTCCTGCTCGCAGACCTCCTTCATCTCCGGGCGACGCCCGTCGTCAAGGACATGCACTTTATAATCGAGCGGACCGGGATAGGTCATCTGCATGGCGTCACGGATCGACAGCCTGACCAGCTCCACGTCTTCGGAATAGGTGGCGATAAACAGATCGACTTTAATCGGCCTCGACTCCACCGCTTCATCCGCGCGCAGACAGTCGTTGATCTCCGTCGGGGGGACCCCTGGCGGAGGATCTTTTTCCTGCCATAAATTAATGGTGAACAGAACTGTGCCAATCCACGCCAGGGTTTCCGCCAGCACCAGAGGGATCGCATACCACAGTGCGTCAGTGTTTAAGGACGCGGTCCAGCGCCAGTAAAGATAATTAGCGCCAAGCACCAGGGCGGCCACAGCTAATACCTGCCAAATCATTCTCACCCAGCGCGGGGTGCTGAGCGGTTCAGGCGGTCGGCGATGTTCAAAACGGGAAAAATAAAAATCCATAGCAAGGATATCCTGATTCCGCGCTGGGTTTGAATGACAGGTCTGTTATCGATTGGGGCGTTCTGTAGAACGCACAGGGGCTTATAAATAACAGTAAAGTGAGTGTAGATGGTGGCGCAAAAATTTCAACAGCGCGAACTGATAGTCACCGGGATGACCTAACATAGTGTGATACACGCCGGCGGAATTTATAAAACGAACATTGCAAGATAGCCCATTCTACACTATCTAAATAATTTATAATAAATGTTGCAGGGTAGACGGCAGGATCCCTAATGAGCCAGGTTGCTTCAGCGATTTCGCAAAAAGAAACTCATAAATCAATGCTCTGGCGTTACTCTCTGACCGGGGATCGCGACCTGCGTATCGACTTTATGCGCGGTATTGCTCTTGTGATGATGGTGGTGGCGCATACCGAAGTGATGTCGATATTTAATATTTTCAGCTGGGAACGATTTGGTTTGACCACCGGTGCCGAGGGCTTTGTGATCCTGTCCGGCTTCATGTTAGGGATGCTAAATCGTGTCAGATTACAAAAGGCAGTATTACTGACGGTGAGCTGGGGGCTTTATCTTCGCGCATGGAAAATATATCAGGTTAATATTATTATTATTGTCTCTTTTCTTTTGCTGAGATATTTGCCTTATATTAATGTCTATGAAGTCACTCATTTTACCGACCGCTTTTCCGGGACCAGTTGGTCGCTCTATCCGCTAACCCCGCAAATAAAAGAGACGTGGTTTAACATTATCCTCTATCTGCAGATTGGCCCGCATCAGACGCAGATCCTCGGACTCTATATTTTTTTGTTATTGCTCAGCCCGCTGTTTCTGGGAATGCTGCAAAAGGGTCACGTCTACCCCTTACTGGGCGCCTCGCTGCTGATATACGGCTGCTGGCAACGCTGGCCGATACGGGTCACGCCCTGCGAATTTGAATTCGCCTTTCCCCTGCTGGCCTGGCAATTTATCTTTGTGCTGGGCATGTGCTGCGGCTGGTACAAAGCGGAACTGATCTCTTTCGCCCGCACGCCGCCCGGCAAAGTCGCCGTGGCGGCGCTGGTGTTCATCGCGCTTATCCTTGCGTTTGTCGCCCAGAACCATACCAATCCTTTTATGCCGCCCGCGCTGCTGATGCACGTAATCCCGCCGGCGGATTTTAACGCCTTTTACCATACCTGGGCGGCGAAAAACGGCCTCGGTCCGGTACGGATCCTCAATGATGTCAGTCTGATGGTCACCATTTATCTGCTATTGACCTGGTGCTGGCGCCCCCTTAACCGGCTGGCAGGCTGGTTCCTGATCCCGCTCGGGCAGCGTTCGCTCTACACCTTTATTTTGCATGTTTACATCGTACTCGCCGTAAGCCAGCTGGTTACCTTCGATCTGTGGCGCCAGGCGTGGATAGAGAACACCTTGATTCATGCCGCCGCGCTGGGCGTACTGTGGCTGATGGCCAAATACCGCGTCGCCGCACGCTGGATACCTAACTAAGGAAGGGCAAATGCGGGAGAAATATATGCTGGCCTGCGCGCTATGGTGCGCCATCGCAGGTGCGGAAGGCGCAGAGAAGAACGACGCACAACCGCTGCGTGATAAAAATGGTGAACCGGTGCAGGCCGGCGTGTTTACCAGCCGCTGGGGACGGCTTTTTTCCGGGAATGACAAGGTGTTTTCGGGAGCGCTGAGCTTTAGTTCGGGTTTAAAAGAGCAGTGGATGACCGTCCCCAACAGCTCAGACAGCGCAGAACAGAAGAAAAAATATAATCAGACTCTGAATCTTAGCCTGCAATACTCGCCCTACAGCTTCTGGTTCGCCAACGTGACATCCCGTTTACCGGTGACTGACACCAGCCGCTATACCGCCGATTTTCGCTATAGTTTTGGCTACGACGACTGGCATGCCAACACCTTCAGCCTGGTTTACAGTAACTATGGCGATAACCACTTCTGGACCTCGGGCAGCAAGCGTCACACCTATTTTGAGCAGGGGGCGATTACCCTGGCGTATAAGTTTTCGCTGCCGAAGCCCATGGAGCATGCGCTGTTGATTAACAAAGGCGACGCCATCATGTGCCAGGCAGGCTACAGCTGGGTGCCGCGTTATTACGATCTGGAGAGTAACGATATCCGCAAAAACAAAAATGTGCTGCTTGGGGGGTGTGGATATACCTTTAAACAACATTTTTTTGTGCGCGCCACCGCGTTCTGGTATCCGGACAGTAGTCAGCAGCAGCCGTGGAATGGCGATTATAGTTACAGTTTTGGCTACGCGAGCTATACGCCGGGATCGTTCTCTGTGCAGTATGCCAACTATGCCGGTACCCGCTACCCGAGGCATGACAGCGGCAGCGGCAAGTTTCGTGAAGGCACGATCAGCCTTATCTGGTTCTTGCCGATTTAGGAGGCGCGATGTCGGCACAGCACGTCCTGATTGTTGAAGATTCGCTGGTTTATCGTCGGCTGCTAAGCCGAATGTTGACGCAGTGGGGTTATATCGTTAGTGAGGCGGAAAACGGCGTCGACGCGCTGGCGATCCTGGAAAACCAGCCTGTCAGCCTGGTGATAAGCGACTGGGAGATGCCGGAGATGAATGGCCTGACGCTATGTCGGGAAATTCGCCGTCGCCAGTTTGGTCGCTATGTTTATCTGATATTGCTCACCGCCCGCGAAGACCCTGGCGATTTAACGCAGGGGTTTGAGGCAGGGGCCGATGATTTTCTCAGCAAACCGGTAGAGCAGAGCGAGCTGCGGGCGCGGCTGCACGCCGGGGCGCGGATCCTCTCCCTTGAAGCCGACCTCGCCGCGCGCAATACGCGGCTAAGTGAAGCGCTGCGGCAGATTGAACAGGATCTGGAGCTGGCGGCGCGCATTCAGCAATCGGTTCTCCCGGCTCATCAGCTGTGCTATCAGGGTTTTTTCTCCGACTGGATTTTCCTGCCGTCGGCCTGGGTATCGGGGGATATTTTTAATGTGTTCCCGCTGGGGGAGCATCTCGGATTTTACTGCGTGGATGTCTCCGGACACGGCGTGGGGGCGGCGATGATGTCGCTCGCCGTCGCCCGCCAGTTTTTGCATGGCAGGGCCGTTGAGCGCTTTCTTTTTACGGCAGACAACCAGCCGGCGTCGCCGGCCGAGGTGGTGGCGATCCTCAATGGTCGTTTTTGCAGTGACGAAACAGAGATCGTCAGCTATTTCACGTTGATCTATGGCGTGATCGACCTGCAGACCGGTGCGGGCAAACTCTGTCAGGCCGGGCATCCCACGCCTTTTATCGTTAGCCCGGACGCTACCGTCCGCCCGGTCGGCAGCGGCGGGGCGCCGGTGGGGTTGATAGACCATCTCTCGTGGGCAGATGTCAGTTTTTCGCTGGCGCCGGGAGAGCGGCTGTGCCTGTTCAGCGACGGTATCACCGAATGTGAAAACCGGAGCGGTGAACAGTTTGGCGAGGCGCGCTTGCAAGCGTGGCTGCAGGACAGCGTGACGCAGCCGCTGCCCGCGCTGCTGCCGCGTTTTGCCCGGCACCTGATCCGCTGGCGCAGTGGCGACGCGCAGGAGACCCAGGCGATGGCCGATGATGTTTCACTCTTGATTATTGAACGTACAGGGGACAGTGATGAAAATTGAAACTGAACGGCAGGCCTCGGTGACGATCCTGACGCCGGCGGTGCGTCGGCTGGATGCTTCCGTCGCGGTAGCCTTTAAGGCGGCAATCGCCCAGGAGATAGGCGAAGATAGCACTGATCTGATTGTTGATTTCAGTAAAATCGATTTTATCGACAGCAGCGGTTTGGGAACGCTGGTTTCCCTGATGAAAATGATGAACGGTAAAGGAGAAATGACACTGTGCGCGCTGAACCCCGGCATTCGCAATATGTTTACCCTGACCAGGATGGATCGTATTTTTCGTATTTGCGAGGATCGCACTTCAGCCCTTGCGCAGTTCAATCCGTGACGCGCCCGTGAATAACGTCATGAATTTTCCTGCCCAACTCAGCTCGCTATCAACGCTGGCGGCGTGGCTGGCTCAACAAATGGCGCCGCTGTCCGTCGGGGAGGAGTGGCGCTTCGCGCTCGATCTTGCCGTCTGTGAGACGGCCACCAATATCATTCGCTATGCGTTGCATGAGGATCGGCAACGTGTTTTTCGTGTCGAATTTATCGCAACGGAAGACCGGGTGACGCTGCGCTTTATTGATGCGGGAGAGGTCTTTCCGGCCGAGCGCCTGGCGCTGGCGCGTGGCGATGAGCGCTTCGATGTCGATCCGTTAGCGGAAAGCGGCAGAGGTTTGCGGCTTATTCTGCGCGCGGTGGACTATTTTAATGTGGAAACCCGCGCCGGGGAGAATGTGACGACCCTGATAAAAGCGTTGCCGGATGCCGTTCTTCGCCATTCCACCGACGATCGCGTCAGGTGAAGGAACAGAGCTTGCCCCCAGGTGAATCCCCGGGGGAATTTTCCCGCCCGCGTTCACCCTCTTCATCCGTCTTATGGCTGGGCCTGAGCGGTGGACAGCGCGCCCAGGTGATAAGGGCGAAGAGTATCTAACGTCATCATGGCTGATTTGCAGAAAATGCATTTCGCACCAAAAGGGTTTTTTTCAGTGACGTCAAACTGGGACGTTCTGTACTGGGAGCCATGGCAGCATGGGCATCTAAAATGGATATGTTCGATCATAATGTAAACCTTGTATGGGTGATGTTCTGTTGAAAAGACAATGGTCGTTTTCAGGAAAATTAACGCGGCTGATTTTAGTTGGTGGTAAGCCGGGTTTTGTGTCAGATGGCGGACTTTTTAAGGAGTCGACAAGGATCTGACAGGGCCTGTTTACAGAAAAAGCAAACTACTAACGGGACTGCTCAAAGGAAGGTGGTATCAGGGATAACGCCTGGAGATGAGAACACGTACTTAGATAATAACTTTTCGTCTGGTAAATCGACTTAACGATTAACGCACGAGCCGCAAATAATAGCAAACATTATTTTAGCCTTCCGGATGCCTGCTGCGCCAGGGGCGCCTTCATCAGCACCGTCACCCAGTCGATAAATACCTGTACCCGGGCAGAGAGCTGCCGGCTGCTGGGGTAGAGCAGGGAGAGCGGCAGCGGCGCAGGGCGAAAATCAGCCAGCACCTCCGTTAATACTCCGGATGCCAGATCGGCCTCAAGGCGGGATAAGGGTGCCTGATACAGGCCAAAGCCAAGCCTTGACGCTTCGGCGCCGACGTCGGCATCGGAGGTCAGCAGCCGACAGGGCAAACTGACCTCGGTCTGGCGACCATCCAGGGTAAAAGTCAGCGGCAAGGTACGGTGCGTGCGCGCTGAAACAAAACCGATCGCCACGTGTCCCGCCAGCCCGTCAATCGTATGCGGGGTGCCGTACCGGGCGAGGTAGGCCGGGCTGGCGCAGGTGATCTCCTGTAGCCTGGCGAGCGGCCGGCAAATCATCTCGCTGTCGGGAAGATGGCCGCCGCGAATGACGCAATCCACCCCTTCGCGGACCAGATCGACGTCGCGCTCGCTTTCGCCTATCTGTAACGTAATGGCCGGATAGCGGGCGAGAAACTGCGGCAGCGCGGGCAGCAGCAGGGTTCGCGCCAGATTGCCCGCCACGTCCACCCGGATGGTGCCGGAGATGCTCCCCCCGGCGCTGCGGTTGGCCTCCTCCAGGGCCGCCAGGATGGACACGCAGCGCTGATAATACAGCGAGCCCTCCGCCGTCGGCTGCACGTGCCGGGTGGTGCGCTGCAGCAGGCGCGCCCCAAGGCTAGCCTCCAGCGCCTTAATGGCTGCAGTCGCCACCGGCCGGGAAAAACCCAGATCCGCGGCGGCGGCGCTGAACGAACCCCGTTCGACGATGCGCACGAACAGGGTCAGGGTATCCAGTTTATCCATGGCATTGTTCCAGCTGGCAAAACAATCCTGTCGCGCCATGCGGTCTTATCGTCGGCATTCAGAGGCCTATAATCGCTCATGTTTTCAGCAGAGATAAAAGGGGGAAACATGAACAATAGCGCAAAAATCGCCCTGGTGACAGGCGGCAGCCGCGGCCTGGGGCGCGCAACCGTTGAAGCGCTGGCTCAGCGCGGCGTGAACGTGGTATTGACCTACAACGCGCATTTTGCCGAGGCGAACGATGTGGTCGCGCGGGTTGAAGCTCAGGGCTCGCGGGCGATCGCGCTGCCCTTCAGCGCCGGCGAAACCGACACCTTTGACGGGTTTGTCAGCGCCTTTCAGGAGGCGCTGACGGAGCTGGGGGCCGATCGGTTTCATTACCTGGTTAATAATGCCGGCAATGCCAGCGGCATGGGGTTTCTGAATGCTACCGAATCGGAGTTCGATGCGCTTTATCGCATCCATGTGAAGGGGGTTTTTTTCCTCAGCCAAAAATTATTGCCGCTGCTGGCGGATGGCGGGCGAATTGTGAATATCTCGTCCGGACTGACCCGTATCGTGATGGCGAACCGGGCGCCCTATGCGATCATGAAATCCGCGGTGGAAACCCTGACCCGTTATATGGCGTTTGAGCTGGGCGGCCGCGGGATCACGGTGAACTGCGTAGCGCCGGGCGCCATCGCCACGGATTTCAGCGGCGGGGTGGTGCGGGATAACCCGCAGGTCGCTCAGGCGGTAGCGAACATGACGGCGCTGGGCCGACCTGGCCTGCCAGAGGATATCGGGCCGATGATCGCCTCGCTGTTATCCGATGATCATCGCTGGGTGAATGCCCAGCGCATTGAGGTTTCCGGGGGAATGCGCATCTGAGCGAAGAAAACCGGGGCTGTTTTCATCCGTAGTCAATCGATATGTCAGTGGATGCCGATATAGCGCGACGCTGTGGAGAGATAAGGAAATTATGATCTGCCGCGTTGCTCGTTAAATATTAGTGATTGACCTTATTGCCTGAATGCGCAAGATTATTGTTGAATAAACAATCAATATGCTAAATATATTTAATGCACGTATGAAAGGATTTAAGATATGGATTTTGAAAATGAATTGACCAGTAAGATCCTTGATCCCATTCACGGCACTATTCGTTTGACGACACTCGAGATTGCCTTTATCAATCACCCCCTTTTCCAGCGCTTACGCAACATTAAACAGAACTCTTTTTTATATAAGGTGTTTCCCTCTGCGGTGCACAGCCGCTTCGAACACTCTCTCGGGGTGCTGCATTTATCAAGTGAAATACTCAATAATTTACGCCTGAATGCGATACGGTATCAAAAGAAATATGATGATGGCCATGTGTTTGGTCATATCGATCAGATACCAAAACACAACATTCAGGAGTTGAGACTCGCTGCCCTGATGCATGACATCGGGCACGGGCCGGTATCCCACCAGTTTGAGAGTTTTATGCCTGGTAAGCACGAATTCTCCGATGTTCTCCCCACAGCCTACCATTCAATCATTGATGTATTAAGCAAGCCAGAACAGAAAGTTGAACATGAACAGCTTTCGCTGTTGTTCAGCCTGATGATTTACCATGATCTGAGAAAACAAGGTAAGGTCGATGACGAAATAAATATCGAAAATGTGTTAAAAATCATCGAAAAAAGATACGGTGACCAACAGATCATTGAGGAAATTAATGGAAAGGCAACAGATATCCTGCCGTTAATGACCTCGATCATCTCTTCCTGTCCGATCGATGCCGACCGGATGGATTACTTGCTCAGAGATGGCTATTTCTCCGGCGTCAAGTGTGGCATCTACGATTACAATCGCTTGTTTATGTCAATTGTCCCGGTCGAGGAACAGGGAAAATTGTACCTTGCTTACAAAGAGAGTGGGATTGATTCGATCGCTGAGTTTATTGGGGCGCGCTCCAGCCTTTTCTCGCAGGTGTATTACCATAAAACAAACCGCGCCTTTGCGACGATGTTGAGCACATTATGTGAGATTATGCAAAGCAAGGATCCACAAAATGTCATTATCGCTGACGTTACCGACCGTATCGTTGACCATAGCGATGAAAGCTTCATCGACGCGCTGAAGGATTTTTATTTGGCGTGCAGTGATGATTATTTTTTGAATGACAAGGTTGGTGAATGGATAGATATCAGCGATACCGAGGCGGTTAATAAAAAAATACTTGATGACATTATTAACCGACACCCATGGTCGAAGGTCTATGAGGCCAAACACTCTGTGTATAAAGCTAACATCGCTGACAAGGAAAATAAGGCGTGGAAGAGTCAACTCACCGGGTTATTGACTTCTGTATTACAGCCTCATTTCAAACCACATGAATTTGCCGTTGATATTGTCTCCGACTGCGCCTTTAAAGACCTGGATAAAACCGAAGTTAAGCTTTTGGTGAAAGATCTTAAGAACCGCTACGAAATAAAACCGTTAATTGAATGTGGTGATAAGTTAAATCAGTATCAAATCATCAAATATTGCATTCGGGTATTTGTTGACCGCGATATCAAAGAACGCGTAACTCCTGAAATAATCTATAAAATCAATGAAATAGTGGTCAAGCAGATCGCGTTGCTGAATTGATGATGCCCGTCAGGGCAGCGATAAATTTTTCAGGGGCTGGTTTTTTAACCGGCCCCTGAAGATAAGCGGTAAATCGTGGCGCATCCCCGCCATCGGTATAACTTACAACAGCGCGTTTACCCGAGACTAAACACCGCGCTGAGGCATAGATTCCCGCAGGGGAGCGGGTGGCTCAACAAAAACGCCGGCTCAGTATGGTTATTCCGCCAGCAGGGCGGCGAATTTCGCCAGCCACTGTGGATGAGCCGGCCAGGCGGGGGCGGTAACCAGGTTACCGTCCACATGCGCCTGGTCGATACCAATATCCGCATAGTGCCCGCCGCTCAAACGCACTTCCGGGGCGCAGGCGGGATAGGCGCTGCAGGTGCGGCCCTGCAGAATACCGGCGGCGGCCAGCAGCTGCGGGCCGTGGCAGACGGCGGCGATAGGTTTACGCGCGGCGTCGAATGCCTGTACCAGTTTAATAACCTCCTCGTTCAGGCGCAGATACTCCGGCGCCCGGCCGCCGGGGATCACTAGCGCATCGTAGTTCTCGGCCTTTACTGCGGCGAAGTCAGCGTTCAGCGTGAAGCGATGGCCCGGCTTTTCGCTATAAGTCTGGGCGCCGTCAAAGTCATGGATTGCGGTCATGACATAGTCGCCAGCGGTTTTATCCGGGCAGACGGCATCGACCTGGTGGCCAATCATCTGCAGTGCCTGAAAAGGAACCATCGTTTCGTAATCTTCGGCATAATCGCCGACCAGCATTAGGATTTTCTTGCTCATCTTTGTGTCTCGTTGTGGGCGAAAGGTGTCTTAGATATAGCCTGGCGACTTGCAGAATGCGAACCGTTCAGGATGCCGACGACGGTGTCGTGTGCGTCTTGTAACCGGGCTCATGTTTTTTTGCTAACGACAACTTTGTTCGACATCGCGCTGTGGCTCGTTATCCGCAAAAAATCGGTTTGTGGGGAGTAAGGGGAGCAGAAGAATATTGTTACCGTTTAGATTTCGCGCCTGCACTATTAAGCGTCCGCCGCGAAGGGGCAATCGGATGGAAGCCAGATATTTTCCCTCTGAGTAATTTATTGCGTTGTTACGCTAAATTTGCATAATGAGCGAATTATATTGCCCCGGTCGTCTCTATGGTTTCCTTTATTCATCCGCTTAATGTTTTAGCCCGCCTTATAGTATCCATTGCAAACATTCCTTTGGTGCATTATTTATTGAATTTATCATTGACGGCTGTTACACATTTTAAATATTGATATTCATGGTGCTTTTATTTTCGTGGTGAAAGGGGGTGTTTATGAATAAATATAATTATTAGGTGGTTAAGTTGATCGTTAATCCATTTTTGCTTTATCATCGTCACGTTTCACATCAATATATCTTCAATAATTATTTCTTAAGGAAAGGAACTGCTATGGCTGATACGTTCCAGAATGAAGTCCCCAGGGCGCGCATTAATCTCAAATTATCTCTTCATACCGGCGGCGCGCAAAAGAAGGTCGAACTGCCGCTCAAACTGCTTACCATTGGCGATTTTAGTCATGGTAAGGAAAACCGGCCTTTATCGGAAAGAGAAAAAATCAACGTCAATAAAAATAATTTTAACAGCGTACTTTCGGAATTTAGCCCGGAAGTTAACCTCTCGGTGCCGAATACGCTGGCCGGCAATGGCGAAGAGGAGAACGTCAGACTGCGTTTTACCGACATCAAAGATTTTGAACCGGAGCAGGTTGCCCGGCAAATTCCGCAACTCCGCGCCATGCTGGCGATGCGTAATTTATTACGCGATCTCAAATCCAATCTGCTCGATAACGCCACTTTCAGAAAAGAGCTTGAGGCAATCCTGAAAGATCCGGCGCTGTCCCAGGAATTACGCGACGAAATGAGTGCGCTTGCCCCGAAATAAGTGCGGGGCAAGTCTGTTAATGGATTAACCGGGAAAATGCTAATGTCTGTTACCACAGAAAACGCCCCTGTTCAGGGGCAAACCACGCTGCAGGAAAACAGCGCGGGCGAGGGCGTTTACGCCTCGCTGTTTGAAAAAATTAATCTCACCCCGGCGTCTCGCCTCGGGGATATCAACGACTTTCTGGACGATGCCGCGCTCTCCGAGGCGCCGGCGGCGGAACGTCTCACCGCGGCGATGCAGGTGTTTATGGAACGCATCCGTCAGTCCGGCCAGCGGGTGGAAAAGCTCGACAAAACGCTGATCGACCACCATATCGCCGAGCTGGATTTCCAGATAAGCCGTCAGCTGGACGCGGTGATGCACCATCAGGAGTTTCAGCAGGTCGAATCCCTGTGGCGCGGCCTCAAACAGCTGGTGGACAACACCGACTATCGGCAGAACGTCAAAACGGAGATCCTCGACGTCGCCAAAGACGATCTGCGCCAGGACTTTGAGGACGCGCCGGAGCTTATCCAGAGCGGCCTCTACTGGCACACCTATACCGCGGAGTATGACACTCCCGGCGGCGAGCCGATCGGCTCGGTGATCTCGGCCTATGAGTTCGACGCCAGCCCGCAGGATGTGGCGCTGCTGCGCAATATCTCCCGCGTCTCTGCGGCCGCCCATATGCCGTTTATCGGCGCCGTCGGCCCGGCCTTCTTCCTGAAAGAGACCATGGAAGAGGTGGCTGCCATTAAGGATATCGGCAACTACTTCGATCGTGCGGAATATATCCGCTGGAAGGCGTTTCGCGAAACTGACGATGCCCGCTACATCGGTCTGGTGATGCCGCGCGTGCTGGGTCGTCTGCCGTACGGTCCGGACACCGTGCCGGTGCGCAGCTTCAACTATGTCGAGCAGGTGAAGGGCCCGGACCACGAAAAGTATCTCTGGACCAGCGCGGCGTTCTCCTTCGCTTCCAATATGGTGAAGAGCTTTGTCAATAACGGCTGGTGCGTGCAAATTCGCGGTCCGCAGGCCGGCGGCGCGGTGAAAGATCTGCCCATCCATCTGTACGATCTGGGCACCGGCAACCAGGTGAAAATTCCTTCCGAGGTGATGATCCCGGAAACGCGGGAGTTTGAGTTCGCCAGCCTGGGCTTTATCCCGCTGTCGTACTACAAAAATCGCGATTACGCCTGCTTCTTCTCGGCCAACTCCGCGCAGAAACCGGCGCTGTACGATACCGCCGACGCCACCGCCAACAGCCGTATCAACGCGCGTCTGCCTTATATCTTCCTGCTGTCGCGCATCGCGCACTACCTGAAGATGATCCAGCGCGAGAATATCGGCACCACCAAGGACCGGCGTCTGCTGGAGCTGGAGCTGAACACCTGGGTGCGGAGCCTGGTGACCGAAATGACCGACCCCGGCGACGAGCTGCAGGCCTCCCATCCGCTGCGCGATGCCAGCGTGGTGGTGGAAGATATCGAGGATAACCCGGGCTTCTTCCGCGTGAAGCTGTACGCGGTGCCGCACTTCCAGGTCGAGGGGATGGACGTCAATCTGTCGCTGGTTAGCCAGATGCCAAAGGCGAAGGCGTAGGTTCGGACGATGATGAAAACGGAACGTCCGTTGTGGGGCCGGGGCATTATGGTGTCGCCTCAGCATTTTCAACAGCAGGCTGCGTATGCAGCCTGGACTGCGGAAGTGATTGCCCGGATGGGTCTTAACCACCCCTGGGGAGTGGTTGAGGCGACCTTCGAACCAGAGATGCTCAAACTGGGCCGCCTGCAGGCTCACAGGCTGCAGGTCCGGTTCCAGGATGGCACGATGATTGATACGGACAATGCCGATGCGCTGCCGTCCGCGCTGTCGCTGGACGGCGCGTCCGGCGAGGCGGTGATCGTGCTGGCGCTGCCCCTGATGCAGGCGAATGGCGGCAACTGTCTGAAGCCGGAGGAGGTGGCCGAAAGGCCGGTGCGCTTCCGCCAGCGCTGGCGCGATGTCCGCAACCAGTTTGGGGATGATACCCGGCAGATTGCCGTCATACAGCCGGAGCTGATCCTCCGCTTCGCCCACCAGGACAACAGCGATTACCTGACCTGTCCGCTTGTTCGCCTGCAGCGGGACTCGCAGGGGGCCTGGCTTATCGACGAGACGTTTCTCCCGCCGCTGCTGCAGATCCAGGGCAGCCGCTGGCTGGCGACGCAGCTTGAACAGCTGCTCGTCCAGCTCCGGGCTCGTCTGACGCGCCTGATGGCCATGCGTCGCGAAAGCAATGAACGGATGGCTGATTTTGCCGTGGCTGATGTCTCTCTGTTCTGGTTGCTGAATGCGCTGAACAGCGCCGAGCCGGTGCTGGGGTACTTTCTGCGTTACCGGCAAAGCCCGCCGGAACGCCTCTACCCGGAGCTGGCGCGCCTGGCTGGTAGCCTGCTGACCTTTTCGCTCACCCATCAGGCGAATGCCGTCCCGATCTATCAGCATGACCAGCTGAACGCGGTTTTTCCGCCGCTGTTTGATTTACTGAGCGACCTGCTGGAGGCGAGCCTGCCATCGCGGGTGGTGGCGATTGCGCTGGAGCATGATGTCCGGCTGCACTTCTGGCAGGCGCGTCTGCACGATGCCCGGCTGCGGGAAGGGCTGATTACTACCTGTCGGTTCGTTCGTCGGTACCGGTCGCCCAACTGCAGGAGCAGTTTCCGCGCCAGTGCAAAGTGGGCAGTCCGGATCATGTCAAAGCCATCGTCAACTCCTCGCGGACAGGGGTGCCCTCACGCCATTGCGTCATGTGCCGGCGGCGATCCCGCTGCGTCTGGAAAATCAGTATTTCAGCCTCGATGTGTCCCACCCTCTGGCAACGGAAATGCTGCAGAGCGGCACCTGTATGTTTTACGTCCCGGGGATGCTCGGTGAGCCTGAACTTGAACTTTTTGCGGTACTACGAACGTGAATGAGCCTAAACGCGGCAACGCCGCGTCCATTGATATTGATGCGCTGCTGCAGAACACCTGGCTGCAGGTTATCAGCCTGCGCCACGGCCCGCAGTTCCGCGATGAGGAAGGGTACACGCTATGGCAGCGCTGTATTGCTGATGTCGAGCGCGTGCAACATGAGCTGAAGGCGAGCGGGCTTGATGACGCCAGCTGTCAGCATATTCTCACCGCCCAGTGCGCGCTGCTCGATGAAGCAGTGAAAGGTCGCGGCGTGGAGGATGAGGCCTGCCTGCAGTGGTATGACATTCCGCTGCAGGGGCACTTCCTCGGCACCATGGACGCCGGCGACACCCTGTGCGAGCGGATGCGTGATGTGTTGCGTGAACCGGCGCCCAACCTGGCCGTGGTCACCTGTTTTCAGCGGGTGATGCTGCTGGGTTTTATTGGCAGCTTTCGCTCCCTCCACGACCCGAGCGCCTGAAGCTGGTCAACGCGCTCGGTGAGCGTGTTCCTCCTTTTCAGTGCCCGGCTACCGCTCCCGTACTGGTAGAGAGTCGCGCCGGTCTGGGGATAAGCGGCTGGCTGGCCCCATGGCCGGTACGTATTGGCCTGAGCGTGGTGGTGGTACTCGCCCTGTGGTGGGGCTCAACCACTGGCTCGATCACCTGCTGCTGACCTTGTTACCGGGGAGGTGAAATGAGCCCGCGCAGCAGCGTGGGCTGGCGCTGTGGGCCAGTCTGCTGAGTGCGCTGGTGTGCCTGCTATTTTTGCCGGTTCCCCGCTGGGGGGCGTGGCTCATTCTGCTGGTCACGCTGGCCCTGATCATCGGGATCTGGCGCATCGCCAGTCGTCGTACCGGACGTAACGTCGCATCAACCCTGGCCCCTCTCCCGGAGGGCGCTTATCGCCAGCCGGTGGTCCTCGTTTGCGGCGACCTGCCGTGTGTCTGGCCGCCAGCGTCACCGGTGCGAGTCGTCAAACAGGGCTGCTGGATCCGCGTGGAAAAGACGGAGGATCTGCAGCAGGTCGCGCGCCAGGTATTGAGCCAGCGGCCGGAATGGGGGCCTCAGCTGTCGGTGCTGCTCTGCGTCTGCCCGCAGCGGCATGCGCAAAGCGATGCGCTGACCAGCGCTCTGCTGGCCCTGCGCTGGCAACTCAGCCAGCTGCGTCAGCAGACGGGGTATGCCGTACCGCTGGCGCTGCAGGGGCAGGTGGGCAGCGCGATGAGTCGCGACCTGTTGTGGCAGGCGGCGATACCGGGTGAAGCGGTGAAAGTCTGGCAGCCCTCCTGCGCCCCCTGTTCCGTACCGGCCTGGGTAAGCGCCGGCGGGGCGGCCGCGCTGGAGCAGCAGGTGCTGATGAACAGCCTGATGGGCTGGTTTGAACAGCACGTCCATGCCGTGTTGACGGAAGAGAATACCGACCTGCCACCTCTGCCCCCTGCGGCCGTGCTGTGGGGCCTCGGGCCCTCGCTGCCTGGAAGTCTGGCATCGTCGGCCTGGACGACGTGGTTATCCCGACATAGCGGCCTGTCGCGGGTAGCTGGCTGGCAGCCTGGCGAGAGCGACACCGGGGACGCTTCAGCTTTGCCGGAATTCATCCTGCCGCAGTTACCGGCGGGACGGGGACTCACGCCACGAGGCTGGGCCTGGCGCGCGGCGCTCGCGATTTTCACCCTCGCGGCTGTCGCCGCGCTGCTCAGCAGTGGCTGGAACAATCGACAACTGCTGCAGCGCGTGGGCGTCGATATTGCCCGTTATGAGCGGATTGCGATGGATGATTATCGACCAAAAGCCAGCGCTGTCAGGGTGCTGCGTGAAGATGCCGCGCTGCTCGATAGCTGGGCGCGTAACGGCGTCCCGCTGCGCCTGAGTCTGGGCTTGTATCACGGGGAGCAGATTCGCCTGCCGTTGCTGGAGGCGATTCGCGGTTACGTGCCGCCTCCGCCTCCGCCCAGGCCGGTGCAGCACGTCGCGCCGGATGTCATCCGCCTTGACAGCATGTCGCTATTCGATACCGGGAAATGGGTACTGAAGCCTGGTTCGACAAAGCGGCTGGTCAGCTCGCTGATGGACATTAAGGCCAGGCCCGGGTGGCTGATCGTGGTGGCGGGTCACACCGACAGCGTGGGTGAGGAAAAAGCCAACCAGCTATTGTCGCTGAAACGTGCCGAATCGGTCCGCGACTGGATGCGCGATACCGGCGACGTGCCGGACAGCTGCTTTGCCGTTCAGGGCTATGGCGAAAGCCGACCAATTGCAACAAACGATACGCCGGAAGGCCGTGCGCTGAACCGTCGTGTCGAAATCAGTCTGGTGCCGCAGGTAGACGCCTGCCGGTTACCGGACCAACCCTCTGCGTCATCCCAGGATGATGGCGCTTCACTACACAATGGAGAGTAATTCCATGGCAATTCCTGTTTATCTTTGGCTGAAAGACGACGGCGGCGCGGACATTAAAGGGTCTGTCGACGTTCAGGATCGTGAAGGCAGTATCGAAGTGGTGGCCCAGGAGCATAACCTGTACATCCCGACCGATAACAACACCGGCAAACTGACCGGCACGCGTATTCATACGCCGTTCCTGTTCACCAAGGAGATCGACTCCTCCAGCCCCTACCTGTACAAGGCGGTGACCACCGGCCAGACCCTGAAATCCGCCGAGTTCAAGTGGTACCGAATCAACGATGCCGGCCAGGAAGTGGAGTATTTCAATACCAAACTTGAGAACGTCAAGGTGGTGAAAGTGAATCCCCTGATGCACGACATCAAAAACCCCGCCTACGAGAAGCACAACCATCTGGAACAGATTGAGCTGCGCTACGAGAAGATCACCTGGACCTATAAAGACGGCAACATCATTCACTCCGATAGCTGGAACGAACGCGCCACCGCGTAATTGCCGTCATATTTCGCGCCGCTGGCGCGCAGGCGACGTTCGCTCATCCCGGCCGCATCGTTATCTCTGCGGCCGGGGATTATTGCGGGCGATCGCCTGATGCGGGCAGCGTTTCTCTGCCCGCCGTTTTTTGCTGAGCGCCTGAGATACGGGTTCTCAGCAAAGAAAAACACAATCTGTCTGCCTGACCTTGTGCGCTTGGGGTTCCTGTTCAGGAACAGCGACGGGCGGTAGCGTGTCCGGAAACAATAAGAGAGGATCTCATGGAAAATCCAGCCAGCCTGTTACGCCGTCTTAATCCCTGCTGTGCCCGCGCAATGGAGGGGGCGGCCTCCCTGTGCCAGACCCGGGCGCATGCCGAGATCCTGCCCGAGCACTGGCTGCTCAAGCTGCTGGAACAGGGGGAAGGCGATCTGACGGTGCTGGCGCGGCGCTATGAATGGGATATGGATGCGCTGTGGCAGGATCTGCTGAGCTGGCTGGATAAACAGCCGCGCTCGGTACGTCATCGTCCCCAGCTCTCTCACCATACCCTGAGGCTGATGCAGGAGGCCTGGCTGATTGCCTCTCTCAGCGGCGAAGCGCAGATCCGCAGTGTTCACCTGCTGATGGCGCTGGTTGAAAAACAGAATCTGATCCAGTGCGATGGCCTGTGGCCGCTGTTAACGCTGGGCCAGCGTCAGCTGGAACGCCTGCGCCCCTTGCTGGATGCCCAGTCCGACGAACGTCCGCCAGCGCAGCAGGAAGCGGCGCTTGCGCAGCCCCATGGCGGGGACGTGGAATTTGTGGGGCGTCCCGCGGGCAGCGAACTGAATGCGGATGGGCTCAACCCGGCGCTGCAGAACGCGCTGGACAAATTCACTCTCGACGTCACCGCCAAAGCCAGAGACGGCCTGATTGACCCGGTGTTCGGACGTGACACGGAAATCCGCCAGATGGTGGATATTCTCTCCCGTCGACGTAAAAACAACCCGATCCTCGTCGGTGAGCCGGGCGTGGGCAAGACCGCTCTGGTGGAAGGCCTGGCGCTGTGCATTGCCGAAGGCAACGTCCCCGACGCGCTGAAGCCGGTGTCGGTGCGCACCCTCGACCTCGGTCTGCTGCAGGCCGGCGCCGGGGTCAAAGGCGAGTTCGAGCAGCGGCTGAAAAATATCATTGAGGCGGTACAGCAGTCGCCTTCGCCGGTGCTGCTGTTTATCGACGAGGCGCACACGATCATCGGCGCGGGTAATCAGGCGGGCGGCGCGGATGCCGCCAACCTGTTGAAGCCGGCTCTGGCCCGGGGCGAGCTGCGGACCATCGCCGCCACCACCTGGAGTGAATACAAGCAGTACTTCGAGCGCGACGCCGCGCTGGAGCGCCGCTTTCAGATGGTCAAGGTGGATGAGCCGGACGACGACACCGCCTGCCTGATGCTGCGCGGCCTGAAGTCCCGCTATGCCGACCACCACGGCGTGCATATCACGGATGATGCGGTGCGCGCCGCCGTGACGCTGTCACGACGCTATCTCACCGGTCGCCAGCTGCCGGACAAGGCAGTGGATTTACTCGACACCGCTTCCGCCCGCCTGCGTATGAGTTTGGATACCGTGCCTGAGCCGCTGACCCGCATGAAGGCGCAGCTCACCGCGCTGGCGATGGAGAAGCAGGCGCTGCTGGAAGATATTGCGCTGGGCAACAGCGCCCGCGGCGATCGGCTGGCGGCCATTGAGCAGGAGGAGATCCGCCTTATTCTGGCGCTGGATACCCTTGAAACTCAGTATGGTCAGGAGCTGCAGCTGACGGAAGCGCTGCTCGCCTGCCGCCGCGATATCTCCCGCCAGGCGGAAATTAGCGATCTACAAACCGCGCTTATCGCCGTCCAGCAGGGCAATCCGCTGCTCGGGCTGGACGTCGACGTCCGCACCGTGGCGACGGTGATTGCCGACTGGACCGGCGTGCCGCTCTCCTCGCTAATGAAAGATGAGCAGACGGAGCTGCTGAGTCTGGAAGAGAGTCTCGGCAAACGGGTGGTTGGCCAGGAGGCGGCCCTGAGCGCTATTGCCCGGCGCCTGCGCGCCGCGAAAACCGGCCTGACGCCGGAGAACGGTCCGCAAGGGGTGTTCCTGCTGGTCGGGCCGAGCGGCACCGGCAAAACGGAAACGGCGCTCGCCCTGGCCGATGCGCTGTTCGGCGGCGAGAAAGCGCTGATCACCATCAATCTCTCCGAGTACCAGGAGCCGCACACCGTCAGCCAGCTGAAGGGTTCTCCGCCCGGCTACGTCGGCTACGGCCAGGGCGGGATCCTGACCGAGGCGGTGCGCAAACGCCCCTACAGCGTGGTGCTGCTCGATGAGGTGGAAAAGGCCCATCGCGATGTGATGAACCTGTTCTACCAGGTCTTCGACCGGGGGGTAATGCGCGACGGCGAGGGGCGTGAAATCGACTTTCGCAACACCGTGATCCTGATGACCGCCAACCTCGGAAGCGACCTCCTGATGCAGTTGCTGGATGAACAGCCGGAGGCCAGCGAATCAGACCTGCACGAGCTGCTGCGCCCGGTGCTGCGCGGCCACTTCCAGCCGGCGCTGCTGGCCCGCTTCCAGACGGTGATTTACCGTCCGCTGCCGGCGGGAGCGCTGCGCGCCATTGTCGGCATGAAGCTCGGGCAGGTAAGTCAGCGTCTGGCTTGCCATTACGGAATCACCACCACCCTCAGCGAGAGCCTGTTCGACGCGCTGACCGAGGCCTGCCTGCTGCCGGATACCGGCGCCCGTAACGTCGACAGTCTGCTCAATCAGCAGATCCTGCCGGCACTGAGTCAGCAGCTATTGAGCCATATGGCGGCGGGGCAGAAACCGCGCCAGGTGACGCTGGGGTATCACGAAGAGGAAGGCGTCGTGATGGCGTTTGACGAGGGGACAATATCCGATGAGTAGCGTGAAATCGTTGTTGTTCAGCCATAACCACCACCTGCTTTCGGTGAAGGGATGTGAAGCCGGGCTTGATGTGCTGGCCTTCGAGGGCGATGAAGCCCTGAGCCAGCCGTTCCGCTACCGTATTGAATTCACCAGCGCAGACCATGCCATCAGCAAAGAGATGATGCTGATGAAGGCAGCCTCCCTGACGCTGCAGGCGCCGGTGGCTCAGGGCTTCGGCATCAATGTTCAGCAACCCGTGCGGGTGATCCAGGGCGTGGTGACGGGGTTTGAACGGCTCAGTACCTCCAGGGATGAAACGCACTACGCGCTGACGCTTCAGCCGCGCCTGGCGCTGCTTAACCGCTCGCACCAGAACGCCATTTACCAGGACCAGTCCGTTCCGCAGATTGTGGAAAAAATCCTCCGCGAGCGCCACGGCCTGCGCGGTCAGGATTTTCTGTTCTCGCTGACAAAAACGTATCCGCGACGCGAGCAGGTGATGCAGTACGGCGAGGATGACCTGCGCTTTATCACCCGGCTGCTGGGTGAGGTGGGGATCTGGTTTCGGTTTACCGCCGACACGCGGCTGCACATCGACGTCGCTGAGTTCTGCGACAGTCAGCAGGGCTATGAGAAGGGGCTGACGTTGCCTTCGGTCCCGCCGTCAGGGCAGCAGTCGGCCGGGGTGGACGCGGTGTGGGAGATGGCATGTCGCCACCGCGTCGTGGAGCAGCAGGTCAGTACCCGCGACTACAACTACCGCGAGGCGACGGCGGACATGAACGCGCAGGTGGATGTCACCCGCGGGGAGACCACTACCTTTGGTGAGGCTTACCACTGGGGAGATAACTACCTGACCGCGGGGAATGTCCATGACCGCCATCCGGCGCCGGAGTCCGGGGCGTTTTACGCCCGGCTTCGGCATGAGCGTTATCTTAACGGCCAGACCCGGATGCAGGCCACCACCAGCTGCCCGACGCTCTGCCCGGGACAGGTGCTGAAGGTCACCGGCGGAGAGGAGGTGGCCGGGGAGTTTGCTGATGGCGTGCTCGTCACGGCGATGCACAGCCACGCCCGGCGCGATGCCGACTTTGCGGTGGAGTTTGCCGGCATACCGGACAGCCCGGACGTCGGCTACCGGCCTGAGCCCGGCGCGCGTCCGGTGATGGCCGGGACGCTGCCGGCCCGCGTGACCAGCACCCGGGAAAACGACACCTACGGGCATATCGACAAACACGGACGCTACCGGGTGAATATGCTGTTTGACCGGGCGCGCTGGGAAACCGGTTTCGAGAGCCTGTGGGTCCGCCAGTCGCGGCCGTATGCCGGAGACACCTACGGCCTGCACCTGCCGCTGCTGGCCGGGACGGAGGTGGCGATTGGCTTTGAGGATGGTAACCCTGACCGGCCGTATATCGCGGGCGTGCTGCACGACTCGGCGCACGGCGACCACGTCACCATCCGCAATGACAAACGTAACGTCCTGCGCACCCCGGCCAACAACAAAATCCGCCTCGACGATGAGCGCGGAAAAGAGCATATCAAGGTCTCGACGGAGTACGGCGGTAAGAGCCAGCTGAACCTCGGCCATCTCGTGGATGCTGAAAAGCAGCCGCGCGGCGAAGGCTTTGAGCTGAGAACCGACAGCTGGGGCGCTATCCGGGCACAGAAAGGGATATTTATCAGCGCGGACGGACAGGTGCAGGCTCAGGGGCAGGTGCTGGATATGGAGCCGGCGGTCAGCAATCTGGCCGAAGCCCGGGAGCAGATGATGTCCATCTCCGGTGACGCGCAGAAGGCGACCGCGAACCCGGCCGATCTCCAGGCGCAAATTACCCTGCTGGAGCAGCAGCTGACAGACCTCAAAAAATCGGTACTGCTGGTCAGCGCGCCGGAGGGGATAGCGCTGACCAGCGGGGAGCACCTGCAGGTCTCAGCCGGGCATAACCTGATTGCCACAGCCGGAAAGAATGCAGACGTCAGCGTGGTGAAAAATCTGTTCATCGGGGTGGGCAGTGCGCTGAGCGTGTTTGTGCGAAAGCTTGGGATCAGGCTGATAGCGAATCAGGGACCGGTACAGATGCAGGCGCAGAATGACCTGATGGCGCTGCTTGCCCGGAAGGAAATCAGCATTGTCAGCACGGAGGATGAAATCAAAATCATCGCGAAGAAGAAGCTGACCCTGAATGGTGGGGGGAGTTATATCAGACTTGATGCAAATGCGATTGAATCTGCTACTGCAGGCGAATATCGCACGAAAGCAGGATATTACGGGCGTCAGGAAAGCGCTTCTGAAAAAGTCAAAATGCCTGTATTTCCTGTAATGGAGCCTGGAGAGCACAGTTTACGTTTTGCTTTTCCAGGTGCGGATAGTGTCAGCCAGAGTATGAACTGGCTGATAAATCAGCCGTACAGTATTTCTGATAGCGCTGGAAAAATTCTGTCTACCGGAACAGTAGACACTTCAGGTCGTTTTCCCAAAATAGTACTTCCTGAAAGCGATACATTAAATTTAATCATTGGCCGAGAAACTTGGAGTAAAGAGGAGCTTTCTGTCTCATCAACTGAAGACGACAGTATGGAGGATTTTGAGGATGAAGCACCTGATGCCGATCTTCATTTAAGTGAAATGGGTTTTGAAGATGATAGAACATCAGCATTGACTGAATCAATGATTTCAACTTTATTAAGTTTAACAAAGGATAGTTGATAGTGTTAAGTATGCTTATGAAACTTATGTTGAGTCTGGTTATCTTATTTTATAGCTTCGGTGTATATGCTGCATGCCTGAAAGAGGGGGATAAGATTGTACTCACAGGAGTAATGAAAGAAGAAATATTTTACGGCCCCCCAAATTGGGGGGAAGATAGGGCGCATGACGAAAAATTACTCTACTGGATCCTGCATATAAATAGTCCGCTAAAGTGCGTGGTTGATGCTAATACTGAGCAAAAAGGTTGGAACAGCAATATTCAGCTCATTGTTAGTGGTGATGATTATAAAACTAAACGCAATCTACTTAATCACCATGTCACTGTAGATGGAAAAATTATGCTTGCTGTCACAGGCTATCATATGACTTCCGTCTTATTAAACGACACCAGCTTTCAGCCAACAGAATAAAATAAAAAGGATGATCTATGAGATTTATAAAAGCGACATACCATCTTGAAACCAAGACGGTTGAGTACGAAGCTGGTGATGGGACTCGTTTGCTAAAAACTGCAGGGACATTAAACTGGAGATTTAACAACCCCGGAAATATTATGGCATTGCCTGATGCAAGTAAGCAAAAAGGGCGAATAGGTGCCGGCACTGTATATAATCCGAAAGAAAATACATTTGCGATTTTTTCCAGTATTGAAGCTGGGGAGCGTGAGAAATGTGCATTATTGAGGCGAAAATACCGAAATGACACCATATCTGAGATGATGTCGCAGTATGCTCCTGAAACCGCAGGTAATGATCCCGTAGCTTATGCTAACTTTATAAGTTCAGAGAGTGGCGTTGCAAAAGATAAAAAAATATCTGACTTGAATGATAAAGAATTCGGCAAAGTTGTGGATGCGATCAGTAAAAAAGAAGGTGGCCTGAAGGCTGGTACTGAAAAATGGGTATATGTGACAAACTTGACGGTTTCAGACGGCTCTCGCCCAATTGCTAATGTGCCATTTAAGGTAACACTAGGAAGTACTAGCTACGAGTGGAAAACAGACGTTTACGGCAAGCTAAAGACAATTATTCATACCAAACAAGGAATGGTTATTGTCGTCAAATATACTAATTCTGCTGGAAAAGAGGATGTTGTTTATTCAGCTGTTGCTGGGGATGAAACGAAGAATATACTGCTCACGCGAAACTTTTCTCAATTCTCTGCAAAAACACTTGCCGAGACTCCCAAAGTGCCACGTGAGAAGAGCGCTCTGAAACCGATAGATTATATAGTCATGCCAGGAGATTCTCTATCAAAAATTGCCAAACGTTATAAGACAAGCACTGATGAAATTGCCAAAAACAATAATATAAAAGATGTGAGTAAGATCTTCCCTGGTCAACACTTGACGATTTATGGTGCCAAAACTAATAGCCCCTTAATCTATATCGTTGTACCTGGTGACACGCTGGCGAAGATCGCAGCACAATATGGCGTAACTGTTGATGAACTCGCTCGTTGGAACAATATCGTAGATCTAAACAAAATCTATCCAGGTCAGTCGATATTGATTTCAAATGATGCAAACTGCTCAAAAGGTAGCAGCCCTGTCTTAGTCTCTGACAAACAGGCACCCAAACCTCAGCCCCCAGTTAGTAGAACTTCACCCAATGTGCAATCGGTCAATTTAGATAAAAAAACACTGGAATCAGTAGGTTCTAAAAAATCGGATAAACCGATAGCCTTGCTTCCCCATGATCAGAGAGAGGCACCATGGATGGCGATTGCAATCCGCGAGGTTACGGAATGGCATGGAACAGGAGAGAAGAAAATCACTGATAATTATCATAATCTTACGGGTTCTAAAGGGTCATTGGGTAGTACGGCATGGTGTGCTTCGTTTGCAAATTATTGCTTGAAAGAAACAGGGTATGACTACTCCAGGAGTTTTACAAAGTCTTCTCAATTTCCAGTTTATGATAAAACTAAGTTTATCGAGATAAAAAATCCTGTATATGGTGCATTGATGGTCTTTCGTACTTATGTCGAATCAAGTGATGAATTTACAGGCAATGGACATGTAACATTTGTGTATGGAAAAACGAGTAACGGTGATATTGCTGGCTTAGGCGGAAATCAAGGAGGTAAAGCATATGGTGGAGGTACTATTAAGTTATCGATGTATAGTACCACGAAACCAACATCTAGATTCAGCATGACTGTTAGAAAAAAAAAGGAAACTCCTGTGTATCAAAAATTTTATAAATATTATATACCTGTCGCGTATAAAGAATATTATTCAAAAAATTCAGCGGAATTACCTATAGTTGATGTTGACGATGTAAACAATAATTTATTCGGGTTTGATAGCAAAACTAAATCTGTGAAAGATGAAGGTGGCGGTCGATGAAAAATTTTATAGGTATAAGTATGCTACTGTTGTTGTCATTGAGAGTGATGGCAGGTGATCCCGGAGGAATATCCTTACTTGTAAAGGCATTGCCTTCTGCAAGTGATTATAAATATGTCCTTGATGGCTTTTTTAGAAATTATTACGGTGTGGACAATCCTCACACTCCTTCGTGCGATCAAAATGATTATACTCCTTATATTGACAACGTATATTTGAATACGCTCCCAAAAGGTATTGATGACAATATATTAATAAAATCCATAACAGACTTATCATCCAGAACTCAGATTGCCAAAATATTATCATCTTACTCTGATGATCAAGTTTCTGGATTTGATGGAGTTCTTTTTTATGCAGTGAAAGATAATAAATTATTTATTTATACGTTCGATTCAAAAGCCCCTGGGCATATCTTTACGAATGAGTTGAATGTTGATGGAATTATTAGCTATAAGCTTTTAGGAAGGTCCATTTGCCAATCTATAAGATCAAAGATACTCCCTTCCAGTCCTTAATGATATTGGGGTCAGTTGTTTTGTTTAGATACATTTCATTAATCATAAGTATGTTGTGTTTTTCAAGCGCCATTGCTGGGGAAATGTCATGTAAGCATCCCGGTAAAGCGGACCATTCACATTTAGAGATCTTCCTGCATACTGATTATGTTCCTGGAGGAGATCGCCATGCGCAAAGCCCGATTCACCGAACACCAGATCATCGCCGTTCTGAAGTCCGTCGAAGCCGGACGCACCGTCAAAGATGTGTGCCGCGAAGCCGGGGATTTCTGAGGCCTCGTACTACAACTGGAAAGCGAAGTTCGGCGGTATGGAAGCCTCTGATATCAAAAAGATGAAGGACCTCGAAGATGAAAACCGCCGGTTGAAACAGATGTTTGCGGACCTGAGCCTCGAGTGCCGCGCATTGAAAGACGTTATTGAAAAAAAGCTTTAAAACCAGCGATAAAGCGTGAGCTGGTCAGCTATCTGACCGCGCAGTTTGCCATGAGCTTACGTCAGGCATGCAGTATATTGTCGTTGAGCAGGACGGTATTTCGTTATCAGCCTGATACGCAACGTGATGAGCCAGTCATTATGGCGCTGACCGTGGCGGCTGAACGCTATCCGCGATACGGATTTGAAAAGCTTTTTCATGTGCTGCGCAGGCAGGGCAAAAGCTGGAACCATAAGCGCGTTCACCGGATTTACTGCCTGCTGAAACTGAATTTTCGCCGTAAGGGAAAACAGCGCCTGCCAGTGCGCAATCCGGTTCCGCTGGTGACGCCAGAGGCGATGAACCAGAGCAGGTCCATCGATTTTATGCACGATGCGCTGGTGTGCGGCAGACGCTTCCGGACCTTCAACGTGGTGGATGATTTTAACCGCGAAGCACTGGCGCTCGAAATTGACCTGAATATCCCGGCGCAGCGGGTCGTGAGAGTGCTGGACAGGATCGTGGCAAACCGCGGATATCCGCTAAAGATGCGGATGGATAACGGTCCGGAACTGGTCTCGCTGACGCTGGCACAATGGGCAGAAGAGCATGGTGTGATGCTGGATTTTATCAGGCCCGGCAAGCCAACGCAGAATGCCTTTATCGAACGGTTCAACCGGACATACAGAACAGAAATACTGGATTTTTATCTGTTCAGAACACTGAATAAAGCACGGGAAATTACAGAGCGCTGGCTGGCTGAATATAACGGCGAGCGCCCCCACGAATCCCTGAATAACCTGACGCCGGAAGAATACCGGCTGATGGCTGAAACCCCGGAAATCTCAAAAAGTGCGTGGAACTAAAACGGGTGCGCTTACACCAGGAGATTCTCTATCAAAAATTGCCAAACGTTATAAGACAAGCACTGATGAAATTGCCAAAAACAATAATATAAAAGATGTGAGTAAGATCTTCCCTGGTCAACACTTGACGATTTATGGTGCCAAAACTAATAGCCCCTTAATCTATATCGTTGTACCTGGTGACACGCTGGCGAAGATCGCAGAAAAAAATGGTGCGAATGTTGACGATATTGCGCGTCAGAATAATATATCAGACCCTAATAAAATATATCTAGGGCAATCAATTTCTATAAGAAAAAATGGTAACAATACTGCGGTCGAGTCCGATAACTCAGCAATTAATCCTCCAACCTCAAAAACAGTGAGTAAAAAACAACTGCAAAACAAAGAAGTAAATTCCAATAAAAAAACGCTGGAATCAGTCGGAGGAAAAAATTCCGGTAATCCGATTGCGTTACTTCCTCATGATCAGCGAGAGGCTCCGTGGATGGCGGTTGCATTCGAGGAGGGAGATACTCGATGGAAATGGGGGCGTGTAAAGGAAGGCGATGGCGGAATAAACTACCATAAGAAGACAGGCATTAATATGTCATCAATGGTTGGTGACTCTAATCCGTGGTGTGCTTCTTTTGTAAATTATTGCCTTAAAGAATCTGGGTATTCAACATCTGGTAGCGCCAGTTCTCAATCTTTCTCGAAAAATAAAAGTTTTATAAAAGTGTCTCAACCTATATACGGCGCAATAGTCGTTTTGCGGAAAAAAGGATCTTGGAAAGGGCACGTTGCTTTTATATACTGTCTTTTTGAGGATGGAGAAATAGGTGTGCTTGGCGGAAATCAGGGAGATAGTGTAACAATAAACCCGTTATATCAAGTTTATATCAATGGACGGTTACATTATGAGTTGATAGGGTTCTATGTACCTAATTCATATTATTCTTATGCACAAAAAATAATAAATTCGGGCTCGAGAGAAGCAGCGATTTCTAATATTGCAGAGTTGCGTGAAAGCCTTGGAGCCAATCTACTCTCGAAAGAGGATGGAAGAACAAGGTGATAAAAAAATTTAATACTGGAGGTGATGTGAAGTATTATTATGTTTTAGCATTGTTACTTGGTTACAGTTCATGTGTACTGGCAGAAGAGTGTATGGATAACTCAAATATAGATTCTCTAAGACAGGTTTTCAAAAAAAATAATAAGAAGTTGTTGATTGAAATGTCTTCAAAAGAAATGAGGCGTTATGTTGAAAGTGATTTACTTATCAAAAATAAATACAGTACACATTGTCAATGTATCTGAGGTTTACTATGGCTGGGGAGTGGACAAAAAATCAAAGTATCCTGTTAACACATCGGCAGTTTTCCCAAATGAAAAAGTGTGTGTATGGAATGTATCTTTTGCACTACCAGAGTCTATTAGAAAAAAATGTGATGATGATGGTGCTTATGGGTATTTTCTTGAATTTAAGAAAGTTAATGGGAAAACAGTTCTATATAACTTTACCTCTTTGTTTGATTCTCTTCCCGACGGAACTTTAGCTTGCAAAGCTGCCAATAAATTTATGCTGCAAAAATAGCTTGTGAGTATTGATGTAAGCATATCGCCCTAAATTAAGGGTGTTGTTGATTAATCATTATTCAGCGCTCTTGCTGCTTTTTAGGTTGTGTTGCATATTATTTTGTAGCCAATAAACTCTATTTTTACTAAAAATCCAATCTTTTCTACAAAGTGGGAAGGTAATTCTGGTAAGCATTTACTGGTGATGAAAAAGGAAATCAACCAGAATAATACTGCAGAGTATTTATCTGTAAAACAGGTGACAAAGGGTAAGGATGATTGCATTTCAAATGATTATATTATTGACTGTGAAATGGATATTAATCTGAATGGGGGGTAAAAGAATCAGTTGAAATAAACAGTAGCTTTACCAATGACGAAGGCACTGTTTTATTTGCTTATAAATTGGATGTATTGGTGGGATAGACCCAGTTACTGTCAACTATTTCGCGTATAAAATGGATTGAAATATGCCCTACGAGGGGAAGAGAATATCATAGTTGAAAACGGTAGGTGTGGTGGAGAAAACCCTCCGATTCCTGATTATAATTAAAAAAGACAAGTCTCTGTTAAATTACATGCTGAAAAAAAATGGAAGGCCACTTCAACGACAAAAGTAAACTAGCACGTTGATTTCTGTTTTTTACCAAAAAGGATGGTCGTATGTATAAGTGTGAGTTTGCTAATGAAAGAAATATAATGTGGTGAGTTTTTGTTTCGCCTGCATATCAAGCTAATTTAGCCATCCTGTAATATGAGGAAATTAATGCCATATACACTTAAACATTTGCCAGAACGCTACCCCAGACCTAAGCCTCTGAAATTTTCTCGTTGGCTTGTTGCTCTGGTTGTCATGCTTTCAGTCAGTATTATCATAATGCGTATATTTGGGCGTTATGTTGAAAATCTGTACTTCTGGAGATTAGCTTTAGGTTTTCCTGTTGCTTTGTGGAGTGTCTTGCTTTCTTCTCGTCTGCTTGTTTGGTCTTTACAGGATAGCAAAGCAAACGCTTTTGACAAACAGCGAGAACAGTGGATTCTTCGAGAAACCCGTAAGGCACGGCGTGCATTACAAGTGCTGAGTGCAACATTTATTACCGGCCACTCATCAGTTGCTCAGAAAGATACCGCTATTGCTATGCAAAACAACGACAGCATTATTGTTTCACAGGTCGGCCGGGATGGTAATGAAAGCGCCAGAATGAGCCAAATTTCTTCCAGCCCGCAGGATTCTATGGAATTCGTGATAATGAATATTTTTTCGCAGATGATTGCAGATATTCCTTTTACACAAATCCCTGATAAATGCCCACTAGTAGTAGTTTTTGATGTAACAACATCGCTGCCTTTGGAGAACATTCGCCATTACTGGGATGAGGCATGGCAAAAGAACAATATCACTTTTCCTGTTGAACACGTTGAAGGGCGTGGTCTTAGTGTAATTGACCGCTGGTTAAATGAACGTATTAAAGATAAAGCAATGTTATTGATCGTTGGCCTCCAGATTGATCCGGTTGTTACAAACAATACTGCTGAAGCGGCTGTTGCTCTACTTCTTGGCAACCGCCTAACGCAAGAGGCGCTTGACCCCCTCGCATTACTACACCGGCCAGATGCTGCTCCCTCAGGTGAACTTAGCGAAGGGATGAGGATGGCCGCCTGGAACGTCCCGCTAAAAGAAAGTATGGTGAAAAATTTATGGCTCGCTGGAATGACAGGTGAGCAACGTGCAGAAGCGATTGGATGTCAGAATGCACATCCTGCGCAGTGCGTAAAAGATGAGGCTGTCATTTCACTCGATATATCCATGGGGAATGCTGGAGCCGCTGCACCCTGGCTGGCTATTGCTGCCGCCACTGAAATCGCCCGACAAACACAATCCCCGCAGATGATTATCTGCGGGGATACCACTCAGAAAGTGCTATGGAGCACGCTTATTACCCCGATAGCTTCAAGACAGGAGATGGATCTGTGAAGTTACTTTTAGCACCGAAAACTACGGAAGGTCGCTATCTTTCAGTCGTATTCATTCTCTTTTTACTCTTGGCTGCAATGACATTTATCGTCTGGAAACATCCTGACATGGCCGGACTTGAGGGCGATAGTCAGCAGCAGAATTACTGGCTTATTGGTGGGTGCTGCATTACCGGATGTATCTTTATCATGTTAGTTATGCTCCTGTGGACAGCTCGCAGTGCCGGTAAAAAGGAGTTTGAGGCGCTCCTGGATGTCACTCGTGGTGATGACAATAAGAGAAAAGATGAGAGTGAAAACATCTCTGTTTCTCCAGCAGTGGTGATGTGTGCCAGGATTCGTGACCATCTGCGAACCCGAATTGGAATTCACTGGCGGCGCAAAGTCCGCCTGCTTTTAGTCACCGGCGACGAGGCGGCAATCGAACAACTGGTGCCTGGCCTGCGTCAGCAGCACTGGCTTGAAGGCAACCGCACCGTGCTGATTTACGGCGGCAGCCTTGCATCGGAGCCTGACCGAGAAAAATACATCGCGCTGCGCAAGCTGCGCCGTGGCCGTCCTCTGGACGGAATTGTGCGGGTGATGCCGTCGTCTCTCACCCTGACGCCGCAGATAAGCGAGAGCGACCTGCACGGGCTGGAAAAAATCAGCGAACTGCTGGGCTATGCCGCCCCGGTCTGGTTGTGGAAACTATGCGATAGTGAGTGGCCGCAGGCTGACCGCGCGGTGCAGGCGGTAGGGGTTAGCTTCCCGTTGCGCGCTACCGAGGACGATGTCGCCCGTCAGCTTGCGCAGATGCTGCCCACGCTGCGGGAGCAGGGGATGCGCCAGATCGCGGAGGAGACCCGCCACGACTTTCTGCTGCGTCTGGGACAGCAGCTTATCGACGGGGGGATCGCGCAATGGCGCTGGCAGCTGGCGCCGTGGCTGACCGCCTCGCGGCAGCGGCTTGCGCTGCGAGGCCTGATGTTTAGCCTGCCAGAGCCTCGTACCGTAGATCCGTATCAGGAGGCGGATACCTCGCCTGTGGGCCAGCCTCATCTCCTGACGCTGCCCGCCACCTGGCTGGGGATCGTCGATGACTGCCGCCGTTTACGCGGGCATCACGTGGGAATGGCGTGGGAGCGGGGCCTGGCGTGCGGTCTGCTGGCCATCCTCGGCCTGTGGGCGGCGGGACTGCTGCTCTCCTTTGCCCTCAATTACAGTCAGATTGCTTCGGTAGCGGGAAAAGCCCGCGACCTGGTGGCCCACCCCTCCGTTTCTGACTATCAACTGACGGCCCTCCATGCCCTGCGCAATGAGGCCGGCCGTCTCGTGCACGATGGGCAGAAGGGGGCGCCCTGGTATCGGCGCTTTGGTCTGGACCATCATCAGCAACTATTAAACGCCGTCCTACCCTGGTACGGTGTGGCAAATCATCGCCTGATACGTGACCCGGCCAATGCCGCGTTGCAGCAGGCGCTCAACGCGCTGGTCAACTCCGCCCCCAATAGCGACCAACGAGCCAAGCTGGCGAAACCGGGCTATGACCAGCTGAAAGCCTGGCTGATGATGGCTCGTCCGGATAAAGCCGATGGCGCATTTTTTGCGCAGACCATGAAAACGGTCCAGCCGACGCGAATGGGGATCTCGACCGGTCTGTGGCAAAGTCTGGCGCCGGATTTGTGGGCCTTTTATCTCTCCCTGCTGCCCGAGCGGCCAGAGTGGAAGATCATCCCGGATGCGCAACGGGTGAGTCAGAGCCGTCAGGTTCTGTTGCAGCAGCTAGGTCGCCGCAATGCCGAAAGCACCTTATATGAGAACATGCTCAAATCCGTGCGTCGTAATTTTGCCGATGTATCGCTGGAAGACATGACCAGTGGCACCGATGCGCGCCGGCTGTTTACCACCGATGAAGTGGTCCCGGGGATGTTTACCCGCCAGGCATGGGAAGGCGGCATTCAGCAGGCCATTGATAAGGCAGCCAGCTCGCGCCGGGAGGAAATCGACTGGGTGCTGAGCGATTCGCGCAAAACGGTGTCGACAGACCTGTCGCCGGAGGCGCTGAAAGCGCGTCTGACCCGACGCTACTTCACCGATTTCGCCGGCAGCTGGCTGAATTTTCTCAACAGTCTGCGACTTAATCCGGCGACCAATATCGCCGATGTTACCGACCAGCTCACGCTGATTAGCGATGTCCGCCAGTCGCCGCTGATTGCCCTGATGAATACCCTTGCCTGGCAGGGGCAGGCGGGGCAACAAAGGGAGGGGCTGTCGGACAGCCTTATTAAATCGGCCAAAGATCTGGTGGGCGGGAAAGACAAGCCGGTCATCGACCAGTCGGCAGCCGGCCCGCAGGGGCCTCTGGATGACACGTTCGGCCCACTGCTCCAGCTGATGGGGAAAAACACGGGCAGCAACGTCATGTCGGCCGATAGCACCCTGAGCCTGCAAACCTATCTGACCCGTATCACCCGCGTGCGCCTGCGCCTGCAGCAGGTTGCGAATGCTTCCGATCCGCAGGTGATGATGCAGACCCTGGCGCAGACCGTCTTCCAGGGGAAAAGCGTCGACCTGACCGACACGCAACAGTACGGTAGCCTGATTTCGGCAAGCCTTGGCGAAGAGTGGAGTGGCTTCGGTAATACTCTGTTTGTGCAGCCGCTGACTCAGGCCTGGGAAACCGTGCTTCTGCCGTCGGCGGCCAGTCTGAATGATAAATGGCGCCGCTCGGTGGTCGCCAACTGGCACACCGCCTTTGACGGACGCTTTCCGTTTGCCGCCAGCAAAAGCGACGCCTCCCTGCCGATGCTGGCTGAGTTTGTGCGCAAAGACAGCGGGCGAATCGAACGTTTTCTCACGACGGAGCTGAACGGTGTCCTGCATAAAGAAGGTAGTCAGTGGGTGCCGGATAAGGTCAACAGTCACGGCCTGGTCTTTAATCCGGCCTTTCTGCGCGCGATCGACCAGCTAAGCCAGCTGTCCGACATTCTTTTCACCGACGGCAGCCAGGGGATCAGCTTTGAGTTACAGGCCAGGCCTGCCCGGAGGTTGTCGAGACACAGCTGACGATAGACGGCCAAAAGCTGCGCTATTTCAATCAGATGGCCGACTGGCAGACTTTCCGCTGGCCGGGGAGACGTATAAACCCGGCACTCTGCTGACCTGGACCACCGTCAATGCGGGAACGCGTCTGTTCGGTGACTACAGCGGTACCTGGGGCTTTATTCGCTGGCTGGAGCAGGGTAAACGCCATCCGCTGGATCGCAGCCAGTGGATGATGAGCTTCTCCGCTCCGGATGGCCGCACCCTGCAGTGGGTATTGCGCTCCCAGCTTGGGAGTGGCCCGCTGGCGCTTCTGGCGCTGCGCGGATTGACCCTGCCGGATCAGATTTTCACTGTCGATGCGGCTGAGAGCGCACAGGCCCTGACGACGGGGGTAGGGAATAGTGACATGGATGAGATGGAATAATGAGCATTTTACAAAATTTGGTTGCCGCCAGTCAGTTGGATGAAAGCGTACTGCGCCAGCAGGCCCGGTCACGTCAGGCGCAGTGGCAGTCCTGGCTTTCGCCAATCAGTGATAGCCAGCCCACCGGGAGCGATCCGGGCTATGACGATGATTTTCAGCGTATCCGCGAGGAGGTCAATAAGATCTCCGGTGTCGATACCGTACTGATTTGCCAGTTGGCTGGACAGTTACTGGCAACAACAAAAGATATCCGGATTGTTACCTATTACTGCTGGGCCCGTTTGCACCAGGACGGGGAAGCTGGCTTGGCCGATGGGCTGGAGCTGCTGGCAGGCTTGCTGCAACGATATGGTATGCAGCTTTATCCGCAGCGCGACCGTAGCCGCAAAGCAGCCATCGAGTGGCTGGCGGGTACTCGTATCTTAGACAGTCTTTCACTTTTTCCAGAAGTTGTGCGGGAGGACGCAAGGCGTACCGTCGGCGCGCTGCTTCTCATTGATGATTGTCTGACGACAGAACCAGAAACATCACGGCCAGATCTGCAAGCACTCTGGGGTGCACTGGAGTCTCGTTTGATAAAGGGCGGGGGAGTCGATGCGGTGGTGCCGCAGAACGTCGGAAACCGGGGGCTGGCTCAAACCGCTTCACGCATGGCTGAATACGAAGCGCCGGTTCTCAGTAACATCACCTCCGGTCAGGATCTGCTGGCCCAGGCGCGAACCCTGACAGCATATCTGCGTGTTCAACCCGATGGCTGGCTTGCCGCACATCGGCTAATGAAAAGCCTTCGTCATGACACCTTGACAATCATCCCTGCGCCTGATGCTGAAGGAAAAACACGTATCGAGCCTCCCAGAGCAGATCAGCGTGCCATGCTCAAGCGGCTGTACCTGCAACAGAGCTGGTCGGAGATACTGGAACAGGCGGACAGTACCTTCTCACGTGGCGCTAACCACCTCTGGCTTGACCTGCAATGGTATATCCATCAGGCGCTGGTGAGGTCGGGTCAGGATGTGCTGGCCGATATTATAATTGCCGATCTGAAAGGATTGCTGCGCCGTCTCACCGGGCTTGAAACATTAGCTTTTAACGACGGCACACCCTTTGCCGATGAGGTCACGCTGAACTGGATAAATCAGAGTGTCCTCGACGATATGTCCGTCTGGCAGGATGAGCCAGTATCGGCTGCCAGCGGCGCTGATAACGACATTCTGGCCCTTGAACCTGAAGCGCTCGAGAAGGCTGACACTGACGGTCTCGATGCTGCACTCCACTGGATTCAGACGCGCCCGGGCACTGAATCCACTAAAGAAAAATGGCTGTTGCGCCTGCTTATGGCCCGCGTGGCCGAACAAAAGGGGAAGAATGACCTCGCGCTCTATCTTCTGCGAGAACTCGACGATGCGGCGGGATCAATCACCCTCACGCAGTGGATCCCAGCCCTGTTGTTCGAGATTAAATCGCGACGGCTCAGGCTACTGCGCATGAAAGCCACGCGCAGCGAGAGTGAAAAGTTACGATTGCAACCGGAGATGGATCAATTGCTGGCAGGTCTGATTGCGCTCGATCCAGCCAGTAGCGCGGTGCTTTGCGGCTAACAGAACGGAAACTGACACTAAGGAGAACATATGGCAGCAAAAGGTTTTTATCTGGTACAGGGAGACAGAACGACCTGCGGCGGAAGAATCACTACAGGCGCAGAAGATCACACTCTGTTTGATAAACCTGTTGCCCGGGAGCAGGACAGCGTCACTTGCGGAAAGCACGCAGGGCTATACAAGATTGCCGGTGGCATCGACAACGATACCATTCATGGCCGGCGAATGGCCGGAACCCTCGACAGCTGTAGTACTTGCCCCTGTAAGGCGAAGTTTATTCCATCAATGATGAATGATACTTATGAGAAAGGAGGTGAATGCATAACTACTTTATTTTCACTCGATGGGCTTATGGCATCTTTACAGGAACCCTATAAGAATCTTCATCCAGAAAATAAGACTGAACGACAGTGTACTCACACAGATGGGGCGATTAAAGTTGCAGAATATATACTAAGTGAAATAAAGGCGAATGTCAGAAGCGATACGGCAGAAACAATACGATATTTAATCGACGAAGATTTTATAATAAAAAGACTTACTGAATGGAATAAACTTCCCTTTTATGCAAGGCTGGGGCCGCCCCCTAAAACAGATTTACTTGCTGCAATGGCTATTTGGTATCAGACCGTGAAAACAGGTTCAATCTGGGATCATAAACCGAAGATCCGCGATTTTTTTTCATCCGTTGCAGTAGCACGACCACTTCCCAGGAAAGGAAAATCATCAAAGTCTTATTATCATAAGTTTAAACAGCATGATTATTTTTATGATGTTTGGTCAAACATACATTATGGTTATGTTGGACGTAGTGTCGGTTTTTCTGAAGCAATTCTCTTGAAAGGGTCCACTTGGGAACAAAACATGACGCCAGGTGCCATGGGGGATGATACCATGGATGACATTACTAGCATGAAAATAGGGTTTAATCTATTTTATGAACATGGGAAATTTGCTGAGACGTTGACGGCAGATAATATTCTTTGCGTTTTAGAAACAACACCTGGCGCGCACCTTCCTCACTCAAGAGAAAATCATTGGTGCTGGAATACAGATAATCCAGAAAAAAGTGACGAATCATTTTGAAAAAAACAAAAACGTTAACGGGTATTTCTTTATTTATAGCGGTGTTAGTCCTTGTCGCTCATTTTATTCCGATAAGGCCAGTCGTTGTTATTATAAATAACACTAACGAAACTATATTCGTATATGCAGGTGAGAGTATATATAATGTCGAACCTGAGCCTGACGAAGTCGCGCGTATAGTACGATCAAAGCCTGAAATTATAGCACCTGGAAAAAGAGTTAAGATTAAAGCTTCGTTTACATCTCTGATTAGGAAAGATGCAGCGCTCGACATTGGTTGGAGGGTTGGTGGTCAATACGAATATAACGCTGCAGGTAGCGGTGGTCAAAATTTTATTCTTTCTTCAAAAGAGGGCGTGTGCTACGCATCGATTTATATAAAAGATGATTTTTTTAAGGGCGCGATTAAAAATGGTTCAAGCAATAAATGTTTAAAAAAAATAAAGGCATTTAATTATAAGTATTAATTCAGGTGTTATAAAGGTTATTTTTTTAGTTGCCAGTTTCAAAATCTGATGATTGAAAGGAAATCAATATTAATTTATGGACGATTTAACCCTGCGTTATTACGACGCTGAAATGCGCTACCTGCTGGAAGCGGGTGAAGAGTTTGCCCGCGCTCATCCTGAGCAGGCGGCAATGCTCAATCTCGACAAAGCGGGCGCTCGCGACCCCTTTGTCGAGCGTCTGTTTGAAGGTTTTGCCTTCCTGATGGGCCGCATGCGCGAGAAACTCGATGACGATCTGCCTGAGCTGACCGAAGGCGTGGTCAGTCTGCTGTGGCCACATTATTTACGTACCATTCCCTCGATGTCGGTCGTGGAGTTCACCCCCGACTGGCCGGAAATGAAAGAGCCGATGACGATGGCCAAAGGCTTTGAAGTGCTTTCCCGGCCGATCGGTGAAAAGGGCACGCGCTGCCGGTACACCACCACCAAAGCGATCGCTCTGCAGCCGTTATCCCTGGAGCGCGTCCAGCTGGCCACCGATACGGATGGCCGGTCGGTGATCACGCTGCGCTTTACCTGCAGCCAGCTGACGGACTGGCGCCGGGTCGATCTCAGTCATATCCCGCTGTACTGCAACGCCGATGCGCCGCTGGCCTGCGCCATGCACGAGGCCTTTACCCTCAATGTGGCCCGGATGTGGCTGCGCATGCCCGATGAGGTGGACAGAAGGCCGCTGGACGGGTATTTCAGCGCGCTTGGATTTGGCGAGGATGACGGCCTCTGGCCTGAAGATGGCCGCAGTTTTCGCGGTTACCAGCTGCTGCTGGAGTATTTTACCTTCCGCGAAAAGTTCATGTTCATCGATCTGCGCGGGCTGGAGACGGTGGTTTTTCCGGCCGGACTGGCGTGGTTTGAAATCGACGTCGTGCTGGCGGAACGCTGGGAACATGACTTCCGCTTCAGCGAAAAGCAGCTGCGCCTGCACTGCGTGCCAGTGATCAACCTGTTTCCGCTGGAGTCCGATCCGCTGACCATCAATTCCCTGCAGACCGAATACCCGCTGCGCCCGATGCGCGTGCAGGACGGCCACACCGAAATTTACACCGTCGATTCCGTGATCTCCTCACACCAGCAGGTTTACGCGCCGTTCTCAAGTTTTCGCCACAAAGGCGGCATGATGCGTCATGACGCGGCGGACTATTACTATCATACCCGGGTGCGCCGTGGCCCCTCCGGGCTGTACAACACCTGGCTTATCGTCGGCGGAGAAGCCTTTGATAATCATACCGTACCGGAAGATGAAAGCCTGTCGCTGACCCTCACCGGAACCAACGGCCAGCTGCCGCGTCGCGCGCTGCAGAGCACCGTGCTCGATACGGTGATGAAAACCACTTCCGCCAGTATTGCAGTGCGTAACCTCTGCGCGCCGACGCTGCCGTGCTATCCCCCCGCCCAGGACCGTTTTCACTGGCGGGTGCTGAGCCATCTGGGCAGCAGTTTTCTTTCCCTGATGGATAACGCGGAGGTCCTGCGCGGCACCCTGGCGCTGTATGAATGGACCGACAGCGAGATGAATCGTCGGCGTCTGGAAGCCATCCTCGACGTGAAGCACCGCGCAACAGAGCGCTTTGCACAGGGCCATCTGGTGCGCGGCGTACAGATTGAAGTCACCCTCGACAGTCACGGCTTTGCCGGACGAGGCGATATATGCCTGTTTGGCGAGATGCTTAGCCGCTTCTTCGCGCTCTACACCGACATCTACTTGTTCAACCGCCTGATTATCATTCTGCAACCAACCGGAGAACGACTGGAATGGGAAGAGAAGCACAGCCGCCGCATTCCCGGCTGACCCCGCGACTGGAGGCCGACCTGCCGCGGATCAATTTTTACCGCTTCTGCCAGCTTCTGGAAAAACGGCGTCCCGGCCAACCGCTGATGGGGGGAACCAGCCATCCGGCTGACGATCCGGTGCGTTTTTACCCGCATCCGGGAATGGGATTTCCCGCCAGCGAACTGAAAGCCGTGGAATACGATGAGGCCGATGACAGCAGGCCGCCGGTCATTCGCACCACCTTTATGGGGTTGTACGGTGTCGATTCGCCGCTCCCGACGGCATATCTCGATGATATCGCCCAGCACAGGGAAGGGCATGAAGCGCTGCAGGGCTTACTGGATATCTTCAGCCACCGGATCATGACGCAGTTTTACCGCATCTGGCGGAAATACTCCTGGCCCGCCACCTTTGAGCCCGGCGGCACCGATCGTCTCTCGCAGTCGCTACTGGGCCTGGCGGGGCTGGGCATCCCCGGCACGACGCAGCATATCGCCTCGCCGGCGTCGCGCTTTCTGGCGCTAACCGGCGTGCTGCGTCAGCCGGGCAAAACCCAGCAGGGGATCCAGGCGCTGGTCACCCTGCTGGCCCCGGAGACCACCGTCAGGGTGAGCCCGTACAGCCTGCGTCCGGTGGCGATCAGCCAGCCGCTGGGGTTTTACGGCGATGACGACTTCTTCCTGGACGGCAATACGCCGCTGGGTGACGAAGCGATGGATGCCAGCAGCCAGCTCCTCGTCGCCCTTACCACCGACAATCCCGCGGAGGCGCAGGGCTGGAAGCCTGACGGCCCGCTGTTTCGGGACTTTCTCATCCTGCTGCGGGTATACCTCGGCTGGCGATTCCGGGCCAACATCACCCTGACCGCGCCGACCCGACTGCTGGCTGTCCCGCCGCTGGGGGACGAGCCGTTCTGGCTCGGTATGAACGGCGTGCTGGGCGTGGGTGAGGGCGAGAGTGAGGGCGATATTCCTCAGACCTTTACCACCGAGCTGGGTACCTATACGGGCCTGCAGCCTGCCACCTTTCTACAAGGAAACCGACGTGTTACGTATAAGTTTGACTAAAACCGCCTGTCTGCTGCCCCTGCTTGCGCTTTGCCTGAGCGGATGCGGACTCACCCAGCGCGTCTCGGAGGGAACAAAGTCTGCCTTCAACGCCGTTTTTTATAAGAAAATTAATACGCTGCATCTGGACTTTACCGCGCGCGAAGCGCTCAACACCGATGCCAGAGAGAATCACTCGCTCTCTGAACCGGTGGTGGTGCGCATCTATCAGCTTAAAGATCGCCAGACCTTTGACCGGCTGGTTTACCAGCAGCTGCTGGAGGAGGGGGATATTCTGCTCGCCGCCGATCTCCTCGCCAGTCGCGATGTGGTGATCGGTCCCGGAGGGGACGCCAGTCTGAATATGCCGCTGGAAGCGGAGGCGACGTTCGTGGCGGTTGTCGGCCTGTTCCGCCATCCGGACACACAAAGAAATACCTGGAAGCAGGTGCTGGCGCGTGAGGAATTGGATCCGGACAAGCCGCGCATTTTCACCGCCGAACACAACCAGCTACGGCTCAGGCCTGAAGCGGCGAAGTAACATAAAAAAACAAACATTTGCGGCGGGGCCATCGCGCCAGTTCGCCCTCAATCTTCGTAACCAGCGAACGGGCGATAACCATCTTCATCCAGCCCAACCGGTTTCATCACAGCACAGGGAGATAACGTGACAGCGAGGGAACGTTTTTTTAAGAAACTGCAGCAACAGCAAAATCCGCGGCGGACAGCGGCCCTCGACGGGTCGGCCGCCGCGGATATCGCCAGGTTTCGTCAGCAGATGGCGGAGCTGGCTCAGCAGATAAGTCAGTGGTTTGATGGAACCGGTATTGAGGTGGTGATTTCGACCCGCCATCTCCACGACCTGAGTACCCTTGGCTACAGCCTCAACAGCGGCATCTGCCGCTACGATATCCCGGCCATTCGTCTGCAAAACGGCGAGCGCAGCGTCAATATCGTGCCGCAGCAGCTGTTGGATGGCGTGGAAAAGGGGATCGTGACCCTGAGTCTTGAGGCGCCCGACGGCGCGGGCTCCCGGGAGGTGTTTTATCTGAGCCTGGCCCCGGAGGAGGGCTGGATGATCCGCAAGGCGCACCAGTCCCCGGAAGCGCGGCGTATGCTTACCGAAGATCGCTTTTTTATGGCGGTCGACAGCCTGGCCTGAAGATCCCTGACAGGCGATGACGTCCCCGCGGCGGCGGTGCAAAGCGCGCATCGCCGCCCTGAGGTATCAGGCGCCAAACGCTCCGTCGATGGTGTGCATGGCGCCAGTGACAAACGATGCCTCCGGACCGGCCAGCCACGCCACCATTCCCGCCACCTCTTCCGGACGGCCATGGCGCTTAATGGCCATAAAGCTGTGCATCAGCTCTTTCATCGGGCCGTTCTCCGGGTTGGCGTCGGTATCAATTGGGCCGGGCTGGACGACGTTGACCGTGATGCCGCGCGGGCCAAAATCCCGCGCCAGGCCGCGCGCCAGACCCTGCAGGGCCGATTTGCTGACCGCATAGGCCGCCATTCCCGGCACTGGCATGCGATCGCCATTGACCGAGCCGATGACAATAATGCGCCCGCCTTCCGGCATGCGGCGCGCCGCTTCGACGGAGGCATGGTAGGGGGCGTGAATATTGATGCGGAACAGGCGATCGATGGCATCGCTGTCCTGCTCGAGAGCGTCACCGAAAAGCGCGATCCCGGCATTGACCACTAACACGTCCAGCGGGCCGCTGTCGCGGACCAGGCTTATCACCGCATCGCGATCGGCGCTGTCCGCCTGCACCGCCGTGCTGCCGGTCTCTGCCGCCAGCCGCTCGGCCGCTTGCGGCGAACCGGAATAGCTAAACACCACCGACGCGCCATCGGCGACAAAACGCCTGACGATCGCCGCGCCAATTCCCCGACTCCCGCCTAAAACCAGCACTGATTTGTTGTGAAACGCTGTCATATCCCACACCTCATGATATTGTAGTGATGATTACAATATGCTGTGGCTAAACAGGCTGTCAAGGATTAATATAGTGACCACTACAAAACCAGGGCGCACTCCGGGACGTCCCCGCCAGTTTGATGCGGAACAGGCCATTGAAACGGCGCAACGCCTCTTCCACGCGCGAGGCTACGACGCGGTGAGCGTGGCCGATCTGACCCAGGCTTTCGGCATCAACCCCCCGAGCTTTTATGCCGCTTTTGGCAGTAAGCTCGGGCTGTATACCCGCGTCCTGCAGCGCTACAGCCAGATCGGGGCCATTCCCATCGATGCCCTGCTGCGAGACGACCAGCCGGTGGCGGCGTCGCTCATCGCCGTACTGCAGGAGGCGGCTCGCCGCTATGTGGCCGATCCGGCCGCCGCCGGCTGCCTGGTGCTGGAGGGGGGACATTGTCAGGATGCTGATGCCCGGGTGGCGGCAGGCGAATGGCATGCTGCGGCAAGAGCCAAAATCCAGCAGTATATCGCCCGCCATCGCCCACAGGACGCGCTGCGGGTGACTGACTATATGGATACGCTGATGCTTGGCCTGTCGGCGAAAGCGCGGGAAGGGGATAGTCTGCCGCGTCTTCTGGAGACCGTGCGGCTGGCAGGCCTGGCGCTGGAGCGCATCCTGCCAGCCTGAGTCGTCAGATGGTTTGTCCGCCCGACACCTCGATCCGCTGGGCGGTTACCCAGCGGTTATCGTCGCGTAGCAGGCTGGCGATCATCGGCCCAATATCCTCGGGAACGCCCACCCGTCCCAGCGCCGTCATGGCGGCAAACTGCGCGTTTACCTCTGCGTCGTCCCGCACCAGCCCACCGCCAAAATCGGTGGCGATAGCGCCGGGGGCGATGGTATTGACGGTGATGCCGCGCCCGCCCAGCTCGCGGGCCATGTACACGCTCAGCATCTCCACAGCCGCTTTGGCGGCGGCGTAGGCGGAGAAGCCAGGATAGGAGACGCGGGTCAGCCCGGAGGAAAAGTTAACGATCCGCCCGCCGTCTGCCAGCAGCGGCAGCAGGGTTTGTACGAGGAAAAATACCCCCTTAACGTGGACGTTAAACAGCCCGTCGAACTGCGCTTCGCGCGTTTCGGCCAGCGGGGCGAATTCGCCGTGCCCTGCGTTATTGATCAGGTGGTCGAAAGTGGCCCGCCCCCAGACGCTGGCCAGCGCGCTGCCGAGGCTGTCGGCGAAGGCCGGGAAGCTGGCGGTTTGCGCCATATCCAGCGGTAGGGCGATGGCCTTGCGGCCCAGGGCGCGGATGTCGGCGACCACCGCTTCCGCCTGTTCGAGACTGCCGCGGTAGGTGACGATGACATCCCCACCCTGGCGGGCGATATCCAGTGCAGTCTGACGGCCAAGGCCGCGGTTGGCGCCGGTAATAAGTGCAATTTTAGTCATGTTCGGTCCTCTCTGGTATGTGGAGTCCTTACAATAGGAGAGGCTCACCGGGCCGGGTTGCCCAATCCTTGTTATTTTTTGCCCATTTCTCTCCGTTCACTCCCTTTTGCCGGGAAATAGCGCATACTCAGGCTTTAAAACTTGCCTGAAAGGATCTTATGCGCGACGCTCTGTTCGATCTCTGCCGCCGGTTTGCCGATGCTCATGTCGATAGCAGCGGGGTGGCAGTTACCCCGGTTCCCGGTATTACTCTGGTGCGGGCCCTGCATCCTGGTGACCTGCAGGCGGCTATCGCCAGGCCGCTGGTGGCCATGCTGCTCCAGGGGCGTAAGAGCGTGACCACCGGCCTGGCAAGCTTTGACTATGGCCCGGGCGAGGCGATGGTGATCGCCGCGGATGTTCCCACTACCAGCCTGATCACCGAGGCCAGTCAGCGTTTTCCCTATTACGCGCTGGTGCTGGAGCTGGACCTGGCTATCCTGCGCGAGCTGCAGGAGGCCGGGCCGTCAGGGCCGGATGAGGCGCCCCGCGTTGGTATCGAACCGATGAACGCCGATGTGACGGATGCCGCTTACCGGCTGGCAAGGCTGTTTGATCAACCGGGGGCGCTGGCGGTGCTGGGGGAAGGTCTGCGGCGGGAGCTGCATTACTGGCTGTTGCAGAGTGTCCATGGGCCGGCCATCCGGGCGCTGGGCGCCGTAGACAGCCATTCGGCGCGGATCCGTCGGGCGGTGGCGATGCTGCGCCGGGATTTTATGCAGCCAGTCAGCGTCGACGCGCTGGCCGACGCCGCCGGGATGAGCGTCTCTGTCTTTCACCGTCATTTCCGCGCCATGACCACGCTGTCGCCGCTGCAGTTTCAGAAGCAGTTACGCCTGATCCACGCCCGCCGCCTGATGCTGGCGGAAGGGATGAGTATTGCGCAGGCTGCCGGGGAGGTGGGCTATATCAGCGTGTCGCAGTTCACCCGGGAATACGCTCGCCTGTATGGCGCGCCGCCGGGCCGCGATCGTCGACGGGAAAAAATGAGCGCCTGACCTGGCGCGCGGGCTGCCGGTAGCTCATCCCTGAGCCTGACGCCGGTGCTTTATTCCGCGATTTTCGCCGTGATATGCACTTTGTTGCCCATTCGCGCTTCAGTGATGCGATAGGTAGTCACGCCCTCGCGGGCGGCCTGCTGGCGGATTTTGCTCTCCGCATGGTCCAGGGTATCGCCGGTGGCGGTGATGGTTCTGGCATTTGCCGCCAGGGGCAGCAGACAACTCAATACGATCAGTGGAATTAACTTGTTCATCGTCATTCTGTCCTGTGAGAGAAAATCAGCGCGCGGTCTGCAGCCAGCCGGCAATGTCCTGGGTCGGCAGCTGGTGGCGGGCATTCCAGGTGTCGCCCATCGGCCACCACACGCCATCCCCCCGGGCGAAGGCGGCGCGATAGCGCAGCATGGCGTCATCCGGGTCTGTCCGCAGCTGCTCCAGCAGGGCGGGCAGGGTGTGGACGGCTTTGCTGAACGTCTGCTGCGTTACGCGCTCCACGGTATCCGCCAACTGCCGGTAAGAGGTCGTTTCGCCGGCAACAAACACCACCTCGTTGACGATCCGCGGCTGATGCAGATAAATCGCCGTGGTCAGGCGGCCAATATCCGCCGGTGAGGTGACGGTCACCTGGGTATCCCAGCTGCCAAGGGCGTGAAGGGTTCGGTTGGATAAATTCACTACATCGAAGTCTGGTTCGAAGAGAAAGCTGGTAAACATCCCGGTGGAGACAATGACCCACTCCGTGGCCCGCTGCGCGCGCAGCAGGGTTCGGACATCGTACTGCTCGTCCCAGACCGGCTGACCGCTGCCTTTGCCTACCACATCGTAATTGACGCCAAACTGCCAGGGAAAATAGCGGGGTACCCCGGCCGCCAGCACCGCGCGGGTAATTTTCAGCTGTGTCCCCGGACCGGCGACAAACCCCATGCAGTTAATCACGGTGGTGAATCCACGAAACTGATCGGCCAGCGTCTCCATGGCGCTACCGGCGATGTCGACGGCGAGGAAGGTGGCTCCGGCGTCGGCCAGCGCCTGATGGTTTGCCGACCGCAGCTGGCCGGCTTCATCCCAGGCCGCCGGCGAGACGATGACCGAGACCGTGCCCTGGCGCTCGATTACCGCAGGCACCAGCGCATCAAGAACGGCGGCGCCCAGTTGTCCCGCTCCCAGCACCAATACCTTTTCCGCATGATTAAGATTATCAGTTTTCATTTTAACTCCTTGCTCAGTTAAGCCTTGTGTTGATGGGCTACAGGCTCAGTGTAGGGGGACGGTCGACATTCGATAAGTACAGCGTTTCGGGTTAGACTGTTCGTAATAATGGGATAATGAGCGCCGGGGGGTAACGAAATGGACAAACTGGATGCCATGCAGGTCTATGTTGCGGTCGTGGATGCCCACAGCTTCGCCCGCGCGGCGGAGGTGCTCGGGCAGCCGCGCTCCACGGTATCGCGGGTGGTGAAGGAGCTGGAAGCCTGGCTCGGGGCGCAGCTTCTCCAGCGCACCACCCGCAAGCTCAGCGTGACGGCGGAGGGTCGCCGGTATTATGAGGAGTGTAAAAGGCTGCTGGCCGAGATGGCGGCGATGGAAGCCTCCTTTCCCGGGCGCTCGGCTCAGCCCGCCGGGCGGTTCAAGGTAGGGATGCCGCAATCCCTTGCCCGCCACTGCATTCTGCCGAGGATCGGCGAGTTTTTGCAGCAGTATCCCGATCTGGAGCTGATCCTCTGCTCAAGCGACAACGTGGAAGATATTATTCAGGAGGGATTCGACTGCGTGATCCGTACCGGACGGATCGAAGATTCCACCACCCTGGTGGCGCGTCCTCTGGCCCGCTACCGCTGGATGGTCCTCGCCTCGCCGGCCTGGCTCGCGGCCCACGGCCGGCCGCAGAGCATCGACGAACTGCACCAGCATCGGGCGGTGGGCTACCTGAATCACCGTACCGGGCGGACCATCGACTGGCTTTTCTCCCTCGATGAAGGCGACTGCGCGATCCGCATGCGGGAGACGCTGGTGGTCGACGATACCGATGCCTACATTCAGGCTGGCATTCAGGGGCTGGGCCTGATCCGCGTCGCCAGCTATCTGGCGCAACCTTATCTGCAGAGCGGGGCGCTGGTCGCCTGTCTGGAGCAGGCCGCTTCTGATCTTCCCTTGTCGCTGGTCTATCCGCAAAACCGCTATCTGCCGCCGGCGGTGCGCGCGTTTTATGACTGGAGCAGGCGTGTGCTGCAACCCCCGCACAGCGAGGCCTGATGCCGGGGCATCGGCCCGGTTATTGGCCGCGCATGGCCTGTTTTAACATCGTCACCAGCCAGTTCAGCGCCGGATCCTGCGCCCTCCGTTTGTGCCGCAAAATGCACAGCGTAAATTCCGGATACGCTACCGGCGGAGCGTCCGCGCGCAGCGCATACTGCGCCTGCCAGCGCTGCGCCAGCCCCTGCGGGACGGTGGCGAACAGCGGCAGGGTGGTCAGCAGCAGGGGAAAGGTGGAGAAATTCTGCGTGGCAAAGCGCACGCGCCGCGCGAGTCCCTGGCTGGCGAGCTGGCGGTCAATTTCACCGTGGCCGGTTTCGCGATAGGCCACCATCACATGTTCCCAGGCGACAATGTCGCTCACCGACAGCGGCCCGCGGCAGGGGATCTGCTGCGGCGACCACAGGGTGGTGACTCCCATGGACATCACCGGCTCGCTGACGATCTCCCCACGGCTCTGTTTGTTGACAGACACCGCGACATCAATGCGCTCCTCCTCCAGCAACTGGCGAACCTGGAAGGGGTCGGCGGCTATCGACTGCAGTGAGACTCCGGGCGCCTCCTGCATCAGCCCGGGTAACAGCGGGGGCATCAGCCAGTGTTCGCTCCAGTCGCTGAGGCCGATGCGAAAAAGCTGCTGCGCGCGCGCCGGGACGAACTCTGCGGCGCCAAACATCGCCGAATGCAGGTTTTCCATCAGCGGCTGCAGGTCGGTCATCAGCGCTTGCGCCCGCGGCGTCGGCAGCATGCCTCTGGCGCTGCGCACGAACAGCGGGTCGTCAAACATCTCTCGCAGCCGTTTCAGCGCCCCGCTGATAGCCGGCTGGCCAAGATGGAGCACCTCTGCGGTGCGGGTGACGCTCCCTTCGCGGTACAGCACCATCAAGACTGTCAACAGATTCAGATCGATACGACTAAAATCATTTTCAATGATTTTGTTCATTATGATAATCAATTTGAATGTGGGTTATCCCGGCAGCATAGTGAATATCACCCCGATAAATCAACCAGCGCAATGCGCGCGGAGGGAGTGATGCAAACTTACCAGACAGGCGATAGCCTGATTTTCAAAGTGCCGGAGCGCGAGATTTCCCTGCAGCCGGCAGCGCTCTATCCAGAGGCGTTCCCGGTAGCGGAGGCGGAGGCCGTTATTCAGCCGATTGCGCTGTCAATCCACAGCTGGGTGGTGCAGACCCCCTACGATCTGATTGTTATCGATACCGCCACCGGCAATGGTCGGGAGCGCGGGGGCAATCCGCTCTATCATCAACTTAACACGCCGTATCTGGAGAATCTCCGCGCCGCGGGGGTGAACCCGGAGGACGTGACCCTGGTGCTACTGACTCACCTGCATACCGACCATGTCGGATGGAATACCGTCTGGCAGGACGATCGCTGGGTGCCGCTGTTTCCCAACGCCCGCTATCTGTGCTCGGCAAAAGAGCTGTCGCGGGTGAAAAACAGCGAACGCTACCGGGCGCTGTGGCTTGACAGCCTGCTGCCGGTGATTGAGGCCGGCCAGCTGGAGACCGTCGATGTGGCGACCCGGCCGCGGGTCGGCGGTCGGATCGACTTTATTCCCACCCCCGGCCACAGTCCGGACCATGCCGCGCTGGTCCTCGCCGCCGGAGATGACTACGCCTGTTTCTCCGGCGATCTTCTGCATTCCCCGATCCAGTTTGCCCATCCGCAGTGGAATTCAGCGTTCTGCGGCGATCCCCGGCAGGCGGAAGTCTCGCGACGGGAGATGATGGCGTGGGGGGCAAGCCATCATGCTCAATGGTTCACCGGGCATTTTGCCGGGCCTTCCTGCGGCTGGCTGGAGAAGGATAAGCAAGGTGACTATCGCTGGCGAGAGGCCGGGAAACAGGCTGCAGATAAGGGGAACAGTGATGAATAATGCGCAAAGCGTGTTGGTTTTTGGCGCCACCGGTCAGCAGGGCGGCTCGGTGGCGCGGGCGCTGCTGCACCGCGGCTGGCGGGTTCGGGCGCTGGTCAGGGATCCTTTCTCCGCCGGGGCCGCTGCGCTGGCGGCGCGGGGAGCCGAGCTGGTCGTGGGTACCTTTGAAGACCGGGCGGCAATGCGGTCGGCGATGGCCGGGGTCGACGGCGTCTTCAGCGTCCAGCCCAGTTCGCCGGGAGGGACGGTGACCGATGAGCAGGAGGTACGCTACGGGATAACCATCGCCGATCTCGCCGTCGAGTGCGGGGTGAAGCATCTGGTGTACAGCTCCGGCAGCGCGACGGGGGAGACGCCGACCGGCGTAGCGCATTATGACACCAAAGCGGAAATTGAACGGCATATTCGCCGCCTGCCGCTGGCGGCGACCATCGTGCGGCCCGCCACCTTTATGGAGCTGCTGGTGATGCCTGGTTTTGGCCTTGATGAAGGTCGTTTTCAATTTTTTATGTTGCCGGAGGGGAGAATGCAGGTGCTGGCGGTGGAGGATATCGGCCATCTTGTCGCGGCGGTTTTTGCCGCGCCGGCGCGGTTTGCCGGCAAGACGTTCGAGATCGCCAGCGACAGCGTGACCGGTCGTCAGCTGGAGTTGTTATTCTCCGCGGCGGCGGGACGGCCGATCCCCTATTCGCGATTTTCCGACGAGGTGCTGGCCGCCAGTCCTTTTCTGCACAAGCTGACCGGGCTGGTGGACGACGGGCGGCTGGCCGGGCACGCCGACCTCGACGCCCTGCGCCAGCTGCACCCGCAGCTGCACACCTTCGCCGGCTGGCTGGCAGGCCCCGGCCGTCCCGCCTTCGAGCGGGCGCTGACCAGCGGGGCTCGCTGGGCGTTTGATCGTTAAAGGCTGGTGTTCTGGTTACCCGCCAGGCGCGCTGTCTCGTCGGTGACCGGCCGCCGCTAGCCGGCAGTCAGGATCGCGTCGGCCAGCACCGCTAAAATCCGCTCTGCGCGCGGGGCATGGGACGGTTGCTCCCGCAGCCAGGCAAGCGCGGCGATCAGATCGAACAGCTCCTCTCCGCTGAGATCTGGCCGTGCCAGCCCGGCCTGCTGTGCGCGGGTAAGCAGCGACGTACCGGCGGCGCGCAGGGCAACGCAGGCGCTGTGCAGGGCGGACTCAGGATCGTCGATGGCGCTCATCAGCGGGGCGATGATCCCGCGATGCTGATGGGTAAACGCCACGCTCTCGGCCAGCCACTCCAGCAGCGCCGCGGCAGGATCGGCGGCGAGCAGAAGCGACTCAGCCCGGGCGGTTAGCGCCGCAAAGCGGCTGCGGAGCAGGGCTTCCAGCAGGCTGTCGCGGTTGGGAAAGTGGCGATAGAGGGTTCCCATTCCGACGCCCGCCCGGCGGGCGATATCGCGCAGCGAGGCCTCAGCGCCTTGCTCCACAAAGACGTCCCGGGCCACCTCGATCAACAGGTCATAATTTTTTCTGGCATCAGCTCTCATTGGCGTTCCTTGACAATCGGAGCACTGCTCCATATATTCGGAACAGTGCTCCGTTAAATATAACGCATTTCCATATGAGGAGAAAGCGATGTCGACGCAGATGATGAAGGCTGTTCAACAGCACGCCTTTGGCGGGCCGGAAGTCCTGAGCTATGAGGATGCGCCCATGCCGGTGCTGCAGGCCGGCGAGGTGCTGGTGCAGGTGCACGCGGTGGGCGTGAACCCGCCGGACAGCTATCTGCGCGATGGCTATCAACAGCTGCCCCCGGAGTGGCGGCCCGAGGTCCGCTTTCCCTTGATCCTCGGGACCGATCTCTCCGGGGTGGTGGTGGCGCGGGCGGATGACGTCCGGGAGGTGGCGGTCGGCGACGAAGTGTATGCTATGGCGCGTTTTCCCGAAGGGGCGGCAGGGGGCAGCCGCGCTTACGCCGAGTACGTTAGCGTGCCGGTCAGCGACCTCGCTCGCAAACCCCTAACCCTGATCCATCAGCAGGCTGCCGCGGTGCCGATGTCGCTCCTCACCGCCTGGCAGTTCATGATCGATCCCGGGCATGAGGTGGCGAATCCGCTGCAGCCGGGGCCGCATCGGCCGGTGCCGCTGGCGGGTAAACGCGTCCTGGTCAACGGCGCGGCAGGGGGAGTCGGTCATTTCGCCGTGCAGCTGGCGAAGTGGCAGGGCGCCGAGGTGATTGCCGTCGCCGCGGGCCGCCATGAAGCCTTTTTACGTCAGCTCGGCGCCGATAGCGTTATCGACTATACAACCACCGCAGTGGAGGAGACGGTGCGTGACCTGGATCTGGTCATTGATGCGCCGGGCGGGCCGGCCAGCGGCCGTTTTTTGCGTACCCTGCGACCCGGCGGCGCGCTGTACCCGATCTTTCCGCTCGGCTTTGCCGGGGCGGAAGAGGCGCGACAGCGCGGAGTGACGGTCTCCACCACCCAGGTACGCTCCAGCGGCGCGCAGCTCGCCCGGCTTGCCGACCTGCTGGACGCCGGGATCATCCGGGTTGCAATTGACAGCGTTTTCCCCCTTGCGCAGGCGCAGATGGCGCATGAGCGAGCAGCGCAGGGGCATCTTGAGGGCAAAATCGTGCTGTCGGTGATGGACTCGTCAGCCGGGTAATCCCCGACGGCCAGGGTTGCGTTTTTGCTTCTCCCGGCGGCGGACTAAAACAGCGCCAGCCGGGCAAGACGGTCCAGCGCGTTGCTCAGCGCCTCGTCCCCTGCGGTCAGGCTGATGCGAATAAATCCTTCTCCCCCTGCGCCAAAACCCGTGCCCGGCGCCACCAGAATATGCGCTTCCTGCAGCAGCAGGCGGGCAAACTCCTGCGAACGGTAGCCGGGCGGCACGCCGAGCCAGAGGAAGAAAGTGCCTTGTGCGTCACGCGCCGGCCAGCGCAGCGCGGCTAGTCGACGCAGAACCCACTCCCGACGTTGATGATAGACCGCCGTCAGCTGCGTAATCCGTTCGGCCGGCAGGTTGAGCGCGGCGATCGCCGCATCCTGAATCGCGCCAAACACCGTACTGTAGCTATGGGTGTGCAGCTTTTTAAACGCCCGGATAATCGAGGCGTTGCCGACCGCGAAGCCGAAGCGCCAGCCGGCCATATTAAAGGTCTTGGAAAAAGTATAGGTTTCCACTCCCCATGCTTTCGCGTCGGGCTGGGAGAAGAGGCTCAGCGGCGCATCGCTGGCCGCGCTGCCGATGGCCGCATAGGCAAAATCATGGAGGATCGGCACCTGGTGACGACGAGCAAACTGCAGCGCGCTGGCGAACAGCGCCGGCGTGGCGAGGGCGCCGGTTGGATTATGCGGATAGTTAAGCACCACCAGCCCGGCCTTGTCAGCGACTTCCCGGGGAAGATCGTTAAAATCCGGCAGGAAATGGTTCTCCGCCCTGAGAGGCAGGCCATAAAACGCCGCCTGGGACTGCAGCGCCGCCGAGCGGTAAATCGGATAGCAGGGATCGGTGGAGATGAGGTATTGCCCGGGGCTGAGCAGCGCCCGCGGGATGCCGCCTATACCGATATGCGACCCCTGAAACACGGCGACTTCGCTGTGCGGATCGAGTTCCACATCATACTGCCGGCGATAGAACCGGGCGATCGCCTCGCGGACCTGTGGTTTGCCCCAGAACGACGGGTAGCCATGGTTTTCACGACGATGAATAGTGCTCTGCAGCGAGTCGATCACTTCCGGCGGGGTGGGTTGATCCGGACTGCCGCTGGAAAGATCGATCAGCGGCAGCGCTTCGGTGTTGACCTCCGCGGCCAGTTTTTCCAGCAGGCTGAACAGATTCTCTTCCAGGGCGTCCACCAGCGGCGAAGCAGTAAAATCAGGCATAACATTCCCGGTTTAAATCACGAATAATTAACCATCTTTAAGGGATTTATAGCGGCTGGCTAAATAACAATATACGCAAAAGATTCTTGTTTTTAAGATATGTCGGTATAGCAAAAGTTAATGAGGAATTAGCAAAAGGAAATTCGGCGTTCTGGCTTACAACCCACAGTCGGCTGTGATTTAATCGTTCAATATCGCCAACCCTCCAGGAAAATACCTTATGAACAAGTCAGTTGCGCGCGGGATCGCTTTCGCCCTGTTGTCGGCCACCTCTTTTTATGCCGCCGCCGACGCTCATCTTATCCGCGTCGGCTTTAACCCCGGGCCGTATAAAGAACAATTTGAGAAAGGCGTCGCGCCCTATTTATTGAGTAAAGGGTATAAAATCGAATATAAGGATTTCAGCGACGGTATTCAGGTGAATGACGCGGTAGCCCGCGGCGATATCGAAGCGAATATTATGCAGCATCCGGTATATCTGAAAGCAATTAATGAGCGGCTGGGGATCGATAACGTGGGCATTGTGCAGGTCCCCACGCCGCCGATGGGGCTGTATGGTGGGAAACTGACCACCCTGGGGACCCCGGCGGCGGGCACCGTCGTGTCGGTACCAAACCAGCCGTCAAATGAATATCGCGCGGTACTGGTGCTGGAGAGCCTTGGCTGGGTGAAAATTAAACCAGACAGCGATCCGGCCACTTTTTCGCAGCGTAACATCGTAGATAATCCTTACAAAATTGTCCTAAAAGAGATGGATAATGCCCAGCAGGTTCGCGCTCTGCCGGACGTCGACTATGGCCTGATTCAGGGCAATTTTGCCGTCTCCAGCGGTATGTCCCTGACCTCGGCCTTAAAGCTGGAAGCAGCCACCAGCCATTTTATTAATGTCGTGACCGTCGCCGGTAAAAATCAGAAGGCGCAGTTTGCCAAAGATATTATCGATGGCTACCACTCGGCCGAGTTCAAAAAATATATTCTCAGCCATCCGCAGTATGATGGTTACCTGCTGCCTGACTATTTAAAATGAATAACGCGATGATAGAATTTCGCCACGTCAGTAAAAGCTTTTCCAGGAAAGGACATCCGGTTCTGGCCTTGCAGGATATTAATCTCAGCATTGAGCGAGGCGATATTTTTGGCATTATTGGCTACAGCGGGGCAGGAAAAAGCACCTTATTACGGCTGATTAATCGTCTGGAAACGCCTGGCGAGGGCGAGGTACTGTTAAACGGCGAGCCGCTACAGGACTGCAGCGGCCAGCGCCTGCAGGCCATCAAAAAAGATATCGGCATGATCTTTCAGAATTTTAATCTGCTGAATTCGAAAACCGTTTTTCATAACATCGCCATCCCGCTTATTTTACAGGGGCGCGACAAGGCCTTTATCCAGGCGCGGGTGGCGGAACTGCTGGCGTTCGTCGATCTGAGCGACAAAATCCACAGCTACCCTAATGAGCTGTCGGGCGGACAAAAGCAGCGGGTCGGTATTGCCCGGGCGCTGGCCACCAACCCGTCGGTCCTTCTATGCGATGAAGCCACCTCGGCGCTCGACCCCCACACTACGGTGCAGATCTTACTGCTTTTGCAGGAGATTAATCGTCGGTATGGCATCACCATCGTACTGATCACCCATGAGATGTCGGTGATCCAGAAAATCTGTCACAAGGTGGCGGTGATGCAGGCGGGCCGTATCGTTGAACAGGGGGCGGTTTTTGATCTCTTTGCTCAGCCGCAGCATCCGGTCACTGCCAGTTTCGTGCAGTCGGTGGTGCACGACCGCCTGCCGCAGCGGGTGGCGTCGTTCCTGCAGCGCGATAACGGCGCCCGGGCTTTACGCCTCGAATTTGTCGGCGCGACGGCGCAGCAGCCGATTATTAACCACCTGATCCGCGAGTATGCTGTCGAGGTGAATATCCTGTTTGCCAGCATGTCTGAAGTTCAGGGCCGGATTCTGGGATTTATGATTGTGCAACTCCTCGGCGAGCCTGACGAAACCGACCGCGCCATCACCCATCTGGCCGATGCAGGAGTGAAAATCACCCATGTTTGATCTTATTGATACCGCCATTACCGGCGATCAGTTTCTGCTGGCGCTGCATGACACGCTGATTATGGTCGCCGTCTCGCTGGGCTTTGGCGCGCTGATCGGCGTACCGTTAGGGATTTTGCTGGTGGTTTGCCGTCCCGGCGGCATCGTGGCCAACCCGGTGGTGCATCAGGCGCTGAATCCGCTGATTAACGTGCTGCGTTCGCTGCCGTTTATCATTTTGCTGATTGTGATCCTGCCCTTTACCCGACTGCTGGTGGGCACCACTATCGGCACCGCGGGGGCCATCGTGCCACTGATCGTTTTTGTCGCCCCCTACATTGCCCGGCTGGTGGAGAGCTCACTGCTGGAGGTGGATGAGGGGATCCTCGAAGCCGCGGATGCGATGGGCGCGACCCCCCTGCAGACGGTCTGGCATTTTATGCTGCCGGAGGCGGCAGCGTCGCTGATTCTGGCCCTTACCACGGCGACCATCGGTCTGCTCGGCGCCACCGCCATGGCGGGTACAGTGGGCGGCGGCGGGATCGGCGACCTGGCGATCACCTACGGCTATCAGCGTTTCGACGCCTTTGCCACTCTCACCACCGCCCTGGTGCTGATTGTTATTGTCCAGCTTATTCAGACGCTGGGGACCCGCCTGGCTCGCCGGCTGCGTCGCGATTAATCGCTCTACCGCGCCGGGGTTGACCCGACTAGCGTGCGCAGACCGCGGCGAAGGCGCTGGCTACCCGCGCAATATTGCCGTGGTTGAGCCCGGCCACGCAGACCCGACCGCTGGCGATCAGATAGATGCCATGCTCTTGACGCAGAACGTCTACCTGATCGGCGCTAAAGCCGGTGTAACTGAACATGCCGCGCTGGGTCAGCAGATAGGAAAAATCCCCCGCCGGCAGGGCTGCCTGCAGGGCCTTCACCAGCGCGACGCGCATGGCGCTGATGCGGGTGCGCATGGCCTCCACTTCTTCCTGCCACAGGGCATTCAGCTCGGGATCGTTGAGCACCTGCGACACCACCTGGGCGCCAAACCCCGGCGGGCTGGAGTAGTTGCGGCGCACGGTGGCTTTCAACTGGCCCAGCACGCGCCCGGCGGCATCGGCGTTGTCACAGACCACCGACAGGCCGCCGACGCGCTCGCCGTACAGCGAAAAAATCTTCGAGAACGAGTTGCTGACCAGCGCCGTCAGCCCGGCGCTGGCGATGGCGCGAATGGCATAGGCATCTTCATCCAGCCCGCGGCCAAAGCCCTGGTAGGCAATATCGAGGAACGGGATCAGCTCCCGGACGATCACCACCTCAATCACCCGATCCCACTGCTCGGGGGTGAGATCGGCCCCCGTCGGATTATGGCAGCAAGGATGGAGCAGCACGATGCTGCGCGGCGGGAGCTGCTGGAGGGCGGCAAGCATGGCGGGGAAATTGACCCCGCGGGTGGCCCTGTCGAACCAGGGATAGGTATGCACCTCGAAGCCCGCCCCGGCAAAGATGGCCACATGGTTCTCCCAGGTCGGATCGCTGACCCAGACCGCGGAGTCGGGGAAGTAGCGCTTGAGGAAATCTGCGCCCACCTTCAGCGCGCCGGAGCCGCCCAGCGTCTGGATGGTGGCGATGCGTCCGGCACGCAACGCCGGATGATGTTCGCCAAACAGCAGGGTCTGGACGGCGCGGCGATAGGGCGCCAGTCCCTCCATCGGCAGATAGAGGCTGGCCTTTTGCAACTGGCTCTGCAGCCGGTCAGCGGCCTGACGGACCGCCTCCAGCTGAGGAATGATGGCCTGCTCGTTATAGTACAGCCCGATGCTGAGGTTAACTTTGTCTGCCCGGGGATCCTGTTGAAAGGCTTCCATCAGGGACAGGATAGGATCGCCCGCGTAGGCGTCAACGTTCTGGAACACAGTGGTTACTCCTGAAATGACCGTTAAAGGTGAAGCCATTACACCGCATAGCGTCCGGGGCGGTGGTTCATGGCGATAATCGAATTCAAAATCACGGCGCCGAGGACAGAGACCAGCAGCATCGGCAGGCTAACCACCCACAGCGAGGCGGTGACGATGCAGGCGTCCACTACCATCTGGAATTTACCGGCGCGGATGCCGCTTTTATCCTGCAGATAGAGGGCCAGAATATTGACGCCGCCGAGACTCGCTTTATGGCGGAACAGCACCACAAAGCCGATGCCGACCATGATGTTGCCGAAGAGGGTGGCGTAATAGGGGTTCAGGCGATCGACATGGATAAAGTAGCCGTGCAGGTCGGAGAACAGCGACACCAGTCCGACCGCGCAGAAGGTTTTCAGCGTGAAGGCGGCGCCCATCCGCCGGACGGAGAGCCAGTAGAAGGGCAGATTAATGGCGAAGAAAACCACGCCGAACGGCAAGTGGGTGGCGTAGTGGATCAGAAAGGCCATGCCCGCCGTCTCGCCGGTCAGGGCGCCAGCCTGGCGAAAGAGGATAATGCCAAAGGAGATCATCAGCGTGCCGAACAGCAGCGCCAGGGCATCCTCCAGCCAGGTGTGGGTCAGTTTTTCAGGGGAAAGGACGTTATCCATAAATAAGCACTATCTTTTCGTTAACAAGGATAAGCTCTTGTTTGCAAAAATCGCACCAGAGGAGCGTGCCCTGGCGAGCGTTTGCGGAAAAAATAGCCGTGGTTTAGCCTAACCTGTTGTTCTGACAGGAAGAGGAAATTGCACGGGTCGTGCGTTTTATGGTTTCCGAATGCGTGAATTGTGCGAATTTGCCGCTTGTCGCGCATTGTCTGGCCCCGCGTCTGCACCAGCGCAGGGCACTGTGCCCCGGTTCAGCGCAGCGGGGTCGTGCCCGGCATCAGCTGGCCGTTCTCTTTAAGGCGGTTGAGCACGACGGCGGTTTTCAGATGGGCCACCCCTTTGTTTTGCGCCAGAATATGGCTGATCAAATGGCTCAGACCGGGCAGGTCCGGGACCGTTACCCGCAGCAGATAATCGGCGTCGCCGGTGGTTTTCCAGGCGTCCAGAATGGCGTCCACTTCACTGAGCATCTGATGAAAGCTCTCCACGCATTGCGGGGTGTGATTCAGCAGACGCACCTCAATCAGGCCAAGCATCTCCTGCCCGGCTGCATCCGGCGCCAGACGCGCATGGTAGCCGAGGATAAGCTGTGCCTGTTCAAGGGCGATACGGCGGCGCGAACACTGGGAAGCGGACAGGCCGATAAGCTCGCTCAGCTCCTGATTGGTTAAACGGCCATTGGCCTGCAGCAGGGTAAGTATTTTCAGATCATAGTCGTCGATGTTGTACATAGTGGCCACTAGCGGAACGTAAAAGTGGCTACCAGCCTAACAGTTTTTTGCCTGGCGTGAAGCCTGAGCGGACGGCGGCAAACCGGATGCACCAAAACGGGTCGGGTTCATGCATTAATCCGCTCTTTTTCTCATGATCTGTGCGTTATCTGGCCAGTTTTCGCGTGTGATGCGCCAGGTCGGCGCCGACATGACCAGCTACCGGAACTGATTTGAAAAGAATATTTGAATATATTTCAATTAATTAATTTTTGTCTGACGCTGCAAGGCGCTCCGCTGGCCTGAAAGTTGCTACCGGCGAACGTGACTTTTTACAGACAGGGGCAGGTCAGAGATGACAACGCAGCAAGAGCATCAGTTAAAACGCGGGTTAAAAAACCGCCACATCCAGTTGATCGCCCTCGGGGGGGCGGTCGGCACCGGACTGTTTTTAGGTATCGCGCAAACGATCCGTATGGCAGGCCCGTCGGTCCTGCTGGGGTACGCCATCGCCGGGGTTATCGCTTTCTTTATCATGCGTCAGCTTGGCGAAATGGTGGTAGAGGAGCCGGTGGCGGGGTCGTTCAGCCATTTCGCCAACCGTTACTGGGGGCCCTTCGCCGGGTTTATGTCCGGCTGGAATTACTGGGTGTTGTACGTGCTGGTAAGCATGGCGGAGCTGACGGCGGTGGGGATCTATATTCAGTACTGGTGGCCGGAGGTACCCACCTGGCTGTCGGCGGCGATCTTCTTCGTGGCGATCAACGCCATCAACCTGACGCACGTCAAAGTGTATGGCGAGCTGGAGTTCTGGTTCTCGATTGTCAAAGTGGCCGCCATCATCAGCATGATCGCCTTTGGCTGCTATCTGTTATTTAGCGGTCACGGCGGCCCGGCGGCGACGGTGGCCAACCTGTGGCAGGACGGGGGATTTTTCCCTAACGGCATCACGGGCTTGGTGATGGCCATGGCGGTGATCATGTTCTCCTTCGGCGGGCTTGAGCTGGTGGGGATCACCGCGGCGGAAGCCGACGAACCGCATAAAACCATTCCCAAAGCCACCAACCAGGTGATCTACCGTATTCTGCTGTTTTACGTGGGGTCGCTGGCGGTCCTGCTGTCACTCTACCCGTGGCGGAACGTCGTGGAAGGGGGAAGCCCCTTTGTGCTGATCTTTCACGCCATTGACAGCAATATTGTGGCCAACGCCCTCAATCTGGTGGTGCTCACCGCCGCGCTGTCGGTCTACAACAGCTGCGTCTACTGCAACAGCCGGATGCTGTTCGGCCTGGCTCAGCAGGGCAACGCCCCGCGTGCGCTGCTGCGGGTGAACCACCGCGGGATCCCATTGACCGCCCTGGCGGTATCCGCCGTCGCCACGGCGCTTTGCGTGGTGATTAACTATGTGATGCCCGGGAAAGCCTTTGCCCTGCTGATGGCCCTGGTGGTGGCCGCCCTGGTCATCAACTGGGCGATGATCTGCATCACTCATCTTAAGTTCCGCCGCGCCATGCAGCGGGCGGGGAAGGTAACGGCTTTCCAGAGTTTCGCCTATCCCCTGACAAACTGGCTGTGTCTGCTGTTTCTCGCCGCGATCCTCGGGGTGATGTATCTGATCCCGGACATCCGCATCTCCGTCTGCCTGATCCCGGTATGGCTGCTGATCCTTGCTGCAGGCTATCTGCTGCGCAGGAAAAGCGCGCCGGCGCCGGTGGCGGCGCTTGAGGAGCGTTAATCTGCGACGCCCTGCCTGGCGGCAGGGCGATATTATTGCGCTGAAAATATATAGCGCCAATATATAGGATGGTTTATATAATTACGATAAATGATAACTAACAATATCACGCTGAATATAAATTAGAATGTGAGGAGACCGCGCGCTTTTTATTGATCTTGCGTACCGCTTTGCTACTATCCAGCCGGCATTGAGACTGTATTTAATAATGCCTGGAAATGGAATAGTAAAAACCATAATGGAGTAGGGTATGAAGCATGTGCACAAGCTGGCCTGGATAGGCCTGTTCGTCAATATTATTATCTGTTTTGTCGCGCGTAATTTATTACTCGATGAAGGACAACTGAATTTCCATCGTGGGGTGGACAGCATGTGGTCCTGGCTGGTGCTGGCCCTGTTTATTGCCGTGGTGGTTCAGGCGATCAGCATAATGCTGTCAGGCCGCTACCCTTATCTGGCCATCGTCCTGGCGTTTGTTGGCGGTATCGTGATGGTGCCCGCCAGCGTGATCTTTCTGGTGGGTAGTCTGTTCAGCTTGCAAACGCGGATTAACGCCGGATTTACGCCCTGGCGATCAACCACGGCAGTGGGCGAGGCTGATAACCAGCAGCTATTAACCTTTAATGCCTCAGGCTTTTATCCCCAAGGGGCGCTGGCGCTCATCGCCGGGATCATTATTTTAATGATTGGCATGGGGATAGGCGGAGTATTTATTGCCGCTGGTATTGTTGCGCTGTGCAATGGCTATCGTCTGCAAAATCGGGTGGTGATTGGCGTGAGCGGCGAGTCGATGATATTTACGCCGGGGCTCTATGCCGATACCTACGTTATTCCCTTGCGGGATGTTGCCGTAGTTGAACGCAGCAATAATGATGCGAAAGTCCGACTGCTGATCCGTTCCAGCGGCAGAAGCTTCACGTTGCGTAAAAAACTGCTCGCCGGCGATAAGGTTAATGACGCCTTCGCCGCCATTCTGGCAAAACTGACTACCGTTTAATGCTGGCAGAATAGAGAAGCCGCCAGGCGGCGCGAGGCGTCCTGGCGGTGAAAGGTGGGGTTAGCCTGCGCGGCTACCGCAGCAGCTTGTCTCTTACGAACAGCACTGCCTGTTAATCCACGTTAGTAAAATAATCGCGCGCGGCGGTCTCGACGCGTTTCGCATCCAGCCCGGTCTTCTCAGTGATCTGTTCGATAAACGATTTAAATTTTTCGCTCATCACGTTACCCCCTTCCCAGTGGGCGACGTAAAATTTGCACTGATAGCGATAAAAATGGAGAGTGGTATCTCCTAACGTGTAATACATGCGCTTCTCCTGTCCGGTAGTACGGTTGCCGCGTCCACAGCGTCAGCAACCTCTTTCTCATTACGATCGATCTGCATTCTATCCTCCTCCCAATTGGCTGAAATTTCCAGCGGTGCTTTGCGCCATGGAGCAGGATAAAGCAATGTTAATCTGCGGATAGATAGTGATTTTTTCTAAGGTGGCGCAAAAGTAGCGGTTACCTGCGGGCCGCGCAGGTAACCGGAGAACAGGGCGGATTAGCGCAGCGTGTTGCGCTCGTCGTCGGACAGGTCCAGGGTCTGCACCATACCACTTTCAGCAGAGCGCACCGCCGCTTCCAGAACGGCCATCACCGCCAGCGCTTCCACCGGCGGCACCGGATTGGCGATCTGGCCCTTCAGCGCATCGCGGATCAGCATATAGTACTGGCGCTGATCGCCCTGCGGGGTAGCCTGCGCGTGGGCCTGCAGCGAGGCATCATAGATAACCAGCGGGTCGTCATCCTGGCCCCAGCCGGCGCTGCCCGGTACCACGCCCGCCAGCAGCTGGCTCTCCTGTTGGTCGGCCCGCGCTTTGATAACGCTACCTTTATCGCCGTGCACGGTGAAGCGCGACGAGCCGCCCGCGACCAGCATGCTGCAGTGCAGGATCACTTTATGCGCCGGGTAGTTTAATACCACATGCGCCCAGTCGTTGATCTCCGCGCCGTCGCGCAGGGTGGCTATGTTACCTTGCACCGACTGCGGCAAACCAAATAGCTGCAGCGCCTGGTCGATCAGGTGCGGCCCCAGGTCGAACCACAAGCCGCTGCCCGGGACGTTCTGCTCGCGCCAGCGGACGCGGACTTCCGGGCGGAAGCGGTCGAAATGCGACTCGAAGTGTTTCACCGCGCCGAGGGTGCCTTGCTCAATCACCTGACGGATCCCGAGATAGTCGCTGTCCCAGCGGCGGTTATGGAAGACGGAGAGCAGACGCTGTTTCTCCTCCGCCAGGGCGATCAGCTCCCGGGCCTCCTGCATATCGAGGGTAAAGGGCTTATCCACCACCACATGTTTGCCGGCGTTCAGCGCCAGGCGGGCCAGCGGGGCGTGCGTGGCGTTAGGGGAGGCGATGACCACCAGGTCAACGTCCGGATGCTGGACCGCTGCTTCCGGGGAGGCGATCACCGTGACGTCCGGCAGGTCGCGTTTGACCTTCTCTTCATCGCGGGAAGCGACGAACGCCAGGTTCAGCCCCGGCACCGAACGGATAAGCGGCGCGTGGAAGGTCTTACCGACGAATCCGTAGCCAATCAGGGCGATATTTATCGTGTTGTTACTCATCAGGTTCTCCACGTTGTTAAGCGTCAGCAATATGTACAGAGAGGACGGGATCATCCCCCAGCTCAGCCCAGGGACGATCAAGAAAAAGATGGTGAATGTCGCTGAGCCCGGCCACCCGCCACGGTTCGCAGCGGTTGAGTTTGGTATGGTCCGCCACCAGCCAGTGCTCGGCGCTGGCGGCCAGCATGGCGCGTTTAACGTCGGCATCAGCTTCCTGGCTGGCGCTCAGCCCCAGCCCGGCATGGAGCGCGCAGGCACCGAGAATGGCGATATCGGCCCGGTAGCGGGTGACCAGCGACAGGGTGGCGCTGCCGGCGAACAGCCGTTGTTTACTATCCCACTGGCCGCCAAGCAGGATCAGCTGGATATCGGCACGGTCGCTGAACAGCTGAGCGATATCCAGAGAAGCCGTGATCACGGTCAACGGCCCTTTCAGCTGGGCTGCCACCGCCAGCAGCGTGCTTCCGGCGTCGAGAAACAGCGTCGAGCCAGAGGGAATGCGCGCGGCGACCTGCTGACCCAGGCGCTGCTTGGTCTGGGTGAGAAGAGCGTTTCTGCCCTGGCGCGTCATGGCCGGGACGTTAAGGGCGATGGCCCCGCCGTGGCTTTTCTGCAGCACGCCCTGTTGTTCCAGGTCGCTCAGATCGCGGCGAATGGTATCGGCCGACACCTGCAACTCTGCAACCAGTTCGCTGATGCTCAGCTGACCGGTTTCGCTAAGCCTGTCGAGAATATGTTTTTGCCTGGCGAGCTTATGCATGGCCATTGACTCCGCAAATTAACGCAATAAACAGCATAATACAGCAAGAAGTTGCAAAATAAACGGCAAAACGTCGCTCTGTATGTGTTGAATCGTGAAGAACTTGATTTCACTAAGTTTTAACGTTAAATGAGGGGAGCGCCGCGACCGGGGGCGAAAGCGCTTTTCAATGAAGCGACTAGGCCTGTATTTCCGGGTCATTAAAAGCAAGAATGCGCGCTTTCGCGTACCTTATAGAGAAGGCGCGTAATTTAGCAGATATGGATTAACGGAGGTTGAGTGGACGCGATTAAAGGCTCGGAGTTGCAGATACCGGACGCGATCTTCGCGTGGGTGCTCGACGGGCAGGGGGGCGTTAAGCCGCTCGCCGATGACGATATTATCGACAAAGACAAGCCTTGCTGGCTGCATCTCAACTATACCCATAGCGACAGCGCCGACTGGCTGGCGGCCACCCCGTTGCTGCCCAATAACGTACGCGATGCCCTGGCGGGGGAGAGCACCCGGCCGCGGGTGACGCGGATCGGTGACGGGGCGCTGATCACCCTGCGCTGTATCAACGGCAGTACCGATGAGCGGCCCGACCAGCTGGTGGCGATGCGCCTGTATATGGATGAGCGGCTGATCGTCTCCACTCGTCAGCGCAAAGTGCTGGCGCTGGACGATGTGCTGGGCGACCTGAAGGAAGGTAATGGCCCGACGGACGGCGGCAGCTGGTTGGTGGAGGTCTGCGATGCGTTGACCGATCATGCCAGCGAGTTTATCGAACAACTGCACGATCGCATTATCGACCTGGAAGACGACCTGCTCGATCAGCAGGTGCCGCCGCGCGGATTTCTCGCGCTGCTGCGTAAGCAGCTGATTGTGATGCGCCGCTATATGGCGCCGCAGCGCGACGTTTATGCCCGGCTGGCCAGCGAGCGGCTGCCGTGGATGAGTGACGATCAGCGGCGGCGAATGCAGGATATCGCCGAGCGGCTGGGGCGCGGTCTGGATGAGATCGACAGCTGTATCGCGCGGACGGCGATCATGAGCGACGAGATCGCCCAGATTATGCAGGAGTCGCTGGCGCGGCGGACCTATACCATGTCATTGATGGCGATGGTGTTTCTACCCAGCACCTTTTTAACCGGCCTGTTCGGCGTCAACCTCGGCGGGATCCCTGGCAACAGCTGGCATCTGGGGTTTAGCCTTTTCTGCTTGATGTTAGTCGTTGTCATCGGTGGTGTTGCGTGGTGGTTACATCGCAGTAAATGGCTGTAAAGAATCGCCTTTTAGCGGCTGTAGTGCCGGGAAAACCCGGCAATGTTTGAGCGAAATCAATAAACCATCTACCCATTCAGGGCAATATCTCTCTCGCAGGTGAATGCAACGTCAAGCGATGGGCGTTGCGCTCCATATTGTCTTACTTCCTTTTTTGAATTACTGCATAGCACAATTGATTCGTACGACGCCGGCTTTGTTGAGTCGGCTTTTTTTTTGCGCTCTCCGGACCAGCTTCTACCCTTACTAAGACACCCGACGGTTTCTGGCCGTTGACGCCTGCGGGTACGCCCGTATCACTCTCCGGGAGGCCTCTATGTATTACGCTTCAGAGCTGACAGCCCAGTCTATCCCTATCTCGCCCGAGCCGAACGATCCGGCTCCTTTACCCGATCCACGACCGCGTCCGCAGCCCCAGCCCGATCCGCCGCCTGACGAAGAGCCGATTAAATTGTCGCATCAGGCGCGGAGATCTGCGAGGATACGCGCCTGCAGATTGTCTGCCTTTTAATACGAGAATACATTGTGACCGCTTTTTCTACCCTGACTGTTTTACCTGCCGCCCAATTAGCCAACCTTAACGAGCTGGGTTATCTGTCGATGACCCCGGTTCAGGCCGCCGCCCTGCCGGCGATCCTCGGGAGGAAAGATGTGCGCGTGCAGGCAAAAACCGGCAGCGGAAAAACGGCCGCATTTGGGCTGGGTCTGCTGCAGCATATCGATCCGGCGCGCTTCGAGACCCAGTCGCTGGTGTTGTGCACGACCCGCGAGCTGGCCGATCAGGTCGCCGGCGAGCTGCGCCGCCTGGCGCGCTGCCTGCCGAACATCAAGATTCTGATGCTCTGCGGCGGGCAGCCCTTTGGCGCCCAGCGAGATTCCCTGCAGCATGCCCCGCATATTATCGTCGCCACCCCGGGCCGTCTGCTCGATCATCTGCAGAAGGGAACGGTCTCCCTTGACGCGCTGCAGACCCTGGTGATGGACGAAGCGGACCGCATGCTCGATATGGGCTTTAGCGATGCCATTGATGAGGTGATCCGCTTCGCACCGGCTGACCGGCAGACGCTGCTGTTTTCTGCTACCTGGCCGGCGGCAATCGCGGCGATCAGCGGCCGGGTGCAGCGCAATCCGCAGACCATTGAGATCGACACTGTCGACGCGCTCCCGGCGATTGAACAGCAGTTCTTTGAGGTTTCCCGCCACGGTAAGATTGCCCTGCTGCAGCGCCTGCTCAGCCAGCATCAGCCCGCATCCTGCGTGGTGTTCTGCAATACCAAACGCGATTGCCAGGCGGTCTGCGATGCGCTCAACGCCGCCGGGCAGAGCGCCTTGTCGCTGCATGGTGACCTTGAGCAGCGCGATCGCGATCAGACGCTGGTGCGCTTCGCTAACGGCAGCGTCCGGGTTCTGGTGGCGACCGACGTCGCTGCCCGCGGTCTGGACATCAAATCCCTGGCGCTGGTGGTGAATTTCGAGCTGGCCTGGGATCCGGAGGTGCATGTTCACCGCATCGGCCGTACCGCCCGCGCCGGTGAACAAGGGCTGGCCATCAGCTTCTGTGCGCCGGAAGAGGCGCAGCGCGCCACTATTCTGGCCGACATGCTGCAGCTTTCCCTGAACTGGCTGCCGGCGCCGACGGGCAACACCATCGCGCCGCTGACGGCGGAGATGGCGACGCTGTGTATCGACGGCGGGAAAAAGGCGAAAATGCGCCCGGGAGATGTGCTGGGAGCCCTGACCGGGGATATGGGCTTTGATGGTGCCGATATCGGCAAAATTACCGTCCACCCGGCCCACGTCTATGTGGCGATCCGCCAGAATATGGCGCAGAAGGCGTATAAGCAGTTACAAAATGGCAAGATCAAAGGTAAATCCTGCCGCGTACGACTGCTGAAGTAAGGGCAGGAGAGTGCGTCTCAGGCGGCTGCCTGAGACGCGTGAGGGTTATTTCACTTCCACTACGTTCAGACGCAGCTCATCGAGACGGGCGTCTTCTTCTTCCGGCTGCCAGCCGGCGGGCTGCAGGGGAATATCTTCCCGGTCAAACGCCAGATCGCCACCATCCACCACCTCTGAGCCGTGGGTGATGCCTTTAAAATCAAACAGATTGACGTCGCTCAGGTGCGAAGGCACCACGTTCTGCATCGCGCTGAACATGGTTTCAATGCGCCCAGGATAACGCTTGTCCCAGTCGCGGAGCATATCGGCGATCACCTGGCGCTGCAGGTTTGGCTGCGAACCGCACAGGTTGCACGGAATAATCGGGAAGCCTTTGGCCTGGGAGAAGCGCTCGATGTCCTTTTCCCGGCAGTAGGCCAGCGGGCGGATGACGATGTGTTTGCCGTCGTCGCTCATCAGCTTCGGCGGCATCCCTTTCATTTTGCCGCCGTAGAACATATTCAAAAACAGCGTCTGCAGGATATCGTCGCGATGATGGCCGAGGGCGATCTTGGTCGCCCCAAGCTCGGTGGCGGTACGATAGAGGATGCCGCGACGCAGGCGAGAGCACAGCGAGCAGGTGGTTTTTCCTTCCGGGATCTTCTCTTTGACGATGCCGTAGGTGTTCTCTTCGACAATCTTGTATTCAACCCCCAGCTGCTCCAGATACGCCGGCAGAATATGCTCCGGGAACCCTGGCTGCTTCTGATCGAGGTTCACCGCCACCAGCGAGAAGGAGATGGGCGCGCTTTTCTGCAGATTGCGCAGGATCTCCAGCATGGTATAGCTGTCCTTGCCGCCTGAAAGACAAACCATAATGCGGTCGCCCTCTTCAATCATATTGAAGTCGGCAATCGCCTCACCGACGTTGCGGCGCAGACGTTTCTGCAGCTTATCGATGTTGTACTTTTCTTTTTTACTGATTTCTTGGTTTTGCAGCATGTAATAGTGGCTCAATTCATAGTGTGGCATCAGAAGAGCACGCATTCTGCCAGCCGCTGAACAACGTGGCGCTGGCGCGTAGCAATTATTGAGGTTTGACAGGCAACCGTGGCGTGTATGGTACGGATTCAGGGGCGGAATGTCAGCATCTTTCCGGCACTTTCGGCAGCGAGCATCCAGGCGGGGGCGGCTGATGCGGAAATAAAAAGCCCGCCGGGCGGCGGGCTGCGGCGTTAGCGGACCACCAGTACCGAGCACTCGGCGTGACGAACCACCGCGGCGGCGTTGGAGCCCAGCAGATAAGTTGTGATATCCGGCCGGTGCGAAGCGATGATCACCAGGTCGGCTGGCAGCGACTTGGCCAGCGCAAGGATTTTATCTTTTGGCGATCCTTCCGCGACGTGAAAATGCATCCGGTCTTCCGGGATGGAGAACTGCTTCGCGATCTCTTTCAATTGCGTTTCAGAACCCTCACGCAGCTCGTCCATGCCGGGAAGCTCAGCGGTATAGGCCATTCCCAGTGAGGCATAATAGGGCAGAGAAGGGATCACGGTGAGGAAATGCACCTCGGCGTCGTCAATCCGCGCTTCCGATTCAACGTGACTGATAATGCGTTCAGTAAATTCTTTATCAGAGATATCGATAGGGACAAGAATCATTCTGCTCATAAAACCTCCTGTTTTAGTATCCCTTCATATTGTACGGTATTAGGGCACGTTTTGTATCATGACCGCAGTCACACTTTGACATTAACGTAGCTTGCGTTCGGGAAATTTTCCTTTGATCACCCCATCATAATACCGGCCTTTTGACACCACCTGTAAAAAATCATGAAAAATACGCGGTGGGACCCCGGTATATTGTAATGGCGGCTGGTGATAGAAATAGATTTCCAGTGTGGCGGAGGCGTCATCGTAGGCGACGGAGATAATTCGGGAAGATTTTACCGGATGGTGGTGCATGATGGACGTCCTCGGGCAAGCACTGACAGGCCATGACTATATCATTAAACGGACGGCTATTTTAGTCCGCGAGATATAGCGTTTTGTTTTATCTGCAGCGAGGCGGGAGGGGGAAAGCCCGCCGGAACCGGCGGGCAGGCGCATCAGAACTGGTAAACCAGGCCCAGGGCGACGATGTTATCGGTAGAGATACCGTTGTCTTCGTAGAATTTGTCGTTACCATCCAGCAGGTTGATTTTGTAATCAACATAGGTGGACATATTACGGTTGAAGTAATAGGTCGCGCCAACGTCCATATATTTGACCAGATCTTTATCGGCATAGCGGCCGTTATTGTACAGATCTTTGCCTTTGGACTGCAGGTAGGAGATGGCCGGACGCAGGCCGAAGTCGAACTGATACTGCGCGGTGACTTCGAAGTTTTGCGTTTTATTGGCCACGCCGTCATTGCCGTACGGGGTCATATTGCGGGTTTCAGAGTACATGGCCGCCAGGTAGATATCGTTGGCGTCGTACTTCAGGCCGGCGGTCCATGCTTCCGCTTTATCGCCGCGCGCGTTGGTCTGGGTCATCTGATCGTTAGTACGGTCAGACGAGGTGTAAGCTGCCGCCGCGCTGATGCCCATGCCGAAGTCGTAGGAAGTGGAGAGGCCGAAACCATCGCCATTGTCGAAGCGAACATCGCTGTCGCTGCTGCGGTTATTGGTGCCGACGTTGATATCCTGCGCGTTCTGGCCTTCGTTTTTGCCCTGATACTGCAGGGCGAAGTTCAGACCCTCCACCAGACCGAAGAAATCGCTGTTGCGGTAGGTTGCGACGCCGTTGGCGCGGCCTGCCATAAAGTTATCCGCATAGGTGTAGGAGTCGCCGCCGAACTCCGGCAGCATATCGGTCCAGCCTTCAACGTCGTACAGCACGCCGTAGTTACGACCGTAGTCGAAGGAGCCGTAATCGCCCACTTTGATACCGGCGAATGCCAGACGGGTCCACGCCTGATCGCTGGAGGTCTCGGTGTTGTTGGCCTGAACGTTATATTCCCACTGGCCATAGCCGGTAAGCATATCGTTGATCTGGGTTTCGCCTTTAAAGCCAAAACGTAAATAAGTTTGATCGCCGTCTTTTTTCGAGTCGCTGGAGAAATAATGCAGACCATCTACCTTGCCATAGAGATCTAATTTATTCCCGTCTTTATTATAAATTTCCGCCGCATGCGCGGCACCGGCGGCTAATAAAGCCGGAATAACGAGGGCCAGTACTTTTCTTTTCATGAAGAAATTCCTTTAACTGTTTTTATGTTTTAACTTCCGGGTGGGAAGTGAACTCATGCTAAAGGAGCGGTCTGAGATCCGGTAAGACTCAATTGTTACGATATAAGTAAAATCTAAAATAAATAATACCAATGAAATGGTGATAATTATGCTGAATGCATTTATAGATAATATACAAAATAAAAATTATACATGCCCGGGCTAATCACGTATTATTTGCGCGTTATATGCCTTTATTGTCATGCCAATAATTTATTGTTGCCGTCTCATTCTGCGGAATGATGTTGTTTATCGGTAAAACGACAAGCCCGAACGTTGTGTTCGGGCTTTTTTTATGGACAAAGGTGACGGGGCGGTTAACCTTCGCTTGGCGATTTCTCCGCTTTGCCAGCCAGCTGGGCGAGGAAGTCATAGCGCTTCTGCAGATCGGCGGCGGCGTCTTTCCACAGTTGCTCCGCCACTTCCGGCTGCTGGGCGTTCAGGCGACGGAAGCGTTGCTCATTGAGCAGCGTCTCAGCCAGGGCGTCTGACGGCGGGCGGGAGTCCAGCGCCAGCGGGATCTTGCCTTCTTCCGCCCGACGCGGGTCGAAGCGGTAGAGCGGCCAGAAGCCGGTGGCGGTCAGCTGACGCATCTGGTCGTGGCTGAGCGCCAGATCGTAGCCATGCTCTTCGCAAGGGCTATAGGCGATGATCAGCGATGGCCCCGGATAGGCTTCCGCTTCCTGAATCGCTTTTACCGTCTGGTTCAGCTGCGCGCCCAGCGAAATTTGCGCCACATAAACATGACCGTACATCATCATGCTGACGCCCAGATCTTTACGCGCCTTGCGTTTGCCATGCTCGCCAAACTTAGTCACTGCTCCCAGCGGGGTGGCTTTTGACGCCTGCCCGCCGGTGTTGGAGTAACACTGGGTGTCCAGCACCAGAATATTGACGTTTTCCGTCAGGCTCAGTACATGGTCCAGGCCGCCGAAGCCGATATCGTAAGCCCAGCCGTCGCCGCCGATCAGCCAGACGGATTTCTCCACCAGCGCGTCGGCATCGGTCAGCAGCTCTTCAGCTCCCGCCACGCCGGCCAGCGCCTGACGCAGGGCCGCCACCTGTTCGCGGCGAACTTCCGGCGTCGCCTCGGCGTGCAGCGCCGCGTTCAGCTCTGCCGGCAGCTTGTCGGCGAATTCGCTCAGCAGGCGCAACACGCGCTGGCGATGCTGGTCGACGGTCAAGCGGAAGCCGAGCCCGAATTCGGCGTTATCCTCAAACAGCGAGTTGGCCCACGCCGGGCCGCGGCCGTTGGCGTCGGTAGTGTACGGTGTCGAGGGCAGGTTGCCGCCGTAAATGGAGGAGCAGCCGGTGGCGTTGGCAATCAGCATTCGGTCGCCGTACAGCTGGGTCAGCAGTTTGATATACGGCGTTTCGCCACAGCCCGAGCAGGCGCCGGAGTATTCAAACAGCGGGCTGATCAGCTGTGAGGTGCGAATATCAATGCGCTCCAGTTTGCTGCGGTCGATTTCCGGCAGGTTGAGGAAGTACTCGTAATTGACCTTCTCCTCTTCCACATGCTCCAGGCGGGACATCATATTGATGGCCTTGATCTCCGGGTTCTGGCGGTCTTTCGCCGGACACACTTCGACGCACAGGTTGCAGCCGGTGCAGTCTTCCGGGGCGACCTGCAGAACGTATTTCTGCCCGCGCATATCGCGGGATTTCACATCCAGCGAATGCAGGCTGGCAGGGGCGTTCTCCATCTCTTCCGGGGCGACCACTTTGGCGCGGATCGCCGAGTGCGGGCAGGCGGCGACGCAGTGGTTGCATTGAGTACACAGCGCTTCCTTCCAGATGGGGATCTCTTCGGCGATGTTGCGTTTCTCCCAGCGGGTGGTGCCCATGGGCCAGGTGCCGTCCGGCGGCAGGGCAGAGACCGGCAGCGCATCGCCGAGGCCGGCCAGCATCGCGGCGGTAACCGTTTTGACGAAATCCGGCGCGGCGTCGGAGACCACCGGCGGGCGGTTCGGACTGCTGGCGTTCACCGGCTGGAGCGGTACTTCCGCCAGTGATTCACGGGCCAGGGCCAGCGCCTGCCAGTTGCGCTCCACCAGCTCCTGACCTTTGCTGCTGTAGCTTTTGGCGATGGCTGCCTGCAGTTCCGCCAGCGCGCTATCACCCGGCAGGATCTGGGTTAAATGGAAAAAGGCCATCTGCATCACGGTATTAATGCGCGCCCCGAGGCTGCATTCGCGGGCGATCTTTGCCGCGTTGACCACGTAAAAACGCGCTTTTTTCTGATTCAGGGTGGCCTGGACTTCCTGGGGCAGGCGGGACCAGACCTCATCGGCGCTGTACGGCGTGTTGAGCAGGAAAATGCCGCCGGGCTTCAGCCGCTCGGCCATCTGGTATTTATCGATAAACTGCAGCTGGTGGCAGCCGACGAAATCAGCCTGCGAAATCAGATACGATGAACGAATCGGTTTTTCGCTGACCCGCAGATGCGAGACGGTGAGGCCGCCCGCTTTCTTCGAGTCATAGACAAAATAGCCCTGGGAGAACCATGGGGTCGAGTTGCCGATGATTTTGATGTTGTTTTTGGTGGCTGACACGCTGCCGTCGCTGCCGAGGCCGTAGAACAGGGCCTCGAGCTTGGCCTCTGCCGGCAGGGTATTTTCGCCCAGCGGCAGCGACAGGTTGGTCACGTCATCATAGATCCCGACGGTAAAGCGCGGCTTCGGCTGGGCGGCCTGCAGTTCACTGAATATCGCCAGCACGCATTCCGGACCAAACTCCTTGGAGGAGAGACCGTAGCGGCCGCCGATAGTGCGCGGTAGCGTCTCGCGCTCGCCGCGGTTAAAGGCTTCCGCCAGGGCGGTCATCACGTCGAGGTAAAGCGGTTCGGCAAGCGCGCCGGGTTCTTTGGTGCGATCCAGTACGGCAACCGCGCGGGCGCTTTCCGGCAGCGCCGCCAGCAGGTGGGCGGCGGAGAACGGGCGATAGAGGCGGACTTTTAGCACGCCGACTTTCTCGCCGCGACTCAGCAACTCATCGACCACCTCTTCGCAGGTGCCGATGGCCGAGCCCATAATGAAGATCACGCGCTCTGCCTGCGGGTGGCCGTAAAACTCAAACGGTTTGTACTGACGGCCGGTGGCGGCAGCGAAATCGTCCATCGCTTTCTCGACATGGTCATACACCGCGTCGTACCACGGATTGGTGGCCTCCCGGGACTGGAAGTAAGTGTCGGGGTTGGCCGAGGTTCCGCGGATCACCGGGTGTTCCGGATTGAGCGCGCGCTGGCGATGCTCAGCGATCTTATCCTGCGGCAGCAGGGCGCGAATAGTGTCATCCGCCAGCGGGGCGATTTTGTTGATTTCGTGCGAAGTACGGAAACCATCAAAGAAATGAATAAACGGCACCCGGCTTTGCAGGGTGGCGATATGCGAGATCAGCGCGAAATCCTGCGCTTCCTGGACGCTGCTGGCGCACAGCATGGCGCACCCGGTCTGGCGGACGGCCATGACATCGGAATGGTCGCCGAAGATCGACAACGCATGGGTAGCGACAGTGCGGGCGGCGACGTGCAGCACAAACGGCATCAGCTGGCCGGCCAGTTTGTACAGGGTGGGGATCATCAGCAGCAGGCCCTGCGATGAGGTAAAGGAGGTGGAGAGGGCGCCGGTCTGCAGCGCGCCATGTACGGCGCCAATGGCGCCCGCCTCCGACTGCATTTCGACCACGCGGGGAACATCGCCCCAGACGTTTTTCAGCCCATTGCCGGCCCAGGCGTCAGCCTGTTCCGCCATCGTTGAACTGGGCGTGATCGGGTAGATGGCGATAACTTCACTGGTGCGAAACGCGACGGAAGCGACCGCGCCATTACCATCAATCGTAATCATATGAAGACACCCTTACATTGCGCAAAAGAATGGACGCGTGAAACCGCGACGCGCCCTGTAATTATATAAGGGGTAGTTTAGCAAACCGCTGACCCCGCCATTTTTGCATTTGTGTCCTCAATGCGCCGGGTACCCGTGACCAGATCAATATTTTGCGTGGTTCGCGGAGAAAATGGCTGCCTGCCGGGAGAGGAACCACCTGCGCCGGGCGACATGGCCGAGGCAGATCAAGCTTTAGGCGAAAATTTGCTAGAAAATGTTAATGAGGCGCATAAATACGTACTTCCCCTCTCGACGCCGCCCGCCACGCTGCCTATTATTCTGGGGTTTGCTTTTTTAAGACGTTTCCGAGGGGAGAGAGAATGCGAGCTGCGATGTTAGTAGGATGTGCGGCGCTGTTGCTGTCCGCGTGCAGTAGTGAACCCGTTCAGCAGGCCACGGCGGCGCACGTCACGCCGGGAATGCGGGCGGCGATGAGCGACGCCGGTCAGGCCAACTGCGCCATGATAGGCGGCTCGTTATCGGTGGCTCGTCAGCTCGATGGTTCGGCGATTGGCATGTGCGCGCTGCCGAACGGCAAACGCTGCAGCGAGCAGGCGCTGGCGGGCGGCAGCTGCGGCTACTAACAGCGGCCCCGTCGCGGGGCAGCGTCAGCGGCACCTCAACGCCGGCTAGTGCATCAGGTCGGCGAGCTTATAGACCAGCGTCTGGTCGGCGGTCGCCAGCGTCAACTGGTTTTCCGTCAGATCGACCTGCGCACCCTCGCGCAGCATCTTGTCGATCGTCGCATCCAGGGTATTGAGCTGGGCGTCGTGGCACAGCATCCGGGTCATCGCCAGCGATTTGACCTTCAGCTCGCCGTCCGACACTTTACCTTCCCCGCTAAAGCCGTTGCACATATTGCCGGATACATACATCTTGCCCGTAATAGCCATCTTCTCACCGAAGCTCAGCTCCAGCGGCCGGTCGCTGGCGTTGACCGCCTGGCCGTTGACGCTGGTCAGCACGAAACGATGATGCTGCAGCTGTTCCGCACCGGTGGACACTTTACTGTTATAGACACAGCCGGACAGCAGCATACCTGCCGCCAGAAGCGCCGCAAATTTGTTCATTTTCACTCCAAAACATTCACATAACTAATAAAACCAAGCCAGTGTAACGGTATCGCAGCGGGGATCTGTGGGGATTATCTGAATGTGCTCCCCCCGGGAGAGGAGCACAAAAGGGAAAGGCATTAGACGATGGCGTTCGGACAGGTTTCGCCGTTGGCGACCTGCTGCAGGTTACCCAGAGTGGTCTCCGAAATGCTGATCAGCGCCTCGGCGGTGAGGAACGCCTGGTGGCCGGTAAACAGCACGTTATGGCAGGCGGAGAGGCGGCGGAAGACATCGTCCTGGATCACGTCGTTGGATTTGTCTTCAAAGAACAGATCGCGTTCGTTCTCATAAACGTCCAGCCCAAGCGCGCCAATTTTCTGGTGCTTCAGGGCGTCGATGGCCGCCTGGGAGTCGATCAGGGCGCCGCGGCTGGTGTTGATCACCATCACCCCGTCTTTCATCTGATCGAAGGCTTCGCGATTGAGCAGGTGGTAGTTTTCGTCGGTCAGCGGACAGTGCAGGGAGATCACGTCCGATTCCTTGTACAGCGTGGCGAGGTCAACATATTCTACCCCCAGCTCCAGCGCGGCGGCGCTTGGGTACGGGTCGAACGCCAGCAGGCGCATGCCGAAGCCTTTAAGGATCCGCAACATCGCTACGCCAATTTTCCCGGTGCCGATCACCCCGGCGGTTTTGCCGTACATGGTGAAGCCGGTGAGGCCTTCGAGGGAGAAATTGGCATCACGGGTACGCTGGTAAGCGCGGTGGATGCGGCGGTTGAGCGACATCATCATACCGATCGCATGCTCAGCGACCGCTTCCGGAGAGTAAGCTGGAACGCGCACGACGCGCAGGCCAAGCTCCTTTGCCGCCTCAAGGTCGACGTTGTTAAACCCGGCGCAGCGCAGGGCGATATATTTCACCCCGTGGGCCTTCAGCTCTTCCAGCACCGGGCGGCTGCCGTCGTCATTGACGAAGATACATACCGCTTCGCAACCGTTGGCGGTTTTGGCAGTCTTCGCTGTCAGCAGGAAATCGAAGAATTCCAGTTCAAAGCCGTATGCATCATTAACGTGCTGCAGGTACTTTTTATCGTACTGCTTCGTACTATAAACCGCGATTTTCATAAGACTTTTCTCCAGTGATTATACCGTCACGGTAGCATATTTAAAATAATCGTACAATTATTAAAAAATAGTTTAATGAGAGGGTGCTAATCCTAATTCTAGAGCATATCGCGGACTTGCGGAATCTCTTTGAAAGACAAAGTTTTTTCACCACAAACTGAGGCTGAAAGCGCCGGGGGCGAGCAGCAGAAGCGGCCACAGCAGACCGGAGCTGACGTTAGCCAGCTGAAACGACCACAGCGGCAGACTGCTGGCGCCGCTAACGAAGGGCAGCGTAGCCCTCAGGGGAGAGAGAAAGCGGCTGAAAAAGATAGCCCACGGGCCATAGCGCTGAAAGAAGAGGCGGCTGCGGGCCAGACGCTCGGCGGTCAGCCAGCGTAGATGGGTGAGGCGATGACGGTAGCGAATGCCCAGCCGCCACGATAGCCAGAATCCGCCGATGGCGCCGAGGCTGGCGCTGGACCACATTAACAGGAAATGTCCGAGGCTGGCGGAAGCGAATGTTCCCAGCAGCAGCAGGCCGGAGGTGCCGGGGATTGCCAGCGAGACCAATGCGCAGGATTTAGTGAAGGTAAGCAGAAAAACAATCAGCAATACCCATGGATAGTGGTCCTGTGCGCTCTCTATGAGCGAGATAATTAACGACACCGCCTCTCCCGCAAGCTATTCCCGTCTGGCTGGAGTGTGGCAGGGGCGACTTAAACAACAGTTAAATGATAATGGCCGAACGTCGCGCCGCGAGTCCGGCTGGCAACTATGCTTTAACAGGCCGTAAACTTTCACTCACTGGTCGAACGTGTCACAATGGACGCCTTTCGGCTTTTACTTATGTTGAATCAGGATATTAACTGCCCATGAAGGGTAAATATAAAGCCGCCATCGCGCTGGTGTTAGTTCTGGTGTTATTGCCGCTAACCCTGCTGTTGACGCTAACCCACTGGGTGCCGACGCTGGCGGGCATCTGGCTGCCCGTGGGCACGCGTATCTCTTTGCAGGAGAGCCCGCGCCTGACGCGGTCGGCCCTGCTGATCCCCGATCTGCGTTATCTGGTGGGCGACTGTGAAATCGCCCGGGTGACCGATGCCCGTCTCTCGCGTCCCAGCCGCTGGCGGCTGCATATTGGCCAGTTGGAGATCAACAGCGCCTGCCTGAGCAAACTGCCGGCCAGCGATCCCTCTCCCGGTTCACCGCGCACGCTTGCCGAATGGCAATCGATGTTGCCCTATAGCTGGTTAACCATTGACAATCTGCGGCTGTCGCCGTGGGAGAAATGGCAGGGGCGGCTGGTAATGTCATTAACGCCTGCGCAGCAGGATATCGGCTTTGCCGGGAAGGAACTGAGTCTGCAGGCGCGCCTGCGCGGCCAGGCGCTCACCGTCAGCCAGTTCAGCGCCCGGCTGACTGACGATCAGCCGCCGGTGAAGCTGGTGGGGACCTTCCATCTGCCGCTGGTGCCGGATGGTCTGCCGGTCGACGGCCAGATGCAGGGCACCTTCGAATTCCCGCAGACTGCGGAATGGATCGATGCTGAGCTCGAGTGGCAGCACAATCGCGGCCAGCTGCTGGTCACCCCGCGGGGTGAGGTAGAGCCTATTCTGGACCTGCCGTGGGAGATCACTCCGGAGCGGATCACCATCAGCGACGGCCGCTGGCGCACCCGTTACGAGGCGTATCCGCTGCGCGGGCGGGTGGCGCTGTCGGTGGGTAACTGGCAGCAGGGCACCGAACAGATGATCGTCAGCGGTCGCCTGAATGTTCTCACCGAGGGGCATGCCGGGAAGGGCAATGCGGTACTGAATATTGGTCCGGGCAAGCTGAGCATGGATAACAGCGATCTGCCGCTGCGGCTCACCGGTGAGGCCAAGCTGGGGGAGATGATACTATACGCGGCGCTGCCGGCTCAGCTCAGCGGGCCGCTGATCAGCCCGCAGTTGGCTTTTCACCCCGGTGCGTTGCTGCGTTCGCGCGGGCGGGTGATCGACGCGCTGAATATTGACGAAATCCGCTGGCCGCTGGCCGGGGTAAAGGTCACCCAGCAGGGCGTCGATGGCCGCCTGCAGGCGATCCTTCGCGCCCATGAGCAGCAGATGGGCGACTTTACGCTGCATCTGGACGGTCAGGCGAGCGATTTTCTGCCCGACAGCGGCCGCTGGCAGTGGCGCTACTGGGGCGAGGGACATTTTACCCCGATGCAGGCGCGCTGGGATGTGAAGGGCAGCGGGGAGTGGCGCGACAATGCTATTACCCTGAGCAGCCTCTCCACCGGCTTCGATAAGCTTGAGTACGGCACAATGCGGGTCAGCACCCCGCGTCTAACCCTCGAGCAGCCGATCCGCTGGCTGCGCGATGCTGAGCATCCGCGCTTGACCGGCGCGCTGTCGCTGGACGCCGCCAAAACCACCTTCTCCGGCGGCAGCTATCTCCCGGCCTCAACGCTGAAATTCGCCCTCGACGGTCGGGACCCGACGTGGTTCCAGTTCACCGGCGCCCTGCATGCCGAGGCTATCGGTCCGGTGCGTCTGTCCGGGCGCTGGGATGGCGAACGGCTGCGCGGCCAGGCGTGGTGGCCAAAACAGTCGCTAACGGTGTTCCAGCCGCTGGTGCCGCCGGACTGGAAGATGAACCTGCGCGAAGGCAGTCTCTACGCGCAGGTGGCCTTCTCGGCGGCAGCCGGGCAGGGATTTGAGGCGGGCGGCCATGGCGTCCTGAAGGGCGGCAGCGCCTGGATGCCGGATAACCAGATCAACGGCGTCGACTTCGTCCTGCCGTTCCGCTTCAGCGACGGTCACTGGCAGCTGGGCACCCGCCGCCCGGTCTCCCTGCGCATTGGCGAAATCGTCAACCAGGTCACCGCGCGTAATCTGACGGCGGACCTGCAGGGCACCTGGCCGTGGAGCGAGGCCAATCCGCTGCAGCTCAGCGACGTCAGCGTCGATCTGTTAGGCGGGAAACTGACGCTGCTGCAGCTGCGTATGCCGCAGCGCGACCCGGCGTTGATCCGCCTGCAGCATATCTCCAGCAGCGAACTGACCAGCGCCGTCAAGGTGAAACAGTTCGCCATGTCCGGCGCGGTGAGCGGCGCGCTGCCGCTGTGGCTGGAGAATAATCAATGGATCATCCACGACGGCTGGCTGCGCAATGACGGACCGATGACCCTGCGGCTGGATAAAGACACCGCCGATGCGCTGGTGGCGGATAACGTCTCCGCCGGGGCGGCGATTAACTGGCTGCGCTATATGGAAATCTCCCGCTCGTGGACGCAGATTAACCTCGATAATCTGGGCGTGTTGACGCTTAAGGCCAGCATCAACGGCACCAGCCGGGTGGAAGGGAAAAGCAGTACCGTGCATTTAAACTACGCTCATGAAGAGAATATTTTCGACCTGTGGCGCAGTTTGCGCTTCGGCGACAATTTACAGGCGTGGCTCGAGCAGAATGCTACGCTGCCCGTACGGCGCTGTACGGACGGTAAGACATGTAAGGAACCTAAATGAAGAAGCTGTTACTGGCCATGGTGGCGTCAATGCTGCTCGCCGGCTGTACGCCGCGCATCGAAATCGCGGCGTCGAAAGAGCCCATCACCATCAATATGAATGTCAAAATTGAGCATGAGATCCATATCAAGGTCGATAAGGATGTGGAAAACCTGCTCAAATCCCGCAGCGATTTGTTCTGAGGCGACGATGAGAAAACGACTGTTAACCGCGGCGCTGACGCTGGCTTTACTTAGCGCGCCCGCGCTGGCGTTGACCCTGAGCGAAGCGCGCCAGCAGGGACGAGTGGGGGAGACGCTGAACGGCTATCTCGCGCCGCTGCGTCAGGATAAAGAGACGCTGGCGCTGGTAAAGCAGATTAACGCCGCGCGCAGCGAAAGCTACCAGCAGCTGGCGGATGACAACAATCTGCCGGTGGATGAAGTGGCGAAAATGGCCGGGCAGAAGCTGGTGGCCCGCGCGCAGCCCGGGGAGTACGTCCAGGGATTGAACGGCCAGTGGCTGCGCAAATAATTAGCGACAGCGCTTGCGGTATTGCCCCGGGGTGACGCCAAAGCGCTGCTTAAAGGCGGTGGAGAAATGGCTGTGGTCGCTGAAGCCCCAGCGGTAGCCGATCCCCGCCAGCTTTTCATCGTCATGGACGTTCTGTAACGCCTGGGCACACAGATCCAACCGCCGGTTCTTAATATACTGCGCCACCACCAGCCCCTGGTCGGCAAACAGCCGGTACAGGCTGCGTACCGACATGCCCGTCTCGCTGGCCAGCCACTCCGGACGCAGATGCTCCGACTGAATGGACGCATCGATTAACGCAATAATCTTCTGAAACTGCTTTACCCGCCGGGAAGGGGCAGGATCGCGCTGATGCAGCACCGGGCGCAACAGGCAGGCGATCGCCTCCAGCGCGGCTTCGCTCTCGCTGGCGGAGAGCGTCGTGCCGCCCATGCTTTCCAGCAGCAGTCGCTGGCTGAGCTGGACCATTGGCAGAGATTTGTCCAGCCGGCAGGCGGTAGTGATGTCCCCTGTGGGCGCCACCCGCTGGCGCGGCAGCAGCAGCGAGGCCTGACGCGAAGTCTGCTGCCAGACGATGGAGCATGGGCGGGCGGCGTCGATTAACGTGATATCGCCTGCCGCCAGCGTCACCTGGCGATCGTCCTGTTCGATGATGGCTTCGCCGGCGAGCTGAAACACGGTATAGAACCAGGCGTCGTTATCGCGTTTTATCTCATTGCGCGTGCGGTAGAGATTGACGCCGGCGGCGGTGACGGTACTGACCTTGAGGCTGCCGGCGTAGCGGGCGTCAATCTCGCCGTGGAAACTCTCCTTCAGCGGCCGGGCGGCGAAATGGCCGCAGACCTGATTGATCGTCGCCAGCCAGCGCTGATACGCCAGCCCCCCCTCTGCCGTGGTCATCATTCGCCCTTCTCCTGTAATAACAATGTTTCCGCATTGTTGCATTTGTGTCGCCTCAGGCAAGGGCGCGATGGCGGGTATATGAAAGAACTATTACCCGCGGCACATTTCTGCGAGGGCAGACGACGGAATTGCGGCGACTGTCACAGCGGCGCAAACGAATGTCACAGAGAAAAAAGCGCCAACCGCCAACCAGACATAGACTGAAAGCACTATCCGCGAAGAATAAGGAAAGGGTATGTCCACCTCACAGATAGCGCTGCTTGCCAGCGTCCAGCAGTTTTTAGACCGTCAGCATGGCCTGTATATCGACGGCGCCCCCTGCGCCGCGCAGAGCGAAAACCGGTTAACCGTCTGGGATCCGGCCACCGGGCAGGCGATTGCCACCACCGCCGACGCCAGCCCGGCGGATGTCGACCGGGCGGTGATGTCCGCCTGGCGCGCTTTTGTCGATCGCCGCTGGGTCGGGCGCACCCCGGCTGACCGTGAACGCATCCTGCTGCGTTTTGCCGATCTGGTGGAGCAGCACGGCGAAGAGCTGGCGCAACTGGAAACCCTCGAGCAGGGGAAATCCATTGCCATCTCCCGCGCCTTTGAGGTCGGCTGCACCCTGAACTGGATGCGCTACACCGCGGGGCTGACCACCAAGATCAGCGGCCGGACGCTGGACGTTTCGATCCCGTTCCCGCAAGGGGCGCGTTACCAGGCGTGGACCAAAAAAGAGCCGGTCGGGGTGGTGGCGGGCATCGTCCCGTGGAATTTCCCGCTGATGATCGGCATGTGGAAGGTCATGCCGGCCCTGGCGGCGGGCTGTTCGATCGTCATCAAACCCTCGGAAACCACCCCGCTGACCCTGCTGCGGGTGGCGGAGCTGGCGACCCAGGCGGGCATTCCTGACGGGGTGTTCAACGTGGTCACCGGCAGCGGCGCCGGCTGCGGCGCGGCGCTGACCGCCCATCCGCAGGTGGCGAAGGTTAGCTTTACCGGCTCGACGGCGACCGGGAAACAGATTGCCCGCGTGGCTGCCGACCGCCTGACCCGCGTGACGCTGGAGCTGGGTGGCAAGAATCCGGCGATTGTGCTCAAAGACGCCGACCCCCAGTGGGTTATTGAGGGGCTGATGACCGGAAGCTTCCTCAATCAGGGGCAGGTCTGCGCCGCCAGCTCGCGGATCTACATCGAAGCGCCGCTGTTTGACACCCTGGTCAGCGGCTTCGAGCAGGCGGTGAAATCGCTGCAGGTGGGGCCGGGGATGCAGGAGACGGCGCAGATCAACCCGGTGGTCTCCCGGGCCCACTGCGACAAGGTGGCGGCCTACCTCGAAGAGGCTCGCCAGCAGAAGGCAGAGCTCATCAGCGGCAGCGCCGGACCAGATGCGGGAGGGTACTATATTCCGCCAACGCTGGTGGTAAACCCCGACGCCGGACTGCGTCTCAGCCGTGAGGAGGTTTTTGGCCCGGTGGTGAACCTGGTGCGAGTGGCCGATGGCGAGGAGGCGCTGCGCCTGGCCAACGACAGCGATTTTGGTCTGACCGCCAGCGTCTGGACCCGCGATCTGACCCAGGCCCTGAACTACACCGACCGTCTGCAGGCGGGAACGGTATGGGTCAACAGCCATACCCTGATTGACGCCAACCTGCCTTTCGGCGGCATGAAGCAGTCTGGTACCGGCCGCGATTTCGGCCCTGACTGGCTCGACGGCTGGTGCGAAACCAAATCCGTCTGCGTGCGCTACTAGCCCTCCGTCGGGGAAGGCGAAAGGCTTTTCCCGACGCGCCGCTTGCCGACCTCCGGTCTTTCTCGCTACTGTGGAGGGCAATCTTTGCCTAATCTGGGCGGTGAATCATCAGGAGGTCTTCGGCATGACAGCATTTCCTAAGGTTGCGCTAATTGGTCCCGGCGCCATCGGCACCACGATTGCCGCCGCCCTGTTTGAGAGGGGGAGGGCGCCGATGGTCTGCGGGCGTACCGCCCATTCGGCGCTGGTGCTGCGCACTGACGAGGGTGAGATCGTGGTGCCCGGCCCGGTGCACACCGACCCGATGGCGATAGCCGCCCCCTTCGACCTGGTCTTTGTCGCGGTGAAAACCACCCAGACGGAGGCCATCGCCCCCTGGCTGACGGCCCTGTGTTCCCCTGACACCGTGGTGTGCGTGCTGCAAAACGGCGTTGAGCAGCGCCAGCAGTTTGCCCCCTTGACCGGCGGCGCGACGGTGCTGCCGTCGGTGGTCTGGTTCCCGGCGCAGCGCGATGCCGATGCCTCTGTCTGGCTGCGCGCCACGCCGCGCCTGACGCTGCCGGATCTGCCGGGGGCAGAGCGGGTGCAGCAGGCGCTGGCGGGAACCCGCTGCGCGGTGGACCTGGCGGCTGATTTTACCACCGTGGCCTGGCGCAAACTGTTGCAGAACGCGGTTGCCGGGCTGATGGTGCTGACCGGACGACGCGCCGGGATGTTCGCCCGGGAGGACATCACTGCCCTCGGACTGGCTTATATGCGCGAATGCCTGCAGGTGGCGCGGGCGGAAGGGGCCGCCCTGAGCGACAACGTGCCGGAGGAGATTATCGCCGGCTTTCATCGGGCGCCTGCCGACTTAAGCACCTCGATTATGATCGATCGCCTCAATGGCCGACCGCTGGAGTGGGATATTCGTAACGGCGTGGTGCAGCGTCGCGGGCGTCAGCACGGCATTCCGACGCCGCTCAGCGATATCATCGTGCCGTTGCTGGCGGCGGCCAGCGACGGCCCGGGCTGACCCGGGCTGGCGCGGGTGCGAGCCACTGGAAGCGGGATCTGCTATGATCCCGACTTTCGTTGTCTGGAGCCAGTCGATGTTCAACGACGCCATTGTTTATGACCGCTACGGGCCGCCGGCCGCCGTGCTGACCCTGAAACGCCTGCCGCTGGCGCCGCTGGCGGGCGGACGGGTGCGGGTCAGGATGCGCTTTGCCCCGGTGAATCCTTCGGATCTGATCCCCGTGACCGGCGCCTATCGCCACCGCACCCGACTGCCGGCCGTCGCCGGCTATGAAGGCCTTGGCGAGGTGGTCGCCGCGCCATACGGCAGCCGGCTGGCCGCGGGCCAGCGGGTGCTGCCCCTGCGCGGGGGCGGCACCTGGCAGCGGTTTATCGATCTGGATGAGACCTGGCTGGTGCCGGTGCCGCCGGCAGTTGACGATCTGCTGGCCGCCCGCGGGTATATCAATCCGCTGACGGCGATGCTGATGCTCAAGCGCTGGCCGGTTGCCGGAAAACACCTCGTGCTGACCGCGGCATCGTCCTCCTGCGCCAGTCTGCTGGGGCAGTGGGCGCTGGCGATGGGCGCCCGCTCGGTGAGCGGGATTATTCGCTCGCCGCAGCACCGGGCGCGCCTGGAACAGGCCGGGATCTATCCGATCCTCGATACCGACCGGGCGCTGATGGAGAAGGTCAGCCAGCACAGCGATCTGGTGTTTGACGCGGTGGGCGGCGAACTGGCGAATACGCTGCTGTCGGTGCTGCCCGGGTCGTCGACCCTGATCTCCTATGGGCTGTTATCCGGGCGGCCGCTGACCCAGACGCGCGGTAGCGCGACGGTGCGCAAGTTTCATCTGCGGGAGGCGCTGCCGACACTCAGCGTGGCGGCGTGGCGGGCAGCGTTCGACGAAATCTGGCAGCGCCTGCCGACGACCTCCCAGCCGCCGGCCCAGCGTATAGCGTTGAACGACTGGCGGGCGGCGATTGCCGCCGCCGGCCAGCCGGGAAGAGGCGGTAAGATCCTGCTGGATTTCACCGCCGGTTAAGATTACTTTTTCTTTTCGCCCAGAGTAGGGGTTTCGTCAAAGAAGTTCCACGGCTTGAGCAGCGCGTGCGCCCACTCGGTCGGCATGATCGGCCACTCTTCGGCGCGCGCCACGTGGGTGGTGCCGGTGGTGATCCACACGACGTCATCGTGGTTAGTCAGCGACTCATCATCCTTCGCGTACTGGCCCAGGCCGGTATCGTGGGCGGAACGGTTCGGGTATTTCCCTTCCGGATATCGCTCTGTCGGGTGGTAGCGCGTCACCCACAGCTGTTTATCCATAAAGCTCAGGCGATGATATATCCACTCGTCCGGGGCGAATTTGGCACCGGTCGCCGCCGGGTGCGTGCCGCCGGCGTAAGGGATAATCTGGTATGAGACCGGGTTGCCCATGCGGTTCTCTTTGCTGGTGTTGCTCAGCAGGCGGATAGTGCCCGGGTCGAATTTCTGCGCCGCTTTTTGCTCGCTGTCAATCGTGTACTGATTCACCTGCATAGTACTGGTGCGCGGGCCGCCGGCGGTGTTGGGCTTCACTTCCGGGTCCATCGCCACCAGGGTGTTGTTCTCGCCGTCCACATCGAGGTCGAGGCGGAAGTTATAGATGTGCTGGTGAGTGGTGCCGACAATATTATGGTCGATCAGCGTTCCGTAGCGGGTATCCTCTTTGGCGCTGGGGTCATGCATGGTCTTCGCCAGCACGCCTTTCACCGCTTCAATGCCGGTGGCGCCAGCGTCGATACCGATGGTGCCGTTGTCATGGAACACCCAGTCAAAGATATAGTCGTAGTTGCCGACGGTGCTGATCCAGCGCACCACCAGCTCCCGGCGTTCGGTGCTGACGTTGGGTTTGCCCATTTCCAGGTGCTTATACTCAGGCCCGGCATAGCGTTCGAATATGGCCACCGCGCCTGGAATAGTGGTTGGTTTGCCGGTGTAATCGGCGATAGTTTCGTCCAGCAGTACCGCATTTGACGGCGCATCTTTACCGCGAACAATTGGCGACGTCAGGGTGCCCATGCCGTAATCGCCGGAGTCGAGGTAGGCTTTGAAATACCAGCCGACGTCCGGGTCGCCGTAGGGGACGATCATCCCGCCGAGGGAACCTTCATACATCACCTGGCGTTTTGTGCCGTTATCGTTGTAGGTCACCGTTGACAGAATTGGTCCGACGCGCGAGTTAAGACGCAGGTGGAAATCCCAGTTCTGCCAGTGAATGGTATCGCCGGTAATGGTGTAGTTTTTGCCTTCCGGTTCGGTTATCTCCAGCGGTTTCACCGCCGGGGCGTTGCGGTCGCGACCATCATAAGGACGGGGCTCCATTGGGACCGGGATCACCGGACCTTCTTCGATTTTGATGATTTTCTTCGCTTCAAGGTCGACCACCGCCACCAGGTTTTCAATCGGGTGCGCCCAGTAGTTGCCGTCGCCGGTATCCAGATAACTGACCACCTTCAGCAGACGCGCATCCTGCTGCAGGCCATCTTTGCCATCAAAAAAGCCAACGGTGAGCGGGGTGGTGACCACTTTGCCAGGATCGGTAATACCGTGCTTTTTCAGCACCTCAGCGAATTCGCTGCTGGCATTGATGATGTTCTGCACGCTGACAAAATCATCGAGCAGCACCATCCCGTGGGCGCCTTTGATCGGCGTCCAGGAGAGGATTTTTTTGTTTTGCAGATCGACCACGGCTTCAATGACGTGTTTGCCATCGAGCATCACCACATCGGCAGTGCGGGGAGCATCGACCGGCGTTCCCTGCAGGGCAAAGGCCCATACCGCCGCCTTGTCCGGCTCGTGTAAGGAAATCTCAGTAAAGCGGGTATTCGGCTGAAACTCCGGCGCGGCTTTGACAATGGTCACCGCTTCACTGATTTCCGCCGCCGAGAGCGAGTTTAACGGGTGCGGGCGCTTTTCCACCTGGAAGGTCTGATCGAGACCGGACTGGAAGACATCGTTGATAAAGGTATCGGAAACCCAGGCTTTACCTTCCTTCATTACCACAGGCACCGGTAGGTCAAGGGATTTACCGTTGACGATCGCCGTTTTGGCGCCGGGCTTTACTTTGACGTAAGCGCCGTCTTTTATCAGGGTGAACATTTGCGCGTAGTCATCCCACTGCACATCGGCGCCGAATTCCTGCAGCGTTTTATCCAGCGGTACCATGTGGGCTTCGCTACCGTGAGCGAAGACCGGTGATTGCCAGGCGCAAACCACCGCCACGGCCAGCGCCAGCGCGGTTTTACGAGGAGAAAATTTCAAGCCATTTGCCATTGTGACCTCATCTTATTGTTGTGTTGTCTCTTGCCGCTGCGAATGTCGGCTTTGTCATCCTTAAGCTACCAGCCAGCGGTGCCGGGGCGTTTGTTTGCTTTTGCCAGCTTGTTTGTCAGTTTTGCCAGACGGGCGTAAAAAATGCCTCCGCAGAGGCATTGAGAATGTGCGCTGATTTTTTTGCCGGGTGGCGGCTGACGCCTTACCCGGCCTACGGTCCGTGCGGCCTGCCGTTAATTTATTCACCATTCTTGCTGGCCCGAGCCCGGGGTACAGGGGCGGCGGCGACTGGCCGCCCCTGTGCGCTCCCTGCGCTATGCCAGGCATAACGCAGACGATTAACCGGGAGCGCAATGTGCGCTGAAGCCACAGATAACATAAAGGACTTCCCGGGGCGAAACCGTTGCAAACCGATTGCTGTATCAATGGCTAAAGGGTCGGCCAACAGAGCGCCAGCGATCTATTTTTCGCTATCACGCCGGGAAATCTCCCTGTTGACGCGCCACCAGGGTCAGAATGGAATACAGCGCCACCGCCTGCTGGTGCTGATTGAAAATCTCCACCGCCCATTCCACCACGCCGGTGGCTTTCTCATCGGCGCTGCGCTGACGTTTGACCGTTTTCCGCTTACAGGTCAGGCGAACCTGAATGGTGTCGCCCGGTTTGACCGGCTCAATAAAGCGCAGGTTTTCCATCCCATAGTTGGCGATAACCGGCCCGACGCCGGCATCGACGAACAGCCCGGCCGCGGCGGAGATCAGGAAATAGCCGTGGACCACCCGCTCGCCAAAAATCGACTCGGCGGCGGCGATTTTGTCCATGTGCGCGTAGAAATGATCGCCGCTCAGGCAGGCGAAGTTAACGATATCCGCTTCGGTCAGGGTTCGGCGCGGGGTTAATAAGCTGTCGCCAGGCTGAATCTCTTCGAAATATTTGCGGAACGGGTGAATGCGGTCTTCGCTCACCTGGGCGCCGCGCACCCACTGCTGGCCGATGGTCGCCAGCATCGTTGGGCTGCCCTGGACCGCGGTACGCTGCATATAGTGTTTCACCGAACGCAGCCCGCCAAGCTCTTCTCCGCCGCCAGCGCGGCCGGGACCGCCGTGCACCAGCTGCGGCAGCGGCGAACCGTGGCCGGTTGACTCGACCGAGGACGCCTCGTTCAGTATCTGAATACGGCCATGGGCGCGGGCGGCGCCGAGGATAAACTCGCGCGCCAGCTCGCCGCTGGCGGTGACCAGCGTCCCCGCCAGACTGCCGCCGCCGGCGCGCGCCAGCGTCAGCGCATGCTGGCGGTCGCGATACGGCATCAGCGTCGCCACCGGACCAAAAGCTTCAATGGCGTGAACCACCGGCGTTTCATCCGGCTGTGAGCAGTACAACAGGGTCGGCGGGAAAAATGCGCCGGCCGCGCTGAGATCCGCCTCTCCACCGAGCAGTACTTCGCAGCCAGCGGCTATCAGCTTATTGACGCTCTCCTGTACGTCCTGACGCTGTTCGCTATTAACCAGGGCCCCCATCTTAACGCCCTCCTGCGCAGGGTCACCGATGGTTACTTTATGCAGGCGGGAGATCAGTGCATCGCTAACCGCATTAATCTGAGCCAGTGGCACAATGATTCTGCGGATAGCGGTACATTTTTGCCCGGCTTTCGCTGTCATCTCGCGGACCACTTCCCGAATAAACAGCGCGAATTCCGGTTGCTCCGGAGTGACGTCTTCGCCTAACACGCAGCAGTTGAGTGAATCTGCTTCCATGGTAAAGGGAATGGATTTGGCTACCAGGTTAGGGTGCGCCCGTAGCTGCTGGCCGGTGGCGGCTGACCCGGTAAAGGTCACCACGTCCTGGCTATCGAGGTGGTCGAGCAGATCGCCCGCGCCGCCGCAAATCAGGCTGATGGCGCCCTCCGGCACCAGGCCGCTGTCGACAATCGCTTTCACCATTGCCTGGGTGAGCTGGGCGGTAGCGGTGGCCGGTTTAATGATCGCCGGCATACCGGCAAGCCACGTGGGCGCCAGTTTTTCCAGCATTCCCCAGCAGGGGAAGTTGAAGGCGTTGATATGGACGGCGACGCCTGATTTCGAGGTTAGCACATGACGCGCGGCAAAACCGCCCTGTTTGGAGAGCGGGATGAGCTCGTCTTCCGGCCACAGGATATCGTCCGGTAATTCTCGACTACCGAGCCCGGCATAGGTGAAAAGGGTACCGATACCGCCTTCAATATCCACCCAACTGTCGGCGCGAGTGGCGCCGGTTTGCGCGGAGATGGCGTAGAACTGGTCTTTCTGCTCCAGCAGGTGTTTCGCCACCGCTTTCAGCATCGCGCTGCGTTCAATAAAGGTCATCGCCTGCAGGGCTTTACCACCGCGCTCAATCGCGAAGCGGCGCGCCTGCGCCATATCCAGGCCTTCACTGGTCACCTCCCAAAGCGCCGCGCCGGTGATGGCGTGATGGATAGTACGGGCGCGGCCCCGGCCGGTCTGCCAGGCGCCGGATAAGTAGCTGGCTAACTGCTGCATCGCAAATCTCCAAATGTGTTACGTGTGATATCTATAAATAGTTCTTTTATGAATCATAAAATGCAAGCCCGTATTTAATAAATTATTAACATTGTGATCGCGATGGGGTTACGCCTTATGCTTAAATTACTGTATTTATTGTGGTTTACAAAAGATTTTGCGGAGATTATCACAAAAAGAGCAAACAAAATTTGTGGTTTTATTTAACCAATATGTAACCTTCAATAAACAAAGTGATTCACATAAATGTTTTTGTTGTGAATATCGGAATCATAAAGGTGATGACGTGACAGAAGAACAACGCTTTGACCAGCGCATCGCGCAGGAAACGGCCATCGAACCGCAGGACTGGATGCCGGATGCCTACCGTAAGACCTTGATTCGGCAGATAGGCCAGCACGCGCACTCGGAGATCGTCGGCATGCTGCCGGAAGGCAACTGGATCACCCGCGCGCCGACGCTGCGCCGCAAAGCGATCCTGTTGGCTAAGGTACAGGATGAGGCTGGACACGGGCTGTATCTCTATAGCGCCGCGGAAACCCTTGGCTGCGCCCGGGAAGACCTGTATCAGAAGATGCTCGACGGGCAGATGAAATACTCCTCCATTTTTAACTACCCGACCCTCAGCTGGGCGGATATCGGCGTGATCGGCTGGCTGGTCGATGGCGCGGCCATCGTCAACCAGGTGGCGCTGTGCCGGACCTCCTACGGCCCCTATGCCCGGGCGATGGTCAAAATCTGCAAAGAAGAGAGCTTTCACCAGCGTCAGGGTTTTGAAGCCTGCATGGCGCTGGCGCAGGGCAATGAGGCGCAGCGGCAGATGCTGCAGGACGCCATTAACCGCTTCTGGTGGCCGGCGCTGATGATGTTTGGCCCTAACGATGACAACTCGCCGAACAGCGCCCGCAGCATGGCGTGGAAAATCAAACTGCACTCCAACGACGAGCTACGTCAGCGCTTCGTCGACAATACCGTGCCGCAGGTAGAGATCCTCGGTATGACCGTCCCGGACCCGGATTTGCAGTTTGATGAAGCCAGCGGCCACTACCGCTTCGGCGAAATCGACTGGCAGGAATTTAACGAGGTGATTAGCGGCCGTGGCATTTGCAATCACGAGCGGTTGGCCGCCAAGCGTAAGGCCTGGGAAGAGGGCGAATGGGTGCGCGAAGCCGCGCTGGCCCATGCGCAAAAACAGCAGGCCCGCAGCGCGGCATGAGGAGAGACAACATGAGCAAAGTTTATTGGCCGTTATATGAAGTGTTCGTTCGCAGCAAACAGGGGTTATCCCATCGTCACGTCGGCAGTCTGCACGCTGCCGATGATCAAATGGCGCTGGAGAATGCCCGTGATGCCTACACCCGCCGCAGCGAAGGCTGCTCAATTTGGGTGGTGAAGGCCAGCGAAATCGTTGCTTCGCAGCCGGAAGATCGCGGCGAATTCTTCGACCCGGCGGAAAGCAAAGTCTACCGTCATCCGACTTTCTATACCGTGCCGGACGGCATGGAACATATGTGAGGCGGCGATGAATAACCCTAACCCCGTAGCCACCTACGCCCTGCGGCTTGGCGACAATGGTCTGGTTCTGGCCCAGCGTTTAGGCGCCTGGTGCGGACATGCTCCCGAGCTCGAGATCGATCTTGCGCTGGCCAATATCGGCCTCGACCTGCTCGGCCAGGCGCGCAATTTTTTAAGCTATGCCGCCGAGCTTAACGGTTGCGGCGACGAAGATACGCTGGCTTTTGGCCGCGATGAGCGCCGGTTCAGCAACCTGCTGCTGGTGGAGCAGCCAAACGGCAATTTTGCCGACACTATCGCCCGCCAGTTCTTTATCGACGTCTGGCATGTCGCCCTGTTCAGCCGGCTGGTGAACAGCCGCGACGCGCAGCTGGCGGCCATTGCCGCTAAAGGGCTGAAAGAGGTGCGTTACCACCAGCGCTTTAGCCGCGGCTGGCTGGAGCGTCTGGGTAACGGCACCGAATTATCAAATCGCAAAATGCAGCAGGCGGTCGACAATCTGTGGCGCTTCACCGGCGAACTGTTCCTGGCTGATGAAGTGGAGCTCAGCCTGGTTGAGCAGGGCATTGCGGTTGATCCGCGTGAACTGCAGGCCGAATGGCAAAGCGCGGTACACACGGCGCTTCTCGACTCCGGCTTACAGATCCCGCAGGAAGCGGCCTTCCGCAGCGGCGGCAAACAGGGGCTGCACAGTGAACATCTCGGCCCGCTGCTGGCGGAGATGCAGTATCTGCAGCGTTCGCATCCCGGACTGCAGTGGTAAGTGAGGTGACTATGCAACGTCTTGCCGATATCGCTCCTGCAGAGGTTCGCACCATCTGGGGATTATTAAGCGCGATCCCGGATCCGGAAGTGCCAGTACTCACCATCACCGACCTTGGTATGGTGCGCAGCGTCGCGCGCCATGGCGACGGCTGGGTGATTGGCTTTACCCCGACCTATTCGGGCTGTCCGGCGACGGAGCATCTGCTGGGGGAGATCCGCACGGTCATGAGCGAGCATGGCTTTCAGCCGGTACATATCGTCCTGCAGCTGGATCCGCCGTGGACCACCGACTGGATGAGTCAGGATGCCCGCGAGCGCCTGCGCCAGTACGGCATCAGCCCGCCCCAGGGGCACGCCTGCCATGCGGACATGCCCGTTGAGGTGAGCTGTCCGCGCTGCGGCAGCGCCCATACCTCGCTGATAAGCGAATTCGGTTCCACGGCCTGCAAAGCGCTCTATCGCTGCGACAGCTGCCGGGAACCTTTTGATTACTTTAAATGTATTTGAGGTTGCCATGACGACGTTCCATTCGCTTAAGGTGGCGAGAGTCGAGCCGGAAACCCGCGATGCGGTGACCATCACTTTTGCGATCCCGCAAGCCCTGCAGGCGGAATACTGTTTTCGCCCGGGCCAGCATCTGACGCTAAAAGCCCGTCTGGGCGGCGAAGAACTGCGCCGCTGTTACTCCATTTGTCACAGCCGCACGCCAGGCGAAATTAGCGTCGCGGTCAAAGCCATCGACGGCGGACGCTTCTCGCGCTACGCCCAGCACGATATCCAGCAGGGTATGGAGCTGGAGGTGATGGTGCCGCAGGGGCATTTCGGTTATCAACCGCAGGCCGAACGGCAGGGAGAATATCTGGCGATTGCCGCCGGCTCCGGGATCACGCCGATGATGGCGATCATTAGCGCGACGCTGGCGACCGAGCCGCAAAGCCGCTTTACGCTGATCTACGGCAACCGCAGCAGCCATAGCATGATGTTCCGCCAGGCGCTGGCCGATTTAAAAGACCGCTATCCGCAGCGCCTGCAGGTGATCCACCTGTTTAGCCAGGAGTCGATGGACAGCGATCTGCTACAGGGGCGCATTGACGGCGACAAACTGCGCCAGCTCGCTGACCATCTGCTGGATTTCAGCCGTTTCGACGAGGCCTTTATCTGCGGTCCGGCGGCGATGATGGACGAGGCGGAAGCGACGTTACGTGAACTTGGCGTAGCGGAGAAATCGATTCATCTCGAACGCTTTAATACCCCAGGCGGCAATGTGAAGCGCGCTGCCGGCGTGCAGGCGGAAGGGCGCACGGTGACCATCCGCCAGGACGGGCGCGATCGGCTTATCGCCCTCAGCGCCGAAGACGACAGCATCCTGGATGCCGCATTGCGTCAGGGCGCCGATCTGCCGTTCGCCTGTAAGGGCGGGGTATGCGCCACCTGTAAATGTAAAGTGCTGCGCGGCGAAGTGGCGATGGCCGCCAATTACAGCCTGGAAGCGGATGAGCTGGCGGCAGGCTACGTGCTGAGCTGCCAGTCGCTGCCGACAAGCGGCGACGTGGTGGTCGACTTTGACGCGCGGGGGATGGCATGAGTGACCTGCTGATCCACCGTCATGGCCGGGTGCTTCAGTTGACGCTGAACCGCCCGCAAGCCCGCAACGCGCTGAACAATGCCTTATTAACCCAGATTGCCGAGGCGCTGGAGGCCGCGGCAGTTGATGACAGCGTCGGCGTCTGCGTTATTCGCGGTAACGCGCGTTTTTTCGCCGCCGGGGCTGACCTCAATGAAATGGCGGAAAAAGATCTGCCTGCCACCCTGGATGATATTCGCCCACGGTTATGGGCGCGAATCGATGCTTTTACTAAGCCGCTCATCGCCTCGGTCAACGGCTACGCGCTCGGCGCCGGCTGCGAGCTGGCTCTGCTGTGCGACCTGATTGTCGCCGGGGACAACGCCCGCTTTGGCCTGCCGGAAATTACCCTCGGCATTATGCCGGGCGCGGGCGGCACCCAGCGGCTGATCCGCAGCGTTGGCAAGGCGCTGGCCAGCCGGATGGTGCTGAGCGGCGAGAGTATTGACGCCCGCCAGGCGCAGCAGGCCGGGCTGGTCAGTGATATCCATCCGGCGGCGTTAACCGATGAGTATGCCCTGAAACTGGCAACCACCATTGCCCGCCATTCGCCGCTGGCGCTACGGGCGGCAAAACAGTCGCTGCGCCTGTCGCAGGAAGTCAGCCTGCAGGCCGGTCTGCAACAGGAGCGCCAGCTGTTTAGCCTGCTGAGCGCCACCGAGGACCGCCGCGAAGGCATCGACGCCTTCTTACAAAAACGTACCCCGGAATTTAAAGGACGCTAATCGTGGAAGCTATCATTCTCAGCGCAGTGGAGCAGGGCGTCATGACCATTACCCTCAATCGCCCGGACCGCCTCAACAGTTTTAACGATCTGATGCATCACCAGCTGGCGGAATGTCTGAAGCAGGCCGAGCGCGATGATGGCGTGCGCTGCCTGCTGATCACCGGCGCCGGCCGCGGTTTTTGCGCTGGCCAGGATTTGAACGACCGCAATGTCGACCCCAGCGGCCCGCCGCCGGATCTTGGCATGTCGGTAGAACGCTTTTACAACCCGTTAGTGCGCCGTCTGGCGGCGCTGCCGAAACCGGTCATCTGCGCGGTTAACGGCGTGGCCGCCGGCGCGGGCGCTACCCTGGCGCTGGGCTGCGATATCGTGCTGGCCGCGCGTTCGGCCAAATTTGTGATGGCGTTCAGCAAGCTCGGCCTGGTGCCGGACTGCGGCGGCAGCTGGTTCCTGCCGCGGGTGGCCGGCCGTGCGCGCGCGATGGGGCTGGCGCTGCTGGGCGACAGCCTCAGCGCGGAACAGGCCGCGCAGTGGGGGATTATCTGGCAACTGGTGGACGATTCAGAACTGGCGGATACCAGTCTGCAACTGGCGCGCCATCTGGCGGCGCAACCGACGTTTGGTCTTGGGCTGATTAAAAAGGCGCTGCTGGCTTCTGAAACCAACAGTCTCGATGCGCAGCTGGACCTGGAGCGCGATTATCAGCGTCTGGCCGGGCGCAGCGATGATTACCGCGAAGGGGTCAGCGCGTTTCTGGCCAAACGGCCACCACAGTTCAGCGGGAAATAGATGATGACGACATCCTTAGTCAACGTGGCGGTGATCGGCAGCGGCACCATGGGGGCCGGCATCGCCGAAGTGGCTGCCGCCGCCGGGCATCCGGTGCGTATTTTTGATATTAACCCTAAGGCTGTAGACCTGGCGATAGAGGGTATCGCCGGGCGCCTGGCGTCACGCGTTGCGCGGGGCAAACTGGCGTCAGAGCAGGCCGATGCGCTGCTGGCGCGCCTGCATCCGGCCCACGATTTAGCCGCACTTGCCGATGCGGATTTAGTGATCGAAGCGGCCTCTGAACGGTTGGAGGTCAAAACGGCGCTGTTCACGCAGCTGGCGGCGATCTGCGCGCCGTCAACGCTGTTGACCAGTAATACCTCGTCTATTTCGATTACCGCTATCGCCGCCGGGGTCAAAAACCCGGAGCGGGTGGCCGGACTGCACTTTTTTAATCCGGCGCCGGTGATGAAGCTGGTCGAGGTGGTGAGTGGTCTTGCGACCTCCACAGAAGTGGTGGAGCAGCTGTGCCAGTGCGTAAGCGGCTGGGGGAAACAGCCGGTACGCTGCCGCTCAACGCCCGGTTTTATCGTTAACCGCGTAGCGCGTCCGTTCTACGCTGAGGCCTGGCGCGCGCTGGAAGAGCAGGTCGCCGCCCCGGAGGTTATCGATGCCGCTTTGCGTGACGGCGGCGGTTTTCCTATGGGACCGCTGGCGCTGACGGACCTGATTGGCCAGGACGTCAACTTCGCCGTGACCTGTTCGGTGTTTAACGCCTTCTGGCAGGACCGCCGCTACCTGCCATCGCTCCTCCAGCAAGAGCTGGCGCTGGCCGGGCGGCTAGGTAAAAAGAGCGGCCACGGCGTCTATCGCTGGCCCGCTGAGATACTGCCGGACGCGGCGCTGCCGCCGGTAATGATGGGTGCTGAATCCGTTACCGTCAGAAGTGACAACGTCACTGAATTAGACGATGTCTTGCTGCTGGAGACTGAAGGCGAGACCGCCCTGGCGCTGAGTATTAAGCATCACCGCCCGGTGGTGGTGTATGACCTGTGCGCCAGCGATACGGTGGTGCTGGCCGCAGCGGCGACCAACGCGCCTGCGGCCACTGATAAGGCCGTGCATTACTTCCAGCAGCAGGGCAAGAAAGTGCTGCGTATTGCCGATTATCCCGGCCTGCTGGTGTGGCGCACGGTGGCGATGCTGATTAACGAAGCGCTGGATGCGGTGCAAAAAGGCGTCGCCAGCCCGCAGGATGTCGATACCGCGATGCGCCTTGGCGTCAACTATCCGCATGGCCCGCTGGCATGGGGAGAACGCCTTGGCTGGCGGCGGGTGCTGCAACTGCTGGAGAACCTGCAACACCATTATGGCGAGGAGCGCTATCGCCCCAGTTCCCTGCTGCGCCAGAAGGCGCTGATGGAGAAGCACCATGAGCAATGATCCGTGGCGCAACGCGCGCGTGATGTACGAAAAAGATACCTGCGCCAGAAAGATGGGGATCGAACTTATCGAAATGGACGACGGTTTTGCGCAGATGAGTATGACCGTCTCGGCGGACATGCTTAACGGCCATCAAACCTGTCACGGCGGTCAGCTATTTACGCTTGCCGATACCGCTTTCGCCTACGCCTGTAACAGCCAGGGGCTGGCGGCGGTGGCCTCGGCGGCAAGTATTGATTTTCTTCGTCCGGCGTTTGCCGGCGACCGGCTGGTCGCCACCGCCAGAGTCAAACAGCAGGGCAAGCTGACCGGCGTCTACGACATCGAAATTGTTAATCAACAGCAAAAGATTGTGGCCCTGTTCCGCGGCAAATCACACCGCATCGGCGGCACAATCACGGGAGACGTGTAATGCGCGACGCCTTTATTTGTGACGGGATCCGTACGCCGATTGGCCGCTACGGCGGCGCGCTGGCCAGTGTGCGCGCCGACGACCTGGCGGCGATCCCGCTGCGTGAGCTCCTGAGTCGTAATCCCGGGCTCGACCCGGCAGCAATTGATGATGTGATTTTCGGCTGTGCGAATCAGGCCGGGGAAGATAACCGCAACGTGGCGCACATGGCGACGCTGTTGGCCGGTTACCCGCATACCGTGCCGGGCACCACGATTAACCGCCTGTGCGGATCGGGTCTGGATGCCATCGGCTTTGCCGCCAGGGCGATCAAAGCCGGCGATGCCGATCTGCTGATTGCCGGCGGCGTGGAATCGATGTCGCGTGCGCCTTTCGTGATGGGAAAAGCCAGCGCGCCGTACCAGCGTCAGGCGGAACTCTTTGATACCACGATTGGCTGGCGTTTTGTGAACCCGCTCATGGCGCAACACTTCGGAACTGACAGCATGCCGGAAACGGCCGAGAATGTAGCTGAATTGTTAATTATCAGCCGGGCCGATCAGGACGCTTTCGCCTGGCGCAGCCAGCAGCGCGCGGCGCAGGCCCAGCGCGACGGCATTCTGGCGCAGGAGATTGTGCCGGTGCAGATTGTCGGCCGGAAAGGGGCGGTTAGCGACGTGCGCGAGGACGAGCATCCGCGCCCGGAAACCACGCTTGAGCAGCTGGCGAAACTGAAAGCGCCGTTCCGCCAGGGCGGCGTCATTACTGCGGGCAATGCTTCAGGCGTCAACGATGGCGCCGCGGCGCTGATCATCGCCAGCGAACAGCAGGCCGCTATCCAGGGGCTCACGCCGCGGGCGCGTATCGTGGCGATGGCGACGGCGGGTGTCGAACCGCGCCTGATGGGACTGGGGCCGGTACCGGCGGTGCGTAAAGTGCTGGAGCGGGCGGGACTCAATATTAACGATATGGATCTGATTGAGCTGAATGAGGCCTTCGCCGCCCAGGCGCTGGGGGTGCTCAGACAGCTCGGCGTGCCGGACGATGCGGCGCACGTGAATCCCAACGGCGGCGCCATCGCGTTAGGCCATCCGCTGGGCATGAGCGGCGCGCGGTTAGCGCTGAGCGCCAGCCTTGAGCTGCAACGCCGGGGCGGGCGCTATGCGCTGTGTACGATGTGTATTGGCGTGGGTCAGGGCATTGCCATGATCCTCGAGCGAGTGTGAGCTAATTTACCTGCGAGTACCCTACAATGATAACTACTACAAAATTAGATCCGATTGAAACCGCATCGCGTGACGAACTGCAGGCCCTGCAAACCCAGCGCCTGAAATGGACGCTGAAGCATGCGTACGAAAATGTGCCGATGTATCGCCGCAAATTCGACGCCGCTGGCGTGCACCCTGACGACTTTCGGGAATTAAACGATCTGCAAAAATTCCCCTGCACCACCAAACAGGATCTGCGCGACAACTATCCCTTCGATACCTTCGCGGTGCCGATGGAGCAGGTGGTGCGCATTCACGCCTCTTCCGGCACCACCGGCAAACCGACGGTGGTGGGATATACGCAAAACGATATTGATAACTGGGCCAATATTGTCGCCCGTTCGCTGCGCGCGGCCGGTGGTTCAGCAAAAGATAAAATTCACGTCGCCTACGGCTACGGCCTGTTTACCGGCGGCCTTGGCGCGCACTACGGCGCGGAACGTTTGGGCGCGACGGTGATCCCGATGTCCGGCGGACAGACCGAAAAACAGGCGCAGCTGATCCGCGATTTCCAGCCGGATATGATCATGGTGACGCCGTCCTACTGTCTGAATCTGATTGAAGAGCTGGAGCGCCAGATGGGCGGCGATGCCCGCGGCTGTTCATTGCGGGTCGGCGTCTTTGGCGCTGAGCCGTGGACGCTGGCGATGCGCGCGGAAATCGAGCGCCGGCTGGGGATCACCGCCCTGGATATTTACGGTTTGTCGGAAGTCATGGGACCGGGCGTAGCGATGGAGTGTCTGGAAACCGTTGACGGCCCGACTATCTGGGAAGACCACTTCTTCCCGGAAATCGTCAACCCGGACGACGGTACGCCGCTGGAAGATGGCGAGCATGGTGAGCTGCTGTTTACCACCTTGACCAAAGAAGCGCTGCCGGTGATCCGCTATCGTACCCGCGATCTGACGCGCCTGCTGCCGGGAACCGCGCGGACCATGCGCCGCATGGATCGCATCAGCGGACGCAGCGACGATATGCTGATTATCCGCGGGGTTAACGTCTTCCCCTCGCAGCTGGAAGAGGAGATCCTCAAGTTTGAACACCTGGCGCCGCACTATCAGTTAGAGGTCAATCGCCGAGGTCATCTGGATTCGCTGGCGGTGCGCGTTGAGCTGAAAGAGAGCGGGCTGGCGCTGAGTCATGAACAACGCTGCCAGATTTGCCATCAGTTGCGTCACCGTATTAAGTCGATGGTCGGGATCTCCACCGATATTACTATCGTCAACTGCGGCAGCATTCCGCGCTCGGAAGGGAAAGCCTGTCGGGTATTCGACCTGAGAAAAGCGGTGGTTAGCGGTTAATCCTCTCTCCGGCTGCGTGGCTGCGCGGCAGGCACCCGGCTGAAGCGTTTGCGCCGTCAGCCGGGGAGTTTCCTGTGCTATGATTCATAAAGGAAAAATATAACAACAGAATGAATCAGATGAGTAAACTCGACGCCTTTATTCAACAAGCGGTGACGGCGATGCCCATCAGCGGCACGTCATTAATTGCCTCGCTGTATGGCGACGCTTTATTACAACGCGGTGGGGAAGTGTGGCTGGGCAGCGTCGCGGCGCTGCTGGAAGGATTAGGCTTCGGCGAGCGCTTCGTACGCACCGCGCTGTTTCGCCTCAATAAAGAAGAGTGGCTTGATGTTGTCCGCATCGGCCGGCGCAGCTTCTATCGCCTGAGTGATAAAGGGCTGCGCCTGACCCGGCGCGCGGAGCATAAAATTTATCGCGCCAGTGCCCCGGAATGGGACGGTACCTGGCTGCTGCTGCTTTCGGAAGGCCTGGAGAAAAATGTGCTCGCCGACGTTAAAAAGCAGCTGCTGTGGCAGGGGTTTGGCGCGCTGGCGCCGAGCCTGCTGGCCTCGCCGTCGCAAAAGCTGACCGATGTCCAGTCTCTGCTCCACGAAGCGGGCGTCGCCGAAAACGTCATCTGTTTTGAAGCCCATTCGCCGCTGGCGCTCTCCAGGGCGGCCCTGCGCAGCCGGGTGGAGGAGTGCTGGCATCTCACCGAACAAAATGAGATGTACGAGGCGTTTATCGCCTTGTTCCGACCTCTACTGCCGCTGCTGCGCGATTGCGACCCGTCAGAGTTGACGCCGGATCGCTGTTTCCAGATCCAACTGCTCCTTATCCATTTCTATCGCCGGGTGGTGCTCAAAGACCCGCTGCTGCCGGAAGAGCTCCTGCCGGCGCATTGGGCAGGGCAAACCGCCCGCCAGCTGTGTATCAATATTTATCAACGCGTGAGTCCCGGCGCGCTGGCGTTTGTCAGCGAGAAAGGTGAGAGCTCGGTGGGCGAGCTCCCGGTGCCGGGTCCGCTCTATTATCAGCGCTTTGGCGGTTTGCCGGGCGCATAAGGAGGTTGCATGCCGATATATCAGATTGATGGGCTGACGCCGGTGGTGCCGGAGGAGAGTTACGTTCACCCGACCGCGGTGTTGATTGGCGACGTGATCCTCGGCAAAGGGGTCTATGTTGGGCCCAACGCCAGCCTGCGCGGCGACTTCGGGCGCATCGTGGTCAAAGACGGTGCCAATATTCAGGATAACTGCGTGATGCATGGCTTCCCCGGCCAGGATACGGTGGTGGAAGAGGAGGGCCATATCGGCCACGGCGCTATTCTGCACGGCTGCGTGATTGGCCGCAACGCGCTGGTGGGCATGAGCGCGGTGATTATCGACGGGGCGGTCATTGGCGAAAACAGCATTGTCGGCGCTTCGGCCTTTGTCAAAGCCAACGCCGAGATGCCCGCCAACCATCTGATTATCGGCAGCCCGGCAAAAGCGATTCGCACCCTGAGCGAACAGGAGCTGGCGTGGAAAAAACAAGGTACCCGTGAATACCAGGCGCTGGTGGAACGCTGTAAGCAGACGCTGCACCAGGTGGAGCCATTACGGGAAGTCGAAGCAGGGCGTAAGCGGCTGGCGTTTGATGAAAACCTGCGGCCAAAAGCCGCAACCTGAGGGGTAAAATTATGGCAGAGAAATTATCCGCTCACTGTCACTGCGGTGCGGTGGCGTTTACCGTGGAACTCAGCGACGGCTTCAACACCGTTCGGCGCTGTAACTGCTCATATTGTCGCATGCGTGGGGCGGTCGCGGTCTCTTCGCCGCGTTCAGGAATAGAGGTGGTACGCGGAGGGGATAAGCTCACAGAGTATCGCTTTAATACAGGGGAAGCCGTGCACTTTTTCTGCTCGGTATGCGGGATCTACACCTTTCATCAACGGCGATCAAACCCACAGCAGTATGGGGTGAATGTGGCCTGCATTGACGGCGTTTCGCCTTTCGATTTCCCTTGCGTGGAGGTCAACGACGGCGTGAATCATCCAAAGGATGGCGGCGGAGGCGTGGTGGGGTATTTACGCTACGAGAAAAAGTAAAACTCTCCTCCCGCAGGAAGCGAGAGGAGTGAAATATTAGGCTGCAACCACGCTGTCGATGGCCGCTTTCGCGTCAGACTGCGCTTTGGCCGCGACTTCCGGGCCGTAAGCGATACCTTCGGCGAACACAAAGTTCACGTCGGTGATGCCGATGAAGCCGAGGAAGGTGGACAGGTATGGGGTGACCAGGTCGGTCGGAGTATCTTTATGGATACCGCCGCGGCTGGTAACGACGACCGCGCGTTTACCGGTTACCAGACCTTCCGGCCCTTTCTCGGTGTAGCGGAAGGTGACGCCGGCGCGAGCCACCAGGTCGAAATAGTTTTTCAGCTGCGTCGGGATGTTGAAGTTGTACATCGGCGCAGCGATAACAATCACATCATTGCCTTTCAGTTCGGCGATCAGCTCGTCGGAAAGGGCCAGCGCTTCCTGCTGACGCGGAGTCAGCGGCGCGTCGCTCGGACGCAGGGCGCCAACCAGTTCGCCATCCAGAACCGGGATCGGATTGGCGGCCAGGTCACGCACGGTGATCTCATCGCCAGGGTGTTTTTCCTGCCATTGTTCAACAAAATAGTCGGAAAGCTGACCAGATTGTGAGTACCCTGCCAGAATACTGGATTTCAGAACTAATACTTTGCTCATGGGAGTTTCCTTTTTTTAATGTGATTGACGGGTCAATGCCCTGGTGCTTGTTGACACTGTATTCACAATCGCGCCACAGAGATAGCGCAATATATCGAATCCTATGTTCAGATTTTTTGAACAAGGCACGAATGACACAGATGTGGTACTCTAAGGCAATACTTCAAAAGAGATTTTCCCGGCAGAGCTCTGCCCGATAACGCTATGACAGAACAACAAAAAATCACCTTCCCCCAGCTTTATCAACAGCTCGACGGCCTGATGCTGCGCGACAAAACGCGCTTTGCCCGCCGTCTGCACGGCGTGAAGAAGGTTAAAAATCCTGAATCGCAACAGGCCATTCTGCAGGAGATGGCGCTGGAGATAAGCCAGGCAGCCGGTAAAGTCCTGCTGCGCGAAGCGGCGCGTCCGGCCATCACCTATCCGGAAAACCTGCCGGTTAGCCAGAAAAAACAAGAGATTCTCGAGGCGGTGCGCGACCACCAGGTGGTGATCGTCGCCGGGGAGACCGGTTCGGGTAAAACCACCCAGCTGCCCAAAATCTGCATGGAGCTGGGGCGCGGGCTGAAAGGACTCATCGGCCATACCCAGCCGCGTCGCCTGGCGGCGCGGACCGTCGCCAATCGTATTGCCGAAGAGCTGCAGAGCGAGCCGGGCGGCTGCATCGGCTATAAAGTCCGCTTCAGCGACCACGTCAGCGAAAACACCATGGTTAAGCTGATGACCGACGGTATCCTGCTGGCGGAGATCCAGCAGGATCGTCTGTTGATGCAGTACGACACCATCATTATCGATGAGGCGCACGAGCGCAGTCTGAATATTGACTTTCTGCTCGGCTATCTGAAAGAGCTCCTGCCGCGCCGCCCGGACCTGAAAATCATCATTACCTCGGCGACCATCGACCCGGAACGTTTCTCAAAGCATTTCAATAATGCGCCGATTATCGAAGTCTCCGGGCGGACTTACCCGGTGGAAGTGCGCTATCGGCCGATAGTGGAAGAGGCGGACGATACCGAGCGCGATCAGTTACAGGCGATCTTTGATGCGGTTGACGAACTGGGGCGCGAAGGGCCCGGCGATATTCTGATCTTTATGAGCGGTGAGCGGGAAATTCGCGATACCGCCGATGCGCTGAATAAGCTGGATCTGCGCCATACCGAAGTGCTGCCGCTGTACGCCCGCCTGTCCAACAGCGAGCAGAACCGCGTCTTCCAGCCGCACAGCGGGCGGCGCATCGTGCTGGCGACCAACGTGGCGGAAACCTCGCTGACCGTGCCGGGCATTAAGTACGTTATCGATCCCGGTACTGCGCGTATCAGCCGTTACAGCTACCGCACCAAGGTGCAGCGCCTGCCGATCGAGCCGGTTTCCCAGGCGTCCGCCAACCAGCGTAAGGGCCGCTGCGGCCGCGTTTCGGAAGGGATCTGTATTCGTCTTTATTCAGAAGACGATTTCCTGTCGCGCCCGGAATTTACCGACCCGGAGATTCTGCGCACCAACCTGGCGTCGGTCATCCTGCAGATGACCGCCCTGGGCTTAGGCGATATCGCCGCCTTCCCGTTTGTCGAAGCGCCGGATAAGCGCAATATCCAGGACGGCGTACGCCTGCTGGAAGAGCTGGGCGCCATCACCACCGATGAGCAGGCCACCGCCTATAAGCTGACGCCGATGGGCCGCCAGCTCAGCCAGCTGCCGGTGGACCCACGTCTGGCGCGGATGGTGCTGGAGGCGCAGAAGCACGGCTGCGTGCGGGAAGCGATGATCATCACCTCCGCGCTGTCGATCCAGGACCCGCGCGAGCGGCCGATGGACAAACAGCAGGCCTCTGACGAAAAACATCGCCGCTTCCACGATAAAGAGTCCGATTTCCTCGCCTTCGTCAATCTGTGGAACTACCTCGGCGAGCAGCAGAAGGCGCTGTCGTCGAATCAGTTCCGCCGCCAGTGCCGGGTCGATTTTCTTAACTATCTGCGCGTGCGCGAGTGGCAGGACATCTACACCCAGCTGCGCCAGGTGGTGAAAGAGCTTGGCCTGCCGATCAACAGTGAGCCGGCGGAATATCGCGAGATCCATACTGCGTTGCTGACCGGTCTGCTGTCGCACATCGGCATGAAGGATGCCGATAAGCAGGAGTTTACCGGCGCGCGCAACGCCCGCTTCTCTATTTTCCCGGGTTCCGGCCTGTTTAAAAAGCCGCCGAAGTGGACGATGGTTGCGGAGCTGGTCGAGACCAGCCGCCTGTGGGGGCGTATTGCCGCCCGCATTGAGCCGGAGTGGGTGGAGCCGGTAGCGCAGCACCTGATCAAGCGCTCATACAGTGAGCCGCACTGGGAGCGGTCGCAGGGCGCGGTAATGGCGACGGAAAAGGTCACCGTTTACGGCCTGCCGATCGTCGCCGCGCGTAAGGTCAACTACAGCCAGATCGACCCGGCGCTGTGCCGCGAACTGTTTATCCGCCATGCGCTGGTGGAGGGCGACTGGCAGACGCGTCACGCTTTCTTCCGCGATAACCTGAAGCTGCGGGCGGAAATCGAAGAGCTGGAGCATAAGTCGCGCCGCCGCGACATCCTGGTGGATGACGAGACGCTGTTCGAGTTCTACGACCAGCGCATCAGCCACGACGTCATCTCCGCCCGCCACTTCGATAGCTGGTGGAAGCGGGCCAGCCGTGAAACCCCGGATCTGCTCAATTTTGAAAAGAGCATGCTGATTAAAGAGGGGGCGGAGCAGGTCAGCAAGCTGGACTACCCGAACTTCTGGCATCAGGGCAACCTCAAGCTGCGGCTTAGCTACCAGTTTGAACCGGGCGCTGACGCCGACGGCGTGACGGTGCATATTCCGCTGCCGCTGCTCAACCAGGTGGAGGAGGCCGGATTTGAATGGCAGATCCCTGGCCTGCGTCGCGAGCTCATTATCGCGCTGATAAAATCGCTGCCGAAGCCGGTACGGCGCAATTTCGTCCCGGCTCCCAACTATGCGGAAGCGTTTCTTGGCCGGGCGGCGCCGCTTGAGCTGCCGCTGCTCGATTCGCTGGAGCGCGAGCTGCGTAAGATGACCGGCGTGACCATCGACCGCGAAGCCTGGCAGTGGGATCAGGTGCCCGATCACCTGAAAATCACCTTCCGGGTGGTGGATGATAAAAACAAGAAGCTGCAGGAAGGGCGCTCGCTGCAGGCGTTGAAAGACGCCCTGAAGGGCAAAGTGCAGGAGACGCTGTCGGCGGTCGCTGATGACGGTATTGAGCAGAGCGGGCTGCATATCTGGAGCTTTGGCACCCTGGCGGAAAGTTACGAACAGAAGCGCGGTAACTATAAGGTGAAAGCCTGGCCGGCGCTGGTGGACGAGCGCGACAGCGTGGCCATCAAGCTGTTTGATAATCCACAGGAACAGCAGCAGGCCATGTGGCGCGGTCTGCGTCGCCTGCTGCTGCTCAACATCCCGTCGCCGATTAAGTATCTGCACGAGAAACTACCGAATAAAGCCAAGCTTGGGCTCTACTTTAACCCGTACGGCAAAGTGCTGGATCTGATTGACGATTGCATCTCCTGCGGTGTTGATAAGCTTATCGACGAGGCGGGCGGTCCGGTGTGGACGGAAGAGGGCTTTAGTCAGCTGCACGATAAAGTGCGAGCCGAGCTCAACGACACGGTGGTGGAGATCGCTAAACAGGTCGAGCAGATCCTTACCGCGGTGTTCAATATCAACAAACGGCTGAAAGGCCGGGTGGATATGACCATGGCGCTGGGGCTGTCGGATATCAAAGCGCAGATGGCGGGTCTGGTGTATCGCGGCTTTGTCACCGGCAACGGTTTCCGCCGTCTTGGCGATACGCTGCGCTATCTGCAGGCGATTGAAAAGCGTCTGGAGAAGATGGCTATCGATCCGCACCGCGATCGGGCGCAGATGCTTAAGGTGGAGAGCGTGCAGCAGGCGTGGCAGCAGTGGCTGAATAAGCTACCGCCGAACCGCCGTGAGGACGACGATGTCCGCGAGATCCGCTGGATGATCGAGGAGCTGCGGGTCAGCTTCTTCGCCCAGCAGCTAGGCACCCCGTATCCTATCTCGGACAAGCGAGTGTTGCAGGCGATGGAGCAAATTACCCCATAGCCTGGCTGGTTGTCCCCGGTGGCGCTGCGCTTACCGGGGCTACTTGCTTAAGCGTTTACCCACGCCAGAGTAAAGCCGTCCCAGCCTTTAGTGCCCACGGTTTGCAGCGCCGTTGCCGTCAACCGTGGCTCGGCGCCCATCATCTCAATGAACTGACGCACGCCCTGAACGCGCTCGTCGGCGCTCTGTGGGTTGACCACTTCGCCGTCGCGTACCACGTTATCGCCAATAATTAAGGTTCCTGGGCGGGAATAACGTAGCGCCCAGCGCAGATAATGGGGGTTATTCGGCTTATCGGCATCGATGAAGATCAGATCGAAAGCGGGACATTCGCCAAGCGACTCCAGGGACTGTAGCGCGGGTCCCTCCCGTAGCGTGACCCGCTGGTCAACGCCCGCCAGCTGCAGATTCTCCCGCGCCACCTGGGCATGATGCGCGTCGGCCTCCAGGGTGAGGAGTTGGCCGTCTGCAGGAAGCTCGCGCGCCATCCAGATGGTGCTATAGCCGCCGAGGGTGCCGATCTCCAGTATCCGCTTAGCCTGGGTTAGCCGTACCAGCAGGGCGAGAAACTGACCCTGATTGGCGGCGACATCGTGTGCCGGGAGCCCGGCACGATGGTTGTTTTCCAGTACCCGATCGAGCACAGGATCGCCGGGAATTAAGGCCTTAATCAAATAATTGTCTACTGCCGACCACTGTTGTTGCATATGACGCTTCCCCATTTAGCTCCCTGATGAGTCAGACCAGCCGCCTCCCAGCGCCCGGTACAGAGCGATCTGCGCCAGCAGCAGGTTGTTCTTCACCTGCACCACGCTAAGCTGGGTGGAGAACAGCGTTCGCTGGGCATCAAGCACATCCAGATAAGAAGAGTAGCCGTTACGGTAGCGGTTTTGTGCAATACGTAAGGTTTCCTGGGCAACGGTCTCTTGTTCCTGAAGCTCGGTTAACTGTTCGCCATAGCGACTGATGGCGTCCAGGCTGTCATTGACCTCTTTGAACGCGCTGCGCACCGTTTTCTCATAGCTATAGAGCGCCTGGTTGCGCTGGGCCATGGAGACGTCCACCTGGGCATTTAACGCCTGGCGGTTTAGCAGCGGCGCCAGAATACTGCCGCCAAGACTCCACAGCCGCAGCGGGTTGTCCAGCAGATCCGGCAGCGTCCGGTCCTGCAGGCTGCCGGTAGCGGTCAGGTTAATAGAGGGCAGCAGCTGCGCCTGCGACGAGGCCAGCGTGGCGTCGGCGGCCACCAGCTGGCGCTCGGCCTGAGCGATGTCCGGACGGCGGTTGAGCAAGGTGGACGGCAGCTGCGACGGCAGACGCAGCGGGGTAAGCTGGGCGAACTCGCCGCGTTTTACCGCGCCAGGGTTATCGCCGAGCAGCACGCTGAGCGCATTTTCCTGCTGCGCAATCTGGTGCTGTAGCGGCGGGATCTGCGCCCGCGTTGACCGCAGCTCCGAATCCGCCTGCATCAGCTCAAGGCGTGAAGTATACCCGGTTTCAAACTGACGTTTGGCCAGGCGCCACGCGTCTTCCCTTGATGTTAGCGTCTGCTGGGTCACCCGCAGCTGCTCATCCAGCGACAGCAGCGTAACGTAGCCAACGGCCACCGAGCTGGCGACGCTCAAATTGGCGGCGGCGGCGGCGGCTTTCTGCGCCTCAAGGCTGGCCCCGGCGGCGTTGGCCGCGCTGCGGTTCGCTCCCCAGATATCGACATCATAGCTGGCGGTCAGGCCGCCCTTATACAGTGTGCTGTGGATCGGCAGGCCGGTGGCGGCGGACTGCGTCCGGGCGCGGGTGCCGGTGAGGCTGGCGTCCAGTGACGGAAACAGGCTGCTGTCGGCGGCGTAAGCGCGCGCCTGATACTCATTCACCCGCTCGCGGGCGATCAGCACATCGCTGTTATAGCGCAGCGCCTGGTCGACATACTGATTGAGGGTACTGTCATGAAAATTGCGCCACCATACGCCCTCCACCGGGCTGGCCGGGCCAACGTCGGCCCGCCAGGCGGCAGGAATGGTCAGGGTCGGCTGTGCGCGCTGCACATCGGCGGATTGACAGCCGACCAGCGCCAGAACGATAGCAAGGGCGACCGGGCGGATCATGGTTGTTTCTCCGCACGGGTATCAATAGTCACCTGCACCGACATCCCCGGCCGCAGGCGTTCGCTGTTGTTTTGCCCGTCGTTGACCGTAATACGCACCGGGATGCGCTGGGCGATCTTGACGAAATTGCCGGTGGCGTTGTCCGGAGAGATGGCGCTGAACTCCACCCCGGTCGCCGGGGAGATACTCTGCACCTTGCCGTGGAAGGTCTCGCCGTTGAGCGCGTCTACGGTGAAGGTGACCGGCTGGCCAACGCGTACTTCGGCCAGCTGGGTCTCTTTGAGGTTGGCAATCACCCAGTGCTGCGGCGGAACCAGCGAGGTCAGATGGGTCCCGGCGCTGACATAGGCGCCAAGACGCACCGAGATCTGCCCCAGCTGGCCGCCGGTGGGGGCGATAATCTGGGTATTCTGCAGGTCGATCTGCGCCAGCTCAAGCGCCGCTTTGGCGCTGGCCACGTCGGCCTCCAGCGAATCGCGATTGACGATGGTCGATTCACGGTCCTGGCGCGACATCTCCAGCGCCGCTTTCGCCTGCTCAATATCCGCCGCCCCTTGCGCCGCGCTGGCCCGCGCCGAATCACGTTCGCGGATCGACAGCGAACCGTCGGCGGTTAACTGCTGGATGCGTTTTAAATCGGCCTGGATTTTCAGATTCTGCGCGCGGGCGTTTTGCAGCGCGGCTTCATTCTTGGCGATCGTCGCCTCGGCGCTTTTGCGCTGTTGCAGGTTATTGCGCAGCGCGGCCTCTTTCATCGCCAGGGTAGCCTGGGCCTGATGCACCCGCTGTTTATAGATGCGATCGTCTATCTGGAACAGCACCTCGCCCGGCTGGACAATCGCGAAATCTTTGACGTTGACGGCAGTGATATAGCCGTTGACCTGCGGGCTAATAAAGGTGGTCTGCCCGCGCACATAGGCGTTGTCGGTAAACTGGCTATGACGAGTGAACGGCGGCAGTTGCCAGGCGTAGAGGATCACCAGCACGCCGACGAGGCCTATCGCCGCGGCGGTAAAAATGGAAACCACGCGAATATTATTCCGGGTGTTGGCCTGTTGTTTGGCCGCATCCTGCTGACTCATAACGACTCCAGAGATGAAATGATGATAATTATTTGCTGCCGGTAGCGCGTTGCAACGCGATACGGGCAGTCAGTCGTAAGCGAATTAAGCGCCAGAAAACCCACACTAGTGTCCCGGCGGAGATCGCCGCCGTCAGCAGATAGGTATCATTCCAGGCGAGAATATTGGCCTGCAGCGTCGCGGCGTTTTGCAGCAGGGTGGTGGCCTGAACGTTGAGTAGCGTACTGTCGCCAATCTGGCTCTGATACATCTGGCTGTACTGCTGCAGCCGCTCGACGATCAGCGGGTTCAGGGTGGTTATCTGGTCCGCCAGCTGGCTGGAGTGGAATTTCTCACGCCAGGTCTGGAAGGTGCCGAGGATCGCCGAGCCGAGCAGCCCGCCAATGTTCTGGCTCATGCCGAACAGCACCGAGAAGCTGACCAGGTTGCGCGGGTCGGCAAACACGCCGCCAATCCCGGCGAGCATCGCCGGGGCCAGAAAGAAGGCGCTGCCGAAGCCGAGTAAAAACTGGCTGAACATTAATTGTTCCGGACGGGTGAGGGCGTTGGACTGGCTGTCGAGCAGCGAGGCTATCATGATCAGCGCCAGCGCGGTGGCGGTCGGCCAGTAGAGCTTCTGCGGGTTGAGCGTCAGACAGCTGGCAATGATCCCGCACAGAATACCGGCGAAAATCGACCACGCGAGGTTAGTCATCTGTTCGTTTTGCAGGCCAACGTACTGCAGCCAGCCGATGACCCCGGTGTTCTGCTCCGCCAACACGATGCGGATCAACAGCATAATCAGGCCCAGACGCACGATGCTGCCGCTGGAGAGCCATTTGGTATTGAGCAGGGGGTTGCTGCGGTTATGCTCGAAGGTAATCGCAGCGACGATCAGTATTACCGCCGCCGCCAGCGCCCAGCCGATCCACGGCGCTTCAAACCACCACTCGAGCCGCCCCAGCGACAGCACGGCGCACACCAGCGCCATGCCGGGCGCCAGCAGAAAGAAGGTAATGAAATCTTTTTTTTCGAACACTTTTTTACGATCGCTTGGCGGCAGTTTTAGCGCGATGACGCAGGCCAGCGACACCAGCGCCAGGCCCAGCTCAAAGAAGTAGAGACCGCGCCATTCATCGGTCTGCAGCAGTTCGGTGGAAAAGAGGCGCGCCAGGGGAATGGCCAGCGACGAGCCGGTGATGCCGATAGTCAGCCCTTTCAGGCGATGGCGGGCAGGCCAGGCCTGTACCTGGTAGTAGATCCCCAGCGAGCTGAGCGCCGCGGCCACCATGCCATGGGCGGCGCGAACCATCATCGCTGAGCTGAGATCGTTGACGAAGAGGTGGAAAAAGGTGACCAGCACATAGAGCACCAGAAAGCCTTCGGTGAAAGCGCGCAGGCCAAACTGCTGGCGGAATTTCACCAGCAGCAGGTTGATGGAGACGTTGGTCATCACGTATACCGCCGGCAGCCAGGCGATTTCTGTCGACCAGGCGGCGAAGGTACCCTGCAGCAGCTGCAGGTTGGCGGTGACCACTGCGTTGCCCAGCGCGCCGGTGAGACATACCAGCAGACCGACCACGCCGTAGGCGAGGCGTTTCGCCGGACTGTGCAGCGGCGTCGACGGCGAACCGAGCAGAGCCGGTTTTTCATGCGGCGCCCAGTCATGCGGGGCGTAGGGGTTATCCTGGCGACGGGGCATTATTTCTTCTCCACTTCGCGCAATAGCTTTTCCAGCACCCGCTGGGTTTGCTCCTGCTCCTGTGGGGTAATCGCCGTCAGGATCTCTTCGCGCAGATCGTCAGCCACCGTTTTGACCTGTTCATAGAGGGCCTTCCCTTTGTCGGTGACCACCAGCAGTCGCTTACGTTTGTCGCTGGCGGTGGTGACGCGCTCAACCAGTCCGAGGGCGACCAGACGATGGATCAACGGCACAATGGTCGGGCTCTCCACCCCCAGCTCCTGCGCCAGTTCGCTTTGCGACAGCGGCTGCTGGTGGCGGGCGATGGACGCTACCGCCACCCAGCTGGCCTGGCTGAGACCGAGATTTTTCAGCCGACGATTGACCGCCAGCCGCCAGTGGTGCGCGGTGAGGTATAAAAGATGAGAGAAGGTAAGCTGTCGATTGTCCATAGGTCGTCTGTCAATATCGTTAGAGCTCTAACGATTTTATGCCGGATAACCGCCGGAGTTCAAGATGAAAGATAGAAATTGGTTAACGGTATGTACGTTAATTGTAGTTAATCTTCCGGCCGCGATCCGTGTCGTGCGGTCTGCTGACCAAGGATATTTTTATTCTGCGCCATCACCCAGGCGATAAAGGCCCGCAGGGGGGCGGGAATATGTTTCCGGCTTGGGTAGTAGACGCAGAAATGGTCGGCAGGATAGCGGTAGTCGGGTAACAAATGGACCAGGCTGCCCGCGCTCAGCTGCTGCGTCACCAGCGACTGATAGACAAAGGCGATGCCTAATCCGCTCTCCGCGGCCTGGATCATTGCGCTATCGGCATCGACGACCAGATCGCCTTTAACCGCGACCTCGCTAAGCTCGCCGCTGGGGCCAATAAACTCCCAGCGGTACTTCTCCCCACCAGGAAAACAGCGGTTAATGCAGCGGAAATTAACTAAAGACTGCGGGGTGTCGGGCTCTCCGGCTTCGCGTATATAGTCCGGGCTGGCCACCGGGATCAGCGATAGTTTCTCGCCAAAGGGGATGGCAATCATCTCTTTGGGCACATCCTGCGAATAGCGAATGCCGGCGTCAAAACCGGACTCGATAATATTGACTTTCCGATCGGTGGCATACAGTTCGAGCGTCACATTGGGACAGGCGTTTTTAAAGGCGATAAAATAGTCTTGAAAAAACAGGTCAATAACAATGCGCGGTAAATTAACTTTCACCACGCCTTCCGGAGTCAGACGGTGATAATTCAGACTGTCCACCACCCGGCGATAATCATTGACCACCGGCGTTATATTATTAAGAAATTCCTCACCCACTGCGGTTAATGACAAACTGCGCGTTGAGCGATTTAGCAGGCGCACGCCTAACTTTTCTTCCAGATGATTAATAGCGACAGTAAGGGCCGGTGGGGAAAGGTTTAACGCTTTAGCGGCCTGACGAAAACTGCCATGTTTCACTATGAGTATTAATATTTCTATTTGTTGCAGATCGGGCAAGGTTTTCATTGTTAATTTCCAGCTAACACCGCGTTCGGAATAGATTAATTGTTATCAATATGAAAGGGAAGTATATATTTAATGCCATTCAGCAATTAAGGAAAATAAGATGAAAACACGTTATCTTGGAAAAGAGAAGTTTCAGGTTTCCGCATTAGGTCTCGGATGTATGGGGATGAGTTTTGCCTATGGCGGCGCTGAAACGTCGCAGGCGATAAATACGATCCATACCGCCATGGACATGGGCGTGACCTTCCTGGATACCGCCGAAGTATATGGTCCTTTCGATAATGAAGTTCTGGTCGGAAAAGCGATTAAAGGTTTTCGCGATAAGGTGCAGATTGCCACCAAATTTGGATTTCGTATTTTGCCGACCGGCCAGGGTCTGGAGCGGATGGCCGGCGTTGACAGCCGTCCGGCACATATTCGCGAATCAGTGGAAGGGTCGCTGAAGCGACTGAATGTCGAGACCATCGATCTGCTCTATCAGCACCGCGTCGATCCCGCGGTACCGGTGGAAGAGGTGGTGGGCACTATGGCCGATCTGGTTAAAGAGGGTAAAATTCGCCATATCGGTCTGTCGGAAGTATCTGCTCAGACGCTGCGCCGGGCCTGCAAGGTACATCCGATCGCTGCCGTGCAGACGGAATATTCGCTATGGAGCCGCGAGCCGGAGGGCGATATTCTCCACACCTGCCGCGAGCTGGGGGTCGGCTTTGTGCCATACAGCCCGCTTGGCCGCGGCTTCCTGACGGGGACAATTACCGATCCCGGCGTTTTGGCAGCGGATGATTTCCGCCGCCATCTGCCGCGCTTCCAGGCCAAAACCATGCGCAAAAACCAGCTGCTGCTTGAGCGCCTTCAGCAGGTGGCCACCCGCTATGACGCGACCCTTGCGCAGATTGCCCTTGCCTGGGTGATGAGCAAAGGCGAGGATATCGTGCCTATCCCGGGGGCGAGGAAAATTGCTCACCTGCGCGACAATGCCGGCGCCGCGAATATTACCCTCGCGCCGGAGGACATCCTCACCATCGAACATATTTTCACTGCCGACAACGTCACTGGCTTACGCTATACCCAGGGCGACTTTGATTTAATCGAAAAATAATCCCCTGCGGGCAGCGGATGGTTATTACTTGCGTGACGTTGTCACCTTTACCGAACTACTCCTCGTCAGATAGCGCACATCCTCGGCGGTTAACGGCGCGGCAAAGAAAAAAAGGGGCGGCGCAAGGCCACCCCTGATGCGGTTGCTGATGGGGATCAGCCCGGGTAGATGCCGCGGTCTTTACGCGCCATCAGGATGCGCTCGCAGGCCACGATATAGGCGGCGGTGCGCAGCGTACACTCTTTCTCGGCGGCTTTATCCCAGACGTGCACGATAGCGTCGGTCATAATGCGGTCCATTTTGGCGTTGATCTCCTCTTCGCTCCAGAAGAAGCTGGCCATGTCCTGTACCCACTCAAAGTAGCTGACGGTCACCCCGCCGGCGTTGCAGATAACGTCCGGCACCACGATCACGCCGCGCTCGGCCAGCACGTCGTCCGCTTCCGGATAGGTTGGGCCGTTGGCCCCTTCCAGCACCAGTTTGCAGGTCAGCTTCTCAGCGCGCTCGCGGGTGATTTGCCCTTCCAGCGCCGCCGGGATCAGGATGTCCATCGGGGTGGTCCAGAAGGCGTCTTTATCGATCTCCTGGGCGCCCGGGAAACCGGCAATCTGCTTTTTCTCCGCCTGCCAGGCGGTGAGGGCGGCCATATCGATTCCGCCTTCGTTATACAGGGTCGCGGTATGATCCTGAATAACCACGATACGAGCGCCGACGCCGGCGAAAAGGCGGGCCGCTTCGCTACCGACGTTACCAAAGCCCTGCAGCGCCACTTTGGCGCCTTCAATTTCGATACCGGCGCGACGGGCAACTTCCCGGCCGGTGACAAACACGCCGCGTCCGGTGGCTTTTTCACGACCGAGGGAGCCGCCGAGGTGGATCGGTTTGCCGGTGACCACGCCAGTGATGGTGGTGCCATGGTTCATGGAGTAGGTGTCCATCATCCATGCCATCACTTTGCCATTGGTGCCGACGTCCGGCGCCGGAATATCTTTCTGCGGCCCGATAATAATGCCGATTTCGCTGGTGTAGCGGCGGGTCAGACGCTCCAGTTCACCTTCCGACAAGGAGAAGGGGTCGACGCGGATGCCGCCTTTGGCCCCGCCGTAAGGAATATTGACCGCGGCGCACTTAATGGTCATCCAGGCAGAAAGTGCCATGACTTCGTTAAGATCGACATCCGGATGGTAGCGAACACCACCTTTACCCGGTCCGCGCGACAGATTGTGCTGAACGCGATAGCCCTCGAAGTGGCGGATGGTGCCGTCGTCCATTTGCACAGGAATGTCGACGATCAGCGCGCGCTTCGGATGGCGCAGGGTTTCCACCCAGTAGGCAAGATCGCCGAGATAAGGCGCGACGCGGTCGATCTGGCGCAGGTAGGTGGTCCATGGAGATGTACTACTTTCAGATGCGTAAGATAACTTTTCCATAAGAGTCCTGTTTCTCAGTGTTATTTATGTCGTGTAAAACCGTGGAATAGCTACAGCAGTAAACTCTGTGCAATGAATGGTATCACCAATTTTATAAAGCGGTATTTGACGGCAATTCCGATTTTTAAATTTTTGTTAGATTTTTTATTTTTTAAGTGAATAACTACGCACGTCAACCACCCGCAAGCTGTGCATTTTAATTCACTTTTTATTCACTTAAGTGCATAAGAAAATATTTTTTCTATGTTTTTCATTATCTTGATGATCTTCAAAAAGTGAATAAATTGCTTTTGCCCGTATTGACAATCTTGTTGTTCACAGGCCAGCATTAGCCCACACAACAACATGGCATTAACCATGAATTAACAATTACCCGTAAAAAGAATAGGGCTTTATTTTTCTGTGGTGAATATTTTTACCATCGCAGCGGGCGCGCTCGTGCCCAAAATAAGCCGAGGGGGAGGGTTAATGTCGATTGTCCAACGCGACGGGAGCGTTTTCCGTCGTCTTACGTTCCGGAGATAAATTATGTCAGGCAGTATGACTCGCGAAGATTTTGACGCTTACCTGGTTCCCTGTTTTGCCCCCGCGCCGTTTATTCCGGTCAGAGCGGCGGGCTCCCGCGTCTGGGACCAGCAGGGGAAAGAGTATATCGATATGGCGGGCGGCATCGCAGTGAACGCCCTGGGCCATGCTCACCCGGCGCTGGCTCAGGCCCTGCAGGATCAACTGGCGAAACTGTGGCATATCGGCAATGGCTATACCAACGAGCCGGTGCTGCAGCTGGCAAAAACCCTCGTGCAGTCGACCTTTGCCGACAAGGTGTTTTTCTGCAACTCCGGCGCCGAAGCCAACGAGGCGGCCCTTAAGCTGGCGCGGAAATATGCCCACGATAAGTTTGGCGGTGAAAAAAGCGAAATCATCGCCTTCAACCACGCCTTCCATGGCCGCACGCTGTTCACCGTCTCCGTTGGCGGCCAGCCGAAATATTCCAGCGATTATGCTCCGCTGCCGCAGGGCATTACCCATCTGCCCTATAACGATATCGAGGCGGTCACCGCGGCGATCTCCTCGCGCACCTGCGCGGTGATCGTCGAGCCGATTATCGGCGAAGGCGGGGTGATCCCGGCGGACCCGGCGTTCCTGCAGGCGCTGCGTACCCTCTGCGATCGCCATCATGCCACCCTGATATTCGATGAGGTGCAGACCGGCGCCGGGCGTACCGGCCATCTCTACGCCTACCAGCATTACAACGTCGTCCCGGACATCCTCACCAGCGCCAAAGGGCTGGGGGGCGGCTTCCCGATCGGCGCGATGCTGGCGAAAGAGGCCTGGGCGCAGGTCTTCCAGCCAGGCACCCATGGCACCACCTTCGGCGGCAACCCGCTGGCGGCAACCGTCGCTAACGCCGTGCTGGCCCATCTCGATGCGCCGCTGCTGGCGGGCGTTGGCGAGCGCCATGCGCTGATCGTTGACCAGTTGAATGCGATCTCTGCCCGTTACGATGCGTTCAGCGCCGTGCGCGGCACCGGTCTGCTGATCGGCGCTGAGCTGGCGGGGCCGCTGCGCGGCAAGGCCAAAACGTTGACCAACCTGGCGGCGGAAGAGGGGCTGATCGCCCTGATTGCCGGCCCGGACGTGCTGCGCTTCGCGCCGGCGCTCAATATCCCGCTGGCGGATATTGCGGAAGCCTTCGTGCGCCTTGATCGCGCCGTTGCCCGCTTAACCCGCTAACCGGGAGGACGGCCTGTGATGCTATTTCGTCCCGTACGGGAAAACGATCTCGACGACATCGTCCGCCTCGCCGCGCGGGCGGGGGTCGGCATGACCTCTTTACCGCATGACGTCGGGCGCCTGGCGGCCCGGATCCGGCGCAGTATCAAGACCTTCGCCGGCGAACTACCGCGCAGCCAGCAGGGTTTCCTGTTTGTGCTGGAGGACACCGCGCTGGCGCGGGTGGTGGGGGTGAGCGCCATTGAGGTCGCAGTGGGCCTGGATGAGCCGTTTTACAATTTTCGCATTCAGAAAACGGTGCGCGCCTCGAAAGCGCTGGGAGTCTATAAGCCCCAGGAGCTGCTTAATCTCAGCTATGACCACACCGGGCATAGTGAGCTATGTACGCTGTTTCTCGACCCGGCGTATCAGCGCAACCGCAATGGTCTGCTGCTCTCCAAGGCGCGCTTTTTATTTATCGCCGCCTTTCGCGAGTGGTTCTCCCCGCACCTGTTTGCCGAACTGCGCGGCTGCAGCGATGAGCAGGGACAGTCGCCGTTCTGGGATGCGCTGGGCCATCATTTCTTCGACATCCCGTTCGCCGATGCCGACCGGCTGACCGGCACCGGCATGAAAACCTTTATTGCCGAACTGATGCCGGCGTACCCGATCTATATCTCACTGCTGCCGGAAGCGGCCCGCGGGGTCATCGGTCAGGTGCATCCCAATACCGCCCCGGCGCGGGCGATCCTCGAGAAAGAGGGTTTCAGCTGGCGCGGCTCGGTGGATATTTTCGATGCCGGTCCGGTGCTGGAGGCGGACACCGATCAGATCCGCGCCGTGCGCGACAGCCAGCGCCTGCCTCTCCGGCAGCTGATGGGCGACCTGCCGGCGCCGACCCTCGTCGCCAACGGTCAATTCGACAACTTTCGGGCGCTGCTGGTGGCCCACGAAGAGCAGGTCTCGCTTGACAGCGCCGCGCTGGACGCGCTGCAGGTCAGTGAAACCGACCGCGTTTATACGGTAACCCTGAATCCAGAGGACAACAGATCATGGCGGTAAAAGCACAGTTTATAGCCGGGCAGTGGCTGCCAGGCAGCGGCGCAACGATGAGCAAACTGGCCCCGGAGGATCAGTCGCTGCTGTGGCAGGCGGCCAGCGCGGGGGCTGACGACGTCCAGGCGGCCTGCGCCGCGGCGCGCGCGGCGTTTTATCCCTGGTCGCACCGGCCGCTGGCCGAGCGTATTGACGTCGTACAGCGTTTTGCCGCGCTGCTGGAGACGCATAAAGAGGCGCTGGCGACCCTGATTTCCCGCGAGACCAGCAAGCCGCTGTGGGAGACCCGCACCGAAGTGCAGGCGATGATCGGCAAGGCCGCGATCTCCATCGAAGCCTATCACCAGCGGACGGGCTTTCATGAGTCGACGCTGCCGGACGGTAAAGCGCTGCTGCGCCACAAACCGCACGGCGTGATGGCGGTCTTTGGCCCCTACAACTTCCCGGGCCACCTGCCCAACGGACATATCATTCCGGCGCTGATCGCCGGGAACACCATTGTGTTTAAACCCAGCGAGCTGACGCCGGCTACCGCTGAAATGACCGTCCAGCTGTGGCAGCAGGCGGGCATCCCCGACGGGGCGATCAACCTGCTGCAGGGCGGAAAAGCCACCGGCCAGGCGCTGCTGGAAAATCGTGATATCGACGGCGTGCTGTTCACCGGCAGCGCGGCGGCCGGTTTCCACTTCCATCGCTACTTCGGCGGCCAGCCGGAGAAGATGCTGGCCCTCGAGATGGGCGGCAACAACGCACTGATCGTCGCCGACGTGGCCGATATCGATGCGGCGCTGCATGTGATTATCCAGTCGGCGTTTATCTCTGCCGGGCAGCGCTGCACCTGCGCGCGCCGGCTGATCGTGCCGCGCGGCGAGCAGGGGGATGCGCTGCTGCAGCGGCTGGTAGAGGCCAGCGCGCAGATCCGCGCCGGCAAGTGGGATGATCAGCCGGCGCCGTTTATGGGCGGGGTGATCTCTCTCGACGCTGCGCAGAACATGCTGGCGGCGCAGCAAAAACTGGAGGGGCTCGGCGGCAAGGTGCTGCTGCGCATGCGCCAGCCTGACCCGCGCTCCACGGTGCTGACCCCGGGGATCGTCGACGTCACCGGTATTGAGGTGCCGGATGAAGAGTACTTTGGCCCGCTGCTGACGATTATCCGTTACGACGGCTTCCCGGAGGCGATTCGCCTCGCCAATCAGACCCGCTATGGCCTGGCCGTCGGGCTGATCTCCAGCGATGCGGCGCAGTTTGATCAGCTGGCGGACGAGGCGCGAGCCGGGATCGTCAACTGGAACAAGCCGCTGACCGGCGCATCGAGTAAAGCGCCGTTTGGCGGGGTGGGCGCCTCCGGCAACCATCGCGCGGCAGCGTGGTACGCCGCCGATTACTGTGCCTGGCCGATGGCCTCTCTGGTCAGCGATACGCTGACGCTTCCGGCGACGGTATCGCCGGGCCTGCCATTCTGATAACGGATCCTGTGAGGACATATGTCTGGTTTTGAAGCAAACTTTGATGGCCTGGTCGGCCCGACGCACCACTACGCCGGACTCTCCGTCGGCAATGAAGCCTCGCAAAATAACCGCGATGGTCTCTCTAACCCTAAAAAGGCGGCGCTGCAGGGGCTGTATAAAATGAAAGCCCTGGCCGACCGCGGCTTCGTACAGGGCATTCTGCCGCCGCAGCCGCGGCCGAATCTGCGTCTGCTGCGCGAAGTGGGTTTCCAGGGCAGCGATGAGCAGGTTATCCGGCAGGCGGCCCACGCGGCGCCGCAGCTGCTCTCCGCCTTCAGCTCCGCCTCGTCGATGTGGACCGCCAACGCGGCGACTGTCTCACCGTCGGCGGACAGCGCCGATGGCAAAGTCCATTTCACCGTCGCCAACCTGAACAATAAGCTGCACCGTATGCAGGAGGCACCCACCACCTCGGCGATCCTTGGCGCCACGTTCGCCGATCCGCGCTACTTTGCCCACCATGCGGCGCTGCCGCAGCATGGCGACCTCGGCGATGAAGGGGCGGCCAACCATAACCGCTTCTGCCGGGAATATGACCGGCAGGGGGTGCAGTTTTTCGTCTATGGTCGACGCGCCAGCGGCGGTATCGCCCCGATGAAGTATCCGGCGCGGCAGACCCTCGAGGCCAGCGAAGCGGTGGCCCGCCTGCATCAGCTGGATCCGCGCTACACGGTGTTTGCCCAGCAGGCGCCGCAGGCTATCGATCGCGGCGTGTTTCATAACGACGTCATTGCGGTCAGCAATCGCCATGTGCTGTTTCACCATCAGCAGGCGTTTGTCGATCAGGCGACAGTGCTGGCCACGCTGCGGGCTAAAAGCGACAGTCTGGATATCCCGTTCACCAGCGTGGAAGTGCCGGACGAGCGGGTTTCGCTCGACGACGCCGTGGCCTCTTACCTGTTCAACAGCCAGCTGCTGAGCAAACCAGACGGCAAGATGCTGATCGTGGTGCCGGAGGAGTGCCGCCAGCGGGAAAACGTCTGGCGCTATCTCAGCGATCTCGCCGCCGATAGCGCATCGCCGATCGATGAAGTGGCGGTCTTTGACCTGCGGGAAAGCATGCGCAACGGCGGCGGCCCGGCCTGTCTGCGGCTGCGAGTGGTGCTCAACGAGGCGGAGCGCCAGGCGGTCAACGCCCATAGCCTGATGAACGACGAACGTTATCAGCAGCTGACGGCATGGGTGGAAAAACACTATCGCGACCGGCTGCATGCCCGCGATCTGGCGGACCCGCAGCTGCTGCGCGAGGTTTATCAGGCGCTGGATGAGCTGACGCAGATCCTGCGCCTCGGCGCGGTCTATGATTTTCAGCGTTAAGGAGCGGCAGATGGAGCACCTGGTTAACGATTTACTGCACTGCCGCCTGCAGGCGTGGACCTTTCCGGCGGGCATCGAGGCCCGCTGGCTGGGCGAGGGCATTTTACAGCTGCTGCCGACGGCGCCGTGGCGCCGGGCGACGATCCTCTCCGCCGGCGTGCATGGCAATGAGACCGCGCCGATTGAACTGCTGCTGCAGCTAACCCACGATCTGAGCCAGGGGCGGCAGCCGCTCACGCAGGCGCTGCTGATCGTCTTTGGTAATCTGCCGGCGATCCGCGCCGCGCGCCGCTATCTGCATAACGACCTGAATCGCCTGTTCGGCGGCCGCCATCTGGCGGTCACCCCGGGAAATGAGTCGCGGCGGGCTTTTGCGCTGGAGCAGGCGGTGCAGGCCTTCTATCGCGCCGCCGATGCGGCGGGGCCGGTCAACCGTGGTCATCTCGATATGCACACCGCCATTCGCGGATCGCTGTATCGCCAGTTTGCGCTGCTCCCGGCCCACGCCGGGGATTTTTCGCCCGATTTCTATCAGCTGCTGCAGGCCAGCGGGATGGACGCCGTCGTGCGCCATACCGAAGCGGGCGGCACCTTCACCCATTTCACCTGCGAAAAGTTCGCCGCGCAAAGCGCCACCCTGGAGCTGGGGAAAGTGATGCCGTTCGGCGCCAACGATCTCAGCCTGTTCGCCGCCGCCGACGCGGCGATCCGGGCCTGGATCGCTGATGCGCCGCTGCCGCCGCGCGACAAAGCGCCGGTGGACTACTTCCTGGTCGAGGAGAGCATCATCAAGCGCGAGGGGGAATTTACGCTTAATCTCGCGGCAGACGTTGAAAACTTCACCGCGCTCCCGGCAGGGTATGAGATCGCCCGCCAGGCAGAGAAACGTTGGGTGGTGCAGGCCCGGGCCCCCTATATCCTCTTTCCCAACGCCGGGGTCGCCACCGGCCAGCGCGCCGGGCTGTTGCTCCGCGCCGCTGCCCTTCGTCTCCCGCAACCAGCCTGAGGAAACACCATGACTGAACATCAACATCAGGCGTCACCTGCCGCCGGAGGTGAAGGCGCGTCACAGCTTAAGCGCGGGCTCAGCGCCCGCCATATCCAGATGATTGCCCTCGGGGGCGCCATCGGCACCGGGCTGTTTATGGGGGCGGGGCGCAACATCGCCGTCGCCGGCACCTCGATCCTGGTTATCTATGTGCTGGTCGGGTTCTTTACCTATATGGTGATGCGGGCGATGGGCGAGCTGCTGCTCACCCGCCATGACTACCGCTCGTTTGCCGACTTTGTCGGCGAGTATCTCGGGCCGCAGGCCAGCTTTTACCTCGGCTGGACCTACTGGCTAAGCTGGGTGGTGACCTGTATCGCCGACGTAGTGGTCTGCGGGAGCTATATGCAGTACTGGTTCCCGGAGCTGTCGGCGTGGATGCCGGCCCTCAGCATGCTGGCGATTCTGTTCCTGCTTAACCTGCTGTCGGTGAAAATGTTTGGCGAGGCGGAGTTCTGGTTCGCCCTGATCAAGGTGATCACCATTATCGCCCTGATCGGCACCGGCGGCTGGATGATTGCCACCGGCTGGACCTCCCCGGACGGCGTGACGGCCTCCCTCAGCCATCTCACCGACCCGACGGCCTTTATGCCCCACGGCATCACCGGCTTTTTCGCCGGCTTCCAGATAGCGATCTTCTCCTTTACCGGCATTGAGCTGCTGGGCACCATGACGGCGGAGACCCGCGATCCGCAGCGCATTTTGCCCAAGGCGATCAATGCTCTGCCGCTGCGGATTATCATCTTCTATCTGCTGTCGATGGTGGTGATCATCGCTGTCGCCTCGTGGCCGGGGGTGTCGGCGGAGACCAGCCCCTTCGTGACGCTGTTCGCCAAGGCCGGGCTGCCTGCCGCCGCGGCGGTAATTAACTTTGTGGCGCTGACCTCGGCGATGTCCTCGGCCAACAGCGGGGTCTTCTCCAGCACCCGCATGCTGTACGGCCTGTCGGTGGAGAAGCATGCGCACTGGCAGTTTCGTATCCTGTCGCGCAGTACCCGCATTCCGGTGCGCAGCCTGCTGTTCTCCTGCTTCTGCATGCTGATCGGCACGCTGTTGCTGTTTCTGGTGCCGAACGTGATGACCCTGTTCACCATCGTCTCGACCCTGGCGGCGATTATGGTGGTGTTCAGCTGGGGGATGATCCTCGTGGCCTATCTGGTTTACCGCCGTCAGCGTCCGGACCTGCACGCCGGGTCGATCTTTAAGATGCCCGCCGGGGTGGTGATGAGCTGGGTGAGCCTGCTGTTCTTCGCGTTCGCTATCTTCATCATGATCTTTGACCCGGACACGCTGCTGGCGCTGTTGGCTTCTCCGCTGTGGTTTATCGCGCTGTGGGGCTTCTGGAAGCTGAAGCAGCGGCGCGAGGGGCAGCTTCAGCTGGACAACCAGAGCGCCTGACACCCGCCGGTCCTGGCGGCCGGCTAAGCAGGGGGGAAGACTTGACGCCTGTTTGTGCCCGGTGACGGCTGGCGCCTTACCGGGCCTACTGTCTTACCGGGCCAGGGATAAGCGGTATCCCCCGCGGCGCGATCTCCCCCCAGGCCCGCGCAAGCGCAGCGCCGCCGGACGGGATAGTCGGCGCCGTAGTAGCCCTGGCGGGCTGCGGTCAGGCGCTTTCCGCCCGGGAGGGGGCCGTGCTCAGCGCGGACTTCATCCGGCTGGCGCAGAATATCGCCAGCAGCGAAATCGCCACCGTAACGCCCAGATAAACGGCCACCGGCCGCCAGTCCCCGTCATATTTTGCCAGCAGACCGGTGGCGATAAGCGGCGCGGTGCCCCCGGCCAGCGCGGCGCCCAGCTGGTAGCCGAGGGTGATCCCGGTATAGCGCACATTGGCGCTGAAAATCTCAGAGCACAGGGTGCCTAGCACCGCGGTTACCGGCGCCCACAGGATGCCGAAGGCAACGATCGTCGCCAGCATGATGCCCCAGCCGGTGCCGGTGTCGAGCAGCAGGAACCACGGGACGATAAACAGCCCCAGCAGCACCACGCTCAGGGTGTACATCTTTTGCCGACCCACCTTGTCTGACAGCAGCCCCATCAGCGGGATCATCACGGTGGCCACCAGCGCGCCCAGGGTCACGGATTCCAGCGCCTGCGACTTCTGATAGCTCAGGGTGGTGGTGGCGTAGCTGACTACAAAGGTGGAGAAGATATAGAAGGGGGCGGTCTCCACCACTTTCAGGCCGGCGGCGATCAGCACTTCCCGCCAGTGGTGCTTGAGCGTATCGCGCAGCGGGGCCTTCGCCACCTGGCCGGATTTTTTCACCTGCTTAAAGGCGGGCGTTTCGTCGATATCTTTGCGGATCCACAGGCCGAGAAAAACGAGGACGGAGCTGAGCAGGAACGGTATGCGCCAGCCCCAGGCGAGAAACTGCGCCTCATCGAACAGCGTCATCAGCGAGACGATAAATGTCGCCATCAACATGCCGATGGTCACCCCGGCCTGGGGAATGCTGCCGAAAAAGCCTTTCCGCTTTTCCGGCGCGTATTCATAGGCCAGCAGCAGCGCGCCGCCCCATTCGCCGCCGATACCCATGCCCTGAATAATGCGCAGAGTAATCAGCAGGGCCGGCGCCCAGAGGCCCACCATCTCGTAGGTGGGCAGCAGGCCGATCGCCACCGTGGCGCTCCCCATCAGCGACAGGGTCAGCACCAGCGTCTTCTTGCGGCCGATGCGATCGCCGATATGGGCGAAAATCACGCCGCCGATGGGGCGGATAAAAAACGTCAGCGAGAAGGAGAGCCAGGAGAGGATCAGGCCGATAACCGGGTCGACCATCGGAAAGAAGATTTTGTTGAACACCAGCGCGGCGGCGGTGCCATAGAGAAAATAATCGAACCATTCGATGGCGCTGCCTGTCAGGCTCGCGATCAGTACCTTCTTGTTTTTCTGCAGAATGGATGCAGTGTTGTCTTGTGGATTGCTCATTACGAAACGTTCTCCCGCCACGGTAGATAGGTCAGGTGTCACTCTGTACGAGCAGGGTGCAACCTGATGTGAAAAGGTTGTGTAATTGTTAAGCAACTTAGGGTTGAAGGTTACAATTGGCAAGTTTATGGCTGGCAAACTGGGCATTATGGCGCGCTTAGAACTGGTATAACCGCGACGCTATTTTTTATTTTCCACCTGATTTTGCTGTTTTTTGTTATTTTCATAGTGAGTTGTTCAGGTGCAACCCGCCTGTTTTTAGATGTTTCTTGTTATTTCAAAATGGTTACAAATCGACGCCGCTATGCCTCCCGGCAGGCGGCGTTTATGATAGCGAAAGCATCCTCTCCGCTCGGCTGAGAGAGGATTAAGGAGACAGAATGGCAGAACAATTTCCTCCGCTGTCGGCAGCGACGCTGGCGGCGGCTAACCAGGTCGGCGCCTGGCTGGCGCAGGACGATCTGGCGACGCTGCCCGCGCTGCCGCAGGTGGACGTGGTAGTGCTGGCCGGCAACGCCGTGATCCCAACCATCGACGCCGCCTGCCGTCTGGCGGCGGCGCAGGCGGTCCCGCTGCTGATCAGCGGCGGCGTGGGACATTCTACGGGCTATCTCTACGAGGCGGTGCGCCAGGATCCCCGTTACCGTACATTGCCGGTGGATGGCCGCCCGGAAGCGCATGTTCTGGCCGACATTGCTCATGACTACTGGCACATCCCCCATTCGCGGCTGGTGGTGGAGGACCAGTCAACCAACTGCGGTGAGAACGCCCGTTTTACCCGGACCACGCTGGAGAGCCGGGGGCTCGCCCATCGTCGCGGGATCGTCATTCAGGACCCGACTATGCAGCGGCGAACCATGGCTACCTTCGCCCGCGTCTGGCAGGGGGCGACGACGCCGCCGCAGTGGTTGAGCTTTCCCGGCTGCTCGCCGGTGCTGGAGCAGACCGATGGCCAACTGGGGTTCGCGGGCGGCGGAGCGGGGCTCTGGCCGGTCACCCGCTACCTGGGGCTGCTGCTGGGCGAGCTGCCGCGCCTGCAGAATACCCCTGAAGGGTACGGTCCGCGGGGAAAAGACTTCATCAGCCATGTCACCTTCCCGCCGGAGATCCTCGACGCCTGGCGACAGCTGCGGGAGGACGCCCAGCTTGCCGGGGCGCTGCAGGCCCGCACCCTCGGCTGAAAAATGCCCGTTTACGGCAGATTCGTCGCAAACGGGCAATTTGTGTTATTAAAATGTAACCTCAAGCGGGCATTTTTGGCCCGTTTTTATGAATCAGCTCACAGAACTGCGTCAATGTGCTGCCGAACAGCGGCTTATCCGCCTGATATTTAACAAAAAAATCACCTGTTAAATACAAATGCACCACAGGAGCAGCCATGACAGCACCCGTTCAACACCCGATGTATATTGATGGCCAGTTCGTTTCCGGTCGCGGCGACGGCTGGATCGACGTGCTTAACCCGGCGACCGAAGCGCTGCTGTCGCGGATCCCGGACGGGACTGCCGAAGAGGCACGGCTGGCGATTGACGCCGCCGAGCGCGCCCAGCCCGGCTGGGAAGCGCTGCCGGCCATTGAGCGTGCGGGCTGGCTGCGCAAAATTGCCGCCGGTATCCGCCAGCGTGCCGACGAGATCGCCGGGCTGATTGTCGCTGAAGGCGGCAAGATCCAGCAGCTGGCGGCGGTGGAGGTTGCGTTCACCGCGGACTATCTCGACTATATGGCAGAATGGGCGCGCCGTTACGAAGGTGAGATCGTGCAGAGCGATCGCCCGGGGGAGAATATCCTTGTCTTTAAACGCGCGCTGGGGGTGACCACCGGGATCCTGCCGTGGAACTTCCCGTTCTTTCTTATCGCCCGCAAGCTGGCGCCGGCCCTGATCACTGGAAATACCATCGTCATTAAGCCCAGCGAATTTACGCCCAATAATGCCATCGCCTTTGCCGAGATTGTCCATCAGGTTGGGTTGCCGAAAGGGGTCTTTAACCTTGTGCTTGGCCGCGGAGAAACCGTTGGCCAGGAGCTAGCCGGCAATCCGAAGGTGGCGATGGTCAGCATGACCGGCAGCGTGGCGGCGGGAGAAAAAATTATGGCCGCTGCGGCGAAAAATATCACCAAAGTGTGCCTCGAGCTCGGCGGCAAAGCGCCTGCCATTGTAATGGACGATGCGGATCTGGAGCTGGCGGTGAAAGCGGTAGTGGACTCGCGGGTGATTAACACCGGGCAGGTGTGTAACTGCGTCGAGCGGGTCTATGTTCAGCAGGGAATATACGACCGCTTCGTCAACCGCCTCGGTGAGGCGATGAAGGCCGTCCAGTTTGGCGACCCGGCGACGCGAGATGACATCGCGATGGGGCCGCTGATCAACGCGGCGGCGCGGGACCAGGTGGCGGGCAAAGTGGCGAAGGCGGTGGCGCAGGGGGCGCGGGTGGCGCTGGGCGGTCAGCCGCTGGAGGGCAAAGGCTATTTTTATCCGCCGACCCTGCTGCTGGATGTACGTCAGGAGATGGACATTATCCATGAGGAAACCTTCGGTCCGGTGCTGCCGGTGGTGGCCTTTTCGACCCTCGATGAGGCGCTGGCGATGGCCAATGACAGCGATTATGGCCTGACCTCCTCAATCTATACCCGCGATCTGAACGTGGCGATGAAAGCGATTAAGGGACTGAAGTTTGGCGAAACCTATATCAACCGTGAGAACTTTGAGGCGATGCAGGGGTTCCACGCCGGCTGGCGTAAGTCGGGGATCGGCGGCGCAGATGGCCGCCACGGCCTGAATGAGTACCTGCAGACCCAGGTGGTCTATCTGCAGGCCTGAGGCACTCCACACAGAACCGGCGGACAGCGCAGGCTGTCCGCCGTTCACTTAGCGGGCAAATTTCTCCAGCACGCGGATCAGTTGGGTGACAAAGCCGTATTCGTTATCGTACCAGGCGACGGTTTTCACCAGCTGTACGCCGCCGGCCTCCACAATCTCCAGCTGGGTAGCATCGTAGATCGAACCGAAATGGCTGCCGATGATATCGGAAGAGACGATCTCCTCTTCGGTGTAACCAAAGGATTCATTGCCCTCAGCCGCCTGCCTCATCGCCTGATTGACCTCATCCGCAGTCACCTTTTTCTCCAGCACCGATACCAGCTCCGTCACTGAGCCGGTTTTGGTCGGTACGCGCTGGGCATGGCCTTTCAGCTTACCGCTCAGGGCAGGGATCACCAGGCCAATGGCTTTTGCCGCGCCGGTAGTGTGCGGGATAACGTTTTCCGCCGCCGCCCTGGAGGCGCGCAGATCTTTACCGCGCGGCCCGTCCACCAGCGACTGGGTGCCGGTATAGGCGTGGATGGTGGTCATGGTGCCTACGGTGATGCCGAAGGCATCCTGCAGAACTTTGGCCATCGGCGCCAGGCAGTTGGTGGTGCAGGAGGCCACGGAGATGATGGTGTCATCCGGGGTCAGGGTGTCATCGTTGACGTTGTAGACGATGGTTTTCATCTCGCCGGCGGGGGCGGAAATCAGCACTTTGCGCGCGCCGGCCTGGAGATGGGCTTGCGATTTCTCAGCCGAGGTGTAGAACCCGGTACACTCCACAATCACCTCGGCGCCTGCCGCCTGCCATGGAATATGCTGCGCCTCTTTTTCGGCATACACCGTAATGGTTTTGCCGTTGACGATCAGCGCATCTTCGGTAAAGTCGACGCTCCACGGGAAGGGGCCGTAGTTTGAATCATGCTTCAACAGGTAGGCCAGCACCTTTGGCGAAGTGAGGTCGTTGATAGCCACCACTTCCAGGCTGCTGTCGACTTCTAATAAACGACGTAACACCAGACGTCCGATACGACCAAATCCATTAATCCCAAGTTTACTCATGGATATTCTCCGGTTGGTAAAACGACTCGATGTGATGAAACTCCTCCAGGCTTAGCCCTGTCCCCCTGATTGGTCAACTGACAATCTGTGCGCTTTGCCAGGGCCTGCGGGCCGGAGAGGGGAAAAGTGAATGTTTTCCCGGTCTTTTTTGCCCGTGACGGCAGGGAATGATTTTTGTTACCAGAGATGAGGGGGCTGCCTGCTGGCGAAACGACGAAAAGCGTCTATGCTTAACTATTGAATAGCTTAGTAAAAAATTGACGTTAGACGAAGGGAGAGGTTATGGGATTCTGGAGAATCGTTTTCACTATCATTCTGCCGCCGCTGGGTGTGCTGCTGGGAAAAGGCTTCGGCTGGGCGTTTATTCTCAATATCATTTTGACCCTGCTGGGCTATATTCCTGGCCTGATCCACGCCTTTTGGGTGCAGACCCGCGATTAAAGGCTGACCCTCGCCGCCTCCCCCTGAGACCGGCTCAGGGGGGCATCAGGCACTCTTTATATAACAGCGTATTATCCTTCGACCAGTAGTGCCGGGTCTCCTCTTCCAGATCGACGATCCACTTAAACACCCCGGCGCTGGCGAGATCCCGGCAGTACTGTTCAAAGTTAATGGCCCGGGCAAAGTGGCGGATAACGGCGGCCCTGGTCAGACAATGGCTGGCCTCAGCGCGAACGCGCAGCAGCCCGCGGGCGCTTTTTACCGAGACCACCTCGTCGTTTGCCATTACGAAATTCATATTGCCGGTGGAGACAAAATAGATGTAGTAGGAGACCTGATGCCGACGCAGTTCATTGGCGAAGGTGGCATAGTCGGCGTCAGAACGCGCTTGCTCAAAAAAATGACCCAGCCTGACCAGCAGTTCCATTTCGATCCTTATCGTGTCGCTGTGTGCGGCTTTGGCCGATAGCGGCAGAAACCATTCACTAAATAACTTATTCGCATTTTAATAATATAGGCGCGTTATATTAATGGTTATTGCGTAACTGGAACACGGTTTCAAGTGTTACAATCTATTGCAATCGTTTGGCTACCTGGTCAGCGATGCGTAAGCGAACGGCGAGGCGGGAACGAGGAGACAAGCGCCGGCGGGGAAGGCCGCCGGCGGGAAAACGGCGCTACTTCTGAATCAAATAGCGAATGGTTGGGCCATCCTGTTGAATATCCAGCACCGTGTAGCCGTGGTTCCTTGCATCAAGCGGAATGTTATTGATCGACTGCGGACAGTCGCTGACCACTTCGAGGATCTCGCCTTTTTGCAGGGAAGGCATTGCCTCCAGGGTAGCGACCGCCGGATACGGGCAGGGTTCGCCGACCATATCCAGGCGATAATCAGGGATGATGTTTTTCATGCGCTCTCCTTCACGGTCCGGACCGCCGCCTGGCGGCGGAAAAAATGTCTCTCCCAGGCGATCACCAGCAGCAGGGCGATCAGCAGCAGTAGATAGGTGGCCAGTAGTCCGCCAAAGGGACCGAAGGCGTTCAGCAGGTTGACTTTCTGCCAGTGGGTGGCGAGCGGGGCGGCGATATCGTCCCAGCACCAGGCGAGCAGCGTTGAGCCGATGACGTTGCCCAGCCCAACCCACCAGTAGTGAACCTGGCCCTCCACCGCCCGGTACATCCAGCCGGTCTCACAGCCGCCGGCCAGCACGATGCCAAAGCCAAATAGTAGCCCGCCAATCGCCGCATTAGGACCGGCCCACATAATTTTCGGCGCCATCCCCAATTGCACATAGCTGAAGATACCGATGGCGCTCGCCGCCATGCCGAAGATAATCGCCTTCGCCATCACCGTCCGGCCGGTGATCCACATATCGCGAAAGGCGGAGGTAAAGCAGATCTGCGCGCGCTCAATAAGCAGGCCAAAGGCAATGCCAAACAGCATCGCCAGGCCGAGCGCCGGGTGGTCTGCGGCGGTGAGCAGGCCCCAGCCGATCATGGCGAAAAAGACCACCATCCCCTGGCGGAAACGGCGGCGCGCCTGCTGCGGTTTTTGGGTTAAGGGCGAGGCGGCGGACACTTTTTGCATTTTTACCGGGATGCGAAAAAGGGGCAGCAGCGTGAAGCGGGCGCCAAACCAGGAGCCGATGGCGGTGGCGATGGCAAACAGCCAGGCGTGCAGGGAGAACTGCGGAATGCCGGTGAAGAAGGCCGCCAGGTTGCAGCCCATCGCCAGCCGTGCGCCGAACCCGGCGATGATGCCGCCCGCCACGGCCTGCGCAATGCGGATCCGGCTGCGTGGCAGGCGCAGTTTGACGTTATTCGCCCACAGCGCGGCGGCCAGGCAGCCGCCGAACATGCCGATGATCATCCTGCCATCGATGCGGGTCAGCGGCGACCCTTCGAGATGTATCAGCTGGTAATAGCCCCACTGTTCGCTGTGGACGCCCAGCAGCTGCAGCAGCTGACCACCCCAGCGGGTGAATTCGCCGGTCACCGCCCAGAAGGTGCCGGTGATGCCAAAATAGTAGGTAGAGAGAATGCCCGCGGCAATGACCGCCGGGACAGGAGACCAGAACCGGATAAGCCAGGCCTGTTTGAAGGATTGCCATGTCATAAAAATGCCTCTGAACTCAGAAGGTATTAACGGTCGATGACCGACCAAAGGGGGCAAATAGTACCCGCCTTAGCGCCTGCTTTCTCTGTTTTGGATCAAGGCCCTACGCTTGCGTCAGCACGGCAACCAGCGCCAGCAGCGCGGGCAGCGCCTGAATATAGAGAATTTTGCGGCTGGCGGTCAGCGCGCCGAAAATCCCGGCGGCCAGCACGCAGGCCAGGAAAAAGATAACCACCTGCACCCCCGGCGCCCCCAGCCACAGCCCCCATGCCAGGCCGGCGGCCAGAAAGCCGTTATACAAGCCCTGGTTGGCCGCCAGCACCCGGGTCTGCCGGGCGAAATCGGCGCTGAGGTTAAAGGCCCGGCGCCCGGCGGAGCCTTCCCAGAGAAACATCTCCAGCACCAGGATGGCGAGATGAATAATAGCGACCAGCGCAACGAGGAGAGTGGCTAACACAGCGGTCCTTAACGATTAGGGGAATGTTTCTCCAGTATAACCGCAGGCGCTCACCAGGCGAGAGGACGACTGCTATAGTGCAGATAGCGTCATATTTTCCCGCCGCGAAGAGCGTCGGTTTATCTGATTGCCCTTTGGTTTAGCTAAGCGGTGCTAGCATGCCGGGTTCTTTTTACGGGTATGGCATAGGTTACTGAATGGTAAATAAATTATTGATTTTGTTATCAGGGCTACTAATGGTTGCCATGCCGTCGGCGCAGGCCGGGGAATTAAACCTCTATTCGATGAATACCGGTTCCTATGTCTATCATATGACGGGTAACCACGGACAATATAACGAACATTTCAATAACAACTTTTTCTCGGTGGAGCGCAAGTTTTCTCAGGATTCAAAATACAGCGTGCTGGTCGGAACGATGAAAAACAGCTTTGACGATCGCTGCCTGACCCTCGGCGTGCGCCGCGACTGGCTGAAAAACGATACCGGCTGGGTACTGAAAGGGGTGTATGCCTATACCGGGGAATTTTTCTTTGATGCCTTCAGCCACTGTGGGGATTCCGGCACCTACCGCACCGCCAAAAAAATCACCGGCATCGGTTTTTCGCCCTACCTCTATCATGGCCTGCAATATAATTTCACCGATTATTTCGGTGTGGAAGGCGGCATTATTGTGCCGGCGATCTTTGTGATGAGTGTTCAGTGGAGCTTTCGCTAGACGCTTTATTTCCCGGGAAAAGAGCAGGCCACCACAGGTGGCCTGATACTAACGACCTGGCGGCAGGAATTAATGAAAGCCGAGACGGATCAGATCCAACGGGCAGAAGCGGCCCTCGCAGCCGTCGATTTCAACGCAGTCCGCCCGGCGCAACTGCTCAGCGGTTTTCCCCTCGCCATGGATAGCTTTAATCACGCCCGTCGTCCCGTTACCGGCGATCATTACCATGCTGCCGGTAGCAATAGCGTTACGATTACGGTCATAGGTTTTCATGGTCTCCTCCTCAATAAACCTGGGTGAAAGCAATGATTAAGCGCGCAAATTAATACCGCTTTCTGCCTAAAAAAGTTTTGAGGATAATCAAATTTATTTTAATAACCACCTGAGCATAAAGGCAAGAAGACCTTCTGTTCGCCTCCATCGCATCGCCTGCGCGGCGAGGGGATGAAGCGTGATACTGGCCGTCATATGTCAGCCAGGTTACTGTTTTATGACCAGATTATTAACCTTGCCAGCCCGCGGAAAATAGCGAAAGATGGCAATATTCGGGCATCAACGGTGCCAGTGCCTGTCCTGAGGGAGCCATGAGTCAAGACGTCACCGCGAAGATGTTAAAGCCCGATTTTGATAGTGAAGTTTCCGGCCTGGTGCATGGCTATTTGTTTCATGAACAGCGCCCCCCGCAGCCGATCGCCTCTGGCGAGGTATGCGCCCGCTATCAGGCGCTCGCCGATGACAAGGCGTTTATCTGGTTACACCTGAATCTTAATCACGCCACCGCCGAGAAATGGTTAACCAGCCACTTTCCGGTGGCCGATTTTTTCTTCGAGGAGATCCGCAGCGGCTCGCACACCACCCGCATTGAGCGACAGGGGGAAAATCTGTTCGCTGTGCTTAACGATGTGCTGTTTCGTCCGCAGGATACCAGCGCGGAAACCGCCACGCTGTGGCTCTACTGTAGCCCCAGGCTGGTGGTGACGGCGCGCTTCAAACCGTTGCGGTTTATCGAATGGATGCTGCCGCGCTTGCAGACGCTCAGGGTGAACACGTCTACTGAGCTGCTGGCCTTTCTGCTGGAGGAGCAGGAGGAGGTGCTGGAGCAGGTCGTCCGCCAGGCCAGCCGCCATGTTGACCTTATTGAAGAGCGTCTTCTGAGCAATCACGTGCAGCGCAATCGGGCCGATCTGGCGCGGCTACGGCGGATGCTTTTACGCTTCCAGCGGCTGCTGGCGCCGGAGCCGGCGGCGATGTTCCGGCTGCTTAACCGGCCGCCGGCGTGGATGGATCGCGCGGTGGTGCAGGCGTTTCGTCAGTTCACCGAAGAGTTTAGCGTGGTGCTTAACGATCTGTCGGGCCTGATCGAGCGCATCAGTCTGCTGCAGGAGGAGATTGGCGCCCGCCAGCTGGAGCAGAGCAATCGCACCCTCTATACCCTGACGGTGATCACCGTCCTCGCGCTGCCGATTAACATCGTCGCCGGTTTTTTCGGCATGAACGTCGGTGGGATCCCGCTGGCAAGCAACCACCACGGGTTTATCCTGCTGGTGGTGATTGTCGCTGTCTTTACCCTCGGCGCCGGTTACCTGGCGTTTCGCCGGCGCGATGACCTGTAGATTGCGCGTCGAATCAGCTGAGGCTGCGCAGGGCGGCAATCAGTCCTTCGACACAGCGTTCCAGCTTCTCGCGCGGGCAGCCGACGTTGAGTCGCAGAAAGCCGTTGCCCTCAGGACCATAGGTATAACCCGGCATAATCGCCACCTTCTGTTCGGCGATCAGCGCCTGCTGTAGCGCGCGATCGTCAACGTTGAGCGGGCGCAGGTCGATCCATGCCAGGTAGGTGGCCTCCGGCGGCTGCCAGCAGAGCGCGGGGAAGGCGTTGTTGAGCGTGTCGGCGACATAGCGCATATTCGCCTGCAGGTAGTCGCGCAGGGCATCGAGCCAGGGAGCCCCGTCGCGGTAGGCGGCGATATGGGCGACCAGCGCCGGCACGGAAGGGGAAGAGAGCCCGTCGCGACCCTTTAGCGCCTGCAGGTAGCTGTCGCGCTCGTTCTCTTCGGGGATAAAGCCGTAGGCCCCGGTAAAGGCCGGAATATTGAAGCTCTTCGAACCGGAGGTGAACAGCGCCCATGGTCCCTGAGCGACCTCGCTCCACGGGATATGGCGGTGTTCGCTCCAGGTCATGTCCATATGAATTTCGTCGCTAATCACCCTGACGCCATGTCTTTGACACAGGGCCGCCATGGTCTCCAGCTCCTCGCGACGCCAGACTTTCCCCGTTGGGTTGTGCGGGCTGCACAGCAGCAGCAGGGTATTCTTTGGCTCCGCCAGCGCCGCCTCCAGGCGCTCCATATCGCAGCGCCACCGATTATCCTTCAGGATCAATGGCACCGGGGCAATCCGCCGCCGGTTAGCGGTGATGGTGTTATAGAACGCATCGTAGGCAGGGGTGTGGACCACGATGCCGTCGCCTTCTTTCGACCACTGGCGGATGGTTTCCGCCACCATATAGATAACCGACGGTCCGTAGACCACAGATTGCGGATCGATGTCGCTGTTAAAGCGGCTGGCGTACCAGTGGGCAATCGCCCCGAGAAACGCCTCGTTGCGCCAGCGGCTGTAGCCGAACACCCCGTGGGCCAGCCGCTGGCTGACGGCGTCGAGAATACAGGGCGCGGTGGCGAAATCCATATCGGAAATAGTGAACGGCAGCAGATCGGCGGCGCCAAACCGGTCGGCGACATAGTCCCATTGCGTGCACCAGGTGCCGTGGCGATCGATAGGGGTGGCAAAATCAAACATTGGAGCTTCCTTAGCGAGCGCCCCCTCCGTAGCGGAGGGGGACTAGTGGGATCAGGCCTGCACGGTATTCATCAGCGTGGCCATCTCATCTTTTACCGACTGTACCTGCGGGCCAATAACCACCTGCAGATTATGCTGGTTGAGCTGTACCACCCCGATGGCGCGATGGGCTTTCAGCGCGGCGGCGTCCACTTTGCTCATATCGTGCACCGACAGGCGCAGACGGGTAATGCAGTTATCCAGCGAAACAATGTTCTCTGCGCCGCCGAGCGCCGCCAGAATCGCCGGTACGTTATACCCGGATTTGCCGATGGTACCGGCGACGGCTTTCTCCACGCTGGCGGCAGTGTCGATGTCGCGGCCCGGCGTTTTCAGATTGAAGCGGGTGATGGCGAAGCGGAAGATGGCATAGTAGACCGCGAACCAGATAGCCGCCACTACCGGCACCAGATACCACTTGGTCGCCAGGCCATGCAGAATGCCAAACACCACGAAGTCGATGATATTGCCGTCGGTGTTGCCGATGGTTACCCCGAGCACCGCCATGATGGTAAAGCCGAGACCGGTCAGCAGCGCGTGGATGACATACAGGACCGGCGCGACAAACAAGAACAAGAACTCCAGCGGCTCGGTGGTGCCGCCGACCACGCAGGCGATGACCCCGGAGATCAGCAGGCCTTTAATTTTATGTCGGTTTTCCGGACGGGCGCAGTGGTACATCGCCAGCGCGGCTCCCGGCAGGCCGCCGAGGAATGCCGGCATTTTACCCTGCGACAGGAAACGGGTGGCGCTTTCGGCGAAGCCGTGGGTCGTCGGACAGCTCAGCTGCGCCTGGAAGATGGTCAGCGCGCCGCTGACGCTGTGGCCGCAGACGTCGAGAGTGCCGCCGGCTTCGGTAAAGCGGATCAGCGCCACCAGAATATGGTGCAGGCCAAACGGCAGCAGCAGTCGCTCGCCGGTGCCGAAGATCATCGGCCCCAAATCCCCGGCGCTGTTGATCATCTTCCCGAGGGCGTTGATCCCCATAGCGAAGACTGGCCACACCAGCGGGATCGCCAGCCCGACCAGCCCCAGCACCACGGTGGTGACGATCGGCACGAAGCGGGTGCCGCCGAAGAAGGCCAGGGCGTCCGGCAGGCGAATGTTATGGAAGCGTTCATGCAGCAGCCAGACGATAATCCCGGCGATCACCGCCCCGAGGATCCCGGTATCGATTGACGGAATGCCGATAATGTTCTGGATATTGTTGGCCTTCAGGATCGCGGCGTCGGTGGTGGGCAGAATACCCTTCGCGGTCAGCCAGAAGTTGACCGCCAGGTTCATGACCGCGTAGCCAACGAAGCCGGCGAAGGCGGCGACGCCTTTGTTCTCTCGCGCCAGACCCAGCGGGATGGCGATACAAAACATGACCGGCAGGAAGCTGAAGGCAAAGGAGCCGACCTTGCTCATCCAGATAAAGATGGCCTGCAGCAGCGGCATATCCAGCCACGGCAGCAGAGTCAAAACATCGTGACTGCTTAGCGAGCTGCCGATCCCCTGCATGATCCCGCAAAACGAGAGCAACGCTACGGGCAGCATGAAGGTTTTTCCCAGCTGCTGGAAAAATTCCCATAAGGTGATTTTTGGTGCTGTTTTCGCCGTCATAGCACGGTTCCTGATTCATAAGTGGTCGGGAGAACTAATGCCACGGCAAGATAAAACGTTTTATCACTTTTTAGTGCGATAAAAATCACATATTCAAGCGATAATAAGGTTTATAAAGATCGCACAATGATAAAACGATTTATCGACAGGCAAGGGAGTCAGCCAGCAGGTTATGGCTATCGCAAAAAAGATCACCATCAATGATGTGGCGCTGGCTGCCGGCGTCTCCGTGAGTACCGTTTCACTGGTACTGAGCGGCAAAGGGCGCATCTCCAGCGCCACCGGCGAGCGGGTTAATCAGGCTATCGAACAGCTGGGATTTGTGCGCAATCGTCAGGCGGCCTCGCTGCGCGGTGGGCAGAGCGGGGTGATTGGCCTTATCGTCAGCGACCTGTCAAAACCGTTTTATGCTGAATTAACCGCCGGCCTCACCGATGCCCTGGAGAGGCAGGGGAAAATGGTATTTCTCACCCAGGGAGGCCGCAGCGGCGAGAAGATGGCCCAGCGGTTTGATACGCTGGCGGCGCAGGGGGTGGACGGGGTGATTATCGCCGGGGCGATCGACCGCGGGAGCGAGCTGCGCGAGCGTGCGGCGGAGGCGGGGGTGCCGCTGGTGTTTGCTTCCCGCGCCAGCTATCTTGACGATGTCGACCTGATCCGCCCGGACAACATGCAGGCGGCGCAGCTGGTGACGGAGCATCTTATCCGCCGCGGCCATCAGCGGATCGCCTGGCTCGGCGGGCAGAGTGCTTCGCTGACGCGCGCCGAGCGGGTCGGCGGCTATTGCGCCACCTTGCTGAAATACGGCCTGCCGTTTCACAGCGAATGGGTGCTGGAGTGCGAGTCCAGCCAGAAGCAGGCGGCGGAGGCGATGACCGGCCTGCTGCGCCAGAATCCGACCATCACCGCGGTGCTGTGCTACAACAACGTGGTAGCCACCGGCGCGTGGTTCGGTCTGTTACGGGCTGGAAGACAGAGCGGGGAAGATGGCGTCGAGAGCTACTTTGAGCAGCGGGTGGCGCTGGCGGCGTTTGCCGACGTGCCGGAGGCCGCCCTCGACGACCTGCCTCTCACCTGGGTGACCACCCCGGCGCGGGAGATGGGGAAAAGCCTGGCGGATTCGATGCTGCGGCGGCTGGAAGAGGGGACTGGCGAGACGCGAAACCAGATTATGCCCCCGCGGCTGGTGACGCGAAAATGAGGGAGACGGCGCGCGCTGGCCGTCTCCTGTACCGATAAGTTACGGCTGCGGGGCGGCGTCGTCCTGCTGAGGAGCGGCGTCATCCTGCTGCGGCTGGCCTTCCTGCGGCGCGCTGTCCGGCAGCGAAGGCGCTTCCAGACCAAACATCGCGGCAAAGTCTTGCAGCGGCATTTTCTGTCCGTTCAGCGTCACCTGGCCGTTCGCGTACTGCAGACTGCTGCTGATGGCGTTATCTTCCATGGTGGTAATGCGGAACATCTGGCCCATCGCCGCCAGGCCTTTGACCTGCTGATCGGCGAGTTTGGCGGCATCGGCCGGCTGATAGCCTTCCAGACCGGCGATCTTAGTCATAAACTCCGTCGCCATATCCACCGGGATCACCACTTTGCCGTCCAGGGACTGCACCACGCGATCCAGGCTGTCCGCCAGGGTCTGCGGCGGAGCGGTCACCTGGGCCGGATCTTTCAGCAGAACCGAGAGGTTGAGGGTGCTTTCGCCTTTGGCATTGCGCCAGCTCAGCGGAGAGATGGTCACCGACGGGTTGCCTTTGAGCAGGATCGGCAGCGCATTGAACAGCGTTTCGGTGAGGGCCTGCTGATACAGCTCCGGATTCTGCGCCAGCTCCGGTTTCGCCAGCAGCGCCTGAGACTGCGCGCTGTACTGCTGACTGAACTGGTGCCACGCCTGACCGTCGACGTTATCCACTTTCAGCGTGAGTTTGCCGCTGCCCATATCCTGCCCCTGCAGCTTGAGGCTGTTGACGGTGTAGTTCACCTGGCTGTTCACGCCTTTGCCGTCCTGGGTCAGCGTCGAGCCGCCGTCCAGCGCCATGCCGTCGATCAGCGCCAGCTCTTTGCCTTCGACGCTGATGGCCAGTTTATCGAGGGTCATTTTTTGCTGGCCGATACGTTCGTTGAAGCTGGCCAGCTCGGTGGCGCCGTCGGTGGTCAGGTTGACGAAGCGCAGCTGTACCTTCTGATTATATTCGTTGAGCGCATCGATCTGCCCGCTGCCGGCCTGGCCCTTCAGGCTGATGTTTTTGCCGTCGCGGTCGGCGTCGAGCTGGAACTGACCGCCGCTGAAGGTGACTTTCTCATCGCCTTTAGCGTAGTCGAGGGCGTTAAGGACGATAGCCGACTGGCTGTCGCCGCTGTAGGCAATGCGCGTATCGACGGTAAAGGGGGTGTCGCCTTTGGCTATCTCGAACAGCGCCTGGCTGGCGTCGTTTTTCACCAGCGTGGTGTGGACGGAAGCCATTGCCGGCGCCAGATTAAAGGCTTTTAACGAGGCCAGCGGGAAGGGGCCATGATCGACCACTTCGTCAAGCACCACGCTCTGCCCGGCGGCCAGCCAGCCGTTAGCCTGACCGGCGATCGGCTTCACCACCAGCTGCAGATGGCTGCTGAACAGCCCGCGCTGGTAGTCCTGATAGCTCAGCTCCAGACCTGACTCCGGCGCGCTGCTGCGCAGCTGGGCGTTTGCCTGCTGCACCATATCGGCGATCCGGCCTTCCAGCTGTTTACCAGTGAACCAGGCGCCGCCTGTCCATACCACGCCCAGCGCCACGATGACTCCTGCTGCGACCAGCGATTTTTTCATAGCATTTATCCATAAATGAAGCCAGGCGGAGAGACCGCCTGGCTGAGTTATCACCAACAGTAAGCGCGACCTGAAGGGGCAGTCGCTTACTGGAGCTTATTGAAAACGCGCGCCACGCGGCCGCGGCCGCTGACCTGCACCGGCGATTCACTGGCGGCCACGAAGGCCGACTCGCCCGGCTTGAGGGTCAGGCTCTGGTCGCCTTTGCGCAGTACGGCTTCGCCGTCGACGCAGAACACGATCGCCGCGCTTGCCTGGGCCAGATCGCTGGCCTCGGCGGAGAGGTCATGCAGGGAGAAGGCAAAATCTTCCACCGGGATCGGGAAGTCGAGTTCCGCGCCGTGACGCTGCGGCTGGGTCAACAGCTCACCCGCCGGTTTAGCCTCGAACTTGACGTTAGCAACCAGCTCAGGAATATCAATGTATTTCGGCGTCAGGCCGGCGCGCAGTACGTTATCCGAGTTGGCCATCACCTCCAGCGCCACCCCCTGCAGATAGGCGTGCGGCGTTTCAGCAAACAGGAACATCGCTTCGCCTGGGTTCAGCTTCACTACGTTCAGCAGCAGCGGGGAGAAGAGGCCGCTGTCGTCCGGATAGAATTCCGCGATCAGGCGGATTGTCTGCCACGGTTCGCCTTGTTCACGGGCCAGTACGTCGCGCAGCACCTGCAGCGCCTTGGCCTTTTCCTCACCCTGCATATTTAGCAGGCTGGCAAACAGCTGGCTCAGGTGAGTCGCGTCCGGCTGCTGCAGGAAGGCGCCGATTGCCGGATGCGCGCTAGCCACCGGCTGCAGCAGGGTGACAATCTCGCTGAACTCGCGAAATGCATTCATCGCCAGGAACGGCGTCAGGGCAAAAACCAGCTCCGGTTTGTGGTTCGGATCTTTGTAGTTACGCTCGGCGGCGGAGAGCGGGATACCGGCGGCGTTCTCGCGGGCGAAACCTTCTTCCGAGGCCTGCTTGTTGGGATGCACCTGAATTGAGAGCGGCTGAGCGGCGCACAGTACCTTAAACAGGAACGGCAGTTCACCAAAGCGGGCGGCAACCTTGTCGCCGAGCAGAGCGGCTTTATCCGCGTCAATCACCTCGCGCAGCGAACGCGGCTGGCCGTCGGCCGCCAGGATCTGCGAACTGCTCTTCGGATGCGCCCCCATCCACAGCTCTGCCATCGGCAGATTGTCCGGGTTGGCGATGCCATAGAGTTCGGTTAAGGCGGTGTGGCTTCCCCATGCATAGTTCTGCACGGCGTTAATCAGCTTTTGCATTCTCAATCCCTGTTTCAAACAAAGTAAATTTTATCGCCCTATTAAACCAGCAAACGGTGGAGAAGCAACTGCTGAAAGAAAAAGTCGTCCTTGTCTCAGTTTTTGTTAAAAAATTGTGTAAGATTGTTCGACTCGCTTTTCTACAGGCACATGGAGTCCCTGCCTGAAACATAATCAGCCAAAGCAGTAAGTGAGAGTACAATGTCGAATAAACCGTTTGTTTACCAGGATCCTTTTCCGCTCAAAAAGGATGACACCGAGTATTATCTCCTCAGCAGTGATTACGTCTCCGTCGCCGAATTCGCCGGCCAGGAAGTGCTAAAAGTTGACCCTCAGGCGCTGACCCTTCTGGCGCAGCATGCTTTCCACGACGCCTCCTTTATGCTTCGCCCTGCGCATCAGCAGCAGGTGGCGGATATCCTTAACGATCCGGAAGCCAGCGAAAACGATAAATACGTCGCGCTGCAGTTCCTGCGCAACTCGGATATCGCCGCCAAAGGTATTCTGCCCACCTGCCAGGACACCGGCACCGCGATCATCATGGGTAAAAAAGGCCAGCGCGTGTGGACCGGCGGCGGCGATGAAGCCGCCCTGGCGCAGGGGGTGTACAACACCTATATCCAGGACAACCTGCGCTACTCGCAGAACGCGCCGCTGGATATGTATAAAGAGGTTAACACTGGCACCAACCTGCCGGCGCAGATCGATCTCTATGCTACCGATGGCGATGAGTACAAATTCCTCTGCATCGCCAAGGGCGGCGGCTCGGCGAACAAAACCTATCTGTACCAGGAAACCAAAGCGCTGATCACCCCGGCGAAGCTGAAAAATTACCTCGTCGAGAAGATGCGCACCCTCGGTACTGCCGCCTGTCCACCGTACCATATCGCCTTCGTGATCGGCGGTACCTCGGCGGAAGCGACGCTGAAGACCGTGAAGCTGGCGTCCACCAAATACTACGATGGCCTGCCGACCGAAGGTAACGAGCACGGCCAGGCGTTCCGCGACGTGCAGCTGGAGCAGGAGCTGCTGCTGGAGGCGCAGAACCTTGGTCTCGGCGCGCAGTTCGGCGGGAAATACTTTGCCCACGATATCCGCGTGATCCGTCTGCCGCGTCACGGCGCTTCCTGCCCGGTAGGGATGGGGGTTTCCTGTTCCGCCGACCGCAACATCAAAGCCAAAATTAACCGCGACGGCATCTGGATCGAGAAGCTGGAGAGCAACCCGGGGAAATATATCCCTGAGCATCTGCGCCAGGCCGGGGAAGGCGAAGCGGTGAAGGTAAATCTTAACCAGCCGATGAGCGAGATCCTGGCGCAGCTGTCGCAGTATCCGGTGTCCACCCGCCTGTCGCTGAGCGGGACTATCATCGTCGCCCGCGATATCGCCCACGCTAAGCTGAAGGAGCTTATCGACAACGGCGAGGCGCTGCCGCAGTACGTCAAAGATCACCCGATCTACTACGCAGGTCCGGCCAAGACGCCGGACGGTTACGCCTCCGGCTCTTTGGGGCCGACTACCGCAGGCCGCATGGACTCTTACGTTGATCTGCTGCAGTCCCATGGGGCGAGCAAGATCATGCTGGCGAAAGGCAACCGCAGCCAGCAGGTCACCGACGCCTGCCACAAACACGGCGGCTTCTACCTCGGCAGCATCGGCGGCCCGGCGGCAGTGCTGGCCCAGCAGAGCATCAAGAGCCTCGAGTGCGTGGCCTATCCGGAGCTGGGTATGGAGGCTATCTGGAAAATTGAAGTGGAGGATTTCCCGGCCTTTATCCTCGTTGATGATAAAGGCAATGACTTCTTCCAGCAGATCCAGACCTCGCAGTGCGCCCGCTGCGTGAAGTAACCCAGGCCGCCCTTCGGGGCGGCGCTGGTCGATGACAAACCTGATTTCGTTAGGGTGAGCGCCTTTCTGCCGGGTAGCGGCTTTCGCCTTACCCGGCCTACGAAAAACAGCAATATCAATAAGTTATGCAGTTCTCTGTAGGCTCGCGCAAGCGTAGCGCCGCCGGGCAATCCCGACGATTGCATTTTGTCAGCGGTCTGGGCCGCCCCTCGGGGCGGCTTTTTTTATGTCGCTTCGCGGCACGAACCACCAAAACAACTTATCAATCTGGCCAATACTTAGTCTTTTAAGCAGGTGAGCTTTGTCGCTATGACGCACTTTTCATCCAAGGAGAAAGTAATGACAACGCATCGCAGTGAAAAAGACTCGATGGGCGCCATCGAGGTCCCGGCCGATAAACTCTGGGGCGCCCAGACCCAGCGCTCGCTGGAGCATTTCCGCATCTCGACCGAAAAAATGCCCGGGGAGCTGATATACGCCCTGGCGCTGACCAAGCGGGCGGCGGCGAAGGTTAACCAGGATCTCGGACTGTTGACGGCGGAGAAAGCCGGGGCGATCGTCGCCGCCGCTGACGAAGTGCTGGCCGGAAAGCACGCGCAGGAGTTCCCCCTGGCTATCTGGCAGACCGGCTCCGGCACCCAAAGCAATATGAATATGAACGAGGTGCTGGCCAACCGCGCCAGTGAACTGCTCGGCGGAGAACGGGGGATGGCGCGAAAAATTCATCCCAATGACGATGTGAATAAGAGCCAAAGCTCAAATGATGTATTCCCCACCGCCATGCACGTCGCGGCGCTGATTGCCCTGCGGGAAAAAGTGATCCCGTCACTGCAGGCGCTGCGGGCGACGCTCAATGAAAAAGCGGTGGCCTTCAGGGATATCGTCAAGATCGGCCGCACCCATCTGCAGGACGCCACGCCGCTCACCTTAGGCCAGGAGATCTCCGGCTGGGTGGCAATGCTGGACCATAGCCTGAAGCACATTGAAGCCAGTCAGCCGCATCTTGCCGAGCTGGCGCTGGGCGGGACGGCGGTAGGAACCGGGCTGAATACCCATCCGGAATATGCCGTACGGGTGGCGGCCGAGCTGGCGTCGCTCAGCGGACAGCCATTTGTCACCGCGCCGAACAAATTCGAAGCGCTGGCCACTGTGGATGCCCTGGTCCATGCCCACGGCGCGCTGAAAGGCCTGGCGGCCTCGCTGATGAAAATCGCTAACGATGTCCGCTGGCTGGCCTCCGGCCCCCGCTGCGGCATTGGTGAAATCGCCATCCCGGAAAACGAGCCAGGGTCATCGATTATGCCGGGCAAGGTTAACCCAACCCAGTGCGAAGCTCTGACCATGGTCTGCTGCCAGGTGATGGGCAACGACGTGGCGGTGAATATCGGCGGTGCTTCTGGTAACTTTGAGCTTAACGTCTATCGCCCGATGGTCATCCACAACTTCCTGCAGTCGGTGCGTCTGCTGGCGGATGGTATGGCGAGCTTTAACGAGCACTGTGCGGTGGGTATTGAACCGAATCGCGAGCGGATCAGTCAGTTGCTCAATGAGTCGCTGATGCTGGTTACTGCGCTGAATACCCATATCGGCTACGACAAGGCGGCGGAAATCGCTAAAAAAGCGCACCATGAGGGGCTGACTCTCAAAGCCTCGGCGCTGGCGCTGGGCTACCTGACGGAAGCCGAATTCGACAGCTGGGTGCGCCCGGAAGAGATGGTCGGCAGCCTGGCTATTCGCTAGCCAGCCAGAGGTGCAGGCGCGGGATAAGCAATCTCAGCGACTGCGCCTCCGGTTTGTAGCGATACTGCACATTGTCGGCATCATAGTTCAGCAGCTCGCCAATATCCGGTACGCTGACCCCCCGGCTGCCGGACATCAGGGCGATCAGCGGGCTGGGGCAGGCGTACTGTACCTGTTTCTGCTCGCCGGCGTACCAGACGCGGGCGATCGGCTGGACTTTCACCGGTCGTTTTATTTTCAGCCGCGCCCGCTGCGGCAGGGCGGCGATATCCTGATACTCCCTTTCCAGTTTGCTCTGCCACTGCTCCCGGGTCCACGGCGGCACCGCCCGCGGCGCTTGCAGGCTTTTCTCCAGCATCATCAACACCTGGTCGCGGGTCAGATTCTTGATGACGTGCTTATTGGCCCAGCCGAAGCGGATGGTGCTCGGGTCGACGAGGGGCGTCAGCGTGCGGTAGGCGCTAAGGGTGATCAACCCGGCAAATGACGGTGTACCCACTCAAAACGGGCGGTGGGGGCAGGCCGGAGTCGACGGTGACGATCTTCTCGAAGGTGGCCTTCAGGGCATTGATATGCTGAATACGCGCCAGCAGATCCTGCTGCTCCGCGGCGGTAACCTGCAGGCAGATAGCCCCCGGCAGGCGTACGGCGGCCTTGCTGCTGCGGTTTTCCGATTGCTGCTGGATAAACAGATGGCTGTAGTGGCGCAGGGCGCGCGCCAGGGCCGTCTTGCCGATGTGCTGCACCACCGGAATAGTGGCCAGCGGATCGTGCTCGGCATCCTTACCGATCGCCGGCAGTTCAAATACCCGGCCCGCCAGCAGACGGCAGTCACTTAACGCCTGCTGGAGCGCCTGCAGCTCCAGCTCGATCTGGCGAAAGGTATTATTCAGACGTTCAACGAGGTCGTAGCTGGCCATTATTACCACCTTAGTTACAACATACTATTAGATTTTTGCAGCATACCCAGCCCGCGGCTTCTGCGCAAGTTTTATTCAGGCAGAGGTGAAATCAGGCAGCTGATGATAGACCGGCCAGCTAAAGCAGAAGCGGGCGCCGCCGAGAGGGCTGGCCTCGCAGCGCACCTCGCCGCCCATCGCCTGGGCGATACTGTGGACAATCGCCAGGCCGAGGCCGCAGCCTCCTGTCGCCCGGTCCCGGCTGGGGTCAAGGCGGACAAAGGGCTCAAACACCCGCTCGCGCTCCTCGGGGGCGATTCCCGGGCCGTCATCCTCAACCAGCAACGATGCGCGCGAACCCTGCAGCGTCAGGCTGACCGCCACCCGCTGGCTGCTGTAGCGCAGGGCGTTGTTGACCAAATTATCCAGCACCCGCTCCATCAGTCGCATATCCAGCGCGCCGTAGTTACCGTGGGTCAGCGTCGCCAGGGCGACCTCGCGCTGTGGGTTAACCATCTGGATATCCTCGACGTGATCGCTGATCCAGGCGGGAAAATCGGGAGTCGTCAGGCTGAGCTCCGTCTGCGGGCGGTCGAGGCGGGCGTAGGTCAGGAGCTCTTCAATCAGCGCCTCCAGCTGACCGATATCGCGGTTCAGCGCCTGCGATTCCGCCTCGCTGAGATTCTCGCTCATCTCCAGACGGTAGCGCAGGCGTACCAGCGGTGTCCTGAGTTCATGGGCGATGCCGTCAATCAGTTGCTTTTTGCTGGCAATAAGCGCATTAATGTTATCGGCCATTTGGTTAAAGGCTACCCCGAGCCGCTCGAAGCTGGACATACTGTCGAAGTGAATGCGCTCGCTGAGGTGACCTTCGCCAAAGCGCTGGGCTGCCGTCTCAATGCGCAGCATGTCCTGCCAGTGCGGGCGCATCCAGATAAACACCGGAAAGGCCAGAGAGATAGCAATAAACGCCATCAGCGCCACGTCCAGCAGGCGCATCTCATGCAGAAAATAGAGATAGGGCACCGGGCCCACCGACAGCACATAGTGGCTGCGGGGAATGCGCTGAATAAAGGTGTACTGATCGTCGAGGGCGACGATATCGCCGGCGCGCAGGTGCTGCATCGAGCTTTCCGACAGCTTAAATTTGCTGATCGGCTCAATGTGCAGATCAAACGATAAATTCAGGTCCAGCTCTTTAAGGGTCTTACTCCAGTCGCGCGGCGGTATCTCCCGCAGCTCGCTGCGCATCAGATACAGCGAGCTTTTCATCAAATCGTCAAGCGACTGCCGTCCGGCGCGCTCCGCGGTAAATTTATAGACCAGACCGACCAGCATGGTCATCACCAGAAAGCAGACGAAGAGCAGAAGATAGAACTGCACGAACAGCTTTTTCATTACATTACCGCGTATTCAAGAGAAACCTGTCTGGCGCCCCAGGGGCATCTTCTGCGCGACTGGGAGTCAATGTTATCGATATCCCCGGGCGAGGCGCGGGGAAATCATAGATACGCTATCAAAGCAGGGTTTATGCCCCCTGACAATAGCCAGCCTGGAGACAGAACGGTGAAAAGGTGACAGTGTCACTCGATGCGGTGATTTCTTCACCCTCGGGGGGAGCAGGGCAATCGTATTTTGTGCGTCGATGGATACGCTACTCACGATAATAAGGAATGTCTACCGGATAGGTGGTCGTCAGACTCAGCAGCCGACAGCGCACCAGTTTTTCCGTTTCGGCATACCAGTAAGCAAACTCGCCGGTGGTCTGGTGGTAAATCATCTGATCGAGGTTGGCAAACGGGATCACCAGCAGCGGCCCCTGGCGAACGTGGCCGCCGCCGGTTTCAAAGTGATGCTGCCCCCAGGATTGCTGGGTATGTTCATAGCGATGAAGGATCACCTCGATTTGCCCGCGCTGCGGACAGAGGAGTCGAATATCGGCGTTGTCGAGGGAAAAAGCCCAGCCAGAGAGAGAAGTGAACAGTGAGAGTGCCAAAAGTACAACGTATTTCATCATGCAAAAGTCCTGTGTTTTCAGGCTTTATGCCACTCTGACAGCGGTAAGTCCTTGAGCACAATCATATTGAGGAGTTATGTGATGGGGTTCTGTACGGCTAATTCTATTGATTTAATCAATATGACAAGTTCCGGTGATGAATGTGCGCGCCAGGGACGAACGCAGCAGGCAGCAAACGTGATAACTTTGCCGCCGGCGAGCGCGCAATGAGCGGGCCCCTCGCAGGGCCGCAGAAGGGCTGCTTAGTTATCCCAGGCGTGAGGGGCGAACAGGTAGCCTTTGTTGCGAACGGTCTTAATACGATAGGGCTCCGTGGCGTTGTCGAGCAGTTTTTTGCGCAGGCGGGAGATAGCCACGTCGACGCTGCGATCCATCCCGTCATAGGTAACGCCGCGTAAATTTTTCAGCAGTGCGTCGCGGTCCATAATCTGCCCGGCGTGGGTGGCCAACTCCCACAGCAGATCGAAATCGGCGGTCGACAGGGCGACGTTTTCTCCGCCAAGCAGCACCTGGCGGTTGACCGGGTCAATGGTCAGCGAGCCGAAGGAGATGGTTTTATGTGGCGTGAGCGTTGAGGAGGCGGATCCGGCGCCTGCCGGAGCAATATGCTGGCGCAAATGCAGACGCAGTCGCGCGAGAAGTACCGCTGGCGGGGTGGTTTTCAGAATATAATCGCTGGCGCCCATCTCCAGGGAGAGGATATGGTTCATATCGCTGTCGAGCGAAGTCAGCAGGACAATCGGCCCTTGCCATTGCCCGCGCAGATCGCGACAGAGCGTCATTCCGTCCTTGCCGGGCAGCATAATGTCCAGCAGCACCAGATCCGGTTTCTCCCGCGCGATCACCTCCTCAGCGCGGTCGCCGCGAGGCTCGACCACCACATCCATATCATGCTTGCCGAGATAGGCGGCGATCAGCGTGCCTACCTCAGGGTCATCCTCAACAAAAACGATTTTATTCATGTCTATTGCACATCAGTAAAAGAAGTAACATACACCGCACTTATTTTACCCGCCATTACTCTTTTATAAACAGCGTTAAATCCGCTATGCTGCCCTAACTTATTGATTCACTGTTAAGGCATACGGGCATGGGGCTGTTAATCAAAGGGCTGTTGGGAGCGCTGGTGGTGGTGCTGATTGGCGTGCTGGCGAAAACCAAAAACTACGCTATCGCTGGCCTGGTCCCGCTGTTTCCCACCTTTGCGCTCATCGCCCATTATATTGTCGCCAGCGAGCGGGGGATCGAAGCCCTGCGCGCGACCATCGTTTTCGGCATGTGGTCGATTCTTCCCTATTTTATCTATCTGCTGTCACTGTGGTATTTCACCGGGATCATGCGCCTGCCGTTGGCGCTGGCAGGCGCAGTGGGATGCTGGGGGCTGTGCGCCTGGCTGTTAATCCTCGGCTGGAGCCGTTTCCACTAGCGCAGCGGGCGGCCGCCGTCGACAGCGAATGAGCGGCCGGTAACGTAGCGGCTGGTAAACAGGTAATCGATGAGATCGCTAATCTCTTTTTCGCCAGGGGCGATTTTCATCAGCGATTTATCCAGCGCCTGCTGACGATAGGCCTCGTCGTCACCCTCATTAAACATGATTAGCGACGGCGCGATGGCGTTGACCTTAACCTCTGGCGCCAGCTTGCGAGCGAAGGAGCGGGTCATGTTATCCAGGGCGGCTTTGCTGGCGGCATAGGCGATATGTTTGTCGCTCCCGCGCTCCACCACGTAATCGGTGATATGGATAATGTCGCTGGCGGCATGGCCGTGGCCGCGCAGCAACGCCTCCAGCGCATGGTTGAGCAGATAGGGGGCGTGGACGTGGATCTGCATCATGCGGTTGATGACGGCGCTCAGCGGGACGCCCGGCTTTTCCGCCATCCAGTCGCTGGCGTTATGGATGATGGCGCGCAGACCGTCGGTGTGTGATTTGACCGCTTCAGCGAAGGTCAGAATGCCGTCATCGCTGCTAAAATCGGCCTGCAGGCAGAGCGCGCCCGCTTCGCGCAGGCCGTCAATCGCCGGATAGGGCGTACGATAGCTGACGATAACCGGCTGGCGCTGCTGCAGAAAATGGTGTGCCAGAGCGAGGCCGATGCGGCGGCCTGCTCCTGTGATCAGAATCGGGCGGGGCTGTTGTTCAGCCATGGGTATCTCCTATGCGTTCTGCGGCAGGGCGACCGCTTACCCCACCAGCATCCACGTTGCCGGCAAAGCGGCAACCAGCAATAAACCAATTAGCGCCACTTCGCGGCGTTTGAGCGAACGATCGTGCTGGTGCGTACGTCGGGCGTACAAAAAGACCAGAAGACCCGGAGCGTAAAGTACCACCGACAACAGCAAATGCACAGGCCCCGACGCGTATAATAACCATATGCCATAAATACAGGCGCCGATAGCCACCGCTTTATGCAGCGGGCGAGTGGCGATTTTCAGCAGAAAGGCGCCGACCAGCAGATAAGGCACGAGAATCATCTCAGAGGCAATGGTCAGCAGCGTGCCGTAGTCCGATCCGGTCAGCCAGATCAGCACCAGCGATACCTGAACGCTGATATTGGTCAACCACAATGAGGCGGAGGGGGCGTTGTTGCTATTCTGACGGGCAAACAGGCGCGGGAAGGCTTTATGAGTGGCGGCGAGGAAAGGCACCTCCGCGGCCATGATGGTCCAGCTGAGATAAGCGCCGCACACCGACACGATCAGCCCGGCGGCAATGACGATCTCCCCCCACGACCCCATCAGCCTGACCATCAGTCCCGCCATCGACGGGTTACGCATTTCGGCCAGTTCGCTGCGCGGCACAACGCCCAGCGACAGCAGGGTGACCAGCAGATACACCGCGAGGGCCGACAGCACCGCCAGCAGCGTCGCGCGGCCAACGTCGCGCTTGTGTCGCGCCCGCGCGGACACGACTACCGCCCCCTCCACGCCGATAAACACCCACAGGGTGATCAGCATGGTGTTTTTGACCTGCTCCCATACCGGCACGCCCAGCGCCAGGCCGCTAAAATCGAGGCGGAACGTATCCAGCTGAAAGGCCAGGGCGGCGAGCGCGACGAAGGCGCCCAGCGGCAGAAGCTTGGCGAGGGTGGCCACCAGGTTAATCCCCGCTGCCGTCTGGACACCGCGCAGGACCAGAAAGTGGACGACCCACAGCAGAACCGACGCGCCAACGATAGACTGCCAGGTATTACCATCGCCAAACAGGCGCAGCTCAGGGGTATCGGTGAAAAAACTGAGCGCCGAAAAGACGATAACCAGATAGGAGACGTTGGCGATCACCGCGCACAGCCAGTATCCCCAGGCGGAGCAGAAGCCGATCAGTTCGCCGAATCCTTCGCGAGCGTAGGTGAAGATCCCGCCGTCGAGGTCGGGACGAATACGGGTCAACAGCAGCATGGCGAAAGCGAGAAACAGGATCCCGACGCCGGTGATGGCCCAGCCAATGAGCAGAGCGGAGGGGCTGGCCACGGCAGCCATATTTTGCGGCAAACTGAATACGCCAGCGCCGAGCATTGAGCTAAGGACCAGGGCGGTCAGGGCGCTCAGGCCCAGTTTCTTTTCCATTGCATTCCCGAGGTGAAAATGGCTGTTCCAGAATATTTATTTTGCGAAATCGCATAAAAATGGAGGATTGCGCTAAGGCGCGGGATTTTACGGAGTGTCCGGGGGCCATGCAATGGCGGGGGATGAAAAAAAATGAAAAGGCGGCAATGCGCCGCCTTTTTAGCCAGCCAGCAGCGATTATTTGTACAAATCGGCGCTGATGGTGATGTTGCCGCCGCGTTCCTGCCACTGGCGGGTGATGTGGTAGTACTTCGCCCCTTTCTTCGCCGCGCGTTTCGCCGTCTGATAGGAGATTTCGGTCATGTTGCCGTAGTTGCCGGTGAACTGGATGTTATCGAACGGCACCATTTGCGCCGCAGTCACTTTGTTCACTTCTTCGACCTTAGTGCCGTTCGGCAGGGTGACAGTGTAACGTCCACCTTTCGAAGACTGAGTCTCAAAGAAACGCCCAACGCCGGTACCCGAACCCACCGCGGCGGTGGTGGCAACGCCCGGAATTTCCACGTTCTTCGCCGCTTCGCCGCCTTTGGCCAGCGCTGCGCGGCCAGCTTCAGAGTCAGCCGGGATCGCGTCCGGGCTCTGCAGCACGCGTTTTTCAGCATCTTTTTTGTAGATATAAGCGGTAATGCGCTGGTTGCCGCCCTGGTTGGCGTCAACCTGGCGGACGATAAAGAACGCATAGGCGCCTTTTGCTTTCGCCGCTTTGGTGATGGCGTCGTTGACTTCCGGCTGGCTGCGATAGAAGCCCTGAACGGTGACGGTGTCGTAAGGCATCAGCTCAACGGCCTGATCTTTCGGCAACTCCATCACGCCGTTGATAATGCGATTCTTCGGCGCATCCGCTTTCGGCGCGTCTTCTTTATAAAGGTCAGCCGTGACGCGCCAGTTGCCGCCATTGCCGTAGTCCGACGTGTCGACAACATAGAATGAGGCCGCGCCGTCTTTGTCGGCTTTGCGCGATACTGCCTGTACCGCATCGCCAATGGCATTAAACCGGCCGGTGACGACAACGCGATCGTAGGGCTTCAGCGCAGCCGCCTGCTCCGGGGTCAACTCGGTCGCTGCATGGGCAGACAACGTGGCGGTTGTCAGGAGAGCAGACGCCAGGAGGGTGTTTTTAAGCTTCATAAAAATAATCCTTTGCCTTGCGCAAACCATATACTGGTGTTGTTGTTGACTGAAAACGTTTGATTATTGCATTTAATCGCCGTGACTGTCTGCGTCAATTTTTGCTTGCCGCCCGAATCGTATACTACGGAAAGATAACATTTTTCGATATGTTGAAAAAACAGGCGCTTGACCAGCAAAAACGATAATCAATACCACTTTTATTAGTTAATATAATGTTAACACAATGATCTCAATGGCGATAAATGGCGTTTTATACCGCAGGATAAGCGGATTATCAGGCCTGGGCGGCAAATTCAGGTAAATATTGCTGCCCGGACCCATCTGAGCTGACAATAAGCAATAAAATCAAAATTTGTGTTTTATCGTAGTAGATCACAATCGGTATTTTCAGTAGGTTATAAAAAGTTTGTTACTGTTTCATTTTGTAGACAGCGAAAGATGGCGAGGAAGATTTTGCCGTTCTGGCGTTGTTGGGCAGAAAAGTAAACCATCATCAAAAACCGATGGAAGGGAAAACTATGCGTATTGGTGTACCACAAGAAAGGCTAGCCCAGGAGACCCGGGCCGCCGCCACGCCGAAGACCGTTGAGCAATTGCTCAAACTCGGCTTTAGCGTCGCGGTAGAAAGCGGCGCCGGGAAGCTGGCCAGCTTTGACGATGAGGCCTTTGCCGAGGCAGGAGCTGAAATCGTGACCGGCGACGAGGTATGGCAGTCTGATGTCATCCTTAAGGTCAATGCTCCGAATGACGATGAAATTGCCCTGCTGAATCCGGGGACCACGCTGATTAGCTTTATCTGGCCGGCGCAAAACCCGCAGCTGATGGAAAAACTGGCGGCCCGTAATATCAACGTAATGGCGATGGATTCCGTGCCGCGTATTTCCCGCGCCCAGTCGCTGGATGCGCTCAGCTCAATGGCCAACATCGCCGGGTACCGCGCTATCGTTGAAGCGGCGCATGAATTTGGTCGATTCTTTACCGGGCAGATTACGGCGGCAGGCAAGGTTCCGCCCGCCAAGGTGATGGTCATTGGCGCCGGGGTAGCCGGGCTGGCGGCGATTGGCGCCGCCAACAGCCTGGGCGCTATTGTTCGCGCCTTCGATACCCGTCCGGAAGTGAAGGAGCAGGTGCAGAGTATGGGTGCCGAGTTCCTCGAGCTGGACTTTAAAGAGGAAGCGGGCAGCGGCGATGGCTACGCCAAGGTGATGTCTGAGGCCTTTATTAAGGCTGAAATGGCGCTGTTCGCCGCGCAGGCGAAAGAGGTCGATATCATTGTCACCACGGCGTTAATCCCGGGCAAACCGGCGCCGAAGCTGATCACCCGCGAAATGGTCGACTCCATGAAATCGGGCAGCGTGGTGGTCGATCTGGCCTCGCAAAACGGCGGCAACTGTGAGTACACCGTACCGGGCGAAGTGGTGACCACCGCCAACGGCGTGAAAATCATCGGTTACACCGATCTTCCTGGCCGTCTGCCGACCCAGTCCTCCCAGCTCTACGGCACCAACCTGGTGAACCTGCTGAAGCTGCTGTGCAAAGAGAAAGACGGCAATATCGTTATCGATTTCGATGACGTGGTAGTGCGCGGCGTGACCGTTGTTCGCGAAGGTGAAATCACCTGGCCGGCGCCGCCGATTCAGGTCTCCGCTCAGCCGCAGGCCGCGGCGAAAAAAGTGGAAGCGCCGAAAGAAGCGGTGAAACCGGCGTCGCCGTGGCGCAAATATGCGCTGATGGCGCTGGCGATTATTCTCTTCGGCTGGCTGGCCAACGTGGCGCCAAAAGAGTTCCTCGGCCATTTCACCGTCTTCGCGCTGGCCTGCGTGGTGGGTTACTACGTGGTGTGGAACGTCTCCCATGCGCTGCATACGCCGCTGATGTCGGTGACCAATGCCATTTCGGGCATTATCGTGGTTGGCGCGTTGTTGCAGATAGGCCACGGCGGCTGGGTCAGCTTCCTGAGCTTTATCGCGGTGCTGATCGCCAGCATTAATATTTTCGGTGGTTTTACCGTGACTCAGCGCATGCTGAAAATGTTTCGCAAAGGATAAGGGGTAGCACATGTCTGGTGGATTAGTAACGGCTGCATACATTGTTGCTGCAATCCTGTTTATTTTCAGCCTGGCGGGCCTGTCGAAACACGAAACGTCGCAGCAGGGCAACTATTTCGGCATCGCCGGGATGGCCATTGCCCTGATCGCTACCATCCTGGGGCCGGACGCCGGCAACGTCGGCTGGATTATTCTTGCGATGGTGATCGGCGGGGCGATCGGTATTCGTCTGGCGAAGAAGGTCGAGATGACCGAGATGCCGGAGCTGGTGGCTATCCTGCACAGCTTCGTGGGGCTGGCAGCGGTGCTGGTGGGTTTCAACAGCTACCTGCAGCATGAAACCGGTATGGAGCAAATTCTGGTCAATATTCATTTGACCGAAGTGTTCCTCGGGATCTTCATCGGCGCGGTGACCTTCACCGGTTCGGTGGTGGCGTTTGGTAAATTGCGCGGCAAAATTTCCTCCAGGCCGCTGATGCTGCCCAATCGCCATAAGCTGAACCTGGCGGCGCTGGTGGTTTCCTTCATCCTGATGGTGATTTTTGTTCGCTCTGACAGCACCGGCACCCAGGTCCTGTGCCTGCTGGTGATGACCGCGATCGCGCTGGCCTTTGGCTGGCACCTGGTGGCCTCTATCGGCGGTGCGGACATGCCGGTGGTGGTCTCGATGCTCAACTCCTACTCGGGCTGGGCGGCGGCGGCGGCGGGCTTTATGCTGAGTAATGACCTGCTGATCGTCACCGGCGCGCTGGTGGGCTCTTCCGGCGCCATCCTCTCTTACATTATGTGTAAGGCGATGAACCGCTCCTTTATCAGCGTGATCGCCGGGGGCTTCGGCACCGATGGTTCCTCCAGCGGCGGCGATGAAGAAGTGGGCGAGCATCGCGAGATTAGTGCCGAAGAGACGGCGGAGATGCTGAAAAACTCGCACTCGGTGATCATCACCCCGGGCTACGGTATGGCGGTGGCTCAGGCGCAGTATCCGGTAGCAGAAATTACCGAGAAGCTGCGGGCGCGGGGTATCAAAGTTCGCTTTGGTATTCATCCGGTGGCCGGGCGCCTGCCGGGGCATATGAACGTCCTGCTGGCGGAAGCCAAAGTGCCTTACGACATCGTGCTGGAGATGGATGAGATCAACGACGATTTCAGCGACACCGACACCGTGCTAGTGATCGGCGCCAACGATACCGTCAACCCGGCGGCGCAGGACGATCCGAAGAGCCCGATCGCCGGCATGCCGGTGCTCGAGGTGTGGAAAGCGCAGAATGTGGTGGTCTTTAAGCGTTCAATGAACACCGGTTACGCCGGCGTACAGAACCCGCTGTTCTTTAAAGAGAACACTCATATGCTGTTTGGCGATGCTAAAGCCAGCGTCGATGCGATCCTGAAAGCGCTGTAATGTAACATAATTGTTTTACAACGTTTGTTTATAAGCCGTCTCCTGTGAGACGGCTTTTTTATATGCAGGGAGATACCTGGAATTGTTCATAAAATAAGCGGCAAGAGGTGATATAATGTTCCGGTTCTTACATCAGACAGAGGATATTATGGATACCGAGTTAACCCCAACGCAGATGGCCATCGAATTCTTACGCCGCGACCCCACCGTCATGACCCCAGCGCAGTATCTGAAAAAACTTAAACTGCTGGAGCTGGAGTTTGCTGACCTGATGGCGCTCTCCTCGCTGGAGCTGAAAGAAGAGATCGATCTGGCCTGGCGTCTGGGTATCCACTAAGCCATTCTCGCTGGACAGTGACAGGGGCCGCCAACGGCCCTTTTTTTGTGCCTGGCTGGCAGCAAGCAAAAAAATCCCCCGCGAGGCGGGGGAAGATGAGTGGTAGCGGTTAATCGTCGTCGTCGTCGTCCAGTTCCACCGGCGTCTGGTAGGCCTCCGGTTTCAGCACCAGCAGGTCACAGCGCAGGTGGTCGACAACCTGTTCCGCGGTATTGCCGAGGAACGCCGCCGACAGGCCGGTACGTCCGACCGTTCCCAGCACCACGATCCCCGCCTGCAGATGCTCGGCGAGGTCCGGGATCACCTCTTCAGGCAGTCCTTTTTCGACGTGGGTGAATTTTTCATCGATGCCAAACTTCTGCCGCAGCGCTTTCATCGCCAGCAGATGCTGGCCGCGAATGGCGTCGTTGTAGACGCTGGGATCAAAATCCGGCAGTTCTATCGCGATATTGATCGGCGTCACCGGGTAGGCACCGATCAGGTGCACTTCAGTGTGGTTGACTTCTTCCGCCAGCGACAGCGTCTCGCGAACCAGCTTCTCGTTAAGGGTGTTGTGATAATTCTCTTCACTGGCGAGATTGACGGCGACCAGCGCTTTGCCGCCTTCCGGCCACGGCTGGTCTTTGACCATCCACACCGGGCAAGGGCATTTACGCAGCAGATGCCAGTCCGTCGGGGTAAAGATCACCGCCTCCAGTTTGTCGTGCTGGTGGGCCATCTTCAGCAGCAGATCGTGTTTCTCACTGACCACCTCCTGAATAATCGCTTCGAAGGGACGGTTGTGCCACACCACTTTCACGTCAATCGGCACGCCCGATTCCAGGTAGAATTTCGCCTGCTCGCGGATCCAGGCCGTTCGTTGGGCAATGACGCCCTGGCGCATTGCCGTCCGCTCGTCCGGCGACAGCAGGGTGGTCATTTCATAGGAAAAATCATAGATCGGTAAAAAGGCTTTGATGCGTCCACCAATCCGTTGGTGCAGGTACACCGCTCGCCTTAGCGCCGGCTGGTCGTCCTGGTTAGGATCGATTACTACCAGCATGCTCTGATACTTCGCCATACAGGGTCTCCTTACAACTGCAGCTACCGTCAGTTATTAAAAAGATAACCTATATGGATGAATTGAAACAGGGGAGGAGCCTGGTCAGATCAACAAATCTGAAAAAATTGCCGATCGTGACCAGGTATTGCGCAGAGATTAAGCGACGTTGCGCGCCTGCCCGGCCAACTGGGCCAGCAGATCGCTGTTTTCAATAGTGATATATTTGCCTTTCACCGCCAGCATGCCGCTTTTCTGAAAACGGCCCAGCAGACGGCTGATGGTTTCGACGGTGAGGCCGAGATAGTTGCCAATATCGCCGCGGGTCATGGTCAGCCGGAACTCACGTGGTGAGAAGCCGCGCTGGGCGAAACGACGAGAAAGGTTATAGATAAACGCGGCCAGGCGCTCTTCGGCATTCTTTTTGGAAAGCAACAGGATCATATCCTGGTCGCCTTTAATCTCGCCGCTCATCAGGCGCATCATCTGCTGACGCAGATTGGGCATTTTTCCGGAAAGATCGTCAAGGGTTTCGAAGGGGATCTCGCAGACCATCGAGGTTTCCAGCGCCTGCGCAAAGCTCGGGTGCAGACCGGTGCCGATGGCGTCAAAGCCCACCAGGTCGCCCGCCAGATGGAAGCCAGTGATCTGCTCATCACCTTGCTCGGTGATGGTATAGCTTTTGATGGTCCCGGAGCGAATAGCGTACAACGACTTCAGCTCATCACCGGCTTTGAACAAGGTTTGACCTTTCTGGATAGGCTTTTTCCGCTCGATAATATTATCCAGCTGATCAAGCTCATGCTCGTTCAGAGTAAAGGGGATGCAGAGCTGGCTAATGCTGCAATCCTGACAATGGATTGCACAACCGCCAGACTGAATGCGTCGAATAATTCGCTTCTCAGGGATCATATGTCTGCTCAGGCCTTAATTGATATTGGTCAATTTTAACATCTTTTTGATCAGCAGGTAAGTCTTCAGGCCCGGAAACACGTAATATCAGCAGGGTAAATCAAATCGACTGTGTATCTATTTGATTAAAAACAGATTATTACGCCACTTTTGATTGTAAAATTACCTGAAAATTCCAGAAAAGGCATTTTCAGTCAAAGCAACAGATAGCCCTCATGACGCAAAAGCCACTCTTTACGCTGTACGCCGCCGGCATAGCCGGTCATGGTGCCGTTGCGCCCGATGACCCGATGGCAGGGCACCACGATACTCACCGGATTGGCGCCATTGGCGGCGCCCACCGCGCGCGCGGCGCCGGGACGACCGAGCGCCTCGGCCAGTTGGCCGTAGTGCATCACCTGGCCACAGGGGATATCGCGTAACGCCTGCCAGACCTGGCGCTGAAAAGGGGTGCCGGCGGTGGCGGTAGGCAGAGTCTCGATAATGGCTAAATCGCCGGCAAAATAGTCGCTCAGCTTACTGCTGAGACCGCCGGGATTGCGGCAGTCGACGCGCTGATAGCCTTCCCGACGATAGTGTACGTCGAGCAGCGTTTCCATCCGATCGCGGTGCTCGTCCCACTCGACGGCGCGCAAATTAAACTGTTCGTCGCAAAGCACCCACAACGGCCCCAGCGGGGTATCCATTTTATCCTGCAGCAAGGTCAACATCGTTTCTGTCATCCACCATCGTACATGAGAGGCACACGATACCACGCGCTGACGGCAGTCAACTATACTCCCAAAAGGTAAAACCGCATCGCCAGATAGCACGGCGGGCTATCCGCCGTGGAGGCATTCTGCGATCGCCACGATGATTTATTTTTGGATCGATCCTGGCGGGTTACCGGACAGGGTTTTTGCTACTTTTAAGCTGACGACGTCGGTCCTCCGCGCCGCTGTGCGCGCTCGGGAAAGTGCTACCGCGTCGGCGCGGCGCGGTTAATAACTCAGAGGTGGAGCTATGCAATATATACTGACTGGCGTAATCGTACTGATCTTCAGCGGTCTGGTTATTCACGGTATGTCGCTGTTGCTTGAGCGGGGGTATCGCGCGCTTTTCGGCATATTCGCCGGAGCCGGGGAAGCGACCCGTAAGTTCAAAGTGAAGATATCGCGTTAAGCTAAGGCGGCCGTCCCTGGCGCATCGGTGGGTTAAGACAGCCGAGGATAGATGCCAGGGCCGATCGGCAGTCCCACCAGATACCAGCCCACCAGCAACAGCAGCCAGACGGCGAGAAAAATCAGCGGGTAAGGGAGCACCAGCGAATAGTAGGTGCCGAGGCGGGCATCCGGCCGGTAGCGCTGTAGAAAGCCGAGAAACAACGGCACAAACGGTGACACCGGCGCCAGCGGCAGCACCGATGAATCAGCGATACGAAACAGGATCTGCGCAAACGCCGGGTGAAAGCCCAACAGCATAAACATTGGCACGAAGATCGGCGCCAGAATCGACCAGATGGCCGAGCCGCTGGCGATAAACATACACAGAAAAGCCGACAGCAGCGCAAGGCCGACAAACGCCGGAACACCGTTCATGCCTGAACTCTCCAGCAGGTCCGTCAGACCGACGGCCATAAACTTGCCCATGTTGCTCCAGTTGAACATCGCCACGAACTGCGCCAGCGGGAAGACCATCACGATAAACCCGGCCATCTCTTTCATCGGCTCAATCATCAACTGCGGCAGGTCGGCCTGGCGGCGAATTTTGCCGGTGGCGATGCCGTATGCCAGCGACACGACAAAGAAGAAAAAGATAATTAGCGGCACGATGCCTTTGATAAACGGCGAGGGCATGACCGTATGCTGAACCGGATCGCGAAGAATACCGTTTTCGGGGACCACCATCAGGGCGATGACCGCCACGAATACCAGCGTCGCCACGCCGGCGATGCGCAGGCCGAACCGCTCCGCGGGCGTCAGCGTCTGCAGCTTTTCATCACGACTGCCTTGCCACTGGCCCAGCCGCGGCTCGACCAGCTTATCGGTGATCAGTCCGCCGACGAGCGTCAGAACGATCACCGAGGTCGCCATAAAGTACCAGTTGTCGATCACACTGACGTGCAAAGAGGCATCGATGGACTTTGCCGCCTCGGTGCTGATCCCGGAGAGCAGCACGTCGGTGGTGACAATCAGTAGATTGGCGGTAAAGCCGCAGCCCACGCCGGCTATCGCCGCCAGCAGACCAGCGACAGGATGCCGACCGACGGCAAGAAACATCAGCGCTCCCAGCGGCGGCATAATCACCAGCGCCGCATCGGAAGAGATATGGCTGAAAAAGGCGATAAACAGCACCATATAGCTGGCATAGCGGGCGCTGACGTGCGAGGCCATCTTGACCATCAACGCCGGTAACAGGCCCACCCGCTCGGCAAAGCCGGCGCCCAGCACCAGGGCGAGGATCGCCCCCAGCGGCGCGAAACCGCTGAAATTTTTAATCACGTTCGGCAAAAACCAGTGCAATCCTTCCACGCTGAGCAGGTTTTTGACCACCACCCGCGAACCGTCAGTTGGGTTTTGTACCCCAACGTTGAGGGCGGAGAGGATTGCCGTGGCAGCGATCAGCACGGCGATGAGATAGATAAACAGCAAAAACGGGTGCGGGACCTTGTTACCGATCTTCTCTACCCAGCCATAGCGCTTTCCGCCGGGGGAAGATGACGGTATGGATGACATACTCATGGGCATTCCTCTGTTGTCGTTGTTGTGTTGGGCAGGCCTGCTCCCGTACTGCCGGCGGTTATTATGGGCGGTGCGTGCCGCGATCCGGTCAGCGTTGGCCAGGAGTAGCCTCTAAGTGGTTATCGTAAAACGGACGGACTCACCTCCGCCGGGATCGGGCAACGATAGGGGCGTTCGGCCAGTACCTGCCTGAGCTCTTGCTGGCTGGCCTCCAGCAGGGCGCTGTCGCTGAATAAACGGATGGCGGTCGCCGCGAGGACTTTCCCCGCCAGCAACATCCCTTTATGGGCAATGGAGGTTCTGCCCTGGCTCACCAGCTGCCAGCTGTGCAGCGGGGTACCCACCGCGAAGCACGGGCTGAAGCACTGGGCCACCGGCGCTTTCCAGCTAACATCGCCGACGTCGGTGGATCCGGCGAGGACGTTATCCGTGGCCGCCCAGGGCGCCACCTCATCAATCAGCAAGGTGTCGCGGTGGCGACGAGCGAACGTTTTGCCTTCCTCGCCACTGGTGCCGGCAATATTGTTCAGGCTGTTGTTAATATCATTGGCGCTGAGAGTGGCGCGGATCGCCGCGGCAAAAGCGCGTTCCTCGTCGCTCCAGGCGGGGGTACCGTAATGACAGACCGCCTGATACATCGCCGCCTCAAGCGTGCGGTTGGGCAGATAGCTGGAGCAGGCTTTTTCAAAGCGGCAGCTGACCTGGGTCTCGGTCATCAGCGCGGCCCCCTGGGCAATCTTCTCTATGCGGGCGAAGATTTGCTCAGCGTCGGCCATCTCCGGCGCGCGGATCAAATACAGCACTTCCGCCTGCGCCTGCACCACGTTGGGCGAGACGCCGCCGGTATCGGTAATGGCGTAATGGACGCGCGCCTTCTCGATGATATGTTCATTGAGGAAATTGCTGCCGGTGGTCATCAGGGTGACGGCATCCAGCGCGCTCCGGCCCAGGTGCGGCGAATTAGCGGCGTGGGCCGCGGTGCCGGTAAATCGCCATGCCGCCTGAATGTTGGCGAGGGTGCGGGTGCTGAACATCCCGGCCCAGGCTTCCGGATGCCAGGTCAGCGCCGCATCGACATCATCAAACAACCCTTCGCGCACCATAAAGGTTTTTCCCGAACCGCCTTCCTCGCCAGGACAACCGTAGAAGCGCAGAGTGCCGCTGTCGCCGTGCTGCTGCAGCCAGCCTTTGGCGGCAACCGCCGCGGCGAATGCCGCGGTGCCGAGCAGATTGTGCCCACAGCCGTGGCCGTTGGCTCCCGGTGTCAAGGGCGTCGGTTCCGCGCTGTGGGCCTGCTGGCTGAGTCCCGCCAGGGCGTCAAATTCGCCGAGCAGGGCAATGACCGGTTGGCCCTCACCGACGCTGGCGATAAAGGCATTCGGGATCCCGCCAGCATCGCGGGTGAGCTGAAAACCTTCCGCCTCCAGGGCGTCGGCCAGCCGTTGGGCTGACCAGAACTCCTCAAAGCGGGTCTCCGGGTGGTCCCAGATGTCGTCGGCGATGGCGCAGTAAGTGTCGCGTTGTGCCTCAACCACCTCGTCCACAAACTGAAAAATGGCTTCCATTACACCCCCCGCTGCCAGGGAAAGTTAAGCGCGACGCGCGCCAGGGTTTCGACCGCTACCGCCATCACGCTCTCGTCGAAGTCAAACTTTTCGTTGTGGTGACCGGCGCTGAGTTCAGTGCCGAAAATCATGTACGAGGCGAGGCCGCCGCGCGCCTGGACCCGGGCCATCATCAGGGTGGCGTCTTCCGAGCCCGCCGGGGCGGCGATGCGATCCACCGCCTGTTGCACGCCGGGCACCCGGGCGGCCTGTTCGCGCAGATAGTCCACCCACGCCGGCGACGGTGCGCTGGCGGTCGCCGCGCCCATCATGCGCAGTTCGTAGCGGGCTTCGTACATCGCCGCAGCCCCGGCGACGACGTGCTGCGCCCGCTCGAACACGTACTGATTAATGGCTTCGCTTTCGCCGCGGGTTTCCACTTTTAACAGCGCGGAAGAGGGCACCACGTTGCGCCCGGTACCGGCCTGCATCACCCCGACGTTGACCCGCGAGGCGCCGGCGCTGTGCGGCGGGATGGCGTGCAGGCCAAGGGCGGCCTGGGCGGCGGCCAGCAGCGCGTTGCGCCCGTCCTCGGGCTTGCCGCCGGCGTGGGCGGCCACGCCGCTGAACTGCACGTCGAATTTGGTGGTGGCCATAAAGTTGTCTCCACCGCAGACGACGGTACCTGCCGGGACGCCGGTCCCGATATGGATCGCCGTGAAATAATCCACGTCATCAACCACGCCGGCGGCCACCATCGCGCGGGCGCCGCGGGTACCCTCTTCAGCAGGCTGGAAAATCAGTTTAATGACGCCATTGAGCTGGGCGGCATACTGCTTGAGCACATGCGCCAGCCCCAGCCCGATGGCGGTATGGCCGTCATGGCCGCAGGCGTGCATCATGCCGGCGTTGCAGGAGGCGAAATGATCGCGATGGGGGCGGTGGCTATCGTCATGCTGTTCGTTGAGATCGAGGGCATCCATATCGACGCGAAAGGCCAGGGTTGGTCCGGGCCGCCCGGTGTCGAGCGTGGCCACCACGCCGGCGAAACCGCCTTCAAACGCCGGCAGCCAGCGCTCCGGCGCGCCCTGTTCGCGGGCGCGTTCGAAAGCCTGGGCCAGGGTCTCCTCGTCCGGCAGCCCCATCCGGCTGTCGGCATCGATGACGTCGCGGCCTAGCGCCAGCTGATAGCCTAGCCCGTCAAGAATATCCGCGACCTTACTGGCGGTGCGAAACTCCAGCCAGCCGGATTCAGCGTGCAGGTGAAAATCACGGCGCCATTGGGTCATGGAGGGCGCCAGCTGGCGGAGGTATTCATCAAGTTGCGGCATAGCTTATCCTGTCATAAGTAAAAAATGTGACGGCGTTCACGATGTGATAGCTTTTGTTTATCACTGACGCGCTACAGGCCTTAACACCCTTAACCTGCCACAGCCTGATGGATTACAGTAGATGTCATTTTCTTCTGTCTGATAAGCAACGGTTATCACTAAAAGCATGGCATTTCAGATTAAATTTCATCAAATTCGCGCCTTCGTCGAAGTAGCCCGGGAAGGCAGTATCCGTGGCGCCAGCCGGGCGCTGGCGGTCTCGCAGCCGGCGCTGACCAAAGCGATTAAAGAGCTGGAGGAGGGGCTTTCCGCCCAGCTGTTCGTCCGCCGCAGCCAGGGGGTGGCGTTAACCGACAATGGCGAAAGTTTTTATCAACATGCGAGCCTGATCCTTGAGGAGCTGCGGGCGGCGCAGGATGAACTGCTGCAGCGCCAGGGGGAACAGGCCGGGCAAATTAATATTGGCCTTGGCGCCAGCGTCGCCCGGTCGCTGATGCCGTCGGTGATCTGCCGCTTTCATCAGCAGCATCCGCAGGTGAAGGTGCGGATCATGGAGGGTCAGCTGCTGGCGATGATTAATGAGCTGCGCCAGGGGGAGCTGGATTTCACCATTAATACCTATTACCCCGGGCCGTACGACCATGAGTTCAGCTTTGAGAAACTGTTTGAGAAACCGTTCGCGGTGTTCGCCCGCGCGGGCCATCCGGCGGCGCAGGCCACCTCGCTGGGGGAGTTGATGGATCACCACTGGACCATGCCGACGCCGCGCGGCAGCTACTTCAAGCAGCTGCAGGAGCGCTTCGAACAGCTGGGACGGGAGCCAAAGGTGGGGATCGTCTGCGAAACGTTCTCATCCTGCATCAGCCTGGTGGTGAAAAGTGATTTTCTCAGCATCCTGCCGGTGGATCTGGGCAACGACCCGCTGATGGCCGACAAACTGGTGATGATCCCCATCCGTGAAGTGTTACCCACCGCCACCTATTATCTGATCCAGCGGCGCGATACCCGGCAGACGCCGCTCACGGCGTCGTTAATCACCCTGTTCCGCCGCCAGAGCCGACAATTGTTTCCTTAATCGTCCGTCGCGCTCACTTTGCCAGCGAACGCGGCTAAACGCGTTGAGAGGGGAGCGCGAGGCGGCTATAGTAGCTGGCGACAGCCGCTGGAGGAGAGCCCATGAACCTTGATGACAAATCCCTGTTTCTTGACGCCATGGAAGATGTCCAGCCTCTGAAACGTAACAATGACGTGCACTGGCATCCCGGGCGTAACAGCCGGGCCCCGCAACGCGTCGATACCCTGCAGCTGGATAATTTTCTCACCACCGGCTATCTCGATATCGTGCCGCTCGCCACGCCGCTGGAGTTTAAGCGAGAAGGGCTGCAGAGCGGCGTGCTGGATAAGCTGCGGCGGGGGAAATACAGCCAGCAGGCGAGCCTCTCCCTGCTGCGCCAGCCGGTGGAACAGTGCCGGCAGATGCTCTTCGCCTTTATGGTGCAGGCGCAGAAAGAGGGGTTACGCAATGTGCTGATCGTTCACGGCAAAGGCCGCGACGACCAGTCCCACGCCAATATTATCCGCAGCTATCTGGCGCGCTGGCTGGAAGAGCTGCCGGAGGTGCAGGCCTTCTGCGCCGCGCTTCCGCATCATGGCGGCAGCGGCGCCTGCTATGTTGCGCTGCGTAAATCGGCGCAGGCGAAGCAGGAGACCTGGGAGCAGCACGCCAAGCGCAGTCGTTAGCGCAGAAGCAGCGTCAGCTCGCGGGCGGCTTTTTGCAGCTCCGGCAGCACGCGCTCGATCATCTCGCGGGCCGTCATCTGGCCCGCATGCACCCCGACGTTGAGCGCCGCCTGGACCTGCCCCTGAGCGTTAAACAGCGGGACCGCGAGGGAGCGCAGCCCCATCTCCAGCTCCTGATCGTTGAGGGCATACCCCTGCTGATGCACCCGTTTCAGTTCGGCGCGCAGCTTCGCCACCGAATCCACCGTCTGTGGGGTATAGCGGATCATGGTCACCCGGGCCAGCATATCGTTGAGCTTCTCCTCCGGCTGATGGCTCAGCAGCACCCGGCCCATCGAGGTCGCCCACGCCGGAAGGCGACTGCCGATATCCAGGTCGATGGTCATAATCCGCGAGCTGGAGGCGCGGGCGATATACAGGATATCGTCGCCGTCGAGGGTCGCGATGGAGCAGGACTCATTGAGCATTTCGCTCAGATGCCGCAGCACCGGCTGCGCCGAACGCGCCAGCGGCGTCGAGGCCAGCCAGGCGTGGCCCAGCGCCAGGATCCGCGGCCGCAGCTGGAAATTCTTACCGTCTTCGGCATACACGAACCCCAGCTTGCTCAGGGTATACAGGCAGCGGCGCACCGCGGCGCGCGGGATGCCGGTCTTCTGACTGATCTGTGAGATAGACAGCAGGGGCCGCTGCGGTGTGAACGCCTGAATCACCTCCAGACCCCGCGCCAGGGAGGCCATAAAGTTAGGATCGCCTTTAAACGGATCGCCGTCGCCGGTCAGTAAATCGTCTGGATGCTTGTCCATTTCTGTTCCCCATATTTGCCATCGATCACATTCTTTCGCTAAAGATAACCGATGTTCGATTATCGCACCATATTTCGATTATCGCCCTTGACCGACATCGTTAAGCGGGTCACATTTTGTGCGAACAACGAATAAAAGTGCGATTACCGCACATCACTGGAGCGACCTGATGATTGATAAAAGCGTATCGACGCTGAGCGAGGCCATCGCCGGGATCCACGATGGGGCGACTATTATGATCGGCGGCTTTGGCCCCGCCGGCCAGCCGACCTTTCTGATTGACGCCCTGATTGACCAGGGCGCTCGCGACCTGACCATCATAAATAACAACGCCGGCAACGGGGAAGTGGGTCTCGCCGCGCTGCTCAAAGCGGGCCGGGTGCGCAAAATGATCTGCTCCTTTCCGCGCCAGGTGGATTCGCAGATTTTCGATGATCTCTACCGTCGCGGCAAAGTGGAGCTGGAGCTGGTGCCGCAGGGCAACCTCGCGGCGCGGATCCAGGCGGCCGGCGCCGGGCTGGGGGCGGTATTTACCCCCACCGGCTACGGCACGCCGCTGGCGGAAGGCAAGGAGACACGGGAAATCGACGGTCGCCACTACGTGCTGGAGTACCCGATCAAAGCCGATTTCGCGCTGATTAAAGCCCACCAGGGCGACCGCTGGGGCAACCTGGTCTATCGCAAGGCGGCGCGCAACTTTGGCCCGATCATGGCGACAGCGGCGAAAACCACCATCGTAGAGGTCTCGCAGCTGGTGGCGCTGGGCGACCTCGACCCGGAAAACATCATCACCCCCGGCATTTTCGTCCAGCGCGTCTTCTCGCTGGAAAACCTGACTGCCGCACAACGCGCCTGAGGAGCCCGACATGCAAAAACTGACCCGTGACGAAATGGCCCAGCGCGTGGCCCGCGATATTCCCGAAGGCGCTTACGTCAACCTCGGTATCGGCCTGCCGACCCGCATCGCCAATTACCTGCCCGCCGACAAAGAGGTGTTCCTGCACAGCGAAAACGGCCTGCTGGGGATGGGGCCGAAACCGCAGCCCGGGGAAGAAGATCCCGAGCTGATCAATGCCGGTAAAGAGTATGTCACCCTCCTGCAGGGGGGCTGCTATTTCCACCACGGCGACTCCTTCGCCATGATGCGCGGCGGCCATCTCGATATCTGCGTGCTGGGGGCCTATCAGGTTTCCGCCAGCGGCGACCTCGCCAACTGGAGCACCGGTGCGCCGGATGCGATCCCGGCCGTTGGCGGGGCGATGGATCTGGCCATCGGCGCCCGCCAGGTATTTGTGATGATGGACCACCTGACCCGTGACGGCGAGTGCAAGCTGGTGGCGCAGTGCAGCTACCCGCTGACCGGCGTCGGCTGCGTCAGCCGGATCTATACCGACCTGGCGGTGATCGACATCACCGACCGCGGCCCGGTGGTGCGGGAAATCTTTAACGGCCTCTCTTTTGAAGAGCTGCAGCGCATCACTCCGGTGGCGCTGACCTTTCAACAACTGGCGGAAAGCGCGTAAGGAACCTATGATGAATCAGGCATTTATCTGTGATGCGGTGCGTACACCCTTTGGCCGTTTCGGCGGTGCCCTGGCGACGATGCGCGCTGACGACCTGGCGGCGCTGCCGCTGAAAGCGCTGCTGGCGCGGAACCCGGGACTGGATCCCTCGCGCATTGACGATGTGATCTTTGGCTGCGCCAACCAGGCCGGGGAAGATAACCGCAACGTGGCGCGGATGGCGCTGCTGCTGGCCGGCCTGCCGGAGAGCGTGCCCGGGAGCACCATCAACCGCCTGTGCGGTTCCAGCCTTGACGCGATCGGCGTCGCGGCGCGGGCGATTAAAAGCGGGGAGACGCAGCTGATGATCGCCGGCGGGGTGGAGAGCATGTCCCGCGCGCCGTTTGTGATGGGGAAGGCGGAGAGCGCCTTTAGCCGCAGCATGCAGATGGAGGATACCACCATCGGCTGGCGCTTTATTAACCCGCAGATGAAAGCCCTGTACGGCGTGCATTCCATGCCGGAGACGGCGGAAAACGTCGCCGATGAGTTTGCCATCTCCCGTGCCGATCAGGACGCGTTCGCCTTACGCAGTCAGTTGCGCACCGCCGCGGCGCAAGAGGCGGGGCGTTTCGCCGATGAGCTGATCGCCGTCCAGGTGCCGCAGCGCAAAGGCGAGCCGCTGCTGTTTAGCCGCGATGAGCACCCGCGCAGCACCTCGCTGGAGGCGCTGGCTAAACTGCGCGGCGTGGTGCGCGCCGACGGCAGCGTTACCGCCGGTAACGCCTCCGGGGTTAACGACGGCGCCTGCGCGCTGCTGCTGGCCAGCGAGACGGCGCTGTCGGCTAACGATCTTCAGCCGCTGGCCCGGGTGGTCGGCGTGGCGACGGCGGGCGTTGCGCCGCGGATCATGGGGTTTGGCCCGGCGCCGGCGGTGCGCAAGGTGCTGGCGCAGACCGGCCTGACATTAGGCCAGATGGATGTCATTGAGCTGAATGAAGCCTTCGCCGCGCAGGCGCTGGCGGTGACCCGTGATTTGGGCTTACCGGACGATGCCGCCCACGTGAACCCTAACGGCGGGGCGATTGCGCTGGGCCACCCGCTCGGCGCCTCCGGCGGCCGGCTGGCGATGACCGCGGCTTATCAGCTGAAACGGACCGGCGGTCGTTACGCCCTGTGCACCATGTGCATCGGCGTCGGACAGGGGATCGCCCTGATTATTGAACGCGTTTAAGGAGCCAGAATGAGTTTGTTGACCCCGATGCTGCGCAGCAGTCCGCTAACCGACTGGTTCAGCGACGTGCAGCGGGTGCAGGGCATGCTGGATTTTGAAGCGGCGCTGGCGCAAGCGCAGGCCGCCTGCGGGATGGTGCCGCCGGAAGCGGTCGGGCCAATTGTGGCGGCCTGCCGCCACGAGGCCATCGATTTTGCCGCGCTGGGCGAGGCGGCGGTGGGAGCCGGTAACCTGGCGATCCCACTGGTGAAACAGCTGACGGCGCAGGTAAAAGCGCAAGATCCCGAGGCTGCGCGCTACGTTCACTGGGGCGCTACCAGCCAGGACGCCATCGACACCGGACTGGTTCTCCAGCTGCGCGGGGCGCTGGATGCCGCTGAGACTCTGCTTGAGCAGCTGTTGGCGGCCCTGGCTCTCCAGGCGGATCGTTATCGCGATACCGTGATGCCGGGACGGACCTGGATGCAGCACGCGCTGCCGGTGACCTTTGGCCTGAAGCTGGCGGGCACCCTCGACGCGCTCCTGCGCTGGCAGCAGCGACTGCGCGAGATGCGTCCGCGACTGCTGGTGCTGCAGTTCGGCGGCGCCGCGGGCACTCTGGACGCGCTAAAAGAGAAAGGGCCGGCGGTTGGCCTGGCGCTGGCGCAGATCCTCTGTCTGTCGCTGCCGGATACTCCGTGGCACAGCCAGCGCGATCGGCTGCTGGAGGCGGGCGCCTGGTTCGCCGGCGTCTGCGGCACGCTGGGGAAATTCGCTAACGATTTCTCCCTGCTGATGCAGACCGAAGTGGCTGAGGTCGGCGAGCCGGTGGCGGAAGGCCGCGGCGGCTCGTCGACGATGCCGCATAAGCGCAATCCGGTGGCCTGCGCGGCGATCCTGACCGCCGCCCAGCGTACGCCGGGGCTGATGGCGACGCTCTACGCCAGCCAACTCCAGCAGCATGAGCGGGCGCTGGGCGGCTGGCAGGCGGAGTGGGAGACCCTGCCGGAGCTAATTACCCTGGTGGGCGGGGCGTTGGCGCAAAGCGAGGCGCTGGTGCGCGACATGCAGGTTTTCCCGCAGAAAATGCGCGCCGATCTCGATATCACCCATGGGCTGATTATGGCTGAGGCGGTGACTCTGGCGCTGGCGGAATTCATTGGCAAAGCCGAGGCGCATCATCATATCGAGGCGCTGTGCCGCCAGGCGCTGGACCGTCACTGCCCGCTGGTCGATCTGCTCGCGGCTGACCCACAGGTCAGTCAGTATCTCTCTCGTGAACGCTTAACCACGCTGCTGGACCCGGCAACGGCGACCGGCAGCGCCGAACGCTTTGTGCGCCAGGTGCTGGCGCGTTATCAGGAGCAACGTGATGAATCTTGATTATCAACTCGACGGGCCGGATGGCGCGCCGGTTATCGTCCTCTCCAATTCGCTGGGCACCACCCGGGCGATGTGGCAGCCGCAGATCGAGGCGTTAACCGCCCATTTCCGGGTGCTGCGCTACGACACGCACGGCCACGGTAAAACGACGAAAAATGGCAAAGTGACCCTCGCCCAGTTGGGTGAGGATGTGATTGCGCTGCTCGATCACCTGAATATCGACCGCGCCTGGTTCTGCGGGATCTCGATGGGCGGTTTGACCGGCCTGTGGCTGGGACGCTTTGCGCCGGAGCGTTTTCATGGTCTGGCGGTCGCCAACACCGCGGCGCGCATTGGCGATCAGGCCAGCTGGCTGTCGCGGGCGCGGGCCGTACGTCAGGAGGGGATGGCGGTGGTGGCCGCCGGAGCGGCAGACCGCTGGTTTACCCACGCGTTTCGCCAGAAGGCGCCGGAGGTGGTCGAGGCGCTTTGTCACCAGCTGACCCATACCGATGCTGAAGGCTATGCCGCCTGCTGTGAGGCGCTGGCCGCCGCCGACCTGCGGGGCGAAGTGGGGCAGATCCCGCTGCCGACGCTAATCATCGCCGGGGAAAGTGACCCTGTCACCACGGTTGGTGACGCTCATTTCCTGCAGCAGCAGATCCCCGCCTCCGAGGTGGTGGTTCTGGCGGCATCGCATCTGTCTAACATTGAGGCGCCGAAAAGCTTTACTTCGGCGCTGCTGAGCTTTTTCCAGGGGGAACGCCATGGATGATAAACAGCGCTATCAGGACGGGATGGCGGTACGGCGCAAAGTATTGGGCGACGCCCACGTCGACCGTACGCTGCAGCATCTGACGCCGTTGAATGATGAGTTTCAGGACTTTATTACCCGCTATGCCTGGGGCGAGACCTGGACGCGTCCGGGGCTCGATCACCATACCCGCAGCATGATCACTATTGCCATGCTGATCGCTCTCAATCGCGAGGCGGAGCTGAAGATGCATCTACGCGCGTCGTTTAACAACGGGGTGACCCGCGATGAGCTGAAAGAGCTGATCATGCACTCTGCGCTGTACTGCGGGCTGCCGGCGGCCAATGCCACGATGCATCTGGCGCAGCAGGTGTTTGACGACATCGACGCCGCGCAGGGTTGAGTCGTCGTCCGAGTCGGCTTGCCCGGCAGTCGTTGTAGGCCGGGTACGGCGCCGATAGATTGCCCTCCGGCGCAGCGCTTGCCGGGCCTGGGAAGCAAAGATCGCCTGTAGACCCCGTAGGCCGGGTAAGGCGCAGCCGCCACCCGGCGAAATAAAGGCACAACCGGAAATGTCCCTGTTCGCACTATGTTTGGCAGGGCTACAACTTCTATGTTAATTCCGGGCAGATTGCGCTCCCGGTTGATCTTCTGCGTTCTGTCTCTTATGGCGCAGGGAGCGCACAGGGGGCGGCCAGTCGCCGCCGCCCCCTGTACCCCCGGGCTCCGGCCAGCAAAATCGCCACTGCGCGGTCCCTTCGACTTATCCCTGCAGGCTGCGGGTCGGGCCGAGGCAGCGTCCCTGCAAAACACGGCCCTCAGCCCGCATCCATGCGGGCTGCCCCGGCCTTCCGGGAACGTCTCAGCGATTTTGAGGCCGCCAGCACCGGCAGTTTCAGTCGCGCAAATGGGTAAATGAGTGACAGGCCGCACGAACCCCTGGCCGGGTAAGGCGCAGCCGCCACCCGGCGGAAATGCCGCTACGTTAACCCTTATTTCTCAGGCTCCTGCGGCGCGACGGCCGGGGCGGCGTACCAGGCTTCCTGCGGTACCACTACCGCCGCCTTTGGCTGCATCACAAAGTTCGGCGACATAATCTGCACGCCGAATTCGTTAAACACATCAATAATGCTGCTATGCAATGCGTTGCGGCCATCCGGCAGCTTGGTTGTGGGGAGTAAGCGCACCTGCAGCTCATACGAGGTGTACCAGTCAAGCAATCCCAGCTTACGCACCACCGGCGCAATTTGCTGATCGATCCCCGGGGTGCGTCTCGCCGCCAGCTCCAGCAGCGCATGGACCTGACGCCACGGCGTATCGTAGCCGATGGTGACGCTGGTGGTGAGGTTGACTCCACCGTCGGCGCTTTCGGCGCTGAGATTAATAATTTTCCCGCTCACCACCACCGCGTTCGGGACGGTAACGATGTAATTTTCGCGGGTGAGAATTTTGGTCGCCAGTACGCCAATCTCGCTGACCTGACCCTCATTATCGGCGAGGCGGATCCAGTCGCCTTTGCGCAGCGCCCGAGAGTAGATCAGCACCAGGCCGCTCATCGCATGGGTCATCACTCCGGTTGACCCGAGGGTCAGCATCAGGCCGAAGAACACGCTAATGCCTTTGAAGGCGAGAGAGTTGGCGCCGGGAAGGAACGGGTAGGCGGCGGAGAGGGCAAACAACCAGATGACCACCGAGATAAGTCGACGGGTGGCGCTAACGGTCTCCGGATGAATGCCGGGAACCTGAATGCGGCCGGCGGCGACCTGGTCGAGAACCACCTTCACCAGGCGAATGATAAGCCAGGTGAGAAGGAAAATAAGCACCACGATCATCAGCCCCGGCAGGGAGGCGACAATCGACAGAGTGAGGTCGCGGATCACCCCCAGCGACCAGTCGCCCAGCGATTCGCTCCACACCCGCGTCCAGGGAAACAGGCTGAAGGCCCAGCTCAGCCAGAGATAACAGGCCAGCATGCCGAGAAAGATGACCAGCACAGCATAGAGTCGAACTTCAATATTGCCGAGATAGCGCCGCCAGTGCTGGGGTATGGCGCTACGTTTTTCGAGGATCTGCAGCAGGAAAAAGCGTCGCACCCGCCGCCAGGCGCGGAAGGCACCGTAGTGGAACAGCGCCAGCAGCAGCGCCCCGGCCAGGGCTTTACCGGCGGAGATGAACAGATAGCGGTTGTTGAACTGCTCCTGGAGGCTGGTGCGCTGGGCTTCCATACGCGCCAGCACCCGCTGGGCTGCCTGGTCGAGGGTTAAATCATCGCCCTCGTCGAGATCCGCCTGGCTCAGCAGCAGCACCGGTTTGCCGTTCATCAGCAACAGTCTGCCTGGCTGACCATAGCGGATAACCGGCACGACCCGCAGCGGCTGGCGAATATCATCTTCGGTGAAGGCGCGCAGGGCGCTGCGGGTGCGCAAAACGCGCTCTTCGGGCGTGGTCTGGCCAAAGGTGGCCTGCAACATAACGACAGGTTGGTGGAAAATCGTGACCGTGCGTGCCTGCTCGCGCGCGGTTGGCTGCTGTCGCGGTTCGGCGGCCAGCGCCGGCTGGAGCACCAGCAGCGCCAGCGCCCAGAGGATAACGATGCTCATCCTGTTCATTGAGGCACCTGAGATAAGAATTATTGTTATTTTTCAGTAAAAAACGGAGGGCTTGTAGTTGAGCATAGCCTGGTGCGAAGTGAATTCAAGCTGGGGAAACGCGGACATAAAAAAAGCCGTCGCCCAAACGGCGACGGCCTGATATCAGCGTCAGAGGATAGCGTTAGCCGTGCTGTTTACAGCCCGCGCACTGCTTATTCTGGATCTGCTGGAAGAAGTCGTTGCCTTTATCATCGACGAGGATAAACGCCGGAAAATCTTCCACTTCGATTTTCCAGATAGCTTCCATCCCCAGTTCCGGATAGGCCACGCACTCGAGGCTCTTGATACTCTGCTGGGCGAGCACTGCCGCCGGGCCGCCGATGCTTCCAAGGTAGAAGCCGCCGTGTTTATGGCAGGCATCGGTCACCTGCTGGCTGCGGTTGCCTTTCGCCAGCATCACCATGCTCGCGCCGTGGGACTGCAGCAGATCAACGTAAGAGTCCATGCGGCCGGCAGTGGTTGGGCCGAGGGAGCCGGAAGCGTAACCGGCTGGCGTTTTTGCCGGGCCCGCGTAGTAGATCGGGTGATCTTTGACGTACTGCGGCAGCGCCTCGCCGTTGTCGATAAGCTCCTTCAGCTTGGCGTGGGCGATGTCGCGGGCCACGATAATGGTGCCGTTAAGGCTCAGGCGGGTGGAGACCGGATGTGCCGACAGCTGCGCCAGGATCTCGCTCATCGGCTGATTCAGGTTGATGCTTACCACCTCGCCTTCGCCGGCCTGACGCAGATGCTCAGGAATATATTTTCCCGGATTGTTCTCCAGCTTCTCGATCCAGATACCGTCGCGGTTGATTTTCGCTTTGATGTTACGGTCGGCGGAGCAGGAGACACCCATGCCGATCGGGCAGGAGGCGCCGTGGCGCGGCAGACGGATCACCCGGATATCGTGGGCGAAGTATTTCCCGCCGAACTGCGCGCCGAGGCCGAGGTTCTGCGCTTCCTGCAGCAACTCCTGCTCCAGCTGCACGTCGCGGAACGCCTGACCGTGTTCGTTACCTTCGGTCGGCAGACCGTCGTAATAGCGGGTCGAGGCCAGTTTGACGGTCTTCAGCGTCGCTTCCGCTGAGGTGCCGCCGATCACAAACGCGATGTGGTACGGCGGGCAGGCGGCGGTGCCGAGAGTGCGCATCTTCTCAACGAGGTAGTTTTTCAGCTTCGCCGGGGTGATCAGGGCCTTGGTTTCCTGGTACAGATAGGTTTTGTTGGCGGAACCGCCGCCTTTCGCCATGCACAGGAACTTATATTCTTCACCGTCGACGCTATAGAGATCGATCTGCGCCGGCAGGTTGGTGCCGGTGTTAACCTCTTTATACATATCCAGCGGCGCGTTCTGTGAGTAGCGCAGGTTATCTTCGGTATAGGTGTTGTAAACGCCCTGCGCCAGGGCGGCTTCATCGCCACCGCCGGTCCAGACGCGCTGGCCTTTTTTCCCCATGATAATCGCGGTCCCGGTATCCTGGCAGGTGGGCAGCACGCCCTTGGCGGCAATTTCCGAGTTGCGCAGGAACTGCAGGGCGACATATTTATCGTTATCGCTGGCTTCCGGGTCGAGCAAAATCGAGGCGACCTGTTGCTGATGGGAGACGCGCAGCATAAAGGCGGCGTCGTGGAAGGCCTGCTGAGCGAGCAGGGTCAGCGCCTGCGGCTCAACTTTCAGGACCTGCTGGCCGTCAAATTCGGCGACGGAGACGTGCTCTTTGCTGAGCAGATAGTATTCCGTATCGTCGTGCGCCAGAGGAAACGGATCCTGATAAACAAACGGTTTAGTCGACATAGTCACTTACTCCATAAAGATAAAAACCGCCGGGGTAGTCCCGGCGGTTATGAATCAGAACATCATGGACATCCACGGATAGCCGATCAGCAGCAGGGCGGCCAGGAAGATGGCGCCAAAGATGGTGCCGAGGCGCCAGTAATCTTTGGTCGGCAGGTAGCCGCTGCCGTAGTAGATTGGGCTTGGGCCAGTACCGTACGGGGTGATGATCCCCATCACGCCCAGCGAGGTGACCATCAGCAGGACAAACACTTCCATATTCATTCCCGGGATAGTCGAGGCAATGGTCAGCATGGCCGGCAGCAGCGCGGTGGTGTGCGCGGTGGTGCTGGCAAACAGATAGTGCAGCAGGTAGAACGCCAGCAGCAGGACGATGGTCGCCATCCCCGGGGAGATGCCGCTCATCAGCGCGCCGCCCTCTTTACCCAGCCAGGCGATAAAGCCGGTGGAGGAGAGGCCGTCGGCCAGTGCCACCAGGGTGGCGAACCAGACAAAGGTGTTCCATGCCGCTTTGTTGTTGGTGATATCGCTCCAGGAGAGCACGCCGGTCCACAGCATCAGCACGATAACCAGCAGGGCAGCCAGCGCCGGTTCGATCCAGTCGGCGGCGAAGATCCACATCATCAGCGCGAAGCAGACGAATACCAGCAGCAGAATTTCATTGCGCGACAGTTTGCCCAGTTTTTCCAGTTCACGCGCGGCCCACAGCGGCACTTCGTTATTGACTTTCACTTCCGGCGGGTAGAACCAGTAGGCCAGCAGCGGCATGGCCAGAATCAGCAGGATACCCAGCGGCAGGAAGGCGATGAACCAGGTGCCCCAGGAGATATTGATGCCAACAATGCTTTTGACCAGCGCCAGGGCCAGCAGGTTCGGGGCCAGAGCCGACAGGAACATCGAGCTGGTAATACAGGCGGCGGTGATCGCTACCCACATCAGATAGGAACCGATTTTACGTGCGCTCGGATCGTTTGGCTTTGAACCGTACAGCGGCGGCAGGTTAGCGATAATCGGGTAGATAGTCCCCCCGCTGCGTGCGGTGTTAGACGGCGTAAACGGCGCCAGCAGCAGATCCGCGAAGGTGATGGCGTAGCCGAGCGTCAGGCTGCGACGGCCAAGATATTTCACCAGAATCAGCGCCAGGCGGCGGCCGAACTGCGTTTTATCGTAGCCGGCGGCGAACATGAACGCGCCGAAGATAAGCCACACGGTGGAGTTGCCGAAGCCGCTCACCGCCCACTTAAAGGAGGCGCCAGCCATTTTGAAGCCTGGCGCGGCCATCTGATCCGGGCTGAACAGCAGCCACTGGCTGCACAAGGCAATAACTACCACGCCGGTGATACCGATAACGGCGCCGGGCAGCGGTTCAAAAATCAACCCGACGATCACCCCGACAAAGATAGCGAAGTAGTGCCAGGCGTACGGCGGCAGGCCTTCGGGGACCGGGACGAACAATAACAGCACGGCAACGATAATCGGCAGCGCCATCATCAGGAGAGGTTTTTTATTCGCAGTCGTTGGCTTGACTGCACCGGCAGGCGGTATGGTTGTCTTTTTCTCTTTCATAATGAGTATCTGCAAGTTGTTGAAAATAACGTCTACGCCAGCGTCTTGCTCAGTGGTTTCTTTAATTACAAAAGTTACTTTAGTTTTTATTTTGCGTTTCTGAGTATCGACAGGGCGCTTATTTAACGCGTTTTATGAGGCGTTAAATTAAATTTGTTGGTTATTTATATATTGCGCTTTCAATGGCCGTTGCAATTGATCAAGATCAAGAAAAGCCGGTGATTTCACTATTTTTTTATTATCAGTATAACCCTATGTGATGAGATGTTATTTTGGCGAAAATATCGATAGATGTTAAAAGCAAAATGAACAATAAATGCTGAAATTATTTTCTGTTTTAGTATCTTAATGATTTTATTGTATTTTTTGTTGTTTCCTTGTCATTGTTTATGTTAACAAAAGTATCCTAATTGTTATCACGCATTTGTATTATGTAAATGCTATTTATTATTTTAATAATACAATAGAGGTAGCGATGTTATTGCTGGGGTTAAATAGTTTTATAACTAACGTAATTGGTTTAGTAATTAAAAAAGGCGCTATATTATTGGCATGACAACAGGAATTAAAAAACCAAAACCATTAATGATTCCGTCACCCCATTCTGAGCTTTTAATATTTTAAAATCTGGAGCGTAACTTATGACCAGTAACGAACGTATTTTGCAGCCATTTACTTTACCAAATGGTACCGAGCTGAAAAACCGTTTGCTCATGGCGCCAATGACCACCTGCACCGGTTATTTCGATGGTACCGTCACCAGCGAGCTGGTGGAGTACTACCGCGCGCGCGCCGGAAGCATCGGTACCATTATTGTCGAGTGCTGCTTTATTGATGACTACGGTCTGGCCTTCCCGGGAGCGATCGGCATCGATAATGATGAAAAAATTGCCGGCCTGGCGAAAATCGCTGAGGCGATCAAAGCCGAAGGTTCAAAAGCGATTCTGCAGATCTACCACGGCGGCCGTATGGTCGACCCGCAGCTGATCGGGGGGCGCCAGCCGGTGGCGCCGAGCGCTATTGCCGCGCCGCGTGAGGGCGCCGCCATGCCGCGGGCGCTGAGCGGAGAAGAAGTGGAAGGGATGATCGCCAAGTTTGGCGACGGCGTTCGTCGCGCCATTCTCGCCGGTTTCGACGGGGTCGAAATTCACGGCGCCAACACCTATCTCATTCAGCAGTTCTATTCGCCGAACTCCAACCAGCGCGATGACGAGTGGGGCGGTAGCCGCGACAACCGCGCCCGTTTCCCACTGGCGGTGCTGGATATTACCCACAAAATGGCCCGCCAGTACGCCGACGATGCCTTTATCATCGGCTATCGCTTCTCGCCGGAGGAGATGGAGGTCCCGGGGATCCGCTTTGACGACACCATGTATCTGCTGGAAAAGCTGGCCGCCCGCGGTGTCGATTATCTGCACTTCTCGGTGGGCGCGACCCTGCGTCCGTCTATCGTCGATACCAGCGACCCGACGCCGCTGATCGAGAAATACTGCGCGATGCGCTCTGACACCCTCGCCCAGGTGCCGGTGATGGGCGTCGGCGGGGTGGTGAACGCCGCCGATGCCGAGCAGGGCCTCGATCACGGCTATGACCTGATTGCGGTAGGCCGCGCCTGCATCGCCTATCCGGACTGGGCGTCACGTATCGCAGCCGGCGAAGAGCTGGAGCTGTTTATCGACAGCACCCAGCGTGAAGCGCTGCACATTCCGGAACCGCTATGGCGTTTCTCGCTGGTGGAAGCGATGATCCGCGACATGAGCATGGGCGACGCCAAATTTAAACCGGGGATGTTTGTTGAGACCGTCCACGATGACGCCAATGAGCTGGTGATCAACGTCAGCCTCGAAAATGACCATATTGCCGATATCGAACTGGCGGCGAGCCCGGTCCAGACTGTGGAATTCACCACCAGCTTCGAAGAGATCCGCGAACGTATTCTCACCGCCAATACCCCGCACGTCGATGCCATTTCCGGGGCCACCAGCCAGAGCGAGGCGGTGAAAAAAGCGGTCGCCAAAGCGATGCTGAAATCGAGTAAAGCGCTGGCGGCGGAAGAGGGCGGCAATGACGCCGCGCCGAAAAGCTATGATGTGGTGGTAGTCGGCAGCGGCGGCGCCGGTCTGGCGGCAGCCATTCAGGCACACGACGAAGGGGCCAGCGTGCTGATCGTTGAAAAAATGCCAACCATCGGCGGGAACACCATCAAGGCTTCCGCCGGGATGAACGCCGCGGAAACCCGCTTCCAGCGCGTGAAAGGTATCGAAGACAGTAAAGAGCTGTTCTATCAGGAAACCCTGAAGGGCGGCCACAACAAAAACAACCCGCAGCTGCTGCGCCGTTTCGTTGAAAACGCGCCGCAAGCCATTGAGTGGCTGGCGGACCGGGGCATTATGCTCAACGACATTACCACCACCGGTGGGATGAGCATTGACCGTACCCACCGCCCGCGCGACGGGTCAGCGGTCGGCGGCTATCTGATTAGCGGCCTGGTGCGCAATATCACCAAACGCGGTATTGACGTCCTGCTGGATACCTCGGTGGAAGAGATCCTGATGCGCGGGGATGAGGTTAGCGGTGTACGTCTGATCAACGACGAAAAAGAGGTCATTGAAGTACAGACCAAAAGCATCGTAGTGGCCACCGGCGGCTTCAGCGCTAACAGCGCGATGGTCGTGAAGTATCGTCCTGACCTTGAAGGCTTCGTCACCACTAACCACAAAGGGGCTACCGGGAGCGGTATCGCGTTGCTGGAACGCATCGGCGCCGGCACCGTGGACATGGGCGAAATTCAGATTCACCCGACCGTCGAGCAGCAGACCTCGTATCTGATTTCCGAATCGATTCGCGGCGGCGGCGCTATTCTCGTTAACCAGCAGGGGAACCGCTTCTTCAACGAGATGGAGACCCGCGATAAAGTCTCGGCGGCGATTATCGCTCTGCCGGAACACTTTGCTTACATCGTCTTCGACGAGCATGTGCGGGCGAAAAACAAAGCTGCCGACGAGTACATCGCCAAAGGCTTCGTCACCAGCGCCAGCTCACCGCGGGAACTGGCGGAGAAACTGGGGATGGATTACCATGCCTTCCTCGCCACCCTCGAGTGCTATAACGGGGCGGTGGAAAAACAGCATGATGAACAGTTTGGCCGGACCACCGCGCTGCGCGCGCCGATTAACGAAGGCCCGTTCCACGCTATTCGCATCGCCCCCGGCGTGCACCACACCATGGGCGGCGTGACCATTAATACCGATGGCGAAGTGCTGAATGTGGCGCAGCAGCCGATTCGCGGCGCCTACGCCGCCGGTGAAGTGGTGGGCGGGATCCACGGCGGCAACCGTATCGGCGGTAACGCGGTGGCGGATATCATCATCTTCGGTACCCTCGCGGGCCATCAGGCGGCGAAACGTGCCAGAGGATAACCTGTAACCTTGCTCCTGCCGGGTTGGCGCTTTCGCCGCCCGGCTTGCCCCTTCTAAGGAGAGCCCGATGTCCGATAACCGCGTCTATAGCTACTCCGCCGTGTTGATGGGCTCGCCCATCCTGCTCAAACTCTGTTCCCACGATGAGGCGATGGCCTCCCGCGTTTTCCAGCTTATCAAGCGCTACGAAGACCTGCTCACCGTTAACCGCGCCGAGTCGCAGGTGATGGATATCAACCATGCCGCCGGGCGTCATCCGGTCACCGTCAGCCGACCGGTCTTTCAGCTGATCCAGTGCGCCAAAGCCGCCAGCATGGTGCGCGACAGCGCCTTTAACCTCGCCATCGGCCCGCTGGTGAAGCTGTGGCGAATTGGTTTTCACGGGCACAGCGTGCCTGACGCGGCTGATATCAGAGCCCGACTGGCGCTGACCCGCCCACAGGAGGTGATCCTCGATGAGGCAACCTGCAGCGTGTTTCTCCAACAGCCGGGGATGGAGCTGGATCTCGGGGCGATCGCCAAAGGTTATATCGCTGACCGCGTGCGCGATTATCTCCGTCAGCAGCAGGTGGAGAAGGCGCTGATCAACCTCGGCGGCAATGTGCATACCCTCGGCGAATGGGCCATTGGCCTGAAAAAACCATTTGCCGACGCGCAGGCGCTGATCGGTTCCCTGACGGTCAACGGGCAATCGGTAGTCACCTCCGGGACCTACGAGCGCTATTTCGAACAGGATGGCAAACGCTGGCACCATATTCTCGACCCGCGCAGCGGTTATCCGCTGGACAACGAACTCGACAGCGTGACGGTCATTTCCGCGGATTCTTTAGACGGCGACATCTGGACCACGCTGCTGTTCGGCCTCGGCGTGGAGAAGGGCTGCGCAGCGCTGCGTCAGCGGCAGGATATCGACGCGATTTTCGTTACCAAAAATCGCGACATTATTCTCTCATCGCCGCAGCGGCTGCGTTTTGCGCCGCTGGACAGCGGCTATCGGGTTATTGACTGTACTGCTTAAGCAAACTGTACTGTTCGGCGACCAGACGGTAGCGATAGACCGGCCGCCCGGTAGCGCCGTAGTGGATAGTGGTATAGAGAATATTGATCTGCGCCAGCCAAATCAGATATTTGCGGCAGGAAACGCGGGAGATATTCACCGCCGCCGCCAGCTCATCGGTAGAGAATTCGACATCCGGATGGGCGTCAATCCACTGGCAGAGTGTGCGCAGCGTTTGCGCGGTTAATCCTTTAGGCAGCTTGCGCGCGTCGCTGGCCTCCGGCGCGCCGCCGTGCAGCAGGCGGTCGACATCGGCCTGTTCGTAATAGGGCTGGCCGGTTATTAGCTTGCGCTTCTCCCGCCAGGTGGTGAGCGCCTCTTCAAAGCGCGGAAACTGGAAGGGTTTGATCAGGTAATCGACCACCCCGTAATGCATCGCGGTCTGTACCGTGGCGGCATCCGCCGCCGAGGTAATCATGATAACGTCGATGGCGCGACCCGACTCGCGGATGGTCGGCAGGAGATCGAGCCCGCTGTCCTGCTGCATGTAGACATCCAGCAGCACCAGATCGATCTCCTGCTGCGGATCGTTAATCATCTCCTGGGCCTGACTGAGCGTCGAAGCGCTCCCGCTGCAACGAAAGCCGGGAACCCTTGCCACGTACAGGCGATTCAGTTCGGCCACCATGGCATCATCGTCAACAATTAAAACATTTATCACGCAGGTTTCCTTTTACTATCCCAGGGGAGATGAACAAAAAATTGGGTAAATACGCCGGGTTCCGATTCGACGGCGAGGGTGCCGCCGAGCTCGCGCAACTGCTGGTTAGCAAGAAACAGCCCGACGCCGCGATTCTCGCCTTTGGTGGAGAAGCCTTTGTTAAAGATAGCGTCGATGTTGTTCTCCGGGATCCCCGGCCCATCGTCGCTCACTTCACCGCTTAGCCAGCCGTCCTGGTAGTGCAGCAGCAGGCCGATCTCACCCTCCGCCTGGCCGCACATGGCGTCCAGCGCGTTCTCAATAAGGTTGCCCAGCACCGTCACCAGCACCGTGACCTGTTTCTCGTTTGGACAATCCGGCACCAGGCTCTCCTCCGCCAGCGTCAGGGTAAAGCCGCACTCTGTGGCGCGCTGAATTTTACTTATCAGGAAGCCGGCCACCACCGGGGATTTAATGCGGTGCTGAATGTCGCCGATGTCCGCCTGGTAGCGGTGGGCGGTCTGCAGCACGTATTCCTCGAGTTTGCCGTAGCTTTTCATATTCAGCAGACCGAGGATCACGTGCAATTTATTCATAAACTCATGGGAGGTGGTGCGCAGGGCATCCACATAGCTCATCATGCCGTCCAGTCGCTGCAGCAATTGGCTGACCTCAGTTTTATCGCGGAAGGTACAGATGGCGCCGACCACCGCACCCTGGCTGCGAATGGGCACTGTATTGCCGATCAGCAGCAGACCATTGCACCCCAGTTCGCGGTCGTACATTGGCTCGCCGCTCTGCAGTACGGTCTGCAGATCGTCGAGCAGGGGGCTGTGAACGAGAGTCTTATCCGGGCCGGAAAAGAGGATCTCTTCCGCCGCGGGGTTGATGAGATTTACCTCGCCATGGGCATCGACCGCCACCACCCCCTCCTTGAGGGCGTGAAGCATGGCCTGACGCTGCTGAAACTGGGTGGATATTTCGTGCGGCTCCAGCCCCAGCAGTACGCGCTTCAGGCCGCGAACCAGGCTCCAGGTGCCCAGCGCGCAGACCAGCGCGCTGAACAGGATGGTCAGCAGCACGTCCCAACGGCTGTTGGCGATCTGTTCGTCCACTTTACTCAGTGAAATGCCGACCACCACCACGCCGATTTGCTGATGCCGTTCGTTGAACACCGGCGTAAACACCCGTAGCGCCGGGGCCAGCACCCCGTGGTTGATGGCGACATTCTCTTTCCCCTGCAGCGTCGGCTGAATATCGTGGCCGATGAACGGTTTGCCGATGATTGAGCTGTCCGGATGCGAATAGCGAATACCCTGCATATCGGTGACGATAGCGTACAACAGGTCGTTGCGGCGGGTAATGGCCTGCGCCAGCGGCTGAATGATCTGCTGCTGCGGGGGCGCCTCCAGTCCGCGCTTCACCTGCGGCATATCGGCCATGGTGCGCGCCACCGCCAGCGCGGTTTCTTTCAGACCGTCGCGGGTGGCGTTGCTGATCTGCATATACCACAAGGCATACACCAGCAGCAGCACGGCGCCGATGACGCTGCCGATCATCAAGGACACGGCGGTGCTCAGCTTTAACGGTAAGGCGCGTTGGCGAACGCGAGGCGGGTGCTCTGAAGCCTTCATGACGACCCCGGGTAGATTCAGTGAAAGATTATTATCGCCGATAGCGCGGCATACATAAAGCCGTGTAATCAAAGCAAAAGGCCGCTTTTGCTACGGCAGACTCCTCCTGCGCGCGGTACACTGCGGCTTTTCGCCACAGGCTTAAGGGAGACACTATGGAACTGGCTTCTCTGGTCCGGGATATCCTCCGGCAGCGGCACGTTGAACGTCTGGCGCAGCATCGTGAACAGGATAATGAAGCGGAAGCAGAGTGGGAGATCGCCCGCTGGCGGCATCGCAGCGGGGTGGTGATCCAGCGCCGCTATGAGCTCGAGATCGCGCAGCAGGATAGCGCATCCTGCCCGGAGTGCTGGATTGACTGGCAGGTTATCGACGCCGCCGGCCAGGAGATCAACCCGATGCGCAAACAGTTTTATAACCTTTGCCAGCAATCCTTCTGGCTGGCTATGCAGGCGGGTGGTGAAGATGAGACCTCAGACAGGATCGCTCAGATAACCGACAATCACCCGTAAACGCGCGTTGGGGACGGTAAACTGTGACCCCGACGGCGGTAAAGTGCAGAACATTCCACTTATAGTGGCGGCAGAGGTTAAATAGTCCTGATGAATATAAGGATATGCATCAGGCCGCTGATTTTGCCGAGATGCGCTTTTTCTGTCGTAAATGGAGGTTGTTATGAGCAGTTCGCTAACCGCGTCAATGCAGGCTCGTCGTCACCCGGAGACCACCCACATCGATCGCCTCGCCACCGCCGATATGCTGGCGATGCTGCATCAGGATGATAAGCAGATATCGGAGGCGGTCGGCGCCTGTCTGCCGGATATCGCCCGGCTGATTGATATCGCCACCGCGACGATAAGCCGGGGAGGGCGCCTGGTCATTATTGGCGCCGGCGCTTCGGGCCGGACGGCCATTGAGGCGGTCAGCGACTATTCACCGGAAGGTAAACACGCGCTGGTGGGGCTGATTGCCGGTGGGCAGACGACGGCGATGGCCGAGCGGGAGACTGCAGCGAATAATTATGACCTGGGCGCCTTTGAGCTGCAGTCGCTGGACTTCAGCAATCGCGATATGCTGCTGGCGCTGACCGTCAGCGGCAAGACGCCATGGGTGTGGGGGGCGATGCGCCACGCCTGGTCGCTGGGCGCCCCGATAGCGGTCATCACCCAGCAGCCGACCAGCGAGGCGGCGCAGCTGGCGGATATCATTATTGCTCCGCAGACCGGGCCGGAGGCGGTGGCGGGGTTAGCCAATCCGAAGGCTCAGTTGGCCCAGAGGCAGATCGTCAATATGCTGACAACCGGACTCGCCATCCGTGACGGTCGGGTGTACAGCAATTTGCGGGTGGACGTGCAGGCTGACAATTCGCACTGGGCGGAGCGGCAGATAGCGATTGTGATGGCGGCCACCGATTGCACGCGCAGTGAAGCAAAGGCCGCCCTGGCCAGCTGTCATCAGCACTGCCGCACCGCGATCCTGATGCTGCTCAGCGGGCTTGACGCCTGGCACGCGCGGGAGCTGCTAACCAAACATCACGATCATCTGCGCCTCGCCCTGCGTGAAGCCCAGCGTAGCGCTGTCACTCCCGCCCAGTAATCCCTTCTCTGCCAGGCGCGCGATGAGCATGCGCGCCTGGACTTTTGTAATTAAAGAAATTCTTAGCTTTTATTTTACCCGGCAATAGATATTGAATTTTCGACCTTATTTTTTTATCCGTCTTCGCTCTATTTTTAAAATTGATTTTTTAAGTTAAATAACTGTTTGGTTTAAAATGCGAGAGTGTAAATGATATTTTAAAATAAAGTAAAAGTGCGTTAATATGCTGCCTCTTATGACCGTGTGCTACGTGATAATTCTATTATGCCTGCAATGAAAAAAACGATTATTTCCTTAACCGCATTAGCGATGTTCGTCAGCGCGGCGACGCATGCTGAAGCGGATACCTCGAAAAAAACCGACTTCCTGCTGATTGGCGGCGGGATCATGAGCGCCTCGCTCGGCACCTGGCTTCAGGCGCTGCAGCCGGACTGGGATCTGACCATGGTGGAGAAACTGGACGGCGTGGCGCTGGAGTCTTCCAACGGCTGGAATAATGCCGGTACTGGCCACTCGGCGAATATGGAGCTGAACTATACGCCGGAGCGGGCGGACGGGTCGATTGACGTCAGCAAAGCGCTCGATATTAACGAGCAATTTATGATTTCCCGTCAGTTCTGGTCGGCACAGGTGAAACGCGGTATTTTGCACGATCCGCACTCGTTTATTAATTCCACGCCGCATATGAGCTTCGTCTGGGGTGATAATGTGGATTATCTGCAGAAGCGTTATAACGCGCTGCAGCAGACCACCTTATTCCAGGGGATGAAATTCTCCACCGATCACGCGCAAATTAAACAGTGGGCGCCGCTGGTGATGGAAGGCCGCGATCCGCAGCAGAAAGTGGCCGCCACCTGGACGCCGGTGGGTACCGATGTCAACTACGGCGAAATCACTCGCCAGCTGATCGGCAGCCTGAAGAAAAATAACCACTTCACCCTGCAGACCTCCTCTGAAGTAACGGATTTCAAACGTAATGCCGACAACTCCTGGCACGTAACGATTAAGAATGTGCAGAGCGGGGAAGCGCGGACTATTGACGCCAAATACGTCTTTATCGGCGCCGGCGGCGGCGCGTTGAAGCTGCTGCAAAAAACCGGTATTCCGGAAGCGGACAACTATGCCGGCTTCCCGGTGGGCGGCTCGTTCCTGATGACCGAGAACCCGGCGGTCACCGCGCAGCACCTGGAGAAAGTGTATGGCCAGGCTTCAGTCGGCGCGCCGCCGATGTCGGTGCCGCACCTTGACGCTCGTTACCTCGACGGTAAGCGCGTGGTGCTGTTCGGGCCATTCGCCACCTTCTCGACCAAGTTCCTGAAAAATGGTTCGTTCTTCGATCTGCTCAGCACTACCACCACCAATAACGTGCTGCCGATGACCCACGTCGGTCTCGACAACTTCGATCTGGTGAAATACCTGGTTAGCCAGGTGATGCTCAGCGATGATGACCGTTTCGCTGCGCTGAAAGAGTACTACCCGGACGCGCGTAAAGAAGACTGGAAACTGATCCAGGCCGGCCAGCGCGTACAGATCATCAAGAAAGACGCAGAGAAGGGCGGCGTGCTGAAGCTCGGTACCGAAGTGGTGGTCGATCAGCAGAAAACCATTTCCGCGCTGCTCGGCGCTTCGCCGGGGGCTTCCACCGCCGCGCCGATCACCCTGAACGTGCTCAAGCAGATGTTCCCGCAGCAGTTTAACTCGCCGGAGTGGCAGAGCCGCATTCACGCTATTGTGCCGAGCTACGGCCAGAAGCTGAACGGTAACGTGGCGCTGACCCAGCAGGTTTGGGATGACACCGCTGCGACCCTGCAGCTGACGAAACCGCCGGTGATCCAGATGCCAGCGGCTGCGCCTACCGCGACCGCCAAGCCGGCAGAGACGCCGCGCGAGGCCTCGCCGCAGCACGATATGGCGCTGTAAAAGCAAACTCGACAGTGAACAAAAGGGAAGACCATGGTCTTCCCTTTTTTGCGTTATTTACCGGCTGAGGCCGCGCGCTGCCTGCAACTTTGGCGTCATAAAAGATATACTGGTTTGAATTGAAATAAGAAAATTAAACCAGGAGTGTGGAAGGGCCATGCAAGAGGATATTAACCAGGAGATCACCTTCCGCAAGCTGTCGGTCTTTATGATGTTTATGGCGAAAGGTAATATCGCCAGAACCGCCGAAGCGATGAAACTCAGCAGCGTCAGCGTTCACCGCGCGCTGCATACCCTGGAAGAGGGGGTGGGCTGCCCGCTGTTTGTCCATAAAGGGCGCAACCTGCTGCCGCTGCAGGCGGCGTGGACGCTGCTTGAATACTGCCAGGATGTGATAAGTCTGATGAACCGCGGGCTCGAGGCGACGCGCAAGGTTGCAGGCGTCGGTCAGGGGCGGTTGCGCATCGGTACCCTCTATTCTCTGACCCTGGAAACCGTTCCGCGCATCATTATGGGGATGAAGCTGCGTCGCCCGGAGCTGGAGCTGGACCTGACGATGGGTTCAAATCAGATGCTGCTGGATATGCTGGAAGACGATGCCCTCGATGCCATCCTGATCGCCACCAACGAAGGGGAGTTCAATAATACCGCTTTCGACGTGGTGCCGCTGTTTGAGGACGATATTTTTCTCGCCGCCCCGGCGACTGAACGGCTGGATGCCTCACGGCTCGCCGATCTGCGCGATTACGCCGACCGCAAGTTTGTTTCGCTGGCGGAGGGGTTCGCCACCTATGCCGGATTCCGGGAAGCATTCCATATCGCCGGCTTCGAGCCGGAGATCGTCACCCGGGTGAATGATATCTTTTCGATGATAAGCCTGGTGCAGGCTGGCGTCGGTTTTGCCCTGCTGCCGGGGCGGATGAAGAAAGTGTATGAGAAGGATGTACAGCTGCTAAAGCTGGCGGAACCCTACCAGATGCGCCAGCTGATCTCTATCGTCTATTCGCACCATCGCGAACGCGATGCCGACCTGCTGGCGCTGGCAGCGGAAGGACGGATGTACGCCCGCAGTATTAATCGCTAAGCCGCTGCGCCAGATGGCGGGCGACGTCCAGGCCGCTGCGCTCCAGCGCAATGGTCTCCCCGCGCCAGCCCGCCTGGCGGGTCAGGCAGGTGAGCACCCCCCCGGGGGGCATCTCAATGGCTAAGCGCGCATCGCGCTCATCGGCGGCGACCATCGCCTCCTGCCAGTGGACCGGGCGCGCCATGTTCATCGCCAGATCGTCGGCGATCCGCTGCGGATCCCACAGCACGCGCGCCGTCGAGCCGCTTAAATAGGCGCACCGTGGGCGCCTTAAGCTGGCGCCGGCAAAAGCTTTCGCCAGCTCAGCGGCGGGTTTATCCAGCAGCGCGCAGTGCGACGGGACGCTGACCGCCAGCCGCTGGGCTTTACTGGCGCCAGCCCGCAGCGCCAGCTGCGCCACCTCGGCCATTGCCTCATCACGGCCCGCAATCACGAACTGCGTTTCGGCGTTCAGGTTGGCGAGATAAACCTCGTGGCCCTGCATCAGCGCCTCAACCCGCGGGCGGGTCAGGCCCATAATCGCCGTCAGTCCGTAACCTTCAGGATACGCCTGTTCCATTAAGTCCCCGCGCAGGGCCACCAGCCGCAACGCGCTGGCGAAATCGAGCGCGCCGGCAATCACCGCGGCCGGAAACGCGCCGATAGAGAGGCCGCTGACCATCTGCGGATCCACGCCCTGACGCTGTAGCTCGCGCGCCCAGGCGACACCGGCGATCAGCAGACAGAGCTGGACCGCACGGGTGTGTTGTAGCGCATCGGCGCTATCGAGGGTATCGACTTCATCCCCCAGCACGGCGCGCGCCTGGGTGAGGATTGCCTCGCGATCGGGGATCATCGCCAGCATGCCGGGACGCTGGCCGCCCTGACCGGGAAAGGTAAATAAAATCTTCATTATTCCTCCCTGTGCCACGGCGTCGCGGTTAAGCGCGCGCCGCGGGACGTTTTCAGCAGCGCGCGCCCGTCGCGCAGCCATTCATTAAGGGCGAAGGCGCCGTACGGCGTTTCGACCTGGGTATCAGCGCGGCATGGGAGTTGGGCCACCCGGGTCTGCCATTCCAGCAGCGCCTCGCGGTCCAGCGGCTGTGGCGCGCGGATCAGCAGATCCAGATCGCTGGCCGCATGCAGCACCGGGATCTCGGTTGCCAGCGCGTAGCCGGTACTGCCGGTGACGCCCCAGCCCCAGGGCCAACGGTGTAAGGTGAGGGCGATAGCCCCCTGGACCGGCGGCTGCGAGACAAACGGCGAGCAGAGTAATGCTTCGCGCTCGACAAGCATCTCCGGGGTGACGCTGCGCACGATATTGCGCGCCTGTACCCAGCCGGCGGCGCGCTGCTCGCGCTTCATGCCCCGCACCCCAACCGGGACGCGGGCCTGGTCGTCAACGTCGCGCCTCACCACCACCGGCAGCGCGGCTCGCCACTGCTGAGCCACCCACGGCTCGGCAATGTCTTCCAGGGCGCTGGCGTGGTTTAACCAAACTAAATCGTGGGGACGCGGCGTTGCTGACATGGTTTACAGTCCTGAAGTCAAAGAGATAAACAGCGGTAGCGACAGGATACACAGAACCGAGCTCAACAGCAGCACGGCTTCAGCATCCGGAGACTGTACGCCGAAGCGGTTGCCGAAGACCACGCCGAAGAAGCCGGCGGCCAGGGCTATCATCAGGATCGCGGTAATGGCAATGGAACCGTGCAACCCAAGTAACATCACCAGACCCCAGGCAATAAACGGCTGCACCAGCAGTTTCACGATGGTTGATGTAGCGATCAGTGCATTGAGCTGCAGTTTACGCGCCGACAGGATCACCCCGGTGAGGAACAGCGCGGCGGCGGTGGCAGCCAGGCCCAGCGGTTTGATCGACGCCAGCAGCAGGTCCGGCATTTTAATGCCGATCGCGGAAAGCACCACCCCAAGCAGCGGGCCCCAGACGATCGGTTTTTTCACCGAACGCCACATCAGCACCGGCAGCATCGCCAGCGTAGAACCGCTGTTTTCTCCCGCGGCGCGGGCTTTTTCACGTTCCAGAATCAGCAGGCAGAACGGGGTCATCAGCACCGAGCCGCAGGCGATAGAGACCGCTACCGACAGTGAGGTTGACGCGCCTTCACCCAGTACGCTGCCGAGGATCGGCAGACCTAACGCGGCATAGTTTGGCAGGGCGACGGTGAGGGTCAGCACCGCGGCATCCTGCGGCGTGCGTTTGAACACGCTGGTGGCGAGGAAGTAGATCGCGGCATAGGTGATCCACATCGCGCCGGTCAACACCAGCACCAACGGCGACTGGGCGACGATACCGGCCCACGGCGTTTGTACCGTCGCGCTAAACAGCGTGGCGGGTAAGGCAAAATCCATTACAAAAATATTAAGCAGCGAGACGTTTTTGTTATCTACCATCCCGGCCTTACCGGCCCAGAAGCCCAGCAGCATAATGACGAAAATCGGGGCAAGAGCATGAATAATCACATAAGTCATAAATCACCTGTAAATAAGATAGAGTACTGGCGCGATTGTTATTTTTTCTAAAAGCCGTCCCTACCCGGCGCGGTTATTACGCGCTCCGGGGGACGGCTTCCGGCAGGTTTTCTTCTACTACTTACGTACGAACGTTTTACCAGCTGGCGCGCATGCGATCGCGGACCAGCTGCGAGCTGCGGCGGTTTTCCGCGCCCAGACGGCACTTCAGTGAGGTATCGGTGCGCGCGTCAGCGATGGCGTCGCGCAGCGTGTTGCTGACCAACGACAGATCGTGGTCGTCAGGGGCATCCGGATTATTAATATCCAGAAGGGCGGAGAGCAGGCCGAGCGTCGCATAGTTGCTGACGTCGTAGGCCATTGGCGGAATGGTAGCCGCCAGTTTCTCCAGCGCCTCTACGGTACGCAGCGTAATGCGCGCCGCCGACGCTTTACCCATCGCGTGGATCAGCACGCCGCTATCGTTAAAGGCGATCAGGCGGTTGGCCTGGTAGCCGTGGGCCAGAAACGCCCCGGACATCGCTTTGCCGACGATCAGGCCAATTACCGGGTGGCCGGCCAAACGGGCTTTGGCATAAGCGCCAGCCGCCCCGGCCAGCGCCTGGTGAATGCCGAAAGCTTCTTCGCGGCGGCCATAGGCCTGGCTTGGCACATCGATCACGGCGACGATCGGCCGTTTGACTGGCTGGTCGGCGTCGGCGGCAATGGTTTCATTAACCACTTTCGCCAGCGTCCAGCCTTCCAGCAGGCCAACTTCGCCGCCGGCGGCGCGCGGGTAGTGGTTGTTAGCATCCGGGACCACGGCGATAAAACGCACGTTTTCGCCATTAATCTGGCCGTCTGCCACCTGGACGGAAGGGCACAGGCCGCTCATCAGCGGCGCGTCGGGCGCCAGTTTGTTCAGCCACAGCGCGGCGCGGTTTGGGAACTGACTCATTATTTATCCTCCCGGGCAAAAAGCTGTTTAATCTGCGCGGTATCCGCCTGCTGGCGGGTGTCGAACTGGCTCAAGCGACGCAGATAATCGTCATAGTTGTCGCTGCGGTGCTGTACCGGTACGCCTTTGGCGATCGCCTCATTCATTGCGGTTTTAACGGCGTTAACGCCATCGTTAACCAGCGCGTCGACCAGTCCGCTGGCGGCGCGAATTTCGCCGCCGGTCATGCTCCAGATAAACGGCCGGTTGCGGGAGTCGTACTCTTCAATGCCGGCTTCCTGCTCGATAACCTGCGGGCCGTTGAGGCCGAGACGGGCTTCACGAGTGACAATGAGATAGCTGCACAGCGCGGCGGCGATAGACATACCGCCAAAGCAGCCGACGGTGCCGGCGATGATGCCGACTACCGGCGTGTAGCGGCGCAGATCGACAATCGCCGCGTGAATATCAGCGATGGCGGCCAGACCGAGGTTGGCCTCCTGCAGACGTACGCCGCCGGTTTCGAGGCACAGCACCGCCTGCGTCGGGATACCGTTGCGGTTATCTTCCGCCGCCAGCTCCAGCGCGGCGGCCATTTTGGCGCCGGACACTTCGCCCATACTGCCTCCCTGGAAGGTGCCCTCGATGGCAATCACCACCGCAGGCTGGCCGTTGATCGTGCCTTTGGCGACCACCATACCGTCGTCGGACTGCGGGACGATGCCCTGGGCGCCGAGCCACGGCGACATAATACCGTCAAACGGATCCAGCAGTTCGCGGTAGCTGCCGTCGTCCAGCAGGGCGTGGGCGCGTTCGCGAGCGCGCAGTTCGATAAAGCTGCGATCGTTACGCATGAGCGGCCTCCTCAAAAACCTGTTCAATACGAATACGGGCGACGCCCGGCGTGGCGCCGAAGTCGTGGATAATCAACTGCCCGGCGGGCAGGCCGTTGATCAGGTTCAACCTGTCGAACAGCGCCTGCCAGCGCGCCTGGCTGTTATCCACTGAGGTGGTGATCTGTACGTTGAGCGTGGCGCTCTGTGCGGCGGTATAAAGTACTTCCATATCGCCTGAACCCACGACTCCTGCCAGCGCTCTGCCGCTCAGGGCGCGGCTGGCAGGAAATGACAATGTAATCTGTTCCATAACATCCTCTGAATGCGTTAGCCGGCAACTCTGTCGAGAAACAGGGTGGCGGCAAGGAGATCGGCGGCGCCTCCCGGCGAGGCGTTTAGCGCCAGCATGATTGCGTCCAGGCGGGCCAGGGCGGCGCGCCCGGCGAAACTGGCGCAACCGCCAGCCGCCAGCACCTCGCAAGCGCCTTGCTGCATGGCCTGCAGCCCGGCCATACCGGCGCGCGACAGCACGCAGGTATCGCTCAGCGAGGTCATGATGGCCATCAGCGCATCAAGCTGCGCCTGCGGCTCACTGGCGCCTCGCGCCCGGCTGTGCTGCAGTTGCGGCAGCGCCAGGCGGGTGATATGCGGGAAACCACACTGCGCTTCCTCGCGGGCGCCTGGCACCTGCCAGCGGCGGCTGGCGCGAAGCCCTTTACTAAAGCTTTTCGGCGCGAAGCCGTCGGGCAGGCGGGCGAGGGCGGCGGCGGCGTCGGCGATCGCCTGTGACTGACCCTCTCCACCCAACATCGCCACCGCGCTGACCAGCAGGCCTAGCGCCCAGATAGCGCCGCGGTGGGTGTTAACCCCACCCGTCGCCAGCATCATCTGCGCTTCGCCTTCGCGGCCAAGGCGGCCGACGGTTTCGCGCAGGGCGATGTCCGCCGGGCGACGCCAGCTTTGCTCGGCCAGCGCGTGAAAGGTCGGCTGCAGGCTGCGGGCGGAGCGCTCCATCAGCGCCAGATTCAGGTCCTGATGCGCGCCGTTGCCGCGGCTATCCACCAGACCCGGTTTCGGGCTCAGACGGGCTTCGTCAATCAGACAGGCGCTGGCGGTATGCGCCAGCCAGCTGACGCGGCTTTCTGCGTGCAGGGGGGAGAGATTTTTCATTACCAGCTCCGGAATTTTGCCGGTGGGTTGTACAGTCCGTCGGACCACTCCACCAGGTCGGCGACGCTGCCGGCGGCCAGCAGGGAGCGGGTGGCATCGCTGCGGCGAATCCCGAGATCTTCCGGGTAGACCACTTTGCCGCTCTGACGCAGCGCGGCAACGCGTTTGGCGTCCACACCAAGGCCGATATCGGTGATCCCGGCCACCGCGGCGACCATCGCCCGGCGCTCTTCAAGGCTCTCCGCACGGTACAGGTAGGCGATACCCTCTTCGGTCAGGACGTGGGTGACGTCATCACCATAAATCATCACCGGCGCCAGCGGCATGCCGGAGGTTTTCGCCACCTCAACTGCATCCAGCGTCTCAACGAAGGTTGGTTTCACGCCGGCCTGGAAGGTTTCGACCATCTGCACCACCAGCTTTTTCCCGCGCTGCATCGGGTCCGGCTCGGTGATCATATTGAGCCATGCCGGGGTGGCGTGGCGGCGACCGTGCGGGTCGTGGCCCATGTTCGGCGCGCCGCCGAAGCCGGAAAGACGGCCGCGGGTGACGGTCGAGGAGTTAGCCAGACCATCCACCTGCAGGGTTGAACCAATGAACATATCTACCGCGTACTGGCCCGCCAGCTGGCAGAAGGCGCGGTTAGAGCGCATCGAGCCATCCGGGCCGGTAAAGAAGATATCCGGGCGGGCGCGGATGTACTCTTCCATCCCCAGTTCGCCGCCGAAGCAGTGCACGCTCTCCACCCAGCCGCTCTCGATGGCCGGGATTAAGGTTGGATGCGGATTCAGGGTCCAGTGTTTACAGATTTTGCCTTTCAGGCCGAGCTGCTCGCCATAGGTCGGCAACAGCAACTCGATGGCGGCGGTATTAAAGCCGATACCGTGGTTAAGCGACTGCACCTGATGTTCCGCATAGATGCCCTTGATCGCCATCATCGCCATCAGTATGTGTTCTTGCTTAATCAGGCGCGGATCGCGGGTGAAGAGCGGTTCGATAAAGAACGGCTTGTCGGCAACCACCACGTAATCGATCCACGAGCCGGGAATATCGACGCGCGGCAGATCGCATTCGTCGTCCACCAGTTCGTTGACCTGGGCTATCACAATGCCGTCGTGGAAGGCGGCGGCTTCCACCAGCGCCGGGGTATCTTCGGTACTCGGTCCGGTATACAGGTTGCCTTTGCGGTCAGCTTTATAGCCGGCAATCAGCGCGACGTTTGGCGACAGATCGACGTACAGGCGCGAGTAGAGTTCGATATAGGTGTGGATGGCGCCGATTTCGAGCAGGCCATCTTCCAGTAGTTGCGAAATGCGCAGGCTCTGGGTGCCGGAGAAAGAGAAATCCAGCTTGCGGGCAATACCTTTTTCAAACAGGTCCAGATGCTCGCTGCGCCCGACGCTGGGCATAATCATATGCAGGTCGTGGATTTTTTGCGGATTAACTTCCGCCAGCATGCGCGAGAGGAAATCGGCCTGTTTCTGGTTGTTGCCTTCCAGCACAACCCGGTCGCCGGGGGCGAGCAGGTTTTCCAGTACGCTGACCAACTGGTCAGTCGGGATGACCTTACCTGGCATGTTCGCCTCGGCCAGCCGCCGCTGTTTTTCCGTTCGGCGACGGTTCCAGACCCGCCCCGTCGTTTGTTCTGCATTCATTAATAACCTCCTGATTCGACAAATCGTTTTGTTTGTCCTGGTGGAGATTAGTGTGCGACGCGAGGCTATGAGCATCAATTAAGCGCGGTGGCCGATCGTTAGCATCAGAGTAACGATTCCGCCGCAACGTTTGTGATGCGGATCAATAATACATAAGGCGTAGTGGTCTACGGAGAGAGTGTAGGGCAGGGAGCAGGCCGGCGAAGCGCCGGCCTGCGGAAGGACTACTGTTTACTGACATCGCTTAATAAGAAAGCGATACTCTGCCCGCCGCTGGTCTGCTCGAGGGCAATTTTGACGATAATCGTCAACGGCACCGAGAGCAGCATGCCAACCGGACCCAGCAACCATCCCCAGAAGATTAAGGACAGGAATACCACCAGCGTCGAGAGGCCCAGCCCGTGCCCCATGATACGAGGTTCGAGAATATTGCCGAATACCAGGTTGACGATCAGGTAGCCGGCCAGCACTACCAGCGCCTCGTACAGACCACCGAACACCAGCACCTGCAGGATCGGCGGAATGGCCGCCAGCACGGAACCGATATTGGGAATATAGTTCAGCGCGAAGGCCAGTAGCCCCCACATAAAGGCGAAGCGCACATCCAGCAGCACCAGCATGCCCCAGACCACCAGGCCGGTGATCAGGCTTATCGCAGTTTTCAGCACCAGATAATGCGATACGCTGTCGATGGCCCGCTGGATGGCGCCCATGCCTTCTACTGGTCTGGACATTAACTGCTGCAGCTTAGCGGGAAGCTGCGGCACCTCCAGCAGCATAAACACCACCGTCAGCAGCAGCAGAAAAATGGAGGACATGGCGTTCGACAGCTGAGTGAGCAGGCTGGTGACCAGGGTCATTACGGCGTTAGGGTCGATGTACTTATTGAGCTCGACCACCGAAACGGTGAATCCCATACGCTGCAGCCAGGGCGCGATGGTTTGCATCGGCTCATAGAGATAGTTGCGATACTGCGGCAGGGTGCGCGCCAGCTCGTTGAGCGAGGTCCCCAGCGAGGCCAGCAGCACAATGGCTAACATAACAATCAGGCCAATCAGTAGCGAGATCGCCAGCACGCGCGGCACCCGGCAGCGGACCAGTAGCTGGACCAGAGGATTGATGATCACCGCCAGAAAAAGCGCCAGGATAAACGGGACGATTATGTCCGCCGCAAAGCGAATGCCGGTAAGGATGATCACCAGCATGCCCAACATGATGACCATCTTTAATCCGTTAAGTGTAATAATGGGTTTAGCCATAGGATCCCGACCTCAAACTTCCTTGCCTATTAACAGGTTGCGTTACATTAGCATAATGACGCTTTTTTGCAGAACAAACGCATTGAACAAAAACCGCGGCGTAAAGAATTGCAAAGTCTTTGAATTAAATGTAGCACTATGCTACAAATCTACCTGTGTTTAACTACTGAGGACAATTTTCATCCGCACCGGACGAGAAGCAACACCGCGGATAATTGTAATTTTATGGACAATCAGTTCAGGATGTATATTTTAAATCACCCCGCAGTATCCCTCACTTTTTCCCGTTTTGCCGGCGAACAGCACTGGCATTCGGCGCTATAGTCACCTTCTTTCTGCCTGAGCTGGCGCCAAGCGCACAGCGATATCTACGTCAGAAATTTTCCTGTTTACGTCTCGCGTAAACGGTAATGGATTATATTCTCAAGCAGGAGAAGGGATCATGTTTTATTGGATTTTATTAGCTTTAGCAATTATTGCTGAAATTACCGGCACCTTGTCTATGAAATGGGCAAGCGTGAGCGGCGGGCACACCGGCTTTATTTTAATGCTGGCCATGATTGCCCTGTCATATATTTTTCTTGCCTTTGCGGTTAAAAAGATTGCCCTCGGTGTGGCCTATGCGTTGTGGGAAGGGATCGGTATTTTACTGATTACCCTGTTCAGCGTGCTGCTGTTTGATGAGAGTCTGTCCCTGCTGAAAATAGCCGGCTTGACCACCCTGGTGATAGGGATCGTCTTAATTAAGTCCGGCACCCAGAAAAAAGCGTCTTCACAGCAGGAGGTGGCCCATGCAGCAGTTTGAGTGGATCCACGCCGCCTGGCTGGCAATCGCCATTGTGCTGGAAATTATTGCCAACGTCTTTTTGAAGTTTTCCGACGGCTTCCGCCGCAAGATCTACGGCATCCTGTCCCTGGCGGCAGTATTGGGCGCGTTCAGCGCCCTGTCGCAGGCGGTTAAAGGGATCGATCTCTCGGTCGCCTATGCGCTGTGGGGCGGCTTCGGTATCGCGGCGACCATCGCCGCCGGCTGGGTGCTGTTTGGTCAGCGTCTGAATAACAAAGGCTGGGCGGGGGTTATCCTGCTGGTAGCCGGCATGGTGTTAATTAAACTCGCCTGACGTCTCGCCGCCTGCAAAGCCAGGCGGCAAACGGAAACTTCCTTCACGCCTTGCCCCGCTGTAATTGTGTCAGGTGACGCTGAGGGCTGCGCAGGTTCACTGCTTTCGGCTGGCGGAAAATCATTTCCGCCAGGACGATGTCAATAATGATATTCTTCACCGGCCTCGGTCCATTACTCACCGGCAAGCGCCTCCAGCTTATCGCGAAAGCCAGTCACCGCAATGGCGCGATTGTCCGCCCGCCAGCGATCCTGCGGGCCGGGGGCCGAACTCTGCACGGCGATCACCTGCCAGCCGTCCTCCGTTTTCAGCAGCAGCGGCGAGCCGCTGTCGCCAGGCAGGGTGTCACACTGATGCGACAGTACGCTGGTTTGCGCCCACCCTGTCACGATGCAATCCTGGTGGCTGTAAAGATTATCGAGATGATCTTCAGGATAGCCAGACTGGGTAACTTTACGGTCCGCCGCCTTCAGCGCGGCGGTGAGATCGGCCTTGCTGCCCGGAAAGAGCGGGATCGGCGTAATGCCAGACGGAGCATAGCGCAGCACGATCAGACCAAAATCGGACGGCGCTGCAGCGGAAGGGACAATCCAGCCGTCGCCATCGGCTTTCAGGCGTCTGCCTAAGCTGGGATCGACTCGCCCGTCAATGCCGTGGATCTCATAGACCCAGTTGCCCTTGCGGGAAATAAAGCGCAGGGCGACCGCTTTGTCCGGCTTGCCGCGCGGGGGCGTTAACAGACAGTGGCCCGCGGTCAGCGCCAGATGCGGAGAGATGAGCGTCGCCGTACACAGATTGCCGCTGGCGGTTTCCAGCTGGCCAATCGCGTCCCACGGACTCTCCTCGGGGCGGTTCACCGCTTTGCGGTCATCGTGACCGAAAAACAACGTCTTAATATCTTTGGCGCTCAGTCCGCTATCATCGGCATGTGCGCCCAGAGGTAACAGATAAAATGAACACAGTAATAACAGAACGTCTCTACGCATATCACTCTCTGGGGAGGCTATGATGTCTATTGACAGTAGCAGGAGATTTAAGTTTTTGAAAGTAAACAATAATTCTAAACAGGCCAAACCGTATACCACATCAGCGCGCGGTGGGGTCTGGCGCTGGTAAAACCTCCTGATTTCAAGCGGTTAATACCAGTGTTCTGCTTGTGCTATTTCCGCAGAAAGTGGCGTCTTGCGCAACAAAATTCATGTATCAGAACGTACTGAATTCGGTTAATAATGCAGCAATTCATCCGTGGGATTATTCCTGGTTTGTCAGCATAATGCCCAAAAATAATACTTTTACCCACCAGATCTTCACCGGAATTCGCACTTCTTTACGCCTCTCGTAATTATTTTCAATGCGAAACATTTTCTCACCGAAAACGTTGTTACCGTCGCCCTGCTGTTGAGTAAATAGAGAGGTAGTACCGGCGATGATAGCCTGAACTCTATTTCCCCTGCGTTCGGAGGGCTTATGTCTAAAAAAGGTATTCGCGCACTGGTTTATGTTTCCCTGGTCTCAGTCGCTATCTGGGGCGCGACCGGCTATCTGGTGATGGAAGCCGTGCGTGCATTGTGATGGGCGCGCCACACGGCAAGGGCCAGGCGTGCGACATATTACGACTAACATGTCTGGCGTCTTCTGGCGCCGGACATTTTTTTGCGCCGCAGAGAGTCACAGGATAATGGGAAGCGGGGAGCGGGTCAGCGATAGCCGCACGGTATTCATTTTAATGAAAAGCTGGTAGAAGCAGCAAAATGCGAGCGCGGGATAAATAATTAAGAGAGGAAAAAACGGGTTGCAACCACTGCGCATATAATTAGCAGGATCAGGATGAGCTCAAAACGATAGCGCCGCAGCATAGTGCTCTCCAGAAAAAACGGCGCTGAAACAGCGCCGATTATTAAGAAGGTTGGTTCACCGGGAGGAATTATGCTGCCGGCTGTGCAGTCGGTTTAGCGGCCTGGTGTTTAGTGGTTTTGTGGTGTTTTTTCGCTGCCTGCGCTTTCTGGGCTGCCGGTTTAGCCGCAGCTTTGTGATGCTTTTTCGCCGCCTGAGCTTTCTGCGGAGCAGCTGGTTTAGCTGCTACTTTTTTGTGTTTTTTAGCGGCCTGGGCTTTCTGAGCAGCGGCTGGTTTAGCTTCTGCTTTTTTGTGTTTTTTGACAGCCTGAGCTTTCTGCTCTGCGGCCGGTTTTGCCGCGGCTTTGTGGTGTTTTTTGTGATGGGTGGTCTTGGCAGCCGTGCTGTGGGTGGCAGCCGGTGCCTGAGTGGTGCTTACTGCGTCAGCAGCGAAAGCGGCGGAAGAGAGACCCATAGCAGCGGCAACGACCAGAGCTAATACTTTTTTCATTCTGATATCCTCGAAAAGTTTTCTTAATTTCAACCCCACTGCGGGGCCGGTGAAATCACTATATGCTTGTCTTTTCGAGCTTTCCGTGAGTGTTTGGTATCGGCGTGTAACCGAATGTACAAGGCGGGAACGACAGGACGCGCCGGGTAGCCCGGCGCGTATGATTACAGGTAGCGAGTGGTCAGGTGCTCGCGGAAGTAGCGGCTATTAAGATCCTCACCGGTGGCCTGCTGAATCAACTGCGAGGTGGTGAAGCGGCTGCCATGCTGCCAGATATTCTGCCGCAGCCAGTCGAACAGGGCGCTGAAATCGCCTTCCTCAATATCGCGATCTAATGTCGGCAGCGCGCGGCGGGCCGCGGCCATCAGCTGCGCGGCATACATCGCGCCCAGGGTATAGGAAGGGAAATAGCCGAATCCGCCGTCGGTCCAGTGAATATCCTGCATGCAACCATCCCGATAGTTGCCGGTGGTCGACAGCCCCAGCCAGTGCTGCATTTTCTCGTCCCACAGCGACGGGATATCATCTACCTCAATCTCGCCGTCGATCAGCGCACGTTCAATTTCATAACGCAGGATGACATGCGCCGGATAGCTCACCTCATCGGCATCGACGCGAATAAAGCCGGGTTTCACCTGCTGATTCCAGGCGACAAAATTGTCCTGGCTAAAGGCCGGCCGATCGCCAAACCGCTCGCGCACCGCCGGTAACAGGCGGTTAAGAAACCGCTCGCTGCGTCCCAGCTGCATTTCAAAAAACAGGCTCTGCGACTCGTGGATAGCGGTGGAGCGGGCGAGTCCTACGGGCTGGTCGACCCACGGGCGAGGTAGATTCTGCTCGTAGCGGGCGTGGCCGGTTTCGTGGATCACGCCGAACAGAGCGCTGAGCAGGTCGTTTTCGTTGTAGCGGGTGGTGATACGCACATCTTGGGGTACGCCGCCGCAGAACGGGTGGGCGCTGATGTCGAGGCGCCCGCCGTCGAAGTCAAAGCCAAGGATACGCATCGCCTGCAGGCCCAGCTCCCGTTGTTCAGCAATGGGGAAAGGCCCCTGCGGGGCGATTAGCGTCTGCTTCGCCTGCTTCTCCACCGCCTGGCTAAGCAGGGAAGGTAGCCACGATTTGAGATCGGCGAACAGGCTGTCCAGCCGCGCGCTGGTCATATCCGGTTCGAAAATATCCAGCAGCGCGTCGTAGCGTGAGCCGCCCCTGGCATCGGCGCGGATCTGCGCTTCCTGACGGCTCAGTCTGACCACCTCGCGTAGGTTGTCGGCAAAGCCCGTCCAGTCATTGGCGGGACGCTGGCTGCGCCAGGCATGCTCGCAGCGGCTGCCGGCCAGCGATTTTGCTTCCACCAGGCTCTCCGGCAGCAGCGCCGCCTGATCGTACTGACGCTGCATTTCCCGCAGGTTGGCCTGTTCAACATCATTAAGATCCTGCTGGCGGGCCTCCTGTAACCATTGTCCCACTTTTTTATCGGTCAGAATCTGATGCTGCAGCACGCCGAGCTCGGCCAGCGCTTCGCCGCGGGCGACGCTCCCGCCCGGGGGCATCATCGCGAACATATCCCAGCCGGCGATGGCGGCGAGATGCGAAAAGCGCGACAGGCGCTGAAAGGTACGGGTAAGCTGCTGATAAGGCGTATTTTCAGTCATAGTGGCGTTCGGTCCGTGACAGGTGAATAAAGAGATTATCGCTTTGCCTCTACACTATCCTGATACGCCCGGCGGGTCGAGCGTTGCGCATAGGGGAAGGGAAAGACACATGGCGGGAGAATAAGCTCACCTCTGTGATCGGTGTGACAGAAAACGGTAACATATCGGTACTAAACTGTGATCGATTACACAGGTCTGGAGGTTCGGGGGTGGTTTATGAATCCGTTCACCTGGCTGTTTATTGCACTACTGTCCGTTGATGCCGTCAGAGAGCTGATGGGCTTGTCTTCCATAATGGGCATGTGGTGAAACGTGGCCCGCAGGCCACGTCACACGCGACTATTTCAGTCGCTGATGTAAGCAGGTGCCGGTCAACAGCGCGGCAAGGAGCAGCAGCGCGATAAACCCACCGACGCCGTTCCAGCCGTAGTGATGCCAGAATACCCCGCCTAACGTCCCGGCAAGACTTGAACCCAAATAATAGCTGAACAAATACAGCGATGATGCCTGACCGCGGGCGCGGCGGGCGCGTGGGCCAATCCAGCTGCTGGCGACGGAATGCGCGGCGAAGAAGCCAGCGGAAAACAGCAGCATGCCGATGAAAATAAGCCACAGGGAAGAAAAGAGCGTCAGCAGCAGGCCGCAGAGCATCACCGCTGTAAAGCCAAGCATCACCGGCCCGCGGCCAAAGCGTACGGTCATGGCCCCTGCCTTCGGTGAACTCCAGGTCCCGGTGAGATAAGCTACCGACAGCAGGCCTACCACCGCCTGGCTTAACGCCCACGGCGACATCATCAGCCGGTAGCCAATATAGTTAAACAGGGTGACAAAAGCGCCCATCAGCAGAAAACCTTCGACGAACAGCAGCGGCAGGCCACGGTCGCGCCAGTGCAGACGGAAGTTAATCAGCAGCGTTTTCGGTCGCAGCGAGGTCGGGCGGAAATGGCGCGACTCGGGCAGGATACGCCAGAACATAATCGCCGCGGCCAGCGCAAAGCCGCTGATCGCCGCCAGCGCCACGCGCCAGCCGAAGAAATCGGTAAAGACCCCGGTCAGCAAGCGGCCGCTCATGCCGCCGATGGAGTTGCCGCTGATATAGAGTCCCATCGAAAAGGCGACGAAACTGGGGTGGATCTCCTCGCTCAGATAGGTCATTCCGACCGCCGCTACGCCGCTCAGTGACAGGCCGATGAGCGCGCGCATAATCAGGATGCCGTGCCAGCTGGTCATCATAGTCGACAACAGTGAACAGCAGGCGGCCAGCAGCAGGGCGGTGACCATCACCGGCTTGCGGCCTATAGCGTCCGACAGCGGGCCGGTAAACAGCAAGCCCACCGCCAACATCGCCGTGGAAATTGAAAGCGAAATACTGCTGCTGGCCGGCGACACGCCAAACTCGTTCGACAGCACCGGCAGGATCGGCTGCACACAGTAGAGCAGGGCAAAGGTGGCCAGACCGGCGGAGAACAGCGCTAGAGTGACGCGCATAAACTGCGGGGTGCCACGCTTAATAAACGGATCCGGGCGGGATGCACCAGCGACGCTGACCTCGCCCGCCGGCACGGTGTCAACGGTTGTTGTACGACTCACAGAGAATTCCTTGCGTAGAAGTTGCTGCTTACCAACAGAGTGTTGTGACCATTCAGCTCACATTTTTAGGGTATGAAAATGTAAATATTCTGTCTAATATATTAATAATCTCAAATAAGACGTTTTAAATATGAATATCGAGTTGCGTCATTTGCGCTACTTTGTCGCCGTCGCTGAGGAGCTACATTTTGGCCGCGCCGCGGCGCGACTGAACATCTCTCAACCACCGCTAAGCCAGCAGATTCAGATCCTTGAGCAGCAGACCGGCGCTCGCCTGTTTGCCCGTACCAACCGCAGCGTCAGCCTGACGGCGGCCGGAAAGCAGTTTCTCGCCGATAGCCGACAAATCCTCGCCCAGGTGGATGAGGCGGCTGCTCGCGCCGCCCGTCTACACCATGGCGAAACGGGTGAGCTGCGCATCGGCTTTACCTCCTCGGCCCCTTTTATTAAGGCCGTCTCCGATACGCTATCGATGTTTCGCCAACGCCTTCCGGATGTGCATATTCTCACCCGCGAGACTAACACCCGCGAACAGATAGTGCCCCTGAGCGAAGGGGCTCTGGATTTGGGGCTGCTGCGAAATACTCAACTGCCGGACACTCTGGCGTGGGAGCGGGTTCTGCGCGAGCCGCTGTTGGCGATGGTCCCGGCGAATCACCCGCTGGCCCGCCAGCCCTCGGTCAGCCTGGCGGCGCTGGCGCGCGAGCCCTTCGTCTTTTTCGACCCGCACGTCGGCACTGGCCTGTACGACGACATCCTCGGCTTGCTGCGCCGCTACGGCCACACGCCGAAGATTGCCCAGGAGGTGGGGGAGGCAATGACGATTATTGGTCTGGTGGCCGCCGGACTGGGGGTATCGATCCTCCCGGCCTCCTTTCAGCGCGTCCAGCTCAGTGAAATGCGCTGGCTGCCGATCGACGAACAGGATGCGGTATCGGAGATGTGGCTGGTGTGGTCTAAACACCATGAGCAAGGGGCACTGGCAAAACGCTTTCGTGAGGCGCTGCTCGCCTGGAAAAGCGAGCATAATTGAGGCGAAAAGGGGCTGGAAATGTGCGGTAAATCACAAGGCTAAGTAAAAATTTGACGTTCACCGTCGAAGTGCTTCACCATAGCCGAAAGTTTATTTCGAAGCGCGAAAATAAGGGAGTCAATGGTGGTAGCGGATAGTCAACCAGGCCATATCGATCAAATAAAGCAGACCAATGCGGGCGCCGTGTATCGCCTGATTGATCAGCTCGGCCCGGTATCGCGTATCGACCTTTCCCGATTTGCGCAACTGGCGCCGGCCAGCATCACCAAAATCGTCCGCGAAATGCTGGAAGCGCATCTGGTTCAGGAGACCGAGATCCAGGAGCCCGGCAGCCGCGGCCGCCCGGCGGTGGGGCTGATGGTGGAGACCGAGGCATGGCACTATCTGGCGGTGCGCATCAGCCGCGGTGAGATCCATCTTTCGCTGCGTGATTTAAGCAGTCAGCTGGTGGTGGAGGATCAGCTGGAGCTGGCGCTCACCGACAGCACGCCGTTTCTGACGCGCGTTATCGACCATATTGATCGCTTCTTTATTCGCCATCAAAAGAAGCTGGAACGCCTTACCTCCATCGCCATGACGATGCCCGGTATTATCGATACCGAAAATGGCATTATTCATCGCATGCCGTTTTATGAGGATGTTAAAGATGTCCCGCTCGGCGAAGCGCTGGCCAATCATACCGGGGTGCCAGTCTATATTCAGCATGACATCAGCGCCTGGACCATGGCGGAATCTTTGTTTGGCGCCTCGCGCGGCGCCCGGGACGTCATTCAGGTGGTCATCGATCATAACGTCGGCGCCGGGGTGATCACCGATGGGCGCCTGCTGCACGCCGGCAGCAGCAGCCTGGTGGAGATTGGCCATACCCAGGTCGATCCCTACGGCAAACGCTGTTACTGCGGCAACCATGGTTGCCTGGAGACAATTGCCAGCGTAGAAAGCGTGCTGGAGCTGGCGCAGATGCGCATGGCGCAGTCGATGAGCTCGCTGCTGCACCAGCGTCCGCTGAGCGTGGAGTGGCTTTGTCAGGCGGCGCTGCAGGGCGATTTGTTAGCCCGGGACATCATCAGCGGCGTGGGTAATCACGTTGGGCGGATTCTGGCGATCATGGTCAATCTGTTTAATCCGCAGAAAATTCTGATTGGCTCGCCGTTCAATCTGGCGGCAGAAATTCTTTTTCCGGCAATTTCCAGCTGTATTCGGCAACAATCTCTCCCAGCCTATAGCCGGCATATTACCGTTGAAAGTACTCAGTTCTCCAACCGCGGAACGATGGCTGGCGCGGCGCTGGTTAAAGATGCGCTCTATAACGGATCCTTACTCATACGACTGTTACAGGGTTAACATTTTTTCATAGTCACACCAAAAATTGCGCTATCTCAAGCTGACCTCAGACGGCTTCACGTAGACTTTGCCCACCGTTGATTATTTCTCTCCCGTATATTTCATCGACAAAACTGTGGGGTTAGTGATGTTTAAGCGTTTCTTTATTACAGGTACAGACACCTCTGTCGGGAAGACAGTGGTTTCCCGTGCGCTGTTGCAGGCACTTGCTGCCAGAGGCAAAAGCGTGGCCGGGTATAAGCCTGTGGCGAAGGGCAGCAAAGAGACGCCGGACGGTTTACGTAACAAAGATGCGCTGGTGTTGCAGAGCGTCTCCACGCTGGCCTTACCCTATGAGGCTGTCAACCCCATCGCCTTAAGCGAAGACGAGAGCAGCGTGGCGCATAGCTGCCCGATCAACTACGGTCTGCTGTCCGATGGTTTGCAGCGTCTGGCCGCGCAGGTCGAACACGTGGTGGTTGAAGGCACCGGCGGCTGGCGCAGCCTGATGAACGACCTGCGGCCGCTCTCCGAGTGGGTGGTTCAGGAGCAGCTCCCAGTGCTGATGGTGGTGGGGATCCAGGAGGGGTGCATCAACCATGCGCTACTGACAGCCCAGGCGATCGCCAATGACGGTTTACCGCTGATTGGCTGGGTGGCCAATCGGATCAACCCCGGTCTGGCGCACTACGCCGAAATCATCGATGTCCTCAGCAAAAAGCTGCCGGCGCCGCTGATCGGCGAGCTGCCTTATCTACCGCGCGCCGAACAGCGTGAGCTGAGCCGCTACGTCGACTTAGACATGCTCGGCAACGTGATGGCGATAGATCGAATCCCGGCGTAACGTCCGCGACAGCACAGACGACACGACGCAGGTTATCAGCAGACCGGGCAGCAGCGTATACTGCCCGGTCATCTCGCAAATCATCAGGGTTGACATGATCGGCGCATGGGTCGTGGCGGCCAGAAACGCCGCCATGCCGGTCAGACCCATCATGATGGCCATTTCTTCACTTCCCGGTAGCCACAGCCTGCTGAAGCAGGCAAACAGCATGCCCATCGCCAGGCCGACAAACAGCGTCGGGGTGAAGACCCCGCCAGGCGCGCCGGAGCCGCTGCTGGCCAGCACCGCCAGCAGTTTGCAGATAAATATGCCCACCAGCAGCGCACCGGACGGCGGCAGCAGCAAATAGCTTTGCACTACGCTGTAGCCGTTGCCCCATACTGCCGGGGTGATGAGCGATAAGCCGCCGACAATTAGCCCGCCCAGCGCCAGCTGCCACGGCGGCGCCAGCTTTAGTTTAACGAACCCACGGTGGCTGTAGTCCATCAGCCAGATAAACAGCGGCCCGCACAGCCCGGCCAGCAGGCCAGTCGCCAGCATTAAGCCATAGTGCAGGGCGCTGAGGTTTTGCTGTAACACGACGTGATACAGCGGCGCGGCGCCGCCATTAAGAAACTGCGTCAACAGCAGGGCGATCACCGCCGAGATCACCACCGGCCCAAGCGAGGCCAGCATCAGCGTGCCAAAGAGAATTTCAGCAATAAACAGGCTGCCGGCCAGCGGGGCATGATAGGCGCTGGCCATCCCGGCAGCCGCGCCGCAGGCGACCCATAGCTTCCATTCACTCTGCGGCGTGAAGCGACGGGCAAACAGCGAGGCCGCCAGCGCGGCCAGCAGGATCATGGCGCCTTCCCGGCCAATCGCGCTGCCGGTCACCACGACCAGCAATGACGCCAGCGATTTCACCAGGCTTGCCGGCGTATCGAAACAGCCGTCGCCGGTCTCCAGGGCTTCCATATAATCGGTGGCGGCATGCGGACGCGCGACGCTGCGTCGTTGCCAGAGCCAGAGTAAGGTTCCCGCCGTCAGGCCGCCCAGCGCGGGGGTAACCAGCCGACGCCACGCCGGAAGCGACTGTGCGGCGTTGACCAGGCTCCCGCTGTCATTACTGAGCAACAGCGTTTCCAGCACCACCATAGCGTGGCGAAACAGCGCCACCGCCAGGGCGGCGAGAAGGCCAATCAGGGTGGCGATCAGCAGGCGGCGAAACATCACTTGCACATCAGGATAGGGATGAAGACGATGCATTAGTCACGGCGAGGTTCAGAAAACATTGGCTTATTGTGATAGGGAATAACCTTAGATGCAAAAGCGATAAGTGCGGGTGAAAGGCTGGGAAGCGGCAAAATAAAACCGCGCCGGATACCGGCGCGGCGAAGGGTTAACGATAGAGCGGTTTTTGCGCCACGGCGATCGGCAGATTCTCCTGCCACTGCGCCAGAGTCGCCTGCGCCAGCTGACCCAGCGCCTGATAGAAGGGGTGGGCGGCATGGTCGACAAAGACGCTCAGGAAACGCCCGGACCACGGCAGCAGGTGCCAGGCCAGCAGTTGAGCGAACAACGCATCCTGCTCCGTTTCGCACAACCATGCCGCCAGGAGTAGCACGGTGCCGAAATGATCTTCCGGTTCGTTGCCATCGGCCTCCAGCGCGATACCGTTCTCGCGCATCCACTGGCGCAGAGCCAGCGTGGAATCGCCAAACAGCACAGACTCTTTATCCAGCCAGACAGAGCCCCAGGGCGGCGCCGGCAGGGCCCATGGCCCGATAAACAGGCGCTGCCAGGCTTCCGGCAACGTTTCTTCAGCCGATGCGGCAAACCCTGACGCCAGCGGGGCTGCGACCGGGAAGGGCCACTGCTGCTGCCAGCTCCCGTCCTGGAAGGCGGCGACCAGCGGCGCAATTTCCGCGCTATTCGGCGCATAAGAGAACAGCGCGCCCAGGGTGCGGGCGCTTAACGCGACGGCGTCGCGATTTGGGATCGGCATCATCACTTATTCCTTTCTGCGGCGCGCGCCTGCGCGCCGTCTCATTAACCGGCAACCGCCAGACCGACGGTCATATGCAGACCATAAAACAGGCCGCGGCCAATACATTCGGCGATCAAGACCAGCAGCAGGCCGATCAGCAGCCCCGTAGCGCGCGGCGGCTGGCGGCGGATCAGCGGACATAGCCAGCAGCCGAGGCCCAGCGCCAGCAGTACCAGGCGTAGCGCCTGGAGTTTGCCGTATTCTGGCAGCAGGGTGGCCGCCTGCTGAACCGAGCTGTGAAGGGTACTGAGCCCGGCGCTTTGCATAATGATAACTGCGGCGCTGATGACCAGCGCGGCCACGCTCAGTCCGGCAAAAAACCAGCCGTTAAAGTCGACTTTCGCCAGCCGCAGCAGCAGGGCGGCAAACAGCGGCCCGCTGAGGAGCACCGTCAGAAAGAACGCGCTGGTGGTGTAGCCATTGTACCATGTTGGCACAGTATTGATTTGGTAAACCCGGGTCATTGCGAGGACAAACAGCAGCCCTAACAGCATGGCGATCGCCAGCCAGACTTTACCCAGCGTCGCCGGCATTTTTTCCAGCACCGCCAGCAGCCACCAGAATCCGCCCACGGCGAAGAACAGAGCGCCGCTGGCGATTTCGTTGCTCAGCGCCGAGGCGCCGATGCGGTTCAGCGAGTTAAACGCGCGCAGCGGTGAACCGAGATGCATCACCGAAGCAAGAAAACCAATGCCCATCAACAGCCAGATAAAAAACATATTGCGCACCAGCCGCCGCCGGGCTTCCCGTTGGTCCCCCAGCGCCAGCCAGCCAAGACCGCTGACGATGGTCGCGCCGACCACGCACTGACTCAGCACCGTAAACAGCACCAGCGGCCATTCATGCCATCCGTTTCCCATCTCACACCTCCTTCGGGTTCGCCAGGTAACCGGTGGTATCGCCACACGGCCGGGCATTGGCGTTAGGTTTGATAACGATACTCGGCCGGGTAAAGTGCGCCGACGGCAGCGGCGCTACCGCGGCCAGCTGGCCGTGCTTAGCGCGCAGTTCGGCAATTGGCCCGAAATCCAACGCCCGCAGCGGGCAGGACTCGACGCAGATCGGCTTTTTCCCCTCGGCGACGCGCTCGTGACAGCCATCGCATTTGGTCATATGGCCTTTGTCGGCGTTATACTGCGGGGCGCCGTACGGGCAGGCCATATGGCAGTAGCGGCAGCCAATGCATACCTCTTCGTTGACCACCACAAAACCGTCTTCGCGCTTATGCATCGCGCCGCTCGGACAGACCTTGGTGCAGGCCGGATCTTCGCAGTGGTTACAGGCGATGGAGAGGTAATAGGCAAACACGTTCTGCTGCCAGACGCCGTTGTCCTCCTGCCAGTCGCCGCCGGCATACTCATAGATCCGGCGGAAGCTGACCTCCGGAGTCAGGTTCTTGTAGTCCTTACAGGCCAGCTCGCAGGTTTTGCATCCGGTACAGCGAGCGGAGTCGATAAAGAATCCATATTGCGTGCTCATGGTTTACTCCTTAAACCTTCTCGATATCGACCAGGTTGGTATGCTGTGGATTCCCCTTCGCCAGCGGCGACGGGCGGTGGGTGGTCAGGGTATTCATGCAGGCGCCATGGTCGATCCGATCTCCGGTCATATTGGCGTCGTGCCAGGCGCCCTGGCCCATCGCCGAGACCCCCGGCATGATGCGTGGCGTCACTTTCGCCGGAAGACGGACTTCGCCGCGCTGATTAAAAACGCGCACCATATCGCCGTTTTTAATCCCGCGTTTTTCCGCGTCAAGCGGATTGATCCATACTTCCTGGCGACAGGCCGCTTGTAATACATCAACGTTGCCGTAGCTGGAATGGGTGCGCGCTTTATAGTGGAAACCAAACAGCTGCAGCGGATACTGGCTGCGCAGCGGATCGTCCCAGCCTTCAAATGTGGAGGCGTAGACCGGCAGCGGGCTGATAACTTCGTCTTTCTCCAGCTGCCAGCGGGCGGCAATCTCTGCGAGTCGGCTTGAGTAGATTTCAATTTTGCCGGACGGGGTTTTGAGCGGATGCGCTTCAGGATCGCGCCGGAAGTCGCGATAGGCGACGAAGTGGCCGTTCGGGTCTTTGCGCTTGTAGATGCCCATTCGCTTCAGATCCTCGTAGGCCGGCAGCGCCGGATCTTTCGCCACCATTTTGGCGTACAGATACTGCAGCCACTGTTCCTGGGTACGTCCCTCGGTAAAACGTTGATGCACGTCGTCGCCGAGTCGTTTCGCCACTTCGCTTAGGATCCAGTAAATCGGTTTGCGTTCGAACTTCGCTGAGGTGGCGGGCTGAATAAAAATCAGATAGCCCATATTGCCGGCGTAATCGTTAGGAATGATATCCTCCTGCTCAACGGTCATCAGGTCGGGCAGCAGCAGGTCGGCGTATTTCGCCGACGAGGTCATAAAGTTGTCGATAACCACAATGGTTTCGCACTTGCTTTCATCCTGCAGAATTTCGTGGGTCTTATTGATGTCGGAGTGCTGGTTGATGATGGTGTTGCCCGCGTAGTTCCACAGGAACTTGATCGGCACATCCAGCTTCTCTTTTCCGCGTACGCCATCGCGGCTGGCCGTCATCTCTGGACCGCGCGCGATGGCGTCGGTCCAGGTAAAGCAGGAGATGGCGGTCTTCACCGGGTTTTCCAGCACCGGCAGGCGCTCAATGGTGATGGTGTAGGTTGATTCGCGGGCGCCGCTATTGCCGCCGTTGATGCCGACGTTGCCGGTTAAGATCGGCAGCATGGCGATCGCCCGGGCGGTGAGTTCGCCGTTGGCCTGGCGCTGGGGCCCCCAGCCCTGGCAAATGTAGGCCGGCTTGCTCATGCCGATTTCGCGCGCCAGCTTAATGATGCGATCGGTGGGGATACCGGTTAAACGCGAGGCCCACTGCGGCGTTTTAGCGATCCCGTCGTCGCCCTCGCCGAGGATATAGGCTTTGTAATGACCATTCGCCGGCGCCCCGGCCGGGAGCGTTTTCTCGTCGTAGCCAACGCAGTATTTATCAAGGAAAGGCTGGTCCACCAGATCTTCGTTAATCAACACCCAGGCGATACCGGCCACCAGCGCGGCGTCGGTGCCGGGGCGAATGGGGATCCACTCATCTTCCCGACCGGCGGCGGTATCGGTGTAGCGCGGATCGATGACGATCATTCGCGCGTTAGAGCGCTCGCGGGCCTGCTCCAGATACCAGGTAATGCCGCCGCCGCTCATCCGGGTCTCCGCCGGATTGTTGCCGAACATCACCACCAGCTTGCTGTTTTCAATATCCGAGGTGCTGTTGCCGTCGTTACTGCCGTAGGTGTAGGGCATGGCGCAGGCAATCTGCGCAGTACTGTAGGTACCGTACTGGTTAAGCGAGCCGCCGTAGCAGTTCATTAAACGCGCCACCGGCGACGCGGAAGGCGACGAACGGGTGATGTTGCCGCCGACGATCCCTGAAGAGTAGTTAATGTATACGGCTTCGTTGCCATACTGTGCTACCACGCTCTTCAGGCGGTCGGCGAGGGTATCCAGCGCCTCCTGCCAGCTGATGCGGACAAATTTGCCTTCTCCGCGCTTGCCGACGCGCTTCATGGGATAGTTAAGGCGATCCGGATGATTGATGCGCCGGCGAATCGAACGCCCGCGCAGGCAGGCGCGGACCTGATGGTCGCCGTAGCGGTCGTCGCCGGTGTTATCCGTTTCGACGTAAACCACTTCATCATCACGCACGTGCAGCCGCAGGGCGCAGCGGCTGCCGCAGTTAACCGAGCAGGCGCCCCAGACAATGCGGGTGTTGTCGCCGGTAGCCTGTTGTACCGCCGCCGCGGCGCGGCGCAGCGTAAAGGGCAGGGTCAGCCCGCCGGCGGCCAGCGCCAGGGAGCCGAGGGCTGTAGATTTTAGTAGCGCGCGTCGGCTGACGCCGCCGGGAGATTCCTGATTCGACATTGCTCACTCCATGATAGTTATGCTGTGCGGAGAAGGGCCGCCACGTCATTAACAGACGCAGGGGTGAGCGATAATACGTTATGGGTAGCCAGTAGACCTTATCCCTGGTCAATGCAGGGATAAGATCTTTCATTTGAAACCGAAGAGGGCTTACTGAGCGTCGTTTTCGGCGGGACTGTCGCTGTTACGCGTATAGGTGATTTTGAAGGTGTCGTTGGCGCAATGACCGACCACCTGAACCCCGGGCTGGTCTGCCTGATCGTTTGGCACAATGGCCAGGCTGAAGGCGGTTTCCGGTACGCCATTGTTGATGATCTTCTGCTGGATGTCGCTTTTGACCCGTTCACAGGAGTCGGGAGCCGCCAGTACGGCCGTGGAGCACAGCAGTAGCGCAGCGCCGGTGCAGAGGGATAGTTTCATCTTACGCTCCTTATCGATGTTATCCAGATTTAAGCATAGCAGAACTGGTGTAAACAATTGTATTTGCTAATATGATCGGATGTACACAAAAGGAATCGTCTGTGAAAAGATTGTATTGGCTGATCCCGGCAGCGCTGCTGCTGACGGCATGCGACCGTAAAAGCGCCCCGGACGCCTTCACCCCGGAGATGGCGAGTTTTTCCAATGAGTTTGAGTTTGATCCCCTGCGCGGGCCGGTGAAAGATTTTAGCCAGACGCTGCTGGATGAACACGATGTGGTGGTCAAGAAGGTGAGCGCTCAGCTCTCCAGGGAAGGGTGTTTCGATCTGCTGACCCTGGAAGATGTGGAGAACAAAACCGGCGCCACGCTGCTGCTGGACGCCAACTATTACGTCGACGGGCGCACCCACGAGAAGCGGCTGCGCCTGCAGGGCAAGTGTCAGCTGGCGGAGATGCCTGCCGCCGGGGTGAATTGGGAGACGGATGATAACGGTTTTATTATCAGCGCACGCGGCAAAGAGACCACCGCCACCTACCGCTATGACAGCGATGGCTATCCGCTGGGAAAAACCACCACCGCCAAAGAGGAGCGATTTACCGTCGCCTCAACGCCGTCAAAGGATCCGCGTAAGAAATTGGACTATACCGCCATCAGCACCTTCAACGATCGCACGCTGGGCACGGTGCGTCAGACCTGCGACTACGACGATCACGACAATCCGCTGAGCTGTGAGCTGCAGGTGATCGATGAAAGCGTCCAGCCGCCGCTGACCCGCCACTACACCATTAAAAACCGTATCGATTATTACTGAGCCGTCGGCTTCAGCAGGGACGGCCCGGGCGTTTTGTGCTCGGCCAGATACTGGTGCTGGAACAGGCACATGCGGATGGTGTTGCGGTACTCGCCGTTAATGAAAAACTCATGGATCAGTTCACCCTCGACCATAAAGCCGAGCTTGCGGTAAATATGGATCGCTTTTTCATTCTCTTTATCAACGATTAAATACAGCTTATACAGATTGAGCACGGTAAAGCCATAGTCCATCGCCAGGCGTGCGGCGCGGGTGGCGAGACCTTTTCCCTGGAAGTCGGGGGAGATGATGATCTGGAACTCGGCCCGGCGGTGCACATGGTTGATTTCAACCAGCTCCACCAGTCCGGCTTTATCGCCATTGCATTCGATGACAAAGCGGCGCTCGCTTTGATCGTGAATATGTTTGTCGTACAGATCGGAGAGCTCAACGAAGGCCTCGTACGGCTCTTCAAACCAGTAGCGCATGACGCTGGCGTTGTTATCGAGCTGGTGGACGAAGCGCAAATCTTCGCGCTCAAGCGGGCGGAGTTTGACGTGTAGCGCGTCGGTCATGGAGATTCCTGTGGTCAAAACGGAAAAGGGATTACAGAAAGGCGGCGCCCGCAGGCGCCAGCGTGGTCAGGGAGCGGCTCAGGGATTGATCGCGCGGCCGGTGCGACGGTCAAGACAGCGCAGGGTGTTTGGCTCCCAGTAGGCATTGACGTTGGCGCTCTTCTGGCAGTTATCCTGCGCGTCGAAAGCGACATCGGCTTTATCCCACTCTTTTTCCGCCCGTTTGTTCACCTTCTGGCGCAGGCTGCGGGTGTCGTTCCATTGCTCTTTTTCCATCGACGCCTGCTGACGGCTCTGCGCGCTGTCGCCAGATTCAATCACCAGCCGGTCGGTGGCGGCATAGGAGCTGGAGGTGTAGACCACAGCGCTTAACGCCAGAATGGCGGTCAGGCACCAGCGTTTGTTCAGTGTCATGTTCATCACGATTTCCTTTAAGTGATGGGTTAACCCTCAGATTCAGTTTACTACAGCTTACTACAGCTCTTTTGTCGGGCATAGCCGGCAAAACAGCGTGGGGCAGAAGCTATTATCGCGTAGAATGGTTCAACGCTTTGTCTCTTTTACGAATCTTTTAATGCTCAAAACAACGCTGCTGTTCTTTGCTACCGCTCTGTGTGAAATCGTCGGCTGTTATCTACCGTGGCTATGGCTCAAGCGCGGGGCAACGCCGCTGCTGCTGATCCCCACCGCCCTGGCGCTGGCGCTATTCGTCTGGCTCCTGACGCTCCATCCGGCCGCCAGCGGGCGGGTATATGCCGCCTACGGTGGGGTGTACGTTTGTACCGCATTGCTCTGGCTGCGGGTCGTTGATGGGGTCAAATTAACCCATTATGACTGGGCGGGCGCGGCCATCGCCCTGTGCGGCATGCTAATCATCGTGGCGGGGTGGGGACGGGCCTAAGCCCGTCATGTGTGATCCCTGCCGCTTTTTTCAACCCTAATTCTTGTATGGTAGTCGACCTGTTGCCTTACTTATCAGACATCCTATTTCATATGACTCTGTAAGGAACAACGATGGCTATCGAGACTCTTGCCGCCCGGACCGGGGCGACGCCGTTACGCATCCGTCGGGTGCAGAAGATCACCCTGACGCTGCTGTTTATCGCCGGTATCGTCAACTTTCTTGACCGCTCTTCGCTGAGCGTCGCCGGGGAGGCGATACGCGCCGACCTGGGCCTTAGCGCTACCGAGTTTGGGGTGCTGCTCTCCGCCTTTTCGCTCTCCTACGGCTTCGCGCAACTGCCCTCCGGTATTTTGTTGGATCGCCTGGGACCACGGATTGTGCTGGGCGCCGGGCTGATTTTCTGGTCCGCGATGCAGGCCCTGACCGGGATGGTCAATTCGTTCTCGCATTTTATTCTGCTGCGCATTGGCCTCGGGATCGGCGAAGCGCCGTTTATGCCAGCCGGCGTGAAATCGATCAACGACTGGTATGCGCAAAGAGAGCGCGGCACGGCGGTGGGAATATTCAACTCCTCGACGGTGCTGGGCCAGGCTATCGCCCCGCCGGCCCTGGTCATCATGCAGTTGGCCTGGGGTTGGCGAACGATGTTTGTGGTGATTGGTTTAGCCGGGATCGTGGTCGGCCTGTGCTGGTATGTGGGCTACCGTAACCGTCGGCAGTTTACCCTGCAGGAGGAGGAGCAGCAGTATCTGGCCAGTGAGGAGGCGGCCCGCCCGGCGCTGAAGTTTAGCGAATGGCTGGCTCTGTTTAAACGGCGGACTACCTGGGGGATGATCCTCGGCTTTTCCGGTGTGAACTACACCGGCTGGCTGTATATCGCCTGGTTACCCGGCTATTTGCAGGCGCAGCAGGGGTTAAGCCTGGCCCGTACCGGCTGGGTGGCGGCGATCCCGTTTCTTGCCGCGGCGGTGGGGATGTGGGTCAACGGCCTGGTGGTCGATGCCCTGGCGCGCAGAGGCTACGATCAGGCGAAAACCCGCAAAACGGCGATTGTTATCGGTCTGGTGCTGTCGGCGCTGGGCACCTTGCTGGTGGTGCAATCGTCCACGCCAGCCCAGGCGGTGGCTTTTATCTCCATGGCGCTGTTTTGCGTTCATTTTGCCGGGACGTCCGCCTGGGGGCTGGTGCAGGTAATGGTGGCGGAGCATAAAGTGGCTTCGGTGGCGGCGATCCAGAACTTCGGCAGCTTTGTGTTTGCCTCCTTCGCGCCGATCGTGACCGGCTGGGTAGTGGATACGACTCACTCTTTCAATCTGGCGCTGGTGATCGCCGCCGGGGTGACCTTTGCCGGGGCGCTGTGCTACTTCTTTATCGTCAAAACTCGCATCGATTAACAACGCTCGGCGATTCGTCAACAGCAGGCCCGCAGGGACGCGCGGCCGCCATGTTCTTCTCCTCCCGTTACCTGCGCTATCCTGTCACTGCGGCGATTGCAGCCACGTGCCCCGTGCTTTATCAGGCGAGATCTTCTTGTATGGTAGTTGACAGAAATCAAAGATGTTATACCAATTGCGTGAGATGGTTGAGGCACAAAGGCATTCTCCTCGAGAGTTCTCCCCGAGAATGGTTGATGGGCTACATAACAACGAGAGTCATCATGGAAAACACCCTCTTAACCGCTAACGCCACGCTGCCGACCTACGATCGCAGCGCACTGATCCCCCGTATCGTTCATCTTGGTTTTGGCGCGTTTCATCGCGCTCATCAGGCTGTGTATGCCGATATACTGGCCAGCGAGCACGGCAGCGACTGGGGCTACACCGAAGTTAATCTGATTGGCGGCGAGCAGCAGATCGCCGATCTCCAGCAGCAGAATCTGCTGTATACCGTCGCCGAAATGTCCGCCGACGCCTGGACCGCGCGCGTGGTTGGTGTGGTGAAGAAGGCGCTGCACGCCGGGGTTGATGGTCTCGAAGCGGTGCTGGCGGCGATGTGTCAGCCACAGGTGGCCATTGTCTCCCTGACGATTACTGAGAAAGGCTATTGCCATTCGCCAGCCAGCGGCGAACTGCAGCTCGATCACCCGCTGATCGCCGCCGATCTGCATAACCCGCACCAGCCAAAATCGGCGGCGGGGGTAGTGGTGGAGGCCTTATCTCGCCGCCGGGCGGCCGGCCTGCCTGCTTTTACCGTGATGTCCTGCGATAACATGCCGGAAAATGGTCACGTGATGCGCAACGTCGTCTGCGCCTACGCCCGGGCTTTAGACGAGGATCTTGCCGCATGGATAGAGCAGAATGTCACCTTTCCGTCGACCATGGTGGACCGGATTGTCCCGGCGGTGACTGCCGAAACCCTCGATAAAATTACCCAGCTGACCGGGGTGCGCGACCCGGCCGGGGTGGCCTGCGAACCTTTCCGTCAGTGGGTGATTGAGGATAACTTTGTTGCCGGACGTCCGCAGTGGGAGAAAGCGGGAGCGGAACTGGTCGCCGACGTGGTGCCTTTCGAAGAGATGAAGCTGAGGATGCTCAATGGTAGCCATTCGTTCCTCGCTTATCTCGGCTATCTGGCCGGTTATCAGCATATCAACGACTGTATGCAGGACGATAACTACCGTCGCGCGGCGCTGTCGTTGATGCTGGACGAACAGGCACCAACGCTGAAGGTGCAGGGGGTGGATCTGTCACGCTATGCCAGTTTGCTGATTGACCGTTACTGCAATCCGGCGCTGAAGCACCGCACCTGGCAGATAGCCATGGACGGCAGCCAGAAGTTGTCCCAGCGCATGCTGGACTCAATACGCTGGCATCTGGTGCATCAGCGTGATTTTACACTGCTGGCGCTGGGCGTGGCAGGGTGGATGCGCTACGTTGGCGGCGTTGACGATGCGGGCCAGGCAATCGAGATATGCGACCCGTTGTTGCCGGTTATCCAGCAAGCGGTGGCTGCCAGCGCCGATGGCGAAGCGCGAGTCAAAGCGCTATTGGGTATTGAGGCGATTTTTGGCGTCGAATTGCCGCAGGAGTCACGCTTTGTCACGGCGGTGACCCGCGCCTACTTAGCGCTGCAGCGGCAGGGGGCTAAAGCTACCGTCGCCGCGTGGGCCGCCGCGCAATAATCTTTTTCCGGTGTCGGTCCCGGGGTCGACACCGGCTCTTCAGTTATTTCTACGATACATCCGCTGATGTCTATTTTTTGCTGACGATCGGTTTTAGCAGACGCAGAATATGATCGAACGCAATGTCTATACATAACTCTATATTTCCCTGATTTACTAAAGATAATTAGCTGTTATTTTTCCGAACAATGGCTGGTATTTCACCGCAATAATGGCATAGTTAAATTATTGAAAAAGAACTTTCTCTGCAAAAGGAGTACGGGCCATGTATAAAAAAAATTTATTGCCTGTTGATGTCTTTGAAATGGATTTAAGCGATAAAGCGGTGCGTCACGCGGAATTTCTCGCTTCGGCCGAAAATGGCGAGATCACCTTGCTCAACGTTCTGCCGAACAGCAGCCGTTCGCTATTGCGCGGTTTTACGGCGGATATTCGTAAGTTTGAAGCCTATATGAAAGAAGAGTCGGAGAAAAAAATGCGCGAGGTGGCGCGACTGTTCGCCATCCCCATGACGCGGATCCATACCCGCGTAGTCTTTGGCAACGTGCGTGACGAAATTCTGGCTATCAGTAACAACGAAGAGTTCGATGTCATTGTGATTGGTTCCCGCAAACCGGGGATCTCCACCCATCTGCTGGGCTCCAACGCCGAGTCAATTCTGCGCTACGCCAAAACGCCGGTATTGGTCGTTAGATAATCCCTTCAATGAGGACGGCTGCGTCGGCCATGCCGGCAGCCGTCTGACTCTTATTCTTCACTAAACCAGTCGCGGTTCTCCTGGCGAATCAGCAGTACGGATTCGCTGATTTCATGCAAATGGATACTCATGGCTTTTTCTACCGCCTCGGCATCGCGTTTTTCCAGCGCGGTGAAAATCTCATGATGCTGGCGCAGAAGCATCTCCGGAGAGGTGACATGGTCCAGACTCATATAGCGGACGCGATCGATGGCGGCTTTAATATTTTCCACTGTCTCCCAGGCCAGCTGACAGTCGGCAATAATCGACAGCTTCTGGTGAAATTCATCATCGAGCAGGAAAAAGTCGTTTAACTGCTGCCGATCAACGGCAATACGCTGCTGGTGAAGATTCTGTTCCAGCTGATAAAGTTGCTCTTCGTTAATCATGCCGGCGGCACGGCGAACCACCGCGCACTCGATCGCCTGGCGGACGAAGCAACCATTACGCACCTGCGACAATGAGATTTTATTGACGTAGCTACCGCGCTGGGGACGAATCTGGATAAGTCCGTTTTCCGCCAGCTTAATGAAGGCTTCGCGCACCGGCTGACGAGACACCGCAAAACGCACGGAGACTTCTTTCTCCGACAGCGGTGTACCAGGCGGGATCAGGCAGTGAACGATATCCCGGCGGAGGATGCGATAAATTTGCTGATTGACGGGTTGCGTCGGATTCAGTTGCGATTCTGCGGCCATTGATGGTTACTTTTTAGGGGGTTATGCGCACTATTTTACGCGTTTTTTGCGTTTCCGCCCATACCCGGCCCGCAGGCCGGGTGGCTGACGGTTAGCCCTGACGGTGAACGCTGAGTCCGGCAAAGCTCTGACTCACCGGCATCATCTCCAGGGTGTTGATGTTGACATGTTTCGGCAGGGTGGCGACCCACCAGACCGCCTCGGTCACATCTTCCGGCGTTAGCGCTTGGGTATTTTCGTAAGCTTTTTCGGCTTTAGCGTCATCGCCCTTAAAGCGGACGTTAGAAAACTCGGTGCCGCCCACCAGACCCGGCTCGATGTCGGTCACGCGCACCGCGGTGCCGTGCAGGTCGGTACGAAGATTGAGGCTAAACTGACGGACAAAGGCTTTGGTCGCCCCATAGACGTTTCCGCCGGCGTAAGGCCAGCTGCCTGCCGTAGAGCCGATATTGATGATATGGCCGCGATTGCGCTCCACCATCCCCGGCAGCACGGCGCGGGTCATGTACACCAGCCCTTTATTATTGGTGTCGATCATATCTTCCCAGTCTTCCACACTGGCGCGGTGCGCCGGCTCCAGACCAAGCGCCAGGCCGGCGTTGTTCACCAGCACATCGATAGCCTGCCACTCGGCCGGCAGGTCAGCAATCAGCGTCTCAATGGCGGCGCGGTTGCGGACGTCAAGTTGCGCGATATAAAGGTTATCGCCCAGCTCGTCTTTCAGCGTCTTCAGGCGCTCTTCACGACGACCGGTGGCAATCACTTTATGACCGTTAGCGATAAAACGGCGAGTAATACTTTCACCAAAACCGGCGGTGGCGCCGGTGACCATGATAATCATCTTACTGTTCCTCAACGCTTTTTGTGTTTTCATACCATAGCACGCACAGGCGGCGACCGGTAACGGAAATCATTGCGACCCCTTAAGGAGAGGCCTAATCTTACAGCATTAGCCTGTACAGGAGAGAAAGATGTCCGAACGAAACCCCTTTTTTAGCGTCAGTACGTTGCCTTACCAGGCGCCGCCGTTCGATGTGATTGACGACAGCCACTATCGCCCGGCGTTTGATGAGGGCGTCCGGCAGCAGCGGGCCGAAATTCGCGCTATTATCGACAATCCGCAGCCGGCCAGTTTCGCCAACACGCTCGAGGCGCTGGAGCAGAGTGGTCAGCTGCTGGCGCGGGTGACGCGGGTCTTTTTCGCCATGGCTGGCGCCCATACCAATCCTTATATTCAATCACTGGATGAACAATTTTCCGCCGAACTCGCCGAGCTGGGGAATGACATCTGGCTTAATGCGGCCTTGTTTCAGCGCGTGAACAGCGTCTACGAGCAGCGCGACGCGCTGGCGCTGGACAGCGAGTCCTATCGTCTCCTGACCCTGACGTGGCAACGTTTTGTTCACGCCGGGGCGACGCTGGCTCCCGAGCAGCAGGCGGCGCTGCGCACACTTAACACCGAAGCGGCTACGCTGCAAAGTCAGTTCCAGCAGCGACTGCTGGGAGCGGCAAAAAGCGGCGGCCTGGTGGTTGATTACCGGCATCAACTGGCTGGCCTGAGCGATGAGGAGATAGCGGCGGCAGCTGACGCAGCGCGTGAAAGAGGGCTTAGCGACCGCTGGTTGCTGACGCTGACCAATACCACCCAGCAGCCGCAGCTGCTTGCGCTGCGCGACCGGCAAACGCGGGAGAATCTCTTCGCCGCCGGCTGGACCCGCAATCAGCAGGGCGATGAGCATGATACGCGTGCCCTGGTACTGCGGCTGGCGGCGATCCGCGCGCAGCAGGCTGAGCTGTTGGGAGCCGCTGATTACGCCAGCTGGGCGCTGACCGATCAAATGGCGGCTTCCCCGGCGGAGGCATTGGGCTTTATGCGCCGGATAGCGCCGGCGGCGCGGGCGAGGGCGGAACGAGAGCTGGCGGACATCCAGCAGGTGATCGACAACGAAGGCGGGGGTTTTCGCGCGACGGCATGGGACTGGCTTTACTACAGCGAGCAGGTGCGGCGGGCTGCCTATGCCATTGATGACGCGCAGCTCAAACCCTATTTTGCCCTCGAGCGGGTGCTGCAAGACGGTGTATTCTGGACGGCCTCGCAGCTCTTTGGTCTGCGCTTTGTTGAGCGCTTCGATATACCGGTCTATCACCCGGATGTGCGGGTCTGGGAGATCTTCGATCACAACGGCGAAGGGATGGCGCTGTTTTACGGTGACTACTACGCTCGTGACTCAAAGAGCGGCGGCGCATGGATGGATGTGTTTGTCGAACAGTCGACTCTGCGCGCGCAGCGCCCGGTTATCTACAATGTCTGCAACTACGTCCGCCCGCAGGCAGGGCAGAGCGCGCTGCTGTCGTGGGATGAGGTGATCACCCTGTTTCATGAGTTCGGCCATACCCTGCATGGGCTGTTCGCCAGCCAGCGCTACGCCAGTCTCTCGGGGACCAATACGCCGCGCGATTTTGTCGAATTTCCTTCGCAGATCTTCGAACACTGGGCCAGCCAGCCGCAGGTGTTTGCCCACTACGCGAAGCACTACCAGTCCGGGGAGCCGATGCCGCAAGCGCTACGCGACAATATGTTGCGTGCGGCAACCTTCAATAAAGGGTACGACATGAGCGAGCTGTTGGCTGCTGCGTTACTCGATATGCGGTGGCATAGCCTGTCGACCTCGGCATTACCGGAGGAGGTGGACGCGTTTGAGCAGCTGGTGCTTCGGGAAGAGAACCTGGATCTGGCGGCGGTCCCCCCGCGCTATCGCAGCAGCTATTTCTCCCATATCTTCGGCGGCGGCTATGCGGCAGGCTATTACGCCTATCTGTGGACCCAGATGCTGGCCGACGACGGCTATCAATGGTTCGTGGAGCAGGGCGGTTTGACCCGTGAGAACGGTCAGCGTTTCCGTGAGGCGATTTTATCACGCGGGAACAGCACTGATTTAGCTGAACTGTATCGCCAGTGGCGCGGACACGATCCGCAGATTGAGCCGATGCTGAAAAATCGCGGGTTGAGTGCGTAGGGCAATTTTAGTCTGACAAGATAACCGGGCGTGCTGCCCGGTTTTTTGTCTGATCTAGTCGTAACCTTATATTTCTTTTACCTCACGCTGCCTAAATCTCTATCGCTCTCTCTCCCTTTAAGCATTAGCGTGGCTTCTTCGATACGAATGAAGCGCCCGGAATCATCTATTTCAGCGAACATATAAACTTCCATGTCCACCTCTTCTCCGCTGCGCCTGGTGCACAGAACGCGATGCCTTGTGGCATAAAGATTCCCGTTACGAAGTTCGTCATGTAACTCAATTTTAGCGAAGGCGATAATTTCCCGGAGTCTACGCGCATGCTGAGCAAAGCCATCTAATCCTTCCCACTTGTTATCAGTACGCTGCCGATAACCGGGACTAAAATAGCGACTGAGTATCCGATCCAGTGGTATCTGTTGGTGGTTGATAATGTCATCCAATACCCTAGTAATAGTAATCATTTTGATGGTTAGTCCTCTGTGAAAGCGATGAATACTTTACAATCGACTAACTGGCTTCAGTACGGTATAAAAGACATTAAACACCTCAAACACGCCAATATGCACGATCTATTGATTCCATTCGAACCGGTGTTTTCCCCCCAGGGACCCACTTTACTCGTCGCGGTACGTCAGTCTGAGGTAATACGGGAGACTCCACGCCACCATCACAGCTGTGGGCAGTTAATCGGTGCCATACGTGGGCTACTTACGGTCGATGGCGGTGATTGTCGCTGGGTGGTACCGGCAACACATGCCGTCTGGATACCGCCAGGTGTTCCGCACGGCCTGCGCTCGCACGGTCCATATTCAGGATGGAGTGTTTATGTTTCTGCCAAAGCCTGTGGCGAGCTACCTGATAAGCCATCTGTTCTCTCAATGACAAATCTGCTGCGTGAAGCGATAACGCGAGCGGCTGCATGGCAAGGTGTAGAGCTTAATGCGTCCCAAAAACGTTTAGCTGGCGTTATTCTTGATGAAATTGGTTCCCTTCCCAGGGTTAATCTTGGGCTTCCAATGCCGCAAGATAGCCGATTGCTCAGAATCGCGCAGGCGCTGTCAGCAAACCCGGACGACGGGCGCAGGTTGGAAGAATGGGCAGCCTGGGCCGGCATGTCATCACGCACGCTCACGCGACGATTCCGAGCCGAAACGGGTTTTAGCTTCAATGAATGGCGACAGCGGATACGCTTACTCAGGGCTCTTGAGCTACTGGCTGCCGGCAAGCCAGTGACGGCGATAGCGCTGGATCTGGGATATGACAATGTGAGTGCCTTCATAGCCTTGTTCCGTCGGATGTTCGGCACTACTCCAGGGCGGTATAAAATTTAATTATCTCTTCGCTGAACATGATGCGTTATCCGCCGCTTTGATTACGTTTGTCATGGGCTGAGAGGGGCAAGTAATTCGGGCCCCTGATTTTTCACATTGCCGACCGCCCGCGTTACCGGGTGCCAGGTAAAATCGTCGGCGGAAACGGCTCCGTCGCTGGCAATCTCCGCCGCTTCCGCGCCGGTGACATCCTGCCTCATCCATTCGCGGGCGGCTTCAGGCGTCAGGACCAACGGCCGACGGTCATGAATATCGACAAGACCGCGATCGGCGGCGGCCGTCACGATCAAGAATCCTTCGGCATGGTCCCCACGTTCGAACGGAGTCCGACCAATCGCGGCCATAAAAATTGGCTGGTCATCCTTACGCTGGATAAAGTATGGCTGCTTTTTATTTCCTTCCTTTTTCCACTCAAACCAGCCGTCGGCGAAGCAGATCGCCCGTCCGTGCTCCCACAGCGGCTTGAACATCCTGCTGGAGGCTGCAGTCTCAACCCGGGCATTAATCAGCGGCGGTTTATCCCACCATCCTGGCGCATAGCCCCAGTAAACGGCATCGAGATGGAGTTGCTCATCGCGTTCATTGAGGAGTAAAACTTTTGTCCCGGGCGCGACGTTATAGCGCCCGATAGGCGCCGAGTCCCAGGCAATATCTCGTTCGGCCGCTTCCACGAGATGCGCCAGGTATTCTTCCCGGCTTTGCGCTTGCGCAAAACGTCCGCACATAGCCACCTCCAGCGTGATGTCTGACTAACAGTATAGAACAGCTGCAAAACGGTGTTTTCACCTGCCCAATCACCACGCTCCTTCCACGTCAGTAGACCATTATTTCAGGCCGTCATCTTGCCTGACGTCGCGACAGTACACGCTGGGCGTTAGGCCAGGCATTGTCAGTTTATGCTTCATCGTTATTACCCTAACGCCTGTCTGATAAAGGAAATCGTTTTTACTCTTTTTATTATCTTTCAGAATTATCGCACGGAGTTTTACCTTTGTCTGAAATGGTTGTCGCTGGGTTGTATTTGAAAACATCCACCCCTTATTATTTAAAAAATCATCTTTATCTTTTAAAAGGTTGTTATGAGTAACTTACTATTATTAGTCCTGGCGGTGGTGTTATTGTTTACATCTTTGTTTTTTGGCCTGTCCTATGTTAGAGAAAGAAGAAAAATGAAGATGCGCTTTAATAAATTCCGACGTTAACCGATCCTTCCTGCGGAAAGCGCAAGAGCAACAGATGAGAATCTCGTTAACTCTTGTTTGGTAGCTATTTGGAATTTTTTCATAATATTGATTTTGTGAGAGAAGATCGTCTTATGACTGATGCCCAGTTTTTGCGCTATCTGCTGATTGTTCATTCCCGTTCTGATCGCATCGATAATATAAAGTTGTGATTTGGTCAAGGTTAACCGAGGGCATTTGACACAGCGTCTGCTGTCTTTTTCCAGCCCACCGCAACTAAATGTTGTCGACTCCGTCAGACGTTTTGCAATCTGATTTTTTACGCGGCGCAAGTCGCTGTTCATGCTGATAAAAGTGGCATCGCGTAGACAAAGTGGTAACTGTTCAACCTGCAAAGCGCTGTCGGTGGCGACGAAAATAAAAATAGACGTGTGCGGAGGGAGTTTTTTGAAAAACGGGTGGCATAGATAATGTTCACCAGCGGCCATTTCTGTGAACAGCATATCAATCGGACCTAATATATCTGTGGAATAGTCCACAACGGAATACGGTTCACGGATGTGTTCTTCTTTCGCGATCTCGCTAAGCAGTTGGCAAATTCCGCGATTAAGAAATATGTTTTCAGTGTTAATTAAAATATCAGGCATAGTCATGGCGATCGTGAAAGTTGTCATGCATTTAAAGTGGAGAACATTAAATGCGTATGCCTTTAGGATATTTCTAATAATCAACAAATGCAATAAGTCTAATTTTGGACTTTGAGCTGGCGAGTAAAATTAATGGTATATTAATCAATGGCTTATTTTTTAGCGTTGCGCGGACATGACCGCTAATTTGGCACAAACTGCTTAAATTGCTTATATTGCATGCGTTAATTCTGGTCTCAAATATATTAATCAGAGTTACTTATTCACTGTATGAATTGCTTTTTCAAAAATACCTTTTGCAGGCGCGGGTCCTTGAGGAGATTGCGCCTGAGCGAAACCTGGGGTGGTCATTGATAAAAAGGGGCGGGGTAGACCCGCCGCTGCGGAGGGTGAACAGCAACGGCGTACAACAGAATCAGTTATCAGGATTGTTGGAAATGCTTTTCCACACCATTCCCAGGCCGATCAACATCGACGCGAAGAGGGCGAACAGGGTGGTTGAGATAAAAATGCTGGTCATGGCGGTGCCTCAGAAAGTGCGTATGCAGATCATTAGGCACGGTGTCGGATGAAAGGTTCCTTACCCGGCCGGGTATATTTTCACCAGCGGCGTCCGGTTGACGGCAACAAGGCGAATGCCACGTCGAAGCGCCGCTGTTGGCAAGGGGACCCTGAGAGGCAGCCGTGTTGCTAAACGCACTGTTCATGGGGAGAATACACGACGGCAAAGGGGGAGCGATTCGGACGTTGACATCCCTTAAACAAGTTATATATACATGTCGCTTCTGTTTATTGAATGTTAAACAGCATCAGTTATGGGACTCAGAAGCGCCACAGCCCCGCCGTCGGGCGGGGTAACTTCGCCACCGGCATGCTTATTTTTCACTGAGACTGGCGAAGAAAAATTTTTTATTTCGGGTCTTGAAAAACGCGCCTTAGATATTATTTTATATAGCGGACAAGCAATGCTTGCCTTTATGTTGAGCTTTTGAATGGATATTCAGGAGGTTAATTATGGCACTCAAAACCTTGTCAGCACTCCCGGTATTTGCTGATTCTCTTTTTGCCGATCGCTTTAATCGTATTGACCGTCTTTTCAGCCAGTTAACGGGCGATACGCCGGTGGGCACTTTACCGGCTTATGATTTACAGAAAGTCGACGACAGCAATTTCCTGCTCAGCGTCAGCGTGCCTGGCTGGAAAGATGATGAGCTGGAAATAGAAACCGTAGGGGGGAATCTGCATATTTCCGGGAAACGCCAGGAAACCGATTCCTCGACAGACAGCGGTGAACGCTGGATTTATAAAGGTATCCGCCGCGCTAATTTCCAGCTCAGTTTCTCTCTTCCTGAACACGCCCAAATTAATCAGGCGCAGCTGGATAGCGGCATCTTAAAAATAGCCATCCACCAGGAGATCCCGGAGAGCGAAAAACCGCGTAAAATTGCGATCGAGAATCAGGGGCGCGTGATAGAACATAAAGTTTGATTCACCGTTGTTCCGACGATGTTACCTTAAAGGCCCGCCCTGCGGGCCTTTATCCTTTCCCCCTGAAAATATAAATGGCCTCCCGACGACAAAGAAATCGATATGCTATTCTGTTAACAGACGCAGTGAGTCTGCTATTTCTTTCAATTTCGGCGAGGAGGAAGAATGACTGACGAGATCGATAGCGACGCAAACAGTACGCATGAACTAACCGCTGAAGTGGCTCGGGCGCTGATCGCGCGCGGTTGGCGACTGACCACGGCGGAGTCCTGCACCGGAGGGAATCTGGCGGCAGCGCTCTGTGCCCAGGCGGATACCGCGGCATTTTATGATACCGGCGTAGTGACCTTCAGCGATGAAGCCAAGCGCAACGTGCTGCAGGTTCGCGCGGAAACCCTGGCGGTACACAGCGCCGTCAGCGAAACCTGCGTTCAGGAGATGTCCTCTGGTATTCTGGCGCTCGCCGGGGCCGATATCGCCATCGCCGTCAGCGGCTACGCCGGACCGGAGGGCGGGGAAGATGGTACCCCCGCCGGCACGGTATGGTTTGCCTGGAATTTTCGCGGCCAGACTGAAACCAAACGGATGTGCTTTGCCGGCGACTGTGAGACCGTGGTGGCGAAAGCGGTACGATATGCCCTGGCGGCGCTGAGCGAAAAGCTTGCCCACTGGCAGTGACGATGCCCGGGGGCGCGGCCTTACAGGTCCATTGCCTGGCGCGCTACCGGCCAGCAAATCTCCCCGATGCCGTTAAGGCAGGGTCGGGAAAAGAGAAAGCCCTGAAACAGGCGTATGCCCACCGACTGCAGCCAGCACCACTCCTCCAGGGTTTCGACACCTTCAGCCACCACCGTAATGCCAAGATCCTCGCAGCAGCGGACGACCGAGGCGACAATCGCCTGTTTGGTGCCGCTAATATGGATATCGCGCACCAGTTCCGCATCCACTTTGATTTTATCAGGCTGAAAACGGGTCAGTAACGACAGGCCGGAATAACCTGCGCCAAAGTCGTCGATGGCCAGCTTCATGCCCGCGACGCGCAGGGCTTTGAGCACCTTGCGGAACTGGTCAAAGCAGGTGATCACCTCTGTCTCGGTCACCTCGATCAGTACCTGATCCGGTCTGAGGCCGGCCGCCAGCAGGCTGTCCATCAGCCAGCCTACGGCGTCAGGGTGGTGATACAGCGATCCGGGCAACAGGTTAATCGCCAGCTGATGTTTCCCGAGCGGCAGCTGGCCGGCGAGAGCGAATGCAAACGCTTTGCTTTCAAGATCAAAACGGTAGCGATCCTCCGCCGCAATGGCGGCAAACATTTCCACGGGAGAGCCGCCGGTTGGGCTGCGGATCAGAGCCTCAAAGGAAGAAACTCGCTTTTTAGCCGGCTCGACAATAGCCTGCAGAGCAAACTGGCAAGGTTGACCGGGCAGGTGCTGCGGCGCGGCCGTACCTGACGCGGGCATCATCATCCAGCGAGAGGGCTGCAGCGGCTCGGGCAGGCAATAGCGGCCGCCGTCGGCAATGAAGGCGCTAAGCAGCCGGAACATCCGGTCGTTGACCGGTTCGGTGACCCCAAACGTGCTAAAGCGCAGAATTTCCTCCAGCGCGCCATCGGTTTCAAACAGCCGGAGATCCAGTATGCGCATTCCGGTGCCGTGAAAACGTCGGTAGGCTGAGTAATCGCGCATCAGCTCCACTACGTCGCGATGACGCGGGTCGCTTTGGATTTCGCTGAACAGCGACTCAAGTGCCTCCTCAGTCCCTTCCAGGACCTGGAAAAACTGCAGGCCGTTAAACAGCAGAATGCCGGTGATGCCAAGGGGCAAATTTTTACTGCTGGCGCGATGGACTAAAGCGTCGAGATCGACGGGCGGGCGGTCAGGATGAACCTGGCTGCGGTAAATCAGGGTGGTTAGCATAGTTGTTACGATCGCTCCCGCGGCGTAAGAACATCCGCGCTCAGCATGCAAGATGAGTATGGCCTGACCCTAAAGGAGGGCGAGGCTGATATGTACAAACATTCAACCAACCGTGATGTCCGCTACGCGGAACGCGAGCTTCACTTTGTGATTCCGTCCACTGTACAGGGAATTACACATTTGGCTATCTTTTTCTCATCCTCAATGCAAAAAGACGCTAACAGGCCTCTCATTCCCTCCTCAGACACTGGCGCTGCGTCTTATTTTACCTGTTAATATTCGCTACCAGGAATTATCCTACCATTCTATTTCCCACTCTCAAAAATGAGGCGCTGGTCTTGCCTGAATATAATCGAGTGAATATTATCACTCTAAATTAAATCCTTTTGTCAGGTTTGATATGAGCGACTTCTTTATTATTTTGTGTCTGATTTTATGTCCCATCATTTCTTTATGGAGTGGCTTTTCCTATATTCAGGAAAGGCGCAAGAGACGGTATGTTTTCCGTTCCAGAAGATGATTGTTTGACAGAATAAAATGACGAGTTGTATCAGCGTTTGGCGAGCAGTTGCACAAGGTTGTTAAACTGCTGACGGCTATTCAAATTAAATTTACTCATAATATTCTTTTTATGTGAATGAATCGTTTTGGGACTAATATTTAGCGCAGCGGCGACTTCATGCGGGCTCAGGCCAATACTGAACGCGTAAATGACTTTGGTTTGCGCGTCGCTGACCGACCTGCAGGCGCAATTAATGCAACGCCGCAGACGATTGAACGGCGGGTCTTGCCGCGGTAGCAGCGGACGCTCGATGGCGTTAGCTATCTCATCTTTCAGCCGCTGAACGCGAGCGTGAGGCGGCATAAATACCGCATGCTGCAGACAATTCGGTAAACCCTCATCTACGGTAGCGTGTTCATTGTCCGGGAAAATAAAAAGCGTATATTGTTCCGGGGCATGCTGAAAAAGATCCTGACACAAGTACCACTCCCCCGCGACCATTTCCGTGAATATCACATCAGCTTGCGCCATCGATCCTGCATCCCATTGTTGAGAAAACTGATAGTGTGGCCGCCCGGCGGCCTTCATCGCTTCATCAACCAGTTCAGCAATAGCGACTCGCAAATAGTGATTTTTTATATTGAACAAAAAATTAGTCATATAACTTCCCTGTGGGCATTAAAAAACATATCTGGATAAATTAAAGAATATAATGATGATGCGGGTACAATTTTTAGCCGTGGTAATCTAAGGGATGTTTTCCATTAATGCAATATCTGGTGGGGAAAGTGAGATAACGGTATATTGATATGCGAAAGTTCCTAATAAACAAAACCTTAAGCATATATTTGTCACTATTTAAAGCCGTTTCCCGTTTTTTTATTTTTGCGATGCATAAAAAGCTTAGTGATAGCCGCGCTCTGTTGTTAAAATTAGCGGAGGACAAGAATACAGGATGTATGCCGTACTCATGAAGCAGATGCTCTATTTGAAAATGCTGGCGTGGCTGGAGGATAATATCTATTGTAACCCGGCGATCGATGACCTGGCGCAGTATATGGGCTATTCGCGTCGGTTTGTGTACGACGTGTTTTACCAGTATGGCCAGTTACCCATCGGGCAGTATATTCGTCTGCGGCGGTTGACCATCGCAGCGGTCAGTCTGCGCTTAACACGGCAACCGATCGCCGCTATTGCCTGGCAGTTAAGCTATGACTCGCCGCAGACCTTTTCCCGGGAGTTTAAGAAGCGCTTTTCGCTCTCGCCACGTGAATACCGTTGCGCGGCGCACTGGGACACGGCAAAGCTGTTGAAAAAGTTTCACCCGGACGGAGAGAGCCTACCTCTGGCTCGTTTTTTTTCTCTGCCGGAACAGGTCTATTACGGCTATCCGATGAAGTATGAACTGCGCCTGTCGGATTTGGTGTTGCAAAGCACCGCTAAGACGAGCATCAGACAAAAGGTTGACCGTTTTTTCACCGCTGGCGGAGGCTCGCTTTCCGTACTTTCCGTACTTTCCGACTACGCCGCGGCGAGTAAAAATGAGCTTAACGTCGAGGTTAACGCTTTTGTCGGCTGTCATGAGGCGGGAAAGCTGCCCCCCGCGCTGGCCATGAACAGCTCGCTGACCACCCGGTCAGGGCTTTATGTCGGGGTTGAATTCTACGGCAGTTGGTCACGTTATGCTCGTTTATCCAGCGATCTGTATATGGAGCTGCTGCCATCCCTGGGGGTAAGTCGTCGGGATGGCTATGACATTGAATGTTTTATAACCCGCCATGCGGAAGGCGAAGAGGCAGGGGACAGGCGCTATCGCGTACGCTATTTTATCCCGGTGACGCTGTCGGCAGCGGGTCTGCGGTCTGACAGCGGTAGTGGGTCAGGGCCTGTGCCGGGGCGAAGTTAAGGTGGCCGGAGCCACCCAGGTTAACATCAAAGCGCAAACCACAGCAGCCAGGTGATGAGAAAGCCCGTCACCCCCATGATGGTTGTCAAGACGGTCCAGGTTTTGAGTCCATCCGGCACCGAGAGTCCGAGATAGCGCGTGACGACCCAGAACCCGGCGTCGTTGACGTGCGACAGCCCGAGCGAGCCGAAGCAGGTCGCCAGCGTCACCAGCACCAGCTGCAGCGGCTCCAGACCGACAACCGCCTGCGACAGCAGACCGGAGGTGGTGAGGATCGCCACGGTGGCCGAACCCTGCGAGGCTCTGAGCACCAGCGATAGCAGAAAAGCGGCGGGCATCAGCGGCAGATGTATTGTCTCCAGCGCCTCGGCTAAGGCATTACCGATGCCGGAAGCGACCAGTACGCCGCCAAAGGCGCCGCCGGCGCCGGCGACGAGGATCACGTCCGCCGACGAGGGGATCGCGCTGCCGGTGACTTCGCCCAGCTTTTTCAGGCTCATCCGCCGACGGATGCCCAGCGTCCAGCTGGCCAGGCCCAGGGAGATCAGCAGGGCGACCGGCGGGGTACCAATGACGGTCATCAGCTGGCGAACCGCGTTTTCCGGCAGCAGAAGCGCCTGACACAGCGTCCCGGAAACAATCAGCATGATGGGCACCACGATCAGCCCACCGATAACCAGCGCATTCGGCGGCGGCAGACGGGTCTGCTGCGCGTTAACCGAGAGATCCGGTACTTCCGCCGTTTGTTGCTGCTCCAGCACGTTAATCGACAGATGATAATGGCGCCGATTGATAAACCGGGCGACAAAATAGCCCACGATACCGACGACCACCGACACCCCAATCCCCGCCAGCATCAGCCAACCGACATCGCTATGCAGAATGCCTGCCGCAGCCGCTGCGCCAGGATGGGTGGGCAGCGCCACGTGGACGGTTAACATCACGCCGGCCATCGGCAGGCCAAACTTCATCGGCGACACGTGGGCGACTTTGCTGAAGCCGTAGATTAACGGAATGATGATGATAAAGCCGACTTCAAAAAAGACCGGGGTGCCGAGAATAAAAGCCACAATGGTTAAGGCGGCAATGGTTCGTTTTGCACCCAGTACGCCGGTCAACGTTTTCGCCAGCGATTCGGCGCCGCCGGACATTTCAATCAGCACCCCCAGCATTGAGCCCAGAATAATAATGCTGGCGATGTGGCCAAGCAGGCCGCCCATGCCTTTTTCAATGGTGGTTATAATTTTATCTGCCGGAATGCCGGTGGCGAATGCCACCAGCAGGCTGACGATCAGGAGCGCCACAAAAGGATGTGCTTTCGCTTTGATCACTAACAGGAGCAACAGCACTACGCTGGCTAACGCAATAAGTAACAGCGCCGATGTCGACATAGGTTTGCCTCGGGTATTAACAGGTGTACAGAGAGTTATTTTTTTAGAAAACGGCGTTTATTTTTTCCGGTAGGGCGAGAACCACCCCAGCCCGGAAAGCGTGTCTGTCCGGGGGATATATTCGCAGCCGATCCAGCCGTCATAACCGGTTTTATCCAGTAGCGCATAGAGCCACGGATAGTTTATTTCGCCCTCATCCGGTTCATGACGGTCGGGCAGGGAGGCAATCTGAATATGGCGATACTGGCCGGCATATTCGGTAATAAGATGGCTTAAATTGCCGTCCACCTTCTGCGCGTGAAACAGATCTAACTGCACCGCCAGGTTCGGCCTGTCGACCCGTTTCACCATCGCCAGCGTCTGATATTGACTGTGGTAGAGATAGCCCGGTTTGGTCTGCGGATTCAGCGCTTCGATGAGTATCCGCTTGTCGTGGCGGGCAAAGCACTCCGCGGCGTAGCGCAGATTATCGATAAGCACGGCCTCGCAGGCTGCGCGATCCGCTCCCGGCGGCACCACGCCGGCCATGATATGCACCTGCGGGCAACCGAGCTGGCAGGCATACTCCAGCGCCAGCTCAATATCGCGTCGGGCCTCCGCGCTTCTCCCGGGGATGGCGGCGAGCCCCCATTCTCCGGCGTTGACGTCGCCGGGTGGGGTATTGAACAGCACCAGCTGCAGCTGGTTCTCCTGCAGGCGCTGTCTGATTTCCCCGGCGGCATACTCATAGGGAAACAGAAACTCAACGGCTTCAAATCCCGCCCGGGCAGCGGCGGCAAAGCGTTCCAGGAACGGCAGTTCGGTAAACAGCATGGATAAATTTGCAGCGAATTTTGGCATGGTTTTATCTCAGTTCTTTCACTTCGTCAGCGGTCAGGTAGCGGATCTCGCGGTTGCCGAGGGTAAATATCAGCCGTGCGGTCTCTTCCAGTTCCTCGGTATTGTTGGTGGCTTCGCGCAGCGATGAGCCAGTAACCACCGGTCCGTGGTTGGCCAGTAAAAAGGCGTTATAGCGCGGCGCCAGCCCGGCCAGCGCCTGGGCAATACGGTCATCGCCCGGCCGGTAGTAGGGAACCACCGGGACGTCGCCGACGCGCATCACCACATAGGGGGTAAAGGGGCGGATACAGTTGTGCGGATCGAGCCCCTGCAGGCAGGAGAGCGCGGTTAGATAGTGGCTGTGCAAGTGGACGATCGCCTTGCAGGCCGGGTTGTGCAAATAGACCGCCCGGTGAAAAGTGACCTCTTTCGACGGTTTGTCGCCGGAGATCCATTCCCCTTGCAGCGTCACCACCGACAACCGCTGAGCCTGCAGTTCGCCGAGGCAGGCGCCGGTCGGCGTCGCCAGCAGGTTGCCGTCCGGCAGCAGCAGCGACAGATTGCCAGCGGAGCCGGTGGCATAGCCGCGGCTAAACAACGAGGCGCCAATCTGCACCATTTCCTCTCGCAGTTGTTGCTCAGTCATGACGAAACTCCTGCTGGGCACGGGCAAAGAACTGGATATCGCCGAAGTTACCTGACTTCAGCGCCAGGGAGAGCGGCTGGCGGGTGTCACGCACCCAGGGCACGCCAGGGGAGATGGTCGGCCCAATATGGAACGCCTCAACCCCCAGGGTCTGCGCCACAATGCTCGACGTTTCCCCTCCGGCCACAATAAAGCGGGTAAATCCTTTCGCCTTCAGGGCGGCGGCAAGGGCGGCAAACAGCTGTTCCACCCGTTCGCTGCTGGCCTTGTCGCCATACTGCGCCTGGATCCGCTGCAGCGTTTGCGGCTCGGTGGTGGCATAGATCATCGGCGCCAGCGGCGCATCGCGCTGCGCGTCCACCCAGTCAGTCAGCGTCCTGACGTAGCTCTCCAGATCGGTAAAGCAGGCGCTTAAGTCGACGGCGCGGGCGGGGGCCTGTTGACGATAGGCCGCCACCTGGCTGTTGGTCATCACCGAGCAGGAGCCCGAGAGCACCACCGCCGGGCCGACCAGCGGCATGCCGGCCTGAGCGCTTTCACCCCGGGCGCCATGGCGCTGCGCCCAGTCGCGGGCGAGGCCGATGGCGAGGCCGGAACCGCCGGAGACCAGCTTCATCTCCCGCAGCGCCACGCCCTGGGTGAGCAGATCCTGTTCGCTGAGGGCGTCGAGCACCACATAGCGCACCGCCGGATCGTTGACTGCCGCCAGCGCGGCGGCGACCGCCTCCGGCCCCCGGGCGACAATCGGCCAGGCAATCAGCGCGGCTTTTCCGCGCCCCTGGCGCTCAATTAAGCGGCCCAGGTGCGCATCCTCCATCGGCGTCACCGGATGGTGGCGCATCCCGGACTCATTCAGCAGTTGCTCGCCGACGAACAGATATCCCTGATAGACCGTGCGGCCGTTAACCGGCAGCGCCGGGGAAATCACCGTCCGCGTCTCACCCAGCTCGGCCAGCAGGGCATCCAGCACCGGGCCAATGTTGCCCTGCGCGGTGCTGTCGAAAGTGGAACAGTACTTGAAATAAAACTGCTGACAGCCCTGGGCCTGCAGCCAGCGCAGGGCCGCCAGCGACTGGCTGACGGCCATTTCCGCCGGGCAGGAGCGAGTTTTCAGGCTGATGACCACCGCCTCGCTGGTCAGCGGAAGATCGCGGGTCGGCACGCCATTCAGTTGCACCGTCGGCATGCCGTTGCGCACGAGGAAGCTGGCAATATCCGTGGCGCCGGTGAAGTCATCGGCAATGACACCAAGCTGCATGTTGTCTCTCCTCACTGTTTATGGCCCGGCAGGGTGATGCCGTTGAAAATCTTGATCACCGCGCTGTCATCTTCCCGACCGAATCCGGCATTACTGGCGGAGGTGAACATATTCAGCGCGGTGGTAGCGAGCGGCAGCGGGAAGGTCAGCGCCCGGGCAGTGTCATTCACCAGCCCGAGATCTTTGACAAAAATATCGACAGCGGATTTTGGCGAGTAATCGCCATCCAGGACGTGCTGCATGCGATTCTCAAACATCCAGGAATTACCCGCCGCGTGGGTGACCACGTCATACATCGTCTCCAGTGGGATCCCGGCGCGGGCGGCAAGCGCCATCGCTTCGGCGGCAACGGCGATGTGCACCCCGGCCAGCAGCTGATGGATAATTTTTACCGTCGAGCCAAGACCAATGTCGCTCCCGATGCGGTAGACTTTGCCGGCCACGGCGTCCAGCACCGGCGCGAGGCGGGCAAAGGCGGCATCGCTCCCGGAGGCCATCACCGTCATGTCGCCGGCGGCCGCTTTCACGGCGCCGCCCGATACCGGCGCGTCGAGCATCAATAGCTGGTACTCCGCCAGCGCCTCGGCAATGGCCTGAGCATCGGCGGAGGCGATGGTGGACGACACCATCACGACGGTGCCCGGCTTCAGATGGGCGGCGAGGCCGCTCTCGCCGAACAGGATCCCCCGCACCTGGGCGGCATTGACCACCAGCAGCACAACTGCATCCAGTTCCGCGGCGAACGGCACCGCGCTGGGGCCCGCGCCTTTGGCGCCCGCCGCCAGCAGTGCGCGACAGTTGTCGGGATTGATGTCAACGCCCCAGGTGTTCAGGCCCGCCTGCAGGCAGGCGCGGGCAGCGCCCATGCCCATTGAACCCAGTCCAATCACGCAGACGTTAGTGTGTGCAGCCATGCTGGTCTCCTTGTGAACATTAGTTAATTAATGTGATTTAATGATAGAATAAAGCGTTATCATGTGAATTTATGTGAGAGTTATCACGAATAACCCACATGAATATAAAAAATTCACAGGCGGAAAGAGGCTGCACAACGGCGATTCTTGCCCTAAAATAGCCTAAAAACAGCGGCAAAGCGCGATAACAACACCGGGTGTCGCCAGGCCCGCCGCCTGAGTGATGACGCCTGGTGTGAAAAAATGGTAAGGGGAGAGCGGTGATTCCAATCGAACGACATCAGCGTATTTTAGCCCTGGTGGAGCAGCGTGGGGCGGTAAGCATTAACGAGCTGACGGAGATCCTCGGCGTGTCCCATATGACCATCCGTCGGGACGTTAGTAAACTGGAGGAGCAGGGGCTGCTGGTCAGCGTCTCGGGCGGCGTGCGCGCCGTCAGCCGGCTGGCCGCGGAACCCAGTCATCTGGTGAAAAGCACGCTGCAGAGTGAGGAGAAACAGGCGATCGGCGCGCTGGCGGCGAGTCATATCGCCAAAAACAGTTGCATTTATCTGGATGCCGGGACTACCACCCTGGCGCTGGCGCGGGCGATCCTCGACCGGAACGATCTCCAGGTGGTCACCAATGATTTTGAGATAACCCAGCTGCTGATCGATGCCAGCCAGTGCGGCGTGATCCACACCGGCGGCACTCTGTGCCGGGAGAACCGCTCTTGCGTGGGCGAATCGGCGGCGCGTACGTTACGCCACCTGGCTATCGATACGGCCTTTATCTCCGCCAGCGGCTGGGACAGTCGCGGGATATTCACCCCTGATGAGAACAAGGTTACCGTCAAGGAGACCGTCAGCCAGGTCAGCGCGAGAAGCATCCTGCTGTGCGACAGTTCGAAATACAATCAGGTGGCCACGTTTATGGCGTTACCTTTGACCCGGTTCACCACCATCATTACCGACAGGCATCTCTCCGATGCCGCCGCCAGTCATATCGCCCGGCACGCCTGCGAGGTGCTACGGGCCGGATAACGCGCGCGGCCACCGCCGGGTTAGCGTTGCCAGTGCTCGATCAGCGCCGCGCCGATCCCGGCGATTTGCTGATTTCGCTCGGCCATGCTCGCCGGGGTATCCCGCAGATAAATCACTACAATGCGCTCTGCTTTGTTATTCGGGCCAAGCAGGGCGACAATGCCGCGCGCACCCCGTTCGCCAGCTCCGGTCTTATCGGCGATAAACCAGCCCGCCGGCAGCACGGAGCGGATCAACGGTCCGGCGACCCGATCGTCCACCATCCATTGCAGCAGCTGCCGTTGCGAACGGGCGCTCAGACGCTGGCTGGTGAGCAGCTTGCGCAGGGTCGCGGCCATGCTGGCCGGGGTAGTGGTGTCGCGGGCGTCGCCGGGAAGCGCCTCATTCAGTTCCGTTTCCCAGCGGTCAAGGCGGGTGACGTTGTCGCCGATCTGGCGCAAAAAGGCAGTCAATCCTGCGGGGCCGCCGACGGTGGCCAGCAGCAGATTGGCGGCGCTGTTATCGCTCATGGTAATGGCGGCGGCACAGAGTTCGCCGACCGTCATGCCGTCGGCAAGGTGTTTTTCGCTGACCGGCGAGTAGTCCACCAGATCCTGCTGGCGATAGTGGATCTTTCGCTCCAGCTGTTCGTCACCGGCATCCACCCGCGCCAGCACTGCGCCGCAGAGCACTACTTTAAAGGTGCTCATCATGGGAAAGCGTTCATCGGCGCGCCAGGCGGTCAGCGTGCGGCCGCTGGCCAGATCCATTTCTATCATGCCTACGCGGCCCGACAGCTGGCTTTCGCTTTGTTTAATTTGCTCAAGCGGCTGCGGGCTGGCGTGTACCGCCAGCGGCAGGGTGGCTAACAGGGAGATAATACACAGGCGAATATAACGCATAACCACAATACATCCTTGAGTGAGGGCCGATAAAGGCGAGTAAAGAAGCGACAAATAAGAATAACCCGGCGTTTTGCTGATTCACAATTCCTCTTTTTTCCTTCATCATTTGTCATCTTTTATTTCGAATAATCAATATCTAGCCCTGCCTAAGCACGCTATTTTTTGACTCAAGGCCGTGATGAACTATAAGAAAGTACTAAATACCGCACTCTGTCGGGCGTCGCTGTTTGCCGATCACCACGCCCGCCGGTCCCTGCGGTTCGCCAACGCTATATGCCATCCCGGGAGGAACTGGTGCACCCGATAATTAAGGTCATGCTGGTGGGCGGTAAGGCGGACGGGCTGTTGGTCAGCGTCGCCGATGACGCGACCGAGGTCTCGGTGACGCCTGCGCAGTACGGTGCGCTATCCGGGCAACCGTTGAGCTACCGAATTGTTAGCCAAACCATTGACGATGAACGCTATTTTTTTGGCGTTTTCAGCGACACCCATCAGGATAGCGATAAGCTGACGCGGGTCGCCCTGACCCGTGGAATGAAAAAAATGTTCTGTTAAACCCTGCCCGAAAGGGGGCGTAAGAGGGTATGCCGGGCGCCGCTGTGCTACTGTGGCAGCCTTCTATTTCCAGGGCCGGACGCATAATGATTCAGTACATTCGTATTCAAAATTTTCGCTCAGTGAAGGATATCGCGCTGGAGCTCGGGCCGCTGAACATTGTCTTCGGCCCTAACGGCTGCGGTAAATCCAATATTTATAACGCCATCCACCTGCTGACCGCTGCCGCTGAGGGCAGGCTTTCGGGGTTTATCAGCGAAGAGGGCGGTCTGGAGAATATGATGTGGTCCGGGGAGCGTTCGCCCCTCGATCGTCACCCCCGCCGGCTGCAAATCGCCTGCCGGACCGACAGCTTCGATTATGAGCTGCAGATAGGCTTCCCTGAAAAATTGCCCTATCCGACGCAATTCATGCTCGATCCTGTCGTTAAAGAAGAGAATATCTGGCTGGCCGGCTACTCCCGCCGGCCTTCCTCCCGCGTACTGCAGCGCAAGAATCAGGCGGCGTTTCTCGTCGATGTCACCGGGGAGAAAAGTACTTTCACCGAGAGTATTTATGAAAATGAGTCGGTGTTCGGTCAGCTTGGCGAGCCGCACCGTTTTCCCGAAGTGTCGCGAGTGCGGGAGACCCTGCGCCGTTGGCGGTTTTATCATGAATTCGCGATTGGCCGTCATTCGCCGCTGCGTCAGCCGGCCGTGGGTTACCGTTCGCCAGTCCTCGACAGCGATGGCCAGAATCTCGCCGCCGCCTTTCAGACCATTGTCGAGATCGGCGCGGAGGAGATTTTGCATGAAATCCTTGCCGACGCCTTTCCCGGCTGCCAGTTTTATTGTGAAAACGAGCACTCGCGTTTCGCTCTGAAAATGCGTCGCGAAGGGATCCGCCGCCCGCTGCTGGCGGCGGAGATGTCCGACGGTACGCTGCGCTTTTTGTGCCTCGCCGTCGCGCTGCTCAGTCCGCGCCCGCCGGCGTTTCTGGCGATCAATGAACCGGAGAACAGCCTGCATCGCGACATGTTGCCCGCGCTGGCCCGGCTGATTATCGAGGCCTCGCGCTACAGCCAGATCTGGCTGACCAGCCACTCGGCGGAGCTGGCGGAGCTTATCGCCGCCGGGGCGCCTTGTCAGCGCTATGCGCTGGAGAATCGCGGCGGTGAGACGCGGATTGTCGAGTGAAGCCCGTCATCCCTGACGGGGGCGCTGGAGTCAGGCGGGGCTCTGCGTCTCTGCGGTCGGCAGCAGACGGTTGCCGCCGCGTAGGGTGACGAACGAGAGCAGGGTGAAGCTCAGGGTTATGCAGCCGAGGATCAGATAGGCCTGATGGAAGCCGACGGTGTCGTACATCCGGCCCACCCAGGCGGAAAGCACCACCCCGGACAACTGTTTTGACAGATTAAAACCGATCAGGAACAGGGTGGCCGAGAGGCGCGGGTTAAAGGCGGAAGAGATATATTTAAAAGTTCCCACCAGCAGGAAGGGGATCTCAAACATATGCAGCATCTTGAGGATCACCACCTCGACTGCCGATGAGGCGAAGGACGACCCGAGAATACGCACCGACATGATCATCCCCGCGGTCAGCAGGGCGTTTTTGGCGCCGATGCGGTTAACGATGGCCGGCGCGCAGAACATGATCAGCGCGTTGAGCAACTCGCCGCCGGTGGTGACGAAGCCAAACACTTCGGTACCGCGCTGCGGACTGACGAAAAAGCTTTTGAAAAAGTTGGCGAACTGCTGGTCAAACACGTCGTAGACGCTGGCGACACCCACCACATAGACGATAAAGCCCCAGAAGCGCGGCATACGCAGCAGCTCTGCCGCCGTACGCAGCGAAAAGGCCTGGCGATTGGCGCCCAGCGCCTCGATAACCTGGGCGCTGTTGCTGCTTTCCGGCCGCGACAGCCAGAGCAGCAGACCGAGCACCAGCGCAAAGCCGGAGGCGATCCAGAAGGTGATATTGGGATCGATGCCGAACAGCACGCCGGTTATCGAGGCGCATAGCGCCCAGCCGACGCAGCCTGCGACCCGCACTTTGCCATATTCAAAGCGGTTGGCCCGGCTGACGCGTTCGATATAAGCTTCCACCGCCCCGGAGCCGCTGGAGAAAACAATCCCCAGGTAGATCCCGCCTACCAGCGAACCAGCGATAATATTCATCTGCAGCAGCGGAGAGAAAACGAAAATAAAGAATGGCGCGAACAGAATTAACAATACCGTAATGGTCCACAGCAGATGTTTGCGCAGGCCGAGCTTATCCGACATCAGGCCGAACACCGGCTGAAAAATAATGGCGAATAACGAGATAGACGAGAAAACGATCCCGGTTTCCGTTTTAGTTAAATGGTTAACGTCCGCCAGCCACACCGGAAAAAACGGGAAGTAGGCCGACATAATGAAATAGTAAAAGAAAAAGAACAGCAGGAAATAGACGAAATTATGCCGTTCTCGTGGCGCCAGTTCTGAGAATTTCATCACCATGATCCCTTGTTATTCTGTTTGTGGGGTGGGGGCTGTCGCCCCCACGGATTAAAAGCAACGCAATGAGACCTCGTACTGCCAGCGCGTTTGGCTCAGGAGCCACTGCGGCAGCACGCTGGGGGTCCAGGAGTCATCGCCTCCCACCCCCATATGCAGGCCGTCGAGGGTGATCCACACGCCGTCTTCGGCCTGCATCTTGTGCCAGTGGTCGGTCTCCATCAGCTGACGGGTGCTCCATGGCTGAACGGAGAAGTGGAAATGACCGCTGATGTGCCAGCGCCCCCAGTCCAGCGCCTGGGTATCACAGCGCAGGCCGTTTTCCGTCGGGAAGATATAGGGGGTGGTCATCGCCGCCAGCGGCTGCTCCCAGCGGGCGAAGCAGGCGCTGCTCCGCCGGTCGGGGTAGTTCTCATGCGGCCCCAGACCCAGCCAGCTCACCGGCGCCTGCTGATCCGCCACCTGGAAGTGCAGCCCGACCCGCGGCAGCGGCGGCAGGGTTTCCGCCCGTTCGCCGTCCACCGCCAACCGCAGGGTTCCGTCAGCAGTGAAGTGCATGCGCCAGTGGCTGACAATCACTACCTCTTCGCCGCGCAGGTAGTGCCAGCGGCAGTCGACGAGGGTTTCATTTGCCAGCCGCTGCGCATCGCACTGGACGCAGTGCGCCTCAAGATCGTACAGGCCGGCGCTTCTCCAGCGCTCCACCCAGGCGTTGGGGTCGATACGCTCTACTTCGCTGACCCCGATGTCGTTGTCGAGCGGCGCGCGAATAAACTGGTCACGCAGGGGGGTCAACAGCTGCTCCTGACCGCCAACCGACCAGCGGCTCAGCAGACCCGTCCGGCGATCGATGGTCCAGCATTGCGAACCGGCGCGGATCTGCCAGACCTCGTCGCTGACGATAAGATCCGGAGCGCCGGCAGAAACGGTGGGCGCCGGCAGCGCCAGCGGGGCGGGCAGGGGAAACTGTTGCCAGGCGACGCGGTGCTCCGCTTCTGACCAGGCGGTCGCCTGGGGCTGGGTCACCTCCAGCGTCAGCCACACCGCGCGGGCGCCTTCAGGCAGGATCAGGCTATCGAGCAGCGTTATCTCGTCGCTGCCCTCAGGGGGCAGCGCCAGGGTCAGGTCGCCGTGATACAGGGGTTCACCGGCCGCCTGCACCTGCCAGCGCAGCACTTCGTTATCGGTTGGGCGGAACAGGTATTCGCTGATGATGCGCACCCGCAGCGGCGAGGTCGACAGCAGCGTGAACTGAAAATACTGCTGGGCGTGCTTTGCCTCCACCAGCGACGGATGCGGCGTGCGATCGGGAAACACCAGACCGTTCATACAGAACTGGCGATCGTTAGGCTTATCACCAAAGTCGCCGCCATAGGCCCAGCCGACGCTGCCGTCGGCAAAGGTTTTGCGGATCGCCTGGTCGGCCCAGTCCCAGATAAACCCGCCCTGCAGCCGCGGGTACTCGCGAAAGGCCTGCCAGTAATCGGCGAAGTTGCCGAGGCTGTTGCCCATCGCGTGGGCGTACTCGCAAAGGATCAGCGGCCTCTGCTCACCGGGCAGGCTGATCCATTTTTTGATCCCCCATTTGGGGACCGCCGGGATCGGCTGGTCGCGTTCGACGCGGGCGTACATCGGACAGATAATATCGGTGGCGGTGGTATCCGCGCCGCCGCCCTCGTACTGCACCGGACGGCTCGGATCGTTGCGTTTCAGCCAGTGGTACAGCGCTTCGTGGTTGCCGCCACCGCCGGACTCGTTGCCCAGCGACCAGATGATAATGCACGGATGGTTGCGGTTGCTCTGTACCATCCGGGTGACGCGGGCGCTGAAGGCTGGCAGCCACGCCGGATCGTCGGACAGCCGATTCATCGGCACCATCCCGTGGGTTTCAATATTGGCTTCATCGACCACGTACAGACCGTAGCGGTTGCAGAGTTCATACCAGCGCGGCGCGTTGGGATAGTGCGAGCAGCGTACGGCGTTAAAGTTGTTCTGCTTCATCAACAGAATGTCCTGCACCATATCCGCCTCGGTGACCACCTGCCCGCGCAAATGATGATGCTCATGGCGGTTAACGCCGCGGATCAGCAGCGGTTTACCGTTGAGACGCAGCAGGCCATCGGCAATCTCGATGCGGCGAAAACCGATGTCCCACGCTTCGGCCTCCAGCAGTTCGTCGCCGCGCCACAGGGTGACCACGGCGCGATAACAGTTCGGGGTTTCCGCGCTCCAGTGCGCCGGCGTCGCCACCGCCAGGGAGAAATCGACCCGTTCCGCGTAGTGGCCGCGCTCATCCACCGTCGGGGTACCTAACGGCTGCCGCCCGGCGGCGATCTGCTCCTCGCCGCGCCACAGGCTAACCCCGACGCTGAGCCCGGCAAGCGCCGCCTCAGTCGCTTCGACGGTCGCCTGGACCTGCAGAGTGCCGTCGCGATAGAGGGCGTCAAGGGCTGGCGTCAACTGCACGTCGCATAGCCGTTGCTGCGGCTTATTCAGCAGCCATACCGAGCGGAAAATACCGCTCATCCGCCACATATCCTGGTCTTCCAGCCAGCTGCCGGCGCTCCAGCGCATGACCATCACGCACAGGCGGTTGTCGCCCGGACGCAGAAAGGGGCTGAGATCGAACGCCGCCGGCAGGCGACTGTCCTGCGAATAGCCGACCCACACGCCATTGCACCACAGATGAAACGCCGAGTTGACGCCATCGAAAATAATCTGCGTTTGCCCGTTCTCGCGCCATGTGTCCTCAACCGTAAAGTGCAGGGAGTAGCAGCCGGTCGGGTTATCCTCCGGCACCCGCGGTGGGGTGGTGTCGATGGGATAGCGGACGTTGGTGTAGATCGGCGCGTCATAGCCCTCCATCTGCCAGTTGGAAGGCACAGGCGTGCCGCGGCAGTCCGGTAGATCCTGCGTCAACCACTGCGCATCGACGGCAAACGGGCTACGGGCGTAAGAGAACTGCCACTCGCCGTCCAGTTGACGGCGGCGGGATGAAGGTAGGTTATCGCGGGCGGCAAGCTCATCGCGCCAGCTGGCGAAAACGGGATGCGCTGGCAGGCGGTTAAGGTGGGTAATGGTCTGGTTCTGCCAGTCTTCACGGGCGAGGACGGCGTGAAAGTCAGGAGTGTGGCTGCGGCCGGTATCGCTAATTTGCATATTAAACCCCGGTAAGTCAGAAATTGTCGTTCGCTAAACAGGATGGTTAACGTTATCGGGTAATTTGTTTTGTCCAGCAATCTCGGGGGAATCGAAATTAACAGACGATCACGAAAGCGGGGGAGAAGCGCTGTTTTTTGTCGCGCGTTAAACATAAATTGTTAGCGCACGACATTGTTATTGCTGAGGAGAAAAGATGCCGCGTCGTACCGCAACCCTGGAGGATGTCGCCCGCGCCGCGGGCGTGTCCCAGCAGACGGTCTCCCGGGTGCTGAACCGTCCTGAGGTGGTGTCAGCCCGCACCCGCGAGCAGGTGATCCGCGCGATGCAGGCGCTGCACTATGTGCCTAACCGCTCGGCGCAGCTGCTTGCCGGCAAAGCGGCGCCCTCCATCGGGCTGATTACCGCCTCGCTGACGCTGCACGCCCCCTCGCAGATCGCCGCCGCGATAAAGAGCCATGCCAGCCTGCATCAGCTGGAAGTGGCGATAGCGATGCCGGCGCAGGCCGATTTTGTCGCGCTGCAGGCCCGGCTGGACGAGCTGCGCGCCCAGCATATTCGCGGGGTGATCGTCAGTCTGCCGCTGGAGAGCGCCACTGCCGAGCGGCTGGTGCAAGACAATCCGGATATGGCCTGCCTGTTTCTCGATGTCTCCCCGGAGGCCGATGTCTGCTGCGTGCGCTTCGACCACCGCGACGGCTGCGGGGCCTGCGTGCGCCACCTGTGGGAGCTGGGGCATCGCGAATTTGGTCTGCTGGCGGGACCGGAAAGTTCGGTTTCCGCCCGTCTGCGTCTCGCCAGCTGGCGCGAGGCGTTGCACAGTCTGAATATTGCCCGCTCTACTACGGTGTTTGGCGACTGGAGCGCCGCCAGCGGCTGGCAGAAAACTTTCGAGCTCCTCCATCTGCAGCCGCGGATCAGCGCCATAGTGGTGGCAAACGATCAGATGGCGCTCGGCGTGCTCAGCGCGCTGGCCCAGCTCAATCGCAGCGGCAGCCGGGCAGTATCGGTGACCGGCTACGATGACACCGCCGACAGCCTTTACTTCCAGCCGCCGCTCACCACGGTGGCGCAGGACTTCGATCTGTTGGGCAAAAGGGCGGTGGAGCGGCTGATTGCCCTGATGGCGGCCCCGCAGCTGCGGATCCGCGAGCTGCTGCCGACCCGGCTCATCGTGCGCCAGTCGGCCTGGCCTGTCGCCGCCGCGGAGGACCGGCAGCAGACCCTGGCGCAGCTGAAAGCGCTGGTGGAGAAGCTTTAGCTGCTGGTCGTTGAGGCTTTATTGAAGTTGAGCATGCTAACTTCGGCAGCAAACGTAGAGAGGTAAAGCTTATCTGTCTGCGAAAAATGCAAAACACAATCTATCCATGCAAGCATTGATTTACCGCCAGTCATATGGCGGTTTTTTTTTGCCCCTTCCACCCTGTACCGACTGCTTCAGTCCGGCTTTCCATCTGGCATATCCTGCCGCGGCATGCTAGATCTTGCTTCCGGGAGACGACGGGAGACAAGGTCATGATGGTGATTGAGGGTAAAGAGGCGATCGCGCGGGTGGACTGGCAGCGAGTGCGAACGATCATCGCCGAGGCCGGGCTGAATGAGCGTGATGTTCAGCAACTGGAGCAGGCGTTCCGCCAGAGCACCTTCTGCTGGTTTGGCTATGAGAACGGTCAGCTGATTGCCGTGGCGCGAGCCATCAGCGACTGCACCTGGAGCAGCTATCTGGCGGATGTGGCGATCGTCCCCGCTCGTCAGGGACAGGGCTACGGGCAACAGCTGATGCTGGCCATCCGGGAGCAACTCCTGCCCTTTGGCAAAATATTTATCTATGCGGTGGCCGATAAAATTACGTTTTATCAGCGCTTTGGCTTTGCCATGTTGACTACCGGCATGGTCTGCGCCAGCGAGGAAGGCATGCAGAAAATGCAGGAGCAGGGCTATATCCGTCAGCCCTGAAAGGTGACGCTTAGAAACGCCTGGCTTAAACGTGTAAACCAGGCGCAGGCTGTCAGAGGGGGCGTTCGAGCACGAAAAGATACGCTTCCCGCGACCAGAACAGGGCGGTACGGCGGCGCTCCACCGACATGGTTTTCACTTCCCATCCCTCACGGGTATAGCTGCTGAGAAACTGGCTCATTTTGTCAGGGTCGGCCTTGGCTTCGCCAAAAAACAGACTGCCCAGCAGCCCCTCTTTATAGATCACTACCCGACACTCTTTCTTCATCATCGACCCTCCTGGCGACCGGTTTACTGTGGCCGTCTATTGTCCGTGGCTGCGACGATTTTGCAATCGGAGAAGGCGTAAACTGTTTACGGTACTGCAGCGGGCTGAGCGCGAAGTGCTGGCGAAAATGGTGGCGCAGGGTGCCGGCGCTGGCAAACCCGCAGCGCTCAGCGATCTGATCGATGCCCATCGTGCTCTCCGTCAGGTGCTGGCGGGCGCGCAGCAGTCGTTCCTCCAGCAGCCAGCGGGCGGGCGTTTTACCGGTGGCCTCCTCAAAGCGGCGCAAAAAGGTGCGCGTCCCCATGCCGGCGCGCTGGGCGAGGGAAGCGACGGTATGGCTGGCGGCAAGATGCTGGTGCAGATAGTCAAACAGCTGACCGAGGCGCAGGCTCTCCCGGCTGCGGGCTACCGGGCGCAGGACATGCTGCGCCTGACCGCCGTCGCGATGGGGAGAGACGACCAGGCGGCGGGCGACGACGTTGGCGGCTTCGCTGCCGAAATCTTCACGCACCAGATGCAGACAAAGGTCGATCCCCGCCGCGCTGCCGGCGGAAGTCATCAGCAAAGCATCGCCCACGTAAAGGACGTCCTCCACCACCTGGATCTGCGGAAAACGGGACTGCAGCGCCGCGGTGTAGCGCCAGTGGGTTGTCGCCTGGCGGCCATTGAGCAGCCCGGCGGCGGCGAGAACGAACACCCCGGAACAGATAGAAATAATCCGACATCCGCGGGCGTGGGCGGAAGCCAGCGCGGCGCACAGCGCCTCGGGGACCGGGGCGTCGACGCCGCGCCAGCCGGGGATCACAATCGTATCCGCCTGGGCGAGAAGTTCAGGACCGCCGTCGGTCATCAGGCGGATGCCGCCGGTGGCGCACAGCGGCCCTTCATCGACGGCGGCGACGGCGAACTGGTACCAGTTGTCGCCCATTTCCGGGCGCGGCAGGCCGAAGATCTCCACGGCTACGCCAAACTCAAAGGTGCACAGGCCATCGTAGGCGAGGGCGACCACCTGATGACGTGACGGTGTCACAGAAGGGGTTGTCAGGATGTTAGCGTTTTCTGTCATGGTTGTCGGCAGATCAAGGTGATGGGCGTCAGTAAAGTAGTGTTATCACAGACAAGGAGAAGACGCCATGAGTGTAGTAACCCAATTTCCCCCTGCCACCTCCGCTGAGGCTATCCGCTGGTTCAGCCATAAGCTGCATCTTGAGACCGACTGCGCCGATGTGCACAGCGCCCAGCGTGCCGGCGAGGTCGACTTTGTCCTGCTGCACGTGGTCGGCAGCGAGGAAGCTTTCGCCAGACGTCACCTGCCAGGCGCGCAGCATCTCCCGCACAGCCAGATCACCGCCGAGCGAATGGCGGCCTGGCCGGCGGAGACCCTCTTTGTGGTCTACTGCGCCGGGCCGCACTGCAACGGCGCTGACGTTGCCGCGCTGAAGCTGGCCGAGCTGGGGCGGCCGGTGAAAATGATGCTCGGCGGACTCACCGGCTGGGAAGATGAGGGCTATGCGTTTGTTTCCGGTAAATGAAAATTTTTCATGTACCATGAAATATTCTCGTTTGCGACCCACCACTCTGCATGCCAGTATCTGGACATATAGCCATCCAGAAGTCTAAAAATTCAAATAATGAACTATCACGGTGGGCAACTAACGCGCCCACCGCTAAGGAGACAGCATGCAACGTCAACAGGCCCCGTTCCGCGCAGACATCGTCGGCAGTTTTTTGCGCCCGGACAGCATTAAACAGGCGCGTCAGCAGCTGGCTGAGGGGATTATCGACGCCGCTCAGCTACGCGAGATTGAGAATAACGCGATCCGTCATCTGGTTCAGCAGCAATGCGACTGCGGCCTGCATGTGGTCACCGACGGTGAGTTTCGTCGCGCATGGTGGCATTTCGATTTCTTCGATGGCCTGCAGGGCGTTGAACGTTACGATGCCGAGCAGGGGATCCAGTTCAACGGCGTGCAGACCAAAGCGCACGGCGTTCGCGTCACCGGCAAGCTGGCGTTTGGCGACCACCCGATGCTGGAGGATTTCCGCTATCTGAAAAGCATCAGCGGCGACGCGCAGCCGAAGATGACCATTCCCAGCCCGAGCGTGCTGCACTTCCGCGGCGGGCGGAAAGATATTGATGCCACGGTCTACCCGGATCTTAGCGACTACTTCGACGATCTGGCCACCACCTGGCGCGACGCCATCCGCGCGTTTTATGACGCCGGCTGCCGCTATCTGCAGCTGGACGATACCGTGTGGGCCTATCTGTGCTCCGATGCCCAGCGCCAGCAGGTACGTGAGCGCGGCGAGGATCCGGATGCGCTGGCGCGTATTTATGCCCGGGTGCTGAACCAGGCGCTGGAGGGTAAGCCGGCCGATCTGACGGTGGGCTTGCACGTCTGCCGGGGTAACTTCCGTTCAACCTGGATCTCGGAAGGCGGTTACGAGCCGGTTGCCGAGGTGCTGTTTGGCAGCGTTAATGTCGATGCCTTCTTCCTGGAGTACGACAACGACCGCTCCGGGGATTTCGCGCCGCTGCGCTTTATTCGTCCCGGCCATCAGCAGGTGGTCCTCGGGCTGATCACCACCAAAAACGGCGAGCTGGAGAATCCGCAGGGGGTAAAAGCGCGACTCGCCGAGGCTGCGCAGTATGTGCCGCTCGAGCAGATCTGCCTCAGCCCGCAGTGCGGTTTCGCCTCCACTGAAGAGGGGAATGCCCTCAGCGAAGACCAACAATGGCAAAAGGTCCGTCTGGTGACCTCCATCGCCGCCGACGTCTGGTAATTGCTTTCTTAGCGCAGCGTTGCACCGTGATGAGGCAACGCTGCCATCCTCTTCGCCACTATCGCCCACCTGCTCCGCATCCTGCTGTTTTCACAACCTGGCACCTTTTTTGCCTTATCACCTCTGGTTAGCTGTTAATTCTTTATTTTTTGCGCTACTCAGGAGTGAATCATGCAACGTAGAACGTTATTAAAAGCTTTTGCACTCTCCGCCTCTGTTATGGCTATGGGTCTCTCCTTTCAGGCCTATGCCGCCGACGCCATCAAAGTCGGGATCATGCATTCGCTCTCCGGGACGATGGCGATTTCCGAAACGCCGCTGAAAGACGTCGCGCTGATGGCCATCGACGACATCAACGCCAAAGGCGGGGTGCTGGGCAAGAAACTGGAGCCGGTGGTGGTCGACCCGGCCTCCAACTGGCCGCTGTTTGCCGAGAAGGCGCGCCAGCTGCTGGCCCAGGATAAAGTGGCGGTGGTGTTTGGCTGCTGGACGTCGGTCTCGCGTAAATCGGTCCTGCCGGTGTTTGAGGAACTGAACGGCCTGCTGTTCTACCCGGTGCAGTACGAAGGGGAAGAGATGTCCCCCAACGTCTTCTATACCGGCGCGGCGCCTAACCAGCAGGCTATCCCGGCGGTGGAATACCTGCTGAGCGAGGACGGCGGCGGCGCTAAACGTTTCTTTCTGCTGGGGACGGACTACGTCTATCCGCGCACCACCAACAAGATCCTCCGCGCCTTTCTGCATGCCAAAGGGATCCAGGACAAAGATATCGAGGAGGTCTACACCCCGTTCGGCTACAGCGATTACCAGACCATCGTCGCCAATATCAAAAAATTCGCCGCCGGTGGCAAAACGGCAGTGGTCTCCACCATCAATGGCGATTCCAACGTACCGTTCTACAAAGAGCTGGCTAACCAGGGTCTGAAAGCGACCGATGTACCGGTGGTGGCGTTCTCGGTGGGGGAAGAGGAGCTGCGCGGCATCGATACCAAACCGCTGGTCGGCAACCTCGCGGCATGGAACTACTTTGAGTCCGTCGATAATCCGACCAACAAAGCCTTTGTCGCCGATTATCGCGCGTATGCCAAAGCGCACAAGCTGCCGAATGCCGATACGGTGGTGACCAACGATCCGATGGAAGCGACCTGGGTGGGCCTGCATATGTGGGCGCAGGCGGTGACCAAAGCGGGCACCACCGATGTTGACAAAGTACGCGAGGCGATGGCCGGGCAGACCTTCAACGCGCCGTCCGGATTTACCCTGACCATGGATGCCACCAACCACCATCTGCATAAGCCGGTGATGATCGGTGAAATTGAAGGCAACGGCCAGTTCAACGTGGTCTGGCAGACCGATGAGCCCGTTCGCGCGCAGCCGTGGAGTCCGTGGATCCCCGGTAACGATAAGAAACCTGACCATCCGGTGAGAACCGTCAGCCAGTAAGCGCCACGGCCGGCGGGGCTGGAGCATAGCGCCCGTCGGCCGCTGACCAGAGGAGAACGACATGAACGCATTGCGTCTCATGAATGTGTTGGCGCTATTGCTGACCTTGCTGCCATGGCGGGCGCAGGCCGCGGAGGCGGACGACTTCGTTGCCGCCAGTCGCAGCCAGCAGGCGCAGCTGTTGAGCCAGTGGGCGGCAGCGCCGCAGGCGGATCGTCTGCCGCTGCTGCGGGCGTTGACCACCGAGAGCCTGGTGATGGACGACGGAAAACATGCTTTCCGCACCCGACTGGGCGGATTACAGCCATTGGGCGCTGTCGCCGCGCCGCAGGGCGAAACCCGGCCGGTCCGTCTGACCAACCGGCTGCGCAATCTGGCTGCCGGCGCGCTGGCCAGCCACCTTATTTTAAGTGACAACGTCACAGAGCGAGCTTCCGCCGCACGAACGCTACAGCGGGAAGCGACCCCGGCCATGGCCGCGCTGCTGCAACAGCGGCTGCAGGCGGAAACCAATGATAAGGTGCGGGGCCTGCTGGAGGTGGCGCTGGCGCGCCTGCAGCTCACTCAGCCTGAAGCCAGCGCGCGGCTGGCCGCCGTGACGCTGCTCGGTCATTCCGCGGACCCGGAAACCCAGGCGCTGCTGATCCCCTTTACCGATGCCCAGCATGAGCCGGATGCGGCGGTGCGCGAGGCGGCCAGCGATAGCCTGCAAAAGATCAAACATCGTCTGCTGCTCGGCGATCTGTTGGGCCAGGCCTTTATGGGGCTGTCACTGGGATCGGTGCTGCTGCTGGCCGCGCTGGGGCTGGCGATCACCTATGGCCTGCTGGGGGTGATTAACATGGCCCACGGTGAGATGTTAATGATCGGCGCCTACAGCTGCTGGCTGGTACAGCAGGCGCTGGCGCAGCTCGCGCCGCAATGGCTTGCCTTTTATCCGCTGGTCGCGCTGCCGGTGGCGTTTCTGGTGACCGCCGGGATCGGCATGGCGCTGGAGCGCACCATTATTCGTCATCTGTATGGTCGGCCGCTGGAAACGCTGCTCGCCACCTGGGGGATCAGCCTGATGCTTATCCAGCTGGTGAGGATGCTGTTTGGCGCGCAGAACGTGGAGGTGGCAAACCCGGCCTGGCTCTCCGGCGGCGTGCAGGTCCTGCCGAACCTGATCCTGCCGTGCAACCGGCTGGCGGTGCTGGCGTTCGTCCTGCTGGTGCTGTGTTTTACCTGGCTCATCCTGAACCGTACCCGTCTGGGGATGAACGTCCGCGCCGTGACGCAGAACCGGGCGATGGCCGCCTGCTGCGGCGTGCCTACCGGGCGGGTGGATATGCTGGCCTTTGGCCTCGGCTCTGGTATTGCCGGGCTGGGCGGCGTGGCGCTGTCGCAGCTTGGCAACGTCGGGCCTGAACTAGGTCAGGGATACATCATCGACTCGTTTCTGGTGGTGGTGCTCGGCGGCGTCGGCCAGCTGGCCGGCAGCGTGGCGGCGGCCTTTGGGCTGGGCATTTTCAACAAAATTCTCGAACCGCAAATGGGCGCTGTGCTGGGCAAGATCCTGATCCTGGTGATGATTATTCTGTTTATTCAGAAACGCCCGCAGGGTCTGTTCGCGCTGAAAGGGAGGGTTATTGACTAATGAGCCAACCAATCACCTTAACGCTGGCGCAGCGCGCGCCGCGGCCTCTGCGCTGGCTGGGGATCCTGCTGGTGCTGGGGCTGCTGTGTATGCCATTCCTGGCGCTGCTGCCGGCCTCGCATCCGCTGGCGGTGCCGAGCTGGCTGCTGACGCTGAGCGGCAAAATCCTCTGCTACGCCATTGTGGCGGTGGCGCTGGATCTGGTCTGGGGCTACGCGGGTATGCTGTCGCTGGGGCACGGGATTTTCTTTGCCCTCGGCGGGTACGCCATGGGGATGTACCTGATGCGCCAGGCGGCGGGGGACGGTCTACCGGCGTTTATGTCTTTTCTCTCCTGGAGCGAGCTGCCCTGGTTCTGGTGGGGCACGCAGCATTTCGCCTGGGCGATGGCGCTGGTGGTGCTGGTTCCCGGTCTGCTGGCCCTGGTTTTCGGCTGGTTTGCCTTTCGCTCGAAGATCAAAGGGGTCTATTTCTCGATCATGACCCAGGCCCTGACCTATGCCGGTATGCTGCTGTTCTTTCGCAACGAGACCGGGTTTGGCGGGAATAACGGCTTCACCGGTTTTACCACGCTGCTGGGCTTTCCTGTCACCGCCACCGGCACCCGCGCCAGCCTGTTTATGGCCACGGTTTTGCTGCTGTTGCTGACGCTGTGGCTGGGCGCGGCGCTGGCGCAGAGTAAGTTTGGCCGGATCCTCACCGCGGTGCGTGACGCCGAAAACCGACTGATGTTCTGCGGGTACGACCCGCGCGGCTTCAAGCTGCTGGTGTGGACGCTGTCGGCGGTGCTCTGCGGTCTGGCGGGGGCGTTATATGTCCCGCAGGTGGGGATCATCAACCCCAGCGAAATGTCGCCGACCAACTCCATCGAGGCCGCCATCTGGGTGGCGCTCGGCGGGCGCGGCACCCTGATTGGCCCGGTGCTTGGCGCCGGATTGGTCAACGGTGCGAAAAGCATTTTCACCGTGGCGATGCCAGAGTACTGGCAGCTGTTTCTCGGCCTCATCTTCATCATTGTGACCCTGTTTTTACCCCGCGGGGTGATGGGCCTGCTGCGTCGAGGAGACCGCTAATGCAACCGGATGAAGGACTATTTACCCGCCAGCTGCCCGGCGATCGCTTTCGCGAACAAACCGATCCGGTGCTGCAGCTGGAGAACATCAACGTCAGCTTTGACGGTTTCCGGGCGCTGACGGATCTGTCGCTGGCGATAGGCGTCGGCGAACTGCGCTGTGTGATCGGCCCCAACGGGGCGGGCAAGACCACCCTGATGGACGTGATCACCGGCAAGACCCGGCCGCAGAGCGGCAAAGCGCTCTATGACCAGTCGGTGGATCTGACCACTCTTGACCCGGTGGCCATCGCCCGCCAGGGCATCGGGCGCAAGTTTCAGAAGCCGACGGTCTTCGAAGCGCTGACGGTGGCGGAAAATCTCGCCCTGGCGATGAAGGGGGATAAATCGGTGTGGGCCAGCCTGCGCGCCCGGATGAGCAGCGAACAGGACGATCGGCTGAATGAGGTGCTGCGCCTGCTGCGTCTTGACGGCGAGCGCTACCGCCAGGCCGGTCTGCTGTCCCATGGTCAGAAACAGTTTCTTGAGATCGGCATGCTGCTGGTGCAGGAGCCGCATCTGCTGCTGCTTGATGAGCCGGCGGCCGGCATGACCGATGCGGAAACGGAGTATACGGCGGAGCTGTTTCGTACCCTGGCCGGACAGCACTCCCTGATGGTGGTGGAGCACGACATGGGATTTGTCGAGACCATCGCCGACCGGGTGACGGTCCTGCATCAGGGCCAGGTGCTGGCGGAGGGAGCGCTGCGGGAGGTGCAGGCCAATGAGCAGGTCATTGAAGTTTATCTGGGACGTTAAGGAGCGCCAATGTTACAGGTGAGTCAGTTACATCAATACTACGGCGGCAGCCATATTTTACGCGGGGTGGATTTTTCCGCCCGCCAGGGCGAAGTCACCTGCCTGCTGGGGCGCAATGGCGTCGGTAAGACCACGCTGCTGAAATGCCTGATGGGGCTGATCCCGGCGCGCAGCGGTGAGGTACGCTGGCAGGATCAGAACATCACCCATCGCAAACCGCACCAGCGGGTGCAGGCCGGGGTCGCCTACGTTCCCCAGGGGCGCGAGATATTTCCGCGCCTGACGGTGGAAGAAAACCTGCTGATGGGGCTGTCGCGCTTTCCCGCCCGCGAAGCGCAGCAGGTGCCGGAGGAGATCTACCAGCTTTTCCCGGTGCTCAGGACCATGAAGCAGCGGCGAGGCGGTGACTTATCCGGCGGCCAGCAGCAGCAGCTGGCGATCGGCCGCGCGCTGGCCAGCCGCCCACAGCTGCTGATCCTTGATGAACCCACCGAGGGGATCCAGCCCTCGGTCATCAAAGAGATTGGCGAGGTGATCCGCCAGCTGGCGAGCCGCGGAGACATGGCGATCCTGCTGGTGGAGCAGTTCTATGACTTTGCCGCCGGACTGGCGGACCACTACCTGGTGATGTCGCGCGGCGCCATCGTCCAGCAAGGCAAGGGTGGTGATATGGAGAGCGACGGCGTGCGCGCGATGGTGACCATCTGACCATGCCGGCGGCGGTCGCGCCGCCGGTTTGCGGCCTATTTGCGCAGCAGCCGCTGCAGGCGCGCCTGGCGCCAGTTTTTAATCCATTCGCCGAACACGAACAGGCGTAATCCTCTCACCACCAGCAGGGCGCCCCAGATCAGGGCGACCCAGCCGGACCAGTAGTACTGTGGATTAGTGAAGCGGTTAAGCACCGCCAGCAGCACGCAAACCACCAGCGCCACCGACAGCGAACGGAAAAAGCGGCTCTCCTGATGCACCCGCGCTTTGGCTTCCTCTATGCGCAGATCCAGTGAGGCTTCCTGGCCCGGCGCGTCTTCCCGCCGGGCTTCGCCGCCGATCTCGGCCACCGTCACTTCAAAGACCGCGGCGAGGGCGCTGAGGGTTTCCAGCCCCGGGCGTTCGCCATTCTCAATGCGCTGGATCGTGCGGACGCTGAGACCCGCCATTTCGGCCAGCTGCTCCTGGGACCAGGCGCGCTGCAGCCGTAATTGTTTGACCTGATTGTTGCTGTTCATATTCGTATGCTCCATAACGTTCTGCGGATGTAAACCTGTGATGGAGTATGGTGAACCGGGCCGCCAGCCACCACGACAGCGACCCGACAACGGCCCGACAGCAACCTGACAGCCGCATGCCAGCTGGCGTCAGGCGTTGGCCAGCGGAGAATCCGGTTGCCAGGGGCGGGCATTGATCCCGCGAAAAATCATCAGCCAGGCGGCGACAATCGCCACGATAAGAATGACAAAAAGCGACCAGTGCGGCAGATGGGTGAGGATCAACCCCGTCAGCATCGGGTTGAATGCCGCCCCCAGCCACCCCAGCGACTGGGCGGAGAAGTAGCTGGCCTTCATCCCCGGCGGGGCAATATGGTCAATCAGCATATACTCCCCGGGGGCATAAATCACTTCCCCGAGGGTGAAGATCGCCGCCGAGATCCCCCACGCCCACAGGCTGGCGCCAGAGAACATAAAGCCCACAAGGCCGATCACAAAGCAGACGGTGCCGAAGGTCATCAGCGGGCGGATATTTCTCGCGCTCAGCCGCCGGCCAACCGCATACTGCAGAGCAACCACCACCGCGGCGTTGACCGGCAGCACCACGGCCACCACTTTCTCGGCGAAATCGCTGCTGGCGACCACCAGCACATACTGCGAGAGACAGGAGGCGAAGGCGCCGCCGACGAAGGAGGCCAGCAGCCCGGAGCAGGTAAACCACAGCAGCGCCCGGTCGCGCAGCAACACCGAAGGCGACCAGGGCGCGGCGCCCGGCTGGGCCGCGGCGGCGCCATCCCGCTGAAGAAACAGCTGAATAAACACCAGCGGAAAGGCGGCGCAGGCGGCCGCCAGCCAGAACGGCAAATTGATACTGTGCATTACCAGCAGGGTGCCGATGGGCGGCCCAACGGTCCAGCCGATGTTGAGGATGGTGTAGTTCAGCGAGAAGATGCGCGCTTTTTTCTCTGCCGTCAGCCGGTCGGCGAACCAGGCTTTCAGGACGGTGGAAAAGACCGAGTAGGCGCAGTTGATCAGTGCAAAGAAGATCACCACCAGGGGGGCGTTATTGACCAGCGGTATTGCGCTGAAGCCGAGAATAAACACCAGCACTGACCACACCATATAGCGCTTTTTATCGAACCTGTCAGCGAGGATGCCAAAACCCATGCTGAACAACACCCCAACCACCAGCGCCAGCGACAGGGCATAGCCAATCACATCCACCTCCAGCTGAAAGCGTCGGGTGAGATAGATGGTCATAAACGGCAGTGTGGCCCCGCGGCCGATAGTCAACAGTAACGACGATGCCAGCAGCGCGATGGTGGAGCGCCGGAGAGTGGTGATCATGATTTCCTTGCCTGTCATGTTGTTATAATTTTATGTCTTCGATCACAAATAACACGGCCATTACGCCTTGTACAGGTCATCGCGGTCGACGGGCGCACTTCCGGGCCTGCCAAAAATAATGATCTATCCCGGCGGCCGCTTTTTCGCTACTTTGATTTTGTTCACAAAAATTCCAATAACGACAGAGGCAGGGGTATGACGAGGAAAGATGGACTACTGGCGCTGCTGGTAGTGGTGGTGTGGGGGCTTAACTTTGTGGTGATTAAGCTGGGGTTGCACAATATGCCGCCGCTGATGCTGGCGGGGCTGCGCTTTATGCTGGTCGCCTTCCCGGCGCTGCTGTTTGTCGCCCGGCCAGCTATTCCGCTGCGCCTGCTGCTGGGCTATGGCCTGACCATAAGTTTCGGTCAGTTCGCCTTTCTGTTCTGCGCTATCGGCCTGGGTATGCCGGCCGGGCTGGCCTCCCTTGTGCTGCAGGCGCAAGCCTTCTTCACCATCATCCTTGGCGCCTTCGTCTTTGGCGAACGTCTGCAGGTCAAGCAGCTGGCGGGGATCGCCCTGGCGATCTTTGGCGTGTTGGTGCTGGTGGAGGGCAGCCTTGGCGGGGAGCATGTGCCGCTGGTGGGCTTTATGCTGACCCTCGCGGCGGCGCTCAGCTGGGCCTGCGGCAATATTTTCAACAAGAAAATCATGTCCCAGGCGAGCCGGCCGCCAATCATGTCGCTGGTGGTCTGGAGCGCGCTGATCCCGGTGCTGCCGTTTATGCTGGCCTCATTGTTGATCGATGGCCCGCAGACCATGCTGGCGAGTCTGCAACACATCGATCTGCTAACGATACTGTCGCTGCTTTATCTGGCGTTTATCGCCACTATCGTCGGCTATGGCATCTGGGGATCGCTGCTGGGGCGGTATGAAACCTGGCGGGTGGCGCCGCTGTCGCTGCTGGTGCCGGTGGTGGGAATGGCCAGCGCTGCGCTGCTGCTCGGGGAGACGCTGAGCGGACTGCAGCTCACCGGGGCGGTGCTGATTATGGCCGGGCTCTACATTAATATCTTTGGCTTACGTTTGGTGCGGCCTGGCATGGCGCGCGGATAAAAAAAAGCCCCGGAGACGGGGCTATACACAATTATGCGTGTAATGGCATCACAGGTCGTGCTGCTGATAGTACGGCACGCCAAGTTCGTCAGATTTATCATTACCAGCCGCCATATGATTGAAATCAAACGGCGAATCATTATGTTCGGAAGGGATAATCATTGTATCACGCTGGTTTTGACGCACCGGCGTGGTGTTTTGCTCCGCATAGCTGAGGCTGGAGGCCAGCGACAAGAGTACGATAGCTGCGGCAGCGAATAGTTTCATGATTTCCTCAATACGTCTTTTATAGTGCAGGCGATTAACATCAGTTATTTAGCGGATGTAGATAGCGGGATTCGCCAGGTACATTCGTTATGCGATACTTGTGGGGCGGAACATCGAAATAGTTCTTGAACGTTCGCGTCAGGGTCTGCTGCGACTCGAAACCATAGCGTTCCGCCAGGTACAGGATTGGCTCATTGCTCTGCTTGAGCTTCTGCGCAATCTCCGTCAGCTTGCGGCTGCGGATGTACTGGCCGAGGGAATGGCCGGTCTCTTTCTTAAACATACGTTGCAGGTGCCACTTAGAGTAACCGGAGCGCTCAGACACTTTTTCCAGCGACAGGGGCGATTCCAGGTTATCCTCGATCCACGACAAAATACTATGGATAGTGATGGCGTCATTATTACGTCTGGACATCATCTTACCTCTTCTTATTTTTACGGCAGGACCTTCTTGAGCAGTTGCTCAAGCATGGCGACTTCGTCCGCCGACAGATTTTTCGTTAACTCCTGGTGTAACTTCTGACCCACAACCTGATGACACTGCTCGCAAAGGGCTGCGCCGTCCGGCGTCAACTGCACCAGCACGCCGCGCTTGTCAGCGGGGTTGGGTAACCGTTCAATCCAGCCTTTGCACGCCAGGCGGTCGAGCATGCGCGTCATCGCGCCCGGGTCGACGGAAAGCACGGTTTTCAGCTCAACGGGGGTAATACATACTTCGCAACGAATGGAGCAGAGCACGCGAAACTGGGTCGCGGTAATATCCATAGGTGAGAGGTAGTCATTGAGCAGGCGATCTTTTTTCTGGTTAACCATCTGGATCAAGCGGCCCAGCGGGATCATTTCATTAAACAGGTCGCTGGTACTTTTCATAATGGTTGCCCAGGCAAGTAATTAGTTGCAAGTGATACTATTGCCCAGGCAATCATAAGTCAACATTATGAATTGGCCGATGCCACGATTTGCTAAAATGGAAAAGTACGATGTGGGTCACTCTTTATGATTTTTCTAACGCTTGTTATTTTTTTGCAGAAGTGATTTATCAGCAGGCTGGCGTCAAATTTGTTGAAGCCGATATACTCACGGAATGAAACCATTCTTAAAAAATGAATATTAACGGGACTTTAATTAACTATGTTCGATTTGTTTAAAGCAATAGGGCTCGGCCTGGCGGTGCTTTTACCGCTGGCGAATCCACTCACAACCGTGGCGCTGTTCCTTGGCCTGGCCGGTAATATGAACAACGCCGAGCGTAATAAACAGGCGTTAATGGCATCGGTGTATGTCTTCGCCATCCTGATGGTGTCGTGGTATGCCGGTCAGGTGGTGATGAATACATTCGGCATATCAATACCTGGGCTGCGTATCGCCGGCGGATTGATTGTGGCCTTTATCGGTTTCCGCATGCTGTTTCCCCAGCAAAAAGCCCACGATTCGATGGAAGCGAAGATCAAATCGGAAGAACTGCAGGATGAACCGACCGCCAATATCGCCTTTGTGCCGCTGGCGATGCCAAGCACCGCCGGTCCGGGCACCATCGCGATGATTATTAGCTCCGCCTCGACCGTTAAGCACGGCGTGGACTTCCCGGAGTGGGTGGTGCTGGCGGCGCCGCCGATCATCTTTTTGCTGTTAGGGGTGATTCTGTGGGCTTGTCTGCGCAGTTCCGGCGCGATTATGCGTCTGGTTGGCAAAGGCGGCATCGAGGCCATCTCGCGACTGATGGGCTTTCTGCTGGTCTGCATGGGCGTGCAGTTTATTATTAACGGCGTGCTGGAGATCATTTCGACCTGGCATCCCTGACCGCCCGCGATGCGCAGAGAAAAAAAGCCCGCCGGCGCGATACCGGCGGGCTTTTTTGTGCGACGGAATCAGGAGTGGTGCGGCTGATGGTCTTCCAGCGATACCGGCCAGCGACGGAATATCATCAGCGACCAGACCAGCGCGACCAGCGCCGGAATGGCGCCGACGTAGCCGACGGAGGCCATGGAAAGATGCAGACTCACCTGGCTGCCGACCAGCGCCCCGGCGCCTATGCCGATATTAAAGATGCCCGAGAACAGAGACATGGCGACGTCGGTGGCATCCGGAGCGGAGGCCAGCACTTTCACCTGCATGCCGAGACCGATAATCATGATCGCCACCCCCCAGAAGATGCTGAGCAGCATCAGGTGCTGCGGGTTATGCGAGGCCGGCAGCAGCAGCAGCAGGCAGGCGAGCAGCAGGGCAATCGCCAGGCTTATCAGCCCCGACGCGTGCTGGTTACCGAGCTTACCGAACAGAATGCTGCCGATAATACCGGCCCCGCCAAGGATCAGCAGCAGTACGGTGGCAAAGTTGCCGCTCAGGTCCGCTACCGTCTGGACAAAGGGCTCGATATAGCTGTAGGCGGTATAATGAGCGGTCACCACCACCACGGTCAGAATGTACACGCTGACCAGCGCCGGGCGGCGGAACAGCACCGGCAGGCTTTTCAGCGAGCCAGAATGTTCGCTCGGCAGGGTCGGCAGCAGTTTTACGAGGCAGGCCAGGGTGGCTAACGCGCCGAGGCCGATCGCCAGGAAGGTCATCCGCCAGCCAAAGTACTGGCCGATAATGCGCCCGATCGGAATACCAAACACCATCGCCAGCGCGGTACCGGTGGCGATCAGGCTCAGCGCCTGCGCCCGTTTGCCCGGCGGGGCCATGCGGATGGCCAGTGCCGACGTTATCGACCAGAAAACCGCATGCGCAAAGGCGATGCCAATGCGGCTAATCACCAGCACGTCAAAATTCCAGGCAAAAAACGACAGGACGTGGCTGGCGATAAACAGAATAAACAGGCCGATAAGCAGGCGCCGGCGCTCCACTTTGCTGGTTAGCAGCATAAACGGCAGCGACATTAACGCCACCACCCATGCGTAGATGGTCAGCATCATGCCCACCTGGGCGGTTTCCATGCCGAAGCTGTCGGCAATATCCGACAACAGACCGACCGGGGCAAACTCTGTGGTGTTAAAAATAAACGCGGCGATGGCCAACGTCACGACACGTAGCCACGCTACCTTGCGTGAGACCGTATTCGTAGTCATAAGCTCTGGACTGGTGATTCAGGGAAAGATGTGACGCTGATCTTAAAACGATTGTTGGCGAAAAGACAATCATTTTGTGATCTGCGTCTCATTTCATCGCAAGGGGCTGGCCGCGGTTAAGCGATTAATTTTGCTATGGATAGTGTCAAGGGGGCGCTTTTATGTCATGTTGAAGGAAAGTAAAAAAAGTAAGGACAGGGTATGCAGGAAATTCAATTTTATCTGGTCGATGCTTTCAGCGATAAAAACTTTGGCGGCAATGCCGCGGCCGTCTGCCCGCTCAGCGAGTGGTTAGCCGACGATGTGCTCCTGAAAATGGCCCAGCAGCATAATCAATCCGAAACGGCTTTCTTTGTCCGTACCGACGAGGGCTATGAGCTGCGCTGGTTTACCACACTCGCTGAGATCAATCTCTGCGGCCACGCGACCCTCGCCGCTGCGCACGTTATTTTCGAATATCTCGACCATCCTTCGGCGACGATTCTCTTTAGCACCCGTTTTGTTGGTGAGCTGCGGGTCACCCGTAATGGCGACTGGCTGACGCTCGATTTCCCGGCGTGGTCGACCTCCCCGGTGGAAAACCCGCCGGCGGATCTGCTGACCGGGTTGGGACTCGAGGCCGCCGTTGAAGTTCGGGAAGGACGCGATTATCTGGTGGTGCTGGCGGATCGCCAGCAGGTTGAAGCGGTGCGACCGGATATGGCGCGGCTGCGAACGCTTGGCAAAATGATCTGCGCCAGCGCGCCGGATGAAGAGTATGACTTTGTCAGCCGCTTCTTCTGCCCGGGAGAAGGGGTGCCGGAAGATCCGGTCACCGGCTCCGCCCATAGCATGCTGATCCCCTGGTGGGGCGAAAAGCTGGGGAAAACCACCATGATGGCGCGCCAGGTCTCCGCTCGCGGCGGCGACCTGCGCTGCCAGTGGCAGGGCGACCGTGTGCTGATTAGCGGCCAGGCCACCACCTATATGCGCGGAACGGTTTACCTGCGAGGTTAACAATGTGTTTACGCCCGGTGGCGTCCTCTACCGGGCGGATTGGACTTAATGTTGTTCTGCGGCATTAAGGACGGGTGATTTTCCACCTTTGTCATTGATAGGTTCAATTTTACCCATCAGGAACAGGTAGTTGATTATCCCGATAACGACAAGAATGGCCGAGAAAATCAGTGCCCAGTTGAATGAGCCTGTCGCAGCAACGATCGCACCCGTAATGATCGGACCGACTGCGCCTCCCATATTCGAAACCGTATTTTGCAGCCCAGCGACAATTGAGACGCTATTTTTGGGTGCAACATCACCCGGTAAGGCCCAAACCTGCGATGCGGCGACCGTCGTGCCTGATTTCGCGACACACAAGAGAAAGACGGTCATAAACACAGAGTCGGTAAATGGTGCAAAGCCGATACAAAGTGCCATAAGCAAGCCGATAGTCAAAAACAGTTTACGGGTGGCCGTAAGAGACAGTACTTTCTTATGTACCAGACGATCCGAGGCCCAGCCAGCAAAAACTTCAATAACCATCCCGCATAATAAAGGCAGAGCGGCTACCATTCCCATTTTAATAAAATCCATACCTTTTTCTTTTACCAGGTAAGTAGGAAGCCAGGTAATAAAAAAATAGGAGGTATAATTGATGGTAAAAAAGCCGATGCACATTGCCCAAATGTTACGATAACGCAAGAGCTTATACCATTTCATGGGCAATACAGTTTTGTCGCCGTGATGTTGTTTTTGGCCATCGCGAATAATACGCACTTCTGAAGGACTGATGCGTTTGTGTTCTTCCGGGTTTTCAGCATAGATAAAATACCAGGCGATAACCCATAAAATGCCCACACTGCCGATAATCAAAAAGGTCAGTCGCCAGTCAAAGGTGTAGATCATCCAGACGATAAGCGGCATGGCAATCGCCCCGCCAAATTTTGACGCACTATCGAAGAGTCCGGATACGGTGGCACGTTCTTTATCCGGAAACCAGCGTGCGGTGATCCCAGCGTTGCTGGGGTAGGCGGCGGCCTCGCCAACACCTAAAGCCAGACGCAGTGCCAGAAGTGATTTAAAACCCGTGGCAACACCCATCATCGAGGTGGCAATTGACCACCAGGCGACGGCTAAACCAAGACCTTTTTTCTGACCAAAACGATCGGCGAACCATCCGGCGGGGATCTGTAATAACGAGTATGACCAAAAAAAAGCCGCCATGATAAACCCCATCATTTCGGGGTCGAGTTTCAGTTCATCGATTAAATGTGGGGCTGCGGCAGATAATACTGTCCGGTCGATATAGTTGATGGCAATAGCCAACCACATTAACCCGGCTATCCACCAGCGAATACGAGTAGTGTTAGCTGTCGTGTTCATATATTCGGCTCTAAGTAGATGTTCGTTATATTGGTGGGAATGGCATGCTTCCCACCTCGTTATTTACAGCGAATTCATAATGTTTTCAGGTCGTTCACCACGACAGACGCAGGTAATAATATTGTTGACGCAGCGCGCGCTAATATTGCTAATTGCGCCATCCGTATATCCAGCAATATGAGATGTTGGCGCAAAATTCGCCAGGGTAAATAAAGGGTGCGTAGCGCAAGGTTCCTCGAGAAAAACGTCAGCTGCGGCTCCGGCGAGGTGTCCTGATTTTAGTGCTTCATACAACGCTTGTTCATCAACAATACCGCCTCTGGAAACATTGATCAGGAATGCCCCTGATTTCATCTGCTGTAGCCGGGCGGCATTAAACATATTTTCAGTTTCCGGGGTTAAAGGGGTATGCAGGCTAATAAAATCACTTTGCGCCGTCAGGGTATCCAGTGAGACATATTCAATCTGGTGTTGTTGTGCAAATTCTCTGTCTGGCCAGGCGTCGGTGGCGAGCACTCGCATATTGAATCCGCGCGCACGTCGCGCCACTTCCTTACCGATATGGCCTAAACCGACGATCCCCAGGGTTTTGCCATACACATCAGTGGCAAAAATACGAGGCCAGTTGCCTGCTTTCGTTTCACTGATTGCCTGACAAATCTGGCGGGCAGTATTGAGAATTAAGCCAAAAGCAAAATCGGCCACCGCATGCTTGTTGGCATCAGGAACGTTAGTGACAAAAATTTTGCGCTGACGTGTAGCGTTAAGATCGATGTTATCCACACCAACGCCGTGTTTGCAGACAATTTTTAACCTCGGGGCCTTTGCCAGCAGCGATTCATTGATGTCGGTGAAGGCGACAATCATCGCTATGGCATCAGGCAGATGCTGAGCCAGCATCTCTATAGAGGCATCGGCAGGCAACATGACCAGTTCAAGATCGGCCTCTTTCAGTGCCGAAATGGGCGCATCGTCGTATTTGGCGAATGAGGGCGAGGTGCAAATTACTTTCATAACCGTTTCCTGTTTACTGGCGACAATGAGCGTCGCAAATACAAGACCTTGCCCCAGCCAGTGATGGCCGGGGCGGATACGTAAATTAGTGAAGGTAGGTGTTAATGATATTTTTAATCTGCTGCAGCTGGTGGTCACTAAACTGCACCGCGTAGCGGCTGTCGCCCACCTCGTGACCCATTAGCTGCAGGGCTTTCTTCACCGCCGCAGGCGAGAACGCCACTTTATACAGATCGGTGCGCAGGCCCGTTACCTGCTCCTGGGCCTGGCGCGATCCGGCGATATCCCCGGCGTGAAAGCGCGACCAGATGGCGTTAATTTCAGCGGGGGCGACGTTGGCAAGCCCCGAGATGCAGGCCGAGCAGCCGTCGACAAATCCCTGATGGATAAGCGAGTCCGGCCCGTTCAGAACGTCGAAACCGTCGATATCGCGCACCGCGTCGAGAAAGCCTTTCAGGCTGTCGTAGCTGCCGGCGCTATCCTTAATGCCGACTATATTCTCGTGGCGGGCCAGCTGGCGCGCGGTCTCCGGGGCAATAGTGTTCCCGGTGCGGGCGGGAATATTGTAAAGAAAGAGCGGGACGCTCAGCGCGTCGGCGATCGCCGTATAGTGGTTAATCAGCTCTTCCTGCTTCAAGGGCACGAACCACGGGGTAATGGCCGATACCGCGTCAACTCCGAGGCGGGCGATCTGCTGGCCCAGCCGGCGCGTCTCCCGGGTGGAAACCTCCCCAATATGGGCCACCACCGGCGCGCGACCGGCCGCCTCTTCCACGCAGGTTCTGGCGATGGCGATCTTCTCTTCCTCATTGAGGACAAAAAACTCGCCGTTGGTGCCGCCGCAGAAAATACCGTTGCCTGCGGCGAGCTGGCGCTGCACCTGCTGGCGTAGCGCCGGCAGGTTAAGCGCTCCCTCGGCGGTAAAGGGAGTGACAATGGCGGTGAGTACGCCGCTAATAGCTTTCCTCATTTAACTTTCTCCTGTTAGGCATGTTCTGGATACAGCGTTTGGTAGATGGCCGCGATCTCTTCGCGGCTGACGCTGCATGGGGCATTGTTCATCAGGCGTTTGACGTTTTGCGCCGCTGCGCTGAGGGCGGAAATACTCTCCTGAGGCACGCCTAGCGCGGCCAGGTTGTCCGGCAGCGGCAGTCGTTTGACCAGCGCCGCCAGCCATGCGACCAGCGCATGGGATTTCTCTTCCGCGCTGAGCGTGCGATCTGCATCGGGGATCAGGTCCCAGACTTGAGCGAACTTCGCCACCGCGTGAGGGCGGACCACCCGCATGCAGGGCGCCAGTAGAATGGCGTTGGCCACCCCGTGCGGCAGGTGCCAGGTACCGCCAAGCGGATAGGAGAGCGCATGCACCAGGTGAGTGCCGGAATAGTTGATCGCTGCGCCGCCGTACCACGAGGCCCAGAGCATCTCCAGCTTCGCCGTCAGATCCTGCGGCTGATTTACCGAACGCTCGATATGGCGTACCAGCTTGTGTAAACCGATTAACGCCGCGTTATCGCTCACCGGGTTGGCGACGGTGGAGGTAAAGCACTCCAGCAGATGACACAGAGCATCGATTCCGGTCGACGCCGCGATGCTGGGCGGCATGCTGGTGGTCAGCTCCGGCAGCAGGGCGACATAGTCCGGAAGCAGCACCGGGGAGATGATCCCCACCTTCGTCTGCTGCTCGGGGATCGCCAGAATGGCGTTCGGCGTCGCTTCGGATCCGGTGCCCGCGGTGGCCGGGATTAACAATGAGCAAATTCGTCGTTGCGGCTGCTCGCCTGCCAGCAGGGACGTCAGCGAGGGCGCCTCAGGGTGCAGAAGTACTGACAGCAGTTTTGCTACATCCAGTACGCTCCCCCCGCCGATACCAACGACCATCTGCGGCTGGCTGGCGCCCAGCTGGCTGACGATCTGCGTAACATCGTGATGGTTGGGCTCCGCTGGCACGCTGTCAATGACCTCAACTTCACGCCCTTCAGCCGCCAGCAGGCGATGAATCGCCTGGGTTGCCTCCAGCGCCCCGACGTTCTTGTCGGTCACCAGCAGGATTGAGGTTTTACCGGCCAGCAGCGGGAGCAGGGCCGATGAGGCGCCAGCCCCGCTGATGATTGTGCTGTGTATCGTCGCCACGCGTTTCTCCTTGGTAGTAATTGATTGAATTCAATCATTCATAAATCTTGCCACTCGTCTGATGGGGAAAAGTTATAATTTATACGGCAGCTTAATAACTTGAGCTTGCTCACATTTAATCAAATATGATTGAATATAATCAATTTAAGATTTTATCGACTACAAGGCAGGACAATGAACGACGGCAATAACAGAGTGCTAGTGCTGGCGGATGACTTTACCGGGGCCAATGACGCCGGGGTCAGCCTGGCGGAGGCGGGTATGTCGGTGGAAGTGGCCTTCACCGCCGGACAGCCATCAACCGCCCGGGCATTAATTCTCAACAGCGACAGCAGGGCGATGACCGCCGCCGCGGCGGCGGACAAGGTCGCCGCTCTGCTGCGCGGCGCGGCGACATTCGTCCCGCACTGGCAGGTAAAGAAGATCGACTCCACGCTGCGCGGTAATCCCGGCGGCGAACTGGAGGCAATGATGGCGGCGCAAGGCTGCCGGATGGCGGTGGTGGCCCCGGCTTATCCGGCAGCCGGGCGGCATACCCGGGACGGGCGCTGCTATGTGCATGGCGTGCCCCTCGATCAGACCGAATTTGCCAGCGATCCGAAAACGCCGGTGAGCCGGGCGGAGATTAGCGAAATTATCGCTATGCAGAGCCGTCTTCCCTGTCTGACCCTGAACGCTGGCCAGCTTCCGGCGGCATTAGCGACGGCGGGCGAGGAAAAGCGAGTGTTGATTGTCGACGCCTGGGAAGACAGCCATCTGGACCAGGTGATCGACGCCGTTGCGCCCCATGCGCGGGAGACCCTGCTGGTCGGCTCGGCGGGTCTCTGCGAGGCGCTGGCTCGCCGCCTGCGCCGCAGCGAGCAGGGCCCGCTGCTGGCGGTGGTCGGTTCGATGAGCGAGATGGCGCAGCGTCAGGTTGCTGCGCTGCAGGTCCATTCCCGAGTACGGGTGATTGAAATTGATGTCGAACAGGCCTTTAGCGGATCGCCAAAGGAGGAAGCTTCACGGATCGCCGGGGCGCTGCGCGAGGGCCAGCACTGCGTGGTGACCACCCGCCCGAATCACGCCGTCCGGCAAGGGATTGAAGCCCGGTGCCGTGAACGCGGCCTCAGCCGCGCCGCCTACGGGGAGCACATCTGCGCCTGGCTTGCCGACGTCACGGCGCAGGCGGTGGCGCAGTCTTCCCCTGGCGCGCTGTATCTTTCCGGCGGCGATGTGGCCATCGCCGTCGCGCACGCGCTCGGCGCCACAGGGTTTCAGATCCGCGGCCGGGTGGCGGAGTGCGTTCCATACGGGCATTTTCTCGGCGGCCGCTGGTCGCGGCCGGTGATGACCAAAGCCGGAGGATTCGGCACCGACACCACGCTGTTACATGTTGTGAATTTTATTGAGGAGAAACTGAGTGTCTAAGATGATTGCAGTGACAATGGGCGACCCGGCAGGGATTGGTCCGGAGATTATTATCAAATCCCTCGCCGAGGGGGCGCTGAGCGGCGCGCCGGTGGTGGTGGTGGGCTGCGCGCAGACGCTGCGGCGGATCCTGGCGCTAAATATCACACCGCGGGCGGAGCTGCGCATTATTGACCATCCCGCCGAGGCGAGTTTTTCCCCAGCGACTATCAACGTCATTGATGAACCACTCAGCGACCCGCAGGGGCTGCGCCCTGGCGAAGTCCAGGCCCAGGCAGGGGATCTCGCGTTTCGCTGCATCAGGCGGGCGACCGCGCTGGCGCTGGAGGGCGCGGTCGCGGCCATCGCTACCGCGCCGCTGAATAAAGAGGCGCTGCATCTCGCCGGGCACGCTTATCCCGGCCATACCGAACTGCTGGCCCACCTGACGCAGACTACCGATTACGCCATGGTGCTCTATACCGAGAAGCTTAAGGTTATCCATATCACTACCCATATTTCCTTGCGCCAGTTCCTCGATACCCTCAACCAGCCGCGGATTGAGACGGTGATTGGCGTGGCGGATCGCTTTCTGCGCCGCGTCGGCTATCCACGTCCGCGCATCGCGGTCGCCGGCGTTAACCCGCACGCCGGGGAGAACGGCCTGTTTGGCGATGAAGAGATCCGTATCGTCGCCCCGGCGGTCGCCGCCATGCGGGCGAAGGGAGTGGAGGTGACCGGCCCCTGTCCGCCGGACACGGTGTTTATGCAGTGTCACGAAGGCATGTACGACATGGTGGTGGCGATGTATCACGACCAGGGGCATATTCCGCTGAAGCTGCTGGGATTCTATGACGGGGTGAATATTACCGCCGGGCTGCCGTTTATCCGTACCTCCGCGGATCATGGCACTGCGTTTGATATTGCCTGGACAGGTAAAGCGAAGTCTGAGAGCATGGCAACCTCCATTGAGCTCGCCATGCACATCGCGCAGGAATAACATGAAGGGATATAACCGGTTAGAGCAGATTATGGACTTCCTGAAAAGCCATAATCTGGTGACAGTCGACCAGCTGGTGGCGGCGACCAACGCCTCGCCGGCCACCATTCGCCGCGACCTGATCAAACTCGATCAGGAAGGGGTGATCAGCCGAACGCACGGCGGGGTGACGCTGAACCGGTTTATTCCTTCCCAGCCGACGACGCTGGAGAAAGCCCAGCGCAGTCCGCTTGAGAAGCAGGCTATCGCCAGTGCGGCGGCAGCGCTGGTGAAAGCCGGCGACGCCATTGTGCTTGACGCCGGCACCACCATGATTGAGCTGGCGCGGCAGATCACCCATCTGCCGCTGCGGGTGATCACCAGCGATTTACATATCGCGCTGTTCCTATCGGAATTTAAGCAGATCGAAGTGACGATTATCGGCGGGCGCATCGATGACAGCAGCCAGTCGTGCATCGGCGATCACGGCCGCCGCCTGCTGCAGACCATCTGGCCCGATCTCGCCTTCGTCAGCTGCAACGGCTGGGACCTTGAGAAGGGGATCACCGCCCCGACGGAGGAAAAGGCCGCCCTGAAGCGCGATCTGATGGCCAATGCCCGGCGGCGTATCCTGCTGGCGGACAGCTCCAAATACGGCGCCTGGTCACTGTTCAACATCGCTCCGCTGGCGTCGTTGACCGATATCGTCACCGACGCCCACCTGCCGGATAAAACCCGCGAGGCGCTGGAGACCCTTTCCCCGCAGCTGATCATTGCCGACTGACTCGCAGGCTGCCGTCAGGGCAGACGGGCGATATTGGCCTTGATCACCGCGATCGACTGGCTGAACTTCGCCTGCTCTTCGCCGGCCAGCTGCAGTTCAATGATCTGCTTCACGCCACCCTGGGCCAGCACCGCCGGCACCCCAGCCGCCGCGCCGCTGACCCCGTACTCGCCGTCAAGAATGCAGGAGACCGCCAGCGCGCGGTGGCTGCCGGTGAAGATATTGCGGCAGATCTCGGCGATGGTCCCTGCCACGCCATATTCGGTGCAGCCTTTACCCGCGTAGATCTCAAATCCCAGCTTGCGCACTTTGTCAGCCATCGCCTCGCGAGCGAGCGGCAGGCCGGTGCGCTGCTGGTAGAGGTCGGCGATTGGCGTGCCATATACCGAGGAGTGCGACCACACCGGAAACTGGGTATCGCCATGCTCGCCGAGGATAAAGGCGTCGATGCTCTGGGCGCCAATCTCCAGTTCCTGCGCCAGCAGGCGACGCAGGCGGGTGGTATCCAGCCAGACGCCGGTGCCCAGCACCTGGCTGCGCGGCAGGCCGGAAAGCTGCCATACCTGCCAGGTGATGATGTCGCAGGGGTTGGTGGCCACCAGAAAGATGCCCTTAAATCCGTTGGCCATCATCGTCGGCACAATGCTCTTCACAATCTTCGCGGTGGAGGTCAGTTCATCCAGCCGGCTCTGGCCGGGGCGCAGCGCGCCGCCGGAGACGGTGATCACCGCGATATCGACATCGGCGCAGTCGCTGGCCTCGCGGGTGGAGATGGTCATCATCCCCGGCAGGTAGGCCGCGGCGTCGCTCAGGTCCTGAGCGTGGGCCTCAGCGCGCTGTTGGTTAAGGTCGACGAGGATCAGCTCCTCGCAAATGCTCTGGTTGAGCAGGGCGTAGGCCGCCGACGCGCCGACATTGCCGGCGCCAATAATCATCACTTTACGGGCTTTGGTGTGCATATTCAGATCTCAAGTACGAACAGCAGGGGATAAAATTACTGTGTTTCAGTTGGTTAGCGCAATAGGCGGGCGGCAATATAAGTTAATGCTATGTCGGGAAAAGCCGCCGGCCGCGCTACAGTGGGGTAAAAAAGGAGCTCACCTATGTACACCATCACCGACATCGCCCCTACCGACGCCGAATTTATCGCCCTGATTGCCGCCCTCGACGCCTGGCAGGAGACCCTCTACCCGGCGGAGAGCAACCACCTGCTGGACCTTAGCCAGCTGCCGCCGCAGACGGTCATCGCCCTGGCGATCCGCAGCCCGCAGGGCGAGGCCGTTGGCTGCGGGGCTATTGTTCTCAGTGAGGAAGGCTTTGGCGAGATGAAGCGGGTCTATATCGATCCCCAGCACCGCGGCCAGCAGCTGGGAGAAAAGCTGCTGGCGGCGCTGGAAGCGAAAGCGCGTCAGCGCGACTGCCATACCCTGCGCCTGGAGACCGGTATCCATCAGCATGCGGCCATCGCCCTCTACACGCGCAACGGCTACCAGACCCGCTGCGCGTTTGCGCCGTATCAACCCGATCCGCTCAGCGTGTTTATGGAGAAACCACTGTTTGCCGATCTTCGTTCAGCAGCGCTATAAACGCCTCCAGCTGGCGGGTTTTGGCGCCCCGGCGCCACACCAGCCAGGTGGTGAGCCAGCGCCACTCTTCGGCCAGCGGCCAGGCGGAAACCTGCTGATGGCCGGGCATACTCTCCAGCATGCTGCGCGGGATCAACGCCAGGCCGGCGCCGGCGATGACGCAGGCCAGCATCCCGTGGTAAGACTCCATCTCGTGGATCCTGCCCGGGGTCGCTCTGTCGGCATGAAACCAGCTCTCAAAATGCCGGCGATAGGAACAGTTGGCGCGAAAGGCGTAGACGTTGGCCCCGTTCACTTCGCTGGCGCGGGTGATGGGTGCGTGGCCGTAGGGGGCGACGATCATCATCTCTTCAGGGAACACCGGCAGCCCCTCCAGGCCCGGATGCACCAGCGGGCCGTCGACAAACGCGGCGCTCAGGGCGCCTTCCAGCACGCCGTCGATCATCGTCCCGGAAGGGCCGGTTGAGAGCGCCAGATGAATTTTCGGGTAGCGCTGATTAAAGTGGGCCAGAGTGCTGGGGATCCGTACCGCCGCGGTGCTCTCCAGCGAACCAAGAGAAAACAGCCCCTGGGGTTCGTCGCCCGCCACCACCATTCGCGCCTCGTCCACCAGGGCGAGGATCTGCTGGCTATAGCGCAAAAAGCTGTGTCCCGCAGGCGACAGGCGCAGGCGCTGGTTCTCGCGGATAAACAGCTCAACGCCGAGGTCGGCCTCCAGCTGGCGGATGCGGGTGGTGAGGTTGGACGGCACGCGATGCACTTTCTGCGCCGCCTGGGTAATGCTGCCGGTGCTGGCGACAGCGTTAAACATCTCTAGCTGAGTCAGGTCCATGATATTCTTCTTTTGTGAATGCGTTGCTTAATATTATTCATTTTCAATGAATGGAAAGGTAAGCCAGAATACGGACACTTCGCAAGCAACGAGAGAGAATAATGATGAATTTATCTGCAACGCACGCCGTCTCCGTCAATCCGACTACCGGTGAGGTGGTCTCCTCGCTGCCGTGGGCCAGCGAACGCGAGGTCGACGCGGCCATCGCGCTCGCCGCGGCGGGCTATCGCCAGTGGCGTCAGACGCCGCTTGCCGACCGCGCCGATGCCCTGCGCCGCATCGGGGCCGCGCTGCGCGCCCGCGGTGAAGAGGTGGCCCAGATGATCACCCTTGAGATGGGCAAGCCGATCGCTCAGGCGCGTGGTGAGGTGGCGAAATCGGCCAACCTCTGCGACTGGTACGCTGAACACGGCCCGGCGATGCTGGCGACGGAAGCTACCCTGGTGGAAAATAACCAGGCGGTAATTGAGTATCGTCCACTGGGCGCCATACTGGCGGTGATGCCGTGGAACTTCCCGGTCTGGCAGGTGATGCGCGGCGCGGTGCCGATCCTGCTGGCCGGCAACAGCTATCTGCTGAAGCATGCCCCGAACGTGATGGGCAGCGCCCGTCTGCTGGGCGAAATTTTTGCCGCCGCCGGCCTGCCGGATGGTGTATTTGGTTGGGTGAACGCCACTAATGACGGCGTTTCGCAGATTATCAATGACGACCGCATCGCGGCGGTGACCGTCACCGGCAGCGTCCGCGCCGGGAAGGCGATTGGCGCCCAGGCGGGCGCGGCGCTGAAGAAATGCGTGCTTGAGCTGGGGGGATCCGATCCCTTTATCGTGCTCAACGATGCCGATCTCGATGAAGCGGTAAAAGCCGCCGTCACCGGCCGCTATCAGAACAGTGGCCAGGTGTGTGCGGCGTCGAAACGCTTTATCCTCGAAGCCGGCATTGCCGAGGCCTTCACCCGCAAATTTGTCGACGCCGTGGCAGCGCTGAAGATGGGCGACCCGCGCGATGAGCAAAACTACGTCGGACCGATGGCGCGGTTCGATTTACGCGATGAACTGCACCAGCAGGTAACGGCGACCCTTGATGAAGGAGCGACTCTGCTGCTGGGCGCGGAAAAAATCGAAGGGGCGGGCAACTACTATGCGCCAACGGTGCTGGGCAACGTCACCGCCGGGATGACCGGCTTTCGTCAGGAGCTGTTTGGTCCGGTAGCAACCCTGACCACCGCTCGCGACGCTGACCATGCACTGGCCCTCGCCAACGACAGCGAGTTTGGCCTGTCCGCCACGGTCTATACCACCGACGAGGCGCAGGCCCAGCGCTTTGCCCGCGAGCTGGAGTGCGGCGGCGTCTTCCTCAATGGCTACTGCGCCAGCGACGCCCGCGTGGCCTTCGGCGGCGTGAAGAAGAGCGGTTTTGGCCGCGAGCTGTCGCATTTTGGCCTGCACGAGTTCTGTAATGCGCAGACCGTCTGGAAAGACCGTCGCTAATCAACGTTAGCCCCTGACGACCGTCGTCCACGTCTGCTATACTCGCCCACCGAATTTTGATGGTGGGCAAGGAGCCGCGTGTGGCGACGGTTATCAATAATGCAATGCTGGAAGCCATTCTGGCAGAAATCAGGCCGCTGATTGGCCGCGGAAAAGTGGCGGATTATATTCCGGCGCTGGCCAGCGTCAGCGGCGACAAGCTTGGTATCGCGATCAGTACGGTGGACGGTCAGCACTTTGCCGCTGGCGATGCCCATGAACGTTTTTCCATCCAGTCAATCTCCAAGGTATTGAGCCTGGTGGTGGCCATGAACCACTATCAGGAGGAGGAGATCTGGCAGCGGGTGGGGAAAGATCCTTCCGGCCAGCCCTTTAACTCGCTTCTGCAGCTGGAGATCGAGCAGGGCAAACCGCGCAACCCGTTTATCAACGCCGGGGCACTGGTGGTCTGCGACATGCTGCAGAGCCGGCTCAGCGCCCCGCGTCAGCGGATGCTGGAGATTGTCCGCCGTCTGAGCGGCGTGGCCGATATCGCCTACGATCCGGTGGTGGCTCGCTCAGAGTTTGAGCATTCGGCGCGCAACGCCGCCATCGCCTGGCTGATGAAATCCTTTGGTAACTTCCATAACGACGTCGCCACCGTGCTGCAGAACTATTTCCACTACTGTTCGCTGGAGATGAGCTGCGTTGAGCTGGCGCGAACCTTTCTGTTTCTCGCCGACCGCGGCATTGCCCCGCATCTCGACGCGCCGGTTATTGCGCCCATCCAGTCCAGCCAGGTGAATGCCCTGATGATGACCAGCGGCATGTACCAGAACGCCGGTGAATTCGCCTGGCGCGTTGGCCTGCCGGCGAAATCGGGCGTCGGCGGCGGGATCGTGGCGATTGTCCCGCAGGAGATGGCGATCGCCGTGTGGAGCCCGGAGCTTGACGACGCCGGGAACTCGCTGGCCGGCGTGGCGATGCTGGAAAAACTAACTCAGCGGATGGGGAGGTCGGTGTTCTGATGGTCGATCAGGATCGCTTGTTTGCGCGCCTGGCGCGCTCGACGTTTCGCTCACGCTTCCGTCTGGGGGGGAAAGAGCGGCAATATTGTCTCGATAAGGGACCGGAGGTCATTGATCGGCATGCCGCAGACTTTATTCGCCAGCGGCTGGCGCCCGCTGCGCCGATCAATGATGGCAAGCAGACGCCGATGCGCGGTCACCCGGTGTTTATCGCCCAGCACGCGACCGCTACCTGCTGTCGCGGTTGCCTGGAAAAATGGCATGCCATTCCCCACGGCCGCGCGCTGAGCGAGCCGGAGCAGGACTATATCGTGCAGGTCATCCACCGCTGGCTGGTGCTACAAATGAATGCGCCGTCTGTGCGCTAATTTGCATTTGATCGGCGCCGGAGTATGCCTGATAAATATTCTCATGTTATGATAATCCGCTAACTAACTATTAACATAATAATTTCCTGAAACAATTAGACGGATAATTACTGAATGTCTTCACTGTCGATTCGGTCATTTACGCTGTTTCGTGAAGAACAACCCGTGCGCGATGCATTGGTCTTATTTACGTTAACGCTACTGCTGCATTTTCTTGGCGCTATGCTGCGTCTGGTGCAGGAGCTCTCTTTCTTCTGGCCGCTCAATGCAGTGATGGCCGGGATTTTTGCACGCTATGTATGGCTTAACCGCAGCTATTTTTATGCCGTCTGTTTTGCGGCAATGCTGGTCTATGACGGATTAACCTCGCGCTGGGGAATGGGCTTTGCCTCATTGCTGATTAACTTTTCCAATATTGTCTTTATTGTGACGCTGGCGCAGCTGGTGCTGTGGGATAAACGTCGCGCCGACTCCATGCCGGGCCCGATAAACGCGCTTAATTTATTCTGTTTCTGCCTGTTAGCCGCCTTACTGTGCGCAGCGGTCGGCGCGCTGGGGTCGGTGGATGTTGAACGCGCCACCTTCGTTCCCCAGCTGGCGGACTGGTTTAGCGAACAGTTCTCAACGGCGGTATTAATCCTGCCCTTTATTCTGACCCTGACGCTGCCTTCGGCATTAAGCGGTTTTCGCTTTCGCCAGCTGCTGCCGGTGCTGGCGCTGGTCCTGTCAATTGCGCTTGGCGTGGCGGTAGGCGGCGCGGGCAGCATTACCTTCCCGTTACCGGCTTTGATCTGGTGCGCTGTACGCTATCCGCTGCCGCTGACCTGTCTGCTGACTTTTCTCACTGGCATCGGCGAAATACTGCTGGTCGCTAATTCGTTAATTCACTTTTCGCCAGATGCGCGAATGCAGCCGTGGCAGCTGTTCTCCACCCGCCTCGGAATTGCCGCCATGCTGATTAGCCCGGTGATTGTCGCATCCAGTGTCGAAGCGATTAACACGCTGGTGAAGCAGCTGGCCCTGCGCGCCGATTTTGACTTTCAGACCCGCGTCTATTCCCGTTCCGGACTGAGCGAAGCGTTGAAGCGTCAGACGCTGCCGGCGGATAAGCTGCTGACGGTGATGGTGCTGGATATCGATGGCTTCAAACGGGTGAATGATGCTCTGGGCCATGAAGGCGGCGATTGCGTGCTGACCCAGTTTGCCCAGCAGGTTCGACAGCTGGTGGGTGAGCAGGGGATGGTGGCCCGTATCGGCGGCGAAGAGTTTGCGGTGGCCGCCGTCGTCGACAGCGCCCAGCAGGGCTATTTGCTGGCGGAAAAGATCCGTCACGGGGTGGAGTCGCAGCCTTTCGGCCTGGGCCAGAACCCGATCCACCTGACCATCAGTCTGGGACTGGAGACGCGCGAGGTAGGCCACGCCCGCATCACCGAGCTGTTTAACCAGCTGCTGTTGGCGGCGGACGATGAGATGGTGAAAGCCAAACAGAGCGGTCGTAACCAAATTTGTATGCCGACGCTGACCGAAAGCGCGCCATAAGAAAATCCTATCGGGATCCTGCTTGTGCTAATTTTTGGTTAAAAACATAGTGATGTGGTCGATAACAGGGAGCTTTTATGACCACATCCTTTTCACTGCGCACGCTCTCGCGTGACGATATTCTCCATCACCTCCCGGCATTAAGCGAGATCCTGGCAAGCTGCGTCAACGGCGGCGCCTCGGTGAGCTTTATGCTGCCTTTTGCGCCGCAAACGGCGATAACGTTCTGGCAACGCACTGCCGACAGCGTGGCGGCCGGGGAGCGCATTGTGCTGGCCGCCTTCGACGCGGAGGAACGTCCCGTTGGCACCGTGCAACTTATCACCAGTCAACCGGAAAACCAGCCCCATCGAGCGGATGTCGCCAAATTATTGGTTCACCAAAATGTCCGCCGCCAGGGGATCGCCCAGGCATTGATGAGCGAGCTGGAGCGCATTGCCCGGCGGGAAAGGAAGACGGTGCTGGTGCTGGACACGGCGACCGGCAGCGGGGCGGAACAGTTCTATGCCCGCTGCGGCTGGGAAAAAGTGGGGGAAATTCCGCGCTATGCGCTGATGCCCGACGGCGAAATGACTGCCACCTCACTATTCTATAAGTTTCTGCCCTGACGGCCGCTATTGCAGATTGCTTTGATCAAAACAGGGTTTCACTGGTAGCAAAACCTGATAACTTATTGGACCAATTACTCAGGTTGTATGACTACTATTAGAGGGAACCCATTGTGAAAACTTTAAACCGTCGTGATTTCCCCGGCGCGCAGTACCCTGACCGTATCATCCAGTTTGGGGAAGGTAACTTCCTGCGCGCATTCGTTGACTGGCAGATCGACCTGCTCAACGAGCATACCGACCTGAATGCGGGCATCGTGGTCGTGCGGCCTATCGCCACAGATTTTCCGCCTTCGCTGAACACCCAGGATGGCCTGTACACGACTATTATTCGCGGCCTGAACGAGCAGGGCGAAGCGGTCAGCGATGCGCGTCTTATCCGCTCGGTCAACCGGGAGATCAGCGCTTACGCAGACTTCGACGCTTTTTTACGCCTGGCGCATAACCCGGAGATGCGGTTTGTCTTCTCCAACACCACCGAGGCGGGCATCAGCTACCATGCCGGGGATCGGTTTGACGACGCGCCGCCGGTCAGTTATCCGGCGAAACTGACCCGTCTGTTGTTTGAGCGTTATCAGCATTTCGCCGGTGCGGCCGACAAGGGATGGGTGATTATTCCCTGCGAGCTGATCGATTATAACGGCGAGGCGCTGCAGGCGCTGGTGCTGCGCTATGCTAGCGAATGGGAACTGCCGCAGGCATTTATCACCTGGCTGACCTCAGCGAATACCTTCTGTTCGACGCTGGTGGATCGCATTGTGACCGGCTATCCGCGTGATGAAGTGGAGGCTCTCGAGGCGCAGACCGGCTATAAAGATGCTTTCCTTGATACCGCTGAGCATTTCTACCTGTTCGTTATCCAGGGACCTGCCTCGCTGGAGGCCGAGCTGCGTCTCGATAAACTGCCGCTGAATGTGCGCATTGTGGACGATATCAAGCCGTATAAAGAACGCAAAGTGGCGATCCTTAACGGGGCGCACACCGCGCTGGTGCCGGTGGCCTTCCAGGCCGGGATCGACACCGTGGGTGAGGCGATGAACGATGCGGAGATTTGCGCGTTTGTCGAAAAAGCGATTTATGACGAAATTATTCCGGTGCTGGATCTGCCGCGCGATGAGCTGGTGTCATTCGCCAGCGCCGTGACAGGGCGCTTCCGTAATCCCTATATTAAACATCAGCTGCTCTCGATTGCGCTCAACGGCATGACCAAGTACCGCACCCGTATTCTGCCGCAGCTGCTGGCGGGGCAGAAAGCGCATGGCGCGCTGCCGCCGCGTCTGACCTTTGCCCTGGCGGCGCTGATCGCCTTTTACCGGGGAGAGCGGGATGGTGAGAGCTATCCAGTACAGGATGACGCCGACTGGATATCGCGCTATCAAACGCTGTGGGCCCGCCATCGCGATGGCCAGATGAGCACTCGCGAGCTGGTCACCGCCGTGCTCAGCGTGGCGGATCACTGGCAGCAGGATCTGAGCCAGATCCCGGGATTGGTGGAGCTGGTGACTGCCGACCTTGACGCTATCCTGACCTGCGGTATGCGCGACGCCGTCAAACCTCTTTGCTGATAGTCCATCTATACACCCGGCTGCGGCCGGGTTGTGCAGGATTTTTATTAGTTACAACATACTATTATACTAACCTGTAACAGCCGGTCAGTGGCTCCTCTGCATACGGCTTTTTAGTGCCAAATCGTTCCGAACAGCAGGAGAATTATGGCCGAAGCGCTTGAACAAATATCTGCGCAGGAAAATAATGACCTCAACTCATATCTCCTGCCAATATTCGCAGGCTAATGCATTCATCTGTAAGGAAACTCTCATGGTCATCGATATCCGGGAAGTACGGCCCCACGACAAAGCCGAATGGCTTCAGCTTTGGCAAGGCTACACTCGTTTTTACGGTAGCCCGCAGCCGGAAGAGGTGACCGAATGCACCTGGCAGCGGATGCTGGATGTAAACTCGTCTGTATTGGGTAGAGTCGCGGTGGTGGATGATGCGGTGGTCGGCTTCGCTATCTGTGTTCTTCATGAGGGAACCTGGGTTACCACGCCGATCTGCTATCTGGAGGATCTGTTTGTCGATCCCGCCTTCCGTGGACAGGGTATTGCCAGAACCATGATTAAGTCGCTGCAAAGCGAAGGGGCGGACAAAGGCTGGTCGCGGCTGTACTGGCATACGCGCCGTGATAATCCCGCCCGTCATCTGTATGATGAGTTTACCCCAGCTGACGATTACGTACGCTACAGGATCACGCTTGGGTCCTGAAGCGGTAAGAGGTTGTTAAGCTTTTCCCGCTATAACAGGGGAAACAGGCTCAGGAGAAGCAACGATGGAAAAACGTCTTGAAACAGTGGTCAATGTGATTATGTTTCTTTCGCTATTGGCAACGGCCTGGGATCTCTCGCTGGTGCATCATCTCGCGTGGTAGTACATTATATCATCTGAAACGCGGCGCCTCTTGCGGCGCCGCCTGTCTCATTCATCCGCCATCTTCCCTGGGCTAAAACTCCAGTCCTCCAGTTGGTTAAACTGGATAACCACCATCACGTCCTGCGGGCTGACCGCCATCTCATCGTCTAACCGCGCGCAGAGCCGACGATAGAGTCCCTGTTTCTGCGCCCGGCTGCGCGGTTTTCCAGCGAAAATATGAAATAATACGAAGTAATAGCTAACCGAGATATTTTAAGCCGGGCAGGGGGCGAGGGAATATAAACAAAAGAGTAGAGTCAATATTACTATCAAGGCCATCGTTTTATAAGTATATTGAAAGGCCAGATGAACATAAGAAATATGTGCCGGAACAATGAATGATCTAATAAAGGAAGGATCTAATTATGTATTATAGGAATTTCATCATTACCTCAATCGAGGCGGAGCGTATTCTGGCCATGAAATTTGATGAAGCATTTGCTGGAGTAAAAAAGAATGTTATTGATACACTGAATCAAATGGGAAATGGTATAACCCGTGCTTCGTATTATACTTCCTGCTTAATGGATAATTATCAGGGTGTTTGTTCTAAGTTAAAGCAAGAGGACACAAGATTTATTGCAGGGCTGGCGCAGTTAGTTAAAAGCCGTGATATCATTTTCCAAATGATTAAAATATATATAGAAACCAACTTTCAAAATAAAAAAGAAGAAAAAGCTCAATATATTCTCAAGAAGCTTGTCGGCGCGGGAGTTTACATATCATCTTCAGGATTAACTAATCGTATTTTAATAATGGCAGTAGCAACCATGATTTGCCAGGCTTCCAGGTTTAATACTGTTGTATATGGGCGTATCAACAGGGCAAGGTCATTAGTCCTTAAAGGGAGTGTAACTGCTACCGCAGTGGTATTAAACGTGTATGGATTGATTCAGGATGCCGCTAATAGCGCTGACAATTTGAAAATGCATAATTCATTTTATTACAATGCGTTATACGCTAACCATCTGGAGATGATGTACTTTCTCATCGAACCTGTCATCACAGGCGTTCCTTATTTAAATCCGATGATTATTTCTGATGATGAACTTGCTGAATTACTTATTAAATTAATGAGGTGAATGGATGGATTTCTTGAAAAGATGGTTAAAAGAAGAATTCATTCTTTTTTTATGGGGATGGGGTATTGTATTATTAATCATTATATTTAGCATGATTGCAGTCTCTCTTTTTCCTGACATTGCCATTAACTTAATAGGACTTTTTGTTTTATTAATCATTGGGTTTCACGTTGTCGTTTGGTTTAAAGTTAAAAACTGATATGAAAGAGGAGGGGTAATGTCAAATCCAGCATATTTATGGTTAACTGATGAGAATGATTCGCCTATTATAGGTTCTTGCCTGATGCCCACACGCACGGGTTCCATCGAATTGCGCGCAGTGAATCATCATGTTTGGTTACCTACCGATAATAATACAGGAAAGCTGACGGGAACCCGTCTTCATACACCGGTTAAAATTCAAAAAGAGTTTGACAGAACAACACCTTTGTTATTTAGGGCTCTTTGTGAAGGTCGAATATTAAGATCGGCAACGCTAAAAATGTACAGAATAAATGAGGCGGGACTGGAAGTTGAATATTTTAACATAGCGATGGCGAATCTTAAGATTACGGCAATCACACCAAATTTACATCCGGCCGGAATGACAAGTACTCACCTTGAAGACATTGATTTCCGTTATGAGACGATCACCTGGATATACACAGAAGGGAACATCATGTATCGTGATTCATGGAACGATCGCTGTTGTGCATGGTAGCAAATGATATAGTGCTGAAACGCGGCGCCTCTTGCGGCGCCGCCTGTCTCATTCATCCGCCATCTTCCCTGCGCTAAAACTCCAGTCCTCCAGTTGGTTAAACTGGATAACCACCATCACGTCCTGCGGGCTGACCGCCATCTCATCGTCTAACCGCGCGCAGAGCCGACGATAGAGTCCCTGTTTCTGCGCCCGGCTGCGCGGTTTTCCAGCGAAAATATGAAACAGCACGAAGCGGGCGCTGCGTCCTTCGCTGAGGTAGTGCGGGTCGTAAATGCGCTGCTCATCGGCGGCCCGTTCGATAAACTGAAATCTGTCTGCTGACGGAACGTCGAACTCCGCCACCAGACACTCATGAAAGAGCGCCGACAATTGAGCAAACTCCGCGGGATGCCAGGCGGTGCCAAGCGAAATTCGGGTCAGGGGCATGACGCCTCCTGCGCGTTCAGGCAGGTCAGGGCGCTGGCCGCCGCCGGCCAACCGGCATAGAACGCCAGATGGGTAAACAATTCGACAATTTCTTCCCGGCTCAGGCCATTCTGATAGCCGAGCGCGATGTGCCACGGCAGCTGTTCAGTTTTGCCCTGCGCCGTCAGGGCGGAAAGGGTGATCAGGCTGCGTTCGCGGGGCGACAGCTCGCTCCGCGCCCAGATATCGCCAAACAGCACCGTTTCGGTCAGCTCGGCTAGCTTTGGCGCGATAGCAGCCAGCGTTCGGCGATCGACAGGAGGAGTACTCATAGTGATTCTCTTTGCAGGTTAAAGGAGTCATCACTGTCGCACGCTGACTAAGATATTGAATATCGCAACGTTCGGGATTATCAATCCTGAAAATCAGGATGGTATAGCCGATCCTTTACACCTTTCATCACTCCGCTTTTCTGCCCACCTATCCCAACGGTCAGGCGGCGATCTTTCGCGCCACGATAAACAGCCGTGGGAAACGCAGGAGCACCTTCCCGTTACACTGTAACGGATAGTGTGCGGCCAGCAATGCGAGATAGCGTGTGAGAAACGCGCTTCCGGCCTGCTCGTCCAGGCCTGCCAGATAGGGGCGTAACCCGGTGCCCTGCAGCCAGTCGACAATCGCCTGATGAGAAGCAAGGGGATGAAAATAGGTGGTGCGCCAGATATCAACTTCGCAACCCTGGCGGCTGAGCAGATCGTACCAGGCGGCGGGCGGGAGTAACGGCTGGCGTCCACGGTCCGGCAACCCCATCTCGCTAGCAACCTGACGCATCAGGGTATGGGAAGGTTCCTGCCAGTTATCCGGCATCTGCACTGCCAGCGTTCCGTTGTCCGCCAGCTGGTTTACCAGATGGGGGAAAAGCGTCTCATGATCCGTCAGCCACTGCAGAGAGGCGTTGGCATAGATCACATCTGGCGGTTGCGCAGGCCGCCAGCGGGCAATATCGGCATCAATGAATTCGCAGTCGGGTAAGGCCTGCGCCGCCTGGACCAGCATGGCCGGGGAGTTATCGATACCGACGATCGTCGCCAACGGCCAGGCGGCGCGTAGCAGGCGGGTGCTGTTTCCCGGCCCGCAGCCGAGGTCGACGGCGTGCTCGACCTGCAGATGGGCAATACGCGAGAGCAGGTCGGCCGCGGGGCGGGTACGTTCAGCGTCAAATTGCAGATACAACGAAGGATTCCAGTCGGCCATCGGGTGCAGTTCCTGTGTGAGGAGGGAGACAGGGTAAAGCATAGAACGCGTCAGGCGGCATGTCAGCGGTTAATGAACCTCAGCGGTCACCTTTGTGCGTGACAGTGTCACAAAATAGAACGTGGCTGGATTGCGCCTGCGCTGTTGGCCGAACCTGGGATTGAGACATGGCAGGGAACGTCTCTGCGCCCGTGGCGGGCGCAGGAGCCTATTCGGCGTTTTTGAGCGCCTCGGCGCGGCTGGCGGTGGCGTAGACAAAATCCAGCATCGGCTCGAGATCGGTGTCATAGCCAGCCTGAATAATTTTTCCTCGCAGCCATTCGATTTCACTGGTGATATCGGGAGGAAAAATGTTGTTATCCTGCGCCCGGCGCAGCCATTTCAGCAGAAAGTTATTCTTTCCCCTGATACCACCTGCTTTTTTCGATTTTCCGTGCATCTTCAGCGCGACCAGGACGCAGTAATAGAAATGAACGCGCTGATTAAAACTTTGGTGCATGTCTGTGTTTCCCGCCAGAATCAGGAATTCACCGTGTGGGTCAGTGATTCGGATTGGACTACGGTACCGGGCTGGATCGTTGCGCGAACTCTGTTGTCTACCAGTACCGTCCATGCATCTGTTGCCAGACGCTGACGGGATGTTGGCACGGAAGCCGAATCGTCGTCAATTGCCGATTCATTTTTTGCCGGCGTTATCGGACCGCGGCGGCCCGCGAGCCGGGCCACACTACTCTCTGGCGACAAGCCGCTGTTGCCGATGTACGCGGAAAATCAGCAGGAATGCGAGCGCCACCACGATCGCCGCCAGCAGATACAGCGTGGCGAGATCGTAGAACCCGGCGACCCAGCCGGCCAGCGGCCCGGTCAGGCCCAGCGCCAGATCAAGAAACGCCGAGTAGGTGCCGAGGGCGGTTCCCTGATTTTGCTCTTCCACCTGTTTTACCGCCTCAACTCCTAAAGCCGGAAAGACCAGCGAGAAACCCGAACCGGTGAGAAAGGCGCCGACGCCGGCTATCCATGCTGATGGCGCCAGCCAGATAAGCAGCAGGCCGAGACTTTCAATGATGAAGCAGGCCAGGGAGACCGGGACTCCGCCAAAGCGGGTAATGGTATTTCCCAGCACCAGGCGAACGCAGATAAAGCCGACGCTGAACAGCGAAAGGGTAAACGCGGCGCCCTGCCAGCTGTGCGCGGCGAAGTAGAGGGTGATAAAGGTGGCGATAACGCCGAAACCGACGGTGCCAAAGGCCAGCCCCAGGCCGTAAGGCCAGATTTTTCGCACCACCGCGTGAAAGGGCGCTCTGGCGCCGGCGGTCACCTTGACGTCCTGGCGGGTACGAGCGAACAGCAGACCGATGGCCGCGACCAGCACTACCACCGTAGCAAAGCCGCTGATGCCAAAATAGTGATTGAGGGTAACTCCCAGCGGCGCCCCGACCGCCATCGCCACATAGGTCGCCACGCCGTTCCAGGAGATAACCCGTGACGTGTGGATCGCGCCGACGGTTTTGATCCCCCACAGGGTGGCGCCGGTGGCGGTAAAGCTCTCGCCGACGCCGAGAAACACCCGGCCCGCCAGCAGCGCGGCAATGGCCAGCATCGGCGTTGCCTGCAGGACTACCGCCAGTAGCGTGAAGGCGCCACTGAGCAGGCAGCAGACGATCCCAAGGCTGACCACTTTTTTCGGCCCCCAGATATCGGTGTAGCGCCCGGCGTGCGGCCGGCTTATCAGCGTCGATATGTACTGCAGACTGATCACAATTCCGGCGACAAAGGTGCTGTAGCCCAGCTGATAGTGAATATAGCCCGGCAGTACGGCCAGCGGCAGACCAATGGAGAGATAGCAGATACAGGTAAAAACAACGATCGAAATAATGCGCAAATTGAGTTGTGTAGTGCTGACGGAAGTGCTCATAGGGATAAGAGGTTAATACAACGGGATGTGTAGCATAGCGCGCCGTGAGGGTGCTGGCGAGGCGCGACAGCGTTTTATCGGTAACCGACGGGAACGATATTTGTACGAATGTAAATAACTGCTTTTACAGCGCTTAACGCCCGCCTCGCTCAGCGTCAGCTCGCCGCCATACCCGACGAATCACACACCATGCCCCAGGCGCGGTTTTGCAATACCGTGCGGTAGCCGTCCCGGTCGACGAAAGTGACGCCATTGACCTCCCAGTAAGGGTTAAACGCCGTAACGCGCAGAAATCCGGCGGCGTCCATGGCTGCGCACTGTGCCTCCCATGCCGCCTGCTGCGGATAGTACAGCACCAGCAGATCTTCATCGCCTGGCGAGGGGGTGACGGGATGGTGGCGGCAGTGGGTGAATTCCAGATGCCAGCCCGCTTCGGGCGCGCCGAGCATTATCCCGCTAAATCCTTCATGATCGGTAAAGCTGCCGAGCTGCTCGAGTCCCAGCCCGGCGCAATACATGCTGGCGGTGGTGTCCAGTTCGCTGACCGGCCTGGCAATACGCATATGACAGAACGACATAATGACTCCCGTGAGCATAAGTTGAGTTGATACTGTACCGGTAAATCGGCCCGGCGTGTGTTAAGCCGTGCCCAGGCGCCACCTTCTCTCTGTAAATACCATAGCGGATTAACATCCGCCTTGCGCCAATAATACCTCTTCATCATAATAAAAAAAGAATCATTCAATCTTATTATTCTTAAATTGAGAATCACTGTGGGGTGGTGGATGAATAACCAATCGCGCCAGGCCTTATGGCTGGCACTGGCTGGATCGATAGTACTGATGATCGGCATGGGCTATGGGCGCTTTGCCTTCACCGGCGTGCTGCCGCTTATGCTTAATGAAGGTCTGTTAACCCTGCACGAGGGCAATCTCGCCGCGTCGGCCAATTACGCTGGCTATCTGGTCGGCGCGTTGCTGCTGGCGCGGGTGCAGCCTGGGGCCGCCACCCGACTGAGCATTATCTCCGCCGGGTTGACCATCGCCAGCCTGGCGCTGCTGGCCTGGGTGAGCTCGCCGTGGACCATTATTACGCTGCGCGCCGTCGCCGGCGCGCTGAGCGCGATAACGCTGATTGCAGGTTCGCTGTGGCTGCTGGAACATATGGGGCATCATCACGGGGCGCCGTTGCTGTATGCCGGGGTGGGGCTGGGGATATTTATCTCCGCGGAGGGGATCGCCCTTGGACATGCCCTGAGCCTCACCAGCCAGCAGATCTGGCTGCTCTGCGCATTATGCGCCGGTCTGCTGCTGGCGCTGGCGATCCGTTGGCTACTGACTCCGCCGGCTGCACTGGTGAGGGTTTCCCATGTTGAGACCTCCCTGCCTGCGTCCGGGAGCGATACCCGTCGCGCGGCGTGGCGACTCTTGATGGTTTACGGTCTGGCGGGCTTCGGCTATATCATCACCGCCACTTATCTGCCGTTGTTTCTGTCCGGTTCGCTGCAGAGCGTTGACCCGGTCCATCTGTGGGCGCTGTTTGGTCTGGCGGCCGCGCCGTCCTGCCTCATCTGGCATAAGCTGGTGCTAAAGTGGGGATACCGGCAAGCGCTGACCCGCAACCTGCTCGTCCAGGCGCTTGGCGTGATCCTTCCAGCCTGCAGCGCTTCATTGCTGTTTTGCGTGCTAAGCGCGCTTTTGGTGGGCTTTACCTTTATGGGCACCGTAACCATTGCGCTACCGAAGGCGAAAAGTCTCAGCCATCAGGTGAGCTTCAATATGATTGCCGCGATGACTGCACTGTACGGTGTGGGACAGATTGCCGGGCCGCTTATCGCCGGCGCGCTGTATCAGATCGCGGCTTCATTTAACCCGGCGCTCTATGCCGCGGCGCTGGCGCTGCTGATTGCCGCAGGGCTGGTCTTTACCGAACGCCAGGCTTAGCCAATCGCCACGCTTTGCAGCAGCTTGCGCCACTCGCTCAGGGCGGGGGCGCTCAAGCCGCTGCGCCAGATAAGCTGGGTGGTCGCCTCGCACAGCGGTTCGCTAAGGCAGTTTTCGGGAAGCGTCATCAGCGACAGCACGCTCTGCGGCAGCAGGCAGGCGTAGCGCCCGGACGCCACGCAGGCAAGCATGCTGTGATAGGAATTGACCTCATGCACCTCGACGGCCGCCTGCTGTTCCGCCAGCCAGCGTTCTCCCAGCGCGCGGTAGCTGCAGCCGCTGGCAAATGCCGCGAACCGCAGCGGACCCGGGGTCTGCGGACGGACCAGCATCAGGGTTTCATAAAACACCGGGGTGAATGCCAGCTCGTCGGGACAGGCAGGTTGCCCATCGGCCCCTGGCGGCAGGCAGACCAGCGCGGCATCAAGGGCGGCGGTTAACACCCCCTCGGTTAACTGGCTGGTTGGTTGGGTGATGAGGGTGATATCCACCTGCGGGCACTGCTGTTGGAAGCGGGTAAGCAGCGGCGGCAGCCGGCTGGCGGCGGTCGCCTCCATCGCGCCCAGACGCAGACTGCCGCCTGGGGTTGTCGGATGCAGAGCCTGCTTTGCCTCTTCCGCCAGGCTCAGGATCCGCCGGGCATAGCTGAGAAACTGCACGCCTGCCGGGGACAACACCATTTTTTTGTTGCCGCGAACGAAGAGCTCAACGGCAAGCTCCTCTTCCAGCTGCTGAATGCGGGTCGTGATATTGGACTGTGCGCGGCCCAGCCGTTTTGCTGCCTGGGTGACGCTCTGCGTTTCTGCCACCTGAATGAAGATCTCGAGTGTGCTGTGGTTCATATTTTTCTTCTCAATACGATAATAATGTTGATCTTACCATCTTTAAAGGAGATGGTAAGCCTCCGGCATCGTTAATGCATGAGGAAACCATGAGCAACCCGCTGCTTTCGCTTCTTGATATTGATTATCCCCTGATTCAGGCCCCGATGGCGGGCGTCTCCACCCCCGCGCTGGCTGCCGCGGTAAGTAATGCCGGCGCGCTGGGCTCGCTGGGGCTGGGCGCTTCAACCGTTGCCCAGGCGGAAGCGATGATAGTCGCCACCCGCCAGCTGACGGACCGTCCGTTCAATGTCAATCTGTTCTGCCATGCGCCGCCCCGGCGCGACGCCCGGCGGGAAGCCGACTGGGCAACAACATTACGTCCCCATTTTGCCCGCTATGGCAGTACGCCACCGGATTCGTTAAGCGAGATCTACCAGACATTTATCGGTCATGCGCCGATGCTGGAGCTGCTTCTCGACCTGTCGCCGGCGGTGGTGAGCTTTCATTTTGGTCTTCCTGAAGGTGAGACGATCCAGCGTCTGCGGCGGCAGGGGATCGTTACCCTGGCGACAGCGACTTCGCTCCAGGAGGCGCTGCTGATTGAACAGCAGGGGATCGACGTGGTGGTCGCTCAGGGCTATGAGGCGGGTGGGCACCGGGGGATCTTTGCTCCGCAGGCGCCTGACGCGCAGCTGAGCACCTTCACCCTGGTGCAACTTCTGCGGCGTCGACTAACCATCCCGGTGGTGGCCGCCGGAGGCATCATGGACGGAGCGGGGATCGCCAGCGTGATGCAGTTGGGGGCGCAGGGCGTACAGCTCGGTACGGCGTTTTTACTGTGTCCGGAATCGGCCGCCGACGCCGGCTACCGCGCGGCGATCCACAACAGTCTTGACGGGCGTACGGTGCTGACCTCCGCGATATCCGGGCGTCCGGCACGCTGTCTGGCGAATGCCTTCTGTGCGCTGGGGGAAGGCTATCCGGCGAGCGCCGTGCCGGATTATCCGCTGGCGTATGATATCGGCAAAGCGCTGGCCGCCGCCGCGAAAGCCCAGGGCGTCCATGAGTATGGCGCCCACTGGGCCGGGCAGGGGGTGGGGTTGATCCGCGAGTGTGACGCCGCCACTCTGATCCGCCAGCTGGCGGCAGAGAGCGGCTGGAACTAATGACTGACGGCTAGCGGCGGTGGGCCAGGCTACGCACCAGCCGATCGCCGGCCATTTGCACCCCCTGGACCATCGCCACCAGGATCAGCACTGTGCCAAACATGACTTCATTATTAAACCGCTGATAGCCGTAGCGGATGGCGAGGTCGCCGAGTCCACCGCCGCCGATCACACCGGCCATGGAGGAGAAACCAATCAGCATCACGATGGTCAGCGTGATCCCGGCCAGCAGCGTTGGCAGGGCTTCCGGCAGCAGGGATTTAAAAATCACGTGCCAGACGTTGCCGCCCATCGACAGAATGGCTTCAATTCTCCCGTAGTCCACCTCGTCGAGCGCGTTTTCCGTCAGACGGGCAAAGAACGGAAAGGCGCCGATGGTTACCGGCACGATGGCGGCGGTGCTGCCCAGCGTGGTGCCGACGATCAGCCGGGTAAAGGGGATCAGGGCGATCAGCAGTACGATAAACGGCAGCGACCTGCCGATGTTGATCACCGCGCCTAACAGCGCGTTCAGTTTCGGCATCGGCGCCAGCCCGTTGGCGCGGGAAATAAACAACAGCACGCCGGTGGGCAGCCCGATCAGCACCGTAAACAGGGCCGCCAGGCCCACCATATAGAGCGTATCCAGCGTGCCGTCGAGTAATAACGGCCACAAATCTTCCCAGCTCATGCTACTCCGCATAATGGCCTCCCCTGAACGCCGTGGCGGGTAAGAAATTCCTGTTCAGCCTGCGGGTCGTGCAGCAGCGACTGGCGCAGCCGCGACCATGGGGTCACCAGCAGGTCGGCAAGTTTACCGCTTTCGACAATCTCGCCCTGTTCCAGCAGCGCCGCGTGGTCACAGATGGTTTTCACCACCTCCAGCTGGTGCGTAATCAGCACAATGGTCAGATTGAGGCGCTGGTTAATATCCGCCAGCAGGGCCAGCACCGAGGCGGTGGTCTCGGGATCCAGCGCACTGGTCGCCTCATCGCACAGCAGCACTTCCGGCCGGGCGGCCAGCGCCCGGGCGATGCCGACGCGCTGCTTTTGCCCGCCGGAAAGCTGTGACGGGAAAGCGGCGGCCTTTTCGCTGAGATCCACCAGCGCCAGCAGTTCGCGCACCCGGGCCTCGCGAGCGGCCCTCGGCACTCCGGCAATCTCCAGCGGCACCGCGACGTTGTCAGCGACGGTGCGGGCATGCAGCAGATTGAAGTGCTGGAAAATCATCCCGGTGCGCAGGCGATAATCCCGCAGCGCCGCCTTGTTCAACTGGGTAATATCCTGTCCGTTCACCAGAATGCGGCCCGAGGTGGGCCGCTCCAGTAAATTGAGACAGCGGATGAGCGTACTTTTGCCGGCGCCACTGCGCCCGAGAATGCCGTATATTGCCCCTTTCGGTATCTGCAACGCGATATCGTTCAGCGCCGGTCGGCCGGTTCCGGCGTAGGTTTTGCTCAGCCCTTCGATGGTTATCATGACTGAGGGGCCACCGGGATCACCGAGCCGTTGTAGGTTTTACGGATAAACTCCGCCACCTGCGGCGAGGTCAGATCTTTCGCCAGCGCCTTAATGCGCGGGTCATTCGCCAGGGCTGGGGTGGTCACCAGAATATTGGCGTACGGGTTATGCTCGGCGCTTTCTAGCCCCAGGGCATCCTTCGCTGGCACCAGGCCGGCTTCCAGCGCGTAGTTACCGTTAATCACCGCCAGGTCGACATCGTCGAGGGAGCGCGGGATCTGCGGCGATTCAATCTCCAGAATCTTCAGGTGTTTCGGGTTCTCGACAATATCCTTCGGCGTCGCCAGGGTGGTGGCCGGGTCGGTAAATTTAGGGTCCAGCTTGATAAGCTTCTGCGCCTGCAGCAGGAACAGCGCCCGGCTCAGGTTGGTGGTGTTATTCGGCACCGCCACCGTGGCGTTTTCCGGCAGTGATGAGAAATCTTTATGCTTATGCGAGTAAATTCCCAGCGGCTCAATATGCACGGTGGCCGCGACGGCAAAGGTTTTACCCAGCGCTTTTTCCTGATCCTTCAGATAGGGAACATGCTGGAAGTAGTTGGCATCCACATCGCCACTGGCCAGCAGTTCATTGGCGTTGACCCCGCTGGTCAGCTCCACCACCTTCAGATCGAGGCTGGGATCGATTTTTTTGATGTAGTTGAGGATCTCCGCGTGGGGAACCGGGTCCGCGGCGACGCGCAGCGCGGCAGCCTGGGCAGACGTCCATACCAGAGAAAGAGACAGTGCGACCCCTGCCAGTTTAAAAGCGGCATATTTCATGGTGTGTTCCTTTTTAGTTATGGTTAAACGATCAATTGCTCGGCGCGTTCGCGAAACACGTCCTGATAGTAGCGTTCCGCCACGTCCGGATGGGAACGCAGACGGCCCTTGAGATAATTCCAGCCGACATCGCGCAGCAGCGGATTGTGCGGGTCGCTGTCCGGCCCTCGCGCTTCACGCGCCAGCTCGGGCGGCAGGGTGTAAACCGGCACCACCGCGTCAAGCTGGGCGCCGAGGAAGAAGGCGATGGAGAGGCGCTGCTGCTGCGCCGGCGGCGACACCACGCGATGGACGGTAGCGCGCAAATACCCGTTGGTCGCCAGCTCCAGCAGTTCGCCAATATTGACCACAAAGCTGCCGGCCAGCGGCACGGCGTCGATCCATTCTCCAGGCGCGACCTCTACCTGCAGTCCTTTCTGCTCGTCCTGCAGCAGGAAGCTGAGAAACCCCGAATCTTTATGGGCGCCGACGCCCTGGCTGCTTTGGGTCTCCTGCTGGCCGGGGTAGCGGATCAGTTTGATATGCTCGTTGGGTTTCTCGCCGTAGAGCTGATCGAAAGCATTCTCCGGGAGCTGCAGGGCTTCGGCAAAGGCGCGCAGCAGGCGGATGCCCACCTGGGTCATTTGCTGTTGCCAGTGAAGTAATACCGGTTTAAGCGACGGCAGGGCGGCAGGCCACAGATTCGGACCCTGCAGGCGCTGCCAGCGCGGGGCGTCGTCGCTGAGGGTTAGCGCCGGACGTTCGGCGCCGATATCAAACTGTTCTCGCCAGTCAGGCTGGCCGCGCGTCAGCTCAGAGGCCGCGCGGTTATAGCCGCGAAAATGGGGGGAGTGGATCATCGCCACCTGCTGTTTTTGCGCCTCATCGAGAGCAAAAAAACGCTGGGACTGGCGCTGAACTTCATATTGAAGCGCGTCGTCGACACCGTGGTTGATCAAATAGAAGAAGCCGATGTCGCGGGCGGCATGACGCAGGTCGGCCAGGAAGGCCGCTTTATCCGCGGGGTCCGCGTAGCGGGCCAGGTCGAGAATCGGCAGGGTGGTCGCGTTCATTGTGTTCTCCGAAAACGGGGTAATAAGTTATGGGTAGATTCAGGTTCTGGGTTCGGGCACAACAGCAGCGCATGGTGATTTCCTCTGTCCGGGGCTGAACACAGCTTGCCTCAAGGCCAAATAAGCAACCAATAACGTTATTTTCTAATTTATGACTGCGCGGGGTTCAGTGCTTTTGCGTTAAATAGATATAGGCGCGAAGCGCGTAATGAAGCCGGTTGCGCCCGTCGGTGAGAGCCAGTAAGGTAGGCGCACTTTTTAATGCGGAACGGACGTATCGTAATGCACAGCTCGAAAGATCCCCTGCACGGCGTGACGCTGGAAGCGCTGCTCAATGCCCTGGTGGCGCGCTATGGTTGGGCGGAAATGGCCCGCTAGGTCAACATTAACTGCTTTAAAAGCGATCCCACCATTAAGTCCAGCCTCAAATTTCTCCGCCGGACGCCGTGGGCGCGCAAAGAGGTAGAGGCTATGTATCTCGCCTCCCTTGATGATGACGCGCCGGTGGAGAAAGCGGATCCCTGGGCAAACTGGCAGAAAAAATAACCCTTACCACAGGACACCACCATGCAGAGCTGGAGCAGTAAAGATTTCACCGCCGACCGCGCGTGGGGCGCGCTGGATATTGCCAATTTTTCCGGCACCACCGTGCGTCTACACTGGACCGACCAACCCTATATCTGGCACATCAATGATGGTCAGGAGGTGTTTGCCGTGATGGATGGTCAGGTGGCGATGCATGTGAAAGTCGACGGCGAGGAGCAGATCATCATGCTAAACGCCGGCGATATCTTCTACGCCGGGGTGGGATGCGAGCATGTCGCTCACCCGCAGGGGGCGGCGCGTATTCTGGTGATTGAGAAAGAAGGGTCGGTCTGACCCCGTGGCGGGCGGTTCTTTGCCCGCCGTTTCATCGCCTGTCAGATGCGACATACCGCGTTGATATAAATCACTTATCCTGCTTTCGATATATTTAATTCTTGTTTGCCATTCCCTTCACCCCAGCACTATCTTTTGCCGCAGGCGCCTGACCAGGCACAATCGCGGGAGAGATCATGGCAACCTTGCAGTGGGACCACGCAGTACAGTTTGTGAATCAGCCGGAAGCGGCGATTGAAATCTTTGCCGGGCAGCAGCTGTGGGCGGTGGCCGGTGGGCACCATCCGGGGTGGGGAACCCGCAATGCGCTGAGCTATTTTGGCCTGACCTATATCGAATTCCTCGCCATTGCCGACCCGGACGAACTGCGCGCCGCGACGGACAAATTCCTCCTTTCGCGCGACGCCGCACGGCTGCTGCCGGAGAATGAGGCGCTGTTTCGGGTGGCGCTGCGCAGCGACGACATCGACGCCACCCATGACCAGTTGCGTCGCACAGGGGTGACAGTGTCACCGATTGTTGATGGCCAGCGCAACGATCCGCAGGGCAATATCATCCGCTGGCGGATCTTCACCATCGATGGCGACACTGCCGGGCTGGTCTATCCCTTTGTGCTGCAGTGGGGAGAAGACGACGCCACCCGGCTGACGCGGCTGCGCGCCCAGAGGCTGGACGCGCCGCATCCGCTGGGCGACATTACGCTTGAGCAGGCGGTGTTCGTGGTGGTCAATCCGCAGGCGGTGCGCGATCGCTGGCAGGCGCTGCTGGGCTTTCCGCCCCTGGGGGAGCAGGGACTGGACGTGGGCGGCCAGCAATTTATCTTCCGTGAAGGGGCTGCCAACCAGCTGACCGAACTGGTGTTCCGCGTCGCCAACCCGGCGCTTAAGGGGCAGCGCTTTCGTGTCGGCAACGGCGTGTATCGCTTTACATAAAGGCTGACTCTAGCGTGCCGTGGCGCGCAGGGCCCCCGGCGGCTGGCCGGTGATGCGTTTGAAAGCCCGGCTGAAGGCCGCCAGCGACTGATACCCGAGGCTGAAGGCGACTTTTTCCAGCGCCTGGCCTTCATGGGTGATGTACTGCACCGCCAGCCGCATACGCAGCTCGGTGAGATAGCGGGCGGGGGTGGTGCCGGTGGCGGCGAGAAAACGTTCCGCGAACAGCGAGCGTGAAAGACCCGCCTCCCGCGCCAGATCTTCCACTTTCCAGTTGACCCCCGGGCGCTGATGCATGGCGTAGATCGCTTTCGCCAGCCGGGGATCGCGCAGGACCTGTACCCAGCCAGTGGCGTTGCCGCACCCGCACGCTACCCAGCCGCGGACAATCAGCGCGGCCACCACGTCCGCCAGCCGGGCGAGGATCCCGGCATAGCCTGCCTGGCGGGTGAGCGATTCCCGCTCCATCGCCGCCAACAGCGGCTGGATCTCCGGCCAGGTGTTTAGCAGGCTGCTGACCCGCATCACCTCGGGCATGGCCTTGACCAGCGGCTGCATGCCGCCGAGCTCAAAGTCCATACAACCGCTGAAAATGACGGCGCGCTCCGGGCAGTCAGGCTGGTCGCCAGCGTTGATACAACTTACCGTGCTGCACACCGTTTCGCTGGGCAGCTGCGCCACGTTGACCACCGTGGCCTGCGGATCCGAGAGCAGGGCGTGCCCGTCGCCGTTGGGAATAAACAGCGCATCGCCGCTCTCGAGGGTGAACTGTTCTCCGCTGGCCATGCGCAGCAGCACCGGCCCGCGGCTGATGAAATGGAACTGGGCTTTACCCGCCACGGCGCTAAAGCCGACGCCGAACGGGCGTGCGGTTTCGATGCGCCGGTAGTTAACGCCGGAGAGGCGCATACCGCGCAACAGTTCGCTGGTCAGATCGATGGCAGGCTGGCTCATGGTAATTCCGGACGAATAATCAATAACTGAAGAGTATGCATCATATATCGTCCGAAAGTAAGGCCCTAAGATGACCAGGATGTTAATAAACCTGGAGAGTTGTATATGAGTTCCTGCATAGCTGCTGACGCGAGCCTGTCATCCGCCAAACCTGCCTGGCGCGCCGTCTATGCCCTGGCCCTCGGGGTGTTCGGCCTGATCGTGGCCGAGTTTCTGCCCGCCAGCCTGTTAACGCCGATGGCCAGCAGCCTCGGCGTCAGTGAAGGGATGGCCGGACAGGCGGTCACCGCGACGGCGCTGGTGGCGTTAGTTACCGGCCTGCTGATCGCCACCGCCACCCGCAATATCGATCGCCGCTGGGTGCTGATGTTCTTTTCCATACTGCAGATAGTCTCCAGCCTGATGGTCGCGTTTGCCGATTCGCTGGCGTTTCTCCTGCTGGGCCGTCTGCTGTTGGGGATCGCCATCGGCGGCTTCTGGGCGATGTCCACCGCCACGGCGATGCGTCTGGTGCCGGCGGCCCATGTGCCAAAGGCGCTGGCGATCATCTTTTCCGCGGTGTCTGTCGCCACGGTGGTGGCCGCGCCGCTCGGCAGCTACCTCGGGGAGCTGATCGGCTGGCGCAACGTGTTTATTCTCTGTGCGATACCCAGCCTGCTGGCGCTGCTCTGGCAGCTGTGGGTGCTGCCCTCCATGCGCCCGGAGAGCGTCGGGACCTTCTCCACGCTGTTCAGGGTGCTGCGCCGTCCCGGTATGCTGGGCGGCATGCTGGCGACGATCCTGATTTTCAGCGGCCATTTCGCCTTCTTTACCTACCTGCGGCCGTTCCTTGAGACCGTCGCACAGGCCAGTATCGAAGGGGTTTCGCTGATATTGCTCGGCTTCGGTGTCGCTAACTTTATCGGCACTTCGGTGGCGAGCTATCTGCTGAGCCGTAGCCTGCGCCTGACCCTGGCGCTGGTGCCGTTGATGATGAGCGTTCTGGCGCTGCTGATGGTGACGTTTGGCCATCTGACCGTGCTGGCCGGGCTGCTGGTCGCCCTGTGGGGATTTGCCTTCGGCCTGGTGCCGGTGGCCTGGTCCACCTGGCTTGCCACCACCGTGCCGGATGAAGCAGAAAGCGCGGGCGGTCTGCTGGTCGCCTCTATTCAGCTGGCCATCAGCGCCGGGGCCGCCGGCGGCGGGGCGGTGTTTGATTTGCACGGCGCCAGCGGCGTCTTCACCGGCAGCGGTCTGCTGCTGTTGAGCGCGATGGTGATTGTCTTCGCCGCCGTACGGGTGAAACCGGTCGCCCGCGCCGACCAGCCGGTGACGGGCCGCTTATCCCGCGAGATCGATAACTAAATTGGCCGACAGGCTGCGGGAGCAGCACAGCGCAATATGCTGCTCTGCGGCCTGTTTTTCCGCCTCCGACTGCACGGTATCCCGGTGGTCGACGGTTCCCTCGCGTACCGGCGTCAGGCAGGCGCCGCAGATCCCCATCTCGCAGGAGAGCGGCACCGCGACGCCATGCTCCTGCAGCACCTGGGCGATGGTTTTGTCCCCCGGCACCGGCCAGCGCTCCCCGGTGGAGGCGAGGGTGATGGTGAAGGTTCCGTCCGCCGCCGACGCCGCCGTCGGGGCGGGCGGCTGGAACGCTTCGCTGTGCAATTGCGCCTCCTCCCATCCGACCGCCCGCGCGGTATCGCGAACCCGGGCCATAAATCCGGGCGGACCGCAGAAGTAGACCCGGGTGTCGGCGTCCGGAGCCCCCAGATCCTGCGCCAGCCGCTGGCGCGGACTCTGCCCCTCGTCTGAGCAGTGGATCTGGCAGATTCCACCCGTTAGTTGGCGGGCGATCTCGGTGGCGAAGGCGGCCTCCTGCGCACGGCTAACGTAATAGTGCAGCGTAAAGCTGGCGCCGGACGCCGCCCGGGCGTGGGCCATCGCCAGCAGCGGCGTAATGCCGATCCCGGCGGCGAGAAGCACCACATGGCCGCCCTCGTGCAGCGGAAAGTGGTTGCGCGGGGCAGAGATCATCAATGGCTGTCCCGGGCGCAGGGTGTCATGAATATAACGGGAGCCACCGCGAGACTGCGACTCGCGGGCGATGCAGAGCAGATAGCGATCCCGTTCGGCCGGGCTGCCGGTCAGGGAGTACTGACGGATCAGCCCGCAGGGAAGATGGAGATCGATATGGGCGCCGGGCGTCCACGCCGGCAGCGGTTGCCCCTCGGCGCTCACCAGACGAACGGCCAGATTTTTCGCGCCCTGGCGCCACAGGCCATCGACCACCACCGGGAGTATGTCGCGCATATGACCTCCACTCATACCAGAAAGAAATCGCCAAAGCCCATCTTCTTCAGCCCGCGCCGGTAGGCGATAGAGCTGCGGTCCGCCGGAATATGCGCCTCCAGGGTCAGATCCAGCGGCAACCGTTCCGGACGCTGGGTCTCGACCATCAGGCGGTCCTCTTCAAATACCCGCAGGTTGAACGCATGTACGTCTTCCACCGGCACGTGCAGATCGAAGTTGCGGGCAATAGGGGCAAACATCCGCGTCACCCGGGACGACACCGGCGAGGCGGCGTTCATGATCACCAGCCTGGCGTCGGCGGGAAAATGGATGGTCAGCGTAGCGGTGAACGGCAGATGCATTTCAAAGTGACGCAGCCACTGGAACCCTTCCGGCGCGCGGAAATCAGAGCTGGCCGGGTAATTGCCCACCGAGCTCCAGTAGTCGGCAACAAAGCCGAACGGCGTCTCCTGCGGGGTGTAGTCCGGCACCTGCTGGTTGTCCGGATCGGCGAAGGTATCGGTGTGGATCCACGCGAAGTGGGCGACATCGAGAAAGCCTTCGACCTGGCGGCCGGCAAATCCCTTTACCTCGAAGGCCGGGCAGTTGATTTGCTGAAAGCCGGCGTCGTCCCAGTGCGGCATGGTCGGTAACGGCGGCGGATTGTCCGGATCGCAGGCCAGGCAGGTCCAGATCAGCCCGTAGCGCTCCTCCACGGCGAAGCTGGTGAGATGCAGTTTGGCCGGAATGGGTTGCCCCGGACTGGAGGGGATACGGTTGCAGCGGCCATCCTCGCCAAAGCGCAGGCCATGATAGGGGCAGACGATGCCTTCTTCTTCATGAAACCCCAGGGTCAGCGGCACCCCGCGGTGCGGGCAGACGTCGCGGGCGACTACCACCTGGCCTTTAATACGATAGATAACCAGCTGTTCGTCCAGCAGGGTGGCTTTCACCGGGGCGCCGGCAATATCGCAGGCGCGGGCCACCGGGTGCCAGCAGCGGGCCAGCCGCAGCCAGTCTTCCGGGTCAAAGGTGCAATGGGCGGGGGGCGTGGGGGTGATTGTCTTCATGATTTCTCTTCCTGCTCACATCGGTGATTGTTTTATTGTTGTGAGATTATTGTTGTCATATTAGGGTGTTCACATCCATCACCATTAATTCACTCTGCTGTTGCAAAAAAGAGTACAGGGGCGCCATGAGTCCATTTTCCCGTTTCGCGCACTATTTCATCGCCGTGGCCCGCTGCGGCAGTCTGCGCCGGGCCGCCGAGCAGCTGCATATCTCCGCCTCGGCAATTAACCGCCAGATCCTGCAGGCCGAGGAGGCCTTCGGTACCCCGCTGTTCGAGCGCCTGCCGGAGGGACTGCGGATGACCACCGCCGGTGAACTGCTGTATGACAATCTGCTGCGCTGGCAGAAGGAATTTCGTCAGACCCGACAGAAATTTGATGAGCTGCAGGGGATGAAGCGCGGGAGCGTTAGCGTTGGCATGGTGCAGGCGCTGGCGGAAGGGGGCTTCGCCGCCGCGCTGGCGGAGATCATCGCCAGCTGGCCGTGGCTGGAGCTGGATCTGCAGGTGGCTGACAGCCACACCGTCAGCCAGAAAGTGCGTCAGGCGGACCTGGACGTCGGCCTGATCCTCGATCCGCAGGGGCAGGCTGGACTCAGCGTGCTGGCCTTTGCCGAACTGGAGGTGGGGATTGTGATGCGTCCGGACCATCCCCTGGCGGGGGCGAAGGCGCTGTCTTTGGGCGAGCTCAGCCTGGAGCGGCATATCGTGCCCGGCGCGCCGCTGATCGTCCATGAGCGGGTGGCGCTCCTCTATCGCCACCATGACTTTGCGCCGGAGAATACCATCAGCTGCAATGATATCCGGCTTATCAAGTCGTTGGTGCTGCGCGGCAGCGGCGTGACACTCCTTAGCCTGCTCGACGTGCTGGACGAGGTCCAGCGTGGACAGCTGGCCTTTGTCCCGCTGCGCAGTACGCTGCTGCGACCGCTGACCCTGGCGCTGTGTACTGCACCCTCGCGTCAGCTTTCGCGGCCCGCGCAAATGGCCATTCAGACGCTGAGTGCGGTGATCGAATCCATGGCGACGGTCAGCCCAGCGGCCCGCTGAGGATGGTGTCGCACATGCCGTTGATAATGCGCTCCCCGGTCTCCTCGCGCAGCTCCTGGTACCAGGCTTCGGTGAGCTGCATATCCTTCCCGTGGGTAATATCGCACCGTTTGCGCGCCTTCAGCACCAGGTCACGAACCCGGTCGCAGCGCTGGGCTTCGTACTCGCGCAGGGCGGCCGCAATATCGCGGGTCTGGCGGAAAACGGCGCCCAGCACCACTGCATCTTCCATCGCCGCGCAGCCTCCCTGGCCAATATCCGGGGTGGTGCTGTGTCCGGCATCGCCGAGCAGCGCGACGCGGCCGCGCACCAGGCGGCTGAAAGGTTCGATATCATGGATTTCAATGCGGTTGGTAGTCTGCGGGTCGAGGGCGGCGATCAGCTTCTGCACCGGCGGCGCCCAGCCGGCAAAGTAGCGGCTGAGGTCAGCGCGCAGGGTGTCACGATCCTCCGCCAGACCCGCCGGAAGCGGCACATCAAAGAAAAAGTAGAACCGGCCGGCGGAGACCGGCATCAGCGAGACGCGCTTGCCTTCGCCGACAAAGGTGGTCCACTGGTCGCCGGGGGCCAGCGCTTCATCTATCTCCACCAGGCCGTTCCAGTTGACGTAGCCGGCGTAGCGGCGCTGCGGGGTAAAGCCCAGCACCCACGGACGCAGTGCGGAATGGCTGCCGTCGGCGGCAATCAGCAGATCGCCGCTGGCGCTGCTGCCGTCGGTAAACCATACCGTCACGCCGTCGGCGTCTTCTTCACAGCGGGTGACGCGTTTGCCGAACTGCACGCTGTCCCGTCCCCAGTAATCCAGCATTTCCCGCTGCAGTTCTGCCCGGGAGACCGGGCAGGGACGGCTGCCGGTGCGTTCGATCAGCGGGGCGAGACTGAACTGGGTCATGTTCTCGCCGCTGCGGAAATCACGATACGCCATCCGGCGCAGCGGCCCGCCGAAGGTCTCCATGATGTCGCCCATGCCGAGGTGGGCCATGCACTTCACGCCGTTGGGCCACACGGAAATCGCTGCGCCGACCGGTTTGATCTCTTTCACCGCTTCATAGACGTCGCAGTCGATCCCCGACTGTTTGAGCGCCACTGCCGCGCTTAAACCGCCGATGCCGGCGCCAATCACGATTGCTTTCATTTTTTTCTCCTTCTCCCGATGTTGTGACTGACTACAGCAATTTGCGTACCAGTTCGCCGGAGGGAGGAAAACCGCCTGCCTGAGGCACAGCGATGGCTCATGACGCACCGCATCGGTGCAATGTGAGGTATTGGTTGCCTTTTTATGAATCAAAAGTTTCTGTATGTTGCATTAAGAATCTATCGTTTCAGACGCATGGTTCAGCAGCGGAGAGGGGTGATGCATCACGAGCGTAATATAAGTTGATGATTTTTAAGTGATAATAAATTTATTGGTGCCCTTTTGTCGTCTCTGGCCTGCTTTGTGCACTAGCCCATGCACTTCTCTTTGCTACGGGATATCACTATGTCTGACGAACATCACAGTGGCCTGCTTTACGGCCTTGAACAGCGGATCCCACCGCTTCCGGCCTTTTTCAGCGCTCTCCAGCATGTGCTGGCGGGCCTGGTGGGGATCATCACGCCGCCGCTGATCATCGGCGCTACCCTCGGGCTTGGCGACTGGCTGCCGTATCTCATCAGTATGTCGCTGCTGGCCTCGGGCATTGGCACTTTTCTGCAGTCCAATCGGGTATGGGGCATCGGCGCCGGGATGATCTGCATGCAGGGCACCAGTTTTGCCTTCCTCGGCGTGACGGTGGCCGGAGGGATGTGGGTAAAAGCGCAGGGCGGCGGGCCGCAGGATATGATGGCGATGCTGTTTGGCGTTAACTTTGTCGCCGCTCTGGTGCCGGTGATTGTCAGCCGCTTTATCGAACCGCTGAAGAAAATCTTTACTCCCATCATTACCGGCAGCGTGATTGCGCTGATCGGCATCAGCCTGATCAAGGTCAGCGTCATCAACTGGTGCGGTGGGGAAAAGGCAGAGGATTTCGCCAGCATGAGCAACATCGCGCTCGGGGCGGGCACCCTCGGGGTTATCGTCCTGCTGAGCTGCGCCAAAAACCGCTGGCTGCGGCTCTCCTCGGTGGTGGTGGGCATTGCCGTGGGCTGCATCGCAGCGGGGCTGAGCGGTCAGTTCCATCTCCACAGCCTGGGCGACACTCTGTTTCGCCTGCCGACGCTGTTTCCGTTCGGCTTTCAGTTTAACAGCGCGATATTTCTGCCGGTCGCCCTGGTGTCGCTGGTCTGTATTCTGGAGGCGGTGGGCGATCTGACGGCCAACTCGCTGATTTCACAACAGTCTGTTGACGATCGCGCTTTCCGTAACCGGCTGAAGGGCGGTATCCTGGCGGATGGCGTCAGCTGTATGGTGGCGGCCATGCTCTGTGCTTTTCCGAACACCACCTTCGCGCAGAACAACGGCGTGATCCAGATGACCGGGGTGGCCAGCCGCTATGTCGGACGCTACATTGGCGTGATTCTGATCCTGCTCGGGCTGTTCCCCCCGGTGGGCGAACTGCTGCGGCAGATCCCGGCGCCGGTGCTGGGGGGCGCCACGATGGTGATGTTTGGCTGCGTGGTGGCGGCCGGGATCCGGATTATTACCCAGACCCCGCTGAGCCGTCGCGATGTGCTGATCGTGGGGCTGGCGTTTGGCGCGGGTCTTGGCGTGGAGTCGGTGCCGGCGTTTCTCAGCCATTTTCCGCCGATGGTCGGCGATCTGTTCGGTTCGGCGGCCACCAGCGGTGGGCTGGTAGCGATAGCGCTGAACCTTATTCTGCCGCAGGAGCAGGCGGCGACGAAATCGTTAAGGAGTCAGGATGATCGCGCTGAGTCAGTTTAACAGCCTGAGCAAAGATGAGGCGGCGGGGCTGCTGGCCCCTTGCGTGGCGATCCCGGCCTGGGGCGAGACGCTGGTGAGCTTGCGACCTTTCGCCAGCCGCCATGCGCTGCTGCAGGCCGCCCGTAAGGCGATGGCTAACTGGGGAGAGGATGAGCTGAACGCGGCGCTCAGCGCCCATCCGCGGATCGGTGAAAAGCCGACCGGCGGCCAGGCGCATGCGGCGCTGTCGCGCCAGGAGCAGTCGGCGGTGGACAGCGAGAATGAGCGGCTCGCGCAGGCCCTGCGGGAGGGGAATGCCCGCTACGAAGCCCGCTTTGGCCGGGTGTTTTTAATCCGCGCCAAAGGGCGCAGCGGCGATGAGATGTTGCAGGCGCTGACGCGCCGGCTGCAGCATACCGCCGACGAAGAAGTGGCCGAGGCGCTTGCCCAGCTGCGAGAGATTACGATGTTAAGACTGGAAGGAGTGATTGGCGAATGAGCACCCTGAGCACCCATATTCTGGATATTTCCACCGGTACGCCGGCAGAAGGCGTAACGGTCAGCCTGAGCCGGGAGGGCGAGACGCTGGCGAACCTGGTGACCAACGCCCAGGGGCGTATCGCCACCTTTAGCGCCGCGCCGCTGCCGGCGGGGCACTATTGCTTAACAGCGGAAACCGGGGCGTGGTTTGCCCGCGCCGGGCGCGAGAGCGTCTTTACCCGGGCGCAGATTGATTTTGTTATCGGCGAGGCGGCAGAGGACCATTTCCATCTGCCGTTTCTCATCGCCCCGGGCGGGTGGTCGACCTACCGCGGCAGCTAAGCGCGACTGCCCGCTGCCGGGCGGCGCTGCGCTTGCCCGGCCTGGATCGTAACGGAGCGGGTAGAGACAGCCCGTAGGCCCGGTAAGGCGCAGCCGCCACCGGGCATGTACAGGTGGCTCCGGCGATCATCCTTCCTGTTTTATCCCCACTAGGGGATATCCTTGACATTATCCCCTGCAGGGTATAAAACCAAGTTTATCCCGACAGGGGGATAAATGATGGTGAGGAACAAGGCGATGAATTCCCCGCAGATATACAGTCCCGTGCAGCTGGCCAATTACCTGAAGCTGCTGCGCCAGCAGAACCACTGGACCCAGGATGCGCTGGCCAGGCGGATCGGCATTAAGCAGGCCACGCTGTCCAATTTTGAAAATCACCCCGACAAAACCACCTTAACCACGCTGTTTAAGATCCTCCAGTCGCTGGGGGTGGTGATGACGCTGAACGCCAAAGCTGCTGAGACGGCGCCGGCTCCCGATAACAACACGGACCTTGACTGGTAATGGCGACGCTTACCACCTGGATGAACAATGTGCGCGTGGGAACCTTAACCCGCCAGGCTAACGGGGCGCACAGTTTTCGCTATGAGGAAGAGTGGCTGCGCAGCCCGCGCGCCAGACCGCTCTCTCTCTCACTGCCGCTGCAGTATGGCAATATCACGGCCGACGCGGTGTATCACTATTTTGATAACCTGCTGCCCGACAGCCCGCAGGTCCGCGACCGGATCGTCAGGCGCTATCAAGCGCGCTCGAAGCAGCCGTTCGATCTGCTGGCCGAAGTCGGGCGGGATAGCGTAGGGGCGGTTACCCTCCTGCCGCCGGGGGAAGAGGCGCACCTGGAAGGATTACGCTGGCAGACGCTGGACGAGGCGCAGCTCACCGCTTTGCTGACCGCTTACCAGTCGGATATCCCCCTCGGGATGATTACCGGCCAGGACGATTTCCGTATCTCGGTGGCCGGCGCCCAGGAGAAAACGGCGCTGCTGCGGATGGGCGAGCAGTGGTGTATTCCGCAGGGCGCCACGCCGACCACGCATATCATTAAGCTGCCCATCGGCGAGATCAAGCAGCCCAATGCGACGCTGGATCTGCGTGAAAGCGTGGATAATGAGTTTCTGTGCCTGGCGCTGGCCAGAGAACTGGGCCTGGCGGTGCCGGAAGCGGAGATCATCACCACCCCGCGGATCCGCGCCCTGGCGGTAACCCGCTTCGACCGGCGCTGGGCGCAGGAGGGACGGGTGCTGCTGCGTCTGCCGCAGGAGGATCTGTGTCAGGCTTTTGGTCTTCCTTCAGCGATGAAATATGAGTCTGACGGCGGGCCGGGTATCGCCGCGATCATGACCTTTCTGCTGGGCTCGAGTGAAGCGCTGAAAGATCGCTATGACTTTATGAAGTTCATGGTCTTCCAGTGGCTGACGGGGGCGACGGACGGTCACGCAAAAAACTTCTCAATTTACCTGTTGCCCGGCGGCAGCTACCGCTTAACACCGTTCTACGACATTATTTCGGCGTTTCCGGTGCTGGGCGGCACGGGACTGCATCTGCGCGATCTGAAGCTGTCGATGGGGCTCAATGCCACAAAAGGGCGTAAAACAGAGATTAACGCCATCTATCCGCGTCATTTTCTGGCGACGGCCAAAGCGGTGAACTTTCCCCGGGAGCAGATGCTGGCGATCCTCCAGGAGTTTGCCGGGCATGTGCCGCAGGCAATCGAAAGCGCTCGCCGGACGCTGCCGGCGGACTTTTCCAGCCACGTCTGGCAGGCCATTACAGAGAACATGCTGAAGCTGCACGCCCGCCTGCAGCAAGGGCTGCAGGCGCTATAGCAGAGCCGGCTGGCGGCTAGCTCTGCGGCTGCCCCCAGCGGCTGCGCAAATAGTTAACCGCCTGCCGGGTTTGCGGCTGATTGAGGTTGTTTTCGCGGAACAGGATGGTGCCCTGGATCTGCGGCAGAGTCTCATTGAGATCGAGCTGCTTTTTCAGCTCCGGCACGCCGCCGTCCACCGTCCAGTCAGGCTCATTTTTGGACGGTTCACCCACCTTGTACAGCGCCACGCCGATATACAGCCGGGTATGCGTCGGTTTAACCACCTCGGCCCACCAGTTGGCCAGCACATCATAGCGCGCGGCATCGCGGGCAAACGGCCAGTAGATCTGCGGCGCGATGTAGTCGAGCAGTCCCTGCTGCACCCAGCTGCGGGTATCGGCATAGGACTCATCATAGGCGGCCGCGCCACGGGTATCCGACCCCGCCGGATCGTGGGAGCGGTTGCGCCACACCCCCGCCGGGCTCACGCCAAACTCGACGTTCGGATTGAGCTTTTTGATAGTAGTGGAAACCTGGGCTATGAGCTGCTGGGTGTTATGCCGCCGCCAGTCGCCCTTCGAGGCATAGCCCTGCCCGTAACGGCGGAAAGTCTCGTTGTCGTTAAGCGGGGAAGAGGCGGTTTCGGTATAGAAATAGTCGTCGAACTGCACGCCGTCAATCGGGTAGTTCTGCACCACTTCAGCGACGATGCTGGTGATCCAGTCCCGTGCTTCGGGAATGCCCGGGTCGAGAACAAAGCGATCGCTGGCGGTGCGGATCCAGTTACGGTGCAGGACGAACACGCTGGCCGGTACCTGAGTAAGGGTGTTGTTCAGCTCGGCAATCGTCGACGGTTTGGTGTTGACCGAGACGCGGTAGGGGTTAAACCACGCGTGAACCTTCATGCCGCGCTTGTGCGCTTCATCCAGCATAAACTGCAGCGGATCGTAGCCAGGGTATTCGCCGATTTTGCCGGTCAGCATATCGGACCACGGCAGAATATCCGACCGCCAGAGCGCCGTACCGTCCGGTTTCACCTGGAAAAAGACGGTGTTGATCCCCAGGCGCTGCAGGTTATCGAGTTTAGCGATCAGCGCCAGCTTCTGCTGCGTGATGCGGCTCTCCGGCGTGCTGGCGATAATCGACCCGACCGGCGGCCAGTCAAGGCGCGAAACGGTGGTGAGCCACACGCCGCGCACCGGCTCCCGGTGCGCCTGCCCGGCTTTGACGGCGGCAGCGTTCGGCGGCGTGACAAGGGATTTAGGGGCTTTACTGGTGCAGCTGAACAGCATGCCAGCGGCGATGAGCGCCGCGCCTGCCAGCGCCACTTTGCTGGCTAAGGGGAATCGACGAGAATGGCTGACGATGAACTCCCGTGTACTCAGATCGTCGCGTGTAGGCGCTATTCTCTTACGATTCGCCGGTCAGAGCAATTCCTTCATCCGCTTCATCCGTCGGTTCGCCATCGCCTAGTCATAATGCAAGGTATAGGTCGCGACGGCCGACACCTGACCGGCGGTGATCCGGGAACGTGTCTGGTAGTAGCGGGCAGTGAGCGGCAGGGTAAACCGGCCCGCGCTCGCGCTGCCCAGCGTCATCTCATGATTCAGTACGACCGGCTGACGATGGTAAAGCAACTGCACGCCAATACCCTGCGCCCGATCGTCGGTGGCGTCATTGCGCAGAACGCCATGCCCCCGGGCGGAGAGGGGCTCCGCGCCGTCAACTCGCAGGGAAACCGTGACCGCGCTGTTGCAATCCAGCTGCAGCGCGAAAGGGGTGTCGCCGGTGGTTTTGCCGACGCCACCGAAGTGGTCAAGCATCGCCGCAGGGAGCTTGATCAGGGCTGGCGTGGCGTCATTCACTGAACATCCCGCGGTGCTGATCCTGCCGGTTAAGTCTAACGCGGCCAGCGGGGTATGCTCCGCTATTAAAAAGCGCTCGCTGTGATACTCAAGCTCGCCCGGCGTCGCCGCGGGACCGGTTTTAATGAGCTCAATCGTCAGGCGGAAATAGCCCAGTTTCCACACCGCATCGGGCAAGGCGGCGGGATTGTCCACCCGTTGGCTAAACGGCGAGGGCGTCGGCCGGTCAGGAAAGCCGCCATAGCTGCCGATAGCGCGCAGCGATACGCGAACGCCAATGCCGGCGAGATTAGTTTGATAAACCGTCGGTCGCGTCACTCCCCCGGACAGCAGACTGTCCAGCAGCAGCGGCGACAGCCCGTGCGGGTCGTCCGCGCAGCGGATCCACTGTTCGCCGCCGTCGCTAAGGCGGTTCCAGGCGAAACTTTTATGATACAGCGGGGTGCCGGGTCTGGCGTCAGCCGGAACCGTGAGCTGCCCCACGTTCAGCCGAAGGGTGGAGGCCTGGCCGCGGACAAACACTGGCGTACAGGCCCATCCGCTGGCGGCCGGTAACAGAGTGAATAACAGCGTCAGGGCGACCCGACGCAGGAGAGTTAAAAAGGACATGATAACGTCTGCTGTAAGATGAGTGGATGGGGGGTCTGCGCCAGCGTCGGGGTGAGATCGTAGCGGGCGCTACAGCGCTGCTGAGGGCCTGGCCCCCATTGCGCATACAGGGTGCCTTTTGGCGCCAGGCCGGCCAGGTACACCTGACCCTCGCTGGCAACGATGCTGTTGGTGTCCTTAGCGCGTACTTCGCTGCCAAAGGGCAGCGGTTGTCCCCGCGACTGCAGCGTAAACAGCGCCTTATAGCCAACGTGGGTGTGAAAGCGCGCCAGAACCACCGCGTCTTTGGTAGGGACCAGCGTCACGGTGCTGTTGGCCAGATCCACATTCTCCGGCAGCGAATGGCTGTCGAGAGAGACGTCGTTGCGGTGATAGGCGGTGGCGAAGGGCAGCACGGCGTACCCGTCACCATTGGTGGCGATGGTTTTCTGGTTGGCGAGGGTCACACCGCCGGCGCCACCGGCGTCAATCAGGACGACAGCGCCATTCATTTCCGGCGTAAAGACTACCCCGTGGCGGTGAATCAGAATGCCCCCGCTGGCGCCGTAGTTCAGACGAGCGGCCTGCGAATCGTGGCTGTAGCCGAGATTCAGATCGCCCCTTCCACTGCTGTACCCGGCCGTCAGGCTGCCGCTGGACCCGTTTTGCCGATCGCGGGTTTGGCTGACGGCGTAGCTAAGCGCGTGATTGTCCAGCAATGTGCCGTTGAGGCTGACCATCTGACTGCCAACGCTGTGGCGGGAGGAGGTCAGGGTATAGCCGGCATAGCTCCCCGGCAGCAGGTGGCTCAACGGCACGGAAAGTGACAACGTCACCACTTTGTCGGAATGCGGCTCGTCATCCTCCTCGTCACCGTGGCTGCTGCGGGAGTCGCTGTAGCTGAGCGACCACGCGATACCGTGAACCTGGCTGCTGATCCCCATATTGGCGGTACGCTGTGTGGCGCCCCCTGACCAGTAGCTGTCCTGGTCGAGGCTCAGATAGAGGGTGATATCGTACGGCAGGCTCTGGCTGGCGGTGATTTGCAGGGTTGCTTTTTTGTTGTCGCTATCCTGCAGGTCGTCGTCGCTACCCGGGCTGGAAAACGCCTCGCTCAGCGTGGCATAGCGCTGATGCGAATAACGCCAGCCGGTGAAAGTGAACTGCGTGCCAAGACGATCAAAACCTTTGCTGTACTGGAGCTGCCAGGCCCGGCCATCGATCGGATCCTGCTGGTGCCGGTCGCGGGCGTTTAACAGCTGCAGCGAGAGCGCCCCGGCTTCTCCCAACCCCTGTCCTGCGCCGAGCGAGAGGTTATGGTATTGCGCCGCGCTCTGCAGTCCGCCAAACAGCGTCAGATTGTGGGCGAACCCGCGCATCAGCGACAGCTGCATCATCAACGGCCGCTGGCTGGTATCGTCGCTATGGTAGCGCCCGGCGACCAGGTTGTATTTCAGGCTGCCTTCGCGCTGCATGCTGGTCACCGAAGCATACGGCTGGGTGAAGCGGCGGATTTCGCCATCCGACTCTTTGACGGCAACCTCAAGATTGCCGCTGCTGGCGGTGGGATAAAGATCGTCAATCACGAACGCGCCGGGGGTGACGTAGGTTTGATACAGCACGTAGCCATTTTGCCGAACCGTGACCTGGGCGTTGGTTCTGGCAATCCCGCGGATGGTCGGGGCAAAACCTTTCTGCGAGTCCGGGAGCATCGCATCGCTGGAGGCGAGGGATATTCCCTGAAACTGTACCGCGTCAAACACATCGCCCGACGTGAAGGTATCCCCGAGGGTCAGTTCACTCTGCCAGCGCGTCAGGTCGCGCTCAAGCCAGGCGCCGCTGGTCGTCCACTGGGGCTTATCATCGCTGTTGGCGGTCAGGCTATTGCTGGCGCGCAGGCGCCAGGCGCCGACGTTCACGCCGCTTTTCAACATCAGATAGTTATCGCGCTCGGTGCTGCCCTCGCGGGTACGCTGGCTGGCGCCTGAATAACGATAGTTACTCTGAAAGGCGCTAATACCTTCGTCCCACAGCGCAGAGGGAACATTATCCCTCGCCCGGTGCGTCATCAGCGCCTGAGGAATGGTCATTACCAGCCGCTGATGAGCAAAATCGAAATTGACCGTGCTGCCCGGCAGCAGCGCGTTGAGTTCGGGACATGAGCGGGACGTTGCGCCGGGCGCCTGGGACAGCACGGCCGGGTTAACTCCGGCCTGCAGCAGATCTTCCGGCTTAAGGCAGGGCGTGAGCTGTCCGCGATCGTTCTGGCGAAACGTGACGGTCTTACGGGCGTCCAGCGTGACGCCGTTGACCTGCCAGCTCACCGGATAGTCGCCTGGCGGCTGGCCCGCCTGCTGATTGAAGCGTTGCAGATCCACTGCCGGCAAATGGTCGTTTTTCTCCAGCAGATCCATATTAAAGGTCGCCTGGGCGTGCAAGAGCGCGCTCTGTCCGCCCAGCAGGATGGAGAGGCTGACGATGGTAACGGTATGAGCCGGGCCGTGGCGCATCGCGACATCAGACGCTTAGTGCGCCGAAACGGGGGCGCTAAACGTCTGCACAGCGCCAAAGTCATCCAGAATGCGCCAGCTCACCTCGCGGTCGCAGGCCTCGCCGGGGAGGGAATACTCTTCACGGCTGTGAGGAGCAATCACGCTGCGCTCAAGCGGCGTTTTCTGGTTCTGGCCCGCGCAGGTGAGCGTGGTGATAGTCACATAATAGGGGGAGGCATTCTCCGCCTGCAGGTGGTTGTCGCTGACCCGCCAGCGCAGGTGCTGCGCCGCGTCGAGCGCCGAGCCAGGGAGCCCTGCCGGGCGATAAATGAGCTTCAGTTGATTCTTAATAGCAAATTGCAGAATGTTCTCGCCAGCCGGCGCGGTATTGGCAGGGATCACTTTGATATTCAGGGTGAACAAACTTTCCCGATCGTTTGGCAGTTGCGCCGAGGTTAATAACACGCGCAGATCGTTGCTGTCTCCGGCATCCAGACGGAACAATGGTGGGGTGACGATAAACGGTGATTTATTATTATCAGCCAGATCGTCTACCCAGCTCTGAATAAGCACCGGATCGTGAGGATTGGTGTTTTTTACCGTGATGTCTGCCTCATGGCTTTGTTCATTATAAATGACACGTGTGCCGGCAATGGCAACCCCGGCGGCAGACGCCAGGAACGGGCAAAAGAGAAGGCTCAGGATAAAAGCCGCTTTATAACACTGCATAATTGAGGATCCGGTCACGAGGAAGAGAATAAGGGCAGGGGGACGCTGCCCTTGGAAAAGTGGCAATCAGGACATTCTATTCGTACACAATATCAATATTGGCCGTGGCATTAATATTGCCGGCAGTGACATCCTGTGAGGAATCGCTCTTCAGATCGGCAATAAAGTTAAATGCAATATCACCGTTTTCGTCGGCTTGCGAAACCGCCGTTTTGCTGTGCTTGTCAAAGGTCAGCTGAGTGCCTTCCGTTGAGCCGTCAGGGGAAGAGAAGACTTCAATGCCCACCCCTTTGGCGGTATCCGCGGCGTCGGAGAGCGCCAGCACGGCGGCGCTGGTGCCGTTAGCGTTGGTGTCCGGAGTACCTTCCAGGCTGATACTGATGTTCTGCGCCAGTGGGCAACCGGTGAGGTTGATAGTGAACGGCGTTTCTGCGGTTTTCGCTTCATGGGATTTCAGCGCCGACATATCGACGTTGCCAAAATCGACATTAACATCGCCACCGTTATTGGCGATCTGGCAGGACTCGTTAATAATTTTACCGGTGAAATTCAGTGTACCCGCCGCGCGGGCGGTGGTCACAGTAGCCAGACTTAAGGCCAGCAGTGAACCAACAACCAGCAGGGTGCCTTTTTCTTTCATACTCAAACCTTATTAAATAATCACAAGTTAACAAAAGCATTTAACATTTTTAAAGCATGTTTTTTATTTCTGTTCACAAAAAACGGTAAGCATCGCTAATGTATATTACCGTCGGGGGCGGGATTATACGGAGAACATCGTAAAGGCCCATTGATAAGATGTGTTAAGCTGTAACATTATTTATTTTTTGGTGTAAGTATAATCTCATTAAATATTAAAAAGAGTCCCATACGTATAATGCATTATTTCCGGGAGATAACTGTTCTGAGCAAATTTTACGAAAAAGTTGCTGTTATTCCCGGCAGTTGACCGGGTGGCCCGGAATAATCATTTACGCTGCCGCTATTTTGCAGTAGCGTGGAGTGACGGCAGGAAGCCGCAGGTTGTAGGGCACAGAAACGATGCTGTGCCGCGCAGTGTCACCCGTTATCAAGGAAGATTGCTATGTCTCCATTCCGTCTCGCTCTGCTATGTCTGTGCCTGGCGCCGCTGGCGTCGTCTGCTGCGCTTTCCGGCCAGGTTCATTTTTCAGGACGGGTCATCAATCCGGCCTGTGTTATCGCCCCCCGGCACGATCGTATCGATGTCTCGTGCCAGCACCATTCACCGGAACAGGTCGCCTTGACAAACAACCGTCCTCGCTACGCCATGCCGGACAATCGTGGTGAGGTCAGTATTCACTGGCGAAATGCGCAGCATAGTGAAGCGGATGTCATTATTCGCTATCGCTAAGGCGGGATAAAGGCAATGAAGAGTAAGCTGATGCAAGGAGGTAAAGGATAAACCGTTGTGCGGTTTATGCGCGCATCAGCCATAACCAGCGGGCAGGCGCGCGCAGAAAATCATTCATGAAAACAATTATTGCCGCCGCCCGGCGGCAGAATCAGGTGTCGTCTGGCGCCCAAGCGAGCTCCGGGATCGGAAAGCGGCCCACCGTCATAGAGAAAGGGAAGCAACTCAGCGGATCCGCGACTGTTCATCGTCGCGTAACGTCAGCACCTCAAAACCGTTGGCGGTGACGGCCACGGTGTGCTCCCATTGCGCGGAGAGTTTTTTATCGCGGGTAACCACCGTCCAGCCATCTTTTTTGGTTTTGATACGGCTGTCGCCCTGGTTGACCATCGGCTCAATGGTGAACACCATGCCTTCCTGCAGCACGGCGCCTTCTCCGGGGCGGCCATAATGCAGCACCTGCGGTTCCTCATGCATTTCCTGACCGACGCCGTGACCGCAATATTCTCTGACCACGCTATAGCCATGTTCCTCCACCCAGCGCTGAATAGCGTGGCCAATATCGCCCAGCGTCGCGCCAGGCTTCACCACCTCAATGCCTTTCCACATCGCTTCATAGGTAGTCTTTACCAGCCGGCGGGCCAGCGGGGAGACATCGCCTATCAGGTACATCTTACTGGAGTCGGCAATCATGCCCGCTTTCTCGAGGGTGATATCGACGTTAACAATCATCCCGGAGCGCAGATGTTCGGTCGCTTTGGGGATCCCGTGGCACACCACATCGTTAATGGAAGTGTTCAACACATAGGGAAAATCGTATTGCCCCTTGCTGGCCGGGCGGGCGTGCAGCTGGTTGACGATAAAATCTTCCACTCGATCGTTAATCGCCATCGTCGTTACGCCGGGAACGATAAAAGTATCCAGCATATCAAACACTGACGCCAGCAGCTGGCCGGCATGGCGCTGCCGGGCGAGTTCGTCGGCGGTTTTAATGATTATTGATGGCATTGATCACCTCCAGCAGACGGTCAGAGCCGGATTTCAGCATCAGCAGTTTGATCTGCTGGTGGTTAAGCTCAGGGTAGAGTTCGCTCATCATGCCCAGACGGATCCAGTATTCCGCCTGGGCATTGACGGAGCGGGACATGGCTTTGCTGGCATCACGAATATCATCGTGCAGCAGATCGGAGATTTTGACGATTCCCATAGATATATACCGTAATGATTCGTATATACATCGTATACAATCCAGCGCGGGATGTCCTTGGCATTTTGTGGCGTGGATGGCGAGCACCATGCAAAAAAGCCCGACCAGCGGGCTTATATTCAGCATTTTTTCGGGTTAAAAATTCGCGCTGTGCACCATGGCGAAAATTACCCATTAGATTATCGGTATGCAGAAAGAAAATAACATGATGGCGACGCATCAATATATTTTATGCAGGTGTTAATTTTGCGTATTAATATTCTCCCGTCAGGCCGGGAATCCGAAGGATTTACAGCGCGTCAGTGAGTTTATCCACCACCACTTTACCCGCATTATCGAACTGCGTAATGCGGAAACTGTCGCTCCAGGAGCGGCGGGTGGTGAAGCGGTCAAACAGGGATACCCGGCCTTTGCGCTGGCCATCTTTACTTAAAATAACCCATTCGGTCACCGAAGAATAATGCTGGCTATTGTCATGTCGACTCTGTTGTTCAACAAGCTGGTCTTCTTTTTCCACTTTTAAATAATCACGCAACATATTTAACCTCCATAGAAAGTATTATTAACATTACTCCTTTTATTTATTCTTTCAATCAAACTTTTTAATCAATAAAAGTAACTATTAGTGGGCGACCTAAGTGCAAAAATCGCGGGGAATATCACTCCTTCGGACGGCCTGGTCCACTACGCTTAACGAGAGCGTCCGCCGCGCCTTCTGCGGTGTCCGGGTCAGAAAGAGGCCAACAAAAGGCCATATCCTTGTATTCTTAATAGGCGTAATTCTGCTATATCTAATGCGTTTTGCCACGACCGAGCCACAGAGAGCGCTGTACCATGAGTAACGATCACCTGACGGATATTGCCTATCGCCACTTTATTGAAAGCGTTAAAGATTATGCCATCTATATGCTGAGCGCCGACGGCACGGTCATTAGCTGGAATGAGGGCGCCCGCCGGGCAAAAGGGTACCTGAGCGACGAGATCATCGGTCGCTACTTCGGTCTCTTCTATAGCGAAGCTGAGCAACTCTCCGGTGTACCCGCAAAAAACCTGGAAATCGCCCTGCGTAGCGGGCAGTTTGAAGGGGAAGGCTGGCGGTATCGCAAAGACGGGTCCCGATTCTGGGCGCATGTCATGATCGATACCATCCGCGATGAGCAGAACACCCTGCTGGGTTTTGCCAAAATTACCCGCGACATTAGTGAACAGAAGGCGATTAACGACCGCATCGCCTGGATGGCGCGCTACGATGCGTTAACCGGTTTACCCAATCGGGTGGAGTTTTTTGAACGGGTGGAGAAGCTGATCACTGGAAATGATGCCCGCCGCTTTGCCATTTTCACGATCGATTTAGACAAATTTAAAGAGATTAACGATCTACAGGGCCATCTGATTGGTGACCAGCTGCTGCAGCGCGTGGCGGGCGCTGTTCTCAAAACGCTGCAGAAGGAGGAGATGGTCGCCCGCTTCGGCGGCGATGAGTTTGTGGCTGTTAAACCTTTTTCCGATGAGGGGGAAGTGGATGCCTTTGCTGCGCGCCTGTGGCACTGCTTCAGCGGTAAGCAGACGTTTGCCGCGACGGAAGTGGTTCTCTCCGCCAGCATTGGCATCTCAGTCTACCCGGAGGACGGCACGGATATTAATACGATACTGAGCAATTCCGATCTGGCTATGTATCGGGCAAAAAGCAGCCTCGACCATAAGATTTGCTGGTATGAACGTGAAATGGATGACAAGACGCGGCAGCGCAATATGATGGCCGCCGATATCCGGCGCGGTATTCACGCCGGGGAGTTTTCGCTCCACTATCAGGCTATCCGCAACATCAAAGATCGTAGCATCACCGGTTACGAGGCGCTGCTGCGCTGGCAGCATCCGCAGCTGGGGACGATCCCGCCGGACGTGTTTATTCCCATCGCCGAAGAGAGCGGCGCCATCGTGCCCTTAGGTTACTGGGTGCTCGAGCAGGTGTGTAACGAATCGCTGGAAAATGGTTTGAACAGAAAAGTTTCGGTCAATATCTCTCCGGTGCAGTTGCGTCATCGTAGCTTTATCGAAAAAGTCCGCGAGATCCTGATGCGTACCGCCTACCCGGTCAGTCTGCTGGAGTTTGAGGTCACCGAAACGGCGTTTGTGATCAATAAACAGCTGGCGTTCAGCGTTTTGCATCATCTGCAAAAAATGGGGATCAGTATTGCGCTGGATGACTTTGGCACCGGTTACTCCTCCCTGAGCATGCTGCGCGATTTTCATTTCGACGTCATCAAACTCGACCGCAGCTTTATGACAGATGTGGAGAGCAACCCTCAGGTACGCTCATTCGTGCGAGCCATTATTTCGCTGGGCAATTCGATCAATACGCCGCTTATCGCCGAGGGGGTGGAAACGGCTGGACAACTGCAGATCCTCGAAGAGGAGGGATGTGACGAGATGCAGGGATTTCTGTTCGGCGAGCCGGTCGATATCAAACACCTGCCCGACCGGCGCTGATGCGCCCACCCTCCGCTGGTGGGCGTAAGGGCGTTACTGATGCGCAAGCGCTGCCTGCCCGGAAAGATGCAGCAGCGCCGAGCGCAGCGAGACCTCGAACATCTGACCGTGCGTCAGGCCGGGATAGCGCCAGAAGGCTACGGTCAACCCTTTACTGGCAAGCTGCTGTTGGGTTTGACGCAACACCTCAAGCGAGGCCTCGTGCCCGGACGGTTCTCCACGGGCTTTACCGTCACCCTCGAGTAGGTACAGCGATTTCCCTCGAAAGCGGACGGCATCAAGACTTTGGCTTGCCTGCAAAGGCGATTGCAGGGCCTGACCTAGCGACGGGCTGGCGGAATAGTAGATCCCGAACAGCGAAGCCTTCCTCCACGCGTCGAGCACAAACAATCCGCCGTAGGAGTGGCCCCAGATAGCGCGCTGGTGGGGATCTATTTTCAGGTTAGCTTCCGTCTGGGGAACCATCGTTTCGGTCAGCAGCTGGCGAAAAACATCATTGCCCCCGGTTTTACGCGGCGGTAGCGCGGGTTTCCCGGCGCGAGGCTCATGCGTCTTTAGCGGTGGGGTGTAATCCCAGGCACGGGCTGCGGTATCAAAGGGCAGCGCGGTCTGGTAGCCGATAGCGACGATCACCGGCGGGGAGCCGGCGAAGAGCTGCTGCAGAAACGCGTCGTCGAGTTTATCCATCACCGCGTTGCCATCCAACATATACAGTACCGGATAGCCGGCGGCGGGCGGGGCTTTGTCCGGCACTGCGGTCCATACCCGGTAGTGACGTTCGCCATCGGCAGAGTCATACTGGCGTTGCGTAAAGTGGTAAAACGCCGACCCTTTATCCGCAATGTTCGGCCCCAGCGGCTGAAGATCCGGCCGGGCAATACTGCCGCTGCTGTAGAAGAGTGCGCCAATCGCCAGCGTCAGCAGCCCGCTCGTACGACCTGTTGTGATGCTCCCTGAACTCAACTTCACCTCGTCTGTCCCCCTGTTTTGTTGCTTCTGGCGTTATTGTTGGGCTGACACGTTAGCACAGCTTTTATGATAATGGTTCTCATTTATTTTTCTGGCGTTGCCACAAACTGTATGCTGGGGGAGCGGGTGACGGGATAAACGGAGATGACGAAGAGAAGGCCCCCTGTAGGCGGTCATAAAAGAAAATTCAGGAACGATCGTGAAGGTGACTCAACAGTTTTTTGACCAGCGGAGTGAGCGCAATAAACAGCAGCGCAATAATTACGATCAGCAAGAGCGTCAGCCCTTTATGGTGGCTGATAAGCACCAACAGCATCGCCAGCGTCATGGTATGATCCTTTAATAAATGGCGTTAACCACCGCCAAGGTGAATAAAATTCAACAAAATGGTCATGACCACCCAGGCCAGCAGCAGATAGCGTCGTTTATCGCGTCGAGCTTCCAGCGCAGCAAAATAGTTAGCGCTGTACCAGGTCGATATGATAATAGCCAGCGTGATGATGACCTGCCAGATCGCCTCGCTGAAACCGGTGACGCTGCTTATGCCACGAAAGCAGAGGACAATCGCAATACCGTTAAACGCATTACACATCAGCCATCCCCACAGACTTGCGGGTCGGCTAAATAAATATCCCAATCGTAAAACCAATGTCGTATTCACCCTGCTAAAATAATCGCGCTGTAAAATGCATTTTAACGATCGAACAGGTATTGATATAAATCAAAACTAATGGAATACCGCAGGAATCACTGGCGTACGGTGCTAACAGCGCGAGCAATAAACCTGAGGGTCAGTAGCCCTGGAGAATATTTAAATCATTGTTTTAATGGGATTTTGGTTATGAGATACCTGCGGTAACGTGCGTACTTCAAGCAAGTAGCAATACGTTGGTTTCTCTGGTTATTATTGCCATTGAGGTTATAACGGGGAGAATCAGATTATTCGCCATGTTTGCTGGGCGAGGGGTGAAAATCCGACCGGGGCCAGAGCTCCGGTCGGTGTCATACTTAATGGGGCAAGGCGTTATGCTGCAGAATTTTCAGGAAATCATGTTTGTCGGAGATTAATGACAGTGCGTTAGCGATCAGCTCATCGCTAAATATCGAGGCAATTTCCTTGAGTACGTCAATATGCTCTTTCTCTTTCGCGATCACGCCGATGGCAATAAACATTACATTGCTCCGATCCCAGATTACGCCATCAGGAAACTGATAGATCTCAATCCCGGTTTTAAGGATGATATCCGTCGCGGATTTCGGCAAATGCGGCAGGGTGATGCCATTGCCTAAAAAGGTCGAGACCTGATGTTCACGCTCCAGCAGAAAGTGGACACATTCCTGATTGACATAGCCTTTGGCTTTAAACTCCGCGCCGATCATGGCGATGACTTCCGCTTTATTACTGGCTTTGCAGCCAATATGCAGATTATCCAGCGTGATGTTATCGATCATAACCAACCTCCCTGGTGAGACGAGTGGATTTTTTATCTTCATGGTTTGCTGACAGCTCTGCTTCTAACTGCTCAAGCGATTTATTGGAGGTCTCGGGCAGGGCAAAGACCACGAAAAGAATGGCTAAATAGTTAATGGCGGCGAAGATAAAGAAGACCGGCCCAAGGCCCAGTTTTGCCTGCAGCAGCGGGAACAGATAGCTGACCACCGCGTTCATGATCCACATGAAAAATACCGAGATCCCCATCGACAGTCCGCGGAATTTCAGCGGGAACAGTTCGGCTAATACCACCCAGGTAATAAAGCCCATGGAGCCCTGCATCACGCCGACGAACAGCGCGCCCAGCAGCCAGATGGCGGTAGCTTTCAGGTCACCCACCAGGGTGTAATCGACAGCGGCGATAATCAGATGCAGGGTTGCCATAATGGCGAAACCGTAGATGATGATTGTCTTACGTTTGAAGCGGTCGACAAGGAACAGCACCCCGATCAGCATACCGCCCACGGAGAAAACACCGTTCAGCACGTTGCAGATCAGCGAGGTTCGTTCGGAGAAACCGGCGGCACTCAGGATTTCCGTACCGTAATACATAATGACGTTAACGCCGGTGGTTTGCTGCAGTGCGGCCCATGTAATGCCGACCAGCAAAATTTTGAGGATCCAGGGTGTTTTGACGATCGTCGCAAAGGTGCTCTGGGCGCTGTACTTATTACCAGCTTCAATTTTGATCAGGGTAGAGATGTCATCGTACTCCTTCTGCGCGCGTTCCGCCGGGCGGATTTGTTTGAGGATATGCAGCGCTTCATCATGACGATTTTTGCTGATCAGCCAGCGCGGGCTTTCCGGCGCGCGCCACATGCCAACGAACAGGCAGATGGCCGGAATCGCTTGTACCAGCAGCATATAGCGCCAGACGTCCGGCAGATGGCCCCAGATGATGCCAATGATCGCGTTGATGGCAAACGCCGCCAGCTGGCCAATGACGATGGCGACTTCATTCAGGCCGGTCAGCTTGCCGCGCATCTCGGTAGGCGCCACTTCTGAAATAAACGTGGGGGCGGTGACCGAAGCGCCGCCGACGGCATAGCCCAGCAGGGCGCGGGCAATCAGCAGGGTAGTGATATCGGGGGCCGCGGCGGAAAGCAACGCGCCGATGAGAAAAACAAAGGAGAGAAAGAGTAAATATTTACGCCGGCCGAAGTAATCGGCAAATTTGCCGCCAAACACGCTGCCCAGCGCGGCGCCGACCAGCAGAACGCTCATTACCAGCCCTTCGGTGGTTGGGGTCAGCGCCATGTACTGCTTCAGTGAGGAAAAGGCGCCGTTGATAACGCCGGTGTCGTAACCGAAAAGCAGGCCGCCGAAGGTGGCCACTAAGGTGATCTGATGAAGTCGTTTTCTCTGTTGCTGGTTCAGGTTTGTTATAAATGACATGGTAGTCCCTTTATTTTGTTGAACGACACAAGATAAAAATACATCTCCCCAGTCAGGATTTATCACGCCTGTGTTGTCGTATCTAACTGAATTAAATGATTTTCTTCTTTGTGTAATTGCTCAGCACAAGGCAGGGTACGCTAAGCAATGGCGGTCAAAGAGGTTTACGGCTTGGTGTTGACATGGATGTAGTCGATATCCGTTCTCCTTTGCGGGTTAGCGGTCTTTAGTGCGTCAGTCGCGACGACATTTGCCGATGAACAGCGCTCTGGTGTGGCACGTTGCTGTCGCTCCGGCGATTTACCGTGGTAAGAATATGGCACAAAGAAATGGAATGAACATGCAACAAGATCACATTATGAAAATTTAATTTCAAATCAGTGTTGCAGAATGGTAAATGCATGAAGCCAATCACAAAGGCTAAAGGGAGTATATCCCCATGAAAAGCAGGTTAAATTTACAGTGAGGTAATAACGATGTTGTTTTCAGTGGGTTAATGTAAATCGAAGAATACTACGCAGATCACATTTTTACGCCATATTATTGAAGAATAGAATTTATATTTCATTGTCACGATCGGGGCAAAATGAAGATAGAGGCCTTTTACCTCCGGTCTGAAGGGGGAAATGAGCGGTTCGGGGGAGGAGGTTAAGGATGAATGCATCACCGGGGGAAACACCGGGTAAAAATGCAGAGAAGGTGGATTCTCTGCATCTTTCCCATCACGAAAAAGATCAGTGCAGTGCGGGCCAGTAGCCTTCGTTGGCGACGATCAGTTCATCGAGGATGGCTTTCGCCACCGAAGCGCTGGGCACCGTTTTCGACAGGGCGATGGCCTGCCACAGTTTCTGGTAACTGCCCTCAATCCAGGCGTCAACCACCAGTTTCTCAACTGCCACCTGCTGCTCCATCAACCCTTTCTGGAATGACGGGATTTTCCCCATCGCCAGCGGTTCCGGACCGTTAACGCCCACCAGGCAGGGGACTTCCACCATCGCCGTCTCATCGAAGTTGGCGATGGCTCCGTTGTTCTCGACGATCAACAGCATCCGCTCCTGGGTGTTAAAGGCGATGGCGCAGGCGAGGTCGACGATAAAGGTGGCATGGGCCCCGGCATGGAAATGCGCGCCTTCCGCCGTGCCGCGACGGGTGATCTCCCGGGCCATATCAAAGACCTCTTTTTCGCGTCCGGCCATCACCTCGTTGGCCCGCGTAAACTCCGGGTCGGAATGCGCCACTTCATAGTCCGGGTAGAGATAGTATTTCAGATAGGTGTTAGGCAGCGTCGTCGGATCGAGGGCAAACACATCCTTCACCTTTTTAAAGGTCTCGATCCAACTCGGCGCCTTATGCTGAAAGTCTTCTTTTGGGCTGCTGTATCCCTGCTCCGCCACGTGACGCTTCAGCGCCGGCATCAAATCGTTACCGGCTTTATCGGTGATGCTGGTCCACCAGCCGAAGTGGTTCAGGCCATAGTAACGAACGTTCAGCGCTTTGCGCGACGGCAGGCCGAGGATGTCGGCGAACAGACCCTCGATAGCCACCGGCATATCGCAGATGTTGATGATGCGCGCGTCGGGCCGCAGGCGACGGGTCGCTTCCGCGACGATAGCCGCCGGGTTGGAGTAGTTGAGCATCCAGGCCCCTGGAGCGTACTGCTGCATATAATCGACCAGCTCCAGCACCCCGGCAATCGAGCGCATACCGTAGGCAATCCCACCCGGACCACAGGTCTCCTGGCCCGGCACGCCATATTTCAGCGGGATCTTTTCATCCTTTTCCCGCATCTCATACAGGCCAACGCGAATATGCGCCATCACGAAATCGACGTCGGTAAAGGCCGCCTGCGGATCGGTGGTATAGCTGAACTTAACCTGTGGGAAGCGTTCAGCCACCAGGATGGCGCAGGCGTCGCCGATAGTCTTCTGACGCTGGTGATGGTTGTCGTACAGACGGATCTCCCGCAGGGGAAAGCGCGACATATTTTCCAGTAACATCATCACAATCCCAGGGGTATAAGTACTGCCGCCGCCGGCAATGGTGACCACAAAATTATCTTTCATTTACCACCTCGTTATTCAGTAACACCCAGACTGGCGTTGACCGCCGTTCGAATTTTGTTAACTCCCAGACCATAGATAACCTGGACATGGTTTCCTTTAATCAGCACGCTGCTCCCGCCGCTCTCTTTCAACAGCTTCTGCTGGATAAGGGCGGGGTCCCGCACATCAATCCGCAGACGGGTAAAACAGTTGCCCACCGCACAGACATTCTCTTTCCCTCCCAGCCCGGCAATCACCAGCGCGCCTTTATCCGGATGCTCGCTATTAGCCTGTTGCGAATGCTCATCTTCGGCTGCGGTTTCTCGGCCCGGGGTGAGCAGCCGCAGACGGGTAATACAGAAGGTGCCGACCAGGTACATGGTCGCGGTTTCCAGCAGACCGAGGGCGACAAACACCGGCCAGCGCGTCGCGCTGACTCCCGCCGGGAGGTTATAGACGACGAAATCGATGAGACCGTTAGTGGCGCAGACCCTGACGTGAAGCAGCCAGGCCAGCATCTGGAAAAAACCGTCCAGCAGGGAGTAGATAAGCCACAGCAATGGGGCGGTGAAGATAAAGAGAAACTCAAAAGGTTCGGTGATCCCCACCAGGACGGAGGTAACAATCAAGGGGATCAGCGTGACTTTCAACCGCTGCTTATTCTCCGCTTTCGCCGTACGGTAGAAGGCGAGCGCCATGCCGGCGGTGCCAAAAATCTTCACCATCCCATAGGTGAGGAAACGGGCGGAATCACTGAGCGCGTCAACGGGGTGGAGGGCGATTTCGGCCAGGAAAATAGGCTTAGCGCCAATGACGGTCTGACCATCGATCAGCAGCTGACCGCCGATAGAGGTAAAAACGAACGGCGACCAGATCAGATGATGCAGCCCGGTGGGGATCAGGAACCGGTTGAGAAAGCCGTACAGGAAGACCCCGATGGCGCCAAAGGATTTCATAAAGCCGGTCAGCGCCGAGATGCCCAGCTCCACCACCGGCCAGAGATAGACGGTGGCGATGGCGAACATGCCAACCAGCGGCAGCATCACGATCAGCACCAGCTTACTGTTGCCGTAGATCGACAGCGCGCCGCGAAACTCAATCCCAACCACGCGATTATGGACAAAGGCGACAGCGCAGCCAAGGATAATCCCAAGGAATACGCCCATATCGATAACCTGAAAACCGAAGATAAAGGTTTGTCCGCTGCCGTACAGTTGCGCGTTGGTGGCTCCGGTCGCCAGGCGATGGGTGAGGGTTAGCCAGCTATTATTCGCCGCCAGGTACATCAGCCAGGTCATGGCCGCCACGAAGGCCGCTTCGGCCTTGCGGGTTTTCGCCAGACCGCTGGCCAGCCCAAGGCAGAACAGAAACCCTAGATGGTTCATCAGCGCCCAGAGCATACTGGAGACAAATTTCCCCACCAGGTAGAGCCCGCTGCTTTCATCCACCCACAGCCGGTTGGTCGTCATGCTGAACAGGGCGATCAACAGGCCGATAGCTGGCAGATACAGCACCGGCCCGATCATCGCCTTGGAAAAATCCTGAAGCTTTTTCACTCCAATCATGGTTGTCCTCTCGTCTTTGCAGACCGCTGTCATCACCTGATGAATAGGCTTATCAGACTAGGAGCAGACCACCGGGAACCCGAGCAGGAAAAGGGCCATCTGTGACGAAAGTCATATATATTGTTGCTGGACAGATATATAAATATGGCGTGATTTATAGATGTGTCATTGTTGATTTTTTCGCTGCAAGATAAAAATAATAATTTAATTACATGAAGTTATTCATGTCTACCGTTGACTGGCGCCACTCCATCGAGACATCTAAAAGTGATTTATAAAAAGATTGCCACTGAACTGAAGGCCCGCATCAACAGCGACGACTATGCCGTCGGCGATATGCTGCCCAGCGAAAAAGCGCTCGCCGCGGAGCTGAAGGTCTCGGTGATGACGCTGCGCAAAGCGCTGGCGCTACTGGAGGAAGAAAAGCTGATCGCGCGGCGGCACGGCAGCGGAACCTGCATTGTGCGTAAAAGTAACTATCATGGCGGGGAACTGGAGGGCTTTAACTACCAGATGCAGGTGGTGGGCGTCACCAACTACCGTAACAAAGTTATTGAATTTACGCTGCTTGATGCCCCGCCAGCCATTGCCCAGCAGTTAAAGATCCAGCCGGGGGAGAAAGTGTATTACGTCAGACGGCTGCGGCTGATCGATGAGGTCCCAATCCTGGTGGAAAACAGCTATATCCCCTTCGCCACCTTCCCCTGGCTCAGCGTGGGTAACCTCGAGCAGTCTAAGTTCAACTATTTCAAAAAAGAGTGCCATATCACCATCATCGAGAGCCACCGCAGCTATACCCCGGTGCTGGCGACCCGTGAGCAGGCGGAGCTGCTGCAGGTGGCGCCAAACAGCCTCCTGCTGCGGGTGCAGTCGATCAGCTACGCCCAGAACCGGGCGATCGTCGATTTCTCAGAGATCTACCAGAACACCAGTAAGTACAATGTGAAGCACATTACCCGCCGCTAGAGGATTCAGACCAGCCATCCCCGGGCGATCAGCTCTATCCCCAGCGCCAGCAGGAACAACAGAAAGCCCTGACGAAAGCGCTGCGGGCTGAGACGCGAGCGGATCCGCTGTCCCAGCCACATGCCGAGCAGCGCCGGCAACAGCGCCAGCGTCGACAATAGCCATGCATCATCATGCCAGCCATCGTGCAGGGCGAGGCCAGCCGCCAACGCCAGGGTGGAAAGGGTGAACGACAACCCCAGGGCCTGCACCAGCTCGTCGCGACGAAAGCCCAGCGCCTGTAGCCAGGGAACGGCCGGAATAACAAATACCCCGGTCGCCCCGGTGATAACGCCGGTCAGCCCGCCCATGAGCGGCGACAGCCACTTCTCCACGCGGCCGGAAACCTGAAACACCGGACTGCAGAGCGCATACCCGGCATAGACTATCAATGCGGCGCCAAGCGCCAGCGCCGACCACCGAGGATTGAGGCCGATCAGCAGTGAGGACCCGGCCAACGTGCCAATAATAATCCCGGTCATCATAAGCCAGAGACGGCGTACAATCTGCGCCAGCGCCGGGCCTGCCAGTAACTGCCAGAGATTGGTGAGCAGCGAGGGAAGCACCAGCAGCGCCGCTGCGGCCTGCGGCGGCATCAGCAGGCCAAGCAGGCCCATCGCCACGGTGGGCAATCCCATGCCGGTCACCCCTTTGACCAGCCCGGCGGCAATAAAGATCAACAGGAAAGAGATCGTGTGTAAATCGAACATTATGGCTCACTTTTCAGGGTAGAAAGGGGCATTGAAACAGCTGGTCGTGAGGGCCACAATGCGGTATGTTGGCCATAGACTACGGAAAAACCGAAGGGAAAGGAGGGCCTGATGCGACTGGATCTGGCCGATCTGCGGCTATTTATCGCCATCGTGGATACCGGCAGTATCACCGGCGGAGCGGCGAATGCCCATCTGGCCCTGGCGTCCGCCAGTGAGAGGCTGCGCAAGATGGAGGCCGAGATCGGCGTGCCGCTGTTGCACCGTCATGCCCGCGGGGTGACGATGACAGAGGCCGGGGAGGTACTGGCGCGCCATGCCCGCCCGCTTCTTGCGCAGCAGCAGCGTCTGCGCCAGGCGATGCACGCCTTCGCCTGCGGTCAGCGGGGGACGCTGCGCCTGTTCGCCAACACCTCGGCGATGTCGGCCTTTCTGCCGGGGAAGCTCGCCGCCTGGATGGCAGCGCACCCGGCGGTGCAGATCGAAACCGAAGAACGCACCAGCGCGGATATCGTCAGCTGTATCCTGGCGGGCGTGGCGCAGGCCGGAGTGGTGTCCGATGCGGTCGACCCCGGGCCGCTGCGCCTCGATCCCGTCGCTGACGACCCGCTGGTGCTGATCGTGCCGCCAGCTCGCCCTCTGGCCGAAAAAGAGGAAGTGGCGTTTGCGGCGGTGCTCAACGAGCCGTTGGTCGCCCTCTATCAGACCAGTGCGCTACAGCAGCATATCGAACAGCACGCAGCTGAACTCGGCCAGGCGCTAAACGTTCGGGTCAGGATGAGCCATTTTGCAGGGCTTTGCGAGATGGTGGCGCACGGCGCCGGCGGGGCGATCCTGCCGCGCGTTATTGCCGAGCGTTGCCGGCAGCGCTATTCGTTTGCCGTCATCGGGTTACAGGACCGCTGGGCGCAGCGCCGTTTGTGCCTGTGCTACCAGGATGACGCCAGCCTGTCGCCAGCGATGCGCCGCTTACTGGAATGGCTTCGTCAGCCTTGAGAATATCAGTGACAGCGTCACTTTTCATGCCCGTTATTGCTACTGACATCCGTGCCAGAGATGCGATAGTAGAGGTCCGTTTTTATTAAGACGCGAATCAGGACAGACAAGATGAGTACATTACCAAAGGTCGCGGTGCTGGGACTCGGCGCCATGGGACACGCTTTTGCCAGTAACCTGCTGAAAAACGGCTTTACCGTTGCCGGCTGGAACCGTTCGCCAGCCCGCGGCGAAGATTTACAGGCGCATGGGTTATCTCTGCACGCCACGCCGCAGCAGGCGGTGGCCGATGCCGAGGTGATCATCAGTATGCTCGCCGACGGCGAGGCCACCCTCGAGGTACTGGCGCAAATCGCGCCCGCCTGTCAGCCGCAGGCGATCTATTGCCAGATGGGCACCATTGGCCTGCCGGAGACCCGGCAGGCCATCGCGTTGTTGCGGGAACTTCAGCCAGCGATGACCTATATCGATGCCCCGGTGTCGGGGACCAAAGCCCCAGCGGAGAAGGCACAGATCCTGGTGCTCGCCAGCGGAGATCGGGAAAAGGGCGCCGCTGCCGAACCGGTGTTTGCGGCTATCTCCCGCGCGACGCAGTGGTTTGGCGAGGCGGGCAACAGCCAGAAAATGAAGCTGGTCCTCAATGCCTGGCTGATTTCGATGATGCAGGGCATCGCGGAGAGCGCCCAGCTGGCGAAGACGCTGGGCTTCACCCCCGACCAGCTGTGGAGCGCCCTGGAAGGCGGCCCGCTGGCGGCGCCCTATGTCAAAGTGAAACTGGACGCCATCGCCAGCGAGCAGTTTACCCCGCAGATGCAGCTGGCGCATGCCCTGAAAGATGCCCGGCTGGCGCTTTCCCTGGCCGAGCCGCACACCATGCCGGGGCTGGAAAACATCGCCGAACTGTGGCAGCAGGCGGCGGACGCGGGATATGCCGGAGAGGATTTGTCTGCGGTATATCAGTGGCTGTCGCCGTCGTCAAAAGCGTAGTTTCCTACCCACGCCAGGAAAGAAGTGGCCATGGTGGCCACTTATCCTGGCGGATGGGGCATCAATTCGAATCTATCGTACGTTAGCTTAAGCTATCAATCCATTCGCTCTGGCGCGGATTCAGCCGGCGATAACAGTGTACCGACACCGCCAGCTGCGTCAGGTCGGTGAAGACCATCGGATCGAGCTGTATGTGCTTTTTAATTTGCTGCAGCCGATAGGTGAGCGTATTACGATGAATCCCCAACAGCAGCGACGTTTTGCCCGGTTCGGCATTATTGGCAATAAAGCTGCTCAGGGTATCCAGCAGTACTTCGCCGGAATCATGCTCAAGCAGCTGGCGTACATTATTGATAAAAAAATTGACCATATAGCTGTCTTCCAGCACCCTGAACAGGCAGAGCATTGCCATTTCGCGAAAGTAGTAGATCTGCCGCTGCGGCTGCACTTTGCTACCCACTTCGATCACCGAGCGGGCGAACCGAATGGCCTCGCGAATGTCCGGGGCGCTGTCCGCCTGCACGCCAATCCCGATATGGTAATGGCTTATCTGATTACTCAGTACAAACTCAATGCCCCGCAGCAGGGTTTCCTGGGCTTCGCTTAGCGCGTTGAGGATCAATATTTCATGGCTGCCCAGCAAAATAACGTCACTTACGCCGGAGAGCTGCGAGAATTCCCGCAACAGCGTACTCAGTATGTCGCTTAACTGATGCTGTTCGACCTGCACGGTCACTACGATCGGAACCCGCGGTGTATCAAAATCGAAACCAAGTTCCAGCAGGCGATGAAGCGCTTCTTGCCCGGCGGGTGTAGCCCCTTGTTCAAGATACTGACAAAACAAGGTGTCACGCAGACGTTGCCGCCAGTTGGTTTCCCGCATCTCTATGGCCTGGCGGACCAGCAGTTCGGCGGTGAGCACCGCCAGTTCAGCATAGCGGCTTATCGCCGCGGGATCGCCGCTGATGCCTACCACCATCACCACGCGATCGTCATAGATAATGGGATGATTAATACCAGGATGCACGTTGTGAAAACGCGCGGCTTCCGCGGCGTTGTTAATACAAATGCGTTTCCCGGTGCGTATTACCTCTTGGGCGACTTCATGCTGTTCGCCGATACGATGCCGTTCACCTGAGGCAATGATCTGTCCATGATGGTCAATCACATTCACGTTATGATGAATTATCGCCATTGCCCGGGCGACAATTTCATTAGCCAGCGCTGTTGTAATAATCATACAGTTATCCGCTTATGTGCCTCTCCGCGCCACCCGCTCAGAAAGGTTCGTAGAACATTCTCCGCGGCGTCGGCGAGGAGCGGTTCGCATGTGTTCATCGACTCTGCCAGCGCCATAGGGCGCTGGCAAATAGACCACATTGCGTCAATATGGTGTTGATATAATTGCCGGCTGCTCTCATCACGCCCGCCGCAAAGGGCCACAACCGGCACGCCATGGCGTGCGGCTTTGCCTGCCACGCCCACCGGGGCCTTACCAAAGGCGCTCTGCCGATCGAGCCAGCCTTCACCCACGATCGTCAGCGCGGCATCGCGAAGATGGTCGTCGGCGTTAAGCAGCTCCAGCACCAGGTCAATGCCCGGACGCAGCGTGGCGCCGGTATAGGCGATAAGCGCAGCCCCCATACCGCCCGCGGCCCCGGCGCCGGGCCGCTCGCTGGCGTCGAATCCGAGGGTTTGCGTAAGCAGCTGGCTATAATGCGCCATTCCCGCCTCCAGCTCGCTGAGCGCCGCCTCGTCCGCGCCTTTCTGCGCCCCATACACCCAGGTGGCGCCATGCTCGCCAAGCAGAGGGTTAGTGACATCGCAGGAGGCCTGTATTTCGCTTTGCTGTAGACGCGGGTCCAGACCGCTCAAATCGATGCGCTGAATATGCGCCAGGTCCTGACCTGCCGCGGGAGCCGGCAGCAGGGTGCCGTCCTTACGCCAGAAGCGCGCGCCGAGCGCCTGGGCAAAACCGATGCCGCCATCGTTGGTCGCGCTGCCGCCCAGGCCGATAATCAAATGCCGACACCCGGCGTCCAGCGCCGCCTTTACCTGTTCGCCCAGCCCGTAGCTGCTGGCCTGACGCACATCCCGCTGCGCTGGCGGCGTGAGTTCGAGCCCACAGCTTTGCGCCATCTCGATAATGGCCCGCTCGCCGGGCAGGATCAGGAAATCCGCCTGCAGGGAGAGGCCATAAGGCGAGGTACAGCGCTGCTGTTGCCACACCGCCCCCTCAAGCAACGGACTATCCGCCAGAGTCGACAGCAGTCCCTCTCCGCCGTCGGACACGGGCATTTCGACCAGCTCCAGCGTCTGGTCAACCCGGCGCAATCCCTGGGCTACCGCTGCGCAAGCGGCCTGCGCGCTACAGCTACCTTTAAACGAATCCAGCGCGATAACAATCTTCATACGTTCTCCTGCGTTAATGCGCTTTGCGCGGCGTTTTATCGGTGGTCATGAGCTGTAATAACATCCCCAGCAGCGCACATCCCGCCATGGTAAAGAAGGCGTAGATATAACCCGCTGGATTTTCCCAGCCGCCGCCAAACTGAATGAGCCAGCCCATAAGCAATGGCGAAATGCCGCCGCCGATAAACATCGCCGTGGTGATGATTCCGTTAGCGGTAGAGGTGGCGCGTTCTTCGGCGGAGTCCGACGCCATGGCGTAGTAGATAGGCCACACGGCGTTGGCCACCAGGCCAAAAAATAGCTGAATGGCGATAAGGCGCGGCATATTGGTGGCGAAATAGAACAGCGCAATGCCGATACTCATCCACAGACCGCAGACGATCAGGGTTCGTTTACGGCCAAAGCTATCCGACAGCCAGGGCCAGATTACCTGACCCAGGGTACCGGTAAGCGTGAAGATAATACTCAGCCCGGCGGACGCCGCCAGCGACAGGCCGGAGACGTGATAAAGATACGGGGGCAGTACAACGTTAATGCCCATATAGACGATTTGCGTCAGCAGGGTATTGCCCGCCGTCAGCGAAATATTGCGGTTGCGCAGGGTGCGTAAAAAGGTCTTCATCCCTTCGCCTTTGGCGACATGGCTGCTTTCCTGCGTCGCCGGGCGCGTCAACCCCTGGCTGTCGATATGCTGATAAAGCGTGTTGATGCGGTCGGCGGTAGAATATTTTGCCCAGAAGATCATTAGCGGGATGGCGACGAGCAGCGCCAGCAGGAAGCAGTAGCGCCAGCTGCCTTCGCCAAACGTGGCAAGCACCAGGCTTGCCACCACGCCGCTCAGCAGCGCGCCAATCGGATAGCCGGTATGATGCACCCCCAGCGCAAAACCACGCTTCTCTTTCGGCCACCACTCCGCGGTGTTGCTGACGCCGACGGGTTCGCCCCAGCCGGCCCCAAGGTTGACGCCCACGCGCAGCAGCACAAAGGCCGTCAGCCCGTGGCTGATCGCTTTAATCCCGGAAATAAAAGACAGCGCGGTATAGCCCAGCACCAGCGGTACCTGAAAGCGCGCTCGTTTCCAGCCAGACCCGTAGCGATCGCTCCAGATGGAGCCGGGAATATCCAGCACCGCAAGGGCTACCATGATCAGGGCGACGATATTGCCCCACTGTTCCGGCGAGAGCGAGAACTCCTTAGAGATGACCGGGCCAAGGCGCAGGATCATCTCGCGATCGTAGGCGTTAAGCACCCAGATTAGCCAGCAAACCAGTAGCGAAACCCAGGAGAAGCGATGTATCAGCCGCTTTTTGCCACGTTGTTCACCGGCAGGTGTGTGATTGATTGTTGTCATAGTCGTGTTTACTCCGCGGCGTCGCGACAGCATGATGCGCGCCGCCTGGTGTCAGGGTCAGAGTCAGTTCGCCGGGTATTATTGTTATCGCGGCGAGCCGGTGGTTCGTTTAGCCGGCGAAGCGCCGTTCCGCTACGCCGGTCACGCCCAGGTCGTAAATGGCGAACAGGCTGCCGCGCAGCTGATTATCTTCCGGGAAGCGCGGCAGGGGCGGCTGCGCCATGGAGGTGACGTACAGCACATCAAGGTTTTCGCCGCCGAACATCACGCTGGTCACTTTTTTCACCGGCATCTCAATGATGCGATCGACCTTGCCCTCCGGGGTATAGCGCACCAGCTTGCCCGCGTAGACCAGCGCGTTCCACAGATAGCCTTCGCTGTCCACGGTGGCGCCGTCCGCCGCGCCGCCTTCGCTGCGATCGACATGGCAAAAGACCCGTTCGCCGGAAAGATCGCCGGTCGCGGTGTTGTAGTCCCAGGCGCAGATTTCGCCCGTCCAGGTATCGGCAAAATAGAAGGTCTCGCCGGAGGGGCTCCAGCAGGGGGCGTTAGAGACGATAATGTCTTTCTTCAGCACGTGCAGGGACAGATCGGGGTCCAGGCGATATAGCGCGCCGCTCGGTTCCTCTTCGCGCATATCCATTGACCCGAACAGAAAGCGTCCCTGACGATCGACTTTGCCGTCGTTGAGCCGGTTAAAGGGTCGGTCCGCTTCCGGATGGTGCAACAGCGTCAGCTCGCCGCTGGCGAAGTCGAGCAGATGAACGCCATTCTGCAGCGCCACCACCGCGCCTTCGCCGCTCTGGCGCAGGGCGAAAGAGCCAATTTTCTGTCGCACGTCCCAGCTCTTGATCGCGCCGCCCTGCGCGTTGCAGGCGAACAGGCGCCCGTCGAGGCTGTCCACCCACCAAAGACGCTGCTGTTCGACATCCCAGACCGGGCTTTCGCCGAGTCGGGTTTTTAAATCCAGTAACACTTCAATGCGCATAATGGCCTCCTGATTACACTTTTTCGCCGTGGGCCTGTTTCGCCGATACGGAACCTGGGGATGAGGAACTTTTGAGAAACAGGGACACCAGCGCGCCGATAATCAGTAGCGCGACAGCGAACCATAAGCCGGACGTTGCCGCACCGGTGCGGTCCTCAAACGCGCCGAGAATAAACGGCCCGAGAAAGCCCCCGCACAGCCCGAGGCAGTTGAGCAGGCCGAAGCTGCCCGCCAGCATATGCCCGCTCATGATGGACGGGAGCCAGTTAAAGATGATGGATTGCATAGCGAAGAACATGAAAGCGGCCAGCGAGAAGCCAAGCAGCGCCACACCGTGGCCGGCAATGGCGCCAATCGCCATACCGGTCGCCATGACCAGATATCCGGCCATCAGCATGCTGCGGGAACGCTGTTCCGTGCGGGCGAATCGCGGCAGCAGGATCCCACCCGCGGCGGCGGCAATCCACGGGATGGCGGTCAGCAGACCAATCTGCAGCGGAGTAAGCTGGCCCCAGCTACCGATGATCCCCGGCAGGAAATAACTCAGGCCGTAAACCGAAAACTGGTGGGTAAAGTAAATCAGCACCAGCAACAAAAACACTCGGGTGGACAGCGCGGTTTTCAGGGAGAAACGGCTCGGCGTATGGCGTGTTTCCTCGGCTTCTTTCGCCAGTACCGCGTTAATGGCTTGCACATCGTCGCTGTCCAGCCAGCGGGCGTCGGCTGGTTTATCCGGCAGTCTGCGCCAGACGACGAACGCCAGCGCTATCGCAGGCAGCCCTTCGATAAAGAACATCCACTGCCAGCCGTGCCAGCCGGACATGCCATCAAGGCTTAATAACAATCCGCCCAGCGGCGCGCCGATAATATTGGCCAGACAGACCCCCAGCAGGAACAGGCCGGTGGCTTTTGCGCGCTCTTCGCGGCCAAACCAGAGGGTGAGGTAGTAAATAATGCCCGGATAGAGTCCCGCTTCGGCGGCGCCGAGCAGAAGGCGCATCACGTAAAAGGACGTAGGCCCGGTGACAAACGCCATACCGCAGGAGAGGATGCCCCAGGTAATCATGATGCGAGCTATCCAGCGCCGTGCGCCAATCCGGGTGAGAAACAGGTTACTGGGGATCTCCAGCACTGCGTAGGTGAGAAAAAACAACCCGGCCCCGAGGCCGAATGCGGTTGCGGAAAGGCCGATATCCACCGACATGGTCGCTTTCGCCATGCCAATATTGGTACGATCAATAAAGCTGATGATGTACGCCACGATAAGCAGCGGCATCAAATGGCGGTAGATTTTTTTATGGGTGCGTTGCAGCTGCGTCCCGTTTACCGCCTTTTCATTTATTGCGGACATGGTTATTATTTCCCCGTATTCGTGGTCAGAAGCCTTGCCGGGATCGAGACGATCCCGTTCGTCAGCTCACAGGTTGTCGCCGGGTGCTGACCCGAACGACGCCCGGCCCGAAGCCCCACTTCGGGCCGTCTTTTGCTAAGCGCCTTCGCGCTCGAACAGCATAGAAATCCCCTGGCCGCCGCCGATGCACATGGTGACCAGACCAGTGCGTGCGCCGCTGCGCGCCATTTCATACATCAGTTTGACCGGCAGGATCGCACCGCTGGCGCCTACCGGGTGGCCGAGGGCGATCGCGCCGCCGTTGACGTTAACGCGGGCCGGGTCGAGACGCAGATCGTTCATCACCGCCAGCGCCTGAGCGGCGAAGGCCTCGTTGAGTTCAATTAAATCAATGGACTGCACATCTATATTGAGACGGTCCATCAGGCGTCGGGTGGCGGGAGAGGGACCAAACCCCATAATCTCCGCCCCGCAGCCGGCGACCGCCCAGCCGCGAATGCGCATGCGCGGGGTTAAGCCGCGTTTTTCCGCCTGCTGGCGGGTCATCATCACCAGCGCCGCCGCGCCGTCGTTAATGCCCGATGAGTTGGCCGCCGTCACCACGCCGTCGGCTTTAAACGCCGGACGCAGCGTGGCGAGCTTTTCACGCGGGGTGTTGCGCGGGTGTTCATCGGTCGCAAACAGGCGGGTCGCTTTTTTGCCGTCCGGCACCTCAAGGGCCAGGATCTGCTCGCGAAAGCGACCTTCCGCGATCGCCTTCAGCGCCTTCTGCTGGCTCGACCAGGCGAAATCGTCCATCGCTTCGCGGGTAATACCGAAGCGTTGCGCGACGTTTTCCGCGGTGATGCCGTTGTGATAAGGGCCTTCCGGCCAGGTGAGAATGGAGATCAGGCCATCTTCCAGCTCGCCGTGGCCCATGCGATAGCCATCGCGCGCTTTACGCAGGTAGTAGGGCAGCTGGGTCATATTTTCAGTGCCGCAGGCGACGACCACCTCGGCCTGGCCGCTTTGCAGCTGCATCATGCCGTCCGCCAGGGCCTGAAGTCCGGAGCCGCACTGGCGGTTAACGGAATAGGCGGTGCTCTCCTGCGGGATCCCCGCGCGCAGCTGACAGATGCGGGCGATAAAACCGCTTTCGGCGATTTGCCCGACGTTGCCGACGATCGTTTCGTCGATATCCTGCGGCGCAATCCCGGCGCGGGCGATCGCTTCGCGAATGACGGCGGCCCCAAGGTCATGCTGATGGGTATGTTTAAGACTGCCGTTAAACGTGCCAATAGCGGTACGGACGCCGCTGACAATCACAATATCATTAGCCTGGGTCATTGTTTTTCTCCTTACAGCACCATGCCGCCGCCGACGTTAATCACTTCACCGTTGATATAGCGCGCGCCATCGGACGCCAGAAACGCCACACACTCGCCGACGTCTTTCGCCTCGCCGGCGTAACCCGCGGGAATTTTGCTGACCATGATTTGCCAGACGTTTTCCGGTACGCCGCGCGTCATGTCGGTATCGATAAAGCCCGGGCAGATGGCATTCACTGTGACACCTTTTTTCGCCAGTTCGCGGCAGGCGGTTTTGGTCATTCCCACCACGCCGGCTTTTGACGCCGAATAGTTGGTTTGCCCGACGTTGCCAAGCCAACTGGCGGAAGCGATATTGATAATGCGGCCCGCACCGCGCTCGCGCATGCGGATAGCGGCCTGCTGCATACAGAGGAAAGTGCCTTTCAGGTTAACGTCGATAACCGTGTCCCAGTCCGCTTCCGTTAATTTGTGCAGCATGGCGTCGCGGTTGATTCCGGCGTTATTCACCAGAATGTCTACCGGGCCAAACGCCTCTTCGGCCTGGGAAAACAGGGCTTCGACCTGCGTTTTTTCAGCGATATTGCAGCTGATAAACAGCGCCTGTGCGCCCGATTCGCGCAGGGAAGCGGCGGCGGCTTCGCCGTGTGCATCACGATCGGCGATAATCACTCGCGCGCCTTCCCGCGCAAGCACCTGGGCAATGCCAAAGCCGATACCGCGTGCGGCGCCGGTGACAATGGCGGTTTTACTGGCAAGTTTCATAGCAACGTTCCTTATGAGTCAGAGGATGAATTCCGGGACAGATGTTCCGCGAGACCGCAGGGCGGCGGGGCGAACAATCGGCTGTCCATAACCTGAAGATCCGCGGCGATCGCCGGATGAAAATCCATATGCGCCAGGATGTCGCGCTCAAGATCGATACCGGGGGCGATTTCCGTCAGCACCGGTCCTTCCGGGCGCAGTTCGAAAACCGCCCGTTCGGTGACATAATGCATGGTTTGTCCTTTGGCGCGGGCCAGTTCGCCGTTGTAAGAAATCTGGTTTACCCCGGCGACGAATTTACGCACCTCGCCTTCGCGGCGGATATGCAGCGCCCCGTGTTCACAGGCGATCTCCAGCCCCTTGGCGGTAAAAGAGGAGCAGAACACGACGTGGCGGGCATTCTGGGTGATATCGATAAAACCGCCCGCGCCGGGGCAGGATGCGCCGAGCCGTGTGGCATTGACGTGCCCGTGCGGGTCCATCTCGCCGGCGCCCATAAAGGTGATGTCGACCCCTGCGCCGTTGTAGTAGAGCATTTGATCCTGGTGGCTAATCATCGCGCTCAGATTACGGCCGATACCAAAATCCACGCCACCCGCCTGCTGCCCGCCGTAGATCCCTGACTCGACGGTGATGGTGACCTGCTCGCCGAGCTGTTCCTCGTGAATGATGGCGCCAATCACGTCATTGGGAATACCGGTGCCGAGATTGATGACGCAGCCGGGGGTCAGATAGCGGCAGGCAATCCGCCCGATAAGCTTGCGCAGGTCCAGCGGCAGCGGCGCATTCTGCGCGGCGGGCAGCTGGATATCGCCGCACAGCGCTGGGTCGAAGGCCCAGCTTGAAGTCTGGCGGTGATCCGTCTGCGGCTCTTCGCACACCACAATGGCGTCGATCAGGTTGCCGGGAACGGTGATGCTTTTCGGATGCAGCGAGCCTTTCGCTACGCGATATTTCACCTGCGCCAGCACCTTCGCCCCGTAGCGTCTGGCGGCGAGAACGGCGTGCAGGACTTCCAGCTTCATCACCTCTTCATCGGTCGTGAGGTTGCCGTCTTCATCAGCATGGGTGCCGCGCACAATGACCACGTCCAGAGGAAGAGCCGGATAAAACAGATATTCGTCGCCGCGAAACGTGACGTGCTCGATCAGATTGGGTCGTTCGCGGGTGCGGGCGTTCATCCTTCCGCCCTCTATGCGCGGATCGACAAAGGTACCGAGACCGACGGGGGAAAGCCGCCCCGGCAGTCCGGCGGCCATCGCGCTATAGAGATGAACGATCTGCCCCTGCGGCAGGCACCAGGCTTCCACTTCGTTGTTGTTGATCATCGCCATCCAGCGCGGCGCCAGGCCCCAGTGCGAACCGATAAGGCGGGTCACCATACCCGGATGGGCGAAGTGCTGGATACCGCGCTGGCGATCGCTTTGCCCTGCGGCATGCAGTAGCGTCAGGTCACGCGGTTCGCCCGCGGTCAGAAAGCGCGCTTCGATGGCGCTTAAAATGGACTCCGCCGCGCCGATAAGCGTCATCCCGACGGTGCAGACGGTGTCGCCGCTGGCGACCCACCGCGCCGCCTCATGGGCGTCGATAAATTTGCTGCTCACTTTTTATCCTCCGTTGATAGCGTGATGATGGATTCTGCGAGACGCGTTTTGAGCTGCTGTTTGCTCACTTTGCCGTTGTGGGTACGCGGTAAAGCACGGGTGAAAATAATGCGCGCCGGTAGCTTAAAACGGGCGATTTTGACCTTCAGCCAGTCGAGGATCTCTTCGCTGGTCAGGTGATGCTGGCCATCCGGCACGATAAACGCCACGGGCTCTTCGCCGTAGACCGGGCTGGGGGTCGGGATGACGGCAACTTCCCGTACTCCCCGATAGGTAGAGAGAATGTTTTCCAGCTCCAGTGAGTAAATTTTCTCGCCGCCGCGATTGATCATGTCCTTGCTGCGGTCTTTGATGTACAGCCAGCCTTCGTCGTCGAGATAGCCCAGATCGCCGGTACAAAACCAGCCCTGCGCATCGCAGCTCGGGCGTCGCTCGCTGTGCTGCCAGTATTCGCGGATCACCACATCGCCTTTTAGCCAGATATGGCCGATTTGTCCGGCGGGGAGGGGCTGCTGGCGATCGTTGCGGATGGTAATGGCGAGACCCGGGATCGCCTGACCTGAACTGCCGCATTTATCGCTGCCCCAGACGTCGCCCGGAAAAATCGTCGCAGGCGAGGTCGTTTCGGTGAGGCCGTAGATTGGCTGAATCGCGGTATGCGGGAACAGGGTTTTTAACTCCTTGATCAGTCCATCGCTCAGGTGGCCAGCGCCGCAGGCAATCGTGCGCAATGCCGGAAAATCGCTGGGATGGCTGGCGCTCTGCTCACGCGCAGCCTGGCAAAGAAGGATAAAAATGGTGGGCGAGCCGTGCAGAAAGGTAATGTTCTGCTCGCGCAGGGTGGTGATCACCTGCGGGGCATTGAACCGATGCTGCAGCCAGATGCTCGCGCCGAGGCTAATAAACAGCGCCAGCAGCGCCGACAGGCCGGTGATGTGATAGATAGGCACCGCCAGGATGGTGCTATCCGCGGCGGTGAGATTCAGTTTTTGCGTATAGGCGTCAATCGCGCAGAGCAGGTTATTGTGGGTGATAATCGCCCCTTTAGGCTCTCCGGTGGTGCCGGAGGTGAACATCATCACCGCCGTATCGTCGCGGTTAACCGGGACCGGCGGGCGGGTCAGCGGTTCGGGAAGGCAGAGCGCCTGCCATTCGGTGAGTGAAACCGCACGCGCGTCAGGGGTGTTTTTCAGCCAGTCCTGTACGGTCGCATCGAACAGGACAACCCGGGGAGCGATATGGCCTACCAGCGCCTCGCTTTCGGCCTGCTTAAGCTTGGTGCTGAAAGGCACCACTTCGATGCCCAAACCCAGCGCGGCAAAAAGGACTTCGCAAAAAGCGGGGTGATTGCCCCAGGCCAGCAGAATACGGTCGCCTTTGCGCAGCGACCAGCCGCGATCAAGCTGCGCCATCGCCCGCTGTACCCGCAGATGAAAATCGCGGTACAGATAGCGCCGATCCTCAAACGCCAGCGCCAGGGCATCCGGGCTGCGGGCGGCGCTGTGGCTCAGGGCCTGGTACAGATTCTGGAAGTCGGCGGAGGTGCTGTTCATGTGTCTCTCCTGATATCGCGTATTGAGTAGGAGTAGTCTGGGGAAATTCAGGAGAGGAAATTGCCGAATGGCTCACAATAGAAAATCAACAAAACAGAAGCAATTTTGTAACATTGCACAATGGGCAGGAGAGACCGGGTGGGGGAGAGATATCCGCGAATCAAACCGACGTGAATAATGCCAGAGGACGCTATCTTTTAGACCCGTGTTAACCGGGCCTAAAAGAGTGAAGGGGTCAGCCCTGCCGCTTAGCGTTTACAGGCATCGAACTCGAGCCGTTCGCCATCGGGGCCGCGAATAAGCAGGAAGCGCACGTTGTCTTCTTCTATCGGCCCTTCATCGAGCGGATAACCGAGCGCCGCCAGCCGCTGCTGCACCGCATCCAGGTCGCTGACTTCCAGCGCCAGATGATCGATACCGCAGCGAGGGGCGTCAAAGGGCGTTCCAGCGGGAAGCTGATACAGCTCGAGGACGGCGCCCGCCATTTCCAGGAACGCAACTTCAATAGTGCCCTGTGGCGATGGCTTGCTAAACCGCTGCTGGCGCTGAAAGCCCAGCGGTTCATAGAAGGCAAGCGAACGCGTTAAGTCACTGACCTGATAGCCAATATGAGCAATCGTGTTGATAAGTTCGCGCATGTTATACCCCCTTACGCACGCACCAGAAGCCGTAGAAAGCGACATACACAAAGCACAGGAGCGGAGCGATAAAGGCGATTTGCATATTGCCGCCGTTCATATCCGAGATAATGCCCATCACCAGCGGAATTACGGCCCCGCCGATAATCGACATCACCACGATCGAGCCTGCGGTCTGGGTATCTTTCCCCATCCCTTTGATCACCAGACCAAAGTTCGTCGGCCAGCATGGCGCCATACAGAAGCTGACCAGAATGAGCGCATAGACCGCCAGCATTGAACCGCTGAAAACGGCAATCAGTAACAGGGCGGTGGCGGCCAGGGCAAACGTTCCGAGCAGCATCGCCGGATTCAGACGGTTCATCAACCAGGTGGCCACGGTTTTTCCCACGGCGTAAATCACCAGAGAAGCCAGCAGCCAGTAAGTCGCGGAGTGCTCGCTGGTGCCTTGCTGCACGAGCTGCACAAAGCGAATCGTGAAGCTCCATACGCCAACCTGGGCGCCGACGTACAAAAACTGCGACAGGATCCCGAGGCGAAAGCGCGGGATAGCAAACAGGCGTTTCAGCGTTGGCCCCATGCTTTCCGTCGGGAGTTGTTGCTGTTGAGCGGGCGCGCCCTTGCACGACGGGAATTTAATAAACACGAACACCAGCGCCAGCACCACCAGTACGGAGCCGATAATCAGATAGGGCCCGACCACCTGACTGACCATCTGATGGCGGGCAATGTCTGCAGCGGAGGCGGGCATCGCCAGCAGTTGTTCATGACTCGGATCGTTTTCGCCAAAGACCATCAGCTGGCCAATCAATACGCCGGAGATCACGCCCAGCGAGTTGAAGATCTGCGAAAAGTTAATACGCTGGGTGGAGGATTGAATCGGACCCAGCAGGCTGGAGTAGGTATTTGCCGACGTTTCCAGAAAAGAGAGTCCGCAGGCGATCACTCCGAGGCAGGCGAGGAACGCGCCGTAGGTCATGATCTGTGCGGCCGGAACGAACAGGAAGCAGCCGAGGGCGTACAGGCACAGCCCAATAATAATCGCCGCTTTATAGGAGAAACGCTTAATCAGCGCCGCCGCGGGCAGGGCGACAAAAAAGTAGCCGAGGAAAAAAATCGACTGCACCAGCGCTGTCTGGGTATCCGTTAAATCGAAGCCCTTTTTAAACTGGGCGATCAAAATATCATTCAGGTTGCCCGCCATCCCCCATAGCGCAAACAGGCAACAGACCAGTAAAAATTGCAGCCAGGGGGTATGGGGTAAATACGCACTGGTGTCCAGTTTTTCTTTTTGGACCGCTGCGTTATCGACCTTATCCGTGATTAGCGTACTCATTGAGCTATCCTCTTAATGTTTTTTATACAGTAGGGTTTATGCCATTTCATAATCAGCGGCGGCACGGAGAAGCCGTTCCTGTGCCTCCAGGTACTCAGGTAAAGATGAGGCGCCTTGCTTTTCGACACTGACGGCGGCATAGGCCGCCGCGAATCGGGCTGCGGCCTGTAGCGGTTCCCCGCAGGCCAGCCGCGCCGCCAGCGCGCCGTTGAAGGCATCGCCCGCACCGGTGGTGTCGCGGGGGTGAGAAGGAAAGCAGGGAACACGAGATTTCACTCCCAGCTCGCTCAGCAGGGCGCCGCTGGCGCCGAGAGTGATAATGACGTTGCGCGCGCCCTGAGCATGTAACACGTCGGCGGCCTCAGCCGCGGCCGTCAGACTGTCAACCCTGCGTCCGGTCATTAACCCGGCCTCCGTGGCGTTCGGTGTAAGTAAATCCACTTTGCTTAGAACGGCGTGCTCAACGGGCTGCCAGGGCGCGGGATTGAGTATTACCAGGGCCCCGGCTTGTTTGCCGGCGTCTATGACCTGTTCAATAGCAGAAAGATTGTTCTCCAGCTGAACCAGAACCACATCCGCGCAGCCGATAGCGGGAATGCAGCCGGCGATTTCATCATCGGTCACCGTCATATTCGCGCCGGGATCGACGGCAATCATGTTTTCGGCATCGTTACCGGCGACATAAATCAGCGCATTGCCGGTGGGGATCTCTTCGGCGACCAGCAGCGTCACAGCATTGAAGCCCACGCCTTTCAGATGACGGCGGGCAAAATGGCCGAAGGTGTCATTGCCAATCTTGCCGATATAGTGGACATTTGCTCCCGCTTTTAGCGCGGCGGTGGCCTGGTTCGCCCCTTTACCTCCGGCGCTGGTCATACTTCCGCAGGCCACTAACGACTCACCTGGTACCGGAAAGCGATCCACCCTGGCGACCATGTCGAAATTGAATGAACCAAAAACACAGACTTTTCCTGACATCATTCGCTCCTCTATACCAGCTCGGGGGAGTGCAGCGCGGCGGACAGTTCGCGGGACATGGTTTCCCAGGCCAGCTCGAGCGGCATATCAGCGCGGAATAAACCGCTGCTGCCCATCACTAATATCTGTGCGCCGGCGCCCAGCAGCGCGCGGTAGGTGTTGCGGTTACAGGAGCCATCGACTTCCAGCAAGAAGCGGAGGCTGCCGGTCTCTTTGAGCTGATGAAGCTGCGTAATTTTGGCGAGCATTTCAGGAATAAACGGCTGACCGGCATAGCCTGGGTCGACGGTCATCACCGTCACCTTATCGAGCAGATGCAGATAGTGCTGGATGCTCTCAACCGGTGTGGCGGGATTGAGCACCATTCCCACCTCTTTCCCCGCCTGACGAAGCATATTGATAACCCGGAACGCTTCGCGGCAGATGGTCTCCGGATGCAGTGAGAAGGCGTCTGCGCCGGCGTCTAACAGCGCCGGTATAAACGAAGCGGGCGCTTCGACCATCAGATGGACATCGATAGGAAGCGAGGTGTAGGGACGGATCTGCGCCACAAAGCTGGCCGACAACGCCAGATTTTTGACATAGTGGCCGTCCATGATGTCGACATGCAGCCTGTCGGCTTTGCTGTTTAGAAATCGCAGCTGTTCCGTCAGCTTCATCATGTCCATACACATCAGCGAGGGAGAAAGGTAATAACGCATAAGGCCTCATTTATTCCGGTGGTGGCTGAATTCAGGCAAAGTCTGGCCCTGCCGCGGTAAGCAGCGTTTCGACATTGCGCGTATTAACCGTCACGTCATGACGGCGTACTCAGGCTATTTGCAGGCTGACGTTATGCCAGGTCATCTCTTTTTCCAGCAGCGGATCGACAAACCTTTCAGTCACCAGACAGTCCAGCTCGCCCAGTCCGCCGATACGCGCGACGCCTGTTCGCCCCAGCTTGCTGCCGTCGACCAAAGCCACAGTCTGACGGGCGGCCAGCAGCATCTGTTTCAGCAGGGCGGCGTGGGCTTGCGTACCCGCATACAAGCCGCTATCGCGCTCCAGCCCCTGGCAGGAGAAAAAGAGCGTATCAATGGCATATTCGCGTAGCGTTCGTGAGGCGGTTTCCCCGAAGAACGACTCTTCGGTCGGGGAGAAATCGCCCCCCAGCCCGACGAGATGCAACGAGCGTCGGCTCATCAGAGTTTGTAAGATGCGAATGGAGGGCGTAATCACCGTCAACGCCATCTCCGGCATCTGCCGGGCCAAAAACCAGCTGGTGCTACTCCCGTCCAGGACAATGGTCTGTCCCGGTTGGAGAAACTGCAGTGCTTTACGGGCCACGCGCATTTTGCCTTCGCTGTGCAGCAGCGTTCTGTGCTGAAAGCTTCCCTGGCTATCTTCAACTGGCAGGGCGGATGCCGCCGCCCGGGTCGCCGGCAGCGGATTTTCCGCCGCCAGCGCTCCACCGTGGCTTCGGGTTAAGATCCCTTTGCGTTCCAGCTCGCTCAGATCGCGGCGAATCGTTTCCCTGGAGACCCGAGTCGCTTGCGCAATCTCATTCACCCGCATGACGCCGTGTTGGCCCAGCAGTTCAACAATCAAACGATGACGTTCCAGCGGCAACATAGCTCTCTCCTGAAGTACATAATCAGATTACCTTTCCCTTGCGCAGAGCGTTGAGACCTCGGGAATGTCCCACGAAGGCAAGCTATCCGCAGCCGAACACTGTGATAGCGCACGCATTTCGCTTCACTTCCGTCAGCGGTTTGCGCTATTTCGCCCGTGATTCAGGCATAAACAAAAACAAACAAAAATAAATGCAAGATTGCTTTTGCGCCCATTTATGCCCGATTACGCCTGCTCTGCAAGGTTAACGCTTATTTTCTGCTGCTAATTAAAAACAAATGAAAATAAAAAAATGCTAATTTGATCACGTTATTTTCATTTAATGCGTTTTTAAATGGATTTAAGCCAAATATCAGCATTAAATGAAAGCAATTAAAAACAAAGGACAGGATAAGACCATGAATGAAACAACCCGTCGTTTTGCACGTTTAGTTGATCTGAGCGCAGTTCAGGCCACCAGTACCGAAGCGGATGTTCGCGCCTGCGCCGAGCTGGCTGCCAGATACAACATTATTTCCGTCCACGTACTGCCTTGCTGGACGCGCTTTCTCAGTACGTTGCTGCCGCAGCAGGGTACGGGAGAGGTGATGATTGGCGGTCCGGTCGGCTTTCCCGGCGGTGGGCATACCACCGATACCAAGGTTCAGGAAGTGCGGCAGCTGATTGCCGACGGCGCTCGGGAAGTGGATATGGTCGTGAATATCGGCAAAGTGCTCTCCGGCGATTATGACTATGTGCGCGAAGATTTGCGCCGCGTGGTGGAAGCCGCCGCCCCGGTACCGGCCAAAGTGATCCTTGAAACGCACTATCTTAATGAGGAGCAGATTCGTCGCGTGTGCGAAATTGCCGTAGAGGTGGGGATGAAGTGGGTCAAAACCTCTACCGGCTGGGCGCCCACCGGCGCCACGGTGGAAAAAGTCAGGATCATCGCCGACCAGCTTAAAGGCCGAATCGATATCAAAGGCGCCGGGGGCATTCGCGATCTGGCCACGGTGCGTGCGCTGTACCAGCTTGGCGTGCGCCGCTTTGGCATGAGCCATGGCGCGGTAACCAAGGTGCTGGCTGAACTGGAGCAGCACCCGGAACGTTTTCCCGAGCTGAACGCCGATTAAACTGAGAGACCGCGGGCCTGGTGGCCCGCCTTAAGACGTCACCGGAGTTAGTGATGAAAGATAAAATACTCACGATTGATGTTGGCACTGGCAGTACCCGCGCCGCTATTGTGCGCATTGACGGCGCGATGATCGGCTTTGCGCAAAGAGAGTATGAGCAAACCACGCCGCGTGCAGGTTGGTCAGAACAGGCCCCGTCTTTATGGTGGCAGGCCGCCTGCGACTGTATACGCGAGGTGCTTTACCGCTATCCTGAAACGGCAGCGCAAATTGCGGTTATTGGTGCTTGCGGACAGATGCATGGCACCGTCCTTCTGGACGACCGTGGCGAGCTGGTGGAGGATAGGGCGTTGCTGTGGAATGATAAGCGCAGCCAGCCGCAAGTTGACGCCTTTAACGCGCGCGAAGGTTGGGAAAAGTGGCTGGCGCATTTGAATAATCCGCCTGCGGCAGCATGGCCCGCTTTCAAGTTAGCCTGGTGGCGCGAAAATCATCCGGATCGCTGGTCGCAGCTCGCCAAAGTATTAATGCCGAAGGACTATATTAATTTCATGCTGACCGGTGCCATGGCGACCGATTATAGCGAAGCGTCGTGCTATTTCCTGATGGACAGCGAAACCCGTAGCTGGTCTTCGCAAGCCTGCGAAACGTTTGGTCTGCGGGTCGATCAGCTCCCGGAGCTTAAACTTTCCAGCGACATAATCGGCCAGGTGACGCAGCGCGCAGCCGACCTGACGGGCCTGCCGGCGGGTATCCCGGTGGTTGCCGGGACGTCGGATATGGCGGCCTCTCTGCTGGGCTCGGGTGTGTATGAACCGGGGATGGCGTCTGATTCAACCGGCACGTCGACGCTGATGACGGTGGTGTCGCCGCGGCCGTTACACCATCCGCTGGTTAATAATCTTCATCTTGCCAACGCGGCCTGGGGCGGATTTACGATCCTCGACGCCGGCGGCGATGCCGTTCGCTGGGCGCGGCTGGCACTTGCCGATAACCAGATTACGCATCCACAGCTTTTACAGGAAGCGGCGGCGGTGCCGGCGGGGGCAGAAGGGCTGCTGTTTCTTCCCTATCTGACGGGAGAACGTCTGGCCGAACACACGAACTCGCGGGCACAGTTTTTTGGCCTGCAGCGCAAGCATCGCCGCGGTCATTTATTCCGCGCAGTTCTGGAAGGGGTGGCCTTTGCATCCTGGCGCAATCTTCGGCAGCTGCAGAAGTGCGGGCAGTATCCGCAACAAATGATCGCTTCCGGCGGCGGCGCGCGCAGCTCGCTGTGGCTTGAAATCAAAGCCGCAGCGTACAATCTGCCGATATTATCTACGCGTAATCAGGAGAATGGCGTCACCGGATGCGGTATTATCGCCGGGGTTGGCGTAGGGTTGTACGCCGATTTTGCCAGCGGCGTGCGGCAAACGGTGCAGTTCGACAAACTGATCTCACCGGATCCCCGTCTGCGGGATTATTACCACGCCTGCTGCGAGCTTTTTGATACGCTGTACCGGCAATCCGCCGCCTTATACGACAGGCTGGATGCGCTCAGCGTAGGACCCGACTGATACGCAAAGGTAAGCCAGCGCCGCTGCGCGCGTAACGAGCTGTAAAAAAGAGAGAGGCAGAATGTTTGCAGAAGAAAGACAGGAGAAGTTACTCGGTATTCTCAGGGAAAAACGCAAAGTTGCTGTTTCTGAGATGTGTGACGTCTTTAATGTATCTGGCGCTACCATTCGTGCCGATCTCCGCCAGCTGGAAGAGGAGGGGTTGCTGACCCGAACGCATGGCGGAGCCGTTCTTCGTACCCGAGCGAGCTTCGAACAAGCATCGGACGCCCGCGAAATTGTCAATCTCAGCGCGAAAGAACGGATCGGCCAGCGCGCGGCGGCGCTGGTTGAGGATGGCGATATAATCGTGCTGGATACCGGTACCACGACGCTACATATCGCGCGCAATATTCGTGACAGACAGAACGTCACGGTGGTTACCAATGATTACCAAATCGCCCGGGAGCTTGAGGCCAGTCCCTCGATTCAAACGATTCTGCTCGGGGGGATCGTTAAGAAGGGATACCACTGCGTGGTGGCAATTAACGGACGTTCCATTCTCGACACGCTAAACGTCGATAAAGCATTTATGGGCACCAATTCGCTGTCGCTGAAACACGGCGCCTGCGTGGCCGATATCATGCTGGCAGAAACGAAACGAGGCATGGTGGAACACGCCAGTCAGGTGATTATTGTCTGCGACTACAGCAAGCTGAATAACACCTCGCTTGCCCAATTTACCGCCGCAGATCGAATTGACACGGTGGTGGTGGATCGTCTGCCTGATGATGTTCAGGCGTATCGTAATGCCGGCATTCAGGTGATTTCTCTGGATGAAGAGAATCTTCTCTAGCGCGGAGTTCAGGCGGTATCAAATATCAGGTGGGCCGTAAAACCCCGCCCAGATGGACGGGGATGTAAGGCGCGTTTTACCGAGTCACGTGAAGAGGAGCGATACAGAGGAGTGGATGCGATATGTGGCGTAGATTCCCTCAATCGGCGATTTAACATAATATACATTATGCGCACTCATGTTGTAGTAGCTAAATTGAGATGTCCGTCTTCTCTGACCAAATAGATATGTCCGCGCTACAGTCTTACCACAGCGATCACTGCTTTCAAAGATAGGGACAATCCAGGGCCGCTGCGCCATCACCCAGGCCAGCGCGAACTGAACCGGAGTGGTGTTTTTGCGACGGGCCCACGACTGCGCGAATTCAAGCAGCACCATGTTTTTGGCCAGGGCATCGGGCTGGAAGCGTGGCAGGTTATGCCGCCGATCGGTGCTGTCGAACCGCTGGCTTGGATTGACTGCTCCGGCAAGGAAGCTGCGGGCAGTCGGGCAGTAAGGTACGAAACCGATACCCAGCTCTTCGAGCGTTGGAAATATCCGCGTCTCTGGTTCCCGCCACCACATGGCATACTCACTCTGCACCGCAGTCACAGGGAGTACCGCATGTGCGCGGCGAATTGTCCTGGCACTCGCTTCCGACAGTCCCCAGTGTTTCACTTTACCCTCCTGGATCAACGCCTTCACGGTTTCCGCCACATCCTCGATCGGCACATTCGGATCGGGGCGATGCTGATAGAGAAGATCGATGTGGTCCGTTTTCAGACGCTTTAGCGAGCCCTCTACGGCACGGCGGATATGGTCAGGGTGGCTGTTAAGGGAAGTGGGCTTCCCCTCCTCCACGCCGAAGCCGAACTTGGTGGCAATCACCACACGATCGCGAACAGGGGCCAGTGCTTCCCCGACAAATTCTTCACTGAGATGGGGGCCGTAGACCTCGGCAGTATCAAAGAACGTGATACCTTGTTCGAAGGCTGCCCGGATAAGCGAAACCATGGCTTTACGATCGCGCGGGCCTCCGCCGTAATAACCCACCATCGGCAGGCACCCGAGTCCCATGCTGGACACCTCCAGCGAGCCGAGTTTACGCGTGGTTAAGGTTTCCTTCCGGACGGGAGCAGCATCCGAAGGGGCGTTCGGCGTGTCCTGACCAGCCGGTTTCGCCATCACGGCGCCGCTCCTGCCAAGGGTGGTTGCGGCCAAAGCCAGACCGGCGCCGGCGATCAGAAAATTGCGCCGGTCCCGGGAAGCGGGTACGGCAGCAGAAGGCTGGTCATGGATCATCTTGCTCATAAACTGGAACTCCCTATAACGAAGAAAGGATTCATTAATTGGTCATTACCAGGCATAAGCCTGGGGCGCTTCTCCCCCGGGGCCGGGCCAGATTTCGTCGAGACAGCTCATGGTGTCGTCTGATAGCGTGACTGTCGTTGCGTGAAGCGCCTGCTGGAGTTGTTCGACCGTACGAGGCCCAATCAGTGGAGCGGTAACGACAGGATTCTGCAGGAGCCACGCCAGGGCCACATCGGAGGGGGTTTCGCCGAGGTCCTCACATAATCCCTCGTAGGCTTCCAGCTGCGGACGATACTGTTCGATTAGACGGGCAGACGCGGGCCTTGCACGGCGCCCGCTTGCCATCTTTTTCAGTACGCCGCCAAGCAGCCCTCCGGCAAGCGGGCTCCAGGGGATCAACCCCAGGCCAAAATGGCGGCATGCGGGAATGACCTCCAGCTCAATGGTGCGGGCTGTCAGATTATAAAGACTTTGCTCGGCGACCAGGCCCAGGAAATGACGGGCCGTGGCGACTGACTGCGCAGTCGCAATGTCCCAGCCCGCGAAATTGCTGCTACCGATATAAAGAACCTTTCCCTGCTGAACAAGCAGTTCCATGGCCTGCCAGATCTCTTCCCACGGCGTATGACGATCGATGTGATGCATCTGATAGACGTCAATATGGTCGGTCTTAAGCCGTCGCAAACTGTCCTCGCAGGCTTTGCGAATATGGTAAGCAGAAAGCCGGCGATCGTTCGGGCCCGGTCCCATAGGCTGATAGACTTTTGTCGCCAGAACGATGCGTTCACGGCGGCCACCCTGCTGAAGCCAGCGACCAATAATTTCCTCGGACAGCCCCGAGCCTTGCTGGATATCGGGAGATTGTTCAGTGCCATACACGTCTGCTGTATCAATGAAATTGATACCCGCCTCAAGCGCCTCATCCAGAATGCGGGCGCTGGTCTTCTCGTCGGTGACGTCACCAAAATTCATGGTTCCGAGACAAAGGCGGCTGACTTTCAGGCCGGTGCGGCCAAGATGCGTATAGTTCATAAACGGCTCCGTTAGATGAGTGTCCCGCCCTGGCCTACCAGCCAGAGCGCATGATTTTCAAGAATAACGAAGCACAACGTGTACAGTGAGTGGACGTGCATGAATGGACTTGTGAAAGAAATTCAGCAATGGATTAGCCCTAATCGGTCTAAGGTGTATATCATTTCTTCATCAACGCATTCGGGTTTTAACGCCGCACAAGGAAAACTTTTCTGTATGCAAATAAGCAGAGCTGATGTTGCCGATCTTATTTATTTCATGGCGATTGCACGTCATCGCAGCTTCAGCCGTGCGGCAATTGAATTAGGCGTCAGTGCATCAGCGCTGAGTCATGCCCTGAAGGGGCTGGAAACCCGGCTCGGGGTTCGCCTGCTTAATCGCACGACCAAGAGCGTCACCCCTACGGCAGCTGGTGAGGAACTGGTTCAGTCTGTTCTTCAGCCTTTCGACACCATAGAAGGCGCGCTTGAATCGCTTAACCGGTATCGCAATACCCCTACCGGTCGTATCCGCATCAATGCAGCCGTTGAAGCGGCAAATCTTTTGCTTGCGCCGGTCATGCCCGCTTTTATGGATCGCTATCCCGATATTGAAATCGATATTGTGGCCAGCAACCGAATGGTTGACGTGACTGATGCGGGCTTCGATGCCGGCATCCGCTATGGTGGCACCGTCCCGGAGGACATGGTTGCCCGGCGTTTATCTGCCGATATTCGCTGGGTTATCGCGGCCTCCCCTGATTACCTGGAACGCTACGGAACGCCTGAACATCCGGATGATTTATTACACCATCGCTGCATCAGCAATCGTCTCGGTGACGATCGGGTTTATCGCTGGGAACTTGCGCGAGACGGCGAAACATACCAAATGACAGTGCCAGGCTCAGTGACGGTCAATCATGCCGAAACGGGTCTGGTGGCCGTATTGGGCGGGGCTGGCCTGATGTATTTTCCGGAGCCTCTTGTTGCACCCTATGTCAAGGATGGACGGCTCCGTCTGGTGCTTACGGAATGGTCCCCACTGGAGGAAGGTTTTCATATCTATTATTCAAGCCGCCGGCAATTGCCGACCGGGCTTCGCCTTCTGATTGAGTTCATACAGGAGGCCAGGCCGCTGGGGTTGTGAAATAGTGCCTCCATACTGAATGATGCGTTATCGGCTTTATCGCCCCGTCGCTTATTCAGAATGCTCAGTTGCAGGAAGCCGCAGGGAGTCTGCAAGGCGTGCTGTTTGCTAATAATGGAGAAACAAGAGGTAACGCTGTGAAAAATTACAAAAAAAACATGGGTTGTAGTTTATTTGAAGGCTAGCCCAGGTGACCCGCATCAATAAGCGCCATACGAAGATGTTTCTGAATGAAATCCGCTTTATAAATGCTGTATCGGTGGCTGTCATTTTCACATAATAACATCGCGCTTTTTTTCATTAAAGCGTACTGAATGGCTACGTCATTGTGTTTAATAAGGTAATCACGGAATGCCAGGTGTTTTATGATTTGAGCATCCCCGGTGGTAAACGCATGGATATGATGACTACGCTGATTTCCACCTTTTGTAAAGTACCTACGATTTAAAATGCCGTTTTCACCACGCACAGTATATCCTACACCCTCCATTGCCTGATTCAGACTGTCCAGTTCTTCAAGATTAGCAACTTCGATTAATATATCTATTACTGGCTTAGCTGATAATCCAGGCACCGAGGTGCTACCAATATGATGAATCCGGGATATCACTTTACCAAGCGTCATCTGCAACAGAGTACGCTCGTTCTCAAATAAAGTCGGCCACATCTCATCATAATCAACCACAGTCAATATTCGCATGTTCAACAGTCACACCTTTTAAGGAAATTTAAGCAGTCACAATAACATAAATCGCCTCTGCTGACTTGAAGGCATTTATAATCTGTATCTGTCCTCATAATTTTCAACCATCGTCTGACAAGATGCCCTAAACCCCTTTGTAGTGCTCTTTATTCAGACCATACTTCTTCATTCTGAGATAAAGTTTTTTACGCGGTATCAGCAGATACTCCGCCACCTCATTAATACGTCCCTGGTGGATATTCAGCGCTTCGGTGATGATCTGCCGTTCGACGTCCTCAACCCGCTGATCCAGCGGCGTCGGCTCGCCGATGTGCATCAGCGGATTAACCGTTTCTGCAAGTGGTAATACCCCCACTGCAAACAGCTCGGCGGCGTTCGCCAGTTCGCGAACGTTATTTGGCCACACCCGGCGCATCATCCCCTTCAACAGACCAGCATCCACCTCCGGGACGGGATGATTCAGCCGTTGACAGGTTTTTTGCAAATAGTGATGAAACAGCGGCTCGATATCATCAGGTCGCTTTGACAGAGGCTGGCAGCCAATTTGCGTCATCGCAAAGCAGTAATAGAGTTCCGCCACTATCTGGCTGCTGGCGGCCAACTCCACCAGCGAAGCGCTACCGATACCAATCAGGCGAAAAGGCCGCTTCTCATGACTCTGCAGCTGTACCAGCTGATGCTGTTGCTCGTGAGTCAGATGCTCGGGGTGACTTAAGACCAGCGTTCCGCCCTGGGCCTGGGCGATCAGTTCATTAAGCGTATGGGCGTTAGCCGGAGTCAGCTCGCAGGCGATAAACGGACCTTCAGCGTGCCGTCCTAACTGGTGCAGGTAACGCGCGCCGGTCATGCGGCCGGTTCCCGGCTCGCCGTAAAGCCATACCGCAATATCCGTTTCTGCCAGCTGCTGAAGGCGCTGGCGATACCGAACCGTCCATTGGCTGCGGCCAATAAGCTCAACCTGTAATTTTTGCTGACAATACTGGCGACGGGCGATAACCGATTGCCTCTGACGCAGCGCGGCGTCCACCAGCGTGAGCAGTTTGCCCGGATCGATCGGCTTTTGCAGGAAATCCCAGGCCCCTTTTTTCACCGCCTCCACCGCCATCGGCACATCGCCGTGACCGGTGATAAGCAGAATCGGCAGCAGATCGTCATCCTGATGAAACAACGTCATTAAATCGATACCGGAGCAGCCGGGCATGCAGACATCGCTTAAAACGATGCCGGGCCAGTCCTTCGGCACCTGCTCCCGCGCATCAAACGGATTATTACAGGCACTGACATGATACCCCGCTTGCTCAAGCAGCTGCGTATAGGCATCCAGCACATCGGCATCATCGTCAATCAGCAGAATCGAACAGTTATTACTCAACATCTTTTACATCCGTCAAATTGAATTCCAGCACCACGCAGGCACTGCGTGTAAACGTCGACGCCAGGCGCAACGCCCCTTCCATTTGCGTCATCAGCGAAACACATATCGAAAGCCCTATTCCGAGCCCCACGGTTTTACTGGTAGTGAACGGCTTTAACAGCGAAGGGAGTAAGGCCGCAGGCCAGCCAGGGCCGTTATCGGCAATCAACACGCACAGCCTTCCGCCCTGGATTTGCCAGCTCACGGTGATTTGCGCGGCGTGCGGGCAGGCGTCGAGGGCATTGGACAGCACGTTCACCAGCACCTGATGGACGCGCACTTCGTCCCCCTGGATCCAGACAGTGTCATCCGGTATCACCAGCGTCCCCTGCTGAGGCTTATGACGCATCGCCAGCAGTTCCCACGCCACGGTAAACGTCTGACGCAAATCGACCGGATGCAGCGGCGTTTCCAGTTCTGCGCGGCGGGTAAACTGGCGCAGGGAGCGGATAATCGCGTCAATGCGGTTGATCAGCCCTTCTGCTTTGCTTAACGTCGTCCGCGCCTGCTCCGCCTGTCCCTGTTCGATCGCCCTTCCCGCCGTAAAAAGATACATCGACAGCGCGTTCAGCGGCTGATTAATCTCATGCGCCAGGGTGGTCATCGTCTGCCCCACCACCGCCAGTTTAGCGGTCTGGATCAGCTCGTCCTGCGTGGCGCGCAGATCGGCCTCAATCGCTTTTCGCTCGCCAATCTCCTGTTCCAGCTGCTGTTTTTGCGCATTAAGCTGACCCAGGGTATGACGAAGCAAACCGGCAATACGTCCCAGCTCGTCGCGCCCGTAAACCGGAATGGTCGCCTCGGTCCGGCCCAGACCAATCTGCACCACCGCCTGATTCAGCGCGGTAAAGCGTTTCACCAGCCGCGAGCGAATATAATAATGGTTTAGCCCCCATGCCAGCAGCAGCGCCAGCAAGGTCGCCACCAGGATTAACCCGCCGCTGACCCGGACAATCTGCGCCATACGCTGATTAAACATCTGCATCTGCTGGTGACTGCTGCCAAGCTGGGCTTCCAGCAGCGTTCTGAAGCGCCCCAGCGTCGCTTCTCTGGACCGGCTGGCTTCCACGAGCGCTTTTTGCGCGCTAACATAGTCGCGCATGGTATCCGGCATATTATTTTTCACCATGCCAATTTCCAGCAGCTCATCTATCGTTTGTCGCAGGGTAATGGTGCTCGGCCAGTCATCCAGCGCACGGATATTTTCATCCGCCGTTTTTTTCAGGTTTTCAAGATAGCGGATATGCGTCTCCACCAGCATGCCGTCATCATTCCCGGATTTCAGTTCATTGAGCCTGTCGCGCAGGTCGTCAACGATCTGATTTTCAATACGAGCCAGGGTATAGACCTGCTGCTGTTCATTCTGCACTTCCCGGGCGCGTTTCAGATACTGCCTCGCATCCCCCTGTCGGGCTTCAATCTGATCGAGCAGCGTTCCCTGTTGCCAGGTAAAATCCTGCACCAGCGAATTTAGCTCGGTGGTGAAATCATCGTGCAGCCAGTCGATCCGCGCCGCAAGCTCTCCCACCTTTTCACGAACCAGAAACATGTTGTAGAGCACGCGATCCAGTTCCGCCAGCAGCGCGCGGCTGTCCTGCAATATCACCCCCAACTGCTGGCGTTCTGCCGGCGACAACCCCTGACTTAGCCGTTCTATTTTGTCCAGATGCTGGATAATCTGGTTGCGCAGCTGCAGTCGTACCGTGGTATTTGGCGCCAGCAGAAATTCATTGAGCTGATCGACCACCAGGTTGAGATTCCCTTCAATCAGAAAAGCCGCATGGATGCGCGGAAAATACTCATCCAGCGAATAGCGGATCTGCGAACTTTGTTCATGCCAGGAATAGAGGCTTACGCTGCTGACAATCAGCGTAAGCAGCGCCCCCGTCAGAAATGCCCCGCGCAGACTGCTACTGATACTGATTTGCCGCAGGCGTTGCAGCATGGACCTGTCCGTCATTTCAGTTCTTCCAGTTTAGTAATCGCCTGCCGCTGGTTGTTGAGAAACCAGAGCTGCCACTCCATCATCTGCTGTTCCGCAAAACTTTTGTTGTCGAACTGAGCCAGCCAGGCTTCATCCTCGCTGCTGGCCGGATCCACCGGGACACGGGTGAGCAGCGCCCGTATCTCGGGCAGCGGACGCTTAAGACGGACCTCCGCGCTATGCAGCGCTCGCCAGGCGTCTTTGAGCTGAGCAAGACGAAAGCTAATCGCCGTATCAAACATCCGCTGAACCAAACGCTGACGTTTGAGGATCAATCGATAGTTTAATGGCGGTTGATTCATCAGCATCGCCTGCTGCGCCGCCCGTGGATTGCCTGGCGCCAGCGGTGTTACCGGATACTTCCCGGTATTAGCGTCGGCGAGGATCGTCTGGCCCTCCGGACTTAACAGATAGCGAATAAACCGCCGCGCTTCGCTGGCGTGCTGGCTGTTTTTAAGCACTGCGACATAGGTCGGCGAAACCGCCGACTGGGGGAAATAGCTAAAAGCCAGGTGCGGATCGTTCAGCAGCAGATTGGCGTAATTATCAATCACCGGACCAGCCACGCCCAGGCCGCTTTTAATCTTATCCGCCACCCCAAAGCTACGGGATGAAATGGTCACGAGGTTTCCCGCCGTCGTCAACAGCGTTTCCCATCCTTTAATCCAGCCTTTTTGTTGCAGCAGCGACTCCACCATCAGATGGTTGGTATCCGAACGCGACGGACTGCTCATCAGCAGCGCCCCCTGATAACGGGGATCGGTCAGGTCATCCCAGTCCGCTGGCGCAGGCAGATGCCGGGTCATCAGCGCTGAGCGATTCATCAGCAAACCGAACCCGGAGATCGCCACGGCCACGGAGGTGGAGCGAATGGATTCCGGCACCAGATGTTGGCTGACTGCCGGCGCACCGCTGAACGGCGCCAGTTTTTGATGCTCCTGAAGATGCTGCAGCAGCATCGGCGACGAAGTCAGGATCAGATCGACATTTTCGGCATTTGCCGTATCAAGCAACTGTTCCAGCGAGGCGCTGGTGCGGTTGAGCGTCCTTATCATCACCGACCCCGGCTCTTTCTGCCAGCGATCGATAATCCACACGGTGGCGCTGGGAGAAAATGTCGTCGCCATCACCAGCTCATTGCTTTGCGCCGCACAGGGTCTCAGCCATGCGGTCAGCAGCAGCAGCGCGAGCATTTTGCTCACTATCCTGACCCCACGAAGAAATATGTTTGTGATCCCGTTCATAAATATTGAAATACCGTAAAAACCGCGTTGAGACAAAACTTACCCGTTTATGACATCTGGTGAATTAATCGCCGCGAGCGGAAAAATAGTCAAACGGGCGTCCGGGAATATCGGGAAAGATTACCAGATAATGATTAGGCAATTTGTTAGTGTCCGCACAAGCCGGACATAAAATCAGCGCAAAATTAATTGCGCAAAATCTCACTCATGCCACATGGGTCAAAAACAACCCGTCCCTGCATTATTTTGAGTCAATTTTGACTCATTTCGTCGATTTGAATTTTTTAGCCGCTTATTTCACCCTTCGGGGTAATTACTCCTGATGTTCATATCAATATAAATACAGGTGACGACATGTTATCATTATTAAAAAAAGGCCCGTCGGCGAATAAAGTTCCTGCTGAGAAAATTCAGGCAACCTATGGTCGATACCGTATGCAGGCGCTGCTAAGCGTATTTCTGGGATACCTGGCGTACTATATCGTGCGCAATAACTTCACCTTATCCACGCCCTATCTGAAAGAACAGTTAGACCTCAGCGCCACGCAGATCGGTTTGCTCAGCAGCTGTATGCTCATCGCCTACGGGATCAGTAAAGGCGTAATGAGCAGCCTCGCGGATAAAGCCAGCCCGAAAGTCTTTATGGCCTGTGGCCTGGTGCTGTGCGCCATCGTCAACGTCGGGTTAGGATTCAGTACCGCATTCTGGGTCTTCGCTGCGCTGGTTGTCCTGAACGGCCTGTTTCAGGGTATGGGGGTCGGCCCCTCTTTTATTACTATTGCGAACTGGTTCCCGCGCCGTGAGCGTGGCCGCGTTGGGGCGTTCTGGAACATTTCCCATAACGTCGGCGGCGGAATTGTCGCCCCGATCGTCGGCGCCGCATTCGCCATTCTCGGCACCGAGCACTGGCAGAGCGCCAGCTACATTGTACCGGCCTGCGTGGCGGTGGTATTCGCCATTAGCGTACTGGTACTGGGTAAGGGTTCGCCGCGCGAGGAAGGTCTGCCTTCGCTGGCAGAGATGATGCCGGAAGAGAAAGTGGTGCTGAAGACCAAACACGGCCAGAAAGCGCCGGAGAACATGAGCGCATTTCAGATCTTCTGTACCTACGTACTGCGTAACAAAAACGCCTGGTATGTCTCCTTTGTGGATGTGTTTGTCTATATGGTGCGTTTCGGCATGATCAGCTGGCTGCCAATTTACCTGCTGACGGTGAAACATTTTTCCAAAGAACAAATGAGCGTCGCATTCCTGTTTTTTGAGTGGGCGGCAATTCCGTCTACTCTGCTGGCCGGCTGGCTCTCCGACAAGCTGTTTAAAGGGCGCCGGATGCCGTTAGCTATAATCTGTATGACGCTAATCTTCATCTGTCTGATTGGCTACTGGAAAAGCGAATCTCTGCTGATGGTCACGGTATTCGCGGCGATTGTGGGCTGCCTTATTTATGTCCCGCAGTTTCTGGCCTCGGTCCAGACCATGGAAATCGTCCCCAGCTTTGCCGTCGGTTCAGCCGTGGGTCTGCGCGGATTTATGAGCTATATCTTTGGCGCATCGTTAGGCACCAGCCTGTTCGGCGTAATGGTCGATAAAATGGGCTGGCACGGCGGGTTCTATCTGCTGATGGGCGGGATCGTCTGCTGCATACTCTTCTGCTACCTCTCTCATCGCGGCGCGCTGGAACTTGAGCAACAGCGTAAAAACACCGAGCAGGAAGAGGCCCGGCTGGCACTGGCTAACGCACAGTAAGCGCCTGAACCCCGGTAAAAGAGCCAGCAAGCTGGCTCTTTTGTCGTTGAGAGAGGAATAGATGTCCGCGGCGGCTTCCGACAGCGGTATAAAGCAAGTATTCCTGCCATCACTGATGTTGCTGCTGAGTGGCCTACTTCGCCGGGATAATCAGCACCTGACCCGGATAGATTTTGTCGGGATGGGTCAGCATCGGTTTATTGGCTTCAAAAATACGTTGATAATCATTGGCCGAGCCATACATCGCTTTTGAGATTGCGCTCAGAGTGTCACCGGATTTGACCGTGTAAAAACGACTTTCCGCCCCGCTTTGCGTCACCTTAACGCCGTCACTGACCTGGCCTACGCCAGTGACATTCCCGACCGCTACCAGAATTTTTTCCTTATCCTCCTGCGAAGCGACATCACCAGTGACCGTTGCGGTGCCATCTTCCGCAACATCAATATTGACCTTTTCGGCGCCAGGCAGATTAAGTCCATCGATATGTTTTTTCAGCTTATCGGCCCGATCTTCTTTACTGTCGCCGGAGACGGCATCCCATATTTTCTCACCCGCTTCTTTCACAAAATTTAATAATCCCATCTTTCCATACCTCCACGACGGTTACATGATCACATCATCATCGGACCCGTTGATCCAATGTCAGGGGGCTGGTTTTGCTACCCGCCCTCGCGTCAACAGCCTGAAGCAGCACAAGCCACCATCAAAGTATAATCAATAAGCGACTAAGTGCAGGAAATTTGCCCCGCTACGGCAGGAAAGTCTGTATTCCGGCAAGGCGACACGAAACTAAAGCGGACATTATCCCCCCGAACACAAGGCACCTGGCGCAGAGGCTGATTGATTGTGAAAGGATATGGGACCTTAAATGGCAGGCTGGGAGTTGGCACCCCGCCTGAGGGCTCCTGATTCTGGTCGCCAATGCTTTCAGGACGTTTTTCTTACTGAGATCGTCTCAAAAACATTCGCTGATTTCTGCCGCAGCAGCTACAGTAAATCCAGGTTAAACTGGTATGACCACACAAGGCGAGACTCATGGAATCTGTCATCATCCCCGTAAGCCAGGGCGGCTTTGTCGCCGCCACGCTCTGGCAAAGACACAAAGCCAAAGCATTGGTGATCGTTCACCCGGCGACGGCCGTTGTACAGGGATTTTATAAAGGATTCGCTGAATACCTTTATAAAAGGGGGTTTAGTGTCATTACTTATGATTACCGGGGCACTGGTCTTTCGAAGTCCGGGAGAGTCCGTCACAACAAAAACACCATGTCCGACTGGATCGAGCAGGACGTCGGATGCATCACCGCGTGGGCGAAAGCCCGAGCCCCTGGCCTTACCCTGCTGGCGATTGGGCACAGTATTGGCGGGCATGCCGTGCTGTTATCTTCCGCCTCCACCGACCTGCGAGCCGCCGTCATGGTTGCCTCACACGCAGGCGTGACAAGCACTATCAGCCAAACGAAGGAAAAGCTGCGAGTATGGTGCTTACTGCGCGTTTTGGGGCCGGCACTTTGCCGGCTCTTTGGGTATATGCCAGCCAGACGTCTCGGGCTGGGTGAAGATTTACCGGCTCCGGCGATGCTTCAGTGGGGACGCTGGAGCGCGATGCCTGAATATTTCTATGACGACCCGGAGTGGGATGCGCGTCAGCGGGCAGGAAAGATAACCTTACCTATTCTGGTGTTGGGTTTTGATGACGACCCTTGGGCTAATACAGAAGCCATCTCACGCCTGCTTGCTCCAGCGCAAAACGCAAAAATAGAACGCCGTGAAATACGGCGGGCGGATTACGGACTTTCATCCATTGGTCATATGGGCTTCTTTCGTACCCGGAATGCGGAGAAATTATGGCCCCTCGTCGCACAATGGCTGGAGAGACATTGCCCGGATAAGAGGCGGACGACCTGAGCAATATTTCAGGAGACGCCGCTTCCGGCGCCTCCTGTTCTTCACCTCGCGGCTACTCCTCGTACGCCGCGTGATGGAAATCAATTTCCCACTGCAGCACCTCGCCGTAAAGCGCCGATAACGCCTGCTTTTCGTCTTCACTCAGCGCCATGGCGCAGCGGTCGAGTTCGTTTTTTAGCCAGAGAGCCTGCTGATAAAATTCGTCCTCCGCGTGCATTTCCACCCAGCGTCGTAAATCAGCATCGCTCTGATAATGTTCGCTCGCCCGTCGGCACCAGAAATAGTACATCCATTCCGCACCGAACATCAGGGTCACAATCTGCTCATAGCTGCCCTCGTGGGCGGTCCGCAGCATACCGTCGCGAAAGCGCCGTACCCCGGGCAAATCATCCGGGTACTCAGCGGGATCGATCTGCCGCGCTGACAACACCTGTTCAAACCACGCGATCTGTATATCAACCAGGGCATTCAGCACGCCAATCAGCCAGCGCTGCTGTTGAATACCCGGCGCTTTGCTGACCCCGAGGGCAAAAATCGCGATTGCCGTCGCGACAAAGTTGCCCTCAAACACCAGATAGCGGTTGAAGACGACTGTCGGCAGACGATCCTGTTCGATATCAGTCACAAACGGGTGCTGCTGCATCGCCTGCCACGCCGGTTGATGTTCGCGCAGCAGGCGTTCGCTAAACGCTTCCATTATGCCTCCTCCAGCGCGGCCTGCGCGACCGACATAAAATGTTTCACCCGGGCCAGCTCAACATCGTTCCACCAGACGCCATCGACCTTCATTGTACTGGCCACAATGACCCCCTGAGTCCGCCCGAGGATCTGCTTCACGTTAGCCGGTGTCACCCCGGAGCCCACCAGGAGCGGTAGTTCCGTCGCCGCGCGGATCTCGTCAATTTCCGCCATCGTGGCGCTATCGCCCGTACGCTGGCCGGTGGCGATCACCGCGTCAGCCTCGAAGAAATCGACATCGCGCGTCAGTTCCTGAATCGAACGATCGGCGACAATGGCATGGCTACCGTGCTTAACGTGGCTATCGGCAAAAACGCGAATATGTTCAGCGCGCAGCATACTGCGGTAGCGCAGCGTCTTAGCGGCCGCCCCTTCTATAAATCCTTCGTTGGCGATATAGGCGTTGGCCCACTGGTTGACGCGGACGAAATCGGCGCCTCCCGCCAGGGCGATCGCCATTGCCGGGATCGCCGCGTTAGCCAGAACGTTAATGCCCAGCGGCACAGCAAAACGTTCACGAACTTTCTCGGTAATGACCGCCATCAGCGCTGAGGTTTCATGGCCGATATCCTCAGGTTTAGAGAAAGGAATATCGCCATGATTTTCAATAATCAGACCATGAACACCGCCTGAAATATAATTTTCAGCATCGCGAAGCGCACGTTCAACAATATCCGAGACTGATTTTCCTCGATATTTTGGCGAGCCAGGAAATGGGTCGCAATGAATAACACCAATAACAGCCTTGCTTCGTGAAAAAATAGCTTGTATTGCATTCGTTTTTTCTGCTGAGATAGCAACCATCTTATCCATCCTGTTAAGGGAACACTATGCGTGTTTACGTTACTGGTAATATTACCGTAGATGAAACCTGGTCCATTCCGGATATACCGAAAAAAGGAGCCTCCATTCACGGCGTTAAAGTGTCGCAGGATATCGGCGGTAAAGGCGCGAACCAGGCGATTATATTATCCCGCTGCGGAATAGAGACGCGTTTAATTGCCGCCACGGGAAATGACAGCAACGGCGCGTGGATCCGCCAGCAGATAAAAAATGAACCACTGACGCTACTACCCGACGGCCATTTCAATCAACATAGCGATACCTCGATTATTTTAAATAGCGCTGATGGCGACAACGCCATCATTACCACTACGGCGGCGGCCGATACATTCAGCCTGGATGAAATGATTCCGCATATGGCGGATGCCGTCGCTGGCGATATTCTGCTACAGCAGGGCAATTTCTCCCTCGATAAAACGCGGGCGCTGTTCCAGTACGCCAGAAGCCGCGGCATGACGACGGTATTCAACCCCTCACCTGTCAATCCTGACTTTTGCCATCTGTGGCCCCTCATCGACATCGCGGTGGTCAATGAATCCGAGGCCGAGCTGCTCCAGCCATACGGGGTGAAAACCTTAGTGATTACCCAGGGCGCCGCAGGCGCCTGGCTGGTCCAGGAGGGCCAGCGTCAGTTTTGTCCCGCCGTGCCCGCCGAGGCGCTTGATACTACCGGCGCGGGCGACACGTTCCTCGCCGTCATGTTGGCCTCCGCCCTGCTGCGCGGCGTCGCGCCGGATGCGCTGGCGCTGGCGCACGCCAGTCGCGCTGCCGCCATTACGGTTAGCCGCCGGGGGACGGTCAGCGCGTTTCCCGGCAGCCGTGAGCTCGCCGCCCTGTTAACCACGGACGGGGCGCGCTGACCTACTTAAACAGCGGACGGTATGAATCGACGTTCGCTTTGGTTACCACCGTCGCCGGAACCAGAATGGTTTTCGGCACGGTTTTACCCGACGTGATGCTGTTCAGCGCATTCAGGGCTTCGGCGCCCATCTTTTCCGGGTCCTGCTGCAGTACGGCGGTGACGTAGCCGCCGTCAATACCGGAAATCGCCTTCGCCGTCAGATCCCAGCCAAAGACTTTAATATCCTTCTGCCGCCCCTGGTTTTCTACGGCGGCGATAGCGCCGAGCAGCGCGGGTTCGCCGGTGGCATAAATCGCTGTCAGATCCGGATTACCGGTGATCAGGTTTTCCGCCGCGGTCATCGCTTTATCCTGCACATTCTGCCCGTCGACCACGTTAGCGATAGTAATCTTCGGATTGCTTTTCAGCGTCTCTTCGAACCCTTTCTGCCGCTGGTTCTGAATGGCCGAATTCAGCGCGCCGACTATACCCAGTCGCGCCTGGCCGCCCATCTCTTTCTGCACGTAGTCCACGAAGTATTGACCGATAATTCTGCCGCCTTCAATATTATCAACGCCGACCTGAGCTGCCTGTGGCCCGGCCGGTAATACGGCATCAATCGCAATCACCGGAATGTTTGCGGCGGCGGCTTCTTTAACCGCTGGCATGATCCCGTTAACGTCGATAGCAGCAACCAGAATGCCTTTAACGCCTTGCTGAATATAGTTTTCTATCGCGTCGTTTTGCGCCACGGGATTATCGTTAGAGTTAAAAATAACTAAATCCTTGCCACTGGCTTTGGCCGCATCCTGTGCGCCTTTATTCATCAGATTAAAGAACAGCGCCTGTTGGTTGATTTGTACCAGCGCATAAGTCGGACCGGCAGCGCTGGCGGCAGAAATAAAACTCATTGATGCCAGCATGGTCGTGGCGACAGTAAGTAAACGCAGTTTTCCGGTGTGAAATAACATCATCAGTATCCTCGTCGGGAATAGTTGATAGCCAGCAGAGTTCCGCGCCGCATGCGAACGCAGAAGGATTATTTTTTTGGCGGGCAAATATCGTCTATATCGCCAGAACAATCATTGAACGTTCGGCGGATACCTGCTTAATGTCATCCCGGCAACCGGTCCGTGTCGGTGCGCGACTGGAATAACTTAAACGGGGTTGGGAATGACTTCCCGGATGATGCGGTAAACTGCCTATACAATTCTCCGCTGATTAAAATTTGTCAAGCATTTATTTTTGGTGATTGTTCGCAGAGAAATTGCTGTATCCACCGCGCTTAACTATGTTACAGATAGCCGATTCTGGCAGAAATGGCGCAGGAAATGAGTATAAAACGTGTATTGTTATCCGATGTGGCAAAGCTGGCCGGGCTGTCGAAGGCGACCCTGTCGCGCTATATGAACAACAGTATTGTGCTGCCGCAGGACACCATCGACCGCATCGAAACCGCCATTCGCGAACTGGACTATCGCGGCAATAGCCTGGCACGCCGTCTTAGCAAAGGCGGCAGCGAAACGCTTGGCCTGGTGCTTCCCGATATTACCAACCCCTTCTTTGCCGAACTGGCCGACGCAGCCGAAGAGGCCGCTTCTGCCAGCGGCTACAGCCTGGTGCTGTGTATCACCCGCAACAACCCGGAAAAAGAGTGCCAGTTCATTCGCTGGCTGGATACCTGCCAGGTCGACGGTCTGCTGTTCACCACCAACCGCCCCGATAATGGCCTGCTGCGCAAGGAAGTCCAGCGTCACGAACGGATTGTCCTGCTGGATGAAGATATTCCCGGCAGTAAGGTACCGAAAGTGTTTGCCGATAACGTCCAGGGCGGGCGGATCGCCACCGAAAAACTGATCGCCGCCGGGCATCGCCATATCGCTTTCGTCGGTGGCCCGGACAAGCTGATGAGCGTCCGCGAGCGCTATCAGGGCTTTTGCACCGCGATGGAGCAAGCGGGCCTGAGCTGGCCGCCCGAATGGGTGATGTATGGCGACTACCAGCGCGAGTTTGGCCAGCAAGCGTTGCGGTACCTGTTCAGCCAACAGGTTCGCCCTACCGCCGTCTTCGCTGCCAGCGACTATCTGGTGCTCGGTCTGCTCGACGGCTTGCGCGCCAGTGGGCTCCAGGCGCCAGAGGCGCTATCGTTAGTCGGCTTCGATGACGCCAACTATGCCGATTTTACCCAGCCGCGGATCTCCACTATCCGTCAGCCCGCCCGCGAACTGGGCCGCACTGCGGTGAACATCATGATGCGCCTGCTAAACGACGATCCGGATATCCCTGCGGAAACCCGCCTGCCGGTTGAATGGATTGGCCGCGACTCGATCAAGATTTGTTAAGCCCGTCCCAAAATGGCGCAAAAGCGCCCGCTTTTGGCGCAAAAAACGATCAATTAACAATTTATTCACTATAATCAGTAAACCGGTTTACCGGATTGTATTCAATTAAGTGTATTGAATACATAAGGTTAAGTTACAGGGCTGCTGTGTGGTTACTGCCCTGGCACGGATGCTGCAATGTTCTTACTGGCGAACAAATATCTTACATAGCGTTTGTCCTGACTGCACTGGCGAGTGCTCTGGTCCGCAGGTAAACCGGTTTACTAGATTGTAAACCGTGTCGGATAGAGTCTCTCCCGCAGGATGGCGAACATTTTCCCGCCCACAGCGATGGGAGTTATCAGATGCAGCAGCCACAAACTACCCCGCCAAGGGTAGAGATGATCAATATCACCAAGACCTACGGGTCGATACGCTCATTGCGCGGAGTCAACCTTGAGCTGGCCCCGGGCGAAGTGCTGGGCTTAGTGGGCGATAACGGCGCGGGGAAATCCACCTTGACCAAAGTGCTCTCTGGCGCGGTGATCCCCTCCAGCGGCACGATTCGTATCGACGGTGAACAGCAACAGTTTACGAATCCGGCCGATTCACGCCGTTGCCATATCGAGATGGTCTACCAGGATCTGTCGCTCTGTGACACGGTCGATGTCGCGGGCAATCTGTTTATGGGCCGTGAGCCGATGAAATCGGTCCTCGGCATCCCCTTTCTCGACGAGGCCAAAATGCACGCCGATGCCAGAGAGATGCTTAAAGGGCTCGGGATCTCCATTCCGGATACCCGGCTGCTGGTGCGAAATCTCTCCGGCGGCCAGCGCCAGGCTATAGCCATCGCCCGCGCCGCGGCCTTTGACCCGAAAGTGCTGATTATGGATGAACCCACCGCCGCGCTGGCCGTCGCGGAAGTTGAAGCGGTTCTGGAGCTCATTCGCCGCGTTTCCGCTCGCGGGGTGAGCGTGATTCTGATTACCCACCGCCTGCAGGACCTGTTCCTGGTCTGCGACCGGATCATGGTGATGTATGAAGGTACCAACGTCGCCGACAGACGGGTGTCCGACACCAGCCTGAGCGATATCGTTAACCTGATTGTGGGCGAAAAATTCACCGCCCGCTCTGCGGCAGCACATTGAGGTAACAGGATGAGTATCATGAATTTAAGCAGCTCACGCATGATCCAGCATTCGCTGCCGCGCCGCCTGCTGCATAACCATTCAGGCGTAGTCAGCATCGCGCTCTTTTTCGTCTTCTGCTGCGTGGTGTTTTCGCTGATCACCAGCAACTTTCTCACCGGCACCAACTGGCTCAACATTATCCGTCAGAGCGCCCCGCTGCTGATCGTCGCGACGGCAATGACTCTGGTCATTACCACCGGCGGTATCGATCTGTCGGTAGGCTCCACCCTGGCGCTGGTCGGCGCGCTCTCCGCTATCGCCCTGAATAGCTGGGGTCTGCCGTGGCCGGTGGTACTCCTCGGCGGCCTGCTGCTAGGCGGATTCGTTGGCGCCATCAACGGCTTCTTTATTGCCTATGAAGGCATTCCGGCGTTTATCGTCACGCTCGCCACCCTGGCCGTAGTTCGCGGCATCGCGCTGCTGGTCACCCAGGGCTACTCGATTCCGGTGCCGGCTGACAGCCTGTTTACCTTTATCGGACGCGCGTGGGTCGTCGGGATCCCCATGCCCGCACTGCTCGGCATTCTGATTCTGCTGATCGGGCATATCGTTCTCAACCATATGCGCTTTGGCCGCTACGTGACCGCCATCGGCGCTAACGCCGAAGGCGCGCGGCGCAGCGGCATTAACACCAAAGCGGTCACCATGAAGGTCTATATCATCAGCGGAATGGCCGCCGCGCTGGCGGGGATGATCATTACCGCACGCCTCGGCAGCGGCTCCTCCAACCAGGGCGAAGGCTTTGAACTGCAGGTCATTGCTGCCGTTGTGCTAGGCAGCACCAGTCTGTTTGGCGGCTTCGGAACTATTATTGGCACGCTGCTGGGCGCACTGTCGATTGCGGTCATTCAGAACGGGCTGATCCTGTCGCATATTTCGCCGTTTTACACCCAGATAGCCACCGGCACCATTATCCTGCTGGCTATCTGGCTGAACACCCGCATTCTCAACCCGACGCGCTCCGCGGCAAAAGGATAGCTGATGAAAGGATCAATTTTTCGCCATCCCTCCCCGCTGCCGGTTGGCGTTAGCAGCGGTTATGTAATGACTGTGCTTGGCCCACTGCCGATTAACGAAATGGGCGTTACTCTGATGCATGAGCATATTCTGCTGGATGCCTCCGGCAAATGGGTGCCGCCCTGCTGCTGCAGCGATCGCCATCTTGCCGAAATGCCGGTGAAAATGGAAAACCTTGGCGAACTGTCGCTCAACCCGCTGATGAGCCGCGATAACTGTCAGCTGTTTGATGTCGACGTTGCGATTGACGAGCTGACTAAATATCGCGCCCTTGGCGGAGAAACGGTAGTCGACCCGACCAATATCGGCATTGGCCGCGATCCGAAAGCGCTGGCGCGCATCGCGCGGCTGACCGGTCTGAACATCATTATGGGTACCGGGCTCTATCTGGAACCTTCGCACCCTGAGTGGGTAAAAATCAGCAGCGTCGAACAGCTGACCGAACGGCTGATTTACGATCTTGGCGGCGCGGAGGAGAAACCGGAGGTGCTCGCCGGGCTCATCGGCGAAATCGGTATCTCCAGCCGCTTTACGCCGGATGAGGAGAAATCCCTGCGCGCTGCGGGTCGGGCCAGCGCCGCGACCGGCGTGCCGATCGAGGTCCATCTGCCCGGCTGGGAGCGGCTGGGCCATCGGGTGCTGGATATTCTCGAGCAGGAAGGCGCCGATTTACGCCATACCGTGCTGTGCCATATGAATCCCAGCTTTGCCGATAAGCGCTACCAGCGCGAACTGGCGCAGCGCGGGGCGTTTCTCGAATACGACATGATTGGCATGAGCTATTACTACGCCGACGAGTCGGCGCAGTCGCCCTCCGACGAGGAGAACGCCCGCGCGATCCGCGAGCTGATTGACGACGGCTACATCCAGCAAATTCTGCTGTCGCAGGACGTCTTCCTGAAAACCATGCTCACCCGCTACGGCGGCCACGGTTATGGCTACATACTCAAGCATTTTGTTCCCCGTCTGCGGCGCCACGGCGTCAGCGGCGAACAACTTGAAACCTTAATGATTGGAAACCCCCAGCGGGTCTTTGGCGGATAAAAGGAAACGTCATCATGCAGAAAAAAATCTTACTGGTCGGTGAGTCCTGGACCAGCACGTCAACGCACGTTAAAGGCTTCGACCAGTTTGCCACCGCCACCTGGCACACCGGCGCAACGGACTTTCTGGCCGCGCTCGCCGACAGTCCCTATGCCATTACCTATATGCCCGCCCACGCGGCGGCGACCGACTTTCCGCTGACGCTGGAAGCGCTGCAGGAGTGGGATGCGATTATTCTCTCGGACATTGGCGCCAATACGCTGCTGCTGCATCCGGACACCTGGCTGAAGAGCCGCCGAACCGCCAACCGTTTAACGCTCCTGCATGATTACGTGGCCGGCGGGGGGGCGCTGATGATGATCGGCGGCTATTACAGCTTCCAGGGAATCAACGGCGGCGCGCGCTACCGCCATACCGAGGTGGAGAAAGTGCTGCCGGTACGCTGCCTGGCCTGGGACGATCGCACTGAAACCCCGGAAGGCTGCTATGCCGAAGTGACGGAGTCTCACCCCCTGTTTAACGATATTCCGGGCGAATGGCCGTGGCTGCTGGGCTATAACGAAGTTGAAATGCACCCGGAAGGCAAACTGCTGGCGACCGTGGCCGGTACCGGTCATCCGCTGTTGGCTGTTCGCGAATATCAGCAGGGTCGCTCGCTGGTGTGGACCAGCGACATGTCGGCGCACTGGCTGCCGGAAGAGTTTGCCAAATGGCCCGGCTATCGCCAGCTGTGGATTAACTGCCTCGACTGGCTGACGGAACGCCGCTGATGACCGCGACCCTTGAGCTCGCCCGGCAGCTGCTGGGCTTTAACACCATCAACCCGCCGGGCAGCGAAGCCGACTGCATGCGGTTCTTCGCCGACTGGCTTGACGATAGCGGTTTTGAGGTTTCGCTGTCGTCGTTCGGCGAAGGACGCTGCAATCTTATCGCCAGCCTGCCCGGGGCGAAGAGCGGTAAACCGCTGGCCTTTACCGGACATCTGGATACCGTCCCGCTGGGAAATGCCCGCTGGCAGTACGATCCTTTCGGCTCGCAGATGGAAGACGGGCGTCTTTATGGCCGCGGATCCAGCGATATGAAAGCGGCGATAGCGGCGTTTGCCGTCGCCTGCGTTCATCAGCGGGAAGCGATCCTCGCCGGACGCGGCGCGGTATTGCTGATAACCGGCGGAGAAGAGACCGGCTGCGACGGCGCGCGGGCGCTGATCGCCTCCGCAACGTTGCCGGAGGTGGGCGCGCTGATCGTCGGTGAACCCACCGCCAACTATCCGGTTATCGGCCATAAAGGCGCGCTCTGGCTACGCTGCGAAACGCGGGGGAAAACCGCCCACGGCGCGATGCCGGAGCTGGGGATCAATGCTATTTATCTTGCGGCGGATGCGTTGGGTAAGATTCAGCATTTTTCGCCAGGCGCGCCGCATCCGCTAATGAAGCAACCCACCCTCAACGTCGGACGCATAGAAGGCGGACTCAATATTAATTCCGTACCGGACCGCACGCGTTTTGATGTCGATATCCGCAGCGCGCCCAATTTACAGCACGCCACTATCCGGGAGCGCTTGACGACGCTGCTTGGCGAAAGCGTCACCGTCTCCACGCTGGTCGACCTGCCCGCCGTCCTCAGCCGGGAGGATCATGCGTGGATTAAGCAGGTTTATCAACGCTGTCAGCCGCTGCACGCTGAGCCGATTGCGCCGCGCGTGGTGCCCTACTTTACCGACGCCTCGCTGCTGCTGCCTGCATTGGGCGATCCGCCCTGTATTATTCTCGGCCCCGGCGAGCCGTCGATGGCGCATCAAACCGACGAATACTGCCTGCTCAGCCGACTGGCGGAGGCCGAACAGCTATACGGTGACATCATTCGCGACTGGATGGCATCACCGCCCGCGACGAAAGTAAAAAATGAGTGACACTGTCACTGAAAGCGCGTGCCATGCAATTCAGCGTTTGAATAATATCGCGGAATAACAGAGGATAACCGCCTCGTACACGACGGTATCACCACCAGCAAGGAGGCTTAGCATGTCCGTGAAAACCAACGCTGTGCTCGTTTGCACCCTCTCTTTACTCCTTTCCGCCTGCTCGGGTCGTGCTTCTGCGCCGGGCAGCGCCGAAGACGCTAAAATATCGGCTGAAGTGGATATGATACTTCGCGATTATCAAACGGGTTCCGATACTTCACCCCAGGCCAATGCCTCACGCTATCTGGCGCGGATCCAGGCGGCTATCTTCGCTAATATAGACCAGCCGGCCTCCTGGCAAGGGCAAAAATGCTCGGTGCGCTTTATGCTGCAGCGTGACGGGACGGTGCAGGATCCAACGGTCGAGAGCGGCGATCGGCCATTCTGCGCGCAGGTGATGTCCGCGCTGAAAAAAGCCAACATCCCGCCCGCGCCGGACGAAAAAACCTATCAAACCTTCAGTCATGTCGTGCTGGACGTGAAGCCCTGAGCTTGCCCGCAGAAATGGCCCCGGCCATCACCAGGGCCATTTCGAACAAGATAAGCTGACAGCCCTGCTTAACAGAAGCTTTTTGGCGATCAGCGAGGAATGATTCAATAGTAACAGGCTGGCGCAAGCCTGTTTTTTTTCCATTCTTCAGGATCGTGGCCGGGTATGAATACCGCATGATATCGCTCGGTAAGCTGACGCAGCTTTCGCACAGACTGAGCGACATCAGTAGCAGACGTCATTAGCCCCGGGAGCGCCTTCTCATGGTAATGATCTAAGGTATAAGCCGCATCAATCGCTAGCGTAAAATTTGTACCACCCGGTAAGCGGATAAGAAAAGATTGATGGCCCGGTGAATGCCCTGGGGTGAAAATACATTGTAACGTGCCATCACCGTAAAGGTCATAGTGATCATCGGACAACCCGTTCAGAAATAGCCAGTTAAGTTGGGGACGATCGAAATCGCGTCGGCAATAGGCTCCCGAAGTAAACCAGTCAGGGGCAAAGGCATATTCATACTCTTGCCTCTGGACAACATGCGTAGCATGGGGGAAGCGACCAATTGCTCCCGTATGATCAGAGTGCAAATGGGACAGGACCACATAGCGGATATCCTCAGGAGCAATGCCAATCCTCTTAAGTTGTTCCACGCAACCCTGTTCTTCTGACATCACCGGTTTAAACTGCTCTACAGCACTTCCCCAATAACCGCTGGGATCTTTCAATCCTTCGACAGCCAGACCGCCGTCAATCAGCGTAAACCCATCCGGATGGGTCAGCAGAAACCAGGGGACAGGGATCTCATAATTCTCTCCCACGCCCTGATTCATCCGGATATGCTGATATCGACAATGCTGTGTTCCTGACTGGAACATGAAAAGCTTTATCTCTGGCATCATTATTTTCCACCAATAAATCAATTAAATAGATTGAAATTTAGCCTGACTCAGGCCTTGAGTCTGGATTTTTCATCATTTCGCAGTAAAGCAGTAGATACCTATCCCCACTTACATTTATCGGTAAAGCCAATATAATTGGTGAATGGATCTCTTCTCAGCAATGCGCATATTTATCAGGGTGGTTGAACGGGGCAGCATGTCGGCTGCAGCCCGCGATCTCGGTATTGGCCAGCCCGCCGTGAGTGAAAGAATAGAAAAACTGGAAGCTCATCTTGGGACACGTTTGCTTAGGCGCAACACGCGTAACATGTCTCTAACGCAAAGCGGTAACGTGTTTTATGAGCGAAGCAAAACGGCCGTTCAGGCGGCAGAGCATGCTCTTTCTGTGAATGAGGAAAATCAGGGGCTGCAAGGCAAAATCCGTATTGCCGCGCCCTATTCCGCCGGAGAAAGCTTGCTGATGCCTGCATTGTTGCAGCTTCAGAACGAGCATCCGGCGCTGCAGGTCGATGTCATTTTTAACGACCGCGTCATCGATCCCGTCACCGAGGGGTCGATTTATCACTGAGATTAGGTGATGTCTCCGAAGGTTTTTTTGTCGCACGCCCGCTTGGCACCGTGCGCAGAGTGTTACTGGCCTCTCCGGCTCTGCTGGCGAAAATGGGTCATCCTGACACGCCGGATGCGCTGACAGATTATCCATTTGCTGCTGTTTCCGGTGTATTCGCCAGTAATCGCATTCAATTGGTCGCTTCCGAAGATCAACTCATTAATGTTCCCGTCAATATTCAATTTCAGTCCACGCACTGGCGGAGTGTCCTCTCCTGGTTATTAGCGGGACATGCCATTGGTGTTTTGCAAAGTCCGGTTTGCAGAAAAGAAATGGCAGACGGCGCGCTCATCCCCCTCTTAAGCCACTATCCGATCCCGCCATTTAGTGCCTGGTTGCTCCATCCACCAGTTGGGATGATGTCGTATGAAACGCGAATTTGTGCCTCCCTGCTGGAGGGCTATATCAGAGATTTGTTGCTTGAGCCGGCCGGCTGAATAAAACAGCGCTGCCCTGGCGCGCTGAAGATGGCCTCTTGTTAATGACTCAATCTCTGATGCATGAAATCAATAAGCGCTCTTGTTTTTGCCGGCAAGTAACGCCGATCTGAATACAGAGCGAACAATTGCAAGGGGGCTGCCGATTGTTCAAATTCAATCTCGATTAACCACCCATCATCAATATAGGGTTGGCAGGCTTGTTTCGACAGGATGGCAAAACCGACACCTGAGATGGCCGCTCGCCCTGCCATCTCTCCGCTGTTGACCCGATAACGACCGTTAACCTTGATCGTCTCGAATCCGCCCTTTTTATTCACAAACTGCCAGGGAGCGCCTTTAAGCGCATTCACCGTTGTAATACAGGGTAACTCTTCAAATTGCTGTATTCGAGAAGGCGTGCCATAACGCTGGATGACGGAGGGGGCCGCAACGATGGTGCAAGGGATCGTCACCAGATGACGGGCGATGTAGTCACTGTCATCCATCTGACCACGGCTAACAATGACAGCTAAATCCAGATCATCTCGCAGGGATTCATAACCCGACAAATTTGTGACGCAACTTATCTCCAGATCCGGATGCTGACAGGCGAAATCAGCAACAACAGAGCCCAGCAATACAGGACCGATTTCATTGGGAATACAGATACGTAATGGCCCCTTGAATTGCATTTGTCGCAACGTTAATTCGGTTTCAGTTTGCTCAAGTGCTTCCAGTAATGGCTTCGCCCGGGTATAGAGTAGATGCCCAGCCTGTGTGAGCTTCATATGTCGGGTACTGCGCTCAATGAGCTGAAGGTTCAGTTTGTCTTCTAACTGAGAAATGCAACGGCTCACATTTGATGTCGGCATTTCCAGGGCTTTCGATGCCCCGACAAAACTGTCTCTTTCCACCACAGCAATGAAGATTTTCAGCGCATTAAAGTCAAGAACTGGCCGCATCAACTATCCCACATATGATAATAATGAGTGCCATTTTTACCATCTAATCGACAAGTTTGATAGCAGTTAAGCTAGGATATCTTTCATCCACAGGTCGCTTGCTATGCCACTGGTCACCACAACATTTAATCAAAAGACGCTCATTCGGATTGCTATGGTAATCGCTTTTGTCCAGTTTACTAATGCGCTGGAATATATGATGTTCAGCCCTGTTTTTACATTTATGGCTGCAGATTTCGCTGTTCCCGTCACCTTCTCAGGCTATGTATCCGGTATGTACACATCTGGAGCCGTCCTGTCGGGAATTATCGCCTTTTACTGGATTGATCGTTGCAATAAGAAGCATTTTTTAATCGCTAATATGGTACTGCTAGCCATGGCGACACTGTTGACGACATTCACTACCAGTTTTCCTCTTCTTCTTACATTGCGCTTCTTCGCAGGACTGGTTGGCGGTACGACAATGGCTGTGGGGATCACTATTTTGATAAACCACACACCGGCTGACTTGCGCGGAAAAATGTTGGCGACGGTGATTGCGTCATTTTCGATGGTCAGCATCGTGGGGATGCCCGCTGTACTATTTTTGTGTACTCATTACGGTTGGCATGTCGCGTTGTGGTTAATTTGTACACTGTGTTGGTTGGCATTGCCACTGATCGTCTCCATCATCCCTCAGGATCCCGTCACTTTCGACACGTCCCACGCGCTGCCCCTCGATGTAGATACTTTACTGTTTGCTTCCGGTAATGCGCTGGTACAGTTTAGTCCAATGCTGATCATTCCTGTCCTGGCGCCATTAATGACGCAGCTGTTGGGGGCTTCTCAAGGTCTGCTGCCCTGGTTGTTCTTCGGCGGGGGCCTGGCGGGGTATCTGTCTACTAGAATGACAGGCGCATTAACCTCTCGTGTTTCTGCTTTGAGTTTGGCGACCGGGTCGACCCTCGTTTTTATCCTGAGCTTACTGATACCCCTGATGGGCTATCCGCATCCAGCGCTATTTATTACGTTATTTCTCGGCGCAGCTTACAGTCGTCTGGTGGCATCGTCGGCGGTGACGATTCAGTTTCCTGATAACAAGCAACGAGCGGGATTCTCTTCATTACAGACATCCATGATGTATCTGATGACAACTGCCGCATTTTTCCTGTCTGCTTTTTTGTTACCCGACCATCGCATGGCGCTACAAAATATGGATACGCTGTTGGCGGTATGCGCAATTACCGCATTAGGAACCCCAATTATTGTCATCGTTTTGCAAAAGAAACTGGCTAAACGTACGTTCGAGCCCGATCGTTTCACCACTGAGTAGTACTCCACGGGTTGCTCATTTTTTAAGGCAAAAACAGGGGCATACGCCCCTGCGTGACTACCGCCGACTCATGGCCAGCTTCGCGGCAAACAACAGAAACAGGCAGCCGGTCGTTCGGTCCATCCATTTCACTACGGCCGGTTTTTTCAGGATGCCGGCGGCATAGCGAGTGGCGGTAATCAGCGTTAACGACCACAGCGTCCCTATCAATACATGGATGGTGACCAGGAGAAAGGTCCAGCTGATCGGTGAATGCCCGGCAGGGATAAACTGGGGCAAAAACGAAACGTAGAAGACGCCCATTTTGGGGTTAAACACATTCCCCAGCATCCCACGCAGGAACCAGTTACTCGTGGAATCTGATTCGGCCGGGTGGGTGTTAAATTGCTGGCGTGGTCGCAGGAGCAACTGGATGCCCAGCCAGCAAAGGTATCCTGCTCCGCACCATTTCAATAAGGTATAAGCCAACTCAGAAACCGCCAGTAGCGCACCTAAACCAAAGGCCACCAGCGCGCCCCAAATAAAGCACCCGAGATCGATGCCTAACGCGGCATGCAAGGCTTTGCGTCCCCCTTCAGCAGTCGCCGTGCGGAGAATAAGAGCAGTATCAAGACCTGGCGTCAGGGTAAGCAGTGTAGCAGCGAGGGTGTAAGCAAGAAGTGAATCAGTGACGAGCATTTCCTGTCTCCGAAAGAGACAAGGCTACTGAAGCGTTCACATTTTTGCAACAACAATGTTCACCCTGCTCCACTTTTACCCAGCCGTCTACCTGACGCAACTCAGCCCATAACTAAGGACCCCTCGGTTATGGGCTGAGTTGCAGGACTAGCTCAACGCCATTGATAAAATAATACAGGGGTAAGTTAGCTCACTTTAATATCATTAAGGTCGATATCCTCTTCTTCGTGATCATGAGTAACCAGCACATCACGCGGAATATCTTTTTTGATGACAGCATAAACCGTGGCGGTAACAACGATATTCACCAGCAGGGCCATGATGCCTGCCATCGGATGTGACATCGTGGGGATCATCAATACTCCGCCAAAAGGAACCGTCGCATCCGCACCATAGACCATGGTGACCGCCCCGCCGCACGCGCCGCCGATAGCCGCCGCCGCGATACCGCGCACAATATCATTCATGACGATCGGAATAGAACCCTCAACGATATTCACAATCCCCATCGGAACCGCTGATTTTAAGGTTTCCACTTCTTCACGGTTATAGATATTTTTACGCAGCAGTTTGGCAATAAAGAAAGCCAGGCCAAATCCGATAGGCGTAGCGGTGTTAACTAACTGAAGTGCGGTAATGGGTTCATTTATCCCCTGCGCCTGCAGGGTCAGCACGAAAGCAAAGCATGTCTTATTTAGCGGGCCGCCAAAGTCAACAATACACAATGCGCCTATGACTGCGCCTAACACCAAATTCGACGACGTGCCCATGCTTCTCAGGAAAGACGTAAGCGCTTCCGTAAAGATACCGATAGGCGTACCGATGATATAGACCATAATCAGGCAGCTGATAATGGAGGCAAAAAAGGGAACGATCAGCGTCGGCATCAACCCGCGGGCCCAGTCAGGCACCTTGACGTTTTTAATGATCGCCAGCGCAATATACCCCGCAATATAGCCACCAATCATCCCACCGATAAAGCCTGCGCTTATGGTATTCGCCGCCAGCCCGACGACAAATCCTGGCGCGATGCCTGGTTTGCCGGCGATCGAGCCAGATATTCCCACGGCAATCACCACCGGCAACAGCCCAAGCGCCTTGGCGCCCAGGGTGGCCATTGCCTGCCATACATCAAATTGTCCCGGCGTTAACGTGTCCTGCACCGTTCCGCCAAGCCCCATGCCGATGGCGATAATAAACCCAGAACCACAGACAATGGGGATCAGAAACGAGATAGCGGTCAGCAGATGTCCTTTAGGGTTTGCTGCTTGCCATATTTGTTTTAGAGACATAAGTCACGCCCTTTAATGTAGAGTCGCCAGGCCGAAATAAAATTATGAATTGACTATTTCACTGAGTTTTTCAATCAACTTATTGGGGGATTTGACTGCCGTTTCCGTCGCGACTTTAACGACTTTTTTGCCGGCAAATCTCTCCTCGCCCGTTACTTTGACATCGGCAGCAAGCAGGACAATATCTGCTGCGGCAATCTCATCAGCGGTTAACGGGTTCTCAATGCCGATGGTTCCTTGCGTCTCGATTTTAACGTTATGTCCGGCTTTTTTAGCCGCAGTTTCAATTTTCTTTTGCGCAATATAGGTATGTGCAATCCCCACCGTGCAGGCGGTAACGCCGACAATATTCATAATGTTTCTCCGTTAATTAATTTAATAAATTACAAATCGATATTAGCAAGTTGGTATTAAGCATCGGCGTTTTCAGTTTCTGAATTGAAAAGCGCAATGATTTTATGTGGATCAGATTCAACAAGTAATTTAGCGATAATGTCTTCATCCGCCAGTGACCCAGACACTTGTGCCAACAGGCGAATATGGGTGGCATTTTGATCCACCAGGCAAACCGCAAATAAAATAACACAGCGGACATCGCTGCCATCCATGGTCTCCCAGGGAATGGCATGTTGCGTGCGTCCGATGGCTAATGCGGTACGGGAAACACCGGAAGATTTACCATGTGGAATAGCGATATGGTTTTCAAAGCCGGTAGAGCCTAGCTCCTCGCGTAACCAGACATCACGAATAAAGTCTTCCTTATTGGTGACGGCGCCATCCTGGATAAGTAAATCGGTGAGTTCTTCTATCACCTCTTCTTTGGTTCTGGCGGTCATATTTAACTTGATGTTTTTAACATTAAGCACTGTCGAAATATCCATGATTCACCCGCATTCATATAGAGTGGTCGTTAAATAACAAACCAGCATCGCTGGCGTGATGCAGATCTTTTAAGGCTTATTCAAATACACACTGTGGTTCGAAGAGAAATAACCCGTTATGCAGCGACAGTTTCCCGTTGGAAGATCTCGATCATTCTGTCCCACGCCTGGCTGACATCCTCATGGAGCGAAAACAGACCCGATGTGCCGACGATAAAGACATCTACCCCGGATTCAGCAATCTGACCGAAGGTTTTCTCATTGCAAGAGCCATCAATTTCCGTCAGATAGCGATAACCATTATTCTTGCGCATGTTGATGAGCTTTCTAATCTTGTTCAGCGACTCAGGAATAAACTTTTGTCCGGCATAGCCAGGGTCAACCGACATGACCGTCACTTTATCCAGCAGATGCGCATATTCGGCAATGCTTTCTGCCGGTGTCGCCGGGTTCAGCACCACCCCGCACTTTTTGCCCGCATCCTTGATCTGATTCAGCAGGCGGAATATTTTGTTATTCGCCGTCTCGGGATGAAAGCTGATGATATCGGCGCCGGCCTCGAGACACATGGGAATGATATCTTCCGGATGATTCACCATCAGATGAACATCAATGGGCACAGTAGTAATTTTTTTCAGATTCTCAATAAAAAAGGGAGACAGTGTGATATTGCGGACGTAATTGCCATCCATTATATCAACATGGTAAAAATCCGCTTTTTTATTCATTGCCGTGATCTGCTCTTTGAACTGCGTTAAATCCATGCACATCAGTGACGGTGAAAATTTAGCGCTCATAAACCACCTCCGATAAATAGTTAGTTAAACATTGCGATGATATGACCCAGCACGATGCCGACAACGCCAAAGTCTGCGTCTCCAAAGGTTGTGGAGCCCAGTCCCATATCCCCCATCATGGGCAAGAGAATGGCAGGCAGGAACGAAATGAGCAGACCGTGAGCAAAAGCCCCTACCACCGCCCCGCGACGTCCGCCGGTAATGTTGCCGTAAACCCCCGCCGTGGCCCCGCAGAAAAAGTGGGGAACCAGGCCCGGGACGATGACGCTCAAGCCGAACAGCGGGCAGAGGAACATACTGACCAGCCCTGCGACAAAGCTTGCGAGGAAGCCGACGATGACGGCATTCGGAGCGAAGGGAAACACCGTCGGACAGTCCAGCGCCGGCTTCGCGTCTTTAACCAGTTTGTCCGCAATCCCTTTAAACGCCGGGACGATCTCGGCAATCACCATCCGAACCCCGGCGAGGATGATATAAACTCCTGCAGCAAACGTGAGGGACTGAATAATGGCGAAGATAATAAAGTTCTGACCAGCGCTCAGGGTCTCCTCGACAAAGGATTTGCCCGCAACGAGCACCAGCACCAGAAACAGAATCATCATGGTGAGAGAGATGGCCACCGATGAGTCGCGAAGGAAATTGAGCGACTTAGGTACTTTGATCTCTTCAATCGAGGGACTGCCTTTACCAATAATTTTGCCCACCAGCGCGGACAGCAGGTAGCCAATAGATCCAAAATGCCCGAGCGCCAGATCGTCGGTGTTGGTTATTTTACGGGTAAACGGCTGCAAGATAGCCGGGGAGATGACCATCATCGCACCGAGAATAACCGCCCCGATGGCCACCACCCATCCCCCTGACAAGCCCCCTACAGACAGGATAACCGCCAGCATCGCAGCCATATAAAGCGTATGATGTCCGGTCAGAAAGATGTACTTTAATGGCGTTAGACGCGCAAGGGCGATATTGATCAGCATGCCCAATACCATAATGGTGGCGGTTTCCGTGCCGTAATTCTTCTGCGCCAGAGCGGCCATGGCATCAGTGTTGGGCACCACGCCCTGAATATGGAAAGAATGTTCAAATAACTGGCTAAAGATGGTTAACGTATAGGCTATAATACCGGCGCCGGCGGTCAATATGACAAAACCCATGATGGTTTTCAGCGTGCCTGAAATAACGTCTGAAATTCCTTTTTTTTGCAACAGCAGACCGATCAGTGAAAATAAACCAACCAGTATCGCCGGTGTTCCTAGCACATCATAAATAAGAAAATGAAGCATGTTAAACTCCACGAATCAGATAGCCGTTGCTTAAATGTTTTCTGCTAAAATTTCTTTAATTTTATTGTTATCAAGTAAATTACTTAATCCAACGACCTTTGCAGAGTGACTGCTAAGATGTTCTGCAATGTCTTTAGCGCTGAGAATAAGATCGGCAGTTTCGCTTTTTGCCGACGTCAGGTCGGTATGTGCGACTTCAGCTTCTTTATTCATTTCGGCAAGGATCTTTTTGACATTCATTTCAACGATGAAGCTGCTGCCCAAACCATTACCGCACACGATAAGCACTTTTTTCATTCTGTTTTCCTTCAGTCAATAACGGCCTGAATCGCCTTGCTATCATCGGCATTTAACAATCGGTGTAACTTTTGCTGATCGCTAAAGATTTCAGCCAGTTCACCAATCATCGTGATATGTTCATTCCCGGAACGAGCGCATAGCATGATTACCACGTATATCGGATCGTTCTCTTCCGAGCCGAACGACACCCCTTCTTTAATATGAAGAAGCGATAATCCATTTCTTAACACCCCCTGTTCAGGACGGGCATGAGGCATCGCCAAGCCGGGAGCTAATACGTAATAGGGCCCAAGCTCTTTATGGCTTTGCAAAATCGCCTCAATATACGACCCGGCTATATACCCTTGCATCAGCAAGGGTTCTGCTGCAAGTCGAACGGCATTTTCCCAGCTATCTATTGAGTTAATGACTTTAATTTTATCCGGGGTTAACCAGTCTCTGATCATATGCTCTCCCGAGGGGGTCTATGTGCTGCACTATAAACAGCTAAATAAAATGCAACTGTGATACACCTCCCAAAGTTAGCGCTAACAAAGAAAAATGTTAAAAAGTGCGTTACCGCTAACACTGGCTATAATGTGCTTTCCCCCTCGCTGTGGTAAGTTATAATGCGATTCGCAGATATACTTTCGTTATATTTTATTTTTCAAACGGTTGGTGATTTTGGTGAAGAGTTTAGACGCGGACGGTAGCCCGAAAGAAAAACGACGTAAAGGAACGGGTAAGATAACCCTGACCGAGGTGGCTGAGTTTGTCGGTGTGAGCGCCATGACCGTCTCGCGAGCGCTGAGAATGCCTGAAAAAGTGAATCCTGAGCTTCGCGATCGCATCGATGCGGCCGTCAGTCAACTCGGCTATGTCCCTAATCTGCAGGCACGTAATCTGGCCTCGGTCCATTCCGATCTTATTCTCGCCGTCGTTCCCACCTTCTCTTCGCCGGGTTTTTTGCCGGTCTCTGAAGCGCTGCAAAAAGTGCTGACCGAACGCGGATATACCATGATGTTTATGGAATCCGGGCATGACGGTCAAAGTGAACAAAAGACGTTTGAAAAAATGCTCGCCTATAACCCGGCGGCCATTATTCAGTTCAATATCGATACCATTGAGAGCTGCACCCAGTTGCTGGCCAACGTGGATGTTCCTATTCTGGAAATTGGCGCGCTAAATACCCACCCCGTGGGTATGTGCATCGGCGTGGATTACGGTAAGGCCGTAAAACAGATCGTGACTCATCTGGCCGACGCCTCATTAAAAAACATCGCACTGCTCTGTACCCCGGCTAATAACACAATGTTTCGCCAGTTGCTGAGCGGATGGAATACGGCGATGCTCGCTCTGAACCGCTCCCCGCACCGGGTGGTAACCACGCATTTGCCATCCACCATCGCCACAGGCGTCAATATATTCAAGGATATGATGATTACCTGGGGCGATCTGGATGCGTTAATTTGCACGTCGGATGAAATGGCCTGTGGATGTATGATGGCCTGCCACAGTGCCGGCATTAAGGTGCCCAATACCGTAGCCATTGCGAGTTTAGGCGGAGGAGTGTTATCGACAGTCTGTTCCCCTGCCCTGACAACCGTTGAGTTTCCCTGGCATGACATTGGGGTGAAAGCCGGTAAAGCTCTTCTCGAACTGCTTAACGATAAGCCTGGTGAAAAGTTCATTGAAATTCCGTCAGTGCTCAAAGTCCGGGCCAGTACCGCGGCATGAGTTTAATATAGGGCGATAAGGCTTCCCCTATCTAGTATCTGTGTGCGGTAGCCAGGCTTTCTACCAGGAAGAATGTCTCTCTGCGAGAGTCCATACAATAAATGCCCAGCTCATAAAGCAAAAAATAGTCGGGACAGTAGTGTTTTTTCGCTACTAAGCGGGTAAACCGCCAGCCTCATTTCCCGTTTATCTTGTCAGCCGCCCCAGGCGGTGATTTCGTAGCCTCGACCCGCCTGGGCGGCTTTGCACTGAAGTCCGTCTAGCGCCACTCCAGGATATACGATGTCTCCTACGCCAGTTAGCAGGCAAAGCGCACCGCGATAATTCATTTGCACCGCCCTGGTGCCGCACATTCACCATGCCGCCCCCCGTCAGACATGCCCTCATTACATTAACCAGTTGAATATAAAAAATTATTTTATATGGCACGTTTAATGCTCTTCGCTTGTATACCGCAATGTGGACAAGAACGTATGCCATATGGCCACAACAGGTCGCCAGTCTGCGGTCGCAACCTTCCCCTTTCTGTGAGGCATCCAGGGTGGATGCGTTTCACGGAAGCCTGCTTACTGAAAACGGAGAACAACATGACGACACTCAGTGAACCGTTGGTTACCCCGAAATATGGCAAATGGCGCCAGCTGGTGCTGGGTTTGATCTGTATGGCCGCCATTTCCAGTCCGCAATATGTCTGGACGCTGTTGACAAAACCCCTGGCCGCTAAACTGGGCGTGGGTTTGCCAGAATTGCAGGTCACCTTCTCGCTACTGATCATCCTGCAGACCTTCTTTTCCCCTTTTCAGGGGCGATTAGTGGAAAAATTTGGCCCACGGCGGCTGATCGCTATTGGCACGGTGATGGCGGGCATGAGCTGGGTGCTTTCCGCGCAGGTGAATGGCCTGGCAACGCTCTGGCTGGTTTATGGCTGCATGGGCGGCCTCGGGACCGGGATCGTCTACATCGGCGTTGTCGGCCTGATGGTCAAATGGTTCCCACAGCAGCGGGGATTTGCCGCCGGCGCGGTGGCGGCGGGCTACGGGATGGGGGCCATCATAACCACCTTCCCCATCTCCCTGTCGCTGACCACTAACGGCCTTGAACACACGATGACGACTTTCGGGATCCTTTTCGCCCTCGTCGGCTTCCTCGCCAGTCAGGGGCTGAAGCTGCCGCCGCCCGCTGTCTCCCAGCCCGTCAGTCAGACGGTGGTGCAGAGCAGCAGATCGTTTACTTCCCGGGAAATGCTGCGCCAGCCGCTGTTCTGGCTGATGTTCGCCATGATGGCGATGATGTCGACTTCCGGGCTGATGGTCACTTCGCAGATGGCGGTGTTCGCCGAGGATTTCGGCATTAGCCAGGCGGTGGTGTTTGGCATGGCGGCGCTGCCGCTGGCGTTAACGATAGACCGCTTTACCAACGGCTTAACCCGGCCGCTGTTTGGGTTTATTTCCGACCGCTTCGGCCGCGAGCAAACCATGTTTATCGCCTTTGCGCTGGAGGGGGTAGCGATGATGCTCTGGCTGGCGTGCCGGGAAGATCCGCTGCTGTTTGTCCTGCTCTCCGGGGTGGTGTTCTTTGGCTGGGGGGAGATCTTCTCGCTCTTCCCGTCGACGCTCACCGATACGTTCGGCAGCGAGCATGCCGCCAGCAACTATGGCTGGCTGTATATTTCGCAGGGCATCGGGTCAATCTTTGGCGGTCCGCTGGCGGCACTGCTCTATCAGCACACTCACGGCTGGCATGTGGTCTTCAGCTGCGCGATTGGCCTTGATTTTGTCACCGCCGCCCTCGCGCTGTGGGTGCTAAAACCGTGGCGCGCGCGCTTTATCCGCCAGCATAGCTAATCGTCCGCCGGGCAGAAGTGACGGCTCGCCCGTCACTTCACTGATATTCGCTACGCAACAGCGCGTACAGGTACTCATCGCCCCACTCGCCTTTAAAAAAGATATTCTGCCGGTAATGCGCCTCGCGACGAAAGCCCAGCCCTTCCAGGAGTTTGATCGCGCCGGTATTGCGGGTGTCTACCACCGCTGTCAGCCGGTGGTGGGCTAACTGTTCAAAGAGTAAGGCCATCACCGCCCGCATGGCTTCCCGGGCATACCCCTGATGCTGATACGCAGGGGAAAAGGTCATCCCCAGCTCGGCTTGTCTGCCGTGATCTAAGAAGTGGATCCCCACATCTCCCGCCAGCGCACCGTTGGCCTGAATCTCTACGGCAAGCTGGAACCAGCTCTCATCCTCAGCAAAGGCCTGCGAACGCTGTTGTTCATAGAAGGCTGTCGCCTCTGTCATGCCGTAGTGGGTCCAGCTCTGAAAGCGGGCCACCTCCGGCAGATTGCGATAATGGCTGAAAGACGGCAGATCTTCCGTTCTGAACCGGCGCAGCAGCAGCCGGGGCGTGGTCAGGGGTAATTTCATCTCTTCTCTTCTTCTCAATGAGACAGGCAATGGCGGGGCCATCTTAACCTGCGCAGCCTCAACCCAGCCATCGCACTTCCTTGTCAATTTAATATAAAGTTAAATTTCGATATTAAAATTTCACAAACCGATAAAACATTACAATAACAAATACGAAAAACAGGGGAACAAGCCAGAGAGGCGTCTCTGGAAAAAAGAGCCCTTGCGCCACGGCGAAGAGGATGGTCAGTACAGCTGGGCCATAAGATGAAATTAACGACCTGAATATTCTTCGCAGCAATCTTTTAATAAGATTCATCATAGTTATCGGATCATCCTGGTAATGATGTCTGTAATACCCTCATTCGATGCCTGTCCTGCTGTAACCGTCTCAGACTTCAGAAATAATGCCTATCAGAAAGTACATCATTCACAGCTTATGTGTATAAAGGTCCGAATAATACGCCGGTTCAGAAACATAAGGACATGACTTGTGTATGTCTACGCAATCTTGTTTTTATTGAGGGAACCGACTCCGCATAAACCGCGGCTGATTTACTTTTTGCCCGTCTGGCGGCAAGATCCGGCATAATGCACCGCTGTCGCAGGACGGCCGTGTCACCGGCAATCGTGACAGCGAACCATTCGACAGGAAAACGCATGAAGCCAAAACAAGCGGACATTCTCCGCCACGCCAGCACGCTGTTTAATCGCGAAGGATATCAGTCGCCCAGCATCGAGCGGATTGCTGAACATGCTGGCATCTCCAAAATGACCTTCTACCGCTATTACGCCGATAAAGAGGCGCTCATTCTGGCTATCCTCAAGCAGAAAGAGAGCGAATTTATGCAGGATTTGGCGCAGATCACCGCGGATAAAGCCAGCGCGCGGGAAAAGCTGTTCGCCGTGTTCGACTACTACCATCGCTGGTTTACCTGCGAAACGTTCCACGGCTGCATGTTTACCCGCGCGCTGTTTGAATATGGCGCGTCATCGCCGGCGATCCGGGAGCAATGCTCCCGATTTAAGTCGCTCCTCTGGCAGTTCTTCCGCGATATCCTCCTGCAGGTGTTAAAACCGGAACCTGCCGAGCGGGTGGCCATGATGATGGTGATGCTCATCGATGGCGCCATCGCCGCCCAGCAGGCCGAGTCCGCCGAATGCCGGGAGATCCCGCCAGGGATGACCGCCTGGAGCGCGGCCAAAGCGCTTATTTACTCAGAAGGCGGTACGCTGTGAGATGATAAGCTGCCGCCCAGCGACTGCAGGGCCGCCAGCAGACAATCATAGTAATCGTTGCAGGTTTGCAGACGCAGCGCGGCGCCAAAGAAGACCTCCTCCATCGCCGCCGGATGTTTTTTGCCAATCGGCACAATCACATTGTTCAGCCAGCCATCCGCATGACCGATGTCGACCGTGATATGTTCGGCATAGTAATGCACGTCGCGCTCGGAAAGCCCAATCCGCCGACAGCCCGCCACCAGTTTTTCATACTGCGGCGGGTCGAGCAGCTCGGTCATGGCCATCACGCCCAGTGATTTGTAGTAATGCTGACGGTTAACGCCGCCCAGCATAAAGGCGTTATACCCGGCCAGCCCCTGCCACTCGTACAAATGGGCAAAATGATTGTCCGGCAAAGCGATATTCCGCCGCTTCAGTAAATCCTTGTACAAATTGACGTGGGTGATCTCAGTGCTGCCCTGGCCTATCTCATCCCACAGATTTTGCGCAATCTCGGCACGAGTTTCCGGCAGCGAACCGACCAGCCCCATCGCCACCAGATCGAAGAACAGCAGATTCAGCGCGCTGTCGCTTTTGAAGAAATAGTCGATTTGCGCCGCAGAGGCCTCGCTGGCAAGGAAATCGAACAGCGGATGATGAGACGCCGGGTGCTGCTGGCATAAGGCGCGCAGTTCGTCGACGATATTGCCGGCGTTAAGCATTGGTCTCTGGTGGTGGAAGCGTTTGCTTTCCGCCCGCAGCCACTCAGACTCGATGTAATTTCTGATCCCGGAAAGCAGCGGATGAAACTGATTGGCAGCCGCTGGCGAGAGCGGGTCGGCAAGCCAGGACTGATAGAGAATGAACAGCGCGTGGTGCGCACGCTTTTTGGCCTGTGGATCGTCAGCGGAGAAGGCGCGGATGCAGGTATTCTCAGTGAGATGCCAGGCTCTGTCGGCCACCAGCGGGTTGGCCGTCAGCTTCAGCGACAGCGCGTTGCTGTGCAGAAGCTGGTCAATTAACTCATCCAGCGCCAGCCTGGCCATCACCGCGGTCTGGTCGCTTCCAATCACCCCATTATCTGTGTTACGCATGATTTATCCCTGTGAAATACATGGCTACTATACGGTATAGTACCGTCCATAATGCGGCAACGTAAATTTCACACGCATTATCAATTTACTGTTTATTAAAGAGTTTAAATGAATACAATAAAAACCACTAAAATATTATTGATATTATAAAAGCAATAACATTACCATTCAGTACAGTGACAAACGACACAAGGAATCATCATGCCCTATCTGTTACTGACGCTGGCGGCTCTGTTCTGGGGCGGGAATTATGTTGTCGGGCACGTGCTGGTGCAGGGCGTGGATCCAATCCTGATGACCGAAGCGCGCTGGGCGCTGACGGCGCTGCTGCTGGGCCTCCTCTACCGACGGCAAATCGCCGGCAGTCGCCACCTGCTGCGGGCAAACGCGCCAGCGGTGGTGGTGCTAACCCTCTGCGGCCAGGTCAGTTTCCCGCTCACGCTCTATATTGGCCTGCAAACCACCTCCGCGCTCAACGCCGCCATCTATATGTCCGCCACGCCGAGCATGGTACTGTTGATTAACCGACTATTTTTCCGCGATCCGGTATCAGGGCGTAACTGGCTCGGAGTGGCTTTTAGCACCCTCGGCGTGATGATCCTCTTATTTCAGGGAAATCCGCTGCACGCCGCCTCTCTGCACACCTTTGCCATCGGCGACCTGTGGGCGATGGGGTCGGCGCTGAGCTGGGCGCTCTACTGTTCGCTGTTACGTCTGAAGGACCGCCGAATCCCGGCGAATGGCTTTGTCGCCGTCAGCTCGCTGCTCGGCGCCCTGATCCTGGTGCCAATCGTCATCTTCTGGCTGATGCGCCACCCGGCGCAGGACTGGGCAGCCTGGCGCGAGCCGTTTTTCCTCAGCGGCCTGGCGTATCTGGTAATTTTCCCATCGTGGCTGGCCTATTTGTTCTGGAACAAAGGTATCGCCACCATTGGCGCCACGCGGGGCGAAATTTACACCCACATCATCCCCCTCTCCGGCGGGGTGTTGAGCATCCTGTTCCTGCATACTCAACCGCAGGCCTGGCATCTGTTTAGCGCGCTGTTCATCATGGTGGGGATTGGGATCTGCTCGCTGGAGAAACGCCAGGCGGCGTCTATTCGTCTGCGTGACTAATGTATGCGACCGGGCGCCTGGCCACGCCCGGTCACAAAAGTTAACGGCTGGTGGAGAGCGGCTGGTGATGTCCCGCTCCTGCGGATTGGATCACCCGGCCTTCGCGACCAAAAAAGGTCAGGACGGTAATGACAATCGCCACCGTCCCGGCCACCAGGGCCATTGCCAGGCCGTAGTTATGCCCATGATGCTGGGCGATTGATGCCTGGAGAGTGGCATTCACCGAAGCCAGCAAATTACCCAGCTGGTAGACGAAGCCGGGCAGCACCGCCCGGGTGTTGGCCGGGACCAGTTCATTGAGCCAGGTGGGGATCACCCCCCAGGCCCCCTGGACCATAAACTGCATCAGGAACGCCCCCGCCCCCAGCGCCAGCGAGCCGCTGGCGAAAGCCCACAGTGGAATGACCGGCAGCGCCAGCAGGGCGGCGATCATAATTGCTTTGCGTCGGCCAATCTTCTCCGACAGCGAACCGAAGAACACTCCACCAATGATCGAGGCGATGTTATAGCAGACCGCGATGATGCTGACCGTTTTAGGCTCGAAGCCGTGCTGAACTTTCAAAAAGACCGGGTAAAGATCCTGCGTCCCGTGGGAGAAGAAGTTGAAAGCCGCCATCAGCACCACCAGGTACAGGCACAGCTTCCAGTGGCTACGCAGTACCGGCAGCAGGGCCGTACTCTCTTTATTCTGCCTGGCCGCCTGCCAAACCGGAGACTCCTCGACGCAGAAATAGATAAACGGCAGCAGCAGCACCGGCGCGGCGCCAATGACAAACATCCCGCGCCAGCCGAGTTGTTCAAACAGCAGCCCGTAGGCGACGGCCGCCAGCAAATAGCCGAAGGGGTATCCCGCCTGGAACAGGCCGGACATCAGGCCGCGCGAGCGGTCGGGGATCGTCTCCATCGCCAGCGAAGAGGCCACGCCCCAGATCCCGCCCATCGCCACGCCGTACAGCACCCGCAGCAGGAAAAACAGCATCAACGACGGCGCGGCGGCGGAGAGCAGCTCAAAAGCCGAGAAGAACACAATGTTGAGCATCAGGATTGGTTTGCGACCAAACTTCTCCGCCGCCCTGCCGAAAATTAGCGCGCCGACGGGCCGCACGGCCAGAGTCAGCAGAATCGCCAGAGTGACCTCCTCAAGGTCGACATGAAACGAGTGGGCGATATCGCTCAGTAAAAAAACTAACAGGAAAAAGTCGAAAGCATCGAGCGTCCAGCTTAAAAAACTGGCTATCGCCGCATTACGCTGTCGTGAGGTCCAGCCGTGCATCTTGTCATCCCTATCCCGACGGCATTGCCGGGAGTGTGCGCGGCGTCCAGCAGAGCGAGCTGGGGTCGCCGCTTGTGTAAATTGTTTGTATAGAAAGTTGCTCTTTTGTTAATTACACCCCTTTTACGACAATCGGCAAGTTTATTAGCATGCTAATTTGTTTCAAATTGCGTGTTCCCCTCACCGGTTCGGCAATTTTCGACCAGAATTAAAACCAGGTTCGCTTAAGCGAAGCGTCATCAATGCCGCATCTGCCCACAGGAAGGGAGAGAATCATGAAGAGAATTGCCATCGTCGGCGTGGGGCCGACGGGGATTTACACCTTTTATGAACTGGTGAAGCGCGGTGAGCCGCTGGCCATCACTCTGTTTGAAAAAGAGGCGCAGGCCGGGGTGGGTATGCCCTACAGTGACGATAATACCGCGGCGCAAATGCTGGCCAATATTGCCAGCATTGAGATCCCCCCCATCGACCTGACCTACCTGCAATGGCTGCAGCAGCAAAGCGATGACTGGCTGGCGGCGCGCGGGCTTGAACGGCACGCCCTGCATGAGCGCCAGTTTCTGCCGCGGGTGATCCTCGGCGAATACTATCGCGACCGTTTTCTGTACCTCGTTGAGCGGGCCCGGGACGTCGGCTTTGTGATTAGCGTTTGTGAATCCTGTGAAGTCACGGATATTGCGGTTCAGCCCACCGGGATCGCCATCCACACCGATAGTGCAGCAGACCCGGTAATCGTCGACCTGGTGGCGATTGCCACCGGCCATCTGTGGCCTGAAGAAGAGCGCGCCAGCCGACAGTACTTCCCCAGCCCGTGGACCGGCCTGATGGAGGCCCGCATTGCCCCCTGTCGGGTGGGGATCCTTGGCACTTCATTAAGCGCGATTGATGCCGCCGTGGCGGTAGTGGCCCGCCACGGCGTTTTCCATACCGAGGACGACAAAACGACCCATTTTTCCCTCCATCCAGGCAGCGAAGCGCTGGAGATCACCCTGATGTCACGCCACGGCGTGCTGCCGGAGGCCGATTTTTACTGCCCGATCCCGTGGGAGCCGCTGGAGATTGCCACTCCCGCCGCCCTCGAAGCGGCCATTGCGGAGGGTAGCGACGCTCTGTTAGATCGGATTTTTGAGCTGATCGTTAAAGAGCTGGAATATGCTGCCCCCGACTGGAGCGAGGCGATCGGGCTTCGTCAGCTGACGCCTGACAGTATCGCCGACGCCTGGTTTGCCGACCGCCTCACCCATGACCCCTTTCAGTGGGCGCAGCGCAATCTGCAGGAGGTGGAGCGCAATAAGCGCGAACACCACACGGTGCCCTGGCGCTATGCCATTCTGCGCCTGCATGAGGCGATTGAAACCGTGGTGCCGCAGTTCAACGACGCGGACAGCCGTCGCTTCCGCCAGGGCCTCGCCCGGGTATTTATCGATAACTACGCCGCCATTCCGCCGGAGTCCATACGTCGGCTGCTGGCCTTGCACCGGGCTGGCATTCTGCGGATCCTGACGCTGGGCGAAGATTATGAGCTGCAGCGGGAGCCTGACCGGACGCTGATTGTTCATCATCGTCAGCGCTGCGAATTCGATGTCTTTATCGATGCCCGCGGACAAAAAGCGCTGAAAACCCGGGATCTGCCCTTCCCTTCACTGCGCCAGCAGCTGCTGGCCTACGGCGACGACATTCCGGACGTCGGTGATGACTACACGCTGCAGGCGCCGGAGACAGTGCGCGGCCGGGTCGCCTTCGGCGCCCTTCCCTGGCTGATGCACGATCGCCCCTTTGTGCAGGGGCTGACGGCCAGCGCCGAGATTGGCAGCGCAATGGCCCGCGCCGTGTCGCAGCAGGCCGCCGGCCGACGGCGCCGTCTCTGGTATATCGAATAGCGGAGCGCTTAAGCGCAATATCCGAATACTGGGGGGGTGAACAGGCGTGCTATAAACAGCAACTGTCCGTCCCCTGCACGACCACGTTTAACATTTACGAGGTATTCATGAGTCATCTTTTTAGCGCGACGCGAATTGGTCAACTCACCCTTGATAACCGTATCGTTATCGCCCCGATGTGTCAGTACTCCGCCGACGAGGGTAAGGCGACCTCCTGGCACCGGATCCATCTTGGCCAACTGGCTTTCTCCGGCGCCGGCCTGTTAATTCTGGAAGCCACGGCGGTAGAGCCTGCGGGGCGTATCTCCCCGGGGGATCTGGGGCTGTGGGATGATGAAACCGAAAACGCCCTGCGCGGCGTAGTCGAAGATATTCGGGCCTGGTCGCCGATCCGTCTGGGGATCCAGCTGGGTCATGCCGGACGCAAAGCATCCTGCGCCGCCCCCTGGCAGGGAGGCCATCAGCTGGCGCTCAACGATGGTGGCTGGCAGACCGTCGCCCCTTCCGCCGTGGCGTTTCACGATGGCGATCGCGCCCCCGCTGAACTGAGCCATGCCGATCTGGCGCGCATCAAAGCGGCCTTCGTCGCCAGCGCGCTGCGCGCCCAGCGGCTGGGCTTTGAGCTGATTGAACTGCACGCCGCCCACGGCTATCTGCTGCACCAGTTTCTCTCGCCGCTCAGCAACCAGCGCCGCGACGAGTACGGCGGTTCGCTGGAGAACCGAATGCGCTATCCGCTGGAAGTCTTTAAGGCGATCCGCGAGGCAGTGGGCAACACCATGGCGGTGGGCGTCAGGCTGTCGGCTACCGACTGGGTCGAAGGCGGCTGGGACTGCGAGCAGTCCATTAAGTTTAGCCAGCAGCTGGAAACGCTGGGCAGTGACTATATTCACGTCTCCAGCGGCGGTTTGTCGCCGCAGCAGGCGATCACCGTTGGGCCGGGATACCAGTTGCCTTTCGCCCGCGATATTCGCCAGCAGGTAGCCATCCCGGTGATTGGCGTGGGGCTGATCACCGACCCGCAGCAGGCGGAAGCGGCGCTGGAGAATGGCGATGCCGACCTGATCGCCCTCGCCCGCGCGGTACTCTACGATCCGCACTGGCCGTGGCACGCAGCGGCCAGCCTTGGCGCCCAGGTCCGTGTGCCGTCGCAGTATTTGCGCTCGGAGCCGCACGGCCTGAAAGGCACCCTGCTGCCAAACCGTTGAACCCACGGCGGGCATAAAAAAGGGGTATCGTAAGATACCCCTGAGCAGGATGTTATTGCGGTCCATGTGCCGGGCGGCGGCGACGCTTTGCCGGCCTACAAAAGGGTGATACCCGGTCATTGCGCAGCCAACCCGCCCCCTACGTAGGCCGCGCAAGCGCAGCGCCGCCGGGCAATCTATCAGGCTCCGCTCCCTATATTTCCGGGCGGCGGGTCAGACAAACACCGCGAGTTACTGCTGTGCGGCAGGCGGCGCGGCGTTCTGTTTATCCTTCGCGATACTGTCCTGGATGGCTTTGGTTTTGCTCGCCGCTTCAGCCGAGAGCTGATTGGCGTCACCGATGGCGTTGTCTTTGATCTGACCCGCCTCTTTGACTATGCGGTCACTTTCCTGCTTTGCGTTCTGCTTCACCGCATCGGCCTGGGCTTTCGCCTGCTGGGCGATGGCGTCCGCCTTCTTGTCCGCCTCGGCCTTGATGGCGCTGGCCTGATCCTTCAGGCGATCGGCCTCGGCGTCAGCCTGGCTTTTCAGCGTATCGATTTGCTTATCCGCATCCTGTTTAATTGCCTGCGCTTTATCCGCCGCGGCATCCTTCATCTGCTCCGCATTATCTTTAGCCTTATCCAGTTTGTTATCAACTTTCGACGCATCGTCGCAGCCAAACAGGGTCAGGCACAGGGCGGAAGCGAGTAGTGTTTTATTCCAGAGTTTCATCAGCATTCCCTTACAGGTTAAGTCGTTATCCAGCTTTGTGATTCGTTGCATTAATAGCATTCACATTTTATATATAAACGCTCAGCCGATAGAGTCAAGGCGACAGCGCCGATTGTCAGTCCAGGGTCGCTACCAGCCCCTGCAGCCAGTCGGCAAAGACCCGAACCTTATGCGAGAGATGCCGGTGCGGATAGAGCAGCGACAACGGTCGACGCGGCGCCGGAAAGTCCGGCAAAACTTCCACCAGTTGCCCGCTGTCGATATAAGGTTGCAAAAAGAAACGCATCCCCTGCAGCATCCCCAGCCCCGCCAGCCCGGCAGCAGTAAAGACTTCAGAGTTGTCCAGCACCAGTTTACCGGGAATGGCGATCTGCCTGATGCCCTCCGGGGTCTGGAATCGCCAGGGCATAATCTGCCGGCTGCTGCTGTTCACCCAGTTCACCGCCAGATGCGACTGCAGGTCCTCCAGCGTCGCGGGCGCCCCATAGCGCGCCAGATAGCCCGGACTGGCGCAGGTGGTTAACGCCACCTCCCCCAGTGAACGCGCCACATAGTCGCCATCCTCAAGATCCCCCACCCGCAGCAGGCAATCCAGACCATCGCGCAGCATATCCCGGCGTACGTCGGAGCTGCTGAGGACAATCTCCACCTCCGGATGGGCCTGATAAAAATCCGGCAGATGCGGGATCACCAGCAGCCGGGCAAAGGCGATCGGCATATCAACGCGCAGCTGACCGCGGATCGGCCGGTCCGGCGCGAACGACTCCAGCAGATCGTCGGCCTGGGAGAGCAACGGTTTGCTGCGACGATAAAACTCTTCCCCCTCCGGCGTAAGATACAGACGCCGGGTGGTGCGCTGCAGCAGCCGGACCCCGCTCTCCTGCTCCAGCTGCTGCAGTGCTTTGGTCACCGCCGGTCGGTGGATCTGCAAATTTTCCGCCGCCTGGGCAAAGCTGCCGGCATCGACGATTTCAATAAAAATTTTAATATTTTCAAACAGATTCATTTGCATGATGGCCCGCCTCCCACCTCTTCATCAGTTCACATTATTACTAATTTAATAATAGTGATGAAAGTTTTTGCTCATTTTTTAAAACAATAAAGACGCCTACACTGCCCTCATTGCCGCATCGCTGGGGCGAACAAATTTATAACTTATTAACATACAAGGAAAAATAGCATGCAACCTAACCGCGTCGCCCGCATTCTGGGTATTGAAAAACCGGTGGTCCAGGGGCCCCTCTCCTGGCTAACCGATGCTCGTCTGGTGGCGGCCGTCGGCAACGCCGGTGGGCTTGGCGTGCTGGGCCCGAACGCCGGACTGACGGCGGCAACCGCCGTCTCCACCCCGGAGGCCACCGCCGAGAAAATGCGCGAAGAGATCCGCAAAACCAAACAGCTGACGGAGAAACCCTTTGGCGTCAACCTGATCCCGACGGCGGAAAATGACATCTGGACGCCGGCGATCCTCCCGGTGATCAAAGAGGAAGGGGTTAAGGTGGTGGTCTACACCGGCTACGGCGACGGTTCGTTAAAACCGGCGCTGTTCGACGAACTGAAAGCCGCCGGGATCACCATTATCTATCGTGACATCAACCCGACGCCGGAGAACAGCCGCCGCGCGGAGCAGGCCGGAGCGGATATTATTGTCGCCACCGGCTTTGACGAAGGCGGCACGCTGCCGGGTACCGCCCTCGGGACCTTCACCATCGTCCCGCTGATCGTTGACGCGGTACAGCGGGTTCCGGTGATGGCCGCCGGAGGGATCACCGACGCCCGGGGCGCGCGCGCCGTTCATGCCCTGGGTGCGGAGGGCGTCTTCGCCGGTTCGGTATTTATCAGCACCATCGAAAGCCGGGTTCCCGACTCGGTGAAAGCGAAAATTGTGGCCGCCAACGGTCTGGATCTGCGCCTGTTCCGTACCCTGCCGGACTACTACCGCGCGCTGCCCGGCAAACTGAGCGACACACTGGTGGCCATGGACCGGGCCGGCGCCTCCAGGACCGAGCTGGCCCAGGCGATGGGTGGTCTGCGCGGGATGCGGCTGGGCATGCTGGAGGGGAATACTGATGAGGGGTATATCTCGGTGGGCGCGGGGATCGGCAACATCCATGCCATCACCTCCGTCGCCGAGGTGGTCAACCAGCTGGCGGTGTGAAGCCGCCAGCCGGGGCTCGGCAACCGGCGCGATCAGGCGTCGGCCACCTTCTCTACCGCCCGGGAGAAAGCGTCGATAGCCAGTCCGACGTCGGCGGCGGTGACCGACTCCGCCGGGTGATGGCTGACGCCCCCCAGGCAACGCACAAACAGCATCGCCGATGGCCAGCGCTCGGCGATGGCGATAGCATCATGCCCTGCGCCGCTCGGCAGCGTCAGGGAACGCCCCTGCACCGCCACCACCGCCTCGCTCAGCACCGCCTGCAGGTGACTGTCGCAGGCGGTGGCTGCGATGCGATAATACTCCTCCGCGGCGAAACTCAGCTGGCGGCGCCCGGCAATGGCCTGCGCCTGCCCCAGCAGTTCCTCCAGCAGCGCCGTCAGCGGCGCATCCTGCGGGCCGCGAATATCCAGCGTCAACTGCACCTCGCCCGGTATCACGTTCACCGCGCCCGGCGCACAGCGCAGGGTGCCGACCGTCGCCACCAGGTTGCCACCGCGCTGCCGGGTCAGGCTTTCCACCTGCCCCATCCATTCCGCCGCCGCGGCGAGCGCGTCCTTACGATGGAGCATCGGCACCGTGCCGGCATGGCCGGCTTCGCCGGTAAAGCGGCAGGTCAGGCGGCGGGCGCCGTTAATCGCCTCCACCACGCCGAGCGCCAGACCCGCCTGCTCCAGGCACGGCCCCTGCTCGATATGCAGTTCCAGATAGGCGGCGATATCCCGCGGGTGACGGGCCGCGTGGGCGATCCGCGCCGGATCGAGTCCGGCATTCACCAGCGCCTGGGCGACGCTCACCCCGTCGGTATCGCACTGTGACAGCCAGCTTTCAGGCCAGGTGCCGGTGACGCCGCGGCTGCCGAGCAGGGTAATGCCAAAGCGGGTGCCCTCTTCATCGCCAAAGCCGACGATCTCGATTGCCTTCGCCAGCCGTCGCCCCTGCTGGTGCAGACGCTGGACCACCTCGATCGCCGCCAGCACGCCGAGCATGCCGTCGTAGCGTCCGGCGTTGCGCACGGTGTCAAGATGAGAGCCCAGCAGCACCGCCGGCGCCCCCTCCTGTTGTCCTTCATAACGTCCGCAGATGTTGCCGACGCTGTCCTGCCACACCATCATGCCGGCAGCCTGCATCCACTGCCCCACCAGCTGGTTGGCCTGCAGATGCTCGGGCGACAGATAGACCCGGGTCAGGGCATCGGCGGTTTCGCTGAGGGCGGCCAGCTGGTCGGCGCGCGCCATCACCCGGCTGGCCACCGCCTCTCTCTCCGCCTGCTGGCGGACGGTATCACTCATAGGATGGCCTCGGTGCGATAGTGATCCCAGGCCGCCTGCATCGCCGCGCCCTGAGTGGTGGTGAACCTGAGGTAGTTCAGGACCGCTTCCAGCGCGCTGAGCGTCTGCATCACGCAGTCTTTACGCGCGTTATAGCCCATGGTGCCAATGCGCCAGACTTTACCGTGCAGCGGACCAAACGAGGTGCCAATTTCAATGCCGAAATCTTCCAGCATCAGTTTGCGTACCTGATCGCCGTTGACCCCGTTGGGGATCACCACCCCCAGCACGTTATTCATTTTGTGCCGCAAGTCGCCAAAGGTCTCGAGCCCCATCGCCTGGATGCCCTTCAGCAGCGCATCGCCGTGCAGTTTGTGGCGGGCGATGCCGTTGTCGAGTCCCTCCTGGAGGATCAGGCGCGCGCACTCCCGGGCGGCGAACAGCGCCGAGGTCGCTTCGGTATGGTGGTTAAGGCGCTCCGGCCCCCAGTAATCCATCACCATGCCGAGATCGAAATAGTTGGAGTAGATCATCTCGTCGACGCCATCGTGATGGGCATCGGTGCGGATCCCCTGCTCAATGCAGCGGCGGCGGCGGATGACCTCTTCCATCCGCGGGCTGAGGGTGATGGGCGAGGTGCCGGAAGGACCGCCCAGGCACTTCTGCATCCCGGCGGACACGGCGTCCAGCTGCCAGGCGTCGGTTTCCAGCGGGTTACCGCCGAGCGACGCGGTGGCGTCGGTATAGAACAGCACATCGTGACGACGGCAAATCTCCCCCAGCTCCGCCAGCGGCTGCAGCATGGTGGTGGAGGTATCGCCCTGCACGGTGAGCAGCAGGCGCGGCCGCACGCGCTTGATCGCATCCTCAACCTGATCCGGCGTAAAGACCTCGCCCCACGGCACCTCGATGGTGTGCACTTCTGCCCGGCAGCGACGCGCGATCTCGCACAGCAGATGACCAAACCGGCCGAACACTGGCACCAGCACCTTGTCACCGGGACGGATCGCCGACACCAGAATCGCTTCGATCCCGGCGCGCGAGGTGCCGTCGACCAGCATCGTCCAGCGATTTTCGGTGCGAAACACGCCGCGGTAGAGCGCCATGACTTCATTCATGTAGTGGGTCATCGCCGGATCGTACTGGCCAACCAGCTGGCTCGACATGGCGCGCAGCACGCGCGGGTCGGCATTGATCGGCCCCGGCCCCATCAGCAGGCGCTGCGGCGGGTTAATTTGCGAAAACTGAGTGATATCCATCTGCCATTCCTTACGTTAGTTAAGACCGCGCACCGAGGAGATAAACTGTTTCAGTTCGCTGGTCTGCGGGCTGGCGAACAGCGTTTTGCTGACGCCCTGCTCCCAGACGCGTCCCTGATGCATAAACACCACGCGGTCGCCCACTTCGCGGGCAAAATTCATTTCATGGGTGACGAGGATCAGCGTCATACCTTCCGCCGCCAGTTGCTCCAGCACCTTCAGCACTTCACCCACCAGTTCCGGGTCGAGCGCCGAGGTGATTTCGTCACAGAGTAAAACTTTCGGCGACATGGCCAGCGCCCGGGCAATGGCCACGCGCTGCTGTTGGCCGCCGGAGAGGTTGGCCGGGTAGTAATCCAGACGGTCGCCGAGCCCGACCTTCTCCAGCATCCGCTGCGCCAGCTCCCGGCATTCTGCCTGGGACTTCTTCAGCACCCGCCGCGGGGCCAGCATGACGTTCTCCAGCGCCGTCATGTGCGGAAAGAGATTAAAGTTCTGGAACACCATGCCGATGGAGCGGCTGATCTCCCGGGCCTGGGAATCGCGGTTGGTGATGGTCATGCCCCCGAGCTTGATGCTTCCCTCCTGGTAGCCCTCCAGACCATTGATACAGCGCAGCAGGGTGCTTTTACCCGAGCCGCTGCGGCCGATGATCGAGATCACTTCCCCCATGTCGATATCCAGATCGACGCCCTTCAGCACATGGTTGTCGCCGTAGTACTTCTGCATCTGATTAATGGTGATGAGAGGCATTGAATTTGTTCTCCAGATAGCGGCTGTAGCGGGACAGCGGATAGCACAGAATGAAATAGCCCAGCGCCACAAGGGCAAACACTTTAAACGGCTGATAAGTGACGTTGGTCAGCATCGTCCCGGCCTTGGTCAGCTCCACAAAGCCGATAATCGATGCCAGCGCCGTGCCTTTGATCACCTGTACGGCAAAGCCCACCGTCGGCGCGATGGCAATGCGCAGCGCCTGCGGCGCCACCACGCGGTACAGGGTCTGGCCGAAGCTCAGCCCGAGACACCGCGAGGCTTCCCACTGGCCTTTCGGCAGCGCGCGAATGCTGCCGAACCAGATATCCAGCAGAAAGGCGCTGGTGTAGAGCGTCAGGGCGACCGAGGCGGCGGTCCACGCCGAGACGTCGACGCCGAACAGCGCCACGCCAAAGAATGCCAGAAACAGCTGCATCAGCAGCGGCGTGCCCTGGAACAGCTCAATATACCCGCGGATCAGCCGTTTCACCTGGCGTCCGCCGGTGAGGCGCAGCAGCAGTAACGGTAAGGTCACCAGCGCCCCGCCGGTGAACGCGACCAGCGACAGCAGCACCGTCCAGCGACCGGCCAGCAGCAGGTTGCGGATAATGTCCCAGTCAGTAAAAGTGGTCATCAGGCCTGTACCCCCAGCCATTTACGCCCCGCCGCCATCAGCAGCTGGCGCATCGCTATCGATAACGCTAAGTAGATCCCGGTGGTTACCAGATAGACCTCAAAGCTCAAAAATGTCCGCGACTGGATCAGGTTGGCGGCGAAGGTCAGCTCCTCATAGGAGACCTGCGACACCACTGACGAGCCGAGCATCACAATGATGCACTGGCTGACCAGCGCCGGATAAATCCGCTGCAGCGCCGGGGGCAGTACGACGCGAACGAAGGTTTGCGTCCGGCTAAGCCCGAGCACGCGACCGGCTTCCCACTGGCCCTTCGGCGTCACCTGGATGCCGGCGCGGACGATCTCGGTGCTATAGGCGCCGAGGTTGACCACCATCGCCAGCAGCGCCGCTTCACCGGCGGTCATCTTCAGTCCGAGGTTCGGTAAACCAAAGACGATAAAAAAGAGCTGCACCACAAACGGCGTATTACGGATGATTTCCACATATCCGCCCCATACCCGGCTGAGCATTCCCGGGCGACCGCTGCGGATCGCCGCCCCAAGGATGCCGATCGCCAGTCCGCCGATCGTCGCCAGCACCGTCAACTGCACCGTCACCCACAGGCCGGCCAGCAGCTCCGGCCAGTGCGGCCAGAGCTCAGAGAAATGAAGTTGCTCCGTCATCCCCAGACCTTACGCGCCGAGGCTGGCAGGCAGTGGCGCTTTCAGCCACTTCTCAGACAGACCGTTGAGGGTGCCGTCCTTAATGCCCTGCTCGATGAGGGTATCCACTTTTGCCTTCAGCGCCGGTTCGTTCTTTTTCAGACCGATAAAGCACGGCGAGTCCTTCAGCATAAAGCTCGGGACCGGCGCTTTGTCGGCGTTCTGCCGGGAGATAGCCGCCACCACCAGGTTTCCGGTGGCGACATACTGCACCTGACCGGACAGGTAAGCCGACAGCGTAGTGTTATTGTCCTCGTAGCGCTTAATCTGCGCCGCCTGCGGCGCCACGCTGGTCAGCACCATATCTTCCACCGCCCCACGGGTCACGCCGATGCTTTTGCCGCTCAGCGCGGCCGCGTCCTTCAGCTCCGCCCCTTTCGGGCCAAACACCCCGAGGAAGAACGGGGCGTAGGCGCGGCTGAAGTCGATCACCTTCTCGCGCTCGGCGTTCTTGCCGAGGCTGGAGATCACCAGGTCCACCTTATCGGTCTGCAGATACGGCACGCGGTTGGCGCTGGTCACCGGGACCAGCTGCAGCTTGAGCTTCATCGATTTCGCCAGATAGCGCGCCATATCGATGTCATACCCCTGCGGCTGCAGGTCGGTACCCACCGAGCCGAACGGTGGAAAGTCCTGGGGTACGGCAATGCGGATGACGCCGCGTTTTTCAATATCCTGGAGCTGGTCAGCCTGCGCGGCAGAAACAGACGATAGGAGACAAGCGGCCCCGGCCAGCGCGATCAACAGTTTCTTCATGATGTTTACCCGTTACGTTAGCATGAAACAAAAGATTCTTTGAATCTGTTTTTGCAACTAATGTGCCAGATACGGACGAGGCGAGGGTTGGCGAGGAATTAAAACAAAAAGTGAGAAAGGACAAGCGCTAACGGAAAAGTCCTCAGAGAGCGGCGGCGCCATCACGTGGTTTTTATTGCACCATAATAATGCACAGCACCACGCTGGCGCCCCATCAGCGTTGTTCCAGCTCGTCCAGCTGCTGGTAAAGCGTGGCGATCTCGTGGATGCGCGGACGACCGCTGTCGAGCGTTTCATGGAGAAAGGCATTGGCCAGCAGATTAATCAGGCTGTTGACCGAGGCATAGCTATCGTAGGCGGAGACGCTGTCCAGCGGCGCGCAGAGCTGCCAGCGGGAGAGCGGAAACAGGCTGTGGGCCTGCGGCTCGCACATTAACAGGACCGGCACCCCGTCGCGCTGCAGCTGCTGCAGCAGCGGGCGTACTATTCGCGGCCGGCGGCGAAACGCCATCATTACCACCAGATCATCGGCGGTCAGATCGACCAGCTCTTCGCTGAGACTCTGACCCGGCTGGGGCAGCACCAGCACCTGGCCGCGGGCCTGCAGCAGCTGCTGGCGCAGATGCAGCGCCGCCGGATAGGCGTTGCGCATGCCAATCACCACAATGCGGCGGGCGGCCACCATCGCCGTCAGCGCCTCATCGAACTGGCGGGCGTCGAGGGCGTTGACCCACTGGGTGAGGTTTGCCATCTCCTGCTTATAATGGCGCGCCAGCAGCGTGTTACCCTGCACCGCGTCGCGCTGGTCGGTGAGCGGCATCCCGCTCTGACGCAGAGTGCGCAGTTCATCGCGCATATCCTTATATTTGTCGTAACCGAGGCGCTTAAACAGCCGGCTGACGGTGGCTTTCGACACGCCGCTCAGCTGCGCCAGCTCGGCGCTGTTGTAGCTTATCAGGTCGTCAAAGTGGTCAAAGATGAAATCCGCCACCCGCTGCTCCTGCGGCGACAGCGAGGCGTATTGCCCTTTCAGTCGTTCATCGAGTTGTTGCATAGCGCCCCTGTAACTTTCGTTTCATCATCCATTCCTCATCATACTGTATCTGCTATGCCTTACACATAGCGTGCCAGTGGGAAAATTCTGGTCATCGTTTTTATCAATGAAACGAAACGTTCAGAGATGGAACAGCTTTTGCAGTGTTCTGCGGGTGATTCGTTCAGAAAGGATAATTTATGCACAGTAGCAACGTTTCGACCCACGGCATGGCGGTGGCCCCCCACCACCTCGCCAGTCAGAGCGCGCTGGCGATCCTGCGCGAGGGCGGCAGCGCCATTGAAGCGATGGTGGCTGCCGCGGCGGCCATCGCCGTCGTCTATCCCCATATGAATGGCCTCGGCGGCGATGGCTTCTGGCTGATCGTGCCGCCTGAGGGAGACCCCATCGCCATTGACGCCAGCGGGGCCGCCGGATCGCTGGCGACCCTCGAGGCCTACGCCGGACAGCGGCATATTCCCCACCGGGGACCGCAGGCCGCGCTGACCGTCGCCGGCACCGTCAGCGGCTGGGACGAGGCGCTGCGTATTTCACGGGACTTAACCGGCCGCGCGCTGCCGGTGGCCCGCCTGCTGGCCGATGCGATCGGCTATGCCGAAGACGGCATTCCGGTCACTGCCTCGCAGGCCCACGCCACCGCCAGCAAACTGGAAGAGCTGCGCCATCAGCCGGGCTTCAGCGAAACCTGGCTGGTCGCGGGCGAGGCCCCGCGGCCCGGCAGCCGCTTCCGCCAGCCCGCCCTCGCCGGTACCCTGCGCATGCTGGCCAGCGACGGTCTCGACAGTTTCTATCGCGGGCCGCTGGCCGAGCGTCTCGCGCAGGGTATGGCCGCGCTGGGGATGCCGATCACCCTCGGCGACCTGCAGGCCCACCGCGCCCGGCGTCCGGGGCCGCTGACGCTCCAGCACCAGCAGGGCACGCTGTGGAATCTTGCGCCGCCGACGCAGGGACTGGTGTCGCTGGCGATCCTTGGCATCACCGACCGCCTGAACATGGCCGATGCCGACGACGCGCAAACGGTGCACCGTATCGTCGAAGCCACCAAGCGGGCATTTGCCCTGCGCGATGCGCATATCACCGATCCACGCCATCTGGATGTGGATGTACAGGCGTTGCTCACCCCGGAAGCCCTGCAGCCGCTGGCCGACAGCATCGACGACGCCAGCGCTTCCCCCTGGGGCCGCGGCAAAGGCCCGGGCGATACCGTCTGGATGGGCGTCGTGGATGACAGCGGACTGGCAGTGTCATTTATTCAGAGTATCTATCACGAGTTCGGCAGCGGCGTGGTACTCCCGGACACCGGGATCGTCTGGCAAAACCGCGGGGCGGCCTTCAGCCTCGACCCGCAGCATCTCCTGGCGCTGGCCCCTGGCAAACAGCCATTCCACACCCTCAACCCTGCCGCCGCCCGCCTGAACGATGGCCGGGTGATGGTCTATGGCTCGATGGGCGGCGACGGTCAGCCGCAAACGCAGGCGGCGCTGTTTACCCGCTATATCCTGCAGGGGGTGCCGTTGCAGGAGAGCATCTCCCGTCCGCGCTGGCTGCTGGGCCGCACCTGGGGCCAGTCCTCCGACTCACTGAAGCTGGAGGGACGCTTTGCCCCCGCCTGTATCGCTCGCCTGCGCGAGCTGGGGCACGACGTAGAAGTGCTGGCCGATTTCAGCGAAGCGATGGGCCACGCCGGGGCCATTGTCCGCCATCCCAACGGTCTGCTTGAAGGGGCGACCGATCCTCGCAGCAACGGCGCCGCCGCCGGGTACTAAGGAGCAGACCATGACCACACAGCCAGACTGGAGCGAGTATCTGACGCAGATGACTCACCTGTTGGATATGGAGCTGGATGCGCCGCGCCGTAAGGAGCTGGAGCGCCAGTTTGCCCGCATCGCCGCCATGGCGCAGCCGCTGATGGACTATCCCCTCGGGCCGCGCGAGGAGATTGCGGGGGTGTATAAAGCATGACTCTTCAACACTTCACCATTGCCGATCTCCAGCGTGCGCTGCACGATGGCGAACTGAGCGCCCGGGAGATCGCCCGCCAGACGCTGGACGATATCGCCCGCGTGAATCCGCAGATCAACGCCTGGACCGAGGTCACCGCCCAGCGCATGCTGGCGGAGGCCGACAGCATCGACGCCCTGCGCCGGGAAAAGCGCCCCCTGCCGCCGCTGGCAGGCATTCCTTACGCAGTGAAAAATCTGTTTGATGTCGCCGGGCACACCACCCTCGCCGGCGCCGAACTGCTGAGCGATCGGCCGCCGGCAGCCAGCGACAGCTGGGCGGTGCGCCAGCTGCACAGCGCCGGCGCCCTGCTCAGCGGGATGCTCAATATGGACGCCTACGCCTACGGCTTCACCACCGAAAACAGCCACTATGGCGCGACGCGCAACCCGCACGATCTGTCGCGGATCGCCGGCGGTTCTTCCGGCGGTTCGGCCGCGGCGGTGGCGGCCGGGCTGGTTCATTTCAGCCTCGGCAGCGACACCAACGGCTCGATCCGTGTCCCCGCGTCGCTGTGCGGGATCTTTGGCCTGAAACCCACTTTCGGTCGCCTGTCGCGCTCTGGCAGCCATCCGTTTGTCGCCAGTCTGGATCATATTGGTCCTTTTGCCCGCCGGGTGGCCGACCTCGCCGCGGTGTATGACGCCCTGCAGGGGCGCGACCCGGCCGATGACTTTCAGGCTGATAAAGCCAGCGAGCGCACCGGCAACATGCTGGAGCGCGGACTGGAGGGGCTGCGCTGCGCGCGGCTGGGGGGCTATTTCACCACCTGGTGCGATGACGACGCCCGGGCGGCCGTGGAGCGGGTCGCCCACGCGCTGAGCGCCGACAGCGAGCTGCAGTTCGCGGATGCCGCCCTGGCCCGCTCGGCGGCCTTTATCATCAGCGCCAGCGAAGGCGGCAATCAGTACCTGACGGATCTTCGCCACTCGCCCGAGCGCTTTGAACCTCACTCCCGCGAGCGGCTGCTGGCCGGCGCGATGATCCCCTCCGCGTGGTATCTGCAGGCTCAGCGTTTTCGCCGTCATGCTCGCCAGGCAATGAAATCCCTGTTCAGCCAGGCCGACGTGCTGATCGCCCCGGCCACCCCATGCAGCGCCACGCCAATAGGCGCGGAGGAGATGGTGATTAACGGCCAGCCGCTGCCGGTGCGCGCCAGCATGGGAATGCTGACGCAGCCGATCTCCTTCCTCGGTCTGCCGGTGGTGACCGTGCCCCTGCGTACCGCCAGCGGCAAGCCGATTGGCCTGCAGCTGATTGCCGCGCCGTTTAACGAACAAGCCTGTCTTCGCGCCGCGCGGGCGCTGGAAGCGATGGGCATTACCGATGCCCGAGTGGCGGAGAGTGCAGCATGATCAATCTGGATAATGTAGACCGCCCGGCGATCCTCGCCGAGGTGACGGCGGCGTTTTATCAGTATGAAGAGGCGCTGGTCAGCAATAACATCGAGGCGCTGGATGCGCTGTTCTGGCACGACCCGCGCACCGTACGGCTGGGAGCCGGCGAAAATCTGTATGGCATCGAGGCGATCCGCGCCTTTCGCGCCGCCCGCCCCGCCGCCGGTCTGGCCCGCGACCTGCGCCATACCACCATCACCACCTTTGGCGCGGACATGGCGGTGTGCAGCACCGAGTTTACCCGTGAAGGCAGCGCCCGCCTTGGCCGCCAGCAGCAAACGTGGGTGCGCTTTCCCTACGGCTGGCGGATTGTCGCCGCCCAGGTCAGTCTGATGGACTGAGTGGCGTATACGGGAGCGGACCGGAGAATAAGGTATCCACCGGCCCGCTTCCGGTCCGGTAACATGTTATTTGGAGTCGAAGATCATGGTGTTCATCAGAGCGGCTGAAGCAGAAGATATCCCCTCGCTGCAAACGCTATTTCTGCAGCTGGGCTATCAGACGGAGACGGCGATCTTAGCGCAACGCATCACTGCCCCGCAGAGTATGATGAGTGCGCTGGTGGCGGAAACAGAAAACGCCGTGTGTGGCGTAATCGTTATCAATTTTATTTTACCGGTACATGAGAACCGTTTATGGGCATTAATTTCCGCGCTGGTCATCGAGGAATCGTCACGTGGATCAGGGATAGGCCAGCAGCTTCTCCAGGCCGCAGAGCGCCTCGCCCGCGATAAACAATGCGCTCAGATCGAGCTTTCAAGTAGTGAAAAAAGAATCAGAGCGCATCAATTTTATGAAAATAACGGCTACAAGGAGGTTCGCAAACGCTTCGTTAAACATTTGTCTTAACCGCCTGCGCGCGAGGGCTTTCCCCGGATGACCGTAACTATATTTTGCCCAGCAGGATATTTAACATGCGGCGCAGGGGTTCCGCCGCCCCCCACAATAGCTGATCGCCAACCGTTAACACCGAGTAGACTGGGTCATTATTTAGCGACATTTTCTTGTAGCGGCCAATACCTACCTGCAGCGAACCACTAATAGCAGCCGGGGTCAATTTACTGACACTCTCTTGCTTATTATTGCGGACATAGTTTACCCACGGATGGGAATGGGTGACTAACTCAGCAAATTCTGCTTCGCTGACCTCACGTTTAAGTTTCAGCGTAATCGCCGCGCTGTGACAGCGGATCACCCCGACCCGAATGCATAAACCATTGACCGGGATGGTACCCGGCGCAAGGCCAAGAATTTTATTAGTTTCCGCCTCGCCCTTCCATTCTTCGCGGCTGTTTCCATCGCCCAGATCGCTGTCGATCCACGGAATGATGCTGCCCATGAGGGGGACGCCAAAATTCTCCACCGGCATGCCCGCGCTGTTAATCAACTCACTCACTTTATTTACCAATGGCAGCACGGAACCTGATGATGTCAGTTCATCAGCGGATAAATGCTGACTGATATAAGCGCTTTGCGCTATTAATTCCCGCACCTGTTTGGCGCCCGCCCCGGAGGCAGACTGATAGGTCATCACGCTCATCCATTCGATAAGATCCGCTTTTATCAGCCCGGCCAACCCCATCAGGCTCAGCGTAATGGAGCAGTTGCCGCCGACAAACAGTTTAATTCCCGCTTTTACCGCACTATCGATATTTTCGCGGTTGACCGGGTCGAGAATAATGCAGGCTTTTTCATCCATCCGCAGCGCCGAAGCCGCATCAATCCAGTAACCTTGCCAGCCATGGTTAATTAACGCCGGATAGATGGCTTTGGTATAATCCCCGCCCTGACAGGTGATGATGATATCCATTTCGGCGAGTGCGCTAAGGGAATTCGCATCTTTCAGCCTGTCGCTTTTACCATTAATAACCGGGCCCGGGGCACCCGCACTGGAGGTACTAAAAAAATGCGCTGTAATATCGTCGAAATCATTTTCTTCGATCATGCGTTGCAACAATACTGAGCCCACCATCCCTCGCCAACCAACAATACCCACCTGCTTCATTTATTTAACCTTTATAAGTTATGAGAATGTTAATTTGAGTGTCGCCATACCTCATATCGTATCCCCCAATAAAGGTCATTACCCAGCACATCGATTTTTATCATTATTAAAATGTTTCATCTGCCATCAGCGATATTTATCTCTTATTACGGTCAAGCAGATATAAGGCGGCGGCGACTGTCCAGTTTTCGGCATTCAAAGGTAAAACGGCGTAGCGAAACGGCAGCGGCTTCTTCTCCGAGTACCATGAAGGGTAACTTGCATTTTGATAGTGACTATGTCAATTTGCTGGCAAAAGCCACCTGGTTACTGGACAGCCCATGAAAAATGAACCGCTTTGCCACGCTCCCTGCCCCATCGCCCGCAGCCTTGGCCGCATCGGCGACAGCTGGAGCATCATGATCCTGCGCGATGCCTTCGCGGGCTTTACCCGCTTTGACGAGTTCCAGAAAAGCAGCAACGTCGCGCCCAATATTCTGTCGCGCCGCCTGAAGGCGCTGGTCGATGACGGACTGCTGGAGAAGGTGTGCTACAGCAGCACCCCGCCGCGCTACGAATACCACCTCACGCCGCGCGGCCGCGATTTCCGCATGGTGCTGCTGGCGCTGGCGGAATGGGGTAACCGCCACTTCGCCCCCGAAGGCCGTCAGATGCAGTTGGTGGAAACCGCCACCCAGCGACGGGTGGAGCCAGTCATGGTGGATAAAGCGACTGGGGAAGAGATTATCCCGGGTAAATACGCCATGGTGCCGGGCCCCGCCGCCTCGCCGCTGATGAAATATCGTCATGAATATCTGCTGCGCAAACGCGAAGGCGATAGCGGACAAAAATTCCAACCGGAACCTTACAGAGATGCCAGCAATGAATCCGGCCAGTAAGAAAAGCGTCCTCGTTCTGGCGGCCCTGGGGGCTGCCGCCCTGGCGGCAGCGAGCTACGGCGCTTACTGGTGGCATACCGGGCGCTTTATGCAGACCACCGATGATGCCTATGTCGGCGGCGACATTAGCGCCATCTCCAGCAAAGTCTCCGGCTATATCCAGCAGCTGGCGGTGCAGGACAATATGGCGGTGAAAAAAGGTGACCTGTTGATCCGCATTGACGACCGCGATTATCGCGCCGCCCTCGCGAAAGCCGCCGGAGAAGTGGCGGCGCAGCAGGCCGCGCTGGCCGATATCCAGGCTACCCGCCAGCTTCAGCAGGCGACCATTGCCGGCTCTGCGGCCTCGTTACTGGCCGCCACGGCGGCAACCGAAAAACTGGCTAACGACAACCGACGCTATAACGCCCTGGCCGCGTCGAGCGCGATTTCCGCACAGATCCGCGATAACGCCTCCGCCGATTATCGCCGGGCGCACGCCGAGCAGGAGAAGGCCAAAGCGGATAAAACCGTGGCCGAACGTCAGCTGGCGGTGCTGGATGCTCGCCAGCAGCAAATCCTGGCTGCCCTGGCGCAGGCCCAGGCTAACCTCGAGATGGCCAGGCTGAACCTCAGCTATACCGACATTCGCGCACCGTTCGATGGGGTGATTGGCAACCGCCGCGCGTGGTCCGGCTCCTTCGTCAGCAGCGGTACGCAGCTGCTCTCCCTGGTACCCGCGCACGGCCTGTGGATTGACGCTAACTTCAAGGAAAACCAGCTGGCGCATATGCGTGCCGGCCAGCCGGTGACCATCGTCGCCGATGTGCTGCCGAACCATACCTTTAAGGGGCATGTCGCCAGCCTGGCGCCGGCGACCGGCTCACGCTTCAGCATTCTGCCGGCGGAGAACGCGACCGGGAATTTCACTAAAATCGTGCAGCGGGTGCCGGTCCGCATTGCGCTGGAAGGTGACGGGGCAAAGCTTGACGTCCTGCGCCCGGGACTGTCGGTGATCGTCACCGTGAACGAAAAGAGCCCTCGATGAGCACCGTTCAGGCGCTGTCCGCCCCGCAGGGTCTGTCGATGCCGACGGCGAAGAAGATCTTCGCCTTCGCCAGCATGTGCGTGGGGATATTTATTGCCCTTATCGACATCCAGATCGTCTCCGCCTCGCTGCGGGATATTGGCGGCGGCCTGTCGGCGGGCGACGATGAAACCGTCTGGGTACAAACCAGCTACCTGATCGCCGAGATCATTATTATCCCGCTTTCCGGCTGGCTGGCCCGGGTCATGTCGACCCGCTGGCTGTTTGCCGCTTCCGCGGCGGGCTTCACGCTGATGAGCCTGCTGTGCGGCTGGGCGTGGAACATCCAGAGTATGATCGCCTTCCGCGCCCTGCAGGGACTGGCGGGCGGGTCGATGATCCCCCTGGTGTTCACCACCGCTTTCGCCTTTTTTCAGGGCAAACAGCGGGTCATCGCCGCGGCGACGATCGGCGGCCTGGCCTCCCTCGCCCCTACGCTGGGTCCAACGGTGGGCGGCTGGATCACCGAAAACTACAACTGGCACTGGCTGTTCTTTATCAACGTTGTTCCGGGGATTTACATCGCGGTGGCAGTGCCGCTGCTGGTAAAAGTAGACAGCGCCGCCCCCACTCTGCTGCGCGGCGCCGACTATCTCAGTATTCTGCTGCTGGCCTTGTCCCTCGGCTGCCTGGAATATACCCTCGAAGAAGGTCCGCGCTGGGGCTGGTTTGATGACGCGACCCTGACGACCACCGCCTGGGTCGCCCTGCTCTGCGGCGTGGCCTTTGTAATCCGCACCCTGCGCCATCCGCAGCCGGTGATGGATCTCCGCGCCCTGCAGGATCGAACCTTCAGCCTCGGCTGCTATTTCTCGTTTATGGCCGGCGTCGGCATCTTCGCCACCATCTATTTAACCCCGCTGTATCTGGGGAGCGTGCGCGGTTTCAGTGCGCTGGAGATCGGCCTGGCGGTATTTTCCACCGGTCTGTTCCAGGTCATGTCTATTCCGTTTTATTCGTGGCTCGCCAACCGCGTCGATCTGCGCTGGCTGCTGATGGCCGGGCTGATCGGCTTTGCGGTGTCAATGTACAGCTTTGTTCCGATCACTCACGACTGGGGGGCGGACCAGTTGCTGCTCCCGCAGGCCTTTCGCGGACTGGCGCAGCAGTTTGCCGTCGCGCCAACGGTGACCCTGACGCTGGGCAGCCTGCCGCCCGCGCGCCTGAAGCTGGCCTCCGGGCTGTTTAATCTGATGCGCAACCTCGGGGGCGCCATCGGCATCGCCCTGTGCGGCACGGTGCTTAACGACAGAACCAATCTGCACTATAGCCGCCTGGCGGACCATCTGAATAACGCCAACCTGGCAATGAGCGATTTTGTTCAGCGCAGCGCGGCAAACTTCACCGTCCAGGGGATCTCGCCGGATGCCGCGCAGACGGCGGCGCTGAAAAATCTTTCCGCGCTGGCGCTGCGGGAGGCGCGAACCCAGGCCTTTTCCGATGCGTTCTACCTCATCATGATGGGTTTTTTACTTGCCGCGCTGCTGGTTCCCTTGATGAAAAAGCCGCCGGCACACTGATACTACAGGAGAGTTAACTATGGGCGTTTCCGTTAAACGCATTGTCGTCACCGGGATGGGGATTGTCAGCCCGCTGGGCTGCGGCGTACAGCACGTCTGGCAGTCGCTGCTGGCAGGTAAATCCGGGATCACCCGACTCAGCGAGCAGCTGGTCGCGGATATTCCCTGCAAAGTGGCTGGCCAGGTGCCGTCCATTGACAGCGATCCGCTGCACGGCTTCGACCCGCTGGCGACCATCCCGGCGAAAGAGCGCAAAAAGATGGATCGCTTTATTGAGTTTGCGCTGGTCGCCGCCCGCGAAGCGCTGGCCCAGGCCGGTTGGTCGCCAGCATCCGAGGCCGAACAGGAACGCACTGCCACGGTGATCGCCACCGGGATCGGCGGGTTCAGCGAGATCGCCAATGCGGTACATACCACCGATGAACGCGGGCCGCGTCGTCTCTCGCCGTTCACTATCCCCTCTTTTCTGGCCAACCTGGCCGCCGGGCATGTGTCTATCGCCCACGGCTTCCGGGGCCCCATCGGCGCGCCGGTCACCGCCTGCGCAGCGGGCGCCCAGGCCATTGGCGATGCGGCGCGGATGATCCGCAGCGGCGAGGCGGATATTGCCCTCTGCGGCGGCGCGGAAGCGGCAATTCATCGCGTTAGCCTGGCCGGGTTTGCCGCGGCAAGGGCGCTGTCCAGCGCCTACAGCGACCAGCCGGAAAGCGCATCCCGCCCCTTTGACCGCGACCGCGATGGATTTGTGATGGGAGAAGGCGCCGGGCTTATCGTGATCGAGTCGCTGGAGCACGCGCTGGCGCGCGGGGCCACGCCGCTGGCCGAGCTGGTGGGCTACGGCACCAGCGCAGATGCTTATCACCTGACCGCGGGCCCGGAAGACGGGAACGGCGCACGTCGGGCCATGGAGATCGCTATTCGCCAGGCCGGGGTGACCGTCGAAGAGATTGACCATATCAACGCCCACGCCACCTCGACGCAGGTCGGTGATAAAGGTGAACTGGCGGCGATTAAAACGCTGTTTGGCGTCCATCCGGTCGCTATTACCTCGACGAAATCCGCCACCGGCCATCTGTTAGGCGCGGCCGGCGGGATCGAGGCCATCTTCACCATTCAGGCGCTGCGTGACCAGGTGGTGCCGCCGACGCTGAACCTGCATCACCCCGATGAAGAGGCGGCAGGTCTCCATCTGGTGGCGCTGCAGGCCCGCCCGCAGAAGATGCGTTACGCGCTGTCGAACGGTTTTGGCTTTGGCGGCGTTAACGCCAGCCTGCTGCTGAAACGCTGGGAATAATCGTCAGCTCCCCCGCGGTACTGGCCGACGGGGGATTTCCACCGTTGCGGCTTTTGCCCTGCTGCTGGAGTAAATCAAGTACAACGCAATACCCAGGGAGACAATGGCGCCGATTCGGCTCATCGAGAATGGAATCGACGCATTGTCCAGCCAGCCGAAGTTATCGATCAAGGTCAGTTTTGAGCGAAGAACGGACCACACTATCTAAAGAATGATATCGCCTATTATGTTGGGACCGCTCATGTTAAAAAAGGGATAGCTTTTCTTTTCATTGACGATAACGAAGGAATTTTCATGGTTGAGGTTGAGAAAATAAAAAAGAAATATCCCGGCGCAGATGCCTGGCAAATGGGTGACAGTCCGCAACTGGCTAACGAGCTTGCTGACTTGATCAAAAAAGGGATCAAAACGGCCTCTTGCGGATCTTTTGCCTCTTACCAGCAGGAAGAATCTGCCCCGAGAATTGGGAGTTATAACATTATTCTTGATGGCCAGAATGTTCCAGTTTGCGTGATCAGACTGATTTCGATGCAGCTGGTTCGTTTTTGTGATGTCACTGAAGCGTTCGCCCGCAAAGAAGGTGAAGGCGATTTAAGCCTTGAATACTGGAAGAAAGAGCATCAGAGATTTTTCAGCTCTGAAGGTCATTTTTCTGAAGATATGGAGTTGATCGCAGAAGAATTTGTAGTGGTTGAGGTGCTGTGAGACAAGGTCTACGGGCTGACGTTTTATCACTGACCACTCATAACAATGTTCGCTTCTGGCGCGGAGCGGACAAGCTGTCGAGCTAAAGGTCCGCATTGAGCAAAGAGCTGACGTGCCAGCTATAATTGGTAATAAAGTGAGAGTAGAACTATTCTGATTTGTTTAAAAAAACATTTTTACATCCAAGGGCAAAATATTTTTTATGCTATCTTACATGCTCTCTCAATATGCCAGGCTACCTGTGCCTGAAGTTACTCTACGTTCATGGTTAAAACAATGGTTGTCAGAGCAGGAATCGAGGTGTACAGACAGAAGTTTCTCAGCGCGATTTCCCTGGAGAGAAACTGGATTATGTCAGGAATATTTTTTACAACGAAAACTCAGAATTGATGGAAAGCAATTTCTTACTGGCCCCCGTTATCAGGGCGGAAATATTAACAAACCTTTTATTGATATTGTAGGTATGGATTCTGACCTAAATCATACTGCATTAGAACTCATTAGTAAGGAATGGTCACAACTCAGAGCTCAGTATGTCCGCATTCTTGTGCCAGGCCAGTCCTTCCCGCAGGGTATTCCCGACCAGTATATATATGCCACTTCTTTTTCTGAACCCCCTGAATTCAATGATAAATCTCTTACTTTGCAAGTGGCGACATACGAAGATTTTGACTGGTGTTGTCAGGCCCTGGGTGATGCCTATAAGCATACATGGCAGACAGTTCGCGAACTGTCTGCAAGCAATTTGGTAGCAGTTGATGACGAAGAGTTGTGTGACCATATTTCTGAGAGAGAAGTATATATTATCTATGAAAACGATGTTCGCGCCGGGTTGCTAATATGCCAGAAAGGAAACCTCGCTTTTCTGAGAGGATATCGTATTACTGACAAAGTAATACTTCCTGCTTTTCGTGGTCGATCATTGTCGGCCCGAGCGCAACGCCTGCTGTACCGATTATTAACTCATTCCGATTCGGAACTATCCATGTATATGGGCACAATTATTCCGGAGAATATCCCCTCGATGAAAACTGCAGAAAGAGCGGGACGAACTTGCATCCTAAGTTATCAATTTCTACCCATCTGCAGAACCCACGATTAACATCAACGCTAATTTATCATCAGCCTACTTCCGCTTTTGGCACACAGGGACGTGCAGGGCCCGGGAGTACTCCCCTGGACGCATTAATGGGCAGGATGTGATTGTTGCGCAGGCTATCATATGGCGTGAGGTACAGCAGAATCAGGCTTCGTAGCAATGAGGGGCTCACAGCGTCCGGAATCCACCCGGTGCCGTAAATCACCGTAAGGTCTGTCATAAGGTAATTTCATCACGCATCGCGACACCTTTTTTCTTCATGCAGGCCTTCTCTTTCACGGTTTGTCAGAACTGTGGACCGCAGTAATCTCCACTCCGTGCTTTAATCAATGAGAGTGTGTCGGGTGCAAATTAAACTACCTTTCTCAACAGCAAAGGCGGGATACCCCTACCCTCGCAGGGTTTCTGCGTCTGGTAATATGCCCATGACAGTCTCAAAGACCGCTTTGAGGGTTTCCCGGTTTAAGGCACATAATCGCGTGGCGTTGCCCCCAAAATGCAGCGAAAAGCAGCGGTAAAGGCCGCCGGGCATGAGAAACCAAGCTGGTAAGCGACCTGTTTGATTGGAACACCGTTCGCGAGAAGATCCAACGAAGCGCAAATTCTGGCTCTCTGCTTCCATGTTCTAAAACTAAAGCCTGTATCCTTCATAAACAAGCGGGAAAAGGTCCGTTCCGACATGGCCGACATAAAAGCCAGCTCGCTCAGCGATGCTTCCCAGCGCTGATTGACCAGTAGCGATCTGGCCGCGCTGAATAATCGCTCATCATTCGGCATGGGAAGCGCCATCGTTAAAGGTGGAGCCTCGCTGAGAATTTCCAGAAGCAACAACGCTATCTTCCGTTGACTCGGTCTGGCGTAGTCCTCACTGAACAGCCCTGCGATAAGCTCTTTGACTAAGGGCGTAGCCGTGATCACATGCACCTGCTGACTCTTCGTAAAGCTCGTACATTCTGCGATAAGGCTACTGCTGAAATAGATCGCCCTGAGATCGGTTTGTGAAAGCAGATGATAACTATGGATATGCAGAGGCGGTAGCCATAATGCCCGCTGAGGAGGGATCACCCAACGGTCGCTCTCTGTTTGCACCAGCATAACCCCTCTGGTGGCGAAGAGTAGCTGCCCCTCAACATGATGATGGGGAGGATCTGCCTCGCCGCGTTGATAGCTTATCGCAGTACTGGACCAGCCTGTGGCTTCATCATGTCTTGGCGCTTTATCTATACTACCTGGCATTTCAGATTTAGCCCCTGCCATTATCATATCGAAACTGGAACCACCCGGAGTAGAGCCTTAGGCAATGGGTGCGTGACTTATCATTCTGATCATCAAAGATATTACAGGAGCTTAACCTCATGCGTGTACACTTTATCGTACATGAAAGTTTTGAAGCCCCGGGCGCATATGAAACCTGGGCAATAAACCAGGGTCATGATGTAACTTACTCACGCGTCTATGCAGGCGATCGGCTACCTGATGACGCCGTAGGCATCGATTTTCTTATCGTTATGGGCGGTCCGCAAGATCCGGACACCACGCTTGAAGCGTGCCCGCACTTTAATGCTAAAGCGGAACAGGCGCTGATTGCTTTCGCGGTTAAAACCGGTAAGGCGGTGATCGGTATCTGCCTGGGTTCACAGCTCATTGGTGAAGCGCTGGGCGCGCCGTTCTCTCATAGCCCGGAAAAAGAGATTGGTAAATTCCCGATCACATTGACCGAAGACGGCAGGAAGGATGAGATGTTCTCTCACTTTGGGAAAACACTGGAAGTGGGTCACTGGCATAACGATATGCCAGGTTTGACGCCAGAGGCTAAAATTATCGCTTACAGCGAAGGCTGTCCGCGGCAGATCGTTGCCTATTCAGACCGCGTCTTTGGTTTCCAGTGCCACATGGAGCTCACATTGGACGTTGTAGAACGGCTGATCGCTCATTCTGAGAAAGACCTGAGCCGTGCAGCAGAATATCGTTTCGTTGACACGCCTGAAGCGCTCCGGGCGCACGATTACAGTGAAATGAATCAAGTACTTTTTGGCTTTTTGGATAAGCTGGAAGCACGTTACAAAGCAGCGCAAGCATAATGTCATGCTCGGTAAGCTTGCCATCGGTTTTGATTTTAATGTCCGCTCCTGGCACAGAGCGGACAAGCTACCTGATTTGAAGGTCCGCTATGAGCGAGAAGCGGAAAAGTGCTCTGGTAGGTTGTACACGGACCTGGGCATTAGAGCTTGCTCAATTCGGGATCAGCCTGTTGATGGTGGAGGAAGCCAGGGAGAACGTTAGAAACGTTCAGAAACTCTGTGGAAATAGACAAACGCCTATCCAGGGCTGCAATTTGATATTGTCGCTGTTAGTAAGATATTTTTAACCTGTCTTATCCAATAAATACACTGATGCATTTAAGCGAGAATTATGAGTTTAAAGCCGCGTAGAATCGTTTTAATTCCTGGGTTTATGCTGAATGAAATGCTTTGGCATGAATTTGAAACATATCTCCCGTCAAACTGTATTGTTCATCATGCAGCTGTAACTGAAGGACGAACCATTCATGATGTAGTGCAGCATTTGATTACTCTTCTGCCTGAGAAGTTTTCTTTGATAGGTTTTTCGATGGGAGGATATATTGCCCGACAACTGGCAGCAGAATTCCCTGAACGTGTAGAGTCCTTAGTGCTTATTGCCAGTTCCTTACGGGAAGATACGCCGTTAGAAGCTGAAGCAAAGCGGAAAAGCGTGCAGTCATTGTCCCCCACAACCTTTAAGGGGCTGAGCAGACATGCTATTGCCCGGTCACTCCACCCTCTAAACACATCAAATCAGGATATGATTTCAGCTATCCAGAAAATGGGATGCTCTCTGGGATTTGAAGCCTTCATCACGCAATCATCCTTATCCAGGCAAGGTATACCTTCTGCAACGATACGTTGTCCAACGCTGGTTATCGCCAGTGAAGATGATGCCATCCGTTCGATGAAGGAGGCAGAAGAATTGGTCGAAGCCATACCTTATGCGTCGTTAAGAATCATTCTGGATTGCGGCCATATGATTCCGCTCGAACAGCCCAGGGAGTTGGCAAGAATTATTGTTGAATGGATCCCTGCTACGTAAATTATTGGGGGTTTATCCGGCAAAAATCCGGATTTACTTCATCGGGGTAAGTTCCGCTCCTGGCTCAGAGCGGACATTCCCCTTTGCCGACGTGAAAACCGCTATTGCCTGACCTCATTCTGGTCAGCCAGATGTTCTGTCCCGCCGCCCTGCCGGCGGCCTCTATCTCAGTAATACCTGTATCAGTTGAACGACGATATACACTCCCGCTACCACCTGTATGATTCGAAATCCCCATCTCAGATAGCGCCATTGATAACGTTCGCTGGCATCAGCGGCTTCAATTGCGGGATCATAGCGTTTTCTTTTCCTGGTTCTGAAGGTATCGAATCCCCACAGGACGAGAAGAATGATGATGATGATTTTTTCAATGATAAGATGGTTCACAAAGAGAGACTCCGGTCTTCTCACGGTTACAGGCAGAATAGATAAACCGCCTGGATGTAGCCACCACTAAATGTAGGGGTACCTGAAAACGAAGCCAGGCCTTCCTGGATTATCTGTCTTATGACCGCGTAAACGCATAGCAACGCCATAAAAGCGACATTCTTTTCCGACACATGCTGCGGGAGTCCCCTTCTCCGACGCCTCAGGCTGGGTGATAAAACGACGGCGGCTGCCCGGTCACGCGGCGGAACATGGTGGCGAAAGAGGACGCATTGTCGTATCCAAGGGATAATGCCACTTCGTTCACCGGTTTGCCTGCTATCAACCATGCCAGGGCGCTCACCACGCAGGCTCGCTGTCGCCAGGCGGAAAACGACAGGCCCAGCTGCTTCAGGAAATGGCGGCGAAAGGTACTAGGACTCATAAACAGCGCCCTGGCCCAGCGCGCCGCAGGATCATGGATAGAGGGGTTAAGCAAAAAAGCCTGACAAAGCGCCAGCAGCGCCGGATGCTGCGGCAACGGAATGTCAAATTCGCGGACCGGCATGGCGGCCAGTTCCAGCAACATCAACTGTATCAGCGTGCGATCGCGTGGGCTGTCGTACAACGGTGGTAAATCCACAGCCTCAAGCAGTAGCTGGCGCAACAGCGGCGAGACGCTGATCACTTCGCAACGACGGTGTTTAATGAAAGCGGCCACACAATCTGGCTCAATATACAAGCTACGCGTGGTCACCCCTGCAAATCTGACGGCATGCACGGTTTCAGGGGGGATCCAGACAGCGTGTTGCGGAGGAACCACCCATTCTCCGTCTTGCGTAGTGACATACATCAGTCCGGTCGCGCCATACAGTAGCTGTGCGCGACGATGCTGGTGCGGGGGCAGGATAAATCCCTGCGCATAGTCATTACCTAACGCCACCACATCACGATCGAGTCGATCGAACTCGTCAATTTTTACGTTGCGCACACCTGCCTCCCTCTGACCGATTTACAAAGGTAATTGAGCGCTACGCAAATGGGAAGCAGTACGCGACCGGTATAAGCTGCTCGCTCATTTTCAGGTCGGGGATACTCTCTTGAATGAGATCGTTATTATTGCGCTGGCAGGCTTTACTACCGGCATTACCACGGTGCTGTTCGGCTTCGGCGGCGGCTTTGTGGTGGTGCCCTTTGTCTATCAACTGATGCTCCGGCAGCCGGCGATCGCGGGCAACGCCATGCATGTCGCAGTGGCTACCTCAACGGCAGTGATGATATTTAACGCCGGCTGGGTCAGCTATCGAAACTGGCGGGCGGGCAGGCTTGCCGCGCAGACGCTGTTTCCGTTGTTATGGTTTATTGCCATTGGGGCGGTGGTGGGCTCCTGTCTGGCGGGGATATTGAGCGAGAATATTGTTCGCGCGCTGTTTATTCTCTATATGCTGGCAACCATCAGCGATTGTTTGTTGCGCAAGGGTTTTTTCACGGGCAGCGCTCGGCGTCGCCTGTCCCTGCCAGTGGTCACCGGCGGCGGTGTGATTATCGGTACGATCGCCGCATTGCTGGGCGTGGGCGGCAGCGTCATGACGGTGCCCCTGCTACGGCGACACGGGTATGCAATGCAGGAGTGCGTTAGCGCATCCAACCCGCTTTCTTTGCCCGTGGCGCTATGCGGGGCTGTGACCTATGCCGCCATTGGCTGGCACAGCATTCCGCTGAGCGGATTTCTGGGGTTTATCAGCCTGAAAATTTTAGGCCTGCTCGTCCTGACCGGCTGGGCCGGGATAGTGTTTAGCCGCAGGGCAATCCCTGCGGTACCTGATGTATGGTATGCGCGCATCTATGTGCTGCTGCTGTGCCTGGTACTCCTCGCCATGCTTATTCAATAATCAAATTACATTCTGGTGAACCGGTGTAACAGACGCGACCGGGCGGAGCCCTCTCCCTGGAGAGAGGGCCAGGATCAGGGGGCAAAAGCTACCCGCGATACGGATGGGTTTCGCGCCAGTGGTTGGCAATCTGCTGCCGGGTGCAGACCCACACCTTGTCGTGCTGCTGGATATAGTCAAGGAAACGCTGCAGCGCGCGGAATCGGCCCGGGCGCCCCAGCAGCCGGCAGTGCATTCCCACGGACATCATCTTCGGCGCGGTTTCACCCTCGGCGTACAGCACGTCAAAGCTGTCTTTCAGATAGGTATAAAACTGCTCCGCGGTGTTGAATCCCTGGGCGGTGGCGAAGCGCATGTCGTTGGCGTCGAGGGTATAAGGCACGATCAGGTGCGGCCGCTGGCTGCCGTCGCTGCAGGCCACTTCGCTCCAGAAAGGTAAATCATCGCCGTAATAATCGCTGTCGTAGTCAAAGCCGCCGTGCTCCACCACCAGCTGGCGGGTGTTAGGGCTGTCGCGGCCGGTATACCAGCCGGTGGGCGGTTTGCCGAACAGGTCGGTCAGTACCTGCACCGCTTTTTGCAGATGCGCGCGCTCCTCGGCGATATCCATGTGCTGATAGTGGATCCAGCGCCAGCCGTGGCTGACCACATCGTAATCCGCGGCCTTGATCGCCGCCACAATCTCCGGGTGCCGCGCCAGCGCCATCGCCACGCCGAAAACCGTCAACGGCAGCCCGCGCTGGCTGAACTCGCGATGGATGCGCCAGAACCCTGCCCGGCTGCCGTACTCATAGAGTGAATCCATCGACATATGGCGCGCCGGGTAGCTGGCGGCGCCGATAATATCGGACAGGAACTGTTCCGAACCCGCATCGCCATGCAGGACGTGATTCTCCGCGCCTTCCTCATAGTTGAGGACAAACTGCACCGCGATCCGCGCCCCGCCCGGCCAGCGCGCGTGCGGCGGCTCCCCTGCGTAACCTCGCAGATCGCGAGGATAGTGTTCCTGGTTCTCTCCCATCTCCTGCCCCTTTTAAAATGGATTTAACGACTGAAACTGTCCGCTTAACGCTTTTTTCTCCGGGAACGCTAAGTCCCCATGCTTGCTGGTCGCCAGGCCCAGCGCGACCAGCGACTCCACCATCTTCACCGCCGCGCTGACGCCATCGATCACCGGCACCCGCAGCTCGCGGGTCAGCTCCTGCGCCAGGGTCGCCATCCCGCCGCAGCCAAGAACAATCGCCCCGCTACCATCCTCTTTCAGCGCGCGAATGCAGCGCTCACGCACTTTCTCCTGCGCCAGGCCGCTGCCGTCTTCCAGAGCCAGCACCGGCAAGTCAATGGCGTGCAGCGCCGCGCAGTGTTGATGAAATCCGTACTGGTGCAGTAAATGACGGGCGATGATCAACGTGCGCGGCAGCGTGGTCACAATGGAGAAACGGGTGGCGACCATCGTCGCCATATGCATTGCCGCCTCCGCGATACCGATCACCGGCCCCTGGGCCAGCTCCCGCGCCGCCAGCAGCCCCGGGTCGCCGAAGCAGGCGATCACATGCCCATCCACCCCCTGCTCGCGTCCGGCCCTGATCTGCTCCAGCACGCCGACCGCCGCGATGGCTTCGTCAAAGTGGCCCTCAATTGACGGCACCCCGGCGCGGGGACAGACCGCAAGGATCTCGGTGCCCGGCGCAGCGACCGCACGCGCGGCGGCGCCTATCGTTTCGGTCATCGCCAGGCTGGTGTTGGGGTTAATCACTTGTATCCGAACGGAAGACATCACGACTCCTTGTGGCCGGCGAACAGCCGGGAAAAATCGGGCAGGCTGACGCCATCGCGCTCGAAGCACAGGCTGGCGACAATATGATCAAAATGGTGCATCAGCGCCTCGCTGAGCGGCTGCAGGGCTTTATCCCGCAGCAAACCGACCAGCTGCTGGTGATCGTCGCAACGGCAGCCCTGTCGCCAGGGGGCGCCCCAGGCGGCAATCACTAAAGAGGAGCGCTGGCTGAGGCGGGTCACCATCTCGGTGAGCACCGGGTTGCCGGAGATAGCCTGCAGCTGAATATGAAAGTCAGCGGAGTGGCGGATCGCCGCCGGGCCGTCGTGCGCCGCATGGGCCTGCTGTTCACGCTGAATAATGTTCTCCAGCGCCGCCAGATGCGGCGGCTGACAGCGCGCGATTACATCGGGGAGATTGGCGACCTCGAGCAGCGCCCGGGTGCGAAAGATCGCCTGGGACTCTTCCACGCTCGGGCTGGCGACGTGTGCACCACGTTTGGGCGTCAACGTGACCAGTTGCACAGCGGCGAGTCGTTGCAGCACCTTTCTGATGCCGGTGCGGCTCACGGCGAACACCTCCGCCAGCGCCTCTTCCGGCAGTTTGCTGCCCGGCGGCAGCTGATGTTCGACGATAGCCGTCATCAGCGCCTGGTAAATGCTTTCGTCCTTGTCCTGCAGCGCTGGCGCGGCCTGGAGACGATGTTCATTATTCATTAACCCACTCCGGTTTCACTTATCGATAGCAGATCGTATACATAAAATTTATTTTTTGTATACAAGATTCATCATTCTGGCCTGGATCCTGCAATAGCCTCAGCAATCCATATCAAAGGGTTTTCATTCAGAGGAGCAGGTTTCATGCCACATTCATCCCACACGCAGCAGACGAAGACTCACGAGGCGGCCGCCGGCTACAGTCCGCGGCTATGTAATGACGATCTGGCGCCGACCCGCGACCAGAACTGGAGCTGGTACAATATCTTTTCATTCTGGATGTCGGACGTGCACAGCATGGGCGGCTACGTAGTGGCGGCGAGCTTCTTTACGCTTGGGCTGGCCAGCTGGCAGGTTCTGCTCTGCCTGCTGGTGGGCATCTGTATTGTCCAGCTGTGCGCCAACCTGGTGGCGAAGCCGAGCCAGATGGCCGGGGTGCCTTACGCGGTGATTTGTCGTCAGGCGTTTGGCGTTTTCGGCGCCAATATCCCGGCGGTGATCCGCGGGCTGATCGCCTTTGCCTGGTATGGCATTCAGACCTATCTGGCGGCGAATGCCCTGATGCTGGTCCTGCTCAAGTTCTGGCCCTCCCTAGCCTCGCTGACCAGCAGCAGCTTTCTCGGGCTGTCGCCCCTCGGCTGGCTGTGCTTCGCCACTATGTGGCTGCTGCAGGCGATGGTGTTCTGGCATGGCATGAACGCCATCAAACGCTTTATCGATATCGCTGGTCCGGCGGTTTATGTGGTGATGCTGGCGCTGGCCGGCTGGATTGTATACAAGACTGGTCTGGACGGTATCTCCTTTACCCTCGCCAGCAAATCCCTGAGCGCCGGCGAGCAGACCTGGCAGATGATCACCGCCACGGCGCTGGTGGTCTCCTACTTCTCCGGGCCGCTGCTTAACTTCGGTGACTTTTCCCGCTACGGCAAAAGCATGGGCGAGATCCGCCGCGGTAACCGCTGGGGACTGCCGTTTAACTTCCTGCTGTTCTCGGTGGTGACCGTGGTGATTGTCTCCGGCACCCAGTCGCTGTTCGGCAAAATGATCACTGACCCGATCGAAACCGTCAGCCGCGTGGGTAACGATCTGGCGGTGGCCATCGGCCTGCTGACCATGATTACCGCCACCATCGGCATTAATATCGTGGCTAACTTCGTCTCGCCGGCCTTCGATTTTTCCAACTGCGCCCCGCAGAAAATCAGCTTCCGTACCGGCGGGATGATTGCCGCGGTGGGCTCGATACTTCTGACGCCGTGGAATCTGTTTAACTCGCCGGAGTTGATCCACTATACCCTCGACGTACTGGGCGCCTTTATTGGCCCGCTGTTTGGCATCCTGATCGCCGACTTCTACCTGATCAAACGCGGCCGGGTGTCAGTGGACGATCTGTTTGACGATACGCCGCAGGGTAAATACTGGTACCGCAATGGCTTTAACCCGAAAGCGATTGCCGCCCTGCTGCCGTCGGTGGGCCTGGGGCTGATTATCAGCTTTATACCGGCCCTGCATGAAGTGGCGAACTTCAGCTGGTTTATCGGCGTCTTCCTCGGCGCCACCGCCTACCGCTGGCTGGCTCGCGACGAGCGCGAAGTGCAGGCGAAAGCCGCCTTCCGCTCCGGCGCGGTGGCGCAAAAAGAGTAACCTTCCCCTTCTGCCGCGGCGTCTGGCCGCGGCAGGCTGCAAACTGGCACCAATCTTGCTGTTTATCACTATTCCCTGAGCGTTGAGAGAAGGCAGGTTCGATGATGGATTACCAGACCGCGGTGCGCGGTGCATTTTTTGATATCGCCGGCGTGGCAGAGACCCCGGATGAGGTGGCCGCCCAGGCCCGCTATCTCGATGATGGCCTGTTGTTCCTGCAGGAGGGGAAAATTATCGCCCTGCTGCCATGGCATGAGGGGGAAACCTTTCTGCATCCCCTGAAGGGCTATGTCGATCTGAGGGGTAAGCTGCTGCTGCCGGGGTTCGTTGATGCCCACGTTCACTATCCGCAGACCGAGATGATCGGCGCCTTTGGCGAACAGCTGCTGGAGTGGCTCACCACCTACACCTTCCCGGTGGAGAGCCAGTTTGCCGATGCGGAGTATGCCCAGGAGATAGCGCAGTTTTTTGTAAATCAATTGATAAGCCATGGCACCACCACCGCGCTGGTGTTTTGTACCCTGCATCCGGCCTCGGTGGAGGCGTTATTCAGCGAAGCGCTGCGTCTGAATATGCGGCTAATCGCCGGGAAAGTGATGATGGATCGCCATGTGCCCGACTACCTGTGCGAAACCGCCGGGGAGAGCTACGAGCAGACCCGGGCGTTGATCCGCCGCTGGCATCAGCGCGGCAGGCTGGGCTATGCCATCACCCCGCGCTTTGCCCCCACCTCGACCCCGGGGTTGCTGGAGGCGGTGCAGCGCCTGCGGGCCGAGTTTCCCGACACCTGGCTGCAGACGCATCTCAGTGAAAACCGGGAGGAGATCGCCTGGGTTAAACAGCTGTGGCCTGAGCATGCGCGCTATCTGGATGTCTATCATCACTATCAGCTCACCGGCGAACGCAGCGTCTTCGCTCACGGGATCCATCTCGATGATGCCGAGTGGCAGTGCCTGCATGACACCGGGTCCGCAGTCGCCTTCTGCCCGACGTCGAATCTGTTTCTCGGCAGCGGGCTGTTCCGCCTGCCCGCCTGCTGGCAGCACCAGGTGCGGATGGGCATCGGCAGCGACGTCGGAGCCGGGACCACCTTCAGCATGCTGCGGACGCTGGGCGAGGCCTACAAGGTAGGACAACTGCAGAGCTATCGCCTGCGCGCCAGCGAGGCCTTCTATCACGCCACCCTTGGCGGGGCGCGCGCCCTGCGGCTGGAGGAGAAAATTGGCAATTTCCAGCCGGGCAAAGAGGCGGATTTTGTGGTGATTGACCCGGCGGTCACCCCGCTGCAGCGCCTGCGCACAGGCCGCTGCCATGACATTTATGAGCAGCTGTTCGTGCTGATGACCCTGGGTGATGAACGCAATATCAGCGAGACGTGGGTGAACGGCGAGCGGGTGTGGTGTCAGGATTGACCCCATCAGCCAGTCCCACTTCCTGAAAAGAACGAGAAAACGCACCATACCTTGTTTGCCACCTTAGCGCAGGCTAACCCACTACAGGCGGGGGCTTATTCAGGCGGCGCCATCTCTACTGCGCCGTCGCTCAGGGCTGTCAAAAGGCATGCGCGTCACCCGATTACGCCCATCATTTTTTGCCGCATACAGCGCTTTATCGACGCGGGAAAACAGTTGATCAACCGTTTCGCCGTCATGATGTTCAGCCACGCCGATGCTGACGGTCACCGACAGCGTCTGGTATTCGCTAACCGCCTGGCGGATCCCCTCCGCCAGTATCAGCGCGCGGCCGATCGGCGAATGGGGCAAAAAAAGCAGAAACTCTTCTCCACCCCAGCGATAAATTTTATCTTCGCGGTCGACCGACGTTTCCAGAATACGAGAGAGCACCAGCAGGACCTCATCGCCTTTTTGATGGCCGTGAATATCATTAATGCTCTTGAAATGATCGATATCGATTAACAGCAGACAATAACCCCGGGGGATAAAAGTTGGCGCCTCAACCAGATGGTGAAACTCCCGGCGATTAAGCAAGCCGGTTAACGGATCGTGGGCGGCGGAAAATTCCAGCTCTTTTTTCAGATGCACTTCTTCGGTGATATCGTGAATGATGCATAGCATCAGTCGAATATTATACAGCACCACCGGCCCGGCATAAGTTTGGACATGGCGTAGCGAGCCGTCAGCCAGAATATGCGTAAAATTAAGCGGTTTATGACCGCCAGGCAGACTGGCAATATTATTCATAATGGGGATAACGTCCCGGCCCAGGGTATTTATTTGCCAGGTATGTTTGGTGCGCATTTCCTCATCGGAATAATGATAAAAACGTAGCGCGGCAATATTGGCATCGACAATCCGGCCATCTTTATGAGGGTCGATCAACAGCATCGGCGCGGTATTGGTCATAAAAAAGCGAGCGAAAAAGCCATTGTTACGCCGCTGGTAGCGGCGGGAGCCGGTATGAATCGACTGATTTTGCGCCAGCAGCTTCACGGCTTCAAACAGCAGCAAGCAACCACAGTCTTCGGTATCAATCAGGGTGGTTTTGCAATACACCGACTGCAACCCATTGGCGGTGGGTAACGTCCAGACTTCGAATATCTCGCTCATGGTGTCGAGATAGCGAAGGTAGTGCTGCAGTTGCGTTTCCGGACAGGTGGAATAAATACCGTTACGCATCTCATTGAGCGACATCTCGCCGCTCAATGTCCGGGAAGCCTGATTGGCATAGACCACCCTTTCGTTAAAAGGATGAACTACCCATATCGGGGTGCTTAAGACCTCAAAAACAGCCAGCTCTTTTAATAACATACAGGCCCCAAACCGACCCACTGCCAGCGCGGAACGGCACTTAACGCTGTGCAGCCCCAACGCTGGTTTAAAGTGAAAGCAAAATAGACACCGAGAAACCGCAATTACGCGCGAGCGCGCCAAGTATAGTCGGTTATGCGCCCAGTAAAGCCCTCTGAGGGTGACTTTGCGCGCAGTTTAACCAACAGAAGCGATGCTGCCTTTAATAATAATTTTATTTCAACAGCATAGCAGCAATGCCAGAACGGGTAGTCGCTTTTGATCACAGAGTGTGCATCGCCAACAGGGGTTACCCGGCAGGCGCAGCGGCATAGGCCAGGGCGGGCAGAGAGTCGCTTTTCTGCCCAGGCTAACCGTGATAGTTTCTATCATTACGCTCATTCATAGCGACAATTACCTTGAAAAAAATCGCCACTAAAATCACCCTTGCCGACATTGCGCGTGAAGCGCGCGTCGGCGTAGCCACCGTCGATCGGGTGCTCAATAAGCGCGCGGCGGTGAAAGAGTCCACGGCGCGGCGCGTGCTGGAGGCCGCCCGCCGGCTGGGTTTTACCCTCGAGCAGCCCCACTATCGCCTGGCTGCCGGCAAAGCGCCGGTCACGATCAGAATGGGCTTTATCCTGCTGCAGGAGAGCCACTCCTTCTACCTGCCGTTGGCCCGGGCGCTGACGCGCGAGGCTGCCCCATGGCTACCGGCGGGCCAGGCGCCGGTGATACTGCATTTTGCCATCGATGCGGTGGAAGCGATGGCTCAGGCCATTCACCGACTCAGCGATGAAGTGGAGGTGCTCGGCCTGGTGGCGCTGGATCACCCGCTGATTCGCCACGCGGTGGCCCGGGCCGCCGCCCGCGGCGTGCGCGTGCTCACCCTGCTTTCCGATCTATCGGTCCCCCAGCGCAGCGGGTATATCGGCCTCGATAATCATAAAGCCGGGCGCACCGCCGCCTGGTTTATCGAGCGCTTATGCCGGGGAAATGGTGAAATTGGCATTATCATTGGCGATAATCGTTTTACCTGCCAGGAAAGCTGTGAGATCAGCTTTCGCTCCTGCCTGCGAGAACAGGGCAAGGGGCAACAGATCCTTGAGCCGGTTCGCAGTCATGAACGGGCGGATATCGCCAGGACCGTGACGGAACAGATGCTGACTCAGTACCCGGCCCTGCAGGCGATCTACGCCCCCTGCGGCGGCGTCGAAGGGATCGTCGACGCGCTGCGCGACAGCGGCCGTCAGCAGGAGATCGCTCTGGTCTGCCACGGTCCGCTCAGCGACAGTGAACTGGCCCTGATCGATGGCACCATCGACATCATGCTTAACCACCGGCTGGATGAGTTTGCCGCCGTTACGCTGCGCGCCATGGCGGACGCTGCTTCACGCCCCCATAGCGAGGTGATTTCACTCCCTCAGCCTTTCGATATCATCACCAAAGAAAATATGTAAATTTCCGGCTCCGTCTCCAGCGGAGATGGTTATCGGGCGGACCGCGCCACCTCTCGATTTGATAAAAAATTATCAAAAAATCCATCAATTAAAATCATGATGATTATCATAAAATCAAAATTCCATCATTGTTGACAATGATATCTTTATTCAATACTCAGCGGCATCCCTTGTATGAAAAAGGAAGCCGACATGATACATCCTATCGCTAACGCCCCTGCAGCTGGGGCGTCGATGACCCGAAAAACCCTAACCTCCCTGCCTGGGCTACCGTACTGAAGGAGGCGGCGCAGGCTGGCTATCGCAGCATTGAGCTCGGCCCTGGGGTTATCTCCCCACCGATCCGGCCAGCCTGCGCGCGGCGCTGGAGCAGCATCAGCTGTCGCTGGTCGCCGGCACGATCTTTGACGATCTGGTGAGCGAGGCCCATTTCCCCACCCTGGTGGCGCTGACCCATCAAATCTGCCGCAATCTGTCGCAGGTAGCCGCTGCCGAACCGATCCCGGGCCGCCCTTTCCAGCCGCCCTATCTGGTGATTATCGACTTCGGCAACCCCGAACGGGCGCGCTTTGCCGGGCGCGGCGCGCTGGCTCCGCGCCTCAATGACAAAGACTGGCAGCGCATGATGGAGCACATTATCGCCCTTAGCACCCTCGCCTGGCAGGAGTACGGTGTGCGGGCGGTTATCCATCCGCACGCCGGGGGCAGCATTGAATTCGCGGATGAGATCGAGCGGCTGGCCAACGATATCCCGCACGACGTCGCCGGGTTGTGTCTGGACACCGGACATCTCTATTACGCCGGGATGGATCCGCTCGACTGGCTGGATCGCTATTACCACCGCCTGGACTATCTGCACTTCAAGGATGTCGACCCGCAGGTTTATCAGCGCGCTATCCATGAAGGTATCGACTTCTTCACTGCCTGCGCCGAAGGGGTGATGTGCCCGCTCGGTAGCGGCGCCATTGACTATCCGGCTATCAAAGACTTTCTTGCCCGCCGGGGGTATCAGGGCTGGATAACCCTTGAACAAGAGCGCGACCCGCGCCATGCCGCAGGCAGCCTGCAGGCGGTCACGGAAAGTCTGCGCTATCTGCGCGACGTCGGATTCTGACAGGAGGCACGACATGATTAACGGTTTAAAACCTCTCGACCGCACCCTGCGCTGGGGCATGGTCGGCGGCGGCGACGGCAGCCAGATCGGCTATATTCACCGTTCTGCAGCGCTGCGCGATAACACCTTCACGCTGCTGGCCGGCGCCTTTGATATTGATGCCGAGCGCGGACGCCAGTTCGGCCAACGGCTGGGGGTGGATCCCGACCGCTGTTACGCCGACTATCAAAGCCTGTTCCGCGGCGAGGCTGCCCGGCCTGACGGCATTCAGGCGGTGTCAGTTGCCACGCCAAATAACACCCACTATGCCATCTGCCGGGCCGCGCTGGAGGCCGGGCTGCACGTGGTGTGCGAAAAGCCGCTGTGCTTCAGCAGCGAGGAAGCTGACGAGCTGGTGGCGCTCAGCCAGCGGCGGCGCAAGATCATAGGGGTGACCTACGGCTATGCCGGCCACCAGCTGATCCTGCAGGCCCGGCAGATGATCGCCGACGGGCTGCTGGGCGATATCCGTATCGTTAATATGCAGTTTGCCCACGGTTTTCACGCCCAGCCGGTGGAACAGGAAAACGCCAGTACCCGCTGGCGGGTCGATCCCCGCTTCGTCGGCCCCAGCTATGTGCTGGGCGACCTGGCCACCCATCCGCTGTTTCTGGTCGAAACCATGGCCCCGCAGCTGAAGATCACCCGGCTGATGTGCGCCAGACAAAGCTTCGTCAAAAGCCGCGCGCCGCTGGAAGATAACGCCCATGTACTGATGGAGTATGACAACGGGGCCATCGGCTCACTGTGGAGCTCCGCCGTCAACTGCGGTTCGATGCACGGGCAAAAGGTGCGAATCATCGGTGAAAAAGCCAGTCTCGAATGGTGGGATGAACAGCCCAACCAGCTACGCTACGAAATCCAGGGCGAACCCGTGCGCATCCTCGAGCGCGGTATGGACTATCTCGATCCGCTGGCGAGTCAGGATGATCGCATCGGCGGCGGCCATCCCGAGGGACTGTTTGAGGCATGGTCGAATCTCTATCGCCGCTTCGCCATCGCCATGGATGCCGCCGACCGTCGCGACGAGGCGCTGCTGGCCGACTTCTGGTACCCGGACGCCCGCGCCGGGGCGTTCGGCGTCCGCTGGGTGGAAAACTGCGTGCGTTCTGCCGACAACGGCGCCTGCTGGGTCGACTTCCGCTAACTCGCCGGCTCAGGGCGTTCGTCCTGAGCCTTTACGGATATTTTTCTGTCCGCGCCAGCTGGGTTTTATCCGCCTCATGGGCGCGGTCCGCCAGCCCCTGGAACGCTCCGGCGCCATAGTATTGCGCGGGAACCGGCAATGCCTGCATATCGTGCCCTGGATAGATCTGCAGTTCGCCGAGGTCGCGTAAGCGGAATCCCCCGACCTGCTCCGGCATGGTCAGGCGATACGGCGGCATGGTTTCGAATGGGACCGGCGTCGGCAGCCGGTTTTCCTGTAGATCGTAGTTACGCTTCAGTACCAGAAACTTATCCGGCACCCGCCGGTGACTGTTCCACCAGTCGCCGTCGATCTGCTGAAACATCGCTTCCGTCTCTCCGCGCGTCGCCACCAGCAGCCGGGTCAGCACTTGTTTCAGCGCCGCATCCAAGGCCTGGTTATAATCCTCCAGCGAACCGCCGTGGCCGCTGAGGATGACATTAATCGCCAGCCTCGCGCCCAGTAAATTGGAGTAGAGATCCTCGGGCGAAAAAGCGGAAATCTCTTCGGAAAACCCGGGGACCGACTGGAAGCCATACCACTGGGCGATCTCATGCCACTGGGCGATTTCGAAGGCCAGATGCCCGGCGAGCCAGGCCGCCAGCTGATAGCGCTGCCTGACGCCCGCCGGCGGCGTAAAGGCATTCAGCTGCACGCGGCGCACGCCCAGTTCTTCACTGTAGAAGATCCGCCCCGCCTGGCCCAGCGTCGGCGCAATACGATTGAACAGATAAAAGGTGTTATCCGCCGTATCGCGCACATGGGCGATATCAATAAAGCCGCCGCGGCGGGTATAGATAAGCCCGTTCTGCTCCTCGCTGAGCCCCAGCAGATTTTTCACCGCACCGAACGCGCTGTCGTTGTAATGGTGCTTACCCAGCGTACCCAGAGTCAACACATTACCGATCTGGTACATCGGGATCGGAATGCCCGCCGCGCGCACGTGCAGGTCGTAACCAAAAGCGCAGCACGGTCGCAGCGACTCCGGCGGCGGCAGCTCACCGAGGGTGGGCGCCGTATGGATCGCCGTCACGGCGGGTAGCACCGGATCCTGCGCCAGCGCCGGCAGCGCCAGCGCGAATAATAGCCAGAAGGCTTTACGCATCAACAGCCTCTCCACAGCAATAAAAGTGCGCGCATCTTACCGGCAGATAGCGCCTGCGGTTTTAGTTAAAAACGGTATTCAGCGCCGACAACGAAACTATTGCGCGCGTAAAAGCCGCTCTTCCGTTCGTCGCGGCCCGGTGGTTAGTAGTTCTTGCGCGGAAAAGCGCTGGCTATCCCCCCATTACCATCATCCTGCGGCAAGGTGGCGCGGTGATTGTATTCAAAAGGTGAATGTCGTATAACATAGCGCTACCGAGGGGTGTCCCGTGAGGGCTGAGATGGCGCAAGCCGAACCCTTTGAACCTGATCTGGGTCATGCCAGCGAAGGGACGGGTCGGCAATTTTGCCAGCATTACCGCCATTGCCTGTTCACACCCCTGCACGCCCGGATCTCCCCTGAATAAATGGAGGTCCTGTGATCGTTCCCGCTTTTAGCCAAGGTCTTTACGGCCGTTTACGCCAGCTGGCCGCCGCTGACTGGCAGCGCTATGTGGCGCATCCTTTCGTCCAGCAACTTGCCGATGGGACGCTGGCGGAAAACGCCTTTCGTCGCTATCTGACCCAGGATTATCTGTTTCTGATTCACTTTGCCCGCAGCTACGCGCTGCTGGTGAGTAAACTGCGCACGCTGCCGGAGATGCGGGCCGCGGCCGCCTTGATGAATGCCATCCTCAACGAACTGCCGCTGCACGTCGGCTACTGTGCCCAGTGGGGGATTAGCGAACCGGAGATGGCCGCCCAACCTGAAGCCCCCGAAACCCTCAACTATACCCGCTATGTGCTGGATATTGGCCACTCGGGTGACGCGCTGGATCTGCTGGTCGCCCTGATGCCCTGCGTCGCGGGCTACGCCGAAATCGGTCTCGGCCTGCTGCAGCATCCCGCCACCCGACTGGACGATAACCCCTACGCCTCATGGATCCGCAACTATGGCGATGAAGGCTATCTGCAGGGCGTCAGCGCCGCGCTGGCGCTGTTGGAAACGGTGTGGCAGCAGCGCGGGAGCGAGGCGCGAATCACTGAGCTGAGCGAGATTTTCACCACCGCCACCCGCCTTGAGGCGCAGTTCTGGCAGATGGGCCTCAACGCGACGGCGGAGACCCGGGCGTGACGGCGCCGGGTATCGAGGTCCGAGGCCTGAGCCTGCATTTCGGCGACCGCCGGCTGTTCGACAACCTGTCGTTTACGGTCCCCGGCGGGCAGTGGGTGTCGCTCCTCGGTGCCAGCGGCGCCGGCAAAACCAGCCTGCTGCGGGTGATGGCCGGTCTGGCGCCCGCCACCCGGGGAGAAGTGGTCGCCAGCGATGGGCAACCGATTCAGGGCCGTCTGGCGTGGATGGGGCAGAAAGATCTGCTTTACCCCTGGCTGAGCGTCCGGGACAACATCGCCCTCGGCGCGCGGCTGCGCGGTGAAAAAGTCGATCGCGCCCGGGTCACCGCTCTGCTTGAGGAGGTGGAGCTCTCGTCCTGCGCCGACGCCCGGCCGGCAACCCTCTCCGGCGGCATGCGTCAGCGCGCCGCGCTGGCGCGCACCCTGTATGAGGACCGCCCCATCGTGCTGATGGATGAGCCTTTCTCGGCGCTGGATACCCTCACCCGCACGCGCATTCAAACCCTGGCAGCCACCCTGCTGGCTGGTCGCACGGTGGTGCTGATCACCCACGATCCGCTGGAGGCCTGCCGGCTGAGCCACCGCCTGCTGGTCCTCTCGGCGGCCGACGGCGACATCGATGACAGCCATCACCTCGCCGGCACACCTCCGCGCGCGCCGGACGCGCCCGATCTCTTGAACAGCCAGGCCGCCCTGCTGCAGCAACTGATGAGGGCTCATCCATGACCGGACGTCTCTGGCGGGGCAGCATGGTGTTCTGCGGGCTGATGATCCTCTGGGGTCTGGCCAGCCGCAGCGGCATTCCCCATTTTCTTTTACCGTCCCCGATGGCGGTCGCCGAGGCGCTATGGGTAAATCGCGCCTATCTCGGCTGGCATACGCTTATCACGCTCAGTGAGATCCTGAGCGGCCTGGCGCTGGGCGTGACGCTCGGCGTCACCCTGGCGCTGGGCATGATCCTCTCCCCCCGTCTGCAGCGCTGGCTGATGCCGCTGGTGCTCACCAGTCAGGCGATCCCGGTCTTTGCCCTCGCCCCGCTGCTGGTACTGTGGCTGGGCTTTGGCATGAGCGCCAAAGTGGCGATGGCGGTGCTGGTGATTTTCTTTCCGGTGACTTCCGCCTTCTTTGATGGCTTGCGGCGGGTCAACCAGGAGTATCTCGATCTGGCGCGCAGCATGAATGCCTCCTTCGGCGCTCAACTGCGACATGTCCGCCTGATGGCCGCCCTGCCGGCGCTGGGCTCTGGCCTGCGCATGGCGGCGGCGGTGGCGCCCATCGGCGCGATTATCGGCGAATGGGTCGGCTCCGCCGAGGGGCTGGGCTACGTCATGCTCAATGCCAATGCGCGGCTGCAAACCGATATCTGCTTCGCCGCGCTGTTTATTTTAGTGCTACTGACCCTCCTGCTGTGGCTGGCAGTAGATACCCTGCTACACCGGCTGATCGACTGGTCACCGGAATAAAGATGAAGTAATAAAGGAAAACAGATGAAAAAGTCGCTTTTCGCCGGGGCAACCCTGACGGCACTGGTCAGCGGCCACGCGCTGGCCAATGAACCGCTGACGCTGGTCCTGGACTGGTACATTAACCCCGACCATGCGCCGATTATGGTGGCCGAGCAGATCGGCGCCTTTAAGGCTCAGGGGCTGGACGTCAAGATTGTCCCTCCCTCCGATCCCGCGCTGCCTCCGCGCATGGTGGCCGCCCGTCAAGCGGATCTGGCCATCACCTACCAGCCGCAGGTGCACTTTTTTGCTGACGAAGGGTTACCGCTGGTGCGTGTAGGGACACTGATTAATTCGCCGCTGAATACGGTTATCGCCCTGGATAAGCAGATCAAAACCCCGGCAGATCTGCAAGGCAAGAAGGTGGGCTACTCGGTCAGCGGCATTGAGCAGGCCACCCTGTCGACCATGGCGCAACACGCGGGGATCGATCCGGCCAGTATCAAACTGGTTAACGTCAATTTCCAGCTGACCAGCGCCCTGCTGGCGGGCCAGGTGGACGCGGTCATCGGCGGCTACCGTAATATAGAAGCGCAGGAGCTGAAGCTGCAGGGCAAAACGCCGGTAGTGATGAACGTCGAAGATTACGGCGTGCCGGCCTATGACGAGCTGGTGATTGTCGCCCATCGCGACGCGATTCATGAGGCCAAGATCCGTAAATTCCTCACCGCCCTGCAGGCCGGAGTGAGCTATCTGCGCGCCCATCCGCAGGAGTGCTGGGAGGCGTTTGCCGCCGCCCACCCGGAGCTTAGGACCGAACTCAACCACCAGGCGTGGCTGCAAACCGTGCCCCTGTTCGCCACCGATCCGGCGGCGCTGGATAAACCGCGCTACGAAGCTTATGAACAGTTTTTATATAACAATAAGTTGGTGAAAAAAGTCACACCTTTAACAAATTATGCGGTGGAACTGCATTGAGTCTTGCTATCGCTGACGGAAGGCATTCCGTCAGCGCTTTAACGTAGCGGCAATAAAAATATAGAGACTTTCTCACTAATAATTACACTTTAAAGGGTTATAGTGACAGAGCGTTGTTCTATTATAATTCAGCAAGTTACGTTAATTTTGCCCCTGGTAAGAATAACGTCAAAATAGCGCAATCAATAAAACGTTGAATGCGGATTTAAAAAGCCATATATTGTGCGCGCTTTATGAATGCCAATTCAATTTCTTACACCAATTATTCAACCAGCGTTCAACCGCAATGCTGGTTGTGGGAGTGATATGATGACGGATAAAGTCCGTATTGATACTTTACGTGCCGATTTATTAGACGCAAACAACGAAACCTTTTTGGCCCGTCAGGCCGAATTCGAATCGAATGTCAGGAGTTACCCGCGTAAGCTGCCGCTGGCTATCACTAAAGCCGAAGGCGTGTGGCTGACGGATGCGGATAACAAACAGTACCTGGACTGCCTCGCGGGCGCCGGTACTCTCGCTCTGGGCCACAACCACCCTGATGTATTGCAGAGCATCCAAAGTGTCATTACCAGCGGCTTGCCGTTACATACTCTCGATCTTACCACCCCGTTAAAAGATCGCTTCTCCGAATACCTGCTCTCTTGCCTGCCGGGCGAAGGGAAAGAATATTGCCTGCAGTTCACCGGCCCGTCCGGCGCTGACGCCGTGGAAGCCGCGCTGAAGCTGGCGAAAAAATACACCGGTCGTACCGCGGTGATCAGCTTCTCCGGCGGCTATCACGGGATGACCCACGGCGCGCTGTCCGTCACCGGCAACCTGTCGCCGAAAGCGGCGGTTAACGGCATGATGCCGGAAGTCCAGTTCATGCCTTACCCGCACCTGTATCGTTGCCCGCTGGGCATCGGCGGCGAAGCCGGCGTGAAGGCCCTGACCTACTACTTCGAAAACCTGATCAACGACGTGGAGAGCGGCGTCCGTAAACCGGCGGCGGTGATCCTTGAAGCCGTGCAGGGCGAAGGCGGTGTGAACCCGGCGCCGGTCGAGTGGCTGCAGCGCATCCGCAAAGTGACCGAAGAGCACGGCATTCTGCTGATCGTCGATGAAGTGCAGGCCGGCTTTGCCCGTACCGGTAAATTCTTCGCCTTCGAGCACGCCGGTATTCAGCCGGACATCATCGTGATGTCGAAAGCGGTTGGCGGCGGGCTGCCGCTGGCGGTGCTGGGCATTAAAAAGCAGTTCGACGCCTGGGAACCGGGTCACCACACCGGCACCTTCCGCGGTAACCAGCTGGCGATGGCCACCGGCCTGACCACCCTGCGTCATCTGCGCGACAACAAGATCGCCGACAAAGTCGCCGCCCAGGGCGAGTGGCTGAAAGGTAAACTGGCCGAGCTGCAGAAACGCTACCCGGTGATTGGCCACGTTCGCGGTCTCGGTCTGATGATCGGTATCGAAATCGTCAAGCCGAACGAAGCGCAGGATCACATGGGCTGCTACCCGGCTGACGGCGAACTCTCTGCCCTGCTGCAGAAGAAATGCTTCGAAGCGGGCCTGATCCTCGAGCGTGGCGGTCGTCACGGCTGCGTGCTGCGCCTGCTGCCGTCCCTGCTGATCAGCGACGCGGAGCTGGACGTGTTCCTCGACAAATTTGAACAGGCCCTGCTGGCCGCCGGCGTAAAACCGGTCTGAGTGGAGTAAGTGACCGCCATGTCCACATTGAATCCGATTCTTGCTGGTTCAGCGCAGAGCGTTGAAGCCTATCAGCAGGTTATCGAGCAGACCAGCCAGGCCGTTGTGCAGTGGCTGAAGCAACCTGAGATGTATCAGGGGAAAAGCGTTGACGAGCTGCGTGAGCGTATCTCCCTAGAATTTAACGAACAGGGTTTGGGTAACCAGGCGGCGATTGATCGTGCGATCGAGTACTTCCTGAAAGACAGCCTGTCGGTGCATCACCCGCAGTGCGTGGCGCACCTGCACTGCCCGAGCCTGGTGATTAGCCAGGCGGCGGAAGTGCTGATTAACGCCACCAACCAGAGCATGGACTCCTGGGATCAGAGCCCGTCGGCAACCATTATCGAGATGAAGCTGATCGAATGGCTGCGCGCCCGGGTCGGTTTTCCGGCGGGCGACGCCGGCGTCTTCACCAGCGGCGGCACCCAGAGCAACCTGATGGGCCTGATGCTGGCGCGCGACGCCTTCTTCGCCCGTCAGGGCCACTCCATCCAGCAGGATGGGCTGCCGGGGGATATCCGCAAGTACAAAGTCTTGTGCTCGGAAAACGCCCACTTCTCGGTGCAGAAGAACATGGCGCTGATGGGCCTCGGCTACCGCTCGGTAACGCTGGTGAAAACCGACGAATTCGCGCGGATGGACGTGTCCGACCTGCAGGCGAAGATTGCGCAAGCGCAGGCTAACGGCGAGCAGATCATGGCGATCGTCGCCACCGCCGGCACCACCGACGCAGGCGCTATCGACCCGCTGCGCGACATCGCCGGTATCGCTGCGGAACATCAGATCTGGCTGCACGTTGACGCAGCCTGGGGCGGCGCCCTGCTGCTGTCTGAGCAGTATCGCGACTACCTTGACGGTCTGGAGCTGGTGGATTCCGTTACCCTGGACTTCCATAAGCAGTTCTTCCAGACCATCAGCTGCGGCGCATTCCTGCTGAAGGACGCGCGCCATTACGAGCTGATGCGTTATCAGGCGGCCTATCTGAACTCCGAGTTCGATGAAGAACACGGCGTACCGAACCTGGTGTCTAAGTCGCTGCAGACCACCCGTCGCTTCGATGCGCTGAAGCTGTGGATGGGTCTGGAAGCGCTGGGCCAGAAACAGTATGCGGCGATCATCGATCACGGCGTCACGATGGCGAAAAACGTGGCGGAGTACGTGAAGTCGCAGCCGACGCTGGAGCTGGTGATGCAGCCGCAGCTGGCGAGCGTGCTGTTCCGTTCCCGTCCGGCGCAGATGGCCGGGAGCGACGCGGCGGCTATCGCGCTGCTCAACCAGCGCGTCGGCGACGCCCTGCTGGCCTCCGGCCGCGCTAACGTCGGCGTAACCGAGCACAACGGCGTTACCTGCCTGAAGCTGACTCTGCTGAACCCGGTGGTGACGCTGGATGACGTGAAGGTTCTGCTGAACCTGGTGGAGCGCACCGCTCAGGAGCTGCTGGCGCAATAACCTGCCTTAGCGAGGCGGCGCCTGCCGCCCCGCTGTCAGCCTTGCCTGCAATAAGCCGATAATGTCCTTATCGGCTTTTTTTATTTCTTTCCGCACCGCTAATGCTCTCTTCGCAGGGCCCGTTGACCCCTGCCTCTCGCGATGCCACAGTATTATCCCGAGAATAACGACGTTCAGGATAAACGTCCTGAAAATGGGGATAATGATGGAGAAACGCTTACCAGGGCTGGATCTCGACGCCCTGCGCAGCTTTGTGACCGGCATGGAGTGCGGCAGTTTCGCCCAGGCAGCGCTGCGCCTGTCGCGTTCCACCTCCGCGGTCAGCGCCCAGCTTAAAAAGCTGGAGAGCCAGTGCGGTACGGCGCTGGTGACCAAACAGGGGCGGCATCTGGTGCTCACCGCGGAAGGCGAAAAGCTGTTGAGCTACGCCAGACGCCTGCTGGCGCTCAATGATGAAACCCTGCGCGCGCTGCAGGGTGAGCGGCTCACCGGCGAGATCCACCTTGGTATGCAGGAAGATTTTGGCGAATCGCTGATGCCGGGGATCCTCGGGCAATTTAAACGGCATCATCCGCAGGTGCGGATAGTCGCCAGGGTGGATCGCAATGGTCCGCTGCGCCAGGCGCTGGCGGAAGAGGCGCTGGATCTGGCGCTGCTGTGGCAAACCGAAGATCAGGGTCCCGGGCTGGGCCTCTGCCCGCTGGCGTGGATTGCGCATCCTGACCTGGATATTCGCGCTCTGCTGGTCTCCGGCGAGCCGCTGCCGCTGGTGATGTTCGACAGCCCGTGCCTGATGCGCTCCCGCGCCATTGCCTGTCTCGATGCCGCGGGGATCCCCTGGCAGGTGGTGTTCGTCAGCCACAGCCTGAGCGGCATCTGGGCGGCGGTGCAGGCCGGGCTGGGCCTGACGATACGCACCCGCATCGGCATGCCAGGCAACCTGCGCCCTGCAGGAGGACTGCTGCCAGCGCCAGGAAGTCTGGCCGTCAGCCTGCGACAAACCCCGCGTGAGGAATCGCATTCCGCCGCCGTGGCGCTGCTCGGCGAACTGATGACCGAGGCCCTGCAGGGATGGCTCGACAGGTGACACTGTCACGCCATCCCTGCGCGCTCGTGTAGGCCGGGCAAGCGCAGCGCCGCCCGGCAACAGGCACAAGAGATGAACGGAACCATCCGGCAGTCACCGGCAATGGACATTCTGCGCCTCTCCCGCTTCAATGCCCGGTGGCGGCTGCGCCTTACCGGGCCTACACTCTCCCTGCGCGCTCCTGTAGGCCGGGCAAGCGCAGCGCCGCCCGGCAACAGGCACAAGAGATGAACGGAACCGTCCGGCAGTCACCGGCAATGGACATCCAGCGCCGTTCCCGCTTCAATGCCCGGTGGCGGCTGCGCCTTACCGGGCCTACATTCTACCTGCGCGCTGATGTAGGCCGGGCAAGCGCAGCGCCGCCCGGCAACAGGCACAAGAGATGAACGGAACCGTCCGGCAGTCACCGGCAATGGGCATTCTGCGCCTCTCCCGCTTCAATGCCCGGAGGCGGCTGCGCCTTACCGGGCCTACACTCTCCCTGCGCGCTCCTGTAGGCCGGGCAAGCGCAGCGTCGCCCGGCAACAGGCACAAGGGATGAAGGGAACCGCCCGGCTGCCACCGACAATGGGCATTCTGCGCCTCTCCCGCTTCAATGCCCGGTGGCGGCTGCGCCTTACCGGGCCTACATTCTCCCTGCGCGCTCATGTAGGCCGGGCAAGCGCAGCGCCGCCCGGCATCAGGTATAAGGGCTGGAGGGTTCCGTCCGCCAGACGCCTGCGCCGCGGGTCAGGCTTTGCTCTCCTGCAGCAGCTGCTGGATCACCTGCTCCTGGCGGGCATAATCCCCTTCGCCGAATGCGGTATAACGCAGCTGCCCGCGAGCGTCGAAAATGTAATGCGCCGGCCAGTACTGATTGCCGAAGGCGTTCCAGATGGCGTACTCATTATCCGCCACCACCGGGTAGGTTATCCGCCAGTCCTTCACCGCCTGGCGCAGCAGGGGCAACGAACGCTCCCAGGGATATTCCGGGGTATGAACGCCAATCACCACCAGGCCTGCCGCGCGGTATTTGTTCGCCCAGTCGCGCATGTAAGGCAGGGTATGCTGACAGTTGATACACTCCCGGGTCCAGAAATCCACCAGCACCACTTTGCCCTTCAGACGCTCCGGAGTTAACGCCGGGCTGTTGATCCATGCGCTGCCCCCCGCCAGAGAGGGCATCGCGCTGCTGGGCTGCGGCGCGGCGATCGGCTGGAGGCTGGTCTTTTGCTCCGGCTGCGGCAGTCGGGCGGCCAGCCGCTGCTCCAGCGCCTGGCTCAGTCCACCAGCGCTCTGCAGATAGCGATCGCCGCCGCTGGCGATCAGCGCCACCGAGGCCAGCATTGCCCCCCCTGCCAACCGGCGCAGCCGTTCGCCGAACGCCTGTCCGCGACGCAATCTGGTGATCAACGCCGCCCCGCACCACCCCAGCAGGAATAACATCAGCGCCCCGCCGCTGCCGTAGGCCAGCAGCAAGCCGCCGGTAGTCGCCTGCCCCGGATGCACAAAGCCCAGGCTAAGTATCGCCCCCAATACCGGCCCGGCGCACGGCGCCCACAGCAGGCCCACCGCCAGCCCGGCCAGCAGAGAACCGATCCAGCCGCGCTGGCGTGAACTGGCATCGTTAAGCTGATTCCCCAGCGTCACCAGGGGTGAGGTTAGCCGTTGCGCGACGCGTTGCGAAAGCAGACTCAGCCCGACCAGGGCGAAGAACGCCAGCGCCAGACCGCGGCCTGCGAGGGTCAGATTCACCACCCAGCCGCTGGCGACCGTCACCAGCCAGGAGACAGCGCCGAACATCAGCGCCATTCCTGCCAGCATGATCGACAGCTGTCCCCGGCGGCCCCGGACGCTGGCGAACAGCAGCGGGATCACCGGCAGCGTACAGGGGCTCAGCAGGGTTAACATTCCGCCCAAAAATGCAATTAATATCGACATCGCCTTCTCCTCATTATGCCGTCGCTGCCGAGAGTGGCAGCCACGACATTACAGCAAGGCCATGTAAGGCGAATGTGTCGGGAAAGGGGGAGAATTGTCGGCTTAGTTATCCGTCTTTCCCGGAGATACAGCAGGATACAATCCCGCCGCGGCAAGGCGAACGCTGGCGTCCAGGCCGCCCTGCGGGCGGTTGGCCAGGCGCAGCGCGCCGTCCATCTGGCTGAGCAGCTGCGCGGCGATCGCCAGCCCCAGGCCGGTGCCGCCGGTATCGCGATTGCGCGAGTCCTCCAGGCGATAAAAAGGCTGCAGCACCGCCTGCAGCGAGGCCTCTGGGATCCCCGGCCCCTCATCCAGCACATGAAGGGTGATATCTCCCACGGCGTCACGGGTCAGGGTTACCGTGGCCGTCGTACCGAATTTCAAGGCGTTATCGATAAGATTGGTCATCACCCGGCGCAGAGCCTGCGGCGGGATCCACACCACCCCGGCGGTCTCTTCGGGACAAAACTGGACCGGCCGGCCGACATCGGCATAATCGCAGACGATAGTGTCGAGAAACGCATCGAGATTCAGCCGCTGTCGCGCCTCCTCCAGCGGCTGCGAGGTGCGGGCGAAGGCGATGCCCTCCCGCACCAGACGGGTCATATTGTCGAGATCCTGCAGCAGTTTGCCGCGCAGTTCCGGCTGGTCGGCCATCTCCACCCGCAGCTTCATTCGGGTTATCGGGGTTTGCAGATCGTGGGAGATGGCGGCAAGGATCCGCGCTCGCTCCTGCAGATGATCGTGGATGCGCGCCTGCATCGCGTTAAACGCGCGGGCGGCGCGACGCACCTCCTCCGGCCCCTGCTCGGCCATAGTTCCCGCCGTGTCGCTGGCCGGCTCCAGGGCATTTACCGCGTGGGTAAAGCGGGAGATGGGCAGCAATACCTGGCGAACCGCGTACCAGGCGCAGGCCAGCAGGAGGACAAACTGAGCGATCAGCACCACCGGCAGCCAGCGGGCGATGGCCGGTAGTTTCGGCCACAGGTCGAGGGTCAACGGCGCGCCGTCATGAAGGGTAATATGGGCCTGAATATGCTGCCGCGGGCCGGGGATCGCCACAATACTTACCGGATACTGCGCGCTCAGCGCCTCCTGCAGGGAGCGCGCTGCGTCCCGGGCGCGCCAGCTGTCCGGGTAATCGCCGCGCTCCCCGGCGTCCAGCAGATAGCGATAATTGCCGCGCGCCAGCTTCGGCAGCCATTGTGGCCGCTCAGCGGCCGGCAGGCGGTCAAGGATCGCCACGCTGGTGGCGACATCGGAAGCCAGATTCCCCAGCATCACGCTGCGAGCGCTGCTCATACGCTCATAAAACAGCAGCGACAGGGTTAAGGTATTCGCCAGCAGCAGCGCCAGAAACAGCAGCGCCATCAGCCTCGACTGCAGCGAGGCGGGCCAGAACCTCATTCATGCCTCTCGCGAATGGAGACCGGCACCGACAGCACATAGCCTTCGCTGCGCACCGTTTTAATGTAGGCCGGCTCGCGGGCATCCTCCCGTAGCCGCTGGCGCAGTCGGCTCACCAGCAGGTCAATCGACCGCTCAAACAGTTCCGCGTCGCGTCCCTGGGTCAGATTGAGCAGCTGATCGCGGTTCAGCACCCGCTGGGGATGGTCGAGAAACACCCGCAGCAGCCGATACTCCGCCCCGCTGAGGGCGACGATGGCGCCGCTGTCGTCCAGCAAATGGCGAGCGGCAGTGTCGAGCAGCCAGTCGCCAAAGGCGATCAGCCTGCCCGTCTCGGTGATCTGCAGGTTGGGCGGCAGCGCCCGGGTGCGGCGTAAAATGGCTTTGATGCGCGCCAGCAGTTCGCGGGCCACAAAGGGCTTAATCAGATAATCGTCAGCCCCCATTTCCAGGCCGAGGATCCGGTCGCTGTCATCGGTGCGGGCGGTGAGCATCAGCACCGGGATATCCTGCTGCGGGTTGGCGCGCAGCTGGCGACAGAGCGTTAAGCCATCCTCACCCGGCATCATAATATCCAGCACAATCAGGTCAATTTGATGGTTTTTGAGTACCGACCACATGGCTTTGCCGTTCGCCGCGCCGCTGGCGCGATATCCCGATTTTTCCAGATAGTCGACAATCAGTTCCCGGATGTCGCGGTCGTCGTCGACGACCAGGATGTGGTCAATACGCTCCAAAGGCTGCTCCTGCGGCAAAATAAACTCTTCACAAGCATAAGCCGTGTTGCCGGAAGCGCAACGTCGCGCCGCCGGCAAGGCGCCGGTTACAAACGATCGGCGTCCACCACCGCCTGCACAAACGCCGTCGGATCCTCCTGCGGCGGGTTATGGCCCACCGCTCCCGGCAGATCCCGGTGCTCATATTTACCGGTAAATTTGGCACGGTAGCTGGCGGGAGCCGGATGCGGCGCGCCGTTATTCGCCCCTTCCAGGGTGATGGTGGGCACGGTTATCGGCGGTAACGCCGCCAGCCGTTGTTCATAGCCGGCATACTTCGCTTCCCCTTTCTCCAGCCCCAGGCGCCAGCGGTAGTTGCTGATGGTGATCGCCACATGGTCCGGGTTATCCAGCGCCCGGGCGGTTTTGGCAAAGGTCGCGTCGCTGAATTGCCACTGCGGCGACGCCTGATGCCAGATAAATTTCGCAAAGTCGTGGGTGTTTTGCCGGTAACCGGCCTCCCCACGCGGGGTGGCAAAATAGAATTGATACCACCACGACAGCTCAGCCTGCGGCGGCAGCGGTTTTTCGCCAATCTGCTGACTGCTGATCAGATACCCGCTCACCGAGACCAGGGATTTCACCCGCTGCGGCCACAGCGCGGCGACGATATCCGCCGTGCGCGCGCCCCAGTCAAAACCGGCCAGATCCGCCTGCCTGATGTTAAGGGCGTCCATCAGATGGACAATATCGGCCGCCATCGCCGACGGCTGACCGTTACGCGGCGTGCTGGCGGAGAGGAAACGGGTCGTGCCGTAGCCACGCAGATACGGCACGATCACCCGGTAACCCTTCTGCGCTAGAGCCGGCGCCACCTGGGCATAGCTCTGAATATCGTAGGGCCAGCCGTGCAGCAGGATCACCGGCTGGCCGTCGCGCGGGCCGATATCCACGTAGCCAATATTCAGGTCGCCGGCGCGGATCTGCTGGATCTTGTCGAACGCCCCCGCGTCTTCAGCGGCGCAAACGGCGGCGGACCACAGGGTGGATAACCCCAGCGCCACGGCGCTGGTATAGCGGATCAGGGATAATCTGTTCATCGTTTTCTCACCTTTTATCGTCATCAAGAGAGTACGTGACCAGTAAAACGGAAATTTGTATCCGCCATGTGCCCGACCGGGGCCATTTTTATCTCTTAATGTCAGCGCTGCGCCGCGAGATACAGTGTGATACAAAGTCGAGGTTGGCAATTGTTGCGGGCATGTGAATTTATGCTTGCCCCGGGAGATAAATCCGTTACCGTGGCAGGCATTTTTCACCACTTGAGAACGCAGGAACCCGCTATGGCGATTTTTGATGGTCACAATGACCTGCTGCTGAATCTCTGGCTTCACCATCGCGCGGATCCGGTGAGCGCCTTCTTTGCCGGGATAGAGAACGGCCATCTCGACTATCCGCGCATGCTGCAAGGCGGATTTGCCGGCGGGCTATTCGCGCTATTCGTGCCACCGCAGGAATATATTGCCCGTATGACGCCGCAATACGCCAGCCAACGATGGGATCCGATCGATATCCTCTGGCAGCAACTGGCCATCCTGAAGCAACTTATCGCCCACTCCGCTGGACGCTTGAGATTGTGTCTGAGCGCGGCGGATATCGAACGCTGCCGCGAGGATAAGGTACTGGCGATGGTGGCGCATATTGAGGGTGCCGGAGGTTTTGATGGCGAGGGCCGCGACCTGCAGGCCTTTTATGCCGCCGGGGTCCGCAGCATTGGTCCGTTCTGGAACATTGCGAACCGCTTCGGCAGCGGCGTTAACGGTTCGTTTCCCGGTAGCCCGGACACTGGGCCTGGACTGACAGCGGCAGGTATCGATCTGATTAAGCAGGTCAATGCCTTGAAGATGCAGATGGACGTGTCTCATATGAATGAAAAAGCGTTCTGGGATACCGCCCATCACGCAACGTCACCGCTGGTGGCCACCCACTCCAATGCCCACGCCCTGTGCCCGCAGCCGCGCAATCTGACCGACCAGCAACTGCGGGCGATCCGCGACAGCGGCGGCGTGGTGGGCGTCAATTTCGGCAATGCTTTCCTGCGCGCCGACGGCCGGCGCGATAGCGACACGCCCTTAACCACCATTGTCCGGCATATCGACTATCTTATTAACATAATGGGTGAGGATCATGTGGCCCTTGGCTCGGATTTTGACGGCATCACCCTGCCGGACGAGCTGGGCGATGTGGCCGGCTTACCGCGGCTTATCAATACGTTGCGCGCTAGCGGCTATGATCAATTGGTGCTGGATAAGCTGCTGTGGCGTAACTGGCTACGGGTATTAAAAAATGTTTGGCAACAATAGGTTATATTGTAAACATAAAGTTAATTCCTTACAGATTCCGGGTTGATCTCTCTCCCGGTGAAGCGCAATATGCGGCAGCCGTCACAGATCCACCATTATCCGTGAGGCCTGTAGTCATTTTTAAGAGGAACAAAACATGTGGAAGAAACCTGCTTTTATCGATTTACGTCTCGGTCTGGAAGTGACGCTGTACATTTCTAACCGTTAATCGCCCCGCCCGCCGTTCGCGCGGGCACCTTCATTCATTACCCGGTCCGTCTTCATGTTCATTAAAGTCCTCGGTTCCGCCGCCGGCGGCGGTTTCCCGCAATGGAACTGCAACTGCGCCAACTGTCAGGGTCTGCGCGATGGCACCATTCAGGCTGCCCCCGCACCCAGTCGTCAATTATCGTCAGCGACAACGGTAAAGAGTGGGTGCTGTGCAACGCCTCGCCGGATATCAGCCAGCAGATTGCCCATACCCCGAGTTAAATAAAGCCGGCGTACTGCGCGGAACACATATCGGCGGCATTATTCTCACCGACAGCCAGATCGACCACACCACCGGGTTGCTGAGCCTGCGGGAAGGCTGCCCACATCAGGTCTGGTGCACCCCGGAGGTTCATGAGGATCTCTCCACCGGCTTCCCGGTGTTTACCATGCTGCGGCACTGGAACGGCGGCCTGGTGCATCATCCCATCGCTCCGCAGCAGCCTTTTACCGTTGACGCCTGTCCTGATTTGCAGTTTACCGCGGTGCCTATCGCCAGCAACGCGCCGCCCTATTCGCCGTATCGCGACCGGCCGCTGCCGGGTCATAACGTGGCGCTGTTTATCGAAAACCGCCGCAACGGGCAGACGCTGTTCTATGCCCCGGGGCTGGGTGAGCCGGATGAAACCCTTCTGCCGTGGCTGCAAAAAGCGGACTGTCTGCTGATCGATGGCACCGTCTGGCAGGATGACGAGCTGCAGGCCGCCGGCGTCGGGCGCAATACCGGGCGCGATATGGGCCACCTGGCGCTCGGCGACGAGCACGGGATGATGGCCCTGCTGGCCTCCCTGCCGGCAAAACGCAAAATTCTCATTCATATTAATAACACCAACCCGATCCTTAACGAGCAGTCTCCCCAGCGCCAGGCGCTAACGCAACAGGGGATCGAAGTGAGCTGGGACGGGATGGCAATCACCCTTCAGGATACCGCATGTTGATCACTGACACGCTGTCGCCGCAGGCCTTTGAAGAGGCTCTGCGGGCTAAAGGCGCCTTCTACCATATTCACCACCCTTACCACATCGCCATGCATAACGGCGACGCGACCCGCGAGCAAATTCAGGGTTGGGTGGCGAACCGGTTTTATTACCAGACCACTATTCCGCTGAAAGACGCGGCGATTATGGCCAACTGCCCGGATGCGCAAACCCGGCGCAAATGGGTGCAGCGGATCCTCGACCACGACGGCAGCCACGGCGAGGACGGCGGGATTGAAGCCTGGCTGCGGCTGGGGGAAGCGGTCGGTTTGAGCCGCGACGATCTGCTCAGCGAGCGTCACGTGCTGCCCGGCGTGCGCTTCGCAGTGGATGCCTATCTCAATTTCGCTCGTCGCGCCTGCTGGCAGGAGGCGGCCTGCAGCTCCCTGACCGAGCTGTTCGCCCCGCAGATCCATCAGTCGCGCCTCGACAGCTGGCCGCAGCACTATCCATGGATCAAAGAGGAAGGCTACTTTTACTTCCGCAGTCGTCTGAGCCAGGCCAATCGCGACGTTGAGCATGGCCTGGCGCTGGCGAAGGCCTACTGCGACAGCGCTGAAAAACAGAACCGGATGCTGGAGATCCTGCAGTTTAAGCTCGACATTCTGTGGTCGATGCTCGATGCCATGACCATGGCCTATGCCCTGCAGCGCCCGCCCTATCACACGGTCACCGACAAGGCGGCCTGGCACACGACCCGACTGGTGTAATCATGCAAAAAACGTCCATCGTTGCCTTTCGTCGCGGCTACCGACTGCAGTGGGAAGCCGCCCAGGAGAGCCATGTGATCCTCTATCCGGAGGGTATGGCCAAACTCAATGAGACCGCCGCGGCGATCCTCGAGCTGGTCGATGGCCGGCGCGACGTCGCGGCGATTATCGCCATGCTTAATGAACGTTTCCCGGAAGCCGGCGGCGTCGATGACGACGTCATCGAGTTCCTGCAGATCGCCTGTCAACAGAAGTGGATCACCTGCCGTGAGCCAGAGTAAACCCACCGTCAATCCGCCACTGTGGCTGCTGGCGGAGCTGACCTACCGCTGCCCGCTGCAGTGTCCCTACTGTTCCAATCCGCTGGACTTCGCCCGGCAGGATAAGGAGCTGACCACCGAACAATGGATCGAGGTCTTTCGCCAGGCGCGGGCGATGGGCAGCGTTCAGCTGGGCTTTTCCGGCGGCGAGCCGCTGACCCGTAAAGATCTGCCGGAGCTGATCCGCGCCGCGCGCGACCTCGGGTTCTATACCAACCTGATCACCTCCGGGATAGGGCTGACGGAGAGCAAACTGGACGCCTTCAGCGAGGCCGGGCTGGACCATATCCAGATTAGCTTCCAGGCCAGCGATGAAGTGCTCAACGCCGCGCTGGCCGGCAACAAAAAAGCCTTCCAGCAGAAGCTGGCCATGGCCAAAGCCGTGAAAGCGCGCGACTACCCGATGGTGCTCAACTTCGTTCTCCACCGGCACAACATCGACCAGCTCGATAAAATTATCGAGCTGTGCATTGAGCTGGAAGCCGATGACGTTGAGCTGGCCACCTGCCAGTTCTACGGGTGGGCGTTTCTTAATCGCGAAGGGCTGCTGCCGACCCGGGAACAGATCGCCCGCGCCGAGCAGGTGGTCGCTGACTACCGGCAGAAAATGGCCGCCAGCGGCAACCTCACCAACCTGCTGTTCGTCACCCCGGACTATTACGAAGAGCGGCCGAAAGGCTGCATGGGCGGCTGGGGATCGATTTTCCTCAGCGTCACCCCGGAAGGCACCGCCCTGCCTTGCCACAGCGCGCGCCAGCTGCCGGTGGCGTTTCCGTCGGTGCTGGAGCAGAGTCTGGAATCGATCTGGTATGACTCATTCGGCTTCAATCGCTACCGCGGGTATGACTGGATGCCGGAGCCGTGCCGCTCCTGTGATGAAAAAGAGAAGGACTTCGGCGGCTGCCGCTGCCAGGCCTTTATGCTGACCGGCAGCGCCGATAACGCCGACCCGGTATGCAGCAAATCCCCGCATCATCACAAAATCCTCGAGGCCCGGCGCGAAGCGGCCTGCAGCGACATAAAAGTCAGCCAGCTGCAGTTCCGCAACCGTACCCGCTCGCAGCTGATCTACCAAACCCGGGACCTGTAATGACGCTGGCGACCCGCACCGTCACTTTGCCGGGCGGCCTGCAGGCCACCCTGGTCCATCAGCCGCAGACGGATCGCGCGGCTGCCCTGGCGCGGGTCGCCGCCGGCAGCCACCACGAACCGTCGCGCTTCCCTGGGCTGGCGCACCTGCTGGAACATCTGCTGTTTTACGGCGGAGAGCGCTACCAGGATGATGACCGACTGATGGGCTGGGTGCAGCGCCAGGGCGGAAGCGTGAATGCCACCACCCTGGCTCGCCATAGCGCGTTCTTTTTCGAGGTTGCCGCCGATGCTCTGGCTGATGGTGTCGCGCGTCTACAGGAGATGCTGCAGGCCCCGCTGCTGCTCAGGGAAGATATTCAGCGCGAAGTGGCGGTGATTGACGCCGAGTACCGCCTGATCCAGCAGCATGAGCCATCGCGCCGGGAAGCCGCGGTGCGCCACGCCGCCAGCGCGCCCGCGGCGTTTCGCCGCTTTCAGGTAGGCAGCGCCGACGCGCTGGCGGGCGATCTCGCTGCGCTGCAGGCCGCCTTAGGCGATTTTCACCGCACCCATTACGTCGCCCGGCGAATGCAGCTCTGGCTGCAGGGGCCGCAGTCGCTTGAGGCGCTCGGCGAGCTGGCGGCCCGTTTCGCCGCCGGGCTTGCCGCAGGCGAGCCTCCGCCGCCGGCGCCGCCGCTGCGCCTGGGCGAGTTCACTGCACTGCAGCTGGCGGTCTCCAGCCAGCCCGCGCTGTGGCGCTGCCCGCTGATCGCTTTAAGTGACAACGTCACGTTACTGCGCGAGTTTTTGCTGGATGAAGCCCCCGGCAGCCTGATGGCCGGCCTGCGCCAGCGCCGGCTGGCCGGGGATGTGGCGCTGAACTGGCTGTATCAGGATCGGCACCTCGGCTGGCTGGCGCTGGTCTTCGCCAGCGACCGGCCGGAAGAGGTCGACCGGCAGATAACCCACTGGCTGCAGGCGCTCCAGCAAACGACGCCTGAGCAGCAGCAACACTACTATCAGCTATCCCACCGCCGCTTTCAGGCGCTGTCGCCTCTCGATCAGCTGCGCCAGCGGGCATTCGGCTTTGCCCCCGGCGCGCCGCCCGCCGGGTTCGCCGATTTTTGCGCCGCCCTGCAGGCCGCCCCGTCGGTCAGCCTCGCCTGTCAGACCGTTTCCTCAGGGGAGCCTGTTGCCACCCAGGGCTTTAGCCTGCCGCTTAGCCGCTGGCGCCGCCGCCCTGAGTCTGACCCGGCGCTGGGGTTCGCTTTTTATCCGCAGGCCGCTGGCGATCTCGTTGCCAAATGCCCGGAGAAAGCCGCGCCGCTGCTCCATCTCCCGTTACCGGAAGAGCCGCCGAGGCTCCTGCTGCGACCGCCCTTCTACTGCTCGCCCGATCAGGCCGAGGGGCTGGCGCGTGGGGAACAGCTGCGCCCACTGCTTGCCGCCCTGCGCCATGCCGGGGGACACGGCGAGTGGCATCTGTTCGACGGCAGCTGGCAGTTGACCCTCCAGCTGCCGGAGCCCGGCCGACGGCCGGAGGCGATCCTGCAGGCCATTCTGCGGCAGCTCGCGCTCCCGGTCGCCTCGCTGACCCCACCGCCGGAAAGTATCGCTATCCGTCATCTCATGGCTCAACTCCCCGAACGGCTGGGTACATCCGGGCATCAGGAAGGATGGCTGTCGGCCCTGGCCGGCGGCAGCGCAGAAGATGCGCAGTGGGTAGCGCGTCAGCTGAGCCTGATTACCGCCCCGGTTAATCCGCCGATGCCCGCTCCGGCGCCCTGCCGCCGCGGCGTCGAACGTCTGGTTTATCCGGGAGGCGATACGGCGCTGCTGGTCTTTATTCCGCTGCCGGATGGCGCCTCGCTGGCGGCCCTGCGGCTGCTGGCGCAGCATTGTGAGCCGCTATTTTTCCAGCGCCTGCGGGTGGAGCAGCAGATTGGCTATGTGGTGAGCTGCCGCTATCAGCGGGTCGCCGATCGCGACGGGCTGCTGATGGCGCTCCAGTCCCCGGATCGCCGCGCCGGGGAATTGCTGCGCTGTGGTAAAGACTTTCTGCGCCAGCTGGCCCCCATGGATGAGGCGACCTTCAGACCGCTACAGCAGCGCCTGGCCGCTCAGATCCGCGCCAGCAGGCCGCCAGAGGCGCGGGCGCTGTCCGCCCTGCGTCAGGAGTATGGATTACCAGAGCTAACGCCGCAGGCGGTTGACGCGCTGCGCGTTGCAGAGGTGGCCGATCTGGCACGCGAAATGACCCGCCGGCGTCGCCGCTGGCAGGTGCTGTTCACGACAGGGGATTAATGGCCGGGGGCATCCGGGGTCAGAAAGGCGCTGACGAAGCGCGTAAGGATCGCCGCGCCCTGCGGGCTCTCCTGCACCTCGTCGTGTAACCGCTGCGCGTCAATACCTTCCGCCTGCAGCACCGCCTCCCGGTGGCGGATCAGCGAACGGGCTATCGGCGCGGTAAATTCCGGGTGAAATTGCGTAGAGACCGCGTGCGGCCCATAGCGCACAATCTGGTGGGGATCGTGGGCGGACGCGGCCAGCACCGTGGCCCCTTCCGGCAGACGAGTCACGGTTTGCAAATGGCTCAGATGCGCAGGAAATGTAGCCGGCAGGCCGCTCAGCAGCGGATCATCGACACCCCATGGCGACAGCGTAATGGTTTGGCTGCCGCTTTCCCGCCCGCCAGGATGATACGCCACCTCGCCCCCCAGCGCATGGGCCATCAGTTGATGACCATAGCAGACGCCGAACAGCGGCATGCCGATAGCCACCGCCTGACGGATCCAGTCGGCGGTCCGTTCGCTCCATGCCAGGCGATCGGACACCATTGCCCACGAACCGGTGAGAACCGCCACGGTCTGGCGATCCGGCGCCGGCAGCGGTTCATCTTCAAACACCCGCACCGTGGTGAGCTGCGTCTGCCACGGCGCCAGCAGCGTGCGAAACCAGCGCGGCAGATCGCCATGCGCCTGGCGAATGGCCGTCGGCGGCGTGCCGGTCTGGACCAGCAGTAATCGGTTACGTGTCACCTTTTCTCCTCGCTCCGGGTCATGTTCCCGTAAAACACTATGCCGCCGGGAAGACGATGGGACAAATAACCAATTACTATGGACGATGCGCCTGCGGAATAAGTCCTGTCGCTTACTGGGCATCGGCGCTGTCACGCTGCGGCACATCGGCTGCCGCCGAAGATGCCTGCTGCGGGACAAAAATATGGTCCAGGATGGCGCGCGCCGTCGGTCCGGCCACCACCCCATCCCCGCCGCCGTTCTCCAGAATCAGCGCCATCGCCACCTTCGGATGCTGATAAGGGGCAAACAGGGTGTAGAAGATATGGTCGCGCAGACGCACCGGGATCATTTTGGCGTTATAGGTCTGGTTTTGCTTCAGGCTAAAGACCTGCGAGGTCCCGGACTTCGCCGCGATCTGATACGGCGCAGTATGAAACAGCTTATAGCCGGTGCCGTTGGGCTGATTCGCCATCCCATACATGCCGTTGCGCACAATGCCCCAGTACGGGGATTTCGGGTCACCCACCTGCGGCAGGTTCGCCGGCTGCTGATAACGTTCCACATGGTTGCCCTGCTTCATCGAATAGAGCAGATGCGGATCCTGTACTTTACCATTGTTCAGCAGAGTGGTAAGCGCCTTCACCATCTGGATCGGGGTGGCGATCCAGTACCCCTGGCCGATGCCGACCGAGATGGTGTCCCCCTGATACCAGGGCTTTTTATGCACCCGCTGTTTCCACTCCCGGCTGGGCAGCACCCCGGCGTACTCCTCATTAAGGTCGATGCCGGTGGACTGGCCGTAGCCGAACTTGCTCAGCCATTCATGGATCCGGTCAATGCCCATCTCGAAGGCGACCTGATAGAAAAAGGTGTCCGCTGACTCTTCGATGGCTTTAGTCACGTTGAGCATGCCGTGGCCGGTTTTCAGCCAGTCGCGGTAGCGGCGTTGCGTGCCCGGCAGCGTCCACGTCGGCGCCCCGAAGAAGGTGGTGTTCGGGGTGATGACCCCAGCGGAGAGCGCCGACAGCGCCATATAGGGTTTGACCGTCGAAGCCGGAGGATATAGCCCCTGGGTGACGCGGTTGATCAGCGGCCGGTCCGGATTCTCCAGCAGCGATTTATAGGCCTGATAGCCGATACCTTTGACGAACGGATTAGGATCGTAGCTGGGACTGGAGACCATCGCCAGCACGCCGCCATCCCGCGGGTCGACCACCACCACCGCCGCCCGCTGTCCCTTCAGCACCGACTCAATATACTGCTGGAGATGAAGGTCGAGAGTCAGATAGAGGTTTTTTCCGGCCACCGGCGGCACCTCTTTCAGTAGACGCACCACCCGGCCGTGGTTATCCACCTCCACTTCCTGATAGCCGGTGGTGCCGTGGAGCGCTTTTTCATAATAGCCCTCGATGCCCTGCTTACCGATATTGCGGTCGGCGGCGTAGTTCTCCTCTTCGCCGTTTTTCGCCAGCCGCTGCAGATCGCTGTCGTTGATTTTCGACACATAGCCCACCACGTGCGCCAGCTCTGCGCCGTAGGGGTATTCCCGTTGTTGGTAGCTCTCCACCGTCACGCCGGGGAAACGGAATTCGTTGACCGCGAAGCGGGCCACCTCCACATCGCTGAGGTCTGACTTGAGGGTGACCGCTTTGTAGCGGCTGGTGTGGTGCATATCGTCGCGAAAGCTGGCGATGTCGTCCGGCGTCAGGTCGACGATAGGCGTCAGCTGCTGCAACAGCGCGGCCATATCGGGAATTTTGCTCGGGATCACCTGCAGGCGATACAGGGTGATATTCTGCACCAGCGGAATACCGTTGCGATCGAATATCAGCCCGCGGCTGGGGGCGATGGGCAGCATTTTGATGTCGTTCTGGTTTGACCGGGTCTGGTAAAAATCGTGCTGCTCCACCTGCAGATGGTAGAGGTTAACGATCAGCACGCCAAAGCAGACCACCACCAGCAGAAAAGCAATTGCGGCCCGGCGGATAAACAGCATCTCTTCCGCGGAGTGGTCGCGAATTTCGTCTCTCAAAAGGGGCATTAGCGGTACATCACCTGAATCACTGGAAAAGCCAACGGCGTAACGGCCGGGAAGCATAGCCTTATCGCAGCGTCAGCCCTACTGAAAGGTTGCTAATGATCTGGCAGAAATGTTTCAGCATGTTAGAGGGATCGTTATTCTTAACCTTGCCCGTGACGCGTCAGGCTATATTCACGATGCCCGACGCGTCGGCGCAGCTCACTGTTCTGCGCGGGCCGCCACGTGGGAGGTAGCCGACTTCCCTGAGGTATAGATTAAGTACAGCGCGAGGGCCAGACATATCACCGCCGCCAGTCGCGCCGGCGAGAACGCCATCGTGCTGTTGCCCAGCCAGCCAAAGTTGTCGATCAGCAGGCTCATCGTCAGCTGGCCAAAGATCACCGCCACGGTGGCCGTAGCGGTGCCTATCCGCTGCACCGCCAGCACCATAATGACGATGTAGGGCACGCCGCAAAATGCGCCCAGCAGCTGCCACTTAGGCACCTGTAGCAGGTTTACCGACGTCGCTGGAGCAAAAAACAGGATCAGCAATCCCGTCACCAGCGCGCCGGTGGCGAAGGTTAAAAAGGCGCTGCGCAGCACCCCCACCTGGCTGCCAAGACGGCCATTTATCGCCGCCTGGACGCTAAGCAATGCGCCGCCGCACAGTGCCAGAATGATCACTATCGTATCCATTTCCCCTCCTTAACCCAGAGCCACCAGCAGTAACGCCGCCATAATCAACATCAGCGCCATGGCGCGCCGCGGATCGATTTTGCGCCGTGGGCTGCCGAATAACCCGTAATGGTCGATCGCCAGGCTTTTCGCCACCTGACCCGCCAGGATGCCGATCATGGTCATGGCAATACCAATCACCGGCGTCGCCACAGTCAAGATCACCACGTACCCCGCCCCCAACAGACCACCGGTGAGTTGCCAGCCGGGCAGAGAAAAGAACGACGGGCTGCTACGCGGGCTGAAAAAGAGCATTAGAAAAAAGGTTAACACTGCGCCAATCCCAAAGATGCTCATGGTTGCCCACAGATCCCCCACCTGGCTCGCCAGCGGCCCCAGCAGGCCGGCCTCGACCGATAATCCCATGCCGCCGGCAATCACTAATAAAATGAATAATAACGCCATTACTGCGCCTCCTCTGTACAACAGGCGGCTGAGGATAAAACAGCGTGCTGATGCGATAAACGGTATAATGCAGAAAACACTATTGCAGGAATTGCACAGATGGCCGATGCCAGCAGCGTCGATTTTCGCGCCCTTCAGCTTTTCATCGCGGTTTACGATAACCAGAGTTTTTCCGTAGTGGCCCGCCGCGAAGGGGTCTCTCCCTCGCTGATCTCGCGAACCATCCAGCAGCTGGAAGATGCCCTCGGGCAGCAGCTGTTCTACCGCAACACCCGTGCCGTGGTACCGACCGAAGCAGGACGCCTTTTCGCAGCGTCCGCCCGGGAACTGCTGGGACAGTACGCCGACGCGCAACGGGCGTTACAGGATCGGGCACAGGTCCCCGGCGGACTGGTGCGGATCAATGCGCCGGTCTATTTTGGTCAGCGGCATATCGCCCCCTGGCTTCCGGAACTGGCGGCCCGGCATCCCAAACTGCAGTTTGACCTGACGCTGACCGACGATTTTATCGATCCCCATCGCGATGCGACGGATATCCTTTTTCGCATCAGCAGCCTGCCGGACGCGGGCTATCACGCCAGAGTGTTTGGCAGCCAGCGCTATTACCTGACCGCCTCCCCGGAGTATGTTTCACGGTACGGCAGCCCGACTTCGCCGGAGGCATTGCATCAACATCGCACGCTGGTGTATGGCGGTTCGCAGGGAGCCAACCGCTGGCTGTTTCGCCAGCGCGAAGAGGCATGGGTGCACTATCCGTTGACCCCGCTCATGACCTCGAACAATGCCGATGCCCTGCTCACTTCAGCCATCGGCGGGATGGGGATCGTGTTATTTCCCGACTGGATGGTCAGCGAGGCGCTGCACAACGGGACATTAGTCACGCTGATGGATCGCTATTCGGCGGCCATCAGCCACACGCCATCGTATATCGCGGCGATTTATCCTTATACCCGCCATCCCTCTCTCAACGTGCGGACAGTGATTGACTATTTTGCCGACGTGTTTGGATCGCCGCCCTACTGGCAGCGCTAATGCGAGATTCGTAGTAAAACTTGTCATATCTCAAACAATTAGCATTCCTTCGCCCAGCTTGACGCGGATCGTTTCCTTTGCCGCCTCGTTACGGCTATGGTTACTAATGAGGTTAATCTCAATCTCCAGGCCGACACGGTCCCACCAGGGGGTTGCCTAACCCTTCATTGAACGGAAATAGCTATTAAATCCGTAGATTCATTCAAATATCGCTTATTGGTAGCAGTGTATATCGTAACGGCATTCACAAAAGCAAACGGAGCCTGATATGAGCACGTCTAACGACCCATCCAACAATGCATCCGCCGGGAAGTGCCCTTTCCACGCCGAGACGCCAAAACAGAGCGCCGGCAGCGGCACCGCCAACCGCGACTGGTGGCCGAACCAGCTGCGTGTCGATCTGTTAAACCAGCACTCCAATCGCTCCAACCCGTTGGGTGAGAATTTTAACTACAGGGAAGAGTTTAAAAAGCTCGATTACTCCGCGCTGAAGGCTGATCTCAGAGCGCTGCTGACCGATTCGCAAGAGTGGTGGCCGGCAGACTGGGGTAGCTATATTGGCTTGTTTATTCGTATGGCCTGGCACGGCGCCGGCACCTACCGCACCGTTGACGGTCGCGGCGGCGCAGGTCGTGGACAGCAGCGCTTTGCCCCCCTGAACTCCTGGCCTGACAACGTCAGCCTCGATAAGGCCCGCCGTCTGCTGTGGCCGGTGAAACAGAAATATGGCCAGAAAATCTCCTGGGCCGACCTTTACATGCTGGCGGGTAACGTCGCTCTGGAAAACGCCGGCTTCCGCACCTTTGGCTTTGGCGCCGGTCGCGAAGACGTCTGGGAACCGGATCTCGACGTCGACTGGGGCGATGAGAAAGAGTGGCTGGCCCACCGTCATCCGGAAAGCCTGGCGAAACAGGCCATCGGCGCCACCGAAATGGGTCTGATTTATGTCAACCCGGAAGGTCCAAACGCCAGCGGCGAGCCGCTGTCCGCCGCGGCGGCCATTCGCGCCACCTTCGGCAATATGGCGATGGACGATGAAGAGATCGTCGCGCTGATCGCCGGCGGCCATACGCTGGGCAAAACCCACGGCGCCGCAGAAACCAGCCACGTTGGCGCCGAGCCGGAAGCCGCGCCGCTGGAAGCGCAGGGTCTGGGCTGGCACTCCAGCTACGGCAGCGGCGCAGGCGCGGACGCCATCACCTCCGGTCTGGAAGTGGTCTGGACGCAGACGCCCACCCAGTGGAGCAACTACTTTTTCGAAAACCTGTTCAAATACGAATGGGTGCAGACCCGCAGCCCGGCTGGCGCGATCCAGTTCGAAGCCAAAGACGCGCCGGAGATTATCCCGGATCCGTTTAACCCGGAGAAAAAGCGCAAACCGACCATGCTGGTCACCGACCTGACCCTGCGCTTCGACCCGGAGTTTGAAAAAATCTCCCGCCGCTTCCTCAACGATCCGCAGGCCTTTAACGAGGCGTTCGCCCGGGCGTGGTTCAAGCTGACCCACCGTGATATGGGGCCAAAATCCCGTTACCTCGGGCCGGAAGTGCCGAAAGAAGATCTGATTTGGCAGGATCCGCTGCCGGCAGCGACCCATCAGCCGAGCGCGGAAGATATCGCCAGCCTGAAAACCGCCATCGCCGGCGCCGGCCTGTCGGTCAGTGAGCTGGTCTCGGTCGCCTGGGCGTCCGCCTCCACCTTCCGCGGCGGCGATAAACGCGGCGGCGCTAACGGCGCGCGTCTGGCGCTGGCCCCGCAGAAAGACTGGCCGGTTAACGCCATCGCCAGCCGGGTGCTGCCGACCCTGCAGGCGATCCAGCGCGCCTCCGGCAAAGCGTCGCTGGCCGATATTATCGTGCTGGCCGGCGTGGTCGGCGTTGAGCAGGCGGCCGCTGCCGCCGGCGTCAGCGTCAATGTGCCGTTTACCCCAGGCCGCGTCGACGCTCTGCCTGAGCAGACCGACGTCGAGTCGTTTGATCTGCTGCAGCCGCTGGCGGATGGCTTCCGCAACTATCGCCGTATCGAAGGCGGTGTCTCGACGGAAACCCTGCTGATCGATAAAGCGCAGCAGCTGACGCTAACCGCCCCGGAAATGACCGTGCTGGTCGGTGGCTTGCGCGTACTGGGCGCGAACTACGACGGCAGCAAACACGGGGTGTTTACCGACCGCGTCGGCGTGCTCAGCAATGACTTCTTCGTCAATCTGCTTGATATGGCTACCGTCTGGAAAACGGCCGATGATAACGCGGAGCTGTTTACCGGCAGCGACCGTAAAACCGGCGAAGCGAAGTACAGCGCCACCCGCGTGGATCTGGTGTTTGGCTCCAACTCGGTACTGCGCGCCCTGGCGGAAGTGTACGCCTGCGCCGACGGGCAGCAGAAGCTGGTGCATGACTTCGTTGCCGCCTGGACCAAGGTGATGAACCTCGACCGCTTCGATCTGTAATCCTCTCGCCCCGGCTCCCGCCGGGGCGTTTTCCTTATACCGCCCGCGGCAGCTGTTGCAGTCGACTCCGCGTTCGTTGAATATCCTCCAGTTCCACCCCTGCCACCAGCGTCTCCAGGTCGCAGCGGGTCACCAGCAGCAGGCGGATCTGCTTTTCATACAGCACATCAATCACATTGATAAAGCGCTGCTGGGCCGCCGGCCCCACCGTAGCCAATGGCGGCACCTCGTCCAGTAGCCAGACGGCATAGCTTTCGCAGAGCTTCAGATAGTCCATCACCGCCGTGGCGGCCTGACAAAGCTGGGTAAAGGTGAAGTGCAGCAACGCGGGCGACGCCGCGGCCGCCAGCAGCGTGCGATAGCCTACCGTCAGCGAAACCGGTTCGCCAGGCAGCGACGGCAGGTCATACAGCTGACGCTGTTGTGCATTCGGATTAACCCACATCCGCCCGCTGCAGAAGGCGTTATCCTGGCTCAGATGCCGTTCGCGATAATCTTCCTCGCCGTTCAGCGCCACCACCGTTAGATGGGCGCGGATCAGCGCGATCGACGGTAAAAAGCGATCGTGATACAGCGGATTGGGCAGCAGCATCTCCGGCGGGTAGTTTGAGGTGGCCAGCAGCACGATACCGTGTTGAAAGAGGTGTTCCAGCAAGACTTTAATCAGCATGGCGTCGCCGGGGTCGTGCAGATGAAATTCGTCGAAGCATAGCAGGCGGCAACCGGATGTCATCTGCCTCATCACCGTCTGCAGGTCGGGCGCTCCGGGGGCATTCAGCCGCTGGTGCAGTTCGCGGAAGAAGTGATGAAAATGGACCCGCCGCCTGGCGGCGAGCGGCAGGCTGGCGAAAAAGTGGTCGAGGATAAAGCTTTTCCCTCGCCCGGTACGTCCCCAGACGTATACCCCCTGCGGGCTGCCTGTCGTGGACACCAACTGCTGACCGAGGGCGTCAAGGCGGGCGATGAGTGACAGCTGATCGTCGTCCAGCGTCAGACGCGCCCGCGCCGCCTGCTCGGCCATCACGCGGGTAAAACGAAAATCAGCCGTCACCTCTGTGGGACCAGATTCCGAGGGTACACATCCATTATTTAACATTCTTATAACCTCCTGCGAGGAGGCCATTCTAGCCGCTTTCCCGCGGGATGGCGAATCGCGCGACGAGCGGCCGTTTCCGCTGCTCCGCCGCCAGCCCCTACGCCTCTCCGACACGCCAGTGCACCGATGTGACGTTCTGCTGAACGCCCATCTGCGCCATAATTTGCGCCAGCGTTTTTTGGTGCTGCTTATGGCTAATCAGCTGCGCGCAAATCTCCAGATGGTCCGCTGTGTCCGCCGCCGCCGACTGCAATCCCTGCAGGGTAAACCGCTGCTGCTGCGCAATATTCAGCAACAGCTGACGTACGGCATTTTCATGTTCGCGCAGACAGGTGACGCGTAAGACATAGCGTTTCTCTTCGTCACCGGCCCCCGGCAAGGCATGAATGCGCTGCGCCGCCTCGCGCAGCAGGATATTGGCGCACAGAATAATCAGCGTAGCCGCCGTCGCGTTCCAGAACTGTCCCAGGCCGCAGAGTACGCCGATCCCGGCCGAACACCACAGCGTGGCGGCGGTATTGAGGCCGCGGACGTTCATACCATCGCGCATAATCACCCCTGCCCCAAGGAAGCCGATACCGGAGACGATCTGCGCTGCAATACGCCCCGGGCTGTCCGGCGAGGCCGACATCGCGCTGAGAATAAACACCGCCGCGCCGGTGGCCACCAGGGCATTGGTGCGTAAACCGGCCATACGTTGTCGCCACTGTCGTTCCGCGCCGATCAGCGCCCCCAACAACATTGCCGCGAGTAAATGTGTCATATAAGGAAATACCATCGCGCCTTCCTCCAGAAAACAGAAAGCCAAAAATTACAGATGTAGCGCTCAGCCGCGCCGGGCGATTAGCCGGTGGATGATGGTGGAGGAAATAAGGGTCTGGAAAACATAAACATAACGCTGCCTCTCGCGCTCAATGGCGCATAAATAATTGAGGGAGGCAATCCGGAACTGAGAGATTGCTGCCCGCCGGGACGGCAAGCAGCGAAATGATCGCGTTAGCTTGCCGGAAAATCGCAATAAGGGTGACTGTCCAACGTATGACTCCTGAATAAAAGTGGGCACATTATAGCCCGGGGTAATGATGGGTAAAGCACGAAAACGCCGCCGGTGACGATTCGTTTAGTTTGTCTTTCGCGGGTCCTGCGTAGCGTGACATCGCCAGGCGACTAAAATGCCGTCAGCGGTGATTTACTTCAATTCCGTCGCTGGGATGCGGCGAAAACCAGCATGAATATCATCTTTATGTCTCCCCAGCGCGATCTTACGCTAAAGAATGTCGCTAAGGCTAAGGATTAAAAATTTAAAACTATTAACAATCAATTAACATTAGCAGGCAAACCATTCTTCCTGAGGAACACAACACCATGTCTACCACCCAGGTTCTCGGCGAAACGCCCTATGCTTCGCCAGGACAACCGCACGCCAGCTTAACCGGACGCATTGATGCGCTGCCCGCCTCATTTGGGTTATGGTCGTTTATTACCCTGCTCTCACTTGGCGGCTTCTTTGAGCTCTACGATCTCTTCCAGACCGGGTATATCAGCGCGGGCCTGCTGGCGGAGGGCATTTTCCACACCGGACAGGCGGGCATCTTCGGCATCGCCGACCAGGCGGCCTTCGCCTCCGCCACCTTTATGGGGCTGTTTATCGGCGCCAGTCTGCTGGCGCCGCTGGCTGACAAACTGGGCCGCCGCCTGACCTTTATGGTGGCGCTCGCCTGGTACGGTCTTTTTTCGCTGCTGATGGCGACGCAGAGTAGCGCGGAAGGGGTGATCTTCTTCCGCTTTCTGGTGGGGATCGGCCTCGGCATTGAGCTGGTGACCATTGATACCTACCTCAGCGAATGGGTGCCAACCCATCTGCGCAATAAAGCCTTTGCCTTTGCCTTCTTCATCCAGTTCCTCTCGGTTCCGGCGGTGGCGCTGATGTCCTGGATGCTGGTGCCGACCACCCTGTTCGGCCTCAGCGGCTGGCGCTGGGTGATCATCTTTGGCGCACTGTTCTCGCTGGCGATCTGGTTTATCCGCAAAAAGCTACCGGAGTCAGCCCGCTGGCTGGAAAGCAAAGGGCGGCATGATGACGCGCATACGGTGATGTGTGAGATGGAAGCCCGCTGCGGCCTGACGCCGTCGCCGAAGCATGCGCATGCGGCACAGAGCGTCGTCAAACGCGGCACCTTCCGCGAAATCTGGGCGCCGCAGTATCGGCAGCGCACCCTGATGCTGATGGTGATGAACTTCTTCCAGGCGATCGGTTTCTTCGACTTTGGCAACTGGCTGCCGGCGCTGCTCTCCGGTCAGGGCGCCAGCATCACCCATAGCCTGCTGTACGCCTTCTTTATCACCCTCGCCTATCCGCTGGGCTGCCTGTTCTGCACCCGCTTCGTGCATCGCTTTGAAAACAAGTGGCAGATTGTCCTCTCCGCGCTGATGACCGTTATCTTCGGCACCCTGTTCGCCCTGCAAAACAACCCGATTCTGCTGGTGATCTGCGGGTTTATGATCACCTGGTCCAACGCCTGGCTGACCATCAGCTACCACGCCTACCAGGCCGAGGTCTTCCCGACCCATATTCGCGCCCGCGCCGTCGGCTTCTGCTACTCGTTCAGCCGGCTCTCGACCGCGGTGACCAGCATCCTGATCGGCATTATTCTGCAATACGCCGGCACGCCGGGGGTGATTAGCTTTATCGTCGTCAGTATGCTGATGGTAATGCTGTCGGTGGGGATCTTCGGCCCGAGAACGCGGGGCATTCGTCTGGAGAATATCTGATGGCGGTCGCCGCCGAGGGTGCCGGCGGCGACATATTTTATCAGTTGCGATGTTGCAGCTGGCGCTGAACCTCAATAAGCTCCGCGATCAACTCCCGCGCGAGCATAGAGGTCATTATATGATCCTGGGCATGTACCAGAATAAGATTAACCGGTACTTTGCCACAGCCCTCATCCATACCAATAAGCATGGTTTGTACATCATGCGCGCGTTTTGCGGCATCTGCGGCGTCCTGCATCAGCCTATCAACGTCCTGCCACACTCCTTTTCTGGCGGCTTGCAGCGCCTGCATCGCCAGACTGCGGGACTCACCGGCGTTAATGATGAGTTCCATGACGGTTGCTTCCATATCCATACGGTTTCCCTACTTGTTGAGTGAAGGTTCATCCAGCAGCGCCAGCGCCGCAGCAAGAATTTTATCGCCACGCATCATGCCGTAATCCATGCTATCGATAACGGCGACTCTCTTACCCACCGCAGCGGCCTTTTTGTTAAATTCTTCGAATTTATATTTAATCTGCGGCCCTAAAAGACAGCAATCGTAATTTGGTAACGTGCGATCAAAATCATCCATTGAAACAGCAATAATATCGACAGCAATGCCTTGCGCCGCGGCCGCTTGTTTCATTTTATTCATTACCATGCTCGTTGACATGCCGGCAGCGCAGCACAAAAATATTTTTTTCATCTTATTTACCTGTTCCTGTAACGTATTATTGATGCTTATCTTTGAGATTTTGGTCTAAAAAATTAATAATAATTTTTGATACTTCAGGCTGATACCACATCAAACCTGCGTGATCCGCCCCTTTCACCACGTAATGGGTGGACGGTATTTTTTTCGCTACCAGCGCCTCGTGTAAAAGCGTTGACTGGCTGGGTGAAACCACATTGTCGGCATCGCCGTTCATTAGCAGAAAAGGCGGCGTTTTATTCGAAATCCAGGTGATGGGATTAGCCCGTTTCGCCTTTTCGGGATAGGCGGAGATCGCGCCACCGCCTTGCCAGGGAATACCATTAACCAGCATCGCCTCTGGTATGGCCGGTGACTGATGCGCTTTTTGAATGTCCGCGGAAAAGTCAGCCCCGACTTTCGTCAGATCGGACAGGCCATAGAGATCAACCACCGCCTGCACATCGCTGCTTTGATTTGAATACTCTCCCTGGTCGAATTCCTTATGGCCGCTGGTGGTACCCACCATGGCGGCTAAATACCCACCCGCCGACTCGCCCATCACAGCGATATGGTTGGGATCGATGCCTAATTTTTCAGCATTGGCGCGTAAAAATCTGACCGCCGTTTTCGCATCTTCAACCATGCCCGGGAAAGTCACATTGGGTACGACCCGATAGGTAATGCTGGCGACGACGTAACCGGCCCGGGCAATATCGACCCGCTGACCGATGAATTTTGATTTGGGCGCATCGAGAAAGCCGCCGCCGGTAATAAATACTACTGCGGGTAACGGTTTATCAGCATAAGGCTTGAGCAAATCCATCGTTAACTGGAGCGGTCGTCCCATGATATTTTGCGTAAATGAATAGGCAATATCAGGCACCATCTCGACGGCCAGAGCGCTAGGTTTAATAACGATAGTTTTGCTGTCTGTTAAAGGTGTTTGCGCAAAAGCAGACGGAATAATAAGCATCGTCAGCATAGCAGCGACGTGTTTGTTCATAGGGTAATATCCTGTAGTGATGTAGTAATGATTCAGAACCAGACTTCCATTCGATACCCGACTCGCCACTCCGAGTCTTCCGGCAATAACGTGACCTCTTTGTCCCCGCCTGCGTAGGTAACCGTCAAACTGAGAATCGGCGCGACATACGGTAAAACATCCAGTTGCAGGGCCGGGCCGGCGGCAATTTTGTAGCCGACGCCGCTGGCACCTTCGACGCCATTTTTATTGATAGTGTTATTCACCATGACTTCATACAACATGGAGAGATTTTGGTGATGAATATTTTGTTTAACGTTTACGCCGGTAAAGATCCCGGTTTCATTTGCGGAACCATAGGTCATGTCCCCCCTGAATAACCTGTATCAGGTATAAAGGTGGTTCGGTCAGCAGTTTTTTCACGCTTGGTATATTCATAGATGAAAGCCGGCGAGACGGCAAAATCATCAAATAACGTCAAGTTTCCGTCGGTGGAAAAACGCATTGAACAATCGCCCTCTTCGCTAAGGACGGTAATACGACTGGTGTTCAGATAAGGAGCAATAACCCCTTTACCATACTGTAATTTGACTGTCGATTGTCCCTTTGCCACTCCCCAAAAAGACGGCATGCTGTATTTCGCGGAAAAACTAATTGCTTTCTGCTTGCCAGTGCCCAATGGGTCATCAATTTCTTTAACATAGGTCATACCCAGCTCTGTCTGATCGATACGATAAGCCATATCAACGATGCGCCGCGAGCCTTCTATCGCCTGCGGCGCGGTATCGCTGGACCAGTCGATCTGGTCGGTACCAACGTTCAAATCAAAATTCTTACTGTTATAACCGAGGCCGGAATCAATATGTACTTCTTTGGTATTGTAAGCGAAGATATTAATACGTTGATCGAGGTAACGACGCCCAGCCCAAATGTTTGCGCCCTCGGGAAGAAAAGAGAGCCCACCAAAGCGCCCATAATTCTGTGCCGTTTCTACCGTTTTATCGCCGTAACCCACCATTTCATAGGTGTAATCAGCCCATTGCTCGGGAGAAGCCAGCCCCTGCCATTTTTTAGTGATAGCCAGCGATGTCCAGTAATCGTGCCAGAAACTGTTTCCCAAATCGCCCATTTTGCCACGAGGATCCTGATTAGGTCCGGTGGGATCGGTATGCAACGACATGTTTTTGGGACGGTTTAGTTCGCTCTGAAAATCTCCAGCCACCATGCCATATCCATTTAACTGGAAGCTGCCGTCGTCGCTTAGATTGGCCGCATGGCATAAGGTCGCAGGCAGAAAACATGAGATAACACCTGAAATAATAATTCTGGGGTTCATTCTTCAGACTCCATCGGGTAAGAGATATAAAATAAATAAAATTATTATTTTTATTGCTTATCTGATTTTATTTAAAGAATGCCACCCGTGTTATAACCCAGCTTGCCTTTTTATATATCGGTTGTTGCCGATTTTACTTATTACAAAAACATGCAATAGCATGAACGCTGTGAGCCAATTTACTATTCAGGAGTTCAGATCACGATACTCCTTAATACTCATATTATATTTCTCTTTAAATACCTTATAACAATGCGAGGCGTTTTCATAACCCGTCATATTAATAACATCAATAATAGAGTGATTAGTATGCTTAAGGAGATGGATCAACACATCCAGGCGTTTTTCAACCAACAAATCGCTAAAGTTCTTACCAGTGAAGTCTTTTATCAGTTTACTCACCTTATAATTAGGCTGATTTAAACGACAGGAGATCTCTTTCAGGCTGGCAGTTTTATAATCGGTATCAATATATCTCAACACGGCCATGGCAAGTGATTCATTGTAACTGCCGTTGATATGGTAATCGCTGGCTTGCACATTCGAGAGCAGTTCGGTCATCAACAGTCCCACCAGGAAATTGACGCGTATCTCTTTTAAGTGGTTATTACTGTAGATCTCGCTAATGATGACATGCATAATGTTTTGAATTGCGTCGATTTCCCCCACTTTAAAGTGAATATGCTCTCCATGTTTTTTTCTGCCATTAATTGCTGAAAGGATAAAACGGGAAATGATGTTATTTTCGTCAAAAAGGGACATGAGTCGACCGAAAAATTCGGTCTTAATAATAAAATTGATGATAATATCATTCTGCCCTGCGGCTTCAATTTCGTGTCTGGCAAACTGGTTGATAAGCAGGATCTCCCCCTTACCTAAAGTGAGACTTTCTTCATTAATCTTCTGATGCATTTTACCCTGATATATATAAATAAGCTCGATAAAGCCATGAGAATGCAACGGAATTTTAGTAAATCGGGTCTGCTTTTCAATATGAATGTAGTTGTCTTTGAAAAACCTTCGCTCCATATGGCTTTTGAATTTATGACACAGTTGATAGTTAGCGCGAAGCAGTTCGAGTTCTCTATCGGTATAAGCCAGTAGCTTTTCATGAATATCATGGTGTAACATAAAAGTACCTAACTGGAGCGAACGTTTGGGTATGCACTATCATTACAATAGTACTTTTATCTCACCTGCATCGGTAATGTCATAAAAGTGATGATAGGTATCACAGTCTATCGGCGCAGGTAATTGTTTATTAAGTTGATACACTTTTGGTAATTTAAGAGTGCATTTTTTGAGGTTAAATGGCACTTTGATGACTAATTCTATGCCTTTTTTATAGCGCCGCCAGCGACACTCAATACGCCCTCTGATGGTTTGATGCCAGCAATCCACAAAGTTAATCGTGTCAGTAAAGGATGGACTGATTAAAATAACATCAGCACCAACCGCCTCCTCAGCGACGGTAATGCCGCCCAAAGCCTGAAATAGCCAACTGGAATAAGAACTGAACATCGCATGATTATTCGAACCATTCAGGTTATCACCGAAAAATTCCTTCAATGTGCTGGCATCATTTTTAAGCATTTTCTTGAATCCGGCTTCGACTCTTAACCATTCAAGGATTAATTCATTATGACCATAGCGATGAAATATTTCATAGGCAAAACTTTGGCCAAAAATCCCACAAGTGATAACATTTTGCTCTTTTTTGATGAGATCGATCAATGCATTCAATGAACTCTCGATATCATCACACAAATCGAAGTAGATTGCAAAAACAAAGCTGGTCTGACTGCGATCGGCAAAGCTGCCATCCGTATTCTTATAGAGTGATAAAATTTTCTCTCTAATTTTATTGGCCTTGCCAATATATTTTAGCCATTTTTCTTTAAAGCCAAGATCATCACATATTTTTGCGATAATTAACAAATGATAATAATAGAAACAAGCACTGGTGAAATGGAGAGCTGGCGAGCCATTTTTGTAATTACGCATATCATGAACGCGGCTTCCCCAGTCACCCAGGCAGCAGGTCACCAGGTCATCAAAGTCGCGCATTTCCAGGGAGAGGATCTGCTTCTCAAGAAATGGCAAGCTTTCGGCCAGCAGATTGACATTGCCATAATGTCGATAGTGAATGGCTATCAAATAAGGTAATACCAGTTGCCAGCCCAGGGGGCCCGTTTCCCCGCCGACTCCATTAGTCTTAATTCCCATAAATGGCGCAGTTTCCGTCACACCACCACAGGGACGAATATCATTGATAAAATCAAAGATAGTTTTCTTATAAATAGCGGCAGAGTCAAACTGATACACTTGCGACCGGGCCAACGCGACAATGTCTCCGCCATAGGCGAAACGTTCGCGGGCACAATCCCCGAAGACCGAATGAATGTTATTCAGTTTGGTTCTTTTAGCAACCTCAAAGAGCTAACGGCCCTATTTCACCGAGATCATACGGCGTTAAAATAAAGAAAGAGATCATTGAAATCAGGCCTGACATGAAGCCATCAACATCGAAATTTTTCGCTAGCGTATAGGCAACGGAGAAAGCGACAATCACGGCCAAAAAATTATTCGTGAAGGTAATCGGGATATCAAAGAAGCGAGTTAAGTTGTGTCGTAACAAAAAATCCTGATATGGAGCAAACGGAAACACTTTAACCAAAGTCGCCACAGAACTCATGATCGTTACTGGCAATATGAGCATCATACCGCTCATGATTGACTTAAGGTAGGTATTTTGACCAATGCTTTGCATCAGTTGCAAAGCCTTTTCTTGTACAATGTTGGTATGAGATGACATGTAAACAGTCCGTGATATTATTAGTTTTCAGACATATTCATTTAAGAATTCATATGCCGGCATGACATTAATGCATCATAATCTAACCAGGAAGTCAGCCTAATATATCATTATGGAGTAATACATATCGGTTGTTGTTAACTTAAATGACGGCTGTTGCCATAGTTAATATTTGTGATGTGTACTGCAGGAGGGATAAAAAATTGTCATTAAGGCTTGTAACTTCTGGACAGCATTAAGCGGCGCCGCAATACCACTTTTACCAACGGTCCAGCATCACCGGGGCTATATTGACACTCTCCCATCAGAGGGGCGTTTAGGCATTTTAGTGACAAGCCGCCAGGTCGGCGGCCCGGCCTCAGCCAAATATCCCCTGCGCCTCGGTGAAGCATTTTTCCGCCAGGGTCGAGACTGGTTCCTGCTGGCGCATAATCAGCGCCAGCTGTGAATCAACATGGGTTTCGGCGATCGGCAGAATTTCAAGATTATCGCTTAGCGCTTCGAGGCCGTTGTTAAGCGGCATAATGGCGCAGCAGATCCCCGCCTGCACCGCCTGGATAATCTGAAACGTCGAATCACTTTCAAAGACATACCTTGGCGTTAGCCCTTTGGCCTTAAAGCTGATTTCAATCGATTCCCGGTAATACATCCCCTTGGTCAGAAAGCCGAGGGGCAGCGTCGCCAGCGTCTCCCATCCCGGCGTCCCGGCGCTGAAGTCGAAATGGCGTTTATCGTGCAGCAGTCCCATCCGGGTTTGCGGCAAGCGAGCAATCTTGAACTGACCTTCATCCAGATGCTGCAGATAACAGATCCCCAGATCCAGCTGATTACGGCTGACGCCATCGATAATCTGCTCCGAGGTCATCGACAACAGGCTGAACTGCAGCGCCGGATATTTCTCCGCCAGGGGTTTAATCAACTGCATCGGATTGAGGCTCGCCAGCGGCACCATACCGACCCGCAGCTGGCCGACCATCTGCCCGCGACAGATGGCCGCCTCTGCCGCCAGGCCGTCATGAGCGGCCAGCACCGCCCTCGCCCAGGCCAGGATCCGCTCTCCCTCTGGGGTAAAACCTTCAAAGCGTTGGCCGCGCTGGATCAGCGTCAGGTTCAGCTCCTCTTCCAGGTTACGAATGCGCATGGAGAGCGTCGGCTGGGTAATATGACAGGCCGCCGCCGCCTGGCCAAAATGGCGCGTCTGATCGAGCGCGATCAAATACTTGAGTTGCTTAATATCCATTCTCTTTCCCGTTTGAACCCCGCCGTTCACCCCCGGGGCCGCGCACAGGTTACCAGAATGTTAGTTTCGCTAGCGATAAATTCAAGCGAGGACACCACGAGGTGCTGCGGGGCGCAGGACGGCGCGACGCCGCTCTGCGCTATACCTTTTTAGCGCCCGCCGGCCAGCGGACGGATCTCTTTCGAGCGCAGCGTCAGACGAACGGGAACCGACTTATACGAAGGGGTGCCGCTCTCTTCATCGAGATAGTTCAGCGGCACCAGCACGTTGGCTTCCGGATAATAGGCCCCGACGGTGCCCGGCGCGATGCCGTAGGCCACCACCGTGATATCTTCCAGCGTCAGCTCGCTGTCTGGCAGCGCGGTATGGATATCCACCCGATCGCCATGCTCCAGCCCCTGGGCGGCCATATCCTGCTCGTTCATAAACAGCACGTCGCGGCGGCCAAAGACGCCACGGTAGCGGTCATCCATCGCGTAGATGGTGGTGTTGTACTGGTCATGACTGCGCAGCGTCACCAGGCGCATCACGTCCTCACCCTCCACCACCACGTTCTCATGCACCCCTTTAAATACCGAGAACATGGCTTTACCGGTGGCGGTAGGCCAGATGCGCTCGGTCGGCGGCAGCGGCATGCGGAAGCCTCCAGGATGGCGAATGCGCTGGTTATAATTCTCGAACCCTGGAATGGTCTGTTCGATCAGATCGCGAATGCGATCGTAGTCTTCCACGAGGTACTGCCAGTCCACTTTGCTGGCGGGCAAGGTGGCCTTCGCCAGACCGGCGACAATCGCCGGCTCCGAGCGCAGCATCGGCGAGGCGGGCTTAAGCTTGCCCGACGAAGCATGCACCATCGACATCGAATCCTCGACGGTGATCGACTGCCGGCCGCTGGCCTGCAGGTCAAGCTCGGTGCGGCCCAGACACGGCAGAATAAAGGTCTCTTTCGCCGTCAGGAGATGTGAGCGGTTGAGCTTGGTGCCGACGTGAACGCTGAGCTCAAGGCCGCGCATCGCCGGGAAGGCGCGTTCGTGGTCCGGCATCGCCACGGCGAAGTTGCCCCCAAGGCAGATCAGCGCTTTGGCTTCGCCGGCGATCATGGCCTCCAGGGCTTTTACCGCATCGTGGCCATGATGCCGCGGCGGCGTAATCCCCATCACCCGCTGCAGGCTGTCGAGGAAAGCCGCGGAGGGTTTTTCGCTAATCCCGACAGTGCGGTTACCCTGGACGTTCGAGTGACCGCGCAAAGGACAGATCCCGGCCCCCGGCTTGCCGATATTGCCGCGCATCAGCAGCAGGTCGGCAATCAGACGCACGTTGGAGGTGCCTTTGTTATGCTGGGTGATGCCCATACCGTAGGTGACGATGGTGGCCCTGGATTTGGCGTAAGCCGCCGCAACCTGGTTCAGGGATTCGCGCGTCAGGCCAGACTCCTGTTCGATGTCCTGCCAGCGGGTGGCGTGGAGGTCATCGGCGAAGGCGGTGAATCCCTGGGTATGTTGGGCAATAAACGCGTGGTCGAGCACATTGCCCTGCTCCTCCTCCAGCTGCAGCAGCGCTTTGGCGATCCCTTTCAGCGCCGCCGCGTCGCCGCCGGCCCGTACCTGGTAGTAGGTCGAGGCGATCGGCGTCGAGCGCCGGGTCGCCATCTCCATCACGTTCTGCGGATCGGCAAAACGCTCCAGCGCCCGTTCACGCAGCGGATTGAAAACGATAATCGGCACGCCGCGGCGGGATAGCTCATGCAGGGTGCCCATCATCCGCGGGTGGTTGGTGCCCGGATTATGGCCGATGGAGATCACCAGCTCGGTCTGGTCAAAATCGTCGAGGGAGACGGTGCCTTTACCAATGCCGATCGACTGTGGCAGGCCCACGCTGGTGGATTCATGACACATGTTGGAGCAATCGGGGAAGTTGTTAGTGCCATACTCGCGGGCAAACAGCTGGAACAGCCACGCCGCTTCGTTGGAGGCTCGGCCAGAGGTGTAGAATTCAACCTCATCCGGCTGCAGGCCGCGGAGGATCTCGCCGATACGGGCGAAGGCTTGCTCCCACGCCACCGGACGCAGGGTATCGCTGTCCCGGTCGTAAACCAAAGGATGGGTTAAGCGGCCGTAGCCCTCCAGTTCAAAATCGCTTTTTGCCAGCAGGGAAGATACGGTATTTGCCGCGAGGAATGCGGGCGTCACCCGTTTGGTGGTCGCCTCCCAGGTCACGGCTTTGGCGCCGTTTTCGCAAAACTGGAAGGTCGATTTATGTTCTTTATCCGGCCAGGCGCAGCCCGGGCAGTCAAAACCGTCCGGCTGGTTGGTACGCAGCAGCGTGGCGGGCGCCTCAAAGGCATCCATCTGGGTGCGCACGGCGATGGCCGTGGCCTTCAACGCGCCCCACCCGCCTGCCGGACCGTCATAGGGGTGAACACCGGGAACCGCGCGTCTTTTATTGGTCATCTCTTTACTCCTGCTGCTCTGTTCTGGCTGTCTCTAGCCGAAAAAGGCGTACGACAACCCCGGCGACGAAGCGTGAATCGCATGGCGTCACCTGAAAAGAATGCTGTTTCTCAAGGATAGTACGATGGGAAAGCGTAGGTACTGCGTTTGTTAACTGAATAATAACATACACCACAATTCTGTATAATTGATGTTATCTATCAGGTGTTAAATTTAACTTATTTGCAAATTTTGCGGTTTTCACCGCGGTGCTGTGACGGATAAATTGCTACGGAAAGTGATGACCGGGCAGCGAAACCGCCCGGTGGGCCAGGCTCAGGTCAGATTGAAGTAACGGTCCGGACGCAGCGTCTCCGGCAGCGGATGCTGACCGGTCATGTCGAGCAGATTGCGCTCGATGGTATTGCACATCGCGTTCAACGGCAGGTCATTGGCTGCGGTGCCGAACGGATCTTCCAGCTCTTCCGCCAGCGAATCCCACGATAAAAAGGTGTAAGAGATAAAGACCGAGACAAACGGCGTCATGTAGTGCAGATCGCCAACCAGGGCGAACGGCAGCAGCGTACAGAACAGGTAGACGGTACGCTGCAGGATCAGGGTATAGGCGAAAGGCACCGGGGTGGTGGCCAGCCTTTCACAACCGCCCAGCACGTGCGCCAGCTCGTCGAGTTTGTTGTCCATCAGCCCGTAAGTGATGTCGCTGAGCTTGCCCGCCTCCCGCAGCTGGCCAATTTCGTTGCCGGCCAGCGGCAGGATCCGGTTGGTGGGCATTGAGCTGGCGAGGATCTCCGTCGCCCTCTCCTCCGGTAGCAACCGCCGCAGGTCAGCCGTCGGATCGGTTTTGCGCAGCTGGTGCTTCAGGCTCCAGCTAAAGGCCACCAGATAGCTGACGATGCGGCGATGGGCATCGTGTTCCGCCGGCAGGATATTGCGCAGCTGACGCACCAGCGTGCGTTCGGCGATAAGCACCGTCCCCCACAGATTGCGCGCCTCGACGAAGCGGCTGTAGCTGGCGCTGTTGCGAAAGCCGAGGAAAATCGCAATCGCAATCCCCAGCAGGCTGAACGGCGCCACGGTTAAGTGGATCCCCAGCTGTTCGTACCATTGATAGCTGATAATGGCGATGATCGACATCAGCACATTTAGCAGCAGGCGAAAGATGATTTTCGACAGCACGGAGCCGTGCCAGTCAAATAGGCGAAGAAACCAGTGTTGTTCTGGCCGAATGATCATTGTCTGACTTCCTGAATTACCGCTCTGGTCATTATCTCTGAATACAGAATAGAGATTATCTATGAGCCGATTGGTTTATTTTATCGTTAACTGCGATGGGCAGATCTGCGCCATTATTTAGCGATGGTAATGGCGTTTTTAGTATGGGCCTTTTTTATATTTCAGGCAATCAATGCGCCAGCAATAATGGCTCAGAAGAAAAAATAACCGCTGAGCCAATTCATTTTTCCGCTTATGCTACCGGGTGTATCAGACCGCTTTCGTCAACCCCTGCGCTTCGCAGGGATCGAGATGCACCATCACATTAAGCACCGGATGCTGCGCCAGCACCCGCTCCCGCGCGTGACGGGCAATCTGATGCCCTTCGGCTACCGACATCTCGCCAGCCACCTCGAGATGGACATCCACCAGCACCAGATCCCCCGCCTTACGGGTTTTCAGATCGTGGAGGCCCGCCACGCCCGGCGTGGTTCGCAGCGTATCGGCGATCGCCTGCTGCATCTCTTCATCAACCGCACGGTCCATTAAATCATGCAGCGCGCTGACGGCGAAACGATAGCCCATGCGCGCAATCAGCAGCCCCACCGCCAGCGCGGCGAGCGGGTCGAACCAGGCGAACCCGGCCAGATTACCGATAATCCCCAGGGCCACCACCAGGGAGGATGCGGCGTCAGAGCGGGCATGCCAGGCATTGGCGATAAGCAGCGACGAATTCAGCCGCCTGGCGGCCGCCAGCATATAGCGAAACAGCCCCTCCTTGACGGCCAGCGCCACCAGCGCCATCCACAGCGCCGCGCTGTGCACCGGCGGAATAGTTTGCGGTTGCGCGAGATGGCCCGCCGCGGACCATAGCATGCCACCCCCGACGAGCAGCAGCATCGCGCCGATGATTAGGGAGGCGCCGTTCTCATAGCGCCAGTGGCCATAGTGGTGATCGTGGTCAGACGGTCGACGGCTCTTTTTATTCGCCATCAATACCACGCCATCGGCGACCAGATCGGAAAAAGAGTGCATTCCGTCGGCAATTAATCCCTGAGAGCCGGAAAATATTCCCACGACTACCTGTAAGGCAGAAAGGAAAATATTAACCACCACGCTAACAAGGGTACTCTTTCGCGCCTGCACCGAACGCTCATGATATTTATTATCATTTTCAAAATTATGTTGTGTCATTATTTCTCTCCCTTTGTGAGCGGGAAGAATAAACTGACAAACTGAGTTTATGCTTAACAATATAAAAGCCATTGCCTTGCCGTTTAACGATATCGCGGCGGTCGGTAATGACTATTTACTGTATGTGCCGTTGGAACGCTGCAACCTTGCGCCTATGAACTATCTTTTGAAGGGTGGCCACAGGTCGGGCCACGTTAGCTTAGCCACCACAGGAGTCAGCGATGTCACATAACAAACCATCCCGGCTGCGTTTCGCCATTAATCTGGGCAATGCGGTCCTGGCCCATCTCGGGGAGACAGGAAAGCCCGCGGGCATCACCGTCGAGCTCAGCCATCGGCTGGCGACGCGCTGGGGCGTCAGCGCCGAATTCGTTCCCTATCCTGCCGCGGGTAAAGTGGTGGCTGACGCCGGTGGCGAGCACTGGGATATTGCCTTTCTGGCCATCGATCCGGCGCGGGAAGCCACCCTGCGCTTTACCTCGCCCTATATCACCATCCAGGGTACCGCGCTGGTCAGCGTTGATTCGCCCTGCCAGAGCGTGGCCGACATGGATCGCCCGGCAACCACCATTAACGTCGGACAAAACGCCGCATACGATCTATGGCTAACCCGCCATCTGCAGCACGCCAGCCTGCATCGCCTTCCCTCTTCGCAGGAGGCAATCGACGCCTTCCTCGCCGGTGAAGGGGATATGGTCGCCGGCATCCGCCAGCCGCTGGAGGCGACAGCCCGTCAGCACGCCGGGGTGCGGGTACTGGCGGATAATTTTACCGAGATCCAGCAGGCCATCTGCGTCGCCCGGGCGGACGTGGACCGTTTTCACGCGGTAAACGACGCGCTTAGCGAGTGGCGGGCGGATGGCAGTCTGCAGGCGCTGATTGCCGGTCACCTGGGCCAAGCGAACTGAATCACGCCTCCGTCATCCGGCGCATGGCGCAATGCCAGGCGCCGTTGCGTACCGAGGCGCGCAGTACGCGGGCCACGCCATGCACCATCAGGCGCGTCGTGCGCCGCTGCAGCGGCGTGAGCGACAATCCCAGCATCTCCTGCGCCCATTCCGGCAAAAGGTCAATTCCTGCGTTCATCATCACCCGGCCGACCGGCTGGCTCATCCGCCCCGGCAGACGGGTGGAGAGCAGCACCTCGGCTACCTCCCGGGTACGTTCGTCGCAGCGCAGTCGCGGGCGCATCGCCTCGAGATAGTCCGCCACCTCCTGCGGTGTCTGAGGGATATCCCGAGCCCCCAGCCGCCGGGCGATTTCCGCCGACTCACGAAAATAGTCCTCCTGGCGCTCGGGACTGACCACCGTCCGCTTGTAGCGCAGGTGGGAGGCCATAAAGCAACTGCACTCGGCGACGTGCACCCAGGTTAACAGCGCCGGGTCGCTCGCCTGATACGGGGTTCCGTCCTTATCCACCCCGGCGATCCGCTGATGGATCCCCTGTACTTTGGCGATTAGCCGTTCGGCGTCGGGGGTAGTGGCAAAAGTGGTGGCAGAAATAAACTGGCTGGTGCGGCGCAGGCGGCCCAAAATATCCTCGCGAAAACGAGAGTGATCCCAGACGCCGGCCAGCGCCAGAGGATGCAGCATCTGCAGCAACAGCGCGCTAATGCCGCCGCAGAGCATCGAGGTAAAATCGCCGTGCACCTGCCAGATGGCCGACTGGGGACCAAACAGCCCCGGCTCTCCTTTGGGTCGTTCAAAGTCGATCTCTTTTAGCGCCATGCCGGTCAGGCCGAGCACCTGCGCCTCGATCATCCGGCGAATGCCGATCATGATGGTATCCCTTACGTGCAACTAAAGGACAAAAGATACCACTGTTGGACAGCATTGGGAGAGATATTGCGGAAAGAGTGCCCGCAGCACGCGGGCACGACGGCTTACGGATTCAGCTGGTAATCGAGGGTAATGTTGGCCTTCAGCACCTGCGATACCGGGCAGCCTGCTTTCGCTTTCTGGATGATCTCATCGAACGCCGCCGGAGACACGTCCGGCAGGACGATCTGGCTTTGCAGCGCGATATCGGTAATCGCAAAGCCGCCGTCGGTTTTATTGAGGGTGACCACTGCGGTAGTGTCAATAGACGTTGCGGTATATCCCTCTTCGCTGAGCATCAGCGACAGGGCCATCGAAAAGCAGGCGGCATGTGCAGCGCCAATCAGCTCCTCAGGGTTGGTGCCCTTCACCCCCTCAAAACGGGTGTTAAATCCGTAGGGCTGCTGGCTCAGCGCCCCGCTTTCTGTCGACACGGTGCCTTTGCCATGCTTCAGGTCGCCTTCCCAGTGCGCTAGCCCTTTCTTATGAATCGCCATTTGATTCCTCCTGTAGTGATGTCGAACAAAAAGTATAGTGCGTGATGCCGAAGCTGCGTCTTTTTGCAGCCTCTGGCTCCCACGTTCCCCTGGTTTTCGTGTCGTTGGTGACGCTATCGGCCATCCTGCGGATGCCAGGGATCGGATTTGTCATCCTTGCTGTCGTCCCGTTTACGCGGAACTTCGCCCTGCTCCCCGGGCGCCTCACGGGCAGGTTGCTTACCGCGCTCTTCGTCTTGCGAGTGAGAAAAGGTGCTCATATCGACGTGCTCCGCTTACTTAGGCGACTGCTTGAGCAGACGATCGATTCGCACGACCGGCGGCGTCATTTTGCGATCCAGACTGCCGTTGATATTGACCAGATCGTCTGGCTCTACGTGTTGTTCGTTAAACGCGGCGACCGGGATAATAACGGTGATGGTGCCGCTTTTATCACGAAACTGATAACGGTCATCTCCCTGCCGCTTGAGCAGATTGCCGCGCAGCGAAACGGTCGCGCCATCGTGCATGGTTTTCGCCTGCTCAACGGTCATGATCCGGCCATCCTCGACGCCGCGATAGCCGTCATCGAGTTTGTGCGGCGGCGGCGGCGCGGCATTCTGGCTAAACCCTCCCTTATCGTCCGCCTGCGCGACACCTACGGCAAACAGACATGCCATGGCCAATGCTAGTTTTTTCATCATGCCTCCGTTTTTTGCTGACGATGAGAATAAAGCCTGGCTGAGGCTGGCCATTTTTACAAAGTCAATTGTTCTGATATCGTCTAATATAAGAATGTCCTTATCGTTACGCTCCTGGCGAAACGAAACGCGGGGAAAATATTAATGATTAAGAATCAACAGCCTTGTCCTATCGTCGATGAGAATGAACGCTCCTTACGCTTTGAATATCGCTTCCGCCGCTATGGGATAATTGTTTTGAGTCTCATCATTCTTACCGCGTTAAGCGGCCTGTGGTCCTCCGGTTATTTCAGTGAAGCACACCGGGAAACCAGCGGAGGCGAATTAAGCGTCGATTATCAGCGCTATGCCAGGCTGATGAGTGAAACCGAGCTTAATATTCAGATTAAACCGGATACGGCCAGCGACACCATTATCAGCTTCGCCGCCCCGTTATTAACCCGCTACCAGATCGGTGATATCCGTCCGCAGCCGGATAAAATGTATAGCGCCGACGGGAAATTACATCTCGTCTATCAGCGGTCGAACCCGCCTTCACCGATATCTGTGTGGTTAGCCGTTACCCCAAAAACGGCCGGTAATATCTCTCTGCAGGCGGTAGTTAACGATCGCTATTCTGTAACCTGGCAGCAGTTTGTCTATCCGTAGGAGTCGCTATGGAAATGGTCCTTAGAGCCGCAGCAATCTATCTGATCCTGTTGATTATTTTTAAGATTGCCGGCAGAAGAACCCTGATGCAATTAACCAACTTTGACCTGATACTGTTGCTGATTATCAGCGAAGCCACCCAGCAGGCGATGCTCAGCACAGACTATTCGGTTACCGGGTCGATGCTGACTATCGTCACCCTGGTTAGTATTGATATTTTGTTCGGCTATATTAAGAAAAAATTTGCTCAGGCAGAAAATTTTCTCGATGGTACGCCGGTTATCGTGGTGGAAAATGGTGCTGTCATCGACGAGAAGATTAAGCTCGTCAATATCTCTGTCGATGATATCCTGCTGGCGGCCAGGCAGCACCATGGCATTTATGAATTGAAAGCGATCAAATTCGCTATTCTCGAGCGTAACGGCCAGATATCCATTATTCCTGAGCAGGAATAGTATCGGCTTCGCTATTTATCACGCTCCGGTTGTTTATCACCTGATTCCGGAGCGCGAGTGGCGTCATCCTCTTCTTTTTCACCGTTAACAACGTTCAACATTAACATTTTTCCTCCTCGCTGGTTGTCAGGGATCCTACAAATTATAGAACGCCTTCGCCGAAGTATGTAGGATCTGCCGAAACTAACCATGAGATGCCGCCTGATTCACATTGCGCTTATTCCAGGATATTTCCCACCTCGTCATTGCCATTGGTGAGAAATAATTAACCGATCCGTACAGTCAATATTGTGAAAGCCAAAACATAATGAGGTCACTATGTCTGTGATGGTTATTACCGGTGGAACCGCGGGAGCGGGCAAAGCTACCGCGCTGCGTTTCGCCCGCGCTGGATATCACGTGGCGCTGATCGCCCGAGACGAAACGGGTTTGCAGGAGACGCGACAGGCCTGTGAACGGTTTGGCATTAAAACGCTGGCTATTAGCGCCGATGTCGTCGATGCCGGGGCGCTGCAGCGCGCCGCCGCCGAGGTGGAAACCACCCTCGGGGCAATCGACGTCTGGATCAACAACGCCATGACCACCGTGCTGGCGCCCTTTCGTCAGATGAGCGAGGAGGAGTTTCGCCGGGTGACGGAGGTGACCTATCTCGGGTACGTGAACGGCACCCGCGCGGCGCTGGAGGTCATGATCCCCCGGGAGCGGGGGGTGATTATTCAGGCCGGCTCGGCGCTGGCCTGGCGTTCAATCCCACTGCAGTCGGCTTACTGCGGAGCGAAAGCGGCGATCCGCGGCTTTACCGATGCCGTGCGAACCGAACTGATGCATGAGAAAAGCCACATCCAGTTGACCATGGTGCAACTGCCGGGGATGAACACCGCCCAGTTTGGCTGGGCGCGAAACAAAATGGATCAGGCCATGCAGCCGGTGCCCCCGGTCTATCAGCCGGAAGTCGCCGCCGAGGCTATTTACAGCGTCATCCAGCGCCCGGTCAACGAGCTGTGGGTCGGAAAAAGCACCATCCAGTCGATCCTCGGCCAGGTCTTCTTCCCTCGCCTGCTCGATCGGCTGATGGTGAAAAAAGCGTGGGAGGGACAGTTTACCGGTCAGCCAAAGTCGTCAGACCAACAGGACGACCTGTTCACGCCGGTGCGCGGCAATCATCCGGGCCACGGCCCCTTTAACGATGGCGCACGGCGTAAAGCAGTCACCATCAGCGCCGATCTCCCGGGTAAAGTCGCCGCCGGCGTCGGGGTAGCGGTGGCGACGATGGCGCTGCGGGCGTTGTTCCGTCGTTCCGGAAAACGGCGCTAACTCAGGCTGCGGCTGAACCAACGGTAACCATACCCGGAGAGTGCCAGCCGCGCATCTTTCCCGCCGTGCAGCCCATCCTGATAGAGCTTATCTTCCAGAATTGGGCTCCAGTAGCCCTCGGCCAGCGGCGGGAGCAGGACCTCTACCGCCTGCTGGCTGCAGTTGGCCAGCATCAGTACCTCCCGCGATTCGCTGCGATAGAGCAAGCCCAGCACCGCGTCGGGCTTTAGAGTAAGGAGAGTAAAAGGGAGGGATCCCGGTTCAGTATATTCCGTGCGCGCCAATACCATATTGCGTACCCGATGCAGCAGCGACCTGGGATGGCGCAGCGCCGTTTCGACATTGATCCGTTGGTAGCGGAACCGCCCGCTGGCCACCGGTTTTACCGGCAAATCATCCCGCGCCGCCCGGGAAAAGCCGGCGTTGGCCGCGGCTGACCACTGCATCGGCGTTCTGACCGCGTAGCGCTCCGGTAAGGAGAGATCGTCACCCATGCCAATCTCGTCGCCATAGCGCATCACCGGCACGCCGGGCAGCGCCAGCAGGATAGCATGGGCTAAGGCTATGCGTCGGGTATCGCCGTCCAGCATCGGCGCCAGTCTTCGGCGTACGCCGCGCTGGTAAACGGACATCGATTTATCAGGGGCAAAGGTGCGGATAACCTGGCGCTTGTTGCGCTCGCCAATCCCCTCAAGATCCAGTTCATCATGGTTGCGCAGCCAGTTGACGAAGCAGCACCCGTCCGGCGGGGTCACCATCGCCTGCAGGGCCTTCACCACCGGCGCGGCGCGCTGCTGCGCCAGGCTGAGGTAGAGGTATTTGTTAAGCCAGAAATTAAGCACCATCTGCAGCCGATCGCCCTGGCCGAAATAATGACGGTAATCTTCTACCGCGACGTCCACTTCACCCAGGAGTATCGCATCGGGATTGAGGCGCTGTACAACCTGCCGGAGATGGGTCAGCAGCGGGTAGCCGCGCGTCTCGTCGCCCTTTCCGGCCTGCTTGACCAGATGTGACGCGGCATCTAGACGAAAGCCCGACACCCCAGCCTGCAGCCAGAAGGTGATAATGTTTTCGATTTCAGCGATCACCGGCGGATGGGCGAGATTCAGGTCGGGCTCGTGGTGATAAAACATGTGGCGATAATATTGCCCAGCCTGTTCGTCCCAGCGCCAGACGCTCTCCTCAACGCCGGGAAACATGGGAGGATCGTCGTTTTCCGGCGGCCGATCGGCCCATAGATAATACGGCCGCCACGGCGACCGGGGATCGCGTCGCGCCGCCTGGAACCACGGGTGCTGCGCGGAGGTGTGCTGGATCACCAGCTCAACGATCACCCGCAGTCCTAGCTCGCGGGCGCGGGCAATCAGCTCAATCACGTCAGCGATAGTGCCGAACCGCGGATCGGGCTGCAGATGATCGCTGATATCATAGCCATCATCCTGCAGAGGAGTGAGATAGAACGGAGTCAGCCAGAGCACCGTCGCTCCGAGGCTGCGAATGTAGTGTAGCTTTTGGCGAATGCCCGCGAGATCGCCAAAACCATCGCCATTGGCATCATAAAAGAGCGAACTGTCAACCTGATAGATGACCGCTCTGTGAAACCACTCTTCCCGTTGCATCACTCTCACCTCGCGTTCTGCCCGTCCCTGTCAGCCGCCTCAGCGCGATCCGGACCCCGCCCTGGCCTTCGCGCGCGGTTTGTCGACAGGCGATACGGGATTGCGTTCCGCTGGTAGCATCCTGTTCGCTACCGCGTCCACCAGCGCCTGCTGCCTGGCGGTTAATACCAGCGGAACCTGTTCCTCGGAGGCGAGGAGCGCGATGGTTTGCCGTTTGACCATAGCGTTCTCCGGCGGCTTAATGCCCGGCCTCAACGCCAGGCATATCGGTATCCATAAGATATTGCCCGGTCAGCGCTGGCAGATAATGGAGCAGCCAATCAGCCATTCCTCTCTCTTCAGCCAGGATACCCTCCAGTGTGTGCATCGCGCTGTGGTCGCCTACTCTTTTCGCCGCCGTTAATAAAGCGGTATAGCAGGCGACCTCAAAATGGGCAAAAACGTAGGCAGTGATAATCACTTTAATAACCTCATCACCGGGCAGCATGATGCCAATGGTCTGTCCTAACGCCGCCACCCGGCTCATCGCATCCTTCAGCGCAGAGCGGGAAATATGATTGCGGGCGATGATATCCTGCAGGGCGGACAATTGCCGTCGGGTTTCATAGAGATGTTGTTCAAGGCGGGTGCGTAACTGCGGTTCATTATCGAGGCGTCTGATGGTGGCCACCAGCAGCGACTCAGCCTGTTTTTCCATGGCATGCGCATCGCGAAGCCAGTTGTGATAATTTTCAATATCCGTCATATACACCTCTGATCATTAACCTTTTATTTTGACGTGGAATCTTCACTCTCTTCCGCCGCCTGGTCAGCTCGCGCTGCGCTATATCCGGATAAATGGCCAACAATATTGGCATAAATACTGATGAGAATGACCCACAGTACGCTGTCTTTCCACCAGATCAACGAGGGTATCGCCAGACCCACCCACATAACGGCAGCGACAAGATGACAGCGCTTAATAAACACTGGCGTCAACTTCATTTTATTACCTTAGGACCGAACAATATTGAGCGACCATTTTATCGACGCTCTGACCGCAGCGTCAGGCGCTAAACCTTACGCTGAAAATGACTTTCTTTTGCCTAAGCATAAAAAAGAAAGTAGCGTTGCGTATTGTCCCGTTCCGTTATTTTCTGTCTTTACCGTCCGGCTAATTTATTGCCGCTGCGGCCGTCTTTTATTGCTAGTGATGCGGCGATTTCCTCCTCACCTTTTAGTTTCCCCACATCGCGGATAATGAATGTCGTTATAGATAAATAAACCCTGAATATGCAGAAACCTGCGGACCATCTGGCCCACAGGTTTTGTCTCAACGCCGATTTGTCGGCGTCACAGCTCATCAGTCGCTAGCTGTCACCGGATTTACGGCCGCCGCCATGACTGTTCTTACCACCCTTCTTACCGGCTTCGGATGCTTTCTCACGATCTTCTGCAAAATTACCTGAACCGCCTCTATGCTCTGCCATAATTTTCACCTTTGGTTTGATCAATATCGGTTGGTAAATGGAAAATGACCCTGTTACAAATCATCGCCCTCGATATCTAACACTAGAGGAATGCCTGCAGGAGTCAAATTAATTTCAGATACCCATCCGCGCACTGACAAAATAAAGCTTTACTAACGAAGCGGCAAGATAAAATATACCTCACACAACTCCTTTATTTGACGTAGGTTATGTTCACCGGCGGGTAAAACAGAAACGTCCAACGGCCGTTTGTAAAAAAATGCAAACGATTTAATGAATAAATATTTCTTTATCTCGCGCAACACAACCCCAGGAATATTACCCCTAAAGAGGTATCACCTTATAGGCCATGGTTTGCGAATGAACATCTTCATCGTTTATTCAGGCAGCACCTTCATCGTAACTTGAGAAAAAGATCATGCGCGTTACGAAAATAGCCCTTGGCCCTTGATTAAGGATGGAATAATCCTAATTTAACGTCAGCAATAATAACGCAACGCTATCCCCCGAAATACGCCAAGGATCAGTCGGTTAAGGCATACCGTTACGCCTACGGTTGGCCATTGACTGCGATGTTGCGAGTCATCCAGGGTCTGTCGCCAGGAGAAGCTGACCTATTCTTAGAGCTGGCCCGTTCTGTCTGAAGGAGATGACTATGCAAGATGAAAAACCGCCAATGAAGAAGTTACCCACCTCCATGTTGCCAGAAGAGACGGCTCCACGTCCGGAGTTCCCGGAGCAAGAACAAACCCCGCCGGGTCTGGATGCGGAAATGGAGCCATCCCCGGACCACGGTGAAACCAGCTACACCGGCTCCGGGCGACTGGCCGGTAAGAAAGCGTTAATTACCGGCGGCGACTCCGGTATTGGCCGTGCGGTGGCGATCGCCTTTGCCCGCGAAGGCGCCGACGTCGCGATAAACTATCTGCCCGAAGAGCAAAAGGATGCGGATGAAGTTATCGCCCTGATCAAAGCCGAAGGGCGCACCGCGGTGGCCCTCCCGGGTGATATTCGCTCCGAATCCTTCTGCCAGTCGCTGGTGGCCGACGCGGTGGAACAGCTGGGAGGTCTGAGCATCCTGGTTAATAACGCCGGGCGTCAGCAATACTGTGAAACCCTTGAGGAACTCACTACCGAAGATTTCGACGCTACCTTCAAAACCAACGTCTACGCGCCGTTCTGGATCACCCGCGCCGCACTGCCTCACCTCCAGGCCGGAAGCGCGATTATCAATACCACCTCGGTGCAGGCGTATAAACCCAGCCCGATCCTGCTCGATTATGCGCAGACCAAAGCCTGTCTCGCGATCTTCACTAAATCGCTGGCTAAACAGGTGGCGAAACGAGGCATTCGCGTGAACGCCGTAGCGCCTGGCCCTTACTGGACGGTGCTGCAATCCAGCGGCGGCCAGCCGGACGAGAAGGTGAAACAGTTTGGCAAAGACACGCCGATGGGGCGCCCGGGGCAACCGGTAGAGATCGCCCCGCTGTATGTCACCCTGGCTTCCGATGCCTGCTCATATACCTCCGGACAGGTGTGGTGTTCTGACGGCGGGGATGGTGTGGTCTAAGCCTCCCGGCATACCGACGCGCGCCAGCGCGCGCCGGTATTTTCCCGGCCAACCCTTGCGGCTATATACTGGCCCCTCGCCTCCCGGTTGCGGCAATTTTTTCTTTCCTCCACTCCGCTACTCTGGCCGCATGCTATGATGTCCGCCCGCCGCTGTGCGCTAACCCTGGCCCCGACGCCACCCCTGAGGACGACAGATGAGTAATGACATCCCCCTGAAATTTTATGACATCGTGGACGAATACGAGACCGAAGCGGCTGCGCCGGTAAAGGATGAAGAACGCGATGCGCTGGCGCGCTATTTCCAACTGCTGATTGCGCGGTTAACTAATAACGAAGAGATTGACGAAGAGGCGCAGCGAGAAATGGCCCGCGAGGCGGCCATTAACGAAAACCGCATTGACGATATCGCTAATTTCCTTAATCAGTGGGGCAACGAATAAAGCTCAACGTCAGCCTACCGGCGGGATTGCCTTCCGCCGGTGCTGCCGGGGCACGAAGCGCCAAGACTCAGCCGTGGCCAGTCTCCTCTCCCAGACGCCTCTGCAGCGCATCAAGAAATAGCGGTAATCCGTCAGGTTGGTAGTCGCGGGAAAGATAGATGCCGTAAACGCTCAACGCCTTCGGCGTCCACTCCGGAAGCACCACCTCCAGCGTGCCGCTGGCAATCGCGCTCCGGGCCTCCAGTTCGGGAAGCATCGCAATGCCGCATCCGGCAACCGCCGCCTCCAGCAGCAATGAAGATATCCCTGCGCTCAGATTACCGTTCACCGCCACCGACGCTTCCCGCCCCTGCGCATCGCTGAACTGCCAGTGCTGGCTGGCGAAATGGCTGTATAGCAGGCAGTTATGTCGTTGCAGATCGTCGGGCGTCGTCAACGGTCCATGCTGGCGCATCCAGCGCGGCGCGGCGCAGAGCAGCGAACGGCACACTCCGAGGCGACGAGCGATGGCCCCCGCTTCCGGGTTGTCGGTAATGCGAATGGCCACGTCGATACGCTCGCCGATCAGGCTGACCGGATGGTTATTGATATCCAGCTCCAGGCGCAGCAGTGGATAGCGGGCGAGAAAGTCCGGTAGCAGCGGGGAGATCAGCTGCATGGCGGTAAAGTGCGCGCAGGCGACGCGCAGCGTGCCGCTGGGATCGGCCCGCTGACGCTCGCCGGCGATTTCATCGGCGATCCGCGTCAAACAGCGGGTCTTGATCAACACCTTCTCCCCGGCCGGGGTCAGCGTCAGCCGCCGGGTTGAGCGATGGATCAGCCGGGCGCCGGCCCAGCTCTCCATCTGTTCCAGATAGCGGCTCACCATCGGGCGCGACATCCCCAGCGCCCGCGCCGCGGCGCTAAGACTTCCCAGCTCGCAGATGCGCAGATACACCTGCGCAGCAATAACCCTGTCCATCACTCCCCCTGATCTGCACGCTTTATGAAACTCAGCATCTCTTGTTTCAGGAATTCTATCAAATAGCGAAATCCGTACAATGGAACGCATTCACCTGTTACTGAGAATAAATCATGAAATTATCTGCCCTTGCTGTTGCTACCGCCCTGTTCAGCGGCGCGGTCTTCGCGGCGCCTCTGACGCTGCAAACTTACAACCCGCAGGAAAAAGGACTTTTTGCCGTCAACTCGACCCTCGTTTCCGGTCCGCATGAAGCGGTACTTTTCGACGCGCAGTTCAGCGTCAAAGATGGGGAAAAGCTGGTGGAGATGATCAAGAAAAACGGCAAACCACTATCGCGGATTGTGATCACCTCTGGCGATCCGGATTTCTATTTTGGTCTTGAGCCGCTGGTAAAAGCCTTCCCGCAGGCGGAGGTGGTCGCCACGCCGGAGGTCGTCAAACATATTGCAGCCACCAAAGCGGCCAAACTGGCGTACTGGGGCCCGCAAATGAAAGACGGCGCGCCGACGCAGGTGTATGTCCCACAGGCGCTGGAGGCCAACAGCTTTACCATCGATGGCGAGAAAGTGACCATCATGCAGCCGCATGACTACGCGGCGTTCGTCTGGATCCGGGCGAACAAAACGATCCTCGGCGGCACCGGCGTGGCGTGGGGTATGCATCTCTGGACCGCCGACACCCAGACGCCGGCCAGTCGTCAGCAATGGCGTAATACGCTGGACCAGATGATCGCCCTGCACCCGCAGCGGGTGATCCCGGGCCATTATCTCGGCACCCCGCCGGAGGGAGACAGCGCGGTGCGCTTTACAAAAACTTATCTCCAGCAGTTCGAGCAGGCGCTGAAGACGCATTCGGATTCGGCCGGAGTGATCAAGGCGATGGAGGCACAGTGGCCGGGCCTGGCGGAGACCAGCTCGCTGGAGTTAAGCGCCAAAGTTAATACCGGTGAGATGAAGTGGTGACCCCTGCGGCGCGCAAGGAGGACTGTTCTTAATCTGGCTCCCCAGGGTTGCTATTACCGAGAAAATGGACCACCCTACCTGTGGCCGCACAAAAAACGCGCGGCCGACTTTGGGTTACATTTCATCCGGTCATTACCGGGTTTGCCCTTGAAACCAGAACAGGATAAAGGAGTCAGAATGAAATCGAACCATCAGGCACGTCATCTTCTCGGTCTGAACTATAAGCTTTCCCGGCAGAAAAAAGTGGTGCTGGAAGGCGATGAAGAAACCACCATCAACCACATCCATGCTACCGGCCGCAAACGCCGCGGTGGTTAATTTTCAGCCTGAGTGATGATAAACAACACCGTCCTGTTGCCAGGATGGTGTTTTTTTATGGCAATTGACTGCTTGTTTACCCGCTTGAAGACCTTCTGCTCTATACTCTGCCCGCTGCTTTCCACCCGCCCTTCGCTTATCGCCGCGCCGGGACTGTGGTCATGATCAAGGAGTTAGTGCGATGCAATTTACCCATAAGAAAAACCGTTCCCTGTACATCCCCTACGCGGGTCCCGTTCTGCTTGAATTCCCCCTGCTCAACAAGGGAAGCGCCTTCAGTATGGAAGAGCGCAGCAATTTCAACCTGCTCGGCCTGCTGCCGGAAGTGGTTGAAACTATCGAAGAGCAAGCGGAACGCGCCTGGATCCAGTATCAGGGATTCAAAACTGAAATCGACAAACATATTTATCTGCGTAACATCCAGGACACCAACGAAACCCTGTTTTATCGCCTGATCGGCAACCACCTTGAAGAGATGATGCCGGTTATCTATACCCCGACGGTAGGCGCGGCCTGCGAACGGTTCTCCGAGATCTATCGTCGCGCCCGCGGCGTCTTTATCTCCTACCAGAATCGCCATAACCTTGACGACATCCTGCAAAACGTCCCGAACCACAACGTGAAAGTGATTGTGGTCACCGATGGCGAGCGCATTCTCGGCCTCGGCGACCAGGGGATCGGCGGAATGGGGATCCCGATCGGTAAACTGTCGCTGTATACCACCTGCGGCGGCATCAGCCCGGCTTACACCCTGCCTATCGTGCTGGACGTCGGAACAAACAATCAGCAGCTGCTCGACGATCCGCTGTATATGGGCTGGCGCCATCCACGCATTACCGACGACGAGTACTATCAGTTCGTTGACGACGTGATCCAGGCGATTAAGGCCCGTTGGCCGGACGTGCTGCTGCAGTTTGAAGATTTTGCGCAAAAGAACGCCATGCCGCTGCTCAACCGCTACCGCAATGAAATCTGCTCGTTTAACGACGATATTCAGGGCACCGCGGCGGTGACCGTCGGGACGCTGATCGCCGCCAGCCGCGGCGCCGGTAGCCAGCTGAGCGAGCAAAAAATCGTCTTTCTCGGCGCGGGTTCGGCCGGCTGCGGTATCGCTGAACAGATTATCGCCCAGATCGTCCGCGAAGGACTCAGTGAAGAAGAGGCCCGCCAGCGCGTGTTTATGGTTGACCGCTTCGGCCTGTTAACCGATGGCATGCCTAATCTGCTACCGTTCCAGAACAAGCTGGTGCAAAAGCGTGAGCAGCTGCAGAGCTGGGATACCACCAGCGAGGCGCTGTCCCTGCTGGACGTAGTGCGCAACGTGAAGCCGAACATCCTGATCGGCGTCTCGGGTCAGCCGGGACTGTTCACGGAAGAGATTATCCGCGAGATGCACAAGCACTGCCCGCGGCCGATCGTGATGCCGCTCTCCAACCCAACCTCACGGGTGGAAGCGACGCCGCAGAATATCCTGAGCTGGACCGACGGCGAGGCGCTGGTCGCCACCGGCAGTCCATTCTCCCCGGTTACCGTGAAAGGCAAGCAGTATCCCATCGCCCAGTGCAATAACTCCTATATCTTCCCGGGTATTGGACTGGGGGTGATCGCCTCTGGCGCGTCGCGGGTCACCGACGAGATGCTGATGGCTGCCAGCGAAACCCTGGCGCAGCACTCGCCGCTGGTCAACAACGGCGAAGGTCCGGTGCTGCCGGAGCTGAAGGATATCCAGACCGTCTCACGGGCAATTGCCTTCGCGGTGGGTAAGGTGGCCCAGGAGCAAGGCGTGGCGGTGAAAACCTCCGCCGAAGCGCTGCTGCAAGCGATCAGCGATAATTTCTGGTTACCGGAATATCGCAATTATCGCCGCACCTCGATTTAATCACTGTCACCGGGTCGAAATAGCGGCCCGGTTATTAATAACGTCAGAATAATACCTCCCGCCACAGAAACGTTTTTTCCGCCTATATACATTCATCGTAAAAATATAAAACGGATAGCATTTGCCGCGCGCCCTCCGCTGTGCAAAATAGTTGTTTCTCACCCCCTCACAACGGAATGTGAAATGCTAAAATTAACCCCTGGCGCGAATAAAGCGAATGCGATTCTGATCCGTATTGTCTTGTTTCTTATCGGCGGTATCGCCATCATCACCGGAATGTGCCTCTTCAGCGGTGATATGTGGATGCTCACCCCGCGGGCGGAACAGTATCAGCCCGCCACCGGCGATCTGGTGGATGTCGTCATCTATGAACCGAGTAAATTTTTCTTCGCTCTGCTCTACGTGTTTATTATTACCCTGGTCTGGCTGTTGGCGGTACGTAAAATCCCCTGGCGGCCGATACAGCATCCTATATTACCGCTGATGGTACTGATTGCCGCCGGGATATTTATTTTCCTCCACCCGGAGGTCACCCCGGGTCGGGATGCCAGTATTCAGTACGGTAAACACAACATTTCTTACACTGCCATTTTCTGGAGCAAAACGAATTCAGATCGACATGTCACTCAACCCTCTAAATATGAAATTTTTGTTGAAGCGAAAGATCCCCGCTGGCTTATCGACAGAAACAATCTTGGCCGCGCCTGGCGCTGTGAAGTCAAGCGGCATACCCAGTTTTACACCCTGTCATTCAATGAGGGCTGGTTTCCGGACGGCGATCCGCAGGTCATGGCCCGCCAGTGTACTCAGGTAAGCGATCTGAATGCGCTCAGTGAAACGGCAATCATGATTGCCCGCCCGATCGCCACCGTCCCTGTGGAGGCACCGTAAATGAGCCAGCAAAAAAATGGTTCTGCAACCATGTTCTGGCAAACACATAAGCCCTCTGCGCCAACCCGGCATCGTAGACAAAGGCGGCGCAGGTGACAGCTGGCGGGTCCCCCTGCCAGTTTTGTCACTGGCGCGCTTTCCCTTTCCCCACTACACTGCCATCACCCATCCACTTACTGAATAAAAAAGGAGGCCCCCCATGCTGTATTGTGAAATGTTTATTGTTTCACATGCCTTAGGCAATTGCGCCAGCTCAAGCGTTATCGGTATCGTGCTGCGATAACTATGGCTTGAGCGAAGACTCTTCACGCAATCCCTTCTCTCCGGCTTACCGGGTTATCGTCAGCGAGTTTTGACGAGGCATTTGCATGCCTGTAACTCTTGAGTAAGTTGACTATGAGTACATTACTAACTGCCCATGCGCTCCACGTGGAGACGGCTTTTGGGCCGCTGTTTAACTCCCTCTCCTTCACCCTGAAGAAAGGTGACCGGATCGGTCTCATCGGCCATAACGGTTGCGGCAAAAGCACCCTGCTGCAGGTGCTGGACGGCACCCTCGCGCCCACCTCGGGCAGCGTCTCGCTCGCCGGTCAGTGTCTGATGGCCCGCGTTGAACAGCATCTGCCGGAGGCGCTGCATACGCAGTCGCTGCTGCAGGCGGTGCTGGCCCCATTACCCGCCGACGCGCGGGAAGCACAGCGCTGGCTGGCCGAGCGCCTGCTGGCGCAGATGGGCTTTACCCCGGCGGTGATGGAGCAGCAGACCGCCACCCTGAGCGGCGGCCAGCACACGCGTCTGCTGCTGGCCCGGGCGCTGATCCGCCAGCCTGATCTGCTCTTGTTGGATGAGCCGGGCAACCATCTCGATCTGCCCACCCTGCTGTGGCTGGAAAGCTTCCTGCAAACCTGGCAGGGGAGTTTCGTACTGGTGTCACACGACAACACCTTACTGGATGCTGTAACTAATGCGAGTTGGATCCTCCGTGACCAGACGCTACATTGCTTCGCCTTACCCTGCAGCGCTGCCCGTCAGGCACTGCAGGAGCAGGATGAAAGCGCCGCGTTACGTCATAAGGCGGAGCAAAAAGAGATCGACCGGGTCAGCGCCAGCGCCCGGCGGCTGGCCACCTGGGGTCGGGTCTATGACAATGAAGATCTCGCCCGCAAAGCCAAACAGATGGAGAAGCAGGTCGCCCGCCTGAAAGACGAGCAGACCGAGCTCAGCGTCGGCCCGCCGTGGCGCCTGGTGTTACAGGGGGACGCCCTGCCGGCCGACCGCCTTTTGGAGATGGACACCCTTCCCGTCTCGCCCGCGCCGGGTCAGCCATCCCTCTTCACCACCGGCGTGGCGCGCCTGCGCAGCGGCGATCGCGTGGCCATCATGGGACGTAATGGCGGCGGCAAATCGTCCCTGCTGCGCCTGCTGTGGCAGCAGATGAACAACGCATCGCCTCTCCCGGGGCTGCGCCTGCATCCCCGGTTGCACCCCGGCTACTATGACCAGACGCTGGCGCAGTTGCCGGACGAGGCCAGCCTGCTCGAGGCCCTGACGCCGTTTGCCCCGTCGGCGGACACCCGTAAACGGGCGCTGATCGCCGCCGGGTTTGGCTGGGCGAGACATAGCCAGAAGGTCAGCACCCTCAGCGGCGGCGAGCGATCGCGGCTGCTGTTCGTTGGCCTGTCGCTGGCGCGCTACAGTCTGCTGCTGCTGGATGAACCCACCAACCATCTTGATATGGAGGGTAAAGCGGCGCTGGCGCAGACGCTGCGCGATTACCCCGGCGGCGTGCTGCTGGTCAGTCATGACCGCCAGCTGATTAGCGAAAGCTGTAACCGCTTCTGGCTGATTGACAGCGCCGGGCTAACGGAGTGGCACAGCCTGGAGGAGGTCTATGCCCGTCTGCAGGCCGTGGCGCCCGCCCCGGACAGTCGGCTCGCTTTGCAGAGTACACCCGCCGGGGCTGACGATGATGAGGAGGCGCTGCTGGCGCGGCTGATTGACCTGGAGCAGTGGCTGGCTGACGACATGGCCCGCAAGCCAAAACATCAAAAGCCGTCACTGCAGGCACAGTGGCAAGAGGAGATTGCCCGCCTGCTTAACCAACTGACGTAATCTCCATGTCCCCCCACCGGCTAAGGCGCCACGCCCTTAGCCGGTGTTTCCGGACCGGGTAAACTGCTGCTCGGTCATTACCTTTCCCCACTGCTCCCCCTGCCATTCGCGGATTAACGTGAAGCCAAAGGATTCATACAGTTTGCGGGCCGCATCCAGCCCTTTAAAGGTCCGCAGCTGCACCGCGCTAAACTGGCGACTATCGCAGAAAGCCATCGCCTCGCTGAGGAGCCGCCTGCCAATGCCGGTTCCCCGGCAGCTGTCATCGAGAATGAACCAGCGCAAATGCGCCTCCTGCTGGCCGAGGTCCTCGCCATCGATAGCCAGCGAGCCGACGATTTTCCCTTCGCGGATCGCCAGCCAGATCTGGTTGGCCGGGGAGGAGAGCCGGGTGGCAAATTCCGCTACGCCGCTGGCGACCTTGCCTTCAAAAAAAGCGCCAAAGTCATGATGACGGGCGTAATACTCCCCGTGCATCTGGGCTATCCGGCCGATCATCCCTGGCTGGTAGCCGGTCATCAGCGAAATTTGCGGAGCCGTATCCGCGAGCGCGCTATCCCGACACTGCGCCAGCGCCCGGGCATAGGCCGCCAGTCCAGTGGCGACAGTTTGCTGCTGCGTCTCATCCAGATGGTCTAACGCCTCCACCACCTGACGGGTCCCCCAGGCGTTAATTTTCGCCACCGTATCGTGCCCCTTTGCCGTCAGGGCGAGTGATTTAGCGCGCGCATCCTCCGCGCAAGGACGCTCCTCCAGCTCACCAGCCGCCAGCAGACGAGAGACCATCCGGCTGACGCTTGATTTTTCCAGTCCCAGCAACGTGACCAGCTGCGCGGCCGTCATCTCCCCCTCATCGATACCTCAAGCAGGGTGTGCACCGCCGAAGGTGAATAATGGGTGGCGGCCAGCGTGGTGCTCATAAAGCCCAGCTCGCGCACCATTAACCGCGAGGCGGTACGAATCTGTTGGATTAAGGGGTATCAGGCATAGCGGCGGGTCCAGAAAATGAAATGGTTGTATAATACAACCATCTCCTTCATCCTGCGTCAAGATGCAATATGGTGGGATAAGCGTTGTCGTGTGACGTGTGACGTGTGACGTGTGACGTGTGATTTTGCCGCCACAGGGATCGTGAAAGCGAATGCCGCGGGCGGCGGACAGCGCCCGCGATGAATATTATTGCGGGTTCTTCGCCTTCCAGGCCTCCCAGGCCGATTTGATCTCCTGCTTCGCGGCCGCGGCGTCATTAAAGCCGGCCAGCTCGACCTTTTTACGCCCCTCCGGCAGTTCTTTATAGACCCGGAAGAAGGCCTCCAGCCGCTGCTGTTCTATTTTCGGCAGATCGGAGATGGTCTTGATGTCGTCGTAGGTCGGGTCAATTTTACTGGCCGGTACGGCGATGATTTTGTCGTCTTTCTCACCGCCGTCTACCATCTTCAGCACACCAATTGCCCGCAGCTTAATCAGCGTGCCCGGGGCCATCGGCGCGCGGGTATAAAACACCACGTCCAGCGGGTCGCCATCCCCGGCCAGCGACTGGGTCAGCGAGCCGTAGTTCGCCGGGTAGGCCACCGGCATCGACTGAAAGCGGTCGGCGACGATAAACCCCGTTTTAGCATCGGTTTCGTACTTAACGATCCCGCCCGTCGGGATCTCAGTGACGGCGTAAAATTCTTCCGGGTTGTTTTCCGGCTGGGGAAATTCCAGCACATTGTGGGCCTGGGCGGCGGCGGACAAAAGCAGACCGGCGGTGAGGATGGTTTTTACCAGATGCATTGTTGTATCACTCTGTTGTTATAAGAAATTGATGCGCAAAACAATAGATTCGAGTGATGACAAAAACATGACCATTCAGCGTCAATATTATTACCTACCAAATATAGCGATATTGTCTGAATTTTGTGCTATCTCTGTAGCAAAAAGCCACATTCTGTACTAAGCGCCTTGTATTTTACCGCTCAGCGTCTAATCCTTATTGGGTACTATTGCATTAATTAAGTTAATCAATTCCCCCACAAGGAGACAGGCATGAAGGCAGCTGTTGTTACCCACGACCATCAGGTTAACGTCACGGAAAAAACGCTGCGCCCGCTGGAATACGGCGAAGCGCTGTTGAAAATGGAATGCTGCGGCGTGTGTCATACTGACCTGCACGTGAAAAACGGCGATTTTGGCGATAAAACCGGCGTCATTCTCGGCCATGAAGGGATCGGGGTGGTACAAAAAGTCGGCCCGGGCGTCACCTCCCTGAAGCCGGGCGACCGCGCCAGCGTGGCGTGGTTCTTCGAAGGCTGCGGCCACTGCGATTACTGTAACAGCGGCAACGAGACGCTCTGCCGCTCGGTGAAAAACGCCGGCTATACCGTCGATGGCGGCATGGCGGAAGAGTGCATCGTCACCGCCAACTACGCGGTAAAAGTTCCGGACGGCCTCGACTCCGCCGCCGCCAGCAGCATCACCTGCGCGGGCGTCACCACCTACAAAGCGGTCAAGGTCTCCCACATCAAACCGGGCCAGTGGATCGCCATCTACGGCCTCGGCGGGCTGGGTAACCTCGCGCTGCAGTATGCGAAGAATGTGTTTAACGCCAAAGTGATCGCTATCGACGTCAACGACGGACAGCTGGAGCTGGCGGCCTCGATGGGCGCCGACCTGACCATCAACTCCCGCAATGAAGATGCGGCGAAAGTGATTCAGGAAAAAACCGGCGGCGCCCACGCTGCGGTAGTAACCGCGGTGGCTAAAGCGGCCTTTAACTCGGCGGTGGATGCCGTTCGCGCCGGTGGCCGCGTGGTCGCGGTGGGCCTGCCGCCGGAGGCGATGAGCCTCGATATTCCGCGTCTGGTGCTGGACGGCATCGAAGTGGTCGGTTCGCTGGTCGGCACCCGTCAGGATCTGGTGGAAGCCTTCCAGTTTGCCGCCGAAGGCAAAGTGGTGCCGAAAGTCACCCTGCGTCCGCTGGAAGATATCAACGCTATCTTCAAAGAGATGGAGCAAGGTCAGATCCGTGGCCGTATGGTTATCGATCTGCGTAGCTAATCACCCGCGCCTCTCCCGTCCGGGAGAGGCGATCCCCCTGGCACGTCCTCTCGCTTCCCAACCCGGGAAGTAAATGCAATTTCCGCAAATGCTTAGCGCAATTCCTTGGTTCCTTTGTTTTTAGCCGCGCCCGATGATGGCAACACAATAGATAACAAAGGAATTCACCATGCATCGTCATTTTCGCCTGCCCGCGCTGGCCGCGCTGTTTCTCACCGGCGCCTTTTCCGTCTGGGCCGCCGACACGCCGGTTAAAGGCGGCACATTAATTTATCTGGAGCAGCAACCGCACACCAATCTCTATCCGCCCGCCGGCGGCTTTTACCCGAATGGCGGGATTCTCAATCAGATAACCGACAAGCTCACCTGGCAGAACCCGAAAACGCTGGAGATTGAGCCGTGGATCGCCGAGAGCTGGACCAGCAATGCCGATAAAACCGAGTACACCTTCCACCTGCGCAAAGGGGTCACTTTCTCAGATGGCACACCGCTGGACGCCGCCGCCGTCGCCAAAAACTTCGATACCTATGGTCTGGGAGATAAAGCCCATCGTCTGCCCGTCTCGGAGGTCATCAATAACTACCAGCGCAGCGAAGTGATCGACCCGCTGACGGTAAAATTCTACTTCAACAAGCCGTCGCCGGGCTTCCTGCAGGGAACCGCCACCATCGGCTCCGGTCTGGTATCTCTCAGCACCCTGCAGCGTAATTTTGAAGAGCTGGGCGATGCCCGACATATTATCGGCTCCGGCCCCTTCGTCGTGCAGGATGAAAAACCAGGCCGCGAGCTGACGCTGGTGGCGCGCAAGGATTACCAGTGGGGGCAGAAAAACATTGCCCAGCAGGGGCCCGCTAACCTCGACGGCATCACCTATATTGTGACGCCGGAAGACAGCGTGCGTATCGGCGCGCTGCTGGCAGGTCAGGCGGGCTTTATTCGCCAGGTGCAGGCCTACGATGAAAAGCAGGCTACCGATCAGGGATTTAAGATCTACGCTGCCCCTACCCGCGGGGTCAACGACAGTCTGAGCTTCCGCCCGGATAACCCACTGGTCGCCGACCTGCGGGTGCGTCAGGCCCTGCTCCATGCCACCAACGCCAGGCAGGTGGTGGAGACGCTATTCTCCGCTAACTACCCGCAAGCCACCTCCGTGCTGGCCAGCTCTGCCGCCGGCTATGTCAATCTCAGCGATAAACTCACCTTCGACCAGGCCAAAGCCCGGCAGTTGCTGGATGACGCCGGCTGGAAGCCCGCCGCCGACGGTATTCGCAGCAAAGACGGTCAGCGGCTGGCGCTGACCGTCTATGAGTCGCTGCCGCAGCCGCAGAATAAGGAAGTGCTGCAGCTGATCGCCCAGCAGTGGCGCCAGGTGGGTGTGGTGTTGACGGTCAAAGCCGGGGATGCCGGTAGCCGTACGCTGGATAACCTCGACCCGCAGAAAACCCCGCTCACCGTCTCAGAAGTGGGGCGCGCCGACCCGGATGTGGTGAAAAGTATGTTCTTCCCCAACAACCGCGATGCGCTGCTGCAGAAAGGCGGCTCCAGCGATAAAGTGCAGCGCTTCCGCGATGATAAGCTCAATGACCTGCTGACCGGCATCTCCGCGGCGGTTGAGCCGCAGCAGCGCTTGCAGTTAACCGGTGACGCCCAGCGCTATCTGATCGATAACGCCTATGTGATCCCTATTTTCGAAGAGCCGCAGGTGTTCGCCGGCGCGCCGTGGGTCAAAGGCGTCAGCTTCGAGGCCGTCGGTCGTCCGTCGTTCTACGGCGCGTGGCTGGACAAGCACTAAGAGGCCGGTTATGAGCGCTTATCTTCTGCGACGATTCGGCCAGGGGCTGCTGGTCCTGTGGGCGGCCTTTACCCTCACCTTTTTCCTGCTGCAGGTCCTGCCGGGGGATGCGGTGCTGATCAAGTTTCAGAACCCGGACCTCGGCCTGAGCCCGGCGCAAATTGCGGAGATGCGGCTGGCCTACGGCGCCGATAGCCCGCTGTGGCGCCAGTACCTGCACACGCTGCTGGCGATGCTGCACGGCGACTTCGGCTATTCCCTGCAGGCGGGTCTGGCGGTCAGCAGTCTGATTGCCAGCAACCTGCCGGATACCTTAAGCCTCGCGCTGCCGGCCTTCCTGCTGGCGGTGGCGCTGGCGTTCGCCCTCGCTTTCGCCTCGCGGCTGCCGGGGCTGCGCTGGCTGAGCAATTTTCTGCAGTCGCTACCGGTGCTGTTTATCTCTCTACCTACCTTTTGGTTGGGTATCGCCCTGATCCAGCTCTTCTCGTTTCAGTTGCGCTGGATCCCGGTAATCAACCCCGGCCCACTGGAAGGACTGATTTTACCGGTTATCGCCGTCGCACTGCCCATTTCCGCCCCACTGGCGCAGATCCTGATGCGCAGCATGGATCAGGTGGCGGTTCAGCCCTTCGTCGCGGTCGCCCGCGCCAAGGGCATGAGCGAAACGGGCGTCCTCTGGCGCCATGTGATGGGGAATGCCCTGCTGCCGGCGCTGAATATTGCCGGGCTGCTGCTCGGCGAACTGATTGCCGGGGCGCTGATCACCGAGACCGTCTTCGGCCGCAGCGGCCTCGGCCAGCTGACCCAGCAGGCGGTCAATAACCAGGATATCGCCGTACTACAGGCGGTGGTGATGATCTCCGCCCTCGGTTTCGTCCTGATCAACCTGCTGGTCGACCTGGTCATGCCGCGACTGGACCCCCGACTCCATTTACAGACCGGAGGTGCGAAATGAGCCTGGTCGACTATACCATCGCGGTTCGCCGCCGCCCGGAGTGGCGTAGAGTGCGCCTGCAGCCTGGCCTGTGGCTGGCGTGGGCGGTGATGATCGCCGCCCTGTTAATGGCCATTGCCCCACAGTGGTTTACCTCCTCTAACCCGCTGGAGGGGATCCCCGGCGCTCAGCGCCTGGCGCCGCAGGCGCACTACTGGCTGGGTACCGACCAGCTGGGGCGCGACCTGTGGACGCGGGTGGTTTACGGCGCGGTGCATTCCCTGTCGGCGGCGCTGATCGCCGTCGCCATCGGCCTGGTGGTGGGTACCACCCTTGGCACCCTCGCCGGGGCGCTGGCCGGACGCGTGGAATCCACCATCATGCGCCTGGTCGATGTCCTGCTGGCCATCCCCTCCCTGCTGCTGCAGCTCACGGTGATTATTCTGCTGGGTTTCGGCACGGTAAATGCGGCGGTGGCGGTTGGCGTCGCGGCTATCGCCAGCTTCGCGCGCCTGGCGCGAGCAGAAGTGGTGCGCGTGCGCCACAGCGATTACGTCGAGGCGGCCCGGGGCAGCGGCGGCACTTTTTTCGCCGTCTTCTGGCGCCATATTCTGCCCAACTCGCTCACTGCGGTGCTTGCTTTCGCGACGCTGCAGTTCGGTCAGGCGATGTTGGCCCTGGCCACCCTCAGCTTCCTCGGCTACGGCACTCCGCCGCCGGTCCCGGAGTGGGGACTACTGATCGCCGAAGGTCGCAATTACCTGTCAACCGCCTGGTGGCTGACCACCTTCCCCGGCCTCGCCGTGGTCGCCGTGGTCCTTGCCGCCAATCGTCTTAGCCGCCAGTGGAGTGGAGCACGCCCATGACCGTTTTGTCCGTTGAAGATCTGCGCATCAGCTACCGCTCGCGGGGCGAATGGCGCGAGGTGGTGCACAACATCAGCTTTTCCATCCAGCGCGGCGAAATGCTGGCCTTCGTCGGAGAATCCGGCTCGGGGAAAACCACCACCGCGCAGGCCATTATCGGCCTGCTGGCGGATAATGCCCGCCGGGATGCCGGGCGGATTGTCCTCAATGGCGCAGTGATTAGCGACTGGTCGGATAAACGCCTGAACCGCCTGCGCGGAGTGAGCATCAGCCTGGTCCCGCAGGATCCCGGTAATTCGCTCAACCCGGTAAAAACCATTGGTCAGCAGGTGGAAGAGATCCTGCGGCTGCATCAGTCTCTCTCCGCCGCTGAGCGCCGACAGCAGGTTCTTAGCCTGCTCGCTAAAGTCGGTCTCAGCCACCCGGAACAGCGTTTTGACCAGTATCCGCATCAGCTGTCTGGCGGGATGAAACAGCGGGTGCTGATAGCCATCGCCATTGCCCTGCAGCCGGATCTGATTATTGCCGACGAGCCCACCAGCGCCCTCGACGTCACGGTGCAGAAGCGCATTCTCGACCTGCTCGATATCCTGCGTCGCGAGTCGGGTACCGCCGTGCTGTTTGTCACCCACGATCTGGCGCTGGCCGCCGAACGCGCCGACCGGATCATGGTGTTTCGCCAGGGAGAGATTCAGGAACAAGGCGCCACCGAGACGATTGTCCAGCGTCCGCAGCATCCTTACACCCGCCAGCTGCTCCACGACCTGCAGGATGCGCCGTTGAGGCTAACGGCGGCGCGTCACCGGCCGCTGGCCACGCCGGCCATTCGCGTGGAGGGGATCAGCAAACGCTTCTCGCTGGGCAAACAGGCGCTGCAGGCGCTCGACAGCGTCAGCTTTGAGGTCAGACGCGGCAGCACCCATGCGCTGGTGGGCGAATCCGGATCCGGGAAAACCACCCTGGCGCGGATCCTGCTGGGCTTTGAGCGCGCCGACGCCGGACAGGTCACCATCGACGGTATTGACGCCGGGCATCTCAGCCGCGAGGCACAGCGTCAGCTGCGGCGCAAGATCCAGTTTGTCTACCAGAACCCCTTCGCTTCGCTCGACCCGCGCCAGACGCTGTTTGCGATTATCGAAGAGCCGTTAAAAAACTTTGAGCGCCTCAGCGCGGCGACGCGTCGCCAGCGTGTGGAGAGCGTTGCCGCCCGGGTGGCCCTGGCCCCCGAGCTGCTATCGCGTACGCCGCGGGAGCTTTCCGGCGGCCAGCGCCAGCGGGTGGCGATTGCCCGGGCGCTGATCCTCGAGCCGGCGATACTGGTCCTTGACGAAGCGACTTCGGCGCTCGACGTCACCGTGCAGGCGCAGATCCTCGCCCTGCTGCAGCAGCTACAGCAGCAGCTGGGTCTGAGCTACCTGTTCATTACCCACGATCTGGCGACGGTCAGGCGGATCGCCGACAGCGTCACGGTTCTGCGCGCCGGCCAGGTGGTGGAGCATGGCGACGTAAACCGCCTGTTCGCCGCCCCGCAGCAGGCCTACACCCGCGAACTGATCGCCGCCATTCCCCAGGTTTCCCCCCGCTTAGCACAGGCCCACACGGAGAACGCATAATGCCTAAACGCCTCGGTTTTTTTACCCGTCTGCTCGATCAGGGCTCCGCGCAAACGCGCTACCGGCTGGCGGCCGAACAGATCCGCCACGCGGAGCGTTTGGGCTTCGACAGCGCATGGATTGCCCAGCACCATTTTCATGAACAGGAAGGCGGCCTGCCTTCACCGCTGGTGTTTCTCGCCCACGTCGCGGCGCAGACCGACCGGATCCGCCTCGGTACAGCGATTATCACCTTGCCGATGGAAAATCCGCTGCGCGTCGCCGAAGACGCAGCGGTACTGGATTTACTCACCGACGGACGTCTGGAGGTGGGGTTTGGCTCCGGCGGCACGCCAACCTCGTTTCTGCCCTTCGGCCTGACCAGCGAGCAGCGCGGGGCGGCGTTTGCCGACCATCTGCACCTGATCCATAGCGCCTGGCGCGGCGACACGCTGAGCCACCCGGACAACCGTCTCTATCCGCCGGCGCCGCAGTTGGCGGAGCGTATCTGGATCGCCACCTTCTCTGCGGAGGGCGCCATCCGCGCCGGTCAGGCGGGACACGGGCTGATGCTGTCCCGCACCCAGCCACGGCCACCCGGCGAGCCACGTCTGCCGCTGGACGCCATTCAGAACCCGATCATTGACGCCTACCTGGCGGCGCTGCCGGACGGCGTTGCGCCGCGGATCCTCGCCTCGCGCACCGCCTTCGTCGCCGACAGTCACGCCCACGCCCTGCAGGTCGCCGAGCCCGGTCTGCGCAAGCAGGCAACTCAGCACCGGGCGGCGGGTCATACGATAGAAGGTGACAGTGTCACCGACTATCTGCAACAGCTGGATGCCCACGTTGGCGATCCTGAGCATGTTATTGCCTCCCTGGCGCAGGACAGCGTGCTGGCCCGCGCCACCGATATTTCGTTTCAGGTGCACTCGGTCGAGCCTTCGCACCGGGATACGCTGCGTTCCATTGAGCTGATTGCTCAGCATATTGCCCCCCACATCAGATAAGGAGTCCCCATGACGCTGAGTCAGGATATTCTGGCCGAACTGGCGGAGATCGCCCCCGGTTCCCCGCTCGATCAGGCGCGCGCCGTCCGCGATGCCGCCACCCGTCACGCCCAGGGAAGTTATGAAGTGCTGTTCCGCCAGCAGGACGCTGACTTTCCTCTTGATGAACGCTTCGCGGTGGCCGCGAAGGTGGCGAAACTGCACCAGGCGGACGCGCTGGCGGCGCACTATGCCGGTTTCGGCCTCGCCGATCCGACCACCGATCGTCTGGTCCCGGCGCTGGCCTTTGCCCGCCTGCTCACCTTCACCCCCGTTGAAGCCACTCCCGGCGCGCTGCACACCTTAACCAGCGCGGGCTGGAGCCTGCGGGGCATCGTCACCCTGGCGCAGCTGGTAGCCTTTGTCAGCTTCCAGAGCCGACTGCTGTTGGGCCTGCGGGCGCTCAACCATAAGCCCATCGTCAGCGCAGATACGCCGCTGGTCGCCGGATACTGGCATACCACCCCGTACGCGCAGAGCGGCAAAGCGGCCCCGGTTCGCTTCACCCGCGACGAGTTGCACTGGGAACCCTGGCTGGCCGATAAACCGCTGGCGGAATTCAACGCTGAAGAACAGGCGATTCTGGCCAAATATGGCCATAGCGACTCCCCCTACTTTCGCCTGCTGGCGCGCAACCAGCCGGTGCTGGAGCAGCGGACCCTGACCGATAGGGGCATTTTCTATACCGCGGGAGGATTGCCGCGCGCCGAACGCGAGCTGGCCGCCACGGTCGCCAGTAAAATCAACGGCTGTATTTACTGCGCCTCGGTGCATGCCCGCAAAGCGGCGCAGCTGGCGAAGGACGAGACCGCCGTCGACACGCTGCTGGCGGTGACGCCGGGAGAGGATCTGCGCGACGGGCAATCGCCGCGCTGGCAGGCGGAAATCGACGCCGCCGCCGCGCTATCGGTGACGCCACCCGCATTAAACGCCGATCATCTGGCGGCGCTTGATGAGCAGGGCTTAGATACTCTGGCCCAGCTGGATCTGCTGCAGTCCGCGGCCTTTTTCGCCTGGGCCAACCGCCTGATGCTGACCCTGGGCGAACCCTGGCGTGAGTAGGCGTCGTTAGTAAGCTTGTCGCCGCTGATGACAGCCATAGATGAGCAAGGCGCTCATCGCCAGAAACGACAGCGCGGCGGCGGGGAGCGCCACGCTGTTCCAGCCAAAGCCCTGGGCGATCATCATTCCGCCGCAGAAGGCGCCGATGGCGCTGCCGAGGTTAAAGGCGATCTGTCCCCCGGCCGCCCCCAGCATCTCGCCGCCTTTGGCGTTCTGCAGCAGCAGGATCTGCAGCGGCGCTGACAGGGCGAATAGTCCCGCGCAGCAGAGAAACGCCAGCGCCAGCGAAGCGACTTTCTGTTCACCGAAGGCAAAGATCAGCAGCAGCGTCACGGCAATGACCCCGTCGGTCATGGCCGCAATGCGCAGCGGGCTGTAGCGCCCGGAAATTTTGCCGCTGAACAGATTGCCGACCACCATTCCCAGCCCCGCCAGCATCATAATCAGCATCATCTTGCTTTCAGCAAAGCCGGATACATTGAGCATAAAGGGCTTGATATAGCTGAACCAGGCAAACACGCCGGCGTTACCGAACATGGTGGCGGCGAAAATCAGCCACGGCGCCGGGGAGGCAAGAAAACGGAACTGCTCGCGCAGCCGCGTGCTGGCCCGGTCATAAAGCGTGGGCACCCAGCAGAAGATCGCCAGAAATACCGCCACGTTAAATACCGCGATAAGCGCAAAGGTATAGCGCCAGCTGAAGTGATGCCCAAGCCAGGTGCCGCCCGGGACGCCCACCAGGTTAGCGATCGTCATGCCGCCAATCATCCCCGCCACCGCGGCGGTCACCTTCCCCGGGGGCGCGATTTTCGACAGGATAATCGCGCCGACGCCAAAGAACGCCCCGTGGGGAAACCCGGAAACCAGCCGGCCAAGCGCCAGCATGGCGTAGCTACTGGAGAAGGTAAACAGGGTATTGCCGAGAATACACAGGCCAGCCAGGAACAGCATCACCGATTTCAGGGAAAACCGGCTGGAGAGCAGCGCCATGATCGGCGCGCCGATCACCACGCCGAAGGCATACCAGGCAATCATATTGCCGGCGGCGGGAATGGATATTCCGACATCGTGCGCCATATCCGGCAGCACGCCCATAATGCCAAACTCCGCCATGCCAAGTCCAAAGGTGCCCAGCGCCAGTGAAAAAATCGTTTTTTTCATACATCTTATAGGGGTATTGAGAGCCGGCCGGCATTATTTACCATCCCGCCCCGACACACCAGCTAAAAACGCCCGACGGCAGTTTCCTCCATACAACAGCCTGATTCGTTCATGTTCCCCAGCCGCGTGGCATACCGGCGGCGTGGTTTCGTAGAAACAATCCCCTATCAAAATCAGTGAGCTCAAAGAGATAAACACCTCATTGATCTCAAGTTAACTTGAGGTTGTAAAGTCAAAACATCGTTCACCTTGGGAGAATTATCCATGCAAAGTGTTGATGTCGGTTTTACTCATGTCGCCTTTACCGTCCGCTGTCTGGCCAGCAGCATCGATTTTTATACCCGCTATACCGCGATGACCGTCATTCACCAGCGCGAGCCCGACCTCCCCTCGGCGCGAAAAGTGGCATGGCTTAGCGACCGCACCCGGCCTTTCGCCCTGGTGCTGGTGCAAAGTGACGATCCGGCCGATACGCCGCTGGGACCGTTCGGCCATCTCGGCGTCGCCTGCGCCACCCAGGCCGAGATCGATGAGAAAGTGGCCCTCGCACGGCGGGAAGGTGTTTTACGCCGGGAGCCGGAGCAGCTGGGCGATCCGGTGGGCTATTTCGCTTTCTTTGCCGACCCGGACGGTAACACCCTGGAGCTGTCGTGGGGGCAGCGGGTGGGACTGGAAGTCATCCTGGCGGGAAAACCCGGCGAATAATTTTCCACCGCCTCGCCGGGGGAGGATTACACTTCAAAGGGATACCTCGGCAACACGGAGCATGGCGATGGGCAACAAGAAAAGCGGTAATCCGGTCGACACGGCGGCAAAAATCGCGCCGCTCGACAACAAAGCGTACGAGAAAGCGCTGCGCAAACTCCACGTTGAGCTGGTGAAACTGCAGCGCTGGGTAGTGCACAAAGGACTGAAAGTGTGCATTGTCTTTGAAGGCCGGGACGGCGCCGGGAAAGGTGGCACCATTAAGGCCATCACCGAGCGCGTCAGCCCGCGTATCTTTCGGGTCGTCGCCTTACCCTCGCCCACCGAGCGCGAAAAAAGCCAGCTTTACTTTCAGCGCTATATCAAGCATCTCCCGGCGGCCGGCGAAATCGTGATTTTCGATCGCTGCTGGTATAACCGCGCCGGCGTCGAACGGGTGATGGGCTTTTGTACGCCGGAGGAGGTGCAGAAGTTCCTCGACGGCGCGCCGATGGTGGAGCGCGGCATGGTCGAATCGGGCATTATTCTGCTCAAGTACTGGCTGGAGGTCTCTCCGCAGGAGCAGGAGCGCCGTCTGCGGGATCGCATCGACGACGGGCGTAAAATCTGGAAGCTCTCGCCGATGGACATTAAGTCTTTCAACCGCTGGGATGAATATACCGCTGCCCGCGACGCCATGTTCGCCGCCACCGATACCGCCTGGGCGCCGTGGTTCGTCGCCCGCTCGGAGGATAAAAAGCGCGTGCGTCTGAATATTATCACCCATCTGCTGTCGCAGATCCCGTATGAAGCTTTACCGGTGGAGCCTGTGACGCTGCCGAAGCGCAAAATTGGCAAAATGAAACAGACTAATTTTCCTTTCCGCTTCATTCCAGAGAAGTTTTGATTATTTCCCGTCGCGCTGGTTAATGCCAGCGCCAGGTTTATTACCATAACCATGAATATTTCAGGCTGTTACTTCCCTCTGGAAGCTGCTTCGCAAAATAAATATTAAACTTACTGCTGGTATTTATTTTTTAGTGGGTAAAGTAAATAATCACAGAACCAACCGCAAGGAGCCTATGATGAAAAGTAATACGCTACGTAAAAGACCCACTGACGTACCCGTCCAGAAGGCGTCAGAACAGCCAGGTAAGGATTTACGAGAAGCAGATAAACAGCGACAGCACAAGGAATTCATTGCCGCAATGAATGAATTTATTGCAAAAGGAGGCACTCTTACTGATGATGAATTTTTCAGGGTGCTATGATGCTTGAACAATTCAATGTTTATCGAAATTGTTCTGCTCAGGCAAATAAAACCCTGCCATATTATATGATCGTGCTGAATGATTATTATGCAGACCGGGCCACGAGAGTCATTATTCCTTTAATGCGACCACAACAGTTACCACGCTGGCATCAGCATGCCGTACCAAGGATAAATATAGAATTTGACAGCTTTTTACTTTGTACGCCAATGAGCAGTAACTTAAATAATAAACGGATCCCGCCACAGGATTTCGTCTGCAATCTGAGTCATGCGCGCCAGGGCGTTATCGATTCAATCGATACACTTATCACGAACTGCTGACTGCCGGGAACCCGCTCCGACATCTCCGGAGCGGGTTTCGCGCCGTGAAGGCTTACTTCATCCCTTCACGATTCTCTTTCATCGCCTCCAGGCGTTCGACATCGCGATACCAGCGCGGGTGGTGTTTCTTCGCCCAGCGGCGGCTCACCTTGCCTTCGATCATGCCTTTAATCGACCCCTTCACCCAGAACGCCATATACATATGGATAAGGATGGCGTGGATCAGAATGATGGCCGACGTCGCATGAATCAGCAGGCTATAGCGAATCACCTGCATCGGGAAATATTCCGCAAAATATGGGCGCCAGATAATCACCCCGGTCACCAGCAGCACAAATATCATGCTCATGATGGTCCAGAACATCATCTTCTGCCCGGCGTTATACTTACCGACGCGCGCCACCTTATGCTCGTTGCCTTTCAGCACCTCGACGATGCCTTTCAGCCACGGAATATCCTGTTTATCAGGGATGTTATGGTGGACAAAGCGCACGAACATAAACATCAGCGCGACAAAAATCAGCACCCCAAAGAACGGGTGCAGAATACGCCCCATCTGCGGCGTGCCGAAGGTTTCCGTTAGCCACTGTAGCGTCGGAAAGAAGAACGATATTCCCGACAGCGCCACGAGGAAGAAACAGATAACCACCGTCCAGTGACAGGCGCGATCGATAAACGTTGTGCGCACAATCATCTTCGATTTACTCATCATGCTTCTCCTCGTCGTCGTCAACTTCCTTGTTCGGCCCGATACCGATGTAGTGGTAAATCAGCCCGGCGAAGGTGGCGATAAAGCCCGCCGCCGCCAGCGGTTTCAGCGCCCCCTTCCACAGACTGATACTGGTATCGATCTGCGGTTCCTTCGGCAGCTTGTGATACAGCTCCGGCTGGTCGGCATGATGCAGGACGTACATCACGTGGGTTCCGCCGACGCCCGGCGGGTTGTAAATCCCGGCGTTGGCATAACCGCGTTTTTTAAGCTTAGCCACCCGCTCCTCGGCCACCTCCAGCATCTCTTTCTTCGTACCGAAGTGGATAGCACCGGTAGGACAGGTTTTCACGCAGGCCGGTTCCTGGCCGACGCTGACCCGATCCACGCACAGGGTGCATTTATAGACCCGGTTATCCTCTTTATTGAGGCGCGGGACGTTAAACGGACACCCCGCAATGCAGTAGCCGCAGCCGATGCAGTTTTCCTGCTGGAAATCGACGATGCCGTTGGCGTACTGAATAATCGCCCCGGCGGACGGGCAGGCCTTCAGGCAGCCCGGCTCTGCGCAGTGCATACAGCCATCCTTGCGGATAAGCCACTCCAGTTTGCCGTTCTGTTCGGTCTCGCTAAAACGCATTACCGTCCAGGATTTGGCGCTGAGATCCGCCGGGTTGTCGTACACCCCGACGCAGTGCCCCACGTCATCGCGGATGTCATTCCACTCGGAACAGGCCACCTGGCAGGCTTTACAGCCCACGCAGGAGGAGACATCGATAAGCTTGGCGACTTCCGCTTTATAGTCCCGCGCGCGCGGCGCGGGGGTGATCGGGTTGGTCGCGGAGCGTTTAATAATGTCTTGGGTTTCCATCGCCATTGAATCGCTCCTTACGCTTTCTCGATGTTGACCAGGAACGCCTTGTATTCCGGCGTTTGCGAGTTGGAATCGCCAACGTTAGGCGTCAGGGTGTTGGCGATGTAGCCTTTGCGGGCCACGCCTTCAAAACCCCAGTGCAGCGGGATCCCGACGGTCTCCACCTGCTGGCCGTTGACGTTCAGAGTGCGCAGTCGGCGAGTCACCACGGCAACCGCGCGAATGAAGCCGCGCTTGCTGCTGACTTTCACCCAATCGCCGTTAGCGATACCTTTGCTTTTCGCCAGCCCTTCGCTGATTTCGACAAACTGTTCCGGCTGCGCGATGGAATTGAGCAACGCATGCTTGGTCCAGGTGTGGAAATGCTCGGTCAGACGATAGGTGGTCCCGACATACGGGAATTTATCCTTCTTACCTAAGCGAATGGCGTCCTCTTCATACAACCGCACCACCGGGCTGGAGACCACCTTCGGGTGCAGCGGGTTAGTGCCAAGCGGGGTTTCCATCGGCTCGTAGTGCTCCGGGAACGGCCCTTCCGCCAGTTTATCGAGCGCAAACAGGCGACCCAGCCCCTCCTGCTGCATGATAAACGGCCCGGTTTTGCTCCCTGGCGGCGCGGTATTGAAGTCCGGAATATCATTCCCGACCCACTTGCTGCCGTTCCACTGGATCAGCATCCGCTTCGCATCCCAGGGCTTGCCGTTGATATCGGCCGAAGCGCGGTTGTACAGCACCCGACGATTGAGCGGCCACGCCCAGGCCCATCCCAGCGTATTGCCCAGGCCCGAAGGATCGGCGTTATCACGATTCGCCATCTGGTTACCCTGCTCGGTCCAGCTGCCGGTATAGATCCAGCAAGACGACGCGGTGCTGCCGTCATCGCGCAGCAGCGCGAAGCTATTGAGCAGTTGGCCTTTTTTCGCCAGCAGAGTGCCATTTTGATCGTAGAGATCCGCCAGCGCGTAGCCGTTGTTCTCTTTTGCCACTTCTTCCGATTCCGGATGGTCCGGCTGCTTGTAGCGCCAGCTCATCTTCAGCAGGGGTTCCGCGCCCTTCCCGCCTTCGGTGCGGTACAGTTCGCGCAGGCGATGGTAAATCCCGGCAAGGATTTCGCCATCATTGCGCGCTTCACCTGGGGCATCCTGACCTTTCCAGTGCCACTGCAGCCAGCGACCGGAGTTGGCGATCGAACCGTCCTCTTCGGCAAAGCAGGTCGACGGCAGACGGAAGACTTCGGTCTGAATCGCCGACGGGTCGACATCATTAGACTCGCCGTGGTTCTGCCAGAAGGTCGAGGTTTCGGTCACCAGCGGGTCGATAACCACCATATATTTCAGCTTGCTGAGGCTGCGAACCACTTTGTTTTTGTCCGGGAAGGAGGCAACCGGGTTAAAGCCCTGGCAGATATAGCCGGTGACGTTGCCGTTATCCATCATATTGAAGTATTTGATAACGTCGTAAGCCTGGTCCCACTTCGGTAACCACTCAAAGCCCCAGTCGTTCTCTTTTTGCGCCGCCTCGCCGTAGAAGGATTTCATCAGGCTAACGAAGAATTTCGGGTAGTTGCTCCAGTAGTTCACCTGCTCGGGCAGGGTCGCCTTCGGCGTGTTGGCGCTGAGGTAGCTTTGCAGATCGGTCTGTTTGTCCGATGGCAGCGTCAAATAGCCCGGCAGACTGGTCGACAGCAGGCCCAAATCGGTCAGCCCCTGAATATTAGAGTGGCCGCGCAGGGCGTTGACGCCGCCGCCGGCCATCCCCATATTGCCGAGCAGCAGCTGGATCATCGCCATGGTGCGGATGTTCTGCGCGCCGACGGTGTGCTGCGTCCAGCCCAGGGCATACAGGAAGGTGGTGGTGCGGTCCGCGGCGCTGGTTGAGGCCAGCACGTCGCACACTTTAAGGAAGTCCGCTTTCGGCGTACCGCAGATGTTTTCGACCACCTCGGGCGTGTAACGGGAAACGTGCTGCTTCAGCAGATTCCACACGCAGCGCGGGTGGGTGAGCGTTTCATCGCGTTTGGCGTAGCCGTTTTCATCGAACTGGTAGTTCCAGGACGATTTATCGTACTGGCGTTTTTCCGCATCGTAGCCGCTGAACAGCCCCTCTTCGAAGGCAAAATCATCCCGCACCAGCAGGCTGGCATTGGTGTAATGCTTAACGTACTCGGCATTGATCTTGTTATTTTCGATCAGGTACAGCAGCACGCCCGACAGGAAGGTAATGTCGGTACCGGAACGAATCGGCGCATAGATATCGGCCACCGACGCGGTGCGCGTAAAGCGCGGGTCGACGACGATCAGCGTGGCGTCGTTATTGTTTTTCGCCTCCATCGCCCAGCGGAAACCCACCGGATGCGCTTCGGCGGCGTTACCGCCCATCACCACCACGACGTTGGCGTTTTTGATATCCACCCAGTGGTTGGTCATCGCACCGCGACCAAATGTTGGAGCAAGACTTGCTACCGTTGGTCCGTGTCAGACGCGCGCCTGGTTGTCTACCGCCAGCATACCCAGCGATCGCACAAATTTTTGCGTTAGCATGCCGGTCTCATTGCTTGCCGCCGAGGCGCACAGCATGCCGGTGGAAAGCCAGCGGTTAACCGTCACGCCCTGTTCATTCTTTTCAATAAAGTTGGCGTCGCGGTCGGCTTTCATCAGTCGGGCGATGCGGTTAAAGGCTTCATCCCAGGAGATGCGCTGCCATTTATCCGAGCCCGGGGCGCGGTATTGCGGATAACGCAGACGGTTTTCGCTGTGGACATAGTCCAGCAGGCCTGCCCCTTTCGGGCACAGCGCGCCGCGGCTCACCGGATGGTCCGGGTCCCCTTCGATATGGTAGATCGCTTCTTTGGCGTTTTTCGCACCGTCGCCGAGGCTATACATTAATAGCCCGCAGCCCACGGAGCAGTAAGTGCAGGTGTTGCGGATCTCTTTCGCACGCAGCAATTTGAAATTGCGTGCCTGAGCCAGCGCCATTTTAGGGGCAAAGCCCAGGGCGGCGGCGGTAGTTCCGGCCATACCGCCTGCGCAGATCTTAAAGAACTTTCTGCGGCTGACGTCCATTGCATTCCTCCATGCAGGATGTTGATTCATCGCGCGGAGGAAACTAACAGCAAAATCCCGGGAAAATTTGCGTCAAATCAAGGAGGAAAACCTTCGCCCCCTTAATCGCCAGCCCTGGCCATTTTCGCTAATCCCTAAGGGTTAGCAACGGCGGAAAATTTCGCCCCTCACCGATAAAAAGATGATATATATGCCGGCTGCATTTGCGTAACCATCAGGAAAAGCATGGAGAAAAAGAGAGCCACGACCATCGGCTTCGCCGCCATTATCTTATGGAGCACGATGGTCGGATTGATTCGCGGCGTCAGCGAAGGACTGGGAGCGGTCGGCGGCGCGGCGATGATTTACAGCCTTAGCGGCCTGCTGCTGATCTTTACCATCGGCTTTCCCAACCTGCGCCAGATCCCGCGTCGCTATCTGCTGGCCGGCAGCGTGCTGTTTGTCAGCTATGAAATCTGCCTCGCGCTGTCGCTGGGCTATGCCGCCAGCCGCCAGCAGGCCATTGAGGTGGGGATGGTCAATTACCTGTGGCCCAGCCTGACGATTTTATTCGCCATTCTCTTTAATGGCCAGAAAAGCAGCTGGCTGGTGATCCCCGGCCTGATTCTCGCCCTGCTGGGCGTTGGCTGGGTGTTGGGCGGTGAGCATGGGCTACAGCCCGATGAGATTATCAGTAACGTCATTTCCAGCCCGCTTAGCTATCTGCTGGCCTTTGTCGGGGCGTTCATCTGGGCTGCCTACTGCACGGTGACGGCCAAATATGCCCGCGGTAAAAACGCCATTACGCTGTTCGTCCTGTTAACCGCCCTGACGCTATGGCTGAAATTTCTCGCCAGCGACCAGCCGCCGATGCTGTTTAGCTGGCCGGTGGTCATTAAGCTGATGACGGTCTCCGTGGCGCTGGGGCTGGCCTACGCGGCGTGGAACGTTGGCATCCTGCACGGCAACGTCAGCCTGCTGGCGGCGGCCTCCTACTTCACGCCGGTGCTCTCCTCTGCGCTGGCGGCGATCCTGCTGAGTGCGACCCTGTCGTGGTCCTTCTGGCAGGGGGCCGGGATGGTATGTCTCGGCTCCCTGCTCTGCTGGTACGCCACCCGCCGTTAGCCGAGATCGCCTCCGGCTACCGGCAGCGTCACGCCGGTGATATAGCTGGCCTCATCGCTGGCGAGAAACAGGATCGCATTCGCCTGTTCCGCCAGCGTGCCGTACCGGTGCAGCAGACTGCTCGCCACCGTCTGATCGACGACCTGCTGATACCACGCCTTTTCCTGCTCGCTCGGCTGCTCTTCGTTACGCGGCGTCAGGCGCGGCGGCGCCTCGGTCCCGCCCGGGGCCACGGCGTTAATCCTAATACCGCTGCCGCTGTACTCCATGGCAATCGACCGGGTCAGCGCGTTAACGCCGCCTTTCGCCGCCGAGTACGGCACCCGATTCACTCCCGCCGTCGCCACCGATGAAATGTTGACGATGCTGCCTTTGCCCTGCTTCAGCATCCATGGCAGCGCCGCGCGGCAGCCCCACAGCGTGGGGAACAGCGAGCGGCGGATCTCTTTCTCAATCTGCTCCGGCTGGTATTCGGCAAAGGGGCGCGCCCAGATGGTGCCCCCAACGTTGTTGATCAGCACGTCGATACGGCCAAAATGAGCGACCCCGGCGGCAAACGCCTGCTCGGTACTTTCCCACGCTTCCAGATCCGCCTCCAGCGCCAGCACCAGACAGCCGGATTGCGCCAGCGTCGCCGCCAGCTCATGGACGTATGACGAGCGATCGATGAGCAGCAGAGCCGCGCCTTCTGCAGCCGCCTGCTCCGCCGTCTGGCGGCCAATGCCCTGCGCCGCGCCGGTGATGACGACGACTTTATCGGTAAAACGCATTTTGTCTCCTTATGCCGCCGCGCTCTGGCTGGCGATAAATTTCTCATACCAGAACCCCGCCGGGGTGATCCCGCGGTCGCGCAACGCCATAGCAACCGCGCTAACCATCGGCGGCGGGCCGCAGAGATAGATGTCCACGTCGCCGTTGTTCAGCATCGCGTCGTCGAGATGGTCGGTGACAAAGCCGCGCTGCGGGCAAGTGCTGTTTTCATCAGCCACCACCGGTAGCCAACGATACCCCGTCAACTGTTGAGTAAAGGTATCCAGCGCGTCGGTTTTCACCAGATCGCAGTCACGAGTAACACCGTACAGCAGCATCACCGGACGCTGGCTGCCCTGTGTCTGCAGGGTATGGAGCATGGAGAGCAGCGGCGCCAGGCCGGTACCGCCCGCCAGCATCAGCAGCGGACGTTCGCCGTGGCGCAGATAGAAGCTGCCCATCGGGCCGCTGAGGGTAAGACGATCGCCGGGCCGCGCCCGCTGGGTTAACCACTGGCTCATCATCCCGCCAGGCACGTTACGGATCAGAAAACGCCCTTCGAGAGAACCCGGCAGCGAGCTGAATGAGTAGGCGCGGACATGAGGCGTGCCCGGCACCTGAATGTTGACGTACTGCCCCGGCAGGAAGGCCAGCGGCTCATCGAGGGCGACCACCAGTTCGATGGCGGTATCGGACAGTAAATTCACTTGCCGCACCTGCGCCCCGAGCGTCGCCAGGGCCGTTTTGCACTGGGCAGCGGCCACCGGCACATCGATCACGCAGTCGCTGGTGGGCACCATCTGGCAGGTCAGCACCTGGCGGGCCTGCGCTTCGTCGTCGCTTAACGCCTCGTCGAGATAATCTTCACCCAGGTCGTACTCACCGCTGGCGCAGTGGCATTTGCAGGTACCGCAAACGCCGTCCGAGCAGTCCATCGGCAGATTCACCTTCTGGCGATAGGCGGCATCCAGGACTTTCTCTCCGGCATTGCACTGAATAAAACGGGTTACGCCGTCCTCAAAATTAAGAGCAATATTGAAGGTCATAAGCGCCTCTTAAATGTGGTAAACGTCAATCACCTGACGGATATAATCGTTATTCAGGCGCACGGTTTTGCGGACGATCTGCGGTCTGCCGTCCTGTTCGATTAGCGTGCAGCAGGTAGAGCCAAAATAGGCATCCGTGTGCTGATAGCGATGGCTCCAGGTGACCCAGTTGTAGCGCACCTCCAGACCCTCGTCGCTTTCGCCCAGCAGCTCAACGTTGCTGATGATATGGGTGGTCCGCGGCTCTGGCGTGCTGGCCCCGGAGCGCTCGGTTTTAATGCGGTAGACGCGATCCTCCAGCCCTTCGCGGTTGGGGTAGTAGATAAGCGAAATCTCTTTTTGCGGGTCGCGGGTCAGCTGGTCATCGTCGCCCCACGCCGGCATCCAGTAGACCACCTGCGGGCTGTAGCAGCTGAGCCATTCGTCCCACTGACGATCGTCCAGCAGACGGGCTTCGTAGTAGAGAAACTGGCGAACCTGTTCGAGGTTAAGCATCAGGCCACCTCCACGCGCTGGGTAATGGACTGGTCGTAACGCTGTTGTTCCTGTTCAATGGCCGCCAGCATCAGCGTCTGCCAGTGGTGGTGATGGGCGATGTACAGCGCTTCGTCCTCCGATTTCACCCCGCTTAACCGCGGCGAAAAGCCGGCATGTTGCGCATGCTCATCCGCGCCATCGACCCAGCGCAGCGCGCCACGGCTGAGGTCGCTCCATGGCAGATTTTCGCCGAGATAGCCGCGCTGACAGGCGCTGAACTCTTCGAGGTCGTCCGGCGTCCCCATCCCACTGACGTTAAAGAAATCCTCGTACTGGCGGATTCGCAGCGCTCTGGCCTGGTCGGATTCCCCTTTCGGCGCATAGCACCAGATGGTGACTTCGGTTTTATCCACCGCAATGGGGCGGATTACGCGGATTTGCGTCGAGAACTGATCCATCAGGTAGACATTGGGGTACAGGCACAGGTTGCGGGTTTCGTTGACCATCTGGTCGGCACGGCGTTCGCCAAATTCCGCCTGCAGCCGTTCGCGGTGGGCATAGACCGGGCGCACTTCCGGGTTGAGCGCCCGGGTCCACAACAGCATATGGCCGTTATCAAATCCATAGCCGCCGCCGAGGCTTTTTGACCAACCGTTGGCATCCACCGCGTGCGTCCCTTCCGCTTCATAGTTGCGGCGTGACATGGTTGAAGCGTAGTTCCAGTGCACCACGCTGACGTGATAGCCATCGGCGCCGTTTTCCGCGCCCAGTTTCCAGTTGCCCTCATATACATAGCTCGACGAACCCTTAAGTACCTCGAGCCCCTCCGGCGCCTGGTCGACGATCAGGTCGATAATCTTGCAGGTTTCCCCGAGATAGGCCTCCAGCGGCTGCACGTCGGCCTTGAGGCTACCGAATAAGAAACCGCGGTAAGACTGAAAACGCGGCAATTTTTGCAGGTCGTGGGAGCCGTCTTGTTTAAAGCTCGGCGGATAGCCGCCAGTGCTCTCATCTTTGGCCTTTAATAATTTGCCATTATTGCTGAAGGTCCAGCCGTGAAACGGACAGGTAAACGAATTTTTATTTCCGGTTTTGCGTCGACATAACATGGCGCCGCGGTGAGCGCAGCTGTTAATTAGCGCGTGCAGCTAATTCTTTTTATCGCGAGTAATAATAACCGGCTGCCGTCCCAGCGTCAGGGTATAATAATCTCCCGGCTCGGCAATCTGGCTTTCATGGGCAAGAAAAACCCAATTTCCTTCGAAGATATGTTTCATTTCAAAATCAAATAACTGCTGGTCGGTAAATATAGAGCGGTGGCAACGGTAAATATGATTTTCACGGTCGACAACTAAGGCATTATTGATTTTGTCTTTGAGCGTCGAGAGCGTTTTTTGCATGAGTCGGTCCCTCCTGCAGGATTCAGGATGAAAGAAACAGGGTGAATTCTTCGTTTTCGAGTGCAATATCTGGCCCGGGCAGTAGCGTGCCCGGGGCCGATAATGCCGCTTACTCTTTGGCGCGCACGCGGATCCTGCGCTGCTCTTCGTCGGCGCTCAGCGCTTTACACAGGGTGAAATCAAAACAAACCTCGGTGTGCTCTCCCTCAAGATTGCGCTGCGCGATGATCTCGCGGTCGGTCACTTTTACCGGATCGGCAATCAGGCCGTCGCGGGTGGCAAAGGCAAAATCGTCCCACAGGTATTTATCGCCATTGAGGTTAATCTGGCTGGTCAGATGTTTATGACCCGGCGCGGAGACGAAAAAGTGAATGTGCGCCGGACGGTTGCCGTGGCGACCCAGTCTGTCCAGCAGTTTCTGGGTTGGGCCATCCGGCGGGCAGCCGTAGCCGGAGGGCATGATGCTGCGCACGCTGTAGCGGCCATCGGCGCCGGTGCGGATCCGCCGGCGCAGGTTGTACTCACTCTGGCCTGGGTCGAAGAAGGAATAATTTCCGAGGGTGTTGGCGTGCCAGATATCAACAATAGCGTTGGCCACTGGCCGACCTTCGGTGTCTTTGACTTCACCGTGCAGCCACATCACTTCTCCGGCGTCGGCGCCATCATCCATGCGGGCGTGACCCTCGGCCAGCGGCGCATTAGCCACGTACAGCGGCCCTTCGATGGTGCGCGGGGTGCCGGTTTCCCGATGCGCTGCCGCGTCGATGGCGTCCTGGCGCAGATCGAGGAAATGCTCCAGTCCCAGACCTGCCGCCAGCAGCGCCGCCTCCTGACGCCCGCCCAGCTCGTGCAAATAGTTTACCGCGTGCCAGAACTCTTCTTCCGTAACGTTATAGTCGTCGATGAGCGTGCAGATATTTTCCAGCAGACGATGAATAATCGCCTTAAAACGTTCATCGCCGCCGGCAACATCTAATCCGGCACTGTCGCGTAATAATTTCTGAATAGCTGGTTGTTGTACGAATACATTACTCATACTGGTTCTCTCTTATATTTTGCAGGGTATACGCCGGTAATACCGGCGTGAGGTCAGATATTATTATTAGCGATCGTCATCGCGAATTGATGACGGATGACGACAGAGGGCTTCCACTTTTATCGCCATGAAGGGATATAGCGGCAATCCCATTAATATTTGATGCAATTCTTCGGCATCTTGAACATCGAAAATACTGACGTTGGCATAAAGGCCGGCAACGCGCCAGATATGTCGCCATTTGCCTTCCCGCTGTAATTGTTGCGAATAGGCTTTTTCGCGTTGTTTTATTTCCTCCGCCTCGTTGGCGGGAAAGCCAGGCGGAATATTGACGATCATCTCCACTTTAAATAACATTTTTTTCTCCTGTTCCCCGCTACGGCTGGCGGGTATAAAAATGCAGTTTGTCTTCATCCAGCTCGACGCCAAGTCCCGGCGTTTGCGGCAGCGCCACCTGACCGTCGGCAAAGGTGAGCGGCACGCTGACAATATCGTCTTTCAGCAACAGCGGGCCGAACATCTCGGTACCCCACTGCAGCGGCAGCGTCGACCAGGCGTGCAGAGAAGCCACGGTCCCTACGGTGCCTTCCAGCATGGTGCCGCCGTACAGGCCAATCCCTGCCGCCTGCGCGACGCGGGCCAGCGCCAGCACGCTGTTCGGCCCCCCGGCTTTGGCGATTTTCAGCGCGTAAGCGCCGGTAAAGCCCTGCTGCGCCAGCTGATAACCATCGTAAGCGGTCGCGACCGCTTCATCCGCGAGGATCGCGGTTTCAATTTGCTGGCTTAACCGCACCAGGGCGGCATTATCGTGGGCGCTGACCGGCTGTTCGATAAGATCGACGCCCATTGCCGCCAGTTCGCGGCAGCCTTTCGCGCCGGTGGCGGCGTCCCAGGCCTGGTTGACGTCGACACGGATGCTGGCGCGGTCGCCTAACGCTTCAACGATGGCGCGGGTATGACGCAGGTCGGTGGCGAGTTCACGCGCGCCGATCTTCAGTTTGAACGCCCGGTGGCGGCCTTCGGCCAACAGTTTTTCTCCTTCAGCGATATCTTTCGCGGTATCGCCGCTGGCTAAGGTCCACAGCACCGGCAACGCCGTTTGCAGCGCGCCGCCGAGCAGGGCTGATATCGGCAGACCTAAGGCTTTGCCCTGAGCGTCGAGCAGCGCGGTTTCGATGGCGGACTTCGCAAAGGTGTTGCCTTTAATGGCGCCGTTCATGCGGGCGGTCAGCGCATTCAGGTTATCGGCCGGCTGCCCTTTCAACAGCGGCGTCAGATAATGGGTGATCGCCGACGAGATGGCCTCGGGGCTCTCAACGCCATAGCTCAAGCCGCCGATGGTGGTGGCTTCGCCGATGCCGCAGATGCCGTCGGAACGGGTAAGGCGCACGATCACCAGCGACTGGCAGCCCATGGTGGTCATCGACAATTTATGCGGCCGGATGGTCGGGACATCCACAATCCAGCTCTCGATTTGCTCTACGGTGGCAGTCATTTTCTGTTCCTGATGAGATATATAACTTTTTGTACCCACATCCATAACGGGGGTCTGTGCCATTGACAATAGGGTTCAGCCTGGCGGATGGTCAACGGCGATAATCGAAATGTTGTGCGATTATCGACGCGTTTGTTAAAAGACGGTTATTAATGTGATCGTGGTGGTAAAACCGGCACAATTCAGCGCGCCCCATTTTGCGCAAGGTATAGTGATCTGCCGTGAGCTTTACGCTGCAACGGAGAAGGATGCGATGAGCGACAATATCCCCAATACGCTGAGCGCCAGGCAGGCCGAGCACGACCCTAACTTTATGCTATCTCTGGCCCGCGGGCTGGAGGTCCTTAACGCCTTCACCCCCAGCGCCAGCGGCTGACCATTTCCCAGCTCAGCCAGAAAACGCAAATCTCGCGCGCGGCGGTACGCCGCTGTTTGTATACCCTCGCCGCGCTGGGCATGGTGCACAGTCCGGATGGCCGTAGCTATGAACTGCTCCCCGGGTACTGGCCGTCGGCCACGCCTATCTGGCAGGCACGCCGCTGGCCAAGGTGGCGCAGACGGCGCTGGATAATCTTGGCAAAGCGCTCGGCGAATCCTGTTCGGCGGCGACGCTCGACGGGGATAACGTGCTCTATATTGCCCGCGCGGCGGTCAATAATTTACTGAGCATCGATCTGGGGCGCGGCAGCCGCCTGCCGGCGTGGGCCACGTCGATGGGGCGGGTGTTGCTGAGCGCGCTGCCGGAGGAACAGCTGGAAGTGACGTTGTCACGAGTTACGCTTATTCGCTACACTCCGCATACCCTGTGCGATTTGTCCGGTTTACGTGCAGAGATCGCCCGGGTGCGCATGCAGGGCTATGCCCTCGCCGACCGGCAGATCGAGGTAGGCTTGTGCTCGCTGGCGGTACCCGTGCTGTCGCGTCACGGTCAGGTGGTGGCCGCCCTGAATGTCGGGGTACCTGCCGCGACGGTCAGCGCCGCGGCGTTAAAAGAGAAGGCTCTCGCCCCGCTACGGCGCGCGGCGATGGATCTGTCGCTGCAGCTATAGCGCCGACTGCGGTTTCGCCACGGTGGCGAGGCTGCGCCAGATCCCAGCGGCCAGCAGCAGAAGCAATACACCCGCCGTCGCCAGCACCAGGCTATGAGCCTGAATAAAAGCCGTCTTCGCCGCCGCCATCAGCGCCTGCGCCACCCCGGCGGGCAGCGCCTGGGACAGACTCACCGCCTCGCCAATCGATGACGCCGCCTGCTGCGCCATGGCGCCACTCAGGCCAGACGGCAGCGCAATAGAGGCGCTGTAGCTGCGGGTCAGGATGAGGCCGAACAGCGCTATGCCGAGACCGGCGCCCAGCTCATAGGCCATGGTTTCAATCGCCCCGGCGGCCGCCGCTTTCTCCTTCGGCGCTGCCGCCATAATCGCGGAACTGGAGGCCAGCAGCGCGCTGGCCACGCTAAAGCCCAGCAGCGTCATCAGCCCCCATGCCAGCCACTGCTGGGTACTGAAATCGGTCAACGCCAGGCCGAGAAAGCTGAAGGCGCTGAGCAGCATCCCGCCGGTCGCCACCTCGCGCAGCCCAAGCCGCGACACCAGCAGGCCGGCAATCGGGCCGCTGAAGCCGCTGGCCACCATTACCGGCAGCATAAATATCCCCGCCTCGAACGGCGTTTTCTGGTGCACAAACTGCAGCTCCTGGGCCATCAGTAGCTCAAAACCGACCAGGGTAATCAGGGCCGTCATCGCCATCATCACCCCGCTTAAGATAATGCGATGGGTGAACAGGCGCATATCCACCATCGGGCGGGCCGCCGACAGCTGCTTGCGGATAAACCAGGTTAACATCGCCGCCCCGCCGAGCGCCACCAGCGCGGTGAGCCACAGCGCCAGCTGGCCCTTCAGCGCCGATTTCGCGCTAAACACCAGCATCAGGATCGCGGCAATCAAAACGAGCGCCTGCAGTAGATTGAGCGGCTGTTCGCGGCGCGCGGGCTGGCGCGGCACCACTTTCGCGTTAATCGCGATAACCACCAGCACGATCGGCACATTGATCAGGAACACCGACCCCCAGTAGAAATGCTCCAGCAGGATACCGCCCACCAGCGGGCCGAAGGCTGCGCCGCCGGAGCCGACCGCTGCCCACAGCCCCAGCGCCATATTGCGCTGGCTGGCCTCGGCAAAGGTGCTGCGGATCCCGGCCAGCGTCGCCGGGACGATCATCGCCGCCCCCACCGCCAGCAAAGCGCGTGAGGCAATCAGCGTCATGGCCGTCGGCGACAGCGCGGCGCACAGCGAGGCGATGCCAAAAATGGCGCTGCCGAGCAGCAGCAGGCGCTTAAAGCCGATCTTATCGCCAAGGGCGCCCATCGGCAGCACCATGCCGGCCATCACTAATGAGTAGATATCAATGATCCACAACAGCTCATTGCCGCTGCTACCCAGCGCCACGCTGAGGGTCGGCGCGGCCACATGCAACACCGTAGCGTCAATCGCCACCGGAATATAAACCAGCAAAATCGCCATCAGCGTCATCCATTGCCGTGACATAGCTTGTACCTCAATCAATATTGAATATTGGACACACGTCCAGGATGGCGATCCTGCCGGATTGTTGAACACATGTCCAACTTTTTGTTACACTCGGCCAAAGCCAGATGACAGTGGGGTTCTATGTACTATTTACAACGTGATGCGCGACGGGAAGGGATTATGCAGGCCGCCATGCGCCTGGCGCTACGCGGCGGCTTTGCCGCCATGACCGTGCGGCAGATCGCCCGCGAAGCCCAGGTGGCCGCCGGGCAGCTGCACCACCACTTCACCTCCATCGGCGAGCTGAAAGCGCAGGTTTTCATCCGCCTGATCCGCGAGATGCTCGACATGCCGCTGGTGGCTGAGGACGCCAGCTGGCGCGAGCGCTTGTTCTCGATGATCGGCAGCGAGGATGGCCGACTGGAACCCTATATCCGCCTGTGGCGCGAAGGCCAGGTGCTGGCCGACAGCGATCCGGACATCAAAGCGGCCTACCTGCTGACCATGAATATGTGGCATGCCGAGACCGTCGCCATCATCGAGCAGGGCCTCGCCAGCGGCGAATTTCGGTCGGCTGAGCCTGCGGCGGATATCGCCTGGCGCTTTATCGCCCTGGTGTGCGGCCTCGACGGGATTTATGCGCTGGACGCGCAGGCCCTGGATGAGGCGGCGTTTAGCCGCTATGTAAATAAGATGATTACGCTGGAGTTGTTTTAGGTATATTTACATTTAGTAACAATTAATTCCGCTACGCTTACCACGTGCTCTCTGTCAGCACGTTTTTTTTATCTACGCTTCATAGATAACGCAAATTAAGCGTTATTCACTATCCCCTTGTATTCAGCTGTTGACCTTATTTATTTACTCCTTTCCGGGCAAGTAGAGGGCAATATGTCGGTGCAGAATGATAAAGATAATCATTACCTTTTGAACAACTGGCGGCCTGAAAACAAGGCGTTCTGGGAAAATAAAGGCAAAGCCATTGCGCGAAGAAATCTATGGATATCAGTGACCTGTCTGCTACTTGCTTTCTGCGTATGGATGTTATTCAGCGCCGTAGCGGTGAATCTCAATAAGGTCGGTTTTCATTTCACCACCGACCAGCTTTTTTTATTAACCGCCCTGCCTTCACTTTCCGGCGCGATATTACGGGTCCCCTACTCCTTTATGGTACCCCTTTTTGGGGGGCGCTACTGGACCGTATTAAGTACCGTTATCCTGATCGTGCCTTGTATTTGGTTAGGGGTGGCAATCCAGAATATTACTACTCCGTTCTGGGTATTTATTATTATTGCGCTGCTGTGCGGTTTTGCCGGAGCGAATTTTGCTTCCAGCATGGGAAATATCAGTTTCTTTTTCCCCAAAGCGAAACAGGGCAGCGCGCTGGGAGTCAACGGCGGCCTTGGCAATCTGGGCGTAAGCGTGATGCAGATGGTCGCCCCGGCGGTCATCTTCCTGCCGCTCTTCACCTTTCTCGGCGTCCATGGCGTCACCCAGCCCGATGGTTCGACAATCACCCTGAGTAATGCGGCGCTCGTCTGGGTACCGCTGCTGCTGCTCGCCACCGTCGCGGCATGGTTCGGCATGAACGATATCGCCGGTTCAAAGGCCTCGATTCGCGATCAGCTTCCCGTGCTCAAGCGACCGCATATGTGGCTGTTAAGCCTGCTCTATCTGGCGACGTTTGGCTCGTTCATCGGCTTTTCCGCCGGCTTTGCCATGCTGGCGAAAACCCAGTTTCCTGCGGTCGATATCCTCAAGCTCGCCTTCTTTGGACCGTTCATCGGCGCGCTGGCGCGCTCGTTCGGCGGGATCATCTCCGACCGTCTCGGCGGCGTGCGGGTGACGCTGGTTAACTTCGTCCTGATGGCGCTGTTTACCGGCCTGCTGTTTCTGACACTGCCAGGCAGCGGCTCCGGCAGCTTTCTCGCTTTCTACGTGGTGTTTATGGGGCTCTTTTTAACCGCCGGTCTGGGAAGCGGCTCCACCTTCCAGATGATCGCCGTCATCTTCCGCCAGCTCACCATCGACAGCGTAAAACAGCGCGGCGGCAGCGATGAAGAAGCGCAGCACGAGGCGGTGACCGATACCGCTGCCGCGCTGGGCTTTATCTCGGCGATCGGCGCCATCGGCGGCTTCTTTATTCCGAAAGCCTTCGGCACCTCGCTGGCGATGACCGGCTCACCGGTTGGCGCGATGAAAGTCTTTTTTGTCTTCTATGTGGTTTGCGTGCTGGTGACCTGGCTGGTCTACGGCCGCCGTAAATCCGCTTAACCATAACGATTTATCTGCCGGATAGCGGCTTACGCCTTATCCGGCCTTACGAGTTCGTTCGCTCATCCGGCCGGGTGGCACGATGCCGGACATCATCGGAGCAGGAGAAATGTCATGAGTAAACTTCTGGATCGCTTTCGCTACTTTAAGCAGAAGGGCGAGACCTTTGCCAACGGCCACGGCCAGGTCTACAACAACAACCGTGACTGGGAAGATAGCTACCGTCAACGCTGGCAGTTCGACAAAATTGTCCGCTCCACGCACGGTGTGAACTGCACCGGCTCCTGCAGCTGGAAAATTTACGTCAAAAACGGCCTCGTTACCTGGGAAACCCAGCAGACCGATTATCCGCGCACCCGGCCGGATCTGCCAAATCACGAACCGCGCGGCTGCCCGCGCGGCGCCAGCTACTCCTGGTATCTCTACAGCGCCAACCGCCTGAAGTACCCGCTGGCGCGTAAACGACTAATTGAGCTGTGGCGCGAAGCCCTGGCGCAGCATCCCGACCCGGTGCTGGCATGGGATAGCATCATGCAGGATCCGGCAAAAACCCGCAGCTATAAAGCGGCGCGCGGCAAAGGCGGTTTTGTCCGCTCCAGCTGGAAAGAGCTGAACCAGCTCATCGCCGCCGCCAACGTCTGGACCATCAAACATTATGGCCCGGACCGCGTCGCCGGCTTCTCGCCGATCCCGGCGATGTCGATGGTCTCCTACGCCGCGGGCACTCGCTATTTATCGTTGATTGGCGGCACCTGCCTGAGCTTTTATGACTGGTACTGCGATCTGCCCCCCGCCTCGCCGATGACCTGGGGCGAACAGACCGACGTGCCGGAATCCGCCGACTGGTACAACTCCAGCTACATTATTGCCTGGGGCTCCAACGTGCCGCAGACCCGAACCCCGGACGCCCACTTCTTTACCGAAGTGCGCTACAAGGGCACCAAAACTATCGCCATCACGCCGGACTATTCGGAAGTCGCTAAGCTCTGCGACCAGTGGCTGGCGCCGAAGCAAGGCACCGACAGCGCGCTGGCGATGGCCATGGGCCATGTGATCCTCAAAGCCTTCCACCTCGATAACCCGAGCGATTACTTTCTCAACTACTGCCGGACCTACACCGACATGCCGATGCTGGTGATACTCGAGCCGCGCGACGACGGCAGCTATACGCCGGGCCGTATGCTGCGTGCTTCCGACCTGCTTGACGGTCTCGGAGAAAGTAATAACCCGGAATGGAAAACCGTGGCTTATAACAGCGACGGCGAACTGGTGGCGCCGAACGGCTCCATCGGCTTTCGCTGGGGCGAAAAAGGCAAATGGAATCTCGAACAACGGGCAGACGGCAAAGATGTCGAGCTTAAGCTGTCGCTGCTGGATATTCGCGACAGCGTGGTGTCGGTGGGCTTCCCCTACTTTGGCGGCAACGAAAACCCGCATTTTCGCAGCGTAGCGCAGTCACCGGTGACCCTTCACCCGCTACCGGCTAAACAGCTGACGCTGGCCAGTGGCGAAAGCGGCCTGGTGGTCAGCGTCTATGACCTGATTCTGGCCAACTACGGTCTGGATCGCGGGCTTGACGATGTCAATGCGGCGAAGGATTTCGCCGAGGTCAAAGCCTATACCCCGGCATGGGCGGAGCAGATCACCGGCGTACCGCGTCAACATATCGAACAAATCGCCCGCGAGTTTGCCGATACGGCGCATAAGACCCACGGCCGCTCAATGATTATCCTCGGCGCCGGGGTGAACCACTGGTACCACATGGATATGAACTACCGCGGGATGATTAATCTGCTGGTATTCTGCGGCTGCGTCGGCCAGAGCGGCGGCGGCTGGTCGCACTATGTCGGTCAGGAGAAACTGCGCCCGCAGACCGGCTGGCTGCCGCTGGCGTTCGCCCTGGACTGGAGTCGTCCGCCGCGGCAGATGAACAGTACCTCTTATTTCTACAACCACGCCAGCCAGTGGCGCTACGAAAAACTGACCGCGCAGGAGCTGCTGTCGCCGCTGGCCGACGCCAGCAAATTTAGCGGCAGCCTTATCGACTTCAACGTCCGTGCGGAACGGATGGGCTGGTTACCCTCTGCGCCCCAGCTCAACGTCAACCCGCTGACCATTAAGCAGCAGGCCGAGGCCGCCGGGCTCTCCCCCGCGGAGTTCACCGTCCAGTCGTTAAAATCAGGCGATATTCGCTTTGCCGCCGAGCAGCCGGATAGCGGCAAAAACCATCCGCGCAACCTGTTTATCTGGCGCTCAAACCTGCTGGGATCGTCCGGTAAGGGGCATGAGTACATGTTGAAATACCTGCTCGGGACCGACAGCGGTATTCAGGGTGATGAACTGGGCGCCAGCGATGAGGTAAAACCTGAGGAAGTCGAGTGGCAGACCGCGGCGATTGAGGGCAAACTCGACCTGCTGGTGACGCTGGATTTCCGCATGTCCAGTACCTGTCTCTTCTCCGATATTGTCCTGCCGACCGCCACCTGGTATGAAAAAGACGATATGAACACCTCGGACATGCACCCGTTTATCCACCCGCTCTCCGCCGCCGTCGACCCGGCCTGGGAGGCGAAAAGCGACTGGGAGATCTACAAGGATATCGCTAAATCCTTCTCGCAGGTCTGCGTCGGCCATCTTGGCAAAGAGACCGATGTGGTGCTGGTCCCGCTGCAGCATGATTCCCCCGGCGAACTGTCGCAGCCGTTCGAGGTGCTTGACTGGCGCAAGGGCGAATGCGATCTGATCCCCGGGAAAACCGCACCGTCGATTGCCCTGGTGGAACGCGACTATCCTGCCACCTGGGAACGCTTCACCTCTCTCGGCCCGCTGCTCGATAAGCTTGGCAACGGCGGAAAAGGCATTTCGTGGAATACGCAAAGCGAAGTCGATTTCCTCGGCAAGCTTAACTACGTCAAGCCCGACGGTCCGGCCAAAGGCCGGCCGCGGATCGACAGCGCCATTGACGCCTCTGAAGTTATTCTCAGCCTCGCGCCGGAAACCAACGGCCAGGTGGCGGTGAAAGCCTGGCAGGCGCTGGGAGAGTTTACCGGCCGCGATCATACCCATCTGGCGCTCAATAAAGAGGATGAGAAGATCCGCTTTCGCGATATTCAGGCGCAGCCGCGCAAAATTATCTCCAGCCCGACGTGGTCGGGACTGGAAAGCGAGCACGTCTCCTACAATGCCGGTTATACCAACGTGCATGAGCTGATCCCATGGCGCACCCTCTCCGGCCGCCAGCAGTTGTATCAGGACCATCCGTGGATGCGCGCCTTCGGCGAAAGCCTGGTAGCCTATCGCCCGCCCATTGATACCCGCAGCGTCAGCCAGATGAAGGCCGTGCCGCCAAACGGCTTTCCGGAAAAAGCGCTGAATTTCCTGACGCCGCACCAGAAGTGGGGGATCCACTCAACCTATAGCGAAAACCTGCTGATGCTGACGCTGTCGCGCGGCGGGCCGATCGTCTGGCTTAGCGAAACCGACGCGAAAGAGCTGGGCATTGAAGATAACGACTGGATTGAAGCGTTCAACGCCAACGGGGCTCTCACCACGCGGGCGGTGGTGAGCCAGCGGGTGCCGCCGGGGATGACCATGATGTACCACGCTCAGGAACGGATTATGAATATCCCGGGTTCGGAAGTGACCGGTCGTCGCGGCGGCATTCATAACTCGGTAACCCGCGTCTGTCCGAAGCCAACGCACATGATTGGCGGCTACGCCCAGCTGGCCTATGGCTTTAACTACTACGGCACCGTCGGATCGAACCGCGACGAGTTCATCATGATCCGCAAAATGAAGAAGATTGCCTGGCTGGATGACGAAGGTCGCGATCAGGTACAGGAGGCGAAAAAATGAAAATCCGTTCTCAGGTTGGAATGGTGCTGAATCTGGACAAATGCATCGGCTGTCACACCTGCTCGGTCACCTGTAAAAACGTCTGGAGCAGCCGCGAAGGCATGGAGTACGCGTGGTTCAATAACGTGGAGACCAAACCGGGCATTGGCTACCCCAAAAACTGGGAGGACCAGGATCAGTGGCAAGGCGGCTGGATCCGCGGCATTAGCGGTAAGCTGACGCCCCGCCTCGGCAATCGGGTCAGCGTATTATCGAAGATTTTCGCCAACCCGGTGCTGCCGGCGATCGACGATTACTACGAACCCTTTACCTATGACTACCAGCACCTGCACAACGCGCCGGAGGGCAAATATCTGCCGACCGCCCGCCCGCGCTCGCTGATCAGCGGCGAGCGTATGGATAAGATTAACTGGGGCCCGAACTGGGAGGAGCTGCTCGGCGGCGAATTCGAGAAACGCGCCCGCGACCGTAACTTCGAAGCCATGCAAAAAGAGATGTACGGCCAGTTCGAAAATACCTTCATGATGTATCTCCCGCGCCTGTGCGAGCACTGCCTCAACCCGAGCTGCGTGGCCACCTGCCCGAGCGGCGCCATCTACAAGCGTGAGGAAGATGGCATCGTACTGATCGATCAGGATAAATGCCGCGGCTGGCGGATGTGCATCAGCGGCTGCCCGTACAAAAAAATCTACTTTAACTGGAAGAGCGGTAAGTCGGAAAAATGCATCTTCTGCTATCCGCGCATTGAGTCCGGGCAGCCAACGGTCTGCTCAGAAACCTGCGTCGGGCGCATCCGCTATCTTGGCGTACTGCTGTATGACGCCGACCGCATTGAAGAGGCGGCCAGTACCGAACATGAAACTGACCTCTATGAGCGCCAGTGCGAGGTGTTCCTTAATCCAAACGATCCGGCGGTCATCGAGGAAGCGCTAAAGCAAGGGATCCCGCACAACGTCATTGAGGCGGCGCAGAAGTCTCCGGTCTATAAGCTGGCGATGGACTGGAAGCTGGCTCTGCCGCTGCATCCGGAGTATCGCACCCTGCCGATGGTCTGGTACGTGCCGCCCCTGTCGCCGATCCAGTCGGTTGCCGACGCCGGCGGCTTACCGAGCAACGGCAACATCCTGCCGGCGGTTGAGAGTCTGCGCATCCCGGTGCAATACCTGGCGAATCTGCTGAGCGCCGGCGATACCGGACCGGTCTTGCGCGCGCTGAAACGGATGATGGCGATGCGCCACTACAAGCGCTCGCAAACCGTCGAGGGCGTCACCGATACCCGGGCCATTGAAGAGGTGGGCCTCAGCGTTGAGCAGGTCGAAGAGATGTATCGCTATCTGGCGATCGCCAACTACGAAGACCGCTTCGTGATCCCCACCAGCCATCGCGAACTGGCGGAGGATGCCTTTCCGGAACGTAACGGCTGCGGCTTTACCTTCGGCGATGGCTGCCACGGGTCAGATACGAAATTCAACCTGTTTAACAGCCGGCGGATCGACGCCATCGACGTCAGCGGCGTGCGTAAGCATGGGGAGGGCGAGTGATGCGGATCCTGAAAGTGATCGGTCTGCTGCTGGAGTACCCCGACGAGTTACTGTGGGAGAACCGCGACGACGCCCTGGCGCTGGTCAGGGCCGATGTCCCTTCCCTGACGCCGTTTGTCAGTGAGCTGCTGACGGCTCCGCTGTTGGATCGCCAGGCCGAATGGTGCGAGGTGTTCGAGCGCGGGCGCGCCACCTCGCTGCTGCTATTTGAACATGTGCATGCCGAATCCCGCGACCGCGGCCAGGCGATGGTCGACCTGATGAATCAGTATCAGCAGGCGGGTCTGCAGATCGATTGTCGCGAGCTGCCCGACCATCTGCCGCTGTATCTGGAGTATCTCAGTATTCTACCTCCCGCGGAGGCTCGGGAGGGGCTGCAGAATATCGCGCCGATTCTGGCGCTGATCGGCGGCCGTCTCAAGCAGCGAGCCTGCCCGTACTACCAGCTGTTTGACGCCTTGCTGGCGCTGGCTAAAAGCCCGCTCACCAGTGACAGTGTCACAAAACAGGTGGCGGGAGAAAAGCGCGACGATACCCGTCAGGCGCTGGACGCCGTGTGGGAAGAAGAGCAGGTGAAGTTTATCGAAGATAATGCGACCGCTTGCGATAGCTCGTCGATGCAAGCTTATCAACGACGCTTTAGTCAGGATGTGGCGCCGCAGTACGTTGACATCCGCGCCGGAGGCCCGAAATGATCCAGTATCTGAACGTCTTCTTTTACGATATCTACCCTTACCTGTGCGGCACCGTCTTTCTGGTGGGCAGCTGGCTGCGCTACGATTACGGGCAGTATACCTGGCGCGCCTCATCCAGCCAGATGCTGGATAAGCGCGGGATGGTGCTATGGTCGAACTTATTTCATATCGGCATTCTCGGCATCTTCTTTGGCCATCTCTTTGGCATGCTGACCCCACACTGGGTCTACTCGTGGTTCCTGCCGATGTCCCAGAAGCAGCTGATGGCCATGATCCTTGGCGGCGTATGCGGCGTGCTGACCCTGGTAGGCGGTATCGGCCTGCTGATGCGCCGCCTGACCAACCCGCGAATTCGCGCCACCTCCACGACCGCGGATATTTTGATCCTGTGCATTCTGCTGATTCAGTGCGCGCTGGGGCTGACGACCATCCCCTTCTCCGCCCAGCATCCGGACGGCAGCGAAATGCTCAAGCTGGTGGACTGGGCGCAGGCGGTGGTCACCTTCCACGGCGGCGCCTCGGCGCATCTGGACGGTGTCGCATGGATTTACCGCGTCCACCTGGTGCTCGGAATGACCATCTTTCTGATCTTCCCCTTCACCCGCCTGGTTCACGTCTGGAGCGCGCCGGTGGAATATTTCACCCGGCGTTACCAGGTGGTACGCTCCCGGCGCTGAGCGCTGGCGGCGTTTACCATTCATCCTTACCGGTAGCCCGGACGAGGCCTTCGCGCCAAGTTCGGGTATTTATCGTACCTGGCTCCAGGCTTTATGCCGGGTGGCGGCTGTCGCCTTACCCGGCCTACAGGGTCCTCTCACAGGCTCAAACCTCGCAGGCCCGCGCAAGCGCAGCGCCGCCGGGCAAGATATCAGACACGGTACCTGTAATTTCGCCGGGTGGCGGCTGTCGCCTTACCCGGTCTACAGGGTCCTCTCACAGGCTCATACCCGTAGGCCCGCGCAAGCGCAGCGCCCGCCGGGCAAGATATCAGGCACGGTTCCTGTAATTTCGCCGAGTGGCGGCTACGCCTTGCCCGGCCTACAGGGTCCTCTGACAGGCTCATACCCGTAGGCCCGCGCAAGCGCAGCGCCCGCCGGGCAAGATATCAGGCACTATTCCTGTAATTTCGCCGGGTGGCGGCTACGCCTTGCCCGGCCTACAGGGTCCTCTCACAGGCTCATACCTCGCAGGCCCGCGCAAGCGCAGCGCCGCCGGGTAAGATATCAGGCACGGTACCTGTAATTTCGCCGGGTGGCGGCTGTCGCCTTGCCCGGCCTACAGGGTCCTCTCACAGGCTCATACCTCGCAGGCCCGCGCAAGCGCAGCGCCGCCGGGCATGGGGAGATTTACTTCCCGGCTTCCGGATGGGTATCGAACGCCGCCATCACCGCCGCCAGCGCCGCTTCGCTGAAGCCATGTTTAGGATCGTCCACCCCCAGGCCGAAGCGGGTCTGCAGCCCTTCATATAGCGCGGAGACATCGGCAAAATCGATCTTCTCCACCACATGGTTATTCTCCCAGTGGGTAAAGTGGAAGTTGGTGAGGGTCATTTTGCCACCGTCCGGCAGATGACGGCACATCAGCAGATGGTGACGGAAGTGGGACTGTGGCCAGTGCGCCGACCAGAAGTTGCCCATCACATAATCAGACGCATACTGGCGGCCTAAATCGAAATGGTACATCGACTGCCAGTGTTCGTGATGGTTGAACTGCAGCGTCCACTCATCCCCTTCATGCACCAGACGATAGCTGCCGTGCGGCGTTTGCTGTGGGATATCGGCCAGCAGTTTGATCGGCGCGGTCAGCGTCTGGCCGCCGAAGCCGACGTCGGCGATCCAGCGCTCCCCCGCCACTTCCACCAGCAATAGACGGTGAGTACGCGGCGGCATCTGCGGCGGGTTGGCCAGCACCACGCGGCCCAGCAGGCTGCGGACGTTAAAGCCTATCTCGCGCAGCGCGCGCTCCAGCAGGCCATTCTGTTCAAAACAATACCCCCCGCGGCGGGCGGCGATCAGCTTCTCTTCCAGCGCCCCATCGTCAAGGTGGATTTCACGCGGCAGCAGGACGTCGAGGTTTTCAAAGGGGATGGCGCTGTTATGCTGCAGATGCAGTTCCCGCAGGGTATCAATGGAAACATCAGGCTCACCCGTCCAGCTCAGACGGGAAAAATAGGCGCGTAAAAAGGGACTCATCAGGGCCTCCAGCTGTAGGTGTCCGACATTTATAGCCTATTTTTCCGCGCCGACCGTCTTTTTTGTGCGCTTAGCGTTAACCGCGCGTGCGGCGCTGCATCAGCGCCAGCGCCGTCAGCATCAGGACCAGACCGGTCAACAACGTCAGGCTGGCCATCGCCATGCCCTGACCGACGGAACCCTGTTCGAACTGGCGCCAGATAAACACCGCCACGGTTTGCGTACCGGCCGGAGAGAGCAGCAGCGAGGTCACCAGCTCCCGGGAGGCCACCGCGAACACCATCAGCATCGCCGCCAGCAGCGCCGGAAAGACCAGCGGCAGGACAATCAACCGCAGCGCCTGCAGTGGCGACGCCCCGTGCACCCTGGCGGCGGGCTCAAGGTTCGGGCCCAGCTGGCGCAGCGCGCTGCCGACATAGCGCACCGGCCAGGGCAACAGCAGGCAGCAATAGGAGAGCAGCAGCATCCACAGCGTGTTATAGGGCGAGCGCGGCCAGAAGGGCTGATTCCACAGCAGAATCAAACCGACCCCCACCACCACGCCCGGCAGCGCCGCCGGCATCAGCGACAGCGCGTCCACCATCCCGCGCCCTTTAATCTTCTGCACCATCACCAACCAGGCGGCCAGCAGGCCCAGCGCGCCGACGATTAGCGCCGAACCCAGGGCCAGCGACAGGCTGGTGCCGAGGGCCGACAGGGCATCTCCCTGCTGGTCAAACAGCGCCGCGAAATGACGCAGTGTGACATTCTCAACACTCACGCCACCGGAGAGCGTGCCCATCACGCTGGTGAGCATCATCGAGACGGCGGGGACGCCGACCGCCAGGCCGCCGACGGCCGCCATCGCCAGCACGGCGGGCAGCATCATCCAGCCCAGCGATGCCCCGTGGTTCTCCCCCGGCTTACCGGTGACGCTGGTGACCTCTTTCTCCCCCACCAGCCGCCTTTGCAGCCACCAGGCGAACAACGCCACCGCCATCAGCAGCAGCGACAATAGCGCGGCGCCAGGGAGATCCACCGGCCAGTCGGCCAGCTTTTTCTCAATACCGACCGTCAGCATCACCACTCCCGCCCGGCTGCCCAGCGCCGCCGGTACGCCAAACTCCTCGATGGCGAGGGTAAACGCCAGCAGCATCCCCGCCGCCAGCGCCGGAGAGAGCATCGGTAGCGTCACGTGCCAGAAGGCGCGCCAGGCGCTGGCGCCATGGACGCGGGCGACCACCGCCAGCCGGGTCCCGCTCGCCAGCAGGCTGCGGGAGACGGCAAAGTAGACCACCGGAAATATGTTAAAGGCCATCACCAGCACGATCCCGCTGCGGCTGAACAGCAGATCGTTCAGCTGCCAGCCGGTCAGCTGCTGCAGATAGCCCTGGCTTTGCAGGGCCAGCATCCAGGAGAGCGCCGAGATATAGGGCGGCGTCAGAAAGGGGATCAAAAACAGGAGATCCCACAGCCGGGGCAGCGGCAGCGAAAACATACCGCGCAGGATGCCGAGCGGCAGGCCAATCATTACGCTGACCAGCGCCACGCCGGCGGCGATCCACAGCGTACCGCCGAGCATCGCCGGCAGCTGAGGATCGGCCAGCAGCGCCGGGATGCCGCCAAAGGCGTCCCCGAGCGAACCGGCGCTAAAACGGGGAAAAATCGCCTGCAGCAGAATAAACACTAACGGTAACGCGACCAGCATCACCAGGGCGGCAAGGGTCGCGCCGGAAAGGAATGTTTGTTTCACAACCGGTTCCTGAAGCTGAGGGTCCTCCGGCGGCCAGCGCCGGAGAAACGGGATCAATTACTGCGCGTACAGCTGACTGAAGCGGGCGAGCACGGCGCCCCGCTCGCTGCTGCCCTCGCTGGTGGTGGGCAGCACCTTCAGCGCGTCCAGTAGCGGACGTTTAGCCGCCACGTCGCGGCGGGCGGGCATCAGCCAGGCGTCGGCGACCTTCGCCTGACCTTCCGGCGACAGCACGTAATCGATAAAGGCTTTGGCCTCGCCGGGATGCTGGCTGGTTTTGAGGATCATCATCGGGCGCGGGGCAATCACCGTTCCGCTGGCCGGGAAGATCACCTTCAGCGACTCGCCCTGCTGAATATTGCCGTAGGAGACATAATCCACCGCGCCAAACACCGCCGCTTTCGCTCCCTGCATCACCGGCGTCACCGCCTGGGCGTTGGGTCCGCTGACTACCATGCCGTTCTTTTTCAGATCGTCAAACAGTTGCCAGGCCTGGCCGCCCATGCTGTTTTGCAGCCCGATCAGCAAATCCAGCGACGCGCCGGAGAGCGCCGGGTCGGGGGTTGTCACCTTGTCTTTAAACGCCGGCTGGGTGAGATCCCGCCACTCTTTCGGTTCCGGGGTGCCGCTTTTACTGTTCCAGACAATACCCAGGGCGGAGACGCCCTGGGCGATATAGTCCGCCGATTTCAGGTTCGCCGGTACCTGGTCGGCATTGGCGCTCGCAAAAGGCAGCAACCAGCCCCGCTGGTGCAGATCTTCGGCGGTATCCCACGAGGCGGAGATCAGCACATCCGCCTGCGGGTTGGCCTGCTCGGCCTCCAGTCGGGCCATCACTTTGCCGGTGGTGGCCTGGAAAACCGTCACCTTCACCCCGGTCTGTTGTTCAAAACCGCTGGCCAGGCTTTTCGCCAGCGAGCCGGGTCCGGCGGTGTAAACGGTCAGCGCATGGGCGCTGGAGAGCATCATGGCGGAGAGAGCCATCGCGAGTACCACTCCTTTCTTAACGGTCATAACGGTGTTCATGCAACTTCCCCTGAGGTTGGCGTAACGGCGCGGACAGCGGCCACGCGGCCCGCGGATAAATAAACAATCTGGTCGGCTAACAGCTCGGCTTCACGTCGGTCATGGGTGACATACAGGGCGGTGATGCCGAGCTGTCGCAGCAGGCGGCTCATTTCGCCACACAGCGATTCGCGTAGTTCGCTGTCCAGGTTGGAGAGCGGTTCATCAAACAGCAGCACCCGCGGCGCGGCGACGATCGCCCGCGCCAGCGCCACCCGCTGCTGCTGACCGCCGGAGAGGCCTGAAGGCTTACGTTCGGCAAAGCCATTGAGGCCTACCCGCGCCAGCGCCTCGCTGACCCGGCGCTCGCGTTCGCTGCGGGAGACGCCGCGCATGCGCAGCGGAAAGGCGACGTTCTGCGCCACGCTCATATGCGGCCAGAGGGCATAATCCTGAAAAACCATGCCGATATCGCGCTGCTCCGGGGGCAATCCCCATCCTGCGCGGGCGACCAGCCTGTCGCCAAAGCGGATTTCGCCGCTGGCCGGCACGCTCAGCCCGGCCAGCAGACGCAGCAGCGTGCTTTTGCCGCAGCCGGAAGGGCCCAGTAGCGCCACGATGCGGCCGGGTTCGATATGCAACGTGAAGCGGTCAAGAATGGGGGTCTCTGCGAAGGCGAAAGAGACCTCCTGCAGGGTGATAGGGGTCAGCGTGCGCATCATCGCCCTCCCTTTCGGGACAGCGAGACCAGCCCGGCGGTCGACATCCGACGGGGCACGCTCACCTGGGATAGCATCAGGGGAGCCAACATATTGTGATCCTCTTTGGGACTTAGTGCTGGCGACTATAGTCAGACGAGATGACGTATTGATTACATTTTCATTGCGGCTTAACGTGTTACCTGCCAACCGACCCATTATTCAAGGAACGCCTATGAGCCGCTTTCGCCACGTTGAACTGCAGTACGCCAGCCGCCTGCTCAACCACGGCCCAACCATTTTGATCACCAGCTACGATGCCCCGTCCGACCGGCGCAACGTTATGGCCGCCGCCTGGTCAATGCCGGTGGAATTCGCCCCGCCGCGGGTGGCTATCGTGGTGGATAAAAGCACCTGGACGCGGGAGATCATCGAGCGCAATGGCACCTTCGGCATTGTGGTTCCCGGCGTCGCAGCCGCCAGCTGGACCTACGCCGTCGGCAGCGTCAGCGGCCGCGATGAGGACAAATTCAATGCCTGGGGGATCCCGGTAGTAACCGGTCCGGAGCTGGGGCTGCCGCTGATCGAGGAGAAATGCCTGGCATGGATGGAGTGCCGGTTGCTGCCGGCGACGGCGGCCCAGACCCAGTACGATACCCTGTTCGGGGAGGTGGTCTCTGCCGCCGCCGATGAGCGCGCGTTCGTCACCGGACGCTGGCAATTCGACGACGATAAGCTCAATACCCTGCATCATCTGGGCACCGGCAATTTTGTCGCCAGCGGCCGTCATGTGCGGGCAAACTCCCTCGACGAATAAACCGTTCTCGACGATTTCGGCAGCAAAGGCTTTACCGCCGGTGGGACATGGAACTTCGGCGTGCAGACGGAGATTTGGTTCTGACCGAGTGTCACTGGCGGGCATCATGCCCGCCAGTGGCAACTACATGCTATAACCCGGCTGCTTAATCAACTGCGCCATCTGCGGGGCGATCTCACTGTCCCACACCGCCTGCCACGCGTCCGGCTCAACCTGAGTGAGTGCGACGCTGACGGCGCTCTCTTTGCTGTTCAGATGGCGGATCAGCACCTCAGTGATGTCGGCGGCCAGCGCGGTTTTTTGTTCATCAGTCAGTTCACGGGGAAAACATTTAATATCAACATGCGGCATAGCAAAGACTCCTTGTGATGAGAGCCATAACGCTACCACAGAATGGCCGTTCTGGTTGGCATCGCGTGCGTTAAATCAGCTTGTTACGGCGTAGCGCCGCGGCCAGCTCCGGTCGCTGACAGACCGCCCGGGCGATGGCGGCGAATTTTGGCGCGTGGTCGTCAAACCACGCCTGGCGGGGTCCCCAGCGGTACATCGCCGCGATATAGCAATCCAGCAACGTTACCGACGCGCCCAGCGCCCACGGCCCGGCGGCCAGCTGCTGTTCGAACCAGAGATAGAGATTTTTCCGGTACTGGCGACAATTCTCCACCAGCTGCTCCGCGGCGGCGGGCGCCCAGCGTTCCGGGTAATCGGCATAGGTAAAGGTAGGATAGACATTGGCCACCAGCCAGACCAGCAGGCGCTGAAACTGCGGACGCTGTGGCGTCCCCGGCGCGGGGGCCAGATCGGGACGCTGGTCGAGGATCATCAGCGCGATGGCGGCGGTTTCGGTCATGATGCTCCCGTCGGCCAGCCTCAGGGTGGGCACCTGGCACAGCGGATTAATCTGCCGCAGACGCTCGCGCGCCGGACCGGGCTGGTCAAAGCCCTCCACGTCAACCACCTCGTAGGGAATATCGGCCAGGGAGAGCATCAGCTCGCTAATCGTCGAGCCCCATCCCGGCACGCCATAAACGGTTATCATGGTCTGCCTCCAGGGTAAAGCCTAAGTGTAGGCAGAAATTTGCCGCTCACCCACCCGGCACACCATGCCACAGGGGGTTAGTAGGTTATCCCCGGCGGGTTGACCACCGACTGCGCCACCGCTTCGCCCTGCTCCCCCCAACGCGCCAGCACCTGCTGATATTCACCGCGGGCAATCGCCCCGTCGAGGGCTGCCTGCAGGGCAAAGACCAGGCCATTGCCTTTTTTGGTGGTTGTCGCCACCCACGCTTTTTTCGGCCCCAGGCCCACCACCCGGGTCTGGCCGTTAAGCGCCGCTTTATAGGCTGCCACCGACTGCGGGCCGAAAAAGATATCCGCCCGCCCGGACTGGATATAGAGGTTGCCGGAGGCATCATCGGTCAGGTAGACCGGCTGGGCCTGCGGCCGTCCGGCGGCGCGGTTGTCCTCGTTCCAGCCCAGCAGGATCCGCTCCTGATTGGTGCCGGACCCGACGATCACTTTGCGCCCGGCAAGGTCGGCGGGTCCGTTTACCGCGGCGATATCGCTGGTGGATTTCACCGAGAAGGCCAGGGAGTCCACCCGGTAAGTCGCAAAATCGAACTTCTCTTTGCGCTTCTCGGTCACCGCGATATTGATCAGCGCCACATCGTAGCGGCCGGAGGCGATGCCCAGCGGCCAGTCCTCCCACGCGGTGGGCACCAGCCTGAGCTTCAGGCCAAGGCTTCCGGCCAGCAGGCGGGCTATATCCGGGTCGCTGCCGATCCGCGTGCGGTTGTCGCTGGCCAGCAGGGCCAGCGGCGGCGAATTGAGCGCCGAGATCGCCACCGTTAGCGTCCCCGGCTCGACGAAGCGATAGCCCGGCGGAATTTTCGCTATCGCCTGCGGGTCGCGGGTGACCGGCAATGGCTGCTCATTGGCGCGCAGATCCAGCGCCGCGGCAGCGTCCATGGCAAAAGCGCTGAGAACAAGGGTCATTAGCGCTCTGTTCATGACGGCAGCACCCTGGATAAAAACTGCCGGGTACGCGGATGCTGCGGATGATTGAGCACCTCGTCGCTGCTACCCTGCTCGACGATCCTGCCGTCGACCATAAACACCACCTGGTCGGCCACCTCGCGGGCAAAGCCAATCTCATGGGTGACCACCACCAGGGTGGTGCCCGATCGCGCCAGCTTTTTGATCACATCCAGCACCTCGCCCACCAGCTCGGGATCCAGCGCCGAAGTGGGCTCATCAAACAGGATCACCCGCGGGTTCAGCGCCAGCGCCCGGGCAATGGCGATACGCTGCTGCTGGCCGCCGGAGAGATGCCGGGACCAGGCGTCGGCTTTATTGCGCAGTCCGACGACGTCCAGCAGTTCATAGGCGCGGGCAATGGCCTCTTTGCGCGTGACCTGCTGGTGGGCGATCGGCGCCTCTATCAGGTTCTCCAGCACCGTCAGGTGCGGAAACAGGTTAAAGTTCTGGAACACGTAGCCGACGTTGATCCGCTGGCGAAGAATTTCCTTTTCTTTCATCTCATACAGCTTGTCGCCTTTGCGGCGATAACCGATATAGTCGCCATCAATCTGAATAAATCCCTCATCGACCCGTTCGAGGTGATTTATGGTGCGCAGCAGCGTGGACTTGCCCGAGCCGGAAGGGCCGAGGATCACCGTCACCGTGCCCGGGGGGATCTCCAGCGACACATCGTCCAGCGCCTTGTGGCGGCCATAGTATTTGCTGACCCCGGTGATAGAGATATGGCCATTATGAGAGCTGGGCATGAACGGCCTCCTGCGGCTGTGGTTGACGTGCGGGTTGATTCAGACGGCTGCTGCGGGCGCTGTTTACCGCCGAGCGGCGCTCGCTGCGCGCCAGGCCCCGTTCCACCAGATACTGAATGGCGGAGAGGACGCTGGTGATCGCCAGATACCAGGCGGCGCCGACCATCAACAGCGGGATCACCTCCTGGGTACGGTTGTAGATCATCTGGATGGTGTAGAACAGTTCCGGCATCGCCAGGACGTACACCATCGCCGTTCCCTTGGCCAGACTGATGATCTCGTTGAAGCCGGAGGGCAGGATGGTGCGCAGCGCCTGCGGCAGAATAATGCGCAGCGTGCGCCGCCAGGCGGGTAGCCCCAGCGCGGCGGCGGCTTCATACTGCCCGTGGTCAACGCCGAGAAAGCCGCCGCGAATAATCTCCGCGGTATAGGCGCTCTGCACCAGGGTCAGGCCCACCACCGCCGTGGAGAATTGCCCCAGCACGTTAATGGTCTGATAGCTGGCCCAGGTCACGCCGGTAAACGGGATCCCCAGCGACAGGGTGTCGTAGAGATAGGAAAAGTTATAGAGAATGATCAGCACCACAATCAGCGGCAGCGAGCGAAACAGCCAGATATAGCCCCAGGCGAGACTGCTGAGCAGCCACGATGAGGACAAACGGGCCAGCGCCAGCAGGCCGCCGAAGATCACGCTTAGCACCGTGCCGAGCAGGGTCAGGAGCAGGGTTTGCCCCAGCCCCTCGAGGATCACCGGGTCGAAGAACCAGCGGGCGAAGACGCCCCACTCCCAGCGCGGGTGAAAGGCCACCGACTGGATCACCACCGCCAGCACCAGCAGGGCGACCAGAGCCCCGACCACCCGCAGCGGATAGCGCGCCGGCACCACTTTGATCGTTTCAGATGAATGCATAATGCCTCCTCAGGCGCTGTGGCTGTAGGCGCTCACCGCCAGCGCTTTAGTGAACCGCAGCCGGCCATCGTACGGCGGCTGACTGTACTCTTCCGGGTCTCTCGTGAGGTCAAACTGCGCCTCATACCCCTGGCTGAGATAGAGCTTTACCGCCTCCGGCTGACGGAAACCGGTGGTCAGGTAGATATGGCTGTACCCGGCCAGCACCGCCCGTCGCTCCAGCTCCTGGACCACCTTCGCCGCCAGCCCCTGCTGGCGCAGACGGCGGTGCGTCCAGATACGTTTGATCTCCGCGGTGTGGCGATCCTTCGGCTTATACGCGCCGGTGGCGATAATTTCGCCCTCACGCTCAAGGACAATAAACAGCCCCTGCGGCGGCACATACCACTCACTTAACTCCACTTCCGCATCGCGGGAAAAATAGTCGCCGTAGCGGGCGGCATATTCGGCAAACAGCCCGCTAATAATCGGCTGCAGCTCCGGAGCCTCCGGAGAAATATCGCGGAATGCTTCGCTCATCGCGCCTCCTGTCAGTCGCCCAGTCCGGGCGGATTGATTTCCGATTGCGGAATGCTTTCCACCCCTTCGCCCCAGCGGTTAAGCACTTTGGCGTAGTCCCCGCTGGCGATAGCCCCGTTCAGCGCCGCCTGGACGGCATTCACCAGCCCGCTGTCTTTTTTCAGCGTTACCGCGATGTGCGCCGCTTTTGGCCAGCCGCCATCGACGCTGCCCACCAGTTTGGTTTTGCCGGTCAGCGCCGCCTTCCACGCGCCAATCACGTTGGGGCCGAAGAAGGCGTCGGCTCGTCCGGTCTGCAGGGCCAGCGTCTGGGCGGCATCATCCTTGGTGTAGACCGGGATAAACGGCTTCAGCCCCTTCTTGACGTTCTCCGCGTTCCACGCCAGCAGGATCGCCTCCTGGTTGGTGCCGGAGCCGACAATAATCTTTAGCCCGGCGATATCTTCCGCTTTGTCAATCTTGCTCAGCGGACTGGTGCTTTTGACGTAGAAGCCCAGCGAGTCTTTGCGGTAGGTGGCGAAATCGAACTTCTCTTTCCGCTCTTTGGTGACGGTAATATTGCTGATCGCGGCATCATATTTGCCGGAGGTGACCCCCAGCGGCCAGTCTTCCCATGAAGTGGGAACCACGTTTACTTCCAGCCCGAGGCTCTCCGCCACCAGCCGGGCGATATCCGCCTCGCTGCCGAGCAGGGTTTTGTTGTCATCGGCAAAGACCGTCAGCGGCGGAGAGTTCAGGGCCGCCACCGCGACGGTGAATTTCCCCGGCACCGCCAGATGCAGATCTTGCGGCAACAGGGCAATGGCCTGCGGATTTTTCGCTGTGTGAATCGGCGTTTTGTTGGCCTCCAGGCTCACTCCGGTGCCATTGATCTTGACGTCCTGACCCCACGATGAGGCGCTAAATGCCAACGCGACGGCCAGCAAGAGTGTTGTTTTCTGCATAGCGTGATTCTCTTTTATTATTTTTGGAATTGATTAGCGGGTAGCGCCAGACCCAGACTTTCCCGCAGGGTGGTGCCCGGATAGTCGCGACGGAACAGTCCGCGCGCCTGTAACAGCGGAACCACCTCGTCCACAAAGCGCGGGAAGGTTTCCGGCGTGCCGCCCTGAATAATGAAGCCGTCCGCCGTGTGCTGCTCGAACCACAGTTGCAGGCCATCAGCGACATCGCTGGCGGTGCCGGTAAAGCGCGGACGCGGGCTGGCTGCCTCCAGAGCCACCTGGCGCAGGGTTAAGCCCCGCTCGCGGGCGTGACGTTTAATCTCGTCGGTGGTGCTGCGGAAGCTGTTTTGTCCGAGGTCGCCAATATCCGGGAAAGGTTCGTCGAGCGGGTACTGCGAGAGATCGTGGTGTTCGAAATAGCGCCCGAGATAATTCAGCGCATCCTCGATGGAGACCAGCGCCGCGGTGGTCTGGTACTGCCGCTCCGCATCCTCGGCGTCATCCCCGACGATGACGCTGACGCCCTGGAAAATATGCAGTTGGTCCGGGCTGCGCTGATATGCGGCGAGTTGGCTTTTGACATCCCGATAAAATGCCTGCGCCTCGGCCAGCGAGTCCTGATGGGTAAAAATGGCATCGGCGTGGCGTGCGGCTAATTTCTTGCCGTCGTCCGATGCGCCGGCCTGGAAAATAATCGGTCGGCCCTGCGGCGTGCGGGCAATATTCAGCGGCCCGGCGACTTTAAAGAAATCGCCGTGGTGATCGAGCGTATGCAGTTTATTTTTATCAAAGAACTGACCAGTCTCCTTATTGCGCACAAAGGCGTCTTCTTCCCATGAATCCCATAAGCCTTTCACCACCTGCAGATATTCATCGGCAATGCGATAGCGCAGCGCATGATCCGGATGTTCGGCCCGGGAGAAGTTTTTCGCCGACCCCTCCAGCGGCGAAGTGACCACGTTCCACCCCGCCCGTCCCTGGCTTAAATGGTCAAGGCTGGCGAACTGGCGGGCGGTGGTAAACGGCTCGCTGTACGAAGTCGATAAGGTCCCCACCAGCCCCAGTCGCCGGGTGATCGCGGCCAGCGCGGAAAGTACCGTTAAGGGTTCGAAGCGATTTAAAAAATGGGGAATCGATTTTTCGTTAATATATAAACCGTCGGCGACAAAAATAAAATCCAGCTTCCCCTCTTCTGCTTTTAGCGCCGTCTGGGTGACGAAATCAAAATTAATACTGGCGTCCGCCTGGGCCGCCGGATGACGCCAGGCGGACATATTTCCCGATGCGCCATGCAATATGGTTCCCAGACGCAATTGTCGATTTTCAGACATAGCTACCCCTTCCCCTGTCATTCGTTAAATGTGTTGTAACGCTTCTTCCGCGAGACGGGCGAAATAGTGCGCCGCGGGCGCAATCAGCCGTTCATCCGGATTAAATGCCGGATGGTGCAAACCATATTCGCTGGCGCTGCCGATGCTGACGAACGCCCCGGGAATATGCTGAAGATAGACCGCAAAATCTTCGCCGCCGAGATGCAGATCGGCATGGTGGGTGCGATACCCGGCCTGGGCTGCCACCTCGCTGGCGAAGTCGGCCCAGCGGGGGTCGTTGACCAGCGCCGTCGGGCCGGCGTACCAGAAGACGTCAATCTGCGCGCCAAAGGCGCTGGCGAAACCGGCCGCAATCTCGCTGACCCGGGCCTTGACCCGCTGCTGCACTTCACTGCTGTGGGTGCGCAGCGTCCCCTCCAGCTCGACGCTCTCCGGCAGCACGTTCCAGGTATTGCCTCCCTGGATCCGCGTCACGCTGAGCACCACCGAGTCGAGGGTGTTCACCTCCCGGCTGGCCACGCTCTGCAGCACCGTCACCAGCTGGCTGGCCAGCAGGATCGCATCCCTTCCTTCATGTGGGCGGGCGGCATGCGCCCCTTTCCCGGTCACTTTGAAGACGAAGCGGTCGACGTTGGCGTAGAACGCGCCGCCGCGGGTGGCAAATTCGCCCACCGGCAGGCCGGGCTCATTGTGCATGCCGAAGATCGCCGACACCTCCTCCAGCGCCCCGGCGCGGATCAGGGTTTTCGCCCCGCCAAAATTTTCCTCCGCCGGCTGAAACAGGATCCGCACCCGCCCCGGGAGTTCCGCTTCCCGCTCCTTCAGCAGCAGCGCCGCCCCCAGCATCACGCTGGTGTGAATATCGTGGCCGCAGGCATGCATTACCCCTTGATTCTGCGAGCGGTAAGGCAGACCGGTCGCCTCCTCGATGGGCAACGCGTCGATGTCCGCCCGCAGGGCAATCACCTTATCGCCGCTGCCGACTTCGGCGACCAGCCCGGTTTTCAGATCGTAGGGCAGCAGGGTCAGCCCGCCGCTCTGCAGCCAGTCGCGGATCCGCGCGGTGGTGGCCACCTCCTGCAGGGAGAGCTCCGGGTTCTGGTGCAGCTCGCGCCGCCAGCTAATCAGTTGTTGTTCAAAGGACATTCAGCACCTCCTTGCCGTAGTGAGCCTGCGCCAGCAGGCGCAGGGAGTGCAGGCGCGCTGGCCCGTCGCTAATAGGGGTATCAATGATGAGTTCATCCAGCTGTTCTTCCGCCTGCAGCGCGTCAAGCCGGGCTTTAACCTGTTCGGGAGTACCGGAGATCAGCGAAGATTCACGGCGGGCAATGCGCGTCGGTCGGCTGCCGGCCTGGCGGGCAAAAGCGACGGCCTGCGCCTCACTGCCGACGGTCACCCGCTGGCCGTTCTCCAGCTCGACGCCCCACACCTCGACCTGCTGCGCCAGCGCGGCGGCGGTGGCCGGATCGTCAGCAACCACCACCTGGACGGCGACCATCGCCTCACGCGGGCTGAGCTCGCGCCAGCGGTTGAACACGGCACGGCGCAGCGCGCTGTCGCCATTGAGATGGGCGGCAAAGACAAAGTTCCAGTCAAGGCGGGCGGCCAGTTCAGCACTCTCCAGGCTGGCGCCGAGCAGAAAACCGTCTGCCCGGCGCGGCGGGATCGGCGTGGCGCGTAGGCTCTCCCCTCCCCCGGGCTCAGTCAGCGACAGCCAGTTATCCAGCTGCGCCAGCTGATCGGCAAAGGTCCCTTTCTCCTCTTGATGCAGGCCCTGCTGCAGGGCGCGGGTGGAGAGCGGCAGGCCGCCAGGCGCCTTGCCGACCCCGAGATCGATGCGGCCCGGCGCGAGGGCGGCCAGCAGGTTAAAGTTTTCCGCGACCTTATAGGGGCTATAGTGCTGGAGCATGACGCCGCCGGACCCAAGACGGATCCGCCGGGTGTGGCCCAGCAGCCAGGCGATAACCAGCTCCGGCGAGGGGCTCGCCAGCTGATCGGTATTGTGGTGTTCAGCGACCCAGAAGCGGTGGTAGCCCCAGGCTTCGGCGTGTTGCGCCAGCGTTAATGTACGCGCCAGCGCCTGCGCGGCGGTTTCCCCGGCGGCAAGCGGACTTTTATCCAGAATACTGATTCGATAAAACATTTCGCAGGCTCATATGAAAGTACGTGCCTGCATTATTAAAATCTCTGCTAACTATTGAGAAACAATTAATTCACATGTGTACTGCTGAAAATTAGATATGCCCGGCTGAACGCTGCGCTTCCAGCTCGCGGAGCAGCGCCTCGGCCTGCCGCGGATTGCGCACCCGGACGAAGCGAATATGACGATATTGCGGATCCTGCATATCGGCCAGATAGCGTCGGCGATGCTGCCGCCAGGTTTTCAGCGTCCAGAGGATGATGGATTCCCGGCTGCAGAACGAACGGCGAAAACTCTCGCAGTTGCCCGTGCCCGGCCACAGCTCCTGATGTCGCCACGCCCGGCTCGCCGCCCGCCATACCGCCTGGCGCAGCGTGCGCCAGAAACCATAATCTACCCAGATCACCAAATCCACCGCACGCCATTTAACGCTGCGGCTGCGATTGTAATTGCCATCCAGCACCCAGCCCGGCGTGGCCGTCGCGGCGGCAATGGCGGCGAAAAATGCCTCATCCGGCGCGCCCTGCCAGTTCGGCCGCCAGTACAGGCGATCGAGCTCGATCCAGGGTAATTCCAGCCGGTGCGCCAGGCGCCGGGCCAAAGTGGATTTGCCTGAGCCGCTGGTGCCGACCACGTTGATATTCATCTCTGTTTCTCCCCGGTTACCAGACTCTGCCTGGCGATACTCTTGAATCATCTTTCGGGCTGCCGTCCCCCCGGTCATGCCGCGCCAGCGAATGTCGGTTCACCTGGCGCTGGCGTTTTTTGGGCCTACTACAATACCTGCCCTGCACAGAGGAATAAATCATCCGCCATAACCATTCTGCTCCACTGCGTCCGGCCATCAGGCTGGCACAATCCTCAGGCCGGGCATACACTCTGCGTACCTGTGAGCAGTATTCATCAATCCGGAAAGATTATGCTAAAAGAGAACGTAAACGATCTGCTCTCCTTTATGGTGGTGGCGCGTGAACGCAGCTTTACCCGCGCGGCGGCCCAGCTTGGCGTGTCGCAGTCGGCGCTCAGCCATGCCATGCGCCATCTCGAAACGCGGCTCGATGTCCGGCTGTTGACCCGCACCACCCGCAGCGTGGTGCCGACCGAAGCGGGCGAGCGACTGATTCAGCGCCTCGGTCCGCATCTGGAAGAGATCGAGCAGGCCCTGGCTGCATTGCGCGACACCCGAGAACGCCCGGCGGGCAACCTGCGCATTACCGCCGGGGAGCATGCCGCCAGCGCGGTACTCTGGCCGGCGCTAAAGCCATTTATGCTGCAATATCCTGATATTAACATCGAAATCACTGTTGATAATGGGCTCACGGATATCGTGGGTGACCGCTTCGACGCCGGGGTGCGTCTCGGCGAACAGGTGGCAAAAGACATGATTGCCGTGCGCATCGCCCCGGATATGCGGATGGCGGTGGTGGGTTCGCCGGCCTATCTGCAGCGGGCCGGTACGCCGCAAACGCCCTGGGATCTTGCCCAACATCGCTGCATCAATCTGCGCCTGCCGACACGAGGGGGACTTTACGCCTGGGAATTTGCCCGCGATGGCCGGGAGATTCAGGTGCGGGTGGAGGGACAGCTGATCCTCAACAGCCTGCCGCAGCGCATCGACGCGGCGGAGGCGGGCCTCGGGCTGGCCTACGTTCCGGATGACTGCGTGGCGGAGGCCTTAGCCAGCGGCCGGCTGGTGCGGGTGCTGGCGGAGTGGACCCCCGCCTTCCCCGGCTACCATCTCTATTACCCCAGCCGGCGCCAGCATACCAGCGCTTTCACGCTGTTACTGGAAACTCTGCGACGCTGATCTCATTGATAAATCTGTCAAATGCTCTCGGTAAATGTTTTAGGTGCGTAACTATTAGGTTACGTGTAGGATTCAGCGCCATGTCTGAGCTTATCTCCTACGTCAGAATGATGAGAAAGCCAGCATAATGTGCCAGCCGTCCTCCATTCCGGCTGCAAACATGGGCATTGACAGGAAACTGATACATCAATGAATACGAAACACGAAAGTGCAGCGGAGCATCATGCTGCAAAACGCCACTGGCTTAACTCACATGAAGCGGGTTATCACAAAGCGATGGGCAACCGTCAGGTACAGATGATCGCCATCGGCGGCGCCATCGGTACCGGTTTGTTCCTCGGCGCCGGGGCACGTTTACAAATGGCAGGGCCAGCGCTCGCCCTGGTCTATCTGGTCTGCGGCATCTTCTCCTTCTTTATTCTTCGCGCCCTCGGCGAACTGGTCCTCCACCGCCCCTCGAGCGGCAGCTTCGTCTCTTATGCCAGGGAGTTCCTCGGTGAAAAAGCCGCTTACGTGGCCGGCTGGATGTACTTCGTTAACTGGGCGATGACCGGGATTGTCGATATCACCGCCGTGGCGCTGTATATGCACTACTGGGGCGCGTTTGGCGATGTGCCGCAGTGGGTCTTCGCCCTCGGCGCGCTGGCTATCGTCGGCACCATGAATATGATCGGCGTGAAGTGGTTCGCCGAAATGGAGTTCTGGTTCGCGCTGGTTAAGGTGCTGGCGATCGTCGCCTTTCTCGTGGTCGGCACCATTTTCCTCGGCTCCGGTAAGCCGCTGGACGGCAATGCCACCGGCTTCCATCTGATCACCGATAACGGCGGCTTCTTCCCGCACGGCCTCCTGCCGGCGCTGGTGCTGGTGCAGGGGGTGGTCTTCGCCTTCGCCTCCATCGAGCTGGTGGGGACCGCGGCCGGAGAGTGTAAGGATCCGGAGACAATGGTGCCGAAGGCCATCAACAGCGTGATCTGGCGTATCGGTCTGTTCTATGTCGGTTCGGTGGTGTTGCTGGTGCTGCTTCTGCCGTGGAACGCCTACCAGGCCGGACAGAGCCCGTTCGTTACCTTCTTCTCAAAGCTGGGCGTGCCATATATCGGCAGCGTGATGAACATCGTGGTGTTAACCGCGGCCCTCTCCAGCCTTAACTCGGGTCTCTACAGTACCGGGCGTATTCTGCGCTCGATGTCGATGGGAGGCTCCGCGCCGAAGTTTATGTCGAAGATGAGCCGTCACCACGTCCCTTACGCCGGGATCCTGGCGACGCTGGGGGTATATGTAGTTGGGGTTTTCCTCAACTATCTGGTGCCATCTCAGGTATTTGAGATCGTACTCAACGTCGCCTCGCTGGGGATCATTGCCTCCTGGGGCTTTATCGTGGTGTGTCAGATGCGTCTGCGCAAAGCGATCAAGGAAGGGAAAGCGGCAAAGGTCAGCTTCAGAATGCCGGGGGCGCCGTTCACCTCCTGGCTGACGCTGCTGTTCCTGTTCAGCGTGCTGGTGCTGATGGCCTTCGATTATCCGAACGGTACCTACACCATAGGATCAATTCCGCTGCTGGCGGTATTGCTGGTGGCTGGCTGGTTTGGTGTGCGTAAACGCGTGCATGAGATTCACAGCACGGCGCCGACGCTGAGGAAGTAACTGGCAGGACTCCCGGTTTGTCCATCGCGGGCAAACCGGGAGGTCAGAACTTAATTATCTTCAACCAGCTGCGACACATCGCTGCTGTTAATTTCCCGCTTATTACCTGACTCATCGATATAGCTGGTCATCCCCGTTTCTTTATCCAGCTGCGGCTTGCCGTGGGTAACGATAGTTTGACCGCTCTTCGTGGTCATAACGTAGTTTGACGAACAACCTGCCAGCAGCGCCAGCATCGCGCCGGCGCAAATCACCATGAATGGCTTTTTCATTTTATCTCCACTGATTACCACTGCCCGCACGTGGCGGGAAAGGGTTAAGTGTATAACCATCTGGTTTGTCAGGCCAATAGGCGTTTGTAACAGAGGGTGAGTCGCCGGGCCAGGCCCGGCGGCATGCGGAGCGCGACCACCGTTTTCCGGTTTCGTCGCGCTGAGGTCTTACAGGGCGATGCGGATCACATCGTCCGGCGCGGTGGCTTCTTTCTCACGGCTGGAAGCCTGTTTCACGCTAACGTACAGCGTTTTGCCGTCCTCGGAGAGCGCCAGGCTGTTGGGGTGAGTCGGCGTTTTAAAGGTCTTCACCACCTTGTAGCTCTTGCCGTCGATAACGCTGACTTCCCCGGCCTTACGATGCGTCACATAGGCTTCGTTGCGCGCCGGGTTAAACAGCACCGCCAGCGACTCCGGCGTGGCGATTTTCTCCAGCACCTTGCCGTCGCGGGTATCGACCACCAGCACTTCCGGCTGCTTGCTGTCGGTAATAAAGGCACGATGGCCGGCGGTATCGAGACTCAGGTTAAGATAGAAATGCGCTTTGCCGTCATCCTGCAATTTTTTGCGCGACGCAATCGTGTTGCTCTCGCTGTCGATGGTCAGCAGTTCGCCATCGGCGTTGGTGGTATACAGACGCTTAGCCTGCGGATCGATCGCCAGACCCGTCGCCATTGCCCCGGTGCCGGTAATGGTCGTTTTCAGCTTCAGGGTCGCGCCATCTACCACCCAAATCACGCTCTCTTTGCCCAGACCGGTAATGTAGACCGTGTTGGTCTGCTCATTGACCGCCAGCTCGCGCGGCTGCAGCGGGCGCACGGTTTCGCTGCGCTGACGCTCGTCCAGCACCAGGCGCCCCTTCACGGCGCCGGTTTTGGCGTCAATAGCGGTGACAGTGCTGTCGACGGTATTGCCAAACCACAGCGTGCCGGTGGCATGGTTGATAGTGGCGCCGAACGGCTTCAGATCGTTGTGAATAATCTGCGTCACGTCGAGGGTGGTGGGGTCAAGACGGTAAACCACCCCGCCTTTGTCCAGCGAACGACTCTGTGATGTGGCGACCCACAGCGCATTCTCCTGCTGGCTGTAGGCCATTTCGTAGGCCCCTTTTCCGACGGCCTTGCGCAGCATCTCTTCCGCGGCGTGGGCGCTAAAGCTGCCTGCCAGCAGCAGAGAAGTGACGAGCAGTGAATGGCGCAGTCGCGGCGCGGCAAAATGACGTAATGACATGACGACTCCCTTTGATAAACCAGTATGTGCTGACCCGACATCGCTTCCGGCGGTAAAGTCCTGGCTTTACCCTTATTATTGAATGCGAATAGTAATCATTATTTATATCAAAGTGGAGCGTTAATTGTTGTTGTGCGGTAAATTCATGCCTGGCGAGCACTATCCGTTAACCAGTAGCAGTTAATAATTTTCAAATATTTTACAAACGAGGTAACATATATACATATGTTCCATTTGGTTCGTCTTTGAGTATTATCGATGAAAATCCTGTCCGTGCGTCACGCCGCCCTCCCGGCCCTGCTCTTGCCGCTCATTGCGGCAGCCCAGGCCGCTGATGAACAAACCATGGTGGTGACCGCCGCGCCAACCACGGTTTCTGAACTGGATACCCCCGCCGCCGTCAGCGTGGTGAATGGGGATGAGATGCGCCAGGCCGCGCCGCGCGTCAATCTCTCTGAATCGCTGGGCGCCGTGCCGGGCCTGCAGGTGCAGAACCGGCAAAACTATGCCCAGGATCTGCAGCTGTCGATTCGCGGCTTTGGCTCGCGCTCAACCTATGGCGTGCGCGGACTGCGCATCTATGTGGATGGCATTCCGGCCACCATGCCCGACGGCCAGGGGCAGACCTCAAATATTGATATCGGCAGCGTTGACACCATTGAGGTGCTGCGCGGCCCCTTCTCTGCCCTGTACGGTAACTCGTCCGGCGGGGTGATCAACGTCACCAGCCAGACCGGCACCCAGCCGCCCACCGTGGAAGCCAGCAGCTACTATGGCAGCTTCGGCACCTGGCACTACGGGATGAAAGCCACTGGCGCCGTTGGCGACGGCAGCCACGCAGGCGATGTGGATTACACGGTCTCAACCAATCGCTTCACCACCCATGGCTATCGCGATCACAGCGGCGCGCGCAAAAATCTGGCGAACGCCCGGCTGGGGGTGCGCATCAACGACGTCAGTAAGCTGACTCTGCTGCTGAATAGCGTGGATATCAAAGCCAATGACGCCGGTGGCCTGACCGCCGATGAATGGCGCGATAACCCGCGCCAGTCGCCGCGCGGCGACCAGTATAATACCCGCAAGAATACCCGACAGACCCAGGCCGGCCTGCGCTATGAGCGCCAGCTCAGTGCCCAGGACGATCTCAGCGTTATGATGTACGCTGGAGAACGTGAAACCACTCAGTTCCAGTCGATCCCGCGCGCGCCGCAGCTGAAGCCGAGCCATGCCGGCGGGGTGATCGACCTTACCCGTCACTACCAGGGGATCGATACCCGGCTGACCCATCGCGGAGAGCTGCTGGTGCCCGTCACGCTCACCGCCGGTCTCGACTACGAAAACATGAGCGAGCGGCGCAAAGGGTATGAAAACTTTGTGATGGTCAACGGCGCGCCGCAGTATGGCGAACAGGGCGCGCTGCGCCGTAACGAACGCAACCTGATGTGGAACGTCGACCCCTACCTGCAGACCCAGTGGCAGCTCACTGACAAACTCTCGCTCGATGCCGGGGTTCGCTACAGCTCGGTATGGTTCGACTCGAACGACTACTACATCACCCCAGGCAATGGCGATGACAGCGGTGATGCCAGCTATCACAAATGGCTGCCCGCGGGCTCGCTGAAATATGCCCTGACCGACGCGTGGAACGTCTATCTTTCCGCCGGCCGCGGCTTCGAGACGCCAACCATTAACGAACTCTCCTACCGCTCCGATAACCAGAGCGGCCTCAACTTCGGCCTGAAACCCTCCACCAACGACACGGTGGAGATCGGCAGCAAGACGCGGATCGGCAATGGGCTGTTCACCGCCGCCCTGTTCCAGACCAATACCGATAATGAGATTGTGGTCGACAGCAGCAGCGGCGGGCGCACCAGTTATAAAAACGCCGGCAAGACCCGCCGTCAGGGGATGGAGCTGGGGCTGGATCAGCAGTTTGGCGAGAGCTGGCGTCTGAAGGCGGCCTGGACCTGGCTGGACGCGACCTATCGCACTAACGTCTGCGACGACGCCAGCTGCAATGGCAATCGCATTCCGGGGATCGCGCGCAATATGGGCTACGCCTCCTTTGGCTATCAGCCGGAGCAAGGTTGGTACGCCGGGAGCGATATTCGCTATATGAGCGATATCATGGCCAATGACGAAAACACCGCCAAAGCGCCCTCCTGGACGGTGGTTGGCCTGACGACTGGCTATAAATGGAGCTACGGCAGGATGGATATGGATCTGTTCGGTCGCATCGACAACCTGTTCGACCGGGAGTACGTCGGGTCTGTCATCGTTAACGAGTCTAACGGACGTTACTACGAGCCTGCCCCGGGACGTAACTACGGCATCGGCCTGAACCTCGCCTGGCGCTTCGAATAACACGCCCCTTCCCCGCCGATGCCTCTCGCGATCGGCGGGCGAAGCGCTTTTCCTTACCGTCTATTCCACCGCCAGGCGGATACCCGCCAACCACCCGCGCTTGACACTCCCCCCTCTTCGTAGTCATATAGTCACCACATAATCACCATGGTTACTATTTATATTGATCGGCACTTTTATCAGCCAGGGAGGGATAAATGGATAATGTCGTTTATGCGGACTGCGTATTGATTAACGGCAAGGTCGCCACGGTGGACGCACATTTTAGTTTCAAGCGCGCCATCGCCGTGAAGCAGGGATGGATTATTAACGTTGGTGAAGACCAGGAGATTCAGCAGCATATTGGTCCCCAGACGCAGGTCATTGACCTTGGCGGCAAACTCATTTTACCCGCCGCGCATGACTCACATATCCATATCGGCTGGCTCGCTGACAGCTGGCATTGCCTGAACTGCCAGGACGTGCGTTCCCTGGCAGTACTGCGGGAAAGACTGCGCGACCAGGCAGCCCGCACTCCCGCCGGGGCATGGATTCGTGTCTGCGGTCTGGATCCAAACGCAATCAAGGAGTGCGCGGCCGAGCAGCGCTCTCTGACGCGCTGGGATATTGACGACGTCACGGCCGATCATCCCACCCTGCTCGCCCTGTGGGACGGTCACTCCTGCATCGTCAACAGCCGGGCGCTGGCCCTCTCCGGTCTTGACGCCAGCACCCCTGATCCCCTCGGCGGACATCTGGGGCGAACGGCCAGTGGCGAACTGGACGGCAATTTCATCGACCTGCCCGCCCTGCATCTCGCATCCGGCACGATGCCCCGTCTGACCGTAGCGGCCCTCAAAGAGAACCTTCTGGCAGCCCAGCGCCTGATGAACAGCGAAGGGTATGCCAGCTACACGGAAGGCGCCATGGGTCCGGGGGAAAACACGCGCGAGGTGGGCGCTGCGGGGGATCGCGCCATCGCCGCCTACCGTGAACTGCAGGATGAAGGAAAACTCACCGCCCGGGTATCCATCGCCTTTTACTCCGCCGAGCGGGGCGTTCAGTCCTGCGCCACCCTGAAGCGCGATCTGGATAGCTTTGATTTCTCCCAGTTCACCGACCGGGACTGGCTGGACTGTCGGACCATAAAACTGTTCTGCGATGGCGTTCCCACATCGCACACAGCGTGGATGAATCAGGATTACGCCGACCGGCCGGGATATCGCGGACGCTCGGTGTTTGGTGGCCCCGAGGCGACCGAGGAAGCACAAGTTGAGGCGCTAAAGCAGATGATTCTGCTGGCTCACCAGCGCGGTTTTCAGGTGGCAGTCCATGCGGTCGGCGATAAGGCGGTAAAAGTCACGATTAACAGCTTCGTGCAGGCGATTCAGCGCTATCCGGGGAGAGCCGACGGCATTATGTGCTGCACGGCTCAATGGGCGATCGGCAAGATTTCGTGACGGCGGCAAAATACGGCATTCTGCTTTCCGAACAACCCTCACCCGGCGGCCCGGCATATGACTATGAACAGCGCGCCCGCTACTGTGGCATCAAGGGGGAAATCTGCAAAGGGCTACGGGATATCATCGACCTTGGGGTCATCGTCGCCGGCGGGTCAGATGGCATTATGGCGCTGGTGAACTGGCGCAAAATGGTTCAGGCAGCGGTCACCCGCAAATCATCTTCCAGCGGCAACGTTATTCGCCCGGAGCTGGCAATTAGCGTGGCGGACGGCGTGCGGATGTACACCATCAATGCGGCCTATCAGGAAGGGAAAGAAGCGGTACGCGGATCGATAGAGGTCGGCAAAGTCGCTGATTTTCAGGTGCTGGACAGCGATATCTTCGCCGTAGCCCATGAAGAGATTGGCGCCAGCCGCGTGGTGATGACCATGGTTGGCGGAAACATCGTCTTTCAAGACTAACCGCGCTCACCCGGCTCAGGTCGCCGGGCGGGCAGCGTGCTGCATTAGCGGAAGGCGCCTGCCCGCCAGAGCATCACGCTTCCGCTACAGGCGCGAATTAAAGCAGATTTCGCAAGGATAACTCGAAAATGATCTTTTCCGCCTGGCAGGAGAAGGCGATGGAGAGGTCGAGTTTCACCGCGTCGCCAGCGGCGACGATGGTGTAATCGACCTGCGGCGGTTCACTGGCCGGCGCTGCGGCGGCAGCACGTTCGCGCACGGCGGCTACGGTGGATTCCGCTTCTTCGCGGCTTGGGAACACCTTCTCGGCCCGGTAGACGCAGTCCTCGTTATCAATGATCGTCCCGACATCAATGGCGCAGCCTTTGGTGCTGCATTTATCTACTACATCTTTCATCGTAATAACCTCTTGAGTTTTCTTAAGGATAAGAACCCGCCCGCCGAAAAGCAAACCATTAATATCCGTAAGGATTAGCAATTTTTCTATTATATCGCGCCGCGCCGGGCGCCATCTTGCGCCACCGCAAAACGAGGCACCATGTTTACGGACGGTCGCGTAACGATATGCGTTGCCCTCGCAGCAATCGTGGTCTCCATCACACTATTCTGCACACCATCTCGTCTGCCTCGCCTCACAGCGTTAATCTGGTCACAGAACAACGCCAACAAGGAGCTGCTATGGCACTGCCGATTATGATTGATTGCGATCCGGGACATGATGACGCGATCGCCCTGGTCCTCGCCCTCGCCTCGCCGGAGCTGGAGGTGAAAGCCGTCACCGCTTCCGCGGGCAACCAGACCCCGGAGAAGACCCTGCGCAACGTGCTGCGTATGTTGACGCTGCTGAACCGGCCGGACATTCCGGTTGCCGGCGGCGCGTGGAAGCCGTTGATGCGCGATCTGATCATCGCCGATAACGTGCACGGCGAGAGCGGACTGGATGGCCCGAGCCTGCCTGAGCCGGCCTTTGCGCCGCAGAATTGCACCGCCGTCGAGCTGATGGCCAGCGTGCTGCGGGAAAGCCAGGAGCCGGTGACTCTGGTGGCCACCGGACCGCAGACTAACGTGGCGTTGCTGCTCGCCAGCCATCCGGAGCTGCACGCGAAGATCGCCCGCATCGTGATCATGGGGGGCGCCATGGGGCTGGGCAACTGGCAGCCGGCGGCGGAGTTTAATATCTACGTTGATCCGCAGGCCGCGGAAATGGTCTTTCAGTCGGGGATCCCGGTGGTGATGGCGGGCCTTGACGTCACCCATAAGGCGCAAATCCTTCCCGCCGATATCGAGCGATTCCGCCAGATTGGCAACCCGGTGTCGACCATCGTCGCCGAACTGCTCGACTTCTTTATGGCCTACCACAAAGATGAAAAGTGGGGCTTCGACGGCGCTCCGCTGCACGATCCCTGCACCATCGCCTGGCTCCTCAAGCCGGAGATCTTTACCACGATCGAACGCTGGGTTGGCGTAGAAACGGAAGGCAAATATACCCAGGGGATGACGGTGGTCGATTACTACCATCTGACCGGCAATCGGCCCAATACGACCCTGATGCTGGATGTGGACCGCGAAGCCTTTGTCGATCTGCTCGCCCAGCGGTTAGCCTTCTACGCCTGACCTCTATGCCAGGCCCCTTTCCCCTGGCGGAAAAAGGGGCCTGTTCAGTCGAAGCCCGCCAGGTTAGTCGTCCGCCGCGACGCGGATCACTACCTTACCGAAGTTCTCGCCTTTTAACAGGCCGATCAGCGCCTGCGGCGCCTGGTCCAGACCGTCGATAAGCTGTTCGCGATATTTAATTTTCCCCTCCTGCACCCAGCGCCCCATCTGCTGCTGGAATTCGGCGATCCGATGCCCGTAATCCTGGCCGATAATAAAGCCCTGCATCCGGATGCGCTTTTTGAGGATGGTCGCCATCAGCAGCGGCAGACGATCTGGCCCGTCCGGCAGCCCGGTGGCGTTATAGCCGCTCACCAGCCCGCAGACGGGTACCCGCGCTGCGGTATTCAACAGCGGCAGCACCGCGTCAAAAACCTTGCCGCCGACGTTTTCATAATAAACGTCAATACCCTGCGGGCAGGCCTGGGCCAGCTGTTCGGCAAAATCATCCGCACGATGGTCAAGGCAGAGATCAAAGCCTAACGTCTCAACCGCATAGCGGCATTTTTCCGCGCCGCCAGCGATGCCGACGGTGCGGCAGCCCTTAATTTTGCCGATCTGTCCAACCGTGGCGCCAACCGGCCCGGTCGCCGCGGCGACCACCAGCGTTTCGCCCGCCTTTGGCTGGCCGATGTCCAGCAAACCCATGTAGGCGGTGAAGCCGGGCATCCCCAGAACTCCCAGCGACCAGGACGGGTGTTGCGGATTGTCACCCAGCTTCACCAGTCCGCTGCCGTCGGAGAGTTCATAATCCTGCCAGCCGCTGTAGCCCAGCACCCAGTCGCCGGGTTGATAATCGGCATGATTTGAGCTGACCACACGACTCACGGTCCCTCCCACCATCACCGCGCCAATGGCCACCGGCGGCGAATAGGACGGCGCGTCGCTCATGCGCCCGCGCATATATGGGTCGAGCGATAAATAAACGGTACGCAGCAGCACTTGACCCGGGCCTGGCGTCGGCACTTCGCTCTCTTCCAGGCGGAAATTCTCTGCCGTCGGTTCACCATGGGGGCGGGAAGCTAGTACCCAGCGGCGATGGCGTTGCGGTTGATCTGTCATAGCAAACTCCTCTTGTTAGCAGACTGTACTGAGGCTAGCTGCTTTATGCGCAACGTGCTTTACCATTAAGAGCCGGATGGCGATTGATTAAGGCGAACCACCAGATAGACGCAGGTCTCTGCGGATTCATTAATAAAGCGACAATCGTTGGGCGGGCCAAGCTCCAGACAATCCCCCGCCTGCATCTCATGGCGGGTATTGCCTTCGACAAACATCAGCTCGCCCTGTTGCAGCCAGATTAGCTGGCGGGCAAGCGCATAGGACGCGGCGGGCATCGGCACATCGCTACCGGGCGGCAGCTCAATCTGCACCAGATCGATCGGCAAATCGCTGCGCGGCGAAACGTGGCGGCGGAGATAGTGGCTTTGCGGGTCGCGCCATACCGGCTGGCTGGCAAAGCGCAGCAGCTTGCCCTCCTGCATTTCCGCGCGGGCGATCAGGGTCGACATACTGATGCCGAAGGCGCCGGAAAGGCGGCCCAGCATCGAGGCGGTCGGGCTGCTTTCGCCGCGCTCGATTTTATGGATCATCGCCCGCGAGGCGCCGGCCCGTTCGGCGAGGTCGTTCAGCGACCAGCCGCGGGACTCGCGCTCGATGCGGATGCGCGCGCTGATGCGCTGATTGAGGTTGTCTTCTATAGTATTCATAACGTAACACTATAGTGTGCGCCCCCCCATTACACAACCATCCACCGAGACGCGTTATTCCCGGGTTAGCCGTTAAAATTATGCTGAAAACGGATGACAGCGTGGCGTTCATTATTGTAATAATATTGTACTACTATAGTGTACGAAAAATTGAGGTTTGCTATGTCCATTCGCCCTGCCATTAAAGACGACTGCGCGGCGATCGCCGAGATCTATAACCATGCCGTCGTCCATACCGCCGCCATCTGGAATGATAAAACTGTGGATACCGACAACCGCATCGCCTGGTTTGAAGCCCGCCAGCTGGCTGGATTTCCGGTACTGGTGAGCGAGGAAGACGGCGTCATTACCGGTTATTCCTCGTTTGGCGACTGGCGGGCGTTTGACGGCTTTCGCCATACCGTGGAGCATTCGGTGTACGTTCATCCCGAACATCAGGGGAAAGGGCTGGGCCGCAAGCTGCTGGTCGCCTTGATCGCCGAAGCGCGACGGCTGAATAAACATGTGATGGTCGCCGGCATCGAGTCGCAGAATCACGCTTCGCTGCATCTGCATGAAACGCTGGGCTTTATCACCACCGGGCAGATGCCGCAGGTGGGCACCAAATTTGGCCGCTGGCTGGATCTGACCTTTATGCAGCTGCAGCTGGATGCGCGTCAGGACCCGGACGGCAAAGCATGAACGCGTCGCTCACTCTCGCCTGCCTGATCGCCGCCGGCGTTGGCCTGGTAGTGCAGAACACTCTGATGGTGCGCATCACCCAGTCGGCGTCGACGATCCTTATCGCTATGCTGCTCAATTCGCTGGTCGGGATCGTTATCTTCGTGACGATGTTACTGCTGCGCCAGGGCGTCGCCGGCTTTCAGGAGCTGGCCCTGAGCGTGAAGTGGTGGACGCTGATCCCCGGCCTGCTGGGGTCCTTTTTCGTCTTCGCCAGCATCAGCGGTTATCAAAACGTTGGCGCGGCGACGACCATTGCGGTACTGGTGGCCAGCCAGCTGGTGGGCGGGTTGATCATGGATTTAGTTCGCGCCCACGGCGTGCCGGTGCGGGCGCTGATCGGACCGTTATGCGGGGCGGTGATGCTGGTGGTGGGCGCCTGGCTGGTGGCCAGACGCCAGTTCTGAGCGCATCTTCAGAGGATCGCGCCGCCTTTGGTCAACTGCTCGCGGCGCGCGTCCTGCTCTTCCTGATGCTGTCGCCCATGATGGGCGATGGCGGTGCGCAGACGCTGCTGTTGGATATAGCGTTCCTCACGACTGAGTTGCGCATCATCACTCAGGGCGATTAGCAGCTCATTCATATGCGCGATAACGCCCTCGGCCAGGGTGTCATCGACTTTGACGATAACCTCATCCAGATGTGCCATCCTGTTCTCCTTTCGCTTAATTCAGCTTCGCTTTGGAAAAATCGCTCCCCATCATGCTGACGGTGTAGCCGCTGACGTTGCTGCGCGTCGCATAGAAGGTTTTCCCGGTCGCCAGGGTGATCCATGGCGCCTGCTGATAAAAAATCTCCTGCGCCTGTTCGTAGAGTTTGGCCCGCGCCTGCGGATCGCTCACCAACAGCGCTTTCTTTACCAGCGCGTCATAGGATTTATCACACCAGCGGGCGGCGTTGGAGCCGGTCTGGATATTATCACAGCTGAGCAATGTGCCAGCAAAGTTGTCCGGATCGCCGTTGTCCGACATCCAGCCATACAGGGCGCTGTCGTGCTCCCCTTTACGCATACCGGCAAGGTATTCGCCCCATTCATAGCTGACAATTTTGGCTTTCACCCCCACTTTCGCCCAGTCGTTTTGGATCATTTCGGCAATGCGTTTTGAGTTTGGGTTGTAGGGGCGCTGGACCGGCATTGACCACAGGGTCACTTCCGCGCCTTGCTCCAGACCCGCCTGCTTGAGCAGCGCTTTGGCTTTCTGCGGATCGTAGTCATAGTCCGGGAGATCTTTCTTATACCCGAGCATCGTCGACGGGATCGGTGATTTCGCCACGCTGCCGGAATCGAGGAATACCGCCTTGACGATCGCCTGCTTGTCGGTAGCGTAGTTTAACGCCTGGCGCACCAGCACATTATCAAACGGTTTTTTCTCGGTGTTAAACGCCAGATAGCCGACGTTCAGCGCCTCAACCGCATGCAGCGCCAGATCTTTATTGCCCTTAATCACCGGGAACTGTACCGGCGACGGCGCGGGAATAATCTGGCACTCGTTGGTCTGCAGTTTCGCCAGACGAGTCTCGACGTTCGGCGTAATGGAGAAGATCAGGTGCTTGGTCGGTACCTCGCCTTCCCAATAGTGGGGATTGGCAATATAGCGGATTTGCGAATCCACTTTATACTGCTGCAGCGCATACGGTCCGGTACCGACAGGCCAGTTATCAACGTTTTCCGGCGTTCCTTTCTTCAGCATCGCCTCACCATACTCTGCCGACAGAATAGAGGCGAAGTCCATGCCCCAGTCGGCAAGAAACGCCGAGTTCGGCTCGTTGAGCTCGAACTGGACATGGTAATCATCCACCTTTTTCACCGATTTAATCAGCTTATCGAGGCCCACGTCGTGGAAGTATTCATAGTTCCCCTGCGATACCTTGTGATAAGGATGCTGAGGATCCATCTGGCGCAGCACGGAGAACAGAACGTCGTCGGCGTTAAAATCGCGGGTCGGTTTGAAGAATTTGTTGCTGTTGAACTTCACCCCCTGACGCAGAGTAAAGGTCCAGGTTTTGCCATCCTCAGAGACGTGCCACTCGGTGGCCAGCGACGGGATCGGCGTATTTTTCACCGGGTCAAAGCTCACCAGACGGTTATACAGTACCTGCGAGCTGGCGACGAACGACGGACCGGAGCTGGCGATCTGCGGATTGAAGGACTCCGGAGAGGCTTCTGAGCAGTAGACCAGAGTGTCATTGCCTGCGGCCCAGGCGGCGCCGGCCGGCAGCAGTGCGCTCAGCAGCAGCGCCAGCGTAGTTTTCCCTGTAGACATGGTTATAAGTCCTGATTATTGATTATAAGAACAGTAATAACAGCACAGCCGCCTGACGGCGGCAAATAATCAATGGCTATCACCTTATGCAAAACGCGTGGAATTTGCTGGTTTAATCGACGTTGCGCTGCTTTTTACGCCAGAGGGCTTCGGGATGATGTGAGCCACACAAAATTCCTGCAAAAAAATGTGCGATAACCGCCCGGCTCACGCTTCCCGTCAGTGCCGCCCGGTACACTGGGGGAACCGCAGAACAAGAGGTTTCCACCATGACAATCACCTGCAATCTGTACATTAACGGCCAGTGGCACGATGCCGAAGGCCGCCGCACCTTTACCCGACGCCACCCGGCCCACGATGAGGCAGCCTCGGTGGCCGCTGCCGCCAGCCTCGCCGACGGCAAACGCTGCGTCGAAGCCGCGGCCTGCGCCTTTCCGCTGTGGCGCGATACTGCGCCGGCGGAACGACGTCGCTTACTGCTCGAGGCGGCGGAACAGATGCTGTTGCGGGAGGCGAAATTTATCGCCGCCATGGCGGCGGAGACCGGCGCGACCGCGCACTGGGCCGGATTTAACGTTCATCTGGCGGCAGATATTCTGCGTGAAGCGGCGGCGCTGACCACCCAGATTGAAGGGCAAATAATTCCGTCCAACGTGCCGGGTAACCTGGCGATGGGCGTCCGCCAGGGGGCGGGAGTGGTGCTGGGCATGGCGCCGTGGAACGCGCCGCTGATTCTGGCCACCCGGGCCCTGGCGACGCCGCTGGCCTGTGGCAACACGGTGATCCTTAAGGGCGCCGAACTTTCCCCCACCGCTCAGGGACTGATTATCGACGCCCTTGACGCGGCGGGCTTCCCGCCGGGCGTGGTGAACTATCTTACCTGTGCGCCTGAAGATGCGCCGGCGCTGGTGGAATCGCTGATCGCCCACCCGGCGGTGCGGCGCGTTAACTTTACCGGCTCCACACCGGTGGGACGCATTATCGCCCGCACCTGCGGACAGTATCTGAAACCAGCGGTGCTCGAGCTCGGTGGAAAAGCGCCCCTGCTGGTGCTGGACGATGCTGATATTGAGCAAGCGGCGGCGGGCGCTGTTTTTGGCGCCTTCGCCAACGCCGGGCAGATCTGCATGTCCACCGAGCGCATTATTGTCGACAATGCCGTAGCGGAGGCGTTTATCCCGCTGCTGGCCAGGCGCGCCGCCGCCCTGCCTGCCGCCCTCACGGGCCCGGTTGTCGATATGAACACCATCGCCCGCTGCAACGCGCTCATTGACGATGCGTTAGCGAAAGGCGCTCGCCTGCTGACCGGTGGTAAAGCCAACGATACCCATATGAGCCCGACCCTGCTGGACGGCGTGACCCGCGAGATGCGGCTGTGGCGTGAAGAGTCCTTCGGTCCGGTGAAAGCGATTATTCGCGTTCATAGCGAAGAGGAGGCGCTGGCGGTGGCCAACGACAGCGAGTATGGTCTTTCCGCTGCGGTCTACAGCCGCGACAGCGCCAGAGCGTGGAACGTAGCGCAACGTCTGCATACCGGGATTTGCCATATCAATGGCCCAACGGTGCATGATGAGGCGCAAATGCCGTTTGGCGGCTGCAAAGCCTCCGGCTATGGCCGCTTTGGCGGCCGGGCCGGGATCGCGGAATTCACCGAGCTGCGCTGGATAACGATCCAGACCCAGCCCCGCGAGCTTCCCTTCTGAGGCCCAGCGCCTCTTAACTATGGCTGGCGATAAGCTGCGCCAGCCCCTGCGGATTTTCCCACGCCATCGAGTGTCCGGCATGGGGCACGATGCCGACCGGGATCCCTTGTGCCTGAACGAGGTCGCTATCCGCGTAAGGGAGCGACCGCTCTCCGACGATCAGCATTTTCTGGCAGCGCAGCTGGCATAGCTGGGTAAACCAGGGCGTGTCGCTGCCGCGTATCAGGCTGCTGGCAGCCCGCCAGACGGCCCAGGGGGCGCTGTTTTGTAAACAACCCGCCCACGGCGAGCGCTCCTCCGCCAGCAGCCTGGCATAGCCGTCAGCGACAAAGGCTGACTCTGACTGCGCCGCAATGCGCCTGCTGTACTCGCCGCCGCCGGCGAACAGGTTGGGTTCCGAGACCAGCAGCGTGGTCACCCGCTCGCCCAGTAGCCCCGCCGCTTCGATGGCGATGCTCCCTCCCATGCTATGCCCGAACAGCGCGAAGCGCTGCAGGCGCAGGTGGCTGAGGAACTGCTCCAAAACTAAAGCCTGCTCATGTATGTTGTAACTAAACACGCGCGGTTTATCGCTATAGCCGAAGCCCGGCAGATCGATGAGTATTTTGCGCCGTTCGCGGAGCGCGGGATCGCTGGCAATGCGGGGATAATCGTAGGATGACGCGCAGCCAAGGCCGTGGATAAACACCACCGGAAGGCCATCTCCCGGGAAATCGTGCCAGCGCAGCGTGGCGCCAGCGACGGACGAATAAAAACCGTTCACCTGTATGCCTCCATGATAAGGTTACTGGTTTTTTATACAGTAACCTTATCCTTTGTGCTACCCTTTTCTGCCGTCTAGCGCCTGAGGGTTAAAACAGCGAGACGAGCAGCGCCATCGGGAAGCTGAACGGCCAGGTGGCGCCGATCAGCAGGGCCGCCAGCAGGCGGATCATCCGGCTCTCTTTGGTTAAAAACCAGCTAATCACGGCGCATATCACGCCCATAATGGCGTAAAACACCAACATTTTTTGATATAACGTCATTCTTACTTTTTCCTTCCCTGAGGGGCGTTCCATGGTGGGATGATTATCTGCCATGACGTCGTGATTCAGAGATACCTGTATAACAAAATCAGAAACGGGCTGAATATTCAGAATAAAGCCTGATTCGTCTTAATCTGATAGCGCAACCGCTGGCGCCGTACTATACCTTTAGGACTTACTCATTAGGGTGGCGCTATGGATGTCTCCAGTAAAACCGTCGTTATGATTAATGTCTGCGCCGCGTTCGCGCTTATCAGCCTGCTGTCCGTAAGATTTGGCTGGTTTTAATCATTTAATTCAGCAACGAAACCTAAAAAAGCAGCCCTGGAGGCTGCTTTTTTACGCGCGAACAACAGAGTTGTTATCTTGCTGTCGGGCGGCGGGGGCTAACTGCGCGGCAGCTATTACCTTATTAAGACCGGGGTTATAGCGCGGCAGTACATTGACTTTTTCACTATCCCATTCGGCGGCGGCGCAGACGGCCTGCCCTACGCCCATCTTCTCACAGTTTTGGATTCGTTTCGCCGGGGCATTACCATAGCTCAGCGCCACAGCGCCGATAGCCAGCAGAATAAAAGCAAAAATTTTCACAGCGACATCAACGTCAAAACCTAATATGCCCTAAATGATCGCATGAGCGGCGGCGGAAAGTCAAACCCGGGGCGCGCTACCGGGCGGCATCCGGTATTTGCCTCTGCCTCAGGGCTATAAAATATTCAGAACAAATATCATGCGATAACCGTAAATATTAAAAGCTTATCTCTAGCCGTGAAATACTTTCTGTTCAGGGGAGTTAATTTCGCTAATAAGGAAAATATTTCGCCGTCGGCAAGGGGAAAAGGAACGGCGCCTTCGCCACAGGCGCAATATATCGCGCGGGCCGTCATCGTAAGAAGATAAATGGCGATGGCAAGCCGTTGTAACATAACCTCTTCATCTCCATCATCACGGATAAGAGCCAGAAATAGCGCTAAATGACAACAAATATCATTTGCCTTCGTGTCAGATAATACTTACATTCATAACCATTGGTAATGCTTTAGCGCAGTTCGCGCTTTGAATTTCGAGGTGGATATGTCCGGAATCATCACGCTGGTCATCGCGCTAATCCTGCTGGTCGCGGCGGTGTATAATCTTATTTCCTACATTCGTGACCGGCGCAGCGCCAGCCTGCCCAGCAAAAAAACCAAGCGCTGAAAGTAGTTAAAGCGGTATTCTCGTTATCCCGGCGCGACTGGCCGGCTCATCTCTTCGCTCTTCTGCGAGCACAAAAAAGCCCCTGCCGACAGACAGGGGCCGCAATTCGGTCGCGAACCGCGATGTTGCCGCCCCACCCGCCGGGCGCTGTGCGCCCAGGGTGACTGGCGGACCCCATCCGGCGCTTATCTCCGGCACTCATGATGGCTTAGCTCTTGAAGGGGCATCAGAATAATCTCATATCCCCTGGGTTGAGTTTTGACAATTTTTGCCATTGTGACTATTAGCGGCCTAACACACCCATCGCGCAATAGTCGCCTGGCGCTAAATGATCAATCCTTTAGCTATGCTTAACCATCACATGGCGGACCACGGTATAATCCTCAAGGCCATACATCGACATGTCCTTGCCGTAGCCTGACAGCTTCTGGCCACCGTGCGGCATTTCGCTGACCAGCATAAAGTGGGTATTGACCCAGGTGCAACCGTACTGCAGCCTGGCGCTAAGACGATGGGCGCGACCGACATCTTTCGTCCATACCGAGGAGGCCAGACCATACTGAGAGTCATTCGCCCAGCTCAGGGCCTGCGCTTCATCGCTGAAAGGCGTCACGCTGACTACCGGACCAAACACTTCGCGCTGGACAATAGCGTCTTCCTGCCGGGCGCCGGCGAGCAGCGTCGGCTGGAAGTAATAGCCCGCGCCGTCAGCCCGACTGCCGCCGGTGACCACCTTAATGTGCGGCAGCGCCCTTGCGGCTTCCACCGCCGCGCTAACGCGCTCAAGATGGGCCAGCGAGCTCAGCGGACCCAGTTCGGTGGCAGCGTCCTCCGGCGCCCCCATTTTCAGGCTGGCCACCGCCGCCCCAAGTTTCTCCACCAGCTGGTCATAGATACCCTGCTGGGCGTAGATCCGGCAGGCGGCCGTGCAGTCCTGGCCGGCGTTGTAAAAACCGAAGGTCCGCACCCCATCCACCACCGCATCGATGTCCGCATCGTCAAAAACGATCACTGGCGCCTTACCGCCCAGCTCCATGTGGGTGCGTTTAATCGACGAGGCGGTATGGCCAATGATATGGGCTCCGGTGGCAATCGATCCGGTCAGGGAGACCATTCGCACTTTAACGTGGGCGGTCAAGGGGTCGCCCACCGTTTTACCGCGGCCAAACAGCACGTTGATAACCCCCTCCGGGAAGATATCTTTTGCCAGCTCCGCCAGCTTCAGCGCCGTCAGCGGGGTGATCTCCGAGGGTTTTATCACTACGCAGTTGCCCGCCGCCAGCGCCGGGGCCAGCTTCCAGGCCGCCATCATCAGCGGATAGTTCCACGGCGCGATGGAGGCCACCACGCCCACCGGATCGCGGCGGATCATTGAGGTATGCCCTTCGAGATACTCTCCGGCCGCCATCCCCGGCAGGCAGCGAGCGGCGCCGGCGAAGAAGCGGAAGACGTCGGCGATGGCCGGCATTTCATCATTAATCACGCAGTGCAGCGGCTTGCCGCAGTTCAGCGACTCCAGCTGCGCCAGGGTTTCAGCCTGCGCCGAGATGGCGTCCGCCAGCTTCAGGAGACATTCCGCACGCGTCTTCGGCGTCGTCTGACTCCAGGCATCGAATGCCCGGTCCGCCGCCTCAACGGCGGCATCGACCTGGGCCGCTGTCGCTTCGGCAATCTCCAGGATCACTTCGCCGGTTGCAGGGTTATATACCGGAACCTTCTCGCCTTCACCTGCCACTAACTTACCGTTTATCAATAGGTTGTGTTGCATAGCATTATCCTGTTTCATGGTTTTATTTCCCGTTTCCGGCGTCGTTATCGCCGTCGCGGGTGAGCCACCAGGCCCCTAAGATTGGTATCGTCGTTACCAGCATCACCAACAGCGCGACAACGTTGGTGACGGGCACATCTCGCGGCCGCCCCAGCTGATTCAGCAACCACAGCGGCAAGGTGCGTTCATGCCCCGCGGTAAAAGTGGTAACGATAATTTCATCAAACGACAGAGCGAATGCCAGCATTCCCCCCGCCAGCAGCGCCGACCCCAGATTGGGCAGCACTACGTAACGAAAGGTCTGCCAACCGGTAGCGCCTAAATCCATCGAGGCTTCCACCATACTCCACGAAGTCCGGCGGAAACGGGCGATGACGTTGTTAAACACCACCACCACGCAGAAGGTCGCGTGCCCCACCACGATCGTCAGCAGGCCAGGCTCAAGGCCGACCGCTTTGAACGCCGTCAGGAGTGCCAGGCCGGTAATGATCCCCGGCAGGGCGATAGGCAGCAGCAGCAGTAGCGACACCGCATTTTTGCCAAAAAAGGCGCTGCGCCACAGGGCTCCTGCAGCCAGCGTGCCAAGCACTAAGGCAATGGCGGTCGACAGGGCGGCGATCTTAAGTGACAGCGTCACTGCCTGCAGAATGTCGCTGCGCCCGGCCGCCTCGCTGAACCAGCGCAGCGTCAGCCCCTGCGGCGGAAAGCTAAAAGCTGCATCTTCCGTATTAAAAGCATAGATGGCGATAATCAGCAGCGGAAAGTGGAGGAATATCACCCCGCCCCAGGTCGCCAGTCGCAGATACCAGGGCGCGCGTTCAGAGTGCATCGAAGGCTCCCAGACGTTTCACGAACGCCAGATAGAGGGCAATCAAGACGATAGGCACCAGGGTAAACGCCGCCGCCATCGGCATATTGCCGATCGCCCCCTGCTGCGAGTAAACCATATTGCCGATAAAGTATCCCGGCGGGCCCACCAGCTGCGGCACGATAAAGTCGCCTAGCGTCAGCGAAAAGGTGAAGATCGACCCAGCGGCGATGCCGGGAATGGCCAGCGGCAGCACCACGTAGCGAAAGGTCTGCCGCGGGGCCGCGCCGAGATCGGCCGAGGCCTGTAGCAACGATCCCGGAATACGCTCCAGCGCCGCCTGCACCGGCAGGATCATAAACGGCAGCCAGATGTAGACGAACACCAGAAAGCGTCCAAGGCCGGAGGTGGACAAGGTATTGCCGCCGACCGCCGGGACGCTCAACAGCGCGTTCAGCGCCCCCTCCAGTCCAAGATGACCGAGGAACCACTGCGCCACGCCATCTTTCGCCAGCAGCAGCACCCACGCATAGGCTTTGACGATATAGCTGGCCCACATTGGTAGCATGACCGCGATATAAAAGAAGGCCTTCATTTTGCCGCTGGTGTAGCGCGCCATATACCAGGCCATCGGCAGTGCCAGCAGCGCGCTGGCCAGCGTGACGCACAGCGCCATCACCAGGGTCCGCACAATAATGTCGTAGTTGGCAGGGTTGAACAGCGCCCGCAGGTTAGCCAGCGTGAAGTCGCTGGTCACCGACATGGTGAAGTCGTCAAAGGTATAAATGCTCTGCCACAGCAGGGTCAGCAGCGATCCCAGATAGACGATGCCAAACCACATCAGCGGCCCGAGCAGCAGTAAAAACAGGCCCAGCGCCGGTCGGCGCCAGAAGATCCCCGATATGCGCCCGGTCTGCGCAGGAGTTATTGCCATGGTCATCTCAGCCTCCGCTTTCCAGCGGGGTCATCGCCGAGCGCGACCATGACGCCTGTACTATTTCCCCGGTTCGCGGAACGCTGGCCGCCGCCGCGCCATCGATGTTGGCCTGGCTGACCAGCAGTTTGTCGCCATCCGCGAGGCGGAGCTCGATCCGCGTCGCCGCCCCCTGATACTGCACCGCCTGCACCACACCCTGCACCTGCACCTCGCCGCCGCCCTGCAGGCGAACATGCTCCGGACGCAGCGACCAGCTGCCCGCCATCCCGCACAATCGTCGGGCCGCCTCGGCTGCAAAAACGTTGGCGGTGCCGACAAAACCGGCCACAAATGCGGTCCTGGGGTGCAGATAGAGATCCTGCGGGGCATCCACCTGCTCAATGCGCCCGTTGTTAAACACCGCCACGCGATCCGACATCGACAGCGCTTCGCTCTGGTCGTGGGTCACGAAGATGAAGGTGATCCCCAGCGACTGCTGCAGCTTTTTCAGCTCCACCTGCATCTGCTCGCGTAGTTTCAAATCCAGGGCGCCCAGCGGCTCATCGAGCAGCAGCACCCGCGGCTGGTTCACCAGCGCCCGGGCAATCGCGACCCGCTGCCGCTGGCCGCCGGAGAGCTGGGAGGGCTTGCGATGATGAGCAAAGCCAAGGGCCACCTTCTCCAGCGCCTCCTGGGCGCGGGCATGGCGCGCTTTCTTCGCCATGCCTTTGACCATCAGGCCGTAGGCGACGTTGTCAAGGATCGACATGTGGGGAAATAGCGCGTAGTCCTGGAACACGGTATTCACATCCCGCTGCCAGGGCGGCAGTTCGCTGGCCGGCTGACCAAAGATATGGATGGTTCCGCCGGAGAGCTGCTCAAAACCGGCAATCAGCCGCAGGCAGGTGGTTTTACCCGAGCCGGACGGACCCAGCATCGAGAAAAATTCTCCATCGCGTATGCCAATGCTAACCCCATCCACCGCCCGCACATCGCCATACAGGCGCGATACATTCTGGAACTCGACCGCGTACGTCATTGTTTGCCTCCGATCCTTAGCGGCCGCCCATTATCGCAATATAGTCCTGAGTCCAGCGGCTATAGGGCACGTATTTCCCGCCTTCCGCAACCGGCGTTTTCCAGAAGTGAATGCGGTTAAACTGCTCATAGCCGTTGGTCTCACAGCCTTTATCACCGAGCAGCGCGCTGGCTTTACAGCCCTCAGGCACCACCGGCAGCGAACCGAACCATGCCGCCACATCGCCCTGCACCTTCGGCGTGAGCGACCAGTTCATCCATTTATAGGCGCAGACCGGGTGCTTCGCCTCGCTGTGCAGCATGGTGGTATCCGCCCAGCCGGTTACCCCCTCCTTCGGGAACACGGTGGCGACCGGCTGGCCTTCCGTCTTCAGGCCGTTGGCTTGATAGGGCCACGAACTGGAGGCGGCTACCCCTTCGTTTTTGAAGTCGTTCATCTGTACGGTGGCGTCATGCCAGTAGCGATGGATCAGCGGTTGCTGGTCGCGCAGGACTTTCAGCACCGCGTTGTACTGGGTTTCGGTCAGTTGATAGGGGTCTTCGATCCCCAGCTGCGGCTGGGTGGCTTTGACAAACAGCGCGGCGTCGGCGATATAGATCGGGCCATCATAGGCCTGCACCCGCCCCTGGTTGGTTTTACCATCCGGTAGATCCTGCTTGACGAACACCACGCGCCAGCTGTCCGGCGGCGTCGGGAATACGCGGGTGTTGTACATCAGCAGGTTCGGCCCCCACTGATACGGCGTGCCATAGACTTTACCGCCGACGTTAAACCACGCCCCCTTCGCAATACGCGGATCAAGGGAGCCCCAGCCGGCAATCAGCGCCGTGTTGATCGGCTGCACGCGTTTGCCCATGATCAGGCGCAGCGAAGCATCACCCGAGGCGGTGACCAGATCGTAGCCGCCTTTGGCCATCAGACTGACCATCTCGTCAGAGGTGGCAGCGGTTTTGACATTAACCTGGCAACCGGTGTCCTTTTCGAACTGACTCACCCAGTCGTACTGTTTGTCGGTCTGACCGCGTTCGATATATCCCGGCCAGGCAATAATATCGAGCCGCCCTTCCGGTTTATCCAGCGAGGTGAGCGGCTCTGCCGCCTGAACGGTCAAACAAGCCATACCCAGCACATAAAGGCTGCAACGGGCAATTTTTTTGCTCATCAGGTGTTACTCCTGTCACAAAGGAATTAGCGGCAGCCGTGCCGTAAAAATATCTCCTGAAATAAGGGTAGTCAGCGGATTAACGCCCCAGGGGAATTTATTCAGGTTGTGACCCGGGACGCATTACGTAAAAATCGCCAACACAAGCAGGACTTTATGGATTATAGACAACGAGTTAGGGAATGAGGAGGGTATGCATATTTCCTATGGTGAGCGCCGGTAAAATAATGACCGGCCTCGATAAAAATCCTCTTTCGCTTATTTTCGCAGAATGTTTATGATGAGAAAAATAAACGACAGGGTCAGGCAAGCTGTTCGCGAATAAGCTCCCCCAGGCGCTTCACCCCCTGCTCTTCGCGTTTCCCCCAGCCCCAGGCGGTATTAAAACGGAAAAACGAGGTCCAGCTGTCGGAGGTGGAGAACATTTTCCCTGGGGCAATACTGATGTGCGACGCAAGCGCCCGGGCGCTAAGTGCACTAGCGTCGGCCCCTTCCGGTAGTTCGATCCACAGAAAGTAGCCACTGTCGCTGTGGTGGACGATGACCTCCGGCGGCAGATGGCGCAGCAGCGCCTGCCAGGCCTGCTGTTTACGCTCCGCCAGCTGACGACGTAGACGGCGCAGGTGGGCGTCATAGCGCTTGGTGGACAGGTAATCCACCAGGGCTAACTGCATCGGCGAACTGGTGGAAAGCGTACTCATCAGCTGGAGCTGCTGGATCCGCCGCGCCTGTTTGCCGGCCGCCACCCAGCCGATACGAAAGCCGGGTACCAGACATTTTGAGAACGAGCTGCAGTGCAGCGTCATCTCCTGGCGATCCCAGAACTTCGCCGGTAACGGCTTTTCGCGGCCAAAATAGAGCTCGCTGTAGACATCATCTTCGATCAACATCACGTTATAGCGCGCCAGCAGCGCCACCAGCGCCGCTTTTTTTTCAGCGCTGAGGGTGAAGCCGAGCGGATTCTGGCCGTTGGTCATCAGCCAGCAGGCCTTCACCGGATAGTTTTGCAGGGCCGCCTCCAGCGCCGTCAGATCAATGCCTTCCCTGACGTCAGTGGCCACCGACAATGCTTTCAAACGCAGCCTCTCCAGCGCCTGCAGGGCGCCGTAGAAGCAGGGGTTTTCCACCACCACCCAGTCTCCCGGCTCGGTCACCGCCTGCAGGCTGAGGTTAAGCGCCTCCAGCGCCCCGGCGGTGATGACGATCTCGTCCGGCGAGACGTTCATCCCCTGCAGGGCATAGCGACGGGCAATGGCATGCCGGAGTTCTGCATTGCCCGGCGGCAGATTCTCAATGACGCTCATGGCGGTGGCGGTTTTACTCACCTGCGCCAGCGAGCGGTTGAGCTGCTGCAGCGGGAAGAGACGCGGGTCCGGAAAGGCCGAGGCAAAGGGCAGCATCGACGCCTGGCGGCTGGCCTGGAGCACCTCAAAGATATAGGTATTGATATCGACGGCTTCATCGCGAGTGACCTGGGCAGGCGGCGCCGGCTGGCGGAGCTTCACCGGCTGGGGGGCAACATAATAACCCGACTGCGGACGGGCGACGATGCGCCCCTGGCTTTCCAGCAGCTGATAGGCATGGCTGACGGTCATAAAGCTCATGCCGCTGCTGATCACCTGCTCGCGCAGCGACGGCAGCCGATCTCCAGGCAACCAGACGCCAAGGGCGATCTGCTCGGTCAGTTGCTGCGCCAACTGTTGATACTTTTTCATTGCGGCCGTCCCCGTACGATAACGTCCCATTATCATATATCAGTTATAAAAAAATCATAGTTTCCTGTAACTGTTATATCTGCAGCGGCGGCCGCGTCGCCGTGATAGCACGGGATGGGTTTAAAATATCACCACCCAGAATAGCGAGATTAAAACAAACCAGAAGATAATCATTACGCCAAGCGTAATGCACAGACTCTGTAATCCTTTTTCAGACATTGGCATTCCCTTTTATTTATTCCCGAGCTCATACAGTACAAATTAGCCGCGGAGCCGACAATTTATTATTATTTAATTTACGATTAACCGGCTCAGCGTTTTTACTTATTCTCATACTAATGAGTGACAATAAATCAGAGTAAAAATCCGTGGCGGATTTCGTAAGCCAAAATATGAGCTACGGCGGGTGGTAAGGATATATTATGCCGACCAAGTGACTACGCCATACCGGCGGCAGGGCCGCGTAGCCAGCCGTTAGCAATAATATGACAGACAGCGGAATAGACGCCTAATCACCTTCCGCAGGGATTAATCAAGGTTGCGCAAGGATATTTTCTCGCCCTGGCAACAGCTGAAAAATCATAACAGCGGCCAACTGTTATGATAAAAAATGGCGTGACTGCCTCTGCCCCTCAGTCGTCACCCCACCTAAAATTGCGCTGAATCAATTTTGTTGTGGAGTCCTGCATGTTCGGTCTTGATGCATTCCATCTGGCGCGAGTTCAATTCGCTTTTACGGTCTCATTTCATATTATCTTCCCCGCCATTACCATCGGACTGGCCAGCTATCTGGCGGTGCTCGAAGGCTTATGGCTAAAAACAAAAAATCCCGTCTGGCGCTCGCTGTACCATTTCTGGTCGAAGATTTTCGCCGTCAACTTCGGTATGGGGGTCGTTTCCGGGCTGGTGATGGCCTACCAGTTCGGCACCAACTGGAGCGGTTTCTCACAGTTTGCAGGCAGCATAACCGGCCCTCTGCTGACCTATGAAGTCCTGACGGCATTTTTTCTGGAAGCGGGCTTCCTCGGGGTGATGCTTTTCGGCTGGAACCGCGTGGGGCCGGGGCTACACTTTTTCGCCACCTGCATGGTGGCGCTGGGTACTATCATCTCCACCTTCTGGATCCTCGCCTCTAACAGCTGGATGCAGACCCCGCAGGGGTTTGAGATCGTTGATGGCCAGGTCGTGCCCGTCGACTGGCTGGCGGTGATCTTTAATCCGTCGTTCCCCTACCGATTATTGCATATGACAGTAGCGGCATTTCTCAGTAGCGCGCTGTTTGTCGGCGCCTCGGCGGCCTGGCATCTGCTGCGCGGCAATCAGTCGCCGGCGATCCGTAAGATGTTCTCGATGGCGCTATGGATGACGCTGCTGGTCGCCCCCGTCCAGGCGCTGATCGGCGATATGCATGGCCTGAATACCCTGAAGCACCAGCCGGCGAAAATCGCCGCCATTGAGGGGCACTGGGAAAATCCGCCGGGTGAGCCAACGCCGTTGCTGCTGTTTGGCTGGCCCGATATGGACCAGGAGCGCACCCGCTACGGGCTTGAGATACCGGCCCTGGGCAGTCTGATCCTCACCCACAGTCTTGATAAACAGGTGCCGGCGTTGAAAGAGTTCGCTCCTGAGGAGCGCCCGAATTCTACTGTGGTGTTCTGGTCATTTCGCCTGATGGCCGGGCTGGGCATGTTGATGCTGCTGCTGGGCGTGCTGGCCCTGTGGCTGCGTCGCGGCGACCGGCTATACCACTCGCGGCCGTTTCTGCGTTTTGCCCTGTGGATGGGGCCATCCGGCCTGATCGCTATTCTCGCCGGCTGGGTGACCACCGAGGTGGGCCGCCAACCCTGGGTGGTGTATGGCGTTCAGCGCACCGCCGATGCCGTTTCCGCTCATGGCGATCTGCATATGTCGGTCAGTTTATTGACCTTTATCGTAGTGTACAGCGCCGTCTTCGGCGTCGGCTACAGCTATATGCTGCGCCTGATCCGCAAGGGGCCGCAGGAGATGCTCCCGGCGACAACCGGTACGCCAGCCCGCCCGCTGTCCGCCGCCACTGAAGGTTATCTGCAGAAGGAGTCCCGCTAATGGGTATCGAATTATCGGTGATCTGGTTCGTGATTATCGTCTTTGCCACGCTGATGTACATCGTCATGGATGGCTTTGATCTGGGCATCGGCCTGCTGTTCAGCACGGTGCGGGGCGGCGGGGATCGCGACGTAATGGTCAACAGCGTCGCGCCGGTATGGGATGGCAATGAAACCTGGCTGGTGCTCGGCGGCGCCGGCCTGTTTGGCGCCTTTCCTCTCGCCTACGCGGTGATCATCGACGCCCTGTCGATCCCCCTGACCCTGATGCTGATCGGCCTGATTTTTCGCGGCGTCGCCTTTGAGTTTCGCTTCCAGGCCACGCCATCGCACCGGCCATTCTGGGATCGCGCCTTTTTTGGCGGCTCCCTGCTGGCAACCTTCAGCCAGGGCGTGGTGGTCGGGGCGGTGATCAACGGTTTCACCGTCAGCGGTCGCGCCTTCAGCGGCGGCATGTTTGACTGGCTGACCCCGTTCAGCCTGTTCTGCGGATTCGGACTATGCGTGGCCTATGCGCTGCTCGGCGCCACCTGGCTGGTGATGAAAAGTGAAGGCGCGCTGCAGCAGAGAATGCGCAGCGCATCGCGGCAGTTGCTGGGTGCCCTGCTGGCGGTGTTTGCCGTCATCAGCCTGTGGACTCCGCTGGCGCACCCGGCGATTGCTGCCCGCTGGTTCAGCCTGCCGAATCTCTATTTCCTGCTGCCGGTACCGCTGCTGGTGATCCTCGTTAGCGGCTGGCTGTGGAGCACGCTGCATCAGCGCGACCGCCATGTTTCGCCCTTCACGCTGACGCTGGGCCTGGTCTTTCTCGGCTTCAGCGGACTAGGGATCAGCATCTGGCCGCATATTATCCCGCCGGCCATCACATTGTGGCAGGCTGCCGCTCCCCCGCAAAGCCAGGGCTTTATGCTGGTGGGCGCCCTGCTGATTATTCCGGTCATTCTTGGCTACACCTGCTGGAGCTATTACGTGTTCCGCGGCAAAGTTCAGCCTGGGGAGGGATATCACTGATGCGTACTGCCTGGCCTAAACGTCTGCTGTGGCTGATCGCGCTCTGGGGAGGCAGCGTACTGACGCTGGCCGCCATAAGCCTGCTGTTTCGCCTGCTGATGACCGCCGCAGGGCTAAAAGTCTGAGTGGGATGCAGAGAGGTCCGAAAAGGGACTTCTCCATCTTATCTTCACTTTTGCCTGATGAAATACGGCGATACATCTGAAGAAAGGATATTGCTATGAAGAAGTTAGCTTTACTCTCCGCCGTAATGACGCTTGGAATGTCGTCATGGGCTTTTGCTGCCGACAACCCGCCGCCGCCGCCGGAAAAAGGCGCGCAGCATCAGGGTAAACCGCCGGTGAAAAACGGCCAACACGAAGGTAAGCAAGCGCAATACAACAGAAAACAGCCACAACGAGACGGCAAACAGCCGCAGCACGACGGTAAACAGCCGCAGCACAACGGCAAGCAGCCGCCAAAAGGGAGCGAGCACAGCGGGAAACCGCTGCCGCCGAAAGCGTAACACTCTGGCCTGGCTTCCGCGTCAGGCCTTTTTTCATCCTTCGTCAGCCATCGTTGACAAACTCTTGCCGTTCTTTGAGATGCCCGAAAAAAAGCCTGCATTGCGCCTGACATAGTATGTCCACGCCATTGTTCCGTCGAGAAAAGGTATGTTAAAGAGAAGCATAAGCGCCCTGCTGTTGCTGTGCGCATTATTTTCCGGGCATCTGTTGGCCCATCGTCAGGGACACGAGTACTTTCCGGTGCAAAGTCTCGAACAGCAGCTGCTGCACGAAGCGGATAGCGATGAGCTTCGCAGCCAGCACGAGGAGGCCGCCGCAGACCTGCGCGAACATCACCGCTGGCAGGACGACCGTAAACCGCGGGCATCCTGCCAATAGCATCGACTCGAATCAGGCCCCTTTGCGCTTCGGCAGCGTCTTCATCAGATCGTCCGGGCTGACGGAGGCCACAATGCTGCCCGGGTGCGGCATTTTGAGGATATGGTTTTTGATCTTGCCGACCACGTGCATTTCGCACGGACGGCAGTCAAACTTCAGGGTCAGGACCTCATCGCCATGGATCAGCTGCATCGGCGTGGCTTTCCAGCTCTTAATGGAGCCTTTCGCCTGCTTCGGGCAGAGGTTGAAGGCGAACCGCAGACAATGCTTAGTGATCATCACCGGCACATCGCCCTTCTCTTCGTGCGCTTCATAGGCGGCGTCGATCAGCTGTACGCCATAGCGCTGGTAGAACGCCCGCGCCTTGTGGTTATAGACGTTGGCGAGGAAGGAGAGATGGGTCTCCGGGTAGACCGGCGGCGGTACGGAGACCGGCTTGCGGGTGCCGCGCTGCCAGGCGTTGAGGCGCGCTTCATCCAGCATCTCCGCAGTTTCCCGACGCAGCTGGTTGAGCAGGCTGTTGGGCACAAACAGCGGCGGAAGATTAACCTGCACCTCGCGCGCATAGTAGATGGTTTGCCCCAGTTTTGTGACACCGTCACGCAGGTTGGCCAACGCTTTCTCCGCCTGGTTAGCTTCGGCGAACTCCCCGTCAAGGGTGTGGGTCACGCTGACGCCATCTTCACAGGTCATGGTGAGAACCAGCTGCTCCTGCCAGCCGCTCAACGTCACATCTACCGCGATGCGGCGTTCGCTGGAGGTCTTTAGCAGCGCCTGTTGCCAGTTATGATCGAGGTTGCGGTTGAGCGGCTGATGGGGGCGCACTTTATGCAGATCCGCTGGCATCTCGTTCGGCCATACCCGATAACGGTTTTCGCCGGTTTTTTCCACGGTATTAGCACGGAAGCCCACCACTTCGCGCTTAATCATCACGTTGAGACCATCGCCGTTGGTTAACGGTTCACTGACTTCAACGTCGAGATGGTCTTTGCCTACCTTCAGAACTTCACCCACCGGCAGGCCGATAAATTTCGGCGAATCAAAGGCGCCGATATCGCCTTTGCGGGCATTAACAAAGTAGTCAGTGCTGCCCCGGTGGAAGGTTTTATCCGTGGACGGGATAAAGAAATGCTCAGTGCGTCCAGCCGAGGCGCGCGCCAGGTCGCCGCGATCTTCGATAATGGCATCCAGCATTTGACGGTAGTGCGCAGTGATGTTTTTCACATAACTCATGTCTTTGTAACGGCCTTCAATTTTGAAGGAGCGTACGCCAGCGTCGATCAGCGCCGCCAGGTTGGCGGTCTGATCGTTATCCTTCATCGACAGGAGATGTTTCTCATAGGCCACCACCCGCCCCTGATCGTCCTTCAGGGTATACGGCAAGCGGCAAGCCTGCGAGCAGTCGCCGCGGTTGGCGCTGCGTCCGGTCTGGGCGTGCGAAATGTAACACTGCCCGGAATAGGCCACGCACAGCGCGCCATGGATAAAGAATTCGATAGTGGCGTCAGTGTGGTCGTAAATGGCTTTAATTTGACTGAGGTTCAGTTCGCGCGCCAGCACGATCTGACTGAAGCCGGCGTCGGAGAGAAACTTCGCTTTTTCCACACTGCGAATATCGCACTGGGTGCTGGCGTGCAGCTCAATCGGCGGCAGATCCAGCTCCATGATCCCCATATCCTGGACGATAAGCGCATCGACGCCTGCGTCGTAGAGATCGGTAATCAGCCGCTGCGCCGGCTCCAGTTCATCGTCATGCAGAATGGTGTTCAGCGTCACAAATACCTTTGCGCCAAAGCGATGAGCGAAAGGCACCAGCCCGGCGATATCGCTTAGACTGTTGCTGGCGTTGTGGCGAGCGCCAAAGCCAGGTCCACCGATGTAAACGGCATCGGCGCCGTGAAGGATCGCTTCGCGAGCGATACCGGCGTCGCGGGCAGGACTAAGAAGTTCAAGACGATGATTGTGCAGGCGCATACGCGTGTTGTTATCCAGTATAAGGGGGTCGAAATGGCGGCTATTGTAGTCAGAACCGGGCGCAGACGAAAACCTTTTCCGCCGTCGCGCGACGACGAATTTTCACTTTTCAACAAAGTATTGACGGAAAAGATATTTCCCTCAAATGGCGGCGAAGAGTACTGTCATCACGTATTCCGGATTTTCCTCGTCACGTTGTGAGTGGTTATCATCAGTCATCTTGTCTGGCCGCGGGTTCGCTCGCGGTTTTTTCTTTTGGATAATGGATAAGAGAATGGAAATGGGCCGCCTGGGCGCCGCGGTTACGATACGCATGCGTCGCGTCGCCGGCGAAACGCCTACCCTCACCCGCCTGCAGCGAGTGCCACTCCCCTTGTAAGCACAAATCCAGCGTACCACTTATCACTACCACATGCTCAATCACCCCTTTCTCATGCGGCGTTGATTCGCTCAGCGCGCCGGGGGCAAGGGTTATCGAAAAATGGTCAAAGCGCAGCTCGGGATCCCACGGGAATACTGGCGTCACCACCATCGCCTGCTGCTGCGGATCAAACGCGGAAGGCGCGGCGCTGGCGTCCGGGACGATGAACGCCGAAAACGGTACGTTCAGCCCGGTGGCAATCTTCCACAGCGTCGCCACCGTTGGACTTGATTCATTCCGCTCAATCTGCCCGAGCATGGCTTTCGACACCCCGGTCTCTTCCGCCAGTCGCGACAGGCTCCAGCCTCGCTGCTGGCGCAGGGTTTTAAGCGTTGCCGCCAGATGTTGCGCAATATTCATCCTTCCTCCTGTTTTTACTGCGCAAAGTATACCGCCATTTGTCTGATTTTTTCAGGACGTTTAACGGCATCGTACGCCACTGGCGGCGAGTATTTCTCCCAGGGTAGCTGCGCGAACCACCGCTTGTGCGTTATAACGCACAATGATACAGTGAATGGATGTTATAACGCACATGAGAATCATCGATGCGCTCGTTTAGTCTTCCGCTTCCCACTCTGTTCGCTGGCTTCGTCGCCGTGTTGGTGGGGTACGCCAGCTCCGCCGCCATCATCTGGCAGGCCGCCGCCGCGGCCGGCGCTACCCCGGGCAGATCGCCGGCTGGATGACGGCTCTTGGCCTCGCCATGGGCATCAGTACTCTCGCGCTGAGCGCCTGGCGGAAAGTTCCTGTGCTCACCGCCTGGTCAACGCCGGGCGCTGCGCTGTTAGTTAGCGGCCTGCAGGGGTGACCCTCGCCGAGGCCGTGGGGATCTTTATTTTCGCCAACGCGCTGATCGTTATCTGCGGCGCCACCGGCCTGTTTGCCCGGCTGATGCAGATCATTCCCCATTCGCTGGCCGCCGCGATGCTGGCTGGGATCCTGCTACGGTTTGGTTTGCAGGCCTTCGCCGGCTTACAGGATCATCTGCCGCTGTGCGGCGGGATGCTCGCCGCCTGGCTGCTGTGTAAAGCGCTGTGGCCCCGCTTCGCCGTGGTGGCCGCGCTGGTGATTGGAGCGCTGATTGCGGCGGCGTCCGGGGATGTGGCTAGCGCCGCCGTGCCGTTGGCATTTGTGACGCCGGAATGGGTCGCCCCGCAGTTTACTCCGGCGCTTTTGCTCAGCGTCGGTCTGCCGTTCTTCCTCGTCACCATGGCCTCGCAGAACGCTCCGGGGTTCGCCACCCTGCAGGCATCAGGCTATACCGTACCGGTCTCCGCACTGATCGTCGTTTGCGGGGGGTTGGCACTACTGCTGGCGCCGTTTGGGGTTTATTCCATCTGCATCGCGGCGATCACCGCCGCCATATGCCAGAGCCCGGAGGCGCACCCGGATCCGAACCAGCGCTGGCTGGCGGCCATAGCTGCGGGCGGTTTTTATCTGCTGGCCGGTCTGTTCGGCGGGTCAATCACCGCCCTGATGTCGGCCCTGCCGCCGGCGTGGATCCAGATGCTGGCGGGTCTGGCGCTGCTCGGCACCATCGGCGGGAGTCTGTTTCAGGCAGTGCATCAGGCCAGTGAACGCGATGCGGCGGTGCTAACCTTCCTGGTCACCGCCAGCGGGGTGACGCTGGCGGGAATTGGCTCCGCCTTCTGGGGCGTGGTGCTCGGCGGGGTGAGTTACGGCGTGCTATCCGCGCTGCGCCGCCCGTAGCTGGGAGGGCGTCAGCCCGGTGGCGGCTTTGACCCGATGGCTGAAATGGCTGGGGGAGCTAAAACCACAGGCCAGCGCTATCTCGGTTAACGGCAGCGCGCTATGGCAGATCAGGTTTTGCGCCTTCGCCATTCGCTGCTGCATGACGTACTGATGCGGAGCCATATTTAGCGACTGACGAAACATACGAGCAAAATGAAACTCACTCAGACCCGCCTGCTGCGCCAGGTCGGCCAGGGTCAAGGGCTGATCGAGATGAGCATCGATCCAGGCCAGTACGTGACGCTTTACGCCTGGCGCCAGCCCGCCGGTGACCGTCGGCAAACGCCACTGCACGGTGGAATAGTGCTGGATCAGATGGGTGAGCAGTAAGCTGCTGGCGGCGCTGAGGGTCAGCTGGTTCGCCGGCTGCCGCCAGTCGTTAGCCAGCAAAAACTGACGATACACTGCGGTGATTTTATCATCGCTGGCGAAGGTCTTTTCCTGCAGGGTGAAGTTCGCCGGGCTGCGGTCCCACACCTCCTCGCCGACGCGACGCAGGTGCGCATCGGTACAGTAAAGATGCACAAACGACAGATCGCCGCGGATATCCCATACGCTTTCATCGCCTTTCGGCATCAGACAAAAACGATCCGGGCCGCCGCCATTTTTCCAGCCGTGCGGCGTCTTTTGATAGCTTTCGTAGCCATCAGCGACGTACAGACTTAAAGTATGATGGTCGCTGCGCACCGTCACGGTATCGCAATTGTTATACCAGGCGGCCAGTTGAATACCGGAATTCAGCTCCACGGTTCCCTTCAGCACCGCGTTCTGTCGCCGTAATGTTTCAAATGTCCCGTAACCCATCGTCTTCACACATTGTCTGTAAAAGCCCTAGTCTAGGGAGACTACGGCGCGGTTTCCAGTCCTCACCGCCAGCGGATAGTAAATAAGCGCAAGAATTTGCAAGCCGACAACAAACCGGTGAAAGCCGCAGCAGGCGGCAGCCGGCATACTCCTCCCATCAACAGGTAGAGGAGAACCAGGGTGAACGCATTACTCTATGCACTCGTTGTCGTGATCTGGGGTACAACGTGGATCGCGATTTTTTTACAACAGGGACCGGTGGCCGCGCCGGTATCGATTTTCTGGCGTTTCGCCGTAGCCAGCGTCACGATGCTGGCGATTCTGCTCGTCACACGACGCCTGCGGCCGCTGGGCGCGAAAGATCATCTCTGCTGCCTGCTGCAGGGCTGCTGCGTCTTCTGCTTTAATTTCTGGTGTTTTTATACCGCCGCCGCCTGGATCAATACCGGTCTGGAATCGGTGATCTTTTCGATGGCGGTACTGTTTAACGCCATCAACAGCTTTCTCTTTTTCCGCCAGCAGCCGCCGGGCCGCTTCTGGGCCGCCGCCGCGCTGGGTCTCGCCGGTATCGTCATCCTGTTCTGGGACGACCTGCTGGCCAACGGACTGAACGCCTCGCTGTTGTGGGGGATCGGGCTGAGCGCCCTGGGTACCTACGGTTTTTCGCTCGGCAATATGTTCAGTATTCGCCACCAGCGCCGCGGGCTGGAAACGCTGACCACCAACAGCTGGGCGATGCTCTACGGCACGCTGGTGATGGGGGCGATCGCTCTGCTGCGCGGCGATAATTTTATGCCAGAATGGACCGTCAGCTATCTGGGCGCCCTGCTTTACCTGGCGCTGTTCGGCTCGGTCATCGCCTTTGGCGCCTATTTCACTCTCGTTGGGCGCATCGGCGCCAGCAAAGCCGCCTACAGTACGCTGCTGTTTCCGCTGGTCGCCTTATCCATTTCCACCGTTTATGAAGGGTATGTCTGGCACAGCAGCGCCGTGATCGGGCTGGCGCTGATCCTGCTGGGTAACCTGGTGATGTTTGCCAAACCGGAACAGCTATTGCTGCGCCGAAGGCTGGCCTGAGGAGGCTGAAGAAAAACAGCGCCGTCGTCAGACGGCGCTGGCACGATTAACGCTGAGAGGGATCGAATTTAACGGCGTCGACCGCCATATCATCGATAACCTGCTTCAGGGTATCGACGGTCAGCGGTGTATTCTCATTCGCCAGGGTTTTGCCTTCCCCTTTACGAACGACCTTGATGACCGGCTTATTGGTGCTGGCGTCAATGACCTCCGCCTCAAAGTACAGATTGGTGTCCATGGTACGATGGCCGGTGGCGGCCTGGGTGCCGGCGACAATCATAGCGACCGGGATCACTTCATAGAACTGCAGCCCCTCTTTGCTGGAGTCCACCCCGGTGATCGCCCCGCGGAAGATGAGGCTGCGCTTGCCGGCGGTAGTGGCCAGCGGTTTACGCTCGGAAATAGCCTGTTTCAGCTCTTTATTGGTGTAGTTAAGAATATCCTGCAGCGCCTTCTCCCCTACCTGGGTGGTCGGCTTCGGTACCGGATAGTAGGTCACCGGGTGATAAACGATATTGTCATAGTTGGCCGGATTGAAGTTCGGATCGATCCAGCGCAGCTCCGGCTTGCCGGAGGCAGAGGTCGTTTCTTTCAAACTGGAATAATCTTTTAAGAAGCCCGAATACTGATTCGGTTGCGCCACTTTCGCCGCACAGCCGGTCAACGCCAATATTCCCGCCAGAGCGGCGACTTTCAGTAAAACGCGAGTACGCATAGAGAGATCCCTGTAAATACAGTTTTTTTTCGGCAGACGTTATAGCAAATAGGACCCACTAGTTTTGTGACAAAAAAAGGGCTTCGTCAAGGAAGATTTATAAATATTGATGGCCTGAACATTACGTTAATAAATAATCACTTAAAAGGGGTATCGCGCGGTTTTCCAGGCTCATTTTCGCCGCAACGGGTCTCTGTCTTGCCCAGGCTTTGGCGGGGAATGCGGCGCGGGCGATGCTCAGCTTCCCACGCCGCGGCGAATCAGGCAGGCTTGCGCGCCAACAGGGTGGCGAAGCGCAATTTGATGCGATTGCCGTTGGCGTCGGTGCGATGCAGCTCGCCGACGTCCTCATTGTATTTCAGCAGCTCCCAGCCCTGGTAATAATCACGAAGCTCATCAGGTTTAAAGGCAAACGGGAAGCCGACGGTGCAGGGATAGTCTTCGGTATCCATCGCCGCCACAATCAGGTTATAGCCGCCGGCGGCGGTGCAGCGCTGCATATTGGCGATCAGGCCCGGGATGGTGTCAGGCTCGAGGAACATCATCACTACGGTGGAGAGGATCAGGTCATACTCGCCGTCAAAGCTCAGGCTGTTGAGGTCTTTCACCGCCGTTTGCAGATTATCCAGTCGCTCGGCGGCGCGAATGCTTTCCAGATTGTTGAGGCTCATCGGATTTTTATCCCACGCCGTCACCGCGAAGCCGTTCGCCGCCAGATAAAGGCTGTTACGCCCGTTGCCGCAGCCCAGATCCAGCGCCCGCCCCGGCGGCACAATCGTCGCGGCATGCAGCACCTCGGAATGGGTGCGGGTCAGGCTGTATTTTTGACTAAAATAATCCGCGTCACGCTTTGTCATGATCCTTCCTTCTTATTCAGGAGTGTTTCCCGGTCGACTTGGAGCAACAGTTTCCCGCTAACCAACAGCAACGCTGTACGCAGCAGCAGCAGGCCGACAACCAGATTGCTAAAAATAAATAGCGGCATCGCCAGATGATGAAAAAAGCCGTCTCCCCTGGCCTGGCCGAGATGCAGACCGGTGGTGGCCAGCGCGGAAATGCCGAACGAGAAGCTCCAGAAAGAAGCATTGAACGGCTGACGAAGATACCAGGGCATCAGACGGAGCATAAACAGTAGCTGCAGCAGGCCGTAACCAAACAGCAGCTTAGCGAAGGTATCGGCCTCCCCGCCGTTGACGCTGAGCCAGGCGCTGCAGGCCACCAGCGCAGGCGCCAGCTGGATCCCCAGCGAGGTGCGCAGCGGCGTCGGCAGCTCGCCTGCGCTGCGCAGACGCTGGAGGATCGCCGGCTCGAGGCTCAGCCAGGAGAAGACCCCGGCGCCGAGGAACACCAGTCCGGCATCGGAAAATCCCAGCGCGCCGCAGGCCATCGCGCTGATAAAATTATTGGCTACTGTCGGCAGATACAACCCCGGCGTGGTGGCCTCGCGAGGATGGTTCCCCCGCCATAGCCCACCGCTTTGCCAGGCGGCATAGGCGAGCTGCAGCGCCACGCCCGGCACAAACAGCCCGATCGCCAGCGGCCGGCACCAGGGAGCCAAACCAATCGCCACCAACAGCGTGGTGGCCGGAAACAGGCTGACGAAGCTGCTGCTGACCGGATGACGCATCTCCCGCAGCACGCTCGCCGGAAAGCGGATCGCCCGGCTGATAAACGCCATACTGAGCAGGACCCACATCGCCATCGCCAGCGTCACCAGCCCATCACCAATGCTGCGGCTGACCGGCCAGAGGGTGCTGGCGTAACGCCAGGCGAAGCCCATTCCGATGGTGCCGAGCACCATGCCAAAATAACCCGCCGGCAGGTTTAGCACCTGCCGCGGCGTTTGTGTTTTATTCATTTTACTGATGATATCAATTTAATTTGAAGTTGCATTCTAAAGGAACCTTATCCCGCGCGCTATGGCGATCTTTGCTATGTTTATGTTAACCATAAGTAATAAGGATCGGCCATGCGTAAATACCGTCTCAGCGAACAGACCCGGCAGTATTGTTATGAGGAAGAGCATGGCAAACAAAGCGTCACCCTGCGCCAGATCGTGGCGCTTATTGATTTCGCTGACGTCAAAGCGGGCAGCGAAGGCGGCTGGGTGGATGAGGAATGCGCTCTCAGCCAGCAGGGGGAGTGCTGGATCTACGATGTCAACAGCGTGGTCTTCGCCGGGGCGCGCATCCGTGACGACGCCCGCTTAACCGGGTTCTGCGTGGTCAGCCATGAGGCCACCATCGGCGGACGGGCCTGCATTCACGCCTCGCAGATCAGCCATCACGCGCAGATCAGTGACAACGTCACGGTTATGCAGAGCCAGGTGCGCGGTTATTGTCGCCTTGCCGACGAGGCGCGCCTTCTCCCCCACTGCCAGGTGATTGCCGCGCGCGGGTTAACCGCCGATCGCGACAAAGTCCTGCAGATCTATCAGCGAGCCACCGTCAGCGCCTCGCGCATTCTCCACCAGGCGCAAATCTACGGCGATGCCTTCGTTGAGCATGCGTTTGTCGAACATCGGGCGGAAGTGTTTGACCAGGCAAGACTTGAAGGGAACGAAGAAAACGACGTCTGGGTATGCGATAACGCCCGGGTATACGGGCACGCGCGCCTGATCGCCGGTCGCGGAGAGGATGCCATTCCCACCGTGCGCTACAGTTCGCAGGTGGCAGAGAATGCGGTGATTGAAGGCAACTGCCTGCTGAAGCATCGGGCGATGGTCGGCGGCGAGGCGCAGCTGCGAGGTGGTCCGATTCTGCTCGACGACGATGTGCTGATCCAGGGGCGGACAGTCATCACCGGCGATGTGATCGTTGAGCACCAGGTCTCCATCAATGACGAGGTGCAGATTGCCGCACAGGAGGGAGAGGCCATTCATCTGCGCGGCCCGAAAACGCTTGACGGCCAGCAGCACATCACCCGCACGCCGCTGTTAGGCGCGCTTTAATGCCTCATCGCGGTCAATAATGCGGGCGTAGATATTCTGATCGTCATAGCTACCGTTCAGATACTCGGCTTGTCGGAGACAGCCTTCCAGAACAAACCCGTTGCGCAACGCTACCTGGTTGCTGCGGATGTTCGCCACCCGGCATTTGATCACAAACCGGCGCACCAGCCCGCTGGCGGCATAATGGCGGATAAAGGCCTGTAATGAACGGGAAAGCAGCCCTTGCCCCTGGTGCTCTTCATCGATCCAGTAGCCAATATAGGCCGTTTTATTCTGCGGCTCGATCTGATTGAACGACAGGACCCCGACTAGCTGCTTATCGAGAAACAGCAAAAACATTTTGGCGTAATCCCGCTGATGCAGCATCACGTTACCCTGCACATGGCGGCGGGTCTCGTCTTCGCTGCGTACCTCGGCGGGCCAACTGAGCGACTGCTGTAGCCAGCGCTGGTTTTTGACCACCAGCTGGTGCAGGTCGCTAACGTAGCGCTCATCAATGGCGATTAGCGTCAGCGCGTCGGTTACCGGGATCGACTCAGGTACTGCTGGGATATCTGCGGTCATAGCGCTCTCTTCTGGCCCGCAGAGACTGCCTGCGGGCGTCGGGTGACTCAGGGTTATTTCATGATCCGGTCGTCAACGTAGTTGCGTTTATCTGCTGCCGGCGGGAAATACTGATAGAGCCAGGTTTCGCTGATGGCTTCTCCCTGACAGCGCAGGAACAGACGCATCTCCACCGGGTCGGTTGAGTCGGTGGTCGGATACCAGTCGAAAAGGATCCGGTAGCCATCGAACGGCTCGACGTAGAGGATCTCAATCTGCTTCGCTTCCCCGCTGGAGAGGGTGATCACCGGTTCAATACCGCGCGGCGCGGCCGCCTTCAAATCGCCGCCGACAAAGTCGATGGCAAAACGACGCGCCCACTTATCCGGGTAGTGTTCACCCGGCGCCCATCCCTCGGGGAAGCCCCCCATCCCGGTGCGGGTGGCCAGAACGCGCGCCAGCGGAGTGCTCACCGGCGGCTGCGCGCTCCAGTAAAGACGGTAGCGGAAGTCCAGTTCGTCGCCCGCCTTCACCGCCTTTTCCGGCTGCCAGAAGCAGACGATATTATCCAGCGTTTCGCCGGTAGTTGGGATCTCCATCAGGCTGACCGCCCCTTTGCCCCACTGGTTACGCGGCTCAACCCACAGGCTGGGACGCTTGTTATACCAGCCCATCACATCCTGGTAGTGGGAGAAATCACGGTCCAGCTGCAACAGACCAAAGCCGCGCGGGTTCTTGTCCTGGAAGGCATTGAACTGCAGCTTCTGCGGGTTATTCAGCGGCCGGCAGACCCATTCCCCGTTGCCCAACCACATTGACAGCCGATCGGAGTCGTGGATTTGCGGATGGATGGTGTCGCACATCCGCCGCTCATTATTGCCGCAGCTGAACATACTGGTCATCGGCGCGATACCCAGCTGTTTGATATCCTTGCGGGCGTAAAGGTGGTTTTCCACGTCCATGATAACCTGGGTATCCTGGCAGTGGATGGTGAACTTGTAGGCGCCAGTGATGCTCGGGCTGTCCAGCAGCGCGTAAACGGTAAACACCGTGGCGTCCCCTTTGACCGTTTCGAACCAGAACGACGTAAAGTCGGGAAACTCTTCCGGGGTATCGGTAAAGGTATCCACCGCCAGACCGCGGGCCGACAGGCCATACTGATAGGTGCTGTCTACCGCGCGGAAGTAGCTGGCGCCGAGGAACGCCACGATATCGCGGCGCGCCAGCTCCGGCGCTTTAAACACCCGGAACCCGGCGAAGCCGAGGTCAGACTGTCCTTCCAGCTGACGGGTATCCACACCGGCGTCATTGTACTTAAACAGCTCCGGACGGAAGTGGATCTCGCGCGCCTGCTGGGTGCTGGCGTCTAAAGAGAACATCCGCACGCGGCGACGGAACCCCATCCCGACGTGGAAAAACTGGATGTCCAGCTTACGCTCTTCAATATTGTTCCACAGCGAGTGGTTGGCATCGTACTGGATGCTGTTATAGGCCTGCGGGGTGAGATTGGCGAGCGTCGGCGGCAGATCGCGCGGGGCGCCGCCCCACGGCTGGCGCGCCAGATCGTGAGCCATCGCCTGCAGAACAGCATAATCAAAACGACGCGTTTGCCCGTCGGCAATGCCCGCGTCTTCGGCAAAAGCGGCCTGACTGAATAAGGAAGCGACTCCTGACGTTCCGCATACGGCGGCAACAGCCATGGAAGATTTAAGAAAACGTCTGCGGTTCATGCCTGAGAAAGCGTCCTTCTGCACGGGTGAATTGATTCGCAACGCGTCATCACGCTGCGTGATAATTTCCGCCCACTCTAGACAAAAACGATTAATAATCCAATTGTTGCCAGCAGAAAAAAGGTAAAAAAGCCCTGTCCAGAGGAACAGCCTGTTTTTTTCATTTCCTCTGACGTGTAGTCAGGGCATACACGCTGCCTGCCGCTTTTTACCCCTGACTATTCAAGGGAAATCTATTCTCCAGTGCTGAATATTCACCCCATGTATCGCTCCTCGCCGCGCGCGTTTTTTAGGCACGATTCGCGCAAATTTCCATCGCGCCTGGTGCTAACTTTTCCCCGATAACCGCTATCTTTCTTCACGTTAGCGGCCAACAGGGGAGAGCCGTTCGGGCTGTCCCGCCACGCTCTCCAGGGAATTCAATCAGGAGTCATGCCATGCAAGTGAAAGCAGCCGTCACGCTGGGCTACCAGCAGCCTTTTGTCATCAAAGACGTCGAGGTCGCCCCGCCGGGGAAGGACGAGATATTAGTGAAAATTGTCGCCACCGGCGTCTGCCATACCGACGCCGTGATGCGCGACAACCCCGGGGTGGTGCCTATGCCGGCGATCCTCGGCCATGAAGGCGCCGGGATCGTTGCCAGCGTCGGCGAGGCGGTTAGCGGCATCAGAGTAGGAGACCACGTGGTGCTCAGCTACGCCGCCTGCCACCACTGCGAAAATTGTTTAAGCAACCACCCTTCGGCTTGCGAAGATTTTAATACGCTTAATTTTGGCGGCCGACGCGAGGATGGCACCACCCCCTACCGGCTGGGAGACCAGGATCTGTCCCTGTTCTTTGGCCAGTCGTCTTTCAGCCAGTATGTGGTCACCCGCGCCAGCAACGCGGTCGTGGTCGACCCGGAGGTTGATCTCACCCTGCTCGGCCCGCTGGGTTGCGGTATCCAGACCGGTAGCGGGACGGTGCTCAACCGCCTGAAACCGGTGGTCGGCGAATCGCTGGTGGTGTTTGGCTGCGGCGCGGTGGGGCTCAGCGCCATCATGGCAGCGAAATTAACCGGCTGTTCGCAGATTATCGCGGTGGATATCCATGCCAGCCGCCTCGCCCTGGCGGGCGAACTGGGCGCGACCCATCAGATCAATGGCAAGGAACAGGATGCCGTCGCCGTGATTAAACAAATCACCGGTAAAGGCGCCCACTACGCGGTGGAAACGACCGGCGTCTCCGCTATCGTTCTGCAGGCCGTACACGCGGTGAAACCGCTGGGAACGGTGGCGATTGTGGGCTTTACCGGAGATATCACCCTTAACGTGCAGAACGACCTGATGGCGGAGGGAAAATCGCTGGTCGGGGTGATTGAAGGCGACGCCGTGCCGGCGTTGTTTATTCCGCTGTTGGTTCAACTCTATAAACAGGGAAAATTCCCTATCGATAAGCTTATCGCCCGCTATCCGTTGGCCGATATCAACCAGGCCTTCGCCGATTCGGCGTCCGGCAAGGTGATCAAGCCGGTGGTGGTCATGTGAGATAACGTCGCCACCGGTCGGTGGCGACAGTTGCGCATTATGGGATTTATTCCAGCGTCACGTGATGCTTCATCACCCGGCGAAACAGCGCCAGTCTGGCGCGCATAAAGCGGTTCTCCACTTTAAACCCGGCGCGCTTATGCAAGCCAATGCGCAACAGGCGATCCCGCCCGCGCAGGCACGCCGGCCAGCGCACCGCGCCGGAAAGCGTCTGCTCGCCGCTGGCGAGGCGGGCAAACTGCGCCCAGTAGTCAGCGACCTGAGCGGCGAAGGCCAGATCCGCTTCGCTGGCGTACTGCCGCACCGGGTCGGTCAACCGCAGGTTATCAAACACGTAGGGCACCTCGTTGCCATGCCAGGCCCCATGCGGGTAGGCGTCATGCTCCGCTTCCGCGACATAATCAAACCAGTAGCGCCAGCACGGCTGACCCACGCGCTGTTGCGCCTGCATCACTACATAACCAAGGGTGGTGAAGGCCATGTCGCGGCATACTTCCCGCCCCAGCGCTTCATCGCCCTTCACGCCGGGATAGAGGAGTTTGATCAGCCCCAGCCCCAGACGGCGCTCTCGGCGCAGCTTCTGGATCTGCCCGGCAATATCGACGCCGAACACGGCCATCACGCTGGCTTCATCGCTATTGGAGCCGATCATCACCGGTATCGGATGCTGGCGGCCGGCAAAGAAGGTCTCCAGCATCTGCTGCGGCAGCACCGCGTCTCCGGCAATAGGCGCTGGCCCGGTATTCAGCGGCGCGGTGAGCGACCAGAAGGCCTCCGCGGGGATCGCCCGCAATTCCTCAGCGCTGGCTTGCGGTAAGGCGAAGTGTTCCGCCAGCAGGCGCCCTTTTTCCAGCGCTTTTTCCCGCGGCAGATCGGGTAGCGTATACCCGCTCTGAATAATCGCTTTATGAAACAGCCCTTTCGCTTTCGGGGAGGCCATTAGCGACAGCACGCTGCGCGCCCCGGCGGATTCGCCAAACAGCGTGACGTTGGCGGCATCCCCGCCGAAGGCGTGGATATTCTCCTGAACCCACTGCAGAGCGGCAATCTGATCGAGCAACGCGAAATTATAGAGACGTTCGCCCGCCTCTTCTTCCAGCGCCGGATGGGCGAAAAAACCGAGATGGCCCAGCCGGTAGTTAACTGTCACCACCACCACGTCGCGGCTGGCAAGCGCTTTGCCATCGTAAGGCGGCAGGCTGCCGGCGCCGATGGTAAACCCGCCGCCGTGCAGCCAGACCATCACCGGCAGCGGCTGCGCTGCGCTGGCCGGGGCCCAGACGTTGAGATATAAGCAGTCTTCGCTGAAGGCGCCAGGATCGCCGCCGCCGAGCTCGCGGCAGTAGTCAATGTCCTGCCAGCTGGCCGCGGAAAAGGTCTCGGCTGGACGTACCCCCTGCCAGCGGGCGGCTGGCTGCGGCGCGCGCCAGCGCAGCGGGCCCACGGGCGGCGCGGCGTACGGAATGCCGCGCCAGATATGAATCCCCTGTTCTGCGCTCCCGGCCAGCGTTCCCTGACGGGTTTTCGCCAACGGTTTCGACGGATGTTGCATAACCTGCTCCCTGTAAGGCTGATGCCAGCAGGGTACTGATTTTACAGCAGACCGCAACGTCGTTTGCTGCGCTCCTCCGCCTGTCGGTATAGTTCAAACTCATCCTGCACCGGGCAGCCCAGAGCTGCCTCAAACGCCTCGCGACTGGCGTTCCCGTGGCTGCGCGCCTGGGTTTCGTTGCCCAGATTGGACTGAAAAATGCCCGCCGCGCTGACCGGTAAAAAATCTTCATAAATAATCGGCTGGGCGACCACCCACCCGCGCTCAATCAGCGGCTGCGGATCGTCGCCCGGGCGAAACGCCTGGCGATGTGCCTCACCCGTGGGCGTCAGGCGGTAGCGAAACCAGGCCAGCCCCTGCTGACGGAGCAGAAATTCGCTGTCGGGAAATTCGCTAAACACCTCCTGTAGATGCTGCTGGTGGCTGAGATTGTCTTTCCCGGTTCCTGCCGCCTGCAGCAGCCGATCGTACAGCGCGCGCCCTTTCGGCGTCAGCGCCACGCCCCGCTGCTCAATTTCGCCAAAGCGGGCGCTATGGGTGCCTCGGTGTTCTCCGGCGAACATCACCGGCTCCTCAAGCGCCTTAAAGCTGGTCTGCCGCAGGAGGATCGGGACCTCCCGGCGCGGTGGCCCTTCAATCAACGCTTTGGGTTCAATACCGCACTCCGGCATCAGGGACTGGACGCGGTCAATATCCAGCGTCCGCGGCGTGAGATGGTTGATATGACACCCCGGGAAACAGACCACATCGGCAATCAGGCGGTGCTCGCGATGCAGAGCATGGTAAGTCTCCTCATCGACGGTGGCTTGCCGGTGCCAGCGGAACGTCTCCAGCGCCTCCTGGACAAACTCGCGCGCGTCGGCAGAGGTGAATTCGCCCTCTGCTTCATACTGCGCAATCAGCGCCAGGCAGCGGGGGGTGAAGATTTTGCGCCGCGCGAGGATCGCCTCGGCCCGCTCGCGCAGGGCGCGATTTTCAATCAGCTCCAGGCGCAGCAGCGAGGTGAAAATCCGAAATGGATTGCGCGCCAGCGCGGCATCGTCGATGGGACGAAACGCCGTGGAGTGGACCGGCACGCCGGCCTGCGAGAGATCGTAATAGCTAACGGGATACATTCCCATGATGGCAAACATGCGACGGAGCGTCGCCAGTTCTTCCGCTGTGCCCACGCGAATCGCGCCGTGGCGCTCCACGTTTAAGCGCGCCAGCTCGTCAGCGTTAGCGAGCTGTTCATGCAGCTGCGGATTATTTTCCAGTACCGCCAGGTTGACGTCAGCCACCAGCTCCAGCAGCGTTCCGTACTGCGGAACTTCCTGCTGGTACATGGCCGACATGGCCTGCGAAAAGTGCTCCCGAATCTCATCAGCCGTGATGGTGTTCGCCATGATGTGTTACCTCCAGTGAATACTTCCTGGAGTGTAGGAAAGCTGCCTCGCGGCGGGGGGAAGAATTTACAAACTGTGATGGCGATAACCTGCCGCCGGCCCAGGTCAGTGCGCAAAACATAACCCATAGTTATGAAAAACACCCGGTAATTTCACTTTAAATTAACAATACATTTACACACACTGCTTCTGGCGACATTACAACAATATGCCCCTCTACCGTCTACACGGAGTACCCTATGAACGACAAATGGTCCCCACGTGAGGTTGTCCATCGCGATTACAGTAGCCACCCGCCCGCTTACGCGCCGGGCTATAAAACCAGCGTCCTGCGCTCGCCAAAAAACGCCCTCATCTCTCTGCAGAACTCGCTGTCAGAGATCACCGGCCCGGTATTTAGCCGCGACGACCTCGGCCCTCTGGATAATGACCTAATCCTGAACTATGCCAAAGAAGGCCTGCCGATCGGCGAGCGGATCATCGTCCACGGTTACGTGCGAGATGGATTCGGCCGACCGATGAAAAATACGCTGGTGGAAGTCTGGCAAGCCAATGCTGGCGGTCGCTACCGGCATAAAAAAGATCAGTATCTGGCGCCGATTGACCCGAACTTTGGCGGCTGCGGCCGGGTGCTTACCGATGAAAACGGCTATTACTGTTTTCGCACCATCAAACCCGGCCCCTACCCCTGGCGCAACCAGGCCAGCGACTGGCGTCCGGCGCATATCCATTTTTCTCTCTCGGGCGACGCCTGGGCCCAGCGCCTGATCACCCAGATGTATTTTGAAGGCGACCCGCTGATTAAGCAGTGCCCGATCGTCAGGACTATTAAGAATGACGACGCCGTGCGCACGCTGATCGCCGAGCTGGACCTGCACGCCGCCGTACCGCTGGATTGTCTGGCCTACCGCTTCGACCTTGTTCTGCGCGGCCACCGCGCCACGCTGTTTGAAAATCGCACTCAGGGGGCCGCCCGATGAAAGAGTATCTGCCTGAAACCGCCTCGCAGACGGCGGGACCCTATGTTCATATCGGCCTGGCGCCGGACGCCGCAGGCTTTCATATTTTTGAGAAAAATTTTGGCCCGGTCCTCACTACCGCCGATACCGTCGGGGAGCGCATCACCATTGAAGGCCGGGTTATCGACGGCTCCGGGACGCCGGTCCGCGATGTGCTGCTGGAGATCTGGCAGGCCAACGCCGCGGGTCGCTATAACCATCCTGACGATCGTCAACAGCAGAAAGCCGTCGACCCGGCCTTCCGCGGCTGGGGGCGTACCTGCTCTGATTTCACCTCCGGCATTTGGCGCTTTGAAACCATCAAGCCGGGCCCGGTGGTCGGTCGCGATGGCCGCCTGATGGCGCCGCACGTCAACCTGTGGGTGGTGGCGCGTGGGATCAATATTGGCCTGAATACGCGGATGTACTTTGCCGATGAACACGAGGCCAACGCCAGCGACCCGGTGCTGAATCTCATCGAGTGGGAGGTGAGACGCAAAACCTTAATCGCCGAGCGCGAGGTTCGCGGTACGGAAGTGGTCTATCGTTTTGACATTCATCTGCAGGGCGAGAACGAAACCGTCTTTTTCGATATTTAGCCGTCGCGGTGACCACCACCTTCGCCCCGTTTCTGCGGGGCGAAGGCGTTTTCAACCACAGGGAAAGATCTTGTCATGTAACCAACTCAAATGTTAATAATATTTTGCTATCTGGTTATCAAATTTAAACAAGTCCGCTTGTCTCTTTCACCGCTGTGTTTTTAACATCATCTTACTATGGAAAAAATGGTCTCTTCAGTCAGCGCATTCGCTTGCGCCATCTACACACCTTCGTGGCCGTCGCTCAACAGGGAACGCTGGGGCGCGCGGCTGAAACATTAAATCTGAGCCAGCCAGCACTCTCGAAAACGCTTAACGAGCTAGAACAGCTGACCGGTACCCGGCTGTTCGAGCGGGGTCGTCTTGGGGCGCAGCTAACCCTGGTCGGCGAACAGTTTCTGACGCATGCCGTTAAGGTGCTTGACGCCCTTAATTCGGCCGGCCAGGCGCTGAACCGCAAAGAGGGCCTGAATAACGACATCGTGCGCATCGGCGCGCTGCCCACCGCCGCGCTGGGGATCCTGCCGACGGTGATCGGCCAGTTTCACAAGCAGCAAAAAGATATCACGCTGCAGGTCGCCACTATGAACAACACCATGCTGCTCGCCGGCTTAAAATCCGGGGAGATCGACATCGGCATTGGACGTATGTCCGACCCGGAGCTGATGAGCGGGCTGCATTACGAACTGTTGTTCCTTGAATCCCTGAAGCTGGTGGTTCGCCCGGGACATCCCCTGCTTCAGGAGACAGTGACCCTTAGTCGGGTGATGGAGTGGCCGGTGGTGGTCTCACCTAAAGGCACCGTGCCGCGGCAAAACGCCGAAGCGCTGCTCCAGAGCCAGGGCTGTAAGATGCCCGCCGGCTGCATCGAGACCCTCTCCGCCTCCCTGTCGCGCCAGCTGACGGTGGATTTTGACTATGTCTGGTTTGTCCCTTCCGGGGCGGTAAAAGACGATCTTCGCCGTGGCGTGCTAACCGCCCTGCCAATCGCCACCCAGGGCGCCGGAGAGCCCATCGGCATTTTAACCCGCGTCGATGCGACACTGACCCCGGGTACGCAGACGCTGCTCAGCGCTATCCGTAAGTCCATGCCTGCCTGACCCCCCTTTCTCCCCGGCCCGCAACGGCCGGGGAACCTGCAAACGCGCCGACGCCGCTCCCCATGACGTTAGACATATTCGGCAAAATAATCATTTAGTGCGAAATTATTTATTAACATTTGCGCAAACTTCTTTAACAGATCTATCATGTCTCGATTTCACCAAATGGTTCACTCGAAATCTAATCAAGCAACAAATACAGTTTTATGAAGGTTAAAACCACTTCATTCAAAAATGATTCAAAAGCAACATGTTTCATTTGGTTCACAGTGAGGTGGCTGGTGTGGTTAAGGAGATTACATGGCAACTGGCAACGCGCCGCGCGGATTCCCCCGGATCCTGCAGTGGCTTCTCGCCGGACTGATGCTCATCATCGGTCTGGCTGTGGGTATTCTTGGGGCAAAACTGGCCCTCGTCGGCGGAACACTGTACTTCGCGCTAATGGGCGTGGTCATGGTCATCGCGGCGGTGTTGATTTTCCGCAACCGCCGCGGCGGTATTCTGTTATACGCCGTGGCGTTTATCGCCTCGGTGATCTGGGCGATTAGTGACGCTGGCTGGAACTACTGGCCGCTCTTCTCGCGCCTGTTTGCGCTCGGCGTACTGGCCTTCCTGGCCGCCCTGGTCTGGCCTTTCCTCGCCAGCCCACCGGCGAAAAAAGGCCCGGCCTATGGTGTCGCCGCCGTTCTCGCCGTGGCGCTGGCGGTGAGCTTTGGCTGGATGTTCAAATCCGCACCGCTGGTCAGCGCGACTGAAGCGGTACCAGTCAAGCCCGTCGCGCCAGGCGAACAGCAGAAAAACTGGGCGCACTGGGGTAACACCACCCACGGCGACCGTTTCGCCGCCCTCGACCAAATCAACAAACAAAACGTCAACCAGCTACAGGTTGCCTGGGTAGCGCATACTGGCGATATCCCACAGAGCAACGGCTCGGGCGCAGAAGATCAGAACACCCCGCTGCAGATTGGCGATACTCTCTATGTTTGTACCCCTTACAGTAAAGTGCTGGCGCTGGATGTGGACAGCGGAAAAGAGAAATGGCGCTATGACTCCAAATCCTCTTCACCCAACTGGCAGCGCTGCCGCGGCTTAGGGTATTACGCAGATAGCCAGGCGCAAACCGCGCCAGCGTCAGGCACGCAGCCGGCCGCCTGTTCCCGTCGTCTGTTCCTGCCGACCATCGACGCCCGCCTGATCGCCATTGATGCCGATACCGGCAAACTGTGCGAAAACTTCGGCGATGGCGGTATTGTCGACCTCAGCGTCGGCATGGGTGAAGTGAAAGCGGGTTACTATCAGCAGACCTCCACCCCGCTGGTGGCGGGCAATGTGGTGGTGGTGGGCGGCCGCGTCGCGGATAACTACTCCACTGGCGAACCGCCGGGCGTGGTCCGCGCGTTTGATGTCCACACCGGCAAACTGGCATGGGCGTGGGATCCGGGCAATCCAGCGCTGACCGGTGTTCCGCCGGAAGGTCAGACCTACACGCGCGGTACGCCAAACGTCTGGTCGGCGATGTCCTACGACGCGAAGCTGAATCTGATCTATCTGCCCACCGGCAACGCCACGCCAGATTTCTTTGGCGGCGAACGTACCGCGCTGGACGATAAATACAGCTCCTCTATCGTGGCTGTGGATGCCACCACCGGCCAGGTGCGCTGGCACTTCCAGACCACACACCACGATCTGTGGGACTTTGACCTGCCGTCTCAGCCGCTGCTGTACGATCTGCCTGACGGCAAGGGCGGCACCACCCCGGTGCTGGTGCAGACCAGCAAGCAGGGCATGATCTTTATGCTCAACCGCGAGACCGGCGAGCCGGTGGCCAAAGTGGAAGAGCGTCCGGTGCCGGCGGGCAACGTCAAAGGTGAACGCTACTCGCCGACGCAACCTTACTCGGTAGGGATGCCGATGATCGGCAACCAGACGTTGACCGAGTCCGATATGTGGGGAGCGACACCGATCGACCTGCTGCTGTGCCGCATTCAGTTCAAAGAGATGCGCCATCAGGGCGTCTTTACCCCGCCAGGTGAAGACCGTTCCCTGCAGTTCCCGGGCTCGCTCGGCGGCATGAACTGGGGCAGTGTTTCGCTGGATCCAAACAACAGCCTGATGTTTGTCAACGATATGCGTCTGGGCCTGGCCAACTATATGGTGCCGCGCGCGAAGGTGGCGAAAGACGCCAGCGGGATCGAGATGGGCATCGTGCCGATGGAAGGCACGCCGTTTGGCGCGATGCGCGAACGTTTCCTGTCGCCGCTGGGCATTCCGTGCCAGAAGCCGCCGTTCGGCACCATGTCCGCGGTAGATCTGAAAACCGGGAAACTGGTGTGGCAGGTGCCGGTTGGCACCGTAGAAGACACCGGGCCGCTGGGGATCCGTATGCACATGCCAATTCCAATCGGCATGCCGACCCTTGGCGCATCGCTGGCAACGCAGTCCGGACTGCTGTTCTTCGCCGGCACCCAGGATTTCTACCTGCGCGCCTTTGATACCGCGAACGGCAAAGAGATCTGGAAATCGCGTCTGCCGGTCGGCAGCCAGTCCGGCCCGATGACCTACGTCTCACCGAAAACCGGTAAGCAGTACATCATTATCAATGCCGGCGGCGCCCGTCAGTCACCGGATCGCGGCGATTACATCATCGCCTACGCGCTCCCAGACCATCACTGATCGACATAAACAAAAGGGCCCATCCGGGCCCTTTTTTTATGGGTGACGATTCGCCTTCAGCGTCGGGGATTACTGGTCGCCAAAGTGGATCACGGTGCGAATCGATTTACCTTCATGCATCAGATCAAAGGCCTCGTTAATCTGCTCCAGCGGCAGGCGATGGGTAATAAACGGATCGAGGCGAATTTTACCCGCCATGGCGTCTTCCACCATGCCCGGCAGCTGACTGCGCCCTTTTACGCCGCCGAAGGCGGAACCGCGCCACACGCGGCCGGTCACCAGCTGGAACGGACGGGTCTTGATCTCCTGCCCGGCGCCGGCTACACCGATGATCACGCTCTCACCCCAGCCTTTATGGCAGCACTCCAGCGCCGCGCGCATCACATTTACATTGCCGATGCACTCGAAGCTGAAATCCACCCCGCCGTCGGTCAGCTCAACAATCACATCCTGAATCGGCTTATCGTAGTCGTTCGGATTGATAAAATCGGTCGCGCCCATCTCTTTAGCGAGAGTGAATTTATCCGGGTTGGTATCAACCGCCAGAATGCGCCCGGCCTGCGCCTGCACCGCGCCCTGGATCACCGCCAGACCAATGCCGCCCAGACCAAAGACCGCGACGCTATCCCCGGCCTTGACCTTCGCCGTGTTATGCACCGCGCCGATACCGGTGGTTACGCCGCAGCCCAGCAGGCACACTTTATCCAAAGGCGCCTGCGGATTGACTTTCGCCAGCGAAATCTCGGCGCAAACCGTATATTCGCTGAAGGTGCTGGTGCCCATATAGTGATAGATCGGTTCGCCATTGTACGAGAAACGAGTGGTGCCGTCCGGCATCAGCCCTTTACCCTGGGTGGCACGCACCGCCTGACAGAGGTTGGTTTTACCCGACTTACAGAATTTGCACTCGCCACATTCGGCGGTATACAGCGGAATGACGTGATCGCCCGGCTTAAGGCTGGTGACGCCCTCGCCTACTTCCACGACAATCCCGCCGCCCTCATGGCCCAGCACCGCCGGGAAGACACCTTCCGGATCGTCACCGGAGAGGGTGAAGGCATCGGTATGACACACCCCGGTGTGGGTGATTTTCACCAGAACTTCGCCTTTTTTCGGCGGCGCGACGTCAATCTCAACGATTTTTAACGGCTGACCGGGGCCGAAGGCCACTGCTGCGCGTGATTTCATAACTGTCTCTTCCTCGTCGTGATGTTATTTTAAATAGGATCGTAGCAGATGACCGACCTCTGCCATTCTCGCGGCCCGCTGCTCAGGGGTGGTGTCGCCGCTGACCAGCTCGTCCTGCAGGTGGATCTCCACCATTTCGCCCATCAGGCCGTTCGCCGCCCCGCGAATCGAGGCGATCTGCTGCAGAATAGTCATACAGGGCTCGCCGGACTCCAGCGCGCGCTCAAGGGCTTCGACCTGGCCGCGGATGCGTCTTACGCGGCTGAGCGCCCGTTTTTTATCTTCAGGTGAATGTGGCACGATTACGCCTCCGTATCATATAGGGGGGTATACTATATTCTATTAGCGGTGAAGGCAAAAAAAACCCCGTCGCGGGACGGGGTCAGGAAGTGAAAGAGGATGATTTAGCGCTTACGAGGCATCATTCGCAGCAGAGTATTATCCTTCCACCAGTAATGATGGAGCAGCGCGGCGAGAGCATGCAGGCCAATCACAAAGTACCCGGCATTGGCCAACCATTCATGAATCGCCTTCAGGGTATCCACCCGCTCAAAATCGCTCTGCGGGGCATACGGCATGGTCAGACCAAAGGCATACCAGGGGTTACCGCGCCAGTACATCATCACCATGCCGATCAACGGCAAGGCAATGAACAGCAAATAGATCGCCAGGTGACCAAGATGGGCGAAACCGGTCATCATCGGCGATGGTTTAGGTACGATCGGCGGCGCCGGCGATTTCAGCCGCACCAGCAGACGTGCCACCATCAGCACGAAAATGGTGATCCCGCAGGAAACATGCACCATATTAATCAATGGCCGTTCACTGCGGGGGAAAAACCCGCGCAGCTCCATCGCCGCATAGGCTACTACTACCAGCAAAAAAACCAGCCAGTGAATCCCAATCTGCAGGCCGGAATATTTATCGCGCATGGCATATCCTTTATGGAAAGTATGATGCTGCCAACATAGCGGCGTTCCCTTAAATTTTCATTAACCTTTACGTAGAATTAACAATTGATTACCGCTTTCTGCCGAGCCGCTATGCCACGCTTAGCGCACGCTCTTTCCTGGCCGAACGACAAACCGTCCACCGGTCATTACAAAATTACACAGTTTTGTTACTTACCGCGCTACTGCCGCCGCTATAGTACAGAATGTCTGGCAGACCACACGGCCCTGGGAGATAAGAATGAAGGAAATCGGCTTACCGTTATTGCTACTGACCGCGCTGGCCAGTCCGGCTTTTGCTGCAGACTGTCAGCCAAACGGCATTGGCGGCTCGTTTTGCATTAACGATGACGGTACGACTACCGACACGGTGCCTAACGAAGTCAACGGCATGGATACGTACTCGAATAATGGCGGCTATACCAGTTCCCTGCCCGATCGGTCAGGGGCGGATGAAGCACTGGAAGGTTCATCGCTGTCGACGCAGCAAGGCGTCGGCAGCGGACAGAGCGACAGTGCGCTGGCGGGTCGCGACTGGCATTCGCCCGCCAATCTGAATGATGGCGCCGCCACCTCCAGTATGAGCCTGCTGGATAAACCCTGAGGCCAGCGGCTAAGCGAGACTCCAGCCTGCGGCGCCGATGGCGAGGGCGAAAAGCAGGCAGGCCAGCGCCGTCTTACGTAACAGCATGGTATAGAATGAAATTGCGACACCAATGAATACCACCAGCAGAATCGGCCACATGCTTAATAACAACAGCAGAAAACCCTCAATATTGTTATGGATTACGCTCTCCACATCCGCATCCTTGCCTCATCGTCGATAAAGTAAGCAGAATTTAATATGTAACATGAATACATTCAAATAAAATATAATTGTAAATGGTTATGCACCGCCTCCTGCGGTTGGCGGTGGGTCACTTTCACGCGTCCGGAGCTTTGGCATCAGAAGCAGTTCGCAAAAAAACACGTCAGGATTGTTCCATGACCCTTTAGCGATACGCTCGTATTCTCGCTGGTATCCTGCAAATTCTTCACGCCATTATTCGGCGCGGGTATCGGACACAATGCGCCGGCGATGACAGTCGCCTGGTTGCAGTTTATCCCCCTGAGCGGAACGCACATCCAGATACTGAAGGGGCTGGCCGTGCGCGTTATCCAGCAGGACCGAATAGGTTTCCCCTTGCTCAAACATATAACGCTCTCCCCATTGCCGCAGCGCAACAACAATGGGAAACACGGAGCGCCCCTTTTCAGTCAGGACATATTCCTTGTATGCGCTGCCATCCGATGCCGGTAAAATCTCGAAAATACCGATATCAACCAGATGCTTCAGCCGCGAGGCAAGGATATTTTTGGCCAGCCCCAAATTTTTTTGAAACTCGCTGAATCTCCGCACATCGTCAAATGCTTCGCGGATAATCATCAGGCACCAGCGTTCACCAATTGATTCCAACGTTCTCGCCACCGGACATTCACTGGTTCTAAGTGATTCCTGCTTTGCCATCTGCGCGCTCCTTATCAATTTATCTACTGATCTAGCTTAATCCTCACCTTTACCAGTTGCAAAAAAAAACCACTAAGGCTAATTCTATAGGCATACTAGTTTTAAAAAGCAACCAGCCAGAGGGTCTCTTATGAAATGCAAGGCAAGTAGATGTACCGGCCAAAGGATCCAAACTGCGTCAGTCCCTGACACGATGCTGACCACAGGGATAACGGCGTTGTTTTCACTAACCTGCGCGCTGGCAGTAGCCAATGTTTATTCAGCACAGCCTTTACTCGACTCAATGGCGGTCAGCCTGAAGGTGTCGCCAGGCATGATTGGCAGCGTCATCACCGCTACGCAGGCGGGCTATGCCATTGGCCTGCTGTTCCTGGTTCCGCTCGGGGACTGGTTGAACCGTAAATACGTGGTGATGAGTCAACTGTTGCTTTCAGTAGCGGCGTTAGTCGCGGCAGGGTTATCCCCCAATATAGCAACTCTGCTTGGCGCCATGCTGATCGTCGGCCTGATGGCCGTGGTGGTGCAGGTGCTGGTGGCCTGGGTGGCAGTACTGGCGACGCCGCAGAAACGAGGCCAGGCGGTGGGTACCCTGACCAGCGGCATTGTTTCAGGTATCCTGTTATCTCGGTTTATCTCAGGCGCGATAGCCGATATCGCCGGCTGGCGAGCCGTGTATCTCACGGCTGCCTGTCTGATGTTGGTGATTGCAGGGGTCGTCTGGAAAATCATGCCTTCGCCCCCGCAGCAGCCGCAGCCGCAAAAGCCGACTTACCTTTCCTTATTGAAGTCCGTGTTTCAGCTGTACCTCACCGAGCCGCAACTGAGAAAGCGCGGGATCCTGGCGCTATTTATCTTCGCCGCTTTCAGCATGCTATGGACGACCATGGTCATGCCGCTCACCGCCCTTTCCCTCTCGCACACCCAGACGGGGATGTTTGGCTTAGCCGGCTTCGCTGGCATGCTGGCCGCCGCCAGAGCGGGCAAGTGGGCTGACCAGGGATGGGCTCAGCGCACTACCGGCCTGGCGCTGGCGCTGCTGACCATCTCATGGCTTCCTATCGGCTATGCCGAAACCTCTCTGCTTTGGCTGATAGCTGGCGTCATTGCGCTGGACTTTGCGGTACAGGCCGTTCATGTCTCCAGCCAGAGCCTGATCATTGCCGCCAGGCCTGCAGCGGCAAGCCGCCTGGTTGGGGCTTACATGTGTTTTTATTCGCTGGGCAGCGCGACAGGGGCTATCGTTGCCACACAGCTTTATTCCCACTGGGGATGGCAGGCGGTCTGCCTTGCGGGCGCCACGGTCAGCGCGTGTGCATTTCTGATCTGGTCAGGATCGCGTCAATCATGATATTCGTTCTGCGTTTTAAAGGGGCCAGTCAAAAAGACCGTAATGCTGACCTGATTGCTGCCAGCTATTTGTATCGCATACATTTTTCAATGCTTTTAAACAGTTATGTTCATGTTGTATAATGACGTGCACTTTAACTAAAAAAAGAGTGCGACCATGATTGATTCCTCATTGCCATTAACCGACATTCATCGTCATCTTGACGGTAACATCCGGGCCCAAACCATCCTCGATCTTGGCCGCGAATTTAATATCGCTCTTCCCGCAACCACCCTCGACACGCTGCGTCCTCATGTCCAGGTCACCAGCCTTGAGCCCGATCTGGTTAGTTTCCTCGCCAAGCTCGACTGGGGGGTAAAGGTCCTGGCCTCGCTGGAAGCCTGTCGCCGCGTGGCGTATGAGAACGTCGAAGACGCGGCGCGAAATGGCCTGCACTACGTTGAGCTGCGCTTCTCTCCCCGCTATATGGCGATGACCCACCGGCTGCCGGTCGACGGCGTGGTAGAGGCGGTAATTGCCGGGGTTCAAGAGGGATGCCGCGATTTCCAGGTCGACGCCCGGCTGATCGGTATTCTGAGCCGCACCTTCGGCGAAGCCGCCTGTCAGGAAGAGCTGGCGGCGCTGCTCGCCCACCGCGAGGGCATCACAGCCCTCGACCTCGCCGGCGATGAGCTCGGCTTCCCGGGTACGTTGTTCCGCAACCATTTTAACCAGGCCCGCGACGCCGGGTGGCATATCACCGTCCACGCGGGCGAAGCGGCCGGCCCGGAAAGTATCTGGCAGGCCATTCGTGAGCTGGGCGCGGAGCGCATCGGCCATGGGGTTAAAGCGGTAGAGGATCCAGCCCTGATGGACTACCTGGCCGAGCACCGCATCGGGATTGAATCCTGCCTGACCTCGAACGTGCAAACCAGCACCGTGGCCTCCCTGGCCCAGCATCCGCTGAAGCAGTTCCTTGAGCACGGCGTGCTGGCGAGCCTCAACACCGACGATCCGGCGGTCCAGGGTGTGGACATCATTCACGAGTATACCGTGGCGGCGCCGGCGGCAGGGCTGAGCCGGGAGCAGATCCGTCAGGCGCAGATCAACGGCCTGACCCTGGCGTTCCTCGGCGAACAGGAAAAAGCCGCCCTCATTCAGCGGGTTGCCAAAGGCTGATAACCGGCCCGGCAGCCGTGCTGCCGGGCTCCTCCTCAGACCAGGCTGAGCGTGGCGCGATGTCTGGCCGACTCAATACCCAACTCAATCAGGGTCATTATCTGAATCGCCTCGCTGGCCGGGACCGGGTTTTCCCCTACGCCGTTAAGGGCGTCGCGGATAGCGGCATAGTAGGCGGGATAATTACCCGGTAGCGTCAGCCATTTCTCCTGACTACGTTCATCCCCTTCGGCGCGGGTCAGGGTACCGTCGCGCATATCATATCCCCAGTCCTCCTGCGGCAGCCGTTCACCGTTTTTTAGCCGCTCCTCCTGCGGGTCAAGACCGTACTTAATATAGCTGGCCCGCGAGCCGTGGACGATAAAGCGCGCGCTCTCCGCGGCGGCGAGTAACGTACCATGCAGTACTACCCGCCGCTGCGGATAGGCCAGCACGGCGTGAAAATAGTCGGTGGATTGCGCGCCGGGCCGAAGCTGCGCGAGGTCCACCGTGATGCTTACCGGCAGGCCAAACAGCACCACGACCTGGTCGAGCAGATGCGGCGCGAGGTCATACCATATGCCGCTGCCAGGACCCGCCTGCTCACGCCAGCGCTGGCGCACCTGTGGTCGGAAGCGATCGAAATGCGACTCGAAGTAACACACCTCCCCCAGCTGACCTTCGTTGATTAACGCGCTGACCGTTAAGAAATCGCTGTCCCAGCGCCGGTTATGAAACACCGAAAGTATCCGACCGCAGTGCTTCGCCAGGCTTTCCAGCTCACGAGCTTGTGACAGTGTCACGGTAAAGGGCTTATCCACCACAACATGCTTTCCCGCCTCCAGCGCCGCTTTCGCCAGCGGAAAGTGGGTGTCGTTCGGGGTGGCGATGACCACCAGATCGATATCCGGGTCGTCCAGCAGATCCCCCGGCGCACTCATTACCTTCACGCCAGGCCAATCGGCATGGACCTTATCGGCGTCGCTGCTGGCGACCGCCTTCAGCGCCATACCCGGCGTGCCGCCGATCAACGGCGCATGAAACTTTTTGCTGGCGTAACCGAACCCCACCAGCCCCACCCGGATCGCATCGCTCATCTTACCGCCTCGCTTATGCAACTGATATCAACACCAGGTTAATGAGAATAATTTTACAAACCGTGAGCAAAACTTATCATTCCTCACTTTGCGACTTACATGCAAGTGAGAGAAATCAGACAGATACCCCTTGTGATCTGCTGACCATCGAGTAACATTTCACGCTGTGTTCAAAGGATATTGAAGTGTTATGACAACTGTTTTTACCCGTATTGTAGAACTTATTGGCTGGATTGTTTTTGGTATTTCGGCACTGCTTTTGGTTATCGCACACCATATAGATAACTATCAGTCCCCACCGCCAGCGGATGTGGTGCACACGAAGTAGCTCCGCGTTAAAACAGTGACCCGCCTCGCAACTGTGCAACCGGTTTCAGAAACCGGTTGCACATATGTTCGCGCTTTTATTACACTCCCTTTATCATCAGACAGGGAGCTTTTTCATGGCCGCTTTTCCGCACAATTTCTTATGGGGTGCCGCTACCGCAGCGTATCAGGTTGAGGGAGGACACGACGCCGACGGTAAAGGACCGTCAATCTGGGATATCTACTCTCATCTGCCGGGTACCACCTTTGAAGGCACCACCGGCGATATTGCCGTCGACCACTATCACCGTTTTCGCGAAGACGTGGCGTTAATGGCCGAGATGGGCCTGCAAAGCTATCGATTCTCCATCTCCTGGCCCCGCCTGCTGCCCGCCGGGCGCGGTAAGGTGAATGAAGCGGGAGTCCAGTTTTACAGCGATCTGATCGACGAACTGCTGGCGCACAATATTGAGCCGATGATCACCCTCTATCACTGGGATCTGCCGCAGGCCCTGCAGGATGAGGGCGGCTGGGAAGCGCGCACTACCGCCGAGGCCTTCGCCGAGTACGCCCGCCTGTGCTATGCGCGCTTTGGTTCACGGGTGAAGCTGTGGGCTACCTTCAACGAAACCATTGTCTTCATTGGGCACGGCTACATTAACGGCCTCCATCCCCCGGCGGTCCGCGATCCGGCGCGCGCCATTCAGGCCTGCCACCACGTATTTATCGCCCATGCGCTGGCGGTGAAGGCCTTTCGCGAGATGGCTGTGGCCGGCGAGATTGGCTTCGTCAACGTACTGCAACCGCATACCCCGCTCACCGACAGCGAGGCGGACATTAAGGCCACCGAACTGGCTGACGCCATCCATACTCACTGGCTGTACGATCCGGTGCTGAAAGGCACCTATCCTGCCGACCTGCTGGCGCAGACCCAGGCGCTGTGGGGGGTACCTCGCTTTGCTCCAGGCGACGACGCGCTGCTCCGTGACAACCGCTGCGACTTTATCGGTCTGAATTACTATCGCCGGGAAACGGTATCTGCCCAGCCGCCTGAGATCGCTACCGGCGGCGAGCCTGGCGTGGAGGGATTATTCTATTTCGTGCGTAATCCCCAGAGTACATATACCGAATGGGGCTGGGAAATCTGGCCGCAGGGGCTAACTGACGGCATTATGATGATTAAGGCGCGCTATGGCGATATTCCGATATATATCACCGAGAATGGCCTCGGCGCGAAGGACCCGATTATTGACGGGGAAGTGGTCGACGACCCGCGGATTGATTATCTCAGCAGCCATATTGGCGCCCTCGAAAAAGCGCTGGCGCTGGGGGCAGATGTGCGCGGCTATTACCCCTGGTCATTTATCGATCTGCTGAGCTGGCTCAACGGCTACCAAAAGCAATATGGTTTTGTCTATGTCGATCACCAGCAAAATCTGGCGCGGAAACGAAAGAAGAGTTTTTATTGGTACAAATCTGTTATTGCCAGTCACGGCGAACAGCGTTAATCTTCTCTTGCGGGCGCCATTCGGCGCCCGGTCTGATTTTAGAATATTCTTAAACTTCTCCCTGCTCTTCAAGGCTGGCTTTGCCCCTTGTCATGGGTTTATATAACCTGATTCATTCCACGCGGCCCCAGCAGAAGGCGCCGTTGGTTGAGAGTAGGTTTAGTGAATGCTGATAATATTCAACGCAATAATTCCGATTATAAAATGGATACGAAAATGACCGTGCTGGACTACTTATTAAAATTTCGCAAAATCAGTTCGCTGGAAAGCCTTGAAAAACTATTTGATCACCTTAACTACTCCCTGACTGACACCCAGGAGATCGTGAATATGTATCGCGCCGCCGATCATCGTCGCGCAGAGCTGGTCTCCGGTGGTAAATTGTTCGATGTAGGCCAGGTTCCTAAATCCGTTTGGCGATTCGTGCAGTAAGGCTGTCATCCTTCACGCCAGTTGCTTATACTTCCCGGCCTGATTTTATTCACTGGCGTTGAATAGGGGAGAAACATGACGTCTCAATCTGCAGAGCGCATCGGCGGATGGCTGCTGGCTCCGCTGGCCTGGTTGCTGGTGGCGCTGCTGAGCGCCTCGTTATCGCTGCTGTTTTTTGCCAATGCGCTGATGTCGCCGCAGACCTATACCCTACTGCGCGCCATGAGCGCGGGCCATATGGCGCTGTGGGTCGCCTCGCTGCTGTTTGCCCTCGCCATGTGGTATTACACGCTCTGGCTGACTATCGCCTTTTTCAAGCGGCGCTCGGTGGTGCCGAAACACTACATTATCTGGCTGCTCATCACCCTGCTGCTGGCGATAAAGGCTTTTGCCTTCTCGCCGGTCTCGGATGTGCTTGCCCTGCGTCAGCTGCTGTTTCCGCTGCTGGCCGCTGCGCTGCTGGCGCCCTATTTTCGCCGTTCGCAGCGGGTAAAACGGACTTTTGTTAATCCGTAATACCCCCACACTTAACCTGTTGTCGCTGGTATCGTTTTATTCGATAATAAGCGGCTTTTTTTCGTTTCAGGTCGCATGATGGCTGATTATTTACTGCTCTTTATTGGTACAGTCCTGGTCAATAACTTCGTTCTGGTGAAGTTTCTTGGTCTGTGCCCGTTTATGGGGGTTTCCAAAAAGCTGGAAACCGCAATGGGGATGGGGCTCGCTACCACCTTCGTGATGACCCTGGCCTCTATTTGCGCCTGGCTGATTGATACCTGGATCCTTATCCCGCTAAATTTGGTTTATTTGCGTACCCTGGCCTTTATTCTGGTTATCGCCGTGGTGGTTCAGTTTACTGAGATGGTGGTGCGTAAAACCAGCCCGGCGCTCTATCGCCTGCTGGGGATCTTTCTACCGCTGATCACCACCAACTGTGCCGTACTCGGGGTAGCGCTGCTGAATATTAATCTGGGCCACAATTTCCTGCAGTCGGCGCTGTACGGCTTTGCCGCCGCCGTCGGCTTCTCGCTGGTAATGGTGCTGTTCGCGGCGATCCGTGAACGCCTGGTGGTGGCCGATGTCCCCGCGCCGTTTCGCGGTAATGCCATCGCGCTGATTACCGCCGGTTTAATGTCTCTGGCCTTCATGGGCTTTAGTGGTTTGGTGAAGTTGTAATGAGCGCAGTCTGGATAGCCGTGATCGCCATCAGCCTGTTAGGGCTGATTTTCGGCTTAATACTGGGATACGCCTCGCGTCGTTTCGCGGTGCAGGACGACCCGGTGGTGGAAAAAATTGATGAGCTATTGCCGCAGAGCCAGTGTGGGCAGTGCGGGTACCCTGGGTGTCGCCCCTATGCGGAAGCAGTCGGCGTGCAGGGTGAGAAAATAAACCGCTGCGCGCCGGGTGGCGAAGCGGTGATGTTAAAAATCGCCGCCTTGCTGAACGTCGACCCGCAGCCTGTCGACGGCGACGCACAGGAAGCGGAGCCGGCCCGCATGCTCGCGGTAATTGACGAGCCGAACTGCATTGGCTGTACCAAGTGTATCCAGGCCTGTCCGGTGGATGCCATCGTTGGGGCGACCCGCGCCATGCATACCGTGATGAGCGACCTGTGCACCGGCTGCAATTTGTGCGTCGCCCCCTGCCCGACCCAGTGCATTTCACTCGTTCCGGTGGCCACCACCCCGGAGACCTGGAAATGGGATCTGCATACGATCCCGGTGCGAAATATTCCTGTGGAACAACATGTTTAAGCTATTTTCCGCTTTCCGAAAAGACAAGGTCTGGGATTTCAACGGCGGTATTCACCCGCCTGAAATGAAAACCCAGTCTAACGGCACCCCGCTGCGTCAGGTTTCCCTGCCGCAGCGCTTTGTTATCCCGTTGAAGCAGCACATTGGCGCCGAGGGCGAACTGTGCGTTAAAGTGGGCGACCGGGTGCTGCGCGGCCAGCCGCTGACCCGCGGCTGGGGAAGAATGCTGCCCGTTCACGCCCCGACTTCCGGCACCATTGCCGCCATCGCTCCGCACACTACCGCGCACCCGTCGGCGCTGGCGGAGATGAGCGTGATCATTGACGCCGACGGCGAAGACCGCTGGATCGAGCGCGATGGCTGGAGCGACTATCAGACCCGCACGCGTGAAGCGCTGATCGAGCGTATCCACCAGTTTGGCGTTGCTGGCCTCGGCGGCGCAGGCTTCCCCACCGGCAGTAAACTGCGCGGTGGCGGAGATAAAATTAAAACGCTAATCATTAACGCCGCCGAGTGCGAGCCCTATATCACGGCGGATGACCGCCTGATGCAGGACTGCGCGGCGCAGATTGTCGAGGGTATCCGCATCCTCGCTCATATACTGCAGCCTGAAGAAGTGCTGATCGGCATTGAAGACAATAAGCCGCAGGCCATCTCAATGCTGCGGGCGGTGCTCTGCGACGCCCATGGCATTTCGCTGCGCGTGATCCCCACCAAATATCCCTCCGGTGGCGCCAAGCAGCTCACCCAAATTCTCACCGGCAAACAGGTACCGCACGGCGGTCGTTCATCGGACATTGGCGTGCTGATGCAGAACGTCGGTACGGCTTATGCGGTGAAACGCGCGGTGATTGACGGTGAGCCGTTAACCGAGCGCGTGGTCACCCTCACCGGCGAAGCGGTAACCAGACCGGGCAATGTCTGGGCGCGTCTTGGCACGCCGGTGCGCCATCTATTGAACGATGCCGGCTTCTGCCCCAGCGCCGAGCCAATGGTGATCATGGGCGGCCCGCTGATGGGCTTTACCCTGCCGTGGCTCGACGTCCCGGTGGTGAAGATCACCAACTGTTTGCTGGCGCCTTCCGCCAGCGAGATGGGCGAACCGCAGGAAGAGAAAGGCTGCATTCGCTGCAGCGCCTGCGCTGACGCCTGCCCGGCCGATCTGCTGCCGCAGCAGCTGTACTGGTTCAGCAAAGGTCAGCAGCACGATAAAGCCACTGCCCATAATCTGGCGGACTGCATCGAGTGCGGCGCCTGCGCGTGGGTATGTCCAAGTAATATTCCGCTGGTGCAGTACTTCCGTCAGGAAAAGGCCGAGATCGCGGCGATTCGTCAGGAAGAGCAGCGCGCTGCGGAAGCCAAAGCCCGATTCGAGGCCCGACAGGCGCGCCTGGAGCGTGAGAAAGCCGCGCGCGCCGAGCGGCATAAAAAAGCCGCCGTTCAGCCTGCCGCCAAAGATCAGGAGGCGATTAGCGCCGCCCTGGCCCGGGTACGGGATAAACAGCGCGATGCCGCGCAGCCGATCGTGATCCAGGCCGGCGCCAAACCTGACAACAGCGAGGCGATTGCCGCCCGCGAAGCGCGTAAGGCTGAGGCCCGGGCGCGCAAAGCGCAGCAGCAGGCCGCGCCGATGGTAGCCCCGGCCGCCGAACCGGTCGATCCGCGCAAGGCGGCGGTGGAAGCCGCTATCGCCCGCGCCAAAGCGCGTAAAGCCGAACAGCAGGCCGCGCCGGTGGACGCCCCGGCCGCCGAACCGGTCGACCCGCGCAAGGCGGCGGTGGAAGCCGCTATCGCCCGCGCTAAAGCGCGTAAAGCCGAACAGCAGGCCGCGCCGGTGGAAGCCCCGGCCGTCAAACCGGTCGACCCGCGCAAGGCGGCGGTGGAAGCCGCTATCGCCCGCGCCAAAGCGCGTAAAGCCGAACAGCAGGCCGCGCCGGTGGACGCCCCGGCCGCCGAACCGGTCGACCCGCGCAAGGCGGCGGTGGAAGCCGCCATCGCCCGCGCCAAAGCGCGTAAAGCCGAACAGCAGGCCGCGCCGGTGGACGCCCCGACCGCCGAACCGGTCGACCCGCGCAAGGCGGCGGTGGAAGCCGCCATCGCCCGCGCTAAAGCGCGTAAAGCCGAACAGCAGGCCGCACAACAGGATCTCGCGTCAGCCGCAGCCAATGACGACCCGCGCAAAGCGGCCGTCGCCGCGGCTATCGCCCGCGTTCAGGCGCGTAAAGCAACACAGCAGGCAGTTAACGAGGAATAAATGGTTTTCAGAATCGCAAGCTCCCCCTATACCCATAACCAGCGGCAGACCTCGCGTATTATGCTGCTGGTGCTGCTCGCCGCTGTGCCTGGCATTGTGGTCCAGACCTGGTTTTTCGGCTGGGGCACCGTACTGCAGATTGTCCTCGCCGCCCTGACGGCCTGGGCGACCGAAGCCGCTATTCTCAAACTGCGTAAACAGCCTGTTGCTGCCACGCTGAAAGATAATTCCGCCCTGCTCACCGGCCTGCTGCTGGCGGTGAGTATTCCGCCACTGGCCCCGTGGTGGATGGTGGTGCTCGGCACTGCCTTTGCCGTAGTCATTGCCAAGCAGTTGTACGGAGGCCTGGGCCATAACCCCTTCAACCCGGCAATGATCGGCTATGTCGTGCTGCTGATTTCGTTCCCGGTGCAGATGACCTCCTGGCTGCCTTCCTATGAGATAGCCGCCCATATCCCGGCATTCAGCGACGCGCTGCAGATGATCTTCACCGGTCATACCGCCGCCGGAGGCGACATGGCCAGTCTGCGGCTGGGTATCGACGGCGTCAGCCAGGCCACCCCGCTGGATACCTTTAAAACCTCCCTGCATGCCGGACATAGCGTTCAGCAGGTGCTGCAATTGCCGGTCTACGGCGGCGTGCTGGCAGGTCTGGGCTGGCAGTGGGTGAATATCGCCTGGCTGGCAGGCGGCCTTTTCCTGCTGTGGCAGAAGGCGATCCGCTGGCATATCCCGGTCAGCTTCCTTGTTAGCCTCGGCCTGTGCGCCACCCTCGGCTGGATTTTTTCGCCGCAGAGCCTGGCCTCACCGCAGATGCATTTGCTCTCCGGGGCGACCATGCTTGGCGCCTTCTTTATCCTGACCGATCCGGTGACGGCCTCAACAACCAACCGCGGCCGTCTGATCTTTGGCGCCCTCGCTGGCCTGCTGGTCTGGCTCATCCGCAGCTTCGGTGGTTATCCGGACGGCGTGGCGTTTGCCGTTCTGCTGGCGAATATTACCGTGCCGCTGATCGATTACTACACGCGCCCGCGCGTATATGGCCACCGTTGAGAGAGCAATGATGTTAAAAACGATGCGTAAACACGGCGTCACGCTGGCGCTGTTTGCCGCCGGTTCCACCGGGCTGACGGCGGCGATCAATGAGCTGACCAAAAGCACCATCGACCAGCAGGCGGCCCTGCAGCAAAAGGCGTTATTCGACCAGGTTTTACCTGCCGACCGCTATAATAACGATCTGCTTAAGAGCTGCTATCTGGTCAGCGCCCCGGCGCTGGGCAAAGGCCAGCATAAAGTGTGGATCGCCAAAAATAACGATCGACCGATCGGCGCGGTGATGGAAGCCACCGCGCCGGACGGCTACTCCGGAGCAATACAGCTGCTGGTTGCCGCCGATTTTAGCGGCACGGTCCTCGGCACCCGCGTAACTGAGCATCATGAAACGCCGGGCCTGGGTGATAAAATCGAACTTCGCCTGTCGGACTGGATTACCCATTTTGCCGGGAAAGTCGTCCACGGCCAGGGCGATAGCCACTGGGCGGTCAAAAAGGATGGCGGCGATTTTGACCAGTTCACCGGCGCCACCATCACCCCCCGGGCGGTGGTCAATGCCGTTAAGCGCGCAGGCTTATATGCACAAACGCTGCCTGCGCAACTTCCTGAATTCACCGCCTGTGGAGAATAACCATGAGCGAAGTTAAAGACGTCATCGTCCAGGGCCTGTGGAAAAATAACTCCGCCCTGGTTCAGCTGTTAGGTATGTGTCCTCTGCTGGCGGTCACCTCGACCGCCACCAACGCCCTCGGGCTGGGTTTGGCCACCACCCTGGTGTTAACCCTGACCAACCTGACCATCTCCAGCCTGCGCCGCTGGACGCCGGCGGAGATCCGGATCCCCATCTACGTAATGATTATCGCCTCGGTGGTGAGCGTCGTGCAGATGCTGATCAACGCCTATGCCTTCGGCCTCTATCAGTCGCTGGGGATTTTCATCCCGCTTATCGTGACCAACTGCATCGTGGTCGGCCGCGCCGAAGCCTTTGCCGCCAAAAAAGGGCCAGCGCTGTCGGCACTGGACGGTTTCTCGATCGGCATGGGCGCTACCTGCGCGATGTTTGTGCTGGGCTCCCTGCGCGAGATCCTTGGCAACGGCACCCTGTTTGACGGCGCCGACAGTCTGCTTGGCAGCTGGGCGAAGGTTCTGCGCATCGAGGTTTTCCACACCGACACCCCTTTCCTGCTGGCTATGCTGCCGCCAGGCGCCTTTATTGGCCTCGGCATGATGCTGGCGATTAAATACCTTATCGATGAACGTAGCAAACAGCGGAAGGCGCAAGCGGCCCGGGCCGTCTCTGTCGCCCCGTCCGACGTGACAGGGAAAGCATAATATGAACAAAGCCAAACGCCTGGCGATCCTTACCAGGCTGCGGGAAAACGATCCCCACCCCACTACCGAACTGCATTTCAGTTCGCCATTCGAGCTGCTGATTGCCGTCCTGCTTTCTGCACAGGCCACCGACGTAAGCGTCAACAAAGCGACAGCCAAACTCTATCCGGTGGCCAATACGCCCGCAGCGATGCTGGCCCTGGGGGTGGATGGGGTAAAATCGTATATCAAGACTATCGGCCTGTTTAACAGCAAAGCGGAAAATGTCATTAAAACCTGCCGCATCCTGTTGGAGCAGCACAATGGCGAGGTGCCGGAAGACAGAGCAGCGCTGGAGGCGCTACCCGGCGTGGGCCGTAAAACCGCCAACGTGGTGCTGAATACCGCCTTTGGCTGGCCGACCATCGCCGTGGACACGCACATCTTCCGCGTCTGCAATCGGACGCAGTTCGCCCCGGGCAAGAATGTTGAACAGGTGGAAGAGAAGCTTCTGAAGGTGGTCCCCGCCGAGTTTAAGGTCGACTGCCATCACTGGCTGATCCTGCATGGGCGTTATACCTGTATTGCCCGCAAGCCGCGCTGCGGCTCCTGCCTGATTGAAGATCTTTGCGAATACAAAGATAAAGTCTACGCCTGACTGTCTCGTCTCTATTGCGGTCATAGCTTAACTCTGGGTTATGGCCCGCATTCATCTATTTCACCGGCTATTAACACCACATAATCATCATGATTATGGATGATTATCCGGTTATATAACAAACAACTAGTTCATTCATTTTTTATCAGCGCAAAATTTCTATGCATTTGTGATCCAGATCATGCTCGCAACTTTATGTTGAATGAATGTTACTGGAATGGAAATAAATGTCAGGCAATACAACGGATGAGTAAAGATTGTCAGGATAATGACCCATGATTTTTTAAGATAATGGACCATATCACTATGCTTACGCCAGATCAGTAGAATATATCGCCTTTTCCCGGCAAACCGGCGAACCCGAAAGATAAAAATACCAACGATATCGAAACGGTAAAATTTAACGCTGTATAACATTCATATGTCCGGAGCATTATACCACCCTGATTATGTGTAACAGATTATTACAAAAGCCTTGCCTGATGCGCCAGGATAGTGAACATTACTTGCCGTTTTCCCTCCAAGAATAACTATAAAGGCGGCGGTCCAACGAGATTGCGCCCCGAACACCCCCCAGTAAATATGGGATGTAAAAAAAGAGGTATATGTGTCTACTGCAAACAATAAACCAGCAGAAAGCGTGAGTCTGAACGCTTTCAAACAACCACGCGCGTTCTATCTCATTTTCTCGATCGAGTTGTGGGAGCGTTTTGGTTACTACGGCCTGCAAGGGATCATGGCCGTTTACCTGGTAAAACAGCTGGGTATGTCGGAAGCGGATTCCATTACTCTGTTCTCCTCCTTTAGCGCGCTGGTTTATGGCCTCGTCGCCATTGGCGGCTGGCTGGGTGATAAAGTGCTGGGTACCAAGCGTGTCATCATGCTGGGCGCTATCGTGCTGGCGATTGGCTATGCGCTGGTGGCCTGGTCCGGCCATGACGCCGCTATCGTCTATATGGGTATGGCGACCATCGCCGTCGGTAACGGCCTGTTTAAAGCCAACCCGTCCTCCCTGCTTTCTACCTGCTATGACAAAAACGACCCACGTCTGGACGGTGCATTTACCATGTACTACATGTCCATCAACATCGGTTCGTTCTTCTCTATGCTGGCAACCCCGTGGCTGGCCGCACGTTTTGGCTGGAGCGTAGCGTTTGCCCTCAGCGTGGTGGGGATGGTGATCACCATTATTAACTTCGCCTTCTGTCAGAAATGGGTTAAACAGTACGGCTCTAAACCGGACTTTGCCCCGGTACACATGGGTAAACTGCTGGCGACCATCGCTGGCGTGGTGGTGCTGGTCGCTATCGCCACCTGGCTGCTGCACAACCAGGGTATCGCACGTATGGTGCTGGGCGTCGTCGCACTGGGTATCGTCGTGATTTTCGCCAAAGAAACCATAGGCCTGAAAGGCGCTCCGCGTCGTAAAATGATCGTCGCTTTCCTGCTGATGGTAGAAGCGATTGTCTTCTTCGTGTTGTACAGCCAGATGCCGACCTCGCTGAACTTCTTCGCCATCCGTAACGTGGAGCACTCGATCCTCGGTCTCGCCTTTGAACCGGAACAGTATCAGGCGCTGAACCCGTTCTGGATCATGATTGGTAGCCCGATTCTGGCCGCCATCTACAACAAGATGGGCGACCGCCTGCCGATGCCGCACAAATTTGCTATCGGTATGGTACTGTGCTCTGGCGCATTCCTCGTCCTGCCTTTAGGGGCGAAGTTCGCCAGCGACGCCGGTATCGTCTCGGTCAACTGGCTGATTCTGAGCTACGCGCTGCAGTCTATCGGTGAACTGATGATTTCCGGCCTCGGCCTGGCGATGGTCGCTCAGCTGGTTCCTCAGCGTCTGATGGGCTTCATCATGGGCAGCTGGTTCCTCACCACGGCAGGCGCGGCGATCATCGCTGGGAAAATCGCTAACCTGATGGCAGTCCCGGAGAATGTCACCGATCCGCTGGTGTCGCTGGAAGTCTACGGTCACGTATTCCTGCAGATTGGTATCGTCACCGCGGTTATCGCCGCCCTGATGCTGCTGACCGCGCCGAAACTGAATCGTATGACTCAGGACGACAGCGCGGACATTAAAGCACGCGAAACCGCGGCTGCCTGACGCCGCAGGGAAAACTAATTATTTTTAAGCCGCTAACGTTAGTTTAGCGGCTTTTTTTTTACCCCTGGCAGGACTAACATACAGAAAACTGCAGCCACGAGGAGTCACGCATGAAACTGTTCTACAAACCCGGCGCCTGTTCCCTTGCCTCGCATATTGCCCTGCGCGAAAGCGGTCTGGATTTTACCCTGCAGAGCGTGGATCTGGCCCAAAAACGGCTGGAAAACGGGGAAGACTATCTGCTGATCAACCCGAAAGGTCAGGTGCCGGCGCTGCTGCTGGATGATGATATCCTGCTCACTGAGGGCGTAGCCATCATGCAGTACATCGCAGACCAGGTGCCGGATCGTCATCTGCTGGCGCCGGTGGGCTCGATCGCGCGCTATCAGACTCTCGAATGGCTGAACTATGTGGCCACCGAGCTGCATAAAAGCTTTACCCCCCTGTTCCGCCCGGATACCCCGGAGGACTATAAGCCTGTCGCGCGGGGGCTGCTTGAGAAAAAGCTGCAATACGTTGATGCAGCGCTGGCAGACAAACAGTGGCTGACCGGCCATCGCTTCACCATTGCCGATGGTTATCTGTTTACGGTGCTGCGCTGGGCCTATGCTATAAAACTGGATATGGCTGCCTATGGTCATATCGGCAGCTGGATGACGCAGGTGGCAGCGCGTCCGGCGGTGGCGGCCGCACTGGCGGCTGAAGGCTTAAAATAAGGCCTGAACCTGCCCGGCGGAACGTCGGGCAGGCCCTGGGAGTTACAGCCGGGTGGCGCTGAAGCAGTGCTCCGGTACGGCGATGCGATCCTGCGCCGCTACTACCTGTAGTTCGTATTCCTGCATATTTTTGGTGGCGAGCATAATCTCGTACACCGCGGCGGTGACGTGTTCCAGCGCATCGCGCAGACTTGCCCCCTGCAGCAATTTAACCAACAGCAGACCGCTGGTCACATCGCCGACGCCCACCGGCTGACGCAGGCCGAAATCCACCAGCGGCCGACTAATATGCCAGGCTTCTTCGGCCGTCACCAACAGCATCTCAAAACGATCCATACTCAGACCCGCACGGGCAAGATGCTTAACTAATACCACTTCCGGCCCCTGGGCAATCAGCTCCCGCGCGGCGGCCACTGCCTCGCTGACGCTGGCGACCGGATGACCGCACAGGATCTCCAGCTCAACCAGATTCGGGGCAATAATATCGCTGGCCGGCAGCGCATAGCGCACGTGGAACTCCGCCACGCCCGGCGCGACGATGCAGCCCTTCTCCGGGTGACCCATCACTGGATCGCAAAAATATTTCGCCGCCGGATTGGCCGCCTTAACCTGACGCACGATACCGAGGATATGCTCTCCCTGCTCAGCGGAGCCAAGATAGCCGCTCAGTACCGCATCGCAGGTCTGCAGCTTGTCGATATCGGCAATGCCCTGAACGATCTCCGTCAAATGCGAAGGCGGCATGACGCAGCCGGTCCATTTGCCGTACTGCGTATGGTTAGAGAACTGTACGGTATTCAGGGGCCAGACATTGGCGCCCAGACGGCGCATCGGAAATTCGGCGGCACTGTTGCCGGCATGGCCAAACACAACGTGAGACTGAATGGCGAGGATGTTCTTCATTTTCTTACCACAACCCTAAAAAGAAAAAGGGCGTGGTTTCCCACGCCCTGGCAGTATTTTTTTATTTCCAGCAGACCAGGCAGTAATTTTTCTTACCGCGACGCAGCAAGGTGTAGCGGCCAAACAGGCGATCGCTGTCGGCGAAAACATATTCCGGGTCGGCCTGTTTTTCGCCGTTGATGGTCACCGCGTTAGAGGCAACGGTTTTACGCGCCTGACCGCGGGACGGCTGCAGCTCGGAATCAACCAGCGCCTGCAGCAGATCGGCGCCTTTTTCCATTTCGATCATCGGCACGCCATCCTGGGCCAGCTGTTCGAAGTCTGCTTCGCTCAGGTCGCTCAGGTTACCGTTGAACAGGCTTTCGGTAATGCGCTTCGCCGCTTCCAGGCCTTCTTCGCCGTGGACAAGGCGCGTCACCTGCTCTGCCAGCACGTACTGGGCGCGCGGCGCTTTACCGCTGTTTTTGTCTTCTTCTTCCAGGGCATTGATCTCCACAATGTCCATAAAGGTGAAGAATTTGAGGAAGCGATAGACATCAGCATCCGCGGTGTTGATCCAGAACTGGTAGAATTTGTACGGACTGGTTTTCTTCGGATCCAGCCACACGGCGCCGCCTTCGGTTTTACCGAATTTGGTGCCGTCCGCTTTGGTGATCAGCGGTACGGTCAGGCCAAACACCTGGTTCTGATGCAGACGACGGGTCAGATCGATGCCGGAGGTGATGTTGCCCCACTGGTCAGAGCCGCCAATCTGCAGCGCCACGCCGTGCAGCTTGTTCAGGCAGGCAAAGTCGTAACCCTGCAGCAGATTGTAAGAGAACTCGGTAAAGGAGATACCCTGATCGTCACGATTCAGACGCTGCTTCACCGCTTCTTTGTTGATCATCTGGTTAACAGAGAAGTGTTTACCGATATCGCGCAGGAAGGTCAGCACGTTCATGCTGCCAAACCAGTCATAGTTATTCGCCGCGATCGCCGAGTTGTCGCCGCAGTCAAAATCAAGGAACGGAGCCACCTGTTTGCGGATTTTATCCACCCACTCCTGCACGGTATCCTCGGTGTTTAGTTTACGCTCAGCGGCTTTGAAGCTTGGGTCGCCAATCAGACCGGTTGCGCCGCCCACCAGCGCCACAGGTTTATGACCTGCCTGCTGGAAGCGTTTCAGGCATAACAATGGAACAAGATGCCCCAAATGCAAGCTGTCAGCGGTAGGATCGAAGCCGCAATAGAGCGCGATCGGGCCTTGCGCCAGTCGCTCTGCTAACGCTTCCTCGTCCGTCACCTGGGCTACCAGCCCCCGCTCTTGCAATTGTTTAATCAAGTTACTGCTTGCCATCAAATTCTCCATGTATAAACGACTGCACCTCTGCCGGTACACGACTTTTCGCCAGATGCGAAAAGTACATAGAATAAAGCGCCGGCCCTTTCAGCGCCAGCGCTTCGATAACTAATTTCGGCGTTTACGGCGCCAGACGGTCTATTTTCCAGGCGCCGCTATCGCGCTGGTATAAAAAGCGATCGTGCAGACGGTGTTCTCCCCCCTGCCAGAACTCCATCTGCTCAATGCTGACGCGGAATCCGCCCCAGAAGCTCGGCAACGGCACTTCACCCTGCTGGAACTTCTGCTTCAGCTCGAGGAATTTGCTTTCGAGGATGCCGCGGGCTGAGATCCGGCTCGACTGCTTCGAGACCCAGGCGCCAATCTGGCTGTCGCGCGGACGGCTGTGGAAATATTTGACCACTTCCAGCGTCGACAGACGCTCCGCTTTGCCGATTACCATCACCTGGCGCTCCAGCATATGCCACGGGAAAAGCAGGCTGACCTGCGGGTTGTTTTCAATTTGATGCGCTTTGCGGCTGCCGAGGTTGGTATAAAACACCAACCCTTTTTCGTCGTAGTGCTTCAGCAACACAATGCGCTGGTAGGGCTGGCCGCGCTCATCGACGGTGGCAACCACCATGGCCGTCGGGTCGGCAAGTTTCGCATCGCAGGCCTGACGCAGCCAGCGTTCAAACAGCGGCAGGGGTTCAGCAGGAAGATCGTGGCGACGCAAACCGCCACGGGTGTATTCACGGCGCAAATGCGCAATTTGCTGGAGTTCGTCGTTATCAGACATGGCCATTGAGGATGTAGTCATAAGGTGGCGTTATTGTGCGCCCCCCGGACAGAAATCTCAACGTTTGGCCGTCTGCAGCTGACAGTTATCAAGGACGATGCGGTCGCGCTTATAGACGGTGGCGGTATCGCCTTTTGACCAGAACACATAGACGCCGTCGGTGTAGCGCGCCCCGGAAGCCGACAGCCCCTCAGACAGGTTCAGTTGCTGATTATCATAGATAAAACTGACCTGCTGGCGTGCGTTATTGCGATGGACCGTCAATGGTTTCTGGTCGCATTGATACTCCAGCGTGTCCGTCTGCATCCGCTCGACAAACTGGTTGTAGTAGCTACAGCCCGCCAGCATAAAAGGTACAACTGCGATAAGAATTTTTTTCATTCGTTTGCCTTCGACTTTCCCGGTCACGGCGGGCACTCCGCCCTCCGCTTAACTTGTCCAGTTTACCGGTCGCATCGTATTTAAGATTTCAGTTAACTCCGATTCTGCGGCGGGTTAGCCGGAAAAATGGCGCCCAGCACCGAGGCTTCGCTGGCGCCGGTCACGGAGGGCAGATTGCCCGGCAGACCAGCCAGCGTTCGCCAGGCCAGCCAGGCAAAGGCCAGCGCTTCCATATCATCGCCGCTGATCCCCGCCTCATCGGTGGTGGAGACCTCGGTTCCCGGCAGCAGCGCCGCCAGGCGCGCCATTAACAAGGGGTTACGCGCGCCGCCGCCGCACACTAACAAACGCTCGCAGCCGCCGCTTAACAATACCTGCTCACTGATGGTGACGGCGGTCAATTCCGCAAGCGTAGCCTGAACATCCTCCCCGCGTAGCCCCGGATAGCGGGCCATATGCTGCTCCAGCCAGCCGTAATTGAAATATTCCCGACCGGTGCTTTTCGGCGCCGGCAAGGCAAACCACGGATCGCTCAGCATGTCCTGCAGCAGCGGCAGCAGCACTTTACCTTCGCTAGCCCATTGGGCGTCCTTGTCGTACGGTTTGCCCTTCTGGCGCCAGATCCAGGCGTCCAGCAACATATTTCCCGGCCCGGTATCATAGCCGCGCACCGGCTGCCCTGGCGCCAGCAGCGACACATTAGCGATCCCGCCGATATTGAGCACCATACGTCGCTCAACGGGGTGGGCCAGCAGCGCATGATGAAAAGCCGGCACCAGCGGCGCCCCCTGCCCGCCTAGCGCCATATCCCGGCGACGAAAATCCCCCACTACGGTTATCCCGGTGTGGGCGGCGATCTGGTTGTTATCACCAATTTGCAGGGTATGCGGAGCCTCTCCCTGCGGTTCATGCCATACGGTCTGTCCATGGCAGCCGATGGCGATGACGTCGGTGGGTTTGAGACTTTCCTGGCGCATCAGCGCCAGTACGGCATCGGCAAACAGCCGTCCCAGACGGGTGTCCAGACGGCCTAGCTGCGAAAGGGTCAGCGACTGCCCCTGGCAAATCGCCAGAATCTCTTCTTTTATCGCGTGTGGAATGGGCCAGGTGAGACTAGCCTGCTGCGCCACCATGTTTTCAGTAATGGTGGCCAAAACGACATCGATACCATCCAGGCTGGTACCAGACATAACGCCAATAAAGCGACCCGATCTCATACGTTTTCCTTCATTCCATGACCCTTGTATGCCCTTCACTCCATCATAAAGTGTCGGCTAATGCTATGTTGTACTAATACTTTTTAACAATAGAGCGACAAATCAGAGAACATCGTAAAGAACCGGCGTTTAGTTGAGGTTGAAGCACCAGTGTTTATTATTTTTTGTATAGTCCAGGGAGAACCTATGCCCGCCGACGACTAAATGCCATATAATTAACCGTATGGACGTTCAATTGAACACCTTCGGTGAACAGGAGATTCATAAATGATTTTACGTGTTTTGGCTGTATCGATGATTGGTTTTACGCTCGCAGGCTGCGTGAGCAGCAGCGGCCTGTCCGGCGACGTTTATTCCGCATCTGAAGCCAAACAGGTGCAGAGCGTGACTTACGGTACTATCGTGCATACGCGCGCCGTACAGATCCAGAGCGGCGACGATAGCAATGCCATCGGGGCCATTGGCGGTGCGGTACTGGGCGGGTTCCTTGGAAACACCATCGGCGGCGGTACCGGACGCTCTCTGGCTACGGCGGCAGGTGCGGTCGCGGGCGGCGTAGCCGGTCAGGGCGTTCAGGGCGCGATGAATAAAACGCAGGGCGTTGAACTGGAAATCCGTAAGGACGATGGCAATACCATTATGGTAGTGCAGAAACAGGGCAGCACTCCGTTCTCCGTTGGTCAGCGCGTGGCCATTGCCGGCAGCGGCAGCCAGGTCACCGTCTCTCCGCGATAATTTCCCTTACGATGCGGCCGGTTGCGCCGCATCGTATTTTTCAGCCACGTTTATTTCGCCGTAATAAATTCGTAGTAACCATCAGACATCTTTATTTTAATATTCCATGAATCATTGCGCCTGCGCAATATCTTATCTGCCCGCCCCTATTACCCTCAAGAACGTAAATTAGCCCTGGTGACTCATCGTCGCTGCCGTTGCCTTTTATGTGGAATATTGCCTATGCCCGAACATGTGCATCATATCGTTAAACGTCTAATCCTTTATATTTGCATTTGTTTACTGGCCGGGATTGGCATTTCCGGGATGACTGCTTTTTTTCATACCAGCTTCAGTAGTACTTCCTCAATATTATTTCCGCTGCTGACCAGTTTCCTGATGGTTTTTCATATTACCATTGCCTGTTTTATGGGCATGAAATACTGGAGCAGCAAGCGGCGTCTGTACCTTACTCCAGTCTCTTTCGGGTTTGCCTGCTCAGCGCTGCTGATGCTTGGCACGCTCAGCAGCTATCCGGACTGGCTTACCTGCAATCCGGCCCCGGTCGTTAATCAAAATGACGCCGTTATCTATTATTTCTTCCGCAATATAATGATGGCTGTGTTATTCATGTCATCTATTATTTTGTACTATTTTCGCCAGCGCATCATGCATTCGTGGAAAGCACACGTTCTTACATTTACAGCATGTATACTTTTTACGTTGACCATTATTGTTTTATCATGGCTATACTCCAGCCATTCGCCGTGGCTGAGCGTCAATTTTATCGACGATCTGAGCCATACCTTTACCCCGTTGTGGCAAAGTATTATCGGCTGGCTGCTGATGGCAGTTTGGTTCATCACGCTGATTTTATTAATTAGCTTGAGTAAACTGCGTAATATTTTTTGGTTCAGCGGCGCTTTTTTTTGCAGCGCTTATTTGTTCACGCTTTTCCAGCTGCTCTCCACCGCAGGGGAGCTGGATCAGACCTGGTACCAGGCGCGTTTTTTCGAAACGCTATGCACCTTGTTCCTGATTCTGGTGCTACTGGTTGACGTCTTTATCCTCTATCGCGAGTCTAACCACAAATATGTCCATTCGTATCAGAATTCGATCCGCGACCCGTTGACCCGCCTCTACAACCGCAGCTTTTTCTACGACACTCTTAACCAACAGCTGGCGAAGGTGAATGCCCAGCATCCGCTGTCGGTGCTCATCAGCGACCTCGACCATTTCAAACGCATCAACGATAGCTACGGCCATGTCGCCGGCGACAAAGTGATCCAGTTCGCCGCCTCGGTGCTGGAAAGCCATTCGCGGGTAGATGACGCCGCCGCACGCATCGGCGGTGAGGAATTTGCTCTGCTGCTGGTCAACACCGGTGAAAAAGAAGCGCAAGCGATCGCCGAGCGTATCCGCCTGGCGGTCAGTGCCGGGGAGAGCCATTTACCGGAGCGAATGACCATCAGCATGGGGGTGTATACCACCTACGACAATAGCGTGACAGCGGAAGCGTGCGTTCAGCGCGCGGACGAAGCCATGTATGAAGCAAAGAATAACGGACGTAACCAAGTGATCGTCTGGCATCAGCAGGGAGGGTGAAAAAAGGCCCGGATTAGCCCGGGCCGCAAAGAATTAATCTTTAGCCTGGAGATCGAGGATATTTTGTTCAAGTTTACGGATTAAGTGGAGCAAGGTTTCCACTTCCTGCTTCGAGACCCCTGAGAGGATTTCATCACGGGTCTTACCTATCACCTCTTCCATCTCGTTGATCAGCGGTTCGGCTTTTTCCGTCAGCTTGATGCGTTTGGCCCGCCGATCGCTTGCGCAGGTCTGGCGAGAAATGAGCCCTTTCTCCTCCAGCTGATCGAGCGTGCGCACCAGCGACGGCTGTTCAATACCGATAGCTTTCGCCAGCTGGATCTGCGACTGCTCAGGCGGCAGCTGGTGGATGTTATGCAGCGTGACCCAGTGGGTCTGCGTTAACTCCAGAGGTTTCAGGCGATGGTCGATTAGCGCGCGCCAAACGCGAACTAAACGTGCCAGATCAGAACCAAGTGGCGATTCCAATTTCATCTCCTTATAATTAGCTTGCTAAGTTATTATACTGATTTTAGAATAGTGTGCAGCATTTGAATTATCAAAACAAATGAATTACTTGATTCAACAAAAACCAAAACAATGATTTACACTGTTAAAGAGTAGCACGTCCTGAGGTTACCCCTGTAATGGCAAAGGATTTTTGCTTGTGAAACTGAGTCTTAACACATCCGGATTGCCGCTGCAGGACCTGGTGTTCGGCGCATCCGTCTATTTCCCTCCGCTGTTCAAAGCCGTCTTGTTGGGTTTCTTTATCTGGTTGTTTTTACATCGCCAGCTGCGTGACTGGATGTATGCGGGCGACATCTGGCACCCGCTACTAATGGATCTCTCCCTGTTCGCGCTCTCGGTCTGTCTGGCCCTGGTATTGCTCATTGCCTGGTGATCTCCCTGTTATGAAAAGATTAAAATATCTGTCAACGCTGCTGGTCGCGGCCGTCGCCCTGATTGCCGCATGGTTGTTATGGAATTTCTACACTCAGTCACCCTGGACCCGCGACGGCAAAGTGCGCGCCGAGCAGGTTGGGATCACCCCTCAGGTCTCCGGCAGTATTCTGCAGTTGAACGTAACCGATAACCAACGGGTCAAAGCTGGGGAAGTATTGTTTACCATCGACGACACCCCCTATCGCATCGCGGTGCTGAACGCCCAGGCGCAGCTGGCGAAAGCCCAGGCGGAGGTGGAGAAAGCGCAGGCGGAGCAAAGCAAGGCCGCCAGCGAGGCTCGCCGTCGCCGAAGCCTGTCGCAAAATGCCATCTCGGCTGAAGACCTTGAGAACGTCAATACCGCCCTGAATACCGCCACCACCACCCTGGCTGCCGCCAGAGCGGGGGTCGGCGTAACTGAAGCGGCGCTGAAACATGCGCAGTGGCAGCTCAGCCAGACGGTTGTCAAAGCGCCGGTGGATGGCTGGGTGACCAACCTTTCCACCCGCGTCGGTGATTACGCTACCACCGGCCATCCGGTCTTTGCCCTGGTGGACAGCCATTCGTTTTACGTACTGGGCTACTTCGAAGAGACCAAACTGCGCCACATTCGCATCGGCGATCCGGCACAAATTATTCTCTATAGCAATCAGCAGACGCTAAAGGGCCATGTCGCCAGCATCGGCCGCGCGATTGTCGACCAGAGCGTGGAACAGGGAACCGGGCTGGTGGCCAACATCAAACCAAATATCCCCTGGGTTCGTCTCGCCCAACGCGTTCCGGTGCGAATTGCCTTTGATACGCTGCCGGCCGATGTCACCCTGGTCTCCGGCACCACCTGCACTGTCTCAATTGGCGGGCAGTAATGAACCTGCAGACCCTGTCGTGGCGCACACTCCCCTGGGTTAAAGCCACCCGGCCGCAGTGGCGGTACGCATTGCGCAACGGCATCGCGATGTGTCTTGCGCTGAGTATCGCCTATGCGCTGGATCTTGATGAGCCCTACTGGGCGATGACGTCCGCGGCGGTGATCAGCTTTCCCACCGTCGGCGGAGTGATCAGTAAAAGTTTTGGCCGCATCGCAGGCAGCCTGCTCGGCGCCTGCGCCGCCCTGCTGCTTGCCGGTCATACACTCAACGATCCCTGGCTGTTTCTGTTCAGTATCTCCGGCTGGCTGGCGCTCTGCACCTGGGCCTGCGCCCTGTTCACCAACAACGTCGCCTACGCCTTTCAGCTGGCGGGCTATACCTGCGCCATCATCGCCTTTCCGGTGATTAACATCAGCGACAGCTACGAACTGTGGGTCATCGCCCAGTCGCGCGTCTGCGAAGTCATCGTCGGGATCCTATGCGGCGGGCTAATGATGATGATCCTGCCAAGCACCTCCGACGGCAGCAACCTGCTGACGGCCCTGAAAACCATGCACGCCCGGCTGCTGGAGCACGCCAGCCTGCTGTGGGTGCCGGAGACGACGGATGCCATTCGCACCGCCCATGAGAGCGTGATTGGCCAGATCCTGACCATGAACCTGCTGCGTATCCAGGCCTTCTGGAGCCACTACCGTTTCCGTCGGCAGAATCCTCTGCTGAACTACCTCCTGCATCAGCAGCTCAGAATGACCAGCGTCATCTCCAGTCTGCGACGGATGCTGCTGAACTGGCCTGACGCGCCGGCGAACACTCGCCAGGTACTGGAGTCGCTGCTCGCCGAGCTCGCCACCCCTCATGCCGACAGCTATCACGTTGCGCGGATCCTGGCGCCGCTGGCGCCGCGGCAGGATGCCGATTACCGGCACATCGCTTTCTGGGCGCGATTGCGCTATTTCTGTCGCATTTACCTGGAGAGCAGCCGCTGGATCCGCCGCGTTGAAAATGCCTCGGCGATCGCCGAGTTCAATGTGCCCGCCGCCCCGCCGTTAGCCCGCCATACCGATCAGGCGGAGGCGTTGCTCAACGGTGTCCGTACCTTTTGCGCGCTGGTGGCGATTGGCGCATGGGGGATCAGTACCCAGTGGACCAGCTGCGCGGCGGCCCTGACCCTGGCCTCCATCTGCTGCGTGCTCTACTCCGTATCCGCCTCGCCGTTTCGCTCGCTGACATTGCTGATGCAGACTCTGGTCCTGCTGTCGCTATTCAGTTTCGTGGTGAAGTTCGGCCTGATGGTGCAGGTAACCGACCTGTGGCAGTTTCTGCTGTTCCTGTTCCCGCTCCTGACCACCATGCAGTTACTCAAACTGCAGTGGCCCAAATACGCCGGCCTGTGGGGACAGCTTATCGTCTTTATGGGCTCGTTTATCGCCGTCACCAACCCGCCGGTGTACGATTATGCGGCCTTTTTCAATGATAATTTGAGCAAGATTGTCGGGGTAGGCTTTGCCTGGCTGGCCTTTGCGGTACTGAGTCCGGGCTCGGACGCCCGCAAAGGGCGACGCCATATCAGAGCGTTACGGCGTCACTTTGTCGATCAGCTTAGCCGTCATCCTCAGCACAGTGAGCATGAATTTGAATCGCTGGTCTATCACCACGTCAGTCAGCTCAGCCAGAGTAAGGATGCCCTGGCGCGCCGCTGGCTGTTGCGTTGGGGCGTCGTGCTGCTCAATTGCTCGCACGTCGTCTGGCAGCTTCGCGAATGGGAAACCCGCTCCGATCCTCTCGCCCAGGTGCGCGACCTGTGCATCAACCTGTTACGCGATGTGATGAGCGAGCGCGGCGTGCAGCAGCGCCCGCTGGCCTCCACCCTGCAGGAGCTGCAGCGGATCTGCGACGCCCTGAACCACCATCATCAGCCGGCGGCGCGGGAACTGGCCGCCGCGATTTGGCGACTGTACTGCGCCCTGTCGCAGCTGGAACAGGCCCCGGTGGCCGGCACAATTGGCGAAGGAACTACTTAATCACCCCGCAGGCAAACCGTTCGCCGCCGCCGCCCAGCGGCTGCGGACTGTCGGCCATGTTATCCCCGCCTACGTGGACCATCAGCGCTTTCCCTTTCACCTCCGCCAGCGTTTTCAGGCGCGGAGCAATAATCGGCTGGTCGGCTACGCCCGCATCGTTGACCACCAGCAGGGGCAGGTCGCCAAGATGCCCGGCCCCCAACGGCCCTTCGTGTTTGCCGGTATGCTGCGGATCGTAATGTCCGCCCGCCGCCCCGGCGGCCACGGCTTTACCTTCTTTCATCGCTGGCTGGCAGCTGCCTTCGGCATGAATATGAAACCCGTGCTTACCCGGCGGTAGCGCCCGCAGAGTGGGGGCGAACTCGAGTCCGCGGTCGGTTTCGGTGATTTTGACGCTGCCGATGGTCTGACCGACGCCCTGGGTGGTCACGAGATTAAGTTGCACATCTTCACTAACGGCCTGTGCGCCAGCGCAAAATGCGAGGGATAAGATCGCGAGAATACATCGTTGCATAACACCTCCGGATGGCTGTCTCCCTGTTAAGTGTAAACCAGGAACGCCTTTCCGGAGGGGAAATGCCCGTTACGGTACGTCGTACCCGAGCGCGGCTTTACGGATGCGGAACCACTGCTGACGGGTCATGCTGAGTTTTTCAGCCACAATCGCCGAGCGCACGCGCTCGATTTTGCCCGAGCCAATAATCGGCAGAGGCTGCGACGGCAGACGCAGCACCCAGGCATAAACTACCTGTTCGATGCTGTCGGCGTTAAGCTCGTGCGCCACCTGCGCCAGCTCATCGCGCAGCGCCTGGAAGCCCTCTTCGTTAAACAGGCGACCACCGCCAAGACAAGACCACGCCATCGGACGAATACGCAGTTGCTGCAGCTGATCGAGAGTACCGTCGAGCAGCAGCGGCTGATGCACCGGTGAAATTTCGACCTGGTTGGTGGCCAGGGTAAACGGCAGACGTGACTGCAGCAAGGTGAACTGGGCGGGGGTAAAGTTCGAGACGCCAAAATGGCGCACTTTACCGCTATGATGCAGCGCGAGAAAAGCTTCGGCTACCTCGTCGGCGTCCATCAGTGGGTCCGGCCGGTGGATCAGCAGCAAGTCGAGATGGTCCGTCGCCAGATTACGCAGCGATTGCTCGGCGCTGAGCACGATGTGATCGCGGTCGGTAATGTAGTGGCCAATGGTGTTCTCAGCGCGCGCCCGGGTGGCGATACCGCATTTGCTGACGATTTCCATCCGGCTACGCAGATGCGGCGCTCGCTTCAGCGCTTCGCCAAAGGCAGCCTCACACTGATAATCGCCATAGATATCGGCGTGATCGACGGTGGTTACGCCTAAATCGAGATGCTGCTCAATAAAGCTGACCAGCTCGCCAGGCGACATTTTCCAGTCCATCAGACGCCAGTAGCCCATCACAAAACGTGAAAATTCCGGCCCCTGGGGAGCCATAGCAATACGCTGAACCATAACCGCTTCCTCAATAAAAAAGTGCTCTGAGTATACGTAATTTTTGGCTTAAAACAGTGAGGGTTGCTGCGGTTCTTCCGCCGGCTCCGGCCTGTTCGCGCGTATTTTGCGCAGCAGCCGTTGGCGGCAAAGACGCAAAACCTCCTGTTTCTGCGCATCGCTCATCGTTTGCCAGTTAAAACGTTCCTCACGGCTGCGGAAACAGCCGCGACAGTAGCCGCGCTCATCGGTCTGACATATTCCCCGGCACGGGCTCTGCACCGGGAAAAATTCTAACTGCTCTGCCACCACACGCCTCCTGTCCCCTCGTCTCCTTTCATTGAAGACGTTTCCCCGCGCCGACGCAAATTTTGTTCACTACGTGCTGCGCCAGCTAACATTTTTCCGCCGACGCTTGCATTAGACCAATCGGTCTACTACAGTGTGCAGCATGAACAGACACAGCGATTGCGATACCCGAGAACATATCCTGGCCACCGGCGAGCAGCTTTGCATGCATCGCGGTTTTACCGGAATGGGCTTGAGCGAACTTCTGAAGACGGCGGAGGTGCCCAAGGGCTCCTTCTACCACTACTTTCGCTCTAAGGAAGCCTTCGGCGTCGCGCTGCTTGAACATCACTACACCGGATATCTGCAGCGCCTGGTCGACCACTTCGATCATGGCGACGGTAACTATCGCGATCGCCTGCTGGCCTACTATCAGCACACGCTGAATCAGTTCTGCCAGCAGGGGATTATTAGCGGGTGTCTTACTGTCAAGCTATCCGCGGAGGTTTGCGATCTGTCGGAAGATATGCGCGCCGCCATGGATCGCGGAGCCAGCCAGATTATCGCCCTGCTGGGCGACGCGCTGGAGAAAGGACGTCAGGAAGGCAGTCTCGCATTTGACGGCGAGGCCATGACCCTGTCGCAGGTGCTGTATTCCCTGTGGCTCGGGGCCAACCTGCAGGCCAAAATTACGCGTAGCGCAACGCCGCTGGAAAGCGCCCTTGCCCACGCCAAACAGATTATTGCGGCGCCTGCGGTATAACAGGCGTTTTTATTTCATCAGTTACTAGACGACCGGTCTACTCAGGAGTCACTATGTCGGAAGCAAAATTATTCAGCCCACTGAAAGTCGGTGCGGTCACCGTCCCTAATCGCGTATTTATGGCGCCGTTGACGCGTCTGCGCAGCATTGAGCCGGGCGATATCCCTACTCCGCTGATGGGCGAATACTACCGCCAGCGCGCCAGTTCCGGGCTGATCATCACCGAAGCGACGCAGATCTCCGCGCAGGCCAAAGGCTACGCCGGCGCGCCTGGGCTGCACAGCCCGGAGCAGATTGCCGCCTGGCAGAAAATCACCGCCGGCGTTCATGCCGAAAACGGTCATATCGCCGTCCAGCTGTGGCACACCGGGCGTATTTCCCATAGCAGCCTGCAGCCTGGCGGCGCCGCCCCGGTAGCGCCTTCCGCGCTGAGCGCGGGCACCCGTACCTCACTGCGTGACGAAAACGGCCACGCCATTCGCGTCGACACCTCAATGCCCCGCGCCCTGGAAACCGCAGAGATCCCAGGGATCGTCAACGATTTCCGTCAGGCGGTCGGCAATGCCCGTGACGCCGGCTTCGATCTGGTTGAGCTGCACTCAGCCCACGGCTATCTGCTGCACCAGTTCCTCTCGCCATCGGCGAACCAGCGTACCGATCAGTACGGCGGCAGCGTGGAGAACCGTGCCCGTCTGGTGCTGGAAGTGGTTGACGCCGTGAGTCAAGAGTGGAGCGCCGAACGCATTGGCATCCGCGTGTCGCCGATTGGCAGCTTCCAGAATGTGGATAATGGCCCGAACGAAGAAGAAGACGCGCTGTATCTGATTAGCGAGCTGGCGAAACGCGGTATCGCCTATCTGCACATGTCCGAGCCGGACTGGGCGGGCGGCAAACCTTACAGTGAAGCTTTCCGTCAGAAAGTCCGCGACCGCTTCCCGGGGGTGATCATTGGCGCTGGCGCTTACACAGTAGAAAAAGCCAACGATCTTATCAATAAAGGGCTGATTGATGCCGTGGCCTTTGGCCGCGATTACATCGCCAACCCGGATCTGGTGGCTCGCCTGCAGAAAAAAGCGCCGCTTAACCCGCAACGCCCGGAATCCTTCTACGGCGGCGGCGCGGAAGGCTACACCGATTACCCGACTCTGTAATCCCTCCATTGATAGCGGCGACGTATCGCCGCTATACTCAACGCTCTGATCTATCAAATAAACTGCATAGGGGACATTATGCGCTTACTCCACACCATGCTGCGCGTTGGCGACCTGCAACGTTCTATCGACTTCTATACCAACGTGTTGGGCATGAAGCTGCTGCGCACCAGCGAAAACCCGGAGTACAAGTACTCCCTCGCCTTTGTCGGCTACGGCGAAGAGAGCGAAACCGCGGTGATCGAACTGACCTACAACTGGGGCGTGGACAGCTATGAGCTGGGCACCGCCTACGGCCATATCGCGCTAAGCGTCGATAACGCCGCCGAAGCCTGCGAACGGATCCGTCAGAACGGGGGCAACGTCACCCGTGAAGCCGGGCCGGTAAAAGGCGGCACCACCGTCATCGCCTTCGTGGAAGATCCGGACGGTTACAAAATCGAGCTCATTGAAGAGAAAGATGCAGGCAAAGGTCTGGGCAACTAACGCTTCCCCACGCTGGCATATTTAATGCCATGGCTCGCCCGGGCGCTACGGCGCCCGTTGTTTTCACCCCTGCCTGCTGCAAGCCGCGGCAAAATTTGCCATAATGCGCGCTACTTTTTTCCAGCTAAGAGAATCTGATGTCCGAGAACGCTCAACTGAATGGTCTGTGCGACCGTTTCCGCGGTTTTTATCCGGTGGTGATCGATGTTGAAACCGCAGGATTTAACGCCAAAACCGACGCCCTGCTGGAGATCGCCGCCATTACGTTGAAGATGGATGAGCACGGCTGGCTGATGCCCGATGAAACGCTGCATTTCCATGTTGAACCTTTCGAGGGCGCCAATCTGCAGCCCGAAGCGCTGGCTTTTAACGGGATTAACCCGCATGACCCGCAGCGCGGGGCCGTCAGCGAATACGATGCCCTGCATGCCATCTTCAAAATGGTGCGCAAAGGGATGAAAGAGAGCGACTGCAGCCGGGCAATCATGGTGGCGCACAATGCCACCTTTGACCACAGCTTCACCATGACCGCCGCCGAACGCGCGGGACTTAAACGCAACCCTTTCCATCCGTTTGTTACCTTCGACACCGCCGCGCTAAGCGGGCTGGCGCTGGGCCAGACGGTGCTGTCGAAAGCCTGTATTGCCGCGGGTATGCCGTTCGACGGCGCGCAGGCTCACTCCGCCCTGTATGATACCGAGCAGACGGCGCAGCTGTTTTGCGAGATCGTGAACCGCTGGAAGCGTCTGGGCGGCTGGCCGCTGCCAGTGGCCACCCCGGAGTGATAAAAAAAGCGACTTCCAGGAAGTCGCTTTTTTACTGATGGCGGGAATTACTCCGCTTTTGGCTCGTCGGTATGGTACTTTGCCGCCGTCTCTTTGATCAGCTGCTGCAGTTCACCGCGCTGGTACATTTCGATGACGATATCGCAGCCGCCCACCAGTTCACCGTCTACCCACAGCTGCGGGAAAGTCGGCCAGTTGGCGTATTTAGGCAGCTCGGCGCGGATATCCGGGTTCTGCAGGATATCAACGTAAGCAAAACGTTCGCCACAGGCGGACAGCGCCTGAACAGCCTGGGCAGAGAAACCGCAGCTTGGCAGCTTCGGCGACCCTTTCATATACAACAGGATCGGGTTTTCAGCGATTTGGCGTTGGATCTTTTCTAAAGTCGAGCTCATTGTCGTGCTTCCTTAAACTTCTTTCTACGGCAGTAACTTGTCATTGTAGCGTCCTGTAGGCAGGACGGATAATAACATTTTTTTCACTATTCATATTTTATCTTCTGTTGCGCGAAGTTGCCTTAAAAATATCACTTTGCGATCGCAGGCGGGCACTCATTGCGCATTTTCTGTGCGAGGCGGTCAATGTCTGACGCGTTTTCTTGCAATCGTTAACCAATCGACATTTTTGATACAAAAGAATATTAACTTTCCGGCTTTTTATGCTTTAGAATCATTCCGGTTTGTCATTCATCGTCAGGCATTTGTACATGTCTGTAATTAATCAGGGGATTGCTCAGTGGCGCGGCTAAACAAAATCGCGATATCGCTCTGTGCATTACTGTTCACGTCTATCTCATTCACGCCACTGGCTCAGGCATCAGGGCATACGCACGCCTCCGCTTCGCCAAAAGCGTTGCCCGCGAAAAGTGGCTCAGAGCGCAAGAAAAAAGCAACCAGTCAAAAAACTAAAACCACCGCTAAAACCACCAGTAAAAAGTCCTCGCGCACCCGGCTCCCTACCCGCACTACCGCAGCAAGCCAAACCGCACTTCATCGTCAGGCCGCCGGCGCGACGAAAAAATGCGTGCTGCGTAAAGGTTATAAAAAGCAGTGCGCGAAAACGGTCGCCGCCAGCGCCGAGCCGACCCTGGCGCTAAACAGCGTCAAAAGCAAATGCGTGGTGCGCAAGGGCTATAAAAAACGCTGTAAGCCCGAGGCCAGCGAAGCGAATTTAACGATCGCCGACGCCCACAAGGTCCGGGTGCAAAAAGCGCAAAGTACCGCGATGAACAAACTGATGGGCCAGTTGGGTAAACCCTATCGCTGGGGCGGCACCTCGCCGCGCACCGGGTTTGACTGCAGCGGGCTGGTCTATTACGCCTATAAGGACCTGGTCAAGATCCACATCCCGCGTACGGCCAACGAAATGTACCACCTGCGCGATGCGCGTCCGGTGGATCGTGATGAACTGCAGAGCGGCGATTTAGTCTTCTTCCGCACCCGCGGACGGGGCGCTGCCGACCATGTCGGCGTCTACGTCGGCAACGGAAAATTCATTCAGTCGCCGCGCACAGGTCGTGATATTCAAATCACCTCCCTGAGCGAGGATTACTGGGTTCGCCATTATGTCGGCGCTCGTCGCGTCATGACGCCGAAAACCATTCGCTGATCCCGGTCTGCCGCTGCGGCGGCAGACCGCCTCTCCTGCTCGATCTCCATCCCCACCCGCAAGGGATATTGCAGATTGCTCTCTTTGCCCGGCGTATCACGACGATAGCGGGTCGGCGACATGCCAAAGTGACGGTGAAAGGTCCGGCAGAAAGCGGCTTGTCCCTCGTATCCCAGGCACTGAGAAATACTCTGTATCGACGCCTGCGTCTGCGTTAAATAGATTGTCGCAATCGTCATCTTTCGTCGGCTGACGTAGCTCGCCAGCGTGCAGCCCGTTACCATGGCGAATTGTCGCTGGAAGTACCAGTGTGAGTAGCCGGACTTTTTCGCAATCGCGCTCACCGACAGGGTGTCGAAAATATGTGCTTCGATCCAGTCAACAATCCCCTGCACCACCGGGATCATTTTCGCGCTCACCACCTCATCTGTTTTTGCCATCGTCGTCATCCTGGGGAAATTACTGCTGGCGGCTATATTTGTCATACAAATTAAAAAATAGACAATGAATTATTGGCATAGCGACGATTGCCTGAGCGCATGTTTTTATTAATCGTTTGATATTAAAGTTTTATTTTTTATTCAGCGCATTGCGTGACAGCGGAGAAGCAGAGTAGTTAATCGCCATGCGAGTTCGCAAATCCGCAGAGGGCATCTCCTTATACAGGGTTGCAACAATTTTGGTGGCTTATCGCCCACTCCTGCAGAAAACGGTTAAGCCTTCACCACATGCACCGGTGATAATAGCCTTTATCGTTGTAAGGCTTTTCACTGCTTGCGGCAAATGTTAACATTCTCAATACAATAACACGCCCGGGACGCGACAGCGTCGGGCGGTCAGAACACGATTCAGGTGAAAACCTCATCCTGTCAATGTGAGATAAAACAAAAAGTTATAAGGAGAGTAGCAATGTCGTTTGAATTACCTGCATTACCATATGCAAAAGACGCCCTGGCGCCGCACATTTCCGCAGAAACCCTGGAATATCACTACGGTAAACACCACCAGGCGTATGTCACTAACCTCAACAACCTGATCAAAGGCACTGCGTTCGAAGGCAAGTCCCTCGAAGAGATCGTCCGCACGTCTGAAGGCGGCGTATTCAACAACGCAGCGCAGGTCTGGAACCACACCTTCTACTGGAACTGCCTGGCGCCTAACGCCGGCGGCGAACCGGAAGGCGAACTGGCGGCCGCAATCGCCAAATCTTTCGGCAGCTTCACGGATTTTAAAGCCAAATTTACCGATGCCGCGGCGAAAAACTTCGGCGCTGGCTGGACCTGGCTGGTCAAAAATGCCGACGGCAGCCTGGCGATCGTCTCCACCAGCAACGCCGGCACCCCGCTGACCACCGACGCGAAGCCGCTGCTGACCGTTGACGTTTGGGAACACGCCTACTACATCGACTACCGCAACGCCCGTCCAAGCTACCTGGACCACTTCTGGGCGCTGGTAAACTGGAAGTTTGTTGCGGCTAACCTGGCGGCATAAACGACAAACCGCAGCGGGGTCTCCCCGGCTGCGGTTTTTTTTGCCCTTGCCCAGCCGATGATTACTGGCTGGCGAAAGCCTCTTCCGGCTGCGCTCGCCCGCTAAACCAGACCAGCAGCAGCGCCAGACCAGCGATAATCGCGCCCATCACCGGCACAAACGCATAGCCCAGTCCGCCAGAGATCACCGCCCCACCGGCGGCGGCGCCCAGCGCGTTGCCGAGGTTGAACGCGCCGATATTCACCGAAGAAGAGAGCCCCGGCGCCTCATGCGCTACGCGCATAACCCGCATCTGCAGCGGCGGAACCACCGCAAAGGTTGCTGCGCCCCAGACAATCATGCTGATGGCCGCCCCGGCCTGGGATTGCGCCAGCAGCGGGATCGCCAGCATGATCGCCATCAGCAGCAGCAGAAAGCCCTTCAGCGTGCCGGAGACCGACCGGTCAGCAAATTTGCCGCCCAGATAGTTGCCTAGCGAAAAACCGACGCCAATCAGCACCAGCATCGCGGTTATAAACAGCGATGAAGCGTGGGTCAGCGTATTGAGCACTGGCGAAATGTAGGTATACAGCGTAAACATCGCCCCGGCGCCCAGCACGGTGGTCAGCAACGCGGAGAGCACCTGCGGGCGCAGCAGGACAGAAAGCTCTTTTTTGACATCAGGACGTTCCCCCGCGCTGCCCTTCGGCAGGGAGAACCACAGGCTAACCATCGCCAGCAGGCCTAATCCCGCAGTAGCAAGGAAGGACATCCGCCAACCGATGGTTTCGCCAAGCCAGGTGGCCGCCGGCACGCCGCCAATGTTGGCGATGGTCAGGCCCATAAACATAGTGGCTACCGCGCTGGCCTGCTTATGCTTTGGCACGACGCTGGCCGCCACCACCGATCCCAGGCCGAAAAAAGCGCCGTGGTTGAGGCTGGTAATAATCCGCGACAGCAGCAGCGTGGTGTAATCCGGCGCGATGGATGACAACAGGTTGCCGACGGTGAAGATCCCCATCAGAAAAATCAGCGCATTGCGCCGTGCGCGATGCGACAACAGCAGCGTCATCAGCGGTGCGCCGACCATGACGCCGATGGCATACGCACTGATCAGCATTCCCGCTACCGGTATCGAGACGTCCACACCTTTCGCAATCACCGGCAGCAATCCCATCGGGGAGAACTCGGTGGTACCGATGCCAAAGGCGCCGATCGCCAGCGCAAGTAAAGGAAAGTTGATTTTCATTCAATGACTCCATCAGACCGTCAGAGAGGACGGCGTAACATCAGAAGTCAAAAGCATGACATCAATCACAAAAAAACAAAAGTGAACGAAATGACAAAAGATTTTTGCAGAATTGATAATAATAGCGGGATATGGGGAGGAAGCGGCGCTCCTCCCTCAGCGAAACATTAGTGCAGTATGGCGGTCAGGCTGAAAGCGACAATCACGCCGAGAGCAATAATCGTGGTGATCAGCGAAAACTTTAAATTGGTATCCATCATTTTTCCCTCTTGTTATCCCCACACCAAAAGTGAGCTTGCTCATTTTTGCACAAAAAATCGCAAAAATCTTCCGGGATTTAGGGCGATGCACATTTTTGCTCTTCCACTTTGCCCCAAGATCGGACAAAATCCCACGCTAATTTAAAAGCGTATCGGCCATTGACCCCTTCCTGTCGTTCTGTGTCGTTTTCCCGACGTGATGCAATGTTGAAAATTGTATTCAGGGTGTGTGTAGGCAAACGTTTACGTATCGATGATCAGGCGATCAGGTCAAGGCATGGAGTGAGATGTAATGGCAACTATTAAAGATGTAGCGAAACGCGCAAACGTTTCCACTACAACTGTGTCACATGTAATTAACAAAACCCGTTTCGTTGCCGAAGAGACGCGTAATGCGGTATGGGCGGCGATCAAAGAGCTGCACTACTCGCCGAGCGCCGTGGCGCGCAGCCTGAAAGTCAATCACACCAAATCGATTGGCCTGCTGGCGACCAGTAGCGAAGCCGCCTATTTCGCTGAAATTATTGAGTCCGTTGAAAAGAGCTGCTTCCAGAAGGGCTATACTCTGATCCTCGGTAACGCGTGGAACGATCTGGAAAAACAGCGCGCCTATCTGTCGATGATGGCGCAAAAGCGCGTAGACGGTCTGCTGGTGATGTGTTCCGAGTATCCGGATTCGGTATTGAGCATGCTGGAAGAGTACCGCCATATCCCGATGGTGGTGATGGACTGGGGCGAGGCGAAAGCCGACTTCACCGATGCGGTGATCGATAACGCCTTCCAGGGCGGCTATATCGCCGGACGCTACCTGATTGAACGCGGCCATCGCGAAATCGGCGTGATCCCGGGTCCGCTGGAGCGCAACACCGGCGCGGGGCGACTGGCCGGCTTCATGCAGGCGATGAAAGAGGCGCATATCAGCGTGCCGGAAAACTGGATTGTGCAGGGCGACTTCGAGCCGGAGTCCGGCTACCGCGCAATGCAGCAGATCCTAAACCAGCAGCACCGCCCGACGGCGGTCTTCTGCGGCGGCGATATCATGGCGATGGGCGCTATCTGCGCGGCGGATGAAATGGGACTGCGGGTGCCGCAGGACATTTCGCTGATCGGTTATGATAATGTGCGCAACGCCCGCTATTTCAGCCCGGCGTTAACCACCATTCATCAGCCGAAAGATTCCCTGGGCGAGGCCGCATTTAACATGCTGTTGGATCGTATCGTCAACAAGCGTGAAGAGTCGCAGTCTATCGAAGTGCACCCTCGTCTGGTTGAGCGCCGCTCGGTAGCGGATGGCCCGTTTGTCGATTATCGTCGTTAAGGCATCTGGCGGGCGCGGATCTCTCCGGCGCCCGCAGCCACTCCCGATTCAGCGTGTCGCTGTCCCCCAGATAGTCAAGCATCCAGTTCAGCGCCGGTGAGGCATCGTTCTGCTGCCACGTCAGGCAGCAGGCGGCATCCGGGAACGGATTTTCCAGCGCCAGCGCAGTCCACTCGCCGCGATCTATCCATGGACGGGCGAAATGGCTCGGCACCATGCCGACGCAGAGTCCTGCCGACAAACAGGTTGCTGATGATTCCCAGTCAGGGACGACTACCCTCTTCTGGTTATCCAGCAACCATGTTGTCCGTTTAGGCAACGAGCGCGAGGTATCCTCCCGCACCAGCGACGGCCAGTTACGCAGGACGTCGTCGCTCAGGGGTCCATCCATCTTTGCCAGCGGATGATCGCTCGCCACCACGCAGTCCCAGCTCAGCATCCCCATATCGCGGAACGCATAGCGACCGCCGACCGGAATAGATCGCGTTGCGCCAATCGCCAGCTCAACGCGGCCGTCGGCCAGCGCATCCCATACGCCATTGAATACTTCCTGAAAGACGATCAGTTCGACGTCGGGAAAATGGCGATAGAAATCGACGATCATCTGACGCATCCGCGCCGGTTTCACAATATCATCCACTGCGATCGACAACTGTCCGCGCCAGCCGTTCGCAATTTGCTGACACAGCTGGCGGGTGATCTGCATTTTTTTGATAACAGAGCGCCCTTCCTGTAAAAACCAGACCCCGGCGGGGGTCAACTCCACATCACGATGGCGACGCTCAAATAAGGGAACGGCGAGCCACTCTTCGAGCTGACGCACGGTATAGCTGACCGCGGAAGGCACCCGGTGAAGCTCCTGCGCGGCCGCGCTGAAGCTGCCGTTACGGGCGACGGCATCAACCACTTCCAGAGAGTATTCAGACCACATTTTCTGCCTGCAAAATTTTTGAATGCATGTGACAAATATTAGCGTTTCACAAGCCACAATGCACTCCCTACACTCTGCGGCATCGTACCTGTACACCAACTATGAGAACGTTATGTCACAACCCGGGAAAGGATTTTTAGTCTGGCTGGCCGGCCTGAGCGTGCTGGGCTTTCTGGCCACCGATATGTACCTGCCGGCGTTTGCCGCCATGCAGCAGGATCTCAACACCACCGCCGCCTCCATCAGCGCCAGTCTGAGCCTGTTCCTCGCCGGCTTCGCGCTGGGCCAGCTGTTCTGGGGACCGCTGTCGGACCGCTATGGACGTAAACCGGTACTGCTGAGCGGCCTGGCGATTTTCGCGGCCGGCTGTCTGGGGATGCTTTGGGTGCACAACGCCACCCTGATGCTGGCGCTGCGCTTTCTGCAGGCGATTGGCGTCTGTGCCGCGGCCGTTACCTGGCAGGCGATGGTCGCCGATTACTATCCTGCCCAGCGCACGAACCGCATCTTCGCCACCATTATGCCGCTGGTAGGACTGTCGCCGGCGCTGGCCCCGCTGCTGGGCAGCTGGCTGCTGGTGCACTTCGAGTGGCAAGCCATCTTCGCCACCCTGTTCGCCATCACTCTGCTGCTGATGCTGCCTGCCCTGCGCCTGAAGGCAGCCGCGAAGTCAGTAGTAGTGACGCAGCAAAAGATCACCTTTCTCGCGCTGCTGCGCTCCCGGGAATACAGCGGCAACGTCCTGATCTACGCCGCCTGTTCCGCCAGCTTCTTCGCCTGGCTTACCGGTTCACCTTTTATCCTGCATGAAATGGGCTATGGCCCAACCGCTATCGGCCTGAGCTATATTCCGCAGACCATCGCCTTTCTGGTGGGAGGCTATGGCTGTCGCGCGGTGCTGCAGAAATGGTCCGGTCAACAGATGCTGCCGTGGCTGCTGGTGATTTTTGCCGTCAGCGTAGCCGCCACCTGGCTGGTGGGCCTGCAAACCCATGCCTCGCTGGTGGCGTTAATGATCCCGTTCTGCATGATGGCGGTGGTCAACGGCGGGATCTACCCCATCGTGGTTGCTCAGGCGCTGAAGCCTTTTCCGCAGGCGACCGGCCGCGCGGCGGCGCTGCAAAATACCCTGCAGCTTGGCCTGTGCTTCCTGACCAGTCTGCTGGTATCCGCGCTGATCGCCACGCCGCTGCTGACCACCACCAGCGTCATGCTGGTTTCGATTGGCTTAGCCGGAATAGGCTATCGCCTGCAGCAGACGCCGGAGCTGACACCCCACTCTTCCCACGCGTAATGCCCGTCGCCAGGGCCCGGACCAGTCGTTAGCATGCTAAGAAATTTTTATTGAAAGCCAGTACTTAGCGTCCTATACTGGATCCGGGTTCACATAAATAGAAAATAGTTACAGATTAACGGATGCAGGATGCCTCCGTTTCACCATGGAAGGCCTTTCGGCAAGGGTTATCTCCCTTCCTCTGTTTACGTCGGATAGCGACTTCACGGATTATCCGTGAGATTTCTCACAAAGCCAAAAAAGCGTCTACGCTGTTTTAAGGTTCTGATCACTTGGGCGTGATGGAGAAGCTATGAGTTCATCGTGTATAGAAGAAGTAAGTGTACCAAATGATGACTGGTACCGGATTGCAGCTGAATTATTAGGCCGTGCGGGAATTGAAATCAATGGCTCCGCGCCGTCCGACCTGCGGGTTAAAAATCCTCTCTTTTTTAAACGGGTTTTGCAGGAAGGTTCGCTGGGTTTAGGCGAAAGCTATATGGACGGCTGGTGGGAATGCGAGCGTCTGGATATATTCTTCCACAAGGTGTTACGCGCCGGGTTGGAAAAGCAGCTCCCACACCATTTCAAAGACACACTCCGCATCGCAGGCGCTCGTCTGTTTAATCTACAAAGTAAAAAACGTGCCTGGATTGTCGGTAAAGAGCACTACGACCTCGGCAACGATCTCTTCAGCCGGATGCTTGATCCCTATATGCAATATTCCTGCGGTTACTGGAAAGAGGCGCAGAGCCTCGAGGCCGCCCAGCAGGCTAAGCTGGATCTCATCTGCCGCAAACTGGAGCTGGAGCCAGGCATGCGGGTACTGGATATTGGCTGTGGATGGGGCGGTCTCGCCGAATATATGGCGCGAAATTATCAGGTCAGCGTCGTGGGTGTAACCATCTCCGCCGAGCAACAAAAAATGGCCCAGGCACGCTGCGCCGATCTCGATGTAGAGATTCGTCTCCAGGATTATCGCGATCTGCACGACAGCTTTGACCGCATCGTCTCCGTTGGCATGTTTGAGCACGTGGGGCCGAAAAATTACGCTACCTACTTTGAGGTTGCCGACCGTAATTTGAAACCCAACGGCCGCTTTTTACTGCACACCATTGGTTCCAAGGTCACCGACCATAACGTTGACCCGTGGATCGATAAATATATCTTCCCGAACGGCTGCCTGCCTTCCGTGCGTCACATTGCCGAAGCCAGCGAGAAGCATTTTGTGATGGAAGACTGGCACAACTTCGGCGCCGATTATGACACGACCCTGATGGCCTGGTATGAGCGTTTCCTCGCCAGCTGGCCGGAAATTGCCGATAACTATTCTGAGCGTTTCAAACGCATGTTTACCTATTATCTGAACGCCTGCGCCGGCGCCTTCCGCGCCCGCGACATTCAGCTCTGGCAGGTGGTGTTCTCGCGCGGTATTGAACATGGACTGCGCGTCGCCCGTTAAATAACACTCCCCCGCTTATCGGCGGGGGATTTTTTTTCAGGCTTCATTGACCTTAGCCGCCATCTCTTTCGCGGCCAGCACGCGTTCGACCGTATCGACAACCGCCTGGGTCTGCGGATCAATCTCAATATTGACGCGATCGCCCAGTTTTTTTGCTCCCAGGGTGGTCCGCTGCAGCGTCTCCGGAATAAGATGCACGCAGAAACGGGTCGCCGTCACCTCACCCACCGTCAGACTAATGCCGTCAATACCGATGAATCCTTTATAGAGGATGTATTTCATCAGCGTTGGATCCTGCACTTTAAACCAGATCTGACGGTTATTTTCGGAAGTCAGAATCTTCACGATTTCCGCGGTGGTCATAATGTGGCCGGACATTAAATGCCCGCCGATTTCATCACTAAATTTCGCCGCTCGCTCGACGTTCACTTCATCGCCGACCTGAATATCGCCAAGATTGGTAATCCGCAGCGTCTCTTTCATCAGATCGAAGCTGATGCGTGCGCCGTTGATTTCGGTCACCGTCAGGCAGCAGCCGTTGTTGGCTACCGAGGCGCCGGTTTCCAGCCCCTCCAGCATATGTGCCGGTAACTCAACCACGTGAGTGCGAAAATTGGGTTTATCATCAATGGAGACCACTTTCGCGGTTCCCTGAACAATACCAGTAAACATGTTTGGCTCCTGTTGAAAATCATGACGGTATCATTACCGCTTTCGCTATCGGGAACAATAACAGGAGGGCAAAGCGGTTGCCAGCGCGCTTCGTGCCTCGACTCTTTTTTCACTGGCTTAATAGCCAATCCTCGCTACAATAGACTGGAAATTCCTCATTTTTATCCCCTTGCTGCCAGTTACGGCGGCTTTTTTAGTCTCAAAATAACAACAATTCGAAGGTGTTCACGTGCAGAAGTATTTCGTTGAAGCGCGTCAGTTATTAGCTCTGGCTATACCCGTCATCCTTGCGCAGGTGGCGCAGACGGCGATGGGTTTTGTCGATACCGTGATGGCGGGTGGCTACAGCGCCACGGATATGGCCGCCGTGGCCATCGGGACCTCCATCTGGCTGCCGGCGATCCTCTTCGGCCACGGCCTTCTGCTGGCGCTGACCCCGGTGGTGGCGCAGCTTAACGGATCCGGGCGGCGAGAGCGTATCGCGCCGCAGGTGCGTCAGGGCTTCTGGCTGGCCGGCTTTGTCTCGGTGCTGATCATGGTCGTGCTGTGGAACGCCGGATACATCATCAGCTCCATGCATAACATCGATCCGCTGTTGGCAGAGAAGGCGGTTGGCTACCTGCGCGCGCTGCTGTGGGGCGCTCCGGGCTATCTGTTCTTCCAGGTCGCCCGTAACCAGTGTGAAGGGCTGGCAAAAACCAAGCCCGGGATGGTCATGGGCTTTATTGGATTACTGGTCAACATTCCGGTGAACTATATTTTTATCTATGGTCATTTCGGCATGCCCGAGCTGGGCGGCGTCGGCTGCGGTGTGGCGACGGCCTCCGTTTACTGGGTGATGTTCGCCAGCATGCTGTGGTGGGTGCGCCGGGCGCGTACGATGCGCGATATCCGCTGCGTCGAGCGCTTCAACGGCCCTGATTTTGCCGTCCTGTTACGGCTGGTGCAGCTGGGGCTGCCCATTGCTCTGGCGCTGTTCTTTGAAGTCACTCTGTTTGCCGTCGTCGCGCTGCTGGTCTCCCCGCTCGGGATCATTGACGTCGCTGGTCACCAGATCGCGCTTAATTTCAGCTCGCTGATGTTCGTTCTGCCGCTGTCGCTGGCGGCGGCGGTCACCATTCGCGTCGGCTTCCGCCTTGGCCAGGGCTCAACGATCGATGCCCAGGTTTCGGCCCGCACCGGCGTGGGCGTGGGGGTCTGCCTGGCGGTATTTACCGCTATCTTTACCGTCCTGATGCGTAAGCAGATTGCGCTGCTGTATAACGATAATCCCGAGGTGGTGACGCTGGCCTCGCACCTGATGCTGCTGGCGGCTATCTATCAGATCTCCGACTCTATTCAGGTGATCGGCAGCGGCATTCTGCGCGGCTATAAAGATACGCGGTCTATCTTTTTCATTACCTTTACCGCGTACTGGGTGCTGGGTTTGCCGAGCGGCTATCTGCTGGCGCTGACCGATATGATTGTGCCCCGCATGGGACCTGCCGGTTTCTGGTGCGGATTTATCATCGGTCTGACCTCCGCCGCCATCATGATGATGCTGCGGATGCGTTTTCTGCAGCGCCAGCCTTCCAGCATCATCTTACAGCGCGCTGCGCGCTAACTTGTCTAAGCCCGCCGCTCCGGCGGGCTTTTTCGTTCTTCGCTATAACGGCGCGTTGTACATTCCGTTACTCCCTGACACCAAAGACTCACTGATAGCCTCCCGGCAGGCGCTTATAGTGTTGCCAACAGCCCCGCAGTGGGGTTACTCAAGAAACCAAGTCGAGGATTTCAGAATGAAAAAAGTATTAGCTCTGGTCGTTGCCGCTGCTATGGGTCTGTCATCAGTTGCTTTCGCTGCCGATGCGGCAAGCACCACCCCGAGTGCAGCAGCCAGCCATACTACCGTTCACCATAAGAAACATCACAAAGCGGCCGCGAAACCGGCAGCCGAGCAGAAAGCGCAGGCGGCGAAGAAACACCACAAAGCCGCTGCAAAACCGGCTGCTGAGCAAAAAGCCCAGGCGGCGAAGAAACACCATAAAGCCGCTGCTAAACCGGCAGTAGCGCAGAAAGCGCAGGCGGCGAAGAAACACCACAAAACCGCTGCGAAACCGGCAGTCGCGCAGAAAGCGCAGGCTGCAAAGAAACATCATAAAGCGGCACACCACGCAGCTAAACCGGCGGTTAAACCGGCGGCATAATGGTCAGGGCGTTAAGGTGATAAACCGGCGCTGAACAGCGCCGGTTTTTTTCAGGAGGACATCATGCTGCAACGCTATCGCTTCGAATTGCTGCTGTTACTGCTCATCGTCTGCGCGCTGTTTACCCTGCGCTTGATGTTTAAATAGCTGGCTGCTGAACCCATTTACGGGCCGGCGGCGTATAGTCGCGAAAACCGGCGATAATCTCGTCTGCCGAGGTAGCGAACGGCAGCATCTCCGCGTAGCGCGGGTGCATAAACCCTTCCCGTACCATGTTATCGACCATCGCCTGAAGCGGATCGTAATAACCCTTAATATTCAGGAACGCGCACGGTTTCTCATGGATCCCCAGCTGCGCCCAGGTCCATTGTTCGAAAATCTCCTCAAGCGTCCCCGCCCCGCCCGGCAGGGCAATAAAGCCATCTGCCAGCGCCGCCATTTTGGTTTTCCGCTCGTGCATATCCTCGACCACATGCAGCTCCGTCAAGCCGCGGTGGGCAATTTCCCGCTCCACCAGGCCGCGCGGCATCACGCCGATCACCACGCCACCGGCCTCCAGCGCCGCATCGGCGACCGCCCCCATCAGACCAACTTTGCCGCCGCCATAGACAAGCGCCAACCCCTGCTGCGCCAGCGTACGTCCAACCAGACGGGCGGTTTCGAGGTACAGCGGATGTTCGCCAGCTGAAGAACCGCAGAAAATACCAATCGATTTCATCTTCGTTATGACTCCTTCTCTTCTGGTGGCCGATAATTTAACACATCGGCAACCCTTCCGCGCAGGTTTGGACTGCCTGAAAAATGAGAGCCGTGATGCTCGCTGGCGAAGAAATATCCTTGTGGTTCAGTAAAATATATCCGGAATGAGTAAAAGTTCCGCAATCGCATGCAATGTGCAAGAAAAGTGACGTTTACCTCTTGCCACATCCCCTCCCTGCCGCTAATATGCGTCCCCGTTGTCACCACAACATTGCGTTCGTAGCTCAGTTGGTTAGAGCACCACCTTGACATGGTGGGGGTCGTTGGTTCGAGTCCAATCGAACGCACCATAATGCGTTTATAGCTCAGTTGGTTAGAGCACCACCTTGACATGGTGGGGGTCGTTGGTTCGAGTCCAATTAAACGCACCATAATGCGTCTGTAGCTCAGTTGGTTAGAGCACCACCTTGACATGGTGGGGGTCGATGGTTCGAGTCCATTCAGACGCACCAATCATTTTTCCTTCTGTAATTCCTGAATTTTATCACCTGCTCCCCGTTGGTATTGCTGACTTAAAATGTTGTGTATTGGCAAAGCGTTTTCCTTGCATAGTCCATACTAGTCCACATGAGTGCTAAGGAAGCCAACCCTTTTAATGAGCATCAAAAATCGATCAACAGACCACGCCGTTTAATTTCTTAATGATAATCATTCCATTCATCATAAATATATGCATATGCAAATCGATATATCAGATACCCCACCAGGAATCCCATAACTGAAAGTAAACCCCAGAGAAATTTATATTCATTTACTGAGAAAAAAAAGAACCAGCCAGCCAGCGCGATACCTGAAGCACCTAATCCCATCCCAGCCCCTCTGATAACACGGGAAAGCAGGATGAGTAATGTTCGTTTTATATTCATAATCCACCAAAGAAATATTCACATATTTTGTTAAATTCTGCTGAATTCTTATCACTGACCATACACGCTGTTTCGAAAGGTTTTACAATATCCTCAACAAGAAAATACAGAACATCCAGATCTCCCAGATTTTGCAGTTTATCATGCAGTACCGGATTTCTGCGCTTCAGATATCGGGACGTGTATATTGCTCTGGATGTTTCAGCTCCAACGGATAATAATAATCCGGCAAGACTTCCTGCAAAAATGCGGACACTCCTCTTGAGGCGTTCCCCTCTTCCTCATCCCGCCCCGCGTCAGGTGCTGCGGCTTCGGTCCTGCCGCCATATGGGTTAACAGTTGCTGATTCAGCAGGCTGTCGATATTGCGCCCCCGGAGAACAACCATCCGGTAGCGTGACTGCCCCGGCGGTTGCTTTACCAAACTGGTTGCATCGTTTATCAACCTGTTCCTCATCGCTTCACTCCATCTATTCTGGCGTTAAAATTCATCATTACGTCCTCCATTCGTTACCCTTCGCCATCCCACCCACTGGCCGCGCTATCGCACCCGCCTGCTTTCGCGAACGCTACCGCCCGTCGCTGTCTCCCTACAGGAACCCAAAGCGCACTGGGTAAGGCAGAACGGTGATCTTTTATTTAACGCCCGGAATAACAGTCGCTCAGCAATACATGCACAAGGAAATCCCGTTCGTATCCACATCCTGCCGGAGTACGTCCAGTTTTAATTCAGTGGCATCTCGGTTCAGATCGGGAGTAACTGCGTAATGCTGAAAAAGACGACAAACAGAATAAAAAAAATAAACTGATAATATTTTGTAAGACGAGAGAAGGAGGCCGTCTGGACGCAGGGCGGAAGCGGTGGCTTCGCAACAACAATATTCCCTACTGAAAACTATTCCCTTGCGTAAAAAAACGAGCGCGCGGTACAACAGGGAGGAAACCATGCCACAGTAGAATAAAGAAAGTCCAGCCCCGACCGGGCCAGACTAACTTTTTAAGATTAACGCCCGAATTACATTGAGAATTTACATATAAATGACCTGAGCTATTGATCATCTAATAATATAGCGGACGGATCGCACACATCCAGAATAAGCTGCGAAAACGCACCATGAAATATATTGCTGTCCTGATTTACATCAGTAAATCCCCCCGACCGTTATATCGTATAACAGCTCATATTATCCAGGCGATCCTGACAGAGATAATATTCCCCGACCATAAAGCGCAGGGCAGCTTGCGCACCCACCGTCTGACAGACAAGTCCCGCATATTGCCTTCAGGCAAGGCGATGACTGGCCTGCGCCATCGCCAGGGCGTCTTCCCCTGCCGGCAGCCGCGAAGGGGCATCAGGATCGTGCACCATTCGCCAGACGGCCTGAGCGACATCGGTCGCCTGCGTCACGCTGGCGTTATCCTGCATGCTGTCGAAGATCTGCTGGCCGAGCGCCGCATAGCTCTCCGGGAGCTGCCCCATCGTCCGGCGGGCGTTTTCCCCGAACCGGGTCTGCGGGGCGCGTCCCGGGAGGATCAGCCCGACGCGAATATTAAAAGCACGGAGCTCCAGCGCCAGCGACTCCGTGAAGGCATTCACCGCCGCCTTACTCGCGGTGTAGACAGCCAGCAGGGGCATCGGTTGCAGGGTGACCGCCGAGGTAATATTAACGATGGTCCCGCTTCGGCGCTCTCTGAACCGGGGGATCACCGCCTGGGTCATGGCAATCGTTCCCAGGGTATTGGTGGCAAACAGGTTGGCTATCGCCTCGCGCGGGGCGCCCTCCAGGGCATTAAGCATCCCCACCCCGGCGTTGTTAACCAGCACATCAATCTCTCCGACTTCGGCAATGGCCTCTGCGATACTCTGCGCCGAAGTGACGTCAAGACGTACCAGCCGCAGGCGGTCGCTGGCGGGTAACACACCTTCCTGCGGAGCGCGCATCGTGGCAATAACCTTCCAGCCTTGCTCGAGAAAATAACGCGCCGTCTCCAGGCCAAAACCCGATGAACAGCCGGTGATCATTATCGTTTGCATATCTCTGTCTCCGAATGGCTTCTTCCTTTTGATCATAGACAGGCCGTGCCGGACGATATAGGGTCAATAATCCATCATTCTTTAGCAGGAGTCCGGAAATGAGCGATCCGCTGGCGGAGGTCATCGCGATGTTAAATCTCAGAGCGGTGCTGACCAAAACCATCGAGGGGGCGGGAGACTGGCGAGTCCGGCGCTCGGATCAGGGGTTGTCATTTTATGGCGTCGTGCTGGAAGGCGGCTGTCGGCTGGAAATTGACCAGCATGAGCCGCAGATCCTGCGCGCTGGGGATTTTATTCTGATCCCGGCGGCGTACCGCTTCTCGCTAACCAGCCTGACCCCGCCCCCTTCACCGGCGCTGGAAACCATCCCGGTGCAACTGGCGGAGGGACACTTTCGGCTGGGCGCCCTCGACCAGCCTGCGCAGATGCAGGCGCTGATTGGCCACTGCGCTTCCGGTTCAACGAACGCCAGCCTGCTGGCCTCGCTGTTGCCAGCCTTTGTGGTGGTCCGCAATCAACCGCGGCTGGCCACCTTTGTCGGGCTGCTGAAAGAGGAAGCGCAGGCGGATCGCGCGGGCAAATCTTTCGTTCTGGCGAGGATGGTTGAGCTGCTTTTTATCGAGGCCATCCGTTCCTCCGGCACGCTCGCGACCCCCGGTCTGATGCGCGGGCTGAGCGACCCGCGGGTCGCCCAGGCAATCCGTCTGCTGCATCAGGCCCCCGCCAGACGCTGGACGGTCAACGCCCTGGCCGCCGACTGCGCGCTGTCTCGCTCGACGTTATTTGAACGCTTTACCGACCTGACCGGGATGACCCCGATGGGCTATCTGTTAGGCTGGCGAATGACCCTGGCCATGCAGTGGCTGAGCGAGACGGGCATCAGCATTGCGGATATCGCCGAGCGCATCGGCTATGGCTCGGCCAGCGCGTTCAGCGTAGCTTTTACCCGTTATACCGGGATATCGCCGGGCAAATATGCCCGCCAGCGGGCGGCGCTAAATGTCTCCCGACCAGCTCTGACTTAACCTGCCGCAATCTCCGTCTGCAGCCAGCGCTCAAACATCTGCAGCGCTGGCTCCCCCTCCCCGCCGCCGGGTTTGATCAAACAGAAGCGCTTAGCCAGCGTCGGGGAGCCCGGCCACGGGGCAACCAGCGTTCCGGCGCTCAGCTCGCTTTCCACATACATCTTCGGCACCAGTGCCACACCCTGCTGGCTAAGTACCGCGGCGATCGCCATCTCATGCAGATCGTAGCGCGGCCCCTGAGCGGGGTTATCCAGCGCCAGACCGCACTCGCGGGCATAGTGCAGCCAGGCGTCCGGGTTTTGCCGCCGGTGAATGCGCGTTAGCCGGTTAAGCAGCCCCGGAAGATCGTCATCCGTCAGCAGCGCAGCATGGCAGACCGGCAGCAAATACTCCGCAAATAAAAACGTCACCTCCATTCCGGTCCACGCCGGGTGTTCAAAATGGATGGCGGCATCAAATCCGCTTCCCGGCAGAATGAAGGGATCGCTGCGGGCGGCGATATTGACCACGATATGCGGATGCTGCGCCGCAAAGCGCCCGAGCCGGGGAATTAACCAGCGGCTGGCGAAGGTGGGGAGCACGGCGATCTCCAGGCTGCGGCCATCGACGGGCATCCCGCTGACGTCATGGGTGTCCCGTTCCAGACGAGCGAGGATCTCGCGGACCTGACGAGCGTAGCGGGCGCCTGCCGGATTGAGCCGCACCCGGCTCCCCGTCCTGTCGAAGAGTTTACTGTCGAGGAGCGCTTCCAGACGGGCAATCTGCCGGCTGATGGCCCCTTCCGTTAACGCGAGCTCCGCCGCCGCGCGGGCAAAGTTGCCGTGACGAGCCGCGGCCTCAAAAGCCAGTAGCGCAGCGCTGCTGGGGATTTTACGACGCATAGCCAATGCTCCTTGTGCAGGCTCACCGAAAGTCAGTGACAGAATATCACTAACCCTTGAATTAACATCGTTTTTCAGCGCCATTTTTAGCCGATAGGATGATGAAAACTCACTAAAGCGCCTTGTGCGCCACATCATCTGTTCATCAAGGTCACTATGCTCTATGTCGTCGAATGCGCCTACACCGATCCCCAAAGCGAAGCGGCGTGGAATACCTTTTACAATCAGGAAAAACTACCGGCGCTGGTCTCTGTGCCCGGTTTCTACGCCTCCCAGCGCTTCCGCGCTCTCAGCGAGGGCTGCCCCTGCTACCTAGCGCTGCACGATATCCACGATGCTACCGTCATCGACAGCGACGCCTACCGCCGCAACGGCGGCGGCCATTTTGCCCGCTGGCAATCGGCGATCGCCGACTGGCATCGCCACCTCTATCTAACGAATAATACGCTGCGGGAGGTTGCCCCGGATGAAGTGCTGCTGCTGGGCGATACCGCGGAGGACTTGCCCGTCGCTGCGCCGATACACCTGCAGCCAGGCGGCCTGGCGACCGAACAAACCCGGTATGCCGCCATCCTCCCACGAGACAACCTGCATCACCTGGCCACGACTGCCGCCGTCTTTATCTATCAGCCCATCACCGCCCGGTTACGCAACCCGGCGCAGCGCGCGTGAGGTCGCCATGTCACCTGCTCCCTTTTATACGTTGACCGCTGGCGACCTGACGGTGACTGCCGTGAGTGATGGTCTGATGTCAGCGCCGCTGTCCTTACTCTCGGGTATCTCGCGGGAGGAGGCGGAGCATCTGCAGCGGCATTCAGGATTAGCCTCGCCGGAGACCATTGCGATTGGCGCCTATCTGATCCGCGGTCGCGGGAATACGGTGCTGGTGGATACCGGCACCGGCGGAGCCAATGGCGTTGGCGGCGAACTTATCGCCAATCTGGCGCGGCTCGGCGTTGGTCCTGAGGAGATCGACGCCATCCTTCTCACCCACGCCCATCCGGACCATATCGGCGGCCTGCTGTCCGCCGCTGGTACGCCAGCGTATCCCAACGCCACGGTGTTCCTGCCTACGCGGGAAAGCGCTTACTGGCTGGCAACATCCACGTTCGACAACGCCAGCGATCGCGGCCGGCGCAACGTGCTGCTTGTTCGCCGTGTACTGGCGAACTGCGCGGCGCAAATCAGCGGGGTTGATGATGAGGAGGTGATCGCCGGGATCCGCCCGTGCCCTCTGCCCGGCCATACGCCCGGGCATACCGGGTATCGTCTCGAAGCGGGCGATACCTCGCTGCTGATCTGGGGGGATATCGTCCATTTCCCGTCCATTCAGTCTGCGCGGCCAGAAGCCTCGGTCGCCTTCGACGTCGATCCTGAACAGGCCCGGCGTACCAGGGAGATCCTGCTACGCCAGGCCGCCAGCGAACGGTGGTTGATTGCCGGTATGCATCTTGGCCTGCCGGGATTCGCCAGAGTGGAGAACACCGCCTCAGGCTATTGTCTGCGTTCGGTGTGATCGTTGAGCAGAACAATGACCACAGTAAAACCCCGGTCGCGGCATGAGCACGACCGGGGCGTTTTGTCCGGGAAAGTGGACGAGCCGTTAACCGCGGCTCTTCCAGCCTTTTTTACTTTTGCAGCTAGCTTTGGTGGCGACCCACGGGTGACGTAGCTGAGTCAACTGAAGATCCTGGGAGGCCGGGCTGGCCGACCAGCGTTTGTTGCACAGAGGCTTACGAGTTGCAATGACCATAAAAACGCTCCTGAAAAGTAATGAACCATTCCCTGGGTAGTTCCACAAGTTCAGAATTAGCGTATCACCGCGTAACGGAAGTTATTTCAATCTTTGTTTTAGAATGTAAATGGTCATCGCCCTCAGAAATAGCTTAAATTGATCCAAATCAATTTAAGTGCATTTATTTTTCGATGCCACCTATATTTTCAAGCGCTTACCTTCGCCAGTCGCCTGATTAAGACTTTTCCTATACCGCATAATACAACAGAATCAAGCGATATTATCAGATTTTTATTCTAGTTATGTATGGCTGTGTGGTTATTTGTTTTGATTATTCTAACTGATAAAATTCACTTGGTCAGTCAGCAGCGGGCAGGTACTCTGCACCGGCAAGAAGAGGATTTGTCAGGGAGTGGTGGATGACTAAAGGCTATAAACTACTTGGCTATAAGTTAGCGGATAATATTTTCTACTGCCTGCATCATCGGGAAATTATCACGCTGCGCGGGACACGGACGCAAGTCCAGCTACGCAGCACCATGGCCTGTTTACTGGAGTACCTGCTGGCGCACGGCAGAGAACGTCTGGTCAGCGATGAAGAGTTAATGATTAACGTTTGGGAAAAAAATAATCTCCGCCCTTCCGCGCAGCGCCTATGGCAGGTTATTCAGAGCTTAAAGTCTCGCTTACACCAGGCTGGCGTGGAGAGCGCGTTAATCATCCGCGTTAAGTGCGCGGGGTATTATATTAATAACGTTTACGTAGCCGAAATTTATTCATACAAACCGCCGGGGATGATGAATTATATAAACACTTCGCCTGCTGATATGAATAAGCTTCTGGTACGCAGCTAATCCCCTCCCCGCGCCGTTTACATCGCCAGCAACAGGGTTTATTCGTTGAATATTTTAATTCACAGCAATAATATTTAATTTTAATATCGGTATCGCCCAGTGTTTTCGGGATATTCAGAAAACAGCGCCCGAATTAAAGGTTATTCACTCCCTGCCCCTCAGCCATCTTCCAGAACTGTCCGGGCTGGATGTGATTATTTTGTCACTGGAAAACTATCATGATTACCTGGCTGCCGCTGAAATCGCTCAGCACTTTCAGGGCCTGGTCATTGGCTTTACGTCAGCCGGCAACGTAAGGCGCGGACGCCCCTTTTTCGCGGATTCCCTACTGTGGGTCAGCCAGCGCGAAGCGGTACGTGAAGTGAGCCGCCTTCTGCGCTGCCTGGCCGAGCGCCGCTGGCCACTCGTGCCGCGTCACCAACGTCAGAGCGTTTCTTTCCGTCAACGAGCCCCGCTCAACCGCCTGGAGATGCGGATGATTGATGCCACCATGAAGGGTCAGTCGGTTCATCAAATGGCCGCTACGCTGGGGATTAATCGCAAGCGGGTCTATAACGGCCTGGAAAGGATTAAAGTGAATTTCCGCCTGGTCAGTCATAGCCATTTTCATCATTTCATGACCGACAGGCTCTCTTTTAGTCGCCTGTCTGTCGACCTCCGATGCCTGACCACAGCAGCTAATGCAACCCTGCCGCCGCGCGCAGCCTCGAGGCTGGCGGAAAATCATTCATATTATTTGAAAGAGTTTCGCAAATTGTTTTGATTTTAGGCTCCAGCAATCAAGCGTATTCTTTATCACATCAGGGCAACAGGCCCTTTATCAGACACCAAATTAAGGAATACGACCATGAAATTCATCAAAACTTTCGTTGCTGTTGCTGCGCTGTCTCTGTTCTCTGCTGCCAGCTTTGCTCAGAGCGTCAGCGCCACTGCCTCCACGCTGGACCGCGCGGAAGCTAAAATTGCCGCCCAGGCCGCAGAACAGGGTGCATCCTATAAAATTACCAGCGCCCAGTTTAACAACCGTGTTCATATGACGGCTGAACTGAGCAAATAAACCCTTGCCCCTAAACGTTTCCTAAAGCGCCGCCTGGACGGCGCTTTAGTTTTTCCTCCTTCCTGACCTTTCCCGGCAGGTCCATGCGGCATTCGCCGGATCCCGGACAATACTGACTCTCAGCACAAAAAGAGCCGGATAGCAATAAATACCCGATTGGCTGGATTATCTGCGGCTTGTCGGCGTAAAGCGGAGAGGTCTGTCGCCGCGAATCAGTCGGAGGCCTTCCGCTGTCTGCAAAGCGGCGCCCATTTTGGCAAAATTTGCGTGGCGTGGTGAGGGTTTGCAGGGCCTCCGTGCCCTGGAAAGACTTTATTCGAAAAAGACGTCCGGATTTTCCGACAGCGAAACAAAGGATTTCGTATTTTTATCCAGCGCCTGAATATCGCCGGTTTCGATGTCGTAGAACCAGCCATGCAGGCGCAGGGTATGGTCGCGCAGACCAACCGCCACCGAAGGATGGGTCTTGATGTTATTCAGTTGGGCGATGACGTTTTCCTGCACCATGCCGTTGACCTTATCGGTTTCGCTAGCCCAGGTTTTCTTTTCCACCACCGCTTTCGCGGCATCGGCATAGCGTAGCCAGTGAGACACCGCCGGCATCGGCTCAAGGCACTGACAGGTGGCGATCGCTTTCATCGCGCCGCAGTTGGAATGGCCGCAGATCACGATATCCGTCACGCCCAGCGCAACCACGGCATATTCGATGGTCGCGGAAACGCCGCCCGGCTCCGGCCCGAAAGACGGCACGATATTCCCGGCATTACGAATGACAAAGAGCTGTCCCGGCTCCTGCTGGGTAACCAGTTCCGGCACCAGACGGCTGTCAGAACAGGAGATGAAAAGCGCTTTGGGATTCTGGCTGGAGGCCAGGCTGCGGAAGAGTTCTTTACGCTGGGGGAAGATCTCTTTCTGGAAGTTGAGGAAGCCCTCAATGATATGTTGCATAGCAGTGTCTCTTCTCTGTAGTTATTACGGTATGACAAAGATCACAGTTATTCAGTTTACCATCGATGACAAGAATGGGAATCGTTATTCAAACAGTTGCGCAGAAAACGCGCGCCGCCAACGCCTGCTTCTCCCCGTCTAATACACACCTTTTTGACGTGCTTTCCTGAACCAGTTTGCTACTCTGTCTGCTCCAACCGTCCACACGTTACCGACCGCCTGCCTGCGGCGGACATAACAGGAGTCGCTATGTTCCTATCCAGCCTGATGGCCATTGCCGCGGTGCTGATCATGGGCGTGATCAGTCCCGGCCCAAGCTTTATTTTTGTCGCGCGCAATGCCGTCGCTCGCTCGCGTCTGCACGGTATGGTGACCGCCCTCGGTAATGGCGCCGGTGCGGCCATTTTCTCCATTATGGCGATGCTGGGCCTGCAGAAGGTGCTCACCGCGGTGCCGGAGCTGTTTATTGGTTTGAAGGTGGCGGGCGGGCTCTATCTGCTGTGGCTGGGCTATAAAATTTTTCGCGGGTCGGCGCAGCCGATGGATTTTTCCGCCAGCGGGATGGCCGGCAACCGCTCTTTGCTGAAGACCTTCCGCGACGGGCTGTATACTCAGCTCAGCAATCCCAAAACGGCGCTGGTGTTCGCCTCAATTTTTACCGCCCTGCTGCCGGCGCAGATCCCCACCGCCTTCTATTACATCGTGCCGCTGATGAGCTTTCTGATCGACGTCAGCTGGTATTCGCTGGTGGCGCTGGTGCTGTCTGCCGACCGCCCGCGGCGCGTCTACCTGCGGCTGAAGCGGCGGATCGACATCGCCACCGCGACGGTGCTGGGGGCGCTGGGCCTGCGGCTTATCGCCACCTCCCTCACCCGCTAGCGGGTTACACGGTATAGATGCGAATATCGTGCTGCTGAAAGGCAACGCGATATTCGCGACTGATATTCTCTTCCACCACCAGCACATCGATATCGCTGCTGGCGGCCACCACAAACCGCGCTGCTGCCGGAATTTTATCCGAAGTCAGACCAACAATAATCTCGCTGCACTGTTTAATGACCGCTTTCTTGAACTCGCAGTCGGCATAGTCAAAGCCGGTCAGGCCCGACTCTGGCGCCATCGCGCAGCCGCCGATAAACCCCTGGTCGAATAACATGCCCTGCACCTGAGCCACCGCCGCGGCGCCGACGCAACCGCCGCTCGCTCGCTGTACCTGGCCGCCAAGGATCACCACGTCATACAGCGGTTTTTTCACCAGTACCGCGGCGATCTCCGGCGAGTTCGTTACCACCGTCAGCGCCAGCTCGGTGGGCAGCGCCTCGGCCATCGCCAGATTGGTGGTCCCGGTATCAATGAAAATAGTGCCGCCGGGCTTCACCAGCCGGGCACACTGTTGCGCGATCCTGAGCTTTATCGCGCGGTTTTTATCTTTCCGCTCACTGTAATCCCCCGCTTCCGGCAGACTCAGCACCGCCCCGCCATACACCTTTTTACAGAATCCCTCGCGGCTGAGCTCATGCAGATCGCGGCGGATGGTATGCTCCGACACCTGAAGACGCGCCGCCAGCTCCGCGCACACCACTCTGCCGTTTTCCTGCAGGATCTGGCAAATCAGCGCTTGTCGCTGTTGAGGGAAAGCAGCATAATCGAGCATAACACAATCCTTAAATGATCAAAACCGAGCAGTAGCAAGCATGATCGTCTGCCCTGCTCTGGTTGTCAACGTTCCTGCCCGGAGGTTTACCATGAAAATTGCCCATTTCGCCCTGTGGACCCAACAGCTCGACGTCCAGGCCCGCTTCTGGGTGGACTTCTTTGCCGCCAGCATCAATGAAAAATACCTTAGCCAGACCAACCCCGGCTTTGCCTCCTATTTTGTTACTATCGACGACGAGGTGGTGATCGAGCTGATGACCAAGCCTGGCCTGCAGCAGGCCTGCGCGGATAATAACCATACCGGCTGGGCGCATCTGGCCCTCTCGGTGGGCGGGGCGGAACAGGTCGATGCCATCGCCCAACGCGCCGGGGCCGCCGGAATACTGATCTCGCCGCCGCGCACCACCGGCGACGGCTATTATGAGGCGGTGATCGCCGATCCCGATGGCAACCTGATCGAAATCGTCGCATAGTCAGCAGAACGCCAGTATTCAGGAGGCATCCATGGCACATTACCGGATTATCGACACCGCATCCTGGCCCCGCCGGGACCATTTCACTTTTTACCGCCAATTCGCCAACCCCAGCTTTAATCTCTGCGTGCCGATAGCGGCGCAGCGCCTGTACGAATGTGCGAAGGACCGTCGGGTCTCGTTTTTTCAGCTCGCGCTCTATGCCCTGCTGCGCGCGGCCAACGGGGTACCGCAGCTACGCCAGCGAGTGCGGAACGATGAGGTGATTGAATATGACAGTCTGGCAGTAATGACGCCGGTGATGACCGTCGGAGAGGGATTCCGTCAGGTGTGGTGCGACAATGCTCCCGAGTTCACCGCCTTCAGCGCCGCGGCCACGCCGAAGATTGTCGCGGCAAGAGAGACATCCCCGGCGCCGCTCATCGTCGATGGCGAGCATTTTATCTGCGCCAGCTGTCTGCCATGGCTCCACTTCACCTCGATGACCCATGCGGAATATGCCGTCGGCGCGGCGGTCCCCGCGCTCACCTGGGGAAAATTGCAGAATGGCGTTATCCCGGTGGCCGGGCGGTTTAACCATGCCTTCGTCGATGGTCTCCACGCCAGCCGCTTTTATGCCCTTGTCGAAGAGGGATTTAATGACCCCGAGCGGCTCTGGTTGCCGCTAACCGAAACCGCACCCTCCCTGCTTCCCCCAGCGGCGAAGGAGCGTTAACGTCTGCCCGGAACTGACCGCCAGGGAGCCTTACTCCCTGCACGGCGGTCGGTACGGGGCCACTATCATCGTTCCCTTTCAGCCGGCGAATACCGCGCAGGTGTGACGCCTGTTCAGAACCTCGCGATTGAAAAACTGGGTCGCAGACAGCATGCTGACCAACCATCATCAGACAGCGGAAACCACTGCTTCATAGCCATAAAATGGGATTATATTGCCGATCCTTTGCTAAGGATAATTAGTTATAAATCATAGCGTTTCAGTGTTAGACAGGGCGAAGTGCGCCTCTTATCTTTCGTCATGAATTGTAAATAACCACGCAATCATTTGATGAGGTAGCACTTTTGTCCAGATTACAACAAGGATTAAAAACCAGACAAACCCGCTTCGCCCTGGCGCTAAAAGTGGCCCTGCTCGGCGGCGTGGTAGCATTTTCTTCTGTTGCCCATGCGGAAGTGATCCTGAAAGAAGGCATCACCCCGGCCAGCGACGCCAGCCAGATCCCGGCCAGCGCCAAACTGCGCACAGACACGGTGGTGGCCGGGATCTCCGAGCCGCAGGGGATCTTTAACCCCTACTTTTTCATCAACGGCTGGGATGAGAACGTGACTAACGTCATTTTTTCACGCCTGATCGACTGGGACAGCCAGGGCAAGCTGGTCCCGGGACTGGCGGAGAGCTGGACGGTCAGCCCGGATAACAAAGTCTATACCATCAAATTGCGCCCTGGTCTCACCTTTAGCGACGGCTCACCGCTGACGGCGGAAGATGTCGCCTTTACCCTGACGGTCCTGCTCGACCCCAGCTATGATGGCGATACCGACATCACCCTGGCCAATATCGCCGGCGGGGCGGACTACAAAGCCGGCAAGGCTGACAGCGTCAGCGGCCTGAAGGTCATCGACCCGCTCACCCTGCAGGTGACCACCACGCAGCCAGGCGCCACCACGCTGGCCAAAATTGGCGGGCCTGTACTGTCGAAAGCCTGGTACGGCAAAGGGTATCAGCGGGGGAATCTCGACTATCTGCGCTCACTGCACGGCAAGCCGCTGGGCAACGGCCCTTACGTGTACGACAAATATATTCCCGGTCAGGAAATACGCTTCCATGCCAATAGCCATTTTTACCGTGGGACGCCGCCAACGCCGCGCTTTATCTATCGCGTGACCAATCCGTCCACCAACTTCCAGCTGTTCCAGACCGGGGAGACCGACTACGACGCCTTTACCTCGCGCCCCGACGATATTGAGCAACTGAAGATGCTCGGCTTCGCCAATATTAATCTTTACGGCTCCAGCGACTACAGCCAGGTGGAATTCAACGTGCATCGCCCGGCGCTACAGGATAAGCGGGTGCGCCAGGCGCTGATTTACGGCCTGGATAGGCAGAAGCTGATCGACGTGGTCTATCAAGGATACGGCAAAGTCGCCATCGAACCGATCGCGCCGATCTCCTGGGCCTTTAACGCTGAAGGCGTCAACCCTTACCCTTACGATCCGGCACAGGCCAAAAAGCTGCTGGATGAGGCCGGCTGGAAACCAGGCGCCGACGGTATCCGCGCCAAAGACGGCCAGCGCCTGGAGCTGACCCTGCTGGTGAGCAAGAAGGTGCTCAACGATGCGCTGATCCCCATCGCCAAGGAGAACTGGCGGCAGATTGGCGTGCTGCTGAAGCCGCAGGTGGTGGATTTCAACGCCCTGATGGCGCAGCGCAAAGCCGGAAATTACGATTTGGCCTCGTTCAGCACCAGCACCCTCAACGACCCGCACGACGGGGTATGGGATTTCTACAGCAGCGAAGCTAAAGAGTCCGGCTACCATAACGCGGAAGTCGATAAGCTGATTAACGCCGGCAACGCGGTGCTCGACATCGAACAGCGCAAGCCGATCTACCACCAGCTGTATAAAGTGCTGGCCGACGATCCGCCGGTGATCCTGCTCGGCTATCGCGAGATCCTTTCCGCCAGCAGCGCCCGCGTCAGCGGCTTTAAGCCGGATATCTACAACGGCCTGACCGGCAGCCTGCCGGATGTAAAAATCGTCAAATAAATCCCTGGCCGCCGGGTTAACCGACGGCTGATGTGAGACCGTCATGAGAAATTTCATCCTGAGGCGCCTGCTGCAAACGCTGCCGATACTGCTGCTGGCCTCCTTCATTATTTTTTTGCTGTTTGCCAAAACCCCCGGCGACTTTATCGATGGCAATATCACCCTGACCGCCGCCCGCGCCGCGGAGCTGAAGGCGATCTACGGCCTCGACCAGCCGCTGTTGACCCGCTACCTCCACTGGCTGGGACAGTTGCTGCGCGGTGATTTAGGCTTTTCGCTGCAGTATCAGATCCCGGTCAGCCAGTTGCTCAACCAGTACATCTGGAACTCTTTTCTGCTGGCCAGCGTCGCGCTGGTCTTTTACTGGGGCATCGGCCTGGCGGTGGGCGTGGTTTCTGCCCTGCGCCCTGGCTCCTGGTTTGATCATCTGGTGAGCGTCGCGGTGTTTGCCGCCATGTCGTTCCCCACCTTTTTCCTCTGCCTGCTGCTGATTAAATGGTTCGCCGTCGATCTCCACTGGCTGCCGGTAGGCGGGATGACCAATACCGGCAGCGACGAGAGCGGCTGGCAGTATGTGCTGCAGGTGGCTGCCCATCTGGCGCTGCCGGTGCTGGCGCTGGTGATGCTGCAGGCGGGCAGCCTGACGCGCTATGTGCGCGCCAGTATGCTCGACGTGGTGAAAATGGATTTTATCCGTACCGCCCGCGCCAAGGGGTTGCAGGAGCGCACGGTGATCCTCAAACATGCCCTGCGCAACGCCCTGCTGCCGATTATCACCCTGCTGGGCTTCGAGCTGCCGGGGCTGTTCTCCGGGGCGATCATTACCGAAAAGGTATTCAACTGGCCGGGGGCGGGCCACATTCATATCGACTCGCTGGCCGCCCGCGACTATCCGGTACTGATGGGGTTTACCCTGTTTCTGGCGGTGCTGACGATCGTCGGGAATCTGCTCGCCGACGTGCTGTACGCCTGGGCCGATCCGCGTATTCGGGTGAGGTCATGATGATCCTGTCTTACTTAGCTTCCCGTCGCCGCCAGCGGCAGGCGGCTATCCCGGCGCTGGCGCACATTACCCCCTCTCCCTGGCGCCAGGGGTGGCGACAGCTGCGCCGTAACCGGCTGGCCATGTTCTGCCTGCTCCTGCTGGCGGTGATGGCGGTGTGGTGCGTGCTGGGGCCCGTCTGGTCGCCGTGGAGTGATGATGCCACCGACGCCCTGAGCATCAACCAGCCGCCCGGGGCGGAACACTGGCTGGGGACCGATTTCCTCGGTCGCGATGTCTACACCCGCCTGCTGCTGGCCGGGCGCATCTCGCTGATTATCGGCCTGCTGACCATGGTGATGTCGGTGTGCCTCGGCTACCTGCTCGGCGCCCTCTCGGGTTACGTCGGCGGGTTAACCGACAAACTGATCATGCGCGTGGCCGACCTGGTGATGACTATCCCCGGGTTACCGCTATTGATCGTCGCCGGGGCGATGCTTTCTGAGCTCGATTTTTCGCCGGACTCGCGCATTTATATGGTGGTGGTGATGCTCAGCCTGCTGGAGTGGCCCCGACTGGCGCGGCTGGTGCGCGGGCAATGTCTCTCCCTGCGCGAACGCGATTTTATGCTGGCCACCCAGGTGCTGGGCCTGTCGGCGCGTCGCCGGCTGTTTGGCCACCTGCTGCCGAATACCATTCCGATTCTGGTGGTGATGGCGACCATGGCCGTCGCCAACGCCATTCTCAGTGAATCCGCGCTGAGCTATCTCGGCCTCGGCGTGGTGCCGCCGACGCCGTCGTGGGGCAATATGATGGATGCCGCTAACAGTCTGATCGATTTCCAGCGTCGCCCCTGGCTGTGGATGCCGCCGGGCATCGCCATCTTTATCACCGTGATCGCCATCAACGTGCTGGGCGATGGCCTGCGCGACGCCATGGATCCCAATATGAAACCGAGGCTGAAATGACCACGCCGTTAGTCTCCTTTAATCATCTCTCCGTCTCTTTCGCCGGCGAACGCTCTCGCGTGCGCGCGGTGCAGGAGGTCTCTTTCACCATTCAGGCCGGGCAAACCGTTGGCGTGGTGGGTGAATCCGGCTGCGGCAAAAGCGTCACCGCCATGGCGCTGATGGGCCTCCTGCCGCCGCAGACGGCGCGCATCGACGGCGGCGAGATCCGCTTCGCGGACCGCGATCTGCTGCGGCTGAAAGCCAGACAGATGGCCGATCTGCGCGGTCACCAGCTGGCAATGATTTTTCAGGAACCGATGTCGGCCCTCAACCCGGTGTTGACCATCGGGGAGCAGCTGTGCGAACCGCCGATCCGCCACCTCGGCGCCACGCCGAAAGCCGCCTGGCATCAGGCCATCCAGCTGTTAAGCGAGGTCGGCCTGGCGCGCGGGGACAGCCTGATGACCCGCTATCCTCACCAGCTTTCCGGCGGCATGCTGCAGCGTGTGATGATCGCCATGGCGCTGAGCTGTCGGCCCAAACTGCTGATCGCCGACGAACCCACCACCGCGCTCGACGTGACCGTGCAGGCGCAGATCCTACGCCTGCTGCGGGATCGGGCCCGGGCCAGCCAGATGGCGATGATGCTGATTACCCACGACCTGGGGGTGATCGCGCAGATGGCCGAGCAGGTGGTGGTGATGTATGCCGGACGAATTGTGGAACAAGGCGCCACCGCGGAAGTGCTACGGCATCCTCAGCATCCCTACACGCGGGGGCTGATCGCCTCCCGACCGGTGCCCGGTGAGCGGCGTCGGCGGCTGTACTCAATTCCCGGCCAGGTGCCGGATCTGGCCGCCCTGCCGGCGGGCTGCGCCTTTGCCGGGCGCTGCGAGCGGGCGACGGCGCGCTGCCGGGAGGCGATTCCGCCGCTGCTCGGCGACCGCCAACGTGCTGCCTGCTTTTATAGCGAATTTGCGGAGGTGACAGCATGAGCGAACCCTATGTCATTGAAGTGGATGGATTGAAAAAATATTTTCCGCTACGCGACGGCCTGTTTGGTCAGCAGACCGGCGAGCTTCGCGCGGTGGACGGCGTCAGCTTTAATATCCGTCCGGGCACCATTTTTGGCCTGGTGGGCGAGTCCGGCAGCGGTAAAACCACCGTCGGCCGGACCCTGCTTGGCCTGTACGAGAAGAGCGCCGGCAGCGTGAAATTTCACGGTCAGGAGCTGGCCGACCTGACCGCGCCTGCCCTGCGCGCTATCCGGCCCAAGATGCAGCTGGTGTTTCAGGACCCCTATAGCTCGCTGAACCCGCGGCTGCGTATTGGCGACGCGATTGGCGAAGCCATGCTGGAGCACAAACTGTGCGCCCGCAATGAGCTATATGACCGGGTGATCGACGTGATGAAGATCTGCGGCCTGGCGCCGGAACACTATGCCCGGTTCCCGCATCAGTTTTCCGGCGGCCAGCGTCAGCGGATCGGTATTGCCCGGGCGCTGATCCTCAACCCGGATTTTATCGTCGCCGATGAACCCATCTCGGCCCTTGATGTGTCGATTCAGGCGCAGATCATCAATTTGTTTTCCGACCTGCGCGACAACCGCGGCGTCACGTTTCTGTTTATCTCCCACGACCTCGGGGTGGTGGAGCATTTATGTGACGATGTGGCGGTGATGTATCTCGGGCAACTGGTGGAAAGCGCCAGCCGCGATGCGCTGTTCAGCCGCCCCCTCCATCCCTACACCCGCGCCCTGCTGGCTGCGGTGCCGACCCTCGACCCGCACAGCGAACCGCAGGCGCTGGTGCAAGGCGAGATCCCGGATCCGGCCAATCCCCCCGCCGGCTGCCGCTTTTCATCCCGCTGCCCGCTGGCCAGCGAACGTTGCCGCAGAGAGCCTCCGGCGCTGCGCGAGGTGGCCCCGGGCCATCGGGTCGCCTGTCATTGGGTCGCATCCTGAGCGCGGTCGATGGGGTTATTTATTTCTAAACAACCGACCGATTGTGCGCGGCAGCGCCAGGATTTACTATCCGCCCCGTCTTGTGAGACGCGCGATAAATGAAGCGGAACATCTTTGTACTCTTTTGCCCAATGGCTTCGGGCATTTTTTCTCCACGCCCGGGAGCGATCCTCCCGGCAAGATATTTAGCGGGGCGCGGTCGCCCGTCTGTCAAAACGCAGCAATGGAATTGCTCGTCCGCGTCCCGCTACCCTTTTCCCGCCGCTAATTAAATAAGGGCAAAAAAATAAGACAACATGAGATTGCCTGGGGTATAGCTTTATCTTATTTTTTAAGCGTGTACTCCCTGTTAAGGTATCAACATCATGCTTAAGCGTCGCACTCTCAAAACAGCACTGGCGGCGGTTATTTCCCTTGCCGTCATGGCCGCGCCAGCGTATGCCAACCCGGGTAATGGCAATGGCAACGGCGGTGGTAATCACGGGAACAGTGGTAACCATGGCAATAGCGGCAATCATGGTAACAACGGTAACAGTGGCGACCATGGCAATAAAGGGCAAAATAAAGGCCAGTCCACTGAAGATCACGGCAAACGGAAAAACTACGGCAAGCCCGACCACGTCGACAGCGATATTAGCTTCTCACGGGCGCGCTCCCTTGCCGTGAACTACGGTCTGGTCGGCTATCAGGCGCTGCCGCCGGGTATCGCCAAAAATGTCGCCCGCGGCAAACCGCTCCCTCCGGGGATCGCCAAAAAGACCCTGCCAGCTTCTATGATTAACGACCTGCCCTATTATCCGGGCTATGAATGGCGGGCGGTCGGCGATGATCTGGTGCTGGTGGCCCTGAGCACCGCGATCGTCACCGCCGTGATTAACGGTGTGTTTGACTAAATCACCTGCTTATTGAAAAGCCTCGCCTCGGCGAGGCTTTTTTGTGCCTGATGCCGGTGAGTGACGGCTCACCGGCATAACCAGTATGATAACGGTTCAACCAACCCGGGACCGACTATGGACAAAGACACAGTAGTAACGCTGTTGAAATACAAGCGCTGGATTGACCTTGCCACCTTACAGGCGATCCGCGCGATTGACGGAACGGTACATGGCGAAAAGCGTCACCTGACCATCAGGCTGATGAACCATATCCATGTCGTTGATATGATTTTCCGGGCGAATCTGCGCGGCAGGCCGCACGGCTACACCGCGCTGAATACCCCTGAGACGCCAACCGTTGATGAGCTGGAAACGGCCATGACCGCCTGTACGGACGAATACATTCAGTACGTCAGCGCCATGACCCCCGCCGACTTCCACGAACGTATCGCCTTCAAATTTGTCGACGGCGGCGACGGCAATATGACCGCGATGGAGATGCTGAACCACATGCTCTTTCACGGCGCCTATCACCGTGGGGCGGTGGGCTGGATGATTGGCGAATGCGGCGGCGTGCCGCCGAAAGAGGTGCTGACCGTTTTCCTGCGCGACCATCATTCCTGACCGAGCGAAACCATTCGCCGTCGATTACGCGGAGAATCAGCAGGAGCTCTGCCTGATGTCGAGTATGGGTTTTCTGGTACAGGGCGCTAAGGTGGGTTCCGATCGTGGCGATAGATACGCCCAGATGTAAGGCGTCATGCCCCGCACCAGCAGCTCCGCCACTGCGTTTTCGGCGGGCTTGACGTTAAAGAGCTCCATCAAGGCGCTGCCGGTGAGAAACGCCAGTTTCTGCAGCGCCGATTTCCACAAATCAGGATCCAGGGTGGCCATCAGCACCGTTTCCAGGATCTCGATATAAATCCGGTCCGTATCACTCGCCATACCGCCGCCTGTCAGTCACAGTTTCCGTTGCCGGAGCGGCGCATATGGCCGCCCTAATCAGCATAATTCCGTCAGCGAAACAATAACAGTTCCGGTTCGCTGAGCAGACCGGGAAGCGTGACGCCACCGCGCTATCAAGGGGGTTCAGGATCCACTGTCGCGGGTTTGGATAGCGCCCCCCTTCCGGCATAGCGTCCGCCAGACCATCAGGGCGCACAGCAGGGTGACGACCGCCAGCCCGCTAAACAGTAGCGTATAAGCAGAGTCATAGCTCTCGCGCAGCGCCCGGAGGGAAAAGTCAGGCAAAAGCGCAGCCGCCTGCGGCATATTGCCGGCCCCCAGCCAGCCTGCGGCGCGGTCAATCACCTCAGGCGCATACCCGTGTACGCGGCTCTGCAGGGTCAGGGTATTGCTTGCCGTTAATACCGCGGAGACTATCGCCAGGGCGATCCCCTCGCCGGCAACGCGTACGGTGTTGAACAGGCCTGCCGCCATACCGGCTTTGGCGACCGGCACAGCGGATATCGCCAGGCCATCCATCAGTCCCCAGGGAAGCGCTGCCCCCGCCCCACAGAGGAGCAGCGCCAGCACCAGTTGCGGGAGGTGGTTACTGTGAAAAGCATCGCCCAGCAACAACAACCCGACGGAGGCCATCATCAGTCCCGCCGTGGACACCTGCCCCGGTGAAAACCAGCGGGTGAGCAGGGCCGCAACGGATGGGAAAACCAGCATCGGCGTGGTCAGCGCCATCAGATACAGTGCGCTCTGCGACTCACTCATCCCCTCTCCGCCCATAAAATGCAGTGGAACAATAATCAGCAGGACCACGTAGCAACAGCAGGTGGCGACAGGCAACAACAGTACGCCGACAAAACGCGGATGACGCAGCAGGGAGAGTTCCAGCACCGGGTTGTTCACCCTCCGGCAGCGTACGACAAACGCCACGAACAGCCCCCCCGACGCGATGAGCAAGGCCAGCGTGGTCAGGGATAAAAAACCGCGGGCCGGAATGACCATAAGCGATGCAGTAAACAGCATCAGGGCCAGCGTAAACAGGGTTAAGCCCAGGTTGTCGGGTGTCTGCGGCTCGCTTTTTTCTGCCGCGGGCAGATACGCCAGACCGATAAGCAGAACTATCGCCGAGAGCAGCGCAAACAGGGCGTATACGCCGCGCCAACCCACCGCGTCGGTCATGAAGCCGATCAGCAGCGGACCGAACGCCAGGCCAACGCCGAACACCGTGCCGAGGATGCTGAATGCCCTGGTCCGCTGAGCGCCATCATACAGCTGGGCCAGCGCCGCACTGCCGCTGGCTAAAATCATCGCCGCGGCCAGGCCCTGCAGCGCCCTCAACACGCCTGACAGGAAGAGATTGTGCGTCAGACAAAACAGCAGGCTGCTCAGGCACAACAGCGCGGCGCCGGCGATAAAAATACGTTTTCTGTCGATGGCATCCGCCGCCACCCCTGCGGCCAGCAAAAAGCTGCCGAAAGTCAGCATAAAGCCATTGGTCAGCCACGACAGCGCAGCGGGAGAGCCGCCCAGCGACTGCTGTATCGCGGGGGTGGTCATGACGCCGCCGGTAAAACTTAACGGCAGCAGCAAGGCCGCCATAAAGACAGAAAGCGCGGCCAGGGCGCTGGCGTATCGGGAAGGTGTTCTGGCGGGGAGTAACATCGGGCGGCCCTCATCAGTCGGCAAGAAAGAATAAACTGTCGCCATCCTATTGCGGATGTTATTGCCGATAAATAGACTGAAAATATCTTCTTAAGAGACATAAGGTTTATAATCGATGGACAGCCTCACCTCGTTGACGTCCTTTGTCCGCACCGCCGAAACGCTAAGCTTTGTTCAGGCCGCCAGGCTGCTGGGCATATCTGCCTCGGCGGTGGGTAAGAATGTCGCCCGGCTTGAGCATAAACTGGGGGTCCGGCTGTTCAACCGCAGCACCAGAAACGTCAGCCTGACGGCGGAGGGGGCCGCATTTCTGACCCGCTGTCAGAGTATCCTGGAGCAGATCCAGGAGGCCGAGTCAGAGCTGACCAGCAGTCTCTCACAGCCCACCGGCAAACTGAGGATTTCACTGCCCGTCATTGGCTACCGCCTGTTGCTCCCCGCCCTCACCGCCTTTAGCCGTCTTTATCCGCAGGTTGAACTGGATCTCGACTTTAGCGACCGGCTGGTCAATCTGATCGATGAGGGGGTTGATGTCGCTATCCGCAGCGGTGAATTAGCGGACTCCCGCTTGATCGCCAGAACGCTGGGGGGTTTTCGTTTTGTGCTCTGCGCCAGCCCGGCCTATCTGGCGGAATACAGCGCCCCCGGCTCACCAGCGGAATTGGCGGCACACAAGTGCATTTTTTTCCGCTTCCCCGCGACGGGGCTGATCCAGCCCTGGGAACTGCGCGGTATGCGACTGACGGGAGATTTCAGGGCCGCTGCCGTGATGACGGTCAATAACATTGAGGCCGCCATTCGCTTAAGCGCGGCGGGGATGGGCATCGCTTATGTGCCTGATTTTGTCCTGCGCGAGGCAATGGATGAGGGACAACTGCAGGAGGTGTTGCCCGGGTGTTGCGTCAAGGATGGGCATTTCTCGGTCCTGTGGCCCGCCAGCCGCTACCTGTCACCAAGAATACGCTGTTTTATCGATTTTATAGCTGCGGCAGAGATACCTTTGTCACCCGCATCGGCAAGCCCTACCACCTGAAAAGCTCAGCGCCGGAGATCCTGCCGCCCGGCCAGCGAAAGCCGGCGGCAGGTATACCATTCAAGAGCGCATCTTACCCTTTGGCAAAATTGGCCTGGATCCGCTGCTGCAGATAATCCTCGGCGCTGATGGGCGGGTACTTCCTCTGCGGCCCGAGGATCTCGACATCTTTATTGGCCTGGCAAAAAAACGCCAGGCTGTAGCGCGGCCCCTGATATTCATGGGGCAGCGGATTTCTCACCCGGTGGAAGTTAGACGGCAGCTGGTCGTCGCTCCAGCGCATCAGCATATCGCCGATATTACAGGTGATCACCTCCTCGCGCGGCTCAATGCTGGTCCACTGCTGGCTTTCACGGTCTTTACCGGGACAAACCTGCAGGCCGCCCTGGCCGGGGCGCTGGAACAGCAGCGTCAGACAGTCAAAATCGGTGTGCGCGCCGGCCCGCCACATCCCCTGCTGCGACTGCTCGGTTGCATAGTAATGCAGCATGCGCAAGGTGCTCTGATAGGTGTCACGCTGCGGATCGTGCGCGGTGGTAAAAAACGATTCCGGAAAACCGAGCTTTAAAGCAAAGCAGGAGAGGATCTTCATCCCCAGCTGCCAGCACTGCGACTCAAACCCGAGCATTGTCTGCTGGAATGCTGGCAACTCCCGATCGCTGGGCCAGCGCCCGGCCATCAGAGGCCGGGTTATCTGATACGACTCTTTTTGATCCGGGGTGCGAGTCGACGGCCGAACCTGCGCTTTGCTTTCCCAGCCGGCGTTACCGGCCAGCGGATACTGGCGCTTCACCTCGTCGGGCAGGTCGAAAAACGCCTCGGTCATGCTGAACGCCTGGCGGATCTCCGCCAGCGGAATACCGTGATGGCTGACCTGGAAGAAGCCAATCTCCACCGCCGCCTCCCACAGTTGTTCGGCAATGTCATTTTTTCTTGCGGCAAAGTTCGACAGGTCGATACAGCGCACTTCGCGGGCGAAGGTCTCTTCGCCCTCGGCGCCCATCAGCGCCTCTTTTTCCAGTTCCTGTAAGGCGTAGCGTTGATTCTGGGTGGTTGCGTTCATCGTCATTATCCTGTTATCAGTTAAACAGCGGCGCGCTGTTGGAGGGTACGGACGGCAGCCAGCGCGTCGTGGCGCATCGCGTCAAGGTCGAGACCGGGAATGGCGTCGTCTTCCACGATGGGGCGGCCATTGAGCAGTAGCGCCTTCAGCGCGGCGCGCCCACCGCAGGCCACCGGCCCAATGGCCATATCGTGCAGGCCGAAGTAGCGCGGATCGTCCAGCCGGTAAATGGCAAGGTCCGCCTGCATGCCGACCTGCAGGGTGCCGCTCTGCGCTAAGCCGAGGATCTGCGCCCCTCCGGCGCTGCCCCAGCGCACCACATCCTCCACCGTGGCCGCATCGGCCCCACCCTCAAAGGTGCCCCCGGCGTAGCGCGGCTGCGCCAGCATCCCCTTGCGCGCGCGCTGCAGCAGCCATGCGGCATGGGCTTCGCTTTGCATATCCGCCGCTTCATTCGAGGCAGCGCCGTCCACCCCCAGCGAGACCGGGACCCCGGCCTGCTCTAACGCCAGCAGATCGGCGATGCCGCTGCCCAGCCGGCCGTTGCTTTGCGGGCAGTGAGCGATGCCGGTTCCGGTACGGCCCAGCAGGGCAATCTCCTCCGGCAGCAGCTTCACCAGATGGGCAAACCACACGTCATTTCCCAGCCAGTCGTGTTCCGCGCAGAACTGCACCGGCGTCATGGCGAATTTCTGCCGCGCGGCGTCGAGATAATCGACGGTTTCCGATAAATGGCTGTGCAACCGGATCCCCAGCTGGCGGGCCAGCTTCGCCATCTCCCGCAGCTGGGCGCCCGGCGCGGAGTGCAGGACGGTAGTGGGCGCCATCACCACCCGGCGCAGAGACTCGGGCCGGGGGTCGTGATAGCGGCTGACCAGCCGTTCGACATCCGCCATATAGCCGTCGAAGGTTTCCGGACGCAGCGCCACCGGCAGATCCTGTTCCACCGCCCGGCCCTGGGTCGCCCCACCCCGGCACAGGACGATGCGCATCCCCAGCGCTTCCCCTTCGCTGAAGACAATCTCCGAGGTATCGAAAGGCATATCCGGCCAGTACAGGTAGTTGTGATCCGCCACGCTGGCGCAGCCCGAGCGCAGAAGCTCCACCAGGCCAATGCGCACCGCCAGACGAAAGGTATGTTCATCGAAAGCCGCGCGAAAGCGGTACGGCGTGGCGCTCAGCCAGGCCGTCAGGCTCTGGTTCAGCCCCTGCGGCTCGCCCTTCAGCAGCGACTGAAAAAGATGGTGGTGCGTGTTCACCCACGCCGGATAGATCACGCAGTCGCGGGCATCGATCTGTCGCTCTTCCGGCAGCGGCGTCAGGCTGCCGATGGCGGCAATCTTGCCGTCGCGGATGCGAATATCCGGCCCGGCCAGCCGCGCCGCCTCTCCGGGCAGACCGCTGAGGATGGCATGGGCATTTTGAATAATTAATGACATGGCGTCGCTCCTCATGGTTTAACCTGCATGGCCTGAACAAATTCGGTGGTGTAGGCCTGTTTCCAATCGGTAGCCGCCGCCAGTAGACCGGCGCTGACCATAAAGTCGCGGGTCTTCTGCCAGCGCGCGTCGGTCATCGTCCCCCAGCCCTGGCTGGCGGCATCCCCGCCGTCGATCAGGTGATGCTCACGGATCTGGGTCACGCCCCAGGCGAGCAGATCGTCGGTCATTTTCGGGTTGTCCTGCTTAATCAACGCATTGCCCGGCGCCGGATCCTTGAGATAGCTCACCCAGCCCTCCATTGAGGCGCGGACAAACTTCGCCATCGCCGCTTTACGCTCGGCGATGGTATCCGGGCGGGCGATAAGGATGCCGCCGTAGGGGGGATAGCCGTGCTCGGAAAAGAGGAAGAAGTTCGCCTTCACTCCGGCCTTCTGCACCTGGAACACCTCGGAGCTGACATAGGCCTGCTGGGCGACAGCGTCATCGACGACAAAGGGTTGAATATTGAAGGTATAGGGGCGAACCTGCGCGTCGCTCAGCTGGTATTGCGCCTTCAGCCACGGCCACCACGTCGCCTGACCGGAGCTGGAGACCAGCAGGGTTTTGTCTTTCAGCCCCTGCAGGGAGGTGACATCGGCATGGGTCAGCAGCCCCTGGGGATCGTACTGAAAGGGCGCGGCAATGGCCTTTGCCTGGAAGCCGCGCTGAATGCCTTCCAGCAGCTGCAGGTCGTAACCGATGATCACATCGGCCCGCTTCGACAACAGCAACTGCATGCCGTTGACCTGCGGTCCGCCGGAGCGGATCTCGACGTCGAGACCGTATTTTTTGTACAGCCCGGTGGCCTGAGCCTGATAATACCCCCCCTGTTCCGCCTGGGCGTACCAGGAGGTCAGCAGAACGATTTTCTCCTCGGCCTGAACGGCCAGCGAGACACCGCCGAGGGCCATCAGGCCCAGCCAGCGTATGCCCCGGGGAAGGCGTGCGCCTGTTTTCATTATCCCTCTCCTCTTTACGCCGGGAGGGGGAGCGAGCGAATGTGGCTCAGCCTCCCATCCCGGTCAACATTGAACCGCGACATGGTGACTGAGCAATGTCCCGTATGGATAACCCGTACTGACCGCTTCTACTCACACTCAGCTATACAAAAACAATGCCAGATTTAAACGCCTGCGAGCGGCCGCGAGAAATCGCCTGCGCCGCCGCCCTTGGGCATGCAACCTTTGATTCATGCCCACAAGAAACGCACCATAATGGTGCGCTAATGAATGATTTTAGTGCCTGCCCGACATTTCACAGCTGGCTGAAGAGCATCTCCAGCTGGTTCAACATCATCGAGGCGGCAAGGGAAAGCTGGCGGGCGGGCGAGACGCACAGCGCCAGGGTGAAAGGCTTAAGCTGCGGATCGGTTAGCGGCACAAACGCCAGCTGGCCGGACTCAATCTCATCGAGAATATCCAGCCGGCACAGGATGCCGATGCCCATCTGCTCTTTGATCAGGGTGCGGATCATGTGAATGTTATTCGATACCGCCACCTCCTTTACCTCGTTGCCGCTGATGTTCACCAGCGCCTCCACCGGCTCGCTGATCATCAATGGGGCGGACGGCAGGATAAAGGGGTAGTCGAGGCACTGACTAAAGCGCACCGCGCTGCGGCTGGCCAGCGGATGGCCGGTGGGCACCACGATACCCATATTCATTTCGGCAAACGCCCTCACCTGCAGTTCACGGGAGGTCTGCGGATTGAGCATGATGCCGAAATCCGCCTCGCCGGAGATCAGCGCCTGCTGGATGTGGATATTGTTGATGGTGGTCAATGTAAAAGAGATGTTGGGATAATGTTTATGCACCTCTTTGAGCATCGTCGAAAAGAAATGCCGGTTAATGGCATCGATGGTGGCGATGCGCACATGCCCGCGCCGCAGCCCGCGCAGGTCATCCAGCTGCTCGCAGACCCGGGTAAAGTCCTTTTTCCAGTTATTGGCCGCGTGCAGGAGCAGCTCCCCGGCGGCGGTCAGCCGCAGCCCGGTGGGATGGCGCTCGAAGAGCGGCATCGCCAGCTCCTGTTCCACGCGCAAAATCTGACGGTCGATGGAAGACGCCGACACATGCAGCGCCTCTGACGCTTTACGAAACGATCCCTGACGGGCCACTTCGGTGAAATAGAGCAGAAATCGGGAGAAGGCAAACATGGTTTGGGTGCTCTCTTTTTTGCAACGGGTTGTGCGAATCAAAGCTCTGGACGCAACAGTTTTATCACAATACCGTAGCATTCATAGCGGAGAAACGATCGTTTCACCCATTTTCTTGCACGCCGGACAGTTCACCGCGAAGGGGAGTTATCTCTTCGCCGACCCTGGCCGCCCTGCAGACAGCGGAGTGAGGGAGAGTAAACGGTAATGCACAGCCACGATCTTATTTCGGTCTCGGTCGGGGAAATACGCCCCAACGGACAGGGAAACCTATCCATAATTTTGCAGACGGCGGCCGGGGAAATATTACCGGCCTACTCCGCCGGGGCGCATATCGATATTATTATTCCCGGCGTCGGCCCGCGGCAGTATTCCCTGTGCGGCACGCCTGACCGCAGTAATACTTATGAAATTTGCGTCAGACTGACTGACACCTCCACCGGCGGCTCACGCTATTTGCACCAGCAGCTCAAAGCCGGCGATCGGCTCGCCATTTCGCCGCCGCGCAACCATTTTCCCCTGCCGCAGGCCGGGCGCTACCTGCTATTTGCCGGCGGTATCGGCATCACGCCTTTGCTGGCGATGGCTGAAGCGATTGCCGCCAGAAAGGGGGCGCTGGAGCTACATTATTATGTCGCCAATTCGCGCCAGACCGCCTTCTCCCCGCGCCTGAACCAGCTGACTGCGAACGGCACGGTGGCCATTCACTGCAGCGAGGAAGGCGCGTCGTTTCGCCAGCGGGTCCCCGAATGCTTAACTGTGCACCACCCTGATACCGTAGTAATAGCCTGCGGCCCGGAGGGTTTTATTCAGCGACTGCGGTCGGTCATGGAGGAATATCGCTGGTCGCCGTCGCAGTTCGTATTCGAGCGTTTTACTCCCGCGGCGGAAAATAATACTGCGGCGAAAAATGCGTTTTATATTGAGCTGGCCTCCAGCGGGCAGCGCCTGCAGGTGGCCGCGGATCAAACCATTGCTCAGGTATTACAGCACGCCGGGGTGGAGGTAATGCTCTCCTGCGAACAGGGAATGTGCGGCTCCTGTATTACAGGGGTCCTCGACGGGATCCCCGAGCACCGGGACAGCGTGCTGACGGCGGAAGAGAAAGCCGGCAACGACCAGATCACGCTCTGCTGTTCGCGGGCGAAATCGCCGGGTCTGGTTTTGGATCTGTGAGGAGACAGACGATGACGCTCCCCTCCTCTTGCGCGCCGCTCACCGGTATCAGCCGCGCCCGACTCCCGGCCTGGGCGCTGCCCGACGGCTGGCCGACGCGGGCCAACGGTGAGCCGCTGCTGGCGGACCTGGCCTTTCGCGACGGCCGGATTGCCGCATTGACCCCAACCGACCAGCCGACTCCCGGCCTGTGGGACCTGGCGGGAGCCCTGACGCTCCCCGGCCTGGTGGAACCCCATGCCCATCTGGACAAGACATTCACCATTGAACGCTGCCGTCCGACGCAGGCCGGACTGCTGGCGGCGATCCACGCCATGCACGAGGATCGCCGACACTGGACCAGGGCAGATATTCAACGTCGGGCGTCCGCCGCGCTGGCCCGGGCGGCAGCGAATGGCGTGACCCATTTGCGCAGCCATGTCGACTGGTTTACCGCCGACGCGCCGGACGCCTGGCAGGAGATCGCCCGCCTCGATACCGGCGGCATCACCCTGGAGCGGGTGGCGCTGGTCCCGCTGCCCCTGTTTCAGGATCCGGTGGAAGCCGAGGCCATTGCCCGCGCGGTCGCCAACAGCGGAGAGCGCTGCCTGCTGGGCGGCTTCATCCACTCCTCCAACTGGGACGCCGCCGCCATGGAAAATCTGCTGTGCAGCGCGGCCCGCTGGGATCTGGATCTGGATTTGCATATTGATGAGGAGCTCAGCGAAGTGTCTCAGGGGCTGACCTGGCTGGCGGATCATCTCTCCCGCCACCCTTTTCCCGGACATATCTGCTGCAGCCACGGCTGCGCGCTGGCCGCCGGCAGCGACGAACAGGCGGCGCCGATCCTGCGCCAGCTGGCGGCGCACGGCGTCACCCTTATCGCTCTGCCGATGACCAACCTGCTGCTGCAGGATGCGACGTTCGGCCGCACGCCGCGCCAGCGAGGGATCACCCTGCTGCACGAGGCGCAGGCCGCCGGCGTGGCCACCCTGCTCGGCTGCGACAACGTGCAGGATGCCTTCTGCCCGGCGGGGAGCTATGACCCGCTGGACACCCTGGCCTGCGGTCTGTTCAGCGCTCAGCTCAGCGACCTGTTCGACCAGCAGTCGCGGCTGATCTGCGATCGCGCGGCGCTAACCGGTTCGCCGGCAGACGCGGCGCCCTTTGCCGTCGGGGCGACGGCCAGCGTGGTGATTTTCCCGGGTAGTGACCGTTTTATCTGGCCTTTAAACAGCGCCGCCCGTCTGGTGGTTAACCACGGCAGGTTAACCCACCGGCGCGTGTGGCAGGAGGAGATGGCACATGAGTCTTGAAGCAGGCGCCGGGGCGCCGCTGGCGCGGTATGCCGCCTGGCGCAGAGCCGGCGATTTTATCTTTCTCTCCGGCATTATTCCGGTCAATCCCCTGACCGGCACCATCGTCAACGGCTTTCAGGATGTGCCTGAGCCGGTGCGGGAGCTGCTGGGGGCGACCGGCGAATTTTCAACCGATGCGAAACAGGGCCCGATCCTCGCCCAGAGCTGGTACGTCCTGGAGAGCATCCGCCGCACCGTGGCGTCCGCGGGAGGGCAGATGAGCGACGTTATCAAACTGGTGCAGTACTTTCGCAACCTTGACCATTTTCCCTATTACAGCCGGGTCAGGAAGCTGTTTTACCCCGACCAGCCGCCCGTTTCCACCGTGGTGCAGGTCAGCGAAATGCTGCCCGACGCCACGGTACTGATTGAAGTCGAAGCGACCGTCTGGTTACCCCCGTCATTTAACTCCGAGGCACCGCGATGATTAACGGTTACATTCCTGCCGCGCGCTTTCTTCCTTTTCTGAGCTGGACGGACGTGGCCGCCCTGCCGGATAAAAGCAATACGGTTATCGTCCTCCCCACCGGGGCGATCGAACAGCACGGCCCGCATTTGCCCTGCTCGGTGGACAGCGTGATATCTTCCGGCGTGGCGGGCCATGCCCTCGCCAGGCTGCCGGCGACGATCCCGGCCTACGCCATTCCGCCGATCGTCTACGGTAAGTCCGAGGAGCATCTGCATTTTCCCGGCACCCTGACCCTTAGCGGCGATACGCTGCTGCATACCCTGCTGGAGATCGCCGAATCTCTCTATCGGGCCGGTTTTCGCAAGCTGCTGATGATCAACGGCCACGGCGGCCAGCCGCAGATCCTGCAGATCGCCTGCCGGGAAATGCGCCTGCGCCACGGGGATTTCATCGCCATCCCCCACGACGTGTTCAACGTGCCCAACTGCGAAAAACAGTTTCTCAGCCCGCATGAACAGCGGATGGCGATGCACGCCGGGCATAGCGAAACGGCGCTGATGCTGGCGCTGGCGCCGGAGTGCGTCCATATGGAACGGGCCGTCGCTAATTTCCCCCCGGAATTCCCCTGCCCAACCCTGTCGAAAGGCCGTCCGGCGGCGGCGTGGGCGTCGTATGACTTTGGCCCCAGCGGGGTGATTGGCGACCCGACCCCGGCGACGCGGGAGCAAGGCGAAGGGCTTCTCGACTCCCTCGCCGCCAGCTGGGCGCAAGCGATCATCGAGATCCACCGCATGGCCTGGGTCGAACGTCGCGAACCGACCTGGGGCAAACAGCACTGGCACGGCTTTGTGCAGTCCCTACCACCTTCTTTCGCTGCTGAATCCAGGGAGCCCTGATGAATACCAGATTGACGCCCGTTTTTACCCTGCTGACCGTGGCCGCCCTCGCGACCTCAGCCTCCTGCTTCGCGGCGGAGAAGTTTACCTTTCTCACCAACTGGTATGCCCAGGCCGAACACGGCGGGTTTTACCAGGCCCAGGCCACCGGGCTGTATCAACACGCCGGTCTCGATGTCGAAATTAAAATGGGCGGCCCGCAGATCAACGTCATGCAGCTGATGGCGGCCGGTCAGGCGGATTGCACCCTTGGCGACAACGGCCAGGCGCTGGAGACCTGGCAGGCCGGAGTGCACGCGGTGACCGTCGCCACCGTGTTCCAGCACTCGCCGACGGTGTTTATCACCCATGACAAGGTGGAGAACCCGGCGGAACTTAAAGACAAAACCTTCCTGCTCGCCACCGAGGCCTATACCTCCTTCTGGCCGTGGGCGAAAAGCGAGCTGGGTCTGGCTGGCAGCAAAGTGCGCCCCTATACCTTTAACGTTCAGCCGTTCCTCGCCGATAAAAACCTGGTGCAGCAGGGCTACGTGACCTCGGAGCCGTTCTCCGTCGCCAAAGGCGGGCAGCCGTTCTATGTCTATCCGCTCAGCGACTGGGGCTACCCGCCCTACGGCAACTCGATTATCTGTATGGCCGACACCATCCGCAAACGTCCGGCGGCGGTGGCGGCCTTCGTCAAAGCCTCCATGGAAGGCTGGAAAAGCTACCTGCAGGATCCCGCCCCCGGCAACAGCCTGATCGGTAAAGCAAATCCGCAAATGGGCGCCGAGCAGATCGCCTTTGGCATTGCCCAGATGAAGTAGTACCAGCTGGTGACCGGCGGCGATGCTAAGACCGGCGGCATCGGCATCATCACCGAGCCGCGGCTGAAGAAAACCTGGGACATGCTGGTGAAAAACAAACTGATCGACGCCAGCAAGGTGCCGTTTGAGCAGACTTACACCCTTGAGATGGTCAAAGACGCCGGAGTGATGCCATGAATACCGCCCCGAAACTGACCGTGATGAGCGATACCCGCTTTATACCCGCCGCTGCCACCCCGGCCATCGAGGTGCTGTCGGCGGAGAAAATCTACAGCAACGGCACCCGGGCGCTGCTACCCGTCAACCTGACCATCAATCAGGGGGAGTTTATTACCCTGCTCGGCCCGTCCGGCTGCGGTAAAAGCACCCTGCTGAAGATGGTCGCCGGCCTGGTGGAGCCCAGCGACGGCAAGCTGATGCTGTGGCGGCGCGACAGTCGGGAAAAGGCCCAGCATCCGCTGTCGTTCGTCTTCCAGGAAGCCACCCTGATGCCGTGGAGCAGCGTGCGCAATAACGTCAGGCTGCCGCTGGATCTGGCCGGCGTGCCGCGGGCGGAGGGCAATACCCGGGTGAGTGAAGTCCTTGAGCTGGTGGGCCTCGGCAAGTTCGCCGACGTCCTGCCGCGCGAACTCTCCGGCGGCATGCAAATGCGCGTCTCCATCGCCCGCGGCCTGGTCACCCGCCCAAAGCTGCTGCTGATGGATGAGCCCTTCGGCGCGCTGGATGAAATTACGCGTAACAAACTCGACAGCGACCTGCTGCGTCTCTGGCAGGAGCAGAACCTGACGGTAGTGTTCGTCACCCACTCGATCCACGAAGCGGTGTTTCTCTCCCAGCGGGTGATCATGATGGCGGCCCGTCCCGGACGGGTGGTCGAAGATATCGCCATCCGCGAGCCGTTCCCGCGCAGCGAGGCGTTCCGCGTCAGCCCGGCCTTTTCCCTGTATGCCCGTCAGCTGCAGGACAGTCTGTTGCAGGCCAGCCAGTCTGGTATGGAGCCATAATATGAAAACCACAACCGCAACGCCGTGGATCCAGCATCCGCGTTTTCTCAAAATTCTCTATCCGACCCTCGTCGCGGTGGCGATGGTGCTCCTGTGGCAGGGCGCGGTGAGCTATTTCCGTATCCCGGCCTTTCTGGTGCCGTCGCCGCTGGTGATGCTGGAAAGCCTGTGGACGCATCTCACGCCGCTGCTGCTGGCGCTGCTGTTCACCCTCAAGATCACCCTGATCTCGTTTCTGCTGTCGATTGTCATCGGCGCCGCGGTGGCGTTTATCCTGGTGCAGAACCGCTTTGTGGAAACCGCCCTGTTTCCCTACATCGTGTTTTTGCAGGTGACGCCGATCGTCGCCATCGCCCCGCTGATCATCATCTGGGTGAAGGATGCCACGCTCTCGCTGGTGGTGTGCGCCACCCTGATGGCGGTGTTTCCCATCATCTCCAATACCACTCAGGGACTGCGCAGCGTCTCCCCCGGCCTGCTGAGCTATTTTCGCCTCAATCACGCCAGCCGCTGGCAAACGCTGGTGCGGCTGCGTATCCCCTCGGCGCTGCCCTATTTCTTCGGCGCGCTGCGTATTTCCAGTGGGCTGTCGCTGATTGGCGCGGTGGTGGCGGAGTTTGTCGCCGGGACCGGCGGGACCAATACCGGGCTGGCCTATCAGATCCTGCAGGCCGGCTACCAGCTGGATATCCCGCTGATGTTTGCCGCGCTGCTGCTGATCTCTCTCGCCGGTATCGCGCTGTTTGGCGTGATGTCCTGGGTCTCGCGCCGGGCGCTCAGCGCCTGGCATGAAAGCGAAGCCGTGCAATCTCATTAATGTTCTGCTGACGAACAGGAAAAAGAATGATGACTGATGAACAGCGTCAACACGCGGTCGCGGCGATCCAGCAGGCACTCCCGGCGCTGGAGTGGACCTTACAGCCGGCGAAGATCAAACGGCTCTCCCGCGATTTTCACTGGTTCAGTCCGCTACTCACCGAGCAACTGGCGGGGAAACAGGCGGACGCGGTGGTTCGCCCGCGCGATGAAGAGGAGCTGCGGCAGCTGGTCTGCGCCTGCGCGCAGCACCAGCTGCCGCTGACCCTGCGCGGCAGCGCCACCGGCAACTACGGACAGCTGGTCCCCCTCGAAGGCGGGCTGCTGGTGGATATGACCGGGCTCAACCAGATCGTCGCCCTCGGCAACGGCACAGTGAGGGCCCAGGCCGGCATTCGCCTGGCGGACATCGAAACCGCCGCCCGCCCGACGGGCTGGGAGCTGCGCTGTATGCCATCGACCTATCGACTGGCGAGCCTGGGCGGTCTCTACGGCGGCGGGTTCGGCGGTATCGGCTCCATCAACTATGGGCCGCTGGCGGCGCCCGGCAATGTGCTCAGCGTCAAAGTGATGACCGTCGAGCCGGCCCCCCGCGTGCTGACCGTCCCGGCTCCCGAAGCGCTGCTCCTGCATCACGCCTACGGCAACAACGGCATTATCCTGGAGGTTGAGCTGGCGCTGGCGCCCGTGCACCAGTGGATTGAACGCCTGGACGTGTTTGACGATTTCGCCGATGCGCTGAACTATGCCAACGCCTGCGTCCGCTCGCCGGGGCTGGTGAAGCGCCAGGTGGCGCTGCTGGCCACGCCGATCGCTGACTATTTTAGCCACCTCAACGATCGTTACCATGCCGGGCAACATGCGGTTATCAGCCTGATCGCCGAGGAGAGCGAAGGACTCTGCGCCAGCCTGTTACCGCGCCATCGCGGGAGCAACGCCATCCGGCAGGCCAGCGACGAGGCCCGGACGCGCAACGGCTCGTTAATGGAATACTGCTGGAACCACACCACCCTGCATGCGCTCAAGGTGGACAATACGCTGACCTATCTGCAGACGGCGTTTGATCCGCTGCGCTATCCGCAGCAAATTTTACAGATGGAGCAGCACTTCGCCGGGGAGGTAATGTCCCATATTGAATTCCTGCGCGATATCGAGGGCAATCTCACCGCCAGCGGTCTGCAGCTGGTGCGCTATACCACGCCCGAACGTCTTAACGCCATCATGCAGATATTTCGCGACAACGACGTCAAAATTAACAACCCCCACGTGCTGCAGGTTGAGGACGGCAAACAGGGCGTGATTCGTCCCGACGTCGTGGCAGTGAAACAGTCTCTCGACCCGGCGGGATTGCTTAACCCCGGCAAGCTGCGCGGCTGGGCGCTGCGCGACCAGCTGGAACTCGACAGCAACCCGCTGACGCGGGCCACCCGCGAAAGCCCCACGACCTGATGGTCCCCGGTCCGGTTGGGCGCTAACGGGTCGCTGGCCCGTTGCCGCCCAACCTCATCCTGCGCCGGACAGTCCCGCCATATGGACGATAAAGCCCACCGCGGCGGCGGCCAACGGCGCGGTAAATCCCACTTTATTATGGGTGGTTTCAATAAACGACCCGCCGGCGTGAATAAAGATAAACGAGGGCAAAAGGTAAACTATGTCACCAGGCACGCCGCCGCGATGCCCCCCAGCAGCACATCATCGACGCCCAATACCGCTTTGGTGTAATCGCCGACAAACCCGACAAAGGTCACCACCATGATCAACGGTCCGGGGGTCGATTCCCCCAGGGCGAGGCCGTCCATCATCTGCCCTGCGGTCAGCCAGCCATAGTGGGTCACCGCCCCCTGGTAAACGTAAGGCAGGACGGCATACGCCCCGCCGAAAGTCATCAGCGCGGCTTTGGTAAAGAACCCGCTCATCTGGGTCAGCGGATGCGCCCAGCCCAGCATTAGCGCCAGGGCGGCCATCGGCACCAGCCACAGCAGTATCCCGGCGCTGGTGCTGTTCGCCCTGATGGAATGGGGCCACCAGCACGTGCTGCATAGCGCGCCGCCTATTGCATTGGTGGACAGCGCCAGCGGCAGCGTGGCGAGCCCCAGCGCGCTACAGATCGTCAAAGCCGGTACCCATGCCGAAACCTGAGGAATGTATTACTGGCACTGCTTGCCGGACGCGCGGCCTCGCCATTTTCGACCGGCCACAAAAGCCCTGGGATAGGATGAAATCTGGCTGGAAACGCGCCAGTGAAGAAAGGATATCGTCAGACGGGCAGCAGCCCCCTGCTGCCCGCCTGACGTGTGAGTGGCGTTAATTCACCCGCGCAGGCAAGGTAATTTGCTGCAGGGCATTCGCCATATTAATCTGAATCAGCTCTTTAAGACCTTCGCGCTTAATAAACTGGCTCCGGTGCTTACTTTTCACCTCTTCAATACTCTTTTTGATCTCTTGCGCCGGCAGTTTATACCAGCCGCGAGCCTGTTTCTCACCGCCCATTTCCAGCCACAGCGATGAATAACTGGCTTTCACCAGATCGCTTTTCACGTGGTAATCAGAATCGATGGCGTAGACCGTGGAGATGTTGAAATATCGCAGCAAACCATACAGCACGCTCATGATGATATTTTTCGGCCGCGCGCCATGCAGCTCTTTAGTCAGCACCTTCACTTCGTCATTGGTGATATCTTTCCCGCCCTGGATGCCGCCGATATAAGCGCGGCCATCGTCGGTGCAGGAAAAACAGACGCTATAGACGCGCCGGTCGCCAAGAAACAGCTGCAGCATCAGCTCCCCTTCCTCCTGAAACGGCGAGGCCAGCAGCTTAACGTCAAGCTTATCGCCATTTTTCAAGGGAATAGAAAACATCTCGCGGCCAAAATCCGCGACATTGTAGAGCTGCGGCAGGATATCAGGGTGAAACGTTTTCTCGATGAAATTCAGTGAACCATGGGCAATATCCAGTTTGCGTCGTTTTGACAGCCGTTTATTGAGATACGCTTTAAACGGTTTATCCTCAAAAGGCACCAGTCCTTTGGTCACCGCGGTCAACCGCGCGCACTGATATTTCGCACAAAGTCCTTGATATTCTCTGTATTTACCTCCTGCGAGCGAGAGCTCTCTGCATTTTCGTAAAATTTTTTTATAGCTTATTTTGACCTGACCGATCACTTTATTATGTTTACGCCATTCTTTGATGGCGCCTGCAACAGTATGTTCCATTGATTAAGATCCATAGATTCATCCATAATCGCGGCCATATTAACATAAAAGCGTTTCGTCAACGCTTAATTACTCCTTCGTTGTCCTTTCATTTAATATTTAGGCAGGAAATTATCCTGGCGACGTTATTTGTCGCTAAACTTATTCTGTCAACGATTATTTATGGTAGGTAACGCCCTCCGCTCAGCGACTTAACGCTCTGTGCCTTCGGCGCGAAGCGCGGCTACATCCGCTGGCGGTTATGCCCTATACTTGACCCTGATTCAAAACCAGCAACGATAGGTAACTTATGGAAATTGATCTCGACAACCTGGTCTTCAGCGGCCTGGATGAAGCGGAAGAGCGCAACGCGGAGCGTCTGGAAGAAGCGGACAAAAAAGCCCAGGCGATCGTTGCCGACGACGACTGCGGCGACGCCTGCAAAATCTGATTGTCAAACCGGCCAGCAGGCCGGTTTTTTTTTGACGCCCACACCTTCAGGTGGGTAAAAACCCTTTCAGCGTATCCAGCAGCGCCTGCGCCGCCTTCGACAGCGGCAGATGTCCGGCATGGATCGCGCCGACGCACTTCTCAATCGGCGGATCGCTGAGCGGGATGCAGACGGCGCCCAACGATGCCATCTGCGTTTTACACAGCGCCGGCACCGCGCTGCCCCCCAGGCCGCTGGCCACCATTCTCCCCACCGTTACCAGCTGATGACTCTCCAGCGCCACGTCCAGCTGACGTCCGCTGCGCGCCAGCGCCTCCTCCAGCATCAGGCGTACCGCCGAGGGGCGCTGCAGGGTAATAAAGTCGAGGGTCAACAGCTCCTGCCAGGTGAGCTGCTTTTTCTTCGCCAGTGGGGATTGTTGGGGAACGATCGCCACGAAGCGGTCCACCGCCAGCGGGGTAAACAGCAGGTTGTGGTTGGGCGATGGCTCGAAAGCGATGCCCATCTCCACCCGCCCCTCGCGCACCATCTCGATCACCTGCTCATTAATCACGTCATGCACCGTAACGTTCACCCCGGCATAGCGGTCGCGGAAGGCTTTCAGCGCCTCCGGCAGAACGTTGGCGGCAAACGACGGCATCGCGGCGACCGAAATTTTACCCCGCTGCAGGGTAAAGCTCTGACGCATGGCCTCCTCGACGTTATCCCAGTCGGCCAGCAGCTGACGGGCCATCGGCAGAAAGAGTTCCCCCTCCTGGGTGAGGGTCACTTTGCGGGTGCTGCGCTGCAGCAGCGCGCCGCCCAGCGCCTCCTCCAACCCTTTGATGGTCAGGCTGAGAGCTGGCTGCGACAGATTCAGCCTTTCGCTGGCGTGGGCGAAATTCAGAGTGTGAGCTACCGCTAAAAACGCGCGTAACTGTTTGACACTCATTCTCATTTTTCTTCCTGTTAACTAATTGAAAAAAATTAGTTAACAGGAAATTAATTAAAATTCCAAATGAGTGGGTCACAAATTCAAAATTATCAAATCAGTCGCCTGCGCCAATGATAAGGCTATCGCAAGGCAGGAGAGACAAGATGGCAGGACTGGATAAACGCGTCGCCAGTTACGAAGCGGCGCTGGAAGGGTTAACGGACGGCATGACGCTGCTCGCCGGCGGCTTCGGCCTGTGCGGCATTCCCGAGAACTTGATCGCCGAGGTGCAGCGTCGCCAGGTGCAGGGGCTGACGGTGGTCTCCAACAACTGCGGGGTCGACGGTTTCGGTCTCGGCATGCTGCTGGAGTCGCGCCAGGTCAGCAAGGTGGTGGCCTCTTACGTCGGGGAAAACGCGCTGTTTGAACAGCTGGTGCTGAGCGGCGAGCTGGCGGTAGAACTCACCCCGCAGGGAACGCTGGCGGAAAAAATCCGCGCCGGCGGCGCCGGCATCCCCGGCTTTTACACCGCCACCGGGTATGGCACCCCGGTCGCCGAAGGCAAAGAGGTGCGCCAGTTCGACGGCCGACACTACATCCTTGAAGAGGCGATCCGCGGCGATTTCGCGCTGGTCAAAGGCTGGAAAGCCGACTGGTACGGCAACGTGGTCTATCGCCACACCGCGCAGAATTTCAACCCGCTGATGGCCACCGCCGGGCGCATTACGGTGGTGGAGGTGGAAGAGATTGTGCCGCCGGGCGAACTGCCCCCCTCCGCCATCCATACTCCGGGGATCTATGTCGACCGGCTGATCGTCGGGCAATTCGAAAAACGTATTGAACAGCGCACCCTGCGCGCCGGAGGGCACTGAGATGCTGACCCGTGAACAAATGGCGATGCGCGTCGCCCAGGAGCTGCGCGACGGCGACTACGTCAACCTCGGGATCGGTATCCCGACGCTGGTGGCCAACTACATTCCCGCCGGCATTGAAGTGATGCTCCAGTCGGAGAACGGCCTGCTGGGGATGGGCGAATTTCCCGATGAGGAAACCATCGACGCCGACATGATTAACGCCGGTAAACAAACCGTCACCGCGCAAACCGGGGCGGCGATCTTCGATTCCGCCCAGTCGTTCGCCATGATCCGCGGCGGCCACGTCGACCTGACCGTTCTTGGCGCCTTTGAGGTCGACGTCGCGGGCAACATCGCCTCATGGATGATCCCTGGAAAAATGGTCAAGGGGATGGGCGGCGCCATGGACCTGGTGGCCGGCGCGCAGAACATCATCGTGGTGATGACCCACGCCTCAAAAAACGGCGAATCCAAACTGCTGCCGCAGTGCACCCTGCCGCTCACCGGCGTGGGCTGTATTCGCCGGGTACTCACCGATCTGGCCCTGCTGGAGATTGTCGACGGCGCGTTTGTCCTGCGCGAAGTGGCCCCGGGGGTCAGCCCCGACGAGGTGATACGTAAAACGGCGGGACGGCTGATCGTCGCCGACGACGTGCGCGAAATGCGCTTCAGTTAAGGAGAGATCATGACCGATATTGCCATTGTTGCTGCCGTACGCACCCCGATAGGCAGCTTTCGCGGCGCCTTCGCCCCTCTTTCCGCCGTCGACCTCGGCGCGGCGGTGGTGCGCGGCCTGCTTGAACGCTGCCAGCTGCCCGCCGCAGCGGTCGACGAACTAATTTTCGGCCAGGTGCTCACCGCCGGCTGCGGGCAGAACCCGGCGCGCCAGACCGCGCTGCGGGCCGGCCTGCCGGTCGACACTCCGGCGGTCACCGTCAATCTGGTGTGCGGCTCCGGGCTGAAAGCGGTTCAGCAGGCGGTGCAGGCGATCCGCTGCGGCGACGCCGGGATCGTTATCGCCGGCGGCCAGGAGAGCATGAGCAATGCTCCCTATCTGATGCATGGCGCCCGCGACGGCCTGCGTTTCGGCCACGCCAGCCTGCAGGACAGCATGATCCAGGACGGCCTGTGGGACGCCTTTAACGACTACCACATGGGCATTACCGCCGAGAACCTCGCCGACGCCTTCGACATCAGCCGCGAGCGCCAGGACGCCTTCGCCGCCAGCTCCCAGCGCAAAGCAGCGGCCGCTATCGCCGCCGGGCGCTTTCGCGAGGAGCTCGTTCCGGTCAGCGTCCCGCAGGGCAAAAAGCCGCCGCGAGTCGTGACTGACGATGAGCAACCCCGCCCGGAGACCAGCGAGCAGCAGTTGGCCCAGCTGCGCCCGGCGTTTCGCCCGGCTGACGGCAGCGTCACCGCCGGGAATGCTTCGTCGCTGAACGACGGCGCAGCGGCGGTCCTGCTGATGCGTGTCGATAAAGCGCGCGAGCTTGGGCTGCCGGTGCTGGCGCGCATTGTCAGCTCAGCGGTCGCCGGGGTCGACCCGTCGGTGATGGGCATCGGCCCGGTGAGCGCCTGCCGCCAGGCGCTGCAGCGCGCCGGCTGGACGCTGGACGAGGTGGACCTTATCGAAGCCAACGAGGCTTTTGCCGTCCAGGCGCTGGCCGTCGGCCAGCTGCTTGAATGGGACAGCGAGAAGGTCAACGTCAACGGCGGCGCCATCGCCCTGGGCCATCCCATCGGCGCCTCCGGCTGCCGGATCCTCGTCAGCCTGGTGCATGAGATGCAGCGCCGGGGCGCCAGCAAAGGGCTGGCCACCCTGTGCGTCGGCGGCGGCCAGGGCATCGCCATGACCCTTCAACGTTAACAGGAGCCACTATGTTTACACCACGCCTGGCGGTACTCGGCGCGGGACTGATGGGCGTCGGTATCGCCTGCCATTTCGCCCGCCACGGTCACGCCGTCCGCCTGTATGACACCGATCCGCAGCGTCTCGCCGAGGTTCCGGCAGTGGCCAGCGCCATCCTGTGCGAGCTGGAGGCCAGCGGTCAACAGGATCCCGCCGACCGCGACGCGGTGCTGGCCCGTCTGACCCCCACCCCGACGCTGAATGCCCTGGCCGATGCCACGCTGCTGATTGAAGCGATCCCCGAGCGGCTGGCGCTGAAGCACGCCCTGTACGCCGAGCTGGAAACGCTGATCGCCGACGAGACGATTATCGCCAGCAACACCAGCGGCCTGCCGCCGGATCGGCTGGCGCAGGGCATGCGCCACCCTGAACGGTTGCTGATCGCCCATTTCTGGCATCCGCCGCACCTGATCCCGCTGGTGGAAGTGGTGCCCGGGAGCGCCACGCTGCCTCATCTGGCACGCCAGGTGAGCGACTTTTGCGCCGCCTGCGCGCTGGAGGCAGTGGTGCTCAACCGCGCCGCGCCGGGCTTTGTCGGCAACCGGCTGCAGTTCGCCCTGCTGCGCGAAGCACTGCATATCGTCCACAGCGGCATCGCTTCCCCGGAGGTGGTGGACCAGGTGATGCGCGCCTCGCTGGGCCGCCGCTATGCGATGGTCGGCCCGCTGGAGGCTGCGGACATGACCGGCCTGGCGACGGTCCAGGATATCTGCCAGCACCTGCTGCCGGAGCTGGCCAGCGGCACGGAGATGATGTCGCTGGTGGCGGAGAAAGTGGCGCGAGGCGACACCGGCGCCCGCAGCGGGCAAGGCTTTTACCGCTGGGACGAGGCCCGGCACCAGCGCATCCAGTCGCGCCGGGAACACCAGCTGCGCTTCGCCCTGAAACCCTAGTATCGCGTTCTGTACCCCTACAATAACAATGAGAGTGAGACGTCGTGATGAGTGTGATAATAGCCCTGGCCGCGCTGGCGTTACTGATGCTGGCAGCCTACCGTGGATACAGCGTGATCCTCTTTGCGCCGATCGCCGCCCTCGGCGCGGTGCTGCTCACCGACCCGGGCGCGGTCGGCCCGGCCTTTACCGGCCTGTTTATGGAAAAAATGGTCGGCTTTGTGAAGCTCTATTTCCCGGTGTTTCTGCTGGGCGCGGTATTCGGCAAGCTGATTGAGCTGTCGGGATTCTCACGTTCGATTGTCGCCGCCGCCATCCGCATCCTTGGGCGCCGCCACGCGATCCCGGTGATCGTGCTGGTGTGCGCCCTGCTGACCTACGGCGGGGTGTCGCTGTTTGTGGTGGCCTTTGCCGTCTACCCTTTCGCCGCCGAACTGTTTCGCCAGAGCGGGATCCCCAAACGGCTGATCCCCGCCACCGTCGCCCTCGGGGCATTCTCGTTTACCATGGACGCCCTGCCCGGCACGCCGCAGATCCAGAATATTATTCCCACCAGCTTCTTCGGCACCAACGCCTGGGCGGCCCCCTGGCTGGGGCTTATCGGCTCGCTGTTCATTATCATCTTCGGTTTGCTGTGGCTGGAGCGTCAGCGCCGCAAAGCGCAGGCCCGCGGCGAAGGCTATGGGACCGACCTGCAAAATGAGCCGGAGACCCCGGATGACATCGATCTGCCGCATCCGCTAATCGCTATCGCCCCGTTGCTGTTAGTGGGGGTGCTGAATCTGCTGTTCACCCACTGGATCCCGCAGTGGTACGGCGCCAGCCATGAGCTCACCCTGCCGGGTCTGGCGAAGCCTGTCGTCACCGAAGTGGGGAAAATCACCGCCATCTGGGCGGTGCAGGCGGCGCTGCTCTCCGGCATTGTGCTGGTGCTGGTTTGCGGCTATCGCAATATCCGCGGCCGGCTGGCGGAGGGAAGTCGGACGGCGGTGGGCGGGGCTATTCTCGCGGCGATGAACACCGCCTCTGAGTATGGCTTCGGCGCGGTTATCGCCGCCCTGCCGGGTTTCCTTGTGCTGTCAAAAGCCCTCGCGGCCATTCCCAATCCGCTGTTAAACGAGGCGATCAGCGTCACGGTGCTGGCCGGGATCACCGGCTCGGCCTCCGGGGGGATGAGCATCGCCCTGGCGGCGATGTCCGAGACCTTTGTCGCCGCCGCCCACGCCGCCAATATTCCGCTCGAGGTCCTGCACCGTGTCGCCGCCATGGCCAGCGGCGGCATGGACACCCTGCCGCACAACGGGGCGGTGATCACCCTGCTGGCGATCACCGGCCTGAGCCATCGCCAGGCCTACGGCGGCATTTTCGCCATCACGGTGATCAAAAGCCTCGCGGTACTGTTTGTCATTGCCACGTTCTATGTGACCGGCATTGTCTGATACCAGATTGAAGGAGTAATAAAATGAACTTACACGGTAAAACGGCGCTGGTCACCGGCTCCACCAGCGGCATCGGTTTAGGGATCGCCAAAGTGCTGGCGCAGGCAGGCGCCCAGCTGGTGCTCAATGGCTTCGGCGACAGCAGCCACGCCCGGGCTGAAGTTGCCGCGCTGGGCAAGATCCCCGGCTATCACGACGCCGACCTGCGCGACGTCGGGCAGATCGAGGCGATGATGCACTATGCCGAAAGCACCTTCGGCGGCGTCGATATCGTGATCAATAACGCCGGCATCCAGCACGTGGCCCCGGTGGAGCAGTTCCCGGTGGACAAATGGAACGATATTCTCGCCATCAATCTCTCCAGCGTCTTCCACACCACCCGCCTGGCGCTGCCGGGTATGCGCCAGCGCAACTGGGGGCGCATCATCAACATTGCCTCAGTGCATGGCCTGGTGGCGTCGAAAGAGAAATCGGCCTACGTCGCCGCCAAGCACGCGGTGGTCGGGCTGACCAAAACCGTGGCCCTGGAAACCGCGCGTAGCGGCATCACCTGCAACGCCATCTGCCCTGGCTGGGTGCTAACCCCGCTGGTGCAGCAGCAGATCGACAAACGCATCGCCGAGGGGGTCGACCCGGAGCAGGCCAGCGCCCAGCTGCTGGCGGAAAAGCAGCCCTCCGGGGAGTTTGTCACCCCGCAGCAGCTGGGCGAAATGGCACTGTTTCTGTGCAGCGACGCCGCCGCCCAGGTGCGCGGCGCCGCATGGAACATGGATGGCGGCTGGGTGGCGCAGTAAGCCGCTGGCGCCGCGAAGATCAGAACATCGCCAGAAAGCGTTTCACCGTACGCGAGCGCTCGAAGCGCCGCCAGGCGATGGCGATATCGGTCTTCAGCGGCGCCCCGCTAAGCGGGTGATAGCTGACGTTCGGCTGCTGGATGCAGGTCATCGACTGCGGAACCAGCGCGAAGCCGAAGCCTGCATTGACCATGCTCAGCGACGATGAAATTTGCGACGACTGCCAGGCGCGCTCCATATCGATCCCGGCGCGCAGGCAACTGTTATACACCAGCTCATACAGCCCGGGGGCCACCTCCCGCGGGAAGAGGATCGGCGCCACGTCGCGCAGCTGCTCCAGGGCAAGGGTCGGCTGCGTCGCCAGCGGGTTATCGCGCGGCAGCGCGATAACCATCGGCTCCTCATCGATAATCCGCAGATTAAAGGCTTTACTGCTCTCGCACGGCAGGCGGACGAAGGCGATATCCAGCTCGGCCTCGCTCAGGGCGGTCATCAGATTGGCCATATTGTCTTCCATCTGGTGCAGGGTCACCCCGGGGTGGTCGAGCTGAAAACGGTGCAGCAGCGTGAAGATTTGCGGATGGAAAGCATCAGAACTGGTAATGCCTAGCGACAGGCTGCCGTTCATCCCGCGCGCAATGCCCTTGGCCTTCTCCAGCGCCGCATCGCTCATGGCGAGGATCTGGCGGGCATCCTCATAGAAAGACTCTCCCGCTTCCGTCAGCTCCACCCCGCGGGTTAAACGCCGGAACAGCGGGGTCCCCACTTCGCGCTCAAGCCGCTGAATTTGCTGACTTAACGGAGGCTGTGAAATACCCAGCTCCTTGGCGGCCTGGGTGAAGTGCCGCGTCCTGGCGACGGCGACAAAATAGCGAAGATAACGAAGTTCCATATCGAAAACGTCTCAAACCAGCATGGTTTCTATATTGGAACTGTGAGCTGAATCGGGTCAACATTTATTTAACCTTTCTTATATTTGTTGAACGAGGAAGTGGTATATGAATCATTCTGCTGAATGCACCTGCGAAGAGAGTCTATGCGAAACCCTGCGGGCGTTTTCCGCGCAGCATCCCGAGAGCGTGCTCTATCAGACATCGCTCATGAGCGCCCTGCTGAGCGGGGTTTACGAAGGCAGCACCACCATCGCGGACCTGCTGAAACACGGCGATTTCGGCCTCGGCACCTTTAATGAGCTGGACGGGGAGCTGATCGCCTTCAGCAGTCAGGTCTATCAGCTGCGCGCCGACGGCAGCGCGCGCAAAGCCCAGCCGGAGCAGAAAACGCCGTTCGCGGTGATGACCTGGTTCCAGCCGCAGTACCGGAAAACCTTTGACCATCCGGTGAGCCGCCAGCAACTGCACGAGGTGATCGACCAGCAAATCCCCTCTGACAACCTGTTCTGCGCCCTGCGCATCGACGGCCATTTCCGCCATGCCCATACCCGCACCGTGCCGCGCCAGACGCCGCCGTACCGGGCGATGACCGACGTCCTCGACGATCAGCCGGTGTTCCGCTTTAACCAGCGCGAAGGGGTGCTGGTCGGCTTCCGGACCCCGCAGCATATGCAGGGGATCAACGTCGCCGGGTATCACGAGCATTTTATTACCGATGACCGCAAAGGCGGCGGTCACCTGCTGGATTACCAGCTCGACCATGGGGTGCTGACCTTCGGCGAAATTCACAAGCTGATGATCGACCTGCCCGCCGACAGCGCGTTCCTGCAGGCTAATCTGCATCCCGATAATCTCGATGCCGCCATCCGTTCCGTAGAAAGTTAAGGGGGTCACATGGACAAACAGTATCCGGTACGCCAGTGGGCGCACGGCGCCGATCTCGTCGTCAGTCAGCTGGAAGCTCAGGGGGTACGCCAGGTGTTCGGCATCCCCGGCGCCAAAATCGACAAGGTCTTCGATTCACTGCTGGATTCCTCCATTCGCATTATTCCGGTACGCCACGAAGCCAACGCCGCATTTATGGCCGCCGCCGTCGGACGTATTACCGGCAAAGCGGGCGTGGCGCTGGTCACCTCCGGTCCGGGTTGTTCTAACCTGATCACCGGCATGGCCACCGCGAACAGCGAAGGCGACCCGGTGGTGGCCCTGGGCGGCGCGGTAAAACGCGCCGATAAAGCCAAACAGGTCCATCAGAGTATGGATACGGTGGCGATGTTCAGCCCGGTCACCAAATACGCCGTCGAGGTGACGGCGCCGGATGCGCTGGCGGAAGTGGTCTCCAACGCCTTCCGCGCCGCCGAGCAGGGCCGGCCGGGCAGCGCGTTCGTTAGCCTGCCGCAGGATGTGGTCGATGGCCCGGTCAGCGGCAAAGTGCTGCCGGCCAGCGGGGCCCCGCAGATGGGCGCCGCGCCGGATGATGCCATCGACCAGGTGGCGAAGCTTATCGCCCAGGCGAAGAACCCGATCTTCCTGCTCGGCCTGATGGCCAGCCAGCCGGAAAACAGCAAGGCGCTGCGCCGTTTGCTGGAGACCAGCCATATTCCAGTCACCAGCACCTATCAGGCCGCCGGAGCGGTGAATCAGGATAACTTCTCTCGCTTCGCCGGCCGGGTTGGGCTGTTTAACAACCAGGCCGGGGACCGTCTGCTGCAGCTCGCCGACCTGGTGATCTGCATCGGCTACAGCCCGGTGGAATACGAACCGGCGATGTGGAACAGCGGCAACGCAACGCTGGTGCACATCGACGTGCTGCCCGCCTATGAAGAGCGCAACTACACCCCGGATGTCGAGCTGGTGGGCGATATCGCCGGCACTCTCAACAAGCTGGCGCAAAATATCGATCATCGGCTGGTGCTCTCCCCGCAGGCGGCGGAGATCCTCCGCGACCGCCAGCACCAGCGCGAGCTGCTGGACCGCCGCGGCGCGCAGCTCAACCAGTTTGCCCTGCATCCCCTGCGCATCGTTCGCGCCATGCAGGATATCGTCAACAGCGACGTCACGTTGACCGTGGACATGGGCAGCTTCCATATCTGGATTGCCCGCTACCTGTACAGCTTCCGCGCCCGTCAGGTGATGATCTCCAACGGCCAGCAGACCATGGGCGTCGCCCTGCCCTGGGCCATCGGCGCCTGGCTGGTCAATCCTGAGCGCAAAGTGGTCTCCGTCTCCGGCGACGGCGGCTTCCTGCAGTCGAGCATGGAGCTGGAGACCGCCGTCCGTCTGAAAGCCAACGTACTGCACCTGATCTGGGTCGATAACGGCTACAACATGGTGGCTATCCAGGAAGAGAAAAAATACCAGCGCCTGTCCGGCGTCGAGTTCGGGCCGATGGATTTTAAAGCCTATGCCGAATCCTTCGGCGCGAAAGGGTTTGCCGTGGAAAGCGCCGAGGCGCTGGAGCCAACCCTGCGCGCGGCGATGGACGTCGACGGCCCGGCGGTAGTGGCCATCCCGGTAGATTATCGCGATAACCCGCTGCTGATGGGCCAGCTGCATCTGAGTCAGATTCTGTAAGTCATCACAATAAGGAAAGGAAAATGAAAAAAGTCGCACTTGTTACCGGCGCCGGCCAGGGGATTGGTAAAGCTATCGCCCTTCGTCTGGTGAAGGATGGATTTGCCGTGGCCATTGCCGATTATAACGACGCCACCGCCAAAGCGGTCGCCTCCGAAATCAACCAGGCCGGCGGCCGCGCCATGGCGGTGAAAGTGGATGTCTCCGACCGCGACCAGGTATTTGCCGCCGTCGAACAGGCGCGCAAAACGCTGGGCGGCTTCGACGTCATCGTCAATAACGCCGGCGTAGCGCCGTCCACGCCGATCGAGTCCATTACCCCGGAGATTGTCGACAAAGTCTACAACATCAACGTCAAAGGGGTGATCTGGGGCATCCAGGCAGCGGTCGAGGCCTTTAAGAAAGAGGGTCACGGCGGGAAAATCATCAACGCCTGTTCCCAGGCCGGCCACGTCGGCAACCCGGAGCTGGCGGTATATAGCTCGAGTAAATTCGCGGTACGCGGCTTAACCCAGACCGCCGCTCGCGACCTCGCGCCGCTGGGCATCACGGTCAACGGCTACTGCCCGGGGATTGTCAAAACGCCAATGTGGGCCGAAATTGACCGCCAGGTGTCCGAAGCCGCCGGTAAACCGCTGGGCTACGGTACCGCCGAGTTCGCCAAACGCATCACTCTCGGTCGTCTGTCCGAGCCGGAAGATGTCGCCGCCTGCGTCTCCTATCTTGCCAGCCCGGATTCTGATTACATGACCGGTCAGTCATTGCTGATCGACGGCGGGATGGTATTTAACTAATAAAAAAAGCTCTGACATGGCTTGCCCCTGCTTTCGCGCAGGGGCTTTTTTTGGTTTGGGTGTGAGCTTCGTGCAAAACACAGCAACGATATTTGGAGGTCTCTGGCACGACGCGGGCAATTTGACCGGGCTGAAGGTCTGCTTTGAGCGGGAAGCGGACATGCCTCCCTTGCGGTGTAAAAACTTTCTGGTAGCAAGGTGGTATTGATGCATCAAAGACCGGTAAACTTAGGCGCAGCCTCTGCTGCGGTATCATTTTGAATAATAAAGGATGACACTTTGAGACTTTATGATGTAATTACTGACTGCATCCAGCTTAAATTAAGTGGAGCTGCAACAGATAATGTTATTCAATGCTTCGGTGGCAATATACTGACAAAAGAAAAGCCAGTTTTGGCAATCGAAGTTTCGAGCAAAGAAATATTGCTTTGGATGATGCAAGGAGCAACGAATGTACATGTTTATATCAGCGCAGGTACTTTTCATGTAAATGCATTGTATGCACCAACTGTCCGCTTTCCAGCAGCCAGAATTTATTTTATGAAATCAAAAGACCTTTTCTGGTTTGGCCATATTGGTGTTTATCTCGTACAACACGGAATCAAACTTACTCCAGTAGATGATGCCAGCTTCTCAAAGCTCATTGATGATACGGGGTATGTACAACGTTATAAGTCGTGGTGCGAAAAAAGGAAAGCTGACTCGAGATTATTCGATGGTCTACTAGGAGGGCGGTTTAAGAATACTGCTGTAGATCAAGCTATATGGCTATCCTCCGATGGAAAGTGCTTGGTTTGCGGTGAAAAAGCCGATCGCATGGCGACCAGTACTGTTTGGGGAAAGTCAGGGATGATGATTGGTATGCAGTTGTGTTTGACACATGAAGAGGAATCTCAGAAGCAATCAATTCTTCTCAACTATCTCTCGAATCATTTGGGTGGAATAGTTATGTTCTCAAATATGCGTCCACTGACTACTGAGGAAATGCTTGAGCAGACCTGCGAAATACTTAAAGTAAATTTCAAATGCACTATCATGAAAGTCGTAGGGGAAACTGTAACCGCCCGAAGACAGTCAGGGATCACCGTAGTAATCAGACACCAATCTCCGTCGAATTATGCCCATATAATAATAACCCCTGAAGGAAAACAGTTGTCTAGGGTCGATTCAGCCGATCATCACAAAATACCTTACGGCCCTGATCATGTACATTCTGATCTGCGTAAATCTACAAAAAATATCGTCGAGACAAGCTTTACATACGGACATATTGGTCTAGATATGAAACTACTTTTAAAGCTGATCCAAGAGGCTGAAGATAAATTATAAGTTAATCTAATGATACTAGCAATGGCGGCTCCAGGCCCGCAGTCGATGGGCTGCTATAATATTATCTTCATCATCGTGTTCTATTGTGATAGGCATCCTTGATGATATTAAAACTGAATTAATTACTTGTTTAGGTGACACGCTAACCTTGAGCGCTCCATTTATATCTCTTGCGTATACTTTATCGGCAACATCTCTATTCCTTCTATTAATTGCCTTTTTTAATCTAATGACAGGAAGCTTGCTTTGTCTTGCATCCTCGACTCTCCAACGAGAAGTGTTTGAGTATCTTACGTTTTTTTGAAGATATTCTAAAGTAGAAGCAAACTCCGAGTTCGACATATCAATAACCGATGTGTCAAACCAAATTAGCCTATGTGCAGATATCAATACGATATTATTATAATCTCTTAGTTTTTTTAGTATGTGATATATTAGTGATGACTTGCCAGTGTAAGCAGACCCGTTATAGTTCTACGCACTTTTTGAGAGTTTCGGCTTTTCGGCCATCAGCCGGTACTCTTCCGGTGTCAGGTTATTCAGGGATTCATGGGGCCGTTCGCTGTAATATTCAGCCAGCGAGCTCTCCGTGATTTCCCGTGCTTCATTCAGGGTCCTGAACAGATAAAAATCCAGTATTTCTGTCCGGTACGTCCGGTTAAAACGTTCAATAAAGGCATTCTGCGTTGGTTTCCCTGGTTTGATAAATTCCAGTATCACACCATGCTCTTCAGCCCACTGCGCCAGCGTCAGCGAGACCAGTTCAGGCCCGTCATCCATCCGCAATTTCAGCGGATAACCCCGGTTTGCCACGATCCTGTCCAGCACCCTGATCACCCGCTGAGCCGGGATATTCAGGTCAATTTCGATCGCCAGTGCTTCGCGGTTAAAATCATCCACCACGTTGAAGGTCCAGAAGCGTCTGCCGCATACCAGCGCATCGTGCATAAAATCGATGGACCAGCTCTGGTTCATCGCCTCTGGCGTCGCCAGCGGAGCCGGCTTACGTACCGGCAGGCGCTGTTTTCCCTTACGACGAAAATTCAGTTTCAGCAGGCAGTAAATGCGGTGAACTCTTTTATGGTTCCAGCTATTGCCCTGCCTGCGCAGCACCTGAAAAAGCTTTTTAAATCCGTATCACGGATAGCGCTCAGCCGCCACGTTCAGTGCCATAATCACCGGCTCATCACGTCGTGTATCCGGCTAATAAAGAAATACCGTCCTGCTCAGCGACAATGTCCTGCAGGCCTGACGTAAGCTCATGGCAAACTGCGCGGTCAGATAGCTGACCAGTTCACGCTTTATCGCTAGTTTTAAAGCTTTTTTTCAATAATGTCTTTCAGTGCACGGCACTCGAGACTCAGCTCCGCAAACATCTGTTTCAGCCGGCGGTTTTCATCCTCAAAGTCTTTCATCTTTTTGATATCACAGGCTTCCATACCGCCAAACTTCTCTCTCCAGTTGTTATACGAGGCCTCAGAGATCCCGGCCTCGCGGCAGACATCCTTGACAATAGGCATACCCGCCCGTGAATTAGGGCTTTCCTGCAGGAGTTGGGGTTAAGTAACACTGGTTTGATTCAAGTGTTTTCGGATGCTGTTGTTTTTGCCAACATTGAGGCTATATTAGTTCGCATTTTTATCTCTACTTTTTCCGCCATCTCTTCTATCAATTCTGGTAATTCTGCATGGTTATTTCTTGCGTTGTAAGGTATTACGATTAATTTTCTTAATCTCCTATGTATCTCTCTTATGTTTTGAGGTATGTTACTGCTGGTAATAATATAATGTGGCCGTGATCTAGGATAGCGATAAGCGTATAATTCCATTAATGAGGTGATTGCAGGATCATCCATTGAAAAACCTACAAAAAGGAATGTGTAGTTTAGTAATAATGAATCAAGGAATAGTGAGTAATTCTCGTTACCAAAAGCAAGTCTAATGTATTGCGAACGAGAGAATACAATATTGCTTACATCATCTATTGAACCGTGTATTTTTATTATATAAGAAGTATCATGCTCTTTTAAAACTTTAAAAATATCATTGTCTACTTTAGAAATAACTTTAAAATGGCGATCACCATCTGCTAATGAAGAAGTCCATGCACTTTCTATTAGCTTATCAAAGTTAGTGGTAAGTATTATTCTTTGGCCTAGTGATATCAAGGCCCTATGAAGACTTGAGGGTTGAGCTGCGCGACCATACTCTTCTGTTATTTTACGTTCCCACGACTCTCCATAATCTGCTTGTAATAATTCACATGCAAGAAGATAATCTTTGGAGGACAGTAATTTTTTGATTTGTTTCTTTAAAGATGGCTCTCTATCTTTAGATGCATCTTCTAAAAATGTTGGCCAACCTTTAAATCTATTATCGGCATCAAGGTTAACGCTTGAAGACACCCCTGCCCCTAAAAATAAAACTACTTTTTGCTGTGCAAGATCGTTTATTAAATCCTCATTATATATAGTCATAAACTATTTCTCGCCATTAGCAGTCTGAATGTTCTCTAAGTATCTTCTTGCAATATCTCGATAAAGTTCACGCGCGCTTTTTCTAAGTCTGGTGTAATTTCCTGTACCAGACACTGATATCATCGGAACGTGTTGTGATTGTGATTTCGGAGCTAAACTACCTAAATGACGTATATCTCCAAGGTGTGGGTTCATATCTTTTGATGCATAAAGTTTAGAAAGATGTTCAGTAATTTTAGAAGGAAACACCTCTCCAATGTCTTCATACGCCTTTACCCGACGCTTCGATTTTATTTCTTCTTCAGTATTCTCAAGCTGAATTGTATCGTATCCAGAGCGTTCTTTATGTTGTTGGGTGACGTAACCGAGAAACTTTAGTTTTCCTTGAGGTGATAATTGTGATAATTCGCTAGGTTCCTCTGAGAGCCGAATCCCTGTGTCTAATTCTTTTTTCCATATTGAAACCGTGGAGCCAATATTTTTAATAGCCCATAGTGAAAATACATCGATTGACATTGGGACGACAAAAAATTCCATTGCCAGTAATACTGCCCTGTTGATTGCGCCTAATGATGGTCCCATGTCAAAGAAAACAAAATCATAATTTAGCTCACGAGCTTTCTTAATTAACTCTGCAAATACAAAAGTTGTCCTAATTCCTCGCATCCCTCCGCCTTTGGCATCTCGCCAGTCTCCAGCTAAAAGGTCTTCCTGTAAAGCGAGTCTAGGGTCACCGACAATTATGTCAAAACCGAAATTCTCTACATGCCTTATAGGCAGGTCACTTTCATATCCTTTACCAAAGGATAGTGGTCTTATTACTGTATAAATACTATCTGGATTTTCTTGCCCATATAATTCCTGAGTTTCTTCATCACTTAATACATACTGCGTGAGATTACATTGAGGGTCGGCATCCACAATAAGTACTTTTGCACTAAAGTTTATTGATAGCTCTGCTCCTAAATTTGCTACTAATGTAGTCTTCCCAACCCCTCCTTTATTATTAAAAAAGCAAGTGGTTTGTGTTTTAAGCTTTTTTATTTGACTTATTAATAAATGGTCATGTTGAGTTAGTTCTATATTTGTATTTTTACTTCTACTTTTCCTAACCATAGCTTAGCTCCAGACATTAAATAAATTCACATTCATAATAGCAATTTTTGCATAACTGTCATGAGGTTACAATCAAAAACATGCGCGAGTACCAAAAATCAGTTCAGAGTTCAGGAGCGCCGCAATTAATCCGGTCTTGGTAAAGCCAGAGGGCTTTCTTCGCTTTGATAGTGCTGCCAATCGGTAGCTTTGACTTTCCTCACATAACGAGCATGGTTTTCCGCTTCTGGCACACAGCAGACATGAAATTCTGCAATAGCATTCGTACACTTACAACATCGAGTAGCTTCTGAAAGCCGCGTCAGCGGCATGGCAGCGCCAGATGATGTCCATGTGACAGTCCAGCCAAATGGCGCCGAGGTCACGGCGCAGCCGGTTCTCGGGTTATAAATTCTGCCGGTCCCAGTGCCCTGATTAGCTTTAACTCGCGTTCCGCGCTTAAGAGGTCCAGGCCTTAATTTTAACTTCGTTGATCGAGTTCTACCGCGCTTGCGACGGAAGGGGGGCTCCACGGCCTTAGCGGCAGCTTGCTGCTGACGCTAAGGAGGATGTACTTCAGTGAGTTCAGCTACGCCTGGAAGCCTAACACGGTAGCGGCTAAGCGTAGCGCCAGCAGAGAAAAACCCGGATGGCGGCGTATGGCGCCTTATCCGGGCTACGCTCTGGTGCCGTATTTTTGCCGGGTGGCAGCTACGCCTTACCCGACCCGGTGATTTGGCGCTCAATTCGCGCCCTTCGCAGGCCCGCGCAAGCGTAGCGCCGCCGGGCAAGGGCAGCGGGTGCGGAGCCGCTTTTGTGCCGGGTGGCGGCTGCGACTTACCCGGCCTACGGTCCGTGCGACTTGTCGTTAATTTATTCACCATTGTTGCTGAAACTGCCGGTGCTGGCGGCCTCAAAATCGCTGAGACGTTCCCGGAAGGCCGGGGCAGCCCGCATGGATGCGGGCTGAGGGCCGTGTTTTGCACGGACGCTGACTCGGCCCGACCCGAAGCCAGCAGGGATAAGTCGAAGGCACCACGAAGTGGCGATTTTGCTGGCCGGATCCCAGGGGTACAGGGGGCGGCGGCGACTGGCCGCCCCCTGTGCGCTCCCTGCGCCATGCCAGGCATAACGCAGAAGATTAATCGGGAGCGCAAAATACGCTGAAGCCACAGATAACATAAAAGACTTCCCGGCAGTGCTTTCCCTCACCCAGGCCTTCTTCCGGAGGGAGAGAGAACCGTACGGCAGTCGTTGCCGTTCCATGACGCTCCCTGCGCCACGGAGAACCGGGTGCAGCACCACGAAGCGGGAGCACAGAGTACGCTGAAGTCACGCGTGAGAAACGCTTTCCCGGGCTGAGAACCAGGAAACCGATAATAGTCTCCACCACCGCCGGCAAGAAATCAGGCTCCGAGCCCAACATGTTGCCGGGTGGCGGCTGGCGCCTTACCCGGCCTACAAAGGCTACCCGCGATTTGGCGCTCTATTCGCGCCCTTCGTAGGCCCGCGCAAGCGTAGCGCCGCCGGGCAAGGACAGCGGGCACGGAGCCGATTTTGTGCCGGGTGGCGGCTGCGCCTGACCCGGCCAACAAAGGCATCCCGTCAGCTCATATCCCCTGGCCCGCGCCTGCGCAGCGCCGCCGGGCAGTTATTGCGCCTGCTGCTGCGCCTGCGCCAGCTGGCGGACGATCGCCTCGCGCCGCGCATCCCCTTTCGGTAGCCGGGCCAGCAACGCCTGCAGGGCCGCCACGGCCTCGGGGTAATCTTCATTACGCACCGCGCTCAGGGCCAGCATCTCCAGCACCGGCAGGCTGTTCGGCTGCCGCTGATGCAGGTCACGCAGCAGCAGCTCGCCCATCCGAACCTGACCGCTATCCCCCGCCCGCACCAGCGCGCTGGCGTAATCGAAAGCCGCCGCCGGGTCGTCCGCCGCCAGAGCATGCGCCCGGCCAAAGGCGCCGATCGCCGTCTCGCCATCGTTTAACAACAGGCCCAGCCGCCCAAGCAGCTGCCAGCCGGCGAGGTCGTTCGGCGTATCCTGCAGGTGGCTGCGCAGGCCAAGCCGCAGCTCCGCCAGCTCATCCATTCGCAGCGGCGCCGCCGTCGGGTCCTTAACCTGCTGCAACAGTGCAGGATAATGTCGTTCAGCCTGCTGCCAGAGCAGCACCTGACCAATATCGCTGGTTTTCAGATACAGGCCCAGACTCAGGACCACCAGCAGCAGCGCGCCCGGAAACAACGCCCAGCGGTTTAGCGGCCGTTCGCCAGGCAGCGGCTGCGGCGGGATATCGGTCAGCAGCGTGCTCTGAAGCTCGACGACCAGCGCCGGGTTGTCCTCGCCGCGCTCCTGCGCCAGCTCCTGCAGGCGCGACTGGTACAGGGCGCGGTTGAGAGCATCGCGGTCTACCGCCCCTTTGCCCGACCACGGGAAGTACAGCAGCCCCAGCGCGCCAGCCAGCAGCAGCGCGACGATAACCACCAACAGGCTCATCGTTCTTTTCCTTCTTTCAATAATGCCGCCAGCCGCTGGCGCTCTTCGGCGCTGAGCGCCGCGTCAGGAATGTCGCGACGGCGGGCGCGGGCGATAATTACTCCCGCGCCCGCCAGCACGAACAACCCCGGTCCCAGCCACAGCAGCACCGTGCCCGCGGTCAGCGGCGGCTCATAGCTGACAAAATGACCGTAGCGGGCCACCATATAGTCAACGATCTGCCCTTTCGTTTTACCCTGCTGCATCAGCTCGTACACCTTCTGCCGCATATCAGCGGCAATCATCGCGTTTGAGTCGGCGATGCTGTTGTTCTGGCATTTAGGGCAGCGCAGTTGGGAGGTGATCTCGCGGAAGGCCTGCTCCTGGGCCTCATCCTTAAACTGCCAGGTATCGATGGCGGCCCACGTCTGGCCGGTCAGCATCAGGGCCAGCAGGATGACTATTACACGTCTCATCAGCCCGCCCTCCGGTTGTATTGATCCCACAGCGGCTGGAGCTCCTCGCGCCACACCCGTTCGTTCAGGTCGCCGGCGTGCCGCCAGCGGATAATGCCCTGACCGTCGATGAGAAACGTCTCCGGCGCGCCATAGACCCCGAGATCCAGGCCAAGCATGCCGTTGCCGTCGTAGAGGCTCAGCCTGTAGGGATTACCCAGGCGCTGCAGCCAGCTCATCGCCTTCTGGCGATCGTCTTTGTAGTTCATCCCCACCACCCGCACGCCCTGCTGCGCCAGGCCGTTGAGAAACTGATGCTCGGCGCGACAGGTTGGACACCAGGTGGCCCAGACGTTGAGCAGCAGCGGCTTGCCGTCAATCAGCGTCCGTCGGTCCAGCGTCTGACCGGGGGTATTCAGCGCTTCAAGGCGAAATTCCGGCAGCGGTTTGCCAATCAGCGCCGACTCGAGGGTCGTCGGGTCATCGCCCTCGGCGTTGCGCATCAGTTGCCAGAACAGCGCGGCGGCCAGCGCCAGAAACAGCACCAGCGGGATAAACAGTAGCTTCCGGTTCATGAGGCCTCCTGCAGCTTCTTACGCATCCGGTAGCGCGGATCGAGCATGCAGCACAGACCGCCGAGGGCCATCAGCACCCCGCCGTACCAGATCCAGCGAACGAACGGTTTATAGTACAGACGCACCGCCCAGCTGCCGTCGCTCAGCTCTTCCCCCAGCGCGGCGTACAGATCGCGGGTCAGCCCGCCGCTGATCGCCGCCTCGGTCATCATCATCCGGCTGGCGGTGTAAAAGCGTTTCTCGGCATACAGCGTCGCTTCCGGGCGGCCGTTGCGGGTCACGGCGATAATGCCTTCGCCGCCGGTCCAGTTGGGGCCGACGATATTGCGCACGCCGTTAAACACAAAGTGATAGCGGTGGATATCGATGCTGTCGCCGGGGCGCATCCGTACATCGCGCTCCACGCTGTAGTTCTGGCTGAAGGTGATGCCGATAACGGTCACCGCCACGCCAACGTGGCCGAGCACCATCCCCCACTGGCTGCGGGTCAGCGTGCGCAGGCCGCGCCAGAAGCCGTGGCGATGGGTGGCCCGTTCGTGAACCTCCATCAGGGCGAAGATCAGCACCCACAGGGCCATCATCAGGCCTATGACCGCCATGGCGGTGATACGGTCCTGCAGCAGCCACGGCAGCGCCAGAGAAAGTGACAACGTCACCAGCAGAGCGATAATCAGGCGCTTAATCTGCCTGGCGACGTCATCGCGCCGCCAGCGGATCAGCGGCCCCAGCCCCAGCAGCAGCGCAAACGGCGCCATCAGGGCGGTGAACATGGTGTTAAAGAACGGCTCGCCGATGGAGATGCTGCCGAGGCCCAGCTCTTTATGCACCAGCGGCAGCAGCGTCCCGAGGAGCACCACCAGCATCGCGGCCATCAGCAAGATATTGTTGCCAAGCAGGAACGTCTCGCGCGACCAAAGCGTATGTTCCACCCGCGCCCGCACCCGGCCGCCCTTCAGGGCGTACAGCAGCAGCGATCCGCCGATGGCGACAATCAGCAGTACCAGAATAAACAGCCCGCGCGACGGATCCGAGGCGAAGGCATGCACCGAAACCAGCACCCCGGAGCGCACCAGGAAGGTGCCCAGCAGGCACAGGGAGAAGGCGGCGATGGCCAGCAGCACCGTCCAGGCGCGGAAGCTGCCCCGCTTTTCGGTCACCGCCAGGGAGTGCAGCAGCGCGGTTCCCACCAGCCACGGCATAAACGAGGCGTTTTCCACCGGGTCCCAGAACCACCAGCCGCCCCAGCCCAGTTCGTAGTATGCCCACGCCGAGCCCAGCACGATGCCGAGGGTGAGGAACATCCATGCCGCCTGGGTCCAGGGACGCGACCAGCGCGCCCAGGCAGTATCCAGCCGGCCCGCCAGCAGCGAGGCGATGGCGAAGGCGAAAGCCACCGAGAAGCCGACGTAACCCATATAGAGGATCGGCGGATGGAAAATCATGCCGATATCCTGCAGCAGCGGATTGAGGTCGCGACCATCAATGGGGTACTGCGGCAGGCCGCGGCTGAACGGATTGGAGGTGAAGAGGATAAACAGCAGGAAACCAAAGGCGATCATCCCCATCACCGCCAGCACCCGGGCGACGGCGTCGAGCGGCATCCGGCGGCTGAAGATGGCGACGGCGAAGGTCCAGACGCTGAGCAGCAGAACCCACAGCAGCAGCGAGCCCTCGTGCGCCCCCCAGGTCGCCGCTACCCGATACCACACCGGCAGCGCGCTGTTGGAGTTTTCCGCCACATAGCGGACGGTAAAGTCATTGACCACAAAGGCGTGCACCAGCAGCAGGAAGGCGCCGCCGATACAGGCGAATAGCCCCCAGGCCAGCGGCCGTGCCAGGGCCATCAGCCGCCGATCCTGCCGCGCCGCGCCCCACAGGGGATAGACGCTCAGGAGCAGCGCCAGCCCCGCCGCCAGACACAATAAAAAGTTGCCCAGTTCCGGCATCATGGCTGCGCCCCCGTTTTCTCCGGCGTCATGGCGTTTTTCACCTCCGGCGGCGTGTAATTTTCATCATGTTTGGCCAGCACCTGCTGGGCGGTAATATGCCGCTCGCCGTCCAGTACGCCCTGGGCCACCACGCCCTGCCCTTCACGAAACAGGTCCGGCAGAATGCCCTTATAGCTGACGTCCACCACCCCGCGGGCGTCATACAGCTTAAAGCGCACGTCGAGGGTTTGCGGGTCGCGCTGCAGGGAGCCCGGCTGAACGTAGCCTCCCACCCGCAGCCGCTGACCGGTATGGGGCAGCGCCCGGGTTTCCGTTTTGCCGTAGATAATTTCCCCCGGGGTGTAGAACAGATCGATATTGCTGCTCAGGGCGTACAGCGTCAGGCTGACGGTGAGCCCAAGTCCGGCGAGCACCGCCAGCACGATATACAGCCGGGTTTTACGACGCGCTTGCATCCGCGGCCTCCTTGTCATGTTCGCGGGCGGCAGCGATCCGCCGCTCGCGCGCCTGCTGGCGTCGTACCTCATGGAACAGCGCCCGCCGCGCCCACAGGGTATGCACCGTCAGCAGGCCAAATGCGGCGACGGTCACGGCCACCGCCAGCCAGACGTACAGGGCATAGCCGCCCATATTCAGGAAGGCGGCGAAAGACGAAAAGGCGGGGCTCATCGGGCGGCTCCTTTATTCACCAGCGCCACCACCCACGGTCGACGGCGCTCCAGTTGCAGGATCAGGTTACGCAGGCGCATCAGGGTCAGGGTGACCGACAGCGTGAGGAAGGCAAAGATGCAGATCCGCAGCGGCAGACGCATGCTTGGGTCGATGGTTTGCTGCAGGTTGGTCGAGCCCTGGTGCAGGGTGTTCCACCAGTAGACCGAGTAATGAATGATGGGCAGATTGACCACCCCGACCAGCACGAGGATCCCCGCCGCGCGCCCGGCCAGCCGCCGGTCGTCAAAGGCGTGCCACAGGGCGATGACCCCGGCATACAGAAACAGCAGCACCAGCTCTGAGGTCAGACGGGCGTCCCAGATCCACCAGGTCCCCCACATCGGCTTGCCCCATGCCGCGCCGCTGACCAGCGCCACCAGGGTGCAGACCGCCCCCACCGGCGCCAGGGCGGCGATCGCCAGATCGGCCATTTTGATCTGCCAGACCACCCCGACGAAGGCCGCGACGGCCATCGCCAGGTACAGCCCCATCGACCACATCGCCGCCGGGACGTGAAGGTACATGATCCGGTAGCTTTCCCCCTGCTGATAGTCCGCGGGGGCGAAGCCAAAGCCCCACCCCAGGCCGATGACCAGCAACAGCGCGCTCAACGCCGCCAGCCAGGGGATCCAGCATCCGCACAGGCGGTACAGCCGCTCGGGGATCGCCAGTTGATGTAACGCTTTCCACATAGACGCTTACTCACACGGTTATGATGGCCGCGCCCGCAGGCGCAGCGAGTTATCGCACGGTCAGCCGCAGCGCAGCGGCGGTGGCGAACGGACACAGGGTGGCGCTGGCGGTTAAGAACGCCGCCAGCATCGCCAGATAGCCGCCAACCGGGAGCTCGGCGGCGGCCGCCTGGCAGGCCGCGGTGGCGAAAATCAGCAGCGGCACCGCCAGCGGCAGCACCAGCAGGCTCAGCAGGACGCCGCCGCGCTTCAGGCCGACCGTCAGGCCAACCCCCACCGCGCCGAGAAAACTGAGCGTCGGGGTGCCAAGCAGCAAGGTCATCGCCAGCACACCGGCGTCATGCAGACTCATCCCCAGCAGCAGCGCCGCCAGCGGCGAGACGATCAGCAGCGGCAGGCCGCTCATCATCCAGTGGGCAACCACCTTCACCAGCACCACCGCCACCAGCGGCGTCGGCAGGAGCATCAGTTGCTCCAGGGAACCGTCCTGCCAGTCGTCGCGAAACAACCGATCCATCACCAGCAGCGCCGCCAGCAGCGCGGCGACCCACACCACGCCCGGCGCAATCTGCGCCAGCAGCTGCGGCGCGGCGCCTACGCCGAACGGAAACAGGGTGATGACGATCAGAAAGAACCAGAGCGGATTGAGGATCTCCGCCCCGCTGCGCCACGCCAGGCGCAGTTCCCGGGCCAACAGCGCACGCATCATTGCCCGCCTCCAGCGTCGCCGCCGAGGCGCAGGGTGCGCAACGGACAGCCCAGCGGCCGCAGCGGCTGGTGGGTGGTGAGGATGGCGCATCCCCCCTGCCGGGCGTGCTGCTCCAGGCGACGGGTCAGGGTTTCCATCGCCGCGGCGTCGAGGGCGGTGAACGGCTCATCGAGGATCCACAGCGGCGCGTCGGTTAACCACAGGCGGGTGAGCGCCACCCGACGCTGCTGCCCGGCGGAGAGCTGGCTCAAGGGGAGATCTTCATAGCCCGCCAGGCCGACGGCGGCGAGGGCGCTTTCCCGCTGCTGAAGGCGGCTGGCCGGAAAGAAGAAACGCAGGTTTTCATCGGCGGTCAGCGCCGCGTTAACGCCGGGTTTATGGCCCAGCCACAGCAGCTGACGGTGAAATGACTCCCGGACCTTCGCCAGCGGCTGGCCCTGCCAGCTCACCACCCCGCTTTCCGGGCGCGCCAGGCCGCAGAGGATCCGCAGCAGCGAGGTTTTCCCCGCGCCGTTATCACCGGCGACCTGTAGCAGCTCGCCGGCAGCGAGGGACAGCGTCAGCGCCGCAAACAGCGGTCGATCGTCAACGATGCAGGTCAGTCGCTCTGCATGCAGCATGAAGGCAAACTCCTTGATTCAGACAGTATTTTACGTCGTCGCTAAGTATGGGTTGCGCCGCGCGGGCGACGCAACCCTGACGGTTACTGTCCGGCCCCCGGCAGCTTCGAGATATCGGCGTTGCCTAACGCCTTCTCATCGTGCGCCGCGGTCTCCTTACGCACCTTCGCCACATCGCTGGCGCTGACCGCCGGCGCGTTGTTGCCCCAGCTGGTGCGGATGAAATTGACCACATCCGCCACCTGCTGGTCGTCCAGGCGCCAGCCGAACGACGGCATGGTCAGGTTGGAGACCGCATCTTTCACCGCCGGCGTGGTGCTCCCGGTCAGAACGATGTGGATAAGCGAAGTGGCATCTTCCGTCTGTACCACCGGGTTGCCCTTCAGCGACGGGAAGGCGCGTTTATAGCCCGCGCCGTCGGTGCGGTGGCAGGCGGCGCAGTTATCGACGTACAGCGCGGCGCCGGTTTTGCTGTCGTTACCCTTCCACAGATCTTTCGCCACGCTGTCTTCCACCGGGGCTGGGGTCTGTTTGCCGCCGCGCGGCGGGAGCGACTTCAGGTAGCGGGCGATGGCGGTGATGTCGTCATCAGAGAGATACTGCAGACTGTGCTCCACCACATCGCTCATGCCGCCGAAGACCACCGATTTATCGTTGCGTCCGGTTTTGAGGAACTCGGCCAGCTCGGCTTCGCTCCAGGTCCCCAGACCGTCGCGGTTTTCGCCGCGCAGGCTGGAGGCGACCCAGCCGTCAATCGGCGCATTGCTACCCGCCAGGTAATCATCGCCTTCGCTTTCGCTGAGCGCTTTTTCCTGCATCGTCAGGCTACGCGGGGTATGACAGGCGCCGCAGTGGCCCAGGCCTTCCACCAGATAGCGGCCGCGCTCCAGCACCGGGTCAACCTGCGGGTTGGCGACAAAGTCGCTCGGCGTCGGGGCGAAGATGCCGCGCCAGAACGCCAGCGGCCAGCGCATCGACAGCGGCCATGGGATGTCGGTGTCCTTGTTGGCGACATTCACCGGCTCCACGCCGTGCATAAAGTAGGCGTACATGGCGCGCATGTCCGCTTCGCTGATCCGCGCGAACGAGGGATACGGCATCGCCGGATAGAGCGTGGAACCGTCTTTCCGCACGCCCTTGCGCACCGCGTCGTCGAACTCTTCGAAGGTGTACCCGCCGATGCCGTGTTCTTTATCCGGCGTGATATTGGTGGAGTAGATGGTGCCGATCGGCGTCTCCATCGGCAAACCGCCGGCGAAAGGTTTCCCTGCTTTGCCGTTGGTGTGGCAGGCGACACAGTCCCCCGCCCGCGCCAGATACTCCCCCTGCTTAATCAGATTGCTGTCCGCAGGCGCCTCTTCGGCAAAAGCCGCGCAGCTCAATGCCCCAAGCACCAGGGCCGATAACCATTGCATTTTCATCATCTGCCTTCCTTTATGCCTGCACCAGGGGACCCGGATTTTTCAGATACTGCTCACGGATCGCCTTCGCTGACCAGTAGGCCAGCGCGGCCACCGTGCCGGTTGGGTTGTAGCCCAGCCCCTGCGGGAACGCGGAGGCGCCGATGACGAAGACGTTATGCACGTCCCAGCTTTGCAGATAACGGTTCACGGCGCTGGTTTTCGGATCTTCCCCCATCACCGCCCCACCGTTCATATGGGTGGTCTGGTAGGTGGTGGTATCAAAGTGGCTGTTGGCGTTTTTCGGGCTGCCGAGGATATATTTCGGCTTCATCGCTTTGGCGATCGGCGCCATCTTATCGAACATAAACTGCGCCATCTTGATGTCGTTTTCCTGCCAGTCGAAGGTCATGCGCAGCAGCGGCTGGCCGAAGACGTTTTTGTAGTTCGGATCAAGATCGAGGTAGTTCTGCCGATAGGACTGGTGCGCGCCGTGGGCATCCATCGACAGGTGATGGGTGTAGGTGTCGGCCACCGCCGCTTTCCACTTGCTGCCCCACGCCGGGGTGCCCGGCGGTACCGGGAAACCGGAGATGGGCTTGGTCCCGGCCTGGTTGACCCAGAACGGCGAACCGCCGACAAAGCCCGCCGCGCCGTGGTCGAAGTTGTCGGCGTTGAAGTCGTCGACGCCGACGCCGTTGCCGCCCGCGCCGATAAACGGATTGGTATAGGTGTCTTTGTCGAAAATGGCCTTGATGGTGGTCATGTTCTGGTAGGCGAAGTTACGCCCCACCACCCCTTCGCCGGTCTCCGGATTGTACGGTTTGCCGATCCCGGAGAGCAGCATCAGGTGCACGTTGTGGAACTGGAAGGCGCCGATAATCACCAGGTCCGCCGGCTGTTCCATTTCGCGCCCCTGGCCGTCGACGTAGGTCACGCCGGTGGCGCGGGATTTGTCGTCGGTCAGGTTGACCTTCAGCACGTTGGCGTTGGTCCGCAGCTCAAAGCGTTTTTCCTGGCGCAGCGCCGGCAGAATGTTCACGTTCGGCGAGGCTTTAGAGTACATGTAGCAGGCGTAGCCGCTGCAGAAACCGCAGAAGTTGCACGGGCCCATCTGCGCGCCGTAGGGGTTGGTATAGGAGTCGGAGGTGTTGGCCGACGGCAGGTTATAGGGGTGATACCCCACTTCCAGCGCCGCTTTTTCAAACAGTTGCGCCGACCAGGTGTTTTTCTGCGCCGGCAGCGGGAAGTCGTCCGAGCGGTCCGGGGCGAAGGCGTTGCCGCCGCGGCCTTTGCCGACGACCTTGCCTTTGATCGACCAGGCGGTCCCGGAGGTACCGAATACTTTTTCCGCTTTATCGAAGAACGGTTCCAGCTCGTCGTAGGTGACGCCGAAATCCTGGATGATCATATCCTGGGGGATGAAGTTTTTGCCGTAGCGTTCTTCATAGTGGCTGCGCATCCGCAGCTCAATGGGATCGACGCGGAAATGGACGCCGGACCAGTGCAGCCCGGCGCCGCCCACGCCGGTACCCGGCAGGAAGGCCGCCAGCTGGCGATAGGGCACCGCCTGCTGGCTGGTGTTATGCCGGATGGTGACGGTGCTTTTCGACAGATCCTGGAACAGCTTGCGGCGGATGTTGTAGGTCAGCTCATCAATCACCTGCGGGTAGGCGCCGTCCGGCCAGGTGTCGCGCATCGGGCCGCGCTCCAGCGCGACGACGTTGAGCCCCGCTTCGGTCAGCTCTTTGGCCATGATCGCCCCAACCCAGCCGAAGCCGACGATCGCGACATCGGTTTTTTTCAATACGGTGGCCATGATTACGCCCTCTCCCCATTAATTGATACCGGCGGGAAGGGGTAGCGTTCGCCCCGTTCAACCCAGTCCATAAAGTCGGCGCGCGCGCCGGGAAAATTAATCAGCGTCCAGCCGACCATGCCTTTATTGCCGCCATGGATCGGGTCGCTGAAGAACCCTTCGCGGGTGTTTTGCAGCAGATAGGTGAAGAACAGCGAGGCCGGCAGCTGTTTGAACTCGGCTTTACCCGATTCCCACAGGCCGAGCGCCTCGTCCTGCTGCTCGCTGCTCAGTTCAGCGAAGGTTTTATGATATTTGTCCTGACACCACGCCTCGGCGTCGGCGATCCCGAGGTTATAGATCTGTTTGGGCACCAGCGGTAGCTGATAACCCATCTCTTTCGGCACGTCGGGATTGAAGGGCCCCTGCATATACCAGATGGAGCCGGTGGCGTAAGGGGTATTGAGCTGGCGGTCGATAAACTCCGGCACGCCGGCCTCTTTGGCGCCGGGACCAAGTTCATCCGCCGGGATTAAGCGAGCGACGGCGGCGTTGATAAACGCCCACTCACGATCGTTGAAGAACTGCGGCTTCCAGTCGCTGGCCGCCGCGGTGTTCCCGGAGGCTGGCTCTGAAGTGGGGGCCGCCTGCGCGGTCGCGCTGGTAGCCACGCCAATAGCCCCTGCTCCCGCGCCGCCGATCACCACCGTCGGGATCAGCGCCATCGATTTCACCAGGAAATCACGCCTGGAATTGTTGGTTTTCTCGCTCGACATCATCACATTCCTGTCATTGAAAATTACTGTTTTTGTCGCTGACAAAACCAGTGAATGTCGTGCTGGAACCGATACCATTGCGCTTTTAAACCGCTTAGCGTCTGGCCCGGCCCGGCAAGTCGGATAAAACATCGCCAGAGGCGATATCATTTATAGGGTTATCGTTTGGATAGTAGACGATTCTCAACGAAACGCGGGAAATCGGAGAGAAATTCACCGGTCTGTCATCGTGAGAAGAGTGCTGCCATAACCTTGAGGCGGTAAACCAGCGGCATTCACACCGCGCTGAGCTTACCCATGCGCCATAAAAGAGTGACTTGTATCACAAATGTTATTTTTTGTTTATGGTACATGGCAGATTAAACGTCTGTAAATACTCGTATTAGGAATAATTAAACATTTTGAGCTGTTAAAAAAGTTAATAACCGTTGTTAACTATCTTGTATCTATTGTCCGGCTAGCGCCTTCAGCTGGCGATATCCCATCCACAGGAGAAGAGAAGATATGTTCGATCATGTGAAATTCGGCGTTAGCGACTATGCCGCCAGCAAAGCGTTCTTTTTGCAGGCCCTGGCCCCGCTTGGCGTAACGTTGGTTGGCGAAGGCGAACCGAGCTACGGCGCAGAGCTGGCCGGCAGCGGCGATGCTTCACTATGCCTCTATCAAAGTGCGGAAAAACCGGCGCCGCTGCACATTGCCTTTCGCGCCGACAGCCGCGAGCAGGTCGATGCCTTCTGGCAGGCAGCGCTGGCCGCCGGAGGAAAGGACAACGGTGCGCCGGGGCTACGGCTAAACTACCACGCCAGTTACTACGCCGCGTTTGTGATTGCGCCAGACGGGCACAATATTGAAGCCGTGTGCCATCTGGCGGGGTAAGCTGAGCGGAAAAAAATTCCCACGTCAGTGGGAAACGCTGAAGGTATGGATGTGTCGGATTCAGCTGACCGGCTCAATGAGGGCGGACAACAGTCCGTTGAAGTGGGTATGTGACTCAATGACATAATCCGAGGAGACTTTATCGCGGATTTCGAAACGGTCATCTGTGAAGCTGTAGACAATCACGGACATGCCCTCTTCACCAATGACTACTTTGCCGATGAGGTTCGGATCGACATAGATTTCGTTAATACGCGTATCAAAGTTTCGAACAAAGATATTCGACCATGCAGGTTCACCGTTCTCTGCCTGCACCAGGCTGTACAATGTCATGCCATTGTACTCACCCCCATCCATAATATTGAACATATCAGCGTAGTCCGGCCGACTAATCAATAGTCGTTGAATATCCTCATAGACCCTTCTTTTCTTGTCCTCCCATTCAACAGGCGCGACTTTGTGCATTAAATCTGCCATGACGTCTGGGTCTACAGGGTCGGCTACGGGATAATTACCTTCAACCATCAGCGACTTCAGGTTACGAATCGTGAAATAGCGCTTTAGCTGGGCGGGGAATAAAACTGGCATTGCGATTGTTTTTCCTTTCTCGTCGCAAAACTCGACCAGATAGCCAGTTGTTGGCGAATTAAAAACCATAACAATAGTACCAAGCGTTCCTTTTACCAGCCCTTCATTCGGCAAATCCTCACTTAAAACCACAACGTCTAATTCGGCACTTTTCATGTTTATTTCCCTATTTAACGTAAATAGTTGTCAGGCGAGGAACGAGCGCATCTGTTTCATACATCCAGCCTGTACGGATGACCGCCGTTTCACCATTGATGCCTAAAATTGGCATATCTACAGCCATTGTTTGACCGTAGTTGTTTGTCTGCAAAATCGTTGCCGGGGCCGATAATACGCCCTTCTGAATTCGTGCTGCTAAGACATCCGCATTCGTTGGGTTGTACCCCAGGGCAGACTCAAACACCCGAGCCTTATGACCGCCTGTAGGATGTGTTGAATCTAAAGCGTACGTCGCGAGTTTTTTCGGATCGATAACGGCGTATTCAGCATTCACTAACGTACCGTTCTCAGAGATGAAGCCCTTCACATACGGGCTTTCGAAGGCTGGTATTTTACTGAGACTCGATAACTCATCTAACTCACTTAAAGGATTCAATCTACCCATTGTTAATCCTGCAGCGAAAGAGGCTCCTGCAATGAGTAATCCTTTATTGCCCATAATCTGGTCGTAACCTGCAGACGCATCCCCACCCAGTTGCAACGCTGTTTCATGGAATCCTTCAAGGTTGCCATTATATATACCGCCAGCGGCTAGCAGTCGGCCAATGGTCTTACTGTTTAGTGTCTTTGACGCTGGTGCGATTCTTGAGCCATTATAATTGTGTTGTATACGCTGAGTGGGAGCTGGCCTCCTTCCTTGGCGATCGGCAATCGTGTGCCTGTAGGCGTTCATAATTTCGTCCTTAAACCACGCATGGTATGACGAAGAGGTAGGGGTAAAAATTAAATCGCCATTGTCGTCGATGTAAAATGGATTTCTGTCACTGCTCCAACACCTGGAGATATCCACACCAACAAGCCAGCCAATTTGTAACCTGTGCTCTACCTCATCATAGATAGGATCTGCATAGCTACGTTGCCTTCGTTCATATGGCCTTTTATGTGGAGATGAGTTGTATATTTCCTTCGGTAAGCCAAAAGCGAGGCTGTGACCATTCGCCTCACAGGAGAGGTCGTAATTTATACACGCTTCTCTTAGCGAACCTGCTGGTGTCAAAATATATTGAAAGTCTTCAGGATTTAATTGGCGTATTAAATCATGTGACTGGTAAAGTCGAAACATATGAATTCCCTATCCTTCATTTTATAAGAATCATTCGCCGTTATTGCTTTAAACAGTTCCCTTCTCTTTCGCAATAAAATATTCCTACCTCTCCCAAACGACAGTTTCATTAGCTAAAAATTATTTTAAGTTTCGCTGGCTATAAAATATTTATTCTAATACGAGTATTCCGCTTATTGCTAAGTCCCACATGTGTAGGGAAGACTCCAGTACGCCAATGCTGGTAGACCCCTCACAAGAAACACCCCCACGTGCGTGGGGAAGACAAAAAGTGGCACTGAGTGAAGCCTCTAAGGTCAGAAACACCCCCACGTGCGTGGGGAAGACAGGTCCAGTTCGTGCTGCCGGATAACGCAGCCGGAAACACCCCCACGTGCGTGGGGAAGACGCATGCTTCCACTCCTTTTGGCGCTCACCTTCAGAAACACCCCCACGTGCGTGGGGAAGACCTTCGACACCAACCCAAACAGATCTGGCCTGGAGAAACACCCCCACGTGCGTGGGGAAGACCGGCGCGCCAGGCGTTATTGTCATCCACCCGCAGAAACACCCCCACGTGCGTGGGGAAGACCAGCGCTGCGCTGATTGTCAGGAAGAAGAGGAAGAAACACCCCCACGTGCGTGGGGAAGACGCCAGCGCAGCGAAGTAGGCAAAGTTGTCATCGGAAACACCCCCACGTGCGTGGGGAAGACGTAGTGCTTGCGAAGGATGGGGGGCATACAGCGGAAACACCCCCACGTGCGTGGGGAAGACCGTCAGCACTAGACGCTTTTACTGACTCGAATGGAAACACCCCCACGTGCGTGGGGAAGACCCTACCAGCAGCATCACGGCATACGTCAACCAGGAAACACCCCCACGTGCGTGGGGAAGACGCCTTGCAAACATCAGAAGAAACGAACCAAGGAGAAACACCCCCACGTGCGTGGGGAAGACCTCCTGAGCCTTTGCGTCAAAGAGCTGGGTGTAGAAACACCCCCACGTGCGTGGGGAAGACAGCCGCAGCGGGGAGGATGACGAGGTCGTCGCGGAAACACCCCCACGTGCGTGGGGAAGACACAAAATAGACAAAATGATTTCAGAGATTGATAGAAACACCCCCACGTGCGTGGGAAGACTGCACCTGACAGAGCAACATTTTGCTTTTGCAGGAAACACCCCCACGTGCGTGGGGAAGACTGAGACGAAAGCACGGTTACGCTGCATAGTTAAGAAACACCCCCACGTGCGTGGGGAAGACCCACATGGCATCAAGGCGCTGCTGGCGGTACTGGAAACACCCCACGTGCGTGGGGAAGACTTGCGGTCCAGCGTATTGCCGTAATTCACGACGGAAACACCCCACGTGCGTGGGGAAGACTCATCCTCAAACCACGAAACGTAAGCATTAATAGAAACACCCCCACGTGCGTGGGGAAGACCCGCTAAGGTCTTTGTTGCTGATAACCTTTCCGGAAACACCCCACGTGCGTGGGGAAGACCCATCGGCGATAAGACTGAATGGACATACCTTGGAAACACCCCCACGTGCGTGGGGAAGACCTCACAGCATCCTTTTGAGCCGAAATTGAAATAGAAACACCCCACGTGCGTGGGGAAGACATTGTACTGAACAATCTGCACTCGCGCAAACCAGAAACACCCCCACGTGCGTGGGGAAGACCAGGAGGGGCCATTGTCTTCTGCATGGGGCTAAGAAACACCCCCACGTGCGTGGGGAAGACTGGTGTAGGCGTACATGGCGTCATTGTACTCAGGAAACACCCCCACGTGCGTGGGGAAGACCCAACCAGGACAATAATCAGGGATATTGAGGAGGAAACACCCCACGTGCGTGGGAAGACCATTCATGAAATTCGTTCCCGGAATCATACCCAGAAACACCCCACGTGCGTGGGGAAGACGAATGAGCAAGAAAAGCCTTGCCGGAAGAATTGGAAACACCCCACGTGCGTGGGGAAGACTCACCCCAAGCCAACGTGAGGCGCTGGACATGAGAAACACCCCCACGTGCGTGGGGAAGACATCCGCCTATGCCGGACAGTGCATTGACATTAAGAAACACCCCACGTGCGTGGGGAAGACATCTCTCTGCGATTATTGGCCGTGCGTTCACAGGAAACACCCCACGTGCGTGGGGAAGACACATCTGTCGGGGGTTTGATGACATGTATACGGGAAACACCCCCACGTGCGTGGGGAAGACCCAGAAACAATCAGTCACATCAAACGCGCAGGAGAAACACCCCCACGTGCGTGGGGAAGACACCAACATATTGTGAAAGAGCGAGAGTTTAACCACAATATCCACGTATTACGACAGTTTTAGGGTTTCAATAATCAGCTGTAACCCACTGAGATCAATAATCGGCTTTCTGACCTCACCCTTGTAGCGAATTTCATAACCAGGCGGTTGAGGAATACTGCGAAACAGCATCAGGCCTGATTCCACAGGCGTGTACTGCAACAGGTAATCAACAACGGTTTGCGCGACCGAATCTTTGACGCCTGAGACAAAAACATTTGGCCGTGGTTCGACAAACCACAGCTTCATTCGTCCACGCACCGCTGGCGGCAGATCATTTGCCAGTACGACGAGCACCTTTCCCTCCCATCAGCTCATTGATATCGGCCGCAATCAGGTTGAGCAAATCCAGGGCTATCACTCGCTTTCTGAATGCCTCAGAGACTTTGTGTTTATCGTAGCGGCCCGCCATTTCCCTCGAGAGTGAAAATGCCAAATCAATACAGAGCCGTTCTTTGTAAAGGTCGGCCAGATCATAGACAAACGGTAAAGGGCTACCTGAATGGATAAAGCCGATATGCGGCGAGTAGCCCATCGCATGCACAACCGAGCATAAAATGCCATACAGGGCGGCGTTGGTGGAGGTCAGTACCTGGTTTGTCAGGTCACTCAGTTCAAACTTGCCTGGTGTAAACTGACGCCCTTTCCAGCCGACGCCATACTCCTGCGCTTTCTGCTGATACAACGCGCGAACCCGACTCCCCTCCATGCCCATCATGCTGTTTAAACTTTTACCCTCCAGATCGGCATCCGGAAAGCGTTTAGCAAACATCGCCCGGGCAACCTTGAGGGTAGACGATGCATCGCAGGCCAGCGCCATCTGCGCTTTAAGATTGCGGGTATCTGCAGTAGGCAAAAAACCGGCGGCATAAAACAGCAGGCTATCCTCGCCCACCCAGCACACCGCACAGTTAGCCGCAGTTGCGGTTTTGATCGCCTCATGAGTCACAGTTGTCCCGGGGCCAAGCAGCAGCGTGTTGATGGTCGCCACTGGGAGAGGCACCACGTTGCCATCCGCATCCACCCATTTCACACTGCTGTCATCAATTTCCAGCCGCCCGCGCTCAAGATAGAGAAAAGGATATTTATCTTTTACCTGAGGCAGGAGTTCGCGGGTAACTTTGACAAACAGCCTCTCCCCCTGGGCCATTAGCCGCACTCCAGCACGGTCACCTGACGATCCCGGTAACGCTTATGCCGGCCGAACTGCACCGGGACATCATTAAGCGTGATGACATCGCCATCCCCTTCCCCTTCAATGACCTTGTAACTCAGCGTGCGCCGCTTACTCTCAGCTAATGTCCTGGCCTGCTGCCATGCCGCTTCTGCGCTGTCATAGATGCCCTGATAGATCAGCTCGCTGGGCACGCAGCTTTTACGACCGAGATATAAATCCCATACCGGATTTTGTAGCGCCTCTGGTAACGACTCGGCTTGCTGGCTGCCAAGTCCCATTACCACGGCGAATACGGCATCCTGGAGATAGTGGCGGTAGGTCATTTTCGTTCCACCCCCTACGGCTTTCTTTCCATCGGATGTTTTAGGGATCAGCAGACTTTGCCACGGATCGCTGTCGTCATATCCGCTGCCAACCATCTGGAAATCGCACAATGTCGGCTCGCGCAGGAGCGGCTGGCCCTCCTTGTCGGTTCGGGCGTAGGCGCGAACCTCCATCGGCAGGTTATTCATCTCCGCCAGCCACTCGACCTCTGGCCCCGCGGCGCCTCGTGCACAGCAAATCAGCCCCAGAATGCCCGAGCGAGTCGGGAAATTCAGCGTATCGCGCACACCGAACTTTGAATCGCCCCCCCAGGACTGCAGCGGCCCTTCAAGCCACAGCAGCATATATTGCGTAGTTTGTCTCATCTCCACCGTCCATTACAGATGTGACTGTAAGTCAGCGATCAGGCGGTCAATGCTGTAGTCGAGGTCCTCACCCCACTCATAATCGCCTTGTTTGCCGAACAAGGAGCCAGAGAGTTTTTCTTTTGTATGCAACCAGTTTTTGAGCGCCGCTTTACTGGGAGATAAGAAGCCTTCACCCTGACTCTTAACTGGCTGCTCGAATGAAGCCTGCAGACCCTGACCTTTACGCAGTAACACGCGGGCATATTCCCACGGGCAGGCCCCGGACTGCGTTGTCTGTCGGGCTGAGGGGACGGCGACATAGAGTGCCTTAACAAAAGCGGCGACGGCGGTTTTCATATCGGCGTCCTCACCCAACGTCTGCGCCAGTTGCCCGAGATCCAAGCTGACATAGCGATAGTAGGTCGCCGAATTAAACTCCAGGCTGCCCATATGTGCCGAACCGCTTTCATCCTCCGTTTTACAGTCATCCACGGCGGTAAAAAACTCGATCTCATTACTCACTTTATGGGTGGAAATGGCATGCGCGAACGATGCCGCCGCCTCAACGTTCATATCCGCCGCTTTGGCCACCATGCGCCCGAAAAGCGCAATATCCAGGGCATCCAGGGTATTGTTAACCACCTTTTTGGCGACTTTGACCAGCTCTTTGTCTTTCAGGCTGGCGGCGTCAAAATCTTTTCCCTGCGCATAAGCGGCAAATGCGGCGGCCTCAGCCTCGCTGAGAAACAGCAGGGTATCATCGGAGAAAAAAGCGGCCATCGCTTCACCGCATCCGGTGGCCTGTTCTTCGCTCGCTCCCAGTGCGCGACAGGCGTTGGCCAGCAGTGAGGCAGTTTTTTTACTACGCACCCCGAGACGAATACCAAAATCAGGCAGCGCCAGACGCACCTGGCGCTTCCAGCACTGCGATGACACTCTGGCGCGCGACACACCGCCAACGATGGCGGACTTGGGGGCGCCCACGTCATCGCGGTTAAGGCAGGTCACCGGGAAAGACTGCAGAATATGAAACTCAATACGGGTGTTTCTGAACGGGGTAGTCATAAGATTATCCTTAATAAATTGTTAAACCATCAGGAAAAAAGCGCATCAACAACGGGCACAATCTGCAGCAGGCCGCAGCCAAAGGCTCGCCCTTTACCAATGCCATGATGAAAACTATGCTGGAACTTCTGTCGGTCGGTGACGGTGAGCAGCCCCTGCACCGTCGCCTTGCCAAGCGTTACCTGGCGGCCGCCTTTATCTTTAAACTGCAGCACTTCCATCGCCTCAACCTGCAAGCCAGGAAGGTCAACGTCAAAGCCCCAGCGGCTGGCGGCTCGCTGAATAAACCACTGCGCAATATCGGCCCGGCCTTTCACCGCGACGCGTTTACCCGTTTGCTTATCTTTCCGTACCGGATTCACTTGTACCTGAAAGCGATAACGCGAATGGGAGAGAAAGGCGGCCGGAATCGATTTACTGATGACCTCACCGTACAGGCCATCAACCTTTGCAGCCGGAAGTCTGTCAGAGACGATCAATATTTTGCGGCCATGAAAATCCCCGCCCTGGTCGGCATAGGCGATCCCGCTCGAAATATGGCTGCACTTCTCCCGGTCTGTACGCGCGTCAGCAAACAGGCTGTACACCACCCGGTGTAGGGAGTAGGCATCGCTTATTTTCAGCGCTTTCACCGCAGCGCGATCGAGATGTAAAGCACTCGCAAAGAGGTCAGTCATGTGAATTCCTCGCCTCACTCCCGGCAGCCTCACCGGCACGACGATAGAATTCCTGCGCCCAGCGGGCGCGGATCCGTTCGCGACTGCTGCCGGAGAACCACTGCAGTTCGTTGAGTAGCCCTGCGAAATCCGGCGTCACACTGCGGCTGGCCATTAATGCCAACAACGGGCGCAAAATACGGCACGCTTCGCTGGTCGAAGTACAGGCCAACAGCCGTCGCAGGCGAGCTTTCGCCTGTTCAGACTGATTGCCTTCGGGATAACAACCGGCAATGGCGGCCCCCAGAGTGATTGTGCCATTGCTGGCCGGTTTCGCCTTTGCCAGCGCGGCGCCAATGACGCAGTACGGCAGGCGTTGCCACTCTTTTTCCAGGTCAATGCCAAACCCCGCCAGGATTTCCCAGCTCTGATACTCGGTCGCCGGGTTATCCGCTCGTTTAAGGCGGGCGGCAAAGCCATTGTCTTTCGCGATACGCTCAATCACGTAACCGACAAATCGTTTGGCAGGCGATTCGTTACCGGCGCTTTCGGCGGTAACGTCTGCAGGAACCTGATCCATGATGATCCTCCTTAATCGAGGGTGAGATATTGGGAAAAATTAGGCCGGGCCAGCGCCCAGGCATCTAATTGACGGGCACTGTCGGCGGGACAGAGCTGATCAAAAACCTGCCCGGCGTACCTGGCAAAAATTTTTCGTAACTGAAGACGCGCGGTATGGTCTTCACCGGAATTCAAGCAAGCATTAATTAGGGTCTGAGCCTGACGTTCACAAAGTTGCCAGAATATCGTCGTCGCTTTTTCGGCCTGCTTTGCCACAAAGGGTTGAGCCTTCCCTGTCGCTGATTTATCAATATCTGATAGCTGGCGAAAATAACGTACAACTGCACCCCAAAGCTGTTTTTGCACAGCATCAAGCTGCGTCATTTCATATTTTAAATACTCTAAAAATGTGTGATTGATTAAATCTGATGACAACCATATTTCTGACTGAACATAATCATCGGTCCCTGAAGCGTACTGTTCCCCCGCATTACTACTCACCCTTAAGCCGCCTGACCATAGCGCAAACTGCTCCGCATGATGGGTTATCCGCTTCAGAGGAAGGCTAAGCTGACGGGTTTCATATCCCCGGGGGCTATCTTGCTCAATAAACTGCAATAACGACGTCAGTTCGCGCCAGGGGCGTTTACCCGGATTAACCCATAACGCCTTTGGTTTCTTTCCTGAAAAATCGACGGACACCGAGGGGTCGGTTTTGCCCTCCAGATAACCGGCATGGCTTATTCCATCGCTATAGTGAATGCCGTCCTCAGCTAACAGACAAAATTTACCCATCGAGATCAAGCGGCCCAGCAACGACGCTTTCAACGAGCGCGCAATGTCATCATCTTCCCCTGTCGGCATTCGCTCCCAGGGAGCAGTCCCCAGCGTGGGATACATCGCCAGCTGCGTAATATCCTCAGCGGTAAACAAATTGAGCCAAATGCTCTGTACGATTGAATTCCCCTGCCAGAACGAATGTAACAATCCCATATGCCCGACAGAAACCCCGGCCTTTCCACTGCCCGGCTTTCCCTTGTCGTTTTGTTTACCCCGATAGCCCGGCGTTAATACCACAGAGTTATCGGTTTTCTTGCCTCCGAGCCCAAAGCCCATTTGCATAACAATAGCTAGCGCTTTGTCTGCATCAGTTAATTGCTGCTGTTGCTGACTTTCGGTCAAAACGGTGGTATTGCCGGTACTCACCTCCGGTGATAATACTCCCAATGACTTACATTCCGCGGCCTGAATAGCGGGCATCTGTAAGAACGGCTTTTCGCCATACAGATAAAAACGGTCATGCCATTTAGCAAGGTACTGCAGGCAGCAATGGGCCATTCCCTGCCAGCCCATCTGCTGCCAGTCGCTATCATCTGTCGGCGTCGCTGCTGCCTGGGCGATGGCGAGTAGCAATTTAGTGAGCGCGATTTTTTCTACCGGATTCCCACCTAAAGCGCGTAATTCCGGCTGGCTGAAAATATCGGTTAAACTGACCAACCCCACATCCACGACCGCAATCCAGGGTTCATCAATCAAATTGAAGCGGTTCTCCATGGTTTATTCCTTTTTGGAAATGGCCCGGAAGCCAAGATATTCACTATATTCGAGAGTGTATTTATCGCCTGCGGGCCGGCCATCCAGTGTCTTCAACTCACCCGCCGGGCTGACAATCGCAACCCGCAGTAACGCCTCGTCATCTTCGGGGCGACCAAGATAGAACACCTCCTGCAGGTGTAATTTTTCCAGCTCACTTTTAGCTATTGTGGGCGGACAAAAAGCCGGGCTAACTCGCACCAGCTGCTGATTAAGCACCACCGCCAGCTGTCGCCACTGCGCCCGGCTTAAACGATGGCGCCCATGCGGAAGGGTTAATTCAGCACCATCTAGCAGGCGCATATACGTGATGCCGTCTTGCGTACGCAGACCACGCAGCAGCAACAGGTCATGGGTGTCACGATCGCTATAGCGAGTCTCCGCTTTATGCTCAGGCAGCGTTTTCCCGCCGGTAGATAACGTGAGCTTCGCCAGCGACTGCAGCGCCTGTTCTCCTGAACGAAAGCGGCTGCCATTCTTCAGCTCATGCAATAGGGTGGCCCATGTCCCCTCTTCAGCGCGCTCGGTATAGGTTTGATCGATCAGGGGGCGAATATCCCCTGGCAATGAGAGGGACGGGATCGCTTGCCAGACCTCCAGACTGCGGCATAACACATAGGGCGAATAGACCATCGCGCTCATGCCGAATGCAGAACCCGGGTTGGCTAAAGCACTCTCCAGCGAGGGGGACAATAGCCAGCATTCCGCCTTCGCGCTGGCATGGCGGGGCGTATCGGTATGTCGCCACAGCCGACCAAGACGTTGCAGCAACATATCGGTTGGCGCAAAACGGCTGACGAGGAAATCAGCATCTATATCGAGGGATTGTTCCAGAACCTGGGTCCCGACTAAAATGCGTCCGCACTGTTTACGTTGGGGCCAACCCGCCCGGCCGTAAAGCGCGACCCAGCGTTGCTCATGCCGGTTGCGGTGCTGGGGCGTAAAACGGGAATGTAAGAGTCCTGTTTCACATCCCGCCTCGACCGCCCGGCTGGCCAAGTCCAGATATGTTTGTTGCGCTTCGGCAATGGTGTTCTCAATCCATAAAACCTGCTGCCCGAGCTCTGCGCGCCGCAGCGCCTCTTCCCGCGCGGACTCATCTTTACGACAAGAATGGAGGATGACGGTGGTATTCTCGGTGACGGGAACGCCAATCTCGACCAGACCGCGCTCCCGTTCCGCTGATGGCGCCGCGGTAATCAGCGGGTATGCCTCACTGGTTGTGCTTTGCTGCAGTAATGCGTCGCGACGCGTCTGACTCAGCGTGGCGCTAAGAATAATCACTGTACAGTCGATTTGACGGAGGAATTCGACTAACGCATTAAGAATCGTGCCAGTGTATAAATCGTAAGTATGAACTTCATCAAGGATCACAACCTTGCCTGCGAGCCCATACGCTCTGACAAAACCATGCTTAACATTCATCACCGCCATCAACGCCTGATCGATGGTACCGACGGCAAACGGCGCTAATAAGCCGCGTTTACGGTGGTTAAACCACGCACCACCAGGGCTTCCTTCCTCCCCCATCTCGGTATCCATCAACCAGGCGCCGGAATGCAAAAGTAAGGCATGTTGCGGGGTTTCAGTACTGACAATCTGATGCAAAAACGCATTAAAGCGATCGTATATTTTGTTCGAGGTTAGCTGGGTGGGTAGCGCAAAATAAATGCCGGTTGCTTTTTCCTGGACCAACATTTGATAAGCCGCGTATAACGCGGCTTCGGTTTTCCCCATTCCCATTTGCGCTTCGAGAATATAGAGACCAGGCCCCACAACCTGGTCAATAAAGCGCGATTGCGCTTCGCGTGGTTTCTTCGGTGGATCGTCAGGAAAAAAGACGTCCGCAAAGGATAGTCCCTGACGGATAACGGGTTTAATAAAGCCGGCGTTATTAAGGGCTGCGGTTATGACAGGCTGCCACGCTTGCTCAGGATTTTCAAAAAACTCACCGGATCCAATCCAGTCAGCTACCGAGGTCAACCCGGCGACCACGCGAGCCTGAGCGGCTGAATCAAATGTCGGCCAATCTGCGGAGAATTCCGCTTTCAGCTTATCCACGAGTTTTTTACGCTCATCAAACCAGAGCGGCCCGCCGAATACTTCAGCGTCGCCACGCCTGCCGTTGAGCCCTGGATTAAAACCATGATGCTGACCGAGGATCTCAGGAACATAGCGCGGAGCATGTAAACTTTCCGCTGTCGCCTGACTGACGCCTGCATGTCCTCCCCAGAGTGTTTCGAGTCCGGGGTTCACCGCCGATAACCCAGCAAGACGGTGATCATTAACGTCACATGCCGCAAAAATTTTGGCGGCAAAAGTCGGACTGACCTTTCCGATATCGTGGCCAGCCGCTGCCATTTCACTTCCCGCTGGAAAGAGTCGACTTCGCATCGGTTCGGGATACAACGCTATAAGCGCCCGAGCAATCTCCCCGACAATCTGACAATGGCTCAATACCGAGCGTCCCTGCACCACGCGACCATCACTCAACATCCGGGTTTTCGCTGGACAGTTTTCAAAACTTATCGCCGCGATGGCATGTTGATTTTGTAGCGAAACCCTGATCAAGCGCCTCATGGAATTTTTCCTTAAAAAACATGTGCCCTTTATTAATACTAAAAACCGGGAAACTTATAAATAACTTTTTATAAAATCAAAAATGTCCACAACACACTGAATTAAAGATAAAAGCCAAAAATAATATTATAAAAAGCTATAAATAATTAATATGAAGAACAATATCTCCAGACGAGTAATAAACTCGAATGATTTAGATGCCCCTAAAGAAAGTATAGGACAAACATAGTTCACGAATATTTATAAGTAAAATCATACAAAAAACATATGAGACTGTGCTGGCCAAACGAAATTTCGAAGACATTGATGTACATTAAGGATAACTATGTCACGGCATTGATGCCTCTACGTCAGGAATCCCCTTTCATCTGAGAAATGCGCACAGACGTGACTTGTCGTCACTTGAAAGGCGAAAACACCTCCACGCATGTGGGGAAGACAGGATAGAGCCAAATCCGCTCACACGTGATGAAGAAACACCCCCACACATGTGGGGAAGACCCGGCATCCGTCAGCTCGACGGCCAGCTGCAGGGAAACACCCCACGCGTGTGGGGAAGACACGTGATCGCCCTGGCGCGGACGCCGGGAGGTAGAAACACCCCCACGCGTGTGGGGAAGACATGGTGCGACTGTAGAATCCTCACCATGCACGAGAAACACCCCCACGCGTGTGGGGAAGACGATAATCCCGTCAGGTTGTGACTCTGCACGATAGAAACACCCCCACGCGTGTGGGGAAGACGGTGGTCGCCGCTGGAACAAGGCGCTGATGACGGAAACACCCCCACGCGTGTGGGGAAGACCTATTTCGGGTCCAACAAACGGCACGCCGATCAGAAACACCCCCACGCGTGTGGGGAAGACATAGCGAAGGATGAAGGAGATAAAAAAGAGCCGGAAACACCCCCACGTGTGTGGGGAAGACGCTTCGTTTGCCGCTCTTACACTGCAACCCATAGAAACACCCCCACGTGTGTGGGGAAGACACCAGCATATTGTGTTTAGCGGCGTATTAAAACGCCAGATTTACAACAATTGCACTCCGCAGGGTTTCCGCATCAGCATCAACATTCATCAAACGAAAAAGTATGTCACCATATAACCACCGTCGATTTGCTGCTGACCTGGACCGGTCTACCCTACTGGCCTGCCCGGCCCGCAGCCGGGGGTAAAACGCTTTTGTCATCCCCAGAACGTAGCGCGTCATCCTGGCGCTTGCCTTCCGTGGCTTCGCGAAGTTACCGCTGCGGAAAAATCCACACATCCTCCGCCGGGAGCGTCAGATGGCAGTGTTCGGCATCGCGCAGCGCCGTTCCGTAGGCGCGCAGCGGAAAGTCGTCGCCTTCGGTACGGAACAGGTACTCCCAGCGGTCGCCGAGGTACATGCTGGTCAGCAGCGGTAGCTGGAGGCTGTTATCCTGCGCTGCGCCGTCGAGTCGCAGGCGCTCGACGCGGATCACCGCCGTCGCCGGCTCGCCAACGCTAACCCCCTCGCCCGCTCGCCCCCACAGGCTCCAGCTGGCGCCTTCGATCCGCGCCCTGCCGTTCTCCAGCGCCATCACTTTGCCGTGCAGGCGGTTATTGCTGCCCATAAACTCAGCGGCGAACAGCGTCGCCGGGCTGCCGTACATCTCCTGCGGCGTCCCCTGTTGCTCAATGACGCCATTGTTCAGCAGCAGAATACGATCGGAGATGGCCATTGCTTCATTCTGATCGTGGGTGACCATCAGCGCCGAGAGGCCCAGCTTAATGATCAGCTCGCGCAGAAACACCCGCGCCTCTTCGCGCAGCTTGGCGTCAAGGTTGGAGAGCGGTTCATCCAGCAGGATCACCGGCGGGTTGTAAACCAGCGCCCGACCGATGGCCACCCGCTGCTGCTGGCCACCGGAGAGCTGGTGCGGATGGCGGTTGCCAAGGTGCCCCAGCCCCAGCTGATCCAGCACACGCTGCACCCGCTCTTTTATCTCCCCGGCGGCCACTTTACGCAGCTTCAGCGGATAGGCCACATTGTCGAACACCGTTTTGTGCGGCCACAGGGCATAGGACTGGAACACCAGGCCGAGGTTACGCTCTTCGGCCGGGATCTCGCTGCGCGGCGTGCCGTCGTACACCGTGCGGTTGCCGATGGCGATCCGTCCGCTCGTCGGTTTTTCCAGCCCAGCCACCGCCCGCAGCAGCGTGGTTTTCCCGCTTCCCGAAGGCCCCAGCAGCGATACTACCTCCCCCCGGCCGAGCGTCATGGACACCCCCTTCAACACCGGGTTGTCGCCATAGGTGAGATGCAGATTTTCTACCGATAACTCAATCATGTAATTTCACTCCAAAGCGCAGGGCGATACCCAGGCCAATCACCACCAGCAGAATATTGATAAAGGAGAGCGCCGCGACGATATCGATGGCCCCCGCCGCCCACAGCGACACCAGCATCGAGCCGATGGTTTCGGTACCCGGCGACAGCAGATAGACGCCGGTGGAATACTCGCGCTCAAAGATCAGGAACATCAGCAGCCAGGAGCCAATCAGCCCATAGCGCGACAGCGGAACGGTCACGTGGCGGGTGATCTGCCCCCGCGAGGCGCCGGTGCTACGCGCCGCCTCCTCCAGCTCCGGGCCCACCTGCAGCAGCGTCGAGGAGATGAGCCGCAGGCCGTAGGCCATCCACACCACGGTGTAGGCCAGCCAGACGCTGAAGATGGTGTTGCGCAGGGCGCGCAGCTGCACAATAAGGTGCTCCCGCAGCCAGTCGGCCACCGGCAGCGCCGAGAGCCAGCCGTGCTTCAGCGACTGATCGAGCCACATCGGTACAAACAGGAATACCCACAGGAAGGCCAGGCCGGCCAGCAGCCCCGGTACCGCGCGCGGGACCAGCACGCTGTAGTCGAGAAAGCGGGTGACGTTATCCGCTTTGCGGTGCATGGCGATGCCGACAAACAGATAGCAGATCACCGCCAGCGCGCCGCCGATGATGCCGATAGCCATCGAGTTGACGATCGCCCGCAGCAGGTTGGGCTGCTGCCAGATATTGTGGAACGTCGCCAGCGACAGCTCATCCCACAGCGACACGCCGACGCCCCAGTTGGAGATAAAAGCGCGCAGCGCCACGCCGAGCAGCGGTACGCCGATGGTCACCGTCAGCCAGGCCACCACCACCGCCCCGGCCACCCAGCGCCATTTGCCCAGCGGCAGCGCCCGCGCCTGGGACGCCTTGCCCTTCATGGTGACAAAGCGGTTGGCGGTGCGCATCAGCCGCCGCTGGAGCATCACCAGCGGGATGGTGATGCAGATCAGCACCACCGCCACCGCCGCCATCAGATGGTAGGAGGGGGTGCCGAGCTTGTTAGTCAGCTTGTAGAGATAGGTCGCCAGCACCATGTTGCCCTCGGGGTCGCCCAACACCAGCATCAGACCGAAGACTTCCAGACCGAGGAAAAAGAGCAACACGCAGGCGTAAAGAATGGATGGCCGCACCATCGGCAGACTCACCGAGGTCATCACCTGCAGCGGCGTGGCGCCGACGGTGCGCGCCGCCTCTTCCACGTCGGAGCCGACGCTGCGCAGCGCCGAAGAGATATAGAGATAGGCATGCGGAACGTGAGTTAAGCCGGCGATGACCACAATGCTGAACATCGAGTAGATATTCCACGGCACAAAGCCGATCAGCTGCTGCGCCCACTGGGAAAAGAAGCCTACCGGCCCGGCGGCCACCACGTAGCCAAAGCCCAGCACCATCGGCGAGACGAAGATCGGCACCAGGATCAGCGGCTCAATGATCCGCCGGCCGGGTAAATCGGTGCGCACCATCAGAAACGCCAAAATACCGCCCAGCGGAATGGCGATAATCACCAGGCCAAAGGCCAGAATAAAACCTGACCTTAATGCCAGATAAAAATCCGGGTCGGTAAAAATAAAGGCGAAGGCTTCCAGACTCCACGATTTGGAGCGGGAAAAGAACGGTGCCGAAAGAAAACTCTGCACCACAATAAATAACAGCGGGACATAAATCACCAGCGCCGTGATGCACACCACCACGCCGCGCGGCAGCCCCTGCCACTTTCTGCGTAATACGTTCATGGTTCATCCCTTCGGTCAGGTGAATAAACCCGCCGGGTGTGAATAGGGGCATCGGCGATGCCCCATGGGAGGATTATTTCGCGGCGGCGCTGCGCCATTGTTTAATAAACTGCAGACGTTTTTTCGGCTGTAAATAATCGAGCAGCGTTTCGTTGACCGGGATCGGTTTTAACGCTTTGCCCAGCAGCGCGGTCATGCCGTCGATATCATTTTTACCTGCAATATCGCGACGAATAGAGGGAATATCCGCCTGGCTGGCGAGGATCTGCTGGCCTTTTTCCGACAGGACATAATCCAGCCACAATTTCGCCGCATTGGGATGTTCGCTCTCCTGGCTAATAAACGAGACGCGGGAGAGCACCAGCACGTAATCTTTCGGATAAGCAATACCTAAAGAGGGATCGTTTTTCGCCCGCGCTTCGGCATAAGAGCCAAGAATGTTATAGCCGATCAGGTTTTCGCCGGAGGAGACGCGCTCCATCATTGTGCCGGTGGATGACTGCACCGTCAGGCCGCCTTTGGCGATATTCGCCAGGTCGGCAAAATAGTTCGCGTCGGCCTGGCTGTCCTGTACCGCCAGCATAAAGCCGAGGCCCGATTTTTCGATATCGTAGGTGGTGACTTTGCCTTTAAATTTATCGGCCTGGCTGGCGATAAGTTTTGCCAGCGCGGTATGCGAATCCGGAACCTCATTCTGCGGGATCAGCCGTTTGTTATAGATAAACACCACCGGCTCGTAGGTGGTGCCATAGGCTTTCTGCTGCCAGACCGCCCAGTCGGGTAATTGCTTCACCTCCGGCGAGGCATATTGTTCGGCGTATTCGGTGGCTAATTTCAGCGCCGTATCCATCGATGAGCTCCACACCACATCCCCGCTGCCGCCCCCGGCGGCCTGTTCGCTGATATAGCGGTTATACAGCTCAGTACTGTTCATGTCGTTATATTCGACTTTTACACCCGGGTATTGCGCTTCAAATCCCTTAATTAACGGCCCGGCCGCTTTGGTATCGGTCGTGGAATAGATCACCACCTTGCCCTCTTTTACGGCGGCATCAATCGTTTTTTGATAATCCGCGGGATAGCCCGCAGGCACCTCCGCCCAGGCGGCACAGGCGAAAACGGCCGTCAGTGAAACCACTAAACCACTTATTTTCTTATACATGATACCAACCTTTAATCATCAATTAATAAACACAAATTTAACATATAGTGGTATCAGCTCCCCTTGCAACGACGGGGATGGCTTTTTTCTGGCTTTTGTGACACTGGCAGAATTTAAAAATGTGGTGTTTATGGCGTTAATTAAAACGCGATCCCGGCCCGGTTTTTTATCGTCTGTCGTATGCGCAGGCGCTGGCGCAGCGGCATGTCGCCGGGAGACGCCGCCCTTGACCTTCTGCGCCGGGCGGCGCAGCATAAAACGGCAAACATAACAAAATAACAACAGACTACAGGAGAGAATCAGTGCCTACAGGACACCGCTTTCTGGCGACGGATCTGCATCAGTTTGTCGTCTCACTGTTTACCCATCTCGGCAGTACCCCAGGGGAAGCCACCCTCGTCGCGGACCATCTGATCGCCGCCAATCTTGCCGGACATGACTCCCACGGCGTTGGGATGATCCCCAGCTACGTCAAATCCCACGCCGGTGGTTTTCTGCAGCTCAACCGCCACGTCACGGTGACCAAAGACGCCGGCGCCGTGGTCACCCTCGACGGCAACGCCGGCTTCGGCCAGGTGGTCGCCCACGAAGCGATGCAGTTAGGCATTGAAAAGGCGAAGCAGCATGGTATGGCGGCTATCGCCTTGCGCAATGCGCATCACGTCGGACGCATCGGCTACTGGGCCGAACAGTGCGCCGCCGCCGGGCTGATCTCCATTCACTTCGTCAGCGTCATCGGCGACCCGATGGTCGCCCCGTTCCGCGGGAAGGACAGCCGCTTCGGCACCAACCCGCTGTGCGTGGTGTTTCCCCGCGCGGGCCATCCGCCGCTGCTGCTGGACTACGCCACCAGCGCCATCGCCTTTGGTAAAACCCGCGTCGCCTGGCATAAAGGCGAAGCCGTGGCCCCCGGCTGCCTGATTGACGCCGAGGGTCGACCCACCACCGACCCGGCGGTGATGCAGACCTCGCCGCTGGGCGCCCTGCTCACCTTCGCCCAGCACAAAGGCTATGCCCTGGCGACGCTGTGCGAAGTGCTCGGCGGCGCGCTCTCCGGCGGGCAAACCACCCATCAGGAGAGCCTGCAGACCAGCGTCGACGCCATCTTTAACTGCATGACCACGGTGATCCTGCGCCCGGACGCGTTCGATGCCCCGGACAGCCAGGCACAGACGGAGGCCTTTATCGCATGGTGTAAGCAGTCGCCGCACGATGCCGATGCCCCGGTGCTGGCGCCCGGCGAATGGGAGGCCGCCAACCGCGAAGCGCGGCTGGCGCAGGGGATCCCGCTGGATGCCGGCAGCTGGCAGGCTATCTGCGCCGCCGCGCGCGACGTCGGCCTGAGCGAATCGCACTTCGACCGCTGCCGCCCTCTCGCCTAGCCGCGTTTTACTCCCGCAGAGCGTCTGACGTCGGCGCTCTGCGTCATCGTCATTAGTGACGAGGTCATGCTCCCGTCATCAATCTCTTTTCATTTTTCAATACAGATCAATAACTTAAATTCTGGCACAAGACCTGCATAGCGCAACAGGCCTGCGTCTGCATCACCACCAGGCGATACCGCGATCGTTGCCCGTCGGCCCGGCGCGACAGCGATCCTCAGTTCACTGTTAACAGGTCTGTTACTGATGAAAAAAATCACGAGCGTGTGCCCCTACTGCGGGCGGGTTGCAAACTTAAACTGGTTGTCGACAACAATAAAATCATTCGCGCGGAGGCCGCCGACGGCGTCACCAACCAGAACCAGCTGTGCCTGAAAGGCTACTACGGCTGGGATTTTCTTAACGATACGCAGCTCCTGACGCCCCGTCTTAAACAACCGATGATCCGCTACCAGAAAGGCGGCGCCTTCACGCCGGTCAGCTGGCAGGAGGCGATTCGCTATACCGCCAGCAAGCTCAGGGAGATCAAAGAGAAGCATGGCCCGCGCGCCATCATGACCACCGGCTCCTCGCGCGGCACCGGCAACGAAACCAACTATGTGATGCAAAAGTTCGCCCGCGCGGTGCTGAACACCAATAACGTCGACTGCTGCGCCCGCGTCTGCCACGGCCCCTCCGTCGCCGGGCTACAGCAGGCGCTGGGCAACGGGGCGATGAGCAACTCGATTAGCGACATCGAAAACTCGAAGTGCCTGCTGATTTTTGGCTACAACTGCGCCGACTCCCATCCCATCGTCGCCCGCCGGGTAATCAAGGCCCGGGACAACGGCGCCAAAATCATCGTCTGCGATCCGCGGCGCATTGAAACCGCGCGCATTGCCGATCGTCATCTGCAGCTCAACAACGGCAGCAACATGGCGCTGGTAAATGCCTTCGGCTATGTGCTGCTGGAGGAGGAGCTGTACAACAAAACCTATGTCGAACGCTATACCGAAGGGCTGGATGCTTACCGCGAGGCGGTGAAGGATTACGCCCCGGAAGCGGTGGAAGGGATTGTCGGGGTCAGCGCGCGGGAAATCCGGGAGGCGATGCGCATGTTCGCCGCCGCCCCATCCGCCACCATTATGTGGGGCATGGGGGTCACCCAGTTTGGCCAGGCGGTGGACGTGGTGCGCGGCCTGGCAAGCCTGGCGCTGCTCACCGGCAACCTGGGACGGCCCAACGTCGGCGTGGGGCCGGTCCGCGGGCAAAACAACGTACAGGGCGCCTGCGATATGGGCGTGCTGCCGAACCTGTTCCCCGGCTATCAGGAGGTCACCGACCCCGCCGTGCGGGCGAAATTCGCCGCCGCCTGGGGCATCGACCCGGCGCTGATGGACGACCAGGTCGGCACCCGCATCACCGAGGTGCCGCATAAAGCGCTGACCGGCGAGATCAAAGCCTATTACATCATGGGCGAAGATCCGCTGCAGACCGAAGCCGACCTCGGCCTGGTGCGCAAAGGCATCGAGGCGCTGGACTTTGTCATCGTGCAGGACATCTTCATGACCAAAACAGCGGAAATGGCCGATGTCCTGCTGCCGGCCACCTCCTGGGGCGAGCACGGCGGCGTCTTCACCTGCGCCGACCGCGGGTTCCAGCGGTTTGAACAGGCGATCCCTCCGGCGGGGAATGTGAAGCGCGACTGGGAGATCATTAGCCTGCTGGCCAGCGAATTGGGCTATCCGATGCACTATGAGAACAACCAGCAGATCTGGGACGAGATGCGCGAGCTCTGCCCGCTGTTCTACGGCGTGACCTGGGAGAAAATGGGCGATATGGGCCATGTCCAGTGGCCGTGCCCGACCCTCGATCATCCCGGCACGCCGTGGCTGTATAAAGACAACCGCTTCGACACCCCCTCGGGTAAAGGGCAGCTGTTCGCCACCGCCTGGCGCGCGCCGGCGGAGCGCCCGGATGACGAGTGGCCGCTGGTGCTCTGCACCGTGCGGGAAGTCGGGCATTATTCCTGCCGCTCGATGACCGGCAACTGCGCCGCGCTGCAGTCGCTGGCCGACGAGCCGGGACGGGTGCAGATGAATCCCGCGGATGCGCAACGACTGGGGATCGCCGACAAACAGCTGGTGTGGGTCAGCTCCCGGCGCGGGAAGGTGATCTCCCGCGCCGACCTCAGCGATCGCATCAATCCGGGGGCGGTCTATATGACCTATCAGTGGTGGGTGGGCGCCTGCAATGAGCTGACCCAGGATAACCTCGATCCGATCTCCAAAACGCCGGAAACCAAATACTGTGCGGTGAAAGTGGAAGCGATTGCCGACCAGCAATGGGCGGAGCGCTATGCCTGGACGGCCTACAGCGACATGAAAGCGCGACTGAAAGCCGCTGCCGACGTCTGACCTCAGGGAGCGCAGCGCGCTCCCTCTGCCGCTGCCGGTGGGTTACGCCGCCGGCAGCTGTTTCTCCACCAGCCCCACCCACATGGCGACGCCGGGGCCGATCAGCGCATCGTTAAAGTCATAGCTGGCGTTATGCAGCGGCTTCGACGGGGTTTCGCCGTCGGTGCCTATCCAGAAATAGGCCCCCGGACAGGCCTCCAGCATGCAGGCAAAATCTTCGGAGGCCATCGACGGCGCCTGATTCCAGCGCACCGCTTGCGCGCCGAGAGTGGCGGCAGCCACCTCGCGCACCTGCTGCGCCTGCAGCGCATGGTTTTTGGTCACCGGATAACCCGGGAACCAGCTAATCTCGCCCTGCACATCGGACACCTGCGGCTGGGTCGCCACATAGCTTTCGATGAGCTCCCGCACGCGGGCGCGAACGCGATTGCTCAGGCAGCGGAAGGTACCGCGCAGCACCACGGTGTCTGGCAGGACGTTGATCGCCTCGCCGCCGTTTATCTGGGTGATGCTGACCACCGCGGAATCCTGCGGCGACAAGCGGCGGGAAGGAATGGTCTGCAGCGCCATTATCAGCTGCGCCGCCGCGACGATCGGATCGGCCCCGCTCTCCGGCATCGCCGCATGACAGCTCTTTCCGCGCAGGGTGATCTCGAAGGCGTCCAGCGAGGCCATCATCGCGCCATCGCTGAGCGCCACTTCGCCAAGAGGGATCCCCGGCCAGTTATGCAGCGCGTAGATGGCGTCCATCGGGAAGCGCTCAAACAACCCCTCCTCCACCATTTTGCGCGCGCCGCCGAGGTTCTCTTCCGCCGGCTGAAAGACAAAGTGGACGGTGCCGCTGAAATGGCGGGTCTGCGCCAGATGGGAGGCGGCCGCCAGCAGCATCGCGGTATGGCCATCGTGGCCGCAGGCGTGCATCACCCCGGGACGGCGTGAACGGTAGCTGACGCTCCCCAGCTCAGTGATCGGCAGGGCGTCCATATCGGCGCGCAGGCCGATAACCGGCCCGGGGCCGTTCTCCAGCGTCGCCACGACGCCGGTGCCAGCCAGCCCGCGGTGCACCTGCAGCCCAAACGAGGCCAGCAGCTCCGCAACGCGGCGCGAGGTCTCCTGTTCCTGATATCCGAGCTCAGGCGCGGCGTGAAATTCACGTCGCCAGCCAACGGCTTCGGCGATCAGTGACGGCGATACGGCCATGTATTACTCCTTTCCTGCATAGCGTAATGCTGAATAATCGGTCATGCGTCGCGTTTTTCCCCGTCGCTCACCGGCGTCGGGGCGCTGCCGCTCCCTCCGTTATATCCTGTCGTTACCACGCTGACAACGTCACGAAATGCGGCGACGGCGCGGCGTACAGCCCACCTGCCGCCCTGCGGCCCTTTTTTGGTAGTGATTTCAACGGTGACAACGGCCAGTCGATTAATTATTATGCAACTCAGGACGGCAATTTGCCGAAGGATCCACTACTGACCTCTCCGTCATCGGAAATAAAATGTTTAACCCAGACCAGAATCGTCTTGCCCCCACGCTGGCGATGATCATGGCCGCGTCGCTTGTGGGATTTATCACCGGCTATACGGTGCCGTTAATCAGTCTTGAGCTGGCGCAGCAGCAGATCGCGCCGCTGTACGTCGGCCTGCTGGCCGCCCTGCCGCCCGCCGGCATGATGATCTCCTCTTTCCTCTCTCCTGCGCTGTGCCGGCGCGTTGAAATGGGCGTGCTGCTGAGCGGCAGTCTGATCCTGCTGGCGCTGGCGACCATCGCCTCATGCATGACTACCGATATGACGCTGCTTTTGCTGCCGCGCCTGCTGACCGGCCTGGCCTCCGGGGTCATTATCGTACTCGGCGAAAGCTGGATCACCGGCGGCGCGGCGGGCAGCCAGCGCGCTACCCTCACCGGTCTCTACGCCTCGGCCTTTACCGGCTGCCAGCTGGCCGGGCCGCTGCTGATCTCCGTCGGCCCAGCCTGGCAGACCTCAGCGCTGATAGCGATTGTCGCGGTCACCGCCGTCTGCCTGCTGATGCTGCGCCATCTGCCCACCGGCACTCGTGAAAGCCTCGGGGAGCGCGCCAGCTGGCGCAGCCTCGGCGCCTTTCTGCCGGTACTGGCCTCCGGGGTCTTCTGCTTCGCCTTCTTTGACGCCAGCATCCTCGCCCTGCTGCCGCTGTACGGCATGGACAAAGGGCTGAATGAAGGGCTGGCGGTGCTGCTGGTCACCATGGTGCTTACCGGAGATGCGATGTTCCAGACCCCGCTCGGCTGGCTGGCCGACCGGGTCGGGATTCGCCGCGTGCATCTGAGCTGCGCGGTGGTTTTCAGCCTGTCGCTGCTGGCCCTGCCGCTGATGCTCGGCTCGCGCATTCAGCTGATGGCCATTTGTCTGCTGCTGGGCGCCGCGGCGGGCGCACTTTATACCCTGTCGCTGGTGCGGGCGGGGAAAACCTTCAATGGGCAGAAGCTGATTATGATTAACGCCCTGTTCGGCTTTTTCTGGTCCGCCGGCAGCGTTGCCGGGCCGGTAGTCAGCGGCATGCTGATCGGCATCACCGGTTACGATGGCCTGATCGTCACCCTGGTGGCCAGCGGCGTACTGTTCCTGTTGATTCAGTGTCTGTGCAAAAACGAGAAAACCCTGCTTGCCAGTGAGCAGGAAGATGACATGGACGAGGCGACGGAGTCCGCACGGTAGTCCTCACGGGCTGGCCTGGCGCCAGCCCTTTTTTATGGCCCTCACCGGAGGGTATCCTGTTCTTGCTGGCTCACTGCTGTTAACCATTGCCGGCCCCCCAGCCGAGAGGAAATCCCATGGAAAGTAATACCTTACATCGTGGCAGATTGATCGATCATATTCTGCTGGTTGTCGAAGACTTTGAGGCAAGCAAAAACTTCTATACCGCCGTACTGTCGGCGCTGGAGATCCCGGTTATCACCACCGCCAATGAATACTTGCTGGCCGACGAACTGGTGGTGGCCTCACGCCGCAGCCCGGAGGCTGCCGGGAAACTGACTGGGCGCCACCACCTGGCATTCCAGGCCAGAGATCGTGACATGGTCGACGCTTTTTACCATGCGGCGCTGACCCATTGCGGACGTGATAACGGCGCGCCTGGCGAACGACACTATCATCCTGGTTACTATGCCGCTTTTGTGCTGGATCCGCAGGGAAATAATATTGAGGCGGTGTACCATGGCAAGGCTGAGCGCAGCGCCGGGTCTGTTGCGATCAGCTTCACGCAGTAAGCGGGCGAAAGTCACATTTCCTTACCTGCGCAATTCCCATAATAAATGTGGGTGTTATCATTTCCTTAATGAATAATTCATACCCATAGCTGAGGCGTCGATGCTGGAAAACCTAATCATCTGATAATCAGACTTCCGACCATCACTGGCCGGACTGATTATCACTGCGCTGAAATCGAATGCGGACACTGGCGAGTGTTCGCCTATTTTGCCCATGATGATGACAAAGGTTTCCCGGTATGAATGTTTCCCCTCAGGAGCAAGCGACTTTATTCATTCTCGTCCCCTGCGGACAAACGCTCCACATCCACGCGATGGCAGCGAGACCCTCCCTCGCATAAGAAACGTCACCCCAGCCAGTTAACCCGGTGCGTTATCCCTCTGCCATGCTCGATCACTCCCTCTGCATGCCGTTGCGTTGCCTTACCCAATGACAGTCGCCAGGCGAATTTTATCTTTCGGTTTGTCATTCCGCGGCCAGCCTGTGACGACAGCCGCAAGGGATCCACATCAACCAGGCCCGATACCAGGGAAACCGTCACCGACCAGGGAGTCTTCGCGTATGAAATTAGCGTTGGGACCGTACATCCGTTTTAGCAGAATCTTGTTATTTCCGCTGGCGATGGTTATCTATGATTTTTCTGCTTATCTGACTACCGATCTCATTCAGCCGGGTATTATCCACATCATCCGGGAATTTGAGGCTGATGTTGCGTTAGCCCCGGCCTCTGTCAGCCTCTATTTAGCCGGGGGGCTGGCATTACAGTGGCTGCTGGGGCCGCTCTCCGACCGCATTGGTCGCCGCCCCGTACTACTGACCGGAGCCATCATCTTTTCTTTGGCCTGCTTCAGCATGATCTTTGTCACGTCGATTGATCAATATCTTATCGCCCGTTTTATCCAGGGAACCAGTATCTGCTTCATTTCGACAGTCGGTTATGTCTCCATCCAGGAGGCTTTTGATGAAAAAGAGTCTATCCGCATTATGGCGGCGCTGACATCCATCGTTTTGCTGGCGCCGGTAATCGGGCCCCTGGCGGGCGCTGGCCTGATGAATTTCCTGCACTGGAAGTTATTGTTTGCGATCATCGGCGCCATGAGCTTGCTGGCCTGGGCGTTACTGATTTTTAACATGCCAGAAACGGTCACCTCTCAGGGCCGGGGGTTTCGTCCGGGAGAGGTATTTTCCGAGTTTGTCCGCGCCTTTAAACAGCCGGTGGTGCTCACGGGCGCGCTGGCGTTGTCATTCAGTAACCTGCCGATAATCACCTGGGTAGCACTCTCTCCGGTGATCCTGATCGATGACGGCGGAATGTCGCGCGGCGCCTATGCCTGGACCCAGGTGCCTGTCTTTGGCGGCGTTATTATTGCCAGCATCATCGTGGCCCGTTTTATCAAGGAACCGACCTCTCCCCGCTTTATCTGGCGCACTATCCCGATACAGCTGACCGGGTTGTTGGTATTACTGGCGGGAAATATTGCATGGCCCCATACCTGGTGGTGGTCCGTTTCAGGAACAAGTCTCTATGCCCTCGGAACAGGCCTGTTGTTCCCCGTATTATTCCGTTTTGCGCTTTTTTCCCACTCCCTGCCGAAAGGGACGGTTTCAGCCACCATCAACATTGTGGCGCTCAGTTTTATGGCGGCCTCGGTGGAAGTAGCGCGCTGGGTTTACTTCCAGGCTGGCGGCAGAATAGCCTTTCACTGCCTGGCGCTGATAGCGGGAATCGTCGTCATCATGCTGGTCTCGCGCTTGTTAAAACTCCGTCAACAACATCTCCTTCAGCCAGCCTGAAGGTTTAGGCCTTTTTGCCCGCAACAGGAGAACACTATGTTTTCATACATTATGCTGGGAACGAACGATCTGCCACGAGCCATCAAGTTCTATGATCCGTTAATGGCGCTGCTGGGGCACGTCAAAGCCGGCCGTAACGAACAGGGGGCGTCCTGGGGCACCTTCAACGGCAATCACACCTGCGGGCTGTGCGTGGGTGTTCCTTTTGACCAGCAGCCTGCCGGGGTGGGTAATGGAACGATGGTGGCGCTTAACGCCCGCTCCGTCGCACATATTGCGGAACTGCATGCCCTCGCCCTGCAACTCGGCGGACGTGACGAAGGCGGGCCCGGTCACCGGCCGCAGTATGGCGACGGTTTTCACAGCGCCTACGTCCGCGATCCCGACGGCAATAAGCTGGCGTTTGTTTACTATGCGTCTGCAGATTGAATGGCTGCAGCGGAGGTGGCTTATGCAGACGGAGATAAGGGAGTCAGGACGGCCAACTTCGCCGTCCTTATTCACCAGGGAATAAAAAAGCCAGCAGCTCAAGCGCTGCGGCTTATCTTCCCGACGGGTTATCTACCGTGAAGGGTTAACGTAATCCGGCGTCGCGCATACAGCGTTTCCGCCGCCAGCTGAAAACTATATTCCATCGCCATCAGCTTTTTCGTCTTGAGCTGTTTTAGTGGAATACCCTCGATATGCCCTGTCGCGACCAACCACCGGATTTCAGCCGTACTCAACTTGAGCTGTTTTTTCAGTATTGATAGCAGGCTGATGCGAAATGGCTGACTGACTCTGACGCGCACCGTTATCCGCTGACATGCCATCAACGTAACCGACCATTGCTCGTGAATACGAAAATCAGGTTGCCCCGACGGCTCGGCGCGGTTGCGCTTCAGCGTCGCGAGGTCAGCGGCATAATAGTGAACCATGGCTGCATCGTTCTGCAGCAGGCGCTGAAGCAGTTCACGGTTTATCTTGCTGACGTGCAGCCTGGAAAACAGGACGATATTCCAGGTGTAATCGCAGCGCGTGCATTTATAGATGCTCCAGATATCCAGCAGCTTCTTTTGCGAATTCACCCGGATGGCGCCGGAAGGCGCGAAGTCGCGTTTTACATTGCAGGCGGGGCAGCGTTTGGCAATGTGCTGATACCCCACGGGCGTGACCGTCCATGTAACTGTCATAACGTACCTTTTTTAACCCATACGAAACCGAGTCCGTCATTAACGGACCATGATTTTTGGCGTATGAAAAATAGTTAATCGCTATTTTTCAGTGGGTTAAAAAAAGATTTCCAACGTTATTTTCCTGGAGAAGTCCTAATCGACACCCTGAGATTAACAAAGGGGTTATCGCGGATATATGAGCCCTGTCAATGTTTGCGCGGATGATTAAAAGCTTCGTCAATACACCCGGAATGCTCAGCGGGCTGGCATCGCGCCAGCCCGCCCGGTTTACAGCACCTTGCTGAGGAACGCGGCGGTGCGTGGGTTGCTCGGCGCGCTAAAGATCTGCCCCGGCTTGCCCTCTTCCTGAATCACGCCCTGGTCGATGAAGATCACCCGGTCGGCCACTTCGCGGGCAAAGCCCATTTCGTGGGTCACGATCACCATGGTCATCCCCTCGCTGGCGAGGTTTTTCATCACCTCCAGCACGTCGCCCACCAGCTCCGGATCCAGCGCCGAAGTGGGCTCATCGAACAGCATTATCGACGGCTTCATCGCCAGCGCGCGGGCGATGGCTACCCGCTGCTGCTGGCCGCCGGACAGGCTCGAGGGCCAGGCGTCGCGCTTATCGCTTAAGCCCACCTTCGCCAGCAAGGCTTCCGCCAGGTCGACCGCCTGCTGGCGCGGCATATTGCGCAGATTCATCGGCGCCATGATCAGGTTTTCCAGCACCGTCATGTGCGGGAACAGGTTAAAGCGCTGGAACACCATGCCGACGCTTTCGCGCATCTTGTTGAGGTCGGTGGTCCGGTCGTGGGCGGCAAAGCCGTTAACCACCACCTCGCCTTCGCTGACCGTCTCCAGGGCGTTCATGCAGCGCAGGAAGGTGCTTTTCCCCGAGCCGGATGGGCCGATGATGCACACCACTTCCTGCGGTTTAATATCGCAGCTGATGCCGCGCAGCACGTGGCTGTCGCCGAAGCGCTTATGTAAGTTATTAATGTGAATCACTTTTGCCAAACCTCTTTTCCAGACGGTTAACCAGCTGCGCCAGCAGGAAGGTGATCACCCAGTAGACCAGAGAGATGGTCAGGTAGGGTTCCCAGTAGGTGGCGTAGGCGCCGGAGACGGTGCGCGCGGCATAGGCCAGATCGGCCAGGCCGATCGCCGAGGCCAGCGACGAGTCTTTGACAATGGCGATGGCGTTATTGCCCAACGGCGGCAGAATGCGGCGAAACGCCTGCGGCAGGATCACCTTGCGCATGGTTTTCCACCACGGCATGCCCAGCGCGCGGGAGGCCTCCATCTGCCCTTTGTCGATCGACTGGATGCCGGCGCGGAAAATCTCCGACACATAGGCTCCGGCGTTAAGGGTGATCGCCACGATGCAGGAGAGGAACGCCCCGTAGCTGGCGCGCAGTTCGCGGGCAAAGTCGGCGCTCATCAGGCCGCTGGTCACCAGCAGGCCGTCGCGCGGGTTGATAAACAGCGGCACCAGCGCAAAGTGCACCACCATAATCTGCACGAACAGCGGCGTGCCGCGGAAGGCGCTGACATAAAAGCGCACCGGAAACTGCACCAGGTAGCGGAGAATATATTTCCACGGCCCGTGCTCGGCCTTCGCCATCCGCCCGAGACCGAGAGTTAACCCCCACAGCGTCCCGAGGATCACGCAGATAATGGTACATTTAATCGTCATCAGGGCGCCGTCCACAAACAGCGGGCCGTACTCCTCGATGATCTCCCAACGGAATCCCGTCATAGTCCTTCCCTAAAAAATACGGCTATCGCCTGGGCGATAGCCGTGGTCACTGAAAAAGGTGGATTATTGCGCTGGCAGCGTCGGCACGTTGTCGTCGAACCAGGTTTTATAGATTTTGGCGTAAGTCCCGTCAGCAACGATCTTTTGCAGCCCGGCGTTGATTTTGCCCAGCAGTTCGCTGTTGCCTTTCGCCACCGCAATACCGAAATACTGACGCTCAAATTTGGCATCCGGCACCAGCTTGAACTGCTTCTCCGGGTGCTGTTTGATGTAGTACTTCACCACCCCGACGTCGCCAACCGCGGCGCTGACGCCGTCCTCAAACAGCTCCTGGAGCATCAGCGGGGTATTGTCGAAGCGCTTGATCGCGGTGCTGTTTTTACCCAGCACCTCAGAAACCACGATATCGCCGGTGCTGGAGTTCACCACCCCGACCTTCTCGTTTTTCAGGGCCGCCAGCGAATCCACCTGCGAGTCCTGAGCGACGACGATAGACTGTTCGGCCGGGAAGTACGGCGCGGAGAAATCGACCATCTGTTTGCGTTTATCGGTGATGGTGATCCCGGAGATGATGATGTCGCGGTCGCCGGTGTTCAGCGTGGCGAAGATGCCTTCCCATGGGGTATTGACCAGCTTAACGTCAAAGCCTTCGGCTTTGGCGATGGCTTTGATGATGTCGATGTCGAAACCTTCCAGCTGTTTCTGGCTATTTTCAAATTCAAACGGCCGGTAGGTGCCGCCGGAGCCGACGGTATAGGTTTCCGCAGCCGCCTGTCCGGCAGCCGTCAGCGCGGCTATCATGCAACACGCTTTGAGCAAATTCTTGACCATGAGATTTCCTTTTTATGCATTTATTTTGCATAAAAATACACACACTCACTTTTATATGCAACCGGAAACCTTCCCGCTGGTGAATTATCTTCTCAATGGCCCCGTTTACCGCCGGATTTACCGATAGCCCGATGCAGATCGTTGATTCGTTTCAGGGATTTCACCGTTTTTTGTGGTGTGGTAGAGGCCACCGACAGGACAATCATCTCGAGACAGACCAGCACCGTACCGTGCAGCGGCATCCGGCTACTGTCCCCGCCGCGCGGGACGTCGATCACCACCTGCGCCTCCTGGCTGAAGCGCGAGTCCACCGCCTGGGTCAGCAGGATGGTCGGAATACCCAGCCGCTTCGCCTCGCGCAGGGTGGTCAACCCTTCGCGATGAGGGGATTTTTGCCCCATCATGATCAGCACATCGCCGCGCTGCAGGCCGATAAGCTGTTCGGCAAGGCTAAAGCCCGTGCGGTTCATCACGTACGCCGGCAGGCCAATACGGCTGAACAACCGGGCGGTGTATTCGGCGAGGATCCCCGAGGCGCCGATACCGAAGATCCCCACCTGGCGCGCGTCGCTGAGCAATGCCACCGCCTGAGCCACCGCCGCGCGGTTGTCGGCCCGCGACAGGACCTCGCACACCCGCTGATGGCCTTCAAGCACAAAATCAATACTGGAGTTGACGTCGCTGGAGAGCGCGGTAACCGTCGAGCGCATCTTTTCCGCCGAGGTGACCGAGGTGCCGAACCAGCGCTCCATGGTCTGCTTAAGCTCGCGCAGCCCGGCGAAGCCCAGCGCCTGGATGGCACGCACCACCGTGGCGTCGGAGGTCTGGGTCGCGGTGGCGATCTCCATCGCCGTATGCTCCAGCACCACCTCGCGGTTGTCGTTGATATAGCTGACCACCGCCCGCAGCCGGGGGGAGAGCTGGTGCGCCCGGGCGCGATAGCGTTCGCCGAACAGATCGACTTTGCCCTTCTCTTTTTTTACCGCGCTTTTCATTTGGCCTCCGCCGGGATCGGCCTGCCGGCAATATGCGACTGCACCTGGGCCACCATCAGAGACAGCGCGGCGTAGGAGTTGGAGATCACCTCTTCCCGCGGCAGTAAAATATAGTGCCCGGTGCGGCAGGCGCGCATAAAGTCGCACCAGCCGGGCATCACGCCTTCCATCGCCTGCAGCTCATCCTGCGGCTTACCGCCGGTATCCGACCGCCAGGTGGCGAAGACAAAATCAGCGTCCAGCTCCGGCAGCTGTTCCGCGCTGACGTCAATGCGCTGACCATCGGGGATCCGCTCAATCAGCGGCGGAAAGCGGAACCCGGCGTCGCGCAGCACCCGGCCCAGCGCATGATACGAATGATGCACCGTGACCTTGCCGTTGTTCGCCTGGATCACTGAGACGCTGTACTGCGGTGGGTTGACCATCGCTTTCAGCTGCTTGATTTGCTCCTGATAGCGGCGCTCGAGGATCGCCAGCCGCGGCTGGGTGCCGGTCAGCTGCGCCAGCTTGCGGTAAATCTCCGGGGCGCTGCCCTGCAGATGGTCGATGCTCACCGTCGGGGCAATCTTCTCCAGTTGCTCCACTGACACGTGGCGGCTGGGCTCGGTGATAATCAGATCCGGCCTGGCGGCGGCTACCGCTTCCAGATCGATATCGGCGGTGCCAATAAAGCGGATATCGCTGTTGTCGAAATCGACGCCGGTGAGCTGGGCGCTGGATCGCAGGTAGTGGCTACCGTCCGGGCGCGTCCGGCCGTGGCTGGCGATCGGCGGCGCCCCGAGCTCAATCAGCGGAATGGTAATGTCGAGATCGTGCATCGAAACGATACGCTGCGGATGCAGCGGCACGGTGACGGTGCGGCCTAAATCATCGGTGAAAGTTTGAGTTTGTGGGGCGGCGGCGCTGACGGCCCCCGTCAGCAACAGCAGCAATGAGACGAACCAACGCATACTACCTTCCTGGTTAAAGGGCATCACGGCGACGCCAGAGCAAGATAACGAAGAACGGGCAACCCACCAGGGCAATGACAATCCCCGCCGGGATCTGCAGCGGGGCAAACGCCAGCCGGCCAAGGGTATCGGTCGCCAGCACCAGCAAGGCGCCAATCAGCGCGCTGCCGCACAGCAGCGATACCTGGCCGCCGCGCAGCACGAAACGCGCCATATGCGGCGCCATCAGGCCCACAAAACCCAGGCTGCCGACGCAGGAGACGCTGGCCGAGGTCAGCAGCACCGGCGCAAAAAAGCGCAGCACCGTCAGCTGCTGCAGACGTACGCCGAGGCCGATGGCGGTCCGGTCGCCCAGCAGCGCCACGTCCGCCGCCCGGGCGGTACAGAACAGGATGATGGCCCCGGGCAGCGTCCAGCAAAAAGCCACCGCCAGCAGCGGCCAGGTGGCGGCCTGCAGGCTGCCCGCCAGCCAGATCATCGCCGTCTGCACGTCGCGTACGTCGGCGGTGGTCATAAAGATGCCGACCGCGGCCGCCAGGCTCCAGGAGACGCCGATGCCAATTAAAATAAAGCGCGGCCGCGAACAGTCGCGGGCCAGCGTCAGGACCAGCAGGGCCACCGCTATGCCGCCGACCATCCCCGCCAGCGGCCGCCAGACCAGGCCCACCGCCGGGAAAAACAGCACCAGCGCCAGGACCACGATGCTGGCCCCCTCTTTGACGCCGATCAGCCCCGGGTCGGCCAGCCCGTTACGGGTGATGCTCTGCATCGCCGCGCCGGCCAGCCCCAGCATGGCCCCGCACAGCAGCGCCATCAGGATCCGCGGCAGGCGGATATCAAACAGAATAAAGCGCGGCTGCTCGCCCATCTCCTGCGGCGCCAGCAGGGCCCGCGCCAGCGTCGACGCGGGCAGCGGAAAGCTGCCGCGGCTAAGGCTGTACAGCCCCAGCGCCAGCAGCGTCAGCACTATGCTGGCGGCAATTTTTAACGCCGCAGGACGCAGCAGCAGCTGGCGGGAGGCGAAAGCCAGCGGCCGAAAACCGGCCCGGTGAACGGCGCGCGTCATTTAAAAAACCTCGCGGCGATAAAGATAAACAACGGCGCGCCCACCAGGGCGGTCATCGCTCCGGTGGCCAGCTCCTGCGGCGCGACCAGCGTCCGGGCGGCGATATCCGCCAGCACCAGCGCCAGCGCTCCCACCGGCGCGGCCAGGGGCAGCGCCAGGCGGATGTCTTCCGTCACCAGACGGCGCACCACGTGCGGCACCACCAGCCCGACGAAGCCGATCGGCCCGGCCACCGCCACCGCCGCGCCGCAGAGCAGCGCAATCGCCAGCAGGCCCAGCAGCCGGGTCTGGACGAGATTAACGCCAAGGCCCAGCGCCACCTTATCCCCCAGCGCCAGCACGTTGAGGCGTGGGGCAATGAGCAGCGCGACGCCTAGGCCGATCAGCGCCGGAACCAGCGCCGTCTGCAGCGTGCTCCAGTTCAGTCCGGCCAGGTCGCCGGCCAGCCAGGTGCGCATCGCCAGCAGCGTCTGTTCATCGAGAATTAATATCGCCGCCGTCACCGCCGACGCAAACCCTGACAGCGCCACTCCGCACAACGTGATGCGCAGCGGCGTCGCCCCGCCGCGCCCGGCAGAGGCCAGCGCCATCACGCCACCGAACAGCAGCCCCGCGCCGCAGGCGGCGGTCAGCGGGCGCCCGGCGGGGAAAGCGCCGAAGGACAGGCCCAGCGCCGAGGTCGCCACCACCGCCAGCGAGGCGCCGGCGTTGAGGCCGAGAATATGCGGCTCGCCAAGCGGGTTACGGATCACCGTCTGCAGCAGCAGCCCGGCGACGCCGAGCGCCGCGCCGGTCAGCAGCGCCGCCGCCAGCCGCACCAGACGCAGATCGATGATAATCCGCTGCTCAAAGTTGCGCGGATCGTACTCCAGCAGCGCCTGCAGCACCGTCTGCGGGGCGATCCAGCGGGCGCCTAAGCCAAGATGCACCAGCGAGGCGGCGATAAGCAGCAGCGTTAGCAGAAGCAGCGCCAGCCGGGGGCGGGGGCGACGCCGCGCGGAAAGCAGGATGGCCACGCTCATTGTGCCGCTGCCTGGCGGTCGCGAAACGGCATAAAGAAGGGTTTGCCGGTTTGCGGGTTAATCGACATCTGCACGTCAACGTCAAACACGTGTTTAATCAGCTCAGGGCTACAGACATCGTTTTCGCTAATCGTGCCGGCGATGCGCCCCTGTTTAAGGAATACCAGCAGATCGGCGTAGTTCACCGCAAAGTTAAGGTCATGGAGCACCGTCACCACCGTGCGGCCATGTTCGCGGGTGAGGGTCTGGAGCAGCTCGAGGATATCGACCTGATAGCGCAGATCGAGCCAGGTGGTCGGCTCATCGAGCAGAATGGTGGCCGTTTGCTGGGCCAGCGCCATGGCGATCCAGCAGCGCTGACGCTGGCCCCCGGAGAGGCTGTCCACCGGCAGATGGGCGAATTCGGCGGTACCGGTTAAGCGCAGCGCCTCCTCTACCGCCAGCTCATCGGCCTCGGACCACTGGCGCATCAGCCCCTGCCACGGGTAGCGCCCGCGCGAGACCAGCTCGAAAACGGTCAATCCTTCCGGGGTCAACGGCGATTGCGGGAGGATGCCCAGCTGGCGCGAGACGGCTTTCGTCGGCATCTGGTGAATGGCTTGCCCGTCCAGACGCACGCAGCCGCCGAGCGGTTTCAGCATTCTGGCGATGGTCGAGAGCAGCGTGGATTTGCCGGATCCGTTCGCCCCGGCCAGCACCGTCATTTTGCCGGTGGGAATGGTCAGGTTGATATCGTCAACGATCAGGGTCTGGCCGTAGCCGGCCGACAGGGCATCCAGTACGATCCCCTGCTCTGCAGGTTTCACCCGCTGTGGCATAACTCGCTCCTGCGCCGCAGCGTTCCAGGCGATAGCTGGACATTCTGCAGTCAAATCAAAATAAATCTCATTCTCTTTTGATCATGACGGGGATGAATGTAGTAGTCAATACTCGCCATCGTCTTCAGACGGGGACGCTGACTACAGCGAGGCTGTGCCAACGCAATATAATTAAAATAAAATAATATCAGATAGATAACTACAGAACATTCCCTACTGGAGGTGTTTAAAACGTCCTGTTCCTCGCCGCTGAATTTTTATCTTGCATAACGTTTACTACTACATCCCTTCATGATTGAATGATTCTCAATTACACATCTGAAGGCGCATTCAGACGCTAAACAGAGTGCTTTTATTATTCAGGGCAATGATTTTATTGGCTTAATCTGACCGCAAAGGCAGATTCGTTCACGAGAAACAGATAATGACTCAACCCCATGTCGCCTGCAGGACGTTGCCAGGGCGCGCGCTTTTTTCGCTTCTTTTTTTAGCCTCACCGGGATTAATGGCCGCCGACAATCGCGCGGCGAAAAGTACTAACGACGCGGAAGAGACTATCACCGTAGTGGCCGACGGCGCGCAGCAAAGCGCCACCAGCGGCTATCAGCCGCTCAACTCCGCCACCGCGACGCTAACCTCGATGCCGCTGCTGGATATTCCCCAGGTGGTCAATACCGTCAGCGATCGGGTTCTCGAAGATCAGCACGCCACCTCACTCGATGAGGCGCTGTATAACGTCGCTAACGTGGTGCAGACCAACACCCTCGGCGGTACCCAGGACGCCTTTACCCGCCGCGGCTTCGGCGCCAACCGCGACGGCTCGATCATGACCAACGGCCTGCGCACCGTGCTGCCGCGCAGCTTTAACGCCGCCACCGAACGAGTGGAAGTCCTGAAGGGGCCCGCCTCGACGCTGTACGGTATCCTCGACCCCGGCGGGCTGATCAACGTCATCACTAAACGGCCGGAGCGGCAGTTCTCCGGTTCGGTTTCCGGGACCTCCACCAGCTTTGGCGGCGGCACCGGCAGCGTCGACATCACCGGCCCCATCGAAGGCACAAATCTGGCGTACCGACTGATCGGCGAATATCAGAATGAGGATTACTGGCGCAATTTCGGTAAAAACAAAAGCAGCTTTATCGCCCCTTCCCTGACCTGGTTTGGCGAGCGGGCAACGGTGACCGCGTCCTATTCGCACCGCGACTACAGCGCCCCCTTTGATCGCGGCACTATCTTCGATCTGAATACCGGCCATGCGGTTAACGTCGATCGCAAAACCCGCTTCGATGAAGCGTTTAATATTACCGATGGCTATTCCGATCTCGCTCAGCTCAACGCCGAGTATCGCCTTAACGACGCCTGGACCGCGCGCTTCGACTACAGCTACAGCCAGGATCATTACAACGATAACCAGGCGCGGGTAATGGCCTATGATTCGGCGACCGGCAACCTCACCCGCCGGGTCGATGGTACCCACGGTTCAACGCAGAAGATGCACTCCACCCGCGCCGACCTGCAGGGCAACGTGGTAGTGGGCGGCTTTTATAACGAGCTGCTGACCGGCGTCGCCTATGAGAATTACGATCTGCTGCGCACCGATATGCTGCGCTGTAAGAACGTTAAAGGCTTTAACATCTATCATCCGGTCTACGGCACTCTCGACACCTGTAATACCGTCTCCGCCTCCGACAGCGACCAGCGGATCCAGCAGGAGAGCTATGCCGCATACGTGCAGGACGCGCTGTACCTGACCGACAACTGGATCGCCGTCGCCGGCGTGCGCTACCAGTACTACACCCAGTACGCCGGTAAAGGCCGACCGTTTAACGTCAATACCGACAGCCGCGATGAGAAATGGACGCCGAAAGCCGGCCTGGTCTACAAGATCACGCCGAACGTCTCCCTGTTCGCCAACGTCGCCCAGTCGTTTATGCCGCAGTCGTCGATCGCCAGCTATATCGGCGAGCTGCCGCCGGAAGAGTCCACCTCTTACGAAGTGGGCGCCAAATTTGACCTGTTAAACGGCATTACCGCCAATATCGCGCTGTTTGATATTCATAAGCGTAACGTGCTGTACACCGAGAGCATTGGCGATGAGACGGTGGCCAAAACGGCGGGCAAAGTGCGTTCCCAGGGCGTGGAAGTGGATCTGGCGGGGTCCATCACCGATAACCTCAGCGTGATCGCCAGCTACGGCTACACCGACGCCAAAGTGCTGGAAGATCCGGATTACGCCGGGAAATCGCTGCCAAACGTACCGAAACATACCGGTTCGCTGTTCCTGACCTATGACATTCATAACGTTTATAACAGCAATACCCTGACCGTCGGCGGCGGCGGCCATGCGGTCAGCAAGCGTTCCGGCACCAACGGCGCGGATTATTATCTGCAGGGGTATGCGGTGGCGGATGTGTTTGCCGCCTATAAGATGAAGCTGCAGTATCCGGTGACGCTGCAGGTGAATGTGAAGAACCTGTTTGATAAGACCTATTACACTTCCTCGATCGGCACCAATAACCTCGGCAACCAGATTGGCGACCCGCGCGAAGTGCAGTTCACGGTGAAGATGGATTTTTAAGCCGGACCATGGCGTCGCGCCGGATATTCATTGCCGGGCGGCGCTGCGCTTGCGCCGGCCTACCTTTCCGTGACATTTGTCGCAGTTCGTAGGCCCGGCAAGGCGCAGCCGCCACCGGGCAAAACAGGCGCCTGGCACCGGATGCCCATTGCCGGGCGGCGCTGCGCTTGCGCCGGCCTACGTTTCCGTGACATTGGTCGCAGCGCCACCGGGGAATGCGTTCAGCTTACCAGTCCGCCTCCTGGCCGAGGATGCGCAATATATCCTGACGATGCTGCAGCAGCTGCGGGTTATCGCGATGACGGGGAAAAGCCAGCGGCAGCGCAAACTCGGCGATAATCCGCCCTGGACGCGGCGACATCACCAGCACCCGCTCGCACAGCAGCAGCGCCTCTTCGATATCGTGGGTCACCAGCAGGCTGGTATACCCCTGCTGCTGCCAGAGGGCGATCAGCTCCCGCTGCATGCTGATGCGGGTCAGCGAATCGAGTTTGCCCAACGGCTCGTCGAGCAGCAGCAGACGCGGTTCGTTCAACAAGGCGCGCGCCAGCGCCGCACGCTGTGCCATCCCTCCGGACAGCTGCCGCGGCCACGCCTCGCTGAAGGCCTGCAGCCCGATGCGGTCAATCAACGCGTCTGCCTTCGCCTCCAGCCCCTTTTTCCCCTGCGCCTGCGGGCCCAGCAGCACGTTCTGCCGCACCGTCAGCCACGGATAGAGCGTCGGATCCTGAAACACCAGAATTCGCTCCGGCCCCGGGGCGCCGAGCGCCGCGCCGTCGATCTGCATCTGTCCGCTCTGCGGCGCTTCCAGCCCCGCCAGCAGCCGCAGCAGGGTTGATTTACCGCAGCCGGAAGGGCCCAGCAGCGCCACGCTTTCCCCCGGGCGCAGCTGCAGGCTAATATTCTCCAGCACCGGTACCGTCTGTTTGCCAAGCGTAAACGCATGATGAAGATGGCTGATGGATACCGCCGCGCCGCGCGCTATCGTCTCGGTTACCATTGCATCCCTCCTCGCTGCCAGCTCAGCAGCCGGTCACGCAGCATAAATAATCCGCTTATCAGGCCGGAGCATAACAAGGCCATCACCAGCAGCGCGGCATACATATTCGGATAGGCCGCCCAGCCCTGGGCCCACTGGAGGTAAAAGCCGATCCCCGACTTCACCCCGACCATTTCGGCGACAATCAACACCGAAAACGACGCGCCGAGCCCCATAAACAGGCCGACAAAGACGTTCGGCAACGCGGCGGGGATCGCCACCCGCAGGATCAGGAAACGCTGGCTGGCGCCGAGGGTCCGCGCCACGTCGTACCACGCCTTATCAATGCCCATCACTCCGGACCAGGTCAGCACCGTGACCGGGAACCAGGTGCTCAGCGCGATCAAAAACACGCTGGCGCCGAAGCTCGAGGGAAAAATAAACAGGCACAGCGGCAGCAGCGCGGTGGACGGCACCGGCCCCAGCAGACGTAACACCGGATGCACCCAGTAGCCAATCCGTTGCGACCAGCCGATGGCCAGACCGGTGATGAAACCGCTGCTGGTACCCAGCAGCACACCGAGCCCCAGCAGCCCCAGGGAGTGCAGCAGGCTGTCGAGCAGGCGCGGCCAGTCGTCGTGCAGCACCTCGATCAGCGCCTGCGGCGGCGCGAAGAATGGTACCGGCAACACGGCAGTTTTGGCGGTCAGCCCTTCCCAGACAGCAAACAGCACCGGCAGCAGCGCCAGCCACTTGCCGGCATGCAGCACACGCGCGCCGCGCGCCCGCCAGTAGCGATAGCTCAGCGCCAGCAGCAGCAAGCCGCCGCCGAGGGTGAATTGCGCCAGCGCCCAGCCTTCGCTAAACGGCCAGCGCCGCCCGGCGTCGGGCCAGGTAAGAGTAAACAGACCGCCCAGCAGCCACAGCGCGGCGGCCAGCAGCCCTTCTCCCCACAGCGGCGCGCGGCCGGTGGGGCGCGCCAGAGCCTGCTCAGGCGAATACGTTGGCATAGATACTCTCCGCGAACTGATGGGGATCGGTACCCGGCTTGATCACCTGCACCCGCTGCAGGTCGACCGCATACTGCGTCAGCTCTTTCACGAACGCTTCGCCCACCGCGTGATGGCCGTGGCCCTGCCCGTGCAGGATGCCGCTCACCTCCGCTTCACTGGTATTCAGGGCATGGGCGAGGAAGGATTGCGCCACGCTTTCCGGATGCGCAGCGGCATAGCTGTGCGCCTCAAGGATCGCCTGGGTGAGCGCCGCGGCGGCCGGTTTATGGTCCCGCGCCAGGCTCCCGCTCACCCCCAGCACGCAGCAGCTGAGGTTGGCATAATCCCCGGTCATATTGCTGGCGATCAGCTGATACTTACCGGTCTCCAGCAGACGATAGCTAAACGGCTCGCTGCCGCTGATGGCGGCGATTTCGCGCTTGTCCAGCGCCACGCTGAGCAGATCCGCCGGGTAGACTTTCCACTGCACGTCGCTGATCGGGTCGATACCGTGGCGCTTAAGCAGAATGGCGAAGAAGTTTTTATCCGGTCCGGCCATGTCGGTGACGCCGATGGTTTGACCCTTCAGGCTCTCGAGGCCGCCGAACGGCGAGTCTTTAGCCGTCAGCAGGTTCAGACAGCCGCCGTGGGTCCCGGCGGTGAGCTTGACGTCAAAGCCCTGCTCCAGCGCCTTCAGCCAGCGCAGCGCCATCCCCACCCCGGCGTCGGCCTTACCGGTGGCGATCGCCTCCAGCAGCACATCGGTGGAGCTGCCGAAGTTAACAAACTCAACGTCGAGGTTGTATTTACTGAATATCTTCTGCTGCTCGGCGACGGCGACCGGCGCGAGGCATACCGCGCTTTTGTTGATCGCCAGCTTGATCTTGTAGGGCTCTGGCAGGCGCAGCGCCGGATGGGCATCGCCGCCGGCCATGTCCGCCATATCATGAGCCCACAGCGGCAGAGAGACCCCGGCCAGCGCCAGGCCGCCGCTGAGCTGTAAAAAACGGCGGCGGGAAAAAGGGGTTCTGGTCATGGCGTCACCTCGGCGGCGGGCACGCTAAAACGGCGGTCAAAGGTCGGCTTCACGTCCAGCCGGGTGCGGATCAGGCCGTTGGCGAGATAAAAGTCCGCCGTTGCCTGCTGTTGGGCCACTGTTTCCTCGGCCAGCGGCTGCCACTGCGACTGGCGGTTGGCAAACTGCGCGCGGGCGATCTCCGCCGGGAAGCGGATGATCTCCCCAACGTTTTGCCGTAGCTGTCGAGATTGGCGTAGGCCCAGCGCTCGGCGCCGGCCAGGCGCTGGAGATAATCCTGCAGCGCGGCGCGTTTTTGCGGATCGTTAAGCGCGGAATCCGTTGCCGCGAGGAAGGTATTCCCGGCAGCAGCCCTTTGCCGCTCACCAGGATCTGCCCCTCGTTGGTCTTCACCATTTGGGTGGTGTAGGGCTCCCAGGTCGCCCAGGCGTCCACCGAACCGTTTAGCAACGCCACTTTGGCGTCCACCGGGCCGAGGAACACCCACTGCACCTCCTTCGGTGAAATCCCCGCCTGCTCCAGCGCTTTCAGCGCCACGAAATGACCAATCGACCCTTTACCGGTGGCGATGCGTTTGCCTTTTAAATCAGCGCCGCTTTTTAACGTGCTGCCGGGGGATACCAGCACCGCGGTCCCCGCCGGGTTGCTTTTATCCACGGCAATAGCTTTGACCGGCGCACCGTTGGCCAGGGCGAAGAGCAACGGCGCATCGCCGATGATCCCCGCGTCCACGGCGCCCGCGTTGAGGGCTTCCGCCAGCGGCGCGGCGGCCGGGAACTCGGCCCACTTAATGTCGTAAGGGAGATTTTGCAGGGCGTTGGCCGCCTCCAGCTGCGAACGCATGCCGCCTTTTTGATCGGCGATACGCAGGGTAAGCCGCTCCTGCGCTGTCGCGTAGCCGCCCAGCGCCAGCAGCATCAGCGCGGCCGCCACCCGGCCTGAAAATGATAGACGCATCGTGATTATCCTTGTGATTGAAAGACGAAGTTGCCAGCTGCCAGCCAGGCGCTGTCGCTCTGTGGGGTATGTACCCGTCCGCAGAGCACATTGCGGTAGTGGCGTTCCAGCGGGTTTTGTCGGCTGAGACCATGATTGCCGGTCAGCTCGAGCGCGATATTCACCGCCTGAATGGCGTTGTCGGTGATGGTGACTTTCGCCAGATTGGCCTCGATGGCGGAAAAGCGCAGCGCGGCGGCCTGCTCCAGCAGGCTGCGGTTGACCAGCAGCAGCCCGGCGATCTGCCCGACTTTCTCCTGCACCCGTGGCAGACGAGAGAGCGGATGGCCGAGACCGGCGGGCACCCGCCCCGCCAGCCACCTCACCAGCCAGTCGTGAGCGGCGTGGGCAATGCTGTCATAGATCGCCGCCAGCAGCGCTGTCTGCCGGTTGGCGAACAGGCGAAACGGTTCGGCCTCCGCGGCGGGTGGCGCATCGGCCGGCCAGACATCCACCGCGTGCTCTGCCGCCACCCGAACGTGGTTAAAAATAACTTCATGGCTGCCGGTGGCCCGCATCCCGGCGTGATCCCAGCTCTTCACCACCGTGATACCCGGGCTGTCGCCAGGCACCAGCCAGGTACCCACCAGCGGCGGGTTATCATCGCTTCTGGCCCACACCGCCAGCCAGCGCAGCCCTTCAATGCCGGTGGTATAAATTTTATGGCCGCTGATGTCCCAGCCCTCCGCGCGACGGGTCGCCACGGTGTCCGGCAGGCCGCCCCGCGCCGGGGAGCCCAGCTCCGGCTCGACGCGCAGGCTGTTGATGAGGCCACCGTGTTCGACAGCATCGTGAAAAACCTGCTGGCGCAGCGGCGCGTGCCAGGCGTCGTTTTCCGCCAGCCGCAAATGGTGGAGATACTGCATGCAGACAATCAGCGCTGTCGCCGGCTCTCCCCAGGCGATGGCGGCGATGACCTGCTGCAGCTGGGCCAGACTGGCACCCGCGCCGCCGCAGGATGGCGGCACGGCGAGGCTTAACCAGCCCCCCGCACGCAGATGGTCGATATTACGCCAGGGAAACTCGCCGCTGGCGTCAAGGCTAGCCGCCTGCTCCGCCATCTGCTGGCGAAGCGCCGTCAGCTGCCGGGCCCAGTCGTCGCGCTCAGGATGGATCACGATGCGCGCTCCGCCACCGCACGCCGCGCGGCTTTTTCCCGGGCGATCGGCAGCAGCGCCCGGCCATAGTCGGCCGCGTCGTTCAGCGGATCGAAGCCGCGGATCAGGAAGTTACGCACGCCGAGGTCGTAGTAGTCGAGCAGCGCATCCGCCACCTGCTCCGGGGTGCCCACCAGCGCGGTGGAGTTATGTCCGCCGCCCACCAGCTGGGCGATGCCGGTCCACAGGCGTTTGTCCACCACTCTGCCCTGCGCCGCGGTAGCCCGCAGCCGCTGGGCGCCGATGCTGTCCGGTTTGGCTTTGAACCCGCCCCCGCGCTGCGCCGCCTGCTCGGTGGCGACGTGTAGGATATGCTCGGCTTTCTCCCAGGCTTCGGCTTCGCTGTCGGCGATAATCGGCCGGAACGAGACGCTGAAGCCAATATCACGCTGGTGTTTCGCCGCTTCGGCGCGCACGCGCTGGATGGTCTCGCCGGTTTGCGCCAGCGACTCACCCCACAGTGCGAAGACGTCGGCATGTTTGCCGGCGACGGCGATGGCCGCTTCCGACGAGCCGCCGAAGTAGATGGGAAGATGCGGTTTTTGCAGCGGGCGAATGGCGGACCAGGCCTGCTCGGCCTGATAGAAATCGTTGTGAATATCCACCGGCTGCTCGCTGGTCCACACCTGGCGCACGATGTCGAGGAAGGCGTCGGTGCGGGCGTAGCGCTGGTCGTGGTCGAGATAGTCGCCATCCCGGCGCTGCTCGGCATCGTTGCCGCCGCTGATGATATGCACCGCCAAGCGGCCCCCCAGCAGGTGCTCAAGGGTAGCGAATTTGCGCGCGGCAAGGGTTGGGGAAACAAAACCGGGACGATGGGCCAGCAGGTACTGAATTTTCTGCGTCGACAGTCCGGCCAGGGCCGTCACCAGAAAGCCGTCGGGTTGATCGGACCAGTGGCCGACCAGCAGACGATCAAACCCGGCGGCTTCATGGGTTTGCGCAAAGCGAACGATATAGTCGCGGTCAAAGATCGGCCCCACCGGGGCAATCGTTTCGGAAGAGAGGCGGTGGCCAATCATGCCGAGAAACTGAATGCTCATGAACAACTCCTTGCGTCAGGGTAATGGAGTGGCCGCGACAGCGGCGCTGGTCATTACCCTATACAGAGCGTGTTAATGAGCAAAATGCATTTTTATCATATCTTAATATGCTTAATTAGCATTAAACAAAAATGCATAGTGCTTTCAGTCGGATACGGTCAGCTGCTGAACCACTTTGCTGGCAAAAAAGGTCAGCGGCGGCTGCAGGTTCGCCAGATACTGGGCGTGGATCAGCCACAGTGAGACCGCAGGCTGAAAATCGCTGAGGCTTAGGACCGCGACCTCGTCCCGCCACGGGCTGCTGGCCAGCGCCGCCCTCGGCACCAGACCCAGCCCCAGCCCCTGCGCCACCAGCGCTATCTGCAGCTGCGCGCCCGCGCTCTCGACGTTGAGCGTCAACCGCAATCCCTGGCTCTGCAGCTCGCGAATGAGCCCGGCGCGCAGGCCACAGCCGTCGGGGTTAAGGATCCAGCCCCGTTCGGCGCACTCCCGCAGGGATGACGCGCGCAAATTCAAACGCCGGCCGACGATCGGCACCACCTCCAGGGGACACAGCAGGCGCCCGCTGTAGCCCTCGGCGAAGCTTTGCTGGGCGGGCCCCATCGCCAGCATGCCGTCCAGCTCGCCGTTTTCCAGCCGGCGCTGCAGCTGTCCGCTCCAGCCGCAGGTGATCTGCGGCGACAGTCCGGGAAACTGCTGGCTCAGCGCCGACAGCGCCGCCGGCAGGGCAATCTCGCTGAGACTCTGCGGCACGCCGAGACGCAGGGCGCCGCGCGGCTCGCCTTCCGGATCCAACAGGCTGTAGAGTTTTTTCGTCTCACGCTTAATGCTCAGACACTGCTCGTACACCCGGTGTCCAGCGGCGGTCAGGGTCAGCGGGCGGGTCTGGCGCTCTAACAGCGTGACGTTCAGCTCCTGTTCCAGACGCTGCAGGCGCCGGGTGATGGCCGACTGGGTGATCCCCAGATATTCCGCGGCCTGATTGAGGGAGGAAAACTGCACCGTGGCCAGCAAAGCGTCGATATCGTCAATGCGCATAGGAACCTTATGTGAAATTTGCATATTAATATATGCGTAAATTGCATTTAAATAATATTAACGCCTCTGTTAGCGTTTTGACCAGTCCCTCTGACAGGAACCGCACATGACTGCACCACGACTGGAAAAATTACGCCATTTCATTCATGAGGTAGACCGCCTGCACCGCGAACACCACCAGACCGCCCCGCTGCTTGACGCCGTGGCGCAGCGGCTGGCGGCGCTGGTGCGTTACGACGACTGGCTGCCGGAAGAGTACACCCTGCCGCATCCGCACCATTACCAGCAGTATCTGCTGCATGCCGACTCCGGGGAGCGCTTCTCGATTGTCAGCTTCGTCTGGGGACCGGGGCAAGCGACGCCGATCCATGATCACCGGGTGTGGGGGGCCATTGGGATGCTGCGCGGCGCGGAGGAAAACCAGCGCTACCAGCTGGATGCCGATGGCATACCGCGCGCGCTGGGCGCCGCCACGCTTCTGGAAGCAGGCCAGGTGGAGAAAGTCTCCGCTGACGATGGCGATATTCATCGCGTCAGCAATGCGCTGGCGGATCGCGTCTCTATCAGCATTCATGTCTACGGCGGCAATATCGGCGCGGTGAAGCGCGCCGTGTATACCCCGGAAGGGCAGCAGAAACCGTTTATCTCCGGCTACTCTAACCGCCATTTACCCAATATCTGGGATTCCTCCCGCGAACATCAAGGATAACCACTATGTCCACCTACGCTTATCGCCAGGCCGCCGGGATCCGCCAGGCGCTGCTCGACCGTCGTGAACTGGCGCTGATCGACGTCCGTGAAGAGGCCGATTTCGCCACCGCTCATCCGCTGTTTGCCGTCAATCTGCCGCTCAGCAAACTGGAGCTCGAGGTCCGCCGGCGGATACCGCGCTTCACCACCCCGCTCACCGTCTACGACAACGGCGAGGGTCTGGCGGAGATCGCCGTCGAACGGCTGCGGTCCTGGGGCTATCAGGATGTGGCCCTGCTGGCCGAGGGTCTCGCCGGCTGGCGCCGCAGCGGCGGCGAGCTGTTTCAGGACGTCAACTCCGCCAGTAAAGCCTTTGGCGAGCTGGTGGAAAGCGTGCGTCACACACCGTCGCTCAGCGCCCAGGAGGTTCAGGCGCTCATCGACAGCCGGCAGGAGGTGGTGATCGTCGACGCCCGGCGCTTCGATGAGTACCAGACCATGAGCATCCCCGGCAGCATCAGCGTGCCCGGCGGCGAGCTGGCCCTGCGGGTGGAGAGCCTGACGCCCTCCCCGCAGACGCCGGTTATCGTCAACTGCGCCGGACGCACCCGCAGCATCATCGGCACCCAGTCGCTGATCAACGCCGGCGTGCCAAACCCGGTCCATGCCCTGCGCAATGGCACTATCGGCTGGACGCTGGCCGGCCAGACGCTGGCGCACCAGCAACAGCGGCAATACGATCCCTCCGCCCGCGCCTCCGGCGCCCGGGCCGCTGAGGTGGCGCATTTTGCCGAACGGGCCGGGGTGGCGGTCATCGATGAGGCCACGCTGCAACGCTGGCTGCAGCAGAGCGACCGCACCACCTTCCTGTTTGATGTCCGCAGCCCCGAAGAGTACGCGGCGGGTCACTATCCCGGCAGCCTGAGCGCGCCAGGCGGCCAGCTGGTGCAGGAGACCGACCACTTCGCCAGCGTACGAGGGGCGCGCATTGTGCTGCTGGATGACGATGGCATCCGGGCGGCGATAACCGGCTCGTGGCTGGCGCAGATGGGCTGGGAGACGGCGCGGCTGAGCGCGCTGTCGACCAGCCAGTTGAGCGAACGCGGGGTGCCAGCCGCCGAGGTGCCGCCCGGCCCGCAGGCGGAGGAGATAAGCCCGGCGCAGCTGGCGCAACAGCTGGAAGAACCCGGTACGGTGGTGCTCGATTTTACTACCAGCGCCAACTTTGTCGCTCGCCATATCCCCGGCGCGTGGTGGCTGACGCGCTCGCAGCTGCGCCAGGCCCTGGAAGCAATCCCTCCCGCCCAACGTTACGTGGTGACCTGCGGCAGCAGTCTGCTGGCCCGCTACGCGGTGCCGGAGGTGACGGCCTTGACCGGTAAACCGGTGCAGTTGCTTACCGGCGGGACGCTGGCGTGGATCGCCGCCGGTCTGCCGCTGGCGCATGGCGATAGCGGCCTCGCCGTCGAACGCCGAGATCGCTATCGTCGTCCGTACGAAGGAACCGATAATTCCGCCGAGGCCATGCAGGCCTATCTGGAGTGGGAGTATGGCCTGGTGGATCAGCTGGCCCGCGACGGCACCCACGGTTTTCGGGTGCTCTAGCGCGAGCCCGCCTCAGGCCTCGCGCATGATCCACGAATACTGAAAGCTCTTCGGCGCCGGAAAATGGGTCCGGCGCCGGTAGGAGCCCAGCGACTGCGGGGTGCAGTAGGTACAACTCCCCAGCCATTCAACGCTCGCCGGCGCCACCCCCGCCTCTGCGAAGATCGCTTCGGCAAAGGCGCGCAGATCAAACCACAGATTATCGCTGCCGCGTGCGGCGGCTTTGAGCGGATCGCTGACCGGGTCCGAACGAGAATGGAACAGCCGCTGGCGATGGCGGGCCACCCGGTCACCGCCGGGCTGGTCCAGCAGTTGCTGATAGAATCCGGCGGAGACTTCGTAACAGCAGGGGTGAATATGCGGCCCCACGGCGATGACCAGATCGGCCAATGCCACCCCCTGCTGGCGAAAACAGGCCAGACTGTTGTCGACAATACCGCTGACCAGCCCCTGCCAGCCGGCATGCACGCTGCAGACGTAGCGACCGTCGCGCGAGGCGATCAGCAGCGGCAGACAGTCGGCGGTCACCACCCCCACCTTTTGCCCGGCTACCGCGGTAAACACCGCGTCGGCGTGCGGGCGCGTCGGCAGCGGCTGCTGATAATGATGAACTTCATTACCATGCACCAGCTTCACCGGAGCCAGCTCGGCATAGGGAAAGGCGGCGGTTTCATGGACATCGAGAAAAGCGTGGCGGATGCCAGGGATCGCATTGAGCAAACGGGAGGTGTAAGCCATAGGGACGATAAGCGTCAGGGAATGATGTCTTACCTTAGGCCAGGGGACGCGGACAGGCAAGGCGGCGGCCCGGCATTTTTTTACCAGACCGCCGGATGCATATCAGACCATGGCCGCGCGCTGCTGGCGATGCATCAGCCAGAACACCGCCACGCCGGCCAACACAATGCCCGGCGCCGAGGCCGCCATCACCCCGACGGTGCCGGTGCCGAGGGCCAGCATCTTGCCGGCCAGCAGCGGGCCGCTCATCGCCCCAAGACGCCCCACCGCCACGGCGGTGCCCACCCCGGTGGCGCGGATGGCCGCGGGATAAAAAAGCGGCGCCAGAGCGTAAAGCACACTTTGTCCGCCGGTGGCGAACAGCCCGGCGACAAACCCCGCCAGCAGCATGCCAGTCAGCGACGACGCGCTGCCCAGCGCCAACAGCGACGCCAGAATGCCGCTGTAGATCAGGAGCGACATCCGCAGCGGGGTGAGCTTATCCATTAGCGCCCCCAGCAGCAGCGTGCCGCAGGCGGCGCCGATCTGCAGAGAGAACATCACCCCCGCCGCCTGGCTGGCGCGGAATCCCTGGCCCACCAGCAGCATCGGCAGCCAGTTGATCAGCATATAGACCACCAGCAGGGTGAAAAAATAACCCAGCCACAGCAGCAGCGTAGCGGCGGCCTGGCCCGGGGCAAACAGGGTGCGCAGCGGCACGCTGACCTCCGCGCGCTGAAACGCCTGCGACTCCGGCAGCCAGCGCATCAGCAACGGGATCAGCAGCAGCGGGACCACGCCGCCAATCCAGAAAATAGTCTGCCAGGCCGCGGCGAGACCGGAAAAGCCCAGCGCTGCCGCCAGCGCGGCGCCAATGGGTACGCCGCAGTACATCAGGCTTACCGCCCGGCCGCGGAAACGTGAGCCAGCGGCTTCCGAGGTTAAGGCAATCAGGTTCGGCAATGCCGCCCCGAGCCCGACGCCGGTGAGCAGGCGCGCCAGCAGCAGCGTCGGGAAGCTCCATGCCAGCGCGGTGGCCAGCGAGAACAGGCCAAACAGCAGCACCGACCCCAACAGAATGCGCTTACGCCCGTGGCGGTCCGCCAGCATGCCGCCCACCAGCGCGCCGGGCAGCAGGCCGAGGATCCCGGCGCTGAAGATCCAGCCCATCTGCATTTTATCCAGCGCAAAGGCCTGCGCCATGCCGACGGCGGCGATCCCCGCCGCCTGCAGATCCAGCCCTTCCATCAGGGCCACCATAAAACAGAGCCCGATGGTGACCACCAGGCGCGAGGGGGTTGCAGTCGTTATCTTGGTCATAGGGTACCTTGGCGATAGCCGAACAAACGGAGCAGGTGACTGGCGGCTGATGCTTTGTCAGCCGCACGTTCTTAGTTATTTATTGCGGTTAAGCAGATCCAGCGCGACGTCGACGATCATATCCTCCTGGCCGCCGACCATCCGCCGCTTGCCCAGCTCGACGAGAATATCCACCGCGCTGAGGCCATAGCGCTTGGCCGCCGCTTCGCTGTGGCGCAGGAAGCTGGAGTAGACTCCGGCGTAGCCCAGCGCCAGCGTTTCGCGGTCGACACGCACCGGGCGATCCTGCAGCGGCCGCACCAGCTCATCGGCCGCGTTCATCAGGGCGTAGAGATCGGTGCCATGCTGCCAGCCGAGCTTGTCGGCGGCGGCAATAAACACCTCCAGCGGCGCATTGCCCGCCCCCGCCCCCATCCCGGCCAGGCTGGCGTCAATGCGATCGCACCCCTCTTCCACCGCGACGATCGAGTTCGCCACCCCGAGGCTCAGATTATGATGGGCATGCATCCCGGTGGCGGTCTCCGGCTTCAGCACCGCCTTCAGGGCGCGGAAGCGGTCGCGAATGTCGTTCATGTTCATCGCCCCGCCGGAATCCACCACATAGATACAGGTCGCGCCATAAGATTCCATCTTCAGCGCCTGCTGCGCCAGCTCCTGCGGGGAGATCATATGGCTCATCATCAGAAAACCGACGGTGTCCATCCCCAGCTCGCGGGCAAAGGCAATATGCTGCGCGGCGACGTCCGCTTCGCTGCAGTGGGTGGCGACCCGCACCACCCGCGCCCCGGCCTGATACGCCGCTTTCAGATCGTGCAGCGTGCCGATGCCCGGCAGCAGTAAGGTGGCGATTTTCGCCTGGCTCACGACATCCGCTGCCGCTTCAATCCACGCGATGTCGCTGTGGGCGCCAAAGCCATAGTTGAAGCTGGATCCCTGCAGGCCATCGCCATGGGCCACTTCGATGGAGTCGACCCCAGCCTTATCCAGCGCGCTGGCGATCTGCTGCACCTGCGCCAGGGAATACTGGTGACGAATAGCGTGCATACCATCGCGCAGCGTCACGTCCGAGATATAAAGTTTTTTACCGTTCATGCTGTCGCTCCCGCCGCGCTGTGCATTGCCCCGGCCATTTGCTCCGCCGTCGCCAGCGCCGCCGAGGTCATAATATCGAGGTTGCCCGCGTACGCTGGCAGATAGTGCGCCGCCCCTTCCACTTCGAGGTAAACCGCGGTTTTCAGGCCGGAAAAACAGCCGACGCCGGGCAGGTTGACCGGCCTGTCCTCGGGGATAACCTCAAACTGCACCTGCTGCTTCAGCCGGTAGCCCGGGACGTAAGCCTGCACTGCCGCCGCCATTTCGGCGATCGAGGCGGCAATCGCCTCCTGCGACGCCAGCTCGCTCAGGATGTAGACGGTATCGCGCATCATCAGCGGCGGCTCCGCAGGGTTCAGTACAATAATCGCTTTGCCCTTGCCCGCGCCGCCGACTTTTTCAATCGCCTGCGAGGTGGTTTCGGTGAATTCGTCAATATTGGCCCGCGTGCCCGGCCCGGCGGATTGGCTGGCGATCGAGGCCACAATCTCCGCGTAATGCACCTTCGCCACTCGCGAGACCGCGGCGACCATCGGGATGGTCGCCTGCCCGCCGCAGGTCACCATATTGACGTTGCCCTGATGGAGATTGTCCGCGAGGTTGACCACCGGTACGCAGTACGGGCCAATCGCCGCCGGCGTCAGGTCGATAACGCGGATCCCCGGCTTCGCTTCGCGCAGCGCGGCATCGTTTTTGATGTGCGCCCCGGCGCTGGTGGCGTCAAAAACAAAATCAATGTCGGCAAATTCCGCCATCTGCATCAGGCCGCCCACCCCTTCGTGAGTGGTCGCAACGCCCAGGCGCCGGGCGCGGGCCAGGCCATCCGACTGCGGGTCGATGCCGACCATCACCGCCATCTCCAGATGCTGGCCGTGGCGCAGGATTTTAATCATTAAATCGGTGCCGATATTCCCGGAGCCGATAATGGCGACTTTACGTTTACGCATCACGATCTCCTTCTCCGGCGGCAACGAAGCGTGCCGCGACTGAGCCAATACCTTCGATATGGGCGACAAAGCTGTCCCCCTCGTTAATCGTCACCATCGGGCCTAACGCCCCGGTCAGCACGATATCCCCCGCCCGCAGCGGTTCGCCGAGACTCGCCAGCTTGCGCGCCAGCCAGACTGCGGCGTTCAGCGGATGCCCCAGACACTCGCTGCCGCGGCCGCTGGAGACCAGCTCCTGGTTGCGGGTCATGTGCATGGCGCACTGCTTCAGATCCAGTCCCGCCGGACGCTGCGCCGGGCCGCCAATGACGTACAGGCCGCAGGAGGCGTTATCGGCGACGGTGTCGACAAAGCCGATTGACCAGTCGCGAATGCGGCTGCCCACCACCTCCAGCGCCGGCAATACCCATTCGATGGCGTTATACAGTTCATCAAAAGTGGTATCGGCATGCGGCAGATCCTGCTTCAGCACCAGGGCGATCTCGGCCTCCACCTTGGGCTGCAGCACGCGGCCAAACGGCACCTCGGCGTTGTCGCCGTAGCACATGTCGGCAAACAGGGTGCCGAAGTCCGGCTGATTGACGCCCAGCTGCTGCTGCACTTTGGGATGGGTCAGGCCCACCTTGCGGCCCACCACCCGCCGGCCATGGGCCACATGGTGCTGGACGTTCAGGCGCTGGATGGCATAGGCGGCGTCGGCATTGTCGACGCCGAGAATATCGCGCAGCGGGGCGATCGCCTGGCCGCTCTGTTCCGCGTCGCGGAGCTGCCGGGCCAGCGCGTCAAGAGAAAAAGTCATCATTTACTCCTTAAGCCCGTGCGAGGAAATTGAGCACCAGCTGATTAAAACTGTCGGCATGTTCCCACTGCGCCCAGTGGCCGCAGTCGCGGTAAATATGCAGTTCCGAACCGGCGATCCCGGCGAGCAGGCGCAACCCGGCGTCCATCGGCACGAAGCGGTCATTGCGTCCCCAGACGATCAGAGTTGGCGCGCTGATTTCGCCCAGCCGCGGGCCAAAGTCAGGAAACTGCTTCGGGTTGGCTTCCAGGCTCTTGACGAAGTTGTCCAGATGGTCGCAGCGCGACAGCATATTGTTGAGACGCGCCTCGAACAGCGCCTCGGTGAGGTCGCGGGTGTCGAAGACGAAGATGCTCATCATCTTTTTGAGGTTTTCAATGGTCGGCTCGCGGTACAGGGCGTTCAGCAGCTTGATGCCCTCGGTCGGCATCGGCGTGAACAGGCTCATGCCGCCGGTCCCCCCGCCCATCAGCACCAGCTTAGCCACCCGCTCCGGCCAGCTCAGGGTGAAGGCCACCGCGCTATGGCCGCCCATCGAGTTGCCCAGCAGATGGACTTTATCGATCCCCAGCTGATCGACCACGCTTTTCAGAATGCGGGCGTTGAGATCCGAACGCGAGCCGCTGTTGACGATAGCATCGCTTTTGCCCCACCCCGGACAGTCGAGGAGCAGCACGCGATAGCCCGCCTCGACCAGCGGGTCAATATTGCGGCTGAAGTTGGCCCAGCCGGTGGCCCCCGGCCCGGAGCCGTGCAGCATGACCACGGTCTCTTTCCCGTCGCCGCAGTCATTGATATGGATACGCAGCGTGCGGCCCCCCTCGTCGACATTGAGGAATCGGCTGGTGGCGGCTTCAGTTTGCGGTTGATAGCTCATGTTAGTCTCCCGGTTAATCAAATCTCGGTGGTGGCGCTCAGCGAGCCGAATCCGGCGATCCACTCGGGGATCGGCCGGTAATAGCGGCCTTCACTGCGCCAGCGGCCAAAAGCGGATAGCGCGGCAAAAGCGGCCACCCAGGTCTTAATTTCGTGCGTCGATTTGCCGGCCATCGCCGACAGCTCGTCATTGCCGATCGCGTCCAGTTCGCTCAGCCGCCCCTGCTCCAGCAGGCTCATAAAGCGGTTGTCCCAGACCGGGTTGAGGGGATGGAGCGAGTGCGGGTCTTCGGTAAACCGTCGGGCGGCATTGATCACCCGCTGTTGGCGCCGTTCGCGTTCGTCCGGCGGCAGCTGTTTTCCGCCGCCGAGCAGGCGATCGCGCAGATGGGCGTCGGCCTTCGCCAGCTCCGGCACCGGCGGCTGGTGCGAGAGTCCGCCCGAGCCGAGGATCAGCACCCGCTTATTGAGGGTGTTGAGGAAGCGGCCCATCGCCTCGCCCAGCAGCCGGGTGCGTTGAAAACCCGGCAGCGGCGCGGCGACGCCGTTAATAAACACCGGCAGCACCGGTACGCGGTCCAGGCCACCCAGCAGAAACTCCAGCGGCTGGGCGAAGCCGTGGTCCACCTGCATGTTGTACGACACCGCCAGGTCGATACCGCTGTTGATCACGGCGTGGGCGCAGGCTTCCGCCAGCTCGGTCGGCACCGGCAGGTCGCCGGCGGCGCTGGCGAAGTCGCCGATGGCGGTGGCGCCGACGCCGAGGCAGAACGGCGGCATCACGTCATAGAAAAAACCGTTGTAGTGATCGGGAGCGAAGAGCACTACCAGCTCGGGATCGAATTCAGCGATCCGCCGCCGGGCGTCGGCAATCACCCGGTTCACTTCATCAAGGACCGCCTGCTCCGGGTCTACGAATCCCACCAGCGGGGTGTGGGAGAGACAGTGCAAATAGGCATGCATATCAGGCCACCTTCTCTTCAGCGTGGGCGGTATCCCCGGTTGCGAGGGCCATTTTTTCCGCCAGAGCGGTCAGCTGCGCGCCGAGGGTTTGCGGGATGGCGAGAGCGGCGACAAAGCGGTCCGGCCTGACCACGGCGATGGCGGTGTTATGCAGTGCAAACCAGCTTTTGAGGCGGTTTTGCGTATCGCCCACCCGCAGCGTGCCGGGGGCGTTATCCTGCTCGCGATGGATCTGCACCTCGGGCACCACCTGGATAAAGCGCACGCCAATCGCGCGCCAGCGGGCGATCTGCCCGGCGTCGAGCCCCCACTGCGGGTTGCAGCCCCAGCCGATAATGGCGAAATTCGCCCCGATAACCTCGTCGAGCAGCACGCTCTCGCCGCTCTCCAGCGTCACCTGCGGTTGAATAAACATTTTGCCCACCGGCGAGGTCTTGCCGGCGCCGTCGGTCAGCAGCGCCCCCTCGCGGTACTGCGGCATCGGCTTAAAGCGCATCTCGAGGAAGTAGCGTTTCACCGGCGGCAGGTAATTTAGCAGCCAGGAGAGACCGTCGCGCACGGCCCCCTGCCAGCGCTTCGGCGGCGCCAGCACGTAGCCGGCGGTGACCGACAGATCAATCATCGCTTTCGCGTGGTCGCGGCGCTCCTGCTGGTAGCTGTCGAGCAGCGTCTCTCCCGCTTTACCGTTGACCACCAGCGCCAGCTTCCACGCCAGGTTGAAGGCGTCGCGCATGCCGCTGTTATATCCCTGCCCCTGCCAGACCGGCATGATGTGCGCCGCATCGCCGGCCAGCAGCACGCGGTCGATGCGAAAGCGCTCGGCAAGGCGGGCGTTATGCGTATAGACCCGCTGGCGGATCAGCTCGACGCGGTCCGGGTCCGGCAGCACTTTGCTCAGCAGACGGCGCATATTGTGCGGCTCGCTGAGCTGGGCTTCGGTTTCTCCGGGCATCACCATAAATTCAAAGCGGCGCACGCCGTGGGGCAGCGCGGCGGAAACGTAGGGTCGCACCGGGTCGCAGCACAGGTAAACGTGCGGGGTGGCCAGCGGGTCGTTAGCGATATCGATGACGATCCACTGATTCGGCGCGGTTTTACCTTCGAAGGGGATGTTCAGCGTACGGCGAATAAAGCTGGCGCCGCCGTCGCAGGCCACCAGCCAGTCCGCGCGCACCGTCTCCCGTTCGCCGTCCGGTCCTTTAAGATTTAACGTGACACTGTCACCGGTCTGGCTAAAGGCTTCCACTTCGCGGGAGAAGAGGCAGCGGACCTGCGGGAAACGCTGCAGACCGTGATACATCACCGCATCGACCTGCGGCTGAATGAAGGCGTTGCGCCGCGACCAGCCAAACTCATCGGTCATCGGCTGGATATCGGCAAAGCAGCGGCCTTTTGGGGTGAGAAAACGCATGGCGTGCCACGGCGTGGTATGCGGCAGCACGTCATTCACCAGCCCCACCGCCTGCATCGCCCGCAGGGATTCATCGTCAATGCCGATGGCCCGCGGGTAATCGATCAGTGTGGCGAGCTTTTCCACCACCAGCACGCTGATGCCCATCTGGCCAAGGTAGTTGGCCATCATCAGACCAACCGGACCGGCGCCAACGATGGCGACCTGAGCGGTATGCTGCACGGCGGGTTGAATATCGGGTGTAGATGTTGTCATTCTCAGCGACCTCACGACTCGGAAACTGCCCGGCTGACAGGCAATTTGTTAATCATGTGTAAACGTATTTTTATAATGGGCTGAGTATAGGGCGGGGGTTTTCGGCTACAATCAAAACATCATCGAATGTGCACCAGGTGCACAACACTGTTTTTAAATCATTTTAATGGAGGATTTATGCGTGACGATGAGTCCGCAGCGTACAAAACGGTGCGCGGATTAAGCCGGGGTTTATTGTTATTAAAATTGTTAAATAAATTCGACGGCGGCGCGACGCCGGGCCTGCTGGCGGAGTTTAGCGGCCTGCATCGCACCACCGTGCGCCGGCTGCTGGAGACGCTACAGGAGGAGGGTTTTGTCCGCCGCAGCCGCTCCGATGACAGCTTCCGGTTGACCATTAACGTCCGCCAGCTGAGCGATGGATTTCGTGACGAACATTGGATTTCTGCCCTCGCCACGCCGCTGCTCGGCGAGCTGCTGCGCGAGGTGCAGTGGCCAACGGACATCACCACCCTCGACGTCGACGCCATGGTGGTGCGCGAGACTACCCACCGCTTCAGCCGACTGTCGTTTCACCGCGCGATGGTCGGACGGCGGCTGCCGCTGCTGCTCACCGCCTCCGGACTGACGTGGCTGGCCTTTGCCCCCGACGCGGAACGCGACGCCATCGTCAGCATGCTGGCCGCCCGTCCGGAAGCTGAGTATCAGCTGGCCCGCGAACCGGAACGGCTGGCGGCGATCCTCGCCCGCACCCGCCAGAACGGCTATGGCGAAAACTTCCGCGGCTGGCGGCAGGAGGAGAAAATCGCCTCGATCGCCGTGCCGGTCTGCAGTCAGCAGCGGGTTATCGGCTGCCTGAACCTGGTCTATATCGCCAGCGCAATGACCATTGAGCAGGCGGCGCAGAAGCATCTCCCTGCGCTGCAGAGGGTGGCGAGACAGATAGAAGCCCGCATGGAGGATGAAGAAGTGTGGTACGAAATGCCTTGATCGCGATGAGGGTAACCGCGATCAACCATTGCGCCCGGCTTCGTTATATAATTTAATACACAACGAATTTTCACGCCATTCGGGCCACACCATGTCAAAACACCCCTTACTGCTGGGCCTGACGCTACTCAGCGCCAGCCTGTTCACCGGCCAGGCCTTCGCCGACCGCACCGTCACCGACCAGCTGGGTCGCCAGGTCACCCTCCCCGACCACGTCACCCGCGTTGTGGTTCTGCAGCATCAGACGCTCAACCTGCTGGTACAACTGCATGCCGCCGAGGATATCGTCGGCGTCTTAAGCAGCTGGAAGAAACAGCTCGGGCCGCAGTTCGCCCGCTTTATGCCCGAGATCGGGCAACTGGCGACCCCGGGCGATCTCACCCAGGTCAATATTGAAAGCCTGCTGGCGCTGCGTCCGCAGGTGGTTTTCGTCGCCAACTATGCGCCGCCGGCAATGATCGCGCAGATCCAACAGGCCGGGATCCCGGTGGTGGCCATCTCGCTGCGTCACGATGCCGCCGGGGAAAAAAATAAAATGAACCCCACCATGGCTGACGAAGAGCAGGCCTATAACGCCGGGCTGATGGAGGGGATCCGCCTTATCGGCGAGGTGGTCGAACGCCAGCCCGAGGCCGAGGCGCTGATTCACTACACCTTCGAGGCGCGCAAGCAAGCCAATGCGCCGGTGGCCGATATTCCCCAGAACCAGCGGGTGCGGGTGTACATGGCCAACCCCGATCTGAATACCTATGGCGCTGGCAAATACACCGGGCTGATGATGGCGCACGCCGGGGCGCTGAACGTGGCGGCCGCCAGCGTAAAAGGCGCCCGCCAGGTGTCGCTGGAGCAGGTGCTGGAGTGGAATCCACAGGTGATCTTCGTCCAGGACCGTTATCCGCAGGTGGTCAAACAGATAGAGAACGACCCGCAGTGGCAGGCGATCGATGCGGTGAAACATCACCGCGTGTGGCTGATGCCGGAGTATGCCAAAGCCTGGGGTTACCCGATGCCGGAGGCCCTGGCGCTGGGCGAGCTGTGGATGGCGAAAAAACTCTATCCTGCGCGCTACCAGAGCATCGATGTGGACAGTAAAGCCAGGGATTATTATCAGCGTTTTTACCGCGTGGCGTGGATGCCAGATGCCCGCTAACTCTCAGCCCTGGCTGGTGCAGGGAAGCCTGGCGCTGGCGACCCTGGCGATCGCGGTCGCCTCGCTCTGTTTCGGCCAGTACCCGTTAAGCCTGAGCGCCGTTGGCCACACCCTGGTCCATCTGCCGCCAGGAGAAGGGGTGATCGGGCAGATCGTCTGGTCGGTTCGCCTGCCGCGCGTGGTGATGGCCCTGCTGGCCGGGGGCGCGCTGGGGCTGTGCGGCGCCACCTTGCAGGGCGTGTTCCAGAACCCGCTGGTGGACCCGCACATCATCGGGGTGACCGCCGGCTCCGCCTTTGGCGGCACGCTGGCGATCCTGTTGGGCGTCGGCAGTCTGCTGATGATGGCCTCGACCTTTTTCTTCGGCCTCGTCGCGCTGGGGCTGATTTACGCCCTCGCCGCCCTGCAGGGGCGGGACAGCACGCTGGGGCTGATTCTGTCCGGGATCATTCTCAGCGGCTTCTTCGCCGCGCTGGTCAGCCTGATGCAGTACCTCGCCGACAGCGAAGAGACGTTACCGAACATCGTTTTCTGGCTGCTCGGCAGCTTCGCGACCGCCAGCTGGCATAAGGTACTGCTTATGTCCCTGCCCCTGGCGGTGGCTGCCGGGGCGCTGTGGAAGCTGCGCTGGCGTATCAACCTGCTGGCCCTGGAGGAGCGCGATGCCCGCAGTCTTGGCGTTCCGGTGGCCGCGCTGCGTCGCGGCGTGCTGGTTTGCTGCGCTGTGCTGGTGGCAGCCCAGGTGGCGGTCAGCGGCAGCATCGCCTGGATGGGTCTGGTGGTCCCGCACCTCGCCCGTCTGCTGGTAGGGGCTGACCATCGTCGCCTGCTGCCCACCGCCTTCTGGCTCGGCGCCGCGCTGATGCTGGTGGTGGACGATCTGGCGCGTACGCTGACCCAGGCGGAGATCCCGATCGGGATCATCACCGCCCTGCTCGGGGCGCCGCTGTTTACCGTGTTGCTGGTGCAATCCCGACGCCGGAGTACGACCCGATGAACAGCTCATTATCGCTGCAAGCGCTACGCTACGGCCACCGTCAGCCGCTCTTCGCCCCGCTCACGCTGGCCTGCCGGCCCGGTGAGATCTGGGCGGTGCTGGGCGCCAATGGCCGGGGAAAAAGTACCCTGCTGGATACCCTGACCGGCGTGTTGCCGCCGCTGGGCGGCGAGATGCAGTGCGAGGGCGGCGTGGCCCTGGTTCCGCAGTCGTTTCGTCCCGCTTTTCGCTGGCGCGTGAGCGATGTGGTGCTGATGGGCCGGGCCCGTCACGTGGATCTCTTTGCCCAGCCGGACGAGGAGGATGCCCGGCGGGTTGAGCAGGCGCTGGCGCAGCTGGGGATTGCCGCCCTGGCCGAAGATGACTTCGGCGCCCTCTCCGGCGGCCAGCAGCAGCTGGTGTTGATTGCCCGCGCGCTGGTCAGCGCCAGCCAGAATATCCTGCTGGATGAGCCCTGCTCGGCGCTGGACCTTGGTAACCAGCAGGTGGTATTGCAGCTGATCGGCGACCTCGCCCACCGCCAGGCGCGCACCGTCCTGTTCACCACCCATGATCCCAACCACGCCCTACAGGTGGCCAGCCATACGCTGCTTCTGCTGCCGGAGGGCCGGTGGCTGGCGGGTGAGACCGCCGACGTACTGAGCGAAACGCATCTCCGGCAAGCGTACGGCCTGCCGGTACGCCTGATCCGCCATGCCGCCTCCGCGTTCCCTCTGCTGGCGCCGGGGTTTACGCTGCGTCGCTGAACGGCATAAAACCCGCCTGCCGGAGATACCCCTGGCCAACGTCGTCGAGGATAAAGCGATACAGGGCCAGCGCGGCGGGATCGGCCCTGAGACGCGCCAGCTGGTAATCGCAGCGAATATTCCACGGCGCCGGGATGGTCAGGGTACGCAGATCGTCGCAGGTGGCCAGCGCGGGGCCATAGTGCGCATAGCCGATAAACAGATCCGCCAGATTCTGGCGAATAAGCCACGCGCCGGCTATCTCTCCCGGCGGCACGCTCAGTGAGTCTCTGCCGCCGACCAGCTGCTGCGCCCGCCCGGCCATCGCGTTGCCCAACCCTGGATAGCGTGCCTCAATTCGGGCGAACAGCTGCCAGGTATAATCTCCCGACGGATCGCAGCCCGGCGTGGAGGTCGCCAACCGCAGGCGGGGCGTGCTGAGCAGCGCCAGCCAGTCCAGGCCATCATTGTCCGGTGAGCGCCGGGCGGTCAGCATCAGCTGGTTGCCGGCAAATCCCTGGCATTCCTGCGCCAGACCCGCCTGCAGCAGCGCCTGCGGGTGCGCCGCATTGGCGGAAGCAAAAACCGCGCACGGTGCCCCGGCTTCGATCCGCTCGCGCAGCAGGCCGGCAGGGCCAAACTGCGCATCGACCGCCAGGCCAGTGTGCTGCCGAAAGTGCGCCACCAGCGGCAGGAAGGCGCTTCTCAGGCTTCCCGCCGCCAGCAGCGTGAGAGTGGTGTTTGCCATAGGATATCGCTATAAACCGGATAATATAACGCTATATTACCCGGTTTGCCGTCGCGTCAGTAGCGAATTTCTGCCAGGGTCCGCAGCTGCTCGGGGGTGGCTACCGGTAGGTCAAAAAAGCGCAGATAGGCAGGGATCATTTCAAACAGCATGTCGGTCCCGCGCTGGATGTGGCACTGTCGTGCCTGAGCGGCCCTCAGCAGCGGGGTGTACTCCTGAGTCATGACGACTTCCCCCACCCAGGCGCCTGGCGCCAGACGGTCAACGTCCAGCGGCAGCGGATCGCTGGCCTTCATCCCCAGCGGGGTGGCATTGACCACCAGCTCGTGTCCGGCAGGATCGGGCTGCATCAGGGTGATATCGAGCTGCGGATAGTGCTGATGCAGCCGCCCGGCGAGGGCGTGCGCCACCTCGGGCCGGGTATCGTACAGGGTCAGGGCGCTGACCCCCGCCGCCGCGAGGGAGGCGGCGATAGCCGATCCCACCCCGCCGCTGCCAACCACCAGCGCCCGCGTCCCCTGCGGGTTAAACCCTTTACGACGCAGGCCCAGCACAAATCCCTCGCCATCGAACATGTCTCCGCTCAGGCTACCGTCAGCCTCGCGGCGGATGGCATTGCAGGCGCCAGCGATGGCCGCCGTCGGGCTCAGGCGCTGCACCAGATCGCAGGTAGCGATTTTATGCGGCATCGTCACCAGCGCGCCGATGATGTTGGTCATCGTAAACAGCGGCGGAATAAACGCGGCGTAGTCCTCCGGCCTGACCCCCATCGGCACCACCTTCACGTCCACCTGCTGGTCAACGAACCACGGGTTGTAGATCATCGGCGCCTTAAAACTGGCGGTCGGATAGCCAAGGTGCGCTATCAGCCGCGTATGCCCACTAATCACCATGCCTTGCTCCTTTGCTTACTGCGATAACTCGATACGTTTGACGTCGCCGAGGATAAACAGATAGGCCACCACGCCCAGCAGCGCGGCGCCGCCGATGTAGATCAAGGCGTAGAAGAAATTGCCGAACCCGGCAACGATAAAGCCGATCACCAGCGGGGTGAGGATCCCCGCGAGGTTGGCGCAGAAGTTAAACAGGCCGCCGGTCAGACCGCCCAGCCCCTTCGGGGCGATATCGGAGATCAGCGTCCAGCCGAGACCCACCATCCCCTGGCCAAAAAAGGCAAACGACATCACCAGGATCACCGCCAGGTCGCTCTCCAGCCAGTTGGCGGTAATGATGCAGCTGGCCATCAGCAGACCGGCGACGATCGGCAGCTTACGACCGAGGTTGGCCGACCCGGTGGCCTTGAGCAGTTTGTCGGAGAGCCAGCCGCCAAACATCACCCCGCCGGCGGCGGCGACAAACGGCAGGATGGAGAAGAAGCCAACCTTCAGCCAGGGCATATGCCGCTCGGTGGCCAGCCAGGTGGGGAACCAGGTGAGAAAAAACACCAGCACGGTATTGCCGGCAAACTGGCCGATGCTGGCGCCGATGATCTGCCGTTTGCTCAGCAGCTGGCGGACCAGCGGCCAGCTGAACGCCACCTGCTGGTCGGTCGGGGCGCTGAGGCCGCCGCCGTTTTCGATATGCTCGCGCTCCTGCTGGCTAAGGCGCGGATCTTCATGCGGTTCGCGGTAGCAGCGCCACCACACCAGGGCAAACAGAATGCCGACGGCGCCAACGCTGACGAACAGCACCCGCCAGCCGAAACCGTCCATGATCCAGAACAGCAGCGGCGCAAAGCAGGCCAGCCCGAGATACTCCCCCACGGTGTACACCGCCGTGGCCTTCGCCCGCTCCTGCTGTGGGAACCAGGCGCTGACCACCCGGCTGTTGACCGGAAAGCACGGCGCTTCGCTAATGCCGAGCCCGAAGCGGCACAGCAGCAGCGTCTTCAGCCCCACCGCCATGCCGTGGAACAGGGTAAACAGCGACCACAGGGTCAGTGACAAAAAGTAGGTCACTTTGTTGCCAAAGCGGTCGAGAAACAATCCGCCGGGGATCTGCGCCAGAGCATAGGTCCAGGCGAAGGCGGAGAAGAGGATTCCCATGATCGCCGGGTCGATCCCCAGCTCAGCGGTGAGCTTTGGGGCGGCGATCCCCAGTACGGTGCGATCGAGATAGTTGATCATGGTGCCAATGGCCAACAGCGCAAGAATGCCGATACGCCGCCGGGAGCGGCGCACGGTGACGGCTGGCTGGGCGGCAGCCGTCGGGTTAGGGCTATATGAGCTCATAGTCGGTTCCTGTCTCGGGTACAGAGGGTGTTGTTATTGTGTTTAACGCATAATGAACCATTTGATTCAGGCTAACAATACTGCATCGCCGCCAGACGGACGGCCGCATTCGCTGCGCCATAGAGCGCATAGCCAGCCCGGCGCTCGGTTAACTCAAAGAAAAAGCGGCCGGCGGTAAACGGCCGGGTGTAAAGATGCAGGAAATCTCCCCCCTGCGGATCGCGGTCATAGAGGAGCTGCTGGCGCTGAAGCTGCCCGACGTCCAGCTCGCCGCCAAAGCGCGCCAGCAGATCGTCATAATAATTGGCCGGGATCGGCAGCGTATGGCGGGCAACCTCGGCAAGCTGGTCGCAGGCGGCCGGCAGATCGCGGCAGGCAAAGGCGGCATGCTGCAGCCCCGCCCCCTGGTAGCAGGCGACGGAGCGGGCGATCTGCGTCGCCCGGCTCTGCGAAATATTCAGCGCCAGACGGATATCGCCCTGCGGGCTGCGCACCGCCAGGCTGCGCACCAGTCCATACGGGTCCGGCAGCGTCTGCTCATGCTCAAGGGAAAAACCAAACACCGTACGGAAGAACATCACCCAGTTATCGCGGCTGTCGGCCTCCATTCCCAGCGCCAGATGATCGATACCGAGATAATCCTCGCGCACCGTCACGCCATCACGCAGATGAAAATCGCGCTCGTAGATAGCCTCCCCGGCGTCGATGAGATAGATAAGGCTGCCGTCGGGGGCGCAGATCGCCGGGATCGGCGTTTCGTTCGGCCCGGCGTCGCCCTGCCAGGTGGCATACCCCAGCGCGCGGGCGCGGGCGACAAGCGACGCGCTGTGCTCGACCCGCAGCGCCATCGCGCAGAGCGATACCCCGTGGCGTTGATAAAAATGGTCGGCCCAGCTGTGCGGCTGATGGTTGATGACGATCCGCGCCCCGCCGTTGCGCCACAGCGTCACCTGTCTGGAGCGGTGGCTTCCCTCGTGCTGAAAACCCAGCGCCTGCAGATGTTGCCCCAGGCGCTGCGCCTCGGCGGCGCTGGCGGCGAATTCGATAAACTCCAGTCCCTGGTAGACCGGCAGCGGCGGCGGTGAAAACAGATCGGCATCGCACGTCGGGAGCCGACGGCGGGTTTGCTCCTCCAGCCACAGCAGCGAACGATAACCATCTTTGGCCGTCGCGCCGTTCGGCGAGGCGCGAAAACCGTCATTAAAGATCTCCAGCGACCAGGGGCCGCGGTAGCCACAGCGGGTGATCTGCTCGGCAAACGCCTCCAGCGGCAGCTCCCCCTGTCCGGGAAAGCAGCGGAAGTGGCGGCTCCACTCCAGCAAATCCATTTTCATATACGGCGCATCGGCGAGCTGTACAAAGGTGATTTTCTCCACCGGCACCGACGGTAGCGCGTCCAGCGTGTCGCCGCGGGCCAGAATATGGAAGCTGTCGAGCACCAGGCCCAACGCCGGGCTGTCCACCCGCCGCACCCGCTCCCAGGCCTGCTGCCAGCGGTTCACATGGGTTCCCCAGGCCAGGGCCTCATAGCCGATAGCGATCCCCTCCTCTTCCGCCAGCGTGGCCAGCGCCCGCAGGTCCGCGACCTGCAATTCGCTATCCGCCGAGCAGTCCGGCTGTACATTGCTGCACAACAGCAGCGTCTCGCAGCCCAGCTCGCGCATCAGAGCAAACTTGCGCCGAGCGCGGGCCATATTCGCCGCAAACTGCGCCCGACTGGCGCCTTCAAAATCGCGAAAGGGTTGAAAAAGCGTGATTTTTAACCCTAAATCGGCGGCAAGCTGGCGGATTTCCGCCGGCGTCCCCGTATAATAGAGCAGATCGTTCTCGAAAATTTCCACCCCCTGATACCCCGCCGCCGCAATAGCGTGCAGCTTCTCAGGCAGGGTGCCGGAAATCGAAACGGTGGCGATAGAGCGCAGCATAAGGTCCTCGGGTCAACAGCTGACGTAAGCCTTGAATATGTATCATTTGGTTCATTTGCGCCATACCAGGTTGCTAAATTGTGATCATTATGTGTATTTTTTGTCACCCAAGAAAAAGGAGTTGCCATGACCGTCGTTGCCCATGATGAAGCACAATCCCTGAAGGCGCGGATCTTCAGCGCCGCTATCGCTGTCTTTGCTGAACACGGGCTGTCAGGCGCCCGCATGGAGCAGATCGCCACCGAGGCGCAGACCACCAAACGCATGGTGGTTTACTACTTCAAAAGCAAAGAACAGCTCTATCAGGAGGTGCTGCAGCATGTGTATGCGCGGATCCGCGAAACCGAGCAGCAGCTGGGGCTGGAGAATGTGCCGCCGGTGGAGGCGCTGGTGCGGCTGGTGCGCTGGAGCGTGCGCTATCACGCCACCCATGCGGACTATATGCGCGTCATTTGCATGGAGAATATGCAGCGCGGCAAGTGGTTAAAAAGCTCGGGTGAACTGAAGCCGCTGAATCGTACCGCCCTGTCGATTCTGGAAGACATTTTACTGCGCGGCCAGCAGCAGGGCGTCTTTCAGGCGGGGCTCGACGCGCGCGATGTCCACCGGTTAATCAGCAGCTTCAGCTTTTATCAGGTGTCGAACTTCTACACCTTCAGCAGCCTGTATCTTGACGATCCGCTACCCGCCATCGACGATGAAGCGATGGTGGCTCACCATTGTGACATTGCCGTCAGGGCGGTGATCCGCTTCGTGATTTCCTGACCCGCCGGCGTAAGGGTTCAGTGCCCGGAAAGCGCATGAATGACTTTCTCCATGGCCTCCACGGTGAGCGGCGAACGCTGGATTTTGCGGTTCGCCAGCGAGGTGCGCAGCACACCGGCAATGACAATGTGTTTCGGTTCCTGACCCAGGTCACGCATTTCCAGCACGACTTTACCCACCACGCGGCACATTTCCTGGTACAGGTCGTCGTCTTTCGCTTTATTTCCCATAGAATTTAGCTCGTATTTTATCATTATCAATCAAATCATTATTGTTAGATTTCCCGCACAACGCAAACCATCGCCACTTTAAAGGTTCAATGACGCATTTTACCGGCTCATGATGGCGAAATAATCCATTTCTTTTACCCTTTTTCATAGCCGCTGACGAAAAAGTGTGTTGCGTAGATTTTTGCATAACGTGCCGGTTTTGTTACGCGTTTTGTCCATAATTTGAAACGAGGTTTTTATTTTCCTTTTTGATTTCGGCAGCGTATAATGCGCTTCGATTCTTTCTTGAATGGTTTCAGCGCATTGGACTGCATGATAAAACGCATAACACCTTGCCACATTTCATGGGCTGAACCGCCAGCACACATTCTTCTGCACGCTTCAGGGTTGTCACCTATCCTTAGGGCGTGGCTTAGCAACTTTCGTAATACAGGTTTGGCTCCCCGGCAGTGCGCCCGCGGAGCGAGAATTCCATATCCTTCACAACTTAAAGACTAAAACTGTCATGAAAAAGACCAAAATTGTTTGCACCATCGGTCCGAAAACCGAATCTGAAGAGATGCTGACCAAAATGCTGGAAGCCGGCATGAATGTGATGCGTCTGAACTTCTCCCACGGTGACTATGCGGAACACGGTCAGCGCATCCAGAACCTGCGCAATGTGATGAGCAAAACCGGTAAGAAAGCCGCTATTCTGCTGGACACCAAAGGGCCGGAAATTCGTACCATCAAGCTGGAAGGCGGCAACGACGTCTCCCTGAAAGCAGGCCAGACCTTCACCTTCACTACCGATAAATCCGTCATCGGCAACAACGAAATCGTTGCGGTAACCTATGAAGGCTTCACCTCCGACCTCGCCGTCGGCAACACCGTCCTGGTGGACGATGGCCTGATCGGCATGGAAGTCACGGCTATCGAAGGCAACAAAGTTATTTGTAAAGTGCTGAACAATGGCGATCTTGGCGAGAACAAAGGCGTTAACCTGCCGGGCGTCTCCATCGCCCTGCCGGCGCTGGCTGAGAAAGACAAACAGGATCTGATCTTCGGTTGCGAACAGGGCGTGGACTTCGTCGCGGCCTCCTTCATCCGTAAACGTTCCGACGTCGTCGAGATCCGTGAGCACCTGAAAGCCCACGGCGGCGAAAACATCCAGATCATCTCCAAAATCGAAAACCAGGAAGGCCTGAACAACTTCGACGAAATCCTCGAAGCGTCTGACGGCATCATGGTTGCGCGTGGCGACATGGGCGTGGAGATCCCGGTTGAAGAAGTTATCTTCGCCCAGAAAATGATCATCGAAAAATGTATCCGCGCGCGTAAAGTGGTTATCACCGCCACCCAGATGCTGGACTCCATGATCAAGAATCCGCGTCCGACCCGCGCTGAAGCCGGCGACGTGGCTAACGCCATCCTCGACGGCACCGATGCGGTGATGCTGTCCGGCGAATCCGCGAAAGGTAAATACCCCCTGGAAGCGGTCACCATCATGGCGACCATTTGCGAACGTACCGACCGCGTGATGACCAGCCGTCTGGACTTCAACAACGACAACCGTAAACTGCGCATCACCGAAGCGGTGTGCCGCGGCGCGGTAGAAACCGCTGAGAAACTGGAAGCGCCGCTGATCGTGGTCGCCACCCAGGGGGGTAAATCCGCACGCGCTGTGCGCAAATACTTCCCGGATGCCACCATCCTGGCGCTGACCACCAACGAAACCACCGCTCGTCAGCTGGTGCTGAGCAAAGGCGTGGTACCGCAGCTGGTGGAAGAGATTGCCTCTACCGATGATTTCTATCATCTGGGCAAAGACCTGGCGCTGAAGAGCGGCCTCGCGCGTAAAGGCGACGTAGTGGTGATGGTTTCCGGCGCATTAGTGCCGAGCGGCACGACTAATACCGCTTCCGTACACGTGCTGTAATAATTTACAGGTTAATTGGTTTTTTTTAATAAAGCGCCTCGCGGGGCGCTTTTTTTTATTCATTGATTAGCTCTTCCTATTAAAAATGCAAATCGGAATTTACTATTTAATAAGGGATTATCTAAGATGAATCCGATGGAAGCGCGCTGTTTTCACTCGCCTTTTTCAGCGATTCTGAGCAATTCGATGCTTCTTTGAGCGAACGATCAAAAATAAGTGCGTTCAGGTAAAAAAAATATTCTCATCCCAAAAAACTTTGTGTAATACTTGTAACGCTACATGGAGATTAACTCAATCTAGAGGGTATTAATAATGAATCGTACTAAACTGGTACTGGGCGCGGTAATCCTGGGTTCTACTCTGCTGGCTGGTTGCTCCAGCAATGCTAAAATCGATCAGCTGTCTTCTGACGTTCAGACTCTGAACGCTAAAGTTGACCAGCTGAGCAACGACGTGAACGCAATGCGTTCCGACGTTCAGGCTGCTAAAGACGACGCAGCTCGCGCTAACCAGCGTCTGGACAACCAGGCTCACTCTTACCGTAAGTAAGAGTTCTGGTAATAAAAATGGCGCACTTTGTGCGCCATTTTTTTTGCCCTCAGCATGAGGGCTATTGGGTAAGCAGACCGTTGTCAGACGAACTATTCTGCGCCGACAGCGACGTCGCCGTGCTACCTGCCCCCGCCGACACCACCACCGGATACCCCGCCCTTCTCGACATCGCTTTTTTCAACTGCAGGTCATCCACTGCTTTATCCTCTGCGAAGGCGTGAAACGCCGCTGGCAGCGTGTAAGCGATGGTCCGGGTGTTTTCCCCTTCGGTCTGCGAAAGCGGCCTGTGGACTTCGACATAGCGTTTACCATCCGGCTCGACGGCAAACTTCACCGGCTGATTGATAATCCGTACCGGCGTCCCGGTTTTCACCTGGCTGAACAGCGCTTTGATGTCATCAGCGTTCATCCGCATACAGCCCGAGCTGACGCGCAGACCAACGCTGTCTGGGGCGTTAGTTCCGTGGATGAGATATTCACCGTTACCGTAGGCCAGACGCAGCGCATAGCGCCCCAGGGGATTGTTCGGTCCGGCCGGGACCACCGCTGGCAGCGTCACCCCTTTCTCCAGCGAGCGCGCGCGGATGCCGGCGGTAGGCGTCCAGGTAGGGTTAGGGATCTTCTGCCCCACGCGGGTGGTCATCTCCGGCGTTTCCAGACCTAACTGGCCAATGCCCAGCGGATAGACCTGCACCTGATTCTCTCCCGGCGGGAAGTAATACAGCCGCAGTTCGGCGAGGTTGACGACAATGCCCTCCCTCGGCACGTCGGGCAGCAGCATCTGAGAAGGGATAAGGACCTGAGTGCCGGGCTTCGGCTGCACTGGTGCAATCGTATCGTTGGCTTCGAGGATCAGCATCGCCGCGGTATCGAAATGGCGCGCAATCGCCTGCAGGTTGCGATCTCCCTCCTGGACCGTCCAGTACTGATTCTGCCCAATCAGCCGACTGTTGGCGGGAGGAAGCGGGTAATCAACGGCCCAGGCGGCCGAGGAGGCGCCAAGGGCGCTGAGAAGGGCTAAGGTGATCATCGTTTTGCGTTTCATACTGAGATTCCTTCTTTCGCTGATAAAACGCCAGGAGACTGAACGGCGGCAGGGTCAGCGCCCTGCCGGACGTAACAGAATGAAATCTACCTGTTTATTCTAGCTAATATTTGCCGCTTTCGCGCGTATCGCGCGGATCATGGCTTCGAGGCCTTGCGAGCGGGAGGGGGTGAGATGCTGGGTGAGCGCCATTTTTTCAAACCACGGGCGCACGTCGAACTCGGTGATGTCCTGAGCGGTCATCCGGTCATAGAGGATAAACACCACCGCTATCAGACCCTTGACGATCGCCGCATCGCTATCGCCGCGCAGGGTGATCACGCCTGTGGGATCCTGGTCCATCACGATCCAGACCTGGCTTTGACAGCCCTGAATAATGTTCTGCACGCTATGTTCTTCCGGGCTTAGCGGCGCCAGACGCTGGCCAAGCTCGATGATATAGAGATACTTCTCTTCCCAGTTGGCGCAACGGCTAAAGTTACGCAACAGTTTGTCTTTGTCCGGTAGTGCCGCCATTGTCCCGTCCTTTACCCTAACAGTTTGCGGATCCGCTGGAGGCCGGCCACCAGGCGGTCCACCTCTTCCGTGGTATTGTACATCGCCAGCGATGCCCGACACATAGCCGGTACCTGATACCGGGCCATCAACGGCATCGCGCAGTGGTGTCCGGTCCGCACGGCGATCCCGTAGTTATCGAGGAAGCTGCCGACGTCATAGGCGTGATGCTGACCGAGGTTGAAAGCAATTACCCCTTTACGCTGCGCCGGGCCGTAAAGGATCAGATCCGGTACCGCGCGCAGGGCATCGAGCGCGTAGCGCATCAGCGTCTGCTCATACTCGGCAATCTGCGTCAGTCCCAGCTGGCTGACGTAGGTCAGCGCCGCGCCGAGTCCAATGATCCCCCCGGTATTCGGCGTGCCGGCCTCAAAGCGCCACGGCGCCTGATTCCAGGTGGTGCCCTCCGTCAGGCTGACGGTGGCGATCATCGACCCGCCCCCTTCCCAAGGCGCCATCGTCTGCAGCAGCTCGGACCGGGCGTAGAGCACGCCGATCCCGGTCGGCCCATACAGCTTGTGGGCGGAGAAAACATAAAAATCGCAGCCCAGCGCCTGGACGTCCACCGGGTGGTGCATCACCGCCTGGGCGCCATCCACCAGCACTTTCGCGCCATGCTGATGCGCAAGAGCAATCAGCGCCGCCAGCGGGTTTTCCGTCCCCAGCACGTTGGAGACCTCGGTTATCGCCAGCAGGCGGGTGCGCGGGTCAAACAGTCCCGGGACAACATCCAGTTGCAGCGTACCGTCCGGGTTCAGGGGGATCACCCGCAGCTCAGCCCCGACGCGGGCGCACAGCATCTGCCACGGCACAATATTGGCGTGGTGCTCCATTTCGCTGATGATGATGTTATCCCCGGCGCCGACGTTGGCGTTTCCCCAGCTGTTGGCCACCAGGTTGATACCCTCGGTGGTGCCGCGGACGAACACCACTTCCTCCGCCGACCCGGCGTTAAGGAAGGTGGCCGCCTGCTGACGCACGGCTTCCATCCGCGCGGTGGCTTCCGCGCTGAGGGTATGGATGCCGCGGTGCACCGCCGCGTAGCCGTGGCGATAGAATTCCGCTTCGGCGCCGATCACTGCCTCCGGCTTCTGGGCGCTGGCGGCGCTGTCGAGATAGACCAACGGCTGACCGTTGACCTCCCGGTTCAGTACCGGAAAATCGGCGCGAACCTGTTCTACTGAAAATGTCATACAGTGCCTCCCGGCAAACGCTGTCCAATACGCGCCAGCACCTGCTCTTTGAGCGCGTCGCTGCGGATAGCCTCGGTGAGCTCGGCGGCAAAGGCGTAGAGGATCATCTGCTGCGCCGCCTGCTGTTCGATACCGCGCGAGCGCAGATAGAACAGCTGCTCTTCGTCAATGCGCCCCACCGTCGCCCCGTGGCTGCATTTCACGTCATCGGCGTAAATTTCCAGCTGCGGTTTGGTGTCGACCTCCGCCAGCCGCCCGAGCAGCAGATTATTGTTGGTCATCTGACCGTCGGTTTTCAGCGCGAGCGGCGCGACGTTGATCAGCCCGTTAAACACCGCCCGCCCCTTATCGCTGACGATGGTTTTGTGCAGCTGGCGGCTGGTGCAGTAGCCGACCTGATGGTCGAGCCAGGTGCGGCTATCGCAGACCTCATTTTTCACCGGCATCGCCAGCGAATTGAGGCGCAGGTTGCTGTTTTCGCCGCCCAGGCGGGTGCTGGTCTGGTGACGCAGCACCTGGCCGCCAAGCAGGAAACTGCTGCTGAAGGCCGAGGCGTCGCGGCCCAGCAGCAGGTCATTATGGGCGAAGTGATAGCTGCGGGCATTCTCAAATGCCAGCTTGATATGCTGGAGGTGCGCGTTATCGGCCACCGTCATGGTCAATCGCCCGCCGGTGAAATGCGGCTGCTCATTGAGGCTCAGGTAATGCTCGACAATCGTCGCCTCCGCCCCGCTCTCCAGCGCCAGGTGATGGCGATAGTGGGCGGTATTCAGCGCATCGCCGGTCAGGCCACTGGTGATATGCATCAGCAGCAGAGGTTTATCCAGGCGGCGGTTGCGCGGCACGCGAATGCGGGTCACCGTCTGGGCCAGGCTTTCGGTCAGATGGAGAAACACCTCCGGCTGCAGGGCATCCGGCAGATGCTGGCGCTGATTATCGACACTGACCTCCACGCCGCTGGCGGCAAGATCGTCGCTCAGCTGAGGATGATAGCAGCCATCGATAAACACCAGCCGCCAGGCGTCCAGCGGCAGCGCCAGCGCATCACGCTGTTCAGCACTGAGAGAGGCCCCCTCATCGGCGACAAAGCGACCGTTAAGTAGGGCATCCAGCGGAGTGTATTTCCAGTCCTCGTGCTTGCGCGTCGGCAGCCCAAGGCGCAGCAGCTGCTGCAGATGCTGACTGGCCTCCGGGGTACGCGGGCCGCCCTGCGCTTCAAACAGATGGTGCCACTGCTGCAGCGCGTTACTGCTGTTCGGTAAGCCAGCCATAGCCCTGCTCCTCCAGCTGTTTGACCAGAGAGAAATCGCCCGACTTCACAATCCGTCCCTGATACAGCACATGGACATAGTCCGGCTTGATATAGTCAAGGATGCGCTGATAGTGGGTGACAATGATAAAGGCGCGTTTGCCGTCGCGCAGGGCATTCACTCCCTGCGAGACGATTTTCAGGGCATCGATATCCAACCCCGAATCCGATTCATCGAGGATGCACAGCTCTGGCTCAAGCACCGCCATTTGCAGAATATCGTTGCGCTTTTTCTCACCGCCGGAGAAGCCAACGTTCACCGAGCGGGTCAGGAGATCTTCCGGCATCTGCAGCAGCTTGATCTTTTCTTCCATTAAGTCCTGGAAATCGAAACGATCCAGCGCCTCCTGGCCACGATAGTTGCGCACGGCATTCAGCGCAGTCTGCAGGAAAAACTGGTTGCTGACGCCGGGGATCTCTACCGGATACTGGAAGGCCATAAAGATACCTTCCCCGGCGCGATCTTCCGCAGCGAGTTCGAGCAGGTTTTTGCCCTTAAATTCAACGCGACCGCCAGTCACCTCATAATCTTCACGCCCGGCCAGGGTGGCCGAAAGCGTACTTTTGCCTGAGCCGTTCGGCCCCATAATGGCGTGGACCTCTCCCGGGCGCACCTCAAGGTTCAGCCCGCGCAGGATCGCTTTATCTTCGACGGCGACGTGTAAATCTTGAATACTTAACATCTTTTTTCCTTAATTATCAGCCGACGCTATGTTCAAGGCTAATGGCCAGCAATTTTTGCGCCTCTACAGCGAACTCCAGCGGCAGCTCGGAGAAGACGTCTTTACAGAAACCGTTGACGATCATCAAGATGGCATCGTCTTCGCTGATCCCGCGCTGCAGGCAGTAGAACAATTGATCTTCGCCAATCCGCGAGGTGGTCGCCTCGTGCTCCAGCTGGGCGCTGTTGTTGCGGCATTCAACATACGGGAAGGTATGCGCCCCGCAGTCCGGGCCGATCAGCATCGAATCGCACTGGGTATAGTTGCGGGCGTTGGTGGCGGTCGGCATGATTTTGACCAGCCCGCGATAGCTGTTCTGACTGTGTCCGGCGGAGATCCCTTTCGAGATAATGGTCGAGCGGGTGTTCTTGCCGATATGGATCATTTTGGTGCCGGTGTCCGCCTGCTGATGGCCGCTGGTCAGCGCCACCGAAAAGAATTCGCCGATCGAGTTATCGCCGCGCAGGATGCAGCTGGGGTATTTCCAGGTGATGGCCGAGCCGGTTTCCGACTGGGTCCATGACATTTTGCTGTTCTCCCCTTCGCACAGGGCGCGCTTGGTGACGAAGTTGAGGATCCCGCCGGTGTTGTTATCGCCGGGGAACCAGTTCTGCACCGTGGAGTATTTCACTTCCGCGTCTTTATGGATGATGACTTCAACGACTGCGGCATGCAGCTGATAGCTGTCGCGCACCGGCGCCGAGCAGCCTTCAATATAGCTGACGTAGCTGCCTTCATCGGCCACCAGAATGGTGCGTTCAAACTGCCCGGTCTTTTCGGCGTTGATGCGGAAATAGGTCGACAGCTCCATCGGGCAGCGGACGCCCTTCGGCACATAGATAAAGGTGCCGTCCGAAGCCACCGCGGCGTTCAGCGCGGCAAAGAAGTTGTCATTCCCCGGCACTACGGTGCCCAGATACTTTTTCACCAGTTCCGGATGATCGTGGATCGCCTCGCCGAAAGAACAGAAGATGATCCCCTGCTCGGCCAGCTTTTCTCGGTAGGTGGTCGCCACCGACACCGAGTCAAATATCGCGTCCACCGCCACCTCGCGCCCTTCGCGTACCGGCACGCCAAGCTGGTTAAAGGCTTCTTCCACCTCGCTGGTCAGAAAGGTATTGGCCCCGGTCTGCTGCACCGCGCCAGGCTCGGAGGCGCAGGTCTCATCGCAGTTGCCGCAGGAGGGCGCGGAATAGTAGCTGTAATCCTGATAATTCAGCTTATCGTAATGCGCTTTCAGCCAGTGCGGCTCCTCCATTTCCAGCCACGCCCGGTAGGCATTCAGACGAAACTCCAACATCCACTGCGGCTCATTGCGGCGAGCCGAGATAGCCCGAACGACTTCTTCATTAATGCCTTTGGCCAGCTCATCGGTTTGCAGGCGAGTAAAAAAGCCCTCTTTGTAGTTGAGCGGGCCGCCGGTCCAGGTTTTGACATCGTCAGTTGCTTCAGTATTACGCGACATAGTTACTCCGCCTGCACCCCAAAACTTTCGCCGCAGCCGCACTCATGCTGCGCTTTCGGGTTATGAAATTTAAAGATTTCATTTAAACCTTCCCGGACATAATCCAGCTCGGTGCCGTCGATGAACGGCATCGCCTGCAGCGGCGCAAACAGCTTCGCCCCGTCAGATTCAAAGAGCAGATCGTCGGGCGCCGGCTCGGCAATCATTTCGAGCACATAGCCAAAACCGGCGCAGCCGCTGGTTTTAATGCCCAGCCGCAGCCCTTTCTTATCCGGCTGCTTGCGCATCAGATCGCGGATATGCGCGGCAGCGGCCGGCGTCATGGTCAGTCCCTGCCAGCTGAAATCGGCGGGATTAAAAGTTCCTGCTTGTACTTCCATCGATAGACCTCCAGGTTGGCGCCATCAAGGCATACCGCCATGTTAGTGATAATGATTATCACTTCAACCCTTCTGCAGCAGGGGTATTGCCTCATTTAGTGCTTTTTATAAGCATAGACCCTCGCCCGGGGATTATCAGGGCGTGCAAAAAGAACTTAATACATTGATTTATAATATGTTATTTTGAAATCATTCTATCTCCGCACGCAATGGCAAAGATGTATCGAAAATACCGATTTATGCAATAGCGGCAGACCACCCTGCTGGTTATCCGTTGTAGGCGAGCATAAAGTGACAACGTAACAGAAAGACCATGCCAGCGCGGGGCGCAGCCCCGGCCATGCGCTAGAAAAAAGCGGGTAGTGAAAGCGCCCGCCGGTAACGCTTCAGGAAAGGAATAAGCGCCGCTCGCCTGGCCGCGTTCAGGAAATAAAACCAAAATAAAACGGGCAAACGGGGCTGCCAGGCGGGATACCGGCTGGCTAGGTGCCTTTACTCACCAGCCGGGCGGCCTGGACAAAGACCTCATCCTCTACCCCGTCCCCCTTCTGTCTGCCCAGCCTCACCAGTTCATCCACGATACTCCCCTGATTAATCTGCTTTTGTGTAGCCACTAAGCTAATGACCGCCGCGCCGATGGCCATGCCAATCAATGCCGTTTGTTCATCTTTATCTTTCATGGTGTCGCTCCGTCTGTCCTCCAGAGAAAGGCTAGCAAAAGATACCATCTGCTCAATTTCAAATTCACCTTCTTTACGTCTGACGCAAAGCCTGCGGCAGGGCACCTGGCAGGAGAAAAACAAACTAAGCGGCTGATTGCAATGGCATAACACTAATGAACAATTAACAGACTTGTGAGTCTTGAAATTATTTTTTAGACTCATTGGTCTGTTAATTATCAATTGCGTAAAATCTTATGCCTAATTCGACCTTATTTTTCATCACCCTTTGTCTCTCTCGCGTCCTGGTGACCTTCTTCTTCTGGATGGCAGGCATCTACGGCGTCTTTCATTTCGCGGAGATCGTTCAGGAGATGGTGACCGTCGGCCTGCCGTGGCCGGTCTTGTTCGCGGCGGGCACGATTTTTTGCCAGCTGGCGGGTTCGGCGCTGATCGTTTTTAATCCTGCCGGCTACGGCTGGATTGGATCGGGGATGCTGATTGTGTTTACATTACTCACTATTCCGCTGGGACACGCCTTCTGGGCCTTCAGTGAACCCCGGCGCACTGAGGAATTCCATATTGCGCTTGAACACATTACCGTGGTCGGAGGATTAATTATGAGCGCGCTGTTTGCAGGCTATCGGCGATGAGCGAAACCCCTCGTCAGAAAGGTCGGCCAAAAGATCCGTTGAAAACGCAGGCGATACTTCAGGCCGCCCGTAAGCTGTTTCTGGAACAGGGCCTGGAGGTGACAACGGCCGAAATCGCCCGCGTAGCCGGGGTGGCGAAAGCCACCCTGTATGCCAATTTCAGCGATAAAGAACATCTGATAGAGGCGGTCTTACGCCAGGAATCGGATCTCACCATCAGCGACCATGATTTCGCCCAGCGCCATCATCTGCCGCTGATCGAGGTACTGACGGCGTTTGGTTATCGCTTTGTCCGCTTTATCAACCAGCGGGAACTGACCGGCTGGGACCGACTGATCGCCTCGGCTGCCGTGCGTCGCCCCGATCTCCCCGGCCGCTTTTACGCCGCCGGGCCGGGGCGCGCGCAGCAGATGCTGGAAGCGATCATCGCCGAGGCGATCGAAGCCGGTACTTTACGAGCCTGCGATCCGCAGGAGGCTGCCGACGAACTGGCCGGTTTATGGCTGGGAATGACCAGCCTGGCGATAAAACTTGGCGCAAGACCTCCGCTGTCCGACGACGAAATCAAACAGCGGGTTGAGCGCGCCCTGGACGTCTTTCTGCGCGCGTATTCCCTGGCGCCGGGCTGATCTCTCCTTCCCCTTTTCAGTGCTGTGGCCTGGCGCAAGGCTGATTTATTGTGCCCAATCCGCGCCCGGCGCAAAAAATAATGTCCTTACCGGTTAGCATTAAAAGAAAATAACAACCACAGAGTGCAACGCAGATTATTCCATGAGGGAATAGTGGGAATGCTAATATTTCATTTCCTCGCCGGTTTTTAGAGGCCTATAGTTTTTTTACCTGCAGAACATCCACTAAGGTTAAAAAACATAAGGACATAATAATGATTGTTTCAGCCCCCAGCGATTATCGCGAAGCCGCTCGTCGTCGTCTGCCCCGCTTCCTTTTCGATTATATTGACGGTGGCGCGGTGGCGGAAAACACCATGAACGCCAACGCCGCCGAGCTTGCCTCGGTAGCTCTTCGCCAGCGCGTACTGTGCGGGGCCGGCGAACCGACGCTGGCGACCACGATCCTTGATGCCCCATGGGCGATGCCCGTGGCGCTGGGGCCCGTCGGCGCCACCGGGATGTACGCCCGCCGCGGCGAAGTCCAGGCGGCCCGCGCCGCCTCCCGCGCCGGGATCCCGTACACCTTATCCACCGTGTCGGTCTGCTCGATTGAAGAGGTGGCGAGCCACGCCAGCGGCGCGCTCTGGTCCCAGCTGTACGTACTGAAAGATCGCGGCTATATGCGTAACGCGCTGGAGCGCGCCTGGGCCGCTGGCATGAAAACCCTGGTATTTACCGTCGATATGCCAATCCCCGGCTCGCGGTATCGCGATAACCGCTCAGGGATGTCCGGGCCGCACGCCACCCTGCGACAATATCTCCAGGCTTGCACCCATCCGCGCTGGGCGATTAACGTCGGGCTGGCGGGCAGACCCCTGTCGTTTGGGAATATCGAAGCCTACACCGGCCACAAAATGACCATGGACGACTATATGGGGTTCATCAGCAACAACTTCGACCCGTCCATCGCCTGGCACGATCTGGAGTGGATCCGCGACAGCTGGCAAGGAAAATTAATCATCAAAGGGATCCTCGATGCCGACGATGCGCGCAATGCCGTGCGGCTGGGCGCCGATGGTATTGTGGTGTCAAATCATGGCGGCAGACAGCTCGATGGCGCCATCCCCACCGCCCGGGCGCTGCCCAGGGTGGTGGATGCGGTCGGCGACGATCTGACAGTGCTTGCCGATTCCGGGGTGCGCTCCGGCGTGGACGTTATACGTCTGCTGGCCCTCGGCGCGAAAGGCGTGCTGCTCGGTCGGGCCTATATTTATGCCCTGGCCGCGGCGGGCGAAGCGGGCGTGGCGCATCTGCTGCGCTTATTTGCCGAGGATATGAAGGTTACCATGACCCTCACCGGCGCGACCTCGCCATCGGCCATCAGCCTCGATTGCCTTGATCGCCTCGAACAGGATCAACACCGCACTCATGCGGTGCCGGTATCCTTACCCGCCTGACGCTGCCCGGGACCTGGCCTGGCCATGTGCCTCGCCCAGGTCCGGCAAAGTGGAATTACCTCTGAAGGTGCAACTCTGTCTGTTGTACCGTGTTCTCCGGACGGATGCGGAACCAGATCGCGTACATGGCCGGCAGGAAGATAAGGGTCATGATGGTTCCCCCCAGCGTCCCGCCAATCAGCGTATAGGCGAGCGTTCCCCAGAAGACCGAATGAGTGAGCGGAATGAACGCCAGGATCGCCGCCAGCGCCGTCAGCAGAACCGGGCGGGCGCGCTGCACCGTCGCCTCCACCACCGCGTGGAACGGATCGAGCCCCGCCTGTTGGTTATGATGGATTTGGCCAATCAGGATCAGCGTATTGCGCATCAGGATCCCCGACAGGGCGATCAGGCCCACCAGGGCATTGATGCCAAACGGCTGATTGAACAGCAGCAGCGTCGGGACCACGCCAATCAGCCCCAGCGGCGCGGTCAGGAAAACCATGACCATCGCCGACAGCGAACGCACCTGCAGGATAATGATCAGCAGCGTGAGGGCGATCATTATCGGAAATAACGGCGCCATCGCCCGGGTGGCCTTGCCGGATTCCTCAATCGACCCCGCCGTCTCGATGCGATAGCCAGGCGGCAGCGAGTCGATAATGGGCTGCAGCGGCTTCATCAGCGCGGTGGAGACATCCGGCGGCTGCAGGTTCTCCGCAACATCTCCGCGGACGGTGATGGTCGGCGTACGGTCGCGACGGCGAAGCAGCGGGTCCTCCATCCTGATCGACACGTCGCCAATCTGTGACAAGGGAACCCGCTGCCCGCCGCTGCCCACCAGGGTGAAGTCGGCGATTTTCGCCGGATCCAGACGGATGTCGCCCGCCGCGCGGCCGATCACCTGCACGGCGCGAATATCTTCCCGGACGGTGGTGATCGGGATCCCTGACAGCAGGAACTGCAGCTGCTGGGCGACGGACTGGGAGCTGAGTCCGCTCGCCTGCAGCCGATCCTGATTGAGGCTGAAATGCATCACCGGTACCCGCGAACCCCAGTCGGTATTGACGGTGCGCATCAGCGGACTGGCCTGCAGCACCGATTTAACCCGCTCGGCGATGTCGAGCAGAGCGTGCGGATCGGGCCCCATCACCCGCCAGGCGACCGGATAAGGCGAATAAGGGCCAAACACCAGCTGAGTGACGCGCACCCGCGCCTCCGGCGCCAGGCCATTGGCCACCGCCTCCCGCAGCCGCCGCTTGAGCGCCTCGCGGGCACCCTGCCCGTCGGTCAACACCACCAGTTTGGCGAAGGAGGGATCGGGCAATTCCGGAGCCATCGCCAGGTAAAAGCGCGGCGCGCCCTGGCCGATATAGCTGGTGACAATCTTCGCCTCCGGCTGCCGCTGCAGCCAGTGCTCAATTTTCGCCGCCGCGGCGCTGGTCTGGCTAATCGACGACCCGTAAGGCAGCTGCACTTCAACCAGCACTTCCGGACGATCGGAGGTGGGGAAAAACTGCTTTTTCACCACGCTCATGCCCAGAATCGCCACGATAAACAGCGCCACCACCCCGGCGGCCACGCGCCATTTGTGAGCAATAACCCGGGTCAGCAGCCGACGGAAGCGCTGATAGCGCGGGGTGTCATACAGCGCGGCGTGGCCGGCCGCCGCGGGCTTTCTGTCCGGCAACAGGTGCACCCCCAGCCAGGGGGTAAAAATCACCGCCACAATCCAGGAGGCAATCAGCGCGATACCGACGATCCAGAACACATTGCTGGCGTACTCCCCGGCGGTGGACTGCGCAAATCCATTGGGCATAAAGCCCACGGCCGTCACCAGGGTACCGGCCAGCATGGGCGCGGCGGTATGGCTCCAGGCATAGGCCGAGGCTTTGAGGCGGTCGTACCCCTCCTCCATTTTTACCACCATCATTTCGATGGCAATGATGGCATCATCCACCAGCAGCCCCAGGGCGAGGATCAGCGAGCCGAGAGTGATGCGGTCGAAGTTTTTGCCGGTCGCCGCCATCACCACAAACACCACGGCGAGGGTTAAAGGCACCGCCGCCGCGACCACCACGCCCACGCGCCACCCCATGCTGACAAAGCACACCGTCATCACCACCAGCAGGGCGACAAAGAATTTGATCATGAACTCATCGACCGCGGCGCTGATATTCACCGACTGATCGGTCACCTTGGTCAACGACATGCCGAGCGGCAGGCTCTGATTGATGCTGGCCGTTTCGGCATCCAGCGCTTTCCCCAGCGCCAGACCATTCCAGCCCTCACGCATCACCACCCCCAGCAGCAGCGCCGGTTCGCCCTGATGGCGGATCAGGAAGGTGGCGGGATCTTCGTACCCCCGCTCAACCGTGGCGACATCGGCCAGTTTCAGCGTTCTGCCCCCGGCAATAATCGGCGTGTCGCGGATCTGCTGCAGGCGGTCAAACGCCCCATCGAGGCGGATAAAGATCTGCCCGCCCCGGGTCTCGATAGCCCCGGCGGCGGTCAGCACATTCTGGCTGTTCAGCGCGGCAAAAATCGCCTCTGGCGAAAGGCCCAGGGTGGCGAGACGATCATGAGAAAACGAGAGATAAATGCGCTCCGCCTGTTCGCCGAGGATATTCACTTTTTTCACCCCGGATACATGCAGCAGCTGCTGGCGCAGGGCTTCAGCGTCACGCACCAGCTGCCGCGGCGGCTCTCCCCGAGCTTTCAGAGCAAAGAGGGCAAAGGTGACATCGGCGAATTCGTCATTCATCATCGGGCCGGAGACGCCGGCAGGCAGGTTTTTCGCCTCATCCCCGAGCTTTTTGCGCGCCTGATAAAACTGCTCCGGCACCTCGGAAGGCGGGGTCTGATCCTGCAGCGACAGGGTGATCAACGCCATGCCAGGGCGGGTATAGGTCTCCGTGCGATCGTACCACTTTAACTCCTGGAGCCGTTTTTCCAGCGGCTCGGCGACCTGATCCTGCATCTCCTGCGCGGTGGCGCCGGGCCAGACGGTAATGACCGTCATTTGCTTGACCGTAAAGGGCGGATCTTCCGCTCGCCCGAGTCCGAAGAACGCCACCAGCCCGGCGACGGAGATAAGGATAATCAAAAACAGGGTCACCGACCGCTCGCGGACGGCCAGCGCGGAGAGATTAAAACGCCCGGCGCTCATGGCTGGCTCCCGGCGGCATTATGCTCGCGTCGTTCCGCCAGACGCACCGCCTCGCCCTGGTGCAGAAGATGGGCGCCCAGGGCGACGATCGGCTCGCCGGGCTTCAGCGGGCCGGTCACCCGCGCGGTTTCATCATCCAGGCCGAGCACAGTTACCGGTTGCCAGGAGACGGTGGTCGGACGAGAGGCAATGCGCCAGACGCCAGGGCCGTTACCCGGATCGTAGACCGACGCCAGGGGCACCGCCATCACCTGGCCTGGCGCCTGGTCGTTGCCGATGCGCAGGGTCACGGTAGACCCCAGCGGGGCATTCGCCAGCGCGCCGTTCAGTACATAGCGCGCTTCAAAGGTGCGGGTGGTGGCGTCAGCCGCGTCCGAAAGCAGGCGCAGGGTCGCCGTGACCGGCTGAGATTCGCTGCCATAGCGTGTCGCCAGCGCCTCGCTGCCGACCGCCGGGCGCAGCGTCTCCGGCAGTTGCACCCGCGCTTCGCGCTGCCCCGCCCGCGCCAGGCGGATCACCACCTGCCCGGCACTGACCACCTGTCCCGGCTCAGCGAGGGTTTCCACCACCACGCCGTCAGCATCCGCCAGCAGTCCGGCATAGCCGGTGGCGTTTTGCGCCACATTGGCCTGCGCCTGGGCCGCGCTGAGGTCGGCTCTCGCCGCCTCTGCTGCCGCGTTAATCTGGTCGAATTCCGCGGCAGAGATGGCGCCGCTCGCCACCAGGCCGCGATAGCGGGCCAGATCGTTGGCCGCCTTTTTGGCTCGCGCCCGCGCGGCATCTACGGCCCGCTGTTGGGACTGCGCCTGCAAGGCTAGATCAGCCGGATCCAGGCGCAGCAGCAGCTGACCGCGCTTGACGCTCTGCCCGGTTTCCACCCGCCGTTCAAGCACTTTTCCCGCCACCCTGAAGCCGAGGTCGCTTTGGGTTCGGGCCACTACCACGCCGGTAAAGGCCCGCGAGCCGACCTCCGCGCGCTCGACGGTCGCCACCCGGACCAGCGGCGGCCGGATGCGGGGGTCGTCATGATCGGCAGGTTCGCCGCAGCCCGCGAGGGCCAGCGGCAGGAGGCAGACGGCAAGATGGACGGCGTTGAGCCTGAGCATGGGTCACCTTAATGAAAAGACCGGATGGTGACCGCATTCTCAGACTAGTGACTAATAAAGTCAATAGTCACTAATCAGGGGGAGAGACTTCTCAGGATCAGGGAGGCAAGCAGCACCGCCGCGGTGGGCGCGGTGTCGAGATTGTATTGCAACTGCACCGGATTGATGAAAGGACACATCACCATATACACCGCCAGGGTCGCTTCATCCAGCGGGGTTTTGCGCTCGAACTCGCCCGCCTGGCGGCCTTCGACAAGGATTTGACCAATCAGCTGCTGCAGATGACCGGCATACTGTTCCGTTGAAGGCCATTTATCGCGCGCCGCGACGGCGGCGATGTCGTACAGTTTGCGATCCTCGAAAAACAGTTCACTGCCGGCCTCGGTCAGCGCCCGGAACAGGCGGCGCAGTTTCTCGCTGGCGGACGGCGCATCGGCGATGGCCTCGCTGACGGCCACCATGATCTTCTCCAGCCGGCTGGCGCAAATCGCCTCGCCAATCGCCTGCTTGGAGTCAAAGAATTTATAGATATAGGCTTTGGAAAAGCCTATCGCTTTGGCGAGATCGGTGACCGTCGTTTTCTCATAGCCATAGCGACTAAAGTGCGCCATGGCCGCGTCAAGAATCTGGTCCCGAACGCTGTGGTCATGGGGACCACGGCTTGCAGGGGTGGGGGTATTTTTCGTCATCCGTTTAGCTTAATGCGATCGTTATCGTTTGACAACGAGTGACGTTATTATGATTTGGTCACAATAACGCCCCGGTTTGCGATCCGCTTCGCCGCGTCACGCCTCGGTGTTTATCGCTCCGGAGGGCAGACAACCCAGGCCTTGCAGCGTCTGATAAACCGCGCTGTCGAGCGGGGTATGCGGTTCCGCGCCTAAAAAATCAACCAGTTTATCGTTGCGCAGGCGTACCGGCAGACGCCAGAGATAGTGCATCTCGACCATTTCGCGCAGGGTGGCGTTGAAGGGCGCCGCCAGCTTTACCAGCCACCGGGGAAAAGATTTCACTGCCGCTCGGCCGCCATAGCGGGCGACCACCCGCTGGATCGCCTGACTCATTTCGCTGCCGTCCGGGTCCCAGTGGCCCTGCATATGAAAGCGGGCGAACGGCTCAAGCTCGCGCCTGCGGGCGAGCAGCGCGGCGATGGTGGCGGCGACGTCGGGCAGCCAGGCCCACTGATGCCCCACGCCGATCGCCCCCGGGTAGCTAATGACTCGGGGAAGCTGACCAGGCTTGACCAGCCCCTGCGAAAACCAGTTATTTCCGGCGCGTGGACCAAAAAAATCGCCCGCCCGAACAATCAACGCCCGGCCGCCGCGCTGCACGTAATCCTTCAGCGCCAGCTCCATCGCCACCCGGATGGCGCCTTTTCGGGTCACCGGCTGTTGTGCGGCCTCTTCAGCAATCAGCGGAAAGGCATCCGGTCCATAGTTGTAGACCGTGCCGGGCAGGACTACAAGCGCCCGCTGCCGTTCGGCGGCCTGCAGGGTGTTGTGCAGCATGGGCAGTACCTGTTGCCGCCAGTGCCGGTAGCCCGGCGGATTCACCGCATGGACGATGACGTCGCAACCGGCAGCCGCCGCCGCGACCTGGCCGCCATCCAGCGCGTCGCCGGCTATCCACTGTATGCCATCTTCGGGATCACGCATCCGGGCGCCGCGCTTCAGCGCCCGAACCTGCCAGTTGTCTGCCACCAGCCGGCGCGCCACTTCCCCACCGATGCCCCCGCTTGCTCCCAGAATAAGTACCTTGCCGCTGCTGTTCATCCTCTTTCCCCGTTCGCTAATGGATGCTTGACAGCCTACCTGCGGCTCATATCAAATGAAATTGCATACCATCGTCGAGCGGCTATACATATTTGTATGAATACCTCTATTCCCTGGAGTGGTACCGAACCTTTCTCGCCGTCCTGCAGGAAGGCTCTTTATCGGGCGCATCGCGTACCCTGAACATCACTCAGCCGACGGCGGGGCGCCATATTGCCGGGCTGGAAAACGCCCTCGGCCAGGCCTTATTTACCCGCTCGCAAACCGGCCTGCTGGCGACCGACGCGGCGCTGGCGCTGCGGGTGCACGCCGAGGAGATGGACAATACCGCCCGGGCGCTGGAACGCACGGCGGCTAACTTCAGTCGCGACAGAGCCGAGCTGCGTGGCGTGGTGCGGGTGGCCGCCAGCGAGGTGGTCGGCGCCGAGGTGCTGCCGCCGCTGGTTGCCCGGCTCAGGCAGGCGTGCCCGAATATCGTCATCGAACTGATGCTCTCCAATCGGTTTCAGGATCTGCTTCACCGGGAGGCGGATATTGCGGTGCGGATGGTCGCCCCGCAGCAGGAGCAGCTTATCGCCCGCCGTCTCGGCAGGATCGAGCTTGGGTTACATGCCACCGCCGCCTACCTGACGCGGCAGAGCCTGCCCGCGACCCTCGACGATCTGGCCAGCCACGCGCTAATTGGTTTTGATAGCGCCACCCCTCTCGTGCGCCGGGCGCTGCAGGCTTACCCCCGTTTTCAGCGCGAGGCGTTCGCGATGCGGACCGATAGCGACCTCGCCCAGTTGAGCCTGATCCGCGCCGGAGCGGGGATCGGCATCTGCCAGGTGCCTCTTGCGGATGGCATTATTCCCCTGCAGCGAGTGCTGGCGGCAGACTTTTCTCTGTATCTTGATACCTGGCTGGTAATGCATGAGGATCTGCGCCACAGCCCTGCCTGTAAGCGGGTATTTGATTTTCTCGCCCAGGGGTTGCAGGCGTATATTCGTGGCCCACTGGCGAGCTGACCCACCCCATCGCGCGGGCATTTCATTGCCTGCGGAAATAGTCACTCATTGACACTGTAAATATGGCATTGTATAAAACCCCGCCCCAATAATGAGTTTCATTTGCATTACTCCCATTTGCTGGTCATCCACTCGCCTGTTTACAAGGATAGCGTTTAATGAAGAAGGTCCTTTGCGCGTTAGGCTTGATGTTCACCGCCGTCAGTTCCGCGCTGGCAACAACCTACCCCCTGACGATTGAAAACTGCGGCTATCAGGAGACCTTCACCCGGCCGCCGGAGCGCGTGGTCGCGCTGGGGCAAAATACGGTCGAAATTCTGCTGCTGCTCGGGCTGCAAAAGCAGGTGGTCGCCAGCGCCTTCTGGCCGACCAGCGTTTTACCGCAGCTGGCTGAGCAAAACGCGAAGATTAAAACCTTGACGGTGGAAATTCCGAGCCTGGAATCGGTGCTGGCGCAAAATCCCGATTTCGTTCCCGCCCAGTTGCCGCTGCTGCTGGGGCCGGAAAGCAAAGTCGCCAGGCGTGAAGATCTCGCTACCGTCGGCGTAAACAGCTACGTCTCACCGGGGATGTGCGCCACCAAAAAGGCCACCGGCGATATGTACGGCAGCCGGCAAAAGCTGTGGGATATGACCTGGCTGTATCAGGAAATTAGCGATTTCGCCCGCATTTTCAATGTCGAAGATCGTGGTCAGGCGCTGATTGCCGATTTCAAAAAACGTGAAGCCGACCTGCGCCAGGAGTTTGGTAAAAGCAAAAAGGATCTCTCCTTCGTCTTCTGGTTCTCCAGCGCCTCGCCTTCGGCCGATGCCTATGTTGGCGGCAAAAACAGCGCCTCCGGATTTATCGCCAGCGTGCTGGGCGGACATAATGCGATAACCTCCGAGACCGAGTGGCCCACGGTGAGCTGGGAGAGCATCATTGCCGCCAACCCGGATGTGATCGTGGTCGCCAGCCTGGACCGTAACCGCTGGGCGCTGGATAAGGCCGAGGAGAAGATCAAATTCCTCAAAAGCGATCCCGCCGTCAGCCAGCTGGAGGCGGTGAAAAAAGGCCATATCGTGGTCATGGACGGTCAGGCGATGAATCCGACCATCCGCACGCTTTACGGCGCGGAACAGGTGGGCGAGCAGCTGAGAAAAATGGAGCTGAACTGATGAGCGTCGCCGTGCTTCAGACGCGCCGCAGCATGCTGCTCACCGGCTGGTGTTTACTGGCAGCGATCGTGCTGGCGCTGGTGATAGCGGTGGGCGTCAGCGTCGGCGAGCTGGCCATCCCGCTGCAGAATGTCTTTTACGCTATCAGCAACAGAACCGGCTTAACCGCTGAGCCTCTCAACCGTATCTATGAGAGCGTAATCTGGGATTTCCGCCTCAGCCGCGCGCTGGTCGCCGCCTGCTGCGGCGCCGGCCTCGCTATCTGCGGCGTCGTGCTGCAAAGCCTGCTGAAAAATGCCCTCGCGGAACCCTACGTCCTCGGCGTCTCCGCCGGGGCCTCCACCGGCGCGGTGTCGATCGTGGTGCTGGGCCTTGGCGCTGGCGCAATTTCCCTCTCGGCCGGGGCCTTTGCCGGGGCCTTCGCCGCCTTCGCCTTTGTCGCCTTGCTGACTAACGGCGCGCGCGGCGGCAATGAGCGTACGATTCTTGCGGGCGTCGCCGCCTCGCAGTTATTTAACGCCATCACGGCCTATACCATCAGCACCTCCGCCAGCGCGCAGCAGGCGCGCGATGTGATGTTCTGGCTGCTGGGCAGCTTCAGCGGCGTTCGCTGGCCCGAATTCCAGTTGGTCATTGTGGTGGTGCTCGCGGGTCTGGCGGTCTGCCTGTGGTATGCCCGGGCGCTGGACGCGTTCACCTTCGGCGACGATGCCGCCGCCTCGCTGGGGATTGCTGTGCCGCGCGTGCGCCTGATCCTCTTCACCACTGCGGCGCTGATCACCGCCACCATCGTCAGCATGGCCGGCTCAATCGGCTTTGTTGGCCTGGTGGTGCCGCACGTAATGCGTTTCTTCTTTGGCCCGCTGCACCGAACGTTGCTGATCGCCAGCGCGCTGGCAGGGGCGATATTGATGGTACTGGCGGACATTGCGTCGCGCCTGCTGATTGCCCCGCAAAGTCTGCCCGTTGGGGTAGTAACCGCCCTGGTTGGGGTACCTTTCTTTGCCGTGATTATCTACCGCTCAAGGAATAAGTGATGAGTATTTGCGCTGAAAATATCACCTGGAAGGCAGGCAAAAAGGTCATCGTCAATAATGTCTCGCTGCGGGTGCCGCGCGGCGAAACGGTCGGACTGCTGGGGCCCAACGGCTGCGGCAAATCCTCGCTGCTGCGCGTTCTGGCGGGCCTGCGCCGCCCGGATGCAGGTCGCGTCACCCTCGACGGCCAGGATATCGCCCGGATGGCGAAAAAGCAGCTCGCCCGCCGCGTGGCTTTCGTCGAGCAACACGGCATGACCGAGGCCAATATGCGGGTGCGCGACGTCGTGCGCCTGGGACGCATTCCCCACCACTCTCCGTTCTCAAACTGGAGCGCTCAGGATGACGAGGCGATTGCCGCCGCGCTGCAGCGGGTAGCGATGCTGGAGAAAAGCGAACAGGGATGGTTAAGCCTCTCCGGCGGCGAGCGGCAGCGGGTGCATATCGCCCGCGCGCTGGCGCAGAGCCCGAGCGAAATCCTGCTGGATGAGCCGACCAACCATCTGGATATACACCATCAGATGCAGTTAATGCAGTTGATCAGCGAGCTGCCGGTAACCAGCATTGTGGCCATTCACGATCTTAACCATGCCGCGATGTTCTGCGATTCGCTGATCGTGATGCAGCAGGGGCAGATCCTCGCCAGCGGGACGCCGGAGGAGATTTTGTCCGAAGCGCTACTGTGGGACGTTTTCCGGGTGAAAACCAAAATCGAGATCTCCCCTTACCACGGCAAAAAGCACATTCATTTCATCGTTTAGGTTGGGCGGATATGCCTCTTTTCTCCCTGCGCCCTGCGGCAACCCTCTGGCCTCCGGTGTTACTGGGAAGCCAGTTCGTTTTTAATATTGGCTTTTACGCGGTCGTTCCTTTCCTCGCCCTCTTCCTGCGCGACGACATGCTGCTCTCAGGCGGACTTATCGGCCTGATTCTCGGGCTGCGTACCTTCTCCCAACAGGGCATGTTTATCCTCGGCGGGACGCTGGCCGACCGCTATGGCGCTAAGGCGATCATTCTCGCCGGCTGCGTCGTTCGCGTCGCCGGTTTTCTCCTGCTGGCGTGCGGGGCGTCGCTGTGGCCCATTATCCTCGGCGCCTGCCTGACCGGCGTCGGCGGCGCCCTGTTCTCCCCGTCGATAGAGGCCCTGCTGGCGCGGGCCGGTACCCACAGCCAGGCCAACGGGAAACGCAGCCGCGCCGAGTGGTTTGCGCTGTTTGCGGTATGCGGTGAACTGGGAGCGGTGATCGGCCCGGTGGCCGGAGGCGTGCTGAGCGGGATCGGCTTTCGGCATATCGCCCTCGCCGGCGCGGGAATATTTCTTCTGGCGCTGGCGGTGCTCTTTTTCTGTCTGCCCGCCGACGGGCACACGACAACAACGCGCAGACGAGTCCCATGGTGGACGCCTTTGCGCCAGCCGCGCTTTGTCGCGTTTATTCTCGCCTACAGCTCATGGCTGTTGAGCTACAACCAACTGTACCTCGCCCTGCCGGTGGAGATCCAACGTTCCGGCGGCCGCGAGCAGGATCTGGCGCCGCTCTTTATGCTGGCCTCGCTGTTGATTATCACCCTCCAGCTCCCTCTCGCCCGCTTCGCCCGGCGAATGGGCGCCGTGCGCATCCTGCCGGTGGGCTTTCTGCTGCTGTCGGCTTCCTTTGCCAGCGTGGCGTTATTCGCCGCCGCCCCACCCGCCGAAGGTTGGCTGCGGTTAATGCCGGCGGCTGGTTTTGTCACGCTGCTCACCCTCGGCCAGATGCTGTTAGTGCCCGCAGCCAAGGATTTGATCCCGCTGTTCGCCGAGGAGTCGACGCTAGGCGCCCACTACGGAGCGCTCGCCACCGCAGGAGGGTGCGCGGTGTTAGCCGGGAATTTACTGCTCGGTCATTTACTTGACCAGGCGCTCATTCCGTCGCCGCAGGCGGTTTATCCCTGGCTTCTGCTGGCGCTGTTTCCGCTGTGCAGCGCCGTCGCCCTGCGGGCGATCTGTCGCCCGCTGGCGGCAACATGACGCAGAGCGGGTAACAGCCCGCTCTGGAAGTGAACCGACGATAAAGTAAACCGCCTGGGGAAGATAACGGGCGCGCCCCGCCTTACTTTGCCGCCAGCTCGCGACGAATAATCTCGGCGCCGGCGCTCAGGGCGTGCAGTTTGCCGGTCGCGACATGGCGCGGCAGCGGCGCCATACCGCAGTTGGTGGACGGGTAGAGTTTGTCGGCATCGACGAACGCCAGCGCCTTGCGCAGGGTTCCAGCCACCTCTTCCGGGGTTTCGATCGCATGGCTGGCGACATCGATCGCCCCGACCATCACCTTTTTACCGCGGATCAACTCCAGCAGATCCATCGGCACGCGCGAGTTGTGGCACTCGAGAGAGATAATATCAAGGGACGATTTCTGCAGCTGCGGGAAAGCCTCTTCATACTGTCGCCACTCGGAGCCCAGCGTCTTTTTCCAGTCGGTATTGGCCTTGATGCCATAGCCGTAGCAGATATGCACCGCTGTCTCACACTTCAGCCCTTCGGTGGCTCGTTCTAAAGCGGCGATCCCCCAGTCGTTGACCTCATCGAAGAAGACGTTAAAGGCCGGCTCATCGAACTGAATAATATCAACCCCCGCAGCCTCTAACTCTTTCGCTTCCTGATTGAGGATTTTAGCAAATTCCCAGGCCAGCTTTTCCCGGCTTTTATAGTGGTTGTCATACAGCGTGTCGATCATGGTCATCGGGCCCGGAAGCGCCCATTTGATCGGCTGACTGGTGAGCTGCCGCAGATAGCGAGCGTCCTCCACGAAGACCGGTTTCTGGCGCTCCACGGCGCCCACCACCGTTGGAACACTGGCCTCATAGCGGTTACGAATTTTCACGATCTCGCGTTTGGCAAAATCCACCCCGCTGAGGTGCTCGATGAAGGTGGTGACAAAGTGCTGCCGCGTTTGCTCGCCGTCGCTGACAATATCGATCCCGGCCCGCAGCTGGTCGTCGAGGGATAACCGCAAGGCGTCGCGCTTGCCGGCCAGTAATTCTTCGCTGGACAGTTTCCAGGGCGACCACAGAGTCTCTGGCTGCGCCAGCCAGGAAGGTTTCGGTAAACTGCCGGCGGTCGATGTCGGAAGCCATGTTTTCATAGTCATTAGCCTTTTATATGGGTTTAGCAAAGCGCGAAATTAGCAGACCATTGCTCAAGCAACGTCTTGTGCGGGTTGATAAAATGTTGTTGTGTAAATTTCCCCTGCTCAATCGCCAACAGGCTGCGCTCTTCCCGGTCATAGACGATTTTTGTTAATGAATGATCCAGGTGGCTGAGATTGGGCTGATAGTATTGCCCCGCCGGGGAGTTGGCATTGTAGATCTCCGGGCGATATATTTTCTGAAACGTCTCCATCGTGCTGATGGTGGCGATCAGTTCCAGGCTGGTGTAATCGCTGAGCAGATCGCCGGTAAAATAAAAGGCCAACGGCGCGACGCTGTTTTTTGGCATAAAATAGCGTACCTGCAGCCCCATTTTGCTGAAATAGCGCTCGGTCAGCGAGACGCCTTCCTGAGCATATTCAATGCCGAGGACCGGATGTTCGTTACCGGTGCGATGGTAAACATCTTTACTGGAGACGCTCAGGCAAATCACCGGCGCCTTGCTGAAGTTGGCGCGCCAGGCGCTGGATTGCACAAAATCCTTAAAGATATTGCCGTGCAACTCGCCAAAGTTTTCCGGTACGCTGAAGCGACTCTGGTCCTTATTATGTTCCAGAAGCAGTACGCTAAAATCGTAATCCCGCACATAGGAGGAGAAGTTATTGCCGACGATACCGGCATGACGCTCCCCGCTCTTTTTATCGACAATATGCGTTTGCAGGATCTCAATCACCGGGAAGCTGGCGCTATCCTGAGCAATATTCATCTCGACAGAAATAATATCCAGTTCCACCGCATAGCGATCGTTATGGGGATTATCCCAGTGGGCCAGGCTATTAAAACGGTTATTCATCATGATTAACGTATTGCGCAGATTTTCCTCACGGTTCACCCCTCTGGCTAAATTAGCGAAGTTGGTGGTAATACGCGTATTTTCCGCAGGGTTATAGTTTTCATCAAACCGGGTGCGCTTAATCGTATAGGTAAATTTATTATTCATGGCGATTGTCCATCCTGATGGCGGGCATAAAGCGAACCCGGCGGAATACTCTCCACCAGCCTGGCGACGCGGAGTCAGGCCGGGCGCGCTTCAACCGGTAAATGTTGTTGATTCGTTAATGAACCTATTTTTGCCAGAGTCAGCGCTGGAGGGAAAGCGACTTAAATTCAATGCAACATGAGCCATCCTCATGTTGCTCCAGGCGGTGGCCGATGGCCGATGGCCGACGCAGGCCGACAATATTAGTCAATAAACGTTTGTTCAATGGAAGTAGGCAGGGTACACTCTTTAACCACTATAAGATGGGCTTTTACCTGCCCGCCGTACCCGTTTAGCTGGAGCTTTTGTCGTACAGAATGATTGTTGATATCAGTATTATGTCGATGTGCATGGCCGTACTGCTGATTATGAGCGTACTGCTGAATTAAGAGGCTCCCGAACGCAATGACACTCGCTCTCATCTGACCTCCACATTCGCGAGGAAAAAAGAAGATTCAGAGGATTCGCGCCGCCTGGGATTGTTCCGCCTGCCGGCACCCTCTACTCTTTTGGGACTTGCTTATTGAGGAATCCCGGATGAAAAAAGCTCTGCTTGCCCTGTTCGCTATCGCCACCGTTACCGCCGCCAGCGCCTTTGCGGCTGATAAAACCGACGTCCCGGCGCCTGTCATCGATAACGGAGTCCGCCCGCCGATGGAGAGGGCTCGTGGCCCCCTGCCGCCGTTCCCGCCGCAGCTTCCGCCGCACAGACCGGTGCTGTTTTCAGCCACGGTAGCAACCGATACGCCAGCGGAAACCATTAACAAACTGACCGCGCTGATCCCCGCCGGCCAGGCGAAACACTACGAAGTGCACGTTGAGGTGGTGCCGGTTGGCGAGGGAACCGACAGACAATAGCCCAAAGGAGATCTACGCTGTCATCTGTCAGCAATAAAAAAGCTGCCGCATATCGCGGCAGCTTTTATGTACTTATTTACAGCTGAGCAGCTGAAAATTAGCTACGCACTTTCCGGTAAATAAACAGTACCACCAGCGCACCGATAACCGCTACCACGAAGCTGCCGAAATTAAACCCATCGACCTTACCAAAACCAAACAGGGTACTGATCCAGCCGCCGACCACGGCGCCGATGATCCCCAAAATAACGGTCACGATAAATCCGCCGCCATCTTTTCCCGGCATAATCCACTTGGCTAAAATACCGGCAATAAGTCCAAAAATGATCCAGGAAAGAATACCCATGGTTAACCGTCCTCTTGTTACCTTTAAGCATTTAGTATTGAAAAGAGTAGCATAAATAACGAGAGTGGATCGGTAATAATATAAATATTAGATAATTCCCTGCCGACGCCCGGCTGATCTTGTGACAACCTCTCTGGCTCTGGCAGGCCGGCTCTCGCTTATTACCTTAAAAAAAGGGAGGCTATTCGCCTCCCGCCATGCGGCTTATATTACCGCGGTGGTTAGTCGTGATGAACAACATAACCGCGACTGTTCGTCGAAGATTTCAATTTGCCAGACCTGATGGCGCGTCCCGACGTGCAGCGCTTTGCAGACGCCGCGCACCCGGCCCCCGCGCGCCGAACGGATGTGGTTGGCGTTAACCTCCAGCCCCACCACCTTTTGTTCGCCTTCGCTGCACAGATAGCCTGCCACCGACCCCAGGGTCTCCGCCAGCACCACCGACGCTCCGCCGTGCAGCAGGCCAAACGGCTGCTGTGTGCGGCTATCGACCGGCATAGTGGCCTCCAGCGTATCGTCGGTAACGGTCTCAAAGCGAATATCGAGCAGCCCTACCATGTTCCCCTCACCGAGCCGGTTGAGCTGCTCCAGCGTGGCCTGACGTTTCCAAATCATCCGATTATCTCCAGTAACGCCTGCAGCGGGTGGCGAACGCCGCTGCCTTCAATACGCTTCACCTGACTGCGGCAGGAGTAGCCCGTCACCAGACAGCGGTTTCGCGGCAGCCGCTGCATCGCCTGCTGCCAGGAGAGCGCGTAAATGGCCAACGAGTTGGCGTGGTTTTTCACTTCATGACCATAGGTGCCAGCCATCCCGCAACACCCAACGCTGACGTTTTCCAGCTTCGCGCCGAAGTGGGCAAAAATATCTGCCCACTGCTTTGTCGCCGCCGGTAGCGCGGTCACTTCGGTACAGTGACCGAACAGGTACCAGGGCTCACCGCCCAGATCGGGACGGGCGTCGCTGGTTAGGGCCTTCGGCAACCACTCATGGACTAACAGCACCTGGAAATCGCCGCGCTTGTCGCCGAGCGTCTGCTTGTACTCATCGCGGTAGCAGAGCACCAGCGCTGGATCGACGCCCACCAGCGGCATGCCCAGCTGCGCCACGCGGTTGAGGAAGTCCGCCGTCTTCTGCGCGGTGCGCGCGAAGCGGGTGAGGAAGCCTTTGATATGCTGCGCCTTGCCGTTCGGCGAGAACGGCAGGAGCACCGGCTGATAGCCTAAGGCCTCGACCAGACGGATAAAGTCGGCCACCACCTGGGCGTCGTAGTAGCTGGTGAAGGGATCCTGCACCACCAGCACCATCTTCGCTTTCTGCTCGGCGCTCAGCGCTTCGAGCTGCTCAAGGGTCATATTGGCGGAACGGTGGCCGGCCATCTGCTGCTTCAGCGACGGCGCCGAGAGCAGCGGCAGATCGACCATCCCGATATGCTTCTCCGACAGCTTTTTCAGCCAAGGCTGGTTAATAAAAAAGTTAAAGGTCTTCGGCGCCTGCGCCATCAGCGGCGCATAAGATTCGACCGAGGCCACCAGATGATCGCGCACCGGCCGCAGATAGCGGCTGTGGTACAGCTGCAGGAAGCGCGAGCGGAACTCGGGAACATCGATTTTGATCGGGCACTGGGTCGAACAGGCTTTACAGGCCAGACAGCCGGACATCGCCTCTTTGACCTCATGCGAGAAGTCATACTCGCCTTTGCGCGCATGCCAGCTGTTGCGCGTGCGCGCCACCAGCGAGCGCAGGCTGACGCCCTGCTCCGGCAGCGCCTTCTCCAGCTGGTTGGGATCGACGCCGCGGTCGGCCAGCAGGCGCAGCCATTCCCGCACTAACGTCGCCCGCCCTTTCGGCGAGTGGATGCGCTGGTTGCTGACTTTCATCGACGGACACATCGGGCTCTTGACGTCAAAGTTGAAGCACAGCCCGTTGCCATTACACTCCATCGCCCCACGCCAGCTGCTGCGCACCGCGATGGGGATCTGCCGATCCCAGGTGCCGCGCTTCGCCGCATCGACTTTCATCATCGGTGCGTCGATACCTTCCGGAGGACAGATTTTCCCCGGATTCAGGCGGTTATCGGGATCGAAGACCGCTTTGATCTTGCGCAGCTCGGCATACAGCGTCTCGCCAAAGAAGGCCGGGCTGTACTCCGCGCGGAACCCTTTGCCATGTTCGCCCCACAGCAGGCCGCCATACTTCGCCGTCAGCGCTACCACCTCGTCGGAGATCTGCTTCATCAGCACCTCCTGCTGCGGATCGCACATGTCCAGCGCCGGGCGCACGTGCAGCACCCCGGCATCAACGTGGCCAAACATGCCGTAGCTTAGGCCGTGGCTGTCGAGCAGCGCGCGGAACTCGACGATGTAATCCGCCAGATGTTCGGGCGGTACGCAGGTGTCCTCGGCGAAAGGAATAGGCTTGGCGGCGCCTTTGGCATTGCCCAACAGGCCGACGGCCTTCTTGCGCATGGCATAGATGCGCTCCACGCCTTCAAGATCGTGACAGACCTGCCAGCCAATGACGCCCGCCTCGCTGGCGGCCATCAGCTCGTCCAGCCGCTGGCACAGGGTAGTAACCTGCTGGTCAATCAGCGCCGCGTCATCGCCGGCGAATTCGACGATATTGAGCCCGAGCATCTCTTTATCCGGTACGTCGGTGATCAGTTCGCTTACCGAGTGCCAGACGATATCCTCGCGCGCCAGATTGAGAACTTTAGAATCGACGGTCTCCACCGACAGGGCTTTCGCTTCGACCATAAAGGGCGCATTGCGCAGCGCAGAGTCGAAGGAGTCATATTTGACGTTGACCAGACGGCGCACCTTCGGCAGGCGGGTGATATCCAGCCGCGCTTCGGTAATAAACGCCAGCGTCCCTTCCGAACCGGTTAAAATACGGGTCAGGTCGAACTCGCTCATCTCATCGTTAAAGACGTGACGCAGATCGTATCCGGTGAGGAAGCGGTTGAGTTTGGGAAACTTATCAATGATCAGGTCACGCTGCGCCTTGCAGCGCTGGTAGACCGTGTTGTAGATCCGGCCAACCGTCGAGGGGATATTGCCCAGCGTCTCCGCCAGCGCCACCGGCACCGCCTGGGTATCGAGGATATCCCCGCCCATCAGCACCGCCCGCAGGCCGAGCACGTGATCCGACGTTTTGCCGTACACCAGCGATCCCTGGCCGGACGCGTCGGTGTTAATCATCCCCCCCAGGGTAGCGCGGTTGCTGGTGGATAGCTCAGGCGCAAAAAAGTAACCATAGGGTTTAAGAACCTGGTTCAGCTGATCTTTGATGACCCCGGCTTCAACGCGCACCCAGCCCTCGTCAGGGTTAATCTTGATGATGCGATTCATATAGCGGGACATATCAACGATAATCCCGCCGTTCAGCGCCTGGCCGTTAGTGCCGGTGCCGCCGCCACGCGGGGTGAAAATCAGCGATTTAAAACGCGGTTCGGCGGCGACGCGCGCCAGCAGCGCCACGTCCGCCGTGGATCGTGGAAAAATGACCGCATCCGGCAGCAGCTGATAGACGCTGTTGTCGGTGGCCATCGTTAGCCTGTCGGCATAGCTGGTGGCGGTATCGCCGGTAAAACCCTGTTGCTCCAGTACCTGCAAAAAATTCAGCACCAGTTGAACTACCCCTGGCGCCTGAGAAATTTGTGGGATCATCACGCTTGACCCTGCCTGACTATGTTGTGTTTGAAAATATTGTGTTGGTGCTAACTAAACGTTTGCGTAGCGCATTCAACTTTTTATCACATTTTTTTCATATGCGCCCACGTGTTTTCTGTGCAAAATCAGCCCGGCAAAATTATTGATATTATTATCAGTATATGGATTTACGCGGCGCCAGCTGTTTGGCGCGACTGGAAAGGTAAAATTTCTCTATGATTAATCCCCATCAGCCTCGGGACATTCCGCAAATACTGCTGTCGGTGCTGTTCCTGGCCCTGATTATCATATCCTGCCTGTGGGTTGTGCAGCCGTTTATTCTGTCCTTCGCCTGGGCCGGTACGGTGGTGATCGCCACCTGGCCGGTGCTGCTGCGTCTGCAGCGTGTGCTGTTCGGCAAACGACTGCTGGCGGTGCTGGCGATGACCCTGTTGCTGTTTCTGCTATTCGTTATTCCTATCGCTCTGCTGGTCAACAGCCTGGTGGATAACAGCGTTCCGCTGATCAAACTCATCAGCAGCGGAAATGTGACGCTGCCGGATTTCGCCTGGCTCAACAGCGTACCGCTGGTCGGCGATAAACTGTACTCCGCCTGGCACGGTCTGCTGGATATGGGCGGCTCGGCGATTATGGCCAAGGTTCGTCCCTATATTGGCACCACCACCAGCTGGTTTGTCGGTCAGGCGGCGCACATCGGCAAGCTGCTGGTCTACTGCGGTTTGATGCTGCTGTTCAGCGCGCTGCTCTACTGGCGCGGCGAGCAGGTGGCCTACGGTTTCCGCTACTTCGCCACGCGCCTCGCGGCCAAACGCGGCGACGCCGCGGTGCTGCTGGCCGGCCAGGCCGTGCGCGCCGTGGCGCTGGGCGTGGTGGTCACTGCCCTCACTCAGGCGGTACTGGGCGGGATTGGCCTTGCCGTCTCCGGCGTGCCCTACGCCGCTCTGCTGACCGTGGTGATGATCTTTACCTGTCTGGTTCAGCTCGGCCCTTTACTGGTTTTGGTGCCGTCGATTATCTGGCTTTACTGGAGCGGGGACACCACCTGGGGCACCGTGCTGCTGGTCTGGAGCTGCGTAGTCGGCACCATGGACAACGTTATTCGTCCGGTGCTCATCCGCATGGGCGCCGACCTGCCAATGATCCTTATCCTCACCGGCGTCATTGGCGGCCTGATCGCCTTCGGCATGATCGGCCTGTTTATCGGTCCGGTGCTGCTCGCCGTCTCCTGGCGGCTGTATGACGCCTGGGTGCATGAGGTGCCGCCGCCGCCGAAAGACCCTGACGTCGTCCTTGAAGAGCTCAGTGAGCTGGAGGCCGGTCGCAAGTAATGCCTGGCAGGCGGGGAGACCCGCCTGTTTCTTTGCCCGCATATTGTTAAGAAAAATTTATTGATCGCCGGCAATGCGCTGGCCCCGCGCGCCCTTCACCTCGCTTTCCTCCCCCGGTCCTTCACAACAATTTAACTATTGAGAGGAATCTGATCGACGGCAAAGGCCCCGCTGCCTACTATTAGCTCACGGTTATAAATCAACACCTTGATTTATAAGCATGGAAATCCCCTGAGTGAAACAACGAATTGCTGTGTGTAGTCTTTGCCCATCTCCCACGATGGGCTTTTTTTTGCCCTGCGCATCACGACACCAGATAGCCTGACACCGGTAAAAAAAATCCCCGGCATCGCTGCCGGGGATCGGTCCTGTCAGGGCGAACTTATTTTTTCAGTTCCGCCAGACCTAACCAGGTTTGTACCACGGTATCCGGGTTCAGGGACAAGCTATCAATCCCCTCTTCCATCAGCCAGGCGGCGAAATCCTCATGGTCAGACGGCCCCTGGCCGCAGATGCCGACGTATTTACCCTGTTTCTTCGCCGCGCGGATGGCCATCGACAGCAGGGCTTTCACCGCGTCATTGCGTTCATCAAACAGCTCAGAAACCACACCGGAATCGCGGTCCAGACCGAGCGCCAGTTGGGTCATGTCGTTCGAACCGATGGAGAAGCCGTCGAAGTACTCGAGGAACTGCTCCGCCAGCAAGGCGTTCGACGGGATCTCGCACATCATAATGATCTTCAGCCCGTTCTCGCCGCGCTTCAGCCCCTGACGCTCCAGCTCTTCGACCACCGCTTTCGCCTGGGCGACGGTACGGACGAACGGGACCATCACTTCAACGTTGGTCAGTCCCATATCGTTACGCACGCGCTTCATCGCTTCGCACTCCAGGGCGAAGCAGTCGCGGAAGCTTTCGGAAACGTAGCGTCCGGCGCCGCGGAAGCCGAGCATCGGGTTCTCTTCTTCCGGCTCATAGCGCTCGCCGCCCACCAGGTTGGCGTATTCGTTCGATTTGAAGTCCGACAGTCGCACGATCACCCGTTTCGGATAGAAAGCGGCGCCGAGGGTGGCGATCCCTTCGGTCAGGCGGCCAACGTAGAACTCTCTCGGCGAATCGTAGCCTTTCATCAGCTCGCGGATTTCGTTCTGCAGGCCCGGCTCCTGGTCGTCAAACTCCAGCAGCGCGCGCGGATGAACGCCAATCATACGGTTGATGATAAATTCCAGCCGCGCCAGACCGACGCCTTCGTTCGGCAGGCAGGCGAAGTCGAACGCGCGATCCGGGTTGCCGACGTTCATCATCACCTTCAGCGGCAGATCCGGCATGTCGCCGACGCTGGAGCTCTTGACGCTGAAGTCGAGCAGCTCGGCGTAGACATAGCCGGTGTCGCCTTCGGCGCAGGAGACGGTGACATTCTGATTTTCCTGAATGCGATCGGTAGCATCGCCGCAGCCGACCACCGCCGGGATCCCCAGCTCACGGGCGATAATCGCCGCGTGACAGGTACGCCCGCCGCGGTTGGTGACAATCGCCGAGGCTTTTTTCATGATCGGTTCCCAGTCCGGGTCGGTCATATCGGTAACCAGTACGTCGCCTGGCTCAATGCGATTCATCTCGCTGATATCGTGGATCACCTTGACCGGACCGGCGCCAATGCGGTGGCCGATGGCGCGCCCTTCGGCGATGATCTGCCCCTGAGCGTGGAGGGTATAACGCTCCATCACCTGGCCGCGGGAACGCACGGTTTCAGGACGCGCCTGGACGATAAATAGCTTACCGGTGTGGCCATCTTTCGCCCACTCGATATCCATCGGACGGCCGTAGTGCTTCTCGATCTGCACCGCCTGCTTCGCCAGCTCCTGCACTTCCTCGTTGCTTAACGAGAAAATATCGCGCTGCGCCTGCGGCACATCTTCGATACGCACCTGTTTACCGTGCTCCTGGGTCGGCGCGTAAACCATACGGATCTTTTTCGACCCCATGGTGCGGCGCACGATCGCCGGACGGCCAGCGGCCAGCGTCGGTTTGTGGACGTAGAATTCGTCCGGGTTCACCGCGCCCTGCACCACCATCTCGCCCAAACCCCACGCCGAGGTGATAAACACCACCTGGTCAAAGCCGGATTCGGTATCGATGGAGAACATGACGCCGGAGGAGGCCAGATCGGAGCGGACCATCCTCTGCACCCCGGCGGAGAGCGCCACGCCGCGGTGATCGTAACCCTGATGCACGCGATAGGAGATTGCGCGATCGTTAAACAGCGAAGCAAACACGTGCTTCACGGCAACGAGCACGGCGTCAAAGCCCTGCACGTTGAGGAATGTCTCTTGCTGCCCGGCGAAGGAGGCGTCCGGCATATCTTCCGCGGTGGCGGAAGAGCGCACGGCGAATGAGGCCTCGGCGTCATCGGCGGACAGCAGGTCATAAGCATCGCGAATCGCGTTTTCCAGTTCGCTCTGGAAGGGGGTATCGATGATCCACTGTCGGATCTGCGCGCCCGCTTTCGCTAATGCGGAAACGTCGTCAATGTCGGTTTCATCCAGCAGCGCATAGATGCGCTGGTTAACACCGCTTTGGTCCAGGAACTGATTGAAAGCATCAGCGGTGGTGGCAAACCCGTTAGGTACGGAAACACCCATACCGGACAGATTCGTAATCATTTCACCAAGGGAGGCATTTTTGCCCCCAACTCTGTCTACATCATTCATGCCGAGTTGGTTATACCAAAGCACCAGCGGTGACGAGCCATTGTTGGACATCGAGACAATCCTTTTGTGATTTAATACCAGTGAAAAAAATTTCACGATCGACTGCAGGATTATCCTGACATATTTATGAAGCTGAAAAAAACGGTGAATCGTTCAAGCAAATTATTTTTTCATTTTTCGGACTGTTCCCCCGATATTGCTAACTTGATGATTTTTAGGAATTCTGATGGAAAACGCTGGAAATAACGGCGACAAAAAGAAAATGAACCACCCTTTTCATAAAAAACAAAAATAGCATTTCAATTTTAACAAGAGACAAATCAAACAGGGATATGCTTAAATTTAATATCCGCTTTCAGGCAATTAAACTCATTATACCGGATGGTCAAAATGGAAAGTGCTGTAGATCGCCACGTATTTTATATTTCTGACGGTACCGCCATTACGGCGGAGGTGCTGGGGCATGCCGTGATGTCGCAATTCCCGGTCGCCATCAGCAGCGTAACCCTGCCGTTTGTGGAAAACATCAGCCGCGCGCGGGCGGTGAAGGAGCAGATCGACGCCATCTATCAGCAAACGGGTATTCGCCCGCTGGTGTTCTACTCCATCGTCATCCCGGAAATACGCGACATTATTCTGCAAAGCGAAGGCTTTTGTCAGGATATCGTGCAGGCGCTGGTGGCCCCGCTGCAGCAGGAGCTCAACCTCGACCCGACGCCGGTGGCCCACCGCACCCACGGCCTCAACCCCGGCAATCTGATTAAATACGATGCGCGTATCGCCGCCATCGATTATACCCTCGCCCATGACGATGGCATCTCGCTGCGCAACCTTGACCAGGCGCAGGTGATCCTCCTCGGCGTCTCGCGCTGCGGCAAAACACCCACCAGTCTGTATCTCGCCATGCAGTACGGTATTCGCGCCGCCAACTATCCGTTTATCGCCGACGATATGGACAATCTGGTGCTGCCGGCCTCGCTGAAACCCCTGCAGCATAAGATGTTCGGCCTGACCATCAATCCGGAGCGTCTGGCGGCGATCCGCGAGGAGCGCCGGGAGAACAGCCGCTACGCCTCACTGCGCCAGTGTCGGATGGAAGTGACCGAAGTGGAGGCCCTGTATCGCAAGAATAAAATCCCCTGCCTGAACAGCACCAACTATTCTGTTGAGGAAATTGCGACAAAAATCATGGACATCATGGGGCTGAATCGCAGGATGTACTAATACACTAGTACATTATTAAAAATTTGTTTATGCTATCGCCCGTGGCCTATACAGGATCATGCCCTGCTCTTGCAATAAGCAGGGATTGGTTTATCGTGATGCGCATCACTTCCCGGCATTTTCGCCGCGGAAGAAACAGATTTTTGAGACCCCAATGAATAAAACAGACGAATTGCGTACCGCGCGCATTGAGAGCCTGGTAACGCCCGCGGAGCTGGCCCAGCGCCATCCCGTGACGGCCGACGTGGCTGCCCACGTCTCGGCCTCCCGCCGCCGAATTGAAAAAATCCTCAACGGCGAAGACCGCCGACTGCTGGTGATTATCGGCCCCTGCTCCATTCACGACACCGACGCGGCGCTGGAGTATGCCCGCCGCCTGCAGGGCATGCGCGAGCGCTACCAGCCGCAGCTGGAGATCGTGATGCGCACCTACTTTGAAAAACCGCGTACCGTGGTGGGCTGGAAAGGCTTAATCTCCGATCCCGACCTCAACGGCAGCTACCGGGTCAACCACGGAATTGAGCTGGCGCGGCGCCTGCTGCTGCAGGTTAATGAGCTGGGGGTACCGACGGCCACCGAGTTTCTCGATATGGTGACCGGTCAGTTTATCGCCGATCTCATCAGCTGGGGGGCCATCGGGGCGCGCACCACTGAAAGCCAGATCCACCGTGAAATGGCCTCAGCGCTCTCCTGCCCGGTTGGATTTAAAAACGGCACCGACGGCAATACGCGCATCGCGGTGGACGCCATCCGCGCCTCCCGCGCCAGCCATATGTTCCTCTCTCCGGACAAGCAGGGGCAGATGACGATTTACCAGACCAGCGGCAACCCGTACGGGCACATCATTATGCGCGGCGGCAAACGGCCAAACTATCACGCCGAGGATATCGCCGCCGCCGGCGAGGCGCTACGTGAATTCGATCTGCCGGAACAGCTGGTCGTTGATTTCAGCCATGGCAACTGCCAGAAGCAGCACCGCCGTCAGCTGGAAGTGTGCGCCGATATCTGTCAGCAAATTCGCGCGGGCTCTACCGCCATCGCCGGGATTATGGCAGAGAGCTTCCTGCAGGAAGGCACTCAGAAAGTGGTCCCCGGCCAGCCGCTGACCTGGGGCCAGTCGATCACCGACCCCTGCCTGAGCTGGGAAGACAGCGAAAGATTATTGAGCGAGCTGGCTGCGGCCACCGCCACACGCCTGTAACCGCTCCGCCCGCCGCGCCTGCGGCGGGCAATTCTCTTCGCTGACTCCCCTACCAAATCCGGTAACACGATAAATAACGCTTGCCGTCAAAAACAACATTATTGATAATGATTATCATTGTTGCCTTGATTTTTATTTTGAGAGCTATGACGCGTATGGATAACACTGCCACAGCTGAAAAACCAAAAGACAATGCCCTTATCCCGTGGCGACGGACAGAGAGATCAGCAGTCGGGTTCTGTTAGGCAGCGAAGGACGAGTAGTGATTGAGCATGGCGGCCAGCGCTATCTGCTGCGCCAGACCCACGCCGGAAGTTAATTCTGACCAAGTAAGCGCCCCGCTGAACGCGGGGCGAGGCAAGTTAGCTCGAGCAGCTGACTTCCAGACGTTTCCCCCAGTCCGGCGGGCGGCGGACGTAGTCGTCCTCGCGATCGGTAAAGGGGTCTGCCAGCGCGGCATGCAGGCGCTCCAGCTCGCCCATATCGCCCGCCTCAGCCTGCTCGATCGCCCGCTGCGCCAGCCAGTTACGTAACACCAGCGCCGGATTCACGCCCTGCATCCTCTGCTGGCGCTGCGCGTCGTCCACCTGTTCATCACGCAGCCGCGCACGATACCCGGCAAACCAGCTGTCAAAGGCCGCGCGGTCGATAAACTCATCGCGCAGCGGCGAGGCGGCGCTGAGCTGTTCGCTGTGGCTCAGCAGGCGGAACGTCCGGGTATAGTCGCTCTTCTCGCGGATCATCAGGGCAAACAGCCCGTCCAGCAGGTCGTTATCCCCTTTCTGCTGGCTGAACAGGCCGAGTTTATCGCGCATCCGCTGGCCATAAGCGGTCAGCAAGGCGTGCTGATACTCATCCAGCGCCGCGTTTAACGCTTCAGCGCTGATAAACGGCGACAGCGATTGGGCGAGACGCTGCAGATTCCACAGCCCCACCGCCGGCTGGTTTTCAAAACTGTAGCGCCCCTGATAATCGGAGTGGTTGCAGATGAAGTCCGGTTGGAAATCGTCAAGGAAGCCATACGGGCCGTAGTCGATGGTCAGACCGAGAATAGACATGTTGTCGGTATTCATCACCCCATGGGCAAAGCCCACGGTTTGCCAGCTGGCGATAGTCTGCGCGGTACGCATGACAATGTCACGGAACCATAACAGGTACTTATCCGCCTCATCCTGCAGCTGCGGCCAGTGGTGGCGAATAACATAGTCGGCCAGTTGCTGGACCTTCTGCGGCTCACGGCGATAGTAAAAATGTTCGAAATGGCCGAAGCGCACATGGCTCTCGGACACCCGCATCAGCATCGCACCGGGCTCCACGCGCTCGCGGTAGACCGGGGTATCGCTGGTCACCATCGCCAGGGCGCGCGTCGTCGGGATCCCCAGAGCGTGCATCGCCTCCGACGCCAGACTTTCCCGGATCGTCGAGCGCAGCACGGCGCGGCCGTCCCCCATCCGCGAATAAGGAGTCAGGCCGGCGCCTTTCAGATGCCAGTCGTAACGGCGGCCATCCGCCAGCTGCTGCTCGCCGAGCAGGATCCCGCGTCCGTCGCCCAGCTGGCCGGCCCAGGCGCCAAACTGATGGCCGCTGTATACCTGCGCCAGCGGCGACATGCCCGGAAGCAGCGCTTCGCCGCCCCAGACACCGACCCCGCTTTCAGGCGCAAACAGGGCGTCGGGCACCCCCAGCTGTTGCGCCAGCGGGGCGTTGCGCCAGATGAGTCGGGCGTTATCCAACGGCGTTGGTGACAGGGAAGTGTAAAAGTCCGGCAGTTCATCCCGCCAGTGGGTGGTAAAAGAAAGGGTCATGGTTCCTCCTCTCTCCAGTGTAGTGCCTGGAACAGCGGATTAACACGGGCGGAGTGCAGGGTTATCGGCATAAAAAAGGGAAGCGTTCGCTTCCCTCTCGCTTCTGAATGACGTCAGATTCGCCGCGCCTGCCAGAACTTTTTGTTCCAGTAGACGTTATCCAGCGAGGAACGGGTGACGCCCTGGCTGGTGGAGGCGTGAATAAACTGGTTGTCGGTATCGTAGATGCCAACGTGCAAACCGCTCTCCCCTGAGCCGGTTTTGAAGAACACCAGATCGCCGGGCAGCAGATCGCGCTTATCGATGCGGGTGCCGATTTCCGCCTGCTCGCGGGTTTCACGCGGCAGCTGGAGGGCAAATTTATCGCGAAACGTGCGCACCACGAAGCCGGAGCAGTCAACGCCGCGCGGCGTCATGCCGCCGTAGCGATACGGCGCGCCGCGCCAGCTGCGCAGCTGCTCGTTCAGATTCGCCACCACCGTAATGGAGTCTGCCAGCCGAGGATTCGGCGGCGGTGCCCGATGGCTGCTGCAGCCGGCTAAAATTAACGCCGCCGCCAACATGAACCAGAAGCGCATTTCAGATGATCCCTCTGTCCCTAGTCTCTTTATCGCAATAATTTAGCTTGTTTATCAATATAGTGACAAGATAACTGCGTGCTACTGTGACGCGATGAGCATAATATGACCGGCCACCTCAACGCGCTGGAACGGGATCGCATAGGCGGCGGTTAAATTTTCCTCATTCAGCACCTCGGCGGTCTCCCCGCAGGCGATGGCTTCCCCCTGGCAGAGCAGCCAGCTCTGACCGGCGTGGCGCAGGGTATGGTTGAGATCGTGGCTGCTCATCACCACCGCAATCCCCGCCGCGCTCAGCTCGTGTAACAGCCGATCCAGCGCCGCCTGCTGAGCCACATCCAGACTGTTCATCGGCTCATCCAGCAGCAGCAGCTGACCCGCGGAATTACTCAAGGGATCGATCTGCAGGATCACTGCCGCCAGCCGCACGCGCTGCCACTCGCCGCCCGACAGCTGATTGACCGGACGGCCCAGCTTATTGTCCAGACCAAGCCTGGCCGCGATATCGCTCAGACGGGCGCTATCACCCTGCTGCTGCATATGCAGCGCCAGGTAGTGCCATACCGGCATGGCGAACGGCGGGGTCTGGTGTTGACTCAGATATCCGCGACGGCGCGCCAGCTCCCTCGCCGGCCACTCGTCAAGCAGCCGGCCGTTAAAATGAACCGTGCCGGGGCCGTCGGACAGCCCCGCCATGCGGGTCAGCAGCGTGCTCTTCCCTGCGCCGTTCGGCCCCACCAGATGGACAATCTCCCCGGCGCGAAAGGCCGCAGAAAACGGGGCCAGGCGCCCCGCCGCTTCTACATCCTGTAGCTGCATCAGAAACGACATTATTGCGCCAGCGCTCCTTTAATCGCCGCCACCAGCTGCGGATCGTCCGGCGTCATATCCGGAGAGAAGCGCTGAATGACGTTGCCCTGGCGATCGATGAGGAATTTTTCGAAATTCCACAGAATGTCGTCCACATACAGCGGTGCCCGGCCTTTGCTGGCCATCCGCTCATAAAAACCGCTGCCTTCCGGGGCCACCGCTTTCGGCGCGGCGGCAATCAGTTTTTGATAGAGCGGCGCGCGATGTTCGCCGTTGACGTCAATTTTGCTAAACAGCGGGAAGGTGACGCCGTAGGTAGTGCTGCAGAAGGTCTTAATCTCCTCTTCACTGCCCGGCTCCTGGCCGAGGAACTGGTTGCAGGGGAACCCCAGCACGCTGAAGCCCTCGGCGGCAAACTGCTTTTGCAGATCCTCGAGTTGCTCATACTGCGGCGTCAGGCCGCATTTCGAGGCTACATTGACGATCAGCAGCACCTTGCCGGCAAAGGATGCCAGGGTGGTTTTCTCGCCATCAATGGTCGTCACTTCGGTATTCAGAATGTCATGTTGCATAGCCTGTCCTCAATGGATAAACCGGTTTCCGGTGAAGGTGATCCCTTTCTACTGTAGCGGATTCAGCGCCCGCCATTCTACTGCCATTCCCCCCGAGTTGTCGCATGATGTAACAGCGCTTCGCTGGCCGCCGGCAACATGAAATCCTCTCAATTGGGCCGTCGACCATTTCCGTGTACAGTGTTCCATGAATGTAATATGGTTTCGTTACTTGTTAATTTAAGAGAGTTTTAGTGATGAAGAAGTTGTTTAGCCTGGCGTTAATCGCCACCTCTGTCGCCCTGCTGAGCGCCTGCTCCCCGGATGAAGATAATAAAGTAAAAGTCGCTATCAATACCGGGCCGGACGAAGCCATCTGGAAAGTGGTGGAGCAGGTGGCGAAGGATAAATACCACCTCGACGTCGAAGTGGTCTCCTTCAATGATTATGTGCTGCCCAACGAAGCGCTGAACAACAAAGATGTCGATGCCAACGCCTTCCAGACCCTGCCGTACCTTGAGGCGCAGTCGAAAGAACGCGGCTATAAATTTGCGGTGGTCGGTAAAACCTTTGTCTTCCCTATCGCCGCCTATTCTCACCGGATCAAAAATATCAGCGAACTGCCCGAAGGGGCGACGGTGACCATCTCTAATGAAACCACCACCCTGGGCCGCAGCCTGCTGCTGCTTCAGGCGCAGGGGTTACTCAAGCTGAAACCGGGCGTCGGCTATTTACCCACCACGCTGGATATCATCGACAATCCGAAACAGCTGAAAATTGTTGAAGTGGATACCCCGCAGCTGACCCGTACCCTTGACGATCCGAACGTCAGCCTGTCAATCATTAACACCAACTTCTCCGCCCAGGCGGGCCTGTCGGCCGCCCGCGACGGTCTGTTTATGGAGGGGCCGGATTCCCCATATGTGAATGCGATAGTCGCCCGCGAGGATAATAAGGACAGCAAGAAAATTCAGGAATTAAAAGCCGCCTTCCAGACCAGCGAAGTCGCGGAAAAAGCGAAGGAAGTCTACAAAGGCGACGCGATCAAAGGCTGGTAAGCCTGAACCGGCGCCGTCCCTGCCGACGGCGCCGCGCTATCCCCGCCCCGCGAACGCAGCAGCAACCAGATAAAGACCGGCGCGCCCAGGGTCGCCGTCACCACGCCAATCGGCAGCTCTGCGGCGGAAAGCGCCAGCCGGGCAATGATATCCGCCCCAGCAAGGCGCTTGCCCCGGCCAGCATACAGGCCGGGAGCAACACCCGGTGATCGCTCAAGCCGCATAGCCGCAGAATATGCGGGATCACCAGACCGATAAAGCCAATCGCCCCCGCCAGCGCCACGCTAACGCCGACCATCCAGCCGGTCGCCACCACCAGTAATTTGCGCCACAGCCACAGCGGCAGCCCAAGCTGACGAGCGGAGACTTCGCCCAGCGCCAGTAAATTCAGGGGTTGCGACTGCAGACAGACCCAGCAGAGCACCGGCAGGAGGGCTATCATCAGCCACAGCTGTTGCCAGTCGACGCCGCCAAACCCGCCCATCATCCAGTACATTAGCTGACGCAGGTCAAAAGAGGTGGAGAAGTAGACTGCCCAGGTCATCAGGGCGCTGCAGATGATCCCCAGCGCCACCCCCGCCAGCAGCAGACGGCTGGTAGACAGATGGCGGCGGGCGAAACGCAGCAGAATAAAAGTGATCAGCAGCGCGCCAAAGATGGCACACAGGCCGAGCGCCCAGCCGGGCAAGACTCCTTTGCCCAGCAGGACGGCGGCAATCAGCCCGACGCCCGCGCCGTTGGAGACCCCCAGCAGCCCCGGCTCCGCCAGAGGATTTTCAAACAACGCCTGCATAATCGCCCCGGAGAGCGCCAGCGCCGCCCCACCAGCAGCACCGCCAGGGTTCGCGGCAGGCGGATCTGCCAGATAAACAGCTGACCTTTGGCGCTGAGCCACTCGCCGGGCGGGATCCATTGCTCCCCGCGCACAGGCTGATCAGCAGGGTGACCAGCAGCAACAGCGTTAATCCGAAGAGCCAACGCCGGCTACGGCGCTGTTGAAGATGGGCGAGAGTCAGCATAGATTCCATTACGCAGGGGAACAAGAGGCTGATTTTACGGTGGCTGTCGCGGTGAGAAAAGGAAAACCTCACGACCAAACGTCGACGCGGAGGAGGCTCCCCCGCGTCGACCATCCCGCTTTACACCAGAAGCTGAAACAGCAGCGCAAAGAGAATGATGTTCGCCACCACGATTGCCCAGCCGTTATAGAGCATATATTTCAGATGAGTAGACTGCGCCAGCCCCATCTGGCCGAACATATCTGATGAGGGAAACGGCCCGAACCAGTCCACCTGGGATGAGGCCAGCAGCACGGCGGTGGTCCCCTGGGGCGGCACGCCGGCGGCCATCAGCATCGGGCCAAAGATTTTATGAGTAAAGGTCATCTGGGCCACCGCCGCACCGGGCACATGGCCGATAATATTGAACGCGAAGATGCTAAAGCACAGCCAGGCCGGGGAGATCCCCTCCAGCAGCGGTTGGGTATACTCCAGCAGCCCCTGATAGGCGTGCAGGCCATCCATCAGCTCAAGGATCGGGTTGTACAGCCAGTAGAGAATAAACATCCACACCAGACGGCCGCAGCCGTGATACAGTGCCTGAAGGATCTGCGTCGGTCGCAGGCCGCCTACCAGGCCGGTCATCAGGGCCACCAGCAGCATCACGATTATCGCGAAGCTGAAGCCGGCTTTAATCACCACGCCAACGATCGCCATCACGATGATGGTCGCCGCGAAGGCCAGCGCGCTTAATTTACGCCGACGCTGCTGCGCGGCGCTGAGATCCTCTTGCGGCTTTTCCGCGAGATCGACGTCATAGCGCAGTTTGCCTTCGGTCATCTTCTGGATCCGTCCCGCCATTACCCAGCCGGCCAGCAGCGTGACCGCGCTCATCGGCAGACCAACGTACAGCAGATAGTCCGGATAGCTCAACCCACCGAGGCTGAGGATCGTCACGGTACTGGGGGTGAAAGGCCCGGTAAACAGCCCAACGGAACCGGCGGTCATCATCAGCGCGGCGACCGTTGGCGGCGTCAAGCGTACCGCTGCCGCCACCGGAATGATTACTGCCACGATAATGGCATTGCCACCGGCCATAGTGCCCAGCGAACCGCAAATTAAAATCGATGACGCCACAATGCCGAATTTCACCCGCGTCTGACTCGACAACCCGATGCGATGGACGACAAATTTTACCAGCTCAACCGCTGCGCCGGTGCGGGTGGCCACTTCCCCCACGCCGGCGCCGAGCATAATGATAAGCCCAACGGTGGCAATAAATGACCCGGTGGATTTCGCCAGCATCGTGCCCATTTCCGGCAGGCCGGTCGAGGTCATTATCATGGCGATAATAATCGAGGAGATGACCGCCAGCACAATATCAACGCCGATCAGCGATAATATCGCTAGCGCCACCAGCGGCGTAAATCCCAGCAGACCAAGCTCGCTGCCTGGTCGACCGTGGCACCACAGCGCGATCAACACGAACAGCAGCAATAACAGACCAATAATAACGTTTTTCCGCGTGATATTTCGTCTGACAGGCGCATTGCCTGTGAGCGTTGAGTCACTCATAACACTCCTTAATGCCAATCAATCCGACCATGATGGTCAGGTGGTGTATGGGGCCTGCTCAGAAAATATCCTCCCTCTTTTTCATTATTGATTGGCCTCGGCCTGAGGGTTTGTTTGGGTACAAAGGAAACGATTCTGAGAGCGTAATATGCCGCCATTGGGCGGGGTCTACAGCACAAGATGTAACCAATGCGCTGATTGGTGATTAAATCTATGTTAACTTAGTGTTAGTAGAAAATGACTTTTTATCGGTAGGCTATAACCCTGAGTTAACTGTTCATGAAACTGCGTCATCTGGAAATCTTCTATGCCGTCATGACCTGCGGCTCTTTATCGCGGGCGGCGGAAGCGCTCAATATCTCCCAGCCCGCGGCCAGCAAAGCGTTAAAAAGCGCCGAAATGAAGCTGGGTTTTACCCTGTTTCAGCGGGTGCGCGGCAAGCTGCTGCCGACCAGCGAGGCGATCACACTTTTCGAAAAAGCGCAGAGCATTTATCAGGACCTGGACAACTTGCGCCTGCTGGCCGACAACCTGGCTCGCGATCCGCGCGCCAAGATCACTTTAGGCTGTCTGCCAAGCCTGGGGTTAAGCCTGGTGCCGGAGCTGGTGACCGACTTTTATCAGCAAAACAGCAACCTGGTGATGACGCTCACTACCGAGCACACCGAGACGCTGGTCAAAAAACTGGATTTGCGCGAGATAGATTTGGCGCTGACGCTACAGCCGGTGCAGCAGGGGGAGATCCTGACCACCCTGATTGCCGAAGTACCGCTGGTGTACATCGACCGTCATTATCGTCAGGGGGCGGTGGAGATCGATCAGATCGACCAGCAGCGCTGGATCTCGCCGGGACCGCACTCGCTCTCTGCCGCCATCGCCACCCGTCGCGACTTTTCCACCACCCGGCTAAACGTCCAGACCTACTATATGGCCACCGAGTTCGTGAAGCGCGGCATGGGCTGCAGCATCACTGATATCTTCTCCGCCCAGCACAACCTGGCCCCGGAGATGATCCATCCCATTACGCCGCCGATGGCGATTAACCTCTGTCTGTTACGCCGGGCCGACGTTTCCCTGAGCCCGATGGCGCAAAAGTTCGTCGATTTTCTCTGCCAGCGTCTGCGCCAGCAGCTCAAGGAGATTAACCTGCGGTTATACCCTGACCATAAAAAGTCAATTGCGCCGCTGGGGTAAATGCTTTGACATAACCCGATAAATTTATCAGCGGTGGATATATCGGGTTATGAACAAACGCATTGTCATTATCGGCGGCGGCGTGGTCGGTCTGGCCACGGCCTGGGAACTGATCAAGCGCGGCCATCAGGTGCAATTACTGGAGCGCAATGCCGAACCGGGCAGCGCCACCAGTTTTGCCAACGGCGGACAATTAAGTTACCGCTACGTCGCCCCCCTTGCCGACAGCGGCGTTCCCCTGCAGGGAATGAAATGGATGGGCAAAGCCGATTCGCCGCTGAATATGCGTCTCAGGATGTCTCTCCAGCAGTGGCGCTGGCTGCTGCAGTTTCTGCGCGCCTGTAATAACCAGACCAATAAAATGAATGGCGACCATATTTTACGCCTGTCGCTGCTCAGCCGTCAGGTCATGCAGGCGTGGCGGGATGAGGATAATCTTGCCGATTTCCACTGGCGGCGCAGCGGAAAATTAATTATCCATCGTCGCGAATATGATTTTAATAAAGCAGCAAAAGGGATTGATCCTCAGTATCAGCAGGCGCTGAATGCTGAAGCCTGCCTGCAGCTGGAGCCGGCGCTCAAACATATTAGTCCTTCTCTGCAGGGCGGAATCTATTCGCCAGGCGATGAAACGGCAGATTGTCATCAGTTCTGCCTTGCCCTGCTCGACAAGCTCAATGCCAGCAGCGACTTTAGCCTGCTGACCCAGTGTGAGGTGCGGCGACTCAATAAGCGCGGGGGACGCATCAGCAGCCTGGAGACCAGTCAGGGGACCCTCACCGGCGATGAGTATGTCGTCGCCGCCGGTAACGGCAGTGGTTCTCTGCTTGGGCATCTGGGGGTTCGCGTGCCGCTGTGCGCCCTGAAGGGGTACAGCCTGACCCTGCCCTATCCTGAAAAAGCAGGTATTGCCCCTGACATCAGCGTCACCGACTACGGGCACAAAATCGTTTATGCCCGCCTTGGCCAACAGCTGCGCATCGCGGCGATGGTGGACATCGGCTACGACGGCGACGAACTGCGCGAATGCCGCATTCAGGCGCTGAAGAACATCGTCGCCCGCAGCTTTCCTGAACTGGAGGGGCTGGACGAGGCCGAAGTCTGGACCGGCATGCGCCCGTCAACGCCAGCCGGCCCGCCGATGCTGGGGCGCGCCGGCTACCCCAACCTGTGGATGAACCTCGGCCAGGGTAGCCTCGGCTTTACTCTCGCCGCCGGCAGCGCGGTGGTGCTGGGCGCGTTAATCGATAATCAGATGCCAGACATTTCTTTAGAAGGTCTCACATGGAAACAAACCGCATGACAATTATTCGCAATAATCCACAACCTCGTCTTGCCGCCAGCGTTGCGTATGGCGATCTGCTGTTCCTCTCCGGACAGACGCCAAAAAGCAATGAAGACGATATCGTTTTACAAACCCGTGAAGTACTGGAGAAGATCGACGCGCTGCTGGCCGCAGCCGGGAGCGATAAGCAGCACATTCTCTCCGCGCAGATCTGGTTGAAAAATATCGAGCGTGACTTTGCCGCATTCAATGAGGTGTGGGTGCAATGGATGCCGGAAGGCTATAGCCCGGCGCGAGCGGCCGTGCAGGCGGAGATGGCGCGACCAGAAATCCTGGTGGAGATCATGCTCACCGCCGTCAAAGCGTAAAGATTGACAGAAAAGAAAAAGGCCGCAATGCGGCCTTTTTAATTAGTTCAGATTATTTGTCTTTCGGCGACGCGTTTTCGACACGGCTTTTCAGCTTCTGACCGGGTCTGAAGGTCACCACGCGCCGGGCTGTAATGGGAATATCCTCCCCCGTCTTCGGGTTACGTCCCGGGCGTTGGTTTTTATCCCGCAAATCGAAGTTGCCGAACCCGGAGAGTTTGACCTGTTCTCCGTTTTCCAGAGCACGACGGATCTCTTCGAAAAACAACTCGACCAGTTCTTTGGCATCCCGCTTGCTAAGCCCAAGCTTATCAAACAGATATTCTGACATTTCAGCTTTTGTAAGCGCCATAGGTTCAATCCCTCAATGATGCCTGGAATCGCTCTTTTAATGCCTCTACACATCTGGCAACGGTAGCGGCAATCTCCTCTTCTTCGAGTGTACGGCTGGTATCCTGCAGGATCAGGCTAATCGCAAGGCTCTTATACCCTTCCGCCACACCCTTACCACGGTACACGTCAAATAAGTTTACGCCAACTACCTGATTTACGCCAACTTTCTTACATTCGGCTAAAACATCGGCGGCAGCCACGTTTTCCGCGACCAGCACCGCGATGTCGCGACGGTTCGCCGGGAAGCGGGAAATATCGCGCGCCTGAGGCACCACGCGGTCTGCGAGCTTGTTCCACTCCAGTTCGAACACCAGAGTGCGACCGTTCAGATCCAGTTTACGTTCCAGCTCAGGATGAACAACCCCAATGAAACCAATGCGTTCACCTTTAAGATAAATCGCTGCGGATTGTCCCGGATGCAGCGCGGTGGTCGCTTCAGCACGGAATTCGATATCCGCTAATTTTCCGGTTAAATCCAGAACGGCTTCCAGATCGCCTTTCAGATCATAGAAATCGACCGTCTCTTTCGCCAGTGTCCAGTGCTCTTCGTAGCGGTTGCCGCAGATCGCCCCGGCCAGCATCACATCCTGACGAATGCCCAGCGGCGCATTGGTGTCCGGCACAAAGCGCAGGCCGCTCTCAAAGATGCGCACCCGGCTCTGCTGACGGTTCTGGTTGTAGACCACGGTGCCCAGCAGGCCGGTCCACAACGACAGGCGCATCGCCGACATTTCGCTGGAGATCGGGCTTGGCAGGATCAGCGCCTCTTCCCCGGCGTGGATCAGCTGCTGGACTTTCGGGTCGACGAAGCTGTAGGTGATCACTTCCTGATAGCCTTTGTCGTTCAGCAGCGTTTTCACGCGCTTCAGCGACAGGTCCGCTTCGCGGTGGGTTCCCATGATCAGACCCGCCTGCACCGGCTCGTCAGGAATGTTGTTGTAGCCGTAAACGCGAGCCACTTCTTCAACCAGATCTTCTTCGATCTCCATGTCGAAACGCCAGCTCGGCGCAACCGCCTGCCATTCGCCCTCGCCAACCGTCACTTCGCAGCCGAGGCGCTGCAGAATGTCGGTGACCTGCGCGTCAGCGATATGGTGGCCAATCAGGCGATCCAGCTTGCTGCGACGCAGCGTAATGGTGGCGCGTGTTGGTAGATTCTCTTTGCTGGTAACGTCAATGACCGGGCCGGCTTCACCGCCGCAGAGGTCGATCAGCAGACGGGTTGCACGCTCCAGCGCTTTATACTGCAGGGCCGGATCGACGCCGCGCTCATAGCGGTGAGAGGCATCGGTGTGCAGGCCATGACGGCGCGCGCGGCCGGTAATGGACAGCGGGCTGAAGAACGCGCATTCCAGCAGCACGTTTTGGGTTTCGTCGTTAACGCCGGAGTGTTCCCCGCCGAAGATCCCCCCCATCGCCAGCGCTTTGTTATGGTCTGCAATGACCAGCGTGTCGCTGTCGAGCTTTGCTTCAGAGCCATCGAGCAGGACCAGGGTTTCACCTTCTTTCGCCATGCGCACCACGATCCCGCCTTCAATACGGTCGCGGTCAAAGGCGTGCATCGGCTGGCCCAGCTCAAGCAGCACATAGTTGGTCACGTCAACCACCGCGTCGATGGAGCGGATCCCGCAGCGGCGCAGCTTCTCTTTCATCCACAGCGGCGTCGGCGCTTTGACGTTGATACCTTTCACCACGCGCCCCAGATAGCGCGGGCAAGCCTGCGGCGCGTCAACCTGAATCGGCAGCACGTCGTCAATCGTCGCGGCAACCGGCGTGATTTCCGGCGCGTTCAGCGGCGCTTTGTTCAGGACAGCGACATCGCGCGCCACGCCAATGATGCCCAGGCAGTCGGCGCGGTTTGGCGTGACGCTGATTTCGATGGTGTTATCGTCAAGCTTGAGGTATTCGCGAATATCGGTGCCGATGGGCGCATCTGCCGGCAGCTCGATGATACCGCTATGGTCGTCGGAAATACCCAGCTCGGAGAAGGAGCACAGCATCCCCTCAGACGGCTCGCCGCGCAGCTTCGCGGCCTTGATTTTGAAATCGCCCGGCAGCACGGCGCCGATGGTGGCTACCGCGACCTTTAGCCCCTGACGGCAGTTTGGCGCGCCGCAGACGATGTCCAGCAGGCGTTCGCCGCCGACGTTGACTTTGGTGACGCGCAGTTTGTCGGCGTTCGGGTGCTGACCGCACTCCACCACTTCCCCGACTACGACGCCGTTGAAGCTGCCGGCGACCGGCTCAACGCCATCTACTTCGAGGCCCGCCATGGTGATCTGATCGGAAAGCGCTTCGCTGTCGATCGCCGGGTTAACCCATTCGCGTAACCACAGTTCACTGAATTTCATTGTTCTGTCCTGCCCTTATTTAAACTGTTTGAGGAAACGCAGATCGTTTTCGAAGAACGCGCGCAGATCGGTGACGCCATAGCGCAGCATGGTCAGACGCTCCATGCCCATGCCGAAGGCGAAGCCGGAGTAGACTTCCGGATCGATACCCACGTTACGCAGCACGTTCGGGTGCACCATCCCGCAGCCCAGCACTTCCAGCCATTTGCCGTTTTTACCCATTACGTCAACTTCCGCAGACGGTTCGGTGAACGGGAAGTAGGACGGACGGAAGCGGACCTGCAGATCTTCTTCAAAGAAGTTGTTCAGGAAGTCGTGCAGCGTCCCTTTCAGGTTGGTGAAGCTGATATTTTTATCAACGATCAGACCTTCCATCTGATGGAACATCGGGGTGTGGGTCTGATCGTAGTCGTTACGATAGACGCGGCCCGGCGCGATAATACGGATAGGCGGCTGCTGGTTTTCCATGGTGCGGATCTGCACGCCGGAGGTCTGCGTACGCAGCAGGCGAGTGGCATCGAACCAGAAAGTGTCGTGGTCAGCGCGCGCCGGATGGTGACCCGGAATATTCAGCGCATCAAAGTTGTGGTAATCGTCTTCGATTTCCGGGCCCGTCGCCACGGTAAAGCCGAGCTCACCGAAGAAACTTTCAATACGGTCGATGGTGCGAGTAACCGGATGCAGGCCGCCGTTTTCAATGCGGCGACCCGGCAGCGAGACGTCAATGGTCTCTGCGGCCAGACGCGCATTCAGCGCTGCGCCTTCCAGTTCAGCTTTACGCGCGTTCAGCGCCTGCTGCACCTGCTCTTTCGCCTCGTTGATGACCGCACCGGCTGCCGGACGCTCTTCCGGCGGCAGCTCACGCAGGGTGGTCATTTGCAGGGTCAGATGCCCTTTTTTACCCAGGTATTCCACGCGGACGTTGTCCAGCGCAGCAACATCTGATGCCTCGTTAATGGCTGCCTTGGCACTGGCAACCAGCTCTGCGAGATGTGACATGGTTTTCCTCATTATGTCGGTGCAGACACCGGTTATAGTGAAATTAATATTCCGAATCCATATACGAAAAAAGCCTCCACAGGGGAGGCTTTCTGGCGCTGTTTTCCGTTTCTTCTTTCACGCGCAAGCCCCCTGAGTTCAGGTGCTAAAGTAAAAAAAGAAGCGGAAAATAGCAGCATTCATGCTTGCATTACCTTGTCTGGTAAGAAACGTCAGAGCTGTATTGAAAAGCCTGCGCCGATAAAAGTCAATGTATTGATGGTGTTGAAACGAAAAGAGGGAGACAAGCTCCCTCTTTCAACTGGCTTATGCCAGAGCTGCTTTCGCTTTTTCGACCAGAGCGGTGAACGCTACTTTATCGAATACAGCGATGTCAGCCAGGATCTTACGGTCGATTTCAACAGAGGCTTTTTTCAGGCCATTGATGAATTTGCTGTAAGAAATACCGTTCTGACGTGCTGCTGCGTTGATACGTGCAATCCACAGTTGACGGAACTGACGTTTACGTTGACGACGGTCACGGTAAGCGTACTGACCAGCTTTGATAACAGCCTGGAAGGCAACGCGGTATACGCGAGAACGCGCACCGTAGTAGCCTTTAGCTTGTTTCAAAATTTTCTTGTGACGTGCACGTGCAATTACACCACGTTTTACGCGAGCCATGTGTGCTCTCCTGTATCTATTCTAAGTTAAAAAAGTTAAACGTTAACGACTTATGCGTACGGCAGGCACGCGATAACCAAGCCCAGATCGCCTTTGGAAACCATGGCTTTCGGACGCAGGTGACGTTTACGCTTGGTAGCTTTTTTAGTCAGAATGTGACGCAGGTTAGCGTGCTTGTGCTTAAAACCACCTTTACCGGTTTTTTTGAAGCGCTTAGCAGCACCGCGTACGGTCTTAATTTTTGGCATTTTAATAACTTCCACTTCGCATTGTTAATAAACGAAACAAAGGCGAACAAAACCAGTGAGCCAAAGCCCACCGGAAATGTTTCTTGATGGCCTTACTGTTTCTTCTTAGGAGCGAGCACCATGATCATCTGGCGGCCTTCGATCTTCGTTGGGAAGGATTCGACTACTGCCAGTTCAACCAGATCGTCTTTCACGCGGTTAAGCACTTCCATACCGATCTGCTGGTGGGCCATCTCACGACCGCGGAAACGCAGCGTGATCTTGGCCTTATCGCCATCTTCGAGAAAGCGAATCAGGCTGCGGAGTTTTACCTGATAGTCACCTTCATCAGTACCAGGGCGGAATTTAATTTCCTTAACCTGGATAACTTTCTGCTTCTTCTTCTGTTCCTTAGAAGACTTACTCTTTTCATAAAGGAACTTGCCGTAGTCCATGATACGACAAACTGGCGGCTCGGCGTTAGGGCTGATTTCAACTAAATCTACTCCAGCCTCTTCAGCCTTTTCGATAGCTTCTCTCAGACTCACAATTCCCAGCTGCTCACCTTCCAGACCTGTTAAGCGAACTTCCTGGGCGCGAATCTCGCCATTAATACGATTCGGACGTGCCGTTTGAACTCGTTTTCCGCCTTTAATACCTTATTCCTCCAGTTGTTGAAGACTGCGGCTGCGAATCTCTTGTTGCAGCTTCTCGATCACTTCATTTACGTCCATGCTGCCGAGGTCTTTCCCGCGACGGGTGCGCACGGCCACTTTGCCGGCTTCGACTTCTTTGTCGCCACAGACCAACATATACGGGACACGACGTAAAGTGTGCTCGCGGATTTTAAAGCCAATCTTCTCATTTCTCAAGTCTGCTTTTACACGAATGCCCGCATTTTGTAGTTTACGCGTCAATTCGTTAACGTATTCAGCCTGAGAATCGGTAATATTCATGACCACTACCTGCACTGGTGCAATCCAGGTTGGGAAGAAGCCTGCGAACTCTTCGGTCAGGATGCCAATGAAGCGCTCCAGAGAACCGAGAATCGCACGGTGAATCATGACCGGCACCTGACGCTCGTTGTTTTCGCCCACATAGGAGGCGCTTAAACGCTGCGGCAGAGAGAAGTCCAGCTGTACGGTACCGCACTGCCATGCACGATCGAGGCAGTCATACAGGGTAAATTCAATTTTCGGGCCGTAGAACGCCCCTTCACCCAGTTGATATTCAAATGGGATGTTATTTTCTTCCAGCGCCACCGCCAGATCCGCTTCCGCGCGATCCCAGGTCTCGTCGCTACCGATACGTTTTTCCGGGCGAGTCGACAGTTTGACGACGATCTTCTCGAAGCCAAAGGTGCTATACATATCGTAGACCATACGAATACAGGCGTTCACTTCATCGCGAACCTGATCTTCAGTACAGAAGATATGCGCATCATCCTGGGTAAAGCCGCGAACGCGCATCAGACCATGCAGCGCGCCAGACGGTTCGTTACGGTGGCAGCTACCGAATTCCGCCATACGCAGCGGCAGGTCGCGGTAGGATTTCAGCCCCTGGTTGAAGATCTGCACGTGACCCGGGCAGTTCATCGGCTTGATACAGTATTCACGGTTCTCAGAAGAGGTGGTGAACATCGCATCTTTGTAGTTGTCCCAGTGGCCGGTTTTTTCCCACAGCACACGGTCCATCATGAACGGACCTTTTACTTCCTGATACTGGTACTCTTTCAGTTTAGAACGAACAAACGTTTCCAGTTCACGGAAGATGGTCCAGCCGTCATTGTGCCAGAACACCATCCCCGGCGCCTCTTCCTGCATGTGATACAGGTCGAGCTGCTTACCGATTTTACGGTGGTCACGCTTGGCGGCTTCTTCCAGACGCTGCAGGTAGGCATTCAGCGCTTTTTTATCTGCCCACGCGGTGCCGTAGATACGCTGCAACATTTTATTGTTGCTGTCGCCGCGCCAGTAGGCTCCGGCGGTTTTCATCAGCTTAAAGTGATGGCAGAAGCGCATGTTCGGTACGTGCGGACCGCGGCACATATCGATATATTCTTCATGATGATACAGGCCAGGCTTGTCATCATGGGCAATGTTTTCATCAAGAATAGAAACTTTATAGCTTTCGCCGCGTTTCACGAAGGTTTCACGCGCTTCATGCCAGCTCACTTTCTTCTTGATAACGTCGTAGTTTTTCTCGGCGAGCTCATGCATACGTTTTTCGAGCGCGTCGATATCTTCCTGGGTCAGGGTGTGGTCGAGGTCTACGTCATAGTAGAAACCATTATCGACAACCGGACCGATAGCCATTTTGGTGTTGGGCCACAGCTGTTTGATGGCATGGCCTAACAGGTGCGCGCAGGAGTGACGAATGATCTCCAGCCCTTCTTCATCTTTCGCGGTGATGATAGAGAGAGTGGAATCGGATTCGATCGGGTCACAGGCGTCTACCAGTTCACCGTTTACCCGCCCGGCAATGGTAGCTTTCGCCAGGCCTGGACCGATATCCAGCGCGACATCCATCGGACTAACTGCGTGGTCAAAATGGCGTTGGCTGCCATCAGGAAGCGTAATTACAGGCATTTTATGTCCTTATTTGCAGTGGTGCCCGCACGAAAGAGCACATACAAAACTATATAATCATAATTATCATCAGGTTAAGGCGCAGTTCCCGCTTCACTCTGCGAAAATAGGAGCACGACCGGAACGATCGCTCCCCCTGCAGCCGCCTGCTGATAACACCGGGGAGTAGTTTACACATCATTGGTACGTGATTAAAGCCGCAACAGCATAAATGATGGCGGAATGCGGAGAAAACAAGAGGGCCACGGATAAAAAGCAGAATATAAGCGATGTGGCGCGGTAATATTAGCCAATGGCGCCGGACGATATTATTCGGACATGATAAAAGAGACGTGGAGATATTGCCTGCTGAATGTATACCGCGGGCCATTAAACCGGTACCACTTAACCCGGCTTATTAGACCACCCGCGAAACGATAGCCTGCAATATTAAGACCACTCGCCGGCCACCAGCGTATGCACATTAAAGGCGTCGCTCATGGATTTTCCGGTGGTAGGAGCGCCGGGCGCAATATTCGAACCAGCCTCAACGTCAGTGGCTTTGGCGATACCTACCTGGCTATGATCCTGATGACCCGATGGCGGAACGGGCGTGGCGGCTGATGCGCCAAAAGAAAGCACGCACAGCGCCAGGGCTGCGATGGTATAACGATTGTTTTTCATGATGTTAATTCTCTTATTACGGAAATCAGACCGGGCAATGTCGCCCTCCGGTCAGTGCTTGTTAGTATAGATCCAGATCACATATTTGTCCGTCGAATATTTAGCTATTTGTGTCAAATAGAATGAATATTTGTCAGGCGCCCGTGAATAATGGAGAAAAAATGGAGGGCTATTTCCTTTTTACAAAAAGTAAAACGAACGGCCAGAAAAAATAATATCACGAATTGCTAAAACCAAAACGAACAGGCCGGGGAAAACCCGGCCTGAAATATTACATCTTATACCCGAGGGAGAGCGAGGTCCGGCGATCGGTATGCTCCGGCGCGGACGCAGGCGGCTCAGAGTTCCAGGTCACGTTGTAGGCGACCTTCAGGGCGAAATGGGCGTTAATCGCCACGTTTAACGCGCTCTCTGAGTTGACCGTGGTGTCCTCGGCGCCGAACACCGATACCCCTTGCGAAAATTTGGCGTTATCGGTCATCTGCCAGGCCCATGTACCCGAAGCATAACCCAGCGGCTGGGTATCAGTATCCCCGTCGGTATATTCGTCATAGCGAACGCCAGGACCGAATTCAAACCGCAGACTGTGCACCGGCCCGTTGAGGATCTGACGACCATAGCCCGCCGTCACAACATCGCGCTGTTGATAGCCGTTGTAGCGGTCAGTTAGCCAGCTTCCCTGACCAAAGACATAGTTCATATCGGTCAGGTTGTAGCGGCTACGTCCGCCGACAGCATATTTTTCTGAGGATCGCTCATCATTGGACGACGTGTTGCTGGCGTTGCCCCACAGCGACCAGGCGGTGGTATTACCATACCAGGTCAGGGTGGAATCCGCCGTCATCGAAGAGCTCTTGGTGTTGCCGGACTGCGCCAGGTAGCCTGCGTTAACCACCCTTCGAACGGTTTTTTGGCAGCGGAAGGGTCATCCATGACGGTAAATACAGAATCATCGGCCATTGCGCCAACAGACGCAAAAAGCCCCCCGCCAGCATAACCGCTGCGGGTACTGTCTTTAAAAGCTTCATTATAACTCTCTAAAATACATTTTTTTAGGACAGTACAAATGATGAACAGGCATAATCTCGCCGGCTCATTGAATTTAGCGTCCGTACAACATAAAAGAGACCTGAGGGTCCCGGAAACTTTCGCGAGGATCGCGGAGTGCAGGTCCTAAGAAAGGTAGCAAATTATAAAAAAGCACGAATAACATAGCAATCACTTACTCTTTCGTTTTTTGAATAAGACAGCTCCGGAAACAATCTTTATTTCATAATGAAAATAGAGGCATCTTTGCAAAACTGTCAGGAACTGGACTTTCCCTCCCGAGTCATCGTGCCATGCTTAAATTAACGACAGTCGCCGTATTAAGGAGGAGAAGGAATGACCAAAATTTACACGCTCACGCTGGCCCCTCGCTGGATAGCGCCACGCAAACCCCACAGATCTACCCGGAAGGCAAACTTCGCTGCAGCGCGCCGGTATTTGAACCTGGCGGCGGCGGGATCAACGTGGCCCGCGCCGTGACCTTTCTCGGCGGCAAAGCCACCGCCATTTTCCCGGTCGGTGGCGCTACCGGCGAGCATCTTGCCGCCCTGCTGGCCGATGAGCAGGTGCCGGTCGAGACCGTCGAAACCCGCGACTGGACGCGGCAAAACCTGCACGTCCACGTGGCCGCCAGCGGCGAACAGTATCGCTTCGTTATGCCCGGCGCGGCACTGACGGACGATGAATTCCGCCGTCTGGAAGAGAAGGTTCTGACTATCGAACCCGGCTCTCTGCTGGTGGTCAGCGGCAGCCTGCCGCCAGGTATTAGCGTCGATAATCTGATGCAACTGGTGAAAAATGCGCAACAGCAGGGACTGCGCTGCATCATTGACAGTTCCGGCGATGCGCTGGCCGCCGCGCTGGACGTCGGCAATATTGAGCTGGTGAAACCGAACCAGAAAGAGCTTAGCGCCCTCGTGCAGCGCGATCTCAGCCAACCCGATGACGTGCGCCTTGCCGCTCAGTCGTTGATCCAGTCCGGTAAAGTGCGCCGGGTGGTGGTCTCCCTGGGTCCGCAGGGGGCGTTAGGCGTGGACGCCAGCGGCAGCGTTCAGGTAGTGCCGCCACCGATGAAAAGCCAGAGCACCGTCGGCGCTGGCGACAGCATGGTGGGCGCCATGACCTTGCGTCTGGCGGAAAACGCCAGCCTTGAAGACATGGTACGCTTTGGCGTCGCCGCCGGTAGCGCCGCGACCATCAACCAGGGCACCCGCCTCTGCTCGCGGACCAATACGCAAAAAATCTATGATTATCTCTGCGGGCGTTGATCTTCCCGGCCCCCTCCGCGCCGGCGGAGGGGAATCACAATATAAGCAGGATGGTCTATGCTGGAAAGGCCATGCATAACAACGGGGTGTAGAGATGAGCAATGAGATTACCGCCTGGGTCGTCAGCGTGACCTTCCATGAACAGGCGCTGACGGAGATCAATGAGGTCAGCAACCATTTTACCCGTGCCGGGTTTGTACTGACGCTCAATGATGAAGAGGGCACGCCCCATGAGCTGGGTACCAACACCTTCGGCCTGCTGAGCGGCCAGACGGCCGAGGAAGTTAAGGCCCTCAGCGCTGGCCTGGCGGAAGCGGCCCTTGGCCGCCCGGCGGAAATCGCTGTGGCCACATTCGCCGAGTGGTTAAAAGCTCAATAAGTGCGTTTAGCGCAACGGAAAGCGTCAGTTGTGCGTCAGTTCCAGGTTTACCCGGTAGTAATGCGCTAACCTTATGATATGGTGGAAAACATGGGGAGAGACAGCATGTGGCAAGCAATCAGTACTCTTTTACGCGATTGGCATACCGAAGACGCTGAAATCGAACTGAAAACCGAGCTGCCCGGTGGAGAGATCCATTCCGCCTGGCATTTACGCTTCGGCGGGAAAGATTACTTCGTGAAATGCGACGAACGGGAACTTCTGCCTATCTTCACCGCCGAGTCCGATCAGCTGGAGCTGCTGTCGCGAAGCAAAACCGTTCGCGTACCGCAGGTCTTTGCCGTCGGCAGCGATCGCGACTATAGCTTCGTGGTCATGGAGTACCTCCCTCCCCGTCCGCTGGATGCGCACAATGCGTTTCTGCTTGGCCAGCAGCTAGCCCACCTCCATCAGTGGAGCGATCAGCCGCAGTTCGGTCTGGATTTTGATAACGATCTTTCCACCACGCCGCAGCCCAACGCCTGGCAGCGTCGCTGGTCGGTTTTTTTTGCCGAGCAGCGTATCGGCTGGCAGCTGGAGCTCGCGGCGGAGAAGGGATTGCACTTTGGCGATATCGATACCTTAGTCGATATGGTACAGCAGCGACTGGCCAACCATCAGCCGCAGCCTTCGCTGCTGCACGGGGATCTGTGGTCCGGCAACTGCGCCTTAGGGCCGGATGGCCCCTATATATTCGATCCCGCCTGCTACTGGGGCGACCGCGAGTGCGATTTAGCCATGCTGCCGATGCATCCGGAACAGCCCCCGCAAATCTATGACGGCTATCAGTCCGTTTCGCCTCTGCCGTCGGGTTTTCTCGATCGTCAGCCGATTTATCAGCTTTATACTCTGCTGAACAGAGCGATTTTGTTTGGCGGCCAGCACCTGGTAACGGCCCAGCAGGCGCTGGATGATGTATTGATGGAGAAAATGCGTTAAACAAGCTTCACGGCGGACCTTGCCGGTCCGCCGCAGCGTTTTATCAGTTAATCTCGACGCCGTTCAGGCGGAATTTGATGGTCATCGTTACGCCGGTACCCGGTCTTCCCTGCTCATAACGCCATCTGCGCATCGCGCTTTTCACCTCGCGTTCGAACATATTCGCCGGCTGAGCAGAGAGGATCTGCAGATTATCAATGCGGCCATCAGGCGAAACGTCAAACTTCACCCGTACCGTCCCTTCAATGCGCAGCGCCTGAGCGCGCGCCGGATAGGACGGCTGAACGCGGCTGATCGCCCGCGGGCCGCTCGGAGCAGTAACGGTGGGTTTAGCCGCTGCGGTCGAGGTACTTGGCGCTGTACGCGCCGGCGCCGTATTGTTGTTTTCAAACGGCGAGGCCGGACGCGGCTCTGCTGCCGGCTTCACTTCCCGCTTCGGCTGTTCAACCTTTTTCTCCGGCTTAGGCTTGGGTTTAGGTTTGGGCTTCGGCTTAGGTTCCGGTTTATGGATCACCACCGGCGCCTCTTTCGGCGGTTCAGGCGCTACCTCTGGCTCCGGCTCAGGTTCGGGTTCAACAACGGGCTCCACGACAGGCTGCGCCGCCGGAGGCGGCTCAAGATCGGCCGGCGCCACCATTGTGATCTCTATCGGCTGCGTCGGAGAAGGCTGTTCAATAACCTGATGTACCGAGGTATAAAGCAGCCCCGCCACAACGGCACCGTGGATAGCCACGGACAGCAGCGTTGGCCACGGAAAGCGGCGAGGTAAATCAAGGGTCATTGCGCTCATAGTCGTTTCTGTTGAAAAATGATGCTCCGATTTTAAATGCAAATAGCAATCATATTCAATAAGGCGTCTTAACCTGAGTCAATTTTTGCCGCCATTTGCAGAAAAAAGCTGCGTCGGCAGTGCTTTCCACTCCAGAGCGCATCTTTGCATTGCAGTCCATCGCTGTTTAACTTAACGTAATTCGCCTGATTATTAATAAGGAGCTTTGCCGTGCTTTACGTTATCTACGCTGAAGATATCGCCGATTCTCTGGAAAAGCGGCTGTCGGTTCGCCCCGCGCATCTCGCGCGTTTACAACTCTTACACGATGAAGGCCGACTGCTTACCGCCGGGCCAATGCCGGCCGTTGACAGTAACGAACCGGGCGCAGCAGGATTCAGCGGCTCAACGGTGATTGCCGAGTTTGAATCGCTGGAAGCGGCCCAGGCCTGGGCCAATGACGATCCGTATATCGCCGCCGGGGTTTACCGCCAGGTCTCTGTTAAGCCATACAAAAAGGTTTTTTGAAAATACCCTTTCCTTTTTCTGGCTAACCACAAAAACACCCAGGTCATCAGAATGAAGGGCGCATTTTGGTACACGACATTGAAGTGTCGCCCTTTTTAACCTCGCGAAAGCGTTGACTGTTATCCGCCTGAGAAGCCTGGAAGATGAGCACGCACTTTCTCCTGCTACCCCATCATCGACCATCGCCTCGCTTTTTTCGGCAATGGAAAATGCTGACAAAACATCGACGCCGCGCGTGATAGTGAATTACTAATACCTTGTGTAAGGCTGTTAGGGAGGATCGCGTTGTTATTTAGCGCTTGCATTTAATGTCAGCACATCCTGATATAGCCCTATAAATCCACAGTGCAATAGAATGAAAAAAATAACTGAAAGATAGTTGCTTAACGACAGATATGAAAGCCCGAAAAAAATATTATTGGGCATCCACTGCGGATGCCGCGGAACCGAACGTAGCCCATCTTGCTATATTCAGGACCGTAGCCGCTTGAAAGCACGTGGAAATAACCCCCTTGTAGACAAAGGTTTACCTGGCAGGCATAAAGGGATATTAACTACGCTGCCAGCGTTAAGTTGCTGAGCATCATTTTTAAAGCCTATTAATTTCGTTGCGTAAACTTCACGCAGAGTGATAGTAGGGGCATCACTGCTTGATTAAAAAATTTGAAAGGGAATAACAAATGTTTTCAATAAGCCCTGTATTTTTTTGGGCTAACATTTATGTATCTGCCGATTTTGAGGATTATTGTGTGAATACCCTGAAAAAAACCGCATTGCTTTCTGTACTTGCCTTATATATTCCTGTGTCGCAAGCCGCGGCTAAGGAATACAGTCTTGATCCACAGCATACCTCGGTTGTGATCTCCTGGAACCATTTCGGCTTCTCAAACCCTACCGCCTATATCTCTGATGTTTCAGGGAAACTGGCCTTTGATAAAGAGAATCCGGAGAAATCCTCGGTGAACGTCACGCTGCCAGTGAAAACCATTGACGCTCACGTCAAGGCGTTAACGGATGAGTTTTTAGGCAAAGAGTATTTTGATGTTAAAACGTTTCCCGAAGCCACTTTCCAGAGTACCAAAGTGGAAAGCAAAGGCGACAATAAATATGATGTGGAAGGTAATTTGACCATTAAAGGCATCACCAAACCGGTGGTCCTGCATGCCGTCCTGAATAAGCAGGATATGCACCCAATGGTGAAAAAAGAGGCCATTGGATTTGATGCCACCGGGGTGATAAAACGTTCAGACTTTAAGCTTGATAAATATGTGCCGGCGGTAAGTGATAACGTCACCATCACGTTATCCACGGAAGCCTATGCAAAATAAGTAAAAGCTGGCGCAACGATTGCGTTTTATTCAGGATGCTTATTGCATGGCCTCTCTGGATAATATAACAGGCTCAGATTATTCATGGTCAGGATCGGTCGGTTCATTTAGCTTCAACGCGCTGGACCGCTTAATAACCCCCTTGCCTGTCTGAGTCTGTTTTCTCATTGCCTCAGCTCCCGCCTGGTTACCGCAGCTGGCCGGTCATATCATTAAGCATTTAACAACGCCATGCCCTTCCTGAGCGGCAATAAATGCTATCTGACGGTTATTTCCTGTCGCCGCAAGTGACTTGGCTCTGGCTCTTATCGTCCGTCATTACAAGCCAGGTGTAGCATCTCTTTTTCTCTGAGGCGGGAGCTCTGTTTTGTCGTCGCATCGCAGCATGAAAAACCATCATTGCCCTATGGCGATGTGCAACGGGAATTTAGCGCAGAGAGAAAACGACAACGGCACCGCGTACGGTGCCGTTTGCCTGCTCGCTTAGCTGTCAGGGAAGATAAACAGCAGGGCATGACGCTGCCGTTTCACCAGTCCCTTCCTGATAGCGAGGATCCGCATATTGCGGCGCGATTGGGCTTCCAGCCAGCGCGCTTTACGGCGATTCACCTGTCTCAGCATGCGCCAGCGCCCTACTTCCGTTCTACTACGCTTCATTGCAACGACTCTACGAGTGAAAACAGCCCCCATTATAAACCTCTGCCAGCAACTGACTACCGCTTTCGCTGCGTTTTTATTTGCCAGAAAAATACTGATGCGTAAACTCATCACATATCGTCATTCAAAAGGATTTTACATCTATGACAACCTTTTACACGGTGGTGAACTGGCTGGTCATTCTGGGGTACTGGCTGTTGATCGCCGGTGTAACATTACGAATTCTAATGAAACGCCGCGCTGTCCCGTCCGCCATGGCATGGTTGCTGATCATTTATATCCTGCCGCTGGTGGGGATCATCGCCTATCTCTCCTTTGGCGAGCTGCATCTCGGCAAGCGTCGGGCCGAGCGCGCCAGGGCGATGTGGCCCTCCACGGCCAAATGGCTAAACGACCTCAAAGCCTGCAAACATATCTTCGCGGAAGATAACAGCCCGGTGGCCGAATCCCTGTTCAAGCTGTGCGAACGGCGTCAGGGCATTGGCGGCGTAAAAGGCAACCAGCTACAGCTGCTGACGGAATCTGACGACGTGATGCAGGCCCTGATCCGCGATATTCAGCTGGCCCGTCACAACATAGAGATGGTCTTTTATATCTGGCAGCCCGGCGGCATGGCCGACAGCGTCGCTGAATCCCTGATGGCCGCCGCTCGCCGCGGGGTTCACTGTCGGCTAATGCTCGACTCCGCGGGCAGCGTGGCCTTTTTCCGCAGCCCATGGGCGGCAATGATGCGTAACGCCGGTATTGAAGTCGTCGAAGCTCTTAAGGTTAACCTGATGCGCGTATTCCTGCGCCGGATGGACCTGCGTCAGCATCGTAAAATGGTGATGATCGATAACTATATCGCCTACACTGGCAGCATGAATATGGTCGATCCGCGCTACTTTAAACAGGACTCAGGAGTCGGACAGTGGATTGATCTGATGGCGCGAATGGAAGGCCCGGTGGCGACCTCGATGGGCATCGTCTACTCCTGCGACTGGGAAATAGAGACCGGCAAGCGCATTCTGCCGCCGCCCCCGGACGTCAATATCATGCCGTTCGAAGAGGCCAGCGGACATACTATTCACACGATCGCCTCCGGACCGGGCTTTCCGGAAGATCTGATTCATCAGGCTCTCCTCACCGCCGCCTATGCGGCGAAAGAGCATCTGATCATGACCACCCCCTACTTCGTACCCAGCGACGACCTGCTGCATGCGATCTGTACCGCCGCCCAGCGCGGCGTTGACGTGAGCATTATTTTACCGCGCAAGAACGATTCGCTGCTGGTAGGCTGGGCCAGCCGGGCCTTCTTCACCGAGCTGCTGGCGGCCGGGGTCAAAATCTATCAGTTTGAGGGCGGACTGTTGCATACCAAGAGCGTGCTGGTCGATGGCGAGCTAAGTCTGGTGGGGACCGTCAACCTGGATATGCGCAGCCTGTGGCTCAACTTCGAGATTACCCTGGTCATCGATGACGCCGGTTTCGGCAGCGATCTGGCGGCGGTTCAGGATGATTATATCTCGCGCTCGCGCCTGCTGGATGCCCGTCTCTGGTTAAAACGTCCGCTGTGGCAGCGGATCGCCGAGCGACTGTTTTACTTCTTCAGCCCGTTGCTGTAAAACGTGCCCATCAGATACCGAATGAGTAGCAATCATGGATATGGATTTAAACAACCGCCTGACCGAAGACGAAACGCTCGAGCAGGCTTACGATATCTTCCTCGAACTGGCGGCCGACAATCTCGACCCGGCGGACATCATTCTGTTTAACCTGCAGTTTGAGGAGCGCGGCGGCGCCGAACTGTTCGACCCTTCGGCAGACTGGGAAGAGCATGTGGATTACGATCTCAACCCGGATTTCTTCGCCGAAGTGGTGATTGGTCTGGCGGATACCGACGGCGGGGAAATCAATGATATCTTCGCCCGCGTTCTGCTGTGCCGCGAGAAAGATCATAAGCTGTGCCATATTCTGTGGCGTGAATAACCTTTAACATCCAGTAAAAAGCCTGCCGCGGTTCTCCCGGCAGGCTTTTTTTACGTCGCCAGCTTACTTCGGCAAGGCATGACCGCAGGCATGGCAGAAACGGGCGTTATCGTCATGGTCGCCCTGCTGACACTGCGGACACAGGCGCTGCTGTCGTCGACGATTCAAGGCGCTGGTCATATGCGTGGTGATAAGTCCGGTCGGTATGGCAATAATGGAGTAGCCGATCAGGATAAGAATGGAGGCCAGGATGCGACCCAACGGCGTGTGCGGCGTGATGTCTCCGTAGCCGACGGTGGTGATGGTCACGATGGCCCAATAGACCGAGGCGTTAAGCGTGGTAAAGCCGTATTCCGGCCCCTCAATCAGATACATTAACGAGCCGAAAATCACCATCACAATGGCGATAAACGAATAAAACAGGATCAGCTGATGGCGCGCGCTGACAATCGCTCGCCAGAACACGTTGAGCGAAGGCATAAAGCGCAGTAGTTTGAGAATACGCAGCGCGCGGATCGCCCGCATTGCCCGCCAGGCGAATACATAATTGAGGCTAATTTCCGGCCATAGCCACATCACATACAGCGGTAAAATCGTCGCCAGGTCAATCAGCCCCCAAAAGCTGAAAATATAGTGGAGCGGATTGGGCCAGGTAGCGATACGCAGCAGGTATTCCAGGGTAAAGACCGCGGTCACCAGCAGCTCCAGCCAGACGAAAATATGCCATTCATCTAATGTCAGGTGATATTGCGTGCCCAGTCCCGACTCGATAAATATCACCAGTACGCTGAGCAGGGCGAAAAGTCCGCACAGCCCTTCAAAGCGGCGGCCGGAACGTCGGTTCTGATCGAAAAGTAAATGATAAAGCCGCAGACGAGCGGCAGAAAGCATACCCACTTCGTTAACCTCGCAAAAAAAAAGGGCTGACCTGCGTCAGCCCCTGAGATTATAACGGGTCTACCTTAAGGCAGGAAACCGCATGGCGGAAACTGCCTTCCAGCACCGGGCGGGTTTTGGCGCACTCCGGTCCGGCAAGCGGACAGCGGGTGCGGAATACGCAGCCTGAGGGCGGATTAATCGGCGAGGGTAATTCGCCTTCCAGCAGTTGGATAGTTTTCGTTTTCTCGAGATCAGGATCGGGGATCGGCACCGCCGACATCAGCGCTTTGGTATAGGGATGCAGCGGATTATGGTACACCTCGTCGTAAGTCCCCAGCTCCACCGCATGGCCCAGATACATTACCAGAACCCGATCGGAGATATGCTTAACCACCGCCAGATCGTGAGCGATAAATATCAGCGATAGCCCCATCTCACGCTGCAGTTGCTGCAGCAGGTTGACGACCTGCGCCTGAATCGACACGTCAAGCGCGGAGACCGGCTCATCGCAGATAATCAGCTTTGGCTCAAGGATCAGCGCCCGCGCGATGCCGATACGCTGACACTGACCGCCGGAGAACTCGTGCGGATAGCGGTTGATCAGGTTGGGCAGCAACCCAACTTTCATCATCATCGCTTTGACGCGATCGCGCACTTCCTGACGGGGCATCTTCGGATGATAGGTACGCAGCGGTTCGGCGATAATTTCTCCGATGGTCATGCGCGGGTTCAGCGAGGCCAGCGGATCCTGGAAGATCATCTGGATATCGCTGCGCACGTCGCGCCACTCTTCCTGCTTCATGCCCAGCAGATCTTTACCCAGCCAGGCCACTTTGCCATCGGTCGCTTTCACCAGACCAATAATGGCGCGGGCGAAGGTCGATTTGCCGCAGCCCGACTCCCCTACCACACCGAGGGTTTCCCCCTCGTAAAGGCGCAGCGTCACGCCATCCACCGCTTTCAGCGTTTTCGACGGCTGCCAGAACCACTGCTTGCCATCTTTGATATCGAAGTGCACCTTCAGGTCGGCAATTTCGAGCAGGACTTTTCGTTGTTCAGTTACGGCGTTCATAGCAGATCCCCCACCGGTTTAAAGCAGGCGCGCAGGCGGCCTGGCGCGAACGATTCCAGCGGCGGCGCGCTGCTGCACTGCTCCATGGCATGCGGGCAGCGCGGCTGGAATGGACAGCCTTTCGGCAATCGCAGCAGGTTCGGTGGGTTGCCGGGAATGGTCAACAACGCATCGCCTTCCGCATCCAGACGTGGAACCGCATTCAACAGCCCAATAGAGTATGGGTGCGACGGTTGATAGAAGACATCGCGCGCCTGACCGTACTCCATGGTGCGCCCGGCGTACATCACCAGCACTTTATCGCAGATCCCTGCCACCACCCCAAGGTCGTGGGTGATCATGATAATGGCCGTGTTGAATTCGCGTTTAAGCTCATTCAACAGCGTCATGATCTGCGCCTGCACGGTGACGTCCAGGGCAGTGGTCGGTTCATCCGCAATCAGCAGCCGGGGCCGGCACAGCAGCGCCATGGCAATCATCACGCGCTGACGCATGCCCCCGGAGAACTCGTGCGGGAACATTTTCATGCGCTTACGCGCTTCCGGCATTTTTACCGCGTCGAGCATCTTCACCGACTCTTCAAACGCTTCGGCTTTACTCAGCCCTTTATGCAGCATCAGGACTTCCATTAACTGCTCGCCCACCCGCATATAGGGGTTAAGAGAGGTCATCGGATCCTGGAAAATCATTGAGATTTGTTCAGCGCGCAGTTTGTTCAGCTCACGCTCGGGCAAATTGAGGATTTGCCGACCGTTAAAGGTGGCGGAACCCCCGATGCGACCGTTGGCCGCCAGCAGTCCCATCAGGGCGAAGGCGGTTTGCGATTTACCGGAGCCCGATTCGCCCACAATGCCGAGCGTCTCGCCCGCCTGCAGGGTGAAGTTCAGATCATTGACGGCGGTGACGTCGCCATCCGGCGTTTTAAAGGTGACGCGAAGATCTTTCACGTCCAGCAGTAGCCCGCTGTGGCTCTGCGCTTGCGGCGCTTTTGCCGTTTCAATCATGGTCATGGCAGCGCTCCTTAGCGGTCTTTCGGGTCGAGGGCATCACGCAGACCATCGCCGATAAAGTTGAAACAGAACAGGGTCACCACCAGGAAACCCGCCGGGAACAACAGTAGCCAGGGCGAAACTTCCATTGAGTTGGCGCCATCGCTGAGCAATGCCCCCCAGCTGCTGAGCGGCTCCTGCGTCCCCAGTCCCAGGAAACTGAGGAAGGATTCGAAGAGGATCATGCTGGGGACCAGCAGCGAGGCATACACCACCACCACCCCCAGCACGTTGGGGACGATATGGCGCAGAACGATGCTCGCCGTCGAGACCCCGCCGACCTGCGCGGCTTCGATAAACTCTTTGCGCTTCAGGCTTAGCGTCTGCCCGCGCACGATACGCGCCATATCCAGCCAGGACACCATTCCGATGGCGACAAAGATCAGCAGGATATTCTGACCAAAAAAGGTCACCAGCAGGATGACGAAGAACATAAACGGGAAGGAGTTGAGGATCTCCAGCAGACGCATCATGACCGAATCCACTTTGCCGCCGAGATAACCGGAGAGAGAACCGTACAGCGTGCCGAGGATCACCGCCACCAGCGCCGCCGCCACCCCGACCATCAGCGAAATGCGCCCGCCGATCGCTACGCGCACCAGCAGGTCGCGCCCGGAGGAGTCGGTTCCGAAGTAGTGGCCGGAGGCCATATCCGGGGCATTGGACATCATGCCCCAGTCGGTATCGAAGTAGGAGAACGACGACACCATCGGCGCGAAGGTAACGAACAGCGCAATAAGCACCAGCATAATCAGGCTGGTCACCGCGGCGCGGTTATGCATAAAGCGGCGACGCGCGTCCTGCCAGAGGCTACGCCCCTCCACTTCCAGCTTCTCACTGAAGTTTTCCAGCGCCTCGCTATTTTTCTTACTTAACATCATGGCGAACTCCGGCTTCAGTAGCGAATCTTCGGATCGATAACGGCGTACAGCACGTCAACGATGGCGTTGAACAGGATAGTCAGGGCGCCAACGAGGATCGTCAGGCTGAGCACCAGCGAGTAGTCGCGGTTAAGCGCCCCGTTAACGAACAGCTGGCCGATCCCCGGCAGGCCGTAAATGGTTTCAATGACCATTGAGCCGGTGATGATGCCCACGAAAGCTGGCCCCATATAGGAGAGCACCGGCAGCAGCGCCGGCTTCAGCGCATGGCGCAGAATAATGCGACGCATCGGCAGCCCCTTCGCCCGCGCGGTGCGGATAAAGTTAGAGTGCAGCACTTCAATCATTGAGCCGCGGGTGATACGCGCGATGCTGGCGATATAGGCCAGGGAAAGCGCCACCATCGGCAGGATCATAAATTTCAGCGCCCCGCCGTTCCAGCCGCCGCCCGGCAGCCAGTGCAGGGTAATGGCAAAGATCATCACCAGCAGCGGCGCGACCACAAAGCTCGGAATAACCACGCCAGTCATGGCTACCCCCATCACCGCGTAGTCCCAGCGGGTATTTTGCTTCAGGGCGGCTATCACCCCGGCGGCAACGCCGATCACCACCGCCAGTAAAAAGGCGGCGAAGCCCAGTTTCGCTGAAACCGGGAAGCTGGCGGCCACCAGATCGTTGACGGAATAATCTTTGTATTTAAAAGAGGGACCAAAATCGCCATGCGCCAGCTGCTTCAGATAATTGAAGTACTGCGTCATGATAGGGTCGTTTAAATGGTATTTTGCTTCAATATTCGCCATGACTTCCGGCGGTAGCGTGCGCTCCCCGGTAAAAGGACTTCCCGGCGCCAGACGCATCATGAAGAATGAGATGGTGATAAGAATAAATAGCGTCGGAATCGCTTCCAGACAGCGACGTAAGATAAATTTTAACATTGCCCGTACCTTCTGGCGTGTGCCTTTGCACTGCTCTCAAATAAGACACGATGGAGCGAGCCGAGACCCGCTCCACGTATTGCCATTAATGTTTGATAACGTAGAGGTCTTTGGTATAGACGTTATCCATCGGGTCTTTACCGGTATAGCCACCGACCCACGGTTTCACCAGGCGGGCGTTAACGTAGTAATAGACCGGTACGATCGCGCTGTCTTTGTCCAGCTGCTGCTCTGCTTTCGCATAGGCCGCCGTGCGCTGCGCTTCATCGGATGCTTTTACGGATTCAGCCATAATCTTGTCGAACGCCGGGCTCTTATAGTGCGCGGTGTTCATTGAACTGTCAGAGAGCATGGTGTTCAGGAAAGAGGTTGGCTCGTTATAGTCGGCGCACCAGCCCGCACGCGCCACGTCATAGGTGCCCTGATGACGGGTATCGAGGAACGTTTTCCACTCCTGGTTGACCAGCTTCACGTCAATGCCCAGGTTTTTACGCCACAGCGAGGCGGCGGCAATCGCCAGCTTCTTGTGCAAATCAGAGGTGTTATACAGCAGGTTGAAGGTCAACGGTTTATCGGCGCTATAGCCGGCTTCGGCCAGCAGTTTTTTCGCTTCTTCGTTGCGTTTTTCCTGCGACCAGGTAAACCATTCCGGCTCGCTCAGCTTCGCGCCATCGGTATACGGTGGGGTGTAGCCGTAGGCCGGCAGATCGCCCTGTCCTTTCACCTTATTAGCAATAATATCGCGATCCAGACCCAGCTTCAGCGCGGTACGCACGCGCACGTCGGTGAACGGGGCCTTCTGGTTGTTGATTTCGTAATAATAGGTACACAGATAGGGGTCAACGTGCAGCTCGTTGGGGATCTCTTTTTTCAGCTTCTGGAAGAGTTCGATCGGCAGCTGGTTATAAGTCATGTCCAGTTCACCGCTGCGGTAGCGGTTAACATAGGTCACTTCGGAAGATGTCGGCAGCCAGGTAACGGTGTTAATGACGGTTTTAGCATTATCCCAATAGTGCGGGTTACGCTCCATCACGATCCGCTCGTTGACCACCCAGTCTTTCAGAGTATACGCGCCGTTGGTAACGATATTGCCAGGCTGCGTCCACTTTTCGCCAAATTTTTCGATGGCCGGTTTGTAGACGGGAGACATCGCCGGGTTAACCAGCAGTTTATAAAAATAGGGTACCGGTTCGCTGAGGGTGACTTCCAGCGTGTGGTCGTCAATGGCTTTTACGCCCAGCTCGCTCGGCGCTTTCTTGCCGTCAATGATTTCGTCGACGTTAACGATATGACCATATTGCGGATAGCTGGCATAAGGAGAAGCTGTTTTCGGATCCACCAGACGCTGCCAGCTGTATACGAAGTCCTGGGCGGTAACCGGCTCGCCGTTAGACCATTTTGCATCTTTACGCAGATGGAAGGTCCAGACTTTAAAATCTTTATTATCCCAGCTCTCCGCCACGCCAGGGATCGGGTGGCCATCTTTCGGCGAAGTATTCAGCAAACCTTCGAACAGGTCGCGGCTAATATTGGCCTCAGGCACCCCTTCGATTTTATTTGGGTCCAGCGATTGCGGCTCGGCGCCGCTATTACGTACCAGGGTTTGCTTCTCTGCCAGCTGCACACCAGCCGGGACATCCGCTGCCATTGCCATATTGCCGGCGATCAGTGCGGATAGCACTCCCGCGGCGATTAAACGCTTTTTAGTGATGATGGTCATTGTGTTGTAACTCCAGTCATTATAATTACTGGTTTTTTAACCAGCCTGTTTTTCCCGTTTTCGGGTTCTGTCCAACGCAGGAGTTTGCGATTGGCAGATTGCTATCACCGACTTATTTATTACGACCGCTCGAACGGCAGTCTTAACGTCGATTCGTTGCCCTCGCTGGAGGGTCGTTCTGGCGAAATGAGTTAATTAAAAATAATTCTCATTTGCGTACATAATTCAGCAGACGATAACGGCGGAAAGAACCAAAAGATAAACACCTCCGCCAATGCAATTTGCAAATATGTTACCGAATTCTCTTTTATTGCCGGTTTTGCCAGCGTGACAAGCGTTTGCCATAAAACGTCGATGTAAAAGTATCGTTATTTATCAGTCTATTACGATAATTTCATCAGCCAACATACTGAGCAGCGACCGCAAGATGGTTTTTTGTACAAAAATTTAACAATAGATTACTTTTTAGCACATTCATCTGCCGCCTTGTTAAAATTACTAATATCATTTCGATGATCCGACAGCAAGTACCAGAGAATGATGTGAAGAAAATAACATCACAGGAGGGGGAGGCGTGAGGAGAATGTTAAGAGAAATATTTCATATCTTAATGAAAAATATGAAATTAATAGCGATATCGCAAAATATTATCCCTACCGCCAGTTTCGCGCTGGCTAATAGGTTTTGCTAATAATCGCGCAGGCGTGAAGCGAGACTCCCCGCCTGCTGGCGACGAACTAACTCAGCAGTCCTGGGAAAAGTGCTTTAATCCCGGTCACAATAAACTCAATGCCGAGGGCCATCAGCAACAGGCCCATAATACGGGTGATGACGTTGATTCCCGTCTGCCCCAGCAAACGGACCAGCCACGGCGCCATACGGAAAATCCCCCAGCAGCAGAGGGCAAATACCGCTATCGCCAGTGAGAACCCGACCAGATGCACCCAGGAGTGGTACCGGGTCCCCCAGACGATAGTTGAACTGATTGCCCCTGGCCCGGCCATTAATGGTAGCGCGAGAGGAACGACGCCGATGCTCTCCCGGACCGCCGTCTCCGACTTTTCCTGCTTGTTCTGCTTATCTTCGCCGAGCTTACCGCTGATCATCGACATCGCGATGGTCACCACCAGGATGCCGCCGGCGATACGGAAGGAGTCAATGGAGATACCGAAAATCTGCAGAATGCCATCGCCGAGGAACAGCGACGTCAGGAGGATGATCGCCACCGACAGGTTGGCGGTGAGGTTGGTCTTATTACGCACCGCAGCCGGCTGATAGCTGGTCATACTGATGAATACCGGAATAATGCCAACCGGGTTAACCAGGGCAAATAAGCCGATGAAAAACTTGAAATATGCAGAAAAATCGAACAGTGATTGAGTCACATTGGGCTCCGCAGCATCATCAAAATTGGCGGTTGACTGTTAACAGCATAAAATAACTGCGCGAAACATACGCTTTTTACCTGCAATATTCATTATAAATATGCATAACCCGGTGATATGTATCGAATGTTAGCCATTTGTATATTTAATGCTAATCGTTTTTTTAATTTCAAAACCCTCCCATCACACTTGATCGAACCGGTCAAAAAGCAGCCAGCTGAAAGGTATCAGCAGCGACAATACTTGATCTAAATCACGTAATTTGTACTCAGAAGTGAGTAATCTTGATGACACCAACAGAGTGGAAGGCAGCAGTACCTGAAAGCGAAAGAGATAAAGCTTTTTTAGTAAATCGGTGAAACAGCGCCCTGATTTTTCTACATAAACATTTACATGCAAGCTGTTAACGGCCTGTCTATAATGTCGAATCGAGCGACTGATTTACTAAAAAAGTTTAACATTATCAGGAGAGCATTATGGCTGTTACTAATATCGCTGAACTGAACGCGCTTGTTGAGCGTGTCAAGAAAGCCCAGCGTGAATATGCCAGTTTCACTCAAGAACAAGTCGACAAAATCTTCCGCGCCGCCGCTCTGGCCGCTGCAGATGCTCGAATCCCTCTCGCCAAAATGGCCGTAGCCGAATCCGGCATGGGTATCGTTGAAGACAAAGTGATCAAAAACCACTTCGCTTCCGAATACATTTACAACGCTTATAAAGACGAAAAAACCTGTGGCGTTCTGTCAGAAGACGACACCTTTGGCACCATCACTATTGCTGAGCCTATCGGCATCATCTGCGGTATCGTACCGACCACTAACCCGACTTCAACAGCCATTTTCAAATCGCTCATCAGTCTGAAAACGCGTAACGCCATCATTTTCTCTCCGCACCCGCGTGCAAAAGAAGCCACCAACAAAGCGGCTGATATCGTGCTGCAGGCTGCCATCGCGGCCGGCGCGCCGAAGGACCTGATTGGCTGGATCGATCAGCCGTCTGTAGAACTGTCTAACGCGCTGATGCATCACCCGGACATCAACCTGATCCTGGCGACCGGTGGTCCAGGCATGGTGAAAGCAGCATACAGCTCCGGTAAACCTGCTATCGGCGTCGGCGCCGGTAACACCCCGGTAGTCATTGATGAAACCGCCGACATCAAACGTGCCGTAGCGTCCGTACTGATGTCTAAAACCTTCGATAACGGCGTGATCTGTGCTTCTGAGCAGTCCGTTGTGGTGGTTGATTCAGTCTATGACGCGGTTCGCGAACGTTTCGCCAGCCACGGCGGCTACCTGCTGCAGGGTAAAGAGCTGAAAGCCGTTCAGGACATTATCCTGAAAAATGGCGCGCTGAACGCGGCTATCGTTGGTCAGCCAGCGGCCAAAATCGCTGAACTGGCAGGCTTCACCGTGCCGGCCACCACCAAAATTCTGATTGGTGAAGTGACCAACGTTGACGAGAGCGAGCCGTTTGCTCACGAAAAACTGTCTCCGACGCTGGCTATGTACCGTGCAAAAGATTTCGAAGACGCGGTAGCCAAAGCAGAAAAACTGGTCGCCATGGGCGGTATCGGTCACACCTCTTGCCTGTACACCGACCAGGACAACCAGCCGGCTCGCGTGGCTTACTTCGGCCAAATGATGAAAACCGCGCGTATCCTGATCAACACCCCGGCTTCTCAGGGTGGTATCGGTGACCTGTACAACTTCAAACTCGCGCCTTCCCTGACTCTGGGTTGTGGTTCCTGGGGTGGTAACTCCATCTCTGAAAACGTTGGTCCGAAACACCTGATCAACAAGAAAACCGTTGCTAAGCGAGCTGAAAACATGTTGTGGCACAAACTTCCGAAATCTATCTACTTCCGTCGTGGCTCCCTGCCAATCGCACTGGATGAAGTGATTACCGATGGTCACAAACGCGCGCTGATCGTGACTGACCGCTTCCTGTTCAACAACGGCTATGCCGATCAGATCACTTCCGTACTGAAAGCTGCGGGTGTTGAGACGGAAGTCTTCTTCGAAGTTGAAGCTGACCCGACGCTGACCATCGTACGTAAAGGTGCCGACCTGGCGAACTCCTTTAAACCAGACGTGATCATCGCCCTGGGCGGCGGTTCCCCGATGGATGCGGCGAAAATCATGTGGGTCATGTACGAACATCCGGAAACCCACTTCGAAGAACTGGCGCTGCGCTTTATGGATATCCGTAAACGTATCTACAAGTTCCCGAAAATGGGCGTCAAAGCCAAGATGGTGGCGATCACTACCACTTCCGGTACCGGTTCTGAAGTTACGCCGTTCGCCGTGGTGACCGATGACGCGACCGGTCAGAAATACCCGCTGGCAGACTACGCGCTGACCCCGGATATGGCCATTGTCGATGCCAACCTGGTGATGGATATGCCGAAATCGCTGTGTGCGTTCGGTGGTCTGGATGCGGTGACTCACGCCCTGGAAGCTTACGTTTCCGTACTGGCTTCTGAGTTCTCTGACGGCCAGGCGCTGCAGGCACTGAAACTGCTGAAAGAGTACCTGCCGGCTTCCTATCACGAAGGTTCCAAGAACCCGGTTGCCCGTGAGCGCGTACACAGTGCCGCGACTATCGCCGGTATCGCGTTCGCTAACGCCTTCCTCGGCGTGTGTCACTCGATGGCGCACAAACTGGGCTCCCAGTTCCATATTCCGCACGGTCTGGCCAACGCCCTGCTGATCTGCAACGTTATCCGCTATAACGCGAATGACAACCCGACCAAGCAGACCGCGTTCAGCCAGTACGACCGTCCGCAGGCTCGTCGTCGTTACGCTGAAATCGCCGATCACCTGGGCCTCTCCGCACCAGGCGACCGCACCGCAGCGAAAATCGAGAAACTGCTGGCATGGCTGGAAAGCATTAAAGCTGAGCTGGGTATTCCGAAATCTATCCGCGAAGCTGGCGTTCAGGAAGCTGACTTCCTGGCCCACGTTGATAAACTGTCTGAAGATGCATTCGATGACCAGTGCACCGGCGCTAACCCGCGCTACCCGCTGATCTCCGAACTGAAACAGATCCTGCTGGATACCTACTACGGCCGCGAATTCGTCGAAGGCGAAGCCGGTGCGAAAGCCGAAGTTGCTCCGGTAAAGGCTGAGAAAAAAGCGAAAAAATCCGCTTAACCAACAGCGATAGCATCGCGACAAGCCCCGTCACCTGACGGGGCTTTTTTTATCCCCGCTATCAGCCATTCTTTATCGCCAGCTACGCCAACCTATAGCAGACATAAAAAAGGCGCCCACAGGCGCCTGTACGAGCTTCTGAGGGTATCAGCAGGGACGGTGCTGGTTTTGTACCTTGGTTAACGAACCGACGCTCAGCGCCTCTTTATAATGCTTACGGCAGACCGATACGTACCGCTCATTACCGCCGATGACGACCTGCTCACCCTCATTATAAGGACGCCCCTCCTGATCGAGGCGCAATACCATGCTGGCCTTGCGGCCGCAGAAGCAGATCGTTTTCAGCTCAACCAGCTTATCTGACCAGGCCAGTAAATACTGGCTGCCGGTAAAGAGCTCACCACGAAAGTCCGTCCGCAACCCATAGCAAAGCACCGGAATATCCAGCGTATCGACAACTTCGGACAGCTCATGAACCTGTTCACGCGTCAGAAACTGGCTTTCATCCACCAGCACGCAGTGAATCGGCTTTAGCTGGTGCTCCGCCGCAATATCGTCAAATAACGAGGTCTGTGGATTATACAATCGGGCCGGCGAGGAGAGCCCGATACGTGAACTGACTTTTCCGGCGCCAAAGCGGTCATCAATCTCAGCGGTATAAACGACGGTACGCATCCCCCGCTCCTGGTAATTGTACGAAGATTGCAACAGAGCGGTCGACTTACCTGCATTCATTGCAGAGTAGTAGAAATAAAGTTGTGCCATCGGCTGCGTGACCCCAATCAAAGTGTTTTATCGCGGCGACGATTGTACCATATTTTATGCGCACAGCCGCGCTTTCAGCAGGGGTATTGTCGCGAAGCTGAAGGGCCTGCAAACCGAAAGGATTAAGAAGATGAATTGAATTTTCAGGGCCACTATTTGTACGCCCCGTTACGCTACTGGCGCGGTAACCATTGTCTTTTCGTGCTTATAGACCGGTTGCCCATGGGCTATAAGCAGGGCTGCCGGTTGTTTTATATTAAGCCTTGTAACCAAAAATGCGCTAATACTGACGAGGGTTATTTACCCATGTAAAGGATCATTTCTCTCACTGAACCTCTCAAAAAGCATACCGTCTCAATGTTTTAGCTTGCCTTCGCCTCATCGCTATAAGCGATGAAAGATGTGAAGCGGCACGGGAATTTTAACTTAAATTAATTAATTCTCGCGACAAATAACCAGTAATTTTGAATTCCTTACATTCCCCCCTATTGCACAACGCATTTTATCGCTCTATTATTAGTTCAACAAACCACCCCACAATATAAGTTTGAGATTACTACAATGAGCGAAGCACTTAAAATTTTGAACAACATCCGTACTCTTCGTGCGCAGGCAAGAGAATGCACCCTGGAAACGCTCGAAGAAATGCTGGAAAAATTAGAAGTCGTCGTTAACGAGCGCCGTGAAGAAGAAAACGCTGCCGCGGCAGAAATTGAAGAGCGTACGCGTAAGCTGCAGCAATACCGTGAAATGCTGATTGCTGACGGTATTGATCCGAATGAACTGCTGAGCACCATGGCTGCCGTTAAAGCCGGTACCAAAACCAAGCGTGCTGCACGTCCGGCTAAATATAGCTATGTTGACGAAAATGGTGAAACCAAAACCTGGACCGGTCAGGGCCGTACCCCGGCTGTGATCAAAAAAGCAATGGATGAGCAAGGTAAATCACTGGACGATTTCCTGATCTAATCTCCGTTGATCGCTATAAAAAATCCCGCTGCGGCGGGATTTTTTTTGCCCTCAGGGCCGATATAAAAAAACCGGGAGTCGCAGATGCGCTCCCGGTTTGTACTTTCAACCGCGCGGCGGATTACTTCGCTACCGCCGTTTCCAGCCAGGCTTTAAAATCGTCGCCCAGCGTTTTGTGACGAATACCATATTCGACAAACGCCTGCATGTAGCCAAGCTTATTACCGCAGTCATGGCTCTTGCCTTTCATATGATAAGCTTCAACCGTTTCTTTCTCGATCAGCATATCAATGGCGTCAGTCAGCTGAATTTCATCACCAGCGCCCGGAGGGGTTTTCGCCAGCAGCGGCCAGATATCGGCGCTGAGGACATAACGCCCCACCACCGCCAGGTTGGACGGCGCAACGTCAGCTTTTGGCTTCTCAACCACGCCCACCATCGGTACGCTTTCGCCCGGCTTCAGGGATTCGCCTTTGCAGTCAACCACGCCATAAGCGGTTACGTCTTCGACAGGTTCAACCATAATCTGGCTGGCGCCAGTCTCATCGAAGCGAGAGATCATCTCAGCGAGGTTATCGCGGCTCAGATCGGATTCATATTCATCCAGAATAACGTCTGGCAGAATAACCGCGACCGGCTCATCTCCCACTACCGGATGGGCGCACAGCACCGCGTGACCCAGACCTTTCGCCAGGCCCTGACGAACTTGCATAATAGTCACGTGCGGCGGGCAAATAGACTGCACTTCTTCCAGCAGCTGGCGTTTTACACGTTTTTCCAGCATCGCTTCCAGCTCAAAACTGGTATCGAAATGGTTTTCGATAGAGTTTTTCGACGAGTGCGTTACCAGAACAATTTCAGTAATTCCTGCAGCGATACATTCATTAACAACGTACTGAATTAACGGCTTATCTACCAGCGGCAGCATTTCTTTTGGAATCGCTTTGGTGGCCGGCAGCATCCTGGTGCCTAATCCCGCAACCGGGATAACCGCTTTTCTGACTTTAGAATTAAGGGCAGCCATTGAAATCTCCTGGACTGTTTGTTTTTTAAACTTCTCGTTACAAATAACGTGTCGAGTATATCAGTCAACCGCGTATTCACTGGTCTGAAAAGCTGCCGATAGCCTCGAATTAGGACTTTTACGCATAAAACTGCTCGATGTTACCACCGCTAAAGGGCAAGAGGTAATCCCGTCTGCTTAGATATAAACGCAATTGCTCATTCCGCAGACAACATTAAGCGTAAACGACCGCCAGCCCCCAAATTTGGCACTGCCACGAGGTGCAGCGTTGGCTAATTTGGTTAAGATAAGCATCACCCAGCGTCCCCAAAGGAACGCCATTACTAATCTGAATTTGATGCTCCCCGTATTCAGCGTGCCATTAAGTCCCGCTGACACCAGAATTAAATTTTTCAGCCCGCTGTGGTAATACCCTACTAACAGAGGGAACTGGCCCGGAAGATTTGCCTGACGCAGCAGTTGATTCACCTGTTTTAACAAACTTCCCATTTCTGGTAGCCGTTGTCCCTGGTGCGCCAGTTGCTCCTGCAGCAGACCATTAAACAACGCGCGCAGCAATAATGCTGCCAACACGCCATTATCGCCTGCGCGTGTGACATCCAGACAATAGAAAGCCAAATCATTTTCCGAAAGCGGCGCGATATCGAGTACCAGACCGGGCTTGTCTGCCGACACCAGTTGTCGATAATGAATACGGCAGTGCGACATTTCCTGTTGCACCGGCGGCTGTAATTCCTGCAATAGTCTTGAAGCGGCGATGGGATTACTGACCAGCGCATCCCAGTCCTCAAATAAACGCTCTTCCTCTTCCACGCGCGAACTGAACATCGCGGGATAGAGGCAGGCGTAAACGGTCTCGCGCAGGCGATCGAAATCTTTTACTGGCTTTAACAGCACGTCCTGGACGCCAAGTCGCAACGCTTTAGCTATATCCGCCATGTTTTCGGTGGCGGAGATCATCAGGATCGGTAACTGTTCGCCGCGGTTACGCAGCGTTTCCACCAGCTCCAGACCGTTCATTCTCGGCATAGAAATGTCGCAAATCATCAGGTCCGGATGCACCTCCGTCATTTTATGCAGGGCATCCTTGCCATCTTCCGCCTGGAAAGTTGTTGCTCCCAGCGAGGTCAGCCATCCATGCAAGAGTGAGCGGAAAACGGGTTCGTCTTCAACTATCAGAATCTGTTTTCCCGCCAATGGCTGCGTCATGATATCTCCCCTGGCTGACGATAATTCAATAGTGGCACGCTATTCTCACTATCGCCTGTCAGAATTTGCTTAAGTCAGTAACTCGTACGTCAAACGGCTGTACGCACTAATGGTAATAATTCATCCATTTTCTTTTCTACCGCCAGTTGCCCCGCGGCGATCGCCTCTCCGGCGCGATGAAAATCAAGCGTCGAAACTTGCGGACAGTATGGCTGCAACAGGATATCCGGCGGGTCACCCGCCATACGATTGCGTTTAAGACGGTTTTCCAGTACCTGGATAGAGGTGGTCATGATCTCCATCGCCGTCGGCGTCACGGCCGTACGGCGGGAACTCATTCGCGTCAAGCGCGCGCGCAGACGAGTATGCCATGGCCCCTCCTTCTCTTCCGCTTCCTGCCGCGGCGTTTCAAGGGAGAACAAATCCTGCTGCATAAGATGGGCATCATGTTGCAGGTCGACGGCAATCACAATATCCGCTCCCATTGCCCGGGTGAGCGACACAGGAACCGGATTGACCACCGCGCCATCGACCAGCCAGTAACCATTATGCCTTACTGGCGACATTAACCCCGGCATACTGCAGGAGGCGCGAATGGCTAAATGTAGATCGCCTTCGGTAAACCACAGCTCCCTACCGGTGCTTAAATTGGTGGCAACAGCAGCAAACCGGCGCTCGCAGCGTTCAATCTCGGTGACGGGCATAATGCGGCGGTAATGATTGAATACCTTTTCCCCCAGCAGCAGTCCCCCCCTGCGCCAGGAGAGATCCATCAGCTTCAGGACATCCCAGTTGCTGAATGAGCAGACCCATGATTCGAGTGCCGGGAGTCGGTTACAGGCATACGCCGCCCCTACCAGCGAACCGATAGAACAACCGGCTACGATATCAATCTCAATACCGGCCCGCTGGAGGGCGTTGATGACGCCAATGTGCGACCATCCGCGAGCTGCTCCCGCACCTAGCGCCAGACCAATTTTAAGCTTTCTCATTAGTACTAATAACTATCCTTCCACTCTGAGCGTGGCAACATTGTCACGGCTCAGTTAACATAATGCCCTTTGGCGTAGAAGCGCCGTTACTCTTTCTTCCATGGAGGCAGTTTTGTCGCAATTATGCCCCTGTGGCAGCGCACTGGAGTATAGCTCATGTTGCCAGCGATATCTGTCCGGCGCTGAGCTTGCGCCGGGCCCGTCACAGCTTATGCGCTCCCGTTATAGCGCGTTCGTCATGAAAGACGCTGACTATCTAATCAAAACCTGGCACCCGTCCTGTCAGGCGCAGCAATTTCGCGCCGAGCTGGAGAAAGGGTTTTCCCAGACCGAATGGCTGGGCTTAACCCTGTTCGCCAGTGATGAGGGGCGAGCTCCAAATGAAGGTTTTGTCAGCTTTGTCGCCCGCTTTAATGACAATAACCGCCCTGGCGCCATTATTGAACGTTCCAGATTCTTAAAAGAAAATGGACAGTGGTACTATATCGACGGGACACGACCGCTGATTGGCCGTAACGACCCCTGCCCCTGCGGCTCAGGTAAAAAATTTAAAAAATGCTGCGGCCAGTAACGCTGGCGCAGCGCTTGCAAACATTACAGGATTTTCCTCGCGATGCATTCATTACAACGTAAAGTACTACGCACTATTTGCCCTGATCAGAAAGGCCTCATCGCGCGTATCACCAATATCTGCTACAAGCATGAACTCAACATTGTGCAGAACAATGAGTTTGTTGACCACCGTACCGGTCGTTTCTTTATGCGCACCGAACTGGAAGGCATTTTTAACGACGCTACTCTGCTGGCCGATCTCGACAGCGCCCTGCCTGAAGGCTCCATCCGCGAACTGAATCCGGCAGGCCGTCGCCGGGTGGTGATTCTGGTGACGAAAGAGGCGCACTGTCTGGGCGATCTGCTGATGAAAGCCAACTACGGCGGGCTGGATGTCGATATTGCCGCGGTTATCGGCAACCATGACACCCTGCGCTCGTTGGTGGAGCGCTTTGGTATTCCGTTTGAGCTGGTCAGCCATGAAGGACTGAGCCGCGAAGAACACGATCAGCGGATGGGCGATGCTATCGCCGCCCACGAACCGGATTACGTGGTGCTGGCCAAGTATATGCGCGTCCTGACGCCAGAATTTGTCGCCCGCTTCCCGAACAAAATCATCAATATCCACCATTCGTTTTTGCCGGCGTTTATCGGCGCCCGTCCCTATCATCAGGCCTATGAGCGCGGCGTGAAAATCATTGGCGCTACCGCCCACTACGTGAATGACAATCTGGATGAAGGCCCGATCATCATGCAGGACGTGATTCACGTCGATCATACTTATACCGCAGAAGATATGATGCGCGCTGGGCGCGATGTCGAAAAAAACGTCTTGAGCCGGGCGCTGTATCAGGTACTGGCGCAGCGCGTCTTCGTTTACGGTAACCGGACGATTATTCTTTAATCGACTGAGAAATGAATTGGTTAGCTTTACGGCGTTACGCGTAAAAATCAGGCAACCAGTTTATTTTTGTCAAACGAATGCTTTACAGGGGCGCATCATTTGGTATGATGCGCCCCGCTTCCCGAGAAGGAAGCAGGCCAGTACCAAGCATTACCCCGTGGTGGGGTTCCCGAGCGGCCAAAGGGAGCAGACTGTAAATCTGCCGTCATCGACTTCGAAGGTTCGAATCCTTCCCCCACCACCATTATTCACTACAGTGATATGGTTTCCCCGACAAGCGTAAACGATGTTTGCACTTAGCGGGAAGGGTAAGAACCTTCGACTAAGGTTCGACTCGAGCGCCAGCGAGAGAACGTTGCCGCAGGCAACGGCCCGAAGGGCGAGGAGAGATAGCGACGAGTTATCCTTTCCCCACCACCATTCATTTTGCTGAATAGCCTACAATGTGATTTTACCCCTGGTGGGGTTCCCGAGCGGCCAAAGGGAGCAGACTGTAAATCTGCCGTCATCGACTTCGAAGGTTCGAATCCTTCCCCCACCACCATCTTCTTAAAAAACACCTCAATCCAATTACTCTACGATATTCTATATTCTGCCCCATGGGGAAGGATGAGAAGCTTCGACTAAGGTTCGACTCGAGCGAAGCGAGAGAACGTTGCCGCAGGCAACGGCCCGAAGGGCGAGGCGCTTTAGCGCCGAGTAATCCTTCCCCACCACCATCTCCCCATGTCATGCCCAGCATAATCCACCTACGGTATTCTATATTCTGCCCCACGGGGAAGGATGAGAAGCTTCGACTAAGGTTCGACTCGAGCGAAGCGAGAGAACGTTGCCGCAGGCAACGGCCCGAAGGGCGAGGAGCGATAGCGACGAGTTATCCTTCCCCACCACCATCTTCTTAAAAAACACCTCAATCCAATTACTCTACGATATTCTATATTCTGTCCCACGGGGAAGGATGAGAAGCTTCGAATAAGGTTCGACTCGAGCGAAGCGAGAGAACGTTGCCGCAGGCAACGGCCCGAAGGGCGAAGCGCTTTAGCGCCGAGTAATCCTTCCCCCACCACTGTTGCACTCTCAGCCACCTGTTCTGCTGTCTCATCGCTCGCGCTTCGCTTAGCGAGGCGACAGGTGGTGCCGTCTGGTAGCCCGAACAGGTGCGCAGCACCGCCTCCGGAAAAACTCACAGCGGTGGCAACCGCCTTTGTACCGGCGAGCTTTTCACCACCGAGGTGTTACACTGCGCATACTCCGCCAGACCGTCCAGCAGGGTATCCAGCTGGGCAATATCGCGCACCACGAGACGCATCACAAAACAATCTTCCCCGGTCACCTTGTCACTTTCAATACATTCCGGCATCGCCTGGATATATTTATCCACCTTCTGCAGCAGCCCAGGCAGCGGACGGACCCGCACCAGCGCCTGCAGGCTATAGCCCAGCGCGGCGAGATTTACCCGCGCCCCATAGCCCTGAATGACACCCCGCTCCTCCAGGCGCTTCACCCGCTCGGCGGTGCTCGGCGAGGTCAGCCCCACTCGCGCGCTCAGGACCTTGAGCGAAACTCTGGCATCCTGAGTCAGACAGGTGAGGATCGCCCGGTCAATTTCATCAAGTACGTCATTCATATATTTCACCTAATTATAAAAGGCATTTCCCCCCTTCTACCTTAATTCAGCCATATCACCCTGTCAGGGTTTTTCGCACAATAACTAAAAAATGGTGGAGGTGAAAAATGCAACTTACCCGCGGCGTCTGGCAGATGAGCCTGGCAATGATAATCTCCGGCTCGATCGGCGCGTTCGTGCTGCTCTCTGGTTTGCCGTTGACTGATGTGGTGTTCTGGCGCTGCCTGATTGGCGCGCTAACCCTGCTGGTGTTTATCGTGTTAAGCCGCCAGCCCTTCAGCCGGCTAACGCGTTTCACTCTCGCTCTGGCGGTGATTGGCGGCGCGGCGCTGGTCGTCAACTGGCTGCTGCTGTTTGCCGCCTATTCGCGGATCTCAATCGGTATGGCCACCGTGGTCTATAACACCCAGCCGTTTATGCTGGTACTGATGGGGATGGTGCTGGGGGAGCGGGTCAGCGCCGTGAAATGGGGATGGTTACTGCTGGCCTTTGGCGGCGTAGTGATCCTGCTGTCGAGCGAGCTGACGCCTGCACACGAAGAGGGGCTTACCACCGGCGTGTTGCTGGCGCTGGGCGCGGCATTCTTCTATGCCCTGACCGCCATCATCGCGCGCAAACTGCATCCGCTCCCCGGGCAGCATATCGCCTTCATTCAGGTTCTCGTCGGCGTCGTGATGCTGCTGCCGCTGGTGCATGCCCCAGAATTGACGGCCAGCTTCCCCTGGCGCTATCTGCTGATCCTCGGCATCGTCCATACCGGGATCATGTATCAGCTTTTATATAGCGCGATACAGAAACTGCCGACGCCCGTTACCGGTTCGCTCTCCTTTATTTATCCGCTGGTGGCGATGGTGGTCGACTATCTGGTCTTCCACCATGCGTTATCCGCGGTGCAATTGCTAGGTGGGATGCTTATTCTGTTTGCCGCCGCAGGGAATAATCTCGGCTGGGGCGAAAAAAAACCCCGCCGCGGCGGGGTCAGTGAGCAGTCGCGGGCCAGTTAGCGACGGGCGCGGACAATCTGGTATTTGCGCGTCAGGTATTCGACCGGTGCGCTCCAGATATGAACCAGACGGGAGAACGGGAACAGCAGGAACAGGGTCATGCCCAGCACCAGGTGAACGCGGAAAATAAACGCCACGCCATCCAGATGCTGTGACGCGCCGCCGTGGAACGTCACCACCGACTGCGCCCAGCCGACCAGTTTCATCATTTCACTGCCGTCCATATGCTGAGCGGAGAACGGGATCGTCAGCAGGCCGAGCGCACACTGCACCATCAGCAACGAGAGGATTAGAATATCCGCTCCGGTGGTGGTGGCGCGAACGCGCGGGCTGAGCAGACGACGCTTGAGCAGCAGTAACCCGCCCACCAGGGTCATCACGCCGCAGGCGCCGCCGGCGATCATCGCCATCTTCTGCTTGACGTCGATCGGCAGGAAGGACTCATACATCCAGTGCGGGGTCAGCATGCCGAGGAAGTGGCCGGCGAAAATACCCAGGATGCCGATATGGAACAGGTTCGACGCCAGGTTCATCCCCTTACGGTCCAGCATCTGGCTGGAGGCGGCGCGCCAGGTGTACTGGCCATAGTCATAGCGCAACCAGCTGCCAATCAGGAACACCGAACCCGCAATGTACGGATAAATGTCAAAGAAGAACATATTCAGGAAGTGCATTATTGCTGTCCTCCGTTAGAGATATTCAGATATTGCGGGGCCACGGCTCCGGCAAAACGACGCTGGTGAGCGGAAATTTCCGACTCGCCGCAGCCCTGGTCGGCAAAGAATTTGACCTGTTCTTCTTCCCAGACGGCGTCCAGCGCCTGCGGCGTATCGTCGCGCGCTTCGTCGGCAATCTTCTCCGCCACCTTCTGGCTGTCGACCTGAGTATTGGCCAGCTTCAGCAACAGCTCGAACAGCACCGCATAGCGACTTTCGCGCTGCTGCAGGCGCGCGCTGAGCAGACCGAGGATCGGCGCGACGTCCCGCAGGCCGCCAAGCGCTTCCTCTTCCGGCAGCTGCGCCAGATACTCCAGATATAGCGGCAGATGATCCGGCAGCTCATGGCTATCCAGCAGCAGGCCGTGGCGCTCGTACTGCGCCATGAGATCCACCATCGCCTGCCCGCGATCGCGGGATTCGCCGTGGACATGTTCAAACAGCAGCAGCGAGGTGGCCCGGCCGCGGTCAAACAGTTCGCTATAGGCCGCCTGGGCGTCCAGCGGATCCTGAGCCACTAAATCGCGCAGGAAAACGCCCAGCGCGTGGGCATCCTCTTTGCTGAGTTTCTCTGATGACGCGAGCGCCTCGAACATCTCCTGCTGATGCTGCCATAAGGCAGCGTCAGGATATTCGAGCAGACGCGATACAATCACGAGTTCAATCATGCGTGCGGCTCCGTTTTGCTGGTCACGTCGATGGCGTCGATGCGACGGCTGTTGAACAGGTTGAACTGACTGTCAGAGCCGTGGCAGCCATCGCCAAAGCTAAAGCCGCAGCCGTTTTTCTCCGGAAACGCTTCTCGCGCCTGTTCACGATGGCTGCTCGGCACCACGAAACGATCTTCGTAGTTGGCGATCGCCAGATAGCGATACATTTCCTGGGCCTGCGCTTCGCTCAGCCCCACCTCTTCCAGCGCGCGGGTATCGACGACGCCGTCAACGGTTTCCGCACGCTTATAGTGGCGCATCGCCAGCATCCGTTTCAGCGCCAGCAGTACCGGCTGGGTATCGCCCGCGGTCAGCAGGTTCGCCAGATATTGCACCGGAATACGCAGGCTTTCCACGTCCGGCAGGATCCCGTTGCTCCCCAGTTCACCCGCATCGGCGGCGGACTGAATCGGCGACAGCGGCGGCACGTACCAGACCATTGGCAAGGTGCGATATTCCGGGTGCAGCGGCAGGGCCAGCTTCCAGTCCATCGCCATTTTGTAAACCGGCGACTGCTGCGCAGCTTCAATGACCCCCTGCGGTACGCCATCTTTCAGCGCCTGCTCGATCACTTTCGGATCGTTGGGATCGAGGAACACGTCCAGCTGACGCTGATACAGATCTTTCTCGTTCTCGGTGCTGGCGGCGTTTTCAATCGCGTCCGCGTCGTATAGCAGGACGCCGAGATAGCGGATACGGCCCACGCAGGTTTCGGAGCACACCGTCGGCATCCCGGATTCAATACGCGGGTAGCAGAAGATGCATTTCTCGGATTTCCCGCTCTTCCAGTTGAAATAGATCTTCTTGTACGGACAGCCGGTGATACACATCCGCCAGCCGCGGCACTTGTCCTGGTCGATCAGTACAATGCCGTCTTCTTCACGCTTATAGATGGCGCCGCTCGGGCAGGTCGCGACGCAGGCCGGGTTCAGGCAGTGCTCGCACAGGCGCGGCAGATACATCATGAAGGTGTTTTCGAACTGGCCGTACATCGCCTTCTGCATGTTGTCGAAGTTCTGATCTTTGGCGCGTTTTTCAAACTCGCCGCCGAGGATCTCTTCCCAGTTCGGACCGCTGGTGATCTTGTCCATCCGCTGACCGGTGATCAGCGAGCGCGGACGGGCGATCGGCTGATGTTTGCTCTCCGGCGCGTTATGCAGATTCTGGTAGTCATAATCAAACGGCTCGTAGTAATCATCGATGCCCGGCAGATGCGGGTTGGCGAAGATTTTTCCCAACAGCATCGCGCGATTGCCCATGCGCGGCTGCAGTTTACCGTTGATTTTGCGGATCCAGCCGCCCTTCCATTTTTCCTGGTTTTCCCAGTCGTTCGGGAAACCGACGCCCGGCTTACTTTCCACGTTGTTGAACCAGGCGTATTCCATCCCTTCCCGGCTGGTCCAGACGTTTTTACAGGTCACCGAGCAGGTGTGGCAGCCGATGCACTTATCGAGATTCAGCACCATGCCGACTTGTGAACGAATTTTCATTTTACGCTCTCCTGTACCTGGTCGTTGCCTTCGCCATCTAACCAGTTAATGTTCTTCATCTTACGTACCACCACAAACTCATCGCGGTTGGAACCGACGGTGCCGTAGTAGTTAAAGCCATAGGCCAGGTGGCCGTAGCCGCCGATCATGTGGGTCGGTTTCGGCGTAATACGGGTGACGGAGTTATGGATCCCCCCGCGCTGACCGGTGATTTCAGAGCCCGGCAGGTTCACGATACGTTCCTGCGCGTGATACATCATGGTCATCCCGGCTGGAACGCGCTGACTCACCACCGCACGCGCCGTCAGGGCGCCGTTGGCGTTGAACACTTCGATCCAGTCGTTATCTTCGATACCCAGATCTTTCGCATCCGCTTCGCTCATCCAGACAATCGGCCCACCGCGCGACAGGGTCAGCATCAGCAGGTTATCGCTGTAGGTCGAGTGGATACCCCATTTCTGGTGCGGGGTCAGGAAGTTCAGCGCCTTCTCCGGGTTGCCGTTGGACTTCTCGCCCATCACCGCTTTCACCGAACGGGTGTCAATCGGCGGCCGATAGACCAGCAGGCTTTCGCCGAAGTCGCGCATCCACTGGTGATCCTGATACAGCGACTGACGCCCGGACAGCGTGCGCCACGGGATCAGCTCGTGAACGTTGGTGTAACCGGCGTTGTAGGAGACATGCTCATCTTCCAGGCCAGACCAGGTCGGGCTGGAGATAATCTTCCGCGGCTGCGCCTGAATGTCGCGGAAGCGGATCTTCTCGTCTTCTTTGTTCAGCGCGAGGTGTGTATGCTCGCGACCGGTGATCTCGCTCAGCGCTTGCCACGCTTTCACCGCCACCTGCCCGTTGGTTTCCGGGGCCAGGGTGAGGATCATTTCCGCGGCGTCGATGGCCGTTTCCAGCTTCGGCTGGCCTTTCGCCGGGCCTTCCGCCTTGGTGTAGTTGAGCTTACGCAGCAGATCCATCTCGCTCTGGGTGTTCCAGGCGATGCCTTTCCCGCCGTTGCCGATGGTTTCCAGCAGCGGGCCGATCGAGGTGAAACGCTCGTAGGTCGCCGGGTAATCACGCTCAACCGGAATAATATGCGGCGCGGTTTTCCCGGGGATGAGATCGCATTCGCCTTTTTTCCAGTCTTTGACATCCAGCGGCTGCGCCATTTCCGCGGCGGAGTCGTGCTGGATCGGCAGGGTCACCACGTCGGTTTCTTTACCGAGGTGGCCCACGCACACTTCAGAGAATTTCTTCGCGATACCTTTATAGATCTCCCAGTCGCTCTTCGATTCCCAGGCTGGATCAACGGCGGCCGACAGCGGGTGAATAAACGGATGCATATCCGAGGTATTCATGTCGTCTTTTTCGTACCAGGTGGCGGTCGGCAGCACGATGTCGGAGTAGAGACAGGTGCTCGACAGACGGAAATCGAGGGTCACCACCAGATCCAGTTTGCCGTCGAGGCCGTTATCCCGCCATTCGACTTCTTCCGGCTTCACGCCGCCCTGCTTGCCCAGGTCTTTGCCCTGAATGCCGTTCTCGGTACCCAGCAGGTACTTGAGCATGTATTCATGGCCTTTACCGGAGGAGCCCAGCAGGTTGGAACGCCAGATAAACAGGTTACGCGGGTGGTTTTTGCCATTTTCCGGCTGCTCGGCCGCAAAGCGAATCGAGCCCTCTTTCAGCGACTTCACGGTGTAATCCACCGGGGTCATGCCGGCTTTTTTCGCTTCGTCAGCGATACGCAGCGGGTTGACGCCAAGCTGCGGCGCCGACGGCAGCCAGCCCATCCGCTCTGCGCGCACGTTAAAGTCGATCAGGTGGCCGCTGTAACGGGATTTATCCGCCATCGGCGACAGCAGTTCCTGCGCGGTCACCGTTTCATAGCGCCACTGGCTGGAGTGGTTATAGAAGTACGAGGTACTATTCATGTGACGTGCCGGACGCTGCCAGTCAAGGGCGAACGCCAGCGGCTGCCAGCCGGTCTGCGGACGCAGTTTTTCCTGGCCCACATAGTGCGCCCAACCGCCGCCGCTCTGACCGACGCAGCCGCAGAAGATCAGCATATTGATCAGGCCGCGGTAGTTCATGTCGAGGTGGAACCAGTGGTTGAGGCCCGCCCCGACGATAATCATCGAACGACCGTGAGTTTTATCGGCGTTATCGGCAAATTCACGGGCGGTACGGATGATATGCGCGCGGGAGACGCCGGTGATCTTCTCCGCCCACGCCGGGGTGTAGGCTTTCACTTCATCGTAGCCGGCGGCGCAGTTGTCATCGTTCAGACCGCGCTCCAGGCCGTAGTTAGCCATGGTCAGGTCATACACGGTGGTGACCAGGGCGGTAGAGCCGTCGGCCAGCTGCAGGCGTTTGGCCGGCAGTTTGTGCAGCAGAATGTTTTGCAGATCGACTTTGTTGAAGTGCTCAGAACCTTCGCCGCCGAAGTACGGGAAGCCGACGTTCGCGACTTCATCATGGCTGCCCAGCAGGCTCAGACGTAGCTCAATCTCTTCGCCAGTTTTACCGTCGCGCTGTTCGAGGTTCCATTTGCCTTTGTCGCCCCAGCGGAATCCGAGGGAACCGTTCGGTACGGTCATGTCGCCCTTCTCGTCAAAGGCGACGGTTTTCCATTCCGGATTGTTCTCCTGACCAAGGGAATCCACGAGGTCGGATGCGCGCAGCGTACGGCCGGCGGCATAATAACCGTCGCGCTCCTCGAGCATCACCAGCATCGGCATGTCGGTATAGCGGCGCACATAGTCGGTGAAATACTGGCTCGGCTTATCGAGGTGGAATTCACGCAGCATCACATGGCCCATCGCCAGCGCCATCGCGGCATCGGTACCCTGCTTCGGCGCCAGCCACAGATCGCAGAGTTTGGCGATTTCGGCGTAGTCCGGAGTGATGGCTACGGTTTTGGTCCCTTTATAGCGGACTTCGGTAAAGAAGTGCGCATCCGGGGTGCGGGTCTGCGGCACGTTGGAGCCCCAGGCGATGATATAGCTGGAGTTATACCAGTCGGCGGATTCCGGCACATCGGTCTGCTCGCCCCAGGTCATTGGCGAAGCCGGCGGCAGGTCGCAGTACCAGTCGTAGAAGCTCAGGCAGGTGCCGCCGATCAGCGACAGATAACGGGCGCCGGACGCGTAGGAGACCATCGACATCGCCGGGATCGGCGAGAAGCCAGCCACGCGGTCCGGACCGTAGGTTTTGACGGTATAGACGTTGGAGGCGGCAATCAGCTCATTCACTTCCTGCCAGGAGGAACGTACAAAACCGCCGCGACCGCGGGCCTGTTTGAAGCTTTTGGCTTTGTCGGCGTCTTCGATAATCGACGCCCATGCCTCAACCGGATCGCTATGCTGAACTTTCGCTTCCCGCCACATCTTCATCAGGCGTTTACGCATCAGCGGGTATTTCAGGCGGTTAGCGCTGTACAGGTACCAGGAGTAGCTGGCGCCGCGCGGGCAACCGCGTGGTTCGTGGTTCGGCAGGTCCGGGCGGGTGCGCGGGTAGTCAGTCTGCTGCGTTTCCCAGGTCACCAGACCGTTTTTGACATAAATCTTCCAGCTGCATGAGCCGGTGCAGTTGACACCGTGAGTGGAACGCACAATTTTGTCATGCTGCCAACGTTGACGGTATCCATCCTCCCAGTCCCGGTTGGTGTTTAGAAGCTGGCCGTGCCCATCGGCAAAGGTTTCACCCTTCTGTTTGAAGTAGCGAAACCGGTCCAGGAATTTACTCATCGGGTTTCTCCTGATATGGAGCCTGACGGCTCTCTGATAAATCGACATTGCTGGATTTGCAGCGAAGGTAACGCTATGAAAGAGGGCGAGAATTGATAGCGATCAATCCGAACTGGCTTGTTACTGCGCAGCAAAACCTCGATTACCACCAAGGTGGTATAAGATGTTATTTTTTAACTTGTTGTTTTTTAATGATTTTCACCTCAAAAAGCGGCGCCTCACCGGGATTTGTTAACAACGGAGGTATTAAGGGGTAGAGCCATTTCACTGGCAAGCCCACCTGCTCTGGCTCAGCGGTCGATGCGGACAATATTCTCCCATAGTATGTTGTAACTAATTGAGCGGTTAAAAAAGGCGCCTCCGTGGGGAGCGCGCCTTTTTATACGCCAACGTTACCGCGGCCGATTACTGACGCTTACGACCGTATACCGCCCAGGTGATCACCACGCAGGCAATATAGAACACGAGGAACACTTTCATCGCCCCGGCCGGCGAGCCGGTCAGATCCAGCGAGATACCGAACGCTTTCGGAATAAAGAAGCCGCCGATAGCGCCAATGGCGGAGATAAAGCCCAGCGCCGCCGCGGTATCGGTCGCCGCCTCGCGCATCGCCTGCGCTTCGCTGCCGCCCTGGGCCTTCACGCGGTCCATAGTCAGCTTACGGAAGATCACGGAGATCATCTGGAAGGTGGAGGCGCTCCCCAGCCCGGCGGTCAGGAACAGCACCATAAACACCGCGAAGAAGGCGATAAAGTTACCGCCCTGGCCGTTGGTCGGCAGGGTCAGGAACAGCAGCGCGCAGAAGACAGCCATCACCACAAAGTTGACCAGCGTTACGCGGGTCCCACCGAGGCGGTCGGAGATCGCCCCGCCCATCGAACGCGCCAGCGCGCCAATGAACGGGCCGAAGAAGGCGTAATGCAGGATCTGCACATCCGGGAACTGAGTTTTTGACAGCATCGCGAACCCGGCGGAAAAGCCGATAAAGGAGCCGAAGGTCGCGAGATAGAGCAGCGCCATAATCCACAGATGCAGGCGCTTAAGTACCGGCAACTGCTCGCTCAGCGACGCTTTCGAAGCCGACAGGTCGTTCATAAAGAACCACGCCGCCAGAGTGAAAATAATCAGGAAAGGCACCCAGATCCACGCGGCGTTTTCCAGATACAGCATCGAGCCGTCCGGTTGCTCGCTACCGTTACCGCCAAAAACGGCAAAGATAGAGATCGAGACCACCAGCGGCGCGACCAGCTGCATCACGCTGACGCCCATATTGCCGAGGCCGCCGTTAACGCCGAGCGCCCCGCCCTGCTTCGCTTTCGGGAAGAAGAAGCTGATGTTGGCCATACTGGAGGCAAAGTTGGCTCCGGCGAAGCCGCACAGCAGAGAGATAATCACGAAGATGCTAAACGGCGTAGAGGTATCCTGGACCGCGAAGCCCAGCCAGACGCACGGCACAATCATGATCCCGGTGCTGAACGCCGTCCAGCGACGGCCGCCGAACAGCGGCACCATAAAGGCGTAAGGCACGCGTAATAAGGCGCCTGACAGCGCCGGCAGCGCGGTCAGCATAAACAGCTGATCGGTTGTAAACTGAAAGCCTACTTTGTTGAGGTTAACGGCAACCGCGCTGAACAACATCCAAACGCAGAACGCCAGTAACAGACAGGGAACGGAGATCCATAAATTGCGGCTTGCCACACGATGGCCGCGCTGTTGCCAGAATTCAGGATCTTCAGGCCGCCAGTCGGTTATGACCGAGCGGTTAGCCTTCTCCGGGAGGGAAGATTGACTCATAGATACCTCTGATTATTCATATTTCCTGCCGCTACCTTAGGGGTTACCCGGGGCGGTAAGTTGATATAAATCAAAGGAAAAGCGCGAGCTAATTTGTGCAAAAATAAACCATGCCTCCAAGTGAGTAGAGAATGGCGGGGAAAAAAGTGTGGTTTTTCACGCTGCTGCCGGGTTGCGTATAATCCCCCCCTAACATGGCCTACCACCGACAATTAAGGAGTAACTCTTTAGGGGTATGGGTATACTCCAGGGGATAGTCGAGAATAAGCGCCACTCCCGGAGACATGACCGGTCAGGAGCCACGCATTCCATGTTAAAACGTCTTTTTACCCCGCTGACGCTGGTCAATCAACTGGCGTTAATCGTGCTGCTCGCCACGATTATTGGCGTCGCCGGCATGGCGATCTCCGCGCGCCTGGTGAACGGCGTGCAGGGCAGCGCGCACGCCATTAACAAGGCCGGTTCATTGCGTATGCAAAGCTACCGGCTGCTGGCGGCGATCCCGCTGAATGAAAACGATCAAAAACTGGTGGCGGACATGACCGCCACCGTCTTCAGCCCGGAGCTGCAAAATTCCGCCCGCCGCGACGGCCAGGAAATCCAGCTTAAAGCCCTGCAGCAGTACTGGCAGCTGGCGCTGGCCCCCGGGATGCAGCGCGCAGTCAATCAGGCGGAAGTGGCCCAGGATGTCGCCGACTTTGTCGATCGTATCGACCAGTTGGTCACCGCATTCGACCACACCACCGAGCAGCGTATCGAACGGGTGGTCTGGATCCATCGCATCCTCGCCATTGGTATGGCGCTGCTGCTGATCTTCACTATCATCTGGCTACGCGCCCGCCTGCTGCGGCCGTGGAAACAGCTGCTGAGCATGGCGCGCGCGGTGAGCCAGCGTGATTTCACCCAGCGGGCGCACATCAGCGGCCGCAACGAAATGGCGACCCTGGGCATGGCGCTGAATAACATGTCGGAAGAGCTGGCGGAAAGCTACGCCGTGCTCGAGCGGCGGGTGCAGGAGAAGACTGCCGGACTGGAGCAGAAGAACGAGATCCTCGCTTTCTTATGGCAGGCCAACCGCCGGCTGCACTCCAGCGCCCCGCTCTGCGAACGTATTTCGCCGGTACTGAATGGCCTGCAGGGGCTGACGCTGCTGCGCGATATCGAGGTACGGGTTTACGACCTGGAAGACGAAGATAATCACCAGGAGTTTACCTGCCACTCGGATGATGACTGTGATGATAAAGGCTGCTACCTCTGTCCACGCAATCTGCCGCCGCTGCCGGATGGCGGAACAACGCTGAAGTGGCGGCTGTCGGATGCGCATAGTCAGTACGGCATCCTGCTGGCGACGCTGCCGGTTGGCCGCCATCTCAGCCACGATCAGCAGCAGCTGGTGGATACCCTGGTGGAACAGCTGACCAGCACCCTGGCGCTGGACCGCCATCAGGAGAAGCAGCAGCAGCTGATCGTCATGGAAGAACGGGCCACTATCGCCCGCGAACTGCACGACTCCATCGCCCAGTCGCTATCCTGTATGAAGATGCAGGTTAGCTGTCTGCAGATGCAAGGCGACGCCTTGCCGACGGAGAGCCGCCAGCTGCTGGGGCAGATCCGTAACGAACTGAATACCTCGTGGGCCCAGCTGCGGGAGCTGTTAACCACCTTCCGCCTGCAGTTGACCGAGCCGGGGCTGCGCCCGGCGCTGGAGGCCAGCTGTCAGGAGTACAGCGCCCACTTCGGCTTTACGGTGCAGCTTGATTACCAGCTCCCGCCGCGCTTTGTGCCCTCGCATCAGGCGATCCACCTGCTGCAGATCGCTCGCGAAGCGTTGAGCAACGCTCTGAAGCATGCCAGCGCGACCGAAGTGACCGTGACGGTGTCACAACGCGATAATCAGGTTCGTCTGGTGGTAGCGGATAACGGCCGCGGCGTACCGGACCACGCCGAACGGAGTAACCATTACGGTTTAATTATTATGCGGGATCGCGCCCAGAGCTTGCGCGGTGACTGTCAGGTACGACGCCGGGAAACCGGTGGAACCGAAGTGATCGTCACGTTTATCCCGGAAAAAACGTTTTCCATCCAATAAGGAGACCCTCATGAGTCAACAGGAACGGGCAACTATCCTTCTCATTGACGACCATCCGATGCTGCGCACCGGCGTGAAACAGTTGATCAGCATGGCGCCGGACATCCAGGTGATTGGCGAGGCCAGCAATGGCGCGCAAGGTATTGAGCTGGCCGAGTCACTGGATCCTGACCTGATCCTGCTGGACCTTAATATGCCGGGCATGAACGGTCTGGAGACGCTGGATAAGCTGCGTGAGAAATCCCTTTCTGGCCGGGTAGTGGTCTTCAGCGTCTCCAACCATGAAGAGGACGTTGTCACCGCCCTGAAGCGCGGCGCCGATGGCTATTTGCTGAAGGACATGGAACCGGAAGATCTGCTGAAAGCGCTGCAGCAGGCGGCCGCCGGAGAGATGGTATTAAGCGAAGCGTTAACGCCGGTGCTGGCCGCCAGCCTGCGCGCCAACCGCGCCACCTCCGATCGCGACATCAGCCAGCTGACCCCGCGCGAGCGCGACATTCTCAAGCTGATAGCCCAGGGACTGCCGAACAAAATGATCGCCCGTCGCCTGGATATCACCGAAAGCACCGTCAAAGTACACGTGAAGCACATGCTGAAGAAAATGAAGCTCAAATCCCGCGTGGAAGCGGCGGTATGGGTCCACCAGGAGCGAATCTTCTAAGGCGAGTCCGTCCAGGAGACGCCTGGCGTGGTAAACTTGACCAGCGGCTCGGTCAACGCCAGGGCGATCTCATTGGAGGAGACGCGCTGCCCCTGTTTATCCTCCACCACCACCGACAGGCGCCAGCGGTTCGCGGCGCCCGGTTCACTGTTCCACACCGGCATAATGATGCTCCAGCCATCGGGGCTGCTGGCATCTACCGGCGGCGTCAGGCTGAGGGCCTGGGTGTCTCCCTGCCAGTGCAGCGCCTTGATGCCATGCAGACTATGGATCTGCAGCTTCAACTGCACCGTCTCCCCGGACTGCAGATCCCAGGGCGGCGTGGCCAGATAGACCGTCAGATTTTTGCGCTGACGATACTCCACCACCGGCAGATTATCCCGCTCCGGACTATCGAAGCGGCTCCCGCGCAGCGAGTTGCTGATCGCCACCTCGTCTGCCGCAAGCTGCTGCTTAAGGGGTACGCCAAAGCGGTAGTTTAGCTTCAGGCCCACATTGTTCTGGCTGACGCCATTTTCCCCCTGCTTATGCTTAGCGGTCACCGTGACCAGCGGGACCGGGGTGTAATTGAGCCCAACGGAGACGGCCAGCGGATTATGGTAGCCGGTGCCGGAGTGAAACAGATCGACGCTATCGCCGAAATACTGTTCGACGCTGACGCTGGTGTTGATGTGCTGGTAGAACGGCAGCCGCGCCTGGGCGGTGACGTCATACCCTGCGGCCATCCGTTGCTCCTGAGTCTGATTATCGCGTAGCTGCCAGTCGCCCAGCGGATGGTAATAGTTTGCCGACAGGCGGAGATATTCTCCCCACGCTTCGGCGCCAACGCTGCCGCGCGCCAGGCTTTCGCTCAGCACTTTATCGTAAAACGAGTTATAGCCCAGCAGCCAACCGCCGACCCGCCAACGCTGGCCAAGCCCGATGTTGCCCACCAGATCGTGCTCGCGCCGGGTCACCGAGTACTGGTTCCAGGTCAGGTAACGGTCGTTATCCTGCAACGGCACGAACCAGCTCCCTTTACTGCCGGTGAATTTCCCCTCTTTATCGACCAGCAGGTCGACATTGGCGTTGCCCCACGGCGAGAGCCAACTCTCCAGCTGATGACTCACTTCATTGCCGATTTTACTGATGGCAAACAGCTGCGCCTGTTCACCCGCCGTCAGACCATTGTCGCTCATGCTGGCCTCGCCAAACTTCTTCGCCACTTCGGCAAAGTGCCGGGCGTCGTCATCAACCTGGGGAGCAATCCCCATATCGGGCAGCGGATCTTGCGCTTGCGCAGGGCGGGTGGTGTCGCTGGCGGTCAGCGCCCAGACGGGAACGCCCGGCAACAGCAGGAGAAAGGTCAACGTTGGCAACAAACGGAACGACACAGGCATTAACAGAGTTTGCGCAAGCTCAGAAAAATGGATAGAAGTGTTAGTTTATCGTTTTTTCCCTGCTCCCGCAGCCCTGTGGGCAATTCCAGGAATAAGCTGAAACCGGTTGGGTAAGGTGCCGCCCAACCGGAGGCGTCGCTGCGCGCCACCGTTACGCCCGGGTTCGTTGCGCCGCCAGCAGCGCGTTGAGCTCCGGCACGCAAGAGCCGCAGTTGGTCCCGCATTTCAGCTTCCCACCCAGCGCCCCGACGCTGGCGCAGCCGCTGGCGATGGCCTCGTTAATTGACCATTCCCCCACCCCAAAGCAGCTGCAGACGATCCGCCCCCGCGGCGCGACGGCGGCGCCCGGTCGGCCGCTAAGCAAGGCATGTCGTTGGGCAGCATCGGACGGCGGCGCGGCAAAGGCAGCGCTTATCCATGCGCAATCCACCGCCGGCTCGCGCGCATCGCTCCACCAGCCGAGCATCAGCCTTCCCTGATGCCAGGCCAGCAGGTTCCACACCGCGCCGCCGTCAGCCACCTGTAACTGCCAGCCGCGCCGGGCGCACCACGCGCTGAGCCACTGTCGGGCAGATGCCTCCCCGGCCAGCGAGTAGTGCAGCACGCCTGGCGTCGCCCGCCGCCGCCAATGCCAGGCCGCAGGAAATGGTAGCGGTTCGCGGCAAAAAAGCTCGCTGTGCCAGGCCGGTTGCCAGGCGGCGATCGCCACCGCCGCCTGTTTACTTTCCGGCTGGCCGGAATACGGGTCCGTGACGGCGGCCAGCAGGTTATTCACCCGCCCCTGACGGGCAAACTGGTTGTTCCAGTGCATCGGAACAAACAGCGAGCCGGGGCGCTGCCCTTCGCTGATCGCCACTTTCGCCACCATCACCCCATGCCGCGACCAGATCCGCGCCAGCCCGTCAGCGGGAAGCTGATAGCGAACGGCATCCTGCGGCGCCACCTCCACCATTGGCTCCGCGATATGCTGCATCAGCCGCGGCACCGCGCCGGTACGGGTCATGGTGTGCCACTGATCGCGGATCCGCCCGCTGTTGAGGATCAGCGGATAAAAGGCATCGGTTGTCGCCCGGGTCGGTTGAGGCGTCACCGGCACCATCCGCAGCCTGCCATCGCCATGCCAGCCGCGCGTGATATCCCAGGCGGCCTCGCTGCGGCTGACCGGCCAGCGCACCGGCGGCATGGCGTCCCACGCCTCACGGCTGAGATCCGCCAGCGCGCCGATATCAAACGCCCGCTGGCCGTCGTTTTCGAAACCGGACAGCGCCGCATGCTCGCGGAAGACGTCATGCGGATGCTGCCAGGCAAACGCCTCGCGATACCCCAGCGCCTGGCCCACTCTGGCGATGATCCACCAGTCCGCTTTCGCCTCCCCCGGCGGCGGCAGAAAGCTGCGCTGACGGGATATCCGCCGCTCCGAGTTGGTGACCGTACCATTCTTCTCGCCCCAGGCCAGCGCCGGAAAGCGGATGTGGGCGAAACGTCCGGTATCGGTCTGGGCGGCGACATCCGAGACGATCACCAGCGGACAGGCGGCCAGCGCCTGGCTCACCGCGTGGCTGTCAGGGAGCGACACCACCGGGTTGGTACCCATGATCCAGACCGCTTTGACCTCGCCGCGGCCAATGGCGGCAAACAGCTCCACGGCAGTCAGCCCGGGGGTCTGCGCCAGCCGTTCCGTCCCCCAGAAGCGGGCCAGCCGCTGCAGATCGTCTGGCACAAAATCCATGTGCGCCGCCAGCATCGTCGCCAGCCCGCCGACTTCGCGGCCGCCCATGGCGTTGGGTTGACCGGTCAGCGAAAAGGGGCCGCAGCCGCGGCGGCCATACTTCCCGCTGGCCAGATGGACGTTGATGATGGCGTTACATTTGTCGCTGCCGCTGGCGGATTGATTGATTCCCATGGTGTAGAGGGTGATCGCCCGCGGGGCGGCGATGAACTCGCGATAGAATCCCGCCACCTCATCGGCAGGCAGACCGCAAAAGGCCGCCACCCTCGCCACGTCCCAGCCGCGGGCGGCGGCCAGCGCCTGCGGGCCGTCGCGAAAGCCATCGACGCAGGCTCCTGCCTCAGCCAGGGCGTTAAGCAGCCCCGCAAACAACCCGCCGTCGCTTCCCGGGGCCAGCGCCAGATGGCGGTCGGCGATCTCGCAGGTAGCGGTGCGTCGGGGGTCGATCGCCACGATCCGCAATCGGGGATTATCCCGCTTCGCCTGCGCCAGCCGCTGGAACAGCACCGGATGCGCCCAGGCGGCGTTCGAGCCGACCAGCACCACCAGATCGCTGTTTTCCACATCATCGTAGCTGCAGGGCACCACGTCGGCGCCAAAGGCCCGCTTGTAGCCAGTGACCGCTGACGACATGCACAGCCGTGAATTGGTATCGATGTTCGCCGCGCCGATAAACCCTTTCATCAGCTTATTGGCGGCATAGTAATCCTCGGTTAACAGCTGGCCGGAGGCGTAAAAGGCCACCGCTTGCGGTCCGTGCTGGTCGATGATCTGTCTCAGGCGCGCAGCGGTTTCCGCCAGCGCCTGAGGCCAGGCTACCTGCTGGCCGTCGACCTCCGGCGTCAGCAGCCGCCCCGCCAGGCCCGTGGTCTCCCCTAAGGCGGCCCCTTTGACGCACAGACGGCCGAGGTTCGCCGGGTGCTGATCGTCGCCGCGCACGCTCACCTGCCCCGCGTCGTCCACGCTCGCCAGCACCCCGCAGCCTACGCCGCAGTAGGGGCAGGTCGTTCGGATGGTCTTCATCAGGAGGCCTCCGCGCGGGCCAGCAGCTGCTGGTTGCCCACCCACACTTTGCCGTTTTCCACTTTCACCGGCCAGGCGCGTACCGCCTGTTCGTCGCCGTCGCACGGCCAGCCGTCGCGCAGGCGTATCCGCTGTTTGTACAGCGGGGAGATCACCACCGGCTCGCCGCCGACGTCCCCTAACAGCCCACGCGACAGCACGTTGGCCGTGCTGCCCGGCTCGCGGTTGTCGAGGGCGTAGACCCGCTCGCCGAAGCGGAACAGGGCAATCTGCCGCTCCCCTAAGCGGGCGCCGATCCCCGCCTGCGCCGGAATGGCGTCAAGATCGCATACCGCCTGCCACGGTCGGGATGGGAGTTCGCCTTCGGGCAACGTCTCAGTCAGCAGCGGCTGCGGCTGACCGCGCAGATCGCGGCGCTGCACAGCCTCGTCGGGCTGGTCGCTATTAACGAAGGAGCGGAACAGCGCCAGACGCTGCGGATCGTTGAGGGTGGTCTGCCACTCGCACTGGTAGCTGTCGACGATCCGGGCCATCTCCTGCTCCAGCTCCTCGCCAATGCCAAGACTATCCTCCAGCACCACCTGCCGCAGATAGGCGACGCCGCCCTCCAGGTTATCCATCCAGGTGCTGGTTCGCTGCAGGCGATCGGCGGTACGGATATAGAACATCAGCAGACGATCGATGCTGCGGATCAACGTCGCTTCGTCGAGATCGCTGGCAAACAGGTCGGCGTGACGCGGTTTCATCCCGCCGTTGCCGCAGACGTACAGATTCCAGCCTTTGTCGGTGGCAATCACCCCGATATCTTTCCCCTGGGCTTCAGCGCATTCGCGGGTGCAGCCGGAGACCGCCATCTTGATTTTGTGCGGGGCGCGTAGCCCTTTATAGCGATGCTCGAGCCGTACCGCGAGCCCGGTGGAGTCTTGCACGCCGTAGCGACACCAGGTTGAGCCGACGCAGGATTTCACCGTGCGCAGCGACTTGCCGTAGGCGTGGCCGGTTTCAAACCCGGCGTCGGCCAGCTCGCGCCAGATAGCCGGCAGCTGTTCCAGCCGCGCGCCAAACAGGTCGATGCGCTGGCCGCCGGTCACTTTGCTGTAGAGCTGGTAACGTTTGGCGATCTGCCCGATGGCGATCAGTCCGTCCGGCGTCACTTCCCCTGCCGCCATCCGCGGCACCACCGAATAGCTCCCGTCCTTCTGGATATTGGCGAAATAGCGGTCGTTGGTATCCTGCAGCGGCAGGTGCGCCGGCTTCAGCAGGTACTCGTTCCAGCAGGAGGCCAGCACCGAGGCCACCAGCGGTTTGCAGACATCGCAGCCGTGCCCCTGGCCGTAGCGGCTAATCAACTGCTCGAAGGTATGGATATGGTTAACCCGCACCAGGTGGTAGATCTCCTGGCGCGACCACGGGAAATGTTCGCAAACGTCTTTTTTCACTTCGACGCCCTGCTCCGCCAGCTGATACTCCATCACCTGTTTCACCAGCGCGCTGCAGCCGCCGCAGCCGGTAGCCGCTCTGGTGCAACTTTTTATCGCCGACATATCCCTCGCCCCATTGTTCACCGCCTGGCAGATATCGCCTTTGCTGACGTTATGGCAGGAGCAGATCGGCGCGCTGTCCGGCAGCGCCGCGACGCCGAGCGCCTTCGGCGCGGCTCCCTCCAGCGCGGGCAGGATCAGACTCTCCGGACGCGGCGGCAGCGCCATGCCGTTCAGCATCATCTGCAGCAGCGTGGCATAGTCGCTGGCATCCCCCACCAGCACGCCGCCAAGCAGGGCTTTGCCGTCCTGACTGACGACGATTTTTTTGTAAATCTGCTGCGGACCGTCGGTCCATTGATAGCTCTGACAGCCCGGCGTGCGCCCCTGCGCATCGCCAAACGAGGCCACGTCGACCCCCAGCAGCTTCAGTTTGGTGCTCATGTCGGCGCCGCTAAAGCAGGCGTCCTCTCCTGCGAGAGTGGCCGCGGCGATGCGCGCCATCTGATAGCCCGGCGCCACCAGACCGTAAATTTTATTGTCCCACAGGGCGCATTCGCCTATCGCCAGCACGTCCGGGTCAGAGGTGCGGCACTGGCCGTCGATGTGAATTCCCCCGCGTTCGCCCACCTGCAGTGCGCAGCCGCGGGCCAGCGCGTCCTGCGGGCGGATCCCCGCCGAGAAGACCACCATGTCGGTCCGCAACGCGCCGCCGTCGGCAAAGTTCAGCCGCAGGCCGTCGGCCTCGCGCACGATGGCGGTGGTCGCTTTGCTGGTATGCACCCCCACGCCGAGGGCGACAATCTTCTCCCGGAGCATCGCCGCCCCGCCGTTATCCAGCTGGACGGCCATCAGGTTCGGGGCAAACTCCACCACCTGCGTCTCCAGCCCCAGCTGTTTCAGGGCGTTGGCCGCCTCCAGCCCGAGCAGCCCGCCGCCGATAACCACCCCGCTCTTCGCCGCGGCGGCATGGGCGGCGATACGGTCGAGATCGTCAAGAGTGCGGTAGACAAAGCACCCCGCGAGATCGTTACCGGGGATTGGCGGAACAAAGGGATACGAGCCGGTCGCCAGCACCAGTTTATCCCAGTGGATTTCATGCCCCTCGGCGTCCCGTACCAGCCGTGCTTCGCGGTCGATGGTCGCCACCGCCTCGCCGAGGCGGAGTTCAATACCATGTTCAATAAAGAAGTCCCCGGCCGCCAGCGACAGCGACTCGGCGCTGCGTCCGGCAAAATACTCGGAGAGATGTACCCGGTCGTAGGCGGGGTAACGCTCTTCGCCAAACACCACGATTCGATATTGCTGATGCAGATTGCGGCTCACGCATTGCTCGAGAAAATGGTGGCCGACCATGCCATGTCCCACCAGCACTAATACAGGTTTCGTCATCGTCATTATTCCTGCAGCCTGCGGCTGCGTTGAAGAGGGGTCAAAAAGCCAGTCCACGGTGGCAGGCTCATCGCTTTCCAGGCGCGCGGTGAGCGCGGCGGCGGCGGTGCAGTCGCCCATCAGCAGCACGCCGCGCAGGCGGCCATCGCGCAGCAGCAGGCGGCGATAGTGGCGGTCGATGGGGTCCCAGCTGGTATAAATGTCATCCTGTTCGCCGGCCTGCTGCTCGCCAGCGCAAAAGAGTTCAATGCCGGTGACCTTCAGGCGGGTCCCGGCGTCCTGCCAGACAAAGCCCTCGCCGGGGGCGCCGCACAGGCGATCCGCCAGCACCTCGGCCTGACGCAGGCAGGGAGCCACCAGCCCCCAGGTCTGGCCGTCAATTTCGCAACATTCGCCGATGGCGCTGATCCCCGGCAGCGAGGAGGCCATCTGACGGTCGACCACGATCCCCCGCTGGCACAGCACGCCGGACTGCGCCGCCAGACGGCTGTCGGGCTGCACGCCGGTAGCCAGCACCACTCTGGCGGCGCGGAATACGCGCCCGTCCGCCAGCCGCACGCCATCGGCGTCGATGGCGGCGATGCGGCACTCCAGCACGCAGCGAATGCCGCGCGCTTCAAGCTGCTGCCTGAGCTCATCGGCGGCAAAAGCGTCGGTCAGCGGCGCCATTAATCCGCTGCCGCGATGCAGAAGAGTGACCTCTCCGCCGTGACGACGCAGCGCCGCCGCCGCTTCCACCCCCAGCACGCCACCGCCAATCACCACCGCCGGGCCGGGTATCGCCAGAATACGTTCCACGTCCGCCAGGGTGCGGAAGGGCATAACCTGCGGACGATCAATGCCCGGCAGCGGCGGGATAAAGGGCCGCGAACCGGTGGCGAACACCAGCTCATCCCACGGCAGCCAGGTTTCCGCGATGCGCAGCCGCCGTTGCTGAATATCGACTTCATCGACCGCCTCGCCAGACCGCAGGCACACCCCGTGCCGGGTGTACCACTCCGCCGGCAGCAACGGGATCTGCGCCGCCGTTTTTTCACCTGCCAGCAGCGGCGAGAGCTGAATGCGGTTATAGGCCGGGTGCGGCTCGTCGCCGACGACGGTAATGGCAAACCGCGCGGGGTAGCGCTCAACCAGCCGCTGCACCAGCCGGGTGGCCGCCATGCCGTTACCGATCACCACCAGTCGCCGCGTCATGACCGCCTCCTTACGCCGCTTTCGGCTGTTTTTCATACAGGAAATGGAGGATCTGCTGGCGCAGATGGTGATACCGGCTGTCGTCCGCCAGCTGAACGCGGTGGCGCGGACGCGGCAGATCGACCGCGAGGATCTCGCCGACCGTCGCCGCCGGACCGTTGGTCATCATCAGTACCCGATCCGAGAGCAGCACCGCTTCATCAACGTCGTGGGTGATCATGACGATGGTGGTATTGAGCTCCTGCTGGATATGCATCACCGTGTCCTGGAGGTGGGCGCGGGTCAGCGCATCCAGGGCGCCGAAGGGCTCATCAAGCAGCAGCACTTTCGGCTTCATCGCCAGCGCCCGGGCGATACCCACCCGCTGCTTCATGCCGCCGGAGATCTCCCCGGGACGTTTGTGCAGCGCATGACCCATCTGTACGCGCGCCAGGTTGTGTTCGATCCACTCCCGGCGCTCACTCTTGCTCATGGTGCGACGGAACACCTGATCCACCGCCAGCGCCACATTGTCGAAACAGCTCAGCCACGGCAGCAGCGAGTGGTTCTGGAAAACCACCGCCCGCTCCGGCCCGGGACCGGCGATTTCCCGGTTATCACACAGTAGTCCGCCCTCGGTAGGGGTGGTGATCCCGGCGATCAGGTTCAGCAGGGTCGATTTTCCGCAACCCGAGTGGCCGATCAGGCTAATGGTCTCCCCTTCGACGATATCGAAGGAGACATTCTGCAGCGCCAGGAACTCGCCGCTGGCGGTGTTGAAGCGTTGGCTGACGGCCTGCACCTGAATTAATGGTTTCATGTTGGCTCCTTATTTTTCCTGCCAGCTAAAGCGGCGAGCGAGCAGCATCAGGCCCTGCTCCAGCAGCAGGCCGACGACGCCGATAATGACGATGGCGATGATGATGTTCTCCACATTGAGGTTGTTCCACTCGTTCCAGATCCAGAAGCCGATCCCCAGCCCGCCGGTAAGCATTTCCGCCGCCACGATCACCAGCCAGGCGATGCCGATGGAGAGGCGCACGCCGGTAAGCACCGCCGGCAGCACCGCCGGAAAGAGGATTTTGCGCATCACCGTCCACTCCGAGAGCTGGAGGACGCGGGCGACGTTGAGATAGTCCTGCGGGATCCGCCGCACACCCTCCGCGGTGTTGATCACCATCGGCCAGATGGAGCAGATAAAAATGGTCCAGCTGGAAGCCGGCTCCGCCTTCTGGAACAGCAGCAGGCCAATCGGCAGCCAGGCCAGCGGGCTGACCGGGCGCAGCAGAGCAATTAGCGGATTAAACATGCGGGCGAAGAACAGCGAACGGCCGATCAAAAACCCCAGCGGAATGCCCGCCAGCGCCGCCAGGCCGAAGCCCACCGCCACGCGCTGCAGGGAGGCCAGCACGTTCCAGCCGATGCCCATGTCATTGGGCCCGTCCTGATAGAACGGATCGGCAAACAGGGTCAGCGCCGAGTCCAGCGTGCTCAGCGGCGTGGGAAAGCCTTTGCTATGCATCGCCGCCAGCTGCCAGGCCAGCAGCAGCACACCCAGCCCCAACAGCGGGGGCAGCAGGCGCTGGGTGAGCTCACGCAGCCAGCGCGTGACGGCCGGCGTGGTGCGCCGGACCTGCACCGGCGGCAGGATAATCACTTCGCCAGGCGCGTTGTCCACGCTGACGACCGGTTGCTTACGTTGTGCCTGCTTCATCTCATGCCCCCTTACGTTGAATAGAGAAATGGCGGGCGTAGCCTTCCGGGTCGGACCCGTTCCATACCGTCCCGTCCATTAGTGTGCTGCTGCGCATCCTGGCTGCCGGCGCGCTGATCCCTCCTACCGCCTGGGCGGCAGCCTGCCAGACATCGATGCGGTTAATGCGCGACGCCACCGCGAGGTAATCCGGAGCCTGCTTCAGCAACCCCCAGCGGCGGAACTGGGTGAGGAACCACATCCCGTCCGACAGCCACGGGAAACTCACCTCGCCCCCGGCCCAGAAGCGCATCGGATGGGCATCCTGCCAGCGGCGGCCAAGGCCGTTGTCATACTCTCCAAGCATCCGGCCGGTGAGGTATTGCTCCTTGGTATTGAGCCAGCCGCGTCTGGCGAGCAGGCGGGCCGTCTCCCGGGTGTTCTCCGGCGAGGCGGCGATCCAGCGCTGCGCCTCCATCAGGGCCGCCACCAGCGCGCGGGCGGTGTTCGGGTTGCGTTCCACCCAGTCGCGACGGGTGCCCAGCACCTTTTCCGGATGCTCGGGCCAGATATCCTGGGAAGTGGCCGCGGTGAAGCCGATACGGTCGTTAATGGCGCGGGCGTTCCATGGCTCGCCGACGCAAAAGCCGCTCATATTGCCGATGCGCATGTTCATCACCATCTGCGGCGGCGGCACCACGACGGTGCGCACATCGTTGAAGGGATCGATGCCGGCGCTCGCCAGCCAGTAGTAAAGCCACATGGCATGGGTGCCGGTAGGAAAGGTATGGGCGAAGGTGTAACTGCCCGGCGCGCTGCGGTCGATCAGCCGCTTCAGCCCGCCGAGGTCGGTCACCCCTTTCTCCTGCAGCTCGCTGGAGAGGGTAATCGCCTGGCCATTGCGGTTGAGGGTCATCAAATTGGCCATCGCTTGCGGCTTGCTGGCGATCCCCAGTTCGAGGCCGTACAGCAGGCCATAGAGAATATGCGCCGCGTCGAGCTCGCCGGCCACCAGCTTGTCGCGCACCGCCGCCCAGCTGGCTTCCTTACTCGCCACCAGGGTGATGCCATATTTTTGGTCAAACCCCTTCGCCGCGGCGATGGCCAGCGGCGCGCAATCGGTCAGCGGAATAAATCCGACCCGCACGCGGGTTTGCTCCGGTTTGTCCGAGCCGCCGGCCCAGGCGGCCTGCATCACGCCCGGCAGCAGCATCGCGCCGCCCAGCGCGGCCCCTGCCTGCAGCAAGCGCCGCCGGGAAATTGAAAATTTGTCGCCCATATCCGCTCCACCATGCGCAAAAAAAAAGCGCCCGACAGTGCATACGCACTGCAGGACGCCTTTATCCACGGACACCCGAACCGCCATTGGTTCGTTGCCCGGACTTTTATTCACTTAATAAGTAATGCAAACGGGATGCCAGCTTTGGCAATAGCGCGCTGGCGGGATTTTTCCCAACGCTGGCCGGTTTTTCACCTAAAAGTGCACCGCCGGCAGGCAAAGAATGCTCATCGATTGTGCATCTACTCCTTTGGTGTTAGCGGCCAAATCGCCTTCACCATCAGCAGCGCGCGGGCTATCTCAACCATGCGCTGATTTTTGTCCATGGCCATCTTGCGCAGCGTCTGCCAGGCCTGCTCCTCCTGCATTCCCTGGTGCGTCATCAGCAGACTTTTCGCTTTTTCGATCAGCTTGCGCTCTTCGAGCGCGTCTTTCAGCGAGGCCAGCTGGCTGGAGAGCTGCTGCAGCTCATAGGCCTGCTGGCGCACCAGCGGCAGTAGCTGTTTATCGAGCCGTGGCGTCACGCTATCGTCTTCCTCTCCGGCCTGCCAGCCAGGCGCGTCGTCTGCTAACAGCGCGTCGGTGGCATCCAGCAGATCGTCGATCAGTTGCTCTTCCACTTCACGCAGTTGCTCAAGCCGTTGGGTTTGCAGGCCAAACCAGCGCAGCGCCGTTTCCCCGCCGTCGGCAGCCGGCTGGCGGGTACAGGCGATCCGCCGCAGCTGTTCAATATCCAGACCGGCGTGGCACTGGGTTCTGAACAACTGGACGGTCGCCGGGCTGCCCAGCGCCTGAAAGCTGTCGAAGCAGGGCTGCTGACCGTCAATACGGTCCACCAGCTGCTGGCGCAGGCTGTCGCTGAACTCGCCGCGGGTAAAGCCCAATGCTCCCAGCGCGCGCTCCTGGCCCACCAGCTCTTTTCCCTGCATAAAGCTGTACAGGGCGACCATCCGACCAGCCACCGGCGGATCGTCAATGCTGTCATTGAGCTGCGGGGCGATGTTCAGCAGATGGCGGATGACGCGGCTGAACTGCTCCGTCGCGGCTTCAGCGGCAATTTGCCGGCGGCCGATCTGCGCGCGTAGCGCCGGGAGCTGCGCCAGCTCGTCAACCGCTCTGGCGATACGCCAGCACAGCGCGCTGCCGGCTACCGCGCGCGCCCGTTCGAGGCTGGCATAAAACAGGGCTAGCCGCTCGTCAACCAGCGCCCCTCCCGCCCGACACTCCGCTGTATACAGCAAGCCGCCCGAGCAAAGATAGATATTCGACGCCCCGCGCTCACACTGCAGCATATGCACCAGCGCGCTGAGCTGGCTGGCCAGTTCCCCCAGTTGGCTAAGCTGCTGAAGCTGTTGTTTTTGCAGGCGACGCGCCAGCTGCAGCCAGGCCGTCGCATCATGCGCATGACCAGTCGTATTATTCATACCCCTCCTCCGGGTTAACGCTTTATACTGCCTAAAGCAATAACCGTGCCTTTAAGAAGGAGTTTGTATGCAACGTATTGTGATCATCGCCAACGGCGCCGCCTACGGCAGCGAATCCCTGTTCAACAGCCTGCGCCTGGCCATTGCCCTGCGCGAGCAGCAGTCCGACCTCGATCTCAAGCTGTTTCTGATGTCCGACGCCGTCACCGCCGGGCTGCGGGGGCAGAAGCCGGCAGAAGGGTATAATGTGCAGCAGATGCTGGAGATCCTCACCGCCCAGCAGGTTCCCGTGAAGCTGTGTAAAACCTGCGCGGACGGCCGCGGGGTCAGCGCACTGCCGCTGGTGGACGGCGTGGAGGTTGGCACTCTCGTTGAGCTGGCCCAGTGGACCCTGGCGGCAGATAAAGTGCTGACCTTCTGAATCTGGGGCGCCGAACGGCAGGAAATATCAGGTTTCGCCGCCTGCAGAGGTAAAAAAAACGTTAGCTGAATGCTTTCAGGAACAACGTCATTTTTGTTTAATCTTTATCCCTTTTTTTGATCAAAATCAGCATCCCGACCCGCGCCGTTTGGTGTGATGCACAGAGCAAAGTGTGAACAATATCACGCGAGGACTGGGTGGGCAGGATGCTGTAGCGGGACAGAAACGGGGTATAAAATGGCGATGGTTAAAGCAAGTTTGACGTTATTTGGTGGTGACACGCTGGTGGTGCGGTGCTCAGAGCGCTGCCATATTCATCTGATGAGCGCGAAGGTCCCGGGCGACAGTCATGCGGATATTCTGAGCGTGCAGGATCGGGACAGCGCCTATCTGACGGTGCCCTACAGCGGCACCTGGAACGTGCTTATCGACAGTCACAGCCAGTCGCTGGAGCACTCCATCGGCTACGTGCCGGCCTGACCGTCACTGCCAGAACACATGCCCGGTCATGCCGGGCGTGGGATTCATGACAAACCTCATGCAATCATTGTACTTGCAGATTGCACCAGAAAAATAACAAGGAAAATCAATTTATTGATTTTCGGCTGATAACCACCAGTAAGGAAAAACCACGCTTTTTCCTTACTGGTCAGCAATCGGACGCCCGGTCATGCCGGGCGTTTTCTTTTGCGCGCGCTCAGGCCAGGCCCGGCGTCGGACTCTCGCCCAACAGCGCGCGGACGCTGGCCACCAGGTCATCGAGACTGGCATCGTGCATGCCCAGCTTGCGCAGCGCCTGCTCAAGCGAAAACAGATACTGGGCGTTGGTGCCGAGCGGCCCGCTGGCCCGGGCGATCAGCGGGGCGATAACCTGGGCACTGGTATCCGGTTCAAACAGTGGATGGCGCGGATCCATAATAAACACCAGGGCATTCACCGTCCGTCCGTCGTCCAGCTCCAGCTTGCACCAGGTGGGCAGATAGCAGCCGGTGATCATCTCCCGCTTCCACAGCAGGGTCAGCTCCTCCTCCAGCGTGTCGTCAGGCAGACGATAGGCGACGCCGGTGGTTCGGCCGCCCTCTTTGAGAGCCAGCATGCGTCCCGGCTGGCAGGCACTACCGCGCCCGGCGGTCAACCGCAGGCAAAACGCGCGGTGCCAGCCCGGCAGCGTGCCGGTGCAGGACTCGCGATAATTGAGCGCCGGGTTCCAGATAAGCGAACCGTAGCCAAAGATCCATACTGAGCCATCATCCGGGCGGCAGGCCAGCGTCGCCGCCAGCGAGGCTGCACGTTGTTCTGCCGACCAGAGTAGCGATTCCTCAATAGCGCCAAACGCTGTCTTACAATCCGCATTCATTAAGAAATCACGAGTTAACACTGTTTACTACCTCCGCCACTGCCCGCTTCCCGGCGTTCGTCTCATGCATCCGTCAATATTGCTGAAATATTATCCAGCTTTATCTTTCAATAAGCAATCAGCGGGGCGCTGGCAAGCGAAAATGCGGCGTCAGCGATTATTTTTTCTTATGCCACTTATCATCATCGCCTTTCTCATAGCTGTTCTTCACCGCCGCCCAGGCGACTTTGTGCGCCGTCTCTTCGCGGCTGGCGTCATCGCGCCGCTCGTCTTTATCTTTATATTGATCCCAGGCGCTGTTAAACGCTTCTTTATAAATTTCCTGCGCATGGGCAGGCAGTACATGCTGAACGCTGTCGGGGAGTTCTTGTTTACTGCGATAGGGCATACTGACCTCCTTTTTGAGCATTAAGTTTAAGTCTGGTACGCAGTCGGCTGGCTATCAAGGTCAAAATGAGTAGAAAAATTATTTTAGTAATTATCTGAATAATAAGAACTAAATATAAGTAAACATAAATTATAATAAACTAATCAAGATATCCCTCGATACCAGTAAATTTAAGTAAAAAACCAGCGGTAATTTAGCAAGATCTGTTACTTTACCGCCCTACGTTTTTATAATTATAACACCTGCATAAATGGAGATGGTTCATGACCCATGCACATGAGGCGGTAAAAACCCGCCATAAGGAGTCTTCCCTCGTCTTTCCGGTGCTGGCGCTGGCGGTGCTGTTTTTCTGGGGCAGCAGCCAGTCACTGCCAGTGGTTATCGCGATCAATATCCTCGCGCTGGTCGGCATTTTGAGCAGCGCCTTCAGCGTGGTCCGCCACGCCGACGTCCTCGCCCACCGCCTGGGCGAACCCTATGGCTCCCTGATTTTAAGCCTGTCGGTGGTTATCCTTGAGGTCAGTTTGATCTCTGCCTTAATGGCCACCGGCGACGCCGCGCCGACCTTGATGCGGGATACCCTCTACTCCATTATTATGATCGTCACCGGCGGTCTGGTCGGTTTCTCTCTGCTGCTGGGCGGGCGTAAATTCGCCACCCAATATATGAATCTGTTCGGCATTAAGCAGTATCTTATCGCCCTGTTTCCGCTAGCGATTATCGTGCTGGTCTTTCCGATGGCGCTGCCGGGCGCGAACTTCAGCACCGGGCAATCGCTGCTGGTGGCGGTAATTTCGGCGGCCATGTACGGCGTTTTCCTGCTTATTCAGACCAAAACCCATCAGAGTCTGTTTGTTTATGAGCATGAAGACGACAGCGACGATGACGACCCGCACCACGGTAAACCGTCCGCCCACAGCAGCGGGTGGCATACCGCCTGGCTGCTGGTGCACCTGGTGGCAGTGATCGCGGTTACCAAAATGAACGCTAACCCGCTGGAAACGCTGTTGACCAGCATGAATGCCCCGGTGGCATTTACCGGCTTCCTGGTGGCTCTGCTGATCCTGTCGCCGGAAGGCCTTGGCGCCCTGAAAGCGGTGCTCAACAATCAGGTTCAGCGGGCGATGAATCTGTTTTTCGGCTCAGTGCTGGCCACCATCTCGCTGACGGTCCCGGTGGTCACCCTCATCGCCTTCCTGACCGGCAATGAGCTGCGCTTTGGCCTTGGCGCCCCGGAGATGGTGGTGATGGTCGCCTCGCTGGTGCTGTGCCATATCTCCTTCTCCACCGGACGCACCAATGTGCTGAACGGCGCGGCCCACATGGCGCTGTTCGCCGCCTATCTGATGACCATTTTCGCCTGACCCCGTTTTCCCACCCGGCGGAGTCTGGGCGAAAAAAAGCCTGCCGGTTTTGACGCCGGCAGGCTTTTTTACTGATGCAGTCAGGCTTACTTGCTGGTATCCAGCTCGTCGAAGCTTTTCACCAGATCGTCAATCGCTTTCATCTGTTTGAGGAACGGCTCCAGTTTATCCAGCGGCAGCGCGGACGGGCCGTCGCATTTCGCGTGGTCCGGATCCGGATGCGCTTCAATAAACAGACCGGCGATACCTACCGCCATACCGGCGCGGGCCAGCTCGCTCACCTGCGCACGACGACCGCCGGAGGCTGCGCCAAACGGGTCGCGGCACTGCAGCGCGTGGGTGACGTCGAAAATGACCGGCGAGTTGTTGGAGGCTTTCTTCATCACGCCGAAGCCGAGCATATCCACGACCAGGTTGTCGTAACCGAAGTTAGCGCCGCGGTCGCAGAGGATTACTTTGTCGTTACCCCCTTCGATAAACTTATCGACGATGTTGCCCATCTGACCCGGGCTGACGAACTGCGGCTTCTTGACGTTGATCACCGCCCCGGTCTTCGCCATCGCTTCCACCAGGTCAGTCTGGCGCGCGAGGAAAGCCGGAAGCTGGATCACGTCCACCACGTCAGCTACCGGCTGCGCCTGGCTGGCTTCATGAACGTCGGTGATGATTTTCACGCCAAAGGTCTGCTTCAGCTCCTGGAAAATCTTCATCCCTTCTTCCAGACCCGGCCCACGATAGGAGTGGATGGAGGAACGGTTGGCTTTATCAAAGGAGGCTTTGAAGACGTAGGGAATACCAAGCTTCTGCGTAACGGTGACATAATGTTCGCAGATACGCATCGCCAGGTCGCGCGACTCCAGCACGTTCATCCCGCCGAACAGCACGAACGGCAGGTCGTTCGCTACGTTGATATCACCAATGCTAACCACTTTTTGTTTCATAAGTTCGCCTTATCAGGGTGTAACCGGAATGGTTCCAGACTAATGCAATGTAATTTGTTTATGCGAAATCGTGTTGATCTGCGCGCGGATCATCTCGCTGATCGGATCCTCCGGGCACTGCTCAACGAAATAGCTCAGATCCAACAGCGCCACGTGATCGCAGTCCAGCTGGGCGTATATCAGCCCGCGGTCGCGGATCTCATACGGATCTTCCGGATTAAACTGCAGCAGCGCTTCGCTGGCGCGCAGGGCCAGCTCCATCTGCCGCTCTTCCATCAGCGCCGACTTCAGGGTGTCCAGCAGCTTGCGGATCACCTCGGCGTTATCCGCTTCGTCGAGATCTTCATTAAACAGTTCCGCCACCGGCCCGATGTTGCCCTTCAGCCATACCTCCAGGGTATGCTCGTCGAGGGTCTCGCCGTTAAACGGATTAATCAGCCACATCTCTTCGCTGGTTTCCGGGTCCGCACGCAGCAGCATCTGGGTCGGGAAGATCACCGGCACCACCGGCAGCGCCAGGCGCTGGGCGATCCACAGCAGGATCGCGCCTAACGACACCGCGCTCCCCTGGCGGTTAACCAGCACTTTATCCAGCCATAGCGCGTCGGAAAGACGATACACGCCCTGCGAGGCGCCAAAGCCCCACTCGTCGTAAAACAGCTCCAGCAATCGTTCTATCTGGCGCTCCTGGTCCCACGACGGCGCAATCTCCTCCTGCGCGAGGCGCAGCAATCGCTGCAGCTCTTCCTCGACAAAACGCGACGGAAAATCGTCGCGGACCTGTTCAGAAATGAGGACCATGCCATCACACAATGGCGCTTTGTTAAATTCGAAATCCGCTAATGACCCCATGACCTACCCCAGTATCGGTATTCTTGTGATGGCGAGTTGAATGATGATAAACAACACCACCAGCGCCAGCAGGAACGCGATAAAGCGGCTCTGCTGGCTGCGCGGACGACGACGGCCCAACGCGATAAAACCTAATGCGACGTAAATGATAACGCCAAACAGCTTTTCAGTCAGCCATGCGCCGTCTTCTGTGAACGGCAGGTAGTGCGTTATCGCCATTAACCCCGCGCCGCTGAGAAACAGCAGCGTATCGCTGCAGTGCGGCGCAATTCGCACCCACCGCTGGTTCAGCAGCGGGCTCTGGTGATACATCCACCAGTAACGTAAAACGAACAATCCTACCGACACCGCCACTGTGGCAATGTGCAGGTAGAGGACAGCCGTGAATAAGTTCATCAGCCAACATTCTCCATGTCGGGTAAACGTCCGAGGGTCAGACGCTCATTGTCGCCATAGTCGCGACAGGTCGCGACGTCCAGATAGCCCGCTTCGCGGAACAGCGCGCGAACCGCCTCGCCCTGAGTCCAGCCATGCTCCAGCAGCATCCAACCGCCGGGCTGCAGATACTGCCGTCCCTCGCGGATGATATGCGCCAGATCGGCCAGCCCCTGGTCGCCTGCGACCAGCGCCGTCAACGGCTCAAAGCGCACATCGCCTTCGGCGAGATGCGGGTCGGCGGCGTCGATATAGGGGGGATTGCTGACGATCGTGGCGAAGCGCTGCCCGGCCAGCGCGCTAAACCAGTCGCTTTGACTTATCGTCACATTAGCGATGCTCAGATGTTCGGCATTGCGCAACGCCAGCGCCACGGCGTCCGGCATCACGTCCACCGCGGTGACCTCACAGTCCGGACGTTCGCTGGCCAGCGCCAGGGCAATGGCGCCGGTCCCGGTGCCGAGGTCGAGAATACGGCACGGCGCGGTTGGCAGACGCGCCAGCGCCTGCTCTACCAGACATTCGGTATCCGGGCGGGGGATCAGCGTCGCCGGGGAGACGAACAGCGGCAGCGACCAAAACTCGCGCTGCCCGACCAGATGAGCAATAGGTTCCCCGCGCTGGCGTCGCACCAGGAGCGCCTCCAGCTTCGCCGCCTCGTCAGCAGAGAGCGTCGTTTCACCGAAGGCCAAAATCCAGGTTCGCGCCCGGCCGGTAACGTGTCCCAGCAGGATCTCGGCGTCGCGTCGCGGGCTGTCGCTCTCCGCCAGGCGGGCGATCGCCTGCTGCAGCCAGGCCTGAAAGGTCATCATTCCTGCTCGGACAGCGCCGCCAGCTGATCGGCCTGATGTTCCTGGACAATCGGCTCAATCAGCATGTCGAGTTTGCCCTCCATCGCCTCATCCAGACGGTAGAGCGTCAGGTTGATGCGGTGGTCGGTCACGCGGCCCTGCGGGAAGTTATAGGTGCGATTGCGGTCGCTGCGGTCGCCGCTGCCCAGCAGGTTGCGGCGCGTGGAGGCTTCCGCCTGCTGACGTTTGGCCACTTCGGCGGCGCGGATGCGCGCGCCCAGCACCGACAGCGCCTTGGCTTTGTTTTTATGCTGAGAACGCTCGTCCTGGCACTCCACCACGATGCCGGTGGGCAGGTGGGTAATGCGGATAGCCGAGTCGGTGGTGTTAACGTGCTGACCGCCTGCCCCGGAGGAACGGAAGGTATCGATGCGCAGATCCGCCGGGTTAATGTCCGGCATTTCGGCTTCCGGCAGCTCCGGCATCACCGCCACCGTACAGGCGGAGGTGTGGATCCGCCCCTGCGACTCGGTGGCCGGCACGCGCTGCACGCGATGACCGCCGGATTCAAATTTGAGCCGACCATAGACGCCGTCACCGCTGATCTTGGCGATCACCTCTTTAAAGCCGCCGTGCTCACCTTCGTTGGCGCTGAGGATCTCTACCTGCCAGCGGCGCGATTCTGCGTAACGGGTGTACATGCGGAATAGATCGCCGGCAAACAGCGCTGCTTCGTCGCCGCCGGTCCCGGCGCGCACTTCCACGAAGGCGTTACGCTCGTCATCAGGATCTTTCGGCAGGAGGAGAACCTGCAGTTGTTGCTCCAGCTGGTCGCCTTTTTCTTTGGCGTCACGCAGCTCTTCCTGCGCCATTTCGCGCATTTCCGGATCGTCGAGCATCATCTGCGCGGTTTCAATATCCTCCTGCACCTGACGCCAGTCGGTATAGCAGCGCGCCACATCGCTCAGTTGAGCATACTCCCGCGACAGCGCGCGGAATTTATCCTGATCGGCAATCGTCGCGGCATCGCCGAGCAGCGCCTGCACTTCTTCATGGCGCTCGTACAACGCTTCCAGTTTGGCAACAATAGAAGACTTCATAGGCGTGAATTCACCCTGTCCTGAAAATAAGAGAAAGGTGCGCTATTCCAGCCCGAGGCTGTTGCGCAGAATATGCAGACGTTCGTCGTCCCCGTCACGGGCGGCCTGCTGAAGAGATTTGGTTGGCGCGTGGATCAGGCGGTTAGTGAGCTTGCGCGCCAGATCCTGCATAATTTCCTGGGCATCACCGCCCTGCTCCAGCGCGGCCAGCGCTTTCGCCGTCAGCTCCTCACGGACCTGCTCAGACTGAGAACGGTATTCGCGAATGGTCTCGCTGGCGCTCTGCGCGCGCAGCCAGGCCATAAATTCGCTGGTTTCCTGCTCGACGATCGATTCGGCCTGCACCGCGGCAGCCTTACGCTGCGCCAGGTTATGCTGAATGATGTTTTGCAAATCGTCGACGCTGTAGAGGTAGGCGTTAGCCAGTTTGCCGACCTCTGGTTCAACGTCGCGCGGGACGGCGATATCCACCAGCAGCATCGGCTGGTTACGCCGCGCCTTAAGCGCACGCTCCACCATGCCTTTGCCGATGATCGGCAGCGGGCTGGCGGTGGAGCTGATAATGATGTCGGCCTCTTTCAGCCGTTCGTCGATATCGCTGAGGGCTATCACCTCGGCGCCCACTTCCTCCGCCAGCGCCTGGGCGCGTTCACGGGTGCGGTTGGCGATCACCATTTTGCGCACGTGATGTTCGCGAAGATGGCGCGCTACCAGCTCAATGGTTTCACCGGCGCCGACCAGTAACACGGTGACGCTGGAGAGCGATTCAAAGATTTGCCGCGCCAGGGTACAGGCGGCGAAAGCCACAGAGACCGCGCTGGCGCCGATATCGGTTTCGGTACGCACGCGCTTAGCCACTGAAAAGGATTTCTGGAACATCCGCTCCAGCTCGCTGACGTTAAGATGGCCGCGGCTGGAGTCGGCGAAGGCTTTTTTCACCTGGCCGAGGATCTGCGGCTCGCCCAGCACCAGCGAATCGAGGCCGCTGGCGACGCGCATCAGATGGCTGACGGCGTCATTATCCTGATGCCAGTAAAGGCTTTTTCGCAGGTCTTCTTCGTTGAGGCCGTGGTAGTTGCACAGCCAGCGGATCAGCGCTTCCTGCAGGTTATCCTGCTCTTCGACGCTGAGATAGAGTTCCGTGCGGTTGCAGGTCGACAGCACCACCCCACCCTGCACCATCGGCTGAGCCAGCAAGCTCTCCAGCGCCTTATCGAGCGTTTCCGGCGAAAACGTGACGCGTTCTCGCAGGGCGACCGGAGCTGTTTTGTGATTGATGCCAAGAGCTAAAAGGGTCATTGTGAGGGAGTAGTACCAGCGTTGCTAAGGTTAGTCTGAGTGCATCATACAGGATGCGCGTAATCAATAAAAGAGAGGCTCCCCTTTTGGAGTAATAGTTAAAGCAAGACCGCCATTAAGGTTAATTTTTTGATTTCAGACAACTTGAACGTAGACGCTATCGCCCGGCGACGCTAGCATTAAGGGTTATAAATGTAACCTGCTACACAAATCGGCCCGCTGTTCCCTGCCGCCGTTTTTCCCTGTAGACATCAAGGATTTGTCATCATTATGAATCGACTGTTCCGCCTGCTGCCGCTGGCCAGCCTCGTCCTCACCGCCTGTTCTCTTCATACGCCGCAAGGGCCTGGCAAAAGCCCGGATTCGCCGCAGTGGCGTCAGCACCAGCAGGCTGTCCGCAGCCTCAATCAGTTCCAGACCCGCGGGGCGTTTGCCTATCTTTCCGATGAGCAAAAAGTCTATGCCCGCTTCTTCTGGCAGCAAACCGGCCAGGACCGCTATCGCCTGCTGCTTACCAACCCGCTGGGCAGCACCGAGCTGTCGCTGACCGCGCAGCCGGGCAGCGTGCAGCTGATCGATAACAAAGGCCAGACCTATACCGCCACTGATGCCGAAGAGATGATTGGCCGTCTGACCGGGATGCCGATCCCGTTGAACAGCCTGCGCCAGTGGATCATCGGCCTGCCGGGCGACGCCACCGACTATTCGCTGGACGATCGGTACCGTCTGCGTGAACTGAACTATACGCAAAACGGCAAAACCTGGCACGTGACCTACGGCGGCTACACCAGCGATACCCAGCCAGCCCTACCGTCCAATGTCGAGCTGAACAATGGCGCTCAGCGCATCAAGCTGAAGATGGATAACTGGATCGTGAAATGATGACCCGCTGGCCCTCTCCTGCAAAACTGAATCTGTTTTTATATATCACCGGCCAGCGGGCCGATGGTTACCATACCCTGCAAACGCTGTTTCAGTTTCTCGATTACGGCGATACGTTGACCATCGAACCGCGTAGTGACGGCCAACTGCGTCTGCTGACGCCGGTGGCCGGCGTGCCGGACGAGGAGAATCTGATCGTTCGCGCCGCGCGTCTGCTGATGCATGCCGCCAGCGAAAGCGATCGCCTGCCGGCGGGCAGCGGCGCCGATATCAGTATCGATAAGCGCCTGCCGATGGGCGGCGGCCTGGGCGGTGGCTCCTCCAATGCCGCCACCGTGCTGGTGGCGCTCAACCATCTGTGGGGCTGCGGTCTCTCGGAAGATGAGCTGGCGACTCTTGGCCTTCAGCTGGGGGCCGATGTGCCGGTTTTCGTGCGCGGCCATGCCGCCTTCGCCGAGGGGTGGGTGAAATACTGACGCCGGTAGAACCCGAGGAAAAATGGTACCTGGTGGCCCACCCGGGGTCAGTATTCCGACGCCGATCATTTTTCGCGATCCGGAGCTACCACGAAATACCCCGCGCCGGTCAATTAATACGTTATTAAATTGTGAATTCAGCAACGATTGCGAGCTTATCGCAAGAAAACGTTTTCGCGAGGTTGATGCCGCGCTTTCCTGGCTGTTAGAATATGCGCCGTCACGCCTGACCGGCACAGGGGCCTGTGTGTTTGCTGAATTTAACACCGAATCCGCTGCCCGTCAGGTGCTGGACACTGCCCCGGCATGGCTAAATGGCTTTGTGGCGCGCGGAGTTAACCTTTCGCCGCTCAAGCAGGCCCTGCTCTGAATCCTGCGCCGTGATGGCACATTGATAATGAGTCAGCCGGGGAAATTGAGTTACGGTGACAACGTCACCCTGTTCCAGACGTTGCATCGTGCTCTTTAAATACACCGACTGGATCGAATGGCGCCATCCCGCACATTATTGGCCCATTCATCCACCACTGGACGCATGCCTGAGGTTCTTCTCGTGCCTGATATGAAGCTTTTTGCTGGTAACGCCACCCCGGAACTAGCACAACGTATTGCCAACCGCCTGTACACTTCTCTTGGCGACGCCGCTGTAGGTCGTTTTAGCGACGGCGAAGTCAGCGTACAAATCAATGAAAACGTACGCGGTGGTGATATTTTCATCATCCAGTCCACTTGTGCTCCCACCAATGACAACCTGATGGAACTGGTTGTTATGGTTGATGCTCTGCGTCGTGCTTCGGCAGGTCGTATCACCGCCGTTATCCCTTACTTCGGTTATGCTCGTCAGGACCGTCGTGTTCGTTCTGCTCGTGTGCCAATCACCGCAAAAGTGGTGGCGGATTTTCTGTCCAGCGTCGGCGTTGACCGCGTGCTGACCGTTGACCTGCACGCAGAACAGATCCAGGGCTTCTTCGATGTGCCAGTCGATAACGTGTTCGGCAGCCCAATCCTGCTGGAAGATATGCTGCAGCTGAACCTGGACAACCCGATTGTGGTTTCTCCGGACATCGGCGGCGTCGTGCGTGCCCGCGCTATCGCTAAACTGCTGAATGATACCGATATGGCTATCATCGACAAGCGCCGTCCTCGCGCCAACGTCTCCCAGGTGATGCACATCATCGGCGACGTTGCCGGTCGTGACTGCGTGATGGTCGACGATATGATCGACACCGGCGGCACCCTGTGTAAAGCGGCAGAAGCGCTGAAAGAGCGTGGCGCGAAACGCGTATTCGCTTACGCGACGCACCCAATCTTCTCCGGCAACGCTATCCAGAACATCAAAAACTCTGTCATTGATGAATTTGTCGTCTGCGATACCATTCCGCTGGCACCAGAAATTAAAGCGCTGGATAAAGTGCGTACTCTGACGCTCTCCGGTATGCTGGCTGAAGCTATTCGCCGTATCAGCAATGAAGAATCTATCTCTGCTATGTTCGAACATTAATCGAGCCCAGCACAAAAACCCGCTGCGGCGGGTTTTTTTGTCTCCGCACCTTATTTGTATGATCAATGCCTCCTTCACCTGCCATTTAGTTGACAGATGATGCGCTCATGGATGAAACATTATTGTGAACAGATTATTTTCCTCACATGTGATGCCTTTCCGCGCCCTCATCGACGCTTGTTGGAAAGAAAAGTACACCACCGCCCGCTTCACGCGTGACCTGATCGCCGGGATCACCGTCGGGATCATTGCGATTCCGCTGGCGATGGCGCTGGCGATTGGCAGCGGCGTGCCGCCGCAGTACGGCCTCTATACCTCAGCGGTGGCAGGGATTGTGATCGCCTTGACCGGCGGGTCACGCTTTAGCGTTTCCGGTCCGACCGCCGCCTTTGTGGTGATCCTCTATCCGGTTTCCCAGCAGTTTGGTCTGGCGGGACTGCTGGTGGCAACCCTGATGTCGGGGATCTTTTTAATCCTCTTTGGCCTGGCGCGCTTTGGCCGCCTGATCGAATATATCCCTCTGTCAGTCACCCTCGGCTTCACCTCGGGGATCGGTATCACCATCGGCACCATGCAGATTAAAGATTTCCTCGGCCTGCAGATGCCCCATGTGCCGGAGCATTATCTGCAGAAAGTGGCGGCGCTGGCGATGGCCCTACCGACCATTAACGTTGGCGATGCCGCCATCGGCGTCGTTACTCTTGGCATTCTGATCCTCTGGCCGCGGCTGGGTATCCGCCTGCCGGGCCACCTCCCGGCGCTGCTGGGCGGCTGCGCGGTCATGCTGGTGGTCAACTTGCTCGGCGGCGATGTCGCGACGATCGGCTCGCAGTTCCATTATCAGCTGGCGGACGGCACTCAGGGCAATGGCATTCCGCAGCTGCTGCCGCAGCTGGTATTGCCCTGGGATATGCCGGGCTCAAACTTTACCCTGAGCTGGGCCTCGCTGCAGGCTCTGCTGCCTGCCGCCTTCTCAATGGCGATGCTCGGCGCCATTGAATCTCTGCTGTGCGCGGTGGTGCTTGATGGCATGACCGGCACCAAGCACAAAGCCAATAGCGAGCTGATTGGCCAGGGGCTGGGCAACATTGTCGCGCCGTTCTTCGGCGGGATCACTGCCACCGCGGCGATTGCCCGCTCGGCGGCGAACGTCCGCGCCGGCGCCACATCGCCGGTTGCCGCCGTGATCCACGCCCTGCTGGTGATCCTGGCGCTGCTGATCCTCGCCCCACTGCTCTCCTGGCTGCCGCTGTCGGCGATGGCCGCCCTGCTGCTGATGGTGGCATGGAATATGAGCGAGGCGCATAAAGTCATCAATCTGCTGCGCCACGCGCCGAAGGACGACATCGTGGTGATGCTAATGTGCATGTCGCTAACGGTGCTGTTTGACATGGTGATCGCTATCAGCGTCGGGATCGTGCTGGCTTCGCTGTTGTTTATGCGCCGTATCGCACGCATGACTCATCTGGCGCCGGTCAACGTCGAGGTGCCAGACGATGTGCTGGTGCTGCGGGTAATAGGGCCGCTGTTCTTTGCCGCCGCCGAAGGCTTGTTCAACGATCTGGAGACCCGGATCGCTGGCAAGCGCATCGTGGTGCTGAAATGGGACGCGGTGCCGGTTCTCGACGCCGGTGGCCTGGATGCCTTCCAGCGCTTTGTGAACAAGCTGCCGGAAGGCTGTGAATTGCGCGTATCTAACCTCGAGTTTCAGCCGCTACGCACGCTAGCGCGCGCCGGCGTCAAGCCGCTGCCCGGACGCCTGAGCTTCTACCCCGATCGTCAGGCCGCGCTGGCTGACCTGTGATCACCCGGCGGCAGGTCCCTGCGCCTGCTGCATCAAGGATCCGGTCGCCTGCTGCAGCCAGCTCAGCACCGCCGGCGTCATCCAGGTGCCCTTCATCAAATGCGGCTCCTGCTCCATTGCCCGACGAAACTTCTGCAACGTCTGCGGCCGGGTACCGGCGTAGGACTGAAACAGTTCAAGCCACGCCCGGGCCAGCGCCTGACCCGACGCCGAGTCCGGCGCTACGCCCTCCCGGCACGCCTGATGCAGCTTCGCCACCAGCGCAGGCCACTCCTGTAGCCGGTCAAAATAGTGCTGGCGGGTGAACGCCATCTCTTCTTCGTCAAGGTACCGCGCCCAGATGGCCAGTTTGCTTTCGGCAAAGGCCTCGGTGATATAGGCGATGATTGCCGGCGTGACGCCGGTCTGTTCAACCATTTGCGGCTCGGCGGCATGCATCTCGTTCAGGCGGGTCAGAAACTCCGGACGCCCGGCCGTATCCTGCTCCAGGCGCTCCATCCAGCGCGTCGCCAGACGCATCGCCTGCGGACTGTCCGTCGGGCAGCCGCTCGCCATCAGCGTCTGCACCTCCTCCGTTAGCTCGCGCCACGCCTGCGCCCGCTGTTCATCCTGTGCCGCAAACGGCAGCGCGGCTAACTCCTGTTGACTAAACCAACGATCGTACATTTTCATTAACTCCAGCGTCTGTAGCCAGGACTCCAGATCGGGTTCATTGCCGCTCGCCAGCGCCTCGCGCAGCACCAATAGTCGGTCGCGCAGCCTGCCAACATCGCGTAGCTGGGCGTTGAGCATATCTATCTGCTGCGTCAGCAGCTCGGGCAGCGACAGCGTTTGCCGATCGAGATAGTCCTTGATTGTGGCGAGCGTTAGCCCGGCCTGCGCCAGCGCCTTTATCATATGCAGGCGCTGAACCGCGGACAGGTTATAGAGCCGATAGCCCGCCTCGCTTCTGGCCGAAGGCGTTAACAGCCCCGTCTGTTCATAATGATGCAGCGTACGTACCGTCAGTCCGGCACGCTTCGCCAGCTCTCCCACCTGAATTAACATGACTGCTCCTCTCTGTGGCCAGGTCCGCTACTCTGCAGCCTGACGTAACGTCAGGGTCAAGCAAAAACCGCGCTTGCTATTCATTTTTGCTGGCAACCATAGCAGCACGAAGGCCAGGACGGAATGGGGGCGTAATATGGCGGGAAAAAGAGGAAGAGATAAAGTGAGACACAGAAAAGCGCATCGGCCTTCAGCGGCCGATGCGGGAAATCATGCTACGGTTAGCTGTGACGATGCTGGTTACGACGGCAGCGTTTATCGTAGTGGCGCACCCACCAGTAGCGGTCGCTGACCTGCTCGTGGCCGCCAATACGGGCACCGGCCAGCCAGAGCACTGCGCCAACGAAGATGCTTAGGATTGCGCCATGCGCAAAGAATTGTGGCAGGTTAAGCTGCGGAAGCTGGTTCAGAATGGAGTAACCTACCCCCACAACCATCACCACCAACCCTAACCCCATGAGTACGTTACCGAGTAACGAAGCGTTTTTGCGTTTCATGTGTCACCTCCGGACTTTGGGTTGCCAGGGAATGTCCCCAAATCTTATAGGTATAGTATAGACAAGGTCTCTTCTGCGGAGTGCGTCCACGATCACATTAGTGAACAGCGAATAGACAAAAATTTACAAATAAGTCTATGAACCATATCAAATTCTAATGATTTAGTGAGTAAATCATCAATGCGGGTATTGTCTAATAGCCAGAATTTTGTCAAGCGCGCCCGCAGACAGTACACTACGCGGCAGAGAATGCCCCATGCAGGATAGAAAACGTGACCATTAAACTGATTGTCGGCCTGGCCAACCCCGGTGCGGAATATGCCGCCACCCGGCACAACGCTGGCGCCTGGTATGTGGATTTACTGGCGGATCGCCATCGTGCGCCGCTGCGCGAAGAGAGCAAATTCTTCGGCTACACCTCGCGCATCAACCTGGCGGGCGAGGACGTCCGCCTGCTGGTCCCCACTACCTTTATGAACCTCAGCGGTAAAGCCGTGGCCGCGATGGCGACCTTTTATCGCATCAACCCGGATGAAATTCTGGTCGCCCATGACGAGCTGGATTTACCGCCGGGCGTGGCGAAATTTAAGCTTGGCGGTGGCCATGGCGGCCACAATGGCCTGAAGGATATCATCAGTAAGCTCGGCAATAACCCGAACTTTCACCGTTTACGCGTCGGAATCGGCCATCCGGGCGACAAAAACAAGGTTGTCGGCTTTGTGCTTGGCAAACCACCGGCCAGCGAGCAGAAACTGATCGATGACGCTGTCGACGAAGCGGCGCGCTGTACCGAAATCTGGTTAAAGGACGGGCTGACCAAAGCGACCAACCGTTTGCACGCATTTAAGGCGCAATAAGCCGTTGGCGTGCGGCATTTTTGCCGCGCACCGTGTATAATAGGCAAAGCTATTCAATTTTCTGCAATCTGTTCCTTGTAACAGATTGATTATCCAAAGATTAAGGTGATTTAAATCATGGGATTCAAATGCGGTATCGTCGGTTTGCCCAACGTCGGCAAATCCACCCTGTTCAATGCGCTCACCAAAGCGGGTATTGAAGCGGCCAACTTCCCCTTCTGTACCATTGAGCCGAACACCGGTGTCGTACCGATGCCCGATCCGCGTCTGGACAAGCTGGCTGAAATCGTCAAACCGCAGCGCATCCTGCCGACCACCATGGAGTTCGTGGATATCGCGGGCCTGGTGAAAGGCGCGTCCAAAGGTGAAGGTCTTGGCAACCAGTTTCTGACCAACATCCGTGAAACCGAAGCCATCGGCCATGTGGTTCGCTGCTTTGAAAACGATAATATTATTCACGTCGCGGGGAAAGTGAACCCGGCGGAAGATATCGACGTTATCAATACCGAACTGGCGCTGTCTGACCTTGATACCTGCGAACGCGCGATTCACCGCGTCTCCAAAAAAGCCAAAGGCGGCGATAAAGACGCGAAGGTTGAGCTGGCCGCGCTGGAAAAATGCCTGCCGCAGCTGGAAAACGCCGGTATGCTGCGTGCGCTGGATCTGACCAAAGAAGAGAAAGAGGCCATCCGCTATCTGAGCTTCCTGACCCTGAAGCCGACCATGTACATCGCGAACGTCAATGAAGACGGTTTCGAGAACAACCCGTACCTCGATCAGGTTCGCGCCATCGCCGAGCAGGAAGGGTCTGTGGTGGTGCCGGTGTGCGCCGCCGTTGAAGCGGACATCGCCGAGCTGGACGATGAAGAGCGTGACGAGTTCATGGCTGAGCTGGGCCTCGAAGAGCCGGGCCTGAACCGCGTGATCCGCGCCGGTTACGCTCTGCTGAACCTGCAGACCTACTTCACCGCGGGCGTGAAAGAAGTTCGCGCATGGACCATCCCGGTGGGAGCGACCGCGCCGCAGGCAGCCGGTAAGATCCACACCGACTTCGAAAAAGGCTTTATCCGCGCGCAGACCATCGCTTATGAAGACTTCATTGCCTACAAAGGCGAACAGGGCGCGAAAGAAGCGGGTAAAATGCGTGCTGAAGGTAAAGACTACATCGTGAAAGATGGCGATGTGATGAACTTCCTGTTCAACGTCTAATCCCACTGGCTGGCGTTTTCGCCGCCACCGCGCAAAAAAATCCACGCAGCGGCGTGGATTTTTTTTTACCCAGGCGACACGCTACTCCACAATATGGGTATCTTCTGCCGCCTCGTAGCCATCAACGATCTGCACAATTTTCTTTAACTCAGCCTCAATAAAAGCCGGGGTAGCGCTTTCCCCTGAGGCCGGGTGATGAAGCTCCACCGAGATACCGCTGGCGGCATTGGTCAGCGACAGGCTGATCTCCTGCTGGCCCCGCGAGGACGAAGAACGCCCGATATGCTGCATGATAGCCGCCGCCGCCGCGCGCGTATCAACGTCTGCGAGATGCCCCCATCTCATTTCAACATGCCCCTGCTGCCCTGCCTTTATCACCTGCAGCGTATAGCCGCTTCTTGCCGTTGCCATGCCTTTTCCTCCGATTTAGTTGCCCGGGCGTCACATTATCAGCCCGGTTTTATCAGCCAGGTTCGCGCACCTGCGCCTTGCCGTTAATGACTCTTTTCCACATAGGTCTGCATGTTTTCTTTGGTCACTAACTCAAACGGGATCCAGACATGAGACTCGACCTTTTCTCCTTTAATCAGCTTCAGCGCTACCGCTAAGGCCGTTTTGCCCTGACCGACGGCGTCCTGGAAAACCGTCACCTGAATCTTATCGCTGGCCAGGGCTTTCAGCCCGTCCGGGGTGGCGTCGATCCCGCCGATCAGCAGCTTCTTCTGGCTTTTCTCCAGCGCCATCGCCGCGCCAATCGCCATCTCATCGTTGTTCGCCGCCACAATATCAATCGCTTCTCCGTTGCCCGTCCAGTTCTGCATCAGATCCATTCCCTCGCTGCGGGAATAGTTGGCCGGCTGTTTCTGCACCACTTTCATTGCCGGATACTTGGCCACCACCTGCTCCACATCTTTGGTGCGCTGCAGCGCGCCGGCGTCGGTGAGATTGCCGATCATGATGGCGACGTTGCCTTTGTAGTTCGCCAGCTTCGCCAGCGCCTCCATCTGCAATGTGCCAGACTCCCGCTCGTCCGAACCGACAAACACCACGCCGGGCGGTAACGTTTTATCCCCCGGCGTCCGGTTCACATACACCAGCGGCATTTTGGCCTGCTGCGCCATCTTCGTCAGCTGCGGGGTGCTGGCGGAGTCCACCGGGTCGACGATGATCGCGTCCACGCCGGAGGCGATGAAGCTCTGCACCTGATCGGCCTGGCGTCCGGTGTCGCCGCGGGCGTCTTCAAACTGTACGTCGACGTGGCGGGCTTGAGCTTCTTTCTCAATGGACTGGCGGATAATAGTGAGAAAGTTTTGATCGAAGTAGGCCATTGAGACGCCGATCTTCTCTGCTAATGCCGAAGCGGAACTGGCCAGAAGGCCTACTAACAGGATGATTTTACAGTGCTTCATAGTATGCCCCCAGAGATCGAAATAAAATTTTCAATACAACTGCAAACGGTATATTCAAATCATTTTCAGACTACGAAGGGCGTTCGGTTCTTGCAATATTGATGTAAAGAAAATGTTGCCATGCGCACACTTTATTTCACCGCCTCACTCACCGAGGGCTCACCGGTTGCGGGGAGCGCAGCGGTCGGCGACGCCGGCTGTTTTCGCTTCAGCAGGGCATACTCCACTATCAGCTGTTGCAGATGCAGCTCCGCGAGGCTTCCCCGCGCGGCTGGCCAGGGTTGATCAACGGGAAGCGCGGCCAGCTGGCGCAGCTGCTCCTCCAGCGGAACAGCGCGGTTAAACGACTGCGTGATGGCAAATACTGCGGTTTTCAGTTCGCTCACCGTCAGGTACTTCCCCTTCTGCTCGTCGAGGGCATTGAGCTGGTCGGCGAGCCGCTGCAGTTGCTGCATGCCCTCCGACCAGCCGGTAAGGTTTTCCGCGGGCAATGCGCCAGCACTCAGCTGCTGCCGCCACTGCTGCGCCAGCGGTTGCGCCTGATCCGGCCAGCGGATCAGGGCCTGGTGGACCAGCTGGTCGCCGTAGCTGACCGCCCAGTCCGGCGCCAGGCGGGCAAGCTCGCCAAGCTGGCGCTGCGTCTGTGGCAGATCAACCGGCCCCGGGGGCGTTGTCGCCGGCAGGCCCGGTATCGGTCCGGCATTTTGGGTGACCGAAATGGGCGGCAAGTCGGACTGACGCAGCGCCAGCCATCCGCCGACGGCGATACCCGTTACCGCCAGCATGGTAACCATCCCGGCGATAAACGGCTTCCAGCGCGGCGCGGCTGCGGGAGTAGACGCCGCCACCGGCGCGGGCCGCTTTGCAGGTGAAGGCGGAGCCAGCGGCTCAGCCTTTGGTCTACGTTTTAGGTCTGGCACTGGCTCAACCTTCGCCGCATCCTCTTCGCTGACCAGAGTGCCGGGAAGTTCCGCGTCAGACACCGCCACCGGCGGCGCGGTGGGAAGCGCTGGCGCAGGGTCGAGGCTCTCGAAGCGAGTTGCCGTGCTGTGCAGTAGCGCCCGCAGGTCGCTCAGCTGGTTTTCAGGAGCGATCTCAAGGCGCTGGAGTACTGCGTCGAAGCTTTGCAGCGAACGTTCAGCCTGCTCAAGCGACTCAACATCCTCTGGGGTAAGATTCAGGGTACGGATCACCTGCCGCAGCCGCTTGCTCAGGGTGCGGAAGATCTCTGTCCGGGCCGGGAGCGCCTGTGGCCACAGGTTTTTCCCCTGACGAACCAGCAGCGACTCCATCAGCGTCAGCCCCTCATTGATCCCTGCCACCCCGCCCAGCCGGGCGCGGGCCAGGGTATACCAGGCGACAGTCTGCAGGTCCGCGCCGTGATGCTCCAACAGCCCGCGGGCAAGCTGCTCGGCATACGGCCAGTTAATATCCGGCCGCGCCGGGTGGCTGAGCTTGTTCATTTCCGCACGCAGGGCCATAAAATCAGCCAGCGTGCGCGGGTCGCCACCGGCTTTATAGTGACGGTCGTGGTGTGTTGTCATCATGATGTCTTTCAGCGAGAGATTAGAGGGCGGAGCGGGCGTCAAGGTACTGCTGACGTTTGAGGTGGCGGATCAACACCCTGCCCTCGGGCATAAACTCCGTGCCGTAACGCACCAGGCCAATATCCTTCAGCTCCGCATCAATGGCATAGCGCAGTTCGCCGGGCGCATGCTGATCGAGCATCACCACCGCGATCCGCTGCAGGCGCGGTTCGTATTTCAGCAACACCGCCGACAACGTGCTCATCAGCTGGTGCGCCGACGCTGGCATCCCCTGGAGGACAGCGGTCATATCCGGCAGGCCGTAGTCCGGCAGATGCGCCAGCGTTCCGGCCCGACAGTTGAGGATGCGCTGCATGTTATCGAGCACCGACAGGATGACCTGATCCGTTTCGCTGACAGTATTCAGGTCAAGCCCGCCGGCGAAATTGCCGTACAGGATGTCATACAGGGAGGGACGAGGCATTTTCACTTCTCCTTAAACGGGTGCAGCGTCAGTTGATTTTGGCTGGCTTCGATAATGCGCGGCCTCGCCGGATCAAGTTCGTCCCGGGTGAGTACCAGCCGCCAGCTGTTTTGCGTCAGGTCTGGATCGATAAACATGGCCGCCACCGCCACAAACTGCGCGCTGGTTTCCATGGGCATATCGACGGTCACCGATTCGCCCGGACGCAGGCGAACATCTTTTTCCGCCACCCGGTCCGCCTGCAGCGCCTGGCCATCGCCGGCAAACAGCGACGGGTAGTCAGTATTGTCGAACGCTTGCCGGTCCTTCAGCTGATAAATACGCACCACCGTCGCCAGGGAGGCGCCTTTGGCGTTGTTATTCACGCCTTCCCGGGCGCGAAGATCCAGATGCAGGGTTTTCACCTGGGGGTAAAAAATGGACTGGGTCACGGAAACGGCACCGTCTTTCACGGTCTGCGTCAGTCCGCAGCCGGTTAAGACGGTAACCATGAGGAATGCCAGCAACCTGGCGGAGGGTTTAACTGCGGTAATCGCCATCTTCATCGCTCTCCCTGCGGTGGATATTTTCCCGGACGCGCTGATAGCGCCCCAGATAAATCGTGACTCTGTCGTCAGCCTGTTTCTGCGCATCCAGAGGACGCAGCACAGCGGTACGGCCGAGCTGGACGGCATGCTCCTGCTGGCAGCAAAGTTGCGCATCCGGCAGTAAATGGCGGGCGACGCAAAGCTGCAGCCGCACGTCAAGATGAGATCCGAGCCAGACGTGCAGAAGCGCCATCAGGTCGCTGAACAGTTCGCCGCCGGGCAGCCAGCCGCGAACCTCATCAGGCTTTTCCGTGGCCAGCTGCAGCAATACCTGACCGTTCACATCCGTGGCGTGGGTTCCCATCACTGGCCTATGTTGCAGGCTAACCGGCTGACGGACGCTCATCGTTAACGGCTGCGACAAGGGGATCCGGCAGGGATCGTGGTGGTACACCGTCGCCCGGGTCCCCGGGGCCAGGAGCGCCACCAGCGCCTCCATGCCTTCCCCGGATCTCCCCGGCAGCATCATCACCGGCAGCAGCGCCAGAAATCGCGACAGCGGCGATGCGGCAACGGCGGCACATCCCGGTATGCCCAGCCCCGCCAGGCCCAGCAGATACTGCGAGATGTTGTCCGTGCCGCCCGCCCGAAAGGTTGCCGGGTAGGAATATTTGCGCCATATACGGTAATACTGGGCGATCAGCCGATGGTTAAAGATATCGAGGAAATCCTCGGTGGCCTCGACGCCTTCCCGCCGTTGCGCAATGTCATCGCTATAGTGGGTCGGCAGCGGGGATTCCACGCCGTAGAGTCCCATAAAAGTCACGCGAACCGCCGGCGGACGGGGCGGTTCAGGATCGTCCATTCCACGGATTTCACCAGCCGGAAAGCCCATCCCCGGATGCGGGCGAAAGCGTATGGGTTCATCACCTACTAGCCAGCCGCTGCCGATGATCGGCGCCTTCGGATGGTTCTTCTCCAGCAACTGGCAGAAGCGGTAAAAATTCATGTACGGCAACTGAGGCCGGAGCTGCGCCATCAGCCGGGCAGGCGCAGACTGTGATTCTCTTTCCACCGGATACATTTCCCTTCAGGTTGAACAATGAGCGTCAGCTGGTTGAACTGATTCATATCGGCATATAGTGCGAAAAAGCGGTTGAGCATATCGCCAAACAGGTGGACATCGCCCGCACCGGTAAATCCGCTACCGTCGAGCGTCACTTCGATATCCAGCCCGCGCAGCAGGAAGCCCTGCTCGAAACGCTGAATTCGGTGATGGCTGACCGCCAGAATGGCGTCCAGACGGCGATTATTGAGCTCATCCTCCCGCCAGTTGTAGAGCGACAGCGTGCCGCGCAGCACCTCGGCGCTGCTCATCATGTTGAGAAAACGGGTGCCCAGATGGCTCATGACCCGCCAGTGGTAGCGGTCTTCCGCCGGGGGATAGGCCGGCAGCGTGGGCCTACAGAGATTGCGGACGGTAAGCGGCGTGGCTGATATCGACTCACAGCGATCCAGCAGCGTGCTCTGTAGCGCCCGGCGCGGCAGCTGGCCGTTAGTGCCGGTGATGCGCAAGGAGACCGTTTCCCGCGCCAGCTCCCGGTCAGCCTCCCATTGCTGTCCGCCGAGGATAAGCCAGGTATCGTGCATGCCGGTTACGCCCCGTTTTACGCGGGTGTGGTAGTAGCGCTCAGGAGCATGGCGACGCATCATCCCGCCCTGGTGACGAAAGCGGGTGAAAGGCACATAGCGCGCCTCCCCGGTGCGCCCGGAGCCGGTCACGCTGTCGACAGAATAGATTTCGGTATGCCCGTCCTGCAGGCGCTTCGGACGCAGGAGGTATTCGCTCTCCAGCCCGCTGATGGTCAACGGATCGGCCTCAAGGGTAAACAGGTTAATCACCGGCACACAGTGCAGGCGCAGGCTGCTTGCGCTGACGGGTAAATCACTTTGCCAGACCTCGCTGAACACCACCTCAAGCGTGAAATGCGATATCCCCGCCGGCAGGGTGATGTTTTCCAGGCCATTTAGCTGCACGAACATAAATTTTTCGCGAAAGGTGAAATACTCGAGCAGCAGCTGATAGCCGCTGAAAGCGCTCTCCCCCTTCGGCCATAAACGATCCTCCTCGCTGAATCCCCCCGGGGAAAAATAGCCGTCGAGGCTTACCCGCTCTGTCTGACCCGGCAGACGCAGGTACAGCGCGGCCTGGCGTCGGGTCAGCCACAGATGGAGGGCGCTGCCGGTAACGGCGTCTTCCCCCAGGTACAGCGCCAGGCGGCGGAGATCGGTCTGCGACCAGCCAGCCAGCTCGCTACAGGCGAATCGTAGTCGCAGGGCCGAACGCCCATCCGGCTCCGCCGTCATCATCGCCTCATCTATCGCCAGCGGGTTAAGCGTCAGATCGCGGGTGGTTCGGTACCGGCACACGGTATTTTTCGGCCCCAGTGGGCGGGAGCTAATCTCAAACCCGGCGGGCACCGTTTCCGCTATCTTCATCGCCGGCAGCGTTGGGGTCAGCGCCACGATCGATAACGACGGAATGGTGCGCAAATAGTGCGGCCACAGCATGCTGACCAGCCCCTCGGTCAGCTCCGGCAGATCATCATCAATTTTTTCGCGCAAGCGACCAACGGAAAAGGCAAAGCCTTCAAACAGGCGCTCAACGTAAGGGTCCGGCGTACCGGCTTTATCGAGATCCAGCATCGCCGCCCGATCGGGGTGAGCCTGCGCGAACGCTTTTGCCGCCTCGCGCAGGTAGCGCATTTCAGCGTCAAAATATCGCAGGGTTAAATCGTCCATTATGAATATTCCATTATTCGTCTACAGGGAGACACGCAGCATGGCTGCGCGGTCAGATTAGTTGGCCGTCGGGCGGCCATGAGCGAAGGAGGCCTGGCGTTGCAGGTTAACGCCAATCAGTGAGGGAGAAGGTTCAGTATCCCTCTTCGCCGGGTATATCGTCGGTCAGCGGAACACGTTCAGCAGACGCGCGCACGCTGAATATCGTCTCCGGTAGCGTAAAGTTTCGCAGCGCCAGCAGCGCCAGCGGTCCTTCCCCCGCCTCGGTACGCAGCGTGTAGTTCAGCAACAGACCATCCGGCGCTTTCCAGCTCAGGCTCCAGCTGCTGCTCGTTCCGGGATAAGCGCTGACCACCGCCTTATCCAGCAGACGGATCCACCCCCAGGCGCCCGGGAAATCGCCATACTGGCGGGTGCCCGCCCGGGTACTGACCCAGCTCAGACTGGCGCCCGGCGCTTCGGTGTCAGCGGGCCAGCTGAACCGCCGCCAGACCGGCATCTGGTTCATATAGACAAGTTTCTGACTGTCGATGACCAGCTCCGTCTGCATCACGCCGTCCGCCGTGCCGGGGCGAAGCGCAAAATGCAATCCCGCTTCGCCGTTGGCGAACGCGACGTCGGAGAGATGGCTCAGGGTATTCATCGCCTCCAGAAAGGCCGGGTTAAACGTCAGCCCCTGAGCATTGATACTGTCCGCCATCCAGCGGCTCCCCTCTTTATGCAGCACGCCGTTCAGCCGGGTCTGCAGAAAGCGGGCGATGCGCCCGCTCTCGCTGTCGAGGTATTTTGCCAGCAGCGGCAGAGAGACTTCACTGCTGGTATTTTTAAAGGGGTAGCGACCGCCAAAAGCGCTATTCCAGTCCTCCACCACCGCGCTGCGCCACTGGGCGTTGAGGCTTTCCGCCGCCGGGGTCAGCACCTGCTGCCAGGCCTGTTCCATTGGGCGAACAAACAGCGTTTGCCCAAATCCACTCCACTCCTGGCCCAGCCCCGCCGCCACCAGGCTGCCGTAGTCGCGCGTTTCGGTTAAATCCACGGCCTTGCCCTGGAATACCGTCTGCGCAAGCAACCGGGTCATCGCCTGCGGATCGGTGGCGTTGGTGACCTGCTGCAGGCGCAGACGCACCTGGGTGACGCGGGTCAGGAAGGTCTGCAGGCTAAGACGGCTGGTGGGTGTCCCGCCGTCGCGATTGTCCAGCAGCGCCAGTACGGGCCCGAAGGTGGCATCCAGAGGACCGCGCGCGCCGGACCGTTGATCGATGACGGGCGGGTTGTCACGGTTGAACAGCTGCCTGGCCGATTTGACCAGCGAATCGGCGATGGCTTCCCCGGTCTGGCCGGTTCGCCCCTGCACGCGCAGGGTGTTCATCAGCGCCACCAGCGGCGACTGGCGCACATCGGCCATCAGGGTCAGCTGGTCGATAGCATCGGAGAGGGTTGCCGCGCGCTGCCAGCGCAGACTGTTGAGGAAATCCAGCCAGGCGCCGCTAAAATCAGCGAAATAACGCTCCGCCAGCCTGGCTCGCAGAGCTTCCGGCAACGTCGACTGCGCGGCAGTCTGCTTCGTATCACTCAGCACCCAGTCCATTTCATCGCGGCGTTCCGCGACCACTTTCTCAATGGCCGGCTGCACGGCCTGCTCCCAGGCCTGACGGGTAAACATTCCCGGCACCACCTCATCAGTGCTGAACAGACGCGAAGCATCGGTGTCGGCAGTCATATCCGCCAGGCGCATATCGGCATACTGATTCGCCACCTGCGCGAGCATCTTCTGGTAAAGCGTGGACTCACTGTTGCGCTGGCCCATCTGTCGAATTAACCGTGTGCGCACCTGGCTGACCAGACCGTCATCGACAGGCAGACGCCACTGCGGATGCGACGCCAGACTGGCGGCATAAAATGCCAGCAGCGAAGGGCCGCTGCCCTGCCAGACGGCGTCGGCGATGCCTGAGCGCTGCGGCCAGTCCTGCATTAGCGTAGTGGCGAACCACGCGGCGTCCATTTTTTCCGGGCGGGTCAACATCAGATATTGTTTCAGTTGTCCGTAAGCGGTCTTCGTCATCTTCTCACGCAGTGGGCTGTCCGGCGGCAGCTGCACGAAAGCGGTGAGCTGCTCTTCCAGATGATGCGCCGCCGCATCGCGCAGCAGCGGCTGCGCCCTCTCTCCGTAGCGCGGGAACAGCGCCGCCAGCAGGTCATCGTTCTGACTGAGGCCTGCGCGGAGGTACCACGGCGCTCCGTGCTGCGAGCGGTATTCCAGTTGAGAAAGCGTTTTCTGTAACGCGGAGAGCGCATGCAGGCGTACGGCCAGCGGCTGTTTTCCCGCCGAGGCCTGCTGCACCTGCTCCTGTGCGATCGCCACCAGGTGGCGGTTGGCGATAAAAGAGACTGTCATTGAGGCGGCCCAGAGTAACATCAGGGCGGCGGCGGCCACGCTCATCCCACGCATCCAGTTGACTCCCTGTTTGCGCGGACGTAGACCGGCTGGCAACCACAGCACTGAGTCTGGTATCGTTTCCCAGCGGTTATCCCGTCCCCAGTGATGACGGACACTGCGACCAGCCTCTACTGACGCCTCACTAAATACCACCCCGGCCAGCGGCTGCGGGCGGTAAGGATTAAGCAATACCGATAACGGCTCCGTCACCGTTTCCGGTTTACGGGTCAACTGATCGGCCAGCGCGAGTAAAAAATTGTGCTGTGGTTGCCCGCATATCTGCTGGATGCCCTGCTCTATCAGTAACGACGCCAGGGCAGTGAACTGTTCGGCAACTATTTGCGGCGTACAACCTGCAGGTAACAGGCAGCCCACAGGCTGAGTGATACGTCCATTTTTTTCGTTGCCCCCCTCATACAGCGACCAGACGTATAGGGGTAGTTTCCAGCCAAGAGCTTCGAAGCGTAGCTTTAGAGAGTGAGACACACTGTCCATTTCATCTGGCGTGAGCCTGGGCTTCGTTCTGTTCATCGTTGTCAAAACGCCGTCAAAGCCCGATGTTACCCACACCATACCATCAGCCGGGCGATAACGCAGTTTACGCAGCGCTGTGAACCAGGCGTTATCTACCGCTGCCCCAGGGTCTCCACCCCACAGCAATAATGTACCCTGATCTTCCTGCCAGAGTTCCTGCGTGAGCTTTGGGGTCAGTTGTTCTACGTCTCTGACTGAGCCAATTATCAGCAGAATACGGACTTTGCGGGACCAGGCGCGTCCATACTGATAGCGTAGAGTCTGGCGAATTTCCCCCACCGTAATATGATGGGGAGGTGTCAGCGCCACGCGCCCTTCTTCGCCGGGTAAGACGCTGTCCTGCTGCGACTGCCGGCGATATAAACTCTCCTTCACACGGCGGGACATTGCAGGAAGGTAAAAAACAAATACCAACGCCAGACAGACCTGGACAAACGCCAGTACCTGCTCGCCCCGCGTATTGATATTCAGCATGCCGCCATAGCGGGTGATCCCCCACCATATTGCAGCCATCCCGGCCAACGTAAGCCCGGCCAGGCCAAACCGGCCCAGGCCATTACCCGGTATATTCATCTTCACTCCCTGGGGTGATGGTACTGATAAAATGTTCCTGTTCGCTGGAAAATAACGCCAGCAGGGGCTGTTTACGGAGGCTGACCAGATCGGCTGCCAGCGCGGTCAGGAGCCAGGGCGCTGCGGGTCCCGGAATACCGCACCATTTTTCCAGCAGCGCGATATCTTCAGCTTTCCATGGGGTATGCATTTTGCCGCCCTGCGTGATAAGCGCGGCGCTTCTTTCCGTCCATTTTTTTGCGTCCCCGATAACGGAGGGCGTCTGGCAGGCGACAGTCTGGGTTTCCAGAAACAGGGTGATATCGTCTTCAAAGTTCGTCATATCTAAGGGCATAGGACGTAACAGCCGTGATGAGTGCGGCAGATGGTATTTTTGCGCCACATCATCGCTGGTCAGCAGCAGCACGGCCAGCCCGTCGGAGTATGCTGTACCACCGTTGAGCTGGATGACCAGGAGTAAATTGACCGTCAGTACAGGCTGCTTCAGGCGCTCCTCCACTTCCGACAGTGAGAATGAGCCGGTAACGGTAATATCATCAGGCACGGCGCGGCCAGGAATGTGTTCTTTCCAGAGATTACTGAAACTGCTGGTCAGCTCAGGCGAGGGATTATCCGTGATCAGGGTGACATACAGCGGCAGCTCTTCCGGCAGGCACTGCACGCGCTCTTCTATACTGGTCAGCAGCGCATGCATCGCACTCAACTGCACGGGCTCTTCTGCCGGAAGGTAATTAATCCTGCGGGCAAGTCCGTATTGCTGAGGCCGCTCACTCCCCCAATGCGCCGCAGAAATATGATCCGGCAACAGCACTGCACTGCTCAGAACGGCCAGCCAGCGCCCGGCCCAGTCTTCCCACCTCTGCTGTCCGTATTCCGCCTCTTTCAGTAAGAACTGATGCGCTTTCAGATCCCTGTCCCACAGGTAGCAACGCAGGCAAAAAATCAGCAACCAGCATCCTGCAGGCATCAGGGATACCCACCAGATATTTATCACTGAGATAATTTTTACGGTGCCGGAGGCATGGAGGATAAAGAGCAGGACACCGATAATCGCCATCAGTACACCGGCAAACAGCCATCGGGTCAGTGAAGGAGCCGATGGCTGCTCCATGGTCAATGCTTTTGTTCGTACCCAGCCCATTTTTTATCCTATCGCGCATTCCGGCGCGCCGGAAATCACCTGGCAACCGCACTGACATTTGCAGCCATCGACCACGATGGCTTTACCATCGGAAGACCATTCCGGCGCTCCCTCAATAATGGCATTAGTGCCATGTCCCGGAATCGGGCAGCTGACTTTATCCCCCACCAGCGCTACGGGCTTTCCATTTACAATCATGGTGGAGGATGCGGAAATAACAGCACCGCCGTGCGTGGTTTTATCGCCGAGTAATACAAAACCTTTGGACATTGAATTTCCTTTTATATATCAGCGATACAGTAATTATTAATTAGAATACTCAATCGCATCTATTTCAACCTAAAGAGTGAGGCGATAACATTTAATAACAGACAAAAAACGGCCACTCCTATCAAAGGAAGAATAATAAACATAAAATAATATCTGGAATATCTGCACGCCTCTCTTTACTTAATACATACTTCTTCCCCCAGGTGATATCCCCTACATTAATAATTTTTCACTTCGAACGCCAATTGCCAGACGACCTTATACTCGCGAAAATCGCCTTAATTACTATTGCATGCTCTATACAATAAAAAAAATACACTAACAACAAAATAATCAGAATTATAAGCAAATAAAACAGACATTTTCTGATTAGGTGGCAACAGTGGGTATACCTCGCTAATATGACGACTATTGCTCCCTATCATTTTGCGTTCGCCATAACCTATGGGAAATCCAAAGCGTTCGCGCATCCATCGCTGCGTCATTACTGGTTCAAGACTAAAAGGCAGCGGATTAGGAAATAACCAAGCCGTTTTATTTTCATCTTCTAACCGCAAAGTCACTTCCTCAAGATTTTTTCTGGTTATTTATAAAAGATGAAAATATTCTTTCTCGCCTCATATCCAGCCTGAAAATGTCATCACTAACAGTAATCGTTGGTTTTGTTTTGTAGGGAATTAAACCTTGTTCATAAATATCCTGATAAGGTTTACCTAATTGCTTCACAAGTGTTCGATATCAATATTCATTTGCCACCAAGTCGCTTTTTCTCCAGCGCAATATGAATCTCCTTTGCTCGCTCCAGTGGATAAAAAGTCACGGTTTCTGAAAATAAATCCTTGTTATAGGTAAATCCGACAGAACTATTTTTATGAGGTATAGGTAAGGTATATATCTCTTCCCCCTATAAGCAGTCATAACAATTTTTGCTTCAACGTAAACCATCGGAAATCCTAGATAAGCCCGCACCCACTGGTGAATCATAACTCATTCCAGACCAAACGGCATAGGATTAGGAAACAGCCAGTCAGTTTTGGCTTCATCTTCAAACCTTAACATTTCTTCTTTCAGATTTTTAATGAGCACCACCTTTTCCGTTGACAATCATCGTTGATGACGATGAAATAATTTCACTACTGTACATGATTTTACCATCCATTAGAAAAAAACCTTATATGTTGAACGCCACCGATTTTTTAAAATAAGATATAGCATCACACATTATTTATTAACGACACAACGAAATACATACTGCGGACCAACACCATATTTTTCATAGTCATCGTCTTTACTAATCTTTGGCACCGGCAGATCTGATTGTCTGAACATGGTTAAAGCGTACTGTCTGTCGCCGCCAACATTCCCGCGCAGGACTTTTTTAGTACCCTGCGCAGGGCCCTGAGGATCGTTTACCGGAGAATGAGAGTAATAATCTGCTGCATACCAGTCATTGGTCCATTCAGAGCCACTGAGTCCCATATCATACAGACCTAAGGGGTTTGGCGGGAACTTCCCTAATGGATAAAAAGGAAGCCCAATACCATCAGTATAACTATCCAGTTCGTCCTGGTTCGGGAAATTTTCCCCGGGTAAAAGCTCACCATTGTTGGTAGCAAACGGAAGATACTGCCCTCTGGATCTTGCTGCATACTCCCATTGCGCCTCTGTCGGCAAATCAATTTTTTTACCGGACTCCTTACCTAACCACTGACAATAGTCTTTTGCCTGTTGCCAGGTCACATTTGCTGAATAATCATCGGATAATAAAGATGGATGATTTTTCATAAATGGACCTACCGGCAGTGCTCTTTTATTAGTAAGTTTTGAATACTCTCTATAATTCTTATTGCTAACCTTATATTTTGATAGTAAAAAATCACTTAACACAACCTTATGTAATACCTTATCATCCTGGTTTATGCTGAAAGGCAGTTTTTCACTGACTAATGGGCCAAAATCCCCCATTAAGAACTCGCCGCCCTTAACGGGAACCATGTTAGAAAGCGACTTAGCAACAAGCGCTTCAGACAAGGTTTCACGCTTGCCAGTACTCTTCTGGTCGCACCCGAGCAGTAAACTGGCGGCAACAGTAGCAACTACGATTAATTTTCTCATCTTATCACCTCAGCCATTGCATCAGGCAGTCATTGTCCCCGTCGGGTGCTGGTCGTCGATCATGGCAAGATATTCTGACATCAGGCTATCCGGGACAGGTTTAAATAGTCTCTCCGGTTTATTGGAACATTCATTCAACACTGTTGCTCCGGTTAAAATGATATATGTCACCACCAAACGACATTATTTATTGATGACGCAACGGAAAACATACTGCGGACCAACACCATATTTTTCATAGTCATCGTCTTTATTGATCTTTGGAACTGGCAAATCTGATTGTCTGAACACGGTTAAAGCGTATTGTCTGTCACCGCCAACATTCCCGCGCAGGACTTTTTCGGTCCCCTTTACGGGTCCCTGAGGATCGTTTACCGGAGAATGAGAGTAATAATCTGACGCATACCAGTCATTGGTCCATTCAGAGCCACTAAGTCCCATGTCATACAGACCCAGGGGGTTTGGGGGATATTTCCCCACTGGATAAATAGGAATACCTGCTCCATCAGTATATTCACTCAGCTCATCCTGGCTGGGGATGTTTTTACCGGGCAGGAACTCACCATTATTCGTTGCAAACGGAATGTATTGCCCTCTGGACCTTGCCGCATATTCCCATTGTGCTTCTGTCGGTAAATCAATATTTCTATCGGACTCCTTACCTAGCCACTGACAATAGTCTTTTGCCTGTTGCCAGGTAACACCAACAGAGTAATCACCTTTTTGCAAGGATGGGTACTCTTTTACCAGAATATTAATGGGAGGTTTTTTTATTCCTGTTATCTGCAGATATTTATTATAATCATCGTTGGTAACTTTAAACTTTGATATCGAAAAATCGCTTAATACAACCTTATGTAATACCTTATCATCCTGGTTTATGCTGAAAGGCAGTTTTTCACCGACTAATGGGCCGAAATCCCCCATTAAGAACTCGCCGCCCTTAACGGGAACCATGTTAGAAAGCGACTTAGCAACAAGCGTTTCAGACAAGGTTTCACGCTTGTCAGTACTCTTCTGGTCGCACCCGAGCAGTAAACTGGCGGCAACAGAAGCAACTACGATTAATTTTCTCATCTTATCACCTTCACCATTGCATCAGGCAGTCATTGTACCCGTCGGGTGCAGCTCATCAATCATGGCAAGATATTCTGACATCAGGAAATCCGGGATAGATTAAATATCCTATCCGGTTCAGCCGAATATTCGTTGAGCATTCTGATTCGGTTAAAATAAGAGATGGCATCACACATTATTTATTAACGACACAACGAAATACATACTGCGGACCAACACCATATTTTTCATAGTCATCGTCTTTATCGATCTTCGGAACTGGCAATTTTGATTGCCTGAACATGGTTAAAGCGTACTGTCTGTCGCCACCAATATATCCACGCAGGACTTTTTTAGTACCCTGCGCAGGTCCCTGGGGATCGTTTACCGGTGAATGAGAGTAATAATCTGCTGCATACCAGTCATTAGTCCATTCAGAGCCACTGAGCCCCATATCATACAGACCCAGGGGGTTTGGGGGATATTTGCCTACTGGGTAAAATGGGAAACCAAAACCATCTGTATATTTATCTAATTCATCTTTACCCGGAACATTTTTTCCAGGTAAATACTCACCATTATTTGTTGGAAACTGAAAGTATTGACCTCTGGATCTTGCTGCATATTCCCATTGCGCCTCTGTTGGTAAATCAATCTTTTTACCAGACCCCTTACCTAACCACTGACAATAGTCTTTTGCCTGTTGCCAGGTAACACCAACAGAATAATCTCCTTTTTGCAAGGATGGATAATTTTTTAAAAAAATATGGATGGGTGATTTTTTTACCCCTGTTATTTGCAGATATTTATTATAATCATCGTTGGTAACTTTAAACTTTGATATCGAAAAATCACTTAATACAACCTTATGTAATACCTTATCATCCTGGTTTATGCTGAAAGGTAGTTTTTGACCGACTAATGGGCCAAAATCCCCCATTAAGAACTCGCCGCCCTTAACGGGAACCATGTTAGAAAGCGACTTAGCAACAAGCGCTTCAGACAAGGTTTCACGCTTGCCAGTACTCTTCTGGTCGCACCCGGTCAGTAAACCGGCTGCAACGGAAGCAACTACGATTAATTTTCTCATCTTATCACCTCAGCCATTGCATCAGGCAGTCATTGTCCCCGTCGGGTGCTGGTCGTCGATCATGGCAAGATATTCTGACATCAGGCTATCCGGGACAGGTTTAAATAGTCTCTCCGGTTTATTGGAACATTCATTCAACACTGTTGCTCCGGTTAAAATGATATATGTCACCACCAAACGACATTATTTATTGATGACGCAACGGAAAACATACTGCGGACCAACACCATATTTTTCATAGTCACCATCAACTTCTTCTGGGAGTGGTGAAGCAGATTGTCTAAACATAGTCAATGCGTACTGTCTGTCGCCGCCAACATTCCCACGCAACACTTTCTCGGTCCCTTGCTCTGGTCCCTGAGGATTCTTTACCGGAGAGTTGGAGTAATAATCTGCTGCATACCAGTCATTGGTCCATTCAGAACCACTCAATCCCATATCATACAGCCCTAAGGGATTTGATGGGTATTTACCTACTGGATAAATGGGAAGCCCCATCCCGTCAGTGTATTTATTCAGTTCATCCTGGCTTGGGACATTTTTTCCTGGTGAAAACTCACCATTGTTAGTAGCAAACGGAAGATACTGACCTCTGGATCTTGCTGCAAACTCCCATTGTGCCTCTGTCGGCAAATCAATTTTTTTACCGGATTTTATACCTAACCACTGACAATAATCTTTTGCCTGTTGCCAGATAACACCTGCAGGATAATCCCCCTTTAGCAGAGAAGGATGACGTTTTGCCAGTATATCCACAGGTGGATTTTTTTTATCTGTTACTTTCAAATAAACATTAAAATCATCGTTAGTGACTTTATATTTTGATATCGAAAAATCACTTAAAATAACCTTATGTAAATTTTTATCATCCTGTTGTATGCTGAAAGGTAATTTTTCACCAACTAATGGACCAAAATCACCCATTAAAAACTCACCACCCTGAACGGGGACCATATTAGAGACCGATTTATCCACAAGTGCTTTAGCTGCTTTTTCACTCCCGGTGGTATTTCCCTGATCGCACCCTGTCAGTAAACCAGCAGCAACGGAAGCAACTACGATTAATTTTCTCATCTTATCACCTCAGCCATTGTATCAGGCAGTCATTGTACCCGTCGGGTGCTGGTCGTCGATCATGGCAAGATATTCTGACATCAGGATGTCAGGTATGGGTTTAAATGGCTCATCCGGGTCAACAAAAACCGGGAGGTTATTATGCAGTAAGGTGAGCTTTTCGCCATAATTGGTGTAAAAAAACAATTTTTGTTCCCCGATACCTAAAAAGTTAATCACATCTTTTTCATTCAGTTCTTTATTACCTTTCTTCTCCCCTGGCGACAACGTCAAATGCTGCATGACATTGTTATAATCTGCCTGACTTTGTATCCACTTCAGCGCCATAAACACCGCTTGTTTTCGCCTCTTTAGAGGACCGAGCTTCCAGCTGTTAACGGAAAAAAAATCATTATTCTGATTGCGAGGGTCAAGCCAGTCCGCCCAGTTCTGATCAATTAATGTGGCAATTACTGCCCCTTTTGTTTCCGGGGGGGTATACTTAAGCTGATCAGGATTAGATAAAATACTATTCATTAAATAGACTCGTTTATTTTCATCCAAGATGTCGGTTTGGATACGTTGTAACACTGCAAGCATATCATCAAGCATAGCTTCCGCTGCCTGTACACCCTGTGCAGCCATAATAATAGGAATTGCGCATAAAGATCGAAAGGCATCCCCTGCCATCATCTGCTCAAGCTTCTGATAATCCACATTCCTTAGCATAAACATAAAACTCTTCATAAAAGCCGCAAAACTGCTGCCATCAACTTCAAAACCGACTTCCCCTTTGGCTCCCACTCCCCAACATAAAGCCGCTTTACAGTAAATACGAAAACGTCCCTGAATATAGGTGATATAAAAAACCCCACTTCCCCCAGCGCCTGCCTGCACCGTCATCCCCGCTTCCAGTTTGGCTATCGCGGCAAACTTCTTCTCTTTATTGACAAGGGGTTTGTTATCTTTTTCAACACCTATAGCTACTGGCGTATCATCAGGATGCGGGTCAAACCACTCAATGGCACCACTGATATTACCTCCCGCCTGAGCACCAACAAAAACACCAATTTCACCTCCCCCCTGTGCTTCAGGTATTGTTGAGGTCTTTAAATTCACCTGCTGCTGTCCTGGTAACGGTGGGGCAGTCAGGGTTGCAGGACGGCCTTTAATGCCATAGCCCTTTCCCATTTCTCCACTCCAGTCTGCTGTCACCCCTAATTCAATTGCAGCACTGGCACCAACGCTACCTGACAATACCAGTTTCATGGCAAAACGCAGCGCTCCCATATTACAGACACCATCCGGTATCTGTGGAGTCACTTTTTTCGCCGGAAATAAAAGGCTGACACCTAACCTGTCCGGCAGGTACAGGGCCGTTTCGGCCTTCGCCTCCCCCAGTGCAAAACTGGCATGACCTTCAATTTTTCCCTCCAGTTTTTTTTCTGACGGATTATATTCCGCTGATGCACCCGCTCCATGGCTGTAGCGCATCAGTTGAGCCTGCGCGCTGATATCAACATACTGGTGATAAACAGATTCATCGACTTTACCATCCCCCTTTGGCCAGGTCAGAGATTTGTTCATTTCCTCTGCCCAGTGACTGACAATAACATTCGTATCGTCAACAAGATCGAATTTCAGTGAAACAGGTACGTTACTTAGTTGTTTTTTTAGTTCTGCTGTATCTATTTTTCCCTGACGTATGGTTTTATTAACCTGATTACCATTCGCATCCTGAGAAACAATAGTTTTGTTTTTATATTTTATGAAACTAGCTTCACCACTTTTTTTATCAACTTCGCTGAGCTTATATGTTCGCCACTGGTGTTTTATTTTATCGGAACGCACATAAGTTTTCTTGAATCCTTTCACTGTGTTATTTTTAAGCGGAATAAGTTCCATTATACCAACGGCAGTATCTTTCATTTTATCATTAAGCAATTCCCCTCCGGAGGATTCGCTGTTAGTGACATAAGCTCTTTCCGCAAAGCCTGATTTGCTTTGTTTAAAGCTTCATAGGCTTTAGTGATTTCACTTTCAAATTTTCTTGCTGGCACTCTGCCTGCCTGAGTGATTGCTTCAAAATTAATATCATCAAGATTTTTTTGCGCCTGTTTCTGAGTTTCAAGCAAGCCAGACAGAAAATCATGCTCCTGTTCGATAATTTTAGTATCTGAAGCCTCCAGAAAAAGCAATGTTGCGCTACCTGGGTGAAAATAACATTCTGGGCCATATTTTCCTTTTACAACCGTTCCCGTCCCTTGTACCGATGTTTTACTTTTCTCTTCTCCGGTAGCCATATGCTATTCCTTCATTCTTTAAAGTAATTCTATATGCAGGGCATCAGGCAGGGCAGTATAAACTGCAACAGTTTTACCTTCCGCATCGGTCCTGCCTTCAAATACTTTACCTTCACCGGTTGTTATCCTGTACCGGGTAAAAGGTAAAATCTCCCCGGACTCTTCATCTTTTGCAGTAAAAAACTCACTGAAACCGACGGGAAGCTCAGGTTTGTTTGCATCATAATCAGCTGCGCCCATTTTCTGCACATTGGCCGATTTCAGCAGAATATTCCCAGGGCAGCCCAGCTCGATATTGCCACCACTTAGCCTGATATACGCTCCCGCACAATTCACCACCAGTTCCTCCGCCGCCGTGATTTCCACTCGCCCTTCCACGCTGGTCACGGTGATATCCTTTTTCGCCGTCGCCTCCAGCGCATCATCCTGCGCCTGGATTTCAATCTTTCCCTTCGCCGCAAACAGCTTCATCCCCGCCTTTCGCGCCAGCAGGCTGACGGCTTCTCCCGCCGCCACCGTAAAACGTTTCAGCGCACTAATGTCCGTATTCTGCTGTGACACAATCCCCACGCTGGCGCTACCCGAAGACAACCGTACCGCCTGCGGACTGCTGATGCTCACGCCCTGCGGCGCATTCAGCACTATCCCCGGCTGCGCCAGCTCTTTCAGCGCATCGTTCAGCGTCTGCTGGTTGCCGGTATCCGATGGCAGGGCCTGAGCCGATTCCGCTGCCGACGCCAGGCTTTTCGCAATACCCAGGGCATTTTCAAGCTGCGCAATCGCCTCCTCCATTGCCAGCATCCTGTCGCCTGCCGAAGGCTGTTTATCCGCACTGATAAACACTCCCGCACCGCCCCGGATGCTCACCCATTTATCCGTACGCAGTTCCGCACCCTCGCCCCGCAACTCCCTCTGCGCATTCACGTTATGCCCCAGGTTCAACTGCGTCTTGCCGCCGTACTCGGTGCTGAGCTTGATATGCTCCTCGCCGCGCTTATCCTCCATTCGCAGCTTATTGTTGGTCGGAGTACGAATCACATTGCGGGTGCTGTTTTTCTCCGTCACAGGATCGACATGCCGCGAGTCGTGCAGCGCATGCGCAATATACGGCCGGTCAGGGTCGCCTTCGTGGAAAGCAATCGCCACCTCCGTGCCCTGGATCAGCGGGAAGTGAAAGCCGTACACGTCGCCGCCGTAGGGTTTGGCGAGACGCACCGGCATGCTTTCCTGCCCCTGCCCTTTCTCATCTCTGTCAGGGTCAAATTTCACCCGGTACAGGCCGGACGCATCCTGCCAGGCGTAGATATCATTCGCTTTCGCGCTGGTCACCCGCGCCGTCATGGTGCCAGTCACCTTCGGGCGCGGCAGCAGCGGCGGACGCCAGCACAATGTTTCGCTGTAGGGCACCGCCAGCAGGGACACCCGCAGCGCCTCCCGGCGGCTGGCGGTAAAACCGGTGCCGGTGATTAACAGCGGATCCTGTACGGGCGCAGGCAGGGTCGACGGCAGGCTGTCGGTAACGGTCAGCACCTGGGCCGGCGCCAGCCAGGCTGCAGTACTGATCGCGGTAATAAGCGTCTGGTGAGCCAGAAAACGCTCATGGTCGAGGCGGGCATAGAAGTTGGCGGTCTCCGTCTGCGGGTCGATTTTATCGCCACGCTCCCGGTGGCGAAGCTTATAGTGGTATACCTCACCGTAAGTGATGCCTTCACCATTTCCCCGGGTCATATCCGCTGTTGCCGACTGGAGAACGCTCTGCGCATCGCGGGGGTTATAATCCCGGGTAGTAACGTTCGCCTCTACGACGTTGTGGGTGATGCTCAGACCCCATATCGATTCCGCACCGCTGTCGCTCATCCCGGACGGGCTGTTTACAGGAAGTGTCTTATCGAACATCAGCGCCCGCTGCGCGTCGGCGAAGTGAACCACTTCGCTCTGCGCCTCTTCCTGCAGGGTGAAGAAATAAAATATCCCCACCTCTGCCAGCAGGCGCTGGATAAATGCCAGGTCGCTCTCCTGATACTGATTAATTTGCTCGCGCCGTGGATAGTGTTGCTTGAGATAAAACTCATACTCCCAGTCATGCAGGTGATGTTCCTGCAATACCTGCTCCACCACCTCCGGCACCGATTTATTCACGAAAAAACGGTGGCTGCGAAACTGTTTATCCAGTAAGGAGAGGAAGGGTTCGAGGGTTATCTGATATTTCGACTGATCTTCTGAACTGCTGATACGCCGGAAGGCAGTCACCACGCCATGGACGCGTTTGCAGTCCGCCAGCTGCTGCAGTGCGCCGCCGCCCATCGTCAGCATGGCGGGTTTGCTCAGGAGCTGTGCGGCATCAATATTTTTCTCTGCGCTGGTAAACGTAATAGTGTAATAATAAAGTTCACTCAGTTTTTCTGCCCCACTGAATTCTTCCACATCCAGCGATGCGGTACATGAAGGAATATCCAGCTGGTAACGGTTAAGGGTGGTGCCGGTAATTATTGAAGAGGTATCCATTATATTCCTGTTTTACTCCGCTGTAATGACCATCAAAAATCAATTCACAGGACGCCCTGTTTAATTTTGTTTAATGATAATCATCTCATTCATCATAAATATATTTATGTGCATATCGATATATCAGATACCCCACCAGGAGTTTCGTAACTAAAAGGTAACCCCAGGGATATTTATATTCACTGACTGAGAAATAAAAAAAGCAGCCAGAAACCGGAGCCTTCAACGTTTATCGCCGCCAGCATTTCTCTGCCACAGTCCTTAGCGCTATCCATAATGATCTCCTTTATCCATCCCCTTTCCTGCGCGTCATCCCCGCAGAGGCCCCGCTTTGCCGACAAGATTGACTGGCGGCAGGCACGCTACCGCCCATCGCTGTTTCCTGTTTATCAGGAACCCGTAGCGCACAAGGTCAGGCAGGCAGATTGTTGTTCAACCTCCGCGATCGGGGTCGCGGATTACTCGGTTTCGCTTTTTAATCCGTTAGTCTCTACTCCTGAGGTATTGGCCGTGCCCGGCGTCAGACAGGCGTCCTTCTGCGGGACCAGACTGATCTCCACCCGGCGATTTTGCGCCCGCCCCTCTGGCGTCTCGTTGCTGGCGACAGGACGGCTTGCGCCGTAGCCCTGCACCGCAAAACAGCTCTCCGGCACATCGCCGGTATCGCGCATCCAGTCGCGGACCGCCTCGGCACGCTTCAGGGAGAGTTGTTGATTGGATCTATCGTTGCCGATGCTGTCGGTATGGCCTGCCACCACGATCAGCCAGCCGGGTTTGGCCTTAATGCCCAGCAGCGAGTTCACCAGCAGCTTTGTCGAACCCGGTTTCAGCGCCGATTTGCCGGTATCGAACAGCGCCATGCTATCGAGGCGGATCGTCTGCGGCCCCTGCACAACCTGCTTAATGACCGGACGCGGCGGCGGGGGCGGCGCCCAGTCATTGATAGCGGCTTCCACGAAGGGGATCAGCCGCCCCCCCTGATACAGCCCCAGCCGATAACGCAGCGGCTCCCCCCGGCGCAACCAGTCATCCAGCAGGCGGCTGTCGGCACGCAGACGCTGCTGCGCCTGCAGCTTCGGCGTCGGCGGCGTGCCGCTGAGGCGGTGGTACACCGCCAGATGATCGCCGACGCTGCGCACCAGGCGCTGGTTGTTGATAAAGGAAGCCAGCATCGCCAGCGCCAGAAAGAGGAAGCCCACCCCAGCGGAAAGACCGGCATCGCGCATCCGGCGGCTGACCCCGTGGCGGTGCGGCAGTGACGACAGAAGAAGATCCGGCAGCGGGTGAGGACCTGGCGCCGCGTCGTTGCCCGGGGAGAGCGTGGTGATCGCGGCGATTTGCTGTTGCCAGAGGTTATTCGCCACCGCCGCTACCGGTGTCAGGCAGATGCCCGCGGCACACAGGTTCAGCGGAGGAAGTTCCGCCTGCCGGGCGCGGAATGGCCGGAAAAGAGCGTTTTCGGCCAAGGTCAGAATGCTCTCCAGCCACAGCGTCTGATGCAGGCGTGAGGCAGGGCTGCCCTCCCGCTGCCACCCGGCAACCGCCTGGGGCGCTTGTCCCTTCTGCTGCACCTGGAGCCCAGGCCTCTCCGGCGTGATGGTAAACCAGCGGCTTTCCCCTGCCTGGCCGCCTGGCGGCGTCACCCAGAACACGCTCCACACCGGCGGCAGACCGTTTAGCCAGGTTCGGCACTGAACGATACTCCGCCGCCAGTCGCGCAGCGACTGCGCCAGATGCTCCCCGGAGGGGTGGTGCTCCGGTACCACCGCCAGCAGCACGGAAACCTGCGATACCAGTGCCGGACGCGCCGCCGCCAGGTACTGCGCCAGCCCCGGCAATTGCTCCGCGCTGTCTCCCCGTAGATACCAGCCGTGACGGGTTTCGCCGTGCGCCGAACGCCCGGGAAACAGACCGTCGGTATCCCCGCAGACCAGAACCACTGCCCCCTGAAAATCCTCGGGCGGCAGGACGATTTCCGATCGCTGACGGCTGACTGCCCGGCGACGCTGACGCCAGAGCGCCGCGCCGCCCGCCAGCAGGATGCACAGACTGAAGATCACCTGGTTGCCGATGGACAGCGGCCAGAAGCCCAGCACTAGCCACAGGGCCAGGATGACGGTCAGTATCGTAAGCAGACGACGAGCGTTATCACGCATCTCTTATCCCTGCCCTGCTATCTGCGCCACCATCTGTGACAGCATGGCGGAGCAGGTCAACCACAGCGCCGCCAGCGCCACAATGCCAGCCGCCCAGCCGCACCAGTACATCCGCCGTCCGCTGCGCAGCCGGGAGGCACGAACCACCACCGGCGCCTCCTGGGTCAGGCTGAACGGCGGGACCCGCGCGCCAAGCGCTTGCGCCACGTCCTCACGCCGTTCGTCATCCTCGGCGCGGTACTGTCCGACAAATCCCAGCTGTAAAGTACGAAAGAAGCAGGTCAGCACTGCCGCATCCGCCGTGGGCTCTCGCAGCAGCTGGCGGATCCGTTCCCAGAGCTCTTCCCCGGCGTTGAGAGTGCTGAAAAAGCGCGCCTGCAGCGGATCCTTGCGCCACCTGCGGTAGCCATCATCCTGACTGGCGCGGTTGAGGACGCTCTCATCCAGCAGCGCGCAGTAGGCATAGAGCATCTGCTCAGCGCTGGCTTCACTGACTCCCCCCGCCGTCAGCGCCTCGCGCGCCTCGGTCACCCATCGACAGGCCTGGCGATAGAGCGCCTCGCCATCCGTCACCGGCTGGCCGCAGCGTAACTGGCTGACCATCAGCCAGCCCGGGTAAAAAGTTTTGTTGATCAGATCGCTTTCAGAGGTATTCATGAGCGCAGTACCGCAAAGAGTTCAAGTTTCACGTCGCCAAGCGATTCCGGGGTATAGAAGGTGCAGTTGCCGGCCTCCAGCATCGCGCGGGCGGCGTCGGTGGAGAGATCCAGAGCGAAATATTGGTTTTCCAGACGTAGCGGAATGGCCGCCGGCACATGGCTCAGCGGTTTGATCGCGATGCCGCTGAGGGCAATATTGACGACCTCGGCGACATCATCATGGCTACCCGCCTTACAGAGCTGCGGAAAGCGGCTCTGTAGCTGGTGAGGGGGGAGTGAAGAGCGCACCGACAGATAAAAATCCGCCCCCTCGCGCAGCCGCGCATCGTGCAGCCTGCCCCGCCAGATCTCCCGGTCGGCGCCCTGCTCCAGAGCGATGGCGATCACCCTTGAGGGCAGGCTGACTTCGAGCAGCGTATCCAGCAGGGCAAACAGCGGCGGGAATACCTGCTCTGGCGAGGCATGCCGGTAGCGGGGGATTGCTTCCAGATGATGTTCAAGGGAGAAAGTCAGCAGACTGCCGGCCAGCCTGGCCAGTTCGCGATAGAGCAGCTCCGGATGGCGCGAAGGGTCCTGATGCAGCTCGCTGAGCACCGGTTCAGCGCTGTTCAGCGCGTTGAGCAGCCAGAACAGGGAAACATCCGCCACGGCAAAATCAGCCATCCGCGCATTGCTTTCACGACGCATGGCCATCAGGCGTCTGCGTCGGGCCTGCAGGCGATGTAACAGCTCGCCCAGCTCGCTGACCAGCGTCGGGCTTGCCGCCAGCGACAGCAGCGGCGGGATGAATTCCGGGTCAACGATCCACTGCCCCTGGGCGTCGCGCACCAGACGCGCTACCGGGCAGGTGAGAAAGGCTGCATTTTCCTCGGTGGAGAGACGCAGCGTTAGCGCGTGCCGCAGAACGGCCAGCTCGCTGCGTTCATGGCCGGCCAGCTCCTGGACGGTCACCTGCTCGGCGCGCCAGCGGCGCGGGCGGGCGCTCTCCTGGCCGTCATCAAGATTGCCGCCGCTGGCGCTGAGCAGCGGCAGAGCGAGCAGAACCTCCACGCTGTCCTGCATCACGTCCGATACATCGCGGACCGGTGGCAAAATATCCGCCAGCTCGGTGTCAATCAGCGTTCCGTCGGCGAAACGCACGATCAGCCGGGTAGCGTTGAGCCGGGAAAGGGTGAGCGCGCTCGCGTCAAACTCCGCGCGCAATACCCCCCACGGGTGGGCGAGAGCCATGCGGGAGACCGTATCGGCGACGTGCGCGTCCCAGCGGGCCTGTTGCTGAAACTGCTGCGGGACCAGAAAAGCCCCGTCGCGCCATAATGGGCGGAAAATCTTCATTGCACCTCCTGTGCCTTTCGCTTTCATTGGTCTGCAGACAGGACCAAATGCCCGGACGGATATCCCTCATCCGCCGTGTGTTCGGCTGGATTTATTACCTGCCGCTTCAGGGAAAGGAAATATCTCCCCCTGCCCGCGAGAGTTTCGAAGTCAGATGATATTTTTGGTCAAGGGATGTTTATCATAAAGCGAAAGAGTCAGGGGGAGGTAACGCCTGGCCCTAAATAATATCTGAATTCAACCCAAGGTAGCTTTATTGCTCTCGGTCATCACATGTAGAAGGAATATTCCATAAGCGACCCTTTTATTATTTTCCTGTTGAATATTAATTAGCGAATTAATCCCTCCGTCAGGAATATTTATATTTACCTTAAATATAAATAATAATAAAAATATCACCGCAATCGATATACCCTCAGTAGCGCTGAGTCCAGAGTCTCCCCCGGCAACTGCCAGATACCCGGAGGAGTGCCCCGCCCCCACCCGGCCATTGCCAGGCGCTGCATTACCCCGTATTTTGGTTTCCCGCTCCGCTGTGGGCGGGTATCAGGGCGAACGAGAGAGAGAAAATGAAACCACTATTTGTCTATGGGACGCTCTGTCCCGGTCGCAGCAATGCGCATATTCTGGAGGCGATCGGGGGCGAGTGGCGTCCCGGCTACGTCACCGGCACCTTTTACGCGCGCGGCTGGGGCGCAGCCGCCGATTTCCCGGGGATCGTCCTCGACGCTCACGGCCCACGGGTCAACGGCTATCTGTTCCTGTCCGATCGGCTGGCGGCGCACTGGCCCATGCTGGACGACTTTGAAGAGGGGTACGATCGGGTGCCGGTGGAAGTGACCACCGACGATGGACAGCAGATCAGCGCCTGGATTTATCAGCTTCAGCCCCGGGGGTAATCCCCCGCCGCGCTGCGCGGCATGGTACAGCAGCCCAGCGCGATCGCGAGTCTGGCGTCGTTTCTGCCAATGCAGGTATACTTGCCAGATGTTTCCTCAGTTTCAGACACGCAGATGACAAAACTCACCTTACAAGAGCAGATGCTCAAAGCCGGCCTGGTCAGCAGCAAAAAAATGGCTAAAGTCCAGAGGACGGCGAAAAAATCCCGCGTTCAGGCCCGTGAGGCCCGGGAAGCGGTGGAAGAAAATAAAAAAGCCCAGCTGGAGCGTGATAAACAGCTTAGCGAGCAGCAAAAGCAGGCGGTGCTGGCGAAAGAGTATAAAGCCCAGGTGAAGCAGCTGATCGAGATGAACCGCATTACGGTCGCCCGGGGCGATATCGGCTTTAACTTTACCGATAATAATCTGATCAAAAAAATCATGGTCGACAAGCCCACCCAGACCCAGCTGATTAACGGCCGTCTGGCGATTGCCCGCCTGGCGGTGGATAACAAGCCCGAAGGTGAATATGCGATTATTCCGGCGGTAGTGGCTGAGAAAATTGCCCAGCGCGACGCCAGCAGCATCGTGTTGCACAGCGCCCTGAGTCAGGATGAGCAGGATGAAGACGATCCGTACGCCGACTTTAAGGTACCCGACGATCTGATGTGGTAACCTCGGGCTTTCCCGCCGCGGGCGATCAAAACGGGCTCGCCTGCTGGATATGCATCGGCTCATGGCTGACGGGGTGGACAAAGCGCAGTTCGCTGGCGTGCAGCATCAGCCGCGGAGCCTGTTCCGTGCCGGGCAGCTCCCGGCCACCGTACAGATCGCAGCCAAGGATCGGATAGCCCAGCAGCTGGCAGTGAATACGCAGCTGATGGGTCCGTCCGGTCTCCGGGGTGAGCGTCACCCGGGTTAACGCCAGCGCCCTCTCGCCTTCTCGCGCCTGATACAGGCGGTCTATGACCCGATAGCGCGAACGCGCCGGTTTGCCGTGGCGGGCGCAGAGCGCCATGCGCGGGAAACGGGCCGGATCTTTGGCGATTGCCGCCTCCACTATCCCCTCATCTTCCGCCAGATGGCCGCACAACAGCGCCGTATAGACCTTGTCCACCGTGCGCTGGCTGAACTGCTGGCACAGCAAGGCGTTAATGCCCTTGTTGCGGGCGATCACCATCAGGCCGGAGGTGCCGAAGTCCAGGCGGTGCACCAGGGTGCAGCCCGGAAAGCGCTGTACCAGCCGATGATGCACGGAGTCGAGGTTGCGCGGATCTTTGCCCGACAGGCTCAGCAGCCCGGCGGGCTTATTGATCAGCAGCAGGTGTTCGTCCTGATACAAGAGGGTGATCTGTTCGCGACACGGCGGCGCGACAAAGGTATCGATAATGGTGGACATCAGGCGGCCCGAAGAAGGAGTGGCTGGCGATAGTACCCCATTTTGCCCAGCGGCACGATGCTAGCGCACAATCCGCCCTCGCGGCGGCGTCATTTATCACCCACACTTATCGCAAAGGCATGGCCTGTACAGGCAATGTGCTTTACACTGCGCGCTGCAAAATTTGTGTTAACCAACGAGTAATACGGTAATGGCGATGAACGGAACAATCACAACGTGGTTTAAAGATAAAGGTTTTGGATTTATCAAAGATGAAAACGGCGAAAATCGTTATTTTCACGTGATTAAGGTCGCCAATCCTGATCTTATCAAGAAAGACGCGGCGGTGACTTTCGAACCTACCACCAACAATAAAGGGCTGTCGGCCTACGCGGTGAAGGTCATTCCGGAAAGCAAATATATCTATATTGCCGGCGAGCGGTTGAAGCTGACCTCCATCAAATCCTATGTGGTGTACCGGGAAGAAGAGCCGGTCGAGACCCGCGTCGATAAAGAAAACGCCGTGCTGTCGGTCGGGCTGCTGATGAACAGCATCCGGCCAAAAGCCACGGTGCAACCGGGAGAGATGCGCTCGGTGAAAAAGCTGGCGATCACCACCTTTCAGGGGACAACCCTGATCTTTTCGGAAGACGAAATCGATATCGATGCCACGGTAAAACTGCTTAAGGTGTAAGCCCTGGCGCGCGGTTTCCCGCGCGCCCGAAGTCCTGCCCGATATGCTACCCGCCATCGCCCCTCGCCGGACGGGGCGATGGCGCCAGAGAGCCGATAAGGATGCCGCCATGCCCGTAAATTTTGACTTCAACGATCTCTACGCCTTTCGCGCCCTGATGGAATATGGCAGTTTTCGGCTGGCGGCCGAATCCATCTGCCTGTCGCAGTCGGCCCTTAGCCGACGCATCGAAAAGCTGGAGACGGCGCTGGGCAACCGGCTGTTCGATCGCACCACCCGGCGGGTGACCCTCACGCTGTATGGACAAAATTTTGCCGAACGTTCGGAGCAGCTGCTGGCCCATGTCGAGACGGTGCTGGCGGATATCAGCCAGGTCAGCAAGGCGCGCACCGGGCTGGTGACGGTGGCGACAGTGCCTTCCGCCGCCTACTACTTTATGCCGGAAATAATCCGCAGCTTTCAGGCGCGTTATCCCCAGGTGCGCATCCGGTTGATTGACAGCAGCGTCGGGAATGTGATCGAGGCGGTCAGCAGCGGACAGGCTGACTTTGGCCTCTGCTTTGCCAAAAACCTGCCAGCCAGTATCGAATTCACCCCTCTTGCCGACGACCGCTATGTGGCCGCCTGTCGGCACGATCATCCGCTGGCGCGCAAGACGCACCTAAGCTGGCAGGCGTATTTTGAACAGGATTATATTGGCCTGGATCGGGTCTCCGGCAACCGGACGCTGCTTGACCGGGAGCTGGCGCATCTGACGCCGGCGCGGCCAAGTATCTGCGAAACCCGCCACGTCACCACGATGCTGGGGATGGTGGAAGCGGGCATCGGCATTGCCGCCGTGCCCGCGATGTCGATGCCCGCCGGGGAGCATTCCGTTCTCCGCGCTGTGCCGCTCACCGACCCGGTGGTCACGCGTACGGTAGGCCTGATCCGCCTCAGCGGCCGTATTCAGTCCTACGTGGCGGCAGAGCTGGAGAAGCTGATTATTGAACAGTATCCTTCTGGCTGACCGGCGCGGCGGCGGCTACGCTTCGCATACCGGTGGCGTGGATGGTCTCCTGCGCCGCCGGTGACGCCAGATACGTCAGCAGCGCCTTGCCTTCCTGCGGGTGGTCGGCGCTGATGGTCACCGCCCCGGCAAAGCGGGTGATGTACTGCAGGTTATCCGGCAGTTCGCCGACGAAGGTTACGCCGGGCACCGGCAGCAGTTCGCTCACCTGCTGAAAACCGATCGCATACCGTCCCTTGGCCACTTCCGAGGCCACCGGAATGCGCTCCACCATCTGCGCTTTACTCTGCATCGCGTCATCAATGCCCAGGGTGTGGAACAGCGTCGAGCTGACATAGCGTCCGCTGGCGCTGTCGGAGTACGCGACCGATGGCGCCGCCAGCAGCGTCGCACGCAGCTGGTCTGCGTTGTGGATAGCCGGCAGCGGCGCCCCCGCCTTCACCACCACGCCGATCGGCGAGTCGGCCAGCTCCCGGCGCGAATCCGGTTGCGTACGGCCCGCTTTCTCGAGGCTGGTCAGCGCGTCCCCGACCATGATCACCACGTCCGCGTGTTCGCCGCGCGCCAGACGGTTAGGGATCGCCTGCGGCGTTTTTCCCATCGACGGGCCAGGGATCACCACGAGGTGGTTGCCGGTTTGTTTTTCCCACGCCGGGGCCAGCTTTTCCAGCGCCGCTTTGAAGCCGCCGGAGATCATCACGGTGACCTCAGCGGACAACGCGCTGCCGCCGGTGGCGGCCAGCAGCAGCGTGGCGAGCAGGGTTCCTGTCGTTTTACGCATCATCTTCTCCCTGATTAACGTGCCGTCTGCAGCGCAACGGCGCTACGGCGATAGAGGTAGCAAGTGGCCAGCAGACCGCAGATGGCGGCAAAGCTCATCCAGTAGCCGGGAGACGCTTTATCACCGGTATACTCAATCAGCGCTGTGGAAATCACCGGCGTGAAGCCGCCAAACACCGCGGTCGCCAGGCTGTAGGCCAGCGAGAAACCTGCCACGCGCACTTCGGCGGGCATAATTTCGGTCAGCGCCGGGATCATCGCCCCGTTGTACATGCCGTAGATAAACGACAGCCACAGCAGCACGCTCAGCATCATCAAAAAGCTCGGGGCGTTCGCCAGCATGGTCAGCGCAGGCCAGGCGGTAGCCAGCGCCAGCAGGGTCATGGCGATCAGCACCGATCGGCGGCCAAAGCGGTCGGACAGCGCCCCGCCCACCGGCAGCCAGAAGAAGTTGGAAATCGCCACCAGCAGCGTGACCAGCAGGCTGTCAGAGGCACTGAGCATCAGCACCTTTTTACCAAAGGTCGGGGCATAGACGGTGATCAGGTAGAACGCGGTGGTGGTCATCGCCACCATCATCATCCCGGCGATAACCACCTGCCAGTTCGCCAGCAGGGTGGCGAATACCTGGCGCATCGCCAGATGATGGCGGCGGGCAGTAAACTCCTGGGTCTCCTCCAGCTTACGGCGCAGGATAAAAATGAACGGAACAATCAGGCAGCCGAAAAGGAACGGAATACGCCAGCCCCAGTCGCTGATAGCGCTCGGCTCCAGTACCGCGTTGAGGGCAAAGCCCATCGCGGCTGCCACCATGATGGCAACCTGCTGACTGCCCGACTGCCAGCTGGTGTAAAAGCCTTTGCGGCCCGGGGTGGCGATCTCGGCCAGATAGACCGACACCCCGCCCAGCTCGGCGCCGGCGGAAAAGCCCTGCAGCAGACGGCCGATCAGCACCAGCAGCGGCGCCCACAGGCCAATGGTCTGATAAGAGGGGATCAGCACGATCAGGAAGGTGCCGGTGGCCATGATCGACAGGGTGACGATCAGCCCTTGCGCCGCCCCACCTTGTCGATATAGGCGCCAAGTACGATAGCGCCGATGGGGCGCATCAAAAAGCCGGCGCCAAAGACTGCGAAGGTCATCATCAGCGAGGCGAATTCACTGCTCGCCGGAAAAAAGGTATGGGCGATGTAGGTGGCATAAAACCCGAACAGGAAAAAGTCGAACTGTTCGAGAAAGTTACCGGACGTGACGCGCAGAATGGCGCCGATCCGGTCACGGGTACTCATCTGTGAGGTTGTTGAATGCATGCAGGTCTCCAGTTTGTTATCCACGCGTTGTCGCGCGCCTGTCGCTGAAGACTGAAACAGAACCGGGAACGAAATAAGCGTAATAAACGCATCCACTAATGCATTTTACGCATGAATAACATTTAACTAATTAACATTACTTTTACATACAATAATTTAACACACACCGTCCTAACCACGCCGCGGGTGACGGCGAAAAAGTCAGTTTTCCGTTTTGTGACCGGGGCCAGGATATGTCGCCGTGGGTTGACGGCATAAAACCTGGCCTGGGGTAACGATATACGCTGCCGGCTGGAAAGCGCGTCAGGAAGCGGTAGACTCCCCCACCAGCGTCTGCAACAGGGAGATAAGCCAGCGGGTAGCCTCGCGTTTCCCGCTGCGTTGGTGGGCGTAAATCTTGACGTCAAACGGCGGAACCGGAAACGGCAGCGGGAAAATAGTCAGCCGGGCGGCGCGGGCCATCGTCTCCGCCGCCCGCCGGGGCAGCGCCATCAACAGGTCGCTCTGCTCAATAATAAAGGGCGCGCTCAGCATCGAGGGGGTTTTCATCGCCACCTGCCGCGAATAGCCCTGTCGCTCCAGCTCACAGTCCAGCACCCCCTGCCGCTCATTCCACGGGGTCACCACCAGATGACGGGCCGCAAGGTAGGCGTCCAGGGTCAGCGCCGTCCGGTTGGCCTGGCTGATGACCACATATTCGTCCCGCAGCCAGTTAATCTCCTCAAGATCGGGATGGGCTGGCTCGTCAGGGGTATTGAACCCGAGGGCCAGGTCGACCTCGCCCGCCAGCAGCTCGGTCAGCGCCGGGCTGTGGGGCAGATAACGGAGCTCAAACCGCAGCCCGGGCGCCTCACGCTGCAGGTGATGCATCAGCGTCGGAAAGACGCAGAACGCGGTGAAATCGGTGATCGCAATCTGCATGCAGTCGGTGCTGGCGGCCGGCACAAACGCCGCCGGCGGCGTCAGCTCCTGGTTGAGAAACTTCAGCGCCGAAGCGATAGAGGGCGCCAGCTGGCTGGCATAGACGCTGGGGCACATCCGGTGGCCTTCGCGGTAGAACAGCGGATCGTTGAGGGCGCTGCGCAGCCGGGAAAGCGCATGGCTCAGCGCCGAGGTGCTCATCGCCAGCTCTTCCGCCGCCAGGCGTACCGAGCGGGAGCGATAGACCGCGTCAAAGACCGGCAACAGGTTGAGGTCAATCCGGCGCAGGACAGGATGCATAATATTCATCGTTTGCTGATTTCATTGCACTTAATTCTTTTCACAATACCGCTTATCCTCAGGGTCAGCAATTTTGCTCTCTTTTGACTATGGATACAGGACACCCCATGAGCATCACAATCCGCCAGGCCACCCCGGACGACGCCACCGCTATCTACGACATGATTTATGAACTCGCGGTCTACGAGAAAGCCCCCGAAGAGGTAGTGACGACGCCAGAGGAGATCAGAGAGACGCTGTTTGCCAGCGGCAGCAAAACCGAAGCGCTGATCTGCGAGGTGGCGGGCAAAGCGGTGGGCTACGCGGTGTTCTTCACCAGCTACTCCACCTGGCTTGGACGCAATGGTATCTATATGGAGGATCTGTACGTCACCCCCGACTATCGCGGGATCGGCGCCGGAAAAGCGCTGCTGAAAACCATCGCGCAATATGCTGTACAACGTCAGTGCGGGCGTCTGGAGTGGAGCGTGCTCGACTGGAACCAGCCGGCGATTGATTTCTATCTGAGCATTGGCGCGCAGCCGCAGGATGAATGGGTGCGTTATCGCCTCACTGGCGATGCGCTGCGGGCCTTTGCGGAGTAAAGCGGCTCGCCAGCAGGTCGGCGCCAGGCGTCGACCTGCTGGCCGCGGATCAGGCTTCGACCGCGCTCTTCTGCAGCTGCGGACCGGCCAGCGCCAGACGCGCGCCCGCTTCGGTATCGCTGTACTGCTTGAAGTTATCCATAAACAGCTGAGCCAGGCTCTCGGCCTTCTCCTGCCATTTATCCGCTGAACTCCAGCCATTACGCGGATCCAGCACCGCGCTGTCTACCCCTGGAATGCTCTGCGGGATCGCAAGACCGAACACCGGGATGGTCTCCTCGCGCAGCGGGCCGGTAGTGCCGTTGAGGATCGCGCTAATGATGCTGCGGGTATCGCGCAGCGACAGGCGTTTGCCCTCGCCGTTCCAGCCGGTGTTGACCAGCCAGGCTTCGGCACCGGATTCCGCCATCTTCGCCGCCAGGACGCTGGCGTACTGGGTCGGGTGAAGCAGCAGGAACGCCGCGCCATAGCAGGCGGAGAAGGTCGGCGTCGGCTGGGTAATGCCGCGCTCGGTGCCCGCCAGCTTCGAGGTGAAACCCGACAGGAAATGGTACTGCATCTGCTCGGTGGTCAGACGGGAGACCGGCGGCAGAACGCCAAACGCATCGGCGGCAAGGAAAATCACCTTCGACGGATGGCCCGCGCGGGACACCGGCTTGACGATATTGTCGATATGCGACAGCGGATAGGAGACGCGGGTGTTTTCGGTTTTGCTGCCGTCGGCATAATCCACGCTGCCGTCAGCGCGCACCACCACGTTTTCCAGCAGCGCATTGCGGCGGATGGCGCCATAAATCTCCGGCTCCGCCTGCGGATCGAGATTGATGGTCTTAGCGTAGCAGCCGCCTTCGAAGTTAAACACGCCGTCATCGTCCCAACCGTGCTCGTCATCGCCAATCAGCTGACGATGCGGATCGGTCGACAGGGTGGTTTTCCCGGTCCCGGAGAGGCCGAAGAACAGCGCCACGTCCCCTGCTTCGCCACGGTTGGCCGAGCAGTGCATCGACGCGATGCCTTTCTGCGGCAGCAGGTAGTTCATGACCGAGAACAGCCCTTTCTTCATTTCGCCGCCGTACCAGGTGCCGCCGATGAGCTGAATACGCTCGCTGAGATTAAAGGCGACAAAGTTCTCGGAGTTCATCCCCTGCGCCTGCCAGTTGGCATTGGTGCAGCCCGCGCCGTTGAGCACCACGAAGTCTGGCGTAAAGCTGGCCAGCTCGTCGGCGCTTGGCACGATGAACATGTTTTTGACAAAGTGGGCCTGCCACGCCACCTCGGTGACGAAGCGTACGCCAAGACGGGTGTCCGGGCTGGCGCCGCACCAGGCGTCGATGACGTACAGTTTTTTGCCGCTCAGCTGGCCCGCGACCAGGCTTTTCAGGCTGCGCCACACGTCTGGCGATAACGGTTTGTTGTCGTTGCGGCCGAGGCCGGAGTCTGCCCACCAGACGGTGTCGCGAGTCTGTTCGTCGCGGACGATGTATTTATCGCGCGGCGAACGGCCGGTGAAGATCCCGGTATCAACAGCCACAGCGCCAGAGTCGGTCATCACGCCGCGGGCCGCGCCGGTCAGCTCAGGAGAGGTTTCATGTGCAATAAGCAAATCGTAATCAGGGTTGTAATAGAATTCGCCGCTTGCATTAATCCCCAGCTCCTGCAGAGCCATTTTTACTGATTCAATTTGTTGTGACATGGAACTCCTGACAAACTATTTAAGGTAAGAGGCCTGGGTTATTCATTGCTTTCGTCATCGTCGCCGGCTATTTAACAAGATAAGTCCTGGACAATGAAATGACAATGAAATAAAGCAATAAATAACCGTGAGTCGCGATTTCATATCGTGCTCATGTAGGGTCGCCGATATGCATTCATAAATCTCAACTTTCCAAAAAATGTTAACACCTGTCGATAATTATGTTAATTGCATAGTTTCTATGCGCTATGCTAAAATTGCATAGCCTTTATTGCGTTTTTGAGGACTGGATCGGTGTTGGCAAATCTGGAAGTAAAATGGCTGTATGATGTGATTGCCCTTGAGGAGTCGCGCAGCTTTACCCTGGCGGCCAAAGCCCGCAACATCTCTCAGTCTTCGTTCAGCCGACGCATCCAGTCGCTGGAGGCTTCCCTCGGATTCAGCATCTTCGATCGTAGCGCCAACCCTCTGCAGCTGACCAACCGCGGGAAAATTTTTGTCGGCTATGCGCGAAATATGCTCGATGACATGGATTTTCAGATCAGCCGTATTAAAGGCTTAAATAACACTACCCAGAAAATAAGAATCGACGCCGCCCCTTCGCTGTCGGTGTTATTACTGCCGGAGATCATCGCCGGTTACACCGACCGTAAAAATAAGACTTTTCATGTTGAATCGATTAACGTCAACGACGCCGTATTTAACCTGAAAGAGGGAAAAAGCGATTTTATCCTCTCCTTCTATAATGAAGAATTGATGAACTATCCGTTTATTAATCATAAAATTTTTGATTCTTATCTGCACCTGGTCTCCCCCTGCGACGAACATGGCCGCCCGCTGTTTCATTTACATCGCGGCGTGCTGCCGCTGATGAAATACGCCAACGACAGCTATATGGGGCGCCAGGTGAACCAGGTGATCGACCGCACGCCGGAGATCACCTTCTCTCTCACCTTTGTCTCTTCCATGAGCGAGCTGCTCAAGCGCATGATCCTCAATGGCGACGGCGTGGGCTGGCTGCCGCAGTACTCCATTCAGCGCGAGCTGGACGAAGGCCGGCTGACGATCCTCGATGAGAGCCTGTCGCTGCCGATCGGCGCCTGGCTCTACCGCTCCGGCTCGCGGCTTAACCAGGCCGCCGAACGTTTCTGGCAGCACATTAAAACCCGTAACGAACCGCGGGAATAACCCCCTCAGCCGCTGATCCCCAGATATGCCTTACGCACCTCCGGGTCGTTGAGCAGCGTCTGGCCGCTACCGCTCAGGCGGATCTGGCCGTTCACCATCACGTAGGCGCGGTCCGACAGATTGAGGGCATGGCGGGCATTCTGCTCCACCAGAAACAGCGTCATCCCCTGGGCCGTCAGCTCGCGCAGGATCTGAAAAATCTGCTTCACCACCAGCGGCGCCAGCCCCAGGCTCGGCTCATCCAGCAGCAGCAGGCGCGGTCGGCTCATCAGCGCCCGGGCGATGGCCAGCATCTGCTGCTCGCCGCCGGAGAGGGTCATCGCCCGCTGTCCCCGCCGCTCTTCCAGCCGGGGGAACAGCTGGTACATTCGCGCCTTGTCCTCGGCCTGATAGCGGTTGCCAATGGCAATGGTCCCCATTAGCAGATTCTCCTCGACGGTCATATCGGGAAAGATGCGCCGCCCTTCCGGGGCCTGGGCGATGCCGTTGCTGGCGATAAAGTGGGTCGATTTCCGGCTGATCGCCTCCCCGCGATAGAAAATCTCCCCGCCGGCAATGCGCGGCTGGCCGAAGACCGACATCAGCAGCGTTGATTTACCGGCGCCGTTGGCGCCGATCAGCGCCACCGTCTCCCCCTCGTTGACGGTGAGAGAGACCTGCTTCAGGGCCTGGATCGGCCCGTAGAAGACATCCACCTCATTAAAGGCAAGCAAAGGCTGGCTCATCGGCGCGTCTCCTCTTCCTCAGCGCCAAGATAGGCGGCAATCACACTGGCGTTGGCCTGGATCGCCTGCGGCGCGCCGCGGGCGATGACGTCCCCGTGATCGAGGACGATGATATGATCCGAAATCTCCATCACCATCCCCATATCATGCTCGATCAGTAGCACCGTAATGCCGTGCTGCTGGCGCAGAAAGCGAATAATCCGGCTCAGCGCCTGGGTTTCCACCGGGTTGAGGCCGGCGGCCGGCTCGTCCAGACAGATCATCTCCGGACGGGTGCACATGGCGCGGGCGATCTCCAGCCGCCGCTGCTGTCCGTAGGAGAGGGTCCCCGCCAGACGGTTGGCGCAGTCCACCATCTCCACCACCTCCAGCCAGTAAAAAGCGCGATCCAGCGCCTGACTCTCCGCCTGCCGATACCCACGGGCATTGAGGATCCCGGCCAGCAGATGGCGGTTGACCTGGGTATGCTGGGCCACCAGCAGGTTCTCGATCACCGACATCTCGCGGAATAAACGTATATTCTGGAAGGTGCGCGCCAGGCCAGCGCGGTTCACCAGATGGGTGCCACCGAACATCTTGTAATAGATCCGCCTCCCCAGCTGCGCCGGGTGGAGAAAATCGTCCGGGTGAAGCTTCTGCCCCAGCACCTGAATAACATCGGTGACCTTTTCCCGCGCCCGCAGCACGATACTGCCCCCCGTCGCCCGATAAAAACCGGTCAGGCAATTAAACACCGTGGTCTTGCCCGCGCCGTTGGGGCCTATCAGGGCGGTGATCGACCCCCGCTCCACCTCCAGATTGACATCATTCAGCGCTTTGATGCCGCCGAAATGCATCATCAGATGCTCAACGCGTAAGATGCTGTCGGTCATGGCGCGACTCCTTTTCGCAACGCAACCCCGCTGCGGCTGGTGCGCACCAGGCCGCGCGGCCGCCAGATCATCATCATCACCATCAGCACGCCGAACAGCAGCACCCGATATTCGTCAAAACCGCGCAGCAGCTCCGGGGTGACCGTCAGAACAAACGCCGCCAGTACCACTCCCAGGGTGGAGCCCATTCCCCCGAGCACCACAATCGCCAGGATCAGCGCCGACTCAAAAAAGGTGAACGACGTCGGGTTAACAAACCCCTGATAGCTGGCGAAGAACACCCCGGCGATGCCGGCCGTCGACGCGCCGAGCATAAACGCCGAGAGCTTCACCAGTACGTGATTGAGCCCCATCGCCCGACAGGCGATCTCATCCTCGCGCAGCGCCTCCCAGGCGCGGCCGATGGGCATCCGCGTCAGGCGATGCTTCACCAGCAGAACCAGCATCACCACCAGACACAGCACGGCGTAGAGAAAGATGAATTTCAGGTTGGGGTTGTAGCTGACGTGGAAAAACTCATGGATGGGGATGCCGCCATCTTTCGCCCGGCGGGTAAACTCGAGGCCAAACAGCGTGGGGGATGGCACCGGTACGCCGTTAGGGCCGCCGGTGAAGCTCACCCAGTTGTTAAGCACCAGGCGGATAATTTCGCCAAAGCCAAGGGTGACGATGGCCAGATAGTCGCCATGCATACGCAGCACCGGAAAGCCCAGCAACGCCCCGGCGAGGGCCGCCATCACCGCCCCCAGCGGCAGCATCGCCCAGAAGCCGAGGCCCAAGTACTGGTAGCCCAGCGCCAGGCCGTAGGCGCCGATGGCGTAAAACGCCACATAGCCCAGATCGAGCAGGCCCGCGAGGCCCACCACAATATTCAACCCCAGGCCAAGCAGAACGTAGATCAGCCCAAGAATGGCCACGGTCAGCAGATATTTTGTGGCGAGAAACGGAAAGACAATGGCCAGCCCCACCAGCAGCGGTATTATCCAGCGCAGCCGCGAGCGGTAGCCCGGCGGCCGGACGTATACCCCGTCATCCGCCCCCTCAAAGCGGGCAATAAAGGCTTTTCCCCTGTGGCTCTGCAGCAGCAGACTGAGCGCCAGCCTGCCGGCCATCACCACCGCCACCAGAATCGCCACCCGCGCAGGCGCGAGGGTAAAACCATACCCTTTGAGCACCACGCCGACGATCGGGCCAAAGACAATTAACGCGCAAAGGCCGGCCAGTACGCTGTCGATCAGCGCGTTTTGGATAGCCCGCGCAGGCTGGCGCGTAATTTCACCCATAAAGCCTCCTTAGACCTTGGCCACCAGCGGACGTCCCAACAGCCCCTGCGGGCGAAAAATCAGGATCGCCACCAGCAGCGCAAAGGAAAAGACATCTTTGTAATCCGAATTCACCAGCCCGGCGAACTGGGCTTCGGCCACCCCAAGCAGCAGACCACCCAGCATCGCGCCAGGCAGCGAGCCGATCCCGCCCAGCACCGCGGCGGTGAAGGCTTTGATGCCGATAATAAATCCGATATAGAAGTCGAAGGTGCCGTAGTTCATGGTCACCAGCACGCCGGCCAGACCGGCCATCGCCGCGCCGATGACAAACACCAGGGAGATCACCCGGTCGGTATTGATGCCAAGGATCGCCGCCATGCGCCGGTCCTGCTGGGTGGCGCGGCAGATGCGCCCCAGCCGGGTATACTGAATAATCCAGGTCAGGATCAGCATCCCCACCAGCGCCGCGACGAGAATAAACACCTTGGTCCAGGTGATCTGCACCACCCCGTCGCCCACCGTCATGCGCAGAGCGCCGCTAAGCAGCGTCGGGATCCCCTGCTGGTTCGGCCCCTGGCTCAGCTGGACATAGTTCTGCAGGATCAGCGACATCCCGATAGCCGAGATCAGCGGCGCCAGCCGCGTCGAGTTGCGCAGCGGCCGGTAGGCGATGCGCTCGATCGCCCAGCCGTATACGCCGGTGACCACGATGGTGAACACCAGAGTGGCGAAAATCAGCAGCGGAAAGGAGTGGATCCCGAAGAAAGAGAGCAGCGCCAGACCGATGGCGCACAGGTAGGCGGAGACCATATACACCTCGCCGTGGGCGAAGTTGATCATGCCGATGATCCCATACACCATGGTGTAGCCGATGGCGATTAAGCCGTACACTGCGCCCAGCGTCAGCCCATTGATCAGTTGTTGCAGAAAAAACGCCGTCATAGCCCCTCCAGCCGCCAGGCAGACGGCCGCCGGGTTCCGTTCCCGGTCAACCGCCGTCATGTGACAATTCGCAAGTCAAAAGGACAGAGCGTCCTCAGGTCGTGGCCGATCAGAGCTGGTGATATTTGCCCTTGTCGTCCCACTGATAGACCACGTAGTCGGACACCTTGAGGTCGCCTTTGCCATCCCAGGCTTTCTTGCCCATCACCGTCTCGACGTCGTGGCTCTTCAGCCAGTCGCTGGCTTTGGCGTTATCGGTACCGACGGCGTTCCAGGCCGCGGCGATAGCCTGAATGGAGGCGTAGGCGTAGAGGGTATAACCTTCCGGCTCAAAGCCGCTGGCGCGGAACTTCTCGATCACCGCTTTGCCGTCGGGGAGGGTGCGCGGATCCTGACCAAAGGTCATCAGCACGCCGTTAGTGAACTGCGGCCCGCCGGCGGCCGTGACCAGCTCCTCGGTGACGATACAGTCGCCGGAGAAGAATTTGGCCTGCCCCCCCTGCTCGCGCATCTGGCGCACCAGCGGGCCCGCTTCAGGATGGCAGCCGCCAAAGTAGACCACGTCCGGCTTGAGGGCGCCGATCTTGGTCACCAGGGCGTTAAAGTCTTTTTCACCGCGGGAAAGGCCTTCGTACAACACTTCTTTCGTACCCCGCTTCGCCAGCGCCGCGCGGGTGGCATCGGCCAGCCCCTGACCATAGGTGTCTTTATCGTGGATGACGGCGATTTTCTTCGCCTTCAGCACGTCCAGCATATAGTTGGCGGCGATCGCCCCCTGCTGATCGTCACGACCACACATGCGGAAGAGATCTTTGATGCCGCGCTCGGTGATCTGCGGGTTGGTCGAGCCGGGGGTAATGGTCAGGATCCCGGCTTCGTCATATACCTCGGAGGCCGGCATCGTTGAGGAAGAGCAAAAGTGCCCCACCACGGCGGAGACTTTCGCTTCATCCACCAGCCGGTTGGCCACCGCCACCGCCTGCTTCGGTTCGCACGCGTCATCCCCCTGCACCAGCACAATCTTTTCGCCTTTGATGCCGCCGGCGGCATTGATATCGGCCACCGCCTGCGAGGCCCCCTTCCAGTACTGGGCGCCGTAGGTGGCGTTGGGGCCGGTAAAGGGCCCGGCGACGCCGATCTTCACGTCTGCCTGGGCGTAAAAGGCCATGCTCATACAACCTGCTATCACAACATGAAGCGTCATTGTTTTCAGTTTCAAAGACATTCGGATATTCCTCAGCGATGTAAAGCCTGGCGTCATGGAATGACGCAGAAAATATCACTTACCGTGTGGTGCCGACGCTGGCGCAGCGCCAGGACGGCCAGGGTGGAAGAAGCAAAAATCCCGCCAGGAAGGAGTGGAACACCGGAGAACAGTCGCCCCGGTCGGTACGCACGCGACGGCAACCCGTGCCGCATCCGGCAAGGGCGCATTCCCTTTCAGGTCAGGAGATCGGTTGCCATCACGTGGCGAGCCGGACAACGCGGTATCCGTACCGGCCCGTGAGCTAAACATAGATGCAGTTAGCGGTCGCTGCGCGCCGGCGTGGTGCAAAAATGCGAATATGATCAACAGTAGTGATTATTTTGTTGCGGTAATGTGAAGATGATAACAGGAGAGCCCGTTAAAGGCTCTCCTGTGACCCGGTGGCCGCTCAGAGTTGACTGGTGAACGTTCGGGAGATCACATCCTGCTGCTGTTCGCGGGTCAGCGCGTTAAAGCGGACCGCATAGCCGGAGACGCGGATCGTCAGATTCGGATACTGCTCCGGGTGTTCTATCGCATCGAGCAGCTTTTCCCGGTTCAGCACATTGACGTTGAGATGCTGTCCCCCTCCACCGTCTCCTCGTGGTGGAAGTAGCCGTCCAGCAGGCCCACCAGGTTGTTTTCCTGCGCTGACGGGGCTTTGCCGAGCGCCGCCGGCACGATGGAGAAGGTATACGAGATGCCATCTTTGGCGTAGGTAAACGGCAGTTTCGCCACCGAGGTCAGCGACGCCACCGCCCCTTTCCGGTCGCGGCCATGCATCGGATTGGCCCCCGGAGCGAACGGCGTCCCCGCCCGACGTCCGTCCGGGGTGTTGCCGGTTTTCTGGCCGTATACCACGTTGGAGGTGATGGTCAGGATCGACTGGGTCGGCACCGCCTGACGCCAGGTGGGGAGCGCCTGAATTTTGCGCATAAAGCGCTCCACCAGGTCGCAGGCGATGGCATCGACCCGATCGTCGTTGTTGCCGTACTGCGGATAGTCGCCTTCAATGACAAAGTCCACCGCCAGCCCGTGGTGATCGCGCACCGGCTTCACCCGGGCGTACTTTATCGCCGACAACGAATCCGCCGCCACCGACAGGCCGGCGATGCCGCAGGCCATCGTGCGGTAGACGTCGCGGTCGTGCAGGGCCATCAGCGCCGCCTCGTAGCTGTACTTATCATGCATGCAATGGATGATGTTCAGCGCGCTGATGTACTGCACCGCCAGCCAGTCCATAAAGTGGTCGAGGCTGGCCATCACGGTGCCGTAGTCCAGCACCTCATCGCGCAACGGTGCGGTTTTCGGCCCCACCTGAATCTTCAGTTTCTCATCCACCCCGCCGTTAATCGCGTAGAGCAGCGTTTTGGCGAGATTGGCGCGGGCGCCGAAGAACTGCATCTGCTTGCCGATCACCATCGGGCTGACGCAGCAGGCGATGGCGTAGTCGTCGCTGTGAAAATCGCTGCGCATCAGATCGTCGTTCTCATACTGCAGCGACGAGGTGGCGATAGAGACCCGGGCGGCATATTTTTTAAACGCCACTGGCAGCGCTTGCGACCAGAGCACGGTCAGGTTCGGCTCCGGCGCCGGGCCCATGGTATGCAGAGTATGCAGATAGCGGAAGGTGGTTTTGCTGACCAGGGTGCGACCATCCAGCCCCATGCCGCCCAGCACCTCCGTCGCCCAGATGGGATCCCCGGAGAACAGCGAATCAAATTCCGGGGTGCGCAGGAAACGCACCATGCGGATCTTCATGATGAAGTGATCAATGAGCTCCTGGGCCTGCTCCTCATTTAATAAACCGGCGCGCAGATCGCGTTCGATATAGATGTCGAGGAAGGTGGCCGTGCGCCCCAGCGACATGGCGCCGCCGTTCTGCGACTTCACCGCCGCCAGGTAGGCGAAGTAGAGCCACTGCACCGCCTCCCGGGCAGTGCGCGCCGGGTGAGAGATATCGCAGCCGTAGCGGGCCGCCATCTCCTGCATCTGCAGCAGCGCGCGCCGCTGTTCGGCCAGCTCCTCGCGCAGGCGCAGGGTGGCCTCCAGCGCCTCGCCGCGCTCAAGGGCCGGCTGCAGGTCGGCAAACTGCAGCTCACGTTCGCGGACCAGGTAGCGAATGCCGTACAGCGCCACGCGGCGGTAATCGCCGATGATCCGTCCGCGGCCATAGCCGTCCGGTAGCCCGGTCAGCACCCCGGATTTGCGGCAGCGCAGCATATCCGGGGAATAGACGTCAAAAACGCCCTGATTGTGGGTCTTACGCAGCGCCGTAAACTGATACTCAAAGTCAGGATCCATTTCGCGACCATAGGCCTCGAAGGCGCTTTTGATCATCTTGATGCCGCCAAAAGGATGCAGGGCGCGCTTCAGCGGCTGGTCCGTTTGCAGGCCGACGATCTTTTCCAGCGGCTGGTTGATATAGCCCGCCGCGTGGGCGGTGATGGAGGTGGCGACATTGGTGTCGAAATCCACCGGCGCATGGGTGGCGTTCTCGACGCGGATCCCGGCCATCACCTGCTCCCAGAGGGCGGTGGTCGCTGGCGTCGCGTCGGCGAGGAAAGACTCATCGCCCTCGTAAGGGGTGTAGTTATGCTGAATAAAGTCGCGAACGTCGATCTGCGTTTGCCACGCCGTACCGCGAAAGCCCAGCCAGGCGTCAGCGTATCGTACATCCTGGGTATCGATATCTACTTTCATGAACATCGTCTCTCTACAGAATAAAAAGTCAGGCCAGCGCCGCCGCGGTGTGGATCCGGCCTAAGCGGATCGCATCGAGGGCAATCATGCGCTCTTCATTGGTAGGAATAACCGCGCAGCGCACCCGGCTGCCGTCGGCGGAGATCAGGCGCTCGCCGGCCGAATTGGGCTGCTGATTGCGGGCGGCGTCCATCGCAAGGCCAAAGACCGCCAGCCGCTCGCTCACCAGCCGACGGATCAGCACCGAGTTCTCGCCAATCCCGCCGGTGAAAATAATGCCGTCGAGACGCTGCAGCGCCGCGGCGTGGCCGGCAATATGGCGGGCGATACGATGGACAAAGGTTTTAATCGCCAGGCGGGCGCGTGCATGGCCCTCATGCCACGCCTGCTCCAGCACCCGCAGGTCGGAGGAAAGACCGGAGATCCCCAGCAGGCCGGAGGCGGTGTTGGCTACCCGCTCCAGGTCGCTGAGGGTCTGCCGGGTTTCCCCGGCAATCCACGCCATGGCGCCGAAGTCGACATCACCGCTGCGGGTGCCCATCATCAGCCCCTCCAGCGGCGTCATCCCCATCGAGGTGTCCACGCTGCGGCCGTTACGCACCGCGCAGATCGAGGCGCCATTGCCCAGGTGGGCGATCACCAGGCCGCTCTCCTGCTCCGGCAACCCGAGCAGCGCCAGGGCGCGCTGGGACACATAGCGGTGCGAGGTGCCGTGGAAACCGTAGCGGCGTACCCCGAGATTCTGGTAATACTCCCACGGCAGACCATAGAGAAAAGCTTCCGGGGCCAGGGTCTGGTGAAAGCTGGTATCAAAGACCGCCACCTGCATCACCTCCGGGAACAGCCGCTGCGCCGAGGCGATGCCGCTGAGACTGGCGTAGTTATGCAGCGGGGCCAGGGACGATACCTGGCGAATGTTATTGATAACCTCCTCGCTAATAATGACCGACTCGGTGAACAGGTCGCCGCCGTGGGCGACGCGGTGGCCAATCAGGGCCACGCTGTCGATGAGGTCGCGTTGGGCTAATGCTCCGGCAATCGCCTGCAGGGCGCCTTCGTAGCCGCGCTGCGCCAGCGCCACCGGCTCGCCGCCGTTGAGCGAGAGAGACGCCCGTTCCGCGTTGATGCCCTCGGCCACGCCGTTGAGCAGGCAGTCGCAGCTGGCGACGTCGAGGACGGAAAATTTGATCGACGACGAGCCGCAGTTAATCACCAGTACTACCGGAAATTCAGTCATGTTGTACTCCGCGTGGCCTGAGCCGGATTAGAACAGTTTGTAAGCAATGTTGAGGATGGTCAGCAGACCGATAGCGGTCACAAAGAGGTTGTCGAGACGGCCACGGTATTTGGCCAGCGAAGGCGCTTTACGAATGGCGTACATCGGCAGCAGGCACAGCAGCGAGGCGATAATCGGCGCGCCCATGGCCTCAATCAGGTCGAGGATATTGGGGTTGGCATACGCCACCACCCAGGTCGATCCCATGATGAACACCATGCTCAGGGTATTGAGCTTGCCGCTGGAGACCCGGGTTTTATCCCCTTTATAGCCGAAGCGCAGGATCAGACCGTTCAGCCCCTCGAGCGTGCCGAGATAGTGGCCGAAAAACGATTTGAAGATGGCCACCAGGGCGATGATCGACGCGCCATACTCCAGCAGGGTGGCAAAGGTGGATTTGGTGCCCGACATCGAGGCAAAGTGGTTCGCCAGATAGGAGAGCACCGGGATATTCTGCGCCTTGGCGTCCGCCATGTTCTGCGGTGAGAGGGTAAACAGGCAGCTGAAGGCGAAGAACATCACCACCGCCACCATCAGCATGCTGGCCCGGGAGATGATCTGTGAGCATTTGCGTTCGGTATACTCGCGGCCAAACTGCGCTTCATACTCTTCGCGTTTGGAGACCACAAACGAGGAGACGATCGGCGAGAAGTTGAAGGAGAACACCATGATGGAGATGCCCAGCCATACCGTCACCAGAATGCCGTCGTGACCGGTTAAGGCGATATCGCTGAGGTTGACCTGGTCAATCACCGCGCTATTCCAGTAGGGGATCAGGGACAGGGAGATCACCACCAGGCTGGCGATAAACGGCCACACCAGATAGCTCATCACCTTGACCATCAGGTCTTTACCAAACCAGATGACAAACGCCATCAGCAGCAGCAGGAGCAGCGCCACCACCCCGCGGTTGAGAGCCGGCATCTGCAGCTGGTTCTCCCAGAAAGTCATAAAGGTATTGGTGATCGTGACGCCATAAATCCACAGCAGTGGGCAGATGGCGAAGAAGTACAGAAAGGTGATCACCACCCCGCCGGTTTTGCCAAAATGCTCTTCCACCGTTTCGGTGATATTGCCGGAGGGGTTAGCCCCCGACAGGCATAGCCGGGCCAGGGCCCGATGGCAATAAAAGGCGATGGGATAGGCCAGCACCAGCATCACCAGGATCGGGATCAGCCCGCCGAAGCCTGCGCGGATCGGGAAAAACAGCACCCCGGCGCCGATAGCGGTGCCAAACAGGCCCAGGGTCCAGGTGGTGTCAGATTTACGCCAGGACGAAAGGCTTGTCTGGCTGGATGCAATGCTCTCAGTCGTACTCATATCCTGTCCTCACTTATGTATTGAATTAAGCGTCAACAAAACCGGTAATTTGCGATACCCGGGAGAGATCGATATTGCCCCCGGAAATCAGGCTGACCGTTTTGCGGTTCTGGATATAGCTGTCGAGTTTGCCGCTTAATAACGCGGCGCAGGCTAACGCCCCGGCCCCTTCGGTGATCACTTTATTGCGCTGAATTAAGGCGACCATGCTCTGGCGAATGTCGTCCTCACTCACCAGGACGATGTCATCCACCAGCTGGCGGGCGATTTCATAGGTCAGTTTCCCCGGGCGGGCGACGTCGCAACCATCGGCTAAGGTGCCGGCGTGGCGATGGCTGGTGATTTCCCCGGCATACCAGGAGGCGGCCATGCCGTGAACATTCTCCGACTGCACGCCGATAATGCGGATTGTCGGGTTAATGGATTTAATCGCAATCGCGATACCGGCAATTAAGCCGCCGCCGCCAATGGGCACGATGACATTATCCACGTCATACAGATCTTCTAATATTTCGAGTCCAATCGTCCCCTGCCCGGCGATAACCTGCGGGTCGTCATAGGGGGGAATAAAAATGCGGCCCTCAAGTTCAACAATATCGCTGGCTTTGGCGAGGGTATCGTTAAAGTTATCGCCATGTAGCACCACTTCCGCCGAATAATCACAGGTGGCGGCAACTTTCGATTTCGGCGCCCCTTTCGGCATCACCACTTTCCCGTCAATGCCGAGCATGGCGCAGGAGAGCGAGACGCCCTGGGCGTGGTTGCCCGCTGAGCAGGCCACCACCCCTTTGCGTTTTTCCGCCGCGGTTAAACCGCACAGTTTATTAAAGGCGCCGCGAATTTTAAATGAACCCGTGCGCTGCATATTTTCGAATTTAAGAAATATTTCGCCCTGGCAGCGCTCGCTAAAATAATTCGAACGGGGCATGCCTGTTTTATATATTTTTCCCGCGAGGCGTTGTTTCGCTTCGAGAATATCGTCAATAGATACCGGAAGATCGTAGGTAATATGCATTATGGCCTCTGTATCTGAATATAAAGTCAATGACCGGGCGTCATCCTGCTGATAACAGCGAGGACGTGTGTTGGATTATTTAACGACTTTCAGTTACGCAATAATTTGTAATGGCTGCCAGTGGCGGTTGCCCTGCCCCGAGGAATAGTGTTTCGCCATCTCCACCAGCGACGCCGCGGCGGTTTTTAACCGGTAATTTTTCGACCATACCGCCGCATAGCGCGCCACCGGCAAGGCCTCTTTAATGGGGATGGTGACAAACTGGCTCGAGCCAAACGGCGTGGTCATGTCGCAGGGGATCACCGTCAGAAAATCGGCATTGAGCACCAGGTTATAGATCGTCACCACCGAATCGGTATTAACGATATTTTCACGGCGGATACCGCTGCGCTGCAGGGTGGTCAGCAGTTCGCTGTAGTAGCCCATATTGGTCTCCGGCAGCACCCACTGCTCGTGCTGGAGCGAGGCCAGGCGGACGGTGCCGTTGCCGATCCGCGCCCGGTTCGCCACCAGCACAAACTCAGACTCAAACAGCGGCTCGACGTGCAGGTCCTGCAGTTTCATCTCATCGCTCAGCGTCCCGATGGCGAAGTCGAGGCGCCCGTCGCGGATTGCCGGCAAAAAGGCGGAGAGCTGCGCCTCATACATCGAGACCCGCGCCTTCGGGAAAGTCATTTTAAACTGATGCACCATCTCCGACATAAAGGTAAACCCGACCAGCGAAGGGAAACCAAAGGAGACATCCACCACCGCGCTGTTGGTCAGAGCATTCATTTCATTGACCATATTTTTCATTTCACGGGTGATCGCTTCTGACCAGTTGAGAAATACCTGCCCGGCCTCGGTGAGCGAGACGCCGGTATTTCGCCGGACGATTAATTCACTGCCAAAATAACTCTCCATGTCGCCAATAATTTTACTGACCGCCGGCTGAGTGAGTCCTAACGCTTTTGCTCCGGCCCCGATTGACCCGCTGCGGATCACTTCCTGGAAAACTACCAGATGCTGTGTTTTAGGCAGAGAAAAAGTATTCATCGCGTCTCACTTTCATTCCTTTGTTGACGGCGGAAAGTGTAACAAATCGCAATTGCCGGGTTATGTGAGAGCTCTCACAAAGGCTCCGCCGCGGCGGATAAGCAGGATCAACGAGCCAGAATAAGTAAAGTAAAATCAATATATTAAAAGCATCATGGACGCTATTTGCGCGCCTTTTGCCGTGGCCGAATGCGGGGATAAAAATAATTGATGGCGATAACATCGACGGCGAAATGGCGATAAAAAATACGTCTTTTGTACGTTATTCGACCCGCGCTATCAGGGTGAGAAGAAAGCCGAAAATTAAATTAATGCTGTAAAGAATAAAAAGCAGACGTAATAAACGCCATTATTTAACGACAAGCCGGTCGGGCATCACATTTTATCCCCGGCGGTTGGGGAAAATGCACGGTCATTATTTACACCAAAGAAACATTAAATTCACAATTTTTCTTTTGGGTCGCGATAGGCAGCGATCTTTTTTCCGCCATAGCGCAGTTGGTCATACTTTGATTAAAATCAACCCTGGTAATTTATCTTTTACGACGGCCATTGGAGAGTCATTTGTGTTGCCGATCACAAATCCATAAAACAACGACCCGGCCTATCGTGAAGAGATGATCCCGCGGCTGCGCCAGCAGCTTAACGAGCAGCTGATGAGCGACCAGCTGGCTGTCGACCTGCTCTCTTCCTATCTGCGAATGGATCTCAGCGCCCAGCCGTGGGACCAGCCGCTATAGCCCGCCCCGGCGCAGATCGCTGGCCCGGGCATTTCGCCTATAGCTGGCTGCCCCCCAGCGCCGCGGCTTCATCCCGCCACGCCAGCAGCGGCGCATAGGCCTCCCGCGACATATCGCTATAGCCGCAGATCAGCAAGGCGTCGCACAGGGAACGATAGCTATCATCGCTTACCAGCTGCTGGAGCGCCTCGCGCAGGCTATTCAGCGTTGCCGCCGGGGTGGCGCCGGCGGTGATCAGCGGCAGCCCTGGCGCGGCCGGGCTCCAGCCGATCGCCACCAGGCCTGCCAGAGCCTGCGGCTGATAGCGCTGCAGCAGAGCGTAGGTCACGCAGTCGATGGCGGCGATATCGGCGTTTTCCTGCTGCAGCTCGCGCAGCGACTGCCGATGGCTGCCGCTGAACATCACCGCTGAAAAAAAACGCCCCTCCCGGGAGAGCGGCGCGACCATTTTACGCAGTACGTTGTAGCCGGACTGCGAGTGCTCGGCATTGCACACCGCCCGACGGCCCAAAAAGTCCCCCAGCATCCGGTGGCTATCCGCTTCGCGGACCACCAGCAGGCTGCGATAGCGGCGCCCTTCGCAACCGGGCGCAGCGTAGTGGAAGCAGCCCACCGTCTGCACCTCCGGCAATTGGGTCACCAGCGGGTAGCCACAGGTCTGGCTCAGCAACAGCGTCGGCTGGCGCCAGTGAGCCAGCAGATCCCCGGGGTCAGCCGCCGGAGGGTCCCCCGCCACCATCACGCCGCGTTCGGCCAACAGCGACTGCACCGCCTGCCACAGGGCCTGGGTCTGTTGACGGTGGATGGCATACATCGGAAAGGTCATGCGTTCAGCCATGTTCTCCTCCCGCCTGCGCCTGCTCGCCAAAGCCCGGATGGGCGTTCACCGCCACCGCCCGGCGGCTAAAATGGCGTCGCCACTCGCCGTACCCGCGCACCAGGAACCCCTGATTACGCTGCAGATACGCCGCCTGGCGATGCAGATACAGTTGACGTAAAGCGTACCAGGGGACCCCTGGCAGATCATGATGCACCGCATGGTAGTTGAGATTGAGGAACAGCGCCCGCCAGGGGAGCCCGGCCTCGTTGATCACCGAGCGGGCCAGCGGGTCATCCGCGGCGCGGTGTTCGAGAAAAGAGCGTACTTTGGTCAGGGCCAGCGCCGGGTAGCTCACCGCCAGCACAAACCACAGCGGAGAAAAACCCTGCGCCGCCATCCAGGTCAGCAGACCCGTCAGCAGCAACAGATGCAGACTCCACATGGCGATAGCGCGGCGGTCGCCCTCCCGGAAAGCCCGCAGCGCGCTGTTCAGGGTGTGAATAATATCCATCATCGGCGCCAGCAGCAGACGCCCCCAGAAGGTGTTGCGCAAGTGGATAAGGCGGCGCTGCCAGGCTGAGAAGCGCTGCCAGCTTTCCGCCGTTACGTAGTACGATTCGGGGTCATCCTCAGGGTGCGTCAGCAGATGGTTGCGATGGTGCGCCAGGTGGCTGTCGCGGTAGACGCCATAGGGATACCAGACCGCCAGCGGCAGCGTCCCCAACAGCTGGTTAAACCATGCCAGCCGGGTGGGATGCCCATGGATCAGCTCATGCTGTAAGGACATATACCAGGCGGTAAACCAGATCAACAGCAGCGTGGCCGGAAACAGTCCCAGCGTCCGCCAGCCCGCCACGCAGGCAAACCAGCCGCCGTAAACCGTCACAATCAGCAGCCAGGTCGGCAGCTCGCTGCGCCACAGCCAGCCGCGCGCCAGCTGGCGGATCAGGATGCGCTGTTGGTCATCCACATAGACAGCCGTCTTCTTTTCCGTCACTTCCGATACCTTGCCGTGTTGCCTCATTCCCACCGAAGATGTGAGATAACACGTTAAATAACAAAGTATTTAATTGACTTAGCTTTGCCAAAAAGCGCGTTTGTGTTCAACAGGGCAAAGAGAATACCGTCCATGGCGCAACAGGTTGGGGGCGTTTACATTGCGCTCGATTCTCGCTGCCGTTGTACTTGTAACTGTTTGAAGATCTCCTCAACTGCCATCCGGTTATGATACTTCGCCTGAAGACTATAATCGTATTTTGTTAATGCGCGGTCCCAGTAGGTAGCAACGGCCAGCTGGACTTCAGGGAACGAGAGTAACTGAAGACACTCTTCAAACTCACCCTCAAACCAGATTTGCTGCGCGTGTGATAAAGCTGTTTTATAAATTGGTTTTTCAAACCCTCCTTTATGGTCCGTCACCCACCGAACAATATCGGGATAGTCCATGATAAGCTCATCTGCTAATAACATATGAATTTGACAATCGCGGGACCGCGTTGAATAAGCGACTTCGTGGCTATGGATACTAAGCGTAAAATACCGGGACCATCCGCTATGCGCCCCTGGGAACAGACTAAACACCCAAACCCCTTCTTTATGTCGCCATTTTTCACAACCGGCGATAGCGAATAGTTTTACCAGGTAATCTCTCAACCCCTGGTGATGAAAAAGTCGGTCGATTTTAGGTTTAGTCGTCAACGGTTGTTGATCAAGGCTGGCAAGATGATGGGCAGCCAGTTCAGGCGTGACATTAAATAGCTCTTTCTGATTTGCAATAGTCCGCACGCGAGAATCGCGAAAAAGATAGTGCAGCCAGGTTTCGACATTATGCCAGTCAGGTACGCTACGGTAGTCTGCTACCCGCCATGGGGCATATAAACAATAGGGTGGCTGGGTATTAATCTCCTTACACCGCTTCTCTGGCAAATAATCCGTGCCACCAATTTTAATATACGGTGTTTTATCTGATACCAGTATATATACGTAGCCATACGTATTTTCATTATTCATACTGCCTCCTGCAACATATTCTCCTCAGTTACAACAGAATACGGTATGGCATGAATGCTTTAATTATCCTGGTATCACATATTTCTTATTACGTTTCACCGAACCTGCGTTTCGGTTGTATATCACGTTTCGTTCGCGGGCTGACCTCCTGTTGGCCTTCGCACCACAATTAAATGCAGAGAACCTCGCCAGACGTGCAACGTACTCAGATACAACGCAGGAAAATACTTAGTACAGCCCGAAAGCCCCTTTCCCAGGCCGGACAAGAACAGCGGCGTCGCTTTTGTGCCGGGCGGCGGCTGCGCCTTGCCCGGCCTACGATGCGTGCTGCCTGTCGTTAATTTTTTTACCGCTGTTGCTGAAATTTTACCGCCAGGTCGAGGATACTTAAGGACTCCAGCGCCTTACCCGCCTTCGCGCCGACGATACCGGGGAGCGTCACAGCGACTACTCCTCTTCCCGCTCCGCTGGCGTCCAGGTCGGCAGAGTCTGGAAGGTGTGCAACAGCCCTTCGGACCACGCCTTGCGAATGCGGTTGAAGTAGGGATCGCTGTCGGTGATGCGATGCTGCCCGGCACTGCTGAAGCTGCCGCTGCGGTAGAGCAGCGTATCCAGCGGCAGGCCGACGGACAGATTACTGCGCAGCGTCGAGTCAATGGAGATCAACGCGCAGCACATCGCCTGCTCCAGCGGCGTGTCGATGGTCAGCACCCGATCGATGATCGGTTTGCCGTATTTGCTTTCGCCAATCTGGAAATAAGGCGTGTCGCGGGTGGCTTCAATAAAGTTGCCCTCCGGATAAATATGGAACAGACGATGGGTTTCGCCGGCGATCTGGCCGCCAAGCAGCAGGTTGCAGTTGAAGTTGGTGTTACTGCAGGTCTGCTGGTTGCTGCTGTCGCGCTGGATCACCTCCAGCAGCGTTTTACCGATCAGCATCGCGGCGTCGTAGAGGGAAGTGACCTGCATCAGATTCGGCTCCTGCTGGGTACGGATGCGCGCGCTGAGCAGGCTTATCACGCTCTGGGTGGTGGCCAGATTGCCGGCGGATTGCAGCACCAGCACCCGTTCCCCCTCCTGATGGAAAACGTGCAGCTTTTTAAAAGTGGCAATATGGTCGACGCCCGCGTTGGTGCGGGAGTCGGAAGCAAACACCAGTCCATCCGCCAGGCACATGGCCACACAGTAGGTCATTGCGGTTATTCCCGTATTATTGCTGCTGCGCCTGCTGGCTGTGTTCGCGCACTTCAGCGTTAGTTAACATAATCTCCCCGCCGCCGCCCAGCCGGGTGCCCCGTACCGGGCAGGCGTCGAGATAATCCAGCCCGGTCGCCAGCCGTAAATGCTGATTCAGGCGACGGGTATTATTGGTGATATCAAACGACAGCCAGCGGCCGTCGAGCCAGACTTCCGCCCAGGCATGCATCGCCACATGCTGGGCGTTATCGCTGTAGACATAGCCGCTGACGTAGCGCGCCGGGATCTCCAGCGCGCGGCAGCAGGCGAGAAAAACATGGGTATGATCCTGGCACACCCCCTTCGCGCGGGCGAAGGCGTCGGCGGCGGAGTCCTGCACCTGGGTCGCGCCGGGGGAGTATGGCATTCTTAACAGCAGATCCGCCATCAGTTGATTCAGACTCTCTTCCGCCGCATCGGGACGATAGAGGCGCTGGGCAAACTCACGGATCGCCGTATCGGCGCGGGTTAGCGGCGTACAGCGCAGAAAAACCAGCGGCGACAGCAGCTCGGCCTCTTCATCACGCGTCTCCTCCCCTTCGTCGGCGATATCGACAATCCCGCTGGCGCGGATGGTGATCTCCTTGTGCGGGTTATCCAGCGTCAGCACATGCAGCACATTGCCCCAGCCGTCGGTAGTGGTCACCGCCGCGCCGTCCGGCAGGGTCAGCGTCCAGGCGGTGATCGTCTGCCGGGCGGTACTGCGCGGCGTCAGGCGCAGATACTGGGTGGAAAACTTCACTTCTTCATCGTAGCCATAGCGGGTGAGATGATCGATGACCAGTTTCATAAGGCCTCCAGGTAGGTTTGTCTGATGCTGTCGGACAGCGCGTTAATTCTCGCCAGCAGCCCGTTAAGGGTGGTCTGCAGGTCCGCCTGCGCCAGGTCGTCACGGGTGCTGAAGCGCAGGTCAACGTTGAGCTGATGGGCGAGGCGCAACGGCTGATAAGAACGATCGTTGGCAATCTTCTCCAGCTCGCCCACCAGGTCGGCAATGCTGGCGCGCAGCGAACGTGGAATATCGTTGCGCAGGATCAGCAGCTCCATCACCGTTTCGCGACTGACCGGCTGGCGGTAGAGGCTGTTGTAGGCTTCGCGGGCGCTAACCGCATTGAGCAGGGTATCCAGCCGGTAGTATTCCCGCACCGGGTCCGGATCGTTGGTCAGCTGTTGATCCTTAATCAGCAGCAGCTGGGTGGTGGCGAACGCGCGCTCGATCAGCGTGCCGATACCGATAAAACTCAGGGCGTCGTTGCGCAGCAGCGTGCCGATCACTGCCCCGCGAAACAGATGCACCCGCTCTTTCACCCACTCAAAAAAGCCATCGCTCCCCAGCTCGCCCAGCCCCTGCTGGCGCAGGCTTCGCAGCTCAATGCGGGTGGCATTGATGCTCTCCCACACTTCGGCCGACAGACTGCCGCGCACGGCGTGCGCATTGTTCCACGCCATCTCCACGCAGCTGTAAATACTGCAGGGGTTGTTGCCATCAAGGGCAAAAAAGTTGAGCAGATTGCTCATGGTAAAGCGGGCATGGCGCGCCTGAAACAACTCGTGGGTCATCGACAAATTCAGCGGTAGCGCCAGATCCCGCGACTGCTGGCTGTGGCGGGGGATCATCGATAATTTCCAGGTCACGTCCAGCACCCGGGCGTAGCTCTCCGCCCGCTCGAGATAGCGGGCCATCCAGAACAGTTCACTCGCCGTACGACTTAGCATGATGCGTCATCCTCCATCACCCAGGTATCCTTGGTTCCGCCGCCCTGCGACGAGTTGACCACCAGCGACCCTTCGGTGAGGGCCACGCGGGTCAGGCCGCCGGGCACCAGCCGCATCTCCTGCCCGGACAGCACGTAGGGCCGTAAATCGATATGCCGCGGCGACAGCCCTTCATCAACGAAGGTGGGGCAGGTCGACAGCGCAAGGGTGTCCTGGGCGATATAGTTGGCCGGATTGGCCAGCAGGCGCTGGCGGAAGGCCTCCCGCTCCTCTTTAGTCGAACGCGGGCCAACCAGCATGCCGTAGCCCCCGGCGCCATGGACCTCCTTGACCACCATCAGCTCGAGATTGCTCAGCACGTAGCGCAGGTCCTCCGCTTTCCGGCACTGCCAGGTAGGGATATTGCTGAGGATCGGCTGTTCGCCGAGGTAAAAGCGGATCATCTCCGGGACGTACGGATAGATCGATTTGTCGTCAGCCACCCCGGTGCCGATGGCGTTGGCCAGCACTACGCCGCCGGCGCGATAGACGGACAGCAGCCCCGGGACGCCGAGCATCGAATCGGCGCGGAAGGCCAGCGGGTCGAGCCAGGCGTCGTCGATGCGGCGATAAATCACATCCACCCGCCGCGGCCCCTCGGTGGTGCGCATATACACCGCGCCGTTTTTAATAAACAGATCGGCGCTCTCCACCAGCTCGACCCCCATCTGCTGCGCCAGGAAGCTGTGCTCGAAGTAGGCGCTGTTGAAGCGACCCGGGGTCATCACCACGACGCAGGGATCATCCACCAGCGAGCTTTCGCGCAGGGTCTGCAGGAGGTAGCTTGGGTAGCGCTCCACCGGCGCAATGTGATGCTGCTCGAACATCTCCGGATAGAGGCGCATCATCATCTTACGGTTTTCGAGCATGTAGGAGACGCCGGACGGCGTGCGCAGATTATCCTCCAGCACGTAGTACTGACCGTCGTTATTGCGCACCATATCGACGCCGGTGATATGGGCATAGGTGTTGTTTGGCAGGTTGATGCCCTGCATGCACGGCTGATACTGCTCGTTGGCCAGCACCTGCTCGGCCGGGATCAGCCCCGCGCGCAGGATATTCTGCTCATGATAGATGTCATAGAGGAAGGCGTTCAGCGCTTTCACCCGCTGGCGTATGCCGCGGTCAATGCGCTGCCACTCCCCGGCGGGTATGATCCGCGGCACGCTGTCAAACGGGATCAGCCGCTCGGTCCCCTCATCCTCGCCGTACACGTTAAAGGTGATGCCGATACGGTGAAAAAGCAGTTCCGCTTGCGCTTTTTTCTGCCGGATAGAAAATTGATCGGTGTTGCGAAACCATTGCCACCAGGCATTATAGTGCGGCCGCTGTTCACCCTGCGCGGTCAGCATCTCGTCATAATAATGCCCGTCAGGTAGCGTAATTTTAATCATGGCTATCCCCTCCGGTTGTACTCACTTTGTGGTAATACCGCTAAGAGATAAGCATTAATTATGCCAGGTCCTCTGCCGCCGCGGCGTTGTGCAAATCGGTTCAGCCCCGCCGTCTGGTTGTGCAAAAAATCGCCAAAACAGCCGCCCGCGCCCGGCGGCGGCTGCACCGTCGTGAGGCAGGGCGACGTTTTTTGCGCCATCGTGGACGCCAGCGCCCTCAGCCAGGCGGCCCAGCCCGCGGCGGTCTCAGGAGACCTGGCAGGTAAATCCTCTGTTTTCGCGCAAAATGTTACCCCTGACACGCGCAGCGGCAGATATTCGTCTAAGGTTTTTGGATGGCCAAACGTCGTGGCCCGCAGTCGATAATGATAAGGAGAACTCCCCATGACGAGTACTGATGCACGTCGTCCCGCTGCTTTGCCCTGTTCCCTGCGCCTGGCGATCGGCGGCGCTCTGATCGCCCTGATGAGCCTGAACGCTCAGGCGGAAGACGGCAAAACCGCGCCGCCCCCCTCGCCGGATATTCTGCTGGGCCCGCTGTTCAATGATGTCCAGAGCGCGAAGCTGTTTGCCGATCAGAAAACCTTCGCCGACGCTATCCCTAACAGCGATCCGCTGATGATCCTTGCCGATTACCGGATGCAAAAAAACCAGGCCAGCTTCGACCTGCGCCACTTCGTCGAACTGAACTTCACGCTGCCGAAAGAGAACGACACCTATGCGCCGCCCAAAGGGCAAACTCTGCGTCAACATATCGATGGCCTGTGGCCGGTCCTGACCCGCAGCACCGTCGAGGTGGAAAAATGGGACTCGCTGCTGCCGCTGCCTAAGCCCTACGTGGTGCCCGGAGGACGTTTCCGCGAAGTCTATTACTGGGACAGCTATTTCACCATGCTGGGTCTTGCCGAAAGCGGTCACTGGGATAAAATCGAGGATATGGTCGCCAACTTCGCCGCGGAAATTGACGCCTGGGGCCATATCCCCAACGGCAACCGCACCTATTATCTCAGCCGTTCGCAGCCCCCCTTCTTCTCCTTTATGGTGAGCCTGCTGGCGACGCACGATGGCGACCAGGTGCTGAAAACCTACCAGCCGCAGCTGGAGAAAGAGTATCGCTACTGGATGGCCGGAGCGGACGCGCTGGCTCCCGGCAGCGCCGACAAACGGGCGGTGCGGATGGCGGACGGCGCGCTGCTCAACCGCTACTGGGACGATAACGACACCCCGCGTCCCGAGTCCTGGCTTGACGACGTCAAAACCGCCAAAAGCAACCCGAATCGTCCGGCAACCGAGATCTATCGCGACCTGCGCTCCGCCGCCGCCTCCGGCTGGGATTTCAGCTCCCGCTGGATGGACAATCCGCAGCAGCTCGCCACCATTCGCACCACCTCGATTGTCCCGGTCGATCTCAATGCCCTGATGTTCCATCTGGAGAAAACCCTCGCCCGCGCCAGCAAGGCATCCGGGGACAGCGCTGGCGCTACGCAGTACGATGCGCTGGCTAACGCCCGCCAGCAGGCCATCGAGAAATACCTGTGGAATGATAAAGAGGGATGGTACGCCGACTACGATCTGAAAAGCCACAAGGTGCGCAATCAACTGACCGCGGCGGCGCTGTTCCCGCTGTACGTCAATGCCGCGTCACGCGAGCGGGCGACGAAAGTGGCCGCCGCCGCCGAGTCGCGCCTGCTTAAACCCGGCGGGCTGACCACCACCACCGTCAACAGCGGCCAGCAGTGGGACGCTCCCAACGGCTGGGCGCCGCTGCAGTGGGTGGCGGTCGAGGGGCTGCAAAACTATGGTCAGCAGAAGATCGCCATGGAGGTCACCTGGCGCTTCCTGACCAACGTGCAGCATACCTATGACAGTAAGCAAAAGCTGGTGGAGAAGTATGACGTGAGCTCGACCGGCACCGGCGGCGGCGGCGGGGAATATCCGCTGCAGGACGGCTTTGGCTGGACCAACGGCGTCACCCTGAAGATGTTGGATCTGATCTGCCCGCAGGAGAAACCCTGCGATGCGCTGCCCGCTACCCGTCCGGCGACAACCCCTTCACCGCAGGACAAACCTGTTGCGGCGCCCGCGGCTAACGACCCCGCCCCTGCGGAACCGCAAAAGACCGGCTCCTGACGCTTCGCCGCCCCCTACCAAAATCGGTAGGGGGAAGCGGACTCCCTGGTCACTACCGTCCCGTGCAGACCCATTCTGCGGCTCGCGGGAAACACCTCCCCACCCCCTCGCGTTGAACAGGTCACCTTTTCGCTTGATCGCACAAATACAAACAATAATAATTCGCATTACTTTTTAACGAATAATGACAGATTCGTTTTTCACGCGGCGGCGTACAGGAGTACCAGACCGCGTTGGTTCAGGATGATCTTATGAACGTGGCTATTTCTCGAAAACGCCCGGGGCTGCTGTATGCCCTTGCGGTCGCACTCCCCTTCACCGCGCAAGCCGAAGAGACGGTGGTGGTCACTGCCACCCCGCCGGCGTCCGCCAGCGCGCCGACGGAGGGCTACAGCGCCAGCACCTCGCTCGGGGCGACGAAAACCGACCAGCCGTTAATCACTACCGCCCAGTCGGTGTCGGTGGTCACCCGCCAGCAGATGGCGGATCAGGGGGCGAATACCATCAGCCAGGCGCTGGAATATACCCCGGGGGTCTACTCCAGCTTCGGCGGCGGCGCCACCCGGTTCGACGCCATCTCCCTGCGCGGCTACCACGGCGGCGACGTCGATAACCTGTTCCTCGACGGCATGCGCCTGATGAGCGACGGCGGCAGCCATAACGTACTGCAAATCGACCCGTGGTTTATCGAACGCGTGGATGTGATCCGCGGCCCCTCCTCTGCGCTCTACGGGCAGAGCGTGCCGGGCGGCGTGGTCAACCTGACTTCCAAACGTCCGCAGTTCAGCCAGCAGGGCCACATCCGCCTGACCGGCGGCACGCAAAATACCAAAGGCGCGGCCTTCGATTACACCGACGCCATCAATGACCAGTGGGCATGGCGGCTGATCGGGATGACCCGCAGCAGCGATACGCAGTATGACCATACCCGCGAAGAGCGCTACGCGATTTCGCCTTCCCTGCTGTGGCAGCCGGACAGCGACACCTCGCTGCTGCTGCGCGCCTATCTGCAAAAAGATCCTTCCGGCGGCTACCACGGCTCTTTGCCGCTGGACGGCACCCGCTACGCGCACAATGGCCGTAAGCTCTCCCCCAGCACCAACGAAGGCGATCCGGGAGATGGCTATCAACGCCGCCAGCAGATCTACAGCTATGAGTTTGACCACCAGTTCACCGACGTCTGGTCGGTCTATTCCGCCGGGAGCTACACCCATACCAACGTCTCCCTCGATCAGGTCTACCAGGTCGGCTGGATAGATGACAGCGACATGCTGGCCCGCGGCTACAGCGGTTCGCGCGGTTCGCTGGACGGCTGGTCAACCGATAACCGCCTGCGCGCCGATTTCAATACAGGCGACCTGGCGCACACCCTGATCCTCGGCGCCGAATATCATCGCTTCCGTAACGACCTGTGGACCGGCGCCGGCGGCGCGGCGCCCCTTAACCCGTTTAGCGGCTATACCGCGCAGACCGGACATACCGTTACCTACAGCGACGACAATAATCGCCGCTATTACCAGACCGGGCTGTATCTGCAGGATGAGATGGTCTGGAACCGCTGGCATGTGGATGTTTCCGCCCGCTACGACCGCATCGTTTCCCAGCAGGTCAGCGATACCCAGGGGACCTCAAACCGCCGTTCAGACGACCATATCAGCGGCCGCGCCTCGCTGTTGTACGCCCTGGACAACGGTCTGTCGCCCTACCTGAGCTACAGCCAGGCGATCACCCCGGCGATGCTGCCGGGCGCGGACGGCAAACCGTTGAAACCGACCACCGCCGAACAGGTTGAAGCCGGCCTGAAGTTCCAGCCGCCGGGCAGCAGCGATCTCTATAGCATCGCGATTTACGACCTGACGCAAAAGGATGTCGCCACTCGCGACCCGAACATCGCCACCGCCACCTATATTCCGGCGGGTAAGGTCCATTCCCAGGGCGTTGAGCTGGAAGCGCACCACCAGATCACCCCGCAGCTGAGTACTATCGCCTCGTATACCTGGAATCGTCTGCGTTTCCAGGACACTAAAGACGGGACCGACAATAACACGCCGCAGCTGACCCCGGATCAGATGGCCTCCTTCTGGGCGCGCTATCAGTTCCCGGCGGGGATCTCCGTTGGCGCCGGCGTCCGCTACATCGGTAAACAGTGGGCGGATGATGCCAACACCGCGCGGCTGCCGTCGGTCACGCTGATGGACGCCATGATGCGGGCCGACCTCGGCGTCTGGTCGCCAACGCTGAAAGGCGCTTATGTGCAGGTTAACGCCAACAATATCGGCGACCGCGAGTATATTTCCGGCTGCTATGGCACCGGCAACTGTTACTGGGGAGCAGAGCGCAGCGTTATAGCCACCGTGGGCTACGATTTCTGAGGACGTGGCCTCCGGGAGACTACCGGAGGCCAAACGAGGGATTACATGGCGTCCAGCGCTTTCTGTAGTTTCCAGATATAGCGCGGCGCCTGCGGTGCCGGGTGTTTTTTCACCACATGCTCGAAGAACTCATCGGCGTCGAGATCGTTAATCTCCTCGATGGCGTCCTGGCGGTTCGAGGAGAAGGTACGCAGCAGCGCGCCAGCGCCGTTGGCATAGGAGACCACCACCGCATAGCGCATCACCTGCGGGTCTTTGATCCCCGCCAGCGGACCGTTCTCCAGAATGCTCAGATAGGCGGCCCCCATCGAGATATTACGTTCCGGGTTTTTCAGCTCACTGACCGACGGCTCGCCGCGCCACCCCATCCGCCGATAGACATCGCGTCCGGAGGTCGACGGCTTGAGCTGCATCAGCCCGACGGCGCCGGATTTACTCACCACCGCAGGATTACCGCCCGACTCGATGGCGATGATCGCCGTGATCAGCTGCGGATCCACGCCCCAGGCGGCGCCGGCTTTTTCACTGATCGGCATCCACTGCATCGCCCGCTTCACCGGGACCTCAGGGTTCCACGGCGGATTGGTGTAATCATGTTTCGAACTACAACCGGCCAGAAAAACGACTAAAATAAGCAACCATCTCAATTTCACACATCTATCCTTATCTACCCAAACGCCATCATGCTACAGAACGACGGCCGCGGTACGTCTCCCGCCTGCCGACAACCTGAAGGATGACGGGTGCGGACTGAAGTTAGCCACCTGGAGATGACAATCGCCATTCCAGGCGGCATCATAACCCTTTCATTCATAGCAAGGAATTATCATGTCTCAGTTTTATCTGGTCGCGCCATCCGGGTATTGCATCAACCAGCAGGCGGCAGCCCGCGGCGTCGAGCGTCTGCAGCAGGCCGGACACGAGGTGGCCCACCAGCAGGTCATTCCCCGCCGGCAGCAGCGTTTCGCCGGGACTGAACATGAACGGCTGGCCGATATTAACCAGCTGGCCCAGTTGCCCGGCCGCAACCGGATCGTCCTCGCCGTGCGCGGCGGCTACGGCGCCAGTCGCCTGCTGCCGCATATCGACTGGCAGGGGCTGGTTGCCCGCCAGCAGCGCGACCCGCTGCTGATTTGCGGCCACAGCGATTTCACCGCTATCCAGTCGGGCCTGCTGGCCATGGGCAACGTCATCACCTTCAGCGGGCCAATGCTCGCCGGCAACTTCGGCGCGGAGACCCTCGACCCGTTTACCGAGCACCATTTCTGGCAGGCGCTACGCCAGCCGGAATTCACCCTCGAATGGCCGGGCGAAGGGCCGAACTGCCGGGTGGAAGGCACCCTGTGGGGGGGAAATCTGGCGATGCTGACCTCGCTTATCGGCACGCCGTGGCTGCCGGCGATCCGCGACGGCATCCTGGTGGTGGAGGATATCAACGAGCACCCGTTCCGCGTCGAGCGCATGCTGCTTCAGCTGTTGCACAGCGGCGTGCTGGCGGCGCAGAAAGCGGTGATCTTCGGCAGCTTCACCGGCAGCGCGCCGAACGACTATGACGCGGGATACGATTTGCCGCAGGTTTTTGATTATCTGCGCCAACAGCTCCCCCTGCCGCTGATTAGCGGACTGGAGTTTGGCCACGAGCAGCGCACGGTGACCCTGCCGCTGGGCGCCCGCGCGCGCCTGGTGAATCAGGCGGCGGCCACCACCCTGACGATCGGCGGCCATCCGGTGCTGACAGAATAAATTTCCCGAACGCATAGGCGGATCCCCTGCGAATTGTTAAAATAGTGTCACTTTTAGCCATTTTTTCACGCCAGTCAGGGAGTACGTGAACATTGGACGCCGCTGCGGTCATTAGTCTGTTTATTCTGGGTTCTGTTTTAGTAACCTGCAGTATCTTATTGAGCTCCTTTTCTTCGCGCCTTGGCATCCCGATTCTGGTCATCTTTCTGGCCATCGGGATGCTGGCAGGCATTGACGGCATCGGCGGCATCCCCTTCGACAATTACCCCTTCGCCTATATGGTGAGTAACCTGGCGCTGGCGGTGATCCTGCTGGACGGCGGGATGCGCACCCAGGCCAGCTCCTTTCGCGTCGCGCTGTGGCCCGCGCTGTCGCTGGCGACGGTTGGGGTGCTGATCACCTCAGCGCTGACCGGGATGATGGCGGCCTGGTTGTTCAAGCTGGATCTGATCGAAGGCCTGCTGATCGGCGCCATTGTCGGCTCCACCGACGCCGCGGCGGTCTTCTCGCTGCTCGGCGGCAAGGGGCTCAACGAGCGCGTCGGCTCGACGCTGGAGATAGAGTCAGGCAGTAACGACCCGATGGCGGTCTTCCTGACCATCACCCTGATCGAAATGATCCAGCAGCACCAAACCGGCCTCAGCTGGATGTTCGCCGTGCATATCATTCAGCAGTTCGGCCTCGGGATCGCCATCGGCCTCGGCGGCGGCTACCTGCTGCTGCAGATGATTAACCGCATCGTGCTGCCCGCCGGCCTCTATCCGCTGCTGGCGCTGAGCGGCGGGATCATGATTTTTGCCGTCACCACCTCCCTCGACGGCAGCGGTATCCTCGCCGTCTATCTCTGCGGCTTTCTGCTGGGCAACCGGCCGATCCGCAACCGGCACGGCATCCTGCAGAACTTCGACGGCCTGGCGTGGCTGGCGCAGATCGCCATGTTCCTGGTGCTGGGCCTGCTGGTGACGCCCTCCGACCTGCTGCCGATCGCCATCCCGGCGCTGCTGCTGTCGATGTGGATGATATTCATTGCCCGGCCCCTGTCGGTGTTTGCCGGCCTGCTGCCGTTTCGCGGCTTTAACCTGCGCGAACGGGTGTTTATCAGCTGGGTTGGCCTGCGCGGCGCGGTGCCCATTATTCTCGCGGTGTTCCCGATGATGGCCGGCCTGGACAACGCCCGCCTGTTCTTCAATGTCGCCTTCTTCGTGGTGCTGGTGTCGTTGCTGCTGCAGGGCACTTCGCTGTCGTGGGCGGCGAAAAAAGCCAAAGTGGTGGTGCCGCCCATCAGCTGGCCCATCTCCCGCGTCGGGCTGGATATTCACCCGGAAAACCCGTGGGAGCAGTTTGTCTACCAGCTGGGGGCCGATAAGTGGTGCATCGGCGCGGCGCTGCGCGACTTGCACATGCCACCGGAGACGCGGATTGCCGCGCTGTTTCGCAACAATGTCCTGCTGCACCCCACCGGCAGCACCCGCCTGCGGGAAGGCGATATCCTGTGCGTTATTGGTCGGGAGCACGACCTGCCGGCGCTGGGCAAAATGTTCAGCCAGTCGCCGCCGGTGGCGCTCGATCAGCGCTTTTTCGGCGACTTCATTCTTGATGCTGAGGCCCGCTTCGCCGATGTGGCGCAAATCTACGGTCTCGACGGCGGTGAGGAGTTCCGCGAGCATCAGCAGTCGCTCGGGGAAGTGGTGCAGCAGCTGCTGGGCGCCGCGCCGGTGGTGGGCGACCAGGTGGAGTTCGCCGGGATGGTGTGGACGGTAGCTGAAAAAGAGAACGATCACGTGCTGAAGGTTGGGGTGCGGGTCGCGGAAGACGAGGCGGAGTGATCCGCCCCGGAATAGGTTACAGGGTCACAACTGGCACCCGCGGCGCCAGGGCGCACATCAGTTCATAGCCGACGGTGCCGCTGCTGGCCGCCACGTCGTCGATTTTAATCTCTTTGCCCCACAGCTCGACCGGCGCGCCGATCCCGGCCTGCGGGCAGGGCGTTAAATCGACCGCCAGCATGTCCATCGACACGCGTCCCACGGTGGTGGTACGTACGCCATCCACCAGCACCGGCGTGCCGCTCGGCGCCACCCGCGGATAGCCATCGGCATAGCCGCAGGCGACGATGCCGATCCGCTGCTCCTGGGTGGTGCGGTACAGGCCGCCATAGCCAATCGCCTCGCCGGGGCGCAGGTTCTGCACGCCGATAATCTCGCTGCGCAGCGTCATCACCGGCTTCAGCCCGGTGTTGGCGATGTCCTGCCACTGCCCGGAAGGCGACGCGCCATACAGCACGATGCCTGGACGAACCCAGTCAAAATGCGCTTCCGGATGCCAGAGGGTCGCCGCCGAGTTGGCCAGCGAGCGCGGGCAATCCAGCCCCTCCGCCGCCTGTTCGATACGGCGCATCGGCTCGACAATTCCCTGCGGGTTCTCCGCCTCCGCGAAGTGCGACATCAGCGTCATCTCGCCGACGTTGCTTATCGCCCGCAGCTGCTGCCAGACGGTGTGGACCCGCTCAGGCATAAAGCCCAGCCGGTTCATGCCGCTGTTCACCTTGAGATAGATATCCAGCGGCGCGCGCAGCTTCGCCTGTTGCAGGGCCTTAATCTGCCAGTTGCTGTGGACGCTGGTGGTTAAACGATATTGATCCAGCACCGCCAGCTCATCGGCATGGAAGAAGCCCTCCAGCAGCAGGATCGGGCCTTTCCAGCCCTGCTCGCGCAGCAGGATCGCCTCTTCCAGGTTGAGCAAGGCGAAACCATCCGCCGCGCTTAACGCACTCCATACGCGCGCCACGCCGTGACCGTAGGCGTTGGCCTTGACCACCGCCCACAGGCGCGACCCGGGGGCCGCGCGACGCACTATCTGTAAATTCTGCCGCAAGGCCAGCAGGTCGATGCTGGCCACTACCGGACGGGTCATGCAAGCTCCTTAGTTGTGTGCGCCGTGCAGGTGCTGCGGGCGCGCCGGGGTAAAACCGGGGCTGTAGCGGGCAACCGCCAGATCGTCGTAAGGGATCGCCGGCGTGCGGCCGGAGATCAGATCGCTGATAAGCTGCCCGGAGCCGCAGGCCATGGTCCAGCCAAGCGTGCCGTGGCCGGTGTTGAGCCACAGATTTTTATACGCTGTGCGGCCGACCACCGGCGTGCCGTCCGGCGTCATCGGCCGCAGGCCCGTCCAGAAAGTCGCCTGCTCCACGTGGCCGCCGCGCGGGAACAGATCGCGCACCACCATCTCCAGGGTTTCGCGACGCGGCTGCAGCAGCGCTTTGTTAAAACCGACGATCTCCGCCATGCCGCCGACCCGAATGCGCTGATCGAAGCGGGTGATGGCGATTTTGTAAGTCTCATCAAGGATAGTTGAAACCGGCGCGCCGTCCTCCTGAGCGATCGGAATAGTCAATGAGTAGCCTTTCAGCGGGTAGACCGGTATATCCACCAGCCCTTTAAGCATCGCCGTCGAGTAGGAGCCGAAGGCCATCACATAGGCATCGCCCTTGATAATCTCATCGCCGCATTTCACCCCGGCAATGCGATCGCCCTCGTGCAGCAGCGCATCCACTGCGGTGTTGAAGCGGAAGGTCACGCCGGCCTGTTCCGCCATTGCCGCCAGACGGGTGGTAAACAGCTGGCAGTCGCCGGTTTCATCATTTGGCAGACGCAGGCCGCCGGTCAGTTTGTGGCTGACCTCCGCCAGCGCCGGCTCCACCTCCGCCAACCGCTTCGCTTCCAGCAGCTGATACGGCACGCCGGCGTCCTCCAGCACCGCGATGTCGCGGGTGGCATTTTCATACTGTTTGGCGGTACGGAACAGCTGCAGCGTCCCGCCCTGGCGCCCTTCATACTGAATGCCGGTGGTGTCGCGCAGCGCCTTCAGGCAGTCGCGGCTGTACTCCGCCAGGCGCACCATACGGCCTTTGTTCTCCATATAGTGGCGGGTGTCGCAGTTGCGCAGCATCTGCCACATCCACTTCAACTGGAACGAGGTGCCGTCAAGACCGATCGCCAGCGGCGCATGGCGCTGAAACATCCATTTGATCGCCTTCAGCGGCACCCCCGGCGCCGCCCAGGGCGCCGCATAGCCGGGAGAAATCTGCCCGGCGTTGGCCGCGCTGGTCTCCTCTGCCGGACCGGGCTGACGGTCGATGACCGTCACGTCATGACCCGCCTGACTCAAATACCACGCGCTGGCTACCCCAACCACCCCACTTCCCAGTATGACGACACGCATAGCGACTCCGTAACAGTTAAAGAACAATCATCTAATTACAAATTGATAACTCAGTTGAAAATATTATTCAACATACGCTTTATTTATGGTGACTTAACTCACAGCAAACCGCACCAGCCCTGCGCTGTGAGATTTACGATCTCATGCTGCGCTTTATTTTTACCCAGCATTAAATTCTGCAAACAAGGCAAAAAAACGGCTTTGAGATGGGGAAATCGCGAAGAAAAGCGATTGGCGTACAGCACAGTTTGCTGCACCGTGTTCTATGCTTGTTTAGAGGTTTTCCGTTCAGAGAAAACCAACAACAACGAGGGCGCGCTAATGGCTACGATTGACTCCATGAACAGGGACACCACCCGTTTAAGCGATGGACCCGACTGGACGTTCGAGTTACTGGAAACCTACCTGGCCGAAGTGGACCGGGTCGCCAAGCTCTATCGTCTTGACACCTACCCGCACCAGATCGAAGTCATTACTTCCGAGCAGATGATGGACGCCTACTCCAGCGTCGGCATGCCCATCAACTATCCGCACTGGTCGTTTGGCAAAAAATTTATTGAGACCGAGCAGGCCTATAAGCACGGTCAGCAGGGTCTGGCGTATGAGATAGTCATCAACTCCAACCCCTGTATCGCCTACCTGATGGAGGAAAACACCATCACCATGCAGGCGCTGGTGATGGCCCATGCCTGCTACGGGCATAACTCGTTTTTTAAAAATAACTATCTGTTTCGCAGCTGGACCGACGCCAGCTCGATCATCGACTATCTGATCTTTGCCCGTAAGTACATCACCGAGTGCGAAGAGCGCTATGGCGTCGACGAAGTAGAGAAACTGCTCGACTCCTGCCACGCGCTGATGAACTACGGCGTCGACCGCTATAAACGTCCGCAAAAAATCTCTCTGCAGGAGGAGAAAGCGCGGCAGAAAAGCCGGGAAGAGTATCTGCAAAGCCAGGTGAATATGCTGTGGCGCACCCTACCGAAGCGCGAAGAGGAAAAAGCGATTGAATCCGCTCGTCGCTACCCTTCCGAACCGCAGGAGAACCTGCTGTACTTTATGGAGAAGAACGCCCCGCTGCTCGAACCGTGGCAGCGCGAGATCCTGCGCATCGTGCGTAAAGTCAGCCAGTATTTCTACCCGCAGAAACAGACCCAGGTGATGAACGAGGGGTGGGCCACCTTCTGGCACTACACCATCCTCAACCATCTCTACGATGAAGGGAAAGTGACTGAGCGCTTTATGCTGGAGTTTCTCCACAGCCATACCAACGTGGTGTTCCAGCCGCCGTACAACAGTCCGTGGTACAGCGGGATTAACCCCTACGCGCTGGGCTTCGCCATGTTCCAGGACATCAAGCGCATCTGTCAGTCGCCCACGGAAGAGGATAAGTACTGGTTCCCCGATATCGCCGGTTCTGACTGGCTGGAAACGCTGCATTTCGCCATGCGCGACTTTAAGGATGAAAGCTTTATCAGTCAGTTCCTGTCGCCGAAGATCATGCGCGATTTCCGCTTCTTTACCGTGCTCGACGACGATCACAACAATTATCTGGAGATCTCGGCGATTCACAACGAAGAGGGTTATCGCGAGATCCGCAATAAGCTCTCCGCGCAGTATAACCTCAGCAATCTTGAGCCGAACATCCAGGTGTGGAACGTTGACCTGCGCGGCGACCGATCGCTGACCTTGCGCTATGTGCCGCACAACCGCGTCCCGCTGGACAAAGGCCGGCGCGAAGTGCTGAAGCATGTGCATCGTCTGTGGGGGTTCGATGTGCTGCTGGAGCAGCAGAACGCCGACGGCAGCATTGAGCTGTTGGACCGCTGCCCGGCGCGGCCGAACGCGCTATAGCATTGCGGGGCGAGTAAAATAACAAAGGGGGCCATTGGCCCCCTTGTTCTGTATATCGATCGCGAAAAGCCCGCTTAACGCATATTCATGGCTAAATCACCGGGCAGCGATTTCTGCATCCGGTGCCAGATCTCGCCGCTGTCATGGCCGTAGCGACGAACCAGCTCGTAAACCTGGTCATGCAGGCCAGCCTCACACACTTTCGCCAGCTGATGATAGAAACCGAGCGCCAGGCTGCGCGCTTCCGGGCTGGAGAAATAGTGGCGGCCGATGCGGGTATACAACCCCTTCATGCCGTTGAGGATCAGACCGTAGATCGGGTTGCCGGAGGCGAACGCCAGACCACGGAAAATATTATAATCAAGCTCGGCGAAGGCGTCGGCGTGATCCTCCACCTCCCGGGCGCTGTCCAGGACCGCCAGCGCTTTATCCGGATGCTGGCGAAACGCGGTGCGGATAAAAATCGTGGAAATGTTGGTGCGCACGGAGAGCAGATTATCAATCAGCTGCGGTACGCTGTCGTGATCGAGGCGCGCCAGCGTTTCGAGGATATTCAGGCCGGAGGTTTCCCAAAAGTTATTCACTTTAGTGGGCTTACCATGCTGAATGGTCAGCCAGCCGTCACGGGCCAGACGCTGCAATACTTCGCGCAGGGTTGTGCGGGTGACACCGATCAGCTCAGAAAGCTCGCGTTCAGCGGGGAGAATCGATCCGGGAGGGAAGCGGTTATTCCAGATACTCTCAATGATGTACTCTTCCGCGAAACCCGCAGGGCTCTGCGCCTTAATGACCATAGTAAGATTTCCATTACACAGCGTTACAATTGCACTCATCATACCAGAGCCGCTATAGCGCAGATAGCATGGCAAGTGAATTAAAAAGGGATCGCCGTTTCATTTTCCGCTTTTACTTTGCGCTTTTCCTTATCTTCACAAACCGCCAGCGCGGCGCGAAGAAAGTTGCTTCTCATTTTGCTCAACTGGTACTCTTGCCAATCGTTATGCACAAAACCATGCACTCATTGACGGGGAAGGATTCTGTCGTGGAAATTTCTTATGGCCGCGCGCTGTGGCGCAATTTTCTTGGCCAGTCGCCGGACTGGTACAAGCTGGCATTAATCATTTTCTTAATCGTAAATCCGCTGGTGTTCGCCGTGGCGCCGTTTGTCGCCGGCTGGCTGCTGGTGGTTGAGTTTATCTTTACCCTCGCCATGGCGCTGAAGTGCTATCCGCTGCTGCCGGGTGGTCTGCTGGCTATCGAGGCGCTGCTGATCGGCATGACCAGCCCGGCGCACGTCCGGGACGAGATCGCCGGCAATCTGGAGGTGCTGCTCCTGCTGATGTTCATGGTGGCGGGTATCTACTTTATGAAACAGCTTTTGCTGTTCGTGTTTACGCGCCTGCTGCTGGGGATCCGCAGCAAAATGCTGCTATCGCTGGCCTTCTGCCTGGCGGCCGCCTTCCTCTCGGCCTTTCTCGATGCGCTGACGGTGGTGGCGGTAGTGATCAGCGTCGCCGTCGGGTTCTACGGCATCTATCACCGCGTCGCCTCGGCGCGCCCGGACGATAGCGACCTGCTCGATGACAGCCATATCGAGCAGCACTACCGCGAGGTGCTGGAGCAGTTCCGCGGCTTTCTGCGCAGCCTGATGATGCACGCCGGCGTCGGGACCGCGCTCGGCGGCGTCATGACCATGGTCGGCGAGCCGCAAAACCTGATTATCGCCAAAGCCGCGGGCTGGCATTTTGGCGAGTTCTTTCTTCGCATGGCGCCCGTGACCCTGCCGGTGATGGTCTGCGGTCTGTTAACCTGTCTGCTGGTCGAAAAGTATCGCCTGTTTGGCTACGGCGAACCGCTACCGCCGACGGTGCGCAAGGTGCTGCAGGAGTTTGACGATCGCAGCCGCGCCCAGCGCAGTCGTCAGGAGCGACTGCGGCTGATTGCCCAGGCGCTCATTGGCATTTGGCTGATCGTGGCCCTGGCTTTTCACCTGGCTGAGGTCGGCCTGATTGGCCTGTCGGTGATCATCCTCGCCACCACCTTTACCGGCGTTACCGATGAGCACGCCATTGGCAAGGCGTTCACCGAGGCGCTGCCCTTTACCGCGCTGCTGACGGTCTTCTTCTCCATCGTCGCGGTTATCATCGATCAGCAGCTGTTCACGCCGGTCATCGAGTTTGTCCTGCAGGCCTCGCCGCACGCGCAGCTGTCGCTGTTTTATCTGTTCAACGGCCTGCTGTCGTCCATTTCGGATAACGTGTTTGTCGGCACGGTCTACATCAACGAAGCGAAAGCGGCGCTCGAACATGGCGCCATCAGCCTGCCCCAGTTTGAGATGCTGGCGGTAGCGATCAACACCGGCACCAACCTGCCCTCGGTGGCCACCCCGAACGGCCAGGCGGCGTTTCTCTTCCTGCTGACTTCCGCCCTGGCGCCGCTTATTAGGCTCTCCTATGGCCGTATGGTGTGGATGGCGCTGCCCTACACCATCGTACTGACGCTGGTCGGCCTGTTATGCGTCGAGTTCACCCTGATGCCAGTCACCGACTGGCTGCTGGCGCACGGCTGGCTGGTGACGCCCAGCCTGCCCTGAGTCAGTTTTTGCCCGGGTTCGCCCGGGCGCATCAATAACCCGTTACGGAATATTTTCCGCCGCGCCTCTGGCGTCGGTTCGGTTTTCGTTTACACTGCCATGATTTAGCATCTTCCAGGGAAATGATTATGTTGCAATATTTAAACCAGTGCTCAAGAGGACGCGGTGCCTGGCTCCTGATGGCGTTGACCGCTTTTATTCTCGAACTTGTCGCGCTGTGGTTCCAGCACGTGATGCTGCTGCAGCCGTGTGTCATGTGTATTTACGAACGCTGCGCGCTGTTCGGCATCATGGGCGCGGGACTGGTGGGCGCTATCGCCCCCAAAACGCCGCTGCGCTATGTCGCCATGGCAATCTGGTTGTACAGCGCGATACGCGGACTACAGCTGGCGTGGGAGCATACGATGATCCAGCTGCACCCTTCACCGTTCCAGACCTGCGATTTCGCCGCCCGCTTCCCAACCTGGCTGCCGCTGGATAAATGGCTGCCGCAGGTTTTCGTTGCGTCCGGAGACTGTTCAGTACGTCAGTGGCAGTTCCTGTCGCTGGAGATGCCGCAATGGCTGGTGGGGATTTTCGCCGCCTATCTGCTGGTCGCTATTCTGGTGATCGTTGCTCAGCCTTTCAAAGCGAAAAAACGCGATCTGTTTGGTCGTTAAGCCGCGGCAAGTACAGCCCACAATGAAACGCCCTGCGGGGCGTTTTTTTATGCCTCCTGCGCATCACTGAATCGTTTCATGTCTATGGTTGACCACAGCTGCCAAAAGGTGCATATTAAATACATCTTTTAAAACCCCACAGGAGCTCACATGTCATCTTTACTGATCCCCGCAGACTGGAAAGTTAAACGCTCCACCCCATTCTTTACCAAAGAGAATGTCCCTGCCGCCCTGCTGAGCCACCACAACACCGCGGCTGGCGTCTTCGGCCAGCTGTGCGTCATGGAGGGAACGGTGACCTATTACGGTTTTGCCAATGAACAGGCGACGGAGCCGGAGAAAAAAGTTGTGATTCATGCCGGGCAGTTTGCTACCAGTCCGCCGCAGTACTGGCACCGCGTCGAACTCAGTGACGACGCCCGCTTCAATATTCACTTCTGGGTGGCGGAAGAAACCGACGGTGAAAACGGGCTGTTCCACGCGAAGAAAGCGTGACGGCGCTTAGCGCGCCCTGTCAGGCAGATTAAGGATATGGTCCTGCCAGTCGACCACCGTGGACTCAGGCACCGCAATATGGCGAACGGAGATGCGTTCGCCGTGCATCGCCGCTTTTGAGCCAGTCAGCAGCGGGTGCCAGGCCGGCAGAGGCTTGCCTTCCGCCAGCAGGCGATAGGCACAGGTCGGCGGCAGCCATTCGAAGGTCGGCAGATTTTCGCGGGTAAGCTTGATGCAGTCCGGCTCATACTCAAAGCGACGCGCGTAGTTACGACACTGGCAGGTTTTGATATTGAGCTGACGACAGGCGACGTTGGTGAAGTAGATCTCGTCAGTGTCTTCATCCATCAGCTTGTGCAGACAGCACTGGCCGCAGCCGTCACACAGCGATTCCCACTCCGCGTCGCTCATGTCATCCAGTGTTTTTTGTTGCCAGAAAGGTTGTTCGCTCATCGGAGTGTCCGTCGTTGCCAGTTAAGGGTGCACCTTATAACCAGTCTGGCACGCCGATGCAAGTTTTGCCGCCCCAAAAGGCGGCAAATAGCGCTTACAGCACGCGGGTAGTGAGCGCCAGGCCGTTGAAGCCGACCTCCAGCTCGTCACCGCTGTGCAGCGGCCCCACGCCTTCCGGGGTGCCGGTGAGGATCACATCCCCGGCTTTGAGGGTAAAGAAGCGCGACATATAGGCGATCAGCGGCACAATCCTATGGATCATGTCGGCAGTGGTGCCCTGCTGGCGCACTTCGCCATTAATCTTCAGGCTTAACGACGTATTCTGCGGGTCGCCGTGGAACTCAGCGGCCGGGATAAAGCCGGAGATCGGACAGGCGTTATCGAAGCCTTTGGCCTTCTCCCAGGGTTGTCCCGCTTTTTTCATTTTCGCCTGCAGGTCGCGCAGCGTGAGATCCAGCGCGACGCCATAGCCGGCAATCCCTTTCAGCACATGCTCTTCCGTCGCCTGACGCAGCGTGCTGCCGATAAGCACCGCCAGCTCGACTTCGTGATGCACCGAGCCCAGCCCCTCAGGGAGCACCAACGGCTGACGAAGATCGCACAGCGCAGTCTCAGGTTTAATAAACAGCACCGGCTCTTCCGGCGTCGCACTGCCCATTTCCTTGATGTGTTTCGCATAATTACTGCCGACGCACACTACTTTGCTTACTGGATAATCCAGAAGCGCACCCTGCCAGTTATGATGTTGGTACATTATTTTCCCTCGTGGGTTAATCGGATTGTTTCCCCTGTTCCGCCAGGTGTTTCTTTAGTAGATTTTCAGACGGCGGAGGCAGTTGCAGGTAATAGCCCTGTTCGCTTAACGCCTGTTTCACTTTTTCCAGATCGGCGTTAACCAGTTTTTTGCGCCCATCCAGCGGCAGCAGCATCGCCATTTGCGGCGTGCCAAAGCTGCGCATTAGCTCGTCAGGAACGCGCGAGAAATCGTCCTTTTTTTCGACGTATAAATAGGTTTGTTCACGTTTAGTACTTCGATAGATCACACAAAACATAGTTTTACTCGGAATTAGACCCGTGGTCACTTGCCTCAATATATGAGTGACTATAACATGCCTTTTAGTCTTCGGAATATCACCGCACTTCGGCGGTTGATAAACAGCAAATTGAGTAAGGCCAGGATGTCAAATACGCCAATCGAACTTAAAGGCAGTAGCTTCACGTTATCTGTCGTTCATTTGCACGATGCAAATCCCGAGGTTATTCGTCAGGCGTTAGAAGACAAAATCGCCCAGGCTCCCGCTTTTTTACGTCATGCTCCGGTGGTGGTGAATATCGCCAGCATCGAGGAGGAGGTAGAATGGCGCGCCATCAACGAGGCTATCGCCGCGACCGGTTTACGTATTATGGGCGTTAGCGGATGCAAAATTCCGCGCCTGAAAACCGAAATCGACCGCGCCGGCATCCCGTTATTAACCGAAGGGAAAGAAAAAGCCTCTCGTCCGGCACCGTCCGAACCCACCCCGCCGCCGCCAGTTGCTAGTCAGATCACAAAAACGCGTTTGATTGATCAGCCGGTACGTTCCGGTCAGCGCATTTATGCGCCACACTGTGATCTTATTGTTACAAATCATGTGAGTGCCGGTGCGGAACTTATCGCTGACGGAAATATCCATGTATATGGCATGATGCGAGGACGCGCGCTGGCAGGCGCCGGTGGCGACAGAGACGCCCAGATATTTTGTACCCACCTTGCGGCGGAGCTGGTCTCCATCGCCGGGGAATATTGGCTGAGCGATAACATCCCGGCCGAATTTTATGGCAAAGCGGCGCGCCTGCGTTTAGGTGAAAGCGCTTTGGCAATTCAACCGTTAAATTAATCCCTTTTTAACAAGGAATTTCTATGGCACGCATTATTGTTGTGACTTCGGGTAAAGGGGGCGTTGGCAAGACCACCTCCAGCGCGGCCATCGCTACAGGTTTGGCCCAGAAGGGAAAGAAAACCGTCGTTATCGACTTCGACATCGGCCTGCGTAACCTCGACCTGATTATGGGCTGCGAACGTCGCGTCGTTTATGATTTCGTCAACGTCATTCAGGGCGATGCCACACTGAACCAGGCGCTGATTAAAGATAAGCGCACGGAAAATCTCTACATTCTCCCGGCTTCCCAGACCCGGGATAAAGACGCTCTGACCCGCGAAGGCGTCGACAAGGTTCTCGAAGAACTGAAGAAAATGGAATTCGATTTCATCGTCTGTGATTCCCCGGCAGGCATTGAAACCGGTGCGCTGATGGCGCTTTACTTTGCTGATGAAGCCATCATCACCACTAACCCGGAAGTCTCCTCCGTTCGCGACTCCGACCGTATCCTTGGCATTCTCGCCTCTAAATCCCGCCGCGCGGAAAATGGCGAAGAGCCAATCAAAGAGCATCTGCTGCTGACCCGCTACAATCCAGGCCGCGTTAATAAAGGCGATATGCTGAGCATGGAAGACGTGCTGGAAATTCTGCGCATCAACCTGGTAGGCGTGATCCCGGAAGACCAGTCAGTCCTGCGCGCATCCAACCAGGGTGAGCCGGTGATCCTCGATGCCGCCTCGGACGCAGGCAAAGCCTATGCCGATACCGTTGAACGTCTGCTCGGAGAAGAACGCCCTTTCCGCTTCATTGAAGAAGAGAAGAAAGGATTCCTCAAACGCCTGTTCGGAGGATAAATTATGGCTTTACTCGACTTTTTTCTCTCGCGAAAAAAGAACACGGCTAATATTGCGAAAGAACGCCTGCAAATCATCGTCGCCGAGCGCCGCCGCGGCGACGCGGAGCCGCATTACCTGCCGCAGTTACGCAAAGATATCCTGGAAGTGATCTGTAAATACGTACAGATCGACCCGGAGATGGTCAGCGTGCAGCTGGAGCAGCGGGACGGGGATATATCCATTCTTGAGCTGAACGTGACCCTACCCGAAACGGAAGAGTCGAAATCCTGACCTGTCGCGCTATCGCGAAAAAAAACCGGCTACGCCACGCGCCGCCGGTTTTTTAATGGTCTGAACCTGGCCGCGAACTAGCGCGGATAGTCGTTTAACAGCGTCTTCAGCCGCTCGGCCATCAGCTCCCCGCGCCAACCGGAAATCAGCTCAGGTTCACCGGCTTGCGTTTTCAGCTGCCAGTGCCAGTTCAGCAGCTGGTTGATCTGCCGACGCGACGCCAGCAGCTCCGCGCTTACGCCCTTCTCCGTGCTCACTTCCTGCACCAGCGCTTTAATATCTTTAAAGGCTTTGCGGTAGCCCGGCATGTCGATCAGGTTCTGCAGCGGCGCCGGCAGGGCCGACTCCGGCAGCGCCTGCGCTTTTTCGACCAGGCTAATCAGCGTTTTGCCGTGGAAGCGAATTTCGCTACCGGACAACCCGAGGCTGTCGAGCTCGCCCAGGCTGGTGGGCATATAGCGCGCCACGCTCCACAGATGCTCTTCCCGCACCACAAAGTTTACCGCCAGGTCGCGCTCGCGCGCTTTGCGCAGGCGCCACTCCGCCAACAGCTGCAGACAACCCAGCTGGCGGGTACGCAGCTGCCAGGCGTTGCCGATATCGCGCCAGGCCTCGGCCGGGTCGACCACCTCCTGACGACGCTGCTGCATCACGCGGCACTCGTCGAGCGCCGCCGGCAGCCAGCCAGCGCGATCGGTCTCCGCCATTAACTGGCTGGCGATCGGCAGCAGATACCAGACGTCGGCCGCGGCATATTCACACTGACGCTCAGTCAGCGGGCGCGCCAGCCAGTCGGTGCGGGATTCGCTTTTATCCAGCGCTACCCCGGAATACTCTTCCACCATCGAGGCGAAGCCCCAGGACATTGGGCGGCCGCAGAAGGCCGCCAGGATCTGGGTGTCAATCAGCGGCTGCGGCATCAGGTTAAATGCATTAAGGAAGACTTCTAAATCTTCGCTGCCGGCATGCAGGTATTTAGTCACATCCTGGTTGAGCAGCAGGTCGCGCATCGGCGCCCAGTCGTTAATCGTCAAGGGATCGATCAGAGAGACCTGCTGGCCGTCGAACAGCTGCAGCAGGCCCAGCTGCGGGTAATAGGTGCGGGTGCGGACAAATTCCGTATCCAGAGCGACGGCGGAGGCCGTGCTTGCCGCTTCGCAGACAGCGCGCAGGCCATTGTCGGTAGTGATCATCTGATAGTTCAAAGCATACTCTCTTAACTTGCGCCCATAAAAAACGCCGGCGTAGCCGGCGTCAGGCGACTCATTCGTTACTTAGCCTTTATTGTCCACTTTAGCGCGCGCTTCGTCACGCAGTTCTCGCCGCAAAATTTTCCCGACGTTGGATTTCGGCAGTTCATCACGGAATTCCACCAGCTTCGGCACCTTGTATCCGGTCAAATGGCGACGGCAGAACGTAATCAGCGCCTCTTCGGTTAACGCAGCATCTTTCTTGACTACGAAAATCTTCACCGCTTCGCCGCTACTGCCGGACGGCACGCCGATGGCCGCCACTTCCAGCACCCCGCTATGCTGCATGACCACATCTTCGATTTCGTTCGGATAGACGTTAAAACCCGACACCAGGATCATATCTTTTTTGCGATCGACGATGCGCAGGAACCCCTCTTCATCCATCACCGCGATATCCCCGGTGTGCAGCCAGCCGTCTTTGATAATCTCATCCGTCGCGTCAGGGCGCTGCCAGTAGCCCAGCATCACCTGCGGCCCTTTAATACAGAGCTCGCCCGGCTGACCCGGCGCCATTTCGTTATCATCATCATCCACCAGTTTGGCTTCGGTGGAGGGCACCGGCAGGCCAATGCTGCCGCTGTGGTAGTCAATATCGTGCGGGTTAACGCTGACCAGCGGGGAACACTCTGTCAGGCCGTAGCCCTCCAGCAGATATTGCCCGGTCAGTTTTACCCAGCGCTCGGCCACCGCCTGCTGCACCGGCATCCCACCGCCGGCGGACAAATGCAGCGAGGAGAAATCAAGCTGCTGGAACTCTTTGTTGTTCAGCAAGGCGTTGAACAGGGTATTGACCCCGGTCATGGCGGTAAAAGGATACTTCGCCAGCTCCTTCACCAGCCCGGGGATATCGCGTGGGTTGGTGATCAGCAAATTTTGCCCGCCCAGTTCGATAAACAGCAGGCAGTTCATGGTCAGGGCGAAAATGTGATACAGCGGCAGCGCGGTCACCACGAACTCTTTGCCGCGATGCAGCAGCGGGCCGTAGGTGGCATTGACCTGCTCGAGGTTAGCCAGCATATTGCGGTGGGTTAGCATCGCACCTTTGGCCACGCCGGTGGTGCCACCGGTGTACTGCAGAAACGCCAGATCTTCCGCAACGATCTCCGGCTTGACGTACTGCATGCGATAGCCGTGCTGCAACGCGCTGCGAAACGAGATGGCGTCCGGCAGATGGTACTTCGGCACCAGGCGCTTAATGTACTTGACCACAAAGTTCACCAGCGTACCTTTGGCGGTGGAAAGCTGGTCGCCCATGCGCGTCAGGATCACATGCTGGACCTGAGTTTTCGCCACCACTTTTTCCAGGGTATGGGCAAAGTTGGAGACAATGACGATCGCCGCCGCGCCGCTGTCGTTGAGCTGATGCTCCAGTTCGCGCGGGGTATATAAGGGGTTGACGTTAACCACGATCATCCCGGCGCGCAGGATGCCAAACAGAGCCACCGGATACTGCAGCAGGTTAGGCATCATCAGGGCCACGCGATCGCCCTTCTGTAACCCCAACCCCTCCTGAAGATAAGCGGCGAAGGCGCGACTACGCTCCTCCAGCTTACGGTAGGTCATCACTTCACCCATATTGATAAACGCCGGTTGGTCGGCGTAACGGGTGGTGGCATGTTCAAACAGTTCAACCAGGGATTGATAGCGGTCAGGATTTATCTCCGCCGGAACATCTGCGGGATAACGGTTTAGCCAAACCTTTTTCACTGCATCACCTCTGAAATAGTTATTCGTCGTCATCACAGCCCCTGGATAATACATTTTGTTAACATTATATTAACTCAGCGTACCAGTTTATTAATTAGGCAATGAGCAGGTTGCGAAGCGCGTCACTATTTTTTTTCTTATTCGACTGAAAACAAAGAAACAGCGGACCGGCCGCTGTTTCTTTGAACTAACATAAACAACAAAATCATTCGGTTACAACGTTTCTCACCTCAGCAGGGCCGGGATTGTACCAGCCCCAACCGCCATAGCCGTAGCCCCAGGGGCGCGGACCCAGCATCCACGGGTCGATAGGTTGCGGAGGCATCACCACCTGCTGCACTACGTTCCAGCGCTTGTAGCCGGTGGCGTTCATCAGCATAAATTTATACGGCGTGCTGCCCACCTTGCCGTCAACCACCCCGGCGATCGGTCCGACCACGGTCACTAGTTGACCGCGGAAATCCACCGGATCGAGGAAGCCATTGACGTCAGCAAAAATCCTTCCGCGGGACGGCTCGCCCAGCACTGGCCGCGCGCCGCTGTCCAGCGGTACGGTGGCGATTTCTAAGCGGGTTTTCCCCTGCTGGTTTTGTACATTGACCACCTTACCGCCAAAGCGCGCTTCCTGACCAACGTACAGCTGCGGGGCGTTCATCACCCGCACTAAATCCTGCTGCGGCGTCGGGCTGGTGCCTTTGATGGCATCCGGCACTGACACGCAGCCGCTTAGCGCAACGGCAACCGCCGCGGCTAACAGCCAGCGAACGCCCTGTTTTTGACCCGCCATGATGCGACTCCTTTTCTCAGTCTTCTTGTTACTGAGATTCACTCGCGGCCTGGAAGTTTCTTCCACGCCACCTCGTTTCGCAAATAAACCGGCTCCGCTTTCTCCACGGCCACGGTTTTCCCCGCCGCCAGCAGGTAACAGGCTAACGGCAGCATATCCTCCGCCGCCGGCAATTCAATTTCGCCGCTGCTTAAGGTCAGTCCGCTCGCTTTCGCCAGATCCGGCCACGCCTGCCAGCCGGTGCCGACGGTGGCCCATTCGCCGGAAAGCTGTGCCAGCCGTTCGGCTACCGCTTCCGGTTTGAGCACCGCTTCCGTCTCTTCGCCATGCCAGACGCCCTGCTCGTCGCGCTGGTACTCGGCCCAGTAGACTTCGCCCATACGCGCATCAATGGCCGCCAGCACACGGGTGGCGCCGGTTTTGCGCCAGGCGCCCTGCGCCATGGTGGCCAGCGTGGAAACGCCAATCATTGGCAGTTCGGCGCCCAGCGCCAGCCCCTGGGCGATACCGATGCCGATGCGCACGCCGGTAAAGCTGCCCGGACCGCGGCCAAAGGCCAGCGCGTCCAGCTCGCTCAGCGTGGTGCCGCTCTCGGTGAGGACCTCCTGCACCAGCGGCAGGATACGTTGGGTATGTTCGCGGGGACAAATTTCGAAATGAGCACTAAGGGTGCCATCATTCCACAGAGCCGCGGAGCAGGCCTCTGTGGCGGTATCGATAGCCAAAATTCGCATGGGTGGTCACGCTCTCGTTACATAGTTCAGGCCTTCAGGCAGCCTGCTTTCCGGCAAACGGCCAACCCGCCGCCATGCCGCCCGAAGTCTATTGGGAACCGCTAATTAACAAAATGGCGCGCAGCTTAACACATTTTAGTGCGGATTACCTTGCCGGCGGTACGGCGAGAAAGCGCACCGCCCGACGGATATCGCGGGTTCGCGGCGCCGGCGGCAGACTGGCCAGGAACACCGCGCCGTAGGGGCGCATCACCAACCGGTTGTCGCAGATCACCAGCACCCCGCGATCGTCGATATCGCGGATCAGGCGACCCACCCCCTGCTTGAGGGTGATCACCGCATCCGGGAGCTGCACTTCATCGAAGGGATCGCCGCCGCGCAGCCGGCAATCTTCCATCCGCGCTTTTAGCAGCGGATCGTCCGGCGAGGTGAACGGTAGCTTATCGATAATCACCAGCGACAGCGCGTCGCCGCGCACATCGACTCCCTCCCAGAAGCTGCTGGTAGCCACCAGCAGCGCGTTGCCGGCGCTGACGAACTGCTGCAGCAGCTGGCCTTTACTGGTCTCGCCCTGCAGCAGCACCGGTAGCGTCATGGTGGCGCGGAACTGCTCCGCCAGATCGCGCATCATGGCGTGCGAGGTGCACAACATAAAGCAGCGACCATCGTTGGCCTCGATCAGCGGCTTGAGCATCGCCGCCAGGTGTCGCGCTGCGCCGGGCTGGTTCGGCAGGGGTAGGTTGCGCGGCACGCAGAGCAGCGCCTGGTGCTGATAGTCAAAGGGACTCGGCAGCAGCAGAGTCTGCGCCTCGTCGATCCCCAGCCGGGCGGTAAAGTGATGCAGATCGTCGTTCACCGACAGCGTCGCCGAGGTAAAGATCCAGCTCCCCGACTTCTGCGCCATCACCTCTTTAAACTTCTCGGCCACGGTCAGCGGCGTCAGCGCGAGAGTAAAGTGGCGCGAGGTACACTCATACCAGTAGCTGTAGCCCGGCTGGTTGATCTCTTTCAACCGCTTCAGGCGCCCGCGATAGAGGGTGGCGCGCTCAAAAGCGGCGTCGAGCAGCGCCGAGCGACCCAGCGAAAGTTTGGCGACGTCATAGCATAGCTCGAGCGCGTCATCAAGCAGCAGCAGCGCTCGCTGAATGTGGCTGTCCGCCAGCAGCTCGCGCAGATTGCCGCGGTAGCCCGGGTCTCCCAGCTGCAGGCGGAAATCCTGCGCGCTTTGCGCCAGGCGGTCGGCGCATTTTTGCAGCTGCTGAGTGTCTTTCAGTTCGGTGCGGTAGGCAATGGTGATGTCTTTCGCCAGGTCCAGCAGCTGGCGGCTGGAGAGCGACTGGCCAAAGTACTGACTGGCGATATCCGGCAGCTGATGGGCTTCATCGAAGATCATCACTTCCGCCTCGGGGATCAGCTCGGCAAAGCCGCTCTCTTTGACCACCATATCGGCCAGGAACAGGTGATGGTTGACCACCACCACGTCGGCGTCCATCGCTTTTTTACGCGCCTTCACCACGAAGCAATCTTTATACAGTGGGCAGTCGCTACCGAGACAGTTATCGTTGGTGCTGGTGACCAGCGGCCAGGCCTGAGAGTCTTCCGCGACGCTGGCGCAGGTGCTGATATCGCCATCCTGGGTTTGATTCGACCAGGAGCGCAGGAGGATCACATCGCTGAGGGTTTGCACCGGCAGATCGCCGCCCGCCAGCGCCTGCTGCTCAAGACGTTCGAGACACAGGTAGTTGGAACGCCCTTTGAGCAGCGCCAGTTTCCCGGTGAATTTGAGCGCTTTGGCGACGGTAGGCAGATCGCGGCTGTAAAGCTGATCCTGCAGCGCTTTCGAGCCGGTGGAGATAATCACCTTTTTTTTCGCCCGCAGCGCAGGCGCCAGGTAAGCGTAGGTTTTACCGGTTCCGGTCCCCGCTTCCACCACCAGCGGCCGGGAGGCCTCAATCGCTTCGCTGACCGCCACCGCCATCTGGCGCTGCGGCTCGCGCGGTTTAAATCCCGGTATGGCTTTGGCTAGCTGGCCGTCTGCTGCAAAATCGTCGATCACATTGCCCCCTGGTTATTTGGACAGTGATTATGTCAGGGAGGACGGCGTTTCGCCAGTCCGGGTAGTGACGCGAGCGGCACATTATGGCAGTCTTGCCGCAGCCGAATGGAATGCTTAAAGAGGAAAAAGCAATGACAATTACGCGTATTGATGCCGAAGCACGTTGGTCAGACGTGGTGATCCACAACCAGACCCTGTACTACACCGGCGTGCCGGCAAATCTCGATGCCGACGCTTTCGAGCAGACCGCCAATACCCTGGCGCAGATTGACGCGGTGCTGGAAAAACAGGGCAGCGACAAGTCGCGTATTCTTGACGCCACCATCTTCCTCGCCGATAAAAGCGACTTTGCGGCGATGAATAAAGCCTGGGACGCGTGGGTGGTGGCTGGTCACGCCCCGGTGCGCTGCACGGTGGAAGCGACGCTGATGAACCCGCAGTATAAAGTTGAGATCAAAATTATCGCCGCGGTGTAATTACTCGTCCTCATCCTCATCTTCAAAGCGCGCGACGATCTGCTCGCCGGTATGCGTTGCGCGCAGCTCTTCCGCCACCAGGGCAATCGCCTGGCCGCTGCTTATCCCCTGAGCCATTAGCTCATGGATACGTTCGACCGCTTTTTGCTGTTGCTCGTGGCTCAGCGAAGGTAAACCTGCAAACATCTTTTACTCCTGCTACATTGTGGGGCGTAATTATTTCACGCCGTCCCCAACTACGCCAGAGGGGCGGCAACGTTCAGGATCGAGAAAGATGTTGTCCCCCGCGATTATTACCCTGCCCTGGCGCCCGGATGCGGCCGAACACTATTTTGCGCCGTTAAGCGCCCTGCCCTGGGCGATGCTGCTGCATTCCGGCTTTGCCGACCATCCGCATAACCGCTTTGATATTCTGGTGGCTGCCCCGCGCGCCACGCTGCTGACGCGCGGTGAACAGACGTGGGTCGACGACGGCGAAACCGTTGTTGTCTCAGCGGAAGATCCGCTGCAGCTCCTGCAGCAGCAGTTGGATCGTCAGCCGTTCACGCCGCAGCCCCATGACGATCTGCCGTTTCTCGGCGGCGCGCTGGGATTATTCGGTTACGACCTGGGCCGTCGCTTTGAGCGTCTCCCTTCGCACGCGCAGGCCGATATCGCGCTGGCGGATATGGCGGTGGGGATCTATGACTGGGCGCTTATCGTCGACCACCAGCGCCAACAGATATCGCTGCTCAGCTATGACGACCCGCAGCAGCGTCTACAGTGGCTGGAGGCGCAAACGCCGACGCCGGGTGAAACCTTCGCCCTGAGCTCTGCCTGGCAGTCAAATATGAGCCGCCAGCAGTACGGGGAAAAATTTCGCCAGGTACAGGCCTATCTGCACAGCGGCGACTGCTATCAGGTCAACCTCGCCCAGCGTTTTCAGGCCAGCTACGTCGGTGATGAATGGCAGGCCTTCCGCCAGCTGAACGCCGTCAACCGCGCCCCCTTTAGCGCCTTTATTCGCCTCGATGAAGGGGCGATTTTAAGCCTGTCGCCGGAGCGCTTTATCCAGCTGCGCCAGGGGGAGATCCAGACGCGGCCGATAAAAGGCACCCTGCCGCGGCTCGATTCGCCGCTGGCAGATGCGCAGCAGGCTGAGAAGCTGGCGAATTCGCCGAAAGATCGCGCCGAGAATTTAATGATTGTCGACCTGATGCGCAACGACATCGGCCGCGTCGCCGTCCCGGGCAGCGTGCGGGTCCCCGAGCTGTTCGTGGTGGAGCCGTTCCCGGCGGTCCATCATCTGGTCAGCACCATCACCGCCCGCCTGCCAATGACGCTGCACGCCAGCGACCTGCTGCGCGCCGCCTTTCCCGGCGGCTCGATCACCGGCGCGCCGAAAGTGCGGGCGATGGAGATTATCGATGAACTGGAGCCCCAGCGACGCAATGCCTGGTGTGGGAGCATTGGCTACCTGAGCTATTGCGGCAATATGGATACCAGCATCACCATTCGCACCCTGACGGCATGGCAGGGACAGCTGTACTGCTCCGCCGGCGGCGGAATTGTGGCGGATAGCGAGGAAGCGGCGGAATATCAGGAAACTTTTGATAAAGTTAATCGTATCCTGCAGCAACTGGAGAACTAGACCATGGCGGATCGCGCCCTTAATCTGGATGATTTTCTGTCCCGCTTTCAGCTTCTGCGCCCGCAGCCTTCGCGCCATGCGCTCAATCAGCGGCAGGCGGCGGTACTGGTGCCGATCGTGCGCCGGCCGCAGCCCGGCCTGCTGCTGACCCAGCGTTCGCCGCTGCTGCGCAAGCACGCCGGCCAGGTCGCCTTTCCCGGCGGCGCAGTAGATAATACCGACGCGACGCTTATCGCCGCCGCCCTGCGCGAAGCTCAGGAAGAGGTGGCGATCCCGCCGGAGGCGGTCGAGGTGATCGGCGTCCTGCCGCCGGTGGACAGCGTCACCGGCTTTCAGGTGACGCCGGTGGTGGGCATTATTCCCCCGGATCTGCACTACCACGCCAGCCAGGACGAAGTCTCCGCGGTATTTGAAATGCCGCTCGCCGAAGCCCTGCGCCTTGGGCGCTACCATCCACTCGATATCCACCGCCGGGGCAACGACCACCGCGTCTGGCTCTCCTGGTACCAGCATTATTTTGTCTGGGGAATGACCGCCGGGATCATTCGCGAGCTGGCGCTGCAAATTGGCGCACGTCCTTAGCTATACTGATAATGAGAGGGCGCTCTCATTATTAGTAAAATCGCGGTTAGCCATTAGTTTAATTCATGTGAATAGTTGAACTGACAGGGCGCTTCCCTCTTACACTATGCGCAGTTATTACATCGTTACCGCACCCGCGGTAACCCTGTCAGGAGTATTATCGTGATTAGTCTATTCGACATGTTCAAGGTGGGGATTGGTCCCTCATCTTCCCACACTGTTGGCCCGATGAAGGCCGGAAAACAGTTCGTCGATGACCTGGTCGAAAAAGGATTGCTTAATGCAGTGACTCGTGTGGCGGTTGACGTCTACGGTTCACTGTCATTAACCGGCAAAGGCCACCATACGGACATCGCCATTATCATGGGACTGGCGGGCAATCAGCCCGATACGGTCGATATTGACGCGATCCCGGCTTTTATCCGTGACGTCGAAGCGCGCGGTCGTCTGCTGCTGGCCAACGGCCAGCATGAGGTCGACTTCCCGGCGGATGACGGCATGCGTTTTCGCAGCGACAACCTGCCGCTGCACGAAAACGGCATGACCATTCACGCCTGGGCCGGCGAGAAAGAGATCTACTGCAAGACCTACTACTCGATCGGCGGCGGCTTTATTGTCGACGAAGAGCACTTCGGTAAGGAAAACGCCAACGAACTGCAGGTGCCCTACCCATTTAAATCGGCGCAGGAAATGCTGGCCTACTGCAAAGAGACTGGCCTGTCGCTCTCCGGGATGGTGATGCAGAACGAGCTGGCTCTGCACAGCAAAAAAGAGATCGAGGATTATTTCGCCAACGTTTGGCAGACCATGCGCGCCTGTATCGACCGTGGGATGAACACCGAGGGCGTGCTGCCTGGCCCGCTGCGCGTACCGCGTCGCGCCTCGGCGCTGCGTCGTCTGCTGGTGGCCAGCGATAAGCTCTCCAGCGATCCAATGAACGTTGTTGACTGGGTCAATATGTTCGCGCTGGCGGTCAATGAAGAGAACGCCGCCGGCGGTCGCGTGGTAACCGCGCCGACCAACGGCGCCTGCGGCATCGTTCCGGCGGTACTCGCCTATTACGATCACTTTATCGAGTCCGTCAGCCCGGAGATCTATATTCGCTACTTTATGGCCTGCGGGGCGATCGGCGCGCTGTATAAGATGAATGCGTCCATTTCCGGCGCGGAAGTCGGCTGTCAGGGCGAGGTGGGCGTCGCCTGCTCGATGGCGGCGGCGGGACTGGCTGAACTGCTCGGCGCCAGCCCGGAACAGGTTTGCGTGGCGGCGGAGATCGGCATGGAACACAACCTCGGCCTGACCTGTGATCCGGTCGCCGGCCAGGTGCAGGTGCCATGCATTGAACGTAACGCCATCGCCTCCGTCAAGGCGATCAACGCCGCGCGAATGGCGATGCGCCGCACCAGCGAACCGCGCGTCTCGCTCGATAAGGTGATCGAGACCATGTATGAAACCGGTAAAGACATGAACGCCAAGTACCGCGAAACCTCGCGCGGCGGCCTGGCGATTAAAGTTCAGTGTGACTAAACTATTCGTGTCCCTCTGCGCCTGCAAAGCGCGCAGGGGGTTAACCCTGGTGACTGAAATCTCCCTGATGCGCCTTCAACGGCGCATTTTCTTTTTTCTATACCTGGCGATATTCTGCCACTACACTTGCTCTATAAAATAAGCCACGCTTAACCACTCGTCCTGTCGACAGGGTGTCGCACATGCAGACTGCACAAAAAGTCATTACGGCCTATCGTCACAAACGCATTATTGTCTGCCTGCTGGTAGCCCTGGCGACCCTGGGCGCCACATTAGCCATCCGATTTATTTCGCAGCGCAGCGTAAATGAAGATTATATTCGCACGGCCGCCACCCAACGGGTGGCGGCGCTCAATGACATCTTGCGCCCGCTAAGCGCGCAGCGAGCCACCCTGCTCCCTCTGGTGGGCAAACCCTGCCCTGATATCCATCTGACGCTGCGCAAAATGGCGGCCTCGTTGCAAACCATTCGTTCCGTCGCCCTCGTCACGTCAGGTATCGTTTACTGTTCCAGTATTTTTGGCCCGCGACAGGCAGACTTACATCGCCTGCAGCCCGCGCTTCCTGCGCCCCGCCCTCTGCTGCTCTTCTCGAACGACAGCTCCTTGCTCAAAGGCTCGCCGGTACTGATCCAATGGTATCCAGCCGCGGAGAGCGGCCTGGACGGCGTGATGCTGGTGGTGAATATTGAGCTGCTGGGAACCTTAATTCTTAATGAAAAATCGGCCCTGATCAGCGACGTCAGCCTGCAGGTTGGCGATCGTTATTTTAGCAGCCGCCATGGGCTTCTCGAAAAAGCGCATGTCCCGCAGGGCACGGTGATTTATCGCCAGCGCTCTACGGAGTTTCCGTTTACTGTCAATATTAACGGCCCTGGCGCCTCGGCGATTGCGCTTGAGGAGCTGCCCGGCGAGCTGCCGCTGGCGCTGATTTTTAGCCTGCTAATGACCGGCATCGCCTGGCTGGCCACCGCCGGCAGAATGAGTTTCTCGCGGGAAATAAGCCTTGGCATTTCGGCCCGGGAGTTTGCCCTCTGGTGCCAGCCGCTGCAGGATGCGCGCAGCGGCCGCTGCTGCGGGGTGGAGATCCTGCTGCGCTGGAATAATCCCCGCCGTGGGACGATTTCGCCGGAGGTATTTATCCCCATCGCCGAAGGCAATAATCTGATCATCCCTCTCACCCGCTATGTGATTGCCGAAACCGCTCGCCGCCTGGACGCTTTTCCTCGCGACCGCCATTTTCACATCGCGATCAATGTCGCCGCGCGCCATTTCGCTAACGGACTCCTGCTGCGCGACCTGCACAATTACTGGTTCAGCGTGGATCCGGTGCAGCAGCTGGTGGTCGAGCTAACCGAACGCGATGTCCTGCAGGATGGCGACCAGCATATGGCCGAACATCTGCACTTTAAAGGCGTACAGCTGGCGATCGATGATTTTGGTACCGGCAATACTTCGCTCTCATGGCTGGAAAAGCTGCGCCCGGACGTCCTGAAGATCGACCGCTCGTTCACCAGCTCGGTCGGCATAGATAGCGTGAACGCGACGGTGACAGATATTATTATCGCCCTCGCCAACCGCCTGCATATTGTTACCGTTGCCGAAGGGGTGGAGACGCTGGAGCAGGAAAACTACCTGCGTAGCCACGGCGTCGATGTGCTGCAGGGGTTTTATTATGCGCGGCCGATGCCGGTGAAGGCGTTCCCGGCGTGGCTGGCCAGCAGGGAGGAGAGTGAGAGTGAGGGTGAGAGCGAGACGACAGAATAACTCGCCGGCCGCAGCGGCCGGCGAGCCTGGCGATTACTCTTCTTCGTCGCTCGGCGGACGAGTGACCACCGCGCGCACCAGATCGACCCGGTAATCATTCGCTTCCACTACGGTAAAATGCAGCGGCGGAAGCGACACGACGTCGCCAATGCGCGGGATATGACCATTGGCGGAGATCACCAGCCCGGCAACGGTGGCAATATCCTCATCGTCATTGATCAGTGGATCCAGCCCCAGCGCCTGCTGCAGCGCATGCAGGTCGGTCGACCCCTTAATAAGCCAGCCATCGCCATCGATGACAATCTCTGGCGTCTCATCAGCGTCCGGGAATTCACCGGCGATGGCTTCAAGGACGTCCAGCGGCGTGACCAGCCCCTGCACCACGCCAAATTCATTAGTTACGATGACGAAGCTGCCGCGCGCCCGACGCAGGACCCCGAGCAGATTGATCGGGTCCAGCGTTTCCGGAACGACAATTGCCGGGGAGGCAGAAGCCAGCGCCGCGACGTTTTCCCCCGACTCCAGGGCCACCAGCATCTCTTTCGCCCGCACGATACCAATGATTTCATCCAGCTCTCCGCGGCAGACCGGGAAGAGGCTGTGCGGCGACGACAGCAGCTGACGACGAATTTCATCTTCACTCTGCTCAGCGTCGACCCAGCTGATTTCTCCGCGCGGGGTCATGATGCTGCGCAGGGAGCGCTGGGCCAGGGTCAGCACGCCGTTAATCATGTAGCGCTCTTCTTCCGCAAAGGCGCCCTCAGGAACGGGCACCGCGGCTGGACTGTCTGCGTCATGGCTGACGGAGGCCTGTTTGCGGCCGCCCATCAGGCGCAGGATGGCATCCGCGGTCCGAGCGCGCAGCGGCAGCGTCGACTGGTGGCGAACAAAGTTACGGCGCGCCACCTGGTTAAAGAACTCGATAATGATCGAGAAACCGATCGCCGCGTACAGATACCCTTTTGGAATATGGAAGCCAAACCCTTCCGCCACCAGGCTAAGGCCAATCATCAACAGGAAGCTCAGACAGAGCACGACCACCGTCGGGTGCTGGTTGACAAAGCGCGTCAACGGCTTGGAGGCCAGCAGCATCAAGATCATCGCGATCACCACCGCCGCCATCATCACCGGCAGATGGTTAACCATCCCGACCGCCGTGATCACGGCGTCCAGGGAGAAGACGGCATCCAGCACCACTATCTGCAATACTACTACCCAGAAACTGGCATAGCCTTTACCGTGACCGGCATCGTGCTGGCGGTTTTCCAGCCGTTCATGCAGCTCGGTTGTCGCCTTAAACAACAAGAAGATCCCGCCGAGCAGCATGATGAGATCGCGCCCGGAAAAGGAGAAATCGGCGATGGTAATCAGTGGTTTCGTCAGCGTCACCATCCAGGAGATGACCGACAGCAGCCCCAGGCGCATCACCAGCGCCAGTGACAGGCCGATCAGACGCGCTTTATCGCGCTGCTTCGGCGGCAGTTTGTCCGCCAGGATGGCAATAAACACCAGGTTGTCGATACCGAGCACAATTTCCAGAACGATAAGCGTCAACAGGCCGGCCCAGATTGAGGGATCCATTAACAATTCCATGTACGACTCCGGTTTGCGGCAAGGTCAGTCATCGCCATGCCATGCAGGGGCGCGACACCAGGTGCTGAAAGAAATGCGGGATACGTAGAGGTGGCAATCAGATGCCAGAAAGTGAAAAGACGTCGATGACGGTCCATACTGCGGGCTATGCCCTATACTCCTGAGTAATTAAACGGAAGTTAAACATAGCAAAATATAGATCGAAATTGGAAATAATTTACCTGAATTTGCAATAACTAAGGCTATTTTTTGCGCTGCAAAATTATTCGCAGACGATACGTGATTAACGGATCTTCATCACATTAATTATTTTTTCACTGTCTAAAATAATTCGCGGTAGTAACTATTTTCTATCTTACACCCTAACTGAATCGATTTTGTCCTCAAGAGTGATTCAGGATGTATCAAAGCAGATGATGCATTCACGATAATAAAGGAGGTAGCAAGTGACGATTGCTATTGTAATAGGCACACATGGTTGGGCTGCAGAACAGCTGCTGAAAACAGCAGAAATGCTGTTGGGCGAGCAGGAAAACGTTGGCTGGATCGATTTCGTTCCGGGTGAAAATGCCGAAACGTTGATCGAGAAATACAACGCCCAGTTGGCAAAACTGGATACCAGTAAAGGCGTGCTATTTCTCGTCGATACATGGGGAGGCAGCCCTTTCAACGCTGCGAGCCGCATTGTCGTCGATAAAGAGCATTACGAAGTTATCGCCGGCGTCAATATCCCGATGCTGGTGGAAACCTTCATGGCCCGCGACGACGATCCTTCCTTTGATGAACTGGTCGCCTTAGCGGTTGAAACCGGCAGCGAAGGCGTGAAAGCGCTTAAAGCCAAACCGGTGGAAAAAGCGGCCCCTGCGCCCGCGCCTGCCGCAGCGCCAAAAGCCGCCGCACCGGCCAAACCCATGGGCCCGAACGACTACATGGTAATTGGCCTTGCGCGTATAGACGACCGTCTGATCCATGGTCAGGTCGCCACCCGCTGGACCAAAGAGACCAACGTTACCCGCATCATCGTTGTCAGTGATGAAGTGGCCGCGGATACCGTGCGTAAAACTCTGCTGACCCAGGTTGCGCCGCCGGGCGTCACCGCTCACGTGGTGGATGTGGCCAAAATGATCCGCGTCTACAACAACCCCAAGTATGCCGGACAGCGCGTTATGCTGCTGTTTACTAACCCGACCGACGTTGAACGTATCGTCGAGGGCGGCGTGAAAATCACCAGCGTCAACATCGGCGGTATGGCGTTCCGCCAGGGTAAAACCCAGGTTAACAACGCGATTTCAGTCGATGCCAAAGATATTGAGGCGTTTAAAAAGCTGAACGCCCGCGGTATCGAGCTGGAGGCACGTAAAGTGTCCACCGACCCGAAACTGAAAATGATGGATCTGATCGCTAAGGTTGATAAATAACCCGGCGGATCGCGCCCCAGTTTTCACTTTAAGACTTAATCAACAGGAGAAGTACAATGGAGATTACCCTTCTTCAGATTGTGCTGGTGTTCATCGTCGCGTGTATTGCGGGTATGGAGTCGGTACTTGATGAATTTCAGTTCCACCGTCCCCTGATCGCCTGTACGCTGATCGGCGCCGTTCTCGGCGATATGAAAACCGGTATTATCATCGGCGGTACGCTGGAGATGATAGCCCTGGGCTGGATGAACATCGGTGCGGCGGTAGCCCCTGATGCCGCGCTGGCGTCCATTATTTCCACCGTCCTGGTTATTGCCGGCCATCAGAGCATCGGCGCCGGTATCGCGCTGGCTATCCCGCTGGCGGCGGCAGGCCAGGTGCTGACCATCATCGTGCGCACCATCACCGTGGCCTTCCAGCACGCGGCGGATAAAGCGGCGGAGAATGGCAACCTGACCGCCCTGTCGTGGCTGCACGTCTCGTCCCTGTTCCTGCAGGCGATGCGTATCGCTATCCCGGCCGTTATCGTGGCGATTTCCGTCGGCACCAGCGAAGTTCAGGGCCTGCTGAATGCTATCCCGGAAGTGGTCACCAGCGGTCTGAACATCGCCGGCGGTATGATCGTGGTTGTCGGTTATGCAATGGTCATCAACATGATGCGCGCAGGCTATCTGATGCCGTTCTTCTACCTCGGCTTCGTCACCGCCGCCTTCACCAACTTCAACCTGGTGGCCCTGGGTGTGATTGGTGCGGTCATGGCAATCCTCTACATCCAGCTGAGCCCGAAATATAACCGCGTCGCCGGTGCGCCGGCTCAGGCGGCTGGTAACAACGATCTCGATAACGAACTGGACTAACAGGTGAGCGAAATGGTTGATATGACTAAAAATACCACCGAGAAAAAACTCACACAGAGTGATATTCGTGGCGTGTTCATTCGTTCTAACCTGTTCCAGGGTTCATGGAACTTCGAACGTATGCAGGCGCTGGGGTTCTGCTTCTCTATGGTTCCGGCGATTCGTCGTCTGTACCCGGAGAACAACGATGCGCGTAAGCAGGCGATTAAGCGTCACCTTGAGTTTTTCAACACCCACCCTTACGTTGCCGCTCCGGTACTGGGCGTAACGCTGGCGATGGAAGAGCAGCGCGCCAATGGCGCAGAGATTGACGATGGCGCTATCAACGGCATCAAAGTCGGTCTGATGGGACCGCTGGCCGGCGTTGGCGACCCGATCTTCTGGGGTACCGTGCGTCCGGTGTTTGCAGCCTTAGGCGCCGGGATCGCGATGAGCGGTAGCCTGCTCGGTCCTCTGCTGTTCTTTATCCTGTTCAACGCGGTGCGTCTGCTGACCCGTTACTACGGCGTCGCCTATGGTTATCGCAAAGGCGTGGATATCGTTAAAGATATGGGCGGCGGCTTCCTGCAGAAACTGACTGAGGGGGCGTCAATCCTCGGCCTGTTTGTCATGGGGGCGCTGGTTAACAAGTGGACGCATGTGAACATTCCGATGGTGGTGTCAAAAATCACCGGCTCTGACGGACAGGTTCACGTCACCACGGTGCAGACTATCCTTGATCAGCTGATGCCGGGTCTGGTGCCGCTGCTGTTGACCTTCGCCTGTATGTGGCTGCTGCGTAAGAAAGTTAACCCGCTGTGGATCATCGTTGGCTTCTTCGTCATCGGTATCGCCGGCTACGCGGTCGGCCTGCTGGGTCTGTAATTTCCAGGCTGTACGCCGGGGGCTTGCCCCCGGCTTTTTTTTATCAGGAGAAACGCAAAGCAATGACCTTCACGGACCTGGTGATCATCCTGTTTATCCTTGCGCTACTGGCCTACGCGATATATGACCAGTTTATTATGCCGAGGCGAAACGGCCCGGTACTGCTGGCCATCCCCCTGCTTCGCCGCAGTCGCGTTGACGGCATGATCTTTGTCGGCCTCACCGCCATTCTGATCTATAACAACATCACCCAGCACGGCACGGCGATCACCACCTGGCTATTATCTGCGCTGGCGCTGATGGGGCTCTATTTATTCTGGATCCGTACGCCGAAAATCATTTTTAAACCGCGCGGCTTTTTCTTCGCCAACGTGTGGATAGAATATCAGCGGATTAAAGAGATGAATTTATCCGAGGACGGTGTGCTGGTGATGCAATTAGAGCAACGGCGGCTGCTGATACGCGTACGAAATATCGACGATCTGGAGAAGATATACAAACTTCTCATTACAACTCAATGACTTAAAAATATAGCCAGCGCTATATTATTCCCGTTAGCAGCGGAGAAATATTATAGCCACGGCTATATTTCCCGCCTAACCTTATCTTTTTTATTAACTATTTTTTCACTTATAAATTTAAATGAAAATCGTTATCATTTGGTTATTAAAATAGCCATCTTCTGTTATTGTTTTATATTCTAAAAATATGTTAAGGTTGCGCCCGTCGTTGGGGAGTAGCCGATTTCCTGCCCGTCAGGAAATGTACGTGTCAACATACTCGTTGCAAAACGTGGCACGTACGGGTTGAAGAGATTCAATCAGGCGAGACCATAGATACATCACTGCTGTACGTATTGCTCAGCCATTGAGCGGCTCCGCGTATGTTTACTGGGGGCAGCGATGTGTCATATGGATTATCCCCGGTCAGGACACGCACATGAATTTATCCGCTACCATTCTTCTCGCTTTCGGCATGTCCATGGACGCCTTCGCAGCCTCCATCGGCAAAGGCGCCACCCTGCATAAACCCAAATTTTCAGAGGCAGTACGCACCGGGCTGATTTTTGGCGCCATTGAAACCCTGACGCCGCTGGTCGGCTGGGGGCTTGGCATGCTGGCCAGCCAGTTTATCCTCGAGTTGAATCACTGGATTGCCTTTATTTTACTGGTGTTTCTCGGCGGGCGAATGATCGTCGAAGGTTTTCGCGGCGACAGCGACGAGGCGTGCGAGGCGCCTCACCGACATGGTTTCTGGCTTCTGGTCACCACCGCCTTCGCCACCAGCCTTGACGCGATGGCCGTCGGCGTCGGTCTGGCCTTCCTGCAGGTCAGCATTGTGACCACCGCGCTGGCGATCGGCTGCGCCACCTTTATCATGTCGACGCTGGGGATGATGGTCGGTCGCTTTATCGGCCCGCTGCTGGGCAAACGAGCCGAAATTCTCGGCGGTATCGTGCTGATTGGCATCGGCAGCGAAATCCTCTGGAGCCATTTCGCCGGTTAAGCTTTACGCTTCGCGCTGCCAGCAGTGGATCATAAAATCGGTCTGGCAACCAAAGGTCGGCTGCTGACGCAGCGCGGCGTGCACTTCGGCTTTAGCCCGCCATGCGAACGGCGTCATCTGCAGCAGGGCCTGCGCTTCACTTCCCGTCAGGATCATCGGGTAAGCCAGCTGCTGCTGAGCCTCCAGGCGGAACCCCGGCATCGCTTCCGTCTTCAGCTCATGCAGGCGAACTTCATCGTAAATCAGCCCTTTCAGCTCCAGTAGGTGACGGGGACCCGGCGTGGCGGTGATCACCCAACCACCGGGACGCACCACCCGCGCCAGCTCTTCGGCGTTGCAGGGCGCGTAAATGCGCACTACCGCGTCGAAGCTAGCGTCGGAAAATGGCAGGCGCTGGCTGGAGGCCACGCAAAAATTCACCTGCGGGTAGCGTTTTGCCGCCGCGCGGATCGCCGGCTTCGACACGTCCAGCCCCCAGCTGCGGCTGGCGATGGCGGCAAACGCGTGGGTGTAATACCCCTCGCCACAGCCGATATCCAGTAAATCCGTAGGGGCGTAATGTCGCAGACGCTCAGCGATAGCATCCCGTAGCGGCTGATAATGTCCGGCGTCGAGGAACGCCCGCCGGGCCTGCATCATTTCGGCGCTATCGCCGGGATCGCGCGACCGCTTGAACTGCACCGGTAGCAGATTGACGTACCCCTCTTTCGCCAGATCGAACTGGTGCCGCTGCGGGCAGGAATAGTGGTTGTCGCTACGGCTGAGCGGCGCGTGACAAAGGGGGCAACTGTATGACATGACGGCTCCGGTGTTGCTGAAAGGGCGAAAGTGTAGCGCTATTCGCCCCTGCAGACCACTGTTACAGCGCCGGCCCCTGTGGGTGGCTATCGTGCATTACGATCAGATTCTCCGCCCCTTGCGGCATGCCGTCCGGCATGACGTTCTCCAGCCGCAGGACATCGCCCATGATCTGGCTGAAGACCGGCGCGGACACAGCGCCGCCGTAATAGGAACCATTGCTCGGATCGTTCATCACCACAACCAGCGCAAACTGTGGTCGACTGGCGGGCGCCACGCCGGCGGTATAGGCCACATACTTATCGATATATTTGCCGTCCGGGCCGATTTTCTTCGCCGTGCCGGTTTTTACCGCCACCCGGTAGTCGCGTACCGCCGCTTTGGTACCGCCCCCGCCCGGGAGCGCCACGCTCTCCATCATATGTTCCACGCTATGCACAATACTCTCCGGCATCACCCGCGTGCCCATCACCGGCGGATCGATGCGGGTAATCGACAGTGGTCGCGCAATGCCGAAGCCGCCGATGGTGGCGTAGACGTGGGCGAGCTGGAGCGGGGTGACCATCAAACCATAGCCGAAGGCGAAGGTGGCGCGATCCAGTTGCCCCCAGTAGCGGCGATGCGGCATCAGCCCGGCGCTTTCGCCGGTCAACCCCAGCCCCGTCGGTTCGCCAAAGCCGAAAGCTTTATAGGTATCGATCAGATGCTGCACCGGCATGGCGAGCGAGAGATGGGACACGCCGGTATCGCTGGATTTCTGCAGGATCCCGGTCAGGCTCAGCTCCGGATAATAGCCCACATCGCGAATACGATGGCCATCGAGGACGAACGGATGGGTATCCACCACGCTGTCTGGCTGGACAATCCCCTGCTGTAGCGCAGTCATGATCACCAGCGGTTTGACCGTCGACCCGGGCTCGAAGGTGTCGCTGATGGCCCGGTTGCGAAAATCATCCAGCGTCGCGCTATCGCGATTGTTCGGATTGAAGTCCGGATAGCTGGCCATCGCCAGGATCTCGCCGGTATCAATTTTGATCAATACCGCCGCCCCGGACTCTGCTTTGTTCCAGCGGACGGCGTTGTCGAGGGCGTCTTCCGTCACCGTCTGCAGGCGTTCATCAATACTCAGCTGCAGATTATGCGCCGGTACCGGCGGCACTTCGGTAATGTTCTCAATGACATTACCATGTTTATCTTTACGCACCAGACGTCGCCCGGGTTTACCGGTCAACTGGGCGTTAAAGCTTTTCTCCACCCCTTCGATGCCCTGATTATCAACATTGGTAAAGCCCAGCAGATTGGCAGCCACGTGGCCCGCCGGGTAGAACCGTCGCGATTCATCGCGCAGGTAAACGCCCGGCAGATGCAGTTTATCAATCCACTCTGCCTGCTCGGGATTGATCTGACGCGCCAGATAGAGAAAGCGAGCGTGGGGATGACTCTGTACCCGCTGGGCCAGCTCTCCGAGGTTGAGGTGCAGCGCTTCGGCCATCGCCTGCCAGCGGGGTCCATAGCCCACACCGCCCTTCTCCATAGTGGTCTGCGGGTCGATCCAGATAGCACTGACCGGAACGCTCACCGCCAGCGGCCGTCCTTCCCGGTCGCTGATCATCCCCCGCTCAACCGCTACGGGTTCTTCGCGCAGGGAGCGCATATCTTCTTGTTTTACCAGGTTATCGGGGGAGATAATTTGTAGCCAGCCCACGCGGACCAGCAGCAGCCCCAGACAACCGAGAATGGCCACACACAGTAACCCGAAGCGAATCGGGGTGAAACTGGCGGCGGACTTCGTTTTTTTCTTTAGCACCATAGCTCCGGCATTGTTTTGCAACCAACTGATTTAACAGAAAATTAGCAAAACAGACTGCTACACAATGCTAATAAAGATGAGTATTTGCAACAAGACGCGACGGGAGGGGGAAAAATGACATGCTTTGCAACAAAAATGCAAAAGCCCCGCGCAGGCGAGGCTTTTATACAAGAAGAGTGGTCTTGTATCAGATAGCAGTTACGTTAACTGCAGCCGGACCTTTCTGGCCGTCCTGAATTTCGAACTCAACGTTCTGGCCTTCAGCCAGAGTTTTGAAGCCGTTACCCTGGATAGCGGAGAAGTGTACGAACACGTCTTTGCTGCCATCAGCCGGAGTAATGAAACCAAAACCTTTAGACTCGTTGAACCACTTAACTTGACCTTTAATCTTTGCCATTTGCAAAATTCCTTAGACTGTTTTCTTCGCCTGCTGGCGTTTACCTAGATAAAACTGACACATAACTGCATGAGGCACTAATTTAAGGTTCGGCAGAGAAGCGGTATTCAACGACAACGTGTTTACTCAGGACTTCTTTACTGAAAATGCCACACATAAACAGAACTGTACCTCGTTTAACCCGAAACGTGTTATCACACACTACGTAAATAATGGCAAGCCATTTTTAAACGTGTCTCGATCGTTCGCACAAATTATAAGGTAATCATTTGATCGCCTGCACATTTATGCGTCTTTGCCGCCCCTGGCAAGGCGCTACAGCATCAGCCAATATCGCCCATTCGCTGCCTCATTACTGCAACTTTTTTACCATAGCTCAACAACTTCGCTTCGTCCAGGTATGTCCGTACACGAACTGCTGTGATGTAAGCGTCTGGTGGGCAACGGTGAATATTGATGCGCATAATTCGTTATAACTCCAGACTAAAAATCGCTAAGCCGTGCCAGTGTAGTGATAATAAAACCTGTTAGTCGTCACGCTAAAAATAGTGCTAATTCTGCACCTTAATAATGAAAAAAAGATGACAGTGTCACGTTACCCAACAATAAACGCGGCGAGAATGACTTTATTTACAGCGTGTAATAAAGAGGATATTGCACTAAGAAAGGAATAATGGAATAAGAATAAGATATTACCGTCCGCTATCATGCAGGTGCGCATCTTATGATGCACACCTGTCGGGCACCTTAACGTTCAGCTACCAGGCGGATAAACTCATCCTCCCCTTTCGCCTTGCCGGCGACGGTCGGCTCAGCCACATCCTCTTTCTCTGGCGCATTAGCTTCGCACAGGCGACGTAACAGCGCATTCTGCCGCTTTTGCTGATCCAGCAGCGCTTGCAGCAGCTCTATCTGCTCATTCGCCCGCGAACTGGCGCGGTTGACGAAGAACCATAACAACAGACCGACAAGCAGCAGCGCCACGGACACAGCCAGCGATGCCAGATTTAAAATCCCAGGATTTAGTAACTCACTCATTTCACCACCTCAAAGAGAAGGCGTTCATTCTACCACCCGCGGCGCAGAAGGAAATCAGTCGGCAGAAAAATGTCTTACCACGGAATAAATTTATTAATAGTGCAAATGCCGCTGAAAAACTGAACATCCTGGTCGCACATTACGTTAAGCATCTGAGTCCACAGCAACAGGCAGCCTGCTATGATGACTATCAGTAAAACCCACCGTAATTTTTTCACTCCACTCTCCGCATCAGTACGCAATGTCGCCAGGATAGCACGGCCTTCTTAAACCGCGGCTAACTGTATTACGAAAGGTAAGTTTAGGAATCATCGACTTGTTTCAAAACGTGTTCGTGTCAAAATCACGCCAGGGATCATACAAATAATGAGGCATCAATGCGATTAATCATTCGTACTATTATCTTGGTGGCTATCTTATGGATTGGCGTATTATTGAGCGGTTATGGGGTGTTATTCCACAGTGAGGAAAACGTCGGCGGTCTGGGTCTTAAGTGCCAATACCTCACCGCCCGCGGAGTCAGCACCGCACTTTATGTTCATTCCGACAGCGGAGTGATCGGCGTCAGCAGTTGCCCTCTGCTGCGTAAAAGCACAACCGTGGTTGATAACGGCTAACATCGAACCGGCGATCGCGACGTAGCGCCGCGGTCGCCAACCCGGTATCCGCCGCCTCAGAACGGATAGTCGTTGTATCCCATTTGTTCAGAAATCTTACGCGCCGCCTGATGGAGCATCGCCACGTATTCATGCAAGCGTTCTTCAGAGAAACGTAGCGTTGGGAAAGAGATGCTCAGCCCGGCGATGACCACGCCGAAACGGTCAAACACCGGCACGCCAATGCAGCGCAGCCCCTCTTCCTGTTCCTCATTATCCTCGCCATAGCCCTGCTCGCGAACGCCATCCAGCACTTTTAGCAACTCCTCGGTGCTGGTAATGGTCCGCTCGGTGCTGCGCTTATACTCCACGCCGTCGAGGATCTGCTCCACTTCGCTGCGATCGCGCCATGCCAGCAGCACCTTGCCAATCGCGGTACTGTACAGCGGGTTGCGGCGGCCAATACGCGAGTACATCCGCAGGTTATACATCGAGTCAATTTTATGGATGTAGACGATACTGTCTTCATCCAGCGCCCCAAGATGGATGGTCTCTTTCGTCAGTCGCGAAAGTTCGCGCATCTGAATATCGGCGCTGCGCACCAGGTCGACGTTCTGCAGCGCGCGCGCGCCCAGTTCGAACAGCTTGAGGGTGAGAGAGTATTTCTCAGACTCTCCTTCCTGTGCCACATAGCCCAGTGATTTCATGGTCTGTAAAAAGCGATAAACGGTGCTTTTCGACATCATGACGCGCTGGGACAGTTCGGTAATGCCAATTTCACGCTCTTCACCCAGCGCCTGTAGGATGCCGAAAACCTTCAATACCGAAGAGACAGAATCTGGCTGTTTATCCAAATCTGCACCTGCCATTTATCACCTCGTCGTAACTGTTTTATAAAAATTAGAACCGGTTTTTATTATAAATTCGCCGCCTCTGAGCCGCAATCATTCTTCTGCCACTTCGTTACAAATCTGCGACATACTGCGAATTAATCAATGCTAAACTCATCATTCAAAAAACCGTTTCATTAAAGACTCATATTCACCATGGATAAAAATTCTTCTGATGGCGTGCCGTTGCCGCAACGCTATGGCGCCATTCTGACCATCGTGCTTGGGCTGACCATGGCCGTGCTCGACGGGGCTATCGCCAACGTCGCGCTGCCGACTATCGCCAGCGATCTCAACGCCTCACCGGCGGCTTCAATCTGGATCGTTAACGCCTACCAAATCGCCATTGTCATCGCCCTGCTGCCGCTCTCCTTCCTCGGCGACATGGTCGGCTATCGGCGTATCTATAAGATAGGCCTGGTGGTGTTTATCTTTACCTCGCTGGCCTGCGCGCTGTCGCGTAGCCTCGAAATGCTAACCTTCGCTCGCGTCGCGCAGGGATTGGGCGGCGCCGCGCTGATGAGCGTCAACACCGCGCTGATCCGTCTGATTTATCCGCAGCGCTTTCTTGGTCGCGGCATGGGCATTAACTCCTTTGTCGTTGCCGTCTCTTCGGCGGCAGGCCCGACTATCGCCGCAGCGATCCTCTCCCTCGCCTCATGGCAATGGCTGTTTTTAATTAACGTGCCTCTCGGCATCGTCGCCTTTGTTCTGGCCATGCGCTTTCTGCCGCCCAACAGCGCGCGCAGCAAAATCATCCGCTTCGATCTGCCGAGCGCCATTATGAACGCCCTTACCTTCGGGCTGCTGATCACCGCCCTGAGCGGTTTCGCCCAGGGGCAGTCCACTCAGCTGGTGCTGGCGGAGGTCGCCGCTATGCTGGTGGTGGGGTTCTTCTTCGTTCGCCGCCAGCTCACGATGCCCGTCCCCCTGCTGCCGGTCGACCTGCTGCGTATCCCACTCTTCTCTCTCTCTATCTGCACTTCCATCTGCTCCTTCTGCGCGCAGATGCTGGCGATGGTCTCTCTGCCCTTTTTTCTGCAGTCGATGATGGGGCGCAGCGAAGTGGAGACGGGTCTACTGCTAACGCCGTGGCCGTTAGCGACCATGGTGATGGCGCCGCTGGCCGGCTATTTGATCGAGAAATGTCATGCCGGGCTGCTGGGGGCTATCGGTTTGCTGATTATGGCCTGCGGCCTGTTCGGCCTGGCGCTGCTGCCCTCGTCGCCCTCCGATCTGGATATCATCTGGCGCATGGCGCTGTGCGGCGCCGGCTTCGGGCTGTTTCAGTCGCCGAACAACCATACCATCGTCGCCTCGGCTCCGAGCCATCGTAGCGGCGGCGCCAGCGGCATGCTGGGCACCGCTCGCCTGCTCGGACAGAGCACCGGCGCGGCGCTGGTGGCGCTGCTATTCAATTTGCTCGGTAACAACGGCACCCACACCGCCCTGCTGCTGGCCGGCACCCTGGCTATCGTCGCCGCGCTAATTAGCGGTCTGCGGGTCACTCAGCCGCGCGCAGCCTGACGGACGGTAAAAAAAATCCGCAGCTTGCGGGCTGCGGATTTTCGTTTTCAGCGTCAGAAGATAGATTATTTCAGATATTCACCGCTACGCAGGGCTTCAATACGCTTATCCAGCGGCGGGTGAGTCATAAACAGTTCGCTCATGGATTTCGCTTTACCGTTAATGCAGAACGCCATCATGCTGCTGGCTTCCTGCGGCTCATAGCTGGTTTTCAGACGCTGCAGGGCTGCAATCATCTTCTCGCGGCCTACCAGACGCGCCGAGCCGGCGTCAGCATGGAACTCACGGTAACGCGAGAACCACATGGTGATTATGCTGGCCAGAATACCGAACACCAGCTCAAGCACCGTGGCGACGGCGAAGTAGATCAGCGGGTTGCCATTGCTGCTCTCCCCTTCATCTTCCCGGTTGCCGCCGAGGAAACCGGCCGCAATCTGCGCGATAACGCGGGAGATAAAGATAACGAAGGTGTTCACCACCCCCTGGATCAGGGTCATGGTAACCATATCACCATTGGCGATGTGGCTGATTTCATGGGCAATGACCGCTTCCGCTTCATCACGGCTCATGTTTTGCAACAGCCCGGTGCTGACGGCGACCAGCGAGGCGTCACGACGCGCGCCGGTGGCGAAGGCGTTAATGTCAGGCGCGTGATAGATAGCTACCTGCGGCATGGCAATACCTACCTGCTGCGCCTGCTGCGCAACGGTATTCATCAGCCAGCGTTCCGTTTCGTTGCGCGGCTGCTCGATCACTTCCCCACCCACTGACTTCAGCGCCATCCACTTCGACATCATCAGCGAAACGATAGAACCACCGAAGCCGAACAGCAGGGCCATAATCAGAAGACCGGTCATGCTGCTGGATTGGATCCCCGTGAGGCTTAACACCAGCCCGAACACGACCATCACTGCCAGGTTCGTCAGCAGGAAAAGCGCGATTCGCATCATAATTTTCTTTTTACCTCAATTTAACAAAACGCACTATGCGATTACCCACATCGTATGGGTCAGGCTGCAATTTTCAACCATCAGCCCCCGCTAAGTCACGATAAAAACACAACTTTACATTTTGTAGCATCTTGCTGACAGCGGCAGCGCAGGTTGACATTTTGTTAGATGAGCTGAATGGCGATGACAACGCGCACAAAAAAAACGGGCACCTCTCAGGGTGCCCGTTAGCAACTTATTTGCTGGCCGGCGGTTCCACCGCCGGGCGCGCTTTTTCCAGATGCGCCAGGTCTACCGCGATATGGACCGTTTCATCAAGATATGGATCCGGCTCCTGGTAATCCTTCGGCAGATCGTCCAGTTTTTTCAACGGCGGCTTGCCTTCGCGTTTCAGGCGATCGTTAATCCGCGCCAGACGAATCGCATCATCTTCTTCGTTCTCTTTCTCACGCTGGGCGTAGTTCAGAGAGACGATGTTACGTTTGTCCTTCATCGCGTTATAACGGGCAATATCCTTCATGATGTACTGGAATTCAGGATCCTGCGCAATACGCTCGTCGTGGCGCTTGAGCAGCTCCGGTCCAAACGGGGTCAGATCCCCGGACTTCACATAGGTGGCCGCGTTGATGCTATCCCACGGCAGCGCGTTGTCTTCATACTGCTCGCCGGTTTCGCGATCTTCATTGCCGGTTGGCATCATGATATCCGGCGTCACGCCTTTGCGCTGCGTACTGCCGCCGTTAATACGATAGAACTTCTGGATGGTGTACTGGACGGAACCCAACGCCGGCCACTCCGGACGCAGCATTTGATCGTAAATACGATTCAACGAGCGATACTGCTGTACCGTCCCTTTACCGAAGGTCGGTTCGCCAACGATCAGCGCGCGGCCATAGTCCTGCATCGCTGCGGCGAAGATCTCAGACGCCGAGGCGCTAAAGCGGTCAACCAGCACCACCAGCGGCCCTTTGTAATAAACCACGCCATCGTTGTCGCTGTCTTCGCGCACTTTGCCATTATTATCCCGCACCTGCACCACCGGACCGGACGGAATAAACAGACCCGAGAGCGATACCGCCTCTGTCAGCGCTCCGCCGCCGTTGCTGCGCAGGTCAATGATGATGCTGCTGACGTTCTGTTTTTCCAGCTTCTGCAGCTGCACTTTCACGTCATCGGTCAGGCCAACGTAAAAGCCTGGAATATCCAGCACGCCGACTTTTTCTTTCCCGACGGTTTTCACCGACATCTTCACCGCACGGTCTTCCAGACGAATGCGCTCGCGGGTCAGCGTTACAATACGCGTCTTGGCTCCTTTACCGGCCGGCAGGATTTCAAGACGAACCTTGCTGCCCTTCGGCCCTTTAATCAGCGCCACGACGTCATCCAGACGCCAGCCGATGACATCAACCATCGACTTCCCGGTCTGGCCAACGCCAACGATGCGATCGCCGACGCTGATCGCTTTGCTTTTCGCGGCTGGACCGCCCGCCACCAGCGAATTAATGACGGTATAGTCATCATCCATCTGCAGCACGGCGCCGATCCCCTCGAGTGAGAGGCTCATTTCGGTGTTGAACTGCTCGGTATTACGCGGCGACAGATAATTTGTGTGCGGATCGATTTCGCGAGCGAAGGCGGTCATCGCCAGCGAGAAGACATCTTCGCTGTTGGTTTGCGCCAGGCGACGGATAGCAAACTTATAGCGACGGGTTAAGGTGTCGCGGATCTCTTTATCGTCTTTACCCGCCAGCTTCAGGCTTAACTGGTCAAACTTAACCTTAGCGTCCCACAGCTTGTTCAGCTCGGCCTCGTCTTTTGGCCACGGCGCTTTGGAGCGGTCAAGGTTGAAATTATCATTGCCGGTAAAGTCCATCGGACGTTCAAGCACCTTCAGCGCATACTGATAGCGCTCGAAGCGGCGCTGCTGCCCCAGGTTGTAGAGGTCGTAAAAGACGTCCAGTTTCCCGCTGCGCAGCTCATCGCCAATTTGGTCTTTTTTAGCCGCAAACTTCGCCACATCGCTGGCCAGCAGCACATTGTGGCTGTAGTCCAGCAGGTTCAGGTAACGGTCAAAAATCTTTGCCGAGAAGGCGTTGTCGAGATCAAACTGACGGTAATGAGAGCGGGTAAAGCGCGACGTCACGCGCTCGCTTACCGTCGCGTGCTGCGGCTCTTCTTTCAGCACGGGGATTTGATCTGCGCGGGTTATGTCATCAACAGCGAATGCATGGCCTGCTATTGCCAGCAGGCCCGCAAGCGCGGTGATTTTAAAAAATGTGTTCATGCCTGGCCCGGCCTCCGTTTCAGAACACCAGGTGTTCTGCGCGTACAATCATTGACATACCAGAAGTCAGCTGTACACGAACGCCATCTTTGGTGATTTCCAGAACGGTGGCGTCCATGGCGTTATTGCCTGCTTTTACCTTCAGCGCCTGGCCGACGGTCAGAACGGAAACATCCGATACCGGAGTAAGACGCTCTTCACGCGGGGCTTTGGCCGCAACAGGACGCGATTTACGCTGTTCAGCGCCTTCTTTACGACGCGGCTGCTGAGGACGCGGTTTACGCTCGCGGCGAACGCCTTCATCCTGCTGGCCTGCGGCCGCAGCGGCTTCGCGTTTTTTCGCCTGCTGGGCTGCGCGCTGCGCCTGAACGCGAGCTTTCGCTTCTTCCAGCTGCTGACGCGCATGGGCAATGTGCTGCTCTTCCAGTTCGCCGCACGGATTGCCATCCAGGTCAACGCGAATAGCGCCGGCTTTTACGCCGTACAGATAACGCCAGCTGGACGTGTAGAGACGTAATGCAGCGCGAAGCTGGGTCTTGCTGAGATTCATCTCACCACCCACTCGCTCAACGAGATCCTGAAAAATTCCGATTTTCAGGGGGCGCGCTTCACCTTCAGCGCTAAAGCACTGCGGGAAACGTTCGGCCAGAAAGGCGATAACTTCTTTACTGCTATTCAACTTAGGTTGATTTTCCATGAAATTTCCTGATTACAACGGACGTAGCCAACAAGCCGCAGGCATGAACAGGCGACATTATAATGACGTCCTCGCTAAATGCTACGTTATCCGTTGATTATCCCACGACACGGGTAAAGATTTTTTGATAATCCGTGGCCGCAATGAGTTTTTCCAGATGCTCGACCAGCGTGCGCAACCCCTGCTCATCTTCAGCGGTGAAGCGCCCGTAAGCCGGACTATCGATATCCAGCACGCCGATAATCTGGCCATTCACGCGCAGAGGGAAGACAATTTCCGAATTACTGGCGGCATCGCAGGCAATGTGGCCGTCAAAGGCGTGGACGTCCTCGACGCGCTGGACCTGAGCCTGCGCCACCGCCGCGCCGCATACGCCTCGCCCGACCGGGATCCGCACGCAGGCCAGTTTGCCCTGGAACGGTCCCAACACCAGGGTATCGCCTTCCAGAAGGTAGAAACCGGCCCAGTTGACCTCGCTCAGCCGCTCGAACAGCAGCGCGCTGGTATTGGCGATCATCGCCAGAAAACTGGTTTCACCTGCCATTAATGCCTGGAAATCGCGGTTCAGATCCGCGTAAAATTCTGTTTTGCTCATTATATCTTCACTTTGTTGTCTTACTGCCTGATACGTACAGCCTACTAAAATAAGCATTAAATGCGCTTGGGCTCAAGATGAATTCATTCATAGGTTAAGATAGTGAGATACATTCATTCCTGTACGTAATAAATGCCGATAAAAACACCCACCCTCAAACCTGCGAAAAAGATGGTCGTGCATACTGTCAGCACGCCGCTTCCCTATGCGCATTATCAGCGCTGTACGCAGTGTGACATGCTCTTCCGCTTACCGGTGCTAAAGCGCAACCAAAGCGCCTGGTGTCCGCGCTGTAACGCGAAGGTGCGCGATGGCCGCGACTGGTCGCTGACCCGCCTGGGCAGCATGGCCCTCGCGATGCTATTGCTCATGCCTTTCGCCTGGTCTGAGCCTTTGCTGCGCCTGCATCTGTTGGGCGTACGCATCGACGCCAACGTCCTGCAGGGGATCTGGCAGATGACCGCGCAGGGCGATCCGATTACCGCCGCCATGGTGCTGTTTTGCGCGGTAGTCGCCCCGGTGCTGCTGGTGGTCTCCATCAGCTATCTCTGGCTGGGCAATGTGCTGGGGATGAACCTGCGGCCGGTGCTGCTGATGCTCGGCAAGCTTAAAGAGTGGGTGATGCTGGATATCTATCTGGTGGGCATCGGCGTCGCCTCCATCAAGGTGCAGGATTACGCCTTCCTGCAGCCGGGCATCGGTCTGGTGGCGTTTATCTCCCTGACGTTGTTGAGCATCCTGACGCTTATTCATATGAACGTCGAAGAGCTGTGGGAGCGTTTCTATCCCGAGCGTCCGGCGACCCGCGCCGATAATAATCTGCAGGTGTGCACCGGCTGCCATTACACCGGCTATCGCGACGCGCGCGGCCGCTGCCGACGCTGCCACACGCCGCTGCATCATCGCCGACCGCAGAGCCTGCAGCGCAGCTGGGCGGCGCTGATTGCCTCGCTGGTTTTCCTCTTTCCGGCCAACCTGTTGCCAATCTCCATCATCTACGTCAACGGTGCGCGCCAGGACGACACGATCCTCTCGGGGATCATCTCCCTGGCCAGCAGCAATATCGCCATTGCCGGGGTCGTGTTTATCGCCAGTATTTTGGTGCCATTCACCAAAGTTATAGTGTTATTTACCCTGCTGCTCAGCATACAATTCAAGTGCGAGCAGGGATTGCGCACCCGCATCCTGCTGCTGCGGCTAATCACCTGGATTGGCCGTTGGTCGATGCTGGATCTGTTTGTTATCTCACTCACCATGTCGCTAATAAATCGCGATCAGCTCCTCGCCTTCACCATGGGGCCGGCTGCGGTTTACTTTGGCGGCGCGGTAATTTTAACTATTCTTGCAGTTGAATGGCTGGACAGCCGCTTACTTTGGGACGCACATGAGTCAGGAAACGCCCGCTTCGCAGACTGAAGCCAGAATAAAAACCAAACGCCGTATTTCGCCATTCTGGCTGCTGCCGGTCATCGCGTTGCTGATTGCCGCCTGGCTAATCTGGACCAGCTTTGACGACCGCGGATCGACGATTACGATTGATTTCCAGTCCGCGAACGGCATCGTGCCGGGACGGACGCCGATCCGCTATCAGGGGGTTGAAGTCGGCACCGTCCAGGATATTAGCCTCAGTAAAGATCTGAGTAAGATTGAGGTTTCGGCCAGCATCAAACGCGATATGAAAGATGCGCTGCGCAAAGAGACCCAGTTCTGGCTGGTCACGCCGAAAGCCTCTCTGGCCGGCGTATCGGGCCTCGATGCGCTGGTGGGCGGGAACTACATCGGCATGATGCCGGGCAAGGGTGAACCCGAAGATCACTTTGTCGCCCTCGACACCCAACCTAAATACCGCATCAACAACGGCGAGCTAATGATCCACCTGCAGGCGCCGGATCTTGGCTCTCTGAACAGCGGCTCGCTGGTCTACTTCCGAAAAATCCCGGTCGGGCGGGTGTATGACTATTCCCTGAATGCCAATAATCAGGGGGTGACCATCGATGTGCTAATTGAGCGCCGGTTTACCAATCTGGTGAAAAAAGGCAGCCGCTTCTGGAACGTCTCAGGCGTCAAGGCCGACGTCGGCCTGAGCGGGGCCAAAGTGCAACTGGAGAACCTGTCCGCGCTGGTGAACGGCGCCATCGCCTTTGACTCCCCCGCCGATTCGCATGTCGCCTCGCAAAACGATGAATATCACCTGTATGAAGATCTGGCGCATAGCCAGCGCGGCGTGGTAGTGACCCTCGATCTGCCTGATGGCGATGGACTGAAAGCGGGCTCGACGCCGCTCATGTATCAGGGGCTGGAGGTGGGCCAGTTAAGCAAACTGAATCTAAACCCCGGCGGCAAAGTTACTGGCGAGATGACCGTCGACCCGAGCGTGGTGACGCTGCTGCGGGAGAAAACGCTGATTCAGATGAAGAAGCCGAAGCTCTCCCTCGATAACCCCAGCATTAGCACCCTGCTCACCGGCAATACCTTTGAGCTGGTGCCCGGCGAAGGCGAGCCACGCAATCACTTCTCGGTAATGCCGGCGGATAAAGCGCTGCTGGATGAGCCCAACGTCGCCACCGTTACCCTCTCGGCGCCGGAGAGCTACGGCATCGACGGCGGTCAGCCGCTGGTGCTGCACGGAGTAAAAGTCGGCCAGGTGCTGGAGCGTAAACTGACGGCCAAAGGGGTAACCTTTCAGGTTGCCATTGACCCTGAATACCGCGATCTAATTCACGGCGACAGCAAATTTGTGGTTAACAGTCGTCTGGACGTCAAAGTGGGGCTCGACGGCGTGCAGGTGCTGGGCGCCAGCGCCAGCGAATGGGTGAACGGCGGGATCAGGGTGATCCCGGGCGAAAAAGGCAAAATGCAAAGCAGCTATCCGCTGTACGCTAACCTTGAAAAGGCGCAGGAAAATAGCCTGAGCGAAGTGCCGACCACTACCCTGAGCCTGTCTGCTGAGACGCTGCCTGACGTTCAGGCCGGCTCGGTGGTGCTGTATCGTAAATTCGCCGTCGGCGAGATCATCGCCGTCAAACCGCGCAAAGATGCATTCGATATCGATCTGCATATCAAGCCGGAGTACCGCTACCTGCTGACCAACAACAGCGTCTTCTGGGCGGAAGGCGGTGCGAAGGTCAAGCTTGACGGTAACGGACTCACCGTGCAGGCCTCTCCGCTGGCGCGCGCGATCAAAGGGGCGATCAGTTTCGATAACCTCAATGGCAGCAGCGCCGGAGCACGGCTGAATAACAAACGTATCCTTTATGCATCTGAAACGGCGGCGCGCGCCGTGGGCGGCCAAATCACCCTGCACGCGTACGACGCCGGGAAGATGGCGGCCGGGATGCCGATTCGTTATCTCGGCATCGACATCGGTCAAATCCAGTCGCTGGAGCTAATCACCGCCAAAAACGAAGTGCAGGCGAAAGCGGTGCTCTATCCGGAATACGTCGGCACCTTCGCCCGCGCCGGGACCCGCTTCTCGGTGATCACTCCGCAAATCTCCGCCGCGGGCGTGGAACATCTCGACACCCTGTTCCAGGCCTACATCAACGTTGAGCCCGGCCGCGGCCCGGCACGACGCGATTTTGAGATCCAGGATACGACGATCAGCGATTCGCGTTATATCGACGGCCTGAACATCGTGGTGGAAGCGCCGGAGGCGGGGTCGCTTGGCATCGGTACGCCGGTCCTGTTCCGCGGACTGGAAGTCGGGACGGTTACCGGACTGTCGCTGGGGTCGATGTCTGACCGGGTGATGGTTAAGCTGCGCATCAGTAAGCGCTACCAGTACCTGGTACGTAATAACTCGGTGTTCTGGCTGGCCTCGGGTTACAGCCTCGACTTCGGCCTGATTGGCGGGGTGGTGAAAACCGGTACCTTCAATCAGTTTATCCGCGGCGGGATCGCCTTTGCCACGCCGCCGGGCACGCCGCTGGCGCCGAAGGCCCAGGATGGCAAGCACTTCCTGCTGCAGGAGAGCGAGCCGAAAGAGTGGCGGGAGTGGGGCACCGCTCTGCCGCAGTAATGCCCCCTTCTCCCGCCCCGGGCAACGCCGGGCGCGGGGAGAGGGTAAACCGCACGCCCCGGTGTCACGCGCCGGGGCGTTTGTGCTAAACTGCGCACCCTTTTTTTCTGTGGTGCGCTGCCCGTGGCTGAAAATACTGTCTATTTCCCTGAAGCGTTTCTCGCTCAAATGCGCGCGGCGATGCCAGCGCATCTCTCTTTCGACGACTTTATCGCCGCCTGTCAGCGCCCGCTACGCCGCAGTATTCGCGTCAATACGCTGAAGATTAGCGTCGATGATTTCCTCTCTCTGGTTGCCCCCTACGGCTGGCAGCTCGCGCCGGTGCCCTGGTGCGCAGAGGGATTCTGGATCGAGCGAGAGGATGACGACGCGCTGCCGCTGGGCAGTACCGCCGAACATCTCAGCGGGCTGTTCTATATTCAGGAAGCCAGTTCGATGCTGCCGGTCGCCGCCCTGTTCGCCGATAACCGGCAGCCCGAACGGGTGATGGACGTTGCCGCCGCCCCGGGATCGAAAACCACCCAAATTGCAGCCCGAATGGGCAACGCGGGCGGCATTCTCGCCAATGAATTCTCCGCCAGCCGGGTGAAGGTGCTGCATGCCAACATCAGCCGCTGCGGCATCAGCAACGTCGCTCTGACCCACTTCGACGGCCGGGTTTTTGGCGCGGCCTTGCCCGAAACCTTCGATGCCATCCTGCTTGACGCCCCCTGCTCCGGCGAAGGGGTTGTACGTAAAGACGCCGACGCGCTGAAAAACTGGTCGCCGGAGAGCAACCTCGACATCGCCGCCACTCAGCGCGAGCTTATCGACAGCGCCTTCCATGCTCTGCGCCCTGGCGGGACGCTGGTGTATTCCACCTGCACCCTGAATCGTGAAGAAAATCAATCGGTCATTGAGTGGCTGCTGTCCCGCTATCCGCAGGCGGTGGAGATCCTGCCGCTGGGAGAGTTGTTTCCCGGCGCAGCCGACGCCTTAACCGCGGAAGGTTTTCTGCACGTTTTTCCGCAAATTTACGATTGCGAAGGCTTCTTTGTCGCGAGGTTGCGCAAAACTGCGGCGATCGATCCGCTCCCGGCGCCAGGCTATAAGGTCGGTAAATTCCCGTTTACGCCCCTGAAGGACCGGGAGGCCGCCGCGGTAACTGCCGCCGCCAGGGCTGTTGGCCTGGAGTGGGACGCAGGCCATACGCTGTGGCAGCGGGATAAAGAGCTGTGGCTGTTTCCGCTGGCTTTGGAGCCCCTGTTCGGCAAGGTGCGCTTTTCTCGCATCGGCGTGCGCCTGGCGGAGCTGCACAATAAGGGGTACCGCTGGCAGCATGAGGCGGTTATCGCCTTTGCCGCGCCGCAGCGCGCCTTCGAGCTGTCGCAGGAGGAAGCGGAGGAATGGTATCGCGGGCGCGACGTCTATCCGCAAACCGCGCCTGGGCAGGATGAAACCATTGTGACCTTCCAGGGCGTCCCGCTGGGCCTGGCGAAGCGCGTCGGCTCCCGACTGAAGAACAGCTATCCGCGCGAACTGGTGCGCGATGGAAAACTTTTTGCCGGCAAGGTGTGAGGCCGCGCAAAAAATGCGCACTTTTTGACTGGCGCTTTTCGCCCCATTGACTACGCTGAAAAATAACGGCCATAACTGGTCGTACCACAACTCAGCTGAAAAATGGGGTGAAGCGATGAGTAAAACCAATGTCCGCATCGGCGCGTTCGAAATAGACGATGCCGAACTGCACGGTGAGCATCAGGGTGAGCGAACGTTAAGCATACCCTGCAAATCCGATCCAGACTTATGTATGCAGCTTGACGCCTGGGATGCCGACACCAGCGTGCCCGCGATTCTCAATGGCGAACATTCCGTTCTCTACCGTAAACATTACGACCGCCAGTCCGATGCCTGGGTCATGCGCCTTGCCTGACACCAATGAACCCGTCGCCTGAGACGGGTTATTTATTTCCCCGTCCCGCCGTCATCCCCTACACTAAATAGTATGTGAACCCGAGCATGAGGCCAGGATGTTTGCCTTAGTGTTGTTTATTTGCTATCTGGATGGCGGCTGCGAGGACATTGTGGTTGACGTCTACCGCGAGGAAACGCAGTGCTTAGTGGCGATGGAGGATCAGCGGATCCGCCACGGTGGCTGCTACCCGATAGAAGATTTTATTGATGGCTTCTGGCAACCCGCCAGCGAATACAGCGACTTTTAGCCTGCCGACTGCAGCGCCACCAGCGTCAGCGTCCCACCAAACACAGCGCCCGTATCAATATAGTGTTGATTATCGTGGTCATAACGCGCCTGAAGCGGCGTATGGCCAAACCAGAAATGGTCCGCGCCGGCAATAGCGCCATGGCGCCCCGCCAGGTGTTCACTCAGACGATGGCGGCTCCATAGTACCCGTTGGGGATCCACCGGCTGCTGCCAGCGATAGACCGGCGCCGGGTAATCGGCGTGGGCGATCACATGCCGCGCTTTCCCGCATTCCACTTCAATAATCAACGGTAGCCGCCGACAGTGCGCCAGCAGCCGATCGACGTCGGCCCGCTGCCGCGCATCGCCCTTGACGTACCAGTCGCCACCGTTCATCTGCCAGAGCCGCATATCTCCGCTCTCCAGCGCCTCCAGCGCCATCTGCTCATGATTCCCCCGAACGGCCCTGAACCAGCGACAGCGCAACAGGCCAAGACAATCGGCGCTCTGCGGCCCGCGATCGATCAGATCGCCCACCGAGATCAGCAGATCGGCCCAGGGATCAAAACGCAGCTGACGCAGGCGATTCATCAGCAGCGCAAAGCAGCCATGCAGATCGCCCATCAGCCAGATATTACGCCAGTCGCTGCCGTTAATACGTTGATACATATAATTACCTCTCAGCGGTAATTATAGGTAATTCCAGCAAAGGTCCACGGAATTTAATTTACACCTCAATCAATTTTAAACAGACGGCAAATATAGTCCGCCAGAGGATTAAGCTTGTCAGTGGCTCGCTTTAAAATAGGGGGAAATCACAACGAGGTGTTTATCGTGACAGACAATAGCCTGCATTCATCCGGCGTGCTAGCGCCGCGCTCGCATCTTATTGCCGATCTGGTGATGGGCAGATTGACACCTGCCCCCATCTGGCGGCAAAAAAATTACCGCTTTAAGTTTTTGCTGCGCACGGCCTTATTTTATAACGCCACCAGAGCGATGCTGGAAGCGCTCAGCGCTCGGGATGATTTTAATCAGCTGCTGGCCGCGCAGGCTACGCTGCCGGGCAAAGTACACCGTCAATATCTGACCCGCGATCTCAACGCCTGGCAGCGGGCGGTGGCGGTAATCAACCATTATCGCTATATCGACACCTTACGCGGATCGCGGCTGGCGCACGCTATGACCGCGGTGTCTGAGGTCCCGCTGCTGACGTTAAACGGAAAAGAGGACCGCCGGTTTACTCTTTATGCCTCCTCGGCAGGCAAAGCCGAACGTGAGGGTGAAACCACTCTGTGGCTGCGCGACAGCGACCACACCCTGCTGGCCAGCGCCACCTTCAGCGTAACCCGTGATCACGATGCCTGGCAGCTGGTTATCGGCGGTCTGCAGGGGCCGCGACGTCACGTTTCTCACGAGGTGATTAAGCAGGCGACTCGCGCCTGCTACGGCCTGTTTCCGAAGCGCCTGCTGCTGGAGTTTATCTGGCAGCTGGCCGCGCGCAGCCAAATTGCGGCCATTTACGGCGTCAGCGATAATGGTCACGTGTTCCGCGCCCTGCGCTATCGCCTGAGCAAAGGCCGCCATTTCCACGCCAGCTACGACGAGTTCTGGCAGTCTATCGACGGCCACCCGGAAAGCCCCTGGCGCTGGCGGCTACCGCTATGTCTGGAAAGAAAATCGCTGGAGAGTATCGCCAGTAAAAAACGGGCTGAATATCGGCGGCGATTCCAGCTGCTGGATCAGCTGACGGAGCAGGTGGCAATATTGACGCAGCGGCATGCCGGTGACTAAATTGCGCTGTCGGTGAAGCCGAATTACAACATGGCGTTTGCTTATTATGTCAATATTTCGCTACTATCAGGATCCCCGAAGGCCACCGGATAGTCGCTTGCATAATGAGTAAAACCGAAATTTTTCTGCTGATTATTCTGGCGGTCATTCTGCTCGGGAGCATATGGTTTATTTTCAGCGATGAAATTTGGCTATTGCTCTGCTATCTGGAAAGTCAGATATACCCTACATTCAGCGTTCCGCAATAATATTTTCCGCCCGCAAAAGTGCTCGTGCTTATTATTTATGCCACCTCGTCAGCCGGCGAGGTGTAATCGCATGAATTGCCAAATCGTTTAGATTTTGCTTATTTTATTTATCATACAAATATGTATACTAGCAGGCTTCCGATGTTGGCCCGCCAGTTAACCTGCACGCCGGGCCTGTTTAGGTGCAGGTTTTTTCTTTTCTCCGCCCTCGTTTACGGTTCCACCTTTGCCACCTCCCCTTCCACAGGATGCGATTTATGTGTAAATGAATTGTGTATGCTAAAAACGGTGTGCTATAACGGGACATCCAGAGGCCAGCGGGTGTTTGACTGACAGGATGTCGCTGGCTCTTGAGAAAGAAGACAGATAAAGATAAAAAGAGACCGAATACGATTCCTGTATTCGGTCCAGGGAAATGGCTCTTGGGAGAGAGCCGTGCGCTAAAAGTTGGCATTAATGCAGGCTAAGTCGCCTTGCACTATAAGAATAGTTTAACGCGTCAGCTTTTCCAGTCCGCGGCCAAAGTGGCTGCATAATTCCTGGAAAGGGGGCCTCTGCCAGCGAAAAAACCGCCACTGCCGTTGTCCGGCAAGGGCGGTTTTTTTAATGTTATTACAGCAGGATAGCGAGAAAGTTTAGCAGAGCTTCTGCGCTCGCTCGATAAAGGGCGCGAGGCTCATTTTTTGTCCCGGATGCTGCGGATCGTCGATCTGGATCACTGAGATCGGCTGCGCGGTGGTTTTGCCGGCTTTGACCTGCTGCTCAGCCACCTCATTGAGCGGATACTGAACCAGTGTGCTCGGGTTGATGGCGTAAAGCGCGTTACCCGGTCGACAGGTCAACATAACCTCTTCCCGGTTGAACGCCCAGCTCTCCTTCCCCACCTCAAAACGGCTCACGGTGATAATTTGTGGCGCTGCCAGAGCAGCCCCGGAGCTTGCCAGTAACAACATGGTCAGAACAATTTTTTTCATGATTTTGCCAGTTAATTCAATAAGGTTCCCAGGTGGCAAACAGACTGACGGCCAGCAGCGCCAGCGCGCCCAGCCCTATTTCAGCCTGCGTGGTTCGCAGGATCAGGCTTTCCGCCTGCGAACCGCTTGCCGACATGCGCGGTACCAGAACATACCTGTTCACTAACGCAATTACCACCATCCCGGCGACCAGCGCACATTTGATCAACAACATGCGTCCCCACGGCGATGCGCCAATCAATCCTCCCTGGATCAACAGCGCATTGAGCGCTCCGCTGGCAATCGTGCCGGCGACGGCCAGATGCCCGTAACGTGAAAAGCGCGCCATGGTATAGACCGCGGCCGGCCGCCAGCGCCCCTGCGCCAGGCGCAGGCAATAGATAAAGGGCAACAGACCGCCGAACCAGCTGGCGACGCAGAAGAGATGCACAGCGTGGTTTGTCCGCTGCAGCACGCCGGTGAGACCATCGTGCATAGCGGCGTGCCCTACCCCGGCGGAAAGCAGCAGCTGGGCCGCCAGCAGGGCCACCAGCTGGCGGGCGCCGTGACGGGGACGGATCCACACTACCGCAAGTGCGATCCACGCCAGTAGGATCTGCCAGATCCACACTCCACCAAAGCGGGTCCCGGCCACCGCCTGCCAGACGGCGGGTCGCCAGACATCCGTCCAGCCTTCGCCCATCATTCCTCCCTGCAGGAGATACAGCGCCAGCGTAGAGATCGCGCCGATCAGTAGCAGCGGGCGCAGTAGTGGATAAAAGTGCAGCATCAGCACGCGTCTCAGCGGTACCGGCGCCCACCAGGCGCCATACAGCACGCAGCCAAAAGCCAGCATCAGGGAGATAAAGTGCCCAAAGCGCAGGGTAATATAGAGCCCGGTCAGCATCGCTTACTTCACGCTAAAGGTATATTGCCCTTTGGTTTTATGACCATCCACCGAGACCACATGCCATGCCACGGTGTACTCTCCCGGCGGCAAGGCTTCCGCCAAAGGTAACGTGACCTCGGCCGGATTATCGGCGCTGCGGGTCAGTTTTCCGGTAGCCACCGCATGCTGCTGCGGACCGGTGACGGTCACGCCGCTGAATGCGGGTTCAATACCTTCGGAAAAACTGAGCGTCAGCGTCTGTGGGGAAGCTGAAAGCTGCGCCCCGGCGGTCGGGATCTGCTGCTGCAGGTGAGCGTGGGCGAAGGCGCCCGCCGCGGTTAACATCCCGGCAAGCGCAACGGAGAGGCGCAACGCGCGTCCAGCAAGAAGTCGCATATTCGTCATTCCCTTTTGTTATGTCTGTAGCACAGAGAATAACCCTGTATAATGCCAGAGTCGAGCCAGGCATCTGGCCCTGACCGGATTTATAAGCAGAGTGGAGTGGATGATGGAAAGAAATCTGGCCAAAATTTCGCAAGATGAGATGGATAAAGTCAATGTCGATCTCGCCGCCGCCGGCGTTGCTTTTAAGGAGCGGTACAATATGCCGGTGGTCGCTGATTTAGTCGAGCGTGAACAGCCTGCACATCTGCGCGACTGGTTCCGTGAACGACTGATCGCCCATCGGTTGGCCTCCGTCTCCCTTTCGCGGCTACCGTGGGAGCCGAAACAGAAATAATGCGCGCTCGCCTCCTCCCCGTCGGTTGGCAAGCCCGGCCAATTCCATTACGCTTATTGTTTTGCTCTGGAGCGAGCCATGCTGCGCGTCATTGATACCGAAACCTGCGGCCTGCAGGGGGGCATCGTTGAAATCGCCTCGGTCGATATAGTCGACGGGCAAATTACCAATCCCATGAGCCATCTGGTGCGTCCCGATCGGCCCATCAGCCCGCAGGCAATGGCTATCCACCGGATCACGGAAGAGATGGTCGCCGATAAGCCGTGGATTGAGGAGATTATTCCGCACTATCATGGCAGCCCGTGGTACGTCGCGCATAACGCCAGCTTCGATCGCCGGGTGTTGCCGGAGATGCACGGCGAGTGGATCTGTACGATGAAGCTGGCCCGACGCCTGTGGCCGGGAATCAAATACAGCAATATGGGGTTATATAAATCACGTAAGCTGAACGTGACTACGCCGCCGGGACTGCATCACCACCGAGCGCTGTATGACTGCTATATCACCGCCGCGCTGCTGCTGGATATCATCAATGTTTCCGGCTGGACCCCTGACGAAATGGCCGATATCACCGGTCGGCCGGCGCTGCTGACTACTTTTACCTTCGGCAAATACCGGGGTAAGGCCGTCGCCGAGATTGCTGAAAACGATCCAGGCTATCTGCGCTGGTTATTCAACAATCTCGACCGCATGAGCCCCGAACTGCGCCTGACGCTCAGGCATTACCTCGGGGAATAGCGCCTACACTGCCGCTTTTCCCGGCAGTGTCCCCTGCGCCAGGGCGATGAAAAAGGCGTACTCCAGCGCCACCCCTTCATAGCTTTTAAAGCGCCCGGATTTTCCGCCATGTCCGGAATCCATATCGGTGCAGAGCAGCAGCAGGTTATCGTCGGTTTTCAGTTCCCGCAGTTTCGCCACCCATTTAGCCGGCTCCCAGTATTGCACCTGGGAATCATGCAGACCGGTAGTCACCAGCATGTGGGGATACGCCTGCGCCCTCACGCCGTCATAGGGACTGTAGCTTTTCATATAGTGATAATAGGTTTCATCCTGCGGATTTCCCCACTCTTCAAATTCACCGGTGGTCAGCGGAATAGTTTCATCCAGCATGGTGGTCACCACATCGACGAACGGCACCTGGGCTATCACGCCATGGAACAGCTCTGGCCGTTCATTCACGGCCACGCCCATCAGCATTCCGCCGGCGCTGCCCCCCATGCCGTAGCAGAGCCGCGGATCGCCGTACCCCTGGGCAAGCAGCGCGTCACAGACGTCCAGATAGTCGTTGAAGGTATTTTTCTTACACAGGAATTTACCGTCTTCATACCATTGCTGACCCAGCTCGCCGCCGCCGCGGACGTGGGCGATGGCGTAGACAAAGCCGCGGTTGAGCAGGCTCAGCCGGCTGGCGCTGAAATCGGCATCGATACTCTCGCCATATGAGCCATAGCCATAGACCAGCAGCGGGTTGCTCCCTTTGCGAAAATGTTCGCGATGGTAGACCAGAGAGACCGGGACTTCGACGCCATCGCGGGCGGTCACCCACAGGTGTTCGCTCTGGTAGCAGCTCGTATCCAGCCCCTTTACCTCCTGCTGTTTGATCACTCTTCGTTCGCCGGTATCCATATCCAGTTCAAACAGCGTATCCGGCGTAGTCATGGAGGAATAGCCGTAGCGCAGTCGCGACGTTTCGGGCTCCGGATTATAGGCAAGCCAGGTGACATAGGCCGGATCGTCAAAAGCGATCCCCACCACCTCCCGGGTCTTGCGGTTAATTTGCCGCAGACTGGTCAGGCCACGCTGACGCTCTTCCACAACCAGCCAGTCGGTAAACAGGGTAAATCCTTCGAGCATCACGTCGTGACGCGGCGGGATCAGCGTGGTCCACTGTTCTTCATCACGCAGCACGGTACGGTAGAGGCCGAAATTCTTCCCCTCCCGGTTGGAACGAAGATAGAAAGCGTGCTGATAGTGATCAAGACTGTATTCATGATCTTTACGCCGTGGCAGAAAGCAGACCGGCTCGGCGTCTGGCAGTTCGGCGTTGAGCAGCAGCACTTCGCTGGTGGTGGCGCTGGAGAGATAAATTACCACGAACTGCTGGGAGGTGGTTTTATGCACGCTGACGTAGAAGGTCTCATCTTTTTCCTCGTAGACCAGCGCGTCGCTCTGCGCCGGTGTCCCGACGGTGTGGCGCCAGACCTGATAAGGGAGCAGCGTGGTGGGATGTTTACGCACATACCAAACAAAGCGTGAATCGTTGCTCCAGGCAAAGCCGGAGGTGACATTTTCGAGGATTTCCGGGTACCACTCGCCGTTGCTGAGGTCGCAAAAGCGCAGGCCGTACTGACGGCGGGAAAGGTAATCTTCCGCCACCGCCATTAGCTGGTTGTTGGGCGCAATGCCCAGTCCGCCCAGGGTGTAGAACTCGCTCTTCGCCGCCCGCTGGTTGGCGTCGAGCAGGATCTCCCACTCATCCCACTCTTCTTTCAGCACCGACTGCCGCTGGTAGATAGCGTATTCGCAGCCCGGCTCATACACCTGACGGTAGCGAAAGCCGTTTTTACTGTAGGGGGCAGAGACTTCCCGCTGCGGAATGCGGTCGATAATCTCCTTCAGCAGACGCTCCTGCAGGCTGAGCTGCGAATCCATCACTTGCTTGCCGTAAGCGTTCTCCGCGTGCAGATACTCCAGCACGTCAGGTCGCGCGCGCTCATCGTCGCGCAGCCAGTAATAATTATCGATGCGTGTATCGCCATGCAAGGTCATGGCGTGAGGGATCCGTTTAGCTTTAGGTGGCATGTTATTCTTCTGCTGCTTTATCGTGACACAAGAGCATTCAGGCCGCAGGGTGGCGCCTGAATGATGACGTGTCTATAAGGGTGGCAAAAGACGCGAGCGATGCAAGCGAAACGTGATGATTTAGACGCTTAGCGCTTGTTTTTGTGACTGGATATCCTGTTCTATATCGGCCCGGACATCTTTCGGCAGCGCCAGGGCGTCTCCCAGCGCATTAAGGTAGCTACGCTCCATAAAATGGTCGATATCAATCACCGCGCAGCTGACGTAGTAGATCTCCAGCGCCTCCTGCGGATCGATGATGCCCTCGGCGAGACGCTGCGGATCCAGCGGCTGGGCTAGCGCCTGGTCAATTAGCACCCGGGCCTGAACGTCAATATTGGCCGCCCGCAGCTGAGTTTCAATATTTGCCCGCTCGTGGTCATCAATATGACCGTCGCTTTTCGCGGCAAATACCAGGGCCGTGATCAGCCGCACGCTGCGCGGATCGACATCCGTCGGCGCCGCTGCCGTCTCAGGCGCCTGTGCGGACGTATTCTGCGCGCGCATTTTCTGCTGATACTTGTTCCATAACACCGTGCCCGCCACCGCCCCGCCGCCTGCCAGCAGCGCGCTAGTGCCATATTTCGCCAACAATTTGCGTGACGATTTGCTGGCCACCAGCAATCCGGCCAGCCCACCGATGGCGCCGGGCAGCAGGCCGCTCCCTTTTGACGACTCGCCGGACGGTGACGCACCCTGCTGCCCGAGCAGCGACTGCAGTTGATGTAGCCAGTTAGCCATGGTTTTCCTCTCAGGTGACAAACACTGTTATCAGCCTAAACGACGCGATGTCAGGAAATGTTAGATATGGCTAAAGATGCGCAAAGGTACGTGCGACGGCAGCATCGGGGCCGACCGACCAGTGACTGACCGCCAGCGTTCAGGCTGCCTTGGCTTTGCGCGCTTTGGCCGCCGGCACGGCGTCATCACCCGCCGGAGAAGTCTCAGCGGTAGCCGACGGCGCGGGGGCGTCCTGTGCGGGCGTCTCTTGCTCCGGCAGTCGGCCAACTCGCAGGATATGCTGCAGCGCTTCTTTACGCTCCGCCAGCCACATCGCCATGGTATCGCGCTGGACGTCATCCATCTCCAGCGGCGATGCCACCAGCCAGTCATTCAGCACCTCTGCCAGATCGAGCATTTTGTCGTAAGCGTCGGCCTCTTTTTTGCTGGCAAAAGACATTTTTTCCTCACCTTCGCGGATCACCACATATTTAATTTCAACCGCCATACTGCAGCCTCTCAACACTGTGTTTTTATACAGTATAGCAAATTTCCCTCCCGGACTCAACTCACGCGCGTTACGCGCGTAAAGACATACACAAACGTTTTCGTTTATAATCGCTGCCATCTTTTTTTACTGCGGATGAGAGTTATGACTGTATTAGGCACCGCGCTGCGCCCGGCAGCCACCAAAGTTATGCTGTTAGGTTCCGGCGAGTTGGGTAAAGAAGTCGCTATTGAATGTCAGCGTCTGGGCATTGAAACCATCGCCGTAGACCGCTACCCCGATGCCCCGGCGATGCAGGTCGCCCACCGCGCCCACGTCATCAATATGCTGCACGGCGAGAGCCTGCGCGCCCTGATTGAACAGGAAAAACCCGATTACATCGTGCCGGAGATCGAAGCTATCGCTACCGACACCCTGGTCGAACTGGAACAGGCCGGGCAGAAAGTGGTCCCCACGGCGCGGGCGGCAAAGCTCACCATGAACCGCGAAGGCATTCGCCGCCTGGCGGCGGAAGAGCTGCAGCTTCCCACTTCCCGCTATCGTTTTGCCGACAGCGAAGAAGGCTTCCGCGCGGCGGTTACCGAGATCGGTTTGCCATGCATCGTTAAACCGGTGATGAGCTCCTCCGGCAAAGGCCAGAGCTTTATCCGCTCGGCTGACCAGCTCAGCGAAGCCTGGCGCTATGCGCAGCAGGGCGGCCGCGCTGGCGCCGGACGGGTGATCGTCGAGGGGGTGGTGAACTTCGATTTCGAAATCACCCTGCTCACCGTCAGCGCTGTCGATGGCGTGCATTTCTGCGCTCCGGTTGGTCATCGTCAGGAAGACGGCGATTACCGCGAGTCCTGGCAGCCGCAGCAGATGAGCGACCTGGCCCTCGAGCGTGCCCAGACCATCGCCCGCAAGGTGGTGCTGGCGCTGGGAGGTTATGGTTTGTTTGGCGTGGAGCTGTTCGTATGCGGCGACGAGGTGATCTTCAGCGAAGTCTCCCCGCGACCACACGACACCGGGATGGTGACGCTTATCTCCCAGGATCTCTCGGAATTCGCCCTGCACGTTCGCGCCTTCCTCGGGCTACCCGTCGGCGCTATCCGCCAGTATGGCCCGGCCGCCTCCGCGGTGATCCTTCCGCAGTTGTCCAGCCAGAACGTCAGCTTTGGCCAGCTGCAGTCGGCCGTCGGAGCTGGCCTGCAGCTGCGTCTGTTCGGCAAGCCGGAGATTGACGGTACCCGCCGCCTGGGGGTAACCCTCGCCGTCGCCGATTCAGTCGAAGAGGCCGTGGCGCGGGCTAAAGCCGCAGCCGCGGCGGTCATCGTCGAAGGGTAAAGACAAAAAAACCCGGTCGCGTTGCCGCAGACCGGGTTGTTGACCTGGAGGCGTGGTTTATTTCGCGCCTTCCACCGCTTCTCGCGCGAGGGTGGTGATGCGATCGTAGTCGCCGGCTTCGAGGGCGTCGGCTGGCACCAGCCAGGAACCGCCGATGCACAGTACGCTGTTCAGCGCCAGGTAGTCACGGTAGTTGGCCGGAGAGATACCGCCGGTCGGGCAGAAACGAATGTGGCCGAACGGACCCGCAATCGCCTGCAGGGCTTTCACGCCGCCGTTGGCTTCCGCCGGGAAGAATTTAAACTCTTTCAGGCCATACTGCATACCCAGCATCAGCTCAGATACCGTGCTGATCCCCGGGATCAGCGGGATGGTGCCGTCTTCGGTCGCCGCTTTCAGCAGGGATTCGGTCAGACCCGGGCTGATAGCGAACTGCGCGCCGGCTTCCGTTACCGCTTTCAACTGCTCAACGTTGGTAACCGTGCCCGCGCCGACAATCGCGTCCGGAACTTCTTTGGCAATCGCGCGGATCGCCTCCAGGGCGCACTCGGTGCGCAGGGTAACTTCCAGCACGCGAACGCCGCCCGCCACCAGCGCTTTCGCCATCGGTACCGCGTGTTCCAGCTTTTTCACTACGATAACCGGGACAACCGGACCGGAGGTGAGGATTGCTTCTGCTGTTGTTTTCCAGTTTTTCATCAGGATTTTCTCTCGCCAGATCTAGAAATTAAATCGTCTTAAAAAGTGATGCAGGTTGCGCCCTGCTCCGCGCCAGAGAGCTTCTCACGCAGCGCCCCAAACATCTCCCGACCGGTTCCCACGCGCGACGCGCTGAGGTCAGGGATATGCGGCTGACGCGCCGCCAGTTCGGCCTCATCCACCAGCAGCGTCAGTTCCCCCGTCTGTCCGTTCACGCGAATAAGATCGCCATCGCGCACTTTCGCCAGCAAGCCGCCATCATACGCTTCAGGCGTGACGTGAATGGCTGACGGGACTTTACCGGAGGCGCCAGAAAGTCGGCCATCGGTCACCAGCGCTATTTTGAAACGGCGGTCCAATAATACACCAAGTGGCGGCATAAGTTTATGTAATTCTGGCATCCCGTTCGCTTTTGGCCCCTGATGACGGACCACCACCACGCAGTCTTTGTCCAGCAGCCCCGCTTCAAAGGCCGGCAACACGTCGTGCTGGCTCTCGAATACCACCGCCGGCGCTTCAATCACCTGGTTCTCCACCGGGACCGCCGAAGTTTTCATCACCGCGCGTCCCAGGTTGCCGCTCAGCACCTTGGTGCCGCCGTGGCGGGAGAATGGTTTTTCAAAGGTCGCGATGACCTGGTCGTCCAATGGCGCTGTCGCCCCTTCGCGCCAGTCCAGCTCGCCGTTATTCAGCCATGGCTCCAGGGTGTAGCGCGACAGGCCAAAGCCGGCCACGGTGTGAACATCCTCATGCAGCAGGCCGCCTTTCAGCAGCTCGCGCACCAGTACCGGAACGCCGCCTGCCGCCTGGAAGTGGTTGATATCCGCCGGGCCGTTGGGATAGAGGCGCGCCAGCAGCGGCACCACGTCTGACAGGTCGGAGAAATCGTCCCAGTTAATGATAATTCCCGCCGCGCGGGCCATCGCCACCAGGTGCATAGTGTGGTTGGTGGAGCCACCGGTCGCCAGCAGCGCCACGATGCCGTTGACCACCACTTTTTCGTCAAACATTTTGCCCAGCGGCATCCACTCATTGCCGTTGCCGGTCATGCGGGTGACCTGGCGCGCGGCGGCGGCGGTCAGCGCTTCCCGCAGCGGAGCATCCGGATGGACAAAGGACGAGCCCGGCAGCTGCATGCCCATAAATTCGACCACCATCTGGTTGGTGTTCGCCGTTCCGTAGAAAGTACAGGTCCCCGGCGCGTGATAAGAGGCGGCTTCGGACTCCAGCAGCGCCATACGGTCAACTTTCCCTTCTGCATACAGCTGGCGAATGCGAACCTTCTCTTTATTCGGCAGGCCGCTGGCCATCGGACCGGAGGGAATAAAGACCGACGGCAGATGGCCAAATGAGAGCGCCGCCATGGTCAGACCGGGAACAATTTTATCGCAGACCCCGAGATACAGGGCCCCGTCGAACATGTTATGCGACAGGCCGATGGCGGCGGACATAGCGATCACCTCGCGGCTCAGGAGTGAAAGCTCCATCCCGTCCTGCCCCTGCGTTACGCCGTCGCACATCGCCGGCACGCCGCCGGCGACCTGGCCGACCGCATTGGCGCTGTGCAGCGCTTTGCGGATGATCTCCGGGTAGTGTTCATAGGGCTGGTGAGCGGACAACATGTCGTTGTAGGAGGTGATGATGGCAATGTTGTTGCGCAACATGCTCTTCAGGGAGGCTTTGTCGTCAGCCTGGCAGGCCGCGAATCCGTGAGCCAGATTGCCGCAGGCCAGTTGCGCACGATGCACGGTGTCGGTTTTGGCCTGGTTAATCCTTGCGAGGTAAGCCGCGCGGGTGTCACGCGACCGTTCGATAATGCGATTTGTTACCCGTAACATTGTCGAATTCATAAAGGCTCCTCAAATTTTTATCTGTCCGGCCGCTGCGTGATGACGTGTTGACGTGGTAAAGGCCACAAACACCAGCGCTCAGGGGCAAAATGTCTGCAGGCAGTGTAATAAAAAAAGCCCCGTGGGTGAATCCTCACGGGGCTTAAAAGATTAAAAAGCGTGCGACTTTCTGCGTCAGATCATGTTACCGGTAAAATAACCCTGACGGATTAGCCTCCAGCCTTACTCGAACTCGTTCCATGAACGACCGTCGCGAGTGATCATGGCCACCGACGCAACCGGTCCCCAGGTCCCGGCCTGATACGGTTTCGGCGCATCGCGGTCGGCTGCCCAGGCTTCGGTAATGGAGTCAACCCATTTCCACGCCTCTTCTACTTCGTCGCGGCGAACGAACAGCGCCTGGATGCCACGCATGGTCTCCAGCAGCAGACGTTCATAGGCATCGGCCAGGTGCGTCTGGTTGAAGGTTTCGGAGTAGCTCAGATCCAGTTTAGTGATCTGCAGGTTATGTTTATGATCGAGGCCCGGCACTTTGTTCAGTACCTGGATATCTACCCCTTCGTCCGGCTGCAGGCGAATGGTCAGCTTGTTCTGCGGCAGCTCCTGCCAGGTCTCTTTAAACAGATTCAGTTCCGGGGTTTTGAAGTAAACCACTACCTCTGAGCATTTGGTCGGCAGACGTTTGCCGGTGCGCAGATAGAACGGTACGCCAGCCCAGCGCCAGTTATCGATATCGACGCGGATCGCCACGAAGGTTTCGGTGTTGCTGGTCTTGTTGGCCCCCTCCTCTTCGAGATAGCCAGGCACTTTTTTGCCCTGGGCAAAGCCGGCGGTATACTGGCCGCGAACGGTTTTCTCGCGCACGTTGGAGCGGTCAATACGGCGCAGGGATTTCAGCACCTTGACCTTTTCATCACGGATGCTGTCGGCGCTGAGATCGGACGGCGGCGACATGGCAATCATGCACAGGATCTGCAGCAGGTGGTTCTGGATCATGTCGCGCATCTGCCCGGCCTGGTCGAAGTAACCCCAGCGCCCTTCAATACCCACCTCTTCCGCGACGGTGATTTCGACGTGATCGATGGTGCGGCAGTCCCAGTTATTGACGAACAGGGAGTTGGCGAAGCGCAGCGCCAGCAGGTTGAGGACCGTCTCTTTACCGAGATAGTGGTCGATACGGTAGACCTGACACTCTTCAAAAAACTCGCCGACCTGGTCGTTGATTTCACGGGAGGTTTCCAGCGAGGTGCCGAGCGGTTTTTCCATGACCACGCGCGCAGGCTTGGCATTAAGCTTCGCTTCGCCCAGCCCTTTACAGATCGCGCCAAAGGTGCTCGGCGGCATAGCGAAATAGTTGATGGTGACACGGTTCTTTTGATCCAGCATCTCACCCAGGCGGGTGAAGCCGCTGGTGTCATTGACGTCAAGATTACAGAACTCCAGGCGTCCGCTCAGGGTATCCCACAAACCTTCATCAATTTTTTCCTTCATGAAGGTTTCCAGCGCTTCGCGCACGACTTTGGTATAAGCCGCTTTATCCCAGTCGGCACGGCCGACGCCAATGATTCTGGTGTCAGCGTGGATCTGGCCCGCCTTTTCAAGCTGATACAGGGAAGGCAACAATTTACGCCGCGCCAGGTCGCCCTTCGCGCCGAAAATGACCAGGTCGCATGCCTGGGCCGTTTGCGTTACCGCCATGTCATTCTCCTCAGTTGATAGTCTGGTGCTTTTGCCAGGCTATATTTGTAATTTTCTTACACTGCACTGTACTGTGTTTACGTATTTCCCGAAAGCCTTCCCCTTCGTTTGCGGCGGTAAAACCGCACAGGGTGAAAACATTCGGCGATGATTTGGGCATTCGGCCGTTATTGTTCGTTGTTTGTACCTGGTTCAGGTCAGTAAAATACGACCCTGATCATGTAATGAAAAAAAACAACATCATTTCACGTCATTCCTCACCGCTTGCGCTTGCGGAGGGTATATTCTTGCTAAAACGCCCAATGATTTCACCCATTAATGAAATCGTTTCCATTGATGAGCGCCCTGTTACTAATGAACATGCTGGAAAAAATCCAGTCCCGACTGGAACACCTTAGCAAATCTGAACGCAAAGTGGCGGAAGTGATCCTCGCCACCCCCGAGCAGGCCATTCATTCGAGCATCGCCGCCCTCGCCCTTGAGGCCGGGGTTAGCGAACCGACCGTCAATCGCTTCTGCCGTAGTCTCGAAACCCGCGGATTCCCTGACTTCAAACTGCATCTGGCCCAGAGCCTTGCGCACGGCACGCTCTATGTTAACCGGAATGTCGATGAAGACGACAGCGTTGAGTCATACACGGGAAAAATATTCGAATCGGCCATGGCGAGTTTAGATCAGGTGCACCATTCTCTCGACATGTCGGCGGTAAATCGCGCGGTGGATCTGCTGACTCAGGCCAAAAAAATCGCCTTTTTCGGCCTCGGCTCCTCAGCGGCGGTCGCTCACGACGCGATGAACAAATTTTTCCGCTTTAACGTGCCGGTCATCTATTCCGACGACATTGTCCTGCAACGCATGAGCTGTATGAATTGCGATGACGATGATGTGGTGGTGATTATCTCGCATACCGGAAGAACCAAGAGCCTGGTGGAGCTGGCGCAGCTGGCTCGTGAAAACGATGCCATGGTGATCGCTCTCACCTCCGCCGGGACGCCGCTAGCCAGGGAAGCCACGCTCGCCATTACCCTTGATGTGCCGGAAGATACCGACATCTATATGCCGATGGTCTCCCGTTTGGCCCAGTTGACCGTCATTGACGTGTTGGCGACTGGCTTTACCTTGCGTCGGGGGGCAAAATTCAGAGATAACTTGAAGAGGGTCAAGGAAGCGCTGAAGGAATCGCGTTTTGATAAAGAACCATTCGTACCCAGTGATAATCAATAAAAGTTGATAACAAGCAGTACCCCATTACACCTTCGATAACGATCCGGCTGTGCGACGTTGCAGGCTGGCGCTACCGAATCCATGTTCACGCAACACCAAAGTTGTATCAGTCAACGGAGTATTACATGTCCAGAAGGCTTCGCAGAACCAAAATCGTTACTACCTTAGGCCCGGCAACTGACCGCGATAACAACCTGGAAAAGGTTATCGCCGCGGGCGCAAACGTAGTACGTATGAACTTCTCTCACGGCACCCCGGAAGATCATCAGCTCCGTGCCGACAAAGTGCGTGAGATTGCGGCAAAACTGGGCCGTCATGTGGCCATCCTCGGCGACCTCCAGGGACCAAAAATTCGCGTATCGACCTTCAAAGAAGGCAAAATTTTCCTCAACGTCGGCGATAAATTCCTGCTCGACGCAAACCTTGGCAAAGGCGAAGGCGACAAAGAGAAAGTCGGGATCGACTATAAAGGCCTGCCGGCGGACGTCGTGCCGGGCGATATCTTATTGCTCGACGATGGTCGCGTGCAGCTGAAAGTCCTCGAAGTTCAGGGGATGAAAGTTTTCACTGAAGTGACCGTCGGCGGCCCGTTGTCCAACAACAAAGGGATCAACAAGCTGGGCGGCGGCCTGTCTGCCGAAGCGCTGACCGACAAAGATAAAGCTGATATCGTCACCGCCGCTAAAATCGGCGTCGACTACCTGGCCGTCTCTTTCCCGCGCTGCGGCGAAGACCTGAACTACGCCCGTCGCCTGGCGCGCGATGCCGGCTGCGATGCGAAAATCGTCGCCAAAGTTGAGCGTGCCGAAGCGGTTTGCGATCAGGATGCGATGGACGACGTGATCCTCGCCTCCGATGTGGTAATGGTTGCCCGTGGCGACCTCGGCGTCGAGATCGGCGATCCTGAGCTGGTGGGCATCCAGAAAGCGCTGATCCGTCGTGCCCGTCAGCTGAACCGTTCCGTCATCACCGCCACCCAGATGATGGAGTCGATGATCACCAACCCGATGCCGACTCGCGCGGAAGTGATGGACGTGGCCAACGCCGTGCTGGATGGTACCGATGCGGTGATGCTCTCCGCGGAGACCGCTGCCGGTCAGTATCCTTCGGAAACCGTGGCCGCGATGGCGCGCGTGTGTCTGGGCGCGGAAAAAATCCCTAGCCTCAACGTCTCCAAACACCGTCTGGACGTCCAGTTCGACAACGTGGAAGAAGCGATTGCCATGTCGGCGATGTATGCCGCCAACCACCTGAAAGGCATCACCGCCATCATCACCATGACCGAATCGGGCCGTACCGCGCTGATGACTTCGCGCATTAGCTCCGGTCTGCCGATTTTCGCCCTCTCCCGCCACGAGCGCACCCTGAACCTGACCGCCCTCTACCGCGGGGTGACGCCGGTGTTCTTCGACAGCCAGAATGACGGGGTGGCCGCCGCGCACGACGCCGTCAATCTGCTGCGGGACAAAGGCTATCTGGTCTCCGGCGACCTCGTGGTCGTTACCCAGGGTGACGTGATGAGCACCATCGGCAGCACCAACACCACCCGTATCCTCACCGTCGAGTAAGCACGGTAGAGATAAAAAAGCCTCCTGACGGAGGCTTTTTTTATTTCTTTTTCGTGAACAGCTCTTTGCGTTTATAGGGCTCGATTTCACCCGGCTTGCGCGTTTTCAGCAGCTTCAGGATCCAGGTATACTGCTCGGTGTGCGGCTTAACAAACACTTCCACTTCTTCGTTCATCCGCCGGGCGATGGTCGTATCGTCAGCGTCCAGCAGATCGTCCATCGGCGGGCGCACCAGCACCGTCAGGCGGTGCGTCTTGCCATCGTAGACCGGGAACAGCGGTACGACGCGGGCGCGGCATACTTTCATTAAGCGGCCAATCGCCGGCAGCGTGGCCTTGTAGGTGGCAAAGAAATCCACAAACTCGCTGTGTTCGGCGCCGTGATCCTGATCGGGCAGATAGTAGCCCCAGTAGCCCTGGCGCACCGACTGAATAAACGGTTTGATCCCATCGTTGCGCGCGTGCATACGCCCGCCAAAACGACGACGCACGGTATTCCACACGTAATCGAACACCGGGTTACCCTGGTTATGGAACATCGCCGCCATCTTCTGCCCGCCGGAGGCCATTAGCATCGCCGGGATATCCACACCCCATGCATGCGGAACGAGAAAAATAACCTTCTCATTATTGCGCTGCATCTCGTCGATGATCGCTTTCCCCTGCCAGTCGACGCGGGCAAGGATTTTCTGCGGATCGCGCAGACCCAGCTCGGCCATCATCACCATCGCCTGCGGCGCCGAGGCATACATGGCGTCGATAATCGCTTCCCGCTCGTACTCGCTTTTTTCCGGGAAGCAGTACAGCAAATTAATCTGCGCCCGGCGGCGCGAGCTTTTCGCCAGACGCCCTACCAGACGACCGAGTTTGCCGAGGAGCGGATCGCGAAAGGATGGCGGCGTCAGCGCAATACCGGCGAAGGCAAAGACCCCCAGCCAGGCGCCCCAGTAGCGCGGCAGTAAAAAGGATTTTTCAAACTTAGGGATAAACTCAATATTATTTTTTTTCGTTTCCATGCCCAATCCGCAGATCGACTGCTTAATCAAGATAATGGGATAGTGTAGCGAGACGTCGGGTATCCTACAAAAGAAAAAGCCGGCGCCCTGGGGCACCGGCTTTCCACTGACCGGTGGTTAGTCAAACCGCAGCTGCGGAACGACCTCTTTGACCTGCGCCAGATAGTCGGTCCGGTCGGAACCGCTCAGCCCTTCGGTACGCGGCAGCTTAGCCGTCAGCGGGTTGACCGCCTGCTGGTTGATCCACACTTCGTAGTGCAGGTGTGGCCCGGTAGAGCGTCCGGTATTCCCCGACAGCGCAATGCGATCCCCGCGCTTCACTTTCTGCCCCGGCTTCACTAACAGCTTACGCAGGTGCATGTAGCGAGTGGTATAGGTGCGGCCGTGGCGGATCGCGACGTAATACCCGGCAGCGCCGCTGCGTTTGGCCACGACTACTTCACCATCGCCCACCGCCAGCACTGGCGTTCCCTGCGGCATCGCGAAATCGACGCCACGGTGCGGCGCGACGCGGCCAGTGACCGGGTTCAGACGACGCGGATTAAAGTTAGAGGAGACGCGGAACTGACGCGCCGTTGGGAAGCGCATAAAGCCCTTCGCCAGACCCGTCCCGTTGCGGTCGTAGAATTTGCCGTCTTCGGCGCGGATGGCATAGTAATCCTTACCGTCAGAGCGAAGACGCACGCCGAGTAACTGGCTTTGCTCACGTTTGCCGTCGAGCATTTCGCGCGACATCAATACCGAGAATTCGTCGCCTTTCTTCAGCTTACGGAAATCCATCTGCCACTGCATGGCCTTGATCACCGCGTTGATTTCCGTGCTGGTCAGCCCGGCATCACGCGCGCTGGAGACAAAGCTGGCGCCGACGGTGCCCTTCAGCACGCTGTTGACCCAATCGCCTTTCTGCAGCTCGCTGCTCATTTTAAAACCGTTATCCACACGGGTATAGGTGCGGGTCTCGCGGCGGGACATCTCCCAGGTCAAGCTCTGCAGATCGCCGTCGGCGGTCAGGGTCCAGGAGAGCTGCTGGCCAATCTTCAGGTTGCGCAGCTCTTTATCGGCGGAGGAAAGCTGGGCGATATCGCCCATATCGATACCGTACTGGTTCAGAATACTGCTGAGCGTATCGCCGGTCGACACCACATATTCGTGCCCGCCGGCATCGCTATCGGCTTTTTCGTCGAGCTCATCCTGAGGAATGGCTTCTTCTTCCTGCGGGGCCTGGTCGATCGGCTCGGAGGCTTCCGGCAGCAGGGAACGGATCTCGCTTTTTTCCAGTTCAATGGTTCTGACGATGGGGGCGGATTCCGGGTGGTAAATGTAGGGTCGCCAGACGGCGACCGCTAAGGTAAGAACGCTAAGCGACCCCAGCATGACGCGATGAGGTCGTGGCAAATTGTTGAATGCCTGAGTGACAGCGCGGGCTATCTGTTGCACGTATTCACTTCCTCGTTAATCTCCTTTCAGGCAGCTCGAATACTGATTCGCCAGTTGGGTGAGGAATTGCGGGTAACTCGTTTTACCCAGCGTAATTCCTGTCCCCAGTGGATCCAGGGTCCCCATGCGCACAGACGTGCCCCGGGCAACAGCTTCGATAACCGCTGGCCTGAACTGTGGCTCAGCAAAAACGCAAGTGGCTTTCTGCTCAACCAGTTGTGTTCTGATTTCGTGTAAACGCTGCGCACCGGGCTGTATTTCAGGGTTGACGGTAAAGTGCCCCAGCGAGGTCAAACCGTAGTGTTTTTCAAAGTAACCGTAGGCGTCATGAAAAACGAAATAGCCCTTCCCTTTCAGCGGTGCCAGCTCATTGCTCACCTGCTTGTCGGTCGCCGCCAGCGCGGTCTCGAACTGCTGCAGGTTGCTGTCGAGTTTGGCTCGACTCTGCGGCATAAGTTCCAATAATTTATCGTGGATTGCAACCGCCGAAAGCCGCGCTATCTCTGGGGATAACCACAGATGCATATTGTAAATACCGTGATGGTGATCGCCGTCACCTTTTTCTGCTGCGCCATGGTCATGACCATGGTGATCGTCATCGTCGTCCGCCCCGGTGATGAGCAGCGGTTTGACCCCATCCAGCTCGGCAATCGTCACCTTTTTATTCGCCGCAATGCTTTGCGTCGACTTATCCATAAAGGCTTCCATTTCCGGACCAATCCACACCACTAAGTCTGCGTTCTGTAAGCGTTTTACATCAGAAGGACGGAGGGAATAATCATGCTCGGAGGCGCCATCGGGCAGCAGCACCTGGGTCTCGGTCACCCCATCGGCGATGGCCGCCGCAATAAAGCCCAGCGGTTTCATAGAAGTCACCACGGCGGCGCTGGCCAGCGGTACCTGCGCGAACAAAAAAACAGCGCCAAGTCCAGCGCAAAGAAGCGTATTTTTATGTAACATAATGCGTCTAGTCATCGAAATAAGTGAGTGTGATGTGATATTATAACATTCACTAGCTTGTGCAACCCCTAAATTACTATGACAAACCTTGTAACGCTGGAAAATGTCTCGGTGGCCTTTGGCCAACGCCGCGTGTTGTCTGACATCTCGCTGGCTCTCACGCCAGGCAAAATCTTAACCCTGCTGGGCCCCAACGGCGCCGGCAAATCGACCCTTGTGCGGGTGGTTCTCGGGCTGGTAGCACCGACAGAGGGTGTTATCAAGCGTGACGCACGCCTGCGCATCGGCTATGTGCCGCAGAAACTGCATCTGGACGCCACGCTGCCGCTGACCGTTAGCCGCTTCCTGCGTTTGCGCCCGGGCACCCGTAAAGACGACATCCTGCCGGCGCTGAAGCGCGTGCAGGCGGGGCATCTGATCGATGCGCCGATGCAAAAGCTCTCCGGCGGCGAAACGCAGCGCGTACTGCTGGCCCGCGCCCTGCTCAACCGTCCGCAGCTGCTGGTGCTGGATGAACCGACCCAGGGTGTTGACGTCAACGGCCAGGTGGCGCTCTACGATCTTATCAACCAGCTGCGCCATGAACTGGACTGCGCGGTGCTAATGGTATCCCACGATCTGCATCTGGTGATGGCCAAAACCGACGAAGTTTTGTGCCTGAACCAGCATATCTGCTGCTCTGGCGCACCGGAGGTGGTCTCCATGCACCCGGAGTTTATCTCCATGTTCGGACCGCGCGGCGCGGAACAGCTGGGGATATACCGCCACCACCATAATCACCGCCACGACCTTCAGGGGCGAATTGTACTGCGTCGGGGAAACAGCCGCTAATGATTGAACTTCTGTTACCTGGCTGGCTTGCCGGGATGATGCTGGCCTGCGCCGCTGGTCCGCTGGGCTCCTTTGTGGTCTGGCGCCGCATGTCTTATTTCGGCGACACGCTGGCGCATGCGTCTCTGCTCGGCGTCGCTTTCGGTTTATTGCTTAACGTCAATCCGTTCTATGCGGTGATCGTCGTGACCCTGCTGCTGGCCGGCGGGCTGGTGTGGCTGGAAAAACGACCGCATCTGGCGATCGATACCCTGCTGGGCATCATGGCGCACAGCGCGCTGTCCCTGGGGCTGGTGGTGGTCAGTCTGATGTCTAACGTCCGCGTCGATCTGATGGCGTATCTGTTCGGCGATCTGCTGGCGGTTACGCCGCAGGACCTGATCGCCATTGCCATTGGCGTGGTGATTGTGATTGGCATTCTGCTCTGGCAGTGGCGGAATCTGCTGGCGATGACCATCAGTCCGGACCTGGCGTTTGTCGACGGCGTGAAGCTGCAGCGGGTCAAGCTGCTGTTGATGCTGGTCACCGCCCTGACTATCGGCGTGGCGATGAAGTTCGTCGGGGCGCTGATCATTACTTCCCTGCTGATTATCCCGGCCGCCACCGCCCGCCGTTTTGCCCGTACGCCGGAGCAGATGGCCGCCGTGGCGGTGGGCGTGGGCATGCTGGCCGTTACCGGCGGGTTAACCTTCTCGGCTTTCTATGATACCCCGGCCGGGCCGTCGGTGGTGCTCTGCGCCGCGGTGCTGTTTATTCTCAGCATGACGAAAAAAGCCGCCAGCTGAAAATGAAAAAGCCCGGTCACGCTGCTGACCGGGCTTCACCATGAACTGCTCAACCGCAACGCGCTACGGCATTTCCGGCGGCGTAATCCCGAAATGATTCCAGGCGCGCACCGTCGCCATTCTTCCCCGCGGCGTACGCTGCAGAAAGCCCTGCTGAATTAAGTAGGGCTCCAGTACATCTTCAATGGTTTCCCGCTCTTCGCCAATCGCGGCGGCGAGGTTATCCAGCCCCACCGGGCCGCCAAAGAACTTATCTATCACCGCCAGCAGCAGCTTACGGTCCATATAGTCGAACCCTTCCGCATCGACGTTAAGCATATCCAGCGCCTGGGCGGCAATATCGGCGGAGATGGTGCCGTCGTGGCGCACTTCCGCAAAGTCACGCACCCGGCGCAGCAGACGGTTGGCAATACGCGGCGTGCCGCGTGAACGGCGGGCTACTTCCAGCGCGCCCTCGTCGCTCATCTCCAGCCCCATATGGCGGGCGCTGCGGCTGACAATATGCTGCAGATCGGGGATCTGATAGAACTCCAGACGCTGCACGATGCCAAAGCGGTCGCGCAGCGGCGAGGTCAACGAACCGGCGCGGGTGGTGGCGCCGATCAGGGTAAACGGCGGCAGATCGATCTTGATGGAACGCGCCGCGGGACCTTCGCCAATCATTATATCCAGCTGGTAGTCTTCCATTGCCGGATAGAGCACCTCTTCCACCACCGGCGAGAGGCGATGGATCTCATCGATAAACAGTACATCGTGCGGTTCGAGGTTGGTGAGCATCGCGGCGAGGTCGCCCGCCTTCTCCAGCACCGGGCCGGAGGTGGTACGCAGATTCACCCCCATTTCATTGGCGACGATATTGGCCAGGGTGGTTTTCCCCAACCCTGGCGGGCCAAAAATCAGCAGGTGATCGAGGGCGTCGCCGCGCAGCTTCGCCGCCTGGATAAAGATCTCCATCTGCGAACGCACCTGCGGCTGGCCGACATACTCTGCCAGCAATTTTGGGCGGATGGCGCGGTCAGCGGCCTCTTCAAAGCCGCTGCTGTCTGCCGATACCAGCCGGTCTGCTTCAATCATCCCTTACCTCACAACGCAGCGCGCAGCGCTTCGCGAATTAGCGTTTCACTGTTGGCGTCCGGACGCGCGATCTTGCTGACCATCCGGCTGGCCTCCTGCGGTTTATAGCCCAGCGCGACCAGCGCGGCAACCGCTTCCTGCTCGGCATCGTCCGCCGTTGGGCCTGCCGGCGAGGTCAGCACCAGATCGGCCGCCGGGGTGAACAGGTCGCCGTGCAGCCCTTTGAAGCGGTCTTTCATCTCAACGATCAGACGTTCAGCGGTTTTTTTGCCAATCCCCGGCAGCTTCACCAGCGAGGCGACCTCTTCCCGTTCAACGGCGTTGACGAACTGCTGCGCCGACATGCCGGAGAGGATCGCCAGCGCCAGCTTGGGCCCCACGCCGTTGGTTTTAATCAGCTCTTTAAACAGGGTACGTTCCTGTTTGTTGTTAAACCCATACAGCAGCTGGGCATCTTCACGCACCACAAAGTGGGTGAAGACGATCGCCTCCTGCCCGGCCTCCGGCAGCTCATAGAAGCAGGTCATTGGCATATGCACTTCATAGCCGACGCCCGCCGTTTCCAGCAACACCAGCGGGGGTTGTTTTTCGAGAATGATGCCTCTGAGTCTGCCTATCACGTGGGGCTCCTGCGTTATGGTCTAAGTATCAGGCGGTATCATAAAAAAAGGCTGGATAGATATCCAGCCTGATTTGCGATTATCGTAAGCGCCCCCGCGCCAGATTGAGCCGGGTCTCGCTGATCTGAGCGGCATTCTGGCTGACATGGCAATGGGTGATGGCGATCGCCAGCGCATCCGCCGCATCCGCCTGCGGATTGGCGGGCAGCTTGAGCAAGGTGCGCACCATATGCTGGACCTGGCTCTTTTCGGCGCTGCCAATCCCGACCACGGTCTGCTTGACCTGACGGGCGGCGTATTCAAACACCGGCAGCGCCTGATTGGTCGCTGCGACGATCGCCACCCCGCGCGCCTGCCCGAGCTTTAACGCCGAGTCGGCATTCTTGGCCATAAAGACCTGCTCAATGGCGAAATAGTCGGGCTGGAACTGGGTGATGATCTCCGTCACCCCGGCGTAGATCAGCTTCAGCCGCGACGGCAGATCGTCCACTTTGGTGCGGATGCATCCGCTGCCCAGATAGCTCAGCTGCCGCCCAACCTGGCGGATCACGCCATAACCGGTAACGCGCGACCCCGGGTCAATGCCGAGAATAATAGCCATCACGCGCCTCCGGTTAACCGTGGATGCGGCTGCATCACAGGGTGGCTGCGACCTCGTCGGAGATCTCGCCGTTATGGTACACTTCCTGCACGTCGTCGCAGTCTTCGAGCATATCGATCAGACGCAGCAGCTTCGGCGCCGTCTCGGCATCCATATCCGCTTTGGTGGACGGAATCATTGAGACTTCGGCAGCGTCGGCTTTCAGGCCGGCGGCTTCCAGCGCGTCGCGCACGGCGCCCATCTCTTCCCAGGCGGTGTAGACGTCGATGGCGCCGTCGTCATAGGTCACCACGTCTTCTGCGCCTGCTTCCAGCGCCGCTTCCATGATAGTGTCTTCATCGCCTTTCTCGAAGGAGATAACGCCTTTCTTGCTGAACAGGTAGGAGACGGAACCGTCGGTGCCGAGGTTACCCCCGGTTTTGGTGAAGGCGTGACGCACTTCCGCAACGGTACGGTTACGGTTGTCGGACAGACATTCCACCATCACCGCGGTGCCGCCAGGGCCGTAACCTTCATAAATGATGGTTTCCATGTTCGCGTCTTCATCGCCGCCGACGCCGCGCGCGATGGCGCGGTTCAGGGTGTCGCGAGTCATGTTGTTAGACAGCGCTTTATCAACGGCCGCACGCAGACGCGGGTTGGAAGCCGGATCGCCACCGCCCAGACGCGCGGCGGTGACCAGCTCGCGAATGATTTTCGTAAAGATTTTACCGCGTTTGGCATCCTGTGCCGCTTTGCGGTGTTTGGTGTTGGCCCATTTACTATGACCTGCCATAAAAAACTCTCCAAAAAGCGCGCCCTTTCAGGCGGCGTTAATTACAAATTCTTCAATCGCCTGCCGGTTGCTCCACGACTTGGTCAGCGCAGCGGCTTCCGTCGCGCTGACCCAGCGATAGGCCAGATGTTCGGTGAAAGTAATCTCCCGCTCATGAGGCAGCGCAAGACAGAACCAGAATTCCGTATTGCGCTCTACACCCGGCGCATAGCGATGACGCAAATGAGAAAATATCTCGAACTCCACCGTGCGCTGACAGTCGATTAAGGTCAGTTGCTCGCAGGCAACGTCAATGGCGACCTCTTCCTTTACTTCACGCGCGGCGGCCTGCAGCGCGGTCTCTCCAGCTTCCAGGCTGCCGGTGACCGACTGCCAGAACGCGGGATCGTCGCGCCGCTGCAACATCAGCACCCGTTTCGTATCTTCGGCGTAAATGACCACCAGCACCGAAACGGGCAGCTTAAATGACATATTACTTGTTCTCCAGAGACGCTTTTGCCTCTTTCTCCACAACCTGAATACCCAGCTCACCGAGCGCCGCCGGATTGGCGAAGCTTGGCGCTTCGGTCATCAGGCAGGCGGCCGCGGTGGTTTTCGGGAAAGCGATAACGTCGCGGATGTTATCGGTACCGGTCAGCAGCATGGTCAGACGGTCAAGACCGAAGGCCAGACCTGCATGCGGCGGCGTACCGTACTTCAGCGCATCCAGCAGGAAGCCGAATTTCTCACGCTGTTCCTGTTCGTTAATGCCCAGAATACCAAATACGGTCTGCTGCATCTCGCCGCGGTGGATACGCACCGAACCGCCGCCGACTTCATAACCGTTAATAACCATATCGTAGGCGTTGGCTACAGCCTCTTCCGGGGCGGCTTTCAGCTCATCCGCGGTCATATCTTTCGGCGAGGTGAACGGATGGTGCATCGCCGTCAGGCCGCCTTCGCCGTCGTCTTCGAACATCGGGAAGTCGATCACCCACAGCGGCGCCCATTTGCTCTCGTCAGTCAGACTCAGGTCTTTACCCAGCTTCAGACGCAGCGCGCCCAGCGCGTCGGCCACTACTTTCTTGTTGTCGGCGCCGAAGAAGATCATGTCTCCATCCTGCGCGCCGGTGCGGTCAAGGATCGCTTCCACGATTTCAGCGGTCAGGAATTTGGCCACCGGGCTGTTGATCCCGTCCATGCCTTTGGCACGCTCGGTCACTTTAATATAGGCCAGCCCTTTCGCGCCGTAGATCTTTACAAAGTTGCCGTATTCGTCAATCAGCTTGCGGGTCAGAGAGGCCCCGCCCGGGACGCGCAGGGCCGCCACGCGCCCTTTCGGATCGTTGGCCGGGCCGGCAAAGACCGCGAATTCCACAGACTTCAGCAGGTCGGCGACGTCCACCAGCTCCATCGGGTTACGCAGATCCGGTTTATCGGAGCCATAGCGACGTTCGGCTTCGGCGAAGGTCATGATCGGGAACTCGCCCAGGTCGACGCCTTTCACTTCCAGCCACAGCTGACGCACCATCGCCTCCATGATCTCACGCACCTGCGGCGCGGTCATAAAGGAGGTTTCCACGTCGATCTGGGTGAATTCAGGCTGACGGTCGGCACGCAGGTCTTCATCGCGGAAGCATTTGACGATCTGATAGTAGCGGTCGAAGCCGGACATCATCAGCAGCTGTTTGAACAGCTGCGGCGACTGCGGCAGCGCGTAGAATTTGCCTTTGTGCACGCGGGAAGGCACGAGGTAATCGCGGGCGCCTTCCGGGGTGGCTTTAGTCAGCATCGGGGTTTCGATGTCGAGGAAGCCATGGTCGTCCATAAAGCGGCGCACAAAGCTGGTAATTTTCGCGCGGGTTTTCAGGCGCTGCGCCATCTCCGGACGACGCAGGTCGAGGTAGCGGTATTTCAGACGCGCTTCTTCGGTGTTGACGTGATTGGAGTCCAGCGGCAGCGATTCTGAGCGGTTAATGATCGTCAGATCGGAAGCCAGCACTTCGATAGCGCCGGTGGCCATGTCCGCGTTGATGTTTTTCTCTTCACGCGCGCGAACGGTGCCAGTGACCTGAATGCAGAACTCATTACGCAGTTCAGAGGCTAACTTCAACGCATCCGCACGATCCGGATCGAAAAACACCTGAACGATGCCTTCGCGGTCGCGCATATCGATAAAAATGAGGCTACCGAGATCGCGACGGCGGTTGACCCAACCACACAGAGTCACCTGCTGCCCAACGTGGGACTGTCGAAGCTGTCCGCAATATTCTGTACGCATGAGATATCCCTTAACTTAGCCGTCGGCGGATTGTCGTCTGCCCTGCAGGCGACGAGGTCGCAGCTTTAGCTGATGTCACAACTGAATGAAAAAAGGCGGCTATTATACTGGAAATTCTGTCGTTCGATAAGTCCGACGCACGATGTACGCTGCTTTGCTGCGCGCTTAACGTCCACACTCACATAAATTAACAAAATTTGTTACTCTTTTGCTGAAGCCGCAAAGGTATTGTAGCCGCCTGACAACAGATGAAGATACGGGGATACCATGTTAGAACTCAATGCAAAAAACACGGCGCTGGTGGTAATCGATCTGCAGGAAGGCATTCTGCCTTTCGCCGGCGGCCCGCATCGGGCTGACGAGGTGGTGGCGCGCGCCGCTCGCCTGGCAGACAAGTGCCGGCAACAGGGTTCGCCGGTCATCATGGTCCGCGTTGGCTGGTCGGCCGATTTCGCCGAAGCGCTGAAACAGCCTGTCGACGCTCAGGCCGGGGCGCATACGCTGCCCGAAAACTGGTGGACCTACCCGGCCACGCTGGGTAAGCAGGAGAGCGATATCGAAGTGACCAAACGCCAGTGGGGCGCGTTCTATGGCACCGACCTTGAGCTTCAGCTGCGCCGCCGCGGGATCGACACCATTATTCTCTGCGGCATCTCCACCAACATCGGCGTCGAATCCACCGCCCGCAATGCCTGGGAGCTGGGTTTTAACCTGGTCATCGCTGAAGATGCCTGCAGCGCCGCCTCCGCCGAACAGCATCAGGGCAGCATGACGCATATTTTCCCGCGCATCGGCCGGGTGCGCAGTACCGAGGAGATCCTCACGGCGCTATGATTTATATTGGGCTTCCCCAGTGGTCGCACCCGAAATGGGTGCGCCTTGGCATCACCAGCCTTGAAGAGTACGCCCGCCACTTTAACTGCGTGGAGGGCAACACCACCCTGTATGCGCTACCGAAGCCGGAGATTGTCGCCCGCTGGTATGAACAGACTCACGATGACTTCCGCTTCTGCTTCAAATTTCCGGCCACCATCTCGCACCAGGCCGCCCTGCGCCATTGCGACGAGTTAAGCAGTGAATTTTTTGCCCGCCTGGCGCCGCTGGCCTCGCGCATCGGCCAGTACTGGCTGCAGCTGCCAGCGACGTTCGGTCCTCGCGATCTCCCCGCGCTATGGCATTTTCTCGACGGACTGCCGAAGGATTTCACCTACGGCGTCGAAGTTCGTCATCCCGAGTTTTTCGCCAAAGGGGAAGCGGAACAGCAGCTCAACCGCGGGCTGCACGAGCGTAACGTCAACCGCGTGATCCTCGACAGCCGCCCGGTCCATAGCGCTGCGGCCACCAGTCCGGCGATGATCGATGCCCAACAAAAGAAACCGAAGGTGCCGGTACATGCGGTGATGACCGCCCGACAGCCAATGGTGCGGTTTATCGGCGGTGACGATATGGCCCATAACCGGGAACTGTTTCGCGTCTGGCTTCAGACCCTGGCGAAGTGGCATCAGTCGGGGACCCCGTGGTTGTTCCTGCATACCCCGGACATTGCTTTCGCCCCGGCGCTGGTGGATACCCTGTGGGGTGACCTGCGCGCTGCCCTGCCGGCGGCAGGAAATGCGCCGTCGATTCCGCAGCAATCTTCTCTTTTCTGATATCCTGCTATCATATCCGGAGCCATCTGCCAGAGTTAAAGGGAGTTTTCGTATGGTCAGCGCGCTGTATGCCGTTTTAGGTGCGTTATTGTTAGTGAAGTTCTCATTTGACGTGGTGCGTCTGCGCACCCAATACCATGTAGGCTACGGTGACGGCGGCTTTAGCGAGCTGCAGGTTGCCATCCGCGTTCACGGCAATGCCGTCGAATATGTGCCGATTGGCCTCATTTTGCTGTTATTTATGGAGATGAACGGCGCTCAGACCTGGATGGTGCACGTTTGCGGGATTTTATTGATTGTCGGGCGACTGATGCACTCCTGGGGCTTTCATCACCGCGTCTACTACTGGCGCCGCTCCGGCATGAGCGCCACCTGGTGCGCGTTGTTGCTAATGGTGCTGGCCAATCTTTGGTATATGCCCTGGGAGTTGGTTTTCTCCCTCCGTTAGCGCACAATACGCCGTTTTCGTTTTTTCGGGTTTAACGTTATGTCTCACCGCGATACGCTTTTTTCCGCGCCGATTGCCAGCCTCGGCGACTGGACCTTTGATGAACGGGTTGCTGAAGTCTTCCCCGATATGATCCAGCGTTCTGTGCCCGGCTACTCCAATATCATCTCGATGATCGGCATGCTGGCCGAGCGCTTCGTTCAGCCCAACACTCAGGTTTACGATCTTGGCTGTTCGCTGGGCGCCGCCACCCTCTCCGTGCGCCGCAATATTAGCCATCCGGGCTGTCGCATTATCGCCATCGATAACTCGCCCGCGATGGTGGAGCGCTGCCGTCGCCATATTGACGCTTATAAAGCGCCGACGCCGGTCGAAGTGATTGAAGGGGATATCCGCGACGTGACCATTGAAAACGCCTCGCTGGTGATCCTGAACTTTACTATTCAGTTCCTTGAGCCGGGCGATCGCCAGGCGATCCTCAATAAAGTCTATCAGGGGCTGAATCCGGGCGGCGCGCTGGTGCTCTCGGAAAAATTCAGCTTCGAAGACGCCCACGTTGGCGAACTGTTGTTCAATATGCATCATGACTTTAAGCGCGCCAACGGCTACAGCGAACTGGAGATCAGCCAGAAACGCAGCATGCTGGAAAATGTGATGCTGACGGACTCTGTCGAAACCCATAAAGCCCGCCTGCGTCAGGCTGGGTTTGAACATGCCGAACTGTGGTTCCAGTGCTTTAACTTTGGCTCGCTGGTGGCCGTGAAAGCCGGGGAGCAGGCATGATCGACTTCAGTAACTTCTATCAGCTGATCGCCAAAAGCCCGCTGTCTCACTGGCTGGAGACGCTGCCTGCCCAGGTAGCCGCCTGGCAGCGCGATGCCCTGCACGGCAAGTTTCGTGAATGGGAGCGCGCCGTAGAATTTCTGCCGGAGCTAACGCCCTGGCGTCTGGATCTTCTGCACAGCGTCACCGCCGAGAGCGAAACGCCGCTCAGCGAAGGCCATCAGCGGCGGATCGAAAATCTGCTTAAAAACCTGATGCCGTGGCGCAAAGGCCCTTATTCGCTGTACGGCATCAATATCGATACCGAATGGCGATCCGACTGGAAATGGGAGCGCGTTCTGCCGCACCTGTCCGATCTCACTGGCCGGACTATCCTCGACGTGGGCTGCGGCAGCGGCTATCACATGTGGCGGATGATCGGCGCCGGCGCACATCTGGCGGTCGGTATCGATCCCACCCAGCTGTTCCTGTGCCAGTTTGAAGCGGTGCGTAAGCTGCTCGGTAACGACCAGCGGGCGCATTTGCTGCCGCTGGGCATTGAGCAGCTGCCGGCGCTGGAGGCCTTCGACACCGTGTTCTCGATGGGCGTGCTCTACCACCGCCGCTCGCCGCTGGACCATCTGTGGCAGCTGAAAGATCAGCTGGCGCCAGGGGGCGAGCTGGTGCTGGAGACGCTGGTGGTTGAAGGAGATGAAAATACGGTGCTGGTTCCGGGCGACCGCTATGCGCAAATGCGCAACGTCTATTTTATCCCCTCGGCGGCTGCCCTGAAAATGTGGCTGGAGAAGTGCGGGTTTATTGACGTGCGCATCGTCGACGCCTGCGTCACCTCGACAGAGGAGCAGCGACGCACCGAATGGATGACGACCGAATCGCTGGCCGATTTCCTCGACCCACAGGATCAGCGCAAAACGGTGGAAGGCTATCCGGCGCCATTACGAGCTGTGATCATTGCCACCAAACCGGAAACCCAGCAGTCGCTGGCGAAAAAAGCGAGATAAAAAAAGGCCCCTGTTTAATGGGCAGGGGCCTGGTACGGGCAATCATCATATTGGGCGACATGATGTGCAGCAAAAAACCGTTTAACTTCTCCTGGCGGAGATAATCCTTTTCATCTCCGCCACCGCTGCGCCATTCACGGCGTAGCGTCTGTATTCATCGGCATCGGGATCGGCTGACATCGAAACGCCCGGATGACGAAAGCGCATTTCCGACGGCAACCAGTGGCCAGCCGAGCTATGGACCTCTTTCACCCCCGCCTGCAGAAACAGCGGCAGGTTCGCGGCGCGGACTCCCGCACCGGCCATAATGATTGGAGTATCCCCTGCGGCAATAAGTTCCGTAATTAATGAAATACCTTTCTCCGCCGAGGATTGCTGACCGGAAGTCAGGATACGTTTGACCCCCAGCTCACCCAGCGTTTTCCAGGCCTGACGCGGGTCAGCGCACAGATCGAACGCCCGATGAAAGGTCACCGCCAGCGGCCCCGCCGCGGCCATTATTTTTTTCATCCGCGGGATATCGACCTGGCCATCAGCATCCAGCACGCCGGTCACCAGCCCGGGGAAGCCCAGATCCCGCACCATGCGAATATCGTTAAGCATCGCGGCGAACTCTTCCTCGGTGTAGCAGAAATCGCCGCCGCGCGGGCGAACGATCGGATGCACCGGGAGAGTAATCGCCTCGCGGGCCGAGACCAGCACCCCATAAGAGGGGGTTAATCCCCCTTCCTGCGGCGCGGCGCAGAGCTCAATACGATCGGCGCCGCAGCGCTCAGCCTCCCGGGCGCACGCCATGCTGTAGCAACACACTTCCAGTACCGCCATTCCTCTCTCCCTGATCCAGACAACCTTTGCAGCATGTCACGATTTCACGCGGCAGACGCCGCGCGGCTTCACACTGTTACGTATCGGCTTGCTCGCTGGCGACGATTTGTTCAATAGACCACGGATGAAATTTGACCGTCACGCTGCCGTCAGTCACCGCCAGGGTAGGATTCGGCAGGCGCTCATGCTCCCCTTTCGGCGAGCTGGTTTTGACCACGATCCCCGGCTGGCTGAGTCCGTCATCGGCCAGCAGCGCCAGCGCGCGGGCATTTAAGGTTGCCGGATCGCCGGGCAGGACGATTTCGATATGCTCCCAGCCTTCATGGGGATAACGCTTTTCACCCGGCCACGGCAGCTCAACGATATGGAAGCGCCAGTGCGCCACGCAGACCGGCTCCGCCAGTTTGAACAGGCAAATGGGCCGGCCGTTGATCATATTCTCCGACAGCAGGGTGCCGCACTGCTCCAGACCGCGGCGCCAGCGTTCCGCAGTGGTATTCTGATGACAGCGCAGGGAGATATGGTCGGCGTCGAGCCCGGCGATCTCCAGTCCCAGTCGCGCAGTGAAGCGCTCAAGCGCATCGGAAAATCGCGGGAGATCCGCCGTAATATCGGCCAGTTGTTCATTTTGCTGCCAGTTTGCCATGGGTTTGCTCGTCAATAATGCTCGTCAGTAATGAAAAGGTAATTTACCGTGTTTCGGCCTGCGGACCAACCACCGCCCCGCTGATGGGCAACTGACCGGCGATGGATTGCGCACGCCGGCGCGCCGCGCGCAATGCTGACGGACGGGGACAAATGCAGTATACTCCCGCCCTAATTTGTCCACATTATGGCGCCGCCTCCCTCGGGGGCAGGCGCATTACACGTAAGGTATTCCGGTGAATATTCAGGCTCTTCTCTCAGAAAAAGTCAGCCAGGCCCTGATCGCGGCAGGCGCGCCTGCCGATTGCGAACCCCAGGTCCGCCAGTCAGCAAAAGTTCAGTTCGGCGACTATCAGGCCAACGGCGTGATGGCTGTCGCCAAAAAGCTGGGTATGGCGCCGCGACAACTTGCAGAGCAGGTACTGTCTCATCTTGACCTCAACGGCATTGCCAACAAGGTTGAAATCGCCGGGCCGGGCTTTATCAATATTTTCCTCGACCCCGCGTTTCTGGCGGACAACGTCAACCGCGCGCTGCAGTCTGAGCGCCTGGGCGTCACGAAACCGCAGGCGCAGACTATCGTCGTCGACTACTCGGCACCCAACGTAGCGAAAGAGATGCACGTCGGCCATCTGCGTTCGACCATCATTGGCGATGCTTCAGTCCGTACCCTGGAGTTCCTGGGTCATAAGGTGATCCGCGCCAACCACGTCGGCGACTGGGGCACCCAGTTCGGGATGCTGATCGCGTATCTGGAAAAACAGCAGCAGGAAAACGCCGGCGAAATGGCCCTGGCCGACCTCGAAGGTTTCTATCGCGAAGCGAAAAAGCACTATGACGAAGACGAAGCCTTCGCCGAGCGCGCGCGCAGCTACGTGGTTAAGCTGCAGGGTGGTGATGAGTACTTCCTGCAGATGTGGCGTAAGCTGGTCGACATCACCATGTCGCAGAACCAGATCACCTACGATCGCCTGAACGTCACCCTGACCCGCGATGACGTGATGGGTGAGAGCCTGTACAACCCGATGCTGCCGGGGATCGTCGCCGATCTGAAAGCCAAAGGGCTGGCGGTTGAGAGCGAAGGCGCTACCGTGGTCTTCCTTGATGAGTACAAAAACAAGGAAGGCGAACCGATGGGCGTCATCATCCAGAAAAAGGATGGCGGCTACCTCTATACCACCACCGATATCGCCTGTGCGAAGTATCGCTATGAAACGCTGCACGCCGACCGCGTGCTCTACTACATCGACTCTCGTCAGCACCAGCACCTGATGCAGGCGTGGACCATCGTGCGCAAGGCAGGCTACGTGCCGGACTCCGTGCCGCTGGAGCACCATATGTTCGGTATGATGCTTGGGAAAGACGGCAAGCCGTTTAAAACCCGCGCCGGCGGTACCGTGAAGCTGGCGGATCTGCTGGACGAAGCGCTGGAGCGCGCCCGTCGCCTGGTGGCCGAGAAGAACCCGGATATGTCGGCTGACGAGCTGGAAAATCTGGCGAAAGTGGTGGGTATCGGCGCGGTTAAATATGCCGACCTGTCGAAAAACCGCACCACCGACTACGTCTTCGACTGGGATAATATGCTGGCGTTCGAAGGCAACACCGCGCCGTATATGCAGTATGCCTATACCCGCGTGCTCTCCGTGTTCCGCAAAGCCGGCATCGACGAAAACGCGATGATCGACGCGCCGGTGGTCATCGCCGAAGATCGCGAAGCTCAGCTGGCCGCGCGCCTGCTGCAGTTTGAAGAGACCCTCTCCGTGGTCGCTCGCGAAGGGACGCCGCACGTGATGTGCGCCTACCTCTACGATCTGGCGGGCCTGTTCTCCGGCTTCTACGAGCACTGCCCGATCCTCAGCGCGGAAAGCGAAGAGACCCGTAACAGCCGTCTGAAGCTGGCGCTGCTCACGGCGAAAACCCTCAAGCTGGGTCTTGATACCCTCGGTATCGAAACCGTCGAGCGTATGTAACAAGCAACCCGGCGAAAGCCGGGTTAGTTTTATTCGGCGCCTCGCCAGCGGGGCGCCCTGCTCAGAAGTACTTGCGTAGATACTCCGTCAGACAAAGGATCGCCATCGCCTGACCGTAGGGCATCGAGGTAAGCGGGATCTGGCGATAAAAATCGAGGTCTGACCCCATCCCGGTGCCAAATGAGGTCTGCAGCAGCTCCCCCTGCGGCGAAATATTCTGCACAATTCCGCGAATCGCTTTTTCAGCCACCCCGGCGTAGTGCTGCCCGACATAACGCTTGCGCACCGCTTTGAGAATGCCGTAGGCAAAGCCGGCGGTCGCCGAGGCCTCAAGATAAGAGTGCGGGTCGTCCAGCAAGGTATGCCACAGGCCGCTGTCGTCCTGGCATTCTGCTAAGGCGGCAATCTGTGCGTCGAGGACTGTAATCAGATAGCGCCGTACCGCGTTCCCCTCGGGGAGATCCACCAGTTCCAGAAAATCCGGGATCACCATGGTGAGCCAGCTGTTGCCCCGCGCCCAACGCGCCCGGGCAAAGTTATGCCGCCCCTCATAGTTCCAGCCGTGAAACCACAGCCCGGTCTCCCGGTCCATCAGGTTCTGCACATGGAGCAGGAACTGGTAGGTTGCCTCCTCCACATACTGCGGGCGGTTAAGCAGCTTGCCAATTTTGGCTAACGGCAACACGGTCATCATCAGCGTGTCATCCCACATTTGCTGATGGTTCTCCTCCGCCAGAGTCATGTGCTGCATACCGCCCTGCTCGGTGCGCGGCATCTCGTGCATCGCCCACTCCGCCCAGCTCTCCAGCCACGGCAGATACGCCATACGGCCGGTCTCTTCAAAGCGGTAAGCCAGGGTCAGAAACGGGGCCATAGTATTGACGTTTTTGGTCGTTGCCCCCTCGGCGAAGCGGTCGGCAAACCAGCGATCGATGATATCACGCATCTCGATATCGCCGGTTTGCTGGTAATACTGATAGATGCCGTACAGCCCAACGCCGTGGGTCCACTCCCAGCCGGCCCAGCCTTTGGTATCGATCACGCGCCCGTCATCCAGGCGTAGTAAAAATTGCCCGCTCTCATCCTTAATATTCACCAGGTTTTGCGTCACGTTGCGGATCAGCGCCTGCAGTTCGCTGCGGGCGATAAAACGCTCAGGCTGACGCAGTAATGGGCTATGTTTGACCGGCCAAACTTTCATGTTGTTAACCTCGGGTATATGTCGAATTCAAAGCGCCGCCCTTAATGAGCGCCGGGGCAGCAGGTTTATGACGATTCAGATAGCCAATATTGTTATTGCCCCACAGACAGTCGTAAGGCATCCCCGCCAGCAGCTCGACCACCGCACGGTGTTCCGCACTGGTCTGTTCCGACTGAGCGTAGCCGAGCTCGCGCATTCTGAGGGTCTCGCTGCGCAGGACGCTGTGGGTGTGCAGGTTGAGCTTGAAGCGCAGCGAGACGAGGAAGCCGCAGGCTAACACCACCAGAGTGCCGACGCTGAGGATCAGCAGAATGGTATGGCTGACCCCTTCAGGCTGTATTTTTTGCCCGGAAACAAACCCCGACAACTGCATAATGATCCCCACCAGCATCACCGTCCCCGCCTGCGAGGCTTTGCGGGTCAGGGTCATGATGCCGGCAAAAATCCCCTCCCGGCGCTGGCCGGTGATCGCTTCGTCGACGTCGGCAATATAGGTGTAGGTATTCCACGGTACGTAATTTATCCCGCCGCGTCCCAGTCCGGCGACAGCAGAGATGAGCAGCAATAAGGAATAGACGTCGCTCAGTCCGGCGTAATAGAGCAGCGCGTAGGAGAGTGAGCTCAGGCCAAACAGGACCACCACCATGCGGTACGACGGCGCGGGGCCAAAACGAATGCACAGCGGGATCATGGCGATTACTGCAATAAACTGGAAGATGGCCATCGTCCCCAGCAGGTTCGAGGCGACGGCGGCTTCCTGCATCAGAACAAAGACCACGTAATAGGTAAACACGGCATTGAAGACGTCCTGGGCGATATAGCCCCCCAGATACATGCCGAGGTGCTGGCGGAAAATTTTTATCCGCAGCGTAGAACTCAGCTCAATCACCAGGCGATTGAGGCTCTGAGCAAGGGTTAAGTTTTGTTTTTCCGCTTCCGCCCGCAGGGCCGCTTCCGACCACGCCTCCCGCGGTCGTTCCCAGGTGAAACACCAGACCAGAGTCAGCATCACCGCGCACAGCACCGAGAACACCAGACTGGCATAGAAGAACGAGCTGGCATTATCTTTGCCGAGCCAGGAGAGAAGGATCCCCGGCAGGAAGGAGGCTAAAATCGCCGACATCTGCGCCATCGAAATGCGCGCGCCGGAGAATTTGGTTTTCTGTTTAAAGTCATCGGTCATCTCCGGCACCAGCGTCTCATAGGGCACCAGAATCATGGTATAGACCATATCAAACAGCAGATAGGTCGCCAGGTAGTACCAGAAGCCCATCTCGCCGACCCACATCGCTGAATAGCTGAATACGCAGGGGATGCCGAGCAGAATAAAGAATTTTCTGCGGCCGAAGCGCTTACCAAGCCAGGTGGTGCCAAAGTTATCGGTGAGAAAGCCCATCAGCGGGCTTACCACCGCGTCCAGCACGCGGGCGGCAGCAAAAATAAGCGTGGCCTCAATCGGGGTCAGTCCGCAAAAGGTCGTGTAAAAGTAGAGCAGCCATGCGGCGGTTAGCGCCGTCGTGCCGGCGCCGAGAAAATCGCCCGCGCCGTAGGCCAGATAGTTAGCCAGTCCAATTTTTCGTGTTTTCATCGCCGTGATCCTGTGTCTTTTTTTAAAAGAACGCCGACAATCGTTCCGGATTTGCCACCGGAAGGGAGTGGGTACCTGGCTACACTAAAAGCTGTGAAAGGAGGTTACCTTTGTACTTTTGCCACGGAACAGTCGCCGGTGGCAAAATGACAAAGAGATGACGTCGCCACTTCACTCATTTATAAAACAGCATTTCTTTTTAATCAAAAGGCAGGTTCATTGATGTGATCTGGCTGGAAGGTCGCCGACTGACGAACAGGCTCGCAAATCCCGGGATCGGCCCTTGCGCAGTCGAGGAAACAGGAGTAAAGAATGGAAGAAAGGGTTATTCCGCGTATCTCAAGGAGGCCAGATGCCTTATACCCATCTGCTGGTTGCCGTCGCGCCAACGCCGGAGAGTCAGGTGTTAATTAAAAAAGCGGTGTCGATAGCCCGCCCCGTTAACGCGAAAGTGAGCTTAATCACTCTCGCTACGGATCCGGAGCTGTATAACCAGTTCGCCGCACCGATGATGGAGAATCTGCGCGAAGTGATGCAGGAAGAGACGCGGGAGTTTCTCAATGAGCTGGCTCGCCACGCGGACTACCCAATAGAAAGAATGACCATCGCCTGCGGCGAGCTAGGCCATCATATTAAGGACTTCTGCCGGTCACACCGTGTTGATCTGGTGATCTGCGGCAATCACAACCATTCCCTCTTCTCACGCGCCACCTGCTCGGCGAAAAATATCGTCGGCAGCTGCGGCGTTGATGTCCTGTTGGTTTCCCTTGAAAAGGGCTAACGCCGGTTAGCCCTTTTCCTGAACTAGGCCAGTTTAGGGAAGGTGGCTATCTTCCCCCGCAGACGGCTCTCCTCGCTGCGCGGTGAAATATGCTGCAGATCCTCGACAAAGCGCGCCTGCCAGTTATGAATATCATTTTCTCTGATCACGTCCAGCATCGCTGAATGACGGGCGATACGTTCCGCCAGCGGCATGCTGAGCGCGCGATCCAGCGCGGCGGCAACCTCGTCGCGATCGTAAGGATTGACGATCAGGGCGCTGGTCAGCTCCTGCGCCGCCCCGGCAAACTGCGACAGGACCAGTACGCCAGGGTTATCCGGATCCTGCGCCGCGACGTACTCCTTCGCCACCAGATTCATACCATCGCGTAGCGGCGTCACCAGCCCGACGTCAGAGTAGCGGAAGACCTTCATCAGCAGCTTACGATCAAAATGCTGATTCAGATAGTAGAGCGGTGTCCAGCCAAGCTGACCAAACTGTCCGTTGATGCGTCCGGCTGCGGTTTCCAGCTGGTGGCGGATATCCTGATAGGCCTGCACATCGCCGCGGGAGGTCGGCGCGATCTGGGTATAACGGATTTTGCCGTGGTGCTGAGGGTACTTCTCGAGCAGCGTCTCGTAGGCGAGGAATCGCTCCGGCAACCCTTTCGAATAGTCAAGACGCTCCACGGAGAAGATATTCTTCACATTTTTCAGCTCGTTCTTCAGCTGGGCCAGCTTCGGCGGCAGCGGACCTTTAGCGTTGCGCGTAATTTCGTCCGGATCGATCCCTATCGGATAAACCTCGGTACTGAACGCCTTACCCCATGCCTGATAGCGTTTATCGCCGAGGTCGGATAGGCGAATCTGCATAGCAATGCTGTCGAGAAAAGCGGTTCTGTCGCTTTCGGTCTGGAAGCCCAGCAGATCGTAATCGCACAGTTGCTCCAGCAGCTCAGCGTGCGGCGGCAGAGCGTTAAAAATCTCCGGCGTCGGGAACGGAATATGTAAGAAAAACCCGATGCGATTGTTCACTCCGCGCTTACGCAGCTCGCTGGCGAAGGGCAGAAGATGGTAATCATGGATCCACAGCGTATCGTCTGGCTCAATCAGCGGCAGAAGCTTGTCCGCCAGCATGGCGTTAACCCGCAGATATCCCTCCCAGGCTTCGCGCTGAAAGCTGACCAGATCAAGGCGATAGTGGAAAGCCGGCCACAGCACGGCGTTAGAGAACTGGTTGTAGTATTCATCATGGTCCCGTTCATTAAGGTTGAACGACGCCCAGGAAATATTCCCGCGGGAGACCTGCTTGAGCGGCTGCTGGTCATCGCCAATCTCGCCGCTCCAGCCAAACCACAGACCCCCCGCCGCTCTCAGTGCCCCCAGGATGCCGACGGCCAGACCGCCAGCGCTCGATTTTTTATCGTCCGGTAAGGCGATACGGTTAGAGACTACGACTAAACGACTCATGGTCATCCCTCCTTTCGGTTTGCGCGTCATACGCCAGATGTTGCAACCACGTCCTTACAGCGGCGGCATCCGCCAACCGCCAATGCGCCTGAGTTTCCCCGGCGCCAACTTTTACCGACATTCCCTGCAGTTGATTAACGACGCTGAATCCCGCCTCGTCGGTCAAATCATCGCCGACAAAAACCGGTTCGCGGCCGGCGAATGGTGCCTCCTGCATGAACGCGGTAATCGCCTCCCCTTTGTTGACGCCGCGGGGTTTAATCTCCACCACGCACTTGCCAAGCTGTAACGCCAGCAGCGGATAGCGCTGAACAATCCGCTGCGCCAGCTCCAGCACGGCGCTCTGCTGCTGCGGGGCCTGGCGATAGTGGAGCGCGAAAGCCATCTCTTTACTCTCCAGCTCACATCCCGGGAGCGCTTCCAGCGCCGACGTCAGCTCAGCCGCGATCTCATCGCGCAGCGCTGTCGGCAGAGAGACGATGTAGGTTTTACCATTGATATCACGGCGCTCGGCCCCGTGAACGCCGGCCAGCGGTAGCCGCCAGGGATGGGTTAGCGCGTCAAGTTCAGCCATTGAGCGCCCTGAAATCAATGCCACCGCGCCCCCCTGCTGCTGGGCCAGCGCATTGAGCGCCTGCAGCGTGCTGTCGGGTATCACCACCTGATCGGGGTGCGGCTGGATATCGGCAAGAGTACCGTCGAGGTCAAAGAAAAAAGCGTAGTTTCCGGTTAGCGCAGGCGGTACAGATATCTGGTTATCCACCCTGTTTCCTCCTTATCATGGCCAGCCGAAGCTGGTTGTTAATTATATGTGAGCCATGTAAGTATAGACAGTGTGACCAACCTCGCCATTTTTGATAGTTACCGCCAGCGAAACGGGCGCTGGCGGCAATTACTCTGTAAACTAAAAAGTTCGGTTTAAATTCAGGCCGCACGTTTGGCTTTTTGTTTGTAGCGGTCGAAGATCACCGCCGCCAGCAGGATCACCCCGCGCACGACGTATTGTGAGAATGGCGAGATATTCAGCAGGTTCATCGCATTTTCCACGGTTCCGAGGATCAGGATCCCGGCCACCACGTAGGAGATCTTGCCGATCCCGCCCTTCAGCGACACTCCGCCCAGCACGCAGGCCGAAATAACAATCAGCTCATAGCCAATCGAGGTCATCGGCTGGCCGCTGGTCATCCGCGACGCCAGAATGATACCCGCTGCGGCCGATACCAGACCGGAGAGCACAAAGATAATAATCTTGGTGCGCACCACCGGGACGCCGGCCAGGCGCGCCGCCTCTTCATTGCCGCCAATAGCCAGCGTATTACGGCCAAAGGTGGTTTTGTTTAGTAATAATCCGAAAACCACCAGGCAGGCGACGGTCAGCCAGATCGGCGCCGGCAAACCAAACCAATTGGCATAGCCGAGGGTGAAGAAACGTTCATCTTCGATCCCCACCGCTTTGCCGTCGGAGATAATATAGGCCAGGCCGCGGACAATCTGCATGGTGGCCAGCGTGGTGATCAGCGCGTTGATCTTAAGGCGCGCAATGACAAAGCCGTTAACCAGGCCACTAAGCGCCCCCAGCAACAGGCCTGCGGCGATCCCCAGCCACAGGCTTTCGCTGAGATTAATCACCACCGCGGTGGTGACCCCGGCGCAGGCGATAACCGACGCCACCGACAGGTCAAAATCGCCGGAGGCCAGGCAAAACAGCATGCCGCAGGCCACCATCCCGGACATCGAGATCGCCAGCCCCAGCCCTTTCATATTGACGAATGAAGCAAAGTTGGGCACAAAAATCACACAGCCGATAAACAGCACCGCAAACACCACCAGCATGCCAAACTGATCCCAGATGCGGGCAAAGCTAAAGGTTGAGCGGGTAGCCCCGGACGTAGTCACTGATGACATCATTTACTCCTTACTCAGGCGACAGCCTGGCTCACTGTTGGCATCGCAAGGCTTAACGCCTGCTGTTCATTGGCTTCTTCATGCAGCAGTTCGCCGGCGATTTGTCCTTCGCGCATCACCACGATGCGGTCAGCGACGCCCAGCACTTCCGGCAGGTCGCTGGAGGCAAACACCACGGCGACACCGGAGGCGGCGAGGCCATAGATCACATTGTAAATTTCATGTTTGGCGCCGACGTCGATGCCGCGGGTTGGCTCATCAAGCAGGATCACCTTCATCTCTTCCGACAGCCAGCGGCCAAGGATCGCTTTCTGCTGGTTGCCGCCCGACAGGTTCATAATCAGCTGTTCCGGGCCCGGCGTTTTAATATTCAGCGACTGGATATGTTGATCGGCGTTGTCCGCCTCCCAGGCGTTGTTGATCAGGCAGCCAGCGTGAATATGCTTGCGCCGGGCGCTGATATTGATGTTATCGCGCACGGAATGCACCGGAATAATCCCCTCCGCTTTACGATCCTCCGGGCACAGCATCATCCCGGCCTGGATGGCCTGGGCCGGTTTGCGAATGGAGACGGGCTGGCCATCGATATACACCTGACCGCCGGTTATCTGCGTGCCGCCAAACAGGCCTTTCATTAGTTCGCTGCGCCCGGCACCTACCAGTCCGAACAAACCGACAATTTCACCGCTGCGCACCGAGAGACTAACCGGCGTGCGCACGCCCGGCGCTTTGACCTCCTCCAGGCGCAGCCGCTCCTTGCCATAGGGGCGAGGCTTCCAGCCATAAATATCGCCCAGATTGCGGCCTACCATTGCCTGGACCAGGGCGTCGTGGCTGACGCTCGGCATATCGTCAAAGGTGCAAACGTAGCGGCCATCTTTAAAGACGGTGATGGCATCGCTGAGGGCAAAAATCTCTTCCATCCGGTGTGAAACATAGATGATGACCCTTCCCTCCTCCCGCAACTCGCGGATGACGCGAAACAGGTTGTCGATCTCTCTGGCGGAGAGCGAGCTGGTCGGCTCATCGAACGCGATAATCTTGGCGTTACGCGCCAGCGCTTTGGCAATCTCCACCATCTGCCATTGACCAATGGAGAGATATTTCAGCGGCGTCTCCGGGTCGATATCCAGACCCAGATGCTCCAGCTGCAGGCGGGCCTCATAGTTGAGCAGCGAGCGATTGACGATGCCGCCTCTGTGCGGCAGCTGACCAAGATAGATATTTTCGGCGACGGTCATCTCCGGGATCAGATGCAGCTCCTGGTAGATAATTGCCACGCCGGCGTTCAGCGCCTCCATGGTATTGGCGAATGCCATCTGCTGGCCGCCGATCTGCAGATGGCCCGCGGTCGGGATATAGTTGCCGCTGAGAATTTTCAACAGCGTCGATTTGCCTGCGCCATTTTCGCCCATCAGCGCGTGGATCTGTCCCGGGTAGCAGTCAAAACTGATATCGGACAAGGCCTTTACGCCAGGGAACGTCATGGTGATGCCGCGAAATGAGAGATAAGGGGTAGACTGTTGCATAACGACTCCGCTCTTCTGCACTCAGCCCCCGCGCCGCGGCGGGGGCCAGTTTAATCAGGCTGTTACAGCCCTTTTTTCGCCAGCTCTTCTTTGAAGTTATCGCGGGTAATCAACACCACATCGGTCACCGCCGTGAACTTCGGCGGCTCGACGCCCTTGGTGACCCAGTTGTAGAGCATTTCGCTGGTTTTGTAGCCGTGGATATCCGGGCTTGGCAGCAGAGAACCATAGAAGCCGGTCGGCTGCGCCTTCGACAGTTCGTTAACGGCATCCACGCCGTTGATGCCGATGCCAATCACATCGGGAGCTTTAAAGCCCTGACCTTCGGTCGCGCGTACGCCGCCGAGGACGGTGTTGTCGTTCATCCCGACGATCAGCCAGTGTTTAACCTGCGGATGTTGGACCAGCATCGAGTTACCGGCGTCGAACGCTCCCGGGATATCGTTGGATTTTGTCGGCACGCGGTAGATTTGCGCGTCCGGGAAGCCGGCCGCCTTCAGGGCATCGATGGAGCCGGTGGTGCGACGGCGCGCGGTATCCAGCTCATCGGCGGTGATCGCCATTACGGCGGTGTCTTTGACATCCCAGCCGCGCTTTTGCATCTCTTTATAGAGTTCCTGCCCCTGACGGGCGCCAATTTCGCTCGCCGCCATCATCACCAGCGGTACGCTCTCCATCGGTTTGCCCTTCGCATTGACGAACTGGTCATCGACGGTAATCACCTTCATGTCATAGCCACGCGCTTTGGCGACAATCGCCGACCCGAGCTTGGGATCGGGGGTACAGATGACAAAGCCCTTCGCGCCGCTGGCCGCCAGGCTGTCAATGGCATTCAGGGTTTTCTCCCCATCCGGAACCGCAATTTTAATAACGTCAAAGCCTAAATCTTTTCCTGCTTTATCAGCAAATTTCCACTCAGTCTGAAACCATGGCTCTTCCGGCTGTTTCACCAGAAAACCCAGTTTAAGATTTTCCGCCATAGCTGATTGTGACATAACCGCAGCGAGACCAATGGCCGCCAGCGCTTTAGTAAATTTGTGCATGGTAAACTCCAGCTTTAATTCGCTTTCATGTAGGGAAAAATCGGAATTAACAATTTAATCGGCATCAAAACAAGGCATTAGAAAAATCGCATTCCCCACTGCCGTTGTTAGAGTAGTAATACCCGGAAATTATTTCTCCATACGAGAGCATTATCACATCGCGGAATTACAGTAATTGCGTACATACATTTAGCAAAAAATGACATAAAAAATGACACAATTGTCATACAATTTTACCGGGGCATAGCAGGATCATCTATACCATCAGCAGGCTTATCCTTGTGTTGTCAGAGGATGTTTAACGGTGGGTTACAGCACTGTTATCATCAGCGATTGACGGCGTTGCTGCGGGCGATCGCCTGTGCGCCACTCAAATGGCAACCCACCTCGCACCGCTGAGCCACATGGCCCGCTTAATATCGCGAAAAAACGGATCTTTGGCGTAATTTATTCCGAATAGAAAAAATATATTCCTCTTGATAAAAGCGCCTGCAACAAAAAATAAAAATAATGATCATCAACCTGAAACATTACTAATGAAATAACTTATTCCGTTCTCTTCTACGACGAATCTCGTAGTCAAATACTTATATCTTATAACCAATCTGAAACCAGCGAGCCCCTGCCAACGGCGCACAATCTCAGCCCTGGTAGTTTGCACAAATAATGGTGTAACAAAACGTAAATTACCGCGCTTGAGAGTTTTCTTAATTTCGTTGAGCGAGTATTCTTAAATCGTCGGCAAATGGAAAAAATACCCGACTCATACGGAATGTGTAGAGTTTTATTATTCTGCAACAGTGCCGCGTGTCACTATTTTATCTTGTAGTTATCCGCAGGATCCGCTGACGCGCACCAGTAACCCCTTCCCGGTTAATAAGGATATTTTTTATGGCAGTTCCAGGAATGGCACAAAAGCTAAACACCCAAATGAATCTTGAGTTTCACGCCTCTAACGTTTACCTGAACTTAAGCGAGTGGTGCGCCCGGCATCGCTTCGACGGCGCCGCGACGTTTCTGCGCACCCGCGCGCAAAGCAGCATCACCCTCACCATGCGCGTATTTGACTACCTGAAAAAAGCCGGCAGCTGGCCGATCGTCAATCCCGACCACGCCTGTAACCCTGAGTGCACCTCGCTGGAAGATCTGTTTACCCAAACCCTGAGCGATTACCAACAGCGCAGTCGTCTGCTGAGCGGTCTCGCTCAGGAAGCCAAAGCGCAAAGCGATGACAGCACCTGGCGGTTTCTCACGCTGTTGGCGGAAGAGCAGCAGCAGGATGGCCTGCTATTGCAAAGCGTGCTTGAGGAAATTCGTAATGCCGATAAAGCCGGTCTCGGGATGGAGCAGACCGATCGGCGTCTGATGGCTATCGTTGGAGAAGCGCAGAAAGCGCATTAATCAAGCCTTTATCGCTCTGCCAGGGGGAGCGCGTCTGCGCTACCCCGCCCGGTTTATTAATCCATTACGTCTATTTTTTCTCCCCTATTATTCCTTTCAAGAATAAAAAAGTTTTAACTCGATCCCATTCCCTCATCACCGTTACCCCATAAGGGGGATTAGTGAGCGCGGTCACTTTTTGACGAACCATAAAGAAATATAAAAACAGTGTTTCAAAAATATAAAACACGAGGTTTATTTTTTATGGCTAGATACACGGCTTCAGCCTCTGAAGGGCTTCAGGGAAGACCGATCTTGTTACGCCATCAGTTAGCCTACGGCGGCGGAAATCTGTTAGGGAGCGGCGCACTGGCGATAAGCGGCGCATGGCTACTCTATTTTTATACGACCTTTTGCGGCCTGACGCTGATCGAGGCCTCATTTATCTTCTCCGTCGCCAGCATCATTGACGCTATCAGCAACCCGCTGATGGGCTATCTGACGGATAATTTTGGCAAAACGCGCCTGGGCAAGCGCTTCGGCCGCCGGCGTTTCTTTCTGCTAATCGGTATTCCGCTGATGATGTTCTACCCGCTGCTGTGGGTGGAAGGCCTGAGTTTCTGGTACTACCTTAGCACCTATGTGGTGTTTGAGATCATCTACACCTCTATCATGGTGCCTTATGAAACGCTGGCGACAGAGATGACCGATGATTTCTCACTGCGTTCAAAACTGACCGGCTATAAAGCTATCTTTGGTAAGCTGGCCAACTTCCTCGCGGCGTTTATTCCCGGCCAGTTCATTCTGCTGTATGGCAAAGATTCTGCCACCCCTTTCTTCCTCACCGGTCTGACCTATGGCGCGATCCTGATCGTCGCTATTTCCTGCCTGTGGTTGTGCAGCTGGGAGCGTGAGCGCGGGGAAGAGGTGGAAACCAGCGCGAAAAAAGGACTGCTGAGCACCCTGCTGTCGCTGGCGAAAGATATGCGTTCGACTTTTTATCTACGCGTATTCCGCAAACATCTTGGTATGTACCTGTGCGGCTTTGGCGCGGAATGGCTGTTTGCCTCCATCTTCACCTATTTCGTGATCTTCGTTCTACAACACGATCCAGCGATGGTGGCCGGGCTGAACAGCCTGAACTCGATTCTGCAGCTGATCTCTACGGCGCTGTTTATCGGCCTGTGCGTGAAAAAGGGCTTCAGCAAACCCTATATCCTGGCGCTGGGGATCGTCATTTTCGCGGTTCTGCTGTATACCTCGCTGTGGTTTTTCCATCTACCGTCCGGCCTGGCGACAGTGCTGATGTTCGGCATTACCGTGCTGTTCGGCCTGGGTACCGGCGGGGTTTACTATATACCCTGGACCGTTTACACCTTCCTGGCCGATGTCGATGAGATCTACACCGGACGCCGGCGGGAAGGGATCTATGCCGGCGCCATGACCTTCTCAGGAAAAATTCTGCGCTCGATTGTGGTGTTCTCGATGGGGGCGATCCTGAGCTTCTACGGTTTCCAGTCAAAAGCGCACAGCCAACCGGAAAGCGCGGTGACCGCTATCGCAGTGGTATTCTGCGTCGGGGTGATCGCATTAGCCCTGGCCGCCATCGTCTTCAGCAAGCAGATGAAGCTGGACCGGAAGGCCCATCTGGTGGTGCTGCAGGAAGTCGCGCGGATAAAAGCGGGCGGCAAAATTAGCGATATTGCGCCGGACGTGCGGGTTATCGTGGAGGATCTGGTCGGCCATCGCTACGAAGAGTGCTGGGGCAACAGCAAATTGTTCAAAGATGCTGCCCCTGCGCCTGCGCAGACCGTCGTTTCCCATTAAAGAAGAAGGCCCCGCCGGTATCCGGCGAGGCCTGGTATTAATGCGTTTCTTCCTGTGGAGTAAACTTCAGCTCAATCAACGCGATCGCTTTTTGCACCGCGCGAAGGGTCACCGGATCGGCAGAGGCCGGATGGCTGGCGAAGTCGATAGCTTTCAGCTGAGTGGTCATTTTTTCACGCACTTCCACCGGCGCAATGACGTCAATGACATCGAGGATCTGTTTGATAACCAGCTGGCAGGCAACCACATCGGAAACCAGCTCGTCGTGTTCGGTAAGATGTTGAGACATTAATTACTCCTTTTTTCAGGAGCGTAATAGTACCCTAAATCGTTAACGATAATAAAACCTGCCGTCGCAGGTTTTTTTATCTACCCTACTGGCTGGCGGGTCGTCTCCTGCCGCTTTGCACAGGATCACACTCTTGATGGCAGTGACAACATGAATACCGCGATCTCTTCCCGCGATGAACGTGCTTTTTCAGCGCCGGCGCTGCTGGTGGCCGGTGCCTTTTTTATGGAGTTTCTCGACGGGACGGTGATCGCCACCGCCCTGCCCGATATGGCAAGGGATTTTGGCGTCACCGCGGTCGAACTGAATATCGGCATCAGCGCCTATCTGATTACCCTTGCGGTCCTGATCCCGGCCAGCGGCTGGATAGCCGATCGCTTCGGCGCCCGGGCTATTTTTACTCTCGCCCTGGCGATCTTTACCCTTGCCTCGGTCTTCTGCGGCCTCTCCACCGAGGTGCATATCTTTGTCGCCATGCGTATCCTTCAGGGAGTCGGCGGCGCGCTGATGGTCCCCGTTGGTCGCCTTGCGGTGCTACGCACCACGCCGAAACACCAGCTGATCAAGGCCATCGCCACCCTGACCTGGCCGGCGCTGGTGGCCCCCATTATCGGCCCGCCTTTGGGCGGCTTTATAACCCGCTACGCCAGCTGGCACTGGATCTTCTTTATCAATGTCCCGCTGGGCCTTGCCGCCATCATCCTTTCGCTGCGCATTATCCCTGATATTCGCGAAACGGAACGGCGCTCCTTCGATCTCAGCGGATTTATCACTACCTCGGTCGCGATGGTCAGTCTGGTGACCGCGATGGAGCGGCTCGGCGATCGCCAGCCGCAGATCTGGCCGACGCTGGCTCTCGCCGCGCTTGGCTTCGGCTGTCTGTTATATTCCATTCGTCATTTCCGCCGGGCGGCGGCGCCTATGGTTCGTCTCGACGCCCTGCAGGTGCCGACGTTCCGGGTGACAATGTACGGCGGCTCGTTGTTCCGGGCCTCCATCAGCGCGGTGCCTTTTCTGCTCCCCCTGCTGTTCCAGGTGGGATTCGGTATGGATCCTTTTCATTCCGGCCTGCTGGTGCTGGCGGTGTTTGTCGGTAATTTAACCATTAAACCCGCCACCACACCGCTCATTCGCTGGCTGGGCTTTCGTCGGCTATTGCTGATCAATGGCGCGTTGAACGTCTGTTCGCTGCTGGCTTGCGCGCTGCTTACGCCGCAGACGCCGGTCTGGGCCATCATGCTGATCCTTTATCTCGGCGGGGTGTTTCGCTCAATCCAGTTTACCGGTGTAAGCACGCTGGCCTTCGCCGATGTCCCCGCCGCGCAGATGAGTGATGCTAATACGCTGTTCAGTACCGCGTCGCAGCTGGCGGTAGGGCTGGGGATCACGCTCGGGGCGATTGGCATTCGCCTGGGCGAGCAGGTCGGCGACTGGCTGCATCTTACTGAACTACCGGGGATCAGCTTCCGCCTGTCGTTTGTGTTTATCGCCTTGATCTGTCTGGTAGGGATGATCGACAGCCTGCATCTGGCCAAAACGGCCGGCAGCAGCGTGTCGGAGAAGAAGAAATAGAAGAAAAAATAAACGACGGAAGGGCCAGCGGCGCTGGCCCTGATGACGGTTAAGCGACGATCTGGCGAACAAAGTCTTCGATTGCTTTATCCTGGCAGTTTTCGAAGAAGCACTGCTGGAAGCGTGGGCCGGAGACTGCGGTTTTCACCAGCTGCGGATCGATGGCGCGCAGGGTATCGAGGTAGTTCTCTTTTACTACTGCTGCTTTGACCTGGTTGAGGATCCCGGCATTGCGCACCTGCGGTTCTTTGCGCTCCGGCGGATAGCCTTCGCCGTTGCGGCCGGTAAAGGCTTTTTCAAAGATAAACCGCACATTCAGTTCGGCGCCCCAGCCGAAGCCTTTGGCAAACGGCAGCGACAGCGCATTACCGTTGTTGATCTGGGCAAACAGGAACGCATCCGCCGGATCGATACAGTAGCCGCAGACCACGCCCGGATGGATGTTCAGCGACATCAGCGCCCCCTGACCGGTACCGCAGCCGGTGACCACGAAGTCAACTGCTTTCGAATTCAGCAGAATACTGGCCATGATCCCAAGATGGATGTAGGTCAGATGATGATCGTTCTCATCGCTCATGCCGACGTTATAGACCGGGAATCCTTTTTCGTCGGCAACCGCGTTAAGCTCCTTGAGGATGATGGCGTTTTTGTTCGCCTGGCTGTTCTCCATCATCAGTGCAATCTTCATGGTTTACTCTCCTGAATGCTGTGCGGGCCTGCCCGCAGAATGTCATTGGCGTTGACTGCACTCTACTACCTTGAAAACAAACTTTCAAATTTTATGAAAAGTTGTTTTAAAATTTACGCAGTGCTTCACACTTTCGCAGGCTCCCTTTGTCTGTTGACCTCAGCCCTCTGCATGCTGGCGTATCCGCTTCGTCCTCCCTTACCACCCGCCGGCGACAAAATCCTGACCGCCCAGGCAATAATGAATAATAAATTAAAAGCATTCTCATTTATTATTAAACTGCCAATGCGTGTTATTCCCATTAGCATTTTAAATAAAACATTTTTAAATTTACTTTTTGCAAATAATTAAATAACAAATTATAGTGGCAGCCAATAACATCTATTATTTAATTCCAGGAGTGCAACGATGCTGAAAACGGACATGATTGACAAACTGAATGAACAGATGAATCTTGAACTCTATTCTTCTCTTCTTTATCAGCAGATGAGCGCCTGGTGCAGTTACCACAGTTTTGAAGGCGCCGCGGCCTTCCTGCGTCGCCATGCTCAGGAAGAGATGACCCATATGCAGCGCCTGTTCGACTATCTAACCGACACCGGCAGCCTGCCGCGGATCAACGCTATCGCCTCCCCGTTTGCCGAATATGCCTCACTCGACGAGCTGTTCCGCCAGACCTACGAGCATGAGCAGCTGATCACGCAAAAAATAAATGAACTGGCGCACGCGGCCATGACCAGCCAGGATTACCCGACCTTTAATTTCCTGCAGTGGTATGTTGCTGAACAGCATGAAGAAGAGAAATTATTTAAATCGGTGATCGATAAACTGACCCTCGCTGGAAAAAGCGGCGAAGGTCTGTACTTTATCGATAAAGAGCTGGCTACCCTCGACGCGCAGAATTAATCCCCCGCGCCGCGACAGTCCGTGTCGCGGCCCTCTTAATGTCGGCAGATCTTATTTTCTGCGGTAGTAAAACCTTCCTCTCTGGCAATAAATTTGCCTTTTTTCTCTAAAAACGCTACCAACTGTGCGGCGCTTAGATTCTCTGCTGAACAGGTGTGAAACCGCGCCTCTTCGCCAAAGCGGCGGCGAATGGCGGCCTCCAGCGAGGCGACCGTCCAGGACTCACCCGAGGCGAGCATCATCTGTAAAACTTCATGACCATGAATAGAAGACATAACCCCTCCTGCAAAAACCGCCAGCTTAGGCCAGACTGTCAACCCGCGCCTTGCGCCAGCGCAGGCTTTCGCCCCCTTATTATGTAAACATTTCATTACACAACTTGTAATCCCGATTTGACGAAAGCCGTAATATCCCCTACTCTGCGCGGCATAATTTATTGTTATTTGCTGTAGGGATAGCGAAAAGCGTGAAAAACCGCACTCTGGGCAGTATTTTAATCGTAGCTGGCACCACCATCGGTGCAGGAATGTTGGCAATGCCATTGGCCGCCGCAGGCGTCGGCTTTACCGTCACGTTGGGTTTACTTTTCACCCTGTGGGCATTGATGTGCTATACCGCCCTTTTGCTGCTGGAAGTCTACCAGCATGTCCCTGCCGATATGGGGCTCGGTTCTCTGGCGGCGCGCTATCTGGGCCGTTATGGGCAGTGGGTTACCGGATTCTGCATGCTGTTTCTGCTGTACGCCCTCACGGCAGCCTATATCAGTGGCGCCGGTGAATTACTCGCTTCCAGCCTCAACCAGTGGCTGGACTGGCAGCTACCGCCGGCCGCAGGCGTACTGATCTTCACCCTCCTCGGCGGGGCGGTAGTGTGCATTGGCACCGCGCTGGTGGATCTGTTCAATCGCTTCCTGTTTAGCGCCAAAATCGTCTTCCTGGTGATTATGCTGGCCCTGCTGATGCCGCACATTCATCAGGTGAACCTGCTGACGCTGCCGGTTGAGCAAGGCCTGGCCCTGTCGGCCATTCCGGTGATTTTCACCTCCTTTGGTTTTCACGGCAGCGTCCCGAGCATCGTCAGCTATCTGGGGGGGGATATTCGCAAATTGCGCCGGGTATTTATCATCGGCAGCTTTATTCCTCTGGTGGCCTATATTTTCTGGCAGCTGGCGACGCTGGGCAGTATCGACGCCCCGGCCTTTACCGCCCTGCTGGCAAATAACGCTGGTCTGAACGGCCTGCTGGAGGCGATCCGCGAAGTGGTGGCGTCACCGCATGTGGAGCTGGCCGTTCACCTGTTTGCCGACCTTGCGCTGGCGACGTCATTCCTCGGCGTCTCGCTCGGCCTGTTTGATTATCTGGCGGATATGTTTCAGCGTAAAAACAGCGTCGGCGGGCGTCTGCAGAGCGGGATAATCACCTTCCTGCCGCCGCTGGCGTTCGCCCTGTTCTATCCCCGCGGTTTCGTCATGGCCCTCGGCTACGCCGGGGTGGCATTAGCCGTGCTGGCGCTGATAATGCCGGCCCTGCTGGTCATGAAGAGTCGCCGAGAGCATCCGCAGGCTACCTGGCGGGTCGCCGGCGGCGCACCGACGCTATGGCTGGTTCTGCTGTGCGGGATCGGCATCGTGGCTATTCAGTTCAGCATCGCTGCCGGGTTGTTGCCCGCGGTGGGATAAAAAAGGGGCCTGCTGGCCCCTTGTTCATTTCGCTAAGCAACACTGCTTATACTTTTTACCGCTGCCGCATGGGCAGGGATCGTTGCGTCCGACTTTCGCTTCATTTCTTATTGGCTGCGGGGCCTCCACCGGCTGCGGATTCGCTATCCAGTACTGGTAAAGCGCCAGCGCCGCCGGCGTGATACGCTCAATGCTGGCGATAAATTCATCCGCCGTCAGATTATCCAGCGCGCTAAACTGTTCTTCGCTGCCGTGGAGCGCGATAGCGTCCAGCTCCGGCTGGAGTTCAGCGGGCAACGTCGACCAGTCGCTCAGCGCCACGCCGCGCAGATAGCCAAAGCACCACTCCTCAACTATGGTCAGCTCCTGACCTTCCGCTTCGCGGGTGCCGAACAGCGGTTCGAACTGATCGGGATAAGACTCCAGCCGTTCGGCGATATCGCTCATATGCTGCAGCGTCAGATTGACAAAGCGATCGCGCTCGCGATCGTTGGCCCAGCGCGGGACATTATCCGCCCCGCCCCAAATCGCCAGCAGCCACTGAGCGGGTTCGATGTCGGTCGGCGCAGAGAGGATCGCCGTCAGCAGGCCATCCAGTTCAGAGACATCCAGAATGGCGCCTTCGGCGGCGTATTTCGCCAGAGTGTCATCCAGCCATTCCAGTTCGTTTTCGTTCAAAGGTCCGGTATTCATTCACAGGCTCGCATGGTAAAAATCGGGCCTACAGTAGCCGAATTGCCAACAGAAAGCCACCCGGCGATACCTATTGCGCCGGTGTCAACGATACGCGATCAGGCCAGGCCGCGCAGCGCCGACGCCACCTCACGACAGGCCTCCTCCCCTAACGAAAGCAAAGGACGGGGAAGCGAGTCTGGATCGCAGAGTCCGAGCATCGCTGCGGCGCTGGCTATCACTCGCAGGCTACCACCATAGCGATCAAAGCATCGCCATAGGGGGGCCAGCTGCTCATTCAGTGCCGCAGTCTGCGCCACATCACCGCTACGTATCGCTCTTACCAGCGCCAGTGAGCAGCGGGGAAAGAGTCCGCCGCAGACCGAATACCAGGCTTCGCAGCCGGCCTGCAACCCGGCAGTGGTCCATGCATCGCCGCTGACGCCAAGCGTAACGCGAGAGGGAAGATGCTGACGCAGGGCCGCAACACGTTCGCTCGCCTGTGGCGCGGGCAGGCCGGGAATTTTAATCGAGGCAATGGCCGGCAAGGCGGCGATGCGCCCCTGCAGCTCATCCGCCAGCATTACGTGGGTAGTGCGGGGATTGTCATACAGGCAAACCGGCACCGAGACATGCCGGCAAACTTCTTCGTAAAAGGCAAAGATCTCCTCCGCGGAAAGCGGCTGATAGGACATCATCGGCAGTAATAACGCATCCGCCCCTGCCTCCTGAGCATCCTCCACCAGGCGTAGCACCTCGTTAGTCGCAATGGCGCCGACGCCGACCATCATCGGGATCGACCCCGCATGCGCCTTCGCCACCTGCACCACTCGTCTGCGCTGCTCACGGCTGAGATAAGCGTAGCTACCGGTTGAACCTAAGATGCCCAGAGAGTCGACTCCGGCATCGGTAAGACGGGCGAGAATACGAATAAACGCTTTTTCATCAAATTTTTGCTGATGCAAAGGTGTCAAAGGAAATGCGCAAAGTCCACTGAACATGCTGCCTCCGGCAGGCTGGGCTGAGAGTCCGTTTGATAGTAGCAAGGCGCGATCGTTTTGTCCTGGGACAAATGAGAAATTGACTGTAAGGCCAGAGTTAACCGAAAAACGCCGTGGCGTCAGGCTGGCGGGAATGGTATCAGAAAGCGAAAGTACAGAAACAAAAAAACCACCCGTAGGTGGTTTCACGACACTGCTTATTGCTTTGATTATTCTGTATTTCCCAATGGTACCCGGAGCGGGACTTGAACCCGCACAGCGCGAACGCCGAGGGATTTTAAATCCCTTGTGTCTACCGATTCCACCATCCGGGCTCGGGATATAAAGTGGAGGCGCGTTCCGGAGTCGAACCGGACTAGACGGATTTGCAATCCGCTACATAACCGCTTTGCTAACGCGCCTTTAATACTGAAGCACCCGCAACTGCCGATGCTGTTAATCTGGAGCGGGAAACGAGACTCGAACTCGCGACCCCGACCTTGGCAAGGTCGTGCTCTACCAACTGAGCTATTCCCGCATCATCAAGTTATTTGCTAATCACTTGATTTTGTTATCGTCTGGAAGACTGTGCCGCCGTTCGATGCGTTGCATTCTACTTATCTCTCGCGGTGAGTCAACGGTATTTTTCGCAACTTTGTATCGTTTGCTGAAAATAACGGCGAAACGATCACTGATCAAGCAAATCGCCGCGCGCCGCGTTCAAATACTGCAGCATCGACCACAGCGTCAGCACCGCCGCCACGAGGAAAAGCGCGATCCCGGCCCACTCCACCCACGGATAAGGACGCCACAGCATCCATACCAGGGCGGTCATCTGGGCGGTCGTTTTCACTTTGCCAATCCACGAGACCGCCACGCTGCTGCGTTTCCCCAGCTCCGCCATCCACTCACGCAGCGCGGAGATAATGATCTCACGGGCAATCATGGTCGCCGCCGGTAGCGTGACCCACCAGGTGTGATAGTGTTCGGCAACCAGCACCATGGCGATAGCCACCATGACTTTATCGGCAACCGGGTCGAGGAAGGCGCCAAAACGGGTGCTCTGATTCCAGCGACGAGCGAGGAAACCATCAAACCAGTCGGTTACCGCGGCAACAAAGAAGATCAGCGCGCAGGCAAACGGCGCCCAGCTAAAGGGCAGATAAAACGCCAGCACAAAAAACGGGATCAGGATGACGCGAAACAGAGTAAGCAACGTAGGGATATTAAATTGCATAGTGACGGGTAACTATCTGTTGTAAGTAAAAATTAGCCCTATGTTGCTACAGAGCCCTAATGTTTCAACGAGTAGAAGATCTTTTCTGCCAGAGCGTGAGAGATGCCCGGTACTTTAGCAATTTCTTCGACGCTGGCCTGCTGTAGCCCCTGCAGCCCACCCATATACTTCAGCAGCATCTGACGACGCTTCGGCCCCACCCCCTCGATAGTCTCAAGCGAGCTGGTGCTCTTCACTTTCGCCCGTTTTTTGCGATGCCCGGAGATCGCATGATCGTGCGATTCATCGCGAATATGCTGGATCACATGCAGGGCCGGCGAATCCGGCGGCAGGCTAAACCCTTCCCCTTCCGGCTCAAAGAATAACGTTTCCAGACCCGCTTTTCGATCGCTACCTTTCGCCACGCCCAGCAGCAGCGGATGATGTTTATCCCAGGGGACGTCCAGTTCAGCAAACACGGCTTTCGCCTGGGCCAGCTGTCCCTTGCCGCCGTCTATCAGGATCACATCCGGGATCTTGTTGTCATCAATCGCTTTACCATAGCGACGGCGCAGGACCTGATTCATCGCCGCATAGTCATCGCCAGGGGTAATGCCGGTGATGTTGTAGCGCCGATACTCCGCGCGCAGTGGGCCATTGCTGTCAAACACCACACAGGATGCTACGGTCTGTTCGCCCATGGTGTGGCTGATGTCAAAACACTCCATTCGCTTGACGGCCGGCAGCTCCAGTACGCTGGCCAGCGCCTGCAAACGCTGATGAATGGTCGATTGCTGAGACAATTTGGTCGTTAACGCTGTCGCGGCGTTGGTCCGCGCCAGCTTAAGATAACGCGCTCTGTCGCCGCGCGGCTTAGTCTGCACATTGATTCGACGACCCGCCAGCTCCGACAGCGAGTCGGCCAGCAGCGTCTTATCCCCAAGGTTAAAGTCGAGCAAAATCTCCCCCGGCAGCGTGCGCATTTGGCTGCCCTGCAGGTAGAACTGGCCGACAAAGGTCTCCACGACCTCTCCCAGCTCGGTGCCGCCCGGCACTTTCGGGAAGTAGCTTCGGCTGCCCAGCACTTTGCCCTGACGGATAAACAGCACATGCACGCAGGCCATGCCGGCATCGAAGGCGACGCCGATCACGTCGAGGTCGTCACCGGTGTTGGAGACAAACTGTTTCTCCGTCACGCGGCGGACGGCCTGAATCTGGTCGCGGATGCGCGCGGCCTCTTCGAACTCCAGGTTCTGGCTCGCCTTCTCCATCCGCGCGATGAGCTGGGTCAGCACCTGGTCATCCTTGCCGGCGAGAAACAGCCGCACATACTCTACCTGCTGAGCATACTCTTCTTCGCTGACCAGCCCGGCCACGCACGGCCCCAGGCAGCGACCAATCTGATACTGCAGACAGGGGCGGGAGCGATTGCGGTAGACGCTGTTTTCACACTGACGGATGGGAAAGATTTTCTGCAGCAGCGCCAGGGTCTCGCGCACGGCATAGCCGTTGGGAAAAGGACCAAAATACTCGCCCTTCGCATGTTTGGCGCCGCGATGCATCGCCAGACGCGGATGAGTATCGCCGCTGAGAAAAATAAAAGGATACGATTTATCGTCGCGTAACAGCACGTTGTAACGTGGCTGGTACAGCTTAATATAGTTGTGCTCAAGCAGCAGCGCTTCCGTCTCGGTGTGGGTGACGGTCACGTCGATTTGCGCGATCAGCGCTACCAGCGCTTCCGTTTTACGCGACGCAAGGTTGCTGCGGAAGTAGCTACTGAGCCGCTTTTTCAGATCTTTGGCTTTGCCAACATAGATGACGGTTCCGCCAGCATCATACATCCGATACACACCGGGCTGGCTGGTCACCGTTTTCAGGAAAGCTTTTGCGTCAAAAACATCACTCACTGGCTTGCTAACGACTCCGCATTACACAGGCCATGGCGAATTGCCAGGTGGGTCAGCTCGACATCGCCATGAATGTTTAATTTACTGAACATCCGATAGCGGTAGCTGTTAACCGTTTTAGGACTCAGATTTAGCTGCTCTGAGATCTCATTCACCTTCTGACCTTTGGTGATCATCAGCATAATCTGCAATTCGCGTTCAGACAAACTGGCAAACGGCGATTCTGTCTTATCGGGTTCAATCTGACTTAACGCCATTTGCTGGGCAATATCGGAGGCAATATAGCGCTGCCCGGACGCGACGCAGCGGATGGCATTCACCACTTCCTGCGGCGCGGCGCCTTTACTGAGATAACCCGCCGCGCCCGCCTGCATGACCTTGGCAGGTAAAGGATTCTCGGTATGCACGGTTAACATGATCACTTTGGTGCCCGCCACGGAGCGCGCGATTTTGCGCGTCGCTTCAAGACCACCGATCCCAGGCATGTTCATGTCCATCAGGACGACATCTGCGGAATTAGCCCGGCACCACTTGACGGCGTCCTCGCCGCAGCAGGCTTCGCCAGCGACTTTAATCCCTTTTATATCTTCCAGAATGCGTCGTATCCCTGCGCGCACCAGTTCGTGGTCATCAACAAGAAGAACGTTGATCAAAGGAATAATCTCCAGAATGAGGGATAACGCTACTGATACTTTATCTCCCACATATTACCGGGTTTTATTGCTATTTTAAAAGGCAAAAAAATGCCCTCGCCTCGATTTGGCTCTCATTTATGGCAATGTCTGTGCACACTAAGTGGAAAGTCATTGAGAACAGTCAGTTGCCCGGCTCTTATTTTTTAACAATACTCATACAGAAGGCACAAAAAACACAACAGATTACGTAGCGCATAAATACGAAGCAAAATATGTAACAATTATTAACGAGCTAAATAGATGGGGGAAATTATTGGCTTGCCGACGGCTATTACGTATTATCCGAAGCATAAAAACATTCACAGCTCAGATGAGAGAACAGAAATTAAGCACACCTTTTTTTTCTGTCGCTTGTGGTATACTGCGCGGCCTTCACATTGAGTAGAGCGCAATAGCGCAGCGAGTAAACGAGGATATCGATGAGCACACCAGATTTTTCCACTGCAGAAAATAAGCAGGAACTGGCGCAGGAAGTCTCCTGCCTGAAAGCGATGATTACGCTGATGCTGCAGGCGATGGGCCAGGCGGATGCGGGGCGCGTGATTATTAAAATGGAAAGGCAGATTTCACAGATGGAAGATGAGGCTGAGGCCGCCGTATTCTCCAGCACCGTTAAGCAGATTAAACAAGCCTATCGGCAGTAATCCTGTGCCGGCTGAAAGTATCACTGACAGCCGGTATCACGTCTGACACGCAGAACGGCAGGCGCATTCAGATTAGCCCAGTCGCCACGGCGTAGCAGGCAATTTGCGTTTTATTCGGCGCATTAAATTTCCGCTGCATATTCTTCTGATGGAAATTCACCGTATTTTCCGAAATCGAGAGAATCATCGCCACCTCCGCCGAAGTCTTTCCTTCCGCCGTCCATTTGAGGATTTCCAGTTCGCGGCGGCTGAACTTCATCTCCGGCGGCATCACCATCTCATCTTCCAGACGCAGCAGCGTCAGCAAGCTTAGTTCAGTCAGCGTTCGCAGACGCAGCTCAAGCTCATCTTCAGGGTAACCGCCCGGCAGACGATTGTTCGCGGAGACAGAGAGAAATCCCTGAGCATGGTTTGGCAACGTCAGGCACTGCGTCACCCCCTTTTGCAGACCATGGTCACGCGCCCCGTCCCACAGTGCCGGCGCATCACGAAACAGGCTGTCGTTCCATGGCAGATGGCCACGCATAAAATTCTCCGGCCGTAACACAGGATCTATCGCGAAATAATTTTCTGCCTGATAGTGCGACATCCATGCGCGGGGGTAAGTCGACTGGAACGTAACGCGGGGGCGGGTGAAAGGCACCGGGTGGCGCACACAAAGCGTGTAGTAATCATATTCCAGCGCTTCGGTTTCACGTTGCAGGAGATTATAAACCTCCTCGCCGGTGGCCATGGACTGAAATTGGTGCAGCATATCCCGCCGCCAGCTGAAAAAATCATTGTCCCTCATAGCTGTGCAAATAACTCCTGATTGATAATCATTATTATAAATACAGAAAACTAACACATAAATCTTATTTATATGTATAAAATATCGTAGCTGTCGCATTTATTAGTCTGAAGGCTTGCCATTTTCCCGCTCGCCGCACAGAAACATAGCGTTTTTCTCCCATCATGTTCTACACCCTGCCAAGGGCGATGGGAAGCGGTGTATACGGCCGTGGGAGTCAATAGCGCAAAGACGTGTCGCGGGGGCGTTACCCCGCCGCGAGAGTGGGCTAAACGCGGCGGCTCCCGCGAAGCTGAGCCGCCGCGCCAGCCCATGCTTTACTGCATCAGAAATTTTTCAAGGAACTGACGGGTACGCGGCTGCTGGGGCGAAGCGAACAACGCTTTTGCCTCGCCTTGTTCAACAATGCGTCCCTGATCCATAAATATCGCCCGATCGGCTACGTCGCGGGCGAAACTCATTTCATGGGTCACGATCACCATGGTGCGTTTTTCCTGCGCCAGCTGACGGATGGTGTTGAGCACCTCCCCCACCAGCTCAGGATCGAGGGCCGAGGTGGGTTCATCAAACAGGATCACGTCCGGACGCATAGCCAGCGCGCGGGCAATAGCCACTCGCTGCTGCTGCCCGCCGGAGAGACGGCGCGGATAGCTATTCTCTTTTCCGCTGAGCCCCACCTTCGCCAGCAGTTCGCGCGCCCGCGCCATGGACTCCTGCTTATCTTCACCTTTTACGATGACCGGCCCTTCAATAATGTTCTCCAGCACCGTACGGTGGGGAAACAGATTAAAGTTCTGGAAGACAAAGCCGACGTGCTGGCGCAGCTGGCGAATGAGCCCTTTCTGCGGCCCGAGGCTGCGACCGGCGTCGATCGTCACATCACCGACGCGGATAGTGCCGCTCTCCGGTTGCTCCAGCAGGTTGATGCTACGCAGCAGGGTGGTTTTGCCCGAGCCGCTGGGGCCGATGATCGCCACCACTTCCCCTTTCTGTACCTCCAGGTCGATACCATGGAGCACCGTCTGGCCATGGAATTTTTTTACCAGGCTTTTCACTTCTATCGCACTCATTTCGGATCACGCTCCTGGCGGTTCAGCTGGTTTTCAAAATAATTCTGCAGCGAGGAGAGCACTGTCGCCATTACCCAGTAGATCAGGGAGGCCGCCAGATACATAGTGAAGACCTCCAGGGTTCGCGAGGTGATTAGCTGCGCCTGACGGAACAGCTCCGGCACCTGGATCGTTGCCGCCAGCGAGGTATCTTTTACCAGGCTGATAAAACTGTTCGACAGCGGCGGCAAAGCGACCCGCGCCGCCTGGGGTAAAATGGCCCGACGCATCGTCTGCCAGGGCGTCATACCGATACTGGCCGCCGCTTCCCATTGCCCTTTATCAATCGAGGCGATGGCCGCGCGCAGCGTTTCCGCCGCATAGGCCGCAGTATTCAACGACAGGCCGATCATCGCCGCCGGGATCGGGTCAAGCTCAATGCCGAACTGCGGCAAGCCGTAGTAGATCATAAACAGCTGGGCGATAAGCGGCGTGCCGCGGAAAATGGAGATATACATGCGCGCCAGCCATTTTACCGGCCAGACTGGCGACATGCGCATCAGCGCCAGGATAAAGCCCAGCACCAGGCCGAAAAACATCCCGCCAATGCTCAGCTGCAGCGTAAAGACGGCCCTTTCAGCAGAAAAGGGCGGAATCAATGACCAGTTGGATACTTTCTTGCATGCTGTCGTTTCTGTATTAGAGGTGAGGATGATAGGCAAACAGCGCCGGCGCTCCGCCGGTATGGACGAACAGTATCGGCCCTTCATCCTTAAAGCGCTTCTGCGTGATGCCGTCGATAAGCCCGGCCATCGCTTTGCCGGTATAGACCGGGTCGAGCAAAATACCTTCCAGCTGCGCCAGCAGCTTCACGGCGGCCATCCCATCTTCGTTTGGCGTACCGTATCCTGGGGCAAAGTAGTCATCCCACAGTATAATTTCAGCCTTCGCCTGTAGCTCGAGACTGTTGGCCACGGCCTGCTGCAGCGCCACCACTTTCGGCAACTGGTCAGCGACCGAGCGCGACACGGTCACCCCAATCAGTTCCGCCTGCGGCATCAGCTGTTCAAGGCCGACCGCCAATCCGGCATGGGTGCCGGCGCTGCCGGAGGCGACCACGACTGACGAGATCGCCACCGCGTCTTCGCACTGCTGGCTGATTTCCAGTGCGCTTTCCACATAGCCTAACGCGCCGAGGGCATTGGAGCCGCCGACCGGAATAACATACGGACGATACCCCTGCGCCTCAATGCGGGTCGCCAGCTCATCGAGCTGGGCGGCGGGATCGGTCAGGGCATCACACATCTCAACCTGGGTGTTAAAGAGATCCAGCAGCAGACGGTTGCCATTGCTCAGATAGTTCTCCGCCCGGGTGCCGATGGGATTTTCCAGTAGCGCCACGCAATGCAGCCCCAGTTTCGCAGCGACTGCCGCCGTCTGACGCACATGGTTAGACTGGATCGCGCCGGCGGTGATTAAGGTATCCGCGCCCTCGCGCAGCGCATCGGCGGCGAGAAACTCCAGCTTACGCAGTTTGTTGCCCCCCATCGCCAGCGGCGTCGTATCATCACGTTTAATAAAAATTTCGCGCCCAAGGTGATCGGACAGACGCGGGAGATACTCCAGCGGCGTCGGCGCGCCGATCAATTCCAGGCGCGGAAAGCGGGTTAAGTTTTGCAGTGACATGGCCCCTCCTGACTCAGTTATGCTTCATTATGCACACAGTTACGCGCTAAATAAAAAAAGGCGCTTCCAGGAGCGCCTTTTTTCACCGCTGTCCGTTATTTCGTCACGTCAGCGCCAAACCATTTCTCGGACAGCGCCTTCAGGCTGCCATCTTTCTGCATGTCTGCAATCGCGCCATCTACCGCTTTCAGCAGGTCGTCGTTGCCTTTACGCAGCGCAACGCCAGCTTCCTGACGAGAGAAGGCTTCGCCGGTTACCGCCAGCGTATTGTTGGTTTTCTTCACCAGATCCAACGCCGCCAGACGGTCTACCAGAATGGCGTCAATACGGCCTACACGCAGATCCTGGTATTTGGTGGGATCGTCATCATAGGTACGGACGTCCACGCCCTGGACATTCTGACGCAGCCACTCTTCATAGTTAGTGCCCAGTCCGACGCCCACTTTCTTGCCTTTCAGATCCGCCGCGGTTTTAATCACGCCTTCGTTACCCTTCTTCACCAGCGCCTGCACGCCGGAGACGGTATATGGGGTGGAGAAATCGTATTTCTTCTTACGTTCGTCAGAGATAGTGACCTGGTTAATCACCACGTCGATACGCTTGGAGTCCAGCGAGGCCAGCATACCGTCCCACTTGGTCGGTTTGAGATCGGCCTTCACGCCAAGATGTTTCGCCAGTTCGTTAGCGAATTCCACTTCAAACCCGGTCAGCTTGCCGTCATCCCCCTGGAAACTAAAGGGGGGGTAGGTGCCTTCGAGGCCCACGCGTAGGGTGCCGCGCTCTTTAATCTGATTGAGCAGGTTTTCCGCCGCAAAAGTTTTCACGCTGACGCCAGCCATCAAAACAACGGCCATCGCGCCCATCATCGCCTGACGACCCAGAAGTGCTAATTTCATAGATACCCCGAAGGTTAGGATTTTCCTGTAGTGTAAGGCGCTTAATGCCCTGACACCAACATCGTTACGCTACATCTTATGCAAATTTATTATATATGATCCGCTTTAGGGTATAGCGAAAATCAGGGCTTTCCTCACCCTTTTTGCTGGATATCTCCCATACTGCAAAGGTCAGCCTGTTGACGTCTGGAGCATGGAAGATGAAAAACCCCACCTTATTGCAATGTTTTCACTGGTACTACCCCACCGGCGGCGAGCTGTGGCCTGAGGTCGAAGCGCTGGCGCCCAGCCTGAATGAAATCGGCATCAATATGGTCTGGTTGCCACCCGCCTACAAAGGCGCCTCGGGCGGTTACTCCGTCGGCTATGATACCTACGATCTCTTTGACCTCGGCGAGTTTGATCAAAAAGGGTCTGTCGCCACCAAATATGGCGACAAAGCGCAGTTGCTGGCGGCGATCAACGCCCTGAAGGAGCACAATATCGCCGTACTGCTGGATGTGGTGGTAAACCATAAAATGGGCGCTGATGAAAAAGAGGCTCTGCGCGTTCAGCGCGTCGATGAGCAGGATCGTACGCAAATTGACGAGGAGATCATTGAGTGCGAGGCATGGACGCGCTACACCTTCCCGGTGCGCGCCGGACAGTATTCGCAGTTTGTCTGGGACTACAAATGTTTTAGCGGCATTGACCACATCGAGAACCCGACGGAAGACGGTGTGTTTAAAATCGTCAACGATTACACCGGCGAAGGCTGGAATGAACAGGTCGATGATGAGCTCGGCAACTTTGACTATCTGATGGGCGCCAATATCGATTTCCGCAATCATGCAGTGACCGAGGAGATCAAATACTGGGCGCGCTGGGTAATGGAGCAGACCGGCTGCGACGGTTTTCGTCTTGACGCGGTCAAGCATATCCCCGCCTGGTTTTATAAAGCGTGGATCGAGCATGTTCAGGAGGTGGCCCCGCAGCCGCTGTTTATTGTAGCGGAATACTGGTCCCATGAAGTGGAGAAGCTCCAGCAGTATATCGACCTGGTCGAGGGCAAAACGATGCTGTTTGATGCCCCACTGCAGATGAAATTTCATGAAGCGTCGCGCCAGGGCCGCGATTATGACATGAGCCAGATTTTCAGCGGGACGCTGGTCGAAGCCGACCCTTTCCATGCCGTCACTCTGGTCACCAATCATGATACGCAGCCGCTGCAGGCCCTCGAGGCGCCGGTTGAACCCTGGTTCAAGCCCCTCGCCTATGCGCTGATCCTGCTGCGGGAGAATGGCGTGCCCTCGGTCTTTTATGCCGATCTCTTCGGCGCTTCCTATGAGGATACCGGCGGCGACGGAGAGACCTATGCCATTGAGATGCCCGTTATCGAACAACTCCACGAGCTGATCGACGCCCGTCAGCGTTTTGCCCATGGCGTGCAAACCCTTTGGTTCGATCATCCTAACTGCATCGCCTTTAGTCGTAGCGGTACTGACGACGATCCAGGCTGCGTGGTGATCATGTCCAATGGCGATGAGGGCGAAAAGACGCTGACGCTGGGCGAAAACTATGGCAACAAACGCTGGCGGGATTTTCTCGGTAACCGGGAAGAGATTGTCGAAACCGATGGCGAAGGCTGCGCGACCTTTACATGTAACGGGGGGAGCGTGAGCGTGTGGGTGTTAGAGGAGGTATTGTAGTCCTCTGACGCCGGGCGGGCCAGCTATGGCCCGCCAAAATCTCAGCGCGTGGAGGCCGGCGCGCTGACGGGCCCCGTCGCTCGCGCTTTGGCCCACGCCTTCTCGCACTCCGGAGTGAGACGTTCAACACGGGACAACGTCATCCGATCGTAGGAGATCGTGTTGCCCTCGCGCTCGACAGGATAGATGTCCAGGGAAGCGGTCACGTTGTAGATCTCACTGTCACGATTCATCAGTTTCCCCGGCTGCGCAATCACGCGCTGCCACTGGCGGCAGTCGAAGGTGTCCCCTTCTTTGGTGACAATCAGGCTGGCAATGGCGTCAGGACTCATCATCGCGCTCTGCGGCCCTTTCGTTTGCCAGAAACCTGCAAGGCCAGCCGGCGCCGGCGCTTTAACGACGTCCTCATAACGATCAACCTGTACGCAACCGGCCAGCGCCACCACCATGCCAGCAAAAAATAACTTTTTCATCATTCATCCCACAAGCCGATAAAAAAGTATTGTGGCATTAAAGCGTTAAGCCTTCCACCCCCACCGCAAAGGGATAAGCGAGCAAGCCAGCAACCGCTAACGTGGGTTTCATTTGAAGTAAGGAAATTCTGAAAGTAAAAGAATACTGGGCGCGTAACCATAGCATCTATGGGCACTTTTTGTTTTTAATTCGGTCACACTACCGGTTCTTGACTTTACTTTAAGAGTTTTCCTGGCAAATTATATGCATAGATGCGGAATAGTTTAATGGAGCTAATGGGTTCTTTCTAAACCTACTATTATTATCGCCCGCAAGGACTGCTTCGCACAGCCAGTGCGAAGTGTATATCGTTACGTGTTGATTGAGGATGGGTCATGTCAACGATGATTATGGATTTGTGCAGCTATACCCGGTTGGGATTGACGGGATATCTGACCAGTCGGGGAATTAAAAAACAGGAAATCGTTGAGGTCAACAGTGCTGCGGATCTGCAGAAACACTGTACGTCGTGTTGCCCGGCGGTGGTGTTTCTGAATGAAGACTGTTTCGTGCATGATGATGAAAGTAATGGCATTATTCGCCAGATCATTACGCAAAACCCGGCGACGCTGTTTGTTATCTTTATGTCGCTGGCGAACATCCATTTTGACCGCTATTTGCGGGTACGGAAGAATCTGCTAATCAGTTCAAAATCGATAACCCCAAAAGACCTTGATGTTATTCTGGTTAATTATCTTAAATACAAAAACACCAGTGTAGGGCAGTTAACTTTACCGACATTGTCACTGAGTAAAACAGAATCAAATATGCTGCAAATGTGGATGGCCGGGCATGGTACTTCGCAAATCTCAACGCAAATGAACATCAAAGCGAAGACGGTATCGTCGCATAAAGGCAATATTAAAAAGAAAATACAAACGCATAATAAGCAGGTGATTTATCATATCGTTCGGCTGACCGAAAACATCACCTCCGGTATTCAGGTAAATATGCGCTGAAACAAACTGGCGGCGCTCCCGCCAGTTCAGTTTTACGAGACCTCTTTTTCCACAAAAATCCCATCCGGGTGGCCTATTTCATTAAAAAACCAGATCCCCAGAGGATAGTCTTCCAGTGAAACCAGATACATCGTTCCTTCACTAAACGACTCAATCGCCAGCACTACCCCCGATCGACGTGGGCCACCGTCGGTCTTCACCGTGACACGATCGTTCACCTGCATAATCATCTCCTCTATATTTTCAGCCAGTGTAGAACAAAACCACGCAACTCGCAGCGTCGCGGCACGTGACTGGCGCTTTTTTAGACCGACTATACTTAGAGAGGCTTGAGCGACGCTCAGCGAGGGGGTAATGATGAAGCACCAATTAACAGGCCAGACCGGGGACGACCTTGACGTCAACGTAGATGCCCTGCTGGCGGCAATTAATGAGATCAGCGAAAGCGAAGTCCATCGCACGCTGGACGACCCGCAGCGCGCCAGCATTGATGGCCGCGGGTCACATACCTGGCGTGAGCTGGCGGAGGCATTCGAACTCGATATTCACGATTTCAGCGCCAGTGAAGCCAACCGTTAGCGGCAGGCGAAAAAAATCCCGACTCGCAGGAGTCGGGATCAAACTTGCTAATGCAAGAAGCACTTGAAAATTCGTTACACCGGGAAATCCGATGCGTTGAAACATTATCCTCAATTATTTTGCATGACAAGAGATATTCATGACGCAAAATATTGAGAATGTTGGCGCTTGATGACTTATCGGGCTGCAAGGCTGATGTGAGAAGGCTTAGCCGCAAACCGGTTTCATTCGATAGCGCGATCGCCTGCGATCACTTTAAGATAATTCTCATTTTGCCAATCGGCATCGAAACGTTTTACTCACGCTGCGCTGCGAAAACAGACCTGGTTACGCCCATTTTGCTTGGCCAGATAGAGTCGCCCATCGGCCACCGACTGCAGCGCTTCAAACTGATACTCCCCCCGCTCTTCGCTGGCGCTCACCCCTAACGAGGCGCTAACCCGCAGCGTCACGTTGTTATGCAAAAAGACTTCCCGTCCCTGGATACGCTGGCGCAATCGCTCCGCCACCGCCGCCGCTTCCTGCAGGGTGGTATTCGGCATCACGATACAAAACTCTTCTCCGCCCACTCTGCCCAGCAGATCGCCCTGCCGAACCGCGCTGGACAGCGTACTGGCCACCATCGACAGCACCCTGTCCCCCGCCTGATGACCATAGCGATCGTTGATGTGCTTAAAATGATCCAGATCGAGCTGGATCACCGCCAGCGGCCGTCCGCTGCGCTGGCAGTCGCTGGCTACCGCCATCGCCTGTTCAAACAGCACCCCGCGATTGAGCAGGCGGGTCAAGGCATCGTGCCATGCCTGCCACTCCAGAGAGGTTTGCAGAACGCTCATGTTGCGGACCATGCGGCGGATCACCAGCCAGGAGAGCAACAGCATCAAGGTGAAGAGGACCCACATCAGGGTCAGGGCGATGGTGATGGTGCCAAAGTTCCCGCGGACGCCTTCCCGCAGAGTGTGGATCCGCAGCAGCACGCCGTCAAAATTGCGCAGTTTGGCCCAGCTGATATAGCGCGTCAGCAGACGCAGCCCTCCCTGGTTATCATGGACAAACGCGCGGCTCAGCAGCTCCTGCTCGCGCGGCGACAGCAGGGTCAGGACATTCCCCGGCGCGGAAGAAGCCAGCAGGTTAAAATGGCTATCATAAAGTTGGTACTCTCCCTCTTGTCCCCCCTGCATGGCGCTAACCAAAAACGCTTTGATTTCACTGACTGAGAAATCCATCGCCAGCACGCCGCGCCAGTAACCGGCAAAATCCAACGGTATCGAAGCGGTGACCACCTGCTCTTCCAGCTGCGGGTCATCGTCAGGAAAGGTTTGCCAGATAACGCCTCGCCCCGGATTATTTCGCTGGGTCTGGCGGGTAAACCACGGAGCGCCGAGGGCTTGGGAATAGTGCGTTATCACCTGCGACTCATCCCGCAGCGGCAGGGTCGAGGTAAAAAAGCCGCTACGAGAGATATACTGCATCCGCTCGGCGAAATCGCGATCGTGCTGCGTCAGATTTAGCAGATAACCCAGCTCGAGCGTCGCCATTAGTTCATCAGCCGCCAGCGGATCGTCCACCAGCAGGATAGGGTTGTGGCCAGCGACGCTGCCTGAGATGCCAAACACCGGCAGCGTACGCCGATTCGGTAGCGCCACCCGCCAGGCCTGCTGATGGCGCTGGCTCAGATAGCGTTGGCTGGCCTTACGCAATACATCGATATCAAGCGGCTGTTCGAGCGCCGCCTGCATCCCATGGCGAAAAAACATCATTCTGTCGATGTTGAACTGCAACAGCCCATCCATTTCATGAGCGACGTTAGCCAGATTATTACGCTGGTTGGCCACGTAGGCCTCTTCCAGGACATTGATTTCACGCCAGATCAGCAGCGTGGAGAAAAACAGCACTGCGATAAAACAAGCGTTAACCACATGCGCCGGGCGAGCCAGGTGGTAGCACTTTTTTAACTTCAACCGCAGTGGCTTATCCATCTTTCTCTCGCAATACGTTGCGCAAACCTCGCGGCGTCAGCGCCCCGGTCTCTGTCGATACCCGGGGCGTTTTCAGGGTAGAACACGCGGCGCCGTTACGCTGCGTTTCGCCATGCTACTTTCCAGCGCCACGCAGGCTGCTCACCGCCTTAACGCCCGCCAGCACCACCGCGCCGATGATAAAACCCAGCACCAGGTTGGCGACGACCGGCAGCGTGGAGGCCATCACCCCACCCAACCCCGCGCTCCAGTGCTCGATGGCATGATGCAGCGGCGCAATACCGTGAACGACTATCCCCCGCCGACGAGGAACATGGCCAGCGTCCCGACGATGGACAACACCTTCATCAGGCGGGGAGCGACGGCCAGGAGCCCTTTACCCAGCCACTGCGCCAGCGCACTACGTTTTTCCGCCAGCCAGTAACCCATGTCGTCCAGCTTGACGATCACCCCACCAGGCCATACACCCGATAGTGACCAGAATCGCAATCCCCGAAAGAATAAGGATCTGGTTAAGCAGCGGAGCTTCCGCCACGATGCCGAGGGTAATGGCGACAATTTCCGCGGACAAAATAAAATCGGTGCGAATCGCGCCTTTTACTTTGTCACGCTCAAAGGCCAGCGGATCGCGCTCCGCCAGCGCGGCGAGACGCTGCTGCCGCCGTTCAGGATCCTCTTTGTGTTTCCGCGCTTCCAGACTGTGCAGTACCTTCTCCACCCCTTCGAAACAGAGAAACGCGCCGCCCAGCATCAACAATGGCGTAATCGCCCAAGGGATGAAGGCGCTGATCAACAAAGCCAGTGGCACGAGGATCACCTTATTAACGAACGACCCTTTCGCCACTCCCCAGACCACGGGCAACTCGCGATTCGCCCGCACGCCGGTAACCTGTTGGGCATTGAGAGACAAATCGTCGCCCAGCACCCCCGCCGTTTTTTTCGCCGCTACCTTGCCCATCACGGAAATATCGTCCAGCAGCGTGGCGATATCATCAAGTAATGTTAAAAGACTACTTCCTGCCAAAATGATTTTCCTTCTCTTTTCATCAATGTCTCCCTCGAGTATGCGTTAAAAAACGGCCGGTGCCCAAGGTACAATTAGTCAATATAAATTTAACAACCTGACGCAAATTAACCACTCGCCAGCACGATAGTTTTCACGTTTACTATATGTCCCCTTTCTATCTCTGCACCGTCGTGAGGAAGTATGTCTACCCGTCAGCTTTTACCGCTCATCGGGGCGCTGTTTGCGCTGTATATCATCTGGGGCTCTACCTATTTCGCTATCGCCGTCGGGGTCGCCAGCTGGCCGCCGCTAATGATGGCCGGCATTCGTTTTCTCGCTGCCGGCGTGCTGTTGCTGGGGTGGCTACTGGCCACCGGCCATAAGCTACCGGCGCGTCGTCCGTTGCTTAACGCTGCGCTGATCGGCGTGTTGCTGCTTGCGGTTGGCAACGGCTTCGTGACGCTGGCTGAACATCAGCACGTCCCCTCCGGCATCGCGGCGGTGATGGTCGCCACCGTACCGCTGTTCACCTTATGCTTCAGCCGCTTTTTCGGCATCGCCACCCGTAAACTGGAGTGGCTGGGCATTGCCATTGGCCTTGCGGGTATCGTGATGCTCAACAGCGGAGGCAACCTGAACGGCAACCCCTGGGGCGCACTGCTGATCCTGATTGGTTCCCTAAGCTGGGCCTTCGGCTCGGTTTACGGTTCGCGAATCGTATTGCCGACCGGCATGATGGCGGGGGCAATCGAGATGCTCGCCGCCGGGATCGTCCTGCTGGCGGCCTCATGGCTGAGCGGTGAAACCTTAACCCGCGTCCCTTCCTGGTCCGGGATCGCCGCCCTGGCCTATTTGGCCATCTTTGGCTCGCTGATCGCCATTAACGCCTACATGTTTTTAATCCGCAATGTCACCCCGGCGGTCGCCACCAGCTACGCCTATGTTAATCCGGTGGTCGCGGTGCTCCTCGGTACTGGGTTCGGCGGCGAGAGCCTGTCGCTCATTGAGTGGCTGGCGCTGGCGGTGATTATTTTCGCCGTAGTGCTGGTGACGCTGGGGAAATATCTCTTCCCCGTCCGCAGCGAGGCTACTCCTTGTAAGGCGTCGAAGTAGTCGTCAGTTCGCGGATCCCCTGCGTATCGATCTGCGCGTCGTGTCCGGCGCCGCAGATCCACTCTTCCAGACGTTCGGTGAGCGCCGCATCACTCAGCCTGAGGCGCCCGCGCAGGGCGCATTCCCAGATGATTAATACCCGCCAGCCCTCTTCGGCCAGCTTTTGCCGGTCGCGGGCGTCGCGCGCCACGTTACCGGCGATTTTGTCCAGCCAGAATGCCGTGCGGGTGGCCGGCACCTTAAACAGATAACAGTCATGGTGATGCCAGAAACAGCCGTGAGTAAAGATAACGCAGCGGTAGTCGGGTAAGGCGAAATCGGGGCGTCCCGGCAGCGCGCGATCCTGGGCGACAAAGGTGAATCCCGCCCCGGTCAGCAGCGCCGCTATCCGCTTTTCGATCGCCGTATCGCGCGTGGCGATCGCCCGCATATTTTTACTGCGCGTCGCTTTATCGTGAACATCCGCCATCATTATCATCCGCTTCACGGCGCGCCACCGCCTGAGCGATGCGCGGCGCCAGGAGTTTCGCCACCGCGGCGAAGACCGGAACCACCACCGAGTTGCCAAACTGACGATAGGCCTGCGTATCCGATACCGGGATGCGAAAACGCGCCCCCTGCGGGGATTCAAAGCCCATCAGCCGGGCGCATTCGCGCGGCGTCAACCGGCGAGGCCGCCGCTGTTGATTCAGCGGATCGTCAAAATGCTTCTCACCGAGCGGCCGGTCCCAGCCGCGATCGACGAGAATTTCGGCACCATCTTTATAGTAGCGGGCAGAAAGCGTCCGGGCCACGCTGTGGGGATTGGCGGGGTCAACCAGGCCATAACCAAAGCCATTGCCCCGCGCCTGATGCTTGCGGGCATAACGATAAAGATATTTCCACAGCACCGGCGTAAGAATAAATTTCGCATCGACCGTCGGCTCCAGCAGCTCGCCAAATGTTGGCCGCACCGCCGGGTACTGCGCCGCGATGTCGCGCAGCGTAAATCCAGCATGCAGCTGCAGATCGCGACGGAAACCCACCAGCACGATGCGCTCCCGGTGTTGAGGCAAGAAATGGCGCCCGTCAATCACCTTCGGGTCATCCGGCCCGGTATGCCCCGCGTCAGCTACTTCATATCCCAGCTCATCCAGCGTCTGCATGATGATACGGAAAGTGCGCCCCTGATCGTGGCTTTTGAGGTTTTTGACATTCTCCAGCACAAAAATCGCTGGCTGACGAGCCGCGATAATTCTCACCACGTCAAAAAACAGCGTTCCCTGGGTTTCGCAGGCAAAGCCATGCGCACGGCCCATCGCATTTTTCTTAGAGACGCCGGCAAGCGAGAAAGGCTGGCAGGGGAAGCCAGCCAGCAGCACATCATGCTGAGGGATAGATTCGCGAATATGCCGCGCCGCCTCCTCGTCGCTAACGTCAGAGCGTTGGCTGAGGGTAATATCGCGGATATCTTCATTAAAACGGTGCTGCTGCGGATCACAGTACCAGTTGGCCTTATAGGTGCGTACCGCGTGCTTGTTCCACTCGCTGGTGAAAACGCACTGCCCGCCGATGGCTTCAAAACCACTGCGGATCCCGCCAATACCGGCAAACAGATCGATAAAACGGAACCCATAGTGCGGATGATGGGCCGGCGGCGAAGGCAGGAGCGTCGCCAGATGAGCAACTTCCTGCGGGCGCAAACGCTCCGCCACGCGGCCAAGCGCCACCACGCGCTTGAGGATCGCCGCGCTCCAGTGCTGTTCGCCGACGCTCACCAGTTCGGCAACCAGCGTTTTTACATCGTAGATCGTCATCAGCTGACGCAGCAGCGCCTCAGCGTCTTCCCCGGCCTGTTCAGCCAACGACAACGACCTGTGTTCCTTGCTTAACTTTTGCGGCATATCCTCAACCAACGCGGACGATTTTGGCAGAGAGTACCATAAATCACCGGTCGGTTGACGCCTGCGGTGCAAAGCGGCGCAAAACCGCTTCATCCAGCGCCAGCGGCTCCCCCTGCAGCTCCGCGCTGAGCTTAGCCATAAATTCGACGAGAAAACGGGCATTATGCTGCGCCATCGCTTTCCCCTTGTCAGTTTGCATGGTTTCCGGCAGGCGCAGAAGTTTGCACTGGAAATGGTCGAGGGCATATTTGCGGTCATCCAGCGCCCGCCGATCAGCAAAAGGATCTTCGGCATCAAACAAGATGGTATTCAGGGCGCCGGCGACAGCGAAGACCCTCGCCAGACCAATGGCTCCCAGCGACTCGAGTCGATCGGCATCCTGAACTATTTTCGCCTCCAGCGTGCGCGGTGGGATCGCCGCGCTGAAGCTGTGCGCCTCGATGGCATGGCTGACCGCCGGGTAACGATCCGCAGGAAAATCAGCAAAGGCCGACTGCAGAATGGCGAGGGTTTTCTCGGCGGCCATCATCGAGGATCGACTTCGCTCCGGATGATTTTTTGGCAAGCTGACGATGTCATGAAAATAGCAGGCCGTGAGGAGTACCAGCCGGTCGACTTCCTCCCCCGCGGCCAGCTGAGTGGCGGTCGCCCAGACGCGACGAAAATGGGACAGATCGTGTGCGGCGTCATCCTGCGCATGGTGCGTCAGTATCCAGCGCTCAAATCGTTGCTGCCAGTCAACCAGGTCCATAGGCTTTCCTTTATCTGAGGGTCAGCCTCGAGCATAGCAATTTTAGCGCTGATGATCCTGCTCGCCGCGGGATGGACGCGTATACCAGACGACCGCGCCGAGAATAGAGCCAATGCCGCCGAGGACCAGCATACCCAACAGGGCGCCAAGCCATTTCCCGGCCGTTGTTCCAAAATCACCCTCCACGCTGGCGCCGGGAACGCTGTGAATTTTTCCCACTACCCACCAGTAACGCACAATGACCCAGACACAATATCCGCAAAAAGCATACAACGCCCAGAGCGCAAGTTTCCCTCCCGGGCTGCGTTTTGCCTGCTCTTCCATCTCATTCCTCTCCGTGACACAACAGACTATTGTCACTCAAAACGTGACACGCATCACATTATACCGCTAACCTGCGTCACAGGCAGCAGTTTCATCTTTGTCTTCTGCGCCTTCTCGCGACTTATGCTGCCAATGCGCACAGGCTGAAGAGATGTCCTTATTATCTCCCGTACGCTTAAAGCTATTCATTCCTTAAATGTCGCAAGCTGGGTTGACAATTCCCTGGATATTTACATTCACACAAAATAAATTTCCATAATGAATAATGTGCTTGATTATTATTTGTGCATTTTATTTCATAAAATTCACAACGACCAACCAAATATACAATAACGCATTGCTATATAAGAAAATAATAAGTTTTGCACAAACATCCAAATTTAATATAAAGAACCACTTAGAAATATTTTGAAATATTTAACATTATTTATTTACATATTTTATTTTAAATAAAGATGAACTTAGTCGTTAGTATCGGATCGTCATTCCGGAGGGATTGTCATAATTCATAGTAATTATTATTAAAAGGGAATATATAATGAAAAGAAAAGTACTGGCACTCATGGTTCCGGCATTATTAATGGCTAGCGCCGCTAATGCCGCCGAAATCTATAACAAAAACGGTAATAAACTGGACCTCTACGGGAAAGTTGACGGCCTGCATTACTTCTCTGACGACGCTTCAGAGGACGGCGACCAGACCTATGTTCGCTTTGGTCTGAAAGGCGAAACGCAGATTACTTCCGAGTTAACCGGCTACGGTCAGTGGGAATACAACATTCAGGCGAACACCAGCGAAAAAGAAGGCGCGAACTCCTGGACCCGTCTCGGCTTTGCCGGCCTGAAGTTTGCCGACTGCGGGTCGCTGGACTATGGCCGGAACTACGGCGTGGTCTACGACATTGAATCCTGGACCGATATGCTGCCGGAATTCGGCGGCGATACCTACACCCAGACCGACGTTTACATGACCGGCCGTACTAACGGCGTGGCCACCTACCGTAACAGCGATTTCTTCGGCCTCGTCGACGGCCTGCATTTCGCCCTGCAGTATCAGGGTAATAATGAAAACGCCGGTTCTGGCGAAGGCACTAATAACGGTGGGAAACGTAAGCTGGCGCGGGAAAATGGCGACGGTTTTGGTATCTCCAGCTACTACGATCTCGATATGGGCATCAGCTTCGGGGCAGCGTATTCGTCTTCTGACCGTACCCATAACCAGCTGGCGGCCGCGCGTAGCAGCCAGCGTTATGCCAACGGCGATAAAGCCGATGCCTGGACCGTCGGCGCGAAATATGACGCCAATAACATCTATCTGGCCGCCATGTATGCTGAGACCCGCAACATGACCTTCTATGGCAACGATAGTTTTGGCGGAATTGCCAACAAAACGCAGAACTTCGAAGTGGTCGCGCAGTATCAGTTCGACGACTTTAATTTACCGCTGCGTCCGTCCGTCGCCTATCTGCAGTCGAAGGGTAAAGATCTCTACGCCTATTCTCGCTACGGCGACAAGGATCTGGTCAAGTATGTCGACGTGGGCATGACCTACTACTTCAACAAAAATATGTCCACCTATGTGGATTATAAAATTAACCTGCTGGATGAAGACGACCGCTTCTACAAAAACAGTGGTATCGCGACCGATGATATCGTCGCCCTCGGCCTGGTCTATCAGTTCTGATCCCCGACAAAGCCCGCGTTCAGCGGGCTTTTTTATGTTCCCGCTCCGTTGAGATCACTCTTTTCGACATTGCCGCTTTCCAGGCGTACCTTCCCTCTTTATGATGCGTTTAAGCTCGTTCGGGCTAAAAGCGGCGATAAGGTGCCAAAAGGATAAAGCACGCTACCGCGACTCTACGCTGAAACCAGGACGATGATGATGGTGATACCCCAGCGCAGGCGTTATACCTGAAGCTAACGGTGTTATTGAAGGGAAGGTTAGAGCAAGAAAAGTGGCGGAGAGAGGGGGATTTGAACCCCCGGTAGAGTTGCCCCTACTCCGGTTTTCGAGACCGGTCCGTTCAGCCGCTCCGGCATCTCTCCGCTGTGATGGTTGCTATAATGCCAGGATCTTTGGCATTTTAATAGCTCCCGTTTCGGTAATTGTGTTCAAGTGACGACTTTGCGAGCAATATGATGTTTAAATGGCCCTGGAAAGCAGATGATGAGTCCGGCAACGCAGAGATGCCCTGGGAGCAAGCGCTTGCCATTCCGGTTTTAGCCCATCTTTCGTCCACTGAGCAGCACAAGCTCACGCAGATGGCTGCCCGTTTTTTACAGCAAAAGCGGCTGGTGGCATTGCAGGGGCTGGAGCTGACCCCGCTGCATCAGGCGCGCATTGCTATGCTCTTTTGTCTGCCGGTGCTTGAGCTGGGCATTGAGTGGCTGGATGGCTTCCATGAAGTGCTGATCTACCCTGCCCCTTTCATCGTCGATGATGAATGGGAGGATGATATTGGTCTGGTCCACAACCAGCGGGTGGTACAGTCGGGACAAAGCTGGCAACAGGGTCCTGTAGTGCTGAACTGGCTGGATATTCAAGACTCTTTTGATGCGTCAGGCTTTAACCTTGTGGTGCATGAAGTGGCGCATAAGCTTGATACGCGGAACGGCGACCGGGCCAGCGGCGTGCCGCTTATCCCGTTGCGTGAAGTTGCCGGCTGGGAGCACGATCTCCACGCCGCGATGAACAACATTCAGGATGAGATAGATCTGGTCGGCGAAAGCGCCGCCAGTATTGACGCCTATGCCGCCACCGATCCCGCAGAGTGCTTTGCTGTCCTCTCGGAATATTTTTTCAGTGCGCCTGAACTGTTCGCGCCTCGCTTCCCGGCCCTGTGGCAGCGTTTTTGCCACTTTTACCGCCAGGATCCGCTGGCGCGTAGACGTGAGAATGGCCTGCAGGACGAAGGCGATCGGCGCATTGTTCACTAAAACAACGTGTTGAGCTAAATTTAGCCATTTGAATCAGCAGGTTAATTTTAGTGTTGACACAAAAATGCGAGGCCAGTAGTATGCGCCTCGTTCACACGATTCCTCTGTAGTTCAGTCGGTAGAACGGCGGACTGTTAATCCGTATGTCACTGGTTCGAGTCCAGTCAGAGGAGCCAAATTTAAAAATCCCGCTCAGGGAAACCTGAGCGGGATTTTTGCTTTCCGTGATCCTCTCCGCTCCCCAAGCATGCAATCTTATCCTGGTGTAGGTGCTATTTTCTTGCTATGAGGCAAGCTGAACGGCCGTGAGCCCCACGCTCCCGCAAAGGCTTAAATAAAGGCGGTTTAACCGTGCCGGACCATACCTGGGTGTAAGGCAATAATGCGCGGTTCCAAAAAAGATCGGCAACACCGCCGCTTCTGACATCTCTCCGCCAGCGGGTATAAGAAGCATCGTACCGTAGGTACCGTCCAAGGTTCCGTATGTGATCCCCGCAGGTGAAAAGCAGCGATGCTGCTCCCAACCTTATGGCTACAGACTTTCGATCCGGCGGTAACCGCTGGGTCTGCCGCTGCGTAGCAGACGATCCCGATCCGGCAGTTACCTTTACAGACAGCGCGGGCTGCCCAAATGCATTTTCCACTGGCGGAAAGACCCGTAACGCTTAGGGTAGCCTGGCAATAACCTTAATCTCGAACTTAAATCCATAAAGCCACGTCACGCCGATCCCGGTCAGCGTAGGGTAAGGCGCTTCTCCCCAATATTCTGGCAGGATACTCCAGATAGCGTCGAGATTTGACTGAGGATCGACGACAAAGAGGGTAACATCAACCACGTCCTCAAACGTGCAGCCCGCCGCTGCGAGCACAGCATTAAGATTTTTGAACGCCAGCCTGACCTGTGCTTTCAGATCGTGCTCAGGCGAACCATCCTCGTGGCTACCCACCTGCCCCGAAACAAACAAGAAACCATTGGATTTGATGGCCGGTGAATAACGATTGCGCTCATAGAGCGCCTGACGACCGAAGGGAAAAACGGCTTCGCGTGCTGTCATGTTTGTACCTTTATGCTGGGGCGAAATCAGCCCGGTGAATGTAAAGACACTGTACAACGACGAGATCGGGCGGATAAACAAGCGACTTTGTCCCTCATTGTTTGTAATATCCAAACAATCGATGAAAGACAGGATAAGAAATGGATCGTTTCGATGCAATGCGCGCCTTTGCTCGGGTGGTAGAGGCAGGGAGCTTCACGAAGGCTGCCCAAACGCTTCATATGAGCAAAACCACTGTGACGCAACTCATTCAGCAGCTGGAATCGCGCCTGCGCGTCAGATTGCTCCATCGCACCACCCGCAAGCTCGGTGTGACTCCCGATGGCGCGGTCTACTACGAACGCGTCATTCGTCTGCTGGCGGACATGGAGGATGCTGAAAACAGCCTGTCCAGTGCGGCGATGACGCCCAGGGGACGGCTACGGGTGGATGTACCGAGTCCGCTGGCCCGTCTTATTCTGGTGCCGGCGCTACCGGCTTTCCACGCCCGCTACCCTGATATCCAGATCGACATGGGTGTGAGCGACCGGGAAGTGGATCTGATCGGCGACAACGTGGATTGCGTTCTGCGCGGTGGTCAAATCACCGACCAGTCCCTAATCGCACGCCATGTCGGCGATTTGCAAATCGGCGTCTACGTCGCCCCCAGCTATGTGGAACGCCTTGGCGCTCCCGCACACCCGCGCGAGCTGCAAAATACTGACCATTGCATAGTGGGATTCTTGTCCTCGCGCACCAGTAAGATTGATCCTTTGGTACTGTGCAGTGAGAATGAACGTATTGAAATCACGGGCAACTACGTACTTGCCGTGGATGATGGCAATGCTTGCCTCGAAGCTGGGTTAGTTGGCTTAGGCGTGATTGCGCTGCCCAACTATATGGCGGCAGCGCATCAGGCCGTTGGCGCTTTGATTCCATTATTTACACAATGGCGGATTAGCCCAATGCCTCTGTACCTGGCGTTTCCACCGAACCGCCATGTCAACGCCAAGCTGCGCGTTTTTATTGACTGGATCGTTGAATTGATGGAGCAGCATGTCCCCATTGCCAACAATCAGTGACGCCATCCCGTGATTCGCTTATCAGCGGCGATGGGGGTCATTCCCGTTGTTTTGAACGAAAGTGAATAATAGAAATCGTTTTCCCAATTTAAATATTTATAACGAATCCAAGAACTATAATGCGGAATTGCCGTCCTCTTCGGGATTCGCTGTAAATATTTCCCTAACACTAGCCTGTTTACCTAATTACAGTATTCATGGGATTACCGATGAGATACACTTTATCTTTAATATCGTCATTCCCGTATCATTCATTATAATGATAGGAAATTGCATTTAATAAAATAAGGATATTAATTTATGATAAAAGGTATAAAAATTTTCATCACTGTAGTCTTCGTGATTCTGGCATTGTTGAGCGGCATGATGAGCTTCATGATCGTCGGGATGGGGGTCAGCGGTAGTGGCTGTGGTCAGGAGTGTTTTGATAATATGGATTCTGCAAAATTCATTAGTATTATATTCTGGATATTGGCTATCATAAGCGGTATCTTCGCTTTCATGGACAATGGCAGCCAAAAAAAAGATCCTCAGTAACAATATTAAGTCCATAGATATATTTGCAGACTTTATCATCCCCTCCTGAGCATCTCCTGGCGCCCTCATTAAAACGCCATCACAGCCACTATTGATAAGTTAAGGATCGGTTTCCCGATCCTTATTCCCAACAACGTTGAATGCATCGACAGCAAAAGAGCCTTCTTACAATAGCCGTTAATCAGACTAAACGACCCGCTACAAACTTCCCTGCGCCGCTGTGGCGCTGATATTCACCGGCATGCCGGAGCGGCGCTGCAGGGTCTGCTCGGCCTGCGAAGGACTCACTCCCGGCCCCTGAGTAAACTCGCGCAGCGCCGAGGTCATCGGCAAGGGGACTTTTCTGTCGGATTCAAACTCCGCGCGGTTGCGCGACAGCGGCTCGTGCACCTCCAGCCAGTGACTGCCGTCCGGCTCCACGCTGTACTTCACCGGCTGATCGATCAACTGAACCCGCGTCCCAACCGGCACGTTATCAAACAGGAATTTAATATCGTCATTGCGCAGGCGGATGCACCCCTGGCTGACGCGCAGCCCGATACCAAAGTTGGCGTTGGTACCGTGGATGGCGTACAGCCTGCCAATGTAGATCGCATACAGTCCCATCGGGTTATCGGGCCCGGGAGGCACCAGCGCCGGCAGGGTTTTGCCCTCTTTCGCATACTCGCGGCGGGTATTGGCGGTTGGCACCCAGGTGGGGCCTTCCTGCTTACGCTCTACTGCCGTCACCCAGTTACGCGGCGTTTCGCGTCCGGCCTGGCCAATGCCGATTGGCAGCACTTCGACGCTGTTGCCCAGCGGCGGATAATAATAGAGACGCATTTCGGCGACGTTGATCACGATCCCTTCGCGCACGGTGTCGGGCAGGATCAGCTGTTGCGGAATGGTCAGCGTCGAACCGGAGCGTGGCAAATAGACATCGACCCCGGGGTTGGCTTCCAGCATATTGCTTAACCCCTGGCCGTACTGGGCGGCAAAACTTTCCAGCGGCTGGGTGTTATTGTCCGGAACGGCAATGGTAAATGCGCTGCCCACCAAACGGCTCCCCTCCGGCGGCAGCGGATAGCTGACGGCCAGCGCGCCGTGGCTGGCAAGCAGCATCAGCGCCGTACAGAGTAATTTCACACGCCGCATCGTCATTTTCCCTTCCTCAGTCGCGACTCACGTGTGTGAATTATAGCGTTATTTCCACTCCCCGACCCGCTGGCCAGCATTTCCTTAAATCTGATAGTCGATTGCGGCCTCTTCCGGCTCCATCGCCTGACGCTTAATCTCATCCAGCGACAGTCCGGCATTGCACAATTCGATAAAGCGCCAAACGTAATTCCGCTGCAGCTGGCCCCGCTTCAGTCCCAACCACACGGTATTGGCATCGAACAGATGGCGTGTATCAAGACGCGTAAAGGTGTCCGCTTCCCGGGCATCACCGGACTGCTCGGCGACCAGCCCGACGCCCAGCCCCAGCTCCACGTAGGTCTTGATCACATCGGAATCCTGCGCGCTCAGCACGATATCCGGCATCAACCCCTTGCGGTTGAACGCCTCATCAATGCGCGAACGGCCAGTGATCCCCTGGCGGTAGGTGATTAACGGCCAGCGGGCGATCGCCTCCAGCGTCAGGGGAGAAACCTGCGTCAAAGGATGATCCTTCGGCACCAGCAGGCTGTGATGCCAGCGGAACCAGGGGAAAGCCGCCAGCGTCGGATCGTTGCTCAGGCGCTCGCTGGCGATGCCGATATCCGCTCCGCCGTTATGCAGCAGCGCTTCGATTTCCTGCGGGGTACCCTGCACCAGCTCGACGCGAACATCTGAGAACAGCTCGCGGAAAGCTTTAATGACCGGCGGCAGGCTGTAGCGCGCCTGAGTATGGGTGGTGGCGATAGTTAAGACGCCTGACGCATCGTTAGTGAAGAGATCCGCCAGCCGCCGAACGTTACTGGCTTCATTGAGGATCCGCTCGGCAATCGATAACAGCGCTTTACCCGGCTCGGTCATGCCTAACAGGCGTTTGCCGCGGCGGATAAAGATCTCAATCCCCAGCTCCTCTTCCAGTTCCCGGATATGGCGACTGACGCCTGACTGCGAGGTATAGAGCATATTCGCGACTTCCGTCAGGTTGTAATCCTGACGGGCCGCCTCACGGATAATTTTCAGCTGCTGGAAGTTCACCCTTTCCTCCGGGCCAATGGACTTAACGTATCTGCTATTGTTAAAGTCTGTTGTCCCAGGTAACAAATAATAAAAACCAGCAACTTATTCCTTAAGAGAATATACCCTAACTGACCAGCTGCAGTTCACGGTTTTCCAGCGATGGGCGGCTCACCAGAGACAGCAGGATCTCTTTCACCGCCTGCGCCTGCGGCGACAGACTGCCGCGAGCCGACATGTTCAGCGACAGCGACAGGCTCATTGAAGGCGTGCTGATCCGCGCCATCCAGCCGTTCGCCGCCCCGCACAGGGAACGAGCAGCGGATTCCGGTAACACCGTCGCCCCCATGCCGCTGGCGATGGCCGCGGTCAGGGTGGTGATGGATTCGATCTCGCCGATAATTTTCGCCGACAGACGACGCAGGGTGAATGCCTCGGTGACCCGCGCCCGCACTGCGCTGTAATCGCGCGGCAGGAACAGGTTCATCTCCGCCACCGCCGTGAGATCCACGCTCTGCCCCGGGCAGTCGCGGGTGCCGACCAGGTAAAGGTCTTCTTTCAGCAGCGGCTGGCTGACGATGCCTGCCACCGGCGAACGCTCATAGAGCACCGCCATATCCAGCTGGCCCGCCAGCAGCTTGTCATTCAGCGCTGTGCCGCTGCTCTCCTGCAGATAGACCATCACCTCGGGCAACTCATTGCGCACCGTTTGCAGCAACGGCATGGTAATGGCGGAGGCCGCGGTGCCCGGCGCCAGGCCGATCGACACCTGACCACGCAGCGTCTGGCCGACGTTATTGACCGCCAGCTGCGCCTGCTCGCACTGGCGCAGGATAGTGCGCGCATGGGTGTAGAGAATTTTACCGGCTTCCGTTGGCGTGACCCCTCGCTTGGTGCGTATCAGCAACTGCTGGTCCATTTCACCTTCCAGGGTCGCGACCTGTTGGCTGAGGGCCGGTTGGGCGATATGCAAGACTTCAGCGGCCTGGGTCAGGCTGCCGATATCGACGATTTTCACAAAATATTTCAGTCGTCTTAAGTTCATTTTGCCTCCTGTAAGGAACGCCAGCGTCAACGCTGGGAGTATGATGCACTGGCTTTTGCAATTTGCTTGCCAGCTTTGCATTTCCTCGGCTGTCGCCCGCCGCAGGCAGTGTTATAAGGGATAGTGATAGCAATTCGGTTTTTATTTGCCCGGTAAGCAGATTGTGGTATGCCCCATTAGGGGTACCTTCGCACTACAACGGTGCAACATGGTGAAAAAAACAGCGCATGGGTGGCGATTGCTGAAATTGTCAGCAGTCGAACGCAATTCTTTGAATCAGGCTTTGACAAGGCCGGATGGCATCGTTAATATGCGCCCCGTTCACACGATTCCTCTGTAGTTCAGTCGGTAGAACGGCGGACTGTTAATCCGTATGTCACTGGTTCGAGTCCAGTCAGAGGAGCCAAATTTAAAAAAGCCTGCTTTCGAGCAGGCTTTTTGCTTTTCAGCGCCGGTACTTCTGCCGGAAGGCGAATGGCCACCCTCCGGCGATTGCGGCTTTAGCGTAAACTCTCTTCCTTCAGATCTATCTCCCGCAGCACCTCATAAAAAGTGATATCGCTGATGTTATGGGCGCGGCGCAGCCGGAACAGCTCCTGACGCTGGGCGATAATGACCTCTCGTTGCATATATTTCTCCAGCCTGGCGCGCTTAGCCAGCTCCAGCCCGACATCCTGCCCCTCGTCATTGTCGTTATAGTGAAGCCGCCGCTGATAGGTTTCGAGCAGCATATTGCCGGCATCGGCCCGCAGGGCCTGCTCACTGGGATCCTCCACCGGCTCGTCCAGTAGCGCGTTAAGACGGTTAATGGCCACCTCGGTCATCACGGCGCCAATGTCGTCCTTACCGGTGTCATGCGGTAGATCATCGGCAAGATAACGGGTCATAAACGGCAGACCGATAGCCGCCACCACCAGCGACATCAGGATCACTGCCATCGAAAGAAAGATCAGTAGTTCACGGCCCGGGAACGGCGAACCATCTGCCAGCACCACCGGCAGCGTCAGAATACCGGCGAGGGTCACAGAGCCCTTCACTCCCGCCAGCGCCATGACGGCGAGGATACTGAAGCGTGGACGGACGGTGATGGCCTTGCCTCGACGTTTGCGGCGAAAAATTGTCAGCTTCATCGACAGCCATACCCAGGCGAAGCGCATCAGACCAAGCGCCAGGGTGATGGCCACGGCGTACAGCAGCAGATACCAGGGCGAAGAGACGCCGGCCTGGCTGGCTACCGCCGGCAGCGTCCTGAGCATGCGCGGCAGCTGCTCGCCCAGCATCAGAAAGATCATCCCGTTGAGGGTGGTCTGCAGCATGGACCATACCGCGCTGCTTTTCATGCGCGTCGCCGGAAGCCGGGGCCCCGACAGCTGCTCATAATGCATCGCAATGCCGGCGGCGACGGCGGCAAGAATGCCCGAGACATGGAACGCCTCGGCCAGCAGGTAGGCGGCGAAAGGGATAAGCAGGCTGATCAGGATCTGGATGGCTGGCTCCTCGCGGGTGCGCCGAACCAGAAAGTTATTACATTTGCCGGTGACCCACACCACCACGAGGCCATTGAGGATGCCCCCGAAGGCCATCAGGAAAAATTTCACCACCGCGTCTCCCGGGGAGAAGCTGCCGGTCAGCACCGCGGCGATGGCGAAGTTAAAGGCGACGAGCCCTGAAGCATCGTTTAACAGCGACTCCCCTTCGAGAATATGCGCCATCCTTGAGGGAAGCGGCGAGCTGGCGGTCATTGCCGATACCGCCACCGGATCGGTAGGCGACAGAATAGCCGCGAGGGCGAACCCTGCCGCCACGGTGATAGCCGGGATCAGCCAGTGAATAAACAGGCCAATACCGAGAATAGTCACCATCACCAGGCCTATCGCCAGCGATAAAATCGGCTTCATATCGCGGAAAAAAGCGTCTTTGGGGATGCGCCAGCCATCGAGGAACAGCAGCGGCGGGATAAACAGCAGTAAAAAAATATGCGGGTCAAAATCGACCTGAAAGCCACTGGCGGCCAGCGCGGCGCCCGCGGCGATTTGGATCAGCGGTAGCGGCACTTTAACGGGCAGAAGATGGGACAGGAACACGGTCACCACGATGGCCATGATAAAGACCAGCACGATAGCAATTAGCGACATTCATCCCCTCCTCTGACGGCAATATTCATTCTGTACATCAGACTGTTAATCCTTTTTCGCAGGTGTTGTTTCGGTAACAGATTATTTACCCAGTCACCGATAATTAAAGACAGACGTCATTGTCTGCCGGCGATAATATTTAAACTGAGGTGGCAACCGGTGCCGGATCAGGGGTGACAATGTCTTTTATCAAGCCGCGTTTGTCAATCCGCTATCGTCTGCAAATCATCGCCGGCCGGCATTCCGGGGAGAAGTCCTCACGGGACTGTCGACCGGGTACTTCGCAAATTGGCCTCTTCACATGGACAAAACCACTCAACCGCTCCAGCCCCCCGCTGTTTATATATTCCCAATATTATTAATTCGTATTATGCATTGTGAATATGGATATTAATGACCAGTCTAATATACCCGGCAGAGTTATATTTCGTGCCCCCGCCGGCAGTGCGAACCACGTATTTGCGATAAATAATTCTTAACGCCCGCCAGTTCAGGATGATTGGTCAGCCAGCCTTACGCTACGCGCAATGCTTGCCCTACCCCTAAATTGGGCGTACCCTGACCAACAATTAAACCACACGGTCTAAATCATGAATCCCGATACCTCCGCCGTCCTGAAGCCCCGCCGCGGCCGTCCACCCAAGGTCGATCGCCAGTTTGACGATACGCGTCAGGCGCTGATTCGCTCAGGCCTTGAAGTGCTGACCGAAACGGGCTATCTCGCGGCGGGTATTGATGCGGTGATCAAGAATATCGCCGTGCCAAAGGGGTCGTTTTATCATTGCTTTAAAAGCAAAGAGGCCTTTGGCCTCGCCGTGCTTGCCGCCTATGGCGACTTCTTTGCGCATAAATTAGATAAATTCCTGCTGGACGACGCCGTGCCGCCGCTGGAACGGATGGCGGCCTTTGTGCGTCATGCCGGTCAGGGAATGGAGAAATTCCAGTTTCGCCGCGGCTGCCTGGTGGGCAACCTGCTGCAGGAAGCCCCGTTGTTACCCGAGACGTTTCCCCAACGGTTGATGGCTATCCTGGCGGCATGGGAGTCGCGCGTGGCGCGCTGCCTGCGCGAAGCGCAGGCAGCCGGGGCCATCGCCAGCGACGCCTCACCGCAGGCGCTGGCCCAGGTGTTCTGGATCGGCTGGGAAGGCGCGGTGATGCGCGCCAGGCTGGTCCAGTCTGCCGCACCGCTTAACCAGTACTGGGATTTTTTTGCGCACAGTATGACAACAAAAACACCTGCACAGGACGGCGCTAGCGCCGATAACCCCCTTCCGACGAGGAATACTCTGTCATGAAAGCATTAGTTCTGGACCAGATCGACAACCGCACCGTCGCCACCGTCAAAGATATCGACCTGCCCGCTCTTGCCGAAGGCGACGTCCGGGTCGCCATCGACTGGTCGAGTCTCAATTATAAAGACGCCCTGGCGATCACCGGCAAAGGCAAAATTATCCGTCAGTTTCCGATGGTGCCGGGCATTGATTTTGCCGGTCAGGTGAAAGAAAGCCGCGATCCGCGCTTTGTTCCCGGCCAGGCCGTGATCCTCACCGGCTGGGGCGTGGGCGAAAACCACTGGGGTGGCCTGGCCACCGAAGCCTGCGTTAAAGGCGACTGGCTGGTTGCTCTGCCGGAGACGCTCAGCGCGCGCCAGGCAATGATCATCGGCACCGCCGGCTTTACCGCGATGCTATGCGTTGATGCTCTCGTTAGTGCGGGTGTCACCCCTGACAGCGGGGATATCCTGGTCACCGGCGCCAGCGGCGGGGTCGGCAGCACCGCCGTGGTGTTGCTGAAAGCCCTTGGCTACCGGGTGACGGCCGTATCGGGCCGGGAATCGACACACGATTACCTTCGCCAGCTGGGCGCCGATACGATCCTGCCGCGCAGCGACTTCGCGGAGACCCGTCCGCTGGAGAAACAGCTGTGGGCGGGCGCGGTGGATACCGTTGGCGGCCCGGTGTTGGCCAAAGTGCTGGCGCAAACGCAATATCGCGGCTGCGTCGCCGCCTGCGGTCTGGCCGGGGGCTTCGATCTGCCGACCACCGTGATGCCGTTTATTTTGCGCAATGTGCGTCTGCAGGGGGTGGATTCGGTGATGGTGCCGACCGCTGAACGCGACGCCGTCTGGCAGCGTCTGGCCCAGCTTCTGCCGGAGAGCTACTACCAGCAGGCGGCCACTGAAATCACGCTGGAGCAGGCGCCAGCGTATGCCGCAGATTTCCTCAGCAATAATATTCATGGTCGGACGCTGGTCAATATCGGCCAGTAATCCTCTTCTCCCGGCGCCCGTGCGGCGCCGGATCCCGAGAGGGATCAAGGCATATCATTTCCTTCCCCACGGGATTATGATGACGCGAACAAATAGCTCTGCGAGTGGTAAAAAAAGTAAATGGATGTCATAAGCATCATTATGGCGGCGGGCAAGTCGTCCGTTGACGTCGCGCTGTATACGCTGTTGCCGATCATGGTGATCATGCTGATCATCATGAAATACCTTGAGGTCCGCGGTATCCTCGATGTGATTGTTCGCTGGGTGGCCCCGCTGCTGAAGCCCTTCGGCTTAACCGGGATGAGCGCCTTCGCCCTGATCCAGATTAACTTTGTCAGCTTTGCCGCCCCGCTCGCCACGCTGTCGATTATGGATAAACGCGGCGTCTCGGACCGACAAATGGCCGCCACGCTGGCCATGGTGTTCGCCATGGGGCAAGGCAACGTCTTCTATCCTCTTACCCCTTTTGGTCTGCACTGGCTGGCCTCGATCGTTATCTCGGTGGTCGGCGGCCTGTGCGCGGCCGCCGTCGCCTGGCACGTCACCGGACGGCGCTTATCGGTCGCCGAGAGCCCCCGCGCGGAAGCGCTGCCGAACGCCGAGCAGAACAGCCAGGGAATTCTGGCCGTGATTAACAGCGCCGGCTCCGACGCCATCCGCCTGGCGCTCGGCGCGGTGCCAATGCTGATCCTGTCGTTAACTATCGTCGGGCTGCTGCAGGGCGCCGGGGCTATCGACCTGCTGCAGCAGCTGCTGAAGCCGCTTCTCAGCTGGCTGCACATCCCCCAGAACTTTGTGCTGCCGGCGCTGGTGAAGTGCGTTGCCGGGGGCACCGCCTACTTTGGCGTCATTTCCGAGCTGATCCAGCAGGGCAAAGTCACCGTGGACCAGGTCAACGCCTCGGCAGGTCTACTGATCCAGACCTTTGATCTTCCCGGTATCGGCATTTTTCTTGGCATCAGCTCACGGTTTGTCCGCCTGTTCCGCTTCGTGGCTCCCGCGGCGATCGTCGGCATCCTGCTGCGTACCGTTCTGCACCTGACCCTGTTTTAATGCCTCTACTCTGGTCTGCGCTTTCAGGCAGGCCGCCACCGCCGCCTGTTCGCCGCAGGCGATGCGCTCATCGACGCGCGTCATCATCCATGGAAAGAATGGATTGGAGGTGACGCGCATTAACGTCTCCAGCCCCACGCTCAGCGTCCCGGTCTCTCCGCGCAGTGAAATGGTGCCCAGGCTAATGCCGTAGCGGTTCTTCTCGTCCGGCTCGCGACCATACAGCGAGTCGCTCAGGGGAAACGGCACCGCCACATGCGACAAAGAGTACATATCCGCCGGCCAGGCCAGGTGTAAAGGATAACGATGCTCTTCCCGTTCCTGGGCCAGCGTGGTCCGGGCGACGGTCTGCAGCGTGTGCGCCGTCGCGTTGGTCACCACCGTGGTGGTATAGGCCCGCGGCGCCGGGGGCAGCAGCGTATTCACCGCCGCATAGAGCGCAGGGCGAAACAGGACCCGGAGATCCGCCGCCTGGTTAATATCGAACACCACCAGCTCGCTGCCGTTATCCGGCAGATAGCGATACAGGGACTCCACCACCGCGCGGGTGCTGACCGTGGAATCCATCACCGACTGAAAGGTGAGGATCGGCGGCAGCGCTTTCAGCTCGCCCTGCCGGGCAGCGCGGATAATCTGCTGCTGCAGCGCCTGGCTCAATAACCACGATTGTCTCGCCGCCTTGACCGGAAAGGAGTTGTACTTGAACGGATTAAACTCAGGCGCCACGTTCAGCCAGGCCGCGCGGGCGAACGCCGGGAAGACGGACGGTAGCCCGGCGAGGCCGGCGAAACGGGCAAACGCGGTCACGCCGATCATCGGCGACAGCAGAATAATCTGCTGCGGCTGACGCAGGTGGCTATCCTCCAGGCTATCGAGGGCATACTTGAGCGCCAGCGCGCCGCCGTTAGAGTAGCCGACCAGATGCAGCGGCACGTCCGCCCCGGCAAGGCGGGTCGCTTCGCGTACCGCCAGACGCGTCGCCGCCAGCCAGGTCTCCCAGTCAACCGCCGTTAACGCCCCCGGCGCGGTGCCGTGTCCCGGCAAACGCGGCACCACCGCCACATAACCCCGCTGCTGCCAGAGTTGCGCCAGATAGCGCACGCTGTAGGGCGAATCGGTCAGGCCATGGAGGAGCACCACGCTGCCGCGCGGCTTGCCCAGCGGCATCAGCACAAAAGAACGGTTCCAGTCCTGCTTAAACTGCCCCGGCCAGACCCGGCTGTGACGATAAAAGCGGTTGACCGGGGTTTTATCTTCCTCCGGCAAAGCCTCTGTCACCTCACGCTGGAGATCGGCGAAAATCGTCTTCTCCCGCGCCAAATACTGGGCAAAGGTCGCCTGGTCGATCTCTTCGGCCGACATCTCGTTGCCACTCCAGGTATGCCAGCGATGCAGGGCCGGGCCGCGCTGGGACTCATAGATCCGCCCGGCGAGAAAGACCACCAGCAGCGCCAGTACCGCAATGCTCCCTTTTTTCAGCAGTGAGCCGATAACGGCGCCCGACGTTCGCCAGTGTCGAAATAGATGCTTCATGACGCTCTCTCTTATATTTATTGCGTAGCCGGACTTATCAGCCCTCTTCCTGACAGGCTATTCTCACGGACTGCTTTTCAGCATAGTCATCGCTTCCTGCAAATTAAACCCGGCAGATCATTGCCCCCCGGCATAAAAAAACCTAGCGCACAGATCAACAATCGGTTGCGTATTTTTAAACACTGCATAAACCAAGGGGATAATCTTATTGTCAGATTTTTAAGAAACATGAATTATCGACGCACATGTCGCTATGAGAGGATAAAAAACAGATGGAGTGGTGGGTAAAAAAAGTACAGGACAACGCTTCGGCCAGCCTCTGCCGCGTCGTGCTTCAGAGCGGTGCGCTGGAGATGATCGCAGAGATTGAAGCCTGTCGCCTCCGCCTGCGGGAAGGGGATAAACTCACTCCGCTGGCCGATGCGCGCTATTGTCTGAATAATAATCCGACGCAAACTTTGAAGATCCGCAACGCCACTCATTATAGCAGCGAGCGTTGGACAAACGCCGACAAATAACACGAGTCCGCTCCCTTTACTGGTTATGGTCTGAGTATCGTCGCATTTGACAGATAAATTCTCCTTCGCCCTTTTCCCGCTGTGACATACTATCGGGAATGTCAGCAGACCTGAAACAAGGAGCGAATCATGAATATCAAGGCCGCAAGTCTGACCCCGGAACAAGCGCTTGCCGAGCTGGAAGCGCGCTATGAAGCCTCGGTCACGGCGTTACGCAAAGCCATCGGCGACTATATCGACCATAATACGCTCCCCGATACCGAAGCCCGCGCGGAAGGTCTTTTTGTCTATCCGCAGCTGTCGGTCTCCTGGGACGGCGCCGATCATAAAGCCCTCAAAACGCGCGCCTGGGGACGTTTCACCCATGCCGGTTGCTATACCACCACCATTACGAATCCGAAACTGTTCCGCAACTATTTGCTGGAACAGCTGACCCTGCTGTATCAGGACTATGGCGCGCATATCAGCGTCGAGCTGTCGCAGCATGAGATCCCCTATCCTTACGTGATCGATGGTTCCACCCTGACACTCGACCGCTCGATGAGCGCCGGTCTGACGCGCTATTTCCCTACCACCGAGCTGTCACAAATTGGCGATGAGACCGCGGATGGCCTGTTCCATCCCACCGAGTTCTATCCGCTGTCGCACTTTGACGCCCGCCGCGTCGATTTTTCGCTGGCGCGTCTGCGACACTACACCGGCACGCCGGCGGAACACTTCCAGCCCTACGTGCTGTTCACCAACTATACCCGCTACGTGGATGAGTTCGTCAGCTGGGGCTGCAGCCAGATCCTCGATCCCGACAGCCCCTATATCGCTCTCTCCTGCGCCGGCGGGATCTGGATCACCGCCGAGACCGAAGCGCCGGAACAGGCCATTTCCGATCTGGCGTGGAAGAAGCACCAGATGCCGGCCTGGCATCTGATCACCCACGACGGCAAAGGGATCACCCTGATTAACATTGGCGTCGGCCCGGCCAACGCCAAAACCATCTGCGATCATCTCGCGGTACTGCGGCCGGACGTCTGGTTAATGATCGGCCATTGCGGCGGCCTGCGCGAAAGCCAGGCCATCGGCGACTATGTGCTGGCCCACGCCTATCTGCGTGACGATCATGTACTGGATGCGGTACTGCCGCCAGATATTCCGATCCCCAGCATTGCCGAAGTGCAGCGCGCCCTCTACGACGCCACCAAGCAGGTGAGCGGAATGCCCGGCGAAGAGGTTAAGCAGCGGCTGCGTACCGGGACGGTGGTCACCACCGACGACCGTAACTGGGAGCTGCGCTATTCCGCTTCGGCGCTGCGCTTTAATCTCAGCCGGGCGGTAGCTATCGATATGGAGAGCGCGACCATCGCCGCCCAGGGCTATCGCTTCCGCGTCCCCTACGGCACGCTGCTCTGCGTCTCGGACAAACCGCTGCACGGTGAGATCAAGCTCCCCGGCCAGGCTAACCGCTTTTACGAGGGCGCTATCTCCGAGCATCTGCAGATAGGCATCCGGGCGATTGACCTGCTGCGCGCCGAGGGAGATCACATGCACTCGCGTAAGCTGCGCACCTTCAACGAGCCGCCGTTCCGTTAATCGTCGATGACGTGGGAATCGTGAGATAAACGCTGACGTTACCCGCTGGGGAGCGTCAGCGTCCGGATAAGCGAAACAAACGACCCGGCGGTGTTTGTCCACGGAAGAAAGGTGGTAGACAGAAAAGCAAAAAGCCTGCTCGAAAGCAGGCTTCTTAAATTTGGCTCCTCTGACTGGGATCGCCTTTGCCAGTAACTGGCTAATAAGTAAGCTAAACCTGAATCCCCCATCTGTCAAGACCACCAGAATGACCACCAATCGAAGCTGATTACATGAAACTGATTTGAGCGGTCTGGTGCATTAAGTGATCGTTAATATGGTCATATCTTTAAAGGCTGTGTTGATCCTGCCCCCGTAGTGGAACTGCAACCTGAGTAAAAAACTTGGCAGTCTGCTCTGTGCCAAGCAGTCGTCAGCAGAAATCCTCAGGCTATCCGACACACAATCACATCATGCTGTAAAAAAAGTAGCAATTTACCTTCGGTTACATACATATAGTTAATTGATTTTCAATATGCATTTTCTATCATGTCATTTCAAGGGATGAAGGTATGAGATCAAAATTATTAAGTATATATGTCAAGAATATAGGATGTATCGGGCCTGAGGGTGTTCAGGTTAAGCTTGATGATATCCTTTTTCTTGTTGGCCCCAATAACTCCGGAAAAACAACGATACTCAGGGCTTACGAACTCGCATTTAACCCAATTTCTTTCAATATTAGTAATGACCGATGTAATTGGGCTACTGCTGAACAACCGTCTGAGGTTATCCTTGATGTTCATATTCCAGAAGGAATGGGAAATGTAGATGAAAAATGGAAGATTGTTGATGGCGAAAAGAGGATAGTCAGAAGTTCATGGGTCTGGGATGAAACCGGAAAGGCTATAAGGAAAACATGGGATCCTCAATTAGATAATTGGGCACCTGATGGGAAGGCTGGTGGAGCCGATAATGTTTTCAAATCTCGGCTTCCAAGACCAATGCGTATAAAATCATTAGATGATGCCATAACGACAGAAGAAGTATTGCTTACCCTTGCCTTAAGCCCTTTAGTAAAGGAAATTAAGACACTGGAAAGTGATAATAACTCTCAGATATCGAAAGATAAAGCGGCTCTGGCAGCTACTGTTAATGCACTGGCAGGACCTCATCAGGAAAGAATTTCCAGCATTTCTCAGCAAATACAATCTGGATTTCAAAGTATCTTTCCAGGGCTTGGCGTACTACTCCATGTAGAAATGATTCCACCTGAACTAAAAATTGAGAATTTGCTCAAGCAAGGATCCGGATTATTGGTTGAAGAAGCTGCTGGCCAATCCCGAATAGGACAACAAGGTACAGGAGCAAGGAGAGCTTTATTCTGGGCGATGTTACAAGTTCATAATGAGATCAGTCGACAAACTGAAAAACGAGATGCACTTCTTAAGTCTTTAAATGAACAATTAAAGAAAGAGTGTAAAAAGGATGCAGAAAGTGAGGCCGTAAAATTACTTAACCACCAAATTGACGCTATAAAAAATGGAGGTGTAATTCCGGAGGATGCCGAAGATCCTGCATTGCCGGGCTACGTCCTTCTGATGGGTGAGCCAGAAAATGCTTTGCATCCAATGGCAGCAAGAGCTGCACAATCACACCTTTATGCTCTGGGAAAACATCCTGACTGGCAAGTATTATTGACTACGCACTCACCTTACTTTATTAACCCACTTGAAGACCATACGACAATTGCACGTATGCAACGTTCACCTGATGGGAAATCATTATCTCCAAAATTATATGTCGCAGATGAAGCCAACTTTTCTGCAGAAGAGAAAGATAATTTACAGGCATTGCAACTAACCGATATAGGTTTTGCAGAAATATTCTTTGGCAGTTATCCAATTATTGTAGAGGGTGATACTGAACATGCGGCATTTATTTCTGCAATAGTAAAAACTCAGCATGAAATGGCAGGAAAGATAAGCATTATCCGGGCGCGGGGTAAAGCCGTTCTTGTACCTTTAATAAAAATGCTACGCCATTTCAAAAGCAACTTTGGGATCGTGCATGATATTGATTGGCCATATCGCAAGGATGGTTCCGGAAATGGAATGTGGACTATCAATGAGACAATTCGCAACGAAATAATAAGATGCAGACAAAATGGCCATGTTGTTTATGATCGCTGGAGCATCCCTGACTTTGAACGCTTTCTGGGAGGAACTGAACTTGGCAAAGATAAACCATATTCTGCTTTTCATCGCATATCATCTGATGACGAACTTAAGGTTAAAGTACAAAATCTTATATCAAGCTTATTCAACGGAGATGATTATGACCCGATAGGTCATGATCCGAACGGAGAGTTTATTTCTCAGATTTTAGCAGAGTTAAATGTCTGGGCCATAAAAAATAATCAACAACATAGTATACGTATAATTGGTGTCTAATATACATACCTGTAATGCCTGCAAAATTCTTCTTTGTAGGCATTCAGTTAACTATATCCCTAAAAATTATTTTAGTAATTGTTTATTTACAATTGCCCACTGCTTGCTTATAGTCGGTATTTTTATATAGTCTGATTATAGCTACTGCTTTTGCACCAATGACACTGGAATTTCCATGCATCATAAAGGAAATAAATGGACTTTCGCCAGTTTTTGTCGGTTTCTTAACAAGAAGTATGGGTTGCGGTGTCATTATGGGATCCTTATTTAAATAAATGGTTTGACAGTAAATACAATGTGTGTTTTTTCTCCAATTTTTTGTCTTATTTGTTGATGGAAATCTATCATCATGTTATAGCGCGGTTTATAGGAGTATTTATCATTGGTCTGTCCAGGAACTGAATAAGTGTTACTGCCGATTTGCTATTAGTGCTCAGCTTGCCTAAATAATTGTGGATAATTTTTTATCCGACCTTATTATTTTTGTTATGATTAAATCATATTGGGAATGGTTATATTTGGTGGGTTAATGGATGTCGTAGGTCTGTACAATATTTTTCTGCTCCTCTCTCTGTTATCTTTCGCAGGTATGATGGAAATTATTCCCAACAAAGGAATAAGGGTGTTTTTTTCTGCGAGCTCAGAGGAGGCAATGGCGATGTTATCCTAACACTGAATACTTACCTTCGCCATTTTATCATTGAGGAAATTATTTCTGACAGCATTTATTAATTATTCCTTTTCTTTCTTTTGTCTACTAACATGAGCCAACAGGGCAGACAGAATTGGCTCACGATAGTGATTATTTATTGATTATTGAACTTGCGGCCATCGATAAGTAAATATTCTCAGACTGTGTCAGGCGATTTAAGTGCCTTAATGCAGACTCTTTATTTTTTGAGTAATAAATATAATTATTAAAGCAGTCGATTGCCCACTTAACATTTCCTTGCTTTGCAACGATTTCGCCAAGGTTACCCCAGGATACACTTCTTGTCTCATTGATTTTTAATGAAGCTGTTATGTTATCCTGTGCATTTTTTAAGTCATTATTCCTGTAATAAGCGTAACCTAAGTTTCCTAAAACTTCAGTGTCAAAATTATTATGTTTTTTAGCCTCTTCTAATACTTTGACTGCTTCATCGTAATTTCCTGTATGAATGAGATTAATCCCTCTCTCATTGAGGTCTCGGGAGTAGTTTTTGGATTCTTCTGATGGTAAGGATGTTTGAATTAATTTTGTTGTCTCTACTGATTGATTTGTTGAAATAAGGTAATTTGTAAATTCTTCGGGTGGTGCAGGGTTGTTCACCATTGCGTTTAGTTCACTTCTGGTCAGGAAGTGTATCTCATTGGGTTTGGTTTTTGCTGTTGCACCGACAATATCATCAGGTACTCCCAGAGCTGCGTATGCCCTAATCATATCCAGTGTATTCGATTTTGTTAATTCATCTTCTTCTTGATTTGTTCGCCCTACACTATGAACGCCGATGGAAGTTTGCTTGCCAGCATACCGGTGTATCCCTGCAGCAAATACCCAAAAGCATGAACTGGCACACAATGAATTATCAGGAACGTAGGTTATCATTCTGTTGTCTCTGACCAGCTTCGCAATAGCTTTTCCTTCTTGTAATAACCCACCACTGGATATCAAAGTAACCCCGTAAAATTCTAGATTTTGCGCCTTCGCCTCCTCAATGTAGTTGTTGAATGACTGCGCGTCCCCATTTTCAAGAGTCCCTTCCATTCGCAACCATAAGTTTCTGTTTTCATCAGCGAAGGGAGTTAATTGTGCCGCATGAGTGAACTGAGCCAGAGAAAAACACACACATAGGTTAATTTTTAAAATTAATTTTTTCATCTTAATGTATTCAGTAGTGTTAAAAGTTATATAATTAACGTTTTTTTTAAATAAAATCAACCAGTTCTCATAATAAAGGCGCGGCTTTACTGTCGACACATTCAGCTATCCCCTTTTGAGGGGGGTAGCATCCGGGTACACTGATCGTGGCGTACAAATGCTGCGTACCGTCAGGCCGGGTTTGCCGGGGAAAAGGCTGGCGAAATACGAATGGTTGCCAGGAAGGAACTGGAACATGTCGATACCAAGATTGTTGGCCATTTTGGCTCTGACAGCCATTTCCTAGTTGTCAGAGCCAATAATATAAAGCAATAAAGAAGGACCGGAGCCTTATACTGGTTATGCCCCCGGTATGATGCCCCGGTATCGGCACTGTGACCTGTTTCAAGAAATCTCTCACCCCGCATCTTGATGGTGGATAAACTGTTCACGCCACTCAGTGAGGAGCCGATCAAACACAGTTCCTGACTGGTGCCTGAAAGCGAACATTTAACCAGTACATTTCCCGGTCAGCGCAGGCCAGATGGGCGAATTTACCGGATTAAAAGAAGCCTCAGTGGTGTGGGAGCTTGCAGGTAAAAACTGATAATGAACCCGTGTATCAGGAAATGCCACGAACCAGTATGCCACTTTCGGGAACGCTGAGTTATCACGTCCGTTCTGGCGGGCACGATATCACGCCTTATGACTGGCAACAGTTTGTTACCTTTGCCGATAAGTTTATTAAATAAAAAACCTCACTGAAATAACAGATTAATAACTTTGTCGTTATTATCGCTGTGTGAAATCTCATGAGGATTCATCAGATGAATGTGACGGAACAGGAATTGACGTGTTTATCCGGAAAGATTTTGAGTACCAGCATGGTTTTCTTAATTATTTCATGCAGTGCTTCCCAGGATGTTCATGTGCCGGAGGGGAAGTGTGACGCCATTGCAGATTATGACATCAGTTTCTCCCGGTTTGATGAAACTGCTCAGCAACTGCCGCACGGGACAGGGTGTTTTATCAGGGCTGACCTCAGCAGGACGTCCCGGGTCAGCGTAAATCCCGTTAAAGGTAGAATGACTATCCGGGAAGCTCTCCATACCGCGCTCGCGGGCACGGTGCTGAAAGTGACTGAACAGCAGGCTGATTCGATGACGGTCAGATAATGGATGCGGAAAGAGGATAAAGTATGAGTAAGTTATTGAGTTTTTTTCTGCTGTTTGTCCTGGCATTTTCAGCATTCACTTATGCCGGTCAGAGTGACTCAGGGGACGGGTACAGACTGCAGTTACGAATGATGCGAACGGTGGAGCCGGGCTTGCCGGGAAAAAGGCCCAGCGGGGCATGGATGGTTGCCCTGGAGGCACCTCTCCCTCCTCTGATGGAAGTACTATCTCCCCGGTACACATGAGGAATGCAATCCCGGGCATAAAAGCTCCCCGCACCAGAACAGTCGTTTATCCGTGGCGCAGAATTATGAAAGGGCCTGAGGTGGTTCAATGCTGAGTGCCCGGGAGAGCAGAATGGAAACCTACGAGCAGATATACCAGGAACTCCGTAATAACGATAAATCTGCCTGGACCGGTGATGGCTATCCCTGGGCATGGGAAAAACTGACAGAAACGCTCGATTCACTGGCCGCCACGGGCCATTTACCTGAGCCGGGGAGCCATATCCTGGAGCTGGGGCGAGGCAACGGAATGATGGCATCCCTGTGTTTTGCCCGGAAAGGAAATCATGTCTGTGGCGTGGACTTTTCGCCCACAGCCATTCACTGGGCGCAGGAAAATTTCGCAGAACAGAGGATTTCAGGTGATGTCTGCTCGCTGGTGCAACTGGAAGATAATTGTTTCGACCTGATTTTTGATGGCAGTTGCATGCACTGCCTGACGGGAAGCCAGCGTGAACAGGCTTACAGCCAGGTCAGACGTTTACTCAGGGAAAACGGGACGTTCATTATCAGCAGTATGTGTGGTGAGCCAGGATAATGGCAGGCAACGGCGTGTGTCATTACGTTCGTGCTGGACGCCCTCACTGCATGTTACATGGGGGTAATGACTACGCTGAACGCTGCGTCAAAACCCCCAGGGTCAAAGGCGGCACACCGTCGCACGCTACGCGCGACCAACCCCTTTAAGACGCGCGTTTCGCCTGTTTTATCTCGCAGGCTCGAAAAAACGGGAACGCTGCTTTAAAGGGGTTGGTCGCGCCTGAACGGTCATATTCCCCGCTGGGGCAGAAAATATGACCTAGCTTGACGGTGTGCGGGGCAGGCCCCCACAAAAACCGGCACGTGGGCGTGCCTTTTTGCTCGCCGGGGCGGCAAAATTTTTGCGGCTCCCCCGGCCTGCTCAATTCGCTTTGGGCGAATGTTCGCAGGTGGGCACGGTGCCTGAAAATTAGCAATTCCTCCGGAATTGAATTTTCTTTCCACGCTCCACTTTCTTATTTTAAGGCTTAGCAATTTCTTCGAAATTAAAGCCAAAAATCAGCAAGCCTTAATGCAACCGTCTGAAATCTCAGAACATTGTTTTTTTTGTTTTTTTTCATAAACATGCAAAAAATGTTTATATTTCTACTTCTCTATCATGTCCATTGTCAGTCAAATGCTGTTGAAAATCAAAAAACAAAAATTCCTTAACTGACTGTTTTTTTGATTATTGAACTCGCCGCCATTTTAAATAAACATTCACAGGCTGTATTAGGTATTTTAAGTAACTCAACGCAGTTCTTTATTTTTTTGATTAATAAATGTAATCATCATGCAGTTTATTACCCACATAACACTTCCTTGTTTTGCAATATTCTCGCCCAAGGAGCCCAAGATACACTTATTGCTTCATTAGTTTTTAATAATGCTGTTGTTTTATCCTATGCATTTTTAAAGTACTATATCCAATGATAAGCGTAACCCTAGCTCTCTTTCATTCAACCATAAACACTCTGTAGTAAAGAAGTCAAAAATGTAGTCAGCCCTATAATCGTTAATTCCTGAAATGATTGGCTGAGTTCGAACCACTTTCGGAGGAGTCGAAAAGATGATTAGCCATCATTCCAATATAGAAGAGGGCGCTGTAGTCAATTTTTATGCAACTAAACCGTCATACATATACATGTTTACTAAGTGGTGTGCGTAAGTAAAGCCATACTATATTTGACAATAGCTTGAATGATAATTTTTATAAAACACGATTGATAATCATTCATACCCCCCTTATAATAGAGCTCTTGATAAGAGCCGATCTAACGAACATATACCTTGAATGCCACATGTACAGAAAAATAAAAGAGGCATTTTGGAGAATGTCGCCTTCAGTTTCGATATCAGTGCTCTTATAACTTCCTTAAATATTGCTGGTTTGAATAGCAGCTTAAATTATGAATTCAGGACAATTTCAGAAGGAACTATCAATGTATATGTCATCCCCAGAATCACGTAGTTACATCGTTCGATTTTCGTTATGGAAACGAAATAATCCACTCCAAATCCTTTAATTTAAAATTATTGCCATGACAAGCAACAGGGAGGCAAAATGGAAACCAACAAGTATAACGGTGAGTATATAAAAAAGAACAGAAATAGCACCGGCTGTTTTTCTATGTTTGTATTGTTTTTTGCTATTACCTTCACTCCACTATTTTTCAAAAATAGCCCGGAAATTATGTCTCGAGGACTTCTTGCCCCCATGTTATTCATCCTCGAATTTATTATTTTAGTTCCGTTGTATTATTTGTTTTTTAGGAAAAGAGATGGGCTTGGCATTGGCACTTTCAACTTGAAGCTATTTTTTATATTGTTTTTTATAATTATATTCATTCAATTTATGGTGCCATATTTGTTGGGGTTCAGGAAGGCTGAATCATGGAGCACATCCCAAATATCTTATGAGCATTATATTTTCTGGATTAATGTTCTTCCTGCTATTTTTATAGTGCCCATATATGAAGAAATTGTGTTCAGAGGTTGTCTTTTTAATTCCTTTAAATTCTGGTTCAACGGGAATGTTTATGGTTCAGCTGTTGTTACTTCATTTCTATTTGCTGTAATGCACCTTCAGTATTCTGACATACGAACTTTTGTTATGCTATTTTTAGTTTCATTAACACTCATTGTGGCGAGAGTTAAGTCAAATGGTATATTAATGCCTATATTGCTTCACATGCTTATGAATGTTGTTGTTATTGGAGTGCAATACTTAGTATATATCAATCACGCTCATCAATAGTCCATAATATGCTTCGCTCTGGATGCTGAAGAAAAAACAATATCCAGAGTGGATTACTCACCAAAATAATCTCCCCTCCAAAGAAAAATGTCAAGAATTAATATTTACCCACAGAAAACCTTGAAGATCCTGCTCCCGGCAACTGAAGAGGAACTGAATAGAGAACTATTTCCAATTCCATAACAAAATGCACCAACTACAGAGCCGACCGCCACTCCAATGCTAGGCTCCATTGGACATAAGCTCCAGCTATAGATCCAATTCCGGGACTAAGGAACGTACCCGCAATTGCACCGATAGCGATTAACTCTGCCTGACCATCATTCCCATCTCCTCCGGATACTTGCTTAATCTCGTTTTCAGATAATTTTCTCATTTTAACACCTTTGTTATTAAATCTGTAAAAAAATAAAATCTTACATTTAACCACAGTGATAATGACGTAATTGCAAGAGATAAAAACAACATATACAAATTGAAAAAATCATATCCATAATAATAACTAAGATATAATGACACTGGTATATAAAAAAACAGATAATTGATAACAAAAGCAATTATGGTTGTTTTTATATCCACCTTTTTACTATATCCTCCTTCCTTCACTAAAACCTCCTTACAAGATAATATCAGTCCAAACAAATGAAGTTTAAATCGAAATAGTTCGGTCGACAGTCCTCAGCGTTGTCTCCCTGTGTGCGATAATCACTCTCGTGATATTCATATTCCTTATCGCTACATTCACAAAGCGTTCACTTTCTGTATCGAGTGAACTGGTAGCCTCATCCATAAATAATATTCCAGGTCTACGGTACAGAGCTCTGGCAATAAAAATACGTTGCTTTTGCCCTCCGGAAAGCCCTTCACCCAGCTCACCAATCAGGGTTTCATATCCCATCGGCATTTTCATTATCACATCATGAATATAACTGGCCCTGGCACACTCGATCATCCAGGCCTCGTCCATTTCTTCAGAGAACCCACAAATATTCTCTCTGATGGACCCTGAAAACAACCGGTCATCCTGCATCACGCAGGCAATCATCCGGTGATAATTATTTATCCCCAGCTGCCGGATATCCGTACCATTCACCAGTACTTTTCCGCTATCAGGTTCAAACAACCCACATAATACTTTCATTAACGTGGTTTTTCCGGCACCGGATGTACCGGTTATGGCCACACTCTCTCCGGGAGTCACTGACAGGTACAGACCACTGAACACCGGCGCTGACTGGCTGTCATACCGGTAACTTAAATCAGTGGTTTCCAGTGAGACCGGGGTCATATCAGCAACAATATCTAATTCAGGTTTTTTCTCTTCCTTTTCATGCAGTGCGATATCAGCAATACGCTCATTATGCAGACTCATCATTCTCAGTTGCAAAAGAAAGTTGGTCAGAGAGGCAACCCGATCCGAAAACTGCCCACGGAAAGAACCAAACGCCACAAACATCCCTATTGTCATCTGATTATCGATCACAAGGCTGGTTCCCAGCCATAAAATAGCCACCTGGTCACAGGCTGCAACAAAAGTATTTATCCCGCCAAAGAACAAATCCATTTTGGTTAACTTAATGCCTGAATTGATGGCATCAATTTTCAGGTTAAGCCAGTGCGTTCCCCGCCGTTCAGCCATGCCCTGAATTTTTACAGTGGCGATGCCATACAGGGTTTCCATAAAATAGGAACTGGCTCTGGCTCCCCTGACCAGCGTTTCCTCCGATATCTGCCGGTAATAGCCGTATGTCACCAGACGAATCAGAACGTAAACCGTGGTAAACCCGAGAACTATCCATGTAAGATACCCTCCATATAACAGCATCATCACGAAAACACCCACCACCATAATACTGTCCATAATGGCCCCCACCACACTGGTGGTGAAGGTGGCTCTCAGGGTATCAAGGGAGCCAAAACGCGACTGGATATCACCTAATTTGCGACGTTCAAAATATGCCAGCGGTAGCCTGAGCAGATGGTTAAACAGACCCGACTGCCACTGAACATTGATGAGCGTGCCCATGACCAGCGAGGACCATGCACGGAGCATACCCGTAGCTGCCCTTAGCAGTATAAAGAACATAAGGCCAGCAGAAATGAGTGTAAGCAGCCCTCTGTCACCCGCCGGAATCGCATGATCCATAACCAGTTGAGTACCCACAGGCATTACGAGATTGATAGCTTCAATCACAACCGACAGACAGAAGATTTTCGCCAGTGTACTTTTAATACCGTAAATGCTGTTAATAAGAGAACGTAGTTGAATTCGATTCTGCGTGGTCTCCTCCGAAAATTCACTGCCTGGCCAGACCTCAAGCGCAACTCCGGTAAAATACCGGGTCATTTCCTCCAGTCCGACATTTCTTCTGCCTCTGGCCGGATCATGCAGTACATAACGGTTACGCTTTACGCTGACCAGTACAACAAAATGGCTGAAATCCCAGTGGAGAATACATGGCGTTTTGAGCGCACCAAGTTCATCCAGCTCCAGCGAAAGTGCCCGGGTTACCATCCCCAGCTGTTCCGCTATACTATTTATTCCCGCAAGGTTTGCCCCACGGGCAGAAAGATTAAACTTCCTCCGAAGGGATATCAGGTCAATATTCTTGCCAAAATGTCCACATATCATTGCCAGACAGGCCAGTCCACACTCCGAGGTCTCCGTCTGATGAATAACCGGAACCCGACGTCGCCAGCGCATATCAAGCTGATTTATCATTCGTCTGACATTCCCGTTACTCATCGATCGGCCCTGTTGCACTGTGTTTCATGTCATAGAAAGGAGAAAGCATCCACTGGTAAATACGCCTTTTTTCTAGGAATAGTGTGCTTTCAGCTTTCATCCCATTCTCAAGAGGGAGAGATTTCCCGCCATAAGAAATAATCTGTTTTTCAGGTTTAACGATGACCTTATACCAGGGAACAGAAGTGCCCAGCGTATTTTGAGGTGCCCCCTTGTAGGTCAGCATTTCCTGCGTTGAGGCTGGCGTTCTGGATATGGTTTTCACCGTAGCAGAGAACTGACCAAATTTTTCTGCCGGAAAGGCTTCATAACGAATGTTCACTTTATCTCCTGCCGAAATATAAGGAACAGCATCATTAGGGACCCAGAGAATAAGGTAGTAGTTTTCGATATTTTCAGGGATTACCTGCAGGAGACTGTCTCCGGCATTGACCATTTGCCCGACAGTGACACTCAGAGAGTCAACTTTCCCGTCAGACAAAGCACGGATAATGATTTCCCCCCCCACATCAGTATCAATCAGCTCTTTTTGCAACTCGTACCGTTGCAGTTCCATCTGATAGATACGGTTATCAAAATCCGCAGCCTGAGTCTGGATCTGGCTCTCCAGACTGGTTATCTGCAGGGCATTCTGTTCATTTTGTCCGCTCAGGCTGAGAAGATTATTTTGTTGCTGATAATATAATGCCACCTGGTTAGTTAACTGATCTTTATTAATCAGCCCTTTTAACTGGTAGTTTCTGTAATTCTCCATGTTGTTCTTCATTATCTTTATCCCTTCCTCTGCCCGCCGTATAATATCTGATGAGCGACGGAACGCATCGCTGTATTGCAGATGTTGCTTTTCCAGCGTATTCAGCGTAATTTTTTTACTTTCTTCCAGACGGGAAATGATGTTGTCCACTCGAACCAGCTGGTTTTCGATATCCCTGCGCTGATTATCGGTGACAACGCCACTGCGTGTGCTTTTACTGACGTCAATCTGGTAAATCGGATCACCTTTTTTTATCGACTGACCTTCATGTACAAACTGCCTGACTACAAACCCCTGCACACCGGAGTATATATTGACGGCTCGCGGCCAGGTCGTGACCTCACCACTGACATTGACACGACGGCTATAGGTGCCAGCTATAACGAACGTCAGAAATGCCGTGATAAACGCAATGCTTCCCAGCATGGTTAACCAGAGCGGTATCCCGGGAAGTAAAATTGCCCGTCCCCGCCATTTCATTCTTCTGTTTTCTAACGCATCCTGACGAAACAAAATATATGTCCTTACTCACACGTTTCCTGTCATACCTTCAGAACTCATCCGAACAGGCATATTCAAAACTCCGAAAATGCAGCGTTCCATCAAAATGATACCGGGGTACATTTCGCCTCCGGTATTCAAAGTTCTTTCTGTGTCTCCGGGGCCATCGGCATTTTATGTCGCCGCATGGGCCGAAATGTCATGATTTTCTTCCTCCTGCTCAGCCAGCGCACTTCTCCCTCCCCCCACGGGCGAAGCTGAAATAAACGCTCAATGGCCTTTCGGCCAAAGCCGGGCTTACAACAGAAATCCAGGATCCAGATCCTTCCATCTTCATCCCATTCAGAAGGATGTAGTCTGAACTCCGGATCGTTGAGCAGGCGTGCTTCCGTATCTGCCTCAAGATACGCCCAGGTAATATACGCCAGTGGAAATCCGCGCGAATCAAACAGGAACTTTATCTGATTGTGCTGTATCGCATATTCAGTCCAGTATTGAATGGTTAACACCGGATACAGACTGTAGTTACGGTTATGAAGCATGCAACTGACTGCAAAACCAATCTGCTCATAGACGGTCCATTCCTCTCTGCCCCTGATGGATTCTCGTATATGCGACATCATTGTCATTATCCTTATATTTTACACCGCAATTCTGACAGGGTTTACATGGCCGAAGGCTTCTCTGGAAAATGCCTGCATTCGGGTTCCCATATCAGAAAATGCCTCCCGCAGGTAATAGGGGTTATCGCTGTGTTCATCCAGAAGAGAGGCAATCTCCTCAGACAGACACGCCTTTCCCAGCCATTTTCTGGGTTGCAGCCTCTTCCTGGCATGGTTTTCCATTTCTTTCAGGAGGGATGAAACATTGATCTGACGTCTGATACTGTCCTGCGTCAGCCAGTGGATAGCCCGGGAAAAACACAGTTGTGCTTCGGTAAAATGAACATCATGCTCAGCGTCATTATCCAATGGGTGGGTTTGGGCCTGGCTCTGCCGAATCAGTTCCACCACCAGGCTTTGCAGTGGTGAATCATCTCCACAGGCTGTATCTGGACAGCACAATCGGTCGCTGCGTTTATTGACAAGTACAACGAGGCTGTTGACCAGTTGTTTCAACGTATCCGGTATCCCTTCCTGTGGTAGAAACTCTGTGGGGATACCCAGCTGTTCCAGATAACAGTAATAGCATGCTTCATGGAAAGTTTTCTGAAAGGTCTCCTCAACCTTCAGACGAGACACCAGTGTGAAATCAGGGTCAAACATGTATTTTCCGATGTACAAACAGAGATCGGACAGCCCCTGTATCAGTACCATCGGTTCTTTCACCAGTTCGGCAAGTCTGAACTGGTGTCCAAAATTGTCAGGGTAATCTCCCGGGAACAAACAGCTGAGCCCGTTAAAATCCATTAACCGGCCATCCATCGCAATATTAGAAGGAGAAGTCGTCAATCTCAGGAAACGTGTACGACAAAATGCCATCTGCCATGCTTCACGGCGGGCCAGTTCACATAACCCCTCAATACAATAAATCCGGGGATTACGTCGGGCTTCTCCACTAAACCCTTCTGATGGTACAGGTAAATTACCTGGCAGCATGCGGATCACGGACCTGACCCGACGGGCATCATGAATTAACTGACCAGCATATTCCGGCTTAGCCCGGAAGTAAGGCGCGCGTTCAAAATGCGCCGGGCGAACCACGGGGTCGCGCACCAACAGGGCTCGTCGGGATTTCCCATGGGAGCGATCAAATGCTTTGTCGGTATAGAGATTGGTAAGTAAAACTGCCTGAACCCGCACAGCACTATAGGGTAATATTTGCGCCAGTACCTCTCCCCATAAAGCCTCATAGATTGCATGAATGGCACCGAGTGCGCCGTTAGAATGACGTCCGTCAGTCCCTACACCGACTAAAGGATTGGCTCCCATGCCTTTAACCTGATAGTTACCATCAAATCCACAACGTGCGCCACCGCCATTACGCTGAATACCACTTCCACCATAGCGCTCTGCGTGGAATGTTTTGGCAGAAGCTGAACTGACCGGATCTATTATATAGCTGCATGCTTTTAGTAATACTTCTGTATTTCGGACATTTTCAGCACACCAAATCAACGAAGAGGTTATCCGTCGGGCAGTGAAGGGCACCAGGTTGTCATTCAGTTCAGCAAGCGAACATAGCTGGTTCATTTGACTGTATTTCTCCGTTACCATGGCCTGAGGAGTCGCTGACTCCGGAAAGGCTTCATCCTTTTTTGCATACCCAAATCAGTTGTGTAACCCAACACCAATAAAAACAAGGGATCCTATACGGAATAAGATCGCATAAGATTTCTTTCTGGTTACAAAAGCTCAGAACATTGACAAAGAATACTCGAGCAATGTGGCGGTCATGATCAAAGCCAGCAACGTTGTTCTTAACCCGTCATCTGCCGCCACCAGGTCTGTAGCAAACACCATTTCACTTACCTCACAAAGAAGAGAATGATTGTTATTTACTTTTACTTACAAAGCTGACATATTAGACACACGAAGTCAAATGTTAATTTTTTTTGATGTATATATACCAATGTGCTCACTCAGCATACGGGGTTTGGTTGGGGCCGCCCTGGCCTAAGAATTGGTTACGTACTGATTATGTTAACTACTATTAATGGTAGTTAACTGATGGGAGACTGAAATGAATGGCAACAAAGCTCACAAAAAAACAAAAAACATAAGCATTAATAATGTAAATGAAGTCCAACATCAGCAGGTAACAGAGGTGAGTAAAGAGGATGGTGATTTCCTCACTCTCCTCTATTCCCCCCAGCCCCTGCCATCCCCAGAAAACACAGCATTAAAAGCTAATTATTCCATCCGGACAGGAAATACTGTTTCTGAATATCAGGATATTGCGGATACAGAATGCAACCAGCATATTATGCAGATAGATTCAGCCCAGGATAAACGAGAGTATGGGGATGATAATTATATTTGTGGATGCGGTTGTGAAAGTTGCTGCGGCTGCGGTCATGACCTATAACAAAAAAGCAGTATCTTTCTGCCATACACTGGTATCGACCCAGAGGTCACTTAAGGATTGAAGATGTTAACCTGCTCATTCTGAGCAAACTGTGGGAATAATGTCAAAACTGGACATCTTAACGGTGAGGAGATGATGAATGAGAGCACTGACAGAAAATGAATTTTTTGCAGTATCCGGCGCAGATCGAGGTGATGCAGCAGTGGCTGGAGCGGTAGCAGGAGGTACAGCAGGTGCAGCCGCAGGGGGATGGGCCGGAGCACAAATGGGGGCTACAGTTGGGAGTTTGGCCGGACCTGTCGGAACTGTTGTCGGGTTTGTTGCAGGTGCTGCGGCAGGTGCCTATGGTGGTGCTTTTATCTATGATTCCTTTAGTTCACCATCAAATTCTTCTTCCAGCGGAAGTTAAACATTTTTGGGAGATATTGCTATGATTTTTCTCTATTTAGACAAAATACCCTTATTTATATTAGGTATTGGTCTTCTTACTTCATTTGCACTTCCTGGCAGTTCCGCTTTAGACTCGCCAAAATTTCTTTGTATTTATTCCAGCACTATCCTTGCTGGTATTTCATTCATCTATCAGGTGTTTCGTCATGGAACAAATACAGAGTTTTTTTTAGCGATGCTGATAACTGTTTCTTTTGTTGTTATGCTCCCTGTTATCAAAATGCATTTTGCTTATTAAAATGTTTCCTCTGTTACAATAACAAAAGGTGACAATATATATCTGCCACAATAAATTCATTTACGATCTATTGTGGCCAGTCTGTATTCAGAGCAACCAAACTTAAAATTTATAATAAAGAAAACTGTTTACATATCTGAACTTCCCTCGCAGTTCAGGAAGTGATAACCAATATACTCGTTGCCAAAAAGATTATGGTAACTTTTATAGTAATTCTAACATTGAGCGCTCATTCATCAGAAATTAAAACCATTAAACAAGGCCCTGAAAAGGAACCTTATTTTCCTATCGGTATGAATACTCTTGTAGGACAACAGAAGGAGGGTAAAAAAACACAACCACATTCTTCTGTCCGACAATCCCAATAATATATTTATGGGCATAATGAAAATAGTGCATTACCGAATGAGGCTAAACTTTATTCCGTGTATTTCCTTTGTTACCAGAGGTTAGAAAATATTGACTTTCTTTTTAATAAATATAAAAATATGAGATGTGTTAACAAAAAGCAATTTCAATAATGAGTTAGATTCTGCTATAACAAGTGAATGTGATTTAAAATAAACAGGTAAGTGACAATAATCAGGAGATTAATTGATGAGAGAAATCATGGGTAGCAGGCTTAATTTTGTTAAGGAATGGTTAAATTTTGATGGGCTACGCGGCTCTGCTAATATAACAAATCAACGCGGCACGGGCACAGGAAGCTATATTGACGCAAATGGTGCCTGCAGGGGCCCAGGTACGCCAACCAGCGGTATGTAAACGGGAAGTGAATCCTCTTTCATAGCTAAGAGAGCTTCTCATCATCCTTATAATATATAATTTTTGTCTACAAGGTATGCCATTTATGAGGAATCATCCATCCAGAAGTCTTGATGATATCTGTACGGAATCAAGAATATGTGCACAGTTGTCCACAAATCCATCCATGGATATCACTCATTTCTGGCGCGAAGTTGAATCTGCTGCTCTTCCCCTGATGACAAAAAGCAGCAGCAACACAGAAAATCGGGAGGTCACATTTCTGTGGCGTTCAGAAGAAGTGCTACAAGGCGTATATCTTCGCCTGAACCGTGTTACAGATAAAAGAGATGTCAAAAAAGGACTTATGACTCATATCCCTTCGACGAATATCTGGACACTGACTCTGGAGTTACCTGCTTCATATCGTGGTTCATACTCGTTTATAGAAATTCCACCGGAAATGCCGCAAGAAGATATTTCTCAGCTTGGAGGTCGCTTCTCACCGTTACCCGGCCAACCTGACCCGTTTAACAAAACATCAGAAATAAATATACGAGGATTCGGGGAATCAGTCCTTTCTCTTGATCTGGCTCCTGGACAAACGGAGTGGGATGATACTTCCCACACCTGTTCCGGCGTCCTTTCAACATCATATTCTTTTGTTGCGGGACACCAACGCCAGATTCGTTTATATTTCCCGGGTATCCAACGTCAGTTCCTCTGGGATTACTAGTATTACCTGATGCAGAAACATGGTTTGACCGTATAGGTATTACCCGGGCAATAGACATAGCCATTACTACTGGACGTATTGCGCCGATGGCGATCCTTGGAATAGACAATATTAATGAATCTGATCGTGTGAATATTCTGGGGGTAACAAAGAACTCATTCTCGATATCGCAGGAAATTTAATCCCCCGATTGTATAAGGATTATCCTGATATCGTATGGGCAGGTCGCTCGAATACCATACTGGCCGGACAAAGCCTTGGCGGTGTCACCGCGCTGATGGCGGCCTTATATGCACCGGATATATTTGGCACAGTAATCAGCCACTCCCCTTCAATGTGGTGGAGTCCCGACAGAAACACTCCTCTCATGTTTACGGAGAATGATACCTCCTGGGTAAGTAAACAGGTACTTTCTGCGCTTCCGAAAGATGTAAATATTCAGATGGGGGTCGGTTCTCTGGAAGGTGCTACAGTCCCTCATGTTCAGCAGTTACACCAATCGTTGCTCGCCAGTGGTTTGAAAAGTAAACTTTCTGTCTATACCGGAGGTCATGATTATGCCTGGTGGCGTGGAGCAATTATCGATGGATTATCAGATGTGTAATCGTGAGCAGATACCAGAGAGTAATGCCCTGTCGGCAATAATTTCACCGTTCTGGTAACCCTTTCTGCTACATTATTTCATGTTCATTTCCCACTCAGTAATGTCCTTCACTCATATGATGAAGGACTTTCTATTTACTTTGGCAGCTTTCGTGAATAATTTCAGCAGTGTTATACAATTATTGCCAGATGGTTTTCAGTTTCGCTACCAGAACACCAGCGATCTCAGCAGGGCTGGGTTGTTCAGCCATTTCAGCTGCAACCTGTGCTGAACATAAGCGAAGTGAATCATCATAAAGAAAGGTATTCACCAAATCACTGGTCAGGCCATGGTCGCCAGGAATGATCCCACATCCACGCTCAGCAACTGCTTTTGCATTCACAGGGCGATCAGCACCTTCACCAAACACAATCTGCGGTATCCCGTTATACAGGGCTGTCAGGGTATTACCCGCACCGCCATGATGAATAAATCCATCAGCGCCGTTGAGAAATACCCCCATAGGGATCCACTCTACCAGACGCACATTTGATGGCAATTTTCGCAATCCTGCACGGGCATTCATCGCCAGTTGCAGAATAATGTCAGCTTCCACCTCATTTGCAGAATCCATCACCCATGATATCAAATCCAGCCCGTCCACCATTGGTTTGACTGTACCAAGGCTGATCAACAGACGTTTTCTTCCCGGTGCTCTGTCCCACCACGGCTCCCGGACAGCACCTCCATTGTAGGGCACATACCTCATGGAAATAACAGGCTCACCATCATTTTTAAGAATGCTCATACTCGGAGGTGTGACATCAATCCATGCAAGATCACGCGGCGGGCCACTGACACCATGACGCCTGTAAGCATTTCCCAGAGAACGAGTTACCATCTGGATGTGGGCAGAAGTATGGGCAAATCCAACCGTCTGCATGACCGATGGGATCCCATATTTAGCGGCAATCAGCGGTCCGGCTAAACCAAGTGGGGGGTAAACGATTAAATCCGGATGCCATTGTCCTGCAAAATCAACGAGACGGTCAGCCATCTCATCACTGAAAAAAGAGAAATGCCCCACAGTGTTACTTTTCTTTCTCAGCTCCTCCTGATGGCGATAACCCGCTTCTGAATCCAGTCCTGGTGCGGCATCAAAAACAACCAGACCAGCATCTGCCGCTTTATGCGTGAATTTACCTGCACTGGCAACCACTACTTCATGTCCGTTCACACGAAAAGCCTGAGCCAGAGAAATTACCGGGTATAACAGCCCATACAAAGGAGGGCCAATAAAGAGAATACGCACAAGAAAATCCTTCTCCGTTTTAGGAACTTAATCCACTCATCAGAAAAACACATCACTCTGGAAACAACGAGAGGATTACTTCGTCGTGGCTTTAAGACGCCAACCTCTGAACAAAATCCTTACTTCGCCTCCACAGGAAGTTCAGTTGAAGGCCATAGTATATATGCAACTAACTGATTCTCATCTATAAGATGCTCCTGCAAAACCTTACTGTCAATATCCTTAATTCTGGTGAATAATTATGCCTGACACAGGTTACATAAAAGACTGATAGAAAAGGTGCTCAAAGGTAAGTCATGAACCTCCCCATGAATTTTGTAGACTAAACTCTTTGAGAGAAGCATGTTACTTGCTCCCTGCAGCATAAACACATGCGTATCAAGCGCCGACTTGATGCCCAATTAAGGTAGTTGACGTCTAATTAGAATTCCTTAATAATAAAATGAATCAATGCGCTTCAGTTAACGGATAAAACTTATGACATTACTTTCATTTGGATTTTCTCCTGTTTTCTTTTCAGTCATGGCGTTCTGTATCATTTCACGTAGTAAATTCTATCCGCAGAGAACGCGAAACAAAGTTATTGTTCTGATTTTACTAACTTTTTTTATTTGTTTTTTATATCCATTAACAAAAGTGTATCTGGTGGGAAGTTACGGTATATTTGACAAATTCTACCTCTTTTGCTTTATTTCTACGTTAATTGCAATAGCAATTAACGTAGTGATACTTACAATAAATGGAGCTAAGAATGAGAGAAATTAGTCAAAAGGACTTAAATCTTGCTTTTGGTGCAGGAGAGACCGATCCAAATACTCAACTTCTAAACGACCTTGGAAATAATATGGCATGGGGTGCTGCTCTTGGCGCTCCTGGCGGATTAGGATCAGCAGCTTTGGGGGCCGCGGGAGGTGCATTACAAACTGTAGGGCAAGGATTAATTGACCATGGTCCTGTAAATGTCCCCATCCCTGTACTCATCGGGCCAAGCTGGAATGGTAGCGGTAGTGGTTATAACAGCGCAACATCCAGTTCCGGTAGTGGTAGTTAACATGAATTAACGCAACTCTTTTACGGTAACATCCGTTCCCCGCACCACCCCTCCGGGGTGGTGCGAGATCCTTATGCCTAAAGGTCAAAGCCTGTAGTTACGTATGTGCAACTGCACCAGAATACTGCCTGAAAATTTCTGATTACCTGTATGTCTATGTGTGAAGATGAATGACGGTTAGTTTGACGTAGTACAGTTAGCACAAAAGACGTGAATTCCCAAGAGCCAGCTACTGGATGATGCCATTAAGGATCTATTCAAGAAATACGGTCTCCTGGACTGTTCTAATGACTTGAATAAAAGCGCCGCACCAGCAGTGGCTGATTCGATCTGGACTTTATAACCGGTTATTCTTAAGTCAGGTTGATATATAGCTGGTTGATTTGCCCCTGAATATAGGGCGGAACGTAGGTTTTTCGGCATACATCCAGATAATCTGACCACCACTGCATCATCGCCTTACGGGCTTCCAGATGCTCAGCCTTATGAATGTAAGCCAGACGCACGGTGTTGCGCTCCTGATGACTCATCTGGCGCTCCACTGCATCCTGCGACCATAAACCAGACTCCATCAGGGCACTGCATGCCATTGTCCGGAAGCCGTGACCGCAGATATCCTGTTTAGTATTATATCCCATCAGGCGCAGTGCTTTATTGACTGTGTTTTCGCACATCGGCTTGTACGGGTTATGGTCGCCGGGGAAGACCAGTTCATAAACACCGGATATTTCCTTAATCTGTTTCAGAATGGCGATGGCCTGTTCTGAGAGGGGCACGATGTGAGCCGTGCGCATTTTGGCACCGCGCCCGGAATAACGCACGCCTGCAATGGCTTCGCGTGTGGCGGGTATCGTCCAGACCCGGTTTGTGAAATCAATCTCTGACCAGCGGGCAAAACGCAGTTCACTGGAGCGAATGAACACATGTAACGTCAGCAGGACGGCAAGCCGGGTGAGTTCCCGTCCCTGGTGATAACCGTCAATCCGTTCAAGCAGTTCAGGAAGACGCTCCAGTTGCAGGGCAGGATAGTGGTGTCTGACGGGCGGTGTCGTCACGCCGTCAAGGTTTGCCGCCGGGTTACTGTCGATTAACCCCTGATGAACCGCATAACGCATGATGTTACTGAGGTGCTGCCGCGTGCGGGACGCAACTTCCAGCAGGCCTTTTACCTCAATGCCTTTCAGCAGGTCAATGAAATGACGGGGTTTAAGCTCTGACACTGACAGATGACCAATCACCGGAAAGATATGATTGTTCAGGCTGGCAAGCAGACGGTCAGCGGTATTCTGCGACCATTTCTTATTGCTACTGTGCCAAGCCAGTGCCACCGTTTTAAACATTTTCTCCGGCATGCGCGAGCCGCGTTCAGCGGCACGTTGCTGCGCCGGGTTGATGTTCAGCGCCAGCATCTTACGGATGCCTTCGCGCTGCTGGCGGGCGTCAGACAGGGAGACGGCAGGATAGGCACCCAGTGCAATACGGGATTCTTTGCCGTTAATACGGTATTTAAGATACCAGAGATGGGAACCGCCCGGTTTGACCAGCAGATACAGACCGTGGGAATCGGAGACTTTAAAGGGTTTATCAGTGGGCTTGAGACTACGGATTTTTGCGTCGGTAAGGGACATATGGGGGTCACTCTATTATCGAACTAATCTGACCCCAGATTTGACCGCCAATTTTTCCCGATGCGGAGGGTAAAATCAAAATGCACCGGGAAGAGTTTCCACGCTAACCTATTGAATCAAAATAACATAAGAATTCGCAAGGATGCATGAAAGCAGGAAATTGGCTCCTCTGACTGGACTCGAACCAGTGACATACGGATTAACAGTCCGCCGTTCTACCGACTGAACTACAGAGGAATCGTGTGAACGGGGCGCATATTATCGATGACGCCCGGCGCTGTCAAAGCCTGTTTTCAATAAAATGAATCGTTTGCCGAATTATTCTTCACTTTGCGCAAAAAATGGCGTTTAGCCTCGCATACGGCTCAGCTTTCCTCCGACGAAGCCTTCACGCGCGGGTATTTCCACAGCCAGCGGCCGCTCACCATGCGGAAATAAAACAGCACGCCGCGCACCGCCCAGTCGAGCACCATCCCTAACCAGACGCCAATCACCCCCATCCCCAGCACGATGCCCAGGGTATAGCCCGCCACCACCCGGCAGCCCCACATGCCGAGCATCGACACCCACATGGTGTAGCGTACGTCACGGGCGCCTTTAAAAGCGCAGGGTAAAGTCCACGACAGCGACCAGATCGGCATAAACAGGGCGTTGAGCCACAGCAGCTGTTTAACCACTTCTTTTACATCTTCTTCATGGGTGTAGAACGAGGCGATAAAGCCGGCGAAGGGGGCGCTGCCCCAGGCGATCAGCGTCAGAATGATCGTCGACAGCCAAAATACGTGCCAGGCCTGGAATTCAGCCTGACCAATCTGCCCTTTTCCCAGCCGCTTGCCGGTAATGATCGTCGAGGCAGAGCCGAGGGCGTTGCCCGGCAGGTTAATTAGCGAGGCCACCGAAAAGGCGATAAAGTTGCCGGCGATAACGTTGGTGCCCATCCCGGCGACAAACATCTGGGTCAGCAGCTTGCCGCCATTGAACAGGACCGATTCGATACTGGCCGGGATGCCGATCCCCATCACCTCCCAGATAATGGCGAAGTTAAAGGGTTTGAAGTAGCCCTTCAGCGACAGCCGCAGCGCCGGATTGAGGCCCACCATCAGCACCCAGATCGTGGCTATCGCGCCAATATAGCGGGCAATGGTCAGCCCAAGCCCGGCGCCGACAAACCCCAGCCCCGGCCAGGAGAAGATGCCGTAGATGAGCACGCTGCTGATTAAGATATTGAGAATGTTCATCCCGCCGTTGATCAGCAGCGGGATTTTGGTGGTGCCGGCGCCGCGCAGCGCCCCGCTGCCGATCAACGCAATCGCCGCCGCCGGGTAGCTCAGCGCCGTCAGTTCCAGATAGGTCAGCGCCAGGTCCTTGACCTGGGCGGTGGCATCGCCGGCGACAAAATCAATAATCTCCTGGCCAAAGGCATGGATCACCCCCGCCAGCAAAATGGAAAACAGGGTCATAATGGCCAGCGACTGGCGCGCGGCCGCTCTCGCTCGCCGCCGATCGCGCTTGCCGAGGCTAAAGGCCACCACCACCGTGGTGCCCAAATCGATGGCGGCAAAGAAGGACATGATGACCATGTTAAAGCTATCGGCCAGCCCCACTCCGGCCATGGCCTCTTTTCCCAGCCAGCTGACAAGGAAGGTGCTCAACACCCCCATCAGCAGCACACAGGCATTTTCCAGCAGAATGGGCACAGCGAGAGGGCTGATTTCGCGCCAGTACAGCACACGATAACGCTGACGTTTTTTAAACCAGGATGTCCGTTCGACGGCCTGGCGTACGGCGGAGGTGACGTTCAAGAGAGACCTTAGTGAGAAATGTTGAAACAACATTTCAAATGATGATTGAGAAATGGATATCCTGCAAAGTATTTTCCGTAATAATTGTCGGAAATGACAACAAATTGTCGATGTAAGCGGCAGTTGCACCTGAACAGGCGAATTGATGTTTGACAAAAGTTTTTTCGCCGCTAAGATACGACTCCACACGATTCCTCTGTAGTTCAGTCGGTAGAACGGCGGACTGTTAATCCGTATGTCACTGGTTCGAGTCCAGTCAGAGGAGCCAATTTGCTGTTTTCATGCATCCTTGCGAATCATTATATGATGTTGGTTCAACAGGTTAGCGTGAAAACTCTTCCCGGTGCATTTTGATTTTACCCTCCGCATCGGGAAAAATTGGTGGTCAAATCTGGGGTCAGGTTAGTTCGATAATGGAGCGACCCCCATATGTCCCTTACCGACGCGAAAATCCGCACTCTCAAGCCTTCTGATAAACCCTTTAAAGTCTCCGATTCCCACGGTCTGTATCTGCTGGTCAAGCCGGGTGGCTCACGTCACTGGTATCTCAAGTACCGTATTAACGGTAAAGAATCGCGCATTGCGCTGGGTGCCTATCCTGCCGTCTCCCTCTCTGATGCGCGACAGCAGCGTGAAGGTGTCCGTAAAATGCTGGCGCTGAATATCAACCCGGTACAGCAGCGGGCTGCTGAACGTGGCTCACGAACACCGGATAAAGTTTTTAAAAACGTGGCGCTGGCGTGGCATAAAAGTAACCGAAAATGGTCGCAGAACACCGCTGACCGTCTGCTTGCCAGCATGAACAATCACATCTTTCCGGTCATTGGCAACCTGCCTGTATCAGAACTTAAACCCCGTCATTTCATTGACCTGCTGAAAAGGATCGAGGAAAAAGGTCTGCTGGAAGTTGCGTCCCGCACGCGGCAGCACCTGAGTAACATAATGCGCCATGCGGTTCATCAGGGGTTAATCGATACGAACCCGGCAGCAAATCTTGGCGGCGTGACCACACCTCCTGTCAGACGGCACTATCCTGCCCTGCCACTGGAGCGGCTGCCTGAACTGCTTGAACGTATTGAGGCATATCATCAGGGCCGTGAACTGACGCGGTTGGCCGTCCTGCTGATGCTGCATGTGTTCATTCGCTCCAGTGAACTGCGTTTCGCCCGCTGGTCAGAGATTGATTTCACAAACCGAGTCTGGACGATACCCGCGACGCGAGAACCCATTATTGGCGTGCGTTATTCCGGCCGCGGGGCAAAAATGCGAATGCCGCATATCGTCCCCCTCTCAGAACAGTCCATCGCCATTCTGAAACAGATTAAGGATATCACCGGTAATAATGAACTGATCTTCCCCGGCGACCATAACCCGTATAAGCCAATGTGTGAAAACACGGTCAATAAGGCACTGCGGGTGATGGGCTACGACACGAAAAAGGATATCTGTGGCCACGGCTTTCGGGCGATGGCATGCAGTGCGCTGATGGAATCGGGTTTATGGGCAAAGGATGCAGTAGAACGCCAGATGAGTCATCAGGAGCGCAATACCGTGCGCATGGCTTATATTCACAAGGCAGAACACTTGGAAGCCCGCAAGGCGATGATGCAGTGGTGGTCGGACTATCTGGATATATGCAGAAAAGCATATGTGTCGCCTTATATGATGGTTCAGGAGAACCGCTGAATTGTTAGTATAACGAAGCCGTCTCCGCTTAGGTGGGGACGGCTTTATTTATCAGTAATACAAAAATGCCAGTGAGCTTTTTCTCCTGAACCTCCGTTATTTCTCATGTTATAAATTTGTAACAAATATTTTTTAAACTGTCCTGTATTGCCACGCAAATCTATGGAAATTACAGGAAAACGATATGAGCAGCCCCCTTAAATCGGTGTTTAAAAAGGAGCACAGCGATGAGATCAGTAACCACAGCGTGAACCCCGTCTTTTCTGAGGTAGTCAGCGCTTTTATGTCCCGTCGCCGCTTTCTGCAAATGGGAATGGTGGCGGGCGCTGCCGTCTCCTTTCCTTATCTAGTCAAGCCAGAAAACGCCTTCGCGGCGAAGGCAAATCCCTCAGCATTATCTAAAGCGGTGTCACTGGGCTTCACCAGCATTCCCGTTTCGACAGCAGACACTGTCACCGTGCCGGAAGGCTATATAGCCCGTCCGTTTTATCGCTGGGGCGATGCTGTGGGCATAAAGGGTAATCTGCCGGAATTTAAATTCGACGCTAGCAACACCACCGACGAACAGGCGGCGCAGGCCGGTATGCACCATGACGGCATGGCCTGGTTTAGCCTGCCGCAGGGCAAAGAGAACCCGGCACACGGTCTGCTGGCGCTCAACCATGAGTACATTGATAACGGCATGCTGTTTAAAGACGGTACCGCCAACTGGGATCTTGATAAGGCCCGTAAGGGTCAGAATGCGATGGGTATATCAGTTATCGAGGTGAAAAAAGATAACGTGGGCTGGCAGGTAGTCCGTCCCTCCAGCTTTGCTCGTCGCATTACCGTTAATACACCAATGCAACTGAGCGGTCCGGCGCGTCATCAGGCGTTGATGAAAACCGCCGCCGATCCGCAAGGCGAAGTGGTACTGGGCACCATGCAAAACTGCGCCAATGGTAAAACCCCGTGGGGGACGTACCTGACCTGTGAAGAGAACTGGTCGGATATTTTTGTTAAAAAAGCGCCGCGTAACGTGCTGGAGAAGCGCTACGGCATTAGCGATAGCGATGAATCCTACCGCTGGAACGAGGTTGACGAACGTTTCAGCGTCGATAAAACGCCCAACGAGCCGAACCGCTTTGGCTGGGTGGTGGAGATTGACCCCTACGATCCGACCTCCACACCGCGCAAACATACCGCATTAGGTCGCTTTAAGCATGAAGGTGCCGCCGTGACGCTGGCGGGGGATAATCGCGTTGTGGTCTATATGGGCGACGATCAGAAATTTGAATACATCTATAAATTCATCTCCGAGAACAAATATGACCCTGGCGATCGCAAGGCAAATATGCAGTTGCTGGAGTCAGGCACGCTCTATGTCGCCAGATTCAATGACGACGGTTCCGGCGACTGGCTGCCGCTAATCTTCGGTGAAAATGGCCTTGATCAAAGCAAGGGTTTCGACAATCAGGGCGATCTGCTGATCAAAACGCGCCTTGCTGCCGATACGGTGGGCGCAACAAAAATGGATCGCCCGGAATGGATAGCCGTTGATACCCATGCGAAAGGCAGCGTGTATTGCACGCTCACCAACAATTCCGATCGCGGTAAAGAGGGCAAAGCCCCGGTTGACGCAGCCAACCCGCGCGCCAACAACCAGTTCGGCCATATCATGCACTGGCGCGAAGAGAGGGCAGACCCCGCCTCAGCGAAATTTACGTGGAATATTCTGGTGCTCGCCGGGCGTACTGACAGTGACGATCCTAAAGCGAAAGGCTCCATGCAGGGGGCAGAATTCGGCAGCCCTGATGGGCTCTCCTTCGATCACCGCGGCGTGCTGTGGATCCAGACTGATGTTTCCTCCAGTACGATTAATAAAAAGGCGTATGAAGGGATGGGGAATAACCAGATGATAGCGACCCTGCCCGGCACCAATGAGTATCGCCGCTTTTTGACCGGGCCACGCGGGTGTGAAATTACCGGTATCGCCTTTACGCCGGACAACCGTACGCTGTTTATTAATATCCAGCATCCCGGCGAAGGCGGCGACGACATTACCGATCCGAGCAACCCTCGGGCTATCTCCAACTGGCCAGATTCAAGATCAGACGGACGACCACGTTCTTCAACAGTCGTTATCACTAAATCGAATGGCGGGATAATCGGTACCTGATGCATCTGGTGCCCTTTTGGGCACCATTTTTTATGGCAACAGCTTGATCCTCCCAACATTCCCTAGGTATCAAATATTTAATCTCGCTGTTATCTGAAGGAATTAACCTTAGCCTTTTATGTTTTCTCTTACTCGCTGAAACGATTATCAATTTTAACGCTACCTTAAGCCTGGCTTCGTACATGCACGTTCCATATCAAAAAATCGATTAAACGTTTACATTACATTTGTTATGTTATAACGTTACAAAAAGTAACTTATTATGTGGAATGGATGTCATGCACGACTACTCTTTGCGTTTTGCAAATCTGGCGCTGGGTTATGAGGGTTTACCTGCGATACAAAATATTACCGGGACGATACAAAAAGGGTCCCTTACAGCCATCATCGGCCCTAACGGTTCTGGTAAGTCAACACTGCTTAAAGGTATCGCAGGGATTCTGGCTCCGTTAAGTGGCTCCTGTACCGTAGAACCAAAGGCGCGCATTGCCTATCTGCCACAAATATCGGAATTGGATCGCACTTTCCCTGCAACTGTTTCAGATTTAGTTTCCCTAGGTTTATGGCCTGAAAGAGGGTTATTCCGTCATCACAGAATTGAGGATCGTAAACGGCTTACTGATGCATTGGGATCAGTAGGATTAGCAGGGTTTGAAAAAAGACAGCTTAGTGCATTATCCGGGGGGCAGCTTCAACGCGCGCTCTTCGCACGGGTCATTCTTCAACAGGCAAACATCATCTTGCTTGATGAGCCTTTTAATGCCATTGACGCCACTACTATTGATGACTTGCTTGTGCTGATAAACCGCTGGCATGCTCAGAAACGTACTGTCTTAGCTGTCATGCATGATATCGGTCTGGTTAGAAATCATTTTCCACAGGCCATTTTGTTAAACGGTAAATTAGTGGCATGGGACGAAACAGAACAAGTTCTGCGCCATACCTCACTTCTACCGGCACAGAATATGGGCACAGCACGTGCTTTACCTGGGCAACATGAGGCTACACATTCATGAACTGGCTTCATGAATGGGTTCTAGCACCTTTTGTCGGCTTCGGTTTTATGCGCCGGGCGCTTTATGGTTCATTTCTGCTTTGTTTAAGCGCTTGCCCGGTTGGCGTTTTTTTAACATTACGCCGTATGAGTCTGGTTGGTGATGCCATGTCACATGCTATCTTGCCCGGTGCTGCATTTGGCTTCTTACTCTACGGATTAGATATATTACCGATGACTATTGGTGGGCTTGTCGCAGGGCTGATAGTCGCTATTTTTGCAGGGGCGGTTTCCCGCTTAACAGTGCAAAAAGAAGACGCTTCAATGGCTGCTTTTTATTTAATCTCACTCGCAGTCGGCGTGCTCATTGTATCGCTTCGAGGCTCAAGCGTGGATCTTATGCATGTCCTATTTGGAACTGTGCTTGCACTCAATCACGAAGCGCTGTTGTTAATTTTCTCTGTCGCGCTGCTCACACTTCTGCTGGTTTCTATATTCTGGCGCGCACTTATTGCTGAGTGCCTTGACCCTTTATTTCTTCGCTCCGTTTCACGATTGGGATCGCCAGTCCATTTTATTTTCCTGGCCCTGGTGGTACTGAATCTTGTCGCTGGTTTTCAGGCACTCGGCACTTTGCTCTCTGTCGGGGTAATGGTCTTGCCAGCTGTGACGGCTCGTTTCTGGACGAGACGTGTAGCAACAATGTGCATAGCCTCTGTCCTGATAGGAATGCTTGCATGTATAAGCGGTTTGTTATTTTCATTTCATTTTTCACTACCTTCAGGACCGTCAATCATATTATCTGTGGGAATTATGTATCTTGTCTCTGCTGCTGCCATGATGGTGAAAAACATCCACTTAAAAAAACTTCGTTAATCTTTTCACTACAAATCGAGGAAATTATTTAATGAGAAAACCCGGTTTTATATCTTTATGCATCCTGACGACATCAATGCTTTTTTTACTTTTTACTTTCCCGGCGAAAGCGAAAATTAATGTCATAGCAAGCTTTTCTGTTATTGGCGATATGGCAAAAAACATCGGTCGGGACCGCATCGAACTGCGTACTATTGTCGGCCCTAATGGCGATGCCCATGTTTATGAGCCCTCTCCTGCTGACGCGATCGCTATGTCTAAAGCGGATGTCATACTGGTAAATGGTTTACAACTTGAAGGCTTTATTTCACGGTTGATCGAGGCAAGTGAAACTTCCGCACCGGTAATTGAAACAACAAAAGGAGCAAATATTCTCCAGGACCCGGCAGGCGGACACTATCATTTTTATGACGGTAAAGCGGTCTTTCATGCTGCACCGTTTGATCCACATGCCTGGCAATCAGTAGGGAATTCCAGAATATATGTGAAAAATATTGCAGAAGCCTTTTGTGCACAAGATAAAAGTAATTGTGATTTTTATCAGGCTAATGCCCGTGCTTATGATGCAAAACTTGCGGATCTGGAAAATAAAATTATTAAGACTGTCGCTACGATCCCACAGGAAAAGCGTACTGTCGTCGTAGGCCATAATGCATTCAAATATTTTGAACAGGCATATGGTATACATTTCCTTTCCCCTCAGGGTATATCCACCGAATCAGAGGCCTCTGCCGCTGACGTTGCCGGCATACTTAAGAAAATTAAAGAAAATAACGCATCAGCTGTTTTTTCTGAAAATATTTCCAATCCACGTCTGGTTGAACAAATTGCCAGAGAAGCTGGCCTTAACGTGGCTGGCGTGCTTTATACAGATGCCTTGTCAGAACCAGGAGGACCGGCTTCTACCTACCTGGAAATGATGGAACATAACGTAACGGCGATTGCGACAGCGGCGAGCAATAGCCGTAATACCCAGCCATAAATACCCGCCGAACAGTTTTATATATGATGGAGAACATTATGAAGAAACGCTTATTATCTACTTCAATCTCAACGCTGCTTTTGGGCCTTTCTGTGATGCCTGCTTTCGCAGATGAAGACGTAACCGCATGGCGTCTGTTCATCGCCGATCATGATAAACCCGTTGTGAATGTTATTGATGCACTGGATGGAGATAAGCTCGCAACATTTAATGTTAAAGGCCCTGCAAATTTATCTCGCAGCGAAAGTGGTGCCACAATTTTCGCTATCCAGGGTAGTGCTGGCGTAGTATCTACAATCGCTTCAGGCATTGCTTTCCATGATCACGGAGATCATGCAGACATTGATATTGACGCTCCCAAATTATTACCGCTGGAACTAACGGGTAAAAAACCTGGTCATTTTGTTGAACGTCAGGGCAAAATTGCCCAGTGGTTTGACGGGGAAGATAGCGCGCAAATCCTGGGTGAAAGCGCCGTTCTTAAAGGTCAGAAGAATATAACGAAAGTAAATGTTGTTGCGCCACATCACGGCGTTGCTGTTCCTTACGATAATTATGCTGTCGTATCCATTCCCAACCCTGATGATGCGTCAAAACGACCTGTCGGCGCTCGCGTGGTGGACCTGCAAGGTAAAAAAGTGGGTGATGATGCCTTATGCCCCGGACTTCACGGCTCAGCCGGCTCGGGTGATACTTTTGCCCTATCATGTGAGACTGGCCTCCTGCTGATTACGCAAAAAAATGCGGCACCGGTTATCAGGCACCTTCCCTACGCGAAAACGTTGCCAGAGGGAAGCACATCCACCTTGATCGGTGGTAAGGGAATGCAATATTTTATCGGTAATTATGGGCCAGACCGGATTATTCTGGTCGATCCTACCGAATCGGATAGCTTCCGTTTGATTCAGTTGCCTACCCGTCGAGTCCATTTCGTTGTAGACCCGGTACGCGCGAAATTCGCCTATGTGTTTACAGAAGACGGAAAGCTTAATCAAATAGATGTCCTGAAAGGGGAAATTTCGCAGTCAGTGCGTGTCACTGATCCCTATTCAATGGATGGCCACTGGAATGATCCACGGCCGAGAATCGCAGTAGCTGACAATAAAATTTACGTCACCGATCCGTTGAAAAGTAAAATTATTGTGTTAGACGCTACTTCTTTTAAAAAGACCAGTGAAATTAGCGTCGAAGGGCAGCCATTTAATATTGTTGCAGTCGGCGGTTCAGGAAAAGTACATGGTGAACATCACGATCATGAAGCTCATCATCATGATGATCACGCTCATTAATACTTGTCAAACCTAACAACGCCTTTCATAGTAGATCTGCTGATAGCAGATCTACTTTCTGGCTTTAATAATCTTTTTGAATTTACCCTGGGAATAACATCCATGAATATCAAATTCCCTTTCATACTATTCACCTCACTTTACAGCATTTACTGCTCTAGTTGATTACACCAGAATCTTTTCAGCTTTCAGCTCTTACAAGTAATATATTTATTTAACTCTCTCAAAGCTTTTGATTACGCAACATTGAACAGAAAGGGCAATTGCATCCAGGTACTGCCACAGCAGCACAGGTTCCTAAAGTCGTCGTCTGAAACTGCCTGCTATGCTGGCTGTAAAAGTTACTGATGATGCTGTCTTCTGTTGCGCGCAACTGCTTTCCTGAAAGATCTGAACCAGTCGTATCTTTCGCCTGAAATGCCAGAGCCGGAGTCGAAGCCATTGTCAGGGAGAATGCAACTATCTTACTGATTTTCATGTTAACCTCTTGTTAAATCTTCCTCTGAAACTACAGTATGAGAAAACGCATAACAACTAGTTATCTTTCGGTATGCGGAATATGAGCCTGGATGTTATAAAATAACATAACACACCCACAAAAAAATGATACTATTGGGTAGTGATGTTCCTCTACAGAAGGCGTTCTGGCTGACTGTAACCAATGCGTACGCGGGCTATAATGGCCAGATATAGCCTGACATCACACACCTTGTCGTATTTTTGCAAGCTTAAACGCTTCAGGCCTGCCCATGTTGGACAGGCTTTTTGTTAATGCCGCTGAACAGGATCTAGTTTATTAGCTTTCTGATCCTCATTTCAGTGGTGAACATCGACTGAAAAATTACTGTGCAGCCGGGAAATGTAACGTAGTAAAAGCAGGAAAATCCTTTGCCGTTTTCCCAAGTAATCTTTCAGGAGAGAAATCACTCAAAAGCGAAGAACGCTTATCGTGGAGAATCTCTTCCGCGCAAAGCCGTCCGATCAACGGCCCCAGAGTCATACCACTGTGCGTCACCATGAGGTAGATTCGTCGCTTACCAGAGATATAACCAAGCCCTGGAAGACCATCTGCCGGTCGGGAACGCTGCCCAACAGCTATACGTTCCAGCTGTGCCATTTCCATATTATTAAATAGCTTCCGTAGCCTTTTGTGCATTTCTTCACCGATATAGCTATCTACCGGTGCCGGATTTGCAGGATTGGCAAAGCTGTCAAGGTCGGGACACTGAAGCAGTAATCGCCCCCCTCCTTCTGGCCGGACATTTAACCCTGGCGTGATTAAATTCGCCTGTAACTGGGTTAACACCGGGCGCGTATAGCCCAGAAAACCACATGCGATTTTATTCGGCTGGTTCGGATCGATCATTGCCAGTTGCTGCCCAAGTAGCGAAGCGAGTTCGGCAGACCATCTTCCCGCCGCAATGACTATACTGTCTCCCTGCCAACGTTCGCCATTGGCAAGGCTTATCTCTGCCCTATTTTTTTCTTCAGTTAACTCTGTCACTTCGCTTTGTGTTTTCAGTTCGGCGTTATGAACATGAAGCTCGGACACCAGCCATGCCATAAAAACGGAAGGTACCAGTAAGCATTCACCTGGAAAATACCAGATATCTCCGGCATGAGATCCCACGCGGATTTCAGGAACTTTGCGCTTAAGTTCATCTGCGGAAAGGTTCTGAACAGGATAGTTCAGTTCCAAAAGACGGCTGACCCGGTCTTGTAACCGTTTTTGCTCTGGCGCACCAGCCGCCCATTCATAAGTCCCAGTCGCTTTTAGCCAATGACCTTCTGTGGTCCGTTCCTGTTGTAGCCGGATATGCTCGTCAATCGCCAGGGCATTGAGATGATGATAACTTTCTGGTGTTTTGCCATTTGAATTAATCCAGGCAAAAGTCGTGCTGCTTGTCCCCGCCCCCACATGGCTACGCTCAAAAACAGTGACTTTTGCTCCCTGTTGCGCCAGGGAGCGGGCCACGGACAGGCCGAGTACGCCTGCACCAATAACTGCTATTTTTTTGACCGACATGCCTTTCCTCCTTTTTATCAGCTTCCTGACGTTGGGCTTTCTTATGGCTTATCGCCAAGTTCATTCAATACGATTTCCATTGAAGGGGCTGATGTAAGCTTATCTTTATATTCAGCCGATATGTCAGGAAGGCTGGTAAACTGACCATCAAGAAAAAGAAAATCTATCTTATTGGCAATATCCTCCAGCGCTTCGATTTCTGTTTTGAGATTTTCCCCCTTTTCCTTATTGCTATCCAGAAGCCAGTCAATGGTGCCGTTTTGTTTGGTTAATCCACCAAGATCAATGACATGACCATCGATATTCTGTGCAAGAATGCGGTTTTCACACAGGAAAAGTAGATAAGGCATACGGTCCTGTTTACTGGTTTCGACCATAACTGCTTCCTCCAGATTATTGGGCTGATACAAACGATTCGTCAGAATTCGCAATAAAGATAAGAATTAAAGTATAGAAATTCTCGCTGATTATGACGTTTACTCTCAGCGGTGCTCCTGCTTAGCGACTAAGGAATTTTGTCAACAGGGAATCAATATTCCCGTTTATGTTGATTAAGCAACTGGGCTACTGTATTGGCAAAATAAGTCAGTATTCCATCCGCCCCGGCGCGTTTGAAGCACATAAGTGATTCAAGCACCGTTTTTTCTTCGTCCAGCCAACCATTTCGGAAAGCGGCCATATGCATCGTATATTCCCCTGAAACCTGATAGGCAAAGACGGGTACTGCAAAAGTTTTCCTAGCTTCCCTGATAATATCCAGGTAAGGCATGCCCGGCTTAACCATCACCATGTCTGCCCCTTCCTGCAAATCCTGGGCAATTTCATGCATAGCTTCCATTGCATTCGCCGGATCCATCTGATAGCTTTTTTTGTCCCGTTTACCCAGTGATACAGCAGATTTCGTCGCCTCGCGAAAAGGACCATAATAGTTCGACGCGTATTTTGCTGAATACGCCATTATCTGGATATTAAGCAGTCCATTCGTTTCAAACGCTTGTCTGATATGACCGATGCGGCCATCCATCATGTCGCTTGGAGCGACAATATCTGCGCCTGCTTCGGCGTGGGTAAGCGCCTGTCTGGTGAGAATTTCTTTTGTCGGCTCATTAAGTACATATCCATTTTCGTCAGTGATGCCGTCCTGACCATGTGTCGTATAGGCGTCAAGAGCAACGTCAGTTATCACCCCGAGTTCAGGAAAAGCCTTTTTCAGCGCCCTTACAGCTCGCGGTACTAAACCGGATGGATCCCACGAAGCGTCTGCCATCAGCGATTTAGCAGAACTTTCTATACACGGAAATAGTGCAATAGCAGGTATACCTGCCTGAACAAATTGCGCGGCATCATGAAGCAACATATCAACCGACAGACGAAATACGCCCGGCATCGACGGCACTTCCTGTCGCAGGTTTTGCCCCTCAATAATGAATACCGGTAAAATCAGGTCATCTACGGTCAGCTGATTTTCAGCGACCAGACGGCGACTGAAAGAATGGGTGCGAGAACGGCGCAGTCGTCGTGCCGGGAAAGAACCAGGAATAATAATACTCACAAGATTTGCCTCTTCTGAATTCTCGGGGAGAAGTTATGCCTGAGCAAAATAAATACGTGGCTAGCGACAGAATTCCAGTGGCAGGCCGTACTTCTGCTGTATGGTGCGCCCATTCCAGATAACGTGGCCATTTACCAGCGTCATATCAACCGCCCCGCCTGACAAAATCCGGCCTTCAAAGGGGGACCACCCGCATTTGTATGCCACATCCTCCCGGATTATCTGTTGATGACTAAACGGATCGATAACCACCAGGTCCGCCCAATAGCCTTCTCTGATATAGCCACGATCTTTGAGCTGGAAGCGCTCGGCTACAGCATGGCTTGTCTTTCTCACCACCATTTCCGGGGTAAAAATCCCCCTGCTGCTCATATCCAGCAGTGCAGGAAGAGCATGCTGCACCAGCGGTAAGCCGGAAGGCGCAGCAAAATAGTCATTCTGCTTTTCCTCCAGCAAATGCGGCGCATGGTCAGTCGCGATAACGTCAATAATGCCTTCATTAACGCCTCTCCAGAGGGCTTCCTGATGAAAAGAGGATTTTACGGATGGATTACATTTGAGCTTATGCCCCAGCATTTCATAATCGTCATAATTAAAAAACAGGTGATGAACGCAGGCTTCAGTTGTAATGGTTTTCTGGCGCAGCGCCTCCAGCGTGGGAGCAGCATCAAAGAGAGCGAGTTCATCTGCGGTGGTGATATGCAGGACATGTAATCGGGTACGATGTTTTTTCGCCAGAGAGACGGCCTGGTGGGAAGATGTCAGGCAGGCGTCCACAGAACGAATAGCGGCATGTTCGCCAGCAGGAATAGCGTCCCCCAAACGAGCCCGCCATGTCTCCTCATTATGCTTTATTGTCGGGGTATGCTCGCAATGTGTTGCTACCAGGCAGGGTGCGTTGGCGAAAATACTTTCCAGGATCTGTTCATCGTCCACCAGCATATTTCCGGTAGAAGCTCCCATAAACACCTTCACCCCACAGGCTTGCGAAGCCGTAAGCGCTTTCAGTTCGTCAAGATTATCGTTCGTCGCGCCGAAGTAAAAACTGTAGTTCGCCAGCGAAGAATGCGAGGCACGTTGAAATTTCTCACGCAGCGCCTGAAGGGTCGTTGTTGGTGGCGTAACGTTAGGCATTTCCATAAAACTGGTAATGCCTCCCATTACAGCGGCAGCTGATTCACTGGCAATGGTTCCCTTATGCGTCAGACCGGGTTCGCGGAAATGAACCTGATCGTCAATCATACCGGGGATCACCCATTTCCCTCGCACATCAATAACCTGCCATTCCGTTCGGGAGGGAATAAGCGAGGCAATTTTCTGGATCCGTCCTTTATCAATGAGGATGTCGGCCGGATAGCGCAAGTCTTCATTGATTATTAATGCATTGGTCAGTAATAAAGGCTTCATGACATCCCGCTCCCGATGCTGTTGCGCTCCAGTATCGATGAGATAAACGCGCCGATTAAATAACGGTTTGCTTCTGCTCGTTTTGCAAAGGGTTGCAATCCCGGCGTTTCAGTGCACGCTGCGACGTCGGAACAGGAAGAAAACAACCATGATTCAAATGACGAATCGAAATGGTTAAAAATAATGCCATCCTCACATTCACAACCATCAACTCGCTCTTTTTCCATGACCGGGAAAAAGCGTTCAAGTTCATCACGTAATGCCACGCTGAAATGACCCAAGCGAGTAGCATGTTCGAAAGTGTAGAGATACGCCTTATGACGAAGAATATCTTCATGGCAACAGAGCACACCATGACTTGCTGCGTTTTTCAGAAGCGTTTCATAGTTGAGCAGTACTTTTCCTTCAATAGAAGGCTCGACTTCTGCACCTTTGGTAAAGCCTCGGTTTGGATTCTGTCCAAGACTATTAAGGCGGCTACCAGTGCGCAGACCAGAGAGGTTTACAAGCGGTAAAAAACTCACGGCTACGTTATCAAACAATTCAGGGAGCCCTCGCGCAAAAAATCCAGCATCCCCCAACATCCCGCGGGTTCTTCTCCATGAAACCCTGCCGCAATCAGTACGTGAGGAACATCTGCCCCCTGATTAACAGACTGATAGAGTGATATTTCTCCATCACCAGTATTACTAAGAATGATCTCGGAAAGCCCCATCGCCTGGACTGTTCTCTGAACGCCGTTTTATAAAAATCGATATCGTTGCTTTGGGTATCATCCTCCTTCACCGGCCAGACGTGACGACCGCTCTCGCGTCGGGGGATATCGCTTCTGCTTTGCTTAATCAAGGTGAACCTCCGGTGGCTGGCAACATATTTTGATAGCGTCTGCCGCCTCATTGAGTAACAGCGTCCCCATGCACCTCCCGGTACGATCGCGCACCGTGACACGCGCCGCATTCTCCTCCGCATCGCCAACGATCAGCAGGAAAGGAATGCGGGCCAGAGTCTGTTCACGGATTATAAATCCAATTTTTTCATTGCGGAGGTCGGCCTCACAACGCAGCCCTTTCTTGCGAAGCGCCTTCAAAACCTGCTCCGCATAGTGATGCTGCTTGTCGGTAATCGTCATGACCACGGCCTGAACCGGCGACAGCCAGGCGGGCAGTTTACCGACGTAATGTTCAAGAAGGATACCGGTGAACCGCTCAAGGGAGCCGAAGAGCGCCCTGTGCAACATCACCGGGCGTTTTGTCGAGCCATCCTCGGCAATATAGCCAATATCAAATCGCTCAGGCAGATTCATATCCACCTGTAGCGTTCCGCACTGCCAGTCACGACCAATCGCGTCGCGTAACACAAACTCCAGTTTAGGGCCATAGAAGGCACCTTCACCGGGATTTACCGACCATTGTAATCCCTGCGCTTCCAGAGAGGCTGAGAGCGCGTTTTCCAGCCTATCCCAGTCTGCGTCGCTTCCCATCCGCTTTTCAGGACGAGTGGATAACTTGATTGCGACCTCTTCAAATCCAAATTGCTTATAAATATCAAGCACCAACTGAAGGATACTTTTACATTCCCCCTCGACCTGTTGCAGCGTGCAAAAGATATGCGCGTCATCCTGAGTAAAATGGCGGACCCGTAATAAGCCATGCAGCGATCCAGAGGGTTCATAACGATGGACTTTACCAAATTCAGACAGGCGAACGGGTAAATCGCGGTAACTCTTGATCCCGTATTTAAACAGCGATACCGCCCCAGGACAGTTCATCGGCTTGAGAGCGAAATTCCGGCCATCCTCGGTTTGTGTCGTAAACATATGATCACGATAATTATCCCAGTGACCGGAAATTTCCCACAGGCTGCGGTCCATGACATCAGGCGTATTGACCTCAACGTAACCCGCCACCTCATGGCGGCTACGCATATAGGCAATAAGCGACTGAAAGATTGTCCACCCCCTGGGATGCCAGAAAACCGCGCCTGGCGCATTGTCCTGAAAATGAAACAAATCCAGCTCCCGACCCAGCTTGCGATGATCACGTTTCTCCGCTTCTGCCGTTTTCTCAAGCCAGCCATCAAGCTGTTTTTTGCTGGCCCATGCCGTGCCATAAATCCGCTGTAGCTGTACATTGTTGGCTTCACCACGCCAGTAAGCACCGGATACGTTAAGCAACTTCATATTTTTTAGAAAACGAAGATCCGGAACCAATGGGCCATTAAAGCCGTCCGTGAACTGCCTGAGATGGCATAGTGTCACCGACTTATCTGCCAGTATTTCCATCAACTCCGTTGATTTGAATTTCTCGCCCCGCTGCTCAAAACAGTCAATAGCCTGTGCCCGCGTGACCTGCTCTTTAATAATCGGCGGGTTTTCAGCGATCAGACTTGTCATGTGCTGCTCAATCATCCCCAGGTCATCGCGAGTAAAAGGTTTATCTACCGCGAAATCGTAATAAAACCCTTCCTTAGTCAGTTGCCCTTCAACCATCCTGGCCGAGGGAAACAGCTGTTTTACAGACGCTGCGAGAAGGAGAAGACAACCTCGGCGAATCGGGCCCAACGCTTCTTCATCAAAAACTGTAATGATATTGAGCTTTCCACTGTTCTTTGCTTTCTCAAGCAGATCCACACATTTACCATCAATTTCCGCGTACACAGCGCTTTTCGCGACGGAAGAACCGATGCTTTCTGCAACGTTCTGCAAAGTTGCCCCTTTTCTGACGTGCTTCAGAGAGCCATCAGGAAGAGTAAAAGTGAGAGGTTCTGACTCTGTTATAGGCGCTTCTGACATTTTCATATCCCAACATAGCTCAGTGATTAACAGCAACTATGTTGCATTAATGCACATTTTAACGCAACCATGTTGCATTAAAAGTGGCATGTCTGAGATATCAGCGCTTGCATAAGCCATGAAATACTGTGCCATCAGCTCTTAAATGATAAAGATAATTTTTCTCATTTAAATATAGCCTGTGCTATGTTGCATAGTATAAGCTATGTTATAACATTACTAATTATTAACAAACAGTGATTTCATCAGGAGATAACCATGCTTCAACTAAAGACGGTAAAGATAATCCTGTTAAGCACCTTTATCACAGGACTGACAGCTATTCATGGCGCTTATGCTGCTGAAAAGTTTAAGGTCATCACGACATTCACGGTAATTGCTGACATGGCACAGAACGTGGCAGGGGACGCCGCCGAAGTCAGTTCGATTACCCGGCCTGGCGCAGAAATCCATGAATATCAGCCTACAACCGGAGATATAAAGCGTGCTCAGGGGGCACAGCTAATCCTTTCAAATGGCTTCAACCTCGAACTCTGGTTTCAAAAATTTTATCAACGATTGAAAAACGTACCGGATGTGGTGGTCACTACAGGTATCACTCCAATAAGCATTACCGAGGGTCCGTATGATGGAAAACCAAATCCTCATGCCTGGATGTCGCCTGATAATGCACTGATTTATGTAGATAATATTCGTGATGCGCTGGTGAAATACGATCAGGGAAATGCTGAAACTTACAAAGCCAATGCGGACGCCTATAAACAAAAGATCCGTCAGACGCTTGAACCGCTGCGTAAACAAATAGAAACCCTCCCTGCCGAACAGCGCTGGCTGGTATCGAGCGAAGGCGCATTTTCTTATCTGGCACGCGATCTGGGACTGAAAGAACTCTATCTATGGCCGATTAATGCCGATCAACAGGGAACCCCGCAACAGGTTCGTAACGTAATCGATAAAGTCCGGCAGAATAAAATTCCGGCGGTATTTAGCGAAAGTACCGTTTCCAATAAACCAGCCCGTCAGGTCGCACGCGAAACAGGTGCACATTATGGGGGCGTACTTTATGTGGATTCCCTGAGCGCAGCAAATGGCCCGGTTCCCACCTACCTTGATCTGCTGAACGTCACTACCCGGACAGTGGTACAGGGTTTGCACAGCGGAATGAAGGAGTAAAAGATGAGCCAGGCGGCAGGCATCACAGTAGCGGGCTTAACTGTTGTTTATCGTAACGGCCATAAGGCATTACAGAATGCATCATTCAGCGTCCCTAAAGGTTCGAACGCGGCCCTGCTGGGGGTAAATGGTTCCGGAAAATCCACACTATTCAGGGCAATGATGGGATTCGTATCCCCTTCATGCGGAACGATTTCACTTCTCGGGATGCCTCCTGCACAGGCGCTTCGCCGCAATATTATTGCCTATGTACCTCAGTCCGAGGAAATTGACTGGTCGTTCCCGGTATTGGTGGAAGATGTCGTCATGATGGGCCGGTATGGCCATATGGGTATGCTGCGTAGAGCGGGTAAAGAAGATCGCAGGATCGTTAATGATGCGCTTGAGCGTGTAGATATGCTTCCTTACCGCCACCGGCAGATTGGTGAATTATCCGGAGGGCAAAAGAAGCGGGTGTTCCTCGCGCGTTCTATTGCACAACGGGGCAAAGTAATCCTTCTTGATGAGCCTTTTACCGGTGTGGATGTCAATACCGAAAAGAAAATCATCACGCTGCTTGGCGAACTGAAAGAAGAAGGCAGCACCCTGGTGGTTTCAACGCATAACCTTACCTCCGTATCCGAATATTGTGATTATACCGTTCTGGTGAAAGGCACCGTGCTGGCAAGCGGTCCTGTCGCCACGACATTTACGCCGGAAAATATAAAAAAGACGTTTAGTGCAAACATTGAGAGTGAGTCAGATATATTGCCAGTTCAGGAGGATCAACACAGCCAAATTATCAACCTTCCGCTGAATATGAAGATAAAGGCAGGTCATCATGAGCTGGCTTCTGGAGCCTTTTGGTTATCAATACATGCTCAATGCCATGTGGATTTCGGCAATGGTCGGAGGAATATGTGCTTTTTTATCCTGTTATCTGATGTTGAAGGGTTGGTCACTAATTGGCGATGCGCTGTCCCATTCTATCGTACCCGGAGTAGCTGGCGCTTTTATGCTGGGACTGCCCTTCTCGGTGGGTGCGTTTGTTTCTGGCGGGCTGGCAGCAGGCAGCATGTTCCTTCTTAATCAACGTACCCGTCTAAAAGAAGATGTCATCATTGGTTTGATCTTTTCATCCTTTTTCGCGCTTGGATTATTTATCATCTCGCTGAATCCTGTTTCGGTAAATATACAATCAATCATTCTGGGAAATATCCTGGCGGTTCCGCCAGAAGATATTCTTCAGCTTACCGTCATTGGCATTATTTCGGTTATTACGTTGTTATTAAAATGGAGAGATTTATTACTGACCTTTTTCGATGAAAATCATGCGCGGGCGGTAGGATTACATCCGGAAAGGCTTAAGATATTATTTTTCCTTCTGTTAACCCTCTCCACCGTTGCGGCATTACAGACCGTAGGCGCGTTCATGGTGATCTGCCTTGTGGTAACGCCTGGCGCAACGGCCTGGCTGCTTACTGATCGCTTCCCCCGCCTGGTCTGTATTGCGGTGACCATAGGCAGTGTCACCAGCTTTCTGGGTGCGTGGGCAAGTTACTACCTTGATGGCGTAACGGGTGGCATTATCGTGGTCGCTCAGACCCTCATTTTCTTGCTGGTGTTCATTTTCGCCCCGGTACATGGCTTACTGGCGAACCGCCGATCGGTTTCTCAGTCAAAAGGACCGCGTAAATGCTGAATATGCTCATTGAACCTTTCCGCTTTGACTTCATCAATTATGCCCTGATAATCGCGCTGCTGGTCTCTGTTCCCTGCGCCCTGCTGTCTGTTTTTCTCGTGCTGAAAGGTTGGGCTCTGATGGGGGATGCCATGAGCCATGCCGTGTTTCCCGGGGTTGTACTGGCCTGGATTGTAGGGTTGCCATTAGGCACCGGAGCTTTTGTGGCTGGATTATCCTGTGCTTTACTTACCGGATATATTAAAGATAACAGCCGCATAAAGCAGGATACGCTGCTGGGTATCATTTTTTCGGGTATGTTCGCCTCCGGACTGATTTTGTATGTCTCAGTCCGTCCGGATGCTCCGCTTGAACATATCCTCTTTGGCGACATGCTTGGTATAAACGCCACCGACATACTCCAGACGGGCACCATTGCCTTATTTATACTGCTGATTACCGGAATTAAATGGCGTGATTTCCTGCTTTACTGTTTTGATATTCAGCAGGCCAGGGTCAGTGGACTACGGACGGGATGGCTCTATTACGGATTACTGAGCATGATTTCGCTTACTGTTGTCGCCACGCTAAAGTCCGTGGGGATTATTTTATCCGTCTCTTTGCTTATCGCGCCCGGTGCTATTGCAGTTCTTTTGACGCAACGATTTAGCAACGCATTATTCATCGCTGTGGCTTTATCGGCTCTGGTATCAACGACCGGCGTTTACCTCTCTTATTTCATTGATAGTGCGCCTGCGCCAACGGTTGTTTTGCTTTTTGCCCTGATATTTATAGTTATTTTTATATACTCAAGCTTTAAATATAATGAGAAATATCTCTGAGGAAGTTGATATTTTATGAAAAAAGCAATTATCTTTCTCCTTTCATTTTATAGCTGCGTGGGATTCGCTGAGCCTCAGCAGGCACGAAGCGACTATTCTATTGAAGAAAGTCAGGCGAAAGTTAACAAAATCCTTCATACCACTTCGTTGTACAGAAATGGCCTCAGCTATAATGAACGCGTTGCTGAGATATCCTCCCGTTTCCTCGGAACGCCTTACCAGGCGCATACACTGATTGGATCATCTTCGATGCAAGAGAGGCTGGTCACTAATCCCAGTACCGTGGATTGTTTTACTTTTCTTGATTATGTTCGCTCCATGGCGCACGCCAGTAGCTGGCAAACTTATGTATCTGAACTTGTTAAGACTCGTTATACAAACGGAATGATTGATTTTACTGGCAGAAAACATTTTTTCACGGACTGGGCGGTCATATCTCCGCGAAATGCACAAGATGTTACTCAGGACATCAGTCCGTATACTATTACTGTCAACAAACAGCTAAACCAAAAGAATAAAAAACAAGAATATGTTAAGGGTCTCGGCATTATCTCACGACGGATAAGTTACATACCGGCTTCTGCAATAGATAAAGAGGTAATAAATAAACTGCAAACAGGTGATTATGTGGGTATTTATTCAACAAAAAGAGGCCTGGATGTTTCACATGTTGGGATCATTATCAAAGACCACAATAACATCTGGTTCAGAAATGCATCGTCATTAGCGAAAAATAGAAAGGTAGTTGACTCACCTTTTATTAGATACATGGCTACAAAACCGGGTATTGTAGTTTTACGAGACAAAACAGATCAATACCCCTGAAAAGTAGAATAGTGTGTCAGGCAATAGCGCCTTTCCCCACTCCCTCAAAGGCATGGACTTCTATTTTCGCTGCGGGTAAACCGTGCTCAATTGACTGCCTGATAAATAAAGCCAGTGACTCAACCGTGGTATCACACGGCAGAATATCTACTACCTCAGAACAAAGCATGATTTCAAAGTATCCCTGAGAACTCCGCCAGGAAGAACATGTCAGCCCCTTATGCCAGTATGCAACGCCACGCGGTGAAAGTGTTGTCACTGTAACGACATCTTCCCGGCTTAATAGATAAGCGTTATTCCATCGCGTTGCCCACTTCTGTTCCCACATATGGCTTCGCTCACCATCCACAAAAATTCTGATCGCAGAGCGATGCCCATGCGCTATTCTCTGGCAATTTCCGCGGTGTTTTTTCAGTCCATGCGAATAGTGATAACTGTCCCCATTAATACTTTCCGGCCGTAACGTTATCGTTATGTCTTTTACTCCTTGCGGCAAACACGCCAGTAAATGTTTTTCTATTTGGGATTCAAGGCAACGGGAATTAATATTATCTGTTTGGACCAGCCAGAAACTCTCCTGCGGCCCGGAAATAAAACACTGGGTCTCCCCATTCTTACGCAGCATGGCGACTTCCGTCGTAGTGCCTGCATGACTAACAATAATATGACTATTTTGTTCCGGCACAATCAGGACATGATCGGCCAGTTTATCAATTTCATGTTTGATACTTTTTTTAGCATGTGAGAAATCCATTACCATTGACTCAGCATTCAGATCTCCCTCAAGAATAATATCAACAATAAGGCTATCGCCAATCAACCCGGATTCCGCATCAAGGAAACTAAAATCCATGACCGTCAGATCATTAATAAAAAGTTTCACCGCTACCTCTTTAATAAAACAGAAAAGCCTCTTCCGCAAAAGGAAAGAAGAGGCAAGTATCATTTTGCTACATTAATAACAAATCGTTAATAATACGGTGTTACGTTAACGGCACTAGCCGAGCCATACTCAGAATTCATTGCGTAACTTCTGATAACCTTCGACCAGTTTAACGTTGGTACTGGCCACTTCTTCTGAAAATTGTAAAGAAGCGGGGTCTACCCTCGAATAACTTTTAAGATCGGAATCAGGCCCCACGCGTTCCGTTGATGGAATATAGGTATTCTCAGGCAAGGTAACGCCATCCACAACTGCATTATAGCGAATAACACAACCAGTCTGAATATGACAGTTAAACAACACGCTGTTGAATCCAATAAATACCCGCTCGTCAACCTGACAGGGGCCATGCACTATTGCACGGTGGGCAATAGACGTTCCGCTTCCTATTGTCACTGGCGCGCCGCTTTTTGAGTGAATAACCACCCCGTCCTGAATATTAGAGTGGGAATGGATAATGATAGGATCCATATCCCCGTCTGCATTTAGCTCGTCAGCCCGGATAACCGCATAAGGTCCGACGTAAACATAATCATGAATAATGACACGTCCACAAATTACCGCGGTGGGATCGATATAGGCCTTTGTTGACACCACTGGGGTATGACCTGATGGGTTTTTACGTAACATTTTTACTTCCTTTCCAGTGAATACGGGCAACGGCATTATGAGGATGCAGGCTTTCCTGATGCTCAACCCTGATATCAAATGCTTCACAAAAGGGTGCACAACGAAAAACGTTATTGAGCCGACGGGCAGCATCTTCGCAAAACATCAGATTCTGACCGTTAGCCACCGCAAAAGCCTGTTCGTCGCTCCGCTTGACAACCGTTTGCACGGCTGTCCCGAGAGCAACTTCAGCATAATCAATCAGTTCAATCACAGGCAGTGATTTTGCTTCAGGATTAAGACGGATACTCACCCATGCCCAGCTTCGCTGGCTGTGCGGGGTTGCCGGCATTCCTTTCTCAACAAGCCAGTCGGCTATTTCTGCTGCCGGGAGCCTGTCGATCCTGTTACCAAAGTCTTTGCTAAACTGCAAACCCGCGACGTGGCGGCTAAGTGCAGCGGAAGCCGGGCAGGTGGACGAATAAGGGATACCCACTTTGAGGGTAACCGTAAAAGATTGCCTGAGTTCGGCGCTCAGAGTCAGAGGATAAGCTTTCCAGCCGGAGTGATTAGAATTTAACGACTTACGCGACAGTAACAAATCCCTGAAATCTCAATACTGGCTTCATCACTACGTCCCTGATGAGATACCAGAAATGCTTTCAACACATGTTGCAATAATGCCGGTGTGATTTCCCCTTGTGTCAGTTCGTCCAGAAGAAGATAAAGACGAGACATATGGATCCCCTTTTCAGCTTCAGGTGAACTGAGAAGGTTTATGCCAGCATTGACCTTTGCTGATACCGGCCTGCCTGCGATGTCTATCGGCAGGTCAATTTGTTCCATGCCAACCCAGGATAATGACTCGCCCTCACCGTCACCCTTAGTGGACTGAATATCCGGTAGCATTCCGGGGCATAAGGTTTGTTTGGCTGCAATACTCATATATACCTGCCTGATCTGATATTTACTCTCATCCCTACCCTGCCCCCTGCCTGAGCCACCGCTTTATTTCTTTCGGTACTGAATCTCAACTTTTTCCTCCTTTGTTTTGGCTTCAATACTTAATTCTGCGGTGGGCCTGAGTAGCAGGCGTTGCAGACCGATAGGTTCGCCTGTATCCCGGCAGAAGCCATATTCTCCTTTTTCAAGCCGCATAAGCGCTGCATCATATTTCGGCAACAGGCGGCTTTCTCTGTCTATCTGTCTGAACAGCAGACGTAACTGCTCTTCACGAATGGCGATGTCACCTTCGTCACCCGTTTCTGGATTATCCTGCAGTTGTTGCTTCATCTGGTCTATATGATCAAGCACCTCCTGCCTTTCGTGGCGGATAAGCCGCCGGAAGTAGTCCTGTTGCACAGGATTCATGTAATCTTCTGGCAGCATCGCCAGGATTTTTTCTCGTTCAGCGCGGGTAGGTTTAGTCATGTCCTGTACCGATAAAATTGCGTAATGAAACGTTATAACATAACATTAACTGCCGCTGCAAAATAACCTGTTAAGCCAGCCGGGCCACTTTCGTGGGCCAGGGATCGTGGAAAATCCCCCCCTGCTGCCACCAGAGAATTTCCTCTTCAGTGAGTAAACACTGGCGCAATGCGAGGGCAAAATCGTCAATTTCGCCGCTCTCGCCAATAACAGTCAGGCGGCAGCGCCGGTCACCAAATCTGCCAGGCATTTTTGCCAGTTGCTGACGGATAGCTGCGCGTTCTTCCTTTGTCAATGAATTATCAGTGTGAGTCAGGACCCCGGCTTTCCAGTAGCTTATGAATTCGAGATTGATGCTCCCTGCTGCCTGGTTCCACAATAATGCCAGGTCATCCCTTCCCGGTAGCCAGAAAAACCCCTTGCTGCGGTAAACGCCTGCGCCCATGAAGCGATGGCAGGTATCCCACAGCCGCTGCGGATGAAATGGACGGTCATCCTCAATGACCCTCCACGAAATATCGTATTTTTTATCGGTTTCATCCGGCAAAACTGCGTCAATGGCATCCTGAAGCTCATCGATAAGTAACGCCACCCGATGAAAATCGTAATCCGGCATGGAAAGCAATTCATCCAGCTGTAAATTTCCCCAGGGCACGGCCATAATTGCAACCTGGGGATTAAGGGGATGTATGGCTCTGGCTACCTCAGTAACCACATAGAAGGGTAACCGGTCGTTTTTGGTTAATAAGAGCTTATTACAGAACATAATCTGTTCTGCCAGCAGGCTTTCCACTCCCCGGGTTCCTTTATTGAGGTGCTCCTGGAAAACCGGAATAAGCTTCTTTCCACCGTCGTAGTCATCATTAAGCATGACCGTATCAACAAGAGACAAAAATGCTTTGAGACTTACCTGGGTATGTTCTCGCAGATAGCGGACCAGGGGAAGAGGATGGCTGCTACCTGAGGTTTCCAGTAAAATAAAATCCGCAGACCGTTTTTCGAGCAGGTTTTTCAGCGCGGAATCCAGCTTCTGGATCCCGCTTCTGCTGCTGATACTGTCTGCTGAAATACTCACAAAATTGTTACTGGCTGCATCAACGATTTCTGTGTTGGCTATCAGGACGCCATCCACATCAAGTTCACTCATGTCATTAACGATGACGGATACAGTCATTCGCCGTTTGTGTGCCTGTGTAAGAAGGTTTTTTAGCAGAGTAGTTTTCCCTGCCCCCAGAAAACCATTAAGGATAATGAGCGGTGTTCTTTTCATAGCATCCAGCCTTATGCCGCTAAACGTTAATGCAATCAAGTTGCAATAATACCGGCTTCCTGCCAAAATTCAAATGACATGACTCGGAGGGGGAAATATGACAACACCAGTAGCCAAAACGTATGACTGGAAGCAAACGTTGCGCACACATGGTTTGCGGGCAACGCCATCCACCCTTGCTACACTGCAGTGCCTTGAACATGCCAGCCAGGCCATGAGCCATGACGATTTAACTCAGCAACTGGGCGAGCAGGCTCCCGATCGTGTGACCCTTTACCGAATACTGGAACGGCTAATGCAGGTCAGTATTGTCCAGCGTTATACCGACTCGGCAAGAACTCAGCGTTTCGCTCTGACCCAACGGGCTGCCGTAGGACTTTTTGAATGCGATAACTGCCATCATGTTATTCCTATTGAGCAGGATCCAGCCCTGGAAGCGGCCATTGAATTGGTAAAATCACATCTCACTGGACATGGTATGACCGAACGGGAAATTACCCTTTCCAGTCATGGTATCTGTCCGGACTGTAATCGTACTATCACCAAATAATTTTTTTCTTATTCCGGACGACTGTTAATTAGCGCCAGGCGTGTTCGTGTGCTGCTATCTAAAAATAATGAGGTAAACGTAATGATTAAACTAACAAACACGCTTGGTATGCAAAAGGAGCTATTAGTTCCGGTTAAAGAGAGCAAAATCGGCATGTATGTATGCGGCGTGACGGTTTATGACCTTTGCCATCTTGGGCACGCCAGAACCTTTGTAGCTTTTGATATGATTGTCCGCTATCTGCGTTTTCGCGGATACGATGTGACTTTCGTGCGTAACATTACTGATATAGATGATAAAATTATTCAGCGCGCCCGTGATACGGGAGAGGACTGGCGCAGCCTGACAGAGCGGATGGTGCATGAAATGCACATTGATTTTGCAAAGTTAGGCATCCTGCCGCCAAACATCGAACCTCGTCCCACAGAGCACATCCCACAAATCATCAGTATGATCGAACGACTTCTGCATCGACAATTTGCTTACATTGCAGAGAATGGTGACGTCATGTTCTCCACTGCATCGGCAAAAGGCTATGGAAAGCTTTCGGGACAGGATATTACCATGCTTCGTGCCGGGACCCGCATCGAAGTGAATGAGTATAAACGCGATCCGCTGGATTTTGTTCTCTGGAAGCGGGCAAAACCCGGCGAGCCCGTCTGGCCATCACCCTGGGGTGAAGGGAGACCTGGCTGGCATATTGAATGTTCCGCAATGAACTGCCATTACCTTGGTACCCATTTCGACATTCATGGCGGTGGTTCTGACCTGATATTTCCCCATCATGAAAATGAGATTGCCCAATCCACCTCCGCCAATGATGGCCCTTACGTAAATTACTGGCTTCACACCGGCATGGTGACGGTGAATAAAGAGAAGATGTCGAAATCGCTGAATAACTTTTTTACCCTGCGCGATATTCTGAATCGGTTCGATGCCCAGAGTGTGCGCTTCTTCCTGCTAAGCGCACATTATCGTAAGCCGCTGAATTATAGCGAGGAGAATATTCACCTCGCGCGCGCCTCGCTGACACGGCTCTACACCGCATGCCAGTTCGCTGACGGGTCTCGATCTGAACAGCACGATGCATGGCGGGCCAGATTCTGTGAGGCAATGGATGATGATTTCAATACACCCCAGGCGCTTGCCATTTTATTTGAACTGACAAGAGAGATTAACAGGCTTTGCGGAACGAATGATGATGAAGCCGCAGCACTTGCCACCACGCTGAAAGACCTGGGGAATGTGCTGGGTTTGCTTGAACAATCAGCGGATGCCTTTTTGAAAAACCGCAGTGATCTTCATCCTGCAGAACTGCAACTTATTGAAAAGTTAATTCACCAACGCAGTGAGGCACGACGTATGGGCAAGTGGGACAAGGCCGATCGTTTAAGAAATGAATTAGCGGAGCAAGGCATTGATCTTGAAGATGTCGGCGAAAATACCTCATGGCGTATCCGATAAGTTGTCCCTCTGGATGTAAAAAATTTCAATATCAATTGTTATGTTATAACGTAATGCAAAGGGTAATTTTATGAACCAACCACGCGAAGTCGTTATTGTCGGTGCGGGTCCGGCCGGGGTGGGTATGGCGGCGCTTCTTCGTCGTAGTGCCATACAGGATATCCTGGTCGTTGACAGTCACGAAGTAGGTGCCTCCTTTATGCGCTGGCCGGAAGAAACCCGTTTTATTACTCCTTCTTTTTTTTCCAATCCGTTTGGACAACCAGACCTGAACTCTGTGACCCCTGACAGTTCATTGGCGCTTTTCTGCGGTGAAGAACATCCTGGGGGGAAAACTTATGCCAGTTACCTTAAGGCCGTACTGGATGAGTATCAGATACCCGTCATGGCTCCCGCCAGGATTGCAAAGGTTGCGTTGCTCAGTTCCGGTAATTTTATACTGATAACAGAAGCAGGAGAGAAGCTGGAAACACGCTCTTTAATATGGGCTACAGGCGAATTCCAGTTCCCAGACCGGCAGATTTTTCCTGGAGCAGATATTTGTTGCCATTACGGTGATGTGACCAGCTGGAAGGATTTCAGGAAAGGTGAATACATTGTTATAGGCGGCTATGAAAGCGCGGTGGATGCCGCTGTAAACCTGCTGGAAAATGGCTCATCGGTAAAAATGTTAACCCGCTCAGCCCCTTGGTCAACTAACCACATCAGCGATCCCAGTCTATCGCTTTCCCCTTATACCCGTGAGCGTTTGAACAGAGTGATGAATCACCGTCTTTTCGAAATTTATGAAGATGCGGATGTCTGTGAAGTAATCAGAATGCCCGGCCCGGGAAGTTCGTACAAAGTCCATACCACAAACGGACGCGCCTGGGCTACTGACGAGGTGCCTGTGCTTGCTACCGGCTTCCAGTGTGGCGGAGGAGCAAGGCAACTGGCTGCTTTTTTTGAATGGAATGATGATGGCTATCCGGTCTTAACGGACGAAGACTGCTCAACCCTTTTTCCTGGTTTGTACCTTGTCGGCCCTCATGTGCGGCATGCCGGTAATATTTATTGCTTTATCTATAAGTTCCGTCAGCGCTTTCCCGTCGTGGCAGAAAGTATCACGCGTCATCTGGGCCTGTCCTCTGAAGGAGTACGGGACTGGTGGGTTCTGCCTTCAGAGCCTGACTGCTGTGCCGATGAGGACTGTGCGTGCTGAGGTCCGTGTTTATGCAATCATTCGTTTTAATGGGATTAGAAAGTGCAGGAAAATCTACCCTGTTTAATATCCTGACGGAAAGTGCTGCCAGTGATGAGCGTAATTTCAGGGGATCGACCGTTGTATGTCGGGAAGGTCTCATTAATGATGCAGGGATCTGCCTGGTTGATACGCCAGGCATACGTTTTCAGAGCGACAGTGAAACCACAAAACTCGCCCTTGATGCGCTAAATCAGCATGATGGCATTCTGGTGGTTCTGCGGGCCACGCACGCTCAGCAGGAGTGGCAAACGCTCTGTCACCTCATACCGCCACAGGCAAAACACGTTGTTATACTCCTGACCTTTGCTGATAAGATCAGAAAGGGCCTTCTGGAAGTGACTGAATACCTGAGTGAAACATCAGGTGCGCCGGTACTGGCAGTCAATGCCCGGGAAGCTGGCAGCAATGTTCGCCAGGGAATAGTGCAGTTGCTGTTGCAGGATAAACCTGCACCCTCCGCTGTCTCTTTACCCCGTCAAAAGATACCGGTAATTAATCTGCTGGCTGAATTTCCTCAACAAACGATATTTGAACATCGTTGGTGTGGAAAAGTTGCTGCAATAGTATGCCTTTTCCTGCTGTTTGCCGTTCCGGTATGGGGGGCATGGCTGCTGTCAGATTTTATTCAGCCTGTCATTGACAGTGCGGTTATTCAGCCGCTTAAGAATATAACGACGAGCTGGCCCGACGTTCTGAAGACACTATTTGTCGGCAATTACGGTCTTTTTAGTCTGGGACTTTATTCGTTTGTATGGGCATTTCCTGTGGTGGTACTGATAGGGTTGTCTCTTTCGCTGACTGACGACAGTGGACTTAAGGAAAGAATTACAGCGACGCTGGATCCCTGGTTGAGAAAACTCGGCCTCAGCGGTCAGGACCTTATTCCTGTATTAAGCGGTTTCGGCTGTAATGTCGTGGCGGTTTTTCAGAGCCGTTCGTGTTCGCGATGCACCCGGCATGCTTGTATAAGTATGATTAGCTTTGGGTCCGCTTGCAGCTATCAGACGGGGGCGACGCTTTCTCTTTTTAATGCCGCCCATCAACCATGGCTCTTTATCCCCTATCTCAGTCTGCTGTTTTTCACAGGCGCAATACATACGCGCCTCTGGAACGGGTCGTTGAAGCCTGGCCAAAACCAGCGTCTGACAGAGATCACCTGGCTACAATGGCCACGCTGGCGAAATGTGACATGGATGCTGAAAAATATCCTCCGTCAGTTCATTACGCAAGCCATGCCGTTATTCCTGATTATCTGCATTGTTGCGGGGATGCTTGATTACGCAGGGATCACTCGCTGGCTGAGTGAAACGACGGCACCTTTACTTCATCTTTTTAAACTGCCAGCAGAACTGATGCCCGGGATCATTTTTTCACTGCTAAGGAAAGATGGTTTGATGGTGCTCAATCAGGATGGCGGCAGCTTAATACAGTCTCTCAGCACATCTCAGTTACTGCTACTTGTCTGGCTCGCCTCTACGTTGATGGCCTGCCTTGTCACGGTATTTACCATCGCCCGGGAAATAAACTGGCGGTTTGCAGCAGCAGTGGCGGGAAAACAGGTATTAAGTTCTCTGGTGGTGGCTCTGGTGATATCCCAGTTATTTATTCATGAGGCATAAGTATGATCCCCAAGACTTACCAGCAATGGTACCGGTGCATCACAGAAGAATGTGGAATTCCCTTGACGCAGGCATTTATTGCATCCCGTCTGGCAGTCCTTGAGTCCCAAGATCATCAGGAAACCAGACGTTTTGTCTCGCTATATGGGCAACAACATCTGAATAGTGTTGTACAGTGGTTCAAAAAAGCTGGGGAAGAATTGTTGTAAATCTGCCCCCTTTTCGCTTTCATACGAAGGCACCCGACAAATGCGGGTGCCTTCGATTCATTCTTCGAACCAGGGCTCAACAGGATCGGAATAATGCCGCCACTTTTGAGGCCCTTCTGCCATTTCTGCATCCGTTAACAGGGCGGAATCCAGTCTGTTGCGCAGTTCTGATTCATTCATATCCATTCCAATAAAAACGAGTTCCTGACGGGCATCACCAATGCCATCTATCCAGTTAGACATGATGAACTTCAGTGACTCAGCATCCTCTGGCCAACGTCCTTTCGGCACACTAGCCCACCACATGCCCCCCAGCCCCTGGCGCGCAATGCCACCTGCCTGCGACCATGAACCTGCGAATTCCGGACGGCTGGCCAGCCAGAAGTAACCTTTTGATCTGACGACTCCATCCAGCTCATTTTCCATCACCTGCCAGAAACGGGTCGGATGAAAAGGCCGGCGGGCGCGAAAGACAAAGCTGGTGATCCCATATTCTTCTGTCTCCGGCGTATGTTCGCCCCGGAGTTCTTTAAGCCAGCCGGGTGCCTGAGCGGCCTGCTCGAAATCAAACAGCCCGGTATTAAGTATGTTGCCCAGCGGAACCTGTCCAAACTGTGAAACAACGATTCTGGCCCGTGGATTAAGCGAACGTAAAATCGCCATCAGTTTTTCTTTTTGCGCTTCACTGATAAGGTCAACTTTATTAAGGACCAGCACATCACAGAATTCAATCTGATCGATCAGCAAGTCAACAACGCTCCTTTCATCACCTTCACCTAACGATTCTCCGCGTGACTGAATGCTGTCTTCCGAACCGTAGTCTTTCAGAAAATTGTACGCATCCACCACAGTGACCATGGTGTCAAGGCGGGCCACCGTCGAAAGGCTTTCACCGTCATCGCCCGCAAAGGTAAATGTTTCAGCAACAGGCAGAGGCTCAGATATACCGGTGGACTCAATGACAAGCTGATCAAAACGCCCTTCTTTTGCCAGACGATTAACTTCGAGAAGAAGATCTTCGCGCAATGTGCAGCAAATGCAACCGTTGCTCATTTCTACCAGTTTTTCATCAGTCCGGGAGAGTTCTGCACCACCTTCCCTCACAAGGGCAGCATCAATATTCACCTCAGACATATCATTAACAATGACAGCAACACGACGGCCTTCCCGGTTGTTCAGAATATGGTTAAGCAGTGTCGTTTTCCCTGCTCCCAAAAATCCCGAAAGTACGGTAACCGGCAGGCGTTTATCGCCATGAAAATTTGCACTGACTTCGGACATTACCTTACATCTCCTCAGATATTCGTTGTGTTCGGATTAACCAGGATCGTTGAGCACGGTTAGCTCATCGCCTTTAATGGCGTTGTAAAAACAACTCCGCCGACCTGTGTGGCAGGCTCCACCTTTTTGATCCACAAGCAGTAGTACCGCATCTCCGTCACAATCCAGACGGATATCATGTACTTGCTGAACGCAGCCGGAGGTCTCACCTTTTCGTCAAAGGCATGATCGGGATCGCGACCAGTAACAGGCTCTGCCAGTCAATAAGGTTTCATCAAGAGCCTGTTGATTCATCCAGGCAAGCATCAACACCTCTCCAGTGTCATATTGCTGTGCAATCGCAGCGATCAATCCATGAGAATCCCAGGGTATTGATGCCAGGATATCTTCAAGTTTAAAAACTGCACCTGCATGGGCTTTTTCCAGTAAGAGAAACATTGGCACCTCACTTATCATGTGTTATGTTATAACGTAACAATAAAATTTGCCAGTTCTTCTTTCCTTACATGGCACGATCAAAACATCAGTAGATTTCCATCGTTTCAGGACAAGAAAAGATAACATCGCTTGAAAATTACAGGAGGCCCGGTGAGTAATAGCCCATATTCTCTAAGTACAAGGGACACTGCATTATCGTCTACGGATTGTTCCGGGCGGAGAGAGCTGATTGAGAGTAAGAAAATACGAATCACACCGCTCCGGGAGAGAGTTTATAATTTCGTCAGTCATGCTAAAGAAAAAGGCATTAGCGCATACCAGATACTGGAATTAATGAAGAAATATAATCCGAATGCAAAACCGGCTACGGTTTATCGTTCTCTGGATTATTTGCAACAGGCAGGGATTATCGTAAAAATAGAATGCTGTAGCAAATTTATCAAAAAAAATAATTTATCCTCTGATGTTGTGACTATTTTTTTGATTTGCTCAAACTGCGGAACAATAATCCAACATACTGACCACCTCATTCATACTTACATTGAGAAAAAAGCAATAGATTATGGTTGTGCTGTACAAAAAAAAGATATTGAAGTTAAAGTAATTTGCCCTGATTGTCGAGGAAAGGGTTAAATCACCAATACGAATAATCATTGAAATCGAGTCAGGCGATAAATAAATTTTAAAATATCTAAAAGCCATCACACTATTACCTGACTCTATAATAAATATAACCGTCAACAAGGATTGTCGGTTGCTTTCATAATTGGCGTCAACAACCTCAACCTTCAGAATGAATAAAAGACATCAGAGCCTTATTTTTCTGTCTTATATGTGCTTAACAGGCCGTATTTCTGGACGAATTTCGTGCGAGTAACATGATAATAAACAACCCTCCAATGCCCGCCGTAATAATGCCAATTGGTAGTTCCTGCGGTGCCAGTATCGTCCGGCTGACTATATCGCCGCCACACAGTAATATTGCACCCCAGACGCCACACAAAGGTAACAACAACAGATGCTTAACTCCTGCAAAATGCCGACACAGATGAGGCACCATTAAGCCAACAAATCCAATCACGCCGGTTAATGCCACCATCAACGATGTTGCCAGTGCGCAACAAAGAAAAATCTCGATGCGCAGACGACTCACGTTAATCCCCAGCGACAACGCTGTCTGTTCTCCTGCCAGCACACCATCCAGAGAGCGCCACCGTAACAGGACAAAAGCAAACAGCAACACCAGGCTGAACACTGCGAAAGGCAAATTATTCCAGGTGGCTAATCCCAGACCACCCAGTGACCAGAACAGCACAGAGCTGGCAGCTCGCTGATCGCCCGAAAAAATGAAATAACTGGTCAGCGCCCCGAACAAAAAAGAGATGGCAAGACCGCAGAGAATTAGATGCTCAGCTCCGCGTTGCTTTTTAAAATGAAACAACAGCATTACTGCTATGGCGGAACACACACCACCAACAAACGCCGATACGGGGAGCGTTAATACACCAAGTCGATCACCAAAACGGGTGATCACCAGCACCGCCCCCGCTGACGCGCCGGAGGATAGCCCGAACAAAAAAGGATCGGCCAGATCGTTACGGGTGGTAGTTTGTAACAACGCCCCTACCATTGCCAGTCCCGCCCCTGTCAGCACAGAGAGCAACATCCTCGGTACGCGTAAATCCGTCACAATTCTGCTGACCATGGCAGATACCGGCTCATCCACCAGCTTCAGTGCTCCCAGCACCTACATTAGCGACAGTGAAACTGTCCCTCTGGTAATACTGAATAACATCAACCCAATCAGCACTACCATGGCTCCCCACATCGCCCAGTGATAACGGTACGACATGAGCATCACTTCGCCGTTGACGGGTACATCGCCCGCGCGAGTTTTTCCACCGCATCAACGTTGGCAGGCCCCGGTGTCAGTTCAGCATATTGTAATTTCAGGTATCGATGATGCTGAACAGCCGGAGTCAGTTTCATTAACGGATGATTCTCAAGAAAATGACGCAGTGCATCCGCACCGCTGCCCGTCTGGTAATCCAACAAAATAATGAAGTCCGGCTCAGTAGCGGCCACGCTTTCCCAGGAAGTCGTTCCCCAACTGGTATCCACCGCCTCCATTACATTTTTACCACCAGCCGCCTCAATTATGGCCGTAGGCATCGCATATTTACCACTGGTAAACGGTTTATCCTCGCCTGAGTCGTAGACGAACACCTTTAAAGGACGGGTACCTGCCGCTGGCTTCGGCAGTTCATTCAACCTCTTTTTCCAGCCGCTGACCAGGGACTGTGCGTCATTGCGCTTGCCAAAAATCTTACCCAGCGTGAGGACATCGTTATACAGCAGATCCATGGTGGCTTTATTTTTGTGCGCAGTGGTGAACACACAGCTTTCACTCAGAACAAAAGTCTTGATGCCATATTTGCTTAGCGTATCCGGCGTCACTTCGCCACCCACCTTCATCCCATAGTTCCAGCCAGCGAAAAAGAAATCAGGTTCGGCTGCCAGCAATGTTTCCAGAGTGGGATATTTGGGTGCCAGTTCTGGGATCGAGCCCATCGCCTTTTTAAATTCCGGCGTCATTTTGTACCAGCCACTAATACCAGTCAGCCCAACAATACGATCCTGTAAATGCAGTGCAAACGCCATTTCTGACATATTAAGGTCGTTGATAACAGCCCTTTTCGGCGGACCGGCGAATGTGACAGGAGTCCCACAACTTTCAATAGTAACAGGAAAATCAGCAGCACTGGCTACTGAGGCAGACAGTACCGCCAGCAGGGATATAAACAATTTTTTCATCACTGACTCTCAGAAAGTAATTTATGCACAATGCGGAACTTCAAAAATACGCAACGCCTTTCCTGTATGGGGATGCGGTACGGTAAAACTGGTCAAGCCAAAGATGGGATAAAGGTATTCTGATACCAATACCCTCTCCGGTGTGTCACAGATCACTGATTGCCCCTGCGACAAGAGGAGAACACGGTCAGCAAATGATTCTGTCAGTGTCAGATCGTGCAATACCGCCACGACGGTAATTCCCTTGGTTTTTACAAGGGAAAGTAGTTCCTCGCGCCCGGGAGGATCGAGATGATTGGTGGGTTCATCAAGCAATACCAGGTCGGGCGTCTGTGCCAGTCAGAGGAGCCAATTTTCTGTTTTCATGCTTCCTTGCGAATCCTTATCTGATGTTGATTCAACAGGTTAGTGTGAAAACTCTTCCCGGTGCATTTTGATTTTACCCTACGCATCGGGAAAAATTGGTGGTCAAATCTGGGGTCAGGTTAGTTCGATAATGGAGTGACCCCCATATGTCCCTTACCGACGCAAAAATCCGCACCCTCAAGCCTTCTGATAAACCCTTTAAAGTCTCCGATTCCCACGGTCTGTATCTGCTGGTCAAGCCGGGTGGCTCCCGCCACTGGTATCTCAAATACCGTATTAGCGGTAAAGAATCCCGCATTGCGCTGGGTGCCTATCCAGCCATCTCCCTGTCTGATGCGCGACAGCAACGTGAAGGTATCCGTAAAATGCTGGCGCTGAATATCAACCCGGTACAGCAGCGGGCTGCTGAACGTGGCTCACGAACACCGGAGAAAGTTTTTAAAAACGTGGCGCTGGCGTGGCATAAAAGTAACAGGAAATGGTCGCAGAACACCGCCGACCGTCTGCTTGCCAGCCTGAACAATCACATCTTTCCGGTCATCGGGAACCTACCTGTATCAGAACTTAAACCCCGTCATTTCATTGACCTGCTGAAAGGGATCGAGGAAAAAGGTCTGCTGGAGGTTGCGTCCCGCACACGGCAGCACCTGAGTAACATAATGCGCCATGCGGTCCATCAGGAGTTAATCGATACGAACCCTGCAGCAAACCTTGGCGGCGTGACCACACCTCCTGTCAGACGGCACTATCCTGCCCTGCCGCTGGAGCGGCTGCCTGAACTGCTTGAACGTATTGGGGCATATCATCAGGGCCGTGAACTGACCCGGCATGCCGTTCTGCTGATGCTGCATGTGTTCATTCGCTCCAGTGAACTGCGTTTCGCCCGCTGGTCAGAGATTGATTTCACAAACCGAGTCTGGACGATACCCGCGACGCGAGAACCCATTATTGGCGTGCGTTATTCCGGCCGCGGGGCAAAAATGCGAATGCCGCATATCGTCCCCCTCTCAGAACAGTCCATCGCCATTCTGAAACAGATTAAGGATATCACCGGTAATAATGAACTGATCTTCCCCGGCGACCATAACCCGTATAAGCCAATGTGTGAAAACACGGTCAATAAGGCACTGCGGGTGATGGGTTACGACACGAAAAAGGATATCTGCGGTCACGGCTTCCGGGCAATGGCATGCAGTGCGCTGATGGAATCGGGTTTATGGGCAAAGGACGCAGTAGAACGCCAGATGAGTCATCAGGAGCGCAATACCGTGCGCATGGCTTATATTCATAAGGCAGAGCACCTAGAAGCCCGCAAAGCGATGATGCAGTGGTGGTCGGATTATCTGGAAGCATGCCGAGAATCTTATGCACCGCCTTATACAATTGGTAAAAATAAGTTTATCCCATAGTATACTAACGAATCCCACACTCTGGCAAATTACCACCACCTCTACAGGAGGTGGTTCTATATAGACTTTTATCAACTTCATGACGAAAAACACCTATTTTATCCAAAAAGAAGACAATAGAGTCACAGAGGAATCAAAGAGCGACTCAATTGTCTTTGGACAGTCTGGTTGTGAGGTTAGAAAACAGTTACTCCTACACCATTAAATAGGGCGCAATGCTCGCTAATTTCTCCCGGGTTTCCGTCAGTTCGCGTTCCGGCGTAGATTGCGCGATGATCCCCGCCCCCGCCTGTATCCAGCTGCGCTGGCTGTCCTGAAATACGGAACGCAGGACTAGCGCCGCATCAAAGCGCGTATCGTCCAGCAGCAGGATTGCGCCGGAATAGAGCTCTCGCGGCGTCTTCTCAATTTGCATAATCGCGTTCAGGGCAGCGTTTTTAGGGATACCTGAGGCGGTAATCGACGGAAACAGCACGGTAAACGCATCCCAGGCATCCTTGTTTTCCGCAAGCTGACCGCTCACGCCGGACCCCAGATGCTGAACGCTGCCGCGCTGGCGAACCGACATTAAATCTTCAACCACCACGCTGCCCGGCAGGCAAACGGCCTCCAGTTCAGCAATCGCTTCTTTGACAGAAAGGATATGCTCAAGCACCTCTTTACTGTCGTGCAGCAGTTCTGCCTCTTTCGCCTTATTATGCTCCGGGTTTCCCATGCGATCGCGGGTGCCCGCAAGCGGTTCAGTGACCACTTTATTGCCCGTCACTGACATCACCAGTTCCGGGCTAAAGCCCAGCGCTTCGCGTCCTTCCTGACGGAACATAAACGAGCGCACAGGCGTGTTTGCCTGCCGCCCGTATAACAGCGTGGCGGGCATATCAATCCGCGATGGCAGGGGAATGGCGCGCGAGACAATCACTTTGACATACTCGCCACGGCGGATCTCCGCAACGGCGCGCGCAACCTGTTGTTTATACGCCTCACCATTGAGGGCGGTATCCACCGCCAGTGGTGCGTTCTGCGTCGTTGTACTGGCCTCTTTTACCCACTCGCACAAACGTCGGCACCCGTCGGCGGAGTCCGCATAAACGGTGACATTTCCCTTTTCAAAAATAAGTTCTTCACGGGGAACGGTTAACGTCAGCAGCGGCCACTCCCCGGCGTCAAAGGCAATCCCCCGCGCATGCGCCGCAAAGTTGAACCCAACCTGTCCATATACCCGACGTCCTTTCACCTGAGGATGCGCCATAAAACGACGCGCGCAGTCGGCAATGGAATCCACCGCCCATTTTTGCTCCCCGGCATCATCAATAAATGTCGCCTGCGTTCCATCGGCATTAATGTGCAACCGTGCCTGGCACCCTTTGCCTAAATACCAACAGGGTTGACGCTCATAGACATAACACTCTTCTTCTGCGAACTGGCGTAAAACGCCAGAAATCGTCGGCAGCCATTGTTCCTCTGGTAACGCCAGGTGTAAAAATTCACTGATTTTCATCCCTTACCTCTCTGTGTTATTCCCGGATCAATCAATTGCGCTTGTCATCAGTTCTCTTGCCGAATGCAGCCGGATATAAGCAACCCACGCCGCCAGCAACGTGAATGCCCCGGCAAACAGGAAGCAGGCCGCATAGCCAAAATGTTGAGCAACAACGCCGCCGATAACGCCTGCCAGAATGGCGATTGCCGCGTCAGTACATTGAAAGAGGGTGAAGTCGACACCGGCCTGCAAAGGCGATGAAAGCGACATCAGCGTGGCGTAAAGACAGACCAGCGCGCAGGCCAGCGAAATGGACTGGACAATGACCAGACACTGGAGAATCGGCAGCAGCAGATGACCCGGCGCCATCATGAGCGTCATCACCACCGCCAGCAGCGCGATCCCCTGGACGCCATAAGCCGTCAACAGCGCTCTGCCGGGTGAGGTGTATTTCATCAGCAATCCGCCGGCCAGCGTTCCTGCTATGCCCGCTGCAATATTGCCGCCGCTGAACAGCGCGCCCAACGCGGACATGCTTAACCCATGATCCAACAACAGCGGCGCCAGAAGAGGCAGCACAAACCGCATGCCTGAATTCAGCATCAATACCAGCAGTAAGCCCAGGCGCGCCTGCTTCCTCCTTAGCGCATAACCTAACGCCGGAACATGCGGGATAGTCGCTGTTCGCGTCGGCTCCGTAATGCGCCACAGCGGGAATGACAGCGCCATAATCAGCACCGCCATCATCAGCATGGCGACAGGCCAGCCGGATGCTGCCGACAGCATCAGGAACACCCCGCCGCCGCACATCATTCCCAGATAGCTACCGCCGACCTGCACGCTGTTTCCCCAGCCGTAACCCGCGCGGGTCAGTTGATCGACGCAAAAGCCGTCGCTGGCGATATCAATGGTGGAGGCGACCGTGCCTGCCACCATAAACAGAACAAATAACGCGACGATTTGCGTATCGGGGAATCCCCCTTCTCGCCCAAACCAGCCAATCGCTGCGGCAATCATCAGTATCGCCGCTAACGCGACCTGACCACGCAGGATTAACATGCGGGAACGGCGTTCCTGGCTACCGGGCGGAAGCCGCCAGCGCTCGATCCACGGCGCCCAAATAAACTTCAGCGCCCAGGGCAGCATGAACAGGGTTGTCGCACCGGCAAGCGCCAGCGAGCCGCCAGCAGCGCGCACCAGCGCGGGTAAGGACTGCATAGACAGCGCCGATACCAGGCTCTGCGTCACATAGACGCCGGCAATAGCAAAAATCACCCGCCCGGTCGTCAACGTCAGCGGTTTCACATTCGACTGAACATCACTCATGCACCCACTCTCCAGACGCGGAAACCCCGTCGTCGCGCCACACGCGCGCGGCCATTTGCGCCTGCCACAGCGCCTGATAACGTCCATGATGAGAGAGCAATTGCGCATGGGTACCCTGCTCAACCACCTGTCCCTCTTCCATCACCAGAATGTTTCCGGCCCCGGCGATGGTGGATAAACGGTGGGCGATGATAATCACCGTCCGGTTGCGAACCAGGTTATCGATCGCTTTTTGCACCGCCAGCTCGCTTTCAATATCCAGCGCGGCGGTCGGTTCATCGAGAATGACGACCGGCGCGTTTTTCAATAACGCTCTGGCAATGGAAATCCGCTGGCGCTCGCCGCCCGATAGCTGGCCACCCATCTCTCCCATTGGCGTCAGCCAGCCTTGCGGAAGGCGGGAAATAAACTCAAGGCACTGCGCAGCGCGGGCGGCCTCTTCCACCTCCTGTCGCGTCGCCTGTGGGCGCGCGATACGGATATTCGCCAGCAGCGTGTCATCAAACAGCCAGACATCCTGGAAAACAACAGAAATCAGGCTATTGAGCTGTTCCGGCGTCAGGCGGCGAATATCGACGCCGCCAATAGAAATCTGCCCTTGCTGCGGATCGGCATAGCGCATTAACAGTTTAGTGACCGTGGTTTTGCCTGCGCCGGAGGCACCCACCAGCGCGCTCATACTGGCCGCCGGGAACGTCAAAGAAACATGATTAAGCGCGTGGCCGTCGCCTTCTTCGTAGCGATAGCTGACGTTGTCAAAGCGGATATCATAACGTTCCGGCATCTCGCTTTGCTCTGCGACGGGAAGCGGTGCTACCGCCATAAACTGCTCAATCCGTTGCAGGGCGCTGGCGATCAGTTCCACAACCGAGGTGTAGCTGATAAACATCGCCATCGGTTCTGCGAAGCGCATAATCATCGCGACGGCGGCAATCAGAAAGGCGAGGTTCAGAGTGCCCGTCACCACCCAGACGATCCCGGATAACACCACCACCTGTAGGCCCAACTCCACGACGCTGGCGATCAGCATCGTCGCGCCAGCGCCCTGACGGTGAGTGCGGGTTTGTAAGTTTTCCAGCGCATTGAAATGCGCCAGCAGCGCCCGGCTTTTATCGGCATCGCTGCCGCAGGTGCGCAATACCATCATCCCCTGAGCAAATTCAACGATATCGCCGCTCAGCCGATGGTGCGCTTCCCCCAGCGTCTGCATCTGTCGCCGCATCGCCGGGCGGCGCCAGTAATAAAACGGCACCAGCAGAGGGAAGATCAGCAACATCACCAGCCCCAGCCGCCAGTCTATCCACAATGTCGCCAGCGACGCCGTTAGCGGCGTGACAATGGTGAGCAGCAAAATATTGGCTATCGCGATAACATAATTGAGGTTTTCATCCACGCTGCCCAGCAGCAAGGCGTTCATCTCGCCCGCCCTGCCGCGCTGGAGCTTCTCCAGCGGCACGCGGCGTAACTGCTCGCCAAGTCGCAGGCGCAACTCATGGGTGGCCTGCGCCAGATGACCACGGTATTCAAAGCCCAGGCCATACCAGCGTAGCGCCAGCGTCACAATCGCGGCAACGCTGAAGGCCACAGCCCAGTTGAGAAGTTGCGGCGCGTCTCCCCGTAACAGCGCATCAATGATCGGATAAAGACAGGCAAAGGCGATCCCCTGCATGAATGCCGCCAGCAACAGCGCCAGCATACTGCGCCTCAGCATCCTGGCCTGACTGCCAACGCTGGAGATAAGCTGGCGCCAGATGACGCGCCAGGCCAGGTTATCCGCAGGATTATTGTCTTTCATTTTCCACCACCTCTTCCTGTGTTCCACCCGGCACCCAATGCTGCGCCTGCTGATAGTGTTGCCAGAGCCGTTGATACAGGCCACCCTGCGCCAACAGTTGCGTATGGTTCCCTATTTCCCTGAGCTGTCCGTCGGAAAACAGCAATATCACATCGGCCTGAGTCACCATTGAAAGACGATGCGCGACCATGATGACCGTCCGGCCGCGCATGGCCGCCGCGAGTGCCTTGATAAGCGCCGCTTCGTTTTCCGGGTCAGCAAACGCCGTCGCCTCATCAAGCACCAGGATGGGGCGATCCTGCAAAATCGCCCTGGCGATAGTGATGCGCTGCCGCTGGCCGCCGGAGAGAAATACCCCACGTTCCCCGACTCGCGTGTTGTAACCTTCTGGCAGCGCGCTAATAAAATCATGGGCCTGCGCCACTCTGGCCGCCGCTATTACCGCCTCCAGCGGCGTATCCGGCGCGCCCAGACGAATGTTATTGGCTATCGTGTCGGCAAAAAGGAAGTTGTCCTGAAACACAAACGAGAGTTGCTTCATCAGGGTGTCCGTCTGCATATCGCGCAGATCCACGCCGCCAATACGGATATGGCCTTTGTCCGGGTCGGCGTAACGCAGCAGCAAGCGCGCCACGGTGCTTTTTCCGGCGCCACTTGGCCCGACCAGCGCCACAATTTGCCCGGCAGGCACATGAAAGCTCACCTCCTGCAAAGCGGCGCCAGTACGCGCTTGCGGATAATGAAAGCTCACCTGCTCAAAGGTAATGCTCGCCTCTTGCGGCTGCTGGTCGGACAGCGGCAGCGATAACTCCGGCATCGCAAGAACCTGATAAATACGCTGAATGCTTAAACGCGTTTGCGCGACCAGGTTATTGAGCATCATCATTGGCATTACGGCTTCGGCCATTCCGCTGCCCAGCAGTAAAACGGCCACCCACGCGATAAAATCGAGACTGCCATAGTGCAACAGGCCGTATCCCGACCAGATCAGGACAAACAGGGTCGGGAGAGGGTTCAGAATCGAGAAGGAAAAACGCGCTGAAAAACCGGCTTTGCGATACCAGGTTTTGAGCACATCGACCCACTCTTCAAGGGCGCGTTGATAGCGCAAAAAACTGGTGCTGCCGCTATCAAACGTTCTCACCACGGGCATGGCCTGCACGAACTCAATAACCGCCGCACTGACCTGCTCGCGCGCCTTATGATAACGCTGAGCCATATCTTCCGAACACTGGCGGGCGAGCACGAGAACAACCGATCCAAACGCCAGTACCCCCAGCGTCGCGATTGCCAGCCGCCAGTCCAGCCAGAACAAGATAACGATTGTCGCCAGCGGCATGATGATCGCGCGGGCATAGAGCGGCGTGCTGTCGGCCACAAAAATATGTAACGACTTCACGTCATCCAGCATCACTTTCGCTACTGACCCGCTGCCCATTTGCTGTAACACGCCAGGCGGAAGCTGCAATGCTTTACGGGCTAACCTGCTGCGCAGAATGTTCTCCAGATGAAAAGCCGCGTAATGAGAGGTGTTGAACGCCTGCAAGCGCAGAACAAAAGTTAAGACCACGCAGCCGATCACGCCGCCCAGCGGCCAGGCCGGAATAGCGTCAGGCGTCGCGCGAATGTCACGCAGGCTCCACGCCAGAAAAAGGAGCGCCCCCAGGTTGGTTAATGCCGCCAGCCCCGCCAGCGCCATAGCTAAAATAACCTTCCTGCGAACCGGTGTAATCACCTGCCAGAGAGGAAATCGGGACAGCGATTCAGTATTGGATGATTGAGATGACATGGGAGTAACTGAATTTCCTGATGAATTTTTACGGACGCCAAAAACGACAATTCAGGGTGGCGTTCTGAGAATTAATGTGAATAATAACCATTATCAATAACTCATCTACCCCATTCGGTTCTATTTATACCCTAAATAGTTCGAGTTGCAGGAAGGCGGCAAGCGAGGGAAGCCCCAGGAGCTTACAGAAGTAAGTGACTGGGGTGAGTGAGCGTAGCCAACGCACATGCAACTTGAAATATGACGGGTATATGCCCGCATTGGTCTAAGCCACAGGGAGATAACCAGGTCATGACGGAGTCACCGCAAACGCAATCTGAAATCTCTATTCACCAGTTGGTGGTCGGGAAACCTGCAAACGATGGCAATATTCCTGCTCAGTGTGAACTGCTGCGCTGTTCGTTGCAGGAAGGTATGGATATTTTGCTCTGGAGGGGCCATTTTGCGCGGCCTGAGACGTTGCAGCTACACGACGATCTGGGCAGGATTAACTTCTCGTGCATCCTGGAAGGCACATCTCGCTTTGCGATTCAGGGACTCAGGCGCCACACCGACTGGGAGCTTGCGCGCAATCGCCATTACATTACCCATACGCCAGACTGCCGTGGCAGCGCCTCCTATTGTGGCCGATTCGAGAGCATTACCCTCTCCTTCAGCCCTGAAACCCTCGCGCTGTGGGTGCCGGATATTAGCGCGGTCATTAAGAATAAGATCGACTCCCACTGCTGTTGCCAGCAGCAGCGTTGTAATGCTGAAACCCACTTAACGGCTCAGGCCTTGCGTCACGCGCTGATGCGCATGCACGGCGGCTTCAGCCATGAACAAAAGCCGTCAACGCTATGGTTGCAGGGGCAAAGTCTGGTCATGCTCAGTCTGGTGCTGGATGAACATCGCGAAGACGCCAGTTGCCTCTCCTGCCACTTCAACCCGATGGAACGCCAGAAACTGCTGCGGGCGAAGGATCTGCTGCTGGCTGATCTGACGCAAGCGCCGGGCGTCGCGGAGCTGGCCAGAGAGTCCGGTCTGAGCGTTCTCAAAATTAAGCGAGGCTTCCGCGTTCTGTTCAACAACAGCGTCTATGGCCTGTTTCAGGCTGAACGAATGCAGGAAGCCAGAAGACGCCTGGCTAACGGCAATACCTCCGTCATGACGGTGGCAGCCGATCTGGGCTATGCCAACGCCAGCCATTTCTCTGCCGCCTTCCAGAAACAGTTTGGCGTAACCCCTTCGACCTTTAAACGCGTGATGTAACCGGGGTCGCGCCCCCCTAAATTCCTCCCTGACAGAGGCCCGGATACCCCATCCGGGCCTCTGTTCTTTCCGCCTGTTACCAACCCGAAACGGGCATAAATAAACCCGTTTCGGGTAGCATCCAATTGTTAATAATTATTATTCTCATATGAGCAATGCTTTTCGGTAAGACGTGCCATCAGGAGGAAGAATGATTTCTGGCGCACCATCTCAGGATTCGCTGTTACCGGACAACCGCCACGCGGCTGATTACCAACAATTACGCGAGCGGCTTATACAGGAACTGAATTTAACGCCGCAGCAGTTACATGACGAAAGCAACCTGATCCAGGCCGGCCTGGATTCAATAAGATTGATGAGATGGTTACACTGGTTTCGTAAAAATGGCTACCGCCTTACCCTTCGCGAGCTGTATGCCGCCCCCACGCTGGCGGCATGGAACCAGTTAATGCTCATCCGGTCGCCGGAGAACGCGGAAGAAGAAACGCCGCCCGACGAATCATCCTGGCCGAACATGACCGAAAGTACCCCCTTCCCATTGACGCCGGTACAGCACGCCTACCTGACGGGCCGCATGCCGGGGCAGACGCTTGGCGGCGTGGGTTGCCACCTGTATCAGGAGTTTGAAGGCCATTGTCTGACAGCATCGCAGCTGGAGCAGGCCATCACGACCTTGCTGCAACGCCACCCAATGCTGCATATCGCCTTTCGCCCCGACGGGCAGCAGGTCTGGCTACCGCAACCTTACTGGAACGGCGTCACCGTTCATGATTTACGCCATAACGACGCTGAAAGCCGCCAGGCCTATCTGGACGCACTGCGCCAGCGCCTGAGCCACCGTCTTTTACGCGTGGAAATCGGCGAAACGTTTGATTTTCAGCTGACGCTCTTGCCGGACAATCGCCACCGCCTCCATGTCAATATTGACCTGCTGATTATGGATGCCTCCAGCTTTACGCTTTTCTTCGATGAGCTTAACGCCCTGCTGGCCGGAGAATCGCTGTCGGCTATCGACACCCGCTATGATTTCCGCTCGTATTTGCTGCACCAGCAGAAGATCAATCAACCACTGAGAGACGACGCACGCGCTTACTGGCTGGCGAAAGCATCGACGCTTCCCCCCGCGCCCGTCTTGCCGCTGGTCTGCGAACCCGCCACGCTACGTGAAGTCCGTAATACCCGACGCCGCATGATTGTCCCGGCAACACGCTGGCACGCCTTTAGCAACCGGGCCGGCGAGTATGGCGTGACGCCGACAATGGCGCTGGCGACCTGTTTTTCTGCCGTGCTGGCTCGCTGGGGCGGCCTGACGCGTCTGCTGCTTAACATCACCTTATTCGACCGCCAGCCGCTGCACCCGGCGGTTGGCGCGATGCTTGCCGACTTCACCAATATTCTTCTGCTGGATACCGCCTGCGACGGCGATACCGTCAGCAATCTGGCGCGTAAAAACCAGCTCACGTTTACGGAGGACTGGGAGCATCGCCACTGGTCCGGCGTCGAGCTACTCCGTGAACTCAAACGCCAGCAGCGCTACCCCCACGGCGCCCCGGTGGTATTTACCAGCAATCTGGGGCGTTCCCTCTACAGCAGCCGCGCAGAATCGCCGTTGGGCGAGCCGGAATGGGGCATCTCGCAAACGCCGCAGGTCTGGATAGATCATCTGGCGTTCGAGCATCACGGCGAGGTCTGGCTGCAATGGGACAGCAACGACGCGCTGTTCCCTCCGGCGTTAGTCGAAACATTGTTCGACGCCTACTGCCAGCTAATTAACCAACTCTGCGATGACGAAAGCGCCTGGCAAAAGCCGTTCGCAGATATGATGCCCGCCAGCCAGCGCGCGATACGCGAACGGGTCAACGCCACCAGCGCCCCCATTCCCGAAGGCTTGCTGCATGAAGGCATTTTCCGTATCGCTCTGCAACAGCCGCAGGCGCTGGCGGTAACGGACATGCGTTATCAGTGGAATTATCATGAGCTGACAGACTATGCCCGCCGTTGTGCAGGCAGGTTAATCGAGTGCGGGGTTCAGCCCGGCGATAATGTGGCTATCACGATGTCGAAAGGCGCAGGACAACTTGTTGCAGTTCTGGCCGTCCTGCTGACCGGGGCGGTTTACGTTCCGGTTTCGCTGGATCAGCCTGCCGCACGGCGCGAGAAAATCTACGCTGACGCCAGCGTCCGGCTGGTGCTCATTTGTCAGCACGACGCCAGCGCCGGGTCAGACGATATTCCCGTCCTTGCCTGGCAGCAGGCCATTGAGGCGGAGCCGATCGCCAACCCGGTAGTACGCGCCCCCACGCAACCGGCCTACATTATCTACACCTCCGGCTCTACCGGTACGCCGAAAGGGGTAGTCATTTCTCACCGGGGAGCGCTTAACACCTGTTGCGATATCAATACCCGCTATCAGGTTGGCCCGCATGACAGGGTGCTGGCCCTCTCCGCCCTACATTTTGATTTATCGGTTTACGACATTTTTGGCGTACTGCGCGCGGGCGGCGCGCTGGTGATGGTGATGGAAAATCAACGGCGCGATCCTCACGCATGGTGTGAGCTGATCCAGCGCCATCAGGTCACGCTCTGGAACAGCGTCCCGGCGCTGTTCGATATGCTGCTGACCTGGTGTGAAGGTTTCGCCGACGCCACGCCGGAAAACCTGCGCGCAGTGATGCTTTCCGGCGACTGGATCGGGCTTAACCTCCCCGCCCGTTATCGGGCCTTCCGGCCACAAGGACAATTTATCGCGATGGGCGGCGCCACCGAGGCGTCTATCTGGTCTAACGCCTGCGAAATTCACGACGTCCCCGCCCACTGGCGTTCCATCCCTTACGGTTTTCCGCTAACCAACCAACGCTACCGGGTGGTGGATGAACAGGGCCGGGACTGCCCTGACTGGGTGCCGGGTGAATTATGGATTGGCGGCATTGGGGTCGCGGAAGGCTATTTCAACGATCCCCTGCGTAGCGAGCAGCAATTTTTGACGCTCCCGGACGAGCGCTGGTATCGCACCGGCGATCTCGGCTGCTACTGGCCAGATGGCACAATCGAGTTCCTCGGTCGTCGCGACAAGCAGGTCAAAGTCGGAGGATATCGCATCGAGCTGGGCGAAATCGAAAGCGCGCTCAGCCAGCTGGCGGGGGTGAAACAAGCAACCGTTCTGGCGATCGGCGAAAAAGAAAAAACGCTGGCGGCATACGTTGTTCCTCAAGGCGAGGCTTTTTGCATTACCGATCATCGGAACCCGGCACTGCCGCAGGCGTGGCACACGCTTGCGGGAACGTTGCCCTGTTGCGCCATCTCGCCAGAGATCTCCGCAGAACAGGTAGCCGATTTCCTTCAGCATCGCCTGCTAAAACTGAAGCCGGGTCACACCGCTGGCGCCGATCCTCTCCCCCTGATGAACTCACTCGCTATCCAGCCGCGCTGGCAGGCCGTGGTGGAACGCTGGTTAGCATTTCTGGTGACACAACGGCGACTGAAGCCCGCTGCTGAAGGTTATCAGGTCTGCGCTGGTGAAGAACGCGAGGATGAGCACCCGCACTTCAGCGGACATGATTTAACGTTATCGCAAATTCTTCGCGGTGCCCGTAACGAACTGTCGTTACTGAACGACGCGCAGTGGTCGCCGGAAAGCCTGGCCTTTAACCATCCGGCCAGCGCCCCGTATATTCAGGAACTGGCGACAATTTGCCAACAGCTTGCACAGCGCTTACAGCGCCCGATACGCCTGCTTGAGGTGGGAACCCGCACTGGCCGCGCCGCAGAATCGCTGTTAGCACAGCTCAACGCCGGACAGATTGAGTATGTCGGGCTTGAGCAGAGCCAGGAGATGCTGCTGAGCGCCCGGCAGAGGCTCGCCCCCTGGCCTGGCGCCCGTCTGTCCCTCTGGAATGCAGACACGCTGGCGGCGCACGCTCACTCGGCGGACATTATCTGGCTTAATAACGCCCTGCATCGTCTGCTGCCGGAAGATCCCGGGCTCCTTGCGACATTACAACAGCTTGCCGTTCCCGGCGCGCTGCTCTACGTGATGGAGTTTCGCCAGTTAACGCCGTCCGCCCTGCTCAGCACGCTCCTGTTAACCAATGGGCAGCCGGAGGCCTTGCTGCATAACAGCGCCGACTGGGCGGCATTATTTAGCGCGGCCGCCTTCAACTGTCAGCATGGCGATGAGGTCGCGGGGTTACAACGCTTCCTCGTACAATGTCCTGACAGGCAGGTGCGCCGCGATCCCCGTCAACTTCAGGCCGCCCTCGCTGGACGTCTGCCGGGGTGGATGGTGCCGCAACGGATCGTCTTCCTCGACGCCTTACCGCTGACGGCTAATGGGAAAATTGACTACCAGGCGCTGAAGCGTCGTCATACCCCTGAAGCGGAAAACCCGGCCGAAGCGGATTTACCCCAGGGCGACATTGAAAAACAGGTTGCCGCCCTCTGGCAGCAACTCTTATCAACTGGCAATGTCACCAGAGAAACCGACTTCTTCCAGCAAGGCGGCGATAGCCTGCTGGCGACCCGTCTGACCGGGCAACTTCATCAGGCAGGTTATGAAGCGCAATTAAGCGACCTGTTTAATCATCCCCGGCTGGCGGATTTTGCCGCCACGCTGCGGAAAACCGACGTCCCGGTCGAACAACCATTCGTCCACTCCCCTGAAGATCGCTACCAGCCCTTTGCGCTTACCGACGTGCAGCAGGCTTACCTGGTGGGGCGTCAGCCGGGCTTTGCCCTGGGCGGCGTCGGCTCACATTTCTTTGTTGAATTTGAAATTGCCGATCTGGACCTCACCCGGCTGGAGACGGTCTGGAACCGATTAATCGCCCGCCACGATATGCTGCGCGCCATCGTGCGTGATGGACAGCAACAGGTGCTCGAACAGACGCCCCCCTGGGTGATACCCGCACACACCCTCCATACGCCTGAAGAGGCGTTGCGGGTGCGCGAAAAACTGGCGCATCAGGTACTCAACCCCGAAGTGTGGCCGGTATTCGATCTCCAGGTCGGATACGTGGACGGGATGCCTGCCCGCCTGTGGCTGTGTCTGGATAACCTGTTGCTTGACGGTCTGAGCATGCAGATCCTGCTGGCGGAGCTGGAGCACGGCTACCGCTACCCGCAACAGCTGCTTCCGCCGCTGCCCGTCACCTTCAGGGATTATCTGCAACAACCCTCGCTACAGTCGCCCAATCCAGATTCTCTGGCATGGTGGCAGGCGCAGCTTGATGATATTCCTCCGGCGCCTGCGTTGCCGCTGCGCTGCTTGCCTCAGGAGGTTGAAACACCGCGCTTCGCCCGCCTGAACGGCGCGCTGGACAGCACGCGCTGGCATCGGCTGAAAAAACGGGCGGCTGACGCCCATCTCACCCCGTCGGCCGTACTGTTGTCGGTGTGGTCAACGGTTCTCTCTGCATGGAGTGCACAGCCTGAGTTCACGCTTAACCTTACGCTTTTCGACAGGCGACCGCTGCACCCGCAAATCAACCAGATTCTGGGCGATTTCACCTCGCTGATGCTGCTGAGCTGGCATCCCGGCGAAAGCTGGCTGCACAGCGCGCAGTCACTACAGCAGCGGCTGAGCCAGAACCTCAACCACCGCGATGTGTCAGCCATCCGCGTGATGCGTCAACTGGCGCAACAGCAAAACGTGCCTGCCGTTCCGATGCCCGTCGTCTTTACCAGCGCGCTGGGCTTTGAGCAGGATAACTTCCTCGCCCGGCGTAATCTGCTCAAACCGGTCTGGGGCATCTCCCAGACGCCGCAGGTCTGGCTCGATCACCAGATTTATGAATCCGAAGGCGAACTGCGCTTTAACTGGGATTTTGTCGCCGCGCTGTTTCCTGCCGGGCAGGTGGAGCGCCAGTTTGAACAGTATTGCGCATTGCTAAACCGAATGGCCGAGGATGAAAGCGGCTGGCAACTGCCGCTCGCCGCGCTGGTGCCTCCCGTTAAACACGCAGGGCAATGCGCAGAGCGCTCACCGCGCGTATGCCCTGAGCAATCTCAGCCACACATTGCGGCGGACGAGAGCACCGTCAGCCTGATTTGCGACGCCTTCCGCGAGGTGGTTGGCGAGTCTGTCACGCCCGCAGAAAACTTCTTTGAGGCGGGCGCAACGTCGCTGAATCTGGTGCAACTGCACGTTTTGTTACAACGTCACGAATTTTCCACCCTGACGTTGCTTGACCTCTTCACCCACCCTTCTCCTGCTGCCCTGGCCGATTATCTGGCCGGCGTCGCCACGGTGGAGAAAACAAAACGACCTCGCCCTGTTCGCCGTCGTCAGCGGCGGATATAGCGCGAAGCAAACTGATTTTCCCCGGAACGCCATCGCGAACGCATGGCGTTCCATTGACTTTGTGAATCTTAGGAAACGGGACCGATTATGGATAACTTGCGCTTCTCTTCTGCGCCGACAGCAGATTCCATTGATGCATCGATCGCTCAACACTACCCGGACTGCGAACCTGTCGCGGTTATCGGCTACGCCTGCCATTTTCCTGAATCGCCGGATGGCGAAACGTTCTGGCAAAATCTGCTGGAAGGTCGTGAATGCAGCCGACGCTTTACGCGCGAAGAGCTTCTGGCCGTCGGTCTGGATGCCGCCATCATTGACGATCCTCATTATGTCAATATCGGTACGGTGTTAGACAACGCCGACTGCTTCGACGCCACCCTGTTTGGCTATTCGCGACAGGAAGCGGAGTCGATGGACCCGCAGCAGCGCCTATTTTTGCAGGCGGTCTGGCATGCGCTGGAACATGCCGGTTATCCCCCCGGCGCCGTCCCCCATAAGACCGGCGTTTTCGCCTCTTCCCGGATGAGTACCTACCCCGGTCGCGAAGCATTGAACGTGACAGAAGTCGCGCAGGTAAAAGGTCTGCAATCTCTGATGGGCAATGATAAAGACTATATTGCCACCCGCGCCGCGTACAAACTCAACCTGCACGGCCCGGCGTTATCGGTACAGACCGCCTGCTCCAGCTCGCTGGTTGCCGTGCATCTGGCCTGTGAAAGCCTGCGCGCAGGCGAATCCGATATGGCGGTTGCCGGCGGCGTGGCGCTCTCTTTCCCCCAGCAGGCAGGCTACCGCTACCAGCCCGGAATGATTTTCTCTCCTGATGGTCACTGTCGTCCCTTTGACGCCTCGGCTGAGGGCACCTGGGCCGGTAACGGTCTCGGCTGCGTGGTGCTGCGTCGCCTGAGAGACGCGCTGCTGTCAGGCGATCCGATTATCTCGGTGATCCTCTCCAGCGCGGTCAACAACGACGGCAACAGAAAGGTCGGCTATACCGCCCCTTCCGTCGCAGGGCAACAGGCAGTCATCGAAGAGGCGTTAATGCTGGCGGCCATCGACGACAGGCAGGTAGGTTACATTGAAACCCACGGCACCGGCACACCGCTGGGCGACGCGATTGAAATTGAAGCGTTACGCAACGTCTATGCGCCTCGCCCGCAGGATCAGCGCTGTGCGCTCGGTTCCGTGAAAAGTAACATGGGCCATCTGGATACCGCGGCGGGCATTGCCGGACTGCTGAAAACCGTTCTGGCAGTCAGTCGCGGGCAAATTCCTCCCTTACTGAATTTTCACACCCCCAACCCGGCGCTGAAACTTGAAGAGAGCCCCTTTACCATACCGGTGTCGGCACAGGCATGGCAGGACGAAATGCGCTATGCGGGCGTCTCCTCCTTTGGTATTGGCGGCACCAACTGCCATATGATCGTCGCCTCGCTGCCCGACGCGCTCAACGCGCGCCTCCCCAATACGGATAGCGGCAGAAAAAGTACCGCGCTGCTGCTCAGCGCCGCCAGCGACAGCGCGTTGCGGCGGCTGGCGACGGATTATGCCGGGGCGCTGAGAGAGAATGCGGATGCCAGCTCTCTGGCCTTCACAGCCCTGCACGCGCGCCGTCTCGATCTCCCCTTCCGCCTGGCGGCGCCATTAAACCGTGAAACCGCCGAGGCGCTCAGCGCCTGGGCCGGTGAGAAATCGGGGGCGCTGGTTTACAGCGGCCACGGCGCCAGCGGCAAGCAGGTGTGGCTGTTTACCGGCCAGGGCTCGCACTGGCGCACTATGGGTCAAACGATGTACCAGCACTCAACGGCGTTTGCCGACACGCTGGATCGCTGTTTTTCCGCCTGTAGCGAAATGCTCACGCCGTCACTGCGCGAAGCGATGTTTAACCCCGATTCGGCGCAACTGGACAATATGGCCTGGGCGCAGCCGGCGATTGTCGCGTTTGAAATCGCGATGGCGGCGCACTGGCGTGCTGAAGGACTGAAGCCAGACTTCGCCATTGGGCATTCCGTCGGTGAATTTGCCGCTGCTGTTGTCTGCGGACACTATACGATTGAACAGGTCATGCCACTGGTTTGTCGGCGCGGCGCGCTAATGCAGCAGTGCGCAAGCGGCGCGATGGTGGCGGTATTTGCAGACGAAGACACGCTGATGCCGCTGGCTCGCCAGTTTGAGCTGGATCTCGCCGCCAATAACGGTACGCAACATACGGTATTTTCCGGGCCGGAAGCCCGTCTCGCAGTATTTTGCGCCACGCTCTCGCAGCATGACATTAACTATCGTCGCCTGAGCGTAACCGGTGCGGCGCACTCCGCTTTACTGGAGCCGATACTCGATCGGTTCCAGGACGCCTGCGCGGGACTGCACGCGGAGCCGGGGCAAATACCGATTATTTCCACGCTCACCGCCGACGTCATTGATGAGTCAACGCTCAACCAGGCGGATTACTGGCGCCGACACATGCGCCAGCCGGTGCGTTTTATCCAGAGTATTCAGATAGCGCATCAGCTCGGCGCCCGCGTTTTTCTGGAGATGGGGCCCGATGCCCAGTTGGTTGCTTGCGGGCAGCGCGAATACCGCGATAACGCATACTGGATAGCCAGCGCCCGGCGTAACAAAGAGGCGGGCGATGTCCTCAATCAGGCCCTGCTCCAGCTTTACGCTGCCGGCGTCGCCCTACCGTGGGCCGACCTGCTGGCGGGCGATGGACAACGTATCGCTGCGCCATGTTATCCGTTTGATACTGAGCGTTACTGGAAAGAGCGCGTCTCCCCGGCCTGCGAGCCTGCCGACGCAGCGCTGTCTGCCGGGCTGGAGGTGGCGAGTCGCGCTGCGACAGCGCTCGATCTCCCCCGCCTGGAAGCGCTTAAACAGTGCGCCACGCGCCTGCACGCCATCTACGTCGATCAACTGGTACAACGCTGTACCGGCGATGCCATTGAAAACGGCGTGGACGCCATGACCATCATGCGCCGTGGACGTCTGCTGCCCCGCTACCAGCAGCTACTCCAGCGCCTGCTGAATAACTGCGTGGTCGACGGCGATTACCGCTGCACCGACGGGCGATACGCTCGCGCCCGCCCCATTGAACATCAACAGCGGGAATCGCTGCTGACGGAACTTGCCGGTTATTGTGAAGGTTTTCAGGCTATTCCCGACACCATCGCCCGTGCCGGCGATCGGTTATATGACATGATGAGCGGCGCGGAAGAACCAGTGGCGATTATCTTCCCGCAAAGCGCCTCCGACGGCGTGGAGGTGCTGTATCAGGAATTCAGCTTTGGCCGCTATTTCAACCAAATCGCCGCCGGGGTATTACGCGGCATTGTCCAGACGCGTCAGCCCCGCCAGTCGTTGCGTATTCTTGAAGTTGGCGGCGGAACCGGCGGCACCACCGCGTGGCTGCTGCCGGAACTCAACGGCGTTCCGGCACTGGAGTACCATTTCACCGATATCTCGGCGCTGTTCACCCGCCGCGCCCAGCAGAAATTCGCCGACTATGATTTTGTGAAGTATAGCGAGCTGGATCTCGAAAAAGAGGCGCAGTCTCAGGGTTTCCAGGCACAGTCTTACGATCTTATCGTGGCGGCGAACGTGATTCACGCCACCCGCCATATTGGCCGCACGCTCGATAATCTGCGCCCCCTGCTCAAGCCGGGCGGGCGCCTGCTGATGCGCGAAATCACCCAGCCAATGCGTCTGTTTGACTTCGTTTTCGGCCCGCTGGTTCTTCCGCTACAGGATCTCGACGCCCGCGAAGGTGAGTTATTCCTCACCACCGCTCAGTGGCAGCAACAGTGCCGCCACGCCGGATTCAGCAAAGTGGCGTGGCTACCGCAGGATGGCAGCCCGACCGCCGGGATGAGCGAACATATCATTCTCGCCACGCTGCCCGGTCAGGCGGTTAGCGCCGTAACATTCACCGCGCCATCAGAACCCGTGTTGGGGCAGGCGCTGACGGATAACGGTGATTATCTCGCCGACTGGTCTGATTGCGCAGGTCAGCCCGAACGGTTTAACGCCCGCTGGCAGGAGGCCTGGCGTCTGCTCTCACAGCGTCATGGCGACGCTCTGCCTGTGGAACCGCCCCCCGTCGCCGCCCCGGAGTGGCTGGAGGAGGTTCGCTTAAGCTGGCAAAACGAAGCCTTTTCCCGCGGTCAGATGCGCGTTGAAGCCCGTCATCCTGATGGCGAGTGGCTGCCGCTATCGCCCGCCGCGCCTCTTCCTGCGCCGCAGACGCATTATCAATGGCGCTGGACGCCCCTCAGCATCGCCAGCGTTGACCATCCGCTTACCTTCAGCTTCAGCGCCGGTACGCTTGCGCGCAGCGACGAGCTGGCGCAATACGGCATCATTCACGATCCGCACGCCTCTTCGCGACTGATGATTGTTGAGGAGAGCGAGGATACGCTGGCCTTAGCGGAGAAAGTGATAGCAGCGCTCACCGCCAGCGCAGCCGGATTGATTGTGGTTACTCGCCGCGCGTGGCGAGTCGAGGAAAATGAGGCACTCTCTGCGTCCCATCACGCGCTATGGGCCTTGCTTCGCGTCGCGGCCAACGAACAGCCGGAACGGTTGCTTGCCGCCATCGATCTCGCCGAAAACACCCCGTGGGAAACGCTGCATCAAGGGTTAAGCGCAGTCTCACAATCACAGCGCTGGCTTGCCGCGCGGGGTAACACCCTCTGGCTCCCTTCACTGGCGCCCAATACGGGATGCGCCGCCGAATTACCGGCAAACGTGTTTACCGGCGATAACCGCTGGCATCTGGTGACCGGAGCGTTTGGCGGATTAGGCCGCCTTGCCGTGAACTGGCTCAGAGAAAAAGGGGCGCGACGCATCGCCCTGCTGGCGCCGCGCGTGGATGAGTCATGGCTACGCGATGCGGAGGGCGGGCAGACGCGCGTCTGCCGTTGTGATGTGGGCGATGCCGGGCAACTGGCCACGGTTCTTGACGATCTGGCGGCCAACGGCGGCATTGCCGGAGCGATTCATGCCGCTGGCGTATTGGCTGACGCGCCCTTGCTGGAGCTTGACGACCACCAGCTGGCCACCGTTTTCGCGGTAAAAGCGCAGGCGGCAAGCCAGCTGTTGCAAACCCTGCGCAACCACGACGGACGCTATCTTATTCTCTACTCTTCCGCTGCCGCCACCCTCGGCGCGCCGGGTCAGAGCGCCCATGCGCTGGCCTGCGGCTACCTGGACGGGCTGGCCCAGCAGTTTTCCACCCTTGATGCGCCGAAAACGCTCTCTGTCGCCTGGGGCGCATGGGGAGAAAGCGGTCGGGCGGCCACGCCGGAAATGCTGGCGACGCTCGCCAGCCGTGGTATGGGCGCGTTAAGCGATGCCGAAGGCTGCTGGCACCTGGAACAGGCGGTGATGCGCGGCGCCCCGTGGCGACTGGCGATGCGCGTTTTTACCGACAAAATGCCCCCGTTACAACAGGCTCTGTTTAACATCAGCGCCACAGAAAAAGCCGCAACGCCTGTCATTCCTCCTGCTGATGACAACGCCTTTAACGGCAGCCTGAGCGATGAAACGGCGGTGATGGCATGGCTGAAAAAGCGGATTGCGGTTCAGCTAAGGCTGAGCGATCCGGCGTCACTGCGTCCAAACCAGGATCTGTTGCAACTCGGCATGGACTCGCTGCTCTTCCTTGAACTCAGTAGCGATATTCAGCACTACCTGGGCGTACGCATCAATGCGGAACGGGCGTGGCAGGATCTGTCTCCTCATGGACTCACGCAGCTTATCTGTTCTAAGCCAGAGACGACGCCTGCCGCTTCGCAGCCGGAAGTGTTGCAGCACGACGCCGACGAGCGTTATGCGCCCTTCCCTTTGACGCCCATTCAGCACGCCTACTGGCTGGGGCGAACCCACCTCATTGGCTATGGCGGCGTCGCCTGTCACGTTCTGTTTGAGTGGGATAAACGCCACGATGAGTTCGATCTCGCCATACTGGAGAACGCATGGAACCAGCTTATCGCACGCCACGACATGTTGCGCATGGTGGTTGATGCCGACGGGCAGCAGCGAGTCCTGGCGACAACGCCGGAGTATCACATCCAGCGCGACGATCTGCGCGCGCTTTCCCCGGAAGAACAGCGCATCGCGCTGGAAAAACGGCGGCATGAACTGAGCTATCGCGTTTTGCCTGCCGACCAGTGGCCTCTTTTTGAGCTGGTGGTCAGCGAAATCGACGATTGCCATTACCGCCTGCACATGAACCTCGACCTTTTGCAGTTCGATGTGCAGAGTTTTAAAGTCATGATGGACGATCTGGCGCAGGTCTGGCGCGGTGAAACGCTGGCGCCGCTCGCTATCACCTTCCGTGATTATGTAATGGCTGAACAGGCGCGCCGACAGACATCGGCATGGCACGATGCCTGGGATTACTGGCAGGAAAAACTGCCGCAATTGCCTTTAGCGCCAGAGCTGCCGGTGGTTGAAACACCCCCGGAAACGCCACACTTCACCACCTTCAAATCGACGATCGGCAAGACAGAATGGCAGGCCGTGAAACAGCGCTGGCAGCAGCAAGGCGTCACACCGTCTGCCGCGCTGCTCACGCTGTTTGCCGCCACCCTTGAGCGCTGGAGCCGCACCACGGCATTTACGCTGAACCTGACGTTCTTCAATCGCCAGCCGATCCATCCGCAAATCAACCAGTTGATTGGTGATTTTACCTCCGTCACGCTGGTTGATTTTAACTTCTCAGCGCCGGTGACGTTGCAAGAGCAGATGCAACAGACCCAACAGCGCCTCTGGCAAAACATGGCGCACAGTGAAATGAACGGTGTTGAGGTGATCCGTGAGCTGGGCCGCCTGCGCGGGTCACAACGTCAACCGCTAATGCCGGTGGTGTTTACCAGTATGCTGGGGATGACGCTGGAAGGCATGACTATCGATCAGGCGATGAGCCATCTGTTCGGCGAACCCTGCTATGTGTTCACGCAAACGCCGCAGGTCTGGCTGGATCATCAGGTCATGGAGAGCGACGGCGAGTTGATGTTTAGCTGGTACTGCATGGACAACGTGCTGGAACCCGGCGCTGCCGAGGCGATGTTTAATGACTATTGCGCCATCCTGCAAGCCGTCATCGCCGCCCCTGAAAGCCTGAAGACTCTCGCCAGCGGCATCGCCGGGCACATTCCCCGTCGACGCTGGCCGCTGAACGCGCAGGCGGACTACGACCTGCGGGATATTGAGCAGGCGACGCTCGAATACCCCGGCATCCGGCAGGCCAGAGCGGAAATAACCGAACAGGGCGCGTTGACGCTGGATATCGTAATGGCCGACGATCCGTCGCCATCAGCGGCGACGCCTGATGAGCACGAACTCACCCAACTGGCGCTGCCGTTGCCTGAGCAGGCGCAGCTTGATGAGCTGGAGGCGACCTGGCGCTGGCTGGAGGCGCGTGCGCTACAGGGGATCGCGGCTACGCTAAATCGTCACGGCCTGTTTACCACGCCGGAGATCGCCCATCGCTTTAGCGCAATAGTACAGGCGCTGTCCGCGCAAGCGTCTCACCAGCGTCTGCTGCGCCAGTGGCTACAGTGTCTGACGGAAAGAGAGTGGTTAATCCGCGAGGGTGAAAGCTGGCGCTGCCGCGTTCCGCTCAGCGAGATTCCTGAGCCTCAGGAAGCGTGCCCGCCAAGCCAATGGAGCCAGGCGCTGGCGCAGTATCTGGAAACCTGCATCGCCCGGCACGACGCCCTCTTCTCCGGGCAGTGTTCTCCGCTGGAATTGCTGTTCAACGAGCAGCATCGCGTGACTGACGCGCTGTATCGCGACAACCCCGCCAGCGCCTGTCTGAATCGCTATACCGCGCAGATTGCCGCCTTGTGCGGCGCAGAACGGATTCTGGAGGTTGGCGCCGGAACCGCAGCCACTACCGCGCCGGTGCTGAAGGCCACGCGGAACACGCGACAGTCGTACCACTTCACGGACGTCTCCGCGCAGTTCCTCAATGACGCCAGAGCCCGTTTCCATGATGAATCGCGGGTGTCTTATGCCTTGTTCGACATCAACCAGCCGCTGGATTTCACCGCCCACCCGGAGGCGGGTTACGACCTGATCGTTGCCGTCAATGTGCTCCACGACGCCAGCCATGTCGTCCAGACGTTGCGCAGATTAAAACTGTTGCTGAAAGCCGGCGGACGTTTGCTGATCGTTGAAGCGACGGAGCGAAACAGCGTATTCCAGCTGGCGAGCGTGGGCTTTATTGAGGGATTAAGCGGATACCGCGATTTCCGCCGCCGGGATGAGAAACCGATGCTCACCCGCTCCGCATGGCAGGAGGTTCTCGTTCAGGCCGGGTTTGCAAACGAGCTGGCGTGGCCCGCGCAGGAATCGTCGCCGCTGCGCCAGCATCTGCTGGTGGCGCGTTCGCCTGGCGTAAATCGCCCGGATAAAAAAGCCGTGAGCCGCTATTTACAGCAGCGCTTTGGCACCGGTCTGCCCATTTTACAGATCCGGCAAAGAGAAGCGTTATTTACGCCGCTGCATGCCCCGTCTGATACGCCGACTGAGCCAGCCAAACCCACGCCAGTTGCCGGGGGGAATCCGGCGCTGGAAAAACAGGTGGCTGAACTCTGGCAATCGCTGCTGTCTCGCCCCGTGGCAAGGCATCACGACTTTTTCGAACTGGGCGGCGACAGCCTGATGGCGACAAGGATGGTCGCGCAGCTAAACCGGAGAGGGATTGCCAGGGCTAACCTTCAGGATCTGTTCAGCCATTCGACGCTGAGCGACTTCTGCGCCCATCTACAGGCGGCTACGTCAGGAGAGGACAACCCGATACCCCTTTGCCAGGGCGACGGTGAGGAAACCCTGTTTGTCTTCCACGCTTCAGACGGCGATATCAGCGCCTGGCTGCCGCTCGCCAGCGCGTTGAACAGGCGCGTTTTCGGCCTGCAAGCAAAATCGCCGCAGCGCTTTGCCACGCTCGACCAGATGATCGATGAGTATGTCGGGTGCATCCGTCGTCAGCAGCCTCACGGCCCTTATGTGCTGGCGGGTTGGTCGTATGGCGCGTTTCTTGCGGCGGGCGCCGCACAGCGCCTGTACGCCAAAGGCGAGCAGGTTCGGATGGTGTTAATCGATCCCGTGTGCCGACAGGATTTCTGTTGCGAAAACCGGGCGGCCCTGCTGCGCCTGTTAGCCGAAGGACAAACGCCTCTGGCACTGCCCGAACATTTCGACCAGCAGACGCCCGACAGCCAGCTTGCCGACTTTATCAGCCTCGCTAAAACGGCCGGTATGGTGTCGCAAAACCTGACGCTGCAAGCGGCAGAAACGTGGCTCGACAACATCGCGCATCTGCTGCGTTTACTGACTGAGCATACGCCGGGCGAAAGCGTTCCGGTCCCCTGTCTCATGGTGTATGCCGCCGGGAGACCCGCGCGCTGGACGCCAGCAGAAACCGAGTGGCAGGGCTGGATAAACAACGCCGACGACGCTGTGATTGAAGCCAGCCACTGGCAAATCATGATGGAAGCCCCCCACGTTCAGGCTTGTGCGCAACACATTACGCGCTGGCTTTGCGCAACCTCAATGCAACCGGAGAACACGTTATGATGCCGTCCGCCTCCCCAAAACAACGCGTACTGATTGTGGGCGCCAAATTTGGCGAAATGTACCTGAATGCCTTTATGCAGCCCCCGGAGGGGCTGGAACTGGTCGGCCTGCTGGCGCAGGGAAGCGCCCGTTCAAGAGAGCTGGCTCATGCGTTTGGCATTCCGCTGTATACCTCGCCGGAACAGATAACCAAGATGCCGGATATCGCCTGTATTGTCGTGCGTTCGACCGTCGCCGGAGGAACCGGTACGCAGCTTGCCAGACACTTTCTGACGCGCGGCGTACACGTCATTCAGGAGCATCCCCTCCACCCGGATGACATCAGTTCCTTACAAACGCTGGCGCAGGAACAGGGCTGCTGCTATTGGGTAAACACGTTTTATCCGCATACGCGCGCGGGACGCACATGGCTTCGCGATGCTCAGCAGCTGCGTCGCTGCCTGGCTAAGACGCCGCCGGTAGTCCACGCCACCACCAGCCGACAGTTGCTCTACTCCACTCTGGATTTGTTGTTGCTGGCTCTGGGCGTTGATGCCGCCGCCGTGGAGTGCGACGTGGTTGGCAGCTTTAGCGATTTTCACTGTCTGAGACTCTTCTGGCCGGAGGGAGAAGCCTGCCTGCTGCTTCAGCGCTATCTCGATCCTGACGATCCAGATATGCATAGCCTTATCATGCACCGCCTGCTGCTGGGCTGGCCGGAAGGTCATCTTTCGCTGGAGGCGAGCTACGGCCCCGTCATCTGGTCATCCAGCCTGTTTGTCGCAGACCATCAGGAGAACGCCCACAGCCTCTACCGCAGACCGGAGATCCTGCGCGATCTGCCGGGTCTGACGCGCAGCGCGGCGCCCCTGAGCTGGCGCGACTGCTGCGAAACCGTCGGGCCGGAGGGCGTCAGCTGGTTGCTACACCAGTTGCGCAGCCATCTGGCGGGCGAACATCCACCAGCGGCCTGCCAAAGCGTACATCAGATCGCGTTATCACGTTTATGGCAGCAGATTTTACGTAAGACCGGCAATGCGGAGATCAGACGCCTGACACCGCCGCACCACGACCGGTTAGCCGGTTTCTACAACGATGATGATAAGGAGGCGCTGTGACGCAATCTGCAATATGCATCCCGCTGTGGCCCGCCCGGAACGGCAATACTGCGCATCTGGTCATGTGCCCTTTCGCTGGCGGCAGCAGTAGCGCGTTTCGCCACTGGCAAGCTGAGCAACTGGCTGATTGCGCGCTTTCTCTGGTGACCTGGCCGGGGCGCGATCGCCTTCGCCATCTGGAACCGCTCAGAAGCATTACACAACTGGCGGCACTGCTGGCGAACGAGCTGGAAGCATCCGTATCGCCTGACACGCCGCTTTTACTCGCCGGGCACAGCATGGGGGCGCAGGTGGCGTTTGAAACCTGCCGACTTCTGGAGCAACGGGGGCTTGCGCCACAAGGACTGATTATTTCCGGGTGCCATGCCCCGCATCTGCATTCTGAACGCCAGCTCAGCCATCGCGATGATGCCGACTTTATCGCTGAGCTGATAGACATTGGCGGATGTTCTCCTGAACTGCGGGAAAACCAGGAATTAATGTCGCTGTTTCTTCCTCTTCTGCGCGCTGATTTTTACGCCACCGAGAGCTATCACTACGACTCGCCCGACGTCTGTCCGCCGCTGCGCACGCCTGCGCTGTTATTGTGCGGCAGCCACGATCGCGAAGCCTCCTGGCAGCAGGTCGATGCCTGGCGTCAGTGGCTGAGCCACGTTACAGGCCCGGTGGTGATTGACGGCGATCATTTCTATCCCATTCAACAAGCCCGGTCCTTTTTTACGCAGATTGTCCGCCATTTTCCCCACGCATTTTCTGCAATGACCGCGTTGCAAAAACAGCCCAGCACTTCAGAAAGGTGACGCATGAATTCTTCCTTTGAATCTCTGATTGAACAGTATCCCTTACCCATTGCCGAACAGTTGCGCCACTGGGCGGCCCGTTATGCCTCGCGAATTGCCGTCGTTGATGCAAAGGGGTCGTTAACCTACAGCGCGCTTGATGCACGGGTTGACGAACTTGCCGCAGGTCTGTCATCACTGGGTTTGCGTTCGGGGGAACATGTGATTGTGCAGCTTCCCAACGACAACGCGTTTGTTACCCTGCTGTTCGCCTTGTTAAGACTGGGCGTTATCCCCGTGCTGGCGATGCCCTCGCAACGGGCGCTGGATATCGACGCGCTGATTGAGCTGGCGCAACCCGTCGCTTACGTTATTCACGGGGAAAACCACGCAGAGCTGGCCCGACAGATGGCGCACAAACACGCCTGCTTGCGTCATGTTCTGGTCGCTGGAGAGACCGTGAGCGACGATTTTACGCCGTTCTTCTCCCTTCACGGTGAGCGACAGGCATGGCCGCAGCCTGATGTTTCCGCCACCGCGTTGTTGTTGCTCTCAGGCGGCACAACCGGCACGCCCAAACTCATCCCGCGCCGACATGCCGACTATAGCTATAACTTCAGCGCTTCTGCTGAACTGTGCGGCATCAGCCAACAGAGCGTGTATCTCGCCGTCCTCCCGGTGGCGCATAACTTTCCGCTGGCCTGCCCCGGTATTCTGGGAACGCTTGCCTGCGGCGGAAAAGTGGTGCTGACCGACAGCGCCAGCTGTGATGAGGTGATGCCTTTAATCGCGCAGGAAAGAGTGACTCACGTCGCCCTGGTTCCGGCGCTGGCGCAATTATGGGTGCAGGCCAGGGAGTGGGAAGACAGCGACCTTTCGTCGCTGCGCGTCATTCAGGCAGGCGGCGCCCGGCTCGACCCGACGCTTGCTGAGCAGGTTATCGCCACCTTTGACTGTACCCTGCAACAGGTTTTCGGTATGGCGGAAGGCCTGCTCTGTTTTACCCGGCTGGACGATCCGCATGCCACCATTCTCCACAGCCAGGGGCGCCCGTTGTCCCCTCTGGATGAAATCCGCATCGTTGATCAAGACGAGAACGACGTCGCGCCGGGCGAAACCGGGCAATTGTTAACGCGCGGCCCTTATACCATTTCGGGCTATTACCGCGCCCCTGCCCACAACGCGCAGGCCTTTACCGCGCAAGGGTTTTACCGCACAGGCGACAATGTCAGGCTGGATGAGGCGGGGAACCTGCACGTTGAGGGACGCATAAAAGAGCAGATCAACCGCGCCGGAGAAAAAATAGCCGCGGCTGAAGTGGAATCGGCACTGCTGCGTTTAGCGGAAGTGCAAGATTGCGCGGTGGTCGCCGCGCCGGACACGCTGCTTGGCGAGCGGATTTGCGCGTTTATCATCGCGCAGCAGGTGCCAACTGACTATCAGCAGTTGCGTCAACAACTGACCCGTATGGGGCTCAGCGCGTGGAAAATTCCTGACCAAATCGAGTTTCTGGACCACTGGCCGCTCACCGCCGTCGGCAAGATAGACAAAAAACGCCTGACGGCTCTCGCCGTCGACCGTTATCGCCATTCTGCCCAATAAGCGCAAACCGACCCGAAACAGGTTGAAATAAACCCGTTTCGGGTAGCACCACTATTAGAAATAGTTATCATTTTCAATTCACCATTGTCGGTATTTTTGGCGTTTCGCCGTCTTACAGGGACTCACAACAATGAAAATGACACGGCTTTATCCTCTGGCCTTGGGGGGATTATTGCTCCCCGCCATTGCTAATGCCCAGACTTCACAGCAAGACGAAAGCACGCTGGTGGTTACCGCCAGTAAACAATCTTCCCGCTCGGCATCAGCCAACAACGTCTCGTCTACTGTTGTCAGCGCGCCGGAATTAAGCGACGCCGGCGTCACCGCCAGCGACAAACTCCCCAGAGTCTTGCCCGGGCTCAATATTGAAAATAGCGGCAACATGCTTTTTTCGACGATCTCGCTACGCGGCGTCTCTTCAGCGCAGGACTTCTATAACCCCGCCGTCACCCTGTATGTCGATGGCGTCCCTCAGCTTTCCACCAACACCATCCAGGCGCTTACCGATGTGCAAAGCGTGGAGTTGCTGCGAGGCCCACAGGGAACGTTATATGGCAAAAGCGCTCAGGGCGGGATCATCAACATCGTCACCCAGCAGCCGGACAGCACGCCGCGCGGCTATATTGAAGGCGGCGTCAGTAGCCGCGACAGTTATCGAAGTAAGTTCAACCTGAGCGGCCCCATTCAGGATGGCCTGCTGTACGGCAGCGTCACCCTGTTACGCCAGGTTGATGACGGCGACATGATTAACCCCGCGACGGGAAGCGATGACTTAGGCGGCACCCGCGCCAGCATAGGGAATGTGAAACTGCGTCTGGCGCCGGACGATCAGCCCTGGGAAATGGGCTTTGCCGCCTCACGCGAATGTACCCGCGCCACCCAGGACGCCTATGTGGGATGGAATGATATTAAGGGCCGTAAGCTGTCGATCAGCGATGGTTCACCAGACCCGTACATGCGGCGCTGCACTGACAGCCAGACCCTGAGTGGGAAATACACCACCGATGACTGGGTTTTCAACCTGATCAGCGCCTGGCAGCAGCAGCATTATTCGCGCACCTTCCCTTCCGGTTCGTTAATCGTCAATATGCCTCAGCGCTGGAATCAGGATGTGCAGGAGCTGCGCGCCGCAACCCTGGGCGATGCGCGTACCGTTGATATGGTGTTTGGGCTGTACCGGCAGAACACCCGCGAGAAGTTAAATTCAGCCTACGACATGCCGACAATGCCTTATTTAAGCAGTACCGGCTATACCACCGCTGAAACGCTGGCCGCATACAGTGACCTGACCTGGCATTTAACCGATCGTTTTGATATCGGCGGCGGCGTGCGCTTCTCGCATGATAAATCCAGTACACAATATCACGGCAGCATGCTCGGCAACCCGTTTGGCGACCAGGGTAAGAGCAATGACGATCAGGTGCTCGGGCAGCTATCCGCAGGCTATATGCTGACCGATGACTGGAGAGTGTATACCCGTGTAGCCCAGGGATATAAACCTTCCGGGTACAACATCGTGCCTACTGCGGGTCTTGATGCCAAACCGTTCGTCGCCGAGAAATCCATCAACTATGAACTTGGCACCCGCTACGAAACCGCTGACGTCACGCTGCAAGCCGCGACGTTTTATACCCACACCAAAGACATGCAGCTTTACTCTGGCCCGGTCGGGATGCAGACATTAAGCAATGCGGGTAAAGCCGACGCCACCGGCGTTGAGCTTGAAGCGAAGTGGCGGTTTGCGCCAGGCTGGTCATGGGATATCAATGGCAACGTGATCCGTTCCGAATTCACCAATGACAGTGAGTTGTATCACGGTAACCGGGTGCCGTTCGTACCACGTTATGGCGCGGGAAGCAGCGTGAACGGCGTGATTGATACGCGCTATGGCGCACTGATGCCCCGACTGGCGGTTAATCTGGTCGGGCCGCATTATTTCGATGGCGACAACCAGTTGCGGCAAGGCACCTATGCCACCCTGGACAGCAGCCTGGGCTGGCAGGCGACTGAACGGATGAACATTTCCGTCTATGTCGATAACCTGTTCGACCGTCGTTACCGTACCTATGGCTACATGAACGGCAGCAGCGCCGTCGCGCAGGTCAATATGGGTCGCACCGTCGGTATCAATACGCGAATTGATTTCTTCTGATTATTGTAAAAGGGATACCGAAAAGGTATCCCTTTTACACCACTAGTTAAAACCAGTAACTCAGCAGAGTCGCAAAAAATATTAATCCATAGTGATTATTTAAACAATGAAATTGCGATTAGGACAAATAGATTTAACTTTCTCGTTCCTTTCTCTCCTTATACTAAAGAAATAATCATATCAAAATAAAAATTCACAACAGTGCAACATTAAAAACACAACCAACAAACAATCCTATATACAAGGCACATCTCCAGAATATAAAAGCACAGACAAACAACCTAAAAAAAACAACCCGAATTAATAAAACCTTTACAATTACACACCCTCAACTCAAAACAATTTCGAAAACTCAAAGATTTCATCGGCAAAAACAGTCATTAACACATCTATTTTTTTGAAATTCTGTAGAGTAAAACTGATATAAAGCATTTATCATATTAACATATCAATAAGTGCAAACTTAAAAATCAAAAGTTAGGGTTCAGTAAAACCAATTCGCCACAAAAAAACCACCCCATACATATAAATTATTTTATAGGTAAAATAGATTATATATTCTCATAGCTACCACAAACTATACTAGCCTGAACTATATTTATTCTTCTGCAATCAATGCATACATAACACAAATATCACTCAGGTACACTACTCAAACCACGCTGGGATTTTTCCTCAAGTTATAATCATCACCCCGAAAATCATTCGGCATTTACTCATTAAATAGTCACCCCATAGGCCTGTACATGTTCACTCAGAAATATACATCCTTTTCTCTGTCATAAACCCTCTGATTAATCATAAATAAATACTTGTGGCACCAATCTTTTTCCTTAACGGAACGAATTGTTGTGTAGAAGGAGATAATATTATGTCAAAAAAATATCAGCCATTGCTTATAACTCATTATATGTCAACATGGGTCACTATAACGGAAGCAGTTGAGATCACTACCAAAGCCATAAAACAAAAAATTACTCCTAGCGATATTTATCGTCATGCCTTGAGTGGCAACATCCTACTATCGGTCTATTTCCAGTCTCCTGTGATACTTAAGAAGATACAAACTTTTAATGGAATAATAAAATTCAGGCAGTTTGAGGGAGACCTACTTGATAAACTATGCATGCTTGACAGGGACGGTTTTATTTATGGTCAAAATTTAAGACTCTGTACAGAAGCCAGATATGTTTGTCCTGTGCAACAAATTATAGATACCCCCCTGATAGGCTATGAATATGTTTTGATTCAGCGCATACTGGCACGTGAACTTAAATTCCCCTCCCCAATTGTGGGGGCAAGAAAAACTAACCATGGTATTATAGTAAGATTTTCAGAGGAGCTTTTTCAAATTTTCGAAACGATGAGTTGGAAAGAACGCGTAGAAAAACAAATTTCCAGACTACCTAAAAACACAGCATTAGATGTCATAAAAAAACTAACAGAAGTGACGACCATAAAATATAATCACAATGGGTGCTTTCCTCTTTATACATTACCGCCTGATGCCTGTTTTGTTATTCGCCACACCGAAGTCGAAAGACTAATTAATTTATACAAAAAAAGGGAGAGTCATCCCATTTCACCTTCCCGTATGACAACACCGTTATCACGCCTGTTTTGGCTGGCCTGCAAGCACAATGATACTATCAGCCCACTGCTGAATCATCCCTATAAGCTCCTTTCTATTTTTGAACAATGGGCATCAGACGATGGCATCGGGGAAAAACTGGACGCTGAAACACTGAAAAATGCGCTGAAGCGTGGTTCGCCATCTTCGACATCCTTATCCGGCTAATACCATCCCCATTTGTAATGGCCGACAACCCTAAATAAGGGTTTTGCATCCCTTATTTAGGGCTCACCAGCTTTCTCTCAGGCTTCCACTGTGTTTTTTTATTCTCCGGCCACCGTTTATTTCAGTCACAGGAGGATATATGACATCTTATCAGTTACTACGCCTCAGACAGGTTGAGCAAAAAACAGGGCTGAAGCGTTCACAGATATACCTTTATATGAAAGAGGGTGCATTTCCCCGTTCAATAAAAATAGGCCCTGCTAGTGTTGCCTGGCTCGAGTCTGAGATTGACGAGTGGATCAACAAAAAGTTATCTGACCGATAAAGACGCAATGAGGAGAAGATGATGAACATTAATATCCCGGCACTCATAAACTTCGATCCTGCAGGTATAAAAAAAAGCACCTGCATGTATATTTCAGACCTGCCCGGTATTGTGCTATATGACACTATACCATTCACTGAATATTCAGCTGAATTACTGAGCACTTATTCAGTTAAGGAGTCAATTTCATGCTTCCATCCCTGAATCATATTATATTAACCGTTGCTCTTCAGGCGCTACGGGAAGGAAATATTCATCACTGCGAAACTATGGGATTCACTTACGATGAAATGAATTTGCTCGGTTGCTTATCAATAAACGATCTTATCACCCTCAGTCAGGCACCTTTACCGCTTGTCGATATTACTATCCGCCATGATGTCCTGCAAAAATTACTGGCATCATCCCACGAGGAAAACAGGCGTCAGGAACAACTGAACAGAGCTGTCAGGCTGGGGGGCTCAATCGCACTGATGAACCGTTATTTCGGGGTTGGCTCCAGAGAAACCTGTGCACGCCGCCGGTTACTCGGTGTCTCCGTTCCAAACGGGAGAACACCCATTCCGGATGAAGAAACCGATGCTGCAATCTGGCATCAGTGGCAAAAATATCGGGTCGAAAACATTGATTCCCCGGAGGCGCTGGACGCCATGATGCAGGTTACAGAAAACCTTTCATCGTGTACTGCCCCCTCGCTGACCGTTGTCTGGAACTGCATCACGCATTGCGAAAGAAAGAACACGGTAAGGAGAATACAACGTGCCAGATGAAATCGATCGCGATCAGGCGTTTAATGAACGGTGCCTAGAAGCACTGATTGAACAAAGCCGGTTAAGACCCACACCGACACCTTCCCTGCAGCACTGTCGATTTTGCGGCAAGGCTATTCCGGAAAAACGCCGTCAGACGCTGCCGGGTGTAACAACCTGTACTGACTGTCAGTCGATACTGGAGAAACGCAGACGTTAAATCTGTATGTGCGGAGGAGAATAGCTCCGCACATTTTAATATGCACCAGCCGGCTTGTTTTCAGGTTCCCGTGCCTCCATGTCATGGATGAATAACCTGCTCACATCTCCTGCTGTGGCAATCCTTTTTTACAGTCAGTACACCAGAGGTCAGACATGAACAAACCGGCAAACAAGATGGAATTCGTCAGAAAACTGCGGTAAATAAATGACGGCAGCCTGCTGGAAAAGGTTGTCGGGCATATGGAAGAAAAGCTCACAGGGAATGAGCTTGAAATGCTTTATGCCGCAGCAGATTATCGCCGCGCAGAGATTGTAATGAACCAGTACTTTGATAAGGTTCCCGGTAATGTCTGGAAATATGTCAGATAACTCTGTGTTTTTTATGCAACAGGTACAGACGGACACCACTGCGGCATGAAAACGAATTTCACCACCCGGCCCGGTAAGTATCGGCCTAAGTGGCCGGGAAACGTTTAACCAGATTAAAGACCGTCCCTTACAACAAAAGGGACTACTGTATTCCTGTCTTTCACGCCTTACACATTATTGTCGTTACCAAATTCAGCCACAGAGACAGCATACAACCCCATCTGACATATAAAGAAAGTCTTCCTCCGGATGTTTAATTTAACCTGATAATAATCAACAAATATTATTATCAGCCCGCCCGTCATCATTCATGCACACACACACCGTGCCAGTAATACGTTAATTTCACATACTTTTTTATCATTCCTTCCGGTATTTATTTTCCCGTTAAAATTTCATTACCCCTCCTGCATCCTGACCATGCTCTTTAACAATATGGAGCGGGCTGTCACACAACCATAATTCAGGGTGCCGCTGAATGTTCTCGCTGACCCGTTAAAACCGGAATGCAGGATCGGAATGTGATCGAAGAAATCATCTTCAACAATTTTAATTAAACGAGGACATTATGAGAAAGCCTGTTTATTACGCGTATGTTGCCCAGGAAAGTCATCCGGACTCTCAGGGTGAGAAAAATACCTGGTGGACAAAGGTCGGAGTCGCCTTTCCCCACCACGGTAAATCCGGTCTGAATATTGTCCTGACGCCCGGTATTGCCGTTTCCGGCAAACTGGTCCTGCTTGAGCCCCGGGAGGAAAATAATCCACCACAGAATACGGGCCCCATCGAAACCGTGTCGTAACCACCCTTAATTCTGTTCCCACAGCATGCAGTATCAGCAGACCCTGCATGTCACTTGTTTACTGAGGTCACCATGCTTTCCACCACAGCCTTTCTGGCGATAGCCATGCAGTGCGCCGCCAGCATTCATCCGTCCACGGCATTCGACGTGGCACGGGTGGAATCCGGTTTTAACCCTTATGCCATCGCTGAGATTGTCCCGAAGGCCGGCCCCTCTTTCGGCGATCAACACATTATTTCTCACCTGCCAGCCAGCCGGGGAGATGCAGAGCATATTCTCCGTCGCCTGTCAGCACAGGATCGCCGTTACTCTGTCGGGCTGATGCAAATCACCAGCACCAATTTCCGCCATTATGGTGTGTCCGCCACAGAGCTACTTGATCCCTGTACCAATCTGTCCGTCTTCGAACACATTCTCAGAGACTGCTACCGGCGCGGCGGCACGCTGAAAAGGGCGCTGAGTTGTTATTATTCCGGCAATTTCAGTACCGGGCAACAACCTGAAACGGCGTTTTCCGGAACGAGCTATATCCAGCGAATCGGTTATCCGCCGGGATCATCCCGCTATGCGGTCCCCGGAACCCGTGAGGACAAATCATCAGTTGCCGTTCCCCTGAAAACCGCCCCTGCCAGTGACTCATCCCGTCACCACGTGATCTGGCCCGGAGTCGTCGTCCGTGGCGTCCCTGCGAAACTCCGCCAAGAAAAAATCTTCATCGCACCGTTCTCCGCGCCGTCAGTGCGCCGGAGTTTCTCCCTGTCACCCCGTGAGGAGGAGGAATAATGATACTTTTCCGCAAGCTAAAAGCTGTGGTCCCCCCCGTTTCGGCCTGTACGCTGACGACTTTTTCTGCAACCCCGGCACTGGCCGACGGATTTCAGCGGGCAAATACTGTCATGCAAAAAGTGTCAACCGGGCTGCATGGTCTGGCGGCAATCACGATCACCGTGGCCGTGATCTGGATTGGCTATAAGACCCTGTGGAAAGGCGAGAGCCTGTCGCAGTGCGGCTACATCATCATTGGCGGCATTTTAATTGGCGGAGGCAGTGAAATCGGCGCTCTGCTGATGAGCTAAGAGGCTGAACATATGGCAAAGCTGCTCAAGGCAATGAAACGCCCGGCGGCGCTGTGGGGGGTGCCAATGGTGCCCCTGCTGGCTGTCACGGGTGTAACCATCATCGTTGCTATCTGGACTTCCGTCGCTCTCCTGTTCTTACTTCCTGTGCAATTTCTGGTGATGAAGTCCCTTACCAGAAATGAACCGATGCGGTTCAATCTGATTGCCGTATGGCTGAGAGCGAAGGGAAAGCCGGTAGCAAACCGTTTATTTGGCGCAACAACATTTATGCCCGTTGAGCATGATGATGTTGATATCAAGGAGTTTCTCGACGCCATGAAACTAAATCAGTGTGCCACCATCAAGAAGTACATCCCGTACTCATCGCACATTCATCAGCATGTGGTTCGTTCCCCTAAGAGCGATCTGTACTGCACCTGGGAATTGATGGGAACGCCGTTCGACTGCGAGTCTGACGAGTCGCTCCAGTTCGGGACGAACCAGTTACACGGGCTAATCCGCTCATTCGAAGGTATGCCAGTTACTTTCTATATCCATAACGACCGCAATACGTTTACCGACAATCTTCATAAAGATTCCGGCAACCCGTATGCCGATGAAGTTAGCCGTCTTTACTACGCTTCTGTCGGTCTGTTCCGGCGCAACCGCCTGTTCCTGACGGTCTGCTATCGCCCGTTTGTCAGCCTTGAAAAAGCAGAACGCAAACGGATGAAAGACAGCCAGAAACTAAAGGAGCTGGACGGTGCTTTGCTGGAAATGCTGGAAATAAAAAGCACGCTCGATACCGCGCTGTCGCGCTATGGTGCGCGACCTCTCGGTACGTTTACCGAAGGAAACGCGGTGTTTTCGTCGCAACTGGCTTTCTATGAATATCTGCTAACGCACCAGTGGCGAAAAGTGCGCGTCACCCGTACCCCGGCCTATGACGTGATGGGGGCGGCGGCGTTGTTCTTTTCGGCTGAATCCGGGCAGATAAACCACGCCAACGGTACGCAATATTTCCGGGGGCTGGAGGTTAAAGAGTTCTCCGAAGAGACCGCCACGGGGATGATGGACTCCCTTCTTTACGCCCCCTGCGATTACGTGATCACGCAGTCCTATACCTGCATGTCACGCGAGGAAGCGAAGAAAGCCATTAAGCGTACCCGTCGCCTTTTGATGAGTGCCGACGACGATGCTGTTTCCCAGCGGCTGGATCTGGATGTGGCGCTTGACCTGCTGACATCGGGGAAAATCGCTTACGGCAAGCACCATTTTTCCATCATGGTGTATTCCCCGTCGCTGGAAAGCCTGGTTGCTGATACGAATGAAATCAGTAACGCGCTGAACAACATAGGGATAACGCCTGTTCCGGCAGAAATATCGCTTTCAGCGGCGTATATGGCGCAACTGCCAGGCAACTACAACCTGAGGCCACGTAAAGGGGAGCTGAGTAGCCAGAACTTTGTGGAGCTGGCCGCGCTCCATAATTTCTATCCGGGCAAGCGCGATAAAGCCCCCTGGGGGGATGCGATGGCTTTACTGCGCACCCCGTCAGGCGATGGCTACTATATCAACCTGCATAACACACTGGCAGATAAGGACGAATTCAACGAGAAGAACCCGGCCAGTACCTGCATCCTCGGTACGAACGGTTCGGGTAAAACCATGTTGATGACGTTCTTTGAGATCATGCAGCAGAAATACGGGCGCGAGGATAGCTTCTCCCCGGATGCCAAAACCAAACGGCTGACAACCGTTTACCTCGATAAAGACCGGGGCGCAGAGATGAACATCCGGGCGCTGGGTGGCCGTTACTATCGGGTTATCAGTGGTGAGTCTACAGGGTGGAACCCGTTCTCGTTGCCAGCAACCAAACGCAATATCAATTTCATCAAGCAACTGATGAAAATCCTTTGTACCCGTAACGGCTCGACGATCTCCCCACGCGATGAACGACGTCTGAGTGATGCGGTCAATGCTGTGATGAATGACGAGCCGCAATATCGCGTCTACGGCATTACCCGAATGCTGGAAAATTTGCCTGAGCCGGCTACGAAAGAAGCCCAGGAAAACGGCCTTAGCATTCGGTTGTCACAGTGGGCGCAGGGCGGTGAGTTCGGCTGGGTGTTTGATAACGAGTCTGACACGTTCGATATCAGCAACTGCGATAACTTCGGCATCGACGGAACGGAGTTCCTGGACGATGCAAGCGTATGTGCGCCAATCTCGTTTTATCTGCTGTACCGCATTACCAGCCTGCTTGACGGGCGACGCCTGGTCATTTTCATGGATGAATTCTGGAAGTGGTTACGCGACCCGGTGTTTAAGGACTTTGCTTATAACAAGCTGAAAACCATCCGTAAGCTGAACGGGATGCTGGTCGTCGGTACTCAATCCCCGGCAGAGATCATCAAAGATGATATCGCCCCGGCAGTGATTGAGCAGTGCGGGACACAGATTCTGGCGGCGAACCCCAACGCCGACCGCGCACACTATGTTGACGGTATGAAGTTTGAACCGGAAGTGTTCGACGTGGTGAAAGGGCTTGACCCGCAAGCCCGCCAGTATGTTGTGGTGAAAAATCAGTTCAAGCGCGGCGATACCAAACGTTTTGCCGCTCGTGTCACGCTCGACCTGTCGGGTATCGGCAGATACACCAAAGTCATGAGCGGCGATGCCCCCAACCTCGAAATATTCGAATCGATTTACCGGGAAGGAATGCAGCCTCATGAATGGCTCGATACCTACCTGGCTAAAGCGCTCTGACCCAAAGGAGATATACGATGAAAACTCGCTTTCGTACTCTTATTCTGGCTTGCGTCATTGCAAGCCCACTGGCTCATGCTGGTATTCCCGTCGCTGTTGATGCTGACCCTATGCGGGACGTGCAGTGGGCGCAGGAGTTAAAACGCTGGATGGAAACGGCCAGACACTACCAGTCACAAATACAGGCATATAAAGACCAACTGGCGACGGCCACTGGCGTTCGTGATATTGCTGATTTTGTTGACCAGGCCAAAGGCCTGAAAGCTGACCTTGAAAAGCTGCGTAAGCCCGGACAGGCACTGAATGACCTGCTTCTCTCCGGCGGTTCCTCCGGGCAGTTCGATGCGTTGTACGAGAAGTATAAAATTTTCGACACCTGCAACACTGCGCAATCGGGGAGTTATGCCAACGTATGCAAGCAGCAGGTCATCAACAAGGCTATCCAGCTTGAGCAAACCGACGAGGTTCAGAACCAGGTAAGCCAGACCCTGGGGGAAATAAACAGTCTCTCCAACAGGGTAGCGTTAGCCAAAGATTCGAAAGAATCTCAAGACCTTGCAAACAGTATTCAGCTAAAATCTGTCATGCTGAACACGCTTACCACCCAATGGGAAATGAGCGTGAAAGCAGCAGAGAAGCGCGAAAATGCGCTAGAAGCGGAGCGTGTTAAGCAGTGGAATCAGCAGCAGTTAAACGCGCCAACTGCTGACCTTAATAATTTATGAGGTATTTATGTTATCAAAAAAAATTATTTTAATTTCGACGATCACCCTGTGCTTTTCTATTGTTGGATGCAAAGAGGAAGCTAAAACAACAAAATGGTATAGGGATCACCCTGACGAATTAAAACTAGTTTATGAAAAGTGCCAAAAGAGTGGTGACGCTTCTGAAAATTGCAAGAATGCAAATGAAGCCCACTATCAAATCAAGCAGCTAAACGCACCAACTCCAGACTTAAATAATTTAGAGGAGTAATATATGAGTGGCGGTCTTTTTGTTGGGGTTGAAAAATACCTGATAGGAGGAATTACAGACGCCACAAAGGGATTGATGATGTCGTACTCTTCTATGATGATGGGGCTGGCAGCAGCGTCAGCTACCATCTACATCATGTGGCGTGGATACCAGACTTTGGCTGGTAAGCTATCTACGCCTATGGAAGACACGATGTGGGACATCATGAGGATGGCGATCATCCTGTCCTTTGTGGCTAATTTAGGCGGCTACCTCGATGGCGTTATTGATGCCATAAACGGAATAAAGGAGGGTTTTTCTGGTAGTGATAATATATGGCAGTTATTAGACACCCTATGGAATAAGGCTAAAGTGTTAGGGAAAACGCTACATGACATGGATAATTCTACATATGTAAAAGATGAGGGAATGACTGCTCAATTTTGTGTATGGCTTGGAATATTCGCACTTATGATTCTAGCGGGCTTTGTTTCAATGGTTGCCGAAGTAATGATTCTACTATTAGGAATAACTGCACCTATTTTCATATTCTGCCTTATGTATGGTTTCCTCCGCCCCATGTTCAATAACTGGTTGCAAAATATATTTGCAGGAATATTAACAATTCTATTTGCCGCTCTCTCATTGAGAATTGTAGTGAATTACTTGAATCTCGTTCTTAATAAGGCGACGAAGGTAGCAGACAGTTCAACAATTGTTGAACTTGGTGCTCAAGTCTGCCTTGCAGGTATTTTCGCTGCAATACTGGTGTATATTTCCGCTAAGGTAGCCGCAGCTCTGGCCGGGGCAAGCGCTACCGTATCCATGCAGGGGCTGGCCGCTGTAGGTATCGGTGCGGCTGCTTTTGGTGCCGGGAAGCTAGCCGGGGGTGCAGTTAAAGAAACCAAACGTTCCGCCCAGGACAACATTCAGGGCTGGAAGGATGCGAATGCAGGTAAGCCCGGCAAGCCCGGAGGTGAGTTAGGCTATAACGCATCTAAAGCGCGGAAGTACGCGATTGAGCAGATGATAGCCCGGAACGAAGCGCGGAGGCTGGCACAGTCGAGAGAATCCGCGGTTAAGAAGTTCAACAGCTAGGCCAGACGTCTCCCGTCCATCCCCCCGAAATATCATCATATGAAAATATAATTATATTTTCATATATCTAATTTAGTTGAGGAAATCATTGATGAAACGCTTGATTGCGCTGGCTTTGCTGTGCGCGCTTTCTGGCTGCGCCCAGAACACGCCTCCCTCTGCCTTTAGCGGTAAGGGAGAACCCGTAAACACCCCTCAAATTATGGCGGAGTTAAACAGTCATGAGTGAACAGAAATTAATAGCTGAATCCCGCACTTTTGAGCAGCAAATGATTGAGCGGGATAAACGCGCCACAAAAGCCGGTTTTGTTGTTGGCGGTATGGGTCTGCTGATTGCGGTACTGGCGCTCGTCGCCGTGGTCGTGATGTTGCCGCTGAAACAGACGGACGTTGAGCTGTATACCTTGGATAACCACACAGGACGGGTGGAACACGTTACCCGGACATCGAAAACCAGCCTGACCGCAACAGAAGCCTATCAAAAGGCGATGGCCGCAAACTACGTCAAAGTGCGTGAGCGGTATGTCTATCCCTCTTTGCAGGACGACTACGAGACGGTACAAGTCTACAACGCTCCCCAGGTAAACGATGACTATCTGGCGCTTTACGCCGGAAAAAACGCCCCAGACAAGGTTTATAAGAACGGGGCGCACACCGTGAAAGTGGAGATCTTGTCCAACCAGATCACCGATGCGACAGCCCCTGATAGGGTCGCCACCATCCGCTACAAGAAGATTATCCGCCGTCTGGCTGATAACAGCACCCGCAACGAATATTGGGATGCCCGGTTCACGTTCCATTCTAACCCTGACAAGGAAATGAGCGATGCGGAACGCGAGATCAACTACTTCGGCTTTACCGTCACCAGTTGGCAGACCGACCGCGAAATCCGGGGAGGTGAATGATGAAAAAGTTAACGTTTACCGCACTGGCACTGATGATGTGCGGCGCGGCATGGGCTGCGGCCATACCGCAGGCAAGCCGCTATGACTCCCGCGTGCAGCAGGTTATCTATAACCCGCAGAACGTCACTGTCGTTAACACCAAACCCGGCTTTATGACAACGCTAGTCTTTGATAACGATGAGGCGGTCATAAGCGCCAAACCTGGCTTTGATGAGGCGTGGGAAGCCACGCCGGATGCAAACCGGGTCAACGTTCGCCCGGTCGCGCTCACGCAGGGAGCGCCCGGAGAAGATGGCAACACAACGCAGGTCGTGATCCCCCCGAACAGCCGGGACTGGCATACCAATATGCTGGTTGTCACCAGTAAGCGCCTGTACAACGTCGAGCTGAACGTCATCGATGATAAATCGGCACAACAACCCGCTTTCCAGGTGAGCTATCGCTATCCGGGCGAAGAACGGGACAAAGCGAGCCGGGAGGCGACGGCCAGACAGCGCGAGTGGGAGCAGAAACAGCAACAGGCCAGCGTCCAGAAAGCGCTGAACTCGGCGCAGACGCCCCGCAACTGGAGTTACACCAAATATCCGGGCAAAGGCAGTTTCAACATTGTTCCCGATTTTGCTTACGACGATGGCCGCTTTACGTTCGTGGGCTTCTCCCCGTCTAAGTCCATTCCTTCCGTCACCAAAGAGCTGAACGGCAAAGAGCATGTGGTTAACAGCAGTATCCAGAAGAAAGGCGATTTCACCGTACTGGTGATTCAGGAGGTGACGCCACGCCTAGTACTGCGTTCCGGTAATGCCGTTGTGGGTCTGGAAAATAGCGGATTTGGCAAGGTACACGCCGCCGATGGTTCCACCGTATCCCGGCAGGTGGAAAGAGTGGAAAAACCGGAATCCAATTAACCTATAAAAATATTTTTATATTTTTATAAAAGGAAACGTGCATATGAACGACGAAAACAAAATGCCTGTGCCGGATGAAGCGCAGGCATTCCCGGCACACGCTGAGGATGATATTGCCACGCTTGAGCGGGAAGCCCGCGCTAAAAGGGAGGCCGAGCTTCTCAATGCGCAGGACGACGAAGAGAAAGACCCGGTACAACCCGCCGTTAACAAGCTGAAAAAGCGCAAACGGGGCAAAGCAACCGCCTTTCTTGCCATTGTCGCGGTCACGCTTATCTTCCTGGCATGGGGTGGTAACTGGGTTTATCGCAATATCCTGTGGCAGCCTACGGAAGAAAAGAAACAGGACACAGCCCCGCAGACGAACAAAACCGATTACCGGCAGCGTAACGATCTCGGTATGTCCACCGATACAGCCGAAGAAGAGCCAGAGCAACAGGATAACGGCCAGAGCAGCACGGGGGGAACAGGGCAGGTGGCTCCGGCCGCCCCGCCAGAACTCAACAAAGCCAGCTTCCTTATTCGCCGTGATGGTTCGGCCACCACACAGAACCCGGTAAAAACCCGGCAGCAGGAAATGACGCTGACATCGGCAACGACCACCGGACAACAGGACAGCAGCGCGGCCACAAATACCGCCGCACCGCCGCCGGGACAAAGCCCCGCACCAGTGCGCCGCATACCCTATAACCCTGACCTGTACATCCCGGAAAATACCTCGATCCCCTGCTCACTGGATCGCCGCTTTGTATCTGACCGGGCGGGGAAACTTCGCTGCACGGTCACTACTGACATCTGGAGCGCCAGCGGCAACACGAAGCTGATAGAGAAAGGCACCACGGCATCATTACTTTACCGCGCCATAGCGGAAGAAGGTATGAAGCACGGGCAAGGGCGGGCATTCATCATTGCGACGAAGCTACGCACCCGCCAGCCGCCTTATCTCGATATCCCGTTGGTTGATACCAGCGCGGCTGGCGATCTGGGCGAGGCTGGCGTTGATGGCTGGATAGATTCGCACTTCTGGGAACGGTTCGGCGGCGCGTTAATGGTCGGCATGATCCCCGATATTGGCGCATGGGCATCCAACAGTGCGGGTAAAAAAGACCGCAATACGGACTATACGGAAAACAGCCGCCAGGCTATGGCAGATATGGCGCGTACCACGCTGGAGAACAGCATCAATATTCCCCCAACGCTCTATAAGAATCAGGGCGAGATCATCAACCTGATCACAGGCGAGGATATTGATTTTTCAAACATTTACACACTGAAAATCAAACAATAAAGGAATACGTTATGACGAGAGCAAACAAGAAACGCATAGCCATTCTGGTTATGTACATTGCACGTATTGTCGGCCAGAGCCTGCGTGATGCACCACTTGCATTACTTATCGCGGGTTTTCTTTTTCTGCTGTTTGCACCGCCCTCGGCGTGGATGGCCATCAATCAAATCTGGTATCACCTGCGCCCTTTAACTGACCGTGAAGCGATCATGTTAGGAAAAAGTGTGTCTGGCTTACTCCAGCTTGCCTGGCTGGTAGCAGTCAGTTCTCTCTTCATTCTTTCTGTTGATGAAGTCTTTTCCCGGATGAAAGAGGTAAAAGATGACCGCTAAAAATATCTCCCTCGACCGCTATAAACAGCGTTTCTTTGGCGACTTTCTGGAGCTTCCCGGCCTGACGGAAATCGCCGTCAACCGTCCAGGTGAGCTGTATACCAAAATCAACGGCATGTGGGAACAGCATGCCGTTCCTTTGAGCTATGAGGATTGCTACAACTTTGCCCGGTGCCTGGCAAAGCACCACGGCGACAATATCGAAGATATTAAGCCGGGACTGTCAGCCACGCTGGAATCTGGCGAACGGTGCCAGGTTATTGTTCCTCCGGCCTGTGAGCGCGATACGGTGTCTGTCACCATCCGTAAGCCCTCGAAGATACAAATCCCGCACCAGGGATATATCGATGCGGGATTTTATAACCGGGTAACAAACGACGAGAAGACGGAGACACACGACGAAGAATTAATTGCATTGTACAACGCCAGAAATATTCCTCTGTTTATGGAGAAATGCGTGGAGTATGGAAAAACATTAGCCGTCGCAGGTGAAACTGGTTCAGGGAAAACAACATTCATGAAAATGTTGATACAGTATATCCCTGTCCATTTACGCATAACGACGATAGAAGACAATCCGGAGATAATATTTTTTAAACACAGGAACTACGTTCACCTGTTTTATCCTTCTGAGTCATCCGATGAAAAAGGGTCTGTCGTTACTCCGGCGAGCCTTTTACGCTGGAATTACCGCATGAACCCTGACCGCATTCTGTTGACAGAAGTTCGCGGCGCGGAAGCCTGGGATTTTCTCAAAATTACAGGTTCCGGCCATGAAGGAAGCATGACCTCCATTCATGCCGGGTCAGCAAAAGAAGCAATAGATGGATTTATTACCCGTTGCTACGAGAACCCACAGTGCGCCCAGCTCCCCTATACATTTATGTTGCGTAAGGTTCTGGACAGTCTGGACGTGATAGTGAGCATTGATTTGGACGGAGATGTCCGCCGTATGAATGACATTTATTTCCGCCCGGCCCATCGCAATCAATATTTTGAGGAGATGAAAGCATGACAAATAAAATGACAGTCATCATCCTGGCGGCAATAATTACCGGATGTTCATCGCCGCCGCCTCCCGTTCCTGTAGCGTGGGATAAAGCCGCTGAGCCATTAAACACCCGTTTACCGCAATGGCGTGACAATAACGTTACAGTCCCGTCCCCGACAGTTAACGGTAAATGGACATTATCAGTCAGCACACATAGTTTCCACGACACAACATGGACGCCAGCAGTATTTTACGCTGCCGCCCACTCAACACGAATTGTCGTCTCTGCACAATCCGGTACTGATTTCTTTAATGCCAGAAACTGGCTTCGCCAGAATGGCGCAAAAGGCGTCATTGAATACCAGCCTGTTTTTAATTGCCTGACGTGCAGGGAAACCACCATTTATTTCTCTCGCTAATCTGTTTAAAACACAATCTGATAAGGATTTACCATGAAAAAAACCGTTATCGCGGTGGCCGCACTATGTCTGGCAGCAGGAACCCCAGTTTATTCCTTTGCCGCTGACCCGTGCGAAGTTGTTCTTTGTATGTACGGAAAAGCTACGGGTAATAGTGGCGGGCGTGAATGCCGTTCTGCAGAAAAGGCTTTTTTTAAAATAGTCAAAAAGAATAAACATGGTTTCTTACCCAACCATACTTTGAAGGCGAGAAAAGCGTTCCTTGGTGAATGTCCCGACGCAGATCCGGAGGCCGTAAATAAAATACTGTCCAGGTACGGTAAGGTCAGAGGATAGTAATAATCCGTATAACATCCTGTTTACTGTAAAAGGTGCGACATGCCAAAAGAAGACTTATTCATCCGAAATATATACTCCCGCAATCAGGACAGAATATCGGTAGCCCTGGTATATGACACGTTATCAAAAGAAGCCCACAGAGGTTGCGGGCTGTATTACGAAATATACGCAAGCAGATTAATCGGCCTTTTGCGCGCTCATCTTTCAGAACTTAATGAAGCTGACGCAAACAAATTAATGAGGTATGCAGAAAGTAAAGGCACAAAAATTGATGATACAACCTGGAGTGAGGTGCTGGAAGCGGAAATGGAATGCAGAGCTGAAATATACCGCGAACAGATGTAATCACACAGAACAAAAAATGTATTGTACAACACACAGGCTAACAGGCGACGGGGTTTTAAGGCTTCATTATTTTTGGCTTCAATTTCGAAGAAATTGTTAAGACGAAAAATAATGAAGTGGAACGTGGACAGAAAATTCAATTTCGGAGAAATTGCTAATTTTCAGGCTCCACGTCCACCCGCGAACATTCGCCCCAGCGAATTGAAGCGGGCCGGGGGGAGCCGCAAAAATTTTGCCGCCCCAGCGAGCAAAAAGGCACGCCCACGTGCCGGTTTTTGTGGGGGGCTTGCCCCGCACACCGTCGCAGCCAGGCTATATTTCCCGCCCCAGCGGGGAATATGCCGATTAGGCGCGACCAACCCCTTTAAAGCAGCGTTCCCATTTTTTCGAGCTTGCGAAGAAAAAATAGGCTAAACGCGCGTCTTAAAGGGGTTGGTCGCGCGTAGCGCGCGACGGTGTGCCGCCTTTGACCCTGGGGGTTTTGGTCCGGCGTCCAGCCGGGACATTACCCCCATGTGCCATGCAGTGAGGGCGTCCAGCCCGAACGTAATGACACACGCCGTTGCCCGTTATTCGGGCGTTTCAGAGGACAGACGACCACTGGTCGGCTGTTTTCTGAAAGCAGGGATAACGGGCTTGATCGCCACTGGCGATCACTGTCTTTTTCTGTTTTATGGAGTCATTTGATGGAGTCATCGCATGGAGTCAAGCTGCGACTCCATGCGATGACTCCATGACTTGACCCCATCACTACGATTTTTAATGGAGTTAGCAAATATGGGATCACATCTTATGCAAAGGCTGAATGCTTTTGCTGACGCCTTTTCCTTTTTCCTGTTATGGCTGCAAAACAGCCCTGTCATATTATCCCTGTTCGCAGGTCTTACATTACCGTTTATAGTCAACCTTCCCGAGAGGAAAGAAAGAACGCTCCGTTCTGGTTAAAATCGGTGGCGTGTGTGTCTATTTTCTTTTTTATATTCGGTACCATATCACCGCTAACTATTCAGGGCTGAGCTACTTTTTTAAATTACTCGACAACAACATACTGTTCAGAATTCCACTATGGATCATGACAGTCACATTTACGACAGCAGGATTATTCTTTCATATTGCAGCCCGACGACTTCTGGCGGGAGAAATTGACAACCTGAAACATCGAATGATTAAGAAAACCAAGCTGGAGAGAAATACCAGAACGGATGTACGTAAAGTAAAAGAGCTGTTGCCCGAGAGCATAGAATACAACCCACTCGATTACATTGATTTAAAGAAAGGTGCTTTCATTGGCTTAAACAAAAATGACCAGCCGCAATACATAACCATAAAAGAATTCAAGACCCAACACGCAGCAATTATCGGCACAACTGGTTCAGGGAAAAGTGTCACTGCAGCCATTCTACTTTATCAGGCAATTCTTGCAGGCGAGGCTGTTTTTGTAGAAGATCCAAAAGATGATGAATGGGCACCACATGTACTCAGGGAAGCATGTAAAAAAGCGGGCAAGAAATTTACACTTATAAATTTGAACAAGCCAAATTTTCAGCTTGATTTACTGGCTGATATCTCTCATGAACAACTGGAGGAACTATTTAACGCTGGCTTTAGTCTGGCTAAAAAAGGGAAGCTTCAGATTTTTATCGAATCTCTGACCGCCGCGCAGCCAGAAATACATCAGCAATTTATGAAAAAGGAATGACACTTTATGATTTATTTAACACTGATTTTGTTCAGTCATTACGTCAAGCTGCTCCCGCATTTTTTGGTGAGCTGGAAGAAGTTGCTTTAGTTAACTCAATTAATGCCACAAATGGATTTTCATTAAAGGAGGTTTTTGATGAAGGTGGTTGTTGCTACATTATTGGTTCAACACGAAATCAAAAAATAATATCCGCACAAAGGATGATTCTGACCCGCCTGATACAAATAGCAGAGACCAGGGACAGAATAAACAGCACCCCGCGTACTGTTGCTATTTTTCTCGACGAATTGAAATATCATCTATCCCGCCCCGCCCTTGAGGGGCTTGGAACGGCACGAGATAAAGGCGTGCATATATTCATGGCTTTTCAGGCGATAGACGATCTGCGTGACTGTCCGTCTGATTTAAATGGTGATGCAGTTATTGGAGCCATCATTGAAAACGCCAAATTCAAATTGATTTATAAAATTCAAAATCCAGAAACAGCAGAATGGGCGGCAAAAATGACAGGTTCAATCCTGGTCGATGATGAAATGAGGAAAGTAAGGACTGATTTATCATTAACGGAAAAAATGGATACAGACCGTATGATAAGACAGGCAGAAAGTTACTACGTTGACAGTAATATGTTTTTAAATCTCCCTGAAAAGGTCGGCTTTGTATTTACAACAAAAGAACTGGCGAAGGCAACAAAGATGTCCCCTATTCTGGTTAAAAAGAAACATATTGAATTGCTGTCATTTGAAAATCCTCAATCTGAACAACCACAAACCGAAATCAATGAACAAAATAAGCCATCTATTAATTTGTAAGGATTGATATGCTTATACATAACGTATCAGAGAGAAAAAAAGCCTCTGCTGACAAAATGCTCTCCCTTCTAAATTTTCTGAAAGAAGAAACTTATTCTGATTTTAACACACTAAGACGTGTTCTCGGCTTTAGCAAAAATTCTCACAGCCCATTATATAAGGTACTAAATAGAGCAATTAAAGCTGGCTTCATCATCAAACACGAAATGCCTGGGGTAAAACAAAAAATAACGATTTGGGGATAACTATGCAGGGTTAGCAATGGTGGTCATGCCTGACGATGCTGTTTTCCCTGGATACTTTGAACCCGGCAAACTCAAATACTGGACTCTGGAACATCGTCTACTAAATCAGAGGGTCAGAATTGCACTGGAAGAGAAAGGCGGGCAAGGCTGGCTTAATGGTGATCGGGGGGAGTTTATGGCGCGTTATCCTGGTGTTCGCCATCGCCCTGACGGGATTATCACGTTAGATAGCGGCGCAATCGTCGCCGTCGAAACGGAGCGCTCAATGAAAACCCGCGCACGCTATATCAACATCATTAACAGTCATCTGGCGGCCAGCGATGCCGGACACTGGCACTACGCGATGTATGTCATGCCGGATGACAAAACCAAAACATCGTTAATCCGGCTGTTTGACTCCATCAAAACGGTAATGAGGAACAACGTTCCGGTGCCGTTCGACACGAGGAACCGCGAAATGTTTCTTTTCCGCACCATTGATGAACTGGAGCAAGCAACCGCCAGCGGTCGAAGCAAAACCTGTTAAAGTTGGCTGTCCAGAAACTGACGGAGACCATAGCCAACTAAACAGATCTTTATTACCGTAAGTTAGGAACATTATGATTAGCGGCTAAATATCAACGCAGAACAAGTTGTAGAATCTGGATGTAGTCGTCATCTGATCTCCCCCCCGCTGCACTCAGGAGTGGCATTTGCGACAACAAGTGAGTCTTAGACCGACATAAACTGAATGAAAATTCAGTAAAATGATGACCTCCAGTAATACAATGATGATAATGCGATTATATAAAGGTCAAACCATATGGTTGTTAGCGGATTTCAACAACGGTGCTGTACTCGCTGAGCGGCACATGAAGTTTGAATAATGTGGAAACAACAAATGGCTACATTAAGTCATTGGACATATACAGAGATGGTTGGCAAATCGAGTACACGATATGTTGCCTGAAAAGTCGACCGAACAGAACTATAAATATCAAGTCGGCATAACACATCTAAATTTCATAAGGGAAGATGTGCCACCGGGGACGTTTTTTTCACCACGGGGACTTCGGGTATAACGATGCAATCCGAAGAAAGAAATCCAATGTTGGCGATATTCATCATCGCTTTATTCGTCCACTCATGCGAATGGCAATAAAGCGACTCACCAAAACAGTTTCTTTAGCTTCCCTCTACCAAAATTCCCTATGATCGCATGTTAGAACTCTGCGTGCTGAACTTCGGGCCATATGGACGGTATCATTCATGCACTTGCTCCTTTGAAATTGCTGGATATCATTCGTCTTTATCTGCACCGGCCGGCACAAATAGCTGTAGGGGAACCCGGCGCAGGCAAAAAGAGCGACTTTAACGCGTTTTGCAGGACTCCCCGTTGCCTTGCAGGGAGACACTGTATCATCAAACACCATCTTAATCCCAGCACATTACCCTCCATCCTGGCTCGTACCAAATCAGAGGAAAGGCCTCGCGGCAATAGATTTTCCCAGCGAAGCTCGGAGTGAAATACAGTGCAGCAATATCCGACATCAGAATTTGATCCTCCTGCGTCAGGATACGAAAAATCATCCCGATTTGAGCACCCTTGTCGAAAAAAAATCACCTTATTATGAAGATTGGTTCTTAATACACATGCGTTCGCATGTGCTTATGTTAAGTAGACTTATTGTCTTACACATTTTATCCGTATCATTAACCAGAATATGTTCCGGAGCAGCGGGTGATAGTGCCGCCAGTCCACACTCATCGCTGCCCGGAAAAATCATCAGTGGGGAGGCAAACGGTAAGCACCCCGCTATTCTGCAAGACATTTCTGCAGTTTATTTAACCTCCCCGAAGCATTTTTATAAGGCGAGGCGGTATTAAATTGAATCATACGACCTCGGGTCCATTTATTATACCAAGGTTTACCGTAAAGCTCGTCGTTACTGAATCGTTCAATCAAAGCCACGAGTTGCTGCTTATTTTCCTTTAACCGTGCCAATAAAACTTCGTACTCTGTAATATCCTCATAGTCACGGTAGAATTTCTGTGCTAAACGCCCCAATTCATTCCATTTAAATCCTTCCTCAGGAAAAATAATAGTTTTTCCTTTTGCCTCTTGGTCATGCCAGTGTAACACCAGCTCTCCCCAGCCAATCAGATAGGAAACCAGATTCGCTACGCTAATCGTAGTCCCCTTCGCGTGCCCTTCCAATAGAGGTTCAAAGGCGAGTTGGGGCGTAATAGATTCTAGCTTCTTATTTAATAAAGAAAAATTACTATTAATAGCTCTAATTAACTCTTCTTTTGATGATGGAACAGCCATATCTATTGCTCCTTGTATAGTTACACAACTATTTCTACCCTACTATTTCGAGTGATTCAATCGTCTGGTTCACATAACCTACCACCTGTTCAAAATGCTTATCGACAAAAAAATGATCGGCAGCAGGAAATATAATAGTCCGCGTCTTTCGTGTGGTGAATTTTTCCCATGCAAGTAATTCATCCTGCATTACCAGATTGTCAGCATCGCCATGAAATAGCACGATCGGACAGGTTAATGTGCGCGCCTTGGCCTGAAATACATACTGCTCATAGAGCCGATAATCGTTTTTAATGATGGGGGTGAAAATTGTCATTAACTCTTTATTACGAAAGACATCAACCGGAGTTCCGCCCAGCTTGACGATCTCTTCCATAAACGCCTGATCGGGCAAGGTATGCAGTATTACTTCATGAGAGGCCCGATCGGGTGGGCGACAGCCGGAAAAAAACAGCGCGCATGGCATGTCATGTCCATGATCGAGAATATAATGCACCAGTTCGAAGGCCATGATCCCTCCGAGACTATGCCCAAAAATGGCGTAGTCTCCACCTGTGTAGTGTTTCACAAATTGTTGATAAAGGTCAGCGACGGCATCCACCATCGTAAGACACAGCGGCTGGCGTATTCTAGTTCCCCTCCCCGCAGGTTCTAAAGGCCGCAAAGTAATATTGTCCGACAGCACGCTACGCCATTTATAATACATGGCGGCAGAACCACCTGAATATGGCAAACAATACAAACTGATATTACTCATCGTCCCACTCCTTGTTGTGTAATAGAATTCGTTTAATTTGATGATTTAATGTCAGAACGAAAGCTAACAGGATAATTCCGAACGGTATCGCCAACACGCTCGATGGACCCCATACCAAGATAAAACGCCAGTCAAGTCCTGGAGATAGTATACCCGGTGCGACATAGAGCATGGCGGCCACGAGCCCAGGAACCGCCAAGGCGATGATATAGTCACGTACGCGTAAACGTAACCTCTGCTGTTTTCCAGGGCCATGCGCCGTTGCGCGATAAACACGGAAAGCACCGCGCACTACAACCACCGCCCCCCAAAAACACAGCAACAACGTGAGGTAGACGAAAAGGGTATCGGTGGCTGTAATTGCATCACCAGCGCCGTCAGCATATTTGCCAATGCGCAGATAATTATCGATATCCGCGCAAAGCTGTAGTATCAGATTCGAATTCATATTTGCCAGCGCAACAATGCCAATCTGCTGATCCGGTCGCAACGCAATGCAAGAAGAAAAGTTTGGATTCTGCCCACCGTGACTGATGTAAGGGCCTTGATTCTGGTCGATAAACCAACCGCTGGCATAGAGGATACGATTGTCTGCGGCAAGCGGAACATCACTATTACCACGCCAACTGTTACTCATCGCCTCACGCAGCGTTGCCGGCAAAGCCTTTCTGTGCAACCAGGCGTCTATCCATATTTCCATATCAGGCAGAGTGCTATGGATATAGGCGGCAGGAACATGGTTCCGGGCCAGAGGCGCATGAAACAGAACGGGTTTGCCGAATCCCAGTTTATAGCCGCTTGCCTTGTTGACAATAATCTCATCCCCCTTAACTGCCACAGTCGCCGACATGCCCAGCGGCTGCGTGAGTCGTTCCGCAATGACCTCTGTAAAGGTTTTTCCCGTCACATTTTCAATCACCGCGCCCAACACATCATAATTGGCGGAGGCATAGCTAAACTTCGCACCCGGCGCAAACAGCAGATTCTCGTTGCGCAGTTGCTGTGCCACAGCGCTCCCAGGCATAGGGTTTTCCAGCCGAGCCAGTGTTGAAAAAGGCAATCCTGATGTATGATAAAGGAAATCAGCCACGGTCAGGGAAGCAGGTTTTCCCTGATAATTCAAGCGCATTTCCGGCAGATAGGTAATGATATCATCCCCTTGCCGGAGTCTGCCTTCCTGAATCAGTATTTGCACCACAAGTCCGGTAAACGCCTTACTCATCGATCCCAGCTCGTAAACTGTGTCCAGAGTATTCGCTTTCTGACTAGCCACATCGGCAACACCGTAGACAAATCGCTGACGTACCCCCTTAATGGTCACACTTACGGAAAGGGCTGGGACCTTGGCCTCCTGCATCCGTTGGTGAATTAATGTCGACAGGCGCTCATCTTGCGCCCCGATAGGCTCATGTTCTTGCGCCAAAGCGCACATAGCGGAAATAAAGAGCAGCATACAGCACAGGAGATGATATAATGTTTTAATGCTAACGTGTTCCATTATTGTCATCCTGTGAACACCTCATAAAATACCATCAACACATTCGGAGATAAATTCACTGTGCTCACGGATAGCGGGTCTGGCATAAATATCGGCGGCAGTCAGTCCGATTTTATAAATGTGGTTACAGCTGTCGACGAAAGAGATAACGTGCATCGAGGTCGCTCCGTATTCGAAAATAACCGCGTGTTCGTCATAATGATCGATGCATAACAATGAACGCCAGGTTTTCTCCACAAAGTCGCTGACCGACAAATAACTCACTGGTAACATAGCGTTCTCTCTCGCATCACTGGACTGAATTTCATACCGGACGCGATCAAACGAATAACCGGGTAAGCCTATAGTCTGCACGGCTGGCATTTCCGGTAAACAAATAGTCACTCCTCGTTGCCAAAGAGTGCCCAACAGCGGCAGGATGTCCTCAGGCGTATCCGTATTCAGCATGGGGGAAAATACTGTTTGCCCAACCCACTGCGCATGCTGGTGATACAATATGGAAAACGTCCCCGCGCGACCGATTTCCAGCATCAGCGTTCCCTCCGTCACCGCCAGATTAGCCAATATTTCGCTCAGTTCACTGTTGCCGGCCAGCGTCTGCTCCGGTGTCGTTTCAGCCACAATCACCTGCTGAACAGCGTTTTCCAGTGAGATGATGCGCGCAACATACTGCGCTGCTGCAGCCCCCGTCAGGTAACCGATGTGCTGCACAGGCGAGATACTTTGTTCGATCAGCCATTCACTAAGACTCACCTGCTGGATAAACTGACGCAATGCTGGCGTCCAATCGGCTGGTTCGCAGATTTGTGCAACATCCTGAGACAGGCGCTGGTGCCGCTGGCGCAAGTTAGGTTGACAAGCCAGCAAATGCGTCAGGGCACTCTCCAGCTTATCGTCCCGGTCCGGATATAGGAACACCAAGGTAGTTTCCATATTGATAGGGGTAAAAGACATGTCAGCATCCCGCAGTTTCGCCAAACTTGCACGCAACGCTACCACACTGTCTGCCGCCAGCGCACAGCGATACGGGAAATGTGCCCGGCGTTGCGCGAGAGTATAGGCGATACGATCTTTATCTGCTTCCGCATAGGTCGCCAGAGCGTGATAATGAGCATCCAACTGTTGTCTAAGGGCTAATGGCGTTTTGGCGCTGAAGAAAAACAGGCGGCGCTCATTTTCTTGCACCGCTTGCGCAGGCGTCTCGCACCAGTTTTGCAGAACCAAATGAGCATTGGTCCCTCCCAGCCCAAACGAACTAACGGTGGCATGGATCCTTTTCGTTTGTGGGACAGAAGTCACTACATCACTGAGATAAAATGGCGAGGCTGGCTGCAACAGTTTTTTATGTTTATTTACTAGGTTGATCTGCGGGGGAACTAAACCAGTATATAGCGTCAGTGCGGTTTTCATTAAGCTGACGATACCGGAAGCGACTCCCAGGTGACCCAAGTTGGCTTTTACCGCACCCAATTGAATGCTGTGCGGCGCACATGCCGGTGCGAAAACCCGGTGCAGAGCTTCAAGCTCAATCTCATCACCCAACGGGGTACCGGTACCGTGCGTTTCGATCAGTGCGATATCAGTCGGTACGACTTCTGCGGCGGCAAGCGCCGTATTGATCGCTTCTACCTGTCCTTCTACGCTGGGGGCGACAAACCCCAGCCGACGCCCGCCGTCGTTATTTACCGCACCTCCTTTAATCACCGCATACACTCTGTCTTGGTCGCGTAGTGCATCCTCAAGACGTTTTAGCACCACAACTCCCGCACCGCTGCTGTATACCGTGCCGGTCGCCTCAGCGCTAAACGGGGCGCAGTGTCCGTCTTGCGATACCAGCTTATCACCTTGCGGACTGTAGCCGTGCGCCTGTAAAAAACCCAAGGTGACCCCACCTGCCAACGCAACATCGGCTTGAAAAGTCAATAACCCCTCGCATGCTAAATATGCTGCCACCAACGAACTGGAACAGGCGGTCTGTACACTCACAGCGGGTCCGGTAAACCCCAACTTGTAGGCAACCTGAGCACACAAGTAATCCTTTTCGTTACCAATCTGCGCCTGAAGATAATGGTGATCGCCGCTCATCTTCAGGTATGGATAGACGCGATCGATAAAATAGTTATTGGCGTAGGTCGCCCCATAGACGCCGACTCGCTTAAGTTGCGTGGGAATATAGCCCGCATGCTCAAGAGCGTTGTAGCAGCATTCAAGAAATATTCGTTGTTGCGGATCCATCAACAGGGCTTCGCCAGGCGGAATATTGAAAAATGCAGCATCGAAGTCATAGGGAGCGGTGATTATATTGCGCAGCCTAATCCAAGGGTTCCCATTATCGTCTTCTGTGCATGTCGGTTGAGTGAACTCCTCACCCGCCAGCAACTTATCCCACCACTCGGGCACCGATTCCGCACCGGAAAAACGCCCGCTCATGCCAATAATGGCAATATCCAGTGAGCCACAGGTAAAATCATCCTTTGCCATTGTTGTATTCCTTAAGGGTTGGCATCGTGTTTATAGTGTCCACAAAGTCGGCGCGCCCGTCAGCGTGGCGCTGTGTTGGCACAGCCAGGCATCCAGATCAGTGAGGCTGTTCTTGTAGCGCGCCAGCAGGAGTTGCACATCATTCAGCGCAATGCGCGTGGGATCGAAACGGCAGTGGAAGGAGAGACCATCAGCTGCCGAGCGCGCAATATTAAACTCCAGCACGCAGCCGAGCGCGTTTTCAGGCGCGGTATAGATATCACTATTAAAGTGATCAATATGAAAATAGCGGAGTGAAGGTTGCGCCTGCACACCGATGTAATTCATTCGGATCCCTTGCGCAAGAGAGTCTTCCGGTGCATGCCGCATTTGCAGCAGACCGTAATCTCCCCCACCATGCGTGCGTTTTGCCAAATCGGAAGCGATCGCAGATAACAGTGTCGCCATATCGCCATGCAGAGGGATCGCCCAAGGATAAAATAGAGTAAACCACCCGACCGTATCCGCAACGTCAGGCTCATCGGGCCAGCAGCCGCGTCCCATGCCTTCCATCTCGATGCGACACCAAGGCTCTTCGCTGTAGTAACGCAGCACCAGCGCCAATGCCGTTAGCACATAGGTTTCGGCGCTGTACGCGGTATTACCACTGGATTCAAACAACCTCCTGACGCAAGGATGGCGAAAGTCTTCACGCCAAGCGCGCGTACGAGGTAATGAGTCATCTGGCAATGACACGGGTGGGAAATGCAGCGGTAGCGTTTGACATACTGTGCGCCAGCTTTCGTGTGTGGCGGAATCTACCGTTTTGCTCGCCAGATAGTCATTCCAGCGATGCAGTCCGCTGTTGCTGGTGCCATTGACAGTGCTGACGGCGTCCAGCGTGCTGAGGATTAAATACCAAGAGTGCATATCGACGCACAAGTGATGGGCACAGAGTACCAGCGTGCTAGACGCAGGCTGCGGGGCGTGTAACAGAGCTGCCGTAAAGACTCGACCATTTGTCACGTCAAGCATGCTATTGCACTGAGCGATCACCTCTGCCAACGTCCACTGCGCCGTCGAATATTCCGTGAGCACCTCGTTGGGATAACACACATTAGGGTCGCATACTAGCAACCGCCCCTCAGCGTCCAGCGCACTGTGCAAAGCTGGCTGCTGCTGGATTAATGTATGCAGCCTGTTGTGTAACTGCTCGAGCGGGCAGCCCGGCAACACTTTCAGCACAATGACATGGTTATAAACATTGGGCACTGGCAACGCCAACTGCGTAAACCAACGCAATGCGGGTAGATCGATACGGGTGTTATGAGCATACTGCGCGAGCTGTGACACCGTTGTATGACTAGCGAGAAACTCACAGATGGCGTTCACTGTTCCACACTCCATCACCTGCACCGCTGACATCGTCCAGCCGTGGTGCCTGAGCTGCGCTGCAATCTGGATACTCTTGATGGAGTCCAACCCCAAGACATAAAGATTTTCGTTATCATCAAACTCAGTTTGCTCCAGCGCCCCTTCCACACATACCCGAACTGAATGCCTTATCGCCGCATCTCCCAGCCGCTCGCTACCCGATGCAGGCGCGGTGTTTCGGACCGTTGCGACCATCTGACGCACGTCCACCTTGCCATTGTGCGACAGCGGCAGTTGGGCGATAGCACAGCACTGCTTGGGTTGCATGTAGGTGGGTAATTGCTGACGCAGATGTTGCATTACGGTAGCTACATCAACAGATGACGGTGTCACGCAGGCTAGCAACCCGCTGTGCTGCCCCTGCACATCATCAATCACCGCCACCGCCGCACTTTCTACCTGAGGTGCGCTCAACAACGCTTGTTCGATTTCGCACAGCTCAATACGATAGCCATTAATTTTGACCTGATCGTCTTTACGTCCCTGATAAACCAGCGTATTAGGAGCGATGGCGTAGCCAATATCACCGCTGCGATAGCCAATCATCACCCCATTGGTATCTTTAAGGTAGGCGGCGGCCGTTTGTTGCGGCGCATCGATATAGCCCTGCGTCACTGACGCGCCATAAATCACCAATTCACCAGTTTCGCCTTCCGGTACCGGACAGCCCCAAGGGGAGCAAATTGCTACCTGGCAACCGTCGATCGCCATACCGATGGGCAATGAAGGCAGCGTTTCTTGCCCGGTGTAGCGATAGATCATGCAACCAACGGTGGCCTCTGTCGGCCCATATTCGTTATAGATCACGGCCTGAGGAAAGAGAGCAGCCGCCTTACGCGCCAGATCCCGCTTGAAATCCTCCCCGCCAACCACCAAGGTACGAATCTGCTCACTGCTTATGCCAGCCGCACACAACAACCGCAGGTGTGCAGGCGTCAGTTTGATCACTGTGTTGGGCTGATCAACCACGGCCATGCGCAGCAATGTTTCGCTCTCGGCGTGCCGACAAACGCTGATGCTAGCGCCCACACATAAGGGGGCGAACAGCGTAGTGATGGTCAAATCGAAGGACAGCGAAGAGTAGAGCGCAGCCCGGTCCTGCGCTGTAAAGTAACGTTCGGCGGCGAAATGGAGATAGTTAGCCAGATTGCCATGAGAGACTTGCACGCCCTTAGGCTCGCCGGTCGATCCGGAGGTAAACAGCACATATGCCAGATCCTGCGGTTCAATAGCTGGCCAAGGTTCTCTAGCAAGCGCCGAAGTGGCTAAGGCCTGGAGCAAGCTGGACGCGGGAAACGCCAGCGCCTGCGTCAATTCATGCATCGCCGGATCGTAAAGGATATGCGCTACCTGCGCTTTACGACACATGGCGTAAAGGCGGGTCGTTGGCAACGCGGGATTTAGCGGCAGAAATGCCGCGCCGCAGCGCAAAATACCATAAATAACCATCACCGTTTGAGCGCTATGCTCAGCGATAATCCCAACCACTTGACCGCGTCCGATCCCCTGTTGGCGCAGATAACGCGCAACCCGCTCAACAGCGTCATCCAACTGCCGATAAGTCAAAGACTGTTCATTATCAATTAGTGCTGTGCGATCACCATGCTCCACAACTTGCGCTGCAAATCGGGAAGTAAATGAGGGTTTGAGTGAGCCACATGCCAATGCGACGTGCGGCGCAGGATAGACTTCGAGATCGCCTAGACGAGCGTCAGGTTGCCGATCCAATGCAGTGACTAAATCCAACAGCCCATTTTTCATCGCTGTCAGTTGGTGCGGAGTGAAAGCGCTACGCAGCGCCTCCAGACTCAACCTAAGGCTTTCTTTATGATTATTAACAGTTTGCAAAACAATCTGTAGCTTATAGGACTGCTCGCCGCTGTAGTAACTCTCCACGCGTTGCGCGGCACCTGCAATGTGGCGTTCATAGGTAAAGTTATAATAATTAACGCAATAATCGAACGCCCGCAACTTCCCTCCCCCCTGTTCCGCCAAATCCTGGTTGAATAAGGTAATGGGATATTTGCTGTGTTTAAAACCGCGTTTCAGTTCGCGCTGGAAAAAGGCCACCCGTTCACAGAATCGTTCCGTGCGCACCAGTCGATAGGCCAGCGGCAATTGATTAGTAAACATGCCAAAGCAACGCCGCGCCTCGCGAGTATGCCGATTGGCTAACGGCACGCCTATTACGCCTTTTTCCTCCCCCATACTCTGGCGCGATAGAGAGCGAAGAGTGCAATAAACAGCGTATTAAGCGTACAGCCATAACGATTACACAACCTGTAGAGACGGTTAATCATGGCTGGCTCAAGCCAAGTGGAACAACTGATGCCCTCAGTAGTAACGATGGGGAACTGTCTGGAAAGCAGTCGCGGTATTCGTCGATATAGTCACGCCACCAGCCACGATCAACGGCAAAGCGCGTTGACGCCTGATAAGATTGCTGCTGCGCCAGAAATGCGCTATAGGCTGGTGACGCATCATCTGGTACGTCCTGCTGTTCGTATGCTCGCTTGACATGGTTTGACAACAACGCCATTGACCAACCATCAGCAATGCCGTGATGGGCTTTAAATAAATAACCGCTGTATTGTTCACCGCACGTAAAGGTGACAAACTCGAACAAATCGTGCGCCAGCAGGGTAAAGGGCTGCCGGAACCACTCATCAACAAATGTTTCGATCGCCGCTGGGCGTAGGTTCTCCTTGTCATAATCTGGGGAAAAAGTCAAATGGCGGATATCGCGCCAGTGATAAGGCTGCACTTGGCTGACCACTTCACTCTCCTCTCCCATCACAAACCACATACGCAACGCATCAAATTGCCGAATGGCGGACTGGATGGCCGCGTGTAGTCGGGGCAGATCGACAATTCCCTCAATGGTGACCACACCACCAATGATGTTTACGGCACTGTAAGGATACAGTTGATCAATGATGTGGCACTGTTCCTGTGGCCACGACAACGGATTGCCCGACATCATGGTGCCACCTCCATATCCAAGTGTTGGGAGCGCACCGCCTCCTGATTCCATCGCAGCAGACGAGGTGAAAGACGCAGCAGACGCCACGCCAACAACGCAGCCACAAAAGTGCCGCTCATCGCCCCAAAATAGACGCCGGTAATACGCATCTCTAACACAATCGCCAGCAGGTATACGACAGGGACAGATATAAACACGTGACGCATCAGCGTCAACAACACCGAATACCAAGGCTTACCAATGGCCTGATAATATTCACTTGCTAACAGGCTGATAGCGACAAAGGGTAGTGCCAGTGCCATGATACGGGTTTGCAGTACCGCATAGTCACTCACGGCAACAACACGAGTAAACAGGGGATACATCCAGGGTGCCAGTACAATATGCATAACGGCTAACACCAGCACAATAGAGAAGGCCAGCGCGACGGCGGCCCAATAGGCATTCAGCGTGCGGGTGACATTTCCGTGTCCCCAGTTTTGCCCCACCACAGTCAGCAACGCGGTCGCGATAGCCAGCATCGGCGTGATGATGAAATAGTCGATGCGACCAGTGAGCGTAAACGCTGCCATCGCGTTTACGTCCAGCCTGACGATAAAAAAATTATAAATCACTATGCCGACCGCAATGATCAGTTGCATCAGCATCTGCGCCATGCCGACGGAGAGAAACTCTCGGTAGATTTTCCAGGAGAATGGGCGTAACGCGATGCGTATACTCAACCCGATATGTAATCCCATCAATGTGTAGATGAAATAGGCGACCATACTCAGTTGCGCCAGAAACGACGCCAATGCCACCCTTTCACACCAAAATCGAATACAAAGATCATGATTGGATCGAGCATAATATTTACCAACGCCCCAACAATGAGGCCTTCATGATGACCATGATCTTACCCGCGCCTTGAAACAGCCCCATCATGACGCCAATCAACATGATGCTGAACACGGTCAGCAGCGAATAATAATAGAACTCCGTTGCGTAGCCGATGATGCTCTTCGTGCCCCCAGTGAGCGCAATAGCGGCTGGGCATAAACATAGCCAAGTACGGTGATCACGATCGCAAAGAATAGCGCGATGATGATACCGACCGACAAAATCCGCTGTGCACGATCCAACCGCTGCATGCCGATGGCGCGGGACAGCAAAGATCCCATACCGATTTGAATGCCGTTGGCGATGGCAAATAACCCCATTCCAACGGGGAAAACCAGCCCCACACCGGCAATGATGCCGCTGTTGGTGACATCAATGTGGCTCAGCCAAAAAATATCGGCGATGGCATAGGTCACCTGCGTTAACATACCGACAAACATCGGCAACGCCATGCGCAGGAGTAATTTATACAGCGAGCCGTCAAACATACCCGCCACCGTGAACAGCTCATCGTTCGGCGTGCCGTTGTCTGGCTCAAGCTTATTCACCGTCATACCTGCTCCTTATTCATTAAATGCGCCGCACCTTTATTGGCGCTGTCACCGATATCCGCCTCTAGTACCCTTCCGGTACCGTGAATCCGCCACTGATGCTTTCGCAGAACTCAGCAAAGTTAATCGTCACATCATCGTGAAAATGCCCGGAAATGATCTGTATGCCGCACGGAAGCTCATCCATCGTTTTCGCCAATGGGTAAACGGTGGCAGGCAAACCAAAAACCGTTGCTAACATGTTCCAGAACAAATGTTCGTTGTAATCTTGCGGTTCGCCATTGACGATAAGCTTGCGCTTACGCACCGGCTGCTGCATGTGCGCAAACGCCAGCACCGGGCTGACAGGTGTCAACAACACGTCATAACGCGCGAAAAGGGTTTCTATCACCCGGCTGTATTCGTGGCGGAGTTTGTCTGTATTCCGCTGTTCGCCACTGTCTTTCAGCATGCCCTGGTAATAGCTCGTTATCCCCTCAGGCACATCCGCCAGCTTGCCCACAAGCCTGAAGCCCAGCGCAGCCAGCCCGGCTGTAAGACGCTGGCGTCCATTGAGCGCCGTACTTACCAGCCGACCACTGAGTTTGACTGCTATATCAAACAGTGCGTCGGGATCGATATCGGCGGGCATAGCATCATCAACCTCCACGCCAGGCTGTGCGCGTAACTTGTCGATAAACGATTGAAAACGCTGTGCGATCTGTTGATCTATCTCATGGTGGGGCGCACTAAACCACGTGCACACGCGGTAGTTTGCTTTGGCCTGATAACGGCTAAAATCGGGAATACGCGGCGGTTCCACCCAGAATGTGCTCAATGCGCGCATCATCAGACGCAGATCCGCCGCGCTGCGCGCCATGGGGCCCGCCGTCGAGAGATCCGGCTCATCAGTCGCTTGCGGACCACCACCGGGCACATGTCCTCTGACCGACATCAACCCCAAGCTACAACGATGGGCATAGACACCTGTGTAGTGTGCGGGAATGCGCAGTGAGCCAAACAAATCGCTGCCAAATTCCACGGGGGTGAAATCCGCCGCCACCGCCACCGCCGCTCCTCCGGACGATCCGCCGGGTGAACGTTGCCTATCCCACAGGTTATGGGTGGTGCCATACAGATCGTTATAGGTTTGCCAATCGGCAGTCATCATCGGCACATTGGTTTTTCCCATCAGGATCGCCCCGGCAGCGCGTAAGCGTGCGATGGAAGGAGCATCCTGCGTCGCCCGGTTATCTTTCAGATAATGGGCACCGGACGTGGTTAACCACCCTTGCACGTCAAACGACTCCTTAACAGTACAAGGTAATCCGTGCAACACGCCCCTTGCGCGCCCCTCCAGTCGCTCACGATCGGCGCGCGCGGCGGCCTCCAACGCCAACGCATAGTGCTGCTGCACCACCGCATTCAACGGCTTGTTAAACTGCGCCATACGTGAAAAATAGTGATTCACCAACGCCACTGAGGTGGTTTCTCCGGACGCCAACTGTGCCAACAGTGTCCCTGCGCTACGATAGCTCTGCTCACTCATCGCCCTTTTCTCCCTGTTGGGCACGTTTACGCCGCAACGCCAGATTCTCGCGCGCAGCGCTGACCTGCGAAACCTCAGCCTGCGCTAATACGATATCGTGGGCGGCGGGTAGATTGTGCAGTTGCTCATCAAGGTAACGCGCCACATCCGCGATGGTTGGCAGACGGAACAGATCGACAATGGGAATCTCCTGCCCGATAATCGCCTCAAGTGCCTGCTGAATACGCACCAATTCTATAGAACTGCCCCCCAGCGAGAAGAAATCGTCTTCGGCCGACACGTGGCTCACGCCGAGTACCTCCTGCCAGAGCGCCACCAGCCGCTGTTGTAACGCACTGTCCACCTGGATTGGACCCACGCCGTCACGCTGGTGGGCAATTTGTTCGCCCTGCAGCTGTAATTGTTGCCGATCTAGCTTGCCGTTAGCGGTTAACGGAAAATCGGTCGCTAACATCAGATCACTCGGCACCATATAGTCAGGCAGTTGCTGACGCAGGCCGCGCAGCATGGCATCTTTGTAGCTCTGCATGTCCAGCGGCGCAGCGGTTTCCTTCGGTTTCTCATAGGTGGAGAAATCGCGCAGCAATGCTGCAGCACTTGCCGCCTCTTGCCCTATCACGCCCCCCACGGTGCAATGGACATAGCGATGATGTGGCGACAATTGAAAATGCGATGCCACAGCGGAAAAGTCTGCCATCCCAAGTTGGCACAGCCCCAATCCGTAGCGCGGCGCATCTTCTTCCAGTAAATGGCAGAGAGTACCTGCTTCCATCACCGAGAAGTGCCAAGCTGCCTCTTGCCCATAGAATGGCGAGATCACCGCCATATCAGCCACCATAAACAGCGTGAATGCCGCCCGATCGGCAATAGACTGATTAGGTCCGGCATGAAAACCACTGTTCAGCTCGACTTCTGGTGCTACCGGCATAAGACAGCTCTGTCGCGGGTCGAAGTAGTAAATACCGGATACTCCCTCTTCGATCTTGTCTGGATGCAGGTACACGTAGGTTTGCACCGGGTATAGCCCCCCGGCGGACGCATAGGCATACTTGGCAAAAGGTAGACCGGGTAGACGCATCTGCCCCAAGCCCGACAGCAATTGCCCCAACTGTGCCAGCGTGGTTTTTTGCGCGCTGAAATGACGATAGCTGCGGCGTTTGATGTAACGTGTGCTATCCGCCGGTGCCGTCAGTGCAATGCCCAGACCATCCAGCGCGCGAATATGTGGCTCCTTGAGTTTGAACGCTAGACGCTGTGCCGGATTCACAATAATACCCTGCGCCAGTGCCGCCGCCTCCGCTTCCTTAGCTTGCAATGCCTGCGCCTGGTGGCGATCGTGCAGTTTGGCAAAAGCGACCAGCCGACGATGTTGAGAATTACCCACTGCCACCACCACTGACTGCTCCACATCGGGATGTCGCGCAATGCAGCGCTCGATTTCCCCCAGTTCGATACGGTAACCATTCACCTTCACTTGGGTATCGTTGCGCCCCAAAAAGGCGACTTGCCCGTCAGCAAAGTAGCGCCCGCGATCCCCAGTGCGGTAAATTCGCTCACCACTCGCTTCGCGCCAGACAAAGCTCGCCGCCGTTTTCTCTGCGTCGTTCAGGTAGCCTTGTGCCAGCCCCATCCCGCCAATGCAAATCTCTCCTTCCACCCCGACCGGACATTCCTCCAGTTGCGCATTTAGCACGTATACTGGCTGGTTGCGCAGGCCCCGACCGTAGGGAATACTGGTCCACGTCGATTCCACCTCACCTATCGGGTAGTAGACCGACCAGATGGCGCACTCGGTCGCTCCACCCAGACTGATGATGTCCATCGTTTCATTGAGCCGCTCGCGCATCTGCTCCGGTAACGTTAGCGGGATCCAGTCGCCGCTCAACAGTGCCAGACGCAACGTCGGATAACTCATCCGATCGCCGCTGTGGTATTCGCACAGCATCTGCATCAGTGCGGGCACTGCATTCCAGACGCTTACATGACCGTGTACCATAACTGTCTGCCAATGACGCGGATCTTTTTCCCGTCCTGCTTCCGGCAGTACCAGCGCTGCACCCACCATAAAAGGCGCAAAGGCATCGTAAACCGACAGGTCAAAGCTCAATGATGACAGCCCGAACACCCTATCCTGCGCATTGAGGCCAAAGCGTTCGTTGATGTCTTCCAGCGTGTTCATGGCCGCACGGTGGTCGATCATCACTCCTTTCGGGGTACCGGTGGAGCCGGAAGTGAAAATGATATAGGCCAGATCCGTGACATCCCCAGCCACTTCAGGCAACGGCGCAGCAGGCGTGTCCAGCATTCCGTCGTCGATGATCAGCACGGGCAGCGACGGCTCCAATTGCGTGAGACCCGGCTGCGTTACTTGTACCCGCACCTCGCCCACCGTCAGCAAAAGCTGGCGACGCTGTGGCGGTAGCACCGGATCCACTGGCAGATAGACCGCACCCAGTCGTAAAATGCCGTGTACGGCGGCAATCTGCTGCCAGCCTTTTTCCATCACCACCGCCACGCGGTCGCCATGCTGCACGCCCAGCGCTAACAGGGCGCGGGCCACATGATCCGCCGCCGTCGACAGTTGGCGATAGGTCAATTCACGGATAGGACTGATCAGCGCAGTTTCCTGTGGCGTCAGTGCTGCCTGACGCAGTAACCCATGGTGCAACAAGGCCGTAGGTGCAGGAGCCTGCGTGACCGGTGCACTAACGGTGGGCAGCGCCAGCACATCTTGAGTCTCATGCCAGAGCTGTGGTCGCTGGGCTAGGGCGTGCAGGAGTTGGCAATAACACTGGAACATCTGATCCATTAGCGCCGGTTCAAACAATTGTTCCACCACGTCCCAATTAAAGTGCAATTCCCCGTTACGCTCCATTACCTGATGATCGAGCCACACCTGCGGTGTCTGTGAAATACTGTACAGATCATCCTGCGGTTGGTTGAACAGCGTATCATCCGTTTCCCAGCTCGCCTCATATTGATTGAGCAAGCTGGTGAACACGATAGGAATCACCGATTTCGCCGGATCGCGGTGAGTTTGTACCAGCAGTCGAGAGACCTGGATACCGCCAAACAAGCGGTTATCCAAATCGCGCCACAGTTGAGAGTGGATCACGTTTGCCCGCGCCTGCAAGGTTTCTCCCTGCGACATATCAATCTCCAGCAACGTCAGTGCAGTAAAATCGCCAATTAAGTGATTGATATCTGCGTGCAACGGCAGACGATTAAACAGCGTCAGGTTAAGGCTAAAGTGCGGCGAGGAACTAAAGCGCGCCAACACCTGAGCAAACCCCGTGAGCAGCAGTGTAGTAGGCGTGATACTCATCTGACCCGCCTGCGTTTTCAAGCGCTGCCAGATAGCACGAGATAGACAATAGCTACGGCGCACGAATGTGGGGTTTTCCAGCTTCGTGGGGTCGGTACGCAGCGGCAATCGTGGCCCCGGCGGCAGAGTTTCGATGCGGGCGCGCCAGTAGTCACGTGCCCGTTCAAACTGCGGCGTTTTCTCGTAGGATTTTAAGGTCAGCACATAGTCGCGGAAACTGTACGTCAATGTAGGCAATGCCGCCTGCGGATGGCGGTAGTGATAAGCTAGTTCCCGAATGAACAACTCCAGACTCCATGCATCGGCTATCAGCAGGTCGATAGATACATGTAGCCGGGCTTTTTGCTGCGGATCAACCACGACCTCCATCTGAAACAGAGGCCAGCGACTACAATCAATCATCTGATGTGAGAGGGTGTCACGCAGCTCACGGCAACGCTGTTGAAACGCATCCTCGCACTGGGTGGTATAGAAGGCAACGTGGTATTCCGGCACGTTTGGCAATATCTGCTGCATACCGTCATCGTTGACAATTGCACGCAACATGCTGTGCCGCGCAATCACCGCATTGAGCGCGCGGTTGAACGCTGTTTCATCTAGCCCCTGTAGTTCATATTCCACATAGATATGGGTGGAAATATTGCCCAATCCCAAGGATTTTCGCCGCCCAACCCAATAGGCCTGTTGCACGTCAGTCAGCGGAAAAGGTAGGTGCTGCTGGTCAGGGGCAAAGACCGTATCAGGCAATGCTGAAACCGCTGTCTCACTGCCGCCTTGTTCGAGCAGATAGCAACTTAATCCCTCGATGGTGGGATCGGCAAAGAATGCGCTTAGCGTACAGGTGATGCCGTAACGTTGCTGAATATCATATAAAATGGTTGACGCTAACAGCGAATGCCCACCCAGTTCGAAGAAGCTGGCGTGGTGATCATCAATGCTGACACCAAGCGTGCGTTCCCATATCTCCGTCACCACTGCAATAATATCGGATTTTGTTGCGCGGGATAAGAGATTATTCGACGATTCGTGGGAGAACGTGGCAGGCCGTACGGCCTCGACCCAATAGCGCTGCGGTGTAAAAACGGTCCCCGGCAGGGCGATGCGTTGACTGCCCAACATACGCTCCGCCGCATCCACCCAGCGCCAATCTAGGCTGACGCCAGCCAACCATAACTGCCCTAACGCCTCTAGCGCGGTGCGATTGGCATCACTCGCCGCGTCGTCCAGCATCAAAGAGCAGACATCGGGCTGCAAGAGGGGATTCGTCGGCACATCATCAAACGGTTGGCCCGCATTCAACCTGTGCCATGCTTGCTCTAGTGTGCAGTCTCCTCGTAGTACGGCGGCAGCATAGCCACCATCACCGTCGCCGCATAGCACCACATTCAACGTTTCCCGTTCGTCAATCAACGCGATCAGCGCATACTGGCTGATAAACGTCCGTTGCGCAGGGGAGAGATCTTGCAGACAGGCTGGTTCGAGCGGAAAATGCTCGAGCAGTTGTCCCACCGCCTGTGACAACACCTCAGAGCACGCCAGCCAGTCACTAAGCGTCTCGAGTGCAACAACGAAACGGTGCCCCAATCTCCAGTAGATCGTGCAACCCGTGGTTGCCTCCACCATCGGTGCGTCGCGGAGTTGTCGGGCTAGCTGGGTGCAATTCTCTGCGATGACACACTTACGTACCGGGGCGGAGAAACGCCCGTGACGCAGGGTGTAAGCCACGTCCTGTAAGCGTATCTCTGGATGTGCGGCCAGTTTCGCCAGCAGGGCGTTTTGCATCTGTTCCAGGGCATTGTGGTTTTTTGCCGAGAGTACAACGACACAAGGCCCCATCTGCTGCGCCCTCGCCTGCGGCGTCGATAACGGCGCTTGTACCACCAGATGTGCGTTGGTGCCGCCCAATCCGAACGCACTCACACCAGCGGTGCGTGGCGTGGTGCCCTCCGGCCAAGGCGTTAAACGGGACACCACTTCAAACGGGCTGTCCTCCAACCCCAGTTGCGGATTAGCCCGTTGAAAATTCAGCGTAGGGTAAAACACCCGGTTAGTAAGACTCAGCACCGTTTTTATGAGACTGGTGATGCCAGATGCCATTTCTACGTGACCCACGTTAGGTTTCACAGCCCCCAGACGCCACGGTGTCGCATTCGGCGCTGGCGTCCCAAACACACGTTTGATGGCCGCGAATTCGATAGCGTCACCCAACGGCGTGCCGCTGCCATGCAGTTCTAGATACTGAATTTGCTGCGGCGTCACCTCCGCCAAGCTATGCGCCTCAATCATCACAGCTTCCTGACCATCAACACCCGGCACGGTATAACCACTGCGCGCACCGCCATCATTGTTGATGGCGCTTCCCTTGATGACGGCAAGGATGTTATCCCCTTGCACCTGCGCGTCTGTAGCCCGTTTGAGCAGCACCATGCCCAAACCACTGCTGTAGACCGTACCGCTCGCCTGCGCATCAAAAGTATGAATCAGGCCATCCTCTGCTTGCAGCCCATCACCGTGCGATTCATAGCTGCGCTGCTCCTCCATGCGAAACGTGACGCCACCCGCTAGCGCCATATCGCACTGACCGCTCAGCAGCCCTTCGCAGGCCAGATGCACTGCCACCAGCGAGGTGGCACAACTGGCCTGAACCGTCACGCAAGGGCCGGTAATATTCAGGCGGTAAGCCAGTTGGGACGTCAAATGATCTTTGTCATTGCCGACCATGATTTGGAGACCACCGAGTTGTGCAAGCTTGTCTGGGTTGTTCATCAGGTGAGTAAGCAAATAGAAGCTGGTACTCACGCCCGCATATAGGCCGACGCGCGCATCGTGCTGCTTCGGGTTGTAACCGCTTTGTTCAAACATCTCCCAAGCACAGGTCAGAAATACGCGCTGCTGTGGATCCATGATTTCTGCTTCTGCACGGCTGTAGCCAAAAAAGTTGGCATCGAACTCCGCCATGTGCTCATAGACGTTGTTCAGCGTAATGTGATTGTGGCCGTTGCTCGGGGTCACTTTGGGGTCCAAAATGTTGCATCCGGTGCGAAGCACCGTTTCGAATGCCGCAACGCTGTGCACGCCGGGGTACCGGCAGTTCATGCCAACAATGGCAATATCGCTTTCACTGTAAGTCATTAGTTTTTCCTTAACGCTGACGCTGGTGACGACGTACAAGTCGTTGCTGGGCGCGGGATCGGGAAGCATCACGCTGCTGTGTTTGATTCACCGCCCGTGCATTGTCCTGCATAGCCTGCAAATAACCGGCAATTCTTTTCACGGTGGTTAAGCGAAATAGCTCAGCAATAGGTACCGTAACCTTAAAAATCTCCTCAATACGGCGATGCAACAGCACGATCTGGATTGAGCCGCCCCCCGCTTCAAAAAAGTTGTCATTCAGTCCGATCTGTTCTCGTTGTAGTACCTCGCACCAGAGAGCGGCCACCTGCTGTTCATAGGGCGAGGCGTGCGCGAGGGCCCTCGACTTCTGTGATGTAGATTGCGACATACGTTGGATAACCTCTTGAACCATTGCCGCCTGATCAATTTTGCCGTTGCCTGTCATCGGCAGCACCTTGAGAAGAAAGAAATGTTGGGGCAGCAGGTAATACGGCAACTGCACGGCTAACTGAGCACGAACACGCGCTAACAGGGCGTCAGTATCGTCAGGATGCAGGTTTTCTGCGGCAGTGATAAAGGCATACAGCTGTCCCTGGTGGCACACCACGGCGGCACTCCCTACGCTGTCGAGCTGTTCAAGGTGGCTTTTGACTTCCCCCAGTTCGATACGGTAACCATTCACCTTCACTTGGGTATCGTTGCGCCCCAAAAAGGCGACTTGCCCGTCAGCAAAGTAGCGCCCGCGATCCCCAGTGCGGTAAATTCGCTCACCACTCGCTTCGCGCCAGACAAAGCTCGCCGCCGTTTTCTCTGCATCGTTCAGGTAGCCTTGTGCCAGCCCCATCCCGCCAATGCAAATCTCTCCTTCCACCCCGACCGGACATTCCTCCAGTTGCGCATTTAGCACGTATACTGGCTGGTTGCGCAGACCCCGACCGTAGGGAATACTGGTCCACGTCGATTCCACCTCACCTATCGGGTAGTAGACCGACCAGATGGCGCACTCGGTCGCTCCACCCAGACTGATGATGTCCATCGTTTCATTGAGCCGCTCGCGCATCTGCTCCGGTAACGTTAGCGGGATCCAGTCGCCGCTCAACAGTGCCAGACGCAACGTCGGATAACTCATCCGATCGCCGCTGTGGTATTCGCACAGCATCTGCATCAGTGCGGGCACTGCATTCCAGACGCTTACATGACCGTGTACCATAACTGTCTGCCAATGACGCGGATCTTTTTCCCGTCCTGCTTCCGGCAGTACCAGCGCTGCACCCACCATAAAAGGCGCAAAGGCATCGTAAACCGACAGGTCAAAGCTCAATGATGACAGCCCGAACACCCTATCCTGCGCATTGAGGCCAAAGCGTTCGTTGATGTCTTCCAGCGTGTTCATGGCCGCACGGTGGTCGATCATCACTCCTTTCGGGGTACCGGTGGAGCCGGAAGTGAAAATGATATAGGCCAGATCCGTGACATCCCCAGCCACTTCAGGCAACGGCGCAGCAGGCGTGTCCAGCATTCCGTCGTCGATGATCAGCACGGGCAGCGACGGCTCCAATTGCGTGAGACCCGGCTGCGTTACTTGTACCCGCACCTCGCCCACCGTCAGCAAAAGCTGGCGACGCTGTGGCGGTAGCACCGGATCCACTGGCAGATAGACCGCACCCAGTCGTAAAATGCCGTGTACGGCGGCAATCTGCTGCCAGCCTTTTTCCATCACCACCGCCACGCGGTCGCCATGCTGCACGCCCAGCGCTAACAGGGCGCGGGCCACATGATCCGCCGCCGTCGACAGTTGGCGATAGGTCAATTCACGGATAGGACTGATCAGCGCAGTTTCCTGTGGCGTCAGTGCTGCCTGACGCAGTAACCCATGGTGCAACAAGGCCGTAGGTGCAGGGGCCTGCGTGACCGGTGCACTAACGGTGGGCAGCGCCAGAGAACTATTTACCCCCCACCAACTTTGCGGCATGGCAACCAGCGCCTGCAGCGCATGACAATAAGCACCAAACATCTGATCCAGCAGCGTGGTATCAAACAGTTGCTCGACCGCGTCCCAGTTGAAATGCAACTCCCCAGCCAACTCGATCACCTGGTGATCGAGCCACACCTGCGGTGTTTGGGTAATATTGGCGTCCGGACACAGAGTAAAACGGGTTGTGTCCCGAGGGTCTTGCGCAGTCGTCTCCCCGTCGATATCCAACATACTAGTGAATACCACCGGCATCGGCGCATGGAAACGACCGCTATGGATCAGCGCCTCGCTGGCGCGGATCCCACTGAAACGACGATGTTCGAGATCTTCCCACAGTTGCACCTGAATACGCTGAGCGTTGTGGGCATAAGAGTGCTGGCTGTCGTAACAAACATTCAGCAAGCTGACAGCGGTAAAATCACCAATAACTGCCTCTGCGTTGGGGTAACCCTGCGGGCGGTTGAACAACGTCAGATTGAGCGTAAACGTCGGGCTAAGGCTCCAACGTGCCAGCACTTGGCTAAAGACTGTCAACAACAATGCCGTCTTGGTGATACGTGTGCGTTGGGCCAGCGCGCTCAGCACTCCCCAGTTGTGGGCTGACAGCCGATGACGGCGACGTACGAACCTGATCGCAGACAGTTGCGCCAAATCGCCCTGTACGGGCAGCGTTGGTGGGCCATACAGCTGCGGCAGCGCCCGTTGCCAATAGGCCTGATCGCGTGCATAGGCTTCACTCGCCTGCTCTACCAACAGCGCCTGCACGTAGTCACGAAAAGAGAACGGTAGCAACGGCAGTGACACATGGGGCTCACGGTACAGCATCATCAACTCCTGCTGTAGCGTGCGCATACTCAGAGCATCGGCAATCAGCAGATCGAGACTGAAATGCAAGCGGCCATGTTGCGCCGTGCAAGCCGAATAACTGAAATCAAACAGCGGCCAACGATCTGCGGGATGCACATGATGCGACAGCCGATCGCGGATCGCCATCAAGGCATCGTTTCGTGCGTTAGGGGACAAAGCACTCAGATCGCGCTGCTCTAACTGATACGCCGGCACTTGCGCCAGAATCTGCTGAGTACCGTCGGGGAGTACCCGCGCACGTAGCATTTCATGGCGAGCGATCAGCGCATTCACCGCATGGGTAAAATGCGTAACATTAAAGTGTTCTACGTCAAATTCATGGTAGATGTGGGTCGCGATCGAGGTAGCACCCGTCTGTCGTCCAAGCCAGTAGGCGCGCTGAACATCCGTCAATGGGAACGGTTGATGACGATGCTCAGGGTCGTGCACTATCACCCAGTCATCCTGAGACGCGGCAGCGTCCGTGATAGATTGCTGTGCAATACGCGCACTCAGTGCCCGTAGTGTGGAGTAGTGGAAAATGTCCTTCAGGGTCAAGGCGCAGTGAAAAGTGCGGTTGATCTCTGCTACCAACGTTACCGCCAACAGCGAATGTCCCCCCAAGCGAAAGAAATCGCACTCAGGATCGACGTTTTTTATCGGCAAATAGCGCATCCACAGCGCCAGCAACATCTGTTCCGTGTCGCTCAGCGCTTGCGTCTGCGGCGACACAAGGGAGCTATCGGCAACGAAATTTTCCGCTAACCGCTTACGATCGATTTTACCGTTGTCAGTGTTCGGGAAGTCGGCCACCCTCTGCCACAGCGTTGGCACCATATAGTCTGGCAGTTGCTGCCGAAGCTCGTTTTTCAGTTGCTCGAATAGCGAGGGAGGCTCACTGGTGATGATGAATGCTGCCAGTGCTTTGTGTAACGGTGCTCTTTCAATACAGGCCACCACCGCGGCGTCCACATGCGGATGCCGTGCCAACGTCCGTTCAATTTCGCCTAACTCAATACGATAACCGCGCAGTTTGATCTGGCTATCTTTGCGCCCAACAAAAAACAACTGCCCCTGCGCATCACTCCTGACCAGATCGCCAGTGCGGAACATCCTGCCACCGGGGACCCCTGGTTCTGACAAGAAGAACTGTGCGTTCAACTCAGGCTGCCCATCATACCCTTGCGCCACACCATCCCCGGCGATGTAAAGCTCGCCGTCAACGCCTTGCGGCACTGGATGGCCCTCATTGTCCAGAATGTATATACGGGTATTGGCAATGGGAGCGCCGAGGGTGATGTTTTCCGCTTGGGTTATCTGCGATTTCAGCGACCAAATGGTTGTTTCGGTGGGACCGTAGAGGTTCCACAATGAACCACAACAGCGCAACAGTTCTTCCGCCACTTTCGTTGGCAGCGCTTCACCGCCTGCCAGCACACATAGTTCCGGGTCGCCACGCCAACCCGCCATCAACAGCCCGTGCCAGAACGAGGGCGTCGCCTGCATCAGCGTTGGTCGATAGTCGGCAATCAGCGGAATCATACGGAAGCTGTCTGCGGCGCGTTCCGCCTCTGTCAGATAGAGACTCGCACCGGAGATCAGCGGCAACAGATACTCCAAGAATGAGATATCAAATGTTGGCGTCGTCACCGAGAGCAGCCGGTCTTGCGAGCCAACCGCAAAGGTACGCTGCATATCCAACAACAAGTTCAGCAACCCGCGGTGAACAACGCACACGCCTTTAGGTTCACCGGTACTGCCGGAGGTAAACAACAGGTAGGCCTGCATATCCGGCAACAGCGCGCAAGGTGTAGAATACCGGATCGCATTCGACATGTCCTGCATCAATTCCGGCAACGACAGTTGTACAATTTCACCCCACTCTCCCGGCTGACGGACCACCAGACAGACCAAACGCGCGCGTTGCATAAGGCGTTGCAAACGCGCGGCAGGCTGATGAATATCGAACGGCACGTAGCACGCCCCCACAAACCACGTCGCCAACATGGTTGCAATCACATCCCTGTGACGTGGCAACAGCACGCCAATACGATCGCCCGGTTGTATGCCATGCGCTCGAAAACGCATCGCGATGAACTGCACACGCGCCCAGAGCTCAGCGTAGGTCAGTGTGCCGTCATGCTGCTGTATTGCCAGTTGCTTTGGGTGCTGCACACAGCGCTGTTCAATGATACGCAGCACATCCTGCGGCCCGAGCCACGGGACGTTAGTGGCGTTGAGCGGATCACGCCGCGGCGTTGCGGTCTCCGGTGCATGCAGAGGGATCGCCCCTATCGGGGTCTCCAGTGATGATGTCAACGATAAGCAGTGCTGACGCAGCGCCTCGGCAATCTGCTTCACCACATCAGCATCGTATAACCCCAAATCGTACTCAAAGGAGACGTCGAACGTGGCGTCGTTTTGGAACACCTCGACTGTCATGTCGTATTTGACGGTCTGATTGTGATACGTCACCTGCTCCCAATACGCACCAGCCAAGGTAAAAGCGCGTGGGGTCACGTGGTTATGGTAGATATAGAGGATCTGGAACAACGGTGAATGGGAAAGGCTGCGAGGGAGATCCAGCATATTCACCAAGTTTTCAAACGGCAGTTGCTGGCGCCCCTGCGTCTCTTTCACGCTGGCCTTCACACGCTGGAGCGCCTCGCGCCCTACCTCAACCCCATTAAAATCGGTGTAGATAACCGCAGTGCTGGCATAATAACCAATGCTACTCTGCAATTCCGGGCGAATGCGCCCCGATACTGGCATGCCTATCACCAATCGCTGTTGCTGAGCGTAACGCATCAGCACCAGTTGGAAGGCAGTCAGCATCAGCACGAACGGCGTTGTTTCCTGCGTGCGGGCTACGTGTTTCAACGCGAGGCTTAATGTTTCATCCAGGGTGATGCTGAACCGGGAACCATGTGTAGAGGGTTGTGCCGGGCGCGGGTGCAGCGATGGAAATGTCGACAGCAGAGGCGCGTCTTGCAAACGCGCACGCCAGTAGGCAAGTTCGTTCGCCAGCAAGGTATCCTGGAACCATTCGCGCTGCCAGAAGGCATAATCGGCATATTGCAGCGGCGGCGGAGGCAGCGACGTTTCATTACCAGCATGCAATCGAGCATACTGCTGCTGTAACTCATCGAACAATAGCCGTAACGAGATACCGTCGATGATGATATGGTGCGCGCAAAACACCAAATGACAACCTTGATCGGGTTGAATAATCTGAGTTACCCCCCACAGAGGACCGCGTGCCAGATCGAACCGGGTGTTTATCACCTGCTGAATTACCGCATCTAGCGCTGAAGTTGGGGCCTGCGCTGCCAGCGTGACCGTATCGAGAACTAACGAAGACGCATCATCTATCACCTGGCAAGGCCGATCGTTACGTACTATGATACGGGTACGCAAGATGGCGTGGCGTGCTTGCACATGGCGCAATGCCTCCGTGAGCATCGGCATATCCACCACGCCATGCAAACGATACACCACATAAAGGTTGTAGTTAGTGGCGGTACTGTCGTATTTTTGCAAAAACCACAACCGCTCCTGATTAAACGACAGCGGGATTGCCTGCGCCGGATCCGCTTTGATGATGGGAATGCGGCTGGGCGACACGCCTGATTGCGCCAACTGTCGTAATAGCTTTTCCTTTTTTTCCGCCGGTAACATTCGCGCCAATGCGGCATGATGTATCGTCATGACCGTCCTTTCCTTTTCGCTGTGTTAAATACTTTTGCCAACGTCACTCATTAATCATGTCGTTAACTAGCACGGCAAGTGCGGACCCTCCATCATCCTGCTGCTCCTGCTCGACCAACTGCGCTAACGCGCGCACGCTGGCATCCTCCATCACGTCGAAAAAGGAAAGAGTGACGGCGAACCGTTCCTGTACCTGCGCCAGCAACATGCCCAGCATCAATGAATGTCCGCCAGCTTCGAAGAAGTTGTCGTCAATGCCCAAGCCGTCAATTCCCAGCAATGCTTCACAAATCGCCACTAAGCCGCGCTGCGTTTTGCTCTCTGGAGCCGCGTAAGGCACCGAAAACGCCGGACGCGGCTGACGGCGCACCGACGGTTCGCTAGGGATGACACTTCCCGCGTCCGCCACCGGCGTTACGGCGCTCCTCTGTTCTTCTGGACTGTCGACCCAGTAACGGATTTTGTCAAAGGCGTAGGTCGGTAGAGAGACACGGCGCGGTTGCTCACCTGCAAACGCAGACAAATCGATGTTATGCCCTCGCACCCAAAGCGCTGCCACGGTATCTAAGATATGTTTGTGCTCATCGCTGCTGCGGGCACCTGCTGGCAGCGAGCTGAACGCGAGACGATCACCTAATGCATGACCGTTGGTCAGTTGGGTCAGGGTGGCACCTGGCCCGATTTCCAGAAAATCGACATCAAATGTAGCTTGCGCCTCTTGCAGTGCAGCGGAGAACTGCACAGGCATCAGCATCTGTTCAATCCAGTAGTCCGGTGTGGTGAGAGTGTCGGCACTGACGTGCGCGCCGGTTACGGTAGAGATGATGGTGAGCGTCGGCGGGTTCAGTCGTACATTCTCAAATGCCTGACGTAGCGCCTGCGCCGCATCTTGCATCATGCTAGAGTGGAAGGCATGAGAGGTATGCAATCGTTTGTTGATGATGTTCTGCTCCGTCAGACGCTGGCTGACGGCGAGGATCTCCGACGTAGGCCCGGCGATAACCGAATAGTCAGGGGCGTTAACAGCGGCAATCGCCAGCGGGGCGGTAATCAGTGCGCGAATCTGTGCTTCGGGCAGCGCCACCATCAACATGGCACCGCTTGGTGCCTGATGCATCAGCTCTGCTCGACGCGCCACCAAGCGCAACGCATCCTCTAAAGAGAACACGCCTGCCAACGTCGCTGCCACCCATTCGCCCAGCGAATGACCAATCATTACCGTTGGCGTGATTCCCCAACTGAGCCACAATTGGGCTAAGGCATACTCGACGCTGAACAGCAGCGGTTGTGTGAGGCAGGTTTGCGCAAGGCGTTCGCCTTGGGCTAACGAGACTTCTGCTCTGAACAACTCATGGCGGATATCCAGTTGGTATTCACGCTCGAGTAACGTCGCGCAACGGTCGAAGGCATCGGCGTAGGCCGGCCAAACCTGATAGAGCTGATGGCCCATGCGCTGATATTGGCTACCCTGCCCGGAAAACAACAGCCCCAGCCCGAGCTGTGTCTGCGCTACACCACGAGCAAACGGCGCTGTCGCGGCCTGCTGCAACAGCGTCCCGGCAGCATGTAGATCTCTGGTTACGAGCGCGGCGCGATGTGCGAAGGCTTTACGTCCCTGTGAGAGTGTCCACGCCAGATCCCGCCTATCCGGCAGCGATTCATGTTGCAGAAAATCGGCAAAACGCGCCAGCCCCGAGGATAAGGCACTGTCGGTCTTGGCAGAAAACGGCAAAATACTGTAGGCAGGTACAGGCGCTCGCGCTTGCAAGTCAACGGCTGGCGCTTGTTCCAGCACAACATGGGCATTGGTGCCGCCCATGCCAAGCGAGGTGACGCCCGCGCGACGGATGCCGCTTTCCGGTTGCCACGGTTGACAGGTAGTGTTGATGTAAAACGGACTATTGGTCAGATCGATCTGTGCATTGGGCCGTTCAAAGTGCAATGTTGCGGGAATTATTCCCTGCTGCACTGCCAGCGCGGTTTTTATCAACCCTGCGACGCCCGCTGCCGTATCCAAATGGCCGATATTGGTTTTTACCGACCCCAGCGCACAGTACTGCTTTTGTGACGCGCCCGCAAAGGCTTGGCTTAGCGCAGAAAACTCAACCGGATCGCCCAAACGCGTACCGGTACCGTGGGCTTCCACATAAGTGATATCCTGCGGTGTCAAACCTGCCAACCGCTGTGCCTGAGCAATGGCGCGCGCTTGGGCATCCACGCTCGGCGCGGTATAACTGATCTTCTCCGAACCGTCGTTGTTGACGGCAAATCCTTTGATGACCGCATAGATGTTATCGCCATCACGCAGCGCTTCATCAACACGCTTTAACACCACCAGCCCCGCGCCGGTGCCGGGCACAAATCCGCTGCTGTTATCGGAAAACGCCCGACAGTGGCCATCGGCGGCGGTGATCCCACCTTCCTGCGACAAGTAGCCGGTTTTTGCTGGTGGCCCCAGCGTTACTCCGCCAGCAATCGCCATGTCACACTGCCAAGTCAACAGACTTTGGCATGCCACGCACACCGCCACCAAGGATGTCGATGAGGAAGTCTGCACCGTGATCGCCGGGCCGCGCAGGTTGAGGTGATAGGCGATGGTAGTAGTGATACTGTCTTTGTCGTTACCAATGGCCGCCTGCAAACTGCCAGAAGAGAAAACGCGTTTAAAGTGCGGCATCAAGTTCAGCATCAAATAGGAATCCATGCTTTTGCCAGCAAAAATACCCACATCCCCCGGATAATCGGCAGCCACATAGCCCGCATCTTCGAAGGCTGCCCACGCGGTTTCCAACAGGACACGGTGCTGAGGATCCATCAGCTCCGCCTCTCGGGGTGCGATACCGAAGAAAGCAGCATCAAATTTATCGATGTCAGCTACCTCCCCTTTGGCCTTGACGTAATCTGGGTGCTGAACAAATTCAGGACTGATTCCCATCGCCAGCAGTTCCTCATCGCTGTAAAAGGAAATGCACTCTCGGCTTGCCAGAAGATTTTCCCAAAACGCCTGTACCGTATCGGCTTGAGGGAAACGCCCCGCCATCCCAATGATAGCTATACCAAAATCATTCTCTGCCATGTTGCTTTCCCCCTATATTCAGGTTTATCACGCGTTTCATTCAGTGGAATCAGTGATGACTGTCGGTTGTGGCTGCCCAGCGCGTGTGACCAAAGGCCAAACGCTGCTTCGCCGCACGCAGTTGTGTCTGATCTCCTGTGGTCCCTTGCGCTGCGTCCGGGGCCAGCAGAAATTCCGCCAAGCGTTTGATGGTAGTGAAGCGCAGCAGGTCAACCAACGCCACGTGCTGACCGCACTGCTGCCCGATGTATTGCTGCATCTGTACTAGCAGAAGTGAGTGTCCACCGAGATCGAAGAAATTTGTGGTGGTGCCGACACGCTCCAGGCCAAGCAACTGCTGCCAGATCTCCGCCAGACGCTGTTCCAGTTCGGTTGCCGGAGGGACATACTCGCCCGGCCCTTCCAACTGCCGCAGATCGACCAGCGGCAGGCACTGGGGATCGATTTTGCCGTTTACACCTAGCGGCATGGCGCTCAGCGGCACGTAGAGCAACGGCAGCATATGCAACGGAAGCCGCAGGCTGAGCCATACGCGCAATTGCTGAGCATCCAGCGCAACGCCGTTGACGCTGCAATAGAAGGCCACTAGTAGCGGCGTTGCCGCCGCATTGCGTCGCACATCGACCCACGCATCAGCAATATCCGGATGCTGTTTCAGTAGGCTTTCGATGTCGCCCAGTTCAACTCGGTATCCACGGATCTGCACTTGGCGATCTTGTCTGCCGAGATAGAACAACATCCCGTCGGTTGCCCAACGAGCACGATCGCCAGTTTTCAGCACCCGAACGCCAGGGTATTCCGGCAACTCGACAAAGCGCTCGGGATCCTGTCGTGCATCAAGGTAGCCGGGCGAAATGCCCAGACCAGAGAAACAGAGTTCTCCACAGGCACCTGGCGGTACCAAACGATTATATGCATCCACCACATAAGCTTGGGTGTTCTGAATCGGGCGGCCAATGGGCAATGCTCCCGTTTCTTGCTCCCTACGCTTTGCGACAGGAAAGTAGGTCGAGCAGATACCGCTTTCGGTCAGGCCATAACCGTTAACCACTGCCATGTGCGGCAGAAGCGGCGCTATCTGCTCATACTCTAACGCTTCACCACCGCACAGAAACAAGCGCAGCGATCCCATCGACTGAGCCAGCACAGAGAGGCTGGCAGAAAGCGATGGGGTGGTGCTCAGGATAGTCACCCGCTGAGATGCCAGCAGCGCAATGAGCGCATCACTATCCAAACTCTGCGCTTTTTGCGCCAATACTAAGGTACCGCCAGCGGCGAGCAGCGGCAGTACCTCCCCGACAAAGCTAGCAGACGCGACTGAGGTAATGGGTAGCAGAACATCCTGATGCGTCACTTGATAGCTGGATATAAAGGATGCGGTTAAGTTGACCAGATTACGTTGGCTGAGTCGGACGCCTTTGGGCTGCCCGGTAGTACCGGAGGTAAAGATCACCACCGCATCGCAATCTAAAGCATCTGGCGCAACACTAACTGGCAGGTTCGGTATTTCTGTCAGCAGGCTACGCCAGTCAGGCACTAGCACCCAAGGTATCGTCAGCCCATGAGGGGATTCCAGCGGTTGCGCCACCAGCAGCATGCACGGCGTTGCCTGCGCCAAGATCAGGGCATTGCGGGCCGCTGGCGCGTTACCATCCAGCGGCACATAGCTCGCCCCCAAAGAGAGGATCGCCAATTGTGCGATAATCAATTCGAAACAAAAAGGCAGTTGCAGTGCGACAGATTCTCCGCGTTTTACGCCTTGCGCACGCAGCCAAGTACACATCTGCATCGTGGCCTGTTGCAATTCGCCATAGGTCATGGCGTCGTCAGCGTGGCGCAAAGCCACCTGTGTAGGGCGCTGCTGGCAGTGCGGTAACACTAGCGCCAGCAGGTTATCTACGGGCGGCAGAGCAACTTCAGTGGCGTTGTGCCGCGCCAGCCAAGCGTGCTCTCGAGGGGTGAAACGAATCAAATCGCGGACTAACTGCGTGGGTTGGCTGCTGGCCTCATCTAGCAGTTCTCTCCACTGCGCCACCAGGTGCTGAATACGATCCGCACTGTATAACCCAGCGTCGTATTCGAAAGTGCCGGTGATGCGCCCATCGATATGCTGCATACTTAGCGAAATATCCACCTGAGATGCACTGGTATCCAACAATAATGGTGTAACGTTGACACCGTTTAGTGTCGGGCTCGCCAGAGGCATATTGTCGAGTTGGAACATGCACTGATATATTGGGAAATGTCCGGCGCTGCGATCCACATTCACTGCGCGCACTATGTCGGTAAATTCGAGACGCTGGTGCCTGAAAGCGGCAAACAGAATACCTCTGATCGTCTGTACTAACTCGGAAAACGATGCCGCTTCGTCAAGAGGTAAGCGCAGCGGTAGTACGTTGACCAGCGGCGCGATCATATGCTCCTGTTCTTTCGTCAGCCGCGCAGCAATCGGCATACCGACGATGTATTCCTGTTGACGCGCATTACGATGCAGCAGGAGGACGAAGGCGGTCAGCAGATAGTTATACAACGACACGCGCTGCGCACGCGCCGCCGCCAACACTCGCTCGCATGTGTTGGCAGACAATGCGAAGGCAACAAACGCGCCTTGGTAACGTGCCACCTTCTGACGCGGTTGATCGGTGGGGATATCAAGAATCGGCAACGTCCCCGCCAGGGTATTTTGCCAGTAACGCATCGCGTCCTGATAGGCGTCACTCTGACGCCACTCTTCTTGGTACTCCATGTAGTCGGCATACTCCAACAACGGTTCTGGCGTCAGCGATTCACCGTTATATGCGGCCTGCAATTCGCGTAACAAAACGCCTTTCGACCAGCCATCACTGATGATGTGGTGCAGATGAATCAACAATACGCTACGATCGTCATCGATCGTCAACAGTTCAAACCGGCACAGCGGTGTGCCTGACGTTAAGGGCATGGGGTGTGCCGCACGCTGGTTGATCATCGCCTGTAGCGCGTTATCATCACTCACCGAGGGGAGTGGCACTATGGTCAGCAACGCCTGCGACGATACGCACTGAGGCACCGCCAATACTGGTTGTCCATTGTGGGTTTCCGCCATAGCACGTAACAGAGTATGCCGACTCATCAATTGACGAATCGCGCCGTCCATCCGCGTGCGATCCAGTTCTCCTTCAAGCAGCAAGGCGGTGGGGTTATTGTATAGTGCAGTATGCGGCGCCAATTGTTGCATAAACCACATCGACGATTGAGCCGATGACAACGGTAGGTAGCGCACGGCGGGAGTTTCACGTAAATCGACGCGACTGGCTGAGTACGCCCGCGCCAAGTCGAGCAACGTTTTACGACAGCACTTGCCATTGTCGGAGAGTGGTAACTCTGACATTGCCAACAAACGGTTCGGCAGCATGTAGGCAGGCAAGTTTTTGGACAGTGCGTCCATTAAGGCCGCCAAATTGAGCGGCACGCTACTGACGACAAAAGCGTAAATCAACTGATTGTCGGGATCATCCTGATCCGCCACCACGACTGCCTGCTGTACCCCCGGGAAACGCATCGCATGGGCTTCGATTTCTCCCAATTCAACGCGCAACCCTCTAATTTTAATCTGAAAATCATTACGGCCAATGTAATGAATTTGTTGGCTTTCCCCGTCGCGCCACACCAGATCTCCAGTTTTATACAGCCGCTCCGGTTTCCCTAAATGGCGCAAAGTTGGATGTATAGTAAAACAGCGATCAGTTAACGCCACGTTGTTGAGATAGCCACGTGCCAGCCCGATACCAGCGAGATACAGTTCGCCCTCTTCGCCGTCTGCTACCGGATTACCATGGTCATCCAGCACATAGAGTCGGCAACCGTCAATCGCTTGACCGATAGGGATATCGTCGTAGTCGTACCCGCGCAGGCAGCGGTGATGACTGACATCGATTGCTGCTTCGGTCGGGCCATAGAGATTTATAAGATCACCCTGCGCCACCGATTGATAAAAGCGAGCCACACTGTGGACCGTGAGTTTCTCACCGCTGGAAAACACTAATCGCAATGAGGCGGTCAAACGAGGATCCTGTTTCATCTCCAGATACTCGACAAACAGGTTCAGCATCGAAGGGACAAAGTGCACAACCGACACGCGGTGACGCTGAATCAGTCGAGCCAAGGTTCGCGGATCGCTCTCCAGTCCGGACGGTAACAGCACTACAGATGCGCCGTACATCGCCCACCAGAACATCTCCCAGACAGAGACGTCAAAGGTGTACACCGTCTTCTGAAACAGCACGTCCTGAGAACTGATAGGATAAGCGTTCTGCATCCAGACAATTCGGTTTAGCAGCGCTGCATGTTCCGTCGCCACCCCTTTAGGGACACCGGTGGAACCGGAGGTGTAAATAATATACGCCAGTTGCCGCGCATGTGGTCGGTAACGCAGATCCGTCGTTGGCATGGCACTGACCGCCGCGCTGTCGATTTCGACGCGAGGAATCGGCCAGCGATCACCATCGTCAGTACCGATCAGACAAACAGCGCCGCTGTTGCTCAGTATATTTTCAATGCGGCTGCGCGGTGCATTGTACGCCAGCGGTAAATAGGCACCACCAGCTTTTACAATAGCGAAAATGGCAATCAGCATTGCCATGCCGCGCGGCAGGCGGATAGCTACCACACGATCCTCGCCGATCCCCAGCCCACGCAGATAATGCGCCAGTTGGTTAGAGCGTGCATTAAGATCGTGATAGCTCAGCGCCGCGTCCCCCATCAATACAGCGGCTTTTTCCCCATATTCTCCGGCGATACGATACAAATAGTCGACTATCGTTTGGTCGTCGGTAGGCAACTGTCTCATAATCCCTTGCTGTTCCATAACTCTGGCCTTCAAAGCGAGATAAGTACGTAAAATGGCGTGACGGGTTACGCCTGTCCGCCGTTGTCGGAAGCCAACCGCGCGTGGCAGGCGTCGATTTCTGCCTGACTACTGCCTTTGAGTTGAAATCCCTGTTCAAGAAGCTCATGCAAAAAAGCAATGTCCTCTTCGCTGGATGTGCCGCGCTGCTCAATCTGCTGGATGCGCTCAAAAAAACGACTGAGCAATTCTTTCAATTGCGCACTGGCAGCCACATCGGCGGCGCGGTGATGGCGTGTGGCTGTCAGGGCGTTAGTGAGCAGCGTGATGCGTTGGCGGCGCACGGCTTCCGGATCGGTCTTCACCGCCATGTTATCCCCCAGCACCAATGCTAGTTGCGCACGATCATGACGATTGTCAAATGCGTAAACTGGTGCTGGATAGCGATTCTCCAGCAGCAGGTTTTTCAGCACACTTTGCGGACCGATCTCTATCGCGATCGGTGACAAGTGTCCTGTCAGGTAGGTGAGAGAGCGCTGCCACTGCACTGGCTGAGAGAGCTGTTGTTCTAGCCACTGGACTGGCGTGACCGTATCGGGATAGGGTTGAGCGTTGACATTGGAGATCACTGGGCAGCACGGACGTCGCCATTCGCAGCGATCCAGCGCCTTGCGCAATTGCTGTCCGCAAGGTTTCAATAGTGGGCTGTGGTAAGGAACACCACCAATCAGCGGCACTACTTCGACTTGGCGATCATGATCCAGCAGGTATTGCTCGGCGGCGATAATGGCCGAGTTTTGTCCGGATAACATAAACTGTTGCGGCGAATTGAAGCAGGCAATACCGACCTGCTGTCGGGTTTCACGCTCCGCCACCTCGCACGCCGCTGCCACCAGTGCCTGATTCCCTTGCTTGATGATAGTGGTACTCGCGTCCATTTCGCGGGCGATCTCACTGGCTAAACGGCTACGCATCGCCACCAGCGCCAGTGCTTGGGAAAAGCTCAGCGCACCACTACAGGTCAGCGCAGCATATTCGCCCAAACTATGACCCAACATATAACGTAGGTTGACATGGACACCGGTTTGCGCCAAAAACTGCTGCCACGCGACAAAGTGGGCCACGCTGGTGGTATAGATAGCCAGCGCCATTGCCGTCGGCTCAGCAAGTTGTACCAAAGTACCCGACAGGCACAGCGCTGCCATGTCCCGTTCCGTGATCTGGCTAGCTTCATCAAACAGAGTACGCACCTGCGGATAACGCTCATACAGCCACCGTGCCATGCCTACATATTGCGAACCGGAGCCAGGGAACATCAGTGCGACATCCTTCGTCATGCTTCACTCCCCATCATGTAATTCATCGCAATTTGGATTTCATGAATTTGCGATGTCCCTTCGATGATTTCCATGATTTTGGCGTCGCGGTAGTAACGTTCGACGGCATAATCGGCATGGCAACCATTCGCACCGAGCAGTTGCACCGCCTTCCCGGCCACGTCCACCGCAGCTTTGGAAGCGACATACTTCGCCATCAGGATTTGGTTTATCATGGCCGGGTGCAGCGTTTCGCGGTATTCCGCCGCGCTGAAGCACATTAGTTGCGCACTGCGCGTTTGGGTCAGCATTGTGGCAAACAAGTGCTGAACAATGCCATGAGAAAATAACCGCCGCTTGAACTGTTTACGCTGGCGGATGTAGCGCGCTGCCACATCCACAGCGGCCCGACATAATCCTAGGCTGCCACAAGCGGTGGTGAACCGCCCTTCATTGAGCGCAAAATTCACCGCCAGCGGTACCCCAGGGGTGAGCGGACCGAGCAATGCATCCTCCTTCAGGCGGCAGTCATTAAAATGCAGCTCTGCCAACATATTGCCGCGTAACCCCAACATGTCGTTGAGTGGAGTGATAGTAAAGCCGTCGGTATTGCGATCGATAAGCACTGTCGCTAATTGATTACCACAGTGGATTAAAACAATAAAAAAATCAGCAATCTGCCCTAGCGTGATCCATTTCTTTTTCCCGTTCAGCCGCCAACCGTCGCCATCCTGCTGTAATTCTGTTTCCACGTTCACTAAGTCACTGCCGATATTCGGCTCTGTGAGGGCAATCGCGCCGATCAATTCCCCCGTTGCCAGCTTTGGCAAATAATGGGCTTTTTGCGCTGCGCTGCCCACGCGTTGCAGCAGCGTGCTGACCATGCCAGTCACTGTTATGAGATTTTCTAACGAACCGTGAACCCCAGCCATCACTTCATGCAAAGCGCACAGTTGATAAGAATCGTAACCTCGTCCGCCATATTTTTGGGGGATTGACGCACCTAAGTACCCGGCCTGCGCCACGCAAGAAATAATGTCTGGCACAATAAACTGCTGACGTTCAATATTCTGTGCAGCCAGGGCGAGATGTTGTTTGGCAAACAGGACTGCCTCTTGCTGAGCCAGCTCATAATTTTCAGTGCACATAGTTTACTCCAGGCCTGTTTGTCGCTGAATGAGCTCCACTATTTTATTGACGGTAGCAATCTGTTCTGTTTTCAACTCACTCACTTCCAGCTCAACCTGAAAATTTTTTTCTATAAACAGTATGATTTGCACAGTAAATAACGAATGGACAAGCCCGAGAGAAAAAATATCGTCATCATCGTTCAACGTATGCCCACGTAATGAGCGTGAAAGAAATTCCCGAATGGCGGCTTTCATATCTTGCTTTTTCATATTCATATCCCTATCTGGTTAACCCAGAATCACTGCTCGGCGTACGTCTGTTGATAGCGATAAAACCCCTGCCCTGATTTCACGCCCAAATACCCTGCATCGACCATTTTCTTTAATAAAAAGCTGGGGCGATACTTATCATCATTAAAACTTTCATATAGCACCTGCAACGATTGCAAAATCGTATCCAAGCCAATCAAATCGGCAGTTTGTAGTGGCCCCATCTTGTGCCCGAAGCAGGTTTTAAACAACGTATCGATATCCTCAGCACGGGCGATCTGCTCCTGCACCATAAATATGGCTTCGTTAACAAAAATCATCATGGCACGATTAGTGACAAAGCCCGGAGAATCATTGACCACGATGCCGGTTTTATTCAACTGAGCAAATAAGTGGTGAAATATGTTCAGTGTACGCTCTGCAGTATGTACACCACGGATTAATTCGACGGTGTGCATCAGCGGTACCGGGTTCATAAAATGGACGCCGACTACATTCTCCGGATGTCGCATTAATTTTGACAACGCAGTGATAGATATGGCGGACGTATTAACACCAAACACTGTCGACGCGCCGCAGATCGTATTCATCCGTGTGTATAGTGCATTTTTTTTCTCTATATCCTCAGTAATATTCTCAATCACCAAATCACATTCTACAATGTCGTCCAACTCAGTTGTGAAACGGATATTTTCCATTATCTCCGCTGTGCTATGCGTCTTTTTTTTATGCTGCGGGTGAAAATTATATAAGCGTAAGTTCGCTTCGATCATCTGTCGGCATTTATCCAACTGAGATTGAGAAATATCCACAACGTTAGTTGATATGCCGTATTGCGCCATGTTATGAGCGACGCCAGTTCCCATTACTCCTGCACCTATTACCGCCACGTTCATCATTGAGCTCCTTTACTGACAGGCTATTTCGAGGTTGTCTTCGCCCCCCAGTTGCGCCGCGATATGCGCGTAGATATTGCGCGGATTGGGGTTTTCCATCAGGGTCAAAAGATCGATATGTACGTTGAAATCGCGTTCTAAACGGGAGGTCAATTGCGTCACCAGCAGCGAATGCCCGCCTAATTCAAAAAAGTCGTCGTCCACCCCGACCGGCGATATTTCCAGCAACAGTTCCATCAGACCTGTGATATACTGCATACCCCGCGAGTGTGCGGCTACGAAAGGTACGCTTAACACGGGACGTGCCTGATAAGGGTGGTGCGTTTCGGGTCCTGCTTCGGGTTGGGTCTCCACACTACCCATTACCCGTCCAGGCAATGGGTAGTGGTTGTGTGCGAAGGGATATGCTGATGCGCTCCCGCGTTGCGGCAGCGGAGTGCCGTACCACACGGCCCAATCCACATTGATACCTGCACACCACAGTTGCGCCACGTAGCGCAATACATCAACGTCTTCTCTTATTTCCGGCGGCAGCCTAACCCAGTTGATACTGTGAACGCCCTCCCCCAGTTCTCGGGTATCTGCCAACAGCGCTTCACTCCAAAACCCTCTGTCGTTACGCTGTGCATCGGTGATGGGATTTCCTTGCCAAGCCAGCACGTAGCCGGGGATAGGTTCATGGCGCTCAGGAAGCCAGAGATGAAGCGCCTTTTGCTCCATTTCCCACAGCAAATGCAACACGTCTTGCGTCGCAATCATGCCACTGGCTGCAGCGGCAGGCAAAAGGCCTGTTCCAGCACCCGACAGCAGTGTTAATGTCGGTAGCAGGTTCATCCAGGTTTTTAGCGCGGCGATAGTCTGGCAGCCTCTGATTAGCAGGCTGCTGTTCGCTTGTGCCGCCCACGTTTCAGCGTGGCAATAAGCGGGTGGAATATTCATGCCGTCGAGTAATGCCGTCAGAGCAGTCGCTTCGCGTTGATAATGTGCCGAATGCGCCAGCCACTGTGCGTAAGTACAATCGTTCGTAGTACGTAGATCTGGACAGTGTAGGCCCCAAGGAGCGTCGGGCATTAGGTTATCCAGCGATGCCAGCATCGCTTGCGTACCATCGTTTTCCACTTGTATCACTCGGCGGCAATCAAACACGGGGCGCGCCACTTGTTGTGTGTAGGCTAGCGTTGACGCATCAAGGGTAGCCAGCAACGGGGTAAGCTGTTGCGTCAGCTCATCCAACTGCTCGAAAGACGGCGCGGAGAGAGGGATAAACACCGGTGCTCGCACTTGGTCATGGTCATCGCGCACCGCAGGATTCAGCCCTTCCAAAATCATATGCACATTAGTACCGCCAATGCCAAAAGAACTGACGCCAGCGCGGGGCGGCATCCGCGATGCGGGCCACTCCTGCGGCTGTATCGGGATATAAAACGGTGAATGCGCCAGATCCAGCTTCGAGTTAGGCATTTGATAGTTGGCGAGCGGCGGAATGGTCCGGTGATGAAGTACCAGCGCCGTCTTGATTAACCCAGCCACGCCCGCCGCCGCGTGGGTGTGGCCAATATTCGCCTTTACAGCCCCTAGTGCACAGTATTGGCGGTGTGAAGTATCGAACGCCTCCGTCAACGCAGCGAACTCGATAGGATCGCCAATACGGGTGCCGGTACCGTGGGTTTCAACGTAGCCGATGCTTTCTGGGCTTACTTCTGCCAGATGACAGGCCGCACAAATGACCGCCTTCTGTCCCTCATGACCAGGCGCGACAAAACCGATTTTTTGTTTACCGTCATTGTTGACCGCGCTACCCCGGATCACCGCATAGATGCGATCGCCCGCTGCCAGAGCATCTTCCAAACGCCGAAGCACAACCACACCCGCGCCATCGCCAAACAGGGTGCCAGAAGCCTGACTGTCAAAAGGACGGCAGTGGCCATCGGTGGAGTGGATCATGCCCTGTTGACAGAAGTAGCCTGACTTCTGCGGTAAATCGATAGTAATTCCACCCGCCAACGCCAGATCACATTCGCCAAACAACAAGCTGCGGCAAGCGATATGCGTTGCACTCAGAGAAGTCGAACAACTGGTGTAGAGACTATACACCGGACCGTTGAGATTGAGACTGTAGGCAATGAGATGTGCGAGCAGATCCTTATGACCATAGATGCCAGACTCAAAACGATTCAGCGCATCGCCGCCAATCTGTGACAGCGAACGCCGTAGCCAATCCACATCTTCTGACGCCCCCACGAATACCCCGGTGATCAGATCGCTGGTACGTTGGGCATAGCCTGCATCTTCCAGCGCATGGTAGGCAACTTCATGTAATACGCGGGATTTCGGATCCAGAGTCTGCGCCTCTTTGTGACTGTAACCGAAAAATGCAGCATCAAAGTCGCATATGCCCTCGATATAGGGCTTGGCCCGTACATAGGCCGGGTTGTCCAGAGTACTCTGTTCGACGCCTTCGGCCAGCAACTCCTCCTCGCTAAAGAAGGTGACGCACTCTTTACCCTGAACGATGTTATGCCAGAATTCGTGTAACGTCCGGGACTGCGGGAAACGGACCGCCATACCAATAATGGCGATTTCCATGCCGTTCATTTCGCTTGCGTATTCCATAAACTTCATTACCTTTCTTCAGGGCGAGGAGGCGCCCGGATTAATGCAAAGACGTGTGACTGCGCGCAGTATTTTTCGCAATTTGCAAAGCACGTTTTGCTATCTGATTCGCGCGCGTATTCGTCTGTACTGCAGGCTGTGGTGATGGCGCATTTGACTCGCCCTCCGGGGGCTGGCAAAACGTCGCCAGCTGGCGCACGGTGGCGTGGTTGTACAGCGACACCACGCTCACTTGCGGATAGTGACGCGCCATTTGCCCACTCAGTTGCACCATATCGAGTGAGGTTGCCCCTAATTCGGCATAGTTGTCGTCAATGCCTACTCTATCCAGACCCAGATACTCTTCCAGGATTTGGCAGAGCACGCGTTCCACTTCACGTGTCGCGGGGCTGTAAGGCACGCCAATTTCCGGACGGGGCCGCTTTTTCACTGTCTGCTGAGTAATCGTATCGTTAGCGGCAGACGGTACACCGCGATCCACCCGGTTGCCCCGCGCTAATCTATCGATCGCCCGAGGTGAGAGCAGCAGTTGCGCCCACGGACTGCGAGTGTTCAGTATCGGCCACAATTGGCGCATCACCTCGGCATTGCTCATGCTGAGCGCATAGCCGCCGAGGCGCCTTTCTGCTATCATGGCGTTCAGCCGGTCCATGCCTGCCGCAGTGCGATGCGTTACCACCACCTTGCCAATATGCTGCGGCGTGGTCAGGGTGGCGAAGGCGCGTGCAACCTCGGGCAATGGTACGGATTTGCATGGAAGGAGCGGTAGCGTGTTATCATCTATCCAAGCGACAATCTGTTGCAGGTAGCGACTAAACGCACCATGCGCCGCGTGAAAATTAATCGGAATAAAGGTGCCGCCTTGGGCGAAGAAACGCATCGGTAGCGCTTTGTCTTCCACAATGTCCTTGCTGCCCAGCTCAAGAAAACGGCCCAGCGGTGCCAGCAGCGCGAGGCTAGCGTCAAGCAGACGGCCTGTGAGGGAGTTAAGGATCACATCCATCCCCTGTCCGTCCGATGCGGTCAGCAGAGTGGCAGCGAACTGTTCGTCGTGTGAATCAGCTACGGCATGTACGCCTAGCGAAAGCAAGTAATCGCGTTTCTGCTCGCTACCTGCTGTGGCGAAAATCTGTGCTCCGCAGCGTTTGGCAATATGTAGCGCAGCCAAGCCAACGCCCCCCGCCGCACTGTGGATCAATACTCGTTCTCCGGGTTGCAAATTAGCGCGCACCACCAGTGCGTAATAGGCGGTGAGGTATGCGATAGGCAGCGCAGCCGCCTGTTCGATGCGACAATGGGCTGGTTTTCTCACTACGCAATCGCTTTCTACCCGTGCGTACTGGACAAAACCACCGTTTAGCACCGCCATAACATCCTCTCCCGGGGCAAATTCAGTGACATTTTTACCCACGCGAGTAATGCGTCCGGCGCACTCCAGTCCCAATTGCAGCGGAGCCTCACCCGGCTGCTGCCGGAGCAATCCCGTGGTGAACAGCACATCCTTAAAGTTCAGTCCGGTGGCCAGTACCTCAATCTCTACTTGTGAATCCCCCAGCGCTAAGCGCGGCGTAGGGCACAACGCTAGCTTTCCTGCCCCCTCCCCCTCAGCGGCCAGCCGCAGTTGGTAGTTATCGGCACTGGGCACGCGCAGTCGCGTGTCGTCATCGACATCTTGTATGTGGAGCTGTACCTTGCGCTTCACCATTGCCGCACAGCGGGCAACCATCTCGCCTGCCATGTCGTAGAGCGTGAAAGCGTAGCTGTCACCCTCCTCATCGTGCCGATTGACAGTCAGCGCCACATGTAAGGTGTTCGGCAACGGGCGGTACAGGCGTAAATCCTGATAAAGGAAAGGTACCGAATCAGTATGAAAACCAGGCAGTTGTTCGACAACACTGCTGGCGATGTCCAACAGCGCAGGGTGCAGTGCGATCGTATCATTAGCGGCAACGGTGGGCAGGGCCAGCGTTGCGAAAACCTGAGTCTGGGCGGTATTGCCATACAGTTGTTGTACGCTGTGCCAGCGCGGCCCATAGTGGAAGTGCGTGCTCGATAATTCCTTTGTTGGAGGAGTGATAGTGTGCATCTCGCGCATCAGCCCCGTGAGATCGCACACAACATTATCGTCTACCATCAGACGCGTCGCCCTGCCTCTGGCATGGGTTGTTAACGTGCCACTAAAGCGCTCCGTCATTGATTTCACCTCGACACTAACTCCTTGCCCGTTAGGTGAAATGTCAACAAAAACGTCAACACTGCAGTTGTCCATCACAGTCAACGGTGCCAAAAAGACCAATTCATCAATGCAGATTTGGTCTTGCACAAAGTAATGGCGCAGAGCTTCATACGCCAGCGCCAGATAGCCGGTTCCCGGCAGCGTGGCGATACCGGATATCCGGTGCTCATCCAGCAGCCAATCGGACTCGGGGGATAATCGCGCGTAGTAGCTGGTGTCAGCCCCTTGTTGTTTATAAGCCTGTAGCAACGTTCCCGTCATCAATGGGCGCAGTCCACGCAAGACATCGTAATCACTGCCGTTTATAGCATCCAACAACATGCCCTGCTCACGCAATGCATCCAACCCGATACTGAGCGCATTCACCTTGTAGCGGGTACGCAGTTGCTGTGCCAGTGCATCCAAATAGGCGCTGGCGGTAGCATAGCCTGTCTGGCCAATCTCCGCATTCACGGCAGCCAACGAGTTACAGAACAGCAGTAGCAGACGCTCATCCAGCAGATTCCGTTGCGCTAACGCATGCAGCACATTAGCAGTACCCCGTTCTTTCACCGTTAGCGTGTCGCGTAGCGCAGATTCGCTCAATTGATGCAGTGTCAATGTGGTGGTAGCGTCGGCAGCAAAAATCACGCCATCCAACCGTCCATAGCGTTCGAGCAGAGTTGCCAGACAAGCTCTAACCGCCTCCGCCTGCGTCACGTCGCAGTGGATAACGTCTAATGCGTCCTGCTGCACCGCTTCATGGTGATAACCTGTGCGGCTGCTCAGTACCACACGGACTCCCTCACGCTGAGCAAGCGCTTCGCCGATCATGCGGCCAATCCCCTTTTCACCGCCGATAATCCACAGTACGTTGCCCGGTATACACCCTGTTTGAGGGGGTAAGTGCGCCAACAGCCGTGTCGGGATAAAGCGTCGCAGGTAAAGCATCCCCTGCCTGAGCGCCATTACCGTTTCTTGTTTCGGGGCCAGACGCTGGGTTAGCAAGTTCAGATTCTCATCACTGCTCTGCGCATCGATATCGATCAATCGTACTTCGGTCGGGTGCAGCTCTTGGGCAAACACGTTTACTGCGCCCGACAACGCTGCCAGCGTCGGTTCGGGATTATCCTCTTCCTGTACGCGAAACGCACCATGGGTCAATACTGTTAAGGACGCCAGCGGCGTGGTGCTGTGCATACACCAGCGAGCAACACGATAAAGTCCCGAGAGCGACTGTGTCAACGATGATCCTGCCTCCGCACCGGGAGCATACAAGCAATGTAACTGTCGGTAGGTTTTGTGTGCTAAAAGTGCGCAGATGTCGTGGAAATGCGTCAGAATACGGTCATTATCCCACACGTCGTCCTCTGACGATATCGGCAGCGGCATTGTGATGCTGTCGACACCACTACTCATCAGCGTCTGCTGTAACTTGTCGCCGTCAGCACTAATAATGATGATCAATTCGCCCGGCGCATAGAACGCCTCCCGCAAGGATGTGTCGTGCATCCGCCACAGCACACGCTGGAGCCACTCATCTTGCGGACGGCGCAGAGGATTTGGATACTGGCGATAACCGGAAAGTGCAGCACCATAGCGATAGTAATAAGTCTGTTCGAAGGGGTAATCCGGCAATGGAATGTGCTTGCCGAGTGCCGTCTGGTTAAAGCGTCTCCAATCAATATTCTCCCCCCTGACCCACAGCGCCGCCAGCGTACGATGCAACATGTGCTCATCATCGATCGCCGCGTTGGCTTTGCGTAGCGTCAACAGGGTCGGCTGATCGCTGTATTGGTTATGTCCTTGAATAAAGGTAGAGAGCGTATTACCCGGCCCACATTCGATAAACAGCGTGGGTTGTACCAACAGTTGCGCCGCACCTTCGCTAAACAGCACCGCGTTGCGCACTTGCTGCACCCAGTAATCCGGCGAGGTAGCTTGCTCCTCAGTAATCCATGTACCGCTTACATTAGATATAAAGCGCTTGTGCGGCGCGTGCATCGGGATTTGCCCCAGCAACTGTGCAAAATCGTGCAGCATCGGCGTCATCATGGCCGAGTGGAATGCGTGAGAGGTTTTCAGGCGCCTGTGCTGTATCCCGCCCTCGACTAAGCGTGTGCTCAAACGGGAAATGGCCGCCTGCTCGCCCGCGACTACGCAAAAATGCGCGCTATTATTAGCTGCCAGTTCAATACCCCGTTCTGCAGCTAGCCATGGGGTCAACTGTTCGCGACTAAGGTAGACCGCCATCATGCTACCGGGACGCATGGACTGCATCAAACGTCCGCGCGCCTCAATGACGTGCAGCGCATCCTCAAGAGTAAATACGCCAGCAATACAGGCCGCAACATACTCGCCCAGACTGTGCCCGATCATACTGTCCGGCGTAATCCCCAGATCAATCAAGGTGCGCGCTAGGCTGTATTCGACACAGAACAACGCCGGTTGTGTGAACTGCGTTTGATCAATATCCCGCGTATCCTCATCGTCAAACAACAACGCCTTGAGATCGACCGTCGAATAGCGTTGGAATGCAGCAAAGCAGCGATCCATGTGCTGGCGAAACATGGGTTGATGAGCATAGAGCGCGCTGGCCATGCCGTGATATTGGCTACCTTGACCAGGAAACATGAAGCAGATCTCCGCTGTCGTGCGCTGACCATTGAAGATTTCCGCTTGCAATATCGTGGCACAGGAGAGATCGATTTTCGACCCACGACTCACCAAATAAGCCCGCCGATGGTCAAAGGCTGTGCGTCCAGTTTGCAATGTATAAGCCACATCCGGCAGGCGCACCCCTACTCCATGCTTGACATATTCCAGTGTGGAGGCCACGCGCAACTCTAACGCAGCGGGTGTTTTAGCGGAGAACAACAACAGATAGCTGTCGCGTACCCCCGTCGCTGAAGGGTCGTCCTCATGTTGATGTGCTTCTAGTGCGATGCTGGCATTGGTGCCGCCGATGCCGAAGGAGCTCACCAGTGCACGACGAGGACGCGTCGACGGCCACGGTTGGACTTGCTGGTTAACGTACAATGCAGAACGCGATAGATCTATAGCAGGATTGAGTTGGCGAAAGTGCGCTGTTGGTGGCAACACTTGATGATGCAGGGCGAGCGTTGTTTTGATGACGCCCGCCACTCCCGCAGCGGAGTTGAGGTGGCCAATATTACTTTTCAGCGCTGAAACCACACAAAACGGAACAGGTGTTGGGCCAAACACCTCATTAAGCGCACGTAACTCAATAGGATCACCCAGCACCGTACCGGTGCCGTGCGCTTCCACCAATCCGATACTGTCGCTATCAAAACCGGCACGGCGCAAACTGGTGCGGATTACCGTTGATTGCCCGATCACACTCGGCGCGGTATAGCCGATTTTGTTATTGCCATCATTATTGACCGCCGAACCTTTGATCACACCATAGATGCAGTCCCGATCCGCCAGCGCGTCGTCCAGACGTTTTAGCAGCAGCATTCCTAAGCCATCACCGGTGACTGTGCCAGAGGCTTGGCTATCGAAAGGACGACAGACACCATCTCGCGCATTGATCATGCCTTCATGATATTCATAGCCCCGGTACGCAGGCATCTCGATAGAAACGCCGCCCGCCAATGCCGCATCGCAATCCCGGTTACGTAGTGCGATGCAGGCCTGGTGGATAGCCACTGCCGAAGTGGAGCAGGCGGTGTCAAGCGTCACGGCAGGGCCGGTGAGGTTAAGCGCATGGGCAATCAATGCTGTGACGGAATGGATATTCAGGATACTGGCCTTGTACAGGGCGGTAGAGTCGGTAGTGTCTTGCATTACCGCATTAAGCCAGTGGGGGGATGTCAGCAGTCCGGCATAAATGCCAATCGCACCAGTAAAGGTGGCAGGATCGCACCCAGCGTGTTCCAGAGTTTGCCAGCAGCACTGATGCAATAAGCGAATTTGCGGATCCATACATTCCGCCTCGTTGGGAGTATAACCAAAGAAATCCGCATCAAACCATTCGTGATCATCAACAATCCCTTTGGTTTTTATATAATTCGCTTGTTTAAGCGTGTCAGGTGTCACACCATGCGCGCGCAACTCTTCATCACTGAACAGTGTTAATCCCGATTCCCCTCCTACAACCAGCGTCCACAACGCTGCAATATTCGCCGCACCGGGGAAACGTCCCGCCATACCGACAATCGCCACCGGCATGTCGCTGTAGACAACAGCACGCGTTGGAATTGCATCCTCCGGCGATACGGCAGTATCGAGAAAATGTGCTAACGCCGTGAGCGTTGGGTACTTAAAGAGATCGGTAATATCAATCTCCAAGCCAAGTTGCCGCTTAATATCCCCTTTAACCCTGATGGTATCCAATGAGGTGCCACCGAGGGCGAAAAAGGAGGCATTGCTATCAATGTCTTGTCTATCAAGTACGCGTTGCCAGATAGCATGCAGCGCATGTTCCATGTCACTATGCACCTCTGATATCGTGGTGGACACGGCGTTGCACTGAGTTGCGGGCAGGAGATACCGCAACTGCGCCAAGTCGGCCTTGCCACTATGGCTTTTTGCAATCTCCGTCACCACCACCAAGGATTCCGGAATAGCGAATGGCGGCAATCTGTCAGCCAATTGCCCTCGAACTTCCACCTCATCATAGCTATCATTGACGCAGACCACTGCCGCAATATGCAGCGTTTCACGTACGCGGTAAGGAACCACTACCGCCTCGATAATGCCGGAGCACTCCAGCAGGCGCTGCTCGATCTCTCCGGTTTCAATTCGTTGTCCATTGATCTTAATTTGACCGTCTTTACGCCCAAAACAGTCAACACAGCCATCATCCAGCAACCGGGCATAATCGCCAGTTTTGTACATCATACCGCCGGGAATAAAAGGATCAGGGACAAAAACCGTCGCACTTAGCGCCGGGTTGTTCTGATAGCCGATGGCGACCCCCACTCCACCCGCCACTAGTTCACCGGTGGCACCGATAGGCAACAAATGCCCATGGAGATCGGTAATGTAGAGCGAGGTGCCCGGTACCGCGTATCCTATCGGGACTCGGGCGGGTTGCAACCCGTTGAAACGATATGCGGTGGTAAAAATAGTGTTTTCCGTCGGCCCATAACCGTTTGTCACCACCAGATGCGGGTATTTTTGCATCACGTCGTTGACATGCCACGCAGATACTGCTTCGCCGCCCACCGTAATGTGTTGTAACATACCGAAGAAATCGGCACCTTCTGCCACATAGGAGTTAAACAAGGATGAGGTAAACCAGGCGCGCGCCACCTGTTCATCAGCGATCGTGCGGCGAATGTGATTGATATCAAGTAATGCCTGTTTGCTGAGTAATACTAGTTTGCCGTGGTTGAGCAAGGTAGACCACATCTCAAACACCGAAACATCAAACTCAAATGGGCAGGTCAGCAGCGTTGTCTCACCGCTCTCCACCTTCAGCGGGCTGTCGCCTTGTATCAGGCGCAATAAACCGCGGTGCGCCACCGCGATACCTTTTGGCTTACCCGTCGACCCCGATGAATAAATCACATAAGCGCGAGAATCTGGTGTGATAACCGGAAATACCACCGAGGGCGCGACGGGAAATGCACAGAGGTCACTCTGCGCAACGTTTAATGCATCTAGCGGTTTGCCATGTACCAGCAACAGCGCCAAGCCGCTGTCATCAATAATTTCCTGCATCCTACCCACTGGGTAGTCGGGGCTGATGGGCACATAAGCAGCCCCGATCAACATGATGGCGATGATGGCAACCACGGTGTTTACCCGGCGTTCGCTAATTATGCCTACAGTATCGCCAACCATAACACGCTGCTGTACCAAATAAGCCGCGAGCTGCTCAGCTTGTGCTGCCAACTCCGAATAGGTCAACGCGCACAATTCATCAACCACTGCGACCTGTGCTGGCGAAGTCGCAGCAACTTGATGAAATTGTTCGATGACGTTGGATTGACTATCCCAATCCCGGCATGCCATGCGTTCCAGATAGGGTTGAAGTACCTGCGCCTGCTGGCATGGGGACAAGTTTACCAACGCAGCAATGGGGCGCTGCGGATTGTCCACCAGTTGTTCAAGCAGATAACTCAGGTGCATCAGCAACGCTTGCGCCATGTTGTTGGTCAGGTAGTTAAGGGCATATGCAATACTGAAACGGAATCCCTTCTGTTGAGTGATGGTCAAGGTCAGCGGATAGTGCGTTTGTTCATGTACACTGAGATGGCGAATTGCCACGGGCGACGCGCATGACAATAATGTCATATCAACGGGATAATTCTCCAACACCACTAAGGTATTAAAAAGATCCCCAGCATGACCTTCTTTATGTACCAACCGTTGTATGCTGGCTAAGGCATCATGTTCATTGCTGTAGTGAGCTATTAGTGTTTGGTGCATACGTTGTAAGTGTTGCAACAGTGTCGCCCCATCATCACGCAGACGCAGCGGCAACGTGTTAATAAATAGCCCTAGTGTTTCTTCTATACCATCAATTGGTATATTTCGCCCTGATATTGTCGCGCCGAATAACACATCGTCAGCATAGCACCAACGTTGTAGCAGGATGCCCCAGGCCACATAGAAGATTACTGCGGGGGTGATACGATAATCGCTGCATAGCGTCTGTATTTTCTGACACACATCCGGAGACAAATTGATCTCCACATGATTTGTTTGATTAACGTAAGAATTGTTCTCGGCTTCAGTATCTGTGTGATATTGTGACAGCGGCACGATACAAGTTGGTGTTCCCTCCCGAAGATATGCAGCCCAATAGTCGTGCTGAAAGGTGTGACGTCGGGCCGACAGTGTGTCTACAAGGGGTTTCAGAGATGAGGGGATAATGGCGCTATCATCCCTCACACCACTGACCACAGCCGCTCCATAGAGTTGGAGCAACTGTTTAATGAAAAGGGATAAGCTCCAGCCATCCATCACAATATGATGGTATGATAGTATAAAAGCACTTTCTTTCGTTGACTGAATAAGGTAGGCCCGGACTGGGATCGTTTTCAAGGAAAATGGGTATTTTAAATCAGCCTGTAGCAGTTGAGGAATTATAGCATCAATACCGTCATCCTGCGGGACAGGAATGATAATGTCATCATTAGCTAGTAGAAAACGTATTTCCTCTTGCTCACAGTCTAACACATATATATCCGGCAACACATCGGTCTTCACCACCTGACAAGGGCGCTCATCAATCTCCCAGTTATAATCAGTGCGAAAACACTCATGCTTTCGAAATAACGTTTCCAGCGCCCACTTGAAGTGGGCGCTATCTACATGCTGAGAAAAAATGCATGTAAAATGCTCATGGTAGTTACTCCTTTTCTTATCCTTTAAGGAATGGAATAAAAACCCCTGTTGACTTGGTGTTAGCGGTAACTGCTTACGCGTGTCCATCTTATTACATGGAAAATCTACAGAGGTATTATCCATAACCATCACCTTATTATCGGATTTATAGATTATTTAACATGATTATTCTAAATGGCACACCTATCCGCAAGTATAGTTTTTTATTGCGTATTCATATAATCATATTGCATTTTATCACTTACAGGAATACCCCCAAAAAATCCTTATATTCTGATTACATGTTTTTCTTCAATGAATTAGATTCTGTCTGTAAGCAAAAACATGTAAGTCATGCAGTACATACATGATGTAGCGGGTATGAATTGATACAGCCACCACATAGAAAATAATGCGTAATTCCCATTTACATAAAAACCGTTGTATCGTAAATTCCTCTTAAATACTGCCAAAACAACAGATACACAGATACACAGATACACAGATACACAGATACACAGATACCATTCAGGATGGGGGGAAACATGGATAAGTTCAAAGAAAAAAACCCGTTATCTCTGCGTGAAAGACAAGTATTGCGCATGCTGGCACAAGGTGATGAGTACTCTCAAATATCACATAATCTTAACATATCAATAAACACAGTAAAGTTTCATGTGAAAAACATCAAACATAAAATACAAGCTCGGAATACGAATCACGCTATACACATTGCTAACAGGAATGAGATTATCTAAATGAGGATTGATATATTAATTGGACATACTAGTTTTTTTCATCAAACCAGTAGAGATAACTTCCTTCACTATCTCAATGAGGAAGAAATAAAACGCTATGATCAGTTTCATTTTGTGAGTGATAAAGAACTCTATATTTTAAGCCGTATCCTGCTCAAAACAGCACTAAAAAGATATCAACCTGATGTCTCATTACAATCATGGCAATTTAGTACGTGCAAATATGGCAAACCATTTATAGTTTTTCCTCAGTTGGCAAAAAAGATTTTTTTTAACCTTTCCCATACTATAGATACAGTAGCCGTTGCTATTAGTTCTCACTGCGAGCTTGGTGTCGATATTGAACAAATAAGAGATTTAGACAACTCTTATCTGAATATCAGTCAGCATTTTTTTACTCCACAGGAAGCTACTAACATAGTTTCACTTCCTCGTTATGAAGGTCAATTACTTTTTTGGAAAATGTGGACGCTCAAAGAAGCTTACATCAAATATCGAGGTAAAGGCCTATCTTTAGGACTGGATTGTATTGAATTTCATTTAACAAATAAAAAACTAACTTCAAAATATAGAGGTTCACCTGTTTATTTCTCTCAATGGAAAATATGTAACTCATTTCTCGCATTAGCCTCTCCACTCATCACCCCTAAAATAACTATTGAGCTATTTCCTATGCAGTCCCAACTTTATCACCACGACTATCAGCTAATTCATTCGTCAAATGGGCAGAATTGAATCGCCACGGATAATCTAGACACTTCTGAGCCGTCGATAATATTGATTTTCATATTCCGTCGGTGGTGTAAGTATCCCGCATAATCGTGCCATTCACATTTAGAGATCATCCGGCATAATCAATCTGCCAACGAAGGAGAGCGCTATGCGTAAAGCCCGTTTTACTGAGCATCAGATCATCGCCGTGATTAAGTCGGTTGAAGCCGGACGAACTGTTAAAGATGTCTGTCGCGAGGCCGGAATCTCTGAAGCCACCTATTACAACTGGAAGTCCAAATACGGCGGCATGGAGGCTTCTGATATTAAGAAAATCAAGGATCTTGAGGACGAGAACCGCCGTCTAAAACAAATGTTTGCCGACCTGAGTCTGGAGAACCGGGCGCTGAAAGACGTTATCGAAAAAAAGCTTTAAAACCAGCCTTTAAGCGTGAGCTGGTTACTCATCTGATAACGACGTTCGAACTCAGTATCCGTCAGGCCTGCCGGAGTCTGAACCTGAGCTGGTCTGTCGATTTTATGCATGATGCCCTGGTCTGTGGCCGTCGTTTTCGCATGTTCAATGTCGTTGATGATTTTAACCGTGAGGCATTGTCGATTGAAATCGATCTGAATCTGCCAGCTCAGCGAGTGGTCCGTGTACTCGACAGGATCGCGGCAAACCGTGGCTATCCGGCCATGCTTCGTCTGGATAACGGCCCGGAATTTATCTCCCTGGCACTGGCTGAATGGGCAGAGAAACATGCAATAAAACTGGAGTTTATCCAGCCGGGTAAGCCGACGCAGAACGCTTTCATTGAGCGCTTTAACCGGACATACCGAACAGAAATACTCGATTTTTATCTGTTCAGAACGCTGAATGAAGTACGGGAAATCACTGAAAAATGGTTATCAAAATATAACTGTGAACGCCCGCATGAATCGCTGAATAATATGACACCGGAGGAATACCGACAGCGCCATTATTTGGCCGGGATCTCAAAAAGTGTATGGAACTAAAATGGGTCTATTTACACTGCTGCTACGATAATGCCTGCGTGGAAAGCTTCTTTCATTCACTGAAAGTGGAATGTCTCCATGGAGAACACTTTATCAGCCGGGAAATAATGCGGGCAACGGTGTTTAATTATATCGAATGTGATTACAGTCGCTGGCGACGGCACAGTTGGTGTGGCGGTCTCACTCCGGAACAATTTGAAAACCAGAACCTCGCTTAGAGCAGTGTCCATATTACGAGGGTAGGATCAGTCGTTTCTTTCGCGGTAACTTTATATGATCGCTGTGTACCAGCATCGAGAGAAGAAATTCAGGATGTATTCAACACTGAGTTCACAAGCTCTGTAGCTATTAAGTCAGTATTATTTACGTTTACGATACATGTTATTATCGCAGGATCTTTATCTTGGTAGTGATACTGCGAGTGGATACACCCCCACTCAGTATCTTCTATAACTATGGCTTTTGGTTCTTCAGGCATCATACCTTCCATAACACGTTCTTGATGGATACGTAACTTGTAGTACTTCTCTGGAGATGAAGAAATTTCAACGAGTACAGATTGTAGATGTACGAAGCCTAGAAATTTAAAACACTCGGATTTTGTAGAGGATTTTAATGATAAAGTCCAGATAACAAACACGTTATTGGAACCATCACCATAATTTTTAGTGTCAATCTTATCTACCAGCTCCTCGTTGATTAACATAGACTGATTTAGCAACTTCCGCTTCACGCCCTGAGCGGACTGTTATCGCTCTTTAGACACAGTTCCACTAGGGGAGAGGATCAGCGCTTCCCACGTAGGGACACTATAGTAACTATCACCACATGCAGTAGGGAAGCTCAAACCAAATTTATGTAGCCAGCTCCTATTGGTGGTCATTCTGGTGGTCTTGACAGGAAGATAACTCTGGTTTAGCTTACTTATTAGCCACTTACTGGCAAAGGCGATCCCAGTCAGAGGAGCCAAATTTAAGAAGCCTGCTTTCGAGCAGGCTTTTTGCTTTTTTGCGTCGCTGACTTTAACTCAGCATCGCATCCAGCCTGGCAAGCACCTCGTTGACAACGACGTCAGGTATGCGTTCCAGACGCTTGCCGTTCCCTACCGCCTCCCTACGCCCCGCGTGTCCTCCGTGAATGCACCCCAGCTCAGCCTGAAATAGCGCCTGCCAGTAGGATGAATTCACTACCGTTTGCGGGTGAGATAGCGTGGATTATCCACTCTGTCTAACGTTATACCCGGAGGCACCATGAACCTCAGACAACAGCAACAGCAGGCGTTCGATCGCAGCGGAGAACCTCTTATCGTCGGCAACGTCAGCCACTGCCCGCTGCCGCCCGAGACCCTCGCCGCACTGGGCCCCGATTCCCCCTATGTGGTGCAGGTATACGGCTCAGGCCTGACCGGCGAGGTTTATCGTCTGCGCATCGCCGGCAAGGAGTACAATTTAAAGAAACGTCGCGCCGTCGCCGGCGTTGCCAACCTCAACGGCCAGCTGTCGTTTTTAAATGAGGTACAGCGTCGGCAGGCATTGCAACAGCTGAAGGATGACCCGGTCACCGCGCCGCGCTTCACCCACATCGTCCCAACGCTGTATGCCGATTATCGCCTCGGCATCCTGCTCTCCCCCTGGATCGATGGCGAGCCGATACACCAGTTGACCCCGCCGCTGATCGCCCAGCTATTTACTACTCTGGAAGCCTGCGATGAACAGGGGCTGATGGAGTGGGATCTCTGTAGCGGGAATCTGCTGGTGGACCGGCAGGAGCAGTTATGGCTGTTCGATTTTGGCTATATGTATCCCTTCGACCCGCTGAGAGAATTCAACAGCAATGGTCTGGCCGACCCGCTGTTCCACTTTGTCGAACGTTTTGAGACTCGCTTCTTTTTTAGCTGGCTGATGACCCGGATCCCTGACGCCGAACAGCAGCTGGCGCAATATCGCGAGATGAAGCGGCTGGCGGTCGAAAGCTACCGCCGGAAGCTCGTCTGGCTTCGCGCCCGGCGCGCTGACCCGCTGGTGCTGGCTCACTTTCAGCAGTTGACGGCGCGCTGGGAGTCGGCGCTGGCGGACCCTGCCGCGCTGAGCCGGCTGTTTGCCGTAGAGGCCTTTCGCTCACATGTGCTGGATATTGAAGACGACCTGCATGGTCAGTCCTGTACCTTACTCACCCTGCAACGCATTGACTGGGTGATAAACCAGCTGGAACAGCATTATCGCTTTATCGCCGACGAAGGCGGCCTGTTTTACGATAACGAAGGGAAATCGCAGCAGGCGCTGCTCAGCAGCTATGCGCAGAAGCGGCAGCAGGCGCAGCAGTATCTGTTGAATGCCACCGCCGCAAAGGATTAACGGCGCTCGCGTCCCTGCTTCTGCTTCGCCTGGTACATCAGGCGGTCAGCGGTGGCCACCAGCGCGTTGAGACTGGGATGGCTGGCGGGATCATATTCGACGCAGCCCCAGGAGAACGCCAGCTGCCAGGGATTGGCCGCCTGCTGGTTGAAACGCGCCACGTTGTGGCTGAGCGTCTCCATCGCCGTCGCGGCATCGTGGCGGCTGGTATTGGCGAACAGAATGATAAATTCGTCCCCACCCTGCCTCGCGAGGATATCGGACTCGCGGAAGGCCGCTTTCATCAAGTCGGCGATGGCGATCAGCGCGCGATCGCCCTCTTCATGCCCCCAGGTATCATTGATGTGCTTGAAGCGATCGAGGTCGACAAACGCCAGACTCACCGGCTCATGGCGGCGCTGGGCCGTCAGCAGGGCATACTCTGCCAGGGTGAGGAATCCCCGGCGATTAAACAGTCCCGTCAGCTCATCCGAGGTTGCCGCATCCAGCACCTTGAACTCATCCTCCACGATCGCCGCCAGATCGCTTAAGATCTGCATTTCATGGGCGGAAAACGATCGCGGCTGGTGATCCATCAGGCAGAACGACCCGACGGTCGCGCCATCCGGCAGTTGCACCGGATACCCGGCGTAAAAGCGGATAAACGGCGCCTCAATGACCAGCGGGTTATCGTGAAAGCGCTCGTCCTGCTGCATGTCGTTGACGATAAGCGGGTCGGTTTGCAGAATGGTATGGGCGCAAAATGAAATATCTCTCGGCACCGTGTCCACATCGAGACCGGCACAGGACTTGATATGCAGGAGATCTTCCCCCACCAGACTGATGGACGCCACCGGCAGGTTATACAGCGAACGGGCAAGCCTGGTCAGGCGATCGAAGCGTTCTTCTTTTCCGCTATTCAACAGCCCGGAAGAGCGTAGCGATTGCAGGCGACGCTGCTCGTCGGGATGAAGTCCGGCTAATTTCATTGTCTCTCACTTGTCTCTTGCGCAGAATTCCGCCGGGTTTCCGCAGAGAAACCCGGCGTTTTATCCTGCGAGGGGAAAATAGTCGTCAGGTACCCCATGAGTTAAGCAGATTTCCTCTGCACGTCAACCGGCGCGCCCCAGGCGACTGGCGCCCAGGGCGCTGGCGGAATGCCATTAACGGCACTCTGCCCGGCAAAGAGGGCAGATCAGGCGCGGATAAACGCCAGCAGATCGGCGTTGATGGTATCGGCGTGGGAGGTGTGCATCCCGTGCGGGAAGCCAGGATAAATTTTCAGCTGGCTGTTCGGCAGCAGCTTGTCCTGCAGGATGGCCGCATTTTTATAGGGCACCACCTGGTCGTCATCTCCCTGCATCACCAGCACCGGCAAGGTGATCGACTTAAGGTCTTCCGTCTGGTCGGTCTCTGAAAACGCCTTAATGCCTTCATAATGGGCTTTGGCGCTGCCGATCATCCCCTGTCGCCACCAGTTCTGGATCGTCCCCTGGGATATCTCTGCTCCATCACGATTGAAGCCATAGAACGGGCCAGAGGCGACGTCGAGATAGAACTGGGCGCGGTTCGCCGCCAGCGCTTTGCGGAAACCGTCAAACACCTCGATCGGCGTCCCGCCCGGATTCTGCTCGGTTTTCACCATTAGCGGCGGGACGGCGCTAATTAACACCGCCTTCGCCACCCGCCCCTGCGGCTGACCATAGCGGGCGACGTAGCGTGCGACCTGGCCGCCGCCGGTGGAGTGCCCGACGTGGACCGCATTGTGCAGATCCAGATGCTCCACCACCGCCGAGACGTCCGCCGCGTAATGGTCCATATCGTGCCCCTCGCTAACCTGATCGGAGCGGCCATGACCCCGACGATCGATAGCGATGACCCGGAACCCTTCGGCAAGGAAAAATAACATCTGGTTATCCCAGTCGTCAGCGCTTAACGGCCAGCCGTGATGAAAAACAATCGGCTGAGCTTCCTTTGGACCCCAGTCTTTAAAGTAAATATTGACGCCGTCTTGGGTGGTGACAAATGCCATATTACAGACTCCTCTTTCAGGATAACCAGCCTGCAGGCCCGTGCCTGGGCTGAACGCCGACGGCGGCCGGCAGGAGTGCCGACCGCACAGGAATGTGATGCCTGTAACAGTGTAGAAGATATTTAACGCCGGGCGGGACAACTTACCCTGTCTCGCTTGATTCGCCGATCCTGGACCAGACCGCGTCTGGTATCAGGCCGCACTCTCCTGCTGGCGGATCCGCACCATCAGCGCGCCGAGCAGCGCCCAGTCAAGCAGCACGGCGAAGGCAAAGCAGACGCCATGCCGTCCTCCTCCCGCAGTATGCCAGGTCAGCAGCGTCGCCGCGATGGCGATAGCTACGCTCAGTACCGTGGCGACGCTGACCCGCATCCCCGGCAGCGCCGTCCTACCCGCCGCAATGCGCCAGGCGACAGCCGCTCCCGCCCCACCGCACGCCACGCCCGGCAGCAGTGCCGGCCAGTCCTGCCCGCCATACCAGGCCACCAGCGCCAGCAGCCAGCCGGCCGCTGACAGCAGAAAGGCCCAGCGCGTCGCCGCCAGGGGTGAGCGATAAAGCCAGGATTGTCCGCGTGTAAATCCCCACCCGACGCCAAAGGCCACAATCAGCGCCGTCAGCAGACTCAGCGTGCCGGTCACCCCGATAACCGGGGGCATGATTAACAGCAAGGCCCCGGCGGCGATGACCACGCTAAGGGCGATAGCGCGGCCGCGGGGGTCGATCGTTGCCGCGGCTTCCGCGGCGGTGTAGCGGCTTACAACGTGCATAGTTGACTCCTGACAGGCGAAGCTACATGAATTTAATTCATGTCATTGTCTTTACATGCCTGTAGCCTATCGCCACTATATTGCCTTACACAAACGCATAGTTTTCAGCCATAGATGAGAAAAACTCAGCCATGAGACCGCCCCGTCTGCCGCCGCTGGGGGCGCTACGCGCTTTTCATGCCGTCGCCCGCCACCGCAGTTTTAAACAGGCCGCCGAGGCGCTCAGCGTCAGCGCGACGGCGGTCAGCCATCAGATTAAACTGCTGGAGTCGGTGCTGGAGTGCCGGGTCTGCGAACGCAGCGCGCAGGGCGTCAGTCTGACCGCTGATGGCGAGATCCTTTACGCGGCCACCCAACGCGCCTTTAGCGCCCTGGAACAGGCCGTCGTCCAGATCGCTCATGCCCGTCAGCCGCCATCCTTAACCGTCACCACCACCTCCAATTTTCTCACCCACTGGCTGGTGCCGCGGCTGGCGGATTTCACCGCCCGCTTTCCGGCTATCGACCTGCGGCTACACACCAGCGTCGAACGAGTGGATCTGCATCTGGGCACGGTAGACGCCGCGATTCGCTATCGTGAAAAGCCGGAGCCGGACCTGTACTGCACGCTGCTGTATGAGGATCGCTTTATCGTGGTCGCCAGCCCGACTCTGGGCCTCAGCCGGCCTGAAGATCTGCAGCGGGTGACGCTGTTTCACGTTGCCAACCGGCGCGTGCCAGCTGATTCGCCGAGCTGGGAGAACTGGCGTCGGCGCTATGGACCGCCGACGCTGAATATTGATGCGGGGTTAACCTTTAGCGATGAGACCCATGCCCTGCAGGCGGCGGTGGCCGGTCAGGGAGTGGTGATCGCCAGCGAACTGCTGGCGCGGGATCTGCTGCAGCGCGGCGTATTGTCCGCGCCGTTCAGCAACGCATTGCCTGGCGCCCGCTACTACCTGGTCACTACCGAAGCGGTAGCGCAGCGGGCGGATATTATCGCTCTGCGGGAGTGGCTGCTCAGTCAGATGGCGTCGGGCGACGGCGGCCATCCGACTGCGGGATAGCGGGCTTACCAGCCGCAGACGTTGGTCTCTTCATCGGACTCGTAGCCGCGAACGATATTGATCAGATCCTTCACCGCATCAGCCGCGGTGAGTGGGTCGCGCAGCGCCGCCAGCGAGGAAAAGGTTTTATCAACCGAGACGCCGTTATTGTTATTGGTGACCGTCAACAGAAACTCCCCCTCTTCCCTGTCGTCCGGTAACTTGCTCAGCAGGTCATTAACGGCCTCCACCGCCTGCTGTGGAATATACAACACCATTGGTTTGAGAAATATTTTTTCCTGCTTCTGGTGAAGTCGGCCATTCTCTAGCGCTAAGGTATAACCTTTATTTTCACTGGTCATCTCTTGTTATCCCTCGATGAGAATTTTTGGATCAACATAAAAGTCGACATTAAAAACCGTGTCCTCTGAGAGGGCCTCAATACAGTGCCACTTCTCCGGCGGAAAGACGCCAAACTGGCCGGCTTCAATAGTCAGGGTTTCAACGGGCTCGGGGCTGGTTTCATCGGAATAGCCGAGATAGCGGATCGCCCCCTGCATCACCGAGAGACGAGGGTAGACGCCCTGCCGGGTGCCGGCATCCAGATGGCGGCGCCAGATAGAGGCCGGGGCGGTCTCTTTGGTCCACAGCGGCGTGCTGCGGGTGTGAACGTAATGGGTGGGAATAATGATTCGCTGCATGATTGTGCCTCACTTTACCGTCTCAAACGCGACGTTCAGAAATAGCCTATATGATGCATATCATATACCCCTTTTAAACGTTAAGGATATTATTTTGTTGTGGAATTTTACGCCTACTCCATTTTATACCTCGCAGGGATTAGCGCTAAGAGAAAATAAAAAAGGCGATTTCAGGATCCTGAAATCGCCCGGAGAATAAAAATAAACGCGTTAAAAATTTGTTAGCGCAGCGGACTCGGTTTGCCGATTAAATATCCCTGAACCAGGTCACAGCCCAGCGCCTGCAGCGAAGCCAACTGCTCTTCGGTCTCTACACCTTCCGCCACAATGCGCATATGCAGGCTCTTTCCCATGCTGATAATCAGGCGGACGATATCCAGATCGTCTTTTTGCTCCGGAATATTGATGACAAACGAGCGGTCGATTTTAATTTTATCGAACGGGAAGTAGCTTAAACGGGACAGGGAAGAATAGCCGGTACCAAAGTCATCGATGGAGATCTGAATGCCCTGCTCGCGCAGCTGGCTGAGAATTTCCAGCGAACGGGTGTTCTCATTGAATACGTCCGACTCGGTGATCTCCAGATCAAGACGTCGCGGATCGAGGCCGGTCTGATGCAGCACCTCGATAATGGTGTCGGTCAGCGATGTATTCATCAACTGAATTGGTGAAACGTTGACCGAGACCTTTAGCGGCGTCGCCCAGCTGGCCGCTTCGGCACAGGCGGTTTTCAGCACCCATTCGCCTAGGGCATTAATAAGACCGATTTTCTCTGCCACCGGAATAAACACCGTCGGCGGCACGGCGCCGCGCACCGGATGGAACCAGCGAACCAGCGCTTCATAGCCGTAGATTTCGCGCGTGACGGTATCAGCGATCGGCTGATAGTAGACTTTGAATTCGTCATGGGCCAGGGCCTGCAGCAGATCGTCTTCAAACGATTTGTTCTCCTGCAGGCGCTGCAGCATCCCCGGCCGGAAGATTTGCACATGGCCGCTACCCTCTTTTTTCGCCTCATACAGCGCGAGGTCGGCGCACTTGTACAGGTAATCGGTACGGCTTTCACCGTCAGAGATCACGATCCCAATGCAGGCGTCGATATTAATCTGCGCATCGTAGATCTGATAGGGCTGGCTGATCTTCTCCCGGATAACATTGGCCCGCTCAAGGGCCATCTCTTCAGTGAGATCGTAGGAGAGCATCGCAAACTCATCACCGCCAAGGCGATACAGCGTCTCGGAGGTTTTGCGGAAAAAAGAGAGGCGACTGGCCAGATCCTGCAGCAGCTTATCGCCAGCATCATGGCCAAGGGTATCGTTCACATCCTTAAAGCTGTCGAGGTCGAAAAGCATCACCACGGCGCATCCCTTATAGGGACGCACCTGGTTGACGATCTCCTGCAGCCGCTGCCAGAAAGAGAGACGGTTGGGCATACCGGTCAGCGAATCATGGTAGGCATCGTACTGCAGCCGGCGGTTCTGCACCTGCAGCTTCTCTTTCGAGGCCTGCAGATCGTTGGCCAGCGTTTTCATACGAACATGGGCGCGACGCAGATTATTATTCTGTCGGAGCATCAGCAGACCGAGAGTTATACACATGGCGATCAGCAGAATGGAGATCACCGAGTAGATATAATAGAGATGCTGGATTTTATCATGGGTGATATTAACGATATTGATATCTTGCGTCAGGGTGGCGGCGGCCATTGAGGTCAGCGGACCATCCAGCTCGCTTAACACCGGCAGGATCTGTCTGACCTGCTCCGGCGTCATGGTATCAACTTGTTTATCGAGCAAATGAAGATTACGAATCAGCGTCGCAACCACCGTCTTCCGCTGCTCGCTTTTATTGATAAATTTACCCAGATCGCCCTCCTGCAGAAGCTCGATCTGGCTCATCATGATCTCAAGACGCAGGCGCACCTCATCGTGGTCCGCCCCTTCGGCCCCAATCGCCATTCCCGCCAGACGAGACTCCAGCCGCATATATTCCGATACCATCTGCGACATTGACCACGAGTCCGTATAGCGGGTAAATTTTTGCAACTCACTTTGTCGCTCATGCACCAGATAAGTAATATATCCGGTGACAACAAATAACGACAAAATAATAGCCGTGAGTATTCGATTCAAGATCCAACCCTTATTCTATAATCATCTTTGAAACTTGCCAGGCCGATCGGGAATAATAGATCTGGTTCTGTAATTCAGCACTGCTGTCGTAAGGGTAGACAATAAATAACGGGCCTTTATCACGAATGCGCATATATTGACCGTTCATTTTTAACGCCATAATGACCGGGAATTTATAAAAATCATCAATCGGGATAATGGTGGTGTAGTCGTTCAGCGCCAGCACGCGGGCCGATGTGCCTTTCGCGCCGACTAAATCCATGAGTTTATTAAGGGGAATGCCGTCAAAACGAACCTTGCCGGTGTACCAGGGGGTGGTGGTTTCTATCGTCTTCATCCCCAGTTTTTCCAGCATTGCGAGATCAAAAACGGCCTTGTCGCCGACATTCATATTTCCGATTTTTCCGGAAATGGTCAGTACAGGTTTTCCTGTCGGCGCAGGCAGTTTTTCAGCATAAGCAGAAGGCAACATGACAGAACAAAATAAAACTGCAAGAAGTAGACGCATTTTACTCACCATTCCAGAGAGGGAGACACGTTAAGTGTAAACCATTTACGTCGATTCTTAAAAGGTGTCCATCTTTGTTATCTGTTGATTTAATTAAAAGTATAAGCTGGATGGCAAATTGCCAGAATGTTAAGTCCAGGGTGTGATTTCGCCCGCCTTTCCCATCGATTCTTTTTTGCGCCATCTTCCCCGCTTAGCAGGCAAACTACTTTCCTCCACGGCCGCTGCGCGGTAGTCTCAGAGCAGACGCAACGGTAAAAGCGTCTCATTCCAATAACAATGAAGTACGTGACTGACAGGACAGGGTATGGATTCAACAATAAGCGTGCAGCCCGGCGAGGCGCCAGATTCACTACATCGGGCCCGGCGGGCGGCCTGGGGTAGTTTTGCCGGCGCGGTGGTCGACTGGTACGATTTTCTTCTCTATGGCATTACCGCCGCGCTGGTGTTCAACCGCGAATTTTTCCCGCAAATCGGCCCGGCGATGGGAACGCTTGCCGCCTTTGCCACCTTCGGCGTTGGGTTTCTTTTTCGCCCGCTCGGCGGAATTATTTTTGGCCACTTCGGCGATCGCCTCGGGCGGAAACGGATGCTGATGATGACCGTCTGGATGATGGGTATCGCCACTGCCTGCATCGGCCTGCTCCCCTCGTTCAACCAGATCGGCTGGTGGGCGCCGGTGCTGCTGGTGTTCCTGCGAGCGGTTCAGGGATTCGCCGTCGGCGGCGAATGGGGCGGCGCGGCGCTGCTCTCGGTGGAGAATGCCCCACAGGGGAAAAAAGCCTTTTACAGCAGCGGGGTGCAGGTGGGCTACGGCGTCGGCCTCCTGCTCTCTACCGGGCTGGTATCGCTGATTAGCAGCCTGACCAGCGACCAGCAGTTCCTCAGCTGGGGCTGGCGCTTACCGTTCCTGTTCAGCGTGGTGTTGGTCCTTATTGCGCTGTGGATCCGTAACGGCATGGCGGAATCGCAGGAGTTTGAAGCGCAGCAGAGTCAGGACAACGCGCCGCAGATGAAAAAGCGGCTACCGGTAGTGGAAGCGCTGCTTCGCCATCCGGGAGCGTTTTTACTGATTATCGCCCTGCGGCTGTGTGAACTGCTGACGATGTATATCGTCACCGCCTTCGCCCTCAACTACTCCACGCAAAACCTCGGCCTGCCGCGCGAGCTGTTTCTCAACATTGGCCTGCTGGTGGGCGGTCTTAGCTGCCTGACTATCCCCTGTTTCGCCTGGCTGGCAGACCGCTTTGGCCGTCGGCGGATCTATATCACCGGGGCGCTGATCGGCACTTTGAGCGGTTTCCCGTTCTTTATGGCGCTGGAGAGTCAGTCCGTTTTCTGGATCCTGTTCTTCGCCCTGATGCTGGCCAATATCGCCCATGATATGGTGGTCTGCGTCCAGCAGCCGATGTTTACCGAGCTGTTCGGCGCCAGCTATCGCTATAGCGGTGCCGGCGTCGGCTACCAGGTGGCGAGCGTGGTCGGCGGCGGCTTTACCCCGTTTATTGCCGCGGCGCTGGTCACTTTCTCCGGCGGATCGTGGCACAGCGTGGCCCTCTATCTGACCGCAGGATGCCTGCTGTCAGCGCTCACCGCGCTGCTGATGAAAAAGCACCCCGTCGACTGACCCACCAGCGGAGGGCGTAACCCGCGCCCTCCGGTAAGGAGAATACATGTCTCAGTTAACCCTGGCCGACTGCTGGCCTCGCCGTTTTTCCCCCTCTTCGCTGGCGCTGCAGTTTTGCGAGGATCCCACCCAGGCGGAACAGCCGCTGTTTGCCAAAGCCAGCGCCGGCGAGGCCGTCGCCCAGCTCTGGCAGGCGCCGCAGGGATTGGTGGTGCCGGGGAGCTATCGTCAGTTTACGGATCTGCCGGCGGTCAGCGCGCATTTTGCCGTGCGCGGCTGGCCGGTATGGCTTCGCCGCTCCGGCGGCGGTCTGGTGCCCCAGGGGCCGGGCATTATCAACCTTAGCCTCGCCTGGCCGGTGCAGCAGCCGCTCGGCGAAGCCGCCGAACCGATCTATCATTCGCTGTGCGCGGTGCTGCAGCGTACCCTCGCGCGCTTCGGCGTTGCCAGCCACCCCCGGGCGGTAAACGGTTCCTTTTGCGATGGCCGGTATAACCTCGCCTGCGGGGAGGGCGAGGCGGCGCGCAAGATTGTCGGTACCGCCCAGTACTGGCGGCCGCTGACGGCAGGCCGCGGCCACGTGGTGCTGGCCCATGCGGTGATCCTTATTGACGCCGATCTGAGCGCGGCGCATCAGGCGGCGAACGCCTTCGAAGCGCAGCTCGGCAGCGAGCGGGTCTATTGCGCTGACAAGACCGTTACTCTCGCGCAGCTGCTTCCCGGCGAGCGCCATCTGCTGCCCCGCTTTAGCGAGACGCTGGCGCAGGAGCTGGACGCGGCTCGCTGAAGGTCGCTTTCAGGTAGCGGCTGAAGGTTTCCACCGCGCGCGACACGCGCGGAGTATAGGGCCGAATGACGTATAGCCGGTCGGCAAACACCTCCACCGGCTGCCACGCCGGCAGCAGCTCCTGCACCAGCCCGCGGCCAATGGCCTCCCGGGCGCTGAAATCCGGCAACAGCGCCACCCCAAGCCCCGCCAGTACCGCATCACGTAGCGACTCGCTGTTATTGGTGGCGAATGGCCCCTGCACGTTGATGGTCACCCGAGCATCGGGCGACTGACGGGAGGCGAACGTCCACTGCGGGCGCTGTGGCCCACGGGGATAGGTCAGGCACTGGTGGTGGCGCAGATCTTCGGGGGTCTCCGGGCGGCCATGGCGGCGAATATAGTCGGCGGACGCGACGGTAAGCGTCGCGGTGTGACACAGCGGCCAGGCGACGTGGGTATCGGGGAGCGCCTCGCGTCGACAGTGGCGGATGGCGAGATCGAACCCTTCGCTGGCCAGAGAGACCAGCCGGTCGGTGACCTCAAGCTGCAGATGCAGCTGGGGATGCTGATGCAAAAAAGGCGCGATTGCCGGGACCAGCTGCTGGCGGGAAAAGGCCACCGGCGCGGTCAGGCGCAGCGTTCCCCGCAGCGGCCCGCCCTCATCGCAGGCGCCGGTGAAAATATCCCGCAGCTGACCAAACGGCTCGTTGAGCTCCGCCACCAGCCGCAGTCCGTCGTCGCTGAGGCTCACGCTGCGGGTGGTGCGATGGACGAGGGTTTTACCGGTCACCCGCTCCAGCTCGCTGATTTTCTGGCTGATAGCCGACTTGCTGATCCCCAGCTTTTCCGCGGCCCGGGTATAGCTTTTTTGTTCTTCCAGCACCGTCAGCCAGTACAGATGGGGCCAGTAACTCTCCGGACGACTCTCGCTCATGTGATTGTTCACCAGTAAAAACAATGTATTCAACTATAGCGGTTTTTGCCGGCGGCGGCATCGGCTAGCATCTTGTTGAGCCCATCATTATTCCCTAACGATAAGGAGCACCTGCATGCCATTACTGACATTTGACCTGATTGAAGGCCGTACGGAACAGGAGGTCAAAACCCTGCTGGATGCCGCCCATCGCGCCGTGCTGCGCGCCTTCGAGGTACCAGAACGCGACCGTTACCAGATTGTTCATGAAAACAAAGCCCACCATATGGTGATTGAAGATACCGGCCTCGGATTGACCCGCACGCGGGATCTGGTGGTGGTGCGGGTCTATACCAGCCCGCGCAGCGAGGCGCAGAAGCAGCGCTTCTTCGCCATTTTGCAGGAGGAGCTGGCGGAACACTGCGGCCTGAGCGGCGATGATCTGATGGTGTCGATTATCAGTAACCAGAAAGGCGACTGGAGCTTTGGCCGCGGGGTCGCGCAGTATCTTACCGGCGATCTGTAACCCGCAGCCCGCAGTACGCCCTTAGCGGCGGGCTGCCGTCGCGATACGCTGCCGCGCCTGCTGCTCGATATTCTCCAGCAACTCCTGGACATCGTCTTCATCAATGTCGAGGAACTGGCCTTCCAGCAGCGCGGCGTGAATATCTTCCCGGGTGACCGAAATACCCAGCGGCACCGCCCTGGATTTGACCTCCTCCGCCGCCAGCGGATGCGGATAACGGCGGCCAACCAGGTTATTAAACACAATAGCCAGCAGCGCCAGCATCAGCGAGTTGAGGAGCACCGGGGTCAGCACAAAGTGATAGCCTTCGCTGTGCACCCCGGCGCCGCCGAGGATCGCCGTCAGGGCCACCGCGCCGCCGGGGGATGCAGACAGCGCAGAAAATACATCCCGGCGATGGCCAGAGCCGCCGCCAGACCGCAGGCCAGCGCCGCATCGGGACCAGCATACCCACCGTGACGCCGATCAGCGCCGACAGCACGTTGCCGCCGACAATCGACCACGGCTGCGCCAGCGGGCTGCTCGGTACGCCAAACAGGAGTACCGCCGAGGCCCCATCGGGGCAATAAACCACAGATTGACTTCGCCGAGCAGCCAGTGGCTGAACATGCTGGTCACCGCCAGTCCGGTGCCGGCGCCAATGGATCCCAGCACGATATGCCGGCGGGCCACCGGCAGCGCGTGCGGCTTCAGGCGGCCAAGGAAAATCCGCAGCCGTGAAAATATCCCGCAGGAATAACACTCAACATCGCTTCATCGCTCAAATCATAGGAATTACTTATATTTTATTTTCTTTTTTTAACCTTAAATTAACAACCCTGTCTTTCGCAGGGATAGCGCGCGCGGCGATGTCCGACGGCATTGTGCTGTGAATTCTCGCGGGGGCTGATAGAATCCCTTTTCGGTCAGGGGATACCCCTTTTGCGAATTGAAGGTCATAACCCAGTGAATAATAAAATCTCTTTAGCGAAAGAAGTGGCATGGGCCAGCCAGAATATGCCGCGTACCCTGCGTCAGGTCGCCGCGCTGCCCGACCTCAGCGGCGTGCGTCTGGCCTGCTGTATGCACCTCGACATGAAAATGATCCCGCTGGTGCAGGGGATCCTCGACAAGGGCGCTCAGGTCTTTTTAACCACCTGTAACCCCACCACCGTGCAGGACGACGTGGTGGCCTGGCTGGTGGAGCGCGGCGCCGAGGCCTGCGCGTGGCGCAATATGAGCGATGCCGACTGGCAACAGTCATGGGAAAAAGCGATTGCCTGGCAGCCCACTCACCTGTGCGAGATGGGCGCCGATATCACCACCCTGCTCCACCAGCGCGGCGAGTTTGGGAACATCGTGGCGGGTCTGGAAGCCACCGGCTCGGGCGTCAATCGGCTGGGGGATATTCAGCCAGGCTATCCGATCTTTAACTGGGACGATCTGCCGGTCAAAGAGGGGCTGCACAACCGCCATATGGTCGGTCTCACTGCCTGGCACACCTTCTTCCAGACCACTCACCTCACCCTGCATGAGAAAAAAGTGCTGGTGATCGGCTACGGCCTGGTCGGCCAGGGCGTCGCGGCGGCGGCAAAAGCTTTTGGCGGTCAGGTGATGGTGGCGGAGATCGATCCTGCCCGCCGTCTGCAGGCGGCCTACGACGGCTGGCACGTGGTGGACCTCCAGGAGGCTATCGCCTCGGCGGACGTGGTGGCCACGGCGACAGGCGGTAAAAACGTGGTTAATCGCCAGGCGCTGGACCGGGCGAAAGCGGGAGTATTTATCCTTAACGTCGGCCACGTGGCGGAAGAGATCGACGGCGAGTACCTGCGCCAGTACCCCCAGGAAGAGGTGATGCCGTATATCAACGCCTACCGCATGGCCGACAAAACCGTCTATCTGCTGGCCAATGGTTCAATGCTCAATCTGACCGCTGGCTTCGGCGACAGCCTGAACGCCTTTGACGTCACCCTCGCGGTGATGGCCAGCGGCATCCGCCATATTGTCACCGACGGCATGCGCGCCCCGGCGAAGGTTTATCTCCTGCCCCAGGCGGTCTGGCAGCAGGCCCTGTAAACCCGGCGCATCGCCCCCATCGCGGGACGATGCGCTTTACCATCAGGATGACGGCGCGCTATCGGGCAACACAATATTGCTCTGCGCCAGCGTTCCCATCTGGTTGTACATCACGCTGGCGGCATCCAACAGGTGCATCGCCAGCGCGGCGCCGCTGCCCTCTCCCAGGCGCATGTCCATATCGAGATACGGCCGCAGACCCAGCGCGTCGAGGGCGATCTGCGCTCCTTTCTCCGCCGACAGGTGTGAAGGAATAAGATAAGGGTGCGCCGACGGGGCCATGCGGCAGGCGGCCAGGGCAGAGGCATAGGAGAGGAAGCCATCCAGCACCACCGGCAGGCCACAGGAGGCCGCCCCGAGGATCACCCCGGTCATGCCCACCAGATCGTAACCCCCCACCTTCGCCAGGACATCCAGCCCGTCGGCCGGGTTCGGCTGATTATGGGCTATCGCCTGGCGCACCACCGCCACCTTATGGCCCCGCTGCGCCAGCGGCAGATTAGCCCCACAGCCCACCACCGCGTCAGGGTCGCTGCCCGTCAGGACACTGATCGTCGCTGCGGCCGGGGTGGTATTGGCCATTCCCAATTCGCCGACGCCGAAGGCTTTCACCCCGTCGGCAGCGAGCTGGCGGGTGAGATGCATGCTGGCCAGCAGCACCGTCTCCGCCTGCTGGCGGCTCATCGCCGCCGTCCGGGCGATATTCCCGCTACCGCGGGCCACTTTGAGGTTAATCAGGCCCGGCAGCGGGTCGGCATCGATGCCGACATCCACTACCTGCACCCTGGCCCCGGCCTGCGCCGCCAGCACGCAGACGCCGGTGTTGCCCCGCACCATATTGCCGGCATGAATGGCCGTCACCCCCTGCGGCGAAGGGGTCACGCCTTCATGCCAGACGCCATGGTCGGCGCACATGACCACAATCGCTTTCTCCGCCAGCGCCAGCTGCCCCTGCAAGCCAGGCAGACCGGCCAGCTGCACCGCCAGCGTCTCCAGACGGCCAAGGCTGCCGGGCGGCTTTAACAGGCCATCAATATGCTGCTGAGCGCGCGCCATGGCCGCCACATCGGGCTGCGGAATGGCAGCCAGTAACGCCGAAAGTGTTTCCATTCTGTTCCCCACCGTTGGCGTCAGGCCTTACAGCAGCGCCAGTAAAAAGAGTAATTCGCCCAGCTCAATCGCCGCCCCGAGGGTATCCCCGGTCTGCCCGCCGAGGGTTCGCTTCAGCGCCCATCCCAGACCCCAGATCAGCACCAGGGTGATCAGCGCGGCGCGCAGCCCCTGCAGCCCCAGCAGGGCGGTGGCCAGCGCGATCGCCATCGCCATCGTCACCAGCGTCTGCTGCAGGCTAATTTTGCCGATAAACAGATTGCCCAGCCCCTTTTCCCGCGCATAGCGATGACGATACATCAGCAGCACCGCCATCCCGCGACCGACGGCGCAGGCCGCCGCCAGGGCTGCGATGGGGTGGATATCACGCAGCAGCAGCTCGCCAACCACCAGCACTTTCGCCACCAGCACGAAGATCAGCGCCAGCCCGCCGTGAGTGCCCAGCCGGCTGTCGCGCATGATCTCCAGCATCCGATCGCGGGTGCGGGCGGAGAAAATGCCGTCGCAGGTATCAGCCAGCCCGTCAAGATGGAATCCGCCGGTGAGCAGCGCCAGCGCCAGCACGCCGAACAGCGCCGCCAGCGGGACGCCGCACCACGGCTGCAGGAGGAGCGCCACCGCGCCGGCGATGGCGCCGAGCAGTAAACCGACCAGCGGGAAGGTGACGATACTGCGCTGGTACTGTTCGATCTCCAGGCCCTGAGATAACCGCGCCGGGACCGGCAGGCGGCTGATAAACGAGAGTGCAGCAAAGAATGACTTAATCACGTGAGGTTGACTCCTGTCGGCGAAAGCAGCGGAAGAGTTCTGTCGCGCCCGGTCAGCACCTGAGTTTGTCTTCTGGCGAATCGATCGTCGGAGAGGTGAGAGGTGTTGAGATATCGCCCTGACGCCGCTGCGTCAGATGCCCGGCCAGGATGAGAGAAACCTTTCCGATATCAATACGTTTTTCGCGGGCCAGTATAGCAAAGTGTCGGTGAGGAGAGGCAGTTGCCGGAACAAAGTTTTCGCAGAAAAAAGCAGGGAAGAGAGGGAAACGCGGAACAGCCCGGCGACGCTTAACGCCGCCGGACCGGCAGGGTTTAGCCTTCGACTTTGGCTTCGCCCATCACTTTCAGTTTTTTCGAGATGTCGCGGCGCTCTTTAGACAGCTCGGCATTTTTGATGATGTAATCATCAACGCGATCTTCGTAATCGCTCTTCATGCTGGCGATGATGCCCTGGATGGCTTCCACGCTCATGCCCGGTTTGATGTAGTCGCTGAGGTTGTCCAGCAGCAGAACGCGCTTCTGGTTATCACGGATCTTTTTCTCAACGTCCTGAATTTCACGCTGCAGTTTGTTCTTACGACGGTACAGACGAACAAACTCCAGTACGTCCTGGAAAGAAGGCTTAGTTGTTTCCATTTTTACACCCCTAATAATTGAGATTCGGATTCGTAAAGCGACTGCGTTATAGGGCTAACATAACTGCTAGCAGCCGCTGATGACAATGTTTTTTCCTTTGCGTTTATCATAACCCTAAACGCTGCTGAATCGAAACAACCCATGTGGTTACCCGGTGCATCTGATGTTTATTTGCGCAACGCGCGGCAGATCAGATGCGAGAGCAGCTCCAGCTGGCGCGCCAGTTCGATTGAGAGCCAAACATAGCCATGGACCGGGGTTTCCGCCAGGCCGTCATCACCCTGCTCTTTCAGCAGCTGGCGCAGTTCGAGGACGATCTCAGTCAGCTTTTCATTATTGGCGCGCACAGGCTGAGGGTTCCCTTCGTACAGCGCGTGGGCGATGGACAACAGCGTCTGCTGGGTCATCTGCTGCGTCTCCCGCAGGGTGTGCGCATTGAGCATCACGAAGTGACCCGGACGCGTTGCCCACCAGGCGTTGATCTGCAGCTCCAGCATGCAGACGAGGTTGCGGCTGACGGTCTGGATAGCCTCGAAGATCGCCTTCTGGATGTGCGTCTCTTTGCTGGCGGGGGTGATCAGCCCGCGCATTTTAACCACGTCGTTCAGCGCCTGCTGGAGATGCTTTTCCAGCCGCGGTCGATCCACCAGATTTGGCGAGAAGCCGGCCTGGTAGAGGCGGTTAAAGTTGGTGACATAGCTGGCCATCTGGATGCGCCAGTGGATGAACGCCCGCTGCGGCCAGATGCCGGTAAACAGCATCGCCAGCAGCGAGCCGAAGATCACATCGCCGCTTCGCCACAGCGCGGTATGCATATCGCCGGGCGGCGCCCCGACCACCACCGACAGAGTAATGCCGATCAGCAGCGCCTGATAGGGTTTCTTGCCCAGCGCCAGCCAGCCGCAGAGGAACATCGCCGCCGCGCACCAGAGGACCATCAGCGGCAGAGAGATGAGCTCAAGCTTCAGCGCCACCAGACCCAGCGCCGAACCGAGGATCGTGCCGCCGATACGCTGAAACGCCCGCGGCACGACGTTACCCCAGAAGGAGATCGGCCCCATCACCACCACCAGAGTGATGAGAGGCCAGGTTCCCTCAGGCACGTTCAGCAGCCGCACCAGCAAAAAAGTGAGCACAAAGGCCAGCGCAATCCGCACACCATGCACCACCCGATAATGGCGATACAAGCGGATCTCAAATGGCTTGAGTGATTTATCAGCGCGCACAACCCTCTCCGGCAAAACGAAAAGGCCAATTGTAACTGCTTTTTCGCCCGGAGCATGCCGGGAATGTAAAAAACCTTGTCCGGAACAGGGGTAAACTGCTACGACGCGACGCGCTCAACGGGAACATACATGTCGATATCCCAGTAGCCGTCGTGGTTGCCGTCGTTAAGATAGACCTCAAAGCAGGGCTGGGGGGCGATGCGATACGCCGTGCTCTGCTGCAGGCTGTCAAAAAACTGCATCCACGGGGTGGCGAAGTCGTAATCCACCACCCGCGCGCGGGCGCAGGCGTAATCCCCGCCGGCAATCGCCGCCAGGATCACCCCTTCGCTGTTGGCGGGAATGACATAATCCTCATCCACGGTGACCGCCGTCGCGCAGCGCAGTTTTTCCGCCGGCACTTCCTCCGGGTTATCGTAGTAGACGGCCACCCATTCGCGGGCGGGCACCTGGTGGTTCTCAACCCACATCATCAGTTGCTCAAACCCTGCTTGACCGTGTGATCCCAGGGCCCGACCAGATGGAAACCGGCGATGGTTTTCTTGCCGAGGGTGGTAATGCTGTAGTTCATCTTGCCTCCTTTGGAGATAAATTACTGTATGAATATACAGTTAATTTAACAGGAGATCCCCCTCAGTATGTGCGCGAATTCACAGAGTCGCCACCACACTGCTGTAAAAACAGGCGCCCCGCCAGCACGAGCGACAGACGAAAAAAAACCGCCTGCAAAGAGGCGGTTGGCGTGGTTACAGCTCGTGATGCAGGTAATCGCTCATTCGCGAGAACACTCCGCCTTTATTGATGCTTTCGAGGGTGACCAGCGGATAGTGCCCCACCACCTTGTCGCCGTCATACAGTGAAATCTCGCCAACCCGCTGATTGGCGGCGATCGGCGCCTCAAGATCCTTCTTATCCAGCACATATTTCGCTTTAATGCGCGACACTTCCGCCTTCGGCAGGGCTAACCAGAAATCCTGATCGGTGCCGAGCTTAATCTGCTCTTTATCGCCGTACCAGATACGCTCGGTGCCGACCTTCTGCCCCTTCTGCAGCACCTGCACGGTGTCGAAGTTCTGCTGCCCCCAGTGCAGCAGTTTAGCGGCCTGCTGCTCGCGGCCTTTCGGACTGTCCGCCCCCATCACCACGGCGATCAGCCGGCGCTGGCCATCCACCGCCGAGGCGATCAGGTTGAACCCGGCCCCCGAGGTGTGGCCGGTTTTCAGGCCATCGACGTTCATCGTTTTATCCCACAGCAGACCGTTACGGTTTTGCTGGGTGATCCCGTTCCACGTCAGGCTTTTCTGGCTGTACATGTGGTAGACGTCTGGTTCGCCATGAATAATCGCCCGCGAGAGCACCGCGAGGTCATAGGCCGAACTGTGCTGGCCCGGGGCGTCGAGGCCGTGGACTGTTTCGAAATGGGTGTCCCGCAGGTGCAGTTTTTCGACATACTGATTCATCAGGGCGACAAACTGCGGCTGGCCGCCGGCGACATAGTCGGCCAGCGCGACGCAGGCGTCGTTACCGGAGTCGACAATCAGCCCACGGCTGAGGTCGCGAACGCTGACGCGATCCCCTGGCTTTAAGAACATCAGCGATGACCCGTCGAACACCGGGTTGCCCTTCGCCCAGGCGTCTTTACCCACGGTGACGATATCGTCAAAGGTGATACGATGGCTGTCGATGGCGCGATCGACCACGTAGCCGGTCATCAGTTTGGTCAGACTGGCAGGATTGCGCTGCTGATGTTCGTTACCCGCGGTCAGGACCTGACCGGTGGTGTAATCCATCAGCACCCAGGAGCCAGCCTGAATGGAAGGCGGCGCGACCGTAGCAGGTAAGTCGACGGCAAATGCGCAGGAAACGCTCGAAGCGAGCAAAGATACAGCAATAAACAAACGGCCTTTCAACGGCATATCCTCTAGATTTACATATCCGCCGTCCTTTTTACGGAACTTCGCGTTTCATATCAGGGTTTAATTGCAAGAAAATATGACACAGCAGAGGAAGTTGCTTGCCGCGACCCTTCTGATGACCGGGCAAATCGTTTACCATACCGGTCGCACGCCACCACGGATAATGAACAGACTATGCAAGATAGCGTCAACCAGCCCGGATTTTTATTCCACGATTATGAAACCTTCGGCACCAGCCCTTCCCTCGACCGGCCGGCGCAGTTCGCCGCCATCCGCACCGACGCGGAGCTGAATGTGCTCGGCGAGCCCGAAGTGTTTTACTGCAAACCCGCTGACGATTACCTGCCGCAGCCGCAGGCGGTGATGATCACCGGGATCACCCCGCAGGAAGCGCTAGCCAAAGGGGATAATGAGGCCACATTTGCCCGCCGCATCCACGATCTGTTCACGGTGCCGCAAACCTGTATCGTCGGCTATAACAACGTGCGCTTTGATGACGAAGTGACGCGGAATATCTTCTATCGCAACTTCTATGACCCTTATGCCTGGAGCTGGCAGCACGATAACTCGCGCTGGGATCTGCTCGACGTGATGCGCGCCTGCTATGCCCTGCGCCCGGAAGGGATCGCCTGGCCAGAGAATGACGAAGGGTTGCCGAGCTTCCGGCTTGAACATCTGACCGTCGCCAACGGTATTGAACACCAGAACGCCCATGACGCGATGGCCGACGTATACGCCACCATCGCCATGGCGAAGCTGGTGAAAACCCGGCAGCCGCGGCTGTTTGATTATCTCTACAGCCACCGCAATAAGCGCAAGCTGGCGACGCTTATCGACGTGCCGCAGATGAAGCCCCTGGTGCATGTCTCCGGCATGTTTGGCGCCGCGCGCGGCAATACCAGCCTGGTGGCGCCCCTGGCCTGGCATCCGGAAAACCGCAATGCGGTGATTATGGTCGATCTGGCGGGCGATATGGCGCCGCTGCTGGAACTGGATGCCGATGCCCTGCGCGAGCGGCTTTACACCCCGCGCGCCGAGCTTGGCGATCTGCCGGCAGCGCCGATTAAGCTGGTGCATCTTAATAAATGTCCGGTACTGGCCCAGGCCAATACCCTGCGCCCGCAGGATGCCGACCGGCTGGGGATCTCTATTCAGCGCTGTCTGGAGAACGCCCAGCTGCTGCGGGCGAATCCGCAGGTGCGCGAGAAGGTAGTGGCGGTCTATGCTGAAGCCGAACCCTTCGTGCCGTCCGAAAACGTCGACGCCCAGCTGTACAATGGGTTCTTTAGCGATGCCGACCGCGCGGCGATGAAAATCGTGCTGGAAACCGAACCGCGCAATCTGCCGGCGCTGGATATCACCTTCGCCGACCAGCGTATCGAACGCCTGCTGTTTAACTACCGGGCGCGCAACTTCCCCGGCACGCTCGATGAACATGAGCAGCAGCGCTGGTTAGAGCACCGTCGTCAGGTGTTTACGCCGGCGTTTTTGCAGGCCTATGCCGATGAGCTGCAGATGCTGTATCAGCAGTATGCGGATGATAAAGAGAAGCTGGCGCAACTGAAAGCGCTGTGGCAGTACGCGCAGGATATTGTCTGATTGGCTGAAATTCCCGGGTTGCGGCTAACGCCTTACCCGGGCTACAAACGATGACCGGGGAGGACGCCTGACCGTAGGCCCGCGCAAGCGCAGCGCCGCCGGGCATTGCGTCCCCAGTTCACGCTTACCTTTTTGCCCGGTGGCGGCTTCGCCTTACCGGGCCTGGGCGCTGGTACCAGAGTAGCCCGGGTAAGACGCCTCGCGTCGCACCCGGGAACGTTGCTTAGCTTTTCGCGCGGCTGGCGATGATTTCATCCGCCACATTACGCGGCGCTTCCGCGTAATGGTGGAACTCCATGCTGTAGGTTGCCCGTCCCTGCGACATCGAGCGCAGCGTGGTGGAATAACCAAACATCTCCGCCAGCGGCACGTCGGCGCGGATGATCTGGCTGCCCAAGCGCTCTTCCATCCCCTGCACCATCCCGCGACGGGAAGAGAGATCGCCCATAATATTCCCGGCGTACTCTTCCGGCGTCTCCACCTCGACGTGCATCACCGGCTCAAGGATCACCGGGTCCGCTTTGCGCGCGCCCTCCCGGAAGCCGAAGATCGCCGCCATGCGGAACGCCATCTCCGAGGAGTCCACGTCGTGGTACGACCCGAAGGTCAGGGTCGCTTTCACGTCAACCACCGGATAACCCGCCAGCACGCCGGTGCCCATCGCTTCGCGCAGCCCTTTCTCCACGGAAGGGATGTACTCGCGCGGCACCACGCCGCCTTTGGTGGCGTCCTCGAAGACGAAACCGCTGCCCGGCTCCAGCGGCTCCAGGGTCAGCACGACGTGGCCATACTGCCCTTTGCCGCCGGACTGGCGCACAAATTTGCCTTCCACGTCCGTCACTTTCTTGCGCAGGGTTTCGCGGTAGGTGACCTGCGGACGGCCAATGTTGGCCTCGACGCCAAACTCGCGCTTCATCCGGTCGACAATGATCTCCAGATGCAGCTCACCCATGCCGGAGATAATCGTCTGGCCGGACTCTTCATCGGTATGCAGACGGAACGACGGATCTTCCGCCGCCAGCCGCTGCAGCGCGATGCCCATTTTCTCCTGGTCCGCTTTGGTCTTCGGCTCGATCGCCAGCGAAATCACCGGCTCCGGAAACTCCATCCGTTCGAGGGTAATCACCGCATCCGGATCGCATAACGTATCGCCGGTGGTCACATCCTTCAGACCGACGCAGGCCGCGATATCCCCGGCGTGCAGTTCGTCAACTTCGTGACGGTCGTTGGCCTGCATCAGCACGATACGCCCGATGCGCTCTTTTTTGCCCTTCACCGGGTTCCACACCGCATCGCCTTTCTTCAGCGTCCCGGAGTAGACGCGGATAAAGGTCAGCTGGCCGACGTAGGGGTCGGTCATCAGTTTGAACGCCAGCGCCGACAGCGGCTCATCGTCGCTCGGATGGCGTTCCGCCGGCTGGCCTTGCTCATCAACGCCCTGTATCGCCGGAATATCCAGCGGCGACGGCATCAGCTCCACCACCGCATCGAGCATGCGCTGCACGCCTTTGTTTTTAAAGGCGCTCCCGCAGAGCACCGCCTGGATCTCTCCCTTCACCGTGCGCTGGCGCAGACCGGCGACGATCTCCGCCTCGTCCAGCTCACCGGTTTCCAGGTATTTATCCATCAGCTCATCGCTGGCTTCCGCCGCCGCCGAGACCATTTTCTCCCGCCACTGCTGCGCCGTCGCCAGCAGATCGTCTGGGACTGGCCCATAGCTAAAGGTCATGCCCTGGGTGGCGTCATCCCACAGGATGGCGCGCATTTTCACCAGGTCGACGACGCCGGTGAAATGCTCTTCGGCGCCAATGGGGATCACAATCGGCACCGGGTTAGCCTTCAGACGGTCGATCATCATCTGCACCACGCGGAAGAAGTCCGCGCCGGGACGGTCCATCTTGTTGACGAAGGCCAGCCGCGGAACGTGGTATTTATTCGCCTGGCGCCAGACGGTCTCCGACTGGGGCTGCACCCCGCCGACGGAGTCATACACCATCACCGCGCCGTCGAGCACGCGCATGGAACGCTCCACCTCAATGGTGAAATCCACGTGCCCCGGGGTGTCGATGATATTGATCCGGTGCGGCTCGAAGCTGCGGTCCATCCCCGGCCAGAAGCAGCTTACCGCCGCCGAGGTAATGGTGATCCCGCGCTCTTGCTCCTGGGCCATCCAGTCGGTGGTTGCCGCGCCATCGTGTACTTCACCCAGCTTATGGCTCATCCCGGTATAAAACAGGATGCGCTCGGTGGTGGTGGTTTTACCGGCATCGATATGCGCGGAGATACCGATGTTGCGATAACGTTCGAGAGGGATGGGTCGGGGCATGATGCGTCCTTAGTCGTTTTGACGGTCAGTCTGCGGTCGAAATGATCCGCAGTTCATTTAACTGCGTCTATCTTAGTACAACTGTACGAGTATATTCGAACTATTTTTGCTATCATTACGATTGGGCAGGTTGCGGCGGCGCGCGTGGTATCTGAACCGGAGTTTGGGTATAGTAGCCGCCAGCCGCCGATATGGGCTGCGGCTGCCATGCGCCGCGCCACCGCCGACACAGGATTATTATGATCGCCAATCACCCCGAACGAGAACAAATTCGCCTGGAAAATGTCCTTTCCGCGCTCGGTAACCCACTGCGACTGGAGATCATTCGTACGCTGGCCGACGGCAGCGAGCTGAGCTGCAACGCCCTGCGCCAGGAGGAGGTGGCCAAGTCCACCATGACCCACCACTGGCGCGTCCTGCGCGACAGCGGTGTGATCTGGCAACGGCCTCAAGGACGGGAGAACATGATTTCGCTGCGCCGGGAAGATCTGGACGCCCGTTTTCCCGGCCTGCTGGATACGCTGCTGAAAGTTATGGTGCAGGCAGGATAAGCTCTTCTGCCGGGTGGCGCTTCGCTTACCCGGCCTACATAACCATTAAATTTCAGAAGGTTAACCATCACCGTAGGCCCGCGCAAGCGCAGCGCCGCCGGGCAAAAGATATCGCACCGAGCCAAACGAAAAAAAAGCCGGAGGTTTCCCTCCGGCTTTTCTCAATCACATCACGCTATGCCTTAGGCCACATCTTCGTACTGCGGCACCGGGTTGCGGAAGCTTTTGGTCACGCAGGCCAGGTAGACCAGACCGATACCGGCCCAGATCAGGCCCAGAATCATCGAGCTCTCTTCCAGGTTGACCCACAGCGCGCCAACGGTCAGGGCGCCGCACATCGGCAGGAACAGATACTGGAAGTGGTCTTTCAGCGTCTTGTTGCGCTTCTCACGGATCCAGAACTGGGAAATCACCGACAGGTTAACGAAGGTAAACGCCACCAGCGCACCAAAGTTAATCAGCGCCGTCGCCATCACCAGGTCGAAGTTAATCGCCAGCAGCGCAATCGCGCCGACCAGGATGATGTTCATCGCCGGAGTGCGCCAGGTCGGGTGCACGTAGCCGAAGAAGCTTTTCGGGAACACGCCGTCGCGACCCATAACGTACATCAGACGCGCCACGCCAGCGTGCGCCGCCATACCGGACGCCAGTACGGTGATGGTGGAGAAGATCAGCGCGCCAACCTGGAAGGCTTTACCTGCCACGTAGAGCATAATTTCCGGCTGTGACGCATCCGGATCTTTAAAGCGCGAGATATCCGGGAAGTACAGCTGCAGGAAGTAGGTGGCAAAGATGAAGATCAGGCCGCCGATCAGCGCGGTCAGGAAGATCGCGCGCGGGATGACGCGCTCTGCATCTTTGGTCTCTTCAGACAGGTTGCTGATGCCGTCGAAACCGGTAAACGAGAAGCACAGGATCGTCGCCCCGGTAATCATCGGGATCACGTGCGCGTCACCGGACCAGAACGGACGGCTGCTGGCCAGCGTACCGGCGCCCTCGCCTTCAAACACGCCATAAATCACCATGCCGAGGATAACGGCAATCAGCACCACCTGCAGCACCACGATCACGGTGTTGAAGTTGGCCACGGATTTAATGCTGCGCAGGTTAAAGGCGGTCATAAAGGCGACCAGCGCGATAACAAACACCCACGACGGAATCGAAGGCACCAGCGCTTCAAAATAGATTTTCGCCAGCAGAATGTTGATCATCGGCGCGAACAGGTAGTCGAGCAGCGAGGACCAACCCACCATAAAGCCAACGGTCGGGCTGATGGATTTCTGCGCATAGGTATACGCCGAGCCGGCAGAAGGGTAACGACGTACCAGCTTGCCATAGCTCAGGGCAGTAAACAGGATAGCGATTAACGCAAAGGCGTAGGCCGTCGGCACGTGACCGTCGGTCATACCAGAGACGATACCAAACGTATCGAACAGCGTCATCGGCTGCATATAGGCCAGGCCCATCATTACAACCGGAACTAACGTAAGCGTTTTACGTAATTCCACGCGAGAGGTATTTGGAGTAGCGTTATGCGACATAGTTATCCCCTTTTACGGTGAACGCCAGCGCGTAAGCAAAAAATTGCCCCATTTCTTTCTATTCCTCAGCGACAACGACTGTCGGTTTTTAGTAAATATCTATCCGGTACGAAGCCCGGCCTCTTGGTATTGAATGATGTGTCTTTCGACCAAAAAAATAACCGACACTTTAAAAAAAAGCGTCGGCTAGTCTCTGGTTTTCAGGCCGCATATTTTGCAACAAATTCAACGGCGTTGACAAGATGTTATGAAGTTCATTGCGTAAGCATAATTTTTAACGTGCTAATATCTATACGGTTTCCGTATGATAAATTGTAAAAATAGCACTATTTGCTAATAGCGTTTCCCGCCACCATTTGCCAGCCAAACCGCAGGTGGCGTCATTCCAGGCGATCCACGCGCGTTGACGAGGCGACAGCCCGCGCACGGTCATGCAGACCAGCTCGCCGCTGTCCAGCAGACCCTGCACCTGATAGCGCGGCAGGCACCCCCAGCCCAGCCCCAGGCGCAGCAGCGCCAGCTGCCCCGCGGCGTCACACACCGTCAGGGTCTCCTGATCGCTGAGTAGCGCCCCGCCCTCGCCAGTGGCCACCGCCCGGTAACGGCGCAGGGTTCGCCAGCTTAGCGGTGCGCGGTGTCGCGCCAGCGGATGCTGTGGAGCAACGACCAGCAGCAGCTCCAGCTCGCCGAGGGGGAGATAGTCATAACCGCTCAGCGGCGGCGGCTCGCCGAGCGCCCCCAGCAGCAGATCGGCCTGCCCGTCAGTCAGCGGCCGCCAGTCCAGCAGGGAGGGGTTCAGCGTGAAGTGCAGCCGGGTCAGCGGCTGTTGTTGATAAAATGCAGCGATTGGCGGCGAGAGCAGCGCCACGGGAAAGGTGCTGTCCACCGCCAGACGAAGGCTATTCTCCCACCCCTGCTGCAGCTTAACCGCCCGGTTCTCCAGTTCGCGGGCGATATGCAGCACCTCCCGCCCTTTCTCCAGCAGCATCTGTCCGCTGGGGGTAAAGCGCGCGCGATGGCCGCTGCGGTCGAGCAGCTGAATATTGAGATCGCTTTCCAGGCGGTGAATGGTGTAGCTCAGCGCCGAGGGCGTTTTAAAGAGCTTTGCCGACGCGGCGGCAAAGCTGCCCTCTTTTTCCAGGGCATCCAGGATCACGAGGACATCCAGCAGTGGTTTCATCGCTACCCCCTTACGGTATGCGAATCACCGCTGGCGGATCACTCCATCGGCATCACCAGCGGATCGGGGTACTGGTACTCAAACCCCAGCTCATTGCAGATACGATTGCCATCCACAATCTTGCCCTGGCCGCCGTCCGGGCTGTCGCTGAACACCGGCGGCGGCAGACCGAGCTCGCGGGCCATCTGCGGATAAAAGAGGCCGCGCGCAGGGTGGCGGGGCGCACATAGATTATAGATGTGCCCGCCCTTCGGGGCCTGCAGCAGCAGTTCGATAGCGGCCACCACATCCTGCAAATGCACCAGATTGACCACGTGCTGGCCATCCGGCGCCGACTTGCCGGCGAAAAAACGTCCCGGATGGCGGGAAGGCCCCACCAGCCCGGCCAGGCGCAGAATATCCACCGATGTCCCCGGCAGGTTGTGCAGCCAGTCCTCCAGCTCCTTGAGCACCTGTCCGCTGGCGGTTTGCGGCAGACGCGGGGAATTCTCCTTCACTGTACCGTTGACGTTGCCATACACCGAGGTGGAGCTGGTGAAGACGATCCGCGGAATATGGTACGCCAGCGCGGTATCGACGATCTCCTGCACCGCCTGTAGATAAAACCCTTCCCCTGCCCCGGTACGCCGGGCCGGCAGGGTGATCACCAGCGCATCGACGTTCATCAGCGCGTCGAGGTCCTCGGTATCACAGACCAGCTGCGGCTCCAGGCGCAGCGGATAGCTGTCGATCCCGCACATCCGCGCCGCCTCCACGCCATCCTGCGTAGTTTTACTGCCGGTAACCTGCCAGCCTCGCGCCGTCAACGACAGCGCCAGCGGCATCCCCAGCCATCCCAAACCGACTATCGCGACCTTTTTCATCCCAGGCTCCTGACTCTTTCGCTGTGCTGATTACAGGCTACGCCAGCCAGCGGCAACTGACAATTTCTTCGCTCAATATGAAATGAATTAATGATAGAAAAAAGCCCTTGCTTTCTGCGGCGGAAGTGGTTTAGGTTAAAGGACATCAAATGCATAGTCATTCACAGAGAATTTTTATGAACCGCGTTCAATTTAAACACCACCATCATCACCATCATCCTGACTAGTCTTTCAGGCGATGTGTGCTGGAAGACGTTTGGATCTTCCAGTGGTGCATGAACGCGCAGAGAGCCCCCGGAAGATTCACTTCCGGGGGCTTTTTTTTGGACCAAATTCGGACAGATTCAGACAGGTATTCAGAGGAAAAGAACAATGTTAGACAACACCCGTTTACGCATAGCTATTCAGAAATCAGGCCGTTTAAGCGAAGATTCACGCGAATTACTCAGCCGCTGCGGCATTAAAGTCAATTTGCACACCCAGCGTCTGATTGCGCTGGCGGAAAATATGCCAATCGATATTCTGCGCGTGCGTGATGACGATATCCCGGGCCTGGTGATGGACGGTGTTGTCGACCTCGGCATTATCGGCGAAAACGTGCTGGAAGAAGAGCTGCTCAGCCGCCGCGCCCAGGGCGAAGACCCGCGCTACTTCACCCTGCGCCGTCTCGACTTCGGCGGCTGCCGCCTGTCGCTGGCGACTCCGGTGGATGAAGCCTGGAACGGCCCGGCGGCGCTGGACGGCAAACGTATCGCCACCTCTTACCCGCACCTGCTGAAGCGCTACCTCGATCAAAAAGGTATCTCCTTTAAGTCCTGTTTGCTGAACGGCTCCGTGGAAGTGGCGCCGCGCGCCGGCCTCGCCGACGCTATCTGCGACCTCGTCTCCACCGGCGCCACTCTGGAAGCTAACGGCCTGCGCGAAGTGGAAGTGATCTACCGCTCCAAAGCTTGTCTGATCCAGCGCGACGGTGAAATGGCCGACGCCAAACAGCAGCTGATTGACCGCCTGCTGACCCGTATTCAGGGCGTGATTCAGGCCCGCGAGTCGAAATACATCATGATGCACGCCCCGACCGAACGCCTGGAAGAAGTGGTTGCCCTGCTGCCGGGCGCCGAGCGGCCGACTATTCTGCCGCTGGCAGGCGACAAGCAGCGCGTGGCGATGCACATGGTCAGCAGCGAAACCCTGTTCTGGGAGACCATGGAAAAACTGAAGGCGCTGGGCGCCAGCTCCATTCTGGTGCTGCCGATTGAGAAAATGATGGAGTAATCGGCCAGCCGGTCACGGGACACACAGGGGAATACAATCATGAGCTTCAACACAATCATCGACTGGAACGGCTGTAGCGCAGACCAACAACAGCAACTCTTAACGCGCCCGGCGATTTCCGCCTCCGACAGCATCAGTAAAACGGTGACGGAGATCCTGAATAACGTCAAAGCCAACGGCGACGCGGCGCTGCGCGAATACAGCGCGAAGTTTGATAAAACCACCGTCGCCGCGCTGCAGGTGAGCGAGGCGGAGATCGCCGCCGCCGGCGAGCGCCTCAGCGATGAGCTGAAGCAGGCGATGGCGGTGGCGGTGAAAAACATCGAGACCTTTCACAACGCGCAACAGCTGCAGGCGGTGGATGTCGAAACGCTGCCGGGGGTGCGCTGCCAGCAGGTCACCCGCCCTATCGCCTCCGTCGGACTGTACATTCCCGGCGGCTCAGCGCCGCTGTTCTCCACGGTGCTGATGCTGGCGACGCCGGCGCGCATCGCCGGCTGTCAGCAGGTGGTGCTCTGCTCGCCGCCGCCGATTGCCGATGAGATCCTCTATGCCGCACAGCTGTGCGGCGTAAAAACCATCTTTAACGTCGGCGGCGCCCAGGCCATCGCCGCCCTCGCCCTCGGTACCGAGTCGGTGCCGAAGGTGGATAAAATCTTTGGCCCGGGCAACGCTTACGTCACGGAAGCCAAACGCCAGGTCAGTCAGCGTCTGGACGGCGCAGCCATCGACATGCCGGCCGGCCCGTCGGAAGTGCTGGTCATCGCCGACAGCGGCGCCAACCCGGACTTTGTCGCCTCCGACCTGCTGTCGCAGGCGGAACACGGCCCGGACTCGCAGGTGATCCTCCTGACCCCGGACGCCGACATGGGCAGCCGCGTCGCCGAAGCCGTGGAGCGCCAGCTGGCCGCCCTGCCGCGCGCGGAAACCGCCCGCGTGGCGCTCTCCGCCAGCCGGATCATCGTGGCCCGCGATCTGGCGCAGTGCGTGGCTATCTCCAACCTGTACGGCCCGGAGCACCTGATCATTCAGACCCGTCAGGCCCGCGAGCTGGTGGACAGCATCACCAGCGCCGGTTCCGTTTTTCTTGGCGACTGGTCACCGGAATCCGCGGGCGACTACGCCTCGGGCACCAACCACGTCCTGCCGACCTATGGTTACACCGCCACCTGCTCAAGCCTCGGCCTGGCCGACTTCCAGAAGCGGATGACCGTGCAGGAGCTGTCGCGCGACGGCTTTGCCGCCCTCGCCTCAACGATTGAGATCCTGGCCGCCGCCGAGCGCCTTGACGCCCACAAAAACGCCGTAACGCTGCGCGTTGCCGCCCTGAAGGAGCAAGCATGAGCATTGAAGATTTAGCCCGCGCCAACGTCCGCGCGCTGACCCCGTATCAATCCGCTCGCCGGCTGGGCGGCAAAGGCGACGTCTGGCTCAACGCCAACGAATTCCCTACCGCCGTAGCCTTCCAGCTTACCGAACAGACGCTGAACCGCTATCCGGAGCCGCAGCCGAAGGCCGTGATTGAGAGCTACGCCCGCTACGCCGAGGTCAAACCGGAGCAGGTGCTGGTCAGCCGCGGCGCCGACGAAGGCATCGAGCTGCTGATCCGCGCCTTCTGCGAGCCCGGCGAAGACGCGGTGCTCTACTGCCCGCCGACCTACGGCATGTACAGCGTCAGCGCCGAGACCATCGGCGTCGAATGCCGCACCGTGCCGACGCTGGCCGACTGGCAGCTCGACCTGCCGGGCATCGAGGCGCGGCTGGACGGCGTGAAGGTGGTCTTCGTCTGCAGCCCGAACAACCCGACCGGGCAGATTATCGACCCGCAGTCGATGCGCGACCTGCTGGAGATGACCCGCGGCAAAGCCATCGTGGTGGCCGACGAAGCCTATATTGAATTCTGCCCGCAGGCGACGCTCGCCGGCTGGCTCAGCGACTATCCGCACCTGGTGGTGCTGCGCACGCTGTCCAAAGCCTTCGCCCTCGCCGGCCTGCGCTGCGGCTTCACCCTCGCCAACGCCGAGGTGATCAACGTGCTGCTGAAAGTGATCGCCCCGTACCCGCTCTCCACGCCGGTGGCCGATATCGCCGCCCAGGCCCTGAGCCCGGAGGGGATCGCCGCGATGCGCCAGCGCGTGGCGCAGATCCTTGACGAGCGCCGCTACCTGGTGGAACAGCTGCGCGGCATCGCCTGCGTGGAGCAGGTCTTCGATTCCGAGACTAACTATGTGCTGGCGCGGATAACCGCCTCCAGCGCAGTGTTTAAATCTTTGTGGGATCAGGGCATTATCTTACGTGACCAGAATAAACAACCTTCATTAAGCGGCTGTTTGCGTATCACTATCGGTACCCGTGCCGAGAGCCAGCGCGTGATTGACGCCTTGACTGCGGAGAATGTATGACCCAGAAGTATCTCTTTATTGACCGTGACGGCACCCTGATTTCCGAACCGCCGGAGGATTTCCAGGTGGACCGGTTCGACAAGCTGGCGTTTGAGCCGCAGGTGATCCCGGCGCTGCTGAAGCTGCAGCAGGAAGGCTATAAGCTGGTGATGATCACCAATCAGGATGGCCTGGGAACCGACAGTCTGCCGCAGGAAGCGTTTGATGGCCCGCACAACCTGATGATGCAGATCTTCGCCTCGCAGGGCGTTAACTTTGAAGAGGTACTGATTTGTCCGCACTTCCCGGGCGACAACTGCGCCTGCCGCAAGCCAAAAACGCAGCTGGTGCTGCCGTGGCTGGAAGAGGGCGTGCTGGATAAATCCCACAGCTATGTGATTGGCGACCGGGCCACCGACCTTGAGCTGGCGGATAACATGGGAATTACCGGTCTGCGCTATGACCGCGAGACGCTCGACTGGCCGACCATCTGCGAGCAGCTGACCCGCCGCGACCGCTATGCCCACGTCGAGCGCATCACCAAAGAGACCCAGGTGGATGTGAAAGTGTGGCTGGACCGCGAAGGCGGCAGCAAGATCCACACCGGCGTCGGCTTTTTTGACCATATGCTCGACCAAATCGCCACCCACGGCGGCTTCCGCATGGAGGTTCACGTCGGCGGCGATCTGTACATCGACGATCACCACACGGTGGAGGATACCGGCCTGGCCCTCGGCGAAGCCCTGAAGCTGGCCCTTGGCGACAAGCGCGGCATCAACCGCTTCGGCTTCGTGCTGCCGATGGACGAGTGTCTCGCCCGCTGCGCGCTGGATATCTCCGGCCGTCCGCACCTGGAGTATAAGGCGGACTTCACCTATCAGCGCGTCGGCGATCTGAGCACCGAGATGGTGGAACACTTCTTCCGCTCGCTCTCCTACACCATGGCGGTGACCCTGCACCTGAAAACCAAGGGCAAGAACGATCACCACCGCGTGGAGAGCCTGTTCAAAGCCTTTGGCCGTACGCTGCGCCAGGCGATCCGCGTCCAGGGCGATGCCCTGCCGTCTTCCAAAGGGGTGCTGTAATGAATGTGGTGATCCTTGATACCGGCTGCGCCAACCTCAATTCGGTGAAATCGGCGATTGGCCGCCACGGCTATGAGCCGGTGGCCAGCCGCGATCCGGAAGTGGTATTGCGTGCCGATAAACTGTTTCTTCCCGGCGTCGGCACCGCCCAGGCGGCGATGGATCAGCTGCGCGACCGCGAGCTGATCGACCTGATCAAAGCCTGTACCCAGCCGGTGCTGGGGATTTGCTTGGGCATGCAGCTGCTCGGCAAGCGCAGCGAGGAGAACAACGGCGTCGATCTGCTGGGCATTATCGAAGAAGAGGTGCCGAAGATGACCGACCACGGTCTGCCGCTGCCGCACATGGGCTGGAACCGGGTGTATGCCAAAGCTGGCGATCGGCTGTTCCGCGGCATTGAAGAAGGCGCGTATTTCTACTTCGTGCACAGCTACGCCATGCCGGTCAACCCGTACACCATCGCCCAGTGCAATTACGGCGAGGCGTTCACCGCCGCGGTGCAGAAAGATAACTTCTTTGGCGTGCAGTTTCACCCGGAGCGCTCCGGGAGCGCCGGGGCGCAGCTGCTGAAAAACTTCCTGGAGATGTGATGATTATTCCTGCTTTAGATTTAATCGACGGCACCGTCGTTCGTCTCCATCAGGGCGATTACGGCCAGCAGCGCGACTATGGCAGCGATCCGCTGCCGCGCCTGCAGGCCTATGCCGATCAGGGGGCGGAAGTCCTGCACCTGGTCGACCTGACCGGGGCGAAGGATCCGGCGAAACGCCAAATCCCGCTGCTGAAATCGCTGGTCGCCGGGGTTGACGTCCCGGTGCAGGTCGGCGGCGGCGTGCGGACCGAGGCGGATGTCGCGGCCCTGCTTGAAGCCGGCGTCGCCCGCGTGGTGGTCGGTTCCACCGCGGTGAAATCCCCGGAGGAAGTGAAAGGCTGGTTTGAACGCTTTGGCCCTGAACGGCTGGTGCTCGCCCTCGACGTGCGTATCGACGCCGACGGCAATAAGCAGGTGGCGGTCAGCGGCTGGCAGGAGAACTCCGGCGTGACGCTGGAGGAGCTGGTGGAGAGCTATCTACCGGTCGGCCTGCAGCATGTGCTGTGCACCGATATCTCCCGCGACGGCACCCTGGCGGGTTCTAACGTCTCGCTGTACGAGGAAGTCTGCGCCCGCTATCCGCAGGTGGCGTTTCAGTCATCCGGCGGCATCGGCGATCTCAATGATATTGCCGCTCTGCGCGGCACCGGGGTGCGCGGCGTGATTGTCGGCCGCGCGCTGCTGGAAGGTAAATTCAACGTAACGGAGGCCATTCAATGCTGGCAAAACGGATAATCCCCTGCCTCGACGTCCGCGACGGCCAGGTAGTGAAAGGCGTGCAGTTCCGTAATCACGAGATCATTGGCGACATCGTCCCGCTGGCCAAGCGCTATGCCGACGAAGGGGCCGACGAACTGGTGTTCTATGATATCACCGCCTCCAGCGACGGTCGGGTGGTCGACAAGAGCTGGGTGTCGCGGGTAGCGGAAGTAATCGATATTCCTTTCTGCGTGGCGGGCGGGATCAAATCGCTGGAAGACGCGGCGCAGATCCTCTCCTTCGGCGCCGATAAGATCTCGATTAACTCCCCTGCTCTCGCCGACCCGACGCTGATCACCCGCCTTGCCGACCGCTTTGGCGTGCAGTGTATCGTGGTGGGGATTGATACCTGGTTTGATGCAGAGACCGGCAAGTATCACGTCAACCAGTATACCGGCGACGAGAGCCGCACCCGGGTGACGCAGTGGGAAACCCTCGACTGGGTGGAGGAAGTGCAGAAGCGCGGCGCAGGCGAGATCGTTCTCAATATGATGAACCAGGACGGGGTGCGCAACGGTTACGACCTGCAGCAGCTGGCGAAGGTTCGCGCGGTGTGCCACGTCCCGCTGATCGCCTCCGGCGGCGCGGGCACTATGGAACACTTCCTCGAAGCCTTCCGCGACGCCGACGTTGACGGCGCGCTGGCGGCCTCGGTATTCCACAAACAGATTATTAATATTGGCGAACTGAAAGCGTACCTGGCGGCACAGGGCGTGGAGATAAGGGTATGTTGACTGAACAGCTGGACTGGGAAAAAACGGACGGCATGATGCCGGCCATCGTGCAGCACGCCGTATCCGGCGAAGTGCTGATGCACGGCTACATGAACAAGGAGGCGCTGGAGAAAACCGAAGCCACCGGCAAGGTCACCTTTTACTCGCGCACCAAGCAGCGGCTGTGGACCAAGGGTGAAACCTCGGGCCATGTCCTCAATGTAGTGAGCATCACGCCGGACTGTGACAACGATACGCTGCTGGTGCTGGTAAACCCGATCGGACCGACCTGCCACAAAGGCACCACAAGCTGCTTCGGCGAAACCGGCCACCAGTGGCTGTTCCTCTATCAGCTGGAGCAGCTGCTGGCCGAGCGTAAACACGCCGACCCGGAGAGCTCCTACACGGCGAAGCTGTATGCCAGCGGCACCAAGCGTATTGCGCAGAAAGTGGGGGAAGAAGGCGTGGAGACCGCGCTGGCCGCCACGGTGAACGACCGCTTCGAGCTGAAGAATGAGGCGTCGGACCTGATGTACCACCTGCTGGTGCTGCTGCAGGACCAGGGGCTGGATCTCGGGGAAGTGATTGATAATTTAAGAGCACGGCATAGGTAATATAAGACATGGCGGTTATAAAGCCGCCATTAATTACTCTTTCTAAATGACCCCTTCACGCAGCACTCGAAATACCTCCCAATATCCTTTACAACCTAATATTTGAGATGTGAATTGGATTCACATGATAGATGTAGTTTGTTAGAATGCTGCCGCTTTTAACATCCAATTGGAACGCTAGCGGAGTATATAATGCCAAGTTCAGGCCCATTATGGCAACTAATGAAATATGGGTTAGTTGGGATAGTCAATACACTAATTACGGCAGTTGTAATTTTCCTGCTAATGCATTTGGGTCTTGGCATTTATCTGTCCAATGCGATGGGTTATGTTGTAGGTATTGTTTTCAGCTTTATAGCAAACACAATATTTACATTTACGCAACCAATCAGTATCAATAGACTAATAAAATTTTTATGTGTTTGCTTCATTTGTTATGTGGCAAATATCATTGTCATAAAAATATTTTTCGTTTTTATGCCAGAAAAAATATATTCAGCACAAATCCTTGGGATGTTCACATACACTATCACAGGTTTTATTTTAAACAAGTTCTGGGCGATGAAATGACAACCTCAACTGATATAAAAAGCACTCCTTCTTTAGCTATTGTGGTACCTTGCTATAATGAACAAGAGGCTTTTCCTTTCTGTCTCGAAAAGCTTTCGAATGTACTAAATTCATTGATAGCCAGAAATAAAATTAATAACAATAGTTATCTTTTGTTTGTCGATGATGGTAGTCGTGACAATACTTGGGCACAAATTAAAGATGCCTCGACCGCTTATCACTATGTGCGAGGAATAAAATTATCAAGAAATAAAGGACATCAAATTGCGTTGATGGCAGGGTTACGCTCGGTCGATACAGACGTAAGCATTAGCATCGATGCGGATCTACAAGACGATGTAAATTGCATCGAAAAAATGATTGACGCTTACAGCCAGGGATATGACATAGTATACGGCGTAAGAGGTAATCGAGACAGTGACACGTTTTTTAAACGTACAACAGCTAATGCATTTTACGCAATAATGTCCCACTTGGGAGTAAATCAAACTCCAAATCATGCAGATTATCGATTATTAAGTAATCGAGCATTGGAGGCTCTTAAACAATATAAAGAGCAAAATATATATTTACGTGGATTAGTGCCTCTTGTGGGATACCCCTCGATCGAGGTGCAATATAGCCGTGAAGAAAGAATTGCAGGTGAATCAAAATATCCAATTAAAAAAATGCTTGCGCTGGCTCTCGAGGGAATTACCTCATTATCAGTTACACCGTTACGAATTATAGCTATGACAGGTTTTATAACTTGCATCATATCAACCATCGCTGCGATTTATGCTTTAATTCAAAAAACAACAGGTACTACAGTTGAGGGATGGACATCAGTCATGATCGCTATATTCTTTCTTGGCGGCGTGCAAATGCTTTCTTTAGGTATTATAGGAGAATATGTCGGAAAAATTTATATAGAGACGAAAAATAGACCTAAATATTTCATTGACGAAAGCGTAGGTAATGATAGCAATGGAAAATAACATGCAAAATCTGATCAATCCTTTAGCAGAGGGAAATAAAAAAAACGTTTACATTTTTTATTTCTTTTTGCTTATGTTAACATTTTCACCGGTAATTTTCTTTTCATATGCATTTTCAGACGACTGGTCAACACTCTTTGATGCTATAACAAGAAACGGCTCTTCGTTTCAGTGGGATGTCCAATCTGGTCGTCCCGTTTATGCTGTGTTCCGTTACTATGGAAAAATGTTAATTAATGATATTTCTTCATTTTCGTATTTGCGGCTTTTTAATATATTAAGTCTTGTTGTCTTAAGTTGTTTTATTTACAACTTCATAGACAGCAGAAAAATATTTGATAACCCCGTATTCAAAATAACATTTCCGCTGTTAATTTGCTTACTCCCTGCGTTTCAAGTTTATGCTTCATGGGCAACATGTTTCCCGTTCACTATTTCAGTATTGCTGGCAGGTATTAGTTATAATAAATGTTTCCCACATTCGAAGCAGCGGTCGTCATTGTCAGAAAAATTAGCATCCATTGTTGTCTTATGGGTGGCATTTGCAATATATCAACCGACAGCAATTACATTCTTATTCTTTTTTATGCTTGATAGTTGTATAAAAAAAGAAAGTAGTTTAACTGTGAAAAAAGTTGCGACATGTTTTATCATTTTAGTTATCGGTGTTGCAGGCAGTTTTATAATGTCAAAAGTACTTCCTGTCTGGCTATATGGGGAATCATTATCGAGAGCCGAGTTAACCGCAGATATCGGTGGAAAGATGAAATGGTTCATAAATGAATCACTAATAAACGCTGTAAATAACTATAACATACAACCAGTAAAAATATATTCTTGGTTCTCCTCGCTTGCAATTTTAATCGGCTTATACACTATTTTTGTGGGAAAATCAGGCAGATGGAAAACGTTCATAGTCATAGCGATCGGGATAGGTTCCTACGCTCCAAATTTAGCGACAAAAGAGAATTGGGCAGCATTCCGCTCGTTAGTGGCCTTAGAACTTATTATATCAACTCTATTTCTTATTGGCATAAATAGCCTTGTCAGTAGAATTTTTAAGCAAGCATTTGTCTGGCCTCTTATCGCTTTAACAATTATGATAATAGCTCAGTATAATATTATAAATGGATTTATTATTCCTCAACGCTCTGAAATTCAGGCACTTGCTGCGGAAATAACTAATAAAATACCTAAGAATTACACAGGAAAATTAATGTTCGATCTCACAGATCCCGCTTACAATGCCTTTACAAAAACACAGAGATATGATGAATTTGGGAATATTTCATTAGCAGCACCCTGGGCGCTCAAAGGTATGGCTGAAGAGATCAGAATTATGAAAGGATTTAATTTCAAACTATCTAACAACGTTATAGTTTCTGAGACCAATCGATGTATTGATGATTGTATGGTTATCAAAACGTCAGATGCAATGCGAAGGTCAACGATAAATTATTAGTAATTTCTGTGCCGCCCTCATTTTTTATGGGGGCGCTATTACAGTAATCATAAAATACGCTTTTAAATACTAGTCTTTGCTTGAGAGTAGTTTAAGAAACTTTGTTTGAACAGTCTTTAGTTCTTCATTGTAATTATCGAGAATTTTATTATCTGCTTTAATAGCTAAATTCTCCCTATTCATAGAAGCAATCATTTCGTCCTTTTGTTGAAGCTGCTGTTTTATCTCCTCAACTTCGTTTTGTAAGGTCAAAATATTTCGTTGGGCATCCTCTAATTCATTAAGAACCCGATCTTTTAATGAAAAAAGATACTCTTCAGCAGACATATCAGCGATTCGTCGATAAGCAGAAAGAATAAACTCATCATAAAAGTCTTCATTATTGATATCAAAACTGCTGATGAATAATTTGACATCTTGAAACAGTTTATTAAAGGCTTCACCCGATAGCGTATTTAAGTGCCACTCAAGGAATACGACAATGTAATTATAAAAATCCCTTTGTCGCTTTTGCATCATGCCATTTTTAAAAAGAAAATCCCTTAGAGCAACAAGAGCATCAAGTGCGCAATGATAGGAAACGGAGCGAGTTGAAGACAATGATGTTTTTCGATTAATCGTATGAGCAATCAATATTTCATCAAGAATAGTTACCTTTTCGGCACTAAGCATAGATGCACACACAAAAAACAGATCATTTGATGTTCTTAAATCTTGATAGCTCAACGAGTGCTGAATAATAAATTCACGTCGGAATAGTTTGTCCCATGGCCACCATATAAATGCTCTGAAAAAGTCTCGCTCAATATCTCCAGGCGAGAAAACTGCTTTTTCAGGTAATAAATCTTTTCGAATTGAATCTGGCATTGGAGCATACTGGAGAGATTGTAGATTAAATGAGCGGCTTCTGCATACAACGATATCTGCCCCTGATAGCTCCGCACAATCAGACATATGCTTCAACATGTTCGTATCGACATAATCATCATCATCAAGAAATATTATATATTCTCCCTTTGCTTCTGAAAGACCTATATTACGTGATATGCCAGCTCCAATATTTATAGCGTTATCAATAATTCGTATTCTTTCATCGCTGGATGCTATCTCCTTAAGAATATCTAATGTATTATCACTCGAATGATCATTGATTATTATAATTTCAATTTCATACAATGACTGTGAAACAATGTTTTTTAGAGTATCTGCAATATACTCTTCGGCGTTGTAAACAGGAATAACGACCGAAACAATTATATCACTTTTTTCATGAGCCATAAAAATACCATTAGTAGTAAATTGAATTACATTATATAAAGATTAGTATTATCAATGAAGGTTTTTCGCAATAATAAATGTGAAACTTACACATCATCGAACTACATCATGATATATTTGCAATGTTTTATCGATAATCATAACACTAGAAAATTTATCTTGTATACGTTTCCTCCCCTTAATACCCATTTCAACGCGTGCTTTAGGATTGCTAAGCAAAAAGGCAAGTTTATCAGCCAGCTCTTCAGGTGAATTGCTTTTAACAATAATTCCATTATCGTTATCAATAATAAGGCTATCACAACCACCAACATCATAAGCAATACAAGCGCGCCCCACAGAAGATGCTTCCAGAAGAATTCGCGGAACACCTTCAGAATAAACTGACGGCAAAGCAACGATATTTGATTGCTCAATAAGATCGCAAACGTTATTCGAACGACCTAACCAGTTAATTAATCCTTGCTGATGCCAATTTTCAATGACCTGAAGGGAAATTGCATCTTTATCATTTTCGACCAGAATTCCAGCAACATTCAAAGTAAAGTGAATATTCTTACTGCGTAATATTTTCTTCGCTTCAATTAAGTCGCCCAGTCCTTTACTCCACAACATACGGCTGGCAAACAATACAACAGGGACATCGTGATCCTGTTCAAGAGAATATTTGTATATCTCTGGATTAATGCCTGCACCATCAATAACAATAGTCTGTTGTTCTTCGAGTCCAACCAACTTAGCCAGTTTTTTTCTGTCGCGGTCATGTTCAAACATAAATATACAGCGCTTATTACTGGCAATATATTTATATGCAGCAATAGTAAACTGCCGCAATAATTTTAAAGGCATGCTGTCAGAAGAAAATACTCTTCCAAGCCCAACAAAACTTACGATGACCGGCAGATTAAATTTCTTCGCGAGCACACCACCAATCAAACATGGCTTGATAGTGATGCAATGCAAGAGATCCGGTTTTATATTTTTAATAATTTTTTGCACATCATGGTAAGTACGAAAGAAAACTAATGCATTAAAAGATTGAGCATCAAGAGTAACATTATGGCAAATAAAGCCAAATGTTTTAAATTTATTTATTATGTTGTCATCAATAAAATGGCTGATGATGTGAATCTCATAACCTGCATCACGGGAGGCGATGGCACGATCGATCCAGTGTAAATCGAAGTACCAATCCGAATTTATGAAATAACACAATTTTCTCATTGCTATGCCCACTTAATGATACTTACCACTAATACCTTTTATGCCATGTGAAATTCCACGAAGAATAAATTTCATATAGGAATATTTTTGACGTTGCCATGGCAGGATTAATATATATTTTAGGATGCGTATCGCTATCGCTGAATTGCTATATACGGCATTTTTCTGGAATATTTTCTTCGACAGGATCAAATTACGGCATAGATAGTAAACCTTCCATTCAGGGGCAATAAGTTTGCCCTGAATACTCACATCATGATAAAAAAGCAACTCCGGGCTATACATAATTTGCTCACCAGCTAATGATAGCTGATAGCCAAAGTAAAGATCATCAAAGTAGATAAAGAGCTGTTCATGGATGTGGTCAAGACTGGTCGCGAGCAGATCACGATGTATGACCATCCCAACAAATGAAACCGTTTGTACGAACATAGAACGATTAGCTGCCGGGATAAACTCTGCAGGGTAGCGTAAATAGCGTACAGTGTCGCCAAGGGAAGTTGGCACACGCGAGAACGGCATATTCATCGGACACGGTTTTCCTTGCGGATCTTTCACCAGTCCACTAAATACCCGACATCCCTGCTTATCCAGCTGTGAAAAGGACTTCAACGTGTCTGGATAGGGGTAAGCATCGTCATCGTAGAAAAATACCCAATCACTTGCCAGCTGTTCACAGATATACTGACTACCGGTTTTAAAGCCCCCCGCCCCACCGGTATTCTCGGTGAGGGTTAATACAATGACTCGTGTATCAACAATTGACGAAAGCCAGGCTTGGGTCCCATCCGTGGACCCGTTATTGACAATAACAATATTAGTGAATTCAAGTTTGAGGGTCTCTTCAACCGTTTTTTTCAGTTTGCCGAGACGATTGAATGTCACTATCAATGCCGTATATTTCATCGTACAGAAACCGTAAACACAGGCATTGGCTGATTTTCAGTGAGTGAATTTAAATAGACTTCTGCCGTTTTCAATGCTTCGGCGATGGTCACATCCATATCAAGGTAACGGTAGGTTCCAAGACGACCGACAAAAGTGATGTTGGTTTCATTCTCGGCCAATGACAAATATTTTTCAAGAAGAGCCATCTCTCCCATCTGGCGAATAGGATAGTAAGGAATATCATTTTCTTCACAAGCACGGCTATACTCTTTATAACAAACAGAGCCGTCGTGTTGTTCCCAGGGAGAAAAATATTTATGTTCAGTGATGCGAGTATAGGGCACATCCACAGAACAATAGTTCATCACTGCGCATCCCTGGTAATCACCCTGATAGATAAACTTTTTAAAATCTAATGTTCGATAGCCCAGACGGCCATATTGGTAGCCATAAAACGCATCTAATGGACCGCTATAGAATACGTGATCGTAATGAGTTCGCTCGTCAACGATAAATTCCCGCTGTAAGTCAACCTTGATATTCTCATGCTTAAGAATTGACTTAATCATCTGCGTATAACCACATTTCGGCATGCCCTGAAATTTGTGGTTAAAATAATTATCGTCATAGTTAAAACGAACAGGAAGACGTTTAAGAATAGATGCGGGCAGTTCCGAGGGTTGCATCCCCCACTGTTTAATCGTATATCCTTTAAAAAAGGCCTCATATAACTCTTTACCAATAAAGCGTAACGCTTGCTCTTCAAAAGTTTGTGGATCAGCAATAGTGCTGTCCCCTTTCTCAGCAATGAGCGCTCTGGCCTCATCAGGCGAACAAGTTTTTGAGAAAAACTGATTGATAGTATGCAAATTAATAGGCAGGGAAAATACCTGACCATTAACTGTCGCTTTAACCCGGTTCACATAGGGCATCATCTCTGCATGCTTGTTGACATAGTTCCACACTGATTCATTGTCAGTATGGAAAATATGGGGTCCATAAACATGTACCATCACATTCGTTTCAGAGTCGCGTGCATCATAAGAATTCCCCCCAATATGATCACGCTGATCGATAATATGGACTTGATGTCCCTTCTCAGCAAGTTGGCGACCGATAACTGCACCAGAGAAGCCAGCGCCTACGATCAATATTTTTTTTCTTTTCATCTGTTGTCTCTTTTATTATCCAAGAATAGCACGGCGTACTTTGTAATAATATTTAGTCATCATGTTTCTTCTTGGCGTGCCTATTGGTGCATATTTATTAACATAAGGCATCAGTACGTTCTTGATTTTGGTCTGGAACAAGATTTGTTGTTGCGGCTCGCTATGGGTTAAACCAATCGAAGCCGCTAACGACATCTGACGTTTATAGATTTCCATCTCCCATGGAGTGTTAGCGATGTTTTCAATAAAGTCGTCATAAAAATCGACTTTTTCGGTATTCCATGGTTTGTTCTCACCCGCATAATGAATCATTTTAGGCTTCTTGCGAGCTGCTAAAAATTTCATATACGTTGCAAACTTAAGATTAGGGAAGAAATCATCCGTGTTGCCATTACCATGATAAACGTTCCACTCTAATGGCAGAAATGTGACTCGAGAGTAGAATACTTTATTCATGATATCCTGGTCGAGGAACCAGTATTTTTTTGCCTTTAATACCCGCATCAATTCAGCAAAAGTATTTTCTTCGACCATTTGTTTGACATTAAAAACAATAATCCCTGCCTGAAAATATTCATCAGGGTTATTCATATTTAAGGTTTTCTGTAAATATTCGCCTGCCGGCATAACGCCATCATCTGATGCCGACATTGCAGAAAATTTTACAAAACCTTCCATGACGATATCCTTAACCGCTGCAACTAAATTGTTGCCCAGAGGGACATCAAGCAGTTCACCTAGGTCAGCCTTTACAACGGTATCCGAATCAATAAATACGACTTTATCGTATCGTCTGAACAGTTGAGGAATAAAAAGACGGGCATACGTTGATGCGCTAAAATGCGCTCGGGTATGCACACCGTTTATTTCAGTGAAGGCATTAACGTCAAAAAAACGAAGAGAAATATTCGGATGAGCCGAGGTTAGATTTACTAACCGCGTTTTATTCAAATAGCTTACTTTGTTTTCGAGCACGACGATATCATAATTTTTATTTTTATCCGCATGCCGGACAATGGAATTAATTAATGCACCACCGCTGACTGCGTAATTATCATCGAAACTGATAACCACTGGAACCGCAGAATCAAAAACTGGATTCAGTGCACCATTGAATGTTTCATTGCTGACAAAAGTACGCTGTAATTCTTTTACCTTAAGCTCACCATCTTGTTGCAACTTAATAATGTAAATATTAAACAGCCGTTCTGCTATATGCCCAATAACGCGTTTTTCCTGAGCATTATAATTGTTCATCGAGATGGCATCTTCGAGATTATCCAGAATAGAAAAGAGCCACTCAGAATAGTTAACAAAAATATCTTTGCGCATGACAAACATATTTGTGTAATAGCCATCACTGGCATCATTAAACGTTTTTATTGCCGTGCTATACTCTGGATATAGTTTTTCAACGGTGGCAATGGCAGCCTGATAATCACGAATGTGTAAGTATTCACCTCGTTCATAGTGATCGTAATTATTTTTACTTCCCGCCGCAGTGACAGACCATTTTTTGGGCAGCAAGATGTCAATACCTTCGACACACCGTTGAATTGTTTCTTCGTTTAATCCAAAGATCTCCTCATATTCTTCATCAATGCATGGATGGTTCACGACCCCCCACGTATCCTCAGAAAAAGTTTGTTTTTCGGAAAAATTAAGATGACGGCGATAGTGCATGAAACCGACATAGTCTGCCAGCTCTTCGTTTTTCCAAACCCAATAATGCGCAGTAAGTTCGCAATAAAACGGATTCTTAAAGGAAATATTATCGCCAGTGTCATCTCCTGGACAACCAATTTCATTACAAGAATTAGCTTTGCCGACATGCAGAGGTTTGATAATTGCAGCATTAAGAAAAGCACTAGGCTTATGGTGGCTGGTATAGATTTTAACGCTATTGTTCATTATATTACCCACTGATTAAGCCATTGCTTGCTTGTACAGTTCAATGATTCGCTCTGCAGACCCCACTTCTCTGAGCCTATGATTTTCGATCCAGATGACTCTGTCGCAGATTTTTTCAACGTCACTCATATTGTGGCTAACAAACAATATTGTCACGCCTCTTTTCTTAAAATCTCTTATGGTCTGAATACATTTTGCCTGAAAAGCGATATCACCTACTGCCAGAACTTCATCAATAATTAAAATATCCGGTTCAACCTGACTGATGACCGAAAAACCTAACTTAGCTAGCATTCCGCTTGAGTACACTCTGATTGGCTCGTCTATGAATTCTCCCAGTTCCGAAAATTCAATAATACGTTCCATACGTTGCTGGACCTCTTTACGCCGAAGGCCCAGCAGAGTAGCATTCAGGTAAATATTCTCACGCCCGGTAAGTTCCGGATGAAAGCCTCCGCCGAGTTCAAGCATCGATGCCACCCGTCCTTCAGTGGTGACGGTTCCCTTAGTTGGCTTAATCACGCCGGCAACCAGGCCAAGAGAGGTACTCTTTCCTGCCCCATTACGTCCAATCAGAGCAACAGCCTCACCTTTGCCAACTGTAAAGGATACGTCTTCGATAGCTAAATATTTCCGCCCCTTCAGCAATTGAAAAGCGCGTTTCGGATGGAAAATTAAATCTTTGATTCCTGAGCCAATATGATGGTACAGAGGATACTCTTTTGTAACATGACTGAAGTTAATAACTGGGTGCATTACAAGATCTCTGCAAATCGATATTTTAATTTATTGAAAATAGACAAACCGACAACCGTCAAAATGATTCCCGTAAAATAGAGTATAGAAATATACTCATAATTAAGAGTCCCATTCATGAATAAATCACGCCAACTAAGAATCATACTCGCTAGCGGATTGTAGGTAATTATCCAGCTAAATTTTTCCGGAATCATATCAGACGCATATAAAATCGGCGTACAATAAAACATCAGCATAATCCCCAGACTGACAAAGCGCTCCAGGTCACGGAAAAACAGGTTCAGCGTTGAAAAGATGATTGAAACACCAAAGGTGAAAATCACCTGGCCAATAGCAATGAGAGGTATACCCCAAACCCAGGACAAGGACGGCGTCATGCCATAAACAAAAAGAAAGACAACAATAACCGGGATGGTACAAAGAAAATGCAACCCTTCCATCATTACATTACTTAGCGGAATCACGGACCGGGGAAAAACTGTCTTCTTGATAATTTGAGCGTTAGCGATGAATGAAAATAATGAGTTAGTGGCCGAACTGGCAAACCATTGCCACGGAAACAAGCCGGTAATGAGGAAAACGGTATAATTTGGAATTTGTACTCTCATTACCAGCTTAAATATAAAATAATAAATCATGGCAAAAAGCAATGGATTTGCTACTGACCATAAATAGCCTAGCATGCTGCTCTTATAGCGCACTTTTAGATCTTTATTTGTTATGACAACAAGTAAATCAAATAAATACCCTAAATTGTACTTCATCTTTATACTCATAAATTATTCTGCAAATATCCACTGAATGAGTTAGTCATACCAGGTCTACCTCGCCGATCCTGTCAGGCTCAACAATCGAGAAACTGACTGCTTTGTGCTGCGGGCAAAGTTTATCAGGTCAGCTGCCATTCATCGACTGCAACCAATGATTTGAACGGAAGCGCAAGCGACACCCCAGCCATAAAACGATAAAAACCCTTTTAATTCAATAAATTAAAAAATCACCTTATGTTTTCTTCCACGCTACCGCCATTGGCTATCGCAACCAAAATGCGTGATCCACCGAGTTTTTAGCACTCACATCCGTTCAAACCGCACTGCAGATGGCATTACTGTTCAGTACAGCCATGCATCTCGTTACCTTAGCTACAAAAAGGCTTTACTCTGGCGTTTCCCTTCTCCGTTAGCTATCAGGACTTTCTCATTTCCGCAAGCAGCATGCCTGGCGTAGCACTCCCCTCACCTGCTCATCACGCCCTTACATTCAAAAGAACCATCTAAGGACAGCATGAAATTCTGAAATAATTTCTTGCATATTAATAACAACTTTTGGTGATGATTTATCAAGCAATACCTAAGTCTGCCAAATAGAACGGCAGCGTATTATAACTCTGCAAGTAAGGAATTAAAGTAAAAATCCGGTGCATTGCTTTCTCAATGTAAAAATGGACACACTTTAGACGATATGATGGCATTATCGCTAAATGAGCTCTCGGGAAACAAACACACCGGGCAAACCAAAGTAACAATCTTTACTCTACGAGGCCAGACCGCGTCTAAAACCTAGCAATACTCGATAAAACCGAAACAAACATATAACCCATTGTTTATATTGGTTTTTATAGTGCTTTTCATCTTCTGAATGGCTTAATACCTTTCACGAATGATAATTAATTACATGGCATTTACTCTCAGACGCCGCTGTTTACAGTTACTTGCATATCTTGTCATGGCAAAGCAAGTGATCCCAACCGCAAGCCAGTGTAAAATCGGCACTTATGTAGAACGGGATATCCACACCCCGGAGGAAAAATATGAAGTTTTTGGTCACTGGTGCCGCAGGTTTTATCGGCTTCCATATCGCGCAGCGCCTGCTGAATGAAGGGCATGATGTTGTCGGAATCGACAACATGAACGACTATTATGACGTCAGCCTGAAGCAGGCCCGTCTGGATCGCCTGGCATCTCCGGCATTCCATTTCCAGCAGCTGGATCTGGCCGACCGTGAAGGTATGGCAAAGCTGTTCGCCACAGAGCAATTTGACCGCGTGATCCACCTGGCCGCCCAGGCCGGGGTGCGCTACTCGCTGGAAAACCCGTATGCCTACGCAGACGCTAACCTGATGGGGTACCTGAACATTCTGGAAGGCTGCCGTCATACCAAGGTGAAACACCTGGTGTACGCCTCCTCCAGCTCGGTTTACGGCCTTAACCGTAAAATGCCGTTCTCCACCGAAGATTCCGTCGATCATCCGGTCTCCCTGTATGCCGCCACCAAGAAAGCCAATGAGCTGATGGCGCATACCTATTCCCACCTGTACGGCATCCCGACCACCGGGCTGCGCTTCTTTACGGTTTATGGTCCGTGGGGTCGCCCGGATATGGCGCTGTTCAAGTTCACGAAAGCGATGCTGGAAGGAAAAAGTATCGACGTTTACAACTACGGCAAAATGAAGCGCGACTTCACCTATATCGACGACATCGTCGAGGCGGTGGTTCGGGTGCAGGATGTAATCCCGCAGGCCAATGCCGACTGGACCGTTGAGAGCGGTTCCCCGGCAACCAGTTCCGCGCCGTATCGGGTATATAACATTGGCAACAGCTCACCAGTGGAACTGATGGACTACATCACCGCTCTGGAAGAAGCGCTTGGAATGGAAGCGCAGAAGAATATGATGCCGATTCAGCCGGGCGATGTGCTGGACACCAGCGCAGACACCCAACCGCTGTATGACCTGGTGGGCTTTAGGCCGCAAACGTCAGTGAAGGAAGGCGTGAAGAACTTCGTGGAGTGGTACAAGGATTACTATCAGATCTAGTCCCCCTGCCCTGCCGCAATCGTCAGATTGCGGCACCTCTTCTATGGAACCTCCGTTATCCGGGCTATATGTCGACTGAATGCACATTCATTGTTTTATATATAATATTTTGTGCTATAGACGGTATTTTTGCCTTTTTACTCGCACGCCTGAAACCAGTTTCATCCAGCCTTTTTCAGAAAAGCAAATATCCGCACGCCAGGCACTCAAACTTTCCTGATATCCAAACCAATTTGGTTAGCGAAAACAGCATTATATGCTGATAGATAAAAAACATTACTCTCTGTAGGAATTTTCCTAAATCCAGGATATGTTAGAGCAAGCCATGCAACAGCACAAAACTGATGTATTGCTTATCAAACTAATAATTCAATCAACATACGCCCTGTGGTAGATATTATGGAAAACCTATTTTTCTTAGTGGTCGCTGCCATACTACTTGCTGTTTCCGTTTATTTCTTAATTTCTTATTTAAAAGACAGAAAGAAAACGAAACTGACGTTTAATAAACGCAAGTGGTAAGGCCCGCTTCATATTGCAATTAGATTAAGATAATATTAAGAGATAAAAAAATGATATGACAGAATGACTATTCATTCTGCGTTTTGGCATGGCCTTAAGGCAAGAAAAAATAACGCTACTCGCGCCCTGTCCCTCGTTTTTTCATAGGACATAAATAACAAAAGCCTGCGTTGCAGGCTTTGTTTTACCTCCCGGCGCTTATCTCCGGCATCTACATCACAGTGACGGTAGCTCTTCACAAGGTAAGTTTAACTTATCGGACCTGTTTTCAACCCGCAACGGCTTTTGAGCAGGATCGTAATGTCCATCACAATTTATTGAGCTTAATCTGAATGTTCGAGAAATACGCGTAGTGAGGGATATAGCGGGGAGATAAAGAAGAACACTGGCGGCAGGGAACCGCCAGTGTCAGACAGGCAGAATTAATCGTTACCAAACAGATCGCGGGTGTAGACCTTGTCCGCCACATCCGCCAACTCTTCCGCCATACGGTTAGAAATGATCACATCAGCTTCTTGCTTGAAGGCATTCAGGTCGCGCACGACACGGGAGTTGAAGAACTCATCTTCCTGCATCACCGGTTCATAGATAATAACCGGAATACCTTTCGCCTTGATGCGCTTCATAATGCCCTGAATAGAAGAGGCGCGGAAGTTGTCCGAACCACTCTTCATGATCAGGCGATACACACCCACTACTTTCGGCTTACGAGCGAGAATAGAATCCGCGATAAAGTCTTTACGGGTACGGTTGGCATCGACGATAGCCGCGATGATATTGTTCGGGACCGATTCGTAGTTCGCCAGCAGCTGCTTGGTATCTTTTGGCAGGCAGTAGCCGCCGTAGCCAAAGGACGGGTTGTTATAATGGTTGCCGATACGCGGATCCAGGCATACCCCTTCGATAATCTGCTTGCTGTTCAGCCCCTGGCTTTCAGCATAGCTGTCGAGCTCGTTGAAATAGGCAACGCGCAGCGCCAGATAGGTGTTAGCGAACAGTTTGATCGCTTCCGCTTCGGTAGAGTCGGTAAACAGGGTCGGGATATCCTGCTTGATCGCGCCTTCTTTCAGCAGATCAGCGAAACGTTCGGCACGCGCGGAGCGCTCACCGATGACAATACGCGACGGATGTAGGTTGTCGTACAGCGCACGTCCTTCACGCAAGAACTCAGGAGAGAAAATAACATTATCAATCCCTAAACGTTCTTTGATGTCGCGGGTGAACCCCACCGGGATGGTCGATTTAATGATCATTACCGCGTTCGGGTTGATCTCTGTGACATCGCGAATAACCGCTTCCACCGTAGAGGTGTTGAAGTAGTTAGTTTTGGGATCGTAATCGGTCGGCGTCGCAATGATCACGTAGTCGGCATTGCGGTACGCGTCGTGCTTATCCGTGGTGGCACGGAAATTTAACGGTTTTTCTGCCAGATATTCCTGAATCTCTTTATCGACAATCGGAGAGATCTTCTGGTTAAGCATATCCACTTTGGCCTGTACGATATCCAGGGCCACCACTTCGTGGTTTTGCGCGATCAGGACACCGTTCGATAAACCAACATAACCTGTACCGGAAATAGTAATTTTCATGAGATTACACTTTAATCAGTTAACTGGATAATGGCGGATAGCCACGAAATTAAATAATTCTGTGGGCGGTTTTACGCTTTGACCAGTGGGATGTCAAGAATAAGCCATAAGGTCAAAAATACGATTAAAATCTTACCCTATGGCTTCCATTATGGATAATGCATTACTTGAGAAGAGCTAAAATCTCTTCGGTTTTTGCATTCATTAACGCAGTATCCGCTCTGGACTCAACGTTCAGACGCACCACCGGCTCGGTATTGGACGTGCGCAGGTTAAAGCGCCACTCAGGGTATTCAATACTGATACCGTCCGTTGTGTCGATGTGTGCGGCCGCCGGCTCATACTGCGCCCGGATGCGCGCTATCGCCTCCGCTGCATTTCCCAGCTTGCGGTTGATCTCCCCCGACGCCGGGAACGCCGCCTGGCGGTCCGCCACCAGCGATTTCAGCGAGCTGTTCTTCAGGCACAGCAGCTCCGCCACCAGCAGCCACGGGATCATCCCGCTGTCGCAGTAGGCGAAGTCGCGGAAGTAATGGTGCGCGCTCATCTCCCCGCCGTAGATGGCGTCTTCCTGGCGCATCCGCTCCTTGATGAACGCATGCCCGGTCTTCGACATCACCGGCTGGCCGCCGCTGCGGGTCACGATGTCCACCGTGTTCCATGTCAGACGCGGGTCGTGAATGATTTTCGCTCCCGGCTGCTTCTGCAGGAACGCTTCCGCCAGCAGGCCGACAATGTAGTACCCCTCGATAAACGACGCCTCGTCATCGAACAGGAAGCAGCGGTCGAAGTCGCCGTCAAAGGCGATCCCCATGTCCGCCTGATGCGCACGCACCGCGTCGGCGGTGTCCTGGCGGCACTCCGGCAGCAGCGGGTTCGGGATACCGTTCGGGAAATGGCCGTCCGGTTGGTGATGCACCTTGATAAAGGTCACCGGCGCCCCAGCCGCCGCGAAGCGTTTCTCCACCTCATCAATCACGTGCCCCGCCGCCCCGTTGCCGGAGTTCACCACCAGCTTCAGCGGACGGGTGAAGTTCGCCAGGTCCACGTAGCCCATCAGGTGGTCGACGTACTCCTTCAGCACCGATATCTGACGCAGGGTCCCGCGACGCGCCGGGTCCACCGGCGGGAACTGGTTCTCCTCCGCCAGGCGCTGGATATCCCGCAGCCCGGTGTCGCCGCTGATGGGCTTCGCGTTCTCGCGCACCAGCTTCATGCCGTTGTAGTTCATCGGGTTATGGCTCGCCGTCACCTCGATACCGCCATCCACCCCGAGGTGGAAAGTGGCGAAGTAAATCTCTTCCGTGCCGCTCAGGCCGATATCCAGCACGTCGGTGCCGGCGTCCATCAGCCCGCGGGCCAGCGCCAGCTTCAGCGACTCGCTGGTGAGGCGCACATCGCCCCCCACCACTATCTTCCCGGGTTTCAGAAATTCGCCGTAGGCGCGGCCGATACGGTAGGCGATGTCCTCGTTCAGCTCCTCGCCCAGTTCACCACGGATGTCATAAGCCTTAAAGCATGTTAACTGTGTCATTCTGCGTTTTGTCCCGAAAAAATTAGCAACGACCATACTGGTCTTTAATACGAATAATGTCGTCCTCGCCGAGGTACGACCCCGACTGGATCTCCAGCACTTCCAGCGGAATGCGGCCCGGGTTTTCCAGGCTGTGCTCGGCGCCAATCGGAATAAAGGTGGACTGGTTCTCGGTCAGCAGGAACTGCTTGCCGTTGACGGTCACCTGGCCGGTGCCGGCGAGAATGACCCAGTGCTCGGCGCGGTGGTGATGCATCTGCATCGAGAAGGCGCCGCCCGGTTTCACCGTAATGCGGTTAACGTTGAAGCGCGGGGTCTGGACCACCACGTCGCAGCGGCCCCAGGGACGGTAAATCTCGCGGTGGCGCTTGTACTCGCTGCGCTGGTTCTGCTTGAGAAACTCGACCGCCTTCTTCACGTCCTGGGAACGCTCGCGGTTCATCACCAGCACGGCGTCCTTGGTGCTGATAATCACCAGATTCTCCACGCCGATGGCCGCCACCAGCTTCTCGTCGCTGTTGATGTAGCAGTTTTCGCTGTTGTGCACCCACGCGTCGCCGCTGAGGACGTTACCCTGCCCGTCTTTCGGGCTGACCTCCCACAGGGCGGACCAGGAGCCGACGTCGCTCCAGTCGGCATCAAGACCGACCACCACCGCGTCGGCGGTTTTCTCCATCACCGCGTAGTCCACAGACTCGTCCGGACACTCGCAGAAAATGTCATGCGGGATGCTGATGAAGTCGCTGCCGTTATCGGCGGCATTGACCGCGGCCTGGCAGGCTTCGAGGATATCCGGGCGGAATTTGGCCAGCTCGGAAAGGTATTTTTTGGCGCGGAACATAAACATGCCGCTGTTCCAGTAGTACTCCCCGGAGGCGAGGTAAGCCTCGGCGCGCTCGCGGTCCGGCTTCTCCACGAAGCGGGCCACCTGGTACGGAGTATGGGCGCTGTCGGTGAGGGCCACGCCGCGCTGGATGTAGCCGTAGCCGGTTTCCGGGGCGTTCGGCACGATACCGAAGGTGACCAGATGGCCTTCATCGGCATACTGCTCGGCGACGCGGATGGCGTCGTGGAAGACCGGCTGGTTATTGATGATATGGTCGGCGGCGAGGACCAGCATCAGCGGGTCGTCGCCGTGGCGGGTGGCCTGGAGGGCCGCCAGGGCGATGGCCGGGGCGGTGTTGCGCCCGACCGGCTCAAGAATAATGTTGTTGGACAGCTTGTTGAGCTGGCGCAGCTGTTCGGCCACCAGGAAGCGGTGCTCTTCGTTACAGATGACCATCGGTTCATGGATTTCAAGGCCCGAGAGTCGGGTGATGGTTTCCTGTAGCATGGAGTTCTGCCCGAACAGGCGGAGGAACTGTTTCGGATAAAGCTCGCGAGACATCGGCCAGAGACGACTGCCGGTACCACCAGCCATTATCACAGGAAGCAACATATTAATATCCTTTAATTAAGACCCTGTTATTAAACACCCAGATATATTCTGAGGCCAGAAGCAGCTTATTATAGATGTACAGAAGTATAAATATGGCAAATTCTTAAAAGATCAGCACTTGGTTATTAGAGCTGAAAATAATGAGGACGTGCAAATAAGATGACTTTGATCAGTTTATTGTAGAAAAAAAATAGATAACAGTCAGGCTAATTGGCCTGACTGTAGTATATAAAGATTATTCCAACCACTCGGTATGGAATATACCTTCTTTATCAGTACGCTTATAGGTGTGCGCACCAAAGTAATCACGCTGCGCCTGAATCAGGTTAGCTGGCAGAACTGCGGAACGGTAACTGTCGTAGTAGGCAATTGCGGCAGAGAACGTCGGTACCGGAATACCATTCTGCACGGCATAAGCCACCACATCACGCAGCGCTTGCTGATAGTCATCAGCGATCTGTTTGAAGTATGGCGCCAGCAGAAGGTTAGCAATGCCAGCGTTTTGCGCATAAGCATCAGTGATCTTTTGCAGGAACTGCGCACGAATGATGCAGCCAGCACGGAAAATCTTAGCGATCTCGCCGTAGTTAAGATCCCAGTTGTATTCATCAGAAGCAGCACGCAGCTGGGAGAAGCCCTGAGCATAGGAGACGATTTTACCGAGGTACAACGCGCGACGCACTTTTTCGATAAATTCAGCTTTATCACCGGCCGGCTGGGCCTGCGGACCACTCAGCACTTTCGACGCGGCTACACGCTGGTCTTTAAGCGAAGAAATATAGCGAGCAAATACGGACTCGGTTATCAGAGACAGAGGTTCGCCGAGATCCAGTGAGCTCTGGCTGGTCCACTTACCGGTACCTTTGTTTGCTGCTTCATCAAGAATGACATCAACGAGGTACTTACCTTCTTCATCCTTCTTGGTGAAGATATCTTTGGTAATGTCGATCAGGTAGCTGCTTAGCTCACCTTCGTTCCATTCGGTGAAGGTTTGCGCCAGCTCTTCGTTGGAAAGTGCCAGACCGCCTTTCAAAAGCGCATAAGCTTCAGCAATCAGCTGCATGTCACCATACTCAATGCCGTTATGAACCATCTTCACATAATGGCCTGCACCGTCAGCACCGATATAGGTGACACATGGCTCACCGTCTTCAGCAACCGCAGCAATCTGCTTCAGAATCGGAGCAACTAACTCATAGGCTTCTTTCTGCCCACCAGGCATGATGGAAGGCCCTTTCAGAGCCCCTTCTTCACCACCGGAAACACCGGTACCGATAAAGTTAAAACCTTCGGCAGATAGCTCACGGTTACGACGGATGGTGTCCTGGAAGAAGGTGTTGCCGCCATCAATGATGATGTCGCCTTTATCGAGGTAAGGCTTCAGGGAATCGATGGCGCTGTCGGTGCCAGCCCCGGCCTTCACCATCAACAGGATACGGCGTGGTGTTTCGAGGGATTCAACAAACTCTTGTACTGTATAGTAAGGAACCAGCTTCTTGCCTGGATTTTCGGCAATAACTTCTTCGGTCTTTTCACGGGAGCGGTTGAAAACGGAGACGGTATAACCGCGGCTTTCGATGTTCAGCGCAAGGTTACGCCCCATCACAGCCATACCGACAACCCCGATCTGTTGCTTGGACATTACATACTCCTGTCTGGTGTGGTCACTGCGACACGTTCGCAGCTGAAATGTGATGATAATGTTAGCCCAAAGTACATAGAGCTCATAGTGAAAATTTGTTAACTAGCACAACATATAAATTTTGGACTATAAATGCACAATGCTTATCTTAAGCAGCATCTTATCAATAAGCAGATTTGTTAATAAATCCTTTAAAAACAGTAAGGAATATTATTTTTAGATCTAACCAAATGCTCCAACCTCTGATATATAACAAATCATATTCGATTCTTTTTTCCATTTTTTCTAAAGTATCAGTTTCACCACGCCAACCATTAATTTGTGCTAAGCCTGTGATACCTGGCTTAACCTTATGACGAAGCATATACCCCTGAATTAAGGACCGATATTGCTCATTATGAGAAACTGCATGTGGTCGAGGTCCTACAACGGACATCTGTCCAAAAAGTACATTAAAGAACTGCGGAAGTTCGTCTAAGGAAGTGCTGCGTAAAAACTTGCCGACTTTAGTCACGCGGATATCATTTTTTGTAGCCTGAATAACTTTATCGTCGTTTTCCATAACAGTCATCGAGCGAAATTTCCAGACTTTAATAGGTTTCCCGTCCATACCATAACGCACTTGCCGAAAAATGACAGGGCCCTTCGAGGTCGTTTTAACAGCAGTAGCAATAACAAGAAGAATTGGTGATATCAGAATAAGAATCAAAGATGATACAATAATATCCTCCAAACGTTTAAACACCATATTGATCCCATTCAGCGGTGAATCAAACAAAGGAACAACTGGCACTCCATTTATTTCTTCAGTACGTGACTGAAGAATATTAAAAGTAAAGATATCAGGAATTAACAATACGGAACAAGTAGTATCAGTTAATTGTCTCACAATGTCCTTAATTTTGGATTCATCATGCATGCTCATCGCGATGTAAATACGATCGATTTTTCCATCACGAGCTTCCTGAATAAGCTTGTCTATATTGCCAGCATAAGGTACATTGTCATATTCGGAAGTATCGAGTTGAATGTTATCATAAACACCTTTTACAACAAAACCTAACCATGGTTCTTCAATAAAACTTTTTAATAAATTAATACCCGCAGGTAAAGAACCAACAACTGCAACCTTCCTGGTGTTGTAACCAAACTTGCGAAGCAAACCAGAAATAAGTCTAATGATAGAGCGACAAACAAGAAAACCAATATCAACTAATAGATACCATTGAAAGAAAAAAAAGAAACGCGTATCAATTGAAGAATCGAGGGACAAAAGACCAAGAGCAATTAATAAACTAAGCGTCCAATTTTTAAGTATTAAAATATACTCAGTAGAAAAAGCAACTCCGCGCCATGAGCGATAGAAATCAGTTATGCCCCTATCATCTGAAAAATAACCAGAGATAGCAATGACATCAAAGCATGTCGGTATTCAAACGAGACTGAATTCATAACGCAAACTAAATACAATCCCAAAAAAATTATGACCACATCGGAGAAGCGTTGAGCCATTGAAATCAAGGAAGCATTCGCATTCGAGCGAGTCCGATGATACAAGGTTGCCATGAAGATTTCCTTAAAATATTGAACCTTATGAAATAATAATTTGCAATAGAAATCCTGAAGTTCAGTAGATTAAAGATATATTAGTTCATTAATCTCGAACTCTTTCACCTATATTATTAAAAATATAAACGTCAACAAGAGAAAAAGAAAGGCCTATAACATTAAGTTAAGAAACATCAATATTCTTAATTAAATAGTTAAACGAACCTAAAATAGGCCTAGATAATGGTTGACGTTGTAAAAATAGGGAATCCATTCCACCTAACGTAATCTAATTGCTAATCCCTTGTTGATATAAATTTTAGTTTTGTATATCTACTATAAAATTTGAAAGTACATTATTCATATCAAGTGATGCGTTGGCATATTCAATTGCTATATTGTTTTGCCGAGGCATCAACAAACACTGTTCAATACCAGATATAAGGGCATCAACAGATTCAGGTTCTACACATTGCGCTATACCTGGGTTATTTTTGCATAACTGACCAAGTTCAGTATTTTCTTCTGCCGTAATGACTGAATTACCGCCTACGGCGAGAATATTCGTAAGCTTGGATGGCAAAACAGCATCAGCTGCACCTTTCTTTTGAACAACAAGATGACAATCAGCAAGATTTAATAATGCTGGTAATAGATCATAAGGCTGTAGAGGTTTAAAAATGACATTATCCAAATTCAGGTCCGAGCTCATTTTTTTTAAATTTTCTTTACCACCTCCTTGACCAACAAACAAGAATACATAATTTTTCATTGCCAACTTTTGTGCAGCAGCGATGACAATCTCAAGTCCTTGTTTTTCACCAATATTGCCAGAGTAAAGTATAACTTTTCTGTCATCGGCTATTCCAAACTCTTCTTTCAGCATGACTGATTGGTCACTTTTAACATTTTTAAACCTTTCAAGCTCAGACCAGTTAGGGAAAAAAATTAGATTTTTTCGCGGCACTCCTTTACCAGAGGCATTCAATAACATCGTTTTAGATATAGTGGATACTTTGTCTGCAGACGTTAAACACCATTTTTCAAACTTTTTGGCAAATTTCGCAAACACACCTTTCTTTGCCATCCCTAGGCCGAGCATAGCATCGACCTCGAAATCTTGTATATGAATTATTACTTTAGCACGCGTTAGTTTTCTTAATAACAGGGCTCCCGGCACACAGAATAATGTGGGGACAATACAAATAACATAATCGGGTTTCCAACGTGCTTGCATTAAAAGAGGGAAAAGAGAACTAAATGCAAAACTAGACAAATGCAATAAACGCTTTATCGTTGAAGGTTTATTAGGAACATAAAGTGGACATCTATATACTACTTCAGGAAATTTTTCTTTAGCGTATTTCCATCCAGAATAATTATCAGCAACCTTCCAGGCAGGATAATATGGTGGAGCAGTAATGACCCTAACGTCAAGACCATTTTCAACAAACCACTTCACCATTTCACCACTATACTTGCCAATACCAGTTAATTCAGGACGATAATTGATTCCATATACAAGTAATTTCATACCTAAAAGTCCTAAGAAACATCCATAAAATAAGCTTTAGTATTAAAATGCACTAAATCATTATTAAGGATTTCATCCGCACTCATCCAGAGATATTCATTATGCTGTTCATGCGGAAATACTAAGCCATTGGATAAAATAGATATTTTATAAGCCAATACTATATAGTGAGTACTAAATTCACTATTAAAGTAATTATCATCATAGAAATGTTCAAAAACACCGAGAAAAGTGGCTTCATTTCTCAGCATCTCAATGCCAATTTCATTTTGAATTAATCTGGTGAAGCCATTATTTAATGTCTCATTTTTTTGTATGCGACCTCCAGGAACAAACCAAAAGCCCCTTGCGGGGCGGTTGTTTCTTTTACCAACTAAATACTCACCTTTCTCATTTTGTATGATCAAATCAATTGAGATTAGCGGCGTATTCTTTATTACATTTTTAAATGCATCATCATCTAAAAACATATTAACTCCGGAAGCTTTGCTGATTCTTTAAAAACCACTCATAAGTCCGAGTTAAACCTGCCTCAAGCTTAATTTGATACTTCCAACCTAAGCCTTCCAATCTCGAAACATCTAATAATTTTCTTGGAGTGCCATCAGGTTTGGTTGAATCAAAAACTACCTCTCCGCGATAACCAACCACTTTTGATATGGTTTCGGCTAATTCCCTAATAGAACAATCAACTCCAGTACCAACGTTAATATGTGACAACATTGGTTGTGTTTGCTCCTGCCAAATAGATTTATCAAGGTCCATGACATAAATAGATGCAGCAGCCATGTCATCAACATGTAGAAACTCACGCATCGGCGTTCCACTACCCCAAACAACGACTTGTGGTAGTCCTTCTAACTTTGCCTCATGAAAGCGCCGCAATAATGCAGGAATTACATGCGAGTTAGAAGGATGGAAATTATCATTTTCTCCATATAAATTAGTTGGCATTACTGAACGATAATCTCTATTATGTTGCCGATTATAAGACTCGCAGAGTTTTATACCGGCAATTTTTGCTATAGCATACGGCTCATTTGTAGATTCAAGTGTTCCTTGCAGTAATTCAGACTCGCTTATCGGTTGCTTAGCAAATTTAGGGTATATACATGATGAGCCTAAAAACATTATTTTATTTACATCATTAACATGTGCAGCATGTATGATGTTTGCTTCAATAAGAATATTTTCATAAATAAAATCAGCTGGATAAGTGTTATTCGCGACTATTCCGCCAACTTTTGCAGCAGCTAAATATACTTCATTAATACGCTCATTAGCGAAAAAATGATTTACGTCTTGAGCATTAAGCAGGTTGAGCTCCTGACGTGAACGCAGTACGAGTTCAATGTCGTCTCTATTTTTCAATTGTCTTACGATTGCTGAACCAACCATACCATTATGCCCAGCAACAAAAACTCTCTTCTTAATAGTCATTTCTTTACTCCAGAGAAATTGAAACCTCGTAACCATGTGATTTGAGAAGAGAATGCTTTTTAGCTGCCTCAAGATCCTTTCTTACCATTTCGACAACCATTTCTTGTAATGTTGTTTCAGGTTTCCATCCTAATTTATCGTGGGCTTTCGAAGGGTCTCCAAGCAAGGTTTCCACTTCAGCAGGACGGAAATATCGTGGATCAACAGCTACAATTATATCACCTACTTTAACTGCAGGTGCGTCTTCACCAGAAACACTTTCTACAATCCCCACTTCATCAACGCCATGCCCCTCAAAACGCAATTTAATACCCAACTCTGATGCAGCAAAATCTACGAATTGACGTACAGAGTATTGGACGCCGGTCGCAATAACATAATCTTCCGGTTGTTCTTGTTGAAGCATTAGCCATTGCATTTTAACGTAATCTTTCGCATGACCCCAATCTCGCAAAGAATCCATGTTACCAAGATAAAGACATTTTTCTAATCCTTGAGCAATATTGGAAAGCCCACGTGTAATTTTTCTTGTTACAAACGTTTCACCACGGCGTGGCGATTCATGGTTAAACAGAATACCATTACACGCGTACATTCCATATGACTCACGATAGTTAACAGTAATCCAATATGCATAAAGCTTGGCAACTGCGTACGGAGAACGCGGATAGAATGGAGTTGTCTCTTTTTGCGGAATTTCCTGCACTAAACCATAAAGTTCAGAAGTTGATGCTTGATAGAAACGAGTTTTCTTCTCTAGTCCCAGAAAACGAATAGCCTCTAAAAGACGTAATGTGCCAATAGCATCGACGTCCGCTGTGTATTCAGGAGATTCGAAAGACACAGCGACATGACTCATAGCCCCCAAGTTATACACTTCATCGGGTTGAATCTCGGAGATCAAACGAGTTAAGTTTGATGTGTCTGATAAATCACCATAGTGTAAATGAAATTTTGGGTTTGATGAATGTGGATCTTGATAAATATGATCTACGCGATCAGTGTTAAAAGAAGAAGAACGTCTTTTAATCCCGTGAACTTCATATCCCTTTTCTAACAGAAATTCTGCGAGATATGAACCATCTTGCCCAGTGATACCGGTAATCAGAGCTTTTTTTACATTAGTCATTTCTTGTTTCCTATTAATTATAATCAATAACGATTTCTTAATACTTTTGCAGGTACCCCACCTACTACAGAATTAGGTGGGACATCTTTATTAACAAATGAACAGGCTGCAACAATAGCACCTTTCCCTATCGTGACATTTCCCAAAATAACCGAACCAAATCCGATAAAATTATCTCCTTCCAGTACTATAGTGGCAGGCTTGTTTCTTCCAGAGAAATATGCTGAAGATGACTCATTGAATAAATCATGGTCGTTACCAATAAATGATACACGTGAGGATATTAAACTATCATTTCCAATAGTCAGATTCACTTGTGAAATAAAATCAGCACCAATAGATACGTTATCACCCATTTTTACAAAATTAGGGATATAAACATTTGCACCTGGGCCAACATAAGCATTTTTTCCCCGCGAAATTTTCCCTCTATTTTTAAATCTAATTAATTGAAATCTCCAATTTCTTATAAAGGATCTGATTAAGGAAACTAAAAAACTCCTTTGAACATCGGGATTATCTTGTTTGCGTGACACTTTCAATTACCCCATCAACCATAGTCTCAACTGAATACCTATGTTTACAATCATTAACTATTTTTTCTCCGTCAAACATATTATATTGACGCCCGTGAAAATACTTTAAGATTTCATCTGCTAATGACTGAGGATCATTCGTATTAAAGAATCCTCCATTCAACCCGGTCTGTAATGCCTCAAGTTCAGGAGAATGGTTTTCATCCTTTGAAACCAACATAGGCACACCAAATGAAAGACTTTGGGTTATTGAGAGACCAACATATCCCGGAGATATTGATACAAAGCTTTTTGAATAAATCTCCTTCAGTTTTGAATGATCTGCGATATGTCCGTAAAACATAACATTTTCATCGATGCCGAGATCACGCGATATTTTTTTTAATTCATTCGATTGTTCGCCATCGCCAACAATATGAAAAACAATACTCGGTTCGACTTTACAAACTAACGGAATTGCTTTAATTAACACATCAACTTTTTTACTTGAAACTAAACGTCCTACATATATTACACCAGTGGATTTAGAGGACAAAACATTCATCATGTCATTTCTGTAATAAAGAGAGTTTGGAGCAACAAAAATTTCATTCTCTTTTTTACATTTTTCGCCATAAGCATTAAGTAATTCTTGTTTCTGATTATTGGTATACAATAATAATGAGCTTGACGCTTTTCTCATTAAGTTTCTAATCTTTTCTGTTTTGCTTTCTTTACCTTTCCTTGCCCAAACATGCCCCCAAAAGACTGTTTTTTTATTAAGAATTTTACGTAAACACAAAACAAGCCAAACTGAAAGGATTCTAGGATTAAGTTCACATATAAGAATATCAGCTTTAAGGACAGTCCTCCAAGGAAGGTGTTGAAATGCCAATTTTCTTTTAAAGAAAAAAGAATTTTTTATTACCGTTGTTTCATCTAGCGAGAGGACAAGTTTGCTTGTTTTGGTGGATTCTTCAAAATACTCTTCACCAACTACGATTTTAAATTGCATATCACGATCATTCATTACATCAACAAGATGACGAATAAACTGATTTCTATAATCTGCAATGGCCATTTGCGTTAGTACAATTAGCATTGTTCTTCCTCTATTATTTTAAATCTTTTTGCATTAAAAATTATTCTGTCCCTTTTCTAAATTACCATATGTAATGAAAATTAATGCAATCGAAGTGAAGAGTGCTTTATGCATCCAAAACGATAAGCTTACAAGTGAAACAAAAAATAAGAAAATGAACATTGCCGCTACTACAGGAGTTTTGACATCCCCTTTATTTGTAATAATGCTATAAAAACAACTTCCTATAAGTACTACGGTTAATAATATGCCAACAATTCCCGTTTCTGCTGCAGATTCGAAGAATATATTATGAGGGTACATGTTGAATCTTTGAATGAATATTCCCACTCCCTCTCCAAGTATTGGATGCTCATAAAACGTGGCTATTGCATGATGCCAAGCATCAATTCGTTCACTTTCGGACTGGCCATATTGCTCCGTTGCAATATGACCGAAAGTTGAAAATAAACGAGCTACTAATTCTGCATTATTGGTTATAATATACCCTATAAAAACTGCCATTCCACTTATAGCTAGTAACACTTTACCAAAATTCTTTCTTACAATAGAAAATTTATCTGACGATAAAAGAAGCAATAAAGCCAAAATAAATCCAATAACTACACTTCTCGTATTTGCGGCGAGAAATGCATAAACGATAGGAAGGAATGATATTAAATAAGGAATACTTTTTTTGCCCTTTTGAGTCATTATATAGTACACGTTCACAACAGCTGCCTGACCTAAAGTAATAGCAAGAGGTATAGTGCTTGAATCACCTACTGTAAGGCGCATTGTATATTGCGAAGAGCTATTATTTTGCATTAATGCTGTCACAGCAACAATAAAGCCAGTTATTAAAATTCCATGCATGTAATCATTAATAAACTTACCTTTATCTAAGTACAATACATAACTAAATCGTGCGAAGAAATAAAATGAAGCACCAAGGAAAAGATATCTTAACGAAAATTCTAGCCCTATGACTAAGTCATTTGAGAAAAAAGCAGATAATATATAGAGTAAAAAGAATCCAAATATTATTCCATCTGCGAATTTAAACCTAACTAATGAAACTTTATCTTTAAGAATGACTTTGCTGAAAATTGTGACAAAGCAAATTAACGGTCCTAACACATTAAATACAGGAGAATCAGAATCTCCGCCACTTATCATAGCATTAAATAAGTATGCATTTGATGCTAAAGCTAACCCAACCATCGGTCTAAGCCATGACAGACTTAGTACAGCAATGATGTAAAGAGCACCTGATATCATTGTTTTTCATCCCTTTATGAGATATTAAAATTCAAATAAAATCACACATTGCATCATTACCATTCCATTTATTTGAATTTAATAGTTGGGATTGAATTGCTCGTTCAAGTTCGTAACGGTTTACATCATCGTTTTCAATATTTACGATGATATGATCCATTTTAAGATCATTCAATACATGAAACACCTTAAAATTTTCATCCTTATCCCCTATGGCAATTGGATACGCTCCATATTCGAAAGCAAATAAGAGGCTATGCAATCTATTGGAAAGAATAATTTTTGTTTTTTTATAAATATCACCAAGAGCTTCGAAACTTGTTTTTGTTATATCATAATAATACTTTGTGACAATTAACCCATTTGCAACAAGTTCTTTTTCAATTAAATTGTTAAATACTATATCAGTTTGAACCTGTGTTACATTGTTTACAATTTTAATACTATTCTTTGTAGCTACGTCTAGTATTGCCGATGCTATCTTTTTCGCTTGTAACTCAGGTGGCAGATTAGATTGCTTATACGGACGAAATGAATAACTTATTGTATCTCTTTTTTCATCTAAATATTTCTCTCTATTTTTTAAAATAGAGTAATAAGCTAAATCTGAAACTCTCTTATATTTTTTAAATGAGTTACCCTCCACAAACTTCAATGAATAATCTTCTCGAACACCATATATATAAGATTTAGCACTAATATTCATTTCCGCTTTTAAAAAAGAACCACTTAGTGGGCCTACAGAAACACCTGTCTTAATAATCTTCACACCTATGAAGTGCAATACATTGACATAACTTATTTTTAAAAGCGCCTTGATGCCGGTTCCATATTCCTTGCTACCCCCAAACAGATGCCCCGGTTTATATATAAAGGCAACATCTCTATTTAATAGACGATAAACTAAAGGCATCAGGGCAAATTTAACTTTGCTAATTCCGACACAGTTATCATTTTTAATGATATCGACAAATCCTTTAGGGATGTCTTCTGTTAGCAAAAAAATAGTACCTTTTTTACTTAATATATCTAATAGATTTTTTGCAATTAATGCATCGCCAAGATTTTCGTATTGTGTTGTTGGTTTATAAAATAAAAACATATTAAATTTCTCGTTCCCGTAAATAGTTTTTATTGAGACTAATTAATAACAACCATAATGCTATGACCATTTCTGTTATACAAAATGCCAGAACATATGCCCAGGTTAATGAATCCGTTAAAACTGATAGCAACCAAAACAAAGCAGTTGTCAAAATTGCATTTAACATTATTATCTTAGCATATTTTTGATGCCTTTCAGTCGATAATAAAGAGACACTATTATAATATGAAATAGCGATCAACAATGAATGCAACGATACAACTAAATAAAGAATATAATCTTGCTTCGTTGCTACATCCTTCAATTGAAACCATTGACAGAAATAGTCATAACCAAATACAAGAATAACACTTGCCATAAATAATATGGCAAAATTCACAACATTAATCTTTAAAAACACCCTATTGAATTCTTTATATTTCTCTTCTGCCCATAACCTCGAAAGTTCAGCCCAGATACTTTTACCTAATAATGAGGAGAACATTACCATAAAACGAGATGTATTTCGTATAACAGTAACAAAAGCTAAAACCGCCGGACCGTAAAATGATGATATAATAACTGAACTACCCTGAAGAAATACAGCTTGACTGAAAGGTATTCCTGCATATGGAATAGATTGCTTAATAAAAGTAAAAAACTGTCCTAATGAAACTTTTGCATTAAATATTTCAATCTTAATAAATTTTAATTGTTTTATCAAAAGGCTTATCATAATAGTTATAACTATTAATCTCGCGAGTAAATAAGCAATAGATGCTTCAACGATATCTCCACCTGTTATTAATACTATACATACAAAGGCTATTTCTAAAAAGCGTGTAAATTGTGCCAATGCATTATATATATGATATCTTTCTGTTGCACGTCCAAGCGAGCATAATATTTGAGAGCATAGTATCATGCCTGCATGTAGAGTCATAAATAAAACGGAATAGGTTATTAAATTTACATCAGAATCGGCTATACCTAAAAAACTTCTTAAATCAAAAAAAAACTGTCCTATTCCAAAAACCAAAATGATACTTAATAATAAAAATATCAAAAAAACACTTAGTTTTATTACATGAGCAGCTGCATTATATTCTTTTTTTATTATCGCTACACTGATTGCGTTTCCTGCATGGCTTGCAATACCTACATCTGTAGTTAATAATAAATTAGGTATCGTCCTAATTAATATCCACTCACCAAACTTAGCCAATCCCCATGAATGAATAAATAATGGTACTATAAGTAGTTTTTCTATAACATTAATCGCAAGGCCAAATCCTTGTGATAATAGCATGCTTAGTATTCTTTTATTCACACCCAGTCCTTAAGTAAATTAAATTTACCCGGGTTTGTATTAAACCCGGGAAATTAATTTAGCTTATCTATTCTTTCGATTTATACTCGTATTCATAATACGCATATTCACCATATTTATTACTAGCTTTTCTGGTCACAGCATTTAATATTACGCCTTTAACTATAACACCGCTATGTTCCAATCTATTTTTAGCAACATCGATTTCTTTGACAGTGTTTTTTTCAAAGCGAGCAACTAATAATGTGGTTCCTACATGGCGACCAATTATTGCAGCATCGGTCACTGCTAAAATTGGCGGAGTGTCTACTAATACAAGATCATACTTTCCACTTGCCCACTCAAGGAACTTTTCAATGCGACTCCCCATTAATAGCTCCGCTGGATTTGGTGGTATTTCACCACGACCAATGTAATCTAAGCCAGCTATATCAGTATGAACAACAGCCTTCTCGTAATCTACCCTACCTGTGAGTATCTCTGACAAGCCATTGTTGGGCAAACCGCCAAAGTAGTGATGCATATATCCTCGTCGCATATCTGCATCAATTAATAAAACTTTTTGTCCTGCCTGAGCAACTACCCCTGCAAGGTTAGTACTGACGAAGGTTTTGCCTATTTCAGGACTTGGACCTGATATCATTAAAATATTATTTTTCGCTTCTAACATTGCGAAATATAAACGCGTCCGTAACCCTCTAATAGCTTCAATAGCTAAATCTGCACCATTCTCCTTAATTAATACATCAAATTTTTTCTTATCCTTTTTCCTGCTGTTGTTTACATTTTTCAACTGCCAGTCAGATAAAGGGATACTCGCGTACACATTCAAACCATTTTCTTCAAGTTGTTCGGCACTTTGAACACCTTTATGGAACGCAACCTTAACTATGACATACATCAAGGACAGCATTGTTCCAAACACCGTTAGAACGACTATTACAAGCAGCTTTTTAGGTTTGATTGGATCGGGCTGTGTTACGGCATTATCAATTATTCGAACATTACCCACTGTACTTGCTTTAGTAATGCTCAATTCTTGTTCTTTGTTTAATAGTTGTAAATAGACATCTTGCCCAACCTGGACATCACGAGTTAAACGTAATACTTCTTGTTGTGTTTCTGGAAGATTATTAATCTTTTTCTTAAGATTATTTTTTTCTTCTTCCAGAGTTTTTCTTTTTTCTAAAAGAGCTCTATATGTTGGATGCTCTTTTGTATATAGTTTGGATACTTCGGCCTCAGAAAATGTTAGTTGATTAATCTGCGCATCTAATTGAACCATTGTATCCAGAAGAGATTTTGCCTCCATAGTTAAATCAACAGAACTATTTTGCTGTCTGTAATAATTTAGCTTATTTTCTGCAGCATTAAGCTCATTTTTTACATCAGGGATTTTTCGATCCAAAAAGTTTAAACTTTTTGCTGCCTCTTCCGATTTTCTCTCAATATTCTGTAACAAATAATTATCAGTAATACTTTGAAGTATCGTCTTTATTTTTTCAGGATCATTTCCTGTTAATGATAGCGACAATACACCTGTATCTTTTCCAGTATCTGCGACAGTGAATGCGTCATTAAGATCACTGAGTACTTGAAGAGTATCTTTGCGTTTTATACTAAATTCAGTACCTGGCGGAGACTCAATTTGCGTCAGCAATATTTCGAATCCATTTTTCGATACGGGCTCATTAACTTGACCTTTCAATTCGCCGGCATCATCAAGATTAATGGTATAGCTGTCTTTACCAGTTATTTTGATTGTAAACTTCGTGTCTAACGCATCATGAGGGACATTAAAATATTTTACATTTATTTTACTGCCGTCATCACCACGTATTTTCTTTAAAAACTGACCTATAATAGGCGTAGTTTTCTCTTCAATTACTACGCTCAGATTTAAATCATTGATAGTTTTACCAAGCACCATCCTAGATTTAATTAGTTCAATTTCAGCTGCTGATTGAGGCGGTGTTGTTGGAAGAACGTCAGAAAGGCTCGATAAAAAATTATTTCCTGCATTTTGTTCAACCTGCACTAATGAATCTGCTTCATATACGGGTGGAGCTAAAAATGCATATAAAAAACCTAGCCCCATAAAAAAGAAAGTTACAGAAATTATCAATCCTTTATGATCAATAACTTCACCAATTAAACGACCTAGATCGATCCCGTCACTTTCTTGGCTTCCTGTAGACATTGAATTAAGTTTATCAGTCATCTGATACCCTGCACTATTTAATTAAGACGTCTGCCCATTTTTGAGCTGATTCGTCGAGAAGTTTATATACAGATTCGAACGCTTCTTTACTTTTCATATATGGATCGGCTATTTCTCGTTGCCCTATCCAATGTCCGAATAACATAGTTTTGCCACGTAATTCCGGAGCTAGTTTACATATTAGGTCTATATGTTTTTTTTCCATAACAAGTATTAAATCATATTCTTTACAAATATCTTTAGTTACTTGTCTTGCAATGTGTTGATCAAGATCTAAATTGTTCTCAAAGGCGACCTTTTTTGCTGTAGCGTCCGCTGGATGGTTAACTAAAGCACCGAGTCCTGCAGAACCGATCTTGAAATCTTTCAGTCTTTTTTTCAGCAACATTTCGCCAGTTGGTGATCTGCAAACATTTCCAATACAAACAACTAAAACTGATTTAAACATATGGTTACCAGTTCCTTACATATCTCGCGGCTTCTGTCATATCATGTACCCCGGTAATAGTTGGAACCAATTGAGAGACTACACGGTTCCAACGTACTACTGGAGCAGCTGTAACGTAAACAATGTCGTAAGGTTGTAAAGCAAATTCGGTGCTTAGTACCATGGCAGATGCATCTTTCGCATTCAATTGGTAAACATTAGCGATTTTACCTTGCTTATCACCTTTGAGCTGTCTTATTACAAATACACCTGTCGCATCACTCAATGCTTGTGACATTCCTTCAGCATTACCTATAGCTTCAGCTAACGTCATCCCACTGCGATCCATTTTCATGGTGCTTTGTTTACCTACCTCGCCCATGACAAACACTTTCAGATCATCATTTCGTGGTACAAATAAAATATCACCCGGATAAAGCAAGTGATTTTGTGTGAGATCACCTTTTTGCATTAAGGCATATAAGGAGATCTTAGTATCTTTACCGTTATGCGTGAGAACGACATTTCTCCAATCAGCGTCAGGAGCCAAGCCACCCGCGGCATTAATAGCATCCATTACAGTCAACGGGATATTAGTGATTGGTTGTTGACCAGATTTAACAACTTCACCTGTAACATAGGTTTTTTGCGATCTAAAAGATGCTATGCTTACATCAACCTGAGGGCTTTCAATATAAGTCGTTAATCTGCTGGCGATATCCTGGCGTACCTGACTGAGGGTTTTTCCAGCTACTTGCACCTTACCGACATAGGGGTAGAAAATAGTTCCGTCAGAATTAACCCAGTTACCAGTATCGCTCGCGCTACGGTACTGGCCTGCCGGAGTAGTCAATTCCGGGTGATCCCATACGGTTACCATAAGTACATCGCCAACCCCAATACGATATTCATAGCTACGCAATAAATTATCCAATTGCGGGTTTGGTCGTGCTAACACAGATTCAGGACGAAGCTGATCAATTAACCCAGGTGTCATAGGATAGACATTGACCAATTTATCCAGATCGTAATCGCTATCCGGTAGCTCAACCACGTTCTTACGTAAACTATTCAATCCCTGACCCGGGATAATGGTACAGCCCGATAAAAAGCCGATTACCAACGCTAATGCCGAAATTTTAACAATTTTTTTCTTCATAATGTCACATCATTAGTAAACCAAGATTGCCAATTCCTGAGCAGCTGTCATCGCCGTTGCTTCCATGCCGGCTTATGGAGAGAAAAACTGACTGCGTCCTGCAGCGCTATCACACTCTCTCCCCTGTTTTCAGCATTCAGCCTTATAAACTAAACGGTATTTCTATCCCTGCGCTGGCGCCAACGTCATCGCTGTCGCTGTTGTTAGCGTTGGTGTACCACAAAGAAGTGTTTAGTCGAACCGATTGATAAACATCCCCACTCCAGCCTAGCTGTACTCCCTTTAGGGTATCAGATTGAGGGAATGCTTTATTAATCAATTGATTTTCTGGGTTAACTTTGGCGTATACCAGACGCGTGCTCCAGCGCTGGTTATCCTCCGTTATGATCTCAATTTTTCCGGCAAATAATTGGCCATCCCCACCCATGGCATCACCTAGTGAATAGCCCTGCTGATAATAACCATCCGTATAGATATGATGCCAATAACTATACCCTGTTCTGTTCATATTCGTACGAGTATCATGCGCTTCAATATACCAGTTCACCGCATCTTTACCCCAACCGTGGTGTCCTTCCACCCCTCCCAGGAACATATTCGCCGATGGTAAGTAGCCAGATTCATCCTCGCCAACCATCTGCCCATAGAAGCTAACTGGCCAACCCAAGGTCGGCTCCAGCTTGAATTTAAAATCAAAGCCTGCCAACTGGTTTCCCGGCTCATTCTCTGTCCCGGTATTATCTTTGCCAGTCAAACCATCCCAAAAGCTACTAAAAGATTCTGGTCGACCTTCCCCCCCCACTGCATAATGCGAGACGCACCTAATTCTAACGACTGGAATGGCGTGAAGGTGAAACGGCCGCCGATAATTTTAGTATGTGGCACAGCGGTGTACTGATTCATTTGGCTGGCGGAGATCTGGTACTGCCATGGCCCCACCCAGCGCAGCCACCAAGTCTCTGGTGCCGCCTGCTCGGCCCGCTGCATCAGGAAGCCAGTCATTGGCCGCATGGCATCCCCGCGGATCAGGCTCCCTTCATAGCCCGGTCCCCACCATTGGGGTACCTGACCGAAGGAGAGCCACTGGTTCCAGAACTTCACCGCACCGTAGGCGCCGTTAGCGTTGAAGCGTGATCCGTTGCTGATCCGCTCCCCCCCTTCGACGTTGCCCTGCAGGTGAACATCCCACCACTCGCCGCTGTTGTTGAACGCCAGGCCTAACGAGTTATCCGCTGGCTGTGTCTGACCAAACCCCTGCGGAGTGCCCGGTTGATCGGTTGAAGTGTAGCCGGTGACCCGGAAATCCGCTTTTAAGGCAGACAGTCGCTGGTTAATTCGGGCCAGTACCACTTGCTCAGATGAATAGGACGGCTTGGCCTTTTTAAGCGCCCGGGCGATCTCTTCCTGGCTTAGCGGCCATGTCGACAGGCTCAGATGGATGACCCCGCGATCGGAAAGCCAGGCCAGGTCGTTACGCAAGTCGTTGTCATTTACCACTAACCCGGCCGCGTAAGCCTGGGCTCCCAGTGAGGAAAGCAAACCCAACGTAACGGCAATGCGCGCAATTTTTATCATTGTACAAGATCCATTTTCAGCCCCGCTGTTGTTTCTCAATGAGAATGAGGGGAATACCAAGATAGAAAGCGCTCGCGGCACCAGCTGACTTCGCTGTGCAACACCGGCGAGGCAAGTACATTTACCCTAAGCTGCTTGTTAACCTTTATAACACCCACCCAGCTCACAATGTAGGCGAATTTTACCGTACAGGCTATCGATGAGACGGGAATGTTGGTGAACAGGCGATATCAGCAGCCGCTCCTGACCTCTTTATAGGGATACCTGATGAGCATGATAGATATCTTATGGCGTTAATCACCCAGATTGCATCGATTTTTATAGCCGTTCAGAGTTGGAATTTTGTACAGCAGAAGGTGATTTCAGCGACGCTACCGCCCCTGGCTTAACAGCTACCAGCGCACTGACTACCTGAACGGCGTATTTAATCGGCCTTTGGGTCATAAATTGGTCAGGCCTTTATTTTTTGCGGCGTTAAGTCTACGGGATTTCGGTCACAATTGGGAGTCTTACTGCCGAATATTTGCCAATTAATCCCACCCGCTGTTTATTAGCGAAAAATAAGCGTCTCGCCAATAAAGATTATTTATTGCTCTTATCCACCGAACCTCTGCCTGGCGAAGCTATGCCGGCTCAGACACGGATAACTCTCTGTAAAAAAAGACCTTTTTCATCACGCTTACGTCATTTCAAAATCAGATGATGACGCTACAGTCAACTACAAATTCTAATAGTTTCTCGATGCAGGATTATTCATCCAACGTGGAACAGGTGCTCTCTAAACGCATTTAAGAAACGTCTGATCACAGCTATATCCACGTAAACTGACACTAACAATGTAGTAGCACTTCATTATTTCATAAATATGAATTATCAATTACCGGATATATAGTAGATTATTTTCTTATTTGTCTAATTAACCGGCGAAAACTTAATTTCCCCTGTAAAACAAATGGCGACTACCAGACCTGCTTGTGCAGATCGGTACGCGTAAAGGGTTTATCCAGCGGCCCCACCGCGGTGGCAATTTGTCCCAGCAGGGACTGAGTCGGCGCTTTGCTGCCGCTATGTAACAGGATAAGAGGGACCATCACCAGGCATGCAACACCGCCCCATGAGATATTCACGCTTTCCGGAGCAGAGGTACGTTTTTGCAACACCAGGAACAAAGCGCTGCCAGCAGCGCCCAGCAGCAGGCCGGCAATCACTTCCGAGACGGAATGCGCATGGATGACCAGCCGTGAATACCCCACCACAGCGGCCAGAATATAGCCGGTGGCGACAGCTGCTTTTTGCAAACCCGCGGAAAAACGGGCGCTGAGCAGCCACAGGAAGATAGGCCAGAAGGCCGCGGAGAGCGCGGAGTGGCCACTGAAGCCGGTATAATCCAGCTCGCGAATGCCCAGCCCCCAGCCCATAAAGGCCAGTTTAGAGGCGCAGACGATAGCGCCGGTGATGCCGAACAGCAAACTCCACTGCCACGCCAGCAACCGCGACGTTTTACGCAGCATCAAGACAATAAACAGCGCCGCTGCGCTGGGCAGCAAGACGGTGCTATCGCCAAAAAATGAGATGAGTTGCCAGTTCATATACCTGTGATCCTTCGATGATGTCCACTGCCGTGCTCAGGGATTATCCGTAATGTCTGTACCAGCTCGCATGCCAATTCATTTCACATTTTTATGCATGCAAGTGAGATGTTTAAAGCGGAAACATGATCGCAGTCAAGTTTTATTTTTGGCTGTCGTTGACCGCTTTCCCTTCGCTTTAGGAATTGTCGCACTAAGTGACTATTCATAAAGCATTATTGCCGCTACTCCGACCATTGCACCACAGAGGCCAGAGACAAACTACCAGAAGTCTCCGAAGCCATACGTTTCTTTACAATCGTTATAACATTCGCGTTATGAATAATTTCTGCATAACGTTATGAGCGGCAGGACGAATGCTTCAGACTTGCCGCTCGGTTTCAGGCTGGCGCTCAGGCCAGCAGTTTTTTAATACTTTCGCGGAATTTGGCGCCTTCTTTCAGGTTACGCATCCCGTAGGTGACGAAGGCCTGCATGTAGCCCATTTTCTTCCCGCAGTCGTAGCTTTCGCCGGTCATCAGCATCGCGTCGACGGACTGCTTCTTCGCCAGTTCGGCAATGGCGTCGGTCAGCTGGATACGGCCCCATGCGCCCGGCTCGGTACGTTCCAGTTCGGCCCAGATATCCGCCGACAGCACGTAGCGCCCCACCGCCATCAGATCGGAGTCCAGGGTCTGCGGTTCGTCCGGTTTTTCAATAAACTCGACGATACGCGCCACCTGGCCTTCAGCCACCATCGGCTCTTTGGTCTGGATGACGGAGTATTCGGAGAGATCGCCCGGCATGCGTTTCGCCAGCACCTGGCTGCGGCCGGTCTCGTTAAAGCGGGCGATCATAGCGGCGAGGTTATAGCGCAGCGGGTCAGCGGTGCCGCCGTCAAGGATGATATCCGGCAGGACCACCACAAACGGGTTGTCGCCGACTACCGGGCGGGCGCAGAGGATAGAGTGGCCCAGGCCCAGCGGCTGCGCCTGACGCACGTTCATGATGGTCACGCCCGGCGGGCAAATGGCCTGCACTTCCGCCAGTAGCTGGCGCTTCACGCGCTGTTCCAGCAGGGCTTCCAGCTCGTAGGAGGTGTCGAAGTGGTTTTCCACCGCGTTCTTCGAGGAGTGCGTCACCAGAACAATCTCTTTGATCCCGGCGGCGACGATTTCGTCAACGATGTACTGAATCATTGGCTTATCAACGATCGGCAGCATCTCCTTTGGAATTGCCTTTGTGGCCGGCAGCATATGCATGCCTAGTCCTGCGACCGGAATAACCGCTTTCAAATTCGCCATATTCATCTTCACCTGTTTGGTTGCAAAACACGCGGTTTTGCAAAATTGTACATGTCACAAATCCATTGGAACTGATAATACACGGATACTGCCCGGGCATCTGCCCGCCAAATTCTTAAATTCACTGTCACGTAAAAGAATACACACAACTCCCTTTTACCAACAGTTAGAAGTGAGAATAATCTTATTTTCGTTCAGGTTATTCAGCGGCTCGTTCCTTTGCGCCGCGCGATGTGGCTGAGAGGCCCGTCTATCGGGGTCTGTTGGCCGCCGGCCCCGCCGCACCGCGCGTATGCCCGGAAAGAATAGATAGAGATAATAAATTTCGCCAGGCAATATATTTCAGCATAAACAGCCGGATATGACGACATATTAGCCTGAATCCGCGGCGGTGAACTGCGATTCGCCCTATTCTGCACTCACTTCATAATATGAATTATGCTGGTTTTGTGAGCGGGCTTCGCGCTTCGCTTCTGCTCTGCGCATCCGCGCTCGCCGTGACGAACCGCGGGAGGAAGCCCTTTTGCCGCCCTCGCTGAAACGCAGCGGAAAAAGTTCTGATATCGGCAAGCTTATTCCATGGTCGCCGCCATGGTGTTATTTTTTCACTGTTCTTTTCCGGAACAAAATTCTTATCGGTTCGCTTAATCCGCTGGAAATATATCCATCCACGGCAGGGCGATATCCGCGTCGTTATTGCATTTTAGACTCATCTTATCCATGATCGTGGTAACACATACCGCAGTCGTACAGGTTTTAATACATATGGAATGGATTGCCGATCCGTCAATCTGGGCAGGTCTCGTCACGCTGGTGGTTATCGAACTGGTGTTGGGTATCGATAACCTGGTCTTTATCGCTATCCTCGCCGAGAAGCTCCCTCCCGCCCAGCGCGACCGCGCGCGGATCACTGGCCTGATGCTGGCGATGGTCATGCGTCTTCTGCTGCTGGCCTCTATCTCCTGGCTGGTCACCCTGACCAAACCGCTGATTGTTTTTCACGACTTCAGCTTTAGCGCCCGCGATTTAATTATGCTGTTTGGCGGCCTGTTTCTGCTGTTTAAAGCGACCGTCGAGCTTAATGAGCGGCTGGAGGGGAAAGACAGCGATAACCCCACCCAGCGCAAAGGGGCGAAATTCTGGGCCGTCGTGGCGCAGATCGTGGTGCTCGACGCCATCTTCTCGCTCGACTCGGTGATCACCGCCGTCGGCATGGTTGATCACCTGGCGGTGATGATGGCCGCGGTGGTTATCGCCATCAGCCTGATGCTGATGGCCAGCAAGGCGCTGACGCGCTTCGTTAACAGCCACCCGACCATCGTGATCCTCTGTCTGAGCTTCCTGCTGATGATCGGCTTCAGTCTGATTGCTGAAGGCTTCAGCTTTATTATTCCGAAAGGCTATCTATATGCGGCCATTGGCTTCTCGGTCATGATTGAAGCCCTTAACCAGCTGGCGCAGTTTAACCGCCGTCGCTTCCTCTCCGCCAATATGACGCTGCGTCAGCGCACTACCGAAGCGGTGATGAATCTGCTGAGCGGGCAGAAAGAAAAAGCTGAACTGGATGCTGACACGGCGTCGCTGGTCGCCGATCAGGATCAACATCCTCTGTTTAATCCGCAGGAACGACTGATGATTGAGCGGGTGCTGAACCTTAATCAGCGCAGCGTCAGCAGTATTATGACGTCGCGCCATGATATCGAGCGCATCAACCTCAGCGCGCCGGAGGAAGAGATCCGCAGCCTGGTGGAGAAAAATCAGCATACCCGTCTGGTGGTCACCGGCGGGAAAGATAATGAAGATCTGCTGGGGGTGGTGCATGTTATTGACCTGCTCCAGCAGTCCCTGCGTCAGGAGCCGCTGGATCTGCAGGCGCTGGTGCGTCAACCGCTGGTCTTTCCGGAGGGGCTGCCGCTCCTCTCGGCGCTCGAGCAGTTCCGCCAGGCCCGCACCCATTTTGCCTTTGTGGTCGATGAGTTTGGTTCCGTCGAGGGGATTGTGACCCTCAGCGACGTGATGGAGACCATCGCCGGTAATCTGCCCAATGAGGTGGAGGAGATCGATGCCCGGCACGATATTCAGCATCATCAGGACGGCTCATGGACGGTTAACGGCCATATGCCGCTGGAGGATCTGGTGCAGTACGTTCCGCTGCCGCTGGATGATAAACGGGAGTACCACACCGTCGCCGGTCTGCTGATGGAGTATCTGCAGCATGTGCCGCAGGTGGGGGAAACCATTGAGATTGACGGCTATACCCTGCGCACGCTGCAGGTTGACAGCCATCGGGTGCAGAAGGTGCAGATCGTCCCGCCGGTAAAGCAGGATGAGCTGGATTATGAGGTGTAATCGTCAGGCATAAAACGGCCCGGGGTATCCCGGGCCGTAAAATTGATAGCCAGATATCCTGTTTAATGCCTGATGGCGCTTCGCTTATCAGGCCTACGGGATGGCGAACTAATCGGGGGATGACACCCACCGTATAATCCAGGCCGGGTCAGGCGTAGCCGCCACACTGCCGATGGCGCTTCGCTTATCAGGCCTACGGGATGGCGAACTAATCGGGGTATGACACCCACCGTATAATCCAGACCGGGTCAGGCGTAGCTGCCACACTGCCTGATGGCGCTTCGCTTATCAGGCCTACGGGATGGCGAACTAATCGGGGATGACACCCACCGTATAATCCAGGCCGGGTCAGACGCAGCCGCCACACTGCCTGATGGCGCTTCGCTTATCAGGCCTACGGGATGGCGAACTAATCGGGTATGTCACCCTCCGTATAATCCAGGCCGGGTCAGGCGTAGCTGCCACACTGCCTGATGGCGCTGCGCTTATCAGGCCTACGGGATGGCGAACTAATCGGGGTATGACACCCACCGTATAATCCAGACCGGGTCAGGCGCAGCCGCCACCCGGCATCATTGTGACATTACGCTTTGACGATAAACACAGCCCGGAAACTTCCGGGCCGCGGTGGTAGGAATTACAGCTTATCGAGCAGCTTTTTGGCATCGTTGCCGTCTTTGCTGCCTTTATTACGCTCAACCCAGTCGTTGAGGCGCTGCTTCGCTTCATCCTGCAGCTGTTTGCGCAGGATCTGATCGACCTGCAGACTGTAGCTCAGCGACTGCCACTCGCCGTAGATGCGCAGCGGGATAGCGGTCTGTTTCAGACGGTCGATAAGCTTGCCCTCCCCTTTCCAGCCGCCGAGCACACGCACGTTGAAGCGCATATCGCAGTTCTCTTTCTGCAGATCGAGCTGTCCTTCGCCGGTCATCGCCATCACGTCGGACTGCCCCTGCAGGCGGTTCAGCGTCACCAGCCCGTTATCCAGCGTCAGCCGGCTGCTCACGGAATCCAGGCGGGTGGCATTGTCGTAATTTTCCTGCGCCCGCACGTTGGTGCTGCGCTCCACGGCCTGCTGCACCAGCTGCTGGAAGTTCAGCCCTTCGGTGCGGGTATCGGCCATCTGGAGCTGAGCCTGTCCCTGCCAGTGGCGACGGAAATCATCGGCGTCAATGCGCGTTCCGGAAAATTCGCCGCTCAGCGACAGCTTGCCGGTCAGGTTTAAGGAATAGTTAAAGGCTTTGATCAGCGAACCGATCTCCACATTCTGCAGCGCCGGCTGGAACGTCGCCAGCGGCGTGTCGCCGCGGGCATCCAGGGTGCCAGGGAGAGAGAGCTGCCCGCCGTCAAGATTGCCCTGCATTTTGCTGACCGTCAGCAGCCCCTGCTGGTTGCTGATTTCGCTCTGCACCTGGGTGAAGTTCAGACCGCGCCACTGCAGCTGGTCGGCGCTCAGGGCCATTCGGCCGTTGAAGCCGCGCAGGCTCTGGTAATCTTCGCGCTCATCGCTGTCGGCGATCACCGGGCGCATCGGTCGCGTCTGACTCTGGCCCTGCTGACTGGCGCTACTGTCCGTCGCCGGCGACCTTTGCGCCAGCAGACTATCGAGATCGAGAGTGGTGGCGTGCAAATCCAGCGACCAGTCCGGGCGATCCCCCAGCACCACGCTGCCGCTGCCGGTAACGGTGCTGCGGTTAGCCATCAGATTCAGGTTGTCAAAACGCAGGGTCTTGTCATCTTCCTGCCAGCTGGCCTGCAGACTCCCCTGACCATTAATGCCGTCCGGTGGGAGCTCGGCGCCGCGCAGCTGCCAGCTAAGCTGGGTAAAGTCGGCTTTTAAGGAGTGCGGATAATCGCCGCCCTGCACGGTGGCGGAGAAGTTCAGCGCCAGGTCGCGCTGGTCGCGGTTCACCCGGCCGGAGAAATCCACGGTGGCCCGGTGATTCTCATCCTGCTCCATCTGCAGACGGATATCGCGCACGGTCACCTGCTCGCCGTTCTCGTGCTGGAAGAAGAGCACGCTGTCGGCCACCTGCAGCTGACGCACATCGTAGGACCATCCGCGATCCTCCGGGGCCAGCGGCAGGGTGTTGTCATGCGGCACCACCGGCGCTGAGCTGTCGCGAACCGCCTCGGTTTTCGGGGTCAGCTGGATCACCGCGCCCTTGAGCATCACCTCCTTCACCTGCAGCTGATGCGAGAGCAGCGGCAGCAGCGCCACGTCGAGGCGCATATTGTCGGCGCGGATCACCGGCTCTTCGGCGCCTCGGGCGGTCAGCGTCATCCGTCCGCTGAGAATGCTGAGCTGCGGCCAGACGTGCCAGCGCAGCGGGCCATCAAGGTCAAGCTGATAACCGCTGCGCTCTGCCACCTCATGCACCATATAGGCGCGAAAATCGTTGGGATTGACCAGCAATACCAACGAGGTAAGCCCGGCGACAATGACCGCCAGCAGGATCATCAGCGTTGTCAGTATTCGTCTCATGGCACCCTCAGCAACACCCCGTTGACGTTATCAATCCTTGTCGATTCGGCTCGCCACCGCGCCCTGCTGGTCGCGATATTTGGCGTCTTCACGGCGGTTATACGGCCGGGCCGCCGGGCCCGATAACGGTTCAAAGCTCAGCGCGCCGATGGGCATCCCCGGGCGCAGCGCCAGCGGCAGCTTACCGGAGTTGTAAAACTCAAGCACGATGCAGCCGGACCAGCCTGGATCGATACGGTGCGCGGTAACGTGCACCATCAGCCCCAGGCGCGCCAGCGAGGAGCGTCCGTCCAGCCAGCCTACCAGGTCGGCAGGCAGGGTGACAGACTCGTAGGTCACCGCCAGCGCCAGTTCGCCCGGATGCAGGAAAAAGGCTTCCCCTTCCGGCAGGACGATCTCTTCGCTCATCACCCGGTCCAGCGCGGCGCTGACCTCGGCCTTCGGGCCGCTTAAATCGATAAACGGCGCCGTGTGGCCACGGAAGGTGCGAAATTTATTACCCAGCCGTACATCAACCGTCGCGCCATTAATACGCTCAACGGGCGGACGCGGATTGATGGCGAGTCGCCCTTCATCCAACCAGGCTTCGATATCTCGGTCACACAGACGCATGGGCTTTCTCCTTATAAGGCTGCTTCCCGCACGCTTCGCGGCGGAGAGGGCAACAGGGCTACTCTTTGCACGTTACACAATTCGGCCAGGTTATTCAAAGAACTGACTGATTTTGGCCTTCAGAATATCAATAGCGATGCGGTTTTTGCCGCCGCGCGGCACGATGATGTCGGCATACTGCTTCGACGGTTCAATAAACTGCAGGAACATCGGGCGCACGGTTTTCTGATACTGGGCCATCACCGAGTCCATGGAGCGGCCGCGCTCGTTAACGTCGCGCTTAATACGGCGCATCAGGCAAATATCGAGAGGGGTGTCGACGAAAATAGAGAAGTTGAGCTCGTTACGCAGGCGCGCATCGGTCAGCAGCAGGATCCCTTCAAGGATAATCACCTTCTTCGGCTCGACGTGAATGGTGTTCGGCGTGCGGGTATGCTCGACGTAGCTATAGACCGGCAGTTCAATCGGCTGGCCGCTTTTCAGCATCTGCAAATGCTGGAACAACAGACTGTGGTCCATTGAGCTCGGGTGGTCATAGTTGGTTTTGACGCGCTCTTCCATCGACAGATGGCTTTGATCTTTGTAATAGCTGTCTTCCGGAATGACGCCAATATGTTCGTCGCCAACTTGTTCACGCAATTCGCGATAGAGAGTACTGGCGATAAGACTTTTGCCAGAAGCCGATGCGCCGGCGATGCCTACAATGACGCACTGATGGGACATATCAGTCATAAATTTTTGCGACCTGATTAACCTGGATAGAGATGGAGGGTGGCGGCGGACCGCCAAACGCGGCAATTATAGGGATTTCAGCGTCCCGATACCAGTGGTATGCGCCCCGGGCGGCTATTCCGCCGCCGGCGCCCAGTCATCGGTATACCAGATATGCAACAGCGCGTAGGATCGCATCGGCTGCCAGCGGCGGGCATAGCGGGCGATGGCGGCCGGGGTCATTCCCGGAAAGCGCTGTTTAATCAGGTAATCATCTGGCAAAAAGATATCTTTCGCCTGCCAGCCGCGCAGGGCAAAGTAGTTTGCCGTCCAGCGGCCAATCCCAGGCAGGGTCTGCAGTTGACGCAGCCCGGCGTCAATATCCGCCGGCGCCGTCAGGGGCAGCTCGCCGCTGAGCGCCGCCCGGGCGAGGTGGATCAGCGCCTCCGCGCGTCGCAGCGGCATCCCCAGCGCCTTCAGCGCCTGCGGATCGGCCCGGGACAGCGCCTCTGGCGTCGGGAACAAGACATATCCAGGCGCCTCCGCCAGCGGTTCGCCCCAGCCAGCCGCCACTTTGGCGGTGAGCCGGGCGGCCATCGCCACGCTCACCAGCTGGCCCAGCACCGCGCGCACCGCCTGCTCGAAGGCATCCAGCGCCCCCGGCAGGCGCAGCCCCGGCCGCGCCTGCGCCAGGTCGCCCAGCGTGCGAGCGACCTGCCGCGGGTCGCAGGCTAAATCAAACAGCTGGCCAATTCGCGCATAGCAGATCTCCGCCACCGGCTGCAGTCCCGGGGAAAGGGTCACCCGCAGGCCCTGCGCCTCTTCGTCCGGCGCCAGATGAATCAGCCCGCGGTGGCCTTCCACGCCAAAGCTGCGGCTGTAGCCCCCATCGTGAAAACGCTCGACGCCGGCAACCGCGCGCGCCTGCAGAAAACCAACCATCCACGCCCAGTCATAGGGCGGGGTCCAGGGTAACAGCACCATAAGCTCTCCTTTATATAGCGTTTCAATGATAGTCGCCCTTGACCATCAGCGCCTTGCTTTTAAATTCCGGTTGTCGGCATGGCGACGATCCGCTAAAGTCGCCCCCCTTCTTCACCGGCATGGGGATTTTGCAGACGATGTTTATTGGTTTTGACTACGGCACCGCCAACTGTTCGGTGGCCGTGATGCGGGAAAATACCCCCCAGCTGTTAACGCTGGAAAACGGCAGCGCCCTGTTGCCCTCCATGCTCTGCGCGCCGACGCGCGAAGCGGTCAGCGAGTGGCTCTATCGCCATCATGATGTCCCCACCCACAGCGACGAAAACCAGGCGCTGCTGCGTCGGGCCATTGCAGCCAACCGCGACGAAGACATCGAGGTGCTGCGCAACAGCGTGCAGTTCGGTCTCGCCTCGCTGCAGCAGTATGTTGAAGATCCGGAAGAGGTCTACTTCGTTAAATCGCCCAAATCCTTCCTCGGCGCCAGCGGGCTGAAGCCGCAGCAGGTGGCCCTGTTTGAAGACCTGGTCTGCGCCATGATGCTGCATATCAAGCTGCAGGCCGAAAGCCAGCTGCCCGAGCAGATCGACCAGGCGGTGATTGGCCGACCGATTAACTTCCAGGGCCTCGGCGGCGATGAGGCGAACGCCCAGGCGCAGGGGATCCTTGAGCGGGCCGCCCACCGCGCCGGTTTCCGCGATGTGGTCTTTCAGTTTGAACCGGTGGCCGCCGGGCTCGATTTCGAAGCGACCCTCAGTGAAGAAAAGCGGGTGCTGGTCGTCGATATCGGCGGCGGGACCACCGACTGCTCCCTGCTGCTGATGGGCCCGCAGTGGCGGGAGCGCGCCGACCGACAGCAGAGCCTGCTCGGCCACAGCGGCTGCCGCATCGGCGGTAACGATCTCGACATTGCCCTGGCCTTCAAATGCCTGATGCCCCTCCTCGGCATGGGCGGCGAAACGGAAAAAGGCACCGCGCTGCCGATCCTCCCGTGGTGGAACGCGGTGGCGATCAACGACGTGCCGGCGCAGAGCGATTTCTACAGCACCGCCAACGGCCGCCTGCTGAACGATCTGCTGCGCAGCGCCCGGGATGCCGACAAGGTGGCTCTGCTGCTGAAGGTCTGGCGCCAGCGTCTCAGCTATCGTCTGGTGCGCAGCGCCGAAGAGAGCAAAATCGCCCTCTCCAGAGCCGCCAGCGTCGAAACCGCGCTGCCGTTTATTCAGGACGATCTGGCCACCGCCATCGCCCAGCAGGGTCTGGAAGCCGCGCTGGATCAGCCCCTGACCCGCATTATGGAACAGGTGCAGCTCGCGCTCGACAGCAGCCAGACCACCCCGGATGTGATCTATCTTACCGGCGGCAGCGCCCGTTCGCCGCTGATCAAAAAGGCGCTGGCCGCTCAGCTGCCGGGTATTCCGCTGGCCGGCGGCGATGATTTTGGCTCGGTGACCGCCGGGCTGGCCCGCTGGGCGCAGGTGGTTTTCCGCTAGCCCTCGCCCGGCGCTGCCGCGCAGCAGGTCTGTCCTGATCCTGGCGCTGCAGATTACGCTGGAATATTCCTGGTCTCCCACGCAAAATGGCCTGTTCGTCCGGACAGGCCTGTCCACTCTCCCCCGCTTCCGGGGGCGTATTATCCATACCGTAGCCAGACGTCTGCGGTCAGTAATCTTTGCATGCCGCAAGGGGGCGTGATTGAAAAGGGTGTCTGCGATCTTCGCGGCGGTCCGGCGTTGCCGGCCGCGGCTCCTGGCAGGCTGGCTGCTCAGCTGTGGATTACTCTTGCTGCTGGTCGCCCCGCAGGCGCAGGCGGCGACGCGCCAGGTGGGGATTGATATTCCGGTCCAGTGGTACGCCGACGACAGCGGCCAGATGACCCTCGATCGCTTTGCCGCCCTGCCCGCAGACCAGCTCGCCACCACCCGGCAGATCCCCTCCTTTGGTTATTCGCGAAAAACCTGGTGGCTGCGCAGCGAGCTGCCGGGCACGTGGTTTGCCGGGGAGCCGCGTTGGCTGCAGCTGGGCCCCACTTTCGTCGACCATCTGACCATTTACTACCGGCCACTGGGCAGCGATGGCCCGTGGACGCAGCGCATCTTTGGCGATCGCGACGGCGCCCGCGGAAGCGATCTGCATTATCGGGAAAGGGTGCTGATACTGCCCCCTCCGCCAACCGACGCCGGCTATGAGCTGGTCTTTCGCCTGCAGAGCACCAGCACCCTGATCCTGCTGGCCTCGCTCTCCTCTGCGCAGGCGTTTGTGCAGCGGGCCACCGCTGACACCGCTTTCTGGAGCTTCTACTTCGGCCTGGCCGCTGTGGCCAGCGGTGTGGCGCTTTGGCTGGCGCTGGCCCTGCGCCGGCGTCTGCTATGGGGGATCTGTCTTTTCTCGCTCAATTATCCGCTGGTGGCCGCTCTGCACGGCTTCCCGGAGTGGTTCTTCGGCCACGCCGCGCTGCCCTTCCAGGATTTTATGATCAGTAGCCTCTCGCTGTTCAGCTATGCCACCGCCCTCTGGCTGCACAGCGAGATTTTTGATCTGAAGAAGAATATGCCGCGACTTCATCAGCTGCTGATTGCCGCCGTGATACTCAACCTGGTGCTGCAGGTCAGTATTCCGCTCGGGTTTTACGGCTTCGCGATGCAGATTGAAGGGGTAGTATTCATCATTATCACCCCGGTGCTGCTGTTCACCTCCTGGTGGCTGTGGCGCAAAAAAGCTATCGACCGTACCACCCTGCTGCTGGGTCTGCTGCCGCCGTTCTATGTCGCCGCCGCGGTGCTGGTGCAGTTGTCGATCCATGGGATTATCCCGTTCCATATGGCGATCTATTCCCTCTGGCAGTACGCGCTGATCGTCCACATCATTACGGTGCTGATCATTGCCATTCTGCGGGTGCGTGCTGAAAACCGCCAGCTGGAGCAGAAGCAGCGCCTGGCGCGCGAACTGCAGATTGAGCGTGAAGCCAGCTTCCACCAGCGGCAGTTTATGGGCATGGTGGCGCACGAATTCCGCACCCCGCTGGCGGTGATCCAGGCGGCGCTGGAGAATCTTCGCCTCTCGGCGGCCTCGACCAGCCAGGAGGCGCGCTTCGATCGCATTGGCCGCGCCGCCACCCGCCTGGTGCAGCTCACCGATAACTGCCTTGCCGACGCCCGGCTCGCCTCCCACGATCTGCACGTCGAGCGCCAGCAGACCGCCCTGCTGACGGTGATCAACATGGCCGCCTCGGTGGTGGCCATCTCCCATGATCACTACCTAAACATCCGCCAGCACGGCGCGGTGGAAAGCCCGCAGCTGCAGGCCGATGCCGGCCTGCTGTGCATCGCCATCGCTAATCTGCTGGATAACGCCGTCAAGTATTCGCCCCCCGGTGAAATCGCCATCGATATTCATTCCGATGCCGGGCAAACGGAGCTACGCATTCGCGACCACGGCCCGGGACTCCCTGCCGGACAGGCGGAACTGATCTTTGAGCGCTACCGCCGCGGCGAGCACACATCGCCGGTGCCAGGCGGCACTGGTCTCGGACTGTATGTTGCGCGTCAGATAGTGCAGGCTCATGATGGCAAACTGTGGCTGGCCGAGCATGGCCCGGACGGCTGCACCTTTATTCTCACCCTCCCCACTGTTACTTAAGAGGAGAACGACGTATGGCTTTACGGCTGGCGATAATTGAAGATAACGCCGATCTGCTGGATGAACTGCTGGCCTGGCTGGGCTATCGCGGCTTCGAGGTGTGGGGGACGCGTAGCGCCGAAGCCTTCTGGCGGCAACTGCACAGCCATCCGGTGGATATCGTGCTGGTTGATATCGGCCTGCCCGGCGAGGATGGCTTCAGCGTACTGAACTATCTGCATGAGCTGGGGCACTACGGTCTGGTGGTGGTCAGCGCCCGCGGTCAGCAACAGGATAAACTGCAGGCGCTGAGCCTTGGGGCCGATGCCTATCTGATCAAACCGGTAAACTTCGCCCATCTTGCCGAGACCCTCACCGCCCTCGGCGCGCGCCTGCGCCAGGACCGTCCGGCGGCTCCGCCTGCGGAGGCGATCGGCACGCCGCCGGCCGTCTCCCCCGGCAGCTGGCGTCTGCACGAGGATAAACTGATTTCACCCGACGCCCGGACGCTGGAGTTAACCCAGCAGGAATATCGCCTGGTGGAGCTCCTGATGCGCAATCGCAACGAAGTGTGCAGCAAACTGGATCTCCATGCCTGCCTGTTTTCCCATGAAAGCGAGCCTGACCTGCACCGGATCGACGTGGTGGTTAGCCGCCTGCGTCACAAGGCACGCCAGCAGGGGATCCACCTGCCCGTTCGCGCAATCTTTGGTAAGGGACTGGCCTTTATTTCCTGAACGACGGGGCGCGTCGGCGGCCGCGCGGGATATAAAAAACTCGTAAGTGTTAATTTTTCTCATTTTCTGAGAGAAATGAGAGGAATGAGACTGACGATGACCTTAAGAACTTTCTTATAGTGCTAGCACATCAGGATGATGGCGTAAGATTTTCACGGGACAGAAAAGCATATAACAAAACGTATTAGCCGTTCGCGGCAAATTCTGACACCATGCAACACAATCAGGGTAAAAACGATGGCCATGCAAACGTGGTTAGTTTTATTGCTATGCATTTTTTTCTTCAGCATCTCTGTATACAGTTTTATTTCCTATCTGAAAGACAGGAGGCGGCAGAAATTTACTTTTAACGATAAGCGTTCGATGCGTCGTAAATAATTCACTTTAAAATAATAAAAAATTATTGTAGGTACTTTTATATCTTCAACACACCGCATACGCCCGGAGGATTTGTCACAGCATGGCGTTATGTTTTGCGTAAGGAAATAACGCCATGAGAAACATTAATGTCACCATCAACACCCGCAACGCCTTTGTCCGTGAATCGCTGGTGGCCATGGTCAATGACCTCACGCAGGGCGAAATACGGGCGCGTTTTTCCTGGCGTAACACCGATCTGTCAGCTGAAGATATCATTATCTGCGAAGTGATCCCCGGGGAAATATACCTGTGTAATACCCTGATTAAGAACAGAAAAAGAGGAAGCTCGCTGATTATCCTCCATAGCTATGACCAGCTGCCGGAAGATGAGTTCATGATTAACTGCCTGAAAGGGGTCATTTTTGTTTCGCTAAAAACGGCCAGTATTCCGCAATTGCTGACGATCATTAAAAGCGAGCTCCAGCATTGTATGACCCCCACGGCTACCGACGCCGCAGGCCGGGAACTCAGCTGCGCCAGCTGTCCGCATCGCGTGTTATCGCGATCGCAGACCGCCGTAGCGCACGGTATTCTCGAAGGGCTGGATATGAGTAAAATCGCCGCGCTGCAGCGTGTGAGTCCCCGCACCGCCGCCTATCATAAGAATAAGATCATGGAAAAATACAGCCTGAATAATAATCATGAATTTTTCCAGTTTATGAATCTTTTACGTGAGCGCTGGTAGGCAAACAGCAGCACAAAAAAAATAAGATATTGACCTGGCTATATTGTCGTAAATCCGAAAATAGTCGCAGGATGCTAAAAAATATCCAGCGCTGGCGGACATAACGTTAAACTCTGCGCTTCCTCGGTATAAAGACGTTACCGCCCGTCTTTATATAATAAAAAACACGCTACACGAGGAAAACTGATACTTCGTCACATTGCCCCTGACGTGCCTGTCAGGGGTCTTTTTTTCCGTGTGGAATAGCGCCCTCAGTGAAAGGGCGCGGCAGGATCAGGCTTCCGCTTTCTCCACTTCCCAGTCCGGCTGCGCTTCCTCGTCGGTCAGCAACCCTTCATTTTTCGACAGCATCGCGGTGGCGATGCCATTACCCAGCACGTTGATGGCAGAGCGCCCCATGTCGAGGAAATGGTCGATACCCATCAGCAGAAGGATCCCGGCGACCGGTATATTGAAGCTGGGGATCGTCGCCGCCAGCACCACCAGCGCAGAACGCGGCACCCCGGCGATACCTTTCGAGGCCAGCATCAGGGTCAGCATCATGACCGTAATCTCGCTAAAGCTCAGCGGCACGTTATAGGCCTGGGCGATAAACATCGCGGCGAAGGAGCAGTAGACCATCGAGCCAACGAGGTTGAACGAGTAGCCAATCGGCAGGACGAACGAGACGATATTGCGCGAGCAGCCAAACTTCACCAGTCGCTCAAGGGTCTTCGGATAGGCCGCTTCCGAGCTGCTGGTGGTAAAGGCCACCAGCACCGGATCTTTCAGCATGTTCAGCAGGCGGAAAACCTCTTTTTTCAGCACCATATAGCCGACGGCAATCAGCACCGCGCTGGTCAACAGCACCGCCAGGTAGTAGCCGCCGATGAACGAAGCATAGTTGAGCAGGATCCCCAGCCCCTGGGAGGCAATCACCGACGAGATGGCGGCGAAGATGGCCAGCGGCGCAACGTACATCACATAGCCCGTCACCTTCAGCATAATGTGCGACACCACGTTAAGGGCCGCCACCAGCGGAGCATTAAACTTCTCCCCCAGCGACGCGCCGGCGATGCCGAAGAACATCGAGAACACCACGATCTGCAGGATCTCGTTGTTGGCCATCGCCTCGGTGATGCTGGTGGGGATGGTGTGCGACAGGAACCCTTTCAGGCTCATGCCGCTGACCGCCAGGCCGGTATCCACCGCCTCTTTCGGCACCGCCAGGTTTAACCCGGCGCCCGGGTGCTGGAAGGTGACGATCACCAGCCCGACGAGAATGGATAATACCGAGGAGGTGATGAACCAGACCATCGCCTTGCCGCCTACCCGGCCGATGGTCGCCGTCTCGCCGAGGCGCATAATGCCGACCGTCAGGGTGCTGAACACCAACGGCGCGATGACCATTTTGATCAACCGCAGAAACAGATCGGTGAGCAGCGTAATATTGTCCGCCCAGGCGGAAACGGTGGTTGGCGTCGCGTAGGCATGGATAGCCGCGCCGGAGAGGATCCCCATCAGCATAAAAACGACGATGAAGAGCGTGAGTTTGTTTGCGTTTGCCACAGCAATGACCCCTGATTATTTAACATGTTGATTTTTAAGTGCATATTTTATTATTATGGGAATGCACTGATTTATTCACCGCATAAATCTAATTAAAGCCCCCGCGGATACAACTATTTTTTGCTTTTTTAAACTAAAAGTTGATATCACCCCGGATATCGGCCGCGGGAGCGCCCGGCGTCGCGGCGGTTATCCAGACATTTCTCAACCTTCTTTTCATAATTCCTCCATTTTTACGGCCCCTTCCCTCACTAAACTAGTATCATTCAGCGAAACGCTTCAGGATGAGACCGTAAACTAATGAAAGGCAGTAACATACGTCGTTGGGGCGCCGCGCTGGCGGTAGTGATTATCGCCGGGGCCGCCTACTGGTTCTGGCACGATCGCGGGACGAGCGGCAGCGGGGCTCCCGCCGCCGGGCAGGGCCCGCAGGGGCCGGGCGGCGCACGCCATGGCCGCTTTGGCGCCGCGCTGGCGCCGGTGCAGGCGGCCACCGCCACCGAAGAAGCGGTCCCGCGCTATCTCACCGGGCTGGGTACGGTGACGGCGGCCAATACCGTCACCGTCCGCAGCCGGGTCGACGGCCAACTGCTGAGCCTTCACTTCCAGGAGGGTCAGCAGGTCAAAGCCGGCGACCTGCTGGCGCAGATCGACCCCAGCCAGTTTAAAGTCGCCCTCGCCCAGGCGCAGGGTCAGCTGGCGAAAGATCAGGCCACCCTCGCCAACGCCCGCCGCGATCTCGCTCGTTACCAGCAGCTGGTGAAGACCAACCTCGTCTCCCGCCAGGAGCTCGACACTCAGCAGTCGCTGGTGGTGGAATCCGCCGGCACGGTGAAAGCTGATGAAGCGGCCGTCGCCAGCGCCCAGCTGCAGCTCGACTGGACCCGCATTACCGCGCCAATTGACGGCCGCGTCGGCTTAAAGCAGGTCGATATCGGCAACCAGATCTCCAGCGGGGATACCACCGGGATCGTGGTCCTTACCCAGACGCACCCGATCGACGTGGTCTTTACCCTGCCGGAAAGCAGCATCGCCACGGTGGTGCAGGCGCAGAAAGCGGGCAAAACGCTCAGCGTCGAAGCCTGGGATCGCACCAATAAGCAGAAAGTCAGCGTCGGCGAGCTGCTGAGCCTCGATAACCAGATCGATGCGACCACCGGGACCATCAAGCTGAAGGCGCGCTTTAGCAATCTGGACGACGCGCTGTTCCCCAATCAGTTCGTTAACGCCCGCCTGCTGGTGGACACCCAGCAGAACGCGGTGGTGATCCCTGCCGCCGCGCTGCAGATGGGCAACGAAGGACATTTCGTATGGGTGCTGAACGATGAGAATAAGGTCAGCAAACACAGCGTGACGCCCGGCATCCAGGACAGCCAGAAAGTAGTCATCAGCGCCGGGCTTTCCGCCGGAGATCGCGTGGTCACCGACGGGATTGACCGCCTGACCGAGGGAGCGAAGGTAGAAGTTGTCACCGCCAGCAGCGGCGAGCAGGCGCAGCCCGCCCCGCGCCAGAGCGGTAAACACGGAGCGCGTTCCTGATGCAGGTGTTACCTCCAGGCCGCACCGGCGGCCCGTCCCGGCTGTTTATTATGCGTCCGGTGGCCACCACTCTGCTGATGGTGGCTATCCTGCTGGCCGGGATCATCGGCTACCGCTTTCTGCCGGTCTCCGCCCTGCCGGAGGTCGATTACCCGACCATTCAGGTAGTCACCCTCTATCCGGGCGCCAGCCCGGACGTGGTGACCTCCGCCATCACCGCCCCGCTGGAGCGCCAGTTCGGCCAGATGTCCGGCCTTAAGCAGATGTCGTCGCAAAGCTCCGGCGGCGCCTCGGTAGTCACGCTGCAGTTCCAGCTGACCCTGCCGCTGGACGTCGCCGAGCAGGAAGTGCAGGCGGCCATTAACGCCGCCACCAATCTGCTGCCGAGCGATCTGCCCAACCCGCCGGTCTACAGCAAGGTGAACCCGGCGGATCCGCCGATCATGACCCTCGCCGTCACCTCCTCCGCCATCCCGATGACCCAGGTTGAGGATATGGTGGAGACCCGGGTGGCGCAGAAGATCTCCCAGGTTTCCGGCGTCGGTCTGGTGACCCTCGCCGGCGGCCAGCGCCCGGCGGTGCGGGTGAAGCTTAACGCCCAGGCCATCGCCGCCCTCGGCCTGACCAGCGAAACCGTGCGCACCGCTATCACCAGCGCCAACGTTAACTCCGCGAAAGGCAGCCTCGACGGCCCGGCCCGCGCGGTGACGCTTTCCGCTAACGATCAGATGCAGTCCGCTGAGGATTATCGCCGGCTGATTATCGCTTATCAGAACGGGGCGCCGATCCGGCTCGGCGATGTCGCCAGCGTCGAACAAGGGGCCGAAAACAGCTGGCTCGGGGCATGGGCCAACCAGCAGCGGGCCATCGTGATGAACGTCCAGCGCCAGCCGGGGGCCAACATCATCGACACCGCCGACAGCATTCGCCAGATGCTGCCGCAGCTCACCGAGAGCCTGCCGAAATCGGTGAAGGTGCAGGTCCTCTCCGACCGGACCACCAACATCCGCGCCTCGGTGCGCGACACCCAGTTTGAGCTGATGCTGGCCATCGCCCTGGTGGTGATGATCATCTATCTGTTCCTGCGCAACGTGCCGGCGACCATTATTCCCGGCGTCGCGGTGCCGCTGTCGCTGGTGGGCACTTTCGCGGTGATGGTGTTCCTCGACTTTTCGATCAATAACCTGACGCTGATGGCCCTGACCATCGCCACCGGCTTCGTGGTGGATGATGCCATCGTGGTGATCGAGAACATCTCGCGCTATATCGAAAAAGGCGAGAAGCCGCTGGCCGCCGCGCTGAAGGGCGCGGGGGAGATCGGCTTCACCATCATCTCCCTCACCTTCTCGCTGATCGCGGTGCTGATCCCGCTGCTGTTTATGGGCGATATCGTCGGCCGCCTGTTCCGCGAATTCGCCGTCACCCTTGCCGTCGCTATTCTTATCTCGGCGGTGGTCTCCCTGACCCTGACGCCGATGATGTGCGCTCGTATGCTAAGCCACGAATCGCTGCGCAAGCAGAACCGATTCTCGCGGGCCAGCGAGCGTTTCTTCGAACGGGTGATCGCCGTCTATGGCCGCTGGCTGAGCCGGGTGCTGAACCATCCGTGGCTGACGCTCGGCGTCGCCCTGAGCACCCTGGCGCTGTCGATTATCCTGTGGGTCTTTATCCCGAAAGGCTTTTTCCCGATCCAGGATAACGGCATTATCCAGGGTACCCTCCAGGCGCCGCAGTCGGTCTCCTTCGCCAGCATGGCCGAGCGCCAGCGGCAGGTGGCCAGCATTATCCTTAAGGATCCGGCGGTGGAGAGTCTGACCTCCTTCGTCGGCGTCGACGGCACCAACCCGGCGCTGAACAGCGCCCGTCTGCAGATCAACCTCAAGCCGCTGGATGAACGCGATGACCGCGTCCAGACGGTGATTAGCCGTCTGCAGCAGGCGGTGGACGGCGTCCCCGGCGTGGCGCTCTACCTGCAGCCGACCCAGGACCTGACCATCGACACCACGGTGAGCCGCACCCAGTATCAATTCACCCTGCAGGCAAACTCCCTCGAGGCGCTGAGCACCTGGGTGCCGCCGCTGCTCAGCCGCCTGCAGGCCCAGCCGCAGCTGGCCGACGTCAGCAGCGACTGGCAGGACAAAGGCCTGGCCGCCTATATCAAGGTGGATCGCGACAGCGCCAGCCGCCTCGGCATCTCAATGGCCGATGTCGATAACGCGCTGTACAACGCCTTCGGCCAGCGGCTGATCTCCACTATTTACACTCAGGCGAATCAGTATCGCGTGGTGCTCGAGCAGGATACCGAGGCGACGCCGGGCCTGGCGGCGCTGGAGAATATCCGCCTCACCAGCAGCGACGGCGGCATCGTGCCGTTGACCGCCATCGCCACGGTGGAGCAGCGCTTTACCCCGCTGTCAGTGAACCACCTCGATCAGTTCCCGGTGACCACCATCTCGTTTAACGTCCCGAACAACTACTCGCTGGGCGAAGCGGTGGAGGCGATCCTCGCCGCCGAACAGTCGCTGGATTTCCCGACCGATATTCGCACCCAGTTCCAGGGCAGCTCGCTGGCCTTCCAGTCGGCGCTCGGCAGCACCGTCTGGCTGGTGGTCGCCGCGGTGGTGGCGATGTATATCGTGCTGGGGGTGCTGTACGAGAGCTTTATCCATCCGATTACGATTCTCTCCACCCTGCCCACCGCCGGGGTCGGGGCGCTGCTGGCGCTGTGGCTGGCGGGCAGCGAGCTGGACGTGATCGCCATCATCGGCATCATTCTGCTGATCGGCATCGTGAAGAAGAACGCCATCATGATGATCGACTTCGCGCTGGCCGCTGAGCGCGAGCAGGGCATGCCGCCGCGGGAAGCGATCTACCAGGCCTGTCTGCTGCGTTTTCGGCCGATCCTGATGACCACCCTCGCCGCCCTGCTCGGCGCCCTGCCGCTGATGCTGAGCACCGGCGTTGGCGCCGAGCTGCGGCGTCCGCTGGGGATCGGCATGGTCGGCGGTCTGATGCTCAGCCAGGTGCTGACCCTGTTCACCACCCCGGTGATCTATCTGCTGTTCGACCGCCTGTCGCTGCACCTGAAGCGCCGCTTCCCGCGTCAGGAAGAGGAGGCGTAAGTGAAGTTTTTCGCCCTCTTCATTTACCGCCCGGTGGCGACGATCCTCATCTCGCTGGCCATCACCCTGTGCGGCATTCTCGGCTTCCGGCTGCTGCCGGTAGCCCCGCTGCCGCAGGTGGACTTCCCGGTGATCATGGTTAGCGCCTCGCTGCCGGGAGCCTCGCCGGAGACCATGGCCTCGTCGGTGGCCACCCCGCTGGAGCGCTCCCTGGGGCGGATTGCCGGGGTCAATGAGATGACCTCCTCCAGCTCGCTGGGCAGTACGCGCATCATTCTTGAGTTTAACTTCGACCGCGATATCAACGGCGCGGCGCGCGACGTTCAGGCGGCGATCAACGCCGCGCAAAGCCTGCTGCCGAGCGGAATGCCCAGCCGGCCGACCTATCGCAAAGCCAATCCGTCGGATGCGCCGATCATGATCCTGACGCTGACCTCGGACACCTACTCCCAGGGTGAGCTGTATGATTTCGCCTCCACCCAGCTGGCGCAGACCATCGCGCAGATCGACGGCGTGGGCGATGTCGACGTCGGCGGCAGTTCCCTGCCGGCGGTGCGCGTCGACCTCAACCCGCAGGCGCTGTTCAACCAGGGCGTGTCGCTGGACGCGGTGCGCACCGCCATCAGCGACGCCAACGTGCGCAAACCGCAGGGGGCGCTGGAGGACAGCGCGCACCGCTGGCAGGTGCAGACCAACGATGAGCTGAAGACCGCCGCCGACTATCAGCCGCTGATCGTCCACTACCAGAATGGCGCCGCGGTGCGGCTGGGAGATGTCGCCACCGTCTCGGATTCGGTGCAGGACGTACGCAACGCCGGGATGACCAACGCCAAACCGGCGATCCTGCTGATGATCCGCAAACTGCCGGAAGCCAATATTATCCAGACGGTGGACAGCATCCGCGCCCGCCTGCCGGAGCTGCAGCAGACCATTCCGGCGGCTATCGACCTGCAGATCGCCCAGGACCGCTCGCCGACCATCCGCGCCTCGCTGGAGGAGGTGGAGCAGACGCTGGTGATTTCGGTGGCGCTGGTGATCCTCGTGGTGTTCCTGTTCCTGCGCTCGGGGCGCGCCACGCTGATCCCGGCCGTCGCCGTCCCGGTATCCTTAATCGGCACCTTCGCCGCGATGTATTTGTGCGGCTTCAGCCTCAATAACCTGTCGCTGATGGCCCTGACCATCGCCACCGGCTTCGTGGTGGATGACGCTATCGTGGTGCTGGAGAATATCTCCCGCCATCTGGAGGCGGGGATGAAACCGCTGCAGGCGGCGCTGCAGGGGAGCCGCGAGGTGGGCTTTACCGTGCTGTCGATGAGCCTGTCGCTGGTGGCGGTGTTCCTGCCGCTGCTGCTGATGGGCGGCCTGCCCGGCCGCCTGCTGCGCGAGTTCGCCGTCACCCTGTCGGTGGCGATCGGCATCTCGCTGGCGGTCTCCCTCACCCTGACGCCGATGATGTGCGGCTGGCTGCTGAAAAGCGGCAAGCCCCACCAGCCGACGCGCAACCGCGGCTTTGGCCGCCTGCTGGTGGCCGTGCAGGGCGGCTATGGTAAATCGTTAAAATGGGTGCTGAAGCATAGCCGGCTGACCGGCCTGGTGGTGCTCGGCACCATCGCCCTCAGCGTCTGGCTCTACATTTCGATCCCGAAAACCTTCTTCCCGGAGCAGGACACCGGGGTGCTGATGGGCGGCATTCAGGCCGACCAGAGCATCTCCTTCCAGGCGATGCGCGGCAAGCTGCAGGACTTTATGAAGATCATTCGCGAAGATCCGGCGGTGGATAACGTCACCGGCTTTACCGGCGGCTCGCGGGTCAACAGCGGGATGATGTTTATCACCCTCAAGCCGCGCGACCAGCGCCACGAGACGGCGCAGCAGGTGATCGACCGGCTGCGCAAAAAGCTGGCCAACGAGCCCGGGGCCAACCTGTTCCTGATGGCGGTGCAGGATATCCGCGTCGGCGGCCGGCAGTCGAACGCCAGCTATCAGTACACCCTGCTGTCCGACGACCTGTCGGCGCTGCGCGAGTGGGAGCCGAAGATCCGCAAAGCGCTGGCGGCGCTGCCGGAGCTGGCGGACGTCAACTCGGATCAGCAGGACAATGGCGCCGAAATGGACCTGGTCTATGACCGGGATACCATGTCGCGCCTCGGCATCAGCGTCCAGGACGCCAACAACCTGCTGAACAACGCCTTTGGCCAGCGGCAGATCTCTACCATCTACCAGCCGCTCAACCAGTATAAGGTGGTGATGGAGGTGGATCCGGCCTACACCCAGGACGTCAGCGCCCTGGATAAGATGTTCGTCATTAACAGCGACGGCAAGCCGATCCCGCTGGCCTACTTCGCCAAATGGCAGCCGGCCAATGCCCCGCTGTCGGTGAACCACCAGGGGCTGTCGGCGGCATCCACTATCTCCTTTAACCTGCCCACCGGCCGCTCGCTGTCGGAAGCCAGCGAGGCCATTGACCGCGCGATGACCCAGCTCGGGGTGCCGTCGAGCGTGCGCGGCTCCTTTGCCGGTACCGCTCAGGTGTTCCAGCAGACCATGAACGCGCAGGTAATCCTGATCCTCGCGGCTATCGCCACGGTCTATATCGTGCTGGGGGTGCTATATGAGAGCTATGTGCATCCGTTGACCATCCTCTCGACGCTGCCCTCCGCCGGGGTGGGCGCTCTGCTGGCGCTGGAGATCTTCGATGCCCCGTTCAGCCTAATCGCCCTGATTGGGATTATGTTATTAATTGGCATCGTTAAGAAAAACGCCATCATGATGGTTGATTTTGCCCTGGAGGCGCAGCGTAACGGCAACCTGACGCCGGAAGAGGCGATTTTCCAGGCCTGCCTGCTGCGTTTCCGGCCGATTATGATGACCACCCTCGCCGCGCTGTTCGGCGCCCTGCCGCTGGTGCTCTCCGGGGGCGATGGCTCTGAGCTGCGCCAGCCGCTGGGGATCACCATCGTCGGCGGTCTGGTGATGAGCCAGCTGTTAACGCTCTACACCACGCCGGTGGTCTATCTTTTCTTTGACCGTCTGCGGCTGCGTTTTTCGCGTCACTCCTCTCAACCGGTAAGCGAATAACATGACAGACCTCCCGGCCAGCGTGCGCTGGCAGCTATGGATAGTGGCGTTCGGCTTCTTTATGCAGTCGCTGGACACCACCATCGTTAACACCGCCCTCCCCTCGATGGCCAAAAGCCTCGGGGAGAGTCCGCTGCATATGCATATGATTATCGTCTCCTATGTGTTAACGGTGGCGGTGATGCTGCCGGCCAGCGGCTGGCTGGCCGACCGGGTCGGGGTGCGCAATATCTTCTTCACCGCCATCGTGCTGTTTACCGCCGGATCGCTGTTTTGCGCCCAGGCCAGCACCCTCGACCAGCTGGTGATGGCGCGGGTGCTGCAGGGGGTCGGCGGCGCGATGATGGTGCCGGTCGGCCGCCTGACGGTGATGAAGATCGTCCCGCGCGATCAGTATATGGCGGCGATGACCTTCGTTACCCTGCCGGGCCAGGTCGGCCCGCTGCTCGGCCCGGCGCTGGGCGGGGTGCTGGTGGAGTACGCCTCATGGCACTGGATCTTCCTCATCAACATCCCGGTGGGGATCGTCGGCGCGATCGCCACCCTCTGTCTGATGCCCAACTACACCATGCAGACCCGGCGCTTCGATCTCTCCGGCTTTCTGCTGCTGGCCGCCGGAATGGCGACCCTGACCCTGGCGCTCGACGGCCAGAAAGGGCTCGGCATTTCCCCTGCCTGGCTGGCGGGGCTGGTGGCCGTCGGCCTCTGCGCCCTGCTGCTCTACCTGTGGCACGCCCGCGGCAACGCCCGGGCGCTGTTTAGCCTTAACCTGTTTCGCAACCGCACCTTCTCTCTCGGCCTCGGCGGCAGCTTCGCGGGACGCATCGGCAGCGGCATGCTGCCGTTTATGACCCCGGTGTTTCTGCAGATCGGCCTCGGCTTCTCCCCCTTTCACGCCGGGCTGATGATGATCCCGATGGTGCTCGGCAGCATGGGCATGAAGCGGATCGTGGTCCAGGTGGTCAACCGCTTTGGCTACCGTCGGGTGCTGGTCGCCAGCACCCTGGGCCTGGCGGCGGTCAGCCTGCTGTTTATGTTTAGCGCCCTGGCCGGGTGGTATTACGTGCTGCCGCTGGTCCTGTTTCTGCAGGGGATGATCAACGCCAGCCGCTTCTCCTCAATGAATACCCTGACGCTGAAAGATCTCCCGGACGATCTGGCCAGCAGCGGCAACAGCCTGCTGTCGATGGTGATGCAGCTGTCGATGAGTATCGGCGTGACCATCGCCGGGCTGCTGCTGGGGCTGTATGGCCAGCAGCATATGAGTCTCGACGCCGCCAGCACCCATCAGGTCTTTCTCTACACCTATCTGAGCATGGCGGCGATCATCGCCCTGCCGGCGCTCATCTTTTCCAGGGTACCGGATGACGTCGGCAGCAATATCGTCCTCCGTCGACGCAACAGGAGTGGATCGTGAAATTTTGGCGCCCGGGTATTACCGGCAAGCTGTTCCTCGCTATATTCGCCACCTGCATCGTGCTGCTGATCAGCATGCACTGGGCGGTGCGCATTAGTTTTGAACGCGGGTTTATCGACTATATCAAGCGCGGCAATGAGCAACGCTTAACCATGCTCAGCGACGCGCTGAGCGAGCAGTATGCCCAGCATGGCAGCTGGGCGTTTCTGCGCAATAATGACCGCTTTATCTTTCAGCTGCTGCGCACCTTCGAACGGGATAACGACGACCGCTCGCCGCCGGGGCACGCCATGAAGCCGGACGCCGCCCCGGACGGGCCGCCGCCGGATGGCCCCCCTGACGGCCCGCGCCCGAGGCCGGAAATGCCGCCCCACGGCTGGCGCACCATGTTCTGGGTGGTGGATCAGTCGGGGCGCGTGCTGGTGGGGCCGCGAGAGCGCGTCCCGGAGGATGGTACCCAGCGCAGCATCGTGGTCAACGGCGCGGAGGTGGGCAAAGTGATCGCCTCGCCGGTAGAGCGGCTGACGCGCAATACCGACATTAACTTCGACCGGCAGCAAAAGCGCACCAGCTGGCTGATTGTCGCCCTTGCCACCCTGCTTGCCGCGCTGGCCACTTTCCCGTTGGCCCGCGGTCTGCTGGCGCCGGTGAAGCGGCTGGTGGAAGGCACCCATAAGCTGGCGGCGGGCGACTTTTCCACCCGCGTGACGGTGACCGGCGGCGATGAGCTCGGCCGCCTGGCGCAGGATTTTAACCAGCTCGCCAGCACCCTGGAGCGCAACCAGCAGATGCGTCGCGATCTGATGGCCGATATCTCCCATGAGCTGCGTACCCCGCTGGCGGTGCTGCGCGGCGAGCTGGAGGCGATTCAGGACGGGGTCCGGCGCTTTACCCCCGAGTCGATTCCTTCTCTGCAGGCCGAGGTGGCTACCCTCACCAAGCTGGTGGACGACCTCCATCAGCTGTCGATGTCCGACGAGGGGGCGCTGGCCTACCAGAAAACCTCACTGGATATCATCACCCTGCTGGAAGTGGCGGCGGGCGCTTTTCGCGAGCGCTTCGCCAGCCGGCAGCTAAGCATTCAGGTGTCGCTCCCGGAGCAGGCGATGATCTTCGGCGACCGCGACCGCCTGATGCAGCTCTTCAACAATCTGCTGGAGAACAGCCTGCGCTATACCGACAGCGGCGGCAGCCTGCACATCACCGCCCGCCGCAGCGGTCGCATGCTGGTGATTGACTTCGCCGACAGCGCCCCCGGCGTCAGCGATGAGCAGCTGGCCCGCCTGTGCGAACGCTTTTACCGGGCGGAAGGATCGCGCAACCGCGCCAGCGGCGGCTCCGGCCTCGGACTGGCGATTTGCCTCAATATCGTAGCGGCCCACGGCGGCACCCTGCGTGCCGACCATTCGCCTTTTGGCGGGGTTAGCATTAAAGTTGAGTTACCTCTGGAACATGATTTACCGAGAGACGTATGACTGAATTGCCTGTAGATGAAAACACCCCACGCATCCTTATCGTGGAAGATGAACCGAAGCTCGGCCAACTGCTGATTGATTATCTGCAGGCCGCCGGCTATGCGCCTGCGTTGATTAACCACGGCGACAAGGTCCTGCCCTACGTCCGCCAGACGCCGCCGCACCTGATCCTGCTGGATCTGATGCTGCCCGGTACCGACGGTCTGACGCTGTGCCGGGAAATTCGCCGCTTCTCCGATGTTCCGGTGGTGATGGTGACGGCGAAAATCGAAGAGATCGACCGTTTGCTGGGCTGGAAATAGGCGCCGACGACTATATCTGCAAGCCCTACAGCCCCCGGGAAGTGGTCGCCCGGGTAAAAACCATCCTCCGCCGCTGCAAGCCGCAGCGCGATCTGCAGGCGCTGGACGCCCAGAGCCCGCTGATTGTCGACGAAGGTCGTTTTCAGGCCTCCTGGCGCGACAAGCTGCTGGACCTCACTCCCGCCGAGTTCCGGCTGCTGAAAACCCTCTCCCAGGAGCCGGGCAAAGTGTTCTCCCGCGAACAGCTACTCAACCATCTGTATGACGATTATCGGGTAGTCACCGATCGCACCATCGACAGCCACATCAAGAACCTGCGGCGCAAGCTGGAGGCGCTGGACGCCGAGCAGTCGTTTATCCGCGCGGTGTATGGCGTTGGCTACCGCTGGGAAGCGGACGCCTGCCGGCTGGCGTAGTTAGCCTTTTCCCGGCTCGCGCTGCGCTTCGCCGGGCTACACGTTCACCGCCATCTGCAATCCGTAGCCCGGGTAAGGCGTTTACGCCGCAACCCGGGGAACTCCCTAGAGCCTATCCCACCAGGCGTTATTAACGCTGTCAGTGTGAGCACTGCCCAGGTTCAAAATGGCAAACAAATTAGCCATACTGAAAGATACCTATCTGATATTTACTCCCCTTCGCCGCGGCGCTACAATGCCCGCCCTTAATGTGGGGACACTCCCCAACTCGCCGCACCAGGTGCGGCGAATCTGACCTGTCATCAGAACGAGAACACCATGTTTAAACCAGAACTCCTCTCCCCGGCGGGAACGCTGAAGAATATGCGTTACGCTTTCGCCTATGGCGCCGATGCCGTTTATGCCGGCCAGCCGCGCTACTCGCTGCGCGTGCGTAACAACGAATTCAATCACGAAAATCTGCAGCTCGGCATCAATGAAGCCCACGCGCTGGGTAAAAAATTCTATGTGGTGGTCAACATCGCCCCGCATAACGCCAAGCTGAAAACGTTTATTCGCGATCTGAAGCCGGTGGTGGAGATGGGTCCGGACGCGCTGATCATGTCCGATCCGGGTTTAATCATGCTGGTGCGGGAACACTTCCCGGAGATGCCGATCCATCTTTCAGTGCAGGCCAACGCCGTCAACTGGGCGACGGTCAAATTCTGGCAGCAGATGGGGCTGACCCGCGTGATCCTGTCGCGTGAACTGTCGCTGGATGAAATCGAAGAGATTCGCCGCCAGGTGCCGGAGATGGAGATTGAGATTTTCGTCCACGGCGCGCTATGCATGGCCTACTCCGGCCGCTGCCTGCTCTCCGGGTATATCAACAAGCGCGACCCGAACCAGGGGACCTGCACCAACGCCTGCCGCTGGGAATACAACGTGGCGGAAGGCAAAGAGGACGACGTCGGCAACATCGTCCACAAATATGAGCCGATCCCGGTGCAGACCGTGGAGCCTACCCTCGGCATCGGCGCGCCGACCGATAAAGTCTTTATGATTGAGGAAGCCAAACGTCCGGGCGAATACATGACCGCCTTTGAGGACGAACACGGCACCTACATCATGAACTCGAAAGATCTGCGGGCTATCGCCCACGTTGAGCGTCTGACCCAGATGGGCGTTCACTCGCTGAAGATCGAAGGCCGCACCAAATCCTTCTACTACTGCGCGCGCACCGCTCAGGTTTACCGCAAGGCGATCGACGATGCCGCCGCCGGCAAACCGTTCGATACCAGCCTGCTGGAGACCCTGGAAGGGCTGGCCCACCGCGGGTACACCGAAGGCTTCCTGCGCCGCCATACCCATGACGATTATCAGAACTACGAGTACGGCTACTCCGTCTCCGAGCGCCAGCAGTTTGTCGGCGAATTCACCGGAGAGCGTAACGGCCCGCTGGCGGCCGTGGCGGTCAAAAATAAGTTCAGCGTCGGCGACAGCCTTGAGCTGATGACCCCGCAGGGGAACGTCAACTTCACCCTTGAGCATATGGAGAATGGCAAAGGCGAAACCATGCCGGTGGCCCCGGGCGATGGCTATACCGTCTGGTTACCTGTGCCGGACGACCTGCCCCTGCAGTATGCCCTGCTGATGCGCAACTTTACTGGTCAAACAACCAGAAATCCGCACGGTAACTAGTTAATTTGCGTTATTTTTTCACGATGTAAGGATATTAGAATCGGATCACATACCGTTTCGATCGAAACAGGTATCATCCATTTCGCTGAAAAACATAACCCATAAATGCTAGTTGTACCAGGAACCACCTCCTTAGCCTGCGTAATCTCCCTTACGCGGGCTTATTTTTTTGCCTCTCCTCCGGTCTTCGCTTTCGTCATGCGGTACACTTTATGCAACATTGAGCAATAAAGGTTCCCTTGATGATGTCTACGTTTCCTGCCAGCTTACTGATCCTTAACGGCAAAGGTGCCAATGAACCGCAGCTACGCGAAGCGGTTAACCTGTTACGCGATGAAGGGATTGATATTCACGTCCGCGTGACCTGGGAAAAGGGCGATGCCGCTCGGTTTATCGATGAAGCCCTGCAGCTGAACGTTGAAACGGTGATCGCCGGCGGTGGCGATGGCACCATTAATGAAGTGGCGACCGCGCTGGTGGAGCGCGGCGGCAAGATGGCGCTGGGGATTTTACCGCTGGGCACGGCTAACGACTTTGCCACCAGCGTCGGTATTCCGCAGGACCTGGCCAGCGCCCTCAAGCTGGCGATCGTCGGCCGCGATGTGCCGATAGATATCGCCCGGGTGAATGATAAAACCGGCTTTATTAATATGGCGACCGGCGGGTTCGGCACCCGGATCACCACCGAAACGCCGGAAAAACTCAAGGCCGCGCTCGGCGGTGTCTCTTATTTAATCCACGGTCTGATGCGCATGGATACCCTGAAGCCGGACCGCTGCGAGATCCGCGGGGAGAACTTTCACTGGCAGGGCGATGCGCTGGTCATCGGCATCGGCAACGGCCGCCAGGCCGGCGGCGGCCAGCAGCTGTGCCCGGAGGCGTTGATTAACGATGGTCTGCTGCATCTGCGCATTTTCACCGGCGAAGAGCTGATCCCTGCCCTGTTCAGCACCCTGGCGAATCCGGAAAACTCGCCGAATATTGTTGACGGTGTCTCCTCGTGGTTTGAAATAACCGCGCCCCATGAGATGACCTTTAACCTCGACGGCGAGCCGCTCAGCGGAAAAACCTTCCGTATGGAGCTGTTACCGGCGGCCCTGCGCTGCCGGCTGCCGCCCGACTGCCCGCTGCTACGCTGATCAGGCTTCGCAAAGCAAAGACGGCGCCCGGCTGGTATACAGCAGCCGGGTTCGTTGATTGAGCCTCTGAATGTTAAGGTAAAACGGCACCTGCGGCTGCAGGAAAAACCTGGGCAGGATATCGTTCCAAACAACGCGCTTACATTAATAGACGATACCCACAACCACAAAAAACCTATAACATCAAATAGTTACCTATTAAAATGGGCGCATCTGCCGTGAGACAATGCGCCATAAAGCTTAGTATTCCGCCACCTCGCGCGCCATTTCGCGCGTATATTGCCGACTGGCGTTAACCAGCATCTGCGTATAGGCCGTCTGCGCCTGGCCGCTGACCAGCGCATCGACCGTCAGGGTTTCGAGGATCTTCCCGTACTGCATCACCGCCACTTTCTGGCATAAGTGGGCAATAACCCCAAGATCGTGGGTGACCATCAGGTAAGTGAGCTTAGCCTCCCGCTGCAGTTCCGCCAGCAGGTTAAGGATCTCAGCCTGCACCGACACATCCAGCGCCGACGTCGGCTCATCCAGCAGCAGCACCTGAGGCTCAAGAATCAGCGCTCTGGCTATCGCCACGCGCTGCCGCTGCCCGCCGGAGAGCTGATGCGGATAGCGCTCGCGAAAGGCGCGGTTGAGGCCAACTTTATCCAGTAGCACATTGATCCGCCGGTCGCGGTCGTTGATACGATGGATCTGCAGCGGCTCTTCGAGGATATCGCCAATGGTGTGACGGGGATGCAGCGATCCGTAGGGGTCCTGAAATACCATCTGCACCTGACGGCAGCGCTCGCGGCTAATTTCATGCCCTAAGGGCTGAGCATCGATGGTCAGTTCCCCCTGCCAGTGGGTAAACAGCCCCGCCAGGCACTTGAGCACCGTCGTTTTACCGGAACCGGACTCTCCTACCAGACCGTAGATCTCGCCGGGCTTAACGTGGAAACTGACGTCATACAGCACCTGGTTACGCTTCTCCCCTCGCCAAACGCGAGGTTGAGATGTTGAACTTCAATCATTATCCGCTCCTTAATCCGTTAACCAGCTGGCCTGACGCTGCAGCACCGGCAGTATCGGGCGACGATGCTGCATATCCGGCAGCGAGTTAATCAATCCCTGAGTGTAGGGGTGACGGGCGTTATCGAGATCTTTAGCGGCGATGGACTCCACTACCCGTCCGGCGTACATCACCAGCACCCGGTCGCAGAAGCTGCGCACCAGGTTGATATCGTGGCTGATAAAAATCAGCCCCAGCCCGCGCGACTGAACCAGGTCATCCAGCAGGCCCAGCACCTGCAGTCGCACCGACACGTCCAGCGCGGAGGTGGGCTCATCGGCAATGATCAGCTCCGGGTCGGTAATCAGCATCATGGCGATCATGATGCGCTGCCCCTGTCCGCCGGATATTTCATGCGGATAAAGCTGATAAACGCGCTCCGGTTGGCGAATACGCACCACCTCCAGCATCTCCAGCGCCCTGGCTTTCGCCTCATCTTTGCGCCCGGGATGATGAGTAAGCCAGGCCTCGGCGATTTGCTTACCCACGCAGACCACCGGATTCAGCGAATATTTCGGATCCTGCATAATCATCGAGATACGTTTGCCGCGTACGCCGCGCATCTGCGCTTCGCTAAGATGCTGCAGATCGAGGTCGGCAAACTGCATCCGGCTGGCGCTGACGCGGGCCTTTTTCGGATGCAGCTGCAGCAGCGCGCGCCCAACGGTGGACTTACCCGAACCGGATTCGCCGACAATGGCCAGCTTCTCATGCCCCAGCTGGAAGGAGACGCCGCGCACGGCGTGGGTCACCGCGCTACCGTTAACAAAGTCGACGCACAAATCGCGCACGTCGAGCAGCGGTGCATTATTCACTACGGGGATCGAGGATGTCACGTAGGCCATCTCCTAAGAAGTTGAACGCTAAGCTATTGATCAAAATCGCCAGCCCCGGAATGGTTACGACCCACCAGCACTCCATCATATAAGTGCGCCCGCTGGAGATCATCGCTCCCCACTCCGGCTCTGGCGGCTGCGCGCCGAGGCCGAGAAAGCCTAGGCCGGCCGCGGTCAGAATGATCCCGGCCATATTCATGGTGATACGGATAATGACCGAGGGCAGACACAGCGGCACGATATGGCGCCAGAGGACGCGGGCCGATGAAGCGCCCTGCAGACGCACGGCGGAGATAAAATCAGCCTGGCGCAGAGAGAGCGTTTCGGCGCGCGCCAGACGGGCAATCGGCGGCCAGGCGGTCAGCGTGATGGCGATAACCACGTGCTCCAGCCCCGGTCCTAAAGCGGCGACAAACGCTAGCGCCAGGACCAGACTCGGGAAGGAGATGAAAATATCGGTGACGCGCATCAGCACCATATCGACTTTACCGCCGAAATAGCCGGCGCTGACGCCCAGCAGCAGTCCGAGCGGACCGACGGTCACTGAGACCAGCAGCACGATATAGAGCGTGATGCGGGAGCCGTACACCAGGCGACTAAAGATATCCCGGCCAAACTCATCGGTGCCGAACCAGTGCTGCGCATTCGGCGCGACCAGCGCACTATTCAGGTCCTGTACCAGCGGGTTATAAGGCGCAATCAGCGGCGCGAAAATCGCCACCACCAGCAGCATAAAGATAATTCCTCCGCCGATGGCCGTGAGCGGATTGCGCGCCATTTTGCCGATAAACCCGACGGCCCGCGCCGCCGCGCGTTGCAGCCGCTGACGGCCTTCGCCCGCACCACCCGAAAGCGGCGAATCCAGAGAAACGGTCATGATTTTGTCCTCGGGTCAAAGAATTGATACAGCATGTCGGAGAGCAGGTTGAGCATCACGAAGATCACCCCCACCAGCAGCACGCAGCCCATCACCGCATTCATATCGCCCAGCAGCAAGCTTCCGGTAAGGTAGGAGCCAAACCCCGGCCATGAGAAGACGGTTTCAATCAGCACCGCGCCTTCCAGCAGCGCGCCGTAGGCCAGCGCCACCACCGTCAGCAGTTGCACGAGGATGTTACGAAACGCATGGTTCCAGATAACCTGGCGCTCGGTCAGCCCTTTCACCCGGGCGGTAATAATGAACTCCTGCGACAGCTGGGCCAGCATAAAGCTGCGGGTCATACGGCTGATATAAGCCAGCGAGTGAAAACCCAGCAGCGAGGCGGGAAGAATCAGATGATTAATGGCGTTCCAGAACACCTGGCCGTTGCCGGCCAGCAGCGCATCAACGGTCATCAGCCCGGTGCGGCGCGGCACCACACCATCCAGCCCGAGATCTACCCTCCCGGCGCCGCCTACCCAGCCAAGCCAGGCATAGAACACCAGCAGCCCCATCATCCCGACCCAAAAGATCGGCGTCGAGTAGCCCGCCAGGCTGATAATGCGTACCACATAATCGGAGACGCTATTGCGCCGCGCCGCCGCCAACACGCCCAGCGGAATACCAAGACCCGCGCCGACAATAATTGCCATCGTTGCCAGCTCCATGGTGGCCGGGAAGACGCGGATAATATCGTCCACCACCGGTTTCCCGGTCAGCAGCGCGTTGCCCAGATCGCCGTGCAAAAGGTTGACGAAATAGATGCCAAACTGGGTGGTCAGCGATTTATCAAACCCCAGCTGCTGGTAAACCTGCTGATAGGTACTCTGGTCAGCATCCGGGCCGACAATCGCCAGCACCGGGTCGATGGGCATGACGCGGCCAATGGTAAAGGTCAGCAGCAGCAGGCCGAACAGTGTAATCACCACCTGCAGTAGCCGTTTTGATAAGCGCCGGCCGCGTGAGCCGGGCGCAAGGATTGCGGTACTCATCCTTTCTCTCCTTCGCGGACTTTATAGACGTCACGCAGAAAAGTGGTGGCGGAGGGGTGCGGCTGATACTCCCGTACCTCGTTGCGCACGACGACCGAATCAACCATCTGTGAAAGCGGAATTAAAGCCGGAACCAGCTGGTCGTAGCGTGTCTGGATGGCCTGGTAGTCAGCCACCTGTTTTTGCGGATCGCGTTCCAGCAGGGCCTGGTCAATCATCGTATTCAGTTGCGGGTCGTAAAAACCGGTACGCCAGCCCTGGAAGTTGGTCAGGCGCGCCTTATCGCTGTTATCCGGGTTATAGACCAGCGCGCGCAGGCTGGAGTGCGGATGCGGCTCCATCCCGCTGCCGCCGCGACCTACCAGCAGGTCAAATTTACGCTCGCGCATTGCGCCGTAGATCTGGTTACCAGTGCCGGTGATGATTTTGGCGTTAATCCCCGCCTGCATCAGCGTCGACTGCACGGCGATAGCGATGTTAAGAAATGGCTGATCGGAGAGTACCCGCAGCGTGGTATCAAAGCCGTTGGGATATCCCGCTTCCGCCAGCAGCTTTTTCGCCCGCGCCACATCCAGCCTGTAGCCGGGATCGGGTAGCGTGGACGGCATTCCCGCTTTGATAGGCCGCTGGTGCAGCACGCCATAGCCCGGCATCAGCGCTTTATTGATACCCTGGTAATCAATCAGAAAGCGCACCGCCTCGCGCACTTTCGGATTGGCGAAGTGCGCCTCTTTCATGCTCATCGCCACGTAGTACATGGTGCCGCGCTGCACCGCATCGACGGTCAGCTGCGGATCGCTGCGCAGGGCGTTGATATCGGAAACCGCCATATTGTTGGCAATATCAAGGTCGCCTTTTTCGATCATCAGGCGCAGAGTTTGCGACTCCTGGAAATGACGCAGTACCACGCGGCTCATTTTCGCCTCGCCGCGCCAGTAGTCAGGGTTACGCTTCATGCGCAGCACATCTTTCGCCTGCCAGGTTTCGAGGATAAACGGCCCGGAACCGGCTTCATGGGTGGTTAGCCAGCGGTTACCCCAGTCGTTATCCTGCTGGTGGCTTTGCACCGTTTTACTGTCCAGCACTCCGAGGTTGCCCAGCGCCGCCAGCGAGTAAATCACCAGCTGCGGATCGTTATCTTTGGGTAATACGATTTGCACCGTGAAGCGGCCCGGCGCACTGACCTGGCTGTCGATATTTTTCTTACTGAAGCCATAGGATTTCCATACTGAGGCCTGGGCCAGGTTGAGGTGCAGGATGCGCCGCATTGACCACACGACGTCGGCGGAGGTCAGCGGGTTGCCGGAGTGAAACTTAACGTCATCGCGCAGATGAAAGGTCAGGGTTTTGCCGTCGGGGCTGATATCCCAGGATTTCGCCAGCGCGGGCCTGACGGTGGTGAGCTGCTCAGGGTCAAGCTCCACCAGCGAGTCGTAGAGGTTGACCACGATCCCCACCACTTCGTTACCGGTCATCGCCGCCGGGTCAAGGGTGAGCAGGTTATTCATATTCATGCCGATGATCAGCTGGTCGGGCGGCGTTTTCGCCACCGCCTCCCCGCTCCCCATCGACATGGCGAGCGCGAGAATACACGCTCCCAGTAAGGAGGTTTTTTTCATATCTCTGTTTGCCTGTACTGTAGGGTACATGTTGCCGGATGGCGGCATTTTCGGCTTATCCGGTCTACCGGGCCGCAGGCTCGATAAGCGCAGCGCCATCGGGTATTTATTTTTTTAAATCAGTCGTGGCTAACGGTATTGGCTTCGATATACGCAAAATTAATGTCTTCACCGAGACCCGGACGTTGTGACAAATGCACAAATCCCTGGTCATCCATCGGGTCGACAATGCTGTTGAGATAGGCCGCCGGTTCATCGTAGTCGAGGAACGGATGCAGCAGGCCGCGCTCGTACCAGCGGCAGTTGCGGATCGCGCCCACCACCGCCAGGCTTGCCGCTCCGTTGCCGTGGACTTCGCAATCCATGCCGAAAGATTCCGCCAGCGCCGCCACCTTCATGGTCGGGGTAATCCCCCCCACGCCGTTAGCGCCGGCGCGCAGAATGTCGCAGGCCCCGGCTTTCACCCATTCGGCGCGCATGTGGTGCTTGCCGCCGAAGCTCTCCGGCCCGACGATGGGAATCGACAGGTTCTCCGCCAGCCACGCATAGGAGGACATCGAATCCTCCTCCATCGGCTCTTCAAACCAGGCGAAATTGAGTTTTTCCAGCTCTTTGCCGATCCACAGCGCCTCGGCGCGGCTGTACCAGTGATAGCCATCAATCATCAGGTCAATATCCGGCCCTACCGCTTCGCGCACCGCCGCGCAGGCTTTAATATCCATTTTGGGATTGGGCGCAAAAGAGATTGGCGGCATCCAGGTGTGCAGTTTGATGGCCTTGTAGCCGCGGGCGACCAGCTTTTCGGCAAAGGCGGCATACTCTTCCGGGGTCGACAGGCCGCCCGGTAGATCGTCGCCGCACATGGTGCTACCGTAAGCCGGGACGGTGTCGCGATAGCCGCCAAGCAGCTTGTAGACCGGCATCCTGAGGCTGCGGCCAATCAGGTCCCACAGCGCTTGTTCAACAAACGACAGCGCGCGCTCCGTTAGCTGATGTGCGCTGCCGCGCTGCCAGTGGTTAAGATCCTGCCAGATACGCTCACGGTTAAACGGGTCCTGCCCACCAGCACTTTGCGAAAAAAAGTATTCACCACGAACGGGCGCACGACTTCCGGAGGCGCAAACGAAAAACCCTGCGCCCCATCATCAGCGGTGATGGTCAGCATCGCCATTTTGGCCATGCTTTCAGCCCCGGATGGGAGTGCCCGGCGCTGTCGGAAACCCGACGAGTGGGATACTGGAAAACGGTGACATTCACAGATTCAATTTTCATGCTCAATCCTTATCACGGCCAAATCCGATCGACAGAGGCAAATCGGCAAAGCGGTTTCACATTATTGAAAATACGTTTCAATATATAATCTAAGCACAATTACGTAGCAGTGCCTCGGACAAATACCGCTAAGCAAGGCCATAAATTTGGGCATTGGCACAACAAGACGTGACTGTTTTCACAAAAGATGAGCGAAATGTGAGGCAGATCGACCAGGAGAAAAAAGGGCGTGAGCGCAGAAAAGAGATTAACCGACCAGCTACATCCCGGGAATGTCTGCGCCCACAAATGGCTGACTTAAACCGCCGCCGCTGGCTCCGCGCTAAGCGCTTCCAGCAGTTCAGGTAAGGTTTGATAGCGGCCAGCGGCGGCCTGAAAACGCGCCTGCTGGCTATCTTCTGCAATCACTATCGTGGCAATCCCCGCCGACTGGGCCGCGCAAAAGCCGGTAAAGCTATCCTCAATCACCAGACACTGGCTGGCGTTGAGATTGAGCTTCCGCAGCGTCGTGAGGTACACCGCCGGGTGCGGTTTGCCGCGTGGTTCATCATCCGCGCTGGAGATCGCGTCAAAAAAGTGCCAGAGCGAAAGCTTGTTCAGCACAGCGGCAATAACCTGACGAGATGATGACGTGGCGAGCGCAATCTTATAACCCGCTTCGCGAAAATAGCGTAACGCCTCCTGCACCCCGCGCATCGGTTCGCCTTTCGCGGCAATCAGGCGGGTGATGCGCTGCAGGATGGCGTCTTCAAGCCGCTGCGGAGCGAGATCAAGCTGAAAATAGCGGCACCAGGTGCCGGCAATGTCGTCGAGGCGCTTGCCCTTGGTCAGGGTTTCACATTCAGCAACGCTCGCCGTTGCCCCCCACTGCGCGAGGGCGTCAATCTGCGCCTGACGCCACAGCGCCTCGGAATCAATAATCACGCCATCCATGTCAAAAATAACCGCCTGCATACCCATTCGTTCACCTCATTAAGGCTGGCATGAGGCGCATGCCAGCCGCAGTACCTATGAGAATTCAACCTGCTCGCGGGCGGTTGCTTCCTTGTGGGAGAACCCCGGCTGCTCCACGCGGATAAAGGCGCAGAGGAAAAAGGCCACCACGTACAATGCGGTATAGGCGATCACCACCCCGATGGTGCTGAAGAACGGCAGCAGCACCACGGCAATCGCCGGCGCGAGAAAGTTCGACATCCCCGCCGACAGGTTATAGACCGAAATGGCCGCGCCTTTATGCTTCGGCTCCAGCGCCGGGAACACGGCCGCCAGCGGCACGAAGGCGGCGACAAAGATCCCGAGGGCGATGGCGGGGATCAGCGCCATCGCAAAGCTATGGCCAAAGTGCTGAGGGATGTAGTAAAACGCCAGGCTGGAGAGCGCCATCCCGATGCAGCCGAACCAGCGCACCACCTTCATCCAGCCCAGTTTTTCCCCGAGGATCCCCCACAGCACGTTAGAGAAAATGGTGGTGAAGAAGAAGACTGCCCATACCTGGAGCCATTCTGAAGTGCTGAAGCCCAGCTCATCGACAAACATCATCGGCATAATCACCGCAAAGCCGAACAGCGAGAGGGTATTGATAATCCTCACCATGCTCGACAGCAGAATATTGCGGTTGGTATAGAGCAGCGTCGCGGCGCGTCCCAGCTCGGAAAACTTCTCACGGGTGGTGAGATTCTGCATATGCTGCGGCGTTTGAATATGGCGCAGGGAAACCAGGGCAATCACGCCCCCGGTAAGGCAGAAGGCCAGCGCCAGCCACAGGGTGCCCATTTCGCCAATGTGCGGAATGGTAAAGCTCGGAATATAGCTGCCGAAGACCCCGATGCCGATGGAATACACCGCCCAGAACCAGCCGATGGCCGAGCTGGCGTTGTCGCTTTTGACGTTATGGACAATCGCCACGATAAACGAGTAGAGGAACAGCGGATAGGCGAAGCCGCGGATGCCGTAGAAAAGCAGGATCAGCGCATAGTTGGCGTGACCGAGGCCGAAAACGAGGAACAGCACGTGGAATACGCACCACAGCACGAAGCCAATCATCATCGTTTTCAGCGGGGTGATAATTTCCGCCACCACCCCGGAAATCCACGCCGACAGCGCAGCGGCCAGGCCGTAGAGGGTAAAGGCAAAGGAGGCCTCCGCCGGAGAGAAGCCGAGCGCTTTGATATAGTGCGACAGAAAGGCTAATTCAAAACCGTCGCCGGTCATAAATACGGCAATGGCGATGTATCCCCAGAGCAGGTTCAGGGGTAAACCGAGCCACTGTTTATTATTGATAGACATAATGACCTCGTTTTCAGGGTACAGGGTGGCCGCTCCGCGACGTGCAACGAAGCGGCGGTTATGATGAAAATCAGTGCTGCCGATATTTAAGATCGTTTAAATACAGGGTCTTAAACTGCGCGTAGCGTTGCATCAGGGTGTGGTGGCGAATGGGATCCGCACGCCAGGTCTGCCAGACTTCCGGTTTTTCACACACCGCGGCAATGGGTTTGCCCGCCGCCAGGCAGGCCAGCCGCGCCGCGCCCAGCGCGCCGCCGGTCTCTCCGCCTTTGTGGGTCACCACCGGCATAGCGAGAATATCGGCCAGCAGCTGGGCCCAGAACGGACTGCGGGCGCCCCCGCCCACCAGCGAGCACTGCACGATCGGCGTCCCGCTCTCTTTCAATGCCTGCAGGCCGTCGTTGATCCCAAAGCTCACCCCCTCCAGCACCGCGTAGCCGAGCTGCGCGCGCAGGCTGGCGTGGGTCATGCCCCAGAAGATGCCGCGCGCGTCAGGATCGTTATGCGGGGTTCGTTCCCCGGAGAGATAGGGCAGGAAGAACGGGGCGTGGGCTTTATCCTCCTCGCTTAGCTCGGCAATCTCCGCCAGCAGCGCCACCTCCGTGGTGCCGGTCAGGCGGCAGAACCACTGCAAACAGCTGGCGGCGCTCAGCATGACGCTCATCTGGTGCCACAGGTTCGGCAGCACGTGACAAAACGCATGTACCGCCGACTGCGGCGCCGGACGATAGGCGTCGGTCACCACAAACAGCACCCCGGAGGTGCCGAGCGAAATAAACGCATCTCCCGGCGAGACCGCGCCGACGCCAATGGCGCTGACCGCGTTATCCCCCCCGCCCCCGGCCACCATCACCGAGGCGTTCAGCCCCCAGCGCGCAGCCACCTGCGGGTCAAGGGTGGCGGAAACCTCGCAGCCTTCGACCAGCGTCGGCATTTGGCTGCGTGACAAGCCGCACTTGTCCAGCAGAGCGTCGGACCAGTCGCGCTTCGCCACGTCCAGCCACAGCGTCCCGGCGGCGTCCGACATATCGGAGACTTTCTTCCCGGTCATCCGGTAGCGCAGATAATCCTTGGGCAACAGCACCGTGGCGGTGCGCTGAAAGTGCTGCGGCTCATGACGGCGCACCCACAACAGCTTTGGCGCGGTAAAGCCCGGCATCGCCAGGTTGCCCGCCACCTGATGCAGCTCCGGCGCCATCGCCTCCAGCTCGGCGCACTCTGCGGCGCAGCGGGTGTCGTTCCACAGAATGGCCGGACGGATCGCCTCCCCCTCTGCATCCAGCAACACCGCGCCGTGCATCTGCCCGGAGAGGCCAATCGCCTTAATGGCCGGCCAATGCTGGGCGCATTTTTCCCGTAGCGTGGCCATCAGGTACTCCGTCGCCTCCCACCATAGCTCCGGCGCTTGTTCTGACCAGTGCGGATGAGGCCGCTGAATACTCAGCGGCGCGCTATGGCTGGCGATAACCTCATGGTTCTCATCAATGACCAGCGCTTTGACTTCCGATGTGCCGAGATCGATACCCAGATACATAGCCACCTCTTAGTTAATCAGCGTGTAAACGGCGGCGACTTTCTCGCGCATCAGCGCCAGGAAATCCGCGTTGTTGGCGAGATCACCAAACAGGGCTTTATCGCGCGCGTAGACAGCCACCGGATCCTGAGCCTCGAACATCTCATGCACCGCCTGCGCATCCAGGATGCCGTCCTGGTACTGATACGGCAGAGTTCCCTTGTGCCACTGCTCCATAAAGACGAAGAACAGCGCCGGCAGCATGGCGGTCGCTTCCGGGCGGACGCCGCGCTGGTAGCACTCCTGCAAGGTTGGCGCGATCATCGCCGGAATTTTCGAGAAACCGTCGGCGGCGACGCGCTGGTTGGTGTCCTGGATATAGGGGTTGGTAAAGCGCTTAAGCACCACATCCCGGTAGGTCGGCAGATCAATACCGTTGTCGCCGAGACACGGAATAACGTCCTCCGTAACGTAGCGGTCGGCAATGGCGTAGATAACATCGGTCAGCGTGCTTTCATGAATATACTGCTGGCCGATTAAGGTTCCCGCCCAGGCAATGCAGCTGTGCGACGAGTTCAAAATACGGATTTTCGCCTCTTCATACGGGATGACCGACTCCACCATCTCCACGCCGACCGCCTCCAGATTCGGGCGGGCATCGCGGAAGTTGTTCTCCACTACCCACTGGATAAAGGTCTCCCCCATCACCGGCGCTTTGTCATCAATTCCGGTTTGCGCTTTGATGCGGGCCGGCAGATCGGCCGCCGGACGCGGGGTGATGCGGTCCACCATGGTGTTCGGACAGGTGGTATTGGCCGCCATCCAGTCAATCACCGCCTGTTTGCCGGTGAGCTGCAGGAACTCGACCATACCGTCGTGGAAACGCTCGCCGTTATGGCGCACGTTATCGCAGTTGAGCAGGGTCAGCGGCCCGGCGTTGTCGGCCATGCGCTTTTCCAGGATCCGCGCGAGGGTGCCGTAAATGGTTTTGCACTCGCCTTGCAGGTCGGCCTGCAGATCGGGGTTGCTGGTTTCCAGCCGATGGCGAGTGTTCAGGTAGTACCCCCCTTCCGTCACGGTAAAGGCGATAACTTTGGTCTGCGGGTTTGCCCCTTCGTTAATCAGCGGCTGTAGCCCGGCCTGCCACGGTAGCAGTTTCTGGATTGAGGTGATCTCTTCATATTCGCGCTCCCCTTCCGGGCTGACGGTCTCGAGGACGTAACGTCCTCCCTGCGCCGCCAGCGCCTGGACCACCTGCTCGGCGTCGTTGCGAATATTCCCCGCCGCGATGCGCCAGCGATTATCCCCGGAAGCAATCAGACGATGCAGATACCACGCCTGATGCGCACGATGAAAAGAACCCAGACCGATATGAAGCCATGTGAATTGATTGTTCATGTTCTGCTCTCCTTGAGTTGATGGCGCCACTGTAATTGATCATTTGACCAAAATAAGAGCCATGGATCACAAAAGAGCAATTACCCAATTAAATTACAAATGACCAGTAAAGAGCAAAAGCTTGCCAGTTATGCCAACCACGGCGAGAATGCGGGTATTCGCCGGGCCAATTGCGTGCCCTGGCCAGCAACTTAGGGCGGGAAACCATGAGTAAAGAAGACGATATCCGGTTGGATCAGAAGGTGCGTGCCGCATGGATGTACTACATCGCCGGCCAGAATCAGAGTGAGATTGCCAGCCTACTGGGCACCTCCAGACCGGTGGTGCAACGGCTGATCGCCGCCGCGAAAGAAGAAGGGATTGTGTCGATTAATCTGCACCATCCGGTAGCGAACTGCCTCGATTATGCGCAGTTGCTGCAGGAAAAATACCGCTTGATCGAGTGCAATGTGGTCCCCGCCTTTAGCGAAGAAAGCACGCTCGACAGTGTGTCATTTGGCTGCTATCAGCTGATGGCTCGCTATCTGCAGGATGATAAAGAGAAAATTATCGGTCTGGGCTCGGGCCTGACCCTGAAAAAAGCGCTGCAGCGCATCGATTTTGACAGCCTGAATACCCGCTGCGTGGCGCTGATCAGCGCCATGAACGCCGACGGGCAGTGCAATTATTACGATGACGTGCCCCTGCTGCTGACCCGCAAAATTAAGGCCAAGTACTATCAGTGGCCGGCGCCGCGCTACGCCCAAAGCGCGGATGAGTATGAAATGTGGTGCACCAATCGCTTATTCCGCAGCGTCTCCGGCGTCGCCCGCGAGGCGGACGTGATTTTTGTCGGCATTGGTCCGCTGGGCACGCAAAGTCCGATCTTTAAAGACGGCTTTATCAATCAGGCGCAGATGGATGAGCTGACCGCCCGCGGCGGCATCGGGGAGATCCTCGGGCGGTTTATTGATGCGCAAGGCGACGTGGTAGACAGCGAGATCAACCGCATGATCACCAGCTATGATATCCGCCAGAGCCACTGCCCGCGGATTGCCGCTGCCTGTGGAGAACATAAACGACCGGCGATCCTGGCCGCCCTTAAAGGCGGCTGGATCAATGGCCTGGTGACCGATGAGCATACCGCCCGCTGGCTGCTGACGCGGTAACGTTTAACAGCCAGACAGCGACTCAGCTGCTGCTCATCAGTCGCGGGGGAATTTCAATCCGCTGCTGGCTGGCTTCGCCGGCGTCAATAATCGAAAAAACAGCGTCCAGCATCGCCGGCACGTCCTGCTGCACCATGTCGATATCGTGCCCCAGCAGGTAGACAAAAGGATCCCAGTCGAAGCAGCCCATCGGCGGCTGCTCGCTGCCGGTCAGACCCACCTGCGACAGCCAGCGCACAACCCCTTCCAGGGATATCGTCGAGTTAACAAATATCCCCTGCAACAACGTCTTCGCGCTGCCAAACCGCTCCTGCAGGCAGTCCTCAACGTGTCCTTTCGAATAGCCGGGAGCCAGAATATTCGCCTGCGGCACGCTAAGCCCCAGCTCGCGATGCGCATCGTGGAAGCCGCGTAAACGCTCGCTGGTGTTATGGTCGCTGCTGCGCCCGCCGATAAAGGTCAGCGGCGCCAGCTCTCCGCGGCGGCGGGCGCTATTAGCCAGGATCTTATGAGTCAACGCTTTCGCGCCGCCGTAGTTATCCGAAATCACCGACGGCGAGAGAGAGCCCGGCAGGTCGAGATTGACCGTTGGCACGCCCGCCTGCTGGCATAGCGCGGAAATTTTATCCGGATTGGTCGCCCCGGTCGCGACCACCCAGTCAACCTGCCAGGAGAGCATCGCCTTTACCGCTTCGATCTCCAGTTCCGGACGCCGGCGCGTACAGGTGATAATCGGCAGCAGGCCGCGCTCGCGGGCCATCTCCTCAAAGCGTTCGGCGATGGAACCGAAGTAGCGGTTATCATATTTGGGGATAATCATACCGATGACGTGTGATTTTTTACTGCGCAGCATGCTGGCCTGACGGTTAATCGCATAGCCCTGCTCCTCGGCAATCCGCGTCACCTTTTCCGCAAGCTTGGCGCTGATGCGGCGCTTTTTCCAGTTACCGTTGAGGATAGCGCTCACCGCGCTCGCCGAAACGCCGGAAAGTTCCGCCAGGTCGTAAATCGTTATCTTCTTCATTTTTCCAACTTGCGTCACAAAATCATGTCGCTGTTAATTTCCCCACTTGCTCAATCGATGAAGCGAGAGCAACATAGCTTCATCGATTGAGCATCCTTTTCACGCCAGGAAGTACGCACGCATACCGCCTCAACATGCCAGCAAGCCTGAATTAAGATGCTGATATTCAATATGTTACCAGGTTTAGTCTATCACCTCGAACGTGATGCCCTCGCGTTCGATAGTTTTAACCAGACACGGCAAAGGATTATAAAATGAACCACTCTGTCTCCTCTATGAATACTTCCCTCAGCGGTAAAGTCGCCGCGATCACCGGCGCGGCGTCCGGTATCGGCCTCGAGTGCGCGAGGACCCTGCTGGGGGCTGGCGCAAAAGTGGTACTGATCGACCGCGAAGGCGAAAAGCTCAACAAACTGGTCGCCGAACTTGGCGAAAACGCCTTCGCCCTGCAGGTCGACCTGATGCAGGCGGACCAGGTCGATAACCTACTGCAGGGCATTTTGCAGCTTACCGGGCGTCTCGATATCTTCCACGCCAACGCCGGCGCCTATATCGGCGGGCCGGTGGCCGAGGGCGACCCGGACGTCTGGGACCGCGTGCTGCACCTTAATATCAACGCCGCCTTCCGCTGCGTGCGCAGCGTCCTGCCGCATCTGATCGCGCAAAAATCCGGGGATATTATCTTCACCAGCTCGATCGCGGGCGTGGTGCCGGTGATCTGGGAGCCTGTCTATACCGCGTCGAAATTCGCGGTGCAGGCATTTGTACACACCACTCGTCGCCAGGTGGCGCAGTATGGCGTGCGCGTCGGCGCCGTACTGCCGGGCCCGGTGGTTACCGCTCTGCTGGACGACTGGCCAAAAGCCAAAATGGACGAAGCGCTGGCCAACGGCAGCCTGATGCAGCCGATTGAAGTGGCGGAGTCGGTGCTGTTTATGGTGACGCGTTCGAAAAACGTCACCGTGCGCGACATTGTGATCCTGCCGAACAGCGTGGATCTCTGACCCTGGCCAGCCTGTGAGAGGATGTGATGCAAAACGATACGCAAAACATTATTGGCGTGGATGTCGGTTCAGGCAGCGTGCGCGCCGGGGTATTCAATCTGCGGGGCGAGCTCCTCGCCCACGCGACCCGGGAAATAACCCTGTTTCGCAGCGCCGGAAACAAGGTCGAGCAGTCGAGCCGTGAGATCTGGCAGGCGGTGTGCTACTGCATTAAAACGGCGGTGGCCAGCGCCGGCGTTTCGCCGTCGTCGATAGCCGGGATCGGCTTCGATGCCACCTGCTCGCTGGTGGTGATTGGCGATAACGATGCGCCGCTGGCGGTCGGGCCTTCGGACGATGCGGACCGCAACATTATTGTCTGGATGGATCATCGCGCCACCGGGCAGGCGGAAAAGATCAATGCCACGGGCCACCCGGTACTGCGGTACGTTGGCGGCAAAATCTCGCCGGAGATGCAAACGCCGAAAATTTTGTGGCTGAAGGAGAATCGCCCGCACATCTATCAGCAGGCGCGCCACTTCTTCGACCTCGCCGATTACCTCACCTGGCGCTCAACCGGCGATGAAGCCCGCTCGGTCTGCACGGTGACCTGTAAATGGACCTATCTGGCGCATGAACAACGCTGGGATGCCGGTTACTTCCGCCAGATTGGCCTCGAAGAGCTGGCGGATGAAGATTTTGTCCGCATCGGCCAGCGGATTGTCGATCCAGGCACCCCCTGCGGCGAGGGCCTTTGCGCCACGGCGGCAGAGGAGATGGACCTGCCGATCGGCACGCCGGTGGCGGTGGGGATGATTGACGCCCACGCGGGCGGCATCGGTACCGTCGGCGTGCTTAACGGCGCGGTCAACAATATGGCCTATGTCTTCGGCACTTCTTCCTGCACCATGACCACCACTCAGGAAGCGGTATTCGTCCCGGGCGTCTGGGGCCCTTACTATTCGGCGATGGTGCCGGGCTACTGGCTAAGTGAAGGCGGGCAAAGCGCCGCCGGCGCGGCTATCGACCAGCTGCTGAGCTTCCATCCGGCGGCGGCGGAAGCGCGCGAGCAAGCGAAAGCCGCAGGCGTCCCTCTGCCGGTCTGGCTGGCGGATCGCGTTCTGACGCAAGTTGCTTCCCCTTCTGAAGCGGTAACGCTGGCCGCCGGTCTGCACGTCGTTCCGGAGTTTCTCGGTAATCGCGCGCCGCTTGCCGATCCCCACGCGAAAGCGCTGATTGCCGGGCTGGGGATGGAGCGGGACCTGGATAACCTGACCGCGCTGTACGTTGCCGGCTTATGCGGGATTGGCTATGGTCTGCGACAGATCATTGACGCCCAGCGCGCCTGCGGAATTGAGAGTGAAAATATCGTCATCAGCGGCGGAGCCGGGCAGCATCCGCTGGTGCGTCAGCTGTTGGCCGACGCCTGCGGCGTTAGCGTCGTGAGCACCGCCAGCCGCGAGCCGGTGCTGTTAGGTTCCGCCATCCTCGGCGCGGTGGCGGGCAGAGTCGCGGCTTCGCTGCCGGAGGCCATGAAGCAGTTTACTCAGGTGGATGCCACCTATCACAGCGAGACGGCGTTTAGCCCGTTTCATCAGCGCAGGTATGCGGCCTATAAGGCGCTACAACAGGCCGGCAGGCTGATTCGCGAATAACATACCTCCTTATTTTATAACAATAATGCTCCGCTGCTGTGCAGCGGAGACACTCATCTGCACTCTGAAATCGAGGTCAACATGTCCGTTAATAACAAACAGTGGTACGGTCTACCGCTCAACCTCATCTGGGGATATGTCGCCATCGCCGTGTTTATGACCGGCGACGGGTTTGAGCTGGCTTTTCTGTCGCACTACATCAAAGCACTCGGATTCACCCCGGCGCAGGCTTCCTTTGCCTTTACTCTCTACGGTCTGGCTGCCGCCCTGTCGGCGTGGGTCTCCGGCGTGGTGGCGGAAATCATTACCCCACGCAAGGCCATGCTGATTGGCTTCGTGCTGTGGTGTGTGTTCCACGTACTGTTCCTCGTCTTCGGCCTCGGTCGCGCCAACTATGCGCTGATCCTGCTGTTTTATGGCATCCGCGGCCTGGCCTACCCGCTGTTCCTCTACTCCTTTATCGTCGCCATTATCCACAACGTCCGCAGCGACAGTTCCAGCTCCGCGCTGGGCTGGTTCTGGGCGGTCTACTCGGTGGGTATCGGCGTGTTCGGCAGCTATATTCCGAGCTTTACCATTCCCCACATTGGCGAAATGGGCACCCTGTGGCTGGCGCTGCTCTTTTGCGCCACCGGCGGCATTATTGCGCTGGTGTCGATGCGTCATACCGAAACGCCGCGCCATATGCAGAACCTGACCACTCGTGAAAAATTCGCCGAACTGGGGCGCGCGGCGACGCTACTCTATACCAACCGCAGCATTCTGTTCTCGAGCATTGTGCGCATTATCAACACCCTGTCGCTGTTTGGTTTTGCGGTGATCATGCCGATGATGTTTGTTGATGAGCTGGGATTTACCACCTCGGAATGGCTGCAGGTATGGGCGGCATTCTTCTTCACTACTATCTTTTCGAACGTTTTCTGGGGGATTGTGGCGGAGAAAATGGGCTGGATGAAGGTTATCCGCTGGTTCGGCTGCATCGGGATGGCGCTTTCCAGCCTGGCGTTCTATTACCTGCCCCAGCACTTCGGCCAAAATTTTGCCATGGCGCTGGTACCGGCTATTGCCCTGGGGATTTTTGTCGCCGCGTTTGTGCCGATGGCGGCGGTGTTCCCGGCGCTGGAGCCGAACCATAAAGGCGCGGCGATTTCGGTCTATAACCTGTCAGCCGGGCTGTCGAACTTTCTGGCGCCGGCGATTGCCGTGGTACTGCTGCCCTATTTCAGCACTATCGGCGTGGTAATAGCCTATACCGCCTTATATATTCTGGCCTTCTTCCTGTGCCCGTTAATCCGCGTTGAACAGCCTGGCTTTACCAGCGATCAGCATGCGAAACCGTTTACCGCCAACGCGGCAGAGTCTTAATACACCGCATCTGGTACAAACAATGCGCAATCCGGGCGGTGCCGCCCGGATTTTTGCCTTATGCGATAGTCACTTTGCCATCCAGATAAACATCCTGCACGGCATTGATCAGCTTCACGCCGTCGGCCATCGATTTCTTAAACGCTTTGCGGCCCAGGATCAGCCCCATGCCGCCGGCGCGTTTATTGATCACCGCCGTGCGCACCGCGTCGGCAAGGTCGGTCTCCCCGCCCGCCGCGCCGCCGGAGTTGATCAGCCCGGCGCGGCCCATATAGCAGTTGGCCAGCTGGTAGCGCACCAGATCGATGGGGTTATCGCTGGTCAGTTTGCTGTACACCCGGTCGTCGGTATAGCCGAAGTTAACCGCTTTGTAGCCGCCGTTATTCTCCGCCATCTTTTGCTTAACGATATCGGCGCCGATGGTGGCCGCCAGGTGGTTGGCCTGACCGGTCAGGTCAGCGGAAACATGATAGTCGACGCCGTCTTTCTTGAACGCCGAATTGCGCAGATAGGCCCACAGCACGGTGACCAGGCCCAGCTCATGGGCCCGCTCAAAGGCGGCGGAAATCTCTTCTATCTGACGACGCGATTGTTCCGAGCCGAAATAGATCGTCGCTCCCACGGCCACCGCCCCCATATTGAACGCCTGCTCAACGCTGGCGTAGAGGGTCTGGTCGTATTCGGTGGGGTAGCTCAGCGTTTCGTTATGGTTAAGCTTCACCAGGAAAGGGATGCGATGCGCGTAGCGGCGCGACACCGAGGCCAGCACGCCGTAGGTCGACGCCACGCAGTTACAGCCGGCTTCAATCGCCAGCTCGACGATATTTTTCGGATCAAAGTACAGCGGGTTGGCGGCAAAGGAGGCGCCCGCCGAGTGCTCCACGCCCTGGTCAACCGGCAGAATGGAAAGGTAGCCGGTTCCCCCCAGGCGTCCGGTATTGTACAGGGTCTGCATATTGCGTAGCACCGCCGGTGGTCGGTTGTTATCCACCATCACCCGATCAACATAATCTGCGCCAGGCAGATACAGCTGGTCGGACGGAATGGTTATACAACGGTGCTGCAACAGGCTCTCGGCATCTTTGCCCAGCAACTGCGTAATATCAGTCATAGCAATCTCCCGTAAGGCCGGCCGAAGCCGGCATGCATTATCCCAACCCAATTTTTTTGGGCAGGTTAAGCCTGGTACCGACTTAGCCTATTTTCCAGCCGGGGGGCCATTTTTTCAGGAGATTCTGCTGTCCCGTTGCGCTGCCATTTACCACCAGGCGTGGAAATGGTGCACCGGCCCGATACCGTGGCCTACCTCCAGAGAGTCGGCCTGCGCCAGAGCCGCCGACAGCCAGGCCTTCGCCTCGATAACGGTGGCCGCCCAGTCCGCGTGACGCGGGCGCAGCGCCGCCAGCGCGGCGGAGAGCGTACAGCCGGTGCCGTGGGTATTTTTGGTCTGCACTCGCGGCGCGGTGAACCGCTGTTCCCCTTCGCGGGTGAAGAGCCAGTCCGGGCTTTCGGCATCGTCGAGATGGCCGCCCTTCATCAATACCGCGCCGCAGCCCAGCGCCAGCAGCGCCCGCCCCTGCTCCAGCATTTCCCGTTCGTTACGCGCATGGGGGGCATCGAGTAGCGCGGCCGCTTCCGGCAGGTTCGGGGTGATCAATGACACCTGCGGCAACAATCGTTGACGCAGGGTCTCCACCGCCGAGGCCGACAGCAGCGGATCGCCGCTTTTCGCCAGCATGACGGTATCCAGCACCACGTTGGCCACCCGGTAGCGCGCCAGCCGCTCGGCCACGGCTTCCACAATATCGGTCTCCGCCAGCATGCCGATTTTGGTGGTATCGATACGCACATCGCTGAACACCGAGTCGAGCTGCGCGGCCACAAAATCCGGTTCGATGCGATAGACCGACTGTACGCCGCGGGTATTCTGCGCCACCAGGGCGGTGATCGCCGAGCAGCCATAGGCCCCCAGCGCGGAGAAGGTTTTCAGATCGGCCTGGATACCGGCCCCGCCGCTGGGATCGGTGCCGGCGATGGTCAGGGCGTTGATGCGTTTCATCCCTGCACCTCCTGATACAGCGCGTCGAGAAACGCCGGAATAAAGCTGCCTGGGCCTCCCTGACGGGCGGCGATCGCCCCGGCCTGCTTCATCAGCCCGCAGGCGGCGGCCACGTTTTCCAGCCGGTCTCCCGGCAGCGCCGCGCTCGCCGCCACCACCGCCGACAGCGCGCAGCCGGTGCCCACCACCCGGGTCATCAGCGGATTGCCCCCCGCCACGCTGAGCACCCGCTCGCCGTCGGTGACGTAGTCCACCTCGCCAGTGACCGCCACCACGGTGGCCAGCCGACGAGCCAGCGCCTGGGCCGCCGGCAGCGCCGCGGCGGCCGTATCGGTGGTATCCACCCCGCGCCCGCCGGCGCTCATCCCGGCCAGCGCCAGAATTTCAGAGGCATTGCCGCGAATGGCCGCCGGCTGGAGGGCCAGCAGCTCGTGACAAAAGGCCGTGCGCACGGTCAGGGCGCCGACCGCCACCGGATCCAGCGTCCAGTGCTTGCCGGCCTGACGGGCGTGCTCCACCGCAGCGCGCATCGCCACGGCGCGATCTTCGGTCAGGGTACCGACGTTAATTAACAGCGCATCGGCGATAGCGGCAAACTGCGCCGCTTCGCGGGGATCGATCACCATCGCCGGCGAGGCGCCGACGGCCAGCAGAACATTGGCGGTAAAGGTCTGCACCACGTCATTAGTCATGCAGTGCACAAGGGGGGAATGGGCGCGCAGCAGATGGCGCAGGTGCGCGACAGGCGCGGGATTCAACAGCTCAGGCATAGTTTGCTCCCGCCAGACGAGGTAGAAGCAATGACCCTGCGGTCTCTGACTTCCCTACGCTGGCATTATCCAGATCAGGTGGTACGGGTATTTCTCAGCCTTCAACGAAGAAGGGCACCCCGAGTCATTTAGTAAGAATTAACTTACTTTTTGACAGCTTAGGGGAAGTTGCCCATTGAGGCAAGCCTGCCGTACAGGCTATAGGGTTCTTACAATGAAAGTGAACCTGATCATTGAGCAGTCGTCTTCGGTTAGGTATACGCCACAAATTTAGTCATGTAACAACTAATAGCAAGAGGATAATATCGACATGAAGGTTTTATCCACCTAGAAAATAGTCAGCATTTATGACTTATGGGAAGACAGGCTTGTGTAAAGGGACTGTACTATAAATTGGCGATTTATGATGTTATTCTCTGCTGCTGATATAAGAGGCATTCAATCCTAAGTGACTAAATTTGATAGGTTATTTATTGCTTTGGAGCATAAATGTAATTATTTTTAGTAAATTTCATAAACCATATTGTATAAGAGGTTAACGTAAGCAGTTTTGAGTTGAAAGTATAACCAAAGGCTCAAAAGCGGTGGTTATAGTAACTACAAAAGGATAGATACCAGAAACACTTAGTACCAGCGTACAAGATGTGTGCTGGTCCTTCAAATTCTTCTAAGCCTCATCCATTTTGTTTGTTGTTTACCAAAGAGTTATATCAATGATTCATCTCGTGACCAAGGACTAGTAACACCTCTTGTTTTGAGTCCATAGGTACGAAAAAGCGACATTTCTCAACTTAACGGTCTATACTTCGCAGGACGCACCCTTAAAAAAACAATAAAATCAATGTATTACTTTTTGATTCTTTTCGTTACAATGTTAGTTATTTACATTTTCTATACTTTAACTTAAAGCTTGCTCATGAGAATTATGAATTTATACTTTGCTCGATCTCATATCAAATAGCTTGTAATTTGGATCACTTGTGAGTAGTGGCATGACATTGCTTCCTCCAAGATCCAACAGGAATTAAACCAACTATCAATAGGTCAATCAGAATTATGCGAAATGTAGCCACTACTCTCCTGGCCGTTGCTTCAATCCTAGCAGTATGCCAATCATCCGTATCAGCACGGATGACATGTTCTATCAATGTCGACATGAAATACGTCAAGCCTCCAATTTCAAGAATTAAAGATGATACAGGCAATCTTCGTCCTCCATCACCGATGCAGCAGGTTCATACGGAAAGCATGTTAGCTGGGCAAGATATTTATATTCAAAGCATTAAATCGGAAAAAGATCTGCGCCTAATGTTAGTAAGTGCGATCGCATGGAAAAATGGATTGGGAAATGAGTGGTTTGAAGCATCGAAAGAATATCTTCTAGCTTGGATTAACACTTATGAGCCGGAATATCACCCCATAAATGAAACTGTTTTTGATCAATTAATTCAAACGTACGTAATTATTAAGTCAAATCTATCACCCCAAGAGCGCAGCGATATAAACAAATATTTATATAGTTGGGCAAATGGATACATAACTCGAATGAATAATGCACCAAAAGGAATATCTTGGTATAGTAACTGGCAAAGCCACAGAATTAAACTCATTACATTAATAGCTGTTGCAACAGATAATGATCACCTTTTTAACGAATCAAGAAGATTATTTAAAAAGCAAATTGAAGAAAACATGAATAGTGAGGGGGAGGTTGTTGACTTCAAACAACGAGATGCTATTCATTATGTTGTATACGACCTCCAGCCGCTACTACAGGCTGCACTTGCCGCAATGTCACGCGGTGAAGATTGGTACCATTGGACTGCTCCAAATAATGCGTCACTTGAAAAAGGAATAAACTGGCTGACCCCCTATGTCACAGGAGAAAAAACGCATAATGAATTTATAAATTCAAAAATAAAACTTGACGCCATAAGAAAGCAGCGCGGTCTAAAAAATTTCAATGGTATATTTCGGCCTGAGGAAGCTAAATCAGTTTACTGGTTAGCATCTGCATTCAATGCATCATATGAGCCACTAGCCTTGAAGCTCTTGGCTAAACCTCCTTTGATTATGGATTGGTGCAATTAATTTCATTTCAACAATAGTCATCTACATTATAATATGATGCATTCTGGTTAAGGATGCATCTTTTCGCAGTCCTAAGTCTCATTGGGTTAAATATATTGTCACATCAACATTTGATAACTCGCGGCAATGGCACAAATTCAGTGCAGTGCTAAATCAGAGCTCCTCGTCTTTCCGAAGACTTCGAATGAATTCAGCCAGAGTCGTGTCATTAAGTGACGAATGCTCCCTATCATGATTATATTCCCTGCGCCACTTGGCGAGTTTGTCCTGCGCATCTTCCCGTGGGAGGAACCAGTGAAAGTTTGCGCAGACTTTCTCAATAAACGGATTATCCTTTGGTTTTCCTAGGCGTGAGAAGTCCAGCGTGACACCGTGCCCATACAGCTATTTCCCCAGACTTTTCGAGATAAACTCGCTGCCGTTATCCGTCTGGATACGTACTGGCAAGCGCTTATTCAGCCCCCGTATTCCTTCCATTATGCTGACCACATCCTCGCCTTTCAGCTATATTCCGGCATGGTTAGCCAGACACTCACGACTAAAAATATCCACTACAGTCACCACCAGAAAACGTTGCCGGTTAAAAAGACTATCCGCCATGAAATCCCTACTCTAACACTGATTGATGTGCGTCAGACCCGAGCGCTGCTGGTGAAGTGCGGCACTGAAATGCTTGCAGGGGCGTTTTCTGCGCAGATTCAGCCCTACCTGGCAATAAATCCTGTGTGTTTAATTTTTGTTAATTTTCCAGCCTTCCCGCTATAACTGAATAGAAATACGTGGACAACCAAATAATATTAGGAAGAAGAAACTGATCGAATCCGCAGAGGATGTCACTCACACCCTGCATAACACTTACTCGCTGCGCGGGGCGAAGATCCGTGAGCCGCTGCCGTGGTCGAAATATATCAACCAGGCGATCGTTCGCTGGGGCGATAAGGCTGAGATCATTATGGCCCAGCATCACTGGCCGACCTGGGGCAACGAGAACGTGGTGAACCTGCTGAAGAGCCAGCGTGACCTGTATCGTTATATCAACGACCAGACCCTGAGGATGGCTAACGAAGGCCTGACCCGCGATGAAATCGCCGCTAACTTTAAGCTACCGGACAGCCTCGCCAATACCTGGGCTAACCGCGGCTACTACGGCTCGGTCAGCCACGATGTGAAGGCCACCTACGTGCTGTATCTCGGCTGGTTCGACGGCAACCCGGCCACCCTTGACGAACTGCCGCCGGAAGAAGCGGCGAAGAAGTTCGTCGATTACATGGGTGGCGCGGATGCCATCCTGAAGAAAGCGAAAGAGGACTATGACCAGGGTAACTACCGCTGGGTTGCCCAGGTGGTGAGCAAAGTCGTCTTCGCCGACCCTAACAACCAGCAGGCGCGTAATCTGGAAGCCGATGCCCTGGAGCAGTTAGGCTATCAGGCGGAGTCCGGCCCGTGGCGTAACTTCTATCTCACCGGCGCCCAGGAGCTGCGTAACGGTGTGGTAAAAGGCCCGACCCCGAACACCGCCAGCCCGGACACCGTCCGCGCCATGACCCCGGAAATGTTCTTTGATTATCTGGCGGTCCATATCAATGGCGAAAAAGCGGGTAACGCGAAGTCGGTGTTCAATATCGATCTCGGCAGCGATGGCGGCCAATATAAGCTGGAGCTGGAAAACGGCGTGCTGAACCACACCGCGAATGCGCAAGCCAAAGAGGCGGATGCCACCCTGACGCTGGATCGCGCCACCCTGAACAAAATCATCCTCAAAGAAGAGACCCTGAAGCAGGCGGAAGATAAGGGTGAGGTGAAAATCAGCGGTAACGGGGCTAAACTCGATGAAATGCTTGGCTATATGGACCCGTTTGACTTCTGGTTTAACATCGTGACGCCGTAATGATTCGCTGACGGGCGTAGTGGGTAGCAGGGCGGTGAATGCCGCCTTGTTACCTTCTCAGCGACGTTTAGTACTCTGCGGGCAACGGTCGATCGATAGAGATAAGCTTGCCACGTTTCATGGTGATATATCCCCCCGCCTTTAAGTCCGCCAGCACGCGAAAAACATGGGTACGCGAAAGATTGGTACGCCTGATGATAAATAACGCCAGTCCCTCATTTTCACCCTCATGCGTATGCTGCCGATACAGATAGCGATATAGCATCGGGCGAATCGTCTGATAGCTCGTCACCTGACGGCGTTCATTGTGCAGGTCGATGGTAAAGATACTCATGAACACCAGCACTTTCGCCAGCGCCTCAACGCGCTGCGGATGATTTTCAATAAACAGACGATCGAAGGCCGCGTAAGTGATTTTTCGCAGCGTCACCGGGCCACTGCCTGTATATTCAAATTTCGCCAGCGGGCAATACCGCTCCATCAGGCCAATCGGCATATGCTCAATGGAATTACCAATACTCAATCCATTATCCGGCATTAATATTGATAACGAACCCTCGGTACAAAAATAAATATATCCTGTCTCCGGACGCCAATTTTTACTGGCGGCGAGAATAACCTCTTCACCCTCCACGAGGATATCAGCAAAAAAGTCGGCTATGGTTAACGTTTTATAATAACTATGTATTTCCTGGAAATTCATCCTCTGCCCTCGCCTGCGCCGTTAGCGACAGTATAGCAGTCCTCGCCTGCTAAAGACGAGAGGCTCCTTTGGCGGCGCCGCGCCAGTCCCATATGGGACTATTCAGCGGAATATTAGTCTTTAGAATAAACCGCAAGCCATTCACTTTTTAAGCGGGAAATATTGCTTTTATTCCCACGTAATAAATTACCTGAGAGGTAGTGATGAAATTAAATCAGATAGCCAAAAATCTGACGCTGGCCGGAATGTTATCGTCTTTGTCGATAACCGCCTTTGCCGCCGCGCTACAACAGGATGCCACACCGGCCACGCGTGAGGCGAATCAGGCGCTATACCGCAAACTGCCGTTCGCGGATAAAACCGACTTTAATAACGCCCATCAGGGTTTTATCGCCCCCCTGCCGCCAGCGATGCTCAAAGGCGCACAGGGAAATATTATCTGGGATCCCGCCAAATATGATTTCGTCAAAGAAGGCGAAAAGGCGCCGGACACCGTCAATCCCAGCCTGTGGCGACAGTCACAATTGCTCAATATCGGCGGCTTGTTCAAAGTTACCGACGGCGTTTACCAGATCCGTAATCTCGATCTTTCCAATATGACCATTATCGAAGGCAAAACCGGGATTACGGTCATCGACCCCTTGCTGAGCGCCGAACCGGCCAAAGAGGCTCTGGCGCTCTATTTTGCCCACCGGCCGAAAAAACCGGTGGTGGCGGTGCTGTTTACCCACAGCCATGTGGACCACTACGGCGGTATCCGTGGCGTAGTCGATGAAGCTGACGTGAAGGCCGGTAAAGTGAAGATTTACGCCCCTGCCGGCTTTATGGAGGAAGCGGTTTCCGAGAACATCATGGCCGGTACTGCGATGAGCCGCCGCGCCAGCTACATGTACGGCAACCTGCTGAAGCCGGACGCTAAGGGACAGGTCGGCGCCGGTCTCGGCACCACCACCTCGGCGGGTACCGTTACGCTGATCCCGCCGACCCACTACATTACCCATACCGGTCAGCAGGAAGTGATCGACGGTCTGACCTATGACTTTATGATGGCGCCGGGCTCGGAAGCGCCGTCGGAAATGTTGTGGTATGTCAAAGAGAAGAAAATGATCGAGGCGGCAGAGGATGTGACCCATACCCTGCACAACACTTACTCTCTGCGCGGCGCCAAAATCCGCGATCCGCTGGCGTGGTCGAAATACATCAACGCCGCCATCGACCGCTGGGGCAACGAGGCGGAAGTGATTATCGCTCAGCACCACTGGCCGACCTGGGGGAACGACAATATCGTGAAGCTGATGAAAGGTCAGCGCGATATGTATCGCTATATCAACGACCAGACCCTGCGTATGGCGAACTTAGGCATGACCCGCGATGAGATCGCCGCCAACTTCAAGCTGCCGGATTCGCTGGAGAAACAGTGGTCCAGCCGCGGCTACTACGGTTCCGTTAGCCACGATGTGAAAGCGACCTACGTCTTCTATCTCGGCTGGTTTGATGGCAACCCGGCCACCCTCGACGAGCTGCCGCCAGAACAGGCGGCGAAGAAGTTCGTGGAATATATGGGCGGCGCCGATGCCATCATGCAGAAAGCCAAAGCCGACTACCAGCAGGGGAACTACCGCTGGGTGGCCCAGGTGACCAGCAAAATCGTCTTCGCCGATCCTGACAATCAGCAGGCGCGTGATCTTGAAGCCGACGCCCTGGAGCAGCTCGGATATCAGGCGGAAGCCGGGACCTGGCGCAACTTCTACCTCACCGGCGCTCAGGAGCTACGTAACGGCGTGCAGAAACTGCCGACGCCGAACACCGCCAGCCCGGATACCGTGCGGGCGATGACGCCAGAAATGTTCTTCGATTACCTCGGGGTGCATATCAACGGCGAAAAAGCCGGGGCGGCTAAAGCGGTCTTTAATATCGACCTGGGTAAAGACGGCGGCAAGTACAAACTGGAGCTGGAAAACGGCGTGCTTAACCATACCGCCAATGCGGTGGCGGACAATGCCGACGCCAGCATCTCGCTCAGCCGCGACACCCTGAATAAGATTATCCTCAAGCAGGAAACGCTGAAGCAGGCTGAAGCTCAGGGCAAGGTCAAGATTAGCGGTAATGGCGCTAAGCTCGACGAGATGCTGAGCTACATGGACACGTTTGCCTTCTGGTTCAATATCGTCACACCATAAGCGTTTAACACGGACATCCCCCGTCGCCGGTCAGGCCGCGGGGGATTTTTTGATCCCCCCGCCACGATAATCAATGTGCGGATCAGGCATCAGCGCGACGCAATTCTCCCTGCAGCAGGGAAAAACAGGCTTCGATAAGCGGCGGCAGCGCCTGCGGGCCGCGCATCAGGGCCACCGTACGGGTCAGCGCCGGCTGCTGCAACTGGGCGACCTGGAGCGCCGGGTCCTGCAGATGGGTGGTGTACAGCGCCGGCAGAATGGCCACCGCTAAGCGCGAGCGCACCAGACCATACAGGGTTTCGATATAGTCCACCTGGTAGCGGGTGGTCAGCGTCAGGCGATGGCTCTCCACTAATGCCGCCACCAGCCGTTGAATATTGCCCTTCGAGAAGACGGCAATATCCCGCCCCACCAGCTGCTTCCACGGCAAGTGCGCCTGCGCGGCCAGCGGATCGTCGCGGTGCAGCACCGCCACAAAGGGATCTTCGCGCAGCGGATAGACCAGCAGTTCAGCAGGCACTGAGCTGTCGATCGCCCCGATACCGAAATCAATCTCGCCGCGCAGCAGCGCCTGGATAAGCGCATCGTTGGTCTGATCGTGAAATTCAATGCGCAGGCGCGGAAAGGCCTGGGCCAGGGTCTGCGGCAGCAGAGGAAACAGCAGCGAACTGACCGACGGCACCAGGCCGATGCGCACCGTCCCGTCGCCGCCCGCCTCGACGATCTGCTGCATATCGGAAAAGGCCGCCTGCGCCACGCTGAGGATCCGCTGGGCGTGGGGTAACATCGCCGCCCCCAGTTCAGTCAGAGTGACCGTCGCAGCGGTACGGTTGACCAGCTTACCGCCGAGTACCGTTTCAATCTGCCGCAGGGCGCTGCTCAGCGCCGGCTGGCTAATCGCCAGCCGACTGGCGGTATCGGTAAAATGGCGCAGCTGGGCCAGGGTGACGAAATACTGAAGCTGTTTAAGAGAGAGCGCGGGCAGCCGCTGCCAGGGTTCGTTCATCATCGGGTTCGCTACGGTGGTCCTGCACAATAACCCGAGCTTATCGGGTGATAAATTTATTCATCTGGGCAAACGTTTGCTGTGCCCCTAGAGTATCCGCATTATCCTTGTGCCGGAGTGGTTATGTCCAGCAATGCTCAAGTCCGCCGTCGCGCCGTGCAGGCCGCGCGCGGTGAATCCCCGTTTGATCTGCTGCTGATCGATGCGCAGATCGTCGATATGGCCACGGGCGAAATTCGCCCCGCTGACGTCGGTATCGTCGGCGAGATGATCGCCAGCGTCCACCCGCGCGGCAGTCGCGAAGACGCCCATGAAGTGCGTTCCCTGGCCGGTGGCTACCTGTCCCCCGGCCTGATGGACACCCACGTGCATCTCGAAAGCTCGCACCTGCCGCCGGAGCGCTATGCGGAAATCGTCCTCACCCAGGGCACCACCGCAGTGTTCTGGGATCCGCATGAGCTGGCCAACGTCCTCGGCGTCGCTGGCGTGCGCTATGCGGTGGACGCCAGCCGCCATCTGCCGCTGCAGGTGATGGTCGCCGCGCCGTCCAGCGTCCCCTCCACGCCGGGTCTCGAAATGTCCGGCGCTGATTTCGCCGGCGAGGAGATGGAGACCATGCTCGGCTGGCCGGAAGTGCGCGGCGTGGCGGAGGTGATGGATATGCACGGCGTGCTGCACGGTAGCGAGCGGATGCAGGAGATTGTCCAGGCCGGTCTCAACAGCGGCAAACTGATTGAAGGCCACGCCCGCGGCCTGAGCGGCGCTGACCTGCAGGCCTACCTCGCCGCCGGCGTCACCTCCGATCACGAACTGACCTCGGCGGACGACGCGCTGGAAAAACTGCGCGCCGGGCTGACGATCGAGATCCGCGGCTCGCACCCCTATCTGCTGCCGGATATCGTCGCGGCGTTAAAAACGCTGCCGCACCTCTCCTCGCAGATCACCGTCTGCACCGATGACGTGCCGCCGGATATACTACTGGAGAAAGGCGGCATCATCGCCCTGCTTAATCTGCTGATCGAGCACGGTTTACCGGCGGTCGATGCGCTGCGATTCGCCACCCTCAACGCCGCTATTCGCCTGCAGCGCCACGATCTTGGGCTGATTGCCGCCGGGCGGCGCGCCGATCTGGTGGTGTTTGATTCCCTGGAGAAACTGGTGGCCCGCGAAGTCTACGTAGGCGGTAAGCTGCTGGCCCGCGCGGGCAACCTGCTGACACCGATCGCGCCCGCCGCGGGCGTCACGCCGCCGCGCGATACTTTGCAGATCGCCCCCCTCCGCGCCGATGACTTTATTCTGCGCGTCCAGGGCATTCGTCACGGCATCGCCCGCCTGCGCCATATCCGCGGCGCGCGCTTCACCCAGTGGGGCGAAGTGGAAGTGCAGGTTCGTGACGGGAAAGTCCAGCTGCCCGCCGGCTTCAGTCTGATCTGGGTCAAGCACCGCCACGGCCGCCATCAGGCGACGCCGCAAATCGCCCTGCTTGAAGGCTGGGGTGAGCTGCACGGCGCCATCGCCACCAGCTACTCCCACGACTCGCATAATCTGGTGGTGCTCGGGCGCGACGCTAATGATATGGCGCTGGCGGCCAACCAGCTTATCGCCTCCGGCGGCGGGATGGCGCTGGCGCAACAGGGCGAGATCCTTGCCCATGTGGCGATGCCGATTGCCGGCATGCTGTCGGATCTCCCGGCCGCGGAACTGGCGCGTCAGTTCCGCGAGCTGCGCGATCTGAGCAGCCAAGTCGCCGACTGGGAGCCGCCGTACCGGGTCTTCAAGGCCATTGAAGGCACCTGCCTTGCCTGTAACGCCGGGCCGCATTTAACCGATTTGGGTCTGACCGACGGCGGCAGCCGCCAGATAGTCGACCCGTTGATAGCCTGCCGGGAGATCCCGGAGCCAACCGATCACAACAATAATCCTCAGGGAGCCTGAGCATGGCCGATAACACACTTCACTCTTCCGCCCGCGCTAACTGGCTGGAGCGCCGCTTTGCGCTGCGCTCGCGCGGCGGCACGCTACGCACCGAATGCCTGGCCGGGATCACCGGTTTCCTCGCCGCCGCCTATTTACTGGTGGTCATCCCGGGGCTGCTGGCGATCGGCGGGATGGATAAAGGCGCCGCCACCACCGGCACCATTCTGGTCTTCGTCGTCGGCTCGCTGCTGATGGCGTTTTATGCCAACCTGCCGTTTATCGTCGGCCCGGGCATTGGCGGCTCGGTGCTGGTGGGGGTGACGCTGGCTGGTAGCGAAGGGATTGGCTGGCAGACTGGCCTCGGAATTGCCTGCTGGTCGGGGATCCTCTTCTTCCTGCTGACCCGCTTTGGCCTGCGCGAAGTGGTCACCCGCTCGGTGCCGCAGTCGATCAAGCTGGGATTGACGGCCTCCATCGGCCTGTTTGTCACCGTCCTCGGTTTTCGCAATGCCGGGCTGGTGCTGGCCAATGCGAAAACCAACGCCCTGATGCTCGGCGACTTTCTCGCCCCCGGCGCGCTGGTGGCGCTGTGCGGCCTGTTCCTGGCGATAGCCCTGCAGGCGCGTAAGGTTCCGGGCGCCATTTTGTGGGCCATTCTGTGCGCTACCCTGGTGGGTATCCCGTTCGGCGTGACTAAACTGCCGACGCATTTTATCGATGCCCCCCACTCGCTGGCGCCGGTGCTGGGACAGGTTGACCTGCTGGGGGCGTTAAACATCGCCTTCCTGCCGTTCCTGTTCGTCTTTTTCGCATCTGAGTTTTTCTCCACCATGGGGACAACGCTGGCGGTGGGCGGCGAGGCGGGTCTGCTGGATGAAGAAGGCAACATGCCGCAGATTAATCGCCCGTTCATGGTCGATTCGATTGCCGCCGCGCTCGGCCCGTGGGTGGGCATTCCGGCGGCGACGGCGCTGATTGAATCTTCGGCGGCAGCGGAAGCGGGCGGCAAAACCGGCCTCACCGCCCTGTCGGCGGCGGTAATGTTCCTGCTGATGCTGCTGTTCACGCCGGTGGCGTTGATGATCCCGAAAGAAGCCACCGCCCCGGCGCTGATCCTGATTGGCCTGAACATGTTCAGCGGCCTGCGCAAAGTGGATCTTGCCAACTTCACCGACGGGCTGCCGGTGCTGATGATGGTGATGATCACCCTTATCGCCAACAGCTTTGGCACCGGGATTGCCGGCGGGCTGCTGTTTTACATTGTGATCAAGGCTATCGCCGGTAAGTGGCGGGAGATCCCGATTGGCCTGTGGGTATTGGCCGTCCCGCTGGTGTATTACTTCGCGACCTTAGTCAGGCATTAAGCCCTTCACAATGTGATTTCACCTCTTCATATAACAAACGCACCGCGGCAGAGAGCTGTTTGCGGTGCGGACAAATCAGATTCAACGGCACTACATCCCCCTGATAACGCGGCAGCAGGCGCCGCAGGCGCCCCGCCCGCAGATCGTCGCTGACGTCGAGCATCGATTTATAGGCAATGCCCTCCCCGGCGATCGCCAGCCGACGGATCACTTCGGCGTCGTCGCTCATCACCGTGCCGGAAACCTTCTGCTGCTGAACCACGCCGTCGAGGCTCAGCGACCAGCGGTCGAACGGACGGCCGCGCAAAATGTAGATCAACGCATTGTGCTGGCTGAGTTCCTCGAGGGTCTGCGGTTCGCCATGGCGGGCGATCCACTCAGGCGAGGCCACCAGCACCCGACGATTTTCCGGCGCCACCGGCAGCGAGATAAACGAGGCATCGTCGTTATTGCCATAGCGAAACGCAACGTCCACCGGATCTTTAAACACGTCGGTCAGCTGATCGGAAAAGAGCAGCCGCAGGCGCAGCGCCGGGTGGCGTTGGCGGAAATCGCGGAACAGGGTCAGGAGCAGATTACGCCCGAGGTCCGACGGCACGGCAATTTGCAACATGCCGCGAACTTCATCGTCCGGGGTTTGGATCTTCTGCAGACCGGCCTCGAGAGTATCGAGCATCTGGGTGGCGTAGGGCAGCCAGGTCTCCCCCTCCGGCGTCAGGCGCAGGCTGCGGGTCGAACGGGCAAACAGGCGAATATTGAGGATCGTCTCCAGACGCTTAATCGCCGCGCTGACCTGCGCCGGCTGCTGCCCGGCCTCGCGCGCCGCGTCGCTAAAACTGCCCAGCGCCGCGGCGCGGACAAATAAGGTCAGATCTTCCAGCCTGAACATGCCGATTCTCCCCTGCTTCAGATTGCTCCCAAAATACGCATCACCGTCGCTGCAACGCAAGCGGCACAAGACTTGCGCCGCGTTTTGCTTACACTTTTTAAAAATCCAGTGCTTGCCATTTCAGCAACGCATCAGGAATGATACGAGGCTGCTATTTTGAGTCCAGGTAATATTGAGGAAACTATGCGTAAAACAAAAATGATGCTTCTGGGCGTACTTCTTGCCACCGCTGGCGCCAGCTGGACGGCTACTGCCGCGGGGATCGATCAGTATGCGCTGAAAGAGTTCACCGCCGATTTCACCCAGTTTCACATCGGCGACACCGTTCCGGCGATGTATCTCACCCCGGAATACAACATTAAACAGTGGCAGCAGCGTAACCTGCCTGCGCCGGACGCCGGCAGCCACTGGACCTATATGGGCGGTAACTACGTGCTGATCACCGATACCGAAGGCAAAATCCTCAAAGTGTACGATGGCGAGATCTTCTATCATCGCTGATCCGCGCAATCTCCACGTCCGCCCCGGCGAGCCAGCGGACTCTCCGGCGCTGCGCCAGATCTTCCTGCGGGCGCGCAGTTTATCGTGGACCTGGCTTCCCGCCGCGGCGTGGCGGCTGGAGGATTTCGATGCCGCCACTGCGGATGAACAGCTGTGGGTCGCGGAATGTGACGGCCAGCCGGTGGGCTTTGCCGCCGTATGGACCGCCGATAATTTCCTTCACCATCTGTTTGTCGACCCCGACTGGCAGGGCAAACATATCGGCAGCGCGCTGCTGGCGCAGGTCGAACGGACCTTTACCGCCAGCGGAACGCTGAAGTGCCTGATGGAAAATAAAAACGCCCTGCGCTTCTACCAGCGTCATGGCTGGACCATCGAAGCACAGGGCGCGTCGCCCGAGGGCAGATACTGGCTAATGCGCTCGCCGCGGCCTTAAACGGCGCGGAAGGCAATCTCACCCGGGATCACTTCTCCCTGCCAGTACATCTGGGCCGCCACCCGGCCCGCCAGCTGGCGGTAGATGTCGGTAAATTCGCTGTCCGGACGCGCCACCACCGTCGGCGTGCCGTTATCCAGATCTTCCCGCAGCGTAATATGCAGCGGCAGCTGGCCCAGCAGCTGGGTGTGGTATTTCTCGGCCAGTTTTTGCGCGCCGCCGGTGCCGAAGATAGGCTCGTGGTGCCCGCAGTTGCTGCAGATATGCATGCTCATGTTTTCCACGATCCCCAGCACCGGCACTTCCACTTTCTCGAACATCACGATGCCTTTTTTGGCGTCGATCAGCGCGATGTCCTGCGGCGTGGTGACCACCACCGCGCCGGTCACCGGGATGTTCTGCGCCAGGGTCAGCTGGATGTCGCCGGTGCCCGGCGGCATATCCAGCACCAGGTAGTCGAGGTCCGGCCACAGCGTCTCCTGCAGCATCTGCATCAGCGCCTTGCTGGCCATCGGCCCACGCCAGACCATGGCGTTGTCGTCGGTCACCAGGTAGCCGATGGAGTTGGTTGCCAGACCATATTTCATGATCGGCGCCATATGGGTGCCGTCCGGCGAGGTCGGGCGGCTGTCTTCCGCACCCAGCATGGTCGGAATCGACGGACCATAGATATCGGCATCCAGAATGCCCACCTTCGCCCCTTCCGCCGCCAGGGCCAGCGCCAGGTTTACGGCAGTAGAAGATTTACCGACGCCGCCTTTGCCGGAGCTGATGGCGATAATGTTTTTCACGCCGTTGACCCCGGGCTGGTTTTTCACCCGCTTGAGGGTCGCGATGCTGTGGGTCAGCTTCCAGTCGATGGCCTTCGCGCCGGTGATGCGCAGCAGTTCGGCGCTGCACTGCTCTTTCAGCGCTTCGAAGGCGCTGCTCCAGACGAACGGCATTTGCAGTTCAATATGGACGGTATCGTCCAGCCAGGCGACATGGTGCAGCGCCTTAAGGGCGGTGAGATTATGCTTCAGGGTTGGGTGCTGGAAATTGGCCAGCGTCCCGGCGACCATCGCACGTAGGCGCTCAGGGGATTTGGCCTGGGATTGCGAATTCATCCCGACTCCTTTGTTGTTTTGAGATGCTTTCAGTAATCACAGAGTTTATCACAGGTAACGATTATCCATATATGGGCAGCCATTTATGGCGCACCCACAGCCCTTTTGGTAATATCGGAAGCCCTTTTTACAACAGAAGATGTAATGCTCACTATGACTCAAGTCGCGAAGAAAATTCTGGTAACGTGCGCCCTGCCGTACGCCAACGGCTCCATCCACCTCGGCCACATGCTGGAGCACATCCAGGCTGATGTCTGGGTCCGTTACCAGCGAATGCGCGGCCACGAGGTCAACTTCATCTGCGCCGACGACGCCCACGGCACGCCGATTATGCTCAAAGCGCAGCAGCTCGGTATCACTCCGGAGCAGATGATTGGCGAAATGAGTCAGGAGCATCAGACCGATTTCGCCGGCTTCGACATCAGCTATGATAATTATCACTCGACGCACAGCGACGAGAACCGCGAGCTGTCGGAGCTTATCTACACCCGCCTGAAAGAGAACGGTTTTATTAAAAACCGCACCATCTCTCAGCTCTACGATCCGGAAAAAGGCATGTTCCTGCCGGACCGTTTTGTGAAAGGCACCTGTCCGAAGTGCAAATCTCCGGACCAGTATGGCGATAACTGCGAAGTGTGCGGCGCGACCTACAGCCCTACCGAGCTTATCGACCCGAAATCGGTGGTCTCCGGCGCCACGCCGGTGATGCGTGACTCCGAGCACTTTTTCTTCGACCTGCCGTCGTTCAGCGAAATGCTGCAGGCGTGGACCCGCAGCGGCGCCCTGCAGGAGCAGGTCGCGAACAAGATGCAGGAGTGGTTCGAATCCGGCCTGCAGCAGTGGGACATCTCCCGCGATGCGCCGTACTTCGGCTTCGAAATTCCCAACGCGCCGGGCAAATATTTCTACGTCTGGCTGGACGCGCCGATCGGCTACATGGGCTCCTTCAAGAACCTGTGCGACAAGCGCGGCGACACCACCAGCTTCGACGAATACTGGAAGAAAGATTCCACGGCCGAGCTGTATCACTTTATCGGCAAAGACATTGTCTACTTCCACAGCCTGTTCTGGCCGGCGATGTTGGAAGGCAGCAACTTCCGTAAGCCGACTAACCTGTTCGTACACGGCTACGTGACGGTCAACGGCGCCAAGATGTCCAAGTCGCGCGGCACCTTTATCAAGGCCAGCACCTGGTTAAATCATTTCGATGCCGACAGCCTGCGCTACTACTACACCGCCAAGCTCTCTTCACGCATCGATGACATCGACCTGAACCTGGAAGATTTCGTGCAGCGCGTGAACGCCGACATCGTCAACAAGGTGGTTAACCTCGCCTCGCGCAACGCCGGCTTTATCAGCAAGCGTTTCGACGGCGTGCTGGCCGCGGAGCTGGCCGACCCGGCGCTGTACAAAACCTTCACCGACGCGGCGGAAAGCATCGGCGAAGCATGGGACAGCCGCGAGTTCGGTAAGGCCATCCGCGAAATCATGGCCCTCGCCGACGTGGCTAACCGCTACGTCGACGAGCAGGCGCCGTGGGTGGTGGCGAAACAGGAAGGCCGCGACGCCGACCTGCAGGCCATCTGCACCATGGGCCTGAATATGTTCCGCGTGCTGATGACCTGGCTGAAGCCGGTCCTGCCGCAGCTGGCCGCGCGTGCGGAAGCGTTCCTCAACAGCGAACTGAGCTGGGACGCCATTCAGCAGCCGCTGCTGGCGCATAAGGTCAATCCGTTCAAGGCGCTGTACAACCGTATCGAGATGAAGCAGGTGGAAGCCCTGGTAGAAGCCTCTAAAGAAGAGGTGAAAGCCACCGCGGCGCCGGTCACCGGTCCGCTGGCGGACGATCCGATTCAGGAGACCATCACCTTTGACGATTTCGCCAAAGTCGATCTGCGCGTGGCGCTGATTGAAAACGCGGAATTCGTCGAGGGCTCCGACAAGCTACTGCGCCTGACGCTGGATCTCGGCGGCGAAAAACGTAACGTCTTCTCCGGCATCCGCTCCGCCTATCCGGATCCGCAGCCGCTGATTGGTCGCCTGACGGTGATGGTCGCCAACCTGGCGCCGCGCAAAATGCGCTTCGGCATCTCCGAGGGCATGGTGATGGCCGCCGGCCCTGGCGGGAAGGATATCTTCCTGTTAAGCCCTGACGACGGCGCCAAGCCGGGTCAGCAGGTGAAATAACAAAAAAGCCGGAGAGTATCTCCGGCTTTTTTTTGCCCGGCGGCGCTATGCTAGCACGCGCCCGGGGGCAGTCGTTGTAGGCCGGGTCAGGCGAAGCCGCCTCCCGGCAAAAAATCACGCCTTCGGGTTATGCACCCGCTGGGTCAGTCCGCGCAGGAAATTGCGCAGAAACTGGTCGCCGCACTCGCGGTAGTTTTTGTGGTCAGGCGAGCGCATCATGGCGGTGATCTCCGGCACCGACACCCGGTATTTCTGCTCGCTCATAATCGCCTGGATATCGTCCGTTTTCAGCGAGAAGGCGATCCGCAGCTTTTTCAGCACCGTGTTGTTATTCACCCGACGCTCCAGCGCCAGCTCCGGGGCCGAATCATCTTTGCCGCGCTTGTCATAGATAAGGCCGTTCAGGAAACCCGACAGGATAATGTCCGGGCAGCGAACAAAGCCCTCTTCATCCTCTTTCGTCGTCCAGGTGTCGAAGCTGGCGGCGGTGGATTCCATAGCGGAGAGCGCGAGAATGCGCACCATATCGTTATTATTGACTTTCAGGGTGTAGCGCAGGCTACGAAGAATATCATTACTGAGCATGAGGGCCTTTTACTGTCGATGATGCAATGGGGCGCAGTGTACCAGCTTTACAGGCCAATCGCCTCTTTCAGGCTTTTTAAATAGCGTCGGCTCACCGGCACCGTTTGCCCGGCGCGCATCAGCAGCTCCGCCTGACCATTCTCCTCCAGGCGAATCTCCTTCAGGTGCGCCATATTCACCAGATACTGGCGATGGCAGCGCAGCAACGGCGTGCGGCTCTCAAGGGTGCGCAGGGTCAGTTCGGTAAAGCCCTCTTTTCCCTCGCGGTCGGTCACGTAGATGCCGCTCATCCGGCTGCTGACGAAGGCCACATCCTCCATCTGCAGCAGCCAGATACGACTGTGGCCGGTACAGGGAATGTATTTCAGCGTCTGCTGAGCATCATCCAGCAGCGACACATCCTGCAGATTACGCTCCTGGCGCAGGCGGGCGAGGGTTTTCTCCAGCCGGGCAGCTTCAATCGGCTTCAGCAGATAGTCAAAGGCATGCTCCTCAAAGGCTTTCACCGCGTATTCATCAAAGGCGGTGAGAAACACGATATAGGGGCGGTGCTCCGGGTCGAGCATCCCGACCATCTCCAGACCGCTGATGCGCGGCATCTGGATGTCGAGAAACAGCACGTCGGGACGCAGCTTATGCACCGCGCCAATGGCCTCCACCGCGTTGCCGCACTCGCCGACGATCTCGATATCGCGCTGTGTCTCCAGCAAAATGCGCAGGTTTTCCCGCGCCAGCGGCTCATCATCGACGATCAATACTCTCAGCATGCATTCTCCTCCAGGGGCAGACGTAGGGTGACACGGGTAAAGCGCTCCGGCTCGCAGGTGACGCTGATGCCGCAGTCGGCGCCAAAACGCGCCCGCAGCCGCCTGTCCACCAGATTCATCCCCAGCCCGCTGGCCTGGGGGTTGGCCCGGTACAGCCCGGCGTTATCTTCGATATCCAGCTGCAGCCAGCGATCGTCCTGGCTGGCGCGGATGGTAATTTCGCCGACGCCAAGATGTTGCGATGTACCATGCTTAATGGCGTTCTCCACGATCGGCTGCAGGGTAAAGGCCGGCAGCTGGTGATGCGCCAGCCCTTCCGGCACCGCCATCTGGATCTGCAGGTTAGCCTGAAAGCGAGCCTTCTCAATCTGCAGATAGGCGTTAACATGCTCGATCTCATCGGCAAGAGTGACAATTTCCGTCGGCCGTTTCAGGTTCTTGCGAAAGAAGGTCGATAGATACTGCACCAGCTGGCCGGCCTGATCGCTGTCGCGGCGGATCACCGCCTTCAGCGTGTTAAGCGCGTTAAACAGGAAGTGCGGGTTGACCTGGGCGTGCAGGAGCTTGATTTCGGATTGCGTCAGCAGCGCCTTCTGCCGCTCGTACTGTCCGGCGAGGATCTGCGCCGACAGCAGCTGGGCAATCCCCTCCCCGAGGGTGCGGTTGATCGAACTGAACAGGCGATTTTTCGCCTCATACAGTTTAATGGTGCCTATCACCCGTTGGTTCTCGCCGCGCAGGGGGATCACCAGCGTCGACCCCAGCTTACAGTGCGGATGAATCGAGCAGCGGTAAGGCACCTCGTTGCCGTCGGCGTAGACCACCTCCCCGGTCTCAATCGCCCGTTGCGTATACGAGGAGGAAATAGGCTTGCCCGGCAGATGGTGGTCGTCGCCGATGCCGGTAAACGCCAGCAGCTTGTCGCGATCGGTGATCGCCACCGCGCCGATGTCCAGCTCCTGGATCAGCACCTGGGCCACCTTCATGCTATTCTCTTCGTTGAATCCCTGACGCAGGATCCCCTCGGTGGACGCCGCCACCTTCAGCGCCGTGGCGGAAAAGGCGGAGGTGTACTTCTCAAACATCGCCCGTTTATCCAGCAGAATGCGCATAAACAGCGCCGCTCCGACGGTATTGGTGACCATCATCGGCGCGGCAATGCTCTGCACCAGATGCAGGGCGTCCTGGAACGGGCGGGCAATCAGCAGAATGATCATCATCTGCACCAGCTCGGCCACGAAGGTGATCGCCCCGGCGGTCAGCGGGCTAAAGACTTTGTCCGGCCGGCCGCGTTTGACCAGCACGCTGTGCACCAGACCGCCCAGCAGCCCCTCAACGATGGTGGAGACCATGCAGCTTAAGGCGGTCATTCCCCCCAGCGAGTAGCGGTGCAGGCCGCCGGTGAGCCCTACCAGCCCGCCGACCACCGGCCCGCCGAGCAGGCCGCCCATCACGGCGCCGATGGCGCGGGTGTTGGCGATGGAGTCTTCGATATGCAGACCGAAATAGGTCCCCATAATGCAGAAAATGGAGAAGGTGACGTAGCACAGCAGCTTGTGCGGCAGGCGAACGGTGACTTGCATCAGGGGGATAAACAGTCGGGTTTTGCTCATCAACCACGCGATGACCAAAAATACGCACATCTGCTGAAGCAGCAGCAACACCAGATCAAACTCGTACATACCCGCAAACCACACATGCCTGAAAGCGCGTACCATACCCTGCCTGGCGAAAACTTTCTTTGAAGCCCTGCATAAAAATGAAAAATGACGGCCAGGATCACACTTTTTTGCGGCGCGTTGCGCAGCAAACGCGGCAAAAAGCCCGGCGCGGCGCGCTAAACCGCAATTAATGTTTCATTAACACCTGCGCTTCACCGTATAATCCCCCTGTTAACATCAGGAGCCTATTATGAAGCCAGCGAAAATCGCGGTCGTCACCCTCTTCTTACTTATGGCCATCGGCGGGATCAGCGGCGTAATGCTGGCCGGCTATTCCTTTATTGTGCGTGGCGGTGTCGGCTGATCCAGCGGGTCAGACGCTCAAACGCGCGGTCGACGATAATCGCCGCCAGGGCCACCAGCAGCGCCCCCTGAACAATATAGGCGGTATTAAAGCCGCTCAGGCCGATGATGATCGGCGTCCCGAGCGTACTGGCCCCCACCGTCGAGGCAATGGTCGCGGTACCAATATTGACGATGACCGAGGTGCGGATCCCCGCCAGGATCACCGGGGCCGCCAGCGGTAGCTCCACCTTATACAGACGCTGCCAGCCGGTCATTCCCATCCCTTCAGCCACACCTGACACCCCCGGCGGTATCGAACCCAGCCCGGCCAGCGTCCCCTGCAGCACCGGCAGTATGCCATACAGCGCGAGGGCTATCAGCGCCGGCAGCCAGCCAAAGCCCAGCACCGGCACCGCCATCGCCAGCACCGCCACCGGCGGAAAGGTCTGCCCGATAGCGGCGATGGTCTCCACCAGCGGACGAAACGCGCCGCCGGCGGGCCGGGTGACCGCCACCCCAGCCCCCAGCCCGATTGCCGTTGCCGCGAGGCTGGACGCCACCACCAGCCAGCCGTGATCGAGAGTGAGCGCCCAGAAGCTCTCCTGCTGGTAGACCGGCCGCGGCAGCTCCGGGAACAGCCGACTGAACAGCGGCGCGCTGTAGGGCAGCCCTGCCAGCAGGCCGATAAACAGCGCGATAAGCCACCACAGCGGCTCACGAAGCGCCTTCATGGCTCATCTCCTGACGCAGCAGATCGGCAAAATGCAGCGTACCGCAGGGCCTGCCTTCGGCATCGACCACCGGCAGCGTCTCGCAGCGCCGGGCGACAAACTGCGACAGCGCTTCCCGCAGGGTCATGGTGACGGTCAGCCCCTCGCCCGCCAGCCGTTCGTCGGGACGCAAATAGTCCCCCACCTCGCGCAGCGACAGCAGGCGCACGCCCAGCTCGCTACGACCAAAAAAGGTCTGTACAAAGCTATTTTTCGGTCGCAGGAGCATCTCCAGCGGCGCCCCCTGCTGGACCACCTCGCCCCCGTCCATCAGCACCAGGTGGTCCGCCAGACGCAGCGCTTCGTCAATATCATGGGTCACCAGCACAATCGTCCGTCCCAGCAGACGGTGGATGCGCAGCATCTCCTGCTGCAGCGCCTCGCGGGTCACCGGGTCGAGGGCGCCGAAGGGCTCATCCATCAACAGCACCTCCGGATCTGCCGCCAGCGCCCGCGCCACCCCCACCCGCTGCTGCTGGCCGCCGGAGAGCTGATGCGGGTAACGGTCGCGCAGCGTCGCCTCCAGCCCCAGCAGCGCCATCAGCTCGTCGATCCGGTCGGCGATCCTTGCCTGCGGCCATCTTTGCAGCTGCGGCACGGTGGCGATATTCTGCGCCACCGTCCAGTGGGGAAACAGGCCGATGGACTGGATGGCATAGCCCATCCGCCGCCGCAGGGTCAGGACCGGCTGCTGGCGAATGTCCTCGCCGGCAAAGCGAATAGTGCCCCGGTCCGGCTCCAGCAGACGGTTGATCATCTTCAGCGTCGTCGACTTGCCCGAGCCGGAAGTCCCCACCAGCACCGAGAAAGCGCCTTCGCGCAGCTCCAGGGTCAGGTCCTTCACCGCCGGGTGGCCGGCAAACACTTTGCTGACCCCTTGAAATTCAATCATTGGCCTCTCCTTTTAGCCAGGCGCCCCACAGGGCGAACAGGGCATCCACCACCACCGCCAGGGCAATGGTCGGCACCACGCCCAGCAGCACCAGATCCAGCGCACTGCTCAGCAGCCCCTGAAAAACCAGCGCGCCAAAGCCGCCGGCGCCGATCAGCGCGGCCACTACCGCCATGCCGACGGTTTGCACGCTGACCACCCGCAGGCTGCGCAGCAGTACCGGCATCGCCAGCGGAAGCTGCACCTGACGAAAGCGCTGCCCGGCGCTCATGCCCATTGCCGTCGCGCTTTCCAGGGCATCCTGCGGTACCTGCTGCAGGCCGGTCACCACCCCGCGCACCAGCGGCAGTAGCGCATAGAGAGTGAGAGCGATCAGGGCTGGCGCCACGCCGGTCCCGGAGACGCCCAGCTCGCCCAGCGTCGGGAAATAACGCGCCAGACCGGCAAGCGGCGCAATCAGCAGGCCAAAAAGCGCTACCGACGGAATAGTCTGGATCACATTGAGCGCGGTGAAAGCTGGCGCCTGCCAGCGCGGACGCCGCCACAGCCATACCCCCAGCGGCAGGCCAATCAGCAGGCCCGGCAGCAGGGTGCCGAACAGCAGAAGCAGATGCTGGCGCAGGGCGTCATCAAATACCTCCTGACGGTTGGCATACTCCTTCAGCAAGGAGAGCTGATCGAGCGCCCCGATAGCGAGCAGGATGATGGGCAACAGCCAGACTTGCGCATTGAGCAGCCAGCGCCAGAGCGGCCGGACGGTAAGATGACGGATGGCCTCGCTGGCCAGCAGCAGACAAAGCGCCAGCGACAACCACAGGCCGCTGCCGGGCGAGGTGCGCGCCAGCGGCGAGCCGTGGCGGGAGAGCTCAAGCGCCGCCTGGCCGCTGCCCCAGATAAGCAGCGGGAAGAGCAGTTCGGCCAGCAGCAGGTGAAGAAGCGGCGCGGCCCTGCCTGGCAGCCAGCAAAGCAGCATCCCGGCAAGGGCCGCCGCCAGCTGAACGCCGGCGAGCCAGGGCATTACCTGCCACAGCCCGCGCCCTTCGCCGGAGAGTAAGCGATTCGGCGCGTAAGTAATAAACGGCAGCGCCAGCGTAACCAGCAGCAGACCTGTCAGCAGCAGGCCGACGCGATGAGTACAGCGAATGGTCACCGGTGGCTTACTTCAGCAGGCCTTTCTGCTGCAGATAATCTGCCGCCACGCGCTTCGCATCCTGGCCCTCCACCGCAATGCGGGCGTTCAGCTGCTGCAGCGTTTTTTCATCGAGGCTGGCGAAGACCGGCTGCAGCCAGTCGGCGATCTGCGGGTAGGCCTTGAGCACCGCCTCGCGCACCACCGGCGTCGGGGCATATATCGGCTGCACGCCCTGCGGGTCGCTCAGCGTCTGTAACCCCAGGGCCGCCACCGGGCCATCGGTGCCGTAGGCCATCGCCGCGTTAACGCCGGAGGTCTGTTGCGCCGCCGCTTTGATGGTCACCGCCGTATCGCCCCCGGCCAGCGACAGCAGCTGGTTCTGGTTGAGGTTGAAGCCATACGCTTTTTCAAACGCCGGCAGCGCGTCCGGGCGCTCAATAAATTCCGCCGAAGCCGCCAGCTTAAATTCGCCGCCCTGCTTCAGGTAGCGACTGAGGTCGGCCAGCGAGGTCAGCTTATTTTTCTCCGCCAGGTCCTGGCGCACGGCGATAGTCCAGGTGTTGTTGGCCGGCGCCGGGGTGAGCCATACCAGCTGATGTTTCTCCTGATCGAGGCGCTTCACCTTCTCATAGCCCTGTTGGGCATTCTTCCACGCCGGGTCGTTTTCATCTTTGAAGAAGAAGGCGCCATTGCCGGTATATTCCGGGTAGATATCCAGCTCGCCGGCGACAATCGCCCCGCGCACCACCGGCGTGGTGCCGAGCTGGATTTTATTAATCGTTTTTACGCCGTGGCTTTCCAGCACCTGCTGGATCATATTGCCCAGCAGCGCGCCTTCGGTATCAATTTTCGAGCCGACCTTCACCGGCTCCGCCGCCTGCAGCGGTAAACTTATCAGGGCGGCCAGCGCCAGCGCGCCGGACCATTTCATTGCCATCTTCATCCCGCTTCCCTCAGTTCTTTTGCGCTTCGCTTACAGAAGCTTAAGAGAAAAGCGTAGCCCATTTGCCAGCGATGCGAAAAAGAAAAGGCCGATTAATCGGCCTTTAAAGCGTGACGTTGGACTTAAGAGCGATGCCTTACAGCAGCTCAAATTCGCTCTGCTTCACGCGGGCGGAGTCCACGCCGATAAAGACATTGAATTTGCCCGGCTCAGCAACGTATTTCATTTGCTGATTCCAGAACTTCAGCGCGTCGACGTCGATTGGGAAGCTAACGGTTTGCGTTTCGCCCGGTTTGAGGGTGACCTTTTTAAAGCCGCGCAGCATTTTCACCGGCCGGCTCATGGAGGCGGTGACGTCCTGCAGGTAGAGCTGGATCACCGTCGCCCCTTCGCGATTGCCGGTGTTGGTCACCTGCACGCTGGCGGTCACGCTGCCATCGCGCGGCATGGTGGCCGACGACATGTTGACATCGGAGACGCTAAAGGTGGTGTAGCTCAGGCCGTAACCAAACGGATACAGCGGGCCATTGGCTTCATCGAAGTAACGCGAGGTGTACTTGTTCGGCTTCTCCGGATTATACGGCCGGCCGGTATTCAGGTGGCTGTAGTAGGTTGGGATCTGCCCCACCGAGCGCGGGAAAGACATCGGCAGCTTGCCCGACGGGTTGTAGTCGCCAAACAGCACGTCGGCGATGGCGTGGCCGCCTTCGGTGCCAGCAAACCAGGTCTCCAGCAGCGCATCGGCTTGCTGATCCTCTTTCACCAGCGCCAGCGGACGCCCGTTCATCAGCACCAGCACCAGCGGTTTGCCGGTGGCTTTAAGAGCGGCAATCAGATTGCGCTGGCTCTGCGGCAGGGTGATATCGGTCCGGCTGGAGGCCTCATGCGCCATGCCCTGCGCCTCGCCCACCACGGCGACCACCGCATCGGATTGCTTCGCCGCCGCGACCGCTTCGTCGATCATTTCCTGCGGCGAGCGCGGGTCAACCTGCACTGCGTTCTCATACAGGTTAAGGAAATTGACAATACCTTTATCGTCAGTGACGTTCGCCCCTTTGGCGTAAATCACTTTGCCGTTATCGCCCAGCGCTTCTTTGATGCCGGTCAGGACGGTCACCGACTGGTCGGCCACCCCGGCCGCGGACCAGCTGCCCATCATGTCGCGCTTGCTGTCCGCCAGCGCGCCCACCACCGCGATAGTGCCGGATTTTTTCAGCGGCAGCGTATCAAGACGGTTTTTCAGCAGCACCAGGCTCTCGCGAGCCACTTCGCGCGCCTCTTTACGATGCAGACGACTTTCCGCATTGGTGTCCTGCGGGTCAGAATCTTTCGGTCCCAGGTGGCTGTAGGGATCGTTGAACAGTCCCATATCATATTTCACGTTGAGCACGTGTCGGGTGGCATCATCCAGCTCGGCCATGGTCACCTTGCCGGACTTCACCAGCCCCGGCAGGTACTTGCTGTAATACTCGTCGCTCATGCTCATGTTGATGCCGGACTTCAGCGCTACGCGCACCGCGTCTTCCGGGTCGGAGGCCACGCCGTGCTTAATCAACTCTTTGATGGCGCCGTGGTCGGAAACGGTGATGCCTTTAAAGCCCCACTGGTCGCGCAGGACGTCTTTCAGCAGCCAGGAATCAGAGGTCGCCGGGGTGCCGTTCAGCGAGTTCAGGGCTACCATCACCGCGCCGCTGCCGGCATCAAGCCCGGCTTTATACGGCGGCATATAGTCGTTGAACAGGCGCTGCGGGCTCATGTCGACCGTATTGTACTCTTTCCCGCCCTCCACCGCGCCGTAGGCGGCGAAATGCTTGACGCTGGTCATCACCGAATAGCGGTCCGCCGGGCTCTTGCCCTGCATCGACTCCACCATCGCCTGGCCCATCATCGTGGTCAGATAGGTGTCTTCCCCGAACCCTTCGGAAGCGCGTCCCCAGCGCGGGTCGCGGGAGACGTCGACCATCGGCGCCCAGGTCATGTTCAAGCCGTCATCGGCGGCTTCATAAGCTGACACGCGGCCCACGGTCTTCACCGTATCAAGGTTAAACGACGAGGCCAGGCCGAGGCTTATCGGAAACACGGTACGCTGACCGTGCAGCACATCGTAGGCAAAGAACAGCGGGATCTTCAGGCGGCTAAGCTGCATCACCTGATCCTGCATTACACGGATATCCGGGCGGGTAACGGTGTTAAAAATCGCCCCCACCTGACCGTTCTTGATCATTTCACGGATCGCCTCTTTCGGGTTATCCGGGCCAACGCTTATCAGACGCAGCTGGCCGATTTTCTCGTCCACCGTCATTTTTTTCAGCAGGTCGGTGACAAAGGCATCCCGCGCCTGCGGGGTCAGGGGGTGGTTACCAAACAGTTCATCCGCCAGCGCGGGTTGCAGCGCCAGACTCACGGCGACGCCTACAGTGCAGAGCCATTTCATTGTTATCTCGCTTTATCTCAGACGGGGACTCGGTAAAACATAATAAAAACCGCAGTTTGCCATATATATAAACAACGCGCCCGCAGAATGCTAAGGTTCTTCTCTGATTTTTGCGAAACATTCATGCATCAAATTGTCATACAAAGCGCTATGCTTATCCTCGATATTTCGCGCACCACCACAAGGAGTGGAACATGTCATCTGCACCCACTGACACCCATAAAACGTTTCTGGCTGACCTGGCGCGCCTGGTTGGCCCTTCGCATCTGCTGACCGACCCGGCAAAAACCCAGCGCTACCGCAAAGGCTTCCGCTCCGGTCAGGGCGAGGCCCTGGCGGTTGTCTTTCCCGGTACCCTGCTGGAGCTCTGGCGCGTGCTCAACGCCTGCGTAGACGCCGATAAAATTATTCTGATGCAGGCGGCCAACACCGGCCTGACCGAAGGTTCGACCCCCAACGGCAATGATTACGATCGCGAGATCGTGATTATCAGCACCCTGCGCCTGGACAAACTGCATCTGCTGGACAAAGGCGAGCAGGTGCTGGCCTGGCCCGGCACCACCCTCTATTCGCTGGAAAAAGCGCTCAAACCGCTGGGACGCGAACCGCACTCGGTGATCGGTTCGTCATGCATCGGCGCGTCGGTCATCGGCGGGATCTGCAACAACTCCGGCGGCTCGCTGGTGCAGCGCGGGCCGGCCTACACTGAGATGTCGCTGTTCGCGCAGATTGACGCCGACGGCAAGCTGAAGCTGGTCAATCATCTGGGCATCGATCTCGGCAGCACGCCGGAGCAGATCCTCAGCCGCCTCGATGACGAACGGATTAGCGATAGCGATGTCCTGCACGACGGCCGCCACGCCCACGATCACGACTATGTCACCCGCGTACGCGATGTCGATGCCGACACCCCGGCGCGCTATAACGCCGACCCGGACCGCCTGTTCGAATCCTCCGGCTGCGCCGGCAAGCTGGCGGTTTTCGCCGTGCGTCTCGATACTTTCCCGGCGGAAAAGCGCCAGCAGGTGTTTTACATTGGCACCAACCAGCCGCAGGTATTGACCGAGATCCGCCGCCATATCCTCGCCGAGTTCCAGCATCTGCCGGTGGCGGGGGAATATATGCACCGCGATATTTACGATATCGCCGAGAAGTATGGCAAAGACACCTTCCTGATGATCGACAAGCTCGGCACCGACAAAATGCCGTTCTTCTTCACCATGAAGGGGCGCACCGACGCGATGCTGGAGAAAGTCTCGCTGTTTAAGCCGCACTTTACCGACCGCTTTATGCAGAAGCTCGGCCACGTCTTCCCGGCGCATTTACCGGAGCGGATGAAAACCTGGCGTGATAAATATGAACATCATCTGCTACTGAAGATGGCTGGCGACGGCATCGAAGAAGCGCAGCGTTGGTTGACGGAGTACTTCCAGCAGGCCGAGGGGGATTTCTTCGCCTGTACGCCGGAGGAAGGCAGCAAGGCGTTCCTCCATCGCTTTGCCGCCGCCGGCGCGGCAATCCGCTATCAGGCGGTGCATGCCGACGAAGTCGAAGATATTCTGGCGCTGGATATCGCCCTGCGCCGTAACGATACCGAGTGGTTCGAACATCTGCCGCCCGAAATCGACAGCCAGCTGGTGCATAAGCTCTACTATGGCCACTTTATGTGCCATGTGTTCCATCAGGATTACATCGTCAGGAAAGGGGTCGACGCCCACGCGCTGAAGGAAAAAATGCTGGAGTTACTGAAAGCGCGCGGCGCCCAGTACCCGGCGGAGCATAACGTGGGTCATCTGTATGAGGCCCCGGAGAGCCTGCAGCAGTTCTATCGCCAGAACGATCCCACCAACAGCATGAACCCGGGGATTGGTAAAACCAGCAAGCAGAAATACTGGGGTGAAGCGGCCCCGACGCCAGCCTCTCCGGCGGATCCGCAATAATCGACGGCAGGACTATTCAGCCTGGCGCTTCTGTATTACGCTGCACGCCGGAGAATGTTTCTCCGGCAGATTCAGGAGCGCCGCCATGCCCGCAGAGGCCCCGTTACTCGACAGTGATTTAGAAATTCGCGAAGCGCTGCCCGACGATGCGCACGCCATCGCCGCGCTGTATGTCTGGCACGTGCTTAATGGCCGCGCCTCCTTCGAAGAGATCCCCCCCACCGTTGACGAAATGCGTAAACGGATCCAGACCGTGCGCGACAACGGGCTGCCGTGGCTGGTAGCGCTGTGGCGCGGGGCTATCGTCGGCTACTGCTATGCCACCTTCTATCGCCCGCGTCCGGCCTATCGCTACACCCTCGAGGAATCGATATACGTGGAATCCGGAATGGGCGGACGCGGCATCGGCAGCGCGCTGCTGTCCAGGCTAATCGCTGAGTGCGAGAAAGGCCCGTGGCGGCAGATGCTGGCGATCATCGGCGATGGCCATAACAATGCCGGCTCGCTGGCGATCCATAAAAAGTTCGGCTTTACCGTGGCGGGTCAGCTGCGCAGCGTCGGCTACAAGATGGGCGACTGGCGGGATACGTTGATTATGCAGCGCGCGCTGGGTGACGGCGACTGGACGCTACCGGAGTGATATCCGGCGCCAAATCCCCGGCTCGCGGCGTAAACGCCTTAGCCGGGCTACCGTTCAGCGCGGTTCCGGAGAGGCGTCAGCCGCCATCCTGCACAAACACCGGCACTCGGCCTGATTGCCCGGCGGCGCTGCGCTTGCCGGGCCTACGAAGGGGATGAACCCGCCGCCAAATCACGTAGGCCGGATAAGGCGCGAGCCGCCATCCGGCACACACGCGGCACGGTGTCGGGTATATTGCCCGGCGGCGCTGCGCTTGCCGGGCCTACGAAAGGGGCGAACCCGGTGCCAAATCACGTAGCCCGGATAAGGCGCAATGCGCCGCCATCCGGGAGACATGCAGATTAATCGTTCTGCGCGGTCTGCGCGCCGCCTTTCAGCATCGCCTCCGCCATCTGCGCTTCGCGCTGCTTTTTATAGCTCAGCGCCGAGGCGGGTACCGGCATCACCTTCCCGGTTTCAATCCAGGTCCGCAAGCGGCTGGCGTCAGCGAAGTGGGTATATTTGCCGAAGGCATCCATCACCACCAGCGCCACCGGACGTTGGTTAATCACCGTGCGCATAATCAGGCAGTGGCCGGCAGCGTTGGTGAAGCCGGTTTTGGTCAGCTGAATGTTCCAGTTATCGCGATACACCAGATGGTTGGTGTTGCGGAACGGCAGGCTGTAGGCCGGATGGGCGAAGGTGGCGGTCTCTTCTTTGGTGGTGCTCAGCTGGCCGATCAGCGGATACTGCTCGCTGGCGATCAGCAGTTTGGTCAGATCGCGGGCGGTGGAGACGTTATGCACCGACAGGCCGGTGGGCTCCACGTAGCGGGTATGGGTCATGCCCAGCGCCTGGGCTTTGGCGTTCATCGCGCGAATAAAAGCGTCGTAGCCGCCCGGATAGTGATGCGCCAGGCTGGCGGCCGCGCGGTTCTCGGAAGACATCAGCGCCAGCAGCAGCATATCGCGGCGACTAATCTGGCTGTTGAGGCGCACGCGGGAGTAGATCCCCTTCATTTCCGGCGTATGGCTGATATCCACCGTCAGCATCTCATCCAGCGGCAGATGGGCATCGAGCACCACCATGGCGGTCATCACTTTGGTGATCGACGCCATCGGGCGCACCAGATCAGGCTGGCTGGCATAAATGATTTTTTTCGTGGCCAGATCGACGATCATGGCGCTGCCGGAGGCAATTTCCGGCTGCGAGGCGGTCACCGCCGTCGGGGTTTTTGCTAACGCCTGGGGCGCAAAAGGCACAGCCAGCAGCAAGGTCAGGCTGAGCAAAGAGACTCGAAATTTCGGCATCATGGGCATTCTGAAAAGTATTTTTGCACGTTATGGAACGTACGCCGCGAGGTTAAGTGGGCAACTTCGCTGGCAAACGCCATCATACCGCGCCGTAAGGCCCTGTGCCTAATAAGAATCGTGAAGAAATGCTGCATTGCCGACATAAAATACATATTTGCCGGCAATGCATATTTACCCGTGTCGCCCGATCAGAAGAGTCGGTAGCCATACCCCCAGAGCACCACGGTGATGGCCAGCAGCACTTCCAGCACCAGTACCCCAATAGCTAGCGTCGAGCTGGCAAAGCTTAACCCCTCTTCCCGATTAATGCTCAGGAAGGTCGGAATGCCGAGATACAGCAGATACCCGGTATAGAACAGCGCAATAGTACCGACCAGCGCGCACAGCCAGACCAGCGGATAGAGCGCCACAATCCCGCTCAGAAACAGCGGGGTGGCGACGTAGCCGGCAAACACCATGCAGCGTTTCAGGGAAGGCTGCTGCGGATACTGCCTCGCCATCCACCAAATGACCCGCCCCATGATCGCCACCCCGGCGAGCATCACGGCGTAAAACAGCACCGCCAGCGCCAGTCCGGTCAGCATCGACAGTTTAATCACGGTGCCATCGCCGAAGTTCCAGCCCAGCTGCGTGGTGCCGATAAAGGCGCAGATTACCGGAACCGCCGCCATCAGCAGCACATGATGCGTATAGTGATGAGAAATGGTTTCATTCTCGCTCTTAATCACGCTCATTTCCCGGTTGGGATGAGCGAAGAGCCCCCAGACATGGTTCATAGCGTCCCCCTTGTCACGGCTTCGTACTGCACTGATCCAAGTATAATTCACCCTGTAGATTATTTTATGTACAGCACAGAAAATTCTGCGTCGCCGCGTTTTGGTCAGCAGGGTGTATGATTAAGAGGTGATGAGGTAAGGAGAAAAGCTTTTTATGGATATCAATCACCTGATTTCCCAGTATGGCTACGCGGCGCTGATCGTCGGCAGCATGGCGGAAGGTGAGACCATTACCCTGCTGGGCGGCGTCGCGGCGCATCAGGGGCTACTGAAATTTCCCCTGGTGGTGATCGCCGTCGCCCTCGGCGGGATGATTGGCGATCAGCTGCTCTATCTGGTCGGTCGCCGCTTCGGGGGACGCATCCTGCGCCGTTTCGCCAGTCAGAAAGCGCGGATCCGTAAAGCGCAGCGTATGATCCAGCACCGGCCGTGGCTGTTTGTCATCGGCACCCGCTTTATGTATGGCTTCCGGGTAATCGGCCCCCTGCTGATCGGCGCCAGCCGCCTGCCGCCGCGCATTTTCCTGCCGCTGAATATTGTCGGAGCGCTGGTGTGGGCCCTGCTGTTTACCACCATTGGCTATCTCGGCGGCGAGGTGGTTGGCCCGTGGCTGCATCATCTGGACGCCCATCTGAAGCACTGGATCTGGCTGATCCTCGCGGTGGTGGTGGTGGTGGCCGCCCACTGGTGGCTCAGGCGGCGCGAGAGTAAGAAGAAAGACTAAGCGGCGCGCCCGCGGGCGCACCGTGGTTGGCGGTTACTTCACCGTCTGGTGGTAACCGCCGCCGAGGGCCGAGGTCAGTTGAATGCTAGCGTCAATCCACTGGCCGTGCAGGCGCAATGCGGTGATCCGCTCCTGCAGCGCCGGGAGCTTCGCCATACTGACCCTGGAGCCAGGTAAGATCCCCGCCGCCATTCGGGCCTGCGCCAGATCCACTACCCGTTGAGCGTCTTTTTCAACCTGCTGCTGCTGCTGGCTTTTGGCCATTAATGTTTCGACCTGGCTGGCGGTTTTCGCCACCTGGTTAACGGCATCCACCACCGCTTTGTTGTACTGGGCGATCGACAGGCTATTCTGCGCGCTGGCGATATCCAGGTTGGCGTTAAGGCGGCCGCTGTCAAAGATCGGCAGCGTCAACCCGGCAGTAACGCCCATCTGCTGCGCCGAATGGCGGAAAAGATCGCTTAAGTGCAGGGCATCCTGCTGCAGGAACGCCATCAGATTGATGTCCGGATAAAACGCCGCTTTCGCCGCGTCCACTTCGCTCAGGGACGCCTCAATATACCAGTGGGCGACCTGCAGATCCGGGCGGCGCGCCAGCAGCTCATAGCCGAGGGTATCTGGCAGCTGCGCGCTGACCGTTGGCAGGCTGGCGGGTTTGAGGTTTAGCGACTGGCTCTGGCTGTTGGTCAGGGCCATCAGCCGCGCTTCAATCTCTTTCATCGTGCCCGTCACGTCCGCCAGCTGCTGGTCGGTTTTGCTGACGTTAATATCGTTCTCCGCCCCTTCGGCGGAGTTAGTGATCCCGCGCTGATACAGGGCCTTGTCGACCGTCACGATATTATTTTGCTCGTTTTTCACCTGCTGCAGCACCGCTTTGATAGCCGCTTCCGTCTGCCACTGCCAGTACAGACGCGCCACGCTGCCGGAGAGCAGCTCACGGGTCTGGGCCTGTTCAGCAACCTGGGCTTTCAGCTCGCCGATACGCGCTTTCACCAGCGCACGGTTTTTTCCCCACAGATCGAGATCCCAACCGGCGGTCAGGCCAAAGGTACCGTTGGTGTACAACGGGCCGGTATTGCCGTCGGTGTCGGTAGCAAACGGTCCCATCAGGCCTTCGGCCGACATGCGCTGGCGTTCAATATCGGCGGAGAAATCCATCTCCGGGCCAAGATTCGCCTGCGACATTCGCGCCTGCGCTTCGGCAAGCCTGATGCGCTGTTCGGCAATCTGCATATCCGGCGCGTTGGCCAACGCTCGCTGAATCAGATTATTAAGCTGTGGGTCATGGTAATCTTTCCACCAGTCAGTCTGCGGCCAGCCATTTTTCACGGCGGCAGGGAGATCCATGGAAACATGGGAGGCCGGAATTTGCTGCTGCGGCGGATTAGCAACCTCATGAGATGGCGCGCAGCCAGCCAGCGCGATGGCCAGGGGCAATGCCGCCAGCACGCTTTTATTTAATATCAATTTCATTGGACAGGTCAGATAACTTAATCAGGTTGGTTATCATAAGTTAATTGAATTAAACGCGTTTAGTAAAGCGTGTGACTAAATTATTAGTTTGCTAAAAATAAACAACCTTATCAATTCAAGGGGTGAATATGAGCCGGCATCTTTTAACGAGCCGCACCTCTTTACCACCCTGCCCGCTCTGGATGAAGAGAAAGAACGTCCGATGATCTTTTTACTGCGCGCGTAAACCGGCTAATCTCCCGCCCGGCGATGGCCGGGCGGGCATTCTTTAGGCTTTCAGGCTGGCGCCGCGGCTGGCAATCACCTCTTTATACCAGCCAAAGCTCTTCTTCTTACTGCGCGCCAGGGTGCCGGTACCGTCATCATGGCGGTCGACATAGATAAAGCCGTAGCGCTTCGACAGCTCCGCCTTTGAGGCGCTCACCAGGTCAATCGGTCCCCAGCTGGTAAAGCCCATCAGCTCAACGCCATCGTCAATGGCTTCCCGCGCCTGCACCAGGTGGTCGTTCAGGTAACTGATGCGGTAGTCATCGTTAATGCTGCCGTCGGCTTCCACCTTATCTTTGGCGCCCAGACCGTTTTCCACGATAAACAGCGGCTTCTGGTAGCGATCCCACAGCACGTTCAGCAGCGTGCGCAGGCCCAGCGGGTCTATCTGCCAGCCCCACTCCGAGCTCGCCAGGTGCGGGTTCGGCACCATGCTGAGAATATTGCCGCGCGCCTGCTGGTTCAGCGCCTCGTCGGCGGTGACGCAGCCGGTCATGTAGTAGCTGAAGGAGATAAAGTCGACGGTGGTTTTTAGCGCTTCACGATCGGCGTCGGTGATGGTGAGCGTGATGCCGTTGTCACGGAAATAGCGCTGCATATAGCCCGGGTACGCGCCGCGCGCCTGTACGTCGCCAAAGAACTGCCAGCTGCGGTTCTCCTGCAGCGTCTCGAACACATCCTCCGGTTTGCAGCTCAGGGGATACATCAGCCCGCCGAGCAGCATATTGCCGATTTTGCCCTCAGGCACCAGCTCATGACAGGCTTTGACCGCCAGCGCGCTGGCCACCAGCTGGTGGTGAATCGCCTGATACACCTCGCCTTTGCTGCTGCCGGCCGGCAGGCCGACGCCGGTCATCGGGGCATGCAGCGACATATTGATTTCGTTAAAGGTCAGCCACAGTTTGACCTTATTTTTATAGCGGCTGAACACCGTCCGGGCGTAGCGCTCAAAGAAGCCAATCACCTCCCGGCTGCCCCAGCCGCCGTAGTTTTTTACCAGCGCCCATGGCATTTCATAATGCGACAGCGTCACCAGCGGGGTGATCTTGTGCTTCGCCATCTCGTCGAACAGCTTGTCGTAGAACGCGAGGCCGGCTTCGTTCGGCTCGGCGTCGTCGCCGTTGGGGTAGATGCGGGTCCAGGCGATGGAGACTCGCAGGCAGTTAAAGCCCATCTCGGCAAACAGGGCAATATCTTCCGGATAGCGATGGTAAAAATCGATCGCCACATCTTTTATGCCGCTGTCGCCGGGTACGCGCTCGACCACTTCGCCGAACACGCCGTGCGGCTGCACATCGGAGGTGGATAAGCCTTTGCCATCTTCCAGATAAGCACCTTCCACCTGATTGGCCGCGGTCGCGCCGCCCCATAAAAAATCCGTCGGGAATGTTTTCATCTTTTTCTCCTGTGATTAATGGCTGACTGACAACAGCGGCTGACCGGCTTCGACGGTACTGGACGCCACCGTATCAATCTCCCGGTAGTCGTCGCTGTTGCTGATAATGATCGGGGTCACCAGGTCGTAGCCGGCGTCCAGAATCGCCTGGCGATCAAACTCAATCAGCAGATCGCCGGCCTGTACCCTGTCGCCCTCTTTCACATGCGCGGTAAAGGGCACGCCGTCGAGTTTGACCGTGTCGATGCCGACGTGGATCAGCAGCTCAATGCCGCTGTCGCTTTGCAGGCCGATGGCGTGTTTAGTCTGAAACAGGGAGGCCACTTCGCCCGGGAACGGGGCAATCACTTGGCCCACCGCCGGGATAATGGCGACCCCTTTACCCAGCAGGCCGCTGGCGAAGGTGCTATCCGGCACCTGCTCGAGGGCGATAACGCTGCCGCTCATCGGCGCCAGAATATCGTTTGCCGAGGCCGGGGCTACCGTCACGGCGCCCGGTGCAGCGCTGGCGCGCGGCAGGCCGGCGAAGAAGGTCAGCACGCAGGCGAGCACGAAAGCCACGCCGGTGCCGATAAGCCCGCCCCAGACGCTGGCGTCAATCCCGCCGGGCGGGATCATTTGCGCCGGGAAAAAGATGTTTGGCAGGCCAAACGAGTAGGCATAACTGTTGCTAAAGGCAGTGATCGCCCCGCCAATCGCCCCGGCGACACAGCCGAAGATAAACGGACGGCGCAGCGGCAGAGTCAGGCCATAGATAGCCGGCTCGGTGATGCCGAACAGCCCGGCGGAGAAGGCGGAACCGGCCAGCACCCGCTGACGCGCATCGCGGGTGGCGAGGAAAATACCGAGCACGGCGCCCACCTGGGCAATCACCGCCGGAAGAATAATCGGCAGCATGGAGTCGTGACCAAGTACCGTCATGTTGTTGATCATCAACGGCACCAGACCCCAGTGCAGGCCGAAAATAACGCACACCTGCCACATGGCGCCCAGTACCGCGCCCGCCAGCCATGGGGCAAACGCATAAATGAACTGGTAGCCGTTGGCCAGCAGATGGCTCAGCCAGGTGGCGACCGGGCCAATCACCAGGAAGGTGAGCGGGACCACCACCGCCAGGCAGATCGCCGGGCTGAAGAAGTTTTTCATCGATGACGGCAATAGCGCATTGCTCTTGCGCTCCAGCCAGCAGGAGACCCATGAGGCGAGAATAATCGGGATCACTGACGAGCTGTAGTTGATAAAGGTCACCGGAATGCCGAGAAAGTGCTCCACCGCCGCGCCCGGCGCCTGGCTGGCCTCAAAGGCCTGAATCATCAGCGGGTGGGTTAACGCCCCGCCAATCACCATCGAGATAAACGGGTTGCCGCCAAACTTCTTCCCGGCGGTATAGCCAAGAAACAGCGGGAAGAAAAAGAACAGCGCGTCGCTGGCGGCAAACCAGATTTTATAAGTCCCCTGCTCCGGCGTAAGCCAGCCGCAGGTCACCGCCAGCGCCAGCAGGCCTTTCAGCAGACCGGTTGCCGCCATCACGCCGATAAACGGTGTAAAAATGCCGGAGATGATGTCGATAAGCTGGCTTAACACCGATCCTTTGGCCGTTTTTTCCTCGGCAACCGGTTCGCTGTCATCGCTTAACCCCGCCTCCTGGCGCACCGCCAGCCAGACGTCGTGAACGTGGTTGCCAATCACCACCTGAAACTGGCCGCCGCTCTCCACCACCATAATCACGCCCAGATTGGCCTTCAGCCCTTCGGCATCGGCTTTGCCGTTATCCTTCAGTTTAAAACGCAGACGTGTCGCACAGTGAACCAGACTCACAATGTTCTCTTTGCCGCCGACGCGGTTGAGAATATCCTGCGCGAGTGCTTTATATTCCATGCTCTTTTCCTTACTGCCGCTGCCCGCAGACAACCGGCGACTGAGTAGTAAAAAATAAAAAAACCCGAGAACCACGCCGGTGGGCGTCGCGCTCAGGTTTTGCCTGCATCATGCAGTAACAATCCAGTTTTGTTGGGGAGAATTAACGCCCCTCTTTTCTTACCCGTTCGATATGAATGGCAAGAAACATAATTTCTTCGGTGGTCAGCGACCGCTGATACTGCTTTTGCAGATGCGTCGCCACCGTTTCCGCACACTTCCACGCTTTGGCGTAGTTATCTTTCACCGCGCTGTGCAGCGAGACGTCGTCATCTTCCACCACCGTGCGCGTCAGCATCCGCTGGGCGAAAAACTTCAGGTGGGTGACGAAACGCTGATAGCTCAGCGACTCTTCATCGTAGTTAAGCTGCAGCTGATACTTCACCAGCTGCAGGATCTCCTGCATCACCCGGGTCACGTGCATGACCTCCGGCATTTCGCTGTTAAGCTGCGCCGTCACCAGATGCAGGGCGATAAATCCGGCTTCATCCTCCGCCAGCTCCACGCCGAGCCTTTTGGCAATGATGGCCCTTGCCTCCTGGCCCAGCGCGAACTCCTTCGGATACAGCCGCTTAATCTCCCACAGCAGCACGTTACGCAGTGCGATGCCCTTTTTCTGCCGCTCGATAGCAAAATGACAGTGATCCGTTAACGTGATGTACAAACTTTCCTGTAACTTGCCCAGCCGTCCGCGTGCCAGGTCGATAATGCGATCGCAGGTGGTCATCACTTCTAACGGTATCTGACTGAGAAGCTCGCCTAAGCGGCCGACCAGCTCATCGCTTTGTAAGGCGAAAACTTTTTCAATTTTACTGTCGTCCAGCACGTCGCCCGGGCGTTTCTGAAAGGCCAGCCCTCGCCCCATCACCACCTGTTCGCGCCGGTGCTCGTCGAGAACCACCACCACATTGTTATTGAGTACTTTGGCGATTTGCATATAGACCCCAGAAACAAAAAAACCTGACCCCCGACGAAACGCCAGGTGATCAGGTTTTGCCTGCCGCAGCAGTTGCAATCCAACACCCGCACTGTAACAACTTCTGCTGCGCGCTCAACCTGACAAGTGAAAAAACGTGATTAAGATCGCGACTATCAGAAGGTCACGACGGTTTTCCACTCCACTACCCACGCGTCCTGGGTCTGCGCGACGCCGCCCGGACGGTGCCAGTACTGCAGGCCCGGCTGCAGCTCCAGCCAGGAGACCGGGCGGAAGCGATAATAGAGTTCACCGTTCAGCGAATGACCGGCCACCGGCAGGTAAGCCGGATCGTTATAGTCGGTGGCGCCGCTTATCTGATTCATATAGCGCTGATTACGTGCGTAGTGGCTGCTCATGTCGATCCACGTCAGGCCGAAGCCAATCCAGTCCTCCGGGCGGGCGTCAAACAGACCGCGGTAGCGCATGGAGGCGGCGACGGCGGAGTGGATATAGTTGCTGCGCTGGTCGCTGAGGCTGCCGCTCAGTGAGACGCTCATTCCCCGCAGCGGGTCGTCGGCGTGGCGGGTGATCTGCTGGTTCAGGCCGGCGTACATAAACCAGGTGCTGTCGTGCTCGGCGTAACCTTGCGGATCGGTCGCCCCGGCGCCGCCGGATTTACCGCTGTAGAGGTCGCTCTGCGGCGCGTTAGTCCAGACCACGCCAAGGTTATAGGCTCCCGGCAGGCCATTAATCAGCGGACGGGTTTCGATCTCCATCGGCAGTAAGATGCCTTTGCTACCCTTCGTCGACCAGCTCCACGCGTGGCTGCGCGCGGTAGCCTGCGGGTTTTGCTCCATCACTCCGCCTTTCAGGGTGACGGTCGGCGTCAGCTTGTACTCCAGGGTGGTGCCCCAGGTATGAATGTTCCAGTTATTCCAGGTCAGCGAGTTGGCCGATTTCCCACCGCACTGGGTCAGCAGCTGAAAATCGCAGGGTATGATCTGGTCGAAGGTTTGCACCTTGTTCATCATGCCGATGCGCCAGGTCAGGCGGCGGTCGTCAAAGCTGCGGGCAAAGGTCAACCAGCCAAGGCGGGTAATCGACCCGCCGCCCCAGCTCTCCTGCGATAGATCGTTGAAACTCACCCGCGGATCCTGCAGCCGTTTCGTGGTGAGATTATCATCGTGGTTGCGGTTGACGATATTGCCCTCAAGCCGCGCGTCCGGTATGCCGGTCCAGCGCTCCAGATCCTGGGTAAAGGTCAATGACACCTGGTCAATATAGGCCAGATGTTTATCATGGTTATAGCCGCCGCCGGCGTTGTAGGCCATCTCGTTAAGATAGCCGAGATTATAATGAAAGCCGTTTTCTTCAAGGATCGGACGAATGCCTAGCATATCGCCCAGCAGCCCTTGCTGCCCGGCTTCAAACCCCAGCGCGCTGCCGTTCCACGCCGGGATGTCCGCGGCGCTCACGGCAGGCGCCATGGCCGCCAGCATAGCGCCGATCAAAAGCTGATTTATTTTTTTGTTATGCATTGTGATATCCACCGTGACTGAATAAAAACAAAGGGATCCCCAGGCTATTTATTTACCCGTTTTCTTTTTTTAAAAATGAATGGCAAAAAGCGTCCGTCGGTAATAAAACCGCGACAATGCCAGAGAAATCGTTATTCACATCTCATTGTTTTACATCATCATTTTATCCACCCTGAATTTTTACCAAAAAAAAAACCTAAGCACTTTGCGCCACGAATGACGAAAGTGCTTAGGTTTTGCCTGAGTTCAGTAGCAATCCTGAATTGATTGACCGCACATTATCACTTTATTCAACCCATGCCTATCATCAATAGGCATGCAAGTAATAATATGTGAAGCGAATAACAGTATGGCGGTTAATAGCGGCCGATCGCCACCGCTATTTCAGCAGACGTTTGCAGGGCGCGAATTTCATTAAACAGGGTCAGCGCCTCGGTATATTCCTTGCGTAAATAGCCTAACCACTGCTTAATTCTCGCCACATGATACAGGCCGGTATCACCCTGCTTTTCCAGGCGGGTATATTTTTGCAACAGCTGGACCACCTGCGGCCACGGCATGCGCGGTTCATTGTATTTGATCACCCGGCTGAGGTTCGGCACATTGAGCGCCCCGCGGCCAATCATCACCGAATCGCAGCCTGTGACAGCCATACAATCCTGGGCGCTTTGCCAGTCCCAGATTTCACCGTTGGCGACCACCGGGATAGTCAGGCGCTGGCGGATCTCGCCGATCGCCTGCCAGTTGATGCGTTCGGCTTTGTAGCCATCTTCTTTGGTACGGCCGTGAACCACCAGTTCGCTGGCCCCCGCCTGCTGCACCGCGTCGGCGATTTCAAAGCGCCGTTCACCGCTGTCCCAGCCAAGACGAACTTTCACCGTCACCGGCAGATGCTCGGGAACCGCCTCTCGCATGGCTTTCGCGCCGCGATAGATCAACTCTGGATCTTTCAGCAGCGTTGCCCCGCCGCCGCTGCCGTTTACCAGCTTCGACGGACAGCCGCAGTTTAAATCCACCCCCCATGAACCCAGCGCCACCGCGCGGGCGGCATTTTCCGCCAGCCACTCGGGATATTGTCCCAGCAGCTGGACGCGTACGCGGGTGCCGGACGGCGTGCGGCTCTGGTGATGCAGTTCCGGGCATAGCCTGTAGAACGATTTTACCGGCAGCAGTTGATCCACCACGCGCAGAAATTCGGTGATGCAGAGATCGTAATCGTTAACCTCGGTCAGCAGCTCGCGCACCAGCGAATCGAGCACGCCTTCCATCGGCGCCAGTAGAACACGCATATCGTTACCCGGAAAAAAAAGAGGCGCTATGGTAGCGCCTCCGGGCGCTGGTTGAAAGCGCTCAATGCGTCGGACCAGACGCACGCCGTTCCCCGCACGCTCGATGCGGCAAAGCGGCGAGATAATCTCTATGCTTTACAGGGGTCTGTGGCGTCCCATTCGCCTTTATTTGCCGCGCCTCATCCAGCAAGGTAGCGTGGGGAGCGATCCCGCCTGAGCCGCAAGGTGTCGGGCCCTGACGGGTGAGACTATGGTTCCCGTAAGCTATCAGCGCTATGCATAGAATTCATGATGTGATCGGTAGCACATTTTAGGGATTAATTGTATGATGAATGCACTTCATCAAGGGTTATTACCATGAGTAAATCGCTGACTATTATCTGGCAGTACCTGCGGGCTTTCGTCCTGATTTACGCCTGCCTGTACGCCGGAATTTTTATCGCCGGGCTGCTGCCTATCACTATCCCCGGCAGCATCATCGGCATGCTGATCCTCTTCGTGCTGCTGGCGCTGCAAATTATGCCGCCGCAATGGGTCAACCCCGGCTGCAATATCCTGATCCGCTATATGGCGCTGCTGTTCGTGCCGATCGGCGTTGGGGTGATGCAGTACTGGGATCTGCTGCGCGCCCAGCTGGGGCCTGTCGTTATCTCCTGCGCCATCAGTACGCTGGTGGTGTTTGTAGTGGTGAGCTGGAGCTCCCATTTGGTGCATGGCGAACGTAAAGTGATTGGCCAAAAAGGAAAAGAAGAATGATGCATGAAATCTGGTGGTCGCTACCGCTAACCCTGATCGTCTTTTTTCTCGCCCGCAAACTGGCGGCCCGCTTTAAGTTCCCGCTGCTCAACCCGCTGCTGGTGGCGATGGTGGTGATTATTCCATTTCTTCTGCTGACCGGGATCTCCTATGAGCGTTATTTTGCCGGCAGCAAAGTCCTGAACGATCTACTGCAGCCGGCGGTAGTGGCCCTTGCGTTCCCGCTGTATGAACAGCTGCACCAGATCCGCGCCCGCTGGAAATCTATCATTACCATCTGCTTTATCGGCAGCTGCGTGGCGATGATCACCGGCACCACCGTCGCTCTGCTGATGGGCGCCACGCCGCAAATCGCCGCCTCTATTCTGCCTAAGTCAGTCACTACGCCGATTGCTATGGCGGTTAGCGGCAGCATCGGCGGCATTCCGGCCATCAGCGCCGTGTGCGTAATTTTTGTCGGCATCCTCGGCGCGGTATTTGGGCATACGTTGCTTAACCTGATGCGCATTCGCACCAAAGCGTCGCGCGGCCTGTCAATGGGCACCGCCTCGCACGCCCTCGGCACCGCCCGCTGCGCCGAGCTGGACTATCAGGAAGGCGCGTTTAGCTCACTGGCGCTGGTGCTGTGCGGGATCATCACCTCGTTGATGGCGCCGTTCTTATTTCCGCTGATCCTCGCAGTGGTAGGTTAATCGTGATTTAAATCACATTTTTTAATGCAACAAATCAGAGTTGCATAAAGAATGAGATATTCATCACATATGGAACCGCTGGCCGCCCGTACACTGGCTTCCCATTACACTGTTATGAGGCAACGCTATGCACTCACGTTTTCAAGCTGCTTTGACGACTCTGGCAGCAGATCTGCAGGCGGCCATCGCCCCGATGCTCGCCGACCCGCATTTCCCGGCGCTGCTCGAAGCCGATCAGGTGGCGACGCTGCAGCATGCGACAGGTCTGGACGAAGACGCGCTGGCTTTTGCGCTACTGCCGCTTGCCGCTGCCTGCGCGCGCCCCGACCTTTCTCATTTTAACGTCGGGGCTATCGCCCGCGGCGTCAGCGGCCGCTGGTACTTTGGCGGCAATATGGAGTTTCTCGGCGCTACCATGCAGCAGACCGTTCACGCGGAACAGAGCGCCATCAGCCACGCCTGGCTGCGCGGCGAGACCTCCCTGCGCGCTATCACGGTGAACTACACGCCGTGCGGTCATTGCCGTCAGTTTATGAACGAACTGAACAGCGGGCTGGCGCTGCGCATTCATCTGCCGGGTCGCGAAGCGCATGCCCTGGAGCACTATCTGCCGGACGCCTTTGGCCCGAAAGACCTCGAGATCAAAACCCTGCTGATGGATGAACAGGACCATGGCTTCCCGGTCAGCGGCGATGCCCTAACCCAGGCAGCTATTCAGGCCGCCAACCGCTGCCATGCGCCCTACAGCCACTCGCCTTCCGGCGTGGCGCTGGAGCTGAAAGACGGTACCATTTTCAGCGGTAGCTATGCGGAAAACGCAGCGTTCAACCCGACGCTGCCGCCGCTGCAGGGGGCGCTGAATCTCCTGAGCCTCAACGGCTATGATTATCCCGCTATCCAGCGGGCAATCCTGGCGGAGAAAGCCGACGCGGCGCTGATCCAGTGGGATGCCACCGTCGCCACCCTGAAGGCGCTGGGCTGCCACAATATTGAGCGCGTCCTGTTAGGTTGATCAGCCTGAGCAGATTGCTGGACGGCGTCTTCGGCTTATCCGGCCGACTTTTTATACCGTTAGGTGTCGGGTGGCGCTACGCTTACCCGACCTACGGTTCGCGCCATGGCGACCTGAAGATCCCTATGCCGGGTGTCGGCTCACGCCTTACCCGGCCTGCATTCGGCGATCTGTCTATATTGCTGAAAATCCCCGCAATCAAACGCGGGTTTCTTGCGCTTACCCGGCGGGTAAAGTAGCCTGAAGACTCCGTTGTCTATTATTGAGCCAAGTTCATGTTAAAGCGTGCGTTCTACAGCCTGTTAGTCCTGCTCGGCCTGCTGCTGTTGACCGTGCTGGGCCTTGACCGCTGGATGAGCTGGAAAACCGCGCCCTATATCTATGATGAACTGCAGGACCTGCCCTACCGTCAGGTCGGTGTGGTGCTGGGCACCGCCAAATATTACCGCACCGGCGTCATCAATCAGTATTACCGTTACCGCATCCAGGGTGCGCTGAACGCCTACAACAGCGGCAAGGTCAACTATCTCCTGCTGAGCGGCGATAATGCTCTGCAAAGCTACAATGAACCGATGACCATGCGTCGGGACCTGATTAAAGGCGGCGTCGATCCCGCGGATATCGTACTGGACTATGCCGGCTTCCGTACCCTCGACTCGATCGTCCGTACCCGGAAAGTGTTCGACACCAACGACTTCATTATCATCACCCAGCGCTTCCACTGCGAACGGGCGCTGTTTATCGCCCTGCATATGGGGATCCAGGCCCAGTGCTACGCGGTGCCGTCGCCGAAGGATATGTGGAGCGTGCGGCTGCGCGAGTTCGGCGCCCGCTTTGGCGCGCTGGCGGACCTCTATATCTTCAAACGGGAACCGCGCTTTCTCGGCCCTCTCATCCCGATTCCGGCGCAGCAGCATGACGTGCCGGATGACGCCCAGTCCTACCCGGCCGTCACCCCGGAGCAGCTGCTGGAGCTGCAGAAAGAAAAGTAGCCTCCATCAACGCATTCGTTTCAGATATAAAAAAACCCGCGCCAGGCGCGGGTTTTTGATGCGTTCAATCTTATTTCTTACGGGCGTATTTCAGGGAGTCCAGCGCCACGGCGAAGATAATAATCGCCCCCTTAATAATGTACTGCCAGTAAGGGTTGACGCCGATATAGGTCAGGCCGTAGTTGATGACGGTGAAGATAATCACCCCGGTCACCACGCCAAACACCGTCCCTACCCCGCCGCTGAACGATACGCCGCCCACCACACAGGCGGCGATGGCGTCCAGTTCATACATAAAGCCGAGGTTATTGGTCGCCGAACCGATACGTCCGGCTTCCAGCAGGCCGCCGAAGGCGTAGAACACGCCGGAGAGGGCATAGATCATCAGCAGGTTTAACGCTACGTTAACCCCGGAGACCTTCGCCGCTTCCGGGTTACCGCCGATAGCGAAAATGTTTTTGCCAAAGCGCGTCTTGTTCCACAGGATCCAGACAAAGAAGACGGCAATCAGCGCGTAGAAGGTAATGTAGGACAGGCGGAAGGAGCCCAGCGCCACAAACCCCTGCGCGAAATGGGAGAAGTGGCTGTCGAAGCCGGAGATCGGCGACGCGCCCACGAAGTCGTAGTACAGCGAGTTAATGCCGTAGACGATAATCATGGTGCCGAGAGTGGTAATAAACGGCGTCACGTTCAGGTAGGCAATGACGATCCCGTTAATCAGGCCGATGACCGCCCCGATGGCGCACACCAGCAGGATCACCAGCGGGATCGGCATGGTCGCCATATCCGGGAATACCTTATTGGCATTATCCACCGCCTGCAGCATGGTGGCGGCAATCACCGCCGCCAGACCCACCTGACGGCCGGCGGAGAGGTCGGTCCCCTGCGTGACGATAAGTCCGGCCACGCCGAGGGCAATAATAATACGCACCGAGGACTGGGTCAGAATATTACTCAGGTTGAGCAGACTTAAAAATGTCGGATCCTGGAAAATAATAATGGCCAGCAGGACCAGAAGGACAACATATATCCCACCCTCTTTCAGGTAAGTGAGAAAACTCTTTTTATTTAACGCACTCATGTGAAGCCCCTGATCTTAAAGGTGCAATGACGCAAGACGCAGTATTTCGTTTTGCGTGGTGGTTTTAGTCTCAACAATGCCCGCGACCAGGCCGTTGCTCATCACCAGAATGCGGTCGGTAATCCCCAGCAGTTCCGGCATTTCGGAAGAAATAATAATGATCCCTTTGTCTTTTTTAGCCAGTTCGGCAATCAGCTGATAGATTTCAAACTTGGCGCCGACGTCGATACCGCGCGTTGGCTCATCCAGCATCAGGATCTCCGGCTGGGTCAGCAGCCAGCGGCCTATAATGACCTTTTGCTGGTTACCACCGGAAAGCGAGCCAATCTGCGTATGCTGACCGGGGGTTTTGACGCGCATCGAGTCAATAACCCATTGGGTATCGCTCTTCATTCGCGAGTTATCCAGCAAGCCGACGCTGTTTTTATATTTCTTAATATTGGAGATCAGCGAGTTAAACCCGATATCCAGATAGGCGTAAATCCCGGTAGAGCGCCGCTCCTCGGTCACCAGCGCAAAACCGTGGTTAATCGCCTCGTTGGCGCTGTGGTTGTTGATCTTCTTGCCGTGCAGCGTGATGGTGCCGCTGGCCTTCTCACGGATGCCGAACAGGGTCTCCACGATGTCGGTGCGTTTAGCGCCCACCAGGCCGGCGATACCGAGAATTTCGCCCTTATGCAGGTCAAAGGAGACATCGCGAATGGAGGGCTGGCGCAGCGAGGTGAGATTGCGCACCTGGAGGATCACTTCGCCCGGGGTGTTTTCGCGATCCGGAAAACGCTGGTTAAGCGAACGCCCGACCATCATGGCGATGATCTTATCCATATCCAGCCCTTCCAGCGGCTGGGTGGCGATCCACTGGCCGTCGCGCAGGATGGTTATTTCATCGCACAATTGGAAAATTTCTTCCATTTTATGCGAGATATAGACGATACCGCAGCCGCGATCTTTCAGCTTACGGATGATCTTAAACAGATGGTTGACCTCTTTTTCCGTCAGCGATGACGTCGGCTCATCCATGATGACGATTTTGGCGTCATAGGAAAACGCCTTCGCGATCTCAATCATCTGCATCTGAGATACCGATAAGGTACCGACGCGGGCGCGCGGATCGATATCAATATCCAGCTCATCAAAAATGGCCTTGGTATCCCGGTACATTTTGTCCTGATCGACAAACATGCCTTTAGTTGGATAGCGCCCGAGCCACATGTTATCCATGACCGAACGCTGTAATACCAGGTTTAATTCCTGATGCACCATCGAAATACCGTTTTCCAGGGCTTCTTTCGCCGAATGGAAATCGATCTCTTTTCCCTGAAAAAGAATGCTACCGGAATCTTTTTGATAGATCCCAAAAAGGCATTTTAATAATGTCGATTTACCGGCGCCGTTCTCACCCATTAACGCATGAATGGAGTGCGGACGAACCTTCAGGTTGACATTATCAAGAGCCTTGACGCCAGGAAACGATTTGTTGATGTTGCTCATCTCCAACAAATATTCGCCTGACCGTTCGCTATTATTGCTGACCATAGTTATACCTGGCTGCGTTCATGCAAGCCCCGTCCGGCGCACTAGCGCCAGCAGGAGTCTGGTTCTGTATCAGGAATAATCGGGCGTGGATAACCCACGCCCGCAACTCACATCACGATTATTTGCCGGTAAACTGGCTCAGGTTGTCTTTATCGACGCCCACGTAGGGGACGCGAACAATCTTGTTGTCAATTTTCCAGTTGGTGCCTGCCGCGGCGTCTTTCCCGTCGGCAAGGTTTTTCGCCAGCTCGAAGGTCGCTTTCGCCTGGTTATTGGCATCGTTCAGCACAGTACCGGCCATCGCGCCGGATTTCACCAGCGCCAGGGCTTCCGGCAGGGCATCAACGCCGAACACCGGAATGCTGCTCTTGTTGTGCGCTTTCAGCGCTTCAACCGCGCCCATCGCCATGGCGTCGTTGTTAGCGATCACCACTTCAATCTTGTTGGCATTCGGGCCGGAGAGCCAGGCGTCCATTTTGTCTTTCGCCTGGGCGGTATCCCACATCGCGGTATCCAGCTGCAGCTGCTGGGTCTTCAGACCTTTATCATTCAGCTCTTTAATAACGTAAGTGGTACGCGCTTCCGCATCCGGATGGCCCGGCTCGCCTTTCAGCAGGACGTACTGGATCTGACCGTCTTTATTCAGATCCCAGTTCGGGTTGGCTTTCCAGTGCTTGGCGATCAGATCGCCCTGAATAATCCCCGACTCTTTCGAGTCGGTACCGACGTAATAAGCCTTGTCATAACTATCCAGCGCTTTGCGGGAAGGCTCTTTGTTGAAGAACACCACCGGAATATTCTGCCCGCGCGCCTTTTCAATCACCGTACCTGCGGCGGCCGGGTCAACCAGGTTAATCGCCAGCGCCTTCACGCCTTTCGCCAGCAGCACGTCAATCTGATCGTTTTGTTTCGACTGATCGTTCTGCGAATCATTCATCAATAGCTGGACGTCTGGCGCGGATTTGCCATCTTTTTCAATCGCCTTACGCACTACCGACATAAAGTTGTCGTCATATTTATAAATCGTCACGCCGATACGGGTATCTGCTGCGTGTGCGGCGGCGCCAAATAACAGACCAGCCATTACAGCAGACAGGGTAAACACCTTCTTATTCATGGAATCTCCGGTTTTATTATGCAGGGTCATTATTGTGAGAAAATGCAGGCGGGATTTGTTGCATTAGTGTTACCGCACAACGCATTTCACGACGAAAATTCGGTCTTCCGTGTCGGGTAACGCTCCAGAAAAATACGACTGTAAAACTCGTTTAACGCCTTGTTCCTACTAAATAAAGTGAGAAATATCCATCACCTCGTGGTTCAGACTGGTAAACGCTGCCATCATAATCAGGCGAATGTTAATATACTGTGAATTTACTCACAAATTGAAAGCGGTTACATCCCGCGATCGCGTCAGTTAGTGATCGGCCCCACAGTTTGCCGCTGGGCAACGGAATGACGGCGCACCAGCGTCGGCATAAAGCAGTGCGTTGCCTCGCGATCCAGCTTGCCGGCCGCCCCCAGCAGCGCCAGCTCGGTGGCCAGCTTTGCCATCGACATTACCGGATAGCGCACGGTGGTGAGCTGAGGATCGGTGTAACGGGAAATAGGAATATCATCAAAGCCAATCAGCGACAGATGCTGCGGCACGACAATGCCGTTGTCCTTCAGCGTCGTCAGCGCGCCGGCCGCCATGCTGTCGTTATAGGCAAACACCGCGGTGAGGCCGAGATTGCGCCCCAGCAGTTCGACCATCGCCGCTTCACCGCCCTGCATATCCGGGGAGCCGGAACCGATCCAGCTGTCCGGGGCGATGATGCCTTGCTCCTGCAGCGCTTTGCTCCACCCTTCCCGGCGCATATCGTCATCTTCAATGCCGTGGTTTGAGGAGAGATAGCCGATGCGCTGGTGACCATGATTGAGCAGCATACGGGTGGCCATCAGCGCGCCGCTGACGTTGTCGAGTCCGACGCAGCGATGGGCATACCCCGGCACGATGCGGTTGATCAGCACCATCCCCGGGATATGTTGCATAAAGTCGCTCAGTTCATCATCGCTCAGCGCTTTCGAATGGACGATCAGCGCCGAGCAGCGCTGACGGATCAGCACCTCGATGGCGTGACGCTCTTTTTCCGCCTCGTGATAGCTGTTGCCGATCAGCACATATTTCTGATGCTGCTGAGCAACGGTATCCACTGCTTTCACCAGCGCGCCGAAGAAGGCGTCGGAGACGTCCATCACCACCACGCCGATGGTATCGCTGACCTGGGTGGCCAGCGCCTGGGCGTTGGCGTTGGGCCGGTAGCCCAGTTGGGTCACCGCTTTCATCACCACGTCGCGCGTATCCGGACTCACCAGCGCGCTGTTATTCAGCACCCGCGACACGGTGGCCACGGAAACGCCCGCCTGGCGGGCGACATCACGAATGGTGATCATACTCAGCGACCTTAAGAGAATTACAGCACGTCACATTCACCTCCTGTGCTTAGCAAGGAGGCTATTCTGGCAGCGACCCGCGGTCCGCTGCGTGAGTGAGGTCACACGGCTGGAAACGTTTACATCCGTTTTGTTAATGATTGTGATCGAGATCGTTATCTGGATGTGTCTTTCAATGATGTGCCTGACGCACGCAAGGTTAACTGACGCCACAGCCATTCCACCGGCCCCTGGCGGAAGCGGCGCAGCCAGAGCGATGAGACAAGGAGGTTAACGGCCCAGATGGGGGGGACAAAGGCCAGCAGCTGCAGACGATCGAAGCGCATAAACAGCCCAAGATGATAAAACAGGGTGGTGCAGATCAGGGTCTGCAGCAGGTAGTTGGTCAGCGCCATGCGTCCGACGCAGGCGATAGCGCCCACCAGGCGGAAACGGCAGAGTTGCGGCCAGTAGCCCCAGGCCAGCGCGGCATAGCCGATAGCCTGCAGCGGGGCGCTAAGTTCGCGCGGCGCCTGCAGTAAAAACGCGCACCAGCGATAGTCCCAGGCCAGATACCACTGGGCGAATATTGCCGGCAGATTGACCGCCATGCCGGCCGCCACCAGCAGCGCGCCGGTACGCCGGTAGTGACGCAGGCTAAACTGCCCCTTCAGCCAGCCGCTGCGCATCAGCGCCGCGCCCATCAGCATCATCCCCGCCAGCTGCCAGCCATACTGCGCGCCCAGCGCCAGCAGATTGTCAGATAGCATATCCGCCCGGTTGCTGACCGCCTCCATGCCACCGTGCAGCTTCCAGTACTGCTCATACTGCAGGTTCGCCGCGTCCGGCACCCACGAGCGATTCGCAGCGGTCCCGGAGATCATCCCCAACAGGACCAGCACCGCAATGCCGGTGAGGTAGAGCACCACCCCGGTGTTGAACAGCGATTTGACATGGTGCGCCTCACGCACCATGCGCCAGCTCACCAGCCCCACCAGGGCATAGGCCAGCAGAATATCGCCATCCCAGAAAAAAAGACCGTGAATGAAACCGAGCAGCGCCAGCAGCGTCAGCCGCGACTGGATCCAGCGCTTCCCTCGCGGAAGCAATAGCTGAAGACCGGCGCCAAACAGCAGCGCGAACAGGGTGAGAAACTTCACCTGCGCCAGCAGGTCGAGGAGCGCCCAGGTCCAGGCATCGCTAAGGGACGCGCTTCCTGACCAGGCGGGATTGAGATAAGCGGCCTTCGGCAAGCCGAAGGCGCTGATATTGAGAAGCAGGATACCGAGGATGGCGACGCCGCGGACAAAGTCCAGCGTGACATTTCTCTCCATGCACCCTGCTCCGTTTTAGTTGTGGTGACGTACTGCGCGCAGGAATTCCTGGCGGGTATTCTGGCTGGATTTAAACAGGCCGCCGAGAGAGGTGGTGGTGGTGGCGCTGGTCGCGTCGCGAATGCCGCGCGCCTTCACGCAATAATGCACCGCGTCAATGGATACCGCCACGTTGTTGGTGCCGAGCAGCGTCTGCAGCGCGATCAGGATCTGCTGCGTCAGACGCTCCTGGACCTGCGGACGTTGGGCGAAGAACTGCACGATGCGGTTGATTTTCGACAGGCCGATCACCGAATCTTTCGGGATATAGGCTACCGTCGCTTTACCATCGATGGTAACGAAATGGTGTTCGCAGGTGCTGGTCAGGGTGATATCGCGCACGGTGACCATTTCATCGACCTTCATTTTGTTTTCAATGACGGTGATTTTCGGGAAGCGAGAATAATCCAGCCCGGAGAAGATCTCATCGACATACATTTTGGCGATGCGATGCGGGGTCTCCATCAGACTGTCATCACTCAGATCCAGATTCAGCAGTTGCATAATCTCGGTCATATGACCGGTAATCAAACGCTTGCGTGTTTCGTTATCAATTTCTTGTACTGGCGCACGCATCGGCGTCTCCAGCCCACGAGCGACCAGCGCTTCATGAACGAGGACGGCTTCTTTACTCAGTGATGACATTTATGTTTCTCCTGCAGGTGTGGCGCTCTTTGCTTTTTCTGGGGGCAAAGTTTGTATTCATTGTGCGTGAGGTGGCGCACAGAATCCAGTAGCCGTAACGATAATTATTGAAATTGGCGCTGCCTTTTATTAGGGAGCGAAGCCATGCCTCAGGCGCAACGCCAAATCCTTATCGCCGTATCCGGAATGTTCCAACCGCTGTACGCATTCATAAGCGCCGTCGCTACACCGGCATGTTGGCTATAAGTTGCATTAATGATGCAGTAAGTTCTCAAAAGGAGAAAGTGAAAGTTGCTCACCGGCTAATGAAATATCTGTATTATGAACGTTTACGCGCACATCCCTTCCGAGGAGCCTTGCATGGAACTGCTTGAAGAGCATCGCTGTTTTGACGGCCAGCAACAACGCTGGCGTCATCACTCCCCTGTCCTGAACTGCGCCATGACGTTCAGCATTTTTTTACCCCCTGAGCGCGAAACGCCGCCGCCGGTGCTGTACTGGCTGTCGGGGCTGACCTGTAACGATGAGAACTTTACCACCAAGGCGGGCGCCCAGCGCATTGCCGCCGAGCTGGGCATCGCGCTGGTGATGCCGGATACCAGCCCGCGCGGTGACGAGGCGGCCAACGACGAAGGTTACGATCTCGGACAAGGCGCCGGCTTCTACCTGAACGCCACCGAGGCGCCCTGGGCGGCGCACTACCGAATGTACGATTACCTGCGTGACGAACTGCCCGCGCTTATTCGTAGCGAGTTTAGCGTCGGCGAACGCTGCGCCGTCAGCGGCCACTCGATGGGCGGCCACGGCGCGCTCATCATGGCGCTCAAAAATCCCGGCCGCTACGCCAGCGTCTCCGCCTTCGCGCCGATAGTCAATCCCTCCCAGGTCCCGTGGGGCAAGAAAGCGTTTACCGCCTATCTCGGCGCGGATGAATCGGCATGGCACTCCTGGGACAGCTGCGCGCTGATGCAGGCCAGCCGGCCGGAGGACGCCGTGCCGACGCTTATCGATCAGGGCGACAACGATCCTTTCCTTGCCGGACAGTTGCAGCCGGCGGTACTGGCGGAGGTCGCGCGGCAGAAGGCCTGGCCGTTAACGCTGCGCATCCAGCCCGGTTACGACCACAGCTATTACTTTATTGCCTCGTTTATTGAAGACCATCTGCGCTTCCATGCGCAGCATCTCTTTGGCTAAACGCCAATGCGCCGCGAAGCTGCTTCGCGGCGCATGTTCAGGCCTACAGGACGCGTTTTAGCGCCGGCAATCAGAAGCGATAATCCACCGCCATAAAGTAGCGACGGCCTTCTTCGGTATAGCTGTAGTCGTCCCGGCTCAGATCTTTATCACCCACGTTCTGCACCCCGGAGCGCAGTTTCACGTTTTTGGTCACCTGCCATGCCGCGCCAACGTCAAACAGGGTGTAGCCGCCCGGCGTTTTGCCGGTGGCGCTCACCGCGCGCTGCTGGCCGGTATAGTTGGCCGTCACGTAGAAGGACCAGTCGTCCAGCGGTTTCCAGTCGAGCGTGCCGTTGGCGGTATGGAACGGCAGCGTCTGCAGCGGTTTGTCGCCGCCATTGCTCAGATCGCGACCATCGTTGTAGGTGTAGTTCACCGTCAGCTTCCACTCATCGCCAAACGGGATCTTCACCTCCGTCTCCACCCCTTTGATGCGGGCTTTGTTGACGTTGAAATAGCGGAAGATCGGCACGCGCTTGCCGTTGACAGTTTTCCAGCCGACAAAGTTCGGGTAGCCCGGCGCTTCGCTGGCGCTGGAGGTGCGCAGAACGTCGATCATGTCGTCGACATTATTCTGGAAGGTGGTGATGCTGCCTTCGACATTTTCAAGCCAGCCCTCTTCCCCGCGGTAGTAGAGACCGAGCTCGAAGCTTTCGCTGGTTTCCGGTTTCAGATCCGGGTTACCGACGATGCTGCACGAGCCGCGGCAGGAGTTGGTGGTCCAGTCGGGGTTAAGCTGCAGCAGCGACGGGGCTTTAAACGCCGTCGCCCAGCCGCCTTTGACGGTGACGGTATCGGTGGCGTTATACACCAGATAGGCGCGCGGGCTCCAGTGATCGCCATAGGTCTGATGGTCGTCCATACGAATGCCGGTGGTCAGCGCCAGCGGCTCGATGATGCGCCATTCGTCTTCGATAAACAGGGCGTACTGGCTGGCCGACGTTGACTGGCCGCCGCTGCTCAGGTTGACCGGATCTTTAAGTTTGTCGTGGCGCCATTCGCCGCCGAAGGTCACCAGCTGGTTAATCATGCCCAGCGGCAGGACATACTTGCCGTCGATGGCATTGCTTTCCGAGGTAATAGTCCCGCTCTGCCCTGGATTTTTGTTATCCACCTTTTCGCCGTAGAACTTGAGCTCGCTATTGCCGATATCCCAGCGGCCGTTATGGCTCAGAGAGTAGTTCTCCCGCTCAAGGCGGTTGCGGTCAAGGGAATCGGAATCGCGATCCTGACGGTCAAAGCCGTAGCCTGCGGTAAAATCGTGGTTTTCGTTCGGCGTCCAGGCGAATTCAACATTGCCATCGCGGCTGGTGAAGCCCTCGATGCGCGGCGTCTCGCCGGTGGCATTACTGGATGACTGCGGATCGTCCTTGGCGCGTTTTGCCAGGCTGCCGTAGGCCTTCATTCCAAGTACGCCGTCGATCAGCGGGCCGCTGGTGAAGAACTGGCCGTTCCAGGTATCCCCGCGATCGCGGTGCTCCTGAATAGTGGTATCAGCACTCAGCGTCCCGGTCCATTTCTGGCCGATTTTTTTGGTAATAATGTTGACCACCCCACCGAGCGCATCGGAGCCGTAGAGGGAGGACATCGGGCCGCGCACCACTTCGATACGCTCAATAGCATCCACCGGGATCCAGTTAAGGTCGAAGTCATTGTGGCGGAAGACGGCGTTCCGCGAGTTAACGCGCTTGCCGTCGACCAGGATCAGGGTATAGCTGCTGCTCAGACCGCGGATGCTAACGCCCTTGCGGTTATCCCCTTCGTTGGTGAGCTGGACCCCAGGCACATCGCGCAGCACGTCTTTCAGGTTCTGAACAGGCTTGCGTTGTAAATCCTGTTGGGTGATGACGCTGATGCTCGCCGGCGCGTCTTTGACATTCTGTTCAGTGGCCGAGGCGGTCACCACCAGCGTTTCTTCATTCACATCGGCCAGAGCCGGAAACGCCAACGATACGACGGACGCAGACAATCCCGCCCGGATAAAAGGGTTTAACCTGAACATTCCAAATCTCCATGAGGTGTACAACCAAACAAACAACAAGGTGCTGCTCACACGCGCTGGCGGCTTGCCGCTCTGTCGGCGGCATGCTCGCGCTGTTTTCTCGTCGATGTGGCTGGTCGCCCGGTGTCAGTCTGTACAAGCGGCAGAGACGGGGAGTGGCTTCATCCGTAATGGGCGAAAATGATAAAGATAATGATTACGATTATCAATACAATTATGAAGAATTGTGACAAGCTGTAACCGCACAAACATAAAAAAAGCCCTCTGTTCAGAGGGCTTGCGGGTGATGACAAATCTGTCTTCGTTATTGTGCTCACATGTCTGCCGGTTGGCGGCTTTCGCCTTACCCTGTCTACGAAACATAGCAATATCAATCAGTTACGCGGTTATCTGTAGGCCCGCGCAAGCGCAGCGCCGCCGGGCAATCCCTGAAGATTGCACTTTGCCAGCAATATAAAGCCCTCTTCACAGAGGGCTTTTATCGCACAATCGCGAAGATTAACGCTTAAAGCGATCCGGGAAGGTCATTTCGCTGTAGCGAACAAAGCGGGTGCCTTTCGCCAGCTTGTAACCAAACCAGATGACGAGGAACAGCGGAATACCAATGTAGGTCGCCGCCACGCCGCCCCAGTCAATGGTGTCCTTGAGGAACGCTTCGTAGTTCTGTCCGAGGGTGATGATCAGGCACAGCACGAAGGCGAAGATCGGCCCCAGCGGGAAGAACCCGGAACGATACGGCAGATTATTAATATCGTTACCCTGCTGGACGTAGCCGCGACGGAAACGATAGTGGCTGATCGCAATACCCAGCCAGGCGATAAAGCCCGTCATCCCGGAGGTGTTCAGCAGCCACAGGTACACCGTCTGGTTGCCAAACATGGAAGTCAGGAAGCAAAGCGCCGCGATCACGGTGGTCGCGTACAGCGCGTTACGCGGCACGCCGCCACGCGACAGCTTCGAGAAAATACGCGGCGCTTTACCGTCGCAGGCCAGGGTGTACAGCATACGCGTGGAGGCGTACATCCCGGAGTTACCCGCCGACAGCACGGCAGTCAGGATAACGGCGTTCATGATTGCCGCCGCCGACAGCAAACCAGCATGCTGGAACACCAGGGTGAACGGGCTGACGGAGATATCCTTCACATCGTTGCGCAGCAGACTCGGATCGGTATACGGAATGATCAGGCTGATAATCAGGATCGCGAAGACGTAAAACAGCAGGATACGCCAGAAGACCTGGCGCACCGCGCGCGGAATGTTCTTCTCCGGATTTTCAGATTCACCGGCAGCGATGCCGATAAGCTCGGTGCCCTGGAACGAGAAGCCGACAATCATCGCCACGCCAATCATCGCCGAGAAACCGCCGGCGAACGGCGCATCCGCGATCCCCCAGTTGCTCCAGCCGGCTGGCTGCGCCCCTTTGAAGATGCCGACAATCATCATCACGCCGACGATGATAAAGATAATGACGGTGGCTACCTTTATCAGCGAGAACCAGTATTCCGCCTCGCCAAAGCCGCGCACCGAGATCCAGTTCAGCAGGAACATGATGCCGAGGAACAAGGCGCTCCAGATCCAGCCCGGAGTGTCGGGGAACCAGTAGCTCATCACCAGCTGTGAGGCCACGAGGTCAACGGCGATCGTCACCGCCCAGTTGTACCAGTAGTTCCAGCCCAGCGCGAAGCCGAAGCCTTCTTCAACATAATTCTGCCCGTAGGTGGCGAAGGAACCGGATACCGGCATAAACGCCGCCAGCTCGCCGAGGCTGGTCATCAGGAAATAGACCATCAAACCGATCAGAATATAAGACAGCAGCGCCCCGCCGGGACCTGCTTGCGAAATGGTTGCGCCAGAGGCAACAAAAAGACCCGTACCGATGGAACCGCCGATGGCGATCATGGTCAAGTGGCGCGCCTTCAGTTCACGACGTAGCGTGGGCGCTTCTGTGGTTTTAGTTTCCGAAACCATGTGATAATGCTATCCATCCAAAAAATGAGGCGCGATTGTAGCAGACGATCGGGGTTCCATCCGGTACAAATGCAAAGTTATAAGAGAGCTTCATGATCGCCCGCAAATTATTAGTAAAGCACTAACCTGCGGAATTGCCAGCGAATTCCCCCCGTAATCAGGCGATAAAACCGGGCTGCTACACCTGGCAATAGTGCAGAAAACGTTGTAATGCTTTAGAAATATGCTTCTGCCGGTGATGGATCCGCCACAGCGTGCGCGTCAGCCGGGGCAATGGCACTTTCAGTTCCGCCAGCGTGCCCGAGGCAAGCTGTTCGGCAATCACCCGCCGCGATAGACAGCTGATGCCCAGGCCATGCCTGACCGCGTGCTTGATCGCCTCTGAATTACCCAGCTCCATGCCCAGATGAAACGCCGGCAGATGCGACAGCAGAACGTAATCGACAATCTCCCGGGTGCCGGAGCCATGCTCGCGCAGGATCCACGGCGCCTCGGCCAGTTGCTGCAGGGTCACCTCCCCCGCCAGCAGCGGTGAGTTGGGCGCGGCAAACACCACCAGCTCATCCTCCAGCCACGGCTCGGCAATAATATCGGCGGCATGGCACGGCCCCTCAATCAGGCCGAAATCCACCCGCAGGTCGGCGACGGCGTTGATGACGTCCAGGCTGTTGCCGACGCTCAGCTCGACCGGCAGATCCGGGAAGTCATGACGATAGCGGGCAATAATCTCCGGCATAATATAGTTGCCGATGGTGCTGCTGGCGTAGACTCGGATCGCCCCGTTATCGCCGCGAAACAGCTGCTCGATCTCCAGGGCCCGCTCCAGCAGCGCCAGCGCACGCGGGTACAGCAGCCGTCCATGCTCATTCACCACCAGTCGTTTACCGACGCGGTCAAACAGCTGCACGCCGAGCTGCCCTTCCAGATCGGTCAGCGCGGCGCTGACCGCGGATTGCGAAAGCGCCAGCATCTGTGACGCCTGAGTGGTCGACCCACTCTTGTGGACTTCGGCGAACACTTCCAGCTGCCGCAGCGTAATATGCATAACCCACCCGTTTAGTAATCCAACCTGAATAACCTTCCTTACTATGGTGACACAAATCGAGGCGGCTGACGGAAGGAAAATCCGCTTATATCACAAAATCATCGTCTTGCCGGCGAGACCGCCCCGCTTCTGCCTAACCCGCTCTCGCCCCGTTGTAACCGGCGAAGCGGCCATTAACCACTTATTACGATTGATTATAAACATATAATCAATTTTATATTTAATCCCGCACGGCGTAACCTTTAGGCAGACAAAGGAGAAGGTTATGACAGCACTCACTTTACCCACCAAACATCGTTCCCTGTGGCATTTTGTCCCAGGCCTGGCGCTGACCGCCGCTCTGACCGGCGCCGCCCTGTGGGCCGGTAGTTTCCCGGCCATCGCCGGCGCAGGCTTTAGCGCCCTGACCCTCGCTATCCTGTTCGGGATGGTCGTCGGCAACACGGTCTACCCGAAAATCTGGCAGCCCTGCGACGGCGGGGTGATCTTCGCCAAGCAGCATCTGCTGCGCCTGGGGATCATCCTCTACGGCTTTCGCCTGACGTTCGCCCAGATTGCCGACGTCGGCGTGAGCGGTATTTTGATTGACGTTCTGACGCTCTCCAGTACCTTTTTCATCGCCTGCTTCCTTGGCCAGAAAGTGTTTGGACTCGATAAACACACCAGCTGGCTGATCGGCGCCGGCAGCAGCATCTGCGGCGCGGCGGCCGTGCTCGCCACCGAGCCGGTGGTCAAAGCCGAAGCCAGTAAAGTGACGGTTGCCGTCGCTACAGTGGTTATCTTCGGTACCATCGCCATCTTCCTCTACCCGGCGATGTACCCGCTGCTGGCGCACTGGTTTACCCCGGAGACCTACGGGATCTATATGGGCTCCACCATGCATGAAGTGGCGCAGGTTGTTGCCGCCGGCCATGCGGTCAGCCCGGACGCGGAGAACGCGGCGGTTATCGCCAAAATGCTGCGCGTCATGATGCTGGCTCCATTCCTGCTGTTCCTGGCGGCGCGTGTTAAACAGCTGACCCCGGCAGGCAACGGCGAGAAAAGCAAAATCACCATTCCGTGGTTCGCCATTATGTTCATCCTGGTGGCGGTGTTTAACTCCTTCCATCTGCTGCCGAAAGCCGTGGTGGATATGCTGGTGACGCTGGATACCGTCCTGCTGGCGATGGCAATGGCCGCCCTCGGGGTCACCACCCACGTCAGCGCGCTGAAAAAAGCCGGGGCGAAACCGCTGCTGATGGCGCTGATGCTGTTCGTCTGGTTGATTGTCGGCGGCGGGGTCATTAACGTCGCTATCCACAGCCTGATGGCATAAAGCACTACATCTTTCTCCAGTTAAGCCGCTATCATTACCCACCCCCCAGCGGCTTTAACTGGAGTTTTTTTATGAAATACGTAGGAGCGCACGTGAGCGCCTCAGGTGGACTGGCCAATGCCGCCATTCGCGCCGCCGAAATCGAAGCAACCGCCTTCGCCCTCTTCACCAAGAACCAGCGCCAGTGGCGCGCCGCGCCGCTCAGCGACGAGACCATCGCCGAATTCAAAGCCGCCTGTGAAAAGTATCACTTTGGCCCGGGGCAGATCCTGCCGCACGACAGCTACCTGATTAACCTCGGCCACCCGGTGGAAGAAGCGCTGGAAAAATCCCGTGATGCCTTCATTGATGAAATGACCCGCTGCCAGCAGCTGGGGCTGACGCTGCTCAACTTCCACCCCGGCAGCCATCTGCAGCAGATCCCGGAGGAGGAGTGCCTGGCGCGCATCGCCGAATCGATCAATATCGCACTGGCGAAGACCGAAGGCGTTACTGCGGTGATCGAAAACACCGCTGGCCAGGGCAGCAACCTCGGCTTTAAGTTCGAGCACCTCGCGGCCATCATCGACGGCGTGGAAGATAAATCCCGCGTCGGCGTCTGCATCGATACCTGCCATGCTTTCGCCGCCGGCTACGACCTGCGCAGCGCCGAAGCCTGCGAAAAAACCTTCGCCGCCTTCGAACGCATCGTCGGTTTTCAGTATCTGCGCGGCATGCATCTCAACGATGCCAAGAGCGCCTTCGGCAGCCGGGTCGACCGTCACCACAGCCTGGGGGAAGGCAACATCGGCCACGATTGCTTCAGCTGGATCATGCAGGACAGCCGCTTCGACGGTATTCCGCTGATTCTGGAAACCATCAACCCGGATATCTGGGCGGAAGAGATTGCCTGGCTGCGGGCGCAGCAGATTGCCGAAGTGGCGTAAATAGAGACAAAAAAGGGCCGAACAGTCGGCCCTTTTTTATTGCGGTAGGATTATGCCGCTTTTTCAACTTCCGCTGTTTGCGCCTCAGGGCGTTTCAGCACCGCGTAGGCAAGGCCCGCCACCAGCGTTCCGGCAACAATCGCCAGCAGGTAGCCCAGCACCGGCGTAATTGCCCCCGGGATCAGCAGAACAAACAGCCCGCCGTGCGGCGCCATCAGTTTCGCGCCGACCGCCATGGAGATAGCGCCGGTTACCGCGCCGCCGACGATACAGCACGGCAGAACGCGCATCGGGTCACGGGCGGCAAAAGGAATCGCCCCTTCCGAGATAAAGCACAGGCCAAGAACCAGCGCGGCTTTGCCCCCTTCCCGCTGCCCTTTGTCGAACTTATTGCGCGCTACCAGCGTCGCGATACCCATCGCCAGCGGTGGCACCATACCGGCCGCCATGATCGCCGCCATCGGCGCATAGGTCTGGGTACTCAGCAGGCCAACGCCAAAGGCATAGGCCGCTTTGTTTACCGGCCCGCCCATATCGGTACACATCATCGCGCCGAGGATCGCGCCCAGCAGAACCGCGTTGGCGGTGCCCATGGTTTGCAGCCAGTGGGTCAGCCAGGCGAGGATACCGGCTACCGGTTTACCGATCAGATAGATCATTGCCAAACCCACGATCAGACTGGAGACCAGCGGAATGATCAGGATTGGCTTCAGGGCTTCCATACTCTGCGGCAGTTTCAGCTTCGTGCTGATGGCTTTCGCCACATAACCGGCAAGGAAACCAGCAATGATCCCGCCGATAAAGCCGGAGCCGCCGCTAACCGCCAGCATACCGCCGATAAGGCCCGGGGTCAGACCCGGACGGTCGGCAATGGAGAAGGCGATAAAGCCTGCCAGTACCGGCACCATCAGCGCGAAGGCCGAGCCGCCGCCGATCTGCATCAGCGCCGCCGCCAGGGTGTCTTTCACTTCAAACGCTTTGATCCCGAAGGCAAAGGAGAGCGCGATACACAGGCCCCCGGCCACTACCATCGGCAGCATATAGGAGACGCCGGTCAGCAGGTGGCGATAGGCGCCAGCCGACTCTTTTTTCCCTTCAGCAGCCGCCTGAGGTTTGCCGGATGGCTGGTACGGTTTGGCTTCCGCCACCGCTTTATCCAGCTCCTGGGCGGTTTTCTTCAGCGCCAGACCGGTGGTGGTGCGGTACATCGGCTTGCCGGCGAATTTCGCCAGGTCCACCTCGATATCGGCAGCGACGATCACCAGATCCGCCTCGGCCACCTCTTCCGGGTGATGGCATTGCCCGCCCCAACGGAGCCGCGGGTCTCCACCTTCACCCACCAGCCGCGTTTTTTGGCTTCGGTTTCGATGGCTTCTGCCGCCATAAAGGTGTGGGCGACGCCGGTCGGACAGGCGGTGACCGCGACAATGCGTTTCTGCCCTGAGCGGCGGCCGGAACGGCTACCGCCGCTGGCGCAACGTAGGGCTTAGCGTGGTCTTTCGCTTCTCCCAGGAACAGCTCCGGATGGGCGACAGCACGGTTAATATCGCCCAGGTAAACGTTTTTACCATTCAGCGCGCTATCGGCCGGCAGCGCGGTTCCCAGCACGATGGCCAGTTCGGCGTCATTCGGGTTATCAATCAGCTCAAGGTGCGCTTTCGGCGCCGCGGCACCCAGCAGGGTTTTCGCCATGTAGGCGCGCGCCTGTCCGAGTCCGGCATCAATAATCAGCAGCGTTTTCATTATGCCTCTCCTGCTGTCAATTAAAGGGTTGTAAGTCGACGCGCGCCATCATCGCGGCCAACTGGGTACGGTCGGTAATTCCTACATTGCTCTGGCTGACGGCCAGGGCAGCGACGGCGGTCGCCAGGCGCAGGGTATGCTCGCTGGATTCACGCATCAGCAGGCCGTAAATCAGGCCGCCGACCATCGAATCGCCGGCGCCAACGGTACTGACCACTTCCACTGAAGGTGGTTTAGCAATCCACTCCCCAGAGGCGTTGACCCACAGCGCGCCCTCTTCGCCCAGGGAGATCACCACGTGGGCGATACCCTGCTCGCGCAGCGCATGGGCGGCGTCGATAACATCTTTCATCTCCGGCAGCTTGCGGCCAGCCCAGATTTCCAGTTCGCGACGGTTCGGTTTCACCAGCCACGGCGCCGCTTTTAGTCCGGCAACCAGCGCTTCGCGGCTGCTGTCGAAAATAATGCATGGGCACTGACTGCGCAGACGGGTCATCCAGTCGGTGAAGGCTTCCGGGCTAACGCCGGACGGCAGGCTGCCGCTGACGCAGACCATATCGAACTGCCCGAGCCAGCTCAGGGAGTCGTTGACGAAGCGTTCCCAGTCGCCCGGGGTGACTTCAAAGCCGGAGAAGTTGAAATCGGTCACTTCGCCATCTTTTTCCGTCAGCTTAACGTTGATACGGGTCCGGCCCTGCACCACCTGGAAACGGTTGGCGATCCCCAGCTCGCTGAACAGCTGCTGAAAGCCGTCCTGGTTGTCTTTACCCAGGAAACCGCCGACGGTGACGTCAATGCCGAGATCTTTCAGCACTTTCGCCACATTAATGCCTTTCCCGGCGGCGTGCAGGCCGGTGGTGCGCACCAGGTTCACTTCGCCGCGTTCAATCTCCGGGGTGAATCCCACCAGGTCGTATGCCGGGTTTAACGTAATCGTTGCTACACGTCTGCTCATTTATGCGCCCTCCCCAAGGCCTGCGGCGATCGCTTCGCCAATCGCATCCAGCGCTTGTTGCGCATCCTCACCCTGCGCGGTAAAACGCAGACGGTGACCTTTTTTCACACCCAGCGCCACAACCTTCATCAGGCTGCGACCGTTAGCCGGCTTGCCGGAACCGTCGAGATTGGTGACGGTGATGTCGCTGGAAAATTGTTTAATGGTGTTGACCAGCATGGTGCCCGGACGGGCATGCAGGCCGTGTTCATTGCGCACCACGAATTCGGCGCTCAGCACATCTTCGGCAATGGCGTCGTCGCTGGTCAGCAGCGCCAGCACGGTGGCGGCGTCGGCTTTCAGCAAATGTTCAGCTTTCTTGTCCAGCAGCAGCTTGCTCAGACGGTTCAGCACTGCGGTCGGCTGCTCGTCGGCCATCGCCACCGTGACCAGCAGGGAAACCGGCTGCTCGTCGCGGGTAAAGGCGTTAGCCGCGCGGCTGACCGCCACGGCGCTGCGCAAATTGCCTTCCGCACTGTCGTTCAGCCAGACGCCCTGACCGAGGTTCAGCGGCGTATCGTTAATGACGTGGCTAACGAAGGCGGCATCGACAGCGCCAACTTCTTTCAGACGCGCCGCGTTCAGCGCCTGCAGGGTCAGCAGATCGCTGGCCGCGACGTCGAGACTGAGGGTCTCGTTATCCAGCTTCAGCGCTTCGCTCTGCTTCTCTCCCATCAGCAGCGCACGCAGCTCTTCCGCGGTGGTGGCGGACTGCAGCTGCGCGGCGACCGCGTCATCGCTCAGCACGTGGGTCAGCTGACGCAGCAGGCCGAGGTGTTCATCTGAGCTGGCGGCAATCCCGATCGCCACATAGGCGGTCTGCCCTTCACCCCAGGTGACGCCCTGCGGGAACTGAAACACCTGAACGCCGGTCTTCAGCACCTGGTCACGCGTATCCGTCGTGCCGTGCGGGATCGCAATCCCGTTGCCGAGGAAGGTCGAGGTCTGCTGCTCGCGCGCCAGCATGCCGTTCACGTAGCCATCGGCCACGTTGCCGGCGCTGACCAGCGCTGCGGCGACCTGCCGGATGGCCTCTTCTTTATTACCGGCCTGCTGGCCGGGATGAATATCCTGCACAGATAACTGGAACATGGTTCTCCTCTCCTGCTGAATTGAATCGTTTCAGCTAACTTGAGAAAAAAGGCGCCATCTGACGGGGAACGGATTGCCGAATGACGCTGAAACGTTTCAAGAATTTTGTACCTTTCTTGCTCAACGCGCAAGGTACGTCAGCGACTTGATCGCAGAACTTAGAGGTACTGCACACTTTTGCTGAAGCATTAGCTATCGACCGCCTCGAACGTCAGCTTTTTGCTGAACCCTATATTTTGAAACGCCTTTTTAATTATTCGTGCCATACTACTGTTTATTTTTAGCCAGCAGGCGTAAACTCCGCGCCGTCTCCTGAAACTACAGAAAACCAAACCCATGGAAAACCGTAGCGCCGCTCTCCCCCGACGCGGGTTCGATGTCACCTCTTCCGCCTTCTTAATCGTCGCCTTTCTGACGGGCATTGCCGGGGCGCTGCAAACCCCGACCCTGAGCCTGTTTCTGACCAACGAAGTGCACGTCCGCCCGGCGATGGTCGGTTTCTTTTTTACCGGCAGCGCGGTTATTGGCATTCTGGTCAGTCAGTTCCTCGCCGGCCGCTCCGACCGTCAGGGCGATCGCAAGCAGCTGATTGTCGTCTGCTGTCTGCTGGGGGTGCTGGCCTGCGTCCTCTTTGCCTGGAACCGCAACTATTTCATTTTGCTGTTCATCGGCGTTTTTCTCAGCAGCTTTGGATCGACCGCCAACCCGCAGATGTTTGCCCTCGCGCGGGAGCATGCCGACAGGACCGGCCGCGAAGCAGTGATGTTCAGCTCCATTTTACGTGCCCAGGTCTCCCTGGCATGGGTGATTGGTCCCCCGCTGGCCTACGCCCTGGCGATGGGGTTTGGTTTTACCGCGATGTATCTCAGCGCCGCGGCGGCGTTTATCGTCTGCGGGATCATGGTCTGGCTATTCTTGCCCAGCATGCGCAAAGAAAACCCGGTAGCGACCGGCCGGCTGGAAGCTCCGCGCACGCATCGCCGCGATGCGCTGCTGCTGTTCAGCATCTGCACCATGATGTGGGGTACTAACAGCCTGTACATCATTAACATGCCGCTGTTTATCATTAACGAGCTGCATCTGCCGGAGAAGCTGGCGGGGCTGATGATGGGCACCGCCGCCGGACTGGAAATTCCGACCATGCTGATTGCCGGTTACTACGCCCGGCGTTTCGGCAAACGCTTTCTGATGCGTCTTTCTGCAGTGGCCGGGGTGCTGTTTTACGTCGGCATGCTGACGGTGCATACGCCAGCGCTGCTGCTGGCGATGCAGGTGCTGAACGCCATCTATATCGGGATCCTCGCCGGGATCGGCATGCTCTATTTCCAGGACCTGATGCCGGGGCAGGCGGGCGCGGCCACCACCCTCTATACCAATACTACCCGCGTCGGCTGGATCATCGCCGGTTCACTGGCGGGGGTAGTGGCGGAGATCTGGAGCTATCACGCAGTGTTCTGGATTGCGTTGGCGATGGGCGTTGTCACTCAGGCCTGCCTGTGGCGGATAAGAGACGTGTAAGCACATTGGTTTCCATCCCTCTCATCTGCTGTGTTGAGCTCAGGGCGCGGTGGCCAGCTCAAGCTCCAGCAGCCAGGTGATCGCTTCATCGCGGTGGGTGAGGCACATCTCCGGCGAGGGCTGCAGGCTGGCGCACACCTTCGGGCGCAGAGGGGAGCCGAAAATAAGGCATAAATTGCGCTCGGAAAGCTGGATACAACGGGTGTTAGCCGGCTTGCCCTGCGGCATGCCGGGGATCGGCGATGATATAGAGGGGGCGATGCAACATGCGCCACAATCAGTACGACATTCCACAACCCGACTCCCAAACGCTCATTTTGCGCCACAGCCTAAACGTTTTGCCAGAAGATAGCAAAACTCGCGAAATCCGCTTGCCTGAACGCCCGGGCGCGAGTAGTTTTACGCGATATTTTTGACTCGTTAAGTGACAGGATTACTGCAATGCCAAGAGCGAATGAAATTAAAAAAGGTATGGTGCTGAATTACAACGGCAAGCTGCTGATTGTGAAAAATATTGATATTCAGTCACCCAGCGCCCGCGGTGCTGCGACACTGTATAAAATGCGTTTCTCCGATGTGCGCACCGGCCTGAAAGTAGAAGAGCGCTTCAAAGGCGACGATATCGTCGATACCGTCACCCTGACCCGCCGTTTCGTCGACTTCTCCTACGTCGATGGCAACGAATACGTGTTCATGGATAAAGAAGACTATACCCCTTACACCTTTACCAAAGAGCAGATTGAAGAAGAGCTGCAGTTTATTCCGGAAGGTGGGATGCCGGACATGCAGGTGCTGACCTGGGACGGCCAGCTGCTGGCGCTGGAGTTGCCGCAGACCGTTGACCTGGAAATTATCGAAACCGCGCCGGGTATTAAAGGTGCGTCCGCCAGCTCCCGCACCAAGCCAGCCACCATGAGCACCGGCCTGGTGATTCAGGTGCCGGAATACCTGACCACCGGTGAGAAAATCCGCATTCATATCGAAGAGTGCCGCTATATGGGCCGCGCGGATTAATCATCGGTAACGCCCCGACAGTAAAAAAGGACAGCGCTGGCTGTCCTTTTTATTATCCCCATTGCCGCGATTACAGCAGTTCAGGGTATTTGGTCATTTTCAGCGCCAGCTCGACGCCGCGCACTTCCGCCATCCCCTTGAGACGGCCAATCGCCGAATAGCCTGGGTTGGTTTTCTTGCGCAGATCGTCGAGCATCTGATGACCATGATCCGGCCGAAATGGGATCGGGCGCAGATCGCCGGCCTGTTTACGCCGCTGCTCTTCACGCAGGATAGCATCCACCACCGCCACCATATTGACGTCGCCGCTAAGGTGCGCCGCCTCGTGGAAGGTTTTTGGGTTTGCTTCACGGCAGGTAGAGCGCAGATGGGTAAAATGGATGCGATCGCCAAAGGTCTCCACCATCTTCACCAGATCGTTATCGGCGCGAACGCCATACGATCCGGTACACATGGTGAAGCCATTATTAATGCTGTCCACCGTCTCCTTCAGCCACTGCATATCTTCGATGGTCGACACGATACGCGGCAGGCCAAGGATCGGCCGCGGCGGATCGTCCGGATGCACAGCCAGGCGGATCCCTACCTCTTCGCACACCGGCACGATGGCGCGCAGGAAATAGGCCATATTTTCACGCAGCTGCGCTTTATCAATGTGGTCGTACTCCGCCAGACGCGCGCGGAACTGGTCAAGGGTGTAGCCCTCTTCCGCTCCCGGCAGGCCGGCGATGATATTGCGGGTCAGTTTATCGATATCTGCTTCGCTCATAGCCTTGAGATAGACCTCAGCCTGACGCTGCTCTTCTTCACTGTAATCCGCTTCCGCACCCGGGCGTTTAAGGATATGCAGCTCAAAGGCGGCGAAAGCGATCTGATCGAAACGCAGCGCCCGGGAGCCGTCCGGCAGCTCATATTCCAGATCGGTGCGCGTCCAGTCGAGGATCGGCATAAAGTTGTAGCACACGGTATCGATGCCGCAGGCCGCGAGGTTGCGGATGCTCTGCTGATAGTTGGCAATCCAGGTCGCATACTGCCCGCTGTGGGTTTTAATATCCTCGTGGACGGGAATGCTTTCGACGACCGACCAGGTCAACCCTTTTGCCGCTAACAGCGCCTGACGCGCTTTAATCTCGTCGACCGGCCATACCTGACCGTTTGCAATATGGTGCAGCGCAGTGACGACGCCGGTCGCCCCCGCCTGCCGTACATCATCAAGCGATACCGGATCGTTCGGCCCATACCACCGCCAGGTTTGCTCCATCGCTATGTCCTCACAAAAGTTGTTATACCAATAATGGCGACACTCATGACGACTACCATACATGTTTCTCACCTGGCTGCAAACAGTGCTGGCCTATTGATTGATCCAGCTCACAGTCAGCGGATAATTTCGGCTTACCAATTTAACTTCCTGTCATATAACTTTAGACTGGCATTGTTAATAAGCAGTTAAACAGGTGTGGGAAGAATGACAACAATTGCAACCGCTACGCTACCGAAGAACGTGCAATACCCTCAATACGATCGCAGCCAGCTCCGCTCGCGTATTGTCCATTTCGGCTTTGGCGCGTTTCACCGCGCGCACCAGGCGCTGCTCACCGATCGCGTGCTGAATAACGTCGGCGGCGACTGGGGGATCTGTGAAATCAGTCTGTTCAGCGGCGACACGCTGATGAGCCAGCTTCGCGAACAGGACCATCTGTTTACCGTGCTGGAAAAAGGCGCCGACGGCAACCAGCCCATTGTGATCGGCGCGGTGCACGAATGTCTGAACGCCAGGCTCGATTCGCTGGCGGCGATTATCGAAAAATTTTGCGAGCCGCAGGTAGCGATTGTCTCGCTGACCATTACGGAAAAAGGCTACTGCATCGATCCGGCGACCGGGAAACTGGATCCGACGCATCCGCGCATTATTCACGATCTGGAGAATCCGACGCTGCCGCAGTCGGCTCCCGGTATTTTAGTTGAAGCGCTGGCCCGCCGCCGGGAACGAGGCCTTCCGCCCTTTACCGTGCTCTCCTGCGATAATATCCCCGACAACGGTCACGTGGTAAAAAATGCCGTCCTCGGCATGGCGGAAAAACGCAGCCCGGCGCTGGCGGACTGGATCGCCGACAACGTCAGCTTCCCGGGCACCATGGTGGATCGCATTGTTCCCGCGGCCACAGCGGAGTCGCTGGCGGAAATCGCCGCCGTGCTGGGGGTCGACGATCCCTGCGCCATCAGTTGCGAACCCTTCATTCAGTGGGTGGTCGAAGATCACTTTGTCGCCGGGCGACCCGCCTGGGAGACGGCGGGCGTGCAGATGACCGATGACGTGTTGCCCTGGGAGCAAATGAAGCTGCGGATGCTCAACGGCAGCCACTCTTTCCTCGCCTGGCTTGGCTATCTGGCAGGGCATGCGCACATTAGCGACTGCATGCAGGATGACGTCTTCCGCCGCGCCGCCCGCCAGCTGATGCTTGACGAACAGGCTCCGACGCTGACCATTACCGGCGTTGATCTGCTGGCCTATGCCGACAGTCTCATCGCCCGCTTCAGCAATCCGGCGCTCAAACACCGCACCTGGCAAATCGCCATGGACGGTAGCCAGAAGCTGCCCCAGCGCATGCTCGATGGCATCCGCGTACATCTGGCGCGCGACAGCCGTTGGCCGCTGCTGGCTCTCGGCGTGGCCGGCTGGATGCGCTACGTCAGCGGCACGGACGACGCCGGTCAGACGATCGACGTGCGCGATCCGCTGGTCGACAAGATCCGGCAGCGGGTGGCCCAGAGCGATGAGCAGCAGCGCGTCGACGCCCTGCTGGGGCTGGAGGAAATATTTGGCCGCGACCTGCCGCACAACGCCCAGTTTGTCGCCGGGATCCGCGCCGCCTGGCAACAGCTGGCGACGCACGGCGCCCGCGAGGCCGTCGCCCGCGCGCTGAATTCTTAACAATATTTGCGCTTATGCGGACAGAATTCTCTTCTGTCCGCCTCAGGACTTCTCTTTTCCTCCTTTTTTCGTCAGGATAGGCGTAACTGTTACAACATTACATTTATCCTGGAGAAAAGAGTGACCAGAACCAATTTGATCACCGGCTTTCTCGGCAGCGGTAAGACGACCTCGATTCTTCATCTGCTGGCGCAGAAGCCTGCGGATGAAAAATGGGCCGTACTGGTTAACGAGTTTGGCGAAGTCGGGATAGACGGCGCGCTGCTGGCCGATAGCGGCGCCCTGCTCAAAGAGATCCCCGGCGGCTGCATGTGCTGCGTCAATGGCCTGCCGATGCAGGTTGGGCTGAACACCCTGCTGCGCCAGGGCAAACCCGATCGCCTGCTGATCGAACCCACCGGTTTGGGCCACCCAAAGCAGATCCTCGATATCCTCACCGCGGCGGTGTATGAGCCCTGGATCGATCTGCGCGCCACGCTGTGCATCCTCGATCCCCGCCAGCTGCTGGATGAAAGAGCCGTCAGCAACGACAACTTCCGCGATCAGCTGGCCGCGGCGGACATCATTGTGGCTAATAAAAGTGATCGGGAAACCGCCGAAAGCGCCCGGGCGCTGGCCGACTGGTGGCAGCGCTGGGGCGGCGAGCGTCGCAAGGTGTCGGCAATCCAGGGCAATATCGATCTGACCCTGCTCGATGAGCCACGACGGAACACCGCCCCGCTGCCGGCGAGCGCGGAGCACGCCCACCGCCATCCCCCCACTTCCGGCCTCGCCGCGCTCAGCCTGGCGGAACACCAGCGCTGGCGCCGACATCTCAACAATGGCCAGGGCTTTCAGGGCTGCGGCTGGATCTTCGACGCGGAGACGGTCTTTGACACCATCGGCCTGCTCGAATGGGCCAGGCTGGCGCCAGTGGGGCGCGTTAAAGGCGTGATGCGCATTGCCGAGGGGGCGGTGCGAATCAACCGTCAGGGGGAGGATCTCCATATCGAGACCCTCAGCGTCGCTCCGCCCGATAGTCGGATCGAGCTTATTTCCGCGAATGAAGCCGACTGGAACGCACTCCAGACCTCGTTGTTGAGGCTTCGTTTAAGTTAAGGCGGCTAAGGTTGCCGCCGACTGTCACAAAATCGCAATGGCTATGATGAAAAACCGAATTCCTTTAATCCTGCTGCTTAACATCGCGGGTGTAGCGCTATTTTGCTCCTGGTATCTGCCAGCCAACCATGGCGCGTGGTTGCCGGTCGACTCCGCGATCTTCCATTTCTTTAACCATGGCGTCAGCGTCAGCCATGCTTATGCCTGGCTGCTGGCGATCATCAACAATCGCGCCTTCGACGCCTGTTCGCTGCTGGCGATGGGCTGCCTGATGCTGAGCTATTGGCTAAAGGCGCCGACTGCAGGCCGTCGTCAGATCGCCATCATGGGCCTGGTGATGCTGCTGGCGGCGGTGATCATCAACCAGCTCGCACAACACCTGATGCCGGTACAGCGCGCCAGCCCGTCGCTGTTTTTTAGCGATATTACCCGCGTCAGCGACGTCGTTAACTTCCCCACTAAGGATGCGTCGAAGGACAGCTTCCCTGGCGATCATGGGATGATGCTGCTGATCTTCGCGAGCTTTATGTGGCGCTATTTTGGCCGTCGCGCGCTGGGCGTCGCGCTGATTATCTTTGTGGTCTTTGCTTTCCCGCGGGTAATGATTGGCGCCCACTGGTTTAGCGATATTGCCGTCGGCTCCCTGACCGCCGTGCTGATCGGCGCGCCCTGGGTATTGATGACCCCGCTGAGCGATAAATTGATCGCCTTTTTCGATCGCTACTTACCCAGCAGAATATCGGCCAAATAATGTCTCCGGCAGCCGCCAAAGTCATTAACTATAAGGGGACCTTTTGGGTCCCTTTTTACATTTTCCCTTTTTTTCAACATGACGTTCATCTTCTTGTCACATTAATCCCGTGACAAATGAAGGAATTGTCTGTTTTTTGCCCGATATTGCCGTAATTTTGGCCTTTCCCGATGATTCACTTTTTGTCACCAAAATACTTATAAGAAATCGCGCAAAACCGCTCGCCATGCGGCGTTTGATAGGGTAATCTCGTTCTCGTTTTGCCTTTTCCGCAGCATTAATTCAGGGCATGAATAAAATTGTGCGTGACTGCACAAATTTAAGCTTAAGGAATTGTCTCATTGCGGATGGGTATTTAGGCTCTAACACGTTTGGCATTTTTTATAACGACATTGTCGTTAAGGACAACAAGGGAAAATAAACAGCATGGTCAAATCTCAGCCGATTTTGAGATATATCTTGCGGGTAGCCCCCGCGATTGCAGTAGCGGTTCTGCTTTCCGCGTGTAGTTCAACAAGTACCGCCAGGAATATGCATTCTGAGACGCATGCTGTGGGTAGTGGCGATTTATCATCACTGCAAGCCTCTCAGGATGAATTTGAAACGATGGTCCGTAACCTGGACGTAAAGTCCCGTTTAATGGATCAGTATGCCAGCTGGAAAGGCGTGCGTTACCGCCTCGGCGGCAGCACCCGCAAGGGTATCGACTGCTCAGCGTTTGTGCAGCGCACCTTCCGCGAACAATTTGGTCTGGAACTGCCGCGTTCAACTTCTGAACAGCAGGAAACCGGAAAATCGATTTCTCGTGCCCAACTGCGTACAGGCGATCTGGTTCTGTTTCGTGCCGGCTCTACCGGCCGCCATGTCGGGATCTACCTCGGCAACAACCAGTTTGTTCACGCCTCCACCAGCAGCGGGGTGACTATCTCCAGCATGGATGAGCCATACTGGAAAAAGCGCTACAATGAAGCGCGTCGAGTCCTGAGCCGCTCGTAAACTGTCCTCCACCGCCGCCGGTTATCCCTTGGCTGGCTGCGGGATAAAAAACACTGCCCCAGGCAGTGTTTTTTTTTGCCACCTGGTTCTCAACGTCGCAAAATAAGCTATGTCTTTTAAGTGGGAATGAGAAAAACGACGACCGACACTCCGTTGATGCGCTTCAATAATACGGAAAGAATCTGGCTATGCTTACTCGCTACTTTTCGCCCCAGCGTAAAACCTGGTTAACCAGCCTGAGCGTGGGGATCATCGTCGCGCTGTTGGCCGGGAGCATTCAGTTTATGGTGATCTACCATAACCGGGCCGAGCGCTTCGACGCCATTATCAACAATGTTAATACCTATCTGAAAAGCTATTTTCACGACCTGCGCCAGACCATTGACGGCCTGCAGCCGCTGGTGGACCAGCCCTGCGAGAATATTGACTCCGGGCTTACCTCCCACGCCGCGTTCAGCCCCAACGTCCGCGCTTTCCTGCTGGTCAAAAACGGCATCGCCTTTTGCTCATCGGCCACGGGAGCCATGAATACGCCCCTCAGCCAGCTGATCCCGGCCATCGATATCAGCAAACCCGTTGCTATGGCGATTTTACCAGGCACGCCGATGATGCCGAAGAGCGCGGCGCTGGCGCTGTGGGTAGGTAAACCCGGCGATCAAAACAGCGGCATTTTCGTGTCGATTAACGCTAATCTCACACCGTATATCCTCTATTCCGCACGGCAAAACGATTTCAGCGGCATTGCGCTGGCCATCGATCACACCGCTATCTCCACCTTCAGTAATCGGCTGGTGGATCCGCAAACGCTGCATAACGCGCCGATCCGCCAGGCACAGATCGAGGGCTTACCGCTGAAGGTCTACCTGTATGCCAACAGCTGGCTGGCGGAAAATACGCAGTTTGCTCTGCTGCTCGGGGTCGTCTGCGGCCTGCTGGCGGGGCTGCTCTGCTATTACGTGCTGACGATCAAATCGGATCCGCGAAAATCCATTCTGCTGGGGATCAAAAATAACCAGTTCTACATCGTTTATCAGCCGGTGGTTAATGCTCAGACTCTACGTATCAGCGGCGTGGAGGTCCTAATGCGCTGGCGCCATCCGGTGGTTGGTGAAATTCCGCCCGACGTTTTTATTAACCTGGCCGAAACCCAGCAGATGATCGTGCCGCTAACCCATCACCTGCTCGCGCTGATCGCCAGCGACGCTGCGGTGTTGAAGCGTATTCTGCCGCGCGGCGTGAAGCTGGGGCTGAATATTTCCCCTGCCCATCTGCAGGCCGACAGCTTCCGCGACGATATGCTGCGCTTCGCCGCCGCGCTGCCAGCCGACCACTTTCACGTGGTGCTGGAGGTAACCGAGCGGGCGATGATTGATAAAGAAAAATCGATGGCTAACTTCGCCTGGCTCCACCGCCAGGGATTCGAAATCGCGATTGATGATTTCGGCACCGGGCATAGCGCGCTGATCTATCTCGAACGCTATAACTTCGATTATCTGAAGATCGATCGCGGTTTTGTGCAGGCGATTGGTACTGAAACAGTAACCTCGCCGGTGCTGGATGCGGTACTGACCCTCAGCCGCCGGCTGAAATTAATGACCGTCGCCGAAGGGGTGGAGACCCAGGAACAGGCGGAGTGGCTTCGCGGCCAGGGCGTTCATTTCCTGCAGGGGTACTGGATCAGCCGACCGCTGTCGCTGGCCGGGCTGGTGGCTGCGCACGATGAACCCGCGAACTATTTCACAACGCGCTAAGTCTCACTTATGATGCGGGAACGGATGTCGGCCATGGGGGCCGGCCATGACAGGGTATTCTGCCGCCTATGTATGCGCGCCTCTTTCTGATTCTGCTGGCTCTGTTTAGCCTGGACGCTAAGGCGCAAACCATTCAGGAAAGCGTAGCCTTCGCGATTATCGGCGAACCGAAATACGCCGCCGGTTTCAGTCATTTTGATTACGTCAATCCCAGGGCGCCGAAAGGCGGCACCCTCACCCTGGCGGCGATCGGCACCTTTGATAACTTCAACCGTTATGCGCTGCGCGGCAACCCCGCGGTACGCACGGAGGCGCTCTACGATACCCTGTTCACCACCTCGGATGATGAGCCCGGCAGCTACTACCCGCTGATTGCCGAGCGGGCGCGCTATGCCGAGGACTATTCCTGGATGGAGATCGCGCTCAACCCGCGCGCCCGCTTCCATGACGGCACGCCGATCACCGCCCGCGATGTGGCGTTTACCTTCAACAAGTTTATGACCGAAGGGGTGCCGCAGTTTCGCCTGTTTTATAAAGGCACCTCCGTGAAGGCCATCGCGCCGTTGACCGTGCGTATTGACCTCGGCCAGCCCGGCAAAGAGAACATGCTGAGTCTGCTGAGCCTGCCTGTGATGCCCGAGGCGTTCTGGCGCCAGCACAAACTCAGCGACCCGCTGTCGAAGCCGCCGCTGGCCAGCGGGCCATACCGCATCAGCGCCTGGCGAATGGGGCAATACATTACCTATTCCCGGGTCGCCAACTACTGGGCGGCCGACCTGCCGGTCAACCGCGGTCGCTGGAATTTCGATACGCTGCGCTATGACTATTATCTCGACGACAATGTCGCTTTCGAAGCCTTTAAAGCGGGGGCCGTCGATCGCCGGGAAGAGACCGTCGCCAAAAACTGGGCTACCCGCTACGTCGGTCGCAACTTCAGCCGCGGCTACATCATTAAAGATGAGCATACCAATACCTCGGCGCAGGATACACAGTGGCTGGCGTTCAATATTCAGCGCCCGATTTTTGCCGATCGCCGGGTGCGGCAGGCCATTACCCTGGCGTTCGATTTCGAATGGATGAACAAGGCGCTGTTTTACAGCGCCTATCAGCGCGCCAACAGCTATTTCCAGAACACCGAATATGCCGCCCGCAGCCTGCCTGACGCAGCCGAGCTGGCCCTGCTGACGCCGATGAAAAACGAACTGCCTCCGGAGCTCTTCAGCCAGGTTTACCAGCCGCTGGTCTCCCGCGGCGATGGCTTCGACCGCGCCAACTTACTCAAAGCCGACGCCCTGCTCAATGCGGCGGGCTGGACGGTGAAGAACCAGCGCCGGGTCAACGCCGCCACCGGCAAGCCGCTGCGCTTTGAGCTACTGCTGCCGGCCGGAGGCAATGACCGCTGGGTGCTGCCGTTTCAGCACAACCTGCAGCGTCTGGGGATCGTCATGGATATTCGTCAGGTTGATAATTCGCAGTACAGCAACCGCCGCCGCAGCCGGGATTACGACATGATGCCAAGCCTGTGGCGCGCCATGCCCTGGCCGGGGACCGACCTGCAAATATCCTGGGCGTCCGACTATATTCACTCCAGCTACAACGCGCCGGGGGTGCAAAGCCCGGTAGTGGATAAGCTGATTGCGCAGATCCTGCAGTGGCAGGGCAATAAGCAGAAACTGATCCCTCTCGGTCGGGCGCTGGATCGTGTGCTGACCTGGAATAACTACATGTTGCCGATGTGGTATATGGCGCAGGACCGCACCGCGTGGTGGAATAAGTTCTCTTTCCCCGCGACCCGCCCCATCTATTCGTCCGGCATCGATACCTGGTGGTACGACGTGAACAAAGCGGCCACCCTCCCCGCGGACAGACGCTAAGGACATCCCATGGGCAGCTACCTGATCCGCCGTTTGCTGTTAGTCATCCCCACCCTGTGGGCCATCATCACCATTAACTTTTTTATTGTCCAGATCGCGCCTGGCGGCCCGGTCGATCAGGCCATCGCCGCCATCGAGTTTAATCAGCGCGGCGGGATGCCGGGGGCTGGCGACGGCGGCATGGGCGCCAGCCATGCCCGCACCGGCGCAGGCAATATCAGCGAGGGTCACTATCGCGGCGGGCGCGGCCTCGACCCGGAAGTCATCGCCGAGATCACCCACCGCTACGGCTTCGATAAACCGCTGCACGAACGCTATCTGAAGATGCTGAGCGATTATCTGCGCTTTGATTTCGGCGACAGCCTGTTTCGCAGCGCCTCCGTGCTGCAGCTGATTAAAGACAGCCTGCCGGTCTCGGTGAGCCTCGGGCTGTGGAGCACGCTGATTATCTATTTGGTCTCCATTCCGCTGGGCATCCGCAAAGCGGTCAGCAACGGCAGCCGCTTTGATATCTGGAGCAGTACGCTGATTATCATTGGCTATGCGATCCCTGCCTTTCTGTTCGCCATCCTGCTGATCGTGATTTTTGCCGGCGGCAGCTATTTCGACCTCTTCCCGCTGCGCGGTCTGGTCTCGCCAAATTTCGACACCCTCCCCTGGTATCAAAAGATCCTCGACTACCTGTGGCACATCACCCTGCCGGTGCTGGCGACGGTAATTGGCGGCTTTGCCGCGCTGACTATGCTGACCAAAAACAGCTTCCTCGACGAGATCCGCAAACAGTATGTGGTCACCGCCCGCGCCAAAGGCGTTGGTGAGAAACAGATCCTCTGGGGACACGTGTTCCGTAACGCCATGCTGCTGGTGATCGCCGGGTTCCCGGCCACCTTTATCAGTATGTTCTTTACCGGCTCGTTGCTGATCGAAGTGATGTTCTCGCTAAACGGCCTGGGTCTGCTGGGCTATGAAGCGACGGTCTCCCGCGACTATCCGGTGATGTTCGGCACGCTCTATATTTTCACTCTGATTGGCCTGCTGCTGAATATCGTCAGCGATATCAGCTATACGCTGGTCGACCCGCGCATTGATTTTGAGGGCCGCTAATGTCTTTCTTCAGTCCCGTTAATCAGGCCCGCTGGGCGCGCTTTCGCCACAACCGTCGCGGCTACTGGTCACTGTGGCTGTTTTTAATTCTCTTTCTTTGCAGCCTGGGCGCCGAGCTGCTGGCCAACGATCGCCCGCTGCTGGTGCAGTACCGGGGCCAGCTGTACGTCCCGGTGTTAAAAAACTACACTGAGCAAACCTTCGGCGGCGCGTTCGCCACCGCCGCCGACTATCAGGATCCCTGGCTGCAGCAGCAGCTGGCGACTCACGGCTGGGCGCTATGGCCGCCAGTGCGCTTCGGCGCGACGACAATTAATTTTGCCAGCACGGTTCCCTTTCCATCGCCGCCCTCGGCCAGCAACTGGCTCGGCACCGACGCCAACGGCGGCGATGTGCTGGCGCGGATCCTCTATGGGACACGCATCTCGGTGCTCTTCGGTCTGCTGCTGACGCTGTTCTCCAGCGTGCTGGGGGTGCTGGCCGGGGCGATACAGGGTTACTACGGCGGTAAAATCGACCTGTGGGGACAGCGCTTTATCGAAGTCTGGTCCGGCATGCCAACGCTGTTCCTGATCATCCTGCTCTCCAGCGTCGTGCAGCCGGGCTTCTGGTGGCTGCTGGCAATCACCGTTCTCTTTGGCTGGATGACGCTGGTGGGCGTGGTGCGCGCGGAATTTCTCCGCACCCGCAACTACGACTATGTTCGGGCGGCGCAGGCGTTAGGGGTTAGCGACCGGCAGATCATCCTGCGGCATATGTTGCCCAACGCGATGGTGGCGACCCTCACCTTCCTGCCCTTTATCCTGTGCAGCTCCATTACCACCCTGACGTCGCTGGATTTTCTCGGCTTCGGCCTGCCGCTCGGCTCGCCCTCCCTCGGCGAGCTGCTGCTGCAGGGCAAAAACAACCTGCAGGCGCCCTGGCTGGGCATTGCCGCATTTCTCTCCGTCGCCGTGCTGCTGACGCTACTGATTTTTATCGGTGAAGCGGTTCGCGACGCCTTTGATCCGAGTAAGGCGGTGTAATATGACCCACCCGCTGTTAGCTATCGACAATCTCTCTATTGCCTTTCGCCAGCAGGGTGAGACGCAGACCGTGGTGCACAATCTGTCGCTCGAGGTGGCGGTCGGCGAAACGCTGGCCCTGGTGGGCGAATCCGGCTCCGGTAAGAGCATCTCCGCCCTGTCGGTGCTGCGGCTGCTCCCTACCCCCCCGGCCAGCTACCCCAGCGGTGACATCCGTTTTCATGGCCAGTCGCTGCTGCATGCGGATGAGGCGACCCTGCGCGGCGTGCGCGGCAACCGGATCGCGATGATCTTTCAGGAGCCGATGGTATCGCTCAATCCTCTGCACACCCTGGAAAAACAGCTCTACGAGGTGCTGTCGTTACACCGGAGAATGCGCAAACAGGCGGCGCGCGGGGAGATACTCGACTGCCTGGAGCGCGTCGGGATCCGTCAGGCGCCGCGGCGGCTGGCGGACTATCCGCATCAGCTCTCCGGCGGCGAGCGCCAGCGGGTGATGATCGCCATGGCGCTGCTGACGCGCCCGGAGCTGCTGATCGCCGACGAGCCGACTACCGCCCTGGACGTATCGGTGCAGGCGCAAATTCTGCAACTGCTGCGCGAGCTGAAGCAGGAGCTGAACATGGGGCTGCTGTTTATCACTCATAACCTGAGCATCGTCCGCCAACTGGCTGACCGGGTGGCGGTAATGCAGAACGGCCGCTGCGTGGAACACAATGACTGTCGGGCGCTGTTCAGCGCGCCAGCGCATCCCTACACCCAACGCCTGCTGGATAGCGAGCCGGACGGGGAGCCGGTGCCGCTGGCCGCCGATGCCCCGGTGCTGCTGCAGGCGGACGATTTAAAGGTGGCGTTTCCCGTTCGCAAAGGGATCCTGCGTCGGGTGGTCGATCATCATCGGGTGGTCAACAGCCTTAGCTTTCAGCTGCGCGCCGGCGAGACGCTGGGCCTGGTGGGGGAATCGGGTTCCGGTAAAAGCACCACCGGCCTGGCCCTGCTGCGCCTGATCCCGTCCGGGGGCAAGATAACCTTCGCCGGCCAGCCGATTCAGGGGCGTAACCGCCGACAGCTGCTACCGCTGCGCCGACAGATGCAGGTGGTTTTTCAGGATCCGAACTCGTCGCTCAATCCGCGCCTCACGGCGCAGCAGATCATTGAGGAAGGCTTGCGCGTCCACCAGCCGACGCTGACGGCGGCCGAACGCGAACAGGCGGTGATCCTTGCCATGCAGGAGGTCGGCCTCGACCCGGCCAGCCGCCAGCGCTATCCGGCGGCGTTCTCCGGTGGCCAGCGACAGCGTATCGCCATCGCCAGAGCGTTGATCGTCAAACCGCAGCTGATCGTCCTCGATGAACCGACCTCATCGCTGGACAAAACCGTTCAGGCGCAGATCCTGAACCTGCTGAAAGCCTTACAGCGAAAGCATCAGCTGGCCTATATTTTTATCAGCCATGATTTAGGCGTGGTGCGGGCGCTGTGTCACCAGGTGATGGTGCTGCGTCAGGGAGAGGTGGTCGAACAGGGCGAGTGCAAGTCCGTCTTCAGCGCACCCCGGCATGAGTATACCCGCCAGCTGCTGGCGCTAAGCTGACGGTCAGAAAGGGTTATTGCCGGAGAAGGGCTCGGCGATGGCCACGCCAAAGTTTTTCAGACGACAGGTGGCGGCAAACTCATCCTGCAGGTTTACGAACAGGCAGGGTTCACCTTCGCACTCCAGCACGGAACAGTCGACTTCGATGTCGCTTAACGCCTGGCTGAGCTTATGCATCACCGGCCAGGCTTTCTCACCGTCCGGGCTCAGCAATTTCAGGGCAACGAGACTGTTCTCGTTCTGCGCGCCGTTTTGCGGAATCGGTTCAACTCTGGAACCCGCAAAACCGGCCAGCCAGCGATAGCTCTGCGGCAGACGGTGTACGATAGAGAGTTGTTGTGTATTCACTTGGTTTCCCCGGAAGCAAAAGGCTTCACAATAAATTTACATCAATATTAACACACTGTTGACAAATAGTCCTGCCTTGAGGCAGAAAACGTTTACAGCGGCGGCGGACCTGGGTTAAGCGCTTATAATCCAGCGCTTTATTTTTTATACCTGGCGAGCCAATTGGCGCTATATGTACCCGTTTCTGTGATCCAAAACAACTTTTTTATCGCAACAATGCGACTTTTTACACTAATTGATTTTACATAAAGGAAACAAATCGCAGAACCCTGAAGCCCATTGCGGTTGACATGCATCAAGAAAGGGGCGATTTCGCCCCTGAAAATGTGACCTAGCGTGCGATTTTTCGCCGCCGGGATGCGTAAAGCGAGAAGAAAATAGAGCAGGTTGCGCAGAAGGCAATAGAGATCAGCATCGGCCAGGCGGTGGTAAACGTCGCCATCGACAGCAGCGCGCCGATAATCGCCCCGATACCGAAACGGAAAGTCCCCGCCAGCGACGAAGCAGTGCCCGCCATATGCGGAAACTCATCGAGGATCACCGCCATGGCGTTAGACGACACCATGGATACGCAGCCGACAAAGGCCGCTACGCCGATCACCAGTGACCAAAAGCCGACATCCAGCAGCGCGCAGACCACCATCCACACCGCCATGGCAAACTGGATCCACAGCCCGGCGCGGAACATACGCAACGCCCCTACCCGCCGCACAAACCGGCTGTTGAACATGGTCATCAGAAACAGAAAAACGATGTTCAGCGCAAAATAGTAGCCAAAGTGCTGAGGCGCGACGTGGTTTATATTGATGTAGACAAAGGGACCGGCGCTAAGGAAAGAGAACATGCCCGCGAAGCTAAAGCCGCTCGCCAGCATATAGCTCAGTACCCGCTTGTGGCGGAACAGCGTGGCAAAGTTACCCAGCGTGGTGCGCAGATGGAACGGCTGACGCCTTTCAGCCGGCAGCGTTTCGCGGACAAACAGGCCGATCATCAGCGAGGCCAGCAGGGCCACCAGGGCGAGGATCCAAAAGATGGCATGCCAGCTGAACCAGACCAACACCGCCCCGCCGACCATCGGCGCCACCAGCGGCGCAATGGTCGTGACCAGCATGACAAACGACATCATGCGCGAAAACTCATCTTTCGGATAGATGTCGCGCATCAGGGCGTTAATCACCACGCTGGCCGCCGCGGCTGCCAGACCGTGGAAGAAACGCATGACAATCAGCATATCGACGGTTTGCGACAGGGCGCAGGCTACCGCCGCCGCCGCGAAGACCAGCGTCCCGCCGAGGATCACCGGCTTGCGGCCAAGGCTGTCCGCCATCGGGCCGTACAGCAGCTGACCCAGCGCAAAGCCGAGGATATAGGTGCTGAGCGTCATCTGCGCGCTGCCGTCCGGGACGTTATACTGGGCGGCGATCACCGGCAGGGCCGGAAGATACATATCAATAGACAGCGGCATCAGCATGGCCAGCAGGCCAAGGATAAACACAATCCCCAGTGAAGAATTTTGCTTCAGCGTCACGTTTTACTCCGTGGCTGCGGGGCGCCCACGCTGGCGATTTCCGCTTCCGTCAGCGGACGATATTCACCCGGCGCCAGCGATTCATCCAGCAGGATGTCGCCGATGCGTTCCCGATGCAGGCCAACCACGTGGTTGCCCACGGCGGCGAACATGCGTTTCACCTGATGGTAGCGGCCTTCGCTGATGGTGAGGCGCACTTCGGTCGGAGTGATAACTTCCAGCAACGCCGGTTTGGTGAGATCTTTTTCGTTATGCAGCTGGACGCCTTTGGCGAACAGCTCCGCGGTCCCTTCCGCCAGCGGGCTTTCCAGCGCCACCAGATAGGTTTTTTCACAGTGGTGGCGCGGCGAGGTAATGCGATGCGACCACTGGCCGTCATCGGTCATCAGCACCAGCCCGGTGGTGTCGATATCCAGCCGTCCGGCGGCGTGCAGCTTATGCGCCACCGGCTCGTCGAGGAAATAAAGGATAGTCGGATGATCGGGATCGTCGGTGGAACAGACGTACCCTTGCGGCTTGTTGAGCATAAAGTAACGCGGGCCATTCTGCTGGGTCAGCGTATTTCCGTCATACTCCACCTCGTGCTCCGGCTGGAGCTTAAAAGAGGCATCTTTCACAATGTCGCCGTCCACGGTAACGCGGCTGCCGCGAATTTCACGCCCGGCAATAGCCCGGCTGACGCCCAGCTGCTGAGCGATAAACTTATCAAGTCGCATGAGATTTTTTTAGCCTGTCATAGTGCTGGAGCGGGCAAATCGCCCGAAAAAGAAGAATTTCACCGGCTAGTATAACGGGCTCTTAACACCACTCAAGGGAAAAGATTCATGGCATACTATTCGCCAGTTAATTAGCCCCGTGAATTCATGACTTTTACATTACGTCCTTACCAACAAGAAGCCGTCGATGCCACCCTCGCCTGGTTCCGTCGCCATACCGAGCCGGCGGCGATTGTCCTGCCCACCGGCGCGGGCAAAAGTCTGGTGATCGCCGAGCTTGCCAGGCTGGCGCGCGGCCGCGTGCTGGTGCTGGCCCATGTCAAAGAGCTGGTGGCGCAGAACCATGCCAAATACTGCGCCCTTGGACTCGAGGCGGATATCTTCGCCGCCGGTCTGCAGCGAAAAGAGAGCCACGGCAAAGTGGTGTTCGGCAGCGTGCAGTCGGTGGCGCGCAATCTCGACCAGTTTCGCAGCGAATTTTCGCTACTCATCGTCGATGAATGCCACCGCATCAGCGATGATGACGACAGCCAGTATCAGCAGATCATCGGTCACCTGCGGCAGGTCAATCCGCAGATCCGGCTGCTCGGCCTGACGGCCACGCCGTTCCGCCTTGGCAAGGGCTGGATCTATCAGTTCCATTATCATGGGATGGTGCGCGGCGATGAAAAGGCCCTGTTCCGCGACTGCATCTATGAGCTACCGCTGCGCTATATGATTAAACACGGCTATCTGACGCCGCCGGAGCGCCTCGATATGCCGGTGGTGCAGTACGATTTCAGCCGCCTGCAGGCGCAAAGCAACGGCCTGTTCAGCGAAGCCGATCTTAACCATGAGCTGAAAAAACAACAGCGTATCACGCCGCATATTGTCAGCCAGATCGTGGAGTTCGCCGAAAACCGCAAAGGGGTGATGATCTTTGCCGCCACCGTGGAACACGCCCGGGAAGTGACCGGCCTGCTGCCGGTAGGCCAGGCGGCGCTGATCACCGGCGAAACGCCTGGGCCGGAGCGGGATCGCATCATCGAGGCCTTTAAAGCGCAGGCGTATCGCTATCTGGTGAACGTCGCGGTGCTGACCACCGGCTTCGACGCCCCGCACGTCGACCTGATCGCCATCCTCCGCCCCACCGAGTCGGTGAGTCTTTACCAACAGATCGTTGGCCGCGGTCTGCGCCTGGCGCCGGGGAAAACCGACTGTCTGATCCTCGACTACGCCGGCAATCCGCATGACCTGTATGCCCCGGAAGTAGGGACGCCGAAGGGCAAAAGCGACAACGTGCCGGTGCAGGTCTTCTGCCCGGCCTGCGGCTTCGCCAATACCTTCTGGGGCAAAACCACCGCCGACGGCACCTTGATTGAACACTTTGGCCGCCGCTGCCAGGGGTGGTTCGAAGATGACGACGGCCACCGCGAACAGTGCGACTTCCGCTTTCGCTTTAAAAACTGCCCGCAGTGTAATGCGGAAAACGACATCGCCGCCCGCCGTTGCCGGGAGTGCGACACTATACTGGTTGACCCGGACGATATGCTGAAGGCGGCGCTGAAACTGAAGGACGCGCTGGTGCTGCGCTGCAGCGGCATGGCCCTGCAGCACGGCGGCGACGAGAAGGGCCCGTGGCTGAAAATCACCTACTACGATGAAGACGGGGCGGATGTCAGTGAGCGCTTCCGTCTGCAGACCCCCGCCCAGCGCACCGCCTTCGAACAACTGTTTATTCGCCCGCATACCCGCACCCCCGGGGTGCCGCTGCGCTGGATAACGCCGGCGGATATCGTGACCCAGCAGGCGCTGCTGCGCCATCCGGACTTTGTCGTCGCCCGCATGAAGGGGCAGTACTGGCAGGTGCGGGAAAAAGTGTTCGATTATCAGGGGCGTTTTCGTCGCGCCAACGAGCTGCGTTAATTACCGGAAAGCTGAGGTTTTGATTGCCCGGGTGTCGTTTGGCGGCTATAATGCCGCCCGCTTTTGCATTCGCAAAGCAGATAATCCGCCTGTTGCTGGGTCGCCTGTAGCAGGCTTTATATATAGAGAGACATCAATGTTTACTATCAACGCAGAAGTACGTAAAGAGCAGGGTAAGGGTGCGAGCCGCCGCCTGCGCGCAGCTAACAAGTTCCCGGCAATCATCTACGGTGGCGCAGCTGCTCCGGTTGCTATCGAACTGGACCACGACAAAGTATGGAACATGCAGGACAAAGCTGAGTTTTACAGCGAAGTTCTGACCGTCGTTGTTGATGGCAAAGAAGAAAAAGTCAAAGTTCAGGCTGTTCAGCGCCACGCGTTCAAGCCGAAACTGACTCACATCGACTTCGTTCGCGCGTAATCGCCGATAGCAAGTTGTATGGCAAGCGCCCCGGGGTCTCAGGCTCCGGGGCGTTTTGTTATCTGCGCAGCCAAAGCTCCGGCGCCTCGTGCACGATGTCGCTAAGCATCCGATGCTTATTCATTCCGGGCAGCCAGAGCATCACCATAGTGACGTTCAGCCCCTGACTGCCGACCTCCGTCGCGATTTCACTGACTCCCTGCCACTCGCCTGGCCGCAAATGGTCCGGTAAAAACCCCCAGCCCCTCCCCTGCTCCAGCGCATGGCGCAACAGGGTAATTTCATTCATATACAGCGTATGGCCGGAAATCTGCAGCCGGCGGGCGATTTGATCGTCACTGCGCCGGTGCATCACTAACTGCGGCGTCAACGAAAGATTCAATAGCGTCAGCGGCCGCGGAGCGTCGTGGAACAGGCTGTCCGCCGCGTAGAAACGCAGATCCACGGTGCCGAGCGCCCGCCACTCCATTTCGCTCCCCAGCGTGCGGTTGTTAGCCTGACAAATCGCCATCTCCGCCACGCCATCGCTCAGCGCCTGCTCGGCTTCGCGACGCGAGGCGCTCCAGCAGCTCAGGCGGATCTGCCGTCGGGCCAGGTTATCGGCCAGCGCACAGAGAAATTCACGCGGCACGAAGGGATCGTACACCAGACGCAGCGCCTGCCCGGCGGTTTGCGGCAGCGTTTGCGCAAAAGACTCGAAAGCCTGCGCCTGACGCAACAGCAGATGCGCCTGGCGAAACAGCTGCTCGCCCTCGGCAGTTAGCGTCAGGCTACGTCCTTCACGGCTGAACAGCCGGTAGCCCAGCGCATCTTCCAGATAGTCCAGCAGATCGCGCAGCGTGGTCCGGTCTTTAGCTAAACGAATGGCCGCCTGCGACAGGCTGCCGGTCTCAGCAATCGTCGCGAAGGCTTCAATCTGTGCGAATGAATACTGTAGGGTTTTCATCCTTTTTCTCCCTTAAGGGGGAAAATCCCCCATGTGCTGATTTTAGCCGGCGCGCGCCGATTTATATACTGCGCAGCGAATCTATGGCAAACGAGGAAATGACAATGATAAGAAAACCACTGGCCCTGGCGTTAATATTGGCGGCGCTGCCGGCGGCGGCAATGGCGCAACACTGCGGCAGCCTGACGCTGGATGTCTGCCCAACGCCTTACGATCAAACGCTACCCGCGGCCAAAGACATGCTCAGCTGGGATCAGACTTCACGCGTGATTGGCTTTCGCAATGACTATCGCAACTATGCCGGCGATGTCTTCCGCCACGGCGCCTCGACGCCGCTGGAGCGCGCTGAAAAACAACTGACCGATGCCCGCTATACGCTCAACGGCCACACCTGGAATTTGCAGGATTACCTGAAGCGCGAGAACGTCAGCGGTATGCTGGTGCTGAAAGATGGTAAAGTCGCCTGGAAATATCTCGCCGAAGGTAATACCGACACCACCCTGTGGACCTCGCGCTCGGTAGGCAAATCGGTGGTCTCGACGCTGGTCGGTATCGCCATTCAACAGGGTAAAATCCACTCCCTTGATGACCTGATTACCGTTTATGAACCCGAACTGAAAGGCACCGCCTGGGACGGCGTAACGCTGAAGCAGTTGATTCAACACACCAGCGGGGTGGAATGGAATGAAGACTACACCGACCCGCAGTCGCATTTCGCCCGCCTGACCCAGTGTGAAGCGCACCCCGGCGCCTATGCCTGCGTGCGTAAGATCGTCACCGGCCTGGCGCGTCAACACCCGGCGGGCGAGCAGTGGTCCTACTCTTCCGGCGGCGCCTGGCTGCTTGGGGATATCCTGGAGCGCGGCACCGGCATGTCGCTGGCCGCCTGGCTTGAACAGGCTCTATGGCAGCCGGCCGGGATGGCCCACGACGGCGTGTGGCATGCTTATCAGCAAGGGAAGCACGACGTCGGCGCCCACGGCTTTAACGCCACCCTTGAAGACTGGGGCCGCTTTGGTGAATTCGTCGCCCGTGACGGTCGGTTAAGCAATGGCAAACAGCTGGTGCCGACTGGCTGGTTCGATCAAGCCGCCAGCTGGACCAAGGCGCTAAACTCGGTCTCGGCAGCGCATCCGGAGGGTATTTACGGCTATCAGTGGTGGAATAACGCGATTCCGGCGAATGCGCAAAACGTCCAGCCGACGCCGCAGGAAGGGCTTAAAGGGTCGCTGTGGGCGCTGGGGATCTACGGCCAGGTGATCATGGTGAACCGCGCGGAACACCTGGTGATCGTCCAGTGGTCGACCTGGCCGCAGGCGGAACCTTCCTTCAACGCTCAGCCGTTGGAAGCGGCGCTGATGTACAGCGCCATTGCCCGCGAGCTGCGTTAACTCCCCGCTCCTTGCCGCTCAGCCGGCGAGGAGCGTGTCGGCATTCAGCGCCAGGTGTTGCAGCAGGATAATGGTTTTAGCATCCATGATCTCGCCATCGCGAATGGCCTGCAGCGCCCGCGTCAGCGGCCACTCCAGTACTTCAATGTCCTCACCTTCCGCCGCCAGTCCGCCGCCGTCGCCCCGACGGTCATCGGCCTGATATTCGGCGATAAAAAAGTAGAGTTTTTCGGTGACGGAGCCGGGGCTCATAAAGACGGTGAAGACGGGTTCGACACGCGTCACGCGAAAGCCGGTCTCCTCTTCCGCTTCGGCAACGATCCGCGCCTCCGGCGAGGCGTTATCCAACAGCCCGGCGGCCGCCTCAATGAGATATCCGTCGTGGCCATGAGTAAATACCGGAAAACGGAACTGACGGGTCAGGACCACCGTCCGCTTTTCCCGGTTGTAGAGTAAAATGACTGCGCCGTTGCCCCGGTCATAAGCCTCGCGGCTCTGCTCCTGCCAGCGACCGTCCCGACGCAGCAGTTCGAAGGTATATTTTTTCAACGTGTACCAGTTATCCGAGAGCAGCGTCTCGCGAACGTGGCGGACGTGCGGTGCATGTGTTTGCATGTTATTTCCCCTTTGAGGTGACAGCAGGCACCATAACATGCATAATCGTGCACAAACAAGATCATTCGATGAAGGAAAACCGATGCTCGCCAGTCAGAGAAAACAGCAGATCCTCCAGATCCTCACCGAGGAAAAACAGGTGATGTCCGGGGAGCTAAGCCAGCGGTTTAACGTCTCCGAGGACTCCATTCGCCGCGATCTGCGCGAGCTGGCGGCGGAGGGAAAACTGCAGCGGGTCCATGGCGGGGCATTGCCGGTATCCGCCGCCATTGCGCCAATTGAAACGCGCAAAAGCGTGCAGATCGCCTCCAAGCAGGCGGTCGCCCGCGCCGCCGCCGCCCTGATCCAGCCGGGACAGGTGGTGATTGTCGATGGCGGCACCACCACCGCGGCGATGATCGGCTTTTTACCCGCCGACCTCAGCTGCACGGTGGTCACCCACAGTCCGGGCATCGCCGTGGCGCTGGTGGACCACCCGCGAATCGAGGTGATCCTGCTCGGCGGCAGAGTATTTAAACATTCGGTTGTCGCCGTCGGCGCCGAGACGCTGGCGGGAATGGCGCGGATCAACGCCGATCTGTTCTTTATGGGGGTGACCGGCGTCCACCCGCGGGCGGGTTTCACCACCGGTGATTACGAAGAGGCAGGCATCAAGCGCGCGCTGACGGCCAGGGCGGCAGAAACCGTGGTAATGGCCTCCCGGGAGAAGCTCAACGCCGCGTCGGCCTTTGCCATCGGCGAGCTGAGCCTCGCCAGTACGCTGATTGTCGATGGAGAACCCGACGCCGCGCTGCGCCAACAGTTGTTGCAGAGCGGCGTGGAGATCGTCCCCGTTCAGCGGTAGCGCCGCCGGGGCGCAGGGCTTAATTGCCGCCTGACGTCCGGCGCTGCAGCTGGTCGCGCAGATTCGGCGGGGTACCCTTAATGGTCAGGGTATCAGTGGCGGGATCCCAGAATACGCGTTCGCCCAGCAGCATGGCGTCGAAGTTAATGGTCAATCCGCCGCCGCTGCCGGCAAACTTGGTCAGCTGACGTAAGGTGCTGCGATCCGCCGGGAAGCTCTCTTCCAGCTCATAGCCCTGCTCAGCGGTGAATTCCTGGAAGCTCTTTTCGCTGACGCCGGCGAGCTCTTTGGACAGCGACTCCAGCTCAATCTCTTCCCCAGCCTGCAGCTGTTCGTTGCAGTAGGCGTAGACCTGCTGGCGCACGTTCTGTCGCTCGGATTTATCAAGCTGGGCATCGGCGGCGAAGTCATCCACCGCCTGCAGCAGGCCGCGGTTCTGCGCTTTGGCGTTAAGCCCTTCGCTGGCGCCGAGGAAATCCATAAAGAAATCGGCCACTTTGCGCCCTACCCGCCCTTTCAGGAAGGTCAGATAGCGGGTCGACTCCGGGTTGGTTTCCCACTCGGTGAGATCGATGCGCGCGACGATATCGGCATGGTTAATATCCAGATAATGGGTCGAGCGGATATCCAGCTCTTCGTTGACGCGCATACTGCTCAGGTTATTGAGTACCGCCACCAGCAGATACTCGACCGCAAGGTAACGATACTGGCAGAAGAGGACAATGCCTCCTTCGGCGAACGGGTATTTCGCCAGCTCATCGCGCAGGCGACCGGTCGCCGCGCGGCTAAACGCCAGAAACTCTTCTTCCCCCTGACGCTGCAGGCGCAGCGCTTGGGCCAGTTCGCTCTCTTCATTGAACAAGCCATAGGCTTTGCTTTTGGCGCTATAGACCCGGTGCAGTTCAGCCATCATCTCGACGACCGTCGCGTTCGGCTCCAGCAGTGACTCGCGCAGCACCAGCTCCAGATTTTGTTCATCACGTTTGATTAACTGATGCAGGGCAATCTGGTCGATATCCAGACTCATGTTAAACTCTCCTTTTAGACCGGGCGGTATTCAACCACCGCCGGGTGGCCGACGCAACTGGCGCCACACATTTCGACGTCGTTAACGTCGATTGATGCGCTTTTGCGCCGCGGCGAAAAAATGCGGAAAAAAAGCTGCTGCTACGGTAATATGTTGCCCTTTCACGAACAAACAGATTTTGAGTTTATGCCGCAAATTTCCCGCTATAGCGATCAACAGGTCGAACAGTTGCTCAGCGAGCTGACGAACGTCCTGGAATCACACAAAGCCCCGGTGGACCTTTCACTGATGGTGTTAGGCAATATGGTGACCAACCTGATCAACAGTAGCGTCGCGCCGGCGCAGCGTCAGGCCATCGCCCGTTCTTTCGCGCAGGCTTTGCAATCTTCGATTAACGACGATCCAGCGCATTAAGGATAACAGCAACAGTATATGGTGACTCTACGTCAGCCCTACCGAGAAAAAGTCTCCCAGATGGTTAGCTGGGGGCACTGGTTCGCCCTGTTCAACATGTTGTTGGCCATGGTGCTCGGCAGCCGCTACCTTTTTGTCGCCGACTGGCCGACGACGCTTGCCGGACGACTGTTTTCGTACGTCAGTCTCGTCGGGCATTTCAGCTTTCTGGTGTTTACCAGCTATGTGCTGATCCTCTTTCCGTTGACCTTTATCGTGGTCTCGCAGCGCCTGATGCGCTTCCTGTCGGTGATCCTTGCCACCGCCGGGATGACGCTGCTGCTGATAGACAGCGAGGTTTTTACCCGCTTCCATCTGCACTTAAACCCGGTCGTCTGGGAGCTGGTCATCAACCCTGACCAGAATGAGATGGCGCGCGACTGGCAGCTGATGTTTATCAGCGTCCCGGTCATCTTCTTGATTGAAATGCTCTTCGCCACCTGGAGCTGGCAAAAGCTGCGCAGCCTGACGCGCCGCCGCCATTACGCCCGCCCGGTCGCCTGGTTCTTCTTTTTGTCGTTCGTCAGCAGCCACCTGGTCTATATCTGGGCGGACGCCAATTTCTATCGCCCGATCACTATGCAGCGGGCGAATCTGCCGCTCTCCTATCCGATGACCGCCCGTCGTTTCCTTGAGAAACATGGCCTGCTCGACGCCCAGGATTATCAGCGTCGTCTGGTGGAGCAAGGGGCGCCGGAGGCGGTATCGGTCCAGTATCCGCTTAGCAACCTGCGCTACCGTGACCTCGGCGCGGGCTACAACGTGCTGCTGATCACCGTCGACAACCTGAACTACTCGCGGTTTGAAAAGACCATGCCGGCGCTGGCGGCATTTGCCAAAGAAAACGTTAACTTTACCCAGCATATGAGCTCGGGCAATACCGCCGACAGCGGCCTGTTTGGCTTGTTCTACGGTATTTCGCCTGGCTATATGGACGGTGTCCTCTCGGCGCGTATTCCCGCCGCGCTGATTACCGCCCTCAATCAGCAGGGCTACCAGCTGGGCCTCTTCTCCTCCGATGGGTTTAGCAGCCCGCTGTATCGCCAGGCGCTGCTCTCCGATTTCTCGCTGCCGAGCGCGAAGACCCAGAGCGACGAGCAGACGGCCAATCAGTGGATCGGCTGGCTGGACCGTTACGCGCAGGATGAGAATCGGTGGTTCTCGTGGATCTCGCTCAATGGCACCACTCTCGACGACACGCAGCAGCAGGGCTTTGTCCGCCGCTACAGCAAGGCGGCAGGCGACGTTGATGCCCAGATCGATCGGGTGCTGACTGCGCTGCGCGAAGCCGGCAAACTCGATAATACGGTGGTAATTATTACCGGCGGCCACGGCAAGCCGCTGAATGCGAAACACGACGCGTTCGACTGGTCGCGCGAGCAGCTGCAGGTGCCGCTGGTTATTCACTGGCCGGGCACGCCGGCGCAGGAGATTGCCACCCTGACCGATAACAAAGATGTGATGACTACGCTGATGCAGCGCCTGCTTCACGTTTCGACGCCGGCCAATGAGTACTCGCAGGGAGAAGATCTGTTCAGCGCCGCGCGGCGTCGTAACTGGGTCACCGCGGCCAACGGCGATACGCTGGCCATCACCACCCCGACCATCACCGTGGTCCTCAACCATAACGGCACCTATACCACCTGGAGCCGCGACGGCGAGAAAATTAAAGATCAGAAACCGCAGCTCAGCCTGTTGCTGCAGGTCCTGACTGACGAAAAACGCTTTATCGCTAACTGATTGATTAATTATGAATCAATCGCGCGTGACCCGCTTGCATTCGCCTGGGGAACGGGTAATATTGTTCCCCACGCGTCGGCACGTAGCGCAGCCTGGTAGCGCACCGTCATGGGGTGTCGGGGGTCGGAGGTTCAAATCCTCTCGTGCCGACCAAAAACTCCACAGAAACCAGCCTTTTAAGGCTGGTTTTTTTATGCCTGTTTCCCCTGTTGCCGCCCGCTCGCTTAATTTGTGCCCTTTCTTCAATGTATCGTGAAGATGTACGACTATCCTGATGGTAAATTACGTCGTAGCATCTATTATTCGACCGTATGACTCATAAGCAGGAGCGGATAACATGAGAGTTAATGGACTTACCAAAGGATTTTTCATCCTTATCGTCTTCATTGTAACCCTGGCCTTTTTTGATGTTCTCTCACCCTATTATTCCGCCATCCTTTGGGCTGCGATCCTCGCGGTGATTTTTAATCCGGTCAAAAACAAGATCCGTACCCGCCTCGGCGAGCGCAATGGCCTCGCGGCGCTGATGACCATCGTCATTATCTGTCTTATCGTTTTTACGCCGCTGGCTATCATTCTCTCCTCGCTGGCCTACGAGCTCAATCTGGTGTACAGCAAACTGCAGCATAACGACACCCAGTTTCCGACGGTGGTCGCCAGCCTGTTCGCCCATCTCCCCGGCTGGGCCAGAAGCTTCCTCGCCGATCATAACCTTGATAGCGCGCAGCAGATCCAGCAGCAGCTCTCTGATGCCGCTCTGAAAGGCGGTCAGTATCTGGCCGGCAGCGCGTTTCTGATTGGCAAAGGGACTTTTGGCTTCACCGTCAGCTTCGGCATCATGCTGTATCTGCTGTTTTTCCTGCTGAAGGATGGACCTTATCTGGTGCTGTTGATCCTCGAGTCTCTACCGTTATCAAGCTATGTGAAGCAGCATTTGTTCGCTAAATTCGCCGCTGTGGCCCGCGCCACGGTAAAAGGTACCGTCGCCGTGGCGCTGGCGCAGGGGGCGCTGGGTGGCTTTGCCTTCTGGATCGCCGGTCTGGACGGCAGCATTCTCTGGGGAGCGCTGATGGCGTTTCTGTCGCTTATCCCGGCGGTGGGCTCGGCCATTATCTGGGTGCCAGCGGCCATCTACCTCTTCGCCACCGGCCAACTGTGGCAGGGCGCCTTTATCGTCGGCTTCTTTGTGATTGTGATTGGCCTGGTGGATAACATTCTGCGTCCACTGCTGGTGGGCAAGGATACCAGGATGCCGGACTATCTGATCCTTATCGCCACTCTGGGCGGCATGGAGATCTACGGTATCAACGGCTTCGTGATCGGGCCGCTGATCGCCGCCCTGTTTATCGCCTGCTGGAACCTGCTGTCGGGACGAGAACATGCCGGCAATACCGATGAAATCGATGAAGAGTTTATTGAGGAAGCGAAAAATAGCCGTAATGAATAGCTTTCCCGGCAGGGGGCTGGCGGCCCGCCAGCGCCTCTGCTGCGCTCTGCGCGGCCGATGTCTTACCAGTAGATAACACTATTCATTTTGCAAAAATTGGTAAATAAATCTTAACATTCAGCTGAGTGATGATAGGCTATCTCTGTCAGGAACGAAAATAAAGGATGATCAACCGTGAAAAAAATCACTACGCTAGCCGTTTCTCTGCTGACCGCCGCCTGCATGTCCGCTGGCGCATTGGCCGCAGACCAGCCGCTGGAAAAAGTCGCGCCGTTCCCGAAAGCGGAAAAAGGCATGAAGCGTCAGGTTATTCAGCTGCCGCAGCAGCAGGATGAGTCGGCGCTCAAGGTTGAGCTGATGATCGGCCAGACGCTGGAAGTCGACTGCAACCATCATCGTCTCGGCGGGGAACTGGAAAGTAAAACCCTGGAAGGCTGGGGCTATGATTACTATGTCTTTGAGAAGCTGAGCGGCCCGGTATCCACTATGATGGCCTGCCCGGACGGCAAAAAAGAGAAGAAATTTGTCACTGCCGGCCTCGGGGATGACGCCATGTTGCGCTACAACAGCAAACTGCCGATCGTGGTATACACGCCGAGCAATGTCGATGTGAAATATCGCATCTGGCGCGCCGACGAGACTATCGGCAACGCCGTCGTCCGCTAAGGCGAACAGCGCAAACGGCAATAAAAAACGGCAGCCCGCAGGCTGCCGTTTTTGTCAGAGCGTTTATCAGAGCGCGATATCCGCCATCGGCTTGCCGCCGCTCAGCGGCTTCAGCTCCGCCTGCGGTACCTCATCCACCGCCCCGGCTGGCTCATATTTCAGTTCCAGCACTTCACTGGTCCACGCCAGCGCTTTCTCGATCTCCGCCGGGTTGCCGTCAAGACGAATACCGTAGGTTGGGATGATCGCCTTCAGCTTGGCCTGCCATTCCGGCGAATTGACTTTATCTTTAAACACTTTTTCCATTAGCTGCAGCATGATAGGCGCCGCGGTGGAGGCCCCTGGCGACGCGCCGAGAAGCGCCGCGACGGTGCCTTCATCATCGCTGACCACTTCGGTGCCCAGGCGCAGTACCCCGCCCTTCTTCGCGTCGCGCTTAATGATCTGCACGCGCTGACCGGCCTGCCACAACCGCCAGTCCTCTTTCCGCGCTTCCGGATAATATTCGCACAGCGCGGCCAGACGATCTTTATCTTTCTGCATCACCTGGCTAATCAGATATTTTACCAGATCGAAGTTGTCCAGGCCGACGTTGAGCATTGGCAAAATATTTGAGGTATTCGTCGAGGCCAGCAGATCCCACAGCGAACCGTTCTTCAGGAAACGGGTCGAGAAGGTGGCGAATGGTCCGAACAGCACCACGCGTTTACCGTCGATAATACGGGTATCGATGTGCGGCACCGACATCGGCGGCGCGCCCACTTCGGCCTGACCGTAGACCTTCGCCAGATGGTGGTTCACCACCTCCGGATTTTCGCAGACCAGGAACTGGCCGCCGACCGGGAAGCCCGCATACTCTTTGGCCTGCGGAATGCCGGTCTCCTGCAGCAGGGTCAGCGCTGCGCCGCCGGCGCCGATAAAGATAAATTTAGCTTTAATGACCCGCTTCTGACGACGATTGTCGGCATCCGCCAGGGTGACCGTCCAGCTCTTGTCGGCGTTGCGCTTGAAGCGACGCACCACGGTGCCCAGCTGTAGGGAGAAATTATCATGCTTTTGCAGACCGGCGATCAGCTGGCGGGTAATTTCACCATAGTTGACGTCGGTTCCCACTTCTGAGCGAGTGGCGGCGACCTTTTGCAACGGGTCGCGGCCTTCCATCACCAGCGGCGCCCAGGCTTTGATCTGCTGATGGTCTTCAGAATAGCGAATACCGCGGAACAGTTCACTTTGCTGCAGCGCCGCGTAGCGCGCACGCAGGAAGTTGACGTTATCTTCGCCCCACACAAAGCTCATGTGCGGCACGCTGTTAATGAAAGATTTTGGTTTGTTCAGGACGCCGCGCGTCACCTGATGCGCCCAGAACTGACGCGAGATATGGAAGGCTTCGTTGATGTCGACCGCTTTGTCGATATTGATGCCGTTGGCGGTCTGCGGCGTGTAGTTCAGCTCCATCAGCGCCGCGTGGCCGGTACCCGCATTATTCCACCCGTTTGAGCTCTCTTCCGCCACGCTGGACATCTGCTCAACCATGGTAATAGACCAGTCTGGCTCAAGCTCCTGCAGCCAGGTTCCCAGTGTGGCGCTCATAATGCCGCCGCCAATCAACAATACATCCGTCTCTTGCTCATGGCGGGTGTTGGTCCGAGTGCTGTTGGGACCAACCGCCTGTGAGCGTGGTACGGCCATCTTTTTATTCATCGGATTTGAGCCTTACTTTACTCGCTGTTTTTATTTAGCGCAGGTGATACGATTCTCACCCCTCACGTTACCACCGAAGCTCAAAAATTTAAATATTGTTTAAATTTTAAGTTCTGTTTTGAGATCCGTTATAAAAATGTTTAATAAATGTATACACCAAATCACTTTTTGTACTGGTGCGCTGACAGATTCCGCGCTATCATCCCTGGTTTTGTGACAGACCGCACGGAAGCAGGGCCTGACACCGCTCCCTCTTTTTTTATAAGCTGCGAACTTTTTTTATGCCCCCAGTTTCTGACCCCGCCGCTTCCGGCAACCTGCGTCTCATCCTCCGCTCCCCGTCTTTACTGACGCGCGAAATGCTGGCCGGCGTGCTCACCGCCCTGGCGCTCATCCCTGAAGTGATTTCGTTTTCAGTCATTGCCGGCGTTGACCCGCAGGTAAGCCTGATTGCTTCGGTGGTGCTCTGCCTGGCGATGTCAGTCTTCGGCGGACGCCCGGCGATGGTCACCGCCGCCGCGGGCTCGGTGGCGCTGGTGATTGGCCCGATGGTGCAACAGCACGGCGTGGGGTACATTTTACCGGCTGTCATTCTGGCGGGTATTATTCAAATTTTGTTTGGTCTGTGCGGCATGGCGCGCCTGATGCGCTTTATTCCCCCGGCGGTGATGACCGGCTTCGTCAACGCCCTCGGGATCCTGATTTTCTTTGCTCAGGTGCCGCATTTCTGGAGTCGACAACCGCTAATCGTTGGCCTGTTCGTCCTGACGCTGCTTATCGTCCTGTGGGCGCCGCGCGTTATTAAGGCTATCCCGGCACCGCTGATCGCCATCGTCGCGCTCACCCTCTATACCGCGACCACCGGCCAGCAGCTGCCGACCGTCGGCGATGAAGGGTCAATGAGCGGCGGCCTGCCGGGGTTCACCGCCCTGACCGTTCCCCTGAACCTGACCACCCTGCAGATAATCTGGCCGTGCGCCCTCAGCATCGCCTTTGTCGGCCTGATGGAGTCCTTGCTGACGGCTAAGCTGGTAGATGATCTCACTCATACCCCGTCGAACAAATCGCGGGAAAGCGCCGGGCTGGGTATCGCCAATATCCTTGCTGGCTGCTATGGCGGCATCGCCGGCTGCGCGATGATCGGCCAGACTATCGTGAACGTGGAAATGGGCCGGGCCCGCAGCCGCCTCTCAACGGTAATCGCCGGCCTGGTGCTGCTCCTGCTGGTGACAGCGCTCAGCCAGGTGATGGCGAAGATCCCGATGGCGGTTCTGGCCGGGGTGATGGTGATCGTGGCGGTGAAGACCTTTAGCTGGCACAGCATTCGCCCGGGCGAGCTGGCGCGTAATCCGTGGCCGGAAACGCTGGTGATGCTGGTGACCGTCGCCGCGACGGTGGGAACCAGCAATCTGGCGATCGGTGTACTGGCGGGGATTGTCGCGATGGCGATCATCCCCCGCCGCCTGCGGGCAAAAGCGCAGGCTACATTAGAAACAGCGTCGCCAGACCCAGAAAAATAAAGAAGCCGCCGGTGTCGGTGATGGCGGTGATCATTACGCTGGAGCCGACCGCCGGGTCACGCCCCAGCTTCACCATGACCATCGGGATTATCACGCCCATCATTGCCGCCATCAGCAGGTTGAGCATCATGGCCAGCGTCATCACCCCGCCGAGCTGCGGATCGTCATACAGCCACCAGGTGATGGCCCCCATAATCCCGCCCCACACCAGGCCATTAATCAGCGCAACACCCATTTCACGCAGGATCAGAAAGGTAAAGCTGCCGGGCTGGATCTGCTGCAGCGCCATCGCCCGGACGATCATGGTGATCGTCTGGTTGCCGGTGTTGCCGCCGATCCCGGCGACGATCGGCATCAGCGAGGCCAGCGCCACCAGCTGTGAAATGGTGTGTTCGAAGCCGTCGATGACCCGGGAAGCAATAAACGCCGTACACAGATTGACCGCCAGCCATGCCCAGCGGGTTTTCACCGCTTTGCTGACCGGGGCGAAGACATCCTCTTCATCGCTCAGGCCGCCCATCCGCCGCAGATCGTTATCGGTTTCTTCATAAACCACATCGACGATCTCATCGATGGTCAGGCGCCCGATCAGCTTGCCGTCGGCATCAATGACGGCGGCGCTGAGCAAGTCATCACGTTCGAAGGTGCGCGCCACCTTCTCGGCCTCTTCGTGCGGCTGAAAGGTGACCGGGTCGCCCTCCATCACCTCCCCCACCCGCTTCTGCGCATCATTGAGCAGAATGGTCTGCAGCTCCAGCTCGCCGAGCAGCAGCTTGTTACGGGTGGTAACGAACAGCTTATCGGTGTTTTCCGGCATTTTACCGAGACGCCGCAGATAGCGCTGCACCGCCGCCAGGGTGGCCTCCGGTCGCACCGTAATGACCTCAAACTCCATGATCGACCCGACGCTGTTGTCGGCGTAGCGCATAATCTGGCGAATACGGGCGCGCTTCTCGGCCGGCAGGGTCGCCAGCAGCCGTCCGGTCAGGTTGCGCGGCAGATGCTGCAGCAGGTAAACCTGTTCATCGATATCCAGCGGCTGCATGGCCTGCAGCAGCTCGGGGTCGCTCATCTTGTCGATCAGGTCGCCCCAGACGTTCTCTGAGGCCTCCAGCAGCACTTCGCCGCGTTTATCGTCGGGCACCAGGCACCATAGCGCGGTGCGGGCGTCATAGGGAAGCGCTTCCAGCGCATCGGCGAGATCCGGCGGAGGCAGATGCGAGACCAGCATTTCCACTTCGGCCAGGTCATCGGCCAGCGTCCCTTCATCATAGCGCTCAGCCAGCGTCAGTTTGCCCAGCAGCGCGGAAGTCACCGCTTTATCGGTGCTCAAGAGCCAAATCAGACGGGCGCGCTCTTCGTCACGCAAGCGGGCGCTTTTTTTATGCAAAACGGACATCGATCGGGCAATCCTTTTGAGAATGGTGAGCCGGCCTGCGGGCCGGAAGCCTTAAGCATAGCGCGAGGAGGGGGAAATAATAACCGTCAGCGATGTAGACGCTGAAAATTTCAGCGGCGCCCGGGCTTTTCCGGGCGCGCGTTGTGAATCAGGCCGTACGGGCCACCGCATCGCGGGAAGCCTGTTCCCGCTCTTCGCCGGTAAGTTCGGCGAGCTGGCCAGCGCGCATCTCCAGCAGACGATCGGCGTGCTGGAAGTAGTGATCGTCATGGCTGATGGCGAACACGGTTTTGCCCATCTGCTGCATCAGCGGCAGCAGGACCTGGTAGAACTCGCGGCGGAAATGTGGATCCTGATCCGCCGCCCATTCATCCAGCAGAATGATGTCCCGGGACTCGGCCAGCGCCAGCAGGAGCGCCACGCGCTTCTTCTGCCCTTTCGACAGCCGCAGGTCGGCGATTTTTCCGTTCTCCAGCTGCAGCTTGTGGGCCATTTGCAGACGCTCCAGCCATGTCGCCACCAGCGCCGGATCGGCCTCCTCGCCCTGCGGCCCGAGCAGGCGGTCAAACAGCCAGACGTCGGTAAACACTGCGGAAAACAGTTTGCGGTACTCCTCTGGCCTCTCCGCCGCCAGCGGCTGGCCGTCGACGAGGATCTGACCGGATATTGGCTGGTACAGGCCGGTCAGGAGCATCGCCAGCGTTGACTTGCCGCTGCCGTTGCCGCCTATCAGAAACACCAGCTCGCCGCGCTTCAGCGTCAGATTAAGCGGCCCTACCGCAAAGCGCTGGTCCGGATAATGGAAGGTGACATCGCGCAGCTCCAGCGTCTGCCAGTCAGGATGCGCCTGCGGCCGGGGAAAGTCGGCCCGGTACGGGGCGAGGGAGAACTGACGCAGCTTGTTAAACGCCACCTGGGCGCTGAGCAGCGTGGGCAGCGCGCCGACGGCGGAGAGCAGCGGCGTGCGCAGAAACAGCAGCGTCAGGGAATAGGTCGCCGCCACGGCGGTATCGGCCCAGCCGAGGCTGTTGGCCATCCAGAACACCAGCCCGATGGCGCCAAGCATCATAATATTCGACCAGTTGACCGCGCTGAGGTGGAAGGTATCGGCGCGAACGATATGGTGCCGGTACTCCCGGGCGTCCGGGAGGTAGAGCTGGTTAAACACATACTCCGCGCGCTCGCGGTTGAGGGTCAGCTCTTTACGCCCCTCCAGCACCGTCTGATAGTCGTGATACAGTTTATCTTCCGTTTCGCGCAGGCTGGCCATATGTTTGTACACCCGCGAGACCAGCACAAAGCCGCCCCAGATGGTGAGCGCCATCCACAGCGCCGTCACCAGCATCATTTTTCCTGACAGCCAGGCGAGGTAGGCCGCGGAGCCGAACGTGAGAATGATCCCCTGCACCAGCTCCGGCAGGCGCACAAAGGCGATGGTGATATTGCGGATATCGCTGGTCAGCCCGGCAAGCAGCGACGCGCTGCCGATCTTCTCTACTTGTTCAATCTGGGTATCGAGGATGCGTTTAACAAACTCACCGCGCAGACGATAGACAAAATGGTGGCCGAGGGTGGTTAGCGCCAGCTGCGAACCCAGGGTCACCGCCATCAGCAGCCCCAGCAGACCAAGAAACTCCGGCAGGACCCGCAGCGAGGTATCGACAGAGGTAATCAGACGCAGGTTAATGAAAGCGATTAAGCCGATACCCAGCGCGGCGCTGAGCAGGCTGAGAGCAATAACGCCCAGAAACGGCCAGCGGTACTGGCGCCAGACGAGAGAGAGAAGTTCCATAACAGGCTATCCGCAAAAGCAAAACAGCCAGCAGTTTAAACGGCTCGCCGATGACATCAAGAATAATTCTTATTTTAATACTGACGACCACCCGCCTGTCGGAAGGTGAGATTGTAACGACAATCGTCCGTTTCCGGATGATGCCCCGCTTTCAGCGGCTGAATGCCATGATAAAACAGGCGCGACTCGCCGCCCCAGACCACCACATCGCCATGCTCCAGCAGCAGCCGCTGCAGCGGGTCGCTGCGTTGCAAGCCGCCAAACTGAAAGATGGCCGGCAAGCCCAGCGAGACCGAGACAATCGGCGCCCGCAGATCCTGTTCATCTTTATCCTGATGCAACGACAGTTTTGCGCCAGGACAATAGCGGTTAATCAAACAGGCGTCAGGGGAAAACTCCGGATAGCCGCCGGCGGCGGCCGCCGCCAGCGCCAGTTCATGAAAGACGGCAGGCATCGGCGGCCAGGTTTGATCGGTTACCGGGTCGACCGGGGCGTACAAATAGCCGTGGCGATCGGTAGTCCAGCCCAGCGCGCCGCAGTTGGTCATGGCGACCGACATGGTGTACCCGCCCGGCGTGACCATCTGGCGAAACGGCGACTGACTGGCGACGTCGGCTATCGCCTGCAGCAGCGCCGGGGCGCGTTCGCGGGCAAATCGCCGCAGCACCACCGCGCCGGGGGCCAGCGGCTCCTGCCACGGTGGGGTATCGCTAAACAGATCGAGCATTACTCCTCCTCATGTTGGGCCTCGCGCGCCAGCAGCTGCGCTTTTCGCGCCGTTCCCCAGCGATAACCGGACAGGGCGCCATCTTCACGCACCACCCGGTGGCAGGGAACAATCACCGCCAGCGAATTCGCCGCGCAGGCGCCGGCCACGGCTCTAACCGCCCGCGGCTGGCCAATATGCTCTGCCACCTGGCGGTAGCTGCGGGTCTCACCCGCCGGGATCTGCCGCAGCGCCTGCCAGACCTGCAGCTGAAACGCGGTGCCCTGCAGATCCAGCGGCAGCGATACCGGCCGCCGGCTGTCGTCGAGGTGGGCGAAAATCTCGGCCATCTGCTGACAAAAATCGGGGTCGCCTTCACGCAGCTCGGCATTGGGAAAGCGCCGGCGCAGGTCGTCGATCAATGCCGCATCGTTATCACCCGGCAGCACCGCGCAGACGCCGCGCTCGCTCTGCGCCACCAGGCAACGACCCAGCGCGCAGTCGCCCGTGGTCCAGGTTACCACGGTGGCGGCGCCGCCGCGGCGAAACTGGCTGGCGGTCATCCCTAACGCTGCGTCGGCCTGGCGATAATAGCTGCTGCTGTCGGGAAAACCAGCCGCCAGCGCGGCGCGGGTCACCGGTATCCCCTGCTCCAGCGCTTCCCGCAGGCGCTGCGCCCGCCACGCTTGTTGCCAGGCTTTAGGGGTCATGCCGGTGACGGATTTAAATAAACGGTGGAAATGAAACGGGCTCATCGCCAGCTGGCCTGCCAGCGCATCGAGGGTCAGGGGCGCGTCCTGCTCCAGCAGCCGACAGGCCTGCGCCACTTTGTCGACCCTTTGCTGCTGCGGGTAGTCTTTATCCGGTTGGCAGCGTTTGCAGGGGCGGAATCCCGCCGCCACGGCGGCGGCGACGTCGGCAAAAAAGCGTACGTTTTCCCGCCGCGCGCGCCGCGAGCGGCAGGAGGGACGACAGCAGATGCCGGTGGTCAGTACCGCAAAGACGAACTGACCATCGGCCCGGGTATCACGTTCGCAGACCGCCTGCCAGCGGCGATCATCGGTATCGGCAACTATCGGTTTCATGACGGGTCTCCAGCTGTAAGTGTACCCTCAGTCTGTGGTAAAGCCCGCAGTAAAAAACCCGCAATCTTGCTTTTTAATTTTTCTCGCCGACAAGGAAAGTGCGGAACTGCGGCGACATCCAGGTTTTAAAACCCTCTCCTTCTTTAACGATCATGTAGACCGCCAGCCCCTCCTCGCGCACCACCTGCTGCGCTTTTTCCGGCCCCAGCACCATCAGTCCGGTATCCCAGCCATCCGCCTCCAGCGCTGTTGGCGCAATGACGGTCACGGAGACCAGCTTATGGGTTATCGGCTGCCCGGTCTGCGGATCGATAACGTGCGAGATGCGTTTGCCATCGAGTTCATAGTAGTTGCGATAGCTGCCGGAGGTGCTGATGCCGTGCCCATTGATGTCGACAATCGCCTGAACGGCGTTTTCGCGGTCGGTCGGTTTCTGGATCGCTACCCGCCAGGGCTTGCCTTCGCCGTTCATCCCGCGGCTGACCAGCGCTCCGCCCACCGACACCAGATAGCGGGAGATCCCCTCCTGCTCCATCAACCGCGCGAGGTGGTCGGCGGCATAGCCTTCTCCCACAGTGGAGAGGTCGACAAACAGATCGGGAATATCTTTTTGCAGGAACTGCCTGCCGCTCTGATTAATAACCTGCAGATGCTGCAGGCCGGTGCGCGCCTTCGCCGCGGCTATCGCCTCGGCATCCGGGGTGGTGACCGGCTGTTTATCCGGGCCAAAGCCCCACAGGTTGACCAGCGGCCCCACGGTAATATCCATCGCGCCGTGCGTTTTGGCGCCAATCCGCAGCGACAGGGTGACGATATCCGCCATCGCTTCGCTCACCGGCCAGGGTTCGGTAGTGGCGGCATGATTGAAGCGCATCAGCGCTGAGTCGTTTTTCCAGGTCGACAGCAGGCGATCGTCGGCGTCCAGCTGGGCCTGAACCTTGGCGCGCAACGCCTGGGCCTTTGCCTCATCCACGCCAATGACGCTGACCCGCCAGAAGGTGCCCATCGTTTTGCCATCCAGCACGGTGGCCGTCGCGGTGGGGGTCGCAGGAGTGGTAGCTGAATCGCAGCCAGAGAGCAGAACGCAGGCGCCCAGCAGCGCGGCGCGAAAGAAAGTCATATCCATTAATCGAGGCTCCTCTTACCAGGGCGACAAGAGTATACCAGCGAGGTTAAACCGGACATAAAAAAAGGCGCCAGAGGCGCCTTTTTGTTATGCAGCTTGCAACTTAGAACTGGTAAACCAGGCCCAGTGCAACCACGTCGTCGGTAGAGATACCGGCGTTGCGGGTGAAGCTGTTGTCGTCCAGCAGGTTGATTTTGTAGTCAACATAGGTGGACATGTTTTTGTTGAAGTAGTAGGTCGCGCCAACGTCAACATATTTCAGGATGTCCTGGTCGCCGTAGCCGCGCTCCAGATCCTTACCTTTAGACTGCAGGTAAGCCACAGACGGACGCAGACCGAAGTCGAACTGGTACTGAGCAACCACTTCGAAGTTCTGCGCTTTGTTTGCAAAGCCCAGGGAACCGGCGCGAGTTGCGTTGTAGGTCTGGGTGTACTGAGAGGCCAGGTAGATGTTGTTGGCGTCGTATTTCAGACCGCCGGTGTAGGTTTCAGCGTTGTCGCCACGACCCAGTGCCGGAACACTATTCTGCTCGTCGGTACGTTTGGAGTGAGAGTACGCGAAACCAGCGCTGATGCCATCCCAAATATCGTAGGTCAGAGAGGTGCCGAAGCCGTCGCCGTTCTGTTTGCTCCAACCACGACCGTTGTTGGTCGCGCCTTCGCCGCTGACGCTGCCGTTTTTACCCTGATACTGCAGAGCAAAGTTCAGGCCGTCAACCAGACCGAAGAAATCAGAGTTACGGTAGGTTGCAACGCCGTTAGCACGGGACTGCAGGAAGTTGTCAGAACCGTAGGTGTCGCCGCCGAATTCCGGCAGAACGTCGGTCCAGGACGTTACGTCGTATACTACGCCGTAGTTACGACCGTAGTCGAAAGAGCCCGCGTCGCCAAATTTCAGGCCTGCGAATGCCAGACGAGTCCATGCCTGATCGCTGGAGCTTTCAGTGTTGTTCGCCTGAACGTTGTATTCCCACTGGCCGTAACCGGTCAGCTGGTCGTTGATCTGGGTTTCGCCTTTCACGCCTACACGCATGTAGGTCTGGTCGCCGTCGACGCTCTTGTCGTCAGAGAAGTAGTGCAGACCGTCAATTTTACCGTACAGGTCTAATTTGTTGCCGTCTTTGTTATAAATTTCAGCCGCATTTGCTGCGCCTGCTACCAGCAGAGCCGGTACCAGGAGGGACAGTACTTTAACTTTCATGTTATTAACCCTCTGTTTGTTATATGCCTTTTATTATGCCACTGCTTACTGATTACCCTTCTAATCAGTCGGCTATTTCATTGTGCTGCAAAATGCAGAATAATCCAACAAGAATATGATACTAAAACTTCTAAGATGTTTCAAAGTTCCCACAAGATGTTTCAATTTGTAAATTCAGCGGAACTTTTTTCACCGCAAAATGGTCAGGGAAATACGCACTAATCATCAAAAAAAATATTTAACCTTTTATAATCAAAGTGATAGACGACAACATATCTATAGCACTGAATGGTAAAACAAAATGTTCATTGGTGGCTAAAATAAGAGTCGCTATCATCATTAACTTTATTTATTACCGTCATTCAGTTCTGAATGTCTGTTTACCCCTATTTCAACCGGATGCCTCGCATCCGGTTTTTTTTACCCTTCTTTACACAACTTTAATTTATCTGTGCTACGGCTAATGATTCCCTAACGACTATTAATCAATCAATTAGGCCATCAGTGGTGCATATTCTGCCAATGTCTTGTTATTTCGTGCGATTCTTCCCTTTTGTTTCCGTCAATATCGTCGCCGGTTAACCTTCCCGGCGCGGTTTCATTTACGCTTCGTTTCTAAGATAATTCCTGGGCGGCATCGCACCGCTGGCACCAATCTGTAGTATGGATTTACGCCATTAGCCTTTATACTGCCAGCAGCATCTGCTTTGTTGCCAGTTACTCTGGCGCTACATCCTGTTTACAAACAATGATGAGTCGTTCAGCCACAAGATGACCCCGAAAAAATTCTCCCTGATCCCCGGCAACATCAGCCGCTTCTTCATTTTGATGGTTATTGTCCTGCTGGCGACAATGGGGGTGATGATCCAAAGCGCCGTCAATGCCTGGCTGAAGGAGAAAAGCTATCAGGTGGTTGATGTCTCCCACGCTCTGCACCAGCGCATTGACGCCTGGCGCTATGCCACCTGGCAGATCTACGACAATATCGCCGCCACCTCAGTCAACACCGCAAGCGGCGGTCTGCAGGAGACGCGTTTAAAACAGGACGTTTACTACCTGGAGAAACCCCGGCGTAAAACCGAAGCCCTGATCTTTGGCTCCCATGACAGCTCCACCCTCGAAATGACGCAGAAAATGTCCGATTATCTCGATATTTTGTGGGGCGCGGAGACCATTCCGTGGTCGATGTACTATCTCAACGGCCTGGACAATAGTCTGATCCTGGTCTCCACCCTGCCGTTGAAGGACCTCTCTTCGAGCTTCAAAGAGTCAACGATCAGCAGCGTCGTGGAGTCGCGGCGCGCGGAAATGCTGCTGCAGGCTAATACCCTTGATGAGCGCGAGACGTTCTCGCCGCTGCGCCATCTCGCCTGGCAGAACGCGCACTATTTTACGTTACGCACCACCTTCAACCAGCCCGGACACCTTGCCACGGTGGTCGCCTTCGATCTGCCGATTAACGATCTGATCCCGCCCGGCATGACCATCGACAGCTTCCGTATCGAGCCTGACCCGTCGCAAAATCTCGCCACCACGCCGGATAAAGAGAGCGCCGATCATATCGGGATCACCTTTAACGGCATGCAGATTGACATCGCCACCGACATCATCACCACCGGTATGCAGTTGCTGTGGACGGTACCAATGAGCACCATGCTGCTGGAGTCCATGCAGAACATTCTTCTGCCGCTGCTGCTCAACATTGGTCTGCTGGCGCTGGCGCTGTTTGGTTTTACCACCTTTCGCCACTATAAAGGACGCAGCCATTCGTCTGGCGCCGGGCTCCCCTCCGCCGCCAACAGCGAACTGCGTCTGCTGCGCGCCATTAACGAAGAGATTGTTTCTCTGCTGCCGCTGGGGCTGCTCGTTCACGATCAGGAAGCCAACCGAACGGTTATCAGCAATCCAATTGCCGACCATCTGCTTCCGCACCTGAATCTGCAGAACATCACCAATATGGCGGACCAGCACCAGGGGGTGATCCAGGCCACCGTCAATAATGAGCAGTATGAAATCCGCCAGTATCGCAGCCAGGTAGCGCCGCGCACCCAGATCCTGATCATCCGTGATCAGGACCGCGAAGTGCTGGTTAATAAAAAGCTCAAGCAGGCCCAGCGCTTGTATGAGAAAAACCAGCAGGGACGGGCCGCCTTTATGCAGCACATCGGCAGCGCCCTGAAGCAGCCCGCGCTGACGCTGGCGGCAGAGGCGGCGGCGCTCAGTAGTACAGAGAATCGGACGCTGGCCCAGCATGCCGATGAGCTGGTCAAACTCATCGATGACATTCAGCTCGCCAATCTGCTGGAAAGCGATGCCTGGAAAACCAACCAGACGTTGTTCTCGGTGCAGGAGCTTATTGACGACGTCGTGCCGGAAGTGCTGCCGGCGATGAAACGCAAGGGTCTGCAGCTGCTCATCAACAATGCGCTCCCGGCCGGCGAGCAGCGCTATGGCGACCGTGAAGCTCTGCGGCGCACGCTGGTGCTGTTAATCCAGTATTCAGTGACCACCACGCCTATCGGCAAGATCACCCTCGACGTCTGTCAGGATGAGTCGGCCAGCGATCGCCTGACCTTCCGCATTCTGGATACCGGCAACGGCGTCTCGGCAAACGAGATCGACAATATGCACTTCCCGTATCTCAACGAGACCCAGAGCGACCTGTACGGCAAAGCAAACGCCCTTACCTTCTGGCTATGCGACCGCATGACGCGCAAGCTGGGCGGGCAATTGACCATTAAAGCCCGGGAGTCGCTGGGGACGCGCTATACCCTGCATCTGAAAATGCCGGCTAGCGAAGAGGCGCCAGAGGCGGGAGAGCATTTGCTGGATGACGTTATCGTCCTGCTGGATGTGACTTCCAGCGAAGTGCGGCGGATTGTCACTCGCCAGCTGGAGAGCTGGGGAGCGTCCTGCATCACACCGGACGATCGGGCGACCAGTCAAGCCTTTGATCTTTATTTAACGGATAATCCGTCTAATCTTACTGCTTCAGGCTTGCTTTTAAGCGATGATGAGGTCGGGATACGCAAGATCGGCCCGGGCCAACTGCGGGTCAACTTTAATATTAGCACGGCGATGCAGGAGGCTATCCTGCAGCTTATTGAGCAGCAGCTGGCGGAGGAGGCGGTTCAGCCCGTCACCTCAGGAAACGAGAGTAACGCCGAACTCCATGCCAGCGGCTATTACGCACTGTTTGCCGATACGGTACCGGATGATGTTCAGAGATTGTATACTGAAATCGAAGCGGGCGATTTTGCTGCTCTGGCGCAAACCGCCCACCGCCTCAAAGGGGCATTTGCTATGCTTAATCTGATACCCGGCAAGCAGTTATGTGAAACGCTTGAGCATCTGATTCGCGAAAAGGATGCGCAAGGCATAGAAAAATATATCAGCGACATTGACGCTTACGTCAAGAGCTTGCTGTAGAAGGTAGCCTTATACATGAACACTATGAACGTAATTATTGCCGATGACCATCCGATCGTACTGTTCGGTATTCGTAAGTCACTTGAGCAAATTGAGTGGGTGAACGTCGTTGGCGAGTTTGAAGACTCCACGGCCCTTATCAACAATCTTCCGAAGCTGGACGCCCATGTGCTGATCACCGATCTGTCCATGCCCGGTGACAAATACGGCGACGGGATCACGCTGATTAAATACATCAAGCGCCACTTCCCGGATCTGTCGATCATTGTTCTGACCATGAACAACAATCCGGCGATCCTCAGCGCGGTGCTGGATCTGGATATCGAAGGGATCGTCCTCAAGCAGGGGGCGCCGACCGACCTGCCAAAAGCGCTGGCCGCGCTGCAGAAAGGGAAGAAATTCACCCCGGAAAGCGTCTCTCGCCTGCTGGAAAAAATCAGCGCCAGCGGCTATGGCGATAAACGCCTGTCGCCGAAAGAGAGCGAAGTACTGCGCCTGTTCGCCGAAGGTTTCCTGGTAACCGAGATCGCCAAAAAGCTTAATCGCAGCATTAAAACCATCAGCAGCCAGAAGAAATCGGCGATGATGAAGCTGGGCGTCGAAAACGACATCGCCTTGCTGAACTACCTCTCTTCCGTCTCGCTGAGCGCGACGGACAAAGAGTAATCTCTTCGCCCTCTCCGTCTCGCCCCGGCGAGACGGAGCTCCCCATTATTCCCGCCCTTTACGCACCCGCGCCGCATATACCGTCAGCGTTTGCTTCAGTACGTCGAGGGTGACCGGCTTGGACAGACAACTGTCCATCCCCGATTCCAGACAGCGCTGCTTCTCTTCCGCCAGGGCATTGGCCGTTACGCCAATCACCGGCAGCGTCAGGCCAAGCTGACGAATGCGCTGCGTCAGGCGATAACCATCCATATTAGGCATGTTGACGTCGCTGAGCACGATATCGATGTGCTGCTTGCTGAGGACGTTGAGCGCGTCGATCCCGTCGTTCGCGGTCACGCACTGGTAGCCGAGCGAACCCAGCTGATCCGCCAGCAGGCGGCGGTTGATCGGGTGATCGTCGACCACGAGGATCATCATGTCGTCGTTATTGCCGGCCTGCGCCTCCGGGGCCATCAGCGCCGGGCTATTTTCCGCACTGGCGAGCGCAACATGGAAAATACGCCCCAGCAGCGGCAGCAGTTCGTGGGGAGTCGTCACGCTGTGCAGCCATTCGCCGGCGGACCGCTCCTGCGGAATACCGATATGACGGCGACAGAAGATGACCATGGCCCTTCCCTGCCATCCGCTCAGCGCCTCATCGTCAGTGAGTAAGACATCCTCGGCGTCCGGCGTTTCGCCGGCATGGCGGCGGACCGTCAGGCCGTGGTAGCTGAGCAGCGAGGTGACGAACATCGCCAGCGAAGTGTTATGAATCGCCAGCCAGCAGGTCTTGCCAGCGAAACCGTCTCTGCTCACCGGTGAGGTATTCTGCACGCCATACAGAGGAATACGGATGGTAAAGCGGCTACCCATCCCCGGCTCGGTTTCGACAGCAATATCGCCATCCATCATGCTGATCAGTTTTTCACAGATCGCCAGGCCAAGGCCGGTGCCCTGAAAATTGCGCTGCACGCCGGTCCCCACCTGGAAGAAAGGATCGAAGAGGCGCAATACCTCTTTCGCCGGGATCCCCTCTCCGGTGTCGCGAACGCTAATCTGCAGATAATCCCCCGCGCACTGGACGTGCAGGACAATACAGCCGGTATCGGTGAACTTTATCGCATTGCTGAGCAGATTTGAGATCACCTGCTGCAGGCGCATCGGGTCGCCGGACATTTGTTCCGGAACGTCCGGCTCGATAAAGCAGTACAGGCCCAGCTGCTTACGCACCACCAACGGCAGATAGTTAGCGGAGATATGGTTCATGACTTCACGCGGAGAGAACTCCCGCGGCTCGATCTTCAACTGCTCGGACTCGATTTTCGAGAAATCAAGAATATCGCTGATGATTTTCAGCAGCAGGCTGGAGGAGTTGTTCATCGCCGTCACAAGGCGATCGACGCCTTTCGGCAACGCTTTGGTCTGCAGCAGATCGAGGTTACCGATGATGCCATACAGCGGGGTACGCAGCTCATGGCTAACCGTCGCCAGGAACATCGATTTCGACTGGCTGGCCTGCTCCGCCGCCTGGGCCATCTCCTGCAGCGACTCCTCCATTTTCACGCGGGCGGAAACGTCCACCAGCACGCAAATGGCGACGTTTTCATTGCGATAGCGTGAATGAACAAAGCTAATCTGCAGGTTGGTATGGTTGCTGGTCAGCACGTCGACAAAATTGACCTGCTGGCCGCAGATGATCTGCGTCAGCCGCTGGCGGTCCTCGTGGGTCAGCATGTTCAGGTAGTTGTGCGCCAGTTCATTACTGAGAATATTGGTCCCGTCGGCAGTGCGCAGAATACAGATCCCTACCGGGGCAGAAGCCACAATTTTGCGGTTGAACTGCTCGTGCTCTTCCAGGCGCTGGGCGTCATTCTCCGCGGGGATAAAAATGCGCCGCTCATACATCCGCGCCAGCGCGAACAGCATCGCGCCGCTGAGAATATTAAGAACGATAGCATTGATGATCAGCATACGGATCCGCTCCAGCACCTGATCTACCGAGACGGAATAGACGATGCTCAGGGAGGACGGCGAGAGGCTTTTTTTCAGCACCAGCTCGCGGAAACCCGAACTGTAGCCAAACCACATCCGCTCCTGCATCCACTTCGCTTCGCTCTGGATTTTACCTTCCGCACCGGCCAGCGAAATCAGCGGCTGCCCGTTATCGTCAAAGATCGTCACGCTCATCGGCAGGCTGCCCGGCGTAAAGAAGCTTTCCATGCGGATGGTCTGCTCCACGCCCAGCATCGCCTGCAGGCGATTGGCCATATAGACCGGCGTCAGGGCGTAAAAATAGCCCACCCCGGGGCGAACGCCCTGGCTTATCCAGAACAGGTTGTTGCCGCGCTCGTTTTGCGGCGCGTTGCGATATTGCTCTATGCGCTGATGCAGGACTTTCAGCGCCTGATCGCGCTCAATCGGCACGTCCCGCAGGCCAAAGTTGGCCATGCAGAGGTTATCGCTGCCGATGAGAAAGATGCGGTTAAGGTCGTAGGCGGCAGTAAAATTATCCCGCCAGTAGCGCATAAACCATGCCAGCGACTGCAGCGAATTACGCCAGGTGGCGCTCATCGCGCTGCAGTCGGAATCGGGGTACAGGGGTTCAAAGTTGGGCACCGCCATATCGCCGTTTTGCCCTTGCGCTATCGCGTCCCCTGCCGACAAGCGGTTACCGGCGACATACTTCAGCTCTTTCATTACATCCGCGGTACGCTGGATATAGCGCTGGGCCTGATCGGCGTTGAGATTAAGCTCCTGATGGATTTCGGCTTCCCGCTCGTGCAGCGCGTTGACGATATAAAACACAGAGACAAACGCAATAAGCAGCCACAGCAATACCGCCAGCGCTCTGAACAGATAACGTGAAACCTTCAGGGTTGTATGAAAAGAGGCAAGATATTTCAATGTGGCGATGCTCGGCCGTCAGGGACTCAACAGAATGCGGTTAAGGTAGCGGTAAACCGGCTTTGCCGCAATGTTAATGCAAAAAGGGCCGGGAAAATACCCGGCCCTTCCAGAACATTTACCTCGGACGATTATTCTTCGTCTTCGGCGATGTCGTCATCGGTATCCGCTTCCGGGGCGATATCGTCATCGCCTTCCGCCGCGCTACCGTCGATGGCATCCAGCTCTTCATCATCCACCGGCTCAGCCACGCGCTGCAGACCCACCACGTTTTCATCTTCCGCGGTGCGGATGAGGATCACGCCCTGGGTGTTACGGCCCACGATGCTCACTTCGGAAACGCGGGTACGCACCAGCGTCCCGGCGTCGGTGATCATCATGATCTGATCGCAGTCATCCACCTGCACGGCGCCGACCACGGAACCGTTACGCTCGGTGACTTTGATCGAAATAACGCCCTGGGTGGCACGCGACTTGGTCGGATACTCCGCCGCCGCGGTACGTTTACCGTAACCGTTTTGCGTCACCGTCAGGATCGCGCCTTCGCCGCGTGGAATAATCAGCGAGACGACGCTGTCGTTTTCCGCAAGCTTAATACCGCGTACGCCGGTGGCGGTACGGCCCATGGCGCGAACGGCGTCTTCTTTGAAGCGTACAACCTTACCGGCCGCGGAGAACAGCATCACTTCATCCTGACCAGAGGTCAGATCGACGCCGATCAGCTCATCGCCTTCGTTCAGGTTGACCGCGATGATACCAGCGGAACGCGGACGGCTGAACTCGGTCAGCGCGGTTTTCTTCACGGTACCGCTAGCGGTGGCCATAAAGACGTTGACGCCCTCTTCGTACTCGCGGACCGGCAGGATGGCGGTGATGCGCTCATCGGCTTCCAGCGGCAGCAGGTTGACGATCGGCCGACCGCGCGCGCCGCGGCTGGCTTCCGGCAGCTGATAGACCTTCATCCAGTACAGACGGCCGCGGCTTGAGAAGCAGAGGATGGTGTCATGGGTGTTGGCCACCAGCAGACGGTCGATAAAGTCTTCTTCTTTAATGCGCGCTGCCGATTTGCCTTTACCGCCACGACGCTGTGCTTCGTAGTCGGTCAGCGGCTGATACTTCACATACCCCTGATGCGACAGGGTGACCACCACATCTTCCTGGTTGATCAGATCTTCGATGTTAATATCAGCGCTGTTGGCGGTGATTTCGGTACGACGTTCGTCGCCGAACTGGTCGCGGATCAGCTCCAGCTCTTCGCGAATCACTTCCATCAGACGGTCGGCGCTGCCGAGAATGTGCAGCAGCTCCGCGATCTGCTCCAGCAGCTCTTTATATTCGTCGAGCAGTTTTTCATGCTCAAGGCCGGTCAGTTTCTGCAGACGCAGATCCAGAATCGCCTGAGCCTGCTGCTCGGTCAGGTAGTATTTACCGTCGCGTACGCCGAACTCTGGCTCCAGCCATTCCGGACGCGCGGCGTCATCCCCGGCGCGCTCCAGCATCGCCGCAACGTTACCGAGATCCCACGCCTGGGCAACCAGCGCCGTTTTCGCTTCTGCCGGGGTCGGCGCGCGACGGATCAGTTCGATAATCGGGTCGATGTTGGCCAGCGCAACGGCCAGCGCTTCGAGGATATGCGCCCGGTCGCGCGCTTTGCGCAGTTCGAAAATCGTACGACGGGTCACCACTTCACGGCGGTGGCGTACAAACGCGGCGATAATGTCCTTCAGGTTCATGATCTTCGGCTGACCATGGTGCAGAGCTACCATGTTGATGCCGAAGGAGACCTGCAGCTGGGTCTGGGAATAGAGGTTGTTAAGCACCACTTCCCCTACCGCATCGCGCTTCACTTCAATCACGATGCGCATCCCGTCTTTATCAGACTCGTCACGCAGCGCGCTGATGCCTTCCACGCGTTTTTCTTTGACCAGCTCGGCGATTTTCTCGATCAGGCGCGCTTTGTTCACCTGATACGGAATTTCGTGCACGATGATGGTTTCGCGGCCGGATTTCGCGTCCACTTCCACTTCCGCGCGCGCGCGGATGTACACTTTACCGCGACCGGTGCGGTAGGCCTCTTCGATGCCGCGACGGCCATTGATAATGGCGGCGGTCGGGAAATCAGGGCCAGGAATATGCGCCATCAGCCCTTCAATGCTGATGTCTTCATCGTCAACATACGCCAGACAGCCGTTAATCACTTCCGTCAGGTTATGCGGCGGTATGTTGGTGGCCATCCCTACGGCGATCCCGGAGGCGCCGTTCACCAGCAGGTTAGGAATTTTGGTCGGCATGACGTCCGGAATACGCTCCGTACCGTCATAGTTGTCGACGAAATCGACCGTCTCTTTTTCAAGATCGGCCATCAGCTCATGAGCGATTTTCGCCAGACGAATTTCGGTATAACGCATCGCCGCGGCGGAGTCGCCGTCGATGGAACCAAAGTTACCCTGGCCGTCCACCAGCATGTAACGCAGCGAGAACGGCTGCGCCATACGCACGATGGTGTCGTATACCGCGGAGTCGCCGTGCGGGTGGTATTTACCGATTACGTCACCAACGACACGGGCTGATTTTTTATAGGCTTTGTTCCAGTCATTGCCCAATACGTTCATGGCGTAAAGTACGCGACGGTGTACCGGCTTCAGGCCATCTCGGACATCCGGCAGCGCACGGCCAACAATGACCGACATCGCATAATCCAGATAAGAGTTCTTAAGCTCTTCCTCAATGTTGACCGGTGTAATTTCTCTCGCAAGGTCGCTCATCTAACCGCTATCCCTCTACTGTATCCCGGATTCAAAGGTCGCAAATTATAACACAGCCGCGCTAATAGAGGTAAAGCAATACGGTTTATTCATGGCGCGCTGCTGATATACTCGCAGGTCTGAACAGAAAAGGAGTAAAAGCGCCCATGAATGCCGAAAAAACGTCGGTAGCCCCTAACGTCGATCATGCTGAAATCGCCAAATTCGAAGCCGTCGCCTCGCGCTGGTGGGATCTGGAGGGCGAGTTCAAACCGCTCCACCGCATCAACCCGCTGCGGCTGGGCTATATTGCCGAACGCTCCGGCGGCCTGTTCGGTAAAAAAGTCCTCGATGTCGGCTGCGGCGGCGGCATCCTCGCCGAGAGCATGGCGCGCGAAGGCGCGACGGTCACCGGGCTGGACATGGGGGCCGAACCGCTGCAGGTCGCCAGGCTGCACGCCCTGGAGAGCGGTATTCAGGTAGACTATGTTCAGGAAACAGTTGAGGAACATGCCGCGAAGCACCCGCAGCAGTATGACGTCGTGACCTGCATGGAGATGCTGGAGCACGTCCCCGACCCGCAGTCGGTGGTACACGCCTGCGCGCGGTTAGTGAAGCCCGGCGGCCAGGTCTTCTTCTCCACCATCAACCGCAACGGCAAGGCCTGGCTGATGGCGGTAGTCGGGGCGGAATATGTCATGAAGATGGTGCCCAAAGGCACTCATGATGTGAAGAAGTTTATCAAGCCGGCCGAGCTGCTGGGCTGGGTAGATCAGACTACTCTGAAAGAGCAGCATATCATCGGTCTGCATTACAATCCGCTGACCAATACCTTCAAGTTAGCGCCGGGGGTTGATGTTAACTATATGTTGCATACAACCGCCAAGCAGGACTGAGGTCAGCACCTCCGCTTATGATGATTGCGCGGCATCAAGCCGCGTGATTATTTCTTCCGATGAAGAAATCAGCACTCGATCAAATTTTCATTTTTTTTTCTGTTTTATTGACTTCTTCTCCAGGCCTTATGCGACGTGGACTTGCGGATTATTACCCTTCCGCAACCTCAATTTAACGTCAAAATCAACCCTTGTACTCAAAAGATTCCTTACTAAAATACTCACCATATAGCGTTTCTTTTATCGACAACCCCCTACATATAGTATTTATCCACAGAGTTAGTCACAACGGCCTTCTGTGGATAAACGGGGATATTTTCTTTCACGGACAGGTAAAATCCACATGAATCAGAGTCTGCTGGTGACAAAGCGCGACGGGACCACCGAGCGCATCAATCTCGACAAAATCCATCGCGTACTGGATTGGGCGGCAGAAGGACTGAATAACGTTTCGATTTCCCAGGTAGAGCTGCGCTCCCATATCCAGTTCTATGACGGCATCAAAACCGCGGACATCCACGAAACCATTATTAAAGCCGCTGCGGATCTGATCTCCCGCGACGCACCGGATTACCAGTACCTCGCCGCGCGTCTGGCGATTTTCCATTTGCGTAAAAAAGCCTTCGGTCAGTTTGAGCCGCCGGCGCTCTACGATCACGTGGTGAAGATGGTCGAGAAAGGTAAATACGATCATCATCTGCTGGAAGACTACACGGAAGAAGAGTTCCAGCAGATGGACGGTTTCCTCGACCACTGGCGCGACATGAACTTCTCCTACGCAGCCGTTAAGCAGCTGGAAGGCAAGTATCTGGTACAAAACCGCGTCACCGGCGAAATTTATGAGAGCGCGCAGTTCCTCTATATTCTGGTCGCCGCTTGCCTGTTCTCGAACTATCCGCGCGAAACGCGTCTGGACTATATCAAGCGTTTCTACGACGCGGTGTCCACCTTTAAAATCTCGCTGCCGACGCCGATCATGTCCGGCGTGCGTACCCCAACCCGTCAGTTCAGCTCCTGCGTGCTGATCGAGTGCGGCGACAGCCTGGATTCCATCAACGCCACCTCCAGCGCGATTGTGAAATACGTTTCCCAGCGCGCCGGCATCGGCATCAACGCCGGGCGCATTCGCGCGCTGGGCAGCCCGATCCGCGGCGGCGAAGCCTTCCACACCGGCTGCATTCCGTTCTACAAGCATTTCCAGACCGCGGTGAAATCCTGCTCGCAGGGCGGCGTACGCGGCGGCGCGGCAACCCTCTTCTACCCAATGTGGCATCTGGAAGTGGAAAGCCTGCTGGTGCTGAAAAACAACCGTGGTACCGACGCCAACCGCGTTCGTCACATGGACTACGGGGTACAGATCAACAAGCTGATGTACACCCGTCTGCTGAAGGGCGGCGATATTACCCTGTTCAGCCCTTCCGACGTCCCGGGCCTGTATGACGCCTTCTTCGCCGATCAGGACGAGTTTGAGCGCCTGTACACCCAGTACGAGCAGGACGACACCATTCGTAAGCAGCGTATTAAAGCCGTTGAGCTGTTCTCGCTGATGATGCAGGAGCGCGCCTCTACCGGCCGCATCTATATCCAGAACGTAGACCACTGCAACACCCACAGCCCGTTCGATCCGGTAGTCGCCCCGGTGCGTCAGTCTAACCTGTGCCTGGAGATTGCTCTGCCGACCAAACCGCTGGAAGATGTCAACGACGAAAACGGCGAAATCGCGCTGTGCACCCTGTCGGCCTTCAACCTCGGGGCTATCGACAGCCTCGACGAGCTGGAAGAGCTGGCGGTGCTGGCGGTGCGTGCTCTGGATGCGCTGCTCGACTATCAGGATTACCCCATCCCGGCGGCTAAACGCGGTGCGATGGGGCGTCGTACGCTGGGTATCGGCGTGATCAACTTCGCTTACTATCTGGCGAAGCATGGCAAACGCTACTCCGACGGCAGCGCCAACAACCTGACGCACAAAACGTTCGAAGCGATTCAGTACTATCTGCTGAAGGCCTCTAACGAGCTGGCTATCGAGCAAGGCGCCTGCCCGTGGTTCAACGAAACCACCTATGCGCAGGGCATCCTGCCGATCGATACCTATAAGAAAGATCTGGACGGCATCGTCAGCGAACCCCTGCACTACGACTGGGAAGCATTGCGCGAATCCATTAAAACCCACGGCCTGCGCAACTCCACGCTCTCCGCGCTGATGCCGTCCGAGACCTCGTCGCAGATCTCCAACGCCACCAACGGCATTGAGCCGCCGCGCGGCCACGTGAGTATCAAAGCGTCCAAGGACGGTATCCTGCGCCAGGTGGTGCCGGATTACGAAAACCTGCAGAACGCCTACGAGCTGCTGTGGGAGATGCCGAACAACGACGGTTATCTGCAGCTGGTGGGTATCATGCAGAAGTTTATCGACCAGTCGATCTCTGCCAACACTAACTACGATCCGACGCGCTTCCCGTCCGGAAAAGTGCCGATGCAGCAGTTGCTCAAAGACCTGCTCAACGCCTATAAATTCGGCGTCAAAACGCTGTACTATCACAACACCCGTGATGGCGCTGAAGACGCCCAGGATGACCTGGCCCCGTCCATCCAGGACGACGGCTGCGAAAGCGGCGCTTGTAAGATCTAAGGTATTTTTGCCGGGTAACGCTACGCTTACCCGGCCTACGTTTGTGTAGGCCCGGCCAACCCATTCCTGCCGGGCAATACAGTTCAACAGGACTCACTTCAATGGCATACACCACTTTTTCACAGACGAAAAACGATCAGCTGCTGGAACCTATGTTTTTTGGCCAGCCGGTTAACGTGGCCCGCTACGATCAGCAAAAATACGACATCTTTGAAAAGCTGATTGAAAAGCAGCTCTCCTTCTTCTGGCGCCCGGAAGAGGTTGACGTTTCCCGCGATCGCATCGACTACCAGGCGCTGCCGGAACATGAAAAACATATTTTCATCAGCAACCTGAAGTACCAGACGCTGCTCGACTCCATCCAGGGCCGTAGCCCGAATGTGGCGCTGCTGCCGCTGATCTCCATCCCGGAACTGGAGACCTGGGTAGAAACCTGGGCCTTCTCCGAGACCATTCACTCGCGTTCGTACACTCACATCATCCGCAACATCGTCAACGACCCGGCGACCGTGTTCGACGACATCGTCACCAACGAGCAGATCCAGAAACGTGCGGAAGGCATCTCTCACTATTACGATTCGCTGATCGAGATGACCAGCTACTGGCATCTGCTGGGCGAAGGCACCCACACCGTCAACGGCAAGACCGTGACCGTGAATCTGCGCGAGCTGAAAAAGAAACTCTATCTGTGCCTGATGAGCGTTAATGCCCTGGAAGCGATCCGCTTCTACGTCAGCTTCGCCTGCTCCTTCGCTTTCGCCGAACGCAAACTGATGGAAGGCAACGCCAAAATTATCCGCCTGATCGCCCGCGATGAAGCGCTGCACCTGACCGGCACCCAGCATATGCTGAACCTGCTGCGCTCCGGCAGCGACGATCCGGAAATGGCGGAAATCGCCGAAGAGTGCAAGCAGGAGTGCTATGACCTGTTCGTGCTGGCGGCGCAGCAGGAGAAAGAGTGGGCGGACTACCTGTTCCGCGACGGCTCGATGATCGGCCTGAATAAAGATATTCTCTGCCAGTACGTCGAGTACATCACCAATATCCGCATGCAGGCGGTGGGCCTCGATCTGCCGTTCCAGACCCGCTCCAACCCGATCCCATGGATCAACACCTGGCTGGTCTCCGACAACGTTCAGGTGGCGCCGCAGGAAGTGGAAGTCAGTTCTTATCTCGTCGGCCAGATCGATTCTGAAGTCGATGCCGACGATCTGAGCAACTTCCAGCTGTAATGAAGCGGATCTTCCTGAAAATCTCTGACACTCGCCTTGAGTGTCAGGATGAACACCCTTCCCTGCTGGCGGCGCTGGAGTCGCATAATATCGACGTCGAATATCAGTGCCGCGAAGGCTACTGCGGCTCCTGCCGCACGCGTCTGGTCTCCGGCCAGGTTGACTGGCTGACCGAGCCGCTGGCCTTTATCCAGCCAGGAGAAATTTTGCCCTGCTGCTGCCGGGCGAAAGGCGATATTGAGATCGAGATGTAGTCTTGTCAGGTGGCGCTACGCTTACCTGACCTACTGTTCCAGGACCGGCCGTTTACGCACTGCCGCCCTGGGCTGCTGAAACTGCCGGTGTTGACGGCCTCAAAATCGCTGAGACGTTCCCGGAAGGCCGGGGCAGCCCGCATGGATGCGGGACTGAGGGCCGTGTTTTGCATGGACGCTACCTCGGCCCGACCCGAAGCCTGCAGGGATAAGTCGAAGGGACTGCGCAGCGGCGATTTTGCTGGCCGGAGCCCGGGGTACAGGGGAGGCGGCGACTGGCCTCCCCTGTGCGCTCCCTGCGCTATGAAAGGCATAACGCAGAAGAAATATCGGGAGCGCAATCTTCCAGGAAATAACATAGAACAAACGTTATTCCCGGGTCGAAATCGTTGCACGCCGAGAACAGTGTCAACAAAACCGCAGTTCGTACGCCGGGTAAGGCGTAGCCGCCACCCGGCTTTTTAGTGTTTCGCGTCCAGGAACTGCACCGCTTTATCCGGGAAATCGGTAAATAAGCCGTCGACGCCCGCCTGGTTATACAGCACGTCATAGAGCTGATTAACGTTAGTCGCGTACTCCGGCAACTGATCCGCGCGCACGGTGTACGGATGCACCTGCAGATGGCTGGCATGCGCCTCTTTCACCATCGCCGTCAGCTTCACCGCCCCCGGCTTCGAGCCTTCCGCTACCAGCATATGGTAATCCGGGCCGATACCGTCCGCGTACTGCGCAATCTGCGCCATCGCCCCTGGCTTGAACATCCAGTCATAGCTGTAGTTCACCCACTTACCATCGGCCTGTTTCTGCTGGGTTTCATTCCAGTCGGTATAGGCGATGAGCTGCACCAGATTGAGATCCATCCCCATCTTCGGCTCCAGCTCATTTTTAATGCGTTTGAGCTCGTTGGCGTCAAAGCACTGCAGATAAACCTTATCCTGCTTGCTGGTATAGCCATATTCCTTCAGCACCTTCAATGTGCTGGCGGCAATATCTTTGCCTTCCTGGTGGTGGAACCACGGCGCTTTGATTTCCGGGTAGATACCGATGTTTTTGCCGGTTGAATGGTTCAGCCCCTGGACAAACTCAATCTCCTCTTCAAAGGTATGAATACGGAAATCGGATTTGCCCATCGGGAATCGCCCGGGATAGGTTTGCACGTTCTTACCATTTTTCGGCTCAAAACCTTCGGTGAACTTCAGCGACTTAATCTCGTCCAGGGTAAAGTCGATGGCGTAGAAACGGCCATCTTTACGCGCCCGCTGCGGGAAACGCTGCGCAACGTCAGTCACCCGATCGAGATAGTGGTCGTGTAACACCACCAGCCGGTCGTCTTTGGTCATCACCAGGTCTTGCTCAAGGTAATCCGCCCCCTGAGCGTAAGCCATCGCTTTCGCCGGCAGGGTATGTTCCGGCAGATACCCGCTGGCGCCGCGGTGGGCGATGACCATTTTATCAGCCGCTGTCGCACTGAAGCACAGCGCCGAACTGGACAGAATCATTCCGCTCATCAGCGCGGTAAGTTTCATTTTCATCGCCGCTCCTTAGGCTTGTTTCAGCTGTTGGTGATGGCGACGTTCACCGAGCATCACGATAACCAGCAGGATAACCGCCAGCACGCTGCCGCCGATCATCACCATAAAGCCGCCGTCCCAGCCGAAGAAATCGACGGTGTAGCCGACGATAGCGCTCGCGGCCACGGAACCGCCAAGATAGCCGAACAGGCCGGTGAAGCCCGCGGCGGTCCCGGCGGCTTTTTTCGGCGCCAACTCGAGGGCATGCAGACCAATCAGCATCACCGGGCCGTAGATCAGGAAGCCAATGATGATCATACAGGCCATATCGACGCCCGGATTACCCGGCGGGTTCAGCCAGTAAACGACAGTGGCGATGGTCACCAGGGTCATAAAGAACACGCCGGTGGCGCCGCGGTTGCCTTTAAACACTTTGTCCGACATCCAACCGCACAGCAGCGTGCCCGGGATCCCCGCGTACTCGTACAGGAAATAGGCCCAGGAGGATTTATCCAGCGCGAAGTGTTTAACTTCTTTCAGGTAGGTCGGCGACCAGTCGAGAATGCCGTAGCGCAGCAGATAAACGAAGACGTTAGCGATAGCGATGTACCACAGCAGCTTGTTCGGCAGAATGTACTGCATAAAGATCTGCTTCGCCGTCAGCTCTTCTTCGTGCTTTTCGCTGTAATCGTCCGGGTAGTCGTTTTTATATTCTTCAATCGGCGGCAGACCGCAGGACTGCGGGGTGTCGCGCATCATTGCGAAGGCGAAAATCGCCAGCAGAATGGCGCCGAATGCCGGCATATACAGCGCCGCGTGCCAGTCGTTAAACCACGCCATCCCTAACAGGAACAGCAGCGGCGGAATGCCGCCGCCGACGTTATGCGCGCAGTTCCACACCGAGACAATCCCGCCGCGCTCTTTCTGCGACCACCAGTGCACCATGGTCCGGCCGCACGGCGGCCAGCCCATCCCCTGGAACCAGCCGCAGAGGAACAGCAGCACGAACATTATCATGATGCTGGACGTCGCCCACGGCACGAAGCCCATCACCAGCATCACCAGCGCGGCGAGGATCAAGCCAGCCGGCAGGAAAATGCGCGGATTCGAGCGGTCAGAGACCGATCCCATGATGAATTTCGAAAATCCATAGGCGATGGAGATACCGGAAAGGGCGAAGCCGAGGTCGCCACGAGAGAACCCCTGCTCGATAAGATAAGGCATCGCCAGGGCAAAGTTCTTACGAACCAAATAGTAGGCGGCATAACCAAAAAAGATGCCAATAAAAATCTGCCAGCGTAATCGGCGATATAGCGGGTCAATCTCCGCTGCTGGCAAACGCGCTTTATGCGCGGCGGGTTTAAAAATACTTAACATATCAGCCTCCGTGGCCCTTGCTGTTTTCTACTGACGTCACGACAAAATCCCAGATTAATCACCAACTTCAAATATGGTCGCGATGGTAGGCAATACCTTGAGTTGATACTGTGAAACATCGCACAATTTGTTACAGAAATATGACAAAACGTTCCAATGTGAGCACGAAATCACATAACACGCTCAAATAACGCGCGAATATGCTCGAAATCAAACAATAACCTTACTAATTGTGGCTAAATGGCGTTAAACGAAAGCAGAGGAGCTGAAGATGACGGGACGTCTTGATAGCGAGGTCATTATCATCGGCGGCGGCGCAACCGGCGCCGGTATCGCCCGCGACTGCGCCCGGCGCGGATTACGAACGCTGCTCATTGAGCGCCATGATATCGCCACCGGGGCGACCGGCCGGAATCATGGACTGCTGCACAGCGGCGCCCGCTACGCGGTGACCGACAACGAATCCGCCCGCGAATGCATCAGTGAGAACCGCATCCTGCGCCGCATCGCCCGCCACTGTATTGAACCGACCAATGGGCTGTTTATCACCCTGCCTGAAGATGACCTGGCATGGCAGCAAACCTTTATCGACGCCTGTCAGCAGGCTGGCATAGAGGCCACGCCGCTCTCGCCGCAGGAAGCGCTGCGCCGGGAGCCCGCCGTCAACCCGACGCTGCTGGGCGCGGTGCAGGTCCCGGACGGTACCATCGACCCGTTTCGCCTCACCGCGGCCAATATGCTCGACGCCCGCGAACACGGCGCGCAGATCCTTACCGGCTGCGAAGTAACAGGCCTGCTGCGCCGGGGCGATCGCGTCTGCGGCGTCCAGGTATACGACCGCCAACTTCACCAGGCCCGCACTCTGTACGCCGGGATGGTGGTTAACGCCGCCGGGATCTGGGGACAGCGTATTGCGGAATATGCCGACCTGCGCATCACCATGTTCCCGGCGAAGGGATCGCTGCTGATCCTCGATCATCGGATTAACAACCTGGTGATCAACCGCTGCCGTAAGCCGGCCGACGCCGATATTCTGGTGCCCGGCGATACCATCTCGCTGATCGGCACTACCTCAATGCATATTCCTTATGACGAAATTGACGACAACCGGGTAACAGCGGCGGAGGTCGATACCCTGCTGCGCGAAGGGGAAAAGCTGGCGCCGGTCATGGGCCGCACCCGGATCCTCCGCGCCTACTCCGGCGTCCGCCCGCTGGTGGCCAGCGATAACGATCCCAGCGGGCGCGGCGTCAGCCGCGGCATCGTCCTGCTCGACCATGCCCAGCGTGACGGTATGGAAGGCTTCATTACTATCACCGGCGGCAAGCTGATGACCTATCGCCTGATGGCCGAGTGGGCCACCGACGCCGTCTGTCGTAAGCTGGGAAACACCACCCCCTGTACCACGGCCGAAGCCCCGCTGCCCGGTTCACAGGAGCCAACGGAAAGTACCCTGCAAAAGATTATCTCCCTCCCCACCCCGCTGCGCGGCTCGGCCGTCTACCGTCACGGCGATCGCACCCCGTCCTGGCTTGGCGACAGCCGCCAGCACCGTAGCCTGGTCTGCGAATGTGAAGCCGTCACTGCCGGTGAAGTGAAATACGCGGTGGAAAACCTGGCGGTCAACACCCTGCTCGACCTGCGCCGCCGCACCCGGATTGGCATGGGGACCTGTCAGGGGGAACTCTGCGCCTGCCGCGCTGCCGGACTGCTGCAGCGCTTTAACGTCACCACGCCCGCGCAGTCGTTAACCCAGCTCTCGGAATTTCTCAATGAACGCTGGAAGGGCGTGCAGCCCATCGCCTGGGGCGATGCGCTGCGCGAAAGCGAATTCACCCGCTGGGTCTACCTCGGCCTGTGCGGATTGCCACAGGAGCACCGGGATGAAGTTTGATTGCGCGATTATCGGCGGCGGGCTCGCCGGCCTGCTGTGCGGGCTGGCCCTGAATCAGCACGGCCTGCGCAGCGTCATCATCAGCCGCGGGCAGAGCGCGCTGCATTTTTCCTCCGCGTCGTTAGACCTGCTCTCGGCGCTGCCCAACGGCGATAACGTCACTGACGTCGCACAAGGTCTGCAGCAGCTCGCTGAAGAGCTTCCTGAACATCCTTATTCCCGGCTCGGCGCCGAGGCGGTGCTCGAATACGCGACGCAGACCGAAGCCCTGCTGGCCGCCTGCGGCGCGGTGATGCAGGGCGATGCGCGCCGGCCGCACCGGCGGGTAACGCCGCTGGGGACGTTGCGCCCGGCATGGCTGTCGCCCCTTGAGGTGCCTGTCGCGCCCCTGCCGTCGCAGGGCGCCTGTCTGGTGGGGATCAGCGGCTTTGCTGATTTTCAGCCGCATCTCGCCGCCGCCGCGCTCGGTCAACACGGAGTTACCGCCGCGGCGGTGGAAATCGAGTTACCGCTGCTGGATGTGCTGCGTGACAACCCGACCGAGTTTCGCGCCGCCAATATCGCCCGCGTCCTGGATGATGAGAATATGTGGCCGGCCCTGCATGCAGCGCTGCTACCGCTGGCGCAGCAGTATGACCTGCTGATCATGCCCGCCTGTTTTGGCCTCGCCGACGATCGCCTGTACCACTGGCTGCAGGCGCGTCTACCCTGCCCGCTGCGTCTGCTGCCGACGCTGCCGCCTTCGGTTCCCGGGATGCGTTTGCATTCTCAGCTGCAACGCCAGTTCATTCGCGAGGGCGGCGCCTGGCTCGCAGGCGATGAGGTGGTGAAAATCAGCCATCGACAGGACGCCGTCGAGGCGGTCTGGACGCGCAATCACGGCGATATTGCGCTGCGTCCGCGCTTTACCGTGCTGGCCAGCGGCAGCTTTTTCAGCAACGGTCTTGTCGCCACTCGCGATAGCGTGCGCGAGCCGATCCTCGGCCTCGACCTTCACCAGACCCTGCCACGGGAAAGCTGGTACCAGCGCGATTTCTTCGCCTCACAACCGTGGCAGCGCTTCGGCGTGAAAACCGATGCCCTGCTGCGCCCCCTGCTGGGCGGGCAGCCGTTCCATAATCTGTTCGCCATCGGCTCATTGCTCGGCGGGTTCGATGCCATTCAGCTCGGCTGTGGCGGCGGCGTCTGCGCCGTTACCGCGCTGCACGCCGCCAGACAGATCCACGCCCTTGCCGGAGGCCGGCCATGAACGATACCCGTTTTGAAAGCTGCATTAAGTGCACGGTCTGTACCACCACCTGCCCGGTAAGTCGGGTCAATCCGCGCTATCCCGGCCCGAAACAAGCGGGGCCGGACGGCGAACGCCTGCGTCTGAAGGATGGCGCGCTGTACGACGAGGCGCTGAAGTACTGCATTAACTGCAAGCGCTGCGAGGTCGCCTGCCCGTCGGATGTGAAAATTGGCGATATAATTCAACGCGCCCGGGCACAGTACGGCCAGCAAAAGCCGACCCTGCGCGACGCCATCCTCAGCCATACCGACCTGATGGGTACCCTTTCCACCCCCTTTGCCCCCCTGGTCAACGCCGCCACCGGCTTAAAACCGGTGCGCCGTCTGCTCGACGCGACGCTCAACATCGATCACCGGCGTACGCTGCCGAAATATGGTTTCGGCACCTTCCGCCGCGCTTACCGCCAGCTCGCCGCCCGTCAGAAGCAATACAGCGAACAGGTGGCTTTCTTTCACGGCTGCTACGTCAACTATAACCATCCGCAGCTAGGTAAAGATCTCATTCGCGTCGTCAACGCGCTGGGTACCGGGGTGCAGTTGTTATCAAAAGAAAAATGCTGCGGCGTACCGCTCATCGCCAACGGTTTTTTCGACAAGGCGCGTAAGCAGGCGCAGAGCAACGTCGCCGCGATGCGGGAAAACACGCTACCGATCATTGCCACCTCCTCGACCTGCGCCTTTACGCTACGTGATGAATACCCCCATCTCCTCGATGTCGATAACAGCGATCTTCGCGATCGGGTCGAGCTTGCCACCCGCTGGATCTGGAAACAGCTGGCTGCCGGCAGGACGCTACCGCTGCGCCCGCTGCCGCTGAAGGTGGTCTATCACACCCCGTGTCATATGGAAAAGATGGGCTGGTCGCTGTATACCCTCGAGCTGCTGCGGCTGATCCCCGGCCTGCAGCTGGAGGTGCTGGATTCACAGTGCTGCGGCATCGCAGGCACCTACGGGTTTAAAACTGAGAATTACGCGGTATCCCAGGCTATCGGCGCCCCGCTGTTCCGTCAGATTGAGGAGAGCGGGGCCGACCTCGTCGTCACCGACTGCGAGACCTGCAAATGGCAGATTGAGATGTCCACCAGCAAACGCTGCGAGCATCCGCTGACGGTGCTGGCGCAGGCGCTCGTCTGAGCCCAGCGCCAGCCTGTGCCGTCAATAGCTCGTTTTCTCTTGCGGCTGGGCGCTGTCAGATTTAAACATCGCCAGCCGGCGGTCCAGCGCCTGGGTATACAGCATGGTATCCACCCCGACGGCGACAAAGTTGGCCCCCCAGGCAAGACATTTTTCCGCCATCGCCGGGTCGACCGCCAGAAATCCGGCCGCTTTCCCCGCCGCGCGAATGCGCCGGATGCTCTGCTCGATCACCCGCTGCACGTCAGGGTGACCGGCATCGTCCGGGTAGCCCAGCGAGGCGGAGAGATCCGCCGGACCGATGAACACCCCGTCAATGCCGTCCACCTCGAGAATAGCGTCCAGGTTCTCCAGCGCGGTTCGGCTCTCGACCTGAATCAGCAGACAAAGTTCGTCATTTGCCTCCGCCATATAATTCTCCACCCTTCCCCAGCGCGCCGCTCTCGCCACGCCGGCGCCAACGCCGCGGCTCCCGATGGGGGGATAACGGGTCGCTGAGACCACCTCCCGAGCCTGCTCGGCGGTATCGACCATCGGCACCAGCAAGGTTCTGGCGCCAATATCCAGCACCTGTTTTATCAGGCTGCGGTTGCCCTCGACCGGGCGAATGACCGGCTGGCTGGCATAGGGGGCAATCGCCTGCAGCTGATGATAAAGGTCCTGAATGGTGTTCGGGGCATGCTCGCCGTCGATCAGCAGCCAGTCGTATCCCGACGTCGCAGCGATCTCCGCCATGTAGGATGAGGTGGAGCTCAGCCACAGGCCGATTTGCGTCTCACCGCGTAATAATCCCCGTTTGAAGGGGTTAGATAACAGTGCGTTCATAGCGATTCCTTTATTCAATGCTGTACGCTGCCGCGCTGGGGTACCGCGCGGGTAAGGCTCAATGAAAAGATAATGACCACCCCGACAATGGCGACGCCGGCCAGGGTTAACAGTCCGGCGGCGCTGCTGGCGAACAACGTTTCGGCCTGCACGCGCACGATCGGCGCCAGAAAACCACCGATGGCGCCAAACAGGTTAACAAAGCCAATCCCTGCGGCCAGCGCCGTGCCGGACAGCAGCTGCGTCGGCATCGTCCAGAAGACCGGCTGCACGGCGATCACCCCGACCGCCGCCACGCACAGCGCGATGATAGCCAGCACCGGCGCCACCAGTCCGGACACCGCAATCCCGACCGCCGCCGCCAGCAGCGTCAGGGCGGCAATATTGCGCCGCTCGCCGGTGCGATCGGAGTAGCGAGGGATAAGCCAGGTGCCAAACAGCGCCGCCACCCACGGGATGGCCGTCACCACCGAGGCAACAAAGCCGACTTTGGTGCCCAGCAGCGCAGCAACCTGGGTGGGCAGGAAGAAAATCAGACCATAGACCGCCACCTGAATGGTCAGATAAATCAGCGCCAGCTGCCAGACCCGCCCGTTACGCAGCGCATCGGACAGGCGCGAGGCAATCTTTTTCTCCTCCTCGCGCGCCAGCTCGCTTATCAGCGACTGTTTCTCCGCTGCGCTCAGGAAGCGGGCATGCTGCGGCGAATCGTCCAGCCAGAAGAAGGTGAACGCTCCCGCGGCGACGGCGAGCAGGCCTTCAATGACAAACATCCAGAACCAGCCGGGATGGCCCATAAATCCATGCATCTCCAGCAGCGCACCGGATAAAGGCGATCCCAGCGTCAGGGCCAGCGGCGCGCCCATATAAAACAGCCCCATAATGCTGGCGCGGTTTTGCTGGGGAAACCACTGTGAAGTGAGGTAGATCATTCCGGGAAAGAAGCCCGCCTCCGCCGCGCCCAGCAGGGTACGTACCAGCAGGAATTTCGCTTCCGTATCCGCCCACGCCATCGCCGCCGACAGCACGCCCCACAGCAGCGTGGTGCAGCCGATCCATCGCCTGGCGCCAAATTTGCGCATCAGCAGATTGGCCGGCACCCAGAGGAAGGCATAGACCACAAAGAAGATACCGGCCCCCAGCGCGTAGGCCTCATTGCTGAGTCCGGTATCCAGCTGGTAGGTCTCTTTGGCGAAACCGATATTAGAACGGTCAAGAAACGCCAGCACGTACAGCGCCAGCATAAAGGGGATTAAGCGGGCGCGGTTTTTCTTCACCACGCTCTCCAGCAGAGTGTTGCTCATCATAATATCCTCAGGCGCGGGCCGCCGGGCGGCCTGACGCAATCAGTGTTGATAAGGACGCTTCAGGTTGCAGTCGCGATTGAGCTCGACGCCAAAGCCGGGTTTATCCAGGACCGATTTATGAATGCGCCCTCTCTCCGGCACCGGCTCGCCGAGCAGGATCGGGTCGAACTGCGGGCGCAGCGTGGCGCAGTCCGGACTGGTCATCAGAAACTCGCTGAACGGCGTGTTGGTAAAGGTGATCACCGCATGATGTGAGTAAACCGACGAGCCGTGGGGCACTACCAGCTGCCCGCGCGCTTTGGCGATGGCCGCGATCTCCACCAGGGTGGTTAAGCCGCCGCACCAGCCGACGTCGGGCTGCATAATATCGATGCCGGTTTCCGACAGGGTGCGGAAGGACTGCAGCGTGCCGTGGTGCTCGCCGCTGGTCACCATCATCCCGGCCGGCGCCTGGCGCTTCAGCTCGCGATAGCCTTCATACTGCTGCGGCGGCAGACACTCTTCGATCCACTTGAGGTTATAAGGGGCGCAGACATGGGCAAGTTTGGTGGCATAGTTAACGTCCTGGCTCATCCAGCAGTCCAGCATTAACCAGAAATCCGGGCCGCATTTTTCGCGCATATCCGCCACCATGGCGACGTCTTTGCGGATCCCGGCGTCGCCATCGTGCGGCCCCCAGTGGGTAGGCATTTTGCCGCCGATAAAGCCCATCTCCTGCGCCAGGTCCGGACGTGCGCCGGTGGCATAGAACTGGATTTCGTCGCGCACCGCCCCACCCAACAGTTTGTAGACCGGCAGGCCAACCACTTTCCCGAACAGGTCCCACAGCGCCAGGTCGACACAGGAGATGGTATTCATCACCAGGCCGCCGGATCCCGCGTAGTAAAGGGTGGCGTTAAGCATCTGGTCATGGATCAGTTTGATATCGCTGACGCATTTGCCTTCGATAAAGCGGTTGAGATGTTTTTCGACGATAAAGCAGCCCATCTCCCCGGCCGTCGACACCGCAAAGCCGGTCTGTCCGTTGCCGGCTTCCACTTCCACAATCAGCGTCCCCAGCACGTTGATGCCAAACGACTGCCGGGACTGCTCATACTGTTTATATTTGCTGATCGGGGTGGCGATATGATCGTCAATCCAGTGGTTAGCCCCCTGGTCATGGTAATCGCCGCCGCCGGCGCCCTGCTCTGCTGTGGCGCCGCCGATGAACCAGGCGCGGACGTGTTTAATTTTCGGTAGGGTCATGATGTTCTCCTTATGATGAGGCGAGTTGTTCGAAGGGGCTTTTCCACCCCAGCAGACGTGAAATATCTTTCGCGCAGGCAATCGCCTTACCAGCCAGGTAATCGCGATTGTCTTCATTGATTTGCAGACGGGTACCCACCACCGAGATGGCGGCGGTCAGGTCGTTATTGGCGTTAAATACCGGGGCAGCCACGCAGCGCACATCCGGATAGTCCTCGCCATTATCAAAGCTCCAGCCCCGGGCGCGGATCCGCCCCAGCTCCTCCCGCAGCTGTTGAGCATCGGTGATGGTCGTTGGCGTGGCCCGCTCCCACTGTAGGTCTTCGATAATCGACGCCTGAACGCTGGCGGGCTGCCAGGCCAGCAAACATTTGCCGATCCCGGAGCGGTAAAGAGACAGGCTCTTACCCTCATGCGAGCGCACGCTGATGGTGGCGGGAGACTCAATTTTCAGAATGTAGTAGGCGTTACCCTGATCGATAATGCCCAAGTGACAAAGCAGGCCGCACTCATCCATCAGCCGGGTGAGGCGCGGCCGCGCCAGCTCGCGCAGGTCCATTTTGCTCAGCGCCTGCCCGGCCAGCTCCACCAACTTGGTCCACAGGCAGTAGTTATCCTGATTATCCATACTGATGAAGCGCTGCTTTTTCAGCTCGCCCAGCAGCAGATACACCGTGCTTTTCGGGATCCCCAGCTCCGCTATTATCGTCGCCGCGCTGCAGGGGCCGATGCGGCCAATTAAATTGAGGATCTCAATCGCGCGGGTCAGCGCCGGGACTTTCGTTGATTCCAACATACTGGACTCCAATCCTGAATACTGGAATCAGTGTTGCGATTGTCCGGGCGGTAAAGTGTGAGCGACATCGCGGGGCAATCGTTTTCCCGTATACTGGACCGTTCGCAGCAGAAAATTGCGACTTAACGCACAGAATTTTTTCAGAGGAGTACAACAGGTTGGACGACCGGCGCCCCGAGGATACGGTGCGCCGGGGGGAATGACTTACAGCGAGAGGGAATCCACCACGTTAATCCAGCCATGTTCGCTGGCCAGCGGTTGGCCATTCAGCCAGCGACGCAGCATGTTTAATGCCATCATGGCGCAGACTTCCTGGCGTACCGCCAGGCTGTGGCGGGTGGCGCTAAACTTCACCCGCAGCGCGAAGGTGCCGTCCGGGGTGGCCAGGGCCACGTTAAGATGATCGTTTTCCTGACCGCTCACCGCCAGGGCCAGGCCGGCAAAATGGTTTATGCGCCGCTCGGCCGCCCAGCGGGCCGCCTGCGCCAGCGTCTCCTCCTGCGCCGGAACGACTTCGCTGGCCAGCAGCGGCGCGCCGGCGCGGGACAGCTGGAGCGCCAGCAGGCCGCCGGTAAACTGCTCGCTGAGCGTCAGGCTCAACTGCCGCTCATGCAGACAGCGGGCGATCTGCGTCGGTAACCCTTCCGTACCTTCGAAAATCAGGCTGTCGCCAGCTACCTTACGCACCTCCGGCCACAGGGCCAGCATAGCGTCGCGCTGGTTGGCCGGTCCGGTTAGCTTGAGTTCAATGATCGGCATCGACGAGCGGTAACCCATCACCACGCCCGGAGGCAGCGTCAGCGGATTAAGACTTTGCGCCAGCTCGCTCTCCGAGCGGCCAAAGGTGGTCATACGCAGGCATACCGGCGGGTCCGGCAGCGTAAAGCGCTGGCGCAGGCGCGGTAAAATTTCCTGCTCGACCATCACCTTAAATTCAGAGGGGACCCCGGGAGTGAAAAACATCAGGCAGCGGTTGAGCTGGATGGCAAAGCCACAGGCCGTACCGACCGGGTTGTTGATCATCTCGGCGCTGGCCGGGATTTCCGCCTGCTTACGGTTGCTTTCCGCCATCGGCCTGCCGCGCTCGGCAAAAAAGCGGGTCATGGTTTCCAGCCACTCCGGATGCAAAATAAGCCCCTCGCCTTTCGCAGTGGCGGCGGCCAGCGCGCTCAGGTCGTCGCTGGTTGGGCCGAGGCCGCCGTTGACGATCAGCACATCCGCCTGTTCGCTGCGTTCGCGCAGAATCGCCACCAGCGCATCGAGATCGTCGCCAACGGTATTGCGGCGCGTTAACGGTAAACCCTGATTAAAAAAGAAATCCGCCAGCCATGCCGCATTGGTATCAATGATTTGACCATGCAACACTTCATCGCCGGTGGACAGCATTTCCACATTCAACATTGCTCACTCCTTGCCTGCCAGGTGAGAAATACTATAACGCAAAGCGGGATGCTGACGAGGAGGAAAATCTGGCGCAGCAAGAAGATGCCGCGCCGGAAGAGATTAGAAGCTGGCGCTGGCGCCGATGTATGGGCCGTCGGCGATGGTGTTATCGCGGTTGCCATCTTTGCCCGCCAGGTTCAGGTAACGGTAGCCGGCCTGGATGCTAAGCGGACGCATAATGGTCCAGCTGGCGCCGACGTTGGCTTCCTGGTAGCTATCAATGCCGCTGGAGAGCGAATCCGGAGAGTAGTAATAATCGCCGTACAGGCGGAAGCTGTCGCCGATTTTCCACTGCAGGCCGCCGCCGACCGCGGCCGCATAACCTTCATCGCCCTGTTTCGGATTGGTGTAAATACCTTTACCACCCACGGTCGCGAGGAACGGCCCCAGCGGAATATTGAGTCCCAGGCCTAAACCCGCGGCGTCGCCGTCGTTATCGCTGTGCAGCCAGTTACCCGAAACGGCCAGGCCGGTGGACTCGGTGCCGAAGCCGACGCCAAGGTTGGTGTAATGCTCGCCGGCTTCACCGGTAACGCTAATCGCATGGGCCGCCGAAGAAACCATCATCACGCCCGCCAGCGCCATAAAAATGCTTTTTTTCATTATTTACTCTATCCAGAAAATTAAAATCAAAGAAGTCCCGAAAAAACCTGAAAATTCTACTGCGCACCCATCAGGAATCAATGACCTGGCGAAATGAATTTTCACAAGAGTGTAACCAGTTGCGTATTTTTACGGCATCGAGCGTAGCCAGAACCACGAACAGCCTATTCAACGCCAGTAATATTCATGTTTATTATGATTAACGCTGACACATTGACGAAAACAGAGAGCTGGCGCCGCACGATCGGCGCGGCGCGGGTGGATAAGGGAATAATTAATGCTGCAGCCGGGCCAGACATTCCGGGGCGAGGCCGGTCAGTTTCGCCACCAGCGACAGGTCGAGTCCGTTAGCAAGCATCGCCCGGGCGATACGCTCCGCGGTCTGCTGCTCACCTTGCTCGATACCTTTTTCGATACCTTGTTCGATACCTTGTTCGATACCTTGCTGTAGACCTTGTTCAAGACCTTGCTTTAATCCTTGCTGATGGCCGCGTTGTTCCAGAAACTGGGCAATATTCATTAGCGTCTCCTTATGCGGCCGCCGGGGAACGTTTTGCGCAAGATGGCGCAAAAAAGCAACCGGATCGGCGGCGTTTCCTGCCTGTAATAAATAGTGCAACAGCGTCTTAAGCTGCCTGCGGCTAGTGTATCCCAGCGCCAGGAGCCTGACCAGCTGCTCATGCAGGTCCATCAAATCCCGCTGGCGAATATGCTTCTGCAGCAGCTCCAGCATCGCCACGCGCCGGTGGCGCATGATTTCATCGTCCGGGGTGCTAGTGATATCAATTAAGGGAAAATCTTCACCATAGATCCGCCGCGCGATGTCCGGATCGGCAAAGCCTGCCAGCCAGCACATTGGGTAAGGCCAGGGAGAAACGCGACCATGATAAAACAGCAGCGGGATAACCAGCGGCAGCTGCGTATGCCCTTTATCCAGATGACGCTGCATCGCGGCTATCGCATAGCGCATCAGGCGAAATGCCATATGGCGGTCTGCCGAGCTTTGGTGCTCTATCAACAGATAGATATAGCCCTCCCCCGCCTGCGTTTGCAGCGAGTAAAGGATATCGGAATGACTCGCCCGCAGTTCGTCGTCGATAAAGCTCCCGGACTCCAGCCGCAGCGTGTTCAGGTTACATAACGCGCGCAGCGGTGCGGGGAGGTGAATGTCCAGAAAATCCCTGGCCGTCGCCCGATGCGACAGCAGGTGTTTAAATACAGCATCGTGGGGAGAATTCGTCGCCCTTTCCATGGCGGTGCTCCATATAATCATTTTCGCTTAACGTAGCACTCAACAAGACCTGAACTGTATTTCGCTTGCAGTTTACCGAGGCGGCTCGCAAACTATTTCACCAGCATACCGCCCCATCCCTCTGCAGGAGAAAACCCATGCGCCAAAGGACGATTGTTTGCCCGCTGATCGAGAATGAAGGCCATTATCTGCTTTGCAAAATGGCCGCCGACCGCGGGGTTTTTCCCGGGCAATGGGCCTTATCCGGCGGCGGCGTGGAGCCAGGGGAACGTATTGAAGAGGCGCTGCGGCGGGAAATACGCGAAGAGCTCGGCGAAAAACTCATCCTTACCCATATCGCGCCATGGTGCTTTCGCGACGATACCCGCGTCAAAACCTACCCCGACGGGCATCAGGAAACGATCTACATGATCTATCTCATCTTCAACTGCGTGAGCGCCAATCGCGATGTGACGATCAACGAGGAGTTTGACGATTACGCCTGGGTCAAAGCCGAAGATCTCAAAAACTACGATCTTAATGCCGCCACCCGCGTTACTCTCAGCCTGAAAGGGCTACTTTAGTCCAGCATACCGCGTTCAACCCACCCGGCGTTATGCCGCGGGATAATGCGGGTGGCTACGATACGGTCGCATGCGTCTGCTGCCTGACCCACTCGCACAGCGCCCGGCGCGAAATCTTAATCCCGCCGTTTTTTAACGTTTCCGGCAACCGCAGCCAACGCACCGGCCGCTGAAAACGCGCTAACCGCTCAGCGCTCCATGCCGCCAGCGCGCTCAACTCGCAGCCGTCATCGCATTCCACCACCGCTACCGGGCGCTGGCCATATTCCGCATCATCCAGCGGCACGATAAACACCTGCTGTACCTGTGGATGGGCGAGTATCACACGCTCGACCTCTTCCGGTTGAATACCTTCTCCACCGCTAAAAAAGAGGTTATCCAGTCGCCCAACAACCGTCAGCCGACCGTTATGCAATGCTCCGTGATCGCGCGTCGCAAACCAACCTTCATTGTTGGTTAATGACAGCAATTGACCATCCCGCCAGTAGCCTGCGGCCATACTCGACGCCCGCAGCCAGATCTCGCCGGCGACAATTTTCACCTCTCGCCCCGGCAGCGCTTCGCCAACATCCGCAGCGCCGTCGGCCTCTTTGGCACACACGGTGGAGGCGAATTCGGTGAGGCCATAGCCGCAGAAGCTGCGTATGCCCTGCTTTCGCGCCCGTTCAGTCAATTCGACCGGGATCGACGCGCCGCCGAGCAGCACCGCCTTGAGGGAAACCGCAGCATCATCATTCAGCAGGCGCCATAGCTGAGTCGGCACCAGCGAAGCATGGGTACAGCCGTGCAGCATCTGCGCCAGCGGCTGTTTGTCACGTACCGTGAGTCGCGCGCCGGCCAGCAGCCAGCGCCAGACGATCCCCTGACCGGAGACATGGAACAACGGCAGCGACAGCAGCCAGTCATCTCCTGCGGCAAACGGCATCAGCGCCAGCACGCCAGCCGCGCTGGCCAGATGGGCGTTGGCGCTATGTACCGCCGCTTTCGGCAGGCCGGTTGAACCGGAGGTCAACGTCATCGACACCAACCGATCGCCATGCCAACAAACGGCACAAGCGCCTTCTGCCGCCTGCAGAGTTAACGCCGGTAAATTCCCCGGCAGCGTATCACCGTTAAGCACCAGCTGATGCTGCATGGTTAACGCGGGTAACAACGCCTGCAGCAACACCGCTGGCAGCTGCGGATTCAGCGGCAGCACCCGCGCCCCGCACTGTAGCAGCGCCAGCCATGCCAGCAGAGTTTCCGGCTGGTTATAGGCCCGGAGCGCCACTCCCTGCCCTTCCATTACGCCCTGCGCGGCAAAACCAGACGCCAGCGCGTCAACCCGCGCGCATAGCTCCCGCCAGGTCAGCGGCTGGTTATTCAGACGTAAGGCGAGGGCCTCTCCGCGCCGCTGACGCCAGTGCCGCCAGGGCCAGTCGTTAAAGGTCACAGCAGCGGCTCCAGCGCATCAATGTTGAGCACCGGCAGCGCACTTTCGGGCCACGGCCGTACCAGCTGGGCGCCCATCAGCGCCAGCGTATCCAGCCCAGGAATAGTCTGCGGCGTCAGCCAGGCGGCAATCCGCGCCAGCTGGGTTAAGCCGAGACTGGACTCGATCGACGAGCTGATCACTACGCTCAACCCCAGCGCATGCGCCGCGGCGACCTGTTGCTGCACCTTCTGCAAACTGCCGGTTAGCGTCGGTTTGATCACCACCGCACGCACCCCCGGCTCGGCGACAAAGCAGAAATCCGCCTCGCGCAGGCTTTCATCCCAGGCGATAGCGATCCCTGTCTCGCGGCTAAAGGCCCGAGAATCCTCCCGCGTTTTGCAAGGTTCTTCAAGAAAAGCAATGCGCTGGCGGTACGCCGGATTAACGTATTTGGCGAACTGTTGCGCTTTGAGCGGCGTCCAGGCGCGGTTGGCATCGAGCCGCAGCTGCAGGTCGGGGATCGCCTCCAGCAGCAGATTGACCACCATACCGTCGCGGACCGCCTCCCAGAGGCCAACTTTGACCTTAGCGACCTTCTCGCCGGGCATCGCCGCCAGTCTGGCGAATAGCTCATCCGGATCGCCGGAGCAGAGCGGCGCCGCGCGATAATCCGCGGCCTGCGGTAGTTCGCCGCCAAGCTCCGCCTGCGCGCAGCTGATGCCAAACGCGACGGAGGGCTGCGTGGGAAGCGGCGGCTCGGCGCCGTCGCGCCAGGCCTGTGCCCACGCTAACAGCGCCATTTGCGCCTCTTCCAGCGTCTCGACACTGAATCCCGGCAGGGGAGAAATTTCGCCCCAGCCTTCGCGTTCCCCCTCCTGCAGGCGGATGAACAGCCCGTCGCGGGTTTTTAACCGCCGCTCGCGCAGCACCACGCCCGCGTCCATCGGTATCTGCCAGCGGTAAACCTGCGAAACGCGCATTATGGATTCCGTTTAAATTTGCTGAAGTCCGGCTGACGTTTTTGGTTGAAGGCATTGCGGCCTTCCTGCCCCTCTTCCGTCATATAGAACAGCATGGTGGCGTTGCCCGCCAGCTCCTGCAGACCAGCCTGGCCGTCGCAGTCGGCGTTCAGCGCCGCTTTCAGGCAGCGCAAGGCCATCGGGCTGTTCTGCAGCATTTCACGACACCAGCGCACGGTCTCTTTTTCCAGATCCGCCAGCGGTACCACGGTATTCACCAGCCCCATGTCCAGCGCCTGCTGAGCGTCATACTGGCGGCACAGGAACCAGATTTCGCGCGCTTTTTTCTGCCCGACGATCCGCGCCATATAGGAGGCGCCCCAGCCGCCGTCGAATGAGCCGACTTTTGGCCCGGTCTGGCCGAAGATGGCGTTTTCCGCCGCGATAGTCAGATCGCACATCATATGCAGCACGTGACCGCCGCCGATAGAGTAGCCGGCCACCATCGCGACCACCGGTTTCGGGCAGGTGCGGATCTGACGCTGGAAGTCGAGCACGTTAAGATGATGAACGCCGGAGTCGTCCTGATAGCCGCCGTAGTCGCCGCGGACTTTCTGGTCGCCGCCGGCGCAGAAGGCTTTCTCACCTTCACCGGTCAGCACGATGACGCCGATATTGTCGTCATACCGGGCATCCGCCAGCGCCTGGATCATCTCTTTGACGGTCAGCGGGCGGAAGGCGTTGCGCACCTGCGGACGATTAATGGTGATTTTGGCAATCCCGTCAGTCGATTTGTGATAGCGAATATCGGTATAGCCTTCGGAGCAATCGTGCCATTCAACGGGGGCGTAGAGCATTGCTTCATCAAGAGAGATCATAGAATGTCCTTCAGTTAACTTGCCAGAATCTGCGCCAGACAGGCAATCACCGCCGCCGGGTTGTCCCGGTGCGCGTTGTGTCCGGCATGGTGAATAAGATGGAGATCCGCCGCGAGCGTCTGCGCGATGGCGCGAAACTTCGCGTCGCGCTCGCCGCACAGGTAGTGAAAAGGAAAATCGCGTGCCTGCAGAGACGCGTGCAGATCGGCCTGCGCGGCAAGGGAGGTTGCCTGCAGCATCGCCGCCAGCGTCGCGCCGTTGTTCCGGCTGCGTAAGGCGACCAATGACTCACGCTGCGCGGCATTCAGCGAAGCGAAGACCGGCTGCTGATACCAGTCGGCAAAGACCTGCTCAAGCGGCTCGCGGCGAAAACGTTCCGCCCAGGCGCTGTCATTGCTGCGCCGCGCCTGCCGCGCCTCTACATCCTGCAGGCCCGGATGGCCGCCTTCAACGATCAGCCCGCGCATGCCTGCGCGCGGCTGGCTGGCGAAGTTCATTGCCACCCGGCCGCCCAGCGAGTAGCCGATCAGCCAATACTTATGTATGTTGTAACTATTAAACATAGACTGCAGCAGAGTATTGACCCCGGCAAAGTCCTGCACCGCGATATCCGCGGAGCCGCCGTGCCCCGGCAGATCGAGGTACAGCCGCGGCCAGGCGGGAAAGGCGTCGCCCACTTTCCGCCACTCGTTGCGGTCGCCGGAAAAACCGTGCAGAAACACCAGCCAGGGATAGCCCGGCTGGCCGTTGTCGACAGCAGCGCTGAGGATCACAGGCGACTTACCTGCGCCAGCAGCTGCTGGAGGGTCTGCGCGCCGTCGGTCTCATTGACCGCCAGCTCAATCACCGTCGCCCCTGCCCTGCGCCAGGCGCCGGCCAGCGCCTCATCCAGCGACGGCCAGTCATCAGGGCGATGATAGGCCAGGCCGAACATCGCCGCCGCGTGGCTGAAATCCACGTCCTGCGGCATTAAATAGAACTGACGGCGTTCGTCCTGCGGCGTCGGCAGCATAGAAAAAATCTGCCCGCCGTTGTTATTCACCACGATCAGCACCAGCGGCGCCGACGCCTGGCGCAGCAGGGCCAGCGAGTTGAGATCGTATAGCGCGGAGAGATCGCCAACGATGGCCAGCGTCGGTCGGGCGCTGGCGCGCTGCACGCCGGCCGCAGTGGCGATCAGGCCATCGATGCCGCTGGCGCCGCGGTTGCTGTAGACCGGATACCCGGCCGGTAGCTGCGCCAGGGCGTCGATCAGGCGCACCACCAGGCTGTTGCCAACAAACAATTGGCCCTGCTCCGGCAGATAGCGCCGAATACGCTGCGCCAGCTGCGCTTCGCCAAAAGGCTCGTTGCTGGCGACCGCAGCCTGCCACGCCTGCCCGGCAAGCTGTGGGATCACCGTCGCCCACGGCTGGCGTTTCTCCGCCGGATGTAATTCGAGCCAGCGCTCAACGCTTGAGAGCAGACGGCGACCGCGGTGCTGCGCCGGGTCGAGGCGACCGGGCAGATTATCCACCAGCCAGTATTCATCCGGCTCGCAGGTCGCCTGCCACTGGAGCACGCGTTTGCCGGTCAGGCTGCTGCCGAGTTGCACGACGATCTGCGCCTGCGCCAGCTCGCTGACCGCTTTGCCGTTGCCCAGCCACAGGTCGGCGCACGGCAGCGGCTGCCCGGTCTGCGACAGGACATCGCCGATCAGCGGCCAGCCGAGGGTCTGCGCCCACTCAGCGACCTTTTTCCCTTCCGCGGCGCTCATTCTGCCCGCCACGACGACGCCGCGTTTTTGTCGCCAGAAGAACCAGTCGCGCTGCTTCTCGCTCTCTAACTGCAGCGCCTGGCGCAGCCAGGGTTTGTCGCTCTGCCACCAGTTGCCGAGCTGCTGCTGCCACTCCACGCCGGTCTCATCCATATCACCATACAGCGGTTCAGCGAACGGACAGTTAATATGCACCCCGCCGGCGTGCAGCGCCCCCAGCGCCTGGTCGATGGTTGAGACCAGCCAACGGGCAGGAATATCCTGCGAGGGACGCGGCAAAGAAATCGTCTGCGCAGGATGGGAGGCAAACATCCCCGGCTGGCGGATAGCCTGGTTCGCGCCGCAGTCGATCAGCTCCGGCGGACGGTCGGCGGTTAACAGGATCAGCTTTTCACCGGTGAGCCCTGCCTCAATCAGCGCCGGATAGAGGTTTGCGGTGGCGGTCCCGGAGGTGACTATCACCGCCACCGGCTGCCGGCTGGCCTTCGCCAGGCCGAGCGCCAGGTGGCCGAGGCCGCGCTCGTCGAAATGGGTATGATGGATAAAGGCGCGGTTTTCCGCCGCCGCCAGGGTTAAGGGTGTCGAGCGCGAGCCCGGCGCGATGCAGATATGCTGCACGCCATGGCGCGTTAAAGCTTCCAGGATCACCGCCGCCCAGCGTCGGTTAAATGCGCTTACTGACATGAAATTGTCCGGTATCAAATATTGATGCTAAGTATAGATAAGGCAAAGTGACGTCGTTTTGATATGCATCGTCATTCAAGCTTTATGGACACAGCAGCGAGCGCAGCCCGGCCGCTTTGTTGTCAATCTCCTGCCACTCCTGCTGTGCATCAGAGCCGCTAACGATCCCCGCCCCGGCATACAGCCGCAGGGTGTCGTGGTCCACTTTCGCCGAACGCAGCGCCACGCAAAACTCGCTTTGCGCCAGTGACAGATACCCGGCGGACCCGGCGTACCATTCGCGGGAAAACGGTTCATGGCGCTGAATGAACGCCAGCGCCGCCCAGCGCGGCAGGCCGGCCACCGCGGCGGTGGGCTGCAGCTGCAGCAGACAGCGGCTGTCGTCAGGCGCCGCCAGCTCGGTCCAGATGCAGCGTCGGAGATGCTGCACCTTACGCAGCCTCACCACCTGCGGCGGCAGGACGTCCAGCGTCGAGGCCTCACTCTGCAGGCGCTGGCAGATATCCTCTACCACCAGCATGTTTTCCCGCTGGTTTTTGTCATCTTTCATCAACCAGTCGGCCAGTTGCTGCGCCTTCGCGTCTTCCTGATGGTTCGCGACGGTCCCTGCCAGCGCTTCGGTGCGCAGCAGCGCGCCGCGCCGGCGCCACAGCCGTTCTGGCGTGGAGCCGAAAAACGCCTGCCGGGCATTGAACGCCATCAGGAAATGAAAACAGTTAAGATTGCTGCGCCGGCTAGCCGCCATGATGCTCACGGCGTCCAGCGGGGCGGCAAACTGCAGGTCGGTTGCCCGCGCCAGCACTACTTTATCCATTTCACCGGCGCTGATCGCCTTAGTCGCCCGCGCAATCATTGCCTGCCATTGAGGATAGTCGGATGAGTGGCGCTCGCTCAGCAACGGCGGTATGGCGCCGGGAGTCGCCTGAGTGGTTGTCAGGCTGGCGAGAAACGCGCGGGCCGTCGCGGCATCCTCACGCAGGGAGATATCACTATGCAGCACCAGCCGCAGCACGGCCCTGCCGCCGCACCGGCGCCACTCCAGACGCGGCAGCGCCAGGCTGCCCTGCTGCGGTTCAAACGCATTCAGGCCGCAGATACGCAGATCCTGCCGGCCGGCCTGGCGTAAAAAGCGGTTCGCCGCGTCGAGCGAGGTAAAGGTTTTTACCGCCCCCAGCGTCGCCAGTTCCTCATCGCCATTGCGCTGCTGCCAGTAAAACTGCGGCCATTGCGCCTGCTGGCCGCACCATAGTAGCGGATCGAAGGCATCATTCAGCGGAAAAGCAACATCGATAATTCGCGTGCCGGGCAAGTCTGGAAAAGACTCGCCCAGGCCGTCTTGCAAACGGGCCAGCGCAGTGGAAACAGACAGCACGCAAACCTCCACGGTAGTAAAACCCCACATTATAAGGGGTTCGACGGCGGAATAGCAGTACCCATGATGAGGGAGCGGGTTTTATCTTACCCGCTCGCCGGGCCAGAGCTGCGTGTGGACGAGGGTGCAGAGGAGTCAGACAGCGCGCTTTTCTCGCGCCATGCCAATGTGGGGGATGCCATCCTCATCATAGACCTCGGTCACCGGCGTAAAACCAAAGTGGGCGTAAAAGGATTGCAGGTGCGCCTGCGCCCCGAGGTAAATCGCCTTTTGCGGCCAGTGCTGCTGACAGCTGGCCAGCGCCTGCTCCATCAGCTGATAGCCGAGCTTCGCACCGCGGGCGGCGGGGCTGACGATGACCCGGCCAATCACCACCGGCGCAAACTCCTCTTCGCTTTTGAGGATCCGCGCGTAGGCCACCAGTTCGCCATCGCGCCAGCCGAGCAGATGGCGATTTTCACCAACCAAATCATCGCCGTCGACATCCTGATAGACGCACTGCTGCTCTACGACAAAGACTTCACTGCGCAATTTCAGCAGCGCATACAGCTGGGGAACGGTGAGTTCACTATGGTGGAGATCCTGCCAGGTCATCATCTGCTGCTCCTTATTGATATACTGATACTTTGCGACTCGCCCTGAGGACACTGGACGATGGAATTAACTTTTTTGGGGACATCCGCCGGGGTGCCGACCCGCACGCGTAATATGACGTCGATAATACTGAATTTGCAACAGCCGACCCGCGCTGAAATGTGGTTGTTTGACTGCGGCGAAGGGACCCAGCATCAGTTTCTTCACACGCCCTACCATCCCGGCAAACTGAATAAGATTTTTATTACCCATCTGCACGGCGACCACCTGTTCGGCCTGCCCGGTCTGCTGTGCAGCCGCTCGATGCAGGGAAACTCTCTGCCCCTCACCCTCTACGGGCCAAAAGGACTCAAAGAGTTTGTTGAGACCGCGCTGCGCCTGAGCGGTTCGTGGACCGACTATCCGCTCACCATCATCGAAGTCGGCCCTGGTCTGGTGTTCGACGAAGAGGGCTATCGGGTCACCGCGTATCCGCTCAGCCATCCGGTGGAGTGCTATGGGTATCGCATTGCGCAGCATGACAAGCCCGGCACCCTCGACGCCGCCCAGCTGATTGCCGATGGCGTGCCTCCCGGGCCGCTGTTCCATCAACTCAAGCGCGGACAGCGCGTCGAGCTGGCAGATGGCCGGGTCATCGACGGCAGCCGCTATCTGGGGCCAGCGACCCCGGGTAAAACGCTGGCCATCTTCGGCGATACCGCCCCCTGCCCGCAGGCGCTGGAGATGGCTCGCGGGGCGGATGTAATGGTCCACGAAACCACCCTTGAGCAGGCGATGGCGGAGAAAGCCAATAGCCGCGGCCACTCTTCCAGTCAGCAGACCGCGGCGCTTGCCAAAGAAGCGGGGGTCGGTACGCTGATCGCCACCCACTTTAGCTCGCGCTACGATGCCGAAGGCTGTCTGCGTATGCTGGCGGAATGCCGGGAGATTTTCCCTAACACGCTGCTGGCGGAAGACTTTATGGTCTACAAGATGGCGTAAAATCCGGGCATAAAAAAACCGCCATCCCGGCGGTTTTTTATTGAGTCAATCAACTTACATCAGCGGCGTCGCCAGCTGCACGATGCTAATCAGCGGCTGCGGCCAGATACCGAGCACCAGCACCAGCAGCGCGGAGATCAGCACCACGATACCGCCGGCGCTGTACTGCCAGTTTGACGGCGCATCGCGATTCAGTTGCTCCGGCGCGCTCAGGTACAGGCTCACTGCCACGCGCAGGTAGTAGTAGAGACCGATCGCCGAGCCGACAACCACCGCGGCAACCAGCCACCACAGATGCGCATGCACACCGACGGCCAGCACGTAGAACTTACCGATAAAGCCGAGGGTCATCGGGATACCGGCCAGGGAGAGCATCATCACCGTCATCACAGCCGACAGGATCGGACGGTGCCAGAACAGGCCGCGGTAGGAGAACAGCGAGTCAGCATCCGGACCGCGGTACGGGCTGGACATCAGGCTGACCACGCCGAACGCGCCGAGGCTGCTGAACAGGTAACCGGCCAGGTAAACGCCCACGGCTTCCATCGACATTTCACCGCTCTGCAGGGCAATCAGCGCCACCAGCAGATAGCCGAGATGGGAGATGGAAGAGTAACCGAGCAGGCGCTTAATGTTGGTCTGGCTCAGCGCCATCAGGTTACCGAAGATGATAGAGGCGAAGGCGATCAGGCCCAGCACCACGCGTACCGCTTCGCTGTTGCCCACCGGCATGTACAGGAACAGACGCATCACTACGCCGAAGATAGCGATCTTGCTGGCGGTCGCCAGGAAGGTGGAGACCGGCGCAGGCGCCCCCTGGTAAACGTCCGGCGTCCACAGGTGGAACGGCACCAGCGACAGTTTAAAGCCAAGACCGACGATCATCAGACCGAGGCCCGCCAGCAGCAGCGGCTCGTGCAGCATGTTGTCCGCCAGGCTTTTGCCCAGCGCGAGGAAGGACAGGTTGCCGGAGTTCGCATACACCAGCGCCATACCGAACAGCAGGAAGGACGAAGCTGCCGCGGAGAGGATGGTGTATTTGATGCTCGCTTCCAGCGAACGCTTCTGGCGGAAGGCGTAACCAACCAGGCCGAACAGCGGCAGCGAAATCAGCTCAATACCGAGGAACAGCGCCGCCAGATGATTCGCACCGGCCAGCAGAATGCCGCCCAGGGCGGCGATCAGCACCAGCAGGTAGAACTCTTCTTTGTTGTCCTTGTAACCCTCAAGCCACGGGTAGGCGAAAGTACAGGTCGCGAGGCTCGCCAGCAGCACCAGACCGGTGTAAAGCATGGCGTAGCCGTCAACGCGGATCAGCGGCGTGACGTCCATCGCCCCGTTCTGGCCGACGAACCAGAGCGAGACCAGCGCGGCGTTAAGTCCAAGAACCGACAGCGTGGCATTGAGAAAATGATTGCGTCGCCACGCAATGGAGAGCATCACAACCACCACCGTCAAGCCGACGATCAGCAGCGGTAGCAGTGCGATCAGTTGTTGTGGAGTTATTGTCATGGCGAATTACGGCCTTGTAGTAGAAACAGAATTAACAAACCACTGCTGAATGTTGCTCATCGCAGCATGCGAGGTGTCGAGGATCGGCTGCGGGAAGAAGCCCAACAGCACCAGCAGCACCACCAGCAGCAGGATGATAGACAGTTCACGCAGGGACATCCCCGGCAACTCTTTCGCCGCCGCTTCGCTCTTCGCTTTACCGAAGTAAGCGCGATGTAACATCGACAGCGAGTAAACGGACGCGAATACCAGACCAAAGGTGGAGATGACGGTGATCGTCGGCACCACTTTATAGCTGCCGAACAGGATCATAAATTCGCCGACGAAGTTACCGGTGCCCGGCATCCCCAGAGTGGCGACCGCGAAGAACATCGACATCGCCGGCAGCCATTTAATTTTGCTCCACAGACCGCCCATCTGGCGCATATCGCGGGTATGCAGACGTTCGTACAGCTGGCCGCAGAGAATAAACAGACCCGCCGCGGACAGACCGTGAGCAATCATCTGGATCACCGCTCCCTGATAGGCCAGCTGGCTGCCGGTGTAGATAGCAATCAGCACGAAGCCCATGTGGGACACGGAGGTGTAGGCGATCAGGCGTTTAATATCGGTCTGGGCGAAGGCCATCCACGCGCCGTAGAAGATACCAATCACGCCCAGCCACATGGCGATGGGCGCAAACTCGGCGGAGGCATTCGGGAACAGCGGCAGCGCAAAGCGCAGCAGACCGTAGGCGGCGGTTTTCAGCAGGATCCCCGCGAGGTCGACAGAGCCGGCGGTCGGCGCCTGGGAGTGAGCGTCCGGCAGCCAGCCGTGCAGCGGCACCACCGGCATTTTCACCGCGAAGGCGATGAAGAAGCCGAGCATCAGCAGGTATTCCACGCCGTGAGACATTGGGGTTTTCAGCAGATCTTCATAGTTGAAGGTCCACACGCCGGTGGCGTTGAAGTGGACGAAGGCCAGCGCCAGAATGGCAATCAGCATCACCAGGCCGCTCGCCTGGGTATAGATGAAGAACTTGGTGGCCGCTGTGATGCGCGTTTTACCGTCCGAGGCTTTGTGGCCCCACAGCGCGATCAGGAAGTACATCGGCACCAACATCATTTCCCAGAAGAAGAAGAACAGGAACATGTCGATGGCGAGGAACACGCCGATAACGCCGCCCAGGATCCACATCAGGTTGAGGTGGAAGAAGCCCTGGTATTTTTCGATTTCACGCCACGAACAGAGCACCGCCAGCACGCCGAGGAGACCGGTCAGCACCACCATCAGCAGCGACAGGCCGTCGATCGCCAGATGGATGCTAATGCCGAAGCGTGGGATCCACGGCAGCACGAATTCCGACTGCCATTGCGGAATACCCGCGGATTGCGTCAGAGAATAGCCGCCCTGCATCCACAGCTGCAGGCCAAGCACCAGCGTCAGTCCCATGGTAATCAGCGCGATCCAGCGCGGCACTTTCACGCCAAAGCGTTCGGTCTGCCAGCACAGGAAGCCGCCGATAAAGGGAATTAATATTAGCCAGGGTAGTAACATGGCGATTTTTATTCCTTGTTAAAGTCCCGTTCAGGACCGATTTTCAACGAATTCGACTACATTCACGTTTGAGTGCGGTTTGTTGTGTCGGGTGGCGCTTCGCTTACCCGACCTACGGTCTCGTAGGCCCGGTAAGCGAAGCGCCACCGGGCAAAACCGCGCGATCAAATCAACGCAATACCATCAGCAGCGCCAGCACCACCACCGCGCCGATGCTCATTGAAGCCACATACCAGCGCAGATAACCGTTCTCGCTCACCAGCAGGCCTTTGCCTGCGAAGCGGGAAAGGATCGCCGGGATATTCATCAACGAGTTCAGCGGATCGCGTTTCAGCAGCCAGGCAATACCGAGGAATGGTTTTACGAACACCTTGTCGTATAACCAGTCGAAGCCCCAGGCATGGAACCACCAGGTACCGAAGAAGCGGCCAGGCGCACTGTTGGCGATGGAGGTCACCAGCGTGCGTTTGCCCAGCCACAGCCATGCGGCGATCAGAATCCCGGCAATGGCGATGATCCCGGAGGCAATCTCCAGCGTCATCACGCTACCGTGGGCGAGCTCAGTGGTCTGCGGCAGTACGCCTTCCAGCGGCGGCACAATCAGCGCGCCAACGAAGGTGGATAGTACCAGCAGCACAATCAGCGGCAGATGATGGGTAATCCCCTTCCCTGCGTGCGCGTGAATTTGCTCTTTACCGTGGAATACGATGAAAATCATCCGGAAGGTGTACAGCGAGGTCATAAAGGCGCCGACCAGGCCTGCCACCATCAGATTGATATGGCCATTGGCCATCGCGCCTGCCAGAATCTCATCCTTACTGAAGAAGCCTGCGGTGATAAGCGGCAGTGCGGACAGCGCCGCGCCCCCCACCAGGAAGCAGACATATACCAGCGGAATCGATTTGCGCAGGCCGCCCATCTTGAAGATGTTCTGTTCGTGATGGCAGGCCAGAATGACCGAACCAGACGACAGGAACAGCAGCGCTTTAAAGAACGCGTGAGTCATCAGGTGGAAAATCGCCGCGTCCCATGCCTGCACGCCCAGCGCGAGGAACATGTAGCCAATCTGGCTCATGGTAGAGTAGGCGAGAACGCGTTTGATATCGGTCTGCACCAGCGCGGCGAAGCCCGCCAACACCAGGGTGACCGCCCCGACGATACCGACCAGATGCAGCACTTCCGGCGTCATCAGGAACAGGCCGTGGGTACGGGCGATCAGATAGACGCCCGCGGTGACCATGGTCGCGGCGTGGATCAGCGCAGAGACCGGCGTCGGACCCGCCATCGCATCGGCAAGCCACGTTTGCAGCGGCAGCTGGGCGGATTTACCGACCGCGCCGCCAAGCAGCATCAGCGTCGCCCACTGCAGCGTGGTGCTGCCGTTAGCGAAGTGCTGCGGCGCCAGCTCCACCATTTCGCGGAAGTTCAGGGTGCCCAGTTCGTTATAAAGAATGAACAGCGCGAAGGCGAGGAACACGTCGCCGACGCGGGTCACCACAAACGCTTTCATCGCTGCGGCGCCGTTCTTCGGATCGGTGTAGTAGAAACCGATCAGCAGGTAAGAACAGAGGCCCACGCCTTCCCAACCGAGGTACATCAGCAGCAGGTTATCGGCCAGTACCAGAACCACCATGCTGGCGATAAACAGGTTGGTATAGGCGAAGAAGCGGGAATATCCCTCTTCACCGCGCATGTACCAGGAGGCGAACATGTGGATCAGGAAGCCGACGCCGGTAACTACGGAGAGCATGGTCAGCGACAGGCCGTCCAACACCAGGTTGAAGCCGATGTTGAAATCACCGACCGACATCCAGGTCCACAGCGGCACGCTGACCGCCTGTTTGCCGTTAGCGAAAAAGTCGACGCCAACGTACGCGGTGACCAGCGCCGCCAGGCCTACCGAGCCCATGCCAACGGCGGCGGAAAGATTTTCCGACCAGCGCCCGCGGGAGAAGGCCAGCAGCACAAAGCCAATCAATGGCAAAAGAATGGTTAAGGCAAGCATGTTCATCCACGCAACTCACTTACTGAATCGATGTTCAGGTTCTGGCGGCGACGATGGAGCTGCAGCAGCAGCGCCAGGCCGATACTCGCTTCCGCAGCCGCGAGGCTGATGGCGAGGATATACATTATCTGACCATCTGCCTGACCCCAGTAGCTACCCGCCACCACAAAGGCCAGCGCGGCGGCGTTAATCATGATTTCCAGGCTAATCAACATAAACAGCAGATTGCGGCGGATCACCAGCCCCGTCAGACCAAGCACAAACAGGATGGCCGCGAGGATCAGTCCATGTGTTAAGGGGATCATGCGTGTTCCTCCGTTTTTCGTTTGTCGCTGTCGTTCAGACGGTTGCTCAGCACCTCGCCGGCGCGCTCTTCGCGGCCAATGTGGAAGGCAACCACCAGGCCCGCCAGCAGCAGCATGGAGGCCAGCTCCACCGCCAGGACGTACGGCCCAAACAGCGCAATGCCCACTTCTTTGGCGTTAATCGCCGCACCGTCGATACCCTGGTCGTTAATGCCCAGGATGGCGTAAACGATAACCACCAGCAGCACCGCGGAGAGGATGGCCGGGCCAATCCAGATCCCCGGCTGCAGCCACTTGCGCTCCTGTTCGATCTCGGTGCCGCCCAGGTTGAGCATCATCACCACGAAGACGAACAGCACCATAATGGCCCCGGCGTAGACGATGATTTCCAGCGCTCCGGCGAAGTACGCGCCCAGCGAGAAGAACACCCCGGCAATCGCCAGCAGCGAAATAATCAGGTACAGCAGCGCATGCACCGGATTGGTGTGGGTGACGACCCGCAAGGTTGCGAGGATGGCTATCAGGCCACAGATATAAAAAGCGAATTCCATTGCCCCTCTCCTTACGGTAACAGGCTCTTGACGTCGATTGGCTTAGCTTCATTTTCCGCTTCGCCCTTATCTTTGCCGTCGATTGCCATACCCGCCATCCGGTAGAAGTTATATTCCGGGTATTTGCCCGGACCGGAAATCAGCAGATCCTCTTTTTCGTACACCAGATCCTGACGCTTGTATTCACCCAGCTCGAAGTCCGGGGTCAACTGGATCGCCGTGGTCGGGCACGCTTCTTCGCACAGGCCGCAGAAGATGCAACGTGAGAAGTTGATGCGGAAGAACTCCGGATACCAGCGGCCGTCTACCGTCTCTGCTTTCTGCAGCGAGATACAGCCCACCGGGCAGGCTACCGCACACAGGTTACAGGCGACGCAGCGCTCTGCACCGTCCGGATCGCGGGTCAGCACGATGCGGCCGCGATAGCGCGGCGGCAGGTAGACCGGCTCTTCCGGATACATCCGGGTTTCACGTTTGGCGAAGGCATGCAGGCCAATCATCCAGATACTACGGACCTGGGTGCCAAACCCCACCAATAATTCTTTTAAGGTCATGTTCAATTCACCCCTTATTGCGCCTGCCAGAGAATGACAGCCGCCGTTACCAACAAGTTGACCAGCGTTAACGGCAGGCATACCTTCCAGCCAAAGGACATTACCTGGTCATAGCGCGGACGCGGTAATGATGCGCGGATCAAAATGAACATCATCATGAAGAACGCGGTTTTCAGCGCGAACCAGATGAAAGGAGGTAACCACGGGCCATTCCAGCCGCCGAAGAACAGCGTGACGATCAGCGCTGAAACGGTGACGATACCGATGTATTCCCCGACGAAGAACAGACCGAATTTCATGCCGGAATATTCAATGTGGTAACCATCGGCCAGTTCCTGCTCCGCTTCCGGCTGGTCGAACGGGTGACGGTGACACACCGCCACGCCGGCGATGGCGAAAGTCACGAAGCCGAAGAACTGCGGGATAACGTTCCACAGATGCGCCTGGTTGTTGACGATATCGGTCATATTGAATGACCCCGCCTGCGCCACCACGCCCATCAGGGAGAGACCGAGAAACACTTCGTAGCTCAGGGTCTGCGCGGAAGCACGCATCGCCCCCAGCAGCGAGTATTTGTTATTGCTCGACCAACCGGCGAACAGCACCGCGTAGACCGCCAGGCCTGCCATCATCAGGAAGAAGAGGATGCCGATGTTCAGGTCGGCCACCACCCACGTCGGGCTAACCGGCACGATAGCGAAGGCCAGCAGCAGCGAGGTAAAGGCGATAACCGGCGCCAGAGTAAAGATCACGCGATCGGAGAAGCGCGGGATCCAGTCCTCTTTAAAGAACATCTTGATCATGTCGGCGACCAGCTGCAGCGAACCGCCCCAGCCGACGCGGTTAGGTCCGTAGCGGTTCTGGAACAAGCCGAGCAGACGACGCTCGCCGAAGCTCATGAACGCGCCGCAGGTGACAACCACCAGCAGAATGACCACGGCCTTCAGGATGCTTAACAGAATGTCGATAAGATCCGGCGTTAACCAGCTCATGCTTTCGCCTCCTGCAGTGAATCAATACGCGATCCGGTCAGCACCGGCGCAATGCCCGGCATGCCCATCGGTAAGCCAACCTGTCCCGCGGTCAGGCCTTCAGAGATAACCAGCGGCAGACGCAGGGTCTGGCCTTCCACGCTAAAGGAGAGCATTGCGCCTGGGTTGACGCCAAGCTTCGCGGCATCCGCCGGGTTCAGCTTGATGTACGGCTCAGGCATCCGGCTCTGGAACACCGGCGCGCGCTGAGACAGCTCATCGCTGCCGAACAGATGGTAGTACGGCGCAATTCGCCATTTGCCCTCTTCCGCCTGGAAGCTGGCCGGCACCGCCGTGAAGTACTCCAGTCCGCTGGCGGACGCTTCAAACAGACGAACGCCCGGATCACCGTGGCGCAGTTTCCCGCCCACTTCATCCTGGAACTTGTTCCATGCCTGCGGGGAGTTCCAGCCCGGCGCCCAGGCGAACGGGATCTGCGAACGCGGGGCGGACGGCTGGTTGTTCCCTTCCATGGAGAAGGCGAACATCGTGTCTTTATCCTGCGGCTGACGCGGCTCGTGCACGCTGATGTTAGCGCGCATCGCCGTGCGGCCGCTGTAGCGGTGCGGTTCACGCGCCAGCTTCTGGCCGCGAATGCGGAAGGTCGCATCCGGCGCGGCGTCTTTAATGCCCGCCAGCTGCGGCAGCGCGGCAATCGCCGCATCAATGACGTGGTCCAGCTGAGTCCAGTCAACCTGACGGTTGTTGACGGTGCTGTGCAGCGAATGCAGCCAGCGCCAGCTTTCCAGCATTACGGTTTTCGCGTCGTAGTAAACCGGATCGTAAACCTGGAAGAAACGTTGGGCGCGGCCTTCGTTGTTCACCACGGTACCGTCGCTTTCCGCAAAGCTTGCCGCGGAGAGCACCAGGTGCGCTTTGTCCATAATCGCGGTGCGCTGATGATCCACCACCATCACCAGCGGCGCTTTCGCCAGCGCAGCGTCAACGCGCGCGGCGGAAGCATGACGGTGAAGGTCGTTTTCCAGCACGATAACCGCGTCTGCGGCGCCGCTTTCCAGTTCGTCCAGCGCCTCTTCAAGCGAGCCGCCGCCGATCATGCCCAGTCCGACGCTGTTAACCGCCCGGGCGACCATGGTCACCCCGACATCGGCGCCGCGGCCTTTCAGAGCTTTCGCCACGTTAGCGGCGGCCTGGATGATCTCCATGCTGCCGGCGTTGGTCCCGGAGATGATCAGCGGTTTTTTCGCCCCGGCCAGCGCCTGAACGATAACGTCGACTTTACCCTGCAGGTCCTGGCTCAGGCCGTCAACCGCCGGCGCGCTGTCGTCCAGCGCATGGGCAATAGCAAAGCCGAGACGCGCCTGATCTTCTACCGGCGCGCGGTAGGTCCACGCCGCGATGTCATCCAGGCGGGTGTCATCGACGTTGGTGACGAATAGCGGGTGCTTGGCGCGCTGGCCGATGTTGAGGATCGCGGCGATCTGCCAGTCGGCCACTTTCTGCGCCGCCGCCATTTCGCGTGCTTTCCCTTTCACTGCCTGGCGTACCGCCAGGGCCACGCGCGCGCCGGTCTGGGTAATGTCTTCGCCCAGCACCAGTACCGCATCGTAGGATTCGATATCGCGCAGGCTTGGCGTGTGGATCCCGCCCTCGCGCAGCACTTTCAGCATCATCTGCAGGCGCGCTTGTTCGCCTTTGGCGATGCCGGTATAGAAGTTGTCGGCGCCCACCAGCTCGCGCAGCGCGAAGTTGCTTTCAATGCTGGCGCGCGGAGAGCCGATGCCGATCACTTTCTTCGACTGGCGCAGGATATCCGCCGCCCCCTGCATCGCCTGCTCGGCGTTAAGGGTGATCAGATCGTCGCCGCGGCGCTGTACCGGCTGACGCGGACGGTCTTTCAGGTTCACGTAGCCATAGCCGAAACGACCGCGGTCGCAGAGGAAGTAGCGGTTCACGGTACCGTTATAGCGGTTTTCGATACGACGCAACTCGCCATAGCGTTCGCCCGGGCTGATGTTACAGCCGATGGAACACTGCTGGCAGATGCTCGGCGCAAACTGCATGTCCCACTTACGGTTATAGCGCTCAGAGTGGGTTTTGTCGGTGAAGACGCCGGTCGGGCAGACTTCCACCAGGTTGCCGGAGAACTCGCTCTCCAGGGTGCCATCTTCCGGGCGGCCGAAGTAGACGTTGTCGTGCGCGCCATAGACGCCCAGATCGGTGCCGTCGGCATAATCTTTGTAGTAGCGCACGCAGCGGTAGCAGGCGATGCAGCGGTTCATTTCGTGCGAAATAAACGGCCCCAGATCCTGATTGCGGTGGGTACGCTTGGTGAAACGATAGCGGCGGAAGCTATGACCGGTCATCACCGTCATATCCTGCAGGTGGCAGTTGCCGCCCTCTTCGCAGACCGGGCAGTCGTGCGGGTGGTTAGTCATCAACCACTCCACCACGCTTTCGCGGAACTGCTTCGCTTCGCTGTCGTCGATAGAAATAAAGGTGCCGTCGGATGCCGGAGTCATACAGGACATCACCAGGCGACCACGCGTGTCTTCCGCGTTCTGATATTGCTTCACCGCACACTGGCGGCAAGCACCGACGCTCCCTAGCGCCGGGTGCCAGCAAAAGTAGGGAATATCAAGACCAAGAGAGAGACAAGCCTCTAGCAGGTTGTCCGCCCCGTTGACCTCGTATTCTTTGCCGTCTACATGAATCGTAGCCATTTGCGTGCTTCCAAAAATAAAAAACCTTTAGATTACCAGCGCGTCTTAAGCAGGTTCGGCTGAATCCCGTTGATTGCATGGGTATTGCTGAACTGCTGCTTAATGCCAGCCTCGAATTCTTCGCGGAAATATTTAATCGCGCTCTGTAGCGGCTCGACCGCGCCCGGCGCGTGCGCGCAGAAGGTTTTACCCGGGCCCAGGAATCGACACAGTTGCTCAAGGGTTTCGATATCGCCAGGCTGGCCTTCGCCGCGCTCCAGGGCGCGCAGGATCTTCACGCTCCACGGCAGACCATCGCGGCACGGCGTACACCAGCCGCAGGACTCGCGGGCAAAGAACTCTTCAAGGTTACGCACCAGCGAGACCATGTTGATCTCGTGGTCAACGGCCATCGCCAGCGAGGTGCCCAGACGGCTGCCCGCTTTACCAATGCTTTCGAATTCCATCGGCAGATCGAGGTGCGCTTCGGTGAGGAAGTCGGTCCCTGCTCCGCCCGGTTGCCAGGCTTTAAACTTCAGGCCATCGCGCATACCGCCGGCGTAATCTTCGAGGATCTCGCGGGCAGTGGTGCCGAACGGCAGCTCCCAGACGCCCGGATTCTTCACCCGGCCGGAGAAGCCCATCAGCTTGGTGCCAGCATCTTTGCTGGTGGAAATGTTCTGGTACCACTCGACGCCGTTGGCGAGGATCGCTGGCACGTTGCACAGGGTTTCTACGTTGTTGACGCAGGTCGGCTTGCCCCAGACGCCGGAGCTCGCCGGGAACGGCGGCTTGGATCGCGGGTTGGCGCGGCGGCCTTCCAGAGAGTTGATCAGCGCCGTCTCTTCGCCGCAGATATAGCGCCCTGCCCCGGTGTGCACGAACAGCTCGAAGTCAAACCCGGTGCCGAGGATGTTTTTCCCCAACAGACCCGCTTCGGTGGCTTCGGCAATCGCGCGACGCAGATGCTGGGCCGCTTCAATATATTCTCCGCGCAGGAAGATGTAGCCGCGGTACGCTTTCAGCGCAAACGCGGAGATCAGCATGCCTTCCACCAGCAGGTGCGGCAGCTGCTCCATCAGCAGGCGGTCTTTATAGGTGCCCGGCTCCATTTCATCGGCGTTACACAGCAGGTAACGGATGTTCATGGATTCGTCTTTCGGCATCAGGCTCCACTTCAGACCAGTAGAGAAGCCCGCGCCGCCGCGCCCTTTCAGGCCAGCGTCTTTTACCGCCGTGACAATCTCATCCGGGGCCATCCCGGTCAGGGCTTTACGCGCCCCTTCATAGCCATTTTTACTGCGATACTCGTCCAGCCACACCGGCTGCTTGTCGTCGCGCAGGCGCCAGGTGAGCGGATGCGTTTCCGCAGTACGAATTACGGTTTTCATTTGTACTGCTCCAGCAGGTCAGGAATTGCCTCCGGCGTCAGATGGCTGTGAGTATCCTCATCAATCATCATGGTCGGTCCCTTGTCGCAGTTACCCAGGCAGCAGGTCGGCAGCAGGGTAAAGCGGCCATCAAAGGTGGTCTGCCCCGGCTTGATATTCAGTTTCTTCTCAATGGCGGCCTGAATACCCTGATAGCCGGTGATGTGGCATACCACGCTGTCGCAGTAGCGGATCACGTGACGGCCAACCGGCTGGCGGAAAATCTGGCTGTAGAACGTCGCCACGCCTTCCACGTCGCTGGCCGGGATCCCCAGCACATCGGCGATGGCGTAGATCGCGCCATCCGGCACCCAGCCGCGCTGTTTCTGAACGATTTTCAGCGCTTCGATGGACGCCGCACGCGGGTCTTCGTAGTGGTGCTTCTCGTGCTCAATAGCCTCACGCTCTGCCGCACTCAGCTCAAAAGCCTCGGTTTGTGGTTGTTGATTCTCGTGCATAATTAGCGGTCCACGTCTGACATAACAAAATCGATACTACCCAGATAGACGATCAGGTCGGATACCAGGCTGCCGCGGATCGCCGACGGGATCTGCTGCAGGTGCGCAAAGCTCGGCGTACGGACGCGGGTGCGGTAGCTCATGGTGCTGCCGTCGCTGGTCAGGTAGTAACTGTTGATCCCTTTGGTCGCCTCAATCATCTGGAAAGATTCGTTGGCCGGCATCACCGGGCCCCACGATACCTGCAGGAAGTGGGTGATCAGGGTTTCGATATGCTGCAGCGTGCGCTCTTTCGGCGGCGGCGTGGTCAGCGGGTGATCCGCTTTGAACGGGCCTTCCGGCATGTTATCGAGGCACTGCTGAAGAATGCGCAGGCTCTGGCGCAGCTCTTCTACTTTCAGCATCACGCGGGTGTAGCAGTCTGAGACGCCCCCCCCGGTCGGGACTTCGAAGTCGAAGTTTTCATAGCCAGAGTAAGGACGCCATTTACGCACGTCGAAGTCGATACCGGTGGCGCGCAGGCCTGCGCCGGTGGTGCCCCACTCCAGCGCCTCTTTGGCGGTATAGGCTGCCACGCCGACGGAACGGCCTTTCAGAATGGTGTTGCGCAGGGCGGCCTTCTCATAGGAGTCCAGACGCTTCGGCATCCACTCGAGGAACTCACGCAGCAGGCGATCCCAGCCACGCGGCAGATCGTGCGCGACGCCGCCGATGCGGAACCACGCCGGGTGCATACGGAACCCGGTAATCGCTTCCACCAGATCGTAAATTTTCTGCCGATCGGTAAAGGCGAAGAAGACCGGCGTCATCGCGCCGACGTCCTGAATAAAGGTCGAGATATACAGCAGGTGGCTGTTGATGCGGAACAGCTCGGAGAGCATCACGCGGATCACGTTCACGCGATCCGGTACGGTGATCCCAGCCAGTTTTTCCACCGCCAGCACGTACGGCATCTCGTTGACGCAGCCGCCGAGATATTCAATACGGTCGGTATACGGGATGTAGCTGTGCCAGGACTGACGCTCGCCCATCTTCTCGGCGCCGCGGTGGTGATAACCGATATCCGGTACGCAGTCGACGATCTCTTCGCCGTCCAGTTGCAGAATAATGCGGAACGCACCATGCGCCGATGGGTGGTTCGGACCGAGGTTGAGGAACATGAAGTCCTCGTTGTCGGTGCCGCGCTTCATGCCCCACTCTTCCGGTTTAAAGGTCAGCGCCTCCATCTCCAGATCCTGTTTGGCTTTGGTCAGCTCAAACGGGTCGAACTCGGTGGCACGCGCCGGATAATCTTTACGCAGCGGGTGACCTTCCCAGGTCGGCGGCATCATGATGCGACGCAGGTTCGGGTGACCATCGAAGGTAATGCCAAACATTTCCCAGGTTTCACGCTCATACCAGTTGGCGTTGGGGAACAGTTTGGTGAAGGTCGGCAGATGCAGATCGTTTTCCGACAGCGCCACCTTGAGCATGATGTCGCGGTTGCGATCGATGGAGATCAGGTGATAGAAAACGGAAAAATCCGCGGCGGGCAGGCCATCGCGGTGCGTGCGCAGACGTTCGTCCATGCCGTGCAGGTCAAACAGCATCACGTAAGGCTTCGGCAATTTCTTCAGGAAATCACCCACCTCCAGCAGCTGTTCACGCTTCACCCATACCACCGGTACGCCGGTACGGGTTGGCTGAACGGTAAAGGCATCCGGCCCAAAGCGGTTGCGCAGTTCGCCAATCACCGGGTCATCAAGGTGATCGCGGGTTTGCCAGGCTGGTGCGGCGTCATGCGCGGTTAAATCGGTCATATTGTTCACCATTGCAAAAGGTCCGTGGTGACTGCCGGCGAGACTTCGCGCTGTTGTAGATTGATTTGCGAAGTGGTTCTCCCGCCCGCAGGCGCAAATTAAATCTCGTCCGGCGTCCGCAGATTGGTCACTGCAATACGTTCGCCGCGTTTACGCTCGCGTTCCGACTGCATATTGGCGCGATAAACGCCCTGATCGCCAACCACCCATGAGAGCGGACGACGTTCTTTACCAATGGACTCCTGCAGCAGCATCAGCGCCTGCATATAGGCCTCCGGACGCGGCGGGCAGCCCGGGATGTACACATCGACCGGAATGAATTTATCCACGCCCTGGACGACGGAATAGATGTCGTACATCCCGCCTGAGTTGGCGCAGGCGCCCATGGAGATCACCCACTTCGGCTCCAGCATCTGATCGTAGAGACGCTGAATAACCGGCGCCATTTTGGTAAAGCATGTTCCCGCGACCACCATCAGGTCCGCCTGACGCGGAGAGGCGCGCAGAACTTCTGCCCCAAAACGCGCAACGTCATGCACCGCAGTGAATGACGTCACCATTTCCACATAACAGCAAGAAAGGCCGAAGTTGTACGGCCAAATTGAGTTCTTACGGCCCCAGTTCACCATGTCATGCAGCGCGTGTTCGAGTTTCCCCATATACACGCTTTTATTGACTTCCTGCTCCAGAGGATCGGTAACGATCTCCTGTTTCTGCAGGGGGTAACGGTCGTTCTCACCGTTAGGATCTATGCGGGTGAGCGTATAATCCATCTTATTGCCTCGCTTTTACTGCATATGACGGTTAGTGGGACTGTCTGTTTCCGGGTTAACCAGCGTGCGACGGGAACGCGCAGGCGTCCAGTCCAGTGCGCCGATGCGAACGAGATAAACCAGACCAGCCAGTAGCACTAAAATGAAAATTGCGGCTTCCACAAAGCCGACCCAGCCGCTCTCGCGGATAGAGGTCGACCATGCGTAGAGATACAGGGCTTCCACGTCGAAGATAACGAAGAACATGGCAACCAGATAAAACTTCGCAGAAAGACGTAAGCGGGCCGAACCGACGGAGTCGATCCCCGATTCAAACGGCGTGTTTTTACTACGCGCGCGCGCGCGACCGCCAAGGTACCAGCCGCCGACGAGCATGAGGCAGCACAGGCCGATAGCGATGATGAGAAATATAGCGAATGCCCAATGATGAGCGATGACTTCAGTGGATGTTGACATACGCATTGCTTAACCAAAAAAGTGTAGCGCCAAAACCCTCTGCTCTTACTGGCAGATGAACGCCACAGCGTTTCACGGGAGGAATAAAAAATAACCGTGCAAAAAAGCGTCCCTGGTCGATGTGAGAAGCCCAGATGCCGTGGCTTTTTACCCCTTTCTTTAACCTTTTGTCAACTTTAACAAAAGTTTTCATAACATTAATTTACATTGGAATCTTTTCATTAACATTAAATGCCCTTTTCTGCGAAATAACCTTGCATACTGTTCGGTTTTAGTGTTGTTGAATCGTGTCCGTTTCCGTCGTAAATCAAAAATCCCTTCTATTTTGACAGGATTTAGCCTCGATTCCTCCCCCAAAGAGGGGTATTTTCTTGATCTGCGACACGGTTTTGTTAATTACCCCAGGAAATCGGCAACAATCCATCCGGTTTTTTAACATTAGCAGGAAGTGTTGAAAGTGCAGGGAAAAGTCGACAAGCTGAGCGCCTTGTCACGCCAATACGCTGATTTTTCTGCAAAGAAATACAAAAAAGATTCAAAACATCAATAAGAGTGCAAAAAAAAGAGCCGCCAGGGGGGAAACCAACTCCTGAGGCTCTTTTTGGGCACTTACATTCTGTTACCAGTTTTTGTGATCTTTGTTAGCAAGAATACCCTTACACAACCAAGGTATTCCCTCCCTCTTCCGGAGTAAGTGCTGTGCCCGTTTCCCAGGGATGGATCTCCTGGCTCAGAGACTGAAAAATCGCCTGCGGCAGTTCGCTCACCGTCCGCGGATTGCAGCTGACGACGTACCGGGTGTCCGGCAACGCCGGTAACCCCTCACTGATGCCAGCCACGCGTAGATCCGGGCTCATCATTTCGACCGGGCGCGCCGTCACGCCCAGCCCGGCCTTCACCGCCGCTTTCACGCCCGATAGCGAGGAAGCTCCGTGGGCCAGATGCCAACTGACGCGAGCAGTTTCCAGCGCGGCGATAATATCCTGGCGGAATGGACTTGGCTCTTCGAGCAGGATCAGGGGGATAGATTCCCCCTTCGCCAGCACATATTCCGCTGCGCAATACCAGAGAGTAGGTGATGTTCTCAGGGTAAAAGAGGTAAAGCCGGGAGGCTGATGGGTGGTCAACGCCAGATCGACCAGCCCCTCGGCCAACATCTCCATGATGGCGGCATGGGGGTGAACTTTGATCTCCAACGTCATTCTGGGATAGAAACAGCCGATGCGGTTTAACAAAAACGGCAGGATGGTGTCAGCCGTTTCTTCTGACGCACCGATGCTCAGAGCCCCCTGCAGGCTGCCATACATCAGCGACATACAGGCTTCATCGTTAAAACGGAGAATTTTGCGGGCATAGCCCAGCAGCTGGATCCCCTGCTCGGTCAGCAGCTTATTGCGGCCGTGGCGGGCGAAAAGCTCTTTGCCCACCAGCTGTTCCAGGCGTTGCATTTGCTGACTGACCGCGGACTGAGTACGACACACTGCGGCGGCGGCGGCGGCAAAAGTGTTCAAATCAGCGACCGCGACAAAGGTACGCAGCAGATCGAGATCGAGGTTGAGTATGGGACGTGTTGTATTAATCATCTTTCTTCACTTACAGGTGGCTAACGCTGACCTGCCTTGTTGATGCTTTACGCCAGGTATCCGGCTATTCCCTGAGCCTCGTGCTCACCGTCTGACGGCGGATAAACAACTGGACGAACGTTATTACATGCCAAAGTACTCGTCTGGGCAAATGCGCAGAACTGCGGAGTAATATATTGTTCGTATTTCTCATTATTATTTATTACCACGACCAGCCAGGCGCCATGCGTCGCCGCGGGAACCCGGTCAGTGATGCTGAGAAAATCGCTCTTCTGGCGTAACTTCCCGGCAGAAAAGGAACAATAAAATCCTGTAATAACAATATATTAAATCTCAATGCAACCGCAGTTCTTGGCGGTTAACACGGATATTAACGGTGATATTCTAACCTATCCCCTCCTTTTTATAAGCCTTAATAAGGATTAACTGAGACAATTTTAAATTTTTTTCAACATTTTATATTAATTAACAAACCTCAGATTATTACCCGCTAAAAATAATAATAATGTGGTCGCACGCTGTTTTTTATTAAAATTATTTAACATCAAAATTACAAGCCAATCGCGCTTGTATGCAGGATAACGTTTATTGCGACTCCCCCTTCTCCCTCCCCCATATTACCGGGCAAACAAACGAGATAAATGATGGCAAAACCGCTACTAAATCTATATTTACGACCAAAAAATCGACATAAAAAGGCATAAGCCACAGACCAAATCCGCAATCGGTAGATAAATCAATTGCGCTTAAAATCCGGCGTTAGCAAAATCTTCTCCTGCAAAGCCTTCAAAACAGCGGGGAGGGGGAGTACATTGTTCCGTGCTGACTTCCACGGCAGGGAGTGGCGATAACAGCTAAAAGGTCAAGATTCATGTCCCCCATCGAAAAATCCAGCAAGTTAGAGAACGTCTGTTATGACATCCGCGGCCCGGTTCTGAAAGAAGCCAAACGTCTTGAAGAAGAAGGCAATAAGGTTCTGAAACTGAACATCGGCAACCCGGCGCCATTCGGCTTCGAGGCCCCTGACGAGATCCTCGTCGACGTCATCCGCAATTTGCCTACCGCCCAGGGTTACTGCGATTCGAAAGGATTGTACTCGGCGCGTAAAGCTATCATGCAGCATTACCAGGCCCGGGGTATGCGCGATGTCACGGTGGAAGACATCTATATCGGCAACGGCGTGTCCGAACTGATTGTGCAGGCGATGCAGGCGCTGTTAAACAGCGGCGATGAGATGCTGGTTCCCGCCCCGGACTACCCGCTGTGGACGGCGGCGGTGTCGCTTTCCAGCGGCAAAGCGGTGCACTATCTGTGTGACGAATCCTCTGACTGGTTCCCGGATCTGGACGACATCCGCGCAAAAATCACACCGCGCACCCGCGGGATCGTGATCATTAACCCTAACAACCCCACCGGCGCGGTCTATTCCAAAGAATTGCTGCAAGAGATCGTGGAGATCGCTCGTCAGCATAATCTGATCATTTTCGCCGATGAAATTTACGACAAGATCCTCTACGACGAAGCCCAGCATCACTCTATTGCCGCCCTTGCGCCGGACCTGCTGACGGTGACCTTTAACGGATTGTCGAAAACCTACCGCGTTGCCGGCTTCCGTCAGGGCTGGATGGTGCTGAATGGCCCGAAAAAACACGCGAAGGGCTATATCGAAGGGCTGGAGATGCTGGCTTCAATGCGCCTATGCGCCAACGTGCCGGCCCAGCATGCTATCCAGACGGCGCTGGGCGGCTATCAGAGCATCAGCGAATTCATCATCCCCGGCGGACGCCTGTATGAACAACGCAACCGCGCCTGGGAGCTTATCAACGATATTCCGGGCGTCTCCTGCGTGAAGCCAAAAGGCGCGCTGTATATGTTCCCGAAAATCGACGCCAAACGCTTCAATATTCATGACGACCAGAAAATGGTGCTCGACTTCCTGCTGCAGGAGAAAGTCCTGCTGGTGCAAGGCACCGCCTTTAACTGGCCGTGGCCGGATCACGTACGCATCGTGACCCTGCCGCGCGAAGACGACCTGGAGATGGCTATCTCCCGCTTTGGCCGCTTCCTCTCCGGCTACCATCAGCTTTAATCGCGCCGCCGCCGGCATTTGCATCCGGCGGCGATCCCTGCGCACAATGGAACCCGATGTTGTCACTGATTAAGGGTCCCTATGAGTCAGAGTCATTTCTTTGCCCACCTCTCCCGCCTGAAACTGATTAACCGCTGGCCGCTGATGCGCAACGTGCGCACCGAAAATGTCTCCGAACACAGCCTGCAGGTGGCGATGGTCGCCCACGCGCTGGCGGCGATTAAAAACCGCAAATTTGGCGGCCAGGTCAACGCCGAACGTATCGCCCTGCTGGCGATGTACCATGACGCCTCCGAAGTATTAACTGGCGACCTCCCTACCCCGGTGAAATATTTCAATTCGCAGATTGCCCAGGAATATAAGGCGATTGAGAAAATTGCTCAGCAAAGGCTGGTGGATATGGTCCCTGACGAGCTGCGCGATATTTTCGAGCCGCTGATTGATGAGCATCACTACAGTGAGGAAGAGCAGTCGATCGTTAAACAGGCTGACGCCCTCTGCGCTTACCTGAAGTGCCTCGAAGAGCTGTCTGCAGGCAATAACGAATTTCTGCTGGCCAAAGGTCGGCTGGAAAAGACCCTGGCATCGCGGCGCAGCGCGGAGATGGATTACTTTATGCAAGTGTTCGTCCCAAGCTTCCAGCTGTCGCTGGACGAAATTAGCCAGGATTCGCCGCTGTAAGGTTCTGGCCGGGCGGCGGTTGTGCTCTACCCGGCCAGAATATCTTAAAACGGAAACAGTACCGGGATTAGCAGGACGCAGACCACCATCACCAGTATGGTAAAGGGCACGCCTATTTTGACAAAATCGCTAAATGAGTACTTGCCCGGGCCAAGCACCAGGGTGTTAACCGGCGAGGAGACCGGGGTCATAAACGCCGCCGAAGCCGCCATCGCCACCACCATGGCAAAAGGATAGGGTGAGACGCCCATTGACTTCGCCGCCGCTAAGGCAATAGGCGCCATCAGCACCGCCGTGGCGGTGTTTGAGATAAACAGCCCAATCGCCGCGCACATCACGAACAGGCAGCCGAGCATCAGATAAGGCCCCTCGCCTCCGGCGACATCCATCAGTCCCTTCACCACCAGATCCACCCCGCCGGTTTTTTGCAGCGCCAGGGCAAACGGCATCATCCCAACAATCAAAATAATGCTCGGCCAGTGGATCGCCTTGTAGGCGCTTTCGGCATTGATGCAGCGGAATTTGCCCATCAGCAGACAGGCGATAATCGCGGCAATCGGGTTGGGAATTTCATCGGTGAGCATCAGGGCTACCATCAGCACCAGGCAGAAAATCGCATGCGGAGCCTGGCTGTGGGCCGGCGAAGCGTCATCGACCTCAACCGGCATATTGAGCACCACGAAATCCCGGCCGCGCTTCGCCAGCAAGGCAATTTGCCGCCAGTTGCCGACCACCAGCAGGATATCGCCGAGCTGCAGCGGCTCGTCGACCACCGAACCATCCATCGCTTTGCCATCGCGCTTCATGCCGACGATATTGAGACCAAACCGGGTGCGGAAGGCTATCTCTCGCACCGTTTTGCCCATCATCTCTGAATCCGGGATCAGCGCCACCTCCGCCATCCCCACATCCAGCGCCTGATCGGCAAAATACTCGCCGCGCAGCACCATCGGCTCAAGCATTTGCTCGCCGCAGAACTGGCGTAAATCGACATCGGAGGCGGACATATCGATTAGCAGGACGTCGCGGGCGCGAAATTCCGATACCCCGTTGACGTTGACAATTACCCGGCGGAACCGCCGCCAGCGTTCAACGCCGATCACGTTGGCGCAGTAGCGCTCACGCAGCTTTAAATCATCCAGCCGCTGACCGATCATCGGCGAACCCGGGCGGATGGCCAGCCGGCGAGCGCGGCCGGTGAGGTGATATTCGCGGATCAAATCGCGGAAGGTGCTTCTTTTTCGCCCATCGCGTGCGGAGTCGCCATTATCCGTCTTCAGCATAAAGCGCACCGCCAGCATATAGACGATGCCCAGGATCAGCACCACCAGGCCAATCGGCGTGACGCTGAAAAAGCTGAAGCCGTGCAGTCCCTCGCGCAGCAATTCACTGTTGACCACCAGGTTGGGCGGCGTCGCCACCAGGGTCATCATCCCGCTGATAAGCCCGGCGAAGCTCAGCGGCATCATCAGCCGCGATGGCGAGGTATTCATCCGCGCCGAGACGCTAAGTACCACCGGGATGAAAATGGCGACCACCCCGGTGGAGCTCATAAACGCGCCCAGACCGGCGACGGTGAGCATCAGGTAGATCAGCATCTTGGTTTCGCTGTTCCCCGCCACGCTCACCAGCCATGCCCCCATTTTGGTGGCGACTCCGGTGCGCACCAGGCCATCGCCGATAATAAACAGGGCGGCAATCAGGATCACGTTAGGATCGCTGAATCCGGAAAAAGCTTCATTTAACGTCAGCGTTCCGCTGAGGACAAAGGCGACAATGACCATCAGGGCGATAGCATCCATGCGCACCTTGCCGGTAGCAAACAGCACAACCGCGATGGCCAGGAGGGATAAAACCCAAATCAATTCACCGTTCACAACGTTTCCTTGTCACAAGTGGGAGTCGACATAGTGGCATAAAAAAGCCCCGACGACGCGGGGCGAAATCATGGGTTTACGCTTTAAGACGCACATTTACCACGCCGTCAGTCTGGCGTTCAACCACCAGATCTTCCAGGCTGCTCAGCACGAGGTCGGCTTCATCCAGGCGAGGGGCATCGGCGGGCACGTTGACCGCGATAGTGCGACAGCCGGCCGCCAGTCCGGAGAGGAGCCCCGCCGGCGCATCTTCCACCACCGCGCACTCCCCGGCAGGCAGACCCAGCCGCTCGGCGCCCAGCAGATAGGCGTCCGGCGCCGGTTTGCCGTGTTTCACCTGCTCGGCGGTGACGAACACCTCAGGCATCGGCAGGCCCGCCGCGCGGTGACGCGCGTGGGCAACCGGAATCGAGCCGGAGGTGACAATCGCCCACGGGATCCCGGCCTCATTGAGCGTATTCAGCAGGGCTAATGCCCCCGGCAGCGCAACGATACCCTCAATATCAGTGGCTTCTATCTGCTCGAGGTAGCGAAATTCGGCCTGGATATCCTCCTCGCTGCGCCCCGGCATAAAATGGCGAATGGAGGTAATGGCCTGCTTGCCGTGAATAAAACTGAGAATTTCATCATGGTCAATGGCGAAACGATCCCCCCACTTGCACCATGAACGCTCTACCACCGGCAAGGAATCCACCAGCGTCCCGTCTAAATCGAACAGGAAACCTTTACACTGCACGGGCACCTCCCTCAGGCGTTGATAATTTGATTAATTTCATTACTGCTCAGATGATACTGGCGCGGGCAAGCGTGCCAGACGCTCAGCATCCGCTGATATTTCTCCCACATCGGGGTCTGCGAGTTAAAGCCATGGGTACCGGCGTCAAAATGGCTGTAGCGGCCTTCAACGTTGACCATAAAACGCACATAGCCGAGATAACGCGCTTCGGTGGCGGCATCAAATCCGAGGAAGGTGACCCGGCGTTCATCGATACCCGCCGCGTCTTTCAGGTTGGTCCAGGAGACGTGCAGCGCGTGGTACATCTCCATGATATCAATAACGGTACGGCAGGTTTCTTCCGTCAGCTGGCCGAACTCGCGGTCCAGTTCACGCATCTGTAGCCCATACCCACGCTCTATGATGGTTTGCAGACGACGGTAGCGTTCCGCATTATCCGGGTCGAGCATCGTCATCATTTTGTACTGATTGGATAAAATCAGACGCTGCGCATTGGTCATTTCCATGTTGTGACTCCTGTAGCACGGTAGGGCGTGAAATAAAGAAGGCGCATAAATCATGCGCCTTCTTTTATATGCGTTTTCCGTAGTGAATTACAAATCATCAAGGAAAGTTTTATCCAGTTGTTTGAAGGCGCGCTTAAGCGTGTCAGCCAGCGCCTGATAATCGGGCTTGCCTTCGACCGGTGCCAGCGCCTGCCCCGCCTCCTGCAGTTTACCGCGCACTTCATAGAACCAGTTAAGAATGGAGGGCGGCAGCGGCGTCACCGAACGCTTACCCAACCACCAGAGTCCCTGCATCGGCAGGCTCAGCGCAAACAGCGCGGTAGCGACGGCGGGGCCCAGCTGGCCGCCAAGAGCTATCTGCCAGCAGAGGGTAAAAATGGCGATTGGCGGCATGATGCGGATGGCATAGCGGGTGGCACGAATAATGCGGTTTTCAATAAACACCGGCGCGAGGCGCTTGTCGAGAGGCCAGGTCTTTGCGTAATGCTGCCCGCGGTTGAACAAGCTAAAGAAGCTAACGGGGCGTTTCTCAGGGGTCGACATGGCTTTACCTCAACTTTACATATAAAACTTAAAAAATTCGTGCAAAACACCAACTATGCATGACATCGTTCAAAAGATTTTGGCAAAGGATGCCGCAATCAGGTATCCTGTGCCCGCCTGAAAGGGCGGTTAGACTCTTTGCCAGGCTAGTCAAATTATCGCATATTCTGCCATTGGCTGAAAATTATGCAAAATGGCATAAAATCAAATGTACTTCTCTCATCGTGCCCGAAAACAGAACAAGGCATGATGTTAATCATAAATGTCGAGGTCATCCTGCGCTACGCTAATGACACACTGACGTTTTTTTAGCCACGTATCATAAAAAGGTACTTCCATGTCGAGTAAGTTAGTACTGGTTCTGAACTGCGGTAGCTCCTCTCTGAAATTTGCTATCCTTGACGCCGTGAACGGCGACGAATATCTGTCCGGTTTAGCGGAATGCTTCCACCTGCCGGAAGCCCGTATCAAATGGAAAATGGACGGCAGCAAACAAGAAGCCGAGTTAGGCGCGGGCGCCGCGCACAGTGAAGCGCTGAACTTTATCGTTAACACTATTCTGGCACAAAAACCAGAACTGTCTGCTCAGCTGACCGCAATCGGCCACCGTATCGTACACGGCGGTGAAAAATACACCAGCTCCGTGGTGATCGACGAGTCCGTAATTCAGGGTATTAAAGACGCCGCGTCTTTCGCACCGCTGCACAACCCGGCACACCTGATCGGCATCGCTGAAGCGCTAAAATCCTTCCCGCACCTGAAAGACAAAAACGTGGCTGTATTCGATACGGCGTTCCATCAGACCATGCCGGAAGAATCCTATCTCTACGCCCTGCCGTACAGCCTGTACAAAGAGCACGGCGTTCGTCGTTACGGCGCGCACGGCACCAGCCACTTCTACGTGACTCAGGAAGCCGCTAAGATCCTCAACAAGCCGGTGGAAGAGCTGAACATCATCACCTGCCACCTCGGCAACGGTGGTTCTGTTTCCGCTATCCGTAACGGTAAATGCGTTGACACCTCCATGGGTCTGACCCCGCTGGAAGGCCTGGTGATGGGTACCCGCTCCGGTGACATCGATCCGGCCATCATCTTCCATCTGCACGACACCCTGGGCATGAGCGTTGACGCGATCAACAAAATGCTGACCAAAGAGTCCGGCCTGCTGGGTCTGACCGAAGTCACCAGCGACTGCCGCTACGTGGAAGACAACTATCAGGAAAAAGCCGACGCTAAACGCGCGATGGACGTTTACTGCCACCGCCTGGCGAAATACATCGGTTCCTACACCGCGCTGATGGACGGCCGTCTTGACGCCGTTATTTTCACCGGTGGTATCGGTGAAAACGCCGCGATGGTGCGTGAGCTGTCGCTGGGCAAACTGGGCGTACTGGGCTTTGAAGTTGACCATGAGCGTAACCTTGCTGCCCGCTTCGGCAAGTCTGGCTTCATCAACAAAGAAGGCACCCGTCCTGCCGTGGTTATCCCGACCAACGAAGAGCTGGTCATCGCGCAAGACGCCAGCCGTCTGACCGCATAATTCCACATCGCCAGCCCTGACCCGCAATAATTCGAGCTGCAGGAAGGCGGCGACACAGCAAAACCCCGGCCGCGTACAGCGCGTACGCCACCGGGGTGAGCAAGTAGAGCCAACGCACGTGCAACTTGAAATATGACGGATAGCTGGCGGTGCTGTTTTGTATCCCGCCTGATACTGGCGGTAACGAAAGAGGATATACCGTGTCCCGTACTATCATGTTAATTCCTACCGGTACCAGCGTAGGTCTGACCAGCGTCAGCCTCGGTGTGATCCGCGCTATGGAACGCAAAGGCGTTCGTCTGAGCGTCTTTAAACCTATCGCCCAGCCGCGTTCCGGTGGCGATGCCCCAGACCAGACCACCACCATCGTTCGCGCCAGCTCCTCCACCACCACCGCCGCTGAACCGCTGAAGATGAGCCATGTTGAGTCTCTGCTCTCCAGCAATCAGAAAGATGTGCTGATGGAAGAGATCATTGCCAACTACCACGCGAATACTCAGGACGCGGAAGTGGTGCTGGTGGAAGGCCTGGTACCGACCCGTAAGCATCAGTTCGCCCAGGCGCTGAACTTTGAAATCGCCAAAACGCTGAACGCTGAAATCGTCTTCGTGATGTCTCAGGGCACCGACACGCCAGAACAGCTGAACGAGCGTATCGAACTGACCCGTAACAGCTTTGGCGGCGCCAAAAATACCAGCATCACCGGCGTTATCGTCAACAAACTGAATGCCCCTGTCGACGATCAGGGCCGTACCCGTCCTGACCTGTCGGAAATTTTCGACGACTCGTCGAAAGCAAAAATCGTGAAGATTGACCCGGCTCAGCTGCAGAAAGGCAGCACGCTGCCGGTGCTGGGCGCAGTGCCATGGAGCTTCGATCTGATCGCGACCCGCGCGATCGACATGGCGCACCATCTGAATGCGACCATCATCAACGAAGGCGATATCAATACCCGCCGCGTGAAATCCGTGACTTTCTGCGCGCGCAGCATCCCGCACATGCTGGAACACTTCCGCCCTGGTTCTCTGCTGGTTACCTCCGCAGACCGTCCTGACGTGCTGGTTGCGGCCTGCCTGGCGGCAATGAACGGCGTGGAAATCGGCGCCATTCTGCTGACCGGCGGCTATGAAATGGACGCGCGCATCAGCAAGCTGTGTGAACGCGCTTTCGCGACCGGCCTGCCGGTATTCATGGTCAACACCAACACCTGGCAGACCTCCCTGAGCCTGCAGAGCTTTAACCTCGAAGTACCGGTTGACGATCACGAGCGTATCGAGAAAGTTCAGGAATACGTGGCCAACTACATCAACGCCGACTGGATCGAATCGCTGACCGCGACCTCCGAGCGCAGCCGCCGTCTCTCTCCGCCAGCCTTCCGCTACCAGCTGACCGAGCTGGCGCGCAAAGCCGGCAAACGTGTCGTTCTGCCGGAAGGCGACGAACCGCGTACCGTGAAAGCGGCGGCGATTTGCGCCGAACGCGGGATCGCCACCTGCGTCCTGCTGGGTAACCCGGATGAGATCAACCGCGTAGCCGCGGCCCAGGGCGTTGAGCTTGGCGCCGGCATTGAAATCGTCGATCCGGAAGTGGTTCGCGAAAGCTATGTGGGTCGCCTGGTCGAACTGCGTAAGAACAAAGGCATGACCGAAGCGGTCGCGCGTGAGCAGCTGGAAGACAACGTGGTTCTCGGCACCCTGATGCTGGAACAGGACGAAGTCGACGGTCTGGTATCCGGCGCGGTTCACACCACTGCCAACACCATTCGTCCGCCGCTGCAGCTGATCAAAACCGCGCCGGGCAGCTCGCTGGTCTCCTCCGTGTTCTTCATGCTGCTGCCGGAACAGGTTTACGTTTACGGCGACTGCGCGATCAACCCGGACCCGACCGCCGAGCAGCTGGCGGAAATCGCTATTCAGTCCGCTGAATCCGCGATTGCCTTCGGCATCGAACCGCGCGTGGCGATGCTCTCCTACTCCACCGGTACCTCCGGCGCGGGTAGCGATGTCGAGAAAGTCCGCGAAGCGACCCGTCTGGCGCAGGAAAAACGTCCTGACCTGATGATCGACGGCCCGCTGCAGTATGACGCCGCGGTGATGGCTGACGTAGCGAAGTCCAAAGCGCCGAACTCACCGGTAGCTGGCCGCGCGACCGTGTTCATCTTCCCGGATCTGAACACCGGTAACACCACGTACAAAGCGGTACAGCGCTCTGCCGACCTGATCTCCATCGGGCCGATGCTGCAGGGTATGCGCAAGCCGGTCAACGACCTGTCCCGTGGCGCGCTGGTAGACGATATCGTCTATACCATCGCACTGACCGCGATCCAATCGGCTCAGCAGCAGAAGTAATCTGCCGCTGTGGTCAAAGCAAAAGGCAGCCGAATGGCTGCCTTTTTGTCGTCAGGAGGCGAGCGACGATTGCTGTCGCGCGTTTGCGATCTTTATTCGCGCTCGCTCTCTTCCGCATCATCATACTCATTACCGGCGTTGCGGGTCATCCACAGCGCCAGCGCTTTCAGGGAGTCCGGCGTGAACTCATCGCAGCGGGCGGTGATCTCTTCCGGCGTTAACCAGCACACCTCGCTGACCTCTTCTTCCTGCAGGGCGAACGGCCCGTGGGAGACGCAGCTAAACAGACTTCCCCAGACGCGGCAGAATTTGTCTTCGTAATAAAACTGGCCGTGATCGGCAAACGGCACCCCGGCGATGCCTAACTCCTCTTCCGCCTCGCGACGGGCCGATTCCAGCAGCTGCTCATCAGCCTGCACGACGCCGCCAGCGGTGGCATCCAGCATGCCCGGATGAAAGTCTTTTGTCTCGGTGCGTCGCTGCACCAGAATTTTCCCCATTCCGTCATGAACGACGATATAGGTCGCCCGGTGGCGCAGGCACTGCGCGCGCATTTGCTCGCGGCTGGACTGTGCTATCACCTCATTGTTTTCATTAACAATATCGACCCATTCTGTGCTTGCCAAATGATTCTGTTCCGCCATCAGGAAACCTTACTTTAAATGCGCTCTCGCGGCGCGTCTTTATGATTGAGGGCTAAATTACGGGTAAATTGCAACCTCTGCAATAACCTGATTATCATTGAGTGCTAAAACCTGCAGCCGCCCCTGTTCCAGCAGCCCATAGCTGGCGGAATATCCCCCTTTCGGGATACTCACTGAGCCGGGATTAAAGAGGTAAATTGCGCCGCGTTTTTCCGCGACCGGTATATGAGTATGGCCATATGCCAGGACATCGCCAGCGGCCAGCGGCGGCAGATTATCCGGACTATAGAGATGCCCGTGGGTCAGAAACAGGCGATAGCGTTCGCTAAGCACCTGCTGCCAGGGCGCGGTCATTGGAAAACGAAGCAGCATCTGATCCACTTCGCTGTCGCAGTTGCCGCGAACGGCAACAATGCGTTCCGCCACGCTGTTCAACCGCTCCGCCACCTCACCCGGCGCATACCCCTCAGGCAGCGCGTTGCGCGGACCGTGATTGAGCACATCGCCGAGTATGATCAGCCACCTGGCGCCGCTTTGCGCGAACCGTTCAAGCACGCGTTCCGTGGTGGGCAGCGAACCATGAATATCGGAGGCAAACATCAGCTTCATAGGTTCCATCTCCACTGGTTACGATGCCTCTATGATAGCGGAAGCGCGGCGGGTTATCAGCCTCAGCGTTTGGCGGAAAGCGCCACGTAACGCTGGATTGAGGCCCGCTGCCACTGGAAAGACGCATAATCAGCCAGCGCCTCCGGTACCTTATCGCCATTGAGAACCAGGCGATTGAGCATCAGCGCCAGGTCTGCGTCGGCAATAGACCATTCGCCAAATAAATTTTGCCCGCCGTGGGCCAGTAGCGTGGTGGCGGTGGCAAACAGCTTTTCCGCAGATTGCCTGCCGGCCTCGCTGAGGTCCGGCATTTTCGCCCCGCCAAACACCACGGCGGTGGATCGCTCTTCACGAATTGGCATCAGATCGCTGCGCAGCCAGGCCTGGATCTGCCGGGCGCGGGCTCGTTTTTGCAGATCATGCGGGTAGATGCGCTCCCACTCCGGCGGCGCGAAACGCTCATCCAGATACTCAGTAATCGCCGAAGACTCACTTAGCGCGAAATCATCAACCTCCAGCAGCGGTACGCGACGGGTGGCGGCATAGCCTGTCCAGCCCGCCTGCAGATGTTCGCCGCGGTTCAGGTCGACGGTTTTAAGGGTAAAAGGCAGGCTTTTTTCCTGCAGAGCGACATAGACAGACATCACGTACGGTGAGAAAAAATCGGCATCGGACCACAGAGTAATGACAGGCTGGCTCATAGCTTCCTCAAGGGTGGTAGACAGGACAATAAGCCAACATAGCCTGTCTTACAGGCGATGTCACTGCTCGAGCGCGGACGACTCGTCGCCTGGCTGCCGGGTCGCTTGCGGAATTTCTCCCGGGTGGCGCAGCTTCACCTATACTCGAACAGTTTGCGACCCACGACGGCGGGAAATATTATGATCGATCTTTACTATGCACCCACCCCAAACGGCCACAAAATCACCCTGTTCCTCGAAGAGGCGGAGCTAGCCTATCGGCTAATTCGGGTCGATATCGGCAAAGGGGAACAATTTCATCCGCAGTTTCTGGCGATTTCGCCGAATAATAAAGTTCCGGCTATCGTCGACCACATGCCTGCTGACGGCGGGGCGCCGTTGAGCGTTTTCGAGTCCGGCGCCATCCTGCTCTATCTGGCGGAAAAAAGCGGTAAGCTGCTGAGCGGCGAGCTGCGGGAACGCTACGTCACGCTGCAGTGGCTGTTCTGGCAGGTCGGCGGGCTGGGGCCGATGCTGGGGCAAAATCAACATTTTTCCCACACCGCGCCGCAAACCGTGCCCTACGCTATTGAACGTTTTCAGGTGGAAACCCAACGACTGTATGGGGTGTTAAATCAGCGCCTGGGATGCAGCCCGTGGCTTGGCGGCGACCACTACAGTATCGCCGACATCGCCGCCTGGCCCTGGGTGAACTGCCATGTCCGACAGCGTATCGATCTGGCGAACTATCCGGCGGTGCACAACTGGTATGAGCGCATTAAGCAGCGGCCGGCAACGGCGGAAGCGATGTTAAAAATTCAGCTTTATTAACCCCCTGCTCGCCCGTCGCGCTTTGTTGTATGATTGCAGGACTTACACCACGGAGGAAGCCTGCAATGTCTCAACCAGACGCCATTATTCGTATTAAGAACCTGCGCCTGCGGACTTTTATTGGTATTAAAGAGGAAGAGATCGCCAACCGCCAGGACGTGGTAGTGAATGTAGCCATTCACTACCCTGCCGATAAAGCGCGCGACAGCGAGGACATCAATGATGCGCTGAACTATCGCACCATTACCAAGCGCATAATCAGCCATCTTGAGAATGGCCGTTTTTCGCTGCTGGAAAAATTAACTCAGGATGTGCTGAATATCGCATGCGAACATCACTGGGTCACATATGCTGAAGTGGAGATTGATAAACTTCATGCGCTGCGCTATGCCGACTCGGTGTCCATGACCATGAGCTGGCGTCGCTAACTATGTCAGGGAGGTGGTATGAAGATCCTGCTTACTGGTGGTACCGGCCTGATTGGCCGACATCTGATACCCAGATTGCTGGAGCTCGGGCATAGCGTCACGGTCTCCACGCGACATCCGGATACCGCCCGCGCCCGTCTCGATCCGCGCGTCACCCTGTGGCGCGATTTCGAGGGCCATCACCACCTCAATAATATTGATGCCGTCATCAATCTGGCGGGTGAACCCATCGCTGATAAACGCTGGACGGCCGAGCAGAAACAACGCTTGTGCCATAGCCGCTGGGATCTCACGCAGCGGCTGGTGGGCCTGATCCACGCCAGCGACACCCCTCCCTCCGTGCTGATCAGCGGGTCTGCCATCGGCTACTATGGCGACCTCGGCGAGGTGGTGGTGACCGAAGAAGAGCCACCGCACAATGAGTTTACCCATAAGCTGTGCGCCCGCTGGGAGCAAATTGCCTGCGAAGCGCAAAGCGAGCGCACCCGCGTCTGCCTGCTGCGCACCGGCGTGGTACTGGCTCCGCGGGGCGGTATTCTCGGCAAAATGACACCCGCCTTTAAGCTCGGCCTCGGCGGGCCTATCGGCAACGGCAGACAGTACCTGGCCTGGATCCATATCGACGATATGGTTAACGGCATTCTGTGGCTGCTGGATAACGATCTGCGCGGTCCGTTCAATATGGTTTCTCCCTACCCGGTGCATAACGAGCAGTTCGCCCATGCACTGGGTCATGCGCTCCATCGACCGGCGATTTTCCGCGTTCCCGCCGCCGCTATCCGCCTGTTGATGGGGGAATCCGCCGTCCTGGTGCTCGGCGGCCAGCGCGCGCTGCCAAAGCGTCTGGAGGCCGCCGGCTTCGCCTTCCGCTGGTACGATCTGGACGAAGCGCTAAAGGATGTGCTGAGTTAATGGCTGACACAGGGGAGCATTGGCTCCCCTGATTCCATTCTGCTGGCTCATGCTCCACGCCTTGATGGCCTCACCCTGGCGCTGCAGCATCGCCATATTCAGGACAACCAGCGCCCTTAATCGCCTGAATTCACCGCCAGCCGGCCGGTTCGCCGGTGTTACCTGGCAAAGCAAAGTGCTAAGGTAGGCTTTTCTTTCTGCGTATTGACTGCTTTATGACGACCATCACCACACCACGCCTTTCGCTTACCCGCTTTGTTACCGATGACTGGCCCTTTTTTCTGCGCCTGCGCCAGGATCCGCAGGTGATGCGTTTTATGGGGGAGGTGTTAAGCGAGGAGGCGCTGCGCAGCGTCTTCGTCAGTCGCTGTGCCGATCCCGGGGTGTTTGTATTGCGCGATAAATTCGGCGAGGCGCTGGGCGATATTGGGCTCCGCATCAGCCCGAAAAATCCGCACGAAGCTGACGTCGGCTACGCGCTGCTGCCTCAGGCTCAGGGAAAAGGCTATGCCAGCGAAGCGCTGCGGGCGGTCTGCGAGTATGGTTTCACCACCCTGGGGGTGCAGGCCATCAATGCCTGGGTGCTGGGTGAAAACCGTGGCTCATCGCGCCTGCTGGAGAAGCAAGGCTTTGTGCGCACCCAGGTGCTGGAGAAAGCCTATCATCTGAACGGCGTCGATTACGATGACTGGATCTATCGGCTGGAGCGGGAAGCTCATCCGGCGTCCGCAGACGCCGGATGAGCCGATTATTTCAGCGAACCTTTCAGAAACTGCTGCAGGCGCGGGCTTTTCGGCGCGCCAAACAGCGCATCCGGATGCCCTTCTTCTTCAATTTTACCCTGATGCAGAAAAATGACATGTGAAGAGACGTGGCGGGCAAAGCCCATTTCATGGGTCACCACCACCATGGTTTTTCCCTCTTCCGCCAGCTGCTGCATAATGCGTAACACTTCGCCCACCAGTTCCGGATCCAGCGCGGAGGTCGGCTCATCAAACAGCAGCACTTCCGGTTCCATCGCCAGCGCGCGGGCAATAGAGACACGCTGCTGCTGGCCACCGGAAAGATGCACCGGATATTTCGCCTGCTGACGTTCGTCTATCCCGACCTTGGCCAGGTATTTCACCGCCCGTTCGCGCGCTTCCTGTTTGCTTAAGCCCAGCACCTGAATCGGCGCCTCCATGACGTTCTCCAGCACCGTCATGTGGCTCCACAGATTGAAATGCTGAAACACCATGGTCAACCGGGTGCGCAGCAGGCGCAACTGGTTCTTGTCGGCCACCTTCAGCTGGCCGTCTTTATCCCGTACCAGACCAATATTTTGGCCGCTGACGACGATCGTGCCTTCGCTCGGTTTTTCAAGGAAGTTAATACAGCGCAAAAAGGTACTTTTTCCGGAACCCGATGAACCGATGATGCTGATAACGTCCCCGGCTTTCGCCTGCAGCGAGACGCCCTTCAGCACCTCGTGTTCCCCATAGCGTTTATGCAGATCGATAACGTTTAATTTATTGTCGGACATGGCGTTCTCAATGCGTCGAAGAAGGTTTGATATGCTGCAACCAGCGCTTTTCCGCTTTACGGAACAAGCTAATCAGCACATACGAGATAATTAAATAGAGCACCGCGGCGATGCCAAACGCGGTGAACGGCTGATAGGTGGCCGAGTTGATATCGCGGGCGATTTTCAGCAGATCCGGTACCGTAGCGGTAAACGCCAGCGCGGTAGAGTGCAGCATGAGGATCACTTCGTTACTGTAGGCCGGCAGTGCAATCCGCAGCGCGGAAGGCAGAATAATGCAGCGATACAGTTTGACTGACGAGAAGCCGTAGGCCCGCGCTGCTTCAATTTCTCCGGCGGGTACTGAACGGATCGCGCCGGCGAAAATTTCAGTGGTATAGGCGCAAGTATTCAGGGTTAACGCCAGAACCGTGCAGTTTAGCCCGCTGCGGAAAAAAGCGTTCAACAGCTCCGTGCCTTTGACGATTTCCAGGGTATACATGCCGGAGTAAAAAACCAGCAGTTGCACATACAGCGGCGTACCGCGAAATATGTAAGTGAACAGCCAGATGGGGAACTGGATAAACTTATTGCTCGAGACGCGGCCGATGGCCAGAAACACCGCCAGGATGCCCCCCATTACCACTGAAGAGATCAGCAACCATAAGGTAATTGCCACACCGGTAAAGCGATAGCCGTCGGTCCACAGTAGTGATTTCCAGTACTCCTGAATAATTTCAATCACAGGTCAGCCCTCTTCACGCCAACGGTATAGCGGCGTTCGAGCAGCAGCAGTACGCCATTAGAAACGGTGGTAAACACCAGATAAATCAGGCCGCAGACGATGGCGAAGTAGAACGGCTGCCAGGTGCTTTTCCCGGCCAGCTGCGTGGCTTTGACCACATCCTCCAGCCCCAGCAACGAGACCAGCGCCGTCGCCTTGAGGATAACCTGCCAGTTGTTGCCTATCCCCGGCAGCGCGTAGCGCATCATCGCCGGGAAGAGAATACGCCGGAACGTCTGCCCGCCGCTAAAGCCAAAGGCGGTAGCCGCTTCGATATGCCCCTTCGGCACCGCCAGGTAGGCGCCGCGGAAGGTTTCCGTAAAATAGGCGCCATAGATAAAGCCAAGGGTAATAATCCCGGCGATCATCGGATCGATATCAAACTGGGCCATACCCAGCGCGTCGGTAACGCTGTTTAGCGCAATCTGCAGGCCGTAGAAAATCAGCAGCATCAGCACCAGATCGGGCACGCCGCGGATAAGAGTGGTATAGCCTTCAAACACCAGCGCCAGTGGACGGTTGCTCGATAACTTTGCGCCAGCGCCCGCCAGCCCAATCAGGACGGCGAGAACGACCGAGCTGAGCGCAAGCTCCAGGGTGACGAGCGCACCCTGCAAAATAACCTGTGAAAACCCATACAGCATGCTGCCTACCCTGTCTGTCATTCACCATTGCGCGCGAAACGCACGCAATGGCGAGGCGTGAGAATTATTCGCCGTATACGTTAAAATCGAAATATTTTTTCGCCAGCTTGTCGTAGGTGCCGTCCTTACGCATCTCTGCAAACGCCTTATTCAGCGCTTCACGCAGTTCGTTGTCTTCCTTACGCAGCCCCATACCGGTGCCAACACCAAACAGTTTCTCGTCTTTGATTGACGGGCCACCAAACTGGTAATCTTTACCAATAGGCTGTTTCAGGAACCCTTCGCTGGCCGCGACCTCATCCTGGAACGCGGCGTCGATCCGGCCAGCGGTCAGGTCGGAATAGATATTGTCCTGCCCCTGATAGGAGACAATTTCGATACCTTTCGGCGCCCAGTGCTCATTGCCATAGGTTTCCTGAGTCGTCCCCTGCAGCACGCCCACGCGCTTACCCTTGAGGGTGGCGAGATCCGGCGTTACCGGGCTGCCCTTTTTCACCACCAGACGCGAATCTGCCGCATACAGCTTGTCAGTGAAGGCAATTTCCTGCTGGCGCTTTTCAGTAATCGACAGCGAAGACATAATCGCGTCGATTTTCTTCGCTTTTAAGGAGGGGATCAGCGCATCCAGCGGGTTTTCAACAAAGGTACATTGCGTATTAATACGCTTACACAGCTCTTTTGCCAGATCGATATCAAAACCGACCAATTCTCCCTGCGCATTCTTCGATTCGAAGGGAGCATAAGTCGGATCGGTACCGATACGAATTTTTTGCGGGATGGCGGCAAAGACCGTGGAAACGCTGGAAAGGGCCAGCGCTAAAGAGAGAGACAACGCCAGTTTTTTCATAACTATCCTCGACAGACTGTCATTCTAACGGGTTTATTAGAACTATTTACGCCAGTTATCGTGCCATTATTCGCCCTTAAGGGCAAAGATTTATGCACCAGAAAGGCCGATTTTTTGCATCAGAAACGCTTAACTATGCATTTTTTAGCCAAAAAACTGGCTGCTTTTGCACTGAAATGATCCACAGCGCGTTTAGATGCACCCTTTTGGGCATGGATACGAACCTGGCGGCAGGCCCACCCCATTGTGCGGGCCTGCAGCAGTCTTAGTCGCCGTACACGTTAAAATCGAAGTATTTCTTCGCCATTTTGTCGTAGGTGCCGTCTTTACGCATTTCGCCCAGCGCTTTATCAAACGCGGCTTTCAGCTCGGCGTCGTCCTTACGCAGGCCGATACCGGTGCCGTCGCCAAAGTACTTTTTGTCTTTAACGGACGGGCCGGCGAAGGCGAAATCTTTCCCGGCAGGCTGTTTCAGGAAGCCTTCGCTGGCGGCGACTTCATCCTGCAGCGCCGCATCCAGACGGCCAGCTGCGAGGTCTGAATAGATCAGATCCTGGTTCTGGTAAGCCACCACGTCAACGCCCTGGCTGCGCCAGCGGTCGTTAGCATAGGCTTCCTGAGTAGAACCCTGCAGCACGCCGACGTGCTTGCCTTTCAGCGCCTCCAGCGTCGGCTGGATCGGCGACCCTTTGGCGGCGATCAGACGCGAGTCAGCGGCATATAGCTTGTCAGAGAAGGCGATCTCTTGCTGGCGCTTCTCGGTAATAGAGAGGGAAGAGATGATGGCGTCAATCTTCTTCGCCTTCAGGGAGGGGATCAGGGAGTCAAAATCGCTGCCGACCCAGGTACATTTCACCTTAATTCGGGAGCACAACTCATTGCCTAAATCGATATCAAAGCCAACAAAGTCCCCTTTCGCGTCTTTCGACGAAAATGGCGCATAGGTCGCGTCAGTGCCAATGCGAATGCTCTGCGGCAGAGCAGCAAACACGCTGGCCGTGCTGCTCATTCCCACGAGTAAAGAGAGAGCCAGAATCGTCTTCTTCATACAGTACCCTTAAGTGTCGTGATGTGGTGCGTTGCTTGTTATGGTGATTGCCGATCAATCCTGCAGTTTTTGTGCCATCTTCCCGGTGCGTGCCGGGAACAGGGTTAAATTTGTTAAAATAAAGTTGCAGGATTGTCTTAAAAGGGAAGATACCAGCATTACTGGCGAAACCGCAGCGCCTGAGCGCAAAAAGACGAAATAAATGTCGAGGATTTGATCGCGGCAACAAATTTGCACCACCGCAGCGCAAGCGTACATTTCATGCACCACTATAGTGCGACACTAGGCCCCCTGCCAGCGGGTAAACAAGTCGTGCTCCAGACTAATATCAAATTGATCGAGTACCCGATTGACGGTCTGGTTGATGACATCGTCCAGGCTCTGTGGCCGGTGGTAAAAAGCCGGTACCGGCGGCATTATCACCGCCCCCAGATCTGCGGCCTGAACCAGCAGACGCAGATGGCCCAAATGGAACGGCGTTTCCCGCACGCAGAGCACCAGCGGACGACGCTCTTTCAGCACGACATCCGCCGCCCGGGTCAGCAGGCCATCCGTATAGCTATGGACAATGCCCGAGAGCGTCTTCATTGAGCAGGGTAAAATCACCATCCCGGCGGTTTTAAACGAACCGGAAGAGATACTGGCGGCGATATCGCGGGCGTCATGCACCACATCGGCTAGCGCCTGCACCTCACGTACGGAGTAGTCGGTCTCCATGGCCAACGTCTGGCGCGCCGCCTGGCTGAGGATGAGATGAGTTTCAATATCCGGCACATCTCTTAGCACCTGCAGCATCCGCACGCCGTAAATGGCGCCGCTGGCGCCGGAAATGCCAATAATCAGTCGTTTCACGTTCTGTTACCCCTTGCGCGTGTGCCGCAGACTTTGCCGGATTATAGCCTCTGGCGCAACTATTGACGCACAGTTGAGGGGCGAAAAAAAGCCCGCCGTCCTTTCGGTACGGCAGGCCCGCGACGCGTGAACGGCTTAACCCTCGTTGTGCATCTCGAGGTTTTCGACTTCGTTCTGCAGCTGGACCGCTTTGGCATCATCGTTACGCAGGGAGTCAAGATAGTCGAGGTACTGCTGGTCGACATCCCGGGTCACATATACGCCGTTGAACACCGAGCATTCAAACTGCTGAATATCCGGGTTCTCCGCGCGCACCGCGTCGATCAGATCGTTGAGATCCTGGAAAATCAGGCCGTCGGCGCCAATGATCTGGCGGATCTCATCCACTTCGCGGCCATGGGCGATCAGTTCGTTGGCGGTCGGCATATCGATACCGTACACGTTCGGGAAACGAATTTCCGGCGCAGCGGAGGCGAGATACACTTTTTTCGCCCCTGCTTCACGCGCCATCTCAATGATCTGCTCCGAGGTGGTGCCGCGTACAATGGAATCATCGACCAGCAGCACGTTCTTATCGCGGAATTCCGCACGGTTGGCGTTGAGCTTACGGCGAACAGATTTACGACGCAGCTGCTGACCGGGCATGATAAACGTCCGGCCGACGTAGCGGTTCTTCACGAAGCCCTGACGATAAGGTTTGTCGAGAATGCGGGCGATTTCCAGCGCGATGTCGCAGGAGGTCTCCGGGATCGGAATAACGACGTCAATATCCAGATCTTCCCACTCGCGGGCAATCTTTTCGCCCAGCTTAGTCCCCATGTTGACGCGGGCGCTGTAGACGGAAATTTTGTCAATAAACGAGTCCGGACGGGCAAAATAGACATACTCGAACAGGCACGGGTTGCTGACCGGATTATCGGCACACTGACGGGTATAGAGCTGGCCCTTCTCGGTAATATAGACCGCTTCGCCCGGCGCGACATCGCGCAGGAATTCAAAACCAAGCGTATCAAGGGCCACGCTCTCCGAGGCCACCATATACTCGGTGCGACCGTCGCCAACGTCACGTTTACCCAGCACCAGCGGACGAATGCCGTTAGGGTCGCGGAAGGCCACCATGCCATGCCCGATGATCATCGCCACGCACGCGTACGCGCCGCGGATCAGGCGGTTGGTCGCCGCAATCGCCGCGAAGATGTTGTCCGCTTCCAGCGGGTAGTGACGGAAGTTATCCAGCTCACTGGCGAAAATATTGAGGAGGATTTCGGAATCAGAGGTGGTATTGATATGGCGGCGTTTTTCTTCAAACAGCTTTTTACGCAGCTCGTGCGCATTGGTCAGGTTGCCGTTATGCGCCAATGTGATGCCATACGGCGAGTTAACGTAAAACGGCTGCGCCTCGGAGGCGCTGGAGCTGCCCGCCGTAGGATAACGCACGTGGCCAATACCCATATTGCCCTGCATACGCTGCATGTGGCGGGCCTCGAATACGTCGCTTACCAGCCCGTTAGCCTTACGCAACCGGAAGCAGTTGTTGGCATCAATGGTGATGATGCCAGCGGCATCCTGTCCACGGTGCTGGAGCACCGTTAGCGCATCATAAATCGACTGGTTAACCGGCATAACACCGGCGATACCGACAATACCGCACATACGTCTTTTCCTCGTTCAGCAACGACCCAAAGTCTATACTTTAGGCAAGAAACTTGACGAGCTTTGCAGGTATTCAAAAAACCATCTGATGACGGGGGTAAAATAGGGAATAAACTGCGACTGATGCCAGTCATCGCTCTTCGCCATCCCGGTAAAGGTGTCCAGGAAGAACAGGATAGCGGCGATGATCAGCACCCCACGTAGCGCGCCGAAGCAGATCCCCAATACCCTGTCGGTTCCTGACAAACCGGTCTTCTCCACCAGCTGGCCTATCACATAGTTCACGATAGCGCCAACGATGAGCGTCACGATAAACAGCGCCGCAATAGCAATCCCATTTCGAACCCGTTCATCCTCAAAGCCCGTAAACCAGACAGACAGGTCAGCGTAGTAATGGCTGGCGACATAAAACGCGCAACCCCACGTGACTAACGATAAAGCTTCGCGAACAAAGCCGCGGATCAGGCTGACCAGGCAAGAAAGACCCAGCACCGCCATAATGGCGTAATCAATCCAGACCATATACGTCCCACGATTTACGCCCTGTCGTCCAGTTCGGGGCGCATTCTAACAGAAAAAGAAAACGTTTGCGTAGGGATTTCCATGCCCTACAGAAATAAAAATGGCGCTGAAAAAACATTCAACGCCAGACTGCCTTTCGCCTCTTCAGGGCGGCTGAGACAGGGTTTGCGGGGCGTTTCTCCCCGCCACGTTCTCTCCGCATGGCGGAAAAAACAATCAGTTCGGGGTGAAGCCCATCACCACCCCGCTAAGCCCGGAGATCTGCTGCAGATCGCCCAGCTGGCCTTTCAGCTTGTCTTTTGACGCATCCGGGCCGACGAGGATGCGGGTAATTTTACCCTGTACCGGCGTCGAAGGCGACGTATAGACTTTGAAACCCGAGGCCCGCAGTTTACCGACAATCTCATTCACCTTATCGGCGTTCTTCAACGCGCCCAGCTGAACCACATAGGCTTTGCCGGTCGGCGCCGGCAGGGCCGCCTGCTGCTGCGGTGGCTGTTGCTGCTGTGGCTTAGCCGGCGGCGGCGTTGGCGTCGAGGCCTGCTGTTGCGGCTGCGGTTTCGGCTGCGGCTTGGGCTGCGGTTTCGCGGCCACCACCGGCTCCTGAACGTCATCGAAGCTGTTGCTGTTCACCGGAATACGCGATGGATCTAACGATGGCGCGGCGGCATCGCCCGCCCGCACCTCTTCCGCCGCCCCTTCCGGCGGTTGCGAAGGCAACGCCTGGGTTGCCGCCGGCAACATATCCGGTTCATCGCGATCGCCTGGTTTCGGTACCAGCGGGATCGCGGCAAACTCATCCTGGTAATGCTTTTTCTGCCCGTCCAGCAGCCCTGGCAGGATAATCACCCCCAGCGCCACCAGCACGATTGTCCCGACTAAACGGTTCTGAAACTTACTCGCCACCGATTCTCCCCGCGTCTATCTCTTCCATAACCTGCGCTACGGTGTGAAACGAACCACACACCAGCACGGTATCTTCCACTTTAGCGTCAGCCATGGCCGCACGCCACGCCTGCGCCACGCTGCTATAGACTGTACCGCAGCGCAAATGTTCCACCAGCTGCTCTGCCGTCGCGCCGCGCGGGCCTTCCAGCGGCGCGCAGTACCAGGCATCGACTTCCGGGGCCAGATTGGCCAACGTGCCGGCGATATCCTTATCATGCAGCATACCAATAACCGCCAGCACGCGTCCCGTTTTCGCTAACGTTTTGAGACGCCCGGCGAGATAGGCCGCCGCGTGCGGGTTGTGCGCCACATCGAGGATCACTCGCGGGGCGTCGCTGATTATCTGAAAGCGTCCCGGGAGCATCGCATCGCGGATCCCTGCGCGCAGGATAGCGTCATCCACGGCAAGCCCGCTGGCGCGCAGCGCCGCCACGGCCGTCGCCGCATTCGGCAACGGCACCTGAGGCAGAGGCAGGCGGCTTAACGCCCCTGCCGTATCGCGGAAGGACCATGTTTCGCCTTCCACCTCATAGCGCCAGTCGACGCCGCGGCGCTGGAGCAGCGCGCCCTTCTCGCTAGCCACTTCCGCGATGGTGAGCGGCATATCCGGCTCCCCCACCACCGCCGGTTTACCGGCGCGAAAGATACCCGCTTTTTCCCGGCCGATACTTTCGCGATCCGGCCCCAGCCAGTCGGTATGATCGAGGGCGATGCTGGTGACCACCGCGACGTCGGCATCCACGATGTTGGTGGCGTCGAGACGCCCGCCGAGCCCGACCTCAAGGATCACCACATCCAGCTGCGCCTGCTTAAACAGCCACAGCGCCGAGAGCGTGCCGTATTCAAAATAGGTCAGCGAGATGTCACCCCGCGCCGCTTCGATTTCAGCAAACGAAGCCGTATGCGCCGCCTCCGGCAGTTCAGCCCCCTGAATGCGCACGCGTTCGGTGTAGCGCACCAGATGCGGAGAACTGTAGACCCCCACTTTATAACCGGCCGCCATCAGGATGGTTTCCAGCGTGCGGCAGGTGGTGCCTTTGCCATTGGTGCCCGCGACGGTAAAAACGAACGGCGCCGGTTTAACGATATCCATCTGCCGGCGACCTCGCTGACGCGCGCCAGCCCAAGGTCGATGGTTTTACTGTGCAGATGTTCCAGATAAGAAAGCCACGTAGCCAGGGCGACGTGGCCTGAGGAATAGGATCTTTTTCCATGATGCCCGTAAGAATTGACGGTTAACGCGTATGAATAAAAAAGGGCAGCGCCGCCAGGCCCTGCCCTCTGCTTTATCAGGCCTCAGGTTCCTGATCCGGTGCCGGCGGCACCACCACGCCTTCATGAGGCGCTTCCGAAACGGCAACCGGCGCCGGCAGGTTCATCAGCTTCGCCAGAATGCTGGCCAGCTTGAGACGCATTTCCGGACGGCGAACGATCATATCGATCGCCCCTTTTTCAATCAGAAACTCACTGCGCTGGAATCCCGGCGGCAGCTTCTCGCGTACGGTCTGCTCGATAACGCGAGGACCGGCAAAGCCGATCAGCGCTTTCGGCTCGGCAATGTTCAGATCGCCCAGCATCGCAAAGCTCGCCGATACGCCGCCCATGGTCGGGTCGGTCAGCACGGAGATGTACGGCAGTCCGCGCTCCTGCATTTTCGCCAGCGCCGCGGAGGTTTTCGCCATCTGCATCAGCGACATCAGCGCTTCCTGCATACGGGCGCCACCGGAGGCGGAGAAGCAGATCAGCGGGCAGTTATCTTCCAGCGCCTGCTCCACCGCGCGTACAAAGCGTGCGCCGACGACGGAACCCATCGATCCCCCCATAAAGGAGAATTCAAAGGCGGCGGCAACCACCGGCATCGCGTAGAGCGTACCTTTCATCACCACCAGCGCGTCTTTCTCGCCCGTCTCTTTCTGAGCGGACGCCAGGCGGTCTTTGTATTTTTTTGAATCGCGGAACTTCAGCACATCTTTTGGCTCAAGTTCGCTACCCAGTTCTACCAGAGAACCTTCATCCAACAGGCTATGCAGGCGATTACGCGCCGACATGCGCATATGGTGATCGCACTTAGGACAAACCTCCAGGTTGCGCTCCAGCTCGGCGCGGTAGAGTACCTGACCGCAGCTGTCGCACTTGGTCCATACACCCTCAGGAATGCTCGCCTTGCGGGTGGGAGTGATGTTGCTTTTAATTCGTTCAATCCAGCTCATTGATAACCTTTCTGCCTGAACCTGGTCGATGCCAGTTTTGTCGTAAGGGGCGCATAATGCCATTTTTGCCTCTTACAGACCATGAATGTTGCACATTAAATCATATCATCCCGGAACATGGGATAAAAAAGTGGTCAAACCGCTGCGCGTGACGCTCTGCACCGTCACGCGCAACACAGGCTAAACTACTTCGCCTGCTTTGACGCAGCCCGCTTATGGCGGATGATCTCAATCACACCCGGCAGGACGGAGAGGACGATGATCGCCACGATCAGCAGCTTCAGATTCTCCTGCACCACCGGCAAATCGCCAAACAGATAGCCGGCATAGGTGAACAGCAGCACCCACAGCAGCGCCCCAACCACGTTATAGGCTGCAAAATGACGATAGGACATATGCCCCATTCCCGCCACAAACGGCGCGAAGGTTCGGACTATCGGCACAAAGCGCGCCAGGATAATGGTTTTCCCGCCGTGACGTTCGTAAAAGCTGTGGGTTTTATCCAGATAGCTGCGACGGAATATCTTTGAGTTCGGATTGCTGAACAGCTTTTCGCCGAACAGCCGGCCAATGGTGTAGTTGACCGCATCGCCGACGATGGCCGCGATGACCATCAGCAGTACCATCAGGTGGACATTGAGATCGTTGGTTGGCAAGGCCGAGAGCGCGCCCGCGACGAACAGCAGGGAATCGCCCGGCAGGAATGGCGTCACCACCAGCCCGGTTTCGCAGAACAGAATCAAAAACAGAATGGCATAAACCCAGACGCCATACTGGGCAACCAGTTCGGCAAGGTGCACATCAATATGCAGGATGAAATCAATTAAAAAGTGAATCAAGTCCATGTTTGTCTTTACCCTTAATGACCCTATTAGTCCGCCAGAAACAGCGGGCCCATTGGCAGCACCGGTAAATCATAGTGGGCCGGGTAATCCACCGACACCAGATACAACCCTTCCGCTTTTGCCGTTGCCGCAGCGAGCGTCCTGTCTTTTGCTGCCAGCAGTTCTGCCATCCAGCTCTCCGGCTGGTTTCCGGCCCCGACCTCCATCAGGCTGCCTACAATATTCCTGACCATATGATGTACAAAGGCATTCGCTTTGATATCCACCACCACATACGCGCCGTAGCGGGTAACGTTAATATGCATCACGTTGCGCCACGGGGTACGCGACTGGCACTGTACCGCGCGAAACGAGGTAAAGTCATTCTCTCCCAGCAGACACTGCGCGGCGCGCTGCATACGCTCGGCGTCGAGCGGCTGGTGAAAATGCGTCACGCCATGACTTAATACCGCCGGGCGCAGGCGATGATTATAGATGACGTAGCGATAGCGGCGCGCCGTGGCGCTGAACCGGGCGTGAAAATCCGCCGGTACATGTTTGACCCAACGCACCGCGATGTCACCAGGTAAATTCGCATTTACCCCCAGCGTCCAGGCGGCATCTTTCCGCTGCGCCCGGGTTTCGAAATGCACCACCTGGCCGGTGCCATGGACGCCGGCGTCGGTGCGGCCGGCGCAAAAGACGGTAATCGGTTCGTTCGCCACCTGCGAGAGCGCCTTTTCCAGCTTCTCCTGCACGCTGCGCACTTCGTTTTGCCGCTGCCAGCCGTAATATTTGCTGCCGTCGTACTCGATGCCCAGCGCGATTTTACAGATCGGCTGTTGCTCCATCTCAGACATCAGTACAGGTACTCCTCAATCAGCTTCTCGGCGATCTTCACCGCCATCAGCGCGCCGCCGAAGCGCACGTTATCCGCTACCGACCAGAACTGGATCTGCTCCGGCATACCGTAATCGTTATGCACGCAGCCGATGGAGAGGCGGGCATTGCCTGAGGCATCACCAACCTGAGTCGGGAATTCGCCCTCTTCAGAAAGTTCGATATCCTCGCCGCGGGTAAAAGCGTCGCGCGCCTCCTCCGCCGCCAGCGGGCGCATCGCTTCGAAGCTCACCATCTGCGCATGGCCGTAGAAGACCGGCGACTGAACGACGCTGGCGGAGATCATCAGCCCGTCATCCTGAAGAATTTTGCGCGCTTCATCGACGATCCGGCGCTCTTCGCGCACGCTACCTTCACGATCCGGCAGCAGCGGCAGCATGTTGAACGCCAGCTGGCGACCAAAGAAATCGTCTTCATCGATAGGGATGCCGTTCAGCAGCTTAGCGCTCTGCCCCGCCAGCGCATCCACCGCTTTTTTCCCCTGCCCCGAGGCGGAGAGCAGGTTAGTGACGCTAATGCGCGACAACCCGCCCTGATCGATCAGCGGTTTGAGCGCCGTCAACAGCTGACTGGTCAGGCTATTAGGCACCGCAATCAGGTTGCGGTTGCGGTAATCGCCTAATACGAACGGGTTCACGTCCGGCACCACCAGCGGTACGTCCGGCTCCAGCGCAAACAGGCCGCTGAGATCGATAACCAGACACCCGGCGTTGGTCGCTTCTTCGACATACGCTGCACTGGCTTCGACGCCGGCGGCGAAGAAAGCCAGCTGGGCCTGGGTCCAGTCAAATTCGGCGGCGTCTTTGACGATCACCGACTTGCCACCAAAACGCAGATGTTCGCCCGCGCTGTCGTTGCGCGCCAGAGCAAAAATCTCTCCTACCGGGAACTGGCGTTCAGCAAGAGTTTCGAGCAGGGCTTCGCCTACGGCGCCCGTTGCGCCCAGTACGGCAATATTCCAGCCTTCAGACATGGTGGTTAACTCCAGAAATAAAGCGGCCCCGCCGGAGTATCCGGCAGGGGCATTAAGAAGACATTAACGAACAGGATGATGCACGGCGTTAAAACCGAGCTGGCGCAACAGCGTCGCCGCCTGCTCATCGCTGCACTGCACATACAGCGAAGACCATTCGCGACGTTCCTGATAATTTTTACGCAGCTTGTCGAATTCACCGGCGACGCCGGCCACCTTCCGCAGCGGCGCATCATCGCGGCGCACATCATACACCAAGTGGACCAGTCTTTTCAGCGTCGGCTGATCGAGCGGTCCATGCAGGGTAATGCGGCCAAATTCCGGCGCCGGCAGCAGAGTGTCCAGCGCTACCTGCTGCGGATGGCCGATAAAGGCGCTGTAGGCTTCAAAAACCTGCGTCGTCCCGCGCGCTTTCCCTTCGAGAGTGTAGCCGGCGATATGCGCGGTACCGATATCCACTCGCTTGAGAAGTTCAACGTTTAGATCCGGCTCCGGCTCCCAGACGTCCAATACCACACTCAGCGGCTGACCAGCTTCCAGCCGCTTTAGCAGTGCGGCGTTATCGACCACCGGCCCGCGGCAGGCGTTGATCAAAATCGTTCCAGGCTTCAGGCGGCTTATCAGCGCTTCATCCGCCAGATGCAGGGTTTTATATTGCCCTTCTTTATACAGCGGCGTATGGAAGGTGATGACATCGGCTTCCTGGACCAGCGCCTCGAGGGAGCGGAAGTCACCTTCGTCGCCGCGATCGGCGCGCGGTGGGTCGCAGAGCAGAGTTTTGATCCCCAACGCTTCCAGGCGCTTTTGCAGTCGCCCGCCAACGTTACCGACGCCGACGATCCCGACGGTGCGATCGCGCAGTGCAAAGCCGTCGCGTTCGGCCAGCATCAGCAGCGATGAAAAGACGTACTCTACCACCGCAATGGCGTTACAGCCGGGCGCCGCAGAGAAACCAATCCCCGCCTGCTGCAGCCACGCCTGATCGACGTGATCGGTGCCGGCGGTAGCGGTGCCGACGAACTTAATGGCCTTGCCGGCGAGCAATGCTTCATTGACCCGGGTGACCGAGCGCACCATTAGGGCATCCGCATCGGTCAGGGCATCGGCCGGGACCGGACGGCCTGGGATCGCCTGCACGTCGCCTAAACGGCTAAAAAGCTCACGGGCATAGGGCATATTTTCATCAACGAGGATTTTCACAGTTCAGTACCTGTCTGAGAACGAGAGTTAACTGGGGAAGTGTGCCATAATCTGGCCGCCAGGCATACTCATCACCTGGTTCCAGCACCGCGATATCGAAAGGATGAATCATGACGCACCCCCTTGCTGATATGCCAGACCGTCCTCCAGGGCGAGGCCCATCAGGCACTGCCGCCACCGGCGAACCTTCGCTTTCCATGCAGCAACGCACCGTTCTGGAGCGACTGATCACGCGCCTGGTGGCGCTGACCTCGCAGCAGAACGCGGAAGTGTGGGCCTGCGTCAAACATGACCTCGGACTGAAAGGCGACTCGCCCCTGCTGGCCTGCCATTTCAACGCCGCGGAGGCCAGTCTCAACCAGCGCTTAGCCGCCGCTCAGGATAATCATCATCATCGCCAGACCTTAGCGCAGCTCAGCGATCTGCTCGGTCAGGGCAATAACCGCCAGGCGGTGAGCGATTATATTCGTCAGCATTATGGGCAAACGGCGCTGCATGCCCTTAGCCAGACGCAGCTGGAGACCATTCTGCATCTGCTGCAGCATGGCCAGCTGTCGATCCCGCAGCCGCAGCAGCGCCCGCCGACCCTGCGCCCGCTGTTGCCAGCCGAGCATAATACGCTCAATCAGCTGGTGACTAAGCTGGCGGCCGCCACCGGCGAACCAAGCAAGCTGATTTGGCAATCCATGCTGGAGCTTTGCGGCGTCAAGTCCGGGGAGCTGATCCCGGCGACGCACTTCCTGCCGCTTTCGTACTGGCTGCAGGCGCGGCAAACGCTGAGTGCGCAAAGCGCGCCGACGCTCACCTCGCTGCAGGGAGCGCTCAAGCAGCCGCTGGAGGCCGCGGAGTGGCAGAAAATTGTCGACTTTGCCCGTCGCAGCTGGCAGGTCACGCCGCAGACCACGCTGAGCCCGGCGCAGATCCTGGCGCTGCTGAACAAGGTGTTTGTGCTGCGGGTGGCCCGCGCCCAGGAGACGCTGGCCATCCCGCAGGAGGAGCCAGTCGCCAGGCGGACGTGGAGCGCTAAGCCGTGGCAGCTGGCGCTGGGCGCGGTTGTCCTGCTCCTTGTGCTGTGGCTCCTGCTGTAGCCCAGCAGCCACCAGCGGCGTTTACGGCTCCCTTTCATGCCAAACGCCGCGGTGTTTCCTACAGCGATTTCAGACCGGACAATAACCTAGCGGCGAAATGAGATAAGGGTGACGAGGATCCCCAGCGCCGCGCAGAGGGCGCCGGCAAGGAACACCGACGAGTAGCCCAGCGAGGTCGCCAGCAGGCCGGTCAGCGGCCCGGTCAGGCCATAGGAGATGTCCTGAAAGGCCGCATAGCCGCCGAGCGCGGTGCCGCGCACCTGCGCCGGGACGCGCTTCACTACTTCCACGCCAAGTGAGGGGAAAATAAGCGAACAGCCGCACCCGGTCAGCGCTGCACCGGCCAGCGCCAGCCAGGCATTCGGCGCCAGTCCCAGCAGCGTCAGACCAACCGCCTCTATCAGCAGCGAGACCATCGCCACCTTAACGCCGCCAAACCGATCCGGCATCCAGCCGAACAGCACTCGCATCAGCACAAAGGCGCCACCAAACGCCGTCAGGGTAAAGCCGGCCATTGGCCAGCTATGGCTGGCGAAATAGAGGGAGACGAAGGTGCCGATCACCGCAAAGCCGACACCCTGCAGGCCCAGGCCAATACCCGGCCGCCAGATCATGCCGATGACGCTCCAGAGTGAAGGCCGCTCGCCTCCGTGGGCCGCCACTTTGCGCACGGTACCGTTAATAAGCCAGGCGACGAGCGGTAGTCCCATGGTGACACAGGCCAGCACCGCCACGCCAAAATGGCTATAGATCAATAATCCCAGCGGGGCGCCCACCGCCAGCGAGCCGTACATCGCCATGCCGTTCCATGACATCACTTTGCCGGAACGGGCCGGTCCCACCAGGCCCATCCCCCAGCTCAGGTTTCCGGTCAGCAGCTGGCTTTCGCCAAACCCGAGGATCAAGCGGCCCAGCAGCAGCAGGCCGAGCCTGGCGAGCACCGGCAGCGGCAGCAGCGCAGCGGCCAGCCATGCCGCGCCCGCCAGGGCGCAGGCCAGCATCCCCTGCAGGACGGAACGTTTAGCGCCGTACTGGTCTGCCAGACGTCCGGCGTACCCCCGGGTCAGAACGGTGGCGAGGAACTGGATCCCTACCGCCACGCCAACCACGGTGTTGCCAAACCCCAGCTCCTGATGGACAAAGAGCGGGATCACCGGCAGCGGCAAACCAACGGTCATATAGGTCAAAAAGACGGCAAACGTAATACGGAAAAGCGAAAAATTCGCCGAAGAATTGGATGTTGTTTCAGTAACTGCGGACATGCATTACTCCAGATTCGCAGAGTAAGGCGAGCAAAACGACACGCCCCCTCCACCTGATTATCAGGGTTAAGGCGCGTTGGTTGACGTTAAACGCTTACGCATTAGTGGAGAGACTAATGGATCCGCGAGCAGTGTGCCTGCGGGCTCTTACCCTGTCAAGATGACAAAAAAGGGGAGCCGGTGGCTCCCCTTTGCGCATCACATGGTGATTAGGCGTTGTATTTACGCATCACCAGCGTGGCGTTGGTGCCGCCGAAGCCGAAGCTGTTGGACATTACGGTGGTCAGCTTAGCGTCCGTCGGTTTGGTGACGATGTTCAGGCCGGCAGCCTGCTCGTCGAGCTCTTCAACGTTGATGCTCGGCGCGATAAAGCCGTGCTCCAGCATCAGCAGGGAGTAAATGGCTTCCTGTACGCCCGCCGCGCCCAGCGAGTGGCCGGTCATCGCTTTAGTTGCCGAAATAGCCGGGCTGTTGTCGCCGAATACTTCGCGGATGGCGCCCAGCTCTTTCACGTCGCCGACCGGAGTGGAGGTACCGTGGGAGTTCAGATAGTCGATCGGCGTATCAACGCCATGCATCGCCATCTGCATGCAGCGCACTGCGCCTTCACCAGACGGGGCGACCATGTCCGCGCCATCGGAGGTCGCGCCATAGCCGACGATTTCGGCATAGATGTGCGCGCCACGCGCCAGGGCGTGTTCCAGCTCTTCCACCACGACCATACCGCCGCCGCCGGCGATAACGAAGCCGTCACGGTTAGCATCATAGGTACGGGACGCTTTTTCCGGGGTGTCATTGTATTTAGTGGACAGCGCGCCCATGGCGTCGAATTCGCAGGCCATTTCCCAGCACAGCTCTTCGCCGCCGCCGGCAAAGACGATGTCCTGTTTGCCCAGCTGGATCTGCTCTACCGCGTTACCAATACAGTGGGCGGAAGTGGCGCAGGCCGAGCTGATGGAGTAGTTAACGCCGTGAATTTTGAACGGCGTAGCGAGGCAGGCGGAAACGCCGGAAGCCATCGCTTTGGTGACCACATACGGGCCCACGGCTTTCAGACCACGCGGGCTACGCATGGCATCGGCGCCGAAGACCTGGAATTTCGGGGAACCGCCGCCGGAGCCTGCGATCAGGCCGACACGCGGGTTATTCTGATATGCTTCAGGCGCCAGACCTGCGTCGGCAACAGCCTGTTCCATGGACAGGTAAGCATAGATGGAGGCGTCGCTCATAAAGCGCACTACTTTGCGGTCAATGAGGCCAGTGGTATCCAGTTTGACGTTGCCCCATACGTGGCTGCGCATCCCTGAATCTTTAAGCTCCTGAGAGAAAGTGATCCCTGAACGTCCTTCACGCAGAGATGCCAGGACTTCCTGCTGGTTATTACCGATGCTGGAAACGATGCCCAAGCCAGTAATCACTGCACGTTTCATTAAATACCTCTGTAAGTCGCACTATTTTAAGTTTCGTGTCGCACAATAGCGTACACTTGTACGCCGAACAAGTCCGATCAGACATTTTGTGTATAAATTTGCGCCCTCAGGCACACATCGTTAAGATCGTGCTACGCCTTGTGATTCGAGTAACTTACGTGAAACAAAACGCCATACAACCCGCCAACCTGGAATTCAACGCTGAGGGTACACCTGTTTCCCGAGATTTCGACGATGTTTACTTTTCCAATGACAACGGTCTGGAAGAGACTCGCTACGTTTTTCTCGGCGGAAATCGCCTGCCGGAGCGCTTCCCCAGCCACCCTCGCCCGCTGATGATCATCGCGGAGAGCGGCTTCGGCACCGGGCTCAATTTCCTCACCCTCTGGCAGGCGTTTGACGTTTTTGTTCGTGATAACCCGGACGTTACCTTGCAAAGGTTACATTTCATCAGTTTTGAAAAATATCCGCTGAAGGCTGAGGATCTCCGCCTGGCGCACCAGCGCTGGCCAGAGCTGGCTCCGTGGGCGCAGCAGCTGCAGGCGCAATGGCCGTCGGCCTTCGGCGGGTGCCATCGTCTGCTGCTCGACGGCGGGCGGGTGACGCTCGATCTGTGGTTTGGCGATATCAATGAGCTGACCAGGGAGCTGGATGATTCGCTGAACCAGCAGGTGGACGCCTGGTTTCTTGACGGCTTTGCCCCGGCGAAAAATCCCGACATGTGGACTCAGGATCTGTTCAGCGCTATGGCGCGCCTGGCGCGACCCGGCGGGACGCTGGCCACCTTTACCTCCGCCGGTTTTGTCCGCCGTGGCCTGCAGGAGGCCGGCTTTACCATGCGTAAAAGCAAAGGCTTCGGCCGCAAGCGGGAGATGCTGACCGGCGAGATGGCGCAAACGCTGAGCTTTCCTGCGCGCGCCCCCTGGTTCGCTCGCAGTAGCAGCGATGCCCGCGAGGCGGCCATCATCGGCGGCGGGATCGCCAGCGCCCTGCTCTCCCTGGCGCTGCTGCGCCGCGGCTGGCAGGTGACCCTTTACTGCGCCGATGAGGCTCCAGCGCAGGGCGCCTCCGGCAATCGCCAGGGCGCGCTGTATCCGCTGTTAAGTCAGCACGATCCGGCGCTGGCGCGCTTTTTTCCGGCCGCCTTTACCTTCGCCCGCCGAATGTATGACGCGCTGCCGGTGATGTTCGATCACCAATGGTGCGGTGTTACCCAGCTCGGCTGGGATGAGAAAAGCACGCATAAAATCGCCCAGATGCTGGCGCTGAATTTACCCCCGGACATCGCCTGCGCGGTGACGGCGGAACAGGTTGCCGGGCTGACCGGCGTCGATACCGGCTGCGGCGGCATCACCTATCCGGCCGGCGGCTGGCTGTGCCCGCAGCAGCTCACCGCCGAGCTGCTGGCGCTGGCGGCCACGCGCGGACTGCACGTGCACTATGGTTATCCCGTCGAAACGCTCAGCGCGGAGGGCGATGGCTGGCTGCTCAATCAGCAGCGCTATCATCAGGCGGTGGTTCTGGCGAACGGCCACCGCATCACTGGTTTTGCGCAAACCGCCCAACTGCCGGTCTACCCGGTTGGCGGCCAGGTCAGCCATATTCCCACCACCCCGCGGCTTGCCGCCCTGCGCCAGGTGCTGTGCTACGACGGCTACCTGACGCCACAGAATCCGCAAAATCAGCAGCACTGCATTGGCGCCAGCTACCACCGCGGGAAAACCGACACCACCTTCAGCGAAGAAGATCAGCAGCACAACCGGCAACGGCTGATCGACTGCTTCCCGGGCGCGGAGTGGCCACAGGACGTGGATATCAGCGCCAACGACGCTCGCTGCGGCGTGCGCTGCGCCACCCGCGATCATCTACCGATGGTCGGCAACGTGCCGGACTACGCGGCAACATTGACGCAATACGCCAGCCTCCACGAACAACCGGATATCGCCGATAGCGCGCCGGTCTGTCGTAACCTGTTTATGCTTGGCGCGCTCGGGTCGCGCGGACTTTGCACCGCGCCGTTAAGCGCTGAGCTGCTGGCGGCGCAAATGAGCGCGGAACCGCTGCCGCTGGATAGCGACACCCTGGCGGCGCTGAATCCGAATCGGCTGTGGGTGAGAAAACTGCTGAAGGGAAAAGCGGTGAAATAAAACCATGAGGGCAGGCAATTTCCCGGGTACGGCTGACGCCTGACCCGGGCTACAACATGGCTCAGGCCTGATTTTTCGCCTGTTGATACAGGTTATGCCACATCCCCTGCACCAGAATTTGGTCCGGCGGCGACAGTTCGCCAGCGCTGATGGCTTTCTCCAGGCTCTGGCTAACTCTGCTGTGTACCGCGTCAGCAGAATGCTCGCCCTCACCTTCCAGCTCAGCCACCGCCAGCGTCAGGTGGCCGCGCAGATAACCGCCGGCAAACAGTTCATCATCACTGGCGTGGTCTACCATGTTGTCAATCAGCGCCAGAATGCGTGATTCAAACTCCGCGATCATCATCTTACCTCTTGTCATGTAATGTGCGGCCTTAGTGCAGGTCTTCCGGCCACGGAAAGTGTTTCGCCGTCAATGGCGGCGTTTGATAATAGTGTTGTAACGCGCGAATAAAGCGCGCCGGACGTTCGGGGATCCCTTGTTCAAGTAAAGTCATCACCCGAGCATGCACCCGGCGCTGGAAGGCGATGCGATCGGGCTCAACGTCCCCTTCCAGATTGTCACAGCTGACGTTAAACGGAAATCCCGCCGCCACGCAGAACAGCCACTCAAAGGCCTGCGGTTTCACCTCGACATCCTCAAACTGGCTTTGGGTCATCGCATCGCGGCCGTCCGGGCAGTACCAGTAGCCAAAATCTACTTGTTCGCGACGCGCCTTGCCGGCGACACACCAGTGAGAGATCTCGTGCAGGGCGCTGGCAAAAAATCCGTGCGCAAACACGATACGGTGATAGGGCGTTTCATCGTCAGCCGGAAGGTAGATCGGCTCATCGTCGCCTTTAATCAGGCGGGTATTAAATTCTTCGGCAAAGCAGCTGTCGAAAAGGTCTATCAGCTGCTGATAATGGTGTTGCTGTTGCATTAATGAATTCCCAACCACTGCAAAATCTCAGCCCCGTGGCTGTCATAAAGAAGTTTCGCGCTCATCACCGCCGAGACGATAACGATCATCGGCCGGATCAGCGACTGCCCTTTACTCAGCACCAGCCGGGACCCGGCGCGGGCGCCAATAAACTGGCCGGCCATCATCACAAAGCCGGTGGCCCAGATAACCTTTCCACCGATGATAAACAGCAGCAGGCCGCCGACGTTTGAGGTGGCGTTCAGCAGCTTGGCATGGGCCGTCGACTTGGCAAGGTTAAACCCGGCCAGAGTGACAAAAGCCAGGGCGTAAAACGAACCGGCGCCAGGGCCGAAAAAGCCATCGTAAAACCCTACGCTACCGCCGGCGACCAGCGCAAACGGCAGACCGTAAAGCCGACGCTGCCGGTCGGCTTCGCCCAGTTTCGGCATCAGCAGGAAATAAAGACCGATGCCAATCACCAGCAACGGCAGGATCTGCTTCAGAATATCGGATTGCACGTGCTGCACCAGCAGCGCTCCGGCGGTTGAGCCGATAAAGGTCATCAGAATATTCAGCTTCTGATCGGCCAGATTAACCACCTTGCGGCGGACAAAATAGAGGGTCGCCGATAGCGACCCGCCGCAGGCCTGCAGCTTATTGGTCGCCAGCGCCTGGGCTGGCGGCATGCCGGCCGCCATCAGCGCAGGGACAGTCAATAAGCCCCCGCCTCCCGCCAGTGAGTCAATAAAACCGGCCAGGATGGCGACAAAGAAGAGTACCACCAGCACCAGCGGCGATACGGCAAACAACTCGATAAAACTATCCATTACAGCACATGCTCATCCAGTAGCGCCTGGCAGGAAGGCGGCAGCGGCGGCGGCGTCTTCTTCACAGGGGGGGTAGACCCGGGTTTAGGTGGTTCGAACCAGCTCTGCAGCTCCGCTCCGCAGCCATCGCCGGGCGGCGGCGGCGCCTGATCCTCGCACTCCAGACTTCCCGCCGGGCAACGCAGTCGGACGTGCATATGAGCGCGATGCTGGAACCAGGGACGGACTTTACGCAGCCACTGGCGGTCGCTGCCCGCGTCCAGGCACAGCTGCTGTTTAATCGCCGGGTTGACGAAGATGCGGGTAACTTCGCTATCTTCCGCCGCCAGCTTGATAAGCTGGCTGATTTGCGGGCTCCATAGCGACGGCACCACATGCTTGCCATCGCTGGCGACCAGGTCCAGCGCCTGCGGCTTCAACAGCTGGGACGATGTCCAGCGCGTTTGCGGCAGCTGAAGGAAGATATCGACATCGAGGCCCGTCTGGTGGCTGGCGTGCCCGCCGTTAAAGCGCCCGCCCGCCGGCATCCCCATGTCGCCAATCAGCACGGTTCCCATACCTTTATTGTGCACCTGATTACTCAGGCGCTGAATAAACTGAACCAGATCCGGATGACCGAAGTAGCGACGCTGATCGGTACGCATCACCTGATAGCCGGGGGCACTCAGGGGGAGCGCCTCGGCGCCAACGATACAGCCATTGGAAAACGCGCCGATTGACTGGGCGCTGCCGTCGATCGGTTGGGTTATTTTCTGCCATGGCGTGGCGGCCAGGCTACCGGCGCTAGCCAACAGCGCAAGCAGTGCGATAACGGTGTTTTTCATGGTTACCAGCGTGGAATTGTCGTCGTCACGTCGCCATTCTGCGCGCGCTGACGCATAAAGTGATCCATCAGAACGATCGCCAGCATCGCCTCAGCGATCGGTACGGCGCGGATGCCGACGCACGGATCGTGACGCCCTTTGGTGATCATCTCCACTTCTTCGCCAAAGCGGTTAATCGTATGACCGGGAACGGTAATACTGGAGGTAGGCTTCAGCGCGATGTTGGCAACGATCTGCTGGCCGCTGCTGATGCCGCCAAGAATGCCGCCGGCGTGGTTGCTCTGGAACCCGGCTTTGGTGATCTCATCGCGGTTTTCGCTGCCGCGCAGCTTCACCACCTCGAAGCCGTCGCCAATTTCCACCCCTTTCACGGCGTTGATGCTCATCAGCGCGTGGGCGATATCGGCATCCAGGCGGTCGAAGACCGGCTCGCCGAGGCCTGGCGGTACGCCGTCAGCCACTACCGTCACTTTCGCGCCAATGGAGTCGCCCTCTTTTTTCAGGCCGCGCATCAGTTCATCCAGGGCGTCGATTTTATCCGGGTCCGGACAGAAGAAGGGGTTCTGCTCAACCTGATCCCAATCTTTGATGGCCAGCGGAATATCGCCCATCTGCGTCAGGCAGCCGCGAATGACGATGCCGAACTTCGCGGCAAGGTATTTTTTGGCAATCGCCCCGGCCGCTACGCGCATCGCGGTTTCGCGCGCAGAAGAACGACCGCCGCCGCGATAGTCGCGCAGACCATACTTTTGCTCGTAGGTGTAATCGGCGTGGCCCGGACGGAACAGATCTTTGATCGCGCCGTAATCCTGCGAACGCTGATCGGTGTTCTCAATCAGCAGACCGATACTGGTCCCGGTGGTAACGCCTTCGAAGACGCCGGAGAGGATTTTGACCTGATCCGGCTCGCGACGCTGCGTGGTGTAACGCGAGGTACCCGGGCGACGACGATCGAGGTCGTGCTGCAGGTCGGCTTCGGTCAGCGGAATGCCCGGCGGCACGCCGTCAACGATGCAGCCCAGCGCCAGACCGTGCGATTCGCCGAAGGTAGTGACGCGAAAGAGTTGTCCAATTGTATTTCCTGCCATCACGGCTCCAATCTTTTTCGTTATGTTGGCGTGTTGTTTTTTTAGTCTTTATAAATACCGAAGTGCGCACGGGCGTCAATCAGCTGCTGTTTGGTCAGCATAAAGACCCCGTCGCCGCCGTTATCAAACTCAAGCCAGGTAAACGGCACATCCGGATACTGCTCCATCAGATGTACCATGCTGTTACCGACTTCACAAATCAGAATCCCGTCGTCGCTGAGATAATCCGGCGCGTTGCCGAGGATACGGCGCGTTAGCTTCAGGCCGTCGCTTCCGGAGGCCAGCCCCAGCACCGGCTCATGCTCATACTCTTCCGGCAGATCGGCCATGTCCTCTTCATCGACATACGGCGGATTGGTGACGATCAGATCGTACTGCAGCTTCGGCAGATCGCGGAACAGGTCGGAACGGATCGGCGTAACGTGATGGATCAGGCCATGGGACTCAACGTTGTGCTCGGCGACGGCCAGCGCGTCCGGGGAGATATCTACCGCATCGACTTCCGCCTCCGGGAAGGCATAGGCGCAGGCGATGGCGATGCAGCCGCTACCGGTGCACATATCAAGGATGTGCTGCGGCTTATGGTTAATCAGTCCGGCAAACTGGTTATTGATCAGTTCGCCAATCGGGGAGCGCGGCACCAGCACCCGCTCATCAACGTAAAACTCATGGCCGCAGAACCACGCTTTGTTGGTCAGATAGGCGACGGGAATACGCTCGTTCACGCGGCGAATCACCCGCTCTACAATGCGGTGTTTCTCGCTGGAGGTCAGGCGCGCAGTGCGCATGTCTTCCGGGATATCCAGCGGCAGATACAGTGAAGGCAGCACCAGCTGTACCGCCTCGTCCCACGGGTTATCAGTCCCGTGACCGTACCAGATATTAGCAGCGCTGAAACGGCTTACCGCCCAGCGCAGCATGTCCTGAATGGTATGCAGCTCATTGACTGCCTCATCAACAAAAATTTTATCCACGACATCCTCCAGGGCACACTCTGCTATAAATTCGGCGGCTAGTGTGCCATGAAGACGGCGATAAATCAGCATTCTTGCGATAAGGGGCGGGGGAAAAAACAGGTTTTCCTTGCCCGAAGGGATATTGAGTCGGGTAAACTAGCGCAAAGTATGAATGAGAGCGGACAATGAAAAAGAAGACATCGCTTAGCGAGGAGGATCAGGCGCTGTTCCGTCAGCTGATGACCGGCACGCGGAAGATCAAACAGGACACTATTGTTCACCGCCCGCAGCGCAAGAAAATTACCGAGGTTGCTCCTAAGCGTTTGCTGCAGGAACAGGTCGATAACAGCCACTATTTTTCCGATGAGTTTCAACCGCTACTGAATACCGAAGGCTCGACGAAATATGTCCGCCCCGACGTCAGCCATTTCGAGCTGAAAAAGCTGCGCCGTGGAGATTATTCGCCGGAGCTGTTCCTCGATCTGCATGGGCTTACCCAGCAGCAGGCCAAACAGGAGCTGGGCGCGCTAATTGCCGCCTGCCGCCGCGAGCATGTGTTTTGCGCCTGCGTGATGCACGGGCACGGGAAACACATCCTCAAACAGCAAACCCCGCTGTGGCTGGCGCAACATCCGCATATTATGGCGTTTCACCAGGCACCAAAAGAGTACGGCGGTGACGCCGCACTGCTGATATTGATTGAGGTCGAGGAGTGGCAACCGCCGGAGCTGCCGTAACGGCGGGCTCCGGGGGGCCGTCAGATGGCGTTGGCCATCTTGAGGTTGCAGGGGCTTTTCTGCCAGAGGAACTCACCTTTGCCGTCGGCATCCAGCGTCACGCAGGCGATAGCCGAGGTGGTGAACATCGGGGGCGTTTCCCCCGGACACAGCTCTGAGACCAGATACCCCACCAGCGGCAGGTGGGAGACAACCAGCGCCGTCGCCACGCCTTCATTCGCCAGCGCCTGCAGATAGGCGCTCACCATTCCCACATCACCGCACGGCGTGAGCTCCGGCATCACGTCGACATGTTTCGGCAGGTTCATGCACTCCCCAACAATATCCAGCGTCTGTTCCGCACGCAGATAGGGACTGACAAGAACGCGCTCAATATCCACTTTTTGACCTTTCAGCCAGGTTGCCATCTGACGAGACTCATCACAACCGCATACGGTTAATGGACGAACCGAGTCACTGGCTGCATCGAGGGCAGCGTCGCCGTGACGCATAATAAAAACTTGCATATTGCACCGCTTTTGTTAACCAGAAGCACCGTAGTTTGGCCTGCGAAGACAATACGCAGGTGACCCGGTGGCCGGGCATTGTGCCTGATCCATTCCACGAATGAAACGCTGTTTTTTACCTCAATGGCGTAAGTATAGTCAATCATTGTTTACAAAACAGCCAATCAACAGCGTCGTCCGCAGCCGGATTTACCTTCTTTGACCACAACTTAGGTCAGCCGTTCATCCGCTGGCCAAAAGGTGGTCCCCTGTTCGGCCATGCGTAATAAAGTGTCACAGGGTGTAAAACGTGGGCCGAACTGGGCGGCCAGGCGCTGCAGGATCGCGGCAACTTCACCCGCGCCGATAGTATCCATATACCGGAACGGGCCGCCAAGAAATGGCGGAAACCCTATACCAAAGACGGCGCCGATATCGCCATCGCGCGCGCTCCGGATAATCTGCTCATCAAAGCAGCGCGCCGCTTCGTTAAGCATCATCATCACACAGCGCTCCGCCACCTGCTGCGCGGAGAGCCGCGACTGCGGGCGGCCGATGCCGAGCAGCGGATAGACTGCCGGGTCGGGCCGTTTTTTGCTTTTACGCCCTTTTGTCTCGTAAAGATAGAAACCACGATTATTTTTTCTGCCTTTGCGATCGTCCTTCAAAATCGCGTCAATGATGTTTGCAGGCGGGCTAAAACGTTCTCCAAACGCGCTCTCCAGCACAGGGATAATTTTGGTGCCGGTATCGATACCCACCTCATCCAGCAGTTGAATCGGCCCCACCGGGAAACCGAATTTAACCAACGCGTTATCAATGACTTCAATCGGTTCGCCTTCCACCAGCAGGCGCATCGCTTCATTGATATACGGCGCGAGGATACGGTTCACATAGAACCCCGCTTTATCTGCGACAACAATCGGCGTTTTCCCCTGCCGTTTAGCCAGCTGCACCACGGTGGCGATAGTCTGCGGGTCGGTTCCCTTGTGCGGGATCACCTCAACCAGCGGCATTTTTTCCACCGGACTGAAAAAATGCAGGCCGATTACCTGCCCCGGGCGGCTGGCGTGAACGGCAATATCGCCGATTGGCAACGATGAGGTATTCGACGCAAAGATGGTCTGCGGCCCGCCGTATTGTTCCACTTCGCTGACCATCCGCTGTTTGAGAGCCAGGTCTTCAAATACCGCCTCGATCACCACATCGCGATGAGCAAAGCCCTGATAGTCGGTAGTGCCGGAGATCAGCGCCATCTGACGATCGCGCTCCACTGGGCGCAGTCGACGCTGACGAACCTGTTTATTCAGCAGATCCCAGCTGTACTTTAAGGCGTGGTTGATGCCACGCGGCTGGATATCTTTAATCCGCACCGGCAGCCCACCCTTACAGGCGGTCACATAGGCGATCCCCCCGCCCATCAAGCCACCGCCCAGTACTGCAACGCTTCTCAGCGGAGCGGGTTCCGCCTCGGCGCCACGGTCTTTTTTCAGATCGGTACTGGCAAAGAAGATCGATCGCAGCGCCTGCGACTGCGGGCTCATCGCCAGTTCGCCAAATGCGCGCGCCTCTTCAGCGTATCCGCTGCTGCAGCCATGGGCCAGACCATTCTCGACGACCTGCAAGATTCGCTTCACCGCCGGGTAATTTCCCTGCGTTTTGCGCTGCGTTTGTTTACCGACAAACTGGAATAACAGATGGCGCCCCAGGGGCCCTGCCAGTACGCGTTCACGAACAGGCACCTCCCGGCTGGTCGGTCGTCCCTTCAGCGCCAACTCCACCGCCGCCTGCAGTAAAATCGCCTGCGGCACCACCTCGTCCACCAGACCGGCCTTCAGCGCCTGCCGCGGCCGCAGCTGCTTGCCGGTGAGCATCATATCCAGCGCGGTGCTGACCCCGATCAGCCGCGGTAAACGCTGCGTCCCGCCGGAACCCGGCAGCAGGCCAAGCTGTACCTCCGGCAAGCCGAGTCGGGTTTTTTCGTCATCGCTACAGATACGGCCATGACAGGCCAGCGCCAGCTCCAGACCGCCGCCAAGGCAGGCGCCGTGGATAGCGGCAATCACCGGGATCGACAGGCCATGGATCTCAGCCATAATCTGCTGTCCCTGGCGCGCCAGCGCTTCCGCCTCCTGCGCGCTGCGGCAGCGGGCAATCATGTTGATATCAGCGCCGGCGATAAAGTTATCCGCTTTGGCGGAGATAAATACTACGCCGCGCACTGACTTATCGTCACGTAACTGGCGTATCAATCCCCGTACCTGACTGCCAAATTCGGCTTTCAGGGTATTCATTTTTTCACCCGGGGCATCAATGGTGATCACCGCGATTTTGTCCGCACGGACCTCAAGCTTAAAAGCGGAAACAGTATCCATTATTCAGCCTCCACGATCATCGCCGCACCCAGACCACCTGCCGCGCAGGCCGTCACCAAACCAAATCCCCCGCCCCGTCGCCGCAGCTCATGCAGCGTCTGGGTGATCATCCGCGCGCCGGTGGCGGCGAAGGGGTGACCGTAGGCGATAGAGCCGCCGAGGACGTTAAACTTGCTTTCATCTACCTCACCGGTGGCCTGCGAGCGGCCCAGCACCTCGCGGGCAAAGCGGTCGCTTGCCAGACACTGGAGATTGGCCAGCGTCTGCGCGGCGAAAGCTTCGTGCATATCGATAAGCGTGAGATCCGCCAGCGTCAGGCCAGCGCGCTCCAGCGCCAGCGGCGTGGACCACGCGGGCCCCAGCAGCATATCCTGCCAGACGTCGATGGCGGTAAAGGCGTAGCTGCGCAGATAGCCCAGCGGCCTCAGCCCCAGCTCTTTAGCCCGCGACTCGGTCATCAGGATCACCGCTGCCGCGCCGTCCGTCAGCGGCGTACTGTTGGCAGCGGTGACGGTGCCATGTTTGCGGTCAAAGGCCGGGCGTAACTTCTGATAATCTGCGAGCGTTGAATTTTTACGAATATTGTTGTCCTGCTCGAGCGGTTCGCGGAAAGGGGGAGCATAGGCGGTCATCACCTCTGCGGACAGTTTACCCTCTTCCCAGGCTTTCGCTGCCAGCTGGTGCGAACGATGCGCCAGGGCATCCTGTTGCTCGCGGGAGATCCCCCAGCTTTTCGCCATCTGCTCGGCGGTATCGCCCATCCGCAATCCGGTTGAATATTCAGCCACCGCCGGGGGGACCGGCAGCAGGTCGCGTGGCCGCAGACGGGAAAACAGCTTCAGCTTTTGGCTCAGCGTGCGTGCCTTATTGGCATCCACTAGCGTGCGGGCCAGCGTTTTACTGACCCCAATGGGCAGGACAGAGGAGGAGTCGGCGCCGCCGGCAATACCGGCGCGGATGGTGCCGGCCATCAGGCTTTCAGCGACGTTCGCCACGGCCTGGAAACTGGTGGCGCAGGCGCGGCTGACGCTATAGGCGTCGGTATGTACGCTCATGCCGGTACCCAGCACAATTTCCCGGGCGATGTTCGGCGCTTCCGGCATCTGCACCACCTGGCCAAAGACCAGTTGCTCGATGACTTCGGCAGGAATGTCGCTGCGCGCCAGCATCTCGCCAACCACCATTTTTCCTAAATCAATGGCCGGAACGCCATGAAAAGCCGTAGCCTGACGAGCAAATGGCGTGCGTAGCCCCGTGACAATGGCAATGCGATCGCCCTGACGGGTGATAAGCGGTAATGCCTGACTCATAACACTCCCCTGTTAACCAAGACAACCAAGTGGTCTGACCTGATAACATTCTTAACTAATTTTTTACATTAAGCCAATCGGAGAAGCGCAAAATTGCGAGCCAAAACACAGTGAAAAGAAAAGGAAACGCCCCTAATCAGGGGCGTCGAGGGGGAAGGATTAACGTAAGCCCAGCTGGAAGATCAGGGATTCTGCTTCGCAGCTGAAAACAAAATCGATATCCAGCTGCACACCGCCGTCAACGTCAGTGAAGGTTGGGTTAATTTGGCACGGCTCAGATTCGACATTGCGGGCTTTTTCGCTTAACGCGGCGAGCGTTTGCTCGGCTTCAGCGCGGTTGGCGAATACGCGGCTGTAGGAGGCGGTGCAGTCGGTGTTGTCAACAATCGTGCCAACATCCATACAGCAGCAAACCGGGGTTTCATCAGCGCTACATTTACTCATCGTAGATTTCCTCTGGAGATGCACCTTCGGTGCCAGAAAAATTATGTGCCTATTTTACGCCCTGTCCCCGGTGAGCCTCCAGCCGAGAATCGCTCTGCCGGCGTTAAGTGACAGAAATCACACTTAAAAATGATCTAAAACAAAAATCCCCTTCTGTCCCCCTTGCTCTCTCCGAGATTTTTGCCAGCTGGATCGCGTTTCTGTTATCACAATTGAAAAACTTCATAAACATACTTGCAACAAATCATCTGGTCAGACCTATACTCAGCGCACTGGTCTGATTTCTTGGTTGTACCGCAGACCCTACACTCCCGCGCTTCTGTTACGGCATGTAACATAGTTTAAAAAAAAATAACTCAATGAGGTTATGGGCATGAGCCAGAAAACCCGCTTTACCCAATCTGCCCTTGCAGTGGCTGTCGCACTTGTTTCCACCCAGGCCTGGTCAGCAGGCTTCCAGCTCAACGAATTCTCTGCATCGGGGCTGGGTCGTGCCTATTCCGGTGAAGGGGCGATCGCTGACGATGCTGGTAATGCCAGTCGTAACCCGGCATTAATTATGATGTTTGACCGCCCGACCATGTCGGCGGGCGCCGTGTTTGTCGACCCGGGCGTTAATGTTTCGGGCACCTCTCCCACCGGCAAGAGCCTGAAAGCAGACAATATCGCCCCGACGGCGTGGGTGCCCAACTTCCACTTTGTCGCGCCGATTAACGACCAATTTGGTTGGGGGGCGTCTATCACCTCTAACTATGGTCTGGCAACAGAGTATAACGATGATTATGCGGCCGGCAGCATGGGCGGTAAAACCGACCTGACCACCGCGAACTTCAACCTGAGCGGCGCCTACCGCCTCGACAGCAACTGGAGCTTCGGCTTAGGCTTTGACGCGGTCTACGCCAAGGCGAAGATCGAGCGCTATGCAGGCGATCTGGGGCAGATTGTCGCAGGCTCTGGCGCGCTGCCGCCGGCGCTGGCGGGCCAGGTAGCGAAGATCCCGGCCGACACGCAGATCGCCCATCTTAATGGCAACGCGTGGGGCTTCGGCTGGAACGCCGGGATCCTCTATGAGCTGGATAAGAATAACCGCTACGGTTTAACCTACCGTTCTGAGGTCAAGATCGACTTCGACGGTAACTACCGCAGCAGCCTGCCGGCGGCCTATAACCAGATCCTCGGCAACTTCGGCCTGCCGGCGGGCACCAGCGGCCAGACGACAAATGGTTCGCTAACCCTTAACCTGCCGGAAATGTGGGAGCTGTCCGGCTATAACCGCGTGGCGCCGCAGTGGGCGGTCCACTATAGCCTGACCTACACCAGCTGGAGTCAGTTCCAGGAGCTGAAAGCCACCGGCAGCAACGGCCAGACGCTGTTCTATAAAGAGGAAGGCTTCAAGGACGCCTATCGTCTTGCGCTGGGGACCACCTATTATTATGACGATAACTGGACCTTCCGTACCGGTATCGCCTTCGATGACAGCCCGGTGCCGGCTAATAACCGCTCTATCTCTATTCCGGACCAGGATCGCCTGTGGCTGAGCGCGGGTACCACCTACGCGTTCAATAAAGATGCCTCGGTTGACGTCGGCGTTTCATACATGCACGGGCAGCATGTTGAAATTAAGGAAGGCCCGTATACCTTCCGTTCCGAAGGAACCGCCTGGCTGTACGGCGCTAACTTCAACTACCGCTTCTGATAAGCAGCGCGCCACAAAAAAGGGTGAACATTATGTTCACCCTTTTTTTATCATTCGCCGATCACTGTGAATCGATATCCTTCAGCTCATCCTGAATAGCCTGAGCATTCGGGTTGTCCGCCGGGGTCAGCTTACCGCCGTTGGCGATAAAGTCATGACGCTGGAAGTAGGCTTCACGCATCAGAATGTAAGGGTCGGAAGACTGGCGCAGCAGGCCGTCGGAATCCAGCAGCTGAGCACGTGTCTCAATCCCTTCCACCGCCCATTTACCGATCGACATCGGCCAGGTCAGCCAGGAGAGCACCGGATACAAGCCATCGGCCATATCGCCGCCTTCGTCGCGCAGGGTAAAGCTTCCATAGAACGGCAACTGAACATACGGGCCATAGCCAACGCCATAATGCCCAAGCGTACTGCCGAAACGATGTGGCTCAACCCGCTGTAGCTGCGGATTCGCCATCCCGGCCACATCGATAAGCCCACCCATACCGAGAATGGTGTTCAGGAAGAAGCGGGTAAAATGCACCATACCTTTATAGGGGTCGCCCTGCAGGAAGTAGTTCACCATCACTGCCGGCTCTTCCAGGTTACTGGTAAAATTGCTTAACCCGTTGCGCGCCGGCTGTGGGACGTAGTCGCGCCATGCCACCGCGACGGGGCGAAGCACGTAAGGATCAACCACGTTAAAGTTGAAGTTAAACATCGTGCGGTTAAACCCTTCTAACGGGTCTGAGCGCCCCTGCGGCCGATCGCCAGAGCTGGAACTGGCACATCCCACCAGCAATGTGGCGCCAAGCGCAAGCGCCGACAGGCGATAATTCATAGATGTCTCCCTGGTTTTTATGGCTATCGCGAGTTGCCATCCATGACGGAAAGACAACGCTTCCGCCCGTAAAGATGTGAGCGATTGTAACAGCACGTTGAACGATGTCTATATCACCCAAGTTGTTGATTTGATCTTAGCCTGGGAATAACGAAATCGCGGGGCTCCTATTCTACCGGAGCGACAAAAATCTGACGTTACCATTTTTGCGATTTCAGAGTATGCCCAGCCAGACGGCAGGGAAAGCCGCTACGCTATAACTATACAGATTGATAGCGAGGGCCACGAAATGGATGAACTAGACAATAACAAATTAAAGGCAGAGGATGACGAAAGAGAAGTGGAAAGTGAGGAAAATCAGCGTGGTGAAGAGATCGAAGTAAATGAAGATCGCCTTCCCTCGCGGGCGATGGCGATCCATGAACATATTCGCCAGGAAGGGGAAAAAGAGATGGAGCGCGATGCGCTGGCCCTGCTATGGTCAGCGATTGCGGCCGGCCTGTCGATGGGGGCCTCCCTGCTGGCGAAGGGAATTTTTCACGTCAAACTGGAGGGGATCCCGGGCGGTTTTTTGCTGGAAAACCTCGGCTACACCTTCGGCTTTATTATCGTAATTATGGCCCGCCAGCAGCTGTTCACTGAAAATACGGTCACCGCCGTTCTGCCAGTGATGCATAATCCCACCCTCGGTAACGTCGGTTTGCTGATGCGGCTATGGTCGGTGGTGCTGGCGGGCAATCTCATCGGTACCGCGGTGGCCGCATGGGCCTTCAATTATATGCCTATTTTTGATGAGCCAACCCGTCAGGCCTTTGTCAGCATCGCCGAAGACGTAATGAAAAACAGTCCGACAGAGATGTTCGCCAATGCGATTATTTCCGGCTGGCTGGTCGCCACCATGGTCTGGATGTTTCCTGTCGCCGGCGCCGCCAAAATCGTGGTGATTATTCTCATGACCTGGCTTATCGCCCTGGCGGATACCACCCATATTGTGGTGGGCTCGGTCGAGATCCTTTATCTGGTGTTTAATGGAAATCTGCCCTGGAGCGACTTTATCTGGCCGTTCGCCCTGCCGACCCTGGCGGGAAATATCTGTGGCGGGACCTTCATCTTCGCACTGCTGAGCCATGCGCAGATCCGTAACGATATGAGCAGCAAGCGAAAAGCGGAAGCCCGCGCCCAGGCGGCGGAGAAAGGGAAAAAGGCCGACCGGGCATAAAAAAGCGCCCTGAGTGGCGAGGGTTTAAGCAGTCAGACGGTATGGCTCTTACTCAGGCGGGCAAAAAACGCTATACTCGTGCCGCCTTGTCCCCTTAGTTAAATGGATATAACGAGCCCCTCCTAAGGGCTAGTTGCAGGTTCGATTCCTGCAGGGGACACCATATAAACGTTGCCCGCCATTCACCACGATGACCTAAACGCCAGCCAGAACGTATTCTTCTCGTAATCATAATTAGCCAACGATTTCAGTATGGTTAGTCCTGCCAGAAAGGAACGTGTCTTTGTCGATCACGCACACAATAAACCGACAGCAACGCGCATTTCTGCGTACAATACCTTCTGAATTTTTCAGTCACTAGCCGCGACCTTTTACAACCTTCTCTGGACGATACAGGATCCAGGCGTTGATATGAAACAGATCACCCTCAGCGATATGCAGCAGCAGAGCGAAGCGGCAGCCAGTGCTCCGCGCCTGCGTGCCCATCGCATTTTTCATCCTGAACTGAGCGACCCGATACAGCGTCTGGCCATCGCCATGGAACCCGGCACCTATATCCGCCCGCACCGGCACAGACATACCTTCGAACTTTTACTGCCGCTGAAAGGCCGATTTGTAGTGCTGAATTTTGATGACCACGGCGTGGTCACCAACCGGGTGGTGCTGGGTGAAACCTGTACGGCGCTGGAAATGGAGGCTGGCACCTGGCATACGGTGCTCTCGCTCGACGCAGGCGGCATGGTATTTGAAGTCAAACAAGGCGCTTATCAACCGCTTGCCGAAATGGACACTATGGCCTGGGCGCCTGCTGAAGGCCAGCCAGGCACTGCCGAAATGATGGCCTGGTATGCCATCGCGCAACCGGGTGACCGCTTCCTGTCTATGCCGCAATAACTACAGGTAGGTTCGACAGGCGCCGCAGGCGTCTGTTTGATACTTCCTGCCGACCACAAAGTTTGCCAAATTGACCGTCCCTTTTTTCGTGCTCTGCTCATACTCACCTTAAATATTGCTGCTAAACAGGAAGAAACGCTTATATTCAGCAAACTATTTTTCTCTACGAATAAGAGATGATAAGATAACGGGAAAGAGTAAATATGCGGCAGCAAAACAATAAAAACAGCCAATTTATCGATATATTATTCTCAATGTGAATGGATTTTGTTAATCAGGTAAAGGAAGTCAGCAGAAAAAATAAATCATTGTCATTGATACTTTTGCTCACCATGGCGATTTATTTTTTCATCGACATACAATTCTTATGAATATTACAGAACGGAATATCTGGAAGCTAAATAATTTACCGCCAATGGAGTATTGCTCTCTGGCGCGGGCGCAAAAATTATTAAACTGCGAACTGGAAGACATTCTTCACTGGCATGATATTGGCGCAATCAATCTATGTCTTAAGCTTAACCCAACGCCGGGAATATTAAAAATCGCCGTCCTCTCCCATCAGGAAAAAGAGGTAACCAGCGCGTTTAATCCATTTACCTCAGTCGAGGCAGGAGAAACAGTCTGGTCGCATCACTCCCATATCCGCAGCATTCTGCGGCTTGAAGGCGATATTCCGACGATGGAAACCCTGCGCGGAAATACGGTAACCCAGTTCAACGTAAAGGTATTTGCTTCAGGGCTCTGGCATCCACACTGTCGGAACCTAATGGCGCTGCTGGAGGCGCCAGATGATATTCTTTTCGAAAACCGCCTCAGCATGATGCTGCCGGATAAACCATTTGTTTATTGTCATTTCATTCCAGAGGAAGACGAACGCCCCTCGATATCATTGAACCGCATCTATATCACCAGCCAGGCCATTGAGAAAATATATGCCCACAGTATTAGCGCCCGGCCTATGGACGTGACGAAAAATCCGCTACTGGATCAAACCCGTTACATCCAGCAGGAATTAACCGTCCTGCCGCAAAGTGAGGTATTGCTGGAATTTATCCATTATCTTGTTCAGTCCCATACTGTATTTAATGAGAAGTTGCAGAATATGGCTGAGCCAGACAAGACTCAGCTCTTTCATCACGTGCTGGAAAGGCTTAAGGAAGAAGGCATGCTTATAGAGAATGCCCAGCCCGATGAAGGCGATATCGGCAGCGAAGCCAGCCGTGAGTCGCAGTTCGCCGGCGAGTAACGCAGTCCTTCAGTCAAGGGACTGGCGGTTTTCCTGCTCAATCGTTATCGCGTTCTCTCGGGCCAGGGTGATGAATTCGCGCGCTGCGGCGCTCTGCCAGGCGCCCTGCCGCTGCAATAAACAGGCCGTGCGCTGCAGCAGCGCAGGTCTTAGCTCAATCGCCACCACATCATCAAACTGTCCGGCGATCGCCGCCGGCAGCAGCGTTGCTAACGTTGTGCTTCGAATAACCGACAGAACGGCCCCGATGGAGTTGGCCTCCATCCGCACGTCTGGTTCGAGCCGATGAAGGCGGCAATAACGATCAATCTGCTCGCGGGTAGCAAACTCGCTGCTCAGTATAATTAGCGGCTGGGCGTCGAGAGCCTGCAGTTGCAAGTCGCGCTCTCCTGCCAGCGGATGCGCACGGCTCACCACCAGCGCAAGCGTTTCCGTCAGCAGCGGCTGAACCACAATTTCCTGTGACCGGCTGTCGTCAAAGGCAATCCCCACATCCAGTTCATCCTCCAGCAGCATCGCCTCCATCCGCTCCTGGTTCATCTCCTGGATAAGCACTTTTACTCCAGGATAGCGTCGGTAGTACGCCTCCATCAGCGGGCCCAGCATATAGGTAGTGAAAGTTGGCGTCATAGCAATGCGGAGTTTACCGTGCTGGAGATCTTCTGCGTCATGCAAGGCGCGCCGACCTTCCTCAAGCTCGCGTAACGCGCGACGGGCATACTCCAGCCAGATCTCTCCAGCATCGGTCAGGCGAATACGTCGGCCAGAGCGGTCGAAAAGCTGAACCTCCAGCATCGCTTCCAGCTGGCGTATCTGCTGTGACAGCGCAGGCTGGGAGACATGCAGCGCCGCGGCGGCGCGGGAAAAGCCACAATGTTCAGCCACAGCGATAAAGTAGGAAAGTTGGCGCAGAAGCATCGGCCCACCTATAAGAAATTCCAATAGGCATTATCATAAATAAGTCTTTTAACTTATGAAACAAGAGACGTACCCTCTTCGCACGACCCTCAACATATTTCACCTTTAACATCGTTTTATGCAGGAGTGACTATGTCCGCTCACGATCGTTATCTTCAGCGCGCATTAGTGCTGGCAAAACAAAACATTGCTGACGGTGGGCGCCCCTTCGGCGCCGTGCTGGTGCGGAATGATGAGATTGTCGCTGAAAGCGTCAATACCTTTCATCTGAGCGGTGACCCAACGGCGCATGCCGAACTGAACGCCGTTCGCGATCTTGCCGCCAGACTGGGAAGCGCGGTGTTGCGTGAATGCGTCATCTATGCCAGCGGACAACCTTGCCCTATGTGCCTGAGCGCGCTCTATTTAACCGGCGTGCGGGAAGTGTTTTTCGCCAATAGCAATCAGGACGGGGAGCCTTTTCAGCTCTCGACCGCCGCGATTTATCAGCAGCTGCAGCAGCCGCTGGCCCAGCAAACGCTGCCGATCCATCATCGCCCGCAGCCGGAGGGAACTGAACTTTATCAGCGCTGGGCGGAACGGCAGTCATGACACCAGCGCTGCGACAGAACCTGACGCTGGCAGTCCTGGTACTGACTGGGATCAATATGCGGCCGCTGCTTACCTCCATTGGTCCTTTGCTGCCGGACATCCGCGCAGCCAGCGGCATGAGCTATACCCTGGCCGCACTCCTGACCGCGCTGCCGGTGATCGCGATGGGGGTGCTGGCGCTGGCCGCTGGCTGGGTCGATCGCTATATCGGTCAAAAGCGCAGTATTGCGCTGAGCCTGCTGATTATCGCGGCAGGCGCCCTGCTGCGGGAAATCGCCCCGAATAGTGGCTTACTGCTCACCAGCGCTCTGGCCGGAGGAATTGGCATCGGCATTATTCAGGCCGCCATCCCGGCGGTAATTAAGCACCTCTTTCCCCGACGGACGCCGCTGGTGATGGGACTATGGTCAGCGGCGCTGATGGGCGGCGGCGGGTTAGGCGCCGCGTTCACCCCATGGCTGGCGTCACATAGCGCGGCCTGGCATGATGCGCTAGCCTGGTGGGCGCTCCCTGCGCTCCTGGCTCTGTTCAGCTGGCTGGCGATTTGTCGGCAATTGCCTCGCGCACCGCATCAGGCCAGCGCTTCCCCCCGGGTCGCGATTATTGGCCAGCGCCGCGCCTGGACGCTGGGACTCTATTTCGGACTGATCAATGCCGGTTACGCCAGCCTGATCGCCTGGCTGCCTCCTTACTACATCCAGCTAGGCGACAGCGCCCAGTACAGTGGTTCGCTGCTGGCGCTGCTGACCGTCGGGCAAACCGCCGGCGCGCTGCTGCTCCCGGCGCTGGCTCGCCAGGAGGATCGGCGCCAGCTTCTTCTGCTAGCGCTGGCGCTACAGCTGATTGGCTTCTGCGGCTTTATCTGGCTGCCAGAGCATTTCTCTGCGCTCTGGGCCATTGCCTGCGGCGTGGGGTTGGGCGGCGCGTTTCCTCTGTGCCTGGTGCTGGCGCTGGATCACGCCGGACAACCGGCGGTGGCCGGCAGGCTGGTAGCCTTTATGCAGGGGATCGGATTTATCATCGCCGGTCTGTCGCCCTGGCTTTCCGGCCTGCTGCGTAGCCTGAGCGGGAACTACACGCTTGACTGGTCCTGGCATGCGATCTGCGTCCTGCTACTCATGGCGCTGACGCTGCGCTTTATCCCGGCACACTACCCGGCCGAGTGGCGACAGCGCGCCTCAGACCTGCCCTGAACCGACGGCGGCGCGTGGCAAAGATAATGCCGCGCGCTCTCGTTGGCCTTCCCCGCCCGCCCCATCGCTAAAACCCGTTTCCTTCGCGTCGCTGGCGTTAAATTTATTACCCTGTGAAATTAATGTGTCGCCGAATCACGACACTCGTAAGTAACTAAAAATTAATAAAAAAATGCCTCTTGTTTCCCTGATTTTTTAGGCGTACATTAGCGCCATCTGGAGCACTAAACGCACAGAATTACGGGCTGCTGCAGGGTGAAGTTACACTGGCGACAGCCCTTGAAAAACAGAACAATTAATTCATTTGAACGTCGCACAAGCGCGTGGAGTGATGAGTCGTGAAATACTTCTTTATGGGCCTCTCTTTTATGGTCATCGTTTGGGCCGGTACTTTTGCCCTGATGATCTAGACTGCAGCGGTGTCAAAAAAAACGGGAGCCTTCATGCTCCCGTTTTTATTTTGCCGTGCTGCCCGCAGCGCTAGCTCGCGGAGGCCAGCAGACCATCCGCGCGGAACATCGCCTTGATACCGCGGATCGCCTGGCGCGTACGGTCCCGGTTCTCGATCAGGGCGAAGCGGACGTGGGTATCACCATAGTCGCCAAAGCCAATCCCCGGCGAGACGCAAACCTTCGCTTCATTAAGCAGCTTTTTCGCAAACTCCAGCGACCCCATGGCGGCGTAAGGTTCCGGTATTTTCGCCCACACGTACATAGACGCTTTCGGACACTCCACCATCCAGCCGGCCTCATGAAGCCCTTTGACCAGCACATCGCGACGGCGCTTATACTGTTCGGCAATATCGCGCACGCACTGCTGATCGCCCTCCAGCGCAGCTATCGCCGCCACCTGCAGCGGAGTAAAAGTCCCGTAGTCATGATAGCTTTTGATACGAGCGAGGGCATTCACCAAAGTCTTATTACCCACCATAAAGCCAATGCGCCAGCCGGCCATGTTATAGCTTTTCGACAGGGTAAAGAACTCGACGGCGACATCCCGCGCGCCGGGCACCTGCATGATGGAGGGCGCTTTCCAGCCGTCATACACGATATCGGCATAGGCCAGATCGTGGACGACCAGAATGTCATACTGCTTCGCCAGAGCGACAACCTTTTCAAAGAAATCCAGTTCGACGCACTGCGCGGTCGGATTTGAGGGAAAGCCAAGGATCATCATCTTCGGCTTCGGATAGCTCTCGCGGATGGCGCGTTCCAGCTCGTTAAAGAAATCCACCCCTTCCACCAGCGGCACTGAGCGCACCTGCGCCCCGGCAATCACCGCGCCATAGATATGAATCGGATAGCTGGGGTTCGGCACCAGTACGGTGTCGCCATGATCCAGCGTCGCCAGCATCAGGTGCGCCAGCCCCTCTTTCGAACCAATGGTGACGATCGCTTCCGATTCCGGATCGATATTGACGTTATAGCGTTCTTCATACCAGCGTGAAATGGCGCGACGCAGGCGCGGGATCCCCCGCGAGGTAGAGTAACCATGGGTGTCAGGCCGTTGAGCAACGGTGCAGAGTTTTTCCACGATATGCGGCGGCGTCGCGCCATCGGGATTACCCATACTGAAATCGATAATATCTTCGCCGCGCCGACGCGCAGCCATTTTCAGTTCAGCAGTAATGTTAAAAACGTACGGAGGGAGACGATCGATACGCGTAAAACGGCGTTCAGGACTGGATTCAGCCATAGGTTCCTCTAATTAACGTTAGCGCCCGGACCGTCCGAGCGACGCTGCCGCTGTTGCGGCTCGTTTAGAAAATAACCTGAAAAAATTCATGTTGTCGAGAGGCCCGTTAAAAAATATTCCCTGGCATATAAAACGGGTATCGACTGCGCTAAATGCGGCAGTTCATTGGCGGAATAATCCCGGGGTGTATAAAGGTGGTAACACACTGATATCTTTCTTAACACAGAATATTATCGTTAATGGCGAAGACCGCCGATATCGCGATGATTTTCAATTAATCCCCTTTAAAAAGTGCGTCTTTTCCGCTTTATGGTTCCACGGCTGGTCTTCTGCCGTCAGGTTTTTTATCATGTCCCTTTCTGGCCACTGACGCGGCGCACCCATGCACGAAATCTTTACTATGATGCTGGCGGTCTATGATCGTGCGGCCCTGATGCTTATTTGCCTCTTTTTCCTTATTCGCCTGCGCCTGTTCCGCGAACTGTTGCATAAGTCGGCCCATACTCCGAAAGAGCTGCTGGCGGTGACAGCCATTTTCTCGCTGTTCGCGCTATTTAGTACCTGGTCCGGCGTCCCGGTTGAGGGGTCCCTGGTGAACGTCCGCATTATCGCCGTGATGTCCGGTGGGATCCTGTTTGGTCCCTGGGTGGGCGCGATTGTCGGGGCGATTGCCGGCGTGCACCGCTATTTGATTGATATCGACGGCGTGACCGCGGTGCCCTGCTTTATCACCAGCATTGTCGCCGGCCTGCTGTCGGGGTTGATTAATCGTAAAGTGGCCCGCGAACAACGGTGGAAAATCGGCATTCTGGCGGGGATGATGTGTGAAACTCTGACCATGATCCTGGTGGTGGTCTGGGCGCCTTCCCTGAGTCTCGGCGTAGATATTGTTTCGAAAATTGGTATCCCGATGATCCTCGGCAGCGTCTGCATCGGCTTTATCGTGCTGCTGGTGCAGAGCGTTGAAGGGGAAAAGGAGGCCAGCGCGGCGCGGCAGGCGAAACTGGCGCTCGATATCGCCAACAAAACCCTGCCGCTGTTTCGACACGTTAACAGCGATTCTCTGCGCCAGGTTTGCGAGATTATCCGCCGCGACATTACCGCCGACGCGGTGGCGATCACCAATACCGAGCACGTGCTGGCCTACGTGGGCGTCGGTGAAGCCAACTATCAACGCCACGACGATATGATTAGCCCCACCACCCGGCAGGCGATTCGTTATGGGAAAATCATCATAAAAAACAATGACGAAGCCCACCGTACCCCGGAGATCCACTCCTTGATGGTGATCCCGCTGTGGGAAAAAGGGGTGGTGACCGGCACGCTAAAAATCTATTACTGCCACGCCCATCGCATCACTTCGACGCTGCAGGAGATGGCGATTGGCCTGTCGCAAATAATCTCCACCCAGCTGGAAGTCTCCCGCGCCGAACAGCTGCGGGAGATGGCCAACAAAGCGGAGCTGCGCGCCCTGCAAAGCAAAATTAACCCGCATTTTTTATTTAATGCGCTGAACGCGATCTCCTCCTCGATTCGCCTTAATCCGGACACCGCGCGCCAGCTCATTTTTAATCTGTCGCGCTACCTGCGCTATAACATCGAATTAAAAGACGATGAGCAGATTGATATCAAACGAGAGCTGTATCAGATCAAAGATTATATCGCTATTGAACAGGCGCGATTCGGCGACAAGCTGACGGTCATCTACGATATTGACGACGACGTCAGCTGCGTGATCCCGAGCCTGCTTATCCAGCCGCTGGTGGAAAATGCCATCGTTCACGGTATTCAACCCTGTAAAGGCAAAGGCGTGGTGACGATCGGCATTAACGAGTGCGGAAATCGGGTACGCATCAGCGTTCGCGATACGGGCAACGGTATCGATCCCGCCGTGGTCGCCCGCGTGGAAGCCGATGAGATGCCGGGTAACAAAATCGGCCTGCTCAATGTGCATCATCGGGTGAAACTTCTCTACGGCGAGGGTTTGCATATCCGCAATCTGACGCCGGGAACCGAAATCGCCTTTTATGTCCCCAATAACTCTACGCCGCAGGCGCTGACGGAGTCGCTGTTGTCATGAGCGGAGAAAAGATGAAAGTTATCATTGTGGAGGATGAGTTTCTGGCCCAGCAGGAGCTCTCCTGGCTTATTAACACCCATAGCCAGATGGAGATCGTCGGCAGCTTTGACGACGGCCTGGACGTGCTGAAATTTCTCCAGCACAACAAGGTCGACGCCATCTTTCTCGATATCAATATTCCGTCGCTCGACGGGGTTCTGCTGGCGCAAAACATCAGCCAGTTTGCCCATAAACCTTTTATCGTCTTTATCACCGCGTGGAAAGAACATGCGGTGGAAGCCTTTGAGCTGGAAGCCTTTGACTACATCCTGAAACCCTACCAGGAGTCGCGCATCATCAATATGCTGCAAAAGCTGACCACCGCCTGGCAGCAGCAAAATAACGCTGCTTCAGGATTAGCCAGCGCAGCGCCACGGGAAAACGACACCATCAATCTGATCAAAGATGAGCGGATCATCGTCACCAGTATTCATGATATTTATTATGCCGAGGCGCATGAAAAGATGACATTCGTCTATACCCGCCGGGAGTCATTCGTCATGCCGATGAACATTACTGAATTCTGCAGCAAACTGCCCACCGCGCATTTCTTCCGCTGCCACCGCTCGTATTGCGTAAATCTCAGCAAAATTCGGGAAATTGAGCCGTGGTTCAACAACACCTATGTGCTGCGCCTGCGTGACCTGGAGTTTCAGGTTCCGGTCAGTCGCAGTAAAGTGAAAGAGTTTCGCCAGCTGATGAATCTGTAGAGAGCGGAAAGCACCGCCATCCGGGCTACGACGGTAGCCCGGGAGAAGAATGCTTAAAGCACCTGGCCCAGCGTCTGACGCAGATGCGCGCCGGAGCCCAGCAGGCCTGGGTTATCATGCACAATCAGGTAAACCGGGATATCCTGAACATAAGCTTTAAAACGGCCTTTGTCTTCAAAACCGCCGCGGAAACCAGAGGCTTTAAAGAACTCCAGGAAGCGCGGCACGATGCCGCCGGCGATATACACCCCGCCAAACGTCCCGAGGGTCAGCGCCAGGTTACCGCCGAAGCGTCCCATAATGACGCAGAACAGCGACAGCGCCCGACGACAGTCGGTGCAGCTGTCCGCCAGCGCTCGCTCGGTCACCTCACGCGGCTGCAGGTTCTCCGGCAGTCGGCCGTCCGATTTGACAATCGCGCGATACAGGTTGACCAGCCCGGGACCTGAGAGCACGCGTTCTGCGGAAACATGCCCCAGCTCGGCGCGTAGCTCTTCCAGAATGATCCCTTCTTCTTCGCTGTTCGGGGCAAAATCAACATGACCGCCTTCGCCCGGCAGGCTGACCCAACGCTTATCAACGTGGACCAGATGCGCCACGCCGAGCCCGGTCCCGGCGCCATAAACGGCGATCGGTTTGCCCGCTACCGGCGCACTGCCGCCAAACTGAATAAGGTGCTCAGCTTTCAGCATCGGAATGGCCATTGAAACAGCGGTAAAATCGTTAATTATCTCCAGATGGGCAAAGCCGAGGTTACGCTTCATTTCGGCGATAGAGAAAGCCCAGGTATGGTTGGTCATCGCCACCCAGTCGCCGGTAATCGGGCATGCGATGGCGATACAACCTTCGTTGACCGTTACCTGGTGCTCCTCGAGGTAGACGCGCACCACTGCCTCCAGACTGGGGTAATCGAGCCCGGAATAGGTCTTTGCGCGAGAGATCTCTCCACTCGCCAGATCACATAGCGCCAGGCGGGCGTTGGTCCCCCCGACATCTCCTACTAAAGCAAATTTTGTCATTCCGTTACGGCTCCGCTAAAGTCAAAATAAATCTTTTGGCACACTGTAAATTCATGGCGGCTTAACAACAACGTCCAACGCGCAGACGCCCATTGTTTAGCGACACAGGTCACATTTAGTTTGTAATCTATGCAAGGTAGCCTGTAAAGGACGCGCCGGATATCAGATGTCACCTTAACTTTATCGTTTCAGCACCATTTGCATCGACGGTCTCCGCTGACGAAGGCAAAGTAGTGCTCCAGCACTTTTACAAGGACATTTCCATGCTCCATCCTCGCGCCAGAACAATGCTGATCCTGTCGGTGCCGGCCATCCTGATAGGTATCGCCTGCAGCCTGATCCTGATCGTGGCGATGAAGGTTGCCGCGCTGCTGCAGCGCGTGCTGTGGAGCAATCTGCCCGCGCAGTTGGGGGTGAGCGCCGACAGCCCGCTGTGGATCATCGCCATGCTGACGGCGACAGGGATCGCGGTGGGTCTGGTCATTCGTTACAGCCCCGGGCACGCCGGGCCGGATCCAGCGACCGAGTCGTTAATCGGCGCTCCCATTGCCACCGGCGCGCTGCCCGGACTCCTGGCCGCGCTGATCCTCGGCCTCGCCGGCGGCGTCAGCCTCGGCCCGGAGCATCCGATTATGGTGGTGAATATCGCGCTGGCTGTCGCCGTCGGCTCCCGACTGTTTCCGCGCGTCAGCTCGCTGGACTGGACCATCCTCGCGGCCTCAGGCACCATCGGCGCCCTCTTCGGTACCCCGGTTGCCGCCGCGCTGATTTTTTCGCAAACCCTCAATAGCAGCAACGATACGCCACTGTGGGATCGCCTCTTTGCTCCCCTCCTCGCCGCCGCCGCCGGCGCGTTGACGACGGGTCTGTTTTTCCATCCCCATTTTTCGCTGCCGATCCCGCACTATGGTCAGATGCGCTTCGTTGATATTCTCAGCGGCATTATCGTCGCCCTGATCGCTATCGCCGTCGGCATGGTGGCCGTCTGGTGTCTGCCGCGACTGCATGCCCTGATGCATCGGTTGAAAAATCCAATCCTGACCCTCGGTATCGGCGGGCTGCTGCTGGGGATCGTGGGGACGATAGGCGGGCCCCTAACGCTATTTAAAGGGCTGGATGAGATGCAGCAGCTGGCCTTCAGCCAGACGCTAACCGCCGCGGATTTTCTGCTTATCGCGCTGGTCAAACTGGCGGCCCTGGTTCTTGCCTCAGCCAGCGGCTTTCGCGGCGGGCGAATTATCCCGGCGGTGTTCGTCGGGGTAGCGCTGGGGCTGATGCTGCATGCTCATGTTGACGCGGTGCCGGCGGCAATCACCGTTTCCTGCGCGATCCTCGGCATGGTGCTGGTCGTCACTCGCGACGGCTGGTTGAGCCTGTTTATGGCCGCCGTGGTGGTCCCGGATACGACTCTGCTGCCGCTGTTGTGTATGGTGATGCTCCCGGCCTGGCTGCTGCTGGCCGGGAGACCGTTGATGATTGCCAAACGGCATAACGATTAAACGCGGCTGTTTCGCTCCTCAAGGGCCTGCGTCACCGCGCGCAGGAAATCGGGGATATCCATTTTCGGCAGCATCACTTCTACCAGGGTGAGGGTATCGGAGGTGATGCTCTCCGTCATCGCCTCCCGCAGTTCAGACGTCTGAGTGACCCGCCGGCAGCGCGAAGCAACGTCAGGGGCGAAGGCTTCCGGCAGCCGCTGCCAGTCCCACAGAGCGATGTCATTGTAGCGCTGCTCTGGACCATGAATCGCCCGTTCCACGGTATACCCTTCGTTATTCAGCAGCAGAATAAGCGGCTTTTGCTTATCACGCAGCATGGAGCCCATCTCCTGAATGGTCAGTTGGGCCGCGCCATCGCCGACAATTAGCACCACCCGCCGCTCCGCCGCCGCGGTTTGTGCGCCATAGGCGGCCGGGAGAGTAAAACCAATCGAGCCCCACAGCGGCTGGACGATCAGCGATGCTTCAGAGGGCAGCTTCAGCGCCGCAATACCAAAGGCGGCCGTCCCCTGATCGGCGAGAATAATATCCCCCGGACGCAGGGCGCCCTGCACCGTCGCCCAGAAATTTTTCTGGGTCAACTCGCCTTCAGCGCCCTCCTCAGCCTCCGGCGCCACGACCTGAGGCGTAGCCCACTCCGCCGCCAGCGGGGCGGAAAGCGTCATCAGCGCGGCCAGGGCCTTATCCATCGGCACCCCGCTGAACCAGTGATCGCCCACCCTGACGGCGAAGGGCTGGATCTCAATAGTCTTTTCCCGCGCCAGATGTTGGGTAAATCCTGCGGTGATGGTGTCGGTGAAGCGCGTGCCAATGCAGATGATGGTGTCGGCGTTTTCAATCGCCTCCCGGGTCTGCGGCGCGCTGGCAATCCCGCTGTAGGTGCCGACAAACCCGCTCTGCTGCTCATCAAACAATCCCTTGCCCATGAGCATCGTCGCATGGGCGACAGGCGTTTTCGCCACCCACTCCCGGAGCGTCTTCTGCAGGCCATAACGTTGCGCCAGGAAGTCCGCCAGCAGGGAAATGCGTCGGCTGCCCCGCAGCAGGCGGCTGGCATGTTCGCAGAACCCGGCAAGCTGGTTTTCATCCGCCGGAGCGGGCTCCACCAGCAAGCGCTGGGCTGGGGCAATCGCTGCCGCTCTGGCGACATCGGCTGGCAGCATCAAATAGCCGGGGCGATGATGCGTCAACATATCGCGCAGCACACGGTCGATTTCATGGCAGGCGTTGCCGGCGGTCAGCAGCGCCTGGCTACAGGTGATCTGCTCGCTCATGCGGGCGAAATGGCGAAAATCGCCATCGCCGAGGGTATGGTGCAGCAGTTCGCCGCGCTGCTGGGCGCCGGTAGAGGGCGCACCGACGATATGCAATACCGGAATATGTTCCGCATAGCTACCCGCAATGCCGTTCAGCGCGCTCAATTCGCCGACGCCGTAAGTGGTCAGCAGCGCACCGGCTCCTTTGATGCGCGCATAGCCGTCAGCGGCATATGCCGCATTCAGCTCGTTGGCGCAGCCGACCCACCCCAAGGCGCTGTGCGCGATGACGCGATCGAGAAACTGTAAGTTGTAATCTCCCGGCACGCCGAACAAGCGGTCAATACCGCAGTCGACAAGGCGATCCAGCAGATAATCCCCAATAGTGTAGGTCGGTTGCATATCCATTATCCTCATTTTGGTGCAGGTGTAATTTGAGTATTGAATAAGCGATCCGCCTGTCCAGATGGGAGGTGATAATGGCAGTGTAAAGCAATAATTACGCAGAAAAAGCAGTGTACTCCACGCAGAACATTGTTTAGTGTAAACGTATACACACCCTGTTTTGTCGGCGGAGGAAGAATGGTTTACCAGGCAAGCACCACGCGATATCAAACGATGGAGTACCGTCGCTGCGGCCGCAGCGGTCTGCAGCTACCGGCCATTTCCCTTGGCCTGTGGCATAACTTTGGCGATGAAACGCGAGTGGAAACCAGCCGGCAGATGCTCCTGCACGCTTTTGACCTCGGTATAACCCATTTCGATTTGGCCAACAACTATGGGCCGCCGCCGGGCTCGGCGGAAAGCAACTTTGGCCGCATTCTGAAAGAGTCGCTCCTGCCTTATCGCGATGAGTTAATCATCTCCACTAAAGCAGGTTACACGATGTGGGACGGCCCTTACGGCGACTGGGGATCGCGAAAATATCTGGTAGCCAGTCTTAACCAGAGCCTTAAACGCATGGGGCTGGAATACGTCGATATTTTTTACCATCACCGGCCTGATCCACAGACGCCGCTGATGGAAACGATGCGTGCGCTCGATCATCTGGTTCGTCAGGGTAAAGCGCTATATGTCGGGATCTCCAACTATCCTCTGGCCCAGGCGCGGGAGGCGGTGAAGATCCTTAACGACCTCGGCACCCCCTGCATCATCCACCAGCCTCGCTACTCGATGTTCGAACGCGGCGTGGAAGAAGGACTGCTGGATTTTCTGCAGACGGAAGGGATTGGAAGCATAGCGTTTTCACCGCTGGCCGGCGGGCAACTTACCGACCGCTATCTCAACGGCATTCCGGCCGACTCGCGCGCCGCCAGCAGCAGTCGTTTTCTGCAGCCGGAGCAACTGACTCCTGCCCGATTAGAAAAAATTCGTCAGCTTAACAGGCAGGCGGAAGCGCGTGGGCAGAAGCTGTCGCAGATGGCGCTGGCCTGGGTGTTGCGCGAAGAGAAAGTCACCTCGGTGCTGATCGGCGCCAGCAAAACCGCGCAACTGGATGATGCCGTCGGCATGCTGCAGAATCGCCATTTCACCACCGAAGAGTGCGCGGCCATCGACGCCATCCTTGCGCTGTAAAGCAAATGTTACTTTAGCAAAAAGTGCTCTTTCCTGCGCTTTCGGAGTTCGTCCGATGCGGCGGGTCTTTACCGGCCCGTAATATCAGGTTAACAGGCCGCTTACGGCCCCGATCGTGAAGGAGAAGAGTATGTTCAGGTCACTGATTCTGGCAGCAGTACTGCTGGCCGCAGGGCCACTGGTCGCTAACGCTGGTGAAATCACCCTGCTGCCATCGGTAAAATTACAAATAGGCGATCGTGACAATTACGGTAACTACTGGGACGGTGGCAGCTGGCGCGACCGTGATTACTGGCGTCGTCACTATGAATGGCGTGATAACCGTTGGCATCGTCATGACAACGGCTGGCACAAAGGCTGGTACAAAGGCAGAGATAAAGCCTGGGAGCGCGGCTATCGTGCTGGCTGGAACGACCGCGATGACCACCGCGGCGGCTGGGGTCGCGGCCCGGGCGGGCGCGGTCACGGTCATGGACATGGCCATCACTAACAAACGAAAAGGGGAGCCCATCGGCTCCCCTTTACTTTATTCAGCATCAGGAATCAATTAATCCACCCCGAGCAGCGACCCCACTATTAACCAGCCGTTCAGGCTCACCACAATAGCGACTATCGCCCAGCCGATGCCTCTCACCCAACGGGTATTCACCAGGTCCCCCATCAGCTTCGCATTGCTGGTAAATATCAGCAGCGGCACCAGGGCAAGCGCAATGCCAAAGCTGAGCAACACCTGACTCATTACCAGGATGCGCGTAGGATCCAGCCCCAGCAGAATGACGACAAACGACGGCAGCATGGTGATCGCCCGGCGAAACCACAGCGGAATATGAAAGCGGATAAACCCCTGCATAACGACCTGACCTGCCAGAGTGCCCACCACGGTCGACGATAAACCGGCGGCAATCAGGCTGAGGCCAAAGATGGTCGCCGCCGCGTGGCTCAGCAGCGGCTCCAGCGTCATGTAGGCCTGATCAAGATCGGCGACGCCGGTATGGCCATTAAAGTGGAATGCCGCCGCAGCGGTCGCCATCATCGCCAGATTGACGAACCCGGCAATGGTCATGGCGATCGCCACATCCCAGCGGGTCGCGTTATAGCGTTCTTTTCGCGTTCCGCCATGCAGATGCTGGGTAAGCGAGGAATGTAAGTAGATAACGTGCGGCATGATTGTCGCCCCCAGTACCCCGGCGGCTAAGAATACCGCCTCCCCGTTGGGCAGCGTGGGGATCACCAGTCCTTTCGTCAGAGGAGCCAGCGCGGGCTGGGAAAAGATCAACTCCACGACATAGGCCACGGCGACAAACAGCAACAATCCACCGATCACCTTCTCCAGTGGTTTTTGCCCGCGCCGCTGCAGCATCAGGATCAGAAAAGTCGCCACCCCGGTCAGCACCGCCCCCTGCAGAAGCGATACGCCGAGTACCAGCTTAAAACCAATTGCGGCGCCGATAAATTCAGCCAGATCGGTGGCCATAGCGATAATTTCCGCCTGTACCCAGTAAAACCAGACAACAGGACGCGGGTAATGGTCGCGGATCTGCTCGGCCAGGTTTTTGCCGGTGGCAATGCCCAGTTTGGCAGAAAGCACCTGGATCAGCATCGCCATCAGGTTAGCCCACACCACGACCCACAGCAGCTGGTAGCCAAAGCTGGCGCCGGCCTGAATGTTAGTGGCGAAATTACCCGGATCGATATAGCCAATGGCAGCGACGAAAGCCGGGCCCATTAAGGCGAGCTTCACCTTGCGCGCGGCGCGACTACTGCTATTCTCAACGCGACTGCTAGTCATCTTCTGCCTCTGGAAATATAGCCTTTGCTATGTTTCATGCTATCAAAATGCGAATGATTATCAAGTTCATTTAGAATGGAGATAATGATTGCTGTGATAGAAGGGAACAATAGCTGGCCGGAAATGAAATACGGGCGTCAGAAAACGAGATCCAGCCCGCTATTAAGAGTAGTACAAGAATGCAACTTTTAAAACCTTTACGTAACATAACAAAAGTGGATGTTGGATCACTATTTTTGCCATTGGTCACAGTTCCTTGCAATAGTGTGCAATTGATCTCGTTTTCTTTAAAGCCGTTGCATAGAATGTGCACGGAAATTTAACCTGCCTCATATTTGGAGCAACTATGGACCGCGTCTTGCATTTTGTCCTCGCGATCGTTGTGGTGGCTATACTGGCCCTGTTGGTCAGCCATGACCGCCAAAAGATCCGTATTCGTTATGTTGTTCAACTGCTTGTCATTGAAGTCCTGCTGGCCTGGTTCTTCCTCAACTCCGATATTGGTCTGGGTTTTGTGAAAGGATTTTCCGAGATGTTTGAAAAACTCCTCGGGTTTGCCAACGAAGGGACAAACTTCGTGTTCGGCGGCATGAACGATAAAGGCCTGGCCTTCTTCTTCCTCAAAGTTTTGTGCCCTATCGTCTTCATTTCGGCTTTGATCGGCATTTTGCAGCATATTCGTATCCTGCCGATTGTCATTCGCGCGATCGGTACCGTCCTGTCGAAAGTTAACGGCATGGGCAAGCTGGAGTCCTTCAACGCCGTGAGCTCGTTGATCCTCGGCCAGTCGGAAAACTTTATCGCGTATAAAGATATTCTCGGCAAAATGTCGCGCAACCGCATGTACACCATGGCGGCGACGGCGATGTCCACCGTGTCCATGTCCATCGTAGGCGCTTACATGACCATGCTGCAGCCAAAGTATGTCGTTGCGGCGCTGGTGCTCAACATGTTCAGCACCTTTATCGTTCTGTCATTAATTAACCCTTACCGCGTGGAAGAGAGCGAAGAAAATCTGCAGATGTCGAATCTGCACGAAGGTCAGAGCTTCTTCGAGATGCTGGGCGAGTATATTCTGGCAGGTTTTAAAGTCGCGATTATCGTGGCGGCGATGTTGATCGGCTTCATCGCGCTGATCTCGGCGCTGAATGCCCTGTTCGCCACCGTGACCGGTTGGTTCGGCTATAGCATTTCCTTCCAGGGTATCCTCGGCTATATCTTCTACCCGGTCGCCTGGGTGATGGGTGTGCCGGCAAGCGAAGCGCTGCAGGTGGGCAGTATTATGGCTACCAAACTGGTCTCCAATGAATTCGTCGCCATGATGGATCTGCAGAAAATTGCCTCGACGCTCTCCCCGCGCGCGGAAGGCATTATCTCTATCTTCCTGGTCTCCTTCGCCAACTTCTCATCTATCGGTATTATTGCCGGGGCGATCAAAGGTCTGAACGAAGAACAGGGCAACGTAGTTTCTCGCTTCGGTCTGAAGCTGGTGTACGGCTCCACGCTGGTTAGCGTGCTGTCCGCCTCGATTGCGGCGCTGGTTCTGTAACAGACGTCAGTCATCTGAGCCGGGCAATGCCCGGCTTTTTTTTGCCCGTCATTCACCCAGCGGCTGTGGTTTACCGATCAGATAACCCTGCAGATAATTCACGCCCAGCTCCAGCAAGCGCGCTTTTTGCGGTTCGCTTTCGACATATTCCGCCACCACGCTCATCTGTTTCGCCCGCGCCATCTCGACAATCGATTTCACCATGATGGCGTCCAGCGGGTCCGTGAGGATGTCGCGGACGAAGCAGCCGTCAATCTTAATGATATCGGCCTGTAAATGTTTCAGACGTTCATAGTTCGCATAGCCGGTGCCAAAGTCATCAATAGCGATGGCGCAGCCAAACGCGCGCAACGCTTCAAGATTTTGCCGACTGGTGTCCGCATTAGAGAAGGCCTGCTCTTCGGTCACCTCAATAGTTATAAGTTCTGGCGAGACGCTATAGCGTTGAAACAGCGCGATAATCTGCCCTGCGCTGTTCTTTTGCATCAGAGTTGCAGGCAGCAGGTTGACCGAGAAGCGCTGGCCGGGATGCTTATGGAGCATACTGAACAAGGTCTCCAGCACCAGCATGTCAAAACGTTGGCTGAGGTTAAACTGCACAATCAGCGGAATGAATCGGTCGGGCATAATGACGCTATCGCCACAGCGCATGCGCGTGAGGATCTCATGATAACCCTCCCCCTCCGGATTCTGAATCGGTTGCGCATAGAGCATCAGCGCGCGATCTTTGAGCACTTGCTTGACGCGCATTAGGAGGCGCACCTGCTCGGTAGTTTGATCCACCACCAGATCCTGCTCCTCGTCCAGCGCCAGCACCCGACGTTCACTGCCCGCCTGTTCGGAAAGCCAGCTTAGCTGGCCCAGCATCTGGTAAAGTCCCTCACCCTGGCCGTCATCGCGGCCCCAGGCCGCGCCAAACTCCAAATCCAGCGGCTGATTGTGCCAGCTGAACTTTTTGTGGTTGAGGACCGCGACCATATGGTTCAAGCGGGACGACGGCTCCGGTCCATCAAGCACGAGGATCAGTTCGCTGCCCGGTACCTGGAAGACTTTATCCGCCGCTCCCAGCAGCGGTTGCAGCGCCCGAATAATCTGCCGTTTACAGTCCACCCCCATCATCAGACCATAATGCCGACTGAGAAAGTCGAGATTATCAATACGCAGGCTGCAGATAGCCTGCTGAGGACAGCTCTGTAAATGGCTCTCCAGCGCGCGCAGGTTAGGCAAGCCGGTCAGCGGATCCTCTTCCGCCTGGCTACGCCAGCGGCGTTTGTTGCGGTCGCTGCGGGCATAGATGTCGGCCATATAAAACAAACAGATAGTAAAGGAGATCAGAACCGACAGCACAAAGGAGAGTGAATACTCGCTTTGCACCCCCTGGAGAAAGTTTTTGTTATATACCACCAGCAAAAAGGCCGAGACAGACCATGAAATACGCAATAGCGCATGGCCTATTCGACTGATACCGATAAAGTAAACAATAAAAATAACCGGAACTAAATAACCGGCAATAAATTCAGACTGATACGGCGCACACAATAGCGTTAATATCACCGCCAACGCGATAAACCAATATAGGGTAAAGGAGCGATATTGTGGTGCCAGCCACGGTAAACATTCCTGCTGCCAGAAACGTCGGGCGTAGCGCGGACTGATAATCATCCGCATTGGATAATAAAGAAACGTCGTAAAAATTAATGCCGCACTGATTAAACTTTGGATATCTATTACAGTATAAATCAACGGCATACTACCAAAGTAACTGGTAATAGCTAATGGAAACGCAAAATATTGTCCGGCGAGATACATGGTGATTTTCAGGAGCACCGGCGCGAAGAAGCCGCCCCAGAAGATCCGCGCCCCCATATGTTTTGCCGTTGGACCGCAGCGCCAGCGCTTCCCCACCATCAGTCGCAGAATAGCGCAGGAGACAAACACGGCGAACAGTTGACAAAAAAGTAAGATAAACGCCTGCGGCAGCGTTAATTTAATGAGAAAACTATTGGTGATGGCAAACGCGAGAATTAATGGCGCAATCGCATAGCGGCCAAAGATAAAAATAACAGAAAACATCACGCTGATTGGCAGCCAGGCAATATAAATAAGGTTGCCGTCAATTATCGTTTGCGGTGAAATAAAACGGGCCAGCGGAATAGCGACTAAACAAATGATAAAGGCCAATAGAGTTTTTTTGATATTAATGTTAATTTTATCAAGCATTATTGTTAATTAAAACTCCAGAAACCTCATCACGTTTAATGGGGGAAATGTTATGTTGCTTATTTAGGGCAGGCAAGGCGAATTATCAGGAAAAAGTCTGAAATTACTTTCGATTTTAATTGCTGGAGATTAACTGACGTAACCAGAAAGTGCTTTACATGAAACCCGCTAAAAACAAAAACCCCCGCCGAAGCGAGGGTTCTGAATTTTGGTGGAGCTAAGCGGGATCGAACCGCTGACCTCTTGCATGCCATGCAAGCGCTCTCCCAGCTGAGCTATAGCCCCACAGGACTTCTTTACGAACCAAATCCGCTGGGTGCAGAATTTGGTGGAGCTAAGCGGGATCGAACCGCTGACCTCTTGCATGCCATGCAAGCGCTCTCCCAGCTGAGCTATAGCCCCGTAACGTAAAGCGTGTCGTGTTGACGGGCGGCATAATATGAATTCCTCGCTCAGGTGTCAACGGCAAAATTATCCTTCCCGATTCAATCGCTGAAAAAGCAGGCAACTTGCTGACATTGCGAGCCTTATCGCAGTCAGAAGTTAAACAGGTCACCTTTTCACGTAAAAGGATGCTATAACATGGGCAGCTAATTCCCATACATTTACTCAGGAAATAGTATGCTCAAGGAACGAATGACACCTGAAGAAATTGCCCATCTAACCGGCTACAGTCGGCAAACTATCAATAAGTGGGTGCGGAAAGAAGGCTGGCAAACCTCTCCGCGACCTGGCGTCCAGGGCGGCAAAGCGCGCCTGGTCCATGTCAATGAGCAAGTCAGGGAGTTTATCCGCAGCGCCCAGCGCGTGGCGGAGACGCCCGGCATCTATTCTCCCCATGATAGCGATCTGGAATCGCTGCTGCTGACCCTCAGTAAAGAACTCACCCCCAGCGAGCAGAAGCAGCTTATGTCATTGTTGCTGCGCGAGGGGATCACCGGGTTACTGCTTCGGTTAGGGATCCGCGATCGGTAAACCATGATGAAACTGAAAGATAAAATGACGCCCGCAGAGCTTGCCGACTGCCTGGGGCTGGCCAGACAAACGATCAATCGCTGGGTTCGCGAGAAACAATGGCGCACCGAAGCAATACCCGGCGTTAAAGGGGGGCGAGCGCGACTGGTGGTTATCGACCAACCGGTACGCGAGTTTCTGACCAACATCCCTGCCAGACGCCATCTGCTTACCGACAATCATCTCGCGGAATCGCCAGGTGCATACCTGGTCAATGAGGCAGACGCGATCTGGCGGCAAATCACGGAAACCCTACAGCTGATGACTCCGGCAGAACAGCTGCAGCTCCGCGATCTGCTGGCCCGGGAAGGGATTAGTGGTTTTCTTGCCCGCCTCGGCATCGCCAGTCCGGAATAACAGACAAAAAAAACGGCAGGGTAACCTGCCGTTGTTTCAGCTGCGACGCCGTCAGGACGCCTGGCCTTCGCGTTCAGCGATAAAAGCCAGCGCTTTATTGATACGATCTACGCTACGGGATTTACCGATAGCATGGACAGTAACGTCTAGCGCAGGAGATTGCCCTGCCCCGGTAACCGCCACGCGCAGCGGCATACCGACTTTACCCATCCCCACCTCCAGCTCATCAGCAGTTGCCTGAATCGCGTGATGGACGTTTTCCGCCGTCCAGTCGCTAATCGCCGCCAGCTTATCGCGAACCACTTCCAGCGGCTGACGCGCCACTGGACGCAGATGTTTTTTCGCGGCGTCGGCATCGAATTCAGCGAACTCTTCATAGAAGTAGCGGCAGCTCTGGGCCATCTCTTTCAGCGTCTTGCAACGCTCGCCCAGCAGTTTCACCAGCTCAGCCAGCTGCGGGCCGTTGCGAGTGTCGATATTTTCCTGCTCGATATGCCACTGCAGATGCGTTGCCACATATTCCGCCGGCAGGGTATTGATATAGTGATGGTTTAACCACAGCAGTTTATCGGTGTTAAAGGCACTGGCGGATTTGCTCACCGCGCCCAGCGAGAAGAACTCAATCATCTCTTCGCGAGTGAAAATCTCCTGATCGCCATGAGACCAGCCCAGGCGCACCAGATAGTTGAGTAGCGCTTCCGGCAGGTAGCCGTCGTCGCGGTACTGCATCACGCTCACTGCGCCGTGGCGCTTGGAAAGTTTTTTACCGTCATCGCCGTTGATCATCGACACGTGCGCATAAACCGGCACCGGCGCATTCAGCGCTTTGAGGATATTGATCTGGCGCGGCGTGTTGTTGATATGATCTTCGCCGCGGATCACGTGAGTGATCGCCATATCCCAGTCATCTACCACCACGCAGAAGTTATAGGTCGGGGAACCATCGGTACGGCGAATGATCAGATCGTCCAGTTCCTGGTTGCTGAACTCGATAGGTCCGCGGATCTGATCGTCAAAAATAACCGAACCTTCCTGCGGGTTGGCGAAACGCACGACGCACGGCTCATCGTCAGCATGGTGCTCGTGGCTATGGCGGCAGCGGCCATCGTAACGCGGCTTCTCACCCTTCGCCATCTGCTCTTCGCGCAGCGCTTCCAGACGTTCTTTCGAGCAATAGCATTTGTAAGCGGTACCGGCTTCCAGCATCTCATCGATTACGTTGTTATAACGATCGAAACGTTTGGTCTGGAAATAGGGGCCTTCGTCCCATTGCAGATTCAGCCAGTTCATGCCATCCATGATGGCTTCAATTGCTTCCGGGGTGGAGCGTTCGAGATCGGTGTCTTCAATACGCAGCACAAACTCACCGCCGTGGTTACGGGCAAAAAGCCAGGAATAGAGAGCAGTACGCGCACCGCCAACGTGCAGATAGCCGGTTGGGCTTGGCGCGAAGCGAGTTTTGATTTTCATGAATTGGCCTTACGTTTAATAAAGATGCCGATAGCCGGCAATGTCCGGTGGAAATTATGGGTCAATATTCTAACACCGTGGGCTGATTCCTCAATGTTGTTCCCATCGGAACGTCACGGTTTGCCATTTTTGTTTATAAATCATGCTATGGCGCCGGTTTCGCGATCGCTTTGTTTAATTTTACGACGAACGAACGAATTCTTTAGAAAAGGCGTTGACTCATTTTCAACTCTCCCTATAATGCGACTCCACACAGCGGGGTGATTAGCTCAGCTGGGAGAGCACCTCCCTTACAAGGAGGGGGTCGGCGGTTCGATCCCGTCATCACCCACCACTACTTAACGTAGTCTCCGCCGTGTAGAACAGAAAATTGAGAAGTGGGTGATTAGCTCAGCTGGGAGAGCACCTCCCTTACAAGGAGGGGGTCGGCGGTTCGATCCCGTCATCACCCACCACTTTCTCGCCAGCTGGATTTTCTGTCAAAATGTGAAGTACAGAAGTGGGTGATTAGCTCAGCTGGGAGAGCACCTCCCTTACAAGGAGGGGGTCGGCGGTTCGATCCCGTCATCACCCACCACTTCGGGTCGTTAGCTCAGTTGGTAGAGCAGTTGACTTTTAATCAATTGGTCGCAGGTTCGAATCCTGCACGACCCACCAATGTAAAAAGGCGCCCTAAAGGCGCCTTTTTGCTTTGCGCCGAACTCAACGATTCGAACCTGCAGCAGGTTCGGGTCGAACGCAGTGAGACAACGGAGCCGCTTGCGGCGACGGCCCGAAGGGCGAGGCGAAGCCGAGTCATCCTGCACGACCCACCAATGTAAAAAGGCGCCCTAAAGGCGCCTTTTTGCTATGCGCGGAACATGGCCCTGCCACGAGTCCCTCCGCAGCAATCCCCCCTGTCAGCGCTGATATAGCGGATCTTCAACCCTGGCGGCGGTTAAATTCTCCCCTTCTTCACGCACAATTTCCCATAACGCCTGAGCGGCGGTCGACAGCGAGCGATTTTTCCTGCATGCCAGCATCAGCTGCCGCTCCATCACCGGAGTCAGCCGTTTCACCGTCAGATGGCTCCCCTGCGGTAACGGTAGCGCCAGCGCCGGCAGAACGCTGATGCCAATTCCCGATTCTACCATCGGAAACAGCGTTGCCGGGTGGCCAATCTCCTGGACGATGTTCGCCCGGATAGCCAGTCTGCTGAGGGCCGCATCGATCAGCGGGCGGCTGCCGGACGCATAATCCTGCAGGATTAGCCTTTCATCCTGCAGCGCCTGCCACGGCACTTCTGTCAGGCTGGCAAAAGGATGATCCTCCCGGCAGAGCAGCAAAAATGGTTCCGCCAGAACCACTTCACACTGAAGGTCTGCCGCCGGGCCCGGATCAATCACGATGCCAAAATCCACTTCCCCCTGGCGGATACTCTCCAGCACCCACTGCTGGGGCCGATCGTGCAGCACAAAATCGATATCGGGATAACGACGATTGCTGTGAGCAATACACTGCGGAATAAGGTGGGCGGAAATCGTCTGACTGGCGGCGACCTTGACGGTGCCGCTCAGCTGCTGGCCTACCCGCCCGGCGTCACGCAGGGTAATCGTCAACTCATCAAGCAAACGTTCCAGCCTGCCCGCCAGCTGCTGACCCGCCTCGGTGAGCACCACTTCGCGAGTAGTACGGTCGAGCAGACGGACGCCGGTCTGATGCTCCAGCTCCTTGACGCTATGGCTGACGGCCGACTGACTTAAGCCAATCATCTCCCCTGCCCGGCTGAAGCTTCTGGCCCGGGCGACGGTGACAAATACTTTTAACTGACGCAGAGAGTAATTCATCTTTTTTATTCATGAATAGATGCAATAAATCAATTTTATTTCTCAAATGAAAAAAAGCACAATAGCGCATCTCTTTTCAGGAGCGTTTATGAAACTTTTCCGTATTCTCGATCCGTTTACGGCAACGCTAATCACCGTTGTCCTGCTGGCCTCATTCTTCCCGGCCCGTGGCGCTTTCGTCCCCTTCTTTGAACATCTGACCACCGCCGCCATCGCGCTGCTGTTCTTTATGCATGGCGCTAAACTCTCCCGGGAGGCGATTATCGCCGGCGGCAGCCACTGGCGTTTGCATCTATGGGTGATGTGCAGCACCTTTATTCTCTTCCCGCTACTCGGGGTTCTGTTTGCCTGGTGGGCGCCGGTGAATGTCGATCCGATGCTCTACAGCGGCTTTATCTATCTGTGCATTCTGCCGGCCACCGTGCAATCCGCTATCGCCTTTACTTCGCTGGCCGGGGGCAACGTCGCGGCTGCGGTTTGCTCAGCCTCGGCCTCCAGCCTGCTGGGATCTTTGTTTCCCCGCTACTGGTGGGGGTCCTGATGAACCTTCACGGCGCAGGCGGCAGTCTGGAGCAGGTCGGTAAAATTATGCTGCAGCTGCTGCTGCCTTTCGTGCTCGGTCACTTATCGCGGCCGTGGATTGGCGACTGGGTGGCGAAGCATAAGAAGTGGATTGGTAAGACCGACCAGACCTCGATTCTGCTGGTGGTTTACTCCGCCTTTAGCGAGGCGGTGGTGAATGGCATCTGGCATAAAGTCGGTCTGGGATCGCTGCTGTTTATCGTGGTGGTCAGCCTGGTGCTGCTGGCCATCGTCATCGCGGTCAACGTCTTTGTCGCCCGCCGCTGCGGCTTTAACAAAGCCGATGAGATTACCATCGTCTTCTGCGGTTCGAAAAAGAGCCTGGCCAACGGCATTCCGATGGCCAATATTCTCTTCCCGACCTCCATCCTCGGCATCATGGTGCTGCCGTTGATGATCTTCCACCAAATCCAGCTGATGGTCTGCGCGGTGCTGGCGCGGCGCTACAAGCAGCAAACCGATGCGCGTCTCGCTGAGGAAAAGGCCAACGCGGCCAAAGCCTAACGCGCTTTCTTCAGGGGCTGGACCAGATCGCTCAGCCCCTCAGTTTTAATCAGCAGGGTCAACGCCATCAGCTCGCCAAGATGCCCGGCAGGGAATTGATCCTTACGCGCGAACCACAATAAATACTCTTCCGGGACATCGATTAAGCGACGTCCCTTGTATTTACCGAACGGCATTTCGGTATTGGCTATCTCGACCAGCTGCGCTTTATCCACGTTATTCTCCCAGCAGACGCATCATTTCGGCTTCGTCAATCACCTCGATGCCCAGCTCCTGCGCTTTCGCCAGCTTAGACCCCGCCGCTTCGCCGGCAATCACCAGGTCGGTTTTCTTCGACACGCTGCCTGCCACCTTCGCCCCCAGCGCCACCAGACGCTCTTTGGCGTCATCGCGCGACAGCTGGCTGAGGCTGCCGGTAAGGACCACGGTTTTGCCTGCAAACGGGCTATCAATCTCTTCCGCCTTCACCACCACCGGCGCAGGCCAGCGAACCCCCTCCGCCAGCAGTTGCGCAATGACATCGCGGTTGCTCTCTTCGGCAAAGAAGTTGAAGGTATGGGTAGCGACGACGATGCCGACATCAGGGACTTTCTGTAGCTCCTCAATGGTAGCCTGCTCAAGGGCTTCGAGAGTGCCGAAATGCGCCGCCAGGCCCGCCGCCGTCGCTTCTCCTACCTCGCGAATACCTAAGGCGTAGAGGAAACGTGCGAAGGTCGTCTCTTTGGCTTTCTCGAGGGCGTTGACTACGTTTTGCGCGGACTTCGGCCCCATCCGCTCCAGCCCGGTCAGTTTCCCCGCCGTCAGCCGGAACAGATCCGCCGGGGTATGGACGTACTCTTTCTCCACCAGCTGGTCGATGATCTTGTCGCCCATGCCGTCAACGTCGAGCGCGCGACGGGAGACGAAGTGCTTGAGCGACTCTTTGCGCTGCGCGCCGCAGATCAGGCCGCCCGTACAGCGGGCTACCGCCTCGCCTTCCACCCGTTCAACGTCTGACTGACATACAGGACAGTGGGTCGGGAAGACGACATCCCGGGCATCCGCCGGACGCTCGGAAAGCACCACGTTAACCACCTGCGGGATCACATCGCCTGCCCGGCGAATCACCACCTTGTCGCCGATTTTCAAGCCTAAGCGTTCAATTTCATCGGCATTATGCAGGGTGGCATTGCTCACCAACACGCCGGCAACATGGACCGGCTCCAGACGCGCCACCGGCGTAATCGCCCCGGTGCGGCCCACCTGGAACTCCACGTCCCGGACGAAGGTCATCTGCTCCTGTGCCGGGAACTTAAAGGCCACGGCCCAGCGCGGCGCGCGGGCGACGAAACCCAGCTGTTCCTGCAGCGCCAGCGAATCGACTTTGATCACCACGCCATCAATGTCAAAGCCCAGGTGGGGACGCTCTTCCTCGACTTTACGATAGTAAGTAAGCACTTCCTCGGGGGTATGGCACAGGGTGACGCGATCGCTCACCGGCAGCCCCCATGCTTTGAACTGCAGCAACCGAGCCGAGTGGCTGGCCGGCAGCTCGCCGCCCTCCAGCACGCCCACGCCGTAGCAGAAGAAAGTAAGCGGTCGCTTCGCAGTGATGCGCGGATCGAGCTGGCGCAGCGAACCCGCTGCCGCATTACGCGGGTTAGCAAACACTTTCCCGCCGGTGCGGCGAGCTTCCTCATTGATTTTTTCAAACCCGGCCTGCGGGAGGAACACTTCCCCACGTACCTCAAGGCGTGCAGGAATATTCTCGCCATGCAGCTTGAGGGGGATAGCGCGAATAGTTCGCACATTAGAGGTAATATCTTCGCCGGTGGTGCCGTCGCCGCGGGTTGCCGCCTGCACCAACACGCCGTTTTCATAGAGAATGCTCACCGCGAGGCCGTCGAGCTTAAGCTCGCAGCAGTAGGTAAGATGATCTGTGCTTTTCAGGCGATCCTGTACCCGCTTGTTGAAGGCGAGAAAGCTCTCTTCGTCAAACACGTTATCCAGCGACAGCATCGGCACTTCATGGCGGATCTGGCTAAAGGCGGTGAGTGGCGCCGCCCCCACCCTCTGAGTTGGCGAATCCGGGGTAATCAGCTCCGGGTGCTGGCTCTCCAGCTCGCGCAGCTTGCGCATCAGGCGGTCATATTCCGCATCCGGCACTTCCGGCGCGTCCATAACGTGGTACAGATATTCATGATGGCGAAGCGTGGTTCGCAGTTCAGTCAGTTGTTGTTCGATTGGTTCCATATCACACCATCAATGATAAAAAACCCCCGACAGGCGGGGGTTGAGAAGGAATTGAGTTAACGCGGAACGTCAGGCGTTCGCGTCTTTCACTTCGCGAATACGATCCTGGTATTCACGCAGTTTTTGCGGCGTCATCATGCGACGCTGATCGTCAAGCACCACGCCGCCCACTTCGTCAGCGATATACTGCGCAGACTGCAGCATCAGCTTGAAGTTCTGCAATTCATCGCCGTAAGAAGGGACCTGCATAAAGATAGTCACCCCAGGGGTCATCATATCCGCCATGCTGTCCGGATTGAAGGTTCCCGGTTTCACCATGTTGGCCAGACTGAACAACACCGGACCGCTGCCGTCCGGACTTAGGTGGCGGTGGAAAATATTCATTTCACCAAACTTAAAGCCGGCCTGCTGGATACTGTTGATCAGCACTTCACCGTTAAGCTGGGCGCCATGATGCGCGGCGACATTCATCACAATGACCGTCTCTTTGCGCTCTTTCGGCTGCGGCGCGGCGGGCTGCTGCGGCTCTACCGGCTGCGGTTCCGCGACGGCGGGCTGCGACGCGGCAACAGGCTGTGGCGCAGGCTGCTGCGGGGCGGCTGGCTGCGGCTGAGCGACGGTCGGCGTCACCGGTTGCGGCGCGACAGGCTGCTGCACAACAGGCTGCGGCTGGTGTTGCGGTTGTACGGGCGGCTGCGCAGGTTGCGGCTGTTGCCAGCCAGGCTGCGGAGCCGCATGCGGCGCAGGCTGTTGCTGCGGTGGAACCGGGGCCTGGCGCGGCGGCTGCGGCGGCTGGCGAACCGGTTCTTCAGGACGCCCAGGCTGCTGCATCTGGCGCTCGTAAGGCGGCTGGTACTGGTGCTGCGGCGCCTGACGAGGGGCTTCATGCTCCCCATGCGCGCCGTGCGGGGCGTGAGTCACCGGATGAACGCGGACTTCTCCTACGCCTTCAACATTATCATCAAAGTCGTCGTTTTCCGACTCATCGTCGCGCGACTTCATACGTTTCAGTGGGCGATCGCGAAACATCGAAGAACGTTCTTTACGGCTGGTCCAGAAACCATGTACCAGTAAAGCGATTATGGCGATCGCGCCAACAATGATTAATATCAGACGCAAATCCTGCATCATTATATTCTCTGTTGTTCTAACACCTTGCCACCACGGCAAACATTTACTCACTAAGAGTATTTGCCGATTACCTCAAGTGCAAGTGCGTCGGTCGCTTTCACCACATAAAGATGAACTAAATCGTGCTTTTTGCTGTTTTTTCGAACATTTCCTAACTGGTTATTGTCTGACGACCCGATAAAATAAGCGAGCATTCACACCGGATGTTAAAAAAGGAGCAATGCCTGGCTATGGTTTCATCATCCGCACCGACCCCGCGCAGCGGCGTTTATTATTTTTCGCAGGGCTGGAAACTCATCGGGCTGCCGGGCATACGGCGTTATGTCTTCCTGCCTTTACTGGTTAACGTGCTGCTGATGGGCGCTGCCTTCTGGTGGCTGTTTACCCGTCTCGGCAGCTGGATCCCCTCGCTGATGAGCCATGTGCCGGACTGGCTGCAGTGGCTAAACTACCTGCTGTGGCCGGTGGTAGTGCTCTCAATCCTGCTGGTGTTTGGCTACTTCTTTTCGACGATCGCCAACTGGATAGCCGCGCCGTTCAGCGGCCTGCTGGCGGAACAGCTGGAAGCGCGCCTGACCGGCGCTACCCCGCCGGACGTCGGCGTCTTTGGCATCATGAAAGATATTCCGCGGATTATGAAGCGTGAGTGGCAGAAGCTGGCCTGGTATCTGCCGCGCGCCATCGTGCTGTTGCTGCTCTACTTTATTCCCGGCGTTGGCCAGACGGTAGCCCCGGTACTCTGGTTCCTGTTCAGCGCATGGATGCTGGCGATTCAATACTGTGATTATCCCTTTGATAATCACAAGGTTCCCTTCAAAACCATGCGCGAAGCGCTGCGCAGTCGCAAAGTGATGAATATGCAGTTTGGGGCGCTCACCAGCCTGTTCACAATGATCCCGGTGTTAAACCTGGTGATCCTCCCGGTGGCTATCTGCGGCGCCACCGCCATGTGGGTCGATTGCTATCGCGATAGACACGCCAGCTGGAAATAGCGGTAACACCTTCACTTGGGGGGCGGCAAAGACCGCTCCCTTATATCGCGCTTATTCCTTCTTGCTTATCATTATTTCCCTTCCGCATATAGATATGCTAAATCCTTACTTCCGCATATTCTTTAAGCGGGTATGCTGATGCCGTACCCCCAAATTTCATACAGTTAAGGACGGGCCATGAGTAAGATTTTTGAAGACAACTCCCTGACTATCGGTCATACGCCGCTGGTACGACTGAACCGCATCGGTAATGGCCGTATCCTGGCAAAGGTAGAATCTCGTAACCCGAGCTTTAGCGTAAAATGCCGTATCGGCGCCAATATGATCTGGGATGCTGAAAAGCGCGGCGTTCTGAAACCTGGCGTGGAACTGGTCGAGCCGACCAGCGGCAACACCGGTATCGCCCTCGCCTACGTGGCGGCGGCCCGCGGCTACAAACTGACGCTAACCATGCCGGAAACCATGAGCATCGAGCGTCGTAAGCTGCTGAAAGCCCTGGGCGCCAACCTGGTGCTGACCGAAGGCGCCAAAGGCATGAAAGGCGCTATCCAGAAAGCGGAAGAGATTGTCGCCAGCAACCCGGAACAATTCCTGCTACTGCAGCAGTTCAGCAACCCGGCTAACCCGGAAATCCACGAGAAGACTACCGGCCCGGAAATCTGGGAAGATACCGATGGTCAGGTGGATGTGTTTATCTCCGGCGTAGGTACCGGCGGAACGCTGACCGGCGTCAGCCGCTATATCAAAAACACCAAAGGTAAAAAAGATCTGATCACCGTCGCCGTTGAACCGACCGATTCCCCGGTGATCGCCCAGGCGCTGGCGGGGGAAGAGCTCAAGCCGGGTCCGCACAAAATTCAGGGTATCGGCGCCGGCTTCATTCCTGGCAACTTGGATCTGAAGCTGGTCGACAAAGTGATCGGCATTACCAACGAGGAAGCTATCTCCACGGCGCGCCGCCTGATGGAAGAAGAAGGCATCCTGGCGGGTATCTCTTCCGGGGCCGCCGTTGCCGCCGCGCTGAAGCTGCAGGAAGATGAGGCCTTTACCAATAAGAATATTGTGGTTATCCTGCCTTCCTCAGGTGAGCGTTATTTAAGCACCGCGCTGTTCGCCGATCTCTTCACTGAGAAAGAGCTGCAACAGTAGTGCCAGCTTGTAAATAATGTGTAAAAAAGCACCTTTCCGGGTGCTTTTTTGTGGCACACGTCATAGTTTTACCCCTCCTGGCATTGATTCACCTCGTAGGGTCTGGTATTTAACCAGCACATTTATTTTGATGCGCGAAATTATTCAGAAGAGGATTTCCGCCAGCTGAATCGATTTTATGATTTGGTTCAAGTCTTCCTTTCGCGGCATAATGTTTAATGACGTGCTAGACGTCAATGGCCCGCAGGTCTTCGCAGCGCCAGGCGCTGCCGACGCCAAGGCCGGAAACGTAACGCCGGCGCTAACAATACAGGCTAAAGTCGAGTCGTTAGACTAGACTTTAGGTCCACAACACTAAACCTATAAGTTGGGGAAATATAATGTTCCAGCAAGAAGTTACCATTACCGCTCCGAACGGTCTGCACACCCGCCCTGCTGCTCAGTTTGTTAAAGAAGCTAAAGGCTTCACTTCTGAGATCACTGTAACCTCCAACGGCAAAAGCGCCAGCGCCAAAAGCCTGTTCAAACTGCAGACTCTGGGCCTGACCCAGGGCACCGTAGTGACCCTCTCCGCTGAAGGCGAAGATGAGCAGAAAGCTGTTGAGCATCTGGTTAAACTGATGGCTGAACTCGAGTAAGTTCACGGGTTCTTTTTCATATCAGTCACAAGTAAGGTAGGGTTATGATTTCAGGCATTTTAGCATCCCCGGGTATCGCCTTCGGCAAAGCATTGCTGCTGAAGGAAGATGAAATTGTCATCGACCGGAAGAAAATTTCTGCCGATAAGGTTGATCAGGAAGTCGAACGTTTCCTGAGCGGCCGCGCCAAGGCCTCCGCCCAGCTGGAGGTCATCAAAACCAAAGCTGGTGAAACTTTCGGTGAAGAAAAAGAAGCCATCTTCGAAGGGCATATTATGCTGCTGGAAGATGAGGAGCTTGAGCAGGAAATCATAGCCCTGATTAAAGATAAGCACATGACTGCCGACGCGGCAGCCAATGAAGTTATCGACGGTCAGGCCACTGCCCTGGAAGAGCTGGATGATGAATACCTGAAAGAACGTGCGGCTGACGTACGTGATATCGGTAAGCGCCTGCTGCGCAACATCCTTGGTCTGGCAATCATCGATCTGAGTGCGATTCAGGATGAAGTCATCCTCGTCGCCGCCGATCTGACCCCGTCTGAAACCGCACAGCTGAACCTGAAAAAAGTGCTGGGTTTCATCACCGATGCGGGCGGTCGTACCTCCCACACCTCTATCATGGCGCGTTCCCTGGAATTGCCGGCCATCGTGGGCACCGGCAGCATCACGGCGCAGGTGAAAAACGGCGACTATCTGATTCTCGACGCGGTGAACAACCAGGTTCTGATCAACCCGTCTAACGAGCAAATTGAAGCGCTGCGTAGTCTGCAGGCTCAGGTTGCGGAAGAAAAAGCCGAACTGGCGAAACTGAAAGATCTGCCGGCGATTACCCTCGACGGCCATCAGGTTGAAGTCTGCGCCAACATTGGTACCGTTCGCGATGTCGAAGGTGCTGAGCGCAACGGCGCCGAAGGCGTAGGTCTGTATCGTACCGAATTCCTGTTCATGGACCGTGACGCGCTGCCAACTGAAGAAGAACAGTTTGCGGCTTATAAAGCGGTGGCTGAGGCCTGTGGCTCTCAGGCCGTTATCGTCCGTACCATGGATATCGGCGGCGACAAAGAGCTGCCGTACATGAACTTCCCGAAAGAAGAGAACCCGTTCCTCGGCTGGCGTGCCGTGCGTATTGCGATGGATCGTAAAGAGATCCTGCGCGACCAGGTTCGCGCCATCCTGCGTGCCTCCGCTTTCGGTAAGCTGCGCATTATGTTCCCGATGATCATCTCTGTTGAAGAAGTGCGTGCGCTGAAGAAAGAGATCGAAATCTACAAACAGGAACTGCGTGACGAAGGTAAAGCATTTGACGAATCCATTGAGATCGGCGTGATGGTGGAAACACCGGCTGCGGCGACCATTGCTCGTCATCTGGCCAAAGAAGTTGATTTCTTTAGTATCGGCACCAATGATTTAACGCAATATACTCTGGCAGTTGACCGTGGTAATGATATGATTTCACATCTTTACCAGCCGATGTCACCGTCTGTACTGAATCTGATTAAGCAAGTTATTGATGCTTCTCACGCTGAAGGTAAATGGACTGGCATGTGCGGTGAGCTTGCGGGCGATGAACGTGCTACACTTCTGTTGCTGGGTATGGGGCTGGACGAATTCTCTATGAGCGCCATTTCCATCCCGCGCATCAAGAAGATTATTCGTAATACGAACTTCGAAGATGCGAAAGTATTAGCAGAGCAGGCTCTTGCTCAACCGACAACGGACGAGTTAATGACGCTGGTTAACAAGTTCATTGAAGAAAAAACAATCTGCTAATCCACGAGATGCGCGGCCCAAATTACTGCTTAGGAGAAGATCATGGGTTTGTTTGATAAATTGAAATCTCTGGTTTCTGATGACAAGAAAGACACCGGAACTATTGAGATTGTTGCTCCCCTCTCCGGTGAGATCGTCAACATTGAAGACGTGCCGGATGTGGTTTTTGCGGAAAAAATTGTGGGCGATGGGATTGCCATCAAACCGACTGGCAACAAAATGGTCGCGCCGGTAGACGGTACCATTGGTAAAATTTTCGAAACCAACCACGCGTTCTCTATTGAATCTGATAGCGGCATTGAGCTGTTCGTTCACTTCGGTATTGATACCGTTGAACTGAAAGGCGAAGGCTTCAAGCGTATCGCTGAAGAAGGTCAGCGCGTGAAAGTCGGCGATCCGGTTATCGAATTTGATCTGCCGCTGCTGGAAGAGAAAGCCAAGTCGACTCTGACGCCGGTGGTTATCTCCAACATGGACGAGATCAAAGAGCTGATCAAACTGTCCGGTAGCGTGACCGTGGGTGAAACCCCGGTAATTCGCATCAAGAAGTAATGCTTGCTGCATAAAAATGGCGCCGAAAGGCGCCATTTTTTTATACCGCGCAGGTTAGCGGTCGATAGCACTTCTCGCGGGACAAGACGCGCAATCCCTCCGGGGTGCTCTCCAGAATTCGCCGCTCGCTGTCAGCGACCAGCAGTTCGCACTGATATCCACCGGCCAGGCCGAACAGCGACCGCGCCACGCAGGCATCCTCCAGCGCCGCCTCACCTGTCGTATCAAAATGACCAACAATGCGTCCCTGCTGGCGGATCACTAACCGATAGCTTTTCATCTGCTTTGCTCCAGCGGCGGTAGGATCAATTCGTCACACCCCTGGGCGGCAGTCCAGTTCATCACCTCCAGCACGCGCTGGGCAGCAGCCTGCGTCGCTGCCCCCAGCGCCAGGCCGGAAAGCAACCCGCTCACCAGCTCCGCGCAGAACAGATCGCCGGTTCCTTTTAAGTCTGTCTCCACCCGCGGGTGAACCACCACTTCCACTGCATCGGCCGTCACCACCAGCACATTGATCCTCGAATCGGCCTCTCCCGGCGCGCTGGTGATCACCACCCATTTGAGGGTGTCCGACAGCAGGCTTCGCGCCGCGGCGACCGCCTCCTGCCGATCGCGACAGCGCTGGCCGCTCAGCGTCTCCAGTTCGAACAGATTGGGGGTGATCCCTTGCGCCAGCGGCAGCAGGTGCTGACGATAGGCGTCCGGGATCTCAGCCTTGACATAGATGCCGCTGTCGACATCGCCGATGACCGGATCCACGAGAATGCACAACCCGGGATGGCGGGCCCGTACGCGCGTCAGCCACTGCGCCAGGCGTTCGATTTGCACTGCGCTGCCCATATAGCCGGTGGTGACCGCACGCAGTTCGCGCAGCGCGTCGCGCTCCTCCAGCGCCTGCAGATACCCGACAAACCACTCTTCCGGAATAATGCCGCCATAGAACGTCTCATAATGGGGCGTATTACTGAACAGCACCGTCGGCACCGCCAGCACGCGCAGACCATGCTGTTTAATCGCCGGAACCGCGATGCTGTTGCCGACGCTGCCATAGACTACCTGCGACTGCACGGCGACGATATCCACTTCCGACGCCCGGCTTTTGTCGTGAAAGAGCACTGATTGTATATCATCCTGCTGGCCCATCTTTTCTCCCCCCGCTGGACAGCGGGTCACGCACTGATTATGATTCGTCCTATGCTAAATTCCATTTTGTCATAGGTCAATAATGTTAGCCGGAAAAACCGCCAGCGAAATCTTCGATAATATCCGCCATCTGGTGCAGAGCGGCGGGTTGCAGCCCGGAGAGGTTCTGCCGCCGGTACGTGAACTCGCCAGCCAGCTTGCAGTGAATCGCAACACTGTCGCCGCCGCCTATAAACGGCTGGTGACCTCCGGGCTGGCCGTCAGTCAGGGACGCAACGGTACAGCCATTAAAGCGCGGGACACACTGCCGGCGCTGGAGGGAGGTGACCCAACGACCCCGCTGAACGATATCTCCAGCGGCAATCCGGATCCAGCCAGACTGCCTGATTTACCCCGCTATCTGGGCCAGATTGCCCGCACGCCCCGCCTGTATGGCGATGCGCCCATTGAGCCGCGGCTTGGCCAATGGGCCGAGGCGTGGTTTGCCAGAGAGATAGCCGTTCCCTTTGCGGTGAATCTCGCCAGCGGGGCGATAGACGCCCTGGAGCGCCTGCTGTGCGCCCTGCTGCTCCCCGGCGACGGCGTTGTGGTGGAAGATCCCTGTTTTCTCAGCAGCATCAATATGGTGCGTTACGCCGGTTTTACCCCCTGCCCGGTGGCGGTGGATGCCGAAGGGATGGATCCTGACGGCCTGGAGGAGGCGTTACGCAACGGCGCACGGGCGGTGATCTTAACCCCGCGCGCGCATAATCCTACCGGCTGTAGCCTGACGGAAACCCGGGCGCATGCCCTGCGGGAGGTGCTAGCCCGCTATCCGCAGGTACTGGCGATTGTTGATGACCATTTTGCCCTGCTGTCGGCCACGCCATGGCACTCCCCTCTTCCTGCAAGCACCCAACGCTGGGCGCTGGTGCGCTCAATGTCAAAAACCCTCGGACCAGACCTGCGGCTGGCCTTTATCGCCAGCGATGCCGCTACTTCAGCGGCGCTGCGCCTGCGGCTTAACGCCGGCAGCCAGTGGGTCAGCCATCTGCTGCAGGACCTGACGCTGGCCTGCCTGACCGACGAGGCGTTTATCGCCTCGATGACGGAGACTCGTCGTCACTATCGCCAGCAGAATGAGAAACTGGCGGCGGCGCTGGCCCGGCACGGCTTCAGCCATGCTACGCCAGGGGATGGCCTCAATTTCTGGCTGCCGCTGCCAGCGGCGAGCCAGCCCTACGCCTTACGCCTGGCCCGCGCCGGCTGGCTGGTCCGGGAGGGAGAGGTGTTTGGCATCCGTACGCCCTCCCACGGGCTACGCCTGTCGCTGGGCCGTCTGAGTGACGCTGAGATTTCCCGCCTGGCGGCCGATATTGCGCAGGCCTTAGACGCCCCCTGACGCAGGCAGTCCACCGAACGTATCGGGGAGTGATGGCAGCTGCCGACAAATTAATGAAAAATAAACGACAGCAGGCTAGTCTTACCTGCATGCCCTGATCGCCGAGGCGGACAAATCGCTCACAACAAGGAGCACCAGAGATGCATCACGCTGACCCGGCACTGAAAGCGGTCATTGAAGCCTGCGATCGCGCTATCTCGCAGGAAGATTACGATACCCTGATGAGTTATTACGCAGAAGACGCCGCGCTGGTCGTCAAACCGGGCATGGTGGTCAGAGGGAAAGAGAATATCCGCAAAGCCTTTATCGCCATTGCCGACTATTTCCAGCACCGACTGGTGGTGACTCAAGGGAAAATGGAGGTTATTGAAGGCGGCGGCAATGCGCTGGTGATTATGGAGACCCGGCTGGATATCCCGACGGCGGACGGGATATCCCAGGTCACGCGACGCGCCACCTATGTCTTTCAGAAGCAGGGCGAACGCTGGCTGTGCACCGTCGATAACTCCTACGGCACCGACCTGCTTGATGATTAAATGCCCGCCCCCTGGCTAAAGTGTTCTTCGCCGAACACGCCGGTGGAAAGGTAACGATCGCCGCGATCGCAGACAATCGCCACCACCACCGCGCCAGGATTTTCGCGGGCTATGCGTAACGCGCCCGCTACCGCGCCGCCCGAACTGACGCCGCAGAAAATGCCTTCCCGCACCGCCAGCTGACGCATGGTGTTCTCGGCATCCTGCTGATGAATATCCAGCACCGTATCCACCAGCGAAGCGTTAAAGATCCCCGGCATATACTCTGCCGGCCAGCGGCGGATCCCGGGAATACTGCTCCCCTCTTCCGGCTGCAGGCCAACAATGGTCACCGGTTTACTCTGTTCACGCAGAAAACGTGACACGCCGGTAATGGTGCCAGTGGTCCCCATACTGGAGACAAAGTGGGTGATACGCCCCGCGGTCTGCTGCCAGATTTCCGGGCCGGTGGTGGTGTAGTGGGCGTAGGGGTTATCCGGGTTGTTAAACTGATCGAGCAGTTTGCCTTCGCCGCGCTGGGCCATCTCCAGAGCCAGGTCGCGGGCACCCTCCATCCCCTGCTCTTTGCTGACCAGGATAAGCTCGGCGCCGTAAGCGCGCATCGCGGCCCGACGCTCCTGGCTCATGTTGTCGGGCATCAGCAGCTTCATCCGGTAGCCTTTCAGCGCGGCGATCATCGCCAGCGCAATACCGGTGTTGCCGCTGGTCGCTTCGATCAGCACGTCTCCGGACTGAATTTCGCCGCGCTTTTCCGCTTCAACGATCATTGACAGCGCGGCGCGATCTTTCACCGAGCCGGCCGGATTATTGCCTTCGAGTTTGACCCAGACTTCGCTGCCGTTGTCCGGTCCCAGACGCTGAAGTTTGACCAGAGGGGTATTGCCGATGGTTTGTTCGAGTGTATTCACGATTTTTACTCAATAAAAAAGCCGGGCGGCGCTTCGCTTACCCGGCCTGGCAGACGCGTGATAATTCCAGACCGGGTAAGCAGAGCCTCACCCGGCAAAAGCACATGGATTTAAGCTATCAGGCCGACTCCGCCAGAGCAAGCTCGCCGCGCGGCTCGATACGCTCGGTACCGTTGTACAAACGCGCGTTTTGCAGCCCGACGAACAGCCGTTCGCCGCGGGACGGCGCCTCGTCGCCCGTTAACACCACGCTCAGCGGTTCGTCATACCACCCCAGAGGCTGGACGACTAATTGGGTGTAGTGCCCTTTCGGACTGGCCTCCAGGACCTGCACCGGCAGCGGCGAATCCAGGCTGGTCCGCCGGCTGATGTCCACTTCCCATGGGCGCAGGAACAGGTCCACTGGCCCCTGGTATGCCGGGGTATAGCCTAACGGCCAGCGGTGGGCGCCGACGTGGAACTGTCCACCGCGGATGACCCCCTGCAGGCGGTTCACTTCCCCCATAAACTCCAGCACGAAACGGGTAGACGGCTCACGCCATACGCGCTCCGGGGCATCGGCCTGTTCGATGTTGCCCTGGCTCATTACCACCACCCGGTCGGCAACTTCCATCGCCTCTTCCTGATCGTGGGTGACGAACACGCTGGTGAATTTCAGCTCTTCATGCAGCTGACGCAGCCAGCGGCGCAGCTCTTTACGCACCTGCGCATCCAGCGCACCGAAAGGTTCATCCAGCAGCAAAATTTGCGGCTCCACCGCCAGGGCGCGCGCCAGCGCCACGCGCTGCTTCTGGCCTCCGGACAGCTGCGCCGGATAGCGATCCGCCAGATGGGCCAGCTGCACCATCTCCAGCAGTTTGGTCACCTTGGCTTTAATCGCCGCCGCATTGGGGCGTTCGCGGCGCGGCAGCACGGTCAGGCCAAAGGCGATGTTATCGAACACCGTCATATGGCGGAACAGCGCATAGTGCTGGAAAACGAAGCCCACTTTACGGTCGCGAGCGTGCATCCGGCTGACGTCGGTACCGTGGAAGCGGATATGACCGCTGGTCTGATGCTCCAGACCGGCGATAATTCGCAGCAGGGTGGTTTTTCCGGAGCCCGAGGGCCCCAGCAGCGCAACCATTTGTCCGGAAGGGATATCCAACGAGATATCATTCAGCACCTGGGTGCGACCAAACGATTTCTTAATATTGGCAATCTCAATGCTCATGATTTCCCTCCTGTTGCGCGCGTTCTTTCTGATTGGCCAGACGCCATTGCAACATACTCTTTAAAAACAGGGTCAGAATAGCCATTAACGTCAGCAGGGCAGCGGCGGTAAACGAGCCGACGGTGTTGTAATCCTGCTCCAGTAGTTCAATTTGCAGCGGCAGCGACAGCGTTTCGCCGCGGATCGAGCCGGAAACCACCGACACCGCGCCAAATTCGCCGATGGCGCGGGCGTTGGTCAGCACCACGCCGTACAGCAGCGCCCAGCGAATATTGGGCAACGTCACCCGGCGGAACATCTGCCAACCGGACGCGCCCAGCAGCACCGCGGCCTCATCTTCATGACTGCCCTGACTCATCATCACCGGCACCAGCTCACGCACCACAAACGGACAGGTAACAAAGATGGTCGCCAGCACCATGCCCGGCCAGGCGAACATGATTTGCAGATTATGCGCGTCAAGCCAGCCGCCCAGCGGACCGTTAGAGCCGTAAAACAGCAGATACACCAGACCGGCCACCACCGGCGAGACGGCGAACGGGATATCCAGCAACGTCAGCAGCAGCTGGCGCCCCGGAAAGGTAAAACGTGTCACCAGCCAGGCCAGCAAGGTACCGAACACCAGGTTCACCGGTACGGTAATCAACGCAATCATCACCGTCAGCCAGATGGCATGCAGCATGTCCGGGTTCGCCAGGTTTTCCAGCACCGGCATCAATCCTTTGCTGAAGGCCTGGATAAAGATGTAGAGCATCGGCACCACAAGGATGAAGGCGGAGACCAGCATCCCGACGCCAATCAGAAACCATTTTCCCCAGTTGATACGGGGCGCGTCGTAGCGTTTCAATTGAGTAACTTCCGCCATTAGTGACCTACCACGCGTCGACCAAAGCGACTCTGCAGGGTATTGATGGAAAACAGCAGCAGCAGTGAGGCGGCCAGGATCACCGAGGCGATGGCGCTCGCCGCCGGATAGTCAAACTCCTGCAGACGAATAAAGATCATCAGCGACGTCACTTCCGTCTTCCACGCGATGTTACCGGCGATAAAAATCACCGCGCCGAATTCGCCGAGGCTGCGGGTAAACGACAGAGCAATGCCCGCCAGCAGCGCCGGCGACAGCTCCGGCAGCACTACCTTGCGGAAACTCTGCCAGCGCGTGGCGCCCAGCGTTTCCGCCGCTTCCTCATACTCGGGCCCCAACTCTTCCAGCACCGGCTGCACGGTGCGTACCACAAACGGGATGCTGGTGAAGGCCATCGCCACGGCGATACCGAGCCAGGTATAGGTGACTTTAATATCGAACTTCGCCAGCCATTCCCCGTAAATACCGTTCACCGAAAACAGCGAGGCCAGGGTCAGACCGGCTACCGCCGTCGGCAGCGCAAACGGCAGGTCCATTAAGGCATCCAGCAGCGTGCGGCCCGGAAAACGATAGCGGGTCAGGATCCAGGCCATCAGCAGACCAAAGACGCCGTTAAAAATCGAGGCCACAAACGCCGACAGCAGCGTCACCTTATAGGCGGCCACCACCTGCGGGTTGGTGATCACATCCCAGTACTGCGCCCAACTCATCTGCGCCAGCTGCATCACCAACGCGCTGAGCGGTAATAACAAAATCAGACAGACAAACAGCAGGCTGGTGCCAAGGCTCAGGGTAAAGCCCGGCAGCACGCGCTTGGACGACACAGCAAACATTACTTACGCCCCGCCGCCAGCAGTTTGTCCAGTTCGCCGCCGCTGGCGAAATGGGTTTTCATCACCTCAGGCCAGGAGCCAAACTTATCTTCCACGCGGAACAGCTCGGTCTGCGGGAATTTATCCTTCAGAGCATCCATCACTTTCGGGTTGTTTACCCGATAGTAGTAGTCGGTAATGATAGTTTGCGCCTGTGGCGTATAGAGCCAGTTCAGGTAGGCTTTCGCCGCCTTTTCCGTGCCATTGGCTTTGACGTTTTTATCGACCCAGGCTACCGGGAACTCCGCCAGAATGTTGGTTTTCGGGATAACCACTTCAAATCCCTGCGCCTCATACTGCTTGCGAATATTGTTCACTTCCGATTCGAAGCTAATCAGCACATCGCCGAGGCCGCGCTCGGCGAAGGTGGTGGTCGCTCCGCGCCCGCCGGTGTCAAAGACTTCGACGTTCTTGAGAAACTGAGTCATAAACTGTTCGGTTTTAGCTTTATCGCCGCCATCGGCTTTATCCGCCGCGCCCCATGCCGCCAGGTAGGTGTATCGGGCGTTACCCGAGGTTTTCGGGTTCGGGAAGATCAGCTTGACGTCAGAGCGAACCAGATCGTTCCAGTCATGAATGTTTTTCGGATTGCCTTTACGCACCAGGAAACCCATCGTCGAATAGAACGGTGAGCTGTTGTTCGGCAGACGGCTTTGCCAGTCGGCCGGGATCAGGTTGCCTTTGTCATGCAGGATCTGCACGTCCGTCACCTGGTTGTAGGTGACCACGTCCGCCTTCAGGCCCTGCAAAATAGCCAGTGCCTGCTTGGATGAACCGGCATGCGACTGCTTGATGGTCAGCTTGTCCCCGCCATTGTCTTTCGCCCACTGCTGCTCAAAAGGCGGGTTAAGGGCGGCAAACAGCTCGCGGGAGACATCATAGGAGCTGTTCAGCAGCTCCGTCGCCTGCGCCTGCGCCACCAGCAGCATGGAAGCCGCCAGCGCCAGATATCCTTTTTTCAGTGATTTAACGGCCATTGCGCACCCTTATCAACGTTGAACATTTTCTGATGATCATCATATTTATAACGGGTACGAAAGGAGTAACGGTTTTATATACCGTTTGGCGATTTGGAAGTCGAAAAGGGAATAAGCAACTGGCAAAGCATAGCTGAAAGCGGCTCGCAGATTAGACGGGTCATTGTGACAAACGGCAGCCAGGCGTGCACTGTGTTTATATGAAAAACATATAGATATTTGCTCGTCAGCTCAGACGTAGCTTAACGCCCGCAGAACGTCGACCAGGGTACTGACTGCGCAACCGCCGTTTTGCTAGCGACACGTTTCGCCGTCAGCACCCCGTTGGCCCCTATATTCTCGATTTCGCCTGCTGCGCAATACGGCTGGCGATTGGACTGGACGGCGGCCAACACGATGACGCCGCACCCGCTGGCAACAGAGCGAGGGATGGCGAGTTTTACGCTTCTGGAATAATAAGTTTGAAGAGCATGGTGATGCGGTGATGGAGGGGATACTTGAAGCGCCTGAGTCGCCGATGCCCTCACCCCTCCCCTCTGACTGAGGGAGAGGGAGTAAAAGAATCCGCACGCAGATCCCATAGCCGCACCTTACCGTCCCCTCTCCCCTTTGGGGAGAGGGTTAGGGGGAGGGGAAAAATTACAGCGCCTGGATACGCTCCAGCGACGGGGCGAAGTAATACCCGCCGGTCACCGGTTTGGTGAAGCGCAGCATCGCGTCGCGTTTACCGTCGGTATCGCCAAACATGCTCAGCAGCTGCTGCTCGATGTTATACAGGCGCGCGCAGTAGGCGCAGAAATAGAGGCCATGGGTGCCGCTGGCGGTGCCGTACGGCAGGCTCTGACGGACGATTTTCAACCCTTTGCCATCTTCTTTTAAGTCCACGCGGCTCAGGTGCGACGTGACCGGACGTTCATCGCCATCGATCTCTTCGTTAGCGTCTTTAGTACGGCCGATCATCATCTCCTGATCCGGCACGCTCATGCGGTTCAGCTGTTTGAGATTATGCTCCCAGCGCTGGACGAACACGTAGCTGCCGCCCGCATCCACGCCGTCTTTAATGACCGCCACTTCGCGGCGGGTTTCTTCCCCCGCCGGGTTTTCGGTGCCATCGACGAAGCCGCTGAGGTCACGCTCTTCCACCCAGCGGAAGCCGTGGATCTCTTCTTTCACGTCGATAGCGTCGCCAAAGGCGGCCAGCGCGGCCTGCGCCACCGAGAAGTTAACTTCATGACGGGCGGATAAAATATGAATCAGCAGGTCATACTGGGTGGACGGCGCCAGCCCTTTGCCATAGACCGGGAAATCTTTTAACTCATCCGCCCCTTCGCCGCCGCTCAGCTGACGCCAGACGTTATTGCCGAACGCCACCACCGCACCGAGTTTGGCGTCGGGGAATTTAGCCTGGAAGGTGGCCACGTTATCGACAAAAATTTTGCTCGCTTCGCGCAGGGCGTTAACGTCCCCTTTGAGATTGGCTTCAATCCAAATCGCCGCGCGGCAATGTTCCGGCAAAATGCCGCTCTGAACCTGAGACATCGCTCCTCCTGAAATGATGCAACCACAACGCTGTCGCGTTGCTAACGCGCCATTGTAACCGTTTTTCAGAGCTGTCGTGTCTCTTCAGATCAATTTAGCGACGCCAGATAATCTTGCTGACCTTCCAGTTTTTCAGCGTATCGTCGGAGGGCATCAGCTCGTCCGGACCGCTCCAGTGGCCAGTGAAGGCATAGCTGATATGCTGGCTCCCCTCGGCCTGACACTCGACGACCGCCCCGTTGTCATGGCTGCCTTTCTGGCAGTTGCCGAAGGCTTTGCTGTACAGGTCGCTAAACGGTGTGCCGATTTTCACGCCGCTGGCGGTTTTGATATCCGCATCACGCACGTCAATCCGGCTGATAGCACCGTTGTCGCCATTGATGGTCAGCGCCACGCTGTTGTTTTTCAGCGCTTCAAAGCAGTGGACGATATTGCCCTTATCGGTCTTCATTCCGCTGCGTAAACGGTAGTCGCTGCCCAGCGCATCGCTAATCGCCTGTTCATTGAGCGGCGTGGAAGCCGTCAGTTTACCCACTCCCTGCTCGGTCACCTCGGTGGAAGCGCCAAACCAGTTCCACGGATAGGCCGCCGACCAGTTGACTGCGCTCATCGTGGAGCAGCCGGTCAGCGCCAGCGGAAGCGCACAGAGCATTACACGTAGCGATTTCATATCTCAATCCTTTCTGAGTCATTCAACGCATGTTGGAGTTCACGATCGGCAAAAAGTGCCATTAAAAGGTGGTCTGGTGAAAACAGGCGCCCAGGCGACGGCTGGTTAACAGCCACCACAGGGCATAGCCATCCGCGACCAGCAGCGCAATGGTCAACGAGGAGGGAGATTCGCCGCTCAGCCATAGCATCGGCTGCCACAGCAACAGCAGCACTTGCGATAGCACCAGCAGCCAGCGCATCGCCCGCCACAGGCGCGGCAGGCGCTGACGATAGCCGCTAAGCAGAAAGGCCAGCACCGCCGGCACGCCTGGCAGTAAACCAAGCCAGAAGCGCTCGTGATCGGGATAGAACAGATTAAGAATCGCGTCGCCCTGCTGGCGCGATGCGCCGGCCATCAAAAACAGCACCCACGTGCGGGCCTGCAACAACAGCACGCACCAGAAAAGCAAAGGCAGGCGCAGACGGCCATGGGCATCAAAATCGGCGGGGATAAACTCAGTATTCTTCATCTTCGATCAGGCGCTTGCCCAGGGTCAGGACATCGGCGTACTCATAGCCCAACCGCTCGTACATTCCCTGCACCACATCATTGTCTTCACGGACCATAATGTTGATTTTCGGGCAGCCGCGGGCAATCAGCTTTTTCTCCAGACGGTTGAGCAGCGCGTTCGCGATACCCCGGCCGCGATATTCCGGATGGACGCCGAGATAATAGGCCGATCCGCGATGACCGTCATATCCGCCCATCACCGTGCCGACCACTTCGCCATTCACTTCCGCCACCAGAAACAGGCTGACGTCGTGATTCAGCTTGCGCTCAATATCCATCTCCGGATCGTTCCACGGGCGCAGCAGATCGCAGCGCTCCCACAGCGTCACAACCTCTTCGAAATCCTGCTGGCGAAAAACGCGAATCTCCATGGTATTCCCCACCATTGACGGTTAAAAACAGTGATTATGGCGCGAATATAACTGATAGCCAATATCAGGCGAAATCAGCGACAAAAAATGGCATAATATGACTTTGTCATGTATTGAAATGAAAAGTAAAACAATTCTTATTTTGAATGGTCGTAACGGCAAACGCGATACGATATAACATTGGACATCACTTGTTTACAATTCAGGCCGAATGAGCACTTTTAAACCCTTAAAAATACTTGCTTCGCGCCGTCAGGTGCTGAAAGCCGGGCTGGCTGCGATGACGCTGAGCGGCGTCGCCTCACAGGTCAGCGCAAAAGAACAGCCACTGAAAACGTCAAATGGACATAGCAAACCCGCCGCCAAAAAGGCCGGGGGTCGCCGGATTGTAATGTTAGATCCGGGCCACGGCGGCATCGATACCGGCGCTATCGGCCATAACGGCTCGAAAGAGAAGCATGTGGTGTTGGCGATCGCTAAGAACGTGCGCAGCATTTTGCGCAGCAACGGCATCGACGCCCGCCTGACCCGCACCGGGGATACCTTTATCCCGCTGTACGACCGCGTGGAGATCGCCCATCAGCACGGCGCCGATCTGTTTATGTCAATCCACGCCGATGGTTTTACCAACCCGAGCGCCGCCGGCGCCTCGGTGTTCGCCCTGTCAAACCGCGGCGCCAGTAGCGCCATGGCGAAATACCTCTCCGATCGCGAAAACCGCGCCGATGAGGTCGCCGGTAAGAAAGCGACGGATAAAGACCATCTGCTGCAGCAGGTACTGTTCGATCTGGTGCAGACCGACACCATCAAAAACAGCCTGACGCTGGGCTCGCATATCCTGAAAAAGATCAAGCCGGTACATAAGCTGCACAGCCGCAATACCGAGCAGGCGGCGTTCGTGGTGCTGAAGTCACCATCCATACCGTCCGTGCTGGTGGAAACCTCGTTTATCACCAACCCGAACGAGGAGAAACTGCTCGGCACCACCGCCTTCCGGCAGAAAATCGCCACCGCGATTGCCAACGGCATTATCAGCTATTTCCACTGGTTCGATAACCAGAAAGCCCATTCGAAGAGACGTTAATGAAACCCGATGCCGCGCAGGTAAAAACTTTTCTGCTCCAGCTCCAGGACAACCTCTGTCAGCAGCTGAGCGCCGTGGATGGCGCGCCGTTTATTGAAGATGCCTGGCAGCGGGAAGGCGGTGGCGGCGGACGCAGCCGGGTGCTGCGCGAAGGCCGGGTGTTCGAGCAGGCGGGGGTCAACTTTTCCCACGTCCATGGCGACGCCATGCCTGCCTCCGCCACCGCGCACCGCCCGGAGCTGGCCGGACGCAGTTTTGAAGCCATGGGCGTCTCGCTGGTGGTTCATCCGCTGAACCCCTACGTGCCCACCAGCCATGCCAACGTGCGGTTCTTTATTGCCGAAAAGCCTGGCGCCGACCCGGTGTGGTGGTTCGGCGGCGGCTTTGATTTAACCCCTTACTACGGCTTTGAAGAGGATGCCGTCCACTGGCATCGTACCGCCCGCGATCTGTGTCTGCCGTTCGGCGAGGAAGTCTATCCGCGTTATAAAAAATGGTGCGATGATTACTTCTATCTCAAGCACCGCCAGGAGCAGCGCGGCATCGGCGGTCTGTTCTTTGACGACCTGAACACCCCGGATTTTGACCACTGCTTCGCCTTTATGCAGGCGGTCGGGAACGGCTATGCTGACGCCTATTTACCTATCGTCGAACGCCGGAAAGCCACGCCGTACAGCGAACGCGAGCGCCACTTTCAACTCTACCGTCGCGGCCGCTATGTCGAGTTCAATCTGGTCTGGGACCGCGGCACCCTGTTCGGTCTGCAGACCGGCGGGCGTACGGAGTCGATTCTGATGTCGATGCCGCCGCTGGTGCGCTGGGAATATGATTATCAGCCCGAGCCCGGCAGCCCCGAGGCGGCGCTGAGCGAGTTTATTCAGGTGCGCGACTGGCTGTAACGGCCGGATGGCGGCTGGCCACCCGGTAGCGGAGTCTCTTCCCTCACACCCACTGGCGCAGGCGATGGTGCAGCGTCATCGACGGTTTCTCAGCAAACAGCTGCTGATAGTCGGTGGCGAACTGCCCCAAATGCCAGAATCCCCACTGCATGGCCGCCTCCTTGACCGTCTCGCGCTCTGACCAGGGGCTTATCAGCTCCCGACGCACGGCGTTCAGGCGGATCCGTTTGAGCCAGGCGTTAGGACCAATCCCCAGTATCGCATGGAAGGCGTTCTGCAAGGTGCGACGGCTGACGTACAGCTGCTGGCACAGATCGAGAACGGTTAACGGCTCCGCGCTGTTTTCCAGCACATATTCGCGCGCCTGCGCCAGCAGGCGGCGGTAGCTCTGGTGGCTGACGCTCTCTGCACTTACCATCGGCTGCGCTTCTTCCAGCATCGTGCCCATCGCCAGCAACAGATTATCCCGCAGGACTTTACGCACGGCCGGCTGATGAAGGGTATCCGGATGCTCGCTAAAGGTGGCCAGCGCCTGCTGGACAAACCCCCACAGCGCGGCCTTATGCGGCTCGCGGACCGCCAGCGCTGACTGGTTGCGTAGCATATGTAGCACCCGTTCCGGGTGGTGCAGGAAACTGGCGTGACGCGCAATCACCTCCTGCGAAATCACTACTCCGAGAATGGTGTAATCATCCGGCGTGCTGAGCTCGAACTCCGTACCGCCGGGACGGGTGGCGATTTCTGCCCGGCCCAGACACTGCGAGCCGATAAAACCTTGTTCACCCCGGGTCGCCGGAATGCCAAACCAGAAGGAGTTCGGCCAGACCAGGCAGGACTGGCGCAGCGCCAGCCCGGTATATTCGCGGAAGACCTGGATCTCATCGAGCAGGATTTCGGTAAATTCGCCGCGAAACTGCCCCGGATGCAGCTGATCGTAGATCTGTTGCCAGGCGGTAATGGTCAGGGCGTGCTCATACACATCGGTTGTGTGTCGTTGATGAATATTGTCAATTTCAACCTGAGGCGTCAGCCTGGTGTCTTCCGGCAACGCCTCGCAACAGAGATGGTGCAAATTTGCAGAACGACGCTTTTTCATAATCGTTAAAGCCGGGGGCAAGCCGCTCCCGGCACCTCCGACAGGTTATGGATTTTTGAGACGATAGCGGCTACTGCGTTTTCGTAGCGTCCCTGCGGAAAAGAGCTGCTCCAGCGCCTGGCGGGCCTTATCCAGCGGCCAGGCAAAATGCGCGGCGACCTCGCCGGCCGTCATGCCCTGACGAACTGAAGCCAGCAGCGTCAGTAAGGCTTCCGATGAAGCCGGGTCAGCAGGCGGCATGGGCGCTGGCGGCGGTGGCTGAAAACCGCCGATCAGCCGCTGGGTATCCTCTTCCGGGCGACCAATTTCCCGACGGCTGATCACGCAGCCGGTCCGCCGGGCAGCGGCGGACCCGGCATCCAGCGCGGCGCGGCAGGCCGCCAGGTCGCCCTCCACCACCAGCGTTAACCTGCCCGGGTCGAGCACTTCATGACTGAGCAGGCGCACATTGGCCGCCTTAAGCATGGCATCCGCAGCGTCTATAGCCGCGACCATGCCCTCCACTTCGAGCAATCCCAGCGCATTGATCATCGCTCCCTCCATTACGCACGCTGTACAGGATGACGGGCAATATCGAGAACGGCATCGGTAAAGGCATTGCAGGCGGCTTTACAGGCGGCCTGGCTTCCCGTCAAAAAGGCGGCCGAATAGTTGGTTTCCGATGGCGGCGGGACGTAGGTCACCAGCTGAACGTCGGCCGACTTCATCGCCGCATCGATACCAAACGTCGCCTCCAGCGGCGGCGCCACCAGATAAGCGATCGGATCGCCCAACGCGATGCCAGCGGCCGATGAAAGATAAGAGCCGGTACGCGACACCACGTGCGCCAGAAAGGCGGTATCTTGCGCGTCGTTAGCCCACTGGAATGCCGCCCCACCTTCAATATGCGCCATCATGGCATCCAGCCCGGCGCGAACTTCCGCCGGGTTCGGGCCGCCAAGCATGATCAGTACTTCGCCGGCGGTAGGCGACGGACCATGGGCCGCACCGGCGTAGAGGGAGCGGCCATAGACCACCTCCACCATCGCCTGCTTTGTCGCTTCGTCGGCGGCAATATACGTCACATCGTCAGAATCTGCCGTGATGAGTCCGAGGCTACGTATATGCGACGGTAATTTAAGCTCGCGCGCGAAACCGTCATTCACCGAGGCAATCACGCGCATCGCGGTGACCGAGGGTCGAATCAAATCTAATGCTGGCATGATGCCTCCTTAACGGCTCATGTTGATGCCGGAGGCTTTCTGCTCCAGCATGCGTTTGGCTAAATCCACGATCACCGCGGCGGCTTCTACCGGCGGGGTGCCGCCCTGGTGGATATTGGAGATACAGGTTCGGTCGGCCTCGACGGTGGTCGCCACCCGCGGGGAGTACACCGCGTAGCAGGAGAGGCTCTCCGACTGGCCGAGCCCCGGGCGCTCGCCAACCAGCAGGATCACCACCTTCGCGCCGAGGATCTCGCCGATCTGATCTTCAATCTTGACGCGGCCATAGCGCACGAAGAACGGCGTCCCGACCTTCAGACCCGCCTGTTTCAGGCCGGCAAGCAGCGGCGGCAGGATCTCTTCGTAGTTGGCGGTGATGGCATCCGTCGACAGGCCATCGGACACCACCACCTGCACATCCGGATCCATCACGCACTGCGCCTTCAGCGCATCAATCGCTTCCGGACTGAGGCGACGGCCCATATCCGGACGCGTCAGGTAGAGGTTCTTATCGCTAATCTCGGAACGCACTTCCAGCAGCCCCTGCGCTTTCACCCACGCTTCCGGCACCTCTTTGAGCACCGTGTCTTTCGAGCGCGAGTGATCGGCCAGGAAGCGCAGCAGCGCCTGAGTGCGCGGACGCGGGCCGGCGCGGCCGGTGCAAACGCGCGCCGCGGTACTGCGTTTTAGTTCGGTCAGTACTTCGGCGCGGTGCGGATGTTGTACGCCAATCCAGGCTTTCGCTTCCGCTGAGCCCAGGTCCAGCGCGCAGCTTTCCACCACCGCTTCGCTGGCGCAGGCGGCATGGCAGGCCGGCGTCGACGCTGCGGGGGCCTGCGGCTGCGACTGTGGTTGTCCCATTGACGCCATTACGCTGCGTACAATGTCTTCAATCTGTTTTTGATCCATGATGTGTCATCCCCGCGTCATCAGAAGAACAGTGACGGATCGCCCGCCCGTTTGGTCAGGCGACCATTTGCCATAATGCCCATCGTTTCCAGCCAGCGTTCAAACTCCGGCGACGGCCGCAGGCCCAGCAGCTGGCGCACGGTCGCGGTATCGTGGAAGGCGGTGGTCTGGTAGTTGAGCATGATGTCGTCGCCGAGCGGCATGCCCATGATGTAGTTGCAGCCTGCGGTCGCCAGCAGGATCATCAGGTTTTCGTTGAGATTCTGGTCGGCATCGGCATGGTTGGTATAGCAGCAGTCGCAGCCCATTGAGATGCCGCTCAGCTTGCCCATAAAGTGGTCTTCCAGTCCGGCGCGAATGATTTGCCGGTCGTTATAGAGATACTCCGGCCCGATAAAGCCCACCACGGTGTTGACGAGGAACGGATCGTAGTGCCGCGCCAGGCCATAGTTACGCGCTTCCATGGTCACCTGATCGGCGCCGAAGTTAGCGCCCGCGGAAAGCGCCGAGCCCTGCCCGGTTTCAAAGTAAAGACAGTTCTCCCCGGCGATGCGGTTAAACTCCGCCCCCACCGCCCGCGCTTCATCGAGCATCGCCAGCTCGACGCCGAACTCTTTAAGCCCTTTTTCACTGCCGCAGATGCTCTGGAAGATAAGCCCCCCCGGCGCGCCGCGGCGGATGGCTTCAATCTGGGTGGTGACGTGCGCCAGCACGCAGCCCTGGGTCGGGATGTTAAACTTGTCGATCACCCCGTACACCGTATCCAGCACCCGGCTCAGGTTCTCCACGTCGTCAGTGACCGGGTTGACGCCAATCACCGCGTCGCCCGCGCCGAAGGAGAGCCCTTCATAGATTTGCGCGGCAATACTCTGCACATCGTCGCGGGTATCGTTCGGCTGCAGGCGGCAGCTAAAGGTCCCCGGCAGACCGATGGTGGTATTGGCTTTTTTGATCACCGGCATTTTTTTACCGCCGTAGATCAGATCGGCGTTGGAGCAGATCTTGGCCACCGCAGCCACCACCTCGGAGGTCAGCCCTTTGCGGACAAAGGCGATATCGTCGCTGGTGACCTCGTCGTTGAGCACGTATTCCCGCAGGTCGCTGATGGTCCAGTGTTTAATCCGCTGATAGGCGGTTTCGTTCACGTCATCCTGGATCAGGCGCGTAACGCAGTCCTCCTCATACGGGATCACCGGGTTATTACGGATATCGGCCACCGTCATATCGGAGAGCACCTGCTTGGCGGCCACGCGCTGCTGCGAACTCTCCGCCGCTACCCCCGCCAGCACATCCCCCGAACGCAGTTCGTTGGCTTTCGCCAGCACCTCTTTTACATCCTTAAACTGATAAACATTGCCGAACAATGTGGTCTTTAGTTTCATAAGTCGTTCCCTCAGGAAGGAAATGCGAGTGATTTCACCGTCACCGGCACAACCGATCCGCCAAAAAGAGGCGTACCAATGTCGATATAGTCTCCCGCCCGGATGCTCACCTCATCGATGACCGCCAGCGGAAGGTGTGGAAGCTGTGGCCGCAGCAGCATGCCCAGCGCTTTGCCAAAATCCTGCTCGGCCACCAGCAGCAGCGGACGGGGATTGGGAAAGCGGGCGACAAACGCCAGCAGGGCGTCAATTACAGTCAGTAAGGTGGCGTAGCGCACCGGAAGTGAAGCGGGAAGCGCCAGCACGTAAGCGTCCGCCTCGGGGGCCAGATCGAGCTGCGTCAGCGCCTGGAGCCAGGCGTTCGGCAGATCGGCGGCATCCTGCGGGATAGCCACCGGCAGATTGCGCAGCGGCAATGGAACCCCCTCCAGCCAGATGGTGCTCCCGGACAGGGACAGGGTATGCGCCCCGGCGCCAATCACCGTGGCGCGCACGGTTTGCGTCGGAAACTGCACGTTCATCTCACGCAGGCGCGGATGCTCATGCAGGGCCGTGGCCAGCAGCGGCCCGATATCGGAAAAACAGAAAGGATCGGCGGGCTGATGGCGGTAGCACTCCCCCACTCCGCCGGAAAGGGTAATCACCTCCGGCTGAATACCCGCAGGCAGTACTTCGGTTTGCATCAGCCCCTGCGCCAGCGGTGAGAGGGTGCCGTCGATCACCTCGACGATCAGCTCCGCCATCCGGCGCGCCACCTGCGCCAGCTGCCCGGCGGTCAGCGCCAGGGCGTTAGTGCCGGCGCCAAACAGCGCATCGACAATCCGCTGCCCCGGCGGGTGCGCGTGGACCACGCGCCCCTGAGCGTCGGTTTCCAGCAGGCGGCCGCCGACGTTGAGGCAGGCGGTGGCGCTGACGTTTCCGGCGTCAAACAGGGCATAGTTCGAGGTACCGCCGCCAATATCGATATTGAGCACCCGGCACATCCGCTGCCGGGACAGGGTCTGCGCCCCGGCGCCGTGTCCGGCAATGACCGACTCCAGATGCGGCCCGGCGCTGGCGACGACAAAATCGCCCAGCGACTGCGAGAGCGCCATCACCGCCGGGCGGGCATTGCGGGTTTTCGCGCTTTCGCCGGTGATGATGATCGCCCCGGAATCCACCGCTTGTGGAGCGATCCCTGCGGCCCGGTACTGAGCCAGAATCAGCGCCTCAAGCTCGGCCTCTTTCAATTCTCCCTTTTTATCAACCGGCGTAAAGAAGACCGGGCTTTGCCAGCTAATGTCGCGTTTGATGAATTCATAACGCGGCACCTGGGAAACCGCCGCGCGGTTCACCAGCTCGAGGCGCGAGAAGATCACCTGCGTGGTGGTGGTGCCGATATCAATACCGACGCTCAACAGCTGGCGCGTGTTCACGAGTGCGCCTCCGCTTCGTTGTTGGCAGGCGCCGGTACGTTTTCATCTTTTGGCACCAGCAGCATCGCCACGCCAATCGCGGTAACGCCGCCGACCAGCTTGCCGACAATCATCGGAAAGATCATGGCGTTCATATTGGCCGCCGCAAAACCGAGATGGTCGCCGAGGGCGAACGCCGCTGACACCGAGAAGGCGCAGTTGATCACTTTCCCGCGGGTATCCATCTGCTTCATCATGCCGAACATCGGGATATTGTTCGCCAGGGTAGCGACCATGCCGCCGGCAGCCATATTGTTGATTTTTAGCAGATTACCAACGCGCATCAGCGGTTTTTCAAACCAGCGGGTCAGCAGGAGCACCATCGGGTAAGCGCCGAGCAGCACGCAGGAGATAGAGCCAATGACTTCGATGGCGCGCATCACCTCGCCGGGCTGGTCGCCAGGCGCCATAAAGATCGGATCGAGCCCCGGGATCAGCTCCCAGCCGAGCAGGAACTTGATCACCGCCGCCGCCAGGCCGATGGTGATCAGCGCCACGAGGAATTTGGCGAAGATCTGGAAGCCGTTGATCATTTTTTCCGGAATAAACTTCAGCCCCAGCGCCACCAGCACGGCGACGATGATCACCGGGATCATATTCATCAGGATCAGCGCGAAGGTAAACTCTACCGGCTGGCCGTTGATCTCCACCCCGGAATACATCGCCACCAGACCGCCGGCGATACAGCCGATGGGAATGGTGACAATGCCCGCCAGCACGCCGAGCGCCAGCCAGCGGCGATCGGTTGGTTCGATAATGCCGAGCGCCACCGGAATGGAGAACACAATGGTCGGCCCCATCATAGAGCCGAGGATCAGGCCTGAGTACATCCAGGCCGCCACGTCGCCGCCCGCGAGTTCTTTAGCGAGGAAGAAACCGCCCATGTCGCACGCCAGCAGCGTGCCGGCGAACATCGACGGGTTGGCGCCGAGCATCTCATACAGCGGAATAATCACCGGACCAAGCAGATGAGCCAGCACTGGCGCCAGGGCGGTCATCCCGACCATCGCCAGGCCCAGCGCGCCCATCGCCATAAACCCTTCTTCAAACTGACCGCCGGATCCCTCAATGCTTTTCCCCAGTTTGCCGAGAAAGCGCGCCGAGCCGCCGAACTGCGACAGGATCCTGTCCACGGCGGCAATCAGCATAAAGAACATCATGATGTACATGATGATTTCGTTAATTCCCATAGCCCTTACTCCCTGTCATTTATGATTTGTAGATACTGTGAATACCGGGACATTAGCCGCACTCAGGCGACTTTCCCGGGCCGCGGCGTGAACGCCTTACCCGGGCTACGGCATAGCAGACGGCTGTGATCCTGTAGCCCGGCTAAGCGCAGCGCGAGCCGGGAAAGCCACAGCCACACGCCTCCGGGAAAATCGGCATTTATTGCGCCGCCGCGTACAGCTCGATAATCTGCTCCCGGCTGGCGGTGCGTGGATTGGTGCGCAAACAGATGTCCTCCTGCGCCGCTTGCGCCCAGGCGGCGTAGTGCGCGGACGTCGCGCCAGCCTCCGTCAGCCGCATCGTCAGACCGACCTCGGCGATCAGCTCGCGCACGGCGGCGATAGCCTCGCGGTCATCGGTTTTCTTGCCGGTTAACGCCCGGCCGATCTGGCTGAAGCGCGCCCGGCGCACCATGCGGTTAAACTCCATCACCGTTGGCAGCAGCATGGCGTTGGCCAGACCGTGCGGAATATGCAGCGCCGCCCCCGGCTGATGCGCCATGGCATGGCATAGCCCCAGCCCGGCGCTGGAAAACGCCATCCCCGCCATGCAGGAAGCCAGCAGCATGTTCTCCCGCGCCGCCAGATCCTGACCGCAGCCCACCGCTTTCGGCAGCGCCTCGCCGATCATGGCTATCGCCCCCATCGCCAGACTGTCGGTAAACGGCGTGGCGTGGCGGGCGCTGTAGGCCTCGACGGCGTGGGTCAGCGCATCAATCCCGGTCATTGCCGTGATATGCGGCGGGACGCCTTCGGTCAGCGCGGCGTCGAGGATCGCCACATCCGGCATCAGCGAGGCATGCGCCAGCACCTGTTTGCGTCCACTCACCGCATCGATAATCACCGTTACATTGGTGGTTTCAGACCCGGTGCCAGCGGTGGTCGGCACCGCGATCAGCGGCAGACGTGGACGCAACTCGCTGTGCTCCGTCATCTCCCCCAGCGTCTGCTCAGGATTGGCGACCAGCAGCGCCACCGCCTTCGCCGCATCCAGTACCGATCCACCGCCAAAGGCCACCACGCCGTCGCAGCGCGCGTCCCGCAGCTGGGCGACGGCGGCGCAGACATCGGTGACGCAGGGTTCGCCGGCGGGACAGGGCCAGAGAGTCATAGCAATCCCTTTCATCGCCAGGCTACGCTCCAGCCCGGCGGTCATTCCCGCCTGATGGAGAAAACTGTCAACCATGACAAACAGATGCCTAAGGCCCCGGGACTGCGCTTGCGGACCGCAGGCCGCCAGCGCGCCGACGCCGTGCAGCGTCACCGGCGGAACGTTGAAGCTTTTCATTTGCTGAAGATTCAGCGTATCAAAGGCATGGAACAGCGCCGTCTGCAGTTCAGCTTGCATACATCCCCTCCGCTTTTTCCCTCCCGCTGTTGGCGATTGCCAGCGGGGTCATAAACAGGCTGTGCTGCGGCAAATGCACCGGTAATGCCGGGAAGCGCTGACGAAACAGCTCATGCACGCCCGGCTGCATACAGGCGCCGCCTGCCAGCCACAAATCGACAATCCCTTGTCCGGCAATATGTCGGGCGACAATTTCGGCCATCTTCTCGTACACCGGCTTAACCACCGGCCAGATCTCCCCGGCGTGGCTGCGCTTGTACTGCTCCGCCTCCTCAAGCCCGATGCCGCGATTCCCGGCCAGAGTCAGGGAGATATGGTGGCCGCCGGTGGCTTCATCCGCCGAATACGTCACCCTGCCCTGTTTAACGATGGCGATCCCGGTGGTGCCGCCGCCGATATCCACCACCCCGGCGTTATCGAGCTGCAGCAGATCCGCCACCGCGGTAGGCTCATCCAGCACATGACTGATCTCCAGCCCGGCGGACTCCAGGACATTGATCGAAATGCGCGGATCGGTGCCGGGCGGAAACGAGGTCGCCGCATGGGTGAAGCGGCAGCCCAGCTGCTGCTCGAGAGTCGCAAGATGTCGGCGCACGAGGGTGACGGCGCCGAAGAAGTCCCAGACGATGCCGTCGCGCACCACATCGGCCCAGTCAAGACATACCGCAACCGGCTGGCCATCGCGGTCGACCACCATCGACACCACGTCGCAGGTGCCCAAATCGATGCCCAGCCACAGCGGCGACTCGCTGGCGGCGGGCGCCTGGTTACACAGGGCAGCGGCTTTTTGCAGTCTCGGCGAAAGCCAGCGTTTTTCGTCGTGCGCCATGTTCATCCCTTATACGATTCGAAACGCATCCACCAGTACGCAGCGACGCAGACGAACGAAGGTCCGCGCGCTGGTCACCCCTTCCCCGGTTGGGGTGGTGATGGTCATGGTGGTCCAGCCCTCACCGCCCAGCCCAAGCCCGGCGATGCACGGCCCGTTTTTGACGAAGATGCTGGTGTCGATGGCATTCGCCATCTGGTTCATGTTGTCGATATTGCGCGAGTGCATCGCCGCCGTATGGTGGCAGCCACCTTCCAGTTGCACCGCCAGGGCGATGGCCTCTTCAACGTTCGCCACCCGCACCACCGGCAGCACCGGCATCATCAGTTCAGTCACCGCAAACGGATGGCTGGCGGGGGTTTCCACGAACAGCAGACGGGTTTGCGCCGGCACCTGCAGGCCAATCGCCGCGGCGATTTTGCCCGCGTCGCGACCGACCCAGTCGCGGCTGACCGTGCCTTTGCCGCGCTCGTCAATATTTTTCAGCAGCAGCGGCTGGAGCTGTTCGGCCTGCGCCGCCGTGAGTTTCACCGCCTGCTGGCCTTCCATCAGGCGCATCAGTTCGTCGGCAACGCTATCGACCACGATCAGTACCTTCTCGTCGGCGCAGATAATGTTGTTATCAAAAGAGGCGCCTTTGACGATCGCCTGCGCGGCGCGCGGTAGATCGGCAGTCTCATCCACCACCACCGGCGGGTTGCCGGCCCCGGCGGCGATCAGGCGTTTGTTGGTATGTTTGCGCGCCGCCTCGACCACCGCTTCGCCGCCGGTCACCACCAGCAGGCCGATGCCAGGGTACTTAAACAGCCGCTGGGCGGTGTCGATATCCGGGTTCGCCACGGTCACCAGCAGGTTGGCCGGGCCGCCGGCGGCCACTACCGCCTGGTTAAGCAGGGTAATTGCCCTTTGCGAGACCTTTTTCGCCGCCGGATGGGGGGCGAAGACCACGCTGTTGCCGGCGGCTATCAGGCTAATGGCGTTGTTGATCACCGTCGCCGCCGGATTGGTGGACGGCGTCACCGAGGCCACCACGCCCCAGGGCGCATTTTCAATCAGCGTCAGGCCGTTATCGCCGGTGAGCACCTGCGGAGTCAGACACTCCACGCCCGGCGTGCCGCGCGCCTGCGCCACGTTTTTGGCAAACTTATCTTCAACGCGTCCCATGCCGGTCTCCGTCACCGCAAGCTCCGCCAGTTCACGGGCATACTTTTCACCCGCCTCACGAATGGCCTGAATCACCTGCTGACGCATCGCCACCCGCTTTAATCCCTGCTGGGCCACCGTTGCCGCCGCGACAGCGTCATCCAGTGAGGCAAAAACGCCCATATCATGAACGGTGCCGGCAGGCTGGCTGCTGTCTTTCATTTTCAGCAGTACCGCTTTCACTACCTGTTCAATGTCCTGTTGATTCATGATTTTTCACCCTACTTATGGAAGAGCACCTGACCATCGGCCGCAGCCTCATCCACGATACCAATCACGCACAGATCGACCGGAGAGGCGCCGTGTGCGTGCGCCTGTCGCGCCGAGCTGCCGCTGACCAGCAGTACCCACTCTCCGCATCCCGCGCCGATGCTGTCGATGGCGACCGCACATTGCCCGTCGGGCTCGCCGCGGGCATTGAGCATCTCCACCATCAGCAGTTTGTCGTGGGCCAGACCTTCATGGCGTACGGTGCAGACCACATATCCGGTTACCACAGCCAGCTTCATGTCCGTCTCCGCGTGTGATGTGCAGGCCGGAAAAGCGCAACGCCATCCGGCATTCATGCCTTTTCATGGCCGGATAGCGACGCGCTGGCGTCTTATCCGGCCAGAACTTTCCGGCACCCCCTCCCCCGTTAGATGTTGCTGTCGCCCTTGAAGCTAATCGGGAAGACCTCTTCCAGATCGCCATGCGGACGCGGGATGACATGTACAGAGACCAGCTCACCGATACGCTGAGCCGCCGCCGCCCCGGCATCCGTCGCGGCTTTGCACGCCGCGACATCGCCGCGCACCATGGCGGTCACCAGGCCCCCGCCGATCTGTTTCACTCCCACCAGCTTGACGCGGGCCGCTTTGACCATGGCGTCGGAGGCCTCAATCAGTGCAACCAGGCCCCGGGTTTCAATCATTCCTAATGCTTCCATTGTGTTTTCCTCTCATAAGGGGTCCTGAAGGGGACCATTCATTCAACCAGCGTGGACGAGTCGGGGATCCGGCTTGCGTCCGTCTGGCGCGGTACCGACGCCACCAGCGCCAGTTCGATAATTTCCTCTACGCTACAGCCTCGCGAGAGGTCGTGAAGCGGGGCGGCCAGGCCCTGGATCAGCGGCCCGATGGCGCGATATCCGCCCAGCCGCTGGGCGATTTTGTAGCCGATGTTGCCCGCCTCCAGCGACGGGAAGACCAGCACATTGGCCCGGCCCTGCAGCGGGCTGCCGGGCGCTTTGTGCGCAGCGACGTCCGGTACAAAGGCGGCGTCAAACTGCAGCTCGCCATCGACCATCAGCTGCGGCGCCCGCTGACGCACGATCTCCGTGGCCTGCTGGACGTTAGCCACACAGGGATGCCGGGCGCTGCCGTGTGTCGAGAAGGACAGCATTGCCACCCGCGGCGCTTCGCCAGCGATCGCTTGCCAGGTCTCGGCGCTGGCAATCGCGATATCCGCCAGCTGCGCCGCGGTCGGCTGCGGCACCACGCTGCAGTCGGCAAACCCCAGCGGCTGGCCGGCATACTGCGGCAGCATCAGAAACAGCGAAGAGAGCGTTTTACACCCCGGCTGCAGGCCGATAAGGCGCAGACCAGCGCGCAGCACGCTGGCGGTTGACGAGAGATTTCCGGCGATACACACCTCGGCCTGCCCGGCGCTGACCATCGCCGCGGCGAACATCAGCGGGTCGGCCAGCTTGTCGACCGCGTCAGCGGGCGCTTTATCGCCGGCGCGCGCCTGCCAGGCGGCGGCAAACGCCTCGCGCATCGCCAGGTTGCTGTGCGGATCGATGACCTGCACCCCGGTCAGCGGCAGACGTTCGCCAAGGGCGAACTGCCGCAGCGCGAAGGGGCTGGCGACGAGGATCGGATGCGCCAGGCCCTGCTGCTGCAGATAATGCGCCGCCTTCAACACGCGGACGTCCAGCGCATCCGGGAACACCACCCTGGCGGGGGCGCGCAGCGCCAGTTTGCGACACTGGTCAATGATCATCTTCACCTCCCAGCTGCTGCAGTTGGCTGAGCGCCGGCGGCGCGTCCGTCACGCCCAGGATCATCATCACGTAGACCGCGCTGGAGAGGCGGTTGAGCGCCTGTAGAATATCGGCACGCTGGACCGCAAATTGCGGCGTAATAAACACCTGCGCCGCGGTCACCTCCGCCTCGCGCACTTTGCCGCGCAGCAAATTAAGCAGCGCGACATCGCGCCCATGGCGGGCCTCCGGCACCAGGTGATCGTGACCCAGGTAACGCAGCGGCTGATGGGACAGACGATGCAGCTGCGCCTCGCTGAATCCGGCTATCGACTGCGCCGCCAGCGGTTCCTCCAGCGCATCGGCGCGCATGATGTTGCCCAGCCGCGAACGGATATCCGTCAGCCACGGCTGCCAGGGCTCCGCCAGTTCAATTTGCAGCCACACCGTCAGGGCGATGGTGCTGTCCAGCACCGCGCGGAAGGCCAGCCGCGGATCGTTTTTCGCCACCAGGGTATCGGCCGTCAGATGAGTTAAGGTGTCCGGCTTTTTGCCCACCGGCTGGTGACAAAGCTCGCAGCAGGCCTGGGGCGGATGGTCGCTGCTGGTCAGGACATGCACCGGCTGCGGCGTCTGTTCGTCATCCTCGACAAACAGGCGCCCCTGGCGGTCGAGAAATTTGACCCGCAGATGCCGACTTTCCAGCAGTTCCCTCGCCGAGGGCGTCAGGCGGGCATCGGCAGGAAGATGGATTTCACCGCCTTCGCTGAGCGTATGATTCGCTCTGAGCCACGCTTCGGTAATGAAATCGTTCATAGCGATTGCCAGTTTGCCGGCCAGGCGACGTACAGGAAGCGCACCGTCGACGGGGTACCGAATTCGATGCTGGAGCCTTTCGGGATGAACATGACGTCCCCCGCTTTGGCGACCAGCGTTTCCCCCTGATGGCGCACATGCAGCTCGCCCTCCAGCACCATATCGATTTCGTCGTAGTTCAGCGTCCACGGGAAGAAGGCGTTCTCCCACTGCATAAATCCGGCCGCCATGCTGCTGCCATCCTGGTCAGTCACCAGGTCCGTTAAGCCAACGCAGTGCGGCTGGGCGCCGTCGAAGCGGCCAAACTTCACGCTGCTGCCGTCGATCACTTTGATGCCGCCTTTGCCGGTCACGGAGTCAAATCCCGGCTGCATCGCCTCCTGCTCCAGGGACTGCTTCTCCTTCATCACCTTTTCCATCAGCTGCGCCACCAGGCTTTCGGTAAACTGGCCTTCCGGCAGCTGCGCCAGGATGGTTTCGCGGATCCGCTGGCTTTCCGTTTTGTCGCTGTCCGCCGCTGTCGCCGCCGGCGCGGCGCCATCGTCTTCGGTGATAGTGAATCCCAGCAGCTCGGCGACTTCGCGCGCTTCCGGGGTGATAATGCTGGCGCGCAGAACTACTGACATCGCCTGTTCGCCGCGCGCGTGGGCGGCACGAATATCGTTAGCGGTAATGAGTTTCTTCACCTGGCCCTTCCTCCTTTTGGCTGAGCTCACTCAAGTAATTTTCCAGCGGCGCAACGCTTTGCGGATCGCAACCGTTGAGGGCGAAAACCGGCGCCTGAAACCCCATCCGGTCCAGCAGCTGCCGCACCGCGGCGACGTTGGCATCCGGCAGATCCGTTTTGCTGATCGCCACGATAAGGTGCTTTCGGCTGCCAATATCCAGCAACCCGGGTGGCAGGCGACTTTCGGTATCATTGGCCGCATGGACATAAATCAGGGTGTCCACATCCTGCAAGGTGGTAATTAAGGCGTGATACCAGCGCGGATGGCTGAAATATTCCCCGGGTGTATCGATGTCGCCACGATCGTTAAATTCCAGCGCCTGCGTTTTTCTGGCGAGGGAATAATTCCCCTGCAGGGCATTAAATAACGTGGTTTTTCCTGCACCGACGGCGCCGACAATGGCAATACGCTTCATGGTCGCTCTCAATTAACTTTTCGTTAATTCGCACAAGGTATAATTTAATAAGCGGCCTAATCCGCCGATGGTCTGCAGAAGCGCCTCTTCCACCGCGCCGACCGAGCCGTAGATCACCAGCGCGCCGCTAAACCGGTCGAGAAAACCGATGTGCACGTCGGCGGCCTTCATCGCCAGATCGCCGGCGATCATCGCCGTTTCTCCCGGCGTCAGCGTCATAATGCCGATCGCGCCGGATTCGGGTACGCCGATCTTTTTCGCCAGCTCCGCTCCCGGGTGGGCAATCAGATGCGCCAGTGTGACCTGTTTGCCTGGTACGAATTCCTGAATAATGCGTTCTTTATCCATGACTGATTGCCCCCTGAAATCTGTCCTCATGGTGACGACATTTCAGCGCGGCAAATAACAAATTTCGGCAAGTGGGGTTAAAAGGTGAAGTGGATCACTCAGGAGAGAAAATAATATTGCGGCGGAATTAAAAAGGCAGGCTCAGCGTTTTTTACTCACCGGCCTGCCTGATATTGCGCGCGGAAACGGATCCGCGCGTTAACGGGGGAAATAGAAAATTACAGCGGTTCGGTTTGCGCTTCAACAACCGCCAGCGCCACCATATTAACGATCCGGCGTACGGAGGCGATCGGCGTCAGAATATGCACCGGCTTCGCCACCCCCATCAGCACCGGCCCGACGGTCACCCCTTCCGAACTGGAGACGCGCAGCAGGTTATAGCTGATCCGGGCGGCTTCCATATTCGGCATCACCAGAATATTGGCCGCCCCCTTCAGCGGGCTGTCCGGCATGCGATCGTTGCGGATGCTTTCCACCAGCGCGGCGTCGCCATGCATTTCGCCATCGATCATCAGCTCCGGGGCGCGCGCCTTCACCAGCTCCAGGGTTTTACGCATTTTACTGGCTGACGGACAGTCGGCAGAGCCAAAGTTGGAGTGCGACAGCAACGCCACGCGCGGTTCAATACCAAAGCGTCGCACGCTTTCCGCCGCCATCAGGGTGATCTCCGCCAGCTCTTCCGGCGACGGATCGTGATTGACATAGGTATCGGCGATAAAGGTGTTGCCGCTCGGCAGCAGCAGCGCATTCATCGCCCCGGCGGTGCTGACGCCGTCGCGATAGCCAAACAGCGGCTGCACCACGCGGTAGTGATCGTGGTACTCGCCAATAGTCCCGCAGATCATCGCATCCGCTTCACCGCGATGAACCATGATGGCGCCAATCACCGTGGTGTTGCTAATCACCGCCCGCTGCGCCTGCTCCTGGGTAATGCCGCGGCGCTTCATCAGCTGGTAGTACTCGCTCCAGTACTCTTTAAACCGCGGGTCGGATTCATTATTGACGATCTCAAAGTCAACGCCGGCCTTGATCTGCAGGCCCAGCTTCTGGATGCGCATTTCAATCACGCTCGGGCGCCCCACCAGAATCGGTTTGGCCAGTCCCAGAGACACCAGCTCCTGGGTGGCGTGCAGCACCCGAGTCTCCTCCCCTTCCGCCAGCACCACGCGCTTCGGCTCTTTGCGCGCCTGAGAGAAGATAGGCTTCATAAACAGGTTGGTTTTATAGACGAACTCGCTCAGCTTCTCGATATAGGCGTCAAAATCAGCGATGGGGCGCGTTGCCACGCCGGAATCCATCGCCGCCTTCGCCACCGCAGGGGCTATCTTGACGATCAGCCGCGGGTCGAACGGTTTCGGAATGATGTACTCCGGACCAAAGCTTAAATCCTGATCGCCGTAGGCGGAGGCCACCACTTCGCTCTGCTCGGCATGGGCCAGCTCGGCAATCGCATGCACCGCCGCCAGCTTCATCTCTTCGTTGATCGCCGTCGCGCCGACGTCCAGCGCGCCGCGGAAGATGAACGGGAAGCAGAGCACGTTGTTGACCTGGTTAGGGTAGTCGGAGCGGCCGGTACAGATGATGGCGTCATCGCGGACCTGCTTCGCCAGCGGCGGCAGGATTTCCGGCTCCGGGTTGGCCAGGGCGAGGATCAGCGGCGCCCGCGCCATCTTCTTCACCATCTCCTGAGTCAGCACTTTCGGACCGGAGCAGCCGAGGAAAATGTCGGCGCCGTCGATCACGTCATCGAGGGTGCGTTTGCCGTCGTCTTCCACCGCATAGGCCGCTTTGGTTTCCGCCATGTTCGGCTCACGGTCTTTATAGATAACGCCTTTCGAATCGCAGACCACGATGTTGTGCTTTTGCATCCCCAGCGCCACCAGCAGATTCATACAGGCGATCGCCGCCGCGCCCGCGCCGGAGACCACCATCCGCACGTCGGACAGATTCTTCTCGACGACGCGCAGACCGTTGAGGATCGCCGCGGTGCTGATGATCGCCGTGCCGTGCTGATCGTCATGGAAGACCGGGATATTCATCCGCTCGCGCAGCTGCTGCTCGATGTAGAAACACTCCGGCGCTTTAATATCTTCCAGGTTGATACCGCCGAAGGTTGGTTCGAGGGCGGCGACGACGTTAATGAATTTGTCCGGATCCAGCTCATCGACTTCGATATCAAACACATCGATACCGGCAAATTTCTTAAACAGGACGCCTTTGCCCTCCATTACCGGCTTACCGGCCAGCGCGCCGATGTTGCCGAGCCCCAGCACCGCGGTGCCGTTGGAGACGACCGCCACCAGGTTGCCGCGGGCAGTGTATTTGTAGGCGGCCAGCGGATCTTTTTCGATTTCCAGGCAGGGGGCTGCGACGCCCGGCGAGTAGGCCAGCGCCAGATCGCGCTGGGTGGCGAGAGGTTTGGTCGGCGAGACCTGGATTTTTCCGGGAACCGGAAATTCGTGGAAGTCGAGGGCGCTCTGTTTTAACTGCTCATCCATTTTCTATTCCTTTCTTTCACGTATCGTTCGTAGGGGAAAAGCGTGATGACCATCCTGTCGTTCACCTTTCAGTGGCAGACAGTATCCCTCCTGGCGGGGCGATAAACTTTGAACACCGCCAAACTCTGGCCATCGTTATGATTTTGTTGTTATCAATTTATAGCGGTTATGTTACCCGGAATCGCCGCCAATAATAGCCCTGTCTGCTATGCTTTTTGGTTATGTACCTCATCAATGTTTATACCGTATACCGGCAAGCACTCATGTAACACCTTGTTCCAGGAGGACTTATCCATGAATCAGTTAGACAGCATCAAGCAGTTCACCACGGTGGTCGCCGACAGCGGAGACATCGAATCCATCCGCCACTACCATCCGGAAGACGCCACCACCAACCCCTCTCTGCTGCTGAAGGCCGCCGGCCTGGCGTCCTATAGCGGCCTCATCGACGACGCTATCGCCTGGGCCAAAAAACAGGGTGGCGGCCGCGAAGCGCAGGTGGCTCACGCCTGCGATAAGCTGGCGGTCAATTTTGGCGCGGAGATCCTCAAAAGCATTCCCGGGCGGGTCTCCACTGAGGTGGACGCCCGGCTCTCCTTCAACCGCGAGAAAAGTATCGAGAAGGCTCGCCACCTGGTGGCGCTGTATCAGGAGATGGGCATTGATAAGTCGCGGATCCTGATCAAGCTGGCATCCACCTGGGAGGGGATCCGCGCCGCGGAGGTGCTGGAGAAAGAGGGGATCCACTGCAACCTGACGCTGCTGTTTTCCTTCGCCCAGGCCCGGGCCTGCGCCGAGGCCGGGGTTTATCTCATCTCCCCGTTCGTTGGGCGTATTTATGACTGGTATCAGGCGCGCAAACCGCTGGAGCCTTACGTGGTGGAGGAAGATCCGGGGGTGAAATCGGTGCGCAATATCTATGACTATTTCAAACAGCATAAATACAACACCATCGTGATGGGCGCCAGCTTCCGCCGCACCGAGCAGATCCTGGCGCTGGTCGGCTGCGACCGGTTGACCATCGCCCCGCCTTTATTAAAAGAGCTGCAGGCCAGCGATACCCCGGTGGTGCGCAAACTGATCCCTGCCAGCCAGATCCTGCCGCGTCCGGTGCCGCTCAGTGAAGCGGAGTTCCGCTGGGAACATAATCAGGATCCGATGGCGGTCGAAAAGCTAGCGGAGGGGATCCGCCTGTTCGCCGTCGATCAGCGCAAACTGGAAGATCTGCTTGCCGCCAAACTGTCACTTTAGTCTCACGGAGAAAAATATGTCCCGAAGAGAGCTTGCCAACGCCATCCGCGCCCTGAGTATGGACGCCGTGCAGAAAGCCAACTCCGGCCATCCCGGTGCGCCGATGGGGATGGCTGATATTGCCGAAGTGCTGTGGAACGATTTTCTCAAGCACAATCCGCAGAACCCTGACTGGGTGGACCGCGACCGCTTTATCTTGTCCAACGGCCACGCGTCGATGCTGCTCTACAGTCTGCTGCACCTGACCGGCTACGATCTGCCGCTGTCTGAACTGAAGCAGTTCCGTCAGCTGCACTCTAAAACGCCCGGCCACCCGGAGCATGGCTATCCCCCTGGGGTGGAAACCACCACCGGCCCGCTGGGCCAGGGGCTGGCGAACGCCGTTGGGATGGCCATCGCCGAACGGACGCTGGCGGCGCAGTTTAATCGCCCCGGCCATGAGATCATTGACCATCACACCTGGGTGTTCATGGGCGATGGCTGTTTGATGGAGGGGATCTCCCATGAGGCCTGTTCGCTGGCCGGCACGCTCGGACTGGGCAAGCTGATCGGTTTTTACGATCACAACGGCATCTCCATCGACGGCAAAACCGAAGGCTGGTTTTCCGATGATACGGCGGAACGCTTCCGCGCCTATCACTGGCACGTCATAGGCGATATCGACGGCCACGATCCGCAGGCTATCAAACAGGCGATAACGGAAGCGCAGGCGGTGAAAGATAAACCGTCACTGATTATCTGCCGGACCATCATCGGCTTCGGTTCGCCCAACAAAGCCGGCTCAGAGGAGTCTCACGGGGCGGCGCTGGGCGAAAAAGAGGTAGCGCTGGCCCGCCAGCAGCTTGGCTGGAAATATCCTCCGTTCGAGATCCCGAAAGAGATCTACGCGGGCTGGGATGCGCGTCCGCGCGGGGAAAAAGCGGAGCACGCCTGGAACGAGAAATTCGCCGCCTACCAGCAGCAGTTCCCGGAGCTGGCCGCTGAGCTGACCCGACGTATGAATGGCGCCCTGCCGGAAGACTTTGCCGCGATCGCCCGCGACTACGTGGCGAAACTGCAGGCCGAGCCGGCGAAAATCGCCAGCCGCAAGGCTTCGCAAAACGCGCTGAACGCCTACGGCCCGCACCTCCCGGAACTGCTGGGCGGTTCTGCGGATCTTGCGCCGAGTAACCTGACCATCTGGTCTGGATCGACATCGATTAAAGAAGATCCTGCGGGCAATTATATCCACTACGGGGTGCGCGAGTTTGGCATGACCGCGGTGGCCAACGGCATTGCCCTGCACGGGGGCTTTATTCCTTATACCTCGACCTTCCTGATGTTTGTGGAGTACGCCCGCAACGCCGCGCGCATGGCAGCCCTGATGAAGGCCCGGCAGATCATGGTCTATACCCATGACTCGATCGGTCTTGGGGAAGACGGGCCGACGCACCAGGCGGTGGAACAGCTGGCCAGTCTGCGGCTGACGCCCAACTTCAGCACCTGGCGCCCCTGCGACCAGGTGGAGACCGCCGTCGCCTGGCAGGCGGCTATCGCGCGACAGGGCGGGCCGACGGCGCTGATCCTGTCGCGACAAAACCTGGCGCAGATGCCGCGTACCCCGGAACAGGTGCAGGATATCGCCCGGGGTGGCTACGTGCTTAAGGATGCCGGCGGCAAGCCCGACCTGATCCTCATCGCCACCGGCTCGGAAGTGGAGATCACCGTCCTGGCCGCGGAAAAACTGTTGGCCAAAGGGGTAAATGTGCGGGTCGTCTCGCTCCCTTCCACTGATGTGTTTGACGCCCAGGATGAGGCCTGGCGCGAATCCGTGCTGCCATCGGACGTCAGCGCCCGGGTGGCGGTCGAAGCCGGGATAGCGGACTACTGGTATAAATATGTCGGCTTAAAAGGCAAGATCGTCGGCATGACCGGCTATGGCGAATCCGCCCCGGCAGAGCAGTTGTTCCCGTTCTTTGGCTTTACGGTCGACCATATCGTCGCCACCGCCGAACAGGTGCTTAACGGGTGATCCACAGCGTGGGCCAGGCATCTGGCCCCTGCCAGTTGTCGCACGTCGGCTGCTGCGCGTAGCGGGAGAGGCTGAACCGCTGGCCGTCAAAACGCCAGCGGGTTTGGATCCCGCAATCGCCGGCCCCGCGGCCTTTATCCAGGGTCACCAGCTCATGGCGGCGGTCATCATAGCTGGCGTTGATCATCTCAATCTCACGCGGCGCCTCGCCCGGCGGCTGGAATGGCAACGTTAGCCGCACCTGACGGGCGACATAGGGGCGCTGGCGGGAGACCAGCCAGGCCAGCCAGACGGTGTTGTAGGCGCCGGATTCGCAGCTGGTCATCAGCAGCACTTTGTCATCCGTCAGCGCAGTAACGCGAATTTCACGGCGGAAGGGATCGAGGGAGCAGTGGCTGTTGGTCATCCGCTCATTACCGTAGTCCATCAGATCGTTGAGCTCCTCACGCCCCAGCGGCGACTGCGCCGTTTCCGCGCTCGCCACCGCGCGTAGCGCCGGCGCCGGCGGTACGCTGAGCGGCGGCTCTTCCCCTTTGCCGACCCAGGCCGTTTCGCTACCTACCCGCTTTTGCCGATCGTCGATAAAAAACAGAGCCGCTTTCAACCCCTGCAGGGAGATGGTCTGCAGGCCATTGGCCAGCGAGAGCGCTTTACCCTCCTGAACCTGCTGGAGAAACGCATCGATCGTCACGCTGTCGGCGGTTTTAATGAGCTTATCTTCAATGTGCCAGCGCTTGTCGGTCAGGGACAGCGGTTTACCATCCAGCAGCAGGCGCGGCGCTATCGGCGCGAGCGTCGCCACTGGATTGCCGGTGCCGCCCAGCTCGATACGCAGACTGGCGTCAGTGACTGCCCCAGCGCTGCGGCTGAGGGTCATCACCAGGCCATGATGCAGCCCCACGTTACGGGTGACGCAGAAATTTTGGTTGTTACAGGTGACCAGCCAGTCGTTGAAGCGCTGCTGCGTCGGTGCCGACCATGCCTGCGAGCAAGGCAGCACCGCCAGAAAAAGGAAAAAGATGACGCGAAAAAGCATGAACCGCCCGACCCCAGATAAACCCGACCACGGCGCCTATCCTGGACAACGGCAGCGGGTTACTCAATCGGATTTGTCAGAGTTCCCCGACATCAGGCCGGAGGTTTGCAGATATTGCAGCAGAATGACCGCCTTACCGTCGCGGATCTCCCCGTCAGCGACCATCTGCAGCGCCTGGCTAAAAGGCAGCTCCAGCACCTCGATGGCTTCATCATCCACCCCGCCGCCGCTGGTGGTTCGCTGCGCGTCGCTGTACTCGGCGATAAAGAAATGCACTACCTCGGTGACGCCCCCTGGCGACATAAACAGCTCAAACAGCTTTCTCACCTCGCCCACTTCGTAGCCGGTCTCTTCCACCGCCTCTTTACGAATGCAGGCTTCCGGCTCGTCGTTGTCCAGCAGCCCGGCGCAGGTTTCAATCAGCATGCCGTCATGATTGCCATTGACCCAGGTGGCGACACGGAACTGACGCACCAGGACCACCGTCTGCTTATGGCGGTTATACAGCAGCACGGTGGCGCCATTGCCGCGATCGTAGACCTCGCGCTTGTGGCGCACAACGCTGCCGTCCGCCCGCGTCAGCTCATAGGTCATATTGCGTAGTACGAACCAGTTCTCAGAGAGGATTTTATCTTTAATGACGTGAATATTGAGTGACATACCGACCCCACAGCGTAAAAGGACGCCCTCATACTACGCTGCGGAGCCGGGTTTGTCGTCAGTGAAGCGGCGTCGTTTTCCGCGCCAGATAGTCCAGGATCCCCTGCGCCGCGTGACGGCCTTCCGCCATCGCCGTCACTACAAGGTCTGCGCCGCGCACGGCATCGCCGCCGGCAAAGATCTTCTCCTGACTGGTCTGATAACGGTAACGGCTCTCCACTCCGGCTTTAATACGCCCCTGGCTGTCCAGCGCCACCCCCGCCGCCTCCAGCCAGGGCATGCGGTGCGGGTGGAAGCCAAAGGCCATGATCACCGCATCTGCCGGCATAACAAACTCGCTGCCGGGGATCGGCGTCGGACGGCGTCTTCCCCCGGCGTCCGGAGCGCCCAGCTCGGTGCGCAAAAAGCGAACCCCGTTAACCCGCCCGTTCTCGTCCAGCTCAAGCGTCACCGGCTGGACGTTAAACTCAAAGAGCGCCCCCTCTTCGCGGGCGTTTTTGACCTCTTTTTTCGAGCCCGGCATGTTGGCTTCATCTCGCCGATAGGCGCAGGTCACCTGGCGGGCGCCGTGGCGCAGCGCGGTGCGCACGCAGTCCATCGCCGTATCGCCGCCGCCCAGCACCACCACGTTCAGCCCGGCGGTGTTGACATAAGGCTCTTGCGCCGATGCCGCCAGCCCCATCACCTGTTTGGTGTTGGCGATGAGGAACGGCAGCGCATCGTAGACCCCGGGGGCCTCTTCGTTCGGCAGCCCCGCCTTCATGGAGCGATAGGTTCCGGCGCCGACGAACACCGCGTCATACTCGGCCAGCAGTGTCGCCATGGAGATATCTTTCCCCACCTCGCAATTGAGCTCAAAGCGGATACCCATCTCGCTGAAGATCGCCCGCCGCCGGGCCAATAGCGATTTATCCAGCTTGAACGCCGGAATGCCGAAGGTCAGCAGACCGCCAATCTCCGGATGACGGTCGAAGACCACCGGCTGGACGCCGTGGCGCACCAGCATATCGGCGCAGGCCAGCCCGGCCGGCCCGGCGCCGATAATCGCCACCCGCTTGCCGCTCGGCTTAACCTGCGAAAGGTCCGGACGCCAGCCGCTGGCCAGCGCCTGGTCGGAAATATAGCGCTCAATATTGCCGATGGTGACTGCCCCGCTTTCATCGCGCAGGGTGCAGGCGCCTTCACACAGCCGGCCCTGGGGACAGACGCGGCCGGTGATCTCCGGCAGGCAGTTGGTCTGATGGGAAAGCGCGACCGCGGCGGCGATATTCCCCGCTTTAACCAGCTCAATCCACTGCGGGATATGGTTATGCAGCGGGCAGGTCCATTCGCAAATACTGTGCTCCCCACACGTGAGACAGCGGGCGGCCTGCTGCTGCGCCTGCTGCGGGGTGAACGGCTGATAGATCTCCTCAAAGTGGCTCTTACGCACCTCCGCCGCCAGCTTATCCGGCTCCCCGCGCGGGGGCGTCATCGCCATTTGCCTGACCTTCGCGCCAGCATTGGGCTGGCTGCAGAGCGGCGTAGCGCGCTGCCACGGCTGCACCTCCTGGCATGCCGAGCGCAGTCGCCGCTGCTTCGCCAGGGTGATCAACGTCTCATCGTCGGCGAGGGTCAGCGCCTGCGCGGGACAGTTTTCCACACAGGCCGGCCCCGCCTCGCGGCCCTGGCATAGATCGCACTTGTGCGCGCTGGCTTTCACCAGGCCTGCGGCCTGCGGCGTCACCACCACCTGCATCACCCCGAACGGGCAGGCCACCATGCAGGATTTACAGCCAATGCATTTCTCCTGACGGACCTGAACGCTGTCGCCGGACTGGGCGATGGCGTCGTTGGGACAACTGCGGACGCAGGGGGCGTCCTCGCAGTGGCGGCAGGTGATGGCGTTACGCTGGCCCTCCGCTTTGATCACGGTGATACGTGGCAAAAAGCGCTGCGGGGTCAGCACGTGTTGCTCCTCGTTATGCGCCATCACGCAGGCCACTTCGCAGGCCTGGCAGCCGATGCACTTTCGGCTATCGCTCAAAATAAAGTGGTTCATGGCTTCCTTTTGTCTTCTTGGTGAATAACCCCTCAATGCGCATGCCTATTTATTACCCGACAAGATGACGCCGGAACAATGTCCAATTGCCCAGGATAAACTTTTTCTGGAGAGAATCCGTTTTGGATCAATTTTTTTGACTTAAATGAAATGAGGTTTCACACCGGCAAGGGATAATGCGCCGGTCTGCGGTGACGAAGCAGACTCGCTACCTGCTGGCAGGAAAGCTCGAGGTTTCTTTACGATACGGCAAAAGCAACATGATAAATTACACTATCTCCTTAATTTCTCCACGATTGCCGGAGAGGCTGGCGCTAAAGTGGCACAGGCTGTGCAATAACAAGAAAATGTGCATATGAGGTTTTTATTCTGATGGCGAATTTCTTTATCGATCGCCCCATTTTTGCATGGGTGCTGGCAATCCTGTTATGCCTGACGGGCACCCTTGCCATTTTGTCGCTGCCGGTTGAACAGTATCCCGACCTCGCCCCGCCGAATGTGCGGATCACCGCCAACTATCCCGGCGCCTCCGCGCAAACCCTAGAGAATACCGTCACTCAGGTTATCGAACAGAATATGACCGGCCTCGATAACCTGATGTATATGTCCTCCCAGAGCAGCGCCACCGGCCAGGCGACGATCACCCTCAGCTTTACCGCCGGTACCGACCCGGATGAAGCCGTGCAGCAGGTTCAGAACCAGCTACAGTCGGCGATGCGTAAGCTGCCGCAGGCGGTGCAAAACCAGGGGGTGACGGTGCGCAAGACCGGTGATACCAATATCCTGACGCTCGCCTTCGTCTCCACTGACGGCAGTATGGATAAACAAGATATCGCCGACTACGTCGCCAGTAACATCCAGGACCCGCTCAGCCGCGTCAACGGCGTGGGGGATATCGACGCCTACGGTTCGCAATACTCAATGCGCATCTGGCTCGACCCGGCGAAGCTCAACAGCTACCAGATGACCACCAAGGATGTTACCGACGCCATCAGTTCGCAGAACGCCCAGATTGCCGTCGGCCAGCTTGGCGGGACGCCTTCGGTCGATAAGCAAGCGCTGAACGCCACCATCAACTCGCAATCTCTGCTGCAAACCCCGGAGCAGTTCCGCAATATCACTCTGCGCGTCAATCAGGATGGTTCAGAGGTGACGCTGGGCGATGTCGCCACCGTCGAGATGGGGGCGGAGAAGTACGACTATCTTAGCCGCTACAACCGCCAGCCGGCCTCAGGCCTCGGGATCAAGCTGGCTTCCGGCGCCAACGAAATGGCCACCGCGGAGCGCGTGATCAATCGCCTCAATGAGCTGGCGCAGTTTTTCCCCCACGGTCTGGAATATAAGGTCGCCTACGAGACCACCTCCTTCGTGAAGGCTTCCATCACCGACGTGGTGAAAACCCTGCTGGAGGCGATCCTGCTGGTCTTCCTCGTGATGTATCTGTTCCTGCAGAACTTCCGCGCCACCCTGATCCCGACCATCGCCGTGCCGGTGGTGCTGATGGGCACTTTCGCGGTGCTGTATGCCTGTGGCTACAGCATCAACACCCTGACGATGTTCGCGATGGTGTTGGCGATCGGCCTGCTGGTGGATGACGCCATCGTGGTGGTGGAGAACGTCGAGCGCATCATGAGCGAGGAGGGCCTGTCGCCACGCGAGGCGACCCGCAAATCGATGGGACAAATTCAGGGCGCGCTGGTGGGGATCGCGATGGTGCTGTCGGCGGTATTTGTGCCGATGGCCTTCTTCGGCGGCACCACCGGCGCCATCTATCGCCAGTTCTCAATCACTATCGTCGCGGCGATGGTCCTCTCGGTGCTGGTGGCCATGATCCTCACCCCTGCCCTTTGCGCCACGCTGCTTAAGCCGGTTAAGCCAGGTGAATCCCATGAAAGAAAAGGCTTCTTCGGCTGGTTCAACCGCACCTTCAACCGCAGCGCCAGCCGCTACGAAACCTTCGTCGGCAAAATACTGCACCGCTCGCTGCGCTGGATGCTGATCTACGTCCTCCTGCTCGGCGGGATGGTGTTCCTGTTTCTGCATTTGCCGACCTCGTTCCTGCCGCTGGAGGATCGCGGGATGTTCACCACCTCGGTCCAGTTGCCGAGCGGCAGCACCCAGCAGCAGACGCTGAAGGTGGTGCAGAAGGCGGAAGATTACTTCCTCAATAACGAGAAGCAGAACGTTGAGTCGGTGTTCGCTACCGTTGGCTCCGGCCCCGGCGGCAATGGGCAGAACGTGGCCCGCATGTTCGTTCGTCTCAAAGACTGGGACCAGCGCGACCCGCAAACCGGCACCTCCTTTGCCATTATTGAACGCGCCACCAAAGCGTTTAATCAGATTAACGAAGCGCGGGTTATCGCCAGCAGCCCGCCGGCGATCAGCGGCCTCGGCAGTTCGGCAGGCTTCGATATGGAGCTGGAGGATCATGCCGGGAAGGGGCACGATGCGCTGATGGCGGCGCGCGATACGCTGCTTGAGCTGGCCGGGAAAAATCCGCTGTTGACCCGCGTCCGGCATAACGGGCTCGATGACAGTCCGCAGCTGCAGGTCGATATCGATCAGCGTAAAGCGCAGGCGCTTGGCGTCTCCATTGACGACATCAACGATACGCTGCAAACCGCGTGGGGGTCGAGCTACGTCAACGACTTTATGGATCGCGGCCGGGTAAAGAAAGTCTACGTCCAGGCGGCGGCGAAATACCGGATGCTGCCTGACGATATCAATCTTTGGTACGTGCGCAACAGCAGCGGCACGATGGTGCCATTCTCGGCCTTCGCCACCTCGCGCTGGGAGACCGGCTCGCCGCGGTTGGAGCGCTACAATGGCTACTCAGCGGTGGAGATCGTCGGTGAGGCGGCGCCGGGTATCAGTACCGGTACCGCGATGGACATGATGGAGAAGCTGGCCGCGCAGTTACCCACCGGCTTTGGCCTCGAATGGACCGCCATGTCCTACCAGGAACGCCTCTCTGGCGCTCAGGCGCCGGCCCTGTACGCGATTTCTCTGCTGGTGGTGTTCCTGTGCCTGGCGGCGCTGTACGAGAGCTGGTCGGTGCCGTTCTCGGTGATGCTGGTGGTGCCGCTGGGGGTGATTGGCGCCCTGCTGGCGACCTGGATGCGCGGTCTGGAGAATGACGTGTACTTCCAGGTGGGTCTGTTGACAGTGATCGGCCTGTCGGCGAAAAACGCCATTCTGATCGTCGAGTTCGCCAATGAGCTCAACGAGAAGGGCCAGGATCTGCTCAGCGCCACGCTGTCAGCTTGCCGTCAGCGCCTGCGCCCCATCCTGATGACCTCGCTGGCGTTCATCTTCGGCGTGCTGCCGATGGCGACCAGCACCGGCGCCGGTTCCGGCAGCCAGCATGCGGTCGGCACCGGAGTGATGGGCGGGATGATCTCCGCCACCGTGCTGGCGATCTTTTTCGTGCCGCTGTTCTTTGTGCTGGTGCGTCGCCGTTTTCCGCTAAAGGAGCGTCCGCAATAAACCGACGAGCTTCGGCGGCGAGGCGTAATAACAGAAAAGGCGACCACGGTGGTCGCCTTCTTTATGTGTTCAGAACCCTAGCGCGCTTATTTACTTCGCGTTATTCCCCTGCTCACATTGCGGAAATTTATTTACGAAGCATGCCTTCAATAAAGTCTTTCCAGTTCCCCAGTTCATGTTCAATCATAATAGCCTCTCTTATTATTATGGTCGATTCTATATAACTTCATTACCGATGGGAAGTTGTGCTCCCCTATTGCTCTGATTGTCTTATGGACCGCTGACAGAGATAAAACCTCTGGTTGTCGCTACTATGCCGCTTCGTATGTAAACATAATGTGACGTAGAGCAACCTCAGACAACATTTTTGCAATAATGTTAAAGCCCTCACATCATGCCCACAGGTGGCCAACATTTAACCACCCGATATATCGAATGAGATCCCCGGTAAAAAGTTATATTTATTCATCTGAATCACGTATTATTTCAGTAAGACTTATATATTCGGAAATATCTGAGTTAACCGCTTAATTGAATGTAAAAGGTTTATCTATGCTCACCATGTACGGAATTAAAAACTGCGATACCATTAAAAAAGCCCGCCGCTGGCTGGAAGCGCATCAGATTGAGTATCGCTTCCATGATTACCGCGCCGATGGCCTTGAGCGCGCGCAACTGGATACCTTTATTGCCGAGCTGGGCTGGCAGGCGCTGCTGAACACCCGTGGCACCACCTGGCGCAAACTCGACGAGTCGCTGCGCAATAGCATCGATAATGCCGACGCCGCTGCCGCATTGATGCTGGAAATGCCGGCAATTATCAAACGCCCATTGCTCTGCGCGCCCGGTCGTCCTATGCTGCTGGGTTTTAGTGAAGCAAGTTATCAGCAGTTTAACGAGGTATAGTCTATGTCTTGCCCGGTCATTGAGCTGGCTCAGCAGCTTATTCGCCGCCCTTCCCTTAGCCCCGATGATGCGGGATGCCAGGCGTTAATGATTGAACGCCTGCGTGCGATCGGCTTTACCATTGAACCGATGGATTTCGGCGATACGCAGAATTTCTGGGCCTGGCGCGGCCACGGCGAGACGCTGGCCTTCGCCGGCCACACCGACGTAGTCCCGGCAGGCGACGCCGACCGCTGGATCAATCCCCCGTTCGAACCGACCATCCGCGACGGGATGCTGTTTGGCCGCGGAGCGGCGGATATGAAAGGCTCGCTGGCGGCGATGGTGGTTGCCGCAGAGCGTTTTGTCGCGCAGTACCCGAACCACAGGGGCCGACTGGCGTTTTTGATCACCTCTGATGAAGAGGCCAGCGCCAAAAACGGCACCGTCAAAGTGGTGGAGACGCTGATGGCGCGTAACGAGCGTCTGGACTATTGTCTGGTCGGCGAACCTTCCAGTACCGAAGTGGTCGGCGATGTGGTGAAAAACGGCCGCCGCGGCTCGCTGACCTGCAACCTGACTATTCACGGCGTGCAGGGGCATGTCGCCTATCCGCACCTTGCCGATAACCCTGTCCACCGCGCGGCGCCGATGCTGGCGGAACTGGTCAATATCGAATGGGATAAAGGCAATGAGTTCTTCCCGCCGACCAGCATGCAGATCGCCAACGTGCAGTCCGGCACCGGCAGCAATAACGTGATCCCCGGCGATATGTTCGTCCAGTTCAACTTCCGCTTCAGTACGGAGCTGACGGACGAGATGATCAAATCCCGGGTGATCGCCCTGCTGGAAAAATACCAGCTGCGTTACAGCGTGGAGTGGTGGCTCTCCGGCCAGCCGTTCCTCACCGGACGGGGCAAGCTGGTGGATGCGGTCGTCAACGCGATTGAGCACTATAATGAGATCAAACCGCAGCTGTTAACCAACGGCGGCACCTCAGACGGACGGTTTATCGCGCGCATGGGGGCGCAGGTGGTTGAGCTGGGCCCCGTAAACGCAACGATTCACAAAATTAATGAATGTGTGAACGCCGCCGACCTGCAGCTGCTGGCGCGGATGTATCAACGCGTCATGGAACAGCTGGTCGCCTGACGAATTGACGTAAAGAGGAAGCGCGCATGGAATGGCTTATTAAACACTGGTGGATTCTGGTGCTGGTCTTTTTGGTGGGGTAATTATCAACGTGATTAAAGATCTGAATCGCGTTGACCACAAAAAATTCCTCAACAACAAACCCGATCTGCCGCCGCACCGTGATTTTAACGATAAATGGGACGATGACGACGACTGGCCGAAGCACGACCAGTCGAAGAAACCGTAAATTTGCCTTTATCGCGGTACCGCCCGCCTGTAACCCCGCTCTCCGGGGTTACAGCATTTCGATGATATCATCCCCTTTTGGCGTACTGCCGCTCAGCGCCTCATCAAAATAGTGCTTCGGCACGGTATAACGCAGACGCTCGATCGCCAACTGCATACTGCGATCGTCAATGGCATGCCCGAGATCGTCGACAATATCTAAGGTCACGTCGCCGCCCGCCTGCTGTAACGCCTCCTCGGCCGACACCGCCCACGCCAGGTCGATAACCCGATCTTCACCACCGTGGATCAGGTGAATGGTGGTGGCCGTCGTTGCCGTCTCCGGCAGCGTCGCATAGCGGCCATTAAAGGCGATGACCCGCGAAGCCAGATCCGGCGCCGCTTTGATACTCTCCAGCGACATAATCGCCCCCTGAGAGAAACCGATCAGCGCGGTGGCCAGTGGACTGACGCCGCTCTTTTCCTGCCAGTAGCGTACAATTTCAATAAAGGTCGGCATAATGGCGTCGATGCGCTGCTGACGATTCTCTTCCGTCACCCCCTGCAGTGAAAACCACTGCCGACCGTTGGGGCCGCAAGGTTCCACCCCGCCAATGCTGACGATCAGCGCATCAGGAAACTGCGGCGCGAACCAGCTGCCGATTTGCCCCATGGAGACCGGGTTATCCCCTACGCCATGAAACAGCAGCAACAGCTGTTGCGCAGGCGTCGCAGGACTTTGAACAATAAAATGATCGTGTTTCATGGCTGTCTCCTTAGTGTTTGCGGGCAGTGTACGCCGCTCGCCAGATATGACCATGCCATTTAACTGAATGAGTTAGTTAAAAAAATTGCAGATGCGCCACCTGCTGACGCAGCGCATCAGCGCGCGCTGCATCAAGGGAGCGCAAGGCGTCAGCGGCCTCCCGACGCCATCTCGCCTGCAAGGCTTTTCGCCCCGTCAGCTGCAGCACGGCGCAGAGTGCGGCCTCCTCTTTGCCCTGCAGTCGTCCCCGCAGGGCCGGCAACGGCATGTCGGCCTGCATCAGTAGGCGGTTGAGGCAACCCAGCGCCGCGGCCAGCGGGCGGTGGGCGAAGGCAAAGCTCGCCGCTTCCAGCCAGTCCTCATCACTAAGCATAGCGTCTGCGACGGCCGGCAGCGGCGCGGATTCCTCTCGCCACGGGCGAAGCCAGTATTCATCGCGCTGCAGCCGCTGCGCCTCCCGCTGCGCCAGCTGGCGCCCTGCCGCGGTCAACGGATAGAGGGCCATCGCCGTATAGCAGCCGCTGCTGGCCTCGCGATGGGTACCCAGCCGTACGAGGGTAAACCCGCAGCGTTGCCAGAAGCGCCACAGCTCAGCGGTATAGCCGAAGCTGACGGAGAGATAGTCATAGCCAGCGGCATCGGCGGCGATATCGGCGATCATCTTCCGCCCAAGGCCTTCCCGCTGGCGGGTGGGATGGACAGCGATCCGACTGACCCGCAGCCCGCGCAGCGTCGCCGCCAGGGGACTGCCGCCGTGCGCCGCCAGCGACTGGGCGACCAGATTCCCGCGCGGCCGGCGAAAACCCGCCCATACCGCCCGGCTCAGTTCGCGAGAAAGTCCCCCCTCGGCCACCAGCCACAGGGCGCCCGCTACCGCGCCGCCGGCGCGAGCGCAGCGGAAAGCCTGGCCCGGAGCATCCATCATGCGCCGCAGATCGAGCGGGGAAGTTCGGTAATGCGCCCCGGACAATAGCTGGTACATCGCCTCCGGTAGCGCTGGCTGCGTTTGCCAGCAGGACTGATTGACCGCCTCCAGGGCTAGCTCCCCCATCGGCGCGTCGCGAAATGCCTCATCGTTAAAGATAAGCAACTGACTGATGGCTGACTCCAGCGGACAGCCCGCCGCCCAGCGGATCGGGGCGCTCAGGGTGAACGATTGCAGATGGGGCAGACTGGCGCAAAATTTCAGCAGGAACCCGCGACCGGTGCCCTCGTACCCTTGCACCGTCGTGGTGAGTAGCGTGCGGGGAAAACGGCTCACCAGTTGCCGGAGAAGCGGAGCCGGGATAGCCGCGGCCTCATCGACTATCAGCCACGCCGCCTTTTCTTTCGACGCCAGCAGCGCATCGGGCGCCATAAAGCGCAACGTCTCCCCGGCAAAGCTGGCCAGCACCTCGACAGCGCTACGCGTTGGGGCGGTGACGATGGCCTCGCCCCCAAGCTGGCGCAGGAGCATACCCGCCAGCGCGGACTTCCCCCGTCCACGCTCCGCCGTCACCGCCGCGATACCGGGCGGCAGGCGTATCAGTTGCTCAAGGATTGCCGCCTGCTCGGCCTGCGGGCGGCCATCGGCGGGATGCCAGTCGGGACGCGGGGCGGCCAGCGGGAAACGTGGCCGGTCCGACTGCCGCCAGAGCAACACCTCCGGATCGGCGATAAACTGCCGACAGCAGCGGTGAACAAAGTTAGGGGTAACGATAGGGTCAGGCGTATCGCTCCAGCGCAGAGAGTCCTCATCCGCCCGGGTCGGCCAGTCGGCGAAGGGGGGCGTCAGCAGCACCAGCCAGCTTCCCGCCCGCAGCGTGCCGCTCAGGGCCGCCATGGCGGCCACATCAAACCCGCGCCGGGCATCGAAAAAGGCGTGCATCACTTCCCGCCCCAGCAGCGTTTTCAGCGCGCCAGGCGCCACGCAGGGCGCAGAACCCGGCTCGGGGCCAACCCACAGGCCATCGCCGCCGAGCCTCTCCCGTAGCGCCTGCGCCTGCTGCAGCGTCCAGCTCTCATCGCCGCTGAGCACCAGCAGGCGACGGATCCCCTCCCGCGCCATTTGCGCGGTGAGGTTAAGCAGCGCGTCCATCATGGGGGACGATTACAGCGCGCTGCCGAAGGTATTGCACTGCGCCGGATCGCCGCTATCGAAACCGCGTTTGAACCAGGTGTAGCGCTGTTTCGAGGTGCCGTGGGTAAAACTGTCCGGCACCACGCGTCCCTGGCTCTGCTGCTGTAGACGATCGTCGCCGATGGCCTCGGCGGCGTTCAGCGCCTCCTGCAGATCGCCAGTTTCCAGAATATCCTGCTGCTGCATATTATGACCCCAGACGCCGGCGAAGCAGTCTGCCTGCAGCTCCATCTTAACCGACAGGCGGTTGGCTTCGGCCTGCGTGGCATGCTGCTGTTGCTGGCGGACCTTCGGCTCAATGCCCAGCAGTTTTTGTACGTGATGACCCACTTCATGAGCAATGACGTACCCCTGGGCAAAGTCGCCGTCGGCGCCCAGTTTATTTTTCATCTCATCGTAGAATGACAGGTCGATATAGACCGTACTGTCGGCAGGACAATAGAAGGGGCCCATCACCGACTGACCGGTGCCGCAGCCGGTACGGGTCGCGCCGCGGTAGAGCACCAGCTTTGGCTGCGGGTACTGGCGGCCCATCTTTTCAAAGATCGGCCCCCAGGTATCTTCGGTGGTAGCCAGAATGACGGAAGTAAACTTCGCCGCTTCATCGTCTTTCGGACTGATGGAGCGCTGCGTGGAGGTCTGCTGCTGCGGCATCGGTTCGCCGGTCAACATGCCGGTCAAATCCACGCCGTAGTAGCCCGCCACCAGCACAATAATCAGCAGTACAATGCCGCCCTTCCCGCTCGGCAGACGGAAGCCGCCGCCCCCGCCGCCGCCAAACGGCGAGCCTGATTGTCCACGTCGATCTTCAACATTGTCGCTTTCGCGACGCCCTTGCCAGCGCATAAGCACCTCATTCCCTGTTATGTATCAATAGCAGAGATCGTAGGCGGTTCAGCGCAGGATTACCACAGGAAACAGCAAGAGACGCCAGAAGATGAGGCCATCTTCTGGCGGCGGGCGGGTTAGTCGAGCTTAACGCCCAGGCGGTGAGCCACTTCTTCGTAGGCTTCGATCAGGCCGCCAAGGCTCTGGCGGAAGCGGTCTTTGTCCATTTTATCGAGGGTGTTTTTATCCCACAGGCGGCTGCCGTCCGGCGAAAACTCGTCGCCCAGCACCACTTCGCCTTTGAACAGACCAAACTCCAGCTTAAAGTCCACCAGAATCAGACCGGCGTCATCGAACAGTTTTTTCAGCACGTCGTTGGCTTTGTAGGTCAGCTCGCGCATCCGCGCCAGATTCTCTTTACTCACCCAGCCGAAGGTTTCGCAGTAGGAGTCGTTGACCATCGGATCGTGCATAGCATCGTTTTTCAGGAACAGGTCGAACAGCGGCGGATTCAGCTCGATACCTTCTTCAATGCCTAAACGTTTTACCAGCGAGCCTGCCGCACGGTTACGCACCACGCACTCTACCGGCACCATATCCAGTTTTTTCACCAGACATTCGGTATCGGAGAGCAGCGCTTCCATCTGGGTAGGGATGCCCGCTTCTGCCAGTTTACTCATAATGAAATGGTTGAATTTGTTGTTCACCATGCCTTTACGATCGAACTGCTCGATGCGCGCGCCATCACCTGCTGACGTATCGTTACGGAATTCCAGTACCAGCAGGTCCGGATTATCGGTGCTGTATACTGTCTTCGCCTTACCACGATACAACTCAGCTTGCTTTTTCATCTTTCACTACTCCAGTGATATTGAGCCAAAAAATGACGTGTCGGTCTTACATAACATCCTGCAACGGGCGTTGGAGCGGATGCTGTACGCTTGCGGGGCGAACTGCAGTCAGGCGACTGGAGCAGCCTTAACGCGGCGATTTACAGAATTATATGGCCACGCACACGTTTGCGTCACTATACATGAAAAAGGGCCGGATTGCTCCAGCCCTTTTGATTACTTGTTAAATGCGGCCTGGAATACGGCTACCAGGGCGTCATTTTGCGACTGCGTCAGGGTGTGGCCTTTCGGGTCGATAAACTGCAGGCTACTGCGGTTATCGAGGTCGCCGACCTGCAGTTTGTAGTCGCCGGAGACCAGCTGCGGGTCACGTGCGCCCAGCTCCTGCCAGCTGCTGTCAGACAGCGGCTTATAGGTCAGCGCCATGCTGCCCTGAGAGCGCGTGCTGTCGGTCACTTTCATCCCCACTTTCTCGAGGGCGCCCGGCAGACGCTGCCACACCAGGTTAAACGGCGCGCGAACAACGAGCATCGGCAGGCCGGTATCGTCGGCGGCGCTCTGCACGTCGAAGGTGGCCCCCGCGCTGCGCTGTGCGGCGTTCTGGGCGCTGGTGGCATTCATGTCAAGGCCTTCCGAAATGACGTTCAGCATAGCGGTGCTGTAGCGCTGCAGAGACGCCGGATCGGCAACCGGTTTACCCGCCTGCTCCAGATTCACCAGCTTAACGACCACCGCTTGCTGATAACCCTGCGGTTTGACGGAGATTTGATAACGACCGCGATACTGCTGATCTTCATCAAGACGGTTCCACTCAACCCAGTCGGTGTTCAGCGTCTGGCTCGCATCATCGCGCTTGGCGATAACGTAGTTCTTCGCCTGAAGAATACTGGTGACCTGTGCCCACAGCGAACCGCTGCGGCCGTTCTCGACCATCAGCATCGCGGTATCGCCGTTAAACTGGGTCCGCGCACCGCTCACCAGCGCCAGCGGCTGCGCCGGCGGACGAATGTCCAGCGCTTTACCGACCGCGCCGGTGCTGTTAGCCACCGGAATATTGTAATCACCCACCTGAATCGGCAGGATCATCCCCGCCGGCGCGTGAAGTTCGCTCAACGGTGATGCCTGTAAATAGGCCTCATCACCGCTCACCTGACGCTTATAGCGTGAGTCAGAACTACAGGCCGCGAGGAGTAGAACCAGCGAAACACCCGCAACCTTCGCCAGGCGCGACTTCTGTACTGAGTAAGCCATCAAATCTCCCTAAACTTTACAGCAAACCGGCATGCTTCAGCGCGGCAGTGACGGCTTCACGACCATGATCGGTGATAGGCGTCATCGGCAAGCGCAGCGTATCGGTCGCCACAAGACCCAACGCCTTGCATCCCCATTTCACCGGGATAGGATTGGGTTCGACAAATAATTTTGTATGCAGTGGCATCAGACGCTGGTTAATCGCACGAGCTTCGGCAAATTGACCCGCCAGCGCCAGACGGCACATGTCGGCCATTTCGCGCGCCGCCACGTTGGCCGTAACAGAAATCACGCCTACGCCGCCGAGCTGCATGAAGTCCATACCGGTCGCATCGTCACCGCTCAGCAGAATAAAGTCGTCTGAAACCAGCTCTTTGATCTGGTGAACGCGACTTAAGTTCCCTGTTGCTTCCTTAATACCGACAATATTTTTAATTTCCGCCAGACGGCCAACGGTTTCCGGCAGCATATCGCAACCGGTACGGGACGGCACATTATACAGAATTTGCGGCAGGTCAGTATGCTCGGCGATAGCTTTAAAGTGCTGGAACAGGCCTTCCTGGGTCGGACGGTTATAATAAGGAGTGACCGTCAGGCAGCCAACAACACCGCTATCGTTAAAACGTTTGGTCAGGCTAATCGCCTCTGCGGTTGCATTGGCTCCCGTTCCAGCGATAACCGGAATACGCCCGTCGGCCAGCTCCAGCGTCATCATCACCACGTCGCCATGCTCTTCATGGCTCAGCGTTGCGGATTCACCGGTAGTCCCTACCGAAACGATCGCCGAGGTTCCGTTGGCGACATGGTAATCAATCAGTTTTTTCAGGCTTGTCCGGCAGACATTACCGTTTTCATCCATCGGCGTGACAAGCGCTACAATACTTCCCGTGAACATGGGCCATCCTCAGAGCAGAAGTGCGACAAGATTCTCAATGTTACGTTTGGAGCTGTAATAAAAGCAAGAGACCCGACGCCATCAGGGATGTTGTATGGCGGTTTTTTTTATGCTTTCCTAATGTTACCTCACCTTTTTAAAGGAAGAACAGGTTTGACAGCCTCATTACAACACTATCTGGTTATTACCGCCCTGGGGGCTGACCGTCCCGGCATCGTGAATACGATCACTCGCCACGTCAGCAGCTGCGGTTGTAATATCGAAGACAGCCGGCTGGCCATGCTCGGTGATGAGTTTACGTTTATCATGCTGCTTTCCGGGTCGTGGAATGCGATTAACCTGATCGAATCAACTCTGCCGCTGAAAGGCGCGGAGCTGGAGCTGTTGATCGTGATGAAACGCACCACTGCGCGCCCGCCGCAGGCCATGCCAAACACCGTTTGGGTCCAGGTTGAGGTGCCGGACTCACCGCATATCATCGAGCGCTTTACTGCCCTGTGCGATACATGGAATATGAATATTGCGGAGCTGGTGTCCCGCACGCAGCCGGGAGACGGCGATTCCGCGCAGCTTTTTATCCAGATAACTGCCCACAGTCCTGCGACGCAAAATGCAGCAAATATCGAACAAGCGTTCAAAGCCCTATGTACAGAACTGAACGCACAAGGCAGTATTAACATCGTTAATTATTCACAGCATGATGAACAGGATGGAGTTTAACCCATGACCCCACTGAAAGCCGGTGATATCGCACCGAAATTTAGCTTACCGGACCAGGACGGCGAGGAAGTAAATTTAACCGACTTCCAGGGACAACGTGTCCTGGTTTATTTTTACCCGAAAGCCATGACCCCGGGCTGCACCGTCCAGGCGTGCGGCTTGCGCGATAATATGGACGACCTGAAAAAAGCCGGCGTTGAAGTGCTGGGCATCAGCACCGATAAACCGGAAAAACTCTCCCGTTTCGCCGAAAAAGAGCTGCTGAACTTTACGCTGCTGTCTGATGAAAACCATCAGGTTTGCGAGCAGTTTGGCGTCTGGGGCGAAAAATCCTTTATGGGGAAAACCTACGACGGGATCCACCGGATTAGTTTCCTCATTGATGCCGATGGCAAAATCGAACACGTCTTTGATGATTTTAAAACCAGCAATCACCACGACGTGGTGCTGAACTGGCTGAAAGAAAACGCCTGATGCAAAGCAAGACGCCGGGAGAGGAAGCCCTCGCCCGGCGTCTTTTTTATTCTCATTGCCTTAGTCGTCGACCGCCAAACCATCCGGCCAGGCATGCACCACTGCTTTAATCAGCGTGGCCAGAGGAATGGCGAAGAAGACGCCCCAGAATCCCCACAGTCCGCCAAAGATCACCACCGACAGGATAATCACCAGCGGGTGTAAATTGACCGCTTCCGAGAACAGCACCGGAACCAGCAGGTTACCGTCCAGCCCTGAATAATCAGATAGACCGCAAACAGGCTCCAGAACTCGGTGCCAGCGCCAAACTGAAACAGCGCCACCCCCACCACCGGAATGGTCACCACAAACGCGCCGATATAGGGGATCAGCACCGAGAAGCCCACCAGCACCGCCAGCAGCAGCGAATAGTTGAGGCCAAAGAGAATAAAGCCTATCCAGGTGGCGACGCTGACGACAATCATCTCCAGCACCTTGCCGCGAATGTAGTTGGTGATCTGCTGGTTCATCTCTTTCCACACCTGCCCGGCAAGCCCGCGATTGCGCGGCAGAACGCGGCGCACCGCGTTGAGCATCTGCTCTTTATCCTTCAGCAGGAAGAAGACCATCAGCGGCACCAGCACCAGATAGACCGCCAGGGTGAGTAACCCCACCAGCGAGGCCAGAGAGTACTTAACCACCGAGTCGCCCACCGTCAGCATCCGGGTGCGCATATTTTCCGCCATCGCATCGATAATGCCGGCATCCATTAACGCCGGATAGCGCCGCGGCAGCGTGGCGGCGAAATCAGAGAGCTTATTTAGCATGCCCGGCATATCGCGGATGAGGTAGATCCCTTGCTGCCAGGCTACCGGCAGCACCACAAAGGCCAGCAACAGCAGGATGCCCACAAAGAGGATCAGCACCAGCGAGGTGGCCCAGGTGCGCGACAGACCGATGCGCTCCAGACGAACGGTCGGCCACTCCAGCAGATAGGCCAGCACGATAGCCACCAGCAACGGGGCCAGCAGGCCGCTGAAAAAGAACATAATGCCGAAACCGGCAAGCAAAATAACCAGCAGCGCTATCGCCTCAGGGTCGCTGAATCGACGGCGGTACCACTGCATTAACATCTCAAGCATAAAACCTTCCCTGAAGGGCCAAGCGGCGACAATCCGGGGAATTGTATCGAAATGTCACAAAAAAGACTTCGCTTTTTGATGCGCCGCAGTCAAACCGTTCTCCGCCATGAAGAACATATTTTCAAGGCGGCCAACGCCAGCTAAACTCGCTGGGATGCGGCCAGGGAACATTACGCCGCACAATCGGTCAAACTGGCACACCCACATTACAGGACAGAGGTTATGTTCAGGCAGTTGAAGAAAACGCTGGTGGCGACCGCGATCGCGTCGCTGACGCTGGGTTCGATAGGTCCTGCTTTTGCTGACTCCGCAGATACCCTGCCGGACATGGGAACCTCCGCAGGAAGCACGCTGTCAATCGGTCAGGAAATGCAGATGGGGGATTACTACGTCCGCCAACTGCGCGGTAGCGCGCCGCTGATCAACGACCCTCTGCTGGTGCAATATATCAACGGGCTGGGTATGCGTCTGGTGGCTCACGCCAACTCGGTGCGTACCCCGTTCCACTTCTATTTGATTAATAACGACCAGATCAACGCCTTCGCCTTCTTCGGCGGCAATGTGGTCCTCCACTCCGCCCTGTTCCGCTACTCTGATAACGAGAGCGAACTGGCCTCTGTCATGGCGCACGAAATCTCCCACGTGACGCAGCGCCATCTCGCCCGCGCGATGGAAGATCAGAAGCGCAACGCGCCGCTGACCTGGGTCGGCGCGCTGGGTTCAATTTTGCTGGCGATGGCCAGCCCGCAGGCCGGAATGGCGGCCCTGACCGGGACGCTGGCCGGTACTCAGCAGGGTATGATCAGCTTCACCCGCCAGAACGAAGAAGAGGCCGACCGGATTGGCATTCAGGTTCTGCAGCGCTCGGGTTTCGACCCACAGGCCATGCCGATGTTTATGGGTAAACTGCTTGACGAGTCGCGCTACTCGACGCGACCGCCGGAAATGTTGCTCACCCACCCCCTGCCGGAAAGCCGACTGGCCGATGCCCGTAACCGCGCCAACCAGATGCGCCCGGTGGTGGTACAGTCCTCGGCGGACTTCTATCTGGCGAAGGCGCGTACCCTCGGGATGTACACCAACGGCGACAACAAGCTGGGCACCGATCTGCTGAACGCCTGGGATAAAGGCAATATCCGCCAACAGCATGCCGCCCAGTATGGTCGCGCTCTGCTGGCGATGGAAAGCAATAACTTTGACCAGGCACGCAAAACGCTGCAGCCGCTGCTCAACGCCGACCCGCAAAATGCCTGGTATCTCGATCTGGCCACCGATATCGACCTCGGACAGAAGAAAACCAGTGACGCCATCAATCGCCTTAAAAACGCCCGCGAGCTGCGTACTAATCCGGTGCTGCAGCTGAACCTGGCCAACGCCCTGCTGCAGGGCGGGCAGCCCGGGGAAGCGGCGACCATTCTGAACCGGTATACCTTTACCTATAAAGAGGATGGCAACGGCTGGGACCTGCTGGCCCAGGCGGAAGGCGCGCTGGGCAATCGCGATCAGGAGCTGGCGGCGCGGGCTGAAAGCATGGCGCTGGTCGGCCAGCTGGAGCAGGCGATTTCCCTGCTCAGCAGCGCCAGCTCGCAGGTGAAACTGGGTAGCCTGCAGCAGGCACGTTACGATGCCCGTATCGATCAGCTACGCGATCTGCAGGCTCGCTTCCGTCCCTATCAAAAAATGTAAGGAGACCCCATGACCGACGCGGTAAAAATTTACCATAACCCACGCTGCTCCAAGAGCCGCGAAACGCTGAGCCTGCTGCAGAGTCGCGGCATCGATCCTGAGGTGGTGCTTTATCTTGAGACGCCACCGGATGCCGGGACGCTGCGCCAGCTGCTGCAGCTGCTGGGTATGGAGAGCCCCCGCGAGCTCATGCGCCAGAAAGAGGAGCTGTATAAATCGCTCAATCTGGCCGACCCGGCTCTCAGCAACGCGGCGCTGATACAGGCGATGGTCGACAATCCGAAACTCATCGAGCGCCCTATCGTCGTCAGCCGCGGCCAGGCGCGTATTGGCCGCCCGCCGGAACAGGTTCTTGAGATCGTAAGCTAACTCACCCGCGCCGCGCTTGCGCGGCGCTTTTTTTTACGTGGGCGATTCCAGATCTTTCACGCCAATATCTCCCGCCCGACGGACGGTGCTACTGTTCATCCATCGCTCAATCCACTGGACGGATGAACATGAAAAAGCCGACCTCCACGCCCCATGACGCCGTGTTTAAGACCTACCTCTCCCATCCCGATACCGCCCGTGATTTCCTGCAACTGTATCTGCCCGAGACGCTGCTTAAAGTGTGCGATCTGCGTACGCTGCATCTCGAGTCCGGGCATTTTGTCGAAGACGATCTGCGTCCCTTTTACGCCGACATTTTGTATTCCCTGAAAACCACGGCGGGCGACGGTTATATTTATGCGCTTATCGAACACCAGAGCACGCCCGACCGGCATATGGCCTTTCGTCTGATGCGCTACGCCATCGCCGCCATGCAGCGCCATCTCGATGCCGGCCACGATCGCCTGCCGCTGGTGATCCCTGTTCTCTTCTACCACGGTCTGGTGAGCCCCTATCCGTTCTCTCTGCGCTGGCTCGATGAATTCGTCGCTCCGGAGCTGGCCGGCCACCTTTATCACGGGGCGTTTCCGCTGGCGGACATAACCGTCATTCCGGATGACGAGATTGCCACCCACCAGCGCATGGCAACGCTGGAGTTACTGCAAAAACATATTCGACAACGCGATCTGGCGCAGCTCCTCGACAAGCTGAGCGAATTATTATTGACTGGACTGGCGACGGAATCGCAGGTACAAGCCCTGATGCACTATCTGGTACAGGCAGGCAACACGCGCGAGCCGATTAAATTCATTCGCGAGCTGGCGTTACGAACGCCGCAGCATAAGGAGACGTTGATGACGATTGCGGAATATCTGGAACAACAGGGGCTGGAGCGGGGCCTGGCGCAGGGGCGACAGGAAGGCCGTCAGGAAGGACGGAAAGAAGAGGCGCAGCGCATCGCTGTCGCTATGCTGCACAGCGGCCTTCCGCGCGACCTGGTCGCCCGGTTGACCGGGCTGACGGAGCAGGAGCTGACTCCCCTGGCGGACTAAAGCTTAAGGATCTCTTTCACGAAGGGGATCGTCAGCTTGCGCTGAGCGGTAATCGAGGCATGATCCAGCTGATCGAGGGTCATAAACAGCGAACGCATCTCGCGATCCAGCCGCTTCAGCAGGAAGCGGCACACATCTTCCGGCATCTCGAAGCCGCGCAGTCTGGCGCGCAGCTGCAGCGCCTGCAGTTTGTCTTCATCCGACAGCGGCTGCAGCTTATAGATCTGCCCCCAGTCCAGCCGTGAGGCCAGATCCGGCAGGCCAAGATTCAGCTGCCGCGGCGGCCGATCGCCGGTGATCAGCAGCCGGGTTTTGCCTGATTCCAGGATCCGGTTATAGAGATTAAAGATGGCCATCTCCCAGGGCTCATCGCCGGCGACGCACTCGATGTTATCGATGCACACCAGCGCCAGCTGTTCCATCCCCTCCAGCACCTCGGGCACAAACCACGTCCGTTTATCCAGCGGCACGTAGCCTACCGCATCCCCGCGCTGGGAAAGCTCCGCGCAGGCGGCGTGTAACAGGTGGCTACGACCTGCCCCTTCACGTGACCAGATATAAATGTACCCGCTGTGTTCCTGGCGCAGTACGTTCTGGAGGGCGGCAAGTAGGGAAGGATTATCACCCGGCCAGAAACTCGCGAAGGTTTCGTCGTCAGGAAGATACAGTGGCAAAGAGAGCTGTGCCGGTGCGTTCAGATGGACCTCAACATAGGCTTACAGAAAAACGCGAAGAGTTTACCACAGATTTAGGTCAGGAGAGAACCGGGCGGGATCGCCGCCCGGTCAGGCGATCGTTATTTAAACTCTTCGCTATCCGCCGCGTCGAGGACCACCTCTTCCGGACGCAGGACGCTGATAAGCTTGAAAATCAGGCTGAGGGCGATGCCCACGATAGTCGCCAGCGCCATCCCTTTCAGCTCGGCGGCGCCAATGTGCACTTTAGCGCCGCTAACGCCGATGATCAGGATCACGGAGGTGAGGATCAGATTCTGCGCTTTACTGTAATCCACCTTCGATTCAATCAGTACGCGGATCCCCGAGGCGCCAATCACCCCGTACAGCAGCAGGGAAACGCCGCCCATCACCGGCACCGGGATGATCTGGATAGCCGCCGCCAGTTTGCCGACGCAGGAGAGCAGAATCGCAATGATCGCCGCGCCGCCGATTACCCAGGTGCTGTAGACCCGGGTAATCGCCATCACGCCGATATTTTCACCGTAGGTAGTGTTGGGCGTCGAACCGAAGAAGCCGGAAACGATCGTCGACAGGCCGTTGGCAAACATCGAACGATGCAGGCCCGGGTCGCGGATCAGATCGCGCTTAACGATATTAGCGGTCACCACCAGATGCCCCACGTGCTCGGCAATCACCACCAGCGCGGCGGGCAGTATGGTGAAGATAGCAAACCACTCAAAGCGCGGAGTGTAGAAAGTCGGCAGCGCGAACCAGTGGGCCTCGGCGATCGGGGTGGTATCGACCACGCCCATCACAAACGACAGCGCATAGCCCACCAGCACGCCGATCAGGATCGGAATAATCGCCAGGAAGCCGCGGAACAGCACGGATCCGAACACCGTCACCGCCAGGGTCACCATCGAGATAATAATGGTTTTACTGTCCGGTGACTGGCCGTCGGCCGGCAGCAGCCCGGCCATATTAGCCGCCACGCCCGCCAGTTCGAGGCCGATAACCGCCACGATGGCGCCCATCGCCGCCGGCGGGAACATCACATCCAGCCAGCCGGTACCGGCTTTTTTGACAATAAAGGAGACGAGGCAGAACAGCACGCCGCACATAATAAAGCCGCCCAGCGCCACTTCGTAGCCCAGCGGCAACAGCAGCAGCACCGGGGAGATAAAAGCGAAGCTTGATCCCAGATAAGCGGGAATTTTGCCTTTACAGATAAAGAGGTACAACAGCGTACCGATGCCGTTGAACAGCAGGACGGTGGCCGGGTTAATGTGGAACAGAATAGGCACCAGTACCGTTGCGCCAAACATGGCGAACAGATGTTGCAAACTAAGCGGGATTGTCTGTAAAAGCGGCGGTCTTTCACTCACCCCGATGGCACGGCGCGTCATAGTGTATTCCTCTGAGAGTCGTCTGTTATTTGCTGTGGATTACTTTTATTCAAAAAAAAGCCGACTCTCAAAGTCGGCTTTTTTCGCGGTATATTTTATTTCGTTCCAAAAATCTTGTCGCCGGCATCGCCGAGACCGGGAATGATATACCCGTGCTCGTTCAGTCCCTTATCGACAGAGGCGGTGTACAGCTCAACGTCCGGGTGGGCTTTCTCCAGCGCGGCAATCCCTTCCGGCGCCGCCACCAGCACCAGCACCTTGATGCTGGTGCAGCCGGCGTTTTTCAGCAGATCGATAGTGGCGATCATCGACCCACCGGTGGCCAGCATCGGGTCAACGACCAGCGCCATACGTTCATCGATGTTAGACACCAGTTTCTGGAAGTAAGGCACCGGCTCGAGGGTTTCTTCATTGCGATAGATACCGACCACGCTGATACGCGCGCTTGGCACGTGCTCCAGCACCCCTTCCATCATGCCGAGGCCAGCGCGCAGGATAGGCACAACGGTAATTTTCTTGCCCTTGATCTGCTCGACTTCCACCGGACCGTTCCAGCCTTCAATAGTGACTTTCTCAGTCTCCAGATCGGCGGTGGCTTCATAAGTCAGTAAGCTGCCCACTTCTGAGGCGAGTTCACGGAAGCGTTTGGTGCTGATGTCGTGCTCGCGCATCAGGCCTAGCTTGTGTTTGACGAGTGGGTGTTTGACTTCCACAATCTTCATTCTCTTTCTCCTCTGAGGGGCAGCCACAAAAAAAATCGCGGGATTATACCGCTTTTTGCGGATTGTGCCATACCCATCTTGCTTGACGTATATCAAGCAAAGTGATTTAGAGACAAAAAAACCGGAGGCGAGGCTCCGGCTTGGGTGCGGGGTGCAGTCCATACGCTTACGCGGGCCTACGTGTATTGTAGGTCGGTTAAGCGTTAGCGCCACCCGACTACGACAGGTTCTCCCCGTTGCTGGCAATTACCTGCTGATACCAGGCAAAGGACTTTTTCCGGCTGCGTGCCAACGTGCCATTGCCTTCATTATCTTTATCGACATAAATAAAGCCGTAGCGTTTTTTCATTTCCCCCGTGCCGGCGGAAACCAGATCGATACAGCCCCAGGGGGTGTAGCCCATCAGATCGACGCCATCCTCGACCACCGCCTTTTTCATCTCCGCGATATGGGCGGAGAGATAATCGATGCGATACTGGTCATTGACGCTGCCGTCCGCTTCGCGGACATCAATCGCGCCAAAGCCGTTTTCGACAATAAACAGCGGCAGCTGGTAGTGATCCCAGAACCAGTTCAGCGAATAGCGCAGACCGACCGGGTCAATCTGCCAGCCCCAGTCCGACTTTTTGACGTACGGGTTGGAGACCAGGCTGGTGGTTTCATCATAATCAAGCAAGGGGTTGTCTTCGGTGGCTTTGGTAGCGAACGACATATAGTAGCTAAAGCCAATGTAGTCGACACAGCCCTCGGTTAACGCCTGACGATCGGCTTCGGTGATATCCAGAGTAAAGCCGCGGCGGGCAAAATAGTTGAGCAGATGCTGCGGATAGCGACCGCGCACGTGGACGTCGGTAAACCAGTAACGGCGGTGCATGGCGTTCATCGCCATCATCATATCGTCCGGGGCGCAGGTCAGCGGATAGATGGGGCACATAGCGATCATGCAGCCAATCTGCAGCGCCGGGTTGATCTCGCGCGCCGCTTTCACCGCCAGGGCGCTGGCCACCAGCTCATAGTGCGCGGCCTGGTACATCACCGGTTCCCGGTCTTCATCCGGCAAATATTTCAAACCGGAGTTGGTGAAGGGGGCAAAGTCCTCATGGAAGTTGGCCTGGTTGTTGATCTCGTTAAAGGTCATCCAGTACTTCACTTTATGTTGATAGCGGGTGAAGACGACCCTGGCAAAGCGCACGAAAAAGTCGATTAGCTTGCGGTTGCGCCAGCCGCCGTACTCGGTGACCAGGTGATAAGGCATTTCAAAATGCGACAGCGTAATGACTGGCTCAATGCCGTGTTTCAGGCATTCGTCGAACAGATCATCATAAAACTGCAGGCCAGCCTCGTTGGGCTCCAGCTCATCGCCCTGCGGGAAAATACGCGTCCAGGCAATCGAGGTGCGAAAACATTTGAAGCCCATCTCGGCAAACAGCGCCAGGTCTTGTGGATAACGATGATAAAAATCGATCGCCTCATGGTTCGGGTAGTTTTTCCCGGCCACCACGCCGTCGGTAATTTCCCGCGGCACGCCGTGGGCGCCGGCGGTCATCACATCCGCCACGCTGATCCCCTTGCCGCCCTCCTGCCAGCCGCCCTCTAACTGATGCGCTGCGACCGCGCCGCCCCACAGAAAACCTGCTTTAAATCCGGACATAGTCTCTCCCTAATGTCGATCGTCGTCTGGCGAACGATACAGCTGATTAAAATGGTAAACCGCGCCAATCAGGCCGGCATCGTTACCGTGACTGACGGTATCGAGATAGTCGGCAATGCCGAACCAGGCCAGATGCTGGCGCAGTAGCGTCAGAAATCCTGGGCGTTCCACAACGCCGCCACCGATAAAAATGGTCTGCGGATCGAAGATATGGACGAGGTTATAAAGGCCATGGCCCAGGCCATTGAAGAACTCGGCGACCAGACGCTGACAAACCGGGTCGCCGGCGTCATAGCGGTCGAAAATCAGTTCGCCTGTCACGCTATCCAGCGGCGCGCCAATATGTTGCGCATAGCGATGGCGCAGCACCCGCAGAGTGCAGTTCTCATTCATCGAATAGCGACGAGGATCGCGTCCGCCGGGACGGTCGGTAAGCATGTAGCCGAATTCGCCGGCACGAAAACGCGCCCCGTTGATCAGCTGGTGTTGGCAGAAAATCGCCCCACCGATGCCAGTACCGATAGTGAGCACCAGAAAATTGGCCATCTCCGCCGCTTTGCCCTGCCAGCGCTCGGCCAGCAGCACACAGTTGGCGTCGTTTTCCACCGAGACCGGCAGCCCGGTTCGCGTCTCGAGCCACGATTTCATGGCGAAGTTATCAAATCGACGGATAGCGCCGCCCATGGTGATAAGACCGCTGTGCGGATCGATATAGCCCGGCGCGCTGATGGCTATTCCTTCACACGACGGATGGGCCGCCAGCCACGACAGCATTGCCTGTAAGATCCGATCGCCATCGCTGTCATTGATTGACTGCCTGGCGGTTTCCAGCAGCCTGCCGTCGCGGGCCATCACGCCCATCTTTAACGCGGTGCCACCGATATCAAATGCCGCAATCTTCATTCATCCCTCTCCTGACCCGCGTCAATCACCGACAAAATGCGTGGCAAACCAACAAGGAAACCGGTTTCAGTCGTATAATGAGGATTCCTTTACGTAGAGGCAAGCACCAGACTGTACCCGGTTTCATTTTCGTGAGCAGTATCAAATTTAACCATTCATCAGCGGTTTTACGTCAACTGTAAAGCAGGCTCGCAAACGTTTGCTTTCCCTGTTAGAATTGCGCCGATTTTTCTTGCTTACCGCAAACGCGTGGAGACTTCGCAGTGACCGATAAAACCTCTCTCAGCTATAAAGATGCCGGCGTGGATATTGATGCAGGCAACGCTCTCGTCGACCGTATTAAGGGCGTGGTGAAGAAAACCCGTCGCCCGGAAGTGATGGGGGGACTGGGCGGATTCGGCGCGCTGTGCGCACTGCCGCAGAAATACCGCGAGCCGGTACTGGTCTCCGGCACCGACGGCGTCGGTACCAAGCTGCGTCTGGCAATGGATCTGAAGCGTCACGACACCATCGGTATCGACCTGGTCGCCATGTGCGTGAACGACCTGGTGGTTCAGGGCGCTGAGCCGCTGTTTTTCCTGGATTATTACGCCACCGGTAAACTGGACGTCGATACCGCAGCCAGCGTCATCAACGGCATCGCCGAAGGCTGCCTGCAGTCCGGTTGCGCGCTGGTCGGTGGTGAAACCGCAGAGATGCCCGGGATGTACCACGGCGAAGATTACGACGTGGCGGGTTTCTGCGTCGGGGTAGTGGAAAAATCAGAAATCATCGACGGCAGCAAAGTGACCGATGGCGACGTGCTGGTGGCGCTGGCGTCCAGCGGCCCGCACTCTAACGGCTATTCGCTGGTGCGTAAGATCATTGAGGTTAGCGGCGTTGACCCACAAACTACCGACCTTGACGGTAAACCGCTGGCCGACCATCTGCTGGCGCCAACCCGCATCTATGTGAAATCGGTGCTTGATCTGATCGCCAGCGTTGACGTCCACGCTATTGCCCACCTGACCGGCGGCGGCTTCTGGGAAAACATTCCGCGCGTGCTGCCGGATAACACCCAGGCGATCATCGATGAGTCCTCCTGGCAGTGGCCATCCGTCTTCAACTGGCTGCAAACCGCCGGTAACGTCAGCCAGCATGAAATGTACCGTACCTTTAACTGCGGCGTAGGGATGATTATCGCCCTGCCGGCAGCGGAAGCGGACAAAGCGATTGCCCTGCTGAATGACAAAGGTGAAAACGCGTGGAAAATCGGGTATATCAAAGCCTCCGATTCCGAACAGCGTGTGGTCATTGCATGAAAAACATCGTGGTGCTGATTTCCGGTAGCGGCAGCAATTTGCAGGCGATCATCGACGCCTGCGGCCGGAAACAGATAAACGGCACCCTGCGTGCGGTATTCAGTAACAAGGCTGATGCGTTCGGCCTTGAGCGCGCGCGCCTGGCCGGCATCCCGGCCCATGCGCTGGCGCAAAGTCAGTTTGCCGACCGGGAAGCGTTCGATCGTCAGCTGATGCATGAAATCGACGCCTACGCCCCGGATCTGGTGGTGCTGGCAGGCTATATGCGTATCCTTAGCCCGGCGTTCGTCAGCCACTATCAGGGACGTCTGCTGAACATCCATCCCTCGCTACTGCCGAAGTATCCTGGCCTGCATACTCATCGTCAGGTGCTGGAGAACGGTGACGAGGAGCACGGTACCTCGGTGCACTTCGTCACCGATGAGCTGGACGGTGGGCCGGTTATCCTGCAGGCCAAGGTGCCGGTCTTCGCTGGCGACAGCGAGGAGGAAATCACGGCGCGGGTTCAGGCCCAGGAACATGCCATTTATCCGCTGGTCATCAGCTGGTTCGTCGATGGACGTCTGCGCATGGCAGGCAACCACGCCTGGCTGGATGAGCGACAGCTTCCCCCGCAGGGCTATGCCGCCGACGAATGAACAACCAGCCCCGCATGTGCACATCGCGGGGCTTTTTTTTAATTAAAAGTGTTTACTAATCAAACATCTCACAGAAATAATTCTTCTTACTGTCATATTGTTGTGACACAGTAAATCGCTACGCAGAAAAATTCGTCATAATAGTCTACGTCCTGTGAGTAAAACGGAGTGTGAGCGGTAATGGGCCAGGAAAAGCTATACATCGAAAAAGAACTCAGCTGGTTGTCTTTTAACGAACGCGTGCTGCAGGAAGCGGCGGACAAGAGTAACCCGCTGATTGAGCGCATGCGCTTCTTAGGGATTTACTCCAACAACCTGGATGAGTTTTACAAAGTGCGCTTCGCTGAGCTGAAGCGCCGGATTATTATCAGTGAAGAACAAGGCAGTACCGCCCATTCTCGCCACCTGTTAGGCAAAATTCAGGCCCGCGTTCTGAAGGCCGATCAGGAATTCGATAGTCTGTATAATGAACTGTTGCTGGAGATGGCGCGTAACCAGATCTTCCTGATCAACGAGCGCCAGCTGTCCGTCAATCAGCAGGCCTGGCTGCGCAACTACTTCAAGCAGTATTTACGCCAGCATATCTCGCCGATCCTGATCAACCGCGAAACGGACCTCGTGCAGTTCCTGAAAGATGATTACACCTATCTGGCGGTGGAGATTATCCGCGGGGAAAACATCAACTATGCTCTGCTGGAAATACCATCGGATAAAGTGCCGCGCTTCGTGAACCTGCCGCCGGAAGCGCCGCGTCGCCGCAAGCCAATGATCCTCCTGGATAACATCCTGCGCTATTGCCTGGACGATATTTTTAAAGGCTTCTTTGATTACGATGCGCTGAACGCCTACTCGATGAAGATGACCCGTGACGCCGAGTACGATCTGGTGCATGAGATGGAGTCGAGCCTGATGGAGCTGATGTCCTCCAGCCTCAAGCAGCGCCTGACCGCCGAGCCGGTTCGCTTCGTCTACCAGCGCGATATGCCGGATGCGATGGTCGAAATGCTGCGCGATAAGCTCTCCATTTCCAACTACGACTCAATGCTGCCGGGCGGCCGCTATCACAACTTTAAAGACTTTATCGGCTTCCCGAACGTCGGTAAGGCCAATCTGGTCAATAAGCCCATGCCGCGCCTGCGTCATCTGTGGTTTGATAAATTCCGCAACGGCTTCGACGCCATTCGCGAACGCGACGTGCTGCTCTACTATCCCTATCACACCTTTGAGCACGTGCTGGAGCTGCTGCGTCAGGCCTCCTTCGACCCCAGCGTATTGGCGATCAAAATCAACATTTACCGCGTGGCCAAGGATTCGCGCATTATTGACGCGATGATCCACGCCGCCCACAACGGTAAGAAAGTCACCGTAGTGGTGGAGCTGCAGGCGCGCTTCGATGAAGAGGCTAACATTCACTGGGCGAAACGCCTGACGGAAGCGGGAGTCCACGTTATCTTCTCTGCGCCAGGTCTGAAGATCCACGCCAAGCTGTTCCTTATCTCGCGTAAAGAAGGCGATGAGGTGGTGCGCTACGCCCACATCGGCACCGGTAACTTTAACGAGAAGACGGCGCGGATCTACACCGACTATTCGCTGTTAACCGCCGATGCGCGCATTACCAATGAAGTCCGCCGGGTGTTTAACTTTATCGAGAACCCCTATCGTCCGGTTAGCTTCGACTACCTGTTGGTGTCGCCGCAGAACTCGCGTCGTCTGCTGTATGAGATGATCGATCGCGAGATCGCCAATGCGCAAAACGGGCAACCGTCCGGGATTACGCTGAAGCTGAACAACCTGGTGGATAAAGGTCTGGTGGACCGACTGTATGCCGCCTCCAGCTCCGGCGTGCCGGTTAATCTGCTGATCCGCGGCATGTGCTCGCTGATCCCGGGTCTGGAAGGTATCAGCGAAAATATCCGCGTCATCAGTATTGTGGACCGTTTCCTCGAGCACGACCGGGTCTACTGTTTTGAAAACGGTGGCGATAAACAGGTCTGGCTCTCCTCTGCCGACTGGATGACGCGTAACATCGATTATCGCATCGAAGTTGCCGCTCCGCTGCTCGATCCGCGTCTGAAGCAGCGGGTGCTGGATATTTTTGATATCCTGTTCAACGATACGGTAAAAGCGCGCTATCTTGATAAAGAACTGAGTAACCGCTATGTGCCGCGCGGCAATCGCCGTAAAGTGCGCGCGCAAATGGCGATTTACGATTATCTCAAATCACTCGAACAACCCGACTAACCTATGCCAATAAACGATAACACCCCTCGGCCGCAGGAGTTCGCTGCGGTTGACCTTGGTTCGAACAGTTTTCATATGGTGATCGCCCGTGTCGTCGACGGCGCCATGCAGATCATCGGACGCCTGAAACAGCGCGTACATCTGGCCGATGGCCTCGATGAAAACTCGGTGTTGAGCGAAGAAGCCATGACCCGTGGGCTGAACTGCCTGTCGCTGTTTGCCGAACGCCTGCAGGGGTTCTCCCCCTCCAGCGTCTGTATCGTCGGGACGCATACGCTGCGTCAGGCGACCAACGCGGCGGAGTTTCTTAAACGCGCGGAAAAAGTGATCCCCTACCCGATCGAGATCATCTCCGGTAATGAAGAAGCGCGCCTGATTTTTATGGGCGTTGAGCACACGCAGCCGGAGCGCGGCCGCAAGCTGGTGATTGATATCGGCGGCGGTTCAACCGAGCTGGTCATTGGCGAAGATTTTGAGCCCCGCCTGGTGGAAAGCCGCCGCATGGGCTGCGTGAGCTTCTCGCAGGCCTATTTCCCTGGCGGCGTTATCAATAAAGAAAACTTCCAGCGCGCGCGCCTGGCGGCGGTGCAGAAGCTGGAGACGCTGGCCTGGCAGTTCCGTATTCAGGGATGGACCGTGGCGCTGGGCGCCTCCGGCACCATTAAAGCCGCCCAGGAAGTGCTGGTGGCGATGGGCGAGAAGGACGGATTTATTACGCCGGAACGCCTCGAAATGCTGGTCAGTGAGCTGCTGAAGCATAAAAACTTCGACGCGCTCAGTCTGCCTGGTCTTTCTGAAGATCGTAAAGCGGTCTTTGCCCCGGGGCTGGCGATTCTGTGCGGCGTGTTTGACGCGCTGGCCATCAAAGAACTTCGTCTGTCCGATGGCGCCCTGCGTGAAGGCGTGCTGTACGAAATGGAAGGCCGCTTCCGCCACCAGGATATTCGTAGCCGCACGGCACAGAGTCTGGCAAATCAGTACAACATCGATCGCGAACAGGCGCGCCGGGTACTGGAAACTACCACCCAGATGCTGGAGCAGTGGCAGGAGCAGAATCCCAAGCTGGCCAATCCGCACCTCGCGGCGCTGTTGAAATGGGCGGTGATGCTCCATGAGGTAGGGCTGAATATCAACCACAGCGGCATGCATCGTCACTCGGCCTACATTCTCCAAAATAGCGACCTGCCGGGCTTCAATCAGGAGCAGCAGATGCTGATGGCCACCCTCGTACGCTATCATCGCAAAGCGATCAAGCTCGACGATCTGCCGCGCTTTACGCTATTCAGGAAAAAGCAGTTTCTCCCGCTAATTCAGCTACTGCGCCTGGGCGTACTGCTGAATAACCAGCGTCAGGCTACCACTACGCCGCCGACGCTGCGCCTGCAGACGGAAGCTCACCACTGGACGCTGACGTTTCCGCACAACTGGTTTAGCCAGAATGCGCTGGTGCTGCTGGATCTGGAAAAAGAGCAACAGTACTGGGAAGGCGTGCCGGAATGGATGCTGAAGATTGCTGAAGAAGAGCCAGACGCCTGATCGTATCTCTGGCAATCAACCGAGCCGGGCGCTTACGCCCGGATTTTTGCTGTTCAGCCGGTCATCTCCTCCGCCAACTGCGTCAGAGGTACCGGTACCCCGATATCATAGCCCTGCATATAATCGATCCCCAGCGTGATGACCGCCTGACGTATTTCCGGCGACTCCACATATTCGGCCACCACCTGCATGTTCTTCATACGCGCCAGACGACAAATAGAGTCCACGACCTGGTAATCAAGACTGCTGGCAAGCAGATTGCGAATAAAACTGCCGTCGATTTTAAGAATGTCGACGTTCATTGTTTTTAACCGGGCGTAGCTGGCGTAGCCGGTACCAAAATCATCGATCGCCACCCGGCAGCCCAGCGCCCGCAGATGCTCTAAAGTCTGGCAGACCAGCTCGGGATTGCTGAGCGCGTAGTTCTCGGTCAGCTCGAAAATAATCTGCCATGGCTCAATGTTGTAGGCCTGCAGCAGCGCTTCGACCTCCTGAGGAAACTGGCTGCGGCTCAGCGACACCGGAGAAAGATTGATCGCCAGCCGCAGACCGGGCAGCGCCCGCCGGTTGGCGTCCATAAAGGCCAGCGTATGCTCAATAACCCACTGGTCCACCCGCGTGGACAGCCCAAACTCGTGCGCCACCGGCAAGAACTCGTTTGGCCCCGTTAGCTCACCCGACTCCCCTTCCATCCTCACCAGCACTTCATGATAGCGATCGCCGCGAATGCCCTGGATAGGCTGCGCCATCAGGACAAAATGGTCATGTTCCAGCGCTTTGAGAATGCGGTTCATCATCACGACTTTATCTTTCAGATCCTGCTGAACATGGCCCGCGCCGCGGCGCTGTAAATTTTCCGGATGGCCGCTGGCTAACGACATGTCGGCAATGGTGTTCAACTCGCCAAGCAGTAAATACAGATGCTTGACCGGCGAGCGAACGTTGCAATAGCTCATGCCGATCCGCGGCTGCAGGGGGACCCCGTCCCAGTGGAAACGGAACTGTCGCAGGGAGCGGTCAATTAAGTGAATGCGCGCCTGGTGCCCTTCGCTATTGAGACGGAACACTAAATCGTGACCGGCAAGATGATATACCGCTTCGTTGGGCTGCAGCAGCGTTCTCAGGTGGTTCGCCAGCATTTGCTTATACTGGATTCGCAAAAGTACCCCATAGTGGCGCCCCAGCAGTTCAAGCTCAGGAATGCGCAGAAAACAGAGCGTCGACCAGCTCGTGCCGTTGAGCGCCCGGCTCAGCGCCCGCAAGTTCGGCATATGAACCACCGGGTCGAGGAAGGCCATCTGCCGGACGCGAGCGTAGATCAGCCGCTGCTGTGTCGCCAACATCGCCGTATAGGCGACAATAAACGAGAATACCAGATAGCTTGATGAGGTGATCGCCAACTGGGTGTTATAGCTTGGGTAAATTGGTAAGTAACGGTAATGAAAATGGATCACGGCAATCAGCACCGGCGTCCAGATCAGTGAGATAAAGCGATAGCCAAAACGCATGGCACCCCAGAGCATCACCGGCATCAGCAATGACAACGTATAATTCGTACTAAATATGGTGCTGCTATCATTAAGCGGCATCAATAATAGCCACAGTAGCAGAATTAATACCGTCGCCCAGCAAATAATTTCAATTTTTTTTATTTTTGGATCAATTTGTAAGCGAACCTGAGAAATAAAGCCGCGTAAATGAAAAGGATTACGAATGACCCGTAACACAAAATAACACAGCGGCATGCCGGTCAGGCACCCTACCATTAGCGCCTGAAAGGTGATTAATGAACGTAAACTAAATGGCGTAACGCCGGTCATTTCCGTTGTGCGCGGATGAAGTCCAAGATATTCGGCAATCTGTGACAAAATCAGAAAAATGACCGAAGGGAGCAGCATTTGCCAGAACAGACGATGCGGCATCAGTCGGACGTTGCCGTGTGAGACCTGCTGACGCTGGGGGACAAAAATGCGGTAGCCGCCCCAGCAGAGCACGCAGGGGATAAGGAAATGGAACAGTACACCGATGGACTGCTCAAACATCATGCCGTGGGCCAGAGTTAACAGCAGGCCAATAATAATGCCAGGGATCGCCGCCCAACCAAAAAACATCATCAGGCTGAGCACCAGCGCCAGGGGAAGATAATACAAAAATACCATATGACCATTGAGCATGGTGTAGGTATTCGCCCATCTGGCGACCGGTAATAACAGCGCAGGCAGAACGAGCGGTAAAGCCCACCACTTGTCGCGATATTGTTGATAGTATTTTAATAAATTCATAGGTGCTCTACAGAGTGCCTCTGCTCCCGCGAGGCATATTCAGGCAGGCATCCAACCACCCATGCTGACCGCGTAAATAATAACGATACGGTAACGTCCGCTGATTTTAGTGGCCAAGAGAAGGAGACTATTGATATAAATCAACAAATGCTGACGCCAACATTAATAAATCTTATTTTTCCCGACATTTCACGGCTAATAAAGTGAGCATGTAAATACGACGATTATCTTATATAACATTAATTAATGTTTTCACTGCCGCACTTTTACATCTGCATCAATTGACCCCATCTCGTTCCTGTGCCTTAATACCCCCATCGCCCATCTTCGGGTATACTTCAAGGATCCTTTTGTGAGTCAGGCACCCAGTATGCGTAAACGACATCGATTTAACCGTCGCATGACCCGTATCGTACTGCTTATCAGCTTTCTCTTCTTCTTTGGACGCTTTGTCTACTCCTCCATCGGCGCCTGGTACCATCATCAGGATAAAAAAGCGTCGCAGGAGTCATCGCTCACCGTCGAGCCCTCCCCCCGCGAGTAATCCTTTGATTCTAATACTGCAAGCGCCACACTCCGCAGGCAGAGCCGCTCGCTGCTGAAGTACTGTCTTTGATGCGGTAATTTTGCCGTCGGCGATTTATAAGCGCACGGTATGCAGCAGGCGCAGCATTTCAGCGATACCTTTTGTCACAATTTTGTCCTGACGCATGACTACCGCCAGCTGTCGATATAGCCGCGGCGCCAGCGAGTGTACGCGTAATCCGTCGCGATCCTCCACCCGCTCCACCGCCATGCGGGGCACGATGCTGTAGCCCAGCCCTGCCCGCACCATGCGCTTAATCGCCTCGATGCTCCCCAACTGCATTACCGGCGTCACCGCCAGTCCCGCCGAGCGGAACCAGCGGTCAATCAGATCCCGCGTGCCGCTACCCGCCTCGAAGGCAATGAGCGGCTGCGCCTGCAGCTCGGCGGGAGTATAAACCGCCGGCATCTCCGTCTCGCGGCTGGCATAGATGGTCACGAACTCCTCATCTAACATCGCAGTCACCGCCAGACTGCGCCCCTGCACGGGCAGCGTGACCAGCCCGAGATCGAGCCGGTTTTCTTCCACCGCGCGGACGATATCCAGCGTGTTGCCGGTGGTCACCCCCACCGTCAGCAGCGGGTGCTGCTGACGAAGATGCTGCAGCAGCGGTGGAAGAAGATGAATGCAGGCCGTCGCGCCGGTCCCCAGCGTCAACGATCCATTAACCTCCTGACTGAATGCGCTGACCGACTGCACCGCGCTATTCACCGCCCGATCGATCTGCTCGCTGTGGGCCAGCAATGCCATTCCCGCCGCCGTCGCCTTGATCCCACGTCCGGTTCGCTCCAGCAGCCTGGTCTGTAAAAACTGCTCCAGCTGACGTACCTGCAGGCTGACGGCAGGTTGGGAGATCCCCAGCGCGTCGGCGGCGGCAGAAAAGCTGCCGCGCTGTACGACCAGCCGGAAGGTCGCCAGATTTCCCAGGTTCAGTGTTGTCATAAAAGTTTCTCTTATACCGCGCATAAGGTAGCCGCTCTGCCAGAACAATAGCCTGCCGGGTATGCTCAGGACAACTGTCTTAACGGAATGAAAAACCATGGAAATAAACGCTATTCCCCGACGCCTTGCCTTCACCGCGGGCGGTCAGCAACTCATCAACTGGGGGATCTCTTTTTATATGCCCGGCACCTTTGCCGGGGCTATTGCCGCCGACAAAGGATGGTCCTTGCCGCAGATCTATCTCGGCCTTACGCTTGCGATGCTGATGATGGCCGCTGTCTCCCCGTTCGTTGCCAGGCTGCTGGCTCGCTTTGGCGGAAGACTGGTGGTCACCAGCGGTACCTTACTGATAGCCGCCAGCTGCGCCATGATGGCCTGGCGCCCTTCGCTGGCCGGCTGGTACGGCGCCTGGCTGCTGACCGGCATCGGCATGCGGCTCTCACTGTATGATGCGCTGTTCGCCGCAGTGGTGAATCTGTACGGTCAGCAGGCGCGGAAAACTATCTCTCATATCACTCTCGCTGGCGGTCTGGCCTCTGCCCTCTTCTGGCCGCTGGGCGAGGCGTTATTAACCATCATGCCCTGGCAGAATGCCCTGCGGATCTATGCGCTGTTTGGCCTGCTGAGCGCATGGCTGAGTTATCAACTGCCTCGCCAGCGGCTCAGTTCAGCGGCGAAATCACCAGCCTCGCCAGCGACAGCAGAGGGCGACCGGCGTAACGGGGCGCGTTACGCGATCTTTATTGCGCTGATCACCTTCATCTCTAACGGTACCTCTACCCATCTGCCGGAGTTTATCAGCCACTTTGGTCTGCCGGTTGCCGTCGGTATGCTGTGGGGATTCGGCCAGACCGGCGCCCGGCTGGGGGAAGTGCTGGCCGGTCCCCGGGTCACCTCACTCACGCTAACGCGTTTTACTGCGCTCGCCATGCCGCTCTGTTTTCTCCTTGGATTGAGCAGCACGACCTTTGCCGGATGCGCAGCCGGGTTTGTGCTGGGCTATGGCGCGATTAACGGGCTGGTGACGATTGTCAAAGCGACGCTGCCGCTGGCGCTGTTTAGCGCAGAAAGCTACGCCAGCCGCACGGGTCTCCTGCTGATCCCCGGGCAACTGATGGCAGCTGTTTCACCCTTTGCCTACGCATGGCTGAACCACCGGCTGGGCATTATCGGCGGAATGTGGGTGTCCACCGGGTTAACGTTGATCGTTGCCGGACTGGCGCTGGCGATTGTGCGCGAGGCGGGTAAGGCGCAGGATGAACGTAATGTAGAATATCCGGCAGCGGCCGTTGACCAACCGATAGCCAAAAACAACCTTGCTGAAGAGTAAACGTGGATCACTACGCCCTTGATAATTTACGCCTGCCCTTATAGCCATATGGCAGGCATTATTCATATTATAAATTTTTAATGAAAATACATTCACCAAATCAATGATGAAATTTTTAAGAGAATAGCAGGGCATGCTGTCACCTGCGAAAAATAACGATACCGCCTGTATTTTTCGCTTGCATAATGATCCAAAAAATAAAGCCAGTCGCCATCGGTAACATTAGCCACACCTCCGGTAACACAATTAGCCTTACTCTCTTCCTCATCGAAACCGTTCGAGCATAGCAAAGAATGAGCGCTAATTTTAATACCGTAGCAAAACCCGGCGGCAATCGATGCAATCTGGCCTGTCGGTATTGTTTCTATCTGGAAAACGAGGTTCCGCGTCCAGGGTATGCCACCATGGACGACCTCACGCTGGAAGCATACATTCACAACACCATTTCATCGACCCCCTCGCAAAACGTCGAGTTTTGCTGGCAGGGCGGTGAGCCTACCTTATGCGGGCTGGATTTTTTTGCAAAGGTGGTCGAGCTCCAGCAGCGTTACCGTGGTAACAAAATCATCGCCAACAGCCTGCAAACCAACGGCATCTTGCTGAACGATAAATGGGCTCGTTTTTTGCGTCGTCATGGATTTCTGGTCGGATTATCCATTGATGGCCCTGCGTCACTCCACGACACCTGGCGTACGACGGGCTGCGGAAAACCCACCTGGGAAAAAGTTGTGCAGGCCATACGCTGCCTGCAGCAGCATGACGTTCCGGTGAATGCCATGGTGGTGGTCAGCCGCCAGTCTGCAAGCCAGGGGAAAAGTCTCTATCGCTGCCTGAGCCGCGAGCTAAACCTTCACCATCTCCAGTTTATTCCTCTCGTTGACTCCCCTGCTCCCTGGTCAGTTACCCCTGAGGGCTGGGGCAAATTTTTGTGCAGTGTTTTCGACGACTGGCTGGAAAACGATGTTGGCAGGGTGTTTATCCAGTACTTTGATAATCTGCTCGGCGTATGGGCCGGCCAGCCCGCCACGCTCTGCACCATGCAGCCTGTCTGTGGGCAGAGTTTACTGGTGGAGCAAAACGGCGATGTCTACAGCTGCGATCACTTTGTCTCAGCGGAATATAAGCTGGGTAATCTGAAGCAAGATGCTATGGCAGCGATGGCGAGCTCGCCATTTCAGCAACAGTTCGGGAAGCAAAAGGGCCAACTCTCTGCCCGCTGTCAGGGCTGCCACTGGCGCTTTGCCTGCCATGGAGGATGCCCTAAACACCGTTTTACCATCCATGACGACGAAGCACAGAATTACCTGTGCAGCGGCTATTTAACCTTTTTCGGCCATATCACGCCCTATATGAACGTCATGAGAAGGCTTTTATTAAATTGCCAGCCGCCCGCGCTCATTATGAGTCTTACCCCGGAGATTCGGCAAAATATATTACAATTAACGGAGTCTGAAGATGAAAGAACCAAATAAAATAGATGGAAATCGCCGCGATCTCCTCAAAGGTCTGGGGATTGCCGCTGTCGTGAGCCTGTTACCAGAGACGGGAAACGCCGCGCAAAATAATGCCGCCCCGAAAGCGGCATGGGATATTCCTTTCACCGGCGAAATCCCTGACACACTGCCCGAAGGCTACAATATTTTACTCATAACCTGCGATCAGGAACGTTATTTCGAGCGGTATCCCTTTCCGGTGCCGGGCCGGGAACGCCTGATGAAAACGGGTATCACTTTTACCAATCATCAGAACACGGCCAACGTTTGTACGCCATCGCGCTCTGTCATGTACACCGGGCTCCATATGCCGCACACCCGGATGTTTGATAATCTTGGCTTCCCCTGGATGAATTACGATCTGGACCCGGAATTACGTACCGTGGGCCATATGATGCGTGAACTGGGTTATTACACGGCGTATAAAGGTAAATGGCATCTTACCCGGGAGATCGATCAGCCGGTCGCTGGTAAATCGGTAGAAGAAATGGACCTGGGCGAGATCCCGACGCCGCGACTGCATGAAATTATGGAAAAGTATGGTTTCTCTGATTATCACGGCATTGGCGATGTCATCGGGAAAAGTAAGGGCGGCTATTTCTTTGATTCAGTCACCACGGGGCAGACCATTAGTTGGCTACGTAACACCGGCCGCCCGCTGAATGATGAAAATAAGCCCTGGTTCGCGGCAGTAAACCTGGTTAACCCCCACGATGTCATGTTTATCGACACCGATGAGCATGGTGAGCAGGTGCAGTGGAAAGGGCCAATGGATAAAGAAAACCACACCCTGCTGCCAACCCAACCCCCGCACAACCAAATCTATCAGCAAAGCTGGCCAGACTATCCGCTGCCTGCAAACCGCCACCAGCCGCTCGATGAGCCTGGCAGACCTGCCGCCCATAAAGAGTACCAGAATGCCAGGGCGGTGATGGAGGGACAGTTCCCCGATGAAGACCGGCGCTGGCGCAAATTACTGGATTATTATTTCAACTGTATTCGCGATAATGACCAGCATCTTGAGGCGATTCTCAATGAGCTGGATAACCTGCAGCTGACGCAAAATACGATTATCGTCTTTACCGCCGACCATGGGGAACTCGGTGGCTCCCACCAGATGCATGGTAAAGGTTCCTCGGTGTACAAAGAGCAGATCCATGTGCCGATGATCATTCGCCATCCGGCGTATCCGGGAAATATCCGCTGCAACAGTTTGACCAATCATCTGGATTTAGTACCGACCCTGATTGGTCTGACTGGACGCGATCGGTCGCTGCGAGAGAAAGTCCTGGAGGGCAGAAAAGGCCGGGATATGAGCCCATTACTGGCGCATCCTGAGCAAGCGGGCTTAAATGCGCTGCGTCCGGGTTCGCTTTATTGTTACGGCATGATCCTGTATATGGATGCGCAATACACGGCAAAATTCAGAAAGCTGGCTGGAGAAAAACTCCCGCACGATCAATTTAAAAAAGCGATCGCGTCACTCCATCCTGATTTTTCCCATCGCTCAGGGATCCGTATGATCAACGATGGACACTATAAATTTGCCCGCTACTTTTCGCTCAAGCAGCATCATATTCCTGCTACCCTGGCCGAGCTGCTGGAGAATAATGATGTTGAACTTTTCGATCTGGTTAACGACCCCGAAGAAAATCATAACCTCGCCCGGGAGCCAGAGAAATACCGGGATCTGTTAATGACTATGAACGATAAACTCAATCAGCTCACTGCCGCTGAGATTGGCGAAGATGATGGCAGCTATATGCCCCCGTTTGAAGGAAGCCAGTGGGATCTGACGGCGGCCCAGATGCATCAATATATGCGCGATTAGCGCTTGCCGTCAGGTGGGAGACCTTAAAACCCTCTGTAAACACAGAGGGTTTCGTTTCATTCAGCTAACGCCGGGGATTATTCCCACTCAATTATTTACAGGCATCGTAACCAATTGACTGAAAACAACATTTTTAAAAACAAAATCCAAGATACCGTTTTATATACCGTCACCGGGAAATTGTGCCCCGCTTCGTCAGTTCGTCATATTGCCTTTCGCAGACCCTTCCGGCTTCAGCTGCCCGGTCAGCGTATTCTGCCAATTGCCGGTTTCGTTCGAGAGATTTTTCGAGCACGTCGGCAAGCAAAACTCCGGTGTCTGCGGCTGACGTCCCAGCGCCGACAGTGGCGTTATACTGCCTGAGCTGCTCACGGATGGCAACGAGCTGCTGCTGCAGCCGGCCAGCGCGAGCGGCAGCATCAAGAGCATCATTGCGCGCCTGGTCGATCCTCTGCTGCGCTTCTCGTTCATTGGTTGCTTTCTCCTGTTCGTCATGTTGACGGGCTTTCTCATCTTCTGCTTTGCGGTCAGCCTTCGCCTGCGCATACCCGGCGTCGTACTGTCTGTCACCGTGAATATTCCAGACTACAACGCCGCCGGCCACCAGAGCAGCAAGCATCGACACGATAAGCAACTGTTTCCAGTATGCTTTCACGAATGCCGTGATCATGATTCATTTACCGACGCGGAACCGGTCATTAACGGTAATTCTCTACCATCCTTCGCCACATTAACCGGCCAACGGTATCCGGTAACCCTTTCCCTGGAAAATGAACGAATGTTAATTGCATCAGACTGGTTCCCGCCAAGAACCATCAGGTCGCCATTTTTTTTCTTACCGACAACAAATCCGACATGGCCTCCGCCGTCACGGCTGAATACCACCACACAACCATAAGCTGGTTCTCTAATCTGAACCCCCCAGTTGAGATAGGATTTTGCAGATTCGAAGCGTGTTGATTTAATTCCACTTCGTTCGAGCATTGCACCTACGAATGCGGCGCACCATGGCGTTTCATCATCTTTAATCCCACCACGCTTAATGTCTTTCCAGAATTGAATAATCAGTGGGTTATGACGTGGTCCTTTAATTTCCACCTGGCCAATATGTTTACGTGCTTCTGTAATCCAGGGTAACTCACTCATGATGACCTCGATATTTTGAATATTTGCACGACGTTGCCGCGCGTCTTCAGCACCGCGGCGAACATCACAGCATTGATAACGACCTCAGAAAGATCTGCGGTCATAGGGAAGTGGTACAGGTATGAGTACGCGGTGCGCAGCGGGATACTGGCCGCCGCCACGATGAGGAAATAGGCTATCCACCCGCCCCAGCGGCGGTGGCGCGATCCGTTGCGCTGGAAGAACATCACCCGTAGCGCTATCCCGGCGCCGCTGATGGAATCAGCGATAAGCAGCAGATCATGACCTGTCATCGTCTTTTCCTCCCGGGATTAAATCGCGCGGATTATCAGAGCGGTGATACAGCCATATCCCGACCCGCACCGCGACAATTGCCGCAACGAACGCGCCGGCAGAGTACACAATGCCCCGCTCGAACGAGTCCTGTGTGATGGTGGGGATCATGCTCGCAACGCCGATCAGAATTGATGCTGTGGGTTTGTAGAAGAGAAGTCCGCAGAGAAAACTCAGAATCGATAGCAGAACTCGGCGCCTGACAGGGTACTCAACTGCGGAGGTAACGAAAATTACCGCCCCAGCGAGCGAGCCAAGAGCCACTTCTGGCGGAACTCCGGCGACAACAGCTGCCATAGAACTGAAACTCAGCATCTGTGTCAGAGAGTCGCCAGTTAAAGAAGATGCTGACATATATGCCTCACACTTTAACTATGCTTGAAATATTTACATCGATAGGTGTTAACCCATCGGTTTCAATAAGTACTGAGTTTGTTTTATTGGTAGCAGTAAAAGTGAGGCTGGTAGCAGTCTCAAGTTCTCCCTGCGTAATAATGTAGCCTAAGCCAGATGCAGCACCTCTGATATAAACATCGCCTGTTGATGAGTTATTTCTAACCCATGTAACCTTGTAATTATTACCAACAGTCAAATATTCTATGTTTATATACACACGCGCTTTTGTAGTTGCTGGAGTAACAGTGATATGTCTTCCGTCGACAGTTAATGTTCCATCGTAGCCAGATGGGATACCGACGTTTAGCGGGCTGTAATAATCATCAAGTTGCACCTGTGACTGATTTATAAAATCGATATCAGAAGGCATAAGACCAACCCCAAACCAGCACCTGTCAATGTGAACATACTCGCCTACAGTGCTGCCTGGGATAAGACGAATCTGCAGGGTGGTAATGGTTTTAGGTAATAATGCGTGGCAGACAACCCACATCCAGCCGTTTTCTGCCTCATTGGCTTTAGTCCTCGATGTAACAGCAGTCATTCCTGTCCCAGATATCTGAAGACGACCTGCGTTTGTAGAAAGACCAGAGTTTTTCCAGATACGAGCAGCAAAGGTCACCCATTGCCCTTTAAAGGCAAAAAGATAATCACTGAGATCACAATAAAAAAGAGGAGAAGATGTGTTCAAAACTTCAGCTTTTACACTGAACGCAAAAGAATCTCGTCGGGAAAGATCTCGAGAAACAGCTACTGAGTTCACTGCCCATGAGACTGGTAAAGACGAAAGCCAGGAGTTAAATGCCGGGTTTGGCGCAAGGTTCGGGCGCAACGGTCCTGTATACGTCTCAATAACTTTATCAAACTGGAATGCAGGATTGTCGTTCAGCGCCTCTATTGCCACCCCTGCCCACACGTCCATGCCAGCTGCATTAGGATGGATAAAGTCGGTATACAGGCTTTCTGGGACACCCAACTCAATGAACTTTGAATAGACATCAATGATACCAAGTCCCTGCACCGCGGCGACCTTAGCCCAGGCGCTAACAGCTCGCGCTGAATGGTCTGGAAAATCACGCCGCGGGTTCTGTGCCGTAACAATAACAGGAGCACCTGGATTATCTTGCTTCACAGCAAGAACACCCTCTGTAAATCCTGCCTGAATTGTCAACTCAGGAACGGTTGTCCCTTCATTGTGACCATAGTTTAAAATGACCAGGTCATAAGTTCGACCGGAGTTATAGATTTGCGAGCGCATCGCTCCCTGGTAATAACGCTCTGTAGAACCAGGAACAGACACGTTATCAATATAAATTGATCTGCCTGTTGTACCTGTACTCATTACGATTTCGGGATCCCATCCAGAGCCATCAACAAATAAGCGATAGCGTACACTATGAGTGGGATATTTAGATGCAACCCATGTTGACCATTTATAAACCCACTCGAAATCTGAGTTCCCCGTCGAATCACCAAGAATAATAATATAAGCATCTGCCTGCGCGCTTCGCACCTTCTGCCACAATGGAGCTACATGAGGCAATGCTTTCGTTAAGTCTAAATATTCTGACACTGTATTACCCTCATGATGACCGATATAAATAGAACCAGTTGGTTTAGCCAATTCAATAAGCACATCCGCAGCACTGCCACTTTCAGGCAAAACCATAAGTGGATCGCCATTATTATCCATGGCAACTATTTTGTTTTTTCGAAAATCCTTAGCAGGAAGTATTGATATTGCGCTTTCAGGCACTCTCATTGTTCTTTTAAACAAATCATCTGAATGGCCTATCGCAGCTGCGTTTAGAGTATCTGTATATTTTTTTGTTGCAGCATCCTGATCCTGAGATGGGTCACGTAGGTTACGAATACGATTGTTGAGTGCGTCGTAATAGTTAGCGAGCCATGACGGCTTCCTGAGAGATAGCCCAGACCACCACCCGTATGCCTGCTGAACAAGCATGGTTAGTTTATCGAGAGCATCTTCATGGATCTCCGGGAAAAAGCCACCCTGGTTCCTGATGCTGGCTTCCTGCGTAACCGGAGTGCTGCGCTCGATAGAGATTTTGTAACCAGCTGGCAGCGCCGATGTCAGCACCACCTTACCCCCGTTGTAGCGGTTCACGCCGGTAACCGTGTAATCGGTGCCGAGCGTCAGCGTCAAGATGTTTTCGGAGGTATCCAGCGTCTGCACCAGCACGTGGCTTTTATCCAAGATGCGGAACGTGAAATCGTATTGGGTAGTGGCGCCGTTACCGGTGTACTCGTTACGGCTTACCTGCGTTGAAACTGTCATAGTCTGCTCCAGTGGTCAGCGCTGGCGCGCGTGTATAGAAGCATTCTATTACCCATCAAACCATATATGAATAAAACAGATCAAAACGAGCAAAAACATTACCATTAAGGTAAATAAAAACCTTCTGGAAAACCCTGTTACCTTTTGATATATGTATATATATACAGTATTTATCGGAGTAATCCTAATGCCAGAGCGGTACCAGTATCCTGTCGACGAAGGTTTTGCAGATCGTATTCACACCCCGGAAGGGGTCAGATCCCTGGTTGTAAAATCACAGCTGATGGAGTTGCTCAGGGAAATGGAGCGAGACGGCCACGATGTCAGCGGTGCGGCGGCGGAACTGGTGGCACTGGTTAACTATGTGACAAGTTCGCAGTTGTCGATGCGGGAGCTGCAAACACACCTGGATTTCTGCGCAATGCAGTTGCGGCAGCAACTCAGATAGGGATTGATAGCCAGGAAGCACATTTAAAATAATTCTTGACGGACTTCATGGGTGGCTTAAGATTACCGTATTGGTAACTCAACCATGTGTTGAGTATCCGCTTGCATTAACGTTTGTTAGAGGTATGTATGAGCAGAAGATATAGCAAAGAGCTGGCTTTAGAGTCAGGGAGCCCTTTGGGTATCGCTCCTCGCTCTGACTACTCCGGTTTTGTGAAAAGAGACTCATCAACCGGCAAGTTCCTCGAACAAGATATGCGGGTGGTCGGTGATGACTTACGTAGGTCCGCAACGACCATTTATAAAAAGTACATCATAAAAGATGGGAAAAGAGTTGATGCCCCTCAAGGAAAGATGTTTGCCGTAACTCTACATAAGGAAGGTCTTGATGCTGCCGGAACACCAAAATCAAGTTCCCCAAGATACGACAAATACGCCAGACTTTACTGGCAAACAAAGCGATAACCCGAATTTGAAGAAGTCGAGGAAGATCTAAGTAAAGAGATCATTGAACATCCGGATGCTTTTTCGCGTGTGCTCGACAGGCCTGAAATTCAAGAAATCGTTGTTGCTCACCACGCATTTCAAGGCCCGCTACCTCCTCCATATCTTTTACGTGGGTATCAGGAAATCTTACCTGATGCCCCGAGCGTATCTTTCAACTAACGGAGAGAGAATTTGCTCACAGGCATAAGATGGAGGAAAAAGCACTTGATGGCGCCATCAACAGGGATAAAAGAGGACAGCACTACGGTCTAGGCGCTACAATCTTTACCGTCGGTTGTGCCACCGTCTTAGGCCTGACCGGGCATGAAGTGTTGGCAGGAACGGTCATCGGCATAGTAGTTGCAGTAGCTTGTATTTTTGTTCTCAGGCAAAAACCAATCATCAAAAAGAAGCCAGAGAATAACGAAAAACCTGATGAAGAATAGCCCGGGCCACGGTCTTTTTGATGGATGAAATATCAGCCAAGCGCTACAATCATAAAGCCACGGTTCAGTGGTCTACACATGGTAAGTGAAAATGAAAAAAGCATTAGCAGTGCTGTTTGTTCTGTTGTCTATGGGTTCAGCTACACAAGCTTTCGCTGGTAACTGCCAGCATCCTGATGATACTGCAGCTGATGGCTCACGCTGTGGCGGCCGTTCTGCTGACTCCCGCCCCGGCGGTCAGTGATAATTAAGGCCGCGAAAGCGGCCTGTTTGTTGGAGTGACATGTCACGCTCTCTTTCTGAATGATAGCCATTCGAATAATGAAGACATACCCCCACAGGCGATAGCAAAGATTAGACCACCAAAGAAAAGTAGACCAGCCTGCCACCACTCCCAGCGCCATACGTCCATGGCTCCAACCATTCCCACGATAGATCCAACCAGTGGTATATAGCTGACGATGAATGCAATCGGTGCCGCTATTATCCAGTGCAAGCCCCACCAAGATTCAAGTCCTGCCATGATTGCGGCTAACTGGAAAAGCCCCACCACGATGTAAACGATAAAGCCAATAGCTTGCATGTAGTCACCTATTTATTCAGAAAAAATTAGAGGTTTACCTTGAATAAGGCTCGCCACAAGAATTATTCCCTGCACAACAAAAATAAACCAGCAGATAGCCTGCGCTGGGGACTAAGGAAATATTTGTATCGGTCAGCAAATAACAACCAACCAGAAACTATCACAGACAAAATAATTAAAAACAAGGATCCCCTTATTCCGGCGTTACGTCCTGCGGTCGCCACCAGTATGTCTGGTTGAACTGTTTCTTGGATCTCTGCTCTACCTTGCGCAGATATCCAGGAGAAAAGTATTCCTGAAGCTGGTTAAATATCATATGGTCAAGCGCAGCTTTTGCATACCAAAGATTGGCACCGGGGATAAGGCCCTTGCCGAGTTTAACCAGATCACCACCTGTCTGTTCCGGCTTTCCTTCAACGGCATTAAGCGGGATGCCCTGCGCCAGCTTAACCACGTCATCAACCAGACCAGCCACAGGCCCCAGCATTGACGCCAGCGCGCCACCACCGTAGCGCGTATGGTCAGAAAGCAGGAAGTCACCATAGAGGCCAAGACCACCACCTTTCAGCAGCGCGCCGAGCCAGAATTTACCAGCATCCTTCCCGACCATCTCTCGGGGATTCCTCCCGGATGCCATGTCGTTTAGCTGCTGAGACAGCGCGCCGAGCATCGTGGTGCTGGCGAGGAATGCGGCGATATAAGCGGCCCGGCCGCCAGCGGAAGGCATGCCCATTGCACGCGTCCAGTGCCGCAGCACAACAGAGATCGGAAACGATTTGAATAGGAAAACCGAGCGGGTTAACTCGCCTTTCCATGTTCCGCGCTGCAGGCCACCACCAGTAAAAAGCTGCTCACGCGCGCCAGGCGTAATCACCGCCATGTCGACTTCTTCAGATACTGCGGCCAGCAGCCGGCGCATGGCCTCAAACCTTACTCGTTCCGGGAGCCCTAAGTGCATTACAGCAGCATCAGGGATCCGCATAATGCTTTCCGGAGTGAGCATGGTCGTATTGCCGTTACCCCAGTCCTCCTGTTGCGCCAGCTTCCATACACTGAAGTCCTGCTCGGTGATTCCTTTGCTTTTCAGTATGCGAAAATCGCTGTCGTCAAGGCTCCGCAGATCAGGGGCCCTGCTGACCACTTCCCCAAGGCTTCCCATCATCGTCACGCCGTAGGCACGTTTGTGCGCATCCGTCCATGCTGTCAGGCCGCTAGCGCGCATCACCGCCGTTGCCGCCCAGCGGGAAACCGACGGTCCCATATTGTCCATCGCCCAGCGGTTAACGCTGCCGAGCAACGATTCCATAGCCAGCCCAGCGCGACGGGCGCGGGCAAGCTCCATGCGGTTCGCCGGGTTCATGGCCTCAAGCTGGTTCATAAATAGTCGGTTCATCGGGATGTTCGCTACCTTCGCCGACATATACATCGTGCCCAGGTCAGAGAATGAAGCCAGCAGCGCGGAACCAAGTCGGCTCGCCACCATCCAGTTTCGGATGTTGTCCGACCATCGTGCGATGTGCGGATTAGCGATCGGCTGCGTCTTCCCGGCGATAAAGTTGTAAAGGTTCTCGGTACTGTTGGCCAAGCGCTTAATCCTGCCAGTGCGCTCAGGGTTGGCAGTGGCCTGTTCAGCCGTAACCTCGTCCAGGATAGAGCGGAAAACGTGATCGGGGTTCGGGCCGTATGTTTCAACCAGCGCGATATCTTTGCTGATACCTTCAAGGTGCCCGACCATTACTTCCCACAGAGAGCGATCGCCATATTCTCGCTGATACTCAAGGTAGGAGTCTGCGTCTTTGAAGTGGATCTGACGGGATGCATTACCGCGATTAGAGCGCGCGCCGGAAATGCGCATGCCGGTATCGCTTAATTTGTTCAGCCCGCCGGTGGCGATGGTGTTGTATGCCTCGCCCAGGAAGGTTGTCAACTCAGCATCGCTCATCAGCTGGCCGTCATCTTTGATGTAGTACTTGCGATCCAGTTTGTCGATGACGTCGCTAACCCACTTATCCTGCGGAACCCTGCCGACTTTCTCCATCGAGTGGTGCTGAGGGATGCCCCAGTTTTCCAGGTAGCCTATATCACCACCAGCGTCATTGAATCGCTGGCGAAGCAATTCAGTAACGCCAGCCCATGCTTTTGCGCCCTTCTTAGCCCTGACGTTGCCAGTGTCCTGCCCGCGCATCTCGTAAACCAGATCGCGCACGCTGGCCTCGTCCTCAAACAGGTGGAAGAATCTCGGGTCTACCGCTTCAAATGCTTCCTGAATCTGGCTTAGTGCATAGTCGCGTGTGGCTTTGCCGCGTGATTCTACCGACAGGAAATTTGATTTCCCGTCAGCGTGAAAGGCGATGGTCCGGTTAAGCGCCTCAAGCTTGCCGTCTTTCCCCTGGTAGGTCTTTATGAAGGCGTCGAGCCGCTGCCTGGCTGCGATGGTGAGTGCCACGCGGCGCTTCTTCAGCGCAGCTTCGTTAGTGAGTTCGTTCGCTGCTAACTGCCCGGCTCGGCGCAGCCGTTCGGCGTCAGTCATCGCCCGCCACGAAGCCGGATCATTGCGGGCCAGTTGCCGCATGTTCCGGTAAATACGGTCTTCAATATTCTTGATTTCCTGCTGCGTGAGTCGGCGGCTTGCGGCCTGCTGCACGGCGTTAATACATTCCTGACGCATAATTTATCCTCTTAAGAAACACGCAACAGCGACATCAAAAAGTCTGGAGTCCCGCACTGCCTGCTCATTTTCACGTGCAGCATCATCAAGCACCTCACGCGCGCTTCTGGACTGTGGATTGCCGTCATCATCAAGAACGGTGATCATCATATCTGGCGATAATGCCAGTGACTCTTCAGCAGCCATCACATCAATGTCCTGCTGATTCTCTGCCATTCTTGGCGATGGCGTGGTTTCTATGTCCCGGAGAGCCGCGTTAGGCTCCAGCGGTGCGACTTCATCGGCGGAGCGCACTTCTGCCGTGCGGAAAAATGAAAGAGCCTGAGCATCAAGCTCTACCTCTGCTTGCTGCCTGCGGGCGATCTCTGCTCTTGCCTCGAAGAATTCACCACCGGGCTCATGCGGGGCCAGTGCGTTACGAGAGAATTCCAGCCTCCCCTGTGCTTCACTGATCCGCTGATCGACATCTCTCAGCCTTGCCTGCTTATCGGCTCGGGCACGGGACAGCGCTTTGCCGCTTCCCGCGGGTTGCTCTGCCAGTATCTGGTTACGCTGCTCAGTGAGGTTAGTGATAATGCGTTCGCTGTTGGCTATTTCTGACTGGTAAACCTTGCGGTCGCCACGCGGAAGAATTTGCGCAGCCTGATCCTCAAGCGTCCGCATTTCAATAGCTCTGGATGTTGCACCCTCATCTGCCTGAGAAAGCATCTCATCCAGTGCCTGCGATATAATGCTGCGCCGTGCCGGTATGCTGGTGAATGCCGCCGGCTCAACAATGCTCGCCACATCAACCGATCGGCCTGCACTGACATCCTGCATCGCCTGCCGTAGTGCCTGGGCATGCGCATCGCGTGACAGCACATTAACCGGAATCCCTGGAGCGATATCAAACTCAGCATGATGAGCAGCATTGGCCGCCAGAGCTGCATCGACGTCGGCAGGCATAAAATCAGGCGGGCGAACATTTTCCCCACGCGAGTTTACGAACCGGCCTACACCGCCGAATGCCAGTCCGAGAACTGCATCGATCGCCATCGCCTGCTTATCGAAAACGTCATACTGCGAGGCCATATCCTCATAGCCATTATTGCGCAGAATGGAGGCGGTGCTGCCGCGCATAGCCATACCAAAGGCGACGTTCGTGCCTGCCGCATAAGCGATATCAGGCGCAGCTCGCACAACGGTACCAGCAGCATTCCCAAGCGCCGATCGTGATAACTGAGCGCCGACACCTTCAGCCAGTGCGCCACCAGCACGCAGGCCGATGCTCATCGGTATGACTGTACCGGCACCAGCTGTAAGGCCGTGTACCAGCGCCACTTCCTGGGCGGTGCTGTAATCTACGCCTTCGCCGCGCAGTCGCTCAAACTCGGAGAACCCCTGCAAGCTGGTCACAGCAGCAGCGGCGCCAGCAGGACCGGCTGCCAGCGTACTTACTACTGCCTGCGATCCCATATCGAAAAGACCATACAGCACCTGTCCGGCGGTGCCGGTAGTGGCGGCATCCGGCGTCAGGCGTTTAACCTGTGATGCAGCAAGCTCTCTCTGTCGGGCGATGTATTCAGGTGACGTGTCACGAAACGATGTATTGTCATTAACAAACTGAGCGATGGGTGATACAACGGCATCAACACCAGCCCACAAAAGCTGGTCAGGCTTTGCAACAAGGCCGGAATAAAGACCTGATGCGGCACCGCTGACTGATCCATCGAAAAACCCAACATCGTTTTTAGGGCTGCCTACTGGGTTTGATGCGGCCTGGTCCAGCTGCTGATTCTGGTTTACCGGGTTAAGTCCGAAGTAACTCATTGAGGGATATCTCCAGAGAAGCGCTGACGCTGCTGCGTGAGATCGATAACTACCGGTGTTCCGTCCTGTTTCAGAAGGTATCCGGTACCAAGTTTCACGAGATACTGGCTGTCGCCGTAGCTTTGCAGGCCGTACTGCCCAGGCGGAGCCTTAACGCCAGCACCGGTAACCTGCGTTTCCCATGCCTGATTAACCTCTTTATCGAACTGCTCAGAAGACATGCCCCACGGCAGCAGGACATTACCCATGCCGTTATAGTCATGCACGCCGCCAGTAGCGACGTTTATCGCCTGCTCCCAGACGTCAGAATCCAGCTCGCCAGAGAGATCGCCCTTCTGCGCCATTACTCCGGCGTAGTAGTCTTTCGCAACGTCATACGCCATAGATGCGCCCTGTGCGTCACCGGCAAATGCATCTTTAACGGTATTGCTGAACTCGAGCCGCATATCGTTTTCTTTCGGCATGGTAATGCCTTTGGCTTCTTTCGATCCTTTGCGTGCTGCGGCACCAGCCAGAATGGTTTGCGATGCGGTAGAGGGCGACACAGACACGTCAGGATTGAACCAGTTTTTCTCAGCAACCACGCCGCCAGGCTTGTCCATAAGAATTCCGGCAACAGCAGCAGACGGCGCATTCGCGCTGATTTGCTGAAGTGCTGCCATGTACGGCTTACCGCCGCCGGTGCTTTTGTGGATCGTGTCGAGATACGCAGATTGTTGCGAAACCGGGGCGTCTCGGAAGAATTTACCGATCTGGCTCTCCTCTTCTTTGGAAAAGAAAGTCAACGGTGTTCCGTATGCTCTAGCCAACTCAGAAACCTGAGAAGCACGCAGCCCAATGCTCTGACCGAAATTATTTTGGTTGGACATATCAATTGGTTTGGTTTGTCCAGAGGAAAGTGAGAACTGAATTGGATCCGCCTTACGCTGCTTAATAACTTCATCAGCAGCAGCCTGAACATGGTCGAATGCTGCTGCGCGCCCTGCCAGCCCTTCTCCATTACCAACTTGATTCTTTAGATCACTGACATATTGCTGAATGGATGCCGTCGGCATTGTGCGAAAAGATCCGATATACTGCCCGGCAACGCGCAGGTTTTCGAAATCGTTAAAACGCTGTGTCCCCTCCCGGTAACCGAAAGCGTTAATGAAGTCGCCCTGTGAAGGCGGATTATCGAACTGGATCCCCTTCAGATAAGCGGCGGTTGCATCCTGTACCTGATCAACAAGTTGGGCCTTGAACTGCGTACGAGCCTGGTTCCGCAGCTCCATAGACTGGCGTAAATATGCCGCCTGCTGCTGCGGGCTTGCGGCGTCGAAAGCTTGATTCCCTGAATATCGCTTAGGCGATTCCAGAGTAGTAAGACCAAGCGCGGCAGAAACGCCAGTGTTCAGTTGATCCTCGCTATATGGCTGTTTCCCGTTCTCGTGCTGGATGATGCCAGCGCAGAGCTGACGCAGGGTATTAATGTCGCTCATATTAAGCTGGTCATTTGGCGTGACATTCAGCTTTTTGCATAATGCGGCAATGTACGCTTCTGTGTTATTGCCATCGCTGGCCGGCGCCCAACGATTAACGATCTCGCTCACGGTGTCGTATCCCTGGCGCTGGTACGACAGCAGGTTTTTACCCAGCGCTCGGATCCCATGCTCGGGCGTCACGAATTTCGCAAAACGCCCATCACTACCCGCCTGGCCATCCCACGAATTGGAACCGGCTTCGATGTTCCCCGGATTATTATTTCGCAGCCCTCTGGCGGCTGACGAATTACCATGCGCCGTAACACGTGGCGCACCCTCATTGTCTCCAGGCTCACCATTCTGCTGCATGAACTGAATATACTGTTGCGATGCTGCAGTACTCAGCGCGCTATCTGCCGCCTGCTCTTTCAGCTTTTCTTTTTCCGCTACAACCTGTTCCTGGCTCCATCCATGAGCGGCGGCGTACTGATCGATCGCATCAAACCCCATTTTTACCGTATTAACAAACGCTGCATCATCACCATAGAGCCCCTGCGACTGGGTTACCACGTTTTGCTTAATAGCGGAGAACTGCTGATCCTGAAACTGCTGGAACTGGCCAACCTCATACCGGCGGGCCTGGTTGTGAAATGACTGCATCGACTGCTGCAATTGAAAAGATAACTGCTGACGGGCTTCGCCATCCGGCACGGTACCCAGCAAGTCCTGAGCTTTCTGCTGCATGTTCTGCATGACGACATCGCTTTGCCCTAGCGCAGCTTTTCCCTGCTTCGTTATCAGACCATTGTCAGGATTGTTGAACTGGTCATCACCGAACTGATTAAACTGCAGCAGAGCATCCTGGCTAAGCGCTACATCAGCCTTGCGCTTTGCATCAGCCATCATATTGATCGACGTATCAGCAGCCTGCTGGATGCCCTGCACCAGCGGATTTTCCGGGACACGAAGATTACTCGTCATCACCGGCGCTGTTTGCGTCTGGCTCTGGCGTTGATATTGCGGAACGGTTGGCATAGTCAGCTCCTTTTACTTAGCGGAAAGCGGCTTCCAGGTACCGCCCAGCGTCTTGTATGCATTAAGACCGGTCAGCGTGGAGTTGAGCAGTGTTGAACCTGCGCCAAGCATTCCGGACTGCTTATCAATTTTCCCTTGCGCTCGGCTGGTATCAGCCTGGAACTGCAGCCCGGCGGCCTGTCGCTGGCCGTTGTTGATGGTGGTCAGCGCGTCGAGCGTGCCCTGCTGCATGGTTTCAGTTGTCAGGTCCAATGCGTTACCGCTCGTCAGGTCGGCGCCGTTAGCAGCCAGTGCATTGGTTTGCTGTCCGGCAACCCGCCGGGCCTGCTGCCGCTGCTGGTATGCCTGGTCATTAGCTGTATTAATAGTGTCGCGGGCGGCCTGCTCCTGAGCGTCGGCGTTAGCGTTCGCCAGCGCGGCGTTAGCGCGGCCTGTCTGGATCTGGCTGTAAGCGCTGAGACCGCCAGAGACGGCGGAAACTGCCAGCGCTGCGGTACCGACATCACACATGGTCGATCTCCTTCGTAAAGTGGTGAAATGGCATGCCCTTTAATCCGTATGGCTCAGGGTCAGCAAGAGTGAACCCCATCCAGTGAAGCCAGGATTTTGCTGCGTGGTTACGCGCATCTACGTAATTTTCAAGCACGCGATATCCGCGTGACATGTCACGAAGAACCGGGCGGCAATGGCGGAGGAATGTCAGCGGCTGATGCTCAATATGGTCGGTGCTAACCAGCCACGGAATACCTCGTCCGGTGATGATCGATGCAGGAGATATACCGAAGATGGTTACCACCTGGCCGTTAATCATCCCTGCAGCGGCTACCGAAGCGCTTTTCATGGCGCGATTAATGACTTCCTCCGGAGTCATCCCAGCGGCAGCCATAAACTCATCGTGGTCTGCCTGGCGGACATGCGGGAGAATGGCGCAGATATGCTCGTCAGTAACGCTGACTATCTCAACTTTCCGCATATCAGCCCCCTACCGTTACGCGCGGTATAATGGCCAGAATGCCAAGCGGCAGCGGATCGGAATGGCTGATTACAACCCGCCCGTTACGCTCCCAGTTTGCATCGAGGTTCATATCGATGATGCCCGTCTTTAGCCCTACCGGGTCGTCGTAGAATTCCCACTCACGCTGGGTATACTCCAGCAAGTGAGCATCATCTGTTCCGGCCCAAACCGAGCGCCCGCTGTTGAGCATTACGCAAAGCTGATTGATGAGTTTGGTCTTATCCAGCAGCGTAGACTGCCCTGCAACGTTCACGTCCAGCGTTTCGATAACCGCGGCTACCGGCAAACCGATATGCACCACTGACGAGTGGTTTTCGATCGTCACTTCGCCGCCTGATACAACCTGCTGAGGTTCAACGTTACCGTCGGCAAGAATGCTAACCGTCTGCCCCTCGAGGTGAGACAGTCCCGCAAATGTCCGACGTGCTATCGACCATGTTGATTGCGCAGTGTTACGCAGCGCTGTCGGCACATCACGGTTTGCTAATACGGTAGCCACTGTTGATGAGATAACACCAGCAATGCTCAAACGCATCGACTTGCTGACACCGCCTTCGGTGTAGGGAATATGAATCTCGTAATCAGTGCTCGATGAGTCGAAGATTGCAGAGCTGCATGTTAGCGTGAATTCATCCTGGTAGGTCCAGCCACCGGTGGAACTGATCGTCATTGTGCGTGAAGAGTCGGTGTTTTCTCCGCTGTAAGACAGGCCAGAATCCACGAAAAATGCATCCTGCTGTTCTGTAAACTGCCTGGTGTTCAGTCGTTCAATATAACGAACTGTCGATCCATTCACCGTACGGCGAATAAGCGCATAGACCGCATCTTCCTGCCCTTCGCTAATACTGCAGATCGATTCGACATAGCCATTAGTCATCGGGTGCGGATGCCAGGCATATACCTGCTGCTCACGGAGATAAGTCAGCCCAAGAAGCATGCCATCACTCCTCGCACACCATGCAACGCTGAACGGCTGTACAGACAAGGCCCAGTCCCTGATGCTGTAACCGTTAAACAGATGACTGGCAAGGAGGGTCAGATCACTGGATTGATAGCTGTCCTGGTCAAATGAGTAAAACAGGTCACGGATGATGGAGCCCTTCTGCTGAACGTACAGTGCAACGCTACCAACGTTGATTGGTGCCAGATCGCTGCTACCGTTGAACGACTGACCGGACATCGCAAAGCCACCAGTTCCCGTCAGGTTACCGTTGCTGTCGCCTGTCACCTTGAACTCTCCTCCGCTGGTCAGCACGATAAGCTGACCGACATCGAGAAGGTGCAGGATTTTGTTCAGCTGGCGACCGGCGTAGTTATAGGTGATCGCATCGTCGTCAACCTTCGGGTTGCTGCGATAGAAGTTGTGATAATCACCGGTACGGCTACACCATATAGTTTGAGGAAATGCCCGGCTGCCGCCGAAAATCAGCCGCTGCTGGTAATAGGTAACTGTACCCGGGTAGCCGTCAGTATCGTTCCAGGCGTAATGCGCCCATTTGTAAGTGGCGAAGGTGCTACCCACCACTTGCGCCGGCAGCTCGATCTCACCATCCTGACGTGGTACAACGTCGGCCGTTGCAGTTAGTCCATCTCCGGCGACGGCGGTAATACGGCACACGCCAAAACCACTATGCAGATAACGCCACAGCACACCGTTACGGCCACCAAGACCCCAGCCATCCCAGGAATCTCCCGTTGTATGGGTAGGAGCAACAGTGCCGGTTGTGCCATTAGAACCGCCGTCAACACAGCGATAAAAGTTCTCCTGATATCGGCACTCGTCACCGATCCCGATGTCTTTATCGGTTTCCCACCGACCAACACTATCTACCGCTTTCTGTTCCATGTAGAACAGTTTTCCCACGTGCTGGCTTTTGAAAATCGGGCTGTTGGCAGTCAACGTTACGGATCCAGTTCGGCCTGAGGCGTACACAGTTACCGAGTCGTCTGTGTTCAGGTCCTGGAATGGCCCGCTGGTTGTTGTCACTGCGGCGGTGCGCCAGTCAGCCTCTCCGTAACGGCGGATCTCAAGCGGCGGATAATCGTTGTGGCACACTGTCATCACATCGGCAGACTGCGTAAATTTCAGCTCAGAGATGACGCTCACCGGCCATGGGGTAGCCACTTCAACAGGGCTGCCGCCGTCCGTAACCAGCGCGCCGTTAGACCAGACACGGAAATAGTGATCACCGAGCTCGAGCGCATAGGTTTGCGATACGCTGAACTGGAACGGTATTAGCCGGCAGTAACGGTCTGCATATTTCGCGCTCCCCAGGAACCGGAACCCGGGACGATTTTCAATGCCGCCTGACTGCCGGACGATGAAATTGCGGCAGCGGCGCAATGACGTCTGGTATTTTTCAAGATCGATTCGACCATACAGTGAAGGCGATATCTCGCCGCCGGCAAGCGACGGTTGCACCAGTGAATAGGCCATCAGCAGATCCTCGCACTGGCAAGGTCAGACATCGCCTGCTGCGGTTCATGTGCCTCATCAAGAGAGCGTTGCATGGCCGCCGTAAGCACCTGCTGATAATTGGCCATTGCCTGCTGACCGAGACTGGCATTTGCCGCGATCGGCATGGCTATCTCTGCCGCCATACGCCACGAAAGCGCATCAGCGAACAGGGCATCAAACATCGTCGGATCAGTGATGCTTTTCACGTATAGCAGTACCGCCTGAGACTCATTGGTATGAATGACGCGGCCAGTGCCATCTTCATTGCTGCCAACTTCAAAAACAGGCTTATCCTGCAGAACGATATGAGACCCAGTGAACCACTTCGGTAATATGGCAGCTATGCGCGCACAGTCGGTAGGGTACTGATACCGGAACAACCATCCCGGCGCAGGGTCGCCAAGGTCAGCCAGGACAACGCGCGACATGGCAAAGTTCCAGTCGTTGTCTGCCAGAACTGCGTCGCGCATGGACTCGTAAAACAGGTTGCAGGTATATGCCTCTTTGGTCTTTTCGGTGAGGCTGTTAATCGTCCGGCTGTTGCCTATACGTGCCAGCGCGATATTACAGATATTGATCACTGATGCCATATCATCCACCAACTAAAAAGGGGCTTTCGCCCCTTTGGTTATGAGGGCTTACACCCCGAGTTCTTTTCGCCTTTCGGCGATCTTCGCCTTCAGAGTTTCCGCTTTGGTATTGAAATGCGGCGCTTCGCCGAACATTTCTTCATACTGTTTGCGCAAATCGTCGAGCTCGGTTAACTCTTCTGCACTGGCCGGGACAATCTTTTCGCTCAGGCTGGCATCAACGGAAACCAGATTACTTCCCGGCTCACCGTCGTAGGTAACGATGTCACCCGGCTCATGCAGGCGGCCATTGATGAATGACCGCTTAGCGACTTTGTACTCAGGCATTGGTTTGCACGCCTCCGGTGATACCGGCAGTGACTTTGCCGGTGGTCGGCGCAGTACCAGTCACCGTATAGTTCAGACGAATGTAGCGTTCCATCTTCATCGGCAACGTGATAACCGGCGACTTATAGCCCAGCACCAGAGACGCCAGAGGGATCGTCATGGACAGCACGTCCGCAGCGGAACTGAATGCAGAGTTGTCATCGGTTTGCACCGTCACAGTCAGGCTGGTAAGGTTATTGAAACCTTCAACCACCTGGATAAGCAGCGGGATATCGCCATATTTACCGACATCTTTATTGCTGCCGGTATCAATGACGTTGGTCGAAGCAGCCGTGGCCGTAATGGCCTGAGCTGCGGAAAAAAGCGCTTGCTGGTCGAGCAGCATGATCCCCCCCTTACGCCGTTACGGCTGATTCAGTATTCAGGATGGCGTCAGCGCGACGGATCGGAATACCCAGGAAAGAAACGATTTTCTTACCGGCATATTCGTCGATCGTCAGGTTAACGTTTTTCGCATTCATAGCCTGCTTGTGCAGCCAGGCATGGATGGTCTTGTTGCAGTAGATGACCTCTTTACCATCGCCCAGCATTGCGACATCACGCGCGTAGTACGCATCAACCATCATGCTGATGAGGTCGGCGCCGGTTGCAGCATCTTTGGTCAAGGTGGTGACATCGATGTTGCAGATGCGCGAGATCGAACGCCAGTCACGGACTGACAGGCCGAGATGCCATTTGAACTCATCACGGTAAGCCAGGAACTGACCGCCGTTCGCATCGCTGACCAGGTCATTACCCAGATCCTGATGCTGGAACCCGGCGACCATACCTTCCGGATAGATCATGTGCGCGGTGTTCTCACCCCAGGACATGAACCAGATGGAGGTATTGGTAGAACCACTACCACCGGCGCTGAATACGTTCTCCGCGCTGGCCGCTTTGGAAGTGCTCAGAGTGTTGAAGCGCGGAGCCAGGCCCATGAACGCTTCCGGCTCAGCATCGGTATTGCCGTAGAAGGTGTAGCGGGAAACCTTGTTGTTAAAGCCCTGCAGCTTGCCCATGTTCTCGGACACGCGGAACGAGTCCGCATTACCGGAGCGATCGGCCAGGTCTTTGTCCACAAAGCCAAGGTCGTACAGCATACCGGTAGTGTCAGTCACCGGAACGGTCTGGGTTTTGGTAGGCTGCACGCCCTGGTTGTAACGGCGCCACACCGGCTCGGGAATACCGGCACGAATGGTGGTTTTGTGCTTGGAACCGTCATTACACGGCACGTAAATCGCATCGGTAATGACATCGTTGCTTTTCGCCAGCTGCTCGACGATTTTAGCGATCCGCCCGTTCTTGTCGGTACGGCTGTACACGTCAAGAAGAGAAGGCAGCGTCTGACCAATTAAAGCCATGATTACACCTCACTATTTTTTGCTTGGATAAAACGCTTCGACCAGATCGTTTTTCGGCGATCCGTTACCCTGGCCAGTGACGAAACTGTCTTCACTCATCAACTTGCCTACCTTTGCGAACGCCCGAACCATTTCCGGGTGATTACCCAGGCCGGTCGAGTCAAGGAATTCGCGGAACTCTTTCGATGCGAAGGTATCCAGCGCCTTCTGCGCGTGTCCGACGGATACCGTTAATTTGTCGCCACCGATTTCTTTGTCAGCCTTCGTGTCAGCTGCCCACTGTTCAACCTGCTGCCCCCACGACTCAGCCTGGCGGTTCTGGATTTGCTCCTGCAGTTGTGGCCACAGTCCAGCCAACTTCTGCGCCTGGTCATTAGAAAGACCAAGCTCGCGCGCCACGGGCTCAAACAACTCAACAGCTTTTGAGTCCAGCTCAGTGCCTTCAGGTGCCGTTAGTTCATATTTTTCTGGAACCGATGGTTCAGCAGAAGGAGCTGGCTTATCGCCAGTCGGCTCAGGTTTATCACCATCAGCTGGCGAAGGTTCTGGATCTACTGCTGGTTGTTGCGCTGCTTCAGATTGCTCAGCCGCAGGAGTCGGGGATGGTTCGGATGCTGCTGGAGCTGCTCCACCATCTGCAGGCTGCTCATTGCACAAACGCCGATACATCAGACGCTCAAATAAATTCATCGCTATTCCTCGCTGGCCTCTTTGGCCATTGCCAGATACTGATCGGGACACGCTTCCATCACGTCGGAAAAGACTTTCAGTCCCGTGTTACGTTTTCCTTCGGCGAAGGCTGCCGAGAGCGCCTCACCGGTATAAGTCGTACGCCACACTCCAGCCTGCTCAATCAGGCGCCAGATGAAACGGCGGCCGTGTTCTGTCTCGCAGATGAGGCGCAGGTCATTAAGTTCGTTCTCGCGCCGTAACTGCTGCCTTTTGAGCTCATCTGCTGCCAGTTCTTCACGCTCTTCTTCGCTCAGGTAATCAGTCATTGCGTCACCGCCGGCTGCTGAGCAGCATCAGAGAGGGTTTTTAACAGGCTAGGGTCAGCGGTGTTGGTATCGCTCAGGGTCTTAGCGGTTGCGCCAGCTTGCTGGGCCATAGCCATCATCTGCTGCTGTTGTTCCATTTGAGCGCGCTGTTCGCGCGTGGCTTGCACCTCATCATCAGAGTTAACGATCGTGGCCGGGACGCCGAGCATATTTCCGTACTCGTCAATCGTCTGGTCGATATTGAGTTTGTCGAGCGCCGCAGGATTGGCTTTTGCAAGATTCCCAACAAAGCCAACAAAGCGCTCAACGCTGCTGATCCCTATGGATTTCTGGGCCTGTGCCAAAATGGAGACATATTCAACTTTCAGAGGAGTGCCCTGCAGTTCTTCCGGTGGCTCAGGAAAGAGGTTGCGGCGCGCCATGATGTTGAATGTGCGATCAACGAAAGGATCAAGGAATTCATCATTAAGTCGCTCCAGTACTGGACCAAGCTGCAGGAGTTTCTCATCCTGCATTGCGGCCACAGCCTCCACTGGCATGCTCCTGGTGTTGATGGTGCTGAACAGGTTAAACAGGTCAGAGAAGAAGCAGGCTTCAATCATTTGGCGGTCATCAGCAATGCTGCCGAGCATGTCATTAAGCTGAGGGCTGACGGCGTAAGCCGGACGCACTAGCTTGGTAGCGTCAACCTCATCAACATAAGTAACGCCGCCAGGGGCAAGGTTGATCAGCTTATTTTTAAGACCTGTCGGGGCCACCATTGGCGGGTTAACAAGCTTATCGATCGCGTTAGCTTTGCGAATTTGCTCCAACTGCAGCGCCTTACCAGTACCGAGCGCCATCATTCCCGGGCAGTTACTCCCGTAAACGTCTTCCCCGTTAATCTCCCAGCGCGGTGAAAGGATCGGCGGCTCATCAAAACCAGCCTCACGAAGGAGCTTGTCACCGTCTCCGGACAACTCGAAATACACCGATTTGAATGCCTTGTTGCGGGAGTTCAGCTTGCCATTCACACGATCGATATTGGGCTCTGTCAGATGGACCACATCGAACCATGCTTCATAGTTCGCGTTATCCCAGGCGCCGCGCACGGCGTTACTGACGTTGTCCAGGCCAAACTGCATAACAATCTGGCGGGCAGTCATGGAGAAAACGCGATACGTGGTATCGACTGACAAACGATGCGAGTTTGACAGGTAGTAACTTCCGATCGGCAGAGGATGAGTACGAATCACATCTTCGTCGTCTTCGAGAACCGCCATAGCCGCGGTACCAAAAACACCAAGGTGCCGGTAGATAATCGGCAGGGACTGGTAGACGTTAGAGCGGTTCATGACGTCGTTCATCCTGGTCATGACCACATCAAGCCAGCGTTTTACCGGTCCATATTGCATCATCTCCGGATCCGGCGTTGCCAGCTTAAACCATGGGCGGGTTGGGCTGGTGATACCTGACAGCATGCCTGATTGCAGAGTGCGGGCAGCTTTAGAGGCGGTAGGGTCAACGATGCGGGTATTACGCTTGCTGCCGTTGTTTCTCTCCGTCGTAAGAAAGCGCGTGCTGCGCGGATCGATAAATTCCGCCAGTTCGCGCCAGTGCTCCTCAAAGCTGGTGCGCTCATTTTTGAGCTGCCCCAGGTGTTTGAGGTAATGCTGTTTCGGAGAGAGTTCGGCCATGGATTACGCCCCGAGCAGGGTCTTACCCTGAGTGCCGCCAGAAGGCTGCGTTACACCCTGGCTCGACGTCAGGATTGTTGATTTCTGCCCACCCGCTGCGGCACGGCGGCGACGATCACTATCAGCGGCGTTCTGTACAGCAGAATCGGAAACCTGCGGCGCCGCCTGAACCTGCGGAGAACTCACTTTCGGCTTGCTGATGCACATTTTGCTGCGCTCCATACGCGTTTAAATTATTACCAATTTAACCACATATTATTTATTTGTCGTAGTGTATTGACCTTTTGACGATAAATTATTACCTTTTTGGTAAACACAACATGAAAGCGCACCCCATTCCCTTCCATTGGTGGCTTTGTCGTTACTCAGATGGCGGAGTGCGCTTCCAGGTGTGAAAGCATCCGGCGTATGGCACATGCGTCGATAGCGGTCCGGGGGCTCCTTGGTACATGGCCCAGCGGGTAGCCGGAATGTGCAAGCCATGCCCTGCATGCACGACAGCGACTCACCATCGTGGCGGTACGGTGTGACACCTCGGAAGAGACGAGGATGCAACGATGAGAGCATTGGCGGAAGCAACGCCTCCCTCGCCGGGTGGTCCACTGTGGTAATCAGTGCTCTCTTCGTTGTGGCATTAGCTCAGTCGGATAGAGCAACCGCCTTCTAAGCGGTTGGTCGCAGGTTCGAATCCTGCATGCTGCGCCAGAATCACGCTTCATGACCGTGATACCCGTAGTTACAGTGCAAGTTTGGCGGTGGCAGTTATTCCCTTTCTGACCACCGCCCTTTTTACCGGAGAAAAGTATGAATATTGACCTCGGATATTTCCAAAACGTGTTCTTCAACGTGGCCTCTGACTTTCAGATTACTTCTGAATGCATGCGTGAACCGAGTGTTTTGTACAGACCGACACTTAGTCAGGATGGAGATAAATGGCTTGCGATATATGGCGACCTGCCAACCGGAGTTGTCGGCGTAGGTAGCACCCCAGAAGAAGCCATGCGGGAATTCAACAAAGCATGGTTAGCGCCGGCAACAAAAGCCGCCTAATGCGGCTTTACACCATGACGCCATTGCGATGACTTCATGCTGTAAACCCTGTGACACCCAGCCAAGGACGGCACTTTCCATCATCCCTGTTTCGCCCGGTTCGTCCGGGCATTTTTTTGCCTGGTGACTGAGAGCTACCATAACGGTATACTCCCATAAAAAACATATGGGATTACCATGTTAGAATCACTTAAAGAATTCACGACATCGACATTCAACACAGCAATGAATCGCGTTAAGAACCCTGCATTCGGTGCTTTCGCAATTTCATGGTGCGCATTTAACTGGAAGCAAATACTTTATTTGTTTTTTGCTGATAACGGAATTTATTACAAAATAGAATATATTTCTCAAAATAGCAGTTGGTGGAGCGTAATTATTTTACCTGCATTCTCGTCACTTGTTTTATGTGTTGGTTTACCATGGGTTAATAATGCTATAACGAAATGGCAAAGCAAGCCTCTTGACAATGCAGATTCAATTGAGAATTTCAAGCAGGCGCGCATGATTCAACGCTCCACGCGATTGCAGCGCCTGAAGGCCAAGCATGACGTGACTTACGACAGAGTTAAAACTGGCGCTGAAAAAGATATCCAATCAATGAAAGAACAAATAACTGAATCTCAGGCAAGAATGGGCGAGCTTACCAGTGAACGAGACGAGTTACGTAAAAAAATAAATTTTTTAAATAAAGAAATTCAAAACCTTAAATCAAATATTGAGGACGCAAATTCAATTATCACTGAGAAGAATGAGCGCATTAGCCAGCTTGAAAACTCAAGAGAATCTTTATTGGCACAATTTAATCTTGACAATGCATCACAACGCACTCCGCTTGCAACGGCTCGAATATCTCCAACAGGTAGCAATATCGATATCTTAAATAGAAAAATTGACTCTTTATCAAGAAATGGCTACGACTTAAATAAAGAGCTTGCGATAAAAAATTCGGAAAACAAAAAAAATTAGGCCCACGGGTCATACTCGCTGATCACGTTGGGCTGCTTTCCGCCGGCAGCAGGGAAATCTGAACGCTTTGCCACTGGATAGGCGAATGTCAGAAGCAGCGCATCGCCCTTGCCCGGCGACCGGCCCAAACGCTCTTTGATATCTTCCTTCGGTTCCATGACGATCTTGCCGTCCACCCTCACCTTGTACTCTGCCGCGGACAGGTCGTCCGCCGTCTCCTGGTCATCCAGCGCGCCGCCGAGCTTGAGCCACGTCTTACAGGCGTTGAACATCTCACCGCGCTTATTCAGCATCTGTGGGTCTGACGATGCGCCGCCGAACGGCACAAGCTGCCAGGTGCGACCCCAGCCGTCACCGATGGACTTCAGCCCGGTACCGTAGCCGAAGTCGATAAACACCGCGTCAGCCTGGTACTGATCCTCAAAATCAGCGATACGCTTCGCCATAATCAGATCGTCGGTGGTCTTGTTGCCGGTCCACAGTACTTTGCTGTGCAGCCCCTGGCGGAGATAAATCACTGCGTCATCCACGCCGGAATATGCCGGGTCGACGCCGATTATCCGCGGGGCGTGCGCCACCTGCGCAGCGGTCACAACGCGCTTCATCGCCTCGTCTGTCAGACCGGTAGGGATGAACTGCAGCTCTGATGCATCAGGGAAGATCCCGCGCACGCGGACCTTCACAAAGTCGCTGTCCTCGCCGTAGTCGTCCACCCATTTCTGCAGCTGCTGCTTGTTGGTGCCTTCGACGGTGCGGCTGTCGATCTGCGCGCACTTCCAGCGGTGCTTGTATTTGCGGAAGCACTCCCGGAATCGCCCGGTGTTGCGCGTTGGGTTACCGAACGCTACCCAGATAATTTCTGTGTCCTCGTCCGTCAGCGCGCCCTCGGCAACCTCCCACACCAGATCGGCAATATTGGAGGCCTCATCGAATACGACGATGATGCGCTTACGCTCGTTGTGGAGGCCGGCGAACGCTTCGGTATTGTGCTCAGACCAGGGAATAGCATCGGCGCGCCAGCGTTTGTCGTGGCCTGGATCGTTGCTGTACATCGCCGTAGCGGTGCAGGTGAACCATTCTTTCGTGATAGCCAGGTTCGACCATTTGATGATTTCCGGCCAGGTCTTCGTGCGCAGCTGGTTGTCGGTGTTAGCGGTCACCACCACCTTGCAGTCCTCGCACGTCGACATGCCCCAGTTAATCAGCATCGAGATGAAAGCAGATTTACCGATACCGTGACCGGATGCGCGGGCCAGCATCAGCGGCTGATGACGCGTCGCGGGGTTCTGCAGGTGATCGCGAATCTCGCGGAATGCATCAGCCTGCCACTGTCGCGGCCCGGAGGCGTGTGCCAGTTCGGTGCCATCCTCACCCCACGGGAACGCATACAGCGCATAGCCAAGCGGGTCATGGGTGAAGCTGGCGATATCGTCGATCAGCTGTTCTTCCGGGGATAAAGCGGCGTCTGTCACTGGTCACCACCCTGACGCTCTTTCAGGCGGCGCCGGGCGGCGGCCATGCGGTCGGCAATGGTGACGTTCACGTTAACTTCCATGCGCTCTTTGAATGCCATCACGTCAACATGCTTACCAATCAGCTCGAGGTTTTTCACCTTGTCTGGCCATTTGATTTTCTTGAGGATGGTCTCTATCGAGGTCTCATCCATGTTCATGATGGTTGAGGACAGGTCAAACCCGCTTAGCGTGGTTCGCCAGATTTTCGGCCACTCGCGGATAGGCTTCAGGCTTCCGTCATCGTTCAGGATATCCAGCACATCCATCTGGTCGATTTCCACCAGGCGCAGCAGCACGTAATCGGCGCTGACGCGCAGGCGCTTGTTGCGCTCATCCATGAGCTCAGCGATTCGTTTCTGGATACGCTCATCACGCATCATCGTGCTGGCTTTGACGTGGGCAGACTTTGGGGAGAACCCGGCATTGATGGCCGCCTGTGTCTGATTTTCAGGGCATTTAACATACTCCTGGGCGTAGGCTTCCTGCATCACCGTCAACGGTTTGTACTGAGTTGATTTGCGCTTCGGATCCTTTGGCATGGTAAACACCCCGAAAATAATTACCTTTTAGGTAATAATACCATGCCACCAGCGATGTTACATGATCGGAATATCATCATCACTCACCCACCCGGCCCGGTTTATCAGGTAGGTAACGACACCCCGCACTTCAACATCGTCCAGGGCTTCCCCTTCCAGCGCCTCACCATCATCAGTGATCAGCGCCTGCCCACGGACGACAGCGAATTCAGTTTTCCCGGCATATGCGATAAGGACATGATCACCCTGCGTTGGCCTGCGGCAGACATCGACGATGGCATAACCGGCGGCAGTCTCCAGGGCGCGACAGTTGGCGTCATACTGACAAAGGCGGGAAACGGTTAGCGTTTGCTCAACGTAGTCTGCGGCAGGTGATGGAAAACCCATGATGACCTCACATAAAAATACTGTATATTTAAACAGTATAATCATGTGAGGATTTAGTCAATATGACGTGACATGTCACAGCGGTAGTTTCGTTTCGTGCCAGCCGTACATCACCCAGCATGCGGCTTCTCCTGAGTGCGGGCAGGATGCCACCGGCAGTTGATCGCCGCACTTGCCGCAGCGGCGTTTGCTGATGGCGTTAATCCTACCGCGCACCCGGGCGTCATCCTGGCGGATCAGCAGCGCGATGTACTCGGCCATTTCGTAGGGATCACGACCAGGGCGCCGGGCGGCGCAGTTCCGCGCCAGCATCTCCTGCTCCTGTTCATCCAGCACCAGTTCAATTTTGCGCTCACCGGCGGCGGACTGCCGCGCGCGCTGCGCGGCTTTGCGTTCTGCGGGGGATTTAGGCACCTTTCACCTCTACGCATTGAACATTATCTACGCTTGGCGAAACGTCATCCCAGGACCTCTTATCATCTGCAACTTTCATCGCCTTAATGGCTGCTTTGCACTGCTCCATACTCTGCATGGGAACCACCTGCATATTCGATGATTGGCTGCTGATGACGAAAATCAGGAAGAAGTACGGCATCATTTCACCTCCTGCGGTGCGGCTGCGAGCATGGCGGCCCGGAGCGTGCTTGCGATATCGCCATCAGTTTCGCCGTATGCATCTTGAGCCGCCGCCAGCATGTCGCCGTTCGGCTCGACCGGAACCATCACGTAACCATCCGGAATTACCGGAGAGTTGCCAGCGTTGAGCAATCGCTCCATGATTTCGACCATATCTTCTGGCGGAACCTTGCAGTACTGGCCGATGTGCCTCTGCTGTTTGGCGTATTCGAGAATGTGCTCCAGTTTGTTGCGGTTGATCATGACTTACCTCCGCTGAGCATGGCGGCGCGGCAGTGATTCCACCACGCAGCCCGGATAACTGCATCACCAATGCTCATCTCAGGGTGCTGACGGCACAACTCCTCCCAGTGCTGCTTTGGCGGCACTACCGGCACCGGCTGCGCGTGGCGATAGAGCGGCGCTATGTTTCGTTCTAGGTCGGTAATGACGCTCCAAATTGGTACTGACTCGACGCCTTGTTTCGCCATATCACGATAACTGTCGGCATACGCCAGCACAGGATTGCGATCCGGCTCGCTGTCCGCTACTGGCTGCGCTGGCGGCATATCTGGACCTTTGCGAATGGCTTTTGCCAGCTCGATAGGGTCATCGTAAAGCCAGTCTCCTGTCTCAGGGTGATTGGCTTCTGCCAGTTGGGAGGCCCACTCCAGACCGTCTTTGCGTCCCTGTAGGTAGTCGAGAGGAAGACACTCAGACTCGCCGTCCATTGCGGACAGCGCGATTTCAAACAACGCCGCACATTGGTTTACATGGGCGCGGCCTTCACCCGTTATCTTCGTGTGACGGCAAAACTCAATTTGCTCCTGCGCCTTTTTAATTAACTGCTTTCTGGGTATGGTTGATTTGGTCATTGGTTGGCTCCCCGTGAAATTTTGTGGCCCGGCGCATAGCAGCGCTGGCGGTCTTTGCTGATGCGCCAGCCAGCTTTGCGCGCCTGCTGAGAAATGTCGGTCATATTCCGGCCAATAAAATCAGCCTGCCCCTGCGGATAGATTTTCCCTGACTGACAACCATCACAGTCGCAGTAGAGGTCCGCGCAGAATCCTTCAGTGATAGCCATCACTCAGCCTCCACCTTGATGCCATCGGCGCGAAGTGCGTCAGCACATGCAGTGATCGCCTTATTCCAAACTTCAGTTTCTGACCATAGTTGACTACCGGCGTACTCCGCAGGGCAAAATCTTTCATCTGGCAGCTTCACGGTGCGGGACTCCAGCTCGGCGATGCGAGACATCACGCGCCGTGTTTTCTCTCTCTCCCGCTCAAGCTCTGTGTCCAGCTCTGCGATGCGGTCTGCCTGCTGGTCGAAATGGTAGTCTTTAGCTGCCTGGGTTACGTCTCTGCTCTGCACCTTCTCCAGCGCCTCTACCAGTGCGATGACATTGTTTGGGTTAGCCAGGGCGTAAAATTTCTCCGCCGCCGCACGGCCTTTCGAATACCGGGCGATAATGGCGAGCTCTTTCGCATCGATCGCTGCCGCTTTCAGGCTCTGCGCCAGTTCGGTGATATCAGTCATGCTGCACGCTCCTGATTAGATGTTATTTGCGAGAAGGCAGAATGCAGTTGCAGCCACGATTGGAACTTGTGCATTTCCAATGGCTCTGTACCTATCCACCCTAAAGGGAACCCCATCAACCAAGATTGATTCTGGGGAGTAGGTATCCCAAACGCTATGGTGAAATTTCTTGCTGATTCCCACTTCTGCATTGACTCTGCCGAGTAATTCGCTTTCGTGGTCGGTGTATGCAAGTAGCCAAAATCTTTCCCGTATGTGGTCAGCACCCATGTCTTTCGCGGAAAGTTGAACCGCCCTGGTTTTGTAACCCATTGCAATGAGGTCGGTTGCGGCGATGGTGATAGCGTCTTTAGTGACGTTTTCTGCAAAGACAAGACCTGGCTTAACTTCACTAACGATTCGACGCATTTCTGGCCACATGCTTTTTGCAGTAATTCTTCCTCTTGATGCTTTGCTAAATGCCTGGCATGGAAATCCGCCAGATACGATGTCAACAATTCCTCTCCATGGCTTTCCGTCAAAACTGCACACGTCAGACCAAATCGGGAAAGGCTGGAGAATTCCATCGTTTTGTCGTTGCGCGAGAACTTGTGCGGCGTAGGCATCACGTTCAACTGCGCAAACTGTTCGCCAGCCAAGGAGGTGTCCGCCGAGTATTCCTCCGCCAGCGCCTGCGAAAAGAGCCAACTCATTCACCGTTACCTCCGTCGCGCAGCTGATACGCCACCATTGCGCAGATGTTCGGCGCGTCGGTGAAGTCGTCATCATCCGAAGTCACTAGCGCTCTAACGCAGGCCTCTGCACCTTCAGCCTTAATCCCGGCTACGATGCGATCGGTGGCGGGGGTTTCGATATTCCGCTTAGCCTCATCGACGAGAGTTCTAATTGGATTCGGGTATTTGTTACGATTACCTGTGCTCTCCATCAGCCCATCGTGTAATGCTGTGTTGCGAAATCCGGCTGTATAAACCTCGTTGCAGGTTTCAAGCGCGTTTTCGGCAAGAATTGCTCTGCTACTTTTCAGCGCCGCATTCTCCTCAGCCAGCTGCTTAAACGCTTTCGCCAGCTTCAGGAACTTCTGCTCTCTGATCGACAGCTCGCCTGCGCTCTCCAGGGAAGCGATGAGCTCGTTTACTGTTTCGATGTTCATGCCGCCACCCACTCGATCGCCAGATAAGCCACATACAGGACGGCGATGATTGCCACCCACCCAATGATGTTTGCCACCATCACGAACAGCAGCAGTGACCGCCGGCTGTAATTCACGAAATCAAAATCCATACTTACCCCCGCTTACCCGTTTAACTTATTGATTCAATTGATATCAATGAAGATCGTTGTTTTAGAACTCTTCGACCTTCCACCCGCCGCCGGCTTTTGCCGGGAGCTTCGTTACTCCGATGATCCGGAATGGGTACTGGTCGGCGGCGACTTTGGTTTTCACCCTGGCATCGTCAGTCCAGAACCCTTTCACCTCATGCAATTCCATCTGGCCGTTTGCCAGCATCACTGCGAAGTCAGGCGTGTAGAACGTGTTGTCAGCCAGACGCAGCTTGATGCCTTCGAACCGGTACCAGGCGATTTCCCCGTAGCGCCTACGCAGTTCAAGCTCTTGCGCATACGCCGTTTCGGTTTTGTTCATCTGGCCAGCTTTAAGCCGGCCAAGTGCCTGTAGTGTCTTTCGCATGATTTTTACCTTATTGGTAATTTATAACCATAAACGGATCAATATCAATAGTCTTGCGCATATTTTATTACCTTTTTGGTAAACATTAAGGCGTAAAAAAACGCGCTTCCGCGCTGCGCTGGCTGTCAGGGTGCCGGGCCTCCCCGGAATCCCGGCGGGATCTCGGTATCCGGCCTGGATATGGTGTTCACATCTCGCTGCCCAGAGCCGCCTTTCAGCTCGAACAGCCCTTTCCAACCCTTCGCCATGCTCTGCTTCACAATCTGCATCTGCCTTGTGTGGTTGCCACCAGACAGGTTAATCAGTTCGGTGATTGCTGCCCCTCGCTCCGTTCAGTTGGCGCATAGGCTTTAAACCGCATTTCTGACCTGTAGGCCTTCCACTCATCCCAGGCTTCGGCATTGAGCTGTTCAGGATACGGATAAGATTTTTTTGGCTCCCTCCCCCTTGGGGGTTAGGGGGATCTTATCTTTTACTTCTTCTCTTCTCTTCTCTTCTCTGGTCCGCATTTCGTCCGCATCAGAAGCGGACATTTTGACGACATTTCTCTTAACTCTTTTCCTGTCAGCGTCCTGTGCGCGGCGCTTCGCAGACTGACCGTTATGGGCTTCAAAGCGCGGCATTACTAGGCTTTCGCCATCTTCTTCAAGCCATCCAACGGCCATCATCGCCCGGGCAAATCCTGGAAATCCGATGAGGTCATCGAGCGTCTCAGGGCTGTAACCGTCAAGAAAACCATCAACAGAATGGACATCAAAAAGACACCATGCGGAATGTAGTCCGCCAACTATCCGAAGTCTGTCCGCTTTCAATGCGGACGCCATGCGGACAACTTTAGGATGTGTGTGAAGGTCTGCACGCATCTTGATCCAGTCGCCGGCCATTATTCACCCCGGATAATTCATAAAGGGTCAAATTACCGTTAAAAACAGCACCAGTATCGATGTAGAGCTGGTTTTTGTTACGCATTGGCTGAAGCGCTGGAGTGTGTCCGAAAATGAATAAGTCAGCCCAGAAATACTGGAGCTAAAGCCATCAATGGATAAACTGATTCGCTCACGACTCCAGATAGCTTGCTGTGAATCTACCGGCTTACCGTACTCATATTCGTCGTGAGGATAGTCTGCATGGCAGATGACAAACTTCTTACCGCCCTTCTCCACCTCGATGATGAGCGGCAACTCTGCGACCTTGGGTAGCAGGGATTTCAGGCGCATATCCTGCTCGTAGTCCAGACTGTGCCACCATCCTCCACCATTTGACATCCAGTGCCCAAAGCTACCAGTGCCGGTTATGGCATCCAGCATCATCTGCTCATGGTTTCCGCGTACTGCCCGGAACCATGGCTGATTTATCAAGTCCAGGCACTCGAAGCTTTCCTGCCCACGGTCGATCAGGTCTCCGACAGAAACCAGCAGATCCTGCACCGGGTCGAAACCTGCTTTATCTAGACTGCTCATCAGGTTGGTGTAGCAGCCATGCAGGTCACCGCAAACCAAAACCCGGCGCCATTCTTCGCCATTTATACGCTGATAGATTTTCATGCTGCCACCGTAGAACTGCCGGCCTGCAGCATGAGGCGTTTTATCTCAGCCTGGCGGCGTTTGTTTGTTTCCATAGTGCACTGCACGCAGTGACCGTTATGCACCCAACGTTCGCTATCATGGCCATGCTTACACGATTTCCCGGTGTAGTACCGCTTCAGGCCACTGGTAGCTGCTTCAGTCCTGGTAATAATCTTCATCTTCGTAACCTCATTCCGATTGCGATTACGATAATTTTGCAGCAAGCCAAAAAAAGATCAACCGTATTTGGATAATTATTACCAGATTGGTATTCAGGGAAAGGCAGGAGCCGCCTGGGGGTGGCGGCGCGGGTGAGTTTTGAGGATTAACGTTCGTGGAACCAGAGGACCAGGTCGGATTTTGCGGAGATCCACTTACGGGATTTGCAGGCTTTAAACAGTCTTTCTAACAGAGGCTTACGTGGAATTCTTCTACGGCCAGTCAGGTGAACCTGAATGTAGTGGCTGGTCGTGCCGGCGTCACTTGCGAACTCTTCTCGCTCAGCCGGCGAGAGGTCGAGCCAGCAGCGTTTGAAGTCAAATTTTTGCACATCGCTCATATTTTTTAGTCCCGGACTAACTTTAGACAGCCTGATTATTACCAATCTGGTGTAAAAATCAATGACTGTTACCTTTTTGGTAAGTTTACCTTTATGGTAATATTCTATTAAATTTAATCAGTTAGGTAACAATTTCAGGCCAAAAAAATAGAAATGAAAAGCATCTACGACATAAGGCGCGACAACCTCAACGAGATAATCCGGAAGGATTTCGATAACACGCAACTCCGGTTTGCCGAGAGAATCAAAAAATCAGCTAACCTCGTTAACAGGTGGAGCAAGGGAACAAAAAATATCGGCGCTAACGCGGCACGCGAGATCGAGTCGTTCGCCGGGAAAGGTCGGTTCTGGCTGGATATCGACCATCTGTCAGATACCCCGACGCTGCCGGAGATTATCGACCCGCAGGAATGGAGTGTGGAAAAACAGGCAGCGTTTACCCTGGGTGTATGGATGGGTCAGCATTCGGATCTGAACTCAGAGAAAAAGGTTTCGGAAGCGGCCGGCATCGGCCAGGCGACCGTAAATCGCATCCTGAACTGCGAAGGCTCCACCAGCATTGGCGTACTGTCGGCTATCGCCAGGGCGTTCGGCCGCGATGCATATGAGCTGATCCTGCCGCCTGGAAATGCTGGTCTGATTGACTATGACCACCATGAATACGCCGGGCTGCCGCAGGAAGAGAAAAACAAGATCGCCGCCTTCATCAAGTTCATCGTCAGCCAGAACCAGTAACCTCTAACCTACCTGTTACTCCTGCCAGTGGGATAACTCCCCGCGCCTCATGCACTTACCAAAATGGTAAACTTTTCCTCATCAAATCTATTGACACAACCATAAATTGATCAGATTATTACCTTAACGGTAACAGCAGGGCGTTGAATTACCAGAAATCCACCAACGTGTGGTTTTCTCATACCCCTGATATTTACCAAATGGTAATAGTGAGGTGTGTATGCAATGGCAAATCATTAACGGCTGGTACTGCGTTACGGCATGCGGGCTGATGAGCTGGAAGTTTCGCACGCTGCCGGAAGCAATCAGCTGGGCATTCGTCAGCAAACTGGCAGCAAAAACGGAAATGGGTATGGGGGTGAGCAAGTGAACATTCAGCAGATTAACAACCTGAAAAAAATCATGAACAACATCGACGGCGACTACCAGCTTAACCAGATGCTGTACGAGCGCCACGTCGAGCTTATCGACGCGATCAAGTTCCATCAGCTGCAAAAGCCATTCTACGAACTGGAGCGCAAAGGCGTGCGCAGCGAGATCCTGGAAGAGCTGATGATGAGCTCTGAGTTTGAAGAATGCCTGGCCGCGTATCAGCGGGAACTCACCGGCATCATTGCCAAGTGGGATCTGGCTGACCAGCTGGATACGGCGAGGAACGCGGCATGAGCAAACAAACAGGTGGACCAGCCTTCCCGGTTTCCGATGGTGCCGCGCATCGGATAGCAATGCAGGTGGCCGGTGACAATGAAGCTAAATACATTGCCGAATCAGCAAAAGCACTCGCCGGAATGACTCTCCGCGATTACTTCGCAGCCAAGGCTATGCAAGCAATGATAGCAGCACATGAGCCCGATGACGCGATTCCTGGATGGGCATATGGAATGGCAGACGAGATGCTGAAGGCTCGGGAGGAGTGATGACACCAGGAATTTACTTCGACATCAGCAACGAGGACTACCACGCCGGCGACGGCGTGAGTAAGTCGCAGCTGGATATGGTGGCGTTGAGCCCGGCCCTTCTGCAGTGGCAGAAATCAGCACCGGTCGATACCGAAAAGCTGAAAGCTCTGGATATGGGGACAGCCCTGCACTGCCTGCTTCTGGAGCCGGAAGAGTTTGATAAGCGCTTCATCGTGGCGCCACCCTTTAACCGCCGAACAAACCAGGGGAAAGCTGATGAAGCGGCTTTCATGAAGGATTGCGAGGGGAGCGGGAAAACAATTATGGAGGCGGAGCAGGATCGTCAGTTGAAGCTGATGCGTGACAGCGCAATGGCACACCCGGCAGCGCGCTGGCTGCTTGAGGCGGAAGGATTCTGCGAAGCCTCCCACTACTGGACAGATCCGGAGACTGGCGAGCTGTGCCGCATACGCCCGGACAAGCGCCTGAAGAATCACCCTGTCCTGTTGGACGTGAAGAAGGTTGCCGATATGGAGCGTTTCTCACGCCACATTGAGGAATTCCGGTACCACGTACAGGACGCGATGTACCGCGAAGGCGCGCAGCAAACCACCGGCGATCCGCATGGATTCTTCTTCCTGGCAGTGAGCAAAACCATTGACTGCGGCCGCTACCCGGTACGGGTGTTCGAACTGGATGCGCAGGACGTGGATACAGGGCATGCGCTCTACCGCCGGGATCTGAATACCTATCACCAGTGCCGAGAAACCGGAGACTGGGGTGGATTTGAAGTTATTAAACGCCCTGAGTGGGCACGTAAACAGGATATGTACGTATGAGCAACGATATCGCAATCACTTCTCAGCCTGGCGCTACCGTCGGCACCGCCGCGGCAATCTTCAGCCCGGAAGGGATGGATCGCCTAGTGCGATTTGCCACCCTGATGGCTGACAGCAAAGCCACCGTTCCTGCGCACCTGGCTGGAAAGCCAGCTGACTGCCTGGCGGTGACTATGCAGGCGGCGCAGTGGGGAATGAACCCGTTCGCGGTGGCGCAGAAAACGCATGTGGTTAACGGCACGCTTGGCTATGAAGCACAACTGGTTAATGCGGTTGTCTCTTCCTCAAACCTTCTGGCCACTCGCCTGAACTACAAATGGGATGGCGACTGGTCAAAGGTAAGCGGGAAAACCGACAAATCTCCGAGCCTGACAGTGACAGTGTGGGCAACCCTTAAAGGCGAATCTGAGCCTCGCACCCTGACCATCAGCATGGCTCAAGCCGGCGTGCGCAACTCCCCTCTCTGGGAGCAGGATCCGCGTCAGCAGCTGGCTTACCTGTGCGTTAAGCGCTGGGCACGCCTACACGCCCCTGATGTTCTCCTTGGCGTCTACACCCCTGACGAATTGCAGGAGGCAGCACCGCGTGTTGAGCGCGATATTACGCCAACACCAGCGACTGCATCCGGCATGAACAAGCTGATCAACACCAAGCCTGAACAGTTGGCTGAAGAAAAACCAAAGAGCAGCGACGACCGCGATCCAGAAGAAATTCTGTGCGCTTTCACTGACGCGGCGATGAACTACAACACGCTGAAGGACCTGGACAACGCTTACAAATACGTTGCCAAAAAGCTCGCTAACGATGATGAGCGTCTGGCTAAAGCTACCGACGTCTACAGCATCCGCCGCGAAGAGCTGAATCAAATCCCGATGTAATCACCACCGCGGCGCCCGGCGCCGCACTGAAAAAAGAGAGGTAACGATGAAAGGTGCATTAGGCAAAAAGGAACTGCTGGCGGTGGTGCCTGTATCGATGAGCACTATCGACCGCATGGAGAAAAACGGGGAGTTCCCTAAGCGTTTCTGGATCACAGACAAGCGCTGTGCCTGGAACAGCGAAGAGATCGAGCGCTGGCTGGATGAACGTCAGCAGAATGGCACAACGGAGTTTGCTGGGAAAAAGCCTCCGGTTGAGCAGCGAGTATTTCGCCCGGTTGGTAACGCGGCGTGACGTCGCTGGCGAGGTACTGGGAAAGGTGGTCAGGATGGTTTCTGTACCTGGCCGCCGTATCCGCCTGGCTGTTCCTGCTGGCGGTCATTTTTCGAGAGGGTTGGATACGATGAATCGGATGGAAAAATACCACGCGGATTATGTCTCTCAGCGCAAAGCGCCCCCTCTTGTCGCCGTAACGCCGGCGGCAATGGAGATCGAGCAGCGCGCTATTGCTCGCGAGAAAAAAGGCCAGTACCGCCTGGCCGCTCGCCTCTGGCTTGAGTGTATGGATGCGGCCACTGGCGAGGTTGAGCGGGCCCGTATCGCTATACGCCGCGATCAGTGCATTGGCCGCGGGAATCGGCTTCGCCAGGGATGCTATGCCGGGATCTGCGCCACCGCCGGGGTGATTTATGACTAACCCACACGACAGCATTCGCGTAGGCAGTATCACGCTGGTTTATTCGTCCGTGCGCCGTGGCTGGCTGGCGCCTGGCGGCCAGGTTATCAGAAACCCATTGAAGGCTCAGCGCGTGGCGGAGCAACTGAATAGCAAGAAGGGGGTAGCATGACGGGGAAATACACTCTTATCTACGCTGACCCTCCCTGGGTTTACCGTGACAAAGCAGCAGACGGCGAGCGCGGCGCCGGTTTCAAGTATCCAGTGATGAATGTTCTGGATATCTGCCGGCTGCCAGTATGGGAACTCGCCGCCGAAGATTGCCTTCTGGCTATGTGGTGGGTACCGACTCAGCCGGTAGAGGCGCTGAAAGTCATGGAGGCCTGGGGATTCCGTCTGATGACCATGAAGGGATTCACCTGGCACAAGACGAACAAGCATAAAGGGAACAGTGCGATCGGCATGGGCCATATGACCCGGGCGAACAGCGAAGACTGCCTGTTTGCCGTGCGCGGGAAACTACCGGCCCGCATGGATGCCTCAATCTGCCAGCATGTCACGGCGCCGCGCCTGGAGAACTCGCGCAAACCGGACGTTATCCGCGAGAAACTGGTGCAGCTGCTTGGCGATGTCCCGCGTATTGAACTCTTCGCCCGCCAGTCGTCTCACGGTTTCGACGTATGGGGGAATCAGTGCACGGCGCCGGCGGTTGAGTTGCTGCCAGGCTGCGCAGTGCCGGTAGTGAAGACGGAGGCCGCATGAACATTGCCGAAGAGGCCTCGCTGATACGACAACTCGAAGAGGCGCGCGCCATTATCAACCAGAGGAATGGTGAGATCCTTCACCTGCAGCGAGAAGCGGCGCGCTACCGTGAGCAGCGGGATTCTGCAAACGCGATGGTTAAGTTCCTGCGCGGTCTCTTTGAGAATTCTTCGCAGGCGACACAATGAGCCGCCTCCGGGCGGACTATTGTTCATTCATCCACTTTTCAAATGCAGACGGGGAGAACGGCACCAGGTCGTAATGCTCCCCGTTTATCCATGCATCAACCATATTTGCCCACTGCTGCAGCATGTAGGCCCGCTGCCGGGAATACTCGGCCTTGTTGTAAACCGCCCTCACGCCCTTCTGTTCATGCGCAAGCGCCTTCTCTATCCAGTCTGACGGGAATCCCGCTTCATGCAAAAGCGTGCTCGCTGTGCGCCGCAGGTCGTGCACCGTGAGAGGTTGCAGGCTCTCCCCGGCATCCGCTGCCGCAGCAACCGCGCGATCGATGACTGAGTTCAGAGCGGCATTGGATAGCGGCTTACTGGTGCTGTAGCGACCTGGCAACAGATAATCACTCCCGCCGGCGCACATCTGCAGGCCTATCATCAGATCCTGCGCCTGAGGCGGCAGGTAGATGACGTGCGACCGGCTCCCCTTCATCCTGTCAGATGGGATCGTCCAGGTTCCTTTGCTGAAATCCACCTCTTTCCACGTCGCCATGATGAACTCGGTTTTGCGCACCATCGTGATCAGGATGAGCTTCACAGCCAGCTTTAAGGTTGGCAAAGTGCTGACGGTATCGAGCGACCTGAACAGCACGCCGATTTCTTCAGGCTGCAGGCAACGGTCACGCGGTTTAAACATGGCGATCGCTGAAGGTTTGATATCTGCGGCCGGGTTGAATAACCCGTGCCCGCGGTCATTGGCGTACCGGTAAACGCTGCTGATGATTTCACGCGCCTGCACCGCCGTCGCACGTCCGCCGCGCTCGACTATGCGATCGCAAAGATCACGCACCATAGGGGTCGTTATCTCGGACATCATTTTGTTTCCGAGAACAGGCAAAATATCCCGGTCGATTACTGATTGCTTCATAGCCCGCGTGCTGTCAGCCAGGACCACATGTTTCATGTAGGCGTCGGTATGTACCGTAAATGTTTCGGCGCCGCGGATCCGCTTGATACCGTCACGCTTCGCTGCAGCCGGCGACTGGCCTGCGTTCAGCAGTTTTTTAGCGGCTATCAGCTCATCCCTGGCTTCAGCCAGTGTGATACCGTCACGACCATACTGACCGATAACCAGCGTCTCCCGGCGGCCGTTGATGCGGTAATCGTAACGAAACGAGATGGTGCCTGAGATCAGCACGGCTACATACAGACCGTCGCGATCTGAGACCTTGTACATTTTGCCCTGCGGTTTCAGGTTTTTTAGTTTGGTATCGGTAAGCACATTTCACCCGTGATGCATCATTTGTCTGACGGTACGAGAGTATACCGTAATGGTAATACCGTCAGGTATACCGTCAAAAAATGTGAGATAGAGTGAATAGTTTTGAAGTGATATAAAGAAAAACCCTCTGTAAAAACAGAGGGTTGCATTTCAATTTGAGTAGATATGATTAGCTATAAGGTAGCCGTTAATCATTCCCACTCGATCGTTGCTGGCGGCTTGCCGCTGATGTCATACACCACGCGGGAGATACCGTTCACTTCATTGATGATACGGTTGGAGACGCGGCCGAGGAAATCATACGGCAGGTGTGCCCAGTGCGCGGTCATGAAGTCGATGGTTTCCACCGCACGCAGGGAAACCACCCAGTCGTATTTACGGCCATCGCCCATCACGCCGACGGAACGAACCGGCAGGAACACAGTGAACGCCTGGCTGACTTTGTTATACAGGTCAGCTTTGTGCAGCTCTTCGATGAAGATAGCGTCCGCACGACGCAGCAGGTCGCAGTACTCTTTCTTCACTTCGCCCAGCACGCGCACGCCAAGGCCGGGGCCCGGGAACGGGTGACGGTAGAGCATGTCGTACGGCAGGCCCAGTTCCAGGCCGATCTTACGCACTTCGTCTTTGAACAGCTCACGCAGCGGCTCAACCAGGCCCATCTTCATCTCTTTCGGCAGGCCGCCCACGTTGTGGTGAGATTTGATGACGTGCGCTTTACCGGTGGCGGAAGCGGCAGACTCGATAACGTCAGGGTAGATGGTACCCTGCGCTAGCCATTTGACGTCGTCCAGCTTCAGCGCTTCTTCGTCGAACACTTCCACGAAAACGCGACCGATAATTTTACGCTTCGCTTCCGGATCGCTTTCACCCGCCAGCGCGTCGAGGAAACGCTGCTCGCCTTCAACGTGAACAATGTTCAGGCCAAAGTGGTCGCCGAACATCTCCATCACCTGCTGTGCTTCGTTCAGGCGCAGCAGACCGTTGTCCACGAATACGCAGGTCAGGTTTTTGCCGATAGCGCGGTGCAGCAGCATCGCGGTCACCGAAGAGTCCACACCGCCGGAGAGGCCGAGGATCACTTTGTCGTCGCCAACCTGCTGACGGATACGCTCAACGGCGTCGTCAATGATTTTCGCCGGGGTCCACAGCGCTTCGCACTGGCAGATGTCGCGCACGAAGCGCTCCAGCATACGCATCCCCTGACGGGTGTGGGTCACTTCCGGGTGGAACTGCACGCCGTAGAAGCGTTTTTCTTCGTTGGCCATAATGGCGAACGGGCAGTTGTCGGTGCTGGCGACGGTTACGAAGTCCGCTGGGATGGCGGTCACTTTGTCGCCGTGGCTCATCCACACGTCCAGCAGCGGTTTGCCGTCTGCGGTCAGGGAATCTTCGATACCGCGCACCAGCGCGCTGTCGTTAACCACTTCAACCTGCGCGTAACCAAACTCACGCTCGTTAGAACCTTCTACATGGCCGCCCAGCTGCATCGCCATGGTCTGCATGCCGTAGCAGACGCCAAATACCGGCACGCCGGCTTCGAACACATACTGCGGCGCGCGCGGGCTGTTCTCTTCGGTGGTGCTTTCCGGGCCGCCGGAAAGAATGATGCCGCTTGGATTAAATTCGCGGATCTGTGCTTCCGTGACATCCCATGCCCACAGCTCACAGTAGACGCCCAGCTCACGCACGCGACGCGCCACCAGCTGAGTATACTGAGACCCGAAGTCGAGGATGAGGATGCGATGTTTATGAATGTTTTCCGTCATTGACGCTAATTCCGAGGCAAGTGAAACAGAGTAAATAAATCGCCCGACGCAAGGTCGGGCGAAGAAATCAGGAGCCCAGACGGTAGTTCGGGGACTCTTTGGTGATGGTCACGTCGTGAACGTGGCTTTCCTGAATGCCCGCACCGCTGATGCGTACGAATTCAGCTTTGGTACGCAGCAGATCAATGGTACCACAGCCGGTCAGACCCATACAGGAACGCAGACCGCCCATCTGCTGGTGAATGATCTCTTTCAGGCGGCCTTTATAGGCCACGCGGCCTTCGATACCTTCCGGCACCAGTTTGTCAGCGGCGTTATCGCTCTGGAAATAGCGATCAGAGGAGCCTTTGGACATCGCGCCAAGGGAGCCCATCCCGCGGTAGGATTTGTAAGAGCGACCCTGATAGAGTTCGATTTCACCCGGGGACTCTTCGGTACCCGCCAGCATGGAGCCAACCATCACCGCCGCCGCACCGGCGGCGATCGCTTTGGCGATATCGCCGGAGAAACGGATACCGCCGTCAGCGATAACCGGAATACCGGTCCCTTCCAGCGCTTCCACCGCGTCGGAAACAGCGGTGATCTGCGGCACACCCACGCCGGTGACGATACGGGTAGTACAGATGGAGCCCGGGCCGATGCCCACTTTCACCGCGCTGCAGCCGGCTTCCGCCAGCGCGCGCGCGCCTGCGCCAGTGGCGACGTTGCCGCCGATGATCTGCAGGTCAGGATATTTCGCGCGCGTTTCACGGATACGCTGCAGAACGCCTTCTGAGTGACCGTGCGAGGAGTCGATCAGCAGAACGTCAACGCCTGCCGCTACCAACGCGTCTACGCGCTCTTCGTTGCCGGCACCGGCGCCGACCGCCGCGCCTACGCGCAGACGGCCCTGCTCATCTTTACAGGCGTTCGGTTTACGTTCTGCTTTCTGGAAGTCTTTGACGGTGATCATGCCGCGCAGGTGGAAGCTCTCATCCACGACCAGCGCTTTCTCGACGCGTTTTTCGTGCATCTTAGCGAAGACCACTTCACGGCTTTCGCCTTCACGAACGGTGACCAGACGCTCTTTCGGCGTCATGTAGACGCTGACCGGCTGGTTCAAATCGGTGACGAAACGCACGTCGCGGCCGGTGATGATGCCGACCAGCTCGTTTTCTTCGGTAACCACCGGGTAGCCGGCGAAACCGTTGCGCTCGGTCAGCTCTTTCACTTCACGCAGGGTGGTGGTTGGCAGAACGGTCTGCGGGTCGGTGACCACGCCGGACTCATGTTTCTTCACGCGACGAACTTCTTCAGCCTGGCGCTCGATGGACATGTTTTTGTGAATAAAGCCGATGCCGCCTTCCTGTGCCAGGGCAATAGCCAGACGCGCTTCCGTTACGGTATCCATGGCTGCGGAGAGCATAGGAATATTCAGACGAATGGTTTTCGTCAGCTGAGTGCTGAGATCGGCAGTATTCGGCAGAACGGTAGAATGAGCGGGAACGAGGAGGACGTCGTCAAACGTCAGGGCTTCTTTAGCGATACGTAGCATGGGCAATATCTCGACCAGGGTGGATAAATATTGCCGTGGCATTATACAGAGCGTAACCGATTGCATCTACCCTTTTTTGCAAATAATACTTGCCATCCCCTCTGAGCGCGTTACTATCGACTGAATAACCTGCTGATTTAAAGTTTGATCTTGCTCACATGTTACCCTCTCAATCCCCCGCAATTTTTACCGTAAGCCGCCTCAATCAGACGGTGCGTCTGCTGCTTGAGCGCGAAATGGGCCAGGTTTGGATCAGCGGCGAGATCTCTAACTTCAGCCAGCCCTCCTCCGGCCACTGGTACTTCACCTTAAAAGACGATAACGCCCAGGTGCGCTGCGCGATGTTCCGCAACAGCAACCGCCGGGTCACGTTCCGCCCGCAGCACGGGCAGCAGGTGCTGGTTCGCGCCAACATCACGCTGTATGAGCCGCGCGGCGACTACCAGATTATCGTCGAAAGCATGCAGCCCGCCGGCGAAGGGTTGCTGCAGCAGAAGTATGAGCAGCTGAAAGCGCAGTTAACGGCGGAAGGACTGTTCGAGCAAAAACATAAGCAGGCGCTCCCCTCTCCCGCCCACTGCGTCGGCGTCATCACCTCGAAAACCGGTGCCGCGCTGCACGATATTCTCCATGTCCTCAGGCGCCGCGATCCCGGGCTGCCGGTGATCATCTACCCAACCGCGGTCCAGGGTGACGACGCCCCCGGGCAGATTGTGCGCGCCATCGCGCTGGCCAACGCGCGCCAGGAGTGTGACGTACTGATTGTCGGACGCGGCGGCGGTTCGCTGGAGGATCTGTGGAGTTTTAACGATGAGCGGGTGGCGCGGGCTATTTTCGCCAGCCAGATCCCTATCGTCAGCGCCGTCGGCCATGAAACCGACGTCACGATCGCTGATTTTGTTGCCGACCTGCGGGCACCGACTCCCTCAGCCGCCGCGGAAATCGTCAGCCGCAACCAGCAGGAGCTGCTGCGCCAGCTGCAGTCCGGACAGCAGCGGCTGGAAATGGCGATGGACTATTTCCTCGCCAGTCGCCAGCGCCGTTTTACCCAGCTGTTCCATCGCCTGCAGCAACAGCATCCACAGCTGCGCTTGGCCCGCCAGCAGACCGCCCTGGAACGCCTGCGCCAGCGGATGCGTATCGCCGTGGAGTCACAGCTTAAGCGCGCAGAACAGCGGCAAAAGCGCACCGTTCAGCGTCTGAATCACTACAACCCGCAGCCGCGGATCCACCGCGCGCAGTCGCGGATCCAGCAGCTGGAATACCGGCTGGCGGAAATTATGCGTGGCCGCCTCAGCGAGCGGCGTGAACGGTTTGGCAACGCGGTGACCCATCTGGAGGCGGTGAGCCCCTTAGCCACCCTGGCGCGGGGCTACAGCGTCACCTCGGTGAGCGACGGTACGGTGCTGAAGCAGACAAAACAGGTCAAAACCGGCGATCTGCTCACCACCCGCCTGAAAGACGGCTGGGTCGAAAGCGAAGTGAAGCAGATCGCGCCGGTGAAAAAAACGCGGGCCAGAAAGCCTTCGCCCACTAAACCAGCGGAATAAATTCCACCCGTTTTTTCGAGATAAGGCCATGCCCATGCTGGCAAAAGTAATCCACCGCGCCGCACGCCTTCAGCACCTCCAGCGGCTGGTGGCATTCCGGGCAGCGGGCCTCAAGGGTAAATACCCTTTCGCACTGGGCGCAATGCGCGCTACTGCCTTTGACATCTAACGGCGCGTGGCACAGAGGGCAATCAAGTTCCATAACCATTCCTTTCAACGTTTATCTGCACCTATTTTATCATGTTCCGGGTTTAATGCGGGCCGCGTAATTGCTGCTGCAACCTGAGCAGCCATTCCACTTCCTCAAGCCTACGCTGCGTTAGCCCGGCCACGCTGTCCGGCGCCCGGATAAACAGATTATCCGCGCCGAGGATCTGCTCATCAAGACAGTGCGTATAGATCGCCCCGGGCCGGGTCCAGCGCTGCACCCGCTCGCCGTCCTGTAGCGTCACCACTTCGCCCTCAGGGGCGCGATCGAGGGTAATTATTCGCCCGTCCCGCAGTCCTATCCGCATTCCCTTTTGCCCGCCCGCGGGACCCGCGTATTTGTTGAGCCAGATATTGAGCGGGATAGTGCCCAGGGTTCCCTGCAGATGCGCCTCCCCCTCGGCAGTGCTCGTATCCCCAGGAGCAATGTCATGGCCGAGGCGGTCTTTCGCCACCCGAAGGGAAAGGCTCAGCGCCGTATCGCCTCCGCTGGCGTGCAGGGTTTCGCGGAGCATCGCCAGGACATGGGTGCCGATATCGAGGATCACCCCATCAGGGTGACGCAGCTGCCGGGTATCCAGCTCCCCGGTGGCAAAATTGAGTGCGACCGGCTCACCAGCGCTGTTAAAGCCGCTTGGCTCCTGCAAATAACCTTCGATCCAGACGATATCCTGCGCTGACAGGTGCGGCGGAGGCAGGCCGCTGGCCTCCCTTTCCGCCCGCCACAGCGGGCCAGGAGCGTTCAGCGCAACGCCTCGCGCCATCCAGTGGTCAAGAGCCAGCACCCGCGCGGCCTGCTCAGTCGGCGCCAGCAGCGCCCGCAGCCGGGCGGCCTGCTCAAGGTTGGCCACGATCGGCTTTTCCACCACGATGCGGGAAATGCCGCTGGCTAACGCCCTCTCCAGTACGGGCAGATGCTGAAGTGATGAGGTGGTAATGAAGAGCGTATCCAGGGGTTCTGCCAGCAGCGCCGACAGCGAACTACAGCGCTGGATCCCCGGCAGCGCTCTGCTGCAGTCCAGGTCATAGCCCTGGCAGCGGTCGATGACGTCCCCCAGGCGACGCAGCGCCGGTAAATAGGCGGTTTCCACCACCGCGCCGAGGCCGATAAAACCAATCTGCATAGTAAGTCCACCTTTGAGCCGCTCTGTTCCCGGCGAAGTATCGCGGGATTATGGCGGAAGGTTTTGACATTTACCGGCATGGCGGCCACAAAAAACCCGCCGAAGCGGGTTTAATGATTATTTGCTTTTCTTGATGTGCTTGATCAAGCGCTTACGTTTACGCATCTGGTTCGGCGTCAGGGTGTTACGCTTGTTAGCGAACGGGTTTTCCCCTTCCTTGAACTGGATACGGATTGGCGTGCCCATCACGTCCAGGGATTTACGGAAGTAGTTCATCAGATAGCGCTTGTAGGAATCCGGCAGATCCTTGACCTGGTTACCGTGGATCACCACGATAGGCGGGTTGTAGCCCCCGGCGTGGGCGTATTTCAGCTTCACGCGACGGCCACGCACCAGCGGTGGCTGATGATCTTCCGCCGCCATGTTCATGATCCGGGTCAGCATCGCGGTGCTTACGCGGCGCGTAGCGCTGTCGTAGGCTTCGCGTACCGATTCAAACAGGTTGCCGACGCCGCTGCCGTGCAGGGCGGAGATGAAGTGCACCCGGGCAAAGTCGATAAAGCCCAGACGATAGTCGAGGGTCTCCTTCACCTGCTCCTTCACTTCCTGACTCAGGCCATCCCACTTGTTAACGACGATCACCAGCGAACGGCCGCTGTTAAGAATAAAGCCCAGCAGCGAGAGGTCCTGGTCGGAGATCCCTTCGCGAGCATCGATCACCAGCAGCACGACGTTGGCGTCTTCAATCGCCTGCAGCGTTTTGATCACCGAGAACTTTTCCACGACGTCGGTGATTTTCCCGCGCTTGCGCACCCCAGCGGTATCGATGAGCACGTATTCGCGCTCGTCACGCTGCATCGGGATATAAATGCTGTCACGGGTGGTGCCCGGCATATCGTAGACCACCACGCGATCTTCACCGAGGATGCGATTGGTGAGGGTTGATTTACCGACATTAGGACGCCCGACAATCGCCAGCTTGATCGGCAGATCCTGCGGATTGAAGTCGTCTTCCGGCTCTTCTTCCGCTTCGCCATTCTGCTCGGCTTCGAATTTCGCCCAGTATTCGGCATCTTCATCCACCTCTTCCTGCGGATTAACCTCATCTACCCATGGCAGCAGGGCCTGCTCCAGCAGGCTGGTCACGCCGCGGCCGTGCGAAGCGGCAATCGGATAGATATCGCCCAGGCCGAGCGACCAGAAGTCCGCCATCGCCTGGTCGACGTCGATGCCGTCGGTTTTGTTAGCCACCAGGAAGGTGGGCTTTTCACGAGAGCGCAGGTGTTTAGCGATCGCGATGTCCGCCGGCATCAGGCCCGCGCGCGCATCGACCATAAACAGCACCACATCGGCCTCTTCGATTGCCAGCAGCGACTGCTCCGCCATCCGGGTTTCCACGCCCTCTTCCGTACCATCAATACCACCGGTATCGATACAGATGAATTCGCGGCCTTCGACTTCGGCCCGACCGTACTTACGGTCACGAGTCAGCCCCGGGAAATCCGCAACCAGCGCATCACGAGTGCGCGTCAGGCGGTTAAAGAGCGTGGATTTTCCAACGTTAGGGCGCCCGACAAGCGCGACCACAGGTATCATGTTAAATGCCTCATACAATCACTAAGCAACATCGTCTTAACGACGTTTTTAAAAAAGTCAAAACGGCCCCTGTCTGCCAGGGGCCGTTTCTTAATCACTCACGACAGCGGTAATTAACGCGTAATCGCGTACAGCGTACCGTCTTTCGCCTGGATCAGCAGTCGACCATCGGCAACCACCGGGTCGGTCAGGAAGCCGGAGCTGTCCACTTTCTGCTGCGCCACAAAATGGCCATCTTCCGGATTAACCCAGTGCATGTAGCCTTCGCTATCGCCGACGACCAGATTGCCATTATACAACACCGGCGCGGTCAGCAAACGGTGCAGCAGATCGCTTTGCGTCCACAGGGTTACACCGCCGTCGGTGGTCAGTGCCAGCAGGCGATCGTTCTGGTCAACCAGGTAGATACGGTTACCATCGACGATGAAATCATTCACCGAACCCAGCTCGCGTTTCCACATAATCTGGCCGCTACGCAGGTCCAGCGCGGTCAGGTTGCCGTTATAAGCCAGCGCATAAACCACACCGTTAACGATGATCGGCGTCGTGTCGACGTCGTTCAGGCGGTCAATTTCCGTCGGGCCGGTGGCCGTAGAAATACGCTGCTGCCAAATCATCTGCCCCTGCTGCATCAATACTGCACTGACGCGGCCGTTGTCGCCGCCGACGATCGCCGCGCCGTAGGCGGTCGCAGGCGCAGACTCGCCGCGCAGGGAGAGCGCCGGCATATCGAGGTTAACGGTCCACTTCACGGCCCCATCGGTCTCGTTTAGCGCCTGCAGCTGGCCGTTGCTGGTATGCACCAGCACCATGCCATCGCTCACCACCGGACGCGACAGCGCCTCGCCGGCGACACGGGTTTGCCAGGCCACGGTACCATCGCTGGTATTCAGCGCATACAGCTGCGCTTTCTCGCTGCCGATATAAACATGGCCGCCAGAGACGGTCACCCCGCCAGAAAGCAGCGCTGGCGTGCGCGAGAACCAACCATCTTTCTCCGCCAGATTCACCGACCACACCTCTTTGCCGTCGTCGGCGTTCAGCGCTTTGACGGTGCCTTTACGGTCAGCAGCATACACTACGCCGTCGGCAAAGGCCGGATGAAGGTTAGAGTAAAATTCGCCGATACCATCGCCAACCGAGGTGCTCCAGGACGTGGACGGCGTAAACTGGTTTTCTACCGTCGGCAGCGGTGACATTTTCACCACATCTTCTTCGCTATTAAACAGCGAACACCCGCTCAGCAAGGTAACGGAAAGCAGCCCTGGCAACAGTAATTTACGCAATTGCATCGAGTCCCTCTCAGATGGACAAATTATTCATTTTCATACGCATCATTTCGCTGAGCGCAGGAGAAGCATCGCTTTTCACGCCAGCTTCCCACGCCGCACGGGCCCCTTGCTTATCGCCTTTGCTCAACAGAATTTCGCCGCGCAAATCGGCCACAATGGCGGTCCAGCCCTCACCTTTGATGCTGTCGAGGGTTTTCAGCGCCGCATCAGCCTGTTTCATTTGCAGCTGAACGCGGGCCAGACGCATACTGATAACCGATTTCAGATTATCATCAGATGCGGCCGCCAGCCCCTGCTGCAGCTGCTTTTCAGCGTTCGGCAGATCGTTCTGTTCAACAAAATGCTGTGCCAGCTCGAGAGAGGCGAAGGCGCCGTAGGTATTTTTATTGTCAGCCGCGAATTTCTCTGCCCCTGACAGCACTTCTGGCGTATTCGATTTCAGCGCGGAAGTCGCCTTCTCGTAAGCCAGCGACGCGTCTCTGGCGGTATCCTGCTGATGGGAGGTCCAGTAGCGCCAGCCAACCAGCGCGCCAATCCCTAAAATCACCCCGACCGCCAGCGCTTTGCCGTTTTCGGCAAAGAAACGCTTCAGCGCATCGACCTGATCGTTCTCGTTGTTAAAAGTTTCCACGCAGTCCTTCTCCTGACTAATAATTCCCGGGAGATTAACCCAGAAGTGTGCGCAAATGCGCGGCAACGCTCTCCTGCGTTACGGTAGTTTGCTCACCTGAGCGTAAATCCTTCACTACCACGTTTCCGTCAGCAATCTCTGATTCACCGACCACCAGCGCGACGCGCGCCCCCCACTTGTCAGCGCGGGCGAACTGCTTCTTAAAGTTGCCGCCGCCGTGGTTGGTCATCAGCTTCACGCCGGGCAGCGCATCGCGAACCTGCTCAGCCAGACGCATTGCAGCAGACTGAGTATCGGTCCCGGAGGCTACCAGGTATATATCGACAACAGGATCGGCTTTAAATTCCGGATTCACTGCCTGGACCAGTAAAACAAGACGTTCCAGCCCCATGGCAAAACCCACGCCCGGGGTAGCGCGACCGCCCAGCTGCTCAACCAGGCCGTCGTAACGACCGCCGGCGCAGACGGTGCCCTGGGAACCAAGGCTGGTGGTCACCCACTCGAACACGGTGCGGTTATAGTAATCAAGGCCGCGCACCAGGCGCTGGTTGACGGTGTAGCGGATCCCGGCATCGTCAAGCAGCGCGCACAGGCCGGCAAAGTGGGCTTTCGACTCTTCGTCAAGATAATCGCCGAGCGCCGGCGCGTCGTTGAGCAGCGCCTGAACGTCCGGGTTTTTGGAGTCCAGCACCCGCAGCGGGTTGGTATACATCCGGCGTTTACTGTCTTCATCCAGTTTATCGGTAAACTGCTCCAGGTATGCCACCAGCGCGTCGCGGTAGTTGGCGCGTGCTTCCAGCGAACCGATGGAGTTCAGCTCCAGGCTGACGTGCTCGGAGATGCCCAGCTCACGCCACCAGCGCGCGGTCAGCATAATCAGCTCCGCGTCGATGTCCGGGCCCTGCAGGCCAAACACTTCGGCGCCGATCTGATGGAACTGGCGGTAGCGACCTTTCTGCGGGCGCTCGTGACGGAACATTGGCCCGACGTACCACAGACGCTGTTCTTGATTGTACAGCAGACCATGTTCGATGCCGGCACGTACGCAGCCCGCCGTCCCTTCCGGACGCAGCGTCAGGCTGTCGCCATTGCGGTCTTCGAAGGTATACATCTCTTTTTCAACCACGTCGGTCACTTCGCCGATCGCGCGTTTGAATAACGGGGTCTGCTCTACAATCGGCAAACGGATTTCGCTGTAACCGTAGCTACCGAGCACCTGCTTCAGTGAGCCTTCAATGCGCTGCCAGAGAGCGGTTTCGCCCGGCAGATAATCGTTCATGCCACGGATGGCTTGAATGTTCTTTGCCACGTTTATTCTCTTTATATATACAAAAATGAACCCCGGCGCCTCGCGCCCGCAGGTTCAATCATACACGGGAAGCGTATCGCTTCCCAACACGTTATTTTGCTTCAACCTGTTGAACGTCAATCCGACGGGCTTCATCGAGCATCGAGGCTTTGGCGCGGATCCGCGCTTCCAGCTGGTCGATCATGTCGTTGTTGTCCAGGCGATCTTTACGCACGCCGTCTTCATACAGGCCGCTTTTCTTGTTGCCGCCGGTGACGCCAAGGGTGGAGACCAGCGCTTCGCCCGGGCCGTTCACCACGCAACCGATGATCGAAACATCCATCGGGGTGATGATATCTTCCAGACGCTGCTCCAGAGCATTCACCGTACCGATAACGTCAAACTCCTGGCGTGAACAGGTCGGGCAGGCGATAAAGTTAATGCCGCGGGAACGAATACGCAGAGATTTGAGGATATCAAAGCCGACCTTGATCTCTTCCACCGGATCCGCCGCCAGCGAGACGCGCAGCGTATCGCCGATCCCCTCGGACAGCAGTAGTCCCAGACCGATCGCCGATTTTACCGCGCCGCTGCGCGCGCCGCCCGCTTCGGTGATCCCAAGATGCAGCGGCTGATCGATCTGTTTCGCCAGCAGACGATAGGATTCCACCGCCAGGAAGACATCGGAGGCTTTAACGCTGACTTTAAACTGATCGAAGTTCAGACGATCGAGATGATCGACATGACGCATGGCGGATTCGAGCAGCGCCTGCGGCGTCGGCTCGCCATATTTTTCCTGCAGATCTTTTTCCAGCGAGCCGGCGTTGACGCCGATGCGGATCGGGATGTTTTTATCGCGAGCGCAATCTACAACCATGCGGATGCGCTCTTCGTTGCCGATGTTGCCCGGGTTGATACGCAGGCAGTCGACGCCATATTCCGCCACTTTCAGCGCAATACGGTAGTCAAAGTGGATATCGGCGACCAGCGGGACGTTAACCTGCTGTTTGATAAGTTTGAACGCCTCAGCAGCGTCCATCGTCGGAACAGAGACACGGACAATGTCCGCGCCTACGCGCTCTAACGCTTTGATTTGATTTACGGTCGCCGCCACATCGGTGGTGCGCGTATTGGTCATTGACTGAACGGCGATGGGAGCCCCATCGCCAATTGGCACATTACCAACGTAAATACGTTTAGATTTTCTACGTTGAATCGGAGCCTGGTTATGCATGAAAAATCTCCCGCGTTACCCGTCTGTTACTGCGCCGGTGATGCTTCGGCATTGAGGGTCAGACGCGCAACCTGGTTAGTTCTGATAAAACGACTTAAATCGACAGGCTTGCCCAGATACTGGATCTGTACCGCGGCCGGGGCGCCAATTTTCAGCTTATACGGCGCCTGACCGCTCAGGTTCAGGTTACCGCCTTTACGCTGCAGGCCGCTGAACAGTTTTTTACCGGTGGCATCGCTCACTTCCAGCCAGCAGTCGGCGGAAAAGTTCATCACCAGATCCTGCGCCGACGCCGCCGGAGTCGTGACGTTCGCCTGATCGGTCGGCAACGGCGAGGCTGGAGTGGTAGCCGGAGCTGCCGGCGTCGTCCCCGCGGTATCGACATTGGCCTGGGAAGGCGCCACGACAGCGTTATTATCCGCTGGCGTCTGGGCCGGCGCGCTGGTGGTCGGTGCGCTGGCGGTATCGGTTGGCGCGCTGTTCGCGGCGCTATCGGCGGTCGGGGCTGCAGGGGCGCTGGTATCCAGCGGCACGTTCTGGCTGTTGGCGTCGCCGCCGTTCAGCTCAGCGGAAGACTGATCGGCCATGGTCGAAATCTCTTCCTGCTGCGCCTTATGGTCTTGCCACCACCAGGCGCCGCTCAGACCGATAACCACAAACAGCACCAGCCAGGTGAAGCTCATCAGCCAGCCGTCGCGCTTTTTGCGGCGCTTGCCTAAAGAGAAACTCTGCATTGGCGCGACTTTCGCCGCGCGGATGGGCGCCTGCTTGGCCATCATCGGCAGCAGCTCGTCTTCTGGAATATGTACGAGGCGAGCGTAGGAGCGGATGTACCCGCGCAGGAAGGTGGAGGCGAGGTCGGCGGGGGCCTTATCGTCTTCAATATCACGAACCGTGGACACCTTCAGGCATAAGCGTTCGGCCACCGCTTGCTGGCTAAGTCCGAGTTGTTCGCGGGCGTGACGCAGACGCGCGCCCGTGGTGTTTGCTTCTTGATGATCTTGAGTGGCTTCAGTATTCATTCGCTACAACTACTGGTACGTGAAATTTAAAGTTCAGCGCGGGAAAAAGCCGGCGCCGCGAGACATCTGTGCTACGTCAGCCTCACAGTATAGGACTGTCAGCCGCGCGATCACAGAGACGAATCAAAATTGAATGCTAAGCGGTTGTTGTGCCGCTACATACTGCCTCAAAGTCGACAAAAACGCACCGTAATTATTAACCGAATCAGCGTATTTCGCCTGGCTATCGGCCATAAATATGACCCGTGCCGCCTGCGCTGCACGGGTCATCATTTGTCAGACCGCTTTTACGTCAATCGCTTCGCCCTGCATCCGCTTACGCAGCGTACGCTTGGTACGGTCAATGACGTCGCCCGCCAGCTGGCCGCAGGCGGCATCGATATCGTCGCCGCGCGTTTTACGCACGATGGTCGTAAAGCCGTACTCCATCAGGACTTTGGAGAAACGGTCGATGCGGCTGTTGGAGCTGCGGCCATACGGCGCGCCCGGGAACGGGTTCCATGGGATCAGGTTGATCTTGCACGGCGTATCTTTCAGCAGCGCCGCCAGCTCATGGGCGTGCTCGGTGCCGTCGTTGACGTGATCCAGCATCACGTACTCGATGGTCACCCGGCCCTGGTTGGCGTTGGACTTCGAAATATAGCCGCGCACCGAGTTGAGGAACGTCTCGATGTTGTACTTTTTGTTGATCGGGACGATTTCGTCACGAATGGTGTCGTTCGGCGCGTGCAAGGAGATCGCCAGCGCAACGTCGATCATATCGCCGAGTTTATCCAGCGCCGGCACCACGCCGGAGGTAGACAAGGTTACACGACGCTTGGAAAGGCCAAAGCCGAAATCGTCGAGCATGATTTCCATCGCCGGAACGACGTTGTTGAGGTTCAGCAGCGGCTCGCCCATGCCCATCATTACTACGTTGGTAATGGGACGCACGCCGGTGGTCTTCACCGCGCCGACGATCTTCGCCGCGCGCCAGACCTGGCCGATAATTTCGGATACCCGCAGGTTGCGGTTAAAGCCCTGCTGGGCGGTGGAGCAGAATTTGCACTCCAGCGCGCAGCCTACCTGGGAGGAGACGCACAGGGTGGCGCGGTCTTCTTCCGGGATATAGACGGTCTCGACGCGCTGATCGCCAACGGCAATCGCCCATTTAATGGTCCCGTCGGTTGAGCGTTGCTCTTCAACCACTTCCGGGGCGCGGATCTCCGCCACTTCTTTCAGTTTACTGCGCAGGACTTTGTTGATGTCGGTCATCTCATCAAAGTCGTCGCAGCAGTAGTGATACATCCATTTCATCACCTGATCGGCGCGGAAAGGCTTCTCGCCCATGTTTTTGAAAAACTCGCGCATCTGCTGACGGTTTAAATCCAGCAGGTTGATTTTGGCATCTTTGTTCGGCACCGTCAGAGCGGCGGTATCAGGCGTGACAATTTGTTCAGACATAATATTTTCCGGCCTCGTTATTACACGTTATGGCCCCAGGTGGGTTGAAAAAGAAACGCCCCGGAGAGCGACTGCTCGTCCAGGGGCGCTATATTCTACAAATTCTGGCGCATCATTGCCACGTTTGCACAAAGCAATGAAAAAAAATCTGTAACTGACTGCTCAATCCTCTAAGGCTTTTCGATTGTCGCAAGGCGGCAAGCAAGTGACAAATTCGTCGGGAACGAATTTGACCAGCCGTAGGCTGGCCTCCGGTGAGAGGCAGGAGCCTCTCATTAATCCCGGGAGCATAGATAACTATGTGACCGGGGTGAACGCGCGCAGCCGACCCGCGACGGTCGAAAAGACGAGGTTTGTATCTCCAAAGTATTTCAGGTCACAGCGAGACGGCGAGTTCGCAAATCCCGGGAGCATAGATAACTATGTGACCGGGGTGCGCGAAGGAAGCCAACAATGCTGTGGCGTGAAAGACGCAGGAGATTAGCGAGTGCGCGGGCAAACCTCGCCTTCAGCAAAGAAGAACGCGATTTCGCGGGCAGCGGATTCTACAGAGTCAGAACCGTGGGTGCCGTTCTCGGTGAAGCTGTCAGCGTAGTCAGCGCGCAGGGTACCCGCCAGGGCGTTTGCCGGATTGGTGGCGCCCAGCAGGTCACGGTGACGCTGTACCGCATTTTCGCCTTCCAGAACGGAAACCACGATCGGGCCGGAGGTCATGAACTCAACCAGACCGTCGAAGAACGGGCGACCTTCGTGCTCAGCATAGAAACCACGAGCCTGTTCAACGGTCAGGTGCAGCATTTTGGTGCCGACGATTTTGAACCCTGCAGCTTCAAAGCGGGAAAAGATGCTGCCAATAACGTTTTTTGCCACCGCGTTTGGTTTGATGATGGAAAAAGTACGTTCAATAGCCATGATTACCTCTAATTAAATGTTCTGTTGTTGCACATACGATTGTATGGCCTGGCGCGCATTATAATGAGCATCCCCGCCCCTGCCTACGGATGAAGGTAACATTTTGTTAAAATAAGATGAGTATTGAAAACACAAACCGCCAACAACAAATTCACCCTGGTTATTGCAGGGTGAAGCTGGCGGCCGCCGTCTGACCCGCTTCATCCATCACTACCAACTGCCACTCGCCGGGTTTATCCAGCATTAGCGTGGTTCTTGCGCCGGCGGCCTCTAACGGTTCGCCATTAATAAACCACCAGCGCCGCCCCTCCCCACCGCTGGTTTGTAGCGGCAACATCACCCGCGCCTCACCCGGGAGACGTTTTATCACCGCCCCATCACGGATGCCGGACAGCACCAGCGGCGCGGTATCCTGAGTCTGTAACGGCGGGCATGACTCCGATGCCGGTCCCAGGCGCGCGCGCCGCCTTTCGCTGGCCGGCAGCCAGGGATCCAGCGGCAGCGGCCAGACTTCGACCTGGCTTTCCCGAGCGCCGGGACAATCCGCCGCCACCCGTTCGCCGTGTTCATTGCGCCACACCGGGAAGCGGATCCCGCGTACGCTCTCCTGCCCCGGCAGCAGCAGAGTCGGCGGCTGGCTGGCATCCAAAAGCCAGCTGGCCAGGCGACGACGACAGTTGCTGTCGCCCGCCGGCAGATCCTGCCCGCCAGGCCAGCAGATTGTCCCCTGGCTGACCGTTGCCGGGCGCGGATCGCTCGGCAGCCCGCCGCGGCTCATCGCCGGGCGGGCCAGCAGCAGATTATTGACCTGGTTGAGCAGCGGCACGGCGCTGGCGAAGCCAAACTGGCCCACCACCGGCGTACCGTCCGGGCGCCCGGTCCAGATGCCTATCAGATATCGCGCATTGAGGCCGACCGCCCACGCGTCGCGATAGCCGTAGCTGGTGCCGGTTTTCCACGCCAGCGGCACCGCCTGCGGCAGCGAGGCATCGGGAACCGGTTGCGCTTCGCCGGCCAAAATACGCCGGACGATCCATGCCGCCCCGGGCGACATCAGCGCGCGCTCGGTCAATGGATCGCTCGGCTTCAGGCGCAGCCGCGCCGCCTTGCCATGGCGGGCGAAGGCGCTGTACGCCGCGACAATATCTTCCAGCCGCGCCCCGGCGCCGCCGAGGATTAGCGACAGATTCGGCTCTGCGCCAGCGGGCAGCGTCAGGGGCAGCCCGGCGTTGCGTAAATTAGCCGCAAAGCGTTTTGGTCCATAGGCTTCGAGCACCTGCACCGCCGGCAGATTCAGCGACCGAACCAGCGCCTCGCTGGCGCTCACCGGGCCATGAAACCCGCTGTCGAAATTACCGGGGCGATAATCGCTAAAACGCCGTGGCACATCCTGTAATAGCGATGCCGGGTGAATCAGCCCCTCATCCATCGCCATCGCGTAGATAAAGGGTTTCAGCACCGACCCCGGCGAGCGTACCGCCGAGACCATATCAATATGGCCGAAGCGGCTGTCGTCGGTGATATCCGCCGAGCCCACCCAGCCGCGAACTTTCATATCCGTGTGGTCGACGACGACCATCGCCAGCGAACTGCGCGGCGGCAGGCGCGATTTCCAGTTCAGCGCCAGATCTTCCAGTTGCCGCTGCAGTCCGGCATCCAGAGTCGTCACCACCTTTTCATCACGACTGGTCGCCAGCGCGCGGCGTGAAAAAAGCGGCGCCAGCTGCGGCATCTGGCGCGGAAACAGCCATACTGGCTCCTCCATCGCTTCCTTTACCGCCTGCTCCGGCCAGACGCCCTGGCTGACCATTCGCGTAAGCACTTTATCACGCGCCGCCTGGGCCCGCTGCGGCCAGCGGTCCGGACGTAAACGACTGGGCGCCTGGGGAAGTACCGCCAGCAGCGCCGCCTCGCCGTAGCTAAGCCTGGCAGGCGGCTTACCGAGATAGGCCCAGCTGGCCGCGCCGATCCCCTGCAGGGTGCCGCCAAACGGCGCGCGGTTCAAATAGAGGGTTAGAATGTCGCTTTTTGACAGATGCCACTCCAGCTGCAGCGCTCGCCACAGCTGGCGCAGCTTGCCGCCGAAGGTGCGTGGATGGGGATCAAGCAGGCGTGCCACCTGCATGGTAAGCGTGCTGCCGCCCGAGATAACTCGCCCGGAAGTAAGATCCTGCCAGGCGGCGCGCAGCACCGCGAAGGGATTGACCCCCGGATGGCGCCAGAACCAGCGGTCTTCATACTGGATGAGCGCCTGCAGATAGCGCGGCGACACGTCGGCGAGCGTGACCGGATAACGCCAGACGCCCTGCGCGTCGGCAAACCGCCACAGCGGCGTCCCGTCTTCCGCCACCACCACACGGGCAGGCGTGACGTCATGCAGCGGCAGCGGCCACAGGCGATCGGCCGCCAGCACCGCCAGCCACAGCAGAAAAATAAACGCCGCCAGCCAGCGCCAGCGGCGTTTTACCCGAGGCAATACGCGCATTTACGGCGTCACGGTGAGCGGACCGCTGGCCGCTCCTGTCGCCCGCCACTGCGGCGCATACATCGATTCCACCTGCGGCTGCGGGACCTGATAAGTGCCCGGCGTCACCGCCCGCGCCAGATAGACCAGCGTCACCGGCTGGCCTTCATTGACAGCGACGGCGGCGACGAAACGGTCATCGCGGAACTCGATATGCTGAATATCCGCCTGCTGCATCTGGTTAAGCAGGTTTTGCACCGCGTCGCCATTCTCCTGCAGGCTGGCGCTGCTGTTGGCCAGATTCTGGTTTTCCAGCTCCAGACCGGCTGGCAACAGATCAACCACCAGCGCGTCAGGCACGTTGCGTTTGGCGGTCACCTCCAGCTTGACGAGCACCAGTTCGCCGCTGCGCAGTGAAGACAGCGATTTCTGCTGCCCCTGGGTATCGAAAATAGTGCGTTCAATCCCCAGGACGTTACCGCCCGGCTGCGGCGCGCTTTGCGGATAGCCGCTGCTGTCGAGACGCAGCCACAGCGGCTGACTGCCGGTATTACTCACCTGCAGCGCCGCCAGCCGATCGCCGTCGAGGTTGCGGGTTTGCGCTTTGTCGCCGGCCAGCGGCTCCGCCTGCAGCGAGGTTTGCGCCTGCCAGCTGCCCGGCAGGTCCGCCAGCGTACGTCCGGCAAGGAACAAGGCGTTGGTTTCCTGGGTCGACAGCCAGCGCTGGCCATAGGCCTCTTCCGACAGCGTGCTCAACAGCTGAGTTTGCACCTCCGGCAGCAGCTTATTCTCTTCCAGCAGCGCCAGCTTCAGGGCGTTATCGCGCAGCGGGCTACCGTAATCGCCCAGCCAACGATTCTCATCCTGGCGCGGGGTGGCAACCGCCAGCTTCAGGGCGGCGTCGCCGCGCGGCGCATCGCCCATAGTTTTCAGCGCAATGCCGAGCTGCAGCAGCGGCAAGCCGGATCGCGCCTGGTCGTGACGGCTCCAGATTTCACGCAAGGCGCCGAGCGGCGCTTTTTGCTGACGCGCCAGCACCAGCGCGGCGTATGCCTGGGCGGCAAAGCGGCTAGCCTGGGCGTCGTCGCTGTAGCGCACGGTCATCAGGCCCGGCTCCTGCAGATAGCGCAGCAGGCGCTCGTTGCCTTTATTAATGGCGTTGACCGGTACGCTATAGCCCTGCTCGCTGGCGCGCACGAGGAAGTCCATGGCGTAGGCGGTCAGCCAGTACTCTTCCGGCCCCTCTCTATCCCATAGCGCAAAGCCGCCGTTTTCCAGCTGCATCTGCAGCAGGCGTGAAATACCGACATCGATGGCCGCGCGGCGTTTTTCGTCGCTGTCCCCGCTAATGCCCAGCGCCTTTAGCTGCGCCGCGCTGGTATACAGGGACGGGAACAGGCCGCTGGCGGTCTGCTCAAGGCAGCCGTAAGGATAGGCTTTCAGCTCGCGGATATAGCGGGCGAGATTCAACGGTGGTTTACCGCTGAGCAGCAGTTGGCCCTGCAGCGTTTGCGGGGCAAAGCCCTGGCTCTGCGCCGCCGGCGGCTGCCAGCTTTCACCTGGCTGCAGCACTGCGCCGCTGTTGACGGTCTGTGCCGGGTACGCCGGACGCACGCCGATTTTCCACTGTTTTTGCAGCGGGGCGAAGGTTTCGCCCGGCAGGCTCAGGCCGCTGATGGTGGCATTAACCTGACCATCGCCGAAGCCCGCCAGCGCGCTCACTGGTATAAACAGCGTGCTGCGCGCCCCCGGCGCCAGCTGTACCGGCGGCAGTTGACCCTCGCTCAACGTTACCAGCCCGCTGGCGGTAAGGTGAACCTGCAGGGTTTGCGGTTTATCGGTCAGATTGCTGAGATCCAGCGCCAGACGCGTACTATCGCCGCTGGCGAGGAAGCGCGGAGTGTTCAGCTCGGCGATGACCGGGGCGGCCACCACCACTTTATCTTCGCTGCTGCCGAAGTCATCCGCCGTCCACGCCTGGGCCATCACCCGCAGCTCGCCGTTAAAATCGCCAATGGGTAACGTCACCGTGCCTTCGCCCTGATCGTTCAATACCACCGGCTGCGCCTGCTGGGCGACGATCGTCACGTGGTTAACCGGCGGTTTGCCGCCGCGTTTTAACTCGTCGCCATCGCCGCCGAAGCGCAGGCTGGCCACACGTCCCTGCCCTTCGATCACCTGGCCGTAGATGTCATAGATATCTGCGCCGTAACGCTTCTGGCCAAAGAAGGCGTTCCACGGATCCGGGGTAGCGTAATCGGTGATATTCAGTACCCCGCTATCCACCGCCGAGAGCAGGACATTGACCTGTTTCGGCGCCTCGCCCTCTTTGACGCTGGCTTTCACTTTCACCGTCAGCGGCTGGTTGGGGCGCATTTTGTCCGGGGCCTCCAGCGCCAGCGTCAGGCGACGGTTTTCATCGCCCAGCGGCAGATGCAGCAGGCCCACCGCGCGTTTCGGCGTTGCCGAGCGCGATTTATCGCCGGGACGAACCACCAGCGTGCTGAGGTAGAGGTCGTGGCGATTCCAGGTTTTATCCACCGGGATCGACAGGTCCATCCCCTCCGCCGGGACGTCAATTTCCTGCCACCACAGCGGCCCTTCGCTGGATTCCACCATTGCGTAGCCTTTACCCGCCGCCGGGGCGGCGATGTGCAGCCTGATGGTGTCGCCCGGTTTATAGCTCGGTTTATCCAGCTTCATGGTGACCCGGTCAGGACGCGCCGCGCCGGCGCCTTCGCTGTTATCCTGCCAGCTGTAGCCCGCCCAGAAGCGCACGCTGCTGACCACGTCGTCCGGTCCTTTCACCTCCAGGCGATAGGATCCCCACTCCACCGGGAAGCTCACTTTGCCGATCTGGCCGGCCTGCAGGTCCAGCGACTCCTCGCCCTCCTGCAGATCTTTTTGATCGAACTGCGACTGCCAGCCTTCGCTGTCGGACCAGTTCCAGTAGTAGTCGCGCCTCTCGCGGATCAGCCGCACCTGGAGACCGGAGATCGCTTTTTTCTCGCCTTTGACGTCGGCATAGACGATATCAAACGCGGCGTTACTGTTTTCATCCACCACCGGCTGTTTCACGGTGGTATCGGTGCGGTAATCGTAAACGTCCTTCAGCGTAAATTGCGGGCGGATCCCCGGCAGCGCCTCGGCGGGCCAGATCGGCTGCTTAACCGTACGGGTCACCGGGCGACCGCCGGATTCCAGCAGGCTGGCCTGCAGCACCACCTGCAGCGGCGAATGGCTATCCTGCCACTGGCTTGAGGTGGTCACTTCGCCATGGCCTTTTTCGTCCAGCGTCAGCTGGACTTCATCCAGACTACGGGAGAGGTTTTCTTCCGCAATATCGCCGAACTGGAAGCCCGGCAGCGCAGCGACGGCGTCGCGCAGCGGGCGCAGGAACAGCTTGCCCTGCAGCTGGTTGCCGCTGGCCGGCGCGCCGTAGAGATAAGCGCCGCTAACGCCAAAGGTGACGTCGGCATCCGGCGCGACTGGCGCGGCCTGCGGCGTCAGGTTCAGGGCCATGCGTTCCGGCATAAAGTCTTCAACGTGGAAATCCCATTCGCGCGGCTGGTTGTCGCCGGCGCTGGCGCGAATGTGCCACATGCCGGTAGCCGCGCCGCTGTCGAGCGGATAAGTAAACTGGTACAGGCCATTCACTGGTTTACTCATCACCGAGCGGATCACCTGGCCGTCCGGCTGAACCACCTCCAGTTTCACCGGCTGCTCCGCCAGCGGCTTGCCGTCGCTATCGCGCAACAGCGCATTAAGGATCACCGTTTCGCCGGGACGATAGAGATCGCGCGGGCCAAACATAAAGAACTGTTTGCTAAAGCCGGGCGCGCCTGCGATAGAGAATTCCGCCAGATCCAGCGCCGGCAGCTTGAGGTCGAGGAGCGTGGTCTGCCCCTCTTTGCGCGCCAGCAGCAGCGCGGCTTCTTTATCGGTTTGCAGGGTGACGTGGCCCTGGCTGTCGCTTTTCGCTTCCGCCAGGGTCTGCCCTTTGGCATTGAGCAACTGCACCTCAATACCCGACTGGGCGGCGCCGTTTTCCAGACTCTGGGTAAAAACGTCCAGCCGGTTATGGTAGCGATGCGCCGAGACGCCGATATCGCTGAGGGTAAACAGCGTCGCCGCGTTGCTGTAGCTATAACGGCCCGCCGGGTTCATGACCGCCACGTAGACGCCAGGCTGCTGGAGCGGCTTGATGTCGCTCAGCGGCAGCAGCAGCTTTTCGCGAGTATTACGCGCCGGGTTGAGATCGAAGCGGCCGCTGTAGACCAGATCCGCCATCTTCAGCAGTTCATCAGATTCCCAGTTGCTTAACGAGTTACGGTATTCCCACTGACTGACAAAGGCGGAGAGCGATTCCGGCTTAATGCGGAAGAAATTAACGTCGACATTATCGACGTTAAGCGCCATCACCGGCAGCCCGGCGACCACATTGCCCGGCAGCAGCGAGCCGCGGCTGGCAAACCCAACGCTCGGTGCGATATCGCGGGTGGTCAGGGTCTTCTCAAACGGTTTGTCGAGCGTCGCCTTGTTCAGGGCGGTCAACGTCGGGTCGACCGAGACAATCAGCTCGCGCTTTGGCTCAAGGTGACGCAGACGCAGCTCTTTCAGATTCGGCGCCAGCTCCCAGGCACCGTCCACCTTACCGCTTTTCTTGTCGACCAGATGCACGCTGCGGGAGAAATCCTGGTCCGGCTGCAGCGGGACGGAAAACGTCAGCACCAGGGTCGCGGCGCCATCCAGTTGCACCTCCGAGGCGTCGAGGAGCGTCAGCGCTTTACCCTGGCTTTTTTCCGCCAGCGCCGCCAGCTGGGCGCGGTCCGGTTTTGCCGTCGCGCCTGGGTTGCTATCCGCGGCTGGCGCCGGGGCCGAGGCCTGCGGTGTACCGCTGTCATCACACCCGGTTAATGAAAATGCGGTAAGGAGCGCCAGTGATAGCGCCGCTAAACGAAATGGTTTCATCCTTCTAACCCCTCGGCCGATGAGCCTGATGCAATTTGTCACATTTATTATGCGTTATGGCGGCGCTTCTCAACAGTGACGAAGCGGGTTTCTGCCGATTAATCAGAAAAGTGCCGTGACGCCGTCCCCACTCTGGCGTCCTTAACTTGTCAGCGCCAGCTAAAACGCCGACAATTCAGTCATGAATAATAAAACGGAGGCACCTATGTCCACCTCGTTTTTTGTCGCTGCCGACTGGCTGGCAGAACATATTGATGACCCGGAAATTCAGATTATCGACGCCCGCATGGCGCCCGCCGGGCAGGAGGCCCTGAGGGATATGGCCGCGGAATACCGCGCCGGCCATGTGCCGAACGCGCTGTTTTTCGATATCGAGGCGCTATCCGACCACACCAGTCCGCTGCCGCATATGATGCCGCGGGCCGAAGCGTTTGCCGTCGCCATGCGCGAACTGGGCGTCTGCAGCGATAAGCATCTGGTGGTCTATGACGAAGGTAATCTGTTTTCCGCCCCGCGCGCGTGGTGGATGCTGCGCACCTTTGGCGTAGAGAAGGTGTCAATTCTGGCCGGCGGGCTGGAGGGCTGGCGGCGCGACGAACTGCCGCTGGAACAAGGGATGCCGGAGGTGGCCGAAGGGGAATTCGACGTGCGGTTCGATCCTCAGCAAATTAAGCGTCTGACCGACGTCCTGTTGGTCAGCCATGAAGGATCGGCGCAGATTGTCGATGCCCGTCCGGCGGCCCGGTTTAACGGCCAGGCCGACGAACCGCGCCCGGGCCTGCGCCGCGGGCATATCCCCGGCGCGCTGAACGTACCGTGGACGGATCTGGTGATTAACGGCGAACTGAAAACCGTTGACGAGCTGAACGACATCTTTTTACGTCAGGGTGTCGATTTTGAACGGCCGATCATCGCCAGCTGCGGCTCGGGGGTGACGGCGGCGGTGGTCGTGCTGGCGCTCACCACGCTTGGCGTGAACGGCGTCTGCCTGTATGACGGCTCCTGGAGCGAATGGGGCGCGCGGAGCGATCTGCCGATTGAACCGGCCCCTGCCGCTCCGTAAACACGGCGTGACCGCGGGCCTCCCGTTCCGCGGTCACTAAATAATTTCTGATTTTCTCTCCCACTTTCTTCTGCTTCTCGCTAAACCGGTTACTCTGTGCTGCCGCAGGGCTTGTACCTGTCGAGTTCGCTTTGCCTGATGCGGAGGCAGAGCACTGGTACAGAATTCCTCAGGGCTGATAGCGCATCCAGTCCATCCCAATCTGATGTCACCACAAGGAGTGAAAATGGCATTAGTCTCTAACCCACATTCGGCTTATTCACCGCGCCTTCCCTGGCTGGGAGGTATAGCTGGCCTGCTGGCAGGCGGCGCGATCCTTTATTTTTGGCCGCAATGGAACCGGACATGGCTAAGCCTGGTGCCTGCGCCAGTCTCCGTGTATACCCGCTTTCTCGGGGTCACTCTGGAAGAGGTCCCACTGATCACCTATGGTCACCAGGCGCTGCTGGGTTTTCTGATGGTGCTGCTCGCGCCCGGTTACGGTAAGTCGACCCTTGCCGCGTGGATGATGCATAACCCAGCGTCAAGCCGGCGCTGGCCCGGCGAGGTATTCCGTGCCTGGGTCACAAAATTTGGCCTGCTGGTCATGGTCTTTTGCAATCTGTTCTTTTTGTCCCGGGTCCCATCCGGAACCCTGGCGTTATATATTTGTATTCTCCAGCACATCAGCGTTGCCGCGGCGGTGGCGTCAGGGGGGCTGCTACTGCGTGACGCCCGGCGCCTGGCCCGCACGTTCGACGCTCAGCTGGCGGACCTGCGTCTTCTCATGATACTTACCCTCGGGTTCCAGACGATTTTGCCGGCGCAGATCGCGCTGATGAGCGCCCGGGGCGTGAATACGCCGCTGGGCTGGTACATTGTTATCGCGCAAATGGCAGGGGTGTTACTGGCGTTTATGCTGGTCGGCGGGCTGGTGGCAGCGCTACGTTCTCTGCTGGGCGAAGAGAGGTGCCGGGCCTGGCGCGGGGATATGGCGCTCTTCAACGGCATTGTCACACTGTGCGTGACGGGATTTCTCCTCTATCACATGGTGTCTGCCTATCCGCGAATCTTTGCCGCCCTGCATTAGCTTTTGCCACCCCGCTTTTGTGCCTCGAACTGGAAGCATAAAGAAACAGCGGGGGCTGCTGCCCCCGCTGTCAGATGATGCGGTTCTGCTTAAAATCGCGCAGGAAGCTGCCCCAGCGCTTTTCATAGAACGGCGTGATATGGGCAATCATAAAATGGCTGATGCCCTTCTCGCCTTCCACCACCTGGCAAATATCGATAGGTTCGTCGCCTGGCAAGGTATCGGTGGCCACGCTGCCGGTGGTCTGGATAATGGCTTCAATATCCCCTTCCGCTTCAATCCCGATCAATAAGTTGGCCGGCGCGTCGGCGCGCTCTTTAATCGAGCACAGAAACGCCCGCTTGACGGTCTTCAGCGTTTTGAACAACGTGGTCAGCGAATCGACCATCTGCGCCGGCGGTTCGGCGACTTCAGACAGCAGCAGCGCTTCGCCGCCTTCCAGTACCGTCTGGGTGCTCAGTGGGCTGCCCTCTTCGCCTAACAGATGGCTGATTTCCCGTGGGGTGAACTCTTTGCCGCTCGGCAGCTTCGGGTTGAGGAATAACGATTCGCCCAGCGTCATCGCCATCAGCGTGCGGGCCGGCATCATCACGAAAGCTTGTTCATCCGCCACCGCCTGCTGCAGCGCCTCCAGCGAGGTAAAGAATGGGATCACCGAGGTACCGTCGTCTTTTTCCCAATGCTGCAGATCCAGCGCGCTATCTTCGACAATCTGCTCGCCATCGGCTGCCCTGCCCGGCACCCAGACGGTGGCCTCCAGCAGCGCGCTGAAAAATGCCGGACGATGGGCGGGCTCAGTCGCCGCTTTTTCCAGCAGGGTTTCTAATTCATTTTTTGTATCTGACATAGTTTGGCTACTTCACAATGAATTGCCCGGCGGCCATTCGTCCACGCGGGCATATGGTTTTCCTGGCCGGGTAAGCGCAGCGCCACCCGGCAAGGCCATTACTCAGCTGTCAGCAGGTTAGCAATGGTACGCACGCCAAGCCCGGTGGCGCCCGCCGACCACTGCTCAACGGCAGATTTGCGGTAGGTTGCCGAACAGTCGATATGCAGCCAACCCTGATGGTAGTTTTCCACGAAGTGGGACAGGAAGCCCGCCGCGGTGCTGGCGCCGGCCGGATAGGCCGCGCTGCCGGTATTGTTCAGGTCAGCAAAGTTGGACGGCAGCTGGTTGCGGTGGAACTCGGCCAGCGGCAGACGCCAGAAGGCTTCGTTTTCCGCCTGAGCGCTCGCCAGCAGGCGATTCGCCAGCGCATCGTCAAAGCTGAACAGCGCGTGGTAATCATTGCCCAACGCGGTTTTCGCCGCGCCGGTCAGGGTGGCGGCGTCGATGAGCAGCTCTGGCTTCTGCGCCGAGGCGTCAATCAGGCCATCCGCCAGCACCAGGCGGCCTTCCGCGTCAGTGTTCATAACTTCAACGGTTTTGCCGTTGCGATAATGAATAATATCGCCCAGTTTGAAGGCGTTACCGCTGATCAGGTTGTCGGCGCAGCACAGGTAGAGCTTCACGCGTTTGTTCAGACCGCGGGTAATGGCGAAAGCCAGCGCGCCGGTGATAGTCGCCGCACCGCCCATATCGGATTTCATCGAATCCATAAAGGCGCTTTGCTTGATGCTGTAGCCGCCGGAATCAAAGGTGATGCCTTTGCCCACCAGGCAGGCGTATACCGGCGCCTCTTTATCGCCGGTCGGGTTATAGTCCAGCGCCAGCAGGACCGGCGGACGCTCGGAGCCGCGGCCCACGGTATGCAGACCAAGATAGCCCTGCTCGCGCAGATCTTCGCCTTTGGTGATGCGATAGCTTATCTTCTCACCCGCCACGCCGCACAGCAGGTCGACAGCGCGCTGCGCCAGCTGCTCCGGACCCAGCTCTTCCGCCGGCGCATTGATGGTATCGCGCACCCAGTCGATGATCGTCAGGCGGTTATCCAGCTCGCTGCGCTGCGCGTCGTCAAGGGATGGCCATTCGACCTGACGCTGACCTTTCGGCCCTTTATAGCCGGCCCAAAAGGCCCAGGCGCGATCGGTGTTCCAGCCTTCGCCGCTCAGGGCGACGTGCTTGATGCCCATGCCGTCAATTTTGCGCGCCGCGCGCTGGATAAGCCCGAGGTCGTCTTTACCGTTGAGATGTAGAGCGATGCCGTCGTTATTGATGCTCCAGGTCGCTTTTTCTCCCCAGCGTCCATCGGCTGGCTGAGTAGAAAGCGTAATCTTCATAGCTTCGGTCATTATCATTATCCTTCTTAGCAAACGGGCCACCCTATGGCAGCCCGTTAAAATGTTTTCGCTTAACGCGAAATTATTCGGCCTCGTCTAGCCAGACTAGCAGAATCGCCTCGAGAATTTTTTCATTGGATGCGTTTGGATCATCATCAAACTCTTCCAAATCGCAAATCCACTGATGCATGTCGGTAAAGCGAACGGTTTTCGGGTCGAGATCCGGGTAAGCGTCGTACAGCGCTTCGCCGATTTCACGGCTGTCGGTCCATTTCAGTGCCATATTAGTGCTCGCGTGCGTGGTTGATGGTGTAACGCGGGATCTCAACGACCAGATCTTCGTCGGTGACGCGCGCCTGGCAGCTCAGACGGCTGTCAGGTTCCAGCCCCCAGGCTTTATCCAGCATGTCGTCTTCATCTTCGCTACTTTCCGCCAGCGAGTCAAAACCTTCACGCACGATGCAGTGGCAGGTGGTGCAGGCACAGGATTTTTCGCAGGCGTGTTCAATTTCGATACCGCTACGCAGCGCGGCATCGAGAATGGTTTCACCGGTCACAGCTTCCACAACGATGCCATCCGGACACAGGTCCTGGTGGGGCAGAAATACAATTTTTGGCATTTTAAACCTCGTCCACGGATTGGCCTTTCAGCGCGATACGGACCGACTGATCCATACGGCGAGCGGCGAATTCCTGGGTTTGTGTGTCGATATTTTTAATCGCTTCTTTAATCGCGTCAGCGTCGTCGCCTGCCGCGGCGGCGCGTACCTGCTCCGCAGCGGCATCGATGGCCTGACGCTCCGCGGCGCTTAACAGCGCGGCGTCGGCGGCCAGCGCGCTTGTCAGGCTCTCCAGTACGCGCGCGGCTTCCACTTTCTGTTCAGCCAGCATGCGCGCCTGAATATCCTGTTCGGCGTAGCTCATCGAATCTTTAATCATGGTGGCGATTTCGCCATCGGTCAGACCGTAAGACGGTTTCACCTGGATGGAGGCTTCCACGCCGGTCGATTTTTCCATCGCCGTAACGCTCAGCAAGCCATCGGCATCCACCTGGAAGGTAACGCGAATATGCGCCCCGCCCGCCGGCAGCGCCGGGATACCGCGCAGCGCAAAGCGCGCCAGCGAACGGCAATCCTGGACCAGCTCACGCTCGCCCTGCATCACGTGAATGGACATCGCCGTCTGGCCATCTTTGAAGGTGGTAAACTCCTGCGCGCGGGCCACCGGAATGGTGGTATTACGCGGGATCACTTTCTCCACCAGGCCGCCCATGGTTTCCAGGCCTAACGACAGCGGGATAACGTCGAGCAGCAGCAGTTCGCTGTCCGGCTTGTTGCCCACCAGGATATCGGCCTGGATCGCCGCGCCGATGGCGACAACTTTGTCCGGGTCAATGGAGGTCAGCGGAGTGCGACCGAAGAACTCGCCAACGCGCTCACGCACCAGCGGCACGCGGGTCGAACCGCCGACCATCACCACTTCCAGCACTTCTTGCGCTTCAACGCCAGCGTCTTTTAGCGCCCGACGGCAGGCCATCAGGGTACGTTTTACCAGCGGGGCAATCAGATCGTTAAACTGGCTGCGGGTGATATCGCCCTGCCAGCCGCCGACCTCGACGTGCGCTGCCTCGGCATCGCTCAAGGCGATTTTCGCCGCGATGGCGGCATCCAGCAGCTCACGCTGCAGACGGTTATCGCTGCGGTCGCTGAAGCCCGCCTGCTCGCGCAGGTAGTCAGCCAGCAGGTGATCGAAATCATCGCCGCCGAGAGCCGAGTCGCCGCCGGTGGCCAGCACTTCAAACACCCCGCGGCTTAAACGCAGAATGGAGATATCAAAGGTGCCGCCGCCGAGATCGTAGACCGCAATCACCCCTTCCTGGCCGGAGTCGAGGCCGTAGGCAATAGCCGCCGCGGTCGGCTCATTGAGCAGGCGCAGCACGTGCAGGCCCGCCAGACGCGCCGCGTCTTTGGTTCCCTGGCGCTGAGCGTCATCGAAGTAAGCGGGAACGGTAATGACCACGCCGTCGAGTTCGCCGGCCAGCGCTTCGGTCGCCCGGGCGGCCAGCGCTTTGAGGATATCGGCGGAGACGCGAATCGGGTTCAGCAGGCCGCCGGCGGTCTGGATCATCGGCAGGCCGTTTTCACTGGCCTGCAGCTGATACGGCAGATGCGGGTAACGGTTTTGAATATCGGCGAGGGAGCGCCCCATCATCCGCTTCACGGAGCTGATGGTATTGGCAGGATCCTGAGCGGCGTTAAGCCGGGCGTCATAGCCGACGGTCAGCCCCGAAGCGTGGTAGTTCACCACCGACGGCAGCAGATAGCGGCCTTGATGATCGGGCAGAGTCTCGGCCTGGCCGCTACGCACGGTAGCCACCAGAGAATTGGTGGTGCCCAGGTCGATACCGGCCGCCAGACGACGCTGGTGCGGCGCGGCGCTCAGGCCGGGCTCACTAATTTGTAATAAGGCCATAATTGCTTCCGAAAATTAAAAATCGAGCAGTTTTTCTTCGAGTTCTTCAGCACTGCTGCGCAGTTTATCGAGGAAACGGAGCTTACGAACCGTGTCCGCCGCCGCCTCCCAGCTCTCATTATGCAATTGGTCAACCATCAGCTGCTGACGGGTATCAAACAGCGCTTTCACCCGTTTGATAAAACCTTCCAGCCGCGCGTCGTCTTTCGCCTGGCCGATCTCATCCAGCTCTTCGCGCAATTCCAGCTGTTCCATCAGGAACGCGGTATCGCGAACGGTATGCTGCTCGCTGGCCAGATCGAAGCCATGCAGCGAAAGGAGATATTCTGCGCGAGTCAGCGGATGGCGCAGCGTCTGCCAGGCCTGGTTTATAGTGGCGGAATGCTGAACCGCCGCAAGCTGTTCCGCCGCAGGCGCGCTGGCAAATTTATCCGGATGGTACTGGCGCTGCAGATCCTGATACCGGACAGCCAGTTGTTCAAGCGAGAGGGTATAGCTGGCTGGTAACCCGAAGAGGGTGAAATAGTCCATAGTAACCTCAGGGTCATGCATCTAAATTAAAACCCCACGCGCGGCGTGACCGCGGTGGGGTTGAGGAGTACCGATTATACGTTAAAGCTTTCGCCGCAGCCGCACTCATCTTTGACGTTAGGGTTAGTGAATTTGAACCCTTCGTTGAGGCCTTCTTTGACGAAGTCCAGCTGAGTGCCGTCGAGGAATTGCAGACTTTTGCCGTCGATCACGACCTTCACGCCTTTGTCTTCAAACACGGTGTCTTCAGCCGCCGGCTCGTCAACAAACTCCAGTACATAGGCCATACCCGAGCAGCCGGAGGTTCTTACGCCCAGGCGCAGGCCAAACCCTTTACCGCGGTTCGCCAGGAAGGCATTGACTCGCGCTGCTGCACTGTCGCTAAGAGTAATCGACATAACAAAACCTCAACTAATTATTTTGCTTCACGTTTGCTTTTGTAATCCGCAATCGCGGCTTTAATCGCGTCTTCCGCCAGGATCGAGCAGTGGATTTTCACCGGCGGCAGTTCCAGTTCATCGGCGATATCGGTGTTCTTGATCGCCTGCGCTTCGTCCAGCGATTTGCCCTTCACCCACTCGGTAACCAGGGAGCTGGAAGCGATAGCGGAACCGCAGCCGTAGGTCTTGAAGCGCGCGTCTTCAATGATGCCTTCATTGTTGACTTTAATCTGCAGCTTCATCACGTCGCCGCAGGCCGGCGCGCCGACCATGCCGCTGCCGACGTTCTCGTCGCTGTTGTCAAAAGAGCCGACGTTGCGCGGATTCTCGTAATGATCGATAACTTTTTCGCTGTAAGCCATGATGAATTCTCCTTATTGGTGCCGAATTAGTGATGTGACCATTCAATGCTGTTCAGATCCACGCCCTGTTTGAACATTTCCCACAGCGGAGAAAGCTCGCGCAGACGGCCAATGGATTTGCGAATCAGATCGATGGCATAGTCAATCTCTTCTTCGGTAGTGAAACGACCTAAAGAGAAACGAATAGAACTGTGCGCCAGTTCATCAGTCATGCCTAACGCGCGCAGCACGTAGGATGGCTCAAGGCTCGCGGAAGTACAGGCTGAACCGGAGGAAACCGCCAGGTCTTTCAGCGCCATAATCAGCGACTCGCCTTCAACATAGTTGAAGCTGACGTTAAGAATGTTCGGCGCGCCCTGCTCGAGGTCGCCGTTGAGGTACACTTCTTCCATATCCTTCACGCCGTTCCACAGACGGTTGCGCAGCGTGCGCAGACGCGCCATCTCGCTTTCCATCTCTTCTTTGGCGATACGGTAAGCTTCACCCATGCCGACGATCTGGTGAACAGGCAGAGTACCGGAACGCATACCGCGCTCGTGGCCGCCGCCGTGGATTTGCGCTTCGATACGAATACGCGGCTTACGACGCACGTACAGCGCGCCGATGCCTTTCGGACCGTAGATTTTGTGACCGGAGAAGGACATCAGGTCAACTTTCAGCTGGCTCAGATCGATAGGCAGCTTGCCCACGCTCTGGGTGGCGTCTACGTGGTAAATGATACCGCGGGCGCGACACATCTCGCCGATGGTAGCGATATCCTGCACCACGCCGATTTCGTTATTCACATGCATGATGGAAACCAGGATGGTGTCGTCACGCATCGCTGCTTCCAGCTCTTTCAGATCGATAATCCCGTTGCTCTGCGGCGCCAGGTAGGTCACTTCGAAGCCTTCGCGCTCCAGCTGACGGCAGGTATCCAGAACCGCTTTATGCTCGGTTTTGCTGGTGATGATGTGCTTGCCTTTTTTCTGATAAAAGTTGGCTGCACCCTTGATCGCCAGGTTGTCGGATTCAGTCGCACCAGAGGTAAAGACGATTTCGCGCGGGTCGGCGCCGACCAGCTCGGCAATCTGATTGCGGGCGATATCAACCGCCTCTTCAGCCTGCCAGCCAAAACGGTGGGAACGGGAGGCCGGGTTACCAAAGGTCCCGTCCATGGTCAGGAACTGCATCATTTTCTCGGCAACACGCGGGTCCACCGGCGTGGTTGCGGAGTAATCGAGGTAAATCGGTAATTTCATTGCTCTTAAACTCCGTACATCACTCAATGCAAGGAATCAGGCAACCGGCTTGATGTACGACCGAGTACACGGAATGTCGGAGCATCCCGGCCTGATTCTGAAAGCTCTTTATAATCGTTGTCCCGCCGTTTCGCGCCGCCTTGCCCTGTCAGCCGCAGCCCGAAACGGGACGGGTCACTCAGGCGCGCAGTTTAACGTCAATCGCGTCCTGGGTGCGCGCATTGCGCTGGGTTTCGTGCTGATGCTGACGACCGGAAACATCGAGGATCTCCTGGTTATTCACCAGTTCCCCGAGGGTGATATTGTTCAGGAAGCCGGTCAGGCGCTCGCTCAGGTCGCGCCACAGCGCGTGAGTCAGGCATTTATCGCCGCCCTGACAGCCGCCCTTGCCCTGGCAACGGGTGGCGTCAACGGATTCGTCCACGGCGCTAATGACTTCGCCGACGGCGATACTGCCGGCATCTTTACCTAACAGATAACCACCACCTGGGCCACGAACGCTGGAAACCAGGCCATTTTTACGCAGGCGAGAGAACAGCTGTTCCAGATAGGAAAGCGAAATTCCCTGACGCTCTGAAATATCTGCCAACGGCACCGGGCCCGTTTCAGAGTTGAGCGCAACGTCAAGCATCGCGGTCACGGCATAACGCCCTTTAGATGTCAGTCTCATGTCTTACTTAACCTCAAACTCGCCCCTGGCCGGGCTTTTTATTAATATGGGTATTGCATAGCAGGGCCAAGTCTGACATTCCCGAGTAATTTGGTCAACTATTTACTTGACTGTTTTAGTCAGGTATTTGGCTTTCCGTGCCGTTTTACTTCCGCATAGCCTGATACCTTCATCCCGCCAGGCGAGCCCGATTCGTAGCCCGGATAAGCGAAGCGCCATCCGGCGTTAACGCGGTTACTTACCTTTATTCTGCTGCTCAATAGACGCCAGCATGCCGCGCAGGATGTTCAACTCCTGGCTTTCCGGACGCGCGCGGGTGAACAGACGACGCAGCTTGTTCATCACCTGCCCCGGATGATTTGGGCGGATAAAGCCCGTCGCCAGCAGCGTCTGCTCAAGATGGTCGTAGAATCGCTCCAGATCGTCCACCAGCGGGTACGGCGCCTCTTCATGCTCAACCGCCGGCTGCGCTTGCTCCTGCGCCGCCAGCCAGGCCATCCGCACTTCATAGGCGATAACCTGCACCGCCATCGCCAGGTTCAGCGAGCTGTACTCCGGGTTCGCGGCGATCGCCACGTGATAGTGGCACTTCTGCAGTTCATCGTTGGTCAGACCAACGCGCTCGCGGCCAAAGACCAGCGCCACCGGCGCATGCTGACCTTCGGCGACGCTTTTCAGACCGCATTCGCGCGGGTCGAGCATCGGCCACGGCAGCGTGCGAGAGCGCGCGCTGGTGCCAACCACCAGGCTACAGCCTGCCAGCGCTTCATCAAGGGTATCGACAATCTGCGCGTTGCCGATCACGTCGCTGGCGCCCGCGGCCAGGGCTATCGCCTGCGAATCGGGTTTGACCAGCGGATTGACCAGCCACAGGTTAGTTAAGCCCATGGTTTTCATCGCGCGGGCTACGGAGCCCATGTTGCCGGTATGGGAGGTTTCTACCAGTACGATTCGAATATTTTGCAGCATTATGGTTCTTCGGCTAAAGATTATTCGTGCATGCTACCATAAAACGGAGACATAAGCAGATTTGGCTGCTATTATATGCGCCGTTTTTTCCCGTTCTTTAACATCCAGTGAGAGAGACCGATGCATCCGATGCTGAACATCGCCGTGCGCGCCGCGCGCAAGGCGGGTAATTTAATTGCCAAACACTACGAAACGCCAGACACCGTAGAAACCAGCCAGAAAGGCAGCAATGATTTTGTGACCAACGTCGATAAAGCCGCCGAAGCGATTATTATCGAAACCATTCGCAAATCTTACCCGCAGCACACCATTATCACCGAAGAAAGCGGTGAACACGCTGGCGAAGAGCAGGATGTTCAATGGGTTATCGATCCACTGGATGGCACCACCAACTTCGTTAAACGTCTGCCGCACTTTTCTGTTTCCATCGCCGTACGCATCAAAGGGCGTACTGAAGTCGCGGTGGTCTACGATCCGATGCGTAACGAACTGTTTACCGCGACCCGCGGCCAGGGCGCGCAGCTGAACGGCTACCGTCTGCGCGGCAGCAACGCTCGCGACCTCGACGGCACCATTATCGCGACCGGCTTCCCGTTCAAAGCGAAGCAGCACGCCACCACCTACATGAATATTCTCGGCAACATGTTTACCGAATGTGCCGACTTCCGTCGCACCGGCTCTGCCGCGCTGGATCTGGCCTATGTGGCCGCCGGCCGCGTTGACGGTTACTTTGAGATCGCCCTGAAACCATGGGATTTCGCCGCAGGCGAGCTGATCGCCCGTGAAGCTGGCGCGATTGTCTGCGACTTCACCGGCGGTCATAACTATATGCTGACGGGCAACATCGTTGCCGGTAACCCGCGCGTGGTGAAAGCGATGCTGGCGAACATGCGCGAGCAGCTGAGCGACGCGCTGAAGCGTTAATCTCTTACTGATGTCAAAAAGGAAGCCGCGGCTTCCTTTTTTTATGTCATTTTATCATGTTGAGGATCTGGCGAATCACCGCATTGCCGCCGATGCACAGTACCGTCAGGCCGCTAAACAAGGCCAGCGGTCCGCGCCAGCGCAGACAGCCCTGCGGCCCCAGCCAGCGCCGGAAACACAGCGCTATCCCTACCACCGTCAGCCTGGCGAGCAGCACGCCGACCATCGCCGGAACCAGCAGCAGCCATCCCCACAGCGGCAGCTCATACTGCTGCGCACTGAGTAAAATCCATACCAGCTGAAACGGCAGATAAAAACTCAGGGCAAAGATCAGCGGAATGCGAATATTGCCTGCCGGTGCGGCAACGCCCTGAAAGTCGCGCCAGCCGTCGCGCAGCAGTATTCCAGCCAGCACCAGCGTGGCCAGATAGCATACGTCGTTAAAGATGCCCACGATCTGCATTAGCCTGTCGCTGCTTAGCTTACCCATAAACGCGAAACGCCAGAAAATGATCACCAGAAAACCGAACTGCAACACCCAGCTGCGCAGGATCCAGTCGACCATCTCCCGCGGCGAGGGCTGGTTATGCACAGCCCAGGCAACAATGGGCAGTTTACTGTGACCGGGATGACAAAAGGCCAGCACGAAGCCCGACAGCGTTAGGGTGGCGTAGGCCACCAGCGGAATATCCGCGACACTCGCCACCCCGAATCGCATAACATACGGCATGGCGTGGTAGACACGCACCAGATCTGACGGCCACCAGCTGGCCAGGGCTGGAAACCAGAATACGATCGCCAGGCCCGCCAGCAGCCCGGCGGCGCCGGCGCAGCCATAATAGAACCGCCCGCTCTGCGCGGGAGAAACGATATTTGCGGCCATAGCGACTCCTTGTCATCCGCCGAAAAGCGGAAAACTAGAGCATCGCTTCGCCAGCGGCAAGCGCTGGCGCCCACTTTAGGATTTGCGCCCGGCGTCTGTCTAAAACGGACGGATCCCACCGCCGGCAGGGACGGCGCTGAGCCACATCACCCCTGCCGCCGCCAGCAATATGACGCCGCCGGCCAGCGCCAGCGTCGCCCAACTAACCTGCTTCCATAACGCTGGCGCCTGATGGCGACTGAGGCGGATCGCCAGTTGGCGGAACCCATGCACCAACAGCGCCAGCGCCGTGATAGTCAACGAGGTTCCCGCCGCCATCGCCAGCGCCGCCGCCATCCCCCAGCCAAAAACGCCGATTACCTTGCTGAACAGCAGAACCATGATCGCCCCCGAGCAGGGACGCATACCCATCGACAGGACGATCGCGGCGCGAGCCCGCCAGTCGTCGCCGGCCTGCAGCTGCTCCGGGGCCGGGAGATGCTGATGCCCGCAGCCGCAGTGTTCGTTATGAACATGGTGCGGGGTAAAAGCGGTAAACGTTGGCCGGCTCAGCAGCAGACGCAGCTTTTTTAACGCCCGCCAGCACAGCAGCAGCCCTAACGCACCCACCAGCAAATAGCTCCCCTTCTCCAGCCAGAAACTGCTGAGGTGCAGCTGGCGCGCCGGCAGCTGCAGCAGCGCCAGCACCACGACCACCAGCGCGATGGCTACCAGCCCCTGCAGTAAAGAAGCGGCCAGCGTCAGGCCAATGCTTGATTTCAGCTTCGCGGGATGGGTGGCAAGCCAGGTCGTAATGACAATTTTACCGTGTCCGGGCCCTAAGGCATGGAGCACCCCGTAAACGAAGCTAAACCCCAGCAGCGACAGCCCTGCCGCCGCCGGGTTCTCCGCCACCGCCTGCAGCAGGCGGCTGAGTTCCAGGTTGAGCGAACGCTGCCAGACTGCGCTCTGCATCAGCACCTGCGGCCACGCCCGCCACAGCCAAATGCCGCCGATGATGCTCACCGCCAGCAACAGCGCCAGCGGCCACAGCGCTTTCCAGCGCGAAAATCGCGCGCGCGGAGTAAAAATTACTGACATGTCAGGGTCACCTTCTGGGCAAAATAGCTGCCCAGCGCCATATCCTCCGGCGGCGCATCCGCTTTATCCAGCGACTGGGCGTATGAGAGCATTTTGTCGTTCGGTTTTGGCGTCATCACCGTTGCCTTACAGGCGGCCCGCAGCCCTGCGGGCAGGGAAAAATCGCTATCCTTGTCATAAAACATATCGACGTAGTAGGTCGGGTCGAAGGTGGAAAAGGTAAACGTCTGCCCGGCAATGGGTTGCGGCGTCGCCAGCGGCAGAGTAAAGGTGAGTACCGCCTGCAGTCCGTCACGTTCGAGGCCGTAACCGTCGGGACGATTGTCAAATTTAACCCGCTGACCGTTATGCCACAGCTCGCTGAAATAGTGCTGACCGAGCACGTTGGCCATCACCTCCGCCGCCAGCTTTTTCCAGACTTCGCTGCCCGGTTTGGCGTTTCCGGCATCATAGAGCAGATCCGATGAGGTAATTTCATCCATCGTCCAGCGCATTTTAAAGGCGCTCAGCAGACCGTCCTTGACCACCGGCTCGCTTTGCAGGCTGATGAAGCTATGCGGATGCGCAGCGGCCGACCATGATAAAACCATGAAAAACGCCGCGCTTGTGCATTGTTTCACTCTGTTCATCTGTTCCTCACGTGAAAAATTCTGTGAACTTCGCCAGCAATCCTGAGTAAAAGCGGACGCTCTTCCCTGCCCACGCCGCGGTCATTGTCTATCCTTAGCGGAAACCCTAACTGGAACTTACCAGATGATGACCGTCATTGAACCACCATCTGCGCTTTCCAGTCCACAGCGCCGTAGCCAGGTGCTCCTGATGTTTTATCTGCCCGGACAGTCGGTGACGACTGAACGGCTTGGCAGGATCAACCTCGTTGATGAGACCACGGCCCGGCAGGATATTGAGGAGACCGGACGCGAAATTCAGCGTTACCACCGTTTGACCCTCCAGTCACAGGTGGACGGCAGCTATCGGATTGAAGGCGCCGCGCTCGACCAACGTTTATGTCTGCTGCATGCGCTGCGGCGGGGGCTGCGCCTCTGCCCACAGTTCGTTAATCATCATTTTACCCCGGCGCTGAAAACGCAGCTTAAACAGGAAGGCATTGCCCGCACCTTATACGATGATACCAATCTGCAGGCGCTGGTGAACCGCTGCGCGCGGGCGCTCAATCGCCAGTTTGACTGCCGCGACGTGCAGTTTCTGCGCTTGTACCTGCAGTACTGTCTGCTCGAACATCACCGGGGATACTCTCCGGACTTCAATGAGGAACAGCAACGCTGGGCTCAAACCGCCGCCGAGTTCACCCTGGCGCAGGAGATTGTCCGCCACTGGCAGCGTCGGGTCGGCGCTCCGCCCCATGTCGGAGAACCTTTTTTCCTCTCGCTGCTGTTTATGTTGCTCAAAACCCCCGACCCGGACCGCGACGGTCACCCGCACGATCGCCGCCTGCGGCTGGCTATCTCCAGCCTGATCCACCGCTTTCAGATCCTCGCTGGCAGAGCGTTCAGTGATGAGCAGGGGCTCAGCGATCAACTCTATATTCATTTGTCGCAGGCGTTGATCCGCAGCGTGTTTGCTATCGGCATCGACAGCACGCTCACAGAGGAAGTGACCCGGCTCTACCCTCGCTTACTGCGTACCACCCAGGCGGCATTGAGCGAATTCGAGGAGGCCTGGCACATCCGTTTTAATGAGGAAGAGACCGGTTTAATCGCGGTGATCTTTGGCGCCTGGCTGATGCAGAAAAGCGACCTGCACGAGAAACAGGTGCTGTTGCTAACCGATGACAACCCAGCTATTGAAGAGGCCCTGGAACAACAGCTGCGCGAACTAACGCTGCTGCCGCTGAATATCAAATACCAGAGCGTAGAGCGCTTTCAGAAGGAAGGTGCGCCCAAAGGGGTGACGCTTATCGTCACCCCCTATGCGACGGCGCTGCCGCTGTTTTCGCCGCCGCTGATCCACGCGGAGAACTACTTCACTGAACGCCAACAGCAGCATATCTGCGCCATGCTCGAGGACTAGGCCGCCACCGCTTTTGGCCGTATAGCCATCGCCGGGAGCGTCAGCAGGGCCATCACCCAGAATACGCCCTGGTGCAGGTGCTGATAGAGGAAACCGGCGAAGACGGTCATGATGGCAATACTGCCGCCCATCGCCACCGCGGAGTAGACGGCCTGCAGACGGATCACTTCGCTACCCTGACGGGCGGCGATATAGCGCATCGCCGCCAGATGACACACCGTGAAGGTGCCACAGTGAAGGATCTGCGCAAGGATGAGTCCCGGCAGCGCCGTGGTCCAGCCCATCAGTCCCCAGCGAATCAGCCCGCAGGCGGCGGAGAGCAACAGCAGGTCGCGGGCGCTGAAGCGGCGGAACACCTTTTTACTCAACGCGAAGATCACCACTTCCGCCACCACGCCTAACGACCACAGATAACCGACCGCCGAGGCGGAATAGCCGGCCTGCTGCCAGTAGATGGCGCTAAAGCCATAGTAGGCGGCATGCGCTCCCTGCAGCAGACAAACGCAGGCGAGAAAGCGCCAGCTTTGGCGCACCAGCGTCAGCCAGGCCGCCATTCCGGCCCCCTGCTGCTGGCGCGACTCCCCCTGGGGCATCACCGACGGCTTAAGCAGCATGCCGAGCAGCATCGAGGCGACCCCCAGGCTTAGCATCAGCAGGATCGCCCGGTAATCGAACAGGCTCACCAGCTTGCCGGTCAGCGCTGAACCAATCACAAAGGCAATAGAGCCCCACAGCCGCACCCGGCCATAGTCCATGGTGATCTGCTTTTGCCAGGTATTGGCCAGAGCATCCGTCAGCGGCACCAGCGGCGAAAAGAACAGGTTGAAGCCGATGATGATCGCCAGCAGCCATGCTACGTGGCTGCCGGCCCAGAAGGCCAGCGCGAAGAGCAAGGTTAACAGCGCCAGCACGCGCAGCGCGGCGATCAGCCGGGAGGGATCGCTCACCCGCGGGGCAATCAGCAGACTGCCGAGAAAACGGGCCACCAGACCGGCGCCAAGCAAAATGCCGATGGTTTCCGGAGTCAGCCCGTTTCCAGCCAGCCAGACGCTCCAGAAGGGCAGAAAAATACCGTAGCTAAAAAAGTAGGTGAAATAACTGAGCGCCAGCCAGCGCGTGGAGTGCAAGACCATGATTTCCTCCCGAATGGTGGCGATAGTCTGGCGATAAACCCCGGCGGGCGCAAGATGCTCTTGTCTGCTGATAGCTCGTTATTTATGCCCCCTCGATGATGATTTTCAGCGAAAAATTGAGCTTCTCTCCCGCGCCTAAAACTCGCAGCCCCGGCTGCCCGTCCATGTTGTGGGCGTTTACCGGATGGCTTTGCGGCTCGAGGCAAAGGAATGATTCACCTTGCATTCTGAACAGCATCAACCACGGAGTTTGCGATAGAATTGTGATATTCATCACGTCATTGCTTACCCTCGCCCGCCCGCCCCAGCCGGAATAACCCACGTTCAGCCAACGATCTTCACCGAACTGAGCCACGCTGAAATTGGCATAGTCGGGCAAGTTTCCTTGCCAGTTGAGAGGTAAGTGATTCTCCCCTTCCGGCCAGTAACCGCTGACCTGGAACTGAACCTTGCTGCGTTCATCGAAAGGGAAAAAGGGATGAAAGCCGCAGCCGTAAAGCGCAGGGACCTCCCCATAGTGGGTAAGCGTTAGCTCCGCTATCAGCTGGTTACGCAGCAACTGGTAGCGGAGCTGCGCCAGATAATCGAAACCGCAGGCATGCTGCCGACGCAGCTGTAATACACAATACTCGGCGCCGTACTCAATAATATCCCAGCGCTGTAACCAGCCGTCACCGTGAAGAAAGAAATACTCGTCGGCATGGTGGCGAGGCAGGACAATCTCCTGCCCATGAAAAATAAAACGGTTGCCGGCGACGCGATTGGCCAATGGCAGCATCGGAAACATGCCGCCGGCGGGATTTTCATATAGCACCGGCGCTTGATATTGCCGCGAGAATAAACTTTGCACTTTGCCGCCCAGAGAAGAGACGCACATCCGCAGATGCGCGTTCTCCAGAATCCACTCTTCCGCCATTAGCGCATCTGCTCCTGCTTCGCCGCATTAACGCCCGTATGACGCTGCGCCAGCTGCTCTTCCAGCGCTTCGAGGGTGATACCTTTCGTTTTCGGGACGTTGCGCAGGATATAGAGGTAGCCGGCAGCGCAAATGACACCATACAGCAGGAAGCTTCCTGCCGCGCCCAGACCGGCATTAAGCAGCGGGAAAGTATAGGTTAACAGGAAACAGGCGATCCACAGCGCCAGGGTACCTAAAGACATCGCGAGTCCACGTACGCGGTTGGGAAAAATCTCCGCCAGCAGCACCCAGGTCACCGGCGCCAGGGTCAACGCATAAATAGCAATCGCCGCCAGCACCAGCAACAGTACCGGCCACCCCATAATGCCCATGGCGTAAGCGCCGGCGATCAGCACATAGATCAGCGTCAATCCCGAAGCGCCAAGCAGCATTAATTTACGGCGACCGATTTTATCCACCAGCGGCAGCGCCGCAATGGTAAAGACCAGATTAACGACGCCCGTCGCGACGATCGATTTCAGCGTGCTGTTAATATCGAACCCCGCCGAGGCAAAAATCTCCTGCGCGTAGTTAAAGATGACGTTAATCCCACACCACTGCTGGAATATGGCGAGCACCATGCCAATGATCACAATCGGTTTCACCTGGGGAGCCAACAGCGCGCCGTAGGAGACTTTGTTGTTATCCTTTTCCAGGGTATGCGCGATTTCACGCAGGATCCTGTCGGCATAGTCGGCAGAACCAATGCGTTCCAGCGCAGCCCGGGCGCGCTCCGGTTTACCGGCCTTCATGAGCCAGCGCGGCGACTCGGGGACAAAAAACATCAGGACCAGAAACGCCAGCGCCGGCACCAGTTCCGCACCGAACATCCAGCGCCAGCCCATCTGCCCATTCCAGCTGTCCACAATCATCTGCTGCGTCGCCCCCGGCTCCACCGGTTCAGCAATCATCAGATTGATTAACTGAGCGGCCAGCACGCCAATCACGATGGTGAGCTGATTGACCGCAACAAAACGTCCTCTTTTCTCTGCCGGGCTGACTTCGGCAATGTAAAGCGGGCTGAGAGCGGAAGCCAGACCAATCCCTACGCCGCCCACAATGCGGTAAACCACAAACATATCGAAATGACTGGCGACCGCCGTCCCCCAGGCCGACGCGCTGAACAGCACGGCGGAAAGAATTAATGGCAGCTTGCGCCCCAGTTTGTCTGCGCACCATCCCGAAATTAATGCGCCGAAAATACAGCCCAACAGCGCTGAGCTCATCGCCCAGCCGGACTGCGCCGGGTCCGTAATTGAAAACCAGGCTTCATAAAATGGCTTAGCGCCGCCAATCACCACCCAGTCATAGCCAAACAGTAAACCACCGCAGGCGGCGACCAGACAAATCGTCCAGACGTAGCCCATTTTGAGATGTGTCTGCGCGTTGTTCATAATGATTCCTCTATAAGGGAAACGCAGGGAACAGTAGGGTTCAGGCGGGCCGAGCCCGCCCATTGAGGTTCAGGAAAAAATGCCGCTTTGCAGGGCATGGCGAATCAGATGCGCCTTATCATGAGCTGGGTTCAGCTGCAGAAGCCGCTGCATCGCCTGCTGGCTGGCAGATACATTCCCCAGCCCCAGATGGCCCAGCGCTTCAATAAACAAGCAGTGCTGCTGATGTCTCTGCTGCGCTGATACATCGAGAACCACCAGGTCCGGAAGAGAGACGGCAAAAAAATCGACTTGCGGAACGTCATCCCGATGCTGCGCGGCCCAGTCGATAAAATGGCGGAAGTGCTGCTCGGCCTGCGCTGGGTTACCGCTCTTACGCAGCGCAATGCCCTGCCAGAAAAGGTAATCGGCGGGTTGATCGTTGTAGTACCGCCCGGCGTCCAGCGTTGAGCCCCCTTGCCGGGCAAGCTGGTAATATTCCGCCGCCTGCTGCGCATCCCCAGCCTGTTCTGCGCAGTAGCCCAGCAAATACCAGATATCGTTATCCGTTTGCCCAGGCAGTCGCCCCTCCCCCAGATTGTCGGGATAGCGTAATGCGGCTTTCAGACAGTCCGTGGCCTGTTTAAACGCCCCACGCTCGATGAACTGTAATGCCCGATGGAGCTGATTGAGCAAATACTGGCCGGTGATTTTCCCTTCTCCTCCTTCCCAGGGATGGAATACGCGCGTATCCAGAATCGCGGCGGCATCGGCATAATGACCGGACGCGTTCCACAGGCTTAGCAGCTCAGCGGTCAGGTCGTCCCGCTTCAGCACCACGGCTTTACGTTCCACCAGCGTCGTCAGTCGCTCATGTACCGGCCTGGCCAGTAATTTTTGCAAAAAATCGAGTTCAAACAGGAAGCGCGCATTTTCCGGCTCCAGCGCTACGGCGCGCTGCAGATAAGCCAGCGCCTGCGTTGCATCCTGCTGTTTATTCCAGGAGTAAACGCCCAGCAGACGATGAGCGGGCGCATAATCGGGAGATTTTTCGAGCGTCTCGCGCCAGCAGCTCACCGCCTCGTCATAGCGACGTTTGCTGTACCAGAAGCAACCGAGTAGATAGCGGGCAAAAGCGCTGTCGCCCAGCGACTGCAGCATCTGAACTTCATCGAGCGAGTTAGGGAAACGAACATTGTGCGCATGGCAGTGCTCGGCGGCGGCAATAAACTGTTGGCGTTCATTGGCATCATCACTTAGCGACGCACGCCAGAGCATCGGCAGCGCTTCCTGACTGTCCAGAACCGCAAGAACCTCTTTCACCGCCGACGTCTGTCCGATAGAGAGCAACCAACCCGCCAGCAGGCTGGCGTTGACCCCTCTGCGCCCCGTGATGCGCAGCAGGGTTTCTCGCGCGTCGTCGCTCCGCTCAATCATCCAGCGCGCGCAGTGCAGCGGATAGCTCAATGGGTATTGCTCAAGAGAGGCGAAAATAAACTCCAGTGCTGCTTTCTTCTGCCCACTGTTGGCTAATGCCAGCGCTTTCAACCCCATCGCCAGAGGATTGCTGGCGTTGAACCGCAGACTGGTGTTTACTTTTTCCAGCGCATCGGCAACATCACCGCGCTTCATCGCCAGCCGCGCCAGCGACCACCAGGCGGCGTCACGGCAGTTACCGCTCCAGGAGGCTTTGTAATAGTGATCCCAGGCGCCTGCATCATCCCCCATCCTTTCCAGCACGCTGGCAAGCAGCATACTGGCTTCGCCATCTCGCGGGTTCTTATTCAAACGATGCGCGCGCTGTAGCGCAGCACGGGCACACTGTTCCGCCAGCGCCCAGTCGGCACTGTTGAACGCCAGGGTACCGAGGGCAACATTATTGCGATAATCCTGCGGATCGAGCTCAACCGCCCGACGATAGTAATCCCCGGCGTAGCGGCTTGCGTGGTTGTATTGTTCAAGGTGCTGGCCGATAAAATAGAGCTCGTCGCCATTGTGGATCGCTTCCGGTAACGCGGGCGCTATAGCTGGTTCGGGCAGCGGCGTCTGTTGGGTAATATGTTCCTGATAATCCAGCAGCGGCTGGTTCTCGGCGGTTTTCACTTTGAGGGTTAAGCGCCCGACGCCATTTTCCGGCAGCGTCTGCTGCCAGCTCTCACCGGGCTTCAGCGTCAGCTGAGTTTCGTACAATGGCTGATGGTCAGCGCTGAGTTCAACCACGATATGATTTAGCGGAGCAATGGCATATACGCCAAGCTGCAGTTGCCCAGACTCGCGAACCAGCTTCAGTGCCAGATGTGTATTGGCATTTTGCACCATCCCTAACTCGCTGTAGGGAAGGAAATTTTGTACAAACACCTTCTCTTCATAAGGCGCAAGCCACGTAAAGTCAGGCTGGTTATCGGTGAAGACGCCGGTCATCAGCTCAATATAAGGGCCATTTTCATCAGTCAGATTTCGATCCCAGGCCTGGCCAAAATCCCCGTACCCCCAGCTCCACTGTTTCTTGCCAGGAGAGACATGGTGATCGGCAACATGCAGTAACCCGCCTCGCTCGTCATGATGATAAGCGCCGACAAAATCGTAATCCGACTTCTCCGCCATATACGAAGTGGGTACCGGGACGTTTTTATAACGGGAGATATCAACCCCCGCAGAATAGTCCACTTTGTAGTAGGTACCGGTGGCAATCGGGAAAGCGGAAACATCACGCTTACCATGGTCGAATACAGCGGTGACATCGGGTGGGAATACACTCTGGTGGGCATCGCCGCCTTTTACTGCAGGGTTGGCCCACCACAGGAAATGGCGCGGCGTGGCGTTACCATTGAAGATCTTGCCAGTGATTTCAATCAGCGCGCGGTCAGGATAGAGCGTAAACCCGGCCATAACCTGCAAACCGCGCATGGGCTCCGCTTCCCCCATCCATACGGTCTGCGCGCCGTTTTCTCCCTGCTGAATAGAAAAATCGACCGGCTTAAAGGTCGTCGGCCGGTGATGTTGCGGCCAGTTAAATTCGATTCCGCCGGAGATCCAGGGCCCGAGCAGCCCTACCAGGGCTGGCTTAACCACCTCATTGTAATAGACGAAATCACGTTGTTTGACTTTGTCATATGCCCGGTGAATACGGCCGCCAAGCTCCGGTAGCAGCATGACCCGAAGGAAATCATTCTCCATCCACACTGCCTGATAATCGCGCATTTCGCGTTCGCCGGTCAGGGTATCAATCACGCCGTAGGGATAGACGCTGCCGGAAGATCCTTGATAAACACGTTTTTCCAGAAACATAGGGTTCGGATCTTCCGCTCCCGTCGTCCACGTTGGTAATGAAATGATTTCCTGCCAGACCTTAACCGAACCGTACATGATGTCTCCACTAAACAAAACGAAGTAAAAGTTGCAATAACAGGAGTCTATATCGCCAATTCGCTGTTAAAATGCGCAATGCTCACGCAATATAGTTAAGGGAGTTAAGTGTATGCAGCGTACTGGCTTTAATAACGCCCGGGTCCGGCAGGCCAATAAGTCGATTTTTCTTTCCCATCTGTGGCGGGAAAAGCAGCTCAGTAAATCACAGCTCTCTCAACTCACCGGTCTCTCCATTCCGGCGGTGAGCAATATTCTGGCCGAGCTGCTTAGCGAGGGATTGATCGGTCACTCAACGGAACACATGAGCAAACGGGGCGTGAACAGCGGCAGCTACCAGATCCCCGAGCACGGCGCCTGGACACTGTGCATGAATATCACCCCGACCAGCATTGAATATCAGCTTGCCGACGCCCGCCTGCTGGCAGTGGATGGCCATCAGCATTTGCCGGTCAACGCGCCCACTCCTCAGGCCCTGCTTGAGGCCATCGTTGAATGCTGGCGGCATATCCACCGCCGCTACCCGCAGCACAGCATCAATCTCGCCCTTGGCGTGCATGGACAGGTTGATCCGATTACCGGCGTTTCACAAACCATGCCCCAGGCACGCTGGAAAACACCGATCGAAATAAAGTATCTGCTTGAGGAGCGGCTTGGCGTGCAGGTTCGGGTGGATAAGACTGCGTGATGCTGGCGCTGGCGGAGAAGTGGCAGCATCAGGGTACACAGCAGGATTTTTGCGTGATCAACGTCGACTACGGTATCGGCTCGTCATTTGTGATTAACGATCATATTTATCGCGGCAGTCTGTACGGCAGCGGGCAGATTGGGCATACCATTGTCAATCCTGACGGCAACGCCTGCGACTGCGGAAGATACGGTTGCCTCGAAACCGTCGCCTCTCTCAGCGCGCTGAAAAAACAGGCCCGAATGTGGCTCAAAACGCAGCCTGAAGCAACGCTCACCCCCGAGCAGTTAACCACGGCGTCGCTCATTGAGGCCTGGAAAGAGGGAGATGTGCAAATTCGCGCATGGGTTGATAACGCTGCCAACGCGATTGGCTTAAGCCTCTATAATTTCCTGAATATATTAAATATTAATCAAATCTGGCTTTACGGGCGCAGCTGCGCCTTCGGTGAGCAGTGGCTGGAAAGTATCGTTAAACAAACGGGTTTCAACCCCTTTGACCACAGGGATACGCCGCGAGCGCACGCCACCCAAATTGGCTTTGGCCAGCTGACGCGCGCCCAGCAGCTGATGGGGATAGGTTATCTGTACGTTGAGGAGCAATTGCAGACGCTGGTTTAGTCATAAACGAACGTGGCGGAGCGCAAATTTGTGTATTACGTTTAAATCACACGTCTCTCATAACGAGCTGATTATGAACACACTCCGCTATTTTGATTTTGGCGCTTCCCGCTCTCTGTTGCTGCTTATCGCCCGCATCGCCGTGGTGATTCTGTTTATTCTTTTTGGCTACCCCAAACTGCTGGGCTTTGACGGTACGGTGCAGTACATGGCCGCCTCCGGCGCGCCGATGCCGACCCTGGCGGCGATTATCGCCGTCATTATGGAAGTGCCTGCCGCGATTCTGATTGTGCTCGGCTTTTTCACCCGCCCGCTGGCGGTCATCTTTATTTTCTACACTCTGGGCACGGCGGTGATTGGCCATCACTACTGGGATATGACTGGCGATGCGGTATTGCCGAACATGATTAACTTCTGGAAAAACGTCAGCATCGCCGGCGCTTTCCTGCTGCTGGCCGTAACCGGCCCCGGGGCGATCTCCCTCGACCGCCGCTAATCTCCAGACGCAAAAAAGGCCGCATACGCGGCCTTTTTGATGTCAACGCTAACGCTTACGCATATACCGGGAAGCGGGCGCAGATATCCAGCACTTTACCTTTCACGCGCTCAATGACCGCGTCGTCATTGATATTGTCCAGCACGTCACACATCCAGCCAGCCAGCTCTTTGACTTCCGCTTCTTTAAAGCCGCGGCGAGTCACAGCCGGAGAACCGATACGGATACCGGAGGTTACGAACGGGCTCTTCGGATCGTTCGGCACGCTGTTTTTGTTGACGGTGATGTTGGCGCGGCCCAGGGCAGCGTCAGCTTCTTTACCGGTCAGGTTTTTATCCACCAGGTCCAGCAGGAACAGGTGGTTCTCAGTACCGCCAGACACCACTTTGTAGCCGCGGTTCAGGAACACTTCCACCATCGCTTTAGCGTTTTTCGCAACCTGCTGCTGGTAAACTTTAAACTCTGGCTCCATCGCTTCTTTCAGCGCCACCGCTTTCGCCGCGATAACGTGCATCAGCGGGCCGCCCTGCGCGCTTGGGAATACCGCAGAGTTCAGTTTCTTATACAGCTCTTCGCTACCGCCTTTCGCCAGGATCAGGCCGCCGCGCGGACCCGCCAGGGTTTTGTGGGTGGTGGTGGTCACAACGTGAGCATGCGGAACCGGGTTCGGGTACACGCCAGCGGCAATCAGGCCTGCCACGTGCGCCATATCGACGAACAGGTAAGCGCCGATGCTGTCAGCAATTTCACGCATTTTCGCCCAGTCAACGATACCGGAGTAAGCGGAGAAACCACCGATGATCATCTTCGGTTTGTGTTCCTGAGCCTGCTTCGCCATGTCGTCGTAGTCAATTTTACCGGACTCATCAATACCGTAAGGGATGATGTTGTACAGTTTGCCGGAGAAGTTAACCGGGGAGCCGTGAGTCAGGTGGCCGCCCTGCGCCAGGTTCATACCGAGCACGGTATCGCCCGGCTGCAGCAGCGCGGTGTAGACCGCAAAGTTAGCCTGAGAGCCGGAGTGCGGCTGGACGTTAGCATAGTCAGCGCCGAACAGTTCTTTCGCGCGGTCGATAGCCAGTTGCTCAACCACGTCGACATATTCACAGCCGCCGTAGTAACGCTTGCCCGGATACCCTTCAGCATATTTGTTGGTCAGCTGAGAGCCCTGCGCCTGCATGACGCGCGGACTGGTGTAGTTTTCGGAGGCGATCAGTTCGATGTGCTCTTCCTGACGTACTTTTTCCTGCTCCATAGCCTGCCACAGTTCGGCATCATAATCGGCAATGTTCATTTCACGCTTTAACATCCGCATCTCCTGACTCAGCTAACAATAAAATTTCGGCCTAAAAAGGCGGTCCGATTGGACAACGGCCCACAGTATAACCGAATCATTCTGTGATAACAGGTCTTGACAAAGGATTTTACGCAAACGATTGGCTCCGCATGACACAAGGCTTTGAGCAATAACGCCTCTCTCAGTATCAACGGATTTCTTTTCAGGTTTGTGATGCAAATTCTTCATGTTGTAACTGGATCGGGGGAATGTGTTAAAGAACCATTTACAACGCAGGGTTATTTCTTTAAGATGCATTTAAAATGCATTATTAAGATAACACATAAGGAAGCACGCTATGCTTGACGCTCAAACCATCGCCACGGTAAAAGCCACCATTCCCCTGCTGGTAGAGACCGGCCCGAAATTAACCGCCCATTTCTACGATCGTATGTTCGCGCATAATCCGGAGCTCAAAGAGATCTTCAACATGAGCAACCAGCGCAACGGCGATCAGCGTGAAGCGTTATTCAACGCTATTGCCGCCTACGCCAGCAATATCGATAACCTGCCTGCCCTGCTGCCGGCGGTGGAAAAGATCGCCCAGAAACACACCAGCTTCCAGATCAAACCGGAGCAGTACAATATTGTCGGCAGCCATCTGCTGGCGACCCTCGATGAAATGTTCAGCCCGGGCCAGGAAGTGCTCGATGCCTGGGGTAAAGCCTACGGCGTGCTGGCGAACGTCTTTATCGGCCGTGAAGCCGAGATCTATCAGCAAAACGCCAGTAAAACCGGCGGCTGGGAAGGGACTCGCGCGTTCCGCATCGTGAAGAAAACCCCGCGCAGCCAGCTTATCATCAGCTTTGAGCTCGAACCGGTTGATGGCCAGCCGGTCGCCGATTACCAGCCTGGCCAGTACCTGGCCATCTGGCTGAAACCGGAAGGCTTCGAATATCAGGAAATCCGCCAGTACTCCCTGACCCGCAAAGCGGACGGCAAAGGCTACCGCATTGCGGTTAAACGCGAGGAAGGCGGTCAGGTTTCCAGCTGGCTGCATAACCATGCCAGCGAAGGCGATGTGGTCTATCTGGCCGCCCCGGCGGGAGATTTCTTCCTTAACGTTAAGCCACAGACGCCGGTCACTCTGCTCTCTGGCGGCGTCGGGCAAACGCCGATGCTGGCGATGCTGGATGCGCTGGCGAAGAGCGGTCATCAGGGTCAGGTGAACTGGTTCCATGCGGCGGAAAATGGCGACGTTCACGCCTTTGCCGATGAAGTGAAGGCGCTCGGCGCGGCGCTGCCGGCGTTTACCTCTCACGTCTGGTATCGCACCCCGACTGAGGCCGACCGTCAGGCTGGACGTTTTGATAGCGAAGGTTTGATGGATTTAGCAGCAGTGGCGGACAATATTCGCGACCCGCAGATGCAGTATTATCTCTGCGGCCCGGTAGCGTTTATGCAGTTTGCAGCGAAGCAGCTGGTCGAATTAGGGATCAACAAAGACAACATTCATTACGAATGCTTCGGCCCGCATAAGGTGCTGTAAGCCCCGACGATGCGGGGATCTGTAGGCCGGGTAAGCACAGCGCCACCCGGCAATACTGCAGCGAGCGGCGAGCGTTAAATCGCCGCGTCGTCTTCTTCGCCGGTACGAATACGAATGACCCGCGCCACATCGAAGACAAAGATTTTACCGTCGCCGATTTTACCGGTCTGTGCGGTACGGATGATGGTATCCACACAGGTATCGACGATATCGTCGGTCACCACAATTTCAATTTTTACTTTCGGCAGAAAATCGACCATATACTCGGCACCACGGTACAGTTCGGTGTGCCCTTTCTGGCGGCCAAAGCCTTTCACTTCCGTTACCGTCATCCCGGTGATGCCGACTTCGGCCAGCGCTTCACGCACGTCATCCAGTTTGAAAGGTTTAATAATCGCATCAATCTTTTTCATGGGGTTCCTGTCTTAATCGCGTAACCGGTTGCTTACCGTATCATAACTTGCGCTATAGTGCGGAGCTACTCTTTAAAGTCGTTGGCGTCGAGCTCATGGCGCGACAGCAGCTTATAGAATTCGGTGCGGTTGCGCCCTGCCATCCGCGCGGCGTGAGTGACGTTGCCCTTGGTAATTTGCAGCAGCTTGCGCAGGTAGTTCAGCTCAAACTGATTGCGCGCCTCCACGAAGGTCGGCAGCGCCGTGTTCTCGCCCTCCAGCGCTTGCTCAACCAGCGCGTCGCCGATCACTGGCGACGAAGTCAGGGCCACGCACTGCTCGATCACGTTCACCAGCTGGCGTACGTTGCCCGGCCACTTGGCGGCCATCAGCCGCTTCATCGCATCGCTGGAAAATGCCCGCACGAACGGCTTATGGCGATCGGCGGACTGACGCAGCAGATGGTTGGCCAACAGCGGAATATCTTCCGTGCGTTCGGAGAGCGGCGGTATTTTCAGGTTCACTACGTTGAGGCGGTAGAACAGGTCTTCACGAAACTCGCCGCGGGCCATCGCCTTCGGCAGGTCGCGGTGGGTGGCGGAGATAATCCGCACGTTGATTTCGATATCGCGGTTGCTGCCCAGCGGGCGCACCTTGCGCTCCTGCAGGACGCGCAGCAGCTTCACCTGCAACGCAACCGGCATATCACCGATCTCGTCGAGAAACAGCGTACCACCCTCAGCGGCCTGGAATAATCCTTCACGGTTACTGACCGCGCCGGTAAAAGCGCCCCGCGCATGGCCAAACAGTTCGGATTCGAGCAGCTGTTCCGGCAGCGCGCCGCAGTTGATCGCCACGAACGGCTTATCATGACGCGGGCTGGCGTTGTGGATCGCCTGGGCGACGATCTCCTTCCCGGTCCCGCTCTGGCCATTAATCAGTACGCTGACATCCGATTGCGCCACCATCCCGGCCTGCTCAAGCAGGCGCAGCATCAGCGGGCTGCGGGTTACAATCGCCTGGCGCCAGGCTTCGTCGGTGGCCGGCGAGCGCTGCTCCAGCGCCTCATCAATGGCTTTATATAAGGCATCTTTATCGACCGGCTTGGTCAGGAAGCTGAACACCCCCTGCTGGGTAGCCGCCACGGCGTCGGGAATCGAACCGTGAGCGGTGAGAATGATCACCGGCATGCCGGGGTGGCCCTTCTGGATCTCGCTAAACAGCTGCAGGCCGTCCATTTCATCCATCCGCAGATCGCTAATCACCAGATCCACTTTCTCACGCCCCAGCACGCGCAGCGCTTCCGGCCCGCTCTCGGCGGTGACCACGCTGTAGCCTTCGCTGATCAGGCGCATGCCCAGTAGCTTCAACAGTCCCGGATCGTCATCCACCAGCAGTAAACGCGCCGGTTTACGGATCGTCATGGATCACCTCCGGCACTTTTTCGCTGCCGAAATTGCCGCCCGGCTTGCGGCTGGAGAGCTGGCGTTCGATATCCGTCAGGTTCTCCAGCTTGCGGGTGGTCAGCTCCAGCTGCTCGCGCAGCGCCAGCTCCTGCTGACGCAGTGTCTCCAGTTCGCTATCGCTGGACTGCTGAAGCTTCGCGTAACGGGCACGCTCTTCCACCAGCTGCAGCTGACGGGTCTGGCCGTCGCGCCAGAGCTGATACAGCGGGCGGACCTGAACGGCGATTTGCGGGCTGAAGGTATCGAGACGCGCCACCAGGTCGCGGCGCTCCTCAGGGGTAATTTTAGCATCAGCAAGCAGGATGCCGCGACGAAACGCGTCCTGCCAACTGTCGTCGGTATGGCGTTTCGCCTCCGCCCGCGCCTGCGCCGGCGCGAGGCGATCGGCACAGTCAATGCCCCGCAGCCAGTAGAGGGGATTTTTGTCGCTGGCATCGCTGCTGTGCGCCCAGATATCCGCGCAGTCTACCGCGACAAAATCGGCCACCTGATGCTGCGCCTGCCCGGGGGCGGCGGTACCTTCCGCGGTATGCGGTGAAAAGCCGGCGGAACACCCCGCCAGCGTAAGACAAGCAATGCCTGAAAGCAGCCATCCACTGAGGGAACGGCGCCAGGCCAGGAATTGGGACATAGTTCCCCGATATCGATTCATAAGTTGGATTATTCCGGCGCTGAGGGAAGCGTAATGCGAAAACAGACCTGCCCGGCGGGCGCATCAACTAAGCTGAGCTCCCCTTGCATCTGCCGGACGCAGTCGCGGGCGATACTCAACCCCAGTCCACTGCCCTTAACGGCCCCTTTACGCTGGTGACTCCCCTGGTAAAAAGGCTCGAATATCATGTTTTTTTCCGCGGCCGGGATCGGTTCGCCGCTGTTGGCGACATCAATACGCACCTGCTCTCCGTACCGGTAGCTATGGATACGGATGTTACCGGATTCAGCGCCATAGTGCACCGCATTGGAGTAGAGATTATCCATTACGCTTATCAATAGCGCAGGCTCTGCCAGGCAACGCCGCGCCTGCAGCGTCAGTTCGGTATGCATCAGTTTAGCCCGCGCGGGCAGGCTGTGCGCCGCCACGACGTTTTCCACCAGGTCCACCAGGTCCACCGCTTCGCGAGCCACCGGGCCGTCGGCCTGTTTTCGGTTATAGTCCAGCAGCTGTTCAATCAGCTTTTGCAGGTTACGGCTACTGCTGTCGAGGATCTCGACAATCTCCTGCTGCTCAGGGGTCAGGGGCCCCGCGACCCGGTCGGCCAACAGCTCGGTACCTTCACGCATACTGGCCAACGGGGTTTTCAGCTCATGCGACAGATGGCGAAGAAATTGATGCCGCTGCGACTCCAGCCACGCCAGGCGCTCGCTGAGCCAGATGATGCGCTTGCCCACCGATCGCAGCTCGCGCGGGCCGGTAAACAATGCGGCGTCGTCCAGCGACTTCCCTGCCCCCAGCTGATTGATCATTCTTTCGATGCCTTTCACCGGGCCGATAATCATGCGGGTGAAGAGTAGCACCAGCGCCAGGCTCAGCAGAAACAGCACCAGCGCCTGCCAGCCAAAAAACTGGCCGCGTTCGGCTATCTCCTGCTGCAGCTGTTGGCCACGAGAATAGACGACCGCCCGGGTCGCCTGCACCATATCGCTGTTATTACTGGCGAAAACTTCCAGTCTGGCGGCTGCCTGGGCATCGGGTCCGCTATTTTTACACTGCAGCTGCGCCAGATCGCTGACATCCTGACGCAGCGCCTGCCAGAGCTTCTCGTCCGGCAGCACGCCGGCGTGGGCGTCCAGCATCTGGCTGTAGCGCTGCCGCTGGTTTTGATAGACGCGCGCCAGCGTCGGATCGTCCAGCACGCAGTACTGGCGATAGCTGCGCTCCATCTCCAGTGCGGCATTGATCATCGCCTCGCTGCGTCGGGCGTCGACCAGGGTGGTACGGTTAATATGCGCCGCCTGGGCGCTAAGGGCGTTCAGGCTCTGCCAGGCCTGCCAGGCCAGCACCAGCAATGGCAGCAGGATCAGCACAAAAGAGAGCGTCACCAGCTGACGCAGCGAACGGGGGAAAAGAGAGAGTCGCTTCAAGGATGTTGTCTCAATCATTAGCTCTGGTCGATGCTAACTGAGGAGCGCGCCGGAGAAAAGCGCTACCGCTGAGTGCTGCGCCGCAGAAACAACAAAGCCAGGCGCAAGGCCTGGCTTTGTTCAGGAATGAGGCGGTGCCTTACTCGACGTTTCGCCCGATGTCTGATAAAGCCAGGCTGTTATCAGGAGTTGGACGGCAGGCACCTGTTTGTGCGTCATTCGAAGTTTATGTAGCGCGTCCCGAAGGGGCTGACATAAGAAGGTGAATGAGCCACTGGTTAATATTATGCATGAACTATGCCAGCTCTCAAAACATTTTATTAACATACTGATATATATGACATTAACCGCAAGAACAGTCGAACTACCTCTGTTTATTTTTCACCCGCGTTGTCGCTATTTAGCGACACCAAATAGGCTACCGATTACTCATCATTTAAATCAATAACTTAAGTGTCGCCTATTGACGACACTACAATATCGCAGTTGTCGGCAATTCCCGACACCCTGGCGTGCCGACCATCACAGATAAAAAAAAGCCCCCTGTCAGGCAGGGGGCTGATACGTTCGCGTGAAGCGCGGCGGGAAGATTAACCCAGCTGTTTACGCGCGTTACGGAAGATACGCATCCACGGGCTATCCTCGCCCCAGTTCTCCGGGTGCCAGGAGTTGCTTACGGTGCGGAAGACGCGTTCCGGGTGCGGCATCATGATGGTCGCGCGCCCGCTTTCGCTGGTCACCGCGGTGATACCGTTCGGGGAACCGTTCGGGTTCGCCGGATAGGTTTCGGTCACTTTGCCGAAGTTATCCACGAAGCGCAGCGCCACCAGACCTTTGCTCTCCAGCTGGGCCAGATGCGCGCTGTCGCGCACTTCCACCTGACCTTCGCCGTGGGAGACCGCAATCGGCATCCGTGAGCCAACCATGCCTTCCAGCAGCAGGGATGGGCTTTGCGTCACTTCCACCAGGCTAAAGCGCGCTTCAAAGCGGTCAGACTGGTTGCGCACAAAGCGCGGCCACAGGTCGCTGCCCGGGATCAGCTCGCGCAGGTTGGACATCATCTGACAGCCGTTGCACACGCCGAGCGCCAGCGTCTGCGGACGGTGGAAGAAGGTCGCGAACTCATCGCGCACGCGCTCGTTGAACAGAATCGACTTCGCCCAGCCCTCGCCCGCGCCCAACACGTCGCCGTAGGAGAAGCCGCCGCAGGCTACCAGGGCATGGAAATCGCCCAGACCGGTCCGGCCGGCCAGCAGGTCGCTCATATGCACGTCGATGGCGTCAAAGCCGGCACGATGGAAGGCGGCCGCCATTTCAACGTGGGAGTTCACCCCCTGCTCGCGCAGGACGGCCACTTTCGGCCGCGCGCCGGTGGCAATGTACGGGGCGGCGACGTCGTCGTTAATATCAAACGAGAGCTTCACATTGAGGCCCGGGTCGGCATCATTGGCTTTCGCCTGATGCTCCTGATCGGCGCAGGCCGGGTTGTCGCGCAGACGCTGCATCTGCCAGGTGGTTTCCGCCCACCACATGCGCAGCGTGGTGCGGCTTTCGCTGAACACCGTCTGACCGCCGGCGGTCAGCACGAAGCGATCGCCCTCAACCGCTTTACCGAGGTAATGCACGCAGTCCGCCAGGCCGTTAACCGCCAGAATGGCTTCCACCGCCTCACGGTCTGCGGCGCGGACCTGAATCACCGCCCCCAGCTCTTCGTTGAACAGCGCGGCCAGATGGTCGTCGCCCAGCGCGGCGATATCCGCTTCCACGCCGCAGTGGCCGGTAAAGGCCATTTCCGCCAGCGTGACAAGCAGACCGCCGTCGGAGCGGTCGTGGTAGGCCAGCAGTTTACGCTGCGCCACCAGGGCCTGCATCGCATTCCAGAAGCCTTTCAGTTGCGCGACATCGCGCACGTCAGCCGGCTTGTCGCCGAGCTGGCGATAGACCTGCGCCAGCGCCGTCGCGCCCAGCGCGTTGTGCCCTTTACCGAGGTCGATCAGCAGCAGGGCGTTATCTTCCGTCGAAAGCTGCGGCGTGACGGTATGACGGACATCTTCGACACGGGCGAAGGCAGAGATGACCAGCGACAGCGGAGAGGTCATCTCGCGCTGCTCGCTGCCTTCCTGCCAGCGGGTTTTCATCGACATCGAGTCTTTACCGACCGGAATGGTCAGGCCCAGCGCCGGGCACAGCTCTTCGCCCACCGCTTTCACCGCCTCATACAGGCCAGCGTCTTCACCCGGGTGGCCGGCGGCGGCCATCCAGTTAGCCGACAGCTTCACGCGGTTCAGCTCGCCAATCTGCGTGGCGGCGATGTTGGTCAGCGCTTCGCCGACCGCCAGACGGCCAGAGGCCGCGAAGTCCAGCAGGGCGACCGGGGCGCGCTCGCCCATCGCCATCGCTTCGCCATAGTAGCTGTCGAGGCTGGCGGTGGTCACCGCGCAGTTGGCCACCGGGATCTGCCACGGGCCAACCATCTGGTCGCGGGCGACCATACCGGTCACGGTGCGGTCGCCGATGGTGACGAGGAAGGTTTTCTCGGCCACCGTCGGCAGATGCAGAACGCGGTTAACCGCATCGGCAAGGGTAATCGGTTGGCGATCCAGTGCACTACCCTGAGCTTTCAGAGTCTGCACGTCGCGGGTCATTTTCGGCGTTTTGCCGAGCAGGACGTCCAGCGGCAGGTCGATCGGCTGATCGTTAAAGTGGCTGTCGCTCAGGCTCAGATGCTGCTCAGCGGTGGCTTCGCCGATAACGGCATAAGGCGCGCGCTCGCGGCGGCACAGTTCGTCGAACAGCGGCAGCTGCTCCGGGGCGACCGCCAGAACATAACGTTCCTGCGATTCGTTACACCAGATCTCCAGCGGACTCATCCCTGGCTCATCGCTGAGAATATCGCGCAGCTGGAATTTACCGCCGCGGCCGCCGTCGCTCACCAGCTCCGGCATAGCGTTGGAGAGACCGCCGGCGCCAACGTCGTGGATAAAGAGGATCGGGTTGGCGTCGCCCAACTGCCAGCAGCGGTCGATCACTTCCTGACAGCGGCGCTCCATTTCCGGGTTGTCACGCTGTACGGAGGCGAAATCGAGATCGGCATCGGACTGGCCGGAGGCCATAGAAGACGCCGCGCCGCCGCCGAGGCCGATGTTCATCGCCGGGCCGCCCAGCACGATCAGCTTCGCGCCGACGGTAATCTCGCCCTTCTGCACGTGCTCACCGCGGATGTTGCCGATACCGCCGGCCAGCATGATCGGTTTGTGGTAGCCACGCAGCTCTTCGCCATTGTGGCTGGTGACTTTCTCTTCATAGGTGCGGAAGTAGCCGTTCAGCGCCGGACGACCAAATTCGTTGTTAAACGCCGCGCCGCCCAGCGGGCCTTCGGTCATGATGTCCAGGGCGGTGACAATGCGATCCGGTTTACCGAAATCTTCTTCCCACGGCTGTTCGAAGCCCGGGATACGCAGGTTGGAAACCGAGAAGCCCACCAGGCCCGCTTTCGGCTTCGCGCCGCGGCCGGTGGCGCCTTCATCGCGGATTTCGCCGCCGGAGCCAGTTGCCGCGCCCGGCCATGGAGAGATGGCCGTCGGGTGGTTATGGGTTTCCACCTTCATCAGAATGTGCGCCGGCTCCTGATGGAAGTCGTAGCGTCCGGTCTGATGGTCGGCGAAATAGCGCCCGACTTCAGACCCTTCCATCACCGCGGCATTATCTTTATAAGCCGACAGCACGTAGTCTGGCGTTTTTTCAAAGGTGTTTTTGATCATTTTGAACAGCGACTTCGGCTGCTGTTCGCCGTCGATGATCCAGTCGGCGTTGAAAATCTTGTGGCGACAGTGCTCTGAGTTCGCCTGGGCGAACATATACAGCTCGATATCGTTCGGGTTGCGTCCCAGGCGGGTAAACGCGTCCTGCAGGTAGTCAATTTCGTCGTCGGCCAGCGCCAGACCCAGACGGAGGTTGGCGTCAATCAGCGCCTGACGCCCTTCGCCCAGCAGGTCGACGCTGGTGACCGGCGTCGGCTGATGGTGAGCGAACAGCTTCTCGCCCGCTTCCAGCTCGTCGAAGACGCTCTCCATCATGCGGTCGTGCAGCTCCGCCGCCACCGTGGCCCACTGCGCTTCGGTCAGGGTTGAGGCTTCAACGTAATACGCCACGCCGCGCTCAAGACGCACAACCTGCGCCAGACCGCAGTTGTGAGCGATATCGGTAGCTTTAGAAGACCAGGGAGAGATGGTGCCAGGGCGAGGGGTCACGAGCAGTAATTTACCGGTCGGGGTATGGCTGCTCAAGCTCGGGCCATACTGAAGCAATCGCGCCAGGCGCTCGCGATCGTCAGCGCTCAGCGGGGCATTCAGATCGGCAAAATGAATATATTCGGCATATATGGCGCTTACCGGAAGGTTGGCCGCCTGAAATCGTGCCAGCAGTTTATTAATACGGAATGCCGACAGTGCAGGTGAACCACGCAAAATTTCCATCATAAGTCTCTCGTCTTCGAAGCTTTCAGGGTGAGCCAGGGGGGGAAACGGGCGTCATTATAGTGAATCCTGCGCCCCGACGAAACCGTTTGCGTAGAAATAAAATCATTGATGCTGTTTATCAATAAATGTGACGACCATCGCGAATAAGTTGCCAACTGGCGCATTATTAAGCAGAATGCCGCACATTCGACGACAACCTTGCGTTTTTTCCGGACATCGCCTGCTGAGGAACCTGAAGCTGCAGAAGATTAACTCTCTGAAAAAATTAAAGATTAATTATCTGCTGATCGGCATTGTCACCCTTTTGCTGGCGGCGGCCCTGTGGCCGTCGATCCCCTGGTCTGGTAAACCCGAGAACCGGGTGGCGGGCATTATCGCTCGCGGCGAGCTGCGCATCAGCACTATCAACTCGCCAATGACCTTCGCCACCATGAACAATAAAGCGTTCGGTCTGGATTATGAACTGGCGAAGCAGTTTGCCGACTACCTTGGCGTAACGCTTAAGATAACCGTCCGGCAAAACATCAGCCAGCTGTTTGACGACCTCGACGACGGTCAGGCCGATATGCTGGCCGCCGGACTGGTCTATAACCAGGAGCGAGTGAAAAACTATCAGGCCGGCCCCACCTACTATTCTGTTTCGCAACAGCTGGTCTACCGCGTCGGCAATACCCGGCCGCGCACCCTCGCGGCGCTGACCGCCGAGCAGCTCACTATCGCTCCGGGCCACGTGGCGATCAACGACCTGCAGACCTTAAAAGCCGAGAAATACCCGGATCTTGCCTGGCGCGTGGACGAAAAACGCGGTACCACGGCGCTGATGCAGGCGGTGATTGACGGTAAACTTGATTACACCATCGCTGACTCGGTGGCCGTCAGCCTGTTTCAGCGCGTCCATCCGGAGCTGGCGGTGGCCCTCGATATCACTGACGAACAGCCGGTCACCTGGTTTAGCGCCCGGGACGACGATAATTCGCTGTCGGCGGCAATGCTTGATTTCTTCAACAACATCAATGAAGACGGCACCCTGGCGCGCCTGGAGGAGAAATACCTCGGCCACGGCAACGATTTCGATTATGTCGATACCCGCACCTTCCTGCGCGCGGTGGAAAATATTCTTCCGGAGGTGCAGCCGCTGTTTGAAAAATACGCCCGCGAGATTGACTGGCGCCTGCTGGCCGCCATCGCCTGGCAGGAATCCCACTGGGATCCGCAGGCCACCTCCCCCACCGGCGTGCGCGGTATGATGATGCTCACACGCAATACGGCGCAAAGCCTGGGTCTAACCGACCGCACCGATGCGGCGCAGAGTATCGACGGCGGCATGCGCTACCTGCAGGATATGATGGATAAAGTGCCGGATTCGATCCCGAAAGATGAACGCATCTGGTTTGCGCTGGCCGCTTATAATATGGGCTATGCCCATATGCTGGACGCCATGGCGCTCACCCGCAAACAGAAAGGCAATCCTAACAGCTGGGCGGACGTTAAGCTGCGTTTACCGTTGTTGAGCCAGAAACCCTATTACAGCAAACTAAAATACGGCTATGCCCGCGGCCATGAGGCCTACGCCTATGTGGAAAACATCCGCAAATATCAGATAAGCCTTGTCGGCTATTTGTCAGAGAAGGAGCGCCAGCAGCAGCAAACGCTGGCCCTGGCGGAGGATTACCCGGCCGTGCTGCCCAATGAGCTCGAACAGCCGCAGGAGACCACCCTGCCCTTTTTCAAGTTTCGCGCCGATAAGCAGATGGATAATGCCCGGATGAAACTCCCCGGCCACCTGTATTAACTTTCCCCGGTCTGCGCCCGGGCTTTCTTCAGCGCTTTTTTCTCTTCCCGCCGCCAGCGGAAGAAGTCGCTCAGCATGGCAGAGCAGGACTCTGCCAGCACGCCTTCGCTAATCTCAACCCGATGGTTCATTCCCGGGTGGTGCAGAACATCCATCAGCGAGCCGGCGGCGCCGGTCTTGGCATCCCTGGCGCCAAACACCAGGCGGGCGATACGGCTGTGCACCATCGCGCCCGCGCACATGACGCAGGGCTCGAGGGTCACGTACAGCGTGGCGTCGATCAGGCGGTAGTTTTGCAGCACTAGTCCGCCCTGGCGTAAGGCCATGATCTCCGCATGGGCGGTGGGGTCGTGACGGCCTATCGGCCGGTTCCAGCCCTCGCCAATGACCTGATTGTTATGCACCAGCACCGCGCCCACCGGCACCTCGCCCTCTTCCCAGGCGCGTTTCGCCAGCGTCAGGGCATGACGCATCCAGTATTCATCATTGAGTTCGAGGTCAGACACAGCGGCCACTCCAGCAGAAAAAGCGGGGCGCATTATACATGGGCGCTATCAATTACACACTATTACTCCAGCTGCTGAAGCTCTCCCTGAGGGGTTACCCGCCAGCGATGCTGGCAAAAGCCGAGCAATGGATTATCCTGCTCACTATCGCTATAGCCGCTATACAGCCGCAGCGGGGCGCCAATCTTTTTCTCCAGCTGTACCACCTTTTCATGCCCCAGGCAGCGCAGGGTCAATACCCAGCCGCCCCAGCGGCGCGCGGTGCGGCTGGCTATCAAATTCACCCGCGGCAACCAGAGGGTATCGCGATAGACCTGCTCCACCAGCGACTGCGGCGAGCCGGTGATCAACCAGACGTCGGCATCGGTGCTGGTCAGGTAGGCGGTAAGCCGCGCATGAACTACCGGAAACGCCGTCACATGATGGCGAAACCAGCCGACAAACTCCGCTTCCAGCCGCTTTAGCACCGCCTCGCGGCGGCCAAAGGTTGTCGCCCACAGCAGGAGGCTCATCGGCCAGCGCGCCGCCCGTCCGCTCACTGCCAGTCCGGCAAGGATCACCGGCCCCATCGGCACCACCAGCAACAGGTTCAGCGGCAAATGGCGCAGCAGATAGCGCAGAAAACTGCCGAACATATCCTGTTGGTGTAAGGTTCCGTCCAGATCGAAAAACACCACTCTCCGTTCAGTGTGCTGCAAACTGCCTCCTTTATCTCAGAACTCGCTTCTCGTTAGGGTAAGCTTAACAGCCTGACGCCATGTCGAGGGAAAACATCCCCTGCCGTTAAGAAAGAATTAAAGTAGCAGGCGAAGGAAAAATTGTGGCTTAAGAATTTTTAATTCATGGTATACCCCTTATAATCGAATAAAAATTCTGTCAGTCACGAGCCGGACGGCTCCAGCGGAGCTCCAATGAACTGTTTAACGCGTATTCGTCAGCGCTATCCCACCCTGGCGGCGAGCGACAAAAAGTTGGCCGATTATATTCTAAGCCAGCCCGATGAGACCCGGCACCTCAGCTCGCAGCAGCTGGCAGCGGAAGCCGGTGTGAGTCAGTCCAGCGTGGTTAAGTTTGCCCAGAAGCTGGGATTCAAAGGCTTTCCGGCGCTGAAGCTGGCCCTTAGTGAAGCGCTGGCGAGTAGCCCGGATCCGCACTCCGTCCCGGTGCATAACCACATTCGCGGTGACGATCCGCTGCGTCTGGTCGGCGAGAAACTCATTAAAGACAATGTCGCCGCCATGCATGCCTCGCTGGACGTCAACACTGAAGAGACGCTACGGGAAGCCGTCACGCTGCTGCGCAACGCCCGGCGAGTGATCGTCACCGGGATTGGCGCCTCCGGCCTGGTGGCGCGTAACTTTAGCTGGAAGCTGATGAAGATCGGCATCAACGCTGTTTCTGAGCAGGATATGCATGCCCTGCTGGCGACGGTGCAGGCCATGTCCAGCGACGATCTTCTGCTGGCGATCTCTTACTCCGGCGAGCGCCGGGAGATCAATATGGCGGCCGGTGAAGCGCTGCGCGTCGGCTGTAAGATCCTGGCGATCACCGGGTTTAGCCCGAACGCCCTGCAACAGCAGGCGACCCACTGCCTGTATACTATCGCCGAAGAGCAGGCGACGCGCAGCGCGGCCATCTCCTCCACAAGCGCGCAAATGATGCTCACCGATCTGCTGTTTATGGGGCTGGTGCAGCAGGATCTGGAGCGGGCGCCGGAGCGCATTCGCCATAGCGAAGCGCTGGTGAAAAAGCTGGTCTGAGCAGAAAATGGGCGTATAATGCCCGCCCTGTTTGTGTTGTTTCTGAGACTTTCCTGATGGCGCTGTTAATTACCAAAAAATGCATCAACTGCGATATGTGCGAGCCGGAGTGCCCGAATGAGGCCATTTCGATGGGTGAGAGCATTTATGAGATTAACAGCGACCGCTGCACCGAGTGCGTGGGTCATTACGACACGCCAACCTGCCAGAAAGTGTGCCCGATCCCGAATACGATCCTGAAAGATCCGGCACACGTCGAGAGTGAAGAACAGCTGTGGGATAAATTCGTGCTGATGCACCACGCGGATAAAATTTAACCGCCCTCCTGGCTAGCTTTCGACAATCACCGTGGCGCAGGCGTAGTGGCGTTCATCAGCGAGAGTAACGTGAATAGCGCTTACTCCCATGCGTTCAGCTAAAAGGTTTGCTTCACCCCATAGCCGCAGCTTCGGCTTGCCCAGCTCGTCGTTGTAAACCTCGAACTGGTTAAACGCCAGCCCGTTACGGATCCCGGTTCCCAGCGCTTTCGCCGCCGCTTCCTTGACCGCAAAGCGTTTCGCCAGGAAACGCACCGGCTGCTGGTGCTGCTCCCAGATGCTCCATTCATGGTCGCTCAGCACCCGGCGGGCAAGGCGATCGCCGCTGCGGGCGATCACCGCTTCGATGCGGGCGATCTCGACGATGTCGGTACCCAACCCGAGAATGGCCATTAGCCGCGCGCTTCCAGCATCAGACGCTTCATTTCCGCCACCGCCTCTTTCAGGCCGCTCATCACCGCACGGCCAATAATCGCGTGACCGATATTCAGCTCATGCATTTCCGGCAGCGCAGCAATCGCTTTCACGTTGTGGTAGGTCAGACCGTGGCCGGCATTCACCTTCAGCCCGAGGCTGGCGGCGTAGGTGGCCGCTTTGGCAATACGTTCCAGCTCCCTGGCCTGCTCGGCGTCGGTTTTGGCATCGGCATAGCAGCCGGTGTGGATTTCGATATAGGGCGCGCCAACGTCCGCCGCCGCTTTGATCTGCGCTTCATCCGCATCGATAAACAGGGAGACCAGGATGCCGGCATCCGCCAGGCGTTGACAGGCATCGCGCATCTTGTCGCGCTGGCCGGCGACGTCCAGCCCGCCTTCGGTGGTCACTTCCTGACGCTTCTCCGGCACCAGGCAGCAGAAGTGCGGTTTGGTTTCGCAGGCGATCGTCAGCATCTCTTCGGTGACCGCCATTTCAAGATTCATGCGGGTGTGCAGCGTCTGGCGCAGGATACGCACATCGCGATCGGTAATATGGCGACGGTCTTCGCGCAAATGCACGGTAATACCGTCGGCGCCGGCCTGTTCGGCAATGAAAGCCGCCTGAACCGGATCCGGGTAAGCGGTGCCGCGGGCGTTACGCAAGGTCGCGATATGGTCAATATTGACCCCTAACAATAATTCAGCCATGACAATCCTCGTTAATCATTATTCGTATTATCGGCTCGCGCCTTTCGCGCGGGCATAAACTGGCGAAACAACTCCCGGCTCTTGAGCGGTTTGCCGCCGAGATAGGGCTTCAGGGCGATACGGGTAAAGCGCTTCGCGGCGCGCAGCGTATCAACATCAGGAAACTCGCGACTCGCCAATGCTTTCAAATGGTGCCCGGTAAACGTGTTGTTATCAATCACCAGGCTGGCAATAAAGCCTTTTTCTTCACGATAGCGGTAGGTCATGGTGTCGTCTACCGGCTCGCCGCTCCCGGCGCAGTGGAGAAAATCCACGCCATAGCCCAGGTGCCCGAGCAGCGCCAGCTCAAAACGCCGCAGCGCGGGCTCCGGCGAGCCGCTGGCCCCGGCGAGCGCCTGAATGCAGTGCAGGTAGTCGAAAAAGAGTTCGGAGAAGCGTGTTTCGTGCTCCAGCACGCGGGAGATAAGCTCGTTAACGTAGAGACCGCTGTAGAGGGTGATGCCGCTGAGCGGCAGCGCCAGCGAAACGGCTTCCGCGCTGCGCAGGGTTTTGACTTCGCCGCGCCCGCCGAAGCGAACCAACAAGGGGGTAAAGGGCTGTAAAGCGCCTTTGAGATTAGAGCGTTTGGAGCGTGCGCCCTTGGCAACCAGGCGCACGCGACCGGATTCTTCCGTGAAGACGTCCAGCATCAGGCTGGTTTCGCTCCACGGACGGCTATGCAGGACAAAGGCGCGCTGCCATCCATCCACGTTGCGTTAACTCAGAGGTCGTCAACGTAACCGAGACTGCGCAGGGCGCGCTCGTCATCGGCCCAGCCGGATTTCACTTTCACCCACAGCTCGAGGTGCACCGGCGCTTCAAACATCTCCTGCATGTCCTTACGCGCTTCGATACCGATGGTTTTAATTTTGGCGCCTTTGTTGCCAATCACCATCTTTTTCTGCCCTTCGCGCTCGACGAGGATCAGGCCGTTGATATCGTAACCGCCGCGCTCGTTGCTGACGAAACGTTCGATTTCCACGGTGACGGAGTACGGCAGCTCAGCGCCGAGGAAACGCATCAGTTTTTCACGGATGATTTCGGAGGCCATAAAGCGTTGTGAGCGATCGGTAATATAATCTTCCGGGAAGTGATGGATCGCTTCCGGCAGATGCTTACGCACGATCGCCGCGATGGTATCAACGTTGGTGCCGGTTTCCGCTGAGATCGGTACGATATCGAGGAAATTCATCTGGCTGGCGAGGAACTGCAGGTGCGGTAACAGATCCGCTTTTTCCTGCACGTTATCCACCTTGTTGACCGCGAGGATCACCGGCGCTTTCGCGTCGCGCAGCTTGTTGAGCACCATCTCGTCGTCCTGCGTCCAGCGAGTGCCTTCCACCACGAAGATGACCAGTTCCACGTCGCCAATCGAACTGCTGGCCGCTTTGTTCATTAAGCGGTTAATGGCACGCTTCTCTTCCATATGCAGGCCCGGAGTATCAACGTAAATCGCCTGATACGGCCCTTCGGTATGGATACCGACGATGCGGTGACGGGTGGTCTGCGCTTTACGGGAGGTGATCGAGATCTTCTGCCCAAGCAGCTTGTTCAACAGCGTGGATTTGCCAACGTTTGGACGACCCACGATGGCGACAAACCCACAATAACTTTTTTCTTCGCTCATTCCAGCTCCAGCTTTTTCAGCGCCTGTTCGGCGGCAGCCTGCTCCGCCTTACGACGGCTGGAACCTGTGCCAACCACCGGTTCACTCAGGCCACTGACCTGGCAGTGGATAGTAAATTCCTGATCGTGCGCTTCGCCGCGAACCTGGACCACCAGGTAAGACGGCAGCGGCAGATGACGTCCCTGCAGATACTCCTGCAGACGCGTCTTCGGATCCTTTTGCTTATCGCCCGGACTGATTTCGTCCAGACGGGTCTGGTACCAGGAGAGGATTAAGCGTTCAACGTTCTGAATATCACTGTCGAGGAAAACCCCGCCAATTAACGCTTCAACGGTATCCGCGAGAATCGATTCGCGACGGAAACCGCCGCTTTTCAGCTCTCCCGGCCCGAGGCGCAGACACTCGCCCAGCTCAAACTCGCGGGCGATCTCCGCCAGCGTGTTGCCGCGCACCAGCGTCGCGCGCATACGGCTCATATCGCCTTCATCGACACGAGGAAAGCGATGATACAGCGCATTCGCGATCACGAAACTTAAAATGGAGTCACCTAAAAATTCCAGGCGCTCATTATGTTTGCTGCTGGCACTGCGGTGAGTTAATGCCTGTTGCAACAGCTCCTGATGATGAAAAGTGTAGCCCAGCTTTCGTTGAAGCCGATTAATTACGATGGGGTTCATGCGTTACCAATAAATGAATGCGTCAAAGATGCAGCACACGAAACCGACCTGAGCATTCGCTTCAAACAGTAATTTGAAACAGACCAATACGCTTTCGTGTGCAGTGTCACCCGGCAGAGCGACAACCAAAAACTTCGGGGGGATATTCTATACGCAACGACACGGGATGTCGTTAGTTTGAATGGATTTAAATACTAAATAATTCACGCCGCTGCGATAACAGCAGCGACGTGAATTCAGCAGAGGAAATTAATGAATTCCACCAATGCGCGATAACCGCACGCCGGTCGGCCATTCACCTTCCTGCTTTTCAAAACTCATCCAGATAGCGGTTGCTTTTCCGACCAGGTTGGCTTCCGGCACAAAGCCCCAGTACCGGCTGTCGGCGCTGTTATCCCGGTTGTCGCCCATCATGAAGTACTGACCGGGCGGCACAATCCAGGTGGCCAGCGGCAGACCGGACTGATGGTAGTACATCCCAACCTGATCCTGGGCAATCGGCACCATCAGAATTCGGTGCGTCACGTCGCCCAACGTCTCCTGACGCTCGGTAAGACGAATGCCGTCGGCTTTGGTTTCGCCCTTCGGCAACTGCCAGAAACCGCTGCTCGCTTCGCCGCCGTTGCTGCGGGAGAAGGTCTGAACAAAATCGCTCGGCTCCACGTTGGAATAGGTCACCGGCAGCGCGTTGCCGCAGGCCTGTCCGGAACTGCAGCCCGGCTGAATAGTGACCTGTTTGGCAACCGGATCGTAGGTGACCTTATCACCCGGTAACCCCACCGCGCGCTTAATGTAGTCCAGACGCGGGTCTTCCGGATATTTAAACACCACGATGTCGCCGCGCTTCGGATGGCCGGTCTCGATCAGCGTTTTCTGGTAGATAGGATCTTTAATGCCGTAGGCAAATTTCTCCACCAGAATAAAATCGCCGATGAGCAGCGTTGGCATCATCGAACCTGAAGGGATCTGGAAAGGCTCATAAATAAATGAACGTACCACCAGAACGATCGCCAGCACCGGGAAAACCGATGCGCCGGTTTCCAGCCAGCCCGGTTTCGGGCCGACTTTCTTCAGCGTCTTCTTGTCCAGTTGCTCGCCGGTCGCTGCCTGAGCAGCGGCCTGACGTTCACGACGTTTCGGTGCAAAAATGAACTTGTCCAGGCACCATAAAACGCCCGTCACCAGGGTTGCAATCACCAGGATCAGGGCAAACATGTTCGCCATGCCAACTCCTTAGGGTTATTTGCCGTCTTTACCAACGTGCAGAATGGCGAGGAACGCTTCCTGCGGCAGCTCAACGTTACCGACCTGCTTCATACGCTTCTTACCTTCTTTCTGCTTCTGCAGCAGCTTTTTCTTACGGCTGACGTCGCCGCCGTAGCATTTCGCCAGGACGTTTTTACGCAGCTGTTTCACCGTAGAGCGCGCGATAATGTGGTTACCGATGGCCGCCTGAATCGCGATATCGAACTGCTGACGCGGAATCAGATCTTTCATCTTTTCCACCAGCTCGCGGCCGCGATACGGCGCGTTATCGTTGTGGGTGATCAGCGCCAGCGCATCGACGCGCTCACCGTTGATCAGCACATCGACGCGTACCATGTTCGACGCCTGGAAGCGTTTGAAGTTGTAGTCCAGCGACGCATAGCCGCGGGAGGTGGACTTCAGGCGGTCGAAGAAGTCGAGAACCACTTCCGCCATCGGAATTTCATAGGTCAGCGCCACCTGTTTACCGTGGTAAACCATGTTGGTCTGCACCCCACGCTTCTCGACACACAAGGTAATCACGTTGCCGAGGAACTCCTGCGGCAGCAGCATGTGACACTCGGCGATCGGCTCGCGCAGCTCCTGAATATTATTCAGCGGCGGCAGCTTGGACGGGCTGTCGACGTAGATAACTTCTTTGGAGGTGGTCTCTACTTCGTAGACTACCGTCGGCGCGGTGGTGATCAGGTCGAGATCGTATTCACGCTCCAGACGCTCCTGAATGATCTCCATGTGCAGCAGGCCGAGGAAGCCGCAGCGGAAGCCGAAGCCCAGCGCGGTAGAGCTTTCCGGCTCGTAGAACAGAGAGGCATCGTTAAGGCTCAGTTTGCCCAGCGCGTCGCGGAAAGCTTCATAATCATCGGAGCTCACCGGGAACAGGCCGGCATACACCTGCGGTTTCACCTTCTTAAAGCCAGGCAGCGCTTTGTCTGCCGGGTTGCGGGCGGCGGTCAGGGTATCGCCCACCGGCGCGCCGAGGATGTCTTTGATCGCGCAGACCAGCCAGCCTACCTCGCCGCATTTCAGCTCGGTACGGTCAACCTGTTTCGGGGTGAAGATGCCCAGACGATCAGCGTTATAGACCTGGCCGGTGCTCATGACCTTGATCTTGTCGCCCTTGCGCATGGTGCCGTTTTTAATCCGCACCAGCGACACCACGCCGAGGTAGTTATCGAACCAGGAGTCGATAATCAGCGCCTGCAGCGGCGCGTCCGGATCGCCTTCCGGCGGCGGGATATCGCGCACCAGACGCTCCAGCACGTCGGTCACGCCGACGCCGGTTTTCGCTGAGCAGCGCACCGCGTCGTGGGCGTCGATCCCGACGATATCTTCAATCTCGTCCGCTACGCGCTCAGGGTCGGCCGCAGGCAGGTCGATCTTGTTGAGTACCGGAACCACTTCGAGATCCATCTCCATGGCGGTGTAGCAGTTGGCCAGGGTCTGGGCTTCTACCCCCTGCCCGGCGTCTACCACCAGCAGCGCGCCTTCGCACGCGGCAAGAGAACGGGAAACTTCATAAGAGAAGTCCACGTGGCCCGGGGTGTCGATAAAGTTCAGCTGGTAGGTCTCACCGTCGCTGGCCTTATAGTCCAGGGTGACGCTCTGCGCCTTGATGGTGATCCCGCGTTCGCGCTCAAGATCCATGGAGTCCAGAACCTGGGCTTCCATTTCACGATCAGAAAGGCCACCGCAAATCTGGATGATACGGTCAGACAGCGTCGACTTACCGTGGTCGATGTGAGCGATGATCGAAAAGTTACGTATATTCTTCATATTTAGAGTTAATTATGCCTTACGAGTATCATGAGGCCGCTGTACTGTGCCTGACGTTTTTTAATCCGAAAACGCCGCATTCTACACTACATCCGCGAAACCAGGAAATGCTGTTAGATCCAGCATACCCGCAGAAATTGTGGCGTTGTAACAGGAAAGGTAAATAAAGATAAGGGCCAGTGAAATCACTGGCCCATGTCGGAGGAAGGCGTATCAACACGCAGCAGATCCGGCGGCAGTGCGACGTTCAAAATCACCGGCTGCCAGGACTGACGTGCCGCCAGTCGCGGCGACAGACCGCGCGCCACCAGGAAGCCGCCGACGCCGCCCAGCAGCGCGCCGCAAAGTGACGCAATATCGCTGGCAAACAGCACCTGAAAAATAGACGCCATTACAAACAGCCCCGCCAGCGGCGCCATATACACCAGCATCGCTGAGCCCAGCAGGCTGCTTTCAGCGATCCCCAGCTCCACTTTTTGCCCCGCGGCCAACGGCTGCTCGCAGGGCACGCTAATGGTATGGCTGGTCTGCGGCCCCAGCTTGTTTAGCACCCGGCTACCACAGCCGGCACGGGAGGCGCAGCTGCTGCAGGAGGCTTTAACGTCGCAGTGCACCTGCGCCACGCCGTTATGCCAGGAAACCACGGTAGCCCACTCTTTAATCATTGTACTGCCTTGAATTTAATACTGTCAGAGATACGCTTCGCCGTCTGCGGCGGCAGCTCGCCCACTACGGTTATCTCCGCGTTATCGCGCACAGTCGTGCTGACGGTGCGTCGGCCGGTGCGCAACAGCTGGTCGCTGCTGGCCGCCGTGGCGCGGTTGATATTGATCGAGAAGCTGAACAAGCCGTCGGAATAGAGACGTGATTCTACCGGACCGTCAAAGGTGGGAAGACGGCGCTGGCTGCTGGAAACCTCAGTCACGCCCTGCGGGAGCCACGTCGGCGCCCAGTTGAAGTTAGCTTTGTCGCCTCCTTCAGGCACCGACAGCTGCGGCGGCAAATTCGCTTTTGCCAGCGTCTCCATGCTGGCGCTGACGTTATCGCCAACGTTGAAGGAGACGACCCGGAACTGCTCCAGCGTTTCCCCGTCGCGGTCGAGCAAATCGACGCGCAGCGGCAGCTTGGTTTCAGCATCCAGCCAGGCGATAAAGCTGTAGCGCGTGCCGTCGCGAGCCACGACGCGGATCACGTCGCAGAGGCGGTCAGCGATACGGGTACGGCCCACGGAGATAAAATCATACGCCGCGGAGAGGCGTTTGAAATCGCTATATACCAGCGATGGCAGCGAATCGACGATATAGTCGCCGTTCAGGGTGAACGGATCGAGACCGGGTTCAAAATAGCTGATTTCCGTGCCGCGCAGGACCACTTCCCGGCGCGGACCGTCCAGCTGCAGCAACTGCGCCAGCGGTTGGTTGTTCAGTCGCGCGTGACGATAGCGCAGCGACTCAACGCCTTGTTTGCTGATGCTAACAAAAGACAGCTCATAATTGAGAGACTGGCTGGCCAGGTTCATCTGCTGCAACAACGCCCCGGACGATGTATCAGCCGAGGCGTTGACAGAGAACAACAGGCTGCCTGCCATGAGCGACATGGCACACCAAAGTTGCTTCATTACTGCGATTGCGTTCCTAAAGTTTGATAGCCCGGTACCTGGACTGCGGCCTGCTGAGTCTGGGCCTGGCCAAACTGAAGCTGCTCAGCGTGCAGGCGGCGCTGCAGTTCGTAGTCCTGCAGCATGGCGTTAATTCGGCGGCGCTGTTCCTGGACCTGCGCCTGCTGGCCGCTTCCCGCTGACGCGTCAGCCGGCACGCCAAGACTTACCGGGCTTGCTTTACCCATCATGGGCAGCGTATTGAACACCGGCGCTTCTGGCTGCTGAGCGGAATCAGACTGACCATTATAGTGCTGGACGCCGACGATAACCGCAAGCGATACACAGGCGGCAACGCCCATTTGAGTCAGGGAGCTGGCCCACGGACGCACCTTGTTCCAGAACGGCATCTGCCGCCACTGATGCGGTGCGGGCTGAGATTCAGGAATAAGCGGCGCCGTCTGACGAACGGGCTCATTTTCAATGGCGGCCATCACCCGGGCGGAGATATCAAATTGCAGCACCTCAGCGGTATCGCCACGCAGCGTATCGCGGATAAGGTGATAACTCTCCCAGGTTTTTTGCATCTCAGAAGAACGACTCAGCTCGTTGAGCAGTTCGTTATCCAGCGTTTCACCATCCATTAAAGCCGAAAGTTTTTCTTTCTGCATGCCTGATACCCTTTTCCAGTATTCCGCTATCGTCAACGCCTGATAAGCGGTTGAACTTTATTATCAATAGCTTCTCGCGCCCGGAAGATACGCGAACGCACCGTCCCAACCGGACAATCCATGATAGCGGCTATCTCTTCATAGCTCAGGCCATCCAGCTCCCGTAACGTAATTGCCATGCGTAAATCTTCCGGGAGCGATTCAATGGTACGAAAAACTATTTGTCTCAGTTCTTCTGACAACATTAAGTTCTCAGGGTTCGAAATTTCTTTCAACGCCCCGCCGCTTTCGAAGTTTTCCGCCTCGTTGGCGTCAACATCGCTGGACGGCGGACGGCGCCCCTGAGCAACCAGATAATTCTTCGCCGTGTTGACGGCGATACGGTATAACCAGGTGTAAAAAGCGCTATCTCCCCGGAAAGAGTCCAGCGCACGCCATGCCTTAACGAACGATTCCTGAACAACGTCAGCGATATCGCCCGGCGGTACATAGCGGGAAACCAGGCTCGCGACCTTATGCTGATAGCGCACTACCAGCAAATTAAACGCTTTCTGATCTCCTTTCTGGACCCGTTCAACAAGGACCTGATCCGTTAACTGCTCGCTCATCCGAGGTAATGTCTCCCCAAACCCAATTCCCATGCGTCTTCAAAACACCACCCAAAATCTGCATTATGAGCAAGCTGACTGTTGGAGTGCATGAAAACAATAAAGTTCCGTTACGCTTTTTGTTTTTTGTCTGGCAACGGCGGCAGATCGTTATCAATCATTATATGCCCAGGTTGCTAAACGATAGGTAAGTCAATAAGAAAAAGCGCAGGCCCGTCTGAAGGGTATCGTAACACGCCGTTTATTTCACTATAAAATCCAATGCCATCAACCTGCCCCGCGTCTCATTTTCAGCGCGCAAGACGCCGTTTCCGTTCGCCTTTTGTTTAGCCGTCACAACAGCAGACAAAAAAATTGTACGATTCCTCACGGACCGGTGCTATTGTGAGCTAAATGTGTTTAGTAAATTAAACAAAGACAATGAATACCACTCCTGACTTCTCTTGTGATGTGTTGATTATCGGCAGCGGCGCTGCCGGTCTTTCCCTTGCCCTGCGCCTGGCTGAGCACAGTTCGGTGACAGTGCTGAGTAAAGGGCCGATCAGCGAAGGTTCGACGTTCTACGCCCAGGGTGGGATTGCCGCCGTCTTCGATGAGACGGACAGTATTGAATCCCATGTCGAAGATACCCTCATCGCCGGCGCGGGGCTCTGCGATCGTCATGCGGTCACCTTCGTCGCCAGCAACGCCCGATCATGCGTCCAGTGGCTTATCGATCAGGGAGTGCTGTTTGACACCCAGGTCCAGGCCAATGGCGAAGAGAGCTATCATCTCACGCGCGAAGGGGGGCACAGCCATCGGCGCATTCTTCACGCCGCCGACGCCACCGGCAAAGCGGTAGAGACGACGCTGGTCGATAAAGCGCTTGCCCATCCTAATATCCGCATCCTTGAGCGCAGCAATGCCGTCGATTTGATCGTATCGGATAAGATTGGCCTGCCGGGCACCCGCCGGGTGGTCGGGGCATGGATCTGGAATCGTAATAAAGAGCGGGTGGAAACCTGCAGCGCGAAAGCCGTAGTACTCGCTACCGGCGGGGCCGCGAAGGTTTACCAATATACCACTAACCCCGACGTCTCTTCCGGAGACGGGATTGCGATGGCCTGGCGGGCGGGATGTCGGGTGGCGAATCTGGAGTTTAACCAGTTCCACCCCACCGCGCTATATCACCCCCAGGCGCGTAATTTCCTGCTTACTGAAGCGCTGCGCGGCGAAGGCGCCCACCTTAAACGCCCGGATGGCACCCGCTTTATGCCGGACTTTGACGAGCGCGGCGAGCTGGCCCCGCGCGATATCGTCGCCCGCGCCATCGACCATGAAATGAAGCGCCTGGGCGTAGACTGTATGTTCCTTGATATCAGCCATAAACCCGAGGCGTTTGTTCGCCAGCATTTCCCGATGATTTATGAAAAGCTGCTCGGCCTGGGAATTGATTTAACCAAAGAGCCGGTGCCGGTCGTCCCCGCCGCGCATTACACCTGCGGCGGCGTGATGGTGGATGATAATGGCCGCACCGACGTCGATGGTTTATACGCCATCGGCGAAGTTAGCTACACCGGGCTGCACGGCGCGAATCGTATGGCGTCGAACTCGTTGCTGGAGTGCCTGGTCTATGGCTGGTCCGCCGCGGAGGATATTGCCCGGCGCCTGCCGCTCGCCCAGAAGGTCGCCACGCTGCCAGCATGGGATGAAAGTCAGGTGGAGATCCCGGATGAACTGGTGGTTATCCAGCACAACTGGCACGAACTGCGCCTGCTGATGTGGGATTACGTGGGGATTGTGCGCACCACCCGCAGGCTGGAGCGCGCCCTGCGGCGCATTACCATGCTCCAGCAGGAGCTGGATGAGTATTACGCCCGCTTCCGCGTCTCGAATAATTTGCTGGAACTGCGCAATCTGGTGCAGGTGGCGGAGCTTATCGTACGCTGCGCGATGTTGCGTAAGGAGAGCCGCGGTCTGCATTATACCCTCGACTATCCGCAGCCGCTGCCTGACAGCGGCCCGTCGATACTCTCGCCCCTGGCTCACATAAAGAGATAAAAGTCCTCGGTCAGAGCGGTAAAGCCTTCCGAATATTGCTGCTCTGGCCCGCGGATCGCCAGCCTGTCGCTGAAACACTCCCCTGCCGTCGGGGAGAAAGCCAGCAGCACCCGATGCGGCGGTCGCAGCTCGGTCTCCGCCACGTCAGTACGCAGTCGCAGATGCCAGCCCATCGCCCTTGCCCGTTCGATGAACGCATTACCAATATCCACCGGCAACACCACGCAAAAAAAACCTTCTTCGGTAATATGCTCTGCGGCACAGGTCAGCAGGGAGGCGTGATCGAGCGTAGTGGTGTACCGCGCCTGCTCTCGCTGCGAGGTCGCGCATGGCACGCCTTCGGCAAAAAAGGGCGGATTACTGATTATCAGTTCATAGCGTCGAGTTTGCGACGGCTGCCACTGATGAATATCGGCCTGCCAGACCTCAATCCGCGAAGCCCACGGCGACGCGAGGGCGTTTTCCCGCGCCTGAGCGGCGGCCTCTTCGTCCAGTTCTACCGCCTCGACATGCACATCATCTCCGGTACGCTGCGCGAGCATCAGCGCCAGCAAGCCGCTGCCCGCGCCAATATCCAGCACATGCTTCACTCCGGCAATCGGCGCCCAGGCGCCCAGCAAAATGCCGTCGGTACCCACCTTCATGGCGCAGCGATCGTGAGCGACAAAGAACCGTTTGAAGGTAAAACCATTGCGCGGCAGCGCAAACTTCGACTGAGACATCCTCAATAACCTTGCCGACAAAAACTCCTGAACCTAAGGCTATGCACAATACCGGAGAACAGATAGCCTTACAAACAGATGAACATTACGTCAGTAACGTCTATAATCGGCGGCCCACTCAGAGGTAGAACATGACTGTAACGACTTTTTCCGAACTTGAACTCGACGAAAACCTGCTGGAGGCCCTCCAGGATAAAGGTTTCACTCGCCCGACAGCCATTCAGGCCGCCGCTATTCCGCCTGCGCTCGATGGCCGTGACATTCTCGGTTCAGCGCCGACCGGCACCGGTAAAACGGCGGCGTATCTGCTGCCAGCGTTGCAGCACCTGCTCGATTTCCCGCGTAAGAAATCCGGCCCGCCGCGCATTCTTATCCTGACGCCGACCCGTGAGCTGGCGATGCAGGTGGCCGACCACGCCCGCGAGCTGGCGAAGCATACCCATCTGGACATCGCTACCATTACCGGCGGCGTGGCGTACATGAACCACGCGGAAGTGTTCAGCGAAAACCAGGACATCGTAGTCGCCACCACCGGTCGCCTGCTGCAATATATTAAAGAAGAGAATTTCGACTGCCGCGCCGTCGAGACCCTAATCCTCGATGAAGCCGACCGCATGCTGGATATGGGTTTTGCCCAGGATATCGAAACCATCGCCGGTGAAACTCGCTGGCGCAAGCAGACTATGCTGTTCTCCGCGACGCTGGAAGGCGATGCGATCAAAGACTTTGCTGAGCGTCTGCTGGAGGAGCCGGTTGAAGTTTCCGCCAATCCGTCAACCCGCGAGCGTAAGAAAATCCATCAGTGGTACTACCGCGCCGACGATATCGAACATAAAACCAAACTGCTGGTGAATCTGCTGCAACAGCCGGAAGCCACCCGCGCTATCGTGTTTGTGCGTAAGCGTGAGCGCGTGCATGAGCTGGCTAACTGGCTGCGTGAGGCCGGGATTAACACCTGCTGGCTGGAAGGCGAGATGGTGCAGGCCAAGCGAAACGAAGCTATCAAGCGCCTGACCGACGGCCGCGTCAACGTGCTGATCGCCACCGACGTCGCTGCCCGCGGTATCGATATTCCGGACGTCAGCCACGTCTTTAACTTCGATATGCCGCGTACCGCGGATACCTACCTGCACCGTATCGGTCGTACCGGCCGCGCCGGTAAAAAAGGGACCGCCATTTCTCTGGTCGAGGCTCATGACCACCTGCTGCTGGGTAAGATTGGTCGCTATATTGAAGAGCCGTTGAAAGCCAGAGTTATCGATGAACTGCGCCCGACGACCCGTGCGCCGAGCGAGAAGCTGACGGGTAAGCCATCGAAGAAAGTGCTGGCGAAGCGTGCGCAGAAGAAAAAAGATGAAAAAGAGAAACCGCGGGTGAAGAAGCGCCACCGCGATACGAAAAATATCGGTAAGCGCCGGAAGCCAAGCGCGGCCGGGACGCCATCAGCGTCCAGCGATGAGTAAAAAAAACGCCGGGATATCCCGGCGTTTTCACATCTGGCGTTAGCCTTACAGGCTTTCGGTAAAGGTACGGGCGATAACGTCGCGCTGCTGTTCCGGCGTCAGAGAGTTGAAGCGTACCGCGTAGCCGGAAACACGAATGGTCAGCTGCGGATATTTTTCCGGATGCTCAACCGCGTCCAGCAGGGTTTCGCGACGCAGCACGTTAACGTTCAGGTGCTGACCGCCTTCGACGCGCACTTCCGGTTTCACGTCCACCGGGATTTCACGGTATTCGATTTCACCCAGTTTGCTTACCGCAACCACATCATCTTCCGCAAAACCACCTTTGGCGCACAGGCAGCGCGCTTCGCCTTTTTCGCTATCCAGCAGCCAGAAAGAGTTGAGCAGGTCGTCGTTTGCCGCTTTAGTAATTTGGATACCAGTAATCATTTGATGCCTCCCAGGCAGTGTTTATTCGATTTTGGCCTCTTCGCGGCCAATTGGTAAAACCATTGTTGTATGAGTGTATATATATCAGCCGCACCCTCGGCATTCCTTGATATAAATCAATAAAAACCACTCACCCAACGTGGGTATAGGAGGTTTTTATTGTTTTACATCAAGTTACGCCATTGTGAGCTATAAATAATTTTGTAAATTTTCAATTTTTTTTGCATAAAAGCCGGCATCAGGCCGTGCCGATTTTGTTCTATAGAAAGAAGCCGTTAAGCTATAGCGATGACCCTTTTGCAGGAGAGCAAGATGACCACCCCTTTAACCTGGCATGACGTGCTGGCGGATGAAAAGCAACAACCCTATTTTCTCAATACTCTGAAGACCGTCGCCGAAGAGCGCCAGTCGGGGATCACCATCTATCCACCGCAAAAAGACGTCTTCAATGCGTTTCGCTTTACTGAACTGGGCGATGTCAAAGTCGTCATTCTCGGCCAGGACCCCTATCACGGCCCGGGTCAGGCCCACGGTCTGGCGTTCTCAGTTCGTCCGGGCGTCGCGATCCCGCCTTCGTTGCTGAATATGTATAAAGAGCTGGAGGCCACGATCCCCGGCTTTACCCGCCCCACCCACGGTTATCTCGAAAGCTGGGCACGACAGGGCGTGCTGCTGCTGAATACGGTCCTGACCGTCCGCGCCGGACAGGCGCACTCGCACGCCAGTCTGGGCTGGGAGACCTTTACCGATAAGGTTATCGCTTTAATCAATGAGCATTGCGAGGGAGTAGTTTTTCTGCTGTGGGGCTCTCATGCGCAGAAGAAAGGCGCGATTATCGATCGTCAGCGCCACTGCGTGCTGAAGGCGCCGCATCCATCACCGCTCTCTGCGCATCGCGGCTTCTTTGGCTGCAACCATTTCGTACAGACCAACCAGTGGCTGGTTGACCGCGGCGAAACGCCGATCGACTGGATGCCGGTCCTTCCCGCTGAAAGCGAGTGATTGACAGCCATAAAAAAAGCCAGCATCAGCTGGCTTTTTTGCATTCAGGCAGGCGAATCACGCCTTGTTCTGACGCCACCATTCCGCCAGCAGGACGCCGGTCGCCACAGAGACGTTCAGGCTTTCGACATTACCGGTACCGTCGATGGCAACGCTGAGATCGGCGCTGGAAATCGCCGCATCGGACAGACCATCACGTTCCTGGCCTAACGCCAGCACCATTTTCTTCGGCAGCTCGGCTTTAAACAGCGGGGTACCATTATGGCTGGACGTTGAGACAATCGCGTAGCCCGCTTTGCGGAACTGATCGAGGGTATCGATAAAGCTGTCGCCGGTGATCGGTTCAACATGCTCCGCACCGCCCTCCGCCGTACGGATCGCCGCCCCGGACTCCAGCACGCCAGCATCCTGAACCACCACGCCCTTCACGCCAAAGTGCGCGCAGCTACGCATGATCGCCCCGAGATTATGTGGGTTACCCACATCTTCCAGCGCCAGAACGCAATCTTCTTCCCCGGCCTTCGCGACCCATTGAGCAACAGAAGTGCCGTGGCGTTTTTTGATGAGGAAGCAGACGCCGCCGTGGTGCTCGGTGCCGGAGGCTTTCGCCAGCTCGGCTTCGTCCACCACGTGATAGGCCTTACGGTTGGCCGCCATCCAGCGCAGCGCCTCTTTAAAGCGCGGCGTCACGCTCTGAATAAACCAGGCGCGAACGATAGCTTCCGGACGGCTCTGGAACAGCGCCTGGCAGGCGTTTTCGCCATATACGCGGGTCTCTTCCGCACGCTGACGACGCAGCACTTCCGGATCGATAAAGCTCTTCCCGCTGATCCCGCCGTGATCTTCTTTTACCGGCGTCTCATCGCCAGGAGCGCGGGAAACGGTACGCCACGGAGACGCATCGTCGCGATGAAAATCATCGCGTTTGCGCTCGTCACGCTTACGGTCGTCACGTTTGCGATCGTCGCCGCGGCTGTTTCGTTCGTCACGCGCAGGGCGGCTGCGGCCGTCAACACGAGATTTTCCTGGACGACCTCCCCCTTTCCCGGTACGTGGGTTATGGGTGCGTTTGTCAGAATCATCATCACTGCGGACATACATCACTTTGACCTTGCCGCTTTTATTTTTCAGTTCGTCGCTCATCAATTTTCTCCACCTGCGCTGCGCGAAGCGCGCAGATTACCCGATGTGCCATCGCTTCGCCATGATTTCGTTTAAAAGCCGGCCTCTATTGCACTCATCGAACAAAACGCATTGTCCTCAAATAACACTTCATCGATAATATGTAACATCACAGAAACATATCGGCCACGTGCCACGTTGCAACCCATAACCAGAGGTTAGTTATGAATACCGTTTGTGCCAGTTGTCAGGCTCTGAACCGCCTCCCGGACGATCGTAGCGCGGATGGCGCAAAGTGCGGACGCTGCGGTCACGATCTTTTTGACGGCGACGTCATCAACGCGACCGGGGCAACGCTGGATAAACTCTTGAAGGACGATCTGCCGGTCGTTGTCGATTTCTGGGCGCCATGGTGCGGACCCTGCCGTAGCTTCGCGCCGATCTTTGAAGACGTCGCGGAAGAGCGTAGCGGGAAGATGCGTTTTGTGAAAGTCAACACCGAAGCGGAACGTGAGCTTAGCGCCCGGTTTCGTATCCGCAGCATCCCGACCATTATGATGTTCAAAAATGGCGAAGTGATCGACATGCTCAATGGCGCAGTGCCAAAAGCGCCATTCGATAGCTGGCTTAACGAAGCCGGCCAACAATAACCCTTCCGGGGCACCGCTTGTGCCCCGTTTTCACCTCTGCGACAATAGCGTTTTTCACTAGCGACTCCCATGACTGATAACGCTGTCCTTCGCCTGCGCGCCGAACGTCTCGCGCGAGCTACCCGCCCTTTCCTTGCGCGCGGCAATCGCATCCGCCGCTGCCAGCGCTGTCTGCTGCCGCTCAAGCAGTGCCTGTGCGCCACGTTAACCTCAGCGCAGGCCGCCAGCCGCTTCTGCCTGGTGATGTTTGATACGGAACCGATGAAGCCCAGCAACACTGGCCGGCTCATCGCCGATATTCTGCCAGATACCGAAGCGTTTCAGTGGTCGCGTACCGAACCGCCGCAGGCGCTGCTCGATCTGGTCGCCCATCCTGATTATCAGCCCATGGTCGTATTTCCGGCCTCCTATGCCGGGCCGGATCGCCAGGTCCTGAGCGCGCCGCCGTCCGGTAAACCGCCGCTGTTTATCATGCTCGACGGCACCTGGACCGAAGCGCGCAAAATGTTCCGTAAGAGTCCTTATCTCGACGCGCTGCCGATTATCTCCGTCGATCTGTCGCGCATCTCTGCCTACCATCTGCGCGAGGCGCACGCCGACGGACAATATTGTACCGCGGAAGTGGCCATCGCCCTGCTGGATCTGGCGGGCGATGCCCCGGCCGCCGCTGCGCTTGGCGAGCACTTCACCCGCTTCCGGACCCGCTATCTGGCGGGAAAAACCCAGCATAAGGGCAGTATCACAGCGGGCCAGGTGGAAAACGTTTAAAATCATTCGGTCACTGGGATGAAAGGAGACCGGTATGAGCCAACGAGGCCTGGAAGCGCTGCTGCGACCAAAGTCCATCGCCGTTATTGGCGCATCAATGAAGCCGCAGCGCGCTGGCTATCTCATGATGCGCAACCTGTTAGCCGGCGGCTTCAATGGCCCGGTGATGCCGGTCACCCCCGCCTGGAAGGCGGTTCTTGGGGTACTGGCATGGCCTACCATCAAGAGCCTGCCGTTTACCCCGGATCTGGCGGTGCTCTGTACTAACGCCAGGCGTAATCTCGAATTGCTCGAAGCCTTAGGGCAAAAAGGCTGCAAGACCTGCATCATCCTCTCTTCGCAGCCGGAACAGTACCCGGCGCTGCTCGAATGCGCCGCGCGCTATCAGATGCGTCTGCTCGGCCCCAACAGTCTCGGACTGCTGGCCCCATGGCAAGGGCTGAACGCCAGCTTTTCACCGGTGCCGATCCATCGCGGTAAACTGGCCTTTATCTCGCAGTCGGCCGCCGTCTCCAATACTATCCTTGACTGGGCGCAACAGCGCGAGATGGGTTTTTCCTACTTCATCGCCCTGGGCGATAGCCTGGATATTGATGTCGATGACCTGCTGGACTTTCTGGCCCGCGACAGCAAGACCAGCGCCATTTTGCTGTACCTCGAGCATCTCAGCGACGCGCGCCGCTTTGTCTCCGCCGCGCGCAGCGCTTCGCGAAACAAACCTATCCTGGTGATTAAAAGCGGCCGTAGTCCGGCGGCGCAGAAGCTATTGCACGCCAATTCCGGGATGGACCCGGCATGGGATGCGGCCATTCAGCGCGCTGGTCTGCTGCGGGTGCAGGATACCCATGAGCTGTTCTCTGCGGTGGAAACGCTCAGCCACATGCGCCCGCTGCGCGGTGAAAAACTGATGATCGTCAGCAACGGTGCGGCGCCGGCGGCGCTGGCGCTGGATGAGCTTTGGTTGCGAAACGGTAAGCTGGCGACTCTCAGCGAGGAGACGCGCGACGCCCTGCGCCAGGCGTTGCCGGTTGGCGTGGAGATCGCCAACCCGCTGGATCTACGCGATGACGCCAGTAGCGAACACTATCAGCGGGCGGTGAATGTTTTGCTCAACAGTCAGGACTATGACGCGCTGCTGGTGATCCACTCTCCCAGCGCCGCCGCGCCGGGCACCGAGAGTGCCCTGGCCCTGATTGACGCTCTGAAGCATCACCCGCGCGGTAAATATGTCACCGTGCTGACCAACTGGTGCGGCGAATTTTCCTCGCAGGAAGCGCGACGTTTATTCAGCGATGCCGGCCTCCCTACCTACCGTACGCCGGAGGGCACGATCACCGCTTTTATGCATATGGTGGAATACCGTCGCAACCAGAAACAACTGCGCGAGACGCCGGTGCTACCAGACTCCTTAACCGCCAATACCAGCGAGGCGCATGCTCTGCTGCAGCAAGCGATAGAAGACGGCGCCACCACGCTGGATACTCACGAGGTCAGCCCGGTGCTTCGGGCCTATGGCATCCACACGCTGCCAACCTGGATTGCCGCTGACAGCGCGGAAGCGGTGCATATCGCTGAGCAGATAGGCTATCCGGTTGCGCTGAAGCTGCGTTCTCCGGATATCCCGCACAAATCAGAAGTACAGGGGGTCATGCTCTATTTGCGTACCGCCGCCGAGGTGCAGCAGGCTGCAGATGCGATGATCGATCGCGTCAAACTGGCCTGGCCCCAGGCGCGCATTCATGGATTGCTGGTGCAAAGCATGGCCAATCGCGCTGGCGCCCAGGAGCTAAGAGTAGTGGTTGAGCACGATCCCGTCTTCGGCCCGTTGATTATGCTAGGCGAGGGCGGCGTGGAGTGGCGGGCCGAGGACCAGGCCGCCGTGGCGCTGCCGCCGCTGAATATGAACCTGGCGCGTTATCTGGTGATCCAGGCGATCAAAAATAAGAAGATCCGCGGCCGCAGCGCCTTGCGCCCGCTGGATATCGCTGGCTTAAGCCAGCTGCTGGTTCAGGTCTCGAACCTGATCGTCGACTGCCCGGAGATCCAGCGCCTGGATATTCATCCCCTGCTCGCCTCCGGCAACGAGTTTACGGCGCTGGACGTTACCCTGGGGCTTGCTCCCTTCAGCGGCGACAGTGAAAGCCGTCTCGCTATTCGTCCCTATCCGCACCAACTGGAGGAGTGGGTGGTGATGAAAAATGGCGATCGCTGTCTGTTCCGGCCGATCCTCCCGGAAGATGAGCCACAGTTGCTCGCATTTATCGCCCAGGTCACCAAAGAAGATCTCTATTATCGCTATTTTAGTGAGATCAACGAATTTACCCATGACGACTTAGCCAATATGACCCAGATCGACTACGATCGAGAAATGGCGTTTGTTGCCGTCAGGACCAGCGCAGAGAAGAGCGAGATCCTCGGCGTGACGCGGGCGATCTCCGATCCCGATAATATTGACGCCGAGTTTGCCGTTCTGGTCCGTTCAGATTTAAAAGGGTTAGGCCTGGGGCGAAGGTTGCTGGAAAAGCTGATCGCCTATACGCAAAGCCATGGCCTGCAGCGCCTTAATGGTATTACGATGCCAAATAACCGAGGCATGATAGGCCTCGCCAGAAAGCTGGGATTCACCGTCGATATTCAGCTGGAAGATGGGATTGTCAGCCTGTCGCTGCCCCTGAATCAGGGATAATCGCGCGACGCTGACCGCAATTGTTGACCACATTAGCGGGTAGTAATGGTATTATTGCCCGCTTACGTCGTCTGCATGGTACAGAAGACCCTTCAATAAACAGAGAAGAAACGCACTGTGATGTTGTCAAAATTTAAGCGTAATAAACATCAACAACACCTTGCCCAACTCCCTAAGCTTTCTCAGTCAGTTGATGATGTAGAGTTCTTTTACGCCCCTGCGGAATTCAGGGAAGCGTTACTGACCCGGATTGCCCACGCCACTCAGCGTATATGCATTATTGCGCTCTATCTGGAGCAAGATGATGGCGGAAAAGGAATTTTGCAGGCCCTTTATGACGCCAAACGCCAGCGTCCGGAACTGGATGTCCGCGTTCTGGTGGACTGGCACCGCGCTCAGCGTGGCCGTATCGGCGCCGCCGCCTCTAATACCAATGCCGACTGGTATTGTCGGATGGCCAATGAAAATCCAGGGGTAGATATCCCCGTTTACGGCGTGCCGATTAACACCCGGGAGGCGCTCGGCGTTCTCCATTTCAAAGGCTTTATTATTGATGACTGCGTCCTCTACAGCGGCGCCAGCCTGAATGATGTTTATCTGCATCAGCATGATAAGTATCGCTATGATCGCTATCAGTGCATCCGTAACGGCAAAATGGCGGACATCATGTTCGACTGGGTCGACAACAATCTGGTTCAGGGGCGCGGCGTTAACCGTCTCGACAGACCGGATCGGCCAAGAAGCCCGGAAATCAAAAACGACATTCGCCAGTACCGTCAGGAGCTCCGCGACCGCAGCTACCATTTTGTCGGCACCGCTGGTGACGAAGAACTCTCCGTCACCCCGCTGGTAGGCCTGGGTAAATCGAGCCTGCTGAATAAAACCATCTTTCACCTGATGCCCTGTGCCGAACACAAGCTGACGATCTGCACCCCCTACTTCAACCTCCCTGCCGTACTGGTAAGAAATATCATCCAGCTGCTGCGCGACGGAAAACAGGTGGAGATTATTGTCGGCGATAAAACGGCTAACGATTTCTACATTCCTGAAGATCAGCCGTTTAAAATCATCGGCGCCCTTCCCTATCTGTATGAGATCAACCTGCGGCGTTTCCTCAGCCGGCTGCAGTATTATGTCAATACCGATCAGCTGATCGTCCGCCTGTGGAAGGATGATGATAACAGCTACCACCTGAAAGGCATGTGGGTTGACGATGAGTGGATGCTGCTCACTGGCAACAACCTGAACCCGCGCGCCTGGCGGCTCGATCTGGAAAACGCCATTCTGATCCACGATCCAAAGCGGCAGCTGGGGGCCATGCGGGAGAAAGAGCTGAAGCTCATCCGCACCCACACCACGGTAGTGAAACATTATCGGGATCTGCAAAGTATCGCCGACTATCCGGTGAAAGTGCGAAAACTGATCCGCCGCCTGCGGCGGATCCGCATTGACCGGCTGATCAGCCGTATTCTCTGACTATCAGCCCCGCCTCGACGGGGCTTTTTTCTGGAAGTGCTATGCGTACGATATTAGTGATTGCTTCGCTGCTGTTAACCGGCTGCAGCCACATGGCAAATGATGCATGGTCCGGTCAGGACAAAGCCCAGCATTTTCTGGCCTCAGCGATGCTCTCTGCCGCTGGCAATGAATATGCGCAACATCAGGGTTACAGCCGGGACCGCAGCGCCGCTATCGGCCTGATGTTTTCCGTCAGCCTTGGCGCCTCAAAAGAGCTTTGGGACAGCCGCCCGGCTGGGAGCGGCTGGAGCTGGAAGGATTTTGCCTGGGATGTCGCCGGCGCGACCACCGGCTACGCTGTATGGCAGTTGGCTCATCAGTAAGCGTTACAGACGCAACCCCTTCCCTTTGCGATGCAACATCAGGGAGACAAGGAAGGCAATGGCGGCCATCACCGTCACATACCAGTAGAACGCGTGCTCTATCCCTGCCGACTTAAGCGACAGCGCGACGTACTCCGCAGAGCCGCCGAACAATGCGTTCGCGACGGCATAGGACAACCCGACCCCAAGCGCGCGAACCTGAGCCGGGAACATCTCTGCTTTCAGGATGCCGCTGATCGAGGTATAGAAACTGACAATCAGTAAGGCGCAGATCACCAGGCCGAAGGCGGCATAGGGTGAGCTCACTTTTTGCAAGGCGCTGAGAATAGGCACGGTAAATAACGTCGCCAGCACGCCAAAGCACAGCATGGAGGTCCGACGGCCAACTTTATCCGAGAAGGCGCCGAATAGCGGCTGAACCAGCATATAAACGAACAGCGCCGCGGTCATGATCACGCTGGCGGTGCTGGCCGTCATGCCCGCCGTGTTGACCAGATACTTTTGCATATAGGTGGTGAAGGTGTAGAAGGTCAGCGATCCGGCGGCGGTAAAGCCTAACACCATCGCAAAGGCCCGGCGATTGCGCCACAACCCTTTAAATGAGCCAGCCTCTTTCAGCGCCCGGGTCTCCTGCTTCGAGGTTTCGTCCAGCTGGCGACGCAGCCACAGCGCGACGATAGCCAGTACCGCCCCGAGGGCAAAAGGAATACGCCATCCCCAGGCATGGAGATCTTCATCGCTAAGCACCTGCTGGAGCGCCACAACCACTAATACAGCCAGCAGTTGACCACCAATCAGCGTAACGTACTGGAAGGAGGCATAGAAGCCTTTCTTACCCTCCACCGCGACTTCACTCATATAGGTCGCACTGGTGCCGTATTCTCCGCCAACAGACAGCCCCTGGAACAGACGCGCCAGCAGCAGCAGCGCCGGGGCCCAGGTGCCGATCACCGCATAACCCGGCAGACAGGCAATCACCAGTGAGCCAAAGCACATCATGCAGACCGAGATAAGCATGGACGTTTTACGTCCCCGGCGGTCAGCGATCCGACCAAACAGCCATCCACCGATAGGACGCATCAGAAATCCGGCGGCAAATACGCCTGCCGTTTGCAGCAGTTGGGTGGTGGTATTTCCGGATGGAAAGAAGATGTGCGCGAAATAGAGCGAGCAGAATGAGTAAACGTAAAAATCAAACCATTCAACCAGATTCCCCGAGGAAGCGCCAACAATTGCCCAAATACGACGACGGGTATCGGCCAGTTCCGGCGCGCCCCGTTCGGTAATGCTACTTTCTGTCATTGTTATATTGCTCCAGCAAAGACTGCAATCTGTCTTGTCGGGCGTACCACGTCACGCAGACAAATTAATTAGTAAACTAAATGTTATATAATTGTTATATTTTTATATGTGATTGGATTCACATTTTTTTTCGCAAGCACGGTTTTCGCGATCATCGCCAGCGCAGGGCAGGGAAAAAGTGGATTATGGCGAAGGGATTGCCATGACGGGGTTTTATTTTGCGTTGAAATGAGATAATGGAGCGAACATGGCGTAATTTTCGCCGGAGGCGGTGCTGCGCACTTTGTCCGGGCTACGCTTTTGTAGCCCCGGTAAGCGCAGCGCCACCGGGGGAGATATACCCCACACAGCAAAAAACCCCGCACCTTTCGGGACGGGGTTCTTTTTAAACGCAAAAACAAAAAGCCCGGTCTTTCGACCGGGCTTTCTGCTTTATTTGATGCCTGGCAGTTCCCTACTCTCACATGGGGAGACCCCACACTACCATCGGCGCTACGGCGTTTCACTTCTGAGTTCGGCATGGGGTCAGGTGGGACCACCGCGCTAGTGCCGCCAGGCAAATTCTTTGTGCTCAGTACGCAATTCTTTATCGCATCAGCTGCGTTGCCTGCGCTCGTAAAGTCAGTCACATACTTCAGTATGCTCCTTCCTTTCCGTCGCTTGTCGCCTTGCTGCTGCGCAAATTATTGCGTACTCAACTCTGAATCTAAGCTGAAAACTCTCTCAATTCGCCAAAACATCTTCGGCGTTGTAAGGTTAAGCCTCACGGTTCATTAGTACCGGTTAGCTCAACGCATCGCTGCGCTTACACACCCGGCCTATCAACGTCGTCGTCTTCAACGTTCCTTCAGGAGACTTAAAGTCTCAGGGAGAACTCATCTCGGGGCAAGTTTCGTGCTTAGATGCTTTCAGCACTTATCTCTTCCGCATTTAGCTACCGGGCAGTGCCATTGGCATGACAACCCGAACACCAGTGATGCGTCCACTCCGGTCCTCTCGTACTAGGAGCAGCCCCCCTCAATTCTCCAGCGCCCACGGCAGATAGGGACCGAACTGTCTCACGACGTTCTAAACCCAGCTCGCGTACCACTTTAAATGGCGAACAGCCATACCCTTGGGACCTACTTCAGCCCCAGGATGTGATGAGCCGACATCGAGGTGCCAAACACCGCCGTCGATATGAACTCTTGGGCGGTATCAGCCTGTTATCCCCGGAGTACCTTTTATCCGTTGAGCGATGGCCCTTCCATTCAGAACCACCGGATCACTATGACCTGCTTTCGCACCTGCTCGCGCCGTCACGCTCGCAGTCAAGCTAGCTTATGCCATTGCACTAACCTCCTGATGTCCGACCAGGATTAGCTAACCTTCGTGCTCCTCCGTTACGCTTTGGGAGGAGACCGCCCCAGTCAAACTACCCACCAGACACTGTCCGCAACCCCGGTAAGGGGCCAACGTTAGAACATCAAACATTAAAGGGTGGTATTTCAAGGTTGGCTCCACGCAGACTGGCGTCCACGCTTCAAAGCCTCCCACCTATCCTACACATCAAGGCTCAATGTTCAGTGTCAAGCTATAGTAAAGGTTCACGGGGTCTTTCCGTCTTGCCGCGGGTACACTGCATCTTCACAGCGAGTTCAATTTCACTGAGTCTCGGGTGGAGACAGCCTGGCCATCATTACGCCATTCGTGCAGGTCGGAACTTACCCGACAAGGAATTTCGCTACCTTAGGACCGTTATAGTTACGGCCGCCGTTTACCGGGGCTTCGATCAAGAGCTTCTCCTTACGGATAACCCCATCAATTAACCTTCCGGCACCGGGCAGGCGTCACACCGTATACGTCCACTTTCGTGTTTGCACAGTGCTGTGTTTTTAATAAACAGTTGCAGCCAGCTGGTATCTTCGACTGGTCTCAGCTCCATCCGCAGGGACTTCACCTACACACCAGCGTGCCTTCTCCCGAAGTTACGGCACCATTTTGCCTAGTTCCTTCACCCGAGTTCTCTCAAGCGCCTTGGTATTCTCTACCTGACCACCTGTGTCGGTTTGGGGTACGATTTAATGTTACCTGATGCTTAGAGGCTTTTCCTGGAAGCAGGGCATTTGTTACTTCAGCACCGTAGTGCCTCGTCATCACACCTCAGCCTTGATTATCCGGATTTGCCTGGACAACCAGCCTACATGCTTAAACCGGGACAACCGTCGCCCGGCTAACATAGCCTTCTCCGTCCCCCTTCGCAGTAACACCAAGTACAGGAATATTAACCTGTTTCCCATCGACTACGCCTTTCGGCCTCGCCTTAGGGGTCGACTCACCCTGCCCCGATTAACGTTGGACAGGAACCCTTGGTCTTCCGGCGAGCGGGCTTTTCACCCGCTTTATCGTTACTTATGTCAGCATTCGCACTTCTGATACCTCCAGCATGCCTCACAGCACACCTTCGCAGGCTTACAGAACGCTCCCCTACCCAACAACACATAGTGTCGCTGCCGCAGCTTCGGTGCATGGTTTAGCCCCGTTACATCTTCCGCGCAGGCCGACTCGACCAGTGAGCTATTACGCTTTCTTTAAATGATGGCTGCTTCTAAGCCAACATCCTGGCTGTCTGTGCCTTCCCACATCGTTTCCCACTTAACCATGACTTTGGGACCTTAGCTGGCGGTCTGGGTTGTTTCCCTCTTCACGACGGACGTTAGCACCCGCCGTGTGTCTCCCGTGATAACATTCTTCGGTATTCGTAGTTTGCATCGGGTTGGTAAGTCGGGATGACCCCCTAGCCGAAACAGTGCTCTACCCCGAAGATGAGTTCACGAGGCGCTACCTAAATAGCTTTCGGGGAGAACCAGCTATCTCCCGGTTTGATTGGCCTTTCACCCCCAGCCACAAGTCATCCGCTAATTTTTCAACATTAGTCGGTTCGGTCCTCCAGTTAGTGTTACCCAACCTTCAACCTGCCCATGGCTAGATCACCGGGTTTCGGGTCTATACCCTGCAACTTAACGCCCAGTTAAGACTCGGTTTCCCTGCGGCTCCCCTATACGGTTAACCTTGCTACAGAATATAAGTCGCTGACCCATTATACAAAAGGTACGCAGTCACACCCGAAGGTGCTCCCACTGCTTGTACGTACACGGTTTCAGGTTCTTTTTCACTCCCTCGCCGGGGTTCTTTTCGCCTTTCCCTCACGGTACTGGTTCACTATCGGTCAGTCAGGAGTATTTAGCCTTGGAGGATGGTCCCCCCATATTCAGACAGGATACCACGTGTCCCGCCCTACTCTTCGAGTTCACAGCCTGTGCATTTTGGTGTACGGGACTATCACCCTGTACCGTCGGACTTTCCAGACCGTTCCACTAACACACAAGCTGATTCAGACTCTGGGCTGCTCCCCGTTCGCTCGCCGCTACTGGGGGAATCTCGGTTGATTTCTTTTCCTCGGGGTACTTAGATGTTTCAGTTCCCCGGTTCGCCTCGTTAACCTATGTATTCAGTTAACGATAGTGCAACGAATTGCACTGGGTTTCCCCATTCGGACATCGCCGGCTGTAACGGTTCATATCACCTTACCGACGCTTTTCGCAGATTAGCACGTCCTTCATCGCCTCTGACTGCCAGGGCATCCACCGTGTACGCTTAGTCGCTTAACCTCACAACCCGAAGATGTTTCGTAAAACATCATCGTGTCGCGAAAATTTGAGAGACTCGAACACACATTAACTGTGTGTCGTTTCAATTTTCAGCTTGATCCAGATTTTTAAAGAGCAAATATCTCAAACGTCACCCGAAGATGAGTTTTGAGATATATCGGCACGCGTCTTTCACTCACGAACCAGCAAGTGGCGTCCCCTAGGGGATTCGAACCCCTGTTACCGCCGTGAAAGGGCGGTGTCCTGGGCCTCTAGACGAAGGGGACACTGAAGTCTCAATCGCAAGACGCCTTGCTTCTCTACTTTCATCAGACAATCTGTGTGGACACTACAAAGGCAGGTTCTTTAAGGTAAGGAGGTGATCCAACCGCAGGTTCCCCTACGGTTACCTTGTTACGACTTCACCCCAGTCATGAATCACAAAGTGGTAAGCGCCCTCCCGAAGGTTAAGCTACCTACTTCTTTTGCAACCCACTCCCATGGTGTGACGGGCGGTGTGTACAAGGCCGGGAACGTATTCACCGTAGCATTCTGATCTACGATTACTAGCGATTCCGACTTCATGGAGTCGAGTTGCAGACTCCAATCCGGACTACGACATACTTTATGAGGTCCGCTTGCTCTCGCGAGGTCGCTTCTCTTTGTATATGCCATTGTAGCACGTGTGTAGCCCTGGTCGTAAGGGCCATGATGACTTGACGTCATCCCCACCTTCCTCCAGTTTATCACTGGCAGTCTCCTTTGAGTTCCCGGCCGAACCGCTGGCAACAAAGGATAAGGGTTGCGCTCGTTGCGGGACTTAACCCAACATTTCACAACACGAGCTGACGACAGCCATGCAGCACCTGTCTCACAGTTCCCGAAGGCACCAATCCATCTCTGGAAAGTTCTGTGGATGTCAAGACCAGGTAAGGTTCTTCGCGTTGCATCGAATTAAACCACATGCTCCACCGCTTGTGCGGGCCCCGTCAATTCATTTGAGTTTTAACCTTGCGGCCGTACTCCCCAGGCGGTCGATTTAACGCGTTAGCTCCGGAAGCCACGCCTCAAGGGCACAACCTCCAAATCGACATCGTTTACGGCGTGGACTACCAGGGTATCTAATCCTGTTTGCTCCCCACGCTTTCGCACCTGAGCGTCAGTCTTTGTCCAGGGGCCGCCTTCGCCACCGGTATTCCTCCAGATCTCTACGCATTTCACCGCTACACCTGGAATTCTACCCCCTCTACAAGACTCTAGCCTGCCAGTTTCGAATGCAGTTCCCAGGTTAAGCCCGGGGATTTCACATCCGACTTGACAGACCGCCTGCGTGCGCTTTACGCCCAGTAATTCCGATTAACGCTTGCACCCTCCGTATTACCGCGGCTGCTGGCACGGAGTTAGCCGGTGCTTCTTCTGCGGGTAACGTCAATCGACAAGGTTATTAACCTTATCGCCTTCCTCCCCGCTGAAAGTGCTTTACAACCCGAAGGCCTTCTTCACACACGCGGCATGGCTGCATCAGGCTTGCGCCCATTGTGCAATATTCCCCACTGCTGCCTCCCGTAGGAGTCTGGACCGTGTCTCAGTTCCAGTGTGGCTGGTCATCCTCTCAGACCAGCTAGGGATCGTCGCCTAGGTGAGCCGTTACCCCACCTACTAGCTAATCCCATCTGGGCACATCTGATGGCATGAGGCCCGAAGGTCCCCCACTTTGGTCTTGCGACGTTATGCGGTATTAGCTACCGTTTCCAGTAGTTATCCCCCTCCATCAGGCAGTTTCCCAGACATTACTCACCCGTCCGCCGCTCGTCACCCGAGAGCAAGCTCTCTGTGCTACCGCTCGACTTGCATGTGTTAGGCCTGCCGCCAGCGTTCAATCTGAGCCATGATCAAACTCTTCAATTTAAGTTTGATGCTCAAAGAATTAAACTTCGTAATGAATTACGTGTTCACTCTTGAGACTTGGTATTCATTTTTCGTCCGAGGACGTTAAGAATCCATGTCACTTTGAGTGCCCACACAGATTGTCTGATAAATTGTTAAAGAGCAGTTGCGACGCGCTTTAGCGCTCTGTCGCGAGGTCCCGTATAATACGTTTTCCTCATTCAGAGTCAAGCGCTTATTTTGCTTTTCTCTGTCGGCTTTCAACGTCGATTTCCGTCGCTGATTCCTCCTGGCCCGGCGGCTTGTTTGCCGTTGTTCCGTGTCAGTGGAGGCGCATTATAGGGGGTAATTCTGAAGTGACAAGGATAAATTCAAAAAAAGAATTCAACCGCTCACTTTTCAACCAAATCAGGTATTGAGTTTTAATTCTTGCCTGGTTTTTAAACAAAAACGAGCCCGCTGGGCTCGTTTTTGTCGTTTTGTGATTTACTGCACTGCCACAATGCGGTCGTCTTTTACTACCAGCTCGATGGTTTTACCCGGAACCAGCTCACCGGAAAGGATCTGCTGGGCTAACGGGTTCTCAATCTGCTGCTGAATAGCACGTTTCAATGGCCGCGCGCCGTATACCGGATCGTAACCGTTGGCGCTCAGCAGCTTCAGCGCCTCATCGGACATCTGCACTTCATATCCGCGCTCTTCCAGACGTTTATACAGACGCTGCAGCTGGATCTGGGCAATAGAGGCAATATGTTTCTCGCCCAGCGGATGGAAGACCACCACTTCGTCGATACGGTTGATGAACTCCGGACGGAAGTTCTGGCTGACTACCCCCAGCACCAGGTCCTTCATATGTCCGTAGTCCAGCTCGCCGAACCGTTCCTGAATCAGATCGGAACCGAGGTTCGAGGTCATGATGACTACCGTATTACGGAAGTCGACCGTTCTCCCCTGCCCGTCGGTGAGACGCCCGTCGTCGAGTACCTGCAGCAGAATGTTGAACACATCCGGGTGCGCTTTTTCCACTTCATCCAGCAGGATGACGGAATAAGGACGACGGCGCACCGCCTCGGTCAGGTAACCGCCCTCTTCATAGCCGACGTATCCCGGAGGCGCACCGACCAGACGCGAGACGGAGTGTTTCTCCATAAACTCGGACATATCGATACGCACCATTGCGTCGTCGCTGTCGAACATAAAGTTAGCCAGCGTTTTACACAGCTCGGTTTTACCGACCCCGGTTGGACCGAGGAACAGGAACGAACCAATCGGCCGGTTCGGATCGGACAGCCCGGCGCGGCTGCGGCGAATGGCGTTGGATACCGCTTCAACCGCCTCATCCTGGCCAATCACCCGATGATGCAGCTCCTGCTCCATACGCAGCAGTTTGTCGCGCTCGCTTTCCATCATGCGGGAGACCGGGATACCGGTCCAGCGGGCCAGCACTTCGGCGATTTCAGCATCCGTCACTTTATTACGCAGCAGACGCATGGTTTTCCCTTCGGCCTGCGTGGCCGCCGCCAGCTGTTTCTCCAGTTCCGGAATTTTGCCGTACTGCAGCTCGGACATCCGCGCCAGATCGCCGACGCGGCGCGCCTGTTCGATGGCGATTTTCGCCTGCTCCAGCTCAGCTTTGATGGTCTGGGTGCCGGAGAGCGACGCTTTTTCCGCTTTCCACTCTTCTTCCAGCACCGAGTACTGCCGTTCTTTATCCGCCAGCTCCTCGTTGAGCATATCGAGACGCTTCAGGCTCGCCTCATCAGACTCTTTCTTCAGCGCCTGCTGTTCCAGTTTCAGCTGGATAATACGCCGATCGAGACGGTCCAGCTCTTCCGGTTTGGAGTCAATCTGCATACGGATGCTGGATGCCGCCTCATCGATGAGGTCGATGGCTTTATCCGGCAGCTGACGGTCGGCAATATAGCGATGCGATAAGGTCGCCGCCGCCACGATAGCCGGGTCAGTGATCTGCACGTGGTGGTGCAGCTCATAACGTTCTTTCAGACCGCGCAGAATCGCGATGGTATCTTCTACCGAAGGCTCGGCAACGAACACTTTCTGGAAGCGACGTTCCAGCGCGGCGTCTTTTTCGATGTACTGACGGTATTCATCAAGCGTCGTCGCCCCGACGCAGTGCAGTTCACCACGCGCCAGCGCCGGCTTCAGCATGTTACCCGCATCCATCGCGCCGTCGGCTTTACCAGCGCCAACCATGGTATGCAGTTCGTCGATAAATAGAATGACGTTGCCTTCCTGTTTGGACAGGTCGGTCAGCACGCCTTTCAGACGCTCTTCAAACTCACCGCGGTATTTCGCCCCGGCCACCAGCGCCCCCATATCCAGCGCCAATACCCGACGGCCTTTCAGCCCTTCTGGTACTTCGCCGTTGACGATACGCTGCGCCAGGCCTTCGACGATTGCCGTTTTACCCACCCCGGGTTCACCGATCAGCACCGGGTTGTTTTTGGTACGACGCTGCAGTACCTGAATGGTACGGCGAATCTCTTCATCACGGCCGATCACCGGATCCAGCTTGCCCTGCTCGGCACGCTCGGTGAGATCGACGGTAAATTTCTTCAATGCCTGACGTTGGTCTTCGGCACCCTGATCGTTCACGCTTTCCCCTCCGCGCATTTGTTCAATCGCCTGAGTCACGTTGGCGGTTGTTGCTCCGGCGGATTTTAAAAGGTCGGTCAGCGTACCGCGTGATTCAAGCGCCGCCAGAACGAACAGTTCCGACGAAATAAAGTTGTCCTTTTTCTTTTGCGCCAGCTTGTCGCAAAGGTTCAGGATCCGCACTAAATCCTGAGAAGGTTGTACATCGCCGCCGGTGCCTTCCACCTGCGGTAAACGGCTCAAGGCCTGTTCGATGTCAGTGCGTAGTTTCCCGGCATTCACGCCCGCCGAGGTTAATAAAGGACGTACCGATCCCCCTTCCTGATTCAGCAAGGCGCTCATTAAATGAAGAGGTTCGATGAATTGGTTGTCGTGCCCGAGTGCGAGTGACTGGGCATCGGCAAGAGCAAGCTGGAATTTATTGGTAAGACGATCCAGACGCATAACTCCTCCCATAAACAGGTCAAATTTGCTACTGGAGATTAAATGAGGTCATCCCTCAATTATTCAAGGTTAAAGACCTGAACTATGCGAAAAATAAGTTTGCCTTCTGGATCGTCTTGATTCTCTAGGTTATATCAGCCAAATGAAACTTGCCATACGACCGGTGGTCTTGTCGCGCCGGTAAGAGAAAAAATCATCCTTTTCGCTTAGCGTGCAGCGATCGCCGCCGAAAATCTGCTCAACGCCGACGTTTGCCAGACGCTGCCGCGCCAGTTGGTAGATATCAGCAAAATATTTTTCGCCTGCCGGACGAAAGGCCCGGTGCGCATTCTCGTCCTTCGCCATAAAGGCATCCCGGACTTCCGGTCCCACCTCAAACGCCTGCGGACCGATGGCGGGCCCCAGCCACGCCATAATATTTTCGGCTTTATCGGCGAAACGAGCAACCGTCGCTTCCAGAACCCCTTCGCATAAGCCGCGCCATCCCGCGTGCGCCGCGGCGACTTCGGTGCCGTCGCGGTTACAGAACAGCACCGGCAGGCAGTCAGCGGTCATCACCGCGCAGACGGTCCCTGGCGTACGACTATAAGAGGCATCCGCGCGTTTCGACGGATAGGGTCCGCCGTCCAGCGTCAGAACCTCGGTGCCATGGACCTGCTCCAGCCAAACCGGGTAAGACGGCAAGCCGCCGGCGGCAAACATCCGCCGCCGGTTTTCTTCGACATCCTGCAGATTGTCGCCGCAATGGGCGCCCAGGTTGAGCGAGTCATAGGGCGGCAGACTCACGCCGCCGATGCGGGTAGAACTACAGGCCGCCACGCTGCCGGGCATTGGCCACTGCGGTACAATCAGTTTCGTCATAACCAGTCAATATCGTCCTTATGGGCTTCAAAATCGGCGCGCATCGCCTCGATGAGCTCGACCATATCCTGCGGGATGGGCGCGTGCCACTCCATTTCAATGCCGGAGATCGGGTGATACAGGCGCAGCATGGTGGCATGCAGCGCCTGGCGGTCGAATTTACGCAGCGCGGTGATGAACTCCTCCGACGCGCCCTTCGGCGGACGCGGCCGGCCGCCATAGACCTGGTCACCCACCAGCGGATGGGTGATATGCGACATATGCACGCGGATCTGATGTGTACGACCGGTTTCCAGACGCAGACGCAGGCGGGTATGGATGCGGAAATGTTCCATAATGCGGTAGTGGGTCACCGCCGGTTTGCCCATCGGATGCACCGCCATATGGGTACGCTTGGTCGGGTGACGGCTGATCGGCTCTTCCACTGTGCCACCGGCGGTCATATGACCGATCGCCACCGCTTCGTATTCACGGGTGATCTCGCGCAGCTGCAGCGACTCCACCAGCCGGGTTTGCGCCGGAATGGTTTTCGCCACCACCATCAGACCGGTGGTGTCTTTATCCAGACGATGAACAATACCCGCGCGCGGCACATCGGCGATAGGCGGATAGTAGTGCAGCAGCGCATTCAGCACAGTACCGTCAGGGTTGCCCGCGCCAGGATGTACAACCAGATCGCGCGGTTTATTGATCACGATGATGTCATCATCTTCGTAAACGATATTGAGCGGAATATCCTGCGGCTGGAAGCGCGCCTCTTCTTCGATTTCCACATCGATAGCGATGCGTTCTCCCCCCAGCACTTTTTCTTTCGGTTTATCGCCAATGGTGCCATTGACTAATACGCGTTGGTCGAGGATCCATTCTTTTATCCGCGATCGCGAATAATCAGGGAACAATTCGGCCAAAGCCTGATCTAAGCGTTGACCGAGTTGATTTTCGGTCACCGTTGCGGTGAGTTGTACTCGTTGTGCCATATACAGCTTCTTCGTTTAACGTTGGGTTTTACGGCTTTGCCGTTTAATATAGTGTGCTATTGTAGCTGGTCTTAATCGGGAGCAGGAACAGAGATTCTCCCGCATAAACATTTTGAGGAAGTCAAAACGTCATGACGCGCATGAAATACCTGGTGGCAGCCGCCACACTGAGCCTGGCTTTGGTGGGTTGCTCCGGCTCTAAGGAAGAGGTGCCTGATAATCCGCCGAATGAAATCTACGCGACCGCCCAGCAAAAACTGCAGGACGGTAACTGGAAACAGGCGATAACGCAACTGGAAGCGTTGGATAATCGTTATCCATTCGGCCCTTATTCCCAACAGGTACAGCTGGATCTGATTTATGCGTATTATAAAAACGCCGATCTTCCTCTGGCTCAGGCGGCTATCGATCGCTTCATGCGTTTGAACCCCACCCATCCGAACATCGACTATGTCATCTATATGCGCGGCCTGACCAACATGGCCTTGGATGACAGCGCCCTGCAGGGCTTCTTCGGCGTTGATCGCTCCGACCGCGATCCGCAGCACGCGCGCGATGCCTTCAATGACTTCTCCAAACTGGTGCGAGGTTATCCGAACAGCCAGTACGCCACTGACGCCTATAAACGCATGGTGTTCCTGAAAGATCGTCTGGCCAAATATGAGCTGTCGGTCGTGGATTACTACACCGATCGTGGCGCATGGGTTGCCGTGGTTAACCGTGTGGAAGGGATGATGCGTAATTATCCGGATACCCAGGCCACCCGCGATGCCCTGCCGAAGATGGAAAACGCCTATCGTCAGATGCAAATGAACGCTCAGGCGGATAAAGTCGCGAAGATTATCGCCGCGAACAGCAAGAACACCTGAGCCTGACTCATCGATCGCAAACGGCAGCCACTGGCTGCCGTTTTTTTATACGTTTCCCGACGAGCTGAAGCGGTTTAGCGCCGGGTTAACTCATCAAATATGGCCTGCTTTATCGGGTTCGACAAGTAAAATCTCACTTCTTCCTGCCCTGTCTCACAAAATGAATTTGTTGACAAAAAGTGACAATAAAATGTGATTTAGATCACACATTTTGACATTGGGAAAGGTATGCTGGATTCACCAAGACGGGAAAGACAAGAGGTAAAATTTATGACAATGAACATTACCAGTAAACAAATGGAAATTACTCCGGCAATCCGCCAGCATGTCGCAGACCGTCTCGCCAAACTGGATAAGTGGCAAACTCATTTAATCAACCCGCACATCATTCTGTCTAAGGAGCCGCAGGGTTTTATCGCTGATGCAACCATCAACACGCCAAACGGCCATCTGGTTGCCAGTGCGCGTCATGAAGATATGTACGCCGCCATTAACGAATTGATCAACAAGCTGGAACGGCAGCTCAATAAAGTGCAACACAAAGGGGAAGCCCGCCGCGCCGCGACGTCGGTGAAAGAGGCAGGCTTTGTGGAAGAAGAAGAGTAATCCTTAACTTAAGTTGTGTCATGCCACGCGCCTTCGGGCGCGTTTTTTATTGACAGAGTGAAAACAGTACAGGTACTGTAATCCCCACTACCTAAAGGAATTTACCATGAAACTTGTCCCGTTCTTCTTCGCATTCTTTTTTACCTTCCCCTGACCGGGAGGCAATTCGTCGTATAAGAAAGAATGCGAAGACGAACAATAAGGCCTCCCACCCGGGAGGCCTTTTTTATTTGATAACAACAAAGGCAACATCTATGACCGAGGAAAACCCATTACTGGCGCTGCGCGATAAGATAAGCGCCCTGGACGAGAAGCTGCTTGCTCTGCTGGCGGAGCGCCGCGGACTGGCTGTTGAGGTTGGAAAAGCCAAACTGGCCTCCCATCGTCCGGTGCGTGATATTGACCGCGAACGCGATCTGCTGGAGCGCCTGATGACTATCGGCAAGCGCCATAATCTGGATGCGCACTATATCACCCGCCTGTTCCAGCTGATTATCGAAGACTCTGTTCTTACCCAGCAAACCCTGCTGCAGCAGCATCTGAATAAAATTAACCCGCATTCGGCCCGCGTGGCGTTCCTCGGTCCCAAGGGCTCTTACTCGCATCTGGCGGCGCGTCAGTACGCCGCTCGCCACTTTGAGCAGTTTATTGAGAGCGGCTGCGCGAAGTTCGCCGATATTTTTAATCAGGTAGAAACCGGCCAGGCCGATTACGCGGTGGTGCCGATTGAAAACACCAGCTCCGGCGGGATCAACGACGTCTACGATCTGCTGCAGCACACCAGCCTGTCGATCGTTGGCGAGCTGACGATCCCTATCGATCATTGCGTACTGGTGAGCACCTCGACGGATGCCGATAAAATTCAGACCGTTTACAGCCATCCGCAGCCGTTCCAGCAGTGCAGCCAGTACCTGAGCCGCTACCCGCACTGGAAGATTGAGTATACCGAGAGCACCTCGGCGGCAATGGAAAAAGTGGCGCAGGCGAACTCCCCGGTCGTCGCGGCCCTGGGTAGCGAAGCGGGCGGCGCTCTGTATGGTCTGCAGGTGCTGGAGCACTGCCAGGCCAACCAGACGCAGAACATCACGCGCTTCCTCGTCCTGGCGCGCAAAGCGGTGAACGTCTCCGATCAGGTGCCGGCCAAGACCACGCTGTTAATGGCGACCGGTCAGCAGGCGGGCGCCCTGGTGGAAGCCCTGCTGGTGCTGCGCAACCACAATCTGATCATGACCAAACTGGAATCCCGCCCGATCCACGGCAATCCCTGGGAAGAGATGTTTTATCTCGATATTCAGGCCAACCTGGATTCGCTGCCCATGCGCAAGGCGCTGAAGGAGCTGGCGGATATCACCCGCTCCATGAAGGTCCTCGGCTGCTACCCTAGCGAAAACGTGGTCCCGGTGGATCCGGTTTAACATTCGCGGAACGGTAATTTCTTCATCCCTGCCACCGCTACCGGCAGGGTGAAGATGGCGCCTGACAGCGGATACTGCGCCAGCTCATCGTCCTCCATGTTTTCCCGGGTGGTGGTGATATAGAGCGTTTTCATATCCGCCCCGCCGAAGCAGACCATCGTCGGGCAACGTACCGGCATCGGGTAGGATTCCAGCTCCTCGCCCTGCGGCGAGAAACGGGCGATCCGCCAGCCGTCGAACATTGCGCTCCAGTAACATCCCTCCACGTCGATCGCCGCCCCGTCAGGGATCCCTTCGCCAGGCTGAAAACGGCGAAAGACTTCGCGTCGGCCAGGCTCACCCTGCTCATCCAGCGGCGTACGGTAGATCACGGCGTTCGGCGTATCAGAGGTATACATCCAGCGCCGGTCGGCGCTAAAGGCCAGGCCATTGGCGCCATGGATGTCACACTGGATCACTTTCGGCTGCAGGTCGTTATCCACTCGCATCAGCAGCGCGCCGTTGTAATCCCCAGGCCCCCAGAAGGTACCGGCATAAAAGCGCCCATCGCGATCGGTCCCGCCGTCGTTAAACCGCGCCAGCTCCGGGTTGCTCGGGTTATCGCAGACTTTCCGCCGCAGCAGGCCGTGGGCGTCGGTCAGCCAGATGCCGCTGCGCAATGCAACGATAAACCCGCCCTTCTCGCGCAGGGCAAAACAGCCGACCTCCTCTGGAAACTGCAGCACCTGGTGTTCTCCGCTGCGGATATCGTAGCGGTGAATTTCACATTCCATGATATCAGCCCAGTAGAGGGCCTGTTCTGCCTCGCTCCAGGTCGGGCATTCCGGCAGGTATCCGGTGTAGTCAAACAGCGGTTGTGGTTCAGCCATCGTTGTCATCCCTATAAAAAAAGCCAGCGGGTCGCTGGCTTTATTGTATACATCTTTTTCGCTTTACTGCCGATTATCGTTCGCCTGACGCAGCAGCGTGCGGCTCTCGCTCTGGAAACGCTGAGCGTAATCGCCAAACCAGTGTTCGACTTTACGGAAGCTGTCGATAAACGCCTGCTTATCGCCCTGCTCCAGCAGGCCGATCGCTTCTCCGAAACGCTGGTAGTAGCGCTTAATCAGCGCCAGGTTGTTTTCCGATGACATAATAATATCGGCGTACAGCTGCGGATCCTGGGCAAACAGACGGCCTACCATCGCCAGCTCCAGTCGGTAAATGGGCGACGAGAGCGCCAGCAGTTGCTCAAGACGTACATTCTCTTCCGCCAGGTGCAGGCCATAGGCGAAGGTGGCAAAGTGGCGCAGCGCCTGAATAAAGGCCATGTTCTGATCGTGCTCAACGGCGCTGATGCGGTGCAGCCGCGCGCCCCAGACCTGAATTTGTTCGAGGAACCACTGATAGGCCTCCGGCTGGCGGCCATCACAATAGACCACCACCTGCTTCGCCAGGCTGCCGCTGTCCGGACCGAACATCGGGTGCAGGCCAAGAACCGGGCCCTGATGCGCCGCCAGCATCGCCTGCAGCGGCTCCGCTTTCACCGAGGCAAGGTCAACCAGAATGCAATCCGCCGGAAGGGGCGGCAGCCTGGCGATCGTCTCCACGGTGGTGTGAATCGGTACGCTGACGATAACCATGCCGGCATCGGCGACGATATCCGCCGCCCGGGCCCAATCCTCTTTTTCCAGAATACGCACCTGGTAGCCGGACAGCGTTAACATCTTCTCAAACAGACGGCCCATCTGCCCACCGCCGCCGACGATGACCACCGGCCGCAGATTCGGCTGCAGGGTTTTGAAGCCTTTGTCGTTTTCGCTGGAATAGGATTCCCGCATCACGCGACGCAGAACGTCCTCGATCAGATCCGGTGGTACGCCGAGCGCAGCCGCCTCTTCACGTCGGGAGGCGAGCATCGCCGACTCGCGCTCCGGGACGTAAATCGGCAGGCCATACTGGCTCTTCACCTCGCCGACTTCGGCCACCAGCTCCAGACGCTTAGCCAGCAGGCTAAGCAACGCTTTATCCACTTCATCAATTTGATCGCGTAACGCGGTCAGTTCAGCAACCATACTTTCCTCTTAAACCAAACGGGCCGCCAAGTGGCCGCGGAGATCCTTATCCAGTTCACGCAGCAGCGCCTCGGTAGTCTCCCAGCTGATGCAGGCATCCGTCACCGAGACGCCGTATTTCATCGCCTCACGCGGCTGTTCAGAGGACTGATTGCCTTCGTGGATATTACTTTCGATCATCAGGCCGATAATGGAGCGGTTGCCATCTTTGATCTGCGCGACCACGGATTCAGCCACGGCCGGCTGGCGGCGGAAATCTTTATTGGAGTTCCCATGACTGCAATCTACCATCAGCGACGGCTTCAGTCCCGCCTGCGCCATCTCTTTTTCGCATTTCGCCACATCTTCCGGACCGTAGTTCGGCGCCTTGCCGCCGCGGAGGATCACATGGCCGTTCGGATTACCCTGCGTTTGCAGCAGGCAGACCTGCCCGGCCTGGTTGATGCCGACGAAACGGTGCGGCATCGCCGCGGCGCGCATGGCGTTGATAGCCGTGGCCAGGCTACCGTCGGTACCGTTTTTAAAGCCGACCGGCATCGACAGGCCAGAGGCCATTTCGCGGTGCGTTTGTGATTCCGTGGTACGCGCGCCGATAGCGGACCAGCTGAACAGATCCCCGAGGTACTGCGGGCTGTTGGGATCCAGCGCTTCCGTCGCCAGCGGCAGTCCCATATTGACTAGCTCGACCAGCAGACGACGCGCAATCTTCAGGCCGCCTTCAACATCAAACGAACCATCCATGTGCGGATCGTTAATCAGCCCCTTCCAGCCGACGGTGGTACGGGGTTTTTCAAAATAGACGCGCATCACCAGGTAGAGGCTATCGCTGACCTCTGCGGCAAGGGCTTTAAACCGACGAGCATATTCAATCGCAGCTTCCGGATCGTGAATGGAGCAAGGACCACATACCACCAGCAGGCGCGGATCGCGACCGGCGATGATATCCGAAATGGTCTGACGGGCGTGCGCGATCTGCGCTTCCTGCTCGACGCTCAGCGGGAATTCCGCCTTCAGTTGCTCCGGGGTCATTAATACATGTTCGTCGGTAATATGTACGTTGTTCAGCGCGTCTTTTTGCATGATTGCGATCCTGTGTAGCTCGTTTGCGATAAGGGTTGCCTCAGAGGGCATGACGTAACGATACCACACAAAGTAAAGAATTCAATCCATATTCCGTAAATTTTAATTTACACCAACGAATTAATTGCCACTCACAATGGCGCGATGCGTATAACAATATTTACACATAGGAAAAACAAGCCAAACTTGCGCACCCACGGTATCGGTACTACGAAAAATCCTGGTGAGAATTGTCCCAAAGCAAAGGGCGCATCTAATGACGGGTTTTATTAACAGTGGTATTCTTCGCCGGGCATCGGCAGCGGCTTTTCCCGCGCTATGGCGACTTTGACGGAAGCGTTAATGACAGTATTACACCGTCTTTTATTGACTGTATTTTTTCTCATCGCGGTATCTCCTGTTTTTGCTGCCGGACCTTCAGAACATGTTCGCGCTATTGTTTCCGGGATCGTGACCTACACCCGTTGGCCGTCATTAACAGGAGCGCCAAAGCTGTGCATTTTTGCCTCATCACGCTTCACCCATAGCCTGGCTCATGAAGATCCGGATGCATTACCCTATCAACCGGTGGTAGTACGTAATCGTGAAGAAGCGTTAAAAACGACCTGCGATGGTTTTTATTTTGGCAGCGAATCGCCGACTGAACAGTCAGAACTCACTCGCCGCTATGGCCCGAGGCCGCTGTTACTCATCGCAGAACAAAATACGGATTGTTCAATTGGTAGCGCGTTTTGCCTGATCATCAATGACGACCGGGTCCGCTTCTCCGTTAATCTGGACGTTCTGACGCACAGCGGGGTTCGGGTTAACCCGGACGTCCTGATGCTTGCCCGGAAGAAACCACATGAATAAGGACTTTTCACAGACTCCGCGCCCGACTTTCAAACGCGCGCTCCGTCGCATTAGCGTGATAAGCGTGGTGATCTCCATGACGCTGGTCTGGCTGCTGCTGAGTACAGCCTCAATCTTCACGCTCAAGCAGTACGCGCAGAAAAATCTTGAGCTCACTGCCGCGACCATGGGGCGCAGCCTCGAAGCCGCCCTGGTGTTTGGCGACAGCGCGGCGGCAGAGGAGACCCTCGCGTCGTTGGGCAAGCAAGGGCAGATCTCCCAGGCAATCGTGCTAAACGGCCAGATGCAGCACTTCGCCGCGTGGCGCCATGAACCGCTGGCCAATAAAGAGCAAGTGAGCGGGCTTATCAGTAAATGGCTGTTTCCGGAGCCCACGGTGCAGCCCATCTGGCACCAGGGCAAACAAATCGGCGAGCTGAGATTGACCGCGCTTGATGAACTGATTAGCCACTTTCTCGGTATCTCGATTCTGGTGCTGACCGGCAGCATTCTGCTCGCCTCGTTCATCGCCCTGCTGCTGACCCACTCCCTACACCGGGGGATCGTCGCCGCCCTGCAGAGCATCACTGAGGTCGTGCATGATATACGTGAAAACCGCCACTTCTCCCGGCGGGTGCCGGAGGAGCGTATCGAGGAGTTCCATCTTTTCGCCCAGGACTTTAACAGCCTGCTGGGGGAAATGGAGGACTGGCAGCGCCAGCTGCAGGCCAAAAACGCGCAGCTGTTGCGCAGTTCGTTACACGATCCGTTGACCGGCCTGGCTAACCGCGCCGCCTTTCGTAACGCGCTCGCCGAGCTGATGCAGAATGAAGTCGATCATCAAACCTCGGCATTGCTGTTTCTTGATGGCGATAATTTCAAACTGATTAACGACAACTGGGGGCATGCGGCGGGCGATAAAGTGCTGATGGAGGTCGCCAGCCGCCTGATGACTTTTGCCGGTAAACGCCATCTGGCGTGGCGTCTTGGCGGCGATGAGTTTGCCGTTCTGCTGCGCGAGGTGCGCTCGGAAGCAGAAGTGCAGGCCCTGTGCCAGGCGCTAACGGAACAATTTCTTCCGCCATTCAACCTGCACAACGGTCATAGCGCCACGCTCTCGCTGAGCGTCGGTTATGCCCTGGCGTGGGAGCACGCCACCGCGGAATCACTGCAAGAACTTGCCGATCAGAATATGTATCGGATGAAAAACCAACGTATCCAGCAGACGCTGAAATAATAAAGGACTCATTATGATCAGAAAATATTTCGTCCCCGCCCTGATGGCGGCGGCGCTTTTGACAGGTTGCCAGGCTCCTCAGGGAAAATTTACCCCCGAGCAGGTGGCGGCGATGAAATCTTACGGCTTTACTGAAAGCAATGGCGATTGGTCCCTGGGCTTATCCGATAGCATCCTGTTTGACAAGAATGACTACCGACTACGTCCCGACAGCCGCCAGCAGATCACCACGATGGCCTCGCGGCTGGCGGCTACCGGGATCACCCATAGCCGCCTTGAAGGCCATACCGATAATTATGGTGAAGATAGCTACAATGAAGCCCTGTCGCTTAAGCGGGCCAACAGCGTGGCCGATGCCTGGGCGGAAGGCGCTCATGTCCCACGCAGTAATTTAGTCACCCGCGGCCTTGGCAAAAAATACCCGATCGCCAGCAACGACACGGCGGCCGGGCGCGCCGAAAACCGCCGGGTAACGGTGGTCATCAGCACGCCGTAAGTCTTCACTTAGTCGCTGGACTTCATCATCCTCATTGCCGTTGCCGCGCGCCAGCGCAGGTAGTCAACGGCAATGAACAGCAGCAGGCTGGCTCCCATTAACGGCATGGCCAATCCAAGGGCAAACGCCAGCCCAAGCACCAGGCTTCGGGCAGGCCGGGCGAGCGACAGCCACGCCTGCAGCAGCGAATGCGCCGGATCCCAGGCCGCCTGAGGCGGACGGCGGATCCACCATAACCGGTACCCCACCCCGATGGTAACGCACAGCGCGCAGCCAAATCCCACCAGCAGCAGCTGATTCGCCAGACCAAAGAGGATCCCCATATGGAAATCGACGCCCCAGCGGGTGAGCTTCGCCATCAGCGGAAAGTCGGCAAAACGCGTGCGATCCACCACCTGCATCGTGGCGCCATCGATCGCCACCGCGTCCACCTGCGTCGGCCAGCGACGGTCGATCTCATTCACCGTCCAGGCGCGGTCGTCTGACACTGGCGGACGGATCTCCAGCCGGCTGGCGTTCAGCCCCGCCTGACGGGCCGCCGCCAGCGCCTGGTCAAACTGGGCCAACTGCAGCGCCGGCTGATGCTGGGCCATGGCCATCGCATCCATATGATGTCCGGCATGGGGATCGTGCGTCATCGGCATCTCGCCATGCAGCTGGGTATTGACCTGCGGCGTCAGCCAGCCGAACGCTGCCCGCATTTTGTCCACATTGCCGCCGGCCCATTGCGACCAGGTCAGGCCGGTGGCGGAGAAGAGCAGCATACCCACCAGTAAGCCCCAGCCCAGCGTCACGTGCAGCCGACGATGGTTCTGCAGGGCGTTATTCAGCCGCCGTTTTGGACGCGTCATCGCCCACAGGGCAATGCCTCCGAGCGCGGCCACCCACATCCAGGAGGCGGCCAGTTCGCTGTATAACCTCCCGCTGTCGCCCAGCAGCAGAGAGCGATGCGCATAATCAATCCACTGGCGCAGCGGCAGGATGCCGCTGGTGCCGTAGACCGTCATATCGCCCTTCACCCGCAGCGCGATCGGATCGACAAAAATAGCCCGGGATTCCGACTCTCCGAGCCCCGGATCGGCAAACAGAATGCGCGTGGTCTCGCCCAACGCAGGCGCCGGACGCACCGCCAGCAGCCGCAGATTGCCCTGGGTCGCTTCTTCGGCCACCGCAATCTGGGCGCTGAGCGGCTGCGGAGTCCCCTCGGCAAGGCCATGCAGCGCGTCGTAATAGAGCCAGTTTTCCAGCTGCGGCGTCGCCACGTACAACGTACCGGTCAGGGCAGCGACAAAGATAAACGGTCCGATAAACAGACCAATATAGAAATGGAGGCGACGCAGCAGGTTCAGCCATGCCGCGCGCGAGGTGCAGGTTGTCATACTTTTCCTTTTTTAAAGCAAAAGAGGTCGTTGCGCGGTGCGCAGATTGATTTTTATTAAAGGGAAAAAGCAGACAGCCGCGGCGGGGCGCGGGTTTCGGGGTAGAGCCAGGGAAAGTAGTGCCAGTGCTTTAATACCGGGCGAGAAACCGGCAGGCGAATGCGCCGCAGGAGCATGGCGACGAACAGCGCCAGCGCGAAAAGGAGCCCCGGGACATGGGCTAACAGCACGCAATAGCCACACGCTTCGGCATGGTCCAGCGGCATTTCGTGTCCGGTATGCGTAGCGCCGTCTGTGCTGTGCATCATCGCCATCTTGTGCCCGGGCATCTGCGCCATGTTCGCGGACGAGCTATCCATCATCATGGCGTGGTGCATGCCGGGCATGGCGCTCATGGGGTCTTTTTGCAGGGAGACGGAGATTAGCGGGGCCACCACGATCAGCAGGATCGCCAACAGCGCCAGCCAGGCGGCTCGCCGTTGCAATGCTGATTGTGAGAAAATAGTGCCGTTCACCGCCCCTCCGAAATCCGGGCGATATTGTAATTGATTTACATCAAAATAGTTAAAATTTAGATAAAAAAAGGGCCAGCCATCTGGCCAGCCCTTTCTATCAGGATGTCGCGAAAGCGAATCTTAGTTAAGACGCTCTTTGATACGAGCAGACTTACCAGTGCGCTCACGCAGGTAGTACAGTTTAGCTTTACGTACAGCACCACGACGTTTAACAGCAATGCTGTCAACTACCGGAGAGTGAGTCTGGAAGACACGCTCAACGCCTTCGCCGTTGGAAATTTTGCGAACAGTGAATGCAGAGTGCAGACCGCGGTTACGAATAGCGATAACCACGCCCTCGAATGCCTGCAGACGTTTTTTGGAACCTTCAACAACCCATACTTTCACTTCCACGGTATCACCCGGACGGAAGGAAGGTACGTCCTGCTTCATCTGTTCTTGTTCAAGTTGCTTAATAATGTTGCTCATAATTTAATCTCTTATCCTGGGTAAACTGATATTGGGGGCTCACGCCTGCCCATCATGTTTATGCTGCTGTTGCGCGTGTTCAGTTTTGAACTCCGCCAGCAGCTTTGCTTGCTCTTCAGTCAGAGCCAGGTTTTCCAGAAGTTCAGGTCTTCTAAGCCAGGTGCGGCCCAGCGACTGCTTCAGACGCCAGCGACGTATCTCAGCATGGTTTCCCGACAGCAATACTGGCGGTACTTCCATCTCCTCTAACACTTCAGGACGGGTATAGTGGGGGCAATCCAGCAACCCATCAGCAAAGGAATCTTCCGTTGCCGATGCTTCATGGCCCAGTACTCCCGGAATGAACCGGGAAACGGAGTCAATCAGCGTCATTGCCGGTAACTCACCACCGCTGAGAACGTAATCGCCGATTGACCATTCTTCGTCAATTTCGGTTTGGATTACGCGCTCGTCTATCCCTTCGTAGCGACCGCACACCAGAATCAGTTTCTGATTCGTTGCCAGTTCGCTGACGCCCGCTTGATCAAGCTTGCGTCCCTGAGGTGACAGATAAATCACCTTCGCGCCTTCACCTGCCGCGGCTTTTGCTGCATGAATGGCATCCCGTAAGGGTTGCACCATCATTAGCATCCCCGGTCCGCCGCCGTAAGGACGATCGTCCACGGTACGGTGCCGGTCATGCGTGAAGTCGCGAGGACTCCAGCTTTCGATGCTCAGCAGGCCATTTTTTACTGCCCGGCCAGTTACCCCGTAATCGGTAATTGCGCGGAACATTTCAGGAAACAGGCTAATTATGCCAATCCACATAGCGCCGTCTTTTACCGTTTATCCGGAGAATTTAAAAACCAGGATCCCAATCTACTTCGATAGTACGCGTAGTGAGATCGACTTTCTTGATAACCTGCCCATCGAGGAACGGAACCAACCGCTCCTTGATACCAAATGCATCTTTCAGGTTTGCCTTGATGACGAGCACGTCATTCGACCCGGTTTCCATCATATCGATGACTTTACCGAGGCTATAGCCTTCCGTCGTAACTACCTGGCAGCCCATCAGGTCTTTCCAGTAGTAGTCACCCTCTTCCAGCTCCGGCAACTGCGATGAATCCACGATAATTTCGCAATTAGTCAGTAGATTCGCGGCATCACGATCGTCAACGCCTTTCAGCTTGATGATGATGTCCTGATTGTGGTGGCGCCAGCTTTCCAGCTCAACGACCTGCCACTGACCCGCCTTCTGGATTAACCAGGGCTGATAGTCAAAAATGCTTTCGGCGTCTTCGGTGGAGGAAAACACTCTGAGCCAACCACGGATACCGTAGGAAGAACCCATTTTCCCCAATACGATCGGATCAACAGGTGCTTGCGCGGTGTGTTGCTTGCTCATCATGACCACCGTGACAGATTAAGCTGCTTTGTTAGCGGCTTTGATCAGCGCGGCAACGCGATCGGAAACAGTAGCGCCCTGGCCAACCCAGTGAGCGATACGATCCAGATCCAGGCGAGTTTCTTCTTCCGCACCGTTAGCGATCGGGTTGAAGAAACCAACGCGCTCGATGAAGCGACCGTTGCGTGCATTACGGCTGTCGGTGACAACAACCTGGTAGAACGGACGCTTTTTAGCGCCGTGACGTGCTAAACGAATAGTTACCATAACATCCTCTTGTGTGAATAAAACAACCGGGCCCCATCGAGGAACGGAGCCCGGTGTCATATTAAAAGCCCGAAAATTTTACTGATTTCTGGGGAAAATGCAATCAGCAGTTGATAAGTCTGCTGTAAAAGGCCGTCGGCGGTGCAGCCAGTTTAGTACCAGCGTGTGCGCAACCACTGTAACGTACAGGTAGTACGTGAGGATGGCGAGCACACCCCGGCGCTAAAATGGCAAACAAGATAGCCTTATGCCCTTGTTTTTAACGACCCGGGAAGCCTGGCGGCATCATCCCTTTCATCCCGCGCATCATCTTCATCATGCCGCCTTTCGACTTCATCTTCTTCATCATGCGCTGCATGTCGTCGAACTGCTTGAGCAGACGGTTCACATCCTGCACCTGCATGCCGCAGCCGGCGGCGATACGGCGCTTACGCGAACCTTTGATGATTTCCGGCTTAGCGCGCTCTTTCAGGGTCATCGAGTTGATGATCGCTTCCATACGCACCAGCACTTTGTCGTCCATCTGCGCTTTCACGTTGTCCGGGATCTGCCCCATGCCCGGCAGCTTGCCCATCAGGCTGGCCATGCCGCCCATGTTTTTCATCTGGCGCAGCTGCTCAAGGAAGTCGGTGAGGTCGAAACCGTCGCCTTTCTTCAGCTTGGAGGCCAGCTTCTCGGCCTGCGCGCGGTCAACCTTGCTCTCGATATCTTCGATCAGCGACAGCACGTCGCCCATGCCGAGGATACGGGAAGCGACGCGGTCCGGATGGAACGGCTCCAGAGCTTCGGTTTTCTCGCCGACGCCGAGGAATTTAATCGGCTTGCCGGTAATATGGCGAATCGACAGCGCCGCGCCGCCGCGGGCGTCGCCGTCCACTTTGGTCAGCACCACGCCGGTCAGCGGCAGCGCTTCGTTAAAGGCCTTCGCGGTATTCGCCGCATCCTGACCGGTCATCGCATCAACGACGAACAGGGTTTCAACCGGGTTAATGGCGGCGTGGACGTGCTTGATTTCGTCCATCATCGCTTCGTCAACGTGCAGACGACCGGCGGTATCCACCAGCAGCACGTCGTAGAATTTGAGTTTCGCTTCTTTCAGCGCCGCGTTGACGATATCAACCGGCTTCTGCCCGACGTCAGACGGGAAGAAATCGACGCCGACCTGCTCGGCCAGGGTTTCCAGCTGTTTGATCGCCGCCGGGCGGTAAACGTCCGCGGAAACGACCAGCACTTTCTTCTTGTGCTTCTCGCGCAGGAATTTCCCCAGCTTACCGACGCTGGTGGTTTTACCAGCACCTTGCAGGCCCGCCATCAGCACCACGGCCGGCGGCTGCGCCGCCAGGTCGAGCGTCTGGTTCTCTTCGCCCATCGCCGCCACCAGCTCGTTGCGGACGATTTTGACGAACTCCTGACCCGGCGTCAGGCTTTTATTGACTTCATGGCCTACCGCGCTCTCTTTGACGCGGCTGATGAAATCACGGACCACCGGAAGCGCAACGTCCGCTTCCAGCAGCGCCATGCGCACTTCGCGCAGGGTGTCTTTAATATTGTCTTCTGTAAGGCGTCCGCGGCCGCTAATGTTGCGCAGCGTACGCGACAAACGATCGGTTAAATTATCAAACATTGTCTCTCGCCTGAGGTGGAAACGGTCGGTCGCCGCAGCGACACACAAAACGAATGTGGCGGAGTATAACACGACATCAATCTGAATGTGCTGCAACGGTTGGAGCAGAGGCCTGCTAACGTTATACTGCTTCTCTTTCTTATTTAGCCAACAGCCGACACCTATGCCTGTTTTTGCTCTACTCGCCCTTGTCGCCTACTCCGTCAGCCTCGCGCTGATTATCCCCGGCTTGCTGCAAAAAAACAGCAGCTGGCGGCGAATGGCGATTTTATCTGCAACTATCGCCTTGATCTGCCATGCTTTTGCGCTGGAAGCACGGATATTCCCCGGCGGCGAGAGCGGGCAAAATCTCAGCTTACTGAACGTCGGGTCGCTGGTCAGCCTGATGATCTGTACGGTGATGACTATCGTGGCCTCGCGCAATCGCGGCTGGCTGCTGCTGCCTATCGTCTATGCCTTCGCGCTGATCAACCTGGCCTTCGCCACATTCGTGCCTAACGAATATATCACCCACCTGGAAACCACCCCGGGGATGCTGGTGCATATCGGCCTGTCGCTCTTCTCGTACGCCACGCTGATCATTGCCGCGCTGTATGCGTTGCAGCTGGCGTGGATCGACTACCAGCTCAAGAATAAAAAGCTGGCCTTCAGCAGCGAAATGCCGCCGCTGATGAGCATTGAGCGCAAAATGTTCCACATCACCCAGGTCGGCGTGGTGCTGCTGACCCTGACGCTGTGCAGCGGCCTGTTCTACATGCACAATCTGTTCAGCAGCGAAAATATCGATAAAGCGGTGCTGTCGATTATTGCGTGGTTCGTCTATATCGTCCTGCTGTGGGGGCACTATCATGAAGGGTGGCGCGGACGTCGTGTGGTCTGGTTCAGCGTCGCTGGCGCCGGTCTGCTGACGCTGGCCTATTTTGGTAGCCGCGTGCTGCAGCAGTTCGTGAGCTAAGTCTTTTAAGGAATCCTACGTGGAACATATCTCCACCACCACGCTGATCATAACGCTGATCGTCATGGTGATTATCTCTGCCTATTTCTCCGGTTCCGAAACCGGCATGATGACGCTGAACCGCTACCGGTTGCGCCACATGGCGAAACAAGGCAACCGCCCCGCCAAGCGCGTGGAGAAGCTGCTGCGCAAGCCGGACCGCCTGATTAGCCTCGTGCTGATCGGCAATAACCTTGTCAACATTCTCGCCTCGGCGCTGGGCACCATCGTCGGCATGCGCCTGTACGGCGACGCCGGCGTCGCGATCGCCACCGGCGTACTTACCTTTGTGGTGCTGGTATTTGCCGAAGTGCTGCCGAAGACCATCGCCGCCCTCTATCCGGAAAAGGTTGCCTACCCCAGCAGCTTCCTGTTGGCGCCCCTGCAGGTGCTGATGATGCCGCTGGTGTGGCTGCTGAATACCATCACCCGCATACTGATGCGCATGATGGGCATCCGCACCGATACCGTCATCAGCAGCGCCCTGAGCAAAGATGAACTGCGCACGATTGTGAATGAATCCCGTTCACAAATCTCACGACGTAATCAGGATATGCTGCTGTCGGTGCTGGACCTGGAGAAGGTCAGCGTTAACGACATCATGGTGCCGCGCAATGAGATTGTCGGCATCGACATCAATGATGACTGGAAATCTATCGTCCGCCAGCTGACCCACTCCCCGCATGGCCGCATCGTGCTCTACCGCGATTCGCTGGACGATGCCATCAGCATGCTGCGCGTTCGCGAAGCCTACCGTCTGATGACGGAGAAGAAAGAGTTCACAAAAGAGATCATGCTGCGGGCGGCAGATGAGATCTACTTTGTGCCGGAAGGCACGCCGCTCAGCACCCAGCTGGTGAAATTTCAGCGCAATAAAAAGAAAGTCGGTCTGGTGGTCGATGAATACGGCGATATTCAGGGGCTTGTCACCGTCGAAGATATTCTTGAAGAGATTGTCGGCGACTTCACCACCTCCATGTCACCCACCCTGGCGGAGGAAGTGACCCCGCTTAACGACGGCACGGTGATTATCGACGGCAGCGCCAACGTTCGCGAAATCAACAAAGCGTTTAACTGGCACCTGCCGGAAGATGAAGCGCGCACCGTCAACGGTATTATCCTCGAAGCGCTGGAAGAGATCCCGGTCCCGGGCACCCGCGTGCGCATTGAGCAGTACGATATAGATATCCTCGACGTGCAGGACAACATGATCAAACAGGTGAAAGTGATGCCGGTGAAATCATTACGCGAGAGCGTCGCGGAGTAGCGCGAGCGAAGGAATTAATATCACGGTGGGCTGCGGCCCGCCGTTTTTTTATCTCGCGCCAGCAGCGATGACACAAAAAACGGCCGCCCGCAGGCAGCCGTTGAGCAAGGCAGCAAGCGTTATTTCGCTTTCGCTACCGTCACCATCGCGGCGCGAATAGTACGGCCGTTCAGGGTATAACCTTTCTGCATCACGGACAGCACGTTGCCCGCCGCCACATCTTCAGACTCGACCATCGCAATGGCCTGGTGGACGTTCGGATCCAGCGGAACGTTGGTGTCGGCGATCACTTCCACGCCGAACTTACGCACTACGTCCAGCATAGATTTCAGGGTCAGTTCGATCCCCTCCACCATCGGCGCCAGCTCCGGGTTAGCCTTGTCAGCCACTTCCAGCGCGCGGTCCAGGCTGTCGATTACCGGCAGCAGTTCATTGACGAATTTTTCCAGCGCGAATTTGTGCGCTTTCTCGATATCCTGCTCGGTACGACGACGCAGGTTATCTTCGTCGGCTTTGGCACGCAGCATCACTTCACGTTCACGTTTCTGCGCTTCAGCCAGCTGGGCTTCCAGATTCGCAATTTTTTCATCGCGCGGATCCACCTGCTCAGCCGAAACTTCAGGCTCTACCGCCTCAACGTCGTCGTGCTGCTCCGTGATAATTTCTTCCGGGGCTTGCCCCTCAGGCGTTTTCTGTTCTTTACTACTCATGAATTTCTCCGCGTTTTTTTCGCATTCATCTCGCTAACTTCGCTTATTATGGGGATCAGTTTCCGGGTTTCAAGGGAAGCGGACAGATTGTCACTATTTCATTTAACGCAAGGACATCCAGATCATGAAGAACCATTTCAAGTGTATCGGCATTGTGGGACATCCTCGTCACCCCACCGCCCTGACCACACATGAAATGCTCTGGCGCTGGCTGTACAGCAAAGGGTATGAAGTGCTGGTTGAACAGCAGATCGCCCATGAACTTCAGCTCAGCAACGTGAAAACCGGCACGCTGGCGGAGATTGGCCAACAGGCCGATCTCGCGGTGGTGGTGGGCGGCGACGGCAATATGCTCGGCGCGGCGCGGACCCTGGCCCGTTACGACATTAACGTCATCGGCATTAACCGCGGCAACCTCGGCTTTCTCACCGACCTTGACCCGGACAACGCCCTGCAGCAGCTCGCCGACGTGCTGGAAGGCCACTACATCGCCGAGAAACGCTTTCTGCTGGAGGCCCAGGTGTGTCAGCAGGATTGCCAGAAACGTATCAGCACCGCCATCAACGAAGTGGTGCTGCACCCCGGCAAAGTGGCGCATATGATTGAGTTCGAAGTCTATATCGACGAAGTCTTTGCGTTCTCTCAGCGATCCGATGGCCTGATTATCTCCACTCCTACCGGCTCCACCGCCTATTCGCTGTCGGCCGGCGGCCCAATCCTTACGCCGTCGCTGGACGCCATCACCCTGGTGCCGATGTTCCCGCACACCCTTTCAGCGCGACCGCTGGTGATCAACGGCGACAGCACCATCCGCCTGCGCTTCTCTCACCGCTGCAGCGATCTGGAGATCAGCTGCGACAGCCAGATTGCCCTGCCGATCCAGGATGGCGAAGATGTCCTTATTCGCCGCTGTGATTATCACCTCAATCTGATTCACCCTAAAGATTACAGCTATTTCAATACATTAAGCACCAAGCTCGGCTGGTCGAAAAAATTGTTCTGATTTTCACGGCTGCCTCTTTACTGGATAAAAAACCAGTCTATACTGTACGAAAACACAGTATTGGTTTTTCATACAGGAAGGCAGCTATGTTGGCGCAACTCACCATCAGTAATTTTGCTATCGTTCGTGAACTGGAAATTGATTTCCACAGCGGCATGACCGCCATCACCGGGGAAACCGGCGCCGGGAAATCCATTGCCATCGACGCGCTGGGGCTGTGCCTCGGCGGCAGAGCGGAAGCCGACATGGTGCGTCGCGGCGCCACCCGTGCCGACCTGTGCGCGCGCTTCGCGCTGAAAGATACCCCTGCCGCCCAGCGCTGGCTGGAAGAGAATCAGCTGGAGAGCGGGCGTGAGTGTTTACTTCGCCGGGTGATCAGCGCCGACGGCCGCTCGCGCGGCTTCATCAACGGCACCGCCGTCCCGCTCTCGCAGCTGCGCGAGCTGGGCCAGCTGCTGATCCAGATCCACGGCCAGCATGCCCACCAGCTGCTGACCAAACCCGAACACCAAAAAACGCTGCTCGACGGCTATACCGGTGAGTATGCGCTTACTCAGCGTATGGCCGAGCACTATCGCCAGTGGCACCAGAGCTGCCGCGAGTTGGCCCAGCATCAGCAGCAGAGCCAGGAGCGCGCCGCCCGCGCCGATCTGCTGCAGTATCAGCTTAAAGAGCTGAACGAATTTAACCCGCTGCCGGGAGAATTCGAGCAGATTGACGAAGAGTACAAGCGCCTGGCCAACAGCGGCCAGCTGCTCAGCACCTGCCAGCACGCCCTTACGGTACTGGCGGACGGCGAAGAGGCCAATCTGCAGAGCCAGCTTTATACCGCGAAGCAGCTGGTCAGCGAGCTGGTGGGCATGGACAGCAAGCTTTCCGGCGTCCTGGATATGCTGGAAGAGGCGGCCATTCAGCTCAGCGAGGCCAGCGACGAGTTGCGCCACTACCATGACCGTCTGGATCTCGATCCGAACCGTCTGTTTGAACTTGAGCAACGGATTTCCCGACAAATCGCGCTGGCGCGTAAACATCAGGTGATGCCGGAAGAGCTGCCGGCGGTTTATCAGGCGATGCTGGAAGAGCAGCGCCTGCTGGACGACAGCGCCGGCTCGCTGGAATCCCTCAGCCAGCAGGTGGTCGAACATCATCAGCTGGCGCTGGAGACCGCGCGCCAGCTGCATGTCCTGCGCCAGGCCAGCGCCGACGAGCTGACCCAGCTTATCACTGAGAGTATGCACTCACTTTCGATGCCGCACGGGGTCTTCGCGATTGAGGTCGCGTTCGATGAACGCCATCTCACCGCCGACGGCGCCGACCATATTGAGTTCCGCGTCACCACTAACCCAGGTCAGCCGCTGCAGCCAATCGCCAAAGTGGCCTCCGGGGGCGAACTGTCGCGCATTGCGCTGGCGATTCAGGTGATCACCGCGCGTAAAATGGAAACCCCGGCGCTGATTTTCGACGAAGTGGACGTCGGTATCAGCGGCCCCACCGCCGCCGTGGTCGGCAAGCTGCTGCGCCAGCTGGGCGAGTCCACGCAGGTGATGTGCGTGACCCACCTGCCGCAGGTCGCAGGCTGCGGCCACCATCATTTCTTTGTCTGCAAAGAGACCGATGGCGAGATGACCGAAACCCATATGCAGCCGCTGGATAAACGTGCTCGCTTGCAGGAGCTGGCCCGTCTGCTGGGCGGCAGCGAAGTCACGCGCAACACCCTGGCGAACGCGAAAGAGTTGCTTGCGGCGTAAACTTTTTGATTTTCACAGGGTCATAGTGAACAGCAAATTGCCTGCTGACCTGCAGCCGGAGGTTTCCAACGGCGCGAAGGTCTATTATTATCGGCATATTACAGATGAGCCACGTACTGCTCGGGCCCAAAAAGGAATCAAATCACTATGCGCTGTAAAACGCTGACTGCTGCCGCAGCGGTTCTTCTTATGTTGACCGCAGGCTGTTCCACTCTGGAACGAGTGGTTTACCGTCCTGACATCAACCAGGGTAACTATCTGGCACCAAACGATGTAGCAAAAATTCGTGTCGGTATGACGCAACAGCAGGTAGCTTATGCTCTGGGGACGCCAATGATGACGGATCCGTTCGGCACCAATACCTGGTTCTATGTCTTCCGTCAGGAGCCGGGCCACCAGAAAGTGACTCAGCAGACCCTAACCCTGACCTTCAACAGCGGCGGTGTGTTGACTAACATTGATAACAAGCCTGCGCTGACCAGTCAGTAAGGCCCGGAAAAGCAAAAAGCGCTCGATGAGCGCTTTTTTTATGGCTGATAGTCGGTCTGCTGCGGGTTACTTTGCGGCGCTTTTCTCTGCCCGCTGGCGACGCAGCTCTTTCGGGTCTGCGATCAGCGGACGATAGATTTCCACCCGGTCGCCGTCGTGAACTTCGTCATGCAGCTTTACCGGACGACTGTAGATACCCAGCTTGTTTTTCGCCAGATCGATGTCATCACGCAGCGCCAGCAGACCGCTGGCGATAATCGCCTGCTCGACCGTCGCCCCCTCGTCCAGGGTGACCCGCTGCAGATACTGCTTTTCAGGCAGCGCGTAGGCGACTTCAACACGAATATTAGCCGGCACTGTAAACCTCTTTGGCGCGCGAAGTGAACGCCTGCACCATGTTAGCGGCCAGCTCTTTGAAGATCCGGCCAAAAGCCATCTCAATCAGTTTATTGGTAAACTCGAAATCGAGATGGAATTCTATTTTGCAGGCCTCGGGGCTCAGCGGAATAAACTTCCAGCCGCCAATCAGCTTCTTGAACGGGCCATCCACCAGGCTCATCAAAATGCTCTGGTTGCTGGTCAGTGTATTGCGTGTGGTGAAGGTCTTACTGATGCCGGCTTTGGACACATCAACCGCCGCCGTCATTTGCGTCGGCCCCAATTCCAGCACGCGGCTACCGGTGCAGCCTGGCAGAAAATCAGGATAGGACTTCACATCGTTTACCAGTTGATACATCTGTTCCGCGCTGAAAGGCACCAGCGCAGTACGGCTAATCTGAGGCATAGCAGGTTCCACATTTAAACACAGTGCAAATAATATCATTTATCTGCTGCTAAAAAAAACGCTGTGCCGCAACTCGTGCTAAGATGCGCAGTACACCTCGCAGGATGCGATCGAGGTAACTGTGTATAAGACGATGACTTCAGGACATTATGACTAAGAAAAAAGCCCACAAACCTGGATCAGCCACCATTGCGCTGAATAAACGCGCCCGTCACGAATACTTTATCGAAGATGAATACGAGGCTGGTCTCGCCCTGCAGGGCTGGGAGGTCAAATCCCTGCGTGCAGGCAAAGCCAACATCGGCGATAGCTATGTCATCCTGAAGGATGGCGAGGCCTTCCTGTTCGGCGCCAACTTTACGCCTATGGCCGTGGCTTCCACCCACTATGTCTGCGACCCGACGCGCACCCGTAAGCTGCTGCTCAACCAGCGCGAACTCGACACGCTGTACGGCCGCATTAACCGCGAAGGTTACACCGTCGTCGCCCTGTCGCTGTACTGGAAGAACGCCTGGTGCAAAGTGAAAATCGGCGTCGCCAAAGGTAAGAAACAGCACGACAAGCGTACCGACCTGAAAGATCGTGAATGGGCGCTGGATAAGGCGCGTATTATGAAGCACGCCGGACGTTAATTTCCCCTCCCCGAGGGCCAGCTCTCGCTGGCCCTTACGCTATATCTTTGTTGATGCTGCTTTTTCGTCCACCCCGTTGAAACAATCCTGCGTAATGGGGCTGGTAACGACATTCACAAATCTGTTATACTTGACCTACACATTGGGGCTGATTCTGGATTCGACGGGATTTGCGAAACCCAAGGTGCATGCCGAGGGGCGGTTGGCCTCGTAAAAAGCCGCAAAAAATAGTCGCAAACGACGAAAACTACGCTTTAGCAGCTTAATAACCTGCTCTGAGCCCTCTCTCCCTAGCTTCCGCTCTTAAGACGGGGATCAAAGAGAGGTCAAACCCAAAAGAGATCGCGTGGATGCCCTGCCTGGGGTTGAAGCGTTAAATCTAATCAGGCTAGTTTGTTAGTGGCGTGTCTGTCCGCAGCTGGCAAGCGAATGTAAAGACTGACTAAGCATGTAGTGCCGAGGATGTAGGAATTTCGGACGCGGGTTCAACTCCCGCCAGCTCCACCAAAATTCTCCATCGGTGATTACCAGAGTCATCCGATGAAGTCCTGAAAGCCCGCACGGCGCAAGCCCTGCGGGCTTTTTTGTGCCCTCAATTTGTCCCGCGCAGTCCAAAGAAAACTCATTAAATCCGAACCTTTTAGGCCTATTGATAGGCACAACGAAAAGCTCTGGTATTTTCACGTTACCGATACCCCGCTAGCCCCCCCTCTCAGAATTAGACCTCCCACGACACTCGCACAACCCTTTCACCCTCCGGCCGCGTCCGCGGCCGGAGGGATAGATTTACCCCTTGTGAGAATACGCGTCCAGCATGGCAAGGACCGCCCGACGCGCCGCATCGTCTGCGATATTGTCAGGCAGCGCATCAGCCCGCAGGTTGACATAAGCGTCAGCAGCCCTTCGAATGGCAATCCCGACGGAGTGACGATCGTGTGTTGCCAGAGTGGAAGTCAGAAGGCCATCGGGATCAATGCCGAGGGCTTCTATTCGACGAACGCCGCGTTGCGGTAGATTGGCGCGACGAAACAGCATCGGTCCCAGCACTTGTTCCCGGAAGAAAGACAGCATCCCCAGCGCTTCGAAGAGTTCCCCCCTGCCCAGTTTAACCACGGCATAATGCAGCCAGATCCAGGCCCGGGACTCAAACCACTCCGGCGTCATGTTCGGCCAGTGCGCGCTAAATTTTGCCAGCTGTCGCTTGAGAGCATCGTTATCACGGGTAAATAGCACGGCAGGCTCTTCAACGCGCTGAGTGAGCATGTCCAGGGTGATAAATTTCAGATCGACATGCAGAAGTTCCGGGCCAAACAGGCAGATCAGCAGGCGAGGCTCACCGACGTGTTCCCCGGTGAAAGCATGTAGCAGATGGCCGAGCGTTCCGGCGAACGCCATACGCTGAGCCATGATTTCGTCATAATAGAGAGGGTCGATCACCACCACGAAATCCAGATCGGAGTATTGATCAAACCCGCCATGGATAAACGAGCCGCCGGCGAGAAGGGAGTGGATCCGCGAATCAGACTGTAATTTAAGCTTCAGTTGCTCTGCAAAACTTCTGTGTAAATCGGGTAGCGTATTAAGCATACTTTTTCCTGTTCACAAAAAAGACAAAGCATTACAGAATATCGAGCGATTCATCAGCAGACCAGATATTTCTGCTGGAACCCTACCCTCCATCGCGAAGCGCTAAATGCAAGCAATACTCCCCTCAAACCACCTCGCTCATCCACTCAGCAAACGCCCGCACGGCGGGAGAGAGAAAGCGCTGGTGCGGATAGAGCAATGTGACGGGTACCGGGGGCGGCTGCCAGTCCGTCAGCACTTCCACCAGTCTCCCCTCCTGCAGGTGGTCAGCAACGATATTCTCCGCCAACTGCGCCAGCCCAAATCCTGCCAGGCACATTTTTATATAGAGCCCCGTTTCATTCACCGCGGCGTTGCCGCTGACGGGTACAGAAAAGGTCTCGCCATGGCGAACGAAGCGGAACTCATCGGCCCGCCTCGCCTGACCGGAGAAATAATGCACAGCCCGGTGCTGAGAGAGCGCCTCCGGTGACGGGGGCACGCCATATTCCCGAAGATAGTCCGGTGACGCGCAGGTCACCCAGCGAAAGTGGCCCAGAGGGCGGGCCACCAGGCTGGAATTGTTCAGCTCTCCCGTTCGTATCACGCAGTCGACGCCTTCCTGAATGAGATCGACCTGGCGATCGCTGACGCCGATCATCAGGTAGATATCGGGATAGCGCCGGTAAAAGTCCGGCAGATGCGGCATGACGATGAAATGCGCGATGCCCGCGGGCATATCAACCCGCAGGCGCCCCTGAGGCCGCGCGACAGACTCGCTCAGGGTGGATTCACTATGTTCGATGAGGGCGAGAATTTCCCGGCACTGCGCCAGATACTGCATCCCTTCCGGGGTAAGGCTCACCCGCCTTGTGGTCCGGTTCAGCAGCCGCACCTTCAGGTATTTTTCAAGGTTTTTAATGGTACTGGTGACAGTGGAGGCCGGCAGGGAAAGGGTTTCCGCGGCACGCACGAAGCTTCCTGCCTCCGCGACGCGCATAAACATCTGCATAGCCTGAATACGATCCACCTTCTTTCTCTCCTGTAGCGAGCAGCTTACCGACAGACGGCATGATTATTCGTGTATTATGAATAATGAAAACAATTTACGCACCTTTTTACGCTTAATCGCCTGGCGTATCGTTGCACGGTGGATTACGAAAGGGGGCCCGAAAATGAACATGCCCTCAATAAATATCCAGATAATCATTACGTTAAATAGCATGCACAAAGGAAAAACCATGTCCGTTCAGCCTGTCGAAATAAGTAAGGCCTATCGTTTATTGCAGGTCGGGTCCACCACCATGATTTCCGCAAAATATGATGGCGTCGAAAATGTCATGTCAGCCGCCTGGGTTGGGCTGGCAGGCGAGCGAAAAGTGGTGGCCTATATTGGCACCCAGGCTTTCACTCGTCAGCTGGTGGAAAAGAGCGGCTATTTCGTGGTGCAGATCCCCGTAGTCAGCCAGATGGCAACCGTCCTCTACGCTGGCGGGCGCAGCTATGCCGACGCGCCGGATAAAAATGACACCATCCCCTTCTTTTATCAGCCGGAATTTGATCTTCCTCTTGTGGCAGGCTGTGCGGGCTGGCTGGTGTGCAAAGTGATGCCCTACCCGGACATTCAGCAGCAACACAATCTGTTTATGGGCGATATCGTCGCCGCCTGGAGCGATGACCGGGTATTCCGCAACGGACACTGGATCTTTGATGATGCGCCGGACGAGCTACGGACCGTTCACTATGTCGCAGGCGGGCAGTTCTATGCCATCGGCAAAGGCAGCAAATTCGAACATGGGCCGGGTCAGGACTGACCCTCCCCGGTCATGCGGATCGCTGACGAGATGTCTGCGCAACAGAGCGGCTGATACTCCGGCGCCAGACGCCGGGCGCCTGGCCGTACTGGCGCTTGAAGCTGCGGTTGAAGGACTGCTGGGAGTCAAAGCCGAGGGCAATCGCCACGTTCAGGATCGGCTCGTTGCTGTGGGCCAAGCGTTCGATCGACTTTTGCAGCTTTTTCGCCCGAATATATTCTCCGAGGGGCTGCCCGGTATGTTCTTTGAAGATCCGCTGCAGGTGCCACTTCGAATAGCCGGCTCGTCGGGCAACGGTGTCAATATCCAGACGGCTATCAAGATGGTTGTCGATCCAGTCAATCAGATCCTGAATGATGGCGCCAGTGTTCATCATGTTACCCCCTCGCGGCCGGTTAAAAGCATCTTTGTCAGTTGCATTTAAAGGTGGCCTGTTTTTACACAAAATGCAAGTTTTATTGTTACATTTAAATCCACGCCGGGATCGCGGTTTTTTATCTCCCCTGGACCGCACATAAAGTGCAACAATTATTCTTGCACTTAGTTAAGCGCCTTCCTACAATCGCCGCGATAGTGTATTCGAAATTGTTACAGTTTTGTGGCGATGATCGACACAAATGGCCTTAAGCCAGCCCGGACAAAGGAAGTGGCGCGGCTTCTCACGCTGCGTCTTGCCCGGCGGCTACATTTACCGGAATAAAAATAATGAGCCTGCAAAAAACCTGGGGAAACATTCACCTGACCGCGCTCGGCGCGATGATGCTCTCCTTTCTGCTCGTCGGCTGCGACGACAGCGTCGCGCAGAATGCTGCGCCTCCCGCCCCGACGGTCAGCGCCGCTAAGGTGCTGGTGAAGTCGATCAGTCAGTGGGATAGTTTTAACGGTCGCATTGAAGCGGTGGAGAGCGTTCAGCTTCGCCCTCGCGTCTCGGGATACATTGATAAAGTGAATTACACCGACGGCCAGGAGGTGAAAAAGGGCCAGGTGCTGTTCACGATAGATGACAGAACCTATCGCGCCGCGCTGGAGCAGGCGCAGGCGGCGTTGGCAAGAGCCAAAACGCAGGCCAGCCTGGCGCAAAGCGAGGCGAACCGCACCGATAAATTAGTCCATACCAACCTCGTCTCCCGTGAAGAGTGGGAGCAGCGCCGGTCAGCCGCGGTTCAGGCACAGGCCGACATTCGCGCCGCGCAGGCGGCGGTGGATGCCGCGCAGCTTAACCTCGACTTCACCAAAGTGACCGCCCCTATTGACGGCCGTGCCAGCCGGGCGCTGATCACCAGCGGTAACCTGGTCACCGCGGGCGACACCGCCAGCGTGCTCACCACCCTGGTCTCGCAGAAGACGGTGTACGTCTACTTTGACGTCGACGAGTCAACCTACCTCCACTATCAAAACCTCGCCCGCCGCGGGCAAGGCGCGTCCAGCGATAATCAGGCGCTTCCGGTGGAGATTGGCCTGGTTGGCGAGGAGGGTTACCCCCACCAGGGCAAAGTGGATTTTCTCGATAATCAGTTAACGCCGAGTACCGGCACCATCCGCATGCGTGCGCTGCTGGATAACTCGCAGCGTCTGTTCACGCCAGGGCTGTTTGCCCGCGTGCGTCTGCCGGGCAGCGCAGAGTTCAAAGCCACGCTTATCGACGACAAAGCGGTACTGACCGATCAGGATCGTAAATACGTCTATATCGTTGATAAAGATGGTAAAGCACAGCGCCGCGACATTACCCCAGGGCGGCTGGCAGACGGTTTACGCATCGTTCAGAAGGGGTTGAATCCTGGGGATAGCGTCATCGTCGACGGCTTACAAAAAGTGTTTATGCCGGGTATGCCGGTTAACGCCAAAACCGTTGCCATGACCTCCAGCGCCACCCTTAACTGATCCCTAATCAGAGAATCCAAGACATGGACTTTTCCCGCTTTTTTATCGACAGGCCGATTTTCGCCGCGGTGCTGTCGATTTTAATTTTTATCACCGGGTTAATCGCTATCCCACTGCTGCCGGTGAGCGAATATCCGGATGTCGTCCCGCCGAGCGTCCAGGTGCGCGCGGAATATCCCGGCGCCAACCCGAAAGTGATTGCCGAGACCGTGGCGACGCCGCTGGAGGAAGCGATCAACGGCGTTGAAAACATGATGTACATGAAATCGGTCGCCGGCTCCGACGGCGTGCTGGTCACCACCGTCACCTTCCGCCCGGGTACCGACCCGGATCAGGCGCAGGTTCAGGTGCAGAACCGCGTCGCGCAGGCCGAAGCGCGTCTGCCGGAGGATGTACGCCGTCTGGGGATCACCACCCAGAAGCAGTCTCCGACGCTGACCCTGGTGGTGCATCTGTTTTCGCCAAACGGGAAGTACGACTCGCTGTATATGCGCAACTACGCCACGCTGAAAGTGAAGGATGAGCTGGCGCGCCTGCCCGGCGTCGGCCAGATCCAGATTTTTGGCTCCGGTGAATATGCGATGCGCGTCTGGCTGGATCCCAATAAGGTCGCGGCCCGCGGTCTGACGGCTTCGGATGTGGTGACGGCGATGCAGGAGCAAAACGTCCAGGTGTCTGCCGGACAGCTTGGCGCCGAGCCGCTGCCGCAGGAGAGCGATTTCCTGATCTCCATTAACGCCCAGGGCCGTCTGCATACCGAAGAAGAGTTTGGCAATATCATTCTGAAAACGGCGCAGGACGGCTCGCTGGTCCGCCTGCGCGACGTGGCGCGCATCGAGATGGGTTCCGGTAGCTATGCGCTGCGCTCCCAGCTCAACAATAAGGATGCGGTCGGGATCGGTATCTTCCAGTCCCCCGGCGCTAACGCCATCGATCTGTCGAACGCGGTACGCGCCAAAATGGCCGAGCTGGCCACCCGCTTCCCGGAAGATATGCAATGGGCGGCGCCGTACGACCCGACGGTTTTCGTCCGCGACTCCATCCGCGCGGTGGTGCAGACGCTGCTGGAGGCGGTAGTGCTGGTGGTGCTGGTAGTGATCCTGTTCCTGCAGACCTGGCGCGCGTCGATTATCCCGCTGATCGCGGTGCCGGTATCGGTGGTGGGTACCTTCAGCATTCTCTATCTGCTGGGCTTCTCGCTGAATACCCTGAGCCTGTTCGGGCTGGTACTGGCTATCGGTATCGTGGTGGACGACGCCATCGTGGTGGTGGAGAACGTCGAGCGTAATATCGAAGAGGGGCTTGCGCCGCTTGCCGCGGCGCATCAGGCGATGCGTGAGGTCTCCGGGCCGATTATCGCCATTGCGCTGGTGCTGTGTGCGGTGTTCGTGCCGATGGCGTTTCTCTCCGGGGTCACCGGACAGTTCTACAAACAGTTCGCGGTGACCATCGCCATCTCGACGGTGATCTCGGCCATCAACTCGCTGACGCTCTCCCCGGCGCTGGCGGCCCTGCTGTTAAAGCCGCACGGCGCGAAGAAAGACCTCCCTACCCGGCTGATCGATCGTCTGTTTGGCTGGATTTTCCGTCCGTTTAACCGCTTTTTCCTGCGCAGCTCGAACGGCTATCAGGGGCTGGTGAGCAAAACCCTCGGACGCCGTGGCGCGGTGTTTGCGGTGTATCTGCTGCTGCTCTGCGCCGCAGGGGTGATGTTTAAAGTCGTCCCCGGCGGGTTTATTCCCACCCAGGATAAGCTGTATCTCATTGGCGGCGTGAAGATGCCGGAAGGGTCGTCGCTGGCGCGCACCGACGCAGTGATCCGCAAAATGAGCGAGATCGGGATGAATACCGAAGGGGTCGACTATGCGGTCGCTTTCCCGGGGCTTAACGCGCTGCAGTTCACCAACACGCCGAATACCGGGACGGTCTTTTTTGGCCTGAAACCGTTCGACCAGCGCAAACACACGGCGGCGGAAATTAACGCGGAGATCAACGCCAAAATCGCGCAAATCCAGCAGGGCTTTGGCTTCTCCATCCTGCCGCCGCCGATTTTAGGACTGGGTCAGGGTTCCGGCTACTCCCTGTACATACAGGATCGCGGAGGGCTGGGCTATGGCGCGCTGCAAAGCGCGGTGAATGCGATGTCCGGGGCGATTATGCAGACGCCGGGGATGCACTTCCCGATCTCGACTTACCAGGCTAACGTGCCGCAGCTGGACGTGCAGGTCGATCGCGATAAGGCGAAAGCGCAGGGGGTATCGCTAACCGAGCTATTCGGTACGCTGCAGACCTATCTCGGCTCGTCTTATGTCAATGACTTTAACCAGTTCGGGCGTACCTGGCGCGTGATGGCCCAGGCTGACGGACCATACCGCGAAAGCGTGGAAGATATCGCCAATCTGCGCACCCGCAATAATCAGGGCGAAATGGTGCCGATCGGCAGTATGGTGAATATCAGTACCACCTACGGGCCGGATCCGGTGATCCGCTACAACGGGTATCCGGCGGCGGACCTGATTGGCGATGCCGATCCGCGGGTCCTCTCTTCTTCGCAGGCGATGACGCATCTGGAGGAGCTGTCGAAGCAGATCCTGCCGAATGGGATGAATATTGAGTGGACGGATCTCAGCTTCCAGCAGGCCACCCAGGGCAACACGGCGCTGATCGTCTTCCCGGTGGCGGTGCTGCTGGCGTTCCTCGTGCTGGCCGCGCTGTATGAAAGCTGGACATTGCCGCTGGCGGTGATCCTTATCGTACCGATGACGATGCTCTCCGCGCTGTTTGGCGTCTGGCTGACCGGGGGCGATAACAACGTCTTCGTGCAGGTGGGTCTGGTGGTCCTGATGGGCCTGGCCTGTAAAAACGCCATTCTGATCGTCGAGTTTGCCCGCGAGCTGGAGATCCAGGGGAAAGGCATCATGGAAGCCGCGCTGGAGGCGTGCCGCCTGCGTCTGCGCCCGATCGTGATGACCTCCATCGCCTTTATCGCCGGGACCATTCCGCTGATCCTCGGCCACGGCGCGGGGGCGGAAGTCCGCGGCGTCACCGGGATCACGGTGTTCTCCGGGATGCTGGGCGTGACGCTCTTCGGTCTGTTCCTGACGCCGGTGTTTTACGTGACGCTGCGGAAACTGGTGACCCGCAGGAAGCCGGTCCAGGAGGATCTGCCCGCCTAGCCTGCTGCAGATAACAAAAAAACCGCCTTCACAATTTGAAGGCGGTTTTTTTTCGTCACCAGAAAATGATTAATGCGCTTTTTTAAAACGGGCGATCATTTCCGGCACCGGGTCGCAGCCGCTGGTATCGGCGTTTTTGACCGCCTCCAGCGCGCTGGCCACGGTATGGCGAGCGAGGACGTTTAACGAAGCCTGCTCTGCTTCATCGGCAACCGATTTGAAGTACCAGCAGGCGTTGGCGCTGACCACGCAGCGGGCCGGGACGTCAGGACGCGACGCCCACAGTTTTTTATCTTCGATAACCGAAAGATAGATATCACGCAGGGTGATCTTGTCCGCCGGACGGCCAAGATGAATTGAGCCGTTGCGGCCAAGCGTGGAGACGATAATGCCGTCACGAGTTAGCGGAACCATTAGTTTACGGATAAAGCTCGGGTTCGCTTCCAGGCCGTAGGCCAGAATCGCACTCGTCGAACGTTCACCCATCTGCTCCGCCATTGCTACGCTGAGAACCATCTGCAAAGCTGTCGGGAAGCGGTAATCTAACATGGCAGTGTCCTGGGTTGCGGTGAATCTTGTTCTTTTTGGCACCGCAGAGGTGAATAATCAATGAACAACAATATAACAAATACGGGAATTTTTTTGAAGCAATCTGCGGTTAGCCTGCGAAGTAAATTTTCTGATTTCACGGGCAAAGGCGGGCTGAGAAAAAGCGCTCTACCGTACCGGTTTTACTGAACGGAAATCGCCTCACCGCTCTCCAGTGACTGCCCCTGCGTTAAAGAAATCCGCTGCCATAACGGCAGCGGATCCTGCGGGATGTTAGGCCGTTAATTCCAGCTCGGTTTCAAAGGTGGTCACCGGCACAAACGGCAGATAGGAGATCCGCAGCCTCTCGGCCACTTTCAGGCGATGCCAGCCGGCCGGCAGGCCGCCGGGTTTGAGCACCGTAATGGTCGCCTTTTCACCGAAGTTCCACCGGTCGTCGTAGACGCTCTCCAGCTCGTCGAGCGTCCACTCCCGGCCGCGCAGCGCCAGGCGGATCGCCTGCCGTGGGATAGCTTCGCCGTTGAGGGTCACGGCGATATCTTCCACCATCGACAGCCCCAGGCCACGGTAGTAAGGCAGACGAGCCAAAAAGCGCACGCCGATAACTTCCCCGTCGCGGGTGACGTTGTCGAACCCTTCGCGGCAGATAATATGCTGATCAAACATGATAATGCTCCTTACTGGCCCAGCAGCGCCGGGGGTGGGGTTTCATCTAACAGGCGACAGAACATCAGCTGCTGGCGGCGGACCTGCTCCAGGCTGTCCACGTCCTGCGCGTCTTCCACCCAGCGGTTGCCTTCGTACTCGGAGCACACATATCCCTCATAGCCACCCTTCTGCAGCACGCGGAAGATCTCATCGTAGGGAATCGACCACTCGGTTATCTCGTCGGTCATCTCATAGAATTTGGCATGGATGTTGTGGATCCGCGGCATAAACTCGAGCATCCGCTTCGGCTCGAACGCCGCGTTGTGGCGCAGGGTTTCCGCCATCGCCAGCTGCGGGCCCGGCCCCCATTTTTGCATCACATCCAGGATCACGTATTCGCTGAGCGTCCGGTCTTCATAGGCTTTCTCAATAAAGTCCGCCGCCGCCTGGGGACAACCGTTACGAATAAAGCGCTCTTTCCACACTCGCGGGAAGCGGGCTAAAAACATCCCCATATCCGGCAGGAAGCCCAGCGCCCGGGTATGGGCTTTTTCATAGGCTTCGGCATGGCGAATAATCCACGGATGATCGAAATGTAGCGGGGCGTGCACTTCCAGCAGAATCGTGATCCCTTTGTCTTCCGCATAAGGCGCCGCCGCCACCAGCACCTCCGGCGCCACGGAAACCAGGGAGCGGATATAGCGCATGCCCAGCCGGGCGGCAAAGTCGATGTCGTTTTGTACGCTGCGCACCTGCTCGTCAAACGGCATCGGCCGGTCTTTATATCGCTTATAGTCGAGCATAAAGTCATGGCATACCGGCACCGTATCATGGCGCTGCATCAGGCGATGCCAGTCGGCGATCGCCGCCTCCGGCATGCCGCATTCGGGCCAGCCGGCGAAGGTCTGTTCGCCGACGACTTCAATGCCGCGGGCGCCGAACGCCGCGCAGTGACCGATCGCCTGATCGAGTGACATTTTGCCAAGGTAGGTCTCATTCTGAAAACTATACAGACTGACGCCGCGTTTTATTTTCTGAGTCATAAAAGTACCAGGTAAGTTGTTTAACAGGATAAGCCGGTCGCTTCGCGGGCGCGAGCCACCGAGGCCGCTGCGGGCAGCGACGGTTTATACTCCAGACCAATGGCCCCGTTGTAGCCCAGCCGTTGCAGCCTGGCGATCAGCGCTGGCCACTCACCGCTGCGCGGATCCGGTTCGTTGCGATCCGGCGCCTGGGCTATCTGCACGTGCCCCACCCGATGCATTCTGCCGCCGAGCACCTCCTCCATCTCCTCTTCCATTACCATCGAATGATAGACATCAAACAGCAGCTGCAGCCGTGGGCTGTCGACCGCCTCGATAATGTCCAGCGCCAGCCGGGTATCGTTTAAGAACATCCCCGGATGATCGATGCGGGTGTTGAGCGGCTCCAGCAACAGGGTGACCCCGGCGGCTTCCGCCAGCGTCGCTGCCTGACGCAGGATGTGGACCGCCTGCGCCTGCTGCTCGGCAATATCGACCCCTTCACGACTGAAGCCGGAGGCTACCACCAGCGGTGGCGACCCCAGCTGACGTGACACCGCCAGGCTGTCGCTCACTGCCGCCAGAAACTGCTCATGCTCCGCCGGATCCACCAGGCTGCGCCGGGGCTCTACCACGAAGCTCGACAGCGTCACGCCCGTCTCTTCCAGCGCCTGCGCCAGCGCTGCCAGCGGTTTATCGCGCCAGAGGTGAAACTCAACGTGGCTGAATCCCTGCGCTTTCGCCGCCCGGACCCGATCGCTGAAATCGGGATACTCTTCACGAAACAGCCATTCAATACATGCGGACAAATACATCCGACCCCCTTCTCTACTTGCCAGATCAAAACAAACAAAATTAGAATAAGAATTCTTATTCTGTTTAGGAGCGGCAGTGTGACGCCTTCCCCTCTGGCTTAACGGTCAGCGGCAGGATCTGACGCGGCATAACCAGAATGAGTGCTCTAATTCTAATCTCTGTTTGCTATAAATTGTCAATATTATTTAACAAGTTTTTAACTAAATCTAAAGGTACATCATGCTCAATAACGCTTCGGCGGCCACAGTTCAGGCGCCTCCCTACACCAGCGAACGGCAGCGCACGCTGGCCACGCTGGTGGTTTCGATAGCGCTGGTGCTGGAGATCATCGACGTTTCAATCATCAATGTCGCCATCCCGGTGGTACAGCGCGACCTGCTCGCCAGCCCGCGGCAAATCGAATGGGTGGTAACCGGCTACCTGTTCTTTTTCTCCATTCTGCTGCTTACCGGCGGCCGTCTCGGCGATCTGTATGGCTACCGGCGGATGTTCATTAGCGGCCTGCTGGCGTTTGGCGCCGCGTCGGCCGGCTGCGGGCTGGCCATCAGCCCGGAGATGCTGGTCGCGATGCGTATTGCGCAGGGGGCCAGCGGGGCGATGATGGGCCCGCAAATCCTCTCCCTGATGCAGGTTCTGTATCGCCCGCACGAACGTTTCCGGGTGATGAGTATTTTCGGCCTGCTCGGCGGCGCCGCCGGGATCCTCGGTCCGGTACTCGGCGGGATCATCATCGAAAGCAATCTTTTCGACCTCAGCTGGCGGCCGATCTTTTTGATCAACGTGCCGGTGATCGCCATCGCCGTCGCTCTGGCGTGGCGGGTGCTCCCGGCGGTGCGCAGTCCGGAGGCGAAAGGCATCGATCCGCTGGGAACCCTGCTGGCGGTGGTAGGCGGCGGCGCGCTGCTGCTCACCCTGATCGAGGGTCCCGCTCTGCGCTGGCCGGCCTGGATGGTGCTGCCGCCGCTGCTGTCGGTCATCACGGTGTCACTCCTCTGGCGCCATCTGCTGGGACGCGAACGCCGGGGCGGCACGCTGTTGTTGCCGCCAGCCGTACTGCGCGACCGCTTTTTTCGCGCCGGGATCATCATCACCCTGCTCTATCAGCTGACCACCGCCTCGCTGCTGCTGGCCACCGCGCTGGTGCTGCAGAGCGGACTGGGCTTCAGCCCGTTCCACACTGCCCTGATGCATATCCCCTTCGCGCTCGGGGCGATGTTTTCCATCGCCGTCGCTGGACGCCGGCTGTCACTTCGTCTTGGGCGCAACGTGACGCTGGTTGGGGTGGCGGTACAGATGAGCGGCCTGCTGCTGATGGGCTACGGGATCGCCGCAGCGCCGGGGACGCTGCCGCTGACCGCGCTGGGTCTTGGGTTCGGCCTGTGCGGCTGTGGGATGGGGCTTATCTCCGCCCCGCTGCCGGCCTTTGCTATGGCGGCGATACCGGTGGCCCACGCCGGCGCGGCGTCGGGATTATTTCGCACCGGCCAGCAGTTTGGCGCCGCCCTCGGCATGGCGACCCTCGGCGGATTCTATCTGGCGCAAAGCGCCTCCGCACCGGATGCCTGGCGCGGGGCCTTTATCACCCTGCTGACCCTTGGCGCCCTGATCCTGCTGGCGATTGCCGCCCTCAGCCGCCTGCTGCCCGCCTCAGTGCTTCCCCCGGCGGGTAAGCCATGACCTATCGCGTCCGGCAATGGCTGCTATCATGAGGAACCATTTATCAGGACGCACCAGGCTGTAGTACCTATTTTCTGTACACCTGCAACGGGCATACGCCCGGAGAACAATAAAAGGTAAGAACTGATATGGATGAAAACATCGATGTACTGATTATTGGCAGCGGCCCGGTGGGCGCCGCCTTTGCCCGCCGAATTGCCGATCGCAGCGCCGCGCGGATCCTGGTGGTGGAGGCTGGCGAAGCGCTGACCCCCGCGACCGGCGTCAATATCCGTAACCTGGCGCCTGAGCAGCGGGAAGCGGCGTACGCCAGCGCCCGGGCGTTTCCGCTGGCCGCCCTGCCGGAGAGCCTGCCGGCAGACGCTCTGCAGGCGCGGCCGGGCACCCACCTCCTCGACCCGGCGTCGCCCCACAGCGGCATGCCGGCTGCCGCGCTCTCCACTAACCTCGGCGGCATGGGCGTCCACTGGACCTGCGCCTGTCCGCGGCCGGGCGGCAGCGAAGTCATTCCTTTTCTCGATCCCCGAGAGATGGCTGACGTCTGGGAATCGGCAGAGCATTATCTGCAGGTGACCCGCGAAGGATTTCCGGCCACCGCCATCAGCCGGCAAATCGTCGATGCCCTTAACCAGCACTTCGCCAGCGACCGTCCCCCAGCGCGACTGGCGCAGCCTATGCCGCTGGCCTGCGCCGCGACGCCGGAGGGCAAACCGCGCTGGTCCGGCGTCGACGCGGTGCTCGGCGCGCTGGCGGAGGAAGAGACCCGCCGCCAGCGCGGGGTGGAGATCCGCACCGCCACCCTGTGTACCCGGATCCTCAGCGAGAACGGCGTCGCCCACGGGGCGGAGATGCGCGATCTGCGCAGCGGTGAACTGTACGTGGTGACGGCCAAAGCGGTGGTGGTCGCCGCCGATGCGCTGCGAACCCCACAACTGCTGTACGCCTCAGGCATCCGCCCGCGGGCGCTGGGTCGCTGGCTCAACGATCAGCCGCAGGTGATCGCCCTGATTGAAGTGGACGCCCCGCCTGCCGCCGCTGCGCAGGCCAACCCGGTACGCGACGGACGGGACAATGTCTCCGGCGTCACCTGGCTGCCGTTTCATGAGCCCGATTTCCCGTTCCACGGTCAGCTGATGCAGATGGATACCTCACCGATCGCCTTTACCCAGCCGCCGGGAGGCCCGACGAAGCCGGTGGTCGGTCTGGGGCTGTTTCTCGCCAAGGAGCTACGCGAGGAGGATCGGATCGTCTTCAGTGATGACACCGATGCCGTAGGACTGCCGAAAATGCAGCTGAACTACCAGTTAACCGACGGCGATCGCCGCCGGTTACAGCAGGCGGTGGCGGTGACCGAACGCGTCGGCGCCGCGCTGGGCCGCGTGGCGCCCGGTGGAGAAGCCATTATCCTGCCGGCAGGCACCTCGCTGCACTACCAGGGAACCTGTCGCCTGGGAGAAGCAAACGACGGTAGCAGCGTGGCCGATCGCCACTCGCGGGTCTGGGATTTTCACAATTTGTACGTCGGCGGCAACGGCGTGATCCCCACCTCAACCGCCTGTAACCCGACGCTGACCAGCGTCGCCCTGGCGATCCTCGCCGCGGATGATATCGTGGCGCGGCTGCTGTAGCGCCTCTGGCTTACCGGGGTAAAAGCGACCCTGGTTCCCCGCGAAAGGCGACATCGGTCGCCTTTTTTATTGCCGCAAAACCACAACAACTCAATGGTATTTTTGTTTGTGATGGATCACATACGTAATCACAATTTTTCCCCGCGCCGTTCCTGCTCCTACTCTTAAATCCGCGGCGATTCCCGCCGCCACCTGTATCCCTGACCTGCATACTAAAAAACCGCGCCGCCGCCGACGACAGGCGACCCGCGCGATAAAAGGAGAACGTCGTGAGCCATAGCCTGAATCCGCCTCACGCGCCGCAAGCCGGCGCGATCCAGGGCATCATCATCGCCCTGACCGCCTTTCTACCCATCCTGGCGATCGTTTCCCTGGCGCCGGCGGTCCCGACGCTGATCCAGCACTTCGCCGGCATGCCTTATGTCGAAACCCTGGTACCGCTGATGCTCACCGCGCCCGGTCTGGTGATCGCCATCGCCGGGCCCTGCACCGGCTGGCTGGCGGATAAATTTGGCCGCCGTAAACTGCTGCTCAGCGCCACCCTGCTGTATGGCATCTGCGGCACAATGCCGCTCTACATCACCTCCCTGACCGGCATCTTCTGCAGCCGCCTCGGCGTCGGACTGGCGGAGGCGGTAGTGCTGACCATCGCTAACACCATGCTGATCGATTACTTTGACGACAAACAGCGCCGCTTCTGGCTGACGGTGCAGGGGGTAATTGGCCCGGCGCTGGCGGTGCTGGTGCTGGCCAGCTCCGGCTATCTGACCGCCCTGCGCTGGAACGGCGCCTTTATGATCTACTTTGTCGCCATCCTGTTGTTCCTGGCGATGTACTTCTGGATGTTCGAACCGGCTCAGGCGGCCCGTCCGCAGCACGCTGCCCAGGCGGCGCAGCATAATCAGTTTCCGTGGCCGCGAGTGATCGCCCTCAGCGTGCTGACGTTTGTCTGCGCCATCATTTATTACGTGTACACCATCAATGGCGCCAACGCCTTTCATACTCTGCAAAATGCCACTCCGCAGCGTATCGGCCTGATTATGTCGCTGGTCAGTCTCGCCGTACCAGTCGGTTCGCTGCTGTTCGGTCTGGTCTCCCGCCGCTATACGCCGGAGCGCGTGCTCGCAATCATGCTCTGCCTGATGGGGATCGGGATGCTGGTGGTGGGCGAATCGCGGACGGTGATCGCCATGGGGATCGGCTCCGCCATTCAGCAGCTGGGGGCCGGCATGGCGATTAACGCGATGATTTACTGGGTAGGGTCGCTGATTCCGCCCGCCTACTGCGGCCGGGCGATGGGCGCCTGGTCCGGGGCCTTCTTCGCGGGCATGTTCGTCAGCCCGATTATTGTCGGCGCGATCCGCCTGCGGGCCGGGAACGATGTGCTGAGCGCCTTCCTGACGCTCGGCATCGCGGCGCTGGTGCTGGCCGCCGCGATATTTCTTTATACCTTCTCCCGTCATAGCCAGCGCCTGCGTCAGCATAAGCAGGCCAGCGCCTGGCAGTTAGCGAAGTAAGATCCCGCGGCTTAGCCGGCCTCGACGGGGGTGACCAGATAGCTCAGACACATCATGCCCAGATGGCGTTTGAGCTGTTCCCAGTCGCCCTCACCGGCAGCTTCTGCCGCCGACCCCAGGCCGAGGAAGCGGGCCAGCGCGGCATACGAAACCGTAAAGCAGAAGCGGGCGGCCTGTTCCGGCTCGGGGTGGCGGATCTCCGCCGCGGCGTCGAGCAGCTGGTCGATAAAGGTCTGTTCGTTTTTCTGATAAGCGGCTTTACCAATCCCCGCCACGCGCTCATCATCCGCCCGCGCCATAAACGGTCGCAGGATCCCGGCATGGCGGCGCAGATACTCCGCCTGGACATCCATCAGCGCCGGAAGCCGCTGGCGCAGCGGCAGATTGCGCGCGTGCAGCTGCTGGATCAGTTGCTGCCATTCAGCGTCCAGCTCCTGCATCACCTCCATCATGACGGCGATAAACAGATCTTCTTTGCCACCAAAGCGGGCATAAATCGAGCCGACAGAAACGCCCGAGCGTTTACTGATTTCAGCAATGGTCAGCAGCTCAAAGGTGCCTTCATGCAGGATTTCACGGCTGGCGGCCATCAGCCGCTCCAGCGCCACCCGGCTCCGGTCCTGTTTCGGCTGGCGCATCGCGGGAAGATCGGTCATCGCAGTTCTCACCTCTTTATCCATAGAAAACCCCCGCAGTGTATTGCAGTTAGCAACCACGCTGCAAATTACCCGCCCGTCTCACCCGTGGGCCATGTGGCAAAAGTGTGATGGCGGTCATTTTCATTCTTAGATAAACAACTAGAATCATAATTATAGTTCTATTTAATAATAACAACCACCACACAACCCAGGAGTTGCTATGCGTTTCTCTGTTTTCCTCGTCGGTCGTTCCACTGCCCCCGAGCAGGATCGTTTTGTCATGCAGTCACTGATCGATCACGCGCGCCAGGCCGAAGATCGCGGTTTCGATGCGGTCTTTATGCCAGACCATCACTTTACCGGCTATGCGCCGATGTCCAGCGATCCGTTTGTCTTCGCCGCGTACCTGGCGGGACAGCTGAAAAAGATCCACTTTGGCATGTCAGTCACCACCGTCCCGCTGCACCACCCGGTGCGCTTCGCCGAGCGCGTTAACCTGCTGGATCAACTCACCGAAGGCCGCCTGCTGGTGGGCATCGGCAGCGGCACCACGCCGGAAGAGATGATCGGCTTTGGCGTGAACTACAAGGACGCCTCCAGCCTGCTGCAGGAGAACCTCGATCTGGTCCAGCGGCTGTGGGAGAAAAACATTGAAGACGATCCGATCATCTTCGAGACCGGCCACTATAAAGGCGCGGTGGTCCAGCGCATCGTTCCTGCCCCCTGGCAAAAACCGTTTAACCGCATCATGCCGGTGGCCCTGCGTGAAACCAGCATGCAGCGCGCCGCCGACAACGGCTGGCCGGCCTTTATACCCGCGTTTACTCCGCCGATCCCGGCCAGCAACGATCCGTTTGGCCAGCTGACCCACTATTTCACCCGCTACCGCGATGCCCTGCTCAACGCCGGCCATAGCGACGAGGTGGTGAACCACTGCCTCTCGTGGACCACCCATACCTGGCAGTGCGTCCATATCGCCCCCACCGACGAGCAGGCCCGCGAGGAGATGCTGCAGATCATGGGCTGGTACCAGCAGGCCATCGACCGGGAATATGAATACAACAAGCGGGCAGAAGAGTTCAGCGGCGTCACGCTGCACCGCCATCCGGACTGTTTCAGCGAAGAGTGGATCAAAACCTGGTGCCTGTACGGCAGCCCGGAGACCGTCGCCGAGGAGCTGGAACGCCACCAGCAGCTGGGCATCGGCAACGTGCTGCTCGGCTTCACCAACGGCCCGCTGACCGAGGAGCGCCTGCGCCTGAGCCAGCAGTCGATCTCGTTGTTCGCGGACCAGATCCTGCCGCGCTTTCGCTAATCCGACCGGGAGATCCTGCTATGAATAAGCCTGTTTTCTCGCGCCCGCCGCTGCTGATCGGTATCGGCGGCACTACCCGCCCGGGCTCCAGCACCGAGCGCGCCCTCGCTGCCGCGCTGGCCCATGCCCGCACGCTCGGCGCGCAAACCCAGCTGTTCGGCGGCGCTGAACTGGCGGCCCTGCCGCCGTTTAACCCGGAAGTGACCACCCGTACGCCGCAGGAGGTAGCGTTTGTGGAAGCCGTGCGCCAGGCTGACGGCATTCTGCTGGCCTCGCCGGGCTACCACGGCGGCGTGTCTGGCCTGGTGAAAAATGCCATCGACCTGCTGGAAGATTTGCGCGGCGACAGCCGGGTCTATCTCGATGGCCGGGCGGTGGGCTGCATCGTTACCGCCGCCGGCTGGCAGGGATGCAACACCACCCTCGGCGCCATGCGCGGTATCGTTCATGCCCTGCGCGGCTGGCCGACCCCGCTGGGGGTGACCCTCAACACCGCTGGCGTGTCGCTGTTCGACAGCGAGGGCCGCTGCACCGACGACGCGGTCCAGCGCGCGCTGGCCACCGTAGCCGAACAGGCGCTGGCCTTCACCCCTGACGCCCTCTTACGGAGACATGCCAATGCCTGCGCTCAGTTTGTCGCTTAGCGTTGCCGAAAAAGTACGGCTCACCGCCGGGATGGGGATGTGGTCTACCCACCCTATCCCGCACTCCACGCTGGGATCGGTCACCTTGTCCGATGGCCCGATGGGGATCACCGGCGGCCGGGTTGACGAGCGGGATATTGCCCTGCTCAGCCCCTGCGGGCTGGCGCTTGGCGCCAGCTGGGACCGCCAGCTGGTCAGCCGGGTGGGCGGCGTCATCGGTCAGGAGGCGCTGCGCACCGGGACGCAGGCGCTGCTGGCGCCTAACCTGAACCTGTTGCGCAGCCCTCTTGCCGGTCGCGCGTTTGAGCTTTTTGGCGAAGACCCGCGGCATATCGCCGAGCTGGGCGCGGCGTGGATCGACGGCGTTCAGCGCCAGGGAGTGGGCTGCATCGTCAAACATATGGTCTGTAACGATTCAGAAACCGATCGGCGGACCATGAACGTGGTCGTCGATGAAGCCACCCTGCGCGAAGTCTATTTCTGGCCGTTCGAAGTGGCGGCCAGTCGCGGCGTCTGGGGCATGCTGACCGCCTATAACCGGGTGAACGGGATCTATTGCGCCGAGCAGTATCAGGCCATCAGCCAGTGGCTGAAGCGCGATCTCGACTGGGACGGGCTGGTGATGTCCGACTGGTTCGGCACCCAGAATGGCCCGGCCAGCTTCCGCGCCGGACTGGATCTGGAGATGCCGGGCCCGGCCCGCCATATGGGCGACCACCTGCTGCCTGCGCTGATGGATACCGACAGCGATGCCCGGCGTCTCGACGATGCCGCGGCCCGGCTGGCGCGGCTGGCCGAACGGGTCAGCCATCCCCTGCCCTGGGATAGCTCAGCGGCCGCCCAGGCGCAGCGGCGCCACACGCTGGAGGAAGCGGCGGCGGCGGGGTTTGTCCTGCTGCACAATCGCCAGCGGCTGCTGCCTCTCGACGCGCAGGCGGGACAGCGGCTGGCGGTGATTGGTCCCAACGCCACGACGCCCTGCTTCCAGGGCGGGACCTTTGCCAGAGTGGCGCTGATGCCGGGACTGATCTCCCCTCTAGAGGCCATTCGTCAGCGCTTCTCCGCCGCCGGGGTCGAGATAAGCTATGCCCAGGGGGTAGAGAGCGATTATCGCATCCCGCCTCTGCATCATCTGCCGCTGCGCACCGCCGCCGGCGAACGCGGACTGGACGTTGCCTACGCCACCGCCGCCGGGGAGGTGGTTCACCGGGAGGTGCGCGATGCCTCCTCGCTGATCTGGTTTCGCGATATGCCGGGCGTCGGCGACATGCTGCGCCTGACCGAACGCGCCACCGTAACGGTAAGCTGCCAGTTCACCGCGCCGGTCAGCGGCCGCTACGGCTTCTGGATCGGCGGCACCGGGGAGGTCGCCCTGCAGCTGAACGGCGAACGCGTGGCGATCTTCAATGGCGAGGCGCTGGACGGGGATATCATGGGCAAGCTGATGCAGGCCCCCCATACTCGCCTTGAATTTCCGCTACAGGCCGGGGAATCCCTGACCTTCCGGGCCGAGATGGCGCTCGGTAGCAGTATCGCCCACGGCATCTGGTTTGGCTGCCAGCCCCCGCAAACCATCGATCTGCTGCAGCAGGCGGTCGACCATGCCCGGGCGGCCGACAACGTGGTGCTGGTGATTGGCGAAACGGCCGATGCCGGTCTGGAAAGCATCGACCGCGACGCCACCGCGCTGCCGGCGCATCAGGTCGCCCTGATCCGCGCCGTCTGCGCGGCGAACCCGCGGACGGTGGTGGTGCTGAACGTTGCCCATCCGGTGGATACCGGGTGTCTCGCCGACGCGGCGGCGGTGATGGTCGTCTGGTATCCGGGCCAGGAGTTTGGCCCGGCGCTGGCCTCGGTGCTGGCCGGGGATCGTGAACCTGGCGGTCGCCTGCCGGTCACCTTCGCCCAGCGCCTGGATGACTATCCGGTACGCAGCCTGACGCCGGACGCCGCGGGCGATCTCTGGTATCACGAGCGCCAACAGGTCGGCTATCGCTGGTTTAGCGCCCGCGAACGTCCCGCCGCCTGGGCCTTTGGCCACGGTCTGGGGTATGCCGATATCACCCTCACTGCCGCCGCGCTGACAGGCGACGAGGTAGACGGGCTGCAGCTGCGCTGCCAGCTGCAAAACCGCGCCGCCCGCGACGGGAAAGCGGTGGTCCAGCTCTACCTGCGGGGGCCGCAGACGGCGTGGTCGGCGCTGGCGGAGTTTGCGGCAGTCAGCGTCCCGGCGCACGACGAAGCCACCCTGACTCTTGACCTGCCGCGTCACGCGTTGCAGCGCTGGCAGGTGCCTGCCCAGGAATGGCAACTGGCCAGCGGCCCCTGGCATCTGGCTGTGGGTTTCGCCAGCGACGATATCCGGGCAACCTTCGATTTCGTGCTGACCCCCGACGGGAAAATCAGCCACCGGGGCTAAGTCCGGATCGATGGCAAAGAGGGTCGGCAACGTGCCGACCCTCTTTTTTTGTCCATGCGCCAACCGGTTCGCGAAAAAAACCGCCCGGCGGCAGCGTACCGGCGGGCGGGGTTAAAATCCTCAGGTGGTCTGTGGTCAGAAGTTCCAGTACATGGAGGACTGCCAGAGAACCGCCGACTCATGCTTCGGCACCAGCGTCGGGTTATCCTGCCAGGTGATACCGTTGATCCAGTAAATGCCTTTGGTCAGGCGCAGAGCGTGCGACAGGGAGATGGCGTTGATGCTCTGCGGCGCCTCCATCCCGGCCTCGCCGACATAATCGCGGAACTTTTTACTGATAAAGGATCGGGTATAGCCCAGCGAGGTCATATCCTGCTCGCGGCCGGGAAACAGGCCGATATCAAAGAAGGTGACCTGGAAGTCGCTGGTGTAAGCGTTGCGATCGTCCGGAGCATAGTCCGCTTTCACATCAAGATACAGCCCCAGCGGAAGCCCTTTTTTCGGCTGGGTCAGCTGCACAGTGTTGGCGACATAGAACGCGTAGTTATTGCTGCTGTCACCAGGCTGGTCAAAATACTGGTAGTGCGAGGTGTTGTAGATTGCCCCGGCACGGAACCACAGCGAGCGCTGCGACTCGCCCGCCGGCTGCTTAAAGCCAAACTCATCCACCAGAATCGGGTTGGCGCCATCAACGTGCCATTTCAGGCCCGAGGGGTTCTGCTCCACATCGTCGAGGTGTCCGGCAGGCGACATACTGCGGCTGACGGCAAAGTTGTTATAAAACTTCTTTTCGCTATCGCGGACGATGGCGGTGAAGGTCGGCGTCGGCGCGTTAAGACTGATCCCCACCTGCACCGGGATCACGCTGGTCGGCCCCAGCGCGGCTGATGAAGAGTTGCCCCCCAGCACCATGCCGTAAAACTGGCGAATTAACGGATAAAAACCATATTGCAGCTCCAGCTGGCCGTTTAATAAGGGTTGGTTCACCGCCAGCACCGCAATATTATGCAGTTCCGGATAACTGTCATGATAATTCGAGGTCGCCCACTGGGGAGAGAAAGTAAATTGTGCGTCTTTAGTAAAGCCAATTCGGCTTAAATCGTAGGTGACGTTCAAAGACATATTTTGCGACCAGGTAAAACTTTGCCCGGCATATTGTTGCGGGTTGGCGGACTGACCTTTCAGATCGTACATCACCATCGGGTTCCAGCTTAACTGGACGCCCCAGCCACGGTCGGCCAGCGCGCTGCGAAAGCCGCCAATATCGCCGATAAGCGACTCGCAGGTCGACGGAGGGCTGACAACCTGCGCGGAGCGGGTATTGAGTTTATCCAGTTGCTCACAGGTCCAGGTATCCGCCAGCGCGGTACTGGAGAATATCGCCAGCGTCAGCGCCGAAAGGGGAAAAATTATTTTCTTACTTACGTCGGTACAGCAGAGACTCATAATAAACCCTCATTTTTATTTTTTGCAGGTAAGATGCGCCATATCGTGAAAAATAAATTCGTCACAATACGTTTATTAACAGGGATTAATTAGGCTGAAAGTTAACGCTAAATAAGGTGTACGCTTTTTTTAAATAATGGCCTCCCGTTCCCGCCGGGAGGCCGGCGGGCGTATGGTGATATCGTCGTCAGGTGAAATTAGCGGGCCAGCGCGCGGCGGCCCCCCATCCGGGCGCTGGCGATGCCCGTCATACCGGCGATAGCCAGCGTCAACAGCGCAAACCACAACAGGCTGTGCTGCAGGCTGCCGGTAACACCATTCAGCAAGGTCATCAGAACCGGACTGATGAACATACCGAGGAAAAAGAAGGTATGCCAGATGCCGATCCCCGTCGCGCGATGCGGCGCCGGCAGGGTCTTCATCATCCAGGCCAGCATCAGGGGGATCAGCATTCCGTTACCGATTTGCGCGACGAACCCGGCCGCCACGCCGGCCAGCGGATTGCGGGCCACAGCGATAAACAGCAGGCCGAAACCAAAAATGGCGTAAAACAGCAAAAACTGCCTGTCGATACGCTGCTTCGCGCTGCGGCCATACAGCCAGGCCCCCAACGGTACCCCCACCCCAGCCATGGCGGTAGCGATGCCGATCTGGCTACTGGAGGTCAGCCCGAGCTGACTGAACACCAAGCTTATCTGCAGCGGCTCGAGAAAGTAGAGGATCGCACTGCCAAGGGTAATCAGGCCGATCGCCGCCATTTTGCGCCGCGGAAAAGCGACGTCCTTCTCGTCAGCGATATTGTCCGCGCGATGGCGGAGTGCCGGTTCAGCGGTGAACAGACACAGGCCGATAAAGACCGGGATCGCCAGGGCATACAAATAGATCGGCCCATACCAACCCAGGGTTCCCAGCAGGCCAGCGCCCAGCACAATCAGCGTCGACAGTACCGACCCCATGCCGCTCTGCACCGCCAGCCATTTACTGCGCGCCTCGCCGGCAAAGTAGTCGCCAATCAGCGCATTGGCGGTGGTGAGGATAAAAGCGTCGGCGATGCCCATCACCAGCCGCGCCAGCAGAATGGTATGCAGATCGTCGAGCATCACCGGCAGCAGGCCAAACACCGCGTACACGCCGGTGGCGGCGATCAGCAGACGGCGACGACTCAGGCGATCGCCCACCATTCCGGCCAGCGGCGCCAGCAGCGCCATGCTCACCGCCGGTAAGGTGATGATCATCGGCACCAACAGCTGAGCGTGCGGCTGCGCGGCAAAATGGCTGAACAGGATCGGCATCACCGGCAGCATGGTCAACGTCCCCATGATCGGCAGCAGGGCAGCCAACATCAATAACATCGCCTGTACGGCCCCCGCCTCGCGCGGGATTGCTGAAACCTTGTGCATCACCATCTTCCGCTCTCCGTCACTGCCCTTTATTTAGAATATGAATTACAGTTCTATTTTTTATCGATAAAGAAAGGCGTTTTGCGCCCCGGCATACTGGCTGACAACGCATTAGCGAACTCAGCACACATACCGTTCTACCCTACCGGATGCAGGTGGCGTGGACTGCGATTGCTATCACAATTAACACAATGCATTCACATTAAATTAACATAACCATCCACAGTATCAGGCGTTCAGGCGTCGACAATCGCCACCGCGCGGATAAACCCGGCCGAACCGCGGCGAATCTTGTAGGGAAAGCAGCTCACCCAGAAGCCGTGGTCGGGAAGCTGCTCCAGGTTGCTCAGCTTCTCCATTTGCCCATAGGCGATCTCCCTGCCGGCTTTATGTCCTTCCCAGATCAGCCCGGCGTCGCCGCTGGCTTGAAAGCGTTCGCGGGTAAAGTGGAAGGGTGCATCCCAGCTCCAGGCGTCGGTGCCGACAACCCGTACGCCCTGCTCCAGCAGCCACAGCGTCGCCGCCCGACCAATGCCGCAGCCGCGCTGGAGATAGTCCGGCTGGCCGTAGCGGGCGCCGGCTGCGGTATTGATTAACACGATATCCAGCGGCGACAGGCAATAGCCTATCCGCGCCAGCTCGCGCTGCAGATCCTCCGGCTGCAGGATCGCCCCGTCGGCGACGTGGCGGAAATCCAGCCGGACGCCGGGGCGCAGGCACCACTCCAGCGGCAGCTCATCGATGCCAAACGCCGGTTCGCCGCCGTTGGTGGTCGAGCTGTAGTGCCAGGGGGCGTCCATATGGGTGCCATTGTGCGGCGTCACGGTCAGGCGCTCGGAGGCCCAGGCCTCCTCTCCCGGCATCTGCGATTTTTCCAGTCCCGGGAACATCGCCGCCATTTCCGGCCATCCCTGCAGATGATCCTGATATTCAATGTTCGGCAGCAGCGGCGGCGGATCGGTCCAGGGATTGTTATCCAGGGTAACGGAAAGATCGACCAGCCGACGCCCTTGTAAAAGATTGATCATGGTTTACTCCATTAACATCACAACGTGTTGATCCAGCACGCCAAACAGCGGCCGGCCATCGGGAGCGTGGGCTGCCATCGTCACCCGCTCACCCGGGGATAAAAACGGCGTGCGCGGCTCGCCGTGGGCCAGCATCTCCATAGCCCGCACCTCGGCGATACAGCTGGCGCCGCGGCTGGCGTCCGGCCCGGACACCGTGCCGGAGCCCACCACCGTCCCGGCGCGCAGGCGGCGGGTCTGCGCCGCATGGGCAATCAGTTCGCCAAAATGGAAATGCATCTCGCTACCAGACTGGCAGCCAAACGGCTCGCCATTGCGCGTCACTTGCAGCGTCAGCGCCACCCGCCCATGCTGCCAGGCCTCCCCCAGTTCATCCGGGGTGAGGGCCACCGGCGCAAAAGCCGAGGCGGGTTTGGCGTGAATAAAACCAAACCCGGTCTGCATCTCGCGCGGCGCCAGCGTCCGCAGACTGATATCGTTGAGCAAGACGATCAGGCGGATATAGCTCAGCGCCTGCTGCGGCGAGCAGCCCTGCGGCACCTCGTCGACCACCACCGCGAATTCGCCCTCAAAGTCGAGGCCATCCTCGACCCGGCGGCAGCTTATCCCGGCGTGAGGGGGAAGAAAGTCGTCCCCGCTGCCCTGATACATCAGCGGCGTCTGGTCGGCGCCAGCAATCGGCGGCAGATGAAAGGCCCGCTGCATGCGCTCGCCATGGCTGAGGAAGGCCGAACCGTCCAGCCACTGCCAGGCGCGGGGCAGCGGCGCCAGCAGACGCCAGGGATCATAGGGTTGTGCCGCCGGGTAGCGGCGCGCATTGAGCGCCTGATAGCGCGCTTGCAGCGCAGGCCAGACGCGCGGGGCCAGCTCCAGCGCCTGCTGGAGCGTCGGAGCGATATCCGCCGCATCGGCCATCAGCGTCAAATCGTGCGAGACGACCACCAGGCAGCCGTCGCGTTCACCGTTATCTCGTGTTGCCAGTTTCATGACCTGCCTCCTCATGCAGACAGAGCCAGCCGTCGGCGTCCACGTCGCCAGCCAGCGGACTCAGACGTTGGCCGGCGCAGGCGCCCTGCACGCAAAGGCCGCTGTCCGGCATAAAAATCGCCCCGTGGGCGAAGCAGACCAGCCGGTCGCCCCGGGCGTTGAGAAAAGCGTCCTGCCGCCAGTTCATCGGGGTATCCAGATGCGGACAGCGGTTGCGCCACAGATAGAGTGTTCCCTGATAGCGGCAGGCAATTACCGTCGCCTGCCCGCAGCCCGTAGGGTCAAATCCCCGTGCCTGGCCCTCGGCCAGACTGTCGGCACGGCACAGACGAACCATCAGCGGGCGTTATCCGGACCGGGGGCCCATTTCTCACGATATCCCAGCAGGAAGTATTGTGAGTTATCGGCCCCCGGCAGCGCTTCGCGCGGCTGCCAGTGATCGTCGTGCTGATCCATATCGGCGTCATATTCGATATGACACCCGAGCGGGCTGTTGAAGTACCAGAACCAGTTCGATCCCAGCTGATGGCGCCCCGGCCCCCAGAAGGTCTGATACCCCTTCTGCTGAAAGCGGCTACCGGCCATCATCAGCTCGGTAGGGCCGCCGAGATGGAAGGTAAAGTGTTCAATACCGGTCATAAACGGCGGAGCCTGGATCAGAAACAGGGTATGGTGATCCTGGGTGCCGGCGGGCCGCAGGAAGGGGCCGACGTGGGTGAAGCGATCGGTACAGACAAAGCCCAGCCGTTGATAGAAGGCTTCAGCGCGCGCGGCGTCCGGCACAAAATAGACCACATGGGAAAGCGAACGCGGCTCTGCCGCCATGTCAGCGCTGGCCCCCGTCTGGTTGACCGGCCGCCCGGCGAGATCCCCCGGGGCATTGATTTTCTCCCCTTCCCGCTGCAGCGGCTGGCGCTGGCTGACGCGAAAACCAAGGGCAAAGCCGGCATCATCGACGCAGCGCAGTACGCCGTCGGCGCCAAGCTTCACCTCACGATCGCGGCGCAGCGTCTCGGCAATCACCTCCAGCGTGGTGCTATCCGCCACGCCATAGACGGTTTCCCGCAACTGACTGCCGCTGGGCAGCGCCGCTGGCAGCGACGGATCGTCACGCTCCCGCAGCAGCACCCCGGTACCATCCAGCGCGCTAAAAAAACCGTTCTCCTGCTCGCGTAAACCGTAGTCGAGAAGAAATTGCCGGCAACCCGCCAGGTCATCGACGCCAAATACCAGATAATCCGGGCCAAGAATATTCATCGCGGTTGTTCCTTATGCGTGTTCAGGCCACCCGGCCGCCGAGGGTTTCCGCCACCCAGTCAGCGATGTAGTGCCCGGCGTTAATCGAGTTGTCGAAGCTGGAGTGCTGCACACCGCCCTCGCGGTCAGTGAAAATTTTTAGCTCGCGGCGCGGGCTGTTCACCAGCTGGTCGTAGGTGCGCTGCGCCCATTTCACCGGGATCTGCGAGTCCTTTTCACCATGGGTGACGAGGAAAGGCACCCGTATGCGGTCGAGGACGCCGTCGAGATGGACGTTCTCCGCAAGGCGCATAAAAGCGTCGATATCCTCGCCGCCCCACACCCAGCGCACGTGCTGCCAGTAGTGCGGTACCGGAAAATCCCCTTCGCGTTCGCGGCGGCGCTGCTGTACCTCACGCCAGTCGTGATTCGCCCCCCACACCACGCCGCAGGCGAAACGCGGCTCAAACGCCACCGCCCGCGGGCAGTAATAGCCGCCCAGCGAGACGCCTTCCATGCCGATGCGCCCGGCATCCACCTCCGGGTGCTGCTCCAGCCAGTCAACGATCCGGCTGGCCCAGTGCTCGCTGTCATAGCGGGCCTTCATGTCGTGAAGACGCAGCGCTTCACCGGTCCCCGGCTGGTCGACCACCAACGAGGAGACCCCGCGCTGTGCCAGCCACTGCGGTAACCCCACCAGATATTTCATCTCTTTGGTGGAGTCGAGGCCGTTGACCTGCACCAGCAGCGGCGCACGGCCGGTCACTCCTTCGGCGCGGACGTAGAGTGCCGACAGGGTTTTACCCTCGTAGGGGATAGTCACCCGCTGACAGTTGGCATGGGTATGGTGCAGCCCGGTGGCAAAGACATCGAGAAAGCGGCGGTACAGCGCATCGCGGTCCGGCGCGCCATGCGCCTGCAGGCGCTCGCAGGTCAGGTAATAGTTGGCCGCCCGGAGATACTTCTCTCCCGCCGACAGCCGCCGTCCTCGCGCTTCATCTTCGCCCGCCAGCGCGCATAATTTATCGGCCATGCGGGACCAGGTTTCCCGGAACGCGCGGGTGCCTTCGGCGTCGGGATGCTCGGACGCGGCCAGCAGCGGCGCGCACATCTCTTCGATCTCACCGATGCGGGCGCCCATCTCGATGGAGAGATCCACCGACAGGTTCCAGACATAGTTTTTAGGGAAATAGCGAAACATAGGGTCATCCTTCAACATTCAGTCGCAGTCGCTTTAGCGCAGGCACTGTCACATAAAGCACCTGCGGGCGACCAATCATGTCTCAGGATGTCAGGTATCGACGGAAGCAATACCCGTGGGTTAGCTTGCGCTGGCGACGATTTTTGCCTTCAGCCAGCCGAAGATAGGATCGTTATCCAGCGAGCGGTGCCAGCCGATAAATTCGCGCATCATCGGCAGGGTCACCGGGACCGGGAAAAGACGCAGCGGCAGCATCGCCGCGTACTGTTCCGCCAACCGCCGGTGCAGCGTGGCGATCCGCGAAGTGCCGATTAGCAGCTGCGGAACGCAATGGTAGCTGTGAGTCACCACCTCGATACGACGACTTAGCCCCGACTCGGCAAACAGATTGCCCTCCAGCCCCGGCTGCCGCTCACGGCCAAAGACCACCGACACGTGCCCCAGCTGTTGCCAGGCGTCGAGGGTCAGCGTCTCGCCGGTGTGGGGATTGTCCGCCCAGGCCAGGCAGACAAACTCTTCGTCAAACAGCGCTTCGGCAGGATGGTCAGCGGCCATAAAACGTTCCGGCGCCACGATGATATCCAGCTCGCCGCGGTTGAGCATGCCGGTGGACTGGGCGTCAGGCGAGAAAAACTCAAAGGTCATACTCGGCGCTTCCTGATGTACCGCCTGCAGCGCATCCTTCAACATCACGTTGATCACATAATCCGAGGCCATAATGCGAAAATGGCGCTTGCTGGTTGCCGGCTCATCCACTGGCCGGCGGGCAATAGAGGTCTGAATTTTCATCAGCACGTCGCGAACCGGCTCCCGCAGCTCTTCCGCCAGCGGCGTGGGCCGCATCTTTCTGCCCACCTGGGTGAGCAGGTCGTCCTCAAAGTAGGTGCGCAGCCGGTTGAGTACCCCGCTGGTGGCAGACTGGGTCATATGCAACCGGCCCGCCGCGCGCGTAATGTTCTGTTCATCCAGTAACACATCCAGTGCCACCAGTAAGTTCAGGTCAAGATGTTGATAACGCATGGGTCCCCCGGCGAGAAATGGCGTGCTTATCCTGTGGCTTAATTTAACTTTTCTGCAACTTTTTGTTTTCAATTTCCACGGCGATATTGTTTTTTGCGATAGCGATCATTCTTTATCGCGATTAGTCAGCGTGCTGCTCCGTTGGTTAACGTCCTGCTCTCTATCCCCTTGAGAAAACACCTACGATGAATATCCATAACGCATTAATCGTTGGCGGCGGCATCGGCGGATTATGCACCGCCATCGCTCTCCGCCAGGCCGGCGTCGCCGTCGATGTGGTGGAGATCCAGCCGCAGTGGCGGGTCTACGGCGTCGGTATCATTCAGCAGAACAATGTTGTGCGCGAAATGCAGCGGCTTGGCGTGTTGGAACGCTATCTGGACGCCGCCTGGCCGTTTGACAGCGTCTCAGTGCATACCCTGAGCGGCCAGCAGTTAGCCAGCTTTCCCGGCGAGCGGCTGGCGGGCGAACAGTTCCCGGCCAACGTCGGTATCTCCCGCCTGGCCCTGCACCACGTACTCTGCTCCACCGCGCAGGAGCTGGGGGTCAGGCTGACCACTGGCGAGAGCATTGACGCCTTCCGTCAGCATGATGATGGCGTGGAGGTGAGCTTCAGCCGCGGCGGCGAGGGGCGCTACGATCTGCTGGTGGGCGCCGACGGAATCTACTCCCGGGTGCGCGGCATGCTCTACGGTGAGCGCTATCAACCTCGCTTTACCGGCCAGGGCGTGTGGCGCTACAACTTTCCGCGGCCGCCAGAGGTGGATCATCTGATGTGCTTTATGGGCGAGGGGTGCAATTGTGGGCTGGTGCCGTTGGGGGAAAATCTGATGTATCTGTTTATCACCTCCCATGAAGCGGATAACCCCCGCTACACCCGCGACCATCTGGCGGCGGAGATGCGCCGTCGTCTACCGCCCGGCGCGGGGTTACCGGGCAGCCTGCGCGAGCACATCGTTAGCAATGAAGAGGTGGTCTATAAGCCACTGGAAGAGCTGTTCGTCGACGCGCCCTGGTATCAGGGGCGGGTCGTACTGGTGGGCGACGCGGTTCACGCCACCACCCCGCATCTCGGTCAGGGGGCGGGTATGGCGATTGAGGATGCCATCGTGCTGCGCGAAGCGCTGCAGCAGACCGACAGCGTAGCAGCCGCGCTGGCGCACTTTGACGCCCGCCGCCGGCCGCGCTGTCAGCAGATCTGGGCCGCCTCGCTGCAGGTGGGCGAGAGTGAGATCCACCGCGATCCCCATTTTGACCGCCAGCAGGCGATCAGCGATATGATGACCCTGACGGCGAGGCCGATATAAGCCCTGCCCGGCCCCCTCCGCCGGCTACGCTGGCGGATTTTTTCCCCTTTCCCCAGACGCTAATCTCTTATCACCGAAGATATTCTTCCCGCGCAGCGTGATATTTGACGCCTCTCCGCTCACATGGCTAAGGTATATTTCATTTCTCCCCTTCATCATGGAAAGGAATATACGGATATGAATATTCTCTCGGCAGAGTTTTTCAAATATGCGATAGCGATTATCACGTTGATTATTCAGATTGTCGCCGTGCGTTCAGGTTGGGTATTTCCCAAAGATAAAATATTCACCTCGCGCAAAAATATCAGTGAATTCGCCGCCGCACTGCACAAAAATAGTGACGACCCCGATCTGCAACGGATCGCATACGAATATGGTATCGCCGCGCTGACCAAAGATAAAAACCTGACCATGGCGCAAAGAAAGATATTGTTGAAATGCAAAAATCCGGTCAGCGATATTGATAACTACAGTAAATGCCAGCATCTGATTTCGGTCAATGATGAGAAAAGCATATTCAAATGGAAAAAATGGGGTTACCGCTTCTGGTTATACCGTAAGGCTGTCGAAGTCGTTAGTCTGGTGCTCTATTTTATTGGCGGCTTCTTAACGGCGCTGCCTTTCCTGTATGAAGGCCTCGCCAGCCCGGCGGTGATTGACAGAATTAATCATTTATCGCGTCTGCAAAAATTGAGTATGGCGAGTTATCTGTTTGCCTGCGGGATTTGTCTGGCGCTGATCTGCCTGCACAAACTCTCCACCATCGCGATTGCGGAAAAAACCATTAAAGCGAATCGCTAACCACTGCGCTGCCCGCGACCTGTCCACACCAGCGGCGCCTAACCCTGTGGATAACCTGGAGGCAGTTGCCTGGCAGCCGCAGCCCGGGCGGGCTACCGGCCGCCGTTCGTTTTTTGAACAGGGAAAACTCCCCGCCGGGCAGCGCGCTAAGCGCGAAAATCACCACCCAGGCACAGGGAAGCGCCCGCCCCGCTTAATAATTCCACTTCGGCCGCGCTACCGTATTTTTCTTCAGCAGATCGCGGAACGCTTTCAGATAGGGTTCATTGCTGCGCCCGCGCTTACAGATGGCCGAGAACGGCGACTGAAAGCCAAACTCGTTGGGCAGCAGCACCCGCAGGCGGTTCTCTTTGATCCACGGCCAGGCGTAATGCTCCGGCAGATAGCCAATATATTTCCCCGAGAGGATCAGCAGCAGCTGGGCGTCGACGGTCTCGACGGTGGCGCTCCCTTTGCTGAAGCCCCGACGGCGGAGATCGCTGGTGTTCCAGTAGCTGCGGGTCACCAGCGGGCACTGGCTGATCTGCTCTTTATCGAGCTGGCGGCTGAAGAACATCGGGTGCAGATCGCTGCAGTAGAGCCAGTGCTGTTCACGGTACAGCGGCTCGCTGATGATGTTATGCACCTGCGAGTTGTAGCTGCCGATAGCCAGGTCGATATGGTTGTTCAGCACGCCGTTCTGTTGCTCCGCCGGGGTGCGGATAATCAGTTTGATATGCACATGGGGAAATTTGTCGCTGAAGCTGCGCAGAACCACCGGCAGCGAGAGCGCCGTTTCGGTCTCGATGGAGTCGAGCGTCGAGATGCACAGGGTGCCGCTGTGCTCCCCTTTGAGCAGCGCCGACTGCCGCTCCAGCTCATTGAGTTCGCTCAGTACGCGGATCGCCTGCTGTAAAAACTGCTGACCTTTCTCGGTCAGAGAAAAGCCGCCGCGCCCGCGCTGGCAGAGGGTGAAGCCGAGCTGTCCCTCCAGCTGCGACATGGCATTGCTGATGGCGGAGACCGAAATACCCAGCTCCTGCTGGGCCCGGCTGTAGCTCTCCAGGCGGGCCACCGCCTCGAAAACCTGCAGCTGGCGAATATTGAGGCTGGCGTCGTGATGCATCGTATTTAGTTCACCAATAAATGAACTGAGTATTTACGCCAGACGATGTAAAGTCCAGCGCGGGTTGCGCACTATCTCTCCTGTTACGTTTCATCCGTCAGATTCAGGAGCAGACATGGATAACCTCTTTCACCAACCGCAGGGTGGCAATGAGATGCCACGCTTCGCCGGACGCGCCACAATGATGCGCCTGCCGTTTATCGAAAATTTACAGGGACTTGACGCGGCATTTGTCGGCATTCCGCTGGATATCGGCACCTCGCAGCGCTCGGGCACGCGCTACGGACCACGCTATATTCGCGCCGAATCGGTGATGATCCGTCCGTACAATATGGCGACCGGCGCCGCGCCGTTCGACTCGCTGTCGGTGGCTGATATCGGCGATGTGCCGATCAATACCTACAGCCTGCTCAAATCGGTGCAAATTATCGAAGATTACTACACCGGTTTGAATAGTTATCCGCTGATCCCGCTGACCCTCGGCGGGGACCACACCATTACCCTGCCGATCCTGCGGGCGCTGACCAAAAAACATGGTCCGGTGGGCCTCATCCACGTCGACGCCCATACCGACACCAATGATGAGATGTTCGGAGAGAAAATCGCCCACGGCACCACCTTCCGCCGCGCCGTTGAGGAGGGACTGCTCGACCTCAAACGGGTGGTGCAGATTGGCCAGCGCGCCCAGGGCTATGCCGCCGGCGACTTCCAGTGGGGCGTTGACCAGGGCTTTCGCCTGGTGCAGGCGGAGCAGTGCTGGCATACCTCGCTGGCGCCGCTGATGGCCGAAGTCCGCCAGCAGATGGGCGACGGGCCGGTGTATCTCAGCTTTGATATCGATAGCCTCGATCCCATCTGGGCTCCAGGAACCGGGACGCCGGAAGTTGGCGGTCTGACCTCCATTCAGGCGCTGGAGATCGTCCGCGGCTGCCGCGGCCTGAATCTGATTGGCGCCGATCTGGTCGAGGTCTCGCCCCCCTACGACGTGAGCGGTAATACCTCCCAGCTGGCGGCCAACCTGCTGTACGAGATGCTCTGCGTCCTGCCCGGCGTGAAGTACGCCTGAGGAAGCCGCCATGGAGCTGAAATGCTTTCGCACCCTCTGGGGAGTGACGACCCCCTGGCCGCAAACGCTGGATGAACTGCAGCGTGTCGGCTGCTGCGGTATCGAAGCCCGCGTGCCGTTAACGGTGGCCGAGCGGCGGCAGCTCGCCGACCGCCTGCAGGCGTCGGGGCTGGAGTATATCGCCATTCTTTTCAGCGGCGGCGGGGTGCTCCCCGCCCAGCATGAAACGCCCGAGCAGCATCTGGCGCGCCTGCAGTCCCGCTTCGCCGAGGCCAGCGGCCTCAACCCGCGCTTTGTCAATTTGCTGGCGGGCAACGATCGCTGGCCGCTGGCGCAGCAGGTCGATTTTCTCGGCAAGGCGCACGAGCTGGCCGCCGGGTTTGGTTTGACCTGCAGCTTTGAAACCCATCGCGCCACCTCGCTGTACAGCCCGTGGCTCACCCTGGAGATCATTCAGCAGCTCCCCCAGCTGCGCTTTACCGCCGACATCAGCCACTGGGTGGTGGTCAGTGAGCGCCTGCTGGATGACCCCAGCGATGACTTCAGCGCCTTTATCGACCGCGTGCATCACGTGCAGGCCCGGGTGGGCTACGACCAGGGGCCGCAGGTGCCGCACCCGGCGGCGCCTGAGTATCAGCCGGCGCTGGCCTTTGCCGAGCGCTTCTGGCAGCAAATCTGGCGTTCGCAGCGCCAGCGCGGCTACCCGCAGACCACGCTGACCCCGGAGTTTGGCGCCGACGGCTATCTGCACCATCTGCCGTTCACCAACGTTCCGGTGGCCGATCTCTGGTCGCTCAACGCCTGGATGGCCGCGCGCCAGCAGGCCCACTTTCAGCAGTTTTTATCGCTCACTGAACAGGAACCGCAGCCATGACCGCCGTGAAGCACGCTTTTACTGAACTCCCGACCATTGATATCCGCGATCTGGCCGGCGATGACCTCGCCAGGCGTCAGGCGGTGGCCGACGCCATCGGCCGCGCGGCGCGCGAGGTGGGCTTTTTCTACATCACCGGCCACGGCATCGACCCGGCGCTGATCGCCGGCGTCCGCGAGGCGGCGAAGCAGATCTTCGCCCTGCCGATGGAGGAGAAGATGAACTATTACATCGGCCACTCCAAAAGCCATAAGGGCTACGTTCCGGAAGGAGAAGAGATCTACGGCTCCGGCAAGCCGGACCATAAAGAGGCTTTCGATATCGGCTTCCAGGCAGCGGATGACCATCCGCTGGTGCTCGCCGGTACGCCGCTGATCGGCGCCAACGAGTGGCCCGATCTGCCGGATTTCCGCGCGCGGGTGCTGGCCTACTACGACGCGGTTTTCGCCCTCGGCCACCGTCTGTTCGACGCTTTCGCCCTCGCGCTCGGCCTGCCGGAAGGGTATTTCAAACCGATGGTGACCTGCCCGCCGGCTAAGCTGCGGCTGATCCATTACCCGTTCGACGCCAGCGTCGAAGATGTTCCCGGAATTGGTGCACACACCGACTATGAGTGCTTCACCCTGCTGCTCGCCGACCAGCCCGGCCTTGAAGTTCTCAATGAAGAAAGCGTGTGGATCGATGCACCTCCCGTCAAGAACGCCGCCGGAGAAGAGGCGTTCGTGATCAATATCGGCGACATGCTGGAAGTGCTCAGCGCTGGCACATTTGTTGCTACAGCCCACCGGGTGCGCAAAGTGCCGCAGGAGCGGTACTCCTTCCCGCTGTTTTTCGCCTGCGATTACCACACGCTGATCCGTCCGCTGCCGACTTTTCTCGCCGCCGGCGAAGCCGGTGAATATCAGGAGCTCAGCATCGGAGAGCATATGTGGAGCCAGGCCCTGCAAACCTATCGCTACCTGCGCGAAAAGGTCAATCGCGGTGAACTTCAGCTACCGGAGCGCGCGCGCGGCACCAATACGTTTGGCCATTTGAAAAAACAGGCACAGCAAAAAACCCCCTAACCACCCGTGAGGATCCATGATGACTAGCACCCTGAAAATAATCTCGCGCCGTGTCGCGCTTACCCTTGCCGTCAGCGCCTGTTTTTCCCCTGTCACCCAGGCGGCGGAACTGCTGACCGAGGGCGTCTTTAAGGTGGGGATGGAGGTCACCTACCCGCCGTTTGAGTCCTATGACAGCAATAACAATATCGTCGGTCTCGACCCGGAGTTTGCCGCGCTGATCGCCCAACATCTGCAGGCCAAACCGCAGCTGATCGACACCAAGTTCACCAGCCTGATCCTCGGCATCGGCAAGAAATATGACGCGGTGATCTCCGGGATGTACGTGACGCCGGAGCGCCAGAAACAGGCCGACGCCATCCCTTACGCCCTCTCCGGCGCGTCGATCATCGCCCTGAAGGGCGGCGCGGTGCAGCCGAAAACCGAAGATGAGCTGTGCGGTGTGAAGGTCGGTCTGCAGGCGGGCACCACCTGGGTGACCAGCCTGAAAAAACACTCCGATGAGTGGTGCCTGAAAAACGGCAAACCGGCCATCACCATTCAGGAGTTCCCGACGGCGCCGGAAGCCTCCCAGGCGCTGCTGTCGAAGAACATCGGCGCTCAGCTTGAGATTGCCCCGGCAGCGCAGATCATCGTCGACAAGAGCCGCGGCCGCCTGGCGATAAGCTCTACGCGCCTGGTCTACCCGCTGCCGCTGGGGATCTACGTCGCCAAAGGCAACACCGAGCTGGCGGAGGCGATCAAGGCCACCCTGGCCACGCTGAAGGCCAACGGCCAATATGCCGCGTTGATCAAAAAATACAACTTAGAAAGCATCGATTAAGACAATAAGCACTGCGCAACAGGAGTCAGTATGGCGTTCGATTGGGGATACTTTTTTTCATTGTTTAGCATTGGGGCATTCTGGCAGGCGTGCGTGACTGTCATCGTAATCAGCACCTTGTCCTGGGGGATCGGCCTGGTGGTCGGTTTTCTGTTAGCCTGCGCGAAGCTCTCGGCGCCGCGCTGGGTCAAGATCCCCGTCGAACTCTATATCTGGTTTTTTCGCAGCGTGCCGCTGATGGTGCTGCTGGTGTTTGTCTACAACCTGCCGCAGCTGTTTCCGGTGACCCAGCCGCTGCTCGGGGTGCCGTTTATCGCCGGGCTGGTGTCGATGACCGTCACCGAGGCGGCCTATATGGCGGAGATCCACCGCGGCGGGCTGCTGTCGGTGGCCAAGGGGCAGAGCGAGGCAGGCCATGCGCTGAGCTTCAGCTTTATCGGCATCCAGCGGCTGATCGTGATCCCTCAGGCGTTTCGCATCTCGCAACCGACGCTGATCAATGAATACATCACCATCATTAAGCTGAGCTCGATTCTGTCGGTGGTCTCCTTACCCGAGCTGCTGCTCACCGGCCAGCGCTTGTATGCGCAGAATTTCCTTGTGATGGAGACCCTGCTGGCGGTAGCGGTGTACTACGTGATGGTGGTTACCGTCTTCACCTGGCTGTTCCGGGCGCTGGAAAATCGTCTCGATATTCAGCGTAAGCGTCCGCAAACCCTCAGCGAGGCGGAATGCCAGGCGCTGCGCCAGAGCCTGCCGGCGCTGAGCGAAGAGAGCAACACCCCGGCCGTCAACGGCGCGCCGCCGGCGCTCGATCTGCGGGGCATTCGCAAATCCTGGGGGCAGCATGAGGTGCTGAAAGGCATCGATCTGCAGGTGGAGAACGGGGAGGTGATCAGCATCATCGGCCCGTCCGGCTCCGGCAAAACCACCCTGATCCGCACCATCAACGCCCTCGAAAGCCTTGATGGCGGGGAGATCATTCTCTACGGCGAGGACTATCTTAAGGGCGGAGCCATCGTCGACAAACGCCAGATGCGCGCCGGGGTACGGCGCATCGGCATGGTCTTCCAGAGCTTCAACCTGTTCCCCCACCGCACGGTGCTCGACAACGTGATGCTGGCCCCGCGCTATCACCAGCTGCTGGACCAGCCGGTCGCCCGCGAGCAGGCCCTGGCGCTGCTCGACCGCGTCGGCCTGCTGGCCCATGCCCACAAGTACCCCGGACAGCTCTCCGGCGGCCAGCAGCAGCGCGTGGCGATCGCCCGGGCGCTGGCGCTGAAGCCGGACATCATGCTGTTTGACGAACCGACCTCGGCGCTGGATCCGGAGCTGGTAGGCGAAGTGCTGAAGGTCATTCAGTCGCTGGCCCGCGAAGGCATGACCATGCTGATTGTCACTCACGAGATGGACTTCGCCCTGTCGATTTCCGACCGCGTGGTGCTGATGGAGAACGGCGTGGTGCAGGCCGATATCGCCCCGCAGGTGATCCGCAGCCCGCTGGAGGCGCCTTCTCTGCAACGAATCCGTGAATTTATGGGAGTACGCTAAATGGCAACTGAGCAACACCTGCGCCAGCAGCTGGCCGCCGCCTACCGGCTGGCGGCGCTGTTCGGCTGGGAGGATACCCTCTACACTCACTTCTCCGTGCGCCTGCCCGGCGACGGCGAGCCGCGTTTTTTAATTAATCCCTTCGGCATGATGTTTGACGAAGTCACCGCCAGCAACCTGATCGTAGTGGATATGCAGGGCAAGGTCGTAGCGGGCGACGCGCCGGCTAACTCGGCGGGCTTTACCATCCATAGCGCGGTGCATATGGCCCGGGAAGACGCCCACTGCGTGATCCACACCCATACGCTGCCGGGGATGGCGGTGGCCGCCTGCGAGGATGGCCTGCTGCAGCTCAACCAGATCAGCACCGAGTTTTACCAGCGCGTCGGCTACCATCCCTATGAAGGGGTGGCCTTTGACCTCGACGAACGGGCGCGTATCCAGCGCTCGCTGGGGAATAATATCGCCATGATCTTGCAGAGCCACGGCCTGCTGTCGGTGGGCCGCACCGTGGCTGACGCGTTTTACATCATGTACTACCTGAACCGCGCCTGCGAAATCCAGATGGCCGCCGCCCAGCTGGCGGCCCTCAGCCCGATCCACACCATCGCCCCGCACCTCAGCCAGCACGCCTGCGAGCAGCTGATGGGCGTGGAGCATGAACGTCAACAGGTCTGGCAGGCGTGGCTGCGCCGTCTTGACCGTCTCGATACCTCTTACAAAGACTAACGCCTATGTCTGATATCACTATCGTGGTGGATTGTAACGACGCGGATTTCGCCCGCGATATCTGCGCCGCCCTGCAGCAGTTTCCCGACGTCACGGCGCTTCTGCCCCATCACCAGGCGGCGCGCGACGCCCAGTACGCCAGCTGCTGGTTCCCGGACCCGCAGCTGTTGACCCGTTCGCCGGGGCTGAAGCTGATCCAGGCCGCGTCCGCCGGGGTCGATCATCTGCCGCCCGCGCTGTTCGCCAGCGAGATCCCGCTGTGCCGGGTGATCGATGAAGATTTTCGCCACGGCATGTTCGAATATGCCCTGTGGAGCGTCCTGTGGTTTCAGCGCCATTTCGACCGGGCGCTGGCCCACCAGCAAACCCAAACCTGGAAGCTCTATCCCCAGCGCGCCGCCGCCGACTTCCATATCGGCATTATGGGGCTCGGCGAAATTGGCGGCTATATCGCCGACCAGCTGGCCCGCCTCGGCTATCGGGTCTCCGGCTGGTCGCGCAGTGAAAAGCAGCTGGCTGGCGTCACCTGCTATCGCGGCGAGGAGGCGCTCGACAGCTTCCTCGGGTCGCTTGACGGGCTGATTAACCTCCTGCCGCTCACCGCGCAGACCCGGGGTATCCTCGCCGCGCCGCTGTTCAGCCGGCTACCCGCCGGGGCGGTGTTGATCAATTGCGGCCGCGGGGAGCATATGGTCAATGAGGATGTGCTGGCGGCGCTGGAGAGCGGCCAGCTCGCCGGGGCGGTGCTCGACGTCTTCCCGCAGGAGCCATTGCCGGCGGACGATCCGCTGTGGCGCCATCCGCAGGTGGTCATCACCCCACATATGGCCTCTGCGGCCTCTGCCGAGGTGATCGCCCGCCAGTTGCTGGAGAACATTCAGCGCCAGCGCCGCGGGCTGCCGCTGAAGAACCTGGTCAATAAGCACGCCGGTTACTGATCCCCGGCTATATCGCCGCTGCTACGCTTAATAGGAGATCCACAACCAGAAGGCAGGAACATGAAGATTGATTTAGCGGGAAAAGTCGCGCTGGTCACCGCCTCCACGGCGGGTATTGGCTTCGCCATCGCCAAAGGCCTGGCGGAGAGCGGCGCAGAGGTCATCCTTAACGGGCGCAGCGAGCAGAGCGTGAACGCCGCGATCGCCCGGCTGCAAAATGAGGTGCCGGGCGCGAAGGCGCGCCCCGCCATCGCCGACCTCAGCGACGCCGACGGCGCAGCGCAGCTGCTGCGGGCCGTGACCGGCGTCGATATTCTGGTCAATAACGCCGGGATCTATGGCCCGCAGGATTTCTACGCCACCGACGACGCGACCTGGGACAACTACTGGCAGACCAACGTCATGTCCGGCGTGCGCCTGTCGCGAGGGCTGCTCCCGGCGATGGTCAACAAAGGCTGGGGGCGGGTGGTGTTTATCTCCTCGGAATCGGCGCGCAATATCCCGGCGGACATGATCCACTATGGCGTCACCAAGACCGCGCAGCTGTCGCTGGCCCGCGGCCTGGCGAAATATGTCGCAGGCAGCGGAGTGACCGTTAACAGCGTTCTGCCAGGGCCAACGATTTCCGACGGCTTTGCCGAAATGCTGAAAGACGACGTGGCGAAAACCGGTCAGTCGCTGGAGGAACTGGCGAAAGCGTTTGTCATGACCCATCGTCCGAGCTCGGTGATCCAGCGGGCGGCCTCGGTGGCAGAGGTCGCCAATATGGTGGTCTACGTCTGCTCGCCGCAGGCGTCAGCCACCTCCGGCGCCGCGCTGCGCGTCGATGGCGGCGTGGTGGATGATATTCTCTGAATCCCCTTTATGCAGGGGAGCCCCCTCCCCTGCCGCCTTCCCGGGCGCTAAAAAGCGCAAAATGTTAAAAAACAGCCGCAAAGTCGCACAAAGTGAACAGGAACATGTATTCCCAGAACTTATGATATTTGTTTTAAGCATAAGTTATGGTGTTAATGTCTCTGTTACGAAGCTTGCTTTTCTTTTTCGGCGCGGCGGTCGCGGCCGCCCTCGCGGTACTCTGCCTGTGGGTGGATATTCGGGTGTTTGGCAACGACATCCCGGAGGTGTCGCTCACCGAAGTGGTCCAGGAGAGCGTGCTGGCCGTTATCGTGCTGGTTCATCTGCTGCTGGCGCGGAAATATGCCCACTTGCGCTATAGCAATATCCTCATCGGCGGCTTCTTTCTCGCCATGCTGATCCGTGAGCTGGATGGCCTGTTTGATATACTCTCCCACGGCAGCTGGGTTTGGTTTGCCCTGCTGGCCACCGCGGGGTCGCTGCTGTTGCCGTTGCGCCATCTGCGTCAGACCCTGTCGCAGCTGGCGGAGTATACCCGCACCCCGTATTACGGGATGATGATTAGCGGCCTGCTGGCGATTCTGGTCTTCTCGCGGCTGTTTGGCATGCACGGCCTGTGGTACGCCGTGCTGGAAGAGAACTACGCCCGGGTGGTAAAAAATACGGTCGAGGAAGGCAGCGAGTCGTTTGGCTATATGCTGTGCCTGACCGCCACCCTGGGCTACGCCTGCTACTTCCGCGGTCTGGCGCGACAGGCCCTGTCGTCGCAGCGCTAACCGTGGACGATAGCCACCGCCGGGCGTGTCTGCCGGCGGTGGCGCGCCGCCGCGGTTAACCGCGAATTTTCCACTTCCGTTTGAGAACCTCTTTGTCCTGGCTATCCAGCCACTGGTTCACTTTCTCCAGCAGCGCCGGGTTATCTTTACTCATCATATACACCTTGTTGCTGGCGGTACCGGCGAACGGTGTTTCGTTAGCAACGCAGAACACGCCGGGCTCTTTGCTCTGGTAATAGTCGCCTTCAATCAGATCGGTCACCATCATATCGGCCGTTTTCTGCCGCAGCGCCTGCAGGTTATCGACATTGTTCTGCACGCGAATAATTTGCGCCTGCTTGATGTGTTCATCGACAAAACTCTGATTTGTGCCGCCAGGGTTGACGATCACTTTCACGTCCGGACGGTCAATTTTTTCCAGCGAACCGAGCCGCGGGGCGGCCTGGCAGTTGGCTAAGGCGATTTTTCCGTTCGCCACCACCGGATGGCTGAGGGCGAAGGCTTGCGCGCGCGCCGGGGTCTCGGTAACCCCACCCATCGCAATATCAAACTTGTCCGCCTGCAGATCGGCGGCGAGCGCGGGCCAGCTGGTGTAGACGAAGCTCACCTTCAGCCCGAGCGTGCGCCCGAGATCGCGGGCCATGTCCACGTCATAGCCCTGCAGTTCGCCGGCGGCATTGCGAAACGCCAGCGGCGCGTAATCGCCCGGCACGCCCACCTTCAGTTCACCGCTGTGCTCGATGGATTGCATATCGCGCGCCTGGGCGCCGCAGGTCATTATCGCCAGCGTCAGCGCCAGCCCCACCGTCAGTCTCATTTCGCCATCCTTAAAGTTATCGGTTTTCATGCCAGAGTGACCGGCCGCATCAGTCACAGTATCCGCCGCGCGAGCCAGGGCATTCATCCTATTTTTAAACACCGGGACATACAACCCGACGTGGGGCAAAACGTTAATTAATCCTCTTTCTCGCTGTGAGCTTGCTGGTTGTTTTGACTTTCAGTAAAATGCCCCGCAGCGCATTCATATTTTATTCCTGGCTATACGTTTAATATATTATTTATTATCGTTTATTTTACTTTTCTCTTATGCGTTAATAGTTGAATCTTAAATTATAACCTTCTGATTAATAAGTAAAAACACTTCATGCAACATCTTTCATTAGGATTTTTCTAATGATCCTGCTTATCATCTTATTTACTCCCTTCCTCTCCAGCAGTAATACTTGGTTACAGAAGCAGTGTATAAGGAAATACATTATGATTATTATCATTTCCGCCAATAAATTTTTTATTAACGGCATCCGGTCTCTGGTTAACATGACCATGAGTGCTCAACGTCGGTATAGTCAAACATTGTTTCTGGATAATATTTCTGACGTGAATGATAAAAGTCTAACCATAGCCAGAACCATTATCGTGGACTATAGCCACCCGGACATTCAACAATTAGCCGCACTGCTCTATCGTAAAAAAAAGATCATTCATGGCGATATCGTTTTTGTCGTTAAAAGTGAGATTCTTGCCGATCCAGTCGAAAACATTATCATAAACTCTATTTCGACGATCGTGCTTGATTATATAGATGTTACCCAACGGCTGCAGAAATACTTACAGAATGCGTCTGATCATCGCTGTATTAAAGTGTTCAGAAAAACAATTAGCTCGCTGGACAGTTATGTCAATATTAAACTTACGAAACAGGAGGACTCTCTTCTCCCCTATATCATCTCAGGTTTAAATAATAAGAAAATTGCTCAGGCCACCGACCTTAGCAATATGATGATCAGTCACTATCGGAGAAACATCTACCAGAAACTCAATGTCCGCAATATTGCAGGCCTGTATCATTTCCTGCACTCCCTGGAGGGGGGATAAGTTCGCTTTATGGCTATCACAACAACAGAGCTAACGGCTTATGCAGCGTCAATGAGTATGCCTGGCTATTAGCTTCCCTGGGTCACAACAGAAGGAATTGGCTATGAAAATGAAATCACTTTGCCTGGCAATGGCACTCGTCGGCTTGACCTCACACTATGCCGCCGCGGCGGACGGTACGCTGAATTTTATCGGTAAAATTGTCAACTCAAGTTGCAAACTGGAAGGTGCCGATAAGAACGGTGTCATTGAAGTTACGATGGGCTCTGTTCCGCTGTCTAAATTAAAAAATGGTACCAATGGCACCGGGCCAGAAGTTGGGGTCAATATTAGCGTCAGCGATTGTGAAAAGGGCACGTACTATATTGTGCTCGACGGACCTTCAGCCACCGAGGCGCCTATCCCTAACATACTGGCTCTCGATACGGATCCGAATTCGGCTAAAAAAGTCGGCATTAAGCTAACCGACCGCAATAATACCCCGGTCACACTCGATAAACCTTTCGATCCCACCGTCGACCCGAGTATTACGATCGATGCCGATGGAGGCTCTGGTACCTTCTACCTGAAAGCCTATTACTACACCTGGGATACAGACGAAGTCGACGCTGGCGCCGGCAATGCGACCGCCCGGTTTACCATTATGCAGGAATAACACCTGGCCAGGGACGGCACGACGCGGATAAGGGGTAAGATATGAAAACGCTGCTGGCAGTGATCATAGGCGCTTTGGCTTTTCAGACCCAGGCGGCCATTACCATCGATGCCTCACGGGTTATTTATTCGGGCAAAGATAAATCGGCCAGTCTGAAAATTAACAACCGAAGCAGCAAAAACTATATCGTCCAGACCTGGCTTGATACGGGTCCGGAGACCCCCAGCAGCGGCTTACCCATTGTGGCAACGCCGCCCCTGGTCAAATTACGCCCCGAGCAATCGGCACAACTGCGCTTTATTTACTCAGGAACCGGTCTTCCTGCCGACAGGGAAAGTCTGTTTTGGGTGAATATTCAGGAGGTCCCTCCTGCGCCTGAGGAAAATAATATCCTGCAGTTCGCGATTCGCACCCGATTAAAACTATTTTATCGCCCGCAAGGGATTGCCACATCGCTGCCCAAAGCCGTTGAAAATCTGCAGTGGCAGCAAAGCGCTAACACGTTATCTTTTACTAACAACAGTCCACTGCATATTACGGTTATTAATGCCGAGGCGATCGACAACAAAGGCAAAATCTATCCTCTGAAAAACTTTATGTTGCTGCCGTACAGTCATCACGCTGTCAATATCGCCAGCATGCAGCGCTTGCATAAAATGAAATATATTAATGATTACGGCGCCGTTGTTGATATTCCAATAAAAAAATAAACGTCGCACCTCTTTAGGGAGATAGAGTGATGGACGATAGTAAATTACGCTATTTTGCCAGCGCATGGTTAATCTCCATCACGTTACCGGCAGACAGCGCGGAACGCTATAATGCCCAGTTTGTGAACGGCATCGACCCGCTGGCTTTTAATCAGTTTGTCGCCAGCGATGGCGACGTCATGCCGGGCACCTATGACGTTAATATTTACATTAACGATCTGCTGGTGGATAGCCGCCCCGTTCGCTTCTCAGAGGATAGCGCACATGGCGGGTTGGCCCCCTGCCTGAGCGCGGCGGAATATATCCGCTATGGCGTCAAGATTGACGATGACCACCAGCCCTGTTTCGCGCTGTCGCAGACGATCCGCCAGGCAGAGCAACAGCTGGATATCGCTAATCATCAGCTGATCATTCATATCCCTCAGCAATATATCGAGCACTATCCCCGTGACTATGTTTCCCCCATGCGCTTTGATGAAGGTATTAACGCTGCTTTCGTCAACTACAGCTATTCTACCGATGCCAATAATGGCGACGGGGGCAGCCACCAGTATCAATATCTTTCGCTAAACAGCGGGATCAATATTGCATCGTGGCGATTGCGCAATAATGCCTACTGGAATAAGTTCAGCGGGCAGGCGGATAAGTGGCAAAGCATCGCCAGTTGGGCGGAAACGAACATCATTCCCTGGCGCAGCCGGCTTGTCGTCGGCCAGACCAGTACCGACAACAGCGTCTTCGATAGCGTCCAGTTTCGCGGCGTACAGCTTGGCACCGATGTCGAAATGCGCCCCAGCAGCCAGACCGGCTTCGCGCCGGTCATTCGCGGTGTGGCCAACAGCAACGCCCGGGTGGAAGTTCGGCAGAACAACTATCTGATTTACAGCGAGAACGTCCCAGCCGGGCCCTTTGAGCTAAATGATATCAGCGCCGTTAACCGCAGCGGTGATTTCTACGTGACCGTCATTGAAGCCGACGGTAGCCAGACGACCTTTACTGTCGCCTACACCACCCTGCCACAGCTGGTGCGGGCAGGCCAATGGAATTATCAGCTGTCGGCGGGTAAGTATCATGACGGCGCTGACGGCTATGCCCCCGCCCTGATGCAAAGCTCGCTCTCTTATGGCCTGAATAATACCTTCACACTGTACGGTGGCGCCCTTGCAGCGGAGAACTATCGCGCCGGCGCCTTTGGCGTCGGTAGCAATCTGGGGGAGATTGGCGCCCTCTCAGCCGACTATACGCTGGCGGGAACGACGCTGGCGAATGGCCAGCGCAAGCAGGGAGGGAGCGTGCGTTTTCTGTATGCTAAATCCTTTTTATCAAGCAAGACCGACTTTCAAATCGCGGGCTACCGTTACTCAACGGCAGGTTATTATAGCCTCAGCGATGCGGTTAACGAGCGTCGACGCTGGCACAATGGCCTGTACGAAAATGATTACTGGCCCTCTGACGAAGACGAAAGCTGGCAGGCAAGCGCTCCCCAACACTATTACACGTCCTGGTTTTATAATAAAAAGCATCGCTTTGATATTTCTGCCCGGCAAACTCTCGGTAAGAACAGCGCTTTCTTCCTTAACTTCAGCCAGCAAAATTACTGGAATAGCTCAGGAAGCGATATCTCTCTGCAGGCGGGCTTTAACAGCACTATCCATAACGTGAACTATGGTCTGTACTATCAGAATACGCGTAGCCACTTCACCCATGACGACAATAGCATCACACTGCGCGTTTCCATCCCTTTTACTCTGCAAGAAAACCGCCGGATCAATACCGCATTTACCCTCGCCCACAGTAAATCGTCTGGCACGTCCGGGCAGGCTGGGGTAAACGGCACGCTGCTCGATGATGATCGCCTGAGCTGGGCCGTCACCAGCGCCTATGATGACACCAGCCATAGCACCAACAGCGCCAGCCTGGGTTATCTCGGCCAGTACGGTAACCTGTATACCGGCTACGCCTACAGCAAAAGCCATCGTCAGGCGAGTCTGAATCTGAGCGGCGGCGTGGTGGCACACCGCGGCGGCGTTACCCTCTCGCAACCGCTGGGCTCAACCTTTGCGCTGGTGGAAGCCAAAGACGCTCAGGGGGTAGGGATAGAGAATCAGACCGGCGTGCGCATCGATCCCTTCGGCTACGCTGTCGTACCACAAAGCGTTCCCTATCGGGTCAATTCTGTCGCGCTCAACCCTCAGGACTTCGATGCCTTTCTTGATGTCCCTAACGCAGTGGCGGATACCGTGCCTACCCGCGGGGCAATTACCCGGGTGCGCTTTGATACGTTCCGGGGATATAGCGTGCTGATCCATACCACCCTCGCCGACGGCAGCTATCCACCATTGGGCGCCGAGCTCTATCGCGCCAGTGGGATCAGCAATGGTCTGGTCGGCCCGGGAGGAGATGTCTATGTCAGCGGAGTCGATTCAGGCGAAAAACTGCAGATAAAATGGGGCGAAACGCACCAGCAAAGCTGCGAAATCACCCTGCCCGAACTGCGCCAGAAGCCTCAGCAGGCGACGGCCTGGCGTGAATTATCCTTAATCTGCACAGTAACCCCCTCGAGGTAATTATGCGCCGACTTAGCGATACGTTATTTCTGACATGGCTTTCCGTTCTGTTCATGCTGAGCGCCTTCCCGGCGCAGGCGCTGACCTGCAAGACCACCTCGTCCACGATCAGCGAAGTCGTGAATATCGAGAGCATCATTAAAGTCTCCAGCAGCGAGCTTATTGCCAATAAAAAGATATGGGTCTCCAGTCCTATTACCGCCACCTTCAGTTGCGAAGATACCGATAATTTTCCGAACGGTGAAAGCGCCTATTTCTGGCTGGATCCGGAAAATAAAGCCAGCAGCTTGCCCAACTTTATCCAGGTAGGCATTACTTACAACGGCATCGACTATCTGCTACAAAATAAAAAATCGGTGGAGATTGGCCCGGCGACGCTGTGTGATAAAAGCGGGAATACCTGTAAGTCCCCGGCCATAGGGCAGACATTCAGCCTGGTTTACCAGGTCTATATCATCTCGACGGGCCGCAGCGTGACCGGGGATGGTAAAATAGACGATAACCTAAAATTGTCGCTTTTTCAGGTAGATGGCCAAGGCGGTCTACGTAACGGCACCGCTGGCGCCAACTATAATCTTTTCATTACCGGCCTGAACCGTATCAGAACAATGGCCTGCGTCCCCACGGTATCTATTTCGCCAAGCGAAATTAACTTTGGCGATATTCCTGCCGGTAACGCCCGACCGGGCTACTATGAAAAAACACGCCCCTTTACCGTCACCTATGGTCTGGTCAAGCAGGGTAACGGCAGTGATTGCGGGACCGAAGCTATGCTTGCTACGTTTAGCACCACTAATACGATACAGGAGAGCGCCATTATTTTGCCGCAGCCGGACAGCGGCTTCGGCATTGTCATCTCGCCAAACGCCAGTATGCTTCCACGTATTGAGATGAATGCTCCGATTCACTTTACGCTGGCAACGGGAGCGACCCTCGCGAGCACCTATACGGCGGGGCTGCTCTGGTTGTCGAGAACGCCGAAGCTGGGGCCTTTTTCCGCGACCGCCAAAATCACCGTGACCTTTGAATAACGCCGCCCCAGGCTAGTTATACTCCAGGGCGAAAGTCACCATGCTGTTGGCCGTACCGGCTCCCACCGTGGCGTCAGTCTGCACATACTGGGCGTTGAAATTGATCGCCTCGGCGGTACCGGCGCTGGCGCCGGTCACCCTTTTCAGGATCGGCAAGTTGCTGGCCTCATTGATCTTAACGCTGGTGCCGTCGGGCACTGCCGCACCGGGGTTATTGCCGTAGGTCAGCTTCACGCCGACGCCGCTGGCGCTGTTGCTGGCCTGGCTCAGGGCCAGGGTATCGCTCTCCACGCTGACGCCGAAAAAGCCGATGCGCACGTCGGTCGGCGTCGGACAGAAGACCGGAATCGAAAAGCGCTTCGCCTGGCCGCCGGTAGTCCCTTTGCCATGAAACTCCCCCCGGTTAACCGTACCCAGACTGACCTGGATCGTCGATGTCGCTACCTGGCAGCTGCCGCTGCTGCCAATGTCCACATTCAGGGCGGCGATATCGATGCTGACCGGCGCGCTGGCGACAAAGCTGGCGCTTGCGCTGGTCTGCTGTTCAATGGTCATCTCCCCCACCTGCGGCAGCGGCGGCGAGTTGGTATGCGTCCCGTCCGCCAGTTGCACCGTTCCGGTTTTATAGAAGGTTACCGCAATCCTCACCGTGGTTTGCTGCTGCGTCATCAGCGCCGGGAGCGTCGCACTGTCGCATACCACCACCGACTCGCCGCCGGCGGAGTGGCTGCCATCGATGGCACGCATCGGGCCGCCGGCGCACTGGAAGCTGAGGGCGTAACCAATGCCGTCGATAGCGCTGGGGTAGACATGCTGTCCGTTAATCACCATCGGCGAGCCGCCGGTTTTCAGCTGCTTATAGACGATGCGTTTGGCGCTCGCCGTCGGCAGCTGCAGGTCGCAGGAAAAAGGGATCCCGCTGCCGTTATCCGCCATCGCGCTGGTCATCTGGGTATTGACCGGCAGCGTGGGTAAATACTTGATATTAGGAATATTGACCGTGGTCTGGCCGATATTTGCGCGGCAGGTTTCAGCCCGCACGCCGGGAAGATAGGCGCTCAGCCCCAGCAGAAAGAGGAAAGGAAGTAGACGAAAAACAGATTTCATAGCCGCCTCAGCGTGTCTGGCACAGTCCGGAGACGGTTTTCACCGTATTCAGACTCTGCTGTGGGTTATCCGGAAGATGAAAATGCAGCGTGCAGCTCTGCGACTGATTGTTGACGATCCAACTCACCGCCAGGGTTCCCTCCTGCGGCACACCGCTGAGATACACCTGGCCGCCGTCGGCCACCATGCCGCCCGACGGATTGCCGCTCTCCTCCTCCTCGACCAGCCGCGCACTGGCGCCAAACGGTAGCGGCCCCTGGGCATTGCGCAGGGTAAACAGCACCCGGTTGCCAATGTGGGTCTGGTAGTTGGCCATCACCACCGCGCCGCCGCCGGGGATCACGGTCTGCCCCTGCTGGTCGACGTCGGTGTCGTCGGCCATCGACTCCGTATCGAGGGTAATGACATTTTTCCGGTAGGCGGTCAGGGAGGGCACCACGGCATAGCCGCGCCAGTCGGTGTGCACATTGTTGCCGTTTTGCACCGCCACGCCGGCGGCCCCCGGCGCCCGGACGATGGCGAAGCTCTCACCCACCGTCTGGCCGAAGGTGACGCCGTGCGGATGCGCGACCACCGAGCCGGCGCCTCCCCAGGTCAACTGGTTGCTGGCGGCGTCATGGCGATAGCCGATCTGAGCGTTGCCGAAGCCGCCGTGGTAGTCCAGGGAGGCGCTGCTGTTGCTGCCTCGTCCCTGGTTGCCATAACCTTGCTGAACCGAGTAGAACAGATTTGGCCGCGTCGGCACCGCGCCATACAGCGACATCTGCTGCGAGGTATAGCCATTGCTGTCCGAGGTGGTGTTGTAGCTCACCGCGCTGTCGGACAGCGGACCACCCAGCGGAATATTGATATTGAATGACCAGGAGCGGTCATTTTTTTGCTGGCCGCTGGCGCGGGTGTAGTAATAGCCCACGCCCCAGGAGATCCCTTTCCAGGCGCTGTAGAACCCAAGGTGCACCGTCTCATCCCGACTCTGCCGATGCCAGTACTCCTGCGACCAGGCGGAAACCGCCAGACTGCCCAGGCCACCAAGGCTTTGCGACACCGACAGCTCTTCCCGGCGACGCCGGTTGTCTACTTGCCCCTGGGCGCTTTCAAGGGCGCTGGCTTCGGCAAAATCGTAATAGCCGCTTGACGAGTAGCGATAGCTGGCGAGGCTGAACGCAGTGCCCGAGCTGACAAAATTTTTCTGATACTGAGCGCGCAGCGAATGGCCCGTATAGCGCTTGCCCGACGGCGTACGGGTGACGGCCTGGGTGACATCCCCTCCCAGCGATCCGAACTCGCCAAAACCGCGGCCCAGGCCCAGCGCCCACGCCTGATAGTCCCGGGCCAGCTGCGTACCACCGTAGAGGGTGAATCCCGCCGTCAAACCGTAGAACAAAGTGCCCTGCAGAAATTCCGGCGAGCGCACCGATTCCCCCCCGGAGTGGTAGCGGCCGGCGCTGAGACTGAATTTGCCGCGCCCTTCGCGCAGCATATATGGCACCGCGGAATAGGGCTGGGTAAAGGTACGCACCGCGCCATTGCTCTCGGTCACCTTCACCTCCAGATCGCCGCTCTGCGAGGTGGGGTAGAGATCGCTGATGGCGAACGCCCCCGGCGACACAAAGGTCTCGTAGATCACATACCCGTGCTGAGAGACGGTCACTTTAGCATTGCTGTGCGCCACGCCACGAATGGTGGGGGCAAAGCCGCGCTGGCTGTCCGGGAGCATTTCATCGTCAGACATCAGCTGGACGCCGCGAAACTGTATGCTGTCAAACACATCGCCGGTGGTATAGGTATCGCCGATCCGCAGCAAGCTCTTCAGCGAGCGGACATCGCGCTGCAGCCAGGTGCTCTGGGTATCCCAGTGCCGGCGCTGCTGGTCATACTGCATTGAGGAGATGTTGCGCAGTCGCCAGGCGCCCAGGTTGAGGCCGCTGCGTAAATTGAGATAGTTTGAGCGGCTGCTCTCCCCTTCGTCGGCGTTCTTTATTTGCGCGCCGGAAAAATAGTAATCGACAAACGCGGCCGGCACGCCATCGTCCCAGCGCGACGGATCGACATAGCCGCGGCTTTGCACGTTCATCGCCGCCTGGGGAATACTCAGCGTCAGGCGCTGGTTAGCGAAGCTGAACCGACTGCTGGCGTCGGGAATAAACTTCTCGATCCGGGTGAAGGTTTCGCCTTCATGCAGCGCTTGAAAGGCGGGAAACGCGCTGACGTTGACGCCATACTCCGCCAGCTGACCGGGCGTCAGCACCGGGCGCAGCTGCCCGCCATCGTCAACAAACGTGATATCAGCCTGACCCAGCTCCTGGTCATTAACCACCACGGTGACAGGATAAGTCCCCGGCTGCTGGCCGCCGGGTTTGGCGAAGTAGTGCAGATCGGAGGTTTGCTGCTGCGGGTCAGCAAACTCCAGCGCCGCCGGGTCAAAATAGTCGTCGGCCATCGCCCGGCTCAACGGACTGAGACAAAACATCATCGTCGGCACCGTCGCCAGCGCCACCGCCCGCCCGGCGGTAACGGGCAACAAGGCATACTCCCGCACCCTGGCTGTTGTTATTCTTTTCATGCTGGCGCCGTCCGGTAAGCTAATCAAAAAGGGGAATTACTGCTGGGCGAAATCGCTGACGCCGCCGTAGTCGTTAATCGCCCGCCATTTGACGGTGCCGTGCCCGCTCACCGGCCACGTTTTCTCGCCGAAGGGAGCCACCATGCCGGGATCGTCGATGCTTTGCCCGCCCACCTCGACGGCGTAAAAAGAGACGAAGTAGGGAGTGGGATTTATCACCGTCAGCCGACCGCCGGACTGGCTAAACTTCAGCTGCTGCCAGGCCTTTGCCGGGTCGCCCGCCAGGTCGTTGGGGCGATAGAAGATTTTGAATTTCGATTTAATATTCACCTGCAGCTTATTCACCTCGCCCTGACGCGTCGGGGCGATACTTTTGACGTTCAGCCAGAAGACCGATTCACGGTCGCGGGGCAGCGAGGCGCCAATAAAGTTAATCCGCAGAACGTTATTTTGCTCCGGATCGAGACGGAACAAGGGCGGCGTTACAATGAAGGGCACCCTGGCCTTATCGTTTTCCGCGTAATTTTCCACCCACGACTGCACCAGATAGGGCGTATGGGTATCGGCATTGGTGACTGAAATAGCGGCTTCACGCTTCCCTTCCTGATAAATCACACGGGTTCCACCCATGACAATACCGGCCTGCGCTGCCGTGGTGCACAGCAGAAAAGCCGCAACGGCAATTATTTTCTTCATCATGACTTACCATCAGGTAAAAGTTGAACAGACAACAAAATAAAGCAGTGAATAACAGAGCCAGTACTCGACGGGATAATTAGCAAAAACAACTATACCGTCACGAATATATTTCGTGACTTCATGACAATTAACACATTAGCTATCTGTAATTAATCAAGACGCAGTGGGCTGACTCTGAATAACGCGCAATTAGATCAGTTATAAATCATATTGAAATTAGCTGTACCGTCGGCTTTACCTGCCGTCACGGTCGCCGCGGTGGAGATATAGTCGGCGTAAAACTCGAGGTCGGCAGAGCCGGTGCCGCCGCTGGTACCCGGAGTGACCGTCTGTTTGGCTGACGTTTTACCGAGGCTGACAGCCGTCGACCGATCGTGCTCATACAGCTTAATCGCTACGCCGCTGGCGCCGCCGTTGATGGCCAGCAGGGAGTTATCAGACTGATCGCGCGCGCCGTCAAACAGCACGGCGACCGTAGTCACGCTGGCCGGGCAATCTTTCACTTTGATATGGAAGGGGGTTTTGGTGGTTTCAAAACCAGTGCCGGTAAAATAGTTGCTGGCCCATTTGCCCAGATCAACCTTCTGGCCATTAGAACTACTATCGACGTTGCAAGAGCTGTCGGTGATTGACCCATTGAAGATGACCTGCCCGCCGGCGCCTTCCGAACTGGTGCCCGAGTCAGGATTGATAGTGTTGGCCGCGGTAGCCTGCAAGGCTACGCCAGAAAGCAGCGCTCCTATGAGGATGGTTATAAAGCGAGGTTGTTTTTTCATTATTTATCTCATCGTTAACGAACATATTTTCCATCATCGACAATAGCCCCAAAGCTATCGCGAAACGGCTCGTCAGCTCCTCCCTGTAAATGTACATTGCGTTCCTTCCGCAGGATATTAGGCACATCCCCCTCTACTCTGCCTTATTTCGCCAATAGATGGCCATAAATAACAAACAGAAGAAAAAAGAGTTATTTTGATGTGCGAAATAAATATATTACCCGAAGTATCAAAAGGCAACCCGGGAAGATGTTAACTATAAGTTAATAGCTATGTTCGCCATATATTTAATTTTTGAAATGGCTTTTCAATGTTAATTTACATATCTATACAAAAGAAATTCAAATACCTTTAAACAACAACAGATCAATTCAATTAACAAATTTAAAGACAATTGTTCAAAAATTCGTCTTGTTTTATTGTGCGCTCGTCAGAGCGTACACAAAAATTAGGAATTTTCCTGGTATTAATATTCATAATTTCTACACAAACGACGCCAAGGTGCGCCACCTTCACCCGCTAATCCCTTATTATGGAAGTGTTTTTATTTTCAAGTGAAAGCCAATACATAAGTGACATAAATACATGGGCGCTGCCGCCGGCAAAATAGCCACCATCTTCACATGGTTATTTTGAAGTAAAAAAAATCCGCAACCCGAATGGATTGCGGACTGAGGATCGGTCAGAAATGAGATGGACTTCAGAACAGGCCCAGCGGCGCGGTGCCGTAGCTCACCAGCAGGTTTTTGGTTTGCTGATAGGCATCCAGCGCCATCTTGTGCGTTTCCCGCCCGACGCCGGACTGTTTATAGCCGCCGAACGCCGCATGCGCCGGGTAGACATGATAGCAGTTGGTCCACACGCGACCGGCTTTAATGCCGCGACCCATGCGATAGGCGAGGTTGGTATCCCGCGTCCACACCCCGGCGCCGAGACCAAACTGGGTCTCATTGGCGATGGTCAGCGCTTCCGCTTCGTCCTTAAAGGTGGTCACCCCGATCACCGGCCCAAAGATCTCCTCCTGGAAGGAGCGCATATCGTTGCGACCTTTAATCAGCGTGGGCTGAATATAAAAGCCATTATCCAGCGCCGGCGCGATAGCCGCCCGCTCGCCTCCGGTCAGAATTTGCCCACCCTCTTCCCGGGCAATCTGAATATAGGAGAGGATCTTGTCGAACTGCTGGCGGGAAGCCTGAGCGCCGATCATGGTGTCGGTATCTAACGGATCGCCGCGGCGGATCTGCGCCACCTTCTCCATGACCCGTGCCATAAAGGGCTCATAGATGGATTCATGGATCAGCGCCCGCGACGGGCAGGTACAGACCTCACCCTGGTTGAAGAAGCCGAGCACCAGCCCCTCCACCGCCTTCTCAATAAATTCCTCTTCTCCGTCCATCACGTCGGCGAAGTAGATGTTGGGCGATTTCCCCCCCAGCTCGACGGTGCAGGGGATAATATTTTCCGCCGCGCAGGCGAGAATATGCCGCCCGACCGGCGTGGAGCCGGTAAACGCCAGCTTGGCGATACGCTTGCTGGTGGCCAGCGCCTCGCCCGCCTCTTTGCCGAAACCCTGCACCACGTTAAGCACCCCGGCCGGGAACAGATCGCCTATCAGCTCCAGCAGCAGGGTAATGCTTAGCGGCGTCTGTTCCGCCGGTTTGAGCACCACGCAGTTCCCCGCCGCCAGGGCCGGGGCCAGCTTCCACGCGGCCATCAGCAGCGGGAAGTTCCACGGGATAATCTGCCCGACCACCCCCAGCGGTTCATGGAAATGATAGGCCACCGTGGTTTCGTCAATCTCGGCGGTGCTTCCCTCCTGAGCGCGCAGGCAGCCGGCGAAGTAGCGAAAATGGTCCACCGCCAGCGGCAGGTCGGCATTCAGGGTTTCGCGGATCGGTTTCCCATTGTCCCAGCTCTCCGCCACCGCCAGATATTCCAGATGCTGTTCAATACGATCGGCGACCTGTAGCAGCAGCCTGGAGCGCTGTTGCACTGAGGTTTTACCCCACGCCGGCGCCGCGCGATGGGCGGCGTCGAGGGCGAAGTCAATGTCTCTGGCATCCGAGCGGGGAAACTGCGCAATGTTGCTGCCGTCGACCGGCGAAGTATTCATAAAGAATTCGCCGCTCAGCGGCTCGACAAATCTACCGTCAATAAAGTTGCCGTAAGCCGATTTAAATGAAACCACGGCGCCGGGCTGGCCAGGATGTGCATAACGCATCGCAAATCTCCTTCTGTAGGGTTGAGACGCAGCGGCATATTGATTTTTTAAGTTTGCCGCCGAACGCTTCTCACTTTGCAGGGGTTATGCCAGTTTTTTATTTTCTTTAAATATTTTTTATTTATTAATACGTTGCCTTCACTAACCGAGCAGATGGTCAGCCACTGTCGCACGGGTTTCCACTTATGTGTTGCAAATCGCAACACCAAATACACCAAATGGCTACAATATTGCAACACAGCAACATCGACCCAGAGGTGCCCTGTGGCAGGCAATCCCTTTCTTCTCGCACCAGAGGTTAATGCGAATCCCCTGCTGAGCGATTCGTGGTCTCGCTGCCAGCGCTACGGGCTGGATCCCGCCACCGAGGATTTTCCCCGCCTCGGCGCCGGCGAGCTGGCGGACCGGCTCGCCAGCCACCGCGGCCTGCAGCAGCTGGCGCAGCCGGTGGTGGAAGCCCTGTCGCGCCAGGTCGCAGACCTGCAGTCGGTGGTGATCCTTTCCGACCCCGACGGCCTGGTGCTGCATACTCTCGGCGATACCCAGGCGCTGCAAAAGGCCCAGCGCGTGGCGCTGGCTCCCGGCAATCTGTGGAGTGAAAGCGGGCGCGGGACCAACGCCATCGGCACCGCGCTGGCGATTGACGATGGCTGCGAGATCGATGGCCGTCAGCACTTTCTTACCCGCAACCAGAATCTGTACTGCGCGGCGATGCCGCTCCAGCGACCGGACGGAAGCATCGCCGGGGTGCTGGATATCTCCGGCCCGGCGAATTTTCCCCACCAGCACACCTTTGGCTGGGTAAAAGCGGCGGCAAAGCAAATTGAATATCTGTGGGTGAAACAGAGTCTGCATCCTGAGCAGTGGCTGATGAGCCTGCACCGGCAGGTGGACAAACTCGACAGCGTCGAGGAGCTGCTGCTGGTCTTTTCCGACAACGTCCTCACCGCCGGCAACCGGCTGGCGATGCGCGAGTTCGGCCTGAGCGCGGCGCAGTTTGGCCAGCTCACCTTTGCCTCGCTTTTTCCGACGCTGACGCAAACGGCGGTCAGCGTCCCGCTGCCGCTGACCACGCCGCAGAGCCGCTACCACTATCGCCTGCGGGAGCCCACCCGCCGCCGGGTGGCGGTAAGCGCCCCGCCGGCCATGCATCTCCCCTTTACCAGTCCGCGCGAAGGCGAAAAGCTGCTGCGGCTGCTCAACGCCGGCATCGCCCTGTGCATTGAAGGAGAAACCGGCAGCGGCAAAGAGTATGTCAGCCGCACGTTGCACCGGCACAGCCGCTGGCGCAGCGGTAAATTTGTCGCCATTAACTGCGCCGCCATTCCGGAATCGCTGATCGAATCCGAGCTCTTCGGCTACCAGCCGGGGGCGTTTACCGGCGCCAGCAAAAATGGCTATATCGGTAAAATCCGCGAGGCTGACGGCGGGGTGCTGTTTCTTGATGAGATCGGCGATATGCCGCTGGCGCTGCAGACCCGCCTCCTGCGCGTCCTGCAGGAGAAAGAGGTCGCTCCGCTGGGCGCCAGTCGCAGCGTGCCGGTGAATTTCGCCTTGATCTGCGCCACCCACCGCAACCTGACCCAGCGGGTCAGCGCCGGAGAATTCCGTGAAGATCTGCTGTGGCGCCTGCGGGAATACGCCCTGGCGCTGCCTCCGCTGCGCGAGTGGCCGGCGCTGGAAACCTTTATCGCCACCCTGTGGCACGACCTGGGCGGTGCTTCACGCCGGGTGACGCTTTCAAACGCGCTGCTGGTTCACCTCAGCCAGCTGCCGTGGCCGGGAAACGTACGCCAGTTGCAGAGCGTCCTGAAGGTAATGCTGGCTCTCGCCGATGAGGGCGACACGCTGACGCCCGACGCGCTGCCGGAGGCGTATCGCGCCGCGCCTGCGCCGTTGCCGCGCGGGGGATTGCAGGCCCATGATGAGCAGTTGATTGTCGATACCCTGGCCAGGGTCAACGGCAACGTCAGCCGGGCGGCGCAGATACTGGGTATCGCCCGCAGCACATTGTATCGCCGTGCCGCCCGTGCCGGACGGCCTCGTCGCTGAGGCTACGGCGTAAAGCGCGCCGGTAGCTTGCACGCTGTCGGAAAACCTCCGCCGCCATAGATGGCGGTTATTTCTCTCTGCGCTAACCAGGTGTTGCGGTAAGAGGCAGCCCTCCCCGCAGGGCATCGATCGCCGCCCGCGTTTTTTGCGGCAGCCACGGCCCCTCCGGCCATACCGCGTGGATGGCGAAACGCACCTGAGCGCTGGGCGCCAACACCTGCTGCAATGTCCCATCGGCAAGCGCCTGCGCCACCAGCCAGTCCGGCAGCCAGGCGATGCCCATCCCCTGCTGCACTGCCGCCGCGATGGCGGCAAAATCATCCTGTATCAGCCATGTCTGCGGACTGAAGCGCACTTCGCCCTGCTGCGGGTCATACAGTTGCCATTTTTGCAGCTGGCCGTTGTGCAGATAGCCGAGGGTACGGTGCTCGTTCAACCCGGCAATAGTCTGCGGCGCTGGCTGCTGGCGCAGGTACTCCGCCGCCGCGCACAGCACCATGCCGTGCTCTCCCAGCGCCCGGGCCCGCAGCGACCCGGTATCGGCCAGGCTCCCGATACGCACCGCAAGATCAAACCCCTCCTCCAGCAGATTGACCTGCCGGTCGCTGTAGTGGAGCTCGAGCTTCAGTAACGGATAGCGCTGGCTGAGGCGGAACAGCAGCGGTGCCACGCAGCGCTGGCCAAACAGCACCGGCAGCGACACCCGCAGCCGCCCCTGCACCTCATCTTTGCCGCGCTGCAGCGTCTCTTCGGCCTCGCGGATGCGCTCCAGCGCTTCCCGGCACTGGAGATAAAATTGCTCCCCCTCTTCCGTCAGCAGTTGCCGTCGGGTGGTACGCTGGAATAACGCCACGCCGAGACGCGCTTCCAGCCGGGCAATGGTTTTTCCCACCGCCGAACGCGTCACATGGAGGATCGCCGCCGCGCTGGCAAAGTTGCCGCTCTCGACCACGGTGACAAATACCGGGATCGCATTCAGATCGTCGCGCACAGATTGGTTCCTTACGGGATACAATAGGGAAAAATAATGTCACTCCTGAGACAAAAAAGACAGTGTTAGTCTTTGCTTCTATCTTTCATTTGAGGCACTCATCATGGCTAACGTTCTGGTTTTAAAATCCAGCATTAATGGCGAAACATCCCTGACCAATCAGTTGATTAACGAATTTCTCGCGGCGCGCCAGGCGGCGGGACACGGCGATCGGCTCACCGAACACGATCTCAGCGCCATGGCGCTGCCAACGCTGGATCGCCCCCTGTTCGCCGCCCTGCGCGGTGCAGTGGATCCGCAGCCTGCTATCCGCGAGGCGGTCGTCCTCTCCGACCAGCTTATCGCCGAGTTAAAGGCCAGCGACCTGCTGGTGATCGGCGCGCCGATGTATAACCTCAACGTCCCGACCGATCTAAAAAAATGGTTCGACCTCGTGGCGCGGGCACGGGAAACCTTTCGCTACACCGAGAGCTGGCCGCAGGGGCTGGTGGAGGGCGTCCGGGCGGTGGTCGTCAGCAGCCGCGGCGGTATTCACCAGGGAGAAACTACCGATGCCGTCACGCCCTATCTGCGCGCGGTACTGGGGCTGATGGGGATCCAGGAGGTGGAATTTATCTATGCCGAAGGGCTGGACAATCGCCCGCATGGTCGCGACGCCGGGATCGCCAGCGCCCGGGCGCAGATTGCCCGGCTCGCCGTTCCGGCCTGAGTCGTGGAGAAATTGTGCTGGCGCTGGCGGCCTTTTTATTTTAGAGTTATCTAAATTTAGACAAAGCTAAAATAAATGACCACACCTGAAGACCTGCAGGCCCGCGCCGGAGAAGCCGCCGCGCTGATGAAAGCGATGAGCAATCCTCACCGATTGCTGATCCTGTGCATGCTGTGCGATGCGCCCAGGGCCAGCGCCGGCGAACTCGCCCGGGCTACAGGGCTAAGCCCCTCCGCCACCTCGCAACACCTCGCGCGGATGCGTGACGAGGGGCTGATCGACAGCGAGCGCGACGCCCAGCGTATCCACTATTTCATTACTCACCCTGCGGTACAGCAGGTGATCAATACGCTGAAAACGCTCTATTGCCCGTGAGGATCCTATGACCATCGCCACCTTAACTCCCGCCGAGGCCCAGGCGCAGATTGCCCAGGGCGCCAGACTGATTGATATCCGCGATGCGGATGAATATGCGCGCGAACATATCCCCGATGCCGAGCTGGTGCCGCTCGCCACTCTGACCAGCGGTGCGCCCCTCAATGCCCGGGCCGGAGAGACGGTCATCTTTCACTGCCAGGCGGGTTCCCGGACGCAGAATAATGCGATTCGTCTGGCCGCGGCCGCCGCGCCGGCGCAGCCCTGCCTGCTGGCAGGAGGAATTCAGGCGTGGAAAGCCGCGGGGTTGCCGGTAGTGGAAGATTCATCGCAGCCGCTGCCGCTGATGCGCCAGGTGCAAATTGCCGCTGGCGTCCTGATTTTACTGGGAGTGCTGCTGGGCTATACCGTTAACGGCGGCTTTTTCCTGCTCAGCGGCGCGGTCGGCGCCGGGCTCACCTTCGCCGGCGTAACCGGCTTTTGCGGCATGGCGCGTCTGCTGGCGACCATGCCGTGGAACCGGCGCCAGGGGGTTAAAACGCGCTCCAGATAAGCCAGGCAATGCCGCCGAAGAGCAGCCATTTGACGATGTAATAGACCGTCTTATTCCATTTTTTCAACCGCTTACCAACAATACGGATCTGGTAAATATAGCGAAACGCCCGGTTAATCCCGCCGGTGCGATCGCCGATATCGTTGGGCGCCGAAGCGGCGCTCATCAGATGGCGTCCCAGCCAGTGGTTAACTTTCTGCGCCCAGCGGTAGCGCATCGGCCGTTCAATATCGCAGAACAGAATCAGGCGATTCTCACCACTGGTATTTTCCGCATAGTGGATATAGGTCTCATCAAACAGCACGCCTTCTCCATCGCGCCAGCTGTAACGCTGGCCATCCACCTCGATAAAGCAGCGGTCATCGTTCGGCGTTGCCAGGCCCAGATGAAAGCGTAGCGAGCCGGCGTAGGGGTCGCGATGGCGCGGCAGACGGCTACCGTCCGGCAGAGTGGCGAACATGGCCGCTTTCACCGACGGGATATCGCGCAGCAGCGCGGTAGTTTGCGGACAGAGCTGGCTGGCGGAAGGATGGGCATCCTCATACCATTTCAGATAAAAGCGTTTCCAGCCGGTTTTGAAAAATGAGTTAAACCCGGCATCGTTATATTTATCGGCCGCTTTAATCTGCTCCAGCTGCTGAAGGTGGAGACCTTCGTCGCGAATAACCTGCCAGTTTTGCTGCAATATCGCCAGCTCGGGAAACATCTCCGGCCGCAGATAAGGCGTATTCGGCACGCGGGAAAATAAATACATAAATCCATTCAGCGGCGCGGTAAATGTGGAATGGTCGGAGAGCTGCCGCCAGAAACGATAGCGCACCCGTCCGCGGTAATGGACATACAGTACAGCAATAACAATGATCAACAGAATGATATACTTCATGGTGTCTTTCCTGACCTGATTGGTGGTAACCCTACCCTCGCCGTCCCCCTTTCTCAGCAGCGGTATGGCGCCAGCAAAACATTAACAATGTTAATACATATAACTCCAAATTGTTTTAACAAAAAACAGCACGCCCGGTGTTCAGTGAGCGGGCGTTGAGCTATGGTTTAGGTTTATCCATGGTGTTAACAGTGAGGAGTGAATTATGTTTGCTGTCGGCGATCTGGTACAACCCCGAGCGGGCGGACCAAAACTGAAAGTGGTGGAAGTGCAAGGGGAGCAACTGGTGGTGGTTCAGGCCGCACAGGAGCAGGGAGAGCGCTATTCGCTGAAGTCGGACGAGGTCACGCCGTATCAGGAAGAGGGAGACTTCGGCGTCTGCTAAAGCCCCTCGCTTAAAGTCATAAGGCCAGGCCGGTGGGTCTCTCACCACCGGGCTGGCGCTGGCCCGAAGGCGTTAAATTAAAAAGCTATCCAGCGATTTACCCTGGGCGACAGCCTCGGCAATCGGCTTCGGCATTCTTCCCTGTCCGGTCCAGGTTTTCTCTGCGCCAGTATGATCGGTATAACGATATTTCGCCGGGCGCGGTTGACGCTTTTTGCCTCCCGCCTTTGGCGGCTGAATATCGGCCACCAGCTCGTCAGGAGAAATACCGTCGGCGCGCATCAGCTCAAGCCAGGTATTCACTTTCTCCTGATATTCAGCCTGCTGCTGAGCTGCCTGCTGCTGTTGCGTACGTTTTTCTTCAGTGACGATCCTGAGCTTTTCCAGCATCTCTTCAAGCACGTCAATGGAGAATTCACGGGACAGGGCACGCAGTGAACGGATATTATTCAGTTTGTGTAACATTGAAGACATAAAATTAAAAAATTCCAAATAGCAAATTAAAAGATACAACGCGGCAAGTGTAATAGAAACGTTTATTTATTTCCAGCCTTCGGCTGTCCAGATAAATATATAAGGTGGATATTAGCGGTTATCCCCTGGAACTATATTGGCAAATACCTGAGCCTTTTTCATAAGCACAGGCAAAAAAGAGAGTGAATAAATAAAAAAGGCAGAAAGACGGGAAAAACTACCGTTCTCGCCAGGAATATTAGCTTTATGGTCAGCGGGTTACCTGCTGTTCATACGTGGCCGCACTGATACATACCTTTGGCCGCAGTGAATCGTTAATCAGAAAATGGGAATAAAACAACAATTCGCAATTCAGAATTTTTCACCATAAAAACGCGACTTACGGCATAAAAAATCCTAAAAGAGAGCGGAATCACACACTCGCGTGATGTTGCGCCATGGTTGGCTATCAGGCGCCGTTCCCTCGGCCAGTCTCGATTTCGTAATCAAGAGTAACACATTGATAAATATTGATATTTGCAAAAACAGGAATAAAAGTAGCGTAACGAACAAAAAACAAACCAGCGCAGAGTATTTTATCGACAAAAAGGCGATAAATAAAAATTTATAGCTAGTTGCCACTTTTAATGCAGAGATATACTCTACGCACACCAAAACAGGCAGCCCAAAAACGCTATACCAACGCGCATTTTTCGGCGTTAATGACTTCATTTTCGAGGAGCACTCCGATGTTCTCTGCGCACTCCCGCTTGCGGCATGCGGTTGCAGACACCTTTGCGATGGTGGTTTACTGCACCGTCGTCAACATGATGATCGAAATTTTTCTCTCTGGTATGACGTTTGAGCAGTCGTTATCGTCGCGTCTGGTGGCGATCCCGGTCAACATTATTATTGCCGTACCCTATGGGATTTATCGCGATTTCGCCATGCGTCAGGCCCGGCGCATCAGCCCGGCCAGGTGGATGAAAAATATGGCCGACGTGCTGGCCTACGTCACCTTTCAGTCGCCGGTGTATGTCGCTATTCTGTGGAGCGTGGGTGCTGACTGGCACCAGATTGTCGCCGCGGTGAGCTCGAACCTGGCGGTATCGATGATGATGGGCGCCGCCTACGGCTACTTCCTCGACTATTGCCGCCGCCTGTTCCGCGTGGCGCCCTATCAGCAGGCGAAGGCCTGACCAACGCGTTAGCAGCGACTGGCTCTGCCAGTCGCCTCTTCCCGCCAGCCCGCCTCGCCTGGATCCTTACATGCCTATCGGCGTATTAATTCGTCGACATTGCCGGCTGGGCTTCGCCAAATAGCCCATTCAGAAAACGCTCAAGCGCCATGCGTGAGCTAAATCCATGCGGAATACCATAATGTTGTTGCGCATCCCCGGCTAAATACAGCGGAAACTGTTCATAATGATCACAGGTTTTGATATCTGAAGCCGGTTCGGCCAGCATATTGCTGCGCTCTTTTAACGCCGGATGAATAACTAACGCTGTTCGCCCCATGCGCGCTTCGCGGTTCACATAAACATAATTATCGCCGCGGCGATAGCCGTACGCTTTTTGCGTCACAACATCCATGGTGAAGCCGGCTTTTTCAAGAACACGCGCCACCTCATCGGGTCTTAAATACATACTGATTCCTCGTTATCTTTTACCGCACATTGACCTTACCTTATTCATTAAGGACAGTGCTTTCGGAAAATTCCAGAAACCACAACAGTAAGCATAATTCAAAATCTTGTCCTACACTTACTCACTCGATGGAATTAAGGGAGATAACGATGGCTAACCATGTGAACCGCAACAATTTTGACGAGAACGCCGAAGATATTCATAACGATGTCAGCCAATTAGCGGATACGCTGGAAGAGGTGCTGAAATCATGGGGCAGTGACGCCAAAGAGGAAGCGGAAGCGGCGCGTGTCAAAGCGCAGTCGCTGTTAAAAGAGACTCGTGCCCGTCTTAATGGCCACAACCGGGTGCAGCAGGCGGCGCTGGATGCGCGCCAGGCAGCGTGCGATGCGCTGGGCTGTGCCGATACCTACGTGCGCAATAAACCGTGGCACAGTGTGGGCGCCGCCGCCGCCGTCGGGGTATTTATTGGCGTATTGCTCAATTTACGTCGATAATAGCTTAAGCATCGGCTGCCGCCGCGCGATTGGCGCGCGGTAGCCCGCGAGCTTTACGGAAGGCAATGAAGATAACAAATACGCGTCAGCCCCTGCGCGCCTCTGGCCGCAGGGGTTTTTCTGCTTCCCCGACTTAAGCGCCATCAAATCGCAATCGCCTCTCTCAGCCGTCGGGCAAGTCCGTCAGCCATCGCCGGCGAACGTATATTGGTAAAACTCATCAATAATCCCCCTCGCCCGCGTGGCGAATCCGCCAGTCGCTCAGCGCCTGCACCGCCAGCCCGGCCACAACCGCCCGCCGCGCGAGCAGCCGATCGTCGCCGCTGACCGACATAACCAGTTGAATTCCCCCAGCTGCGGCGTGACCTGAAAGCCCTGCGCCTGCAGAGCCGACTCCAGCCACTGTCTACGCTGGCTATAGCTGGCACGCATTTTCTTCAAATGACGCCAAAAATGTCCCTGCTGGATAAAATCCGCCAGCGTCTGCTGCCACAGGGTGGGAACGGTGCAGGACTGGCGCTCCGCGGTCTGGTGAAAACGCGCCACCAGCGGGGTCGGCACCACCAGCCAGGCGGTGCGCAGCGCCGGGAACATCGACTTACTGAAGGTGCCCGCGTAGATGACCCTCTGCGGCGCATCAAGGCTTTTCAGCGGCGGCAGCGGTTTGCCGTGATAGCGAAACTCGCTATCGTAATCGTCCTCAATGATCCACGCGTCGCGCTCCGCGGCCCACGCCAGCAGCTGGCGGCGTCGGGGAAGCGACAGCGCGACCCCCAGCGGACTCTGATGGGCTGGTGTGAGCAGGGCAAATCGCGCCTGCGGGTGATGACGCTGGCCCCAGCCGACGTCCATCCCTTCGTCGTCCACCGGAATCGCATCCACCGCCAGCTGCCCAGCCTCGACGACCGGCCGGATAAAGGGATACCCCGGATCTTCCATCCACATATGCTGTCCCGGCTGCGCCAGGGTACGCAGGATAAGGTTCATGGAGGCGGCATAGCTGCCGGTGATCAACACCTGATCCGGCTGACAGTCGATACTGCGCGACAGGCGTAGATAATCGACGATAGCCTGGCGCAGAAGCGGATCGCCGCCGGGATCGCCGGGTGCAAGATCGAACCGCGACTGCGTCCGCAGCCGACGCCCCATCACCCGCGCCCACTGCCCGCGCGGAAAGAGATCCAGCGCCGGCAGCCCCATCTGAAACGGCAGCGGCTCCGTCGGCGCGGCCGGTTGCACTGGCGGTACCGGCGCCAGCTGGCGCGGGCTGAGCCGCTCGCTGACAAAGGTCCCCGCCTGCCCACGCCGTTCGAGCCATCCCTGGGCGACCAGCTCTCCCCAGGCGTTTTCGATGGTCGCCCGGGAAACGCCCTGCTCCTGAGCGTACACCCGGCTGGCGGGCAAACGGCTGCCCGGGGTCAGTTCGCCACGTTCAATCGCCGATTTCAACTGGCGGGCGATACGCTGATAAAGCGGGAGGTTAATCGCTTCCATTATGGTCTGCTTTTTTCATCACAATATGGCTATCTTTTGCAGTCCATTATAGTGCTATTTTGGCTGCCGTCTTAGAGAGGAGAACACCATGAACCAATTACGTCAGCCATTCAGTGAACTGAGCCCGGAAGTCTATAAAGGGCTGGTACAGGCCAGCATCGCGCTGGAGAAAAGCGAGCTGGGCAACGCCCTGGTAGAGCTGGTTTATTTACGCGTCTCGCAGATCAACGGCTGCGCCTTCTGTCTTGAGAAACATAGCCAGGCGCTGCGCAAAGGCGGCATGGCGCAAAGCAAACTGGATGCCCTTGCGGGCTGGCGGGTAAGCGCCCACTTTACTCCGGCCGAACGCGCGGCGCTGGCTTGGGCCGAGTCGGTCACCGACATTGCCACCAGCCATGCGGAAGATGAGGTTTACCAGCCGCTGCGCGAACATTTTACCCCGCGTCAGATAAGCGATCTGACCTTCGCCGTCAGTCTGATGAACGCCTTTAACCGCCTCGCCGTGGCCATGCGCCTGTAGTTCCGCACAGCCTCCCCCCTCCTCCGCCGATCTATCCCGGCGGGGGACTCGCTTGCCAAAAACGCTATATATTGAGTGGTTGAAGTTTTAAATAACTACATCTAGTATTTCCTTATCGAATAGCCCACTACGTTCGACGCTATGTTTAGCGCCGTGCTGTTATCTTAAATGGAAATACGAATCATGCGCATTATTATTTACACTCGAAATGACTGCGTGCAGTGCCATGCCACCCGGCGAGCCATGGAGAGCCGGGGACTGGCCTTTGAAATGGTCAACGTCGACCAGCAGCCGGATGCCGCCGACACCCTGCGCGAGCAGGGATTTCGCCAGCTGCCGGTGGTGATCGCCGGTGAGCTGCGCTGGAGCGGCTTCCGCCCGGATATGATCAATCGCCTGCGCCCCTCCTTTACGGCGGCCAGCGCATGAGCCTCATCGTCTACTTCTCCAGCCGTTCGGAGAATACCCATCGCTTTGTGCAGCGCCTGGGGCTGCCGGCGGTGCGCATCCCGCTGAACGAGCGTGAACATCTGCGGGTAGACGAGCCCTATATTCTCATCGTTCCCAGCTATGGCGGCGGCGGCACCGCCGGCGCGGTACCGCGTCAGGCGATCCGCTTTTTAAACGACGTGCATAACCGCCAGCTGATCCGCGGAGTGATTGCCGCCGGCAATCGCAACTTTGGCGACGGCTGGGGGCGTGCCGGAGATGTCATCGCGCAAAAATGCGCCGTGCCCTATCTCTACCGCTTCGAGCTGATGGGAACCCCCGACGATATCAACACCGTGCGTAAAGGAGTCAGCGAATTTTGGCAACGACAACCGCAGAACGTATAACCGCCGCCGTGGATTTTCACGCCCTCAACGCGATGCTGAATTTGTACGACAGCGAGGGCCGCATCCCGTTTGAGAAAGATCGCCAGGCGGTTGAGGCCTTTATGGCGACCCAGGTTCAGCCCAACACCCTCACCTTCCCCAGCCAGGAGGATAAGCTCAGCTGGCTCGTCAGCGAGGGCTATTACGATCCGCAGGTGCTGGCCGGCTATGACCGCGGGTTTGTGCTGGCGTTGTTCGCCCATGCCCGGCGCGCTCCGTTTCGCTTTCAGACCTTCCTCGGCGCCTGGAAGTTCTATACCAGCTATGCGCTGAAGACCTTTGACGGCAAGCACTACCTCGAGGATTTCGCCGAACGCAGCGTGATGGTGGCCCTGACGCTGGCCCGGGGCGATGAACAGCAGGCGCGGCAGCTGACGGAGGAGATACTCAGCGGCCGCTTTCAGCCCGCCACACCGACCTTCCTTAACGCTGGCAAACAGCAGCGCGGGGAGCTGATCTCCTGCTTCCTGCTGCGTATTGAGGATAATATGGAGTCCATCGGCCGGGCGGTGAACTCGGCGCTACAGCTGTCGAAGCGCGGCGGCGGGTGGCCTTTTTACTCTCCAACCTGCGCGAGGCCGGGGCGCCGATCAAGCGCATCGAAAACCAGTCTTCTGGGGTGGTGCCGGTGATGAAGATGCTGGAGGACGCCTTCTCCTATGCCAATCAGCTCGGCGCCCGCCAGGGGCGGGTGCGGTCTGGCTGCATGTTCACCATCCCGATATTTTACGCTTTCTTGATACCCGGCGTGAAAATGCCGATGAGAAAATCCGCATCAAAACCTTGTCGCTGGGGGTGGTGATCCCTGATATCACCTTCCAGCTGGCGAAAGAAGATGCGCAGATGGCCCTGTTCTCGCCTTATGACGTCGAACGGCTGTACGGCAAACCTTTCGCCGATTGCGCCATCGGCGACCTCTATCCGCAGCTGGTGGCCGACGAGCGGGTCCGCAAACGCTGGATCCGCGCCCGCGACCTGTTCCAGCGCCTGGCGGAGATCCAGTTTGAATCCGGCTACCCGTACATCATGTTTGAAGACACCGTGAACCGCGCCAGTCCGGTGGCCGGGCGGGTCACCATGAGCAATCTGTGTTCGGAGATCCTGCAGGTCAGTACGCCGTCCGCCTATAATGAAGACCTCAGCTATGCCCATATCGGGGAAGATATCTCCTGCAACCTCGGCTCGCTGAACATCGCCCATACCATGGACTCGCCGGATTTCGGCCGCACAATCGCCACCGCGGTGCGCGCCCTGACCGCCGTGTCCGACATGAGCCACATTCAGTCGGTTCCCTCGGTGGCGGCCGGCAACGCGGCCTCCCACGCCATCGGCCTGGGGCAGATGAATCTGCACGGTTACCTGGCGCGGGAGGGCATTGCCTACGGCAGCCCGGAGGGGCTGGACTTCACCAATATCTACTTCTACACCGTGACCTGGCACGCGCTGCACACCTCGATGCAGCTGGCCCGCGAGCGCGGCCAGCGCTTCGCCGGCTTCGAGCAGTCGCGCTACGCCAGCGGGGCGTACTTCGACAAATATCTGCAGGAGGAGTGGCAGCCGAAAACCGAACGGGTGCGCACGCTGTTCGCCCGCGCCGGCATCTCTCTGCCCGACCGGGAAAGCTGGCGCCAGCTGCGCGACGATGTCATGCGCTATGGCATCTACAATCGCTATCTGCAGGCGGTGCCGCCCACCGGCTCGATCTCGTACATCAACCATGCCACCTCCAGCATTCACCCGATCGTCTCGAAGATTGAGATCCGCAAAGAGGGGAAAACCGGGCGAGTGTACTACCCCGCGCCATTTATGAATAACGACAATCTGGCCCTCTACCAGGATGCGTATGAGATAGGGCCGGAGAAGATCATTGACACTTACGCCGAGGCGACGCGCCACGTCGACCAGGGGCTGTCGCTGACCCTGTTCTTCCCCGATACCGCCACCACCCGCGATATCAACAAGGCGCAAATTTACGCCTGGAAGAAAGGCATCAAGACGCTCTACTACATCCGTCTGCGCCAGCTGGCGCTGGAAGGCACTGAAATTGAAGGCTGCGTGTCCTGCGCGCTGTAAGGAGAACAGGATGACCCATTTAACGCGCGTCAGCGCAATCAACTGGAACCGCATTGATGACGATAAAGATCTTGAGGTCTGGAACCGTCTCACCAGCAACTTCTGGCTGCCGGAGAAAGTGCCGCTGTCGAACGACATTCCCGCCTGGCAAACCCTCAGCGCGGCGGAGCAGCAGTTGACCATTCGCGTCTTTACCGGATTGACCCTGCTTGACACCATTCAGAACACCGTCGGCGCCCCGGCGCTAATGGCGGACGCCTTAACCCCGCATGAGGAGGCGGTGCTGTCGAACATCAGCTTTATGGAGGCGGTTCATGCCCGCTCTTACAGCTCCATCTTTTCCACGCTGTGCCACAGCAAGGAAGTGGATGCCGCCTTCGCCTGGAGCGAAAGCTGCGATCCTCTGCAGCGCAAGGCGCAGCTGATGCTGGGTTACTATCAGGCCGACGAGCCGCTGAAGAAAAAAATCGCCAGCGTGTTCCTCGAATCCTTTCTCTTCTACTCCGGCTTCTGGCTGCCGATGTACTTCTCCAGCCGGGGAAAGCTGACCAACACTGCGGATCTGATCCGCCTGATCATTCGCGATGAAGCGGTGCATGGCTATTACATCGGCTACAAGTACCAGAAAGGACTGGAGATCGTCAGCCCCGGCAAGCGCGAAGAATTGAAAAATTTCGCCCTCGATCTGCTGATGGATCTTTACGACAACGAACTGGCCTACAGCCGGGAGCTGTACGGCGAGAGCGGCTGGTTCGACGACGTCAGCGCTTTCCTGTGCTACAACGCCAACAAAGCGCTGATGAACCTCGGCTACGAGGCGCTGTTCCCGGCGGAGATGGCGGCGGTCAATCCGGCAATCCTCGCAGCGCTGTCGCCCAACGCCGACGAAAACCATGACTTTTTCTCCGGTTCCGGCTCCTCCTACGTGATAGGAAAAATGGAAGAGACCGCCGACGACGATTGGGACTTTTAACCGTACTTTCACCAGGAATATCGCAGGCGGATTCCTGGTGATTAATTTCACAAAATAGCGTTTAATCCACCAAATATTCTCTCCATGACCTAACCGTCATCACTTCGTCATATTTAGCAGAAAACCGGTCCATTTCAGTCGAATTATCCAAAGATAATCAAAAAATATTACCAACAACAAATTACCGCCCAGCCCTTATATCACGGGGGCTTAGCCACAGTTGCCCCCATCTGATTTTGCCGAGAGTTTGCCATTGAGGGTTGTCACAGAATCTGAGTATGTTAGGGTGTAAAAAGATCATAATCACCATCGGGTATCATATCGCAATAAACAAATAACAGGAACTTCTCTATTGCATGGCAATTAAATTAGAAATCAAAAATCTTTATAAGATATTTGGCGAGCATCCACACCGTGCTTTCAAATATATTGAGAAAGGACTCAACAAAGCGCAAATACTGGAAAAAACGGGGCTGTCGCTTGGCGTCAAAGACGCCAGTCTGGCCATTGAAGAAGGCGAGATATTCGTCATCATGGGGCTCTCCGGCTCGGGGAAATCCACCATGGTTCGCCTTCTCAATCGCCTGATTGAACCCACCCGCGGCCAGGTGCTGATTGACGGGGTCGATATCGCCAAAATGTCGGATGCCGAGCTGCGCGAGGTGCGTCGCAAGAAAATTGCGATGGTTTTTCAGTCCTTTGCGCTGATGCCGCACATGAGCGTGCTCGACAACACGGCGTTTGGTATGGCGCTTGCAGGCGTTCCCGCCGCCGAACGAGAGCAAAAAGCCCGGGAGGCGCTGCGTCAGGTGGGGCTGGAGAATTATGCCCACGCCTGGCCGGATGAACTCTCCGGCGGCATGCGCCAGCGCGTCGGTTTAGCTCGCGCCCTGGCGATTAATCCCGATATTCTGTTAATGGATGAAGCCTTCTCTGCGCTCGATCCGCTCATTCGTACCGAAATGCAGGATGAGCTCATCAAATTACAGGCGAAGCATCAACGCACTATCGTCTTTATTTCCCATGACCTTGATGAAGCCATGCGAATTGGCGATCGTATCGCCATTATGCAAAATGGCGAAGTGGTCCAGGTCGGCACTCCGGATGAAATATTAAATAATCCGGCCAATGATTATGTGCGCACCTTCTTCCGCGGCGTGGATATTAGCCAGGTATTCAGCGCGAAAGATATTGCCCGCCGCAGCCCGGTTGGCCTGATTCGTAAAACGCCTGGTTTTGGCCCCCGTTCGGCGCTGAAATTATTACAGGATGAAGACCGGGAATATGGCTATGTCATAGAGCGCGGTAATCGCTTTGTCGGGATTGTCTCGATTGATTCTCTGAAAACAGCCCTCAGCGCCGGGCAGGGGATCGAGGCGGCGCTGATTGACGCCCCGCTGGCGGTGGAAGCGCAAACCCCGCTCAGCGATCTGCTCTCCCACGTCGGCCACGCTCCGTGCGCCGTGCCGGTAGTGGATGAAGAACAACAATATATTGGCATCATTTCCAAACGGATGTTGCTCCAGGCTTTAGATCGCGAGGGGGTGAATCATGGCTGATCAGACCAATCCGTGGGGCAGCGCCCCGTCAACCGACAGCGCCGCGCAGGCTGCCGACGCCTGGGGTGGCGCCTCTACTGCCGCGCCGGCTAATGGCGGCGGCGCCGACTGGCTGCACAGCGCCCCTGCGCCGCAGCCGGGACAGTTCAATATCATGGATCCGTTCCATAAGACCCTGATCCCGCTCGACAGCTGGGTGACCCACGCCATCGACTGGATCGTGCTGCACTTCCGTCCGCTGTTCCAGGGGATCCGCGTGCCGATCGACTACATCCTCAGCGCCTTCCAGCAGCTGCTGTTGGGGATGCCGGCGCCGGTGGCGATTATCGTCTTCGCGCTAATCGCCTGGCAGATCTCCAGCCTCGGCATGGGGGTCGCCACTCTGGTATCGCTGATTGCCATCGGCGCCATCGGCGCGTGGTCGCAAGCCATGGTCACTCTGGCGCTGGTCCTCACCGCCCTGCTGTTCTGCATGGTTATCGGCTTGCCGCTGGGGATCTGGCTAGCGCGCAGCCCGCGGGCGGCGAAAATCATCCGCCCGCTGTTGGATGCCATGCAGACCACGCCGGCGTTCGTCTATCTGGTGCCGATCGTGATGCTGTTCGGCATCGGCAACGTACCGGGCGTGGTGGTGACGATTATCTTCGCCCTGCCGCCGATCGTCCGTCTGACCATCCTCGGGATAAACCAGGTGCCTGCGGATCTGATCGAAGCGTCGCGCTCATTTGGCGCCAGCCCGCGCCAGCTGCTGTTTAAGGTGCAGCTGCCGCTGGCCATGCCCACCATTATGGCCGGGGTTAACCAGACCCTGATGCTGGCCCTGTCGATGGTAGTGATCGCCTCGATGATCGCCGTCGGCGGCCTCGGCCAGATGGTGCTGCGCGGTATCGGCCGCCTGGATATGGGCCTGGCGACCGTCGGCGGGGTGGGGATCGTGATCCTGGCGATTATTCTTGACCGCCTCACCCAGGCCGTCGGTCGCGACGCCCGCAGTCGCGGCAACCGCCGCTGGTACACCACCGGCCCGCTGGGGCTTATCACTCGCCCTTTCTGTCGATAAGTCGATAACAGCGCCGCTCCCCCCGGGAGCGGCCCTTCCCGTTAAACAATAAGAGGAACCACCATGCGACATAGTACGATGTTGGCCACCGCCGCCTTTGCCACCCTGCTCGCCACCAGCGCCTTCGCCGCCGACCTGCCGGGTAAAGGGATTACGGTGAAGCCCGCTCAGAGCACTATCTCCGAAGAGAGCTTCCAGACCCTGCTGGTCAGTCGCGCGCTGGAGAAGCTGGGCTACACCGTCGAGAAACCCAGCGAAGTGGACTATAACGTTGCCTATACGTCGATTGCCGCCGGAGATACCACCTTTATCGCCACCAACTGGCAACCGCTGCACGATGACATGTACGCCGCGGCGGGCGGTGATAACAAATTCTATCGCAAAGGAGTGTACGTCTCAGGCGCCGCCCAGGGCTATTTGATCGACAAAAAAACCGCTGAGCAGTACCACATAACCTCCATCGATCAGCTCAAAGATCCGCAGATCGCCAAACTGTTTGATACCAACAACGACGGTAAAGCGGATCTCACCGGCTGTACCCCAGGATGGGGCTGCGAAGCAGTGATTAACCATCAGATTGACGCCTATGGCCTGAGCAAAACCGTCACCCATAACCAGGGCAACTACGCAGCGATGATGGCCGACACCATTGCCCGGTATAAAGAGGGTAAACCGGTGCTCTACTACACCTGGACGCCGTACTGGGTTAGCGACGTGCTGAAGCCTGGCAAGGACGTCGTCTGGCTGCAGGTGCCGTTCTCCTCCCTGCCGGGCGAGCAGAAAAACATCGACACCAAACTGGCCAACGGCGCCAACTATGGCTTCCCGGTGAACACCATGCACATCGTCGCCAACAAAGCCTGGGCGGAGAAAAATCCGGCCGCCGCCACTCTGTTTAGCGTCATGAAGCTGCCGATCGCCGACATCAACGCCGAGAATGCGATGATGCACGAAGGCCATGCTTCCGAAGCCGACATTAACGGCCACGTTGATGGCTGGATCAAAGCCCACCAGCCGCTGTTCGACAGCTGGGTGAAAACCGCCCTCGCCGCGCAGCAGTAAACCCGCTCACGGATAAGGCCCAGCGCCTTATCCGGCCCCCTTGCCCCCCTTTCTCGTGGCCAGGTCATAGAAAAGCGATTCCAGGAATTTCCATAGTGTTAAGGCGCATCGCGCTCTGTTAAGGTGGAGACATCGGTCAAATTGCCACCTTCACATGGATCCAGCGATAAGTTATTCATATGGAAAACCCCGCGCCCTTAACCTGTGCCTTACCTGAACGCGTCGCCACCGTCGGCGAAGGCATCAAAGACAGTCTCCCCATCGTCATCAGCTACCTTCCGGTGGCATTCGCCTTCGGACTCAATGCCACCCGGCTGGGCTTCACCCCGCTGGAAAGCCTGTTCTTCTCCTGCATTATTTACGCCGGCGCCAGCCAGTTTGTGATCACCGCCATGTTGGCCGCCGGCAGTTCGCTGTGGGTCGCCGCCCTGACGGTAATGGCGATGGATGTCCGCCACGTGCTGTATGGCCCCTCATTGCGCAGCCGCATTCGCTCAGCGCTGGATAAAAAGAAAACCGCCCTCTGGGCCTTCGGCCTGACCGATGAGGTTTTCGCCGCCGCTACCGCCAGGCTGGTTCGCGATAACCGCCGCTGGAGCGAAAACTGGATGCTCGGTCTCGCTTTTACCTCGTGGGCATCGTGGGTGTGCGGCACGCTGGCCGGCGCCTGGTCCGGCAACGGCCTGCTGGTGGATTATCCGGCGGTGGAAGCCGCCCTCGGCTTTATGCTGCCGGCGCTGTTTATGAGCTTCCTGCTGGCCTCTTTCCAGCGTCAGCAGTCACTCTGCGTCACGGCGGCGCTGGCGGGCGCGCTGGGCGGCATTCTGTTATTTTCCATTCCGGCGGCGATCCTCGCCGGAATTGTCTGCGGATGTCTGACGGCGCTGCTTCAGGCCATGCTCAAGGGGATGCCGGATGAACAGTGAAGTCCTTCTGCTCGGGGTGATAGTCGGCGGCGTCAATTATCTCTTTCGCTATCTTCCTCTGCGTTTGCGCGCCGGCCACGCTCGTCCTGCCCGCCGCGGCCCGGTCAGCGTGCTGCTGGATACTATTGGCATCGCCTCGATTTGCGCGCTGCTGGTGGTCTCCAGCGTGCCGGAGATCCTCGCCGATGCCCATCGCCTGGCGCCGACGCTGACCGGCTTCCTGGTGCTGGGGGCCGCCTTCTGGAAAACCCGCAGCATCATTGTCCCGACCCTGCTGTCGGCGTTTGCCTATGGTCTGGCATGGAAAATCACCAACGGGCTCTAAGCTTTACGTATCAATTTTGGTCAATAATTCATTTGATTTATTTGTCACAATAGTTATTATATCGGCTGTAATTAATGAGGTCATACCCAAATGGATAGTTCGTTTACTCCCATTGAGCAAATGCTCAAGTTCCGCGCCAGCCGCCATGAAGATTTCCCGTTTCAGGAGATCCTGTTAACTCGTCTTTGCATGCATATGCAAGGTAAGCTGCTGGAAAATCGCAATAAAATGCTCAAAGCGCAGGGAATTAACGAGACATTATTTATGGCGCTGATTACGCTGGAGTCACAGGAAAACCACAGCATCCAGCCGTCCGAGCTGAGCTGTGCGCTGGGCTCGTCACGTACCAACGCCACCCGTATCGCTGATGAACTGGAAAAACGCGGCTGGATTGAGCGCCGCGAGAGCGATAACGATCGTCGCTGTTTGCATCTGCAACTGACCGAAAAGGGCCATCAGTTTTTGCGTGAAGTCCTGCCGCCGCAGCATAACTGCCTGCATCAGCTGTGGTCTTCACTTAGCACCAGCGAAAAAGATCAGCTCGAACACATCACCCGCAAACTCCTGAGCCGCCTTGATCAGATGGAAGAAGAAGGCGTGCTAGCGGACTCTCTACGCTAAGGGCGGCGTCGCTCAGCCCATTTTTACGTTGCAAGGAAAACAGCCAGGCCAGCAGATCTCTGCTGGCCTTTCTGATAAACAGGTCGGCTCAGCCGATGTGAAATAATAAGATCGTGGAGAATAACATGAGTGCAAATGCGGAGAGCCAAACCCCGCAGCAACCAGGCAGCAAAAAAGGAAAGCGTAAAGGCGCCCTTCTGTTGCTGACATTGCTCTTCATTATTATTGCCGTGGCATATGGGATTTACTGGTTTCTGGTACTGCGTCACTACGAAGAGACCGACGATGCCTACGTGGCAGGGAATCAGGTACAAATTATGGCTCAGGTCGCGGGCAGCGTGACCAAAGTCTGGGCTGACAACACGGACTACGTGCAGAAAGGCGATCCGCTGGTCACGCTCGATCGGACCGATGCCCAACAGGCGTTTGAAAAGGCTAAGACCCAACTGGCCGCCAGCGTGCGTCAGACCCGCCAGCAGATGATCAACAGCAAGCAATTGCAGGCGAACATCGACGTCAAAAAAACCGCCCTTGCCCAGGCGCAGGCTGACCTGAACCGCCGCATCCCGCTGGGCGCCGCGAACCTCATTGGCCGCGAAGAGCTGCAGCACGCCCGCGATACCGTCGCCAGCGCACAGGCCGAACTCGACGTGGCAATCCAGCAGTACAACGCCAACCAGGCGATCGTGCTGGGCACCAGGCTGGAACAGCAGCCGGCGGTGCTCCAGGCGGCCACTGAAGTGCGTAACGCCTGGCTGGCCCTGCAGCGTACGCAGATCGTCAGCCCGATTAGCGGCTACGTTTCCCGTCGCTCGGTACAGCCTGGCGCGCAGATCGGCACCACCACGCCGCTGATGGCGGTGGTCCCGGCGACCAACCTGTGGATCGATGCTAACTTTAAAGAGACTCAGCTGGCGCATATGCGTATCGGCCAGCCGGCCACCGTGATCAGCGATATCTATGGCGATGACGTGAAATACACCGGTAAAGTGGTCGGTCTGGATATGGGCACCGGCAGCGCCTTCTCTCTGCTGCCGGCGCAGAATGCTACCGGCAACTGGATCAAAGTGGTACAGCGTCTGCCGGTTCGTATCGAGCTGGATGAAAAACAACTAGCGGAACACCCGCTGCGCATCGGCCTCTCGACGCTGGTGGAAGTCAACACCACCGATCGCGATGGTGAAATGCTGGCAAGCCAGGTGCGGAGCTCCCCGGTTTACGAGAGCAATGCCCGTGAAATCGCTCTCGATCCGGTTAATAAGCTGATAGACGAGATCATTCAGGCCAACGCCGGATAATTCGGGGTGAGTGTAATGCAACAGCAAAAACCGCTGGAAGGCGCGCAGCTGGTCATTATGACCATTGCGCTGTCGCTCGCGACGTTCATGCAGGTGCTGGATTCCACTATCGCCAACGTGGCGATCCCGACCATTGCCGGCAACCTTGGCTCGTCGCTGAGCCAGGGGACCTGGGTCATCACCTCGTTCGGGGTCGCTAACGCCATCTCCATCCCGATCACCGGCTGGCTGGCCAAGCGCGTCGGCGAGGTGAAGCTGTTCCTGTGGTCAACCACCGCCTTCGCCATTGCCTCCTGGGCCTGCGGCGTCTCCAACAGCCTGACGATGCTGATTTTCTTCCGCGTCATTCAGGGGATCGTCGCCGGACCGCTGATCCCGCTGTCGCAAAGTCTGCTGCTCAGCAACTATCCCCCGGCGAAGCGCTCTATCGCTCTGGCGCTGTGGTCAATGACGGTGATTGTCGCGCCCATCTGCGGTCCGATCCTCGGCGGCTATATCAGCGATAACTATCACTGGGGCTGGATCTTCTTTATCAACGTGCCCATTGGCGTGGCGGTGGTGCTGATGACCCTGCAGACCCTGCGCAACCGGGAAACCAAAACCGAACAGCGGCGGATCGACGGTGTCGGTCTGGCGCTGCTGATCATCGGTATCGGTAGCCTGCAGGTGATGCTGGACCGGGGTAAAGAGCTGGACTGGTTCTCCTCCAGTGAGATTATCATTCTGACCATCGTGGCGGTGGTGGCGATAAGCTTCCTGATCGTCTGGGAGCTAACCGACGATAACCCGATTGTCGATCTGTCGCTATTTAAGTCGCGCAACTTCACCATCGGCTGCCTCTGTATCAGTCTGGCCTATATGCTCTACTTCGGCGCCATCGTACTGCTGCCGCAGCTGTTGCAGGAGGTCTACGGCTACACCGCGACCTGGGCCGGCCTGGCGTCGGCGCCGGTGGGGGTGATCCCGGTCATTCTGTCGCCGATTATCGGCCGCTTCGCGCATAAGCTCGACATGCGGCGGCTGGTCACCTTCAGCTTTATTATGTACGCGGTCTGCTTCTACTGGCGCGCCTGGACCTTCGAACCGGGGATGGACTTTGGCGCCTCGGCGTGGCCACAGTTTATCCAGGGCTTCGCGGTGGCCTGCTTCTTCATGCCGTTGACCACCATCACCCTCTCCGGCCTGCCGCCGGAGCGGCTGGCGGCGGCGTCGAGCCTGTCGAACTTCACCCGTACCCTTGCCGGCTCCATCGGGACCTCGATCACCACCACCCTGTGGACCAACCGCGAGGCGCTGCATCATGCGCAGCTCACCGAATCGGTGACCCCCTTTAACCCCAACGCGCAGCAGATATACGATCAGCTGCAGGGCATGGGAATGACGCAGCAGCAGGCGTCCGGCTGGATAGCGCAGCAGATAACCAACCAGGGGCTGATTATCTCCGCCAACGAAATCTTCTGGATTTCTGCGGCTATTTTCATCCTGCTGTTGGGGCTGGTGTGGTTCGCCAGACCACCGTTCAGCGCCGGCGGCGGCGGCGGCGCGCACTAAGCCTCACATAAAGGGACCTCCGGGTCCCTTTTTTACGGCGTCAGGTTGTCCAGTTCTCGCTAGTTTCTGTCTCGTTTGCGAAAGCCCGTCACCCTGCGCTCGGGCAGGATAAAGGCTGACCATTAAGGAGAACACTATGCTGAGCCATCCTGCTGAAAAGTACCGTCCCTATCCGCCGATCGCCCTGCCTGACCGCCGCTGGCCAGACCGGCAAATCAGCCACGCCCCGCGCTGGCTGTCGACTGACCTGCGCGACGGCAACCAGGCGCTGGCGGAGCCCATGGACAGCGCCCGCAAACTGCAGTTCTGGGATCTGCTGCTGGAGTGCGGCTTTAAAGAGATTGAAGTCGCCTTCCCTTCCGCCTCACAAACCGATTTCAACTTTGTCCGCCAGCTGATTGACGAACAGCGCATCCCGGAGGATGTCACCATCCAGGTGCTGACCCAGGCGCGAGACCCGCTGATCCTGCGCACCTTTGAGGCGCTGCGCGGCGCCCGCCGGGCTACCGTCCACCTATACAATGCCACCGCGCCGCTGTTTCGCGAGCTGGTTTTCGGCATGGACAAGGCCGAGGTGATCGCCCTCGCGACCCGCGCCACCCGGCTTATCCGTCAGCAGTGCGAACAGCAGCCGGAGACCCGCTGGCAATATGAATATTCGCCTGAAACCTTCTGCTTCACCGAGCCCGAGTTTGCGCTTGAGATTTGCGAAGCGGTGGCGGATGTCTGGCAGCCCTGCGCCGAGCGACCGATGATCGTCAATCTGCCGGCGACGGTGGAAGTCAACACCCCCAACGTCTATGCCGATCAGATCGAGTATTTTTGCCGCCACTTCTCCCGCCGCGGCGAGGTCTGCATCAGCGTGCACCCGCATAACGATCGCGGCACCGGCGTCGCCAGCGCCGAGCTGGCGGTGATGGCCGGCGCCGATCGGGTAGAAGGCTGCCTGTTTGGCAACGGCGAACGCACCGGCAACGTCTGTCTGGTGACTTTGGCGATGAACCTCTACAGCCAGGGCATCGACCCTGAGCTTCGCTTCGAGCAGATGAACCGGGTGGTGGAGGTGGTGGAAAACTGCAACCAGATCCCCGTTCACCCGCGCCACCCGTGGGCGGGAAGTCTGGCTTACACCGCCTTCTCCGGCTCCCATCAGGATGCGATCAAAAAAGGGTTTGATGCCCGTCAGCCTGGCGATCCGTGGCAGATGCCCTACCTGCCCATTGACCCGCAGGATATAGGCTGCAGCTATGAGGCGGTGATCCGCGTCAACAGCCAGTCGGGGAAGAGCGGCAGCGCCTGGCTTATCGAACAAAATCATGGTCTGAAACTGCCCCGCGGGCTGCAGCAGGACTTCAGCCAGCACGTTCAGCAGGCCACCGATAGCGACGGCAAAGAGATGACCCACCATGCGCTGTGGCAGCTGTTCCGCACGCGCTACGGGCTGCAGGCGCAGCCGGCGCTGACGCTGCTCGATTATCAGAGCGCCAGCCAGCAGGATGGCCAGCTTTCCCTGCAGGCAACGCTGCGTCACCACGGCGAAACCCGACGCCTGCAGGGCCAGGGCAACGGCCTGCTCTCCGCCGCAGCCAGCGGGCTCAGCGCGCTGTTTCGGCAGCCGTTTATGATCAAGGACTATCATGAGCATACCCTCGGCGCGCGCAGCGACAGCCGGTCGGTGGCCTATATCCGCTGCGTTTTTCCGCAAGGAGAAAGCTACTGGGGCGTGGGTATCGATAATGACGTGGCGCGCGCCTCGCTGCAGGCGCTGTGCAATGCGCTCAGCGCCGCCGATCAGGCCGGGGGACGAAAATAGTCGCTGAGGGCGACGCCCATCACCCGACGAAACATGGCGCTGAAGGCGCTGTGGCTACCGTAGCCCAGCTCCAGCGCCACCCGCAGCACGGAGTGGCCCTGCGCCAGGCGCACCAGCGCTTCCATTAGCTTCGCCCGGCGCACCCACTCGCTCCACGTCAGGCTAGTCTGCTGCTGAAAATGGCGGTTTAGGGTTCGCTCGCTCATGCTGCACGCCTTCGCCGCCTGGCCGCTGCTCCAGGCCTCGCCCGGCACCTCGCGTACCTGCTGGCACAGCCGACGCAGCGTTTCGCTTTGCGGCTCCGGCAGGCCAAACGGCAGGATCGCCATCCCGCGGATCTCATCGAGGATCAGTTCATAAATTCTTTCGTCGCGGCTGGCGGGGGCATAGCGTTCCCCCAGCGCCAGGGATGACACGATCAGTTCCCGCAGCAGCGGCGTGATCTGTACGATCTGGCAGCCCGCCGGAAGATCGGCGCGCGCCAGCGGATCGATAAACAGGGTGCGCGCCGCCACGTTGCCGGTCATGCGCAGCGCGTGCGGCGTTCCCGCCGGCAGCCAGACGCCGCGCCCGGGCGGCACCACCCAGTAGCCTACCGGCGTCGCGACCCGCACCACGCCGCTTAGTATATGCAGCAGCTGAGCGCAGTCATGCTGATGCCAGTCTTCCTGGTCACCGTGGGCATAATCATGGGCAAAGGGCACCAGTGGGCGGTGCTGAAAGGAGAAGGAAAGCGTCGTCGTCATCGCGGCGTCAGAAGAGCGGCCCGGCGACAGGCGTCGGGCCGTGGCGGAAGCACTAGATGTGCAGTTCCTGCAGTTTTTCTTTCGGCAACGCCAGTTCGTCGTTGCTGTTGATGCGCACATCGCGCTCAATGATATGACGAGCGATGTCCTGGGCCTCTTCCAGCGAGTGCATGGTGTAAGTCCCGCACTGGTAGACGTTGAGCTCCGGGATCTGGTTCTGATCTTTCACCTTCAGCACATCGGCCATCGCCGCTTTCCAGGCGTCAGCGACGCGCTGCTCGTCCGGCGTACCAATCAGGCTCATATAGAAGCCGGTGCGGCAGCCCATTGGCGAAATGTCGATAATTTCCACGCCATTCCCGTTCAGATGATCGCGCATAAAGCCCGCGAACAGATGCTCCAGGGTATGGATACCGCGTTCCGGCATCACTTCCTGGTTCGGTACGCAGAAGCGCAGATCGAAAACGGTGATTTCATCGCCATGCGGCGTGTTCATTTTCTTCGCGACACGCACCGCTGGGGCTTCCATTCGGGTATGGTCGACTGTGAAACTATCTAACAACGGCATTCGTCACCTCCGGGAGTGAATTTTTTTAAAATAAAATGAACTCTTTGTTCAGCCGCGAGTCTCAGTATATGAAAGACGCGCATTTATTATCATCATCATCCCTGAATCAGAGATGAAAGTTTGGCCACAGTGATGTGGCCTTTTTCTTTTCCAGCGCTACGCGTGCCGCGCCAGCAGCGCCTCAAACGGCTCGCTGTCTTCAGCTTCCACTTTCTTCTGTCGCGCCACCGACGCGTCGCGCTCGGCGATAAAATCGTCTTCGCTCAGGATCTCCAGCGGCTCTTCGCGCAGCTGCGTCCGGTAACGATCGGCAAGCGCACGGCCGGTACCGCCAATGCCTTCTTCAATCATAGAACGCAGAATGCGGGCTGAGAAGGTTAATTCCGGATCGTCAAAGCAGGCCAGCAGCTCGTCGCAGACCTGCTGATATGCCTGGCCACCGTGGATACTGTCCAGGGTCTGAGCCACGCGGCGTAAATCGCGGAACAGATCTTTGCCCACCTGAGCCAGCGGGAACTGCGCGCTTTCGCAGCCAATCCCCAGCGTTAAGCCCGGCTTACGCCCTTCCAGAATAACCCGATTCCAGTTGGTGCGGGTGCACAGCAGCTCATCGCTGCTCATCTCCGGCGCGTCGGCCAGCGCGCACCAGACCATAAACAGGTCGAGGAAACGCACCTGCTGGGCGTCAACGCCGATCGGCGAGAACGGATTGATATCCAGCGAACGCACTTCGATATACTCAATACCACCGCGCAACAGCGCATCGGACGGGGTTTCGCCCCGACGGGTGACGCGTTTCGGGCGGATCGGCGCATAAAGTTCATTTTCAATCTGCAGAATGTTGCTGTTGATCTGCAGATACTTGCCGTCTTTCTGCAGCCCGATTTTGGCGTACTCTTCCGACGGCGTTTTAATCGCCCGCTTCAATCCTGCCACATACTCGTGCAGATCGTTAAACGTAATTCCGAGATTGCTTTGCGACTTATTGGTATAACCAAGGTCGCTGAGGCGCAGCGAGGTGGCATACGGCAGGTAATACATGCCGTTGCCCGTTTCCTCAAAGGGCAGCGTTGTCGGTTTGCCTTGCAGGAATGAGGAGCAAATCGCCGGCGAGGCGCCAAACAGATAGGGGATCACCCAGCCAAAGCGATAGTAGTTACGAATTGAGCGGAAATAGCCCGCCGAAATGGCCTCTTTACCACTCTCGGCATCTTCCACACCACATTTTGCCTGCCAGAAGGCCATCGGTAGGGAGAAGTTATAGTGCACGCCGGAGATAGTCTGCATCAGCGCGCCATAGCGGTTCTTCAGCCCCTCGCGATATAGCGTTTTCAGGCGCCCCACGTTAGAGGTGCCGTACTGCGCCAGCTCAATATCCTGACCGGGGGCGATATAGCATGGCATACTCAGCGGCCACATCCGCTCGTCGCCAAGCTGACGCGCGGTATAGCGATGGACATCGCGCATAAAGGTCAGCATATGCTCAATATCGCCATCTACTGGCGTAATGAACTCAAGTAAAGCTTCGGCAAAATCGGTGGTAATCCATTTATGCGTCAGCGCTGAGCCTAACGCCGGAGGGTGACCGGTCGTTGCAAGGGTGCCGTCTGCGTTCACGCGCAGCGTTTCCCGCTCCAGACCACGTTGAATACCCTGCAGAGCCTGCGGATGTTTTTCCAGCCAGGCCAGCGCCTGTGATACGTCCGGGATCAATTTGACCTCCCGCCTGTCGAAATCGTTTGAATAAGCATAATTGTAATGGATGAACTGTCAGTCCAATTAGTGCCACCACGTCATGCCCTGAAGCGTCGCTGCCGCAATAGCGATATAGCGCAGCGCCTTACCAAGGCATAAGAAAAAGAGTACCGGTCCCCAGGAAATGCGCATCCATCCCGCCAGCAAACACAGTAAATCGCCGACAACCGGCGCCCAGCTCAGTAAGAGCGTGACCGCGCCGTAGCGCTTAAGCCAGCCGGCCGCCCGCTCCTGCCAGCGCGAGGTTTTGCGCAGCGGAAACAAGCGCCCCAGAATAACGTTAGTTACCCCTCCAAGGCTATTGCCGATTGTTGCTATTAATACTAACCACCACGGATGACTGACCCCCGCAAGTAGCATAGCCACCAGCACAACCTCCGAATTGCCGGGGAGCAGCGTGGCGCTTAAAAAGCTACTGGCAAACAGCGAGGTGAGTGACAGCGCGTCGCTCACAGCAAACGCACGTCAACTGCGTCCATTCCCGCGCGCTTCGCCGCCTGCAGACCAAAGTCGGCATCTTCGAAGACGACGCATTTTTCCGGCGCGACGCCCATGCGCTCGGCGCACAGCAGGAAGGTATCGGGCGCGGGTTTATGGTTGACCACATGATCGGCCGCCACCACCGCGGAGAAGTAATGACGCAGCCCCAGGTGCGCCAGCAGCGCTTCGGCGACGGCGCTCTCGCTGCCGGTTCCCACCGACATCGGGCGACGGCCGTGCCATGCCTTAACCACCTCAATCAGCGGCAACGGGCGTACGCTGTCCAGCAGCATCGCTTTGACGGCCTGGGTTTTTTCCTGCGCCAGGCGATGTGGATCGAGATCGGCCTGATTGAGTTCGATAATCGCCTGGGCGATTCGCCAGGTTGGTGAGCCATTGAGCGCGACCATCGCCTGTTCGTCGAAACGCATACCGTAGCGGCCCAACACCTCGTTCCATGCCTGCCGATGGGTCGGCTCGGTATCGAGAATGGTGCCATCCATATCAAAGATCAGTCCTGCGTAACCTTCGTACATTGTCTTCTCACCAACCGGTTTGGGAATGATTACTGTAACGCAAAAGCCCGCCGTTGTCGCGGCCAGCGGCGCAGACGACAAAGGCGCCCTCAGGCGCCCCCAAACATTAGGCCGGATAACCAGCCTTATTTAATACGCAGATCGTTCTCGACCATTCGCACGCCCTGCACTCGGCGTGTGACTTCTACGGCTCGTTTAGCGCTCTCCGCGGAGGAGACAAATCCGCTCAGCTGGACGCGGCCTTTAAAGGTCTGGACGCTAATTTCTGAGGACTTAATGTCTTTATCGTTAAAGAGCGCCGTTTTCACCTTGGTGGTCACCACGGTATCGTCAATATAGCCGCCCGTACTCTCCTTTGTAGCCGATCCCGCACAGCCAGCGAGGGCCGTCGTTACCAGCAGCGTCGCGCAAAAAGCAGGTATTGCTTTGAACCATTTCATGGATTTCTCTCCTTGCATTTATCTCAGCCTGATAACGCTGATATACAAGGATAAATTATAGTGGAAAGCGCGTCTTGCCAATAAAAAAGTCAGGATGTAGCCAGTGATGGAAAACGAGGTAATCGGGATGGTGAGAGAAGAGTGAAGATTATGCATTCAGAACGGGTGCGGCGATAATTTCGCAGCCTATGCAACAACATCGTCGTTGTTACTGAGGAGAATATGGTACATCCGGGAGGATGACTCGGCTACGCCTCGCCCTTTGGGCCGTTGCTTACGCAACGTTATCCCCCCTGGTGCTGGCGATGATTTCGCAGACCATAAAACAACATCGTCGATGTTACTAAGGAGAATATGGTGCATCCGGGAGGATTCGAACCTCCGACCGCTCGGTTCGTAGCCGAGTACTCTATCCAGCTGAGCTACGGATGCATCGGGAAAGCTATTTTACTGCGGGGTTACTCTCCTGGCACTTACGATGGTTTCGCAAACCAGATAACAACAATGTTGCTGTTACTAAGGAGAATATGGTGCATCCGGGAGGATTACTCGGCTGCGCCTCGCCCTACGGGCCGTTGCTTACGCAACGTTATCCTCCCTGGTGCTGGCGATAATTTCGCAGACCATAAAACAACATCGTCGCTGTTATCAAGGAGAATATGGTGCATCCGGGAGGATTCGAACCTCCGACCGCTCGGTTCGTAGCCGAGTACTCTATCCAGCTGAGCTACGGATGCATCGGGATTACTGCTGTAATTCTGATATCAAATTTCGCGATTTGCCATTCTTATTAAAGAATGGTGCATCCGGGAGGATTCGAACCTCCGACCGCTCGGTTCGTAGCCGAGTACTCTATCCAGCTGAGCTACGGATGCATCGGGAAACTTGCTTTACTACGCGTCAGTGTCACAACTAACACATGCCACACTGAGTATGATGGCCTAATCGGTAGAGTGACTCGATTATGCCTCGCACTGCGGGCCGCTGCTTTCACAGCGCTCTTCTCTCTTAATTCAGAAAGAAGATGGTGCATCCGGGAGGATTCGAACCTCCGACCGCTCGGTTCGTAGCCGAGTACTCTATCCAGCTGAGCTACGGATGCAAAATGGCGGTGAGGCGGGGATTCGAACCCCGGATGCAGCTTTTGACCGCATACTCCCTTAGCAGGGGAGCGCCTTCAGCCTCTCGGCCACCTCACCACACACGCCTCTTTCGAGTGCTTCGAAGAACTTGTTTCTGCTCTTCGTCGCTGCGATGGCGCACATATTACTTTCTGGTACTTATAAGTCAAACACTTTTTCGAGACCTTTTTTCGTTTGCACACTTCGCACGCAATTCGCGTGCAAAAACGGCAAAAAGGGCAATTTATCAACAGGAAATCAGCCCTGACGCTGGCATAACGCCAAACGACCAAAGCGGCAAAGGGTAATGAAAAGCGGTATGGCGCAGGGGGAAAAAACAGAAAAAGGGAAAAAGCGGCGGTAAGTGATGCGCCTCACTGCACAGCGAGGCGCGGAAACCTTAGTAACTGGACTGCTGGGATTTTTCAGCCTGAATACGCTGGTAGATCTCTTCACGGTGAACAGACACTTCTTTAGGGGCGTTTACGCCAATACGAACCTGGTTACCCTTCACCCCTAAAACTGTCACAGTGACCTCATCTCCAATCATGAGGGTCTCACCAACTCGACGAGTCAGAATCAGCATTCTTTGCTCCTTGAAAGATTAAAAGAGTCGGGTCTCTCGTATCCCGGCATTATCCATCATATAACGCCAAAAAGTAAGCGATGACAAATACCTTAGGGTATAAGCAGTCATGGCATCACATTCTGTTAAACCTAAGTTTAGCCGATATACACAATTTCAACCCGACTTTATCGTTATCAGTGTTTCTGACGCAAGGTGCCGTAACCCTCTGGTTATGGCACCTATACCCCTCATACTTCAAGTTGCATGTGTGTTGGCTTTCCTCGCTCACCCCAGTCACTTACTTGAGTAAGCTCCTGGGGATTCGCTGCGTCGCCGCCTTCCTGCAACTCGAATTATTTAGGGTAAATGCGTTTATAGTTATTACAGTTTTGCGCTGACCCAGCCTTTCACACTGGCTAACGCTGCAGGGAGAGCAGACGCATCGGTACCACCGGCCTGCGCCATATCCGGACGACCGCCCCCTTTACCGCCCACCTGCTGGGCGACCATACCAACCAGCTCCCCTGCTTTCACGCGGTCTGTCACATCCTTAGACACACCTGCAATCAGAGAAACCTTACCATCCGCTACCGTAGCTAATACAACGATCGTCGAACCGAGCTGGTTCTTCAGATCGTCAACCATGGTACGCAGCATTTTCGGCTCAACGCCGGTCAGTTCGCTGACCAGCAGCTTAACGCCGTTAATCTCTTCCGCTTTGCTGGAGAGGTTTGCGCTCTCCTGCGCCGCAGCCTGCTCTTTCAGCTGCTGCAGCTCTTTTTCCAGCTGACGGGTACGCTCCAGCGCGGCGCGAACCTTCTCGCCGAGATTGTGGCTGTCACCCTTCAGCAGCTGAGCGATATCATTGAGCTGATCGCTCTGCGCATGCAGGATGGCCATCGCGCCTTCGCCAGTCACCGCTTCGATACGGCGCACGCCAGCAGCGGTGCCGGACTCTGACGTGATGCGGAACAGGCCGATATCGCCGGTACGCGCCGCGTGAGTCCCGCCGCACAGCTCCGTGGAGAAGTCGCCCATCCGCAGAACGCGCACGCGATCGTCGTATTTCTCGCCAAACAGCGCCATGGCGCCGGATGCGCGCGCGGCATCGATATCCATAATGTTGGTTTCGATAGCCAGGTTACGACGGATCTGCGCGTTGACCAGGTCTTCCACCGCACGAATTTCTTCCGGCTTCATCGCTTCAAAATGCGAGAAGTCAAAGCGCAGCGCTTTATCATTGACCAGCGAACCTTTCTGCGCCACATGGGTGCCGAGCACCTGGCGCAGCGCCGCGTGCATCAGGTGCGTCGCGGAGTGGTTGAGACGGATACGCTGACGCCGAGCCTCATCTACGTCGGCCTGTACCGCGTCACCCACTTTCAGTGAGCCGCTGGCGACTTTACCGATATGACCAATAGCCTGGCCGTACTTCTGCGTGTCGCTAACTGCGAAAGAGAAGCCCGCGCCTTTTAATTCGCCTTTATCGCCCACCTGGCCGCCGGACTCCGCATAGAACGGGGTCTGGTCAAGGATCACCACCGCTTCCTGGCCAGCGCTAACGCTATCCACCGCTTTGCCGTCGATAAACAGGGCGGTAACCTTGCCGTTCAGCTCCAGATGATCATAGCCTTTAAATTCAGAGGCGCCGTCAACGCGGATCATCGCATTATAGTCGGCGCCGAAACCGCTGGACTCGCGCGCGCGGCGGCGCTGCTCTTCCATCGCGGCTTCAAAACCAGCTTCATCAACCTTGATGTTGCGCTCGCGGCATACATCGGCGGTCAGGTCGACCGGGAAGCCGTAGGTGTCGTACAGACGGAAGGCGGTTTCGCCGTCCAGGGTGTCGCCTTTCAGCTTCGACAGCTCCTCATCCAGCAGCGCCAGGCCGCGCTCGAGGGTGCGGGCAAACTGCTCTTCTTCGGTTTTCAGCACCTGCTCAACCTGAGCCTGCTGCTGCTTCAGCTCGTCGCCGGCGGAGCCCATCACATCGATCAGCGGGGCAACCAGTTTCCAGAAGAAGGTGTCCTTCGCGCCCAGCATGTTGCCGTGACGGATCGCGCGGCGAATGATACGACGCAGCACGTAGCCGCGGTTTTCATTCGACGGGATCACGCCGTCGGCAACCAGGAAGGCGCAGGAGCGAATGTGGTCGGCGATAACGCGCAGCGACTTGTTCGTCAGATCGGTCGCGCCGGTGACTTTCGCCACGCTGGCGATCAGATCGCGGAACAGGTCGATGTCATAGTTGGAGTTAACGTGCTGCAGCACCGCGGCAATACGCTCCAGACCCATACCGGTGTCGACGGACGGCTTCGGCAGCGGCTCCATGGTACCGTCAGCCTGACGGTTGAACTGCATGAAGACGATGTTCCAAATCTCAATGTAACGGTCGCCATCTTCTTCCGGGCTTCCCGGAGGGCCGCCCCAGATGTGATCGCCGTGGTCAAAGAAGATTTCGGTGCACGGGCCGCACGGACCGGTGTCGCCCATCTGCCAGAAGTTGTCTGAAGCAAACGGCGCGCCTTTGTTGTCGCCTATGCGGATAATACGCTCGCGCGGAACGCCTACTTCATTGGCCCAGATGTCGAAAGCTTCGTCATCGGTCTCGTAAACGGTAACCCACAGTTTTTCTTTCGGCAGCGCGAACCAGTTCTCACCGGTCAGCAGTTCCCACGCGTATTTGATGGCATCCTGCTTGAAGTAATCGCCAAAGCTGAAGTTGCCCAGCATTTCAAAGAAGGTGTGGTGACGCGCGGTGTAACCGACGTTTTCCAGATCGTTGTGTTTACCACCCGCACGCACGCAACGCTGTGCGGTGGTCGCACGCGAATAATTACGTTTGTCGAGACCAAGGAAGACATCCTTGAACTGGTTCATCCCTGCATTGGTAAACAGCAGGGTCGGATCGTTGTGCGGCACCAGGGAGCTGCTGGCAACTACCTGATGTCCCTTGCTATGGAAAAAGTCGAGAAACGCCTGACGGATCTCAGCGGTGCTCTTGCTCATAATTATCCTGAAATCAAGCTACACGTCATCCTTCAAGTCGCCTCTGTCCTGGCTGCGCTTGCTCTTCCGGCACCGAACTGACGTGCGTTGCGAAAGAGAGTCTCTCTTGCCGCCCTGATGCAGCTTGAATGATTTTGTGTAAAGGAATAATCGCCCAGGCCGCTGCCTGCACAGTCACAACCAGCGGCCCGACGGAATAAAGTGGGAATAAGATAAGTTTTCTTTACGGCGAAGTAAAATCCCGGATGGGTCAATCTGCAAAATTTCGCCAGATTTCCTGGATATCTTCCATCAGGTAGCCGCGGTAAAGCAGGAATCGCTGAACTTTCACTTTTTCAGTAAAGGCGGAAGGTAACGGTTCGCCGTATTTACGCTGTGCCTGCTCCCTGGCAAGGCTCACCCAGTCGATATCGCATTCGCGCATCGCCTGGTCAACGACCTGGCGCGCAATGCCTTTCTGGCTGAGCTCCTGGCGAATGCGCGCCGGACCATAGCCTTTGCGGCTCCGGCTGGCGATGAACTGGCCGACGAAGCGGTTGTCGTCAAGGTAGCGGTTTTCGATACACCAGGCGACAACCTGCTCCAGCTCGTCGGGGGTGACGTCCAGCGCCTCAGGACCGTTTTTGCTCATCACCGGAGCGACCAGCTTGCGTCGCAGCTCCTGCTCGCTGTGGTCGCGCATCGCCAGAATGCGGATAGCACGGTCCAGCAGGCGGGCGTAGCCGGAGCGGCGTGATGAAGGTTCAGTCACAGGCACCTCGATAATCTCACAAAGCAAAAGGGCTGCCTAAGCAGCCCTGTCAGTCTTGCAGACGATATCAGAAATCCTGTTCGGTTTCTTCTGCGTCGTTGCCGTCAACAACGAAGTCTGGCTTCGCATCCTGATTGTTGAGCAGCAGTTCGCGCACTTTCTTCTCAATCTCTTTCGCCGCCGCCGGGTTCTCTTTCAGCCAGGTGATCGCGTTCGCTTTACCCTGACCGATTTTGTCGCCGTTGTAGCTATACCAGGCACCCGCTTTCTCAATCAGCTTCTCTTTTACGCCGAGGTCTACCAGCTCGCCGTAGAAGTTGATGCCTTCGCCGTAGAGGATCTGGAATTCGGCCTGTTTAAACGGCGCGGCGATCTTGTTTTTCACCACTTTGACGCGGGTTTCGCTGCCGACGACATTGTCGCCCTCTTTCACCGCGCCGATGCGGCGAATGTCCAGACGCACAGAGGCGTAGAACTTCAGCGCGTTACCACCGGTAGTGGTTTCCGGGTTACCGAACATCACGCCAATTTTCATACGGATCTGGTTGATAAAGATCAGCAGCGTGTTGGACTGCTTCAGGTTACCCGCCAGCTTACGCATCGCCTGGCTCATCATACGCGCCGCAAGGCCCATGTGAGAGTCGCCAATTTCGCCTTCGATTTCCGCTTTCGGCGTCAACGCCGCGACGGAGTCGACGACGATAACGTCAACCGCACCAGAGCGCGCCAGCGCGTCACAGATCTCCAGCGCCTGCTCGCCGGTGTCCGGCTGAGAACACAGCAGGTTGTCGATATCGACGCCCAGTTTGCGTGCATAGACAGGATCCAGCGCATGTTCAGCATCGATGAACGCACAGGTTTTACCTTCACGCTGCGCTGCGGCGATAACTTGCAGCGTCAGGGTGGTTTTACCGGAGGATTCCGGACCGTAGATCTCGACGATACGGCCCATTGGCAGACCGCCGGCGCCCAGCGCGATATCCAGAGAAAGCGAGCCGGTGGAGATGGTTTCCACATCCATGGTGCGGTCTTCACCCAGGCGCATGATGGAGCCTTTACCGAATTGCTTTTCGATCTGGCCCAGTGCAGCCGCCAACGCTTTCTGTTTGTTTTCGTCGATCGCCATTGTTACTCCTAATCATGCAGGGTAAAGCGTGTTCGCTTCGCCGTTAATATTTGTTCAGTTGAGGCAATTATACTGTATAGTCATACAGTATCAAGTGTTTTGTAGAAATTGTTGCCAGAGCAGATTTAGCGCATAGGCCGTCGCCTGACGACGCACCGCTTCGCGGTCTCCGGCAAAGCATTCCCGCCGCGTCACCCCTTGCCCGCTCACGCTGGCGACGCCGAACCATACCGTGCCGACCGGCTTTTCGACGCTGCCGCCATCCGGCCCGGCGACGCCGCTAACGGAGATGGCATAATCCGCACGCGCCGCGCGCAGCGCGCCAATCGCCATCTCCACCACCACCGGTTCGCTTACCGCGCCGTTGTCGCGCAGCGTCGCTTCGCTGACGCCGATCATTTGCGATTTAGCTTCGTTGCTGTAGGTGACAAAGCCGCGTTCAAACCACGCCGAGCTGCCGGCAATATCGGTGATCGCTTTCGCAATCCAGCCGCCGGTACAGGATTCCGCCGTGGTCACCGTCGCCCCACGCGCCTTCAGCGCCCGGCCAATCTTCTCGCTTAGCTGCATTAATTCTGAATCGGTCATTATCGCCCCGCTTTGCTCCGGATAAAGAGGCCATCAAAGATAGCACTTTCGACAGAGATATGGGGATGAAGTGGCGATTTTACGAGGGGGGGTCCAGAAATGGGTCGTCCTGTGATAACCAGGACGACCAGACAACCTGTTACTTCATGCTGTTAGCGATAAGCTCAACGTTGTGACGCATCATTTTGACGTAACTATCGGCGACGCCGCCCGGCTTAGATAGCGCTTCCGGATAGAGTTCGCCCCCCGGCTGCGCGCCGGTGGCGCTGGCAATCTGCTTCACCAGCCGCGGGTCAAGCTGGTTCTCCATAAACCAGGTATGGACGCCATCCGCTTTGATTTGCTTAATCAGCGCCGCCACCTGCGCCGCGCTGGCCTCGCTCTCTGAAGAGAGCCCCTGTGGCGCGAGGAAGGTCACGTGATAAGCCCGGCCAAAATAGCCGAAAGCGTCATGGCTGGTCAGGACCTTGCGCTTGGCCAGCGGAATGGCGCTGAACTGCGCTTTCGCCCAGCCGTCGAGAGACGTCAGCTGGTCGATATAGCGCTTGCCGCTGCTGGTCAACGCCGCTTTATCTTCCGGGTCGGCTTTCACCAGACCATTGAGGATATTCTGCGCATACAATGCGCCGTTCGCTGCGCTGTTCCAGGCGTGGGGATCGGTCACCGTTTTACCCTCTTCATCAAGGGTATGGGTCTTGACGCCTTTCGATGCCACCACCAGCTCGCCCTTAAAACCAGAGGCCTTAATCAGGCGATCCAGCCACCCTTCCAGCCCCAGGCCGTTAACCACCACCACGTCGGCCTTGCTGAGCAGCGCGCTATCCTTCGGAGACGGTTCGAAGGTGTGCGGATCGCCGTCCGGGCCGACCAGGGTATCCACATGGACATGCTCCCCGCCGACCTGCTGCGCTATATCACCCAACACCGAAAAACTGCTTACCACATTCAGCGTTTTCGCCATGGCCCCCTGCGCCATCAGGCCGAGGGCCAGCGCGACCACTATTGCACTACGTTTCATCATTTCCTTACCCCATCAATGTGCGCCAACCGACCAGCAGCCGGCTGCGCGTGCCAAAAAATAGCGAAACAAAAAACAGTGCGCTGGCGGTCAGCACAATAGCGGGCCCGGCGGGAAGACTAATCGCCCAGGAGAGGCTTAATCCCAGCCAGGCGCAGAGCGCGCCCATTCCCGCCGCCAGCAGCAGAATGCCCGGCAGCGTGCGCGCCCAGCAGCGCGCGCGCCCAGCAGCGCGCGGCGACCGCCGGGAGCATCATTACCCCTACCGCCATCAGCGTGCCGAGCACCTGAAACCCGGCCACCAGATTAAGCACCAGCAGCGCCAGAAAAAGCCCATGCAGCAGCGCAGGCAGCCGCCGGTGATTCACCTGCAGCCAGGCGCTGTCGAACGCCTCGCAGACCAGACCGCGGTAGCACAGCGCAATGCACAATAGCGTCAGGCTGGCGACGCCGCTGACAAACAGCGCCGCATCGCGGTCGACCGCCAGAATGGAGCCAAACAGCAGATGCAGGAGGTCCACGCTGGAACCGCGCAGCGACACCAGGGTGACGCCCAGGGCCAGCGAGCCCAGATAAAATCCGGCAAAACTGGCGTCCTCTTTTAACGGTGTCCGCCGGCTCACCCACCCGGCCACCAGGGCAACCACGATACCGGCGATGAAGCCGCCGAGGGTCATGGCCAGCAGCGACATGCCGCTCAGCAGATACCCCACCGCCACGCCGGGGAGAATGGCGTGCGACAGCGCATCGCCCATCAGGCTCATGCGCCGCAGCAGCAGGAAGACGCCCAGCATGGTGGTGCTCAGCGACAGCGCCAGACACACCACGAGGGCCCGACGCATAAAGCCGAATTCAATGAAAGGCTGAAAGAAGGTGTGCCAGATCATGCCGACCTCACATGACTGAAGGCCGGGAGCACCGCCCGGGTAGCGCCCCAGCAGGCGCGCTGGGGAGTCAGCAGCAGCGTCTCGGGGAAAAAGTCGGCCACCCGCTGGTTATCATGCAGCACCGCCAGGATGGTCTGTCCCTGCCGGTGCATCTCGAGGATCAAATCCATTAGTTCGCGACTGGTCGCTTCGTCGATACCGGTGAAGGGCTCGTCGAGCATCACCAGCGGCGCCTGCTGCACCATCACCCGGGCAAATAGCATGCGCTGAAACTGGCCGCCGGAGAGCGCTTCGATCGGCGTTTTCGCCAGGCCCGCCAGCCCGACCCGCTCCAGCACCGCGCCGATGCGTCGCCGGGTGCCGCCCCCCAGACCGCGCAGCAGCGACACGCCGGGCCATGCGCCCTCGCTTACCACATCCTGCACGTTGAGAGGAAACTGCGACTCGAGGGCATGGCGCTGCGCCAGCCAGCCGATCACCGGCCGTGTTCCCTGCCAGCGCAGGCGGCCACTGACCGGCGGAAGAAACCCGGCGAGGGTTTTCAGCAGCGTTGATTTTCCGCAGCCATTGAGGCCAACAATTGCCGTCAGGCTGCCGGGGCATATCATCCCGCTCAGCGGAGGGGTGATCGCTACCCCGTCATAGCCGGCGACCAGCTGCTCCAGTTCAATCATGGCAGCGTCACCGCCCACCAGGTTGCTAACCATAGCGCCGCCAGCAGCACGCCTGCGATGGCCGCGCGCGCCGCGCCGGATGCCATAAAAATCGATGTGAACATATCCCCGCCTCAATTTGATGTTATAACATAACAATAACGAAGCGAAGAAAGAATGTAAATCAGCGTCAGTCAGCGGAAATGTAACAAAGGTCAACAAGAGGCATGGAGACGGGAAAAAACGGGGGGATAAGCGCGGCCTCCCCGGCGTCATCCCCCGGTCGCGCTGCGCTTACCGGGGCTAGCAACCGGATACCAGACCGTAGCCCGGATAAGGCGCTACGCGCCGCTATCCGGGGAGGCTGGGGAAATTGTCAGCCGGATGAAAGGATTAATAACCGCCGCGGGCCTGCGCAACCGCCAGACCCAGCTGCCAGACGGCCATCGCGTAGTGGGTGCTGTGGTTGTAGCGGGTGATGGTGTAGAAGTTCGGCAGCCCGTACCAGTACTCATAGCCGGTGCCGACGTCCAGCCGCAGCAGGCTGGCCTGCTGATGGTTACCCAGCGGCTGGGTCGGGGTCAGCCCTGCGGCCGCCAGCTGCGAAACGCTGTATTTAGTCTTGAAACCATTCTCCAGCCCCGGGGCCTGCCCCAGCGCCTGCACCGCCACCAGATCGCCGCTCACCCAGCCATGCTGTTTGAAGTAGTTGGCCACGCTGCCGATAGCATCCACCGGGTCCCACAGGTTGATATGTCCGTCACCGTTAAAATCGACCGCATACTGCTTATAGGAGGACGGCATAAACTGACCGTAGCCCATCGCCCCGGCGAAAGAGCCTTTCAGATCCAGCGGGTCGTCGCTTTCGCTGCGCGCCATTAGCAGGAAAGTTTCCAGCTCCGACGAGAAGTATTCGGCGCGGCGCGGGTAGCTAAACGACAGCGTCGCCAGCGCGTCGAGGATCCGGGTTTTGCCCATCACCCGGCCCCAGCGAGTCTCCACGCCGATAATGCCGACGATGATTTCCGGCGGCACGCCGTAAACCTGATAAGCGCGGTTGAGCGCGTCCTGATACTGATTCCAGAACACCACGCCGTTCTGCACATTATCCGGGGTAATGAACTGTTTCTTGTAGCGCAGCCAGACGCCGGTCGGCCCGGTTGGCGGCAGGCCGGTCGGCGCCTGACGATCCATCAGCCGCAGGACGTAATCCAGGCGCTTTGCCTGCGACAGGATCTCCTGCAGCTGCTGCCTGTCGAAGCCGTGCTTCGCCACCATCTTATCGATAAACTGCGCCGCCGCCGGGTTGTTGGCGAAGTCGCCGCCCATCTGCATCACGTTATGCTGCGGTTCCAGCAAAAAGCCGCCGGTTCCACTCGCCATCTCCGTTTCCGCGGGGGTCTTGGGTTTGCTGCTGCAGGCAGCGAGGAGCACACAAAGGGGAAGTAAAGCCAGATAGCGACGCTTCAACATGGGAATTCCGTTTAACAAATTCAGCAAGGGATAATTATGGTAAAGCATGCGACGACCAACAAGAAAGCGACAATCTGTTTGTAGACAAAATAGTCCTTCAACGGCTCCTCCCCTGCGTGCTTTCATGCCCTGCAACATTTCATCTCGCCCGCATCATCTTTCAAAATAAAATATTTATCTTTCATTTTGCGATCCATTTAACACTTTTAAACCTTTCAAAATGATTAAAATCAGCCTGCAATTAGCAAGAAAAATAACATGCTGAAGGAGAGAACAATGATTGACGTCGTGACCCACGGCGCGGAGTGGTTTATCGGCCTGTTTCAGAAAGGCGGCGAGGTATTTACCGGCATGGTGACCGGGATCCTCCCCTTGCTGATCAGCCTGCTGGTGATCATGAACGCGCTGATCAACTTTATCGGCCAGCAGCGGATCGAGAAGCTGGCGCAGCGCTGCGCAGGAAACCCAATCTCCCGCTACCTGCTGCTACCCTGCATCGGCACCTTCGTGTTTTGTAACCCAATGACGTTAAGCCTCGGCCGGTTTATGCCAGAGAAGTACAAGCCCAGCTATTACGCGGCGGCGTCGTATAGCTGCCACTCAATGAACGGGCTGTTTCCACATATCAACCCCGGCGAGCTGTTCGTCTATCTCGGCATCGCCAACGGCCTCACTACCCTCGGCCTGCCGCTCGGTCCGCTGGCGGTGAGCTACCTGCTGGTCGGGCTGGTGACTAACTTCTTCCGCGGCTGGGTCACCGACCTGACCACCTCGATTTTCGAGAGAAAAATGGCGATTCAGCTTTCCCAGAAAGTGCATCTGTCAGGAGCGACATCATGACCCGTATTCGTATAGAGAAAGGCACCGGCGGCTGGGGCGGCCCGCTTGAGCTCGACGCCGTCGAAGGCAAAAAGATCGTCTATATCACCGCCGGCACCCGCCCGGCGATCGTTGACCGCATCGCCAGTCTGACCGGCTGGCAGCCGGTGGACGGGTTTAAAGAGGGGGAACCAGCGGAAAGCGAGATCGGCGTGGCGATTATCGACTGCGGGGGCACCCTGCGCTGCGGGCTCTATCCTAAACGCCGCATCCCGACGGTGAATATCCATGCCACCGGCAAATCAGGGCCGCTGGCCCAGTACATCACGGAAGATATTTATGTCTCCGGCGTCAAAGAGGACAACATCCAGTGCATCGCTCCCGACAGCGCAGGGGTTTCCGAGCCGCCGGCGGAAAACAAGAGCGCGGGTCGCGATTACGACACCAGCAAGAAGATTACTGAACAGAGCGATGGCCTGCTGGCGAAGGTCGGGATGGGCATGGGTTCGGTGGTGGCGGTGCTGTTCCAGGCCGGGCGCGACACCATTGATACGGTGCTGAAAACCATTCTGCCGTTTATGGCTTTCGTCTCGGCGCTGATCGGCATCATCATGGCCTCCGGCATCGGCGACTGGATCGCCCACGGCCTGGCGCCGCTCGCCAGCCATCCGCTGGGGCTGGTAACCCTGGCGCTGATTTGCTCTTTCCCGCTGCTGTCGCCGTTTCTCGGCCCCGGCGCGGTTATTGCCCAGGTGATCGGCGTGCTGATCGGCGTTCAAATCGGCCTCGGCAACATTCCGCCGCACCTCGCCCTGCCCGCCCTATTCGCCATTAACGCCCAGGCCGCCTGCGATTTTATTCCGGTAGGCCTGTCGCTAGCCGAAGCCCGCCAGGATACCGTGCGCGTCGGCGTGCCGTCGGTGCTGGTCAGCCGCTTTCTGACCGGCGCACCAACGGTGCTGATCGCGTGGTTCGTTTCCGGATTTATTTACCAGTAAGAGGTTCCTGCAGATGACTGTGATTTACCAGACCACCATTACGCACATCGGCGCCTGCGCGACGATGGCGCTGGAAGAGCAAATGCTGATCACCTTCCGCGAGGGCGCCCCGGCGGATATCGAAGAGTACTGCTTTATTCACAACCACGGCGAGCTTGCTGGCACGCTGCAGCCGGGGGCAGAGCTGCAGCTTGGCGAACAGCGCTACCCGGTGACCGCCGTCGGCGAGGTCGCTGAACAAAACCTGCGCGAGCTGGGCCACATCACCCTGCGCTTTGACGGCCATCGTGAAGCGGAGTTCCCAGGTACCGTCCATGTGGCGGGCCCGGTGCCGGACGCCATCGCGCCCGGCTGCGTACTGAAGTTTGTTGCTTAAAAGGAGAGAGAGATGAATCAGGTTGCTGTTGTCATTGGCGGTGGACAAACCTTAGGAGAGTTTCTGTGCCGCGGGCTGGCCGCCGAGGGCTACCGCGTGGCGGTGGTCGATATTCAGAGCGAAAAAGCCAGCCGCGTCGCCCAGGAGATTAACGCTGAGTATGGCGAAGGTATGGCGTACGGCTTCGGCGCCGACGCCACCAGCGAGGCCAGCGTCACCGCCCTGGCCCACGGGGTGGATGAGATTTTTTCGCGCGTCGACCTGCTGGTGTACAGCGCCGGGATCGCCAAGGCGGCGTTTATTAGCGACTTCGCGCTGGGGGATTTCGACCGCTCGCTGCAGGTCAATCTGGTGGGCTATTTTCTCTGCGCCCGCGAGTTCTCGCGGTTGATGATCCGCGACGGCATTAAGGGGCGGATCATTCAGATCAACTCGAAATCCGGTAAAGTCGGCAGTAAGCACAACTCCGGCTACAGCGCGGCGAAGTTCGGCGGCGTCGGGCTGACCCAGTCGCTGGCGCTGGATCTGGCGGAATATGGCATTACCGTGCATTCGCTGATGCTCGGCAATCTGCTGAAGTCGCCGATGTTCCAGTCGCTGCTGCCGCAGTATGCCACCAAGCTCGGTATCGATGAGAGCGAAGTCGAGCAGTACTACATCGACAAGGTGCCGCTGAAGCGCGGCTGCGAATATCAGGATGTGCTGAACGTATTGATGTTTTACGCTAGCCCACAGGCGTCGTACTGCACCGGGCAGTCGATCAACGTCACCGGCGGCCAGGTGATGTTTTAACAGGTTCCCGGATGGCGCTGCGCTTATCCGGGGTACAAAACTGTAGGTCGGGTAAGGCGTTAGCCGCCACCCGACAAAAAAACGGCACCGCGGGTCGCTCGGGTTAGGCGCTCGCGCCGTGACCTGGGCTGTTCCCGCCCCCTTAAGGAGAGACCTATGGTTACTGCATTAATCATCGTCGCCGCCATCGCCTGGCTTACCCAGCTGGCCTTTGGCGGCTGGCAGATCCGCCGCTTCAATCGCGCCTTTGATAGCCTGTGCCAGCAGGGCGGGTGGGCGTCGGCCGCTCCGCCGGGCGCTTTCAACCGCGCGCCATCGTCGCCATCGCCGTCGATGATAACGACCGCATTAGCGACACGCTGCTGATGAAAGGCTTCACCATTTTCGCCAGTCCGCAAAAGATCCCGGCTCTGGCAGGCAAACATATTGCGGAATTGCAGCCTGATGTGATCTTTCCCCATGATCCGCGCTGTCAGAATGCACTATCATTAGCGCTTAATCCGAAACATGGATAATTTCGTTGTAAAAGTAAATATCTTGCGAAATTATCACTTCGAAACTTAAACGCAGGATAGACGCCTATGAAACCACGTCAGCGCCAGGCAGCCATTCTCGAGTTCCTGCAGTCGCAGGGAAAATGCTCGGTCGAAGAGCTGGCGCAACACTTCGATACCACTGGCACCACCATCCGCAAGGATCTGGTCACGCTGGAAAACGCCGGCACCGTCATTCGCACCTACGGTGGCGTGGTACTCAACAAGGATGAAGCCGATCCGCCGATTGACCATAAGACGCTGATCAACACCCATAAAAAAGCCCAGATTGCCGAGGCCGCCGTGCGATACATCCACGATGGCGATTCAATTATCCTCGACGCCGGCAGCACCGTGCTGCAGATGGTGCCATTGCTGAGTCACTTTAATAACATCACGGTGATGACCAACAGCCTGCATATCGTCAACGCGCTATCAGAGTTCGATAACGAGCAGACCATCCTGATGCCGGGCGGCACCTTCCGTAAAAAATCGGCCTCTTTTCACGGCCAGCTGGCGGAAAACGCCTTCGAACAGTTCAGCTTCGACAAGCTGTTTATGGGCACCGACGGTATCGATCTGAACGCCGGAGTCACTACCTTTAATGAGGTCTATACCGTCAGCAAAGCGATGTGCAACGCCGCCCGCGAAGTGATCCTGATGGCCGACTCATCCAAGTTTGGTCGTAAAAGCCCCAATATTGTCTGCGGCCTTGAACGCGTGGATAAATTGATTACCGATGCCGATATTGACCCGGAATTCCAGCGGGCGCTGGAAGCCAAAGGCATAGCAGTCATTATTACTGGAGAACATCATGAGTAACTTTTTGTTAGAGGCCGGACGCCAGACCCTGATGCTTGAGCTGCAGGAGGCGAGCCGCCTGCCGGAGCGCCTGGGCGACGACTTCATCCGCGCGGCGGAAACCATTATCCACTGCGAGGGCAAACTGATTGTCTCCGGTATCGGTAAATCCGGCCACATCGGTAAAAAGCTGGCGGCAACCTTCGCCAGCACCGGCACCCCGGCCTTTTTCGTCCATCCGGCGGAAGCCCTGCACGGCGATCTCGGCATGCTCGATAGCCGCGACGTGATGCTGTTTATCTCCTACTCCGGTAGCGCGAAAGAGCTGGATCTCATCGTGCCGCGGCTGGAAGAAAAAGGCATTCCGCTGCTGGCGATGACCGGCAAATCCACCTCGCCGCTGGCGCTGGCGGCGAAAGCGGTGCTGGATATCGCCGTGGAGCGCGAGGCCTGCCCGATGCATCTGGCGCCAACCTCCAGCACCGTCAATACGCTGATGCTGGGCGACGCGTTGGCGATGGCGGTGATGCAGGCGCGCGGTTTCAATGAAGAGGATTTCGCCCGTTCCCACCCGGCGGGCGCCCTCGGCGCGCGGCTGCTGAACAAAGTGCATCACCTGATGCGTCGTGATGAAGAAGTGCCGCGGGTCAATACCGAGGCCAACGTCATGGACGCCATGCTCGAACTAAGCCGAACCGGACTCGGCCTGGTGGCGGTCTGCGATGAAGCCAACCGCGTGCAGGGCGTTTTCACCGACGGCGACCTGCGCCGCTGGCTGGTTGCTGGCGGTACGCTCAACGATGGCGTCACTCGGGCGATGACCCGCAATGGCGTAACGCTGCAGGCGGATAGCCGCGCGGTGGAAGCCAAAGAGCGGCTGATGAAACACAAAATCAGCGCCGCGCCGGTAGTGGATGAGAACGGCCAACTGGTCGGCGCCATTAACCTGCAGAACTTTTACCAGGCGGGGATCCTTTAAGCCCCAGACGTTTCGCCAGCCGATGCAGGTTGGCGACGTCCAGTTCCAGCGCTCGGGCGGTCGCCGCCCAGTTGCCCTGGTTCGCCTCCAGCGCACGGCTAATGGCTTCTCGCTGAAAAGAGTCGGTCGCCTCGCGCAGATTGATGTTTCCCGTCGCGGGCGCCGCTGCCGCCGTCTCAGTCGGCAACATCGGCGCCGCCACCGCAAACTGGAAATGCTGCGGCTCCAGGACCACTTCATCACCGGCCTGGGTGGCCCGCGCCAGCACCACCGCCCGATGGATAGCATGCTCCAGTTCGCGCACGTTGCCCGGCCAGGACCACTGCTGCAGCCGGTTTCGCGCCGCCTCAGCCAAAATGACCCGCGCCAGCCCCATCCGCAGGCGGCACTGCTCGCAGAAATAGCCCGCCAGCAGCACCACGTCACTTTCCCGCTCGCGTAGCGGCGGAACCGACAGCGGGAAGACGCTCAGCCGATGGTACAGGTCGGCGCGAAAGCGCCCTTCCACCACCTCCTGGCGCAGATCGCGGTTCGTCGCCGCCAGCACCCGCACATCGACCCGCAGGCTGCGGTCATCGCCGACGCGCTGAATATCGCCATACTGCAGCACGCGCAGCAGTTTGGCCTGCAGCGCCAGCGACAGTTCGCCGATTTCGTCAAGAAACAGGGTGCCGTTATCCGCCATCTCAAATTTACCGCTGCGGTTGCTGATGGCCCCGGTAAATGCCCCTTTCACATGGCCGAACAGCTCGCTCTCCGCTACGCTTTCCGGCAGCGCCGCGCAGTTGAGGTACACCAGAGGGTTGGCGGCTCGCGGCGACCCCTGATGCACCGCCTTCGCCACCAGCTCTTTGCCGGTGCCGGTTTCGCCGCTGATCAGCACGTTTAAATCCGAGGCGGTGACGATATCGATCTCTTTTTTCAGCTGCAGCATGGGCCCCGACAGGCCGATGATCTCCTGGCGCTCCGGCAGCGGGTAATTCACCGCCTGCGCCGGCAGGACGTTTTGCGCTTCAAGGCGGGCGATAAGCAGCGCATTATTCAGCGCCCCGGCCACCAGCGCGGCAATCAGCCGCAGCTCTTCATCGCTGAAGCTATCGAAACGATCGGCATCCATGCCGTCCAGGGTCAGCGCGCCAATCAGCGTCTGCCCGGCAAACAGCGGCAGTCCCACGCAGGCATGGACTTTGAGGCTCTCATGACCGGGGATCAGCCCGTCATAGGGGTCGGGCAGGTCGCTATCCGCCGGGAAGCGCACCACATCCCCGGCGCGCGCAATCGCCTCCAGCCGCGGGTGTCCTTCCAGGGCAAAGCGCCGACCGAGCACATCCTGCGCCAGGCCATCGATCGCCAGCGGCACAAACTGATGCGCCTCATAGCGCAGCAGCGCCGAGGCATCGCAGCCAAGAATTTGCCGCAGGGTAGTAATCAGGCGCGAAAAGCGGTCGGTGTGACCAATATCGCTTTGTAAATCTATGGCGATTCTCGCCAGCTCGTCGACGGAAAAACTCATTGCCGCTCCATTGTCATTTTGACAATACGCATTGTCATATCGACTATTTTAACCATTGTCATTTTGACAACAACCAAAATCAGAAAAAATTAAAAACAGATAATTATCAATGAATTAAAAAGTTGGCACGCAACTTGATATAAACCAGTCAACTGAGTTTAAACACACTGTATTGATTGAGGTTGCTATGTCTATTGTGGTGAAAAATAACATTCTTTGGGTTGGCCAACGTGACTGGGAAGTGCGTGATTTCCACGGCACCGAATATAAAACGCTGCGCGGCAGCAGCTACAACAGCTATCTCATCCGCGAAGAGAAAAACGTGCTGATCGATACCGTCGATCATAAATTCAGCCGCGAGTTCGTACAGAACCTGCGCCGCGAAATCGACCTCGCCGACCTCGACTATATCGTCATTAACCACGCCGAAGAGGACCATGCCGGCGCGCTGACCGAACTGATGATGCAGATCCCGGATACGCCGATCTACTGCACCGCCAACGCCATCGACTCGATCAACGGCCACCATCATCATCCGGAGTGGAACTTCCACGTGGTGAAAACCGGCGATACTCTCGACATCGGTAACGGTAAACAGCTGATCTTCGTGGAAACGCCGATGCTGCACTGGCCGGACAGCATGATGACCTACCTGACCGGCGACGCGGTGCTGTTCAGCAACGACGCCTTCGGTCAGCACTATTGCGACGAACATCTGTTCAACGACGAAGTGGACCAGACTGAACTGTACGAACAGTGCCAGCGTTACTACGCCAACATTCTGACGCCCTTTAGCCGCCTGGTAACGCCGAAAATTACTGAAATCCTCGGCTTCAACCTGCCGGTGGAGATGATTGCCACCTCCCACGGCGTGGTCTGGCGCGATAACCCGACGCAAATCGTCGAGAAATACCTCGAGTGGGCGGCAGATTATCAGGAAGATCGCATCACCATCTTCTACGACACCATGTCCAATAATACCCGCATGATGGCGGACGCCATTGCCCAGGGGATCACCGAGATTGACCCACGGGTAGCGGTGAAAATCTTTAACGTCGCCCGCAGCGACAAAAACGACATTCTCACCAATGTTTTCCGCTCGAAAGGCGTACTTGTCGGCACGTCCACCATGAACAACGTGATGATGCCGAAAATCGCCGGGCTGGTGGAAGAGATGACCGGGCTGCGTTTTCGCAATAAACGCGCCAGCGCCTTTGGCTCGCACGGCTGGAGCGGCGGCGCGGTAGACCGCCTGTCCACCCGCCTGCAGGATGCCGGCTTTGAGATGTCGCTGAGCCTGAAAGCCAAATGGCGCCCGGATATCGACGCGCTGGAGCTGTGCCGCCAACACGGTCGCGACATCGCCCGCCAGTGGGCCCTCTCGCCGCTGCCGGTTGCTGAAGCAGCGACAACGCCGGAACCACAGGACTGCGCCTGTGCCGCCGCCGCGGCCGCCGATCTCGGTCCCATGATGCAGTGCAGCGTGTGCCAGTGGGTCTATGACCCGGCGAAAGGCGAACCTAACCAGGATGTACAGCCGGGTACACCGTGGAGTGAAGTGCCGGACAATTTCCTCTGCCCTGAGTGTTCTCTTGGCAAAGATGTCTTTAACGTACTGGCGACGGAGGCAAAATGAGTGATGGCATCGTCATCATCGGCTCGGGCTTCGCGGCCCGCCAGCTGGTGAAAAATATTCGTAAGCAGGATGCGCAAATCCCGCTGACCCTCATCGCCGCCGATAGCATGGATGAATACAACAAACCGGACCTCAGCCATGTCATCAGCCGCGGACAGAAGGCCGACGATCTGACCCTGCAAAGTGCCGGCGAGTTCGCCGAGCAGTACACTCTGCGTCTGTTTCCCCATACCTGGGTAAGCGATATCGACGCCGAAAACCGGTTAGTGAAGAGCCAGGATAACCAGTGGCGCTACGACAAACTGGTGCTGGCCACCGGCGCGACGCCGTTTATCCCGTCGGTGCCGGGGCGCGAGCTGATGCTAACGCTCAATAGCCAGCGCGAATATGGCGCGGCGCAGAGCCGGCTGCACGACGCGAAGCGCGTGCTGATCGTCGGCGGCGGCCTGATTGGCTGCGAACTGGCGATGGATTTCTGCCGCGCCGGTAAAGCGGTAACGGTAGTCGATAACTCCGCCAGCGTGCTGGCGGCGCTGATGCCGCCGGAGGCCAGCAGCCGCCTGCAGCATCGGCTCACCGAGATGGGCGTACATCTGATGCTGAAAACGCAGCTGGAGGGGCTGGAGCAAACCGCCGACGGCATTCGCGTCAGTCTCGATCGCCAGCGCGCGATAACCGTCGATGCGGTGGTGGCCGCCGCCGGCCTGCGCCCGGAAACGTCGCTGGCGCGCCACGCCGGACTGCAGATTAACCGCGGTATTGTGGTCAATAGCCAGCTGCAAACCAGCGACCCGGCGATTTATGCGCTCGGCGACTGTGCGGAAATCAACGGCGTGGTACTGCCGTTCCTGCAGCCGATTTTACTCAGCGCCATGTGCCTGAGTAAAAATCTGCTGGCGCAGGCGGGAGAACTCAAGCTGCCGCCAATGCTGGTGAAGGTGAAAACCCCGGATCTGCCGCTGCATCTGGCCGGCGACACCCGCCGCGACGATCTGACGTGGAACATCGTGGCCGCCAAAGAGGGGCTGGTAGCGAAAGGCGTGGATGCCGAAAACCAGCTGCGGGCCTTTGTGGTCAGCGAAGACAAAATGAAGGAAGCCTTTGCGCTGCTCAAGCAACTGGTAAGTTGATGGTTTTCCCGGCTTGCGGCGTAAACGCCTTAGCCGGGCTACGGTATTGTCCTGGTAGCCCGGCTAAGCGCAGCGCAAGCCGGGAACATATCCAGCCTAGCGCGCTAGATTGTCGTAGCCGCGCCAGCGATAGTTAAGCACCGATAGCGCCCAACAGGCGACAAACAACCCGACCACCACAAATCCGGCGTCGCCAAGGTTGTCGTTTAACGCCCCTACCCAGCGCCATATTCCGCCGCTGAGCGCAAACTTATCCATCAGCAGACCCAGCGCTTCCAGGCCGCCGATAAACAGCGCTACCACCACCGAGGTACCGGTGATGGTCATATTGTAATAGAGCTTGCGCTGCGGCTTGCTGAACGCCCAGCCGTAGGCGCCGACCATCAGCACATTATCAAGCGTATCCACCAGCGCCATACCGCTGGCGAACAGCGCCGGAAAGACCATAATCGACCAGACGGAAATCCCGCTCGACGCGCCGGCGGCGGAGATACCCAGTACGCCGATTTCGGTGGCGGTATCAAAACCGAGGCCAAACAGGAACCCGACCAGGTACATCTGCCAGCTGCGGCTTATCAGACGGAAGGTCTTGCCAAACAGCCAGCTCATCACCCCGCCGCCGCTGACGATTTCGTCGCTCACCTTCTCACCGCGCTTCCATGCCCGAAAGCTGCGCCACACGCTGCGTAAAATCACCAGGTTGATAAAGGCCATCGCCAGTAAAAACAGGGCCGACACCGCGGTGCCGATAACGCTGCCGGTATCATGCAGCCAGCTCATCTGCGTGCTGAAGGCGGTGGCGGTCGCGGCAATCGCCGCCGAGGCCAGCACCACAATCGATGAGTGGCCCAGCGAAAACCACGCCCCGACGGCGAAAGGCCGCCGCCCCTGCTGCATCATCTTGCGGGTCACGTTATCAATCGCCGCAATATGGTCGGCGTCCACCGCGTGGCGCAGGCCGTAGCCCCAGGCCAGCAGGCTGGCGGCCATCAGCGCGCCGCTGTCGCCAAAGGCCTGCAGCGCCCAGCACCAGGCCAGTAAATTCGCCGCGATCAACCCCAGCACCAGACCCGCGGCGCGCGGCTGCTGGCGTAAAACTGTCATTATCATGGTTTTATTCCTTGAGCCTGCCCGCGGGCGGCGGCGATCACCGCCTGACCATAGGCGATTGCGCCGTCGCCGGCCGGCAACTGCTGTGCAAACAGCAGAGTAAAATCCGCCAGATAAAAGGTCAATCGCGCCGCCAGCAGGCGGTTATGCAGCACCCCGCCGCTGCAGACCATCGTGTCGATGCCGCGGACGGTGGCGCAGTCGCGGGCCATCGCCGCCAGTCCACAGGCCAGGGCGTCGTGGAATGCCCAGGCTTTCTGCGCCGGAGTCGCCTGCCAGCTCAGCCATTGCCGCCAGAAGGTCGCTAAATCCAGCGCGTCGTCGCGCCAAGGCAGCGTAACCGGGTGGCTGACGCCGGGGCAGCTGGCGGCCAGCGCCTCCAGCCGACAGGCCGCTTCGCCTTCATAGCTCAGACTCTCCGGCGCGCAATCCAGGGCGCAGGCAACGGCATCAAACAGCCGTCCGCAGGATGAAGCGCGCGGCGCGTTAATCCCGCGCTCGATGGCCTGCGCCAGCAGCGGCCAGTTGCGCTGGCGCAGGGTGGCGGCCTGCGGATAATCCTGCCAGTCAGGGACAAACGCCAGACAGTGGGCCAGCAAATTTCGCCACGGCTGGCGTGCCGCCAGGTCCCCCCCTGGCAGCGCGACGGCCGGCAGCCCGCCAAGATGTTCGCATTCGCGATAGTTGACCCGCAGGCACTCCCCGCCCCACAGCGCGCCGTTCTCCCCCATACCAATACCGTCGAGTGTCAGGGCGATAACGTCCCCGCCGTCAAGCGGCCAGCGGTGCTCCGCCAGGCACGCCGCGGCGTGGGCATGGTGATGCAGCACTGTCTCCAGCGGCAGGGGCAGGGAGGCCGCCCACTGCGTTGAGCGATAGCCGGGATGGGCATCAACCACCACCCGCTGCGGCACAAACGCGTAAATGCTCTGCATCAGCTGCAGGGCGCTGCGCCACTGCTGTTCAACACCTTCCTCGCCAAGATCGCCAAAGTGCTGGCTCAGCACCGCTTCGCTGCCGCGCGCCAGGCAGAAAGTATTTTTCATATCCGCGCCGAGAGCCAGCAGCGGCGGGATGTCTCCTAGCCCTGGCGGCAGCGGCAGCGCGTCCGGGACGTAGCCCCGGGCGCGGCGCAGCATTTCACCGCTTGAGCGCACCAGTGAATCATCCATCCGCTGTACGATGTCGCGATTATGCAAGAGAAAGCCGTCGGCAATGTCGGCTAACTCATTGAGCGCCTGAGCATTACTTAACGCCGGCGGACGGCCGCTAAGATTGCCGGAGGTCATTACGATGGGGCGCGCCAGGCCCTGCAGAAGCAAATGCTGCAGCGGATTAGACGGCAGCATCACCCCAACTTCCGCAAGCCCTGGCGCTATTTCGTCGCACAGGCCGGAGACCTGCGCTTTGGCAATCAGTACGATGGGCGCCGCCGGGGAGCCCATCAGCGCCGCGGCGGCGGCGGGTAAGCCCGTTGCCGTCGGCAGCATTACCGCCAGCGGTTTTGCCGGGCGGTGTTTTCGCGCCCGCAGCGTGGCAACGGCAGCGGGGTTACCGGCATCGCAGGCCAGATGAAAGCCGCCGATGCCTTTTATCGCCACGATGTCGCCCGCCGCCAGCCGGGCGATAGCCGCCTGCAGCGCCGCCTCGCCGTCCAGCGCTTCCCCCTCTGCCCGCCATTCCAGTCGCGGCCCGCAGTCGGGGCAGGCCACCGGCTGGGCGTGAAAACGGCGATCGGCAGGATCGCGGAATTCCGCTTCACAAGGGGAACAGAGCGGGAACGGCGCCATTGCGGTGAAGGGCCGGTCGTAGGGCATGGCGCGAATAATGGTCAGCCGCGGCCCGCAGTGGGTGCAGTTGATAAAAGGATAGCGGTAGCGGCGCGCCCGGGGATCGTTCATCTCCGCGAGGCACGCCGGGCAGGTCGCGGCATCGGGCACGATCTGAGTGCGCATCCGTCCCTTCCCGCTCTCGCGGATGGTGAAATCCTGCGGCATGGCCGTCCAGCGATAGGGAATGCAGGCGGTACTGTCGATCCGCGCCAGCGGCGGGCAGTGGTCAGCCAGAGCGGCAGTAAAACCGTCGTCGCCCCCGACCAGCCGCACCAGTACGCCGTCGCCGTCGTTACAGACATCGCCGCAGCGGGCCTGCGCCCGGGCCAGCTGCCAGACAAAGGGGCGGAAACCGACCCCCTGCACTTTACCGCGAATGCGGATTTGCACCCCGTTCATGCCTTGACTTACCAGGCCAGCGCCGTACGGCGACGTTTCTCGATATTCATCTGCTCAAGTTTGTTGCGGTCAACGCACACGAGGGCGTGCGTCGGGCACACTTCCATGCAGGCCGGGCCGCTCTCGCGGTGGAAGCAGAGATCGCACTTGTTGGCTTCGGCTTTTTCCGCCACGACGTTCAGTCCGGCGCCGCTATGGCGGATCACCGGGCGCACCACCACCTCCATCGCCCCGTACGGGCAGGCGACGACGCAGGTTTTGCAGCCGATGCAACGCTCCTGCATCACATGGACAAAGCCTTTATCGCGGCTGATGGCGCCGTTCGGGCAGACATTGGCGCAGGGGGCGTCTTCACACTGACGGCAGGCGGTCGCCGTGGAAACATTGACCCCTTTGATCACGTGAATACGCGGCTGAAAGGTGTGAGGCGTCAGGGAGGCGCAGTCCTGATGTTCCTGATGGGATACCACGCAGGCCACTTCGCAAGTGCGACAGCCGATACATTTGCTCGCATCGGCGATAATGAAACGGTTCATCCATTTCTCCAGCAGTAAGAAGGTTACGCGCCGGAGTATGCATAATACGTTCCAAGTTTTTAATATATTGATTATAAAGATTATTATAGCTGCGGTTTGCTGTCATCGTCAGTAGTGACGATGACAGCTGACGACGTCAGGCACAGGGGCCCGCCACCAGCGACTCGCGTTCAATCAGCGCTCCGGGAAAGCTTTGCTGAAAGTTGAATTCCCCGCCATCCAGCATAAAGATCAGCCGATTGATGCTCTCTTTAATCATCTCCGTCACCGGCACCCGGACGCTGGCGAGCGACGGCACCATATACGGCGCAAGAGCAATATCGTCAAACCCCACCACCGAGACCTGTTCTGGCACCTTAACGCCCAGCTGGTGAAGCTGCTTCATCGCCCCGATGGCCATATCGTCATTGCTCGCCACCAGCGCGCTGTAGGTAACCCCGCGCTGACGCAGGCTCTCCACCCCCGCCGCCCCGGTTTCCGGCGTCCAGCGCCCTTCGGCGATAAGCGCCTCGTTCAGGGCGATGCCGTGGCCAGCCAGCGCGTCTTTGTAGCCGGCGAGGCGTTCGACGCCGGTGGGAGAGTCAAGGGAGCCGGTAATAAAGGCGATATCGCGATGGCCAAGCGCAATCAGCCGCTCCACTACCCGCATCGCCGAGGCTTTTTGATCGGACCAGACGCAGTGGCTGGCGTGGCGGCGCAGGCGGCGATTAAGCACCATGATCGGCTGCGAGTGGTTCTCAACGATCTCGTCCATCTCATCAACGGTGAGAAAGCGCGGGTAGATGATGATCGCATCGCAGCGTAGATCCAGCAGGTACTGGATCGCCTCCCGCTCCTCTTGCGCGCTGTGCTTGCCGTCGGCCAGGATCAGCTGCCGCCCTTTATCCTCCGTCATCCGCGCCACGTGATACAGCAGTTCGCTAAAATAGACGCCGTGGTACAGGGTATTGGTCACCACCAGGCCGAGGGTTTGCGTGGTTTTGGTCGCCAGGTTGCGCGCCAGCAGATTTGGCCGGTAGCCGCTCTCCGCCACCGCCTTAAACACCCGGTCTTTGGTCTCCTGGCTGACATAGCCGTTGCCCGACAGCACCCGCGAAACGGTCGCCTTCGATACCCCCGCGCGCTTTGCGACCTCCAGCATCGTTGCCATGTGATTCTTCCTGTTGCAAAAGTTGCAGGCAGTGTACTGCACGTTTCCCGCTTTTACAGCACTCCCCTGTTCATCACCGCGATCCGGCTCACGGCGACGCTTAGCGATCAAAATCACAAAATTGAGATCATATTTTTTTATTTCTTGTGCAATTAAATAAAACTCACCATGATTTTGTGGAACCGGTTTCCTACAAAAACATGCTATCGCCCGGCGATGCGGGGCGGTGGCAGATCAGTACCCTATTGATAAACAGGATAAAATCCGATGTCGAAAAATTATGCAGCCCTGGCGCAACAGATAGTCGCGGCAATCGGCGGGGTCGACAACGTCGCCGCCGTTACCCACTGCATGACCCGTCTGCGCTTCGTGGTTAAAGACGACGAACAGGTCGATAGCTCTACCCTGAAAGGCCTGGCCGGGGTGCTCGGCGTCGTGCGCAGCGATAACCAGTGCCAGGTGATCATCGGCAACACTGTCTCCCAGGCCTACCGCGAGGTGGTGAATCTGCTGCCTGGCGACCTGCGCCCGGCTGAGCCGCAGGGCAAAGCGCCGCTGACCCTGAAACGCATCGGCGCCGGGATCCTCGACGCGCTGATCGGCACCATGTCACCGCTGATCCCGGCGATTATCGGCGGATCGATGGTCAAGCTGCTGGCGATGATCCTCGAGATGAGCGGCGCGTTGCCGAAAGGCTCGCCGACGCTGACCCTGCTGGCGCTTATCGGCGACGGCGCATTTTTCTTCCTGCCGCTGATGGTGGCCGCCTCCGCGGCGGTGAAATTCAAAACTAATATGTCGCTGGCTATCGCCATCGCCGGGGTGCTGGTGCATCCTGGGTTTATCGAATTGATGGCCAAAGCCGCCCAGGGAGAACACGTTGAATTCGCCTTTATTCCGGTTACCGCGGTGAAATACACCTATACGGTGATCCCGGCGCTGGTGATGACCTGGTGCCTGTCGTATATCGAGCGCTGGGTGGATCGCATTACCCCGGCGGTGACGAAAAACTTTCTGAAGCCGATGCTGATCGTGCTGATCGCCGCCCCGCTGGCGATCCTGCTGATTGGCCCGCTGGGCATCTGGATCGGCAGCGCCATTTCCGCGCTGGTGTATACGATCCACAGCTATCTCGGCTGGCTGTCGGTGGCGATCATGGGCGGGCTGTGGCCGCTGTTGGTGATGACCGGTATGCACCGCGTCTTTACGCCGACCATCATTCAGACCATCGCCGAAACCGGCAAAGAGGGTATGGTGATGCCATCGGAGATCGGCGCCAACCTGTCGCTCGGCGGCTCTTCGCTGGCGGTAGCGTGGAAAACTAAAAACCCGGAGCTGCGCCAGACGGCGCTGGCCGCCGCGGCATCGGCGATTCTGGCCGGGATTTCCGAACCGGCGCTGTACGGCGTGGCGGTGCGCCTGAAGCGCCCGCTGATCGCCAGCTTAATCAGCGGCTTTATCTGCGGCGCGGTGGCAGGTATTGCCGGACTGGCCAGCCATTCGATGGCGGCGCCGGGGCTGTTTACCAGCGTGCAGTTTTTCGATCCGGCCAATCCAATGACCATCGTCTGGGTGTTTGGCGTGATGGCGCTGTCGGTGGTGCTGTCGTTTGCCCTGACGCTGATCCTTGGCTTTGAGGACATTCCCGTTGAGCAGGCCGCTGCCGACGCCAGAGCGCGCCAGGCCCGGGCCCAGGCATCCCACGCCTGAATACACTATTGATAATGAGGTAATGCATGGCGAGTTTCCCACAGGGATTTTTATGGGGCGGCGCACTGGCCGCCAACCAGTCTGAAGGCGCTTATCTTGAAGGCGGTAAGGGGCTGACCACCGTGGATACCCTTCCCCACGGCGCCCATCGCCTGCCGGTAAAATTAGGCCTGGAGAAGCGCTTTACGCTGCGTGAAGACGAATTTTACCCCAGCCACCAGGCGATCGATTTTTACCATCGCTATAAAGAAGATATCGCCCTGATGGCCGAGATGGGGTTCAGCGTCTTTCGCACCTCCATCGCCTGGAGCCGCCTGTTCCCACGCGGCGACGAACAGCAGCCGAATCCGCAGGGCATCGCCTTCTATCGCTCACTGTTCGAGGAGTGCAAAAAGCACGGTATCAAGCCGCTGGTCACCCTGTGTCATTTCGACGTGCCGATGCATCTGGTGATGGAGTACGGCTCCTGGCGCAACCGCAAAATGGTGGATTTTTTCAGCCACTACGCCCGCACCTGCTTTGAAGCTTTTGACGGCCTGGTGAAATACTGGCTCACCTTCAATGAAATCAACATCATGCTGCACAGCCCCTACTCCGGCGCCGGTCTGGTGTTTGAAGAGGGTGAAAACCAGGAGCAGGTGAAGTATCAGGCCGCGCATCACGAGCTGGTGGCCAGCGCGCTGGCGACGAAAATCGCCCATGAGATTAACCCGCAAAATCAGGTCGGCTGTATGCTGGCCGGCGGTAATTTCTACCCTTACTCCTGCAAGCCGGAAGATGTATGGATGGCGCTGGAGAAGGACCGCGAAAACCTGTTCTTTATCGATGTCCAGGCCCGCGGCGCCTATCCGGTGTGGGCCGCGCGGGTGTTCCGGGAAAAAGGGGTCACGATTGCGAAACAGCCGGGCGATGACGAGATCCTCAAAAACACCGTCGATTTCGTCTCCTTTAGCTACTACGCGTCGCGCTGCGCCTCGGCGGAGATGAACGCCAGCAACACCAATGCCGCCAACATCGTCAAGTCGCTGAAGAACCCGCACATTCCGGCCAGCGAATGGGGCTGGGGCATCGACCCGCTGGGCCTGCGCATCACCATGAACATGATGTACGACCGCTATCAGAAACCGCTGTTCCTGGTGGAAAACGGGCTTGGCGCCCGCGATGAGATCGATGCCAATGGGGACATCAATGACGACTATCGCATCAGCTACCTGCGCGAGCACATCAGGGCAATGCGCGATGCTATCGGCGACGGCATTCCGGTGATGGGTTACACCAGCTGGGGCTGCATCGATCTGGTCTCGGCGTCCACCGGCGAGATGAGCAAGCGCTACGGCTTTGTCTATGTCGATCGCGACGATGCCGGCAACGGCACCCTGGCGCGTAAGCGTAAAAAGTCATTCTTCTGGTACCAGAAGGTGATAGCCAGTAACGGCGCCGATCTCGACTAAGCACCCTCGCCCACGAGCGCCCGTTCCCCGCGCTAACCGGGGGACGGACGTCGGCTATCTGTTGCATCCATTACATGCTTTTTTCTCGAGCCTGATTCCAGTTTCTGGTTTGCCACCTGTTTACAATAACTGGTATTTTATCCAGTACTTTTACCGGGGTATCTTCAGCAAGGAGCACATCATGAGCGCACAGCACCCTACCGCAGCCAGAGGGATAGCCAGGGCCATTCGCCAGTTAACCGTGGGATATGTCAGAAAACGCCATGAGGACCGCAAAACGCGGGAGACGCGGCGCTACACCCGCCACGCGGCATTAAGCTTAAACGGCGACTGGCTGGAGCAGGCGGGGTTTCCGGTCGGCACGCAGGTCAGAGTCTCGGTGTCGCCCGGTAAATTAGTGATAGAGAATCTTGAGCTGGCAGCGCCGGGAACGGGGCTCCCTTCCGGCCAGTCGTGCGCCGGCGGAGAGCCCGGTTCGCCGCAGGGCTAGTCGTCCGCGGCCTCCAGCTGAGTAAAGCCGCCCTTGCCCTGCCAGCCTGCCAGCTGCTGATACACCCGGGCAACGGCCTCTTTCACCGGCTGGGTCATCGGATAATAAAAACCGACGATATCCGGCTGAATGCCGAGGAAAATCACCTCGCCGACATCTTCTTTCAGCTGATCGACCAGATAGTTGAGCGGCATGTTATGGGTGGTCATCATAAACATCTCGGCGATGTCGTCGGGATCGATGATGCGAATGTCGCCGGGGTTTAGGCCCATATCGGTGGCATCGACAATCAGCAGGCGTTCGGGGCGTAATTCGCGGATCGCCACGATGTCGTTTTCCGGCGCGCTGCCGCCGTCGATGACCACCCACTGGCCGGCCGGGTTAGCCGCGCACATCTCCGCCAGCAGCGGGCCGGCGCCGTCGTCGCCCATCATGCTGTTGCCGACACAGAGTAAAACGTCAGTCACGTAATCTCCTCACCATCAGGTAGATGGCGCTCTCCTGGTGAATATCATGCAGCATGCTGAGCAGGGTTTTGCTCCACGCCTGCTGCTGCGGGGTCTGCGCGGACTGCGCTTTATCAAAGGCGTTGGCCAGCATCGCCACATGACTGCTGTCGATGACGATTTCGCCATACTTCGGCACGCCCTCCATTTTGCGCCGCGCGGCGCTTCCGGCCTCAAGGGTGGCGATCCATGCCAGATACGCGTCCCACGGGCAGCTCAGCGCCGCCTCCAGACAGTCGATGACGCCGAGGTGGTGGCCAATCGCCAGGCTGTAATAGACCACCTGCTGCGCCTGATCCGGCGTGGCGTCGTTCTCATCAATAAATTTACGGCTCAGCTGACTGAACACCACCGTCTCGCTCATCGGATACGCGCCCCCTCGACCACCTGGTTGAGATGGGTGACGATCTCGGTCAGACGCGGATCTTTCTCCGCCTCCAGCCAGCGCAGCACCTGGCTGTCGCCCTGGCCAAGCAGACGCATATAGTCATCGGCAATCTGCCGTCCATAGCGGTAGCCCGCCAGACGCCGCGCTTCGCGATCGATGCGCACCCGCAGAGGCTGCACCATATCGGCATGCAGCAGCTCGGTCGGCTGTTCGTCGAGCTCACCCGGCAGACGGGCATGAATTTTCTGCTCCAGCAGGCCAAGCGCCATGGCGAAGCCGTACAGCGTGGCGGCTGGCGTCGGCGGGCAGCCCGGAATATAGACGTCGACCGGTACGATTTTATCGGTACCGCCCCAGACGCAGTACAGGTCGTGGAAGATGCCGCCGCTGTTGCCGCAGGCGCCGTAGGAGATACAGATCTTCGGATCCGGCGCCGACTGCCAGGCGCGCAGCGCCGGGGAGCGCATCGCGCGAGTCACTGCCCCGGTAAACAACAGAATATCGGCATGGCGCGGCGAAGGCACCACCTTAATCCCGAAGCGTTCAGCGTCGAACAGCGGCGAAAGGGTGGCGAAAATTTCGATTTCGCAGCCGTTGCAGCCGCCACAGTCGACGCGGTAGACGTAGGCCGAACGTTTAATCTTCTTCAGTAGCGAGGCCTTCATGCTGGCGATGGATTCATCCACCGTCATCGGCACGGGAATGCCGTTTTCATCGCGCGGGCCAAGTAAAGTACTCATCAGCTGGCCTCCCTCATATGGCGGGTCAGTTCAATACGATCGGACGGCACCAGGCATTTCTGGCGCTTGCATTCCGGGCAGGTTTCGAAGCTTTCGCGGTGCAGCTCGGCGCGGGTATCGCCGTTATGCTTGAGCAGCGCGATGGCGTAGTCGATCTCCTTCTGCACCGCGAACGGACGCTGGCACTCCCGGCAGTGGCAGATAGCGAAGCGCGACTGCTGGAGGAAATCCTCTTTCTTCCACACCGCCAGCTCATACTCCGGCGACAGCTTAATGGCCGCCGTCGGGCAGACCTCTTCACAGCGACCGCAGAAGATACAGCGCCCGAGGTTGAACTGCCACGCCAGCTGGTTAGCGGCCAGATCGATCTCGACCGTCAGGGCGTTCGACGGGCAGGCGTTCACGCAGGCCGCGCAGCCGATACACTGCTGTGGCGTATGCTCCGGCTTGCCGCGAAAGTTTTTGTCCACCGGCATCGGCTCCAGCGGGTAGGCGTGCGTCGCGGTGCCGGTCTTAATAACTTTTTTAATAAAGGTAAACATGGCGATTCCTTATTTCAGCGGCGAGTTTTTACGCTCGATGCTGTAGCGCTCCAGCTCTTTGTATGGCACCACTTTGCTCTTCTTCTTGCGTACATCGACCACGGTCATGCGGTCAGTACAGGAGTAGCACGGGTCGAGGCTGCCGATGATCAGCGGCGCATCGGAAACGGTGTTGCCGCGCAGCATATAGCGCAGGGTCGGCCAGTTGGCGTAAGTCGCCGCCCGGCAACGCCAGCGGTACAGTTTCTGGTTGTCGCCGGTCATGCTCCAGTGGATATCGTCGCCGCGCGGCGCCTCGGAGAAGCCCAGCGCGAAGCGGTGCGGAATATAGGTGAACCCCTCCACCATCAGTGGGCCGCCCGGCAGGTTATCGAGACCGAAATCAATCATATTCAGCGCGGTGTAAACCTCGTTGATCCGCACCTTGAGGCGAGATATCACATCGCAGCCGTGTTCGCTGTGGACTTCCATCGGCAGCAGGCCGTAACCGACAAACGGGTGGTCGGCGCGGGTGTCGCGGGCGTGGCCGCTGGCGCGCACCATCGGGCCGACGTTGCTGAAGTCGCGGGCGATTTCCGGGTCCAGACGGCCAATACCGACGGTACGCTGTTCCATATTCGGCGTGCTGAGCAGCATATCCACCAGCTCCTGCACGTCGCGACGCATCTGCTGCGCCAGCTGACGGGTCTGGATCATGTCCTCTTTCAGCAGGTCGCGGCGGATCCCGCCGATCAGGTTCAGGCCGTAGGTTTTACGCGCGCCGGTAAGGATCTCTGCCATCTTCATCGAGGTTTCGCGCACGCGGAAGAACTGCATAAAGCCGGAGTCAAAGCCGGTAAAGTGGCAGGCCAGACCGAGGTTCAGCAGGTGCGAGTGCAGGCGTTCCACCTCCAGCAGAATGGCGCGGATCATCTGCGCCCGCTCCGGCACCACGATGCCCATCGCGTTCTCCACCGAGGTGGTGTAAGCGGTGCTGTGGGCGAAGCCGCAGATGCCGCACACCCGGTCCGACAGGAAGGTCACTTCGTTATAACCCATGCGGGTTTCCGCCAGCTTTTCCATCCCGCGATGGACGTAGAACAGGCGGTAGTCGGCGTCGATAATGTTCTCGCCGTCAACGAACAGGCGGAAGTGGCCAGGTTCATCAGAGGTGACGTGCAGCGGGCCAATCGGCACCACGTTGTTTTTCTTGCTGCCGAGCTCGTTAATAAACTCGTAGGTTTCGGCGTCGGTGGTCGGCGCCGGGCGCTGGCGATAATCCATGCTGTCTTTGCGCAGCGGATAGAGTTCGTCCGGCCAGTCGTCCGGCAGCACCAGCCGGCGTTCGTCCGGCAGGCCGACCGGCACCAGGCCGTACATATCACGCACTTCGCGCTCGCCCCATACCGCCGCCGGGACGCGCGGCGTCACCGACGGGTATTCCGGTTTGTTGGCGTCCACTTCCACGCGCACGGTGATCCAGCATTTGGTGCCCTGCTCCATCGACAGCACGTAATAGACCGCGTAGTGGCCGTTGAGCTTACGTTCATCGTTGCCGAACAGCACCGACAGCCAGCCGCCCTGCTGGTAGTAGAGAAACTCCACCACTTCCGGCAGGTAGTTGACCTTCACGGTGATGGTTAACTGGTCTTTTGTCTGCCAGGCTTCGTCCAGCACCACGCCGGGAAAGGCCTGGTGCAGCGCCGCAAGGTAGTGTTGACCGATTTTTTCTTCAGACATGCTCAAACTCTCTTAATCACGCCACCAGCAAGGAGACGAAAGCTAAAAAGGCGAAACCAAACCCGGCCCAGGTGACGCGGGAGGTGGCACAAAAACGCAGACGCGCCATGCTGTTTTCAAACAGCGCGATAATTAGCACCCCAACCACCAGCTTAACGATGGCGACCACCAGCGCCAGCAGCAGGCCGCCGACGCTGAAGCTGGTCATCTGGCCCCACGGAAAGAAGACCCCGACAAACATCTGCAGCACCACCAGCTGTTTGAGGCTGATGCCCCACTTCAGGATGCCAAAGCCGCTACCGCTGTATTCCGACAGCGGCCCTTCCTGCAGCTCCTGCTCCGCTTCCGCCAGATCGAACGGCAGTTTGCCCATCTCGATAAAGGTGGCGAAGGCGCAGGCGCATAACGCCAGAATCAGTGGAATGCTGCGCGCCGCCGGCCAGTGGTAAAGGGTATCGGTGATGGCGCTGATATGGGTCGAGCCGGCGACCTGCGCCGCCACCCACAGGCCCAACAGCAGGATCGGCTCCACCAGCACGCCGAGCATCGCTTCGCGACTGCTGCCCAGCGCGGTAAACGGGCTGCCGGTGTCCAGACCGGAAATGGCAAAGAAGAAACGGGCGATGGCGAACAGGTAGATCAGGGTGATGAGATCCCCCAGCACCGGCAGCGGGGAGTCTACCGTCACCACCGGCAGCGCGGTGGCGATGGTCAGCATCACGCCCACCATGACGTACGGCGTCAGGCGAAACACCCAGCCCGAGGCGTCAGGACCGACGCTCTGGCGGCCCAGCAGTTTCAGGATATCGCGATACTCCTGCAGTACCCCCGGTCCACGGCGGTTATGCAGCCGCGCGCGGGCGACGCGAACGATCCCGGACAACAGCGGCGCGACGGCAAACAGCACCAGCGCCTGTAGCAATGCAATTAACAGACTCATTCTCAGGCTCCTCGCGAAATGACAATCACCACCAGCACCGCCAGCTCAACCAGCGCGATCCCGCGCAGCAGCGCCGGCGCCGAGGCCGATTGCCAGCCCGGCACCAGACGCACCGGGTTCAGCCAGTGACGCAGCTTCAGCAACGGCGCAAAGGCCTCTTTCACCGGCATGGCAAAGCCGTGGGCCGTTACCACCATCGACTGCTCGTGGTCGTAACCGCAGACCCACGCCGCGCCGCGCGAGCGCGCCGCCAGGCGATCGCCTTTAAAGAAGATCATCAGCAGGAACGGCAGCAGCGGGCAGGCGATAAGCAGCAGCGCGATCATCGGCTGCGACACCACGCTCGATACCTGAGCCTGCACCGGGAAGGCGCCGCTCACCAGCGGCAGCAGCCACGGCGCGGCGATGCCGCCAACGAGGCAGAAAACCGCCGCCAGCACCACGCTCAGGGTCATCAGCCAGGGGGCGCAGGTAGCGTTTTCCGCCTCTTTCGTCCGCGGCGCGCCGAGGAAGGTCACGCCATAGACTTTCGCCATACACATCACCGCCAGTGCGCCAGTGATCGCCAGGCCAACGGCCAGTAGCGGCCCCAGCAAACGGCCGATAAACAGGTCGCCAGTGCTCATTTTGAAGAAGGATTGATAGATAACCCACTCGCCGGCGAAGCCGTTCAGCGGCGGCAGGGCCGCCATTGCCATCAGCCCCACCAGCATGGCGAGGGAGATCAGCGGCATTTTTTTACCGATGCCGCCCAGCTTCTCAATATCGCGATGACCGGTGCGGAACCACACCGCTCCGGCACCGAGGAACAGCGTGGTTTTGAACAGGCTGTGGTTAATCAGGTGATACATGCCGCCGATAAAGCCCAGCACCATCAGCGTGCTGTTGCGGGTCGCCACGCCGGTGACGAAGGCGCCCAGCCCCAGCAGGATAATGCCGATATTCTCCAGGGTGTGATAGGCCAGCAGGCGCTGAATGTTATGCTCCATCAGCGCATACAGTCCGCCGATAAAGGCGGTGATCATCCCCAGCGCCAGCAGCATCACGCCCCACCACAGCGGCGGCACGCCGCCGGCCAGCGAAACGGTCAGCATGCCGTACAGACCAACCTTCATTACCACCGTGGAAAACAGCGCGGCGGCCGGCGCGCTGGCCCCGGCGTGAGCCTGCGGCGCCCAGCCGTGCAGCGGGATCGCCCCGGCCAGCAGGGCGAACCCCACCAGACCCGGCAGCCAGAGCAGCGGGTTCTGCATCATATCCACCGCCTGAAGGTTGATCTGCGCCAGCTCGAGGGTGCCGTAGGTTGACCACACCAGCCAGCAGGTCCAGGCCATCAGCAGAGTACCGAGACGCCCCAGGGCAAACCACAGCTTACCGGAGGCGGCGCAGCCGGTGAGAAACGCCGCGCAGAGCGCCATGATCTCCGCCATCACCACCAGTGAACCGATATTGGTCACCACCACCGCGCAGGTCGCGGCGGCCAGCAGCAGGTTGACCAGCGGGCCGTTGGCCTTCACCTGCGGGTGGCGATGCCAGCTAATATTGAACAGCGACACCGGCAGCGCCGACAGGCCGATGGCCAGCAGCCACAGCGCGTTGACGCCCCCCACCCGTATCGTCAGGTGGAGAAACTGCAGCATGCCGCCGTGGATCCGCTCCGGCATCAGCAGCGCGGCGCCGCCGGTGACCACCAGCATGGCGCTGGCCACCGCGCCGCCGATCCCGGCAATGGCGCCGCTGAGCGGTTTGCGCATGGCAAACAGAAAGGCCAGTACGGCGCTGGCGGCATACCACGCCACCGCCTGATTCACTAATCCAATTACACTCATTCCCTCTCCCCCTGTTGCGCCTGGAACAGCGACAAGTCGCCAAGGTCGGTATTAAAGGTCAGCTGGCGTTTACGCTTGCTGGCCTGGGCGATATCACGGCTATCCACCAGCATCAGCGCGTTGGTCGGACAGGTCCGCACGCAGGCCGGGCCCTGGTCATCGAAGTGGCAGAGGTCGCATTTCACGGCAATAGCGCGCACGCCCGGTACCCAGTCGAGCAGCGAGCTGACGCGCGCCGGCGCCGGCGGCGCGGGGGGCGCCAGCCGGGTATTGGCATTCGCCGGGATATCCAGCGGGCGGCTGCCGGAAAATTCAATGGCGCCGAACGGGCAGGCAATGCCGCACAGTTTGCAGCTTACGCACAGGCTCTCGTTGAGCTGGACCGCGCCATCGACGCGCTGGATGGCGTTAACCGGGCAGACGGTGGCGCAGGGAGCATCTTCACAGTGGTGGCACATCTGCGGTGCCGATTCTTTTTCATTACGCATCACCTGCAGCCGCGGCATAGCCTGCAGGCCGTGCAGGCGATGCGTCTCAGAGCAGGCGGCTTCGCAGGTGCGGCAGCCGATACAGACAGTGGAGTCAGCAATTACAAAACGGTTCACCGGGTCATCCTCGGGTGAAAGTCATTTTTGACGAAATCAGGTTGCGCAGGTGTCATTTTCGACACGTGTCGACACCTTACGATCAGTGGGTCAGCGCCAGATGGCTTAAATCCACCGGTTGGTCTTGTTCCATGGCGTCATACAGACGGTCATAGACGGTGGCGATAATCGCCAGATAGTGCTCCAGCACCTGGTCGCGGGAGCGGTTGCTGATGCGGCCGTCCACCGTGCCATCCATTGCGAGGGTGGCCTGAGCAATCAGATACTTATCACCGCCGTTTTTGTTTTCGACGTAGTACTCAATGGTGTGGCTGTTGAAGCCTTCCGCGAGGGCGACGAACACCTGAAAATGGCCGAACAGCACGAAGCACAGCTCTTTGTCCGGCGCGCAGCTCATCGCGTGATGCAGGCGGGCCTTCGACAAGGTGATCCCCTGAACCAGCGAGTTACAGTAGATGTGCCACTGCTCCTGCTGCTGCCGGTGACGGTCGGCGATGTAATCCGCCTTTTCACTTATTTCCCAAATAGTCATATCGGTTTCTCCGTAGCATGAGATGCACCCTCTAAGCATTTTTCATGCCAGATTTTATTTAATTGATTTTACTATGTTTTTGTATCGAACTCTGCCGATGCGACATGTCGATGACAGCCCCGGGGCGTCGACATCGACATTGACTGCCACGACGATTTCATTCTGGCATCGTTATTGCATAGAAGGCGCATCGCGATACGGAGGCGACTATGCACGAAATCACCCTCAGCCAGCGGGCGCTGGAAATTATTGAACAACAGGCGCAGCAGGCCGGCGCGCGGCGGGTTACCGGCGTGTGGCTTAAGGTCGGCGCATTTTCCTGCGTGGAAGCCAGCGCCCTGACCTTCTGCTTTGAGCTGGTCTGCCGCGGCACGCTGGCGGAGGGGTGCGAACTGCATATCGCCGAACAACAGGCTGAATGCTGGTGCGATCGCTGTCAGCAGTACGTCCATCTTGTCTCGCAGCACGTTCGCCGCTGCCCGCACTGCAATAACGACCAGCTGCAGATCGTGGCGGATGATGGCTTACAGATTCAGCGTTTAGAATTGGAGTAAATTATGTGTACAACATGCGGCTGTGGCGAAGGCAACCTCTATATTGAAGGAGACGAACGAAACCCGCATTCCGCGTTCCGCAGCGCCCCCTTCGCGCCCGCCCCACGCCAGACGATGACCATCACCGGTGTCAAAATCGACCACTTCGCCCCCACCCGCACGCCAGAGGGCGACCTGCATTACGGCCACGGCGAAGCGGGTACCCACGCCCCGGGGCAGAGCCAGCGGCGGATGCTGGAAGTGGAGATCGACGTGCTGGATAAAAACAACCGCCTGGCGGCACGCAACCGCGCACGCTTCGCAGCAAAACAGCAGCTGGTGCTGAATCTGGTTTCCAGCCCCGGCTCCGGCAAAACCACCCTGCTCACCGAAACCCTCACCCGGCTGAAAGGACGCGCCGACTGCGCGGTGATTGAAGGCGATCAGCAAACGGTCAATGACGCCGCCCGCATTCGCGCCACCGGCACCCCGGCGATTCAGGTCAATACCGGGAAAGGCTGCCATCTCGACGCCCAGATGATCGCCGACGCCGCCCCGCGCCTGCCGCTGGCTGACCGCGGCATTCTGTTTATCGAAAACGTCGGCAACCTGGTCTGCCCGGCCAGCTTTGATCTCGGCGAGCGCCATAAGGTGGCGGTGCTGTCGGTCACCGAAGGCGAAGACAAACCGCTGAAGTATCCGCATATGTTCGCCGCCGCCAGCCTGATGCTGCTCAACAAAGTCGACCTGCTGCCGTATCTCAATTTCGACGTTGAGCGGTGCCTGGCCTGCGCCCGCGAGGTCAATCCGCATATTGAAATTATTCTTGTCTCCGCCACCAGCGGCGAAGGCATGGAGCAATGGCTCACCTGGCTGGAGACGCAGCGATGTGCATAGGCATTCCGGGACAAATTTGCGCCATCGACGGCGTGCTGGCGAAGGTGGAAGTTTGCGGTATTCAGCGCGACGTCGACCTGACGCTGGTCGGCGCCGTTGATGAGCAGGGCCAGCCGCGGCTCGGCCAGTGGGTGCTGGTGCACGTCGGCTTCGCCATGAGCGTCATTAATGAATCCGAAGCCCGCGACACCCTCGAGGCGCTGCAAAATATGTTTGACGTGGAGCCGGACGTCGGCGCGCTGCTGTACGGCGAGGAGCGATAATGCGTTACGTAGATGAATACCGCGCCCCCGAACAGGTGATGCAGCTGGTGGCCCATCTTCAGCAGCGTGCTCGTCTGCTGCCGCACACCGCCGCGCGACCGCTGCGCATCATGGAGGTCTGCGGCGGCCATACCCATGCCATTTTTAAATTCGGGCTCGACCAACTGTTGCCGGAGAACATCGAATTTATTCATGGTCCCGGCTGCCCGGTGTGCGTCCTGCCGATGGGGCGCATCGATGCCTGCATTGAGATTGCCAGCCGCCCGGGAGTGATCTTCTGCACCTTCGGCGACGCCATGCGCGTGCCGGGTAAAAACGGCTCGCTTCTGCAGGCGAAAGCCCGCGGCGCCGATGTCCGCATCGTTTACTCGCCGATGGACGCTCTGCGGCTGGCGCAGCAAAATCCGCAGCGCGAGGTGGTCTTTTTTGGTCTCGGTTTCGAAACCACCATGCCCGCTACCGCCCTGACCCTGCGTCAGGCGCGAGAGCGCAACGTCGATAACTTCTACTTTTTCTGCCAGCACATCACCCTGCTGCCGACCCTGCGCAGCCTGCTGGACCAGCCGGAGAACGGAATCGACGCCTTTCTCGCCCCGGGCCACGTCAGTATGGTGATCGGCACCGAGGCCTACGGCTTTATCGCCAGCGACTATCACCGTCCTTTAGTGGTCGCCGGTTTCGAACCGCTTGATCTACTGCAAGGCGCGGTGATGCTGGTTGAGCAGACAATAGCGCAGCGCAGCGATGTGGAAAATCAGTACCGTCGCGTGGTGCCGGATGCCGGCAACCCGCTGGCGCAGGCGGCGATGGCCGACGTCTTCCGCCTGGATGGCGACAGCGAATGGCGCGGCCTGGGGGTCATCAGCGACTCCGGCGTGCAGCTTACGCCAGCCTATCAGCGCTTCGATGCCGAGGCGCATTTTCACCCGGCGCCGCAGCGCGTGTGCGACGACCCGCGCGCCCGCTGCGGCGAGGTGCTGACCGGCCGCTGTAAACCGCACCAGTGCCCGCTCTTCGCCAGCACCTGCAATCCGCAAAGCGCCTTTGGCGCGCTAATGGTCTCCTCTGAAGGGGCCTGCGCCGCCTGGTATCAATATCGCAGTCAGGAAAATGAAGTATGAAAAGCGTCCAGTTAGCCCACGGTAGCGGGGGACAGGCAATGCAACAGCTGATCGGCGACCTGTTTATGCAGGCCTTCGCCAACCCCTGGCTGGCGGAGCAGGAGGATCAGGCGCGCCTCGATCTGGCGGCGCTCGCCGCCCAGGGGGACCGCCTCGCCTTCTCCACCGACAGCTACGTGATTGACCCGCTGTTCTTTCCCGGCGGCAATATCGGCAAGCTTGCCGTCTGCGGTACCGCCAACGATGTGGCGGTCAGCGGCGCCATCCCGCGCTATCTTTCCTGCGGCTTTATTCTCGAAGAGGGGCTGGAGATGGCCACCCTGGAAGCGGTGGTCGCCAGCATGGCCGACACCGCCCGGGCGGCAGGGATCGCCATCGTCACCGGCGACACTAAAGTGGTGCCGCGCGGCGCGGCGGATAAGCTGTTTATTAACACCGCCGGCATCGGCGCCATCCCGGCGGACGTTCACTGGGGGACGCAGCAGATTAGCGCCGGTGATGTGCTGCTGGTCAGCGGCACGCTGGGGGATCATGGCGCCACCATCCTTAACCTGCGCGAGCAGATGGGGCTGGACGGCGCGCTGTCCAGCGACTGCGCGGTGCTGACGCCGCTTATCCAGACCCTGCGCCCGCTGAGCGGAGTGAAAGCCCTGCGCGACGCCACCCGCGGCGGGGTTAACGCGGTCGCCCATGAGTTCGCCGCCGCCAGCGGCTGCGGCATCGAACTGCAGGAGGCAACGCTGCCGGTCAACGACACGGTGCGCGGCGTCTGCGAGCTGCTTGGTCTGGACGCCCTGAACTTCGCCAATGAAGGCAAGCTGGTGCTCGCCGTCGCCCGCGACGAGGCGGAAAACGTGCTGGCGCATTTGCGGTCTCACGCGTTAGGACGCGATGCGGCGATAATCGGCGAAGTGGTCGTCCGCCCGGGCGTACGTTCCGTTGGGCTGTACGGCGTGAAGCGGACGCTCGATCTTCCCCACGCCGAACCGCTGCCGAGAATTTGTTAACGACGGCGTCGGGTCCCGGATAGCGGCTGGCGCCTTATCCGGGCTACAAAACTGCGCGCACATGTAGCCCGGCTAAGCGCAGCGCGAGCCGGGAAAAAGCCAGCGTAATTATTTTGCCCAAACCAGCGGGCGCCCATGGATGGGTTAAAGCGGCAATAACCGCTTTATTAACATACTATTATTTGTACCATCATTTTCTTATGCGCCGCGTTGTCGGCGCGTTTTGGACGTAAGCAATGTCGTATACACCGATGAGCGATCTCGGCCAGCAGGGGCTGTTCGATATCACCCGGCTTTTATTACAGCAGCCCGATCTGGCCGCGCTAAGCGAAACCCTGACCCGTCTGGTGCAACAGTCCGCGCTGGCCGATGAGGCGGCCATCATCCTGTGGAACGCGGGTAATCACCGCGCGGCCAGGTACGCCTGCGATGAGGCCGGCCATCCGGTAAGCTACGAGGATGAAACCGTCCTGGCCCACGGTCCGGTGCGTCGCTTACTCTCCCGGCCGGATGCCCTGCATTGCGATCATGAAACCTTTGCCGACACCTGGCCGCAGCTTATCCGCAGCGGGCTCTATCGCCCGTTCGGATACTATTCGCTGCTGCCGCTGGCGGCGGACGGGCGGATCTTCGGCGGTTGCGAATTCCTCCGCCGTGACAACCGGCCGTGGAGCGAGAAAGAGTTCCAGCGGCTGCATACCTTCGCGCAGATCGTCGCCGTCGTCACCGAACAGATTCAGAACCGGGTCAGCAATAACGTCGATTACGATCTGCTGTGCCACGAGCGCGACAACTTTCGCATCCTGGTGGCGATCACCAACGCGGTGCTCTCGCGACTGGATATCGACGAGCTGGTCAGCGAGGTGGCGAAAGAGATCCATCGCTACTTCCGGATCGACGCCATCAGCGTGGTGCTGCGCAGCGACCGCAAGGGGAAGCTCAACATCTATTCCACGCATTATCTTGACGCCAGCCACCCGGTTCACGACCAGAGCGAGGTGGATGAAGCCGGCACCCTCACCGAGCGCGTGTTCAAAAGCAAAGAGATGCTGCTGCTTAATCTGCACGAACATGACACTCTCGCGCCGTATGAGAAAATGCTCTTCGAGATGTGGGGCAATAAGATCCAGACCCTGTGCCTGCTGCCGCTGATGTCCGGCAATACCCTGCTCGGGGTGCTTAAGCTGGCGCAGTGCGACGAACAGGTCTTCACCACCACCAATCTCAAGCTGCTGCGGCAGATCGCCGAGCGGGTGTCGATCGCTATCGATAACGCCCTCGCCTACCGCGAAATTCAGCGCCTGAAAGAGCGGCTGGTGGATGAGAACCTCGCCCTCACCGAGCAGCTCAATAATGTCGAGAGCGAATTCGGGGAGATTATCGGCCGCAGCGAGGCGATGAACAATGTGCTCAAGCAGGTAGAGATGGTGGCGCACAGCGACAGCACCGTGCTGATCCTCGGCGAAACCGGCACCGGCAAAGAGCTTATCGCCCGCGCTATCCACAACCTCAGCGGACGCAACGGTCGGCGGATGGTGAAGATGAACTGCGCGGCGATGCCCGCCGGGCTGCTGGAGAGCGATCTGTTCGGCCACGAACGCGGCGCGTTCACCGGGGCCAGCGCCCAGCGTATCGGCCGCTTCGAACTGGCGGACAAAAGCTCCCTGTTCCTCGATGAAGTGGGCGATATGCCGCTGGAACTGCAGCCCAAACTGCTGCGCGTCCTCCAGGAGCAGGAGTTCGAACGTCTGGGGAGCAACAAGCTGATTCAGACCGACGTTCGATTGATCGCCGCCACCAACCGCGATCTCAAGCAGATGGTTATCGACAGGGAATTCCGCAGCGATCTCTACTACCGGCTCAACGTGTTCCCGATCCACCTGCCGCCGCTGCGCGAACGTCCCGACGATATCCCGCTGCTGGTGAAGGCGTTTACCTTTAAAATCGCCCGCCGCATGGGGCGCAATATCGACAGCATTCCGGCGGAAACCCTGCGCACTCTGACGCGTATGGAGTGGCCGGGCAACGTGCGCGAGCTGGAAAACGTTATCGAACGGGCGGTATTGCTCACCCGCGGCAACGTACTGCAGCTCTCCCTGCCGGAGCGGGATATCGTGGAAGCCCCGCGGACGCCGGCGGTCCTGCCTGAGGAAGGTGAGGATGAATATCAGCTGATCGTCCGGGTGCTGAAGGAGAGCAACGGCGTGGTGGCCGGGCCGAAAGGCGCCGCCCAGCGGCTGGGGCTCAAGCGCACCACGCTCCTGTCACGCATGAAGCGGCTGGGTATTAATAAAGACGAACTGGTGTAACCTCGCGCGCTCCCCCTTTCCGCGCCGGAGAGAGGGAGCGCTGGCGCAGCGCGCTATTTATCGCTGGTAAAACCGTTGCTGGACGCCAGTTCGGCAAACCACAGCGCATTGCGTTTTATCTGTCGCTCGCCGGTCTCCAGATCCAGTCGCCAGAAGCCGTAGCGCCGTTTGAAGGCATTGATCCACGACCAGTTGTCGATAAACGTCCACTGGTGCACGCCAAAGCAGTTCGCGCCGTCGGCTATCGCCCGATGCAGCTGCACCAGATGCTCCTCCATCAGCTGGATGCGGAAAGTATCGTCTATCACCCCGTCCGCCCCGGGCTCGCCCTCTGATTGTCGATCCATCGCGATGCCGATTTCCGCGAGATACCACTTAATATTGCCGTAGTTATCGCGAATATTGGCGGCAATGTCATAGATCGCCTGCGGCAGGATCTCGTTGTTATCACGATAAGGATTAAAGCGGCCCTGCGGGTTCACCGCGTTTTCGAAATAGTATTCCGGGGTGAAATAATCGAGGTCATATTCGCTCTCACGCGCTTTTACCCGCCGCGGCACGTAATAGTTTACCCCAAGAAAATCGATATCCGCGCTGAGGATCAACGCCGCGTCGTCTTTGCTGGTCGTCGGCAGGCAGTCGTGGGCGGCAAGGATCTCGCACAGCGCTTTGGGGAATTCATGTTTTACCAGCGGGTCAAGGAAGCTGCGGTTAAAAAACAGGTCGGCATACCCGGCGGCTTTTTTATCCGCGTCGCTGTCGGTGAGGGTATAGCTCGGGGTCAGGTTGAGCACCACGCCGATCTCGCCCGCCAGCGCCAGTTCACGATAAGCCGTTACCGCTTTGGCGTGCGCCAGCATAATGTTAAACGCCACCTGCGCCGCCAGCCGGCCATCTTTCTTACATGGATAGTGGAAGTCGTACAGGTAGCCTCCCTCAACCGGCACAATCGGCTCGTTGAAGGTTATCCAGTATTTAACCTTATGGCCAAACAGGCTAAAGGCGGTGCGGGCAAAGCGGGCAAACAGCTCGGCTACGTGCGCCGATTCAAAGCCGCCGTACTGTTTCTGCAGCGCTTCCGGCATATCAAAGTGGTAGAGATTGATCATCGGCTCAATGCCGTTGGCGATCATCTCATCCAGATAGGCGTGATAAAAACGCACCGCGTCCGGGTCCGGCGCGCCGGTTTCCAAATCAGCGATCAGTCGTGACCACTGTATCGAGGTACGAAATGAGTTGAAGCCGGTCTGTTTCATCAGCGCTACGTCCTGCGGATACTGATGATAAGTATCACACACGGTCTGCGGCCCTACCTGCTGATAAAATCGCTCCGGCTGTTCGGCAAACCAACTGTCCCAGATGGAACGATGGCGCTTATTGGTGACCCCTTCCGTTTGCGGGCCGGACGCCGCCGCCCCCCACAGGAACCCTTGCGGAAACTGATACTGCTGCATAACCTCTCCTTCGAAAAAAGGCTGCGCCCGTCTGGCGCAGCCTGAACGTACTACTCAGCGACCACTTCGATCGATTTAATGAACATATAGCCCCAGTCGCCGGCGAAGCGGCCGAAGTCAATCTGATTAGTCCCCGCGTTAAGCGTCACCGGTATCCGCAGCTGCTGGCCCTGCTCATCCGTCTGCGGGAAGGCCACCGCCTGCGGAGCGCCCCCGTTGACGACAAACGAGTTCTGCTTACCGCCCCATTTGCCGTTGAAGGTCACATTGAGCAGGAACTGACCGCTCCACGGCGCCTGCACCTGCCAGCCGATCTTATCCCCCTCGTTGGCGAATGGGCCAAGGAAGCCGTCCTCGCCAACTGCCAGCGCGTCTTTATCACTCTTCATCACCGTCAGCCGCCCCTCAGCCACGCCATAAACTTCGCCGTGATAACGACAAAAATCCGCTGGCGCTTTCCCCGCCGCCTCGCCCACCGTCACGGTCACGGTTTTGCTGCTTTTCAGCAGCCCATCATCCGCCGTGAACGTCAGCGCATAGGTGCCTGGCGTCGTAAACCAGGCCCGGGTTTGAGCCCGATCGGCATGGCAGAAATGCACCTGGCCATCGCCGGCGTGCTGCCAGCCCACCTTAACCTCTCGCGACGGCAGGCCATCGTCCTGCCAGCTGGCCGTAAGCTCGACGCCCTGGTCCTGCGTGGTGGTTAGGGCCGGTTCCAGCGTGACAACCGGCGGCTGATTCTCCTCGCTATGCTGCACGCTAATCGCATTGGAAGGAGCCGAACGACCGCTCTCGTTTTTCGCCGTCACCCGGTAGTAATACGTATGCCCGAGCTGAAGCTGACGATAATCGTCGCGGAACAGAACCATGGTTTCCGGATTCCATTCGTTAACGCCATCGGAGATATCCCGGCCCACCACCGTCCACGGCCCGGTCGGCGAGGCGGCGCGTTCGACATCGTAGCTGCGTCCCACCGCGGCTCCCATCCAGTTGATCGCGAAGGGCGAGGTGGTCTCGCGTAGCAAAGGCGCCTCCGGCTTCGGCAGCGGCGCCATCGTCTGCTGCCCGGCCATCTGCGCCGCGGCGGTGCGCACCAGATCGACCACCGCCTGCTCCTGGTTCGCTTCGCCTTCTTTGGCAAACCCCGGCAGGTGGTAGCTGTAGTGCCCGGTCGACTCCTTATGCCAGTAGAAGCCGCCGTCGTGACGATGGCCGCGGAAGCCCCAGATAAGCCCGCCGGCGGCTTGCGCCCCGTTGACCTCGCTGTGAACAATCGACTGCATAATGGCGTTCAGTTGATCCGCCGGCAGCAGGCCAAACTCGCCGACGAGATAGACTTTTTGCCCGCCGACGGCGCGCAGATCCTGCGTCACCTGCCCGGGATGGTTATTATCGGCATTGGTGTAATAGTGATTGCTGACGATATCCACATTGGGGTCGGTCAGCGCAAAGGAATTGATTTTCTTATAGGTGCCATCTACCACCAGCTGATGAGGGGCCCATTTTTTAATCCACGCCGCGGTCTGATGCAGGAAATCGGCGTTGGTATCCTCCAGCTCGTTACCGGTTTCCCAGGCCATGATCGCCTTTTCATCATAATAGGCGCGGCCGGTGACGGTATTTGTCCGGGTGATGACCTGGCGGATCACATCCAGATAGGCTTTGAAGGTCTTGCTATCGGTCCGATAAAAGTCTTCCGCTTTTTCATGATAGAACGCCGCCAGCTGCTCGCGCCCGCCCCACCACCACCAGTGGTCGATAAACGGCAGGATCAGACGCAATCCCTGTTTATCCGCTTCGGCAATCATGTTGTCATACACCCGCATGGCTTTCTCATTCAGCCGCGGCATGCCGTCCGCCGTTTCCGGCGCCAGAATATGGGTCTCGCGCCCGCAGGCTTTATCAAATTCCTGCTGTACCGACAGCACGTAGACGCGCTGGGCTTTCGCCCCGGTTTGCACCATCGCCTGGATCCAGTTTTGCTGCTCCTGGGCCGTTGGCCATTTAAAGTATTGCCCCCAGCCGCGCGGGTCTGCCCTGCAGGGGCCGCGGGCGTCGTCTTCAATGCGGTGTAGCTCCGGCGCGTGGATCCCGGCGAAACGAAACACCTTGTCGCCGTCCTTGAGGGTGGCGCCGTCGCGAGTGATAAAGTGCGTAAAGTGCGAGCGCTCGGCGGCCAGCGCCCCGCCGGCCGCCAGCGCGGACAGCAGCCCCATCAGCAGCAGGTTTTTCATCGGCTTCATCGTTGTCTCTCCTTAGAACCAGACCTCGGCCTGTACGCCGAAGTTAACGGTGTCGGTAGAGCCACTGCGGGAATACCCGCCGGCGGTGATGGTATTGGTATCCCAGTTGTAGTTACCGTCTAATGCATCGGAGACACCTTTATCCCACTTCGCGTAGGTGACGAAGAAGCGCAGCTGCGGACGCGCCCAGAAACCGGAGTCAAAGGTCAGCGTTGGCGCAACGGTGACTTTGGTCAGGCCGCCTTTGCCTTTGCCGTTTACTCCTTTGTAGTTTTTGTCATCCAGGTATTCGTAGCCCAGCTCGTACTGCATGGCAAAGTTGCGGGTGATCTGATGATAAGGGCGGATACCAGCGACCCACATCGAGCGTCCCCAGCCATTTTCATCTTCTGTCCACCAGCGGTAGTTTTTATCTTTCTGCCAGAAAGCGAAGGTCGAGATCTCCAGGTCGCCCATCGAGGCCACGCTATCCAGCACCACTCGCCAGGACTGGGTGTTTTCCAGGTTGGCCCAGCCCCAGCCGTTTTTACCCAGCGAGTCACCCGCCGCCAGCCCTTTCCCGTACTGCAATGCGAGGCGGGAGTATCCTCCGGTCAGACCATAGAAGCCGTCAAAGTTATAAATACCGGTCACGCCATAGCCCTTCTCGGCGGAAGTTGGATGGTTTTCGTTACGGTTCATGTGGTGGCCGATCAGCTCCAGATCGAAGCCTGTCCCCGCGATCTTTTTCAGCCACAGGTTGAGGGAATAGTCATCCGGGTAGCCCTGATCTCCCTTATCCACCGGGTAGGCTTTGGTTTCATCGGTGGGTGAAAAGGCGTACACCCCGGCGTCGAAGCGGGCGAAGCCGAGATCCATGTTGTCGAAGCCGCCGCCGGTGCCGTTGTACTGAATGTACTCCCAGTCGAACTGATGGCTGGAGGTGTTGGAGCTGCTATAGCGCTTACCGGCCCAGAAGGTCATCTCTGGCGCAAAATCCAGATTGCTCAGCTCGGCGAACCCTTCACGAAACTGTACGTCATGGCCATCGTCATCCTGACAGTTCCAGTCGGAGGTGCATTTCGACTGGTGAGTGAGGTTGGCCTGCACTTTCGCCACCACGCCGCTGTCCGCCGTCAGCGTCACGGTCGGGATCAGTTCGATCTTGGTGTCTTCTTCGTTGCCCAGTCGCCACTTGCCGTCCGGCATCAGGCCGACGGAGTCCGCGCGGTTGCCATCGGAGTTCGCCAGGATCCCGGAGCGGATATAGCCATGCAGCGCAAAATCATACTTCGGATCGGCGCAGGCCGGGCTGCTGGCCCCTGCCAGCGAGAGGAGAGCCAGAGGTATTGAGTGTTTCAGCTTTATCATTATTTTTTTCCCACGTTATGTTTGTTAACACGAACCGATAACGGAGGGGAAATTTACGGATCAAAAACGGAAATGTACATCCACTTACGGAAAGCGCTTTCCATAATTGCCTATCTGGTTCACAAAATTAGCTCTGCGGCGAATATATTCGTGAGACTGATCACATAAAATTACAAGAATGCCGCCGGGAGCCGGCAGTGGAGCGGAAGGAGGAGCAGATGAGCAGGTGCCGCCGGGGGATAAGCCGCCGACGGCGAGGGGGTCAGCGTTCGGTTTCCGCGAGCTGGCGTTCGTACACTTTGAAGAAGGGGCGATAGAGCATCCAGGCGTTAAACATCGCGAACAGGCTCATGCACAAATTTTTCCAGCTGCCGTTCGCCGACCATGCCGCCCCCAGCGGGGAAGGCATCGACCATGGCAGCATCGCCACCGCGCGATCGAGAATACCCAGCTGAGTTAAATACCATGCGATACAGGCGTTTATCAGGGGAACAAAGAGAAACGGCAGTAAAAAAACCGGGTTCATGATCACCGGAAAACCAAACAGTATCGGCTCGTTGATATTAAACAGCGACGGCAGCAGGCCAATCTTGGCCACGCTTTTCAGCTGCCGCGAGCGGCTGCGCATCGCCATCAGCACCAGCGGCAAAGTGGAGCCAATACCGCCGATCAGCAGGTAAAAATCCCAGAACCCCTGCAGATAAATATGCGGCAGCGTTGGCGAACCCGCCGCCAGCGCCTGCTGATTTTCAAACAGATAGGTCATCCAGAAGGGGTTCATGATCCCGGTGATGATCAGCGCGCCGTGGATACCGATAAACCAGAGTAAGTTACAGATAAATAAAGAGATAAGTACCGCCATCAGCGTGTCGGACGCCAGCACCAGCGGCCGCACCGCTTCGCTGATCAACTCCGGTACGATGCGTCCGGTGGTCTGCAGCAGTATGGCATTCATCACGCTTATCGACAGCATCACCACCAGCAGCGGGATCAGCAGTTGAAAGCCATTGCGGGTCATCAGCGGCACTTCATCAGGCAAGCGAATGCACCAGCCTTTTTTGTAGAAAAAGCGAATTAACTCAATGGAATAGGTGCTGGATATCAGGGCGGTAAATATCCCCATACCGCCGAGATAAACATTGCTCACCGCAGTCTCGCGAAAGCCGATAAACAGCAGAAAAGCCAGACACCCGGTTAAACCGCAGAGCCGTTCCGGCAGACGGTACTGCTTGGCGAGACTGGCGCTGGCGCCGAAGGCGACAATCAGCGCCACCAGGCCAATAGTTAGCTGAAAGGTCGGCAGCAGGATAGGCCGCAGCAGCAAATAGACCTGGCCGAAACGCGAGGCGCCGTCGATGGAAACGGGCGGAAACAAAATGGGAACTAACAGGCTGCCAACAATCACAAAGGGCATAGCCAGCGCAAAGCTATCGCGCATCGCCGTAATGTGGTTGTTGCGCGTCAGAACGTTCGCCAGCGGCGCCAGCCGCTGCTCGATGATGTCCACGGCCACATTCATTAACTGAATGTTCATACTCCTACCTTTGCGAATGGTTGTCTCGCCGGGATGATCGCCCACAACACCGGAAAGTGAAAGCCTGCCATAGGTGATCATGGTCACAATTAATAAATCCACAAACGGAAAGCGCTTTCCGCAATGCATCCATTTTGACTATAGTCCGCTCATCCAACCTCATCAGGAGCGGTAATTATGAAAAAAATTATGTTGTGTTGTTCGGCAGGCATGTCCACCAGCCTGCTGATGAAAAAAATGATTGCGGAAGCCGAACAGCGGGGCCTGCCGGTAGAGATCAACGCCTATGGCGTAGCGGAGTTCGCCGAACAGGTTGGCCATTATCAGGTGGTGCTGCTGGGGCCGCAGGTGAAATACATGCAGCAGGACCTGCAAAAACAGGCGGATAAATACGGTATCCGCGTCGAACCCATCAATATGATGGACTACGGCATGCAAAAAGGCGCCGCGGTCCTTGATTTCGCCCTTTCCCTTATCGAAAACAAGAACTAAGGAAAGATCATGAGCTCTCTGTACGCTAAACTGATCGACGTGATCGAACGGCAGATCACGCCTATGGCCGGCGCGATCGGCCAGCAAAAATATGTCACCTCGATCCGCGATGGCTTTATCACTGCCCTGCCCTTTATGATCGTCGGCTCGTTCCTGTTGGTGTTTATCTTCCCGCCGTTTTCTCCGGATACGACGTGGGGGTTTGCCCGCGCCTGGCTGCAATTTTCGCTCGATCATCGCGATGCGCTGATGCTGCCGTTCAACTTCAGCATGGGGGTGATGACCCTGTTTATCGCCGTCGGGATCGCCGCCAGCCTCGCCAAACACCATCATCTGGACTCGCTGACCGCCGGGATGCTGTCGCTGATGTCGTTTCTGCTGGTAGCCGCGCCGCTGAAAGATGGCCAGATCTCTACTGCCTACTTCTCCGGTCAGGGGATCTTTACCGCCATTCTGGTGGCCATCTATTCCACCGAGCTGTACGCCTTCCTCAAACGGCATAACATCACCATTCGCCTGCCGCCGGAAGTGCCTGCCGGGGTGGCGCGCTCGTTTGAAATCCTGATCCCGGTGCTGGCGATCATTCTGACGCTGCATCCGCTGAACCTGTTTATCGAAGCCCAGCTGGGGATGATCATTCCGGAAGCGATCATGTCGCTGGTGAAGCCGCTGGTCGCGGCTTCCGATACGCTGCCGGCGATCCTGCTGTCGGTGCTGGTCTGTCAGGTGCTGTGGTTCGCCGGGATCCACGGCGCGCTGATCGTCACCGGGATCATGAACCCGTTCTGGATGGCCAACCTGTCGGTCAATCAGGCGGCCATGGCGGCAGGTACCGCTATCCCGCACATCTATGTCCAGGGCTTCTGGGATCACTATCTGCTGATCGGCGGCGTCGGCTCCACCCTGCCGCTGGCGCTGATGCTGCTGCGCAGCAAGGCCGTGCATCTGCGGACGATCGGCCGGATGGGGGTCGTGCCGGGCGTATTTAACATCAACGAACCGATTCTGTTTGGCGCGCCGATCATCATGAACCCGCTGTTTTTCCTGCCGTTCGTGCTGGTGCCGATGGTCAACGCGACCCTGGCGTACTTCGCGCTGAAGCTGGACCTGGTCAGCCGCGTAGTGTCGATGACGCCGTGGACAACGCCGGCGCCTATCGGCGCCTCGTGGGCGGCGAACTGGAGCTTTAGCCCGGTGATCCTGTGCCTCATTTGTATGGCTACCGCCATGGTGATGTACCTGCCATTTCTCAAAGCTTACGAAAAACAGCTGCTGGCCCAGGAACGTGAAAACGCCGTCGGCCAGGCTGACAACGCGGCGCAAACCGCTTAACGCTAACGATTCAGAGGATAATCATGGAATTAGAAGAACAGGTGATGGGGATCATCATCAATGCCGGCCAGTCACGTAGCCTGTGCTACGAAGCGCTGCACGCCGCTAAAGCGGGTGATTTCGCCACCGCCGACGCCAAAATGCAGGAAGCGGCGCACTATTCCCGCGAAGCTCACCTTGTACAGACCCAGCTTATCGAAGCTGACGAAGGCGAGGGAAAAACCAAAATGACGCTGGTAATGGTCCATGCTCAGGATCACCTGATGACATCCATTCTGGCGAAAGAGCTGATTGCCGAACTGATTGCGATTTACCGCGCGCAGCCGCTTCACGCCTAGCGCCTTGCCCGGCCAGACGCGCTGGCCGGGCCTGATTCCCCGAGGTCACTATGTTACATCTTGGAATAGATATTGGCGGCACCAAAATGGAAGCCGTACTGCTGGACCCGGCGGGCGAATGCGTCCAGCGCCTGCGCCGGCCGACCCACAAAGAGAGCTATGACGCCTTTATGCGTCAGCTGCTGACCCTGATTGCCGATATTCGCGCGGTCAGCCCGCAGCCGTTCACCCTGGGGATCGGCCTGCCCGGGGCTATCGATCCGCAAAGCGGACGCATTAAAAACTGCAACTGCCTGGTGCTCAACGGTCACGATCTGCGCCGGGATATCATGCAGCAGCTTGGCCAGCCGGTGTGGATGGCAAACGATGCCGACTGCTTCACTCTTTCGGAGGCGGTGGATGGCGCCGGCGCCGGAGCTACCACCGTCTTCGGGGTGATTATCGGTACCGGCTGCGGCGGCGGGATCGCCGTTCATCAACAGCTGCTCAGCGGCCCCAACGCTATCGCCGGGGAGTGGGGGCATAATCCGCTGCCGGGCTATACTCCTGAGCGCGATGGCCCGCCGCAGCCCTGCTACTGCGGCAAAACGAACTGCATCGAAAGCTTTCTCTCCGGCACCGGCTTCGCCCGCCGCTATGGGGAACAAGCCCGTGCGGAAGCCATTGTCGCCGCGGCGCAAAACGGCGATCCGCGCGCGCTGGCCCACTGGCGACACTTTATCGATGCCTTTGCCCGCAGCCTGGCGTCGGTGATCAATATTCTCGACCCGCAGGTGATTGTGCTGGGCGGCGGTCTGTCCAACGTCAGCCAGATCTATCGCGATCTGCCTGCCGCCATCGTGCCGTGGATCTTCTCCGACACCTGCCGCACGCAGATCAAACCGGCCCGTTTCGGCGACGCCAGCGGCGTGCGCGGCGCGGCCTGGCTGCCCCGGCTTCCCGGCGTCGCGCAAGGGCAGCGGTAGACACTTTTTTCAGCAGGTATGTTAAGCTAGGCGAAAATGTTCAGACAGAAAAAGCCATGCCAACGATTGATGATGTTTCAAGATTAGCGAATGTCTCAAGAGCGACGGTATCCCGCGTGCTGACCGGCACCCGGGGCGTGCGCGAAGAGAGCCGGGAAGCTGTGCTGCGGGCCGTTGAAGAACTCAACTATCGCCCGAGCTTTGCCGCGCAAAACCTCGCCAGTCAGACATCCAGCCACGTTGGTCTGGTGATTTCCGCGCAGGACGAAAGCCACGGCGCACGTCTGCTGCCGCTGCTCTCTCAGGCGCTGAAAGGGCTGAATAAAAGCCTGCTGGTCCAGTACGTCAGCGACCCGGTAGAGCAGGCGGCGGTAATCGACGATCTGCAGCGCCAGTGCGTGGCGGTGGTGGTGCTGGGCGCCGTTGCCGCCGACGCGCCGCGCAACGTTATCGCCTTTGACCGCTTCGGCGTCGCCGGGAGCAACAGCCAGGGCTATGACTTCGCCTTTGCCACCGAAAGCGCCTGCCGCTATGTGATTGGCAAGGGACACCGCAACATCGCCCTGCTGGTGGACAGCGATAGCGACGATGCCAGCCGTCAGATGCTGGAAGGCTACCGCAACGTCCTGCAGAACTACTCCATTCCTTTTAACCGTCAGCTGGTGCTGACGGCCAACGATGACGTCGAGCAGGCGCTGCTGACCTTAATTAACAGCTTCAGTAAATACTCAGTCATTATCGTTAAACGCGACCGCTACGCGGCTGAGGCGATGCGTCTGCTGCGCGAATTCACCATCGCCGTCCCGCAGGAGGTCTCCCTGCTGAGCCTTGAGGATTCCCCGCTCGCCTCGCTGCTCTACCCGCCGCTGACCTGCATCTCCTGGCCACTGGAGGCGCTGCTGGATAACTGTATTCAGCGTATTCGCAGCCTGATTGACGACCGGCCAACCTTCGCCACCGAGGGCCGCTCGCTGGCTGGCCGCCTGATCCCGCGCCAGTCGGTCGCCGATATTTCTTGATCTTCGCCCGGTTGGCGCCGGGCCAGACTTACCTCCCCTTTTCGCGCTTTCGTTTCCCGGCTCATTATTACCCACGCATGCAAATAAGAATTATTTTCATTTATAAATAGCTTGTGCTATATAACATAGCAATGGCTATAAACGCTGGGAAATTAACCACACCATTGCGAGGGATCCTATGCTACACCTGACACCGCTGAAATCATTGCTGCTGGCCAGCGCGCTGGCTCTGCTGGCCGCGACGCCGGCCACCGCGCAGGAGAAATTCAGGGTTATCACCACCTTCACGGTTATCGCCGATATGGCGCAGAACGTGGCCGGCGACGCCGCCGACGTGAGCTCCATTACTAAACCGGGCGCGGAGATCCATGATTACCAGCCCACGCCCGGCGATATCAAACGCGCGCAGGGGGCGCAGCTGATCCTCAGCAATGGGCTTAATCTCGAACGGTGGTTTGCCCGTTTTTATCAGCACTTACAGGGCGTTCCGGAGGTGGTGGTCAGCGAGGGGATCCAGCCGATGGGCATCAGCGCGGGCCCCTATAGCGGGAAGCCCAATCCCCATGCCTGGATGTCGGCAGATAACGCCCTGATCTATGTCGATAACATTCGCGATGCGCTGGTGAAGTACGATCCGCCTCACGCCGACACCTATCGCCGTAACGCCGAGGCCTACAAAGAGAAGATCCGTCAGACGATGGCGCCGCTGCAGGCCAGACTGGCGCAGCTGCCGGCGGATAAGCGCTGGCTGGTCACCAGCGAGGGAGCCTTCTCCTATCTGGCCCGCGACTATGGCCTGCGCGAACTGTATCTGTGGCCGATCAATGCCGACCAGCAGGGCACCCCGCAACAGGTGCGCAAGGTTATCGACACCATGAAGAAAGAACGCATCCCGACCATCTTCAGCGAAAGCACCATCTCCGATAAACCGGCGCGTCAGGTGGCGCGGGAAGCCGGGGCCCACTACGGCGGCGTGCTGTATGTCGATTCGCTGAGCGCCGCCGACGGCCCGGTGCCGACCTGGCTCGACCTGCTGCGCGTCACCACCGAAACCATCGTCAACGGTATCCAGGACGGGATGAGGAAGCAGCCATGAATGCAGCGCAAGCGGGACTGTATGTCAACCAGCTCACCGTCACCTGGCGCAACGGCCACACTGCCCTGCGCGACGCCTCGTTCAGCGTGCCGCGCGGCTCCATTGCCGCGCTGGTAGGCGTTAACGGCTCGGGTAAATCCACGCTGTTTAAAGCGCTGATGGGCTTTGTGCGCGTCGGCCACGGCGAGATCGCCATACTCGGCCAGCCGGTCAACCGCGCACTGCGCCAAAACCTGGTCGCCTATGTCCCGCAGTCGGAAGAGGTGGACTGGTCCTTCCCGGTGCTGGTGGAGGATGTGGTGATGATGGGCCGCTACGGCCATATGGGCTGGCTGCGGCGGGCAAAGCCGCGCGATCGCGAGATTGTCGATGCCGCGCTGGCCCGCGTGGGCATGAGCGAGTTCCGCCATCGGCAGATTGGCGAGCTCTCCGGCGGGCAGAAAAAGCGCGTCTTTCTTGCCCGCGCCATCGCTCAGCAGGGTCAGGTGATCCTGCTGGATGAACCTTTCACCGGCGTCGATGTGCAGACCGAAGCGCGGATCATCAGCCTGCTGCGCGAGCTCCGCGATGAGGGCTGTACCATGCTGGTCTCCACCCACAACCTCGGGTCAGTTAGTGAATTTTGTGATTATACGGTGATGGTGAAAGGCACCGTGCTGGCCAGCGGCCCGACAGAAACCACCTTCACTGCCGAGAATCTGGAGCGGGCTTTCAGCGGCGTGCTGCGCCACGTCGCGCTCACCGGCGGGGAAGCGCAGGTTATCACCGATGACGAGCGGCCGTTTATCAGCCGGCGCGCGGCGGGAGGCCCACGATGAGCTGGCTGCTGGAGCCGTTTGGCTATCACTATATGCTCAATGCGATGTGGGTGTCGGCGCTGGTGGGCGGCGTCTGTGCGTTTCTCTCCTGCTACCTGATGCTCAAAGGCTGGTCGCTGATTGGCGACGCCCTCTCCCACTCGATTGTACCCGGCGTCGCCGGGGCCTATATGCTCGGCCTGCCTTTCGCGCTCGGCGCATTTCTCTCCGGCGGTCTGGCGGCGGGCAGCATGCTGTTTTTGCAACAGCGCTCGCGGCTAAAAGAGGATGCCATTATCGGGCTGATCTTCTCCTCCTTCTTCGGGATCGGGCTGTTTATGGTGTCGCTGAATCCGACGTCGGTGAATATTCAGACCATTATCCTCGGCAATATTCTGGCCATCGCCCCGGAGGATATTATCCAGCTGGCGGCGATCGGCTTTATCTCAATGGCGATTCTGCTGCTGAAATGGAAAGACCTGATGGTGACCTTCTTTGATGAACACCATGCCCGCTCGATTGGCCTGAACACCCGCGGCCTGAAGCTGCTGTTCTTTACCCTGCTGGCCGCCTGCACCGTGGCGGCGCTGCAGACCGTCGGCGCCTTTCTGGTCATCTGCCTGGTGGTCACTCCCGGGGCTACCGCGTGGCTGTTAACCGATCGCTTCCCGCGCCTGCTGGCTATCGCCGTGTCTATCGGCAGCCTGACCAGTTTCTTCGGCGCCTGGCTCAGCTACTATCTCGACGGCGCCACCGGCGGCATTATCGTGGTCGCGCAAACGCTGCTGTTCCTCATCACCTTTATCTTCGCGCCGAAGCACGGCCTGCTGCCCAGCCGCCGCCGCGCCAGGGAGGCCGCATGCTGAACCTGTTCCTGGCCCCGTTCCAGTTTCCTTTTATGGTCAATGCGATAGCGATATCGATCGTCGTCGCCATTCCCTGCGCGCTGCTGTCGGTGTTTCTGGTGCTCAAAGGCTGGGCGCTGATGGGCGACGCCATGAGCCACGCGGTCTTTCCGGGCGTGGTGCTGGCCTACATTATCGGCATCCCCTTCGCCATCGGCGCGTTTATCGCCGGTCTGCTGTGCGCCGTGACGACCGGTTTTCTCGACGATAACAGCCGACTCAAGCGCGATACCATCATGGGGATTGTCTTCTCCGGCATGTTTGGCGCCGGACTGGTGCTGTACGTAGCGATCCAGTCCGATGTTCATCTCGACCATATCCTGTTCGGCGATATGCTGGGAATATCCCTCCGCGATATTGGGCAAACGACGGCGATCGCACTGGTGATTGCGTTGATTATCGGTCTCAAATGGCGGGATTTTTTGCTGCACGCCTTCGATCCAACGCAGGCTAAAGCCAGCGGCCTGCGCGGCGGACTGCTGCACTACGGCCTGCTGTGCATGATCGCCCTGACCATCGTCGCGACGCTGCAGTCGGTGGGGATTATTCTGTCGATTTCGCTGCTGATTGCCCCCGGGGCGATCGCGCTTCTGCTGGTGAGACGCTTTATCCACGCCCTGCTGCTGGCGGTAGCGGTGGCCATCGGCTGCTCGGCGGGAGGGGTGTGGCTGGCGTTTTATCTCGACAGCGCGCCAGCGCCGACTATCGTGGTGCTGTTTACCGCGCTGTTTGTAGTCGCCTTTGTCGCAAGCACGATCCGCGATAGTCAGAAACAGAAAACTTCAGCAATTATCCCCGGTGGCGGCTAACGCCTTGCCGGGGCTACAAGAGCACGACTTGTCGCCCGGCTGCGCAGCGCTGACCAGGGAAAGCCGCTACTTTTTCGGTCGATATTTTTCCGGCAGCGGCGGCACCGGGCGCCTGTCGTCCAGCAGATGGCGAACAGTGAGGATCGGGTGGCGCCAGAGCATCCGCGGCCCGGCCCAGCGCATAATCTGCTTCATCTCCTCGCGCTTCGCCGGCTGGTAGCAGTGCACCGGACACTGCTTGCAGGCCGGTTTGTTCTCGCCAAACACGCACTTATCAAGGCGCATGTCAGCGTAGGCGTTCAGCGCCTGATAGTGCGCATTATCGGCCTGCGCCTCGGGACAGCGCCGCTGGTAGAGGGCAATCATCCGCTGAATCGTCATTTTTTCCCGTTCGATACGCTTCCCCATCTCCCCGCCTTTCGTCTTTTTTAAGATGCATTTATCATACACCTTAATATCCATACCCGACCAGACTCACTGCTTCAGATGCTGAATCAACTGCAGGGCTGCCCCGGACAGAACCCCGAAATGGCTGTAGGCATAGAAATCCCGGATAAAAACGCTGCCCTCGAGCTCAAACGGGCGCAGCAGGCCAAGCGCTTCTTCGTGTCGGTAAACCGGGGCCGGCATCGACGTTAACAGATCGCTCTCGCACAGAAAGGCCTTAATGGCTGAGGATGAGGCGCACTCAATAACCGGCTGCGGACAGGGCAACTGCCGGGCGCGAAAGATATCCGCCAGGATGTTCATTGGCGTACTAGACGGCGGCGGCATAATCCACGGATAGTCCAGCATCGCCTCCAGGGTGACGTCCGCCGCCTGATGCAGCGGGTGGTGCTGCCTGGCGACGATGCAGATCCGGTCCTGCCAGTTAATTTTGCCCCGCACCACGATTTTCTCATCATGCGGTAAGGGGCCGCAGAGGGCGATATCGATGTCGTGCATCAGCAACAGCTTATATAGCTCGGAGTCAATGCGGTCGACGATCCGCAGATGGATCTGGGGGTGGCGCTGATGGAAAGCCGCCAGCTTATCGATGAAATGGCTGGTCAGCAGACTGGAAACGCAGCCAATCCGCAGAATGCCTTTCCCGGCGCCGCGGATGAGCTCAATTTCCTCGCGCGCCTTTTGTTCGGTATTCAGCATCGTCAGCGCGTAGGGTAAAAAGGCGCTGCCATATTCGCTCAACGCCATGCCGTGCTTATGTCGTTCGAATAAGGATGCGCTCAGGTCCGCTTCCAGGCTCAATAGCAGTCGGCTCAGTCCCGACTGGGTGATCCCCATTTTCTCTGCGGCCAGGGTCATATTGCCTTCGCGGGCGACGGTAATAAATGCCTGAATCTGCTTAAATTTCATTGGCATGATATTTACTCATTGAATAAACGGTTTTTGCATTTCCCCTGCGCCCTTTTTTAGCGAATAAATATCGCTATCAATACGCTCAAAAATCACCGGAACGCATACTTCAAAAGGATTTATTTATCTCACCACCCACGGCAAAACACATTTCTGATCCGAAGATAATTTATAATGAGAATATATCACCATGACACAGAACAATATTCTATTAATTTCAGGCGCTATATTACCGGTCATCATTACCGTCATCATCGGCTATATTAGCGGTAAACGAAAAGACTTTAACTGGCAGCAGGCAGGAGACATCAATAAAATTGTGATGCTCTACGCATTGCCGCTAAGTATTTTCAGCAATATGGTGATGACGCCGCGACACATCGTCATGACCATGGGCCCGGTCGCCGTGGCTATCATCCTGGCGCTGATTCTCAGCTTCGTCATTCCCTTACTGGTCGCCCGCTATCTGTTTCGACGCGACCTCGCCCTCAGTACGCTGCAGGCGCTGGCCATCGGCTCGCCGGCAGTCCCGTTTATCGGCACCTCAGTGCTGGCCTTTTTATTTGGCACCGTCAGCGCGTCGCTGATCACCGTGTCCAGCATCACGCAAAACGTCTTCCAGCTGCCGCTGGTGATGATACTGATGTCGGTCGCCACCGGCGATAAGAGCCAGCATATTTCCTTTGGCGCACGGGTGGTGAACGCCATTAAACAACCCGTGGTCTGGTCGCCGGTGATCGCCCTGATCATCGTGCTGGCGGATATCCATATTCCGCAGACTATCTCGATGTCGCTGGGTCTGCTGGGCAAAGCCTCTGGCGGGCTGGCGCTGTTTGCCGCCGGGATCGTGCTCTATACGCGCAGCATTGTTATCACCACCGCTACCATTATCACCGTTATCGCCCGCAATATTCTGGTCCCCGGCGCCTGCTATCTCATTTTATTAAAAATGGGCTTCAGCATGGAGCAAATAAAGGAAGTCGTATTGACGATGGCTATCCCGGTAGGCTCCATCGCGATAATTATTGCTATGCAGTATAAAACCGGCGAGCAGGAAATGGCCTCGACGATGGCGCTGAGTATTATTGCCTCCATCATTACGATGGGCGGATTTATTTTCTTAACCTTTTAATTACCGCGATTACACCGCGTGAATACGGAGAGAATATGGCCTCTATCACATTATCGGCTGCTGAACTGTTACTGCATCGGCTACAGGCGCTGGACGTGGCGTATATTTTTATCAACTCGGGCACCGATTATCCTCCAGTCATTGAAGCCTGGGCAAAGGCCCGGGCGACCGGGCAAAAGGTACCGGAGTTAGTGATCTGCCCGCATGAAAACGCCGCCATCGGCATGGCCCATGGCTATTACCTCGGCACCGGCAAGGTGCAGGCGGTGATGGTTCACACCAACGTCGGGCTAGCCAACGCCGCCTGCGGCGTCATCAATCTGGCGAACAGCAATATTCCGGTGCTGATTTTTGGCGGCCGCACGCCGATAAGCGAACATTCCCACTTCGGCTGCCGTAATACGCCGATTGGCTACGGCCAGGAGATGCGCGACCAGGCGGCGCTGATCCGTGAATCCGTGAAGTGGGATTTTGAACTGCGGCTGGCCGATCAGATCGGCGAGCATGTTGACCGGGCCTGGGCGATCGCTAGCTCCCTGCCGAAAGGGCCGGTCTACCTGAGCTTACCGCGTGAGCCACTGTGCGAAACCTTTGCCGTCGATGAGGCCGCGCTGCAGGCTGGCCCTTCGCAGCAGCCGGTCCGCTATGCGCCAGTCCGGGAAGATATCGCCCGTGCAGCCGAGGCAATCGCCTGCGCCAGACACCCGGTCATCTTCGCCCAGCGCGGCGCCCGAACGGCGGAAGGCTTTGCGCGCCTCGATAGTCTGGTGCGCGAATGGGCGATCCCTCTGGTGGAATACTGGGGCACCGAGGTTACCCTGAGCGCCGATAATCCCCTGCTCGCCGGGGCTGATCCCAGCGTCTGGCTCGCTGACGCCGATGTGATTCTGGTGGTCGACTCGCAGGCACCATGGATGATCGCCGAGGGCGACTGTCGCCAGGACTGCACCGTGATCCAGATGGGGCCCGATCCGCTCTTCTCCCGCTACCCGGTGCGCGGCTATCGCGCGGACATCAACCTGGCGGGCGAGACCGATGAAGTCTTCAGCCTGCTGGAAGAGGCGCTGCGCCCGCTGCAGGCCGCCCGCCAGCAGCATGTGGCGGAGCGGGCGGCATATACGCAGAGCCGCATCCAGCAACAGAAAAACCAGCGCGACGCGCTTCTCCATGCCAGCCAGACCGGGGCCATTACCAAACCCTGGCTCAGCTACTGCCTCGGCCATCTGGCTAATCAACACCGCGGCCGGATCGTTTCTGAACTGACCACGCTGCCGCAGTTTGCCGGACTGACCCATGCCGAGAGCTATTACCAGGAAGCGCTGGCCGGCGGCCTGGGCGAAGCCCTGCCCATCGCGCTGGGGCTGCAGCTTGCGCGCCGGGAAGAGCTGATTATTGCCGCCGTCGGCGACGGGTCGTACCTGTTCGCCAACCCTGCGGTCTGCCACCATATTGCGGAGGTAATGAAGCTTCCTGTCCTCGTCGTGGTCGGAAATAACGGCGGATGGGGCGCCGTCGCGGGCGGCACCAAAGCGCTCTACCCGGACGGCTACGCGGCCCGCGCGGAAACCATTCCGGCCACCGCCTTTACCACCTCGCCGGATTTCGCCGCGATCGCCGCCTCCAGCCGCGCGGCGGCCCTGTCGGTTTCCCGGGCCGAAGATCTCCCCGGCGTGCTGGAAGAAGCGGTATCCCTCATACGCACCCGCCGACAGAGCGTGCTGGTTGACGTGCAGTTAGCCCGCTAACGGCTTCTCCTCCGGGCGCTTGTCGTCCGGAGGGGGTTGTCACCCCTTCTGGTCACCTTTATCCACATGGCCCAGCGGCTTCTCCGGGAAGCAGACATCGCGCACCCGGCGTTTCAGCTCGGCCGCATCCGGAAAACCGCCATCCTGCTTGCGCTCCCAGATCTGCTGACCGTCGACATCGATCGTGAAGATCCCGCCGGTCCCCGGCACCAGCGTCACCGAGGCGATGTCGGTGCTGAAGGTATGTAACAGCTCCTGCGCCATCCAGCTGGCGCGCAGCATCCAGTTGCACTGGGAACAGTAGGTGATGGTGATGGCCGCTTTTGAGTTCATCGTCGTCTCGCTAAGTCTGAAAGGGCAAATTGTAAACAAAGTGCAGTTTAAATGAAGAACACATGATTATTTTGTTGCAAACGATAATACCTATCATTACCATTCGCAATCAACAAATGGAGTAAGACCCTATCCGCAACGGAAAAGACGGAGCAACCTGCAACTCTGGAAGTAACGCGTGAGCCGATACTAATAACGATCAAGGCGTGGCGACTATGTACAAATCGACTCCGTCAGCAGCATGGTGTAAAAAACGCCTGCTGGTGACCTCTTTGTTTGCAGCAATTTATCAGACTTCTGCCATCGCAGCAGATACTTCCGCCGTTAGCGGCGAGGCGGTGGATGACACCTCGGAACAAATGACCGTCACCGCCCCCGCGCCGGTGCAGAAAGCCGGTAGCGAACACAGCATCAGCGCCCGGGAGCTGGAGAATAAAGGCGCTAACGATTTCGGCTCAATCATGCGCTATGAGCCGCTCATCAGCGCCACCGGGGCCAGCGGCGGCTCCGGCAACGGCAAAAGCGGCTTCGACCGCGGAGGTTACACCGGCTACAACATTCGCGGTATGGAGAGCAACCGCGTAGGCATCGACGTGGACGGTATCGCGCAACCCAACGCCACCGGCCGCGGCTACGTCGGCCGCGCCGGGCTCAACACCTTCGGCATCGGCCGCGATTATATCGACCCGTATATGTACGGCAGCGTTGATATCCAGTCCGGCGCCACCTCGACGGAAACGGCCAACAGCGCTATCGGGGGGAATGTCTCCTTCCGCCCGAAATCAGCGGATGATTACCTGCGCCCGGGCAAGACCAGCGCCTTCGGCTACCGCAGCGGTTACGACTCTGCGGATCGCAGCTGGCACAACGGGGTGACCGTCGCCGGCGGCGATGAGTTCCTGCGCGGGATTTTGGTCTATAGCCGCCGTGACGGCCAGGAAACTGAAAACAACAGCGGCACCGTCGACGCCTACCCGGCGAACTGGCACTCCGATGCTTTTCTGGCCTCCGGGATCTGGCAGCCTAACGATGAGCACAAGCTGACCAGCACCTTCGACTATTACCATAAAACCAACCACACCCACTACGATACCTGGGACTCCAGCGGCAACAGCACCATCGGCACCGCCAACCAGACCAGCCAGACCCGGCGCTGGGGCCTGAGCCTGAAGGATGACTGGACGCCGATGAACGACTACCTCGACAGCGTCTCCACAAAAATCTACTACCAGCATACCGAAGCCCATGACTGGACTTATATGCCGGACAGCGTCACCCGCAAAATGCAGACGGTGAACTCTAACTACGATACCGACACCTGGGGCCTGCAGACCGCGCTGGCGAAAACCCTGGGCCGCCACGATCTGAGCGCCGGTTTCAACGCCAGCACCAGCAAAACCCAGCGGCCGTTCAGCCAGTCGCCGATCCCCAGCGTTTACAGCGAGATCATGCAGCCGGAGGCAGACAGCCGCAGCTACACCCTCGGCGGCTTTGTCCAGGATAAGATCAACTTCGATCTCGACAGCCACAACTTCGCCGTTATTCCCGGCGTGCGCGTGGTGCATCAATCGACTAAGCCGGAAAATCTGTCCGATCTCGCCGCCAACAGCAGCGTGCTGAGCGAATCGTCGGTGGCGAATCTGTACGGCAAAAACAGCGATACCCAGGTTCTGCCGTCGTTGACCTTCCAGTACGACCTCACCCCGCGCCTGATGACCTACCTGCAGTACCAGCGCGGGGCGCAGTTCCCCAACGCCAGCCAGCTGTATGGCTCCTGGAACCTCGGCTCCAGCTACGCCGGCAGCCAGCAGTATGCCCTGATCGGCAATACCGATCTGAAGACGGAAACCAGCGATAATCTCGAGTGGGGGCTGAAAGGGGAAGTTACCGAAGGCATCACCCTGCGCACGGCGCTGTTCTACAACAGCTATAAGAACTTTATCGCCTATACCCGCTATACCCGCGCCAACAATCCGGGCCAGTTCACGAATGTGCCGTCGAACATCTACACCATTTATCAGGCGGAAAACCGCGATAAAGCCTATATCTACGGCGGTGAGATTAGCACCAAATTTAACTTTGGCACCTGGTTTGAGCAGGTGGACGGCCTGAGCGCCACCCTCGCCCTCGGCTATAGCGAAGGGAAATCGAAATCCAGCTACAGCGGCGATAAATACGTCGACCTCGACAGCGTGGCGCCAATGAAAGCCATCGTCGGCGTGGCGTGGGACGATCCGGCGAAACGCTACGGCACCGCCCTGACGGCGACCTTTGTCAAAGGGAAACAGGCGACCGCCACCAACCGCGAAAGCTACAGCAACAGCGGATCCGCCATCACCGATGCCAGCAGCGACTATATGCGCGTGCCGGGCTACGGCATGCTGGACTGGACCGCGTACTGGCAGGTGGCGAAAAACGTGCGCCTCAATGGCGGGGTCTACAACCTCACCGATCGTAAATACTGGGATTACCTGAGCAGCCGCAATATCGAGACCGGCACCAACCAGGACGCCAACGATAAAGCGCTGGCGGTGATGCCGGGCCGCACCTGGCAGCTGGGCGTCAACGTCGACTTCTGATTGCCCGAATAATAACGCACCTGCCCCCGGCCCGCCGGCCGGGGATATTCATCGTCGAGAAGGATATGATTATGCCAAATGCACACCCTGACCTGTGGCAGCGCTACCAGGCCACCAAAGCGGCCAGTACCGCGAAATATGCCCGCGATATCGCCGCGGAAATGGGGATCAGCGAAGCCGAGCTGACCGCCGCCCGCCTCGGCCATGATGCCGTGCGCCTGAGCGATGACGCCCGGACGCTGATTGCCGCCCTGGAGCGCGTCGGTGAAACCAAATGCATCTGCCGCAACGAGTATGCCGTGCATGAGCAGGTGGGCCAGTTCACGCACCAGCACCTCAGCGGCCACGCCGGGCTGGTGCTGAACCCGCGTGCGCTCGACCTGCGTCTGTTCCTCAGCCAGTGGGCCAGCGCCTTCCATCTGAACGATAATGGCCGTCAGAGCATCCAGTTTTTCGACCACCACGGCGACGCCCTGCTGAAAGTCTATGCGACCACGCAGACCGACATGGCGGCCTGGGAGACCCTGATCGCGGAATATCGGGTGGCGGCGCCGGCACCGCTGACCCTGCGCCCGCTGGAGCCGGTGAAATATGCCGATACCGCCGACGGCGCCGCCCTGGAGAACGACTGGCGCGCGATGACCGACGTTCACCAGTTCTTCAGTCTGCTGCGTAAATATCAGCTTTCCCGCCAGCAGGCCTTCCGTCTGGTGAGCGACGACCTCGCCTGCCGCGTGGATCGCCATGCGCTGCCGTCGCTGCTGGAGACGGTGCGCCAGGAGGGCAATGAAATCATGATTTTCGTCGGCAATCGCGGCTGCGTGCAGATCTTTACCGGCGCCCTGGAAAAGCTGGCCCCCATGCGCGGCTGGCTGAATATCTTCAATACTACTTTTACCCTGCATCTGCGCGAAGAGAGCGTCGATGAAGTGTGGGTGACCCGCAAGCCGACTTCGGACGGACACGTCACCAGCGTCGAACTGTTCGCTAAAGACGGCACCCAGATTGCCCAGCTCTACGGCCAGCGCAGCGAGGGGCACCCCGAGCAGACGCAATGGCGCCAGCAGGTAGACCGCCTGACCCGTGAAGGGCAGCCCGCATGATGCGCTGGTTACTGCTCTTGATCGCTTTCCCGCTGCTGAGTCACGCCGCCGTTGAGCGGCTCGTCACACTCGGCGGAGATGTCACTGAGATCGTTTATGCCCTTCACGCGGAGGAGAGCCTGGTGGCGCGGGACAGCACCAGCAGCTGGCCCCCGGCGGCGCAAAAGCTGCCGGACGTCGGCTACCTGCGACAGCTGAACGCCGAGGGGATCCTCGCGTTACGCCCGCAGCTGGTGTTAGCGAGCGCCCAGGCGCAGCCCTCGCTGGTCTTACACAAGGTACAGGCGAGCGGGGTGAAGGTGGTTAACGTGCCGGGCGGCGAAAGTCTGTCCGCGATCGATAACAAAGTTGCTGTCATTGCCGAAGCGTTAGGCAAAACGGCGGCAGGCGACGCGCTGCGCCAGCAGCTTCAGCAGCAGATCGCCGCCATTCCAACGCAGCCGGTTGCTAAGCGGGTGCTGTTTATTCTCAGCCACGGCGGAATGAATACCCTGGTGGCCGGACAGCATACCGCGGCCGATGGCGCCATTCGCGCCGCCGGATTGCAGAACGCGATGCAGGGCTTCGACCACTATCGCGCCATGTCGCAGGAAGGGGTCGCCGCCAGCCAGGCGGATCTGGTGGTGATCTCCGCCGATGGTCTCAAAGGGATGGGCGGCGAAGCCGGGCTGTGGAAACTGCCCGGCCTGGCGCAGACCCCGGCGGGGCGTCATAAACAGCTGCTGACGATCGACGATATGGCCCTGCTGGGCTTCGGGCCGCGCACACCGCAGGCGATAATCGCGCTGCGAAACAAAGCGGAGCAGTTGCCCTGATGCGCCCTGCCCTCGCTCGCCGTTTGCTGCTGATGACGCTGCTGCTGGTCTCCCTGACGTTGTTTGCCACCACCCTCGGCGCCATGCGCTTGCCGCTGGTCAACCTGCTGCCTTCCGGGGATGACATGCTGCGCCATATCTGGCTGACCATCCGTCTGCCGCGGGTGCTGCTGGCCCTGCTGGTGGGCGCGGCGCTGGCCCTCTCCGGCTGCGTGATGCAGGGGCTGTTTCGCAACCCGCTTGCCGACCCGGGCCTGCTGGGCATCAGCAGCGGCGCCGCGCTGGCGGTGGCCAGCTGGCTGGTGCTCCCGTTCTCCGCTGCGGGGCTGATCGCTCTGTATATGCCGATGCTGGCGGCGTTTATTGGCAGCCTGGCGGTGATGGTGGTGATTTTCATCCTCAGTCGGGCGGAGGAGGGTTCGCTGTCGCGCCTGCTGCTGGTGGGGATCGCCATCAACGCGCTGTGCGGCGCGCTGGTCGGCGTCCTGTCCTGGCTGAGCAATGACGCCCAGCTGCGCCAGCTGTCGCTGTGGGGAATGGGCAGTCTGGGCCAGGCCGAATGGCCGACGCTGCTGGTGGCCGCGACCTTGATTATCCCGGCGGCGCTGGCGGTGTGGTGGATGGCGTCCCGCCTCAATCTGCTGCAGCTTGGCGATGAAGAGGCGCACTATCTTGGGGTCAACGTGCAGGCGCTGCAGCGCTGGCTGCTGCTGTGCAGCGCGGTGCTGGTGGCCGTCGCGGTGGCCATCAGCGGAGTCATCGGCTTTATCGGCCTGGTGGTGCCGCACCTGATGCGCCTGTGGCTGGGACCGGACCATCGCGGACTGATCCCCGGCTCGCTGCTGGCCGGCGCGATCCTGCTTCTGCTGGCCGACACCCTGGCCCGCACCGTGGCGGCGCCGGCGGAGATACCGGTCGGTCTGCTCACCAGCCTGCTGGGCGCCCCCTGGTTTCTGTGGCTGGTCTTTCGTCGGGAGAACTCCAGACATGGTTAATGAATACTGCGCCCAGGGGCTGTCACTTCACCTTGGTAAACGACAGATTATCGACAACGTCTCCGTCGCGCTGCGCGGCGGCGAGATGACGGTGCTTATCGGGCCGAACGGCGCCGGGAAATCCACTCTGCTGCGCCTGTTGACCGGCTATCTGACTCCGGACAGCGGCACCCGCCATCTTGCAGGCAAGCCGCTGGAGGCCTGGTCCCCCGAGGCGCTGTCGCGCCGGCGGGCGGTCATGCTGCAGCGAACGGCCCTGCAGGCCGACTGGACGGTGGAAACGGTCATTGCCATGGGACGCTCACCGTGGGGCGCGACGGCGGATCCGGCGGTGCTGGCGGCGGTGATGGCCGTCACCGGCTGCGATGGCCTTGCCGGTCGCCGCTATCCCGGCCTCTCCGGCGGCGAGCAGCAGCGGGTACAGCTGGCCCGCTGTCTGGCGCAGCTATGGCGCGACGGCGCGCCGCAGGGCTGGCTGTTTCTCGATGAGCCCACCTCGGCGCTGGACCTTTACTATCAGCAGCACCTGCTGCGCTTGCTCAAACGGCTCACCGCCGGCGGGCAACTGCACGTCTGCGTGGTGCTGCATGACCTTAACCTCGCCGCCCTGTGGGCCGACCGCATCCTGCTGCTCCACCAGGGACATCTGGTCGCCCAGGGCACGCCGCAGGAGGTGATCCAGCAGCCGGTTATCCATCGCTGGTACGGGGCGGATGTCCGCCTCGTCCAGCACCCGGACAACGCGGTCCCCCAGGTTTATCTGGCGCCGTAACCCCCGCGCGGCGCAACTGGAATCCGGATCGCGCCGCGCGCTTTCGTCGGTTTCCCTCACCTGCCCATCTCCGTTATTATGTCTCATCCATGTGATAACGACGAAAACTACAAAATCGCAGCCATTTAAAATCAGGGATCTGGATAACACCCCATGAGCACAATTGACAATCTCGACGCCCACACGCCGATGATGCAGCAGTATCTCAAGCTAAAGGCGCAACATCCTGACATTCTGCTGTTTTACCGGATGGGGGATTTTTACGAGCTATTTTATGACGATGCGAAACGCGCCTCGCAGCTGCTCGATATCTCGCTGACCAAGCGCGGCGCCTCCGCGGGCGAACCGATACCCATGGCCGGCATCCCCCACCACGCCGTAGAGAACTACCTCGCCAAACTGGTCAATCAGGGCGAGTCGGTGGCCATTTGCGAGCAGATTGGCGACCCGGCCACCACCAAGGGGCCGGTCGAGCGTAAAGTGGTGCGTATCGTTACGCCGGGCACCATCAGCGATGAAGCGCTGCTGCAGGAGCGCCAGGACAACCTGCTGGCCGCCATCTGGCAGGACAGCAAGGGCTTTGGCTACGCGACGCTGGATATCAGCTCCGGGCGCTTTCGCCTGAGTGAACCGGCCGACCGCGAAACCATGGCGGCAGAGCTGCAGCGCACCAACCCGGCGGAACTGCTGTATGCGGAAGATTTTGCCGAATCGTCGCTGATCGAGGGCCGCCGCGGTCTGCGCCGTCGCCCGCTGTGGGAATTTGAAATCGACACCGCGCGCCAGCAGCTAAACCTGCAGTTCGGCACCCGCGATCTGGTCGGCTTCGGCGTCGAAAACGCCCCGCGCGGCCTGTGCGCCGCCGGCTGCCTGCTGCAGTATGTCAAAGACACCCAGCGTACCTCGCTGCCGCACATCCGCTCCATCACTATGGAACGCCAGCAGGACAGCATCATTATGGATGCCGCCACCCGCCGTAACCTCGAGATCACCCAGAATCTGGCCGGCGGCACCGACAACACCCTGGCCTCGGTACTCGACTGTACGGTGACGCCGATGGGTAGCCGGATGCTCAAGCGCTGGCTGCATATGCCGGTCCGCGATACCGCCGTGCTGGTGGAGCGCCAGCAGACCATCGGCGCGCTGCAGGAGCGCTATACCGAGCTGCAGCCGGTGCTGCGCCAAGTCGGCGATCTGGAGCGTATTCTGGCGCGTCTGGCGCTGCGTACCGCCCGGCCGCGCGATCTTGCCCGCATGCGTCATGCCCTGCAGCAACTGCCTCTGCTGCGTGAGCTGCTGGCCGACGTTGACAGTCAGCCGGTGCAAAAATTGCGCGAGAAAATGGGCGAGTTCACCGAACTGCGCGAACTGCTGGAGCGCGCGGTGATCGACGCGCCGCCGGTGCTGGTCCGCGACGGCGGGGTCATCGCTCCAGGCTATAGCGAAGAGCTGGACGAGTGGCGGGCGCTGGCCGATGGCGCCACCGATTATCTCGATAAACTGGAGATCCGCGAGCGCGAGCGGCTGGGCCTCGATACCCTGAAAGTCGGCTACAACGCCGTCCACGGCTACTACATCCAGATCAGCCGCGGCCAGAGCCACCTCGCGCCGATCCACTACGTGCGCCGCCAGACGCTGAAAAACGCCGAACGCTACATTATTCCTGAGCTGAAGGAATACGAAGATAAGGTGCTGACCTCCAAGGGCAAAGCGCTGGCGCTGGAAAAACAGCTTTATGACGAACTGTTCGACCTGCTGCTGCCGCATCTCGCCGATCTGCAAACCAGCGCCAGCGCGCTGGCCGAGCTGGACGTGCTGGTCAACCTGGCGGAACGCGCGGAAACCCTGAACTACTGCTGCCCGACCTTTAGCGATAAGCCAGGCATTCGCATTAGCGAAGGCCGCCATCCGGTGGTCGAGCAGGTGCTGAAAGAGCCGTTTATCGCTAACCCGCTGCAGCTGGCGCCGCAGCGGCGGATGCTGATCATTACCGGGCCGAACATGGGCGGTAAAAGTACCTATATGCGCCAGACCGCGCTGATTGCGCTACTGGCCTATATCGGCAGCTACGTCCCGGCGCAGAAGGTGGAGATCGGGCCCATCGATCGCATCTTCACCCGCGTCGGCGCGGCGGATGACCTGGCCAGCGGCCGCTCGACCTTTATGGTGGAGATGACTGAAACCGCCAATATCCTGCACAATGCCACCGAGCATAGCCTGGTGCTGATGGATGAGATTGGCCGCGGCACGTCCACCTACGATGGGCTATCGCTGGCGTGGGCCTGTGCGGAAAATCTGGCCAACAAAATCAAGGCGCTGACCCTGTTCGCCACCCACTACTTCGAGCTCACCCAGCTGCCGGAGAAAATGGAAGGCGTCGCCAACGTCCACCTCGACGCGCTGGAGCACGGCGATACCATCGCCTTTATGCACAGCGTGCAGGACGGCGCGGCCAGCAAGAGCTATGGCCTGGCGGTCGCCGCGCTGGCGGGGGTGCCGAAAGAGGTGATCAAGCGCGCGCGGCAGAAACTGCGCGAGCTGGAGAGTATCTCGCCCAACGCGGCGGCGACCCAGGTCGACGGCACGCAGATGTCGCTACTCGCCGCCCCGGAAGAGACCTCGCCTGCGGTTGAGGCGCTGGAGAATCTTGATCCGGACTCCCTGACCCCGCGTCAGGCGCTGGAGTGGATCTACCGTCTGAAAAGCCTGGTCTAGCCACCCATTAAGGTGAAAAACGGCAGCGCTGTGAAGCGCTGCCGTTTTAGCAAACAAAAAAATGGGTGCTAGAGGATGCGTCCTGACAACCCATACGCGGGGTTGCCCCCGCGCGGATGCTACTTCTTCGATTCGTAAGCGAGAACAGCTTTAAACTCAATATTACGCTCTTTAATACTCAGCTTGCATAGTGAGCTGTGCACCAACAGCGTAAATCCCAGTACCGTAATACAGAGTACGATGATTGCCACAAGGGCATATTTTGTCAGCATATCTTGCCTCCCTGCAAAGAAGAGACTAACATCTGAATTGTCTATGTTCATTCGCTAGCCTCAGTTGATAGAAATATCTCCTGGGGCTTTCGTCTGTCTGGGGTTCTGGTAATGCTCAAGGCCAGACAGCCTCAAGCACCCGCCGCAATTCTACACTCGTCAGGGCGTGAAATTTATCTGCAAGGAATTAATCAGACGGAATTTATAATAATCTGGATGTAGGCTCGCAAAGTCATCCCGGTATATTAACCCTTCACGTAATTTTTTAATTTAATGAAAAAATAATTTCCATAATTGTACTAAATATAAAAAGGCCCGACTTAGCGGGCCCCTTTCATTAACGCTTATCTTCCGGCAATAGCGGCGGTACGTGCGGCACCTGCGGCGCCTCATCGATATCTTTCTGCGTCATGCGGAACGCTTCCGGATAGTGTTCGCGGCTGGTGCGGCGCAGCGGCTCGGTATCTCGCCAGGTGTAAAGACAGTGCTGGCACTGATACACGGTCCAGACCCCTTTCACCGGCGAGGTCGCCATGACTTCAATCTTTTCATCGGCGCAACGTGGACAAATCATCTTCTTCTCCTTATTTACGGTTGGCCAGCATAGCGGTCAGTTTTTCAGCCCAGGCTTTGGTTTCCGGCAGATCCTGCACCGGCTGGCTGTAGTGGCCGCGAAGGTCCGGCGCAACCGGGGTGGTGGCGTCGATAATCAGTTTGTCGGTAATGCCTGCCGGGCTGGAGCCTGGGTCAAGTTCAAGGACCGACATGTTCGGCAACTGCACCAGGTCTCCCGCCGGGTTAACCTTCGAGGAGAGCGCCCACATCACCTGCGGCAGGTTGAACGGGTCGACGTCTTCATCAACCATGATCACCATCTTCACATAGCCGAGGCCGTGGGGAGTGGTCATCGCCCGCAGGCCCACCGCGCGGGCAAAACCGCCGTAGCGTTTTTTGGTGGAGATGATCGCCAGCAGACCATGGGTGTACATGGCGTTGACCGCCTGCACCTCCGGAAATTCGGCCTTCAGCTGCTGATACAGCGGTACGCAGGTCGCCGGGCCCATCAGATAGTCAATCTCGGTCCACGGCATACCGAGGTAGAGCGATTCAAAAATCGGTTTGCTGCGATAAGAGACTTTGTCGATACGCACTACCGTCATGTTACGACCGCCGGAGTAGTGACCGGTAAATTCACCGAACGGCCCCTCGATCTCACGCTTACGCCCTTCAATGACCCCTTCGAGGATCACTTCCGAACCCCAGGGCACGTCAAAGCCGGTCAGCGGCGCGGTAGCGATGGGATACGGGCTCTCGCGCAGCGCGCCAGCCATCTCATATTCAGACTGATCGTATTTCAGCGGCGTGGCGCCCATCAGGGTAATAATCGGGTCGTTACCCAGGGTAATGGCGATCGGCAGATCTTCCCCACGCTCTTCCGCTTTGTGCAGATGCAGCGCGATATCGTGCATCGGTACCGGCTGCAGGCCGAGCTTGCGCTTGCCTTTCACTTCCATGCGGTAGATACCGACGTTTTGCTTACCGAAGTTATCTTTATCCAGCGGATCGCGCGAAACGACACAGGCTTTATCGAGGTAGAAACCGCCGTCACCATCGTTGAGGCGGAACAGCGGCAGAATATCGAACAGGTTGATATCATCGCCATCAACAGTATTTTCTGCCCACGCCGGGTTGGCGCGGCGCTCTGGCGTCACCGGGAAGTTATCCCAGCGGCGAATGAACTCATCAATCTGCTTTTTCACCGGCGTGTTAGGCGGCAGGCCCAGCGAGATGGCATGGTTCTGCCACGAGCCGATGGTGTTCATCGTCACGCGAGCGTCGTTAAAGCCGCGAATATTATCGAACCACAGCGCCGGGGCACCGTCGCCGATGCGTCCGGTCGCATTGGCGGCCGCCGCCAGATCGGGCTCAGCGTTCACCTCTTCACTGATTTTCAGCAGTTGTCCCTGGTCATCCAGCGCCTGCAAAAAGCTGCGCAAATCATCAAAAGCCATTATTCGATCTCCTGTGCAAATTGTTCTGCCGTGCGCAAGCCGTTCCAGCGGCGCGCTTTGTGATAGTCGAGGCCAAACTGATCCAGCACCCGGGTGACGATATGATTGGTGATATCGTCAACCGTCTCCGGGTGGTTGTAGTAAGCTGGCATCGGCGGGACCATCGCCACGCCCATGCGGGACAGCGCCAGCATGTTCTCCAGATGGATCGTGCTGAGCGGCATTTCCCGCGGGACCAACACCAGCTTGCGCCCCTCTTTGAGCACCACGTCCGCCGCGCGGCCCACCAGCCCTTCGGCATAACCCGCGCGAATGCCTGCAAGCGTTTTCATACTGCAGGGAATAACGATCATGCCGTCGGTACGAAATGAACCGGATGAGATGGTGGCGGCCTGGTCTGCCGGGCTGTGGGAAAAGTCCGCCAGCGCGGCTACTTCGCGCGCCGTCCAGGGCGTTTCCAGCTCGATGGTGGTTTTGGCCCATTTCGACATCACCAGATGGGTTTCCACCTCCGGCATATCGCGCAGCGCCTGCAGCAATGCCACCCCAAGCGGTGCCCCGGTGGCCCCCGTCATCCCAATAATCAGTTTCATTCCAGACCTCATTACTTTTGTTCGTGTACGAACTTTATATTTAAACTACCCCCTCCAGCTCTTATTGGCAAGATCGTTCGTATACGTGCGCATTTTTAATCAAAACGCAGAAAGGGTATAAAAAGGCGTACGAACGGCTATCATAGAGGTGACAGTTTTGTTACGGAGTATTCATGGAGTTACGAAACGAAGCATTCCACCTGCTGCGCCAGCTTTTTCAACAGCATACCGCCCGCTGGCAGCAGGCGTTGCCGGACCTGACTAAACCTCAGTATGCGGTGATGCGCTCGGTAGCGGAGCACCCCGGGATCGAACAGGTGGCGCTGATTGAAGCGGCGGTCAGCACCAAGGCTACGCTGGCGGAGATGCTCAGCCGAATGGAAGCGCGCGGCCTGGTGCGCCGGGAGCACGATCCGGCCGATAAACGCCGCCGTTTTGTCTATCTGACCGACGAAGGCGAGGCGTTGCTTAACCGTTCCATTCCGCAGGGCAATGAGGTCGATGACGAGTTTCTCGGCCGCCTGAGCGATGACGAGCGCGAGCAGTTCTCCCGGCTGGTACACAAAATGATGGCGCCCTGAACGGGCGCTTAACCGACCTTCTCGCGCAGGAAGTCAATAAATGCCCGCACCCGGGTCGGCAAATGCTGCGAGTCGGGATAAAGGGCATACACGCCCTGCTGTGGGAAATGGTATTCCGGCAGGAGCGGCACCAGCTCCCGCTGCGCCACCTTTTTGGCTACCAGCCATGCGGGCAGCAAGGCGACGCCGCATCCCGCCAGAGCAAAGCTCATCAGCGCCGTAGCGCTATCAGCAGAAAACCGCGGCGCGCTGGCTATCGCGAAATCCACCTCTGTCTGGTGATCCGTGCGCAGCTGCCAGCGCAGCGGCGTCGGCAGGCGCTCGTGAATAATCCACTCAGCTTGCGCCAGATCGGACAGCGTCTGCACCGGATGGCTTGCCAGCCAGGCCGGAGAGGCGACGGGCAGGATCGCGAAACTGGCTATCCGCGTCGCCCGATAGCGGGAATCGGCCAGCGTACCGAGGCGTATCGCCACGTCAAATCGTTCTGAAATGAGGTCGGCATGATGGGAGGAGGAGACGTGGCGCACCCGCAGCGCCGGATGACGACGGGCGAACGCGGCCAGCGCTGGAATGATAACCTGCGCGCCATACTCCGGCGTGGTGGTGATCCGTAGCTCCCCGCTTAAGCCGCTATGGCTGGCCCGCACTTCATCCTGGAGATTTTCCGCCGCGTTCAGGAGCGCCACCCCGCGCTGATAGAACAGCACCCCGGCGTCAGTGAGCCGCAAACGCCGCGTCGAACGCAGCAGCAGCGTCACCCCCAGCTCATTTTCCAGCTGCCGTACGTTAAAGCTGACCACCGCCTTGGTCTGCCCCAGCGCCGCTGCGGCAAGGGTGAAACTGCCGGCATCTACCACGGCGATAAACATGGTCACGCGCTGAAGATTAAGCATCGTCGTCCGGATGATTGTCAAAAATATTCAGACAGTATATCCCGATTAGTCCCGTTTATCCCTCGCTGCGGCAGGTTTACAGTAGCCGCCTGTCTGAGGGAGTGAACCATGACCTACCGCCACCGCGTTGCCACCGTTTTTCTGTTCGGTTTTTTTCTCGATTTGATCAATATGTTTATCGCCAGCATCGCCTTTCCGGCAATCAGCCGCGCGCTGGCGGTTTCCGTCTCGCAACTGGCGTGGGTCAGTAATGCCTATATTCTCGGTCTGACGGTCGTTGTGCCGTTCAGCGCCTGGCTCAGCGAGCGCTGGGGGGCGAAACGGCTGTTTTTACTCTCGCTGGGGCTGTTCAGCCTCGGCGCGCTGGCGGCAGGGCTTGCCAACAGCCTGAACGAACTGATTTTATGGCGGACGCTGCAGGGGATGGGCGGCGGGCTGTTAATCCCCCTCGGCCAGGCGCTGACGTGGCCGCTGTTTCAGCCGCATGAGCGGGCGAAGCTGTCGGCGGCGGTGATGCTGGTCGGCCTGCTGGCCCCCGCCTGCTCGCCGGCGATCGGCGGCCTGTTAGTCGAGGCGTTCAGTTGGCGCTGGGTCTTTTTCGCCAGCCTGCCTGTGGCTCTGCTAACCTTTGTGCTGGCGGTGCGATGGCTGAACGACACCCCCGGTCCGGTTCGCCCGACTCGCTTTCTTCCACTGTCGCTGCTGGCCGATCCCCTGCTGCGCTTCGCGATGCTGATCTACCTCTGCGTGCCGGGGATGTTTATTGGCGTCAACGTGGTGGGGATGTACTACCTGCAACGCGTCACCGGGATGGCGCCGGGGGCAATCGGTGCCCTGATGGTGCCCTGGTCGCTGGCCTCGTTTGCCGCCATCACTTTTACCGGCAGATATTTCAACCGCTTCGGGCCCCGGCCGCTGGTCGTCATCGGCTGCCTGCTTCAGGCGATGGGGATCATGCTGCTGCTGAAGATCGATGCGGACAGCCCGCTGGCGCTGTTGATTCTGGCCTTTACGCTGATGGGCGGCGGAGGCAGCTTATGCAGCAGCACCGCGCAAAGCAGCGCTTTCCTGCATACGCCTGCCGAAGAGATGCCTGACGCCAGCGCGCTATGGAATCTTAACCGCCAGCTCAGCTTCTTTGCCGGCAGCGCCCTGCTCGCCCTGCTGCTGAGGGTATTCCCGCCGGCCTACGCCTGGCAGGGGGTATTTATTAGCGCCGCCGTCATTACCCTGTTGCCGCTGCTGTTTTGCCTGCGGCTGAATAATCGGGCGATTATCCATCGCCTGCACACCACTCTGGAGAAGTCATGAATCCTTATCTGCAGGAAGTCCTTGATGCCCATGTCCTTATCGAACGCTGGTTAAGCCATGGCGAAGGAAGCGCTGAGGCGCTGATGAAGCGTTTTGCCGCCGATTTTACCATGATCCCCTTGAGCGGTGAGAAGATGGACTACCCAACGGTGAGCCGTTTTTTCCACCACGCCGGCGGCAGCCGTCCGGGGTTAGATATCGTAGTGGATCAGATGGAAATCATCAGCGAGTGGCACGACGGCGCCGCAGTGCTATATCGTGAAAGCCAAACGCTGGCGGATAGCAGCCAGAACGTTCGCTGGTCGACGGCGATTTTTCAGCAAGCGGAAGGGAAAATTGTCTGGCGCCATCTGCAGGAAACCCGCCTCGGCTAGCCCAAAGAAAAAGGCCCCGACTTTCGAGGGGGCCTTTTTGACAGAAAACGTCTTATTCGCGGAAGAGCGCTTCGATATTCAGCCCCTGTCCCTGCAGAATTTCCCGCAGGCGACGCAGACCTTCCACCTGGATCTGCCGCACGCGTTCGCGGGTCAGGCCAATTTCACGGCCCACATCCTCCAGCGTGGCAGCTTCATAACCCAGCAGACCAAAACGACGTGCCAGAACTTCACGCTGCTTGGCGTTCAGTTCGAACAGCCATTTGACGATACTTTGCTTCATATCATCGTCCTGCGTGGTGTCTTCCGGGCCGTTCTCTTTCTCATCGGCCAGAATATCCAGCAGCGCTTTTTCTGAATCGCCACCCAGCGGAGTATCCACGGAGGTGATGCGCTCGTTCAGACGCAGCATACGGCTGACGTCATCGACCGGTTTGTCCAGCTGTTCGGCGATCTCTTCCGCGCTAGGCTCGTGGTCCAGCTTATGGGACAACTCGCGCGCGGTACGCAGATAGACGTTCAGCTCTTTAACAATATGGATCGGCAAACGGATCGTACGGGTTTGGTTCATGATCGCCCGTTCAATAGTCTGGCGGATCCACCAGGTCGCGTAGGTCGAAAAACGGAACCCACGTTCCGGGTCAAACTTCTCAACGGCGCGGATCAGGCCGAGGTTACCTTCTTCAATCAGATCCAGCAGCGCCAGACCACGATTGCTGTAACGACGGGCAATCTTCACCACCAGACGCAAGTTACTTTCAATCATGCGACGGCGTGAAGCGACATCACCACGCAGTGCGCGACGCGCGAAATAGACTTCCTCTTCCGCGGTCAGCAGTGGGGAATAACCAATCTCTCCAAGATAAAGCTGAGTGGCGTCAAGTACGCGCTGGGTTGCGCCTTGCGACAGCAGCTCTTCCTCAGCCAGATCGCTATCACTGGGTTCCTCTTCTACTAAGGCTTTCTCGTCGAAAACCTCAATTCCGTTCTCATCAAATTCCGCGTCTTCATTTAAATCATGAACTTTCAGCGTATTCTGACTCATAAAGGTGGCTCCTACCCGTGATCCCTGAGCAAAGCACCTTCCACGGCACATCAACAAACGACGCCTGGACGATTTCCCCTGCCCTCTCTGCGAGAGGAACGTAGACACCGCCCTGGCGCCTGTTAGCTGATGCTTCGCTTATCCGTACTTTGCCAAATTATCGCTGCGGTAAGTACTGCAGCGGGTTGACGGATTTCCCCTTGTAACGAATTTCAAAATGTAATCTTGTTGAGCTGGTTCCGGTGCTACCCATGGTAGCGATTTTCTGCCCCGCTTTGACTTCCTGTTGCTCCCGAACCAGCATGGTATCGTTATGAGCGTAGGCACTCAGGTAATCATCGTTGTGTTTGATGATAATAAGATTACCGTAGCCGCGCAGTGCGTTACCGGCATAGACGACGCGCCCATCGGCGGTCGCGACAATAGCCTGTCCCTTACTGCCTGCAATATCGATGCCTTTATTGCCGCCTTCCGCGCCGCTAAAGTTCTCGATAACCTTGCCATCAGTCGGCCAGCGCCATGCTGAGATCGGCGAACTGGTTGACGTACTGCTTGCAGTCGGCTGGGTTGTGCTCACCGTTGTTGGTGCCGTCACCGGCGCGACAACCGTTGTGGTTGTGGTCGCTGGTTTATTATTAGGCAACATCTTGGTAGCACTCTGTTCACCTGAAGATTCAGAATACGTAATAGTCGGTTGTGAAGCAACCACCGCGGTCGATTTTTGTGCAGAAGTTGTGCTGGTCGTCGCACCGCCGCTCGCTCTTGCGCTGGCCTGAGAAACGGCGTTTTCGCCGGTGATCGGCTGGCCTGAGGCGTTACCGACCTGCAGTACCTGCCCCACGTTCAGCGCGTACGGGGCCGGGATATTGTTACGTTGCGCCAGGTCGCGGAAATCGTTGCCGGTGACCCAGGCGATATAGAATAGCGTGTCGCCGCGTTTTACCGTATAGGTACTGCCGCCGGTATAGCTACCTTTCGGAATATCGCCATATTTGCGGTTGTAAACGATCCGGCCATTTACCGTCTGTACCGGCTCCTGCGCCACCGGCGCCGGCTGAATGGTCTGGGTCTGCATCGGCTGAATCGGCTGCGCCTGAGGAGCGGACTTGACGCCGGAGGGTGGCGGCGTAATCAGCATGCCGGAGTTGGTGCTGGAAGAGGCGGCGCCGCCGGCAGAGCTAACCGGCGCAGGCGGATTATTGGTGTTGGTACACCCGGCCAGCCAGAGTGAAACCAGTGAAAGAGCCGCAATACGGCTGACGGTAAATTTGGTGCTTCCCGCGCTCATTTATCCCCCAGGAATATGTTAACTGCCAATATCTTGCTTACCGGGCGGCGCCCGGCCAGGACACTGAAAAATGTGTCCACCCTACGCCTAAAGTCAGGCAAAAAAAACCTGGAATAATCCGGGTCTCAGGCCAGCTCCCCCTTCACCAGGGGAACAAAGCGAACGGCCTCGACGGTATCAATGATAAATTCGTTGCCCCGACGACGGATCCGTTTGAGAAACTGATGCTCTTCGCCGACCGGCAGCACCAGCACGCCGTCATCATCCAGCTGCGCCAGCAGCGCGGTCGGTATTTCCGGCGGCGCCGCCGTCACAATAATGGCATCAAACGGCGCCCGCGCCTGCCAACCTTGCCACCCATCGCCATGACGGGTTGAAACATTATGTAAATCAAGTTGTTTCAGGCGACGACGCGCCTGCCACTGTAAACTCTTAATTCGCTCTACCGAGCATACGTGATGCACCAGATGCGCCAGGATGGCCGTCTGGTAGCCGGAACCGGTGCCGATCTCCAGCACCCGCGACTCCGGCGTCAGCGTCAGCAGCTCGGTCATCCGCGCCACCATATACGGCTGGGAGATGGTCTGCCCCTGGCCAATCGGCAGCGCGGTGTTTTCCCACGCTTTATGTTCAAAGGCTTCATCAACAAACTTTTCGCGCGGGACCAGCGCGATCGCCTCGAGGACACGTTCATCGACGATGCCCTGCGTGCGCAGTTGATTCAACAAACTTTCAACACGTTTACTTACCATTGCCTGTCAACCCCGACACGTTCCAGCCAATCGGTGACCACCTCATGCGCCTGATGGGCGGTTAAATCGACGTGCAATGGCGTCACGGAAACATAGCCTTCATCCACTGCCGCAAAATCGGTGCCCGGCCCGGCATCGCGCTTATCGCCCGGCGGGCCAATCCAGTACAGGGTGTTGCCGCGCGGATCTTTTTGCGGGATCACCTGGTCGGCCGGATGGCGGTTGCCGCAGCGGGTCACGCGAATGCCCTTGATTTGATCAAGCGGGAGATCCGGCACGTTGATGTTAAGGATCCGCCCGGTACGCAGCGGCTCGCGGCTTAAGGCGCGCAGAATGGTGCAGGTTACCGCCGCGGCGGTATCGTAATGCTGATAGCCGTTCAGCGACACGGCCAGCGCGGGGAACCCCAGATGACGGCCTTCCATCGCCGCGGCCACGGTGCCGGAATAGATGACGTCGTCGCCCAGGTTGGGGCCGGCATTAATGCCGGAAACCACGATGTCCGGACGCGGGCGCATCAGCGCGTTCACGCCGAGATAGACACAGTCGGTCGGGGTGCCCATCTGGACGGCGATGTCGCCATTTTCAAAGGTAAACGTACGCAGGGACGATTCCAGCGTCAGCGAATTTGAGGCCCCGCTGCGGTTACGATCGGGTGCAACCACCTGGACCTCGGCAAACTCCCTTAAGGCCTTCGCCAGGGTCTGTATCCCCGGCGCATGGATCCCGTCATCGTTACTCAGCAATATTCGCATAGTCACCCGTTGTATTGATAAGCTCCCTGACCACGCTGGTGGCGAAGCTGCCCGCCGGCAGCCAGAAACGTAGTTCAACGGTTACGTCATCCCACCAGTTCCAGCTGAGCTGCTGTGGATAGAGAAGCATCGCCCGGCGCGCCGCCTCGACTTTCTCCCGTACCAGCAGCGCCTGCAACGCGGTTTCCTCGGCGATCGCGGCCTGCTCGAAAGCCAGGGCGTCGCGCTGGCTTCCCCAGTCGCCGCTGCCCGGCAGCGTGGCCGTAATCATCAGTTCGCGGTTATGCACCCGCGCCTGCGAAACCTCGAGTTCTTCCGGTGTGACGACAAACCAGCTCCCGCGCCCCGCTAATTGTAGCGCATCGCCATCAACGACCTGATTAAATTCCGTTTTTTTTAATCTAATACTCACTTGCTGATTAAACAACGCGCTGCGGGCTGCCGACAACCAAAAACTGCGCTTATTGCGATCGCGCACTGGCGCGCCGCTCTCCGCCCAGCGCAGGGCGCCCTGCAGGTTACTGCCGCCAATGCCAAAGCGCTGCGCGCCGAAATAGTTCGGCACTCCCCGTTCAGCGATGGCCTGCAGACGCGTCTCCACGTCCTGGCGATCGCTAATCTCGCGCAGGATCACGGTAAACTGGTTGCCTTTCAGCGCGCCTAAACGCAGCTTACGCTTATGGCGAGCATATTCCAGTACCTGGCAGCCCTCGAGCTGAAATTTGCTCAGGTCCGGCATCTCTTTGCCGGGCACCCGGGCGCACAGCCACTGCTCGGTGACCGCGTGCTTATCCTTTTGCCCGGCGAAGCTCACTTCACGGGCGTGGATCTTAAGGAATTTCGCCAGCGCGTCGGCGACAAAGCGCGTATTGCAGCCGTTTTTCAGGATCCGCACCAGCACGTGTTCGCCTTCGCCGTCCGGGGCAAAGCCCAGATCTTCCACCACCAGAAAATCTTCCGGATTGGCTTTCAGCAGCCCACTGCTCTGCGGCTTGCCGTGCAGCCAGGTCAGTTGGTCAAAGGCGATCATTTGTCGGCCTTACGCAGCAGCGCAACCGCTTCGCAGGCGATCCCTTCCCCGCGGCCGGTGAAGCCGAGCTTCTCGGTGGTGGTCGCTTTCACGTTGACGTCGTCCATATGGCAGCCGAGATCCTCAGCGATAAAGACGCGCATCTGCGGAATATGCGGCAGCATTTTCGGCGCCTGGGCAATAATCGTGACGTCGACGTTGCCGAGCGTATAGCCCTTGGCCTGAATGCGGCGCCATGCTTCGCGTAGCAGTTCGCGGCTATCGGCGCCTTTAAACGCCGGATCGGTATCGGGGAACAGCTTGCCGATATCGCCCAGCGCCGCGGCGCCAAGCAGCGCGTCGGTCAGCGCATGCAGCGCGACGTCGCCGTCGGAGTGGGCCAGCAGCCCTTTTTCATAAGGAATGCGTACCCCGCCAATGATGATTGGGCCTTCACCGCCAAAAGCGTGTACGTCAAAACCATGTCCAATTCGCATTAAGCTTTCTCCTGGTGTCGGGAACGGGTGAGGTAAAATTCAGCCAGCGCCAGGTCTTCCGGGCGCGTCACTTTAATATTATCCGCGCGTCCGGCGACCAGCTGCGGATGGAAGCCGCAGTACTCCAGCGCCGAGGCTTCATCGGTGATAGTGGCTCCCTCGTTTAGCGCGCGAGTGAGGCAATCCACCAGCAGCTCGCGAGGGAAAAATTGCGGGGTGAGCGCATGCCACAGGTCATTGCGGTCGACGGTATGGGCGATAGCGGTTTTGCCCGGCTCGGCGCGCTTCATGGTGTCGCGCACTGGCGCCGCAAGGATCCCGCCGACGCGGCTGGTTTCGCAGAGCGACAGCAGGCGGCTGAGGTCGTCCTGATGCAGGCAGGGGCGCGCGGCGTCATGCACCAGCACCCACTGCGCCTCCGGCAACGCCTGCAGGCCGGCGAGCACCGAATCGGCACGCTCAGCGCCGCCATCCACCACGGTAATTTGCGGATGCTGCGCCAGCGGCAGCTGGCTGAAGCGGCGATCGCCGGGGCTGACGGCAATCACCACCCGCTGGACGCGCGCATCCGCCAGCAGCGCGGCGACCGCGTGTTCGAGAATCGTTTTGTTACCGATTGAGAGATATTGTTTCGGGCATTCCGTTTGCATGCGGCGGCCGAAACCGGCTGCCGGCACCACGGCGCAAACGCCCGGAAAAGTGGCTGCCATGTTGTAATCCTGGGCCTGGTTATCGATTGTTCTGCTGTTGCCCCGATGCCTGATTGCGTTTAGACGCATCCGGTACCAGACGATAGAAGGTTTCGCCCGGGCGGGTCATGCTGAGTTCATTGCGCGCACGCTCCTCAATCGCTTCCTGCCCGCCGTTGAGGTCGTCAATTTCGGCAAACAGCTGATCGTTGCGTGCTTTTAATTTGGCGTTAGTCGCCTGCTGGGCGGTGACGTCGTCGTTAACCCGCGTGTAGTCGTGCAGGCCGTTTTTACCGAACCACAGCGAATACTGTAGCCAGACCAGCAAAGCTAATAATAGCAGCGTTAGTTTACCCATCCTGCCCCCTGAAAAACGGCATCATCATCCCAAAACTCGCCCGGGTACGCTACCGGGGCGCGCGGACGATGCCGCGTAACGCGGGGACTGTACCATATTTTTGCTGTCGATACCCATGCTTGATTCATACCAGCAACGGGTTATCCCAACAGCCAGAGGAAGAGTAGCGCAAACATCAGCCCAACGGTCAGGATGGTCGCGCTGACGCTATAGAGCAGTTTGCCATTGAGCAGAGAGTGCAGCGCAATACCGACCACCACCGCCACCGGCATCAACGCAAGGAAGAATGGCCAGGTGTAGAGGAGAAAAAAGAGTGTATTACTGCCATAGAGAAGGAAGGGAATACCCAGCGCCAGCAGCCACGAAATAAAGCCCACGGCAGCGCCCGACAAAGACCAGGTGGTCTCGTCGCCGATCGCCGGAGGCGGTTCTGAACGAATAATACTGAGGTTCTGGGTATTGCGCATATCGAATCCTGTAGACCGGGCAACCGGCACCCCTCGATGCCGCTGCCGTTTCAGGATCTGATAATATCGCTCTGTTGCAGCAGGTCTAATAGTTGGTGCACCAAATTTGTTACCAATTGTTCACCATCCAGATGAATTTCCGCCTTTTCCGGTGCCTCATAGACCGAGTCTATACCGGTGAAATTGCGTAATTCCCCTGCCCGCGCTTTCTTATACAATCCTTTCGGATCCCGCGCCTCGCAGATGGCCAGCGGGGTATCGACGAACACTTCGATAAAGCGTCCTTCCCCGAGGCGCTCGCGCACCATCTGCCGTTCCGCACGGTGCGGAGATATAAATGCCGTCAATACCACCAGCCCGGCATCGACCATCAGCCTGGCCACTTCCCCGACGCGGCGAATGTTCTCTTTGCGATCCTCATCGCTGAATCCCAGGTCGCTGCACAGGCCATGGCGCACGTTATCGCCGTCCAGCAGATAGGTGCTGACGCCGCGCTCATGCAGGGCCTCCTCCAGCGCCCCGGCGACGGTGGATTTACCCGACCCCGAAAGGCCGGTAAACCACAGCACCACGCCGCGATGGCCGTGATGCTGTTCCCGCTGCTGTTGGGTCACAGGGTGGGCATGCCAGACGACGTTTTCGTCATGCTGGGCCATTATTGGCCTCCCAGCAGGTCGCGGGCGTCCCAGTGCGGGAAATGTTTACGGATCAGCTGGTTCAGCTCCAGCTCGAAGGCGCTGTACTGTGATGCCGAAGTCGATGCCTGCAGGTGCGGCTCGTTGACCATCCCGGCGCCGACGGTGACGTTGGTCAGGCGATCGATAAAGATAAGCCCGCCGGTCACCGGGTTTTGCTGATACGGATCCAGCACTAAAGGTTCGTCAAAGGTCAGCTCCACCAGCCCGATGCCGTTCAGCGGCAGAGACTCGACTTCACGCTGGGTCAGGTTGTTAATATCGACCTGGTAGCGGATAGCGTCGACGCGAGCGCGGGTCTTCTTGCCGGCGATTTTGATGTCGTAGCTCTGGCCCGGGGTCAGCGGCTGTTCGGCCATCCACACCACGTCGATGCTGGCGCTTTGTACCGCCGGCAGCGAGGCTTGCGCGTCAACCAGCAGGTCGCCGCGACTGATGTCGATTTCATCTTTCAGCACAAGGGTAATGGCTTCGCCGGCGGCGGCTTCCTGCAGGTCGCCGTCGAAGGTGACGATACGCGCCACGCTCGATTCGACGCCCGACGGCAGCACCTTCAGACGCTGGCCAACCTGCACGGTACCGGAGGCGACCGTGCCGGAGAAGCCGCGGAAATCGAGGTTCGGACGGTTAACATACTGCACCGGGAAGCGCAGCGGCTGGCTCTCGACCACCCGCTGGATCTCTACGGTTTCGAGGACTTCCAGCAGCGTCGGGCCACTGTACCACGGCATATTCGCGCTCTGGCTGGCGACATTATCGCCTTCCAGCGCCGACAACGGCACAAAGCGGATATCAAGGTTGCCCGGCAGCTGCTCGGCAAAGGTCAGATAATCTTCCCGGATCTCGTTGAAGCGCGCTTCGCTAAACTCGACGAGATCCATTTTGTTGACCGCCACTACCAGGTGTTTAATGCCCAGCAGCGTCGAGATGAAGCTGTGACGGCGGGTCTGGTCGAGCACGCCCTTGCGCGCATCGATCAGCAGGATCGCCAGGTCGCAGGTGGACGCGCCGGTGGCCATATTGCGCGTGTACTGCTCGTGCCCCGGGGTGTCGGCGATGATAAATTTGCGCTTTTCGGTCGAGAAGTAGCGATAGGCCACGTCGATGGTGATGCCCTGCTCGCGCTCGGCCTGCAGGCCGTCCACCAGCAGCGCCAGGTCCAGCTTTTCGCCCTGGGTGCCGTGACGCTTGCTGTCGTTGTGCAGCGAAGAGAGCTGGTCTTCATAGATCTGGCGCGTATCATGCAGCAGGCGGCCAATTAAGGTGCTTTTGCCGTCATCGACGCTGCCGCAGGTCAAAAAACGCAGCAGGCTCTTGTGCTGTTGCGCGTGCAGGTAAGCTTCTACGCCGCCTTCGTTGGCAATTTGTTGGGCAATGGTCGTGTTCATGGCGGCTCCTTAGAAATACCCCTGACGTTTCTTCAGCTCCATCGAGCCGGCCTGGTCGCGGTCAATGACGCGCCCCTGACGTTCGCTGGTGGTCGATACCAGCATCTCTTCAATAATTTCGGGTAGCGTCTGCGCTTCAGACTCCACCGCGCCGGTCAGCGGCCAGCAGCCGAGGGTACGGAAACGCACCATCCGTTTTTCAATCACCTCGCCCGGCTGCAGATCGATACGGTCGTCATCGATCATCATCAGCATACCGTCGCGCTCCAGCACCGGACGCTCAGCGGCCAGATACAGCGGCACGATTTCAATATTTTCCAGATAGATGTACTGCCAGATATCCAGCTCGGTCCAGTTGGAGAGCGGGAAGACGCGGATGCTTTCGCCTTTGTTAATCTGGCCGTTGTAGTTGTGCCACAGCTCCGGACGCTGATTTTTCGGGTCCCAGCGGTGGAAGCGGTCGCGGAAGGAGTAGATGCGCTCTTTCGCGCGGGATTTCTCTTCGTCGCGACGCGCGCCGCCGAACGCGGCGTCAAAGCCGTATTTGTTCAGCGCCTGCTTCAGCCCTTCGGTTTTCATGATATCGGTATGCTTGGCGCTGCCGTGGACAAACGGGTTGATGCCCATCGCCACCCCTTCCGGGTTTTTATGCACCAGCAGTTCACAGCCGTAGGCTTTAGCGGTCCGGTCACGGAACTCATACATCTCACGGAATTTCCAGCCGGTATCGACGTGCAGCAGCGGGAACGGCAGGGTTCCCGGATAAAACGCTTTGCGCGCCAGATGCAGCATTACGCTGGAATCTTTCCCAATGGAGTACATCATTACCGGGTTAGAAAATTCGGCGGCCACCTCACGAATAATATGGATGCTTTCCGCCTCCAGTTGCCGCAGGTGAGTGAGTCGTTTTTGGTCCATAACCGTTCCTTAAGCCAGATTGACCACCGAAGCGTTAAACCCCTCGGCGGATGATGTATGTTGAAACCAGGCGAGCTGCTGATGCAGCTGCACCACTTCGCCTACCACCAGCAGGGCGGGCATCGGGGCGTCTTTCGCCAGGTGTTCGAGTTGTTGCAATGTGCCGGTTATCGTCTGCTGATCGTCACGGGTGCCGCGGGAAATTACCGCCACCGGCGTGTCGCTGTCGCGACCGTGGGCGATCAGCTGGGCGCTGATTTCCGCTGCCTTCATGGTGCCCATGTAGATCGCCAGCGTCTGTTGGCTCTTCGCCAGCAGCGACCAGTCGAAGGGGGCGCTGTCCGGCTTATAGTGGCCGGTGACAAAGACGGCGCTTTGCGCATAATCGCGATGGGTCAGCGGAATACCGGCGTAGGCCGTCGCTCCGGCGGCTGCGGTGACGCCAGGCACCACCTGGAACGGGATCCCCGCCTCGGCGGCAGCCTGCAGCTCTTCTGCGCCGCGGCCAAAAATAAACGGATCGCCGCCCTTCAGGCGCACGACGGTTTTCCCCGCCTTCGCCGCCTCCACCAGCAGCTGATTGGTTTCATGCTGCGGCACCGAATGCTCGCCGGCGCGTTTGCCGACGCAAATAAGTTCGGCATCGCGGCGCACCAGCTCGAGAACCGGCTGAGTCACCAGATGGTCGTGGAAAACCACGTCCGCCTGCTGGATCGCCTGCAGACCGCGAAGGGTCAGCAGCCCGGCATCGCCCGGCCCGGCGCCGACCAGAATAATTTCTCCCGTCTCGCGTTCGGGCTTATCCAACTCATCCTGCAGCGCCTTTTCCGCCTCCGCAGAGTTGCCCGCCACCATCAGGCTGGCGAAGCGGCCGGTAAAGACGCGCTCCCAGAAGCGGCGACGCGCTTCGGTAGTCGTCAGGCGGGTTTTCAGATGGTTGCGCCAGTAGCTTGCTGATTCCGCCAGCCGACCGAGATTCGTCGGCAGCAGCGCTTCGATTTTTTCACGCAGAATGCGCGACAGCACCGGCGCTTTACCGCTGGAGGAGATCGCCACCAGCAGCGGCGAACGGTCGACGATAGAAGGGAAAACAAACGAGCACAGCGCCTGGTTATCCACCACGTTGACCAACCGGTAGCGCGCGTTAGCTGCCGCAAATACCCGCTGGTTAAGCGCCTCATCCTCGGTGGCCGCAATCACCAGAAAGACATCATCCACCAGCGAGTCGCTGAATTCCGTCGCCCGCCAGCTGAGTGCCTGGCGCGCAGCCAGATCGGCCAGCGCCGGTGACAGCGTTTCAGCGACCACCTGCACCTGCGCCTGGGCGCGCAGCAGGAACTTGATCTTACGTTCAGCAATCTCGCCGCCGCCGATCACCAGCACGGGCCTTTGTTTCAGTTCGGCAAAAAGGGGCAAGTAATCCACGGTGCAACAACTCTCTTACATTCAGCGATACTGCGACTATAGGGTGCGCCTTAGAGCAAATGAAATTACGAAATGGAATGAGTTGTGACACAAAGGAATAACGCGGCGGAAATACAAATATCAAAAAGTGCTTAACGCGCTATTTTTCCGCTATTTAAGAGCAATTGAAATTGTTTAACAGCGGTCACAGTTTCATACTGTACGCGTCAAATTGTCTTGTTCGTGTAAGGACCCCCTTATGTTTTCCGCGTTGTGCCGCCGTCTGCTTCCGCTGGCGCTCGGCACCGGTTTTGTTTTTGCCGCCGCCCCCGCATTCAGCGCGCTGGGCGACACCGCCAGTAGCCAGGCCCGCCATATCGCCACCGTCTTCCCGGGACGAATGACCGGAACGCCGCCGGAAATGCTCTCAGCTGACTATCTGCGCCAGCAGTTCGCCCTGATGGGGTATCAGAGCGACGTGCGAAGCTTCAATACCCGCTATATCTATACCGACAGCAATCAGCGCAAGAACTGGCATAACGCCACCGGCAGTACGGTGATCGCCGCCCATGAAGGTAAAGTGCGCCAGCAGATTATTATCATGGCACACCTCGACACCTATGCGCCGCAGAGCGATAAAGACGTGGAGAACAACCTCGGCGGCCTGACGCTGCAGGGCATCGACGACAACGCGATGGGACTTGGCGTATTGCTGGAGCTGGCGGAGCATTTAAAGAACGTCCCTACCCGCTATGGCATCCGCTTTATCGCCACCAGCGGTGAAGAGGAAGGCCGTCTCGGTGCGCAAAACCTGCTGCAGCGGATGAGCGAAGCGGAAAAGAAAAATACCCTGCTGGTGATCAATCTCGATAATCTGGTGGTGGGCGATAAGCTTTACTTCAACAGCGGCCGCAGCACGCCGGCCTCGGTGCGCAAGCTGACCCGCGACCGTGCGCTGGCTATCGCTCGCAGCAAGGGCATCGCCGCCTACACCAACCCGGGACTCAACCCGGCTTATCCGAAAGGCACCAGCTGCTGCAATGACGCCAGCGTCTTCGACAACGCCGGGATCCCGGTGCTGTCGGTCGAGGCGACTAACTGGTCACTCGGCAAAAAAGATGGCTATCAGCAGCGGAGCAAATCGGCCAGTTTCCCGCAGGGAACCAGTTGGCATGACGTCCAGCTGGATAATCAGCAGTATATCGACCACGCGCTGCCGGGGCGCATCGAACACCGCGGACGCGAGGTAGTGAAAGTCATGCTGCCGCTGGTGAAAGAGCTGGCGAAGGTGGAGAAGAAAAGCTAATACGCACAAAAGAACGCGCGGTATCGCCCGCGTGTTCTTTTTAAATTATCACTCAGAGGAAGAGCTAACAGCTTAACCCTCGTGCAATCCGCACTCGCGTTTAAGCCCGAAGAACCGGGTCTCTTCTTCTGCCATGCCCGGCTCCCATTTGCGGGTGGTGTGGGTATCGCCTACCGAGAGATAGCCCTGATCCCACAGCGGGTGGTACTTCAGCCCGTGCTTTTGCAGGTACTGATACACCGTCCGGTTATCCCAGTCGATAATCGGTAGCACCTTGAACACCCCGCGCTGGACCGCCAGCACCGGAAGCGTAGCCCGGCTGCCCGACTGCTCGCGGCGCAGACCGGCAAACCACGTCTGCGCGTTGAGCTCTTTCAGCGCCCGGTTCATCGGCTCAACCTTGTTGATCTCATTGTATTTCTCAATGCCCTCAACGCCCTGCTCCCACAGCTTGCCGTAGCGCGCCTCCTGCCAGGCCGCGCTTTCAGCCGCGCGGTAGACCTTCAGGTTCAGCTTGAGCTTGTCCGTCAGCTCGTCAATAAATTGATAGGTTTCCGGGAACAGGTAGCCGGTATCGGTGAGGATCACCGGAATATCCGGGCGGATCTGATTCACCAGATGCAAACTGACCGCCGCCTGAATGCCAAAGCTCGACGACAGCACATAGTTTCCCGGCAGATTTTCCAGCGCCCACGCCACACGCCCTTCGGCGTCAAGCTTTTCCAGTTGGGCGTTGGTTTCCGCGAGTGCCAGAATGCGTTCCACTTTCGGCAATGCATTAAGCGCGTTTAGATCGAGTACGGACATATGAACCTCGTTTGCCTGTTTTGCCGGACGACACTGCGTTCGTCCGGCCTACGGGTTTCGCTGGCCCGGATCGCTACGCGCCACCGGGCACCAACCAGGATGTTATTCCCAGAAATCGCGGGCTGGGTCGAGCACCGGGCGAATGATGCCCGCACGCACCGTAAAATCGCCGAAGCCTTCACCCGCTTCGCGCTCTTTCGCCCAGCGCCCTACCAGTTCGTCTAGCGAGTCGAGAATTTCCGACTCGGTAATATTCTCACGGTACATCCGCGGGATGCGGGTGCCGTTGCGGTTACCGCCGATGTGCAGGTTATAGCGGCCCGGCGCTTTGCCCACCAGTCCCACTTCCGCCAGCATCGCGCGGCCGCAGCCGTTCGGGCAGCCGGTGACGCGGGTGACGATATGCTCATCGCTCACGCCGTGCTTGCTCATCAGCCCTTCCACCTTGTCGATAAACGACGGCAGGAAACGCTCGGCTTCCGCCATCGCCAGCGGGCAGGTCGGGAAGGAGACGCAGGCCATCGAGTTTTCGCGCTGCGGGGTGACGGCATTCATCAGGCCATGATCCCGCGCGAGCTTCTCGATCCGCACCTTCTGATCTTCCGGTACGCTGGCGACAATCAGGTTCTGGTTAGCGGTGATGCGGAATTCGCCTTGATGGACCTTAGCAATCTCCAGCAGGCCAGTCTTCAGCGGACGACCCGGATAATCGAGAATGCGGCCGTTTTCAATAAACAGCGTCAGGTGCCACTTATCATCAATCCCCTTCACCCAGCCGATGCGATCGCCGCGGCCGGTAAATTCGTACGGGCGGATCGGCTCAAACTTAATGCCTGCCCGGCGCTCCACTTCCGCTTTGAAGGTTTCGACACCGACGCGCTCAAGGGTGTACTTGGTTTTCGCATTCTTACGGTCGGTACGGTTGCCCCAGTCGCGCTGGGTGGTCACAACCGCTTCCGCCACCGCCAGAGTATGCTCCAGCGGCAGATAACCGAATTCGCTCGCCGTGCGGGCGTAGGTTTTTTTGTTACCATGTTCGATAGAGAGACCGCCGCCCACCAGCAGGTTAAAGCCCACCAGCTTGCCGTTTTCGGCGATCGCCACGAAGTTCATGTCGTTGGCGTGCAGATCGATATCGTTCTGCGGCGGGATCACCACCGTGGTTTTAAACTTACGCGGCAGATAGGTCTGGCCGAGGATCGGCTCTTCGTCGGTAGTGGCGACCTTTTTCTGATCCAGCCAGATCTCGGCATAAGCGCGGGTACGCGGCAGCAGATGCTCGGAGATCTTTTTCGCCCACTCGTAGGCCTCAGCGTGCAGCTGCGACTCGTAGGGGTTGGAGGTGCACAGCACGTTACGGTTCATATCGTTGGCGGTGGCCAGCGCGTCCAGCCCCACCGAGTGCAGCATCTGATGCACCGGCTTGACGTTCTTTTTCAGAATGCCGTGGAACTGAAAGGTCTGCCGGTTGGTCAGGCGAATACTGCCGTAAATGGTGTTCTCAGCGGCAAACTTATCGATCGCCTTCCACTGGGTGGTGGTGATCACCCCGCCCGGCAGACGGCAGCGGAGCAGCATCGCATGACGCGGCTCCAGCTTCTGGGCGGCGCGCTCCGCGCGGATATCGCGATCGTCCTGCTGGTACATGCCGTGGAAACGGATCAGCAGGAAGTTATCGCCTTTAAAACCGCCGGTCAGACCGTCGTTTAAATCTTCCGCAATGGTGCCGCGCAGGTAGTTGCTCTCAAGCTTCATGCGCTCGGCATCGCTCAGTTTACCTTCGACCACTAAAGGCCCCGGATGTTTTTCGCTCATTAGTAGACATCTCGCTGATAACGGCGCTCAACGCGCAGCTCACTTAAAAATTCGTCCGCCGCTTCGGCGTCCATCGCGCCGTATTCGGCAATCACTTCCAGTAAGGTGTTTTCCACGTCCTTCGCCATACGATTGGCGTCGCCGCAGACATAAATGTGGGCGCCGTCATTGATCCAGCGCCACAGCTCGGCCCCCTGCTCGCGCAGTTTGTCCTGCACATAGATTTTTTGTTGTTGATCGCGAGACCAGGCCAGATCGATACGGGTCAGCAGACCTTCCTTCACATAGCTCTGCCACTCCACCTGATAGAGGAAATCTTCGGTGAAGTGCGGGTTGCCGAAGAACAACCAGTTCTTGCCTTGCGCTCCGTCCGCAGCGCGCTGCTGCATAAAGGCGCGGAACGGCGCAATACCGGTGCCCGGGCCAATCATGATCACCGGGGTCTCCGGGTTGGCTGGCAGACGGAAGTTGTCGTTGTGTTCGATAAAGACACGGACTTCGCCATCCTCTTCCACGCGGTCGGCGAGGAAGCTGGAGGCGCCGCCAGCCCGGGCGCGGCCTTCAATTTCATAGCGCACCACGCCCACGGTGACATGCACCTCGCTCTCCACTTCCGCCTGTGAGGAAGCAATGGAGTACAGGCGCGGCGTCAGCGGACGCAGCAGACCGATTAACGCCTCAGCGTCCAGCTGCGCCGGAGAGAAACGGACCATATCGACGATCGGCGTCGCGGCGGCATACTGCTGCAACTGAGCTTTATCGCCCACCAGCGGCAGCAGCGATTCGCTGCGCGTCAGGGTGGCGTAGTTTTCAACGATAGTCGCGGTGTTAACCGTCAGCTCAAAATGCCACTGCAGGGCTTCCGACAGCGGCAGAGTTTTGCCCTCAACGGTCACCGGCTCGTCGCCTTTCAGCCACAGCAGCTCCACCAGCTCTTTCACCAGCTGAGGATCGTTCTGGTACCAGACGCCCAGGGCGTCGCCCGGCTGATAGCGCAGACCGGAATCACCGAGGTCTATTTCGATATGGCGCACATCTTTTTCTGAATTGCGGCCGGTGATTTTCTGATTGACCGACAGGGTCGCCGTCAGGGGCGCTTCTTTGGTATATGGGCTGGTGTGAATATCGTTCACCGCGCCGCTGGTGGCCAGCTGAGCGGGCGCAGCGACCGGCGCACGGGCCTTCAGCGCCTCAACCACGCGCGCGCGCCATTCAGCGGCCGCGGCCTGATATTCAACGTCGGCATCAACGCGATCGAGCAGACGTTCCGCGCCGAGCTCGGCCAGCTTGTTGTCGAAATCTTTGCCGGACTGACAGAAAAATTCATAAGAGGTATCGCCGAGACCAAAGACGGCGAACGCAGTCCCGTCCAGCTTCGGCGCTTTCTTAGAGAACAGGAACTTATGCAATGCGACCGCTTCTTCCGGCGGCTCTCCTTCCCCCTGGGTGGACGTCACTACCACCAGCAGTTTTTCCGCAGCAATTTGTTTGAATTTATAATCGCCTGCATTCACCAGCTTCACGTTCAGCTTCGCCGCCAGCAGATCGTCACGCAGCGCTTCGGCGACGCGGCGGGCGTTGCCGGTTTGCGAGGCGGAAATCAGCGTGATCGTCGGTACCTCGGCGGCCGGGGCGGGGGCGGCTACCGCCGCGCCGGACTGCTGATTCAGCACGCCCCAGAAATAGCCAGATACCCAGGCGAGCTGAGTGGGCGTGAAGTCAGTGGTGGCCGCCTGAAGGCGCGCCAGTTGCTCCGGGTTGAGCGGCAGCAAGTTGGAAGGTGGGGCCTGTGTCGTCATGCGTCGTTTGTTCCAGTAAGCAAAGCTGTTATTCGCACCCTGTCAGCGCGACAAAAACAGAAGAGAATAGAAGGTTAACGGCGGGCATAGTAACAATTAAAGAAGGGATGGAAATAATAAATAACCAAATGGACTAACCTGTTTTAGTTGTAGTTATTAACAACAAAATCGATTAAATAAGCAATTGAAATATAAGAGATTAAATCAAATAAAGCAGATAAACATGTCCATTTTCTGTTCACGGCCGTTTTAGTTAATGCGAAAAAATGTACTTTCCGGTACCCTACGGCGGTTTTTTTCGTCCTGTTGAGAGTCAATGATGTCCACCACGCTGTTTAAAGATTTCACCTTCGAAGCCGCCCACCACCTGCCGCACGTCCCGGAAGGACACAAATGCGGTCGCCTGCATGGCCACTCCTTTATGGTGCGTCTGGAGATCACCGGTGAAGTCGATCCCCATACCGGGTGGATCATGGATTTTGCCGAGCTGAAGGCCGCCTTTAAGCCGACATACGATCGCCTCGACCACTATTATCTGAACGATATTCCTGGTCTGGAAAACCCCACCAGCGAGGTGCTGGCCAAATGGATCTGGGATGAGATGAAACCGCGGGTGCCGCTGCTGAGCGCCGTGATGGTCAAAGAGACCTGCACCGCCGGCTGCGTCTATCGCGGCGAGTAAGCGAAAAAAAGCCCGGTCAGTACGCTGCCGGGCTTTTTTATCAGGCAATATTCAGATACTTGTGCGTCTGCATAGACAGGCGCCAGTTGCGGGCGATGCAGGTGTCGATACACAGGCGCGTCGCATCTTCTTTCTGACTGATCGGCTGCAGGGCGATGATCCGCGGTTTGTCATCGCTCAGCGTTTCCAGCAGTTCGTCCAGCGCTTCTATGTCGCGGACGCGCCCTACCGGATGCTTGATCTCATCCGCCCGCTGCAGGGCCTGAGACAGCACGTCATAGCCACCGCGCATGTTGACCTTCGGGGAAACCGTCACCCAGGTATTGGGGCTGCAGCGTACTTCATGGGTGCCGCTGGTTTCAATCTGACAGCTAAAGCCGTTTTGTTCCAGAAGCGAGGTTAACGGCGTTAAATCATGAATGCAGGGCTCACCGCCGGTAATGACCACGTGGCGGGCTGTCCACCCCTGCCGCCCAATAATCGCCAGCAGATCCTCGCTGCTTGCCGGGCCCCACTTGTCGCTCTCTTTGGTTTTCGCCAGGATGCTGAACAACGACACTTCCCGATCGGCCAGCTTGTCCCAGGTATGCTTGGTGTCACACCACGCGCATCCTACCGGGCATCCCTGCAGACGAATAAAGATGGCAGGCACGCCGGTGAAGTAACCCTCGCCTTGCAGGGTCTGGAACATCTCGTTAATCGGGTACTGCATAGTCATCTCTGTTTAGGGTGATAAACGTTCATTATCGCAGATTTCGCTGCCCAGGTCTTGTCCTGCGCTGCGATCGCTTTTTTACCCCTCCGTCAATATCCGTGTCGGGAATAATATTATTGATTAAAAAAGCAATCTTTTCTTTTGGCTTAGTTTATTAGCATGATAAGAATTAAAATTAATAGCATTCTGACGCGCGGGGGAAATATGTAACAGAAAATGTTATTCCTGTCCTTCAGGATAAAATAAAAGGTCCAATAACCAAAATAAAAAAACCTTAAAATACAGTAATGTACAAACTGATACATGAAAGAGTGAATTATCTGGCCGATCTGCGAGCCCAATTCTATCCCCGGTAATAATAACCTTAAACTGGTCTTAATAAAGCCCTGATCGGGTCCCTTTTTTATTTAATTGTCGTTTACTTTTGCCCGCCTAGAATCCCGCAGACCAACCATAATGAGATAGCGTTTATGACCACATTATTAATTACCGGCGTTACGGGGTTTCTGGGCGGTGCCGCGCTAGAGAAAATACTCCATCAGGAAACCCGGTTAGATCTACTGCTGCTGGTACGTGCTGATAGCCCCGAGGCTGGCCTCGAACGGGTTAAAGAGAACATGCGTAAGTTCAACATCGCCGAGGAGAAGCTGGCGATGTTGCGCCAGCAGCATATCCTGCTGGGCGATCTCGCCTCTCCGGAGCATTTTCTTAACGATCCGCGCCTCGATCAGGTCACGCACATCCTCAACTGCGCCGCTGTCGCTTCATTTGGCAGCAACCCGCTTATCTGGAAGGTTAACGTTGAGGGCACGCTGCGCCTGGCGCAACGTATGGCGCAGGTGACGGGTCTGCAGCGCTTTCTGCACGTCGGTACGGCGATGTCATGTTCGCCTGAACCGGATTCACTGGTCGCCGAAAGCGCGGAGTTTCGGGAACGCGCTGAGCACCTGGTGGAATATACCCACTCGAAGTCGACCATCGAGCAGCTGATGCAGCAGCAGTGCCCTACGCTACCGCTGGTAATTGCCCGCCCCTCTATCGTGGTGGGTCATACCCATCACGGCTGCCGGCCTTCCAGCAGTATTTTCTGGGTGTTCAGCATGGGGCTGATGCTGCAGAAATTCATGTGCTCCATGGAGGACCGAATTGACGTTATCCCGGTGGACTACTGCGCCGACGCCCTGCTAATGCTGCTTAACCAGCCTCTGGCTCACGGCGAGGTGGTGCATATCTCTGCTGGCGAAGAGAACAGCGTGAAGTTTGCCGAAATCGACCGGGCGATGGCTCAGGCCCTGGAGCAGGCGCCGGTGGGGGATAAGTACGCCCAGGTGAGCTATGAAACGCTGGTCAAAATGAGACGCGAACTGAAAGGGATATTTGGGCCATGCAATGAGCGGCTGATGCTGAAAGCCATGCGCTTATACGGCGCATTCGCCACCCTGAACGTGCGCTTTAGTAACGACAAGCTGCTGAGCATGGGGATGCCAAAACCGCCGCGCTTTACCGATTACATCGACCGCTGCGTGGAAACCACCCGTGGGTTGTCGATCCCTCAGCAAATGGCCGTCGACTTTAAATAATGGCCGCAGGCGTAAAAAAAAATGCCAGCCCGAAGGCTGGCATGATTATTTCACAAGGACAGGATTAAGCCTGGCCTTTGATCTCTTTACGACCGTTGAACGGCGCTTGCTCACCCAGCGCTTCTTCGATACGAATCAGCTGGTTGTATTTAGCAACGCGGTCAGAACGGCTCATAGAACCAGTTTTGATCTGGCCTGCAGCGGTACCAACAGCCAGGTCGGCAATGGTAGCGTCTTCAGTTTCGCCAGAACGGTGAGAGATAACAGCGGTGTAGCCAGCGTCTTTCGCCATCTTGATAGCAGCCAGAGTTTCGGTCAGAGAACCGATCTGGTTGAACTTGATCAGGATGGAGTTAGCGATGCCTTTTTCGATGCCTTCTTTCAGGATCTTGGTGTTGGTTACGAACAGGTCGTCACCAACCAGCTGGATTTTGTCGCCCAGTACTTTGGTCTGGTAAGCGAAACCTTCCCAGTCAGATTCGTCCAGACCATCTTCGATGGAGACGATCGGGTACTGTTTGGTCAGCTCTTCCAGGAAGTGAGTGAACTCTTCAGAGGTGAACGCTTTGTTGCCTTCGCCAGCCAGAACGTATTTACCGTCTTTGTAGAATTCAGACGCCGCGCAGTCCATCGCCAGGGTGATGTCTTTGCCCAGCTCGTAGCCTGCAGCTTTAACCGCTTCAGCGATAACAGCCAGCGCTTCGGCGTTGGAACCCAGGTTCGGCGCGTAGCCGCCTTCGTCACCAACGGCAGTGTTCATGCCTTTGGACTTCAGCACTTTCGCCAGGTGATGGAACACTTCAGAACCCATGCGTACTGCTTCTTTCAGGGTCGGCGCGCCAACCGGCTGAATCATGAATTCCTGGATGTCGACGTTGTTGTCAGCGTGCTCACCGCCGTTGATGATGTTCATCATCGGAACCGGCATGGAGTATTTGCCCGGAGTGCCGTTCAGTTCAGCGATGTGCGCGTACAGCGGCAGGCCTTTGGACGCAGCAGCTGCTTTGGCGTTCGCCAGAGAAACGGCCAGGATAGCGTTCGCACCGAAGTTAGATTTGTTTTCAGTACCGTCCAGGTCGATCATGATCTTGTCGATGCCAGCCTGATCTTTAGCATCTTTGCCCAGGATTGCCTGAGCGATCGGGCCGTTTACCGCAGCAACAGCTTTGGTTACGCCTTTACCCAGGAAACGGGATTTGTCGCCATCGCGCAGTTCCAGCGCTTCGCGGGAACCAGTAGAAGCACCTGACGGAGCAGCTGCCATACCGACGAAACCACCTTCCAGGTGTACTTCGGCTTCAACAGTCGGGTTACCACGGGAGTCGATGATTTCACGACCGATGACTTTAACGATTTTGGACATTAGGTTTTCCTCAGTACAAGTTAAACTAAAACTCCAGACAAACAATGCACCCGGATGGGTGCATTGCCGTTCAAACTCTTTTTACTTCGCCTGGCGTTTCTGGTACTCGCTCGCGGCTTTCACAAAGCCGGCAAACAGCGGGTGTCCATCACGCGGCGTCGAAGTAAACTCCGGGTGGAACTGGCAGGCCACAAACCACGGATGGTTCGGCACTTCGATGATCTCGACCAACTGATCATCCCCGGAACGGCCCGCAACGCGCAGACCGGCAGCTTCAATCGGTTTCAACAACATGTTGTTGACTTCGTAGCGGTGACGATGACGCTCGGTGATGGTCGGCTCGCCGTAAAGCTGGCGTACCAGAGAATCATCACTCAGCTGGCACTGCTGCGCGCCCAGGCGCATGGTGCCGCCCAGATCGCTCTTCTCAGAGCGGACTTCAACGTTGCCATCTTCGTCACGCCATTCGGTAATCAGGGCCACGACCGGGTATTTACAGTCTGGCACAAATTCCGTCGAGTTGGCGTTTTCCATACCCGCTACGTTACGCGCGAACTCAATCAGCGCAACCTGCATACCCAGGCAGATGCCCAGATAAGGAATATTGTTTTCACGCGCATAGCGCGCGGTGGCGATCTTGCCTTCAACGCCGCGGTAGCCGAAGCCGCCCGGGATCAGGATAGCGTCTAAATCCTTGAGGATTTCGACGCCGCGCGTTTCCACATCCTGCGAATCGATCAGCTTGATGTTGACGGTAACGCGATTTTTCAGACCGCCGTGTTTCAGCGCTTCAATCACCGACTTGTAGGCATCCGGCAGTTCAATGTACTTACCGACCATACCGATGGTGACTTCGCCTGCCGGATTAGCTTCTTCATAGATTACCTGTTCCCATTCGGCCAGGTTTGCTTCCGGACAAGTTAAGCTGAATCGTTTACAAATATAATCGTCCAGCCCCTGAGATTTCAACAGGCCCGGAATTTTATAAATGGAATCGACATCTTTCAGAGAAATCACAGCCTTTTCCGGAACGTTACAGAACAAAGCAATTTTGGCTCGTTCGTTGGCCGGAACCGCGCGATCGGAGCGGCAGATCAGAATATCAGGCTGAATACCGATGGAGAGCAGCTCTTTCACGGAGTGCTGGGTCGGCTTGGTTTTGACTTCGCCCGCGGCGGCCATGTACGGCACCAGAGTCAGGTGCATGAACAGGGTATGCTCGCGGCCGATCTCTACCGCCATCTGACGAATCGCTTCGAGGAACGGCAGGGATTCGATATCGCCTACGGTACCGCCGATTTCCACCAGCACGACGTCATGGCCTTCGCCGCCCGCCAGTACGCGCTCTTTGATAGCGTTGGTGATGTGCGGGATAACCTGAACGGTCGCGCCCAGGTAGTCGCCACGGCGCTCTTTGCGCAGCACGTCGGAGTAGATACGGCCGGTGGTGAAGTTATTGCGGCGCGTCATCTTGGTGCGGATAAAACGCTCATAGTGGCCCAGGTCCAGATCGGTTTCTGCGCCGTCTTCAGTAACGAACACTTCCCCATGCTGGATTGGGCTCATGGTGCCCGGATCGACGTTGATATACGGATCCAGTTTCATGATGGTCACGTTGAGACCACGGGCTTCAAGAATGGCTGCCAGGGAGGCTGCGGCAATGCCTTTACCCAGAGAGGATACGACCCCGCCGGTCACAAAAATATAGTTCGTTGTCATGCTGAACCTGAGAAGTTAGGGTAAAACGATGGAATAACCAGGACGGGAAAGTAGTATACCCGAACATGCGTGACGCCACAAACTTTCATTCTTCCCCTCCCCTTCGTTCTTCAAGTTGCACCTGTGTTGCGACTCGAACAACTCGAAGAGGCAGGCTACATGGTGTTTCAACGACATAACGGAAAGAGAAAATAGACGCTTTTGGCGAAATGTTTTTGACGTAAATCAAGCGCTTGTTATTTATAAAATCACACAAATCGCGCTTGATCACGAAAATCCGTTAGAGATCAGTTTCCTGGCGTTTTACTTCCTGCCACACTTCTTCCATGGTATCGAGGTCGACGCCGGTCATTTCCAGGCCTCGGGCGGCGACAATACGCTCGACCTCGCGGAAACGACGCTCAAACTTGAGGTTTGCTTTCTGCAGCGCCACCTCGGCTTTGACGCCCAAATGACGGGATAAATTCACCGTGGCAAACAGCAGATCGCCCACTTCCTCTTCCAGTTTTGCTTCATCCACCACCGCCTGCTGCGCTTCATGCATCACTTCATCAATTTCTTCATGCACTTTGTCGAGCACCGGGCCCAGCGAGGTCCAGTCGAAACCCACTGCCGAGCAGCGGCGCTGGATTTTATGCGCGCGCATCAGCGCCGGCAGGCTATGGGGAATATCGTCCAGTGCCGAATGCTGGGCTTTTTCCGCTCGCTCCGCGCTTTTGATTTGCTCCCAGCGGGCCAGGACTTCCGTGCTATTGCCCGCCGATGCCTCGCCGAAGATATGCGGGTGGCGACGCTCCAGCTTGTCGCTGATGGCGGCGCAGATATCGTCAAAGTCAAAGCGTCCCTCTTCCTGCGCCATTTGCGCATAGAACACCACCTGGAACAGCAGATCGCCCAGTTCACCGCGCAGATCGTCAAAATCTTCCCGCTGGATAGCATCGAGGACCTCGTAGGTCTCCTCAAGGGTGTAAGGGGCGATAGTGGCAAAGGTCTGCTCTTTATCCCATGGGCAGCCGTTTTCCGGGTCGCGCAGGCGGCGCATGATGCCGAGCAAGCGGTCAATTTGAGTCATGTGACAATCCTGGAAATTTAAAAAATAGTCGGCCGGATAAGGCGTTTAGACCTTATCCGACGTTGCGAAATTGCCGGATGGCGGCTTCGCCTTATCCGGCCTACAGACGAATTAACCGCCGTGCAGACGGCGCGCGTCGATCACATCCGGCACCTGGTTGAGCTTACCGAGCACCCGGCCCAGCACCTGCAGGTTGTAAATCTCGATGGTCATATCGATGGTTGCCAGCTGCTGACGGGTATCGCTGCGGCTGGCGACGCCCAGCACGTTCACCTTCTCATTGGCGAGGATGGTAGTGATATCGCGCAGTAAACCGCTGCGATCGTTCGCCTCCACCCTGACCACCAGCGAGTAGCCCGCCGAGTAGCTTTCGCCCCATACCGCATCGACGATGCGCTCCGGGGCATGCGACTGCAGTTCTGCCAGCTGATCGCAGTCCGCGCGATGCACGGAGATCCCGCGCCCCTGGGTGATAAAGCCGACGATCTCGTCGCCCGGGATTGGCTGGCAGCAGCGGGCAATATGGTGCATCAGGTTGCCTACCCCTTCCACCACTACCCGGCCATTGTCCTTGGTGCGATTTTGCGGCGTGTAGGTTTTCTGCTGCAGTTGCTTCAGCGCGGCCGCATCCTGCTCGGCGGCGCTAGGTTTATTGAACTGCGCCTGCAGGAAGTTGACCATCTGGTTGAGACGGATATCGCCACCGCCGATGGCGGCCAGCAGTTCATCGAGCTCGTTGAAGTTATAGCGCGGCAGCAGGTGCTTTTCCGCATCCTTCAGGCTGATGCCCAAATGCTCCAGCTCGTCGTCGAGGATCTGCCGACCGGCGAGAATGTTCTTGTCGCGATCCTGCTTACGGAACCAGGCGTGGATCTTCGAACGTCCGCGGCTGGTGGTCACATAGCCGAGGTTAGGGTTCAGCCAGTCACGGCTCGGGTTCGGCTGCTTCTGGGTAATAATTTCGATCTGATCGCCCATCTGCAGCTGGTAGGTGAACGGCACGATGCGGCCGCCAATTTTGGCGCCGATGCAGCGATGGCCGACATCGCTGTGAATATGATAGGCAAAGTCCAGCGGCGTCGACCCCGCAGGCAGGTCCACCACGTCGCCTTTCGGCGTAAAGACATACACCCGGTCGTCGAAGACCTGGCTGCGCACTTCGTCGAGCATCTCGCCGGAGTCGGCCATCTCTTCCTGCCAGGCAATCAGCTTACGCAGCCAGGCGATACGGTCTTCATAGCCGCGGCCGCCGCTGGTGCCGGCTCCCGCGCCCTCTTTGTACTTCCAGTGCGCGGCCACGCCCAGCTCGGCGTCTTCATGCATCTGCCGGGTGCGGATCTGAATCTCCACCGTCTTGCCGCTCGGCCCCAGCACCACGGTATGGATAGACTGGTAACCGTTGGGTTTCGGGTTGGCCACGTAGTCGTCGAATTCATCCGGCAGATGGCGGTAGTGAGTATGGACGATCCCCAGCGCGGCATAGCAATCCTGCAAACGCTCAGCCACAATACGCACCGCGCGAACGTCAAACAGCTCGTCGAAAGCGAGGTGTTTTTTCTGCATTTTGCGCCAGATACTGTAGATATGCTTCGGCCGGCCATAGACTTCCGCCTTGACGCCTTCGGCTTTCATCTCTGAGCGCAGGTGGCCGACAAACTCTTCGATGTAATGCTCGCGGTCGATACGGCGCTCGTGGAGCAGTTTGGCAATGCGCTTGTATTCCGCCGGGTGCAGATAGCGGAAGCAGTAATCTTCCAGCTCCCACTTCAGCTGGCCGATACCTAAGCGGTTCGCCAGGGGAGCATAGATATTGGTGCACTCTTTCGCCGCAAGAACGCGCTCATCTTCCGGCGCGTCCTTGACCTCGCGCAGATGCGCGATACGCTCAGCAAGTTTGATGACCACGCAGCGGAAATCGTCAACCATCGCCAGCAGCATACGGCGAATGTTATCCACCTGCTCGGAAGAGACCGAGTCGGTATGGGTAGCCTTCAGCTGGCGGATAGCGGCCATGTCCCGCACCCCGTGAATCAGGGTCACGACCGATTTACCTACGCTCTCCTGCATCACCTCTTCGCTGACAACTTCGCCGTCGGCCAGCGGGAACAGCAGCGCCGCGCGCAGCGTATCGATGTCCATACTTAGGGTGGAGAGGATCTCCACCATTTCGACGCCCCGCCACAGCAGCAGGTCCGCCTGCGGGTGTCCTTGCGTTTTTTCGCGACAATAATCCCAGGTTTCGGCTAAGCGCTCACACGACTGCTGGCTGGAAATTCCCAGACTCGCGATCCATTTCTTCGGGTCAAATTCACCAGCTTTATTAAGATGTGCACTTCTTACCGCAACCATTGTCCTCTCCTTAAGGGACCGGCCTGCCGAAGTCGGCAAGCCTCAACTTTCTACATGTCATCCTGCAGGTCGCGTCAGCATTCATGGCCAGGGTGGCTCTTCTGCGACGTTGTGAATGACCTTATGTAAGCCTGCGCTCAAACAACACCATTGATTCCAGATGGCCGGTATGCGGGAACATATCCAGCATCGCCAGGCGTTGAATCTGATATCCAGCCTGCAACAGGGTTTCGCTGTCTCGCGCCAGCGTCGCCGGGTTGCAGGAAACATACACCACCCGCCGCGGTGCCAGTTTTATTATATGCGGCATCACGCCCGGCGCGCCGGCGCGGGCCGGGTCCAGCAGCACTTTATCAAAGCCGTGCTTCGCCCAGGCCTGACGGGTGACGTCTTCTTCCAGATTTTCATGGAAGAAAGTGACATTTGATAAACCATTGCGGGCGGCGTTTTCCCGCCCCTTCTCCACCAGCGCCGGCACCCCTTCCACGCCCACCACATGGGCGGCGCGTGTCGCCAGCGGCAGGGTAAAGTTGCCCATCCCGCAGAACAGATCCAGCACCCGGTCCTCTGGCCGCAGATCCAGCCACTCCAGTGCGGTACGCACCATCTGCTGATTTACGCCGTCGTTGACCTGGATAAAATCCCGCGGGCTGAACACTAAGCGTAGTCCGTCTGAGGTATACCATGGCGCTTCGCCATGAATATGCTCCAGTATCTCGCTTTGTGGCGCGAGGTACAGGGAAAGACCGTGAGTTTGCGAAAAGCGTTCCAGTTTTTCCCTGTCTGTCGCCGGCAGGGCTGCGGTATGGCGCAGCACCATCAGCGGGCCATTGTCCGCCTGCACCAGCTCGACGTGGCCGAGATGGCGTAATGCGCTCAGCGCGCTTAAGCACTCGCGCACAGCGGGCAGCAATGCCTCAAGTTGGGGCACCAAAACAGGGCACTGCACCACATCGACGATCGCTTTGGCGTTGGCCTGGCGAAAACCCATCTGCAATTGTTGGGTCTTCGGCTGATAATTCAAGCTCAAGCGTGCGCGACGGCGGTAGCCCCACGGCGCGCCGGCGATGACGTCATCTACCTCGCGCTTCATCAGTCGCCCCAGCGCGGCGCGTTTACTTTGCTGCTGAAGCGGAACGCTGGCATGTTGTTGTTGGCATCCGCCGCAGACGCCAAAATGGGGGCAGCGCGGCGCCTGGCGCTGCGGGCTGTCGGTCAGTCGGCGTTTCACCTCGGCGCGGGCGTACTGTTTTTTATCTTCCACCAGCACCACCTCGGCCTGCTCGTGGGGCAGCACGCCGCTCACGAACAGCGCCTTCCCCTGGTGGCGGGCAACACCCTGACCAAAGGGATCGAGGTCGTTGACTGTAACGGTTATGATCTGGCGCGTCGTCACACGCCGTTTTGCAGAGTAGAATTGCGCCATCGTAGAGAGTTGTCTCAATCAAATAAAACGAGCTCGTTCAGAGCGGCAGCGCCGCGAGGCGCAGCGACGCTGCACAGAACGATGATGTCTATATTCTCCCATAATGGAACCGCATGACCAACTACAGCCTGCGTGCTCGCATGATGATTCTGATTCTGGCGCCAACCGTCCTGATAGGACTGTTGCTCAGTATTTTCTTTGTCGCTCATCGTTATAACGACCTGCAACGCCAGCTGGAGGACGCTGGCGCCAGTATTATCGAACCGCTGGCGGTCTCCAGCGAATATGGCATGAACTTGCAAAACCGTGAATCCATCGGCCAGCTGATCAGCGTTCTGCATCGTCGCCACTCGGAGATCGTGCGGGCCATCTCGGTGTACGATTCGCATAACCGCTTATTTGTCACCTCCAATTACCAGCTCAATCCCAGCGAACTGCAGATCCCGAAAGGCGAGGCATTCCCCCGTCACCTCAGCGTCATCCGCGATGGCGACATGATGATCCTGCGCACGCCTATTGTCTCGGAAAGCTATTCTCCGGATGAATCACCCGAATCTGACGCTAAAATGCCGGGCAATATGCTGGGCTACGTCGCCCTGGAGCTGGATCTAAAATCGGTTCGCCTCCAGCAGTACAAAGAGATTTTTATCTCCAGCGTAATGATGCTGTTCTGTATCGGCATCGCGTTAATCTTCGGCTGGAGGCTGATGCGCGACGTCACCGGGCCAATCCGCAATATGGTTAACACTGTCGACCGCATCCGCCGCGGACAGCTGGACAGCCGGGTCGAAGGCTTTATGCTCGGCGAACTGGATATGCTGAAAAATGGCATTAACTCGATGGCCATGTCGCTGGCGGCATACCACGAAGAGATGCAACACAACGTCGACCAGGCGACCTCCGATCTACGGGAAACTCTTGAGCAGATGGAGATCCAGAACGTCGAGCTGGACCTGGCGAAAAAGCGCGCCCAGGAGGCGGCGCGCATTAAGTCTGAGTTCCTGGCCAATATGTCTCACGAGCTGCGCACCCCGCTCAATGGGGTGATCGGCTTTACCCGCCTGACGCTGAAAACCGATCTCAACGCTACGCAGCGCGACCACCTGACCACCATCGAACGTTCGGCCAACAATCTGCTGGCGATCATCAATGACGTGCTCGACTTTTCCAAGCTGGAAGCCGGGAAGCTGATCCTGGAGAGTATTCCGTTCCTGCTGCGCACTTCGCTTGATGAAGTGGTCACCCTGCTGGCGCATTCCGCGCACGATAAAGGGCTGGAGCTGACGCTGAATATTAAGAACAATGTACCGGACAACGTTATCGGCGACCCGCTGCGTCTGCAGCAGATTGTGACCAACCTCGTGGGCAACGCCATCAAATTTACCGAGCACGGCAATATCGACGTACTGGTGGAGCAGCGGGCCATCAGTAATTCCCGGGTACAGATCGAAATTCAGATCCACGATACCGGCATCGGCATCCCCGAGCGCGACCAGTCCCGGCTATTCCAGGCCTTCCGTCAGGCCGATGCCAGTATTTCACGCCGCCACGGCGGCACCGGGCTCGGGCTGGTGATCACTCAGCGTCTGGTCAAAGAGATGGGCGGGGATATTTCGTTCCACAGCCAGCCGAACCGCGGCTCCACCTTCTGGTTCCATATCAGCCTCGATCTCAACCCGAACGCCATTCCGGATACGCTGAACACCGACGGGCTTGTCGGCAAACGTCTGGCCTATGTGGAAGCCAACGCGACGGCGGCGCAGTGTACCCTGGAGATGCTGGCCGCTACGCCGCTGGAGGTTATCTACAGCCCTACCTTCTCCTCGCTGGCGGAAGCGCAGTATGACATTCTGCTGGTCGGTATCCCGGTTTCAATGCGCGATTTGTCGCCGCATCGGGAAAAATTAGCCAAAGCCTGCGCGATGTCCGATAACGTACTGCTGGCCCTGCCGTGCCATGCCCAGGTCAGCGCCGAAGCCCTGAAGCGCGACGGCGTTGCCGCCTGCCTGTTAAAGCCGCTCACCACCACCCGTCTGCTACCGGCGCTGGTGGCTACCAGCCACGCGCTTGCCTCCGCGCCGCTGATGCAGATCGACAGTCATAAGTTGCCAATGACGGTAATGGCCGTCGACGACAACCCGGCTAACCTGAAGCTGATTGGCGCCCTGCTGGATGATCTTGTGCAGCAGGTGATCCTCTGCGACAGCGGCCAGCAGGCGGTGGACAAGGCCAAGCAGCTGCAGATGGATCTGATCCTGATGGATATTCAGATGCCGGATATGGACGGCATCCGCGCCTGCGAGCTTATCCATCACCTGTCCCATCATCAGCAAACCCCGGTTATTGCGGTCACCGCGCACGCCCTGGAGGGCCAGCGTGAGAAATTACTGAGCGCCGGCATGAACGACTATCTGGCGAAGCCAATCGAAGAAGAGAAACTGCACGCACTGCTGCTGCGCTATCAGCCCGGCCTGCACAGCGTCGTTCCGGCGTCGCTACCGCCCGCAGAGCCGATCGTCGATCATAACCAGACGCTCGACTGGCAGCTGGCGCTGCGCCAGGCGGCCATGAAGCCGGACCTGGCGCGGGAGATGCTGCAAATGCTGATCGCCTTTATGCCGGAGGTGCGTAACAAAGTTGAGGAGCAGCTGGTGGGCGAGCAGCCGGAAGGGCTGGTGGATCTGATCCATAAACTGCACGGCAGCTGCAGCTATAGCGGCGTGCCGCGGCTGAAAAAGCTGTGCCATACCCTGGAAAGTCAGCTGCGGGCAGGCACCGCCGCCGAGGATCTGGAGCCGGAGCTGCTTGAGCTGTTAGATGAGATGGATAATGTGGCCCGCGAAGCGTGCCGGATGGGGGTGTAAACCCCGGATAGCGGCGCTACGCGCCTCATCCGGCCTACGCCCTACGGTCCGGTATTCGGTTGGTAGCCCCGGTAAGCGTAAGCGCCACCGGGGATGGTTCCCGGATCGCGGTGCTACGCACCTTATCCGGGCTACAAATACCACTGCGCCAGCCGGGTTACCGCCTGTCGCCCATCTGCAAAACCGCGGCTACGTTACGCGCCGTCATTCGCAGGTTGGCGGCGGCATTGGCCAACGCTTCATCAAGGGTACAGATGGTATACAACACGCTGAATACCGCATCCAGCCCGTGCTGATGCACGACGCCAACATCGGCGGTAAGACTGCCGGCAATCCCGATCACCGGGACGTTAAAACGCTTCGCCACCCTCGCCACCCCCACCGGCACTTTGCCGTGGATCGTCTGGCTATCGATACGCCCTTCGCCGGTGATCACTAAATCGGCATCCGCCACCCGCTCAGCCAGCTGTAGCGCATCGGTGACAATCTCAATGCCCGGACGCAACTGAGCACCACAGAACGCATACAGCGCCGCACCCATGCCGCCCGCCGCGCCGCCGCCCTCAAGGCTCAGCACGTCGATATCTAAATCGCGGGCGATAATCCGGGCATAGTGCCGCAGGCCGCTGTCGAGCCGGTCGATCATCTGCGCCGTCGCCCCTTTTTGCGGGCCGAACACCGCGCTGGCGCCCTGCGGGCCGGTCAACGGGTTGGTGACGTCGCAGGCAACGTCAATCCGGCAATCTGCCAGCCGCGAATCGAGTTCGCTGAGATCGATGAGCGCCAGCGTCTCCAGCGCGCCGCCCCCGGAGGCAATTTGCTGGCCCTCGGCGGTCAGCAGTTTCGCCCCCAGCGCCTGCGCCATCCCGGCGCCGCCGTCATTGGTCGCACTGCCGCCAATACCAATAATGATCTGTCTTACCCCGGCGTCCAGCGCATGGCGGATAAGCTCCCCGGTACCCCAGGAAGTGGTCAGCAGCGGGTTACGCTGCGCCGGCGGGACGCTCTCCAGGCCGCTGGCCGCCGCCATTTCGATAAAGGCGCACTGGCGATCGCCGGACAGCCCGTAAAATGCCTCAACCGGCTCGCCCAGCGGCCCGGTGACCGTCAGCGGAACCAGAAGCCCGCCGGTCGCCGCCACCATGGCTTCCACCGTCCCTTCCCCACCATCGGCAACCGGCAGCTTGACGTACTCGGCGTCAGGATAAATCTCGCGAAAGCCTTGCTCTATCGCACTGGCCACTTCCAGCGCGCTCAGGCTCTCCTTCCAGGAATCCGGTGCGATCACTATTTTCATCTGCTGTCCTTACTCTGAGCCAACCCCTGGCGCTGTCGCGCAATGCCGGCCCCCGCAGAGGCCGGCGGACTTTTAGCGCACCATGCATGGACGCTTGTTGTCAAAGGTCCAGCCCGGGATCAGATACTGCATCGCCATCGCATCGTCGCGGGCGCCAAGACCATGTTTCTTATATAGCTCATTTGCCTGCATCACGCGGTCCATATCCAGCTCAACCCCCAGGCCCGGGGTACTCGGTACCTGCACCATGCCGCCTTTGATTTCAAAAGGTTGTTTGGTCAGACGCTGGTTGCCCTCCTGCCAGATCCAGTGGGTATCGATAGCGGTGATCTTGCCCGGCGCCGCTGCCGCGACGTGGGTGAACATCGCCAGCGACACGTCGAAGTGATTATTAGAGTGCGAACCCCAGGTCAGACCGAACTCATGGCACATCTGCGCTACGCGCACCGACCCCTGCATGGTCCAGAAGTGCGGGTCCGCCAGCGGGATATCCACCGATTGTAGCGACAGCGTATGGCCCATCTGCCGCCAGTCGGTGGCGATCATATTGGTGGCGGTCGGCAGGCCCGTCGCGCGGCGGAACTCGGCCATCACTTCGCGGCCGGAGAAGCCCTGTTCGGCGCCGCACGGATCTTCCGCATAGGCCAGCACGCCCTTCAGCTGTTTACCAATCTGAATGGCCTCCTCAAGCAGCCAGGCGCCATTCGGGTCGAGAGTGACGCGAGCATTCGGGAAGCGCTTCGCCAGGGCGCTGATCGCTTCGGCTTCTTCAAAACCGGCCAGCACGCCGCCCTTCAGCTTAAAGTCGTTGAAACCATATTTTTCATACGCCGCTTCCGCCAGGCGGACTACCGCATCCGGCGTCATCGCCTCTTCATGGCGCAGGCGATACCACTCGCACTGCTCATCCGGCTGGCTCTGATAGGCCAGCGGCGTCGCATGGCGATTACCGACAAAGAACAGATAGCCCAGCATTTCGACTTCGCTGCGCTGCTGGCCCTCGCCTAGCAGCGAGGCGACGTTGACCCCAAGGTGCTGGCCCAGCAGATCCAGCAGTGCCGCTTCGATGCCGGTCACCACGTGAATGGTGGTGCGCAGGTCAAAGGTCTGCAGGCCGCGGCCCCCGGCGTCGCGGTCGGCAAACTGATTGCGCACCGCGCCCAGCACGTTTTTATACTCGCCCAGCGTTTTGCCCACCACCAGCGGAATGGCATCCTCCAGGGTCTGGCGAATTTTTTCACCGCCCGGGATTTCACCGACGCCGGTATGGCCGGCGTTATCTTTGATAATTACGATATTGCGGGTGAAGTACGGGGCGTGCGCGCCGCTCAGGTTCATCAGCATGCTGTCATGGCCGGCAACCGGGATCACCTGCATGGTGGTGACAACGGGCGTTGAAGAGAAAGTCGTCATAGCATCATCCTTTTTAATTAGTGGCGGCCGAAAACGGGACGTTTGCGGTCGAATGTCCAGCCGGGGATCAGGTACTGCATCGGGCCTGCGTCGTTGCGCGCGCCGCCCGGCAGCGCTTTATAGGCCTCATGGGCTCTGCGCACCTGCTCCCAGTCAAGTTCCACGCCGAGTCCCGGCGCGTCTGGCACGGCAATGCTGCCGTTAATAATCTGCAGCGGATTTTTGGTCAGGCGCGCGTCGCCCTCCTGCCAGATCCAGTGGGTATCGATGGCGGTGGGGTTGCCCGGCGCGGCGGCGCCGACGTGGGTAAACATCGCCAGGGAAATATCAAAGTGGTTGTTGGAATGGCAGCCCCAGGTGAGCCCCCAGTCGTCGCACAGCTGCGCCACCCGCACCGCGCCGGAGAGCGTCCAGAAGTGCGGGTCCGCCAGCGGGATATCGACGGCGTTGAGCATCACCGCATGGCCCATTTCGCGCCAGTTAGTGGCTATCATATTGGTGGCGACCGGCAGCCCGGTGGCGCGGCGGAACTCGGCCATCACCTCCCGGCCGGAGAAACCCTGCTCGGCGCCGCACGGATCTTCGGCGTAGGTCAGAACATCCTGCAGCCCTTTACACAGCGCGATGGCCTCATCCAGCAGCCAGGCGCCGTTAGGGTCGACGGTGATGCGCGCATCCGGGAAACGCTTTTTCAGCGCCCGCGCGGTGTCGATCTCCTGCTCGCCGGGCAGCACGCCGCCTTTGAGCTTAAAGTCTTTGAAACCGTAGCGATCCTGGGCGGCTTCCGCCAGACGCACTACCGCCTCGCTGCTCAAAGCCTGCTGGTGGCGCAGGCGGTACCATTCGTGATCGCCCGGCGTATGGTCCAGATAACCAAGGTCGGTTTTCTGCCGATCGCCGATATAGAACAAGTAGCCCAGCACGGTGACGGCATCACGCTGCTTACCCGGGCCCAGCAGCTCGCAGACCGGCACATTAAGCACCTGGCCGAGCAGGTCGAGCAGCGCCGCTTCCAGCGCCGCCACCGCGTTAACCTTCAGTTCGAAGGTCCACGCCCCTTTGCCGAAGGTGTCGAAATCCGCCGCCTGATTGCCTTTGTGCACCTGCTGCACCACGCGATTGAGTCGGGCGACCTCCTGGCCCACCACCTGCGGGATCGCCGCCAGCAGCGTCTGGTAGATGACCTCTCCGCCGGGCGCTTCGCCGACGCCGGTATGGCCGGCGTTATCGGTTAACACCACGATATTGCGGGTAAACCATGCGTTATGCGCTCCGCCGATGTTCAGCAGCATGCTGTCGTGCCCGGCCACCGGAATGACCTTCATCTCTGTGATAATCGGGCTGGATTGAGTAGTCATGATTAACGTCCCGCTACAGGTTTCAGTTCGATACGTTTGATATCGCCCACCAGCACCAGATAGCTCAGCACCGCCACCAGGGCATGGATACCGACGTAGATCAGCGCGCCGTTGAACGAGCCGGTGGTGCCGACGATATAGCCGATGGCGATCGGGGTGACGATGCCGGAGATATTGCCGAACATATTGAACAGACCGCCGGAGAGACCGCTAATCTCTTTCGGCGCGGTATCCGCCATCACCGCCCAGCCGAGGGCGCCGATCCCTTTGCCGAAGAAGGCCATTGCCATAAAGCCGATCACCATCCACTCCACGTTGACATAGTTACACATCAGCATGGTCATGGAGAGCAGCATCCCCAGCACAATCGGCGTTTTGCGCGCAATGTTCAGCGAGCCGGTGCGGCGCATTAACCAGTCGGAGATCACCCCGCCCAGCACCCCGCCGACAAAGCCGCACACCGCCGGAATCGAGGCGACAAAGCCGGCTTTGAGGATCGACATGCCGCGCGCCTGCACCAGATAAACCGGGAACCAGGTGATAAAGAAGTAGGTTAAGGCGTTGATGCAGTACTGACCGATATAGATGCCGATCATCATCCGCGAGCCGATCAGTTGCTTGATCTGCCCCATTTTGACGCTAAACGGCACTTTCTGCGCGCTGCTCTTCTGATCCATGTTGATCAGCGCCCAGCCTTCGGCGATATAGTCCAGCTCTTTCTGGTTCACGCCCGGGTGGTTGTTCGGATCGTGGATCACTTTCAGCCACACAAAGCTGATCACAATCCCCAGCCCGCCCATAAAGAAAAACACATGCGACCAACCCACTTCATGCGTCAGCCAGCCCATGATCGGCGCGAAAATAACGGTGGCAAAGTACTGGGCGGAGTTAAAAATCGATACCGCTGTCCCCCTCTCCTGCGCCGGGAACCAGGCGGCGACGATCCTGCTGTTGCCGGGGAATGACGGCGACTCGGCAAGGCCGACGAGGAAGCGCAGGGTAAACAGCGCAACGATAATGCCAAAGCCGCTGAAGATATCGACGAAGCCCTGCAGCAGGGTAAACATCGACCAGATGAAGATCGACCAGAAATAGACGCGCTTCGAGCCGAAGCGGTCGAGCAGCCAGCCGCCCGGGATCTGGCCGATGACATAAGCCCATGAGAAGGCGGAGAACACATACCCCATCCCCACCGGATCAAGGCCGATATCCCTGGCCATTTCCGAACCGGCGATCGACAGCGTCGCCCGGTCGCCATAGTTAAAAGAGGTGACGATAAACAGCATCACCACTATCCAGTAGCGGGCGTTGGTGCGCTTTTCAGCCGCCGTCGCCGCCTGACTTAATGAACTCATTGTTGTACTCCTGAATCATAGCGTTTAGCTACGTTCATTCTGAACAGCACAACCTGTAGGGTAATCAGAATGACGTGGTCGTGTTTTGATAGTTGTCGTTATATCTGGCACTGCATTTATCACTGGCTGGAGCAGTATATGAAGAGGCACACCGCGGCTCACCGTGCATCCACACAGCTTTTACGCCGCTATTGCAGGTGGTTTGTGGCGAATGCCCGAAAGAATGGGGGGAGGTTCACGGAATTGAAAAGCCAGCGCCGCTGGCGCCGCATAGCGCAGCAAAAAAGGCCGGAGTGTGAAATACCTCACTTGACCCGGTGAAACTGGCTGGCTTAAGCCATGGTATTGCTAAGGATATTGTGGCGTTTGCCTAAAGGCGCGGCGCCTGGAAAGCGCTACTATTTTGACGTCCGCGTATCTGGCCGCGACGTATTGAAAGAGCGCCCTCTGCGTAGGGAGAGGGCAGCGCTTTTATGCGAGCAGGGTGGCCCACTGCTCAACCCACGGATTGGAGACGCTCTCCGGCTCCGGGTCTTCGCTGGCGTCAATCTTCAGCATCTCGCCGATGCGCTTCGCGCCCTGCTCCTGCAGCAGCTGATCGAACTTCAGGCCGCCGCCGCAAAAGTTGGCATAGGTGCTGTCGCCGAGCGCGATAATGCCGTACCGCAGGTGAGGCTGATACATATCTTTGATGCCCTCATACAGCGGGACGATGCTGTCCGGCAGATCGCCCTGCCCGGTGGTGGAGGTGACCACCAGCACATACTTACCCGTGTAGGATTCCCAGTCGTTGACCTGCGGATCCTCATACACGGTAGCCTTGTGTCCCAGTCCGCTGAGGATCGCTTCCGCTTCTTCCGCGACCAGCAGCGAGTTGCCGTACATGGTGCCGACAAAAATTCCGACTTCCGCCATGCTATTATCTCCCTGGATTGACCTTATTCTCTTCATCCTGACCGCTGTCGTCGGCAAACTCAACCCTTTCATTTAGCGGGAGAAGCCCGCGCCAGCCAAACTGCGACAGCGCGCGCATCCAGACGTCGTCAAAACCGGCGCGCAGGGTCAGCGGCTCGCCGGTAAAAGGATGGGTTAACGACAGCTCGCTGGCGTGCAGCATCAGGCGGTGACAGCCGAAATGTTCCGCGGCGCTGCGGTTTTGCCGCAGATCGCCGTGCTTGCTGTCGCCGAGGATCGGATGACGGAGGTGGGCCAGATGACGGCGCAGCTGGTGCTTGCGGCCGGTTTTCGGCTCCAGTTCCACCAGCCCATAGCGCGAGGTGGGATAGCGCCCAGTCGCCACTGGCATCTCCACTGTCGCCAGACCGCGGTAGTGGGTTACCGCTGGCTGCGGCCCTTTATCTTCGCGGGCGAACTTATCGGCGATTCTATCCAGCTCCTCTACCAGCGGGTAATCCAGCAGCGCCTCTTCCATCAGCCAGCCGCGGACGATCGCATGGTAGCGCTTCCGGATCTGGTGCTGCTCGAACTGTTGCGCCAGCAGCCGGCCCGCCTCGCTCGACAATCCCATCAGCAGCACGCCGGAGGTGGGCCGGTCGAGACGATGAGCGGTAAAAACGTGCTGACCAATCTGGTCGCGCACGGTCTGCATCACCACCACTTTCTCGTCGCGATCGAGCCAGCTGCGATGCACCAGCCAGCCCGAGGGTTTGTTGACCGCCACCAGCCAGTCGTCCTGGTAGATAATCTCCAGCATCAGGCCTGCTCACCGGCAAACAGCGCGTCTAACAGCAGAAGTTCCGCCAGCATGGATTCGCGGACCGGGTGGGCCTGATCCAGAGCCATTTCGTAATAAGGCGCAACGGCAAAATTTTGCGGCAGCGGCTGGCCGCTCTCCAGCAGCTGGTGCATACGCGGGATCAGGACCCACTGCAGCCACTCCAGCGGCTCCAGGGTATCCAGGCAAAACGGCTTATCGCTGGCGAAGGCGCTGCTGTCCGGCGCCGTCTCCTGCCAGTGCTCCGTTTCGCGCAGCAGGGCTTCAATGGCGCGCAGGCGATCGCGCACGCTATCGTGAAGAGTCATGGGGAAACCTCGATGAGTTAAAAACCGGGCGCAGGATAGCAAATCCGCAGGAGAAATAAAAAAAGGGAGCACTGTATAAACAGTGCTCCCGGTTCGTTTTGCAGCAGTCCCGCTACATTGGTGCTCCCTGCTCGTCCTTGAAAACTTTTCCTGAGGTCTCCTGACCATGTTCATCCATAAACACGTGCATCCTGCTTTCACACCACCCCGATGCGAAATGACTTATCCATAAGTTTGTCCCGATCTTCCTGATCCACCGTTCATCCTGAGCGGCTCTCGTTCTCCATCCTGGAGGTGTCCATTACGCGATCCTGCGTTATCCTTGCTTCATCCTGAAGCCTGTCCCTGCAACGCCGTCCTGGCGGGTCCTGCAGAAGCGCCATCATCCTGATGTTCGCTTCATTTCGCGACGTCCTGTCGACAGACATAGGATCACTGATTCTGCCCCTTCTTACAACCCTTCTTGAGACAATCTCTTAAGATTAGTCCCCACTCAAAAGGACGAAAAAATTAAGATCTGATTTAATACCAACAACTTATATAAAAAAGTATGGATTAAATTTACCTTAAATGATGACGATCTCTTACAGGTTTTGTAAGAGATCTCTCACAAACGATCTGGCAGACTGGATTACAGAACTGGCTCAAGGTGGTTGAGGAAACCCGCAAGTGAGGGAGAAAGCGTAATGCGTTTGGCGGTGCCGAGGGTCTCTTTGACTACCTCGCCGCTGAGATTACAGACGGATATCACATCCAGTTCACTCTCGAGGGTGGCGATGAACAGCGTCGGCGACAGCTTCAACCGCTTCTGCACCACCAGGTGCCCGATTAAATTTTCCTGCACCCGCTGGAAATCCTCTTCACTCCAGGTCTGCAGCAGCGTCAAGGTTTCGCCGGCAAACCGGCCGGACATATCGCCGGCAAACTGAGTGGTATAATAAGAATGAAGCGGCTGTTGTACCACAATGTCGAGGGCGCGTTCAACCGCGCTGATATTTTGCGCCAGCGAAAACGGCTGCGGCTGCCAGAAAACGGCCTCGCCCTGGGTGTCGACAACGCAAGGCGACGGGACGCCGTAAAGCTCTTCACTGCGCGGCAGGCTGTGGCGCTGCTGCTGCCAGACGGCGCAATATCGTTGGGTAAAAGCGCGTAGCGCTTCTGCTGTCTGATGGTCCACCGGTTTCTCTCTTCACGTTAGACAGGATACACTGGAGCAATAGTGTACCCGCTTTACTATGGTGAAACATGTCTTCTTACGATAATCATCAGGCGCTGGCCGGCCTGACGCTCGGTAAATCAACCGATTACCGCGATACCTATGACGCCTCGCTGCTGCAGGGCGTGCCGCGCAGTTTAAACCGCGACCCGCTGGGCCTGCATGCCGATAATCTGCCGTTTCACGGCGCCGATATCTGGACGCTGTACGAACTCTCCTGGCTGAACGGCAAAGGTCTGCCGCAGGTGGCTGTCGGCCACGTCGAGCTGCCCGATACCAGCCTCAATCTGGTGGAGTCGAAAAGCTTTAAGCTCTATCTCAACAGCTTTAACCAGACCCGTTTCGCCAGCTGGCAGGACGTTGCAGAGACGCTGACTCGCGATCTCAGCGCCTGCGCGCAGGGGAAGGTTAAGGTATCGCTCTACCGCCTGGATGAACTGGAAGGCCAGCCGATTGCCCGCCTGCACGGCACCTGCATCGACGATCAGGATATCGAGATCGATAACTATCAGTTCAGCGCCGATTACCTGCAGGGCGCCGCCAGCGGCAAAATCGTGGAGGAGACGCTGGTCAGCCACCTGCTGAAGTCCAATTGCCTTATCACTCATCAGCCGGACTGGGGCTCGGTGCAGATCCAGTATCGGGGGGCGAAAATCGACCGCGAGCAGCTCCTGCGCTATCTGGTTTCGTTCCGCCACCATAACGAATTCCATGAGCAGTGCGTCGAACGTATCTTTAACGATATTCTCCGTTTCTGCCAGCCGGAATCGCTTTCCGTTTACGCCCGCTATACGCGACGCGGCGGTCTGGATATCAACCCCTGGCGCAGCAATGGCGACTTTTCCCCCGCCACCGGCCGCCTCGCCCGTCAATAATAAACAATTTCACAATTTGCGTGCGTTTAGGCGCGCGCAAGGTTGTGGAAACGCCGTTCGCAGGGCTATTGTAATCACAGGAAGACCATAAGCGTCCTGTAAGGAGTTCACTTGATTACACATGTTAGCCCGCTTGGTTCAATGGATATGCTGTCGCAGCTGGAAGTGGATATGCTTAAGCGCACCGCCAGCAGCGACCTGTACCAACTCTTTCGCAACTGCTCGCTTGCTGTGCTCAATTCGGGGAGCCTGACCGATAACAGCAAGGAGCTCCTGTCCCGTTTCGAAAATTTCGAGATTAACGTGCTGCGGCGCGAACGCGGCGTGAAGCTGGAACTGATCAACCCGCCGGAAGACGCCTTCGTTGACGGGCGGATTATCCGCTCCCTGCAGGCCAACCTGTTCGCCGTGCTGCGCGATATCCTGTTTGTTTACGGCCAGATCCACAATACCGTTCGCTTCCCGAACCTCGATCTCGAAAGTTCGGTTCATATCACTAACCTGGTGTTCTCGATCCTGCGCAACGCCCGCGCGCTGCACGTCGGCGAGGCGCCGAACATGATCGTCTGCTGGGGCGGCCACTCCATCAACGAAAACGAATATCTCTACGCCCGCCGCGTCGGTACGCAGCTGGGCCTGCGGGAACTGAATATCTGCACCGGCTGCGGGCCTGGCGCAATGGAGGCGCCGATGAAAGGCGCCGCCGTCGGCCATGCGCAGCAGCGCTACAAAGACAGCCGCTTTATCGGCATGACCGAACCATCCATTATCGCTGCGGAACCACCGAACCCGCTGGTCAATGAACTGATCATCATGCCGGATATCGAAAAGCGTCTGGAGGCCTTCGTACGTATCGCCCACGGGATCATTATTTTCCCGGGCGGCGTCGGCACTGCCGAAGAGCTGCTCTACCTGCTGGGTATTCTGATGCACCCCGACAACAAAGCGCAGGTGCTGCCGCTGATCCTCACCGGGCCGAAGGAGAGCGCCGACTACTTCCGCGTACTGGACGAGTTTATCACCCATACCCTGGGCGAATCGGCCCGTCGCCACTACCGGATCATCATTGACGACCCCGCGGAAGTGGCGCGGCAGATGAAAAAAGCGATGCCGCTGGTGAAAGAGAGCCGTCGCGAGACCGATGACGCCTATAGCTTTAACTGGTCGATTCGCATCTCGCCGGACCTGCAGATGCCGTTTGATCCGACCCACGAGAACATGGCCAACCTCAAACTCTCCCCGGATCAGCCGGTGGAAGTGCTGGCCGCCGACCTGCGTCGCGCCTTCTCCGGGATTGTCGCGGGGAACGTCAAAGAGGTGGGCATCCAGGCCATTGAGCAGTACGGTCCTTACAAACTGCACGGCGATCCGGAGATGATGCGCCGTATGGACGATCTGCTGCAGGGCTTCGTCGCCCAGCACCGCATGAAGCTTCCGGGCGGCACCGCCTATATTCCTTGCTACGAAATCATCGCCTGATTTCCCCCTCTCCCGCCGGGGCATCGCCTGACGCCTGCCCCCGGCGGGCTCTCTTCCTCTGACTTCCAGAACGCGCTAAAAACCTTTCTGTTACTAATCAATCACCTGAATTATTTCTACATAGCCAAACGTTTGCGTTGGTAAAAACTGCGACAATTATCACTGCAAAAAATGGTTTTAAGCGCAAAAACGTCGACTAGTTCTCTTTTTTACAGTAAATCCCTCGTTATTACGCCGCTCCGCTTTTATCTCATATGCTGCAAATGGTAGCCTTCGCGCCACAAATCGCTGGCTGATCACCAGAAACAGGCTGTTGGACTAAAAATACGCACATTGAAAGTGGATTATTGCATTTGAGATCGCGATCACTGATGCATAAACCATATAAATGTATCTTTCCGGCCCAATTATTACGGAGAAAATTTCTAAAAAAACCGTAATTAAACGAATTTCATGTTACGCAATTGTATTTATTCATTAGATTTTGTTGATTCCTCCAGGAGATACAGATGGAAACCACTCAAACCAGCACCATCGTTTCGGGCGAAACCCGCAGCGGATGGCGTAAAACCGACACCATGTGGATGCTGGGCCTGTACGGCACGGCGATTGGCGCGGGCGTCTTGTTCCTGCCGATCAACGCCGGCGTTGGCGGCATGATCCCCCTGATCATCATGGCGATTCTGGCCTTCCCGATGACTTTCTTCGCCCACCGCGGCATGACCCGCTTCGTGCTCTCCGGGAAAAACCCGGGCGAAGACATCACCGAAGTAGTGGAAGAACACTTCGGCGTAGGCGCAGGTAAGCTGATTACCCTGCTTTATTTCTTCGCTATCTACCCGATCCTGCTGGTTTATAGCGTGGCGATCACTAACACCGTCGAAACCTTCATGGCGCACCAGCTGCACATGACGCCGCCGCCGCGCGCCATTCTGTCGCTGATCCTGATTGTCGGCATGATGACCATTGTGCGTTTCGGCGAGCAGATGATTGTGAAAGCGATGAGCGTGCTGGTGTTCCCGTTCGTTATCGCGCTGATGGTGCTGGCTCTGTATCTGATCCCGCAGTGGAACGGCGCGGCGCTGGAGACGCTCTCCCTGAGCGGCGCTTCCGTTACCGGCAACGGCCTGCTGATGACCCTGTGGCTGGCGATCCCGGTGATGGTCTTCTCCTTCAACCACTCGCCGATCATCTCTTCCTTCGCGGTAGCCAAACGTGAAGAGTACGGCGAAGGCGCTGAGAAGAAATGCTCCAGTATCCTCGCGCGCGCCCACATCATGATGGTGCTGACCGTGATGTTCTTCGTCTTCAGCTGCGTTCTGAGCCTCTCTCCGGCAGACCTGGCGGCGGCGAAAGAGCAGAACATCTCGATTCTGTCTTACCTGGCGAACCACTTTAACGCGCCAATCATTGCCTGGATGGCACCGATCATCGCGATGATCGCCATCACCAAATCCTTCCTTGGCCACTATCTGGGCGCTCGCGAAGGCTTTAACGGCATGGTGATTAAATCCCTGCGCAGTAAAGGCAAATCGATTGAAATCAACAAACTGAACAAGCTGACCGCGCTGTTCATGCTGATCACCACCTGGATTGTGGCAACCCTGAACCCGAGCATCCTCGGTATGATCGAGACCCTTGGCGGCCCGATTATCGCGATGATCCTGTTCCTGATGCCGATGTACGCGATTCAGAAAGTCCCGGCGATGCGTAAATACAGCGGCCATATCAGCAACGTCTTCGTGGTGATTATGGGCCTGATTGCCATCTCCGCGATCTTCTACTCTCTGTTCAGCTAATTCATTCAACGCCTCCCCCCGCGCCGCTTTACGGCGGCGCGCTTTCCGACAGCACGGGAATACATATGATCAGCGTATTCGATATCTTTAAAATCGGCATTGGCCCTTCCAGCTCCCATACCGTTGGACCGATGAAAGCGGGCAAACAATTCACTGACGACCTGATCGCGCGCGGCCTGCTGGCCGAGGTGAGAAAAGTCGTCGTCGACGTCTACGGCTCCCTCTCCCTGACCGGTAAAGGCCACCATACCGATATCGCGATTATCATGGGACTCGCCGGCAACCTGCCGGACACGGTCGACATCGACGCCATTCCGGGCTTTATTCAGGACGTTAATACCCATGGCCGCCTGATGCTGGCCAACGGTCAGCACGAAGTGGACTTCCCGGTGGATCAGTGCATGAATTTCCATGCCGACAACCTGTCGCTGCATGAGAACGGCATGCGCATCACCGCCCTGGCCGGCGACAAGGTGCTCTACAGCCAGACGTATTACTCTATCGGCGGCGGCTTTATCGTTGATGAGGAGCACTTCGGCCAGACTACCGAGGCGCCGGTTGCCGTTCCTTACCCTTACAAAAACGCCGCCGACCTGCAGCGTCACTGCCGTGAAACCGGGCTGTCGCTCTCCGGCCTGATGATGCAGAACGAACTGGCGCTGCACAGCAAAGAAGCCCTTGAGCAACACTTCGCCGCGGTGTGGGAAGTGATGAGCGCCGGTATCGAGCGCGGCATCACCACCGAAGGCGTCCTGCCGGGCAAACTGCGCGTCCCGCGCCGCGCCGCCGCGCTGCGCCGCATGCTGGTGAGCCAGGACACCACCAACAGCGATCCGATGGCGGTGGTCGACTGGATCAATATGTTCGCCCTGGCGGTGAACGAAGAGAACGCCGCCGGCGGCCGGGTGGTGACCGCGCCAACCAACGGCGCCTGCGGTATCGTGCCGGCGGTGCTGGCCTACTACGACAAGTTTATCCGCAAGGTGAACAGCAACTCCCTGGCCCGCTATATGCTGGTCGCCAGCGCGATTGGTTCGCTGTATAAGATGAACGCCTCCATCTCCGGCGCCGAAGTCGGCTGCCAGGGTGAAGTGGGGGTCGCCTGCTCGATGGCGGCGGCCGGTCTGGCGGAACTGCTGGGCGGCAGCCCGGGTCAGGTGTGCATCGCGGCAGAGATCGCTATGGAGCATAACCTCGGCCTGACCTGCGACCCGGTCGCCGGCCAGGTGCAGGTGCCGTGCATCGAACGCAACGCTATCGCTGCCGTGAAAGCGGTCAACGCCGCGCGAATGGCGCTGCGCCGGACCAGCGAGCCGCGCGTGTGTCTCGATAAAGTGATCGAGACCATGTACGAAACCGGCAAAGACATGAACGCCAAGTACCGGGAAACCTCCCGCGGTGGTCTGGCGATGAAGATTGTTGCCTGCGATTAACCTGCTGGCCCGCCACGCGTCGGCGTGTCGGGCCATCGTCCTGCATAACTCTTTTTGTTATATCAATAAAATTTTAGTTATTTAATGGTTATAAGCGCTGTTTGTTACCTTACGCAAAACCGCTAAGGAGAACAGACAATGTCCAACCGATTCCGCCCCGCCTGGCTGCTGGTCCTCGCCGCCCTCTCTACCTCCGCGCTGGCCAAAGCGCCGGAAACCGTCAACATCGGCTATCAAAAGGCGAATATCTTCGCGCTGCTGAAGTACCGCGGCACACTGGATGAGAGCCTGAAAAAACAGGGCATTGCCGTACGCTGGGTCGAATTCCCCGCCGGGCCGCAAATGCTGGAGGGGCTGAACGTCGGTAGTATCGATCTGGCCGCGACCGGCGATGCACCTCCGGCCTTTGCCCAGGCGGCGCAAGCCGATCTGGTCTACCTTGCCCACTCCCCCGCTAACCCGAAAACGGAAGCGATTGTGGTGCCTGAACAGTCGGTAATCCACAGCGTGGCCGACCTGAAGGGCAAGCGCGTGGGGTTGAACAAGGGGTCTGACGTCAACTACCTGCTGGTTGCCGCACTGGAAAAAGCGGGCCTCAGCTATAAAGACATCACCCCGGTCTATCTGCCGCCGGCGGACGCCCGCGCCGCTTTCCAGCGCGGGGCGATTGATGCGTGGGTGATCTGGGATCCGTTCCTCGCAGAAGTGGAAACCAACGCGAAAGCCCGACAGATCCGCAATGCCGAGGGGCTGGTGCCGCACTACACCTTCTATCTCGCCAGCCGCAAGTTTGCAGATACCTACCCGGAGACAGCAAAGCAGGTGGTGGATGAGCTGGGTAAACTCAGCGCGTGGGCGAACAGCCATCAGGACGAGGCCGCCGGGCTGCTGTCGACCTCAACCGGACTGGATAAAGCCATCTGGCTGAAGACCCTGGCCCGCCTGCCCTACGGTGCCGAACGCATGACCCCGGCGGTGTATAACGAACAGCAGGCGCTGGCGGATACCTTTACGCGCATCGGCCTGCTGCCGGTGAAAGTCGACGTGCGCAGCGCCACCTGGTCGCTGGATAAACCTTGATTTTCCTGACGACGGGAAGCTCTGCGCCTCCCGTCGCCGACAGGCTTACCCCGCCGTTTTCTCACCATTGCCTATCTGCCAGATAAAGGTGGGCGCTTCACCGTTCACCAGCCAGTTACCGATATTACGTGCCTTATAAATCACCGGATTATGCGAGGCAACCGTCCGCGCATTGCGCCAGTGGCGATCCAGCGCAAGGCGAGTTCGCGTATCCGACGCCCCGAGGGCATTAAACAGCTCCGTCGCCGCCCGCGGGATCCAGTCGCTGGCGATCACCTGCGCCTGCGCCGCTTCCACTTCCGCCAGCTGGTTACGCCGGGCAATCAATGCTTCGTCGTCGCTGACGTGCGCCACATAGGCCTGCTGCAGCGATTCCGCGGCCTGCAGGACCGCGGCCCGGGTCGCCCATGCCCAGCTGCTGATCTGCCCAACGACCTGCAGAACCTGGGCGTCATCGCGCGGCACGGCGGCGTTGCCGTGGCTGTACATCCGGGAGCGATGTTTGACGCCCTGCGCGGCATCCCGCTCAACCGCCAGGCCAATGCCCGCGAGGGTCGCCAGCAGCACATGCTGGTAGAAGGCGGTCTGATAGCGAAAGCGCTGGGCAAAATCATAGACATGTTCGGTTTCCACCCGAGCGCCGGTAAAGCGGGTGGTCCCGCTGCCGGTCAACCGCTGGCCAAAGCCATCCCAGTCATCTTCCCGCACCACGCCGGTCTGCTGGGTGCTGACCAGGGCTATCACATCGCTGGCGGTATCACTGCGCCGGGCAAACACATCGATCCAGTCGGCGTACAGCGCGCCGGTGCTGTAAAACTTCTCGCCGTCGAGTCGCCAGCCGCCCTCTGCCGGCGTCACTCTGGTGTTCACCTCTCCCAGCTTAACCGCGCCGATCTCCGTCCAGCCGCTGCCCACCAGCTCACCGTCGAGGAAGCGACGAAACCAGCGGTCGCGCCCGGCGGAATCCGGCTGATTCAGCTGATCTTCCACAAAGGCAAAGTGCGCGCGCAGGGCCTGCGGCAGGTTAGAGTCCGCTTGCGCCAGCTCGATCAGCAGCGCGCTGAGCTGCGGCAGCGAAGCGCCCCAGCCGCCCTTCTCGCGCGGGATACGCAGCGTGCCGAAGCCCGCTTCTTTCAGCCAGCGGATCGGCTCATCGGGCAGAATGCGCTGCTGTTCGCGCTCCGCAGCGCCCTGGGCGATACGGGTGAATATCGGGCGGAAGGCGGCCGCCAGCGCGTCATAATCGGTGCCAGTGGAGAGCAGGGTCATTGTCAGTTCCTTATTCATGAAGTGCGTCGATATCTTCTCGCGTCGGTTCATGACGGACCGCCAGCAGGAAGAAAATGGGAATAATGGCGGCAAGCGAGACCACCCAGAACATCTGCGTGCCGAGGTAGGCCTGCAGCAGCGGCAGAATAAACAACGCCAGCGCGCTGCCGATCCCGGAGAGTGCCCGGCTGAAACCGACCCCGGTGGCGCGAATGGCAGTAGGATAGGAGAGCGCCGGGTAGATCATCAGCTGCGCCCCCGGGCCAAACCCTTCGGCGAACAGCCACAGCCCCAGCATCGCGATAGCCAGCACGATACCTGCCGTCGCGTGCGGTTGCCCCACCAGCGCCAGCACAATCAGCGCCACAAACTGCAGGGCGAAGCCGGCTATCGCCACATGACGCGAAGGATATTTCCACGCCAGATGCATACCGAGCAGCCCACCGGTAAAAGCAAACAGGGCGTTCAGCCCCAGCGATGCCGAAATAGTTTCGAAGACGCCAGCCCCGAGGAACTGGGCAAGAATTGACGGCAGGAAAAAGGCAATCGCCGTGTACTCGAAGGAGATACAGATATTCATCACCCCGGCGACGATAGTCCGCTCGCGGTAGGGTTTTTCGAACAGCACGCGGAAGCTCACTTTCGGCGCTGGCGCGGGCTTCGCCGCCGGGACCTCATGGGCATGGATCCCCCAGGAGTCGCGTAAAATACGCACTGCAGAGGTCAGATCGCCCTGGTTCGCCGCCCACAGCGGGGATTCATTCATAAATCGACTGCGGACGGCAATAATCAGCAGTGCCGGCACGGCGCCGAACAGCAGAGAGGCGCGCCATAGCCAGTCAAGATGCTCCTGCGGCAGCAGGAAATAGAGGCCGAAGATAATGAGAAAGCAGACGGTTGAGGCGGCGTACCACATCGGGCACCACGCCGCGAGGCGAGCCGCTTTGTTGCCTTTGCCGGCAAAGCGGGAAAACTCGGCCAGATAGGACATCGCTACCGGCAGGTCGATGCCAACGCCGATGCCCATCAGGAAACGGGCGCCAATCAACACCCAGACGTTCGGCGCCAGCCCGGCGGCGATAGCCGAAATCACGAAAAAGAACATATCGGCCATAAAAACCGAATAGCGACCATATTTATCGGTCAACCAGCCGCCGATAATATTGCCGACGATAGTCCCGACCATAATGGACGAAGTCACCAGGCCGGTCAGCAGCGGTGAGAGCTGAAATTCACGTACAACGTCATCAATACCGTAGGAGAGCGTGGTTAAGTCATATGCGTCGAGAAAAACGCCCCCCAGCGCGAGGAAGACAATCATCCGCGCATATTTCGCATGTTCCTTGCCGGAATTAATTAGCCGCGCCACATCCCCGACGCTACTGACCGGTACCGAAGCGATACCGGGATTATCCACTGGTAATGTACTCATTTTTTCACCTTATTATTTTGTGCAGGTCATCAGCGGTTATAGACCGCGCGCGACGAGAATCAAAACAACAAATAATTCTATAAAAATCAATATAATCAATAAGTTAATAAATATCACCAGCACAAAAAGGACGCGTTTTCACGCATCCTCAAGGGAAATAAATAACAACGAAAATAGACGTCGTGCAGGACGCTTATTCCGCGGACACTGGAACTAATACGTCTTTTACCAGCGGGTCATCGGTGGTTTTTAACCACGTCTGGATCCGCGGGTCAGAAAAAGCCTGTTTTAATTTGACGATATTTTCCTGCGATAAATACGGTGTACCAATCACTAATTGCGAAGCAAAGGTGCGCGGCGCCGGCGGGAATAATATGCCTTTCTCACGCGGCACTTTCCCGGCGTCAAATTGCGAGACATAGCCGATGGCGGCATCCACCGAATTTAACGCCCGCGGCATGGTCAGCAGATCCAGCTCTTTAAAGACAAACTGATGCGGGTTACCGACAATATTTTTCAGCTTCGCCGTGCGCGGCTCCACCGCCGGGTCGAGCGAGATCAACCCAATGCGCTGGAGCAGCCACAGGGCCTGCCCCTGATTGGCGCCATCGTCAGGCACGACAATGGTCGCGCCGTTGGGCAACGCCTGTACCGACGAGTAGCGGTCGGAATAGATGCCAAACGCCCACTGGAACACCGGCACCGTGGTCGACAGCGCAAAGCCGTTAGCGTCCACCACCTGTTTAAGCCACCACTGATGCTGATAGATCGTCCCGGCATACTGACCTTCCGCTACCGCGCGGTCAGCCTGGACCGGATCCTGCACCCCCACCGCCTCCAGTTTCAGACCGTAATCGGGCGCAATATGCTGATTAATATACTCAATGATCCGCTGCTCGCCGGCCATCGCCGGCTCGTAGTGAATTTTTAACGTGCTGCCGAAGACCACCTGCTGGCTTTGGGTATGTCCCCGCCACCACCAGAAGGCGATAGCGAGCAGGATAATCACCGCCAGCGCCGCCAGCCAGGGCCAGCGCCGCGCTTTACGTAACTCAAATTGCTCTGTTGTCATACAAGGTTCCCCTGCGTGTGGCGTAAACGGTTGACCAGACGGTCACCCAAAAATTGAATCAACTGGATCGTGGCGATCAGGGCAACGATCGTCGCGATCATGATGTGGTTGTCGAAGCGCTGATAGCCGTACACCACGGCCAGGTAGCCGATGCCGCCGGCGCCGATGGTCCCGGCGATAGCCGAATACTCGATCATCGAGACCAGGTTTAGCGTCACCGCCGCCACCAGCGCGGGCATGGCTTCACTGAGCTGCGCGCTGGCAATGATTTGCCAGCGCGACCCGCCGCAGACGACCCCCACCGCGGTGACCTCCGCCGGCAACTCGCGCAGCGCGTTCTCCACCAGACGGCCAAAGAACGGGACGCCGGCGGCGATCATCGGCACTACCGCGGCGGGGATGCCAATCGTGGTGCCGGTCAGCCAGTAAGTGAACGGGATAATGGCGGCCATCAGCACCAGAAACGGCAGCGAACGTCCCATATTGACCACCCAGTTCAGCAGCCGGTACAGCAGTGCGTGCGGAAATAAGCCCCGCGGCGAGGCATTAAACAACACCACCCCCACCAGCCCTCCCAGCGTGACGACAAACAGCATCACAATGGCCACCATCAGCCAGGTTTCGCCATAGGCGGGGAGCAGCAGCGAAGGGATTTCGCCCCAGGGGGTATCCTGACTGATGACTGTCGGTTTCATACCGCCTCCCTGAGCAACGGCGCGCTGTCGAGGATCTCCGCCGTTATGCCGAGCTGCGCCAGCAGGCCCTGCAGTCGCGCGGGCGACAGGCGTTCGCCCTGAAAGCGCACTCCGGCCTGCAGGCGACCGGCCAGCCGACCATTAATCACCTCGACGTGACCGCCAAGGAGATCGATCTGCAGCGCCCACTGCTGGCTCAGGCGGCTGATCCAGTCGGTGGCCACCGGCACATCCCAGCGGTAGCTCAGACGCAGCAGCAGATCGCTGTGGGTAGCTGCCGCCGGCGTCAGCGGCAACAGCTGCTGGCCGAGCAGAGAATCGGGACGCGCCAGCAGATCTTCGATCCGCCCGTACTGGACGATCGTCCCGTCGCGGATCTCCGCCACCGCATCCGCCGCCGTGCGCACCGCGTCCATTTCATGGGTAATCAGGACGATCGCCAGCTGGTACTCATCACGCAGCCGCTTGAGCAGAGCCAGCACCGAGGCCGTGGCCTGAGGATCGAGGCCGGAGGTGGCTTCATCCGCCAGCAGAACGGACGGGCGCAGCGCCAGCGCGCGGGCAATGCCGATCCGCTGGCGCTGGCCGCCTGAGAGCTGGGCCGGCCAGGCATCCGCTTTGTGGCTCAGGCCGACGCTCTCCAGCAGCTCGCCAACCCGCGCCTTGATATCGCGCTCCACCACACCAAGCCACGCCAGCGGCAGGGCGACATTCTCCCAGGCGGTCCTGCGGCTCAACAGCGCCGAAGACTGGAAAACGGTGCCAATCGCCCGCCGTTCCCGGCGCAGCGCCTCGCCGGACAGCGCCGACAGATCCTGGCCATTGATACGAATGCTGCCGCTGTCCGGTTGCTCCAGCAGGCTGATGCAGCGCGCCAGGGTTGATTTACCGGCGCCGCTCGGCCCCACCACCGCGGTGATGGAGCGCTCAGGCACCTGCAGCGACAGCCCTTTCAGCACCGCGCTGAGCCGGCCATCCGCTGTGCGGTAACTTTTATGCAGGTCATCAATAGCGATCATGTCACCTTCTCCTCTACCGATGCCGCCGTGCGCGCATCGCGGCGGTAGCTGGCGCCCGGGTGAGGCGCGGCCAGACGCGGGCCGCCGCCGAACAGTTTTTCGCGCAGGGTCCCCTCGCGGTACTCTTGCTTAAAGACGCCGCGCTTTTGCAGCTCAGGCACCAGCAGCTCGACGACATCGCGGAAGGTTTCGTGAGTGACGGCATAGGCGAGGTTAAAGCCATCGACGTCCGTCTCTTCGACCCAGGACTGCAGTTCGTCCGCCACGGTTTGCGCGCTGCCAACCACCAGCGGACCGAAGCCGCCGATCCCCGCCCAATCGGCCAGGGCCTGCACCGTCCACTGGCGGTTCGGATCAGCGGTCGAAAAGGCCTCCACCGCCGACTGAATGGCGTTGGTGTGCAGATACTTCAGCACCTGATCCGGCTGATACTGGCCGAAATCGATCCCCGTCCAGCCGGAGAGCAGCGCCAGCGCGCCTTCATAGCTGACGTACTGCTTATATTCCTGCCACTTCGCCTGTGCCTCGCGGTCGGTGTCGCCGACAATCACCGTCTGCAGGTTGAAGATCAGGATGCTGTGCGGATCGCGCCCCGCCTCAGCTGCCCGGCGGCGAATATCCGCCACCGTCTTCTTCAGCAGCACCTTCGACGGCGCTGCGACGAAGACGCATTCGGCATGGCCGGCGGCGAACTGTTTGCCGCGGCTGGACGCCCCCGCCTGATACAGCACCGGCGTGCGCTGCGGGGATGGCTCGCAGAGGTGGATCCCCGGCACGGAAAAGAACTGTCCCTGATGGTTAATGGGATGGATTTTCCGCGGATCGCTGAAGATCTTCCGCTCTCTGTCGCGCAGCACCGCCCCATCCTCCCAGCTTCCCTCCAGCAACTTATAGATCACCTGCAAATACTCATCGGCATAGTCATAGCGGGTGTCATGGTCGGTCTGGGTCTGCTGGCCGATATTGCGCGCCCCGCTCTCCAGATAGGAGGTGACGATATTCCAGCCCACCCGCCCTTTGGTCAGATGATCGAGCGTCGACAGACGACGAGCGAAGGGGTAAGGATGCTCAAACGACAGCGAGGCGGTCAGGCCGAAGCCCAGATGCTCCGTCACCAGCGCCATTGGGGTGATCAGAGCCAGCGGATCGTTGACCGGAACCTGCGTCGCCTGGCGGATCGCCGCATCGCCGCTGCCGTTCAGCACGTCATAGATCCCCAGCACGTCGGCGATAAACAGCCCGTCGAACTTGCCGCGCTCCAGCAGCCGCGCCAGATCCACCCAGTACTCCAGATCTTTATACTGCCAGGAGCGATCCCGGGGATGCGCCCACAGGCCCGGCGACTGATGGCCGACGCAGTTCATATCGAAAGCGTTAAGACGAATTTCACGTTGTGATGACATAGCAATCTCCATAGCGCGGCCCGTCGCCGGGGCGCACGCGGCAAAATGAATCAGGGAAAAGAAAGAGAGGTATTCAGTACGCAGGACATCGGGAGTCCTGCGGGATCCCGAGCGTGAGTAACGCTTGCGCCGCCACGTCAGCGGCATGGTCGGCTACCTGCGGCAGGCCCATCAGTTCGCCAAAACGCCCGCGGGCGGCCGGACCGGCCACCAGCACCGGCAGCGCCTCAACGTGCGGCTCAGCCACTGCCCGGGAACGGCTGTCCACCTCCAGGCCCATGCCGAGGGCATCGGCGCGAATCAGGCCGCGGCGGGCGAGGTCCTGTAAAAATGGCTGGCTGTCGGTCAGGGCGCGGTGTGCGGGTCCGGTGGTCAGGATCAGGTGATCGACGCTCAGCGTCTGCACGCCGCCGCCGCGCCGCGCCAGCGTCAGACGCAGCGTTTCGCCTTCACCGCTTATCGACAGTAGCCTGGCCGCCTGCACCTGCAGACTGCCCGTGCGCTGGCGCGCCTCCAGCACCTCGGCGACCTGCGGCGCCACGCGGTAGCGGTGGACATCCCAGTAATGGCGCAGATGGCGCAGAAAACGCTGGCGATCGGCGACGCTGAGCGCCTGCCAGATCCGTTGCCCCTGCTGACGAACCGCATCCAGCACCACCTGCCAGCTCAGGCCCTGCTGCGCCGCATACGCGACGTCGAGGCGGATCTGGCGCAGGCGCTGGCGCAGGCTGCCCTGCTGATAGTCGCCAGGCCAGGTTGCCCCTGCGCCGCTAAGGTTGCCGCGCGACAGCAGCCCATGGCGCGAAAAGGCGACGATACTGCCGCGGTGGCCCAGCCGGTCCAGCGTCGCGACCGTATCGGCCATGGTTAATCCGGTGCCCATCACCGCCACCCGGGCGTGCGGGGCGATGGCATCGAGCGCGCCTGGCTGCCACGGGTTGGCAATCAGCGCCGGATGATGACGCCAGGCTTCGGCCTGTGCCGGCAGCGAAGGCGGTGGATGACTGATCGCCAGCACCAGCAGATCGGCCTTAAGCTGCAGGCCGCCGTCGGTGGTCACCATCCCCTGATGAAAAGCGAGCGCCCGATCGCGCAGGTGGCGAAGCCTTCCGCCGCTGGACGCCGCGGCGTCGGCAAAACGCTGCGCCACATAGCGACCAAACTGGCCGCGCTGAGGGTAGACGGAACCGTCCGGGCGCAGCGCCTGCACATCGACGGTAAAGGCAGGCTGATGGCGGTACCAATGATCGAAGGCGCCCTCTTCGTCGCCGGCCAGCTGCATGCGAGCGGCCGGAACGTTAATCCGGTGCGTCGGCTCCGCAGTGGAGTAGGCCACCCCGGCCCCGGGGGACTGGCGCGGCTCCAGCAGCGTCACGCGCACCCCGTTCGGCGCCAGGCGCAGCAGCTCAATCGCCACCGCCGCGCCGCTAAAGCCGCCGCCGATAATCACGATATGCGGTTCTGCACTCATCGCTGCCCTCCTCCGGTATGCTGTCTCATGGTCGCGCTCCGGGCCATCAGCTGGCGCTGACCTGGCGCACCGGGCGCTTATCGCCGCCGATGGTTTCGCCAAACGGACCGGTGTTCACGCTACGCGCCTTCGACGAGGCCCCGTTTTCCAGCGGCAACAGAGGCATCACCAGCTCAGCAAAGCGGTGCGCTTCTTCCAGATGTGGGTAGCCGGAGAAGATAAAGTTGCTGATGCCGAGCGCCTGATATTCGCGGATGCGTTCCGCTACCTGCTGCGGATTACCTACCAGCGCGGTACCCGCGCCGCCGCGCACCAGTCCGACGCCGGCCCACAGATTGGGCGCAATGCGCAGATTATCGCGCGATCCCTGATGCAGGGCGCTCATCCGCGCCTGGCCGGCCGAGTCCATGCGGGCGAAGATCTTTTGCGCCTGGGCAATGGTATCGTCGTCAAGATGGGCGATCAGCCGGTCGGCGGCGGCCCATGCCTCTTCTTCCGTTTCGCGCACAATGACGTGCAGACGAATGCCGTACTGCAGGGTGCGTCCGCGGGCCGCGGCGCGCTCGCGCACCACCGCCAGCTTCTCCGCCACCAGTTCCGGGGGTTCGCCCCACGTCAGATAGCTGTCGATCTGCTCGGCCGCCACATCAATGGCCGCATCAGAAGAGCCGCCGAAATAGAGCGGCGGGCCATTCTCCTGCACCGGCGGGAACAACACCTCAGCGCCTTCCACGTGAATATGCTCGCCGTGATAATCCACTTTTTCCCCGCGCAGCAGGCGGGTGTAAACATCAAGAAATTCGCGGGTCACCTGATAGCGCTCGCTGTGGCTGAGGAAGATACCGTCGCCTTTGTTTTCCACCGGGTCGCCGCCGGTAACGACGTTGATCAGCAGCCGACCTTCCGATAAACGGTCGAGGGTGGCCGCCATCCGCGCCGCCAGAGTGGGCGGCTGCAGGCCCGGTCTGACCGCCACCAGATAGCGCAGACGGCGGGTCAACGGCGCCAGCGCCGAGGCCACCAGCCACGAATCTTCACAGCTTTTACCGGTGGGGATCAGCACGCCGTAGTAGCCCAGGCTGTCGGCTGCCAGCGCCACCTGCTGCAGATAAGGTAAATCGACCGGGCGTCCACCCTCGGTGGTACCCAGATAACGGCCATCGCCATGGGTAGGTAAAAACCAGAAGACATTGATCTTGTCGGGAGCTTGCTGCGTCATTATCTATTTCCTATATAACCATATCCGATATTTATCGAAGAGATGTTTTAATTTGGTTATATGGGTGTTAGCGATAATCATGCCAATGGTGAATAAAAAATTAATCTTTTAAAATCAATGCACTGAAAACAGCTTCGCCGCGCCGCGCTGTTGCAAATCGCGCAGCCGCCGCGCATCCGCTGGCGCATTTGCAACAGCCGCGGGCCTTCCCCCTCTGGTTTCTGCGGCCGCCGCAGGATAAGTTCAGAGCGTCAACGATCGGAGGCCCGCTATGCTGAACCCAGAATCCCCTTCCACCGCTCCCGCGCTGATCGACCCGGCGTCGAAGGCCTTCCAGAGCCTGCTGGACAAACTCGCGCCAACGGAGGCGACCGTGCTGATCGTGGGCGAAACCGGCACCGGCAAGGAGGTGGTGGCCCGCTATCTCCATCATCACAGCGCCCGTCGCCAGCAGCCGTTTCTGGCCGTTAACTGCGGCGCGCTGACCGAGAGCCTCGCCGAAGCTGAACTGTTCGGCCATGAGAAAGGCGCCTTCACCGGCGCGCAGCAGGGACAGCCCGGCTGGTTTGAAGCCGCGGAAGGGGGGACGCTGCTGCTGGACGAGATCGGCGAATTAAGCCTGCCGCTGCAGGTCAAGCTGCTGCGAGTGCTGCAGGAGCGTGAAATTACCCGCGTCGGCTCACGCAAAGCGATTAAAGTGAATGTCCGGGTGATTGCCGCCACCCACGTTGACCTGGCCCAGGCGATCCGCGAGCGCCGCTTTCGCGAGGATCTCTACTATCGACTGAATATCGCGGTGGTGCCGCTGCCGCCGCTGCGCCAGCGTCGGCAGGATATCCCGCTGCTGGCGCACCACTTTTTATCACTCTACGCCCGGCGCCTCGGGCGGCCAACCCTGCGTCTGGCGCCGGAATCACTGGCCCGGCTGATGGACTATTCGTGGCCGGGCAATATTCGCGAGCTGGAAAACACCCTGCACAACGCGGTGCTGCTCAGTAAAGAAGAGGAGATCAGTCCTGCCCAGCTGCGCCTGGCGACGCTCAACGACGCCCCGGGGCCGGCGAGCGATCATGAACTGGACGACTTTATTCGCCACCAGCTGGCGCTTCCCGGCGAGCCGCTGTGGCAGCGAGTGACCAGCGCCCTGATTCGCCACGCCATGGCGCATTGCGACGATAACCAGAGCCAGGCGGCCGCGCTGTTGGGGATCAGCCGGCATACCTTGCGCACCCAGCTCGCTAACCTCGGGCTGATCAAAAGCCGCCGCCGCCCGCCTGCGCCGCCGCGGGCGTTCGCCAACGCAGCCGGGGCCGATCGCGAACTGCGCATTGGCTACCAGCGCTTCGGCAGCCTCGGGATCCTGAAAGCCCGTCAGAGTCTGGAAACCGCCTTCGCCAGCCTCGGCGTCAACGTGCTGTGGAGTGAGTTTCCTGCCGGACCGCAGCTCCTCCATGCCCTCGCCTGCAACGAGATCGACTTCGGCACCACCGGAGAAGCGCCGCCGGTGTTTGCCCAGGCCAGCAATAGCGAACTGATGTACGTGGCGTGGGAGCCGCCGGCGCCGCGCAGCGTGGCGATGGTCGTCCCGCAGGAGAGCGACATTCGCCAGCTCAGCGATCTGCGCGGTAAACGCATCGCCCTCAATAAAGGGTCGAATGTCCACTGGCTGCTGCTGCAGATCCTCGAGGACGCCGGCCTGGGTCTGAACGATGTGCGGGTGGTCTATACCCCGCCGAAATATCCGCTGACCGCCAGCGACTATCTGGCGGTTGACGCCTGGATGATGTGGGATCCGCTGCTCAGCGACGCCGAACACACCGGCGAACTGCGGGTGGTCGCCAGCGGCGAAGGCCGGGTCAACAACCATCAGTTTTATCTTTCGCGACGGGACTACCTCGCTCAGCATGGCGATATCATGCGCCGCCTGCTGACGGAGCTGACCCACACCGGGCAGTTTATCGACTCGCATCGCGGCGAAGCGGCCCGCTTACTCTCGGCAGAGCTGGGGATCGACGCCCGGTCGCTGAGTATTGCCCTCGCCCGCCGCAGCCATCGCCCGCGGCCGATGGATCTGTCGGTGATCCGCGCCCAGCAGACCATCGCCGATCGCTTTTACGCCCTCGGGCTTATCGCCAAACCGGTCCCGGTGCGCGAAGCGGTGTGGTACGGCGAACCCGCGCCGGACGTCATCAGACCGCTGATGGCGGTCAGTTAGCGAAATTTGCGCGTTATCTTCCTGATTGTTCAGGCGCAGATAGCCTCGATCTGATGGCGATGTTACCCTAAAGACGCTGAGAATAAGGGGGTATCTGTGGCTGTTCATCTGTTAATCGTCGACGCGTTAAATCTGATCCGCCGCATCCACGCGGTGCAGGGTTCACCCTGCGTCGATACCTGCCTGCATGCCCTGGAGCAGCTGATTGTCCACAGTCAGCCCACCCACGCGGTGGCGGTGTTCGATGATGAGGATCGCGCCCACGGCTGGCGCCACCAGCGCCTGCCGGAGTACAAAGCCGGCCGCGCGCCGATGCCGGAGACGCTGGTCGCCGAGATGCCGGCGCTGCGGGCCGCCTTCGAACAGCGGGGGATCCGCTGCTGGGCCTCGCCGGGCAGCGAAGCGGACGATCTCGCCGCCACCCTGGCGGTAAAGGTGGCCCAGGCGGGCCATCAGGCCACCATCGTCTCCACCGACAAAGGCTATTGCCAGCTGCTGTCGCCCACCATCCGCATCCGCGACTACTTTCAGAAGCGCTGGCTGGACGCCCCCTTCATCGCCAGCGAGTTCGGCGTCACCCCGGAGCAGCTGGCGGATTACTGGGGGCTGGCGGGGATCAGCAGCTCGAAGGTGCCGGGCGTGGCGGGCATTGGACCCAAAAGCGCCGCCCAGCTGCTGAACGAGTTTCAGGACCTGGAGGGGCTGTACGCCCGTCTGGCCGAGGTCCCGGAGAAGTGGCGCAAAAAGCTGGCCGCGCATCAGGAGATGGCCTTCACCTGCCGGGAGGTGGCCCGCCTGCAGACCGACCTCCAGCTGGACGGCAATCTGCAGCAGCTGCGGCTGACGCGCTGACCATCGTTAAGAGGTGCGCCGGTGCAGGGTAACTGCCTGCTTTACCCGGGCCAGGCAATCACCAGGCCGCCTGATATAACCCGACGATATCCGCCAGGCTCGCCTCGCGCGGGTTGCCGCCGGTACACACATCCGCCAGCGCCGCCTGGGCCAGCGCCGGAATATCCTCTTTCCTGACGCCCACCTCACGCAGATGGCCGGGAATACCGACATCGCGGTTAAGCTGGCAGACCGCCTCTACTGCCGCCTCGCGCGCGGCGGTCAGGCTTAACGCTTCCACCCTAACGCCCATCGCCCGGGCGATGTCGCGATATTTTTCCCCGGTCGCCTCAGCATTAAAGCGCATCACGTGCGGCAGCAGGATGGCATTCGCCACGCCGTGCGGCGTGTTGTAAAAAGCGCCGAGCGGATGCGCCATACCGTGTACCAGGCCAAGCCCAACGTTGGAAAATCCCATCCCCGCCACATACTGGCCGAGCGCCATAGCTTCCCCCGCGCCGGCGTCTCCGGCAACCGAGCCGCGCAGCGCGCCGGCGATGATCTCGATGGCCTTGAGGTGCAGAGCATCGGTCAAAGCCCAGGCGCCGCGAGTGAGGTACCCTTCGATAGCATGCGTCAGGGCGTCCACGCCGGTAGCCGCCTTCAGCGCCGGCGGCATAGCGTCCATCATATCGGCATCGATAAAGGCCACCTGCGGGATATCATGCGGATCGACGCAGACGAATTTGCGCCGCTGTTCTTCATCGGTGATGACATAGTTAATCGTCACCTCCGCCGCGGTACCCGCGGTGGTCGGCACCGCGAAGATCGGCACGCTGGGCTGACGGGTGGGCGACAGCCCCTCGAGGCTACGGACATCGGCGAATTCCGGGTTACGCTGAATAATACCGATCGCCTTACAGGTATCCTGCGGCGAACCGCCGCCGATGGCGATCAGGTAATCCGCCCCGCTGCGTTGAAAGGCCTGCAGCCCCTGCTGGACCACGGCGATGGTCGGGTTAGGGATCACGTCGCTGAACATATCCCATGCCAGCCCGGCGGCATCCAGTTTGTCGGTGACTTTCGCCGCCACGCCGCAGCGGGCGAGAGTGCTGTCGGTGACGATCAATGCTTTACGATAGCCGCGCCGCACCGCTTCATCGGTTAATGCGTTTATCGCCCCCCGGCCAAACCATGCCGTTTCATTGAGGATCATTCTGTTTGCCATCGTGGCTCTCCTGTTAGCGTTGCGGCATCACTCTTCAATGCGTAATCCGTAGGTTTTGAACTTCTCCAGCACGATGGCGATCGCCTCGTCATCCAGCACCGGGACCGGGTCGGTAATCGCCAGCGTACTGAGGTAGAGCTGGGCCAGGACCTCCACTTCATGCGCCAGCCAGAGCGCTTTCTCCAGGCTGGCCTCGCAGGCGATCAGGCCGTGATGCTGCAGCAGCGTGGCTTTGCGGTGCTTCAGCGCCACCGCGACATGCTCAGACAGTTCGCGGGTGCCGAAGGTGGCATAGGGCGCGCAGGGGATCGAATTCCCGCCGGCCGCGGCGATCATATAGTGAATGGCCGGGATGGGCCGGTTGAGGATCGACACCGCCGTACAATGGACAGCGTGATTGTGGACCACCGCCTGGGCATCGGGTCGCGTCTGGTAGGCCGCCTGATGAAAACGCCATTCGCTGGAGGGCAGTTTTCCCTGCTCATGCTGGCCGTCGGCATCAATAAAGACGATCTTGTCTTCCGTCAGCTTTTCATATGGGATACCGGTAGGGGTGATCAGCATTCCTCCCTGATAGCGCACGCTGACATTGCCGGCGGTCCCCTGATTTAACCCCAGGCGGGTCATTTCCAGGCAGGTATCGATAATCTGCCGGGCCAGTCTGTTTCTTTCCATTGCGTTCCTCTTTTGGTGACTCATCATCCATCAACGGCAGGGCAACAGAAATATCGTCGGCTACCGTGGGATAGGGTGAATAATGGTCTTCATCATCAACCTGAATATTCAAAGGGGAATTTTCATGATTATTTTTTGTGAGCCGCGTCAATTATTCCGCCATGAATAAAGCAACCATGCCCATTACGAGAGAGATTAAAATGCCCGTTCTTAATAATATTTCATCAAGCGGGCATTTTATTTCTTTGTAACATTTGCCCGTTTTCCACGATATATATTCATTCGGTCATTAGCGTTGTGGTTTTGTGAATTTATTTTCTCAAACGGTCAGCGTTTTTGAAAAATTAAAGTGACAATAATCACATAAAATGGCCCACAGTACGTTAAGTGTGACCATCATCATATTAACAGGCGGTTTTTATTTGAAAATGAAGCCATGAGTTCCGCCGTGACTTTCATTTCACTCACCGGCGCGTCACCTGAGCTCACTTAATTTTGCGGTCTGCTGCAGCACCAGACTGCGCCCTGAATGCTGTTGTAAATGCTTCTGAACTGATGAGGACGCTATGGGAAACACAACGATACCAACGCAAAGTTACCGCGCCATGGAGAGCGGGCAGAGTAAGAGCTACATTATTCCTTTCGCTCTGCTGTGCTCCCTCTTTTTTCTGTGGGCCGTGGCTAATAATCTGAATGATATTTTATTACCGCAATTTCAACAGGCCTTTACCCTGACTAACTTCCAGGCCGGATTAATTCAATCGGCCTTTTACTTTGGCTATTTTATTATTCCCATCCCCGCCGGGATGTTGATGAAAAAATTCAGCTACAAAGCCGGCATCCTTACGGGTCTGTTTTTATATGCCTGCGGCGCCGCGCTGTTCTGGCCTGCCGCCGAAGTGATGAATTACACCTTATTTCTCATTGGATTATTTATTATCGCTGCCGGGCTTGGCTGTCTGGAAACCGCGGCCAACCCGTTTGTCACCGTCCTCGGTCCGGAAAGCGGCGGTCACTTCCGCCTTAATCTGGCCCAGACCTTTAACTCATTCGGCGCCATTATTGCCGTGGTATTTGGCCAGAGTCTTATTTTGTCTAACGTCCCGCATCAGTCGCAGGAGGTGCTGGATAAAATGACGCCGGAACAGCTCAGCGCCTGGAAGCACAGTCTGGTCCTGTCGGTACAAACCCCCTATATGATTATCGTGGCCATTGTCCTGCTGGTCGCCCTGCTGATCGTCTGCACCCGCTTCCCCTCCCTGCAAAGCGATGACCACAGCGACAGCGCGCAGAGCACTTTTTTCGCCTCGCTGACGCGCCTGATGCGCATCCGCCACTGGCGCTGGGCGGTACTGGCCCAGTTCTGCTACGTCGGCGCGCAAACCGCCTGCTGGAGCTACCTGATTCGCTACGCTATCGAAGAGATCCCGGGCATGACGGCCGGTTTCGCCGCCAACTACCTGACCGCCACCATGGTCTGCTTCTTTATCGGCCGTTTTACCGGCACCTGGCTTATCCGCCGCTTCGCGCCGCACAACGTGCTCGCTATCTATGCGTTTATCGCCATGCTGCTCTGCTTGCTCTCCGCCTTCAGCGGCGGCCACGTCGGTCTGCTGGCCCTGACCCTGTGCAGCGCCTTTATGTCCATTCAGTACCCGACCATCTTCTCGCTGGGGATTAAGCATCTGGGCCAGGACACCAAATATGGCTCGTCATTTATCGTCATGACCATTATCGGCGGCGGGATCGTTACCCCGGTGATGGGCTTTGTCAGCGACGCCGCCGGCAATATCCCGACCGCCGAACTGGTCCCGGCGCTGTGCTTCGCCATCATCTTTATTTTTGCCCGTTTCCGTTCACAAGCGGCGACGAACTAAACCTGTTATCCGCATAACCTGAGGGATCTGTAATGAAAAAAATCAGCTTACCGAAGATCGGTATTCGTCCGGTAATCGATGGTCGTCGCATGGGGGTCCGCGAGTCGCTGGAAGCGCAAACCATGAACATGGCGAAAGCCACCGCCGCGCTTATCAGCGAGAAACTGCGCCACGCCTGCGGCGCCCGGGTGGAGTGCGTGATTGCCGATACCTGCATCGCCGGCATGGCCGAGTCGGCCGCCTGTGAAGAGAAATTCAGCAGCCAGAACGTCGGCGTCACCATCACCGTCACCCCCTGCTGGTGCTACGGCAGCGAAACCATCGACATGGATCCGCTGCGCCCGAAGGCCATCTGGGGCTTTAACGGCACCGAGCGTCCGGGGGCGGTCTATCTGGCCGCGGCGCTGGCGGCCCATAGCCAGAAAGGGATCCCGGCGTTCTCCATCTACGGACATGACGTGCAGGATGCCGATGACACCTCGATCCCGGCGGATGTCGAAGAAAAGCTGTTGCGCTTCGCTCGCGCCGGCCTGGCTGTCGCCAGTATGAAAGGGAAAAGCTATCTGTCGCTGGGCGGCGTCTCAATGGGCATCGCCGGATCTATCGTCGACCACAACTTTTTTGAGTCCTGGCTCGGCATGAAGGTGCAGGCTGTCGACATGACGGAGCTGCGCCGGCGAATCGATCAAAAAATCTATGATGAAACCGAGCTGGAGATGGCGCTGGCGTGGGCGGATAAACACTTCCGCTACGGCGAAGATCAGAACGCTGAGCAGTATAAGCGCAATGAAACGCAGAGCCGCGCGGTGCTGAAAGAGAGCCTGCTGATGGCGATGTGCATCCGCGACATGATGCAGGGTAACCCGAAGCTCGCAGAAAAAGGGCTGGTGGAGGAGTCGCTGGGTTACAACGCCATCGCCGCCGGTTTCCAGGGTCAGCGCCACTGGACCGATCAATACCCCAATGGCGATACCGCCGAAGCGCTGCTCAACAGCTCTTTTGACTGGAACGGGGTGCGCGAACCGTTTGTCGTCGCTACCGAAAACGACAGCCTCAACGGCGTGGCCATGCTGATGGGCCATCAGCTCACCGGCACCGCCCAGGTGTTTGCCGACGTACGCACCTACTGGTCGCCGGATGCCGTTGAACGGGTCACCGGGCAGCCGCTCACCGGGCGGGCGGAGCACGGCATCATTCACCTGATTAACTCCGGCTCTGCGGCGCTGGACGGCTCCTGCCAGCAGCGCGACGCGCAGGGCAATCCGACGATGAAACCCCACTGGGAGATTGAGCAGAGCGAGGCGGATGCCTGCCTCGCGGCGACCGAATGGTGCCCGGCGATCCACGAATACTTCCGCGGCGGCGGCTTCTCTTCCCGCTTCCTGACCGAAGGCGGCGTGCCGTTCACCATGACCCGGGTGAACATCATCAAAGGTCTGGGGCCGGTGCTGCAAATTGCCGAAGGCTGGAGCGTAGCGCTGCCCAAAGCGATGCACGACCAGCTCGACGCCCGCACCAACTCCACCTGGCCCACCACCTGGTTTGCCCCACGCCTGACCGGCAAGGGCCCGTTCAGCGATGTGTACTCGGTGATGGCCAACTGGGGCGCCAACCACGGCGTGCTGACCATCGGCCACGTTGGCGCAGATTTCATTACCCTCGCCGCCATGCTGCGCATTCCGGTCTGCATGCACAACGTGGAAGAGGCGAAAATCTATCGCCCTTCCGCCTGGGCCGCGCACGGCATGGATATCGAGGGCCAGGACTACCGCGCCTGCCAGAACTACGGGCCGCTGTATAAGCGTTAACAGGTTGGTTTCGCCCGGAAGCGCAGGCTTACCTGGCCTACAGACGCGCGCGGTCTGTAGGCCGGATAAGCGCTGCGCCATCCGGCAATGTTGTTTCGGGAGTCACTATGAAGCAAGACGTTATCCTGGTCCTCGACTGCGGCGCCACGAACGTGCGGGCGATGGCCGTGGATCGACAAGGGAACATTATCGCCCGCGCCGCAACGGCGAACGCCAGCGACATCGCGGCGGAAAAAAGCGACTGGCACCAGTGGTCGCTGGAGGCCATTATGCAGCGCTTTGCCGACTGCTGTCGGCAGATCCATGACCAGCTGGCCTCCTGCACGGTGCGCGGCATTACCGTCACGACCTTTGGCGTCGATGGCGCGCTGGTAGATGAGAAGGGTGCCCTGCTGTATCCGATCATCAGCTGGAAATGCCCGCGCACCGCGGCGGTGATGGAGAAAATCAGCCAGTATATGCCCGCGCGCCAGCTGCAGCAGATAGCCGGCGTCGGCGCGTTTGCGTTCAACACCCTGTATAAGCTGGTGTGGCTGAAAGAGAACCACCCGCAGCTGCTGGCGCAGGCCCATGCCTGGCTGTTTATTTCATCGCTGATCAACCATCGGCTGACCGGGGAGTTCACCACCGACCTCACCATGGCGGGCACCAGCCAGATGCTCGATCTCCGGCAGCGCGATTTCAGCGCGCCGATCCTGCAGGCGACCGGCCTGCCGCGCCGCCTGTTCCCGCGGCTGGTTGAAGCAGGCCAGCCGATCGGCGCCCTGCTGCCGGAGGCCGCTGCGCTGCTGGGCCTCCCCGTCGGGATCCCGGTTATCTCGGCCGGGCATGACACCCAGTTCGCTCTGTTTGGCGCCGGCGCCGGGCAGGATGAGCCGGTGCTCTCCTCCGGGACCTGGGAGATCCTGATGGTGCGCAGCGCGCAGGTCGACACCTCGCTGCTCTGTGACTACAGCGGCTCCACCTGCGAGCTGGACAGCCAGCCGGGCCGCTATAACCCGGGGATGCAGTGGCTGGCCTCCGGCGTGCTCGAGTGGGTGCGCAAACTGCTGTATAGCGCTGACACCCCATGGCAGACGCTGATTGACGAAGCGCAGGCGATCCCGCCCGGCGCCCAGGGCGTCAGGATGCAGTGCGACCTGCTCGCCAGCCAGCACGCCGGCTGGCAGGGCGTCACGCTCAACACCACCCGCGGCCATTTTTACCGCGCCGCGCTGGAGGGGTTAAGCGATCAGCTGGCGCAGCATCTGCAAACCCTGGAAAAAATCGGCGGCTTCAGGGCGAAAGAGCTGCTGCTGGTGGGCGGCGGCAGCCGCAACGCGCTATGGAACCAGATCAAGGCCAACCGACTCGGGATACCGATCAAAGTCCTCGACGATGCCGAAACCACCGTGGCCGGCGCGGCGATGTTTGGCTGGTATGGCGTGGGCGAGTTCTCTTCGCCAGAACAGGCCAGAGCGCAGGTCGCGTACCGCTACCGCTATTTCTGGCCGCAAACTGAACCTGAACTGATAGAGGAAGCCTGAGATGCTCAAAACCATTTCCCCGCTTATATCGCCGGAACTACTGAAAGTGCTGGCCGAAATGGGCCATGGGGATGAAATCATTTTTTCCGATGCCCATTTCCCGGCGCACAGCATGGGGCCGCAGGTGATCCGAGCCGATGGCCTGCGAGTCAGCGATCTGCTGCAGGCGATTATCCCGCTGTTCGAATTAGACAGCTATGCGCCGCCGGTGGTGATGATGGCCGCCGTCGAAGGCGATGCGCTCGACCCGACGGTGGAACAGCGCTATCGGCAGGCGCTATCGGCGCAGGCCCCCTGCCCGGATATCGTGCGGATTGACCGCTTTGCCTTCTACGACCGGGCGCAAAAAGCCTTTGCGATCGTTATCACAGGAGAGTGCGCTAAGTACGGAAATATCCTTTTAAAAAAAGGAGTCACGCCGTAATCTCATGCCGGAGCGTCTGCCTGATGCAGACGCTCAATCAATGATGGGATGAGAATAAATGAAAGCAGCCCGCCAGCAGGCGATCGTCGATCTCCTGATCACCCACAGCAGCCTGACCACCGAAACGTTGTCAAAACAGCTCAACGTCAGCAGGGAAACTATTCGCCGCGATCTGAGCGAGCTGCAGGCGCAGGGCAAAGTGCTGCGTAACCACGGCCGGGCCAAAGTGATCCACCAGCGCAGCCAGGACAGCGGCGATCCTTTCCACATGCGCCTGAAAAGCCATTACGCGCATAAAGCCGACATCGCCCGCGAAGCGCTGGCCTGGATTGACGAAGGGATGGTGATCGCCCTCGATGCCAGCTCCACCTGCTGGTATCTCGCCCGCCAGCTGCCGGACCGCCCGCTGCACGTCTTTACCAACAGCCAGCCCATCTGCCAGGAGCTGGCCAAACGCGACCAGATCACGCTCACCTGCTCCGGCGGCACTCTGCAGCGGAAATATGGCTGCTACGTGAACCCGGCGCTGATTTCCCAGCTGAAATCGCTGGAGATCGATCTGTTTATTTTTTCCTGCGAAGGCATCGACCCGCAGGGCGCGCTGTGGGACTCCAATGCGTTCAATGCCGACTTCAAATCGATCCTGCTTAAGCGGGCGGCGCAGTCGCTACTGCTGATCGACAAAAGCAAGTTCAACCGCTCCGGCGAGGCGAGGATTGGTCATCTGGATGACGTGACGCATATTGTGTCGGATGCGCCGCAGCCTTAAGGGGAAGGCCGGAGGACGCGCACGCGTCTCCGGCCTGAGGGGGAAGGATTAACGCTCGTCGCGACGTCCGCCGACGGCGGCCCACAGGCGGCGCACGTGAACGGTCACCTCTTCACGATCGTGATACAGCTGACGCGCCTGGATCTGGGCGTTAACGCCGTGCTCGTCCAGCTGGGCCTGAATATAGGCCAGATTCTGCGACACCTCTTCATAGCGCTTTTTCATCGGCAGCTTGAGGTTGAAGATGGTCTCCCGGCACCAGCCGTTGACCAGCCACTGCGCCATCAGCGCCGCCACCTTCGCCGGTTTCTCCACCATATCGCAGACCATCCACGAGATGTTGTTGCGGTTCGGACGATAGCGGAAACCGTCTTCGCGCAGCCAGGTCACCTGGCCGGTATCCATCAGGCTCTGGGCCATCGGGCCGTTATCGACCGAAGAGACCCACATGTTGCGCTTCACCAGCTGATAGGTCCAGCCGCCCGGGCAGGCGCCGAGATCGACGGCATACATGCCGTTCGCCAGACGCTCGTCCCACTCGTCCGCCGGAATAAAGACGTGGAACGCCTCTTCCAGCTTGAGGGTGGAACGGCTCGGGGCGTCGGACGGAAACTTCAGCCGCGGAATGCCCATATAGAACGGTGAGTTGTTGTTGCTGTATGAGTAGCCGGTATAGCAGCAGCCGGGTGCGATAAAGAACACATGCACCACCGGTCGCTTTGGCGTTTCATAGTTGGTCAGCACGCCCGCCTCGCGCAGCGCCGCGCGTAACGGCACCGTAAACTTGCGGCAGAACTTCATCAGCTCTTTGCTTTCGTTGGTATCCGCCACTTCCACACGCAGCTCGCCACCCTTCTCCACCACGCCCTGCAGCATGCCGACGATCGGGGTTATGCGATCCTCCGGCGGCAGGTCGCGCAGCAGTTCGCCGACCACAAACATCTGTCGGGCGAAAATTAGCGAGCTGAACGGCAGATCGCGCACCAGCTTCTCGCCGTCGTCCTGCTGATAACCTTCAAAAATTACATAGCCAGAGTCTTCTTTGACCCGGGCAAAACCAAACACCTCAAGGCGGGCTGCCTTATCGGTAATTTCTGCTGCGCACTCTTTCTCAAACCCAGGGCGACAATAGAGGACAACCTTATTCATGAACAACGCCCTTACGTTTCAGACGAATTGCACCAATTAACATTAAAACCCAACCGGCGAGGAAGCTTACGCCGCCCACCGGGGTCACGAACGCCCACAGACGTAAATGAGAGAGCGCCAGACAATAGAGGCTGCCGCTGAACAGCACGGTCCCTAACGCCAGAAATACGCTGCTCCAGTAGAACCAGATACTGATCCGACGCTGCATCGCCACCGCCAGACCAAAAATCGCCAGGGTATGGAAGGCCTGATACTCCAGGCCGGTATGGATCCAGGCCATCTCCGCCGCGCCGAGCGATTGACTTAAGACATGCGCGCCAAAGGCGCCCAGAGCCACAAAGATAAAGCCGCTAATCGCGGCGAATATCAGCATAAAACGGCTGGTCATGTTGTTACCCTACAAGTAATTATTGTTCATAACGAAAGCGGAATTTTTCTTGTTCACTTGCCGCTTTCGCCAGGATCCACTGCCGGAAAGCGGCTATTTTACCCAGTTCTGCCTGACTGTCATGGCAAACAAGGTAAAACGCATTCTTACTGACCAGAACATCATTAAACGGACACACCAGACGACCGGCTTCAATTTCGGACTGCGCCATGACGTTGTTGGCCAGCGCCACGCCCTGCCCGTGAATGGCCGCCTGCAGCACCATCGCGCTATGGCTGAAAATCGGCCCCTGCTGCACATTAATATGGCTTAGACCAAGCTGACGGGTATAAGTTTGCCAGTCGCGGCGGGACGCATCGTGAAGCAGGGTATGTTGCGCCAGATCGGCAGGCGTTTTCAATGCTTTGTCGCCGGTGAGCAAGAGCGGGGAACAGACCGGCAGCAGATACTCGGCGTACAATTTTTCCACACGCAGGCCCGGCCAGTTGCCGCGGCCGTAAAAAATCGCCACATCAACATCGTCCGCCAGCTTATCCTCCTGACGGTCCACCGCCTGGATCCTGACGTCGATTCCCGGATAAGCTGAGTTAAAGCTTGTGAGTCTTGGCACCAGCCACTGAATGGCGAAACTTGGCAATAAACTGACCGTTAATGCCCCTTTGGCGCTGCGCGCCTGCAGTTTACGCGTCGCTTCCGTCAGTTGCGAAAAAATCTCTTTAATATCCTGAAAATAGCTCTGCCCTTCTTCCGTTAACAGCAGCGAACGATTGCGCCGACGGAACAGCTTAAGGCCCAGAAAATCCTCGAGAGACTTGATTTGATGGCTGACTGCGGCCTGCGTCACAAAAAGCTCATCGGCTGCCCGAGTGAAGCTGAGATGACGTGCGGCTGCATCAAAAACACGTAATGCATTCAGAGGTGGTAATCGCTTCGACATGGTTATTCTGGCTTAGATGTTAACTCAATTTAACAAATAGGAAACAATGATTAACCTATTAGTTTTTTTTATCTGAGCCATTATAAATTGTCCGTTGAGGTTCTACCAGCAAATACCTATAGTGGCGGCACTTCCTGAGCCGGAACGAGAAGCTTTTTTTGGAATGCGTGTTCCATCAAGCTTTTGGCTTACGGTTGTGATGTTGTGTTGTTGTGTTTGCAATTGGTCTGTTTTTGCAGACCCTGGTAGCAAAGCTACCCCTTTTCACTTCCTGTACATTTACCCTGTCTGTCCATAGTGATTTAATGTAGCACCGCAACGCGCGGTGCTTTTTTTTGCCTTTTTACTGCCTTACTCGTCCAGTTCACCCAGTTGTTTCACGTCAGAACGATTGATCTGCTGTTTGTTGCCCCACGCGTCTTTATACGAGATCATGCCAGTGTCATTATCGGTTTGCGGTTTCCCGTCGGTAACGATGGTCCGCCCATCGTTGGTATGCATCACATAGTTAGAGGAACAGGCGCTCAGGCCTAAAGTCAGCATACAGGCAGAGATAATCGCAGCGGCCTTAGTCATTTTCATTCTTCTCTCCTTACGGCTATTTATACTATTCGTAACTCGTTAAGTAATAGGTTAAAACACAAACCCAACACTTTTCAGCATAACCCTCTTTGACCGACGTGGAGTCACATTCGGACAATTCCACAGGACGCAGAGACCTTGTCACGCCCGGCAAATTGCGCGACGATCGCGGTATTGATACGAGGAATTCCATGAACGCATTCAACCCGGCGCACTTTCGCGCGCAGTTTCCGTCTCTGGCCGATGCCGGCGTCTATCTCGACAGCGCGGCGACAGCGCTCAAACCGCTGGCGGTGATCGACGCCAGCGACCAGTTTTATCGCCTGAGCGCCGGCAATGTCCATCGCAGCCAGTTCGCCGCCGCCCAGCGGCTGACCGAGCGCTACGAGGCGGCCCGCGATCGCGTGGCGGCGTGGCTTAACGCCCCTTCCGGCAAAGATATCGTCTGGACGCGGGGGACCACCGAGGCCATCAATATGGTGGCGCAAAGCTACGTCCGGCCGCGCCTGCAGCCTGGCGATGAAATTATCGTTAGCGAAGCCGAGCATCATGCCAACCTCGTGCCCTGGCTGATGGTGGCCGCGCAGACCGGCGCCAGAGTGGTCAAACTGCCGCTTGGCGCCGACCGCCTGCCAGATATCGCCAGCCTCAGCGCGCTGATTACCCCGCGCAGCCGGGTGCTGGCCATCGGCCAGATGTCCAACGTCACCGGCGGCTGCCCGGACCTGGCGCAGGCTATCCGCCTTGCCCACGCCGCCGGGATGGTGGTGATGGTTGATGGCGCCCAGGGGGCGGTGCATTTCCCCGCTGACGTGCAGGCGCTGGATATCGATTTTTACGCCTTTTCCGGCCATAAGCTGTATGGCCCGACCGGGATCGGCGCCCTGTACGGCAAAAGCGAGCTGCTGGCAGCGATGTCGCCCTGGCTCGGCGGCGGGAAAATGATCGCCGAGGTCAGCTTTGACGGCTTTACGCCGCAGCCGGCCCCCTATGGCCTCGAGGCCGGTACGCCGAATGTCGCCGGGGTTATCGGCCTCAGCGCCGCGCTGGAGTGGCTGGCGCAGAGCGATATCGGCCAGGCGGAAAACTGGAGCCGCAGTCTGGCGAGCCTGGCGGAAGAGGAACTGGCGAAACGGCCGGGCTTCCGCTCTTTCCGCTGCCAGCAGTCAAGCCTGCTGGCCTTTGAATTTGAGGGTATTCATCACAGCGATCTGGTGACGCTGCTGGCGGAGTCCGGCATTGCCCTGCGCGCCGGGCAACACTGCGCCCAGCCGCTGCTGGCGGCCTTAGGGGTCAGCGGCACCCTGCGGGCCTCTTTCGCCCCCTACAATACCCAAGACGATGTTGCGGCGCTGGTCCACGCGGTGGATCGCGCCCTGGAAATTCTGGTGGATTAATGACAACTCTGCACCCCTTCGGCACAACCATTACCGACGCTACGCTGCGCCAGATCTTCGCCCCGCTGAACCAGTGGGAGGATAAATACCGTCAGCTGATTTTATTGGGCAAAAAGCTGCCGACGCTGACCGACGAGCGCAAAGCGCAGGCCCATGAGATTGCCGGCTGTGAGAACCGCGTCTGGCTGGGCTATGAGGAGGACGCCGAGGGCAGGCTGCACTTCTTTGGCGACAGCGAAGGAAGGATTGTGCGCGGTCTGCTGGCGGTACTTTTAACCGCCGTGGAAGGAAAAACCCGCGCCGGGATCCTGGCGCAGGATCCGCTGGCGCTGTTCGACGAGCTGGGGCTGCGCGGCCAGCTCAGCGCCTCGCGCAGCCAGGGCCTCAGCGCCCTGAGCGAGGCGGTGCTCGCCGCCGCCCGCGAAAGGTAATCTCACGATTTCGCTTTCCCGCCGCCGCGCCCGGTGGGCAAACTACTTTCCGGCAGCCGCAGCGTCACGCTGCGCTTTCGCCAGCATCTTCTTCAGGGCATGCGACACCGCGACGAAGCCGAAGGTCGCGGTCACCATCGTCGCCGCGCCAAAGCCGGAAGCGCAGTCCATCCGCTTCGGCCCTTCCGCCGTGCTCTTCATTGCGCAGACGCTGCCGTCCGCCTGCGGGTAGACCAGCGCTTCCGTAGAGAAGACGCAGTCTACACCGAGCTTACCTTTGCTGTTTTTCACCACCCCAAACTGGCTTTTCAGCCGCTCGCGCAGTTTGGCCGCCAGCGGATCCTGGATGGTCTTCGCCAGGTCAGCGACCTGGATCTGCGTTGGGTCAATCTGACCACCCGCCCCGCCGGTAGTCACCAGCGGCACCTTGTAGCGGCGACACCAGGCGATAAGCGCCGCTTTCGGCCGGACGCTATCGATCGCGTCGATAACATAGCTAAAGCCGACGCCAAGATATTCCGCCACGTTTTCCGGGGTCACGAAATCATCCACCACCGTCACCCGACACTCCGGGTTGATGAGACGAATACGCTCCGCCATCACCTCCGCTTTCGCCAGCCCGACGTTGCCGCTGAGGGCGTGGATCTGACGATTGGTGTTGGTGACGCAGACATCGTCCATATCGATAAGGGTGATCGCCCCGATGCCGGTCCGCGCCAGCGCTTCCGCCGCCCAGGAGCCGACCCCGCCGATCCCGACCACGCAGACGTGGGCGTCGGCAAAACATTGCAGCGCTTTTTCACCATATAAACGTGCCGTACCGCCAAAACGCTGGCGCCAGGCATCGCTGATTACAACAGACATAGAACCTCAGAACAAAATGACAGCGCCCGGAGGCCGCCGTAAACGGCGTCATCCGGGCGCCCTGGTCAACAGGCATGGCCAGGGGAGTTAGCCGCTAAAAACATTCCCCGCGCCCGGGGCGTTTTTCAGCACCCATACGCGGCCGTAGTGGTTATACCAGCCGGCACGGTGGCCTGCGTCAGGCCCAATGCCCTGATAGATGTCGAAATGCTGGCCTTTGATGGCCCCGCCGACGTCGAGGGCGACCATCAGGCGCAGTTCGTACTGGCCGTTAAACTTGCCGTTATTATCCAGCAGAGGCACCTCGGCCAGCAAGGTGGTTCCTGGCGGAATAATCGACCGGTCGGAGGCCACCGAGGCGCGGCCGATCAGCGGCACAGCGCTGGCCCCTTTCACCGGCGCGAAAGACTGCGGTTTAAAGAACACGAACGACGGGTTCTGCTCCAGCAGCTCACGCACTTCCGCTTCGCTGTGCTTCTCACCCCACTCGCGGATCGCCTGCATCGACATATCTTCTTTCTTCACTTCCCCGCGGTCGATTAGCACTTTGCCGATGCTGCGATAGGGCCAGCCGTTTTTCCCGGCATAGCTAAAGAAGTTGAGCGGCGAACCATCGCCAAAGTCGATATAGCCGCTGCCCTGCACGTCCATGATGAAGTTATCCATCAACGAGTTGCTATACGCCAGCACATAGTTATCGCTCAGCGCGCCGGCATAGATGCTGGCGCGGGAAGGCAGCTTACCGCGCTTTGGCGGCATACGGTAAATGGGGTACTGGAATTCGCCCTGACGGGTGTGGCGCGCCTGCACCACCGGCGTGTAGTAGCCGGTAAACTGGACGTTGCCATAGTTGTCGACGCCCTGCATCTGCCAGGCGTCGATGCCAAACTGGCGCAGCGTACGGGTGTCGCCGCCGGCGCGCAGCCACTCCTGCAGCGCGTTATAGACGTTGCTCTGGCTATTATAGAGGCGTGGCGAGGCGTTACGAATTTGATTAACCTGCTCGGAGAAGTCGCCGGCGTTGATCGGTGCCCCGACGGCATCCGGCTGGTTTACCAGTGAAAACGGCTGGGTGAACTTGCCATCGCTATATTGCTGACCGCGGTCGGTCGGTTTTGAGGAACAGGCGGCGAGCATGGCCAGCATTGCCCCCGTCGCTACATATTTTGCCCAACGTCCTTTCATGGTGTCTCATCTTTTGCTGCGAAGCCTTAGTGCGTGTTGAAGATAACAAAGCGCCGGAGCTATTGAAATGCGCGATCTCATCGATGGCACAGATTTGTGTAAAAAAACACCACAACGTGGCGTTTTATAAGCCAATTCTTACAAAAATGTCGATTTGGTCGAAAAAAGGTTGCATCATCTCGCTAGCGGAGTATAGTGCGCTTCCACGGACGCGGGGTGGAGCAGCCTGGTAGCTCGTCGGGCTCATAACCCGAAGGTCGTCGGTTCAAATCCGGCCCCCGCAACCAATTAAAATTTGATGAAGTAAAGCAGTACGGTGACGCGGGTGGAGCAGCCTGGTAGCTCGTCGGGCTCATAACCCGAAGGTCGTCGGTTCAAATCCGGCCCCGCAACCAATCAAATTTGACAAAGTGAAGCAGTACGGTGACGCGGGGTGGAGCAGCCTGGTAGCTCGTCGGGCTCATAACCCGAAGGTCGTCGGTTCAAATCCGGCCCCCGCAACCAACATTACAAACACCCCCAAGGGTGTTTTTTTGTTTCTGCCGCCGGCAAAACCTCTGCCGAAAACGGGAACGGCCATTGCCGCCCCCATCTCCTGCTTACCCCTTCGGTAACACAATATTGCTTGCCGCCAGCATGCCCATGCGATGGTACATCGCGCAGGCCGCCTCGACGATCGGCATCGCCAGCGCCGCGCCGCTGCCTTCTCCCAGACGCATGCCCATATTGAGATACGGTTCGAGACCCAGGTGCGCCAACGCGATACGCGCCCCCTTCTCCGCCGAATAGTGGGACGGGATCAGATACGGTTTCACCTCCGGCGCTATCTGACACGCCGCCAGCGCCGCCGCGTAGGAGAGAAAGCCATCCAGCACCACCGGCAGCCCACAGGACGCCGCCCCCAGCATGACACCGGTCATCCCCAGCAGATCGAAACCACCGACTTTGCTCAGTACGTCGAGGCCATCATTCGGGTCGGGCTGATTGACGGCGATAGCCCGCCGCACCACCTCCACCTTGTTGCCAACCTTCGCCAGCGGCAGATTGGCGCCAATCCCGACCACCTCCTGCGCATCGCTGCCGGTCAGGACGCTGACGATCGCTGCCGCCGGCGTGGTATTGGCCATCCCCAGTTCGCCGACGCCAAACAGGGTAACGCCCTCCTGGGCCAGCGCGCGGGTGTAGCGCATCACCTCCAGCAACAGCTCCTGCCCCTGCTCACGGCTCATCGCCGGACCGCGGGCAATATTGCCGCAGCCCCGCGCCACCCGCATATTCACCACGCCGGGGAGCGGTTCGCTATCGATACCGACATCAATTACATGCACTTTCGCCCCGGCCTGGGCGGCGAGCACGCAGACGCCGGTGGTGCCGCGGGTCATATTTGCCGCCTGGATGGCGGTGACCGCCTTCGGCGAAATCGCCACCCCTTCGTCCCACACTCCATGGTCGGCGCACATCACCAGCAAGGCCTTTTTCGCCACCTGCGGCTGGCCGCCCAGGCCGGGCATTCCCGCCAGCTGCACCGCCAGCGCCTCCAGACGCCCGAGGCTGCCGGGGGGCTTGAGTAAGCCGTCGATGTGTTGCTGTGCCCGCGCCATGGCGTCGGCGTCCGGCGCGGGGATCGCCCGCAGAACCGCGTTTAAATTTTGCATACAGAATCCCTGCCAGGGCTGGCCCGGTCAGCCAGCGATTGAGTTATTTGATTTTGACGCCGATGCCGGAGACCACCAGCCAGACCGCATCCGCCGCGGCCGCCAGGCGCTGATTGACCCGCCCGGCGATATCGCGAAAATGCCGCGCCAGGCGGTTCTCCGGCACAATGCCCATCCCCACCTCGTTGGTCACCAGCACGACGTGCGCCGGACAGCGCTGACAGGCGGCAATCAGCACGCCAATTTCGTCATCAATAGCCCGTTCCATGGCGGCGTAATCCCAGCCGTCGGGGTCGCTGTCGCCGCCGAGCGCGAACAGCAGGTTGGTGACCATGGTGGTGATGCATTCCAGCAAAATCGCCTCCTCTGGGGCGATAGCCGGGGTGATCAGTTCATCAAGCTGCTGCCAGCGCTCGGCGGTGCGCCAGTGGGCGGGCCTGCCTTCGCGATGATGCTGGATCCTTGCGGCCATCTCGTCGTCAAAGATTTGCGAGGTGGCGATATATAACACCTGCGGCGCATCGGCAATCAGCGCCTCGGCATGGCGACTTTTGCCGCTGCGCGCGCCGCCGGTAACCAGAGTCAGCATAGGGGCTCCTGATGTTGGCGCATGATGGCGTAAATTTTATCGATGGCGATATGTTCGCGCATGGCCTCGGCCAGCCGATCAAACTGGCGGGTTTTATAGCGGGCATACTCCAGGGCGCTGTCCAGCGGCGCCAGCCCTTTGCGCTGGCGCAGGCCGTTGAGCAGCGCCCGGGTAAAGGCATCGCTGTCGAACAGGCCATGGAGATAGGTGCCGAACGCCAGGCCGTCGTCGCTTATCGCCCCGTCGTCCACTGCCTGCCCCGCTTTATGCAGCTGCAGCAGCGGCGGGCAGCCTGCCTCGCGGCGCGTCTCGCCCATATGAATTTCATAGCCACTGACGCCCAGCCCCGCCGCGTCGGCTAACCATTCCGGGAGCGCAGACCCCAGGGTCGCCTGCACCTGGGTGGTGGTTTTGTGCTGGGCGAAGTGGGTCACGGTCTTCAGCACCCCCAGCCCGGGCTGGGCGCCAAGGCCAGACTCCACCTCATCGATAATGGTTTCGCCCAGCATCTGATAGCCGCCGCAGATCCCCAGCAGCGGCACCTTGCGCTGCCGGGCCTGCTCGACCGCGTGCGCCATGCCGCTCTCGCGCAGCCAGCACAGATCGCCGAGGGTATTTTTACTGCCCGGGAGAATGACCAGGTCGGCGTCGGCCAGCGCCTGCGGATCGCGGACATAGCGCACCCGGACGTCTGGCTGTGCCGCCAGGGCGTTAAAGTCGGTAAAATTGGCGATATGCGGCAGGTGAACCACGGCGATGTCGATATCGCGCCGGTCGGTGCGATGGTATTTCCCGGCCTGCAGCGCGACGCCGTCCTCATCCTCCAGATCCACATCAAGCCACGGCATAACGCCCAGCACCGGCACCCCGGTCAACGCCTCGATCTGCTCTATCCCGGAGCGCAGGAGCGCCACATCGCCGCGGAATTTATTGATAATCACCCCTTTCACCCGCGCCCGCTCCTGAGGCTGCAGCAGCGCCAGCGTGCCGTAAATCGCGGCAAACACCCCGCCGCGGTCGATATCGGCCACCAGGATCACCGGGCATTGCGCCATCTCGGCCATGCCCATATTGACGATATCGCGGTCGCGCAGGTTAATCTCCGCCGGACTGCCGGCGCCTTCCAGCACCAGCGCCTCATACTCTCCGGCCAGGCTCTGGTAGACCGCGAGGATCTGCTCGCGCAGGCGCGGCTTGTACTGGTGATAGCTCACCGCGTCCATGCTGGTCGCCACCTGCCCCATCAGGACCACCTGCGCCTGACGGTCGCTGGTGGGCTTGAGCAAAACCGGATTCATGCGGACATCCGGCGCAATCCCGGCCGCTTCGGCCTGGAAAATCTGCGCCCGGCCCATCTCTTTGCCATCCGGCGTAATGCCGGAGTTCAGCGCCATATTCTGTGATTTAAACGGCGCGGTACGCAGCCCATCCTGATGAAAAATGCGGCACAGTCCCGCCACCAGTACGCTTTTCCCCACGTCGGAAGCCGTGCCCTGCAACATCACTGCCAGCGTCATGACGCCTCCTTTATCGCGCCTATCGCGTTGTTGTGCATCCGCTGAAAAAACTCCGCCTCGGTTTTACACAGCGGCAGCCCCAGTTCGCTATGAAGTTTCACCAGCCACGGCTGCGTCAATCCCGCCCTGTCCATCGTCTCCGCGCAGGCAAATACCTCGCCGGGATCCCCCGCGGCCAGTACTTCGCCGTGACGCAGCACGTAAACGGCGTCGCTCACCTCATAGATCAGATCGATATCGTGGCTGGAGATCACCACCCGCCGCCCCTGCCCGACAATGCGGCGGATGATGGCGATCATCTGCGCCCGCCCGCGTGGATCGAGGCCCGCGGTGGGCTCGTCAAGCAGCAGGTAGCGCGCCTGCAGCACCAGCGCCCCGGCGATTGCCACCCGTTTTTTCTGCCCATGGCTGAGGCACTGGATCGGCTGCTGGCGAAACCCCAGGGCATCGACGAGGGTCAACGCCTCATCCACCCGGCGGGCGATCTCCTCTTCCGCCACCCCGAGGTTACGCAGACTAAAAGCGATATCGCTGTCGATATCGGTATAGAAGATTTGCTGATCCGGATCCTGAAACACCGTCGCCACCTGCTGGCGCAGCGCCAGCAGACCGCGCTTGCTGTAATTCAGCGCCTCTCCCTGCCACAGCACCGCCCCCTGCTGCGGGCGCAGCAGGCCGCTCAGGTTCATAAACAGCGTCGACTTTCCGCAGCCGTTGGCCCCCACCAGGCCGGTCACCGCATGGCGGGAAAAATCCAGCGTCAGCCCTTTAAGTACCGGCTCATCCTGATAGCGAAACCAGAGATCGGTTGTGGCAAGCATACTTATCCTTAGAGGTGAAAATCACCCTGGTACAATTTGATATCCAGCGCCGTGCTCATCTGCTGATAGCGCAGGAGGACGCGGGTGAACAGCAGTCCCACCAGCATCGCCAGCGAGCGATAGCCCTGCGGCACGCTACCATAGCCAAAACGCAGGGTTTGCGCGCGGTGAATCGCCATCGCCTCGTCTAACAGAATAAAAATGAAGCGCCAGGTCAGCAGGATCTGCTCCGTCAACAGCCGCGGTACGCGACCGCGCTTGAGTAAAATAATCAACTGCGGGAAAGGCAGATTAAGCACCAGCCAGAGCGTCGCCGCCATCGCCGCCAGGCTGCGCCAGAAGGTCTCCCCGGCCACGGCCAGCCCCGGGGCGGAAATCCCTATCGAGAAAGCGCCCAGCCGAAAGCTCGCTAACAGCATCTGCGGGTCGCGGCTGACGCTGAACAGAATGGTCAGCACGCCGACCAGCAAAAAGCCAAAGGGTAGCGCCATCCAGCGGCACCAGCGCCAGAATGAGACCCGCAGCAGCCAGCAGGTCAGCGCGGCGGTCAGCGCCAGCGTCAGCGCCTGGCCCCACGCCGGCAGCGTAAAGGCCAGCACCATCAGCAGTAGCCAGAGCAGAAACTTACGCTCTGGCGCCACCTGCAACCAGCGGCTCTGGTAGCTGAGTCGGTCAAACCCGGTCATCACGGCGCTGTCTGCCCCTCGCATATCCGAGAATGTAAAAAATCACCGCCGCGCCCAGCGAGCCCTGCAGGGTAAACAGCAGGCTCTCAATCTCGCCGCTCGCCGGTTCATATAGCGGCTGGAACCAGGGTTGATAATCCGGCGCCACCACCTGGATCTGGCTCTCCGCTTCGCCGTCCGAGCCGCCAAACTCGCCGCCGTGGTTAATAAAAAATGGCAGGATCATCAGGGCGGCCACCATCGCCAACAGGATCAGGGTCTTTTTCATATTAATGTGCCTCCGCGGCGATCAGTCGCCGTTTGGTTAGCTGATCGTAGATCATCACGGTGAGCAAGCCTTCCGCGATGGCTATCGGGATCTGCGTCAGGCAGAAGATGCCCATAAACTTGGCGATCGATCCACCTGCCCCGGTTGCCGGATCGGGAAAGGCCACCCCGAGCTGGACGGAGGTGACAAAGTAGGTCATCAGATCCGCCAGCATGGCGCAGAGAAAGACCCCGACATCGCGACGGATCCCCGCCCGACAGGCCAGCTTCCACACCAGATAGCCGACCATCGGGCCGATCACCGCCATCGACATCCCGTTGGCGCCAAGGGTGGTCAGGCCGCCATGCGCCAGCAGCAGCGCCTGGAACAGCAGAACGATCGCCCCCAGCACCGCCACCACGCCCGGCCCGAAGAGGATCACCGCCAGACCGACGCCGGTCGGATGCGAGCAGCTGCCGGTCACCGACGGGATCTTCAGCGCCGAAAGAACAAAAATAAACGCCCCGCAGAGGGCCAGCAGCACCTTCTGATTGCTCTCTTCCTGAACGATACGCCGCAGGCGCACCAGGCCGTACCACAGGCAGGGTAAAAACAGCAGCCACCACGCCAGCGCCCACATCGGCGGCAAAAAGCCCTCCATGATATGCATGGCGAACGCCTCCTGCGGGACGATGATCAGCAGAACAGCGGCCGCCAGCCCCCCATACGAAAGCTGCTTCAGCGATTTCACCTGATTCATTACGCCTCCTCCCATTGTTTGTTAACCAGGATGGTCGAGAAATAGGGCAGCGGCTGGTCATCGCTGACCTCGCGCAGACGGCGCCAGCACTGCTCGCCCGGCAGGGTGGCCTCTGACATCATCAGCGCCGCATCCAGCAGCCCCGCCTGCGCCAGCAGCGCCTTAATGCGGGCAAAGCGGCCGTAGACTTTCATCAGCACCAGACTGTCATGCTGGCGCAGCGCCGCGGCAATGTCCGCTTCCGGCGCGGTACAGGAGATCACCGCCAGCGACTGCTGCTCCATAGCCAGCGGGGTTTTCGCCCGCGCGGCAATGGCGGCGAAGGAGGTAACGCCAGGGACAATCTCCAGCCAGTCCGGGCAGCCAATCCGCTGCAGCAGAAAGACCCAGGTGCTGAACAACATGGCGTCGCCGAGGGTGATAAATCCGACCTGCCTGCCCGCCGCCACCTCCTGGGCCAGCGCCGCGGTAACGTCGTTCCACACCGCCTCTTTTTCCGCGCTGTCGGCGCTCATCGGAAAATGGCAGCAGCGGACCTCCGTGTGTGCGCCAAGGTACTCGCGCACGATGGAGAGCGCGAGGCTGTCGCCGCCTTTGCGGCCGGCTGGCGCATACAGCACATCCAGCTGGCCGAGGATCCGCGCCGCACGCACGGTGATCAGATCGGCCGCCCCCGGCCCGGTGCTCAGGGCGTAGAGTTTGCCGCTCATGCTGCTTTCTCCATCGCGTTATTCAGCGCCTGCTGCAGATGGGCAACAAACATTGCCCGCACCGCCGGATTTTCCCCTAACCCGTTCAGCCACGGCGTGGCAGGAATACCGGCGGCATTAAAGCGGGTTTTCCACGAATCGTCTTCGTCGGAGGCCATATCATTAATGGCATGATCGCCGGCCACCAGCATCAGCGGCATCAGATGCACGCCGGTCACGCCCTGGCGGGAGAGTTCGTTAATGACGATGTCCACTTCGGGATAGCTTTCCACCGCCCCCACCCGCGCCGGAAAACCCTGCACCGCCATCATATGATCCAGACAGGCGTAGGCCGCGAAGGCGTGGTGGCTGGCGCCGTGCCCCATAAACACCACTCGCTCCGTCGCCGCCAGCGGCGGCATCTGCTGGCGCAGGGCCTGCATCAGCTGCACATAATCGCCATGACCGCTCAACAGCGGCGCGCCCAGCGTCAGACGCTGAAAGCGCGGGCGCATACTCTGCACTTCGCGAACGATCTTCTCGTACTCGTCGCCGTTGATAATGTGCAGGGACTGGACAGCCACATCCTGGTATCCCTGCTCGGCCAGCTTTTGCAGAGCCTGCAGCGGAGTATCGATATGAATACCATCGCGCTGCTGCAGTTTGCGAATAATCATCCCCGAGGTGAAGGCGCGGAACAGCGTGCGGTCCGGGCAGCTGGCGGCCAGATCGCGCTCGCAGGCGTCGATGTTCTTTTCGCGGGTGTCGTGATAGCTGGTGCCAAAGCTCACCACCAGAAGTGCTTTTTTCATATCCTCTTCCTCAAGTCGCCGACAGCCAGCGCGTCAGCCGCGCAGTGAAATCGGCCTGGCTTTGCAGTAGTTCATCGCCCGTCACCAGCGGCGCCGGACGGGTAATGACGATGCAGGGGATCCCCGCATCAAGACAGGGTTGTACTTTTTCCTGATAGCCTCCTTCCGCCCCCGAGGCTTTCGTCACCACAACATCGGCCCGGCACTGGCGATAAAAGGCGGCGTTAAATTCGGCGCTGAACGGCCCGCAGAGGGCAAAGATCTCCCCGACGCCAAACCCCAGATCGCTACAGTGCTGAACCACCTCCGGCACCGGCAGCACCCGGGCGAGCAGCGTTTTCTCCGCCAGTCCCGCCCGCCAGGCCGCCAGATCTTTGCTGCCGGTGGTCAGCAGGATCCGCTCGCCGAAGCGACGAGCCACCGCGCAGGCCTCGTTCAGATCGCCGACCACGTGAAGTAGCGGATGGCGCAGATCGCTCAGCTGCTCCGGCCTTTGATAGCGGCTGAGCAGAACCCCGACGCTAGCGCAGGCGCGCACAATATTCTGGCTGACCACCTCGGCGTAGGGGTGAGAGGCATCGATCACCCAGCGGGTGCGCTGCGCTCTGAGCCACTCCGCCATCTGCTGCCACTCCATTCGCCCGCAGCGTATCTGCCCGCGGATATCGCCGGCCAGCCGCTCGCCGGTAGGGGTCGCCACCGACAGGGTGTAGCGCACGTCGGCGGCGTCCAGCTGCTGGCAGATCGCCCGCGCATCGCTGGTGCCCCCGATAACCAGCACGTCGCCGTGATTCACAGCGCGTAGCCTCGCGGGGTGATCATCAGGCCGTTGTCGATGTAAGTCGCTTTGTTGCCAACGATCACCAGACTGGTCATATCCACTGGGGCAAAATCCATCTCCCCGAGGGTGGTCAGCCATTTCTCCTGCTTTTTGCGTCCGGCGGATTTGACTACGCCGACCGGCGTATCTGCGCTTTTACTGGCCGCCAGCAGCGCAAAGGCGCGCGCCAGATGTCCTTCGCGGCCGCGGCTGCGGGGGTTGTAGAAACAGATAACGAAGTCCGCTTCCCCGGCGGCGACTATGCGTTTTTCAATCACCGGCCAGGGCGTCAGCAGATCGCTAAGGCTGATATGGCAGAAATCATGCATCAGCGGCGCGCCGAGCAGCGAGGCGGCGGCGATACTGGCCGTCATCCCTGGGATCAGGCGGACCTCAATGTCCAGCTGCTGCTTATTAACCAGCTCCAGCACCAGCCCCGCCATGCCGTAGATGCCGGCGTCGCCGCTGCTGATCAGCGCAACGTTGTGCCCGGCCTGCGCCAGCTTGATGGCCGCCTGGCAGCGCTCAATCTCTTTGCACATGCCGGTTTTGATCACCTGCTTGTCGCCGGTAAAGGCTTTTACCAGGTGGGTGTAGGTCTTGTAGCCCACCACGATCTCTGCCGCCTGCAGGGCCTCCACGGCTTCCATGGTCATCATCGCCTGCGAGCCAGGGCCAATTCCGATTACGCTTAACATCAGTGTGTTACTCCCAAAGTAATGGTCACGCCCTGCTCACGCAGGGTTTCGCCGGACAGGTTTCCCTGACTCAGCAGCCAGGCCACCGGGCCGGAGACGCTGCCGACGCCGACCGTCTCCCGGACAAAAGACGAGGCCGGAAAGCGGTGCTCGTGCTCGCGCAGCGCCTCGGCGCTAAAGGTTTCGAACGGCACCCGGCAGCGGTGAGCCAGCTGGCGCAACCCCGGCTCGTTTGCCTTCAGGCTCACGCTGCCGATCGCTTTCAGCGCCAGCGGGTCAAGACGCTGAGCGGCAAGCTGGCGATCCAGCAACGTACTGAGCAGCGCGCAGGGGGTGTCGCGCCGACAGCCGATCCCCGCCACCACCCGCTGGGGCACCAGCTTCCAGTGAGGCACCGGCAGCGGCGGCAGCGACCGGCGCAGGGTGACGCAGATCAGGGCGTCGAGCGCCGGCAAGCGCGCCAGGTCGCTTACCGGGATAAACCCGCGCCGGTCGCAGCGGCTTAGCGCCCCGGTAAATTCGCCGTCGCACCACAGCCCCACCCGCTTACCGCTCACCAGCATCTGGTTAACGGTTTTCACCGCCGCGCGAAAATCGGTCATCCGGGCGTTCAGCTGGAAGGCCAGCGTGTCGAGGGCGGCCAGCTCGTTGACGTCGGTGGCGGTGGTGATCACCGGGTCGGCGTCGAGCATCCCGGCGAGATAGCGGGTCAGCGCATTGGCCCCCCCGGCATGGCCGGAGAGCAAGCTGATGACGTGCCGGGCGCGCTCATCAATCACCACCACCGCCGGGTCGCTGAGCTTGTCATTCACCAGCGGGGCCAGCACCCGCACGGCAATCCCGGTGGCGCCGATAAAAATCAGCGCCGAGAAGCTGCTGAACGCCTCGCGGGCAGCGCTGGCAAAGCCGCCGTTGAAGGGGATAAACCCCTCTTCCTGCAGCGCTTCGCTGGTGTAACAGGTAAGCGGCAGCATGGCCGCCAGCCGTTTTGCCAGCCGCACGCCGCCGGGCGTCAGGCAAAACAGGGCAATGGATTCAGGCTTTACGGTATTCATGGCTAAAATCCGCTGCGTACAGTTTTGAGTAGTGATACTCATCGCCGAGGAAGGGGCCGACCAGGATCAGCGCCGTTTTGCGGATCCCGGCGTCGCGTACTTTGTCGCCGATGTCCGCGAGGGTACCGCGGACGGTCTGGCTTTCCGGCCAGGTGGCCTTGTAGATCACCGCGACCGGGGTGGTCGCGGGGTAGCCGCCCTCCACCAGCCGCTCCGCCACCCGGTGAATACGTTGCACCGACAGGTAAATCGCCATCGAGGTTTGATGGCTGGCAAAGGCTTCCAGCTGTTCGCGCGCGGGAACCGGTGTGCGCCCTTCCAGACGGGTAATAATCAGACTCTGCGAGACTTCGGGTACCGTGTACTCCACCCCCAGCTCCGCCGCCGCGCCGAGGAAAGCGCTGACGCCCGGCACCACCTGCCAGCGGATCCCGCGGCGGGTCAGCTCTTCGCCCTGCTCGCGCACCGAGCCATATAGCGAGACGTCGCCCGTCTGCAGACGCACCACCGTTTTTCCCGCCTTCACCCCCGCCTCCATCAGGTCGAGGATCTGCTCCAGATGCAGCGCGGCGCTGTCGTGGCACTCCGCCTGTGGCGGACAGTAGGCCAGTAGCTCGGTGTTGATCAGCGACCCGGCGTAGATCACTACCTGCGCCTGCTGTAGCAGACGGTAGCCTTTGAGAGTAATCAGTTCGCGATCGCCCGGACCGGCGCCGACGAACCACACGCAATGGGGATCAAAAGTCTCAGCCATGGTTTTCTTCCTTCTGACAGGCGATGACAAAAACGGGATTATGGGGTTTGAAGTAGTGGCCGCTACCCAGGGTAGCCAGGGTGGAGACCGCCAGCTGCTGGCAGTCCACCTCGTGGATGCCGCTCTGCCGCAGGTGCGCCAGGGCGCTATGAAGGTTTTCCTGCAAAATAAAAGTCATCACCAGCCGGCCGCCAGGATGCAGCTGCGCCAGCGACCAGTCGATCAGCGCCGTCAGGTGGCCGCCGCTGCCCCCCATAAAGATCGCGTCGGCTTTGTCGGCGACCGCCAGCGGCGCAACGCCCGCCACGATAGCGATGTTGTCGCAGCCAAAGCGCTGCCGGTTCTCCGCCAGCAGGCGCAGCGCGTCGGCCTGACGCTCAATCGCCGTCACCCGCAGCGCCGGGTTCTGTAGAGCAGCCTCAATGCTGACGCTGCCGGTGCCCGCGCCGATATCAATCAGATGGCGCGCCCGGTGCAGCTCCAGCTTCGCCAGCGCCAGCGCGCGCACGGCCTCTTTGGTCATCGGCACCTGGGCGCCGCGCAAAAACAGCTCATCTTTCATCGAGGATCACCACCGCATTCATCTCATATTCGTCCTCCACGGCGCTGACCGGCAGCCAGTGGATCCGCTCGTTTTCCATCGCCAGGTTCTCGCCTATCACCATCCAGCGATGGCCTTTGCCGCGGGCCATCAGCTGGGCGGCTATCTCCCGCGGTCCGCAGCGGCCGTCGGTCACCATGGCGACTTTCCGGTGGGCGGCCAGAGCATCGAAGCTCACCGCCCGGCCATGGCTGCTGGTCAGCCACATATCGTTCATGTCGATGCCCGCCCGGGCGCAGAGGTACTGCACCGCGCTGATGCCGGGGATCACCTGCACTCGTTCCCGGCCAAAATGGGCAATCAGCCGGGTGCCAATGCCATAGAACAGCGGATCGCCAGAGGCCAGCACCACGACGCGGCGCCCGGTACGGGCCTCAATCCACGCCAGCAGCGCCGGCATATCGGCCCCCAGCGCGAAGCGCTCGCCGGCGAAGTCGGGAAACTGCTGGAGATGGCGGCTGCCGCCCACCAACGCCTCAGCGGCGGCGATTGCCTCGCGCGCGGCCGGGATCAGCCACTGCAGCCCCGCCGGGCCCATTCCCACGACCGTCAACATGTCAGCTCCCGGGCAATCGCCTCCAGCGGACGGCTGCTGCCCAATACCTGGTTATCAAAAGAAAACAGAACCGCGTCGCAGGTGGGCGGTTGCTGAGTGAAGCGCAGCGTCTCAAGAACACGCTGGCAGATTCGCTCAGCCAGATGGTTATAGAGGCGCTGGTATCCCCAGGCGTCGATATGCTCCATTGCCGCTTCGGTAGTGTCGCACTCGCTGACCAGCGTCAGCAGCGGCAGCGGCGCGCCAAGCAGCGCCAGATGAGCGACGAGAGTTTCCATCCGCGCATCGGCGATATGGCTATGGGTATGAAAGATCCCGGCGGCGATTTTGATCAGTTTGCCGGGATGGCCAATGAGCACAATCTGGCGGAAACCGAGCCGAACCGCCTCTTCAATCATGTAGCCGACGAAGTTGCTCATGGTGACCACCATCTGCGGGTCGATGCCCATCTGCTCGCGGACAAAGCGCTCACCGTGGTTGCCCGGCACCAGCACCACGCGCTCCAGCCCGGCGGCGCGTTTTATCTCCAGCTCGAGGGAGAGCGAGCGCTTCCAGCTCTCTTCCGACATCGGGGTAACGATCCCCGTGGTGCCGATAATCGAGATGCCGCCGAGGATCCCCAGCCGGGCGTTATAGGTTTTTTGCGCGCGAAGTACGCCTTCCGGAGCAAAAATCTCCACCTGCGCGCCGCGGGTAGGACCTATCGCTTCGCGCACGGCGGTCTCGATGGTGTGTCGCGGAGTGCGGTTTATCGCCGGGCTGCCTGTCGGCAGGCCGATCCCTTTGCGGGTCACCGTGCCGATACCCTCCCCGCCCTGCAGGCTAATCTCTCCGCTGTCATTGAGGGTGACCCGGGCAAAAATCAGCATGCCGTGGGTGGCGTCGACATCATCGCCGCCGTCTTTACGGATCGCGGCGACCGCCTGCTGCCCTTCGACGTGCGGGGACTCAACGTTCAGGCACAGGGTGACGCCGGAGGGGGTGACGATCGAGACCTGATGAATCAGATGCTGGCGCATCACCATCAGCGCCGCCACTTTTGCCGCCGCTGTGGCGCAGGAGCCGGTGGTGTAGCCCTTGCGCAGCGCTTTGCCGTGATGCCACACCGGGGCGTCAAAGGTCTGATCGCTCATTGCGCCTCCCGCAGGTGGTAAAGCAGAGCGTTCACAATCGCTGCCGCCACGTTGCTTCCCCCTTTGCGGCCGAGCGCGGCGATGGCCGGCAGGCCGCTCTCGCTGAGCGCCGCTTTCGACTCCGCCGCGCCGACGAACCCGACCGGCACCCCCACCACGCCGCCGATGGCGGTCTCGCGATGTTCCAGCAGGCGAAACAGCGCGGTTGGCGCATTGCCGAAGACGAACACTTTCTCCCCGGGCTCCTGCACCGCAATATCCACCGCCGCCATCGAGCGGGTCATCCCCCGGCTTTGCGCCTCGCGCACCACCCGCGGGTCGCTGATATAGCAGCGGCATTCGCCGCCAAAGCGGGCCAGCAGGGTTTTGTTGATCCCGGACAGCGCCATGGTGGTATCGGTATACAGCGTGCAGGGCCTGCTCAAGGCCTCACTCAGCGCGATCAGGGCATCCGGAGAAAACCACAGAATATCCAGCCAGTCGAAGTCAGCGGTGGTGTGGATCACCCGCTTGATAATCGCCTCGTGCAGCGGGCTGGCGAAACGGTAGTCCGGTCGCGTTTCGGCGATGATCTCGCTGATGATGTCGAAGCTTTTCGCCTCGATCGCCTGCGGTTGTTGGATGTACTGCATCAGGTTCTCCTCAGGCCGCGCCGACCAGCCAGTAGCGCACGCCGATAAACAGCGCCAGCGCCAGGCTTGACGCCACCCACATTAATCGAATGGTTCGGGAAATATCGTCCACCGCGATGTCGCGGACGGCGTCGCCTATCCAGGGCTTTTCAACGCGCTGGCCGAAGTAATCGTTCGGGCCGCCAAGGCGGATCCCCAGCGCGCCGGCGACGGTCGCTTCCGGCCAGGCGCAGTTAGGACTGCTGTGCTGATAGCGATCGCGCCAGCCCGTACGCAGCGCCCGGGCGCCATCTTCCCGGCATAGCACCGCGGCAAGGCTGAGCAGCAGCCAGCTCAGCCGGGCGGGAAGGAAGTTGGCTACATCATCAAGACGAGCGCTGACCATGCCGATCGCCCGGTATTTTTCGTGTTTATAGCCGACCATGGAATCGAGGGTGTTGACCGCTTTATAGGCCATGGCCAGCGGCGCGCCGCCGAGGAGCAGGAAAAAGAGCGGCGCGATAATGCCATCCACCGTGTTCTCCGCCACGGTCTCCACCACCGCACGGTTGATCTGCGCTGGCTGGAGCTGAGAGGTATCGCGCCCGACAATCCAGGAGAGCTTATGCCGGCTTTCGGCGAGATCTCCGGCCTGCAGCGGCCGGGCCACCGCCATCGCCGACTGTGCCAGACAGCGTCCCGCCAGCGCGGTGAAGATCATCCACACTTCCACCAGCCATCCAAGCCAGGGGTGGATCCCGTGCGCCAGCGCCAGTACGCCCCAGGCCACGCCCCATGTCAGGCCGATAACCACCAGCCACATCACCCCGCCGCCGATGCGCAGCGCCCGGTCGCTATGGCAGATGCGTCGCACTACACGCTGGCTGACGGCGATCAGGCGACCTATCCAGCGCACCGGATGCGGCCAGTGCGGCGGATCGCCAATGACGACATCAAGTATCCAGGCTACACACCAGGCGAGAAGGGTCATAGCGCCCTCCTTGCTGCCTGCAGCCAGTGGTTGAGCATGGTCGGGCGCTGGGCAAAATGGACATGGAGATAGCTCGCAAAGGCGCTGCCGGACTGCCATCCTCCCTGCCACTGCTGGAGCGTCTTACCGTCTCGCTGTTTACGGCAGGCCAGTACGACGGGAGTGGCGGGAGAAAAATCGGAGTAATGAAATTCATGGCCGCGCAGCCACTCGCCAGGGGCTGCCAGCAGCGTCTGCTGCTGCGCCTGCGCTTCGCAGTAGCCGAACCGGGTCAGACGCGTCCCCATTCGGCTGTGTCCGGGAATAATATCCGCCATCGTGTAGCGCTCGCCGCTGGTGACTTCCAGGGTCGTGCCCAGGTACATCAGGCCGCCGCACTCGGCGTAGATCGCCACCCCGCGCCGGTGCGCCGCGCGAAGCTGTGTCAGCATCTCGTGGTTAGCGGATAGCCCGGCCGCATGCAGCTCCGGATAGCCGCCGCCGAGCCAGATCATCTGGCAGGCCGGCAGCTGGCGATCGCGCAGCGGGCTAAAGCGCACCATCTTCACGCCGCAGCGCGCCAGCAGCGCCAGGTTATCGGGGTAATAAAAATTGAAGGCCTCATCGTCGGCGAGGGCCAGCGTCAGTCCTTCGCCGGCATCGGCGGCAAGCTGTTCTCCCCACTCGCCGATCGGCATGGCGGCCAGTTCGCTGAGGGCCAGCAGCCGGTCTATATCGAGGGTGCGCCCCAGCAGGCTGGCAAAATCCCACCATGCCTGCTGAGTGACCACCGACTCGCGGGCGGTCACCAGCCCCAGATGTCGTTCGGGCAGCGCCACGCCTTCCACGCGCGGCACATAGCCGAGCACTGGCACCCGACAGTAGCGCTCAATGGCGCTTTTCAGCAGCTGGAAGTGCGCGTCGCTGTTGACCCGATTGACGATAACGCCAGCGATGTCGAGAGCCGGATCAAAATGTTGAAAACCCATCACCGTGGCGGCGATGGAGGTCGACACCGCTTTGCCATCCACCAGCAAAATCACCGGGCAGCCAAGCTGCTTAGCCATTGCCGCGCTGCTGCAGTAGTTAGGGTCGATGCCGTAGCCGTCATACAGGCCCATCACCCCTTCGATAACCGCGATGTCGGCCTGCTGTAGCTGTTCGGTAAACAGCGCGTTGAGTATCGGGGCGGGAAGCATAAAGCTGTCGAGATTGCGGGAAGCGATGCCACTGATGGCGGTGTGCCAGGCGGTATCCAGGTAGTCAGGCCCGACTTTACAGGGTTGCACCCGCATACCGCGCTGTTGGAGCAAGCTGAGCAGGCCGAGCGTAACGGTGGTTTTGCCACAACCGCTGCCGGTACCCGCAAGAATGAACGCACGCCTGGTTGCCATACCCTGTCCTGTTCTGGCGGTCAGGGTATAGCTACGCGCATGCCTGGTCCTGCGACCACGCACCGCTAAGCCACCCACTTCCCACCGAAGTTGTTGGTCAGTTACCGGCAGGCAGGTCTTCTGGCTTAGCCTCGTTCTCGCCCGCCCTTCCCAATCTTTCGATCAGTGGTTTTTGCGGGGTCGTCAGCATCACAGCAGCGGGGGCTGCGGGGGATTTACACCCCCTTCCCTGACACCAAACTGGTGTCGAACCTGTCGGTTTGTTTCGCCGATGCGCCCTGCATCGACGGGTATTACTTTATGTTTTCTTTTACCGTTTCATTACTCGTCACAATGACGTCAGTGAAGGAAAGCGGTGTTGTGATAATCAGCTGTCTCGTATTAACGGACACTCTATCTCATCACAAAAATAAAAACTGGTGTAGTTTATCCCTCGAATATCACTATTTTGTTGCGCTATGACAATTTATTGCTCTACTGTCGTTTTTTTCATTTTATATTGATGAGGATACTCGGGGATATCAAAAATCGGCAATAGCAAAATATTGTCATTTAAAAAGACTCAGTTTGTGATCCGGCATTAATTTGCTGACGAAATGCCTGTGGCGTTACCTGATAGGTCTGGCGAAACACTTTGCAAAAATAGCTGGTTTGCGAAAAACCTAAATTCCGCGCGATGCTGGCGATGCTCCAGTCGCTGTGGCATAGCAGCTCTTTTGCGCTCGCCATCCGCTGCTGATTGACCCAGGCGTTAAAACCGATCCCCTGATACTTTTTAAACAGTTTGCTGAAGTAGTACGGGCTGAGATAGACATGCGCCGCCACATCCTCCAGACGCAGCTCATCGGAGAGATGCGCGTCGATATAGCGCAGCGCCTTCTTCATTTTGCCATCGTGCGGCGAGGGCGCCCGGCTGGCCTGCGCCGGATCGTTCTGCGACGGGTTATCTTTGATAACCACAAAGTTGAGCTGTTTTTTCAGGCAATTCTCGACGATCAGCTTCAGCAGATCCGCCGAAGCGATAACCCGCGAATAGTCCATCTCCGGCACATCGCGAAACGCCTGGACCAGCGCCGGATCGTCCTGCCAGCGGTCATCGACGTTCAAGATATCAACCAGTTCAACATCATTGCTCAGACGCACCTGCCCGCACAGCACGAAGCCGACCAGGTGGCCGGCGATCACCAGCGGGATGGAAAAATCGGTTAACCCCGCATGACAGCGGTAGATACACAGCTGGTCTTTTTTCGAGGCTTCCAGCCCGCCGCAGCGGTCGCTCATGCGACAGCGTCCGCTGTGCTCCGGGTGCTGACGCATCAGCTGGCAAAACGGCGTGAAATTAAACAATTCAGAAATCTCATCACCGTGAATATTGACGACCACAACCGCCAGACTGGTGGCTTGCGCAAAATCCTGTGCGATTTTATTGATGAGTTCTGAGTTTAGGGTACTCGCAGAAATCATGATAAAACCCCTCAGTTAATTTTTTGTTATAAATAAAACATATTTTTCATATTTACCTTTTTTAGCATCAGATCCCATCGACGATAAAAAAGTGCATTGACAATAACAAAAGTCTCCCAACCCGGGGAGACTTTTTGAGCGGTTCGTGATATCGGTTCATGAAATTAGCCTGGCTATTTCACAGATACATTCCCCTTATGACGCTAACGCGTATTTTCTTCCTCCACGCAGGTATGACAGGGCAGATTATTGGCGATAAGAAAACGATAAATTGCGGCGCCGAGGCAGGCCCCTAACAACGGTGCGATAATGGGCACGATAAAATAGGGAATATTTCTTCCCCCGGTCATGGCGATATTGCCCCACCCGGCGAACCAGGTGAACAATTTCGGGCCAAAATCGCGTGCCGGATTCATCGCGAAGCCGGTAAGCGGCCCGGTCGAGGCGCCGATCACCGCCACCAGAATGCCAATCAACAGCGGCGCCAGTGGGCCCTTGGGTACGCCGTTGCCATCATCGGTGAGCGCCATGATCATCCCCATCAGCATCGAGGTGATCACCACCTCCACCAGCGCCGCATGCCAGATGCTGAGCTCAGGCGCCGGGTAGGTACTGAATATACTGGCCAGCTGCAGACTTTCCAGGCTGCCGCGCACCATATGATGCACCGTTTCAAATTGCGTAAACAGGGTGCTGTAAAGTATCCAGGCCAGCACGGCGCCGCCAAACGCGCCGGCGACCTGAGCCACGATATAGGGCACCACTTTTCTGCCCGGGAAGCAGGCAAACAGCCACAGGGCGACGGTGACCGCAGGGTTCAGATGTCCCCCCGAAATGCCGGCCGTCAGGTACACCGCCAGAGAAATACCCAGTCCCCAGATAATACAGATCTCCCACAGCCCCAGGCTGGCGCCGGTCAGTTTCAGGGCGCTCAGGCAGCAGATACCAAAAAACAGAAACAGCCCGGTGCCTAAAAACTCGGCGATACATTGCGCGCGTAAAGAACCATTCATTGTGACACCTCGTGACGAAGTTCGTGTCCAGGCCAGCCAACCATCCGCTGGCTCGTTGGGTACGGCGAGGCCCACTATAGAAACCGGCAGCGGCAAAGTGTTGGCATCCTGCGGAAATCGGGCGGCGTAAAGTCGCCGAAGAAGAATAATTTATTGCTATTTGTTCGCGAATCCATGCAGCAATGGCGGGCGTTCAGGGGGTATTTTAATTTCCAACTAAATGATAAAAAATTGCGAAAGCGCAGTGCTTATTTTCCAACAAATATCACATCACGCAAAATATCGCATAGCAAAAACAATTTAAAAAATCACCTTTTAAAATGTAAATACGGAGCGTGAATTGCAATATAATAACATTTATACAAACAATAAAATAAAGTAAAAACAACGACATAAAATAAAATAAATCCATTTTATATTATATAAAAACCACTATTTTTTCGCTCTCCACCATCAACTCAGCCATTCTTTTTCGCCGCTCCGCCATATAGTTCCCTCACTGGCACATATCCTGCGAGGTCTTTATGCAACAAGAAGCATTAGGAATGGTAGAAACCAAAGGCTTAACCGCAGCCATAGAGGCCGCTGACGCAATGGTTAAGTCGGCCAACGTTTTATTAGTTGGCTATGAAAGGATCGGTTCAGGCCTGGTGACCGTCATCGTGCGTGGCGACGTGGGGGCAGTTAAAGCCGCCACCGACGCCGGTGCCGCCGCAGCCCGCCACGTGGGCGAAGTGAAAGCCGTACACGTCATTCCCCGCCCCCATACCGATGTTGAAAAAATCTTACCGAAGGGGAATAGCCAATGAGCAGCAATGAGCTGGTTGAACAGATCATGGCGCAAGTCATAGCCCGTGTAGCGACGCCAGAGCAGCAGGCGCTTCCCGATACCCCCCATCCCACAGGAGAGACGGCTATGGCAGAGAAAAGCTGCAGCTTAACGGAATTTGTCGGGACCGCCATTGGCGACACCCTCGGGCTGGTCATCGCCAACGTGGATGCCGCGTTGCTGGAGGCGATGAAGCTCGAAAAACGCTATCGCTCTATCGGCATCCTCGGCGCCCGCACCGGCGCCGGGCCGCACATCATGGCCGCCGATGAAGCGGTCAAAGCCACCAACACCGAAGTGGTCAGCATTGAGCTTCCTCGCGACACCAAAGGCGGCGCCGGCCATGGCTCGCTGATTGTGCTGGGCGGGAATGATGTTTCCGACGTCAAACGCGGGATTGAGGTCGCGCTGAAAGAGCTGGACCGTACCTTCGGCGATGTCTACGGCAACGAAGCGGGTCATATTGAGCTGCAGTATACCGCGCGCGCCAGTTATGCCCTGGAAAAAGCGTTCGGCGCCCCACTGGGCCGCGCCTGCGGCATTATCGTCGGCGCCCCGGCGTCCGTTGGCGTGCTGATGGCCGATACCGCGCTGAAATCAGCCAACGTCGAGGTGGTGGCTTACAGCTCACCGGCCCACGGCACCAGTTTCAGCAACGAAGCCATTCTGGTGATTTCCGGCGACTCTGGCGCGGTGCGCCAGGCGGTGATCTCCGCCCGGGAAATCGGCAAAACCGTACTGGCGACGCTGGGCGCCGAACCGAAAAACGATCGCCCCTCCTACATTTAATACCCGCGAGGCTGATTCATGAGATCGAAAAGATTTGAAGCACTGGCGAAACGCCCTGTGAATCAGGATGGTTTCGTTAAGGAGTGGATTGAAGAGGGCTTTATCGCGATGGAAAGCCCTAACGATCCCAAACCTTCTATCCGCATCGTCAACGGCGCGGTGACCGAACTCGACGGTAAACCGGTTGAGCAGTTCGACCTGATTGACCACTTTATCGCGCGCTACGGCATTAATCTCGCCCGGGCCGAAGAAGTGATGGCCATGGATTCGGTTAAGCTCGCCAACATGCTCTGCGACCCGAACGTTAAACGCAGCGACATCGTGCCGCTCACTACCGCGATGACCCCGGCGAAAATCGTGGAAGTGGTGTCGCATATGAACGTGGTCGAGATGATGATGGCGATGCAAAAAATGCGCGCCCGCCGCACGCCGTCCCAGCAGGCGCATGTCACTAATATCAAAGACAATCCGGTACAGATTGCCGCCGACGCCGCTGAAGGCGCATGGCGCGGCTTTGACGAGCAGGAGACCACCGTCGCCGTGGCGCGCTACGCGCCGTTCAACGCCATCGCCCTGCTGGTCGGTTCACAGGTTGGCCGTCCCGGCGTCCTCACCCAGTGTTCGCTGGAAGAAGCCACCGAGCTGAAACTGGGTATGCTGGGCCACACCTGCTATGCCGAAACCATTTCGGTATACGGTACGGAACCGGTGTTTACCGATGGCGATGACACCCCGTGGTCGAAAGGCTTCCTCGCCTCCTCCTACGCCTCGCGCGGCCTGAAAATGCGCTTTACCTCCGGCTCCGGCTCGGAGGTGCAGATGGGCTATGCCGAAGGCAAATCGATGCTTTATCTCGAAGCGCGCTGCATCTACATCACCAAAGCCGCCGGGGTGCAAGGCCTGCAGAATGGCTCCGTCAGCTGTATCGGCGTGCCGTCCGCCGTGCCGTCCGGGATCCGCGCCGTACTGGCGGAAAACCTGATCTGCTCAGCGCTGGATCTGGAGTGCGCCTCCAGCAACGATCAAACCTTTACCCACTCGGATATGCGGCGTACCGCGCGTCTGCTGATGCAGTTCCTGCCAGGCACCGACTTCATCTCCTCCGGTTACTCGGCGGTGCCGAACTACGACAACATGTTCGCCGGTTCCAACGAAGATGCCGAAGACTTCGATGACTACAACGTGATCCAGCGCGACCTGAAGGTCGATGGCGGCCTGCGGCCGGTGCGTGAAGAGGACGTGATCGCCATTCGCAACAAAGCCGCCCGCGCGCTGCAGGCGGTATTTGCCGGCATGGGTTTGCCGCCTATTACGGATGAAGAAGTAGAAGCCGCCACCTACGCCCACGGTTCAAAAGATATGCCTGAGCGCAATATCGTCGAGGACATCAAGTTTGCTCAGGAGATCATCAACAAGAACCGCAACGGCCTGGAGGTGGTGAAAGCCCTGGCGAAAGGCGGCTTCCCCGATGTCGCCCAGGACATGCTCAATATTCAGAAAGCCAAGCTCACCGGCGACTACCTGCATACCTCCGCCATCATTGTTGGCGAGGGCCAGGTGCTCTCGGCCGTGAATGACGTGAACGATTATGCCGGTCCGGCAACAGGCTACCGCCTGCAAGGCGAGCGCTGGGAAGAGATTAAAAATATCCCGGGCGCGCTCGATCCCAATGAACTTGGCTAAGGGGTGAAAAATGGAAATTAACGAAACGCTGCTGCGCCAGATTATCGAAGAGGTGCTGTCGGAGATGAAATCAGGCGCAGATAAGCCGGTCTCCTTTAGCGCGCCTGCGGCTTCTGTCGCCTCTGCCGCACCGGTCGCCGTTGCGCCTGTGTCCGGCGACAGCTTCCTGACGGAAATCGGCGAAGCCAAACCCGGCACGCAGCAGGATGAAGTCATTATTGCCGTCGGGCCAGCGTTTGGTCTGGCGCAAACCGCCAATATCGTCGGCATTCCGCATAAAAATATTCTGCGCGAAGTGATCGCCGGCATTGAGGAAGAAGGCATCAAAGCCCGGGTGATCCGCTGCTTTAAGTCATCTGACGTCGCCTTCGTGGCAGTGGAAGGCAACCGCCTGAGCGGCTCCGGCATCTCGATCGGTATTCAGTCGAAAGGCACCACCGTCATCCACCAGCGCGGCCTGCCGCCGCTTTCCAACCTGGAACTCTTCCCGCAGGCGCCGCTGCTGACGCTGGAAACCTACCGTCAGATTGGCAAAAACGCCGCGCGCTACGCCAAACGCGAGTCGCCGCAGCCGGTGCCGACGCTTAACGATCAGATGGCTCGTCCCAAATACCAGGCGAAGTCGGCCATTTTGCACATTAAAGAGACCAAATACGTGGTGACGGGCAAAAACCCGCAGGAACTGCGCGTGGCGCTTTAACAAAGGATATCCCGATGAATACCGACGCAATTGAATCCATGGTACGCGACGTGCTGAGCCGGATGAACAGCCTACAGGACGGGATAACGCCCGCGCCAGCCGCGCCGACAAACGACACCGTTCGCCAGCCAAAAGTTAGCGACTACCCGTTAGCGACCCGCCATCCGGAGTGGGTCAAAACCGCTACCAATAAAACGCTCGATGATCTGACGCTGGAGAACGTATTAAGCGATCGCGTTACGGCGCAGGACATGCGCATCACTCCGGAAACGCTGCGTATGCAGGCGGCGATCGCCCAGGATGCCGGACGCGATCGGCTGGCGATGAACTTTGAGCGGGCCGCAGAGCTCACCGCGGTTCCCGACGACCGAATCCTTGAGATCTACAACGCCCTGCGCCCATACCGTTCCACCCAGGCGGAGCTACTGGCGATCGCTGATGACCTCGAGCATCGCTACCAGGCACGACTCTGTGCCGCCTTTGTTCGGGAAGCGGCCGGGCTGTACATCGAGCGTAAGAAACTCAAAGGCGACGATTAACAGGGGGGTAAGCATGCGCTATATCGCTGGCATTGATATTGGCAACTCCTCGACAGAAGTCGCCCTGGCGACGGTCGATGACGCAGGTGTGCTGAACATTCGCCACAGCGCGTTGGCTGAAACCACGGGTATAAAAGGCACATTACGAAATGTGTTCGGTATCCAGGAGGCGCTAACGCAGGCGGCAAAAGCGGCCGGCATTCAGCTCAGCGATATTTCGCTTATTCGCATTAACGAAGCCACGCCGGTCATTGGCGATGTGGCGATGGAAACCATCACGGAAACCATCATCACCGAGTCCACCATGATCGGCCATAACCCGAAGACACCCGGCGGCGTCGGACTGGGGGTCGGCATCACCATCACACCAGAGGCGCTGCTGTCCTGCTCCGCGGACACTCCCTATATTCTGGTGGTCTCCTCGGCCTTTGACTTTGCCGATGTCGCCGCGATGGTCAATGCGGCAACGGCAGCGGGCTATCAGATAACCGGCATTATTTTGCAGCAGGATGACGGCGTGCTGGTCAATAACCGGCTACAGCAACCGCTACCGGTGATCGACGAAGTTCAGCATATCGACCGGATTCCACTTGGCATGCTGGCGGCCGTCGAGGTCGCTTTACCCGGTAAGATCATCGAAACGCTCTCCAACCCCTACGGTATTGCGACCGTTTTCGATCTCAACGCCGAGGAGACCAAAAATATCGTGCCAATGGCGCGGGCGCTGATTGGCAACCGCTCGGCCGTGGTGGTGAAAACCCCCTCCGGCGACGTCAAGGCCCGCGCTATTCCGGCAGGTAATCTGCTGCTCATCGCTCAGGGGCGCAGCGTACAGGTTGATGTAGCCGCCGGGGCGGAAGCCATCATGAAAGCGGTTGACGGCTGCGGCAAACTGGACAACGTCGCGGGAGAAGCGGGCACCAATATCGGCGGCATGCTAGAGCACGTGCGCCAGACCATGGCGGAGCTTACCAATAAGCCAGCTCAGGAGATCCGCATTCAGGATCTGCTGGCCGTTGATACGGCGGTGCCAGTCAGCGTGACCGGCGGTCTTGCGGGGGAGTTCTCGCTGGAGCAGGCGGTGGGTATCGCCTCGATGGTCAAGTCGGATCGCCTGCAGATGGCCCTCATCGCCCGTGAAATTGAGCACAAACTGCAGATTGCGGTTCAGGTGGGCGGCGCCGAAGCGGAGGCGGCCATTCTTGGGGCGCTCACCACTCCCGGCACCACGCGCCCGCTGGCGATCCTCGATCTGGGCGCCGGGTCGACCGACGCCTCCATTATCAATGCGCAGGGAGAGATCAGCGCCACTCACCTGGCCGGCGCCGGCGATATGGTCACGATGATCATCGCCCGCGAGCTGGGGCTTGAGGACCGCTACCTGGCGGAAGAGATCAAAAAATATCCGCTGGCAAAAGTCGAAAGCCTGTTTCATCTGCGTCATGAAGACGGCAGCGTCCAGTTTTTTCCGTCGGCCTTACCACCGGCGGTATTTGCCCGCGTCTGCGTGGTGAAACCGGATGAACTGGTTCCCCTGCCCGGCGATCTGCCGCTGGAGAAAGTGCGCGCCATTCGCCGTAGCGCCAAATCACGCGTCTTTGTCACTAACGCCCTGCGGGCGTTACGCCAGGTGAGCCCTACCGGCAACATTCGCGACATCCTGTTCGTGGTGCTGGTGGGCGGCTCGTCCCTCGATTTCGAGATCCCCCAGCTGGTCACCGACGCGCTGGCGCACTACCGGCTGGTTGCCGGGCGCGGCAACATCCGCGGCTGTGAAGGCCCACGCAATGCGGTCGCCAGCGGATTACTCCTTTCCTGGCAAAAAGGAGGCACACATGGAGAGTAGCGTAGTCGCCCCCGCCATCGTCATTGCCGTTACTGACGAATGCAGCGAACAGTGGCGCGATGTCCTGCTGGGCATTGAAGAGGAAGGCATTCCTTTTGTTCTGCAGCCGCAGACCGGCGGCGATCTTATCCATCACGCCTGGCAGGCGGCGCAGCGTTCGCCGCTGCAGGTAGGCATCGCCTGCGACCGGGAACGGCTCATCGTGCACTACAAAAATTTACCCGCATCAACTCCGTTGTTTTCGCTGATGTATCACCAGAACAGGCTGGCCCGGCGAAACACTGGCAACAATGCGGCTCGTCTCGTCAAAGGGATCCCATTTCGGGATCGCCATGCTTAATCCACAGGAGAACGCAGTATGAATAACGCACTAGGACTGGTTGAAACGAAAGGCCTGGTTGGCGCCATTGAAGCCGCTGATGCAATGGTGAAATCCGCCAACGTGCAGTTGATTGGTTACGAAAAAATTGGCTCCGGGCTGATTACCGTGATGGTCCGCGGAGACGTCGGCGCGGTCAAAGCCGCCGTTGACGCCGGCAGCGCGGCGGCCAGCGTGGTCGGCGAGGTCAAGTCCAGCCATGTGATCCCGCGCCCGCATAGCGATGTTGAGGCCATTCTGCCGAAATCCGTCTGACCCTCAAAAAAGGAGCACCGCGTGAAGCAATCACTGGGATTACTTGAGGTCAGCGGTCTGGCCCTGGCCATCACCTGCGCCGACGCTATGGCGAAAGCGGCCGCCATCACGCTGCTCGCCCTGGAAAAGACCAACGGTTCCGGCTGGATGGTGGTGAAGATCGCCGGTGATGTGGCCTCTGTCCAGGCGGCGGTGATGACCGGGGCCGAACTCGCCGAACGGCAGCAGGGGCTGGTAGCGCAGAAGGTTATCGCCAGGCCCGGGGAAGGCCTGCTGCCGGCCCGCGTCCAGGCGCCTTCACCAGCGCCTGACGTCGCCGTGACGGAGGAGAACACGGCCCTCACAGACGCCCCCTCCCACTCTACGGAGCGGGTGACCTGCAACCTGTGCCTGGACCCACACTGCCCACGACAAAAAGGCGATCCCCGCTCGCAGTGCCTGCACGCCGGTAAACGAGGTGACGCGTAATGGATAAACAACAGCTGGCTTCGACAGTCAACAAAGTGCTGGATGAGATGCGCCAGCGTCCCATTCCAATCGGTATCTCCAGTCGCCATATCCATTTAGCGGCGGCTGACTATGCCAGGCTTTTTCCCGCGCAGCCCATCCAGCCGAAAAAAGCGCTGCTGCAGCCGGGACAATATGCTGCAGAGCAGACGGTGACCCTGGTTGGCCCCAAAGGGCGATTAAACAACGTGCGCCTGCTCGGCCCTTTGCGCCAGACCAGCCAGGTGGAAATCTCACGCACCGACGCCCGGATCCTCGGTATCGCCGCGCCGCTGCGCATGTCCGGCAATCTGCAGGGCACGCCGGGGATCCGCCTGATAAGCCCCTTTGCCGAACTGGAGCTGAGCGGCGGGACGATTGTTGCCCAGCGACATATTCATATGTCGCCACTTGATGCGTTGATCCTGCGCGTCTCCCATGGCGATAGCGTCGCGGTGGCGATCGAAGGCAGCGACAGGCGGCTTATCTTCGACAACGTGGCGGTCCGCGTTGCCCCGGATATGCGTCTTGAGATGCACATCGATACTGACGAGGCCAATGCGGCAGGCGCTGACGCTGCGCAAGCCTGGGCAACGCTGGTGACGAAGCCATGAACCACGCGATGCTGCAGCGTATCGTCGAAGAGGTCGCCGCCCGTCTGCTCCGTCGCGCCCTCAGCACGGCCACGCTCAGCGTGGCCCAGCTCGGCGAAGCGGATATCCGCAGCCTGCTGTGCCAGCACGCTTCGCTGCGCATCGTGCAGGTGGATTTACCGCTGCTGGAGCAGCTTGCCGGCCAGCGTGCGCTGGCGGCAGCCGGTTGCGCACTGCATGAGGCGATGGCCTGGGGCGTTCGGGTACAGCTAACGCTGCTTCCCGCCCAGCTCCCCGCGCTGGCGGTAAAAAAACTCGCCCGCTTGCCGCTGACGTTCAGCGACCCGCTTGGCCAGCCCGTCAGGCTTCACGCCGCGTCGGTGCTCACCTATGCCGACGTAGCCCGTTTCAGTGGCGGCTATCTGGTGCTGCGCCGCCGCCCCATTATCACCGCCCTCGCCCGCGAAGCGGCCGTCGCGCGGCATGTTCAATTGATTAAGCAGGAGTGAACTATGCATCTGGCACGCGTGACCGGCGCCGTCGTCTCGACGCAAAAATCGCCCTCTCTGAACGGCAAAAAACTGCTGCTGGTGCGCCGGGTAAGCGCGGACGACGATCGTCCGATTCTCCCCACGAGCGGCGATGAAGTGGCGGTAGATTCGGTTGGCGCTGGCGTCGGCGAGCTGGTGCTGCTCTGCAGCGGCTCGAGCGCACGCCACGTTTTCAGCGGCCCGAATGAGGCCATCGATCTTGCCGTCGTGGGCATTGTTGACTCACTTTCACGCTAAGGGGGCGCCTGTGGCTATCTATACCCGAACCGGCGATGCCTGCAGTACATCACTCTTTACCGGCCAGCGGGTCAGCAAGACGCATCCGCGCGTCGAAGCCTACGGCACCCTGGATGAACTGAACGCCATGCTGAGCCTGTGCGTCTGCGCCGTCGCTGAAGAGGAACAGCGCACCCTGCTCGAAGCCCTGCAGCAGCACATTTTTTGGTTCAGCGCGGAGCTCGCCAGCGACAGCGAACAGCCATCACCGGGTAAGCGCTATATCAGCAGCGAAGAGATTGCCCTGCTGGAGCAGACCATCGATCGCGAGATGGCCCGCGTGCCGGCGCTGCACCAGTTTGTATTGCCCGGACGCTGTGAAGCCGCCAGCCGTCTGCACCTGGCCCGCACCGTTGCCAGACGGGCGGAGCGCCGGCTGGTCGAGCTGGCGGCAGAGGTTACTATCCGTCAGATGCTGCTGCGTTATCTGAACCGCTTATCTGACTGCCTGTATGCCCTGGCGCGCAGCGAGGATCATGCCGCTCACCAGCGCCGCCTTGTGACGGAGATCGCGGCCCGCTATCTGGCCGCCAGCAGGTCGCCTGCGCCCGACGCGCCCAAAGCCCAGGCCGGGTCGCTCTCCTTTCACGAGCTGCATCAGCTCATCCGTCAGGCCATTGAACACGCCCGCCAGCTGCAGGTGCCGGTGGTGATCAGCATCGTTGACGCACACGGCACCGAAACCGTGACCTGGCGAATGCCCGATGCGCTGCTGGTCAGCAGCGAGCTGGCGCCGAAAAAAGCCTGGACCGCCGTCGCCATGAAAACCGCCACCCACGAGCTCGCGACGACCGTACAGCCAGGCGCTGCGCTGTACGGTCTGGAGAGCCATCTGCAGGGCAAAGTCGTCACCTTTGGCGGCGGATATCCGCTGTGGCGCGATGGCCAGCTAATAGCCGGCCTCGGCATTAGCGGCGGCAGCGTCGAGCAGGATATGGCTATTGCACAGGCTGCCATGGCGGCCATTAACGTGAGAACTCATCAATGAATACAGCAGAACTGGAAACCCTTATCCGCACCATCCTCAGTGAAAAGCTCGCGCCGACGCCCCCTGCCCCTCAGCAAGAGCAGGGCATTTTCTGCGATGTCGGCAGCGCCATCGACGCCGCTCATCAGGCTTTTCTCCGCTATCAGCAGTGTCCGCTAAAAACCCGCAGCGCCATTATCAGCGCCCTGCGGGAGACGCTGGCCCCCGAGCTGGCGACGCTGGCGGAAGAGAGCGCCACGGAAACCGGCATGGGCAACAAAGAAGATAAATATCTGAAAAATAAAGCCGCTCTTGAAAACACGCCGGGCATAGAGGATCTCACTACCAGCGCCCTCACCGGCGATGGCGGGATGGTGCTGTTTGAGTACTCGCCGTTCGGGGTTATTGGCGCCGTGGCGCCCAGCACCAACCCAACGGAAACCATTATCAACAACAGTATCAGCATGCTGGCGGCGGGTAACAGCGTCTATTTCAGCCCCCATCCCGGCGCGAAAAAGGTCTCGTTGAAGCTTATCGCCAGGATCGAAGAGATCGCCTACCGCTGCAGCGGGATCCGTAACCTGGTGGTGACCGTTGCCGAGCCGACCTTTGAAGCCACCCAGCAAATGATGTCCCACCCGCTGATTGCCGTTCTGGCTATCACCGGCGGCCCTGGCATTGTGGCGATGGGCATGAAAAGCGGTAAAAAAGTGATCGGCGCTGGCGCCGGCAATCCGCCGTGCATCGTTGATGAAACCGCCGATCTCGTCAAAGCCGCCGAAGATATCATCAGCGGCGCCGCCTTCGATTACAACCTGCCCTGTATCGCCGAAAAAAGCCTGATCGTCGTCGCCTCCGTCGCTGACCGCCTGATCCAGCAGATGCAGGATTTTGACGCGCTGCTGTTGAGCCGACAGGAGGCCGATACCCTGCGTGCCGTCTGCCTGCCCGACGGCGCGGCGAATAAAAAACTGGTCGGTAAAAGCCCGGCTGCGCTGCTGGCGGCGGCGGGTCTCGCCGTTCCGCCTCGCCCCCCTCGCCTGCTGATAGCCGAGGTGGAGGCGAACGCCCCCTGGGTGACCTGCGAGCAGCTGATGCCGGTGCTGCCGATCGTCAGGGTCGCCGACTTTGACAGCGCCCTGGCGCTGGCCCTGCGCGTTGAGGAGGGTCTGCACCACACCGCCATTATGCACTCGCAGAATGTCTCGCGGCTCAATCTGGCGGCACGCACCCTGCAGACCTCCATTTTTGTCAAAAATGGCCCGTCTTACGCGGGAATCGGCGTCGGCGGCGAAGGGTTTACCACCTTCACCATCGCCACGCCAACCGGAGAAGGCACCACCTCCGCGCGGACGTTCGCCCGCCTGCGGCGCTGCGTGTTGACCAACGGTTTTTCCATTCGCTAACCGGGGGCGCCATGCATACCTTTTCTCTGCAAACGCGCCTCTACAGCGGCCCGGGCAGCCTGGCCGCGCTGCAGCGCTTTAGCCATCAGCACATCTGGATCGTCTGCGACGGCTTCCTGGCGCGCTCGCCGCTGCTTGACCGACTGCGCGCCGCGCTGCCCGCCAGCAACCGCGTCAGCGTGTTCAGCGATATTACACCGGATCCGACCATTCACACCGTGGCGAAAGGGATAGCGCAGATGCAGGCCCTGCGTCCGCAGGTGGTGATCGGCTTCGGCGGCGGCTCGGCGATGGATGCCGCCAAGGCTATCGTCTGGTTCAGCCAGCAGGGCGGTCTGCCTGTCGACACCTGCGTGGCGATCCCCACCACCAGCGGTACCGGTTCGGAAGTGACCAGCGCCTGCGTCATCAGCGACCCGGAAAAAGGGATCAAGTACCCGCTGTTCCATGAGGCGCTCTGTCCCGACATGGCGATCATCGACCCGACGCTGGTGGTTAGCGTACCGCCCACCATCACAGCCCATACCGGGCTGGACGCGCTGACCCACGCCCTGGAGGCATGGGTCTCGCCGCAGGCCACCGATTTTACCGATGCGCTGGCGGAAAAGGCCGCCAGGCTGGTGTTTCGCGCCCTGCCCGTTGCGATTCGTCAGGGCGACTGCATTGCGACCCGCAGCAAAATGCACAATGCATCAACCCTCGCCGGTATGGCCTTTAGCCAGGCTGGCCTTGGGCTCAATCATGCGATCGCCCATCAGCTTGGCGGCCAGTTTCACCTCCCCCATGGCCTGGCCAATGCGCTGCTGCTGACCGCGGTGATCCGCTTCAATGCCGGCGAGCCGCGAGCGGCTAAGCGCTATGCACGCCTGGCCAGGGCCTGCCGCTTCTGCCCGCCCGAAGCTGGCGAACAGGAGGCTTTCCAGGCGCTGCTTACCGCGGTGGAAACGCTGAAACAGCAGTGCGCCATTCCCACCCTTAAGGGCGCGCTGCAGGAAAAGTATCCCCTTTTCTTATCACGAATTCCCGCCATGGTGCCGGCCGCGCTGGCCGACGCCACCCTGCGCACCAACCCGCGTCCGGTCGATGGCGCGGCCATCGCGCAACTGCTGGAGAACCTGCAATGAGTGAAGCGATAGTGCCACTATCAAGCATTGATGCGACGGAGATCCGCGAACGCGTTCGGGCCGCTGGCGTCGTAGGAGCCGGTGGCGCAGGCTTTCCGACCCACATCAAACTGCAGGCCCGGGTGGACACCGTGCTGGTGAACGCCGCCGAATGCGAACCGATGCTGAAGGTTGACCAACAGCTGATGGCTCAGCAGGCTGACCGACTGATTCGCGGCCTGGGTTACGCGATGACCGCCACTGGCGCCCGGGAAGGGATCATTGCCCTGAAGGCGAAATATGCTCCGGCGATTGCGGCACTAACCCCACGACTCCCGGAATGGGCCCGGCTGCATATTCTGCCTGACGTCTATCCGGCCGGGGATGAGGTGCTCACTATCTGGCTGGCGACGGGACGCCGCGTACCACCTGCCGCGCTGCCGGTCAGCGTCGGCGTGGTGGTCAATAACGTGCAGACCGTGCTCAATATCGCCAGAGCCGTGGAACAGGGCTATCCGGTGACTCGCCGGACGTTGACCGTCAATGGCGCCGTCGCCCGTCCGCTGACGCTGGCCGTACCACTGGGTATATCGCTGCGCGAGGTGCTGGATCTGGCCGGCGGCGCGACGGTTGACGATCCGGGGTTTATCAACGGCGGTCCGATGATGGGCTCGCTTATTACCTCCCTCGAGACACCGGTCACCAAAACCACCGGCGGCCTGCTGGTGCTCCCGGGCAACCATCCATTGATCCAGCGACGGCGGCAGGATGAACGAACGCTGCTCGCCATCGCCCGCACCGTCTGTGAACAGTGCCGTTTATGCACAGATTTATGCCCCCGGCACCTGATCGGCCATGAGCTTTCCCCTCATCTGCTGGTGCGGGCGGTGAACTATCGCCAGGCGGCCACCCCGTCGCTGCTGCTCAGCGCCCTGACCTGTTCGGAGTGCAACGTTTGCGAGAGCGTCGCCTGCCCGGTGGGTATTTCCCCCATGCGCATCAACCGTCTGCTGAAACGTGAGCTGAGGGCGAAAAACCTGCGCTACGACGGACCGCTGCGTCCGGCGGACGAGATGGCGAAGCACCGCCTGGTGCCGGTCAAGCGGCTCATCAGCAAACTGGGACTTGATCCCTGGTATCAGGAAGCGCCGCTGACGGCGGTGGAGCCGGAGGTGGCCTGCGTCACCCTGCCCCTGCGCCAGCATATCGGCATCAGCGCCGTGCCCTGCGTCGCGCCGGGAGAGCGGGTAACGCGCGGCCAGCTACTGGCGGATATCCCCGCCGACGCCCTCGGCGCGCCGGTGCACGCCAGTATTGACGGCCTGGTCTCCGCCATCACGGAGCAGGCCATTACGCTTGTAAGAGGTTAATCATGACCCAGGCTATCGGAATTTTAGAACTGACCAGCATCGCCAGGGGGATGGAGCTGGGTGACGTCATGCTGAAAAGCGCGAACGTACAGCTCCTGCTCTGCAGAACCCTTTGCCCCGGGAAATTCCTGCTGATGCTCGGCGGCGACGTCGGCGCCGTGCAGCAGGCAATCGCCGCCGGCACCGCGCGCGCTGGGGAGATGCTGGTGGACAGCCTGGTGCTGGCCAACATTCACCCCAGCGTACTACCGGCGATCAGCGGTCTCAACGTGGTCGGGCAGCGGCAGGCGGCGGGGATCGTCGAAACCTGGAGCGTGGCGGCGTGCATCAGCGCCGCCGACCGCGCGGTGAAAGCGGCCAACGTCACCCTGGTGCGGGTCCATATGGCGTTTGGTATCGGCGGCAAATGCTACATGGTGGTGGCGGGTGATATCGCCGATGTCGACAACGCCGTCACGGTGGCCAGCGACAGCGCAGGCGAGAAAGGATTACTGGTTCACCGGACAGTGATCCCGCGACCGCACGATGCGCTGTGGCAACAGCTGATGGAGGGATAATGGAACCGCAAACCCCTACCGAACGCATGATCCAGGAGTATGTCCCGGGCAAACAGGTCACTCTGGCGCATCTCATTGCCAATCCTGGCAAAGATCTGTTCAAAAAGCTGGGTCTGCCGGACGCGGTCTCCGCCATCGGCATTCTTACCATTACCCCCAGTGAAGCATCGATTATCGCCTGCGACATCGCCACCAAGTCCGGCGCGGTGGAGATCGGTTTTCTCGATCGCTTCACCGGCGCGGTGGTGTTGACCGGCGATGTCTCCGCGGTGGAGTACGCGCTCAGGCAGGTCACCCGCACCCTCGGTGAGCTGATGCGCTTCACCGCTTGCCCAATTACCCGGACCTGAGCCCATGAAACGCCTGATGCTAATCGGACCCAGCCAGTGCGGTAAAACCACGCTGACCCAGGTATTGCGTGGCGAAACGCTGCGTTATCAAAAAACGCAGGCCATCGTCTGGACGCCGGCCGCCATCGACACCCCCGGGGAATATCTGGAAAACCGCTGCCTGTACAGCGCGCTGTTAACCAGCGCCTGCGAGGCCGATGTCATCGCGCTGGTACTAAATGCCGATGCGCCCTGGTCACCTTTTTCTCCGGGGTTTACCGCTCCGATGAACCGCCCGGTCATCGGGGTGATCACCAAAGCCGATTTGGCCGCCCCGCCCCGTCTGCAACAGGTCCGGACATGGCTCGAGGCGGCGGGCGCCGGACATATCTTTATCACCAGCGCGTTAACCGGCGACGGGCTTGATGACCTGTTCGCCTGCCTGAATGCAGAGGAATATCAATGACCTATAAAATCATGGCGATTAACGCCGGCAGCTCCTCCCTGAAGTTTCAGCTGCTTAACATGCCGCAGGGGGCGTTGCTCTGTCAGGGGTTGATCGAACGTATCGGCCTGCCCGAGGCCCGCTTCACGCTGAAAACGTCGGCACAGAAATGGCAGGAGACGCTGCCCATCGCCGATCACCATGAGGCAGTGACCCTGCTGCTGGAGGCGCTGACCGGCCGCGGGATCCTGAGCAGCCTGCAGGAGATCGACGGCGTTGGCCACCGCGTCGCCCACGGCGGCGAACGCTTCAAAGACGCAGCGCTGGTCTGCGACGATACCCTGCGGGAGATCGAGCGCCTGGCGGAGCTGGCGCCGTTGCATAACCCGGTCAATGCGCTGGGCATGCGTCTCTTTCGCCAGCTGTTACCCGCGGTACCGGCGGTGGCGGTTTTTGATACCGCCTTTCACCAGACCCTGGCGCCGGAGGCCTGGCTCTATCCCCTCCCCTGGCGCTATTACGCCGAGCTGGGCATTCGCCGCTACGGTTTTCACGGTACCAGCCATCACTATGTCAGCAGCGCGCTGGCGGAAAAGCTGGGCGTACCGCTGAGCGCCCTGCGGGTAGTAAGCTGCCATCTGGGCAATGGCTGTAGCGTCTGCGCCATCAAAGGCGGGCAGTCGGTGAATACCTCAATGGGCTTTACCCCGCAGTCCGGGGTGATGATGGGCACCCGCAGCGGCGATATCGACCCGTCGATCCTTCCCTGGCTGGTGGAGAAAGAAGGGAAATCCGCCCTGCAGCTCAGCCAGCTGCTGAATAATGAATCCGGGCTGCTGGGCGTCTCCGGCGTGTCCTCTGATTACCGCGACGTCGAACAGGCAGCCGACGCCGGCAACGAACGGGCGGCTCTGGCGCTGTCGCTGTTTGCCGAACGCATTCGCGCGACTATCGGCAGCTATATCATGCAGATGGGAGGTCTGGACGCGCTGATCTTTACCGGCGGCATAGGCGAGAATTCCGCCCGGGCGCGGGCGACGATCTGCCGCAATTTGCATTTTCTCGGCCTCGCGCTGGACGACGAGAAAAACCAGCGGAGCGCGACCTTTATTCAGGCGGATAATGCGCTGGTCAAAGTGGCGGTGATCAACACCAATGAAGAGCTAATGATTGCCCGCGACGTCATGCGTCTTGCATTGCCGCAGGCGCGCGAGCTGGCGGTGTCGGCATAAACGACGCGCCTCCTCTTGCGGAGAATCATGGTAACCGGCGGGTCGCCATGCCACTATGCGCCCTGGCGAAGGTAAGCGGAAAGGTGAAAACGTGGCTGTTGCACAATGTCCCGCCTCGTGCGGAGAACTTATCCAGGGCTGGATCCTCGGCAGCGAAAAGCTGGTCTCCTGTCCGGTGGACTGGTACAGCACCGTCGAGGTCGAGACCGGGGTACCGCGAAAAGACGAGCGGCCGCTGTCGCGGGCGATGGTCAACCAGCTGCTGGCCCACTGGGGCTACCCCCCAGCGCTGAGCCAGCAGATCCGCATCACCCTGCACTCAACGATCCCGGTGGCCAAAGGGATGGCCAGCAGCACCGCCGATATCGCTGCCACCGCCGTCGCCACCGCCCATCATCTGGGCCATCTACTGGATGAGCCGACGCTGGCGCGCCTGTGCGTCGCGCTGGAGCCTACCGACAGCACCCTGTTTCGCCAGCTGACGCTGTTCGACCATAATACCGCCGCCACGCAAATCGCCTGTCCCCCTCCGCCGGCGCTCGACCTGTTAGTGCTGGAGAGCCCGCTGACGCTGCGCACCACCGACTATCACCAGCTGCCGCGCGAGCCGGGCCTGTTGGCAAACGCCTCCCGGCTGCAGCTGGCGTGGGAGAAAGTACAGCAGGCCTGCCACTGCGGCAGCCCGCAGCTGCTGGGCGAAGCAGCAACCATCAGCGCCATTGCCAGCCAGCAGCTGTTGCCTAAGCCGGGGTTTGACGCGCTGCTGGACCTGGTGGAAAGCGCAGGGCTCTATGGTCTCAACGTGGCGCACAGCGGCAGCGTCGTCGGCCTGCTGCTGGACCGCCGTCGGCATGACGTCGAATTTCTGCAATGGCGGCTGGCAGACAGCGACATCGCCGCCCACTGGCCGCAGCAGCATCTGTTGGCGATGGTGCCCGGGGGCGTCATCCTGCAGTAGGCCTCAGGCCAGCACCCGGCGCAACGCCGCCAGCAGCTGGTCGTTTTCCTCGGCGCTGCGGATCGCCACCCGGAAATAGCGGCTATCCAGCCCCGGGTAGTTGGCGCAGCTGCGGATCAGCACATGCTGGCGCAGCAGGGCATATTGCAGGTCAAAATCGGCTCTGTCGCAGCGCAAGAACAGGTAGTTAGCACGCCCGGGCCACACGGTCAGCCCGGCCATCTCCTGCAGCTGCGCATAGAAACGCGCTCCCTCCTCCTGCAGCCACTGCCAGGTGGCCCGCTGATACGCCCGATCCTGGAGAATAATTTCCCCGGCCAGGGCGGCATAGGCGTTGATGGACCACGGCATTTGTCGCGCGCGCAGTCGGGCCACCGCCTGGGCATCAGCGTTCAGCAGGTAGCCGAGACGCAGCCCCGGAATGGCATAAAATTTGGTCAGCGATCGCAAAACCCAGACGTGCGGATGCTGCGCCAGCAGAGGAATAAACCCCGGCTGGTCGGGGATAAAGTCGAGGAAGGCCTCATCGAGGATCAGGCTGATGTTCAGCGCCCGGCAGCGCTGCGCAATGGCTTCCAGCAGGCCCCGCTCCGGCAGCAGGCCGGTGGGGTTGTTCGGGGTGCAGAGAAACAGGCAGTCCAGCGCCGGAGTCAGGGCATCGAGGATCGCGTCGGTCAGCTGCCAGCCATCGCGCTCCCGCAGGGCATACTCCACCACCTCACAGTCCACCGTCTGCAGCGCCCGCCGGTACTCCGCAAAACCGGGAATGACGATCATCGCCCGCCGCGGCTTAAGGCCGTGGACGAGGGTGAAGATCGATTCAGTTTCGCCGTTGCCGGCGAGGATATGCGCCGCCGGCAACTGATGGTGGGCAGCCAGCGCCTGATGCAGCTGTTGATACTCGACGTCAGGGTAGCGTTCGGCGCAGCCTGGGTTGTCAACGATCGCCTGCCTGAGCGAGGCAGGCATCCCCAGCGGATTGATGTTGGCGCTAAAATCCAGCAGCTCGCCGGGGGCTATGCCCAGCAGGGCGGCGGCCTCGCGGATATTGCCGCCATGGGCGCTTTTCAGTAAGGCCATGTCCCTTTCCTGTGTGGTTATCCGCGGCGGGCCAGCGTCGCGCCGTCGGCGAAGTAGGCTTTAATCCCGGCGAGGATCGACTCGGCCACCTCCTGCTGGAATTTGGCCGTTTTCAGTTTCCGCTCTTCTTCCACGTTACTGATAAACGCCGTCTCCACCAGAATGGAGGGGATATCAGGCGCCTTCAGTACCGCAAAGCCCGCCTGCTCTACCCGATTCTTGTGCAAATTATTGATATTGCCCATTTTCTCCAGCACCGCCTTTCCGAATTTGAGGCTGTCGGCGATGGTGAGGGACTGCACCATATCGAACATGGTGTGGTCGACATAGCGGTCGCCGCTCTTGCTGACCCCACCGATCAGATCCGAGGCGTTCTGCGTCTGGGCGAGATATTTTGCCGCGGTACTGGTGGCCCCCTTGGTGGAGAGGGCAAACACCGAAGAGCCGCTGGGCTGGCGGCTGGTAAAGGCGTCGGCGTGAATCGACACGAACAGGTCGGCGCGCTGCTTCTGCGCCTTGGCGACACGCACTTTCAACGGGATAAACACGTCTTCGTTGCGGGTCATATAGGCCTTCATATTGCCTTCTTTGTCGATCAGCGCCCGCAGGCGACGGGCGATCTGTAGCACCACATCTTTCTCGCGGGTGCGATACTTCCCCACGGCGCCGGAGTCTTCGCCGCCGTGCCCGGGATCGAGCATGATGACAATCGGCCGGTCGCGCCCGGCTTTGCCCGGCTGCGGCCCGCTTTGCGCCGGCGGCACCTGCCGCTCCAGATCGCCTTTGTTGTAATCCTCGAGCAGCGCCAGCAGCGGATCCTGAACATCGGTAGCGTTGGCGGGGTAGAGATCCATCACCAGACGCTCTTTAAAGCCGGCCACCGGCGCGAGGGCAAACAGCTGCGGCTTAACGTTCTGCTTGAGTTCGAAGACCATGCGCACGGTTTGCGGATCAAACTGGCCCACCCGGGCGGACTTAATAAAGGGATCGTCAGCGCGGATCTGCCCCCCCATGCCCTTCAGTACCGAGTTCAGGTTAACCCCCTCCAGATCGACCACTACCCGTTCCGGATTACTGAGGGCAAACTGCCGGTATTTCAGCACATGATTCGATTCCACCGTGACGCGGGTGTAGGTCGATGCTGGCCAGACGCGAACAGCGACCACCCGCGCGGCGGCGGCCAGCCCAACAGGGCTCACGCTCATTAACCACATGGCGCCCGCCCCCTGCAATAAACGGCGACGGCTTAATCCAGAGTTGTTTCCCGACATGCCACTCCCAAGCAATAAAAACGCATTTATACCCAAAACAAACAGATTGACCAGAAACTTTAACGAAAGGCATATAACCTGTCATCTATAAAAGGGTAAACATTCATTGACACCCTGCGCCGGGTCACATGTTTTTCGCGGCTTAGCCTCAAATTGGGGCTTGCGTTTAACGGCAAAACAGAATAAAAATACAATAATTACGAATAATCATGCATTGAGGGTTTGTCATGGTGAAGGAACGTCGCACTGAACTGGTAGAAGGATTCCGCCATTCTGTTCCCTATATTAATGCCCATCGGGGAAAAACGTTTGTCATCATGCTGGGCGGCGAAGCCATTGAGCATGAAAATTTCTCAAATATTGTCAATGACATAGGATTATTGCATAGCCTGGGCATTCGCCTGGTGGTGGTCTATGGCGCCCGCCCGCAGATTGACGCTAACCTCGCCGAGCACCATCACGAGCCGGTCTATCACAAGCAGACGCGAGTGACTGACGCCAAAACGCTGGAGCTGGTTAAGCAGGCGGCGGGGATGCTGCAGCTGGAGATCACCGCCCGTCTGTCGATGAGCCTCAACAACACCCCGCTGCAGGGGGCCCATATCAACGTTGTCAGCGGCAACTTTATCATTGCCCAGCCGCTGGGCGTCGATGACGGCGTCGATTATTGCCACAGCGGACGCATTCGCCGCATTGACGAAGAGGCGATTCATCGTCAGCTCGACAGCGGCGCCATTGTCCTGATGGGGCCGGTCGCGGTGTCGGTCACCGGCGAGAGCTTTAACCTGACTTCGGAAGAGATCGCTACCCAGCTGGCCATCAAGCTGAAGGCGGAGAAAATGATCGGCTTCTGTTCGTCGCAAGGGGTTTACAACCAGGCCGGGGAAATTGTCTCCGAACTGTTCCCTAATGAGGCGCAGGCCCGCGTCGAAGAGCTGGAAGCAGACGAAGACTATAACTCCGGCACCGTGCGCTTCCTGCGCGGGGCGGTGAAGGCCTGCCGCAGCGGCGTACGGCGCTGCCACCTGATCAGCTATCAGGAAAATGGCGCGCTGCTGCAGGAGCTGTTTTCACGCGACGGCATCGGCACCCAGATCGTCATGGAGAGCGCGGAGCAGATCCGTCGGGCGACCATCAATGATATCGGCGGTATTCTTGAGCTGATAAGCCCGCTCGAGCAGCAGGGCATTCTGGTACGCCGTTCCCGCGAACAGCTGGAGATGGAGATCGACAAATTCACCATTATTCAGCGCGATAACACCACCATCGCCTGCGCCGCCCTCTATCCTTTCCCGGAAGAGAAGATCGGCGAAATGGCCTGCGTGGCGGTGCATCCGGATTACCGGAGCTCGTCGCGGGGAGAGGTGCTGCTGGAGCGTATTGCCGCTCAGGCCAGGCAGATGGGACTGAGCAAGCTGTTCGTGTTAACCACCCGCAGCATCCACTGGTTCCAGGAGCGCGGCTTCACGCCGGTGGATATCGACCTGCTGCCGGAGAGTAAAAAGCAGATGTATAACTATCAGCGCCGGTCGAAGGTGCTGATGGCCGACCTCGCTTAAGCCCTTCTCCTCTCTATCTAACGGCCCGGGATAGCGCGACGCTTATCGCTTTATCCCCGGCCGGTCTCCCGCCCCTCTTCCCGCCAGCCTGGCGTACGCACGCGGGCGAAATTCCTGGTTTCCGCGCAGGCCATTTCTTTCTCGCTGGCTCACCGATATGCTATTGGCTGTCGACAGGACGTCGACTGGCGCCGCGGCCGCCACCCGCCCTGTAAAGATCGCTTAAAGAATGGAAACCAAACCGAACTGGCTGGTCAGACATATTAATCTCATCACCACCGCGGTCGCCCTCTATCCGTGGTTGCTGATGATACTGCTCCTCTGGGATAACCAGCGCCATCATCAGCATGGCTATGCCGCGCTCGGCGCCGCCATCGCGATATTATTTCTGCTGGCCCTTACGTCCGGCATGAATCTTCTCATCTCCTCGCTGGTGATTTTTTGTGCCCGCTGTTCCACCCCACCGCTGGCCGGCGGCGCAGCAGTCCGCTTTTTCGCCATGAACTCGATCTCGGCGCTCTGGCTTATCCCTCTGTTCTTTAGTTACTGATTTTTCCGCCAGCCCGGGCGACGGCTGCAGCATTTTCCATCGCCCGGACCCGGCGTCTCAGGGGGCTTCGCGCCCGGCGAAAATCTCCGCCAGGCCGCTGCGCCGTTCGGTGCGCGTCACAATGGCCTGGGAGAGCACCTGCTCGTCGGCATAGAGCGACAACCGCCGTTTCGCGCGGGTGATCGCCGTGTAGACCAGTTCGCGGGTCACCAGCGGGACGCTGCGCGCCGGCAGGATCAGCGCCGCGTGTTCGAACTCCGAGCCCTGCGATTTATGCACGGTCATCGCCCAGGCGGTATCATGCTCCGGCAGACGGCTCGGCTGCACCGACTTGATGGCGCCGTCGGGCATCAGGAACCACACCCGCAGCTCGCCGTTGCGCTCCAGGGCGATGCCGATATCGCCGTTAAACAGCCCCAGCGCGCTGTCGTTGCGCGATATCATGATCGGTCGGCCGTCATACCAGCGAGAGTGGCGCGGTAGGGCGATCGCCCGCTGGCGGTTGAGCCGCTGCTCCAGCCGCTCATTGACGCCGCTCACGCCGTACGGCCCCTCGCGCAGCGCGCACAGCAGCTGGAATTCGCTGAAAGCGGCCAGCATGGCCTGCGGTTCGGCCCGCTCGCGGCGCAGCTGCAGGTAGCGCTCATAGCCCTGCTGAGCCGCGCCGAGCATGGCTTCGTACTCTTCGGTCGTGCTGAGGGGATGAAGCGCGATATCGTCAAACGGCTGGCGCAGCGTGGCCTTCACCTCCGCGCGCGCGCCAGCGTTCACCGCCCGCGCCAGGCTCCCGATGCCGGAGTGACTACCGAAGCGATAGCTCTTTTGCAGCAGGCACAAACTGTCTCTCAGCGCGCCCGCGATAGCCCCCTCGCCCGCCGGCACCGGCGAACCGGTCAGCCGGGTCAGCTCCTGCGCCCGCGCGGCGGTATAGCCCGAACTCGCCCAGGCGCAGATATCCCCCAGCACCGCCCCCGCTTCTACGGAGGCCAGCTGGTCGCGATCGCCGAGGAAAATCACCCGCCCGTGGGCCGGCAGCGCGTCGATAAGCCGCGACATCATCGGCAGGTCGATCATCGAGGCTTCATCCACCACCAGCACGTCCAGATGCAGCGGGTTGCCGGCGTGATAGCGCATCCGCTGGCTGCCTGGCTGGGCGCCCAGCAGACGATGCAGCGTGCTGGCCTCGGTGGGAATCAACGCTTTCTGCGCGTCGGTCAGCGGCAATTTTCTCAGCGCCGCGCCCAGCGATTCGGTCAGACGCGCCGCCGCTTTCCCGGTTGGCGCCGCCAGGCGAATACGACAGCGCGGACTATCTTCGATCTGGATCAGCGCCGCCAGAAGCTTCGCCACGGTGGTGGTCTTCCCGGTCCCGGGACCGCCGGAGATCACTGAGATGCGGCGGGTCAGCGCCACCGCCGCGGCCACTTTTTGCCAGTCGGTTTCGCCGGTGGCAGGGAACAGGGCATTCAGGGTTGACGCCAGCCGGGCCTCATCCATCTCCAGCACCCGGTTGGCTTCATTGAAGAAGCGGGCGACGGTCAGCTCGTTGCGCCACATCCGGTTGAGATAGAGCCGGTCGCCGCACAAAATCATCGGCGCCGGAGCATCACCGCAGCTCACCGCCGACGAAGCGAGCAGCAGTGCGGGCCAGTCCTCCGGCGCGCCGGCTTCGGCCAGCAGCCGATCGCGGATCTCCCCGGCTTTACCGCTCAGCGCCTCGTCGCCGCTCAACCGCGAGAGCGGCAGACAGACGTGCCCCTCGCCGGCATCCCGGCTCAGCAAGGCCGCCGCCAGCTTGACCGCCGGCGGGTCGTTTTGCGCCACCATCAGGGCAAACTGGACGTCCAGCGGCCGCAGCAGACGCTGCTCCACCGCCGCCAGCAGTAGTTGTTCGAAAGTCATGAGGCCTCCTCCTGAGTTTCTCCGGCAAAAAGCTGATCCAGACCGTCAATCAGCGGTCGCACCGGCCGGGTGGTGAAGATCCCCTGCCCCCCCTCCTGCCCGTCCATGCCGCGCAGGAAAAGATAAATCACGCCGCCGAAGTGGCGGTCATAGTCATAATCGGCCAGCCGGTGGCGCAGATAGCGGTGCAGCGCCAGGCTATACAGCTGATACTGTAGATCGTAGCGGTGGGCACGCATCGCCTGCTCCATCGCCGGCCGGGTGTAGGCCTCGCGATCTTCCCCCAGCCAGTTGGATTTGTAATCCAGCAGGTAATAACGGCCTTCGTGACGGAAGACCAGATCGATAAAGCCCTTCAGCATGCCGCGCACCTGGCGGAAATCCAGCGGCGGCGTGTCGGCAGAGAGGGGATCGTACTGGCGGATAAGCGCGTCAAGGCGCTCCGCCGTCAGCAGCTGGGCGATGGGCAGGTAAAATGCCATCTCCACCTGTTTATCCCGCGCCGCAAGCTGATTGAGCGCGATATCCGGCCCCGGCAGGCGGGTCTTCAGCACGCCGCCCAGCCAGTCGGTCAGCACCGGCGCCCACTGCGCGTCAAACCCGCTCAGCTGCAGCTTCTCCGCCATCCACCCTTCCGGCACCGGCTGGGTGAAGTCCAGCTCCTCAAACAGGCTGTGCAGGAAGGTCCCCGGCGCGGCGCCGCGCGGGAACTGGTGCGGAGTCAGCTGCGGCTCTTCCACGACTTCGCCGACGCCGGCGGCATCAACATCCAGACGCGGCAGCAAATCCTGCCCGCCGCTGAAACCATGCTGCTGCAGTCCGGAGTAACTGGTCACCCGCCAGTCGTCGGCGATGCGGCGCTGCAGCTCGCGTGCCGACAATCGCGGGATGGTCGCCGCGGGAGCCTGCCACGGGGTGAGATCCAGTTCGCCCGGAATCTGTAATGCAATATCGCCATGACAGAAGTCTGCCAGCCGCGCGGCCAGCCCGGCGGCGTCCATGGCTTCGCCCGCCTGCAGCAGCCGCCCCAGCGCGCTGAGGTGGAAATCGCTGTTGCCGGATTTCCGGCTGCTGAGCGGCGCCACGCCGAGGCTGCAGTGCCAGACCGCGCGGGTCAGGGCCACGTACAGCAGGCGCAGATCTTCCGCCAGTCGTTCCGCCTCCGCCAGCTCGAGGCTGGCCTCATCCTGGCCCAGATCCAGCACCGCCGCGAACGTCTCGCGATCGTGGTAAAACGCCTGGTCCTGTTTACGAAACCGGGCGATAAACGGCAGCCAGACCAGGGGGTATTCCAGCCCTTTTGACTTGTGAATAGTGACAATTTGCACCAGGTGCTTATCGCTTTCGAGACGCATCTGCTGGCTGGCGGCGTTGCTGTCCGGCTCGGCGATATGCTGCGCCAGCCAGCGCACAAGGGCATGCTCGCTTTCCAGCTGGCTGGCCGCCTCCTGCAGCAGTTCGCTGATGTGCAGAATGTCGGTTAAGCGCCGCTCGCCGCCGCGGGTCGCCAGCAGATTCTCGGCGATATGTCGGGCTGTCATCAACGCCCGCAGCATCGGCATCACTCCGCGCTGCCGCCAAATCTGGCGGTATTCGCTGAACTCTTCCACCAGCGCGTCCCACGCCTGCTCATCCTGGTTCAGGTTTTCAATATCCAGCGCGGTCAGGCCAAACATCGACGTCGCCAGCGCGCTGCGCAGGGTATTTTCCCGCTCCGGGGCCAGCACCGCCTGCAATAGCCAGAGCAGCTCCTGGGCCTCCAGCGTCTCAAAAACGCTGTCGCGGTTGGAGAGGTAGACCGAGGGAATACCCAGCGTCTGCAGCGCTTCACGCACCTGCGCCGCCTCCAGCCGGTTGCGCACCAGCACGGTAATATCCGAAGCCTGTACCGGGCGCGAGGTTTCCCCGCGCCACAGCAGCGCGCGCCCCTGCTGACCGGCGCTCAGCCAGTCGCGGATCTGCGTGGCGCAGAGCTGCGCCATAAAGGTCTGATAATCGCCAGACCCGACGGTGTCGCCGGGCATCAGCCAGACGTTCATCGCCGGTACGTCCGCCGCGTCAACGGTAAAGCGCAGCCCCTTGTTCTTCGCCGCCGCCTTCACCGGCAGGAACGGGATCTCGTGGAACATGAAGGGGTTATCGCTGAGGCTGAACAGCCGATTGACGCTGCCCACCATGCCCGGCGAGGAGCGCCAGTTGGTATCGAGGGTGTAGTGCGCGGCAACGTCGCCGCGCGCTTTCATATAGGTAAAGATATCGGCGCCGCGAAAGGCGTAGATGGCCTGCTTCGGATCGCCGATCAGCAGCAGAGCCGTCTCCGGCTGCCGGCGCCAGATGCGGCGAAAAATCCGGTACTGCTGAGGGTCGGTGTCCTGAAATTCATCGATCATCGCCACCGGAAAACGCTGGCGAATGGCGCTGGCCAGCGTCTCGCCGCTGTCGCCGCGCAGCGCCTCGTCAAGCCGGCTGAGCATATCGTCAAACCCCAGCTCGCCGCGGCGGCGCTTTTCGCGGGCGACCGCATCGCGGATCTCGACCATTGCTCTCGCCAGCACCAGATCGGTGAGCGTCAGCGAGGAGGCCAGCAACGACTCTACGGCGCTAAACAGGGGATGCACCGGCGGTTCGCCACCGGCTTTGGTGCGCTCGAGCAGAAACGACTGGGCAAATTTCTCCAGCGCGTCGGGCAGTTGGTAGCTTAACGTCTCTTCCTGCGCCCAGGCGTTCACTTTCTCCATCCACTTGCCCTGGTTGCCGCGATTAAACTTCCGCCGGTCAAGGCCGGAATTTTCCAGCACGCCTTCGATCTCGCCCACCTGCTCGCGCCACTGCTGCTTGAGCGAGTCAATGCGGGCGATGATCTGCTGATGGCGTTCGGCCAGCGTCTCGTTAGGGGCTGGCGGCGACTTAAGCTGCGGCGCTTCGCCCTGCAGCCAGCGGTCAAGGGACTTCAGCAGATCGCGCGGCCCTTTCCAGACGTCGTGGATCACCGCCGCGATATCGCGGGTCAGGGGATAGCAGTGGCGGCGCCAGAAATCGGCGCAGGCCTGATAGCGCAGGCGGGATTCATCCTCGATCAGCTGTTGCTCGAACAGCATGCCCGACTCGAAGGCGTTAAGGCTCAGCATCCGTTGGCAAAAGCCGTGGATGGTGAATACCGCCGCCTCGTCCATCTGCCGTTCAGCCAGCAGCAGCGTCTTCGCAGCGTCATCTTTATCGGCGATCTCCGCCAACAACGCGCTGTAGAGCGGATTGTCGGATTCGCCGCGCAGGCAGGCGATGCGCAGTTCGTGGATGTTGCTGCGGATACGGCCGCGCAGCTCTTCGGTCGCCGCCTCGGTAAAGGTCACCACCAGCAGTTCTTCAACGCTGATGGCGCGGGGATAGGCGGCCTCACCGCCCAGCCCCAACAGCAGCCGCAGATACAGCGCGGCGATGGTAAAGGTTTTTCCGGTGCCCGCAGAGGCTTCTATCAGGCGCTCGCCGATCAGGGGCAAGCGCAGGGGATCCAAAGACTCAGCGGTGTCGGTCATTCATTCTCTCGCATCAGGGGTAAGGATTGCTGCAATGCGCTGACGTTTTCCCACACTTTGCCGCCTTTCGGCTGGGCATAGTCCGCTTTGCCATTCTGGCTACCGGAAATCTGGGACAAGATCGTCATGCCCTGCGGATCCACCACCGTCTGATGGAAGAAGTCGGCAAGTTTTTGCGGCGTCAGCAGTTTAATCTGAGCCACTACTTTATCACGTGAATCAAAACGCATATTACCGCGATCGAAATCTTTGCTCAGTTTCGAGGCTTCATCGCCCAGCGTCTGCGGCGCCTGCAGCATCTGGCTTATCACCGCCTGCTGGAGCTGGGCAAACTCTTCCGGCTTCATCGCCCGCAGCTTCGCCTCCGCGGTGGGGAAGAAGGCCTGGAACCGCTGCCAGAGGAAGGCCGGCTGCTTATCGCTACTCTGCAGCAGGAAGCCCATGCCCCACTGGCGCCCCACGTTCATCGGGAAGGCAAAGACCGCGTAGCCGAGCTGCTCTTCGGTACGCAGCTGGTTGTAGAACCACGGCTGAATAATCTGTCCCAGCAGGGTGCTGGCGGCGGTGCTGCTGAACTCATCAACATTGGGCGGCGCGAACACCGCGGCCAGCGCGGAGTCGGTGCTATTGCCCGCTTTGTTGAAGATCGCCAGCTGCTGCCGGTTCACCACCACGTCTTTATTGCGGCACCATTCGTTGCCATCAGCGCCCAGCTGCTGCTGGATCTGGCGGGCCAGGGTCGTGGCGACATCGGCGGTCATATTGCCGATCACCATCAGTTCAGGACGCCCCCTGGTTTTCAGGTTGGCGCGGTAGTCGAGCACCTCTTTAAGGGTAATGGAGGGCAGCAGCGCCCGGCGCACTTCGCGCTGGAAGTACGGCACCTGCGAGACCATCTGGATCGGCATTATCGCCTGATCGTAGGCTTTGCCTTTCTCGGCGGAATCCATCATCTGCGCATACCAGGATTTGGCCTGCTCCAGCTGCTCCTCAGTCGGCGTATAGCTGAAGTATCCCTGCAACAGATCGCTGAACAGCGCCGGAAGATGCTGGGTATAGCCGTTGGCATTGACCATTAATCCGTTATTAGCGCCGGTAGAGAACGAAATGCCGCCGACCGCCGCCTGGTTACTGAGCTGGTCGAGGGCGATGCCGGCGAGATAATCGTTGAGGGCAAACATCACCTGCCGGCGAGCGCTGTCCATCGCCTGGGGATTACGCAGCACCAGGGAGATGTCCGCCTTCGGCTCGCTGGCAAAATACTGGCTCGGGGCATACACCACCCGCAGCGTCGGTTCATCCAGGATCAGCTGCGGATGCGGCCAGGCTTTATCGCTTTTGATAAGAGTGAAGTCATCCGGAATATAGGGGTTGAGCGCCGGCAGCTGCAGCTGGATGGCCTGCGATTTGTGCTGCCAGTCAGCGAACGTCTGCTCGCTAATCTTATCCACCTGATACGGCGCATCGACAAAGTAGGCCGTCTTGTTATGCGGCTCCTGGGGGCTGATATACCAGATACGGGCGTTCTGCGGGGTCATCATCGCCAGCCGGTCTTTGATCGCCTGCGGGTCGTACTGGTCGGCAATATTCACCACGTCCAGCGCATGCTCGACCGGCACCCGGATCATGGTGTCCGCCAGCCATTCCACGTAGTCCATGTCGCGGTTGATCGACGGATAGCGGAAATCGAGCGCCAGCACATGCGCCAGTTCGTCGAAATAGCGTTTGTCGATGCCCTGAGTACGCAGGAGGTCGAGGTAGCTGAAAATGGCCGCCGTCACTTCATCGCGGTGCGCCAGGCCTTTGTCGGTGAGGGTGGCTGAGATCGCCAGTACGCCGCTGTTGCCGTTTACCACCGGATCGGAATCGGCGCGGATACCTTCCGCCAGCCCCTGCTTTTGCAGCCAGTCGGAGAGCGTGCCCGGGCTGCGGTTGCCGATAAGATAGGTGACCAGCTCATCGGTTTTGCTGCGGAAGCGATCGCTGTTGTTGTCGATGCGAAACTCGACGCGCAGCACTTTACGCGGCATCGCCGGCACATAGTGAATAATGATGCCTTTTTGCGCATCCGTGACCACCGGGACGGTAATTTCCGGCCTGCTGATCTGACGATTCGGCACGCGGCCAAAGGTGTCCGCAGCCATGCGCGCCAGCGCCGGCAACGGCTTGTTGCTGTAGATCACCGCTTTCATCAGATTGGCGGAGTACCAGCTATCGCGGAAGGTGTGCAGCGCATCAAGCACCGGGCTGCCGGGCTTATCGCTGAGCGTCTCGAGGTTGCCACCCGAGAAGTGGGCCGCCGGGTGAGCCGGGTTGATGGTCTCCGCGCTGACCTGGGCCATGCGCATCCCGTCTCGCGTCCGAGCCATCGTCAGCTCGGCGTTGACCGCGTTACGTTCGCGGTCGGCATATTTTTTATCCAGCAGCGGCGCGGCGATGGCGTCGGCCAGGCGATCTACGGCCCCGTCCAGCGCATCATTTTCCACTTCAAGATAGAAAGCGGTGCGGTAGGGCGCGGTACTGGCGTTATGGCTGCCGCCGTGCAGCTTAAGAAACTCTGCAAGGCTGTCAGGCTGGGGATATTTTTGCGACCCCATCAGCGTCATATGTTCCAGAAAATGCGCCAGCCCCTGATGATCGGCCGGATCCTGCAGGGATCCCACCGGCACCACCAGCGCCGACAGCGATTTCACCGCCTGCGGATCGGAAACCAGCAGCACGACCATGTCGTTATCAAGGCGGATCGCCTGATACTGACGCGTATCTTTTTCGCTTTTGCGGATCGTCTCCTGAATCGGCTGCCATCCGGTGTCGGCCTGACTAAACGGCGCCCAGAGGGCGGCCAGCACAACAAAAACCTTGAACCATAAACTGCGGGGCATTCACGAACCTCATCATTAACAAACTTGCGCTGCACAGCGTGCAGCCTTTTATGTCCATCAGTCCGTGATACGTTGCGCATATTAAATGAACCGCCATTCACTGCGCAATTTTTATACTATTTAAATTTGTGTGGACCGATGGTAACGATATAGCGGTAACAGATAACGCTGCGTCTGGGCAATGATTTCTTCGTAATGCGCCGGCTCCAGCGAACGCCACAGGCGTTGATACCAGATATCGGCGCCCTCCCCGCTGACCACCATGTTCCCTTCGTAGGTCTGCAGGAATTTGCTCCGCGCTTTCTGCTGCGTCTCTTCGTCCATTAAGATGACATCCTTTTCGGCGTCGTAACAGGCTTTCAGCCAGGCGCCACCGCTTTCCGGCAGCAGCAGCAGCGGCTGCGACATCCCCAGCAAATAGCCATCCACCAGCTCGTTAAGGTACGCCTGCGCCTCGGCGGGCGCCAGCGCCGGAAAGCGCCACTCTCCCTCTTTCCGCACAAACAGCCGGCTCTCGCCGGTGCCGCCGCTGGCGCAGTAGACAAGGTGTTCCAGCCAAAGTTGCATCCCCTGGGAGACGCTCAGCAGCGAAGGCCGCCAGCGCAGCAGACCGTCCGGCTGCACCTGCTGCAGCCAGCCGGTCAGGTTCAGGCCGCCGCACTGCAGATCGATCTCCATGCTCTGCGCCTGCTGGCGCTCGGCCATCACCCGCTCGGCCAGCGCCTGCATCTCCAGGCGCTGCGTCTCCCAGACCAGCTCGCCAAAGGCGCCATACGGCAACTCGCCGGCGGCGCGAAAGCGGCGGAACATAGCCGAGACGTCCTGCTCCTCAATAAGCGTATTGAGCAGTTGCTGATTCAGTTGATAACGGCTCAGCCCTTCAAGAGTGAACGGCTCGTCGTCTGGAATATCGTCCTCTTCGGCGCGGAAATTGACCCGCAAACGCTGCTGAAAGAACGCGCGTACCGGGTGCTGCCAGAAGCGCAGGAGCTGATCGAACGGCAGGCTGTCAATCGGCGGTGCGGTGAGCGGCTGTATAAAATCGCTATGCGCCTCTCCCTGCTGGCCGGCGGCCGCCAGCCATTCACGAGCGTAGCTCTTGTTCTCGTCTTCCTGGAAATTGGCAACGTCGAACGGCATGCGCGTATGCAGATGGGTGATGTGGGCTTTAACCCGCGCTTCGCTGGCGTCGCAGTCAAGCTCTTCGTCACCGGCGAGACAGTGGCTCTGGCCGATATAATCCACCAGCTCCTGCACCAGCACCGAAGGAAAACGCTCGCTGTTGTCCTGTATCGAACGGCCGATATAGCTGATATACAGCGTCTGCTCGGCGGACATCAGCGCCTCGAGGAACAGATAGCGGTCATCATCGCGCCGGCTGCGGTCGCCGCGCTGCGGCTTCTGGCTCATTAAATCAAAGCCCAGCGGCGGTAGCGTGCGCGGATAAACCCCGTCATTCATCCCCAGCAGGCACACCACCTTAAAGGGGATCGAACGCATCGGCATCAGGGTACAGATATTGACCGGGCCGGCAAGAAAGCGCTGGCTGATCCGCTGCTGATCGAGGCGCTGGGCCAGCTCATCGCGCAGCAGCGTCAGCGGCACCTGCTCGCCATACTGCGCCTCCAGACCGCTATCAATAACCGCCAGCCACTGCTGCTCAATCAGCGCCAGCGCCGCTTCGGTCTCGCTGTCCGGCAGGAAAAAGTCATTCAGCAGATCGCGACAGACCGGCAGCCACTCCGCCAGCGGCCGCTGCGGGGCCAGGCCGCGTCGCCACAGATTAAGCTGCATCAGCAGCGACGCGAGGTTGCCCACCAGCTCGGCGATCAAACCGCTGGATTCGTCATACGGCAGCACCGACTGCCATTCTCCCTCGCGGCTGTCCATCGCGTAGCCCAACAGCATGCGGGTGAGGCCGAACCGCCAGGTATGCTGCCCGGTCGCCGGCAGGTCCAGCTCACGGACGTTGTCGTCATCCATTCCCCAGCGGACGCCGGACTCGTTCACCCACTGGCGCAGGTAGCGCAGCCCTTCTTCCGTGATATTAAAGCGCGCCGCCAGCACCGGGACGTCCAGCAGCGCCAGCACATCTTCACTGGCGAAGCGGCTGTCCGGCAGCGAGAGCAGCGTGATAAACGCCTGCAGCACCGGGTGCGACTCTCGGGCGCGACGGTCGGAGATCGCCCACGGCAGCCAGCGATCGCCGCTGGCGGCGCCAAACACCGCCTGTATATAGGGGCTGTAGCTGTCGATATCCGCCACCATGACGATGATATCCCGCGGCGTGAGCGTCGGATCCGCCTCCAGCATCGCCAGTAGCCTATCGTGCAGAACCTCCACTTCGCGCTGCGGACTGTGGCAGACGTGAATGCTCAGACTGCGGTCATCCAGCGTCAGCGGACGTTTGTCGCGACTGTGGGCGAATGCCTCTGCGCTCTGCCCGGCCACCGCCGCGTTGCGTAGTTCAAGGATATCCGACTGCAGGTTATGCAACAGGTTATCGGGGGCGATGTCGACAAAAGCGTCCAGCTCTTCATAGCGCTCCAGCCCCGCCAGCAGGTAGATATAGTCGCGCCCCAGTTTGCCCCAGGAGGCGAGCAACGGGTTGCCGACATCCTGTTCCCCGGCGTCATTAAACAACCCCGGCGCCTGCTCGGTGTCGCGAAACAGGGGTAGCGCGCGCGCCTCGCGGTGATGGCGCCGCTGACGCGACAGCAGCTTCGCCAGAAACGCCGGATCCTTAATGTCTCCCCAGTAGTAGCGGCAGGGGTTGGTAAACAATACGTAGACATCGACATGCTTACCCAGCGCCTGCAGGGCCTGAAGATAGACCGGCGGCAGCGCGGAAATCCCGCAGATGAAGACGCGCGACGGCAGCCCGGCGGGCGGTTCGTCCGCTTTTTCCAGGGTACTGATAAAGCGCTGGTAGAGATTGGCGCGGTGCCACTGCGGCTGCCCCAGCTCGGCGGTGTAGCTCACCAGCGCCTGCCACAGCGGCGCCTGCCACTGCTGGGCATCGCCAAGACCTTCCACCCGCTGGCCGGCCTCCCAGCGCATCAGCCACTCCGGGCGATAGACGAGGTACTGGTCATAGAGGTCCGCCACCCGGGCGGCCAGCTGAAACAGCTTGCGCTTGTCGCCGTCATCACTCAGATACTGGCGCAGCAGGATAAAATCGTCTTCCTCCAGGTGCTGCGGCAGGAGGGTCATCAGCTTCCAGCTCATGCTCTGCTTGCTGAAGGCGCTTTCGCCCGGAATATCTTTCAGGACGCGCACGAACATATCCCAGATAAAGCTCGCCGGCAGCGGGAACTCGATATTGGCGGCAATCCCGAAGCGCGCGGCCAGAGTCATCTGCAGCCACTGCGCCATGCCGGTACTCTGCACCAGCACCATTTCGGCCTGAAAAGGGTCATCCAGCCGCTGGCGCTCGACGATAAACTCCATCAACGCCTCGAGAACATCCAGCCGGTTTGAGTGGTATACCCTTAACATAATTGCTCCTGACTACTGGCTGACCGGGCAATGCAGCCGGGTCATCTGCACCCGCTTTGCAACGGGTCTACTGATCGTTACCGTGATGCTGACACATCTTTGCCTCGATGTCTGCATACGGCTTACCTGCCCGCGTGCCGGCGACGGCGGCGCGGAGAGCTGGCTATAGCGCCACGCGTCGCGCCACAGTTGACGGGTCTGGTTCAACTGGACAATTCCTTGCGCCATTCCGCGCTGATAGCCGCCCAGCGCGGTGACCGTCAGCACCATCAGCGCCATCGCCAGCACGGTCTCCGGCAGGCTAAACCCCCGCTGACGCTTCAGGGCATTTGACATAAGCTCGCCTCCCTGAGCGGGCAAAAATCGCTCCAGCCGTGGGCGGAAAAACGCACCTGCCCGCCGCGCACCTCGCCGGACTGCCAGACCTGCACCTCGCCGCTGGCGCTGCTGAGCACCAGTGAACCGTCGCCGAAGATACGCAGACAGGCGCGCCAGCCCTGCGGCGCCTGCTCCCGGCAGGCCAGTGCCACCTGCGCCGACCAGACCTGCTGTTTTCCCCACTGCAGCGCGGAATGGGCTATCGCCGTATCGCGGATCGCTTGCGTTTCGCTGGCGGTTTGCGCCAGCAGCGCCCGCTGCTGCAGGTTAAGCCCCTCGAGTAACAGGCAGCCGAGGGTCAGCAACAGGAGCACCATCAGCAGCGACGACATTCCACGCTGGCGGATCACAGGTTATACCCCGTCACCCGCTGCTCAACCTCGCTCGTCAGGCCCGTCTGTTGCGCGGAGCGCGCCGCCAGCGTCACGCTCAGCTCCGGCGCGAAGCCCGGGGTGACCTGACGTTGTACCGAGAAGCGCGTCACCACGATGGCGGCCGGGTTGGTGATTTTCTCCCATCCGCCGCCGCGGCAGTCGCTGGCCCCGCGCAGGGTCTCCAGCGCGCCGTCGCGCAGGCGAAAGCCGGTGCTCTCCGCCGCTGCCGCGGGGGAGGTTTCCCATCTCCCGTTGCTGTTCGCATCCCAGCGCACAATCAGACACTCCCCGCCAGCGGCTAGCTCCAGCCCGGCTCCGCCGCACGCTCCCCGGCAGTACCCGGCGCGCTGCAGATGTTTTCCCACGGCATGCACACGCTGCCACAGCTCGTTCTCCAGGGCCAGCTGTTCGCCCTGGCGCAGAATATGACGCTGCAGGGCAGGCAGAAAGCGGCAGGCCCCCATCAGCAGCAGCGAGCCGATGGCCATGGCGATAAGCGCCTCCGCCAGGGAAAATCCGCGGCGGCTCACTGACACCCTCCTGCGCTGTCGCTGCGGCATAAACGAATCCGCCCCCAGTGTGAGATCACAATGCTCCAGCTGCCGGCCGCGCTCTGCAGCCGCAGATTCCCCGCCCAGGCGGTGCTGCGCAGACCATAAAACCCCAGACCAGGCGTAACGCCAGCCAGCGTGATCCCCGGCCAGCGCGGGCGCAGCGTGAAGGATGTCCCCGAGGCGCAGTCAGGCCCCTCCCCATCCGCGCTCAGACACCAGCCCACTTCGTCCTGGCCGACGCGAAGCACGCGGTCCCGGTTGTAGGCGTTGGCGTCATCGCGCAGAAAGAGCAGAAAATCCCGCACCTGGACGGCGGTTTGCCACAGTCGTTGCTGCTGCTGCCAGCGCTGCCAGCCGTACAGGCCGCCGACGCTGAGGATCATCATCAGTGTCAGCGTTACCAGGGTTTCCATCAGGGTGTAGCCATGTTCTCTGTTCATGGCGTCGAGTATGCCGCGGCGATTGGCCCTGGCGCGACGACGGAAAATAGCTTTCCCGGCCAGATACGCAAAAAAGCTTTGCATACTCGACAGAAGAACATTTTTTTGCGAACGTCTACCCAACTTCGCCCACCGCAACCACCTGTGGCCTGGGGGGCAGGTGAAAACAACCTTCTCCCGGTGGTAACGGAAAGCGCTCCCATCGGGTGGTGCGAAGGGCATAAAAAAACCGGCGCCATCGGGCGCCGGTTAGTCATCTCTGCTGGGGGGTTAAATCGCCACCGGCGCTTTAATACCCGGGTGCGGATCGTAACCTTCAATCTCGAAGTCTTCAAAGCGGTAGTCGAAGATCGACGCCGGCTTGCGTTTGATGACCAGCTTCGGCAGCGGACGCGGTTCGCGGCTTAGCTGCAGGTTGGTCTGCTCAAGATGGTTGCTGTACAGATGGGTGTCTCCGCCGGTCCAGACGAAATCACCGACCTGCAGATCGCACTGCTGCGCCACCATATGCACCAGCAGCGCGTAGCTGGCGATATTGAACGGCAGGCCGAGGAACACATCGCAGGAACGCTGATACAGCTGGCAGGAGAGCTTGCCGTCGGCGACGTAGAACTGGAAGAAGGCGTGGCACGGCGCCAGCGCCATTTTATCCAGCTCGCCGACGTTCCATGCCGAGACGATGATCCGGCGGGAGTCCGGGTCGTTTTTCAGCTGGTTCATTACCGTGCTGATCTGGTCGATATGGCGGCCGTCCGGCGCAGGCCAGGAACGCCACTGTTTGCCGTAGACCGGCCCCAGGTCGCCATTCTCATCCGCCCACTCGTCCCAGATGGTGACGTTGTTCTCATGCAGATAGGCGATGTTGGTGTCGCCCTGCAGGAACCACAGCAGTTCATGGATGATGGAGCGTAAATGACAGCGCTTGGTGGTCACCAGCGGGAAGCCTTCCTGCAGGTTAAAACGCATCTGATGGCCGAAAATAGAGATCGTGCCAGTGCCGGTGCGGTCATTTTTTGGCGTGCCCTCGGTGAGCACTTTCTGCATCAAATCAAGATACTGTTTCATGGTTCCTCAAGAATTCTGTTGCTGCGGACGGTGGCGGTAAGCCCAAACCATCATAATGATACCCGCAAGCACCATCGGGATCGAAAGAATCTGCCCCATACTGATGTACTGCACCCAGCCGCCGGTGAACTGGGCGTCGGGCTGGCGGAAGAATTCCACGATGATGCGGAACAGGCCGTAGCCAATCAGGAACAGACCGGAAACGGAGCCGGTCGGGCGCGGTTTACGGATAAACAGGTTGAGGATCAGGAACAGTACCACGCCTTCCAGCGCCAGCTCGTACAGCTGCGACGCGTGACGCGGCAGCGCGCCGTAGGTATCGAACAGCGATTGCCATTCCGGATGCGTCGGCAGCAGCGCCAGGTCTTCGGCACGGGAGCCCGGGAAAATCATCGTGTAGTGGAAGCTCGGGTCTACGCGGCCCCACAGCTCGCCGTTGATAAAGTTGCCCAGACGCCCGGCGCCAAGACCAAACGGGATCAGCGGCGCGATAAAATCGGAGACCTGGAAGAAGGTGCGTTTGGTGCGTCTGGCGAAGATAATCATCACCAGGATCACGCCGATCAGGCCGCCGTGGAACGACATGCCGCCGTCCCAGACGCGGAACAGATACAGCGGATCGGCAAGAAATACCGGCAGGTTGTAAAACAGCACGTAGCCGATACGACCGCCCAGGAAGACGCCGAGGAAGCCCGCGTAGAGCAGGTTTTCCACTTCATTTTTCGTCCAGCCGCTGCCCGGACGATTCGCCCGACGGGTGGCCAGCCACATCGCAAAGACAAAGCCCACCAGGTACATCAAACCGTACCAGTGGAGGGAGACCGGGCCTAGAGAAAAAATGACCGGATCGAACTCCGGAAAATGCAGGTAGCCACTATTCATCTGTCACCATAAAGACTTGTTATTCCGCCGAAAGTGGACAGCGGTGATGATCCATACCCGAACAAAACGGGCACGCCGAAGGAGGCGAATCATAGCATAAGCCACAAGAGCGATCCGCGCCGAACGTGTAAAAGATATGTATACGGATGCTAACAGAATGCCGTTTTCCCGGCGGTACCCTACTTTGCCGGAGGGCGCGAGCAGAGGATCCCCGGGTTACGGCTTACGCCTCACCCGGGCTGGCGCTACCGCCCGCCGCGGATCAGGCCGCCGAGACCGCGACGCTCCATAAAGGCCGCCACCTGATGGCGCACCTCGGCGGTCATCTGCGCATCGAGGCTGCGACGCGACAGCTCCTGCGCTTCTTCGATATCAATGCGGCGCAGCAGATACTTCACCCTCGCCACCGAGCGGCCGTTCATCGACAGATGGCGGTAACCGAGGCCGATAAGGATCGTCACGCACATCGGGTCGCCCGCCATCTCGCCGCACAGGCGCAGATCGATGCCAAAGCGCTCCGCGTCATGGGCGATCATCGCCAGCGCACGCAATACCGCAGGATGCAGGCTGTCATACATGCTGGCGACCCGGGTATTGTTGCGGTCGACGGCCAGCAGGTACTGGGTCAGGTCGTTCGTCCCTACCGAGATAAAATCGATCCGGCTGGCCAGCTGCGGCAGCATAAAGACCATCGACGGGACCTCCAGCATCACCCCCAGGCGCGGACGTGGGATGGCGTAGCCGATCATCTCTTCCACTTCCCGGCTGGCGCGATCGATCAGCCGACGGGCCTCATCCACCTCCTCCAGACTGGTCACCATCGGCAGCAAAATGCTGAGGTTGCCGGTGGCGGCGTTGGCGCGCAGCATCGCCCGCACCTGGATCAAAAAGATCTCCGGCTGATCGAGGGTGATGCGGATCCCGCGCCAGCCGAGGCACGGGTTCTCTTCGCTGATCGGCATATACGGCAGCTGTTTATCCGCGCCGATGTCCAGGGTACGCAGGGTCACCGGTTTGCTGTTAAACATCTGCAGCATGCCCTGATACTGGGCGACCTGCTCCTCTTCTGAGGGGAAGCCGCTCTGCAGCATAAAGGGAATTTCGGTGCGGTAGAGGCCAATGCCGTCAACAAAGCTGCCGAGCTTCTCTTCGTGCTCCGGGCTTAAGCCGGCGTTGAGCATGACTTTCACCCGCTCGCCGCTTTTCAGCTCCGACGCGCGCTGGAGATCGTCCTCCGCCAGGCGGCTGAGTTCGTTCTCTTCGCTGATAAGGCGCTGATACTCCTGCAACAGGACAGGTTCAGGATCCACCAGCAGTTCACCGCGATAGCCATCGACAATCAGCGTATGGCCATGCAGCAGCGAGGGCTGAATATCGGCGCCCATCACCGTTGGGATGCCGAGGGCCCGCACCATAATAGCGGCATGGGAGTTGGCGGCGCCATCGCGCACCACCACGCCGGCCAGGCGATCCTGCGGCACTTCGGCGAGGGTGGTGGCCGACAGCTCGTCCGCCACGAGGATAATGCGCGCCGGCCAGGTGTTGGGCCCCTGAATACTGTCGTCGAGATGGAACAGCAGACGCTGGCCCAGGGTACGCAGATCGCCGGCCCGCTCTTTCAAATAGCCGTCGCTCAGCGCGGCAAACTGTTCGGCGAACTTCTCAATGATCTTTTTGACGGCCCACTCGGCGACGGCGCCTTTGTCAACTTCGGCAAACAGCTCGCGACGCAGGCGGGCGTCAGAGAGCAGGTGCGAGTAGAGATCGAAGATCGCCGCCGTCTCTTTTTGCGCCCCGGCAGCGTAGCGTTTGCTGTAGCGACGAAACTCGTTGGCCGCCTCTTCCAGCGCACCGGTCAGGCGTTCGCGTTCCGAGGCGGTGTCCAGCGTCGAGGCTTCATACACCTGCTCCATCAGCGGCAGGCTGACGTCCATCCAGCCCTCGGCGATCGCCACCCCGGAAGAGGCCGGCAGAGCGCGAATGCGCGTTTGACGATACTGGCCGAACAGGGCGTTCAGCTGGGACTGGGAGAGGATCGCCGCCATCTGGGTGGCGAGGGTGACGAGGAAAGACTCTTCGCTTTCATCAAACTGACGCAGCTCGCGCTGCTGGACCACCAGCACGCCCAGCAGCTGGCGGCGCTGAATGATCGGCACGCCAAGGAAGGCGCGGAAGCGGTCCTCTTTGACGGCGGGGATATATTTGAAGCTGGGGTGTTTTTGCGCATCGGCGAGGTTGATGGGTTCCGCCAGGCGGCCAACCAGCCCCACCAGGCCTTCATCGAACGCCAGCGCAACGGTGCGCCCGCGAGGTTTTTTTAACCCGCGGGTGGCCATCAGGTAATAGCAGCGTCGGTCATTGTCAGCCAGGTAAACCGAGCAGACTTCCGTCTCCATCGCCTGGCAGACATCCGTCACCAGAATATCCAGCGCCTCGTTTAAACGCGGCGCGCTCGCGACCTTCTCGACTATTTCTCGCAACCGAGTGAGCATAATGTGCGTGGCTTAACCTCTTTTACGTCGATAAGCAGGCGCGTTTTGCGGCTTAGGTGCGCTCTCCGCCAGCGACATGGTCACGCTGGCGAACTCTTTCATCACCCGGCGGTAGACGTCGCGCTTAAACGACACCACCTGGCGAACCGGGTACCAGTAACTCACCCAGCGCCAACCATCAAATTCAGGTGTACTGCTGGTTTGCATATTGATGTCCGCATCATTGCCGATCAACTGCAAAAGAAACCACTTTTGTTTCTGGCCGATACAAACCGGCTTTGTGTCCCAACGCACCAAACGTTTAGGCAACTTGTAACGCAGCCAGTTACGGGTTGAGGCCAGGATCCGCACATCTTTACGGCTTAACCCGACCTCTTCAAACAATTCCCGATACATCGCCTGCTCTGCGGATTCTCCTGGATTAATGCCCCCTTGCGGGAACTGCCACGAGTGCTGACCATAGCGCCGGGCCCACATCACCTGGCCCTGACGATTACAGATTACAATACCGACATTTGGGCGGTAGCCATCGTCATCAATCACCGGACTACCTCAAGATAAGCTTCAATGTGAATGATTGTTTCACACTCGCCGGAAACGGTAAACCACTCTGTTCGTACACTGAGAACGGATAACATTTGAATAACTCACAGTAATTGCCAGAGTTATAAACAATGAAAGCGCGTGACAGCCGATTTTATTCACTTTTTCTGTGGATAGAGTTGTGAAGAAGTACGGAATTAACCCGGGAAAACCCAGAGTAATCCGAACATCGCATCGCTAGCATCTGAAAATAATAGTATAATATTCATAAGGTTAGAATATATTCCTTTCACCCATTTCAGCATAACGTGACGATCATCACACATGCGATCCGTCGACTGATGAAAGATCGAGCAATGTCGATTTTATCCACAGATTACGCGCAGGCCACCGGCAGATTTTCTCTAAAAATTCGATTTTCGTCGCACGTCAAGGCTGTAAATCGAACCAGTAGTGAGTCTTTTCCCCAGTTATCCCACTTTTCTGTGGATAACATGGTGTAAGATCCTGTTTATTGTCAGTGACCAGTTCTGGAAAACCCGTTTACACCGTTTTCATAAGCCGCATGATGAGTTTAAAAAGTCATATAAATCATGAGATTGGTATAGTTACTCAGAAAACGGTAAACTCTATCCACAACGCGCAAAATTAGCGCTCACTTTTTAACCAAAGGTATTGCCCTATGCCCGCTATCGCTCCGCTCGCCTCACCGCCGCAAAGTCAGGAACAGCTGCTGGCCCAGGCCCGCCAGCTGGCCGGCTATTCGCTGGGCGAGCTGGCGGCGCTGGCGGGGATCCCCATTCCGCGCGATCTGAAGCGCGATAAAGGCTGGACGGGCATTCTGCTGGAGCTGTGGCTGGGCGCCAGCGCAGGCAGTAAACCCGAGCAGGATTTCGCCGCGCTGGGGGTCGAGCTCAAAACGATCCCCATCGACAGCCGGGGACGCCCGCTGGAGACCACCTTCGTCTGCGTCGCCCCGTTAACCGGCAATAGCGGCGTCACCTGGGAGAGCAGCCATGTACGGCATAAGCTGCAGCGCGTCCTGTGGATCCCGGTGGAGGGTGAACGCACCATCCCGCTGGCGGCGCGGCGCGTCGGCGCACCGCTGCTGTGGAGCCCGGACGAAGACGAGGAGCGCCAGCTGCGCATGGACTGGGAAGAGCTGATGGATCTCATTGTTCTCGGTGAGGTCGAGCGCATTACCGCCCGCCACGGCGAGGTGCTGCAGTTAAGACCGAAAGCCGCCAACAGCAAGGCGCTGACCGAAGCCATCGGCGCCCGCGGGGAGACAATCCTCACGCTGCCGCGCGGTTTCTATCTGAAAAAGAATTTTACCGCCGCTCTGCTTGCCCGCCATTTCTTGTTACAACACGATTAATTTTTTGTTCTGCGTTGGGGGTTGCATATAATTGCTGCTTTCTATTTTGCAGGACTTTGAACAATGTTATTTGCATGGATAACCGATCCTAACGCCTGGCTGGCGCTGGGCACATTGACGCTGCTGGAGATCGTGCTCGGGATCGACAATATTATTTTCCTCTCTCTGGTCGTGGCTAAGCTCCCCACCGCCCAGCGCGCCCATGCGCGCCGGATCGGTTTGATGGGCGCGATGGTCATGCGTCTGGCGCTGCTGGCCTCAATCGCCTGGGTCGTTAAGCTTACCAACCCGCTCTTTACCGTTTTCGGTCAGGAGATCTCGTTTCGCGATCTGATCTTGCTGCTCGGCGGGCTATTCCTTATCTGGAAAGCCAGTAAAGAGATCCATGAATCTATCGAAGGTGAAGAGGAGGGGCTGAAGACCAACGTCCACTCCTTCCTCGGCGCCATCGTGCAGATCATGCTGCTGGATATCATCTTTAGCCTCGATTCAGTGATCACCGCCGTCGGCCTGTCGGATCATCTGTTCATCATGATGGCGGCAGTGGTGATCGCGGTGGGGGTGATGATGTTCGCCGCGCGACCCATCGGCGATTTTGTTGACCGTCATCCTTCGGTGAAAATGCTGGCGCTGTCGTTTCTGATCCTCGTCGGCTTTACCCTGATGCTGGAAAGCTTCGACGTCCATGTGCCGAAGGGATACATCTATTTCGCCATGTTCTTCTCTATCGCGGTGGAGAGCCTTAACCTGCTGCGTAATAAGAAAAACCCGCTGTAAACCACAAAATTGCAGCCTGGTCACAGGCTGCAACCCTTTTTCAGACTTTACTGCTTTTTATGTCTCACAAATCAGGCTATTAATAGACGGGTATGGGGTGCAGCTACTGAAGAGGTGTTGACGATGAAGAAATGGGCAGTATTGATTTCCGCCGTAGGACTGGCGTTCTCGGTTTCCGGTTGCAGCAGCGATTACGTCATGGCGACCAAAGATGGGCGAATGATCCTGACCGACGGTAAACCTACCGTGGATGACGATACCGGTTTAATCAGTTACGAAGATCAGCAGGGTAATAAAATGCAGATCAATCGTGACGACGTTTCGCAAATCATTAAGCGTTAATCTTTCCCTGTCGGCCCCAGCTTCTGTTGACGCTGCGCTTACCGACCACCAGTCTTTTGAGAAGAGTCGGGATATACCAGGACGCCGCGGGTTTCACCCACCGCCCCTCCTCGTCACCCGGCTTTTTTGATTTTTTACTTCCTCTTTTTCTCACCCTCTGCCATGTTGATACTCCTTTGTCGGGGAATGCCTGACCTTATAAATAAAAAGGAAGCTGGCTATGCAGTATCACCGTATCCCACACAGTTCTCTTGAAATCAGCACCCTCGGGCTGGGAACCATGACTTTTGGCGAACAGAATAGCGAGGCCGATGCCCACCAGCAGCTCGATTACGCGGTTGCCAACGGCATCAACCTGATCGATGTCGCTGAAATGTACCCGGTCCCGCCGCGCCCGGAAACCCAGGGGCTGACTGAAACCTACGTCGGCAACTGGCTGGCGAAACGCGGCAATCGCGAAAAGCTGGTGCTCGCCTCGAAAGTCAGCGGGCCCGCGCGCAATAACGACAGCAGCATTCGGCCCAATCACGTCCTGGACCGCAATAATATCCGCGAGGCGCTGCACGCCAGCCTGAAGCGGCTGCAGACCGATTATCTCGATTTATATCAGGTTCACTGGCCGCAGCGGCCAACCAACTGCTTTGGCAAGCTGGGCTATACCTGGGCCGACGCCGCGCCCGCCGTGACGCTGCTGGATACCCTCGAAGCGCTGACCGAGTTCCAGCGCGCCGGGAAGATCCGCTACATCGGCGTGTCGAACGAAACCGCCTTCGGCGTGATGCGTTATCTGCACCTGGCGGATAAGCACGACCTCCCGCGGATCGTGACGATTCAGAATCCTTACAGCCTGCTGAACCGCAGCTTTGAAGTCGGCCTCGCGGAAGTGAGTCAGTTCGAAGGCGTGGAGCTGCTGGCATACTCCTGCCTGGCTTTCGGCACACTGACCGGCAAGTATCTCAACGGTGCGAAGCCGGCGGGGGCGCGCAATACGCTGTTCAGCCGCTTTACGCGCTACAGCAGCGAGCAGTCGCAGAAAGCGGTAGCGGCCTATGTGGATATCGCCAAACGCCACGGCCTCGATCCGGCGCAAATGGCGCTGGCCTTTGTGCGTCGGCAGCCGTTTGTCGCCAGCACCCTGCTGGGGGCGACGACCATGACGCAGTTGCAGGCCAACGTGGAAAGTTTGCAGCTTGAGCTGAGCGAAGAGGTATTAGCGGAGATTGAGGCGGTGCATCAGGTTTATACCTACCCGGCGCCGTAAGAAAGCAAAGCCCCGGGTAAGGCGTATACGCCTTACCCGGGCTACCGAAGAGCAGATATTGGCGACCCCATCGCCCAGTCAAGCGCAGCGCAAGCCGGGAGGTTATTTACGCCGCCCCCAGACCCACAGCGCGGCGATGGCCACGGCGAATACCGCGCCAAAGCCTATCCCCACGGCGACCGGTGGAACGCCCACGCTCACCGCCAGGGAATAGAGCCCCAGCATCAGCAGCATCGCCACGTTCTCACCGAGGTTCTGTACCGCAATGGCGTTACCTGCCCCGACCGAATGTTTCCCACGCTCCTGCAGCAGCGCGTTCAGCGGTACGATAAAGAACCCGCCGAACACCCCGAGCAGCAGCAGCAGACCGAACGCCGGCAGCAGCGACTGCTGCACCGCAAAGGCTATCACCGCGATACCGATCAAAATCCCGGCCGGCATACAGCGCGACACCGTCTCCAGGGTCACCAGCTTCGCCGCCGCCCCGGCACCCAGCACAATCCCCACCGCTACCATCGCATTAAGATAGGTGGGCATGGCGTTGCTGGTAATGCCCAGCGCCACCGGCACCCAGATCACCAGCAGGAAACGCAGGGTCACGCCAGCGCCCCAGAACAGGCTGGTGCCCATCAGCGAAAAGCGGGTTTCGCCGTTGCGCCACAGCGTCCGGCAGGCGCTGAAGAAGCTGTGCGTCATTGGCTTAAAACGCCACGACTGCCCCGGACGCGCCGCCGGCAGCCTGGGTATCCACAGGTTAGCCACTACCGCCCCGCCGTAGACCAGCGCGCAGACGATCAGCGCCGCCAGCACGTGCCAGTCGGCGAGGATCCCGCCGGCCATGGAGCCCAGCAGGATCGCCGCGATGGTCGAGGACTCCATCAGTCCGTTAGCCTTCACTAACTTATCGCCGGTGGTGAGTTCGCCGAGAATGCCATACTTGGCCGGCGAATAGGCGGCGGCGCCAATCCCCACCAGCGTATAGCCGATAAACGGATTGACGCCGAAGCAGATGCAGCCGGCGCCGAGCAGTTTCAGGCCGTTGGCCACCATCATCACCCGGCCTTTGGCAAAGCTATCGGCGAACTGGCCGACAAAGGGGGCAAAGAGGATGTAAGCGCCCACAAACAACATCTGCAGGACCGGCTGGCTCCACTCCGGATAATAGAGCTGCTTCATCAGCGCCAGGGTGGCGAAAAGAAGCGCATTGTCGCCGAAGGCCGACAGGAACTGGGCGCAGATCACCGCCACCATCCCTTTCGAGTACAGCGAAGGGTTAGCATGTACTGACTCACTCATGGGTTGTTTCCGCCTCGTCGACCATATTTTTCAGGGTGACATAGTCTGGCTTGCCGCTGCCGAGCACCGGTAGCTGTTTCAGCCAGCGTATATCTCGCGGCACCGCCAGCTCCGGTACGCCGTGCTGGCGAGCGTAGCGCAGCAGGGCTTCACGAGTCAGTTCATTATCGGTGGTAAACAGCACCAGCGCCTCGCCTTTGCTGGCGTCCTGTTTAATCGCCGTGGCGTGCATTTTGTCCGGCGACGCGCCGAGGGCCACCTGCTCCACCATCTCGAGGGAGATCATCTCGCCGGCGATTTTGGCGAAGCGCTTCGCGCGGCCCTGAATGCGGACATAGCCCTGCTCGTCGAAGGTAACGATATCCCCGGTGTCATACCAGCCCGCTTCCATCTCGCCGTGCTGGTTTTCCGCCGCAGGCGCTTCCAGCACGCCGGGGTTTTCCACCCGCAGGTAGCCTTTCATGATGTTCGGCCCTTTCAGCTGCAGCCGCCCCCCTTGCTCAATGCCTGGCATCGCCAGCAGGCGGGCGTCCATCCCCGGCAGGATGCGGCCCACGGTGCCGACCTTCGCCGCCATCGGCACGTTAATCGAGACCACCGGCGCGCACTCGGTCACGCCATAGCCTTCGAGAATGCGCAGGCCGAATTTATCCTGCCACAGCTGTTTGGTGCTCTCCTGCAGCTTCTCCGCCCCGGCGACCACGTAGCGCAGGCGGTAGAAATCGTACGGATTGGCGAAACGGGCATAGTTGGCGAGGAAGGTCGAAGTGCCGAACAGCACCGTACAGTTGCGATCGTAGACCAGCTCCGGCACCACGCGATAGTGCAGCGGGCTGGGATAGAGAAACACTTCCGCCCCGGTAAGCAGCGGCGTCAGCAGGCCGACGGTGAGGCCAAAAGAGTGGAACAGCGGCAGCGCCGACATAAAGCGGTCATTGGCGGTAAAGTCGGCGATAGTTTTGATCTGCTCGACGTTGGACAGCAGACTCTTATGGCTGTGCACCACCCCTTTCGGATTGCCCTCTGAACCGGAGGTGAAGAGGATCATCGCCGCGTCTTCCGGCTGCTGCTTAACCTGCGCCAGACGCGGCGCCAGCAGATGAGCAAAAATCCACAGTTTGTCAGCGAGGGTGATATCGCCTTTAAGATCTTCCAGGAATACCCAGCGCACCTGGGTCAGTTGCTCCGGCAGGTGCCAGAGTTTGCCTTTATCGAGGAAGGTGCGCGAGGTGAAAATGGTGTTGAGCTCCGCGGCGGCTATCGCGCTGCTGAGCCCTTTCACCCCGGCGGTATAGTTCATCATCGCCGGAATACGCCCGCGGGCGATAGCGCCGAAAATCACCGCCGCGCTGATGCCGGCGTTAGGCAGCATCAGGCCGATCTTCTCGCCCGGCTGGCTGTATTTTTCCAGAATGCGGGCGACAAACAGGGTTTTGGTCAGCAGCTTGCGATAGGTATCCGGCTGGAAGTTGATATCCTCCACGCAGGGTTTGCGCGCGCCGAAGCGGTCCTGCGCCGCCAGCAGCGACTCATACAGGGTTTCCCGCGGGCGCACCGCCATCCGGGCTTCCATCATGATCTGATGCAGCATCTCCCCGGCGATTTTGCGCCGGTCGCGGGCGCGCGGCGCCTCGGGCATCGGCAGATGGGTGGGCGGCAGGAGATGCAGCTGAATACGCGGGAACAGGCGACGTTTCACCAGCCCCTTCAACCGGCTGAAGGGCGTCAGTTCGGCGCCTTCAATACGCAGCGGCACAATGGTCGCCTGCGATTTGGCGGCGACAAAGGCGGCGCCGTCATAAATTTTCATCAGCGAGCCGCTGACCGAAATTCGCCCTTCCGGGAAAATAACCACCGGCCGCCCCTGCTCAATCAGGCGCACCAGATGTTTGATCGACATCGGCTTGGTCGGGTCCAGCGGCACAAAATCGATAATCGGCGTCAGCGCGCGCATAAACCAGCGCTGGCTGATTGAGGTATAGACCGCAAAAACCGGTCGGACCGGCAAAAACAGCGCCAGCAGAATGCCGTCGAGGAAAGAGACGTGGTTCGGGGTGATTAAGACCTTTTGCTGGTATAAAGCCTGCGTGTCGCCGGTCAGTCTGACCCGGTATAACCCCTTGAACAGCAGTCTGAAAAATCCCAAAAGCATAACAACTCCATGTGACCGGTTGATGAGTCAAAGCAGGTTACACGAGAAGGCATGGGAAAGCAGTGCAGCGGGGGATTTTCGGAATAAAAAAAACCTGCGCATCCGCGCAGGTCGGTGTAAGACGTTCAGTACGAAGAGCGTACCTGAGAAACTCACCTATCAATACCTCTGGGATCTCGATTGTCACGTTTTTTGGCCGTAACGGGCCAGCGGGAAAACGCAAGGGAGTGAGCCTAAGTGCAACGAGGTATTACGATTTTCGCTATCTGTAACAACGCCAATAGCGGGCAAAAAAAAACCTGCGCATCTGCGCAGGCTGGTGTAAGTAAAGTGGTCAACGTGACGTTGACTCCACCTATCAATACCTCTGGGATAGCCAGAATATCAACCGGATCCGCGAACAAACCAGCGAACATTCGCAACAGCGCATCGCAAAGTGTAAGCAAAGGTTTGTATTTCCCTGCGCCGGTTTCAATTACCGATCGCGTCAATGTAAACAGGTCACCGATAAGCCCGCGCTGAATCACATTTGCGCCATTCCTTCGCCGCCGCGCCTTGAATCTGCCGCTCTTTCCCGTAACATAGCAGTATGTAAACGCTTACCCTAGAAAAGGCATGGTATGGCGACTATTAAGGATGTAGCCCGACTCGCAGGAGTCTCCGTCGCTACCGTCTCCCGCGTCATCAACAACTCTCCCAAAGCCAGCGAAGCCTCGCGTCAGTCCGTGGGCGCGGCGATGGAAACCCTGAACTATCACCCCAACGCGAACGCCCGGGCGCTGGCCCAGCAGTCAACGGAAACCGTCGGCCTGGTGGTGGGCGATGTCTCCGACCCCTTCTTCGGCGCGATGGTCAAAGCCGTCGAACAGGTGGCCTACCGCACCGGCAATTTTTTGCTGATTGGCAATGGCTACCACAACGTGCAGAAGGAGCGCCAGGCGATAGAGCAGCTGATCCGCCATCGCTGCGCGGCGCTGGTGGTGCACGCCAAAATGATCCCCGATGAGGAACTGGCGGGGTTAATGAAACAGATCCCCGGCATGGTGCTGATCAACCGCATCCTGCCCGGATATGAAACCCGCTGCGTGGCGCTGGACGACCGCTACGGCGCCTGGCTGGCGACCCGCCATTTGATCCAGCAGGGGCACACGCGTATCGGCTATCTGTGCTCAAACCATGATATCTCCGATGCGGAAGATCGGCTGCAGGGGTACTACGCGGCGCTGGAGGAGAGCGGCCTGCCGTGCAACGACCGGCTGGTCACGTTTGCCGAGCCGGATGAAAGCGGCGGCGAACAGGCGATGACCGAACTGCTTGGCCGCGGCCGCCACTTTAGCGCCGTCGCCTGCTATAACGACTCGATGGCCGCCGGCGCGATGGGGGTGCTGAATGACAATGGCATCGACGTTCCGCGGGAGATTTCGCTGATTGGCTTCGACGATGTCCTGATTTCGCGCTATGTCCGCCCGCGGTTGACTACCGTCCGCTATCCGATCGTCACGATGGCGACCCAGGCGGCCGAGCTGGCTTTAGCCCTGGCGGAGCAGCGGCCGGCGCCGGAGATCACCCATCTGTTCAGCCCGACGCTGGTCCGTCGTCACTCGGTGGTCGCCCCGCAGGAAGGCGATAAGTCATAGCGATAGAGGTGCACGGCGGTGGCCGGGTAATCCAGCCCCTCGCCGATGTAGCGCCAGCCGAAGCGTTCATAGAAATCCCGGCAGGCGGAGTAGAGATAGAGCTCCCGAAAGCCCGCGCGGCGGGCATAATCGATCACATGCCGCTGCAGTTTTCCGGCCAGCCCCTGACCGCGGGCGGCGGGCGCGACGTACAGCGCCGCCAGCCAGGGAAACAGATCCTGGCGGCTGATCAAATCGCAGCGCCAGAGGCCAATCGTGCCGAGCAACAGCTCGCCTTCCACGGCAATAAAGGTCAACGGCAGCGCCTCCGCCGTCTGGCTATGCTGCACAATGCTGGCGAAGAATTGCCGCGGCAGCGTCTCGCCGCCAAAGGCCTGCCACAGCCAGTCGGTCACCTGCGGGGCGTACTGCGGCGCAGCGTACAGCGGCAGGATCGTCATACCAGCTTCCCCTGAAAAATCGGCACTGAGTCGAACAGATAGCCGTCAAAGTCGGGGGCGTCCTCATCGGACAGCTCCAGCAGGCTGTTTTTGACGTTTTCCAGATGCTGCCACATCGCCTGCCAGGCGCCCATCACATCGCGACGCCGCAGCGCGGCGAGCAGGGTCTGCCGGTCGCCGAGCCATTTCAGCCGCCAGGCGCGGCTGGCAATATGCACATTGAACTGCTGCCACAGCGGGCTGCTGTCCATCTGCAGCCAGATCCGCTCTACCGTCGCCAACAGCATCTGGTTCTGCGTCGCCCCGGCGAGCACCAGATGGAACAGACGAGCGTTATCCTGCGCGGTGTCGTTGAGAGCGATTGCCCGCTGCTCCTGTTCAATAATCCGCTTCAGATTGTCGATATCGGCGCGGGTGGCCATTTTCGCGGCAAAGGCGGCGATGTTGCTCTCCAGCAGCTGGCGCGCCTGGAGAATTTCAAACGGGCCGACGTCGCTGCTGAGCAGCTGCTCCTCTTCGCTGTCGTTCTCGTGGGGAATGCGCATGACATACACCCCGGATCCCTGACGAATATCCACCGTCCCCTGCAGCTCCAGCATCAGCAGCGCTTCGCGCACGATGGTCCGGCTGACGCCATAGGTTTCGGCAATATGGCGTTCCGGCGGCAAACGCGACCCGACCGGGTAGCGCCCCTGCGCGATCTGGGCGCGCAGGTCATCACCAATCTCCTGATAGGGCTTCTTTTCCGGCGGAACTATCGCTTTTTCCACAAAATCACCTGTGCGTTACATGCCTGCGAGTCAAATACGCCGCTATCTTAGCAAATATTGCCCCCGGCTAGCGGTATTCATCATCGATATCCAGCACCAGTTCACGCCGTTCGCCCAGTTGACGAAACCAGTGCGCCGAGGCTTTGGGTCGCCGGGCGCGATGGTTTTGCAGATCGATTTCGATAAGCCCGTAGCGGTTTTTAAAGGCGTTCATCGGCGATACGTTGTCGGTAAACGCCCACAGCATATAGCCCTGGCAGTTGGCCCCTGCCTCGCGGGCGCGCAGGGTGTGCCACAGATGTTCGCTGATAAAACGAATGCGGTAGCTGTCATCGATGACGCCTTCGCGGTTACGGAACTGGCCTTCGTTTTCCACCCCCATCCCGCTCTCCGCCACGAACCACGGGATGTTGCGATAGTCATTTTTTATCCGCATCGCCATATCAAAGATGATTTGCGGGTAGATTTCCCAGCCGCGGGAGGCGTTCATCCGCCGGCCGGGCAGCTCAAACGGCTCATAATACCAGGCCGGATGGAACGGGGTGTGCGGATGCCAGGCCCGCGACGGGGCTTTGACCCGGTGCGGGTAGTAAAGATTAATCCCCAGCTCATCGACGGTGTGCTCGCGGATAACCGCCAGATCCTCCTCGCTGGTCTCCCACGTCACCTGATGCTGCTCAAGCAGCGCGAGAAGCTCCGGCGGCCAGACGCCGTGCACCAGCGGGTCGAGGAACATGCGGTTGTAGAACAGATCGTAGATCTCCGCCGCGCGCAGGTCATGGGGGGCGCGTGAGCGTGGGTAGGTCACCTCCGGATTGAGGATGCAGCCGACGGTCCCGGGATAGCCGAGCTCGCGAAACCGCTTCACGACGCTGGCGGTCGCCAGCACCTTATGATAGTTCCACTGCATCCAGGTGCTGGTGTTCTGCTCATAGGGCCAGCGCAGAGCATCCAGATAGACCCGGGTCTGCACCACAATTGGCTCATTAAAGGTAAACCAGCGCGTCACCTTCGGGTGGTAGCGGGCAAACACCTTCTCCGCGTAGCGCACAAACAGCTCAACCACCGTTTTCGACCCCCAGCCGCCATACTTTTCCAGCAGATAGCCGGGCAATTCATAATGCTCAAGGCAGATCATCGGCGTGATGCCGTTGGCCAGCAGCGCATCGAACAGCTGGTCGTAATAGGCCGCATACTCCTCATCCACCGTGACGTTTTCGTAGTCGGTCAGAAAGCGCGACCAGTTGATTGAGGTGCGGTAGTGGGTCAGCCCGGCCAGCTTCATCAGCTGCACATCTTCCTGAAAGCGGTTGATAAAATCGGTGGCCACCGCCGGGCCATAGCCGTTATGCCAGACGTGGCGATCGTTTTTGTACCAGAGATCGGGCCAGGAGTCCTGCCCTGGTTTTTTCCCGCTCCAGCCTTCGGTCTGCCAGGCGGAAGCCGCCGCGCCAAGGATAAAATCATCGGGAATTGTCATCCGTACGGTAGTCATAGGCTCCTCAGACAGGGTTGGCGGTTTGTTGATTGTCTACCTGACGCTGCGCGGCATCGGCACGGCGGGAGGCGATTTTGACGAAAGGCAGATAGATAAGCACTGCGACGACGATGCAGATAAGCTGGGTCACCACCGCCCCCATCGAGCCGGCGGTGGAGAGCCAGGCGTTGATCAGCGGCGGCGTGGTCCAGGGGACCATCACCACCGCCTTGCCGGCGAAGCCGGTCAGGGTGGCGAAATAGCCGATGCTGCCGGTCACCAGCGGGGTGATGATAAACGGGATGGCGAGGATCGGGTTAAGCATGATCGGCATCCCGAAGATCACCGGCTCGTTAATATTGAACAGCCCCGGGCCTATCGACAGCTTGGCGATCTCTTTCATCTCTTTGCGCCTGGTGGCGATCATCACCGCAATCAGCAGGCCGATGGTCAGCCCCGAGCCGCCGATGCTCATGTAGACATCCCAGAAGGGCATCGTGATGATGTTCGGTACCTCTTTCCCCTGCTCAAAAGCGCTCATATTGACGGTGATCGCTCCCAGCAGCAGCGGCTCGCGGATCGGCTTGATCATCTGGTTGCCGTGAATGCCGATCACCCAGAACAGCTGGGCGACGAACATCAGCAGCAGGATCCCCGGCAGGCTCTGCACCACCCGCTCCAGCGGCTGCTGCACCACCTGGTAGACCGCATCGTAGAGATACATTCCCGTCAGCTGGTGAAAGAGAAAACCAAAGGTGGCGATCGCGGTGGTGGTGATGATCGCCGGGATCAGCGCGGAAAAAGAGGCAGAGACGTTCGGCGGCACGGTATCCGGCATTTTGATCTTCAGTCCCTTGCGCCCTTCCAGCCAGCAGTAAATCTCCACTGACAGAATGGCGATGAACATCCCAAGGAACAGACTGCGGGTATCGGAAAACTGGCGCAGCAGGACATCTTTCACCACGTGCATCTGGCCATCGACCATCATCTCTACCGTGGTCGGCGTGACGCAGATAAAGCAGATCACCGCCAACAGGCCGGGAAACAGGCTTTTGATGCCGTTGATCCGCCCCAGCTCAATACCGATCAGAAACACGGCGCCGATATTGAGGAAGTTGAGCGTAGCGTAGTTTAGCGCGCTGGTGATCGGCTTCAGCGCCGCAAGAAAGGAGAGCGAGGAAAAGCTGGCGAGCCCATTCTTCGGATCCAGCACCATATTGGAGATCAGCACCGAAAAGGCCCCGACGATGATCACCGGCATCAGGGTAATAAACGCCGATTTGATCGCCATAATGTAGCGATAGCTGTTGAATGTCGTCGCGAAACGCCCCAGCGCGTCGATCAGTTTGTCCTGTAATGCCATAAAAGAGTACCTCAGTGTAAAGGGCTTATTGCGGCCAGGTGAACAGCCAGAGACTTTTGGCATACCAAAACATAGTCGCCAGGCAAAAATAGTTCTGTGACAGCGCTCGCAACGCGCACAGTGGTATCCCAAATATCCGATAAAATCGACATTGGCATACCAGAGTCTGTCGGCTCGTCAGTTCCTGCCAAAAGCGTGATCGCGATGGTTTTTCCGCCCCGCCCCGTCGATATGTCCCTTTTCGGTCTGTGATAAACTGCGCTTTACCACGTGAAATCAGGAATCGATGAATGGCTACAATGCTGGATGTCTCAATTCGCGCAGGCGTCTCGAAAGCGACGGTTTCCCGCGTGTTGAACGGCACAGGTCAGGTGAAAGAGAGCACCCGCCAACAGGTCTTTAAAGCGATGGAAGAGCTGGGCTACCGGCCCAATTTCCTTGCCCGCTCGCTGGCCAATCAGACCAGCAATAGTATCGGGCTGGTCGTCTCCACCTTTGACGGCTTTTACTTTGGCCGTCTGCTGCAGCAGGCGTCACGCCAGACCGAAGCCTGGGGAAAGCAGCTTATCGTCACCGACGGCCATGATACGCCGGAGCGCGAAGAGGAAGCGGTGCAGATGCTCGCCGACCGGCAGTGCGATGCGATCATCCTCTATACCCGGCACATGAGCGAGAAGGCGATCATGTCGCTGATTAACTCGATCGCCATGCCGCTGGTGGTGATTAACCGCGATGTGGCGCAGGCCCGCGAACGCTGCGTGTTCTTCGAACAGCAGGAAGCCGCCTTCCAGGCCGTGGAGTATCTGATTACCCAGGGCCACCGCGATATCGCCTGCATCACCGTCCCGATGCATACCCCTACCGGCCAGGCTCGCCTGCAGGGCTACCGCAACGCGCTGATAAAACATGGTATTGAGTGGGATCCGAGCCGGGTGAAGTATGGGGACTCGACGATGACTCGCGGCTACGAACTGTGCCGGGAACTGCTGGACGAGAAAGCCCGCTTCAGCGCGCTGTTTTCCTGTAACGATGATATGGCGCTGGGGGCGTCAAAGGCGCTGCATCAGGCGGGGCTGCGTATTCCACAGGATGTGTCGCTGTTTGGCTTCGACGATGCGCCAAGCGCGAAATGGCTGGAGCCGGGGCTGTCGACGGTTTATCTGCCGATCGACAACATGATCACTACGGCTATCGACCAGGCGATCAAGCTTGCCAATCAGCAGCCGATAGAAACGATCCCGCCGTTTACCGGCACGCTGGTGCTTCGCGAGTCGGTGACGACGGGACCTTTTTTTAAATAAGCTCTAAGGCCAGCAGCTCCTGGATGGTCTGGCGACGGCGGATCAGCCGCGCCTTACCGCCATCAAACAGCACCTCCGGCAGCAGCGGACGGCTGTTATAGTTGGACGACATCGAAGCCCCGTAGGCGCCGGTGTCATGGAGCACCAGATAATCCCCAGGCGCCACCGCCGGCAGCAGGCGGGTCTCGACTTTGCCCCCCTCCTGCTGGGTAAAGACATCCCCGGATTCGCACAGCGGCCCGGCCACCACGGTTTCGACCTGCGGCGCGGCGCTGAGATCCCGGCCATCCCCCGCCAGAGCGGTGATATGGTGATAGCTACCGTACATTGCCGGGCGCATCAGGTCGTTAAAGCCGGCGTCAATCAGCACGAAGTGACGGCTGCCCATCTCTTTCACGCTGCGCACCTGCGACACCAGCACGCCGGACTCGGCCACCAGGAAGCGTCCTGGCTCAATCTCCAGTTTCACCGGGTGCCCCAGATGGGCCGCGATCTGCTCCCGGGCGCGGTTCCACAGGCCATAATAGTGGGCGGTGTCGATGGCCTCTTCACCTTCGCGGTAAGGAATCGACAGACCGCCGCCGGCGGAGATGGCCTGCAGATCCTGGCCAAAGTCGACGACCTGGCGCACCATCGCGCCGCACACCTGCTCCAGGTGACCATAGTCAACGCCAGAGCCGATATGCATATGGATCCCGACCAGCTGCAGCTGATAGCGTCGCATCACTTCCAGCGCCGCCGGCAGGTGGCTGTACCAGATGCCATGCTTGCTATTCTCACCGCCGGTATTGGTTTTCTGGCTGTGGCCGTGGCCAAAGCCCGGGTTGACGCGCAGCCAGACGCGATGGCCCGGCGACACCTCGCCCAGCTGGCTCAGCATGTCGATCGAGCCGGCGTTCACCGGGATCTGTAACGCCTTCACCCTATCGAGGGTGGCGTCGTCGATCAGATCGGCGGTGAAGACGATATCCTCGGGATTCTGCTGCGGATCGTAGCCTGCCGCCAGCGCCCGCTCGATCTCCCCCAGCGACACCGAGTCCACCTTCACCCCCTGCTCACGCATCAGACGCAGAATATGAATGTTAGAGCAGGCTTTTTGCGCAAAACGCACCACGTCGAACTGGCTGAGCTGGGCTATCTGGCGGCGAATAATCTGCGCATCATAGACCCAGACCGGGCAGCCAAATTCCGCCGGCAGGCGCAGCAGGTTGTCCGCGGTCAGGTCAGTATCGGTGGCGTAAAGCGAGTGTGGCATAAGAACTCCGGTGCAGTGCGTGTGTTGGTCGCTGTTTTTTCTGATTACGCCACAGTGACAGACGAATAAAAAATATCGTTTTATCGCGACTCTATGCAAAAATGATATGGTTCCAGCCGAGCCTCACGGAGACCGCATGCCAGCCGTCAATTTGCGTCATATCGAAATCTTTCACGCGGTGATGACCACCGGCAACCTGACCGAAGCGGCGCGGATGCTGCACACCTCGCAACCCACGGTCAGTCGCGAGCTGGCGCGCTTTGAGAAGGTGCTCGGCCTGCAGCTGTTTGAGCGGACCCGCGGTCGCCTGCAGCCGACGGTGCAGGGCCTGCGTTTGTTTGAGGAGGTTCAGCGCTCCTGGTATGGCCTGGACCGTATCGTCAGCGCCGCCGAGAGCCTGCGCGAGTTCCGCCAGGGCGAGCTGTCGATCGCCTGTCTGCCGGTGTTTTCCCAGTCCTTTCTGCCGCTGCTGTTGCCGCCGTTTCTCTCTCGCTATCCGGAGGTCAGCCTGCAGATCGTCCCCCAGGAGTCGCCGCTGCTGGAGGAGTGGCTCTCCGCCCAGCGCCATGACCTTGGCCTGACGGAGACCCTGCATACCCCCGCGGGCACCGAACGCACCCCGCTGCTGACGCTGAATGAAGTCTGCGTGCTGCCCGCCGGCCATCCGCTGGCGGCGCAGGCGACGCTGACCCCCGCCGATTTTCAGGGCGAAAACTACATCAGCCTGTCGCGCACCGACAGCTATCGCCAGCTGCTCGACGCCCTGTTCCTTGAGCATCAGGTTAAACGGCGGATGGTGGTCGAAACCCACAGCGCGGCCTCGATCTGCGCCATGGTGCGCGCCGGCGCCGGGATCTCGGTGGTGAATCCGTTAACCGCCCTGGACTATGCCGATAGCGGCGTGGTGGTGCGCCGCTTCAGCGTCGAGGTGCCGTTTACCGTCAGCCTGATCCGCCCTCTCCACCGCCCGCGCTCGGCGCTGGTCGACGCCTTTGTTGCCCACCTGCAGCAGAGTCTGCCGCAGATCCTCACGCCGCTGGCGTCGGTCCTGCAGAGAGCATAAAGTTGACCGCGTCTTCCGCGTGGATCGCCGCGGTGTCAAAGACCGGCAGCGGACTGAGCTCGGCAGGCACCAGCAGGCCAATCTCCGTACAGCCGAAAATAACCCCTTCCGCCCCCTGCTCCGCCAGGGCGGCGATCGTCTGCAGATAATAATCCCGCGACGCCTCGCTGAAGGTGCCGAGACAAAGTTCGTCGAAGATGATCTGATTGATCTGCGCCCGATCGTCAGCCTCAGGGATCAGCGTCTCGATGGCAAACTGCTCCTGCAGACGACCGCGGTAAAAGGTCTGCTCCATGGTATAGCGGGTGCCCAGCAGCGCGACCCGGCGCTGACCTTTGGCGGCAATCGCCCGTCCGGTGGCATCGGCAATATGCAGGAAGGGAACCTGGCAGCGGGCGGCGATGACATCTGCGACTTTATGCATAGTGTTGGTGCACAGGACAATGCCTTCGGCCCCCGCCTGCTGCAGCCCGACCGCGGCCTCAGCAAGGATCTCCCCGGCGCGATCCCAGTCGCCGGCGGACTGGCAGGCTTCGATGTCGTGAAAATCGACGCTGTGCAGCACCAGGCTGGCAGAGTGCAGGCCGCCCAGTCGCGCCTTAACGCCCTCATTGATCAACCGATAATAGGGGATCGTGGACTCCCAGCTCATGCCGCCTAACAGGCCAATGGTTTTCATCTTCTGCTCCTTATGTCGTTTCTGCCAGTGAAGCAAACTTGTGATCAACTTTCCACTTCTCTGGCCGCGTATTTCTTTTTCATGAAGAGTGGGATAAGTTAAATGAAACAATGTTTCACCTTAACAACAGGATCGCCCGATGTTTATTTTTCATAAAGACACCACCCTTGAAGACCTCGGCAATGGCGTAACCCGCCGCATTCTGGCCCACGACGGCAAAATGATGGCCGTGGAGGTGAATTTTGCCGCCGGCGCCGTCGGCCCGATGCATAACCATCCTCACGAACAGCTCACCTATGTGCTTTCCGGCGAGTTCGAGTTCACCATCGGCGAGGAGACGCGCGTCGTCAGCGCCGGCGATACGTTGTATAAGCGGCCGGGGATTATGCACGGCTGCGTCTGCCTGCAGCCCGGCACGCTGCTCGATACCTTTACTCCCATTCGCGAAGATTTTCTTGAAGGCTAATCCATAACGGGGGCGTTCGCCGTCCCCGGTTACTGCCCGGCGCCCTTCAATAAAAAGATGCGGCCACAATCATTATCCTGGTAATTATATTTCCCGCTCAGTTAAGCCTAATTTTTCATTTCTTTCAGGCGCCCTTTACGGCCAAAATGCTTACCACCTCACCTTTTTGAAACATCGTTTCGACTTTGATCACATTTCCATCCTGATCTGCATGACGCAGAAACAAATCGCAATAAAATGAAATTAAAACGGTGTTTTATAAAAAACAGTTCAGCATAAAAAAAGGGCTGCCAGCCCTTACCTGCTAGACCAGTTAAAGAATAACCCATTAATTAACAAGGACATGTTAAGCAGAGGAAGCGTTCAGACATTTTTGCGTTGTCAGGCGTAAAAGGCCGACAGCGCGGCGTCACCGGATCCGTATTACAACTCGTAAGCCAGGTAGGTATGTATGAATGAAAACAAGCTGCTGGGATTGGCATGGATATCGCCCTATATCATCGGGCTGATCGTCTTTACCGCTTTTCCCTTTGTTTCATCTTTCTTTCTCAGTTTTACCGAGTACGACTTGATGAGCCCGCCGGTATTTAACGGCATCGAAAACTATCGCTATATGTTGACCGAGGATAGCCTGTTCTGGAAATCGATGGGGGTGACCTTTGCCTACGTCTTTTTAACCATCCCCTTAAAACTGGCTTTCGCCCTCGGCATTGCTTTTGTGCTCAATTTCAAACTGCGCGGCATCGGCTTTTTCCGCACCGCCTATTACATCCCGTCGATCCTTGGCAGCTCGGTGGCGATTGCCGTGCTGTGGCGCGCCCTGTTCGCCATTGACGGCCTGCTGAACAGTTTTCTCGCCGTCTTTGGCATCGATGCCATCAACTGGCTGGGGGAACCCTCCCTGGCGCTGATGTCGGTCACCCTGCTGCGCGTCTGGCAGTTTGGCTCCGCGATGGTCATCTTCCTCGCCGCGCTGCAGAACGTTCCGCAGTCGCAGTATGAGGCGGCAATGATTGACGGCGCCTCAAAGTGGCAGATGTTCATGAAGGTCACCGTGCCGCTGATCACCCCGGTGATTTTCTTCAACTTTATTATGCAGACCACCCAGGCGTTCCAGGAGTTTACCGGCCCGTACGTGATAACCGGCGGCGGTCCGACCTATTACACCTACCTGTTCTCACTCTATATCTACGATACCGCCTTTAAGTACTTCGACATGGGCTATGGCGCCGCGCTGGCGTGGGTGCTGTTCCTCGTCGTGGCGGTCTTTGCGTCGATCGCCTTTAAGTCATCGAAATACTGGGTCTTCTACTCCGCCGATAAGGGAGGCAAAAATGGCTGATATTCAACAGATGGCGCCGGTGATGAGCGACGCCGATCGTGAGGTCGCCCGTACGCTACGCCGGGAAAAGGTGAGCCGGGTGGTGCGCTACGTCGTGCTGATATTCGTCGGCCTGCTGATGCTCTACCCGCTGGCGTGGATGTTCTCCGCCTCGTTCAAGCCGAACCATGAGATCTTCACCACCCTCGGGCTGTGGCCTGCCCACGCCACCTGGGACGGGTTTATCAACGGCTGGAAGACCGGCACCGAATACCATTTCGGCCACTATATGCTGAACACCTTTAAGTATGTGATCCCGAAAGTGGTGTTAACGATCATTTCCTCCACCATCGTGGCGTACGGCTTCGCACGCTTTGAGATCCCGTGGAAGAAGTTCTGGTTCGCAACGCTTATCACCACCATGCTGCTGCCGAGCACCGTCCTGCTGATCCCGCAGTACCTGATGTTCCGCGAAATGGGGATGCTGAACAGCTATCTGCCGCTGTACCTGCCGCTGGCCTTCGCCACCCAGGGATTCTTCGTCTTCATGCTGATCCAGTTTCTGCGCGGCGTGCCGCGCGATATGGAAGAGGCGGCGCAGATCGACGGCTGCAACTCCATCCAGGTGCTGTGGTATGTGGTGGTGCCGATCCTCAAGCCGGCCATTATCTCGGTGGCGCTGTTCCAGTTTATGTGGTCGATGAACGACTTTATCGGTCCGCTGATCTACGTCTACAGCGTCGATAAGTATCCCATCGCGCTGGCGCTAAAAATGTCTATCGACGTCACGGAAGGCGCGCCGTGGAACGAAATTCTGGCAATGGCGAGCATCTCCATTCTGCCGTCCATCATTGTCTTCTTCCTGGCTCAACGCTACTTCGTGCAGGGCGTGACCAGCAGCGGAATCAAAGGTTAAGAGGGAAATATCATGGCTGAAGTAATTTTCAACAAACTGGAAAAAGTTTACTCCAACGGGTTTAAAGCGGTGCATGGTATCGACCTGAAGATTGCCGATGGCGAATTTATGGTGATCGTCGGCCCCTCCGGCTGCGCCAAATCGACCACCCTGCGCATGCTGGCGGGTCTGGAAACCATCAGCGGCGGCGAGGTGCGGATTGGGGACAAAATCGTCAACAACCTGGCGCCAAAATCACGTGGCATCGCGATGGTGTTCCAGAACTACGCCCTCTATCCGCATATGACGGTGCGCGAAAACCTCGCCTTCGGCCTCAAGCTGAGCAAGCTGCCGAAGGCGCAAATCGACAGACAGGTGGAAGAAGCGGCGAAAATTCTCGAACTGGAAGAACTGCTCGATCGCCTGCCGCGCCAGCTCTCCGGCGGCCAGGCGCAGCGCGTGGCGGTGGGCCGGGCGATCGTCAAAAAACCGGACGTCTTCCTGTTCGACGAACCGCTCTCCAACCTTGACGCCAAGCTGCGCGCCTCGATGCGGATCCGCATTTCCGATCTGCATAAGCAGTTGAAAAAATCTGGCAAACCGGCGACCACCGTCTACGTCACCCACGATCAGACGGAAGCGATGACCATGGGCGACCGCATCTGCGTGATGAAGCTCGGCCACATTATGCAGGTTGATACCCCGGACAATCTCTACCACCAGCCGAAAAATATGTTTGTCGCCGGGTTTATCGGCGCGCCGGAGATGAATATTCGTCCCAGCCAGCTGGTTGAGCACGGTGGTCGCCTGCATTTGACGCTGGGCGATCAGCGGCTGCCGCTCAACGATCGGCTGCAAAGCAAAGTTGAAACCCATAAGAATCAGCAGGTGTTCTTTGGCGTGCGCCCGGAGTTTGTCTCTCTCTCCGATGAACCGTTTGCCGAAGGTTCCTGCGCGGGTGAAATGGTACGCGTAGAAAACATGGGACATGAATTCTTTGTTTATCTCAGGGTTGCTGATTATGAGCTGACCGCCCGCGTGCCGTCGGACGATGCGAAGCCGATGATTGCCAGGGGACTGAATCGCAAAGTCTATTTCACCTTTGATCTCAACAAGTGTCACATCTTTGACGCCAAAACCGAACAGAACCTCTCTCTGTGAACCCTGGAGCATAACAATGAAAAACGTGCTGATAAGCGCCACCCTCTCCGCCACCCTGGGCCTTAGCGCCTTCTCTTCGCTAGCGCAGGATGTCGACCTGCGTATGTCCTGGTGGGGGGGCAACGGCCGCCATCAGGTCACCCTCAAGGCGCTGGAGGAATTCCACAAACAAAACCCAGACATCAACGTCAAAGCAGAATACACCGGCTGGGACGGCCATCTTTCACGCCTGACCACCCAGATTGCCGGCGGTACCGAGCCTGACGTGATGCAGACCAACTGGAACTGGCTGCCGATCTTTTCGAAAAATGGCGATGGCTTTTACGATCTGAATACCCTGAAAGACGAGATCGACCTCAGCCAGTTCGACGCCAAAGAACTGCAGTCCACCACGGTCAACGGCAAGCTTAACGGTATTCCAATTTCCGTCACCGCCCGCGTCTTCTACTTTAACGACGAAGCATGGAAAAAGGCGGGCATCCCCTTCCCGAAAACCTGGGATGAACTCATGGCGGCGGGAAAAACTTTCGAAAGCAAGCTCGGGAAACAGTACTACCCGGTGGTGCTCGAACACCAGGACGTGCTGGCCCTGCTCAACTCTTATATGGTGCAAAAATACAATCAGCCGGCCATCGATGAGAAAGGGCGAAAATTCTCCTACAGCAAAGCGCAGTGGGCGGATTTCTTCGGTATGTATAAGAAGCTTATCGACAGCCATGTGATGCCGGACACCCGCTACTATGCCTCCTTCGGCAAGAGCAACATGTACGAAATGAAGCCGTGGATCCAGGGCGAATGGGGCGGGACCTACATGTGGAACTCCACCATCAACAAATATTCCGATAACCTGAAGCCGCCGGCGAAGCTGGTGCTGGGGGAATACCCGATGCTGCCGGGCGCCACCGATGCCGGACTGTTCTTCAAGCCCGCGCAAATGTTGTCGATTGGCAAATCGACGAAAAACCCGCAGGCGGCGGCGAAAGTGATTAACTTCCTGCTGAACAGCAAAGAAGGGGTGGATATTCTTGGACTGGAGCGCGGCGTGCCGCTGAGTAAAGCGGCGGTCACCTACCTGACCGAGGATGGGGTAATCAAAGCCGACGATCCGGCGGTGTCCGGCCTGAAGCTGGCGCAATCCCTGCCCACCGCTCTGCCGGTCTCACCGTACTTCGACGATCCGCAGATCGTCGCCCAGTTCGGCACCACCCTGCAGTACATCGACTACGGTAAAAAGTCGGTGGAAGAAGCGGCCGAGGACTTCCAGCGCCAGACCGACCGCATTCTGCGCCGCGCGATGCGCTAACCTGCCCGCCTGAACTCTCCCGTGGCGTCCGCCGCGGGAGAGCCTGCCTGCGTATCCTGTCAGAAGAAATATTTGAAGCGCACCCGGGCGCCATAGCGTTCATCGGAATTCCCGCTCTTCGCCGCCGTGGAATCGAGCCACGAGGCGTAGGCGCCAAGGTAAATATTGAAGTTCGGCATCGCCATAATATTCGGCAACTGCCAGGAGGTGTGCAGGGTATGGATGTCATAGCGCCCCGGCGCGAGGATTGCGCAGTCGTCATCGCACTCGCCGCTCACCCCGGCCATGTTGAACTGGTCGATTTTGTTATGCGCGTAGATATAGCCCAGCTCCACGCGATGCCAAAGGGCGTTGATCCCGGCGCTGAAGTCGGTTTCGTCCGCCGCGTCCAGCAGGGCGGTACTCAGATTGACCACCGCCCCATCCTGCGGATCGCTTTTCAGGGTGTTCCAGCTCATGGTCAGCCCGTAGCCGGTGCGGTTTGACTGGTCGACCCAGCGTCCGCTCTGGCTCTGATAGCCGTAAGCATTGTTGACGAGATTGCTCTCTATCGCCGCGGCCGCCGACCAGGCGCCGGACTGCCACGCCGCCACCGGCCGCACGTACACCACATTTTTGCGGTTTTCCAGTGCGTTACCATGATAGTTCTGATCGACAAACAGCGAACTGCCGTCCTCCACCAGGGTGTTAACTTCGAAATACCAGTTATCCACCGTTTTGCTAAACAGAAGGTTACCGCCGCTGCTGCTGCGCCCGCGCCCCTCTTTCATCATGTAAATATAGCCATAGCCATCGGAATAGAGATCGTTGGCGGTATTACCTGAATATTCAATAAAGGTATCCTGATTCAGCGGGAACATATCCCAGGCTTCAAAGCGGCCTATTTTTATTTTCCAGTCATCCTGCTGGCCGAAGAAAAATGCCGCATCATCAAGATTCATTTTGCCATCCATATCCGCCAGAGGCTGCACGCTGAATCCGGCATATTGCCCGTCGGCGCCATTCCGTCTGCCATCGAAACCCAACAGAATACGACCGTTAATATCCCAGCGCTCTTTATCGCCGGGCGCCCAGCTTTTATTCGCGCTGGTTTTGACCGACGTCAGACTGCCGGTGCGACTGGCGCCATCGAGGTTAAATTCGACGTCGCCATAAAATTTTAATTCGCCATTGTCATTTAGCTGCAAACGCGGCGAAGCAGGCGCCGCGCGGGCGACCGTCGCGGCCTGCTGCTGGCCTTTCAGCGTCTTAATTTCCGCCTCTGCGCTGGCGGCGCGCGCCTCCGTCGCCTTTAGCCGCTGCTCCATTTGCGCCAGTCGCTCCTCCAGCGATAACGGCGCCTGCGCCATAACGGATGGCAGATACAGAGACGTCAGAAAACACCCGACCCAGATTTTATTCATCGGTAAACCCTTTTATTATGGAATGAACTGAATTTTTTTATTAATGGGTAACGCACGACGATGCAGGCAATAATAACCCGCCCATCGTCAAAGACGGGTTATTAACGACAACAGCCTTATTATTATTCGAGCTGCCAGGCGCCGGCTTCGTTTAATGCCGCCGAGCCGCTCCAGGCAAATAACGCTAATTCACGGCGGGGAGCCTGCGGATAGATACGGCTGCTCAGGCAGGCTTCGCCGTCATTGACAAAAACCTCCACCGAAGAGCTATCGAAAAATATTCGCAGGTTGAGATCCGCTCCGGCGGTCAACGGCACGCTGCGCGTCCCGCACAGGCCATACTGCGGATAATGCCGCTCCAGCACCAGACGCTGCTGTTGGGCATCCACGTAGATGCGCAGGCCATCGCCAAAGCGCAGACCATACTGCTCGGCGCTGCTGCGGGCGCAGTCCCAGCGCAGATTCACCTCCATCGCCTCGCAGTTGTCGACCATCGTCGTCTGCTGGTTGTTCAGGGTGCTGACCGGCCACGGGAACCAGGCGCCGCGCAGGCTCTCCACTTCTTTCGCCGGGCGCATCTGCAGGCGGTCATCCGCACTCAGGCTCAGCTCGCGCGGCAGGGAGAGCATGCCCGCCCAGCCGTCCTGCTGCTCCGGCAGCGGCGATTCCCACATATCCAGCCAGCCAATCACGATCCGCCGGCCATCGGGGTGGCGAAGCTTTGCGGGCATAGAAATCGTGGCCGTTATCCATCTCCCGGAATTCGCCATGGCGAATAAAACGCTGGCCTGGCTGCCACTCGCCGATCAGATAGCCGCTCTGGAACAGATTGCGGTTGCTGAACCCCGCGGCCTGCATCCCCTGTGGGGAAAACATCAGAACGCGTTTGCCGTTGAGGGTGAAGAAGTCCGGGCACTCCCACATATAGCCCATGGTGCTTTCCGCTTCATCCAGCACCCCCGCGTCCTGCCACTGGCGCAGATCGGCTGAACGGTACAGCCGCACCTGGCCGGTATCGCCTTCGCGCGCGCCGACGATCATGTACCAGCTGTCTCCTTCACGCCAGACCTTCGGGTCACGGAAGTGGTGCATACCCGGCGGGGTGTCGACCACCATTCCCTGGCGCTCAAAGTGGATCCCGTCGCGGCTGGTGGCCAGACACTGCACCTGATACAGATTGGCTTCGTCGCCAGGATCGCCGTGGAACTTATGCCCGGTGTAAATCAGCGCCAGGGTATCGCCATCGACCACCGCCGAGCCGGAGAAGCAGCCGTCTTTATCCTCCGGGCCCTCCGGCGCCAGGGCTACCGGCAAATGCTCCCAGTGCACCAGATCCTTACTGCGCGCGTGCCCCCAGTGCATCGGTCCCCACTGGGTGGAGTACGGGTGATGTTGATAAAAGGCATGGTACCAGCCGTCGAACCACACCAGACCGTTTGGGTCGTTGATCCACCCGGCGCGGGCCGCCAGGTGATAGTGCGGATACCAGCGCAGATTCAGCGCCTGGCGTTGTGTCTGGAGTACCTGTTCAGCCCGGGAGATTGTGTAAGTCATCATTTTCACTCTTTTTGATTCAGATAGCGGTAGGTTGCGACACCAGCGGATCGGCGGAGGATTTGCCGGAGCGCAACAAGAAGATGGAAATAAAGGTGGTGCAGAACACCAGCAGGCCCATGATCAGGTAGGACTGGGCGAAGCCATATTTTTCATAGCTGTAGCCCGCCAGCGGCGACAATACGCTGGCGATAATCGAGCTGGTGCAGGCGAAGCCCACCAGATAGAGGGTGGAGGAGAGACGTTTATCGAAGTTGAGGCTGTTGTACTTAAAGATAGCCACCAGCAGTATCGGCAACTCCACCGCGTGCAGCAGTTTGGTGATGGAGATCAGCAGCGGCCCCTCCACCAGACCGGAGGCCACCATGCGCATCGCCATCACCATGCCGGCGAAAATCAGACCGTTTTTGGCGCCGATGCGGTTCACCAGCCACGGCGCGCAGAACATGCCGGCCGCCTCGAGGAACACCTGGAAGGAGTTGAGGTAGCCATACATCTCATTGCCTTCCTGCAGGGTCGCGAACTGCGATGAGAAATAGACCGGGAACTGCTGGTCATAGACGCCGTAAATGCAGGTGCCGATGACGAAGAAGACCAGCGCCCAAAAGCGCGGCAGCGTCAGCAGGCGCAGCGCATCTTCGAGGGTCACCTTACCGCCCGATACCGCCTCCTGCATTGCATGCGGCGCCGAGGAGACCCGCAGCCGCGCCAACAGGATAAAGAACACCAGCCCGGAACAGCTGGCGACGAGGAAGTTTAGCTGCGGATTGATGTTAAACAGCAGGCCGGCGAAGAAGGTGGCCACCGCCCAGCCCAGCGAGCCCCACATCCGCGCCCTGCCGAATTCAAACTGGCTCTGACGCGCCACGCGCTCGGTGTAAGATTCCAGCACGCCGATGCCGCCGTTAAAGGTCAAACCGATATAGATCCCGCCAAAGATGCTGCCCAACAGGACGTTGATTTTCAGCAGGTGGCCGAACAGCAGATACGCCGGACCAGAGAGGATCAGCAGCGCGGTGATATACCAGAGCAGATGTTTGCGCAGCCCCAGCTTGTCCTGGATAAATCCATAGCAAACTTGCGCAAACAGCGCGGAAACCGACAGTACGGCATAGATAATACCGGTATCGCCTGCCTTCAGCCCAACCTCCTGGTGAAGCCAGATAGAGAGCAAGGAGCCGGATGACGACCAGGTCACGAAAAAGAAAAACAGTAAGGCACTGAGCAACGGGTAGCTGTGTGAGTGAGGCGCTTTCATCATGACATTCTCGTGTTAGAGGAATGCAATTATGGTAACGTTAACAAAAAACAAAACGCAGGTGGATTCGCTGCGATATATGATGTTAATCACAAAAGTTAACGTTAACATAATGAAGATGCGATCGCGATCAAAAATCAACCGCAACATAGCTCACGACGGCGATAGCAGAAAATCGTTTCACTCTTTTACATCAGCGACTTAGTTGTATAGCCTGTACTCTGCGGCAATGGCGGAGGAAAAAATGGCGTCCCTGAAAGATGTAGCAAAACTGGCGAATGTATCTCTGATGACCGTCTCACGGGCGCTGAACACCCCGGAGCGGCTGAAGCCTGAGACACTGGCCCGCGTGCAGGCCGCCATCGCCGAAACCAACTACGTCCCCGACCTGTCGGCGAAGAAGATCCGCGGGGCGCGCGCAACCCCCAGCACCATCGGCGTGCTGGCGCTGGATACCGTGACCACGCCCTTTTCGGTGGAGATCACCTTATCGATCGAAGAGACGGCCCGCGCCCACGGCTGGAATAGCTTTGTGGTCAATATGTTTTCTGACGATCGTCCGGAAGCGGTGGTCGACCTGCTCCTCTCCCACCGTCCGGACGGCATTATCTTTACCACCATGGGCCTGCGCCAGGTACCACTGCCGGAAAAACTGCTGACTCTGCCCTGCGTGCTGGCCAACTGCGAAAGCCTCAGCCAGCCGGTGGCCAGCTATATCCCGGACGATGAACAGGGGCAGTACGACGCGGTGAAAGCCCTGCTTGCCGCTGGCTATCGTCGTCCGCTGTGCCTGCACTTACCCGCCAGCCAGCCGGCGACGATCCGCCGCCGCCTGGGGCTGGAGCGCGCCTGCCGGGAGGCCGGTATCGAACCGGACCATCTGAGCCATTCGTATATGGGCCAGGGCGATGAGCATTACCACGATATCCCGGCGGTGGTGCTGGCGCATATCCGCGAGGGTAAACCTGGCTTTGACTCAGTGATCTGCGGCAACGATCGCATCGCGTTTATGGTCTACCAGACGCTGCTGGGCCAGGGGTTACGCATTCCACAGGACGTGGCGGTAGTGGGATACGACAACATGGTGGGCATTGGCGATCTGTTTCTACCGCCGCTCTCCACAGTGCAACTGCCGCATTATGACATCGGGCGCCTGAGCGCCCTGCATATCATTCACGGCGACAACCATCGGGAGACGCGCAAAGTCGCCAGCCCGTGGTTGCCGCGCGCCTCACATTAACGATTACCGATGTTGCGCAGCTTCTCGCCCGCCATCAGGTTGCGCTCAATGTGCTCGAGGGTGACATTCTTGGTTTCCGGGATCAGCCAGAAGGTGATGCCGATAAAGGCCACGTTGAGCGCCGTGTAGAGCCAGAAGGTGCCGGCGGCGCCAATTGCGTCAAGCAGCGTCAGGAAAGTGGCGCCGATGATCATGTTCGACACCCAGTTGGTGGTGGTCGAGCAGGTGATACCGAAGTCGCGGCATTTTAGCGGCTGGATCTCGGAGCAGAGGATCCACACCACCGGCGCCGCGCTCATCGCATACCCGGCAATACACATCATGGTCATGCCGACGGAGAGCCAGGAGAGGCCGCTGGATGCGGTGCCATTGTCGAACTGCATCAGGCAGTAGCCCAGCACCAGAGTGCCCAGCGCCATCACGCTAAAGCCGATTTTCAGCGCTGGCTTGCGGCCCGCTTTATCCACTGTGAACACCGCAATAAAGGTGGCAAACATAAAGGTCAGGCCCACCACCAGGGTGGCGATCATCTGCTGTTCAGTAGTGGTAAAGCCCGCCATTTTAAAGATACGCGGCGCATAGTACATGATGATGTTCATGCCGGTGAACTGCTGCATCGCCTGCAGCAGCATGCCCAGGAACACCGCCCGGCGCACGTTACGATTGACCTTAAACAACGCCCAACCGCCCTGCTTCAGCTTGAGGCTCTCACGGATCTCGTTAAGCTCGTCGCGCGCCTTTTCCGAGGTATCGCGCAGCATCCGCAGCACTTCTTCCGCTTCGATATGGCGTCCCTTCTCCGCCAGCCAGCGCGGGCTGTTCGGCAAAAAGACGACCAGAATGATCAGGATCACCGCCGGCAGCGCCAGCACGCCCAGCATGGCGCGCCAGTTACCGCTGTAGCTAAAGGCGGTATCGGAAAGAAACGCCAGCACAATGCCAAGGGTGACCATCAGCTGATACATACTGATCATTTTCCCGCGCACGTTCTCGCTGGCCATCTCGGAGAGGTACAGCGGCGCGGTATAAGAGGCAATCCCGACTGCCACGCCCAACACCACGCGGGCCACCAGCAGCACCTCCACGCTGGCGGCAAAAGCGGATCCGATAGAGCCGGCCACAAAGAGTACGGCCCCCGCCATCAGGCTGTATTTACGGCCAAGGCGGAAAGACAGCCAGCCGTTAAACAGCGCGCCTATCGCCGCCCCCAACATCATGCTGCTAACCACCCACTCCTGAAGCTGGCTGGATAAGGTGAAATGGTCGGTTATAAAGGGCAACGCTCCGGATATCACGCCGATATCCAGGCCAAAGAGCAAGCCCGCCACCGCCGCGGCGATGGAAACAAACCAGTTCATCCGCCGGGTATCACGTTGCGTCCGCGGCGATAATGTAGAGTCGTTACTGATTGAAGTCATTTTTTTCCTGCCACACAGAGTAAGACATAAGACGAAAGTACGTGACTGGTGGATGAATGGGTCAGGCAGGATAAGCCAAAGATATGGACTATATTGCTGGCAGGATGGGTTTTGTGATGGACATTAAACTTTCAAAGTAACAAAAAATGCGTTTCCAATAGTTAATAACCCTGTTTATACAGAGCGGTAACATTATACCCGTGTTCCGGAGTATGGACGATCCGCACTTTTGCGTATGGACAATAATTGCTCAGAAGGCCGGAGCGATACCACAGACCCCGGCCATCGCGGACGGTTAGCGCGCCAGCCAGCCGCCGTCCACCGCCACCGTGTAGCCATTGATGTAATCGGAGGCTGAGGAGGCAAGGAACACGACTGGCCCCATCAGATCGGCCGGTAGCCCCCAGCGCCCGGCGGGAATGCGATCGAGGATTTCGCTGCTACGCTGCTCGTCGGCGCGCAGCTGCTGGGTGTTGTTGGTCGCCATATACCCCGGGGCGATGGCGTTGACGTTGATGTTGTGTTTGGCCCACTCGTTGGCCAGCAGGCGGGTGACGCCCATCACCGCGCTTTTGGATGCGGTATACGACGGCACGCGGATCCCCCCCTGGAACGACAGCATGGAGGCGATGTTAATGATCTTCCCGCCACTGCCCTGGGCGATAAAGTGTTTCGCCGCCGCCTGGGACATAAAAAATACGCTCTTGATGTTGAGGTTCATCACGTCGTCCCAGTCTTTTTCGCTGAACGCCAGCGCGTCCTCGCGGCGAATCAGGCCGGCATTGTTGACCAGAATATCAATATGGCCGAACTCCGCCACCGCCCGCTCCAGAAGCTGAGGAATACCGTCGATCTGGCGCAGGTCGGCGGTCAGGCTGAGAAAACGGCGTCCCAGCGCGGTTACCCGCTCGATAGTCTCCACCGGTTCGACGATATTGATACCGACAATATCGCAGCCCGCTTCCGCCAGCCCGAGGGCCATCCCCTGACCTAAACCGGTATCGCATCCGCTCACGACGGCCACTTTTCCCTGCAGGGAGAATGCATCAAGAATCATATTATGTTCCTTAGTCGTTCAGAGCCTGCTGTTTGCAGGCAAGGTTCTCTCGGCCCGGTCCGCGCCGGCGGCGCGACTGAGCGTGGGGCGAACTCTCGGGCATAGCCCACCATAATGAAAATAAAACAGAGTTCCGTTTTGCTGATGGGTGCCATCTTAGCCCCGCCCCCAGCCATTTTCAATATTATTTAAAACGATGTTTCATTTTTTATGATGACGATTACAAAAAAAGAAAAAGCGAAGGAGCCTCCCGGCACGCGCCAGGCCGGAAAAGGTTTTGAAAAGATGAAGATTCTACCGATTGTCTGCAGAGGTGCCGAAGCGAAGCCAGCAGACCGCTGAAAACGCGGGAATTACGCTGAACTGCGTGAGCCATCACAAATAATGAAACAATGTTTTGATAAATTAATACCCGTCTTTTAAAACATATCACTCAGCGACACGCCTCTGGTCCAGCGGCATCGCAGGAAAGAAAGGAGCACTACATGGCTAAAGGCATGCGGGTCAAACTGAATTATCACGTCAGCCACGATCCGGATACCGGGGCGGAAGTCACCCGCTTAACCCCCCCGGAGGTCACCTGTCATCGCAACTACTTCTATCAGAAGTGCTTTTTTAACGATGGCAGCCATTTACTGTTCGCCGGCGAGTTTGACGGCCACTGGAACTACTATCTGCTGAATATCGCCAGCGCCGAGGCCGTCCAGCTAACCGAAGGCGCCGGGGATAACACCTTCGGCGGCTTCCTCTCCCCGGACGATAAGTCGCTTTATTACGTGAAAAATGACCGTATCCTGCTGGAAGTCAACCTGACCACCCTCGCCGAGCGCGAAGTTTATCGCGTTAGCGATGACTGGGTAGGGTATGGCACCTGGGTGGCAAACAGCGATTGCAGCAAACTGGTGGGCATTGAGATTGCCAAAAGCGACTGGACGCCACTCAACGACTGGCAGATTTTCCATGATTTCTTCCATAAAGGACCGCACTGCCGCCTGCTGCGCGTCGACCTGCGCAGCGGTGAGAGCCAGGTGATCCATGAGGAAAAAATCTGGCTGGGACACCCGATCTATCGTCCCTTCGACGACCATACCGTCGCCTTCTGCCATGAAGGGCCGCACGATCTGGTGGACGCCCGCATGTGGCTGGTCAACGAGGATGGCAGCCATGTTCGCAAAGTCAAAGCGCATGCTCCAGGCGAAAGCTGTACTCATGAATTTTGGGTGCCGGACGGTTCGGCGCTGATCTACGTCTCCTATCTGAAAGGCCAGCAGGGGCGGACGATCTATCGCTTTGATCCCGAAAGCGGCGTCAACGAGGCCCTGATGACGATGCCGGCCTGCTCGCATCTGATGAGCAATTTCGATGGCACGCTGCTGGTAGGCGATGGCTCAGGTACACCGGTGGATGTCAAGGATACCGGCGGCTACTCCATTGATAACGATCCCTGGCTGTATGTCTTTAACGTGGCGGAAAAGCGCTACTTCCGCGTCGCGCGCCATGATACCTCGTGGGCGACGGTGGCCAACAGCCGCCAGGTAACGCACCCGCACCCCTCATTTACCCCGGACGATAGCGCCATTCTGTTCAGCTCCGATAAAGACGGTAAACCGGCCATCTATATCGCGAAATTACCCGCGCACCCGTCAATGCTGAGCGCCTGATCCACGCCACACTTTTTTCTGTAACTGGCCTTGCCCTCCTTCATGGAGGGCTTTTTTTGTCCCTTCTCTTTCCCCCATAAAAAAACCCCGGCTGACGGCGCCGGGGAAAACAAACGATGAGGGATGAATGGTCGGTCAGAACGAGTAGGCCACCCCAACGCGGAAGCGGGTCTGACGATCGCTGCGGTCGTTCACCCCGACGTTGCCAATTTCACCATACGGCGACCAGTTATTATCCAGCTTATAGGCCACCTTCACGTTATATTCCTGCGAGTAGGGTTTATTGTCGTTGCGGCTGACCCCTTCCGAGCTGCGGGCATAGACATAGTTCAGCTCTGTACGCCAGTCGCCGAGGACAAATCCGGCCCACGCGTCGCCGCGGTTAACTTTGTCATCATCTTTGCCGGCGTTGTTCGGGTAGCGGGTGTACTCATAGCGATAGCGAGCGGCGACATAGAAGCCGTTGTCGAAACTGTACTGCGCGTGCAGGTGCGGCTTGTAGATGGAGCGGCTGTCGTTGCTCTCAATGGTAAACCCGGGGGTGAGGAAAAAGTTCGACGTTGCTTTCCAGCGCCAGCTGATGGTGTCTTCATGACCATTGCCCACCACGTCCGAATAGGGTTGCGAACCGTTGTCGCCACCCGAACGCCATTTGGCCTCGACGGTAAAGCCTAAGCCGTTGGCAAAGCGGTGAGAAACGGAGACGCGGTCAGCATTACTTTTATCACTCTTTCCGCCATCAATAAATTCATGACGTAAATCTATCGTTACCGCGGTTGCTGCAAAAGACATACCGCAGAGGGCGGCGAGAACCAGAGAGCGTTTTAACATAGGGTACCCTTACAATAAATAAAATGACATTTCGTTTTTATGAAACATCATTTTATTTTTTAGGCACCATAGTTTTAGTGACCAGGATCGTAGTTATTTGTTTCAAAAAAGGTGGCACAACAAGACGTGACGAAGCTCAATAATTTCGCCGGGGAGAGTGAAAGAGGGAGGGGAAAAAATAAGGGTTCGGCAAAGCACGGCGCATAAAAAAGGCCTCCCGCAGGAGGCCATGGAAATCGAGGTATAGCGCTATGCGCGTTCTACCGCCAGCGCCACGCCCTGACCGCCGCCAATGCACAGCGTCGCCAGACCTTTGCGGGCATCGCGCTTGATCATTTCATGCACCAGCGACACCAGAATCCGGCAGCCGGAGGCGCCGATGGGGTGGCCGAGGGCGATCGCGCCGCCGTTGACGTTGACCCGGCGCTCATCCCACTCCAGTACCCGGCCAACCGAGATCGCCTGAGCGGCAAAGGCCTCATTGGCTTCGATCAGATCGACGTCGTCCAGCCGCCAGCCGGCCCGCTCCAGACAGCGACGGGTGGCATGCACCGGGGCAATGCCCATCAGCGCCGGATCGACGCCGACGCTGGCGAAGGCGCGGATCCGCGCAAGGATCGGCAGCCCCAGCTCCAGCGCTTTAGCCTCGCTCATCATCATTACCGCCGCCGCGCCGTCATTGATGCTTGAGGCGTTGCCGGCGGTCACCGATCCAAGGCGATCGAAGGTGGGCTGCAGGCTGGCCAGCCCTTCCGCGCTGGCATCCACCCGCGGTTGTTCATCGGTATCCACGGTGCGCGCCGCGCCGTTATGCTCGGTGACAACCGGGACGATCTCATCGCGAAAGCGACCGGAATCAATCGCCTTGCGCGCCTTATGCTGTGAGCTGAGCGCCCAGGCGTCCTGCAGCTCGCGACTGATGCCAAATTCCCGGGCCAGGTTTTCCGCCGTGACGCCCATATGATAATCGTTGAAAGCATCCCACAGCCCATCATGCACCAGACTGTCAATCAGCTGGCTGTTGCCCAGCTGGGCGCCGGTGCGGCTGTCGGTAAGCACATGCGGAGCGCGGCTCATATTCTCCTGGCCGCCAGCGATCACCACGTCCGCTTCCCCGCACTGGATCGCCTGGGTAGCGAGGTGCAGAGCCTTCAGGCCGGAACCGCAGACATCGTTAATGGTGATAGCCGATACGGTGTTAGGCAGCCCACCGCGAATAGCGGACTGACGCGCCGGATTTTGTCCGGTCCCCGCGGTCAGCACCTGGCCGAGGATCACCTCATCCACGCTGTGCGGATCGATTCCCGTCTTCTCCACCAGCGCCTTCACCACCACGCTCCCCAGCTCGACGGCTGAATGGCGCGATAATGCGCCCTGAAAGCAGCCAATCGGCGTTCGCAGCGCGCCGACGATCACGACATCCTTCATCCTCTACCCCTGCCCATGCATTTGCGCAAAGAAACAGCGATATACTAGATAATTGTTATCAAAAAACTTTGTAATTGTTTAAAAAAAGTGAAGCCAATCACAAAGAAATAGCTATTCGTTAACGTTCACGCCGCTGCAGATGCTGACGCAGCCAGCTGCCGGCCGCTCCCGGCGGCGCTTTCTTATTCCACAGCAGATCGACTGAAATCGCCCGCGGCCAGCCGGGGATATCGAGCGCCACCAGCCCGCCCTGCGGCGCAAACTCCGCCACCAGCGCGCTGGGCAGAATGCACCAGCCGAACCCCTGCGCCGCCATGCTGAGCAGCAGCAGGTAGTTTGGCGCCGACCAGACCTGGCCTGCGGCAGGTTCGGTGGCGCTGGCCAGAAAGGTGCTCAAACGCAGCTCGCGCCAGCTGCGCAGCTCATCCCAGGCGACCTTACCCTGCGCCGCCAGCGGATGGCCAGGGGCTACATAAATGCCCATCGCCGTCTGCAGCGGCAGGCGGGTGCTGCCGATATCGGTGGGGTAGCGCTCCCTCGCCTCAATCAGCCCCACCTGGGCGCGGGATTTTTGCAAGAGATCGATCACATCCTCGTCTTCGCCAATCAAACACTCAAACTCGGTATGAGGAAAGCGGCGGTCAAACTGCACCAGCAGATCTTCCAGCACGTCCGGGTGCAGAGTATCGGAGAGCACGAAGGTCAGCCGCGGCTCCGTCTCGCCGGACAGCGACACAGCCAGTTCGTCCAGCCGCTCGCTGGCGGCAAGAATCGCTTTGACATAGCTCAGCACCTGCTCCCCCTGCGGGGTCAGCGTCGGTTGCCGCGTTGCCCTGTCAAAGAGGATTACACCGAGATCGGCCTCCAGATTGGCGATGGCGGTACTGATCGTCGACTGACTTTTCCGCAGGCGGCGGGCGGCGGCGGAGAACGATCCGCTGTCGACCGCCTCGACAAAGGCGGTTAAGGCTTCCGGTGAATAACGCATGATGTATCTACAATATCGATGGGTCCTATCTTTTGTTTATCATATTTTTCCATAAACTGCCGGGTAATTTCCTGTTCAGGCTAAAACTGGAGGTAGCTCGCCATGCAACAGACCCCACATCAGCGCAAGACGCTCACCGAACGCGTTATCCACGCCATCACCTTCGAAGGACTGGCGACGCTGATCCTCGCCCCTACCGCCGCCTGGCTGATGCAGCGCTCGGTAGTGGAGATGGGCGGACTGAGCATTCTGCTCGCCACCCTGGCGATGGTATGGAACATTATCTATAACGCGGCGTTCGATCGCCTGTGGCCGGTCTCCCGCTTCCCCCGCCAGCTGAAAGTACGCGCCCTGCACGCGCTCGGTTTCGAAACCGGATTCGTCATCATTGGCGTCACCATGGTGGCGATCGTGCTGGGCGTCTCGCTGCTGCAGGCGTTTATGCTGGAGATCGGTTTTATGCTTTTCTTCCTGCCCTACACCATGGCCTTTAACTGGGTATGGGACACCCTGCGCGAGCGCGTTATTCGTCACCGCCGCCCGCGCCAGACGGCGCGCGGTTAATCCCGGCGCGGATCTTCGACGATCCGCCGCGACTTTATCACCAAAAACTATCGCAACAGACGAACCATAAATATGGTAAATTGCACTCCTTTTTTTTGGTTTGACGGTTGATAAAGTCGCATAATGTCTAAAATTTGGTCTAAAGAAGAAACTCTATGGAGTTTTGCCTTATATGGCACTGCAGTAGGCGCTGGGACGCTATTTCTACCGATCCAGCTGGGTTCGGCTGGCGCCATTGTGCTGTTCATCACCGCGCTGGTCGCCTGGCCGCTCACTTACTGGCCCCACAAAGCGCTGAGCCAGTTTATTCTCTCGGCCAATATCGCGCCGGGAACCGGGATCACCGGCGCAGTTAATCACTACTATGGTAAGAAAATTGGCAACCTGATCACCGGCCTCTATTTCCTTGCCTTCTTTGTGGTGGTGCTCATCTACGCCGTGGCCATCACCAACTCGCTGGCCGAACAGGTGGCGCATCGCACGCCGATGACCCCAGGGCTGCGTGCGCTGCTAAGTCTGGGGGTCGTGCTGGTCCTCAACCTGATCTTTCTCATGGGACGGCAGGTCACCATCAAGGTGATGGGCTTTCTGGTCTTCCCGCTTATCGCCTGTTTCCTGTTTCTCTCCCTCTATTTAATCCGCGACTGGCATCCGGAGCATCTCACCAGCCAGATGCAGTTCAGCCCGCAGACGCTCCACCAGGTCTGGATCTCTATTCCCGTGATGGTTTTCGCTTTTAGCCATACGCCGATCATCTCGACTTTTGCTATCGATCAGCAGGAGAAACACGGCGACCTGGCCATGGGTAAATGCAAAAAAATCATGAAGGTGGCCTACACCATCATCTGCGCCAGCGTGCTGTTTTTTGTCTTCAGTTGTCTGCTGGCGATCCCGGCAACCTATATAGAGACCGCCCGCGATCAGGGGGTGACTATCCTCTCCGCCCTGTCGATGGTGCCAGGCGCGCCGGGATGGCTGGCGGTGACCGGCATCATCGTCGCCGTCGTCGCTATGTCGAAGTCGTTTCTCGGAACCTACTTCGGAGTGATTGAGGGCGCCAGCGAAATCGTCAAAAGCTCGCTGGGCCTGCTGGGCGTGCGTAAGAGCCGCGCTTTCAACCGCGCGATGTCGATCCTGCTGGTCTCCGCCTTCACTTTTGCGGTGTGCTTTATCAACCCGAATGCGATCTCAATGATCTACGCTATCAGCGGACCGCTTATCGCCATGATCCTGTTTATTATGCCCACGCTGTCGACATGGCTCATTCCGGCGCTGAAGCCGTACCGCTCGGTGGGTAACGCCATTACGCTGGTGGTAGGCCTGCTCTGCGTGTCGGTGATGTTCTTCGGCTAATCCCCTCTGGCGACAGCGGCTGCCTGAGCTGCTGTCGCACATTCTGACAATATTCTCCCCCTTGCCTTCCTTGTGAGCGGATTACACTTACGGCTTAGCCACCGTGAGGAGAGTTCTTATGTCCAGTGTCACCTTATCCGGTCGCGGCACGCTCGGCGATCACCAGGTCTATCGCTTAGGTTACGGCGCGATGCAGCTGGCCGGCCCCGGTGTTTTCGGCCCGCCCAAAGATCCTGGAGAAGCGGTGCGCGTACTACAGGCCGCCGTCGAGGCCGGGATAAACCATATCGATACCTCTGATTTCTACGGTCCACATGTCACCAATCAGTTGATCCGCAAAGCGCTCCACCCCTACCCTGACGATCTGTGCATTGTCACCAAGGTCAGCGCCCGCCGTGACGAGAAAGGCAACTGGCTACCGGCCATGTCGCCCGCCGAACTGACCCAGGCCGTTGAAGACAATTTGCGTCACCTGGGGCTTGAGGTACTGGAAGTGGTTAATCTGCGCAGTATGCTGAGCCCGCACGGCCCGGTGGAGGGTTCGCTGGAGGCGCCACTCGCCACCCTGCTGGAACTGAAAGAGCGAGGATTAATCCGCCATATCGGCCTCAGCAACGTGACGGCAAAGCAGGTCGCGGATGCGCAGAAAATGACGCCCATCGTCTGCGTGCAAAACCTTTATAACGTTGCCCATCGCGCCGACGACGCGCTGGTGGATGCGCTGGCCGCCCAGCACATCGCCTGGGTGCCCTTCTTCCCGCTGGGCGGTTTTACGCCGTTGCAGGCGCAGGAGTTGAACGAGGTCGCGGCTTCGCTTGAGGCGACGCCGATGCAGGTCGCCCTCGCCTGGCTGCTCCAGCGAGCGCCAAATATTCTGCTGATCCCCGGCACCTCCTCCCGCACGCACCTCGCGGAAAATATTGCCGCTGCCGAGCTGGTCCTGCCCGCGGAAGCGCTGCGCACCCTCGATAATATCGCCACCGCCGCGCGCCGCTGACCTGCCAGACAAAATGGAGGGAACCCTATCCCTCCTCAATATTTGCCTGGAAAAACCTCACCACTACTGGCACTATAGATCCTACAAATGGGGCGTGATCGACGATCGTTCTCTCATTATCCCCGTTAATTAAACTTAAGTTTTTATCCTTCGACCGGTCTCCAGCTTGGAGGCCGTTGTCGTTTTTGTCATGACCAAAATTCGAAACTCTTGATTACAGGAAATACAATATCAAATTCCAAGTTTATACATATCAATCTGGCTGCAAAGATAGTCAATAACATCAAACGCTCATAAAAACATCTGATTAACCCAATCAGAATGTTGCTATTGCTATAAGAAAAATCAAACGCCTCACGACAACTATTTACAAGGGATGCATATGACAGAGGGAACGATAAAGACCAGTAAGTATGAAATTATTGCTATTTTCAGAGAGGAGTTGCGCAAACGTACTGAAATTGAAATATTTTTTAACAACACCAGTATCATAACCCAACTGACGCGCGTGGACTTTGCCGAGTTTCATATTCAGACCCATCGCAAAATCCCGTCCGGGCATAAAATTCGCTTTCTCCTGCATAGCGATTCAGGGAAAATAGAGTTTAATGCGGCCCTGACAAAACATGACAATAGCGGTGTCGATAAAGGTATCCGCTACGCTTTTTCATTGCCTGAATGCCTGCAGGTAGTGCAGCGTCGCCGCGATCCCCGCTTTCGTTTACGCCATGAGCATGACTTTTATTGCCGCGGCCGCCATAAAAACGGCGAAAACTATCTTTTCGATATCAAAGACATTTCAGATGGCGGTTGCGCATTGATGACCAAAACGCCGAATCTTAAATTTCTCAGCCACAACGCCTTACTGAAAAACGCCGTACTTATGCTTGCAGAATATGGCGAGATCACCATCGACCTGGTGGTCAAAAATGTCATTGTTATCACCCTGGATAACGCTAATGAAGAGAGTGAGAGCTACTATCAGATATCCTGCCAGTTTAAGTTCCGCCATCTCGATGACCAGCGCAGAATAGAGAAGATACTGCTGGACCTGATCTTAGAAGCCAAGCGCAAAAAGAGAATCTGACAACCTTGGACAGTATATTGCTGTACACCAATGACAATCTCATTGGTCACTCAATCTATCACTACCTTATTGATAGCCATGAAAATGCCACCCGTCTGAGTTATGCCGATGTCATCCATGAGAAACATCTGCCACTGGCCCAGACGATTATTTTCAATTTAATTAATAAGGATATTTCTGCCATCAGAATCGTCGATCTGCTGAATGCGCTCCGCCTTTCCCTGCTGCGCTGCCAGCAGCCGGTGCTAATGGTGAAAAGCGACATTGTCGGGCTGTGCAGAGAGTTGATAAACTTTGACAATGCTATGATTATTAGCGAGAAATCTCCGCTAACTCTTTTTTCATCTATCGTCCAGCGCGCCAAAGGCGTCAGCGAACTGCCGCCGCGAGGATTGCGCAAACAGCTTTCACCACGGGAGTGTCAGATCCTCGAACTGCTCATTGCCAACAATAATAATAAGCGTATTGCCGCCCTGCTCGGCATTGCTCATAAAACGGTTCATAGCCACCGCATCCATATCATGCAAAAACTGGGTATTGATAATTCCCGCACTATGAATCAGCGTATTGCCGCTCTCCATCAATGCTAAATGTTCTCCCGGTAAATCAGTAGCGGATAAAGCGTACTTATTCGCTGTTGATTTACATTTCCCGCCATTCCCATTAATCATCAGGTAGCCTATAATTAATGTATCCTCTGCCTATTGTCTGACTAACCTCGTGAAGAGGGATAATGAACACTAAAATATTCGAAGACAACATTTTATCTCGTAATGATATCGCTGTACGCTACGTCTTTCAGAAAATGTTTTCCCCACAAGGTACTCTGGTCGCGGTGGAATGCTTAAGCCGCTTTGATAATCTTTCTATTTCCCCCGAAGATTTTTTCCGCCATGCTACCGCCGCCGTTCGTGAACGTATTTTTCTCGAACAACTGGCACTGATTGAAAAGCATAAAGCCTGGTTTTTACGTAACCATATTTCCGCAACAATTAACGTTGATGACCATATCCTGAACCTGTTGCGCCAGAAGGATATAAAAGCCAAAATCGCCGCCCTGACCTGCGTCCATTTCGAGGTAACCGAAAACGCCGAGAATCTGCTGCATAATTCTCTTGCCGCCTGGCAGAGCCCACAGGATACCTCACTGTGGCTCGACGACTTCGGCTCCGGCTACGCGGGAATTAACGCTATTCGCGGTTATCACTTTGACTATGTGAAAATTGATAAGGATTTTTTCTGGCACCTGATGCGCAAAGAGTCCGGCCGCCAGCTGATGGATGCGCTGGTGACCTTTTTATCGCGCAACCATCATAATGTGATTATTGAAGGTGTCGAAAGCGAAGCCCATAAAGAATGGCTGCAGGGAATGGAGTGGTTTGCTATCCAGGGACATTACTGGCGGGAAGTCAGTATTGAACAACTGGTCGCCGATGATATTGCCATGTAAACAAAGCCGGGAATTCCCGGCTTTTTAACGTCACTTAATTATAAACTAATTCCCACGTTGCCCAGCTGGTAATCGGCCCGCTGGTGGCGCTTTTCGGCGTTGGCGAAACATAGCCAACGTAATAGGTGAACAGGCCGCCGCTGACCGCGCTTTCCTGCAAACGCACCTGATTTTGCTGCGGGTCCGCCGGGACAATTTTATTACTCTTATCCAGCGTATTATTATCGTTAGTCGATAGGGCCAGATAAATATTCTGCGCTCCATCCGGCAAGGTATTGGCCAGATACCCGGCGTTTTCGTTACCGACCGCCGTCAGTAAAAAACCATCGACCCAGCGCACGCTGACCCGACGCACCTCATCCTGCGAGGCTGCCCCACCATCATGGCGCAGCTGGCAGTTTGACAGTGCCAGGGTAAACGGCTGCGGTTTCATAAACGCCCCGGCCCCGCGATCGTGGACTTCCGCCAGGCTGACCGGCGCCAGCCAGACATTACCGCTGCCGGCATGCTGGCCGCCGTTTAGCGCGACGCTACAGGAAATATCCGTCACCCGCCCGGCAAAATCGACCCGTCCGCGATCGTAATTGGTCTCAAAACCCCACGCCGAGGGGGCGGCGAGGCTGCCGCAAAATAGCAGCCACGCGATAGTGTTTTTCGGCAATCCCTTCATTCCCCCTCCCGTATTAATCGTACGTCAGGTTAAAGATCATATGCGACTCCACCTCGCCGGTGCTGGTCGTCGGGCCATACTGATAAAAACGCGCGTGCAGCGGTATGGTGATGTAGCGGGTCTCCTGATTATTCAAGCGGCCGACGGTGTATTTCTTATTAAACTGCAGCGGGGAGCCATCCTTCAGCACCTGGATGCCAATGCCTTTCGCCATCCCGCTGCCGGCTTTTTCATTCAGCAAGGCGCCCATGGTAGCGGTAGTGCTGGTGGCCAGGGTACCGGAGAACGAGGTGCTAATGTTGGCATATCCCGTTTCACTCAGGCCGCCGCTGCACTGCAGGTCGATATTAAAATCCTTCCCGCCGGCGGTGGTGCCGACCCCTTTCAGGTCGGTGCGCCGGATGGAACCCACATCGACATTCATATTTTTCCCGCTCAGCACCGAACAGGAGGGCGAGACCACGGTGATGGCGTTGGCGCTCAGATAGGTTTCGAGGATCGGGTTACCGCCGCTCTCCCAGTCGTAGGAGGTGTACTTACCCGCCGCCAGGGTGCCGCTGCCGGTGGTTGCCGCGGTTTTGATAATCTCCAGCGTAAAGCGCGACCCTTCGAGGGAATAGTTGGTGGTGTTATATACCCGGGACGAAAAGACGTCGGGATAGACGATATTTACCGTTGCGCCGCCGCGGCTGAAACGCATGCCGATTCCCGGCACGTTGGTGGAGTAGATTTTATTTCCAAGGTCCGTGGCCCCTGGCGACACGATCTTCGCCGCAAAGCGGTTGGTGCCGGAAGTACAGCGATAGCTTGCCCCGCCGGGAGCGCTCATCGTCCAGTCGCGGGTAAGGATCACCGAGCCCACCGGCAGATCCGGGGGCACCACCACCCTGCCCACCACCATGTCCAGCATCACCGTTGGCGATGAGAGACGCGTACAGGAGGCCCAGGACGAGGTGGTTCCCAGCGCCATTAAGACGATAAAAAGCGTTAGTAATTTCCTCAGCGACATACGCTATCCTTTGTTGTTTGCTGTCCCAGATCCACCGAACACTGCCCGCCGCTCCACTTCACAATCGCGCGTTTGGCGTTCGCATCGCTGATAAACATCATGCTGCCCTGGCCGACAACGCCGATCTCCTTGCCGTCGGGGGAGAAAATACTTGCCGCAAACGGCAACGGCTCGTGGTTCGCCTGGCGCGCCTGCAGGGTGAGGTTGTTCTGCACCTTAGTGCCGAACGCGACCTTAACCACGCTGCCTTCCCACGGCACAACCTGCGCCACGGTGCGATCGAAGGCCACGTCGTCATGGCTGCCTTTCGGGTCGATTTCCACGGCGTTAATCCGGTACGGGCGCAGATACGGCAGGATGGCGTAACCATTGCTGTCCACACGGGTGCCCGGCGATCCCGGAAGCATCGCCCCGGCCGCGTCTTTGGCTTCAATCAGGGCCATCGTCGAGCCGCTTTCCGGTGAGAGCACCACGCCGCCGCTGTGGGCGATCATCGTCCCGCTGGCGCCAATGCCGCTCTGACGATAGCCTTCGCCCTGGCTGTAGCTGCCGTTGAGGGTGGTCCATGGCGTACGGTAGCTGCCGTTGAGCGCCACATCATGCTGACCGCCGGTGGCGGTGGTGGTCGACACGCCGTAGTTAAGGTTGTTTTCACTGTCCAGCGAACCGTTGATACCAATCTGCGAGCTGGCAAAGCGCGAGTTATTGAACGAGGTGTTCGACGTCAGGTTGGCGGTGCGGTTATCGCCAAACCACAGCGGGTAGCTGAAGTTGAGTGAAATACGATCGTCGCGACGATGACCGGAGCTGTCTGGCGTATAGACGCGCTGCGCGCTCGCCGACCAGGAGAGACGACCAAATGAATTGTTGTAGCTGACCTGATACTGCTTCTCGGTCCCGGAGCGGTTCCAGTAATCGGAGATACGGCCGCTGAGATAAAACCCGCCCCAGCCGTCCGGCAGGTTCTGGTTCACCGTGAAGGTCATGCCGTTTTTTTGCCGCCACAGGGTGTAGTTGCTGCGACTATTTTTTTCCTGATCGACGGCGTACAGCGCGTCGTTGAGGTTGTAATAACCTTTCGTCGAGTAGCGATACGCCGCCAACACGATGCTGGTCTGGGTATCGGTAAACATGCGGTTAAAGGTCGCGCGATAGCTCTGACCCGAGTCATCATGGGCATCGCTCTTCAACCGCGAATGGGTGACGTCAAAAGAGAGCGCGCCGATGCCGGTGTTCATCCCGGTCCCCACCAGGAAGGCCTGATAGTCGTCAAAACCGGTGACCCCGGTGTAGCCGGTCAACAGGTTGTTGATCCCGTGCTGCCAGGTCGCCTGATAGAGCATCGGCTTGTTGCGCAGCGCGCTGTCGTCCACTTTACCGGCGGAGAGCGCGTAGCGGGTCATGCCCGGGCGCAGCAGCTGAGCAACGGAGGCGTAAGGCACGCTAAACACTTCTACCGAGCCATCCGCTTCTTTCACCGAGACCTCAAGATCGCTGCCATAGCCGGAAGGATAGACATCCTGCAGGGTAAACGGTCCGGGCGGAACGGTGGTCTGATAGATAATATTGCTGCCCTGACGCACGGTGACGAGGGCGTTGCTCTGCGCCACGCCGCGAATTTCCGGAGCATACGAGCGCATGCCGTCCGGGAACATATTGTCATCGGTGGAAAGATTAACCCCGCGCAGACCGATGGTGTCGAAAAATTCACCATTGGTGAAAATCTGCCCGCCGCTGACGATGGAGTTGAGCTGTGGGATAGGGCGCTGGAGATAGGTCTGGTTGCTGTTCCAGTGCGCTTTACCCTGCTGCTGCTGCCAGTTCAGGTTGCCGATGTGCTTCAGCAGCCAGCCGTCCCACGACAGTCCGGCGTTGACGCCCAGATAGGCGCTGCTGTTATCCGACCCGCCCACCGAAGAGGTATGGCTGTTCCAGGCGTTCGCCATCCAGCCAAGATTGAGCGCGGTAATACCTTTGTCCCAGAACTCCGGGCTGACATAGTTTTTCAGGCGTTGATCTTCATAGATCTGCGGTACCGAAATGTTCAACCGCAGGGAGGACTGGACCAGGTTGTCTTTGACGTTTTCTTCGTTGCGCCAGGATTTGAGGCTACCGCAGTAGCCCTCCTGCTCGCTCAGCTGCGGATTGAGCTTTTCCGCCGCGATGCCATATTGGGCCAGCATCGCTTTGGTGTAGCAGACGCCCAGCCGACCATCTTTATCGCGCGCGATGCGTAAATCGTAGCGCCCTTTCCACTCGTCGTTGGTGTAGACGTCAAGGGAGTAAGTGCCTTCGGTAATCGCGCTGGTCGAAAAGCGCGACAGATCGACCTTTTCGCGACTGCCGACAATAAAGCCGTCGTTAAACTGATATACCGTTCCCGGGTTTTCCTGTCCGCTGGAAAATGGCGGAAAGCAGCACAGCGCGATGGCGATCGCGGTGCTTAATCTTCCCGGGCAGAATGACCTCTGCTTCATTAGCTTTTCCCTTATTTAACGGCCACTTTCACTGCGACATCGGCGCCATAGTCATTAATGTTGTTAACGGTCAGGGTTTCGCCGCGGTTGACGGCGGAGGAGAGCGCCACCGTCTGGCTGGACTGCGGCGCCAGCATCACGGTTTTGCTGTTCAGGGCTTTACCGCCGTCGCGGGAAATACGGCTGACGGTAATGTAGAACGGCGTCGGGTTGTTGATGGCGAGACTACTGCCGCTGGCGGTCAGGGTCAGCTTCTCGGCCGCCGCATCGCGGTTGCCCAGTCCGGCAGGACGATAAATAAATTTAAAGCGCGAACGGATCGCCAGCTGCAGCACGTTCTGGCCTTCATTTTTCTGATTGGCCACCACCGGCGGAATTTCCAGCAGATTCAGCCACCACAGCGTCTCTTTATCTTTCGCCAGACCGGCGCTGCTACCGAGCTTAATACGCAGCGTCTGGCCGCTCTTGGCGTCAACGCGCGAAATCGGCGGGGTGATAATAAACGGGGTGGTAATGGTATCCGGTGTGGCATCGGCATCGCCGTTATCCAGCCAGGCCTGCGCCAGCGCCGGACGGTCGGCGTTATTTGAAAGCTGTACCGTTATTTCTTTTTCATTTCCTGGATAAATAAAGCGGGTACCGTTAACAATAATATTGTTGGCATGGGCCGCAAAACTAAAAATGAAACAGAAAAAAAGGGCAATACGCTTCATGCTGACCTCAGAATAAAAATACAAGCGGCGGACATTGCCGCTTTATTATTGTTATTAACTGCCCCATCGCGGGGCAGTTTTATTTTCTGACGGAATTACTGGTAAGTAATTTCGTAAGTCGCGTAGCTGTTAACCACACCGGTGGTTACCGTGGTCGGCGCGCTGGTGGCGTAACCTACGTAGTAGGTGAAACGCGCGCCATCAGCTACAGCGGAAGCGTCGCCTTTCGCTTTCGGCTGAGTGCTGTCACCCGGGATGATTTTGTTGGTCAGCGCGGTAGCGTTGTCAGTAGACAGCACCAGCTGGATGTTCTGAGCACCGGAAGCTTCAGTGTTCGCCAGGTAGCCCTGTTGTTTGCTGGTTGCGCCAGCCAGCAGGTTACCGCCGGTCCAGTTCACGCCCAGTTTGCTTACGTCATCCTGTTTAGTGCCATCAGCAGCCTGGCAGTTAGAGACGTCAATGGTGAAAGATTTCGGTTTCAGGTAAGTATCCGCTGCTGCCGCTTTAACTTCAGTCAGGGTTACCGGAGACAGGTAAACGTTCGCATCGCTGCCCTGGCCGTTAACGGAAACAGTACAGGATACATCGGTAACTTTACCGAAGAAATTAACCTGGCCGCCGCCAACATTGGTATCAGCTGCATGGGCAGCAGTCATGCCAAAAAACGCGGTTGCCATTGCTGCAGAGAGAAGAACCTTTTTCATTGCCATTTCCTTGTCAGAGTGAATTACGAATCAATGAGCACACTGTGAATTCGCATAGAACCAGAAACATCAGGCGATGCTGATTTATGCCACTGCTAATAGAATCTTCGACTGACCGGGAGCCGCAATATTTAAGGCGTCAGGTAACGAACCTAAAAATATAAGTTCGCTGGTGCTATCGGCGTCAAAGAATGCTATTTATTCGCCGACAAATATACATTTGTTCACGTTTCATTAAGTTATATAACAGATAACCATCGACTATTAATAAACAGTCATTGATAGATGAAAACGCGAGGGTGGTTGTTTACAGCGCAGCAAGCCTAACGCCAGAGCGAGAGAAAGTGACCGCAACAGCATGCAGAAAAAGCCCTCGGAAGGCCATCGCGATAAGTCTGAATCTGCCTTTGCGGTGGTGAAAACAGCACCAAACCATTCACACAACGAATGGTGAAAGCATGAATGAGGCGCATTCCTCTCCCTGAACAAGGGCAGCCCATGTGATACCCCCTTTCAGAAGCAAATCATTAATTGATTGTTTTTAAATTAAAAAATAGATAAACGATCATGTTTACGCCATCAAACCGCCATAAAAATGTGATCTAAATCGCACTTTTTGCCACGCGCGTTATAGTTAGCAGACTTATTATAAGTCCATCGAAAGCAAACATGCTTTCCACCATAAAAGTTAAAAGGACAAACACCATGAAAAACGTAAAATTACTCGCAGCTGCCGGTATGCTCTCCCTGGTCTCTTTCGCTAGCTTCGCTCATCCGGTGAGCGTGACAGCAGACACCCTGGACAGCGCAGAAGCGAAAATCGCAACCATTGCGAAAGAACAAGGCGCTTCCTATCACATTACCGAAGCGTACACCGGCAACCAGGTCCATATGACCGCCGAGCTGTCTAAATAAGCGAATGGTTGCAGAGGGAGCTGCCGGACAGGCCGCCTGCGGGTGGCTGGTCTGGCTCCCGCCGCCCACCCCGCACGCAGCAATGTCGAGCCCCGTTACGGGGCTTTTTTCGTTTTTGCTCCCGCCGCCTGACGCGCCAGCGCGCGCTGGATAGACAGCACGCTCGCCAGCACCACGATCAATCCCATCAGCGCCATCCCCTGGATCTTTTGTCCGAGGAATATCCATCCCAGTACCACGGCGGTCACCGGGCTCAGCAGACTCATCGCCGACACGGCCACCGGTGAGAGGCGGCCAATCCCCCGAAACCACAGGCCATAGGCCAGCATGGCGCCCGCCAGGCACAGCCACAGATAGCCGGCCGCCTGCAGCACTGTTACCTGATGCAAAGGAGGGTCAACGATCAGCGCCACCGGGGCCAGCACCACCCCACCGATCGTCAGCTGCCAGCCGGTCAGCGCGACGATCGGCAGGGAGAGCGCCCAGCGCCGGGAGAGCCAGGTGCCCAGCGCCATACTGATCGCCCCGAGAAACGCCGCGCCGATGCCCAGCGGGTCGAGGACGGTGTGCGGCGACAGCAGCAGCATGGCCATACCGAGTATGCCGGCGATGGCGGATAACACGGCCAGCCAGGGCGAGCGCTGCCGGTCGACGCACCAGGCGAGGAGCATCACCAGCAGCGGCTGGATCGCGCCGATCACCGCCGCCAGCCCGCCGGGTAAGCGATAGGCGGCGATAAACAACAGCGCCTGAAACGCGCCGATATTTAAGATGCCGGTAACGATCAGCTTTGCCCATTCGCCGCGCTGCGGAAAACGACGGCTCCAGATCAGCAGGGCGATACCTGCCGGCAGCACCCGCAGCAGCGCAGCAATAAATGGGCGGTCAGGGGGAAGAAACTGGGAGGTGACGATGTAGGTCGTCCCCCAGATAGCGGGCGCCAGCGCGGTGAGCAGCAGGTCGAGAATCAGATTACGTGAGAGAAAAGCCATGATTTTATCTTCACTTCAAGGTAAATTAGTGAGTGAAGTATGTACCGCCAAGTATCTTGATATCAAGACAAGTGAGCACTAATGGACAAATCACCGCCGATCGACGCCGTGGATCGCATCCTCGCCCAGTGGCAGCGGGAGCGGCCAGACCTCGACTGCAGCCCCATGGGGCCGATAGGTCGCCTGAAACGATGCGCTATGCTGCTGGAGCCGCAGGTGGAAGTGGCCTTTACGCGCCACGATCTGGTGCGCTGGGAGTTTGACATGCTGGCGACGCTGCGGCGCGCCGGGGCGCCTTTCGTACTTTCGCCCACCCAGCTCTTCTCCACGCTGATGATTACCTCCGGCACCATGACCCATCGTCTGAAGGCGCTGGAGAAACGCGGGTTTATTACCCGCCTGCCCAATCCGGAGGATGCCCGCAGTATGCTGGTCGCCCTGACTTCCGCCGGACGCGAACGGATCGATGCCGCAGTGGAAACCCACGTCGACAACGAACGGCAACTGCTGGCAGGACTCAGTGACGGTGAACGCCAGCAGTTGGATCAGGCGCTGCGGGTGTTGATGCGACTGCTGGAAACGGGCTAACAGCCAGCGGCGATAAAGTCGCCGTTGGCGCTGATCGGCACCACGCTGAAAAACAATCCCACGGCAAAGAGGATCAGCGCCAGACCGCCGAGGATCTTCATCAGCGGAACCAGCCAGGGCCGCGGGCGGTGATTCGTGGCCAATCGTTTGACCGTCCGATGGCGCGCATAGTGAACCAGTAGCGACAGACCGAGGATCGAGAGCGCGGTGCCCAGTGCCATGCTCATCACCGCGGCGATGCCCCAGCTAACAATCCCCAACGCATTGGCGAATAATAAAATCATGATCGCCCCGCTACAGGGCCGAACGCCGATAGCCAGCACCACGCCAAGGCGCGTCTTCCAGTCAGCGCCCTGCAGATCCTGCCCCACGCCGTGATGGCCGCAGCCGCACGAGGCGTCATGCTGATGCGCTGGCGTCAGACGGCGAATCACCTGTTTTGTCGGCCACAGGCTTTGCAGAGCGCGAAAGATAACATAAGCCCCAAAGACGCCGATGGTCAGGGCGCTGATCTTCTCGACGTACCAGCGGCTGGCGCTAAGATCGCCGGCGGCCAGATTCAGCCCCACCGCAAGAATAAAGACAAAGAGTATCGCAGTGACGCCCTGCAACAGGCTGCCGAGAAAGGGCACCACCCGCGCCGCCGTCAGGCTCTCCTGATTGGTGCTCAGGTAGGTCGTCACGATAAATTTACCGTGTCCCGGTCCGACGGCGTGCAGCACGCCATAGAGAAAGGCCCCCACCAGCAGCCAGATACCGCCGCTGTACTGATGGTTATTCAGCAACAGAAGGTACATCACCAGATAGCGATGCAGGGTAATTTGGGTGGCGAGACACCACTGGAGAAAGTCACCCCAGTGGCTGTGCAAGGTGATAGCGGCGGCCAGCAGTAGAAGGCCGCCGCACCCGGCCGCCAGCAGGCGCCAGTCGCGGAGCGCAATCGGAGTCGTCATCGTTATACCATTGTAGTAAACGTAAACCGCCTGACAGCAACTTTACGACAGGCGAGCGAAGGTGTCAGCGCTGAAGGGTGAGGAATTTGTCGAAGCTGTTCACGGGATTGTTCGTAGTCACCAGGCTCCGCATTATCTACCGATCGCTATCTTCCCGACACCGTATTAGCGCAGAATGCCTCAATATCTTGAGCATACCACAGCTATATCTTTTTATGCGTTATTGGTTACCAATACCTTTTAACAGGAATAATTACTCAAAAAATCACAGATAAAAATAAATAAGTTATTTCTTGGCGAGCATTTTTTGTCAGTTATTATGCTGCGCTTCCGGCAAGAATATTCTTTAACTGCTATTTATTGCACTCTTCAGCAGGATCACTTCCATGAAAAGAGGCTTACTTACCCTGGTTACTGCTGCCATCGCTTTCCGTACAGGCCACCTGGCGCAGCGACAAGCGCCAGGTGGCACGTGACGAAAAGTGGTGAACCGGCAGGCTTCGGCGTATCCTGGATGTGAGTCCTTCCCGCGCCGAAGCGAGTATTCCAACCCGCCGCCAGACCGTGTCGCAATACTTACCTGTCCTCTACTACCTCCATTGATATCTTCCTGTATACGTTGACCGTGACGAGTTTTCATCTCATTCAACCGCATGTACCAGATTAAGCTTACCCGTTGAAATACGGCGTAATGTGCTCTATTACAGACAATGCTATTATCACCAGGCTTTTTGCAGTATGGTTTAATCACTGTTGTAGTTTTGCAGTGAATGCTATCCAGACGACTTAAGGTTGTATTTTGTCTGAGAAATTTCTCATGCCATTCCCGAAAGTTGTCGGCGAGGGAGGCTGGTTTACTGGGGTGACATTGCCCAGTAAACAGGCAATCAATCATGACGGCATTGATAGCCGCCTTGCCGTGGCCGGAAGCCCAAGCCTTCATCATCATGCGGGTATCATCAAGAGGATCAGGGATGTACAGGACGTGGAAACCCCCAGGAAAGATTCATCAGTTCAGCCAGCTCACCCTTTCTTTACCCTTCAGATCGCGGCCTCTTATCGTTAGCAATGGAGCTAGCCCATGATACCGCTCGCGCTCGTAGCAAATTAAAACGTTATCACCACGCTGTTTCAAAATAAAAAGGCAGTCAAATTTAACAATGACCTGACGCAGGCTCGGAAAACCAAAAATATGCCTGCAATAAAAGGGAAAACCATGACGAATAACGCCGACTTAAAAAAAAGGAACTTCCTGACTCAGAATGAAATTGAGTCTTTACTTAAAGCGGCCGATACCGGTCCTTATGCTGCACGTAATTATTGCCTGACGTTACTGTGCTTCATCCATGGTCTGCGCGCCAGCGAGATCTGTCGTCTACGAATATCGGATATCGACCTTGCTGCCCGATGTGTTTACATCCATCGGCTTAAAAAAGGGTTTTCGACTACCCACCCGTTGCTGGATAAAGAGATCTACGCCCTAAAGCGCTGGCTGGCCATTCGCAGCAGCTGGCCGCAGGCCGCCAGCGAATGGCTGTTTCTCTCCCGCAAAGGTAATCCCCTTTCCCGCCAACAGTTTTATCAGATTATCGCGTCCTCAGGGGGACTGGCAGGGCTGCCACTGGAGATCCACCCGCACATGCTGCGGCACTCCTGTGGCTTTGCGTTGGCGAATATGGGGATCGATACCCGCTTGATACAGGATTATCTCGGGCATCGCAATATCCGCCACACCGTCTGGTATACGGCCAGCAATGCGGGACGCTTCTATGGCATCTGGGACAATCCCCGTGACAAACAGCGATCGTCGCTGATCCAATAGCCTTGACGCCACGGATGGCGTTGTATCGCGATCGGTCGACAAATTAAAATATTCATGATTATTAACCCTGCGTTAATTAGGATTACTGTTCCCACAAGTTCTTATTTAATCCTTATTACTGAGAGTTAATATAACCCTGCGTTTACTCAGGAATTAGACTGGGTATTTATTGGTGGGAAAAATTTCCGCGGCTGTATTTTTAATAACGGCTGGTAGTGAAAAATATCCTTTCATTTTATATACCTGGCGGCAACCCGCGCAGATACTATTGAGCCGATGATTAAAATCTTTAAAATTAAGAATTATCACCCGACGATATTTTTAGTGTCTGGCAATGTAATATGTTATCAATTCGTGATTAATCATCTTCACCCTGTACCGTTTTAGCATTACAGAACCTACTTTCGTCATGGAGTATGGTTTCGCTGTGACGGTCATTCATACCTATTTTCAGGAGCAACTATTGTGAACCGACGTCGTTTTCTAACCGCCAAAGAAGTTCAGGCCATGATGCAGGCTGCTCGTCAGGGCCCTACCGGCGAACGGGACTACTGCCTCATTCTGCTGGCCTTTCGCCATGGCATGCGCATTAGCGAACTGCTGGATCTGCATTATCACGATCTGGATCTCCATGAAGGGCGGGTTAATGTGCGGCGATTAAAGAATGGTTTTTCGACGATTCATCCACTGCGTTTTGATGAGCGCGAGGCGATTGAGCGCTGGAGCCTGGTCCGTGCCGGCTGGAAAGCGGCGGACAAAACGGACGCACTGTTTATCTCCCGCCGCGGTACAGCGCTCTCCCGCCAGCAGGCGTATCGTATTATTCGCTCCGCCGGGGAAAATGCGGGTACCGTCACGCACACTCACCCCCATATGCTGCGTCACGCCTGCGGCTATGAACTGGCTGAAAGAGGGACAGATACGCGTTTGATACAGGATTATCTAGGACATCGTAATATTCGTCACACAGTACGTTACACCGCCAGTAATGCGGCACGTTTCGCTGGCATCTGGGAAAGAAATAATCTTTTAGAGGAAAAAGACCAGAAGACGAAAAATGAAATAACTGATTGATTTTAAATAATTAAAAAAATAACGAACAGGTCAATTGGGGCCAAACTGTTTATATCATAAAAATGTTTTGACATATTTTGCAACTCACTGCGCCATATTTCCGCAAAAAAAATCATATCTCATTGATTATTATCTATTTTTAAACCTGCAATTACTCAATTTTCTCTAACCATATCTCTGCTGCACCGGCGATCCGTCGCCAACGCCATCGCTATTCCTTTCGCACCCCCTCCCACCACACCAGATTATATTACCATAAAAACCAAATTTGGCAGAATTTAAAACCACATAATACCAAGTTGACACAAAATACAGATCATTTATCCCAACGAGTCAAAATGGCCCCAATTGTCTCATCGGTTGGGCGAAAACTGTGCAGAGCCGGCAGCCGGACCACTCGGCTGAAATCTGAAATGCCTGGAAGGCACAACGGCTGCCAATCCGGTTCGTTATTTCGACATCGTTCAAAGGAAAACAGTATGAAAATCAAAACACTGGCAATGATTGTTGTGTCAGCCCTGTCACTGAGCTCCACGGCAGCTCTGGCCGATACCACCACGGTCAACGGCGGGACCGTGCATTTTAAAGGAGAAGTCGTTAATGCGGCCTGTGCGGTGGATGCCGGCTCTATCGATCAAACCGTTCAATTAGGCCAGGTGCGTTCCGCGAAACTGGCCACGGCGGGGAGCACCAGTTCGGCCGTCGGTTTCAACATCCAGCTGGATGATTGCGACACTACGGTAGCCACCAAAGCGTCCGTCGCCTTCGCCGGTACGGCCATCGACAGCAGCAATACCACCGTTCTGGCCCTGCAAAACTCTGCCGCCGGCAGCGCAACCAACGTCGGCGTGCAGATCCTCGACAATACCGGTACGCCACTGGCACTGGACGGCGCCACCTTCAGTGCTGCGACCACGCTGAATGACGGCCCCAACATCATCCCGTTCCAGGCACGTTACTACGCGACCGGCGCAGCGACGGCTGGTATAGCGAACGCGGATGCCACGTTCAAAGTGCAGTACGAGTAAGACCCGAGTCAGGCAAGGAAGCTATTCGGGCCAGGAGGGCCCGCTCTCTATTTTCAACCGGAGTGAAACGATGCAGGGAATGAAATCTGGTCTGCTGCTGCTACTGCCTCCGCTGGCGCTGGCCGGTAATCATTGGAACGTCACGTTGCCGGGGGGCAGCATGCGTTTTCAGGGCCTGATAATGGCGAGCTCCTGCCGCGTCGAAGCCGGCGATCGGCAGATGACGGTCAATCTGGGGCAGATCAGCAGTAATCGATTTCATGCTGTCGGCGAAGACAGCAACCCAATCCCTTTCGCGATTCATTTACAGGATTGCAGTACGGCGGTCAGCCAGCATGTGGGTGTGACCTTTCACGGCGTGGCTGATGGAAAAAACCCCGATGTGCTGTCGGTGGGTGAAGGTCCGGGGATCGCCAGTGGGATCGGTATTGCGCTATTCGACAGCCAGGGCCAGCAGCTCCCGCTCAATCGTCCAGCGGATCGCTGGATATCACTCTACCGCGGACCGACGACGCTAAATTTCGTCGCCAAATATCGGGCGACCGGACGCCAGGTCACCGGCGGTGCAGCCAATGCCCAGGCCTGGTTCTCATTGACCTATCAGTAATTAATCCGCAGACAAACAGGACAACACGGTGAGCAGACAAGGAGATAATGTGAGAAAAACGGCAACGATGGCGCATGGCTTACTGGCAGGATGTGTGCTTTTCGCCGCCAGTATCTTTAGCACCAGCGCGCAGGCGGGCGTTGCGCTTGGCGCGACCCGGGTTATCTACCCGGCGGGACAGAAGCAGGTCCAGCTCGCGGTGACCAATAATGATGACAACAGTACCTGGCTTATTCAGTCATGGGTGGAAAATGCCGATGGTCAGCGAGACGGCCGGTTTGTCATCACTCCTCCGCTGTTTGCCATGCAGGGTAAAAAAGAGAACACCCTGCGCATTATCGACGCCACCAATAACCAGCTGCCGCAGGATCGGGAAAGTCTGTTCTGGATGAACGTGAAGGCGATCCCTTCGATGGATAAATCAAAGCTCAGCGACAATACCCTGCAGCTGGCGATTATCAGCCGCATCAAGCTCTACTACCGTCCGGGAAAACTGGCCCTGCCTCCGGATCAAGCGGCGGAAAAGCTGACCTTTAGCCGTAGCGGATCGTCGCTGACGCTGACGAACCCCACCCCCTATTACCTGACGGTGACCGAACTGAACGCCGGGACACGCATTCTGGAGAACGCCCTCGTACCGCCGATGGGCAAAACCAGCGTCAAGCTACCCGCGGATGCCGGGAACACCATCACCTATCGCACGATTAATGATTACGGCGCGCTGACGCCGAAAATGAATGGCGTGCTGCGCTAACCCAGAAGCGCCCCGCCGCGCGGGACACGCTGCGCATGACCAGAAGCAATGACAGCCGGGCAACGTCGGACCGGAGGGATAATGTCACATCGGAAATATGGACTGGATCATTTAGGTTGCCGAACTGCCCGGCGCCTGGTATCTCCGGCGCTGGCGCTGTGGCTCTGCTCACAGCCGTTTGCCGCGCGGGCGGACCTCTATTTTAACCCCCGCTTTTTAGCTGACGATCCGGCGGCGGTGGCTGACCTGTCGGGATTTGAAAAAGGCCAGGAGGTTCCGCCAGGCACCTATCGCGTCGATATTTATCTCAACAATGGTTTTATGACCACCCGGGACGTCACTTTCCAGGCCGATGCCCAGGGTCACGGTCTGTCACCCTGCCTGACGCGCGGCCAGCTGGCGAGCATGGGTGTGGATACCGGTCGGGTGCCGGGCATGGCAACGCTGGACAGCACGGCCTGCGTGCCGCTGACCACGCTTATCAGCGAAGCTACCACGCGCTTCGACGTCGGGCAGCAACGCCTGTACCTCACCGTCCCCCAGGCATTTATGGGTAACCATGCGCGCGGCTATATTCCGCCGGAGCTGTGGGATAACGGTATCACCGCCGGGCTGATTAACTATAACTTCACGGGCAATAACGCCCATAACACCACAGGTGGCAGCAGCCGTTACGCCTATCTGAATCTACAGAGCGGCCTGAACATTGGCGCCTGGCGTCTGCGCGATAACAGCACCTGGAGCTACAGCAGCGGCGGTAGCACCTCATCCAACGAGAATCGCTGGCAGCACGTTAACAGCTGGCTTGAGCGGGACATCACGCCTCTGCGTTCGCGACTCACCCTAGGGGACAGCTACACCAACGGCGATGTCTTCGACGGGATCAACTTCCGCGGCGCCCAGCTGGCCTCCGACGACAATATGCTACCGGACAGCCAGAAAGGCTTTGCGCCGGTGATCCACGGGATCGCCCGCGGCACGGCGCAGGTGTCAATCAGGCAAAACGGCTACGAAATCTACCAGAGCACAGTGCCGCCGGGACCATTTACCATCGACGATCTCTACGCCGCGGGCAATGGCGGCGATCTGCAGGTCACGATCAAAGAAGCGGATGGCTCCCGCCAGGTCTTCAGCGTGCCCTGGTCAACGGTGCCGGTTCTCCAGCGTGAAGGCCATACCCGCTTCGCCCTCACCGCCGGGGAGTACCGCAGCGGCAACAGTCAGCAGGAAACGCCCGATTTTTTCCAGGGCACGGCCATGCATGGCCTGCCGGCAGGCTGGACGCTCTACGGCGGCACCCAGCTGGCAGACCGCTATCGCGCCTTTAACCTTGGGGTGGGGAAAAACATGGGCTATTTCGGCGCCCTGTCGCTGGATATCACTCAGGCCAACGCCACCCTGGCTGACGACAGCGAACATCAGGGGCAGTCGGTGCGTTTTCTCTATAACAAATCCCTGGATGAGACCGGCACCAACCTGCAGCTGGTGGGCTACCGCTACTCTACCCGCGGCTATTATAACTTTGCCGATACCACTTACCGCCGGATGAGCGGCTACAGTGTGGAAACCCAGGACGGCGTTATCCAGGTAAAACCGAAATTTACCGACTACTACAATCTGGCTTACAGCAAGCGCGGCAAGGTGCAGCTGAGCGTGACTCAGCAGTTGGGGCGCACCGCCACCCTCTATCTCAGCGGTAGCCACCAGACCTACTGGGGCACCGACGATGCCGATGAGCAGCTGCAGGCCGGCCTCAACGCCGCCGTGGACGATATCAACTGGTCGCTAAGCTACAGCCTGACAAAAAACGCCTGGCAGCAGGGGCGCGATCAAATGCTGGCGATCAATATCAATATCCCCTTCAGCCACTGGCTGCGTTCCGACAGCCGCTCGGTCTGGCGGCACGCCAGCGCCAGCTACAGCCTGTCGCACGATCTCAATGGCCGCATGACCAATCTGGCGGGCCTGTACGGCACCCTGCTGGAAGACAACAACCTCAGCTATAGCGTGCAGACCGGCTATGCCGGCGGCGGCAACGGCGACAACGGGAGCACAGGCTACACCGCCCTCAACTACCGCGGCGGCTACGGCAACGCCAACGTCGGCTACAGCCGCAGCGATGGCTTTAAACAGCTCTACTACGGGGTCAGCGGCGGCGTGCTGGCGCACGCCAACGGCATCACCCTGAGCCAACCGTTAAACGATACCGTGGTGCTGGTGAAAGCCCCCGGCGCCGGCGGCGTGAAAGTGGAAAACCAGACCGGGGTACGCACCGACTGGCGCGGGTATGCCGTCCTGCCTTATGCCACTGAGTATCGCGAAAACCGGATCGCGCTGGATACCAACACCCTGGCGGACAATGTCGACCTTGACGATGCGGTGGTCAGCGTGGTGCCCACCCATGGGGCGATTGTCCGCGCCAACTTCAACGCCCAGGTAGGGATGAAGATCCTGATGACGCTGACCCATCGCGGCAAACCGGTGCCGTTTGGCGCCCTCGCCACCGGCGACAGCAACCAGAGCGGCAGCATCGTCGCGGACAACGGCCAGGTCTACCTGAGCGGGATGCCGCTGGCGGGCAAAGTGCGGGTGAAATGGGGCGATGGCCCGGACGCTCAGTGCGTGGCCGATTACCGTCTGCCGCCGGAGAGCCAGCAGCAGGCGCTCAGTCAGCTTTCGGTCGCGTGCCGCTAAGGAGATCATGATGAGAACACTGCAGTATCTGCTGGGCGCCCTGTTCACCCTGGGCGCACCGGCTGCCTTTGCCGCCGATAGCACGATCACCATCAGCGGCTATGTCCGCGATAACGCCTGCGCGGTAGCCGGCGAATCGAAGGATTTTACTGTCGATTTACAGGATAACGCCGCGAAGCAGTTTTATGCCGTTGGGGCGACGACGCCGCCGGTGCCGTTCCGCATCGTGCTGTCGCCCTGCGGCACTTCCGTCACCGCGGTGAAGGTCGGTTTCACCGGCGTGGCGGACAGCGTCAACACCAGCCTGTTAAAACTCGATGCCGGGACCTCGGCGGCGGCAGGAATGGGGGTGGAAATTCTCGATCAGCAGCAGTCCCGGCTGCCGGTCAATGCGCCGTCATCCACCATGACCTGGACCACGCTGACCCCGGGCCAGACCAATATTCTCAACTTTTACGCCCGGCTGATGGCCACTCAGGTGCCCGTCACCGCCGGGCATGTCAATGCGACAGCGACATTCACCCTGGAATTTCAGTAAGCGGAGGCTGAAATGAAATGGACTCATGTGGGCTGGCTGCTGGCCGGCCTGTTAACCGCGAGCGCTTCCCTGCGGGCGGCCGACGTCACTCTCACCGTCAACGGCAAGGTGGTGGCCAGACCCTGCACGGTTTCCACCGTCAATGCCACCGTCGAGCTGGGCGATCTCTATACCTTTAGCCTGATCGGTGCGGGCTCGGCATCGGCCTGGCACAGCGTGGCGCTGGATCTGAGCAACTGCCCCGTGGGTACTTCACGGGTGAAAGCCACCTTCAGCGGAACGGCGGACAGCACCGGCTATTACAAAAACCAGGGAACGGCGGGCAATATTCAGCTCGAACTGCAGAACGAGGACGGCACCACGCTGAACAATGGCAGCAGCCAGTCGGTACAGGTGGATGAGGCCAGCCAATCCGCTCGCTTCCCGCTGCAGGCCAGGGCGCTGTCCGTCAACGGCGGCGCCACGCAAGGCACCATTCAGGCGGTGATTAACGTCACCTATACCTACGCCTGAGCCAGGAGAGCATCATGATGAAAAAAATAATCCCCCTGTTCACCACCCTGCTGCTGCTGGGCTGGTCGATGAACGCCTGGTCCTTTGCCTGCAAAACGGCCACCGGGGCGACGATTCCCATCGGCGGCGGGTCAGCCAACGTCTACGTTAACCTGACCCCGGCGGTGAACGTCGGGCAAAACCTGGTGGTCGACCTCTCCACGCAGATTTTTTGCCATAACGACTATCCGGAAACGATCACCGACTACGTGACCCTGCAGCGCGGATCCGCCTATGGCGGTGTGCTGTCGAGTTTTTCAGGCACCGTGAAATATAACGGCACCTCTTACCCGTTCCCGACCACCACGGAAACCGCGCGGGTGATTTATGATTCACGGACCGATAAACCCTGGCCAGCCGTCCTGTATCTGACGCCGGTGAGCACTGCCGGTGGAGTGGCCATCACCGCAGGATCGTTAATCGCGGTGCTGATCCTGCATCAGACCAACAACTACAATAGCGACTCCTTCCATTTCATCTGGAACATCTACGCCAATAACGACGTGGTGGTCCCCACCGGCGGCTGCGACGTCTCCGCCCGCGATGTCACCGTCACCCTCCCCGACTACCCGGGATCGATGGCCGTGCCGCTCACCGTCCACTGCGCGCAGAGCCAGCAGCTGGGGTATTACCTCTCCGGCACCACCGCGGACAGCGCCAACGCGATCTTCACCAATACCGCCTCCGCCTCGCCGGCGCAGGGGATAGGCGTTCAGCTGACGCGCAACGGCAGCGCCGTCCCGGCGAACAGCACGGTCTCGCTGGGCACCGTCGGCACCTCGCCGGTCAACCTCGGCCTGACGGCCACCTATGCCCGGACCACAGGCCAGGTTACCGCCGGCAACGTGCAGTCGATCATCGGCATCACCTTTGTCTATCAATGATGACCGATTATATCCTCTCGCCCTGCTCGCTGGCCGCCCGCGGGTTGAGCCAGCTGATGCTGAACGCCGCGAAGCGGCCCGTTGAGCTGCCGGTCGAGGGCGTGTCCCTGCGCGAGCTGGCCGCCGTGAAGCGGATCGTGGTGTATCTCCCTGACGATCCCCTGTGGATGCTCACCACGCTGCGCCAGGCGGCAAGGCTACTCGACGAGGCCTTGCCGCCGTTACCGATGTTGATTCTGAGCCGCAGCCCGGCCATCTGGCTGTGGCAAACGCTGCTCTATCAGGTGAGTCATCCGGATCGTCTGCGCAACGTCCATACAGCCCCCGCCGATCTGTCCTGCGCGGAGCTGGCCCATCGACTGGAGAATGCGCCGCGGCTTGAGCGGCTTGCCGGCGAAGCCGCCCTGATCCACGGAAAACGGGTCGCCGGGTTGACCCACGCCGAGCTCAAGGTGATCCTCGCCCTGCTGCAAGGGCAGACGATAGGCGAGCAGGCCCAACGTCTCGGATTGAGCCAGAAAACGCTCTACACCCAGCGGCTGGCTGGGGTGAAAAAGCTGGTGGAATGTCATCCGCATCTGGCCCCCCGCTTTCCGCGCACGCTGCTGCCGCGCTCACCCGCAAACGCACTGACGGCGTTTGAACAGGAATGGGTACAAGCGATTCACGATCGCCAGGTCTTCCCGGTTTTTCAACCTATCGTCGATAGTCGCTCACAGCTACAGGGGGTGGAGATCCTGATCCGCTGGCGCCACCGCGGCCAGGTACTTCACCCCCAGACCTTTCTGCCGCACTTCCGCGCCGACTACACCTGGCTGCTGCTTACGGCCTTTGTTCTGCAGGAGGCCGTGCAGAATATTAATGAGTATCCAGGCGCCTTCTATTTTTCGGTCAACATACCCTCCTCGCTCGCCGACAGTGACAGCCTGCTGCGGATGGTGGAAGCCGCTCGCCAGCAGCTTCGGCAGCCAGAGGGCGTGACAAGGCTGGTGCTGGAATATGCTGAAACTATCGATTTTCGCCATCAGAGCCGCTCCGCCGCCCACGTGGCGCAGCTGCAACGTGCTGGCGTGCGCGTGATGCTGGACGACTGCTTTTCTCAGGGGAGCGTTATCTTTCCGGCGCGTCGACTGCACTTCAATGCGTATAAACTGGATATGAGCATCGTCAACGACGCCCAGCACGATCCAAAGGCGCTTGCGCTAATAAAAAGCCTGGCCTACTACTGCCAGTTAAGCGACAGTCGCTGTGTGGCGGAAGGGGTGGATTCACTGGCGAAATTTACGCAGTTAAAATCGCTGGGGATTGATCGCTTCCAGGGCTATCTGTTTTCACCACCGATGCGGCGCGAACATCTCCCGGATCTGATCCGCCGCTTTTCCCACCAGCGCGATCCGGCGGATCGTTGAGGGTGCGAGAAAAGCGCACCGGTTAGCACCGGTGCCGGTACGTCATGCGCGAATATCGTCGTATTCGCGGGTGTTATCGAATTCATGTTTGGCAAACGGGCAGAGAGGGATAATCTTCCGCTGCTCCTGGCGCATTTTTTCCACTACCTTCGCCACCAGCTGTTTCCCCACGCCCTGGCCTTTCAGGCTGGGATCAACATCGGTATGTTCGATAATGCTGAGGTGTTCGCCGGTGGGAACAAAAACAATCTCCGCCACCTGGTTTCCCTGCGCGTCGTTAACATAAAATTTGTTATGCCCTTCCAGTATTTCCATCTTCTCCTCGCTTATTTATGACGATATTGCAGAGCGCCGCTCGGGCAGGTATCAATCACGTTTACCACCGTCGCGACATCCACTTCATCCGGGATAATCCACGGCTTACGCTTCAGGTTGAAGAGCTTCGCGCTGCCGCGCACGCAGTTCCCGGAATGCTGACAGATCGCCGTATTAAAGTAGACGTCGATTTTCTCCCCGGTGTAGGCCCGGTAGCCGGCTTCCAGTAATTCCTTATCCATGACATTGCCTCGGTCGTTTTTATCTTTCAGGCTAAGCATAGCCCTCGCCGTGGCGGCTGACTATGCGCAAGCGCGGGAATTGACGCCTCACATCATGCTCTCCCATCGCGCAAGGATCCCGCAGTCAACGATCGGTTGACTTTCATTCCCGCAACGAGGCGATTACACTCATGACACACTGGTATGATCACTCAGGGATGTTCCATTGAATCATATTGCCACCATCGCCCGCCCGGCGCGGTTACTGCTCGTCTTGCCGCTTTCCGGCTGCTCACTTTCGCCAGAGATCCCGGTATTGGGCGCTGCTTTTCCCGGCTGGTTTTTCTGCTTACTGGGCGGTGCGTTTTTACTGATCCCCTGCCATATCCTGATTACCCGTAAAGGCTGGCAGCCGCGCTTTTCTCCCCTGGTCTTCAGCTACGTCGCGCTGATGTTCCTGTTCGCCACGTTGCTGTGGTTTCTGTTTTTTGTTCACTGATCGCTTATGACAACTTCCCGCACTCCCCTGTTACGCAAAAAGTGGCCTCTGCTGGCGCTGGTCCTTGCCGCCATCCTGGCGCTGATCCTCGTTATCTGGCAGTTGCAAACCTCGCCGGAGACCAATGACGCCTATGTCTATGCCGATACCATCGATGTAGTGCCCGAGGTCAGCGGACGCATCGTGGAGATGCCCATTCGCGATAACCAGCGGGTGAAAAAAGGCGATCTGTTGTTCCGCATCGACCCCCGCCCCTATCAGGCAATGCTCGATGACGCGAAAGCCCGGCTGACGACCCTCGACGCGCAGATCATGCTGACCCAGCGCACCATCAAAGCGCAGGAGTATAACGCCCAGTCGGTGGCGGCCGCCGTCGAGCGCGCCAGAGCGCTGGTTAAGCAGACCACCTCCACGCGTATCCGCCTTGAGCCGCTGGTGCCGCAGGGGTTCGCTTCCCAGGAAGATCTCGATCAGGCGCGCACCGCTGAGAAAGCGGCGCGGGCGGAGCTGGAGGCCACGCTGCTGCAGGCCAAACAGGCCTCGGCGGCCGTGACCGGCGTGGATGCCATGGTGGCGCAACGCGCCGGGGTCCTGGCGCAAATCGCCCTCGCTGAACTGCATCTGGAATTTACCGAAGTGCGCGCGCCGTTCAACGGCGTGGTGGTGGCGCTGAAAACCACCGTCGGCCAGTACGCCTCGGCGCTGAAGCCGGTCTTCACCCTGCTGGATGACGACCGCTGGTATGTGATCGCGAACTTCCGCGAAACCGACCTGAACAACGTGCGCCCCGGCGTGGCGGCGCGGATCACCGTGATGACCAACCACAACCGGACCTTTAACGGGGTGGTGGATTCGGTCGGCTCCGGGGTCCTGCCCGAAGGTGGGAGCGTCATCGAAGGGCTGCCGCTGATCCAGAAAAGCATTAACTGGGTCCACGTCTCGCAGCGCTTCCCGGTGAAAATCGCCGTCAGCGATCCCGACCCGGAACTGTTCCGCATGGGCGCCTCGGCCAGCGCCGTGCTGCAGCCGTAGCCGGGCGACGCTATGTTTCCTCTCGCCCATTTTTTACGCCAGGAACTGCGCGACGCGCCGGGACGCGCCAGCTACACGCTGCGCCTGACGCTAAGCTGCGCGGTGCTCATCACCCTGTTTATGACCCTGCAGATCCCTTTCCTGGCCGTTGCGCTGATCGTCGTGTTCTACGTCAGCCAGCCTAACGTGTTGATGATTAAGCTGGTCAGCGTGGTCTTTTTTGTCACCGTCACCGTGGCGCTCGGCGGCGTGCTGCTGATCATCAAGTGGACCTATGACTACCCGCTGATCCGCCTGGCGGCCTCCGTGGCGCTCTTTTTCTGCGCCCTCTATCTGATGCGGGTGCTGGGCAAGCTGGGACTGGCCTTTTTCGTGGTGGCGCTGGCGGTGATTTACGCTCAGACCTTCCCGTCGATGACCAGCCAGAGCGAGATCCTGGTGCGGCTGCTGCTTTGGCTGTGGGTGGCGATTAACACCGCGATCCTCGTCACCCTGCTGGTCAACGCCTGCTTTCAGCAGGCCTTTCCCGGTAACCAGTTTAAGGCGCGTCTGGCCGGGATGCTGCACGAGGTCGCCCGGCGGCTGGCGGCCCCGGACGCTGAAGCGCCACCGACCTTCGGCGAGACCGCCGCGCAGTTCAATCAGCTGCAGTCGCTATTCGCCCAGGCCAGCCGGGCGACACCGGAGATCGCCGCCGATCCCCAGGCCTGGCGCTCGCGGCTGGCCGCCACTTTGCGCTGCTACCAGCTGGCGGCCCTGCTGCAAGCAGACGAGGCGGATAGTGACGATCGCCAGCAGCTGTCGCAGGCGGTACTTCAGCTGAAGAACGCCCTTAGCGAGGGGCCGTTTGACGGCGCTATTCCTCCCCTGACGCTCAGCGGTCGCGGCGTCAATCGCGCTGTTCTGCAGGAGATGGCTACCACTCTGCAGCGGCTGGCGCAGGGTGAGCCGGTTGCCCTGCCGCAGGGTGAGGTGGAGAAGGCGCCCCTGCTGGCGCCGGACGCCTGGCGCAACCCGGCATATCTCCATTTTGCGCTCAAGACCCTGCTGGCGACCCTAATCTGCTATGTCTTCTATACCGCTGCCGACTGGCAGGGTCTACATACCATTATGCTGAGCTGCGTGATCGTCGCCCAGCCCGGGCTGGGCGCCACGATGCAAAAGACATGGCTGCGCATCGGCGGGGCGCTGCTCGCCTCCCTGCTGGCGCTGCTGTTAATCGTCTTTGTCCAGCCCTGGACCGATTCGCTGACGGGCCTGCTGGCGATGTCCCTGCCGGTGCTGGCGCTGGCGGCGTGGATTGCCGCCGGCTCGGAGCGTATCGCCTACGCCGGGATCCAGATTGGTTTCACCTTTGCGCTGGCCTTTCTCAGCTGGTTTGCTCCGCTGACGAACCTCACCGAGCTGCGGGATCGGGTGCTGGGCATCCTGCTCGGGGTGCTGGTCTCCTCCATTGTTCATTTGTATCTCTGGCCGGACAGCGAAGCGCCGCAGCTGAAAACCCGCCTTGCGGCACTTTATCGCCGGCTGGCGGACTGCCTCGCCGCCCCGAAGGAGGCGGTTCCGCTGGCTCCCCTGCTTGTCGCCTTCACCGACAGCGAAGCGCTGATCCACCGGGTTCGCGCCGAACCGCTGGGCACGTATGCTCACCCCTGGCCCCAGGCGAAAGGCTGGCCGATGCGCGCCACCCTCGCCCAGGCCGAGGAGATCGCCCGCCTCAGCGAAGGCTACCGACTCAACGCCGCGCCGGGAGACCCGACCCTGACCCGCTGCGCCGAACAGCTGCGGCGCTACGCTGAACGTATCGAACAGGAGGCGACGGCGCCTGGCGAACAGCTGACCGCCGACCTGACTAACCCCTTTGGCCCGGCGCTGGCCGCCGCGCTGGCCGCCCTGCCCGACTGGGGGCCGACACCGATAGCGACTGAGCAACAGGCTAAAACGTCATGATGATCCTTCCTTTCTCCGCGCGCCTGCGCGGCACTCTTTTTACCCTGACGCTGACGCTGCTCAGCGGCTGCGCGCTGATCCAGGATGAGCCTGCCCAGGTCGCCATCGTCAATCCGCAGCAGGCCCAGCTGGCGCAGGTGATCCACCTGGCGAACAGCGACTGGCCGGCCGCCCGCTGGTGGGAGGCCTATGATGATCCTCAGCTCAATATGCTGATCAACCGGGCGCTGCAGAACTCGCCGACCATGCAGGCCGCCCGGCTGCGCATCTCCCAGTCGCAGTCCACGGTGGAACTCGCCCGGTCGGCGATGGGCCTGCAGGCCACCGCCGTCGCGGCGCAAAACCGCCTGCGGATCACCGACAAATCCTTTAGCTGGCCCTACTCATACTCCCTGCCGGTGGATAAAAACGGCCCCTGGTATACGCTGAATACCGTTGGCGTCGGGGCGCAGCTGAATATCGATCTCTGGGGGGCCGATCGCGCCCGGGTCGCCGCCGCTATTGGCGAGAAAAACGCCCGGCTGGCGGAGACCGCCGGCATTGAGCTCGACATCGCCAGCAGCGTGGCGCAGCTCTATTTCGCCATGCAGGCGACGTTCCAGAAAATCGCGCTGCTGCAGGAGCTGGAGGGCATTGCCCGATTCTCGGTGGAAGCCCACGAGCACCGGACCCGGCGCGGCCTGGAAGACAGTGTGGATGTGGCCAACGCCCAGGCCGAACAGCTCGCCGCTCGCCAGCAGATCATTAGCGCCGAGGGGATGCTGACCCAGTATCGTGAAACCCTGCGGGCGCTGATCGGCGCCGATGCGCAGAGCATGCCGGCCATCCATCCGGTGGCGCTGCCGGCGCTCCAGGAGACGCTGCCGCCGTCGCTCTCTTTCGAGCTGCTGGCCCGCCGTCCGGACCTGCAGGCGCTGCGCGGCTACGTCACCGCCTCCCTGAGCCAGGTCGATGCGGCGAAAGCGGCCTTCTACCCCCATTTTGATATCAAAGCGTTCTGGGGCTATAACGCCCTGAGCGTCGGGGATCTGTTTAAGTCCTCTTTCCAGCAGATCAACCTGCTGCCCGGGCTGTATCTGCCGATCTTCGACGGCGGCCGTCTGAACGCTAATCTGCAGTCGGTACGCACCGCCAGCAACATCCTGATCAAACAGTACAACCAGGCGGTGCTGGATGCGGTTCGCGATGTCGCCATCAGCTCCAGCCAGCTTAACGACCTGAATCAGCAGCGCGCGCTGCAGCAGCTAAAAGTCACCGCGGCGCAGACCACCACCGATAGCGCTCGCGCCCATTATCAGCGCGGCCTCCTCAGCCGCTACGCCGCCGAAGAAGCCCGCCGGGCGGTCCTCGCCCAGCAGCTGTTGCTGCTGGACATTGAGGCCCAGCGGCTAAGCACCGACATTACCCTGATCAAAGCCCTGGGCGGCGGCTATCGAGGGCAGTAACAAAAATGCCTTCCCCGAGGGGAAGGCAATCAGACTGCAGACAAAGTGCAATCTTCAGCGCTTGCCCGGCGGCGCTGCGCTTGCGCGGGCCTACAGCTAACTGCATAACTGTCTGATATTGGAGTTTTTTGTAGGCCGGGTAAGGCGAAAGCCGCCACCCGGCAGAAAGGCGGGCACAATAACGAAACGGGTTTGTCATCCGCCAGAATGCCTTCCCAATAGGGGAAGGCATTAAGCTGAAGAGGCGGGGTGGATGCGCGGCGATTACACCAGGGCGCGCAGCTCTTCCCGCATATAGGTGGAAAAGAATTCCGGATGCTTAATCACCAGCCGTTCGCCGGCGGCGACCCGTTCAGCCCACTCCGCCACTTTGTCGGTAAACCCAGCGCTCCAGCCCTGCTGTTGGCCGCGCGCAGCGACGTCGGCCGGGGTGGCTGGTACGCCCAGTTCTTTTAAATATTTGAGAATTCCCTTCGCGGTACTTTCATCCATAGACTGTGGTACTGGCTCAGACGTATTCATACCACCGATGAAATCCAATGCTTTATCAATGACTGCTGGCATAGGTGTGTCCTTATATTAACCACATAGTAAACCTGACTACACTATGGACCGGAAAGCGACGTGATTTCAAAGAACACGCTCACGTTATGGGACATCGCGCATTGTGAAAAGGGGATTTTGTTCTGCTGGGGCGGGGATTGGACAAAAAACAAGCCGGCCCCGTAGGGCCGGCCTGAGGATCGCGTTAGGCGTTGCTGAGGGATTTTTGCGCGGCGCTGGACCGGCTGTTCTCCAGCATCCGGCGGACCGGGACAATCAGCACGGCCAGCACGGCGGCGCAGATCAGCAATGCGATGGAGCAGCGGGCGAAGAGGTCCGGCAGCAGCGACAGCTGATCGGCCTTCACATGACCGCCGATCAGGCCCGCCGCCAGGTTACCCAGCGCGCTGGCGCAGAACCACAGCCCCATCATCTGGCCGCGCATTCTCTCCGGCGCCAGCAGAGTCATGGTCGCCAGCCCAATCGGGCTGAGGCACAGTTCACCGAGCGTCAGCATCAGGATGCTGCCCACCAGCCACAGCGGCGACACACCGGCCCCGCCGTTGCTCAGAACGTTCTGCGCCGCCAGCATCATCAGGCCAAAGCCCGCCGCTGCGCACAGGATGCCAATCACGAATTTGGTCATACTGCCCGGACGAACGTTTTTACGCGCCAGCGCAGGCCACGCCCAGCTGAATACCGGCGCGAGGAGAATGATAAACAAGGCGTTAATCGACTGGAACCAGACCGCGGGGATCTCAAAATCGCCGATCATCCGGTTGGTGTAGTCGTTAGCAAACAGGTTGAAGGAGGTCGGTTTCTGTTCAAACGCGGACCAGAAAAAGGCCGCAGAGACCAGCAAAATAAAGCATACCAGCAGGCGCGCCCGCTCTTTACGGTTGAGTCCGGCGAAGACGAACAGCCAGAGGAAATAGAGCGCCACGGAGGCGGCAATCACATAGACCAGCACGCTGGCCACCGCCACCGGGTTAATCACGATCGTGCCCAGGCTGATAAGCGTGACCAGCACCGCCACTCCCAGCGCCAGCGCCAGCAGCCACGCTCCAACGCCATTCTTTTTCGCCACCGGGCTGTTCCAGGTGGAATCGAGGCCAACCTCCGCGTCATAGCGCTTCATCGACGGTACGGCAAAGACACGGAAAATGATCAGCGCCACCAGCATCCCGATCCCCCCGATGCCGAAGCCCCAGTGCCAGCCATGCGATTTGATAAGCCAGCCAGAGATCAATGGCGCGATAAACGAGCCGATGTTGATCCCCATGTAGAACAGCGAAAAACCACCGTCGCGGCGCGCGTCGCCCTTTTTATACAGGGTGCCGACCATCACCGAGATACAGGTTTTAAACAACCCGGAACCCAGGACGATAAACATCAGACCGATAAAGAACAGATCGTTGCCCAGCCATGCTGACAGAGCGATCGACAGGTGCCCCAGGGCGATCAGGATAGAGCCGTACCAGACGGCGCGTTGTTGGCCAAGCCAGTTATCCGCCAGCCAGCCGCCCGGCAGCGCGGCGAGATACATACTGCCGGCAAAAATCCCAACGATCGCCGAGGCGTTCTCTCGCGCCAGGCCCATGCCGCCGTCGTACACTGTCGCCGCCATAAACAGGATCAGTAAAGGACGGATGCCGTAAAACGAGAAGCGCTCCCACATTTCAGTGAAGAACAGGGAGCCCAGCGGATAAGGATGGCCGAAAAAGGTACGGCTTTCGTTTTTATTAACAGAGGAATGCATAAATTCTCCAGGTAAGGTGCGCCGCAGCGCAAGTTAACCGTATAAAGCAGGCTGACGATTTATAATTTGTTTGTATTAACATCAAACACGAGCATTTTTAACCATTTGATAACCACGCAATGGTTTTGTCCAGCCCCTTACCTTCCCTTTTTAGATGAAAAGTCGACAAACATCTAGTTTTACAGATTTAATGTTCGCAATAATGCAAACGACGTTGACTTTATATCATTACGCACAAAAAGAAATTTTACCCATTAAAAACAAACAGTTAATAATTTATCGAGAGACATAAACCACCGGCGCAGAGGCGGTGTATAACGGCAGGAAAAGTAAGGGAAACAGACTGGATAGTGGAGAAATAGCGCTAAGCGAGAATATTGTCAGCAATCCAGGCGCTACATACCTGGAGAGCCTACCATACAGCAGGTTTAACACGGCATGCCGGCTGCTACAGCCGGCGCCATTCTGCGCGCTATTTCACACGCTGCCCTGCGGCATCAATGACTGGCTCACCGTCCTCCTTCACGAATGCGCCTTGTTGCGGCGCCGTCAGGATCTCCAGCACCACCTCTGACGGGCGGCAGAGTCGGGTGCCCTGCGGCGTCGTTACGATCGGACGGTTAATCAGGATCGGATGCTGAAGCATAAAGTCGATTATCTGGTCGTCAGTAAACCGGTCTTCCGCCAGGCCCAGCGCGTCGTAGGGTTCGACGTTTTTCCGCAGCAGCGCGCGCACCGGGATCCCCATCGCGGCGAGCAGCTGGCGCAGCTCATCACCCGACGGCGGCGTCTCCAGATAATAGATAACGGTGGGCTCGGCGCCGCTGTTACGGATCAGCGCCAGCGTATTACGCGAGGTGCCGCAGTCAGGGTTATGGTAAATGGTGATGCTCATAGTACGTTCTCATGGCTGGTTGAAGGAGAGACGCAGCGCCAGCGCGGCCAGCGTCACAAGCAGCACCGGCAGGGTCATGGTGATGCCGCAGCGGAAATAATACCCCCAACCGATGGTGATGTACTTCTGCGCCAGCACATGCAGCCAGAGCAGCGTGGCCAGGCTACCAATTGGCGTGATCTTGGGCCCCAGATCGCAGCCGATGACGTTGGCATAAATCATGGCCTCTTTGATCGTCCCTGTTGCCGCGCTGCCATCAATCGACAGGGCGCCGACCAGTACGCTGGGCATATTATTCATTATTGAAGAGAGGAAGGCCGACAGGATACCGGTGCCCAGCGTCGCGGCCCAGAGCCCGCGCTCCGCCAGCATGTTCAGCACCGTGGTCAGATAGTCCGTTAACCCGGCGTTTCGCAGACCATACACCACCAGATACATTCCCAGCGAGAAGATCACTATCTGCCACGGGGCGCCGCGCAGCACCTTGCCGGTGTTAATTACCCGCCCGCGCTTCGCGACAGCAAACAGGATCCCGGCGCCGAGCGCCGCGATGGCGCTGACCGGGATCCCCAGCGGTTCAAGGACGAAAAAGCCAGCCAGCAACAGCAGCAGCACGCCCCAGCCGGTGCGGAACGTCGCTGGATCTTTTATCGCCGTGGCCGGCGCTTTTAGTAACGCCATATCCCAGGCCGGCGGGATATCCTTGCGAAAGAACAGGTGCAGCATCGCCAGGGTGGTGAGGATCGCCGCGAGATCGACCGGCACCATCACCGAAGCGTACTCCCTGAAGCCGATGGCAAAGAAATCTGCCGAAACGATATTCACCAGATTCGACACCACCAGCGGCAGGCTGGCGGTATCGGCAATAAATCCGGCGGCCATGACAAAGGCCAGCATCGTTCCCTTGCTGAACCCCAGCGCTCGCAGCATGGCAATCACGATTGGCGTGAGGATCAGCGCCGCCCCATCGTTGGCAAACAGCGCCGCCACAGCCGCGCCGAGCAGGATAATCCAGGTAAACAGCAGACGACCCCGGCCTCTTCCCCAGCGGGAAACGTGCAGCGCGGCCCATTCGAAAAAGCCAGACTCATCAAGCAGCAGGCTGATAATGATAACGGCGATAAAGGTGGCGGTCGCATTCCAGACGATATGCCATACCACCGGGATATCGGCTACCTGTACGCCACCGGTGGCCAGCGCCAGCGCCGCGCCAAAGGCCGCGCTCCAGCCGATCCCTAACCCCCGCGGCTGCCAAATCACCAGCACCAGGGTCAGGATAAAAATCGTACCTGCCAGCAACATCGTTCCTCCGCCAATCACATTCGAAAAATCATATATGTTAAGATAAATTTTTTACCGGCAACCCGGCCCGCCAGCCAGTCTGCTGATCATCAGCCGCACATCCTCCTGCTGACTGAGCCAGGCCTGCTCAATCACCTGCGCCGCCCAGGCCGGCATCTGCGGAGAGAGGCGGTAATGGACCCACTTACCCTGTTTACGATCCAGCAGCAATCCGCTCTCACGGAGCATCGCCAGATGGCGGGAGATCTTGGGCTGGGACTGGGCGAGCGCCGTACAGAGATCGCACACGCACAGCTCTCCACGCGCCTTGAGCAGCAATACGATCCCCAGCCGAGTTTCATCGGCGAGGTTTTTGAACAGTTGCAGGGGCAATAAAGACATGATTTCTCCTCAAGCGTGACGGACAGCATACGGGGCCACAAAGTAAGATCAATATACATGCGCAAAAACATATATATTAATTCACGTCTGCGATGAGCATCCTGGATGTTGCGCCCCGCCATCCCTGCTAAATAGCACGGAAAAATGCCGCGTTTTCTTTTATCCATCATCGAAATATGTCAGGCTGGAGATCCCATTGGATTGCCAGGGCTTTCAGGATGAGTACGATTTATGTGGTTGTTTTAACGTATATAAAACCGCTCGAAGTGGTTGACCGTGCGATCTCCGCCCACATCGAATGGCTCAAAAAAGGCTATGCCGACGGCCTCTTTCTCGCCTCCGGCCGCCGTATTCCCCGCACCGGCGGCGTCATTCTGGCAAAATGCGATAGCCGGGAAACTCTGCAAGCGCGTCTGAGCCAGGATCCCTTCCAGCAGCTGGGTCTCGCCCGTACAGAGATTATTCCCTTTGAGGCCAGCATGGCGTCACCCGCGCTGCAGTCGCTGTTATAACCCTGTCTGAAAGCATATCCCGGAGGAAAAATGCAGCCGTACTTTCACTGGATCAATGAACCTGCCGAGTGGCGCCGCGATTCCGACGGCCTGACGGTGGTCACTAATAAGCATACCGACTTCTGGCGCCATACCTGGTATGGCTTCGAGCGCTTCTCTGGCCATCTCTATGCCGCAGAAGTGGCGGGCGATTTTACCCTGCAGGCAAAAATCTGTGCGGATTTCACCACGCTTTACGACCAGGCTGGGCTGATGATGATGGCCGACGAGCAGACCTGGCTGAAGGCGGGAATTGAATTCAATGACGATGCCCCGGCCATCGGCAGCGTACTGACGCTAACCCACTCCGACTGGGCCACCGGGCTTTTCCCCGGCGACCCGCGCACCTTCTGGCTGCGGCTGACCCGCAAGGGCGACGCGTTAAGGCTGCAGTATTCAACCGACGGCGAGCGCTGGCCGCTACTGCGGCTCGGCTACTTTCCGCCAGGCCCGGTGAAAGCGGGCGTCATGTGCTGCTCACCGGAGCGTGGCGGACTGGCGGTTGCGTTTCAGGATATTCAGCTTTCCCCGCCGCTGGACAAAGCGCTGCACGATCTGAGCTGAACGCTAGCGGGAAGACCCGACTTTCTCTGCATCCTGGGGCCCAGGATTGCAGGGTTCGCTGGTGCCAGGGAGATAAAAATGACCGTGCTTATCGGGATCGGTGCCGCCAGGGCACCCTGCCCGACCCGAGGAATTATCGATATCGCCGCCGTTCGAACCGTTGCCGCCGTCGGCGCCAGCGCTCACCGACTGCCCGTTATGGCCACCGTGAACACCATGCGCAGCACTGGCCGAAAACGCCACCAGCGCGAATATACAGACTATGAAGCGTCTGCCCATTGATACCTCTCCCTTATTGATATTCCCAGCCTATGACGTTGGTGATGGGTTAAGCCGTTGAGCGGCAAAAATCATCGCGATAAAAACCGCTTTATTCGCAAGGAGTATAGGGTTAAGACTGAGGGAAGACAGGATCTGTGCCTTCAGATATTTCGCACGCAAAATAGCCTTTATTCCGCGGCATGCATTATCAGGAAATCAATCAGGGCTTTCACCCTTTTCGTTCTGCCCGCGTTTTTTGGGTAATAGAGATAAACCGGCGGATAGGTTTTCCAGTAGTCCTCCATCACGGGAATAAACTGCTCACGATCGGGCTGTAATTGCAGGATTGGTTCAAATAAACGGCCAATCCCCAGTCCGTGGCGAATACCGTCGGCCATGACGTCAATATCATTGCTGATTAACTGTCCGGGCATCTCGACGGTGAGCTGCTCGCCGTGGTCATTGAGGATCAGCGGCAGGATGCGGTTGTTGGTAATAAAGCGATAGCCAATCAGCCGGTGATGATGGAGATCGGCAGGCATCGCGGGCACGCCATATTCGGCAAGATAGGCAGAGGAGGCGTATAGCCCTTCACGAAACGGCTTCATTAACGGGCGGGCGACCACGCCGCCTTCGAGAATATCGCCAAAGCGGATCCCAAGGTCGAAACGTTCTTCAATAATATTGACGGTACCGTCATAGACCGATATTTCCAGCTGGATCCCCGGATATTGCTGACAAAATGCCGCCATCGCCGGTTTGAGAATAAGCAGGTAGGCAAAGCGCGAGAGGGTTATTCTCACTGCCCCGGAGGGCTCCTGATTCTGGTCGCGGATGATTTCCAGCGACTTTTCCAGTGTCTCCACCGCCGCGGCGGTCTGCTCCAGCAGCTGTTGCCCGGTTTCCGTCAGCTCGATACGCCGGGTAGTGCGCACAAAAAGGGAGTGGCCAATATGCTCCTCCAGCAGCCTGAGCGCATTGCTGACCGACGGCGGCGTGATTTCGAGCTTGCGCGCGGCGGCCGAGATATTGCCCTCGCGCGCAATGCTCTGAAAGATGCGTATCTGATTATAAAGCGCGTTATTCATAGCGTCTCCTTAAGACACCCTCGCCTGATTATTAAGTACAGGCTAAATATTCTTAAGTCAATGACCGCCTAATCTTCCCCCCCTGCGGCTCGTATACTTTTGTCTCTTCCCGCTGATAACGACTTTCCGGAGACAACTATGCGAATTTTATGTCTGGATATCCCTGCCCCCGGCGCGACGCTGGAACACTATGCGCCGCACCTTACCGCAGAAGCCCTGCACGCCTGGGGACTGTACAAGTCAGGTTTTATTCGCGACATCTATTTCCGTCAGGATCGACCCGGCGTCGCTATTTTCCTCGAGTGCGACACCGTGGAAGAGGCGAATAATGTCATGGCCGAATTTCCGCTGGCAAAAGCGGGTCTATTAACCTTCGAGTGTATTCCACTCGGCTCGTTTATTAGCTGGGAAAATCTCTTCTCCGCTGAATTTAAACATCAGGAGTAACGTTGGGAATGGCTCATATTCTTGTCGTTTCCGGGCATCCGGATCTTAACCATTCCATCGCCAACGCCACCATCCTCGATGAGCTGGCGACCGCCCTGCCTGATGCGGAAATCCGTCGTCTGGACTGGCTCTATCCGGACGGCAAATTCAACATCGCCGCTGAGCAGGAAAGCCTGCTGCAGGCGGATGTGATTGTCTGGCAGTTTCCCTTTAGCTGGTATGGGCTGCCCGGGTTAATGAAACAGTGGCTGGACGAGGTATTTGTCCACGGCTTCGCCCATGGCTCAACGGCGAAACTGGGTGGTAAAAAGCTGCTCCTCTCCTTCACCACGGGAGCGCCACAGGCGCTCTATACCGCTGACGGTTTCTTTGGCCATGCCATTGAGGAGTATCTCCTTCCCTTCGAGACCACGGCCAGGCTGTGCAATCTTGCGCTGCTGGCGCCGGTTTATACCTGCGGTATTAGCTACGCCGACCGGGATGCCGACAAAATCGCTCAGCAAAAAACGCTTGCCCGGGAACACGCGGCCAGACTGATCGCGCGGCTTAATACTCTGGTGGAATAACCCAAAGGGAGAAAATAACGATGCAGTATACCCGGCTCGGGAAGAGTGACTTACTGGTCTCCCGTATCTGCATGGGATGTATGGGGTTTGGCGATCCGTCAACGGGTCAGCATCGCTGGACGCTGGACGAAACAGCCAGCCGGGACATCATCCGCCACGCTCTGGAACAGGGCATCAATTTTTACGATACCGCCATCGCCTATCAGAACGGCTCCAGCGAACGGTACGTTGGCCGGGCGCTGCGGGAGATGGCAAAACGCGAGGAGGTGGTGCTGGCCACCAAGTTTCTGCCACGAACCGCTGCCCAGATTGCCGAGGGGATCAGCGGAAAACAGGCGATAGCCCGCTCGCTTGACCAGAGTCTGCGAAACCTCGGGATGGACTACATCGACCTCTACATCTACCACATCTGGGATTACAACACCCCGGTTATCGACGTGCTGGAGGCGCTGCACACCGCAGTGACCGCCGGCAAGGTGCGCGCGATTGGCATTTCCAATTGCTATGCCTGGCAGTTGGCGAAGGCGAACGCCCTTGCCGAACGCGAAGGGCTGACATCCTTTGTTTCTGTGCAGAGCCACTACAACCTGATTATGCGTGAAGATGAACGAGAGCTGTTCGGGCTGTGCGCAGAAGAGGGTATCGCCATGACTCCCTATAGCGCGCTGGCCAGCGGCCGTCTCTCCCGCTTAGAAGGCCACACGCGGCGAGCGGTGGAAGATGATTATGCCCGGGGCAAATACGACGGCACGGCAGAACAGGACCGGATCATTATTGCCCGCGTCGCTGAACTTGCCGAACGGCATCAGGTCTCGATGACCGAAATTTCGCTGGCCTGGCTGCTGATAAAAGTCACCGCCCCGGTGATCGGCGCCACGCAAAAACATCATGTTGACGGCGCGGTCAACGCTGTAGCCCTTCAACTGAGCCCGGAAGACATCCGTTATCTGGAAGAAGCCTATCCGCCGCACTTCCTCACAGGCGTGATGGCGCAAAACACGCCGCAAGCCAAAGACCGTCCTCAGGTGTGGACGCGCTAACGATCCGCCCTGCGGATCGGAAAGGAGCAAATATGAAAAACGTGATTGCCGCGGCAGCCTTGTCGCTTGTGCTGTCTGATTTTACTTATGCCCACGAACAAAGAGATGAAGCTATGATGAAAATTACCCCTTCCACCCTTGCGGACGCTGATATTCAAGCGGTCTCCCCGGCGCTGGCGCGCTTCGGCCGCGAGGCCATCAGCAACGACCTCTGGCAACGTGACGCCCTCTCCGCCCGCGACCGTAGCATCGTGACCGTAGCGATGCTGATTGCCCGCAACCAGCCAGGCGAGCTGAAGCACTATATTGCCGTTGCGCTCGATAGCGGCGTGACGCCAGCGGAAGTGTCAGAGATCATTACTCACCTCGCCTTCTACGCTGGCTGGCCCAATGCGATGTCAGCCGTCAGCGTCGCTAAAGCCATCTTTGAAGCCAGGGGCGTGACGGCAGAGGCCCTGCCCGCCGCCTCGCCAACGCTGCTGCCACTCAATGAACAGGTAGAGAAACAGCGTGCAGACACCGTGGAAAAAAATGTCGGCCCCATTTCGCCTGGCCTGGTTAAATTTACCGCCGACCCGCTGTTTCTCGACCTCTGGCAACGGCCCGCGCTTACGCCCCGCGACAGAAGTCTGGTGACGGTCAGCACGTTAATCGCCGCCGGACAGAGCGCGCAGATTGGCTACCACCTAAACAGAGCTATGGATAATGGGCTTTCGGCTGAAGAGGCCGGAGAAGTAGTCGCCCAGGCGGCGTTCTACGCGGGATGGCCAAATGCGTTTACCGCCGCCCCGGTGGTCGGTGAGGTATTGCGAGCGCGCGAGAGCAAAGCTGAATAAAAAAGAATAAAGGACAGGGAAGCTGTCCTTTATTTATCGTTAATTGTTAATTTAAAGGTACCACGAGGGCTTTCGATTAGGTCTCGCGGAAAGAACATAAACGGTCTATCGAAGTATGGAGACTTCGATCGTGAGTCTGTTCACATCGCTCATTGAGAAAATTGCCGTTCCGTATGCCGTCATGAGTCTCATCCTTTGAAAGCAGCGATCGCTGTGGCGAGACGGTAGCGCGGACATGTCTATTTGGTCCAGAGATGGACATCTCAATTTAGCTACTACACCGCTACTTCGATTGATGTATTTTATATTACATATCAATGAATTGAATTATTCATTTAATATAAATTGATGTTATAGCAATCGCTATACAGGCTCCTTAGTCATGACTGACCGGGCCACACCGCATATCGCAAGAATTTGCTCTCTCAGCCAGCGGTGACCGGGGTCGCGTTCCATTCTTGGGTGCCACATCTGCGATACCGTAATACGACGGCTTTTGAACGGCAGCTCGAAAAGGTGTACCTGGTCCGTTACCTGCTGATTGAGTAAATAGAGTGCGGGTATCATGGCGATAAGATCCGATTCCAGCGCCACGGAAAGTGCTGTCGGAAATCCCGGTACGACGCTTGCAATTTTACGTTTTGTCCCCAGTTCGGCCAGCGCATCGTCAACGGATCCGTGCAACGCGCCCTCGGGTGACGCTACCACATGGCCCCAGGCGACATAATCACTCACGCCTATTTCAGCCTGCTTAGCCAGCGGGTGCCCTTTACGGACGACGCCAACAAACCGATCCTCAAACAGTCGTTGCAGCCGTATTTCTGGCCCCATATTACTCTGAACGCCAATCTCCAGATCAACCAGTCCTTCCCGAAGATAGCGCGACGTTTTTTCCGGCTTAGGCGCGAAGCGTATACAGACGTCCGGCGCGGCGTCGGCAACCGCTGCTATAAGCGCAGGCCCAAACGCCACCACAAAACCATCGTTTGCCCTGATGGTAAAAAGACGCGCCAGATTTTGCGCGCTGAACGTTTCAGTTGAGGGCTGTAATACCGCCCTGGCATCGTGCACTGCACGCCTGGCGCGATCCCGGGTCGCTTCGGCCCACGGGGTCAGTACCATGTTACGCCCGGCGCGTACCAGGATCGGGTCTCCTGTGACATCGCGTAACCTGCTTAATGTCCGGCTCATGGCCGAAGTGCTGAGGTTCAGACGACGAGCCGCACCTGCGACACTCGCTTCACTCAGCAATACGTCGAGAGCTACCAGCAAATTAAAATCGGGATCAGACATTACCCTTCCTCCCAGCACATTAAGATAAGGCGTTTGATGCAACAATAAAGTGAAAATAGTGCGCCTTCCGCCTGGTAAAAGCCATCTTTATAGTTTTGTCATCCATACACTCTTCTCAGAGGACAAATGATGACGCTCTTTTCCAGTCAACCCGGCGACGAAGGACTGCCTGGCCCGGCGCGCGCACGGGTGATGGCCGCAATAATGACCACCACCTTAATGGGCGTGTTTGATGGCACCATGATCAACATTGCCCTGCCCTCCATGGCTCAGGAGATGCAGGTACCTGCCAGTATTGCCGTCTGGTTCGCCAACGGGTATCTGCTGGCGGCTGCGATGACGCTGGCGATATTCGCGGCGCTTGCGGCCCGTCTGGGTTATCGCCCCGTATTTCTGGCGGGCCTGACGACCTTTACCCTGACATCACTGGGTTGTGCGCTGGCGAATAAGCCCGAAGTGCTTATCGGTATGCGCGTGCTTCAGGGGATCGGCGGCGCGGCGACGCTGAGTATTGCCCCCGCAATACTCAGGTCCGTATTTCCCGGACGCTTACTTGGCCGCATTCTGGGGTTCCATGCCCTGCTCATTGCCTCGAGCTCCGCTATCGGCCCGGTATTGGGCGGTACGATCCTTCACACCCTTAGCTGGCAATGGCTGTTTGCGATAAACGTTCTTCCCGGCACCCTCGCCTTACTGCTGGCGGTCAGAGCGCTGCCGCGGGATGCGATCCGTATGCAGGCGCCCTTCGACACCGTGGGCGCCATATTGTCGGCGCTGCTGTTGGGTTCGACGATCATGGCGGCGAACAGCCTACAGAACGCTACTTCTCAATTCGGCAGCCTTTGCTGGATGGCTCTCGCTGCGCTGAGCGGCATGGCTTTTATCTGGCAAATCCGCCGCACGGGTTCTCCCTTACTGCCGCCGAGCATGTTTAAAAATGAACGTTTTACCCTCGCGGCCTTCACGTCGATGGTTGCTTTCGTCAGCCAGGGGATCACCTTTATTGCGCTACCCTTCCTGTTTCAGAGCGAATACGGCTACAGTCCGGTAGTGTCTGCCCTGCTGTTTACGCCGTGGCCATTAGGGATCGTGCTGATTGCGCCGCATGCAGGCCGTTGGGCGGACAAGATATCAGCCCCGGCGATATCCACCCTGGGGCTGGTGATATTTGTCGTCGGTTTGATCCTGCTGGCGACGTTACCCGCCAGACCTTCAATGTGGGATATCTGCCTGCGAAGTCTGGTATGCGGAATAGGGTTTGGCTGCTTTCAGAGTCCCAATAACCGGGAAATGCTCTCAAACGTTATTCGTGAGCACGCGAGTTATGCGTCCGGTGTTTTATCCATTATGCGCACTTTCGGGCAGTGCCTGGGAGCCGCCGCCGTAGCCGTTCTGCTGGCAGCAGATGAAAGGTCAATTCATGTTGCGCTGTGGAGCGCCGCCGCGGCCTCTGCGGTATCGGTCGTCGTCAGCGCGAGCCGGTTGCGTAAAATCGCTCATCCTGCGGAAACAGGATAAGCGCGAAAATATCACTAAACGCTACGACTCCAGCGCCAGCAGCGCAAAACGCCGATCCCGCAACCAAAGTGGAGTCCTCCGTCGGAGTTCAATAGACTAACAGAATGCTATAACCGCTGATTTATCAAGGGAAAATTGAGTTAGGTAGACTTCAGGAGACTTGAATTTGGAGCGGGCGAAGGGAATCGAACCCTCGTATAGAGCTTGGGAAGCTCTCGTTCTACCATTGAACTACGCCCGCGAAGAGGTGCGAGAAGCATTATAGCCCTTACGCACCCTGTGACAAGCCTGCCGGATGCTGACTGGCGATAAAATAACCTTTTAGCACTTAGGTTTACTTCCCTGCGGCGGCAGGTAACGCAGCGGATCGATGGCTGTCGCCCGGTAGCGGATCTGGAAATGCAGCCGCACTGAGTCGGCATCCGTACTGCCCATGGTGGCAATTTGCTGGCCGGCCTTCACGCTCTGGCCATTATTCACCATTAGCTTATCGTTGTGGGCATAGGCGGTGATGTAATCCTCGCTGTGCTTAATCATGATCAGATTGCCATAGCCGCGCAGCTGATTGCCGACGTAGACCACCTTGCCCGCCCCGGCGGCATACACCGGCTGGCCGCGGGTTCCGGCGATATCAATGCCTTTATTGCCGCCATCGGCGGTGGAATAAGGCAGGACCACTTTGCCGCTGGTCGGCCAGCGCCAGCAGCGCTGTCCCACCGGCGGCCAGGAGGACTGAGGTACCGCGGACGAAGGCGTGACCGCCGCGGTGCGCGTAGAGGAAGATTTTTTCTTCGTTGTCTTCGTTGAACTGCTGCCGTTAAGCTTCAGCTTCTGCCCCACCTCAATGGTGTAAGGCGGGGAGATGTTATTCAGGCGGGCCAGATCGCGAACGCTGGTGCCGGTGGTGCGGGAGATGCCGTACAGGGTATCGCCGCGTTTAACGGTGTAGGTGCCACCGGAATCGGAGGTGCTGGAGCAGCCGGCCAGCACCAGGCTTGCCGCCAGCATCAGTGTCATATAAAAGCGTTTCATCATCAGGCATCCTGCACTTAACACAACCACTTACCTCGCAATCAGGGCGAATATCATACCAGTCCGCGGCGCAGGGCGTCATCCCTGATGGCGAAACCATTATCCCCCGTCCCTAGCGCGCGGTCTGCGGCAGGCAGAAATTCATATTTGCGCCACGCGGCGCGGCGGCCTCTCCTCGCTATTGCGCGTTGCCGTTCACAGAGCTGCCTCCAGGGCTTGTTTTGGTAATGCCTTTCTCCCATTTATGGGCTACCCTAGTGGCCTGAGTACATGACCCGGCGGGTTTGTGCCGGGTCATTTTTTATTTTCAGGAGTCGTCATGGCCGGGGAACACGTCATTTTGCTGGATGAGCAGGATCAGCCTGCCGGTATGCTGGAGAAGTATGCCGCCCATACGTTTGATACCCCTTTACATCTCGCGTTTTCCTGCTGGCTGTTTAACCAGCAGGGTCAGTTGCTGGTCACTCGCCGTTCGTTGGGCAAAAAAGCCTGGCCCGGGGTATGGACCAACTCGGTCTGCGGACACCCCCAGCAGGGCGAGACCTTCGAGCAGGCCGTCACGCGCCGCTGTCGCTTCGAACTCGGTGTGGAGATCTCTGATATCGCGCCGGTTCACCCGGCCTTCCGCTACCGGGCGGTCGCCCCAAACGGTATCGTTGAGAACGAAGTGTGCCCGGTATATGCCGCGCGCGTGGTAAGCGAAGTGCAGCCTAACGACGATGAAGTCATGGACTATCAGTGGGTTGACCTGGCAACCATGTTAAGCGCGCTGGCCGCCACGCCGTGGGCGTTCAGCCCGTGGATGGTGCTGGAAGCGGAAAATCGGGACGCCCGCCAGACGCTGACCGACTTTGTTGCGCGTCTGCGCGGGTAAGCTGACTATTCTCCAGGCCAGGCGCAGCCCTGTGCCTGTCATTAATGCCTGGCGGCGCTACGCTTGCACAGGCCTACGGTTCTGCGCCATTGCGTAGCCCGGATAAGGCGTTTACGCCGCCATCCGGGATCCCCGGCTTGCGCTGCGCTGAGCCAGGCTACGCCAGCCTTAGGACCTCACATCAGACATAAAAAAACCCGGCAAGCCGGGTTTTTTGCTTTTCGCGAAGGGCGATTATTTCTGCGGACGCATCGCCGGGAACAGAATAACGTCGCGGATGGTGTGGCTGTTGGTGAACAGCATGACCATGCGATCGATACCGATACCCAGACCAGCGGTCGGTGGCAGGCCGTGTTCCAGCGCGGTGACATAGTCTTCGTCATAGAACATTGCTTCGTCGTCGCCTGCGGCTTTCGCATCAACCTGATCCTGGAAGCGCTGCGCCTGGTCTTCGGCGTCGTTCAGCTCGCTAAAGCCGTTACCGATCTCACGGCCGCCAATGAAGAATTCAAAGCGGTCGGTGATTTCCGGGTTGACGTCGTTACGGCGCGCCAGCGGAGAAACTTCCGCCGGGTATTCGGTGATGAAGGTCGGCTGGATCAGGTGCGCTTCCGCCACTTCTTCGAAGATCTCGGTCACGATACGGCCCAGACCCCAGCTCTTCTCCACTTTGATGCCGATAGATTCAGCGATCGCTTTCGCGGAATCAAAGTTATCCAGATCCGCCATCTCGGTTTCCGGACGGTATTTCTTGATCGCTTCGCGCATGGTCAGTTTTTCAAACGGCTTGCCGAAGTCGAACACCTGATCGCCGTAAGGCACTTCGGTGTTGCCGAGGATGTCCTGCGCCAGGGTGCGGAACAGGGATTCGGTCAGCTCGATCAGATCTTTGTAATCCGCATAGGCCATGTAGAGTTCCATCATGGTGAACTCTGGGTTATGACGAACGGAGATCCCTTCGTTACGGAAGTTACGGTTGATCTCGAAGACGCGTTCGAAGCCGCCAACCACCAGACGCTTGAGGTACAGTTCCGGCGCGATACGCAGGTACATGTCCAGATCCAGCGCGTTATGATGGGTGATGAACGGACGCGCGGAAGCGCCGCCCGGGATCACCTGCATCATCGGGGTTTCTACTTCCATAAAGCCGCGGCCAACCATGAACTGACGGATGCCTGCCAGGATCTGCGAACGCACTTTGAAGGTCTTGCGGGATTCATCGTTGGAGATCAGGTCCAGGTAACGCTGGCGATAACGCGCTTCCTGATCCTGCAGGCCGTGGAATTTGTCCGGCAGCGGGCGCAGAGCTTTAGTCAACAGACGCAGCTCGGTGCAGTGGATAGAGAGCTCACCGGTTTTGGTCTTGAACAACTTACCGCGGGCGGCGATGATGTCGCCGAGGTCCCACTTTTTGAACTGGTCGTTATAAACGCCTTCCGCCAGGTCGTCACGCGCAACGTACAGCTGAATACGGCCGCCAACGTCCTGCAGGGTAACGAAAGACGCTTTACCCATAATACGACGGGTCATCATGCGGCCAGCAACGGCCACTTCAACGTTCAGCGCTTCCAGCTCTTCATTTTCTTTGCCATCGAAGTCAGCGTGCAGTTGGTCAGAGGTATGGTCACGACGGAAATCGTTCGGGAAAGCGACGCCCTGCTCACGCAGCGCAGCCAGCTTCTCGCGACGGGTTTTCAGTTCATTATTAAGGTCAATTGCCGCGTCAGCGCCCTGTGCTTGTTGTTCAGACATGTTGGTTCCTCATAACCCTGCTTTCAAACTTGCTTCGATAAATTGGTCCAGGCTGCCGTCGAGCACCGCCTGAGTGTTGCGGGTTTCCACCCCGGTACGCAGATCTTTAATACGCGAGTCATCCAGCACGTAAGAGCGGATCTGGCTGCCCCAGCCGATATCGGACTTGTTGTCTTCCATCGCCTGCTTCTCGGCATTTTTCTTCTGCATCTCCAGTTCATAAAGCTTTGCTTTCATCTGCTTCATGGCCTGGTCTTTGTTCTTGTGCTGCGAACGGTCGTTCTGGCACTGCGTCACCAACCCGGTCGGGATATGGGTAATACGCACCGCGGATTCCGTACGGTTAACGTGCTGACCACCGGCGCCGGAGGCGCGGTATACGTCAATGCGCAAGTCGGCCGGGTTAATTTCGATATCGATATCGTCTTCCACTTCCGGGTAAACGAACGCGGAGCTGAAGGAGGTATGACGGCGGCCGCCGGAATCGAACGGGCTCTTACGCACCAGACGATGAACGCCGGTTTCCGTACGCAGCCAGCCGTAGGCGTAATCGCCAATGATCTTAATGGTCACGGATTTAATCCCCGCGACTTCACCTTCGGATTCTTCGATGATTTCGGTCTTAAAGCCGCGCGCTTCCGCCCAGCGCAGGTACATGCGCATCAGCATGCTGGCCCAGTCCTGGGCTTCGGTGCCGCCGGAACCGGCCTGAATGTCAAGGTAGCAATCGGCGCTGTCGTATTCGCCGGAGAACATGCGGCGGAACTCAAGCTGCGCCAGCTTCTCTTCCAGGGTATCCAGCTCGGCGACGGCTTCGTTAAAGGTCTCTTCGTCGTCCGCTTCCACGGCCAGATCCAGCAGGCCGGCAACGTCTTCCAGCCCCTGGGACATCTGATCCAGGGTATCTACGATGGCTTCCAGGGAAGAACGCTCTTTACCCAGCGCCTGGGCGCGTTCGGGTTCGTTCCACACGTCCGGCTGTTCCAGCTCGGCGTTTACTTCTTCGAGACGCTCTTTCTTGGCATCGTAGTCAAAGATACCCCCTAAGAACGTCGGAGCGCTCCGTGAGGTCCTGAATGCGGTTTTTTACCGGATTTATTTCAAACATGGTCGGTTTCTTTTAATGGATTTGTCAAAATGCGGTGATAAGAGCGGAATTCTACCGGATTCGCGCCCTTATTCCTACACTGTTGTCAATTTGGCCAGAGGTGATCGATGATCAGCTGCAGGCTACGGTTGCCGCGGAACTCGTTGATGTCGAGCTTGTAGGCTAACTGGACTTCACGCACGCCGTTATCCGGCCAGATGGAAGTATCAACGTTGAAGGCGATACCGTCCAGCAGCGGCCCGCCGTCAACCGGTTCGACCATCACCTTCAGGTGACGCTCGCCCACCAGCCGCTGCTGCAGCAGGCGAAAACGACCGTCAAACAGCGGTTCCGGGAACATCTGCCCCCACGGCCCGGCGTCGCGCAGCATCTGCGCCACTTCCATACTCATCTCCGCCGCCGCCAGCGGGCCATCGGAAACCACCTCGCCCTGCAACAGCGCAGGATCCAGCCATTCGGTCACCAGCTCGCCGAAGCGCTGTTGAAACTCTTCAAAACGCGCCTCCTCCAGCGATAAGCCCGCCGCCATCGCGTGGCCGCCGAACTTCAGGATTAGCCCGGGATAAAGCGTATCAAGGCGCTCCAGCGCATCGCGCATATGCAACCCCTGAATGGAACGGCCGGAGCCTTTCAGCGTGCCGTCGCCGGTAGGCGCAAAAGCGATAACCGGGCGATGGAAGCGCTCCTTAATCCGCGAGGCGAGAATGCCGACTACCCCTTGATGCCATTGCGGATGGTACATCGCCAGCCCGCCGGGCAGGGTATCGGCGCTGCGCTCCAGCTGCTGACAGAGCGTTAGCGCTTCCGCCTGCATCCCCTGCTCAATCTCTTTGCGCGTCTGATTAAGCGCATCGAGCTCGTTGGCCAGCACCCGCGCTTCGCCGATGTTATCGCACAGCAGCAGCGCGACGCCGACCGACATGTCGTCAAGCCGTCCCGCCGCGTTCAGGCGCGGCCCGAGGGCGAAACCGAGGTCGCTGGCCGCCAGCTTTTGCGGATCGCGGTTGGCAATTTCCAGCAGCGCCTTAATACCGGGCCGACATTTGCCGGCGCGAATGCGGCTTAACCCCTGCCAGGTGAGGATACGGTTGTTAGCATCCAGCGGCACGACGTCCGCGACGGTGCCAAGCGCCACCAGATCCAGCAGCTCGGCAAGGTTCGGCGCGGGGATGCCGCGAGCGTCGAACCAGCCTTTATCGCGCAGAAAAGTGCGCAGCGCCAGCATCAGATAAAACGCCACCCCCACCCCGGCCAGTGATTTTGACGGGAAGTCGCAATCGCGCAGGTTGGGATTAACGATAGCTTCCGCCGCCGGCAGCGTCTCGCCCGGCAGATGGTGATCGGTCACCAGCACCGGGATCCCCAGCGCATGGGCATGATCGACGCCGGCATGGGACGAGATCCCGTTGTCGACGGTCATGATCATCTGCGCGCCGCGAGCATGGGCCTGATCGACCACTTCCGGGCTTAAACCGTAGCCGTCTTCAAAGCGGTTCGGCACCAGATAGGAGACGTTGCCGTAACCCAGCGCGCGCAGGGCCAACACGCTGAGCGCGGTGCTGGTGGCGCCGTCGGCGTCAAAATCACCGACCACCACGATGTGCAACCCTTTCTGGAACGCGTCATGCAGCATCTCGACCGCTTTTTCAACGCCGGTGAGCTGCGTCCAGGGGAGCATGCCTTTGACGCTGCGCTCCAGCTCCTGCGCGCTGCGCACCCCGCGGCTGGCATATAGCCGCTGCAGCAGCGGCGGCAGGTCGGCGGGGAGTTCGACGCCGTCAACCGCCTCGCGGCGGCGTAGTTGTATCTGTTGTTTCACGCGAATCAGTTACCGCTTGTCTGTTTTTTGTGCTCATCAAGGAACGCCTTCAGCTCTTTCGGCCCCTGATAGCCCGGCAGCACCATGCCGTTACTGAGGACCATCGCCGGCGTACCGTTGACGCCCATCTGCACGCCGAGGGTGTAATGTTTGGCGATATCTACGCTGCAGCTCGCCGGCTGCACGCCTTTACCATTCATGGCGTCATCCAGCGCTTTGTTGCGATCTTTCGCGCACCAGATGGCCTTCATGTCCTGCTCCGCCTGGCTTTGCAGACCCTGGCGCGGGAAAGCCAGATAGCGCACGGTGATCCCCAGCGCGTTGTAGTCGCTCATCTGCTCGTGCAGTTTATGACAGTAGCCGCAGGTAATATCGGTGAAGACGGTGATGACGTGCTGCTCCTTCGGCGCTTTGTAGACAATCATCTCATTGCTCAGCGCGTTCAGCTTACCCAGCAGCAGCTGGTTGGTGACGTTGACCGGCTGCGCGCCGCTCACGTCGTACATCGGCCCCTGGATGATATGTTTGCCGTCGTCGGTCACGTACAGCACGCCGCTGTCGGTCAGCACCGTGCTCATCCCGGAAACCGGCGATGGTTGAATATCGGTGCTCTGCACACCCAGCTTCGCCAGCGACTGTTTAATTGCCGCGCTATCGGCGTGCGCCGCTCCTGAAAGGGAGGCCGCCAGCAGGGTGAACATCAATAAACCTTTTTTCATACTCAGTCCTTTTGTTCAGCACTCACGCCCGCGGGTGGTGCTGTTGATGAAGTTGTCGCAGACGCTCGGTCGCCACGTGGGTGTATATCTGCGTGGTGGAGAGATCGCTGTGTCCTAACAGCATCTGCACCACGCGCAGATCGGCGCCATGATTGAGCAAATGCGTGGCGAACGCATGGCGTAACACGTGCGGGGAAAGCTTTTCGCTGTCGATCCCCGCCAGTACGGCATAGTGTTTAATCCGATGCCAGAAGGTCTGGCGCGTCATCTGCTGGGCGCGCTGGCTGGGAAATAAGACATCCGACGCCACGCCGTTCAGCAGCCAGGGGCGACCATACTCGAGGTAATTTTCCACCCACAGTACCGCCTCTTCCCCCAGCGGCACCAGCCGCTCTTTGTTGCCTTTTCCCACCACCCGCAGCACGCCCTGCCGCAGGCTGATGTCGCTCATCGTCAGCCCCACCAGCTCCGAGACGCGCAGGCCGGTGGCATACAGCACCTCCAGCATCGCTTTATCGCGCAATTCCAGCGGCTGCTCCACCAGCGGCGCCTGCAGCAGGCGCTCAACCTGCGCCTCACTGAGATCTTTTGGCAGCCGCTGCGGTAGCTTCGGCGAGGCCAGCAGCGCGCTGGGATCGTCCGGGCGAATTTTTTCCCGGTACAGATGCTGGAAAAAACGGCGCACGGCGCTCAGCAGGCGCGCGGTGCTGGTGGCTTTGTAGCCGCCGGACTGCCGCTCAGCCAGCAGCGCCTGCAGATCGTCGCTGCCAACGCTTGCCAGCGACAGGCCGCGATGGTGCAGCCACTCAACTAACATCGTCAAATCGCGACGGTAGGCGCTGAGCGTATTCTCCGCCAGGTTGCGCTCCAGCCAAAGGGCATCGAGAAACTGTTCGATTAGTGCCAGATCCTGTTTCACATCGGCCTCTTTGTTCGTTAAACGCTCTCATTATGCCTTAAGAGGACGCCTTTCTGGTACACTGCCCGCCATTCACGGCAAGAATCGAGATGTTTACGCGATGAATATAGGTCTGTTTTACGGCTCCAGTACCTGCTACACCGAAATGGCCGCGGAGAAAATCCGCGATATCATCGGCCCCGAACTGGTGACGCTGCACAATCTGAAAGATGACTCCCCCGCGCTGATGAGCCAGTACGACGTACTGATCCTTGGCATCCCGACCTGGGATTTCGGCGAAATTCAGGAAGACTGGGAAGCGGTCTGGGATCAGCTGGACACCCTGAACCTCGAGGGAAAGATCGTCGCGCTGTACGGCATGGGCGATCAGCTGGGCTACGGCGAATGGTTCCTTGACGCGCTCGGCATGCTGCATGACAAGCTGGCGACCAGGGGCGTGAAGTTTGTCGGCTACTGGCCAACCGAAGGCTATGAGTTCACCAGCCCGAAACCGGTGATCGCCGATGGCCAACTGTTCGTTGGCCTGGCGCTGGATGAAACCAACCAGTACGACCTGAGTGACGAGCGCATCCAGAGCTGGTGCGAGCAGATCCTCGGCGAAATGGCCGAACACTTTTCCTGACGCGGCTTACTCCTGCGCCGGTTTTTGCAGCACCAGCCGGCGCAGATCGCGCCACTCTCCGGCGTCCATGCTGTCCGCCGCCAGCCAAAGATGCTGTCCGCGCCGGGTATCGACATGGCGCAAACGCAGCAGCATACCGCTATTGATAACCCACGGCGTCCCGAGGATTTCCCATTCGGCGTTTTGCCAGCGAAGACGGGAATCGGTGAGCAGTTTTATCTCCCCGCGACGGGCATGGATCCGCCGCTGGCTGCGCACGCAGTCGAAGACCACCAGCGACAGCAGCAGCAGCCAGATCGGGGTATAGCTCAGCGGCCAGGGAACCAACAGCACCAGGGCCGCCACCACGCCGTGAAGCAGCAGGGAAAACCACTGCGCGCGCCAGGAGATACGGAGATCAGATTGCCACAGGACCACGTTCCCGATTCCGTGTCTGAATTAAGGTTACCATCCGCTGCAGCTCCGCATCGGCCGGTTTGCCGTGGTTCATCAGCCAGTTGAACAGATCCGGATCGTCATTTTCCAGCAGGCGAATGAACAGCTGTTTGTCAGCGTCGCTGAGGGTATCGTACTCATACTCAAAGAACGGCATGATGGAGATGTCGAGTTCGCGCATCCCGCGGCGGCATGCCCAGTGGATACGTGCTTTATTGTTAATGTCCATGTTGACCTTCCAGCAGCAAAATATAGGTTAGTTTAACCCGTTTTCTGCCGTAACTTTACAGGAATATCGCTGAATGCGAGCATCCTTCCATAAAAACCTTAAAATAATGATGGGTTTATTGATTCCCTGCGTCAGGCGGCTGTCTCACGCCAGCGCACAAATGGCCTGTTGAAAGCACTTGCAATGCACTATAGCTCTTTTACCATTGGTCACACACACTGCGTTAAGCGATTCAGGATATGACTATGGCTTTTACACCTTTTCCTCCGCGTCAGCCTTCCTCTTCCGCTCGTCTGCCGTTAACGCTGATGACCCTGGATGACTGGGCGCTGGCGACAATTAGCGGGCCGGACAGCGAAAAATATCTGCAGGGGCAGATTACCGCCGATGTGAGTCATCTCACCGATGCCCAGCATCTGCTTGCCGCCCACTGTGATGCCAAAGGCAAGATGTGGAGCAACCTGCGCGTATTCCGTCGCGAGGGCGGCTTCGCGTGGATTGAGCGCCGCAGCCTGCGCGACGCGCAGCTGACCGAGCTGAAAAAATATGCCGTCTTCTCCAAAGTCACCATCGCCGCCAACGACGATCTGGTTCTGCTGGGAGTAGCCGGCTTCCAGGCGCGCGCCGCGCTGGCGCCGCTGTTCGCCGCCTTGCCCGACGCTGCCACCCCGGTGGTCAGCGAAGGCGCCACCAGCCTGCTGTGGTTTGAACACCCGGGCGAGCGCTTCCTGCTGGTGACCGATGTCGACACCGCCAACCGCGTCACCGACGCGTTGCGCGGCGAAGCGCAGTTTAACAACAGCCAACAGTGGCTGGCGCTGAATATTGAAGCCGGTCTGCCGGTTATCGACAGCGCCAACAGCGGGCAGTTCATTCCGCAGGCCACCAACCTGCAGGCGCTGGGCGGCATCAGCTTCAAAAAAGGCTGCTACACCGGCCAGGAAATGGTCGCGAGGGCGAAATTCCGCGGCGCCAATAAGCGCGCGCTGTGGACGCTGTCAGGGACCGCCAGCCGGGTGCCGGAATCCGGGGAAGACCTGGAGCTGAAGATGGGCGACAACTGGCGCCGCACCGGTACGGTGCTGGCAGCCGTACAGCTGGATGACGGAAGCCTGATGGTCCAGGTAGTGATGAATAACGACATGGAACCGGATAGCGTGTTCCGTGTACGCGACGATGCCGGCAGCCTGAGCATCAAACCATTGCCGTATTCGCTGGAAGAAAATTAAGGAAAAGTTCCCGGCTTGCGGCGCTTGCGCTTTAGCCGGGCTACACGACCGCAGTATTTTGTAGCCACGGTAAGCGCAGCGCCACCGTGGGATGTTTATCAGGACTGGCCGATGTAAAGATAAATCGCCAGGAAGTGACACACGCTGCCGCCGAGCACGAAGCCGTGCCAGATAGCGTGGTTATAAGGAATACGTTTGCAGACGTAGAAGATAACCCCCAGCGAGTACACCACCCCGCCAACCGCCAGCAGCGTTACCCCACCCACCGCCAGCTTCACTGCCAGCTGATAGACCACGATAAGCGACAGCCAGCCCATGGTCAGATAGGTCACCAGCGACAAAATTTTAAAGCGGTGCGCGATGGTCAGCTTAAACAGGATCCCCAGCAGCGCCAGGCTCCAGATGACGATCATCAGCCCCTTCGCCAGCGGTGAATTCAACCCCACCAGCAAAAACGGCGTGTAGGTCCCGGCAATCAGCAAATAGATGGCGCAGTGGTCGAATTTCTTCAGCCACTGTTTCGCCCGCTGATGCGGGATCGCGTGATAGAGCGTGGAAGCGAGGAACAGCATAATCATGCTGCCGCCGTACAGGCTGTAGCTGGCGATCGCCGTCGCGCTGGCGTTTGTATCCGCCGCCTGCACCAGCAGCAACACAAGGCCGACGATACCGAACACCAGCCCGATCCCGTGGCTGATGCTGTTGGCAACTTCCTCTGCCAGAGAATATCCCTGAGTGATTAATGGTTTGCGAACCATACTGGACTCCGTGAAAACAAGAACGCTTTCATTGCCCACTTAGGGTAACTGAGAATGATTCCAGTGAACACCTGTTAGCTAAAATAAAACGATGTATATTTGTAAATACTTTAAAATCATAAAGTTACATTTTTATTTCAACTCACAGCTGTTCCTGATTATCTTAAAGCGTTTTGAATTCAATGACATAAAACTGGCTCTCGCCAGGATAGATGTCGCTGATGACCTGCCGCAGCTGCCCGAGAGTCATATTCTCCTGTTGCGCATGCTGTTCGGTCAGCGTATCGAGCGTCACCGTCGAGGTCGCGGTCACGGCAATGGTGCAAAAATAGCCGTCATCTTCATAGCGCCCAACGCGCAGCACATCGCCGGGCTTAAAGTGCGACTCCGCTGCATCGCGAATGGTGATGGTTTTGCGCCCGGCGAGGATGTCGTCCTGAAAACGCTGAAAAAAGGTAATGTCATTGGCCTGCATGATATAATTCCGTCCTGGTCATTATGAATTGTGAGTTCGCCCTGTGAGTATGTTCTCCCACGCCGCTGTCGCCAGTCTCAATAATCTTGAGATGATGGTCTACCACTACGTCATTAAAAATCGTGACAAAGTGATGTACATGACCATCCGCGAACTGGCCGAGGCCGCCGGGGTCTCCACGACCACCGTGTTACGCTTCTGCCGCAAACTGCAGTGCGAGGGCTACTCTGAATTTCGCGTGCGCTTTAAATTATATCTCGAGCAGAATGAGCCTCAACAGGCAAATATCGGCGCCAGCGAAATAATGAGCTTTTTTAAAAGCGTCAATAATGACGAGTTCGATGAATTACTCGAGCAGGCCGTCGATATTATTCTCGCCTCCGAACGTATTATTTTTGTCGGCGCCGGCACCTCCGGCGCGCTGGCGAAATATGGCGCACGCTTCTTCTCCAACGTCGGTAAATTCAGCAACCATATTGACGACCCCTATTTTCCGGTAACCAACGATATGGCCCGCAACGCGCTGGCGATCGTGCTTTCCGTCTCTGGCGAGACGGGAGAGATCCTGCGCTTTGCCAGCCAGTTCAGCCTGCATCATTGCAAGGTGATGTCGATTACCAGCCATGAGCATTCGCGGCTGGCCAAACTGGCTGATTTCAATCTCTCCTGGCACGTGCCGCAGACGCGCATCGGCGGCGTCTACGATATTACAACGCAAATTCCAGTGATCTATATTCTCGAATCCCTCGGACGTAAATTAGCGCGCAAAATCAGCTAAAAATAACAGCCTGTTTTTTTGATGTAACATATTACCTTTGGCGGAATTTGTTATATCGTGACATTCACTTTCACTTTGCTAGACTCGAGAACAATAGTTATTAGAGAGATTAGCCAGGATGAAAAAATTAACCCTTCCGAAAGATTTTTTATGGGGCGGCGCGGTCGCCGCGCATCAGGTTGAAGGCGGCTGGGATCAGGGCGGCAAAGGCCCCAGCATCTGCGATGTGTTGACCGGCGGGGCGCACGGCGTGCCGCGCGAAATCACCCACCAGGTCGAAGCGGGAAAATACTACCCGAACCACGAAGCCGTCGACTTCTACGGTCGCTACAAAGAAGACATCAAACTGTTCGCCGAGATGGGCTTCAAATGCTTCCGCACCTCTATCGCCTGGACCCGCATCTTCCCGCAGGGTGACGAAACCCAGCCGAATGAAGAGGGGCTGAAGTTCTACGACGACATGTTCGACGAGCTGCTGAAATACAACATCGAACCGGTGATCACCCTCTCCCACTTCGAGATGCCCCTGCACCTGGTGCAGCAGTACGGCGGCTGGACCAACCGCAAAGTGGTCGATTTCTTTGTACGCTTCGCCGAAGTGGTCTTCGAGCGCTATAAGCACAAAGTGAAATACTGGATGACCTTTAACGAGATCAACAACCAGCGCAACTGGCGCGCGCCGCTGTTCGGCTACTGCTGCTCCGGGGTGGTCTATACCGAGCATGACAATCCGGAAGAGACCATGTACCAGGTGCTGCACCACCAGTTCGTGGCCAGCGCGCTGGCGGTGAAAGCGGCGCGGCGCATCAACCCGGACATGCAGGTCGGCTGCATGCTGGCGATGGTCGCCCTCTACCCTTACTCCTGCAAACCGGAAGATGTCATGTTCGCCCAGGAGTCGATGCGCGAGCGCTACGTCTTTACCGACGTCCAGCTGCGCGGTTACTACCCGAGCTATGTGTTGAATGAATGGGAACGCCGCGGCTTCAACATCAGGATGGAAGACGGCGACGCGCAGATCCTGCGCGAAGGTACCTGCGCCTATCTCGGCTTCAGCTACTACATGACCAACGCGGTGAAAGCTGAGGGCGGCACTGGCGACGCCATTTCCGGTTTCGAAGGCAGCGTGCCGAACCCGCACGTCAAAGCTTCCGACTGGGGCTGGCAGATTGACCCGGTCGGCCTGCGCTATTCTCTGTGTGAACTGTATGAGCGTTATCAGAAGCCGCTGTTCATCGTGGAAAACGGCTTTGGCGCCTACGACAAAGTAGAAGCTGACGGCAGCATCAACGATGACTACCGCATCGACTACCTGCGCGCCCACATCGAAGAGATGATCAAAGCGGTCACTTATGACGGCGTCGATCTGCTGGGCTATACCCCATGGGGCTGCATCGACTGCGTCTCCTTCACCACCGGGCAGTACAGCAAACGCTACGGCTTCATCTACGTCAACAAACACGACGATGGCACCGGCGACATGTCCCGCTCGCGCAAGAAGAGCTTTAACTGGTACAAAGAGGTCATCGCCAGCAACGGTGAGAACCTGTAACTAACCGCCCTCTCCCGGCCGGGGGAGGGCTAATTGCTTATCCGCCAGACACTTCTTTACAGCTTTACCATTGCCAAAACCCGTTCGCCCGTTAAGATAAGCCTCGTGAATATTTGAGGCAATCATGATTAAGCGACAACGCAAAGCCATTCTTTTTGTCCTCCTGGCCTGTCTGGTGGTGCTAACCTGCACCGCTCAACGGATGGCCGGGATGCACGCGCTGGTCATGAACCTCACCGCCGACAGCCCGTCGCTACAGCAAAACCAGGATCAGGTCGAGGCGCCGGTCACGCCGTGCGAGCTCAGCGCCAAGTCGCTGATGGCCGTTCCGCCGATGCTGTTTGAAGGGGCGCTGTTGGCTATCACCCTGCTGCTGGCGGTGCTGGCGGCGATCCCGCCGCGTATCGAACGCCAGTGGCCTCCCCGCGTTATCTCCCCACCCCGATTGCGGGTGCATCTGCGATTATGCATCTTCCGTGAGTGATTGATTCTCCTGACAGTTCAGGTTAATTCATCACTTACGGAGCAAACTTATGTATATGGTATTCAGGCGACTACTGGTCTGCCTGCTTTGGCTATGGCTGCCCGTCAGCCAGGCCGCCGATAGCGGCTGGCTGCGCGCCGCCGACAATCAACACGCCAGCGTCCGCCTGCGGGCGCAAACCGAGAGCAATGGCGACACTCGCCTGCTTTTAGACGTAGCGCTGGAAAAGGGCTGGAAAACCTACTGGCGTTCGCCAGGGGAAGGCGGCATCGCGCCGGCTATCGCCTGGCATACGCCGCTGGAGGTGAACTGGCGCTGGCCGACGCCGCAGCGCTTCGACGTCGCGGGCATTTCCACTCAGGGCTATCACGGCGACGTCAGCTTTCCGATGACGCTGCGCGGGAAGATACCGCCGACGCTTAGCGGCGTCCTGACGCTCTCTACCTGCAGCAATGTCTGCATTCTCACTGACTATCCCTTTTCGCTGGATATGACGACTCCGGCGGGGGAGCGATTTAATTATGATTTTACCCGCGCGATGGGCACACTGCCGCTGCGCGATGGCCTGACTTCGCAGCTGACCGCCAGCTACATCAGCGGCAAACTGACGGTGACCGCCCGCCGCGATGCCGGCTGGCAGCAGCCAGCGCTGTTTATCGACAGCATGGAGGATGTCGATTTCGGTAAGCCGAGCTTTACCAGCCGCGGCGATACGCTGACCGCCACCATACCGGTCACCGATAGCTGGGGCGAAGCGGCGCCGGATCTGCGCGGTAAAACCTTGTCGCTGGTGCTGGCGGATAGCGGCCAGGCGCAGGAAAGCCAAATCGCCGTCGCCGCCGGCAGCGCCGCGCCGGGGCTGGCGTTAGGCTGGGTGCTGCTGATGGCGCTGGTCGGCGGGCTTATTCTCAACGTCATGCCCTGCGTGCTGCCGGTGCTGGCGATGAAGCTCGGCTCGCTGGTGCAAACCGAAGGTCGCGAACGCGGCGCGGTGCGGCGGCAGTTCCTCGCCTCGGTATTTGGGATCGTCGTCTCGTTCCTGGCGCTGGCGCTGATGATGACCGCGCTACGCCTGGGGAATCAGGCGCTCGGCTGGGGCATCCAGTTCCAGAACCCGTGGTTTATCGGCGCGATGGCGCTGGTGATGGTGCTGTTCAGCGCCAGTTTATTGGGGCTGTTCGAAATCCGCCTCTCCTCCAGCGCCAGCACCTTCCTCGCCACCCGCGGCGGCAACGGCTTAATGGGCCATTTCTGGCAGGGCGCCTTCGCCACCCTGCTGGCGACGCCCTGCACCGCGCCGTTCCTCGGCACCGCCGTGTCGGTGGCGCTGGTGGCGCCCCTGCCGCTGCTGTGGGGCATTTTCTTCGCCATGGGGATCGGCATGAGCCTGCCGTGGCTGCTGATCGTTGCCTGGCCGGGTCTGGCGCAACGACTGCCACGCCCGGGCCGCTGGATGAATCATCTGCGGGTGGTGCTGGGGCTAATGATGCTTGGTTCAGCGCTATGGCTGGTCAGCCTGCTGACGATCCACATCGGCCGTACGCCGGTGCTTACCCTGCTGGTGATTCTGGCCATCGCCCTGCTAGTGGCCACCGCCTGGCGCTACCGCTGGCGGACGGCGCTGCGCGCGGGCGCCTTGGCCATCGTGGTGGCGGGCGCCGTCGCCTTTGTCGCCCAACAGGACGGCCAGGGCCCGCGCCGGGACCGGGTTAACTGGCAGCCGCTCAGCGAGCAGGCTATCGCCAGCGCCCTGGCGGAGCATAAGCGGGTATTTATTGATGTCACCGCCGACTGGTGCGTGACCTGTAAAGCCAACAAATACAACGTGCTGCTGCGCGACGACGTCCAGCAGGCGCTGTTAGCGCCAGACGTAGTCGCCCTGCGCGGCGACTGGAGCCGCCCCTCCGCTGACATTAGCCAGTTTTTAACCGCACGCGGCAGCGCCGCGGTGCCGTTTAACCAGATTTACGGACCGGAATTGCCACAGGGACAGATTCTGCCTGTGCTGTTAGACCGCGAACACCTTCTCGCCACCCTGTCCGCCGCTAAAGGAAAATAACATGAGAGCTATCACCGCCTTATTACTGCTGTGCGTATCGGCCTTCAGCTTCGCCGCCCCGGCGGAAGAACCACAATCGAACGGTAATGACCAGTTAGCCCAGCTGCTGTTTAACGATCCGAATAGCCCGCGCACCGGCGCGAAAGAGCCAAAACTCACAATCGTCTCGTTTACCGATTACAACTGTCCTTACTGCAAACAGTTTGATCCGCTGCTGGAAAAAATCGTCCACGATAACCCGGACATCCAGCTCATCGTTAAGCTGCTGCCGTTTAAAGGGCAGAGTTCGGTGAATGCCGCTAAAGCCGCGCTCTCCACCTGGCGTCAGCAGCCCGATAAATTCTGGGCGCTGCATCAGCGGCTGATGGCGAAAAAAGGCTATCACGATGACGCCAGTATCGCCGCCGCGCAGAAGAAAACCGCTACCGATAGCGTAAATATCGATGACAAGACCATGGATTCGCTGAAGATGAACCTGATTTTGTCGCAGGTGCTGAATATTCAGGGCACCCCGGCAACGATCATCGGCGATCAGATGGTGGCCGGCGCGATCCCTGCTGATGAGCTGGAGGGGCTGGTGAAAGAGCAGCTGGCGAAAGCCCGTGGCCAGTAAAATCAGGCGCTGGCTGCGCGAGCTGGCGGTGTGGCTGCTGATTGGCGCGGCGGTGAGCCTGGCGGTGGATTATTTTCGCCAGCCCGCGCTGCCGCAAAACGTCAGCGCCACATCGCTGCAGACACTCGACGGCAGGACGCTGGATCTGAACGCCATGAGCCAGCAAAAGCCGCTGCTGCTGTACGTCTGGGCGACCTGGTGCGGAGTTTGTCGCTATACCACGCCGTCGGTGGCATCGCTTGCCGCGGACAGCGGCAATGTGCTGACGATAGCCCTGCGTTCCGGCGATAACGCCGCGCTGGAGAAGTGGCTGACCAGGAAGAAAATGACGCTGCCGACGGTGAATGATCCAAGCGGCCAGCTGGCGCGGCAGTGGGATATCCAGGTAACGCCAACGCTGGTGGTCATTTCTCAAGGCGAGGTGAAGTCGGTCACCACCGGCTGGACCAGCAGTTGGGGAATGCGCCTGAGGCTGTGGCTGGCCTCCTGGTAGGCCGCCGGGCTTTAGCGGTTTTTATGCCGGGTGGCGGCTACGCCTTACCCGGCCTACCATTCGGCTTTGACCCCGTAGGCCCGGCAAGCGCAGCGCCGCCGGGCAATAGACATCTACGGGTTATTTCCCGCCCGCCAGTTCAAGGAAGCTACCCGTCACATACGACGCTTTGTCGCTCAGCAGCCAGGCAATGGCCTGAGCGACCTCTTCCGGCTGGCCGCCGCGCTGCATCGGTAGCGAACCTTTCACTCGATCCACGCGTCCCGGTTCACCGCCGGAGGCGTGCATCTCGGTATAAATCAGCCCCGGACGCACTCCGTTGACCCGGATCCCTTGCGCCGCCACCTCCAGCGCCAGCCCGGTGGTCAGGGTATCTACCGCCCCTTTCGACGCGGCATAGTCAACGTACTCCCCCGGCGCGCCAAGGCGCGAGGCCGCCGACGACACGTTAACTATCGCCCCACCCTTGCCGCCATGCCGATGCGACATCCGTTTTACCGCCTCACGACAGCAGAGGAAATAACCGGTGACGTTGGTGGCCAGCACGCGGTTAATACGCTCGGCGCTCAGGCTCTCCACCGTACACTGGGTAAACAGGATCCCGGCGTTGTTGACCAGCGCCGTCAGCGGCTCGCCCATGCGGTCGATCGCCTCAAACATCGCCATCACCTGCGCTTCATCGCTGATGTCCGCCCGCAGCGCCGTGGCTTTGCCGCCAGACGCCACAATGGTATTCACCACCTCGGTGGCGGCGTTAATGTTGTGATGGTAATTGACCGCCACGGTATATCCTTCCTGCGCCAACAGCAGCGCCGTCGCCCGGCCTATGCCGCGGCTCGCGCCGCTAATAAGAGCTATTCCCATACCTTCCCTCCAAAAAAATAAAGGCGCCGCAGCGCCTTTAAAAGTTTAGCTAAAACGCAAACTTACTGGTATTCGCTCATCGGCACGCAGGAGCAGAACAGGTTGCGGTCGCCGTAGACATCATCCAGACGTTTCACCGTCGGCCAGTACTTGTTGTGCAACCCTGCCGGGAATACCGCCAGCTCACGGCTGTACGGATGGTTCCACTCGCCCACCAACTCGCCCTGGGTGTGTGGCGCGTTCACCAAAGGGTTATCCTCCAGCGGCCATTCGCCGGCTTTGACGCGGTCGATTTCCGCGCGGATCGCCAGCATCGCGTCGATAAAGCGGTCCAGCTCGACCTTGCTTTCCGATTCCGTCGGCTCAACCATCAGCGTCCCCGCTACCGGGAAAGACATGGTCGGGGCATGGAAGCCAAAGTCGATCAGGCGCTTGGCGATATCCAGCTCGCTAATGCCGGTCTCTTCTTTCAGCGGACGAATATCGAGAATGCATTCGTGCGCTACGCGACCATCGCGACCGGTGTAGAGCACCGGGTAGGCATCTTTCAGCCGGGTAGCGATGTAGTTGGCGTTAAGGATCGCGTTCTGGCTCGCCTGCTTCAGCCCTTCCGCGCCCATCATACGGATATACATCCAGCTGATCGGTAGAATGGACGCGCTGCCGAACGGCGCGGCGGAAACCGCGCCCTGGCGGGTCAGCATCCCTTCAATCTGTACCACGCTGTGGCCCGGCACGAACGGCGCCAGGTGCGCTTTCACGCCGATTGGGCCCATGCCCGGGCCGCCGCCGCCGTGCGGAATGCAGAACGTTTTATGCAGGTTGAGGTGCGAAACGTCGGCGCCGATAAAGCCCGGAGAGGTGATCCCGACCTGGGCGTTCATGTTGGCGCCGTCGAGATAAACCTGGCCGCCAAACTGGTGCACGATCTCGCACACTTCGCGAATGGTCTCTTCATACACGCCATGGGTCGACGGATAGGTGACCATGATGCAGGAGAGATTGGCCCCCGCCTGCTCTGCTTTTTCACGCAGATCGGCGAGATCGATGTTGCCGTTTTTATCACAGGCAACGACCACTACCTGCATACCCGCCATCTGCGCGGAAGCCGGGTTGGTGCCGTGCGCGGAGCTAGGGATCAGGCAGATATCGCGATGGCCTTCGTTGCGGCTCTCGTGATAATGGCGAATCGCCAGCAGGCCAGCATATTCACCCTGCGCGCCGGAGTTCGGCTGCATGCAGACGGCGTCATAGCCGGTCAGTTTCACCAGCCAGTCGGAAAGCTGGGCGATCATCTGCTGATACCCTTCCGCCTGCTCGACCGGGCAGAACGGGTGCAGCTCGGCGAATTCCGGCCAGGTGATCGGGATCATCTCCGCCGCGGCGTTCAGTTTCATGGTGCAGGAGCCCAGCGGGATCATCGCCTGGTTCAGCGCCAGATCTTTACGCTCCAGGGCGTGCATGTAGCGCATCATCTCGGTTTCGCTATGGTAGCGGTTAAACACCGGATGGGTGAGGATCGCATCGTCGCGCAGCATCGCCGCCGGGATCGAACGGCTATCCAGCGCCACGTCTTTATCCAGGGTATCGATATCCAGACCGTGATCGTCGCCGACGATGGCGCGGAACAGGTTCAGCACATCTTCGCGGGTGGTCGCTTCATCGAGCGTAATGCCCACCGCGCCGTGAATATCGCTGCGCAGGTTAATCTGCAGGTCTTCGGCACGCGCCAGCACCGCAGCTTTATCCGCCACTTCGACGCACAGGGTGTCGAAGTAGTGGGCATGACGCAGCTTCAGCCCTTTCTTCTGCAGGCCGTCGGCCAGAATGTCGGTCAGACGATGAATGCGACCAGCGATACGTTTCAGACCCGCCGGGCCGTGGAATACCGCGTACAGGCTGGCGATGTTGGCCAGCAGCACCTGCGAGGTACAAATGTTGGAGTTCGCTTTCTCACGGCGGATGTGCTGCTCGCGAGTCTGCATCGCCATGCGCAGCGCGGTATTCCCCGCCGCATCTTTCGATACGCCGATAATCCGGCCCGGCATGGAGCGTTTGAATTCATCTTTCGCCGCGAAGAAGGCCGCGTGCGGGCCGCCGTAGCCCATCGGCACGCCGAAGCGTTGGGCGGAACCGAAAACGATATCCGCGCCCTGCTTGCCCGGCGCCGTCAGCAGCACCAGCGCCATAAAGTCGGCAGCGACGCTGACAATCACTTTGCGCGCTTTCAGCTCGGCGATCAGTTTGCTGTAATCGTGGATTTCGCCGGTGGTGCCCACCTGCTGCAGCAGCACGCCGAAGACATCCTGGTGATCGAGCACTTTGTCGGCGTCATCGACGATGACGTCGAAGCCGAAGGTTTCCGCGCGGGTGCGAACCACGTCCAGGGTTTGCGGATGGACGTCGGCGGCAACGAAGAAGCGGTTGGCGCTCTTCAGTTTACTGACGCGTTTGGCCATCGCCATCGCTTCGGCGGCGGCGGTGGCTTCATCAAGCAGCGAAGCGGAAGCGATATCCAACCCGGTCAGATCCAGAGTGACCTGCTGGAAGTTGAGCAGCGACTCCAGACGGCCCTGGGATACTTCCGGCTGGTAAGGGGTATAGGCGGTATACCAGCCCGGGTTTTCCAGCATGTTGCGCTGAATGACCGGCGGCAGCTGCACGGCGGTATAGCCCATGCCGATGTAAGACTTGAAGCGCTTGTTGCGACTGGCAATCGCCTTCAGCTCCGCCAGCGCGGCGAATTCGGTAGTCGCGTCGCCCACCTGCGGTGGGGTCGCCAGCTGGATAGCCTGCGGCACAATCTGGCCGATCAGGGCGTTAAGCGAATCCGCGCCGACGGTCTTCAGCATCTCTTGCTGCTGCTGAGCGTCCGGGCCAATGTGACGTTCAATAAAGGCGTCGCGGTTTTCAAGCTGACTTAAAGTCTGAGTCATGAGCGATGGTTCCTGAAACGTGCGGTGAATCGTGGTTGTCTGACTGGTTTGCCCGGCAAGCGCTGATGCTTACCGGGCCAGAATACGCAAAATCATTCGCGTTGCAGGAAGGCGGCGACACAGCGACTCCCCGGGAGCTTACAAAAGTAAGTGACCGGGGGGAGCCAGGAAGCCAACGCCCCTGCAGCGTGAAGGATGAAGCGTATTTATTCGTCTTCCAGTAAAGCTTCATACGCGGCGGCATCCAGCAGCGCGGCAACCTGCGCTTCGTCGCTGGCTTTGATCTTGAAGATCCAGCCGTCGGTATACGGGTCGCTGTTGACCAGTTCCGGAGAGTCGTTCAGCTCTTCGTTGACGGCAACGATTTCACCGCTAATCGGCGCGTAGATATCGGAGGCCGCCTTCACGGATTCGGCAACCGCGCAATCGGCGCCCGCTTCAACGGTGGCGCCCACTTCCGGCAGGTCAACGAAAACCATATCGCCAAGCAGCTCCTGCGCGTGCTCGGTGATCCCAACGGTATAGGTACCGTCCGCTTCTTTACGCAGCCACTCGTGTTCTTTGCTGTATTTCAGTTCTGCTGGTACGTTGCTCATCAATTCATCTCCAAAAAAGGGAAATCACACAATGGCTTTGCCATTGCGTACAAAACCAGGTTTAGTCACTTTTACCGGCATTTCACGGTTACGGATTTGCACCACCGCGGTGTCGCCAATCCCGGCCGGCACGCGAGCCAGCGCGATGCTGTAGCCCAGCGTCGGCGAGAAGGTGCCGCTGGTGATAATGCCTTCTTTTTGATTACCGTCGCTATCGGTAAAACGGACCGGCAGACCACCGCGCAGGACGCCTTTCTCGGTCATCACCAGGCCAACCAGCTGCTCGGTGCCTTTTTCGCGCTGCATCTCCAGCGCTTCGCGGCCGATGAAGTTACGATCGGCGGGCTCCCAGGCGATAGTCCAGCCCATGTTCGCCGCCAGCGGGGAAACGCCTTCGTCCATCTCCTGGCCGTACAAGTTCATCCCGGCCTCCAGGCGCAGGGTGTCGCGCGCGCCAAGACCGCACGGCTTAACGCCAGCGTCCAGCAGACCGCGCCAGAAATCAGCCGCCTGCTCGTTCGGCATCGCAATTTCATAACCCGCTTCGCCGGTATAGCCGGTGGTGGCGATAAACAGGTCGCCGGCCTGCACGCCGAAGAACGGCTTCATGCCTTCCACGGCCTGACGCTGAGCGTCGGTAAACAGCGTCGCCGCCTTCGCTTTCGCCTGGGGGCCCTGCACCGCGATCAGCGACAGATCGTCGCGAACGGTAATTTCAAGGCCGTAAGGTTCAGCTTGTTCGGAGATCCAGGCGAGGTCTTTTTCGCGGGTGGCGGAGTTAACAACGAGGCGGAAATAATCTTCAGAAAGGAAATAGACAATCAGGTCATCGATGACGCCGGCGGAGGCGGTAAGCATTCCCGTGTAGAGCGCTTTGCCCGGGGTGGTGAGCTTCGCCACATCGTTGGCCAGCAAATAGCGCAAGAACTCGCGGATCCGGCTGCCGTGGAAATCGACGATGGTCATATGCGACACATCGAACATCCCTGCATCGCCGCGCACCGCATGGTGCTCATCAATCTGGGACCCGTAATGCAGCGGCATCATCCAGCCATGGAAATCCACCATGCGCGCGCCGCACAGCGTGTGTTGTTCATACAACGGAGTCTGTTGAGCCATCTTTTCCTCATCGAATAAAACGGAACCAGCCACGAAATTGTCGGCGATTTTGCGCCACGAAATTCGGCGTCGGCATCGCTGACGGACGCCGACGCAAACGTTCTCTTTGGCCTGAACTTACCACCGAACCCGGCGCTAAACCATAAGCTCATTCAGGGCATCACATTAGCTTATGGCTAAAATCCGCCGAAAAGCCTACAGAGTTATTGACTGGAAAAAAGCGATTTACGCCACATAAAATTAACATTAACGGCGCGACAATTAGGTAATGATGGTGTTTTATGCGATTTTACGGCTCTAATTTCTTTAACAAAAAAAAGGACGCATTAATAAATCTAATGCGAAAAAAGAGGTGAAATTAGAATATTTCAAATGAGGGGGAAAACCCGGCGCCCAGGCCGGGTGAAAGAAGTGTGACGCGGTTAACGTAACCAGGCAGGCAGATCGTTGAGGCCCATCGCCTGGCGAATCAGCTGCGGTTTCACGCCCGGCAGCGTATCGGCCAGTTTGAGTCCCACATCGCGAAGAAGTTTCTTCGCCGGATGGCTCCCGGAGAACATTTCGCGGAAGCCCTGCATGCCCGCCAGCATCAGCGCCGCGCTGTGCTTGCGGCTGCGCTCGTAGCGGCGCAGATAAAGATGCTGGCCGATATCTTTGCCCTGGACGTGCAGGCGCTTCAGCTCGTCAATAAGCTCGGCGGCATCCATAAAACCGAGGTTGACCCCCTGCCCGGCCAGCGGATGGATGGTATGCGCGGCATCGCCGACCAGCGCCAGCCGGTGGGCGGCAAACTGACGGGCATAGCGGCCGGTCAGCGGGAAAACTTCACGTTCACTTGCCAGCTGGCAGAGGCCAAGGCGATTATCGAACGCGATATTCAGCGCCTGGTTGAAGGTGGTTTCATCAGCCTGCTGCATCCGCTGCGCTTCCCCCGGCGATAGCGACCAGACGATCGAGCACAGGTGCGGATCGCTGAGCGGCAGGAAGGCGAGGATCCCGTCGCCATGGAACGCCTGGCGGGCCACCGCCTGATGCGGCTCAGCGGTACGGATGGTCGCCACCAGCGCATGATGATGGTAATCCCAGAAGGTCAGCGGAATATCGGCTTTATTGCGCAGCCATGAATTGGCACCATCGGCGCCGATCACCAGCCGCGCGGTCAGCATGCTGCCGTCCTGCAGGCTGAGAAAGGCTTCATTCTCGCCCCACGCCACCTGCTGAAGTTCCGCCGGAGCCAGCAGGGTAACGTCAGCGCAACGCTGCGCCTTCTGCCACAATGCATGATGCACTACGGCATTTTCGATAATATAGCCAAGGTGGCTAAAGCCCATGCTCTGGTCATCGAAGCTAATGTGGCCAAAGCTGTCTTTATCCCACACTTCCATACCGTGATAGCAGCTGGCCCGCAGGGCGACGATCTCGCGCCAGACGTCCAGCTTTGTCAGCAGCTTTTCGCTGGCGGCATTAATTGCCGAAACGCGCAGCGCCGGCGGCGCATCGGCGGCCAGCGGTCGCGGCTCTGCTTTCTCCAGCACTGCGACGCGCAGGCCGCTACCCTGTAGACCGCAGGCTACCGCCAGCCCCACCATTCCACCGCCAACAATGGCAACATCAACACTTTGCACGTTCTACTCCTTAACGGGGAACCCAACCGAGGGTACGCTGCGCCAGCGCATCGCGCGCCGGGGTAAATAATTCCATCGCCATCAGACCGACGTTGCGCCCCGCCACCAGCGGCGCCCAACGGTTGGCAAACAGATGCACCAGCCCATCGGTCACGCCGATGGTGGCGGCTTTATCCCCTGCCCTGCGCGCCTGATAGCGGCACAGCAGCGGATAATGACCGACATCTTCGCCGCTGAGATGGGCGTCAGCGAGTAATTCCGCCAGGCTCATCACATCGCGCAGGCCGAGATTAAAGCCCTGCCCGGCGATCGGGTGCAGCGTCTGCGCCGCATTGCCGACCAGCGCCAGGCGGTGCGACACCGCGCGGCTGGCGGTGGTGAGGGCCAGCGGATAGACGCTGCGCTTCCCGGCGTGGGTAATACGCCCCAGCCGCCAGCCGAACGCCTGCTGCAGCTCCTGACAAAAGCGTTCGTCAGACCAGCTCTGCACCTCATCGCGGCGCGACTGCGGATGACACCACACCAGCGAGCAGCGCCCTTGCGACATCGGCAGCATCGCCAGCGGGCCATGCTCGGTAAAGCGCTCGAAGGCGCGACCTTCGTGGGGCAACGCGGTGCTGACGTTAGCAATGATCGCTATCTGCTCATACGGCTGCTGCTGCCAGCTGATGCCGCAGCGGGCGCCCAGTGCCGAACGGGAACCGTCCGCCGCCACCAGCAGCTTACCGTTAATGATTTCGCCGCCCTCAAGCGTAAGGCTGACGCTCTCCTGGCTGCGACTGACCGCTTCCACTTTCGCCGGACAGTGCAGCGTGACGCCCGGCGCCTCGCGCAGCAGACCAAACAGCCGCTGGCCGACATCGTGGAGTTCAACCACCTGGCCCAGCGCCGACAGGCCATAATCCGCGGCCGCCAGATTCACAAACCCGGCATGACCGCGGTCGCTGACGTGTACTCGCTGGATGGGCGTCGCGCGTTCGGCGAGGCGTTGCCAGATACCGATACGCGCCAGCTGCTGGCAGGTGCCCGCAGCCAGGGCGATCGCCCGGTCGTCAAAGCCAGGGTGGCGTGACGAATGCGGATCCTGCGCTTCAATGAGGTGGACCGGCAGCGCGCCGCCGGTAAAACGGGAGATGGCCAGCGCGAGCGTCGCCCCGGTCATCCCGCCGCCGACGATCAGCACGCTCATGACTGGCGCGCCGCCGCCATCAGCGCCTCGATCTCATCCGCCTTCTTCACCACGCCGGCAGTGAGATTTTCGTTACCGTCTTCGGTAATCACGATGTCATCTTCAATACGGATGCCGATGCCGCGATACTGCGCCGGCACGTCGGCATCGGTGGCGATATACAGTCCCGGCTCGACGGTCAGCACCATTCCCGGCTCCAGGACGCGCGAACGGTCGGTGTCGTAATTACCGACATCGTGCACATCCAGACCCAGCCAGTGGCTCAGGCCATGCATAAAGTACGGGCGGTGGGCGTTGTTGGCGATAAGCTCGTCAATCTCGCCTTTCAGGATCCCCAGCCGCACCAGGCCGGTAATCATAATGCGCACCACTTCCTGGTTGACCTGACAGATCGAGGTGCCCGGCCGATAGAGTTTCAGCGCGGTCTCCAGCGATTCGAGCACAATGTCGTAGATCTCGCGCTGCGGCTGGGTAAATTTACCGTTTACCGGGAAGGTGCGGGTAATGTCCCCGGCATAGCCGCGATACTCGCAGCCGGCGTCAATCAGGACTAAATCGCCGTCGCGCAGTTCAGATTCGTTTTCGGTGTAGTGCAGAATACAGCCGTTTTCGCCGCCGCCAACGATGGTGTTATAGGAGGGGAAACGTGCCCCGTGGCGGTTGAATTCATGGAGAATTTCACCTTCCAGCTGATATTCGAACATGCCAGGGCGGCATTTTTCCATCGCCCGGGTATGGGCCAGCGCGGTGATCTCCCCGGCGCGGCGCATCACGGCAAGCTCTTCCGCAGATTTAAACAGGCGCATCTCATGCACAATGGGCCGCCAGTCGATAACCGAGTTCGGCGCCTGCAGATTCTGGCGCGAGCCTTTGCGCAGTTTTTCGAGGGCGTTGAACACAATCTCATCGGCATAGGCATATTCACCCTGGGCGAAGTAGATCGCGTCCAGACCGTTGAGCAGCTGATACAGCTGCTGGTTGATTTCGCTGAACGCCAGCGCCCGGTCGACGCCAAGCTTCGCCGGCGCGGCCTCCTGGCCCAGACGGCGTCCAAACCAGATCTCAGCGGTCAGATCGCGAACCCGGTTGAACAGCACGCTATGGTTGTGGGTTTCATCGCTTTTAATCAACACCAGCAGCGCTTCCGGTTCGTTAAAGCCGGTGAAGTACCAGAAATCGCTGTTCTGCCGGTAGGGATATTCCGAATCTGCACTGCGCACCGCTTCCGGTGCGGCGAAAATCAGCGCCGCGCTGCCTGGCTGCATCTGCGCCAACAGCGTCTGGCGACGCGATAGAAATTCCTGCTGAGTCATGACGCCCCCTGAACGAATTTTAGTTAGTGTAATGTCGGTTTGCGGACTTCCGGTGCGGTTGGCTGCTGACGGGCAAAGGTGTCGTGGCACAGCAGTGCGGCAACGCGGACATACTCGATAATCTCCTCCAGAGACATCTCCAGCTCTTCCTGATCTTCGTCTTCATCGTAGCCCAGCTGGGCAATATTACGCAGATCGTCAATCGCTTCCCCGGTTTCATCCTTCACTTTATCCAGCTTCGGCTGGCTAACGCCAAGACCAAGCAGGAAGTGGTTGACCCAACCGGCGAGGGCGTCGGCACGGTCAAAGACGCTCACCGCATCGCCTTCCGGCAGATACAGTTGAAAGAGGAAACCGTCGTCATCCAGTGAATCGCTGATGGCGGAATGCATGTTACGCAGCGCCTGAGCCAGTTCATGGCCAAAGGCGAGACCTTCGTTGGTCAGGTCGTGCACCAGCGGCTGCCAGCTGCTGTCCGTGTTGCCGCCGCACAGCAATCCGCTGATCAAACCGTGCATTTCGGCCGGGGTGAGACCTACCCCTTGTTGGTTCAGTAACTGGTCTACATCGTTGTAACCAGGCATTTCGTTCTGTATAGACATGCGCATTCGTCATCGTTGGGAGGAATATTCATGGTATGCTACCACTTTGGACCCTGGTGAACCAGAATAGGGCTTGTATCTTCGCACCAGGGTAGCTATAGTGTCGCCCCTTCGCAGACCCGGGCCAGGGTGTGAAGGCAGCGCAGTCAATCAGCAGGAAGGTGGCATGTCTGCACAACCCGTAGATCTCCAAATTTTCGGCCGTTCACTGCGAGTGAATTGCCCGCCTGAACAAAGGGATGCCCTGAATCAGGCAGCTGAAGACCTTAATCAGCGGTTGCAAGATTTAAAAGAACGCACTAGAGTCACAAATACTGAGCAGCTGGTCTTCATCGCGGCGTTGAACATCAGCTATGAGTTGACTCAGGAAAAAGCGAAGACCCGCGACTACGCTTCCAGCATGGAGCAGCGCATTCGCATGCTTCAGCAGACCATCGAACAAGCATTGCTTGAGCAAGGTCGCATAAGCGAAAAGCCAGGGTCGAAGTTTGAATAACACTTTGCAGTTAACTGTGTTAGAGTAATCGCAAGAACAAAATTTCTCTGAGATGTTTGCAAGCGGGCCAGTCCCCTGAGCCGATATTTCATACCACAAGAATGTGGCGCTCCACGGTTGGTGAGCATGCTCGGTTCGTCCGAGAAGCCTTAAAACCGTGACGACACATTCACCTTGAACCAAGGGTTCAAGGGTTACAGCCTGCGGCGGCATCTCGGAGATTCCCTTCTTTACTTCGCATCATCCCCCATACGTGTTTTCGGCTGAAGCCGCCCTGTATTACACTTGCTCCTATTGTTTCGCCAGCTCGTAACGAGACCTGCATGACTATACAGACCGATACCCTGCTCTCCCGTCAGCATATTCGCCAGCAGATCCGCGATCGTCGACGCGCACTCAGCCCGGAGCAACAGCGCCTGTTTGCCCAACAGGCCGCCGAGCGGATGATGGCCTGGCCGCCGGTAGTTCTCGCCCACAACGTGGCGCTGTTTCTCTCCTTTGACGGCGAGCTGGACACTCAGCCGCTGATCGACCAGCTCTGGCGCGCCGGCAAGCGGGTATATCTCCCGGTGCTGCATCCCTTTAGCCCCGGCAATCTGCTGTTTTTACACTACCATCCGCAGAGCCAACTGATCGTGAATCGCCTGAAGATCCGCGAACCGAAGCTCGATGTGCGGGATGTGCTGCCGCTGGCTGAACTCGATGTGCTGGTGACCCCGCTGGTGGCCTTCGATGTCAGTGGCCAACGGCTGGGAATGGGCGGCGGTTTTTACGACCGGACGCTGCAAAACTGGCAGCAGTATCGCCTGCAGCCGGTGGGCTACGCGCACGACTGCCAGCAGGTGGATAGCCTGCCGAGCGAAGAGTGGGATATCCCGCTGCCGGCGGTCATCACCCCGGGAAAAACCTGGTGTTGGTAGGTACGCGGGGACGAGAAATTCAGCCTGGAAAGTATTAACAAAAAAACGGGCAGGTACGCGACCTGCCCGAGAGGCAAAAATGATTAGAACAACAGACGGGCGCGGATAGTCCCCGGGATCGCTTTCATTGCCTGCAGCGCCTGCTGGGCAACATCTTCTTCCGCTTCAATATCAATCACCACGTAGCCCATCTGCGGCGACGTTTGCAGATACTGGGCGGCAATGTTGATGCTCTGCGCGGCGAAGATTTGGTTGATTGCGGTCAGGACGCCCGGCCGGTTCTCATGGATATGCAGCAGACGGCGGCCGCCGTGCAGCGGTAGAGAAACTTCCGGGAAGTTAACTGCCGACAGGGTTGACCCGTTGTCAGAGTATTTCGCCAGCTTGCCAGCCACTTCCAGACCGATGTTCTCCTGCGCTTCCTGAGTGGAGCCACCGATATGCGGTGTGAGGATCACGTTATCAAACTCGCACAGCGGCGAAGTAAAGGGGTCGCTGTTGGTCGCAGGTTCAGTCGGGAAGACGTCGATAGCCGCCCCGGCCAGATGCTTACTGGCCAGCGCATCGCATAGCGCCGGAATGTCCACCACGGTACCGCGGGAGGCGTTGATCAGCAGCGCGCCCGGCTTCATCAGCGCCAGTTCTTCCGCGCCCATCATATTTTTGGTAGAGGCGTTTTCCGGCACGTGCAGGCTGACCACATCGCTCATGTTCAGCAGGTCGGAGAGATGCTGTACCTGAGTGGCGTTGCCGAGCGGCAGTTTGTTTTCAATATCATAGAAGAAGACGTGCATTCCCAGCGATTCCGCCAGAATGCCAAGCTGGGTACCGATGTGGCCGTAACCGATGATGCCCAGCTTTTTACCACGCGCTTCGAAGCTGCCGACCGCCTGCTTGTTCCACACCCCGCGGTGCGCTTTGGCGTTGGCTTCCGGCACGCCGCGCAGCATCAGCAGCAGTTCGCCGATCACCAACTCGGCCACCGAGCGGGTGTTAGAGAACGGCGCGTTAAACACCGGAATACCGCGCTTCGCAGCGGCGTTCAGATCGACTTGGTTGGTCCCGATGCAGAAGCAACCGACGGCAACCAGTTTTTCCGCTGCGGCGAAAATCTCTTCAGTCAGATGGGTACGGGAACGCAGGCCGATGAAATGGGCATCACGGATCGACGCTTTCAGCTGTTCTGAATCCAGCGCGCCTTTATGAAATTCAATGTTGGTGTAACCCGCTGCGCGAAGGCTATCGATTGCCTTTTGATGCACACCTTCAACCAGCAGAAATTTAATCTTGTCTTTTTCCAGTGATACCTTAGCCATTTCCCCGTCCTGTTTTGTCTTAACTGATGTCGTGCTGAACGAAAGTTCGTCTCAGCAACATATCAAAAAAAACTATCGCGGCAATATGAACGTTTGCGTCGCCGTCCTGAAGAAATGTCATCCAGAGGGAAATCGCAGGACAAAACACCAGAAAGAGAAGAAATGGTAGCGTGTAAATCAGAATGGTTGCATAAATGTGACAGAAGTCACCAAATTGCACCTGATGAAAAAATATTTGCGAGGGAGCCGGTCGGCTCCCTGCGGACAGACTATTTTACGATGGTCTTCACGCCGTCGGCAGTGCCAATCAGCGCCACGTCGGCGCCACGGTTGGCGAACAGCCCCACGGTGACGACGCCAGGAATACCGTTGATCGCGTTTTCCAGCGCGATCGCATCGAGAATTTCCAGGCCGTGCACGTCAAGGATCACGTTGCCGTTATCGGTCACCACGCCCTGACGGTACTCTGGACGGCCGCCCAGCTTGACCAGCTGACGCGCCACGGCGCTGCGCGCCATCGGAATGACTTCCACCGGCAGCGGGAACTTGCCCAGAATATCGACCTGCTTGGAGGCGTCGGCGATGCAGATAAATTTATCCGCGACCGAGGCGATGATCTTTTCACGGGTCAGCGCCGCGCCGCCGCCTTTGATCATCTGCATATGGCCGTTGATCTCATCCGCGCCGTCAACATAGATCCCCAGGCGATCGACGCTGTTAAGATCGAAGACGGTGATCCCGAGGCTTTTCAGCTTCTCGGTGGAGGCGTCGGAGCTGGAAACCGCCCCTTCGATCTGCCCCTTCATGGTGCCCAGCGCGTCAATAAAATGGGCCGCCGTCGAGCCGGTGCCTACGCCGACAATAGTCCCTGGCTGTACATATTGCAGTGCTGCCCAACCTACCGCTTTTTTCAGTTCATCCTGCGTCATAATTCTGGTCCGAGATGTGAATGCCTGTGGCGCATTATAGAACATCGATAGTGGAAATGTCCCTGCGATGCAGATCACACAACTGAACAGACCAATTTCGTCTGTATCAAATAAAAATTTATGTCATAGTGCGAGATAACGATTAGTTATGGGGGCACGCCAGAATAATGAAACGACCGGACTACAGGACACTACAAGCGCTGGATGCGGTGATTAGGGAACGAGGATTTGAGCGCGCCGCGCAGAAGCTATGTATTACCCAGTCCGCCGTCTCACAGCGTATTAAGCAGCTGGAAAATATGTTCGGCCAGCCGCTGCTGGTGCGTACCGTGCCGCCGCGCCCCACCGAGCAAGGACAGAAACTGCTGGCTCTGTTGCGCCAGGTTGAACTGCTGGAGGAAGAGTGGCTGGGCGATGAACAAACCGGCTCGACGCCGCTGCTGCTGTCGCTGGCGGTGAACGCCGACAGTCTGGCGACCTGGCTGCTGCCGGCGCTGGCCAACGTTCTGTCAGACTCCCCTATTCGTCTCAACCTGCAGGTGGAAGATGAAACCCGCACCCAGGAGCGCCTGCGCCGTGGCGAAGTAGTGGGCGCAGTGAGTATCCAGCCGCAGGCGCTGCCAAGCTGCCTGGTGGATCAGCTGGGGGCGCTCGATTACCTGTTTGTCGCATCAAAAGAGTTTGCGCAACGCTATTTCCCGAATGGCGTGACGCGTTCGGCGCTGCTTAAGGCGCCGGTCGTCGCCTTCGACCATCTGGACGATATGCATCAGGCGTTCCTGCAGCAAAACTTCGACCTGCCGCCGGGCAGCGTCCCCTGCCACATCGTCAACTCGTCGGAAGCTTTCGTGCAGCTGGCGCGCCAGGGCACCACCTGCTGTATGATCCCGCATCTGCAGATCGAAAAAGAGCTCAACAGCGGCGAACTTATCGATCTCACCCCGGGCCTGTTCCAGCGCCGCATGCTCTACTGGCACCGCTTCGCCCCGGAAAGCCGCATGATGCGCCGGGTGACCGATGCGCTCATTGACTACGGACACAAGGTGCTGCGTCAGGATTAAACCGCGGGCATAAAAAAGCCACTTCGCTGAAGTGGCTTTTTTGTTTCTATCGCTTACTGGGCCGGTTTCGGCGTTTCCGCCGGTTTCGCCGGGGTGGCTGGAGCAGCGGCTTGCGCCGGCTGCAGCTCAAAGACTACATCGACCTGGTCGTCAAACTGGATAGTCGCCTGCTCGTAGGTTTCCTGGGCAGAAACCGGCGCAGCGTCAGCGGCCTTCATCATGCGAACCATCGGGCTCGGCTGATAGTTGGAGACATGGTAGCGCACGCTGTACACCGGACCCAGCTTGCTGTGGAAGCCTGCGGCCAGCTCCTGCGCCTGATGCACGGCGTCGTCGATCGCCGCTTTACGCGCTTTATCTTTGTAGGCGTCCGGTTGCGCAACGCCCAGCGAGACGGAGCGAATCTCGTTGAGACCCGCTTTCAGGGCGCCATCCAGCAGACCGTTGAGTTTATCCAGCTGGCGCAAGGTCACTTCCACTGTGCGCACCGCGCGATAGCCTTTCAGAATGCTTTTCCCGTTCTGATAGTCGTAATCAGGCTGGGTACGCAGATTCGCCGAGTTGATGTCCTTTTTAGCAATACCGCTCTTTTCGAGGAAAGAGAGATATTGCGCAACGCGATCGTCAGCCTGTTTTTTTGCCGACGCGGCGTCTTTTGCCGACACGTTCACTTCGATCGCCAGGGTGGCGATGTCCGGAACCGCGGCAACGCTTGCTGTGCCTGAAGTCACAATGTGCGGGCCATCCGGCAATTCGCTGGCCTGTGCCGCCATCGTGGTCAATCCGAGTGTTGCCGCCAGGGCTAAGACTTTTAACTTCACTGTCGTTTCTCCATGTTACTTAAATCGCCCTTACGGGACGCATGCCAGCAAGCTTAGCGCGTACAGCAGGAAAGTCCATCGGACAACGCTTAGTTAAGCAACGCCTGGATATGGCTGACGCCTTCTCTTGCCAGCTGAAACGCAATAAACCACATGACGGCGCCGACCACAATATTGATGATCCGCTGGGCTCTGGCGGTACGCAGTCGCGGCGCCAGCCAGGCGGCTAACAGCGCCAGGCCAAAGAACCACAGGAAAGAGGCGCTAATGGTCCCTAGCGCAAACCAGCGCTTCGGCTCCACCGCCAGCTGACCTCCCAGGCTGCCTAACACCACAAAGGTGTCCAGATAAACGTGCGGGTTAAGCCAGGTCACCGCCAGCATGGTGATAATGATTTTCCAGCGCCCCTGCTGCATTACCTCTGCATTGGCGAGTTCAAGACTCTGACTGAACGCCGTTTTCAATGCGCCGAAGCCATACCACAGCAAAAAGGCCACGCCGCCCCAGGTCACTAGCGCCAGCAGCCACGGGGATTGCATCAGCAGTGCGCTACCGCCGAAAATGCCAGCGCAGATTAACAGCAAGTCGCTGACCGCGCATAGCAGGGCAATCATCAGATGATACTGACGACGGATCCCCTGATTCATCACAAAGGCATTTTGTGGGCCAAGCGGCAATATCATAGCCGCTCCCAGGGCAAGCCCCTGAAAGTAATAAGTATACATAAGGATTTATCCGCTGAGTTCGAGAGTGGCGCTGACTATAGCGCGAATGAATTATTAGCGGAAATTGAAATAATTAATCATTAATTAGAACAACTAATGATGAGCTATTGAAAAAGGCCGGCATGGCCGGCCTGAGTTATTGAGAGGCGCTTTACTCTGCTTTTTCCGGCAGGCGCACCACATGAACATCCATCTGCGGGTAAGGGAAGCTGATGCCGTTGGCGTCAAATTCACGCTTGATACGCTCGAGGATATCCCAGTAGACGTTTTGCAGATCGCTGCTTTTGCTCCACACGCGCACCACGAAGTTCACCGACGAGGCGCCGAGTTCGTTCAGACGAACGGTCATTTCCCGATCGCGCAGAATTCGATCGTCAGATTCGATAATCGAGGTCAGCAGCTGCTTTACCTTGTCGATATCAGCATCGTAAGCGACGCCGATAATAAACTCATTGCGACGCGCCGGTTCCCGGGAGAAGTTAATGATATTGCCGGCGATGATTTTCCCGTTCGGGACCACCACTACCTTACCGTCCGCGGTACGCAGGGTGGTGGAGAAAATCTGCACGTTCAACACCGTACCTGCCACGCCGCCAAGGTCGACATACTCGCCAGCGCGGAACGGGCGGAACATCACCAGCAGTACGCCTGCGGCAAGGTTCGACAGCGATCCCTGTAGCGCTAAACCCACCGCCAAACCGGCAGCACCCAGCACCGCAATCACCGAGGCGGTCTGCACGCCTACCCGCCCCAGGGCGGCAATCAGCGTAAAAGCGATAACCGCATAGCGCACCAGCGCAGAGAGAAAATCGGCCACGGTAGCGTCAATTTTACGCGCCAGCATCAGGCGGTTGACGGTATTAGAGACGACGCGCGCCACGATCATCCCGACGATCAGGATAGCGATAGCCGCGACGATGTTGACGGCATAGCTCAGCAGCAGCTCCTGGTTGCGTGCCAGCCACGTCCCGGCGTGGTTGATGCTATCGACAACGTTCAAATCTTCCATTTAACATTCCTTATGAATCCCCTGGGGGGAAGTAAATAACTCAGCCTGCGACAGGGCAGTCAGGTTATAGGGTAAACAATAAGTGCACGTTTTGCCAAATGGATCACAGTTTTCTGCCGCGCTATCCTGTTGTTAAGATAATAAAAAAGCCCGCATTGCTGCGGGCTTCCGGGTAAGAAACAGATTTTTCTTACAGAACGTCGATCGCGTTCAGCTCTTTAAATGCCTGCTCCAGACGAGTCACCATGGAAGTCTGGGCAGCACGCAGCCATACGCGCGGGTCGTAGTATTTCTTGTTCGGCTGGTCTTCGCCTTTCGGGTTGCCCAGCTGGCCCTGCAGGTAAGCTTCGTTCGCTTTGTAATACTGCAGGATACCGTCCCAGGTTGCCCATTGGGTGTCGGTATCAATGTTCATTTTCACCACGCCGTAGCTGACGGAGTCTTTGATTTCCTGAGCGGAAGAACCGGAACCGCCGTGGAACACGAAGTTCAGGCTGTTGTGCGGCAGGTTGTGTTTCTTGGAAACATATTCCTGAGAGTCGCGCAGGATGGTCGGGGTCAGAACTACGTTACCTGGTTTGTACACGCCGTGTACGTTACCGAAGGAAGCGGCGATGGTGAAACGCGGGCTGATTTTGCTCAGCTCGGTGTAGGCGTAATCCACGTCTTCCGGCTGGGTGTACAGGGCGGAAGCGTCCATGTGGCTGTTATCCACGCCGTCTTCTTCACCGCCGGTGCAGCCCAGTTCGATTTCCAGGGTCATGCCCATTTTGGCCATGCGCGCCAGGTACTTAGAGCAGATCTCGATGTTTTCGTGCAGGGACTCTTCAGACAGGTCGATCATGTGTGAAGAGAACAGCGGTTTGCCAGTAGCGGCGAAGTGTTTTTCACCGGCGTCCAGCAGGCCGTCGATCCACGGCAGCAGTTTCTTCGCGCAGTGGTCAGTGTGCAGGATAACCGGCACGCCGTAGTGTTCAGCCATCTGGTGCACGTGGTGGGCGCCAGAGATAGCGCCGAGGATAGCAGCACCCTGAGGAACGTCAGTTTTCACGCCTTTACCTGCGATGAACGCTGCGCCGCCGTTAGAGAACTGAACGATAACCGGAGAGCGAACTTTCGCTGCAGCTTCCAGAACGGCGTTGATGGAATCAGTACCTACGCAGTTTACCGCCGGTAGTGCAAAGTTGTTTTCTTTCGCTACCTGGAACACTTTCTGAACGTCGTCGCCAGTGATGACGCCCGGTTTTACGAAATCAAAAATTTTAGACATGTTACTTAGTCCTGTATCTGTATCTTCGACCGTTGAAGAAGGTTCGCGAGCCCTTAAGCGCGCTGAAAAACAGGCGGGTTTCCCCGCCTGAACTGAATTACTGCTTAGCGCGCTCTTCGAGCATCGCTACTGCCGGCAGGACTTTGCCTTCGACGAATTCAAGGAATGCGCCGCCGCCAGTGGAGATGTAGGAAATTTTGTCAGCGATGCCGAACAGGTCGATCGCTGCCAGGGTGTCACCGCCGCCGGCGATGGAGAAACCTTCGCTGTCCGCGATAGCGTTAGCCACGATTTCAGTCCCTTTACGGAAGTTAGGGAATTCGAATACGCCAACCGGGCCGTTCCACAGGATGGTTTTGGCGTTCTTCAGGATTTCAGCCAGTTTCTGTGCGGAAACGTCGCCAAGGTCCAGAATCTGCTCGTCATCTTTGATGTCGTTAACAGATTTCAGGGTTGCCGTTGCGGTTTCGGAGAACTCGGTCGCTACGCGAACGTCGGTCGGAACCGGGATATCGCAGGTGCCCAGCAGGCGCTTGGCTTCATCAACCAGATCTGCTTCGTACAGGGATTTACCGACGTTGTGGCCCTGAGCGGCAACGAAGGTGTTAGCGATACCGCCGCCCACGATCAGCTGGTCAGCGATTTTAGACAGGGAATCCAGAACGGTCAGTTTGGTGGACACTTTAGAACCACCAACGATAGCGACCATCGGACGAGCTGGCTCTTTCAGCGCTTTACCCAGCGCGTCCAGTTCAGCGGCCAGCAGCGGGCCTGCGCACGCCACGTCAGCAAATTTGCCGATGCCGTGGGTGGAAGCCTGCGCGCGGTGCGCAGTACCGAAAGCGTCCATCACGAACACGTCGCACAGCGCAGCGTATTTCTTAGACAGTTCTTCGTCGTCTTTTTTCTCGCCTTTGTTGAAGCGAACGTTTTCCAGCACCACCAGTTCACCGGCAGCCACTTCCACGCCGTCCAGGTAGTCTTTAACCAGGCGTACCGGGTTGGACAGTTTGTCTTTCAGGTAATTAACAACCGGCAGCAGAGAGAATTCTTCGTTGTACTCGCCTTCGGTCGGACGACCCAGGTGAGAAGTAACCATGACTTTCGCGCCCTGCTTCAGCGCCAGTTCAATGGTCGGCAGAGATGCACGGATACGTGCGTCGCTGGTTACTTTCCCGTCTTTAACTGGTACGTTCAGATCCGCACGGATAAAAACGCGTTTACCAGCCAGATCCAGATCGGTCATCTTAATTACAGACATGGTGAATCCTCTCGTTGATTCATAAAGTTTTGTCGACGTTTACGCGTCGAACCTGAAACCAATAGCCGCCATCGCTAACGTCGTGTCGAGCATTCGGTTAGCAAAGCCCCATTCGTTATCGCACCAGACCAGCGTTTTGATCAGATGCGCGCCACTGACCCGGGTTTGCGTACCATCGACGATGGCGCTGTGCGGATCGTGGTTAAAATCTGTCGAGACCAACGGTAATTCCGTATAGTCAACTATACCATGAAATGCACCTTGTGCTGCTTTTTGCAGCAACTGGTTGACTTCACATGCTTTTACCGGTTTTTTCACCGTCACGCTCAGGTCAATTGCCGTCACGTTAATCGTCGGCACCCGCACGGCAATCGCTTCAAAACGGTCGTTAAATTGCGGAAAAATACGGGTGATCCCTGCCGCCAGTTTGGTATCCACCGGAATGATCGACTGGCTGGCCGCGCGGGTACGCCGCAGATCCGGATGATAAGCGTCAATCACCTGCTGGTCATGCATCGCCGAGTGAATGGTGGTGACGGTGCCGGACTCAATGCCATAGGCGTCATCGAGCAGTTTAATGATCGGAATAATGCAGTTGGTGGTGCAGGAGGCGTTGGAGACAATGCGATGCCCGGCGCGAAGTTCATCCTGATTTACGCCGTACACCACCGTCGCGTCGAGGTCGTTGCCGCCGGGGTGGGAAAAGAGCACTTTTTTCGCCCCCGCCTGAAGATGGGCTTCACCGTGTTCACGACTCCCGTATACCCCGGTACAGTCAAGCACGACGTCCACCGCCAGTTCGCGCCAGGGCAGCGCCGCAATGGTCGGCTCATGCAGCAGACGGATGGCATCGTCGCCAACAAACAGCTGCTCGCGCTCCTGACGGACATCCCAGGCGAAACGGCCATGGCTGGTGTCATATTTCAATAAATGCGCGATGCCCGCGGCATCCGCCAGCTCATTGATTGCCACCACGGTGATTTCCGCACGACGCCCGGATTCATATAGAGCACGAACCACGTTGCGTCCAATGCGACCGAAGCCATTAATCGCGATGCGAATGGTCATAGATCTCCTGCAAGGCTGTCCCTGTTATGAGGTGGCTGACAGAGTAATCCAGCAACGCTCTGAGGGGAACCTTACCAGCTGCAAACTGCGACTGATTGATTAATTGTCGAACATTTAAACGACTGAAACGCTTCAGCTAGAATAAGCGAAATGAGGAATAAAAGGAATGTTTGTCCAGCGCAATAAACCAGCTATATGACTCACATCACATTTTCTCTGGAATAATTTACAACCGTATTACATGGTTCAGGAATAGCAGATACAAAAAGCCGGGTGGCGAGATAAAAGCAAAACGGTAACCCAGGGGTTACCGTTTTGGTGTTTGCACCCTCTCCTGTGGGAGAGGGTTGGGGTGAGGGCATCAGCCCGCACCGTACCAGCGATTACAGCAGCGCTTTCGCTTTAGCGACCACGTTATCAACGGTGAAGCCGAACTCCTCGAACAGCTGCTCAGCCGGCGCAGACTCACCGAAGGTGGTCATGCCAACGATAGCGCCGTTCAGGCCAACGTATTTGAACCAGTAGTCAGCGATACCCGCTTCCACGGCAACGCGCGCGGTCACGGCTTTCGGCAGTACGGATTCGCGATAAGCCGCATCCTGCTTGTCGAACGCGTCGGTGGACGGCATGGAAACCACGCGCGCCTTCACGCCTTCGGCAGTCAGTTTGTCCCATGCGGCAACCGCCAGCTCCACTTCTGAACCGGTGGCGATGAAGATCAGCTCCGGCTGGCCGGCGCAATCTTTCAGCACATAACCGCCGCGGGCCACGTTCGCCAGCTGCTCTGCGGTACGCTCCTGCTGCGCCAGGTTCTGACGGGAGAGGATCAGCGCGGTCGGGCCGTCCTGACGCTCCACGCCATATTTCCACGCAATCGCGGATTCCACCTGGTCACACGGACGCCAGGTGGACATGTTCGGGGTCACGCGCAGGGAAGCCACCTGCTCTACCGGCTGGTGAGTCGGGCCGTCTTCGCCCAGACCGATGGAGTCGTGGGTGTAGACCATCACCTGACGCTGTTTCATCAGCGCGGCCATACGTACCGCGTTACGCGCGTATTCCACGAACATCAGGAAGGTGGAGGTGTACGGCAGGAAGCCGCCGTGCAGCGCGATACCGTTGGCGATAGCGGTCATACCGAACTCGCGCACGCCGTAGTGGATGTAGTTCCCGGCAGCGTCTTCGTTGATCGGCTTAGAGCCAGACCACAGGGTCAGGTTGGACGGCGCGAGATCTGCGGAGCCGCCGAGGAATTCCGGCAGCAGCGGGCCGAAAGCTTCGATGGCGTTCTGCGAGGCTTTACGGCTGGCGATTTTCGCCGGGTTGGCCTGCAGCTTCGCGATGAACTCGTTAGCTTTCGCGTCGAAGTCAGACGGCATCTCGCCTTTCATACGGCGGGTGAATTCGGCTGCTTCCTGCGGGAAGGCTTTGGCGTAAGCCGCGAACTTCTCGTTCCATGCGGCTTCTTTCGCCTGGCCGGCTTCTTTGGCATCCCACTGGGCATAGATGTCAGACGGGATGTCAAACGGCGCGTGTTTCCAGCCCAGCGCTTCGCGGGTCAGGGCGATTTCGGCGTCGCCCAGCGGCGCGCCGTGGGAGTCGTGGGTGCCGGCTTTGTTCGGCGAACCGAAACCGATGATGGTTTTGCACATCAGCAGGGACGGTTTGTCGGTGACCGCCCGTGCTTCTTCTACCGCGCGTTTGATGGCGTCAGCGTCGTGACCGTCCACGCCGCGCACCACGTGCCAGCCGTAGGCTTCAAAGCGTTTCGCGGTGTCGTCGGTGAACCAGCCTTCAACGTGGCCGTCGATGGAGATGCCGTTGTCATCATAGAACGCCACCAGTTTACCCAGTTTCAGGGTACCGGCCAGGGAGCACACTTCGTGAGAAATGCCTTCCATCATGCAGCCGTCGCCCATGAAGGCGTAGGTGTAGTGGTCGACGATATCGTGTCCCGGACGGTTGAACTGCGCCGCCAGGGTTTTCTCGGCGATAGCCATCCCGACCGCGTTAGCGATACCCTGGCCCAGCGGACCGGTGGTGGTTTCCACGCCTGCGGTGTAGCCGACTTCCGGGTGACCCGGGGTTTTGGAGTGCAGCTGGCGGAAGTTTTTCAGCTCTTCAATCGGCAGATCGTAGCCAGTGAGGTGCAGCAGGCTGTAAATCAGCATCGAACCATGGCCATTTGACAACACAAAACGGTCACGGTCAGCCCAGGCCGGATTGTTCGGGTTATGGTTCAGGAAATCACGCCACAGCACTTCGGCAATGTCAGCCATACCCATCGGGGCCCCCGGGTGGCCGGATTTGGCTTTCTGTACAGCGTCCATGCTCAGCGCACGAATAGCGTTAGCAAGCTCTTTACGTGAGGACATTTTGACTCCAGTTCGGACTGTTGAAGGCCATGCCCTTAACGACTTGACGAGAGCGCGTTTTGGGCTACGCCGGAAAAAAGTGTGAACAATGTAACCCAAGCGACAAGTCATGTACATGGAGCATCCTTTTGCCCTTTAAGAAATCTCTGGAACAGGTTGTGCTACGCCGGAATCCGCTCGCCCGCATCCTGCGATACTCTTTATAATTTACGCAGAATACGGTTCCCTGCCGTCGCCGTATTTTCGGATAAACAACCATAAGATTGTGGAAGATAAAAATGAAAATTCGCTCAACCGTACTTGCTCTTGGGATCGCAGCAACCCTCACCGGATGTCAGAACATGGACTCCAACGGTCTGCTCAGCTCAGGCGCCGAAGCCTTCCAGGCATACTCTCTCAGCGACGCGCAGGTGAAAACCTTAAGCGACCAGGCCTGTAAAGAGATGGACGCCAAAGCGAAAATCGCCCCGGCCAACAGTGAATACAGCCAGCGGCTGAACAAAATCGCGGCTGCGCTGGGCGATAACATCAATGGTCAGCCCGTGAACTACAAGGTCTATGAGACCAAGGATGTCAACGCCTTCGCCATGGCCAACGGCTGCATCCGCGTCTACAGCGGGCTGATGGATCTGATGAACGATAATGAAGTCGAGGCGGTGATCGGCCACGAAATGGGCCACGTCGCGCTGGGCCACGTGAAGAAAGGCATGCAGGTCGCCCTGGGTACCAACGCCGTGCGTGCGGCGGCGGCCTCCGCGGGCGGTATCGTCGGTAGCCTGTCGCAGTCTCAGTTGGGCGATCTGGGCGAAAAACTGGTGAACTCGCAGTTCTCCCAGCGTCAGGAATCGGAAGCGGATGACTACTCTTACGACCTGCTGCGTAAGCGCGGTATCAATCCGTCGGGACTGGCCACCAGCTTCGAGAAACTGGCCAAGCTGGAAGCCGGCCGTCAGAGCTCCATGTTTGACGATCACCCGGCCTCAGAAGCGCGCGCCCAGCATATTCGCGATCGCATGAAGGCCGACGGGATTAAATAATCATCAGCGGGAGGCGCTAGCGCCTCCTCACCAATCTTTGCCAGCCAACAATCAAATAGCCAGGGCTTTATTGAAGACAGCCACTTGGAACTCTTTTTACGTAACGCTTATACCCGTCATACTTCAAGCTGCATGTGCGTTGGCAATAACTCGGTCTATCCCTGGGCCTCGCCCCTACGGGGCCAGCGCAAGCGCTGTTCAAAACGGCTAGCCGTTTTGTCCGGCAACTCGAATTATTTAGGGTATATACCAAACGTGATTATCGCGATGGGTTGCCGGATAAAGCCGAATGGGGCCAGGGGATTATCGCCACCTTCGAATCCGGCTTTACCCAGGGACCGGTCGGCTTCGGTGTGGACTGTATCGCCCAGTATGCGGTGCGCCTTGACGGCGGTCGCGGGCCCAGCGGCCGGCGCCTTGATTAACCCCTGTACCGTACGGCACAGGGGTTACCGGGTTATTCGCCCTTTTTCGCCGCCTGGATGTACAGCATCTCCAGCGCCAGGGTCGCCGCCGCCAGAGCGGTAATTTCGGACTGATCGTAGGCCGGGGCGACTTCCACCACGTCCATCCCGACGATGTTCAGGTCCTTCAGGCCGCGCACCAGCTTGATCGCGCGGTCGGAGGTCAGCCCACCGATAACCGGGGTACCGGTGCCTGGCGCAAACGCCGGATCCAGACAGTCGATATCAAAGGTCAGGTACACCGGCATGTCGCCGACGATCTGCTTCACCTGGGCAATCACGTCATCAACGCTGCGGTCGTTAACCTGGCCGGCGTCGAGCACCGTAAAGCCATTGTCTTTGTCGAATTCGGTGCGGATCCCGATCTGTACGGAGTGGTTCGGATCGATAAGCCCTTCGTTCGGCGCGGTATAGAACATGGTGCCGTGGTCGAACTCGCAGCCGTTGGCGTAGGTATCGGTGTGAGCATCGAAGTGCACCAACGCCATTTTACCAAAGTGCTTGGCATGGGCGCGCAGCAGCGGCAGGGTAACGAAGTGGTCGCCGCCAAAGGAGAGCATACGTTTGCCGGCCGCCAGCAGCTTCTCGGCGTGAGCCTGCAGCTTCTCGCTCATTTCGCGCGCGTCGCCGAAGGCGTACACCAGATCCCCGCAGTCCACCACGTTCAGGCGCTCGCGCATATCGAAGTTCCACGGGAAACGGTTGTGCTCCCAGGCAAGGTTAGTGGAAACCTGACGGATCGCCGCCGGGCCATGACGGCCGCCCGCGCGCCCGGAGGTCGCCATATCGAACGGCACGCCGGTGATGACCCAGTCCGCATCGCTTTCATACGGCATAAAGTTCATCGGCAAACGCAGAAAGCCAAAGGCATTGGATACCAGAGAGTTATCGTATTGATGACCTAAAGTGCTCATGGATATGACCTCTTTTGACAGTCGTGGAACGTAAAAAATAAGTATAAAAAAACCCCTCCGCGTCGTTAGGCCCGACGAGGAAGGGTTTGATAGATAAATCGCTTATTGGCGTGAATTATCGCCGGTAATGCATACGGGTTCAAGTGAGTATCGCATGCTGCCGGATGACGGCTTCGCCTTATCCGGCCGACATACGCAGGCCCGGTCAGCGCAGCGCCACCGGGCATCAGCGGCTACTCGTCTTCCAGATAAGTATAGCCGTACAGTCCCGCCTCGAACTCCTCGAGGAACTGCTGCTGCAGCGCATCGTCCAGACCGGTATTTTTCACCTGATCGCGGAACTGGGTCAGCAGCGTGTTCGGATCCAGCTGCACATACTGCAGCATATCCGCTACGGTATCGCCCTCGTCGGACAGCTCAACCTCAACGCTGCCGTCAGGGAAGACGAACACGTCCACCGCCTCGGTATCGCCGAACAGGTTGTGCATGTTGCCGAGGATCTCCTGATAGGCGCCAACCATGAAGAAGCCCAGCATCGGCGGGTTCTCCGGGTCGTATTCCGGCATCGGCATGGTGGTGGCGATCCCGTCGCCGTCCACGTAGTGATCGATGGCGCCATCGGAATCGCAGGTGATGTCCAGCAGCACCGCGCGGCGCTCCGGCGACTTGTTCAGCCCTTCCAGCGGCATCACCGGGAACAGCTGATCGATCCCCCAGGCATCCGGCATCGACTGGAACAACGAGAAGTTGACGTAGATTTTATCCGCCATTCGCTCCTGCAGCTCATCGATGATGGGACGATGGGCGCGGTTGCTCGGGTCGAGCTGCTTCTGCACCTCATGGCACATGTTCAGATACAGCTGTTCCGCCCACGCGCGCTCCTGCAGGTTGAAGGTGCCTGAGGAGTAGCCGATGTGGATATCGTGCAGGTCCATCTGGCTGTCGTGCAGCCATTCGCGCAGCGAGCGGCGGTTGCCGGTCTCGTGCATCTCCAGCCAGGTTTCCCACATGCTCTGCAGCGGACGCGCAGCGTCTTCCGCCGGCGGGGTCGCCTCGGTGTATTCGTTACGCTCAACGCCGATGATGTTGGAAACCAGCACGGTATGGTGCGCGGTCACCGCGCGGCCGGACTCGGTGATCACCGTCGGGTGCGGCAGGCCATTCTCTTCGCAGGCATCGCCGATCGCCCAGATGATATTGTTGGCGTATTCGTTCAGACCGTAGTTCACCGAGCAATCGGACTGCGAGCGGGTGCCTTCATAGTCCACGCCCAGGCCGCCGCCGACGTCGAAGCACTGAATATTGACGCCCAGCTTATGCAGTTCGACGTAGAAACGCGCCGATTCACGCACGCCGGTGGCGATATCGCGAATGTTAGCCATCTGCGAACCGAGGTGGAAGTGCAGCAGTTGCAGGCTCTCAAGATGGCCTGCCTCGCGCAGAATTTCGACCAGTTGCAGCACCTGGGTCGCTGCGAGGCCGAACTTGGACTTCTCGCCGCCGGAGGACTGCCATTTACCGGAGCCCTGCGAGGCCAGACGCGCACGCACGCCGAGGCGCGGCACCACGTTCAGGCGCTCGGCCTCTTCCAGTACGATAGCGATCTCGGACATCTTCTCAATGACCAGATAGACCTTGTGGCCCATCTTCTCGCCCACCAGCGCCAGACGGATATATTCGCGGTCTTTATAACCATTACAGACGATGACGCTGCGGGTCATCCCGGCGTGCGCCAGCACGGCCATCAGTTCCGCTTTCGAACCGGCTTCCAGGCCCAACGGCTCGCCGGAATGGATCAGCGATTCAATCACGCGACGGTGCTGGTTAACCTTGATCGGGTAGACGAGGAAGTAATCGCCGTTATAGCCATACGATTCACGCGCGCGTTTGAAGGCGGCGTTGATCGAGCGCAGGCGGTGCTGCAGGATCTGCGGGAAGCAGAACAGCGCCGGCAAGCGCTGCCCTTGCGCCTCGCGGGCTTTGACTAATTCCGCGAGGTCAACGCGCGCTTCCGGGACGTCCGGATCCGGGCAAACGCTGATGTGGCCCAGTTCGTTGACGTCATAATAGTTATTGCCCCACCAGGCAATATTATAAGTACGCAGCATCTTGCTGGCTTCCTGGGAGCTCATCGCTACCTCCTGCATGGAACGTAGTACACCGTGTTCGCCTGCTGACGAAGGCGAAACCATAGACATGTCGTCAGACATAGCGAACCTCAATTTTTAATAATAAGTGTAAGACAGTTAACTACTATCGCAGTCCAAAGATGCGATAACAACCCATGAACAGTCCTAAAGCCCAGCACTATCTGCTGGTTTTGCGACTGCGCGACCGGTTTCTTATTCATATCATCGTAAAACACGTAGCCGAACAGAGTATGACAGTCCGGAGAAACCACGAGAAAACTCTTGCCAGGCAAGAGCGCCCTTGTTCAGTTTTCTGACGGCCGACCGGCCCTGGAATCCTGAGAAGCGCCGAGATGGGGTGAACATCGGCTGGTTTGCATGAGAGAGATGCAGGTTGCGGAGTGCTGACGCGCGACAGAACGACGCGACGAATCAAACGAAAAACAGTGGTTCATTATCTGGTATCACCTCCACACCGCCCTGCGACAGGGTCGGCGACAAGCCAAAGCTATACATACCGGGCAACAGGCGCTACGCCGCTGCTAGATTCTGTAAATACAGACTGCTTAACCCGGCTGGAAGTGGCACCACAGGGCCATGCCCCGTGCGCTTTTTTAATGAGCCGCGCGCGGCGTTTTATACCGAGAAGCGGGGTAAAAAGCAAAATAAAAATGTGCCTGTTTGCGCGGTTGTCAGGAAATTTTGCCAGGCGGGTTTTCCCATAAATGCGACCGCCATCAAAAAAGGCTGGAAATGGGCTCAAGATTTGACCTAAAATGGCCGTCCAGAAGTTAATCCGTCTATACTGATTAACACTCAGACTGCTCGTGTCGCTACCTGCGCGGCTTTGCGCTGATTATCCACCAAAGCCACATTACACAACAGTATGAGCTATCCGAATCGTCCACAGGTGAAATAAAATATGGCAAAACACCTTTTTACGTCTGAGTCCGTATCAGAAGGGCATCCTGACAAAATTGCTGACCAAATCTCCGATGCCGTGCTGGATGCGATCCTCGAGCAGGATCCGAAAGCGCGTGTCGCATGTGAAACCTATGTCAAAACCGGCATGGTGCTGGTAGGCGGCGAAATCACCACCAGCGCATGGGTTGATATCGAAGAGATCACCCGCAACACCGTCCGCGAAATTGGCTACGTGCATTCCGATATGGGCTTTGACGCCAACTCGTGCGCCGTACTGAGCGCCATTGGTAAACAGTCTCCGGACATTAACCAGGGCGTTGACCGTGCCGATCCGCTGGAACAGGGCGCCGGCGACCAGGGGCTGATGTTTGGCTACGCCACTAACGAAACCGACGTGCTGATGCCGGCGCCGGTGACTTACGCTCACCGTCTGGTGCAGCGTCAGGCTGAAGTGCGTAAAAACGGCACCCTGCCGTGGCTGCGCCCGGATGCGAAAAGCCAGGTGACCTTCCAGTATGACGACGGCAAAATCGTCGGCATCGACGCGGTCGTTCTGTCGACTCAGCATGCGGAAGATATCGATCAGAAATCCCTGCAGGAAGCAGTGATGGAAGAGATTATCAAGCCGATTCTGCCGACCGAATGGCTCAACGCGTCCACCAAATTCTTCATCAACCCGACCGGCCGTTTCGTTATTGGCGGCCCGATGGGCGACTGCGGTCTGACCGGTCGTAAGATCATCGTTGATACCTACGGCGGCATGGCTCGCCACGGCGGCGGCGCGTTCTCCGGTAAAGATCCGTCTAAAGTTGACCGTTCCGCAGCCTACGCGGCGCGCTATGTGGCGAAGAACATCGTTGCCGCAGGCCTGGCCGATCGTTGCGAAATTCAGGTTTCCTACGCTATCGGCGTTGCAGAACCGACGTCCATCATGGTGGAAACCTTTGGCACCGAGAAAGTGCCTTCTGAACAGCTGACCCTGCTGGTGCGCGAGTTCTTCGACCTGCGTCCATACGGCCTGATTCAGATGCTGGATCTGCTGCACCCGATCTACAAAGAAACCGCAGCCTACGGTCACTTTGGTCGCGAACATTTCCCATGGGAAAAAACCGACAAAGCGGCGCTGCTGCGGGAAGCGGCCGGTCTGAAATAATCTCCGCGCTTCCTCTCTTCAAGGCCAGCCTCGCGCTGGCCTTTTTATTTACACCTCCCCCCCTTTTCTGCGCACCCATTTCAACGCGCGGCCGCCACAAAATGAAAGCGATTACATAGTAAAGACTGTCACCTTCTGCCCAAAGACGCTATCTCCTGTACCCATTTTTCACAATGCTACATATTGTTTCGGTCAACTCTGATTACCGTTTTTCAAAATGTCGTCTATCCTTGTTTATATTGCTGATTTAAAAAGCATTTAATGAATTACGTTTCTTTACCTTTGTGGAAACGATTACACAGCCGTGATTATAGTCACGTTTTTTTACCGACGAGTGTCCTACCCTAACCATCGACAGAATCAATAACTCAACTGGAGGGCGTTATGCCTGACAACAAAAAACAAGGGCGTTCGAACAAGACTATGACGTTCTTCGTCTGTTTCCTCGCCGCGCTGGCTGGCCTGCTGTTCGGCCTTGATATCGGTGTTATTGCGGGTGCCTTACCCTTTATTGCCAATGAGTTCCAGATTTCCGCCCACACCCAGGAGTGGGTGGTCAGCTCCATGATGTTCGGAGCTGCCGTCGGCGCGGTCGGCAGCGGCTGGCTCTCTTTCAAACTGGGCCGGAAAAAGAGCCTGATGATCGGCGCCATCCTCTTCGTCGCCGGTTCGCTGTTCTCTGCCGCCGCGCCAAACGTCGAGATCCTGCTGGTTTCCCGTGTGCTGCTCGGCCTGGCGGTGGGCGTCGCCTCATATACGGCTCCGCTGTATCTGTCGGAAATCGCCCCAGAAAAAATTCGCGGCAGTATGATTTCCATGTACCAGCTGATGATCACCATCGGGATCCTTGGCGCCTATCTCTCTGACACCGCTTTCAGCTACAGCGGCGCATGGCGCTGGATGCTCGGGGTTATCATCATTCCGGCGGTATTGCTGCTGATCGGCGTTATCTTCCTGCCGGACAGCCCGCGCTGGTTCGCCGCCAAACGTCGCTTTGTCGATGCGGAACGCGTGCTGCTGCGCCTGCGCGATACCAGCGCCGAAGCGAAACGCGAGCTCGATGAAATCCGTGAAAGCCTGAAGGTAAAACAGTCCGGCTGGTCGCTGTTTAAAGACAACAGCAACTTCCGCCGCGCGGTGTTCCTCGGCATCCTGCTGCAGGTGATGCAACAGTTCACCGGGATGAACGTCATCATGTACTACGCGCCGAAGATCTTTGAGCTGGCGGGTTATGCCAACACCACTGAGCAAATGTGGGGGACAGTGATCGTCGGTCTGACTAACGTGCTGGCCACCTTTATCGCCATCGGTCTGGTCGACCGCTGGGGCCGTAAACCGACGCTGATCCTTGGCTTTATCGTGATGGCCGCGGGTATGGGCGTCCTGGGTACCATGATGCACATCGGCATTCACTCCTCTACCGCCCAGTACATCGCCGTCCTGATGCTGCTGATGTTCATCGTCGGTTTCGCCATGAGCGCCGGCCCGCTGATTTGGGTACTGTGCTCCGAAATCCAGCCGCTGAAAGGCCGCGACTTCGGTATCACCTGCTCCACAGCGACCAACTGGATTGCCAACATGATTGTCGGCGCCACCTTCCTGACCATGCTCAACTCGCTGGGCAGCGCCAATACCTTCTGGGTGTACGGCGGTCTGAACGTGCTGTTTATCCTGCTGACGCTGTGGCTGATCCCGGAAACCAAAAACGTCTCGCTGGAACATATTGAACGTAACCTGATGCAGGGTCGTCCACTGCGCGAGATCGGTGCCCGCGATTAACCTTCCTGAGCTTCCTCCCATCCCGGGAGGAAGCTTCCTCTTGCTCTCCCCCCTCCGCCGCACTATCCTCTGGCGCTATGAAAACGCCCCGTATTCCCATCGCTATTCAGCAGGCCGTCATGCGCAGCCTGCGGGAGCATCTCACCAATGCGAATCGCAAGCTGGAACGCCGCTATGCGGAACCGACGCTGGTCTACCAGCAGCGTGGTACTTCCGCCGGCACCGCCTGGCTGGAGAAAAACGAAATTCGTTTAAACCCGGTGCTACTGCTGGAAAATCAGCGGGAGTTTATCGATGAAGTGGTGCCGCATGAGCTGGCGCACCTGCTGGTCTGGCAGCATTTCGGCCGCGTCGCGCCGCACGGGAAAGAGTGGAAATGGATGATGGAGAGCGTCCTTGGCGTTCCCGCGCGTCGCACCCACCGCTTTGAACTCGCTTCGGTCCGCCAGAACACCTTCCCCTATCGCTGTCGCTGTCAGCAGCACCAGCTCACCGTCCGTCGCCATAACCGGGTGGTTCGCGGCGAGGCCACCTACCGCTGCGTTCGCTGCGGCGATCTGCTGGTGGCTGAAAAATAACCATCGGAATTAATTAGAAACTTTCTGATCTGACTGATTGCATCCGGCACCCTCATTCGCTACGTTGCGGGCTCGTTTTGACACGGAGTTAACGATGTCCCGTATGCATGTTTTAGCCGTAGCGGTATTGAGCGCGGCAGTCAGTGGTCCGCTTGCGGCCGCTGGTATTAATAGTTTTTCCCAGGCCAAAGCCGCTGGCGTCAAAGTGAATGCCGACGTTCCGGGCGATTTTTATTGCGGCTGTAAAATCGACTGGCAGGGGAAAAAAGGCGTTATCGATTTGGAATCCTGCGGCTATAAAGTGCGTAAAAATGAGAACCGCGCCAGCCGGGTTGAATGGGAGCACGTAGTGCCGGCATGGCAGTTCGGCCATCAGCGTCAGTGCTGGCAGGAGGGTGGACGTAAAAACTGCGCCAAAGATCCGGAATACCGCAAGATGGAAAGCGATATGCACAACCTGCAGCCGGCGGTGGGAGAAGTGAATGGCGATCGCGGCAACTTTATGTACAGCCAGTGGAACGGCGGTGAAGGCCAGTACGGCCAGTGCACCATGAAGGTCGATTTTAAAGATAAAATCGCCGAGCCCCCTGCCCGCGCTCGCGGCGCCATCGCCCGCACCTACTTCTATATGCGCGACCGCTATCAGCTGAATCTTTCCCGCCAGCAAACTCAGCTGTTTACCGCCTGGAATAAACAGTACCCGGTCACCGCCTGGGAATGTGAACGTGATGAGCGCATCGCGAAAGTGCAGGGCAACCATAATCCGTATGTCCAGCAGGCTTGCCAGGCGCAAAAGAGCTAACCTACACTAGCGGCAATTGTTAATTTGCAGCCCTGTGCTTCCCGCCCGATGGCGGGAAGCTGGCATCTGCGCAACGAACGGAATATCAAGCATGCGCATTCCTCGCATCCATCATCCAGAACGCCTCATTGTCGGCAGCCAGATCGCGCTGAGCGATGACGCGGCCAACCACGTCGGCCGCGTCCTGCGCATGACCGCCGGTCAGCACCTACAGCTTTTTGACGGCAGTAACCAGGTGTTTGACGCGGTCATCACCGAGGCCGGTAAGAAAAACGTTACGGTTGAGGTGCTCAGTGGCGAACCTGACGATCGGGAATCGCCGCTGCATATCCATTTAGGCCAGGTGATGTCCCGCGGCGAAAAAATGGAATTCACCATCCAGAAATCGATCGAACTCGGGGTAAGCCTCATAACGCCACTGTTTTCCGAGCGCTGCGGCGTTAAACTGGATGCCGAACGTTTGCAGAAAAAGATCCAGCAGTGGCAGAAAATCGCTATTGCCGCCTGCGAACAGAGCGGTCGTAACGTGGTACCGGAAATACGTCCGGCGATGCAGCTGGAGGCGTGGTGCGCCGAGCAGGACAGCGGGCTGAAGCTCAACCTGCACCCGCGCGCCAGCGCCAGCATTAACACGCTGCCGCTGCCGGTTGAACGCGTCCGTCTGCTGATTGGCCCGGAAGGCGGGCTGTCGGCTGAAGAGATAGCGATGACCGCGCAATACCAGTTTACTGATATCCTGTTGGGACCGCGCGTTCTGCGTACAGAGACTACTGCGCTCACCGCCATCACCGCCCTACAGGTGCGTTTTGGCGACTTAGGTTGAGGCGTTAACGGAGAAGAACCATGATCAAGCTCGGCATCGTGATGGATCCCATCGCAACCATCAACATCAAGAAAGACACCAGCTTCGCTATGTTGCTGGAGGCGCAGCGTCGCGGCTATGAACTCCATTATATGGAGATGAACGACCTCTATTTGATCAACGGCGAAGCCCGCGCCCGGACGCGCACGCTGAGCGTCGAACAGAACTACGATAAATGGTATGACTTCACCGGCGAGCAGGATCTGCCGCTGGCGGACCTTGACGTCATCCTGATGCGTAAGGATCCGCCGTTTGATACCGAATTTATTTATGCCACCTACATCCTGGAGCGAGCGGAAGAGAAAGGCACGCTTATCGTCAACAAGCCGCAGAGTCTGCGCGACTGTAACGAGAAGCTGTTCACCGCCTGGTTCTCTGAACTGACTCCGGAAACGTTGGTCACCCGCAATAAAGCCCAGCTGAAAGCCTTCTGGGAAAAGCACGGCGATATCATCATGAAACCGCTCGACGGCATGGGCGGCGCCTCTATTTTCCGTGTTAAAGCCGGCGATCCAAACCTTGGGGTGATTGCCGAGACGCTGACCGAACTGGGCAGCCGCTACTGCATGGCGCAGAACTATCTGCCGGCCATTAAAGATGGCGACAAGCGCGTGTTGGTAGTGGATGGAGAGCCCGTGCCTTACTGCCTGGCGCGAATTCCGCAGGGTGGCGAGACCCGCGGCAATCTGGCCGCCGGCGGCCGCGGCGAAGCCCGCCCGTTGACCGAAAGCGACTGGGAAATCGCCCGCCGCGTCGGCCCGACGCTGAAGGCCAAAGGCCTTATCTTCGTCGGCCTGGATATCATCGGCGACCGTCTGACGGAAATTAACGTCACCAGCCCCACCTGCGTACGCGAAATCGAAGCCGCCTTCCCGGATATTTCGATCACCGGTATGCTGATGGACGCTATCGAAAGACGTATCGATAAATAAGCACGACGGCGGACCAACGTCCGCTTTTGGCGCAGCGAGCGCGGATTACCGCGCTCGTGAAACGTAGCCAGCCTGACGCCACTCGGGCGCCGGCCAGATAAAGTGCATCGACACCATTCTACTTTGCCCGCATACTGGGTGTTGCTTTTTTGAACCAGGAACGAACCTCTGACAATGAATTTACAGCATCACTTTCTGATTGCCATGCCCGCGCTTCAGGACCCCATTTTTCGCCGCTCCGTAGTCTATATCTGCGAGTACAACGACGAGGGTGCCATGGGCATTATTATCAATAAGCCGCTGGAAAATCTGCAGGTGGAAGGGATCCTTGAGAAGCTCAAAATTGTCCCGGAGCCGCGCAATCCAGAGATCCGTCTGGATAAACCGGTGATGCTGGGAGGCCCGCTGGCGGAAGACCGCGGCTTCATTTTGCATACCCCGCCCTCTGACTTTTCCTCGAGCATTCGCATCTCGGATAACACGGTGATTACCACCTCGCGGGATGTTCTTGAAACCTTAGGTACCGATCGGCAGCCGGGCAACGTGCTGGTTGCGTTGGGCTACTCTTCGTGGGAGAAAGGGCAGCTGGAGCAGGAGATTTTAGATAATGCCTGGCTCACCGCCCCGGCGGATCAGAATATTCTTTTCCGTACGCCGATCGCCGATCGCTGGCGCGAGGCGGCTAAACTGATTGGTATCGACATTGTGACGATGCCAGGCGTCGCGGGGCATGCGTGATGAGCGGAACCTTTCTCGGCTTTGACTTTGGCACCAAAAGCATCGGCGTGGCGGTGGGACAACGCATCACCGCGACCGCACGACCATTACCGGCGCTGAAGGCGCAGGACGGTAAACCGGACTGGAACGTCATCGAAAAACTGCTTAAAGAGTGGCAGCCTGAGGCGGTAATCGTCGGCCTGCCGCTCAATATGGACGGCACCGAGCAACCGCTGACGGCGCGCGCGCGTAATTTCGCCAATAAAATTCATGGCCGCTTTGGCGTCGCGATCCTTCTCCACGATGAACGGCTGAGTACGGTTGAGGCCCGCGCGGGCCTGTTTGAACACGGCGGCTACCGGGCGCTGAATAAAGGCAGCGTCGATTCAGCCTCTGCCGTAGTCATACTGGAAAGCTACTTCGAGCAGAGCTTTTAAACTCTGCCCTCCTGCGCCGCCGGCGGACCGCTGACGGCGCACGTTTACCCGCTTAGTGGCGCAGATGTTCGTTAGCCCAGCTCACCGCCTGGGTGCGATTTTTCACGCTCAGTTTACGAAACACATTGTACAGGTGCGTCCGCACCGTGTTCTCGCTGATAAACAGCGCGCGGGCGATATCCAGGTTCGTTGCGCCGCAGCGCAGTTCGTTGAGGATCTCGCATTCCCGCTCGGTCAGCGGCGAGTTCTCTACTGGAGTCGATGCATGGTCCGCAGCGTACATCGCCGGGTGCATCACGCTCAATTCAGCCGTCTGCTCGCCGTTCAGCACGGCCTTAACGCCCTCAATTAAGCGCGATTCATCATCGTCATGCCGGAACACGCCATATAAAGCCGGCCACTGCGCCATTTCGTATAGCTCATACTTTTGTGCGCTATTAATAATCAACAAACGAGGATTATCTGCCTGCAGGCGAATAATATCCCGCCACACCCCGTTTAATTTCTTATTTGACACTGCAATATCAAATAATATTACAGAATCTTTTGCCAAACGCTGCGCCAGCGGTTTATTAATATTTTGTAAAACCACCGGTGCCATCAGGGTTTCGCTCAGATAGCTGGCAAAGGCTTTGCTTTGAATAGACGGGTGGGTAATAAAGGTTACCTGACGAGAAGATGATGAATTTCCATTTAAATTAATCACTTAAAACTCTCCTTAGCTGTTACCCACCGCCATGGTGGTTAAATGAATAAAAAAAGATACAAACAGTCGTGAATTTATAAATCACCAAGGTAATTTACAAACTGAAACGTTATTCCATGAGAATCATCCTATTCCCACAAACAGCATAAATCGAATGACTCAAAGCTGTCAAAAGATAATCAAACTTTTTTCCTGGAAATGCGTATTCACTGTCGACATATCTAATCTGAATGTGTTATTTGAATTTATAATCAAAAGTTATTTGTATTACCAAATAATATTAATAAACAACAAATAAACATTCATCTAACATATCATTTAACCTGTCATATCAATCTCTTTCTCATCTTATAGCGCGCCTGCAGCGACACGTTGCTGAAAACTCTGGGTAAAGGTCAACATTCCGGCCTGCATCCCGGTCTGCATCACACCAGGCAATTGATGTACTTTTCCTTCACGGATCAAATTCGCCACCGCTGGCGTGTTGACCAGAAGCTCGTATAGCGCAACTCTCCCGCCCTGACGTGCAGGTAACAATTTTTGCGCCAGCACCGCGCACAGGCTTCCGGCAAGCTGGCTACGAACCTGATCTTTCTCCTCCGCCGGAAAGACATCGATCAATCTCTCCACCGCCGGCGCCGCGCCGCGGGTATGTAATGTCGCCATTACCAGGTGCCCGGTCTCCGCCGCGGTTAACGCCAGGCGAATGGTTTCGCTGTCGCGTAGCTCCCCGAGCAGGATCACATCCGGATCCTGGCGCAGCGCCACGCGGAGCGCCGCGGCGAACGAAGGACAGTGACGGCCAACTTCCCGCTGCTGGATCAGACAGCGCTCGCTGTGATGAATAAATTCCACCGGATCTTCAAGCGTCAGAATATGGCCATCAAGATGCTGATTGAGGTGCCCCACCATTGCCGCCAGGGTGGTCGACTTGCCGCTGCCCGTCGCTCCGGTGACCAACAGCAAACCACTCTCTTCCGCCAGCAGTTCGCTCAGCGCAGGCGGGGCGCCGAGCATATCCAGACGCGGGCACTGTTCAGGAAGGAGACGCAGCACCAGCGATATCCCACGCGTATGGGCGAAGGCGCTGGCGCGCAGCCGCGCACCGCAGGCCAGGTTCAGCGCAAAGTCAATCTGGCCGTGTTCCTGCCAGTGCAGTAACTGTGCGGCATCGAGCCAGTCGTTGAGTAAATTCGCAATATCCGGCGCGGGAAAGGGCGCGGGCTCCAGCCTGCCCTGCCGCCGCCAGCGCGGTGCGGCGGAATTGCACAGGTGTAGATCGGAGACATTATGCTTTACACTAAGGGCTACGATTTCTTCCAGCTTCATAACTCATCCTCGGAATATGAACGATATTGCGCATAACCTGGCACAGGTCCGGGACAAAATCTCCGGTGCTGCCGCCCGATGCGGGCGTGCGCCAGAAGAAGTGACATTGCTTGCAGTGAGTAAAACGAAACCTGCGAGCGCGATCGAAGAAGCCATTGCGGCAGGCCAGCGGGCATTTGGTGAAAACTACGTCCAGGAGGGCGTGGAGAAGATTAACCATTTCCAGCAGGCTGGCGTCAGCGGGCTGCAGTGGCACTTTATTGGCCCCCTGCAGTCCAACAAAAGCCGGTTGGTGGCAGAGCATTTTGACTGGTGCCACACCGTCGATCGGCTGAAAATCGCCACCCGCCTGAACGAGCAGCGCCCGGCGCATTTGCCGCCGCTGAAGGTGCTGATTCAAATTAACATCAGCGATGAACAGAGCAAATCCGGCATCCCGCTGGAAGCGCTCGACGGCTTAGCGGCGGAGATCGCTGAGTTACCTCATCTGGAACTGCGCGGCCTGATGGCCATTCCCGCGCCTGAGTCAGAATATGTAAGGCAGTTTGCCGTCGCCCGGCAAATGGCGGTAGCATTTGCGCGATTAAAAACGCGGTACCCCACGGTCGATACGTTGTCTCTGGGAATGTCGGACGATATGGAAGCCGCAATCGCGGCGGGAAGCACGATGGTGCGCATCGGTACTGCCATTTTTGGTGCGCGCGACTACAGCAAATAATAAGGAATCTGAGGAACGCCATGAAGACGTTGACTTTCCTGCTTTCAACGGTCATTGAGCTTTACACGATGGTCGTGTTGTTACGCGTCTGGATGCAGTGGGCGCGCTGCGACTTTTACAACCCGTTTTCGCAGTTTGTGGTGAAAGCCACGCAGCCGATTGTCGGACCGCTGCGCCGGATTATCCCGGCAATGGGGCCGATTGACAGCGCCTCGCTGCTGGTGGCATTTATTCTATGCGTCATCAAAGCGATCGTGCTGTTTATGGTGATCACCTTCCAGCCGATCATCTGGATCTCCGCTCTGCTTATTCTGCTGAAAACCATCGGCTCGTTGATCTTCTGGGTACTGCTGTTGATGGCGATCATGAGCTGGGTCAGCCAGGGCCGTAGCCCGGTGGAGTATGTGCTGATGCAGCTGGCGGACCCGCTGCTGCGCCCTATCCGCAACCTGCTGCCGTCGATGGGCGGTATCGATTTCTCGCCGATGGTGCTGGTACTGCTGTTGTACGTAATCAATATGGGCATCGCCGAAGTGCTGCAGGCCACCGGTAATGTACTGCTGCCGGGGCTGTGGATGGCGCTATGAGTGCCGTTGAAACCTGCGCTGACGGGCTGGTGTTGAGGCTGTACATTCAGCCTAAGGCCAGCCGCGATAGCATCGTGGGCGTACATGGCGACGAGCTTAAAGTCGCCATTACCGCCCCGCCCGTTGATGGCCAGGCCAATGCCCACCTGGTGAAATTTCTCGCCAAACAGTTCCGCGTCGCCAAAAGCCAGGTACTGATTGAAAAAGGCGAGCTGGGCCGCCATAAGCAAGTTAAAATCATCGCCCCACAACAGATCCCGACTGCGGTCGCGGCGCTAACTGAATAAACAGGATTCATCATGCAAAAAGTCGTCCTCGCTACCGGTAACGCCGGCAAAGTGCGCGAACTGGCCTCGCTGCTGGAAGATTTTGGTCTCGATATCGTCGCTCAGACCGAGCTGGGCGTGGACTCTGCGGAAGAGACCGGCCTGACCTTTATTGAAAACGCGATTCTGAAAGCGCGCCACGCGGCGCAGATCACCGGCCTGCCGGCCATCGCCGACGATTCCGGTCTGGCCGTCGATGCTCTTGGCGGCGCGCCGGGTATTTACTCCGCCCGCTATTCCGGCGTCGATGCCAGCGACCAGCAGAATCTTGAGAAGCTGCTCGACGCGTTAAAAGACGTGCCGGACGACCAGCGTCAGGCCCAGTTCCACTGCGTGCTGGTCTATCTGCGCCATGCCGAGGATCCCACGCCGCTGGTGTGCCACGGCAGCTGGCCTGGGGTAATCACCCGACAAGCCGCCGGTCATGGCGGCTTCGGTTACGACCCGATCTTCTTCGTCCCGTCAGAAGGGAAAACCGCGGCCGAACTGAGCCGTGAAGAAAAGAGCGCCATTTCCCATCGCGGGCAGGCGCTGAAACTGTTACTGGAAGCATTACGTAATGGCTAATTTGCCGCCGCTGAGTCTCTATATCCATATTCCCTGGTGCGTGCAGAAATGCCCGTACTGCGATTTTAATTCGCATGCGCTGAAAGGCGAGGTGCCGCATGATGACTACGTCCAGCATCTGCTGAACGATCTGCAGGCTGATGCGCACTATGCCCAGGGACGGGAAATAGGCACTATTTTTATCGGCGGCGGAACGCCGAGCCTGCTGTCCGGCCTGGCCATGCAAACCCTGCTCGATGGCGTCCGCGCCTGCCTGCCGCTGGCCGCCGGGGCGGAAATCACCATGGAAGCCAACCCGGGTACCGTGGAGGCCGATCGCTTCGTTGATTATCAGCGCGCCGGGGTGAACCGCATCTCCATCGGCGTACAAAGCTTTAGCGAACCGAAGCTGCAGCGCCTGGGGCGGATCCACGGCCCGGAGGAGGCCAAGCGCGCAGCACGTCTCGCCAGCGGCCTCGGCTTGCGCAGCTTCAACCTCGACCTGATGCACGGTCTGCCGGACCAGTCGCTGGAGGAGGCGCTGGACGATCTGCGTCAGGCGATTGCCCTCAACCCGCCGCACCTGTCGTGGTACCAGCTGACCATTGAGCCGAACACCTTGTTCGGCTCCCGGCCGCCGGTGCTGCCGGATGACGACGCGCTATGGGATATTTTCGAGCAGGGGCATCAGCTGCTGAGCGCCGCCGGCTATCAGCAGTACGAGACGTCCGCCTATGCTAAGCCAGGCTTCCAGTGTCAGCATAATCTCAACTACTGGCGCTTTGGCGACTACCTCGGCATCGGCTGCGGCGCGCACGGCAAGATCACCTTCCCTGACGGACGCATTCTGCGAACCGCCAAAACCCGCCACCCGCGCGGGTATATGGAAGGCCGTTACCTTGAGCGTCAGCATGATGTGGAAGAAGCGGATAAACCGTTTGAGTTCTTTATGAACCGTTTTCGCCTGCTGGAGGCCGCGCCGCGTGCGGAGTTCAGCTTGTATACCGGCCTTGATGAGCAGGTTATCCGTCAGCAAATCGATGCCGCTATCGCCGAAGGCTATCTGCTGGAAGATGCGCAAAACTGGCAAATTACCGAGCACGGTAAACTGTTTTTAAATTCGCTGCTGGAGCTGTTCCTCAGCGAAGAGTAATCCCTGCGGGCGGCACGTCGTCGCCCGTATCTTTCCCCTTACATCCTCTCCCGCTACGGTCAAATCGACTGGCGTTTTTTTGTTCACTTATTTGCAGCGAATCACAAAATCCGATCGACTTTTTTCCTTTTCTTGACTCATTTTTTGCGCAGTGGTAATCCTGCTTCATCGGTTGAGCAAATGTAAAACCGACGTATCCTACATGTGAATTATTGGTAACTCTGATTAAAAAAGTCTCTGTAACGTCGGCGCAACCCGGCGGGCTTAAGCCTATAAAAAAGATGGTAACACAATGAATTACCGTAATATTTTTATCACACTCGCCGCACTATCCGGCACCGTCACGGCTTCAGCCTGGTCTGCAGAGTCCGCCACCGTGGCCTTTTTAATGCCCGATCAGGCCTCTACCCGCTATGAACAGCACGACTTCCCCGGTTTTAAGGCGGAAATGAGCAAGCTTTGCGCGGATTGTAAGGTCATCTATCAGAATGCCAACGCCAACGCGTCGCTCCAGCAGCAGCAGTTCAACTCGGTTATCGCCCAGGGGGCGAAAGTGATCGTCCTGGATCCGGTTGACTCTTCCGCCGCCGCCGCGCTGGTCGAAAACGCCCAAGCGCAGGGGGTCAAGGTCATTGCCTATGATCGCCCGGTACCAGACAAACCGGCTGATTTCTACGTCTCATTTGATAACGAGGGCATTGGCTACGCCATCGCAAAATCTCTTACCGACCATCTGAAAGCGAGCGGCGTGCCGCAGGATGCCGGCGTGCTGCAAATTAACGGTTCGCCAACCGATGCCGCCGCAGGGCTGATCCGCGACGGTATCCATCGCGGATTGAAAGAGTCCGGTTACAAAACGTTGGCCGAATTCGACACCCCGGAGTGGGCGCCGCCGAAAGCCCAGGAGTGGACCGCCGGGCAGGTTACCCGCTTTGGCGACAAAATTAAGGGCGTGGTCGCGGCAAACGACGGTACCGGCGGCGGCGCAATTGCCGCCTTTAAGGCTGCCGGCGTCCAGCCGCTGCCGCCGGTCACCGGCAATGACGCCACTATCGCCGCGCTGCAGCTGATCATCGCTGGCGATCAGTACAACACCATCTCCAAGCCATCGGAGATCGTCGCCGCGGCGGCGGCCAAAGTGGCGGTTGATTTTATCCAGGGCAAAAAACCGCAGGCCAGCACCACCCTGTACAACACCCCTTCCCAGCTATTTACCCCGGAAGTGGTGACGGCCAAAAACATCAAAGCGGAAATCTTCGATAAAAAAATCCAGACCTGGGATCAGGTGTGTAGCGGCGAGTACGCCGCCGCCTGCCAGAAGTTAGGCATCAGCAAGTAACTTTTGCCCCTGCGCCCGCCGCGGCGGGCGCGATTTCGCCATTATTGAGGTCGTTTTGTATGCCGCAACAACAACACAACTCCGCCGCCGGGCGGCCAATACTGCAACTGCGCAACGTCTCTAAACATTTTGGCGCGGTGTCCGCGCTGACGGATATCGAATTAGAAGTCCACGCCGGCGAGGTGGTCGCGCTGGTCGGCGACAACGGCGCGGGCAAATCCACGCTGGTGAAGATCCTCGCCGGCGTCCACCAGCCGACCTCCGGCACCATTGAGTTTGACGGCAACCCCGTCACCCTCGATAGCCCCGGCAAGGCGCTGGAATACGGTATTGCCACGGTGTTTCAGGATCTGGCGCTGTGTGAAAACCTTGATGTGGTGGCAAACCTGTTTCTGGGTCATGAAATTTCGCCGTTCCAGCTCGATGAAGTGGCGATGGAAGTGAAAGCCTGGACGCTGCTGCAGGAGCTGGCGGCACGTATTCCGTCGGTACGCGAACCGGTGGCATCGCTTTCCGGCGGCCAGCGGCAGACCGTCGCCATCGCCCGTTCGCTGCTGCTGAACCCTAAAATCATTATGCTCGATGAACCCACCGCGGCGCTGGGCGTCGCGCAGACCGCGGAAGTGCTCAACCTGATTGAGCGCGTTCGCGAGCGCGGGCTTGGCGTCATCATCATCAGTCACAACATGGAAGACGTTCGCGCCGTCGCCGACCGTATCGTGGTGCTGCGTCTCGGGCGCAACAAAGGGATCTTCACGCCCGATGCTTCTAATCAGGATCTGGTCGCCGTGATCACCGGCGCGACGGAAAACGCCGTCTCACGCCGGGTTGAACGTAAATCACAGCCAACCACTTCCGGAGCGATGTAATTTTATGAACAGTAAGACCGCATCCCACACCGCGCTGGATCGCAGCGATGAGCGCGTTCGTCACGACGAGGGGCTGTTCGGCGCCCTACGCGCGCAGATAACCCGCATCAAAACCGGCGATCTCGGCACCGCGCCGGTGATAGCCGGGCTGATTGTGATTTCCCTGGTTTTCACCTTCCTCAACCCGGTCTATATCGCGCCGAATAACCTGGTGAACCTGCTGTTTGACTGCGCGACGGTCGGGTTTATCTCGCTCGGCATCGTCTGCGTGCTAATGCTTGGTGAGATAGACCTGTCGGTCGGCTCCATGAGCGGCCTGGCATCGGCTATCGTCGGCGTGCTGTGGGTGAACGCAGGATGGCCGCTGGCGGGAGCCATCGCCGTGGCGCTGGCCTGCGGCGTGGCCGTCGGGCTGGTCTACGCGCTGCTGTATACCCGCGTCGGAATGCCGAGTTTCGTCGCCACTCTCGCCGGCCTGCTGGCGCTGCTGGGTATGCAGCTGTATATCCTCGGGCCGAGCGGCAGCATCAACCTGCCCTATACTTCGCCGCTGGTGCGCTTTGGCCAACTGCTGGTGATGCCCGGCTGGTTCTCACACCTGATGGCATTGCTGCCAGGGCTGGCGATCCTTATTTTTGGCCTGAAAAAACGCTCGCGGCGCCTGGCGGCCAATCTTTCCGCCGAGGGAGTCAGCTCGCTAGTGGCGCGCGCGATCGCGCTGACGATTATCTTCGAGGCCGCGGTGCTTTACCTCAATCAGGGGCGCGGTATTCCATGGATTTTCGGTCTCTTTGTCGCCTGCGTGATGATCCTCAACTACGCGCTGAAACGGACAAAATGGGGTCGCTCGATGTTCGCGGTTGGCGGCAACCGTGAAGCGGCGCGCCGTTCGGGCATTAACGTGCGGGCGATTTATGTGAGCGCTTTCGTCCTGTGTACCACGCTTGCGACCTTCGGCGGCATTCTCGCGGCGTCGCGACTGGCTTCCGCCAGCCAGCAGGCCGGCACCGGCGACGTCAACCTCAACGCCATCGCCGCGGCGGTGATCGGCGGCACCAGCCTGTTCGGCGGACGCGGCAGCGCCTGGTCCGCGCTATTGGGGATCATCGTGATTCAGTCGATTTCAAATGGGCTGACGCTGTTGAACCTGCCGTCTTCGCTGCGCTATATCATTACCGGCGCGGTACTGGCGATTGCGGTAATCATTGATTCTCTGGCTCGCCGTTCACGCGTGTCGCACGGCCGCGCCTGAGTGGAGAAGTGCGCGGCCCAAAGGTATGCGGGCCGCGAAATTTTGATTATTTTAACGAGCCAACCAGCGCTTTGCGGCTGTCCTCCAGCGATACCACCCGGCTGCAGACGTCCTTACCAAACTGCTGGAAATCGGCCTCCTGGTTTTTCCATTCCTCCTGAATCGCCGTTTGCAGGCCGCCGAGGCTGCCGAGAATGCCCTGTAGCGGATTACCGCCGCCTTTGAGCACCGCTTTGGCGCCCATCTCGTTAATGCTGTCCTGCAGAATGCCGCCCATCGCCTGATTCACCAGCTGCTGGCCATCGGCGCGTACCTGGTCGATAGCTTTATAGTGGAAAGTCAGGCCATCGCTGCGACGTTCGATAATGCGGTTCATCTGTTCTTTCAGCTGCGCATCCAGTTTGGTCAGGCGACCGTGCATGCTGCTGTTGGCGCCAACCTGTTCGGTAATGATTTTATCCAGCGCCTTGCGGCTTTTTTCGACTCGCGACCGCGCGCCTTCGTCAATCCACGGCAGGCTGCTGCGCAGGCTGGCCTGATAATCCTGCGCCTGTTCGCGCTGGGCGGCGCTGAGCGCATAGGCCTTGCCGTTAAAGGTCAGATTGCCGTCCGGCTTTATCACCAGATCACCGTTTTCCCCTTTCACCTGCACCTGCTGCGGGCTGAGGATCACATCGTCACGCGGCGTGACGCTACACTGGTAGTCCGCATGGGCAGACAAAGCGGTGACGGAGAGCGCCACCGCCAGCAGCGTTTTACGCATCATAAAACTCCCTTAAGACAAAACGGGCCGGCAATTGCCGACCCTTGTCAAACTTAGTCCCACCAGACGTCAAAAAGTTCGCTGGTGCGCACATCCTCTAACTTACGCGCTTCCAGCCATTTGCGTACGATAGCCTGATGCTCTTCAGTGCACTTACCAATCTCCTGCATGCAGATGAGCCCTTCCCAGGAGAGATAACCGCTGCCGTCGAAGGCCAGCTTGTTCGGCTCTATCACCTCTTCGATCAGATCGTTGACCGTCTGGTCGATCTGCTCTTCGCTGGTCCCTTCCGGGAAACGCCAGGCGACGGAGAAGCCTAACTCCTGAAACTCATCGATATGCATTTTTTTACGCAGACGACGGCTACGATTCTTGGCCATTATTTCACCCTCTCGAACATTAAGTCCCATACGCCGTGGCCGAGACGATGGCCACGCTGTTCAAATTTGGTTACCGGGCGCGATTCCGGGCGCGGTACGTAATCGTTGCTTGCCGACTGGTTACGATAGCCTTCCAGCGAGGACATAACTTCCAGCATATGCACGGCATAGGCTTCCCAGTCGGTCGCCATATGGAAGACGCCGCCGAGCTTCAACTTGCTTTTCACCAGCTCAGCGAAAGGCGGCTGCACGATACGACGTTTATTATGACGCGCTTTATGCCACGGATCAGGGAAAAACAGTTGCACCATATTCAGCGAGTTATCCGGGATCATGGTATGCAGCACTTCCACCGCATCGTGACACATTACGCGCAGGTTTTGTACGCCTTCTTCTTCCGCAGAAGCCAGACAAGCGCCAACGCCCGGGGAGTGTACTTCAATGCCGAGGAAATTCTGTTCCGGTTTGGCTTTCGCCATCGCCACCAGCGAGGCGCCCATCCCGAAGCCAATTTCTAAGGTGACCGGCGCGTCACGGCCAAACAGGGCGGCGAAATCGAGCGGCGCATCGTTGAATTCAACGCCCATCACCGGCCAAATGTTATCCAGCGCATGCTGCTGCCCTTTCGTCAGGCGGCCCTGGCGACGGACGAAGCTACGAATACGGCGCAGCGGGCGACCGTTTTCATCGAATTCCGGAGAGATGACGTCGTTTTTCATAAAAGTTTGGTCTGCTTGTGAATGTGTTCGGAAAACGGGCATTATCCAAAGTTACCCGGCGGATGCAAGGGTTTACAGCCACTCGCCCTTATGCTGCAATCTGCCCCCCTGTAATCGCGATCCCGGAGCCGTAGCTTTGACTTTTCTCGCCACGCAATTTTCAGCCCAGGTTCTGGACTGGTACGACAAATACGGGCGTAAAACCCTGCCCTGGCAAATCGCCAAGACGCCCTACAAAGTATGGCTCTCCGAAGTGATGTTGCAACAAACCCAGGTGACCACGGTAATCCCCTATTTTGAACGCTTTATGGCGCGTTTCCCCACGGTGGTGGATCTCGCCAACGCGCCGCTGGATGAAGTGCTGCATCTGTGGACCGGTCTGGGCTACTACGCGCGGGCGCGCAACTTACATAAAGCCGCACAGCAAGTCGCCACACTGCACGGCGGGGAATTCCCCCGGACCTTTGACGAAGTGGCGGCGCTGCCCGGCGTCGGGCGCTCAACGGCGGGGGCGATTTTATCCCTTTCGCTCGGTCAGCATTATCCGATTCTCGACGGCAACGTGAAGCGCGTGCTCGCCCGCTGCTATGCTGTCAGCGGCTGGCCGGGGAAAAAAGAGGTGGAAAAACGGCTGTGGGACATCAGCGAAGAGGTCACCCCGGCAGAGGGCGTCGAGCGCTTCAACCAGGCGATGATGGATCTCGGGGCAATGGTTTGCACCCGCTCGAAGCCGAAGTGCGAGCTGTGTCCGCTGAGCAACGGCTGCGTGGCCTACGCGAACCATTCATGGGCGGAATATCCGGGCAAAAAACCGAAGCAGACCCTCCCGGAACGCACCGGCTACTTCCTGCTGATGCAGCACGGCGACGAGGTGTTTCTTTCCCAGCGTCCGCCGGTGGGTCTGTGGGGCGGGTTGTTCTGTTTTCCGCAGTTTGCAGACGAAGCGGAGCTACGCGAGTGGCTGGCGCAGCGCCAGATTAAGGCCGATAATCTGACGCAATTAACCGCTTTTCGCCACACTTTCAGCCATTTCCACCTGGATATTGTGCCGATGTGGCTTACAGTGCACTCATCTGGCGCATGCATGGATGAAGGCAACGCACTCTGGTATAACTTAGCGCAGCCGCCGTCGGTCGGTCTGGCGGCCCCCGTGGAGCGCTTGTTGCAACAGCTAAAAGCCGGAGCGCCGGTATAAATTTTTCGGCTATCAAAGAGGATTAATTATGAGCAGAACCATTTTTTGTACCTTCCTGCAGCGTGAAGCGGACGGCCAGGATTTCCAGCTGTATCCGGGCGAGCTCGGAAAGCGTATTTACAACGAAATCTCCAAAGAAGCCTGGGCGCAGTGGCAGCACAAGCAGACCATGCTGATCAACGAGAAAAAGCTCAGCATGATGAACCCGGAGCACCGCAAACTGCTTGAGCAGGAGATGGTGCAGTTCCTGTTTGAAGGGAAAGACGTGCACATCGAAGGCTACACGCCGCCGGAAAAACAGTAAGGGCCCTGCGGCCTTTAAAAAAACAAACACAACACGCACGCCCGGAATGATGAAAAAATACTTAGCGCTCGCGCTGATTGCGCCGTTGCTCGTTTCGTGTTCCAGCTCCAATAAAAAAGGCGCCGAATACAACGAGGCCTGGGTCAAGGACACGAACGGATTCGATATTTTGATGGGCCAGTTCGCCCACAACATCGAGAACATTTGGGGGTACAACGAAGTCCTGCTCGCCGGGCCAAAGGACTACGTCAAGTACACCGACCAGTATCAAACCCGCAGCCACATCAACTTCGATGAAGGGACGATCACCGTCGAGACCATTGCCGGCACCGACCCTCGCGGACGACTGCGCCAGGCGATCGTCAAAACCCTGTTGATGGGCGATGACCCCAACTCCATTGACCTCTATTCCGATGTCGATGACATCCAGATCTCCAAAGAGCCGTTCCTCTATGGCCAGGTGGTGGATAACACCGGGGCGTCGATTCGCTGGGAGTGGCGCGCCGCGCGCTTTGCCGACTATCTGCTGCAAACCCGTCTGAAGAGCCGCAACAACGGCCTGCGCGTGGTCTACAGCATCACCATTAACCTGGTGCCGAACCACCTCGACAAACGTGCGCATAAATACCTCGGCATGGTGCGTCAGGCCTCGCGTAAGTATGGGGTTGATGAGTCGCTGATCCTCGCGATTATGCAGACCGAATCCTCCTTTAACCCCTATGCGGTCAGCCATGCCGACGCCATGGGGCTGATGCAGGTGGTCCAGCACAGCGCCGGCAGAGACGTCTTCCGCTCCCAGGGTAAATCCGGCCTGCCAAGCCGCAGCTATCTGTTTGACCCGGCGAATAACATCGACACCGGTACCGCCTACCTGGCGATGCTGAACAATGTTTACCTCGCCGGCATCGATAACCCCACCTCGCGTCGCTACGCGGTGATCACTGCCTATAACGGCGGCGCCGGCAGCGTACTGCGGGTCTTCTCCAGCGATAAAGTGCAGGCGGCCAATATTATCAACAGCATGGCGCCAGGGGACGTCTACCAGACGCTGACCACCCGCCATCCGTCGGCGGAATCGCGCCGCTATCTGTACAAAGTTAATACGGCGCAGAAAAGCTACCGCCGTAAATAGCCCTCCTCCCGACTCCGGCCTCAGCCCCGCGCTGAGGCCGCGCTTATACTCCGCCATACTCTGTAATATCTTTCGGTTTTCTGCGGCAGTTAACAGAAGCATTAAGCTAGTGAATGATAGAATCGCATCAAAATAACGGGATTATTGTTATTTTAAAAACATAACAAGCCCACATTCGTGAGGATAACTACATGAATCTTAAGCTGCAGCTCAAAATACTGTCGTTCCTGCAGTTCTGCCTTTGGGGGAGCTGGCTCACCACGCTTGGCTCGTACATGTTTGTCACGCTGAAGTTTGACGGCGCGGCAATCGGCGCAGTGTATAGCTCGCTCGGTATCGCCGCGGTGTTGATGCCGACGCTGCTCGGCATCGTCGCCGATAAGTGGATCAGCGCCAAATGGGTATACGCCATCTGCCACCTGGTCGGCGCGTTAACGCTGTACCTCGCGGCGCAGGTCACCACGCCGGGCGAGATGTTCCTCGTGATCCTGCTTAACTCGCTGGCCTATATGCCGACGCTTGGCTTGATCAATACCATCTCCTACTACCGCCTGCAGTCGGCGGGGCTGGATATTGTCACCGATTTCCCGCCAATTCGTATCTGGGGCACCATCGGCTTTATCCTCGCCATGTGGGGCGTGAGCTTCTCCGGCTTTGAACTGAGCCATATGCAGCTGTACATTGGCGCGACGCTGTCGGTCCTGCTGACTCTGTTCACCCTGACGCTGCCGCATATTCCGGTCGCCAACGCCCAGCGCAATCAAAGCTGGACGGAGATGCTCGGCCTGAACGCTTTTGCGCTGTTTAAAAACAAGCGTATGGCTATCTTCTTTATCTTCTCGATGATGCTCGGCGCCGAGCTGCAAATCACTAACATGTTCGGTAACACCTTCCTGCACAGCTTCGATAAAGATCCGCTGTTTGCCGGCAGCTTTATCGTCGAGCACGCGTCAGTGCTGATGTCGATTTCGCAGATTTCCGAAACGCTGTTTATCCTGACCATCCCATTCTTCCTTAGCCGCTACGGCATTAAGAACGTGATGCTTATCAGTATTGTGGCGTGGATGCTGCGCTTCGGCCTGTTCGCCTTTGGCGACCCGACGCCGTTCGGCACTGTACTGCTGGTGCTGTCGATGATCGTCTACGGCTGCGCCTTCGACTTCTTTAACATCTCCGGTTCGGTGTTCGTTGAGAAAGAGGTGCGCCCGGAAATCCGCGCCAGCGCTCAGGGGATGTTCCTGATGATGACCAACGGCTTCGGCTGTATTCTCGGCGGGATGGTGAGCGGCAAAGTCGTCGAACACTTTACCGTCGAGGGGATCACTGACTGGCAGAGCGTGTGGCTGATTTTCGCCGACTATTCGCTGGTGCTGGCCTTTGCCTTCGTGGCGCTGTTCAAATACAAACACGTCAGACAACCGACCGCCGCCCAGCAGAGCGTGTGATCGGCAAAAGTAAAACGCCCCGCCTGTTCGGCGGGGCGTTTTTTTATCCCTTCAGCACGTAGCCATACAGCCGCTTAATGCCGTCCGGATCCGTCTCGCTGTAAACCCCCTGCAGCTCCGGCGAGAAGCCAGGCAGCATATTGACCCCCTCCTCCAGCGCGAGGAAATAGCGCAGCACGGCGCCGCCCCAGACCTCGCCGGGCACCACGCACAGCACGCCCGGCGGATACGGCAGCGCCCCCTCCGCCGCGACGCGGCCTTCCGCCTCGCTCAGACGCACCAGCTCAACGTTGCCGCGAATAAACTCGTGGTTGGCATCCTGGGGATTCATCACCACCCTTGGGAAGCTCCGTTTACGGAACATCTCTTTTTGCAGGCTCTTCACGTCAAAGCTAACGTACAGATCGTGCATCTCCTGGCACAGCTCGCGCAGGGTATAGTCGCGATAACGTACCGGATATTTGTTATAGATGGTCGGCAACACATCGGCCAGCGGCGTATCCGCTTCAATATGCTGTTCAAACTGCCCCAGCATCGCCACCAGCTGCGCCATTTTTTCGGCGCTCTCCGCCGGCGTCAGCAGGAACAGAATCGAGTTGAGATCGCACTTCTCCGGCACGATGCCGTTTTCACGCAGATAATGCGCCAGAATGGTTGCCGGGATGCCAAACTCACTGTACTCCCCGCTCTCCGCGTCAATGCCCAGGGTGGTCAGCAACAGCTTGCACGGGTCGACAAAATACTGGTCGTCCGCGTAGCCTTCAAAACCATGCCAGCGCGCGTCGGGTTCGAAGCTGAAGAAGCGGCGCTCCCGGGCGATCGCCTCGGTCGGGTGATCCTGCCACGGGCGCCCCGCCACCATCGGCGGAATAAAGGGCTGGATCATCTTGCAGTTGGCGATGATCGCTTTGCGCGCCTCAATGCCCAGCGCCACGCACTCGGCCCACAGGCGACGGCCGCTCTCACCTTCATGGATTTTAGCGTTAACGTCCAGCGCGGCGAACAGCGGATAGAACGGGCTGGTGGAGGCATGCAGCATAAAGGCGTTATTCAGCCGCTTGTGCGGACAGAAGCGCGCCTGGCCGCGCAGATGGTTATCTTTTTTATGGATCTGCGACGTCTGTGAGAAGCCGGCCTGCTGCTTGTGCACGGACTGGGTGACAAAAATACCCGGATCGTCGGGGGTCAGCTCCAGCAGCAGCGGCGAGCAGTCGGCCATCATTGGGATAAACTGCTCATAGCCCACCCACGCCGAGTCGAACAGGATGTAATCGCAGAGGTGGCCTATTTTATCCACCACCTGGCGGGCGTTATAGACCGTGCCGTCGTAGGTTCCGAGCTGGATCACCGCCAGACGAAACGGGCGGGAGGCATTGGCTTTCTCAGGCGCCGCTTCGCGGATGAGATCCCGCAGGTAATGCTCATCAAAGCAGCGCTCGTCAATGCCGCCGATAAAGCCGAACGGATTGCGCGCGGCTTCCAGGTAAACAGGCGTCGCCCCCGCCTGGATCAGCGCCCCGTGATGGTTTGACTTGTGGTTGTTGCGATCGAACAGCACCAGATCGCCGCGGGTCAACAGCGCGTTGGTCACGACTTTGTTGGCCGCCGAGGTGCCGTTGAGGACGAAGTAGGTTTTATCCGCGTTGAACACCTTCGCAGCGAACTTCTGCGCGTGCTTGGCCGATCCTTCGTGGATCAGCAGATCGCCTAATTTCACATCGGCGTTGCACATGTCGGCGCGAAAGACATTTTCGCCAAAAAAGTCATAGAACTGACGGCCTGCAGGGTGCTTTTTGAAAAACGCCCCGTGCTGATGCCCCGGACAGGCAAAGGTGCTGTTATCCATCTCGACGTACTGGGTCAGGGTATTGAAAAACGGCGGCAGCAGACGCGCTTCATAATCACAGGCCGCCGCCTCCAGCTCCAGCCACTCCTGATCTTTACCGGCGCTCACCGCCTGCACCCCCTCCGGCTTGTCGACCGCCGTCTCACTCAGCAGGTAGACCGGCAGGTTAAATCCGCTACGCCTGAGGAGAGTAAGGATGCCGCTGCGACTGTCGGCCACGGAGATGACGACTGCCGCCACATCGGTAAAATCGGTACTGTCCAGCGCCACAACGCGACGGTGGGTGGACAAGCGGGTGACCAGCTCGCAGCTGGCGGCAATGTGCATGGATTTCATAAGCGCAAATGCCCGTATCGGGAGTGTAAAAATCTCAGACAAGGGAGACCTTGCCCAACGATGTGTCCGGGTCTGACGGATTCAGCTCCGACCGCCGGACATCAGTAAAAGCAGACGCGTCCGATCTTACTGTTGCCCTACAGTGAGCATACGTGTCCTTCACCGCATGGTGAACAGAGGGGTAAGCGTAGCAAGATGAGGCAGCCCGCGCATCTGGGCGCGGCGTCGCTGGCGAGATAATGGCTGTGTCGTCATCGGCGGCCTCATATCAGGGAGGAGAAAATTCGCGCAATCATGGCACCTTTCCCGAACAGGCGCAAGATGAAAACCGTATGCACTTATATCACGGATACACAAGCTTTCCCGGTAAGTTAACGCCATAATAATGCGGTTATCAGGGATTTTTAACAGGAGTCAGCGTGGTTACAGGACCTTTTATTAACGCCAGCGCGGTGCTGGTCGGCGGTGTGCTGGGCGCCTTACTCAGCCAACGGTTGCCGGAACGGATCCGCACCGCAATGACCTCTATTTTTGGCCTGGCGTCATTGGGCATCGGCATTTTACTGGTCATTAAGTGCGCCAATCTGCCGGTGATGGTGCTGTCGACCCTGGTGGGGACGCTGCTCGGCGAAATATGCAATATGGAAAAAGGCATCAATACGCTGGTCAGTAAACTCCAGCAGTTGATGTCAGCGAAAGGCAAGAAAAAGGCTTCGGCTCATGAGTCTTATATTCAGAGCTATGTGGCGATTATCGTCCTGTTCTGCGCCAGCGGCACCGGCGTCTTCGGCGCCATGCGCGAAGGGATGACCGGCGACGCCAGCATTCTGATTGCCAAAGCGTTTCTCGACTTTTTCACCGCCACCATCTTCGCCTGCACCCTGGGCATTGCCGTCGCCGCCATCAGCGTACCGATGCTGCTTATCCAGCTGACTCTTGCAGCCTGCGCGGCGATCATTATGCCGCTTACCACGCCGATGATGCTGGCGGATTTCAGCGCCGTCGGCGGCATGCTGCTGGTGGCCACCGGGCTGCGCATCTGCGGGATAAAAATGTTTGCCGTAGTGAATATGCTGCCTGCGCTGGTGCTGGCGATGCCGATTTCCGCGGCCTGGACGCTGTTTTTTGCCTGAAAACGCGTGCTTTTAGCGCAATGTGGTGATAGATTGTTCAGTCTGCTGCAAAACAGATAAATTTCGTTGACGAGGCGCGGCGATTACGGTTTAATGCGCCCCGTTGCCCGGATAGCTCAGTCGGTAGAGCAGGGGATTGAAAATCCCCGTGTCCTTGGTTCGATTCCGAGTCCGGGCACCACTATTTAAAGAACCCGCCCACAAGGCGGGTTTTTGCTTTTCTACGACCGGACTCTCCATCGAACTGCGTTCGATTATTCGCCGCACAGCGGCTCACCCCTTCGGGCCAGCGCGGCACGCGCGCTGTTCAACGCCTGCGGCGTTAGTCCGAGTCCGGGCACCACTATTTAAAGAACCCGCCCACAAGGCGGGTTTTTGCTTTTCTGTAGCCGGACTCTCCATCGAACTGCGTTCGATTATTCGCCGCACAGCGGCTCACCCTTCGGGGCTAGCGCGACACGCGCGCTGTTCAACGCCTGCGGCGTTAGTCCGAGTCCGGGCACCAAATTCATAGCAACGGACCTCCACGGAGGTCCGTTTTTGCATTCCAAGCCCGCAGAAATCAACATCTCTTCAATCCCTTAACTCCACCCAACTCAATCAACTTCAACCCGCATCATGTCCATTGCGAGGGTACAACTGAGGGTGAGCTGACTCCACCCCGGTAGGTCTTATAGCCACAAGCTTTTTCAGCCGCTGATTTTCATCCTCCAGTTGCCGCAGACGACGCAATTCAAGTTCAGTTACGCCCAGAGCAGCGAATTTCTCTTCTAATTATAAAAATGGCTTCAGAAATGCCCATCTTTCGGCAGACTTCCCCGACACAGATGCCGGTTTCGGCCTGCTTCAGTGCAAATGCAATCTGTTCTTCGGTATAACGGGTCTTTTTCATGGCGATATGCCTCTCTATGAGATGGAAGAAAAACCGTAGACTTCAGTTTATCCTGTCACTCTTTTCTGGGAGGAGATCAACTTAAGAGCCTCGTGATTAACGTCCTGGCTTCAGATAAGGGGTGAACATCCCCTGGAAATCAGATTTTAATTCTGGGGTGATAAGAACATCTCCTGTAACTTTTCTAGATTCTTCTACACCTACCATTTGGGAGCAACCGTCCATTGCATTAAATGATCGTAAATTTTTATAAGTTGTTTCACTACACCATGCTTCATCCACAGATTTTACAATGTTTATATATAAAAATTTTAACTGTGGCTCATTGTCACATTTATCACATCTAAAAAAAGGATACCAATAACTTCTCCCTATACCTATTAAGGTATAGCCTTTCATATATGGTATGTATGCCTTTAATATTCTATTACGAAAATCAGCATGCTGAATATCAACAAAAAAAATATCACCTTTATTTTTATAAGAAATTGTATAGTTTGTTTTTCCTGGAATATAGCCATTGCCATACGCCATTTCATTTGCCAGTCTGAAATCCATGACTATATACCCATAGCCGGGCATCTGTTTAGCGTCTTGATAATCAATAGTTTTATCAAAACTTCCCGAACAAGAAACCATAAACAATGACAGAATAATACAAACTGACAACCTTGCGAGAATTGAAGGCATCTAAATTTCCCTTTAGTAATATTAGCTTCCTGTTAGCAATTATCATCCTTCGCGTTCAACATAGCAACAAATTATTACTTAGAACATGCAGGTTTATTCATCCCCTCCCCGTTTTGCCGTTTCCGGAACACAGCGTTCATAGCGGCGATAAAATGTGATTTGCACGGCGTCGTCAATTCATTTTAATTTTATGGCTTGTCGTGACTAACTGGGCTGTTTTCACCTGTGCGGTGAATTTTGCAGGCAACCTTATCTAGTTCGCCATCGGCGACCTTTAAGCTTCCATATGCTAATTGGTGACCTGGAGCGGTAAAGGACCGCTTGACGACGCCGTAACATCGGACGATATACAATACATCCTGTGAGTCCATATAGAACATCCTTTGTCGGATTTTCCCAGCTACAGCGGGGAGCTTATTACTTAGATCTGCATCCACGTCTATTCGCGTTCAAAGAGCTTGATAGCCAGTCACGGTACGACAAATCTGCATTACTTGGTTCAGACTGTTATGCATAAATTTGACATACAGTTGGAAGCCTTCTGACCGTCAGTTGGGACCATAGTCACAGACTAAATAGTACTAAAATGAGCAGATGGGACCGTGGTCCCAGGTTGATAATCTGACCGACGATACATGTGGGACTGAATCGCTACGGGTTTAACAAACACTTCAGATTCTCTTGTAATTATAAATAATACCCATCAGGCATTAACCAAATCCCTCAACGTCACCATCAACATCATCGAATCCATCGGCGACGGCTCAAACCCCACCCGCAGGTAAAAATCCCGTGCTTCATCCGACAGGGCGTGAACCAGCATCCCGCGAATGCCGATAGTCTCCGCCACCTGAATCACACGCAGCCCGGCATCACGTACCAGCGCCCGCCCGACACCTTTCCCATGTAGTGATTTATCCACCGCCAGACGACCCAGTACCACAACCGGGATCGGGTCAGGCATATTGCGGCGAAAACGACCCGGCGCAGTATTTGTCGTCACAGCGCTGGAAGCCAGTGAGTAGTAAGCCATCACCTTCGCGTCGTCGCAGCAGACAAAGGTGCGGGATGCGCCAGTAACCTGATTTTTCATCGCCCGCTGTTTCAGCCAGTGATCCATGGAATCTATACCGCAGCAAAACGGGGTAAGAATATGCCCGGCATGAAGCGGTTCTGGTGCCGAGATCATTCTTCCTGTTCCCACGGCGCAGGGGTCTGCATAGTTTTACGCAGTGCGGCATTAGGTGCAGGAGCCTGATCCAGACGAGCGAGAAATTCCTGATAAGCCTGCGGATCGGCCATAATGATGCGTTGCTCAATCAGCGCTTCCTCAGCGGCAGCGCGGGCGGCCTCCAGCACAAAGTCTGTGCGGTTTTTCCCTCTGGCTTTCGCCGCCCGATCAATAAGATCGCGTTCGGCAGGTTTAATGCGCAGATTTAACGTTTCGCGTTTTATGGACATGCTGTTTGCGGCTGGCATCGTGTTGTCCTCTTGTGTTTCTGTGGATATTAAGTATACAACACGCGTAACGCAGATGTCATTACGATAAATTTTAAGGAATCGAATCGGAGTATCGAACCGAACATGCCTTTAAATATTCAAATCTAGTATTTTGATTTGAAAGTAAAATTATGGGTCTAACTCTGAGTTTTGATAATCAACCAAAAACAGATTTATGATAAATTTCAAGTTAATAGAGTACTGAATGTTCCCGAGTCCGGGCACCACTATTTAAAGAACCCGCCCAAAAGGCGGGTTTTTGCTTTTCTGTAGCCGGACTCTCCATCGAACTGCGTTAACCCGTGATTTCCCTGCTGCGTTTTTCTCCTGGCCAGCCCGCTGCTAGTTAACGACAAGCGCAGGCCTATTCTCCATAGAATCTTTTCGCAAATACATTTTCAGATATCAGATAACACACTGATTAAAATCGCCATTTTCCCGCTAAAAGCGGCTAAAAACGCCCTTTTCTGGAAATCGATCCGCCCAGGTGGCTGCCCTGCTTTCCCTCCAGATGGCCAAATAGCATCTTATATTCCATTTTGCGCTAAATGACAGAGAAATATTCTTTAAATAACCGTTTTCACAGTTCTAGCATGCAAAAATATCTTAAACGAGTGGGTAAATGGTTATGTCACTGTTTCATTCCGTGAGCGACCTGATCGGTCATACTCCCCTGCTCCAGTTGCACAAACTGGATACCGGGCCCTGCAGTCTGTTTTTAAAACTGGAAAATCAGAACCCCGGCGGGTCAATTAAAGATCGGGTTGCGCTGTCGATGATTAATGAAGCCGAGCGCCAGGGAAAACTGGCGCCCGGGGGAACGATTATCGAAGCCACCGCCGGCAACACCGGTCTCGGCCTGGCGCTGATCGCGGCGCAGAAAAATTACCGCCTGATCCTGGTGGTGCCGGACAAAATGAGCCGCGAGAAAATCTTTCATCTGCGGGCGCTGGGCGCGACGGTGCTGCTCACCCGCTCCGACGTCAATAAAGGCCACCCGGCCTACTACCAGGATTATGCCCGCCGCCTTGCCGATGAAACGCCGGGCGCCTTTTATATCGACCAGTTTAACAACGACGCTAATCCGCTGGCCCATGCCACCTCCACTGCGCCGGAGCTTTATCAGCAGCTGGAGGGCGACATCGACGCCATCATCGTCGGCGTCGGCTCCGGCGGCACGCTGGGTGGGCTTCAGGCCTGGTTTGCTGAGCACTCGCCGAAAACGGAATTTATTCTCGCCGATCCGGCGGGTTCGATCCTAGCCGATCAGGTCGACACCGGACGCTACGGCGAAACGGGATCCTGGCTGGTCGAAGGGATCGGCGAAGATTTTATCCCGCCGCTGGCCAGGCTGGAGGGGGTACATACCGCGTATCGCGTCAGCGACCGCGAAGCATTCCAGACTGCGCGCCAGCTGCTGCAGGTCGAAGGCGTGCTGGCCGGTTCTTCCACCGGCACCCTGCTCAGCGCCGCGCTGCGCTACTGCCGGGCGCAAAGCCGTCCGAAACGGGTAGTAACCTTCGCCTGCGACAGCGGCAATAAATACCTGTCCAAAATGTTCAACGACGACTGGATGCGCCAGCAAGGACTGATTGCCCGCCCCGAACAGGGCGATCTCAGTGATTTTATCGCCCTGCGCCATGACGAAGGCGCTACCGTCACGGCCGCGCCGGACGACACCCTGGCCGCGGTCTTTACCCGCATGCGGCTGTATGACATCTCCCAGCTGCCGGTTCTGGAGGATGGCCGCGTGGTCGGCATCGTCGATGAGTGGGATTTGATCCGCCACGTACAGGGCGATCGCCAACGCTTCTCCCTGCCGGTTAGCGAAGCGATGAGTCGCCATGTTGAAACCCTCGATAAGCATGCGCCCGAGAGCGAACTGCAGGCCATTCTCGATCGCGGTCTGGTGGCGGTGATCGCTGACAACGCGCGTTTTCTTGGCCTGGTCACCCGCAGCGATGTATTGACCGCCTGGCGTAACCGAGTCGCACAATAAGGAATTTTTTATGTCATCTATCCACACCCTGAGTGTACATAGCGGAACCTTCACCGACAGCCACGGCGCAGTGATGCCGCCGATTTATGCCACCTCCACTTTTGCTCAGCTAGCGCCGGGGCAGCATACCGGTTATGAATATTCCCGCAGCGGGAATCCCACCCGCCACGCGCTGGAGACGGCGATCGCCGACCTGGAAAACGGCACGCGCGGCTACGCGTTCGCCTCAGGGCTGGCCGCCATCTCCACCGTGCTGGAGCTGCTGGATAAGGACAGTCACCTGGTGGCGGTCGATGATGTGTATGGCGGCACTTACCGCCTGCTGGAAAACGTTCGCCGCCGTAGCGCTGGTCTGCAGGTGAGCTGGGTGAAACCCGACGACCTGGCGGGAATTGAAGCGGCGATCCGCCCCGACACCCGCATGATCTGGGTGGAAACGCCCACCAACCCGCTGCTGAAGCTCGCGGATCTCAGCGCCATCGCCGCCATCGCGCGCCGCCATAACCTGATCAGCGTCGCCGATAACACCTTCGCTTCGCCGGCGATCCATCGCCCGCTGGAGCATGAGTTTGATATTGTGGTGCACTCCGCGACCAAGTACCTCAACGGCCATTCCGATGTCGTCGCCGGCCTGGCGGTGGTTGGCGATAACTCCGAGCTCGCGGAAAAGCTTGGCTATCTGCAGAATGCGGTAGGCGGCGTGCTTGACCCGTTCAGCAGCTTCCTGACGCTGCGCGGCATCCGTACCCTGGCGCTGCGGATGGAGCGCCACAGCGCGAACGCGCTGCAGCTCGCCGAATGGCTGGAACAGCAGCCGGAAGTGGAGCGAGTCTGGTTTCCCTGGCTGGCCTCGCACCCGCATCATCAGCTGGCGCGCCGGCAAATGGCCCTGCCCGGCGGCATGATTTCGGTGGTGGTGAAGGGCGATGAAGGTTACGCCGAGCGCATTATCAGCAAGCTGCGCTGGTTTACGCTTGCGGAGAGCCTGGGCGGCGTGGAGAGTCTGGTGAGCCAGCCCTTCAGCATGACCCATGCCTCGATCCCGCTGGAGAAACGCCTGGCGAACGGTATCACACCGCAGCTGATCCGCCTGTCGGTGGGGATCGAAGATCCTCACGATCTGATTGCCGACTGGCAGCAGGCGCTGCGGGCGGAGTGATTATTCCGACGCGCGGGTCGTTGTCAGCGCGTCGGCCATTCCCTGCTGAAGGTGGGCGATAAACTGCGTCAGCTTCGGCAGGGGCCGACGATCCTGGCGCCAGAGCAGATGCACGGGTCTCGGCTGTGGGGTCCACGCCTCCAGCACGCGCACCAGGCTGCCGCTGGCCAGCGCATCGGCCAGCAGTACCTCCGGCTGCATCAGCAGCCCGGCCCCGGCGATCGCCGCCTGGCGCAGCGCGTAGCCATCGTTGCAGCGCAAAACCGCATCGCGTTTCCAGCGCACTTCTCCCTCTACGCCCGGCAGCCGCCACTCGTTGCGGGCGGTCCAGACCGTATGGGACAGACAGAGATGATCGGCGAGATCTTCCGGCCTGCCGGGCGTTCCGTAACGCGCCAGATAAGCCGGCGCGGCGCAGATCACCATCCGATACGGCGCCAGGTAGCGAGCCACCAGATCCTCCTGATGGATCTCGCCGATACGGATCGCCAGATCGACCCCCTCATCCACCAGATCGACCATCCGGTTAGTCAGATCCAGTTCCACCCGGACCGCAGGCCAGGCCTGCAGGAAGGTGGCGGTCAGGGGCGCGATCACGCTGGCGCCGAACGAGGTGGGAGCGCTCACCCGCAGGGTGCCGGCCGGCGCCAGCCGCAGCCGCTCGACCGCGCTTTCGGCGATGGAGACCTGCTCCATCACCCGTTTCGCTTCGTCAAAATAGACTCGCCCGGCGTCGGTGAGGCTCTGGCGTCGGGTGTTACGCTCCAGCAGACGCGTCGCCAGCTGGCTTTCCAACTGGGCGATATATTTCCCAACCATCACCGCCGACAGCCCCAGGCGCGACGCCGCCCCGGTAAAGCTGCCGCACTCCACCACGGCAATAAACGTCTCCATCCCTCGTAATTTGTCCATATTGCTAACCTCTGGTTAGTAATGTTCTAACTTTTAGCCAGTTTATCCGAGATTACTTTTATTAAAAAATAGCCTCTCACCTCATCAGGAGTCTGCCATGAAAATTATCGTTATCGGTGCCAGCGGCACCATCGGTCGCGCGGTCAGCGAAGAACTGAGTCAGAGACATGACGTTATCCGCGTCGGCCGCACCCGGGGAGATTATCAGGTGGATATCACCTCGCAGGAGAGCGTCGAGGCGCTATTTGCCCAAACGGGTGAAGTAGATGCCATCGTCTCCACCACCGGCAATCTGCACTTTGGGCCGTTAAGCACCATGACCGACAGCCAGTTCAACCTCGGACTGCAGGACAAGCTGCTGGGACAAATTCGCCTGGCGCTGGTCGGCCAGCATTTTCTGCGCGACGGGGGGTCGATTACCCTGGTCAGCGGTATTGTCGCGCAGGAACCCATTGCTCAGGGGGTCAATGCCACGACGGTCAACGCCGGTCTGGAAGGCTTTGTCCGCGCCGCCGCCTGCGAACTGCCGCGCGGGATCCGCATCAATCTCATCAGCCCCACCGTGCTCAGCGAGTCGCTGGCGGCCTACGGCGACTTTTTCCCGGGCTTCCCCAGCGTTCCCGCCGCCGCCGTGGCGCAGGCCTATCGCCGCAGCATTGAAGGCGTTCAGACCGGCCGCATCTACCCGGTCGGCTACTAGCCTGTGCCGGCCCGCCGGGGCCGGCGCTTACATCAGGCCGTCGTTGCAGGTACACTGACGGCTGATTGTCTCCGGCCGAAAAACTGATGTTGAAAAAATTATCCTTAATTATCCCGCTACTGGCGCTTATCGCGCTGCTGATCTGGTGGTTCACCCCGCATTACACCGAGGAAGATGAAGCTTACTACCGGGCGGTATTTTGCATAATCGATCATGACGACAGCCGCCAGTTCCTCCACGATATGCAGAATATCGTCGAGGGGGGAAATTCTGACTACGCGCTGCATAAAACCCATTACCTTCCGGCGCTGGGGCAGCGGATGCTGGATACCTGGCGCCAGCTCAGCCCGCAGGAACAGCAGGCGCTGCGTCAGGACAAGCAGCGCTGCGGCGAGATATTGCGCGAAAAACAACAGGGGAAATCATCCTGACGAGTTGGCAAAATTGCAGCATATCGCCAGCGTCGAATAAGATTGTGCTGTTGATGACCGGATCGCTGTCACAAAATATCCGGTCGTCGTCGCGTCACAGTACGACGTTTTTTCTGCGGCGGAATACGATAAAAAGTAGTTGATCTGGTACGAACTAACTCTTATTTTGCTTCACAGTTTTCAAAATGAGATAAAACTGATGCCTGTCATTATTGCCAGTAGTGTTAAAGAAGCCAAAGCGTTAATTAACGGTGGAAAATACAGGGAAATTATTCTTAACTTCGATATTGATGCCGATGACTTTTTCTCTCTCGCCAGCCATTCCGCCGGAACTAAAATCTCCATCGCCGACCGCAACGATCGCTCTCCGGTAGAATCAGCAAAATAATTAACCCGCGAGGGACGTCTATGTGGTTGTTTATTGGAACCTTTGCGCTGGCTTTTTTCGCAGCGCTGATGCTGGTCTGGCTCGATGACCGGATCGCCGAAACGGATTGACCCTGCGCTGGACGTTAACGTCACGCAGGGCTGCGCGCCGCCGAAAAGCGGCGCACAGCAGAGACGTTACAGGGAGGCCGCCAGCCGCTCAACGGCCGCCAGCAATCCGGCTTCTGACACCGTGGAGTAAGAAAGACGCAGGGTACGGGTATCCGGCTTATCGTGATAGAACGCTTCACCCGGGACGTACACCACGCCGTTTTCCAGCGTTTTCTTCATCCATTCCATGGTATCGAACGGATAGCGGAAACGCGCCCACAGGAACATCCCCCCCTGCGGGCGGCTGAATTCCAGGTGCTCGCCAAGGCGGCTTTCCAGCGCATCGGCCAGCGCCACGCACTTCTTGCGGTAGTCTTCGCGAATCAACGCAATCTGGTTATCCAGCCGGTTCAGACTGAGGTATTCCGCAGTGATCACCTGCGACAGCATATTGGTATGCAGATCCGCCGCCTGCTTCACAATCACCGTCTGCTGCGCCAGCCAGTCCGGCATGACGATCCAGCCGATACGCATCCCTGGCGCGAGGATTTTCGAAAAAGTCGAGGTGTAAACCACCTGATCTTCACAGCCCAGCTCGACAGCATGCTGATAGAGCGGGCGCCGAACGGCGTCAGTAAAGCTAATTTCGCCGTAGGGATCGTCTTCCAGAATGACGAAATCATATTTTTTCGCCAGCTCAACCAACCGGCGACGACGCGCCTCGCTCAGCGTTTTGCCGCCGGGATTGCCGAACGTCGGCACCAGGTAAACAGCTTTGACGCGGGTGGTCTCCAGCAGGTCGGCCAACTGCTCCACCAGCATCCCGTCATCGTCGGTGTCAACGCTGAGAATATTGGCCTGCGCCAGCTGAAATACCTGCAGCGCCGCCAGATAAGTGGGACGCTCAACGACGATAGTATCGCCCGGATCGAGCAGCGTACGGGCAACGATATCCAGCGATTGCTGGGAGCCGGAGGTGATATAGACCTGGGCGGCTGAACAGGCGACGCCACGGGAGTGGCAAATTTCACTCACCGCCTGGCGCAGCGGCGGGTAGCCTTCCGTCAGACCGTACTGGAATGCGTCATTAAAACGCTCGCTCATCACCTTCTGCACCGCCAGCTCCAGGCCTTCGGTATCAAACAGTTCCGGGGCCGGAATGCCGCCGCCAAGCGAAATCACGCCGGGCAGTTTACTGTGCTTGAGAAGTTCGCGGACGGCGGAGGGCTTGAGTTCACCCGCGCGGGCGGCGAGACGCCGATCGTGCATACTATTTTCCTTTTCTGTCTTGTTGTTGTGTTAATTATCTTGGCTTTGTTGCAGGTGCTCCCGGCGGCGCTTACCATGCCGGGGCTATCCTTTTCAGTACGTTGTCACCCGGACAGGGGTATGCCGCTACCCGGGTTTCGTACGTCATGCTTTGTCTTTCAAAACGATTAACGGCTCGATATCGCTCTCTTTTTTCACCACCAGCGACGAATCGCCGCGCAGGCAGGTACCGCCGTAGTTACCGCCGACGGTAAATGTGCACACCTGAATGTACTTACCGTCCACTTTCGGCAGGCACCACAGCTGCTGGTAGATATTCTTGCGATCGACAAACTGGCCGCTGGTCTTATCCAGAAGTTCATCCTGAGGGCCGATCAGGTCGATATTGTTGCCGCAGCGCCCGGAAATAGGCTTCACCGCATAGCCGGTTTTCGCCAGCTCGTCGTTAACCTCAAAATCGGTATCCAGCAGATAGCGATGATGCGGGAACAGCGACCACAGCACCGGCAGAATGGCTTTGTTGCCGGGGATCACCGTCCACAGGGGTTCGAATACCAATACTTCAGGACGCAGCAGGACGTCAATCAGCCGCACCTCATTCTGCGGATGTCCGGTACGAATCGGTACCGCCGCGTACTCCTCGGCGCTGACTTCGCGCACCTGCTCAATGGCGGTTTCCCATGCCCAGGTTTTCCAGACGCAGTTGACCAGCCGCCCGTCGGCGTCGATCAGCTGACCGGCAGCGTCCCAGCGCAGCTCATCAAGGCCAAAGAGAATTTTGCTCTCAAAACCGGCCTGGGTCAGCGAACGCTGAATAAACTGCGCGTGGTAGTTCTCTTCCAGATCCTTGTCCTGCATGATGTGGACGAAGGGCCGCGCCCGGCTGTGTTTCCACGCCCCCGCCAGCTCATCGAGCAGACCTTCCGCCGGGTTGTGGCCGGTGCCGTAGTAGCCCTGCTTCAGCCACTGTTCGAGGATCAGCCCGCCTTCGGTATGGCAGGAAGCGGAATCGGCATTGTACTCGTACACCTTCAGCCCGCGCTCGTCCATGCAAAAATCCATGCGCCCGGTGATCATATGATGACGGCGGCGCTGCCACGAGAGGCGCAGACGAGGCCAGAGAATTTTCGGAATATCGAACAGCGCCAGCAGGTTGTCATCCTTCATCACCTTATCGGTGGCGTGCAGATACATCAGGTGCAGCTCGTTGGTGGCTTTGATCAGCTCCTGTTCGGCACTTTCGCTGATGGTGAAATACTGATAGGGATCCTGGTTGATGAAATGACCGTTGGCTGCCACGTAGGCTTTCTGCAGCGGGTCTTTCTCGTTCAGCCATTTACCGCGAAACTGGCCGTTGTTTGGCAGCCGCGCGCCTTTGATGGCCATCGCCTCGCCCGGCAGCACCGGCTGCGGCAGGCTGTGTTCGGTATCAGCGGTCTGGATCATCCAGCCTAAAATTTCGGTATCGGCAAAGGTATCTTTGATCGTGTACCGGCCGTCGTTGACCTCGAGGGTCAGCTCGCGGGTCCACTGCTGGCCCTGCGGCAGCGGCGAGTGAATCACGTTCTGCTCGGCGATACGCACCTTATTGCCGACAAGCTGGGTGATCACCGCCACATGGCCGGTGTGCTTAAACTCGCCCCCCTTCTGCCAGATCAGCAGCGAACCAGCGATAGGCGGACGGCGGGAGCCGTTGGCGAAGGCCTGCAGCGGCAAAATATTGTCATTGACCACTTCGCGCAGGAAACGCAGGGAGAAGATTTCATAAGCCATCCCCACATCGGTGAAGACAAAGCCATAGGTCAGGAACAGAAAGCGGCGCGCAAACTCCACGCACTGCCATTTATGCCCCATATACTCATTGCCGATGTAGCTGCGAAACGTCGCGTCATCCGGGTAGTCCTGCGGATTTAAGCTACTGTAATTCGATGAATAAATCGCTACGCCACCGGGTGCATAGCCTAACAATGTCCCAAACGGGGCGTCACTGCTTGTCGATCCTTTGCTCATTTAGCCTGACCTCAAATTAATGCAGCCCGGGCAGTTGGCGAAACAAAACTCCCTCTTCTTATCCTGCCGCAGGCACTTACCAGACAGAGGTGTAACGATGATACCACTCATTCGTTTCGCTAATCGTGCCGTTAAGGAAAATAACCCTGCAGCCGGAAACAAAAGTGATATCGTTATCGGTGATATAACAAAAAAACAACGCAACATCAGGAGTCGATAATGAGCACACCCTCGCATCTGAATGCCCAACCGCTGGCCTGGGGACACGGCCCGCGGACGTTTGAGGTGTTCCTTGAGCCCACCTGCCCCTACTCTGTCCGCGCGTTTAATAAACTCGACGATCTGCTCGATGAGGTCGGCGCCGATAACGTGACCATCAAGATACGCCTGCAGTCGCAGCCGTGGCATCTGTTCTCCGGGGTTATCGTCCGCTGCATCCTCGCCGCGTCCACCCTGCCGCACGGCAGAGAGCAGGCGCATAAGGTGATGCAGGCCGTGGCCGACCATCGGGAAGAGTTTGAGTTTACCGATCACTGCAGCGGGCCGAACATGAACGCCACGCCGCAGCAAATCATTGAGCGCATTGAACGCTACAGTCACGTGCTGCTGGGGGCCGCCTTTGCCCGCCCGGAGCTGCAGGACGTGATCAAGTGGCACAGTAAATACGCCCGTCAGAACGGCATCCATGTCTCGCCGACCTTTATGGTCAACGGCCTGGTGCAGCCGGATCTGGGCAGCGGCGATGATGTCAGCGTGTGGGCCGCGCGGATTATGGCCTGAGGTCACCTGCTACACTTTTTGTACATCCACGAAAAAGGCAAACCAGCATGTCAGAGCAAAACTACCAGCCACCAAAAGTGTGGGAATGGAAGCAAAACAGCGGCGGCGCGTTCGCCAACATCAACCGTCCCGTTTCCGGCGCGACTCATGAACGCGTCCTGCCGGTAGGAACCCATCCGCTCCAGCTATACTCACTCGGTACACCCAACGGCCAGAAGGTGACGATCATGCTGGAGGAGCTGCTGGCGCTGGGCGTCAGCGGCGCGGAGTACGATGCCTGGCTGATACGCATTGGCGAAGGGGATCAGTTTTCCAGCGGCTTTATCGAGATCAACCCGAACTCGAAGATCCCGGCCCTCAGCGACCATTCCACCACGCCGCCGACCCGGGTATTTGAGTCCGGCAACATTCTTCTCTATCTGGCGGAAAAATTTGGTTTCTTCCTGCCGAAAGATCCTGCCGGTCGCACCGAAACCCTCAACTGGCTGTTCTGGCTGCAGGGCGCGGCGCCGTTCCTCGGCGGCGGCTTCGGCCACTTCTATAACTATGCGCCAGTGAAGATCGAGTACGCGATCGACCGCTTTACGATGGAAGCCAAACGCCAGCTCGACGTGCTGGACAAACAGCTCGCCCGCGGTCGCTATGTGGCCGGCGAGGAGTACACCATCGCCGATATGGCTGTCTGGCCGTGGTATGGCAACGTAGTGCTGGGCAATGTCTATAACGCGGCGGAGTTCCTCGATGCCGGGAGCTATAAAAACGTGCTGCGCTGGGCGCAGGATGTCGGCAACCGCCCGGCCGTCAAGCGCGGACGCATCGTCAACCGCACCAACGGCCCGCTCAATGAGCAGCTGCATGAGCGCCATGACGCCCGAGACTTTGACACCCAAACGGAAGATAAGCGCCAGGCGTAAGGTCCTCACCCTTTCCCGTTGACGGGAAAGGGTTCCCACCACAGGACGGTTCCGCCTGCGAAGCCGTCCTGTTTAGCTTTCCAGCCGATAGCCCGCCAGAAAATAGCGCATTGCCATACCCGACCCACCTTCTTTGAAGAAATCCATCACCATATCTCTGTCAAGGCCATAGCGACGGGTGAGGATCCCCGCTTCCCAGGCGCTGAGCTGGCGGTCGCCGGTTTTTTCAAACATGCGGTGCGAGTAGCCGAGCACAAACCCGCGTTTATAGTCGGCGCAAAAATTCGCCGCATGCGCGGCGGTGTCAGCATAGGATGCCTGTAGCCCCGCCATTAAGCCTTTGCCAAAATGATTTTCCATCGCGCCCTCCCAATCGTTATATAATAAATTATATAGCGTTTTTTTGAGCGAGCGGTAGCGCTATTTATGACGGTTGCGCTAGCGTAAATACTTCTCAAACCATGCCAGCGTGCGTTGCCAGGCCAGATCAGCCGCAGCCCGATCGTAGCGCGGCGTGGAATCATTATGAAAGCCGTGATTCACGCCCTGATAGAAATAGGCCTCGTAGACTTTATGGTGTTCCTTCAACGCCTGTTCATAGGCAGGCCAGCCTTCATTAATGCCGCTATCGAGGCCGGCATAGTGCAGCAGCAGCGGTGCTTTAATTTTATCAACCTCCTTCAGCGGCGGCTGGCGACCGTAAAACGGCACCGCGCAGGCCAGCTCCGGGATCGCCACCGCCGCCGCGTTGCTGACGCCGCCGCCGTAGCAAAAACCGGTGATACCGACCTTCCCCGTCGCCTGTGGATAGTTCGCCATAAACGCGACCGCCGCAAAAAAATCATTCATCAGCTTCACGGGATCGACTTTCTGCTGTAGGGCGCGGCCTTCATCATCATTCCCCGGATAGCCGCCGACGGCGCTCAGGCCATCCGGCGCCAGCGCGATGTACCCCGCTTTCGCTACCCGCCGGGCTACATCTTCAATATAGGGGTTCAGGCCGCGGTTCTCATGCACCACCACCACAGCGGGCGCTTTGTCGGCTATTTTTGTCGGCGTCACCAGGTAAGCCCGCACTTCGCCGTGACCGTCAGGAGAGGGATAATGAATATACTCCGGGCGGATATCCGGGTCGGTGAACGGTACCTGCTCTGCCAGGGCATAGTCGGGCTTCAGCAGATTAAACAGCGCCAGCGCGGTCATCCCGCCGACAGTATATTTCCCCGCCAGCTGGAGAAACTCGCGTTTACTGATTTTGCCGTGGGCATAGTAGTCATAATATTCGAGCAACTGCTGCGGGAAATCTTTGGCCGTTAATCGCGTCATCACCCTGCCTCCGTTGTTAAGCGCTCTTTAAGCAAAGCAGAAGCCCGGACATACGCCAGCCCAGAAAAGCATGAAACAGGGAGAAACAGCCCAGCGGCTAACACCGCCGGGAGAGAAGGGATCAGTGTTTCACTTTGGTCAGACGATCAAGGTAGCCCATCACAAAGGCCGAAAGCACGAAGGTCAGGTGGATAATCACGTACCACATCAGCTTATTGTCCGGGACGTTTTTCGCATCCATAAACACCCGCAGCAGGTGAATAGAGGAGATCGCCACGATGGAGGCGGCAACCTTATTTTTCAGCGAAGTCGCGTCCATTTTGCCCAGCCAGCTGAGTTTTTCTTTACCCTCGTTAATATCCAGCTGCGAGACAAAATTTTCATACCCGGAGAACATCACCATCACCAGCAAACCGCCCACCAGGGTCATATCCACCAGCGACAGCAGGGTCAGAATCATATCCGACTCGCTGACGCTAAAAATATGCGGCAGTATGTGGAAGATCTCCTGAAAAAATTTGATGGTCAGCGCAATCAGACCGAGCGAGAGGCCAAAATAAACCGGCGCCAGCAGCCAGCGCGAGGCGTACATAGCATTTTCCAGAAAGCGTTCCATAAGATCCTGTCAGTTAACATAAACGGCCGCCATTATATCGCAACAGGGTAACGCTTATGCAACATCAGCCGCCCGCGTCATCTGCAGGCGGCCAGAAACGGTTTCTTTAAAGCATGACCTCAAAGTCCTGCAAAGCGGAGTAGCCCTCGCTTTGTAGGCCAACCATTGAAGCAGCCAGCAGGCCAAATTTCGCGCCGACCCATTTTCCCTTCCCGGCAGCAAAACAAAGAGGAACCTTCCGCCACTCCTCCTCGGCTCGCCAGGAAAATTGACACAGTCCGCCTTCGCCTACGGCCACCTGCAGCTGACACTTGCCGCACTTAAGCTCAGCAAGAACCTGACGAGTTTCGCGCACCACGCCCGCATCGCTCATCCAACCGTGTCGCCACACGAGCCGGTAACCCCCTTGCCCAAACTCCACCAGCAAAGCGGCGTAGCGTTCGCCGTATACGATCAGGCCTCCGGCATCACCGTCCTGAGCGGCATATAACGTTACGCTTGTTTTCGCGCTAAAAGTTAGCGCCGGGAATTTCTGCAGCAACAGCTGCGGCGCCCAGTATAACGCTCTCTGTCCATCGACTTCGGATAATGGGACGCAGCGTAATCGAAGTTCGCCTTTCGCTGGCAGCAGCCACTCAGGGCTGGGGTTAGCCTGCCACTGCCACTGTATTCCCGGTTGGCCTTGCGCAAAATAGTCGCTGGTTTGCGGCGCCATTGCCGGTGAAGGCGTTAACCCTTTAGGACGCGGCCAACGTAAAACCGGCTGTCCGACGCCGCCGTTGCCAATCTGCTCACCGATACGCGGCCAGCCATCGTTACCCCAGGACATCGGCTGGAGGTGAACCACGCGGCCATAGAGGTGTAAGTCCTGGAAATGAACAAACCAGCATTCGCCCTCCTCACCCTCCACCCAGCCGCCCTGATGTGGTCCGTTTATCGAGGTGTTTCCCTGGAAAAGCACGTTTTTGGCTTCCCAGGGCCCCGTCATCTGGCGCGCGCGCAGTACCGTCTGCCAGCCATTTTCAACCCCGCCCGCAGGAGCAAAGATGTAGTACCAACCGGCGCGTTGATAAACCTTTGGCCCCTCAAGGGTAGGTAAATCGCAGCAGCCGTCATAGATAATCTGCCCTTCGCCCAGCAATTCGCTGGCGTCCGGCGCCATCGCAAACAACTGCAGTTTATGCTTGATGCCGCTGCGGCTATGGGCGAAGGCATGTACCAACCAGGCCTGACCATTGTCGTCCCAGAACGGGCAGGGATCTATCCAACCTCTGGCCTCGCGCAGGCAGTGCGGAGCGCTCCATTCCCCCCACGGATCCTCGGTATGGCAGATAAAAATACCTTCATCTGGCGTGCTGAAGCAGACCCACAGCTTGCCATCGTGCCAGCGAATCGACGGCGCCCATACGCCCTTACCCGGCTGATACCGGTCATAACCAGGTAGCGGCAGTTCATCCATAACGTGGTTGATGATAGTCCAATTAACCAGGTCCGTTGAATGCAGGATCGGTAAAGCGGGCACATGGTTAAAACTGGAAGAGACCATAAAGAAATCATCGCCTACGCGCACGATATCCGGGTCGGAATAATCGGCGCATAAGATAGGATTCTGGTATTCAGAAGGGGTCATATTTCGCATCTCCTCAGGCCTTTTCCGGAACGGCGTTTAGCGGCAAATGCGTCTCTGAATGCCCCTGCTGCTGACGCATGGACAGCTCGCGCTGAATTGTCTGCATCATTTTGTCATCCAGCTTATAGAAACGCGCCAGCCACCACAGGAGCAGGTAAGATAGTGATGGACCGAGGGTTAACAGCCCCACAATTCCCATTGTCGCCAACGGAGTCTGCGCCGTTACGCCCGCCTGATAGCCAAATAGCCCAAGCGAAAAACCTACGGCGGCGCCAGCAACCGCCATGCCCATTTTCAAAGCAAACAGATTACCGGAATAGGATAATCCCGTGATGCGACGGCCAAACTTCCATTCGCCATAATCGGCAGCGTTGGCCATCATGTTCCATTTAAACGGCTGGTACATCTGATGGAAGAAGCCGACCAGGAAGTATAAAGGGAACACCACCGGCAGCCAGGTCGGCGGCACAAAGAACATTACGACGCCAACCAGGACCAGCAGGAGGTTGATATTTTTAAACAGCGATACCGCGCGATAGCGCTTGGCCAGCCATCCGGCGGCGATGCTGCCGATAATCGTGCCAACGACACTGGTGGAAACAAATGCTGATTTCATGGCCGTTCCCGCCGCTGACTCCACACCGCCTAACATCAGGTAGGTTGCATAATAGAGCGTGGCGGCGCTGCGCATAACCCCGGCCATACTGGAGAAAAAAGTAATTATCGCCACAATACGCCACTGGTCATTCGCCAGCAGCTGACGGAGGTCTTCGCGTATGCTCCCCTGCTGTTCAACAGCTGGAGCCACGCGTTCTTTGGTAGAGAAGAAGCAAAAAGCCAGCATTACAATAGCGATCGCGCCCATGATTCCCATTGTCGCCTGAAAACCAAACTGCTTATTTTCTTTACCGAAAAAATCCACCAGGAACAGGGTTGCGACAGAAACCATCAGACCGGCCAGAGATGAGATCGTAAAACGATATGACTGGGCTGAAAGGCGATCCTTCTCATCACGCGTAATGACTCCGCCCAATGCGCAGTAGGGAATATTGATAAAGGTGTAACACAGCATGAGTAAGGTGTAGGTCAGGTAGGCATAAACCAGTTTACCCGATGCGCCAAATTCCGGAGTCGTGAAGGTCATTACCGCCAGCACGGCATAAGGTACGGCAAACCAGATAAGCCACGGGCGAAAATGGCCCCAGCGGGTCTTTACACGGTCTGCAACAATGCCGGTTAGCGGATCGGTAATCGCATCCAGAACCCGCGTCACCAGGAACATCACTCCGACTGCGGCAGCAGAAAGCCCGTAAATATCCGTATAAAACCATGTCAGAAACATGGTTACCGAAGAGTAAACGATACCGCAGGCTGCATCCCCCATGCCATATCCCAGCTTCTCCGCAAATGACAGTTTATTATCGTGATTCACAATATAATCCCTCTCAGATGAAGTGGTATTCACTGTAGAGGCAGGATAAAAACTATCCTATTGTCATTTTTCGCATCGGGTTTATGTTTTCTGTTAACTGAGAAAGTTGTCACACATCTATAAGATTGGTCTTACAAGTTATTGCGTCACCTATTAAAAAGCTGGCGCAAGGCCAGCCTGAGGAGAAAAGTGGAAAGGGGGAGGTTACTTCGCTTTGACGGTCTCTTCGCCCACCAGCCCGATCTTGAGATAGCCCGCCTGATGCAGGGTATCCATCACTTTCATCATCGTCTCGTAATCGACGGTTTTATCCGCGCGGAAGAAGACGGTGGTATCTTTTTTGCCGGCGGTCAGGCTATCCAGGGCGTTAATCATATTCGCTTCGGTAACCGGGTCGTTGCCGAGGAACATGCTCTTATCCGCCTTCACCGACAGGTAGATGGGTTTTTCCGGTCGCGGTTGCGGCTGGCTGGAGGAGGCCGGCAGATTGACCTTCACGTCGACCGTCGCCAGCGGCGCGGCCACCATAAAGATAATCAGCAGAACCAGCATGACGTCGATAAACGGCGTCACGTTGATCTCATGCATTTCGCCGTTATCGTCCAGGTTTTCATTAAGACGCATCGCCATAGCCGATCAACCTACCCGTAATTTCTGCGCGCTGCGCACCGGCTTCACGCCGCTGGCGCTGAGGTCCAGATCGCGGCTTTGCAGCAGGAGTACCTGAGCGGCGACGTCGCCGAGCGAGGCCTTGTAGCTGCCGATCATGCGGGCGAAGATGTTATAGATGACCACCGCCGGGATGGCGGCGAACAGGCCGATGGCCGTCGCCAGCAGCGCTTCTGCGATGCCCGGCGCTACCACCGCAAGATTGGTGGTCTGGGTCTGGGCGATGCCGATAAAGCTGTTCATGATGCCCCAGACGGTACCAAACAGGCCCACAAACGGGGAAATGGCGCCGATGGTCGCCAGATAGCCGTTACCGCGCCCCATATGGCGACCAACCGCCGCAACGCGGCGCTCAAGGCGAAAACCGGTTCGTTCCTTGATGCCTTCATTGTCTTCGGCACCGGCAGAGAGTTCGAGTTCGTTCTGCGCTTCATTGATAAGCTGGGTGGTGAGGCTTTTCGCCTCAAAGGCGCTGGCGATATCGCTGGCCTGATCGAGAGAGCGGGCTTCCGCCAGCTGCTGCTGTTCACGTTTGAGGCGACGCTTGCTGGCGAGGATTTCCGCCCCTTTACCGAAGAAGATGGCCCATGTGACGACCGACGCCAGAATCAGGCCAATCATCACCACCTTAACGACAATATCGGCATGATGATACATACCCCAAACGGAGAGATCCGCCTGCATCAAATTATTACCCACGCTCTATCTCCACGACGATAATCACAAAATCTGCCCACAATAATATCAAAACGACATCGAATTGATAGTGGTTCTCATTAGTATTTACACTGTGCAGCAAATCACGTTTATTTTCCTTGCGCTTACGCAGTAAAAAAGCGGCTAACCGCGGGCCGGGTAAAATTTTCGCCTGTATCGGCGGTGCGCTGGTACAGAAAAGCAGATTCATGTTAGTTTAGACGTCCAGACGTATAAAAACAGGTTCGTCAACATGGCTGATAAACATCTTGATACCGCGCTGGTCAACGCCGGGCGGAGCAAAAAGTACACCCAGGGCTCAGTGAACAGCGTTATCCAGCGCGCGTCATCGCTGGTTTTCGACACCGTCGAGGCCAAAAAGTACGCCACCCGCAATCGGGCCAACGGCGAGCTGTTCTACGGTCGTCGCGGCACCCTGACCCATTTCTCGCTGCAGGAAGCGATGTGCGAGCTGGAAGGCGGCGCCGGCTGCGCCCTCTTCCCCTGCGGCGCCGCGGCGGTGGCTAACACTATCCTGGCGTTTGTCGAGCAAGGCGACCATGTGCTGATGACCAATACCGCCTATGAGCCAAGCCAGGACTTTTGTACCAAAATTCTCGCCAAACTCGGCGTCACCACCAGCTGGTTCGATCCCTTAATCGGTGCCGATATCGCCCGTCTGGTTCGCCCTGAGACCCGCGTGGTGTTCCTCGAATCGCCCGGCTCGATCACCATGGAAGTGCACGATGTGCCGGCGATAGTCGCCGCCGTGCGTCAGGTCGCCCCGGAAGCGATTATCATGATCGATAACACCTGGGCGGCGGGGATCCTGTTTAAAGCCCTGGATTTTGGCATTGATATTTCCATTCAGGCAGGCACCAAATACCTGATCGGCCATTCCGACGCCATGGTGGGCACCGCGGTGGCTAACGCGCGCTGCTGGCCGCAGCTGCGTGAAAATGCCTACCTGATGGGGCAAATGCTGGACGCCGATACTGCCTATATGACCAGCCGCGGCCTGCGCACCCTGGGCGTTCGCCTGCGTCAGCATCATGAAAGCAGCCTGCGCATCGCCGAGTGGCTGGCGCAGCACCCGCAGGTGGCGCGGGTAAACCACCCCGCCCTGCCCGGCAGTAAAGGTCATGAGTTCTGGAAACGTGATTTCACCGGCAGCAGCGGGCTATTCTCGTTTGTGCTCAGCAAGCGCCTCAATGATGCCGAACTGGCGGAGTATCTCGACAATTTCAGCCTGTTCAGTATGGCCTATTCGTGGGGCGGCTTTGAGTCGCTGATTCTCGCCAACCAGCCGGAGCAAATCGCCCACATTCGACCGGATGCTGAAGTCGACTTCAGCGGCACGCTGATCCGCCTGCACATTGGTCTCGAAAATGTTGACGATCTGCAGGCGGATTTAGCAGCGGGCTTCGCGCGTATCGTGTAAAGTGACAGTCAGTGGCAACAATAGCGGACGCTTTTTAGCAAAGCGGCCGCTTTTGTTGCGCCCGGGATCAAGGTGCTCGGGCCTCTTCAGGAGTACACTAGTCAAAAATACGGTACCACTTAGGAAAGTCCATGGTTGTCATTCAAGAGATTGTCGCCGCGCTGTGGCAACATGATTTTGCCGCATTGGCGAACCCTCACGTTGTGGGCGTTGTATATCTGGTTATGTTCGCGACCCTGTTTCTGGAAAACGGGCTGCTGCCCGCCTCCTTTTTACCGGGAGACAGCCTGCTGCTGCTCGCCGGCGCGCTGATTGCTAAAGGCGTCATGGACTTTGTGCCCACTATCGCCATTCTGACCGCCGCCGCCAGCCTCGGCTGCTGGCTGAGCTATGTGCAAGGGCGCTGGCTGGGCAATACGCAAACGGTGAAAGGCTGGCTGGCGCATCTGCCGCATAAGTACCATCAGCGCGCCACCTGCATGTTTGACCGCCACGGCCTGCTGGCGCTGCTCGCGGGCCGTTTTCTGGCGTTTGTCCGCACCCTGCTGCCAACCATGGCCGGGATTTCTGGCCTGCCGAACCGCCGCTTCCAGTTCTTCAACTGGCTGAGCGCCCTGCTGTGGGTCTGTGTGGTGACGGGTCTTGGCTATGCGCTGAGCATGATCCCGTTTGTGAAGCGCCATGAAGATCAGGTGATGACCTGTCTGATGATCCTGCCGATTGCCCTGCTGCTGGCTGGCCTGCTCGGCACGCTGTTCGTGGTCATTAAAAAGAAATATTGCAGCGCCTGACGCTTACCTGCCGGGGGGCCTGCGCCCGCCCGGCCGCCCTTTCCCGGTATTACATCCCCTGCATCGTGCGAATACGCGCGGCGTCTTCTCCCGGCGTCAAACCGAAGTAGCGCTTAAACTCGCGGCTGAACTGCGAAGGGCTTTCATATCCCACGCGCATCGCCGCCGCGCTGGCCTTCATGCCGTCATGGATCATCAGCATTCGTGCTTTATGCAAACGGTAGTTTTTCAGATACTGCAAAGGAGAAGTGCTGGTCACCGCTTTAAAATTATGGTGAAACGCTGACACACTCATATTCGCTTCCGCCGCCAGCCGATCGACGCTGAGGTTTTCGGTGTACTGGCTTTCGATATGCTTGAGCACGCGACTTATCAGGCTGAAGTGGGTCTGCCGGCTGACCAGCGCCAACAGCGCGCCGCCGCAGGGCCCCGTCAGCACATAATACAGAATTTCGCGGACGATTTGCTTGCCAAGGATCCGTGCGTCCAGCGGCCGCTCCATCACGTCAAGCAGCCGTTCGGCAGCGCACAGAATATCCTCCGAGAGTACCGCGGAGTTTATCCCGCTGGAGGCGACCGCGGGCTGAAACAGCGGATCTTCGCCAATATCCATCAGCAGCTCTTGCAGTTGCAGGATATCGACGTTCAGGCGCATCCCGGCGAGGGGCACCTCCGGGGTAGCAAAGGTTTCGCACTCGAAAGGTAGCGGCACGGTCAGCAGTAAATATTCGTTTGTATCGTAGCGAAAAGTCCGCTCATTGATATAACCAATTTTATGGCCCGAAAAGAGAAAAACGATCCCCGGCTGATACATCACCGGCGTCCGGGGCCCCGGTTGCGTTCCGTACAGCAAACGGACGTCAGGCAGCAACGAACTTAACATTTCGTGCTTATCTTTCAGCAGGTTAATCTTCTGCGTTAATGTCCGACATATCTCTGCGTGTTGCATTGCCACCGTCTCTCCCGATGTTTCTTCACCTGTACATTGTGCGCAGGCCGCTACAAATTCTCCAGCCATATGGAGAAATAGGCAAGACATCGGCAGGAATGTGCATTGAGGGTCAACGGCGCCAGGACCACAATAACCTTCATCGGGCAGCGGTATCATCCCTGTCGACGGTTTTACTCTTTGGAGGACTTAAGCAATGAATAATTTCGACCTGCATACCCCAACCCGCATTCTGTTTGGCAAAGGCGCGATTGAAAAGCTGCGTGAACAGATCCCGGCGGAAGCCCGCGTACTGATCACCTACGGCGGCGGCAGCGTCAAAAAAACAGGCGTCCTGGATCAGGTCCTCACCGCTCTGAATGGCCTGGATGTCCTTGAATTTGGCGGCATCGAGCCGAACCCGTCTTACGAAACCCTGATGAATGCGGTGAAACTCGCCCGGGAAGAGAAAGTGACCTTCCTGCTGGCGGTCGGCGGCGGTTCGGTGCTGGATGGCACCAAGTTTATCGCTGCAGCAGCCCACTACGACGCGGATATCGATCCGTGGGAAATTCTGGAAACCTATGGCAGCAAAATTGCCAGCGCCATTCCAATGGGCTCGGTACTGACTCTGCCGGCGACTGGTTCTGAATCCAACAAAGGCGCGGTCATATCGCGGAAAACCACCGGCGACAAACGCGCGTTTATGTCTTCGCACGTCCAGCCGCAGTTCGCGATCCTCGATCCGGTTTATACCTACACCCTGCCGCCGCGCCAGGTCGCGAACGGCGTGGTTGACGCCTTCGTCCATACCGTCGAGCAGTACGTGACCTACCCGGTAGACGGCAAAATCCAGGACCGCTTCGCCGAAGGCATTCTCCTGACCCTGATCGAGGATGGCCCGAAAGCCCTGCAGGAACCGGAGAACTATAACGTGCGCGCCAATATTATGTGGGCGGCGACGCAGGCGCTGAACGGCCTGATCGGCGCAGGCGTGCCACAGGACTGGGCGACGCATATGCTCGGCCACGAGCTGACGGCGATGCACGGCCTGGATCACGCCCAGACGCTGGCTATCGTGCTGCCGGCGCTGTGGAATGAGAAACGCGATGCCAAGCGCGAGAAGCTGCTGCAGTATGCCGAGCGCGTGTGGAATATTACCGAAGGCTCTGACGACCAACGTATCGATGCCGCCATCGCCGCAACGCGTCAGTTCTTCGAGCAGATGGGCGTGCCGACCCGCCTTTCCGATTACGGTCTCGACGGTAGCTCCATCCCGGCGCTGCTGGCGAAACTGGAAGAGCACGGCATGACTAAACTTGGCGAACATCAGGATATCACCCTGGACGTCAGCCGCCGTATTTACGAGGCTGCACGCTAAGCGCTCCCCGCCTGATTCACCTCTCCTTACGTTAAACAAACGCCGGGGAGAGGTGTTTTTACTACCGTTTTTAGCTATTTCGTCCAGACTTAATGCTACCCCTCGGCGGATCCTGCTTCGCCGAGTTCATTAACAGGAGGAAGGCATGACACATCCAACCGTTATAAAACTGCACGACGGCAACCTGATGCCGCAGCTGGGTCTCGGCGTGTGGAAAGCTGGCAACGAGGAAGTCGTCTCCGCCATTCATAAGGCGCTGGAAGTCGGTTATCGCTCTTTTGACACCGCCGCCGCGTACCAAAATGAGACCGGCGTCGGCAATGCGCTGCACAGCGCTGGCGTCAACCGCGATGAGCTCTTCATCACCACCAAGCTGTGGAACGACGATCAAAAACGGCCGCACGAGGCGCTGAAAGAGAGCCTCAGCAAACTGAAGCTGGACTATGTGGATCTCTATTTAATCCACTGGCCGGTACCGGCTATCGGCCATTACGTCGAGGCCTGGCAGGCGCTGATCGAGCTGCAGCAGCAGGGGCTGACCAAAAGCATTGGCGTGTGTAATTTCCAGGTACCGCATCTGCAGAAGCTGATTGATGAAACCGGCGTCGCCCCGGTGATCAATCAGATAGAACTCCATCCACTTATGCAGCAGCGTCAGCTGCACGCGTGGAACGCCACCCACAAGATCCAGACCGAATCCTGGAGCCCGCTGGCCCAGGGCGGCGAAGGCGTCTTCGATCAAAAAGTCATCCACCAGCTCGCCGATAAGTACGGCAAAACGCCGGCGCAAATCGTCATCCGCTGGCATCTTGATAGCGGTCTGGTGGTGATCCCGAAATCCGTCACGCCGTCGCGTATCGCGGAAAACTTTGACGTTTGGGACTTCCGTCTCGACAAAGATGAGCTGGGAGCGATCGCGAAGCTGGACCAGGGTAAACGTCTCGGTCCTGACCCGGATCAGTTCGGCGGATAATGCTCTCTCTTGCCATCGCCTTTAGCGCCTCGGCGTTAAAGGCGATGGCAGACCAGATGAATATCCTCTGGCTCCAGCGCAAACAGCGCCGGGTCGGGCTTATCCGCTAAGCGACATCCCTGAGCCAGATAAAAATCGACGGTGTTTTTGTTGGGGATCGACGAGATATAGAGGCCGGACGCCCCCATTTCTGGCAGCTGGTGCAGGGCATACTGAAACAGTCGCCGCCCCCAGCCCTGGCCGCGCTTTCCCGCCCCGACATAAAAGAATAATAGCTGGCGCAGCTCGCCATTCATGCCGCGAGGCAGCGTATCCAGCGCCGCTGCGGCAATCATCTGCTCATCGTCAAAAAAGGCGAAAAAAATACCGCCGCGATCGTAACAGGCCTCGTGAATCGGAGTATAAACCTGACGATCGTGAGGGTCCCAGCCACGCACGTCATAATATTCCCGATAAGCCCGCAGCTGACCGTTATCGAGACGGTAGAGCGTATCGATAATTTCGCTGCGGTCTATCTCCCAGAGCTGGTCCAGTTGTTGTCGCGACAGGATGACCGGCGTCATCACCTCTCTCCTTTTTTCACAGATGTTCCCGGCGAGCGATCCCGCCGGGCCAGCCGCTTAGCGTGATACGGCCTTCGGCTTAACGCGTTTTTTCGCGCCCGCAGCGGCAGGCGTCTGGCGCTGATGGGCGATCGGCGTGTGCTTGGTCAGCGCCGGACGAGTATGGCGGTTCTGGCGACGCGCTTCACGCATTTCGTCCAGGGTTGGCGCTGGCACCAGGCAGTCGCGACGGGAGCCAATCAGGTGCTTCTTGCCCATCGCCTCCAGCGCCTGACGGATCAGCGGCCAGTTTGCCGGATCGTGGTAGCGGAGCAGCGCTTTGTGCAGACGGCGCTGTTTATCGCCCTTCGGCACCACCACCTCTTCGCTCTTATAACCAATTTTACCCAGCGGGTTCTTGCCGGTGTAATACATGGTGGTCGAGTTCGCCAGCGGCGACGGATAGAAGTTCTGCACCTGGTCGAGGCGGAAGCGATGCTTCTTCAGCCACAGCGCCAGGTTCACCATATCTTCATCACGGGTCCCCGGATGAGCGGAGATAAAGTACGGGATCAGATACTGCTCTTTACCCGCCTGCTTCGAATAGGTGTCGAACAGCTCTTTAAAGCGGTCGTAGCTGCCCATTCCCGGCTTCATCATCTTCGACAGCGGTCCCTCTTCGGTATGCTCCGGGGCGATCTTCAGATAGCCGCCGACGTGGTGGGTCGCCAGCTCTTTGATATAGCGCGGATCTTCGACCGCGATGTCATAGCGTACCCCGGAGGCGATAAGGATCTTCTTGATGCCCTTCAGCTCGCGAGCGCGGCGATAAAGATTGATCGTCGGCTCATGGTTGGTATCCATGTGCGGGCAAATATCCGGATAGACGCAGGAGAGACGGCGGCAGGTCTGCTCAGCGCGCGGCGATTTACAGCGCAGCATATACATGTTGGCCGTTGGCCCGCCGAGATCGGAGATCACCCCGGTAAAGCCGGGCACGGTGTCGCGAATGGCTTCGATCTCATTAATGATCGAATCCTCAGAACGGCTCTGGATTATGCGTCCTTCGTGCTCGGTGATCGAGCAGAACGAACAGCCGCCGAAGCAGCCGCGCATGATGTTGATTGAGAAGCGGATCATCTCATACGCCGGAATACGCGCATCGCCATAGGAAGGATGCGGCACCCGCTTGTACGGCAGCGCGAAGACGCTGTCCATCTCTTCGGTGGAGAGCGGGATTGCCGGCGGGTTGATCCAGATGTAGCGCTCGCCGTGCTTTTGCATCAGCGCCCGGGCGCAGCCGGGGTTGGTTTCGTGGTGCAAAATGCGCGAGGCGTGAGCGTACAGGACCTTATCGCCTTTCACCTTCTCGAAGGAAGGCAGCAGCACATAGGTTTTTTCCCACGGTTTGGGCCGCGGCGGTTGCACAGTAATGCTTTTCGCTTCCTGTTTTTTCGGCGCGACCGGTTTGTTATCGGCGCACGGCAGATCTTCACCGTACGGATGCGGGATGGGGTCAATTTTACCGGGCGTATCCAGACGGGTGGAGTCCACGCCGCTCCAGCCCGGCAGCGCCTCTTTCACCATGATGGCGGTATTGCGCACATCGCGGATCTGGTCGATGGTTTCGCCCATCGCCAGGCGATGAGCCACTTCCACCAGCGGACGCTCGCCGTTGCCGAACATCAGCATATCGGCCTTGGAGTCCACCAGCACCGAGCGGCGCACGGTGTCGGACCAGTAATCATAGTGGGCGGTACGACGCAGGCTGGCTTCGATGCCGCCGAGGATCACCGGCACATCTTTCCACGCCTCTTTACAGCGCTGGGTGTAGACGAGGGTAGCGCGGTCCGGACGTTTGCCCGCCACGTTACCCGCCGTATAGGCATCGTCATGACGTAGTTTACGGTCGGCGGTGTAACGGTTGATCATTGAGTCCATGTTGCCGGCGGTCACGCCGAAGAACAGGTTCGGTTTGCCCAGACGCATAAAGTCGTCTTTGCTGTTCCAGTCCGGCTGGGAGATGATCCCTACCCGGAAACCCTGCGCTTCCAGCATGCGGCCGCAGATAGCCATCCCGAAGCTCGGGTGGTCGACATAGGCGTCGCCGGTGACCAGAATAATGTCGCAGCTATCCCAGCCAAGTTGATCCATCTCTTCACGCGACATCGGTAAAAAGGGCGCAGGGCCAAAACAGGCAGCCCAGTATTGCGGCCAGGAAAAAAGGTCACGATCCGGTTGGATCAGGGATATTGCGCTCATATTGTTTCCGGGGAAAATGATAAAAAAATAACCAAAAGGGCGTGGATTATAAGCCGGAATGATAGTGGAAATGAAGGAGGATTTTCTCAAACCCTGACCGTGCGCCGGCCAGGGTCAAAGAGATTACGGCGCGGGATTCACCAACATCTGGCCGATCGAGCCGCGATCGGCAAGCTCCAGCGTCTGGCTCAGATACTGGAACGGGAAGTGCGGCCACGACGGCTGGGCGTAATAGACCAGCAGCTCAACCTGCCCGTCGACCCACACGGTGTCCTTCCAGCCGCGATCTTCCGGGAAAGGAGACGAGCCGTTGACATTACGGAGCTGGAACATCACCCCTTCAATATGGAACGACTGCGGGCGGTCGGCGCGCACCGTCCAGCGCTCCCAGGTCCCCTGCTGCGCCGTGATATCGATACGCTGCGGATCCCACAGCTGGCCGTTGATGCCCGGATCGTCGCCAAGGGTGATATCCCGGCTGCGGATCGGCGTACCGGAGAGCAGCTCGGTCGGCAGCAGGCGCACCGGCAGACTGTCGGTCACCAGCGGCAGCAGCCCGGTCGGACGCAGCGTCAGCACCAGCGTGGAGACCAGGATGCTTGACGGTTCAAAAAAACCGCGGATACGGTCGACGATGCTCGCCGCTTCGCCGCAGGTAATGGATACTTCATCGCCGTTAGTCATATCGACCAGAATTTCACGCCGCTCCCCCGGGGCCAGCGATAGCTGCTTGAGCGAAACCGGCGCCGGCAGGAATCCCTGATCGCCGGAAATCACATGCAGCAGTCGGCCATCGCTCATCTGCAGCTGATAGCGCCGGGAGTTGGAAGCGTTCAGCAGGCGCAGGCGCACCCAGCCGCGCGACACTTCAACATACGGGCTCTGCACGCCGTTAACCAGCAGCGTGTCGCCCACAAAGCCGCCGCTGCCCGGTTCGCTATATTCCGGCGTGCCGAAGTTATCCAGCCGTTTATCCTGAATAATCACCGGGAAGTCATCGACGCCATAGTGGTTAGGGATCGGCAGGTTCTTGCTGACCTCGTCTTCCACCAGCCACATGCCCGCCAGACCGTTGTAAACCTGTTTCGCCATCCGGTTCGGCGTGTTGGCCTGATACCACAGCGTCGCCGCGCTCTGGCGGATAGGCAGCACCGGCGCCCAGTCGGCGTTCGGCGACATCATGCGCGCCGCGCCGCCAATCAGCGGGCCAGGCACCTGCAGACCGCGGATGGTCATCGCCACGTTCTCCGTCAGGCGGTTGCTGTAGATAAGCTTGACGTCGTCTCCGTTCCAGACGCGGATCGTCGGCCCCATATAGCGGCCATTGATCCCCCAGACGGGGGCGCGGGTGCCGGGGGTAAACGACCAGTGGGAACGCTGCAGCGTCAGAAACAGCGGCTGGCCGCGACGAGATTCCAGCAGCGGCGGAACCGGCAGCGCAGGCTGCTGGCCGGCGGCATGGGCCTTCAGCGGCGCGGCGCCAGCGCACAGCGCTACGCCGGAAGCCTTAATAAACTGACGCCGACTGAGTGACATATTAACTCCATGACATACTGACAAATGAAAAAGGGAATTCGTTTCCCGCCAGCAATACGCGCGCGTTGGCGGCGTTTCCTGTCTTATTGCTTTCCAGCCGCTTCGCGCTCGGCCACTTCGTTGTCCAGATCAGCGATTTTGGCGGCCATCAGCTCGCGGCAATGCGTCGCCAGCGCGCGCACGTTGTCTTTACCAAACTGCGTGGTATCTACCGGCGGCAGCATTTCCACAATCACCAGACCGTTGTTCCAGCGATTGAGCTTTATTTTATTCGATGTATTCGAGACACACACCGGAATAATCGGCACCCCAGCGGCAATAGCCGCGTGAAAAGCCCCGGTTTTAAACGGCAGCAGGCCGCGGCCGCGGCTACGGGTCCCTTCCGGGAACATCCAGAACGAAATTTTACGCTTTTTAAAAGCGTTGACGACTTCGGCAATAGTGCCGTGCGCTTTGGTTCGGTTATTACGGTCAATCAGCAAATTGCCCGTCAGCCAGTACAGTTGGCCAAAGAACGGGATCCACAGCAGGCTCTTTTTACCTACGGTGACCGTCGGAGCCTGCACGATATTCGACGCCGTCACCATATCATAGTTGTTCTGGTGGTTAGCGATGTAGATCGCGTTACCATAGCTTTCCGCGTCGGCGGGTTTGCGTAGCTCTACCTTGAGGCCAAATACCGGAGATAAACGGCCAAACAGATGGCCGAAAGTGGCAACGTGTTTTGGATTACGTGGGCTGAACAAGCAGTACAGACAGCCAAGTACGCACACTACGATGCAATAAATGACCACGAAAATTACTCGAAAAATGAATAGCATAGCTACCTCTAAAACCCAAACCGCTTAGAATTATTCGCTGCTGGCAGAAGGCAGGCTCACAAGTTCTGCGCAGGCCGGGACCGTTCTTCCTGGGTCCCTGATGATGGACATTGTTAATCGCAACGCCTGAATAAACAACGATTTTGCGGCATTTTTTCGTCTCCTCCCGTCAAAGACGGGAGGAGACGCGCTTACTCTTCGCTATCGCCTGCCGCGGCACGACGCGGCGAGTCAATTTCCACGCGGTCAATTTTCTGCAGCCCGCGCATCAGCGAACCGCGGCGGCCGCGCTCGCCGGTGACTTTTTGCAGCTCTTCCGGACGCAGTTTGATCTTCCGTTTGCCGACGTGAATGGTCAGCGTACTCTGCGGCGGCAGAACAAACAGATGTGCCAGACCGTCCTGGCCGGCTGCGGCTTCCGCCGCCGGAATGCTGATAATTTTGTTGCCCTTGCCTTTCGACAGCTGCGGCAGATCGCTGACCGGGAACATCAGCATCCGCCCGGCGGCGGTGATGGCCAGCAGCATATCGGACTCATCCTCAATCACCAGCGGCGGCATCACGTGCGCGTTGTCAGGCAGGGTGATTAGCGCTTTACCGGCACGGTTGCGCGCCACCAGATCGTTGAAGGTACAGACGAAACCGTAGCCCGCGTCGGAAGCCATCAGCAGTTTCTGATCGTCGCTTTCCATTAGCATATGCTCCACGGTCGCGCCCGGCGGCAGGGTCAGTTTGCCGGTAAGCGGTTCACCCTGGCCACGTGCGGAAGGCAGAGTAATCGGATCGATGGCATAGCTGCGTCCGGTGGTATCGATAAACACCACCGGCTGGTTGCTCTTGCCCTTCGCCGAGGCTTTCCAGCTGTCGCCCGCCTTATAGCTCAAGCCCTGGGCGTCAATGTCGTGTCCTTTGGCGCTGCGCACCCAGCCCATCTGCGACAGAACGATAGTCACCGGCTCAGACGGCAGCATGTCATGTTCGCTCATCGCTTTCGCTTCTTCACGCTCGTGAAGCGGCGAGCGACGGTCGTCGCCGAAGGCATCGGCATCGGCCTGCAGCTCTTTTTTCAGCAGGTTGTTCATCTTACGTTCAGACGCCAGAATCGCCTGCAGCTGGTCGCGCTCTTTTTCCAGCTCGCTCTGCTCGCCGCGGATCTTCATCTCTTCCAGTTTGGCGAGGTGGCGCAGTTTTAATTCCAGAATCGCTTCCGCCTGGGTTTCGCTGATGCCAAAGCGCGACATCAGGGGCGGCTTCGGTTCATCTTCAGTGCGGATGATCTCAATCACTTCATCGATATTAAGAAACGCCACCAGCAAACCTTCGAGGATATGCAGGCGCTTCAGCACTTTCTCTAACCGATGGTTTAGACGGCGACGCACGGTATCGCGACGGAACACCAGCCACTCGCTGAGGATCTCCAGCAGGTTTTTCACCGCCGGGCGGCCGTCAAGGCCGATCATATTGAGGTTGATGCGGTAGCTCTTCTCCAGATCGGTGGTGGCGAACAGGTGGTTCATCACCTGTTCCATATCCACCCGGTTGGAGCGCGGGACAATCACCAGACGGGTCGGGTTTTCGTGGTCCGATTCGTCGCGCATATCGTCAACCATCGGCAGCTTTTTATTGCGCATCTGCGCCGCAATCTGCTCCAGCACTTTGGCGCCAGAGACCTGATGCGGCAGCGCACTGATCACCACCGCGCCGTCCTCTTTACTCCACACCGCGCGCATGCGCACTGAGCCGCGCCCGTTCTGGTAGATTTTGCGAATTTCCGCCCGCGAGGTGATGATCTCCGCCTCGGTCGGGAAATCCGGCCCCTGTACGATATCCAGCAGTTCGTCGAGGGTGGTTTTCGGCTGCTCAATCAGCGTAATCGCCGCTTTGGCCACTTCCCGCAGGTTGTGCGGAGGAATATCGGTCGCCATGCCTACCGCGATGCCGGTGGTGCCGTTCAGCAGGATGTTCGGCAAACGCGCTGGCAGCATTTTCGGCTCCTGCAGCGTGCCGTCAAAGTTTGGCACCCAGTCGACCGTCCCCTGCCCCAGCTCGCTGAGCAGCAGCTCGGCATACTTCGACAGGCGGGATTCGGTGTAACGCATGGCGGCGAAAGATTTGGGATCGTCCGGCGCCCCCCAGTTTCCCTGACCATCCACCAGCGGATAGCGGTAAGAGAACGGCTGCGCCATCAGCACCATCGCTTCATAGCAGGCGCTGTCGCCGTGCGGGTGATATTTACCCAACACGTCGCCGACGGTGCGGGCGGACTTTTTGAATTTCGCGCTGGCGTTCAGCCCCAGCTCGGACATCGCATAGACGATGCGACGCTGGACCGGTTTTAAGCCATCGCCAATAAACGGTAATGCCCTGTCCATGATCACGTACATGGAGTAGTTCAGGTAAGCATTTTCCGTAAATTCATGCAGCGCAAGGCGCTCTGCCATATCGCTCATTAATCGTGGATCCTCAATCTGGGTACCGACCGTTCGGACGGCAAAACTACCCGCGATAATACCCGATCTCACGCCCTGAGTCACAGGCCGTGAGATCGGCTGAGGATTCCGTCACGCTTAATCAGGCCAGCGGCAGATAAATATCGGTTTGCAGTTCATGCTCAGCCACCTCATGGACAAAATTGAGGTAACGGAAGTACACCGGAAAATCCCGTAACGTCTCGCCTGAAGCGGGTAACCAGTCGCGATAGAGAAACCAAACGCTGTTCGCCAGCGTGTCCAGCGAGCCGTGATGGCGCACGACGGCGCAGCGTCCGCCGGGGATTTCGCCGTTAATCACGCCAAAGGCGTTTTCACCAACCGGCCGATCGACCGTACCGCAGATATCAAAACGAAATGCCTCCTGCGGGGTGGTCTGCGGATCGTCCCAGGCGATCCCCCAGGTATCGCTGGTGGCGACGGGCGATAGTCCGCTCGTCTTACGCCAGGCGATAAAACGCGCGGCGGTGGCGTTGACAAGGTCCGGGCTACCGCGATGTTGCAGTACGGCTATCCGGGTGGAGGGGCACGAAATAATGTTGACGTCCATCGACGTTTGCTCCTGTAGCGTATGTTTCGGTACGCGTCGATGCCACTCGGCCCAGTCCGGTTGTTGACGGAATTGGGTCGGGCTTTGGTCAAACGCGGTACGGAAGGCACGACTGAACGACTCCGCATTCTGAAATCCGGCATCAAGGGCAATATCGATGACTTTATCGCGGGGGTTGAACGCCAGGCGCCAACAGGCGCGTCGCAGACGCAACCACTGAATATACCGGTACAATGGAATGCCGGTATAAGCGCTAAATTGCCGGTGAAAATGGTAAGGCGAACTGTGCGCTATCGCGCTCAGCGTCTCCAACGACAGCGGCTCATCAAGATGGCGCGCAATGTACCTACAGACGCGCTGGAAGCGCCCGACATACGCCGGGCTGGCCTTAATATCGTTCATCGTCTCCTCCTCGCGACATACTCTGACAGAGCGAGGATCGCGATTCCTGACCGATCTTGCGCTTATCCGACGGAGACTTATGGCGCGATTTTACGGATCTGTTTAACGTCGATTTCTACCGAGTTCCAGTCCTTATCGACTTCCCCCTGAATTTCTACTGTGTCCTGCGGGCCGACGGTCACGCCGTTCCAGCGCTTGTGGTCGATATCGACATTGATCACCCCGGAAGCATCCTGGAATTTATACAGGTCATCAGAGATGCGCTCGACGATTTTACCGCGCAGGGTCACCCAGGTGTCATCACGCAGCGACTTGGCGTTCGCCACGGTGGTCACCGCGCCGCTCGGCCCGGTGAAGCCGCCAGCCTGGGTGGTAGTGGTAGTAGACGGTCCGGTGAATCCTCCCTGCCCGGCGGCCAGTACCGGCATGGAAACCAAAGCAATAATCGCGGTCATCGCAGCAATTTTTTTCATCTTATATTCTCCCTTTTGTGTTGGTATGGCTCCTATTACGCCCGACAAAACTTAACGACTTCTTAAGCGGAAAAAAGAAATTTTAATGCTGTACATCACCCGCTTCAACGCGGTTTACTGCGCAAAGAAACGGGATCGTCGGAGGGAAACATGCGCATATTACTGGTGGAAGATGACAAGCTTATCGGCGACGGCATCAAAGCCGGGCTGAGCAAAATGGGCTTTAGCATTGACTGGTTTACCGCCGGGCTGGAGGGCAAAAATGCCTTATACAGCGCCCCCTACGACGCCGCAATCCTTGACCTCACCCTACCCGGCATCGATGGCCTCGATATTCTGCGCGAATGGCGCGATAAAGGCCGCCATGAGCCGGTGTTGATCCTCACCGCCCGCGATGCCCTCAGCCAGCGGGTGGAGGGCCTGCGCCTGGGCGCCGATGACTACCTGTGCAAACCTTTCGCCCTGATTGAGGTGGCAGCGCGCCTCGAAGCGTTGATCCGCCGCGCGCACGGCCAGAGCAGCAGCGAACTGCGCCACGGCAAGGTGATCCTCGATCCGAACCGCTTAACCGCCAGCCTCGACGGCGAAAGCCTGGCGCTGAAGCCGAAGGAGTTCGCCCTGCTGGAACTGCTTATGCGCAACGCCGGGCGCGTATTGCCGCGTAAGCTTATCGAGGAAAAGCTCTACACCTGGGACGACGAGGTCTCCAGCAACGCCGTGGAAGTTCACGTCCATCATCTGCGCCGCAAGCTCGGCAGCGACTTTATCCGTACCGTCCACGGCATCGGCTATACCCTGGGTGACGCATGAAACGACTTGCCCGCCTGAGCCTGCGCCTGCGCCTGACGCTGCTGTTTGCCGTACTGACCACCGCCGCCTGGGGGATGGCCAGCGTTATCGCCTGGCAGCAGACCAGCAAAAAGCTGGATAAGCTGTTCGATACCCAGCAGCTGCTGTTCGCTCGCCGCCTGAGCGTCATGCATTTCGATGAACTGCGCGCCCCGCCCGCCTTGCTCGGGGAAAAGAAAAAGGTACGCCACGGGCACATCGACGACGACGCGCTGGCGTTCGCCATCTTCACCCGCGACGGCAAAATGGTGCTTAATGACGGCGAGAACGGAGAGGATATTCAGTGGAATTCGCAGCGCGAGGGATTCAGCGATGGCTATCTGCGTGACGACGATGACGAGTGGCGTTTCCTGTGGTTAACCACCGCCGACGGCCGCTACCGCATCGCCGTCGGCCAGGAGTGGGATTACCGGCGCGAAATGGCGATGGATATCGTGACCTCGCAGCTCACCCCGTGGATGGTTGCCCTGCCGCTGATGTTCGTGCTGCTCATCGTGCTGTTAAGCCGCGAGCTGGCGCCATTGAAAAATCTGGCGCGCACGCTGCGCCTGCGCGCGCCGGACTCGGCGGATTCGCTCAGCGTGGAGAAGATCCCCGCCGAAGTTCGCCCGCTGGTCGAAGCGCTGAATCAGCTGTTCCGACGCACTCACGACGCCATGCTGCGCGAGCGTCGGTTTACCTCTGATGCCGCCCATGAGCTACGCAGCCCGCTGGCGGCGCTGAAGGTGCAGACCGAAGTCGCCCAACTCTCCCTGGACGATCCCGAAGGGCGTGAGAAAGCGTTGGATCAGCTCCACCAGGGGATCGATCGCGCCACCCGACTGGTGGATCAGCTGCTGACGCTGTCGCGGCTGGACTCGCTCGCCCAACTGGATGATGTGCAGCAGGTCGCCATCGCCGATCTGCTGCAGTCGGCAGTGATGGAGATGTATCACCCGGCGCAGCAGTCCGGGATTGAGCTGCGCCTGCATCTTAATGCCAGCCATATCGTCCGCACCGGCCAGCCGCTGCTGCTCAGTATGCTGGTGCGTAATCTGCTGGATAACGCCGTACGCTATAGCCCGCGCGGCAGCCAGGTCGATATCACGCTCAACGCCCGCGAGTTCCGGGTGCGCGATAACGGCCCAGGCATTAGCCCGCAGGCGCTCTCGCGCATTGGCGAGCGTTTTTATCGTCCGCCGGGGCAGGAGGCGCCGGGCAGCGGCCTGGGCTTGTCGATCGTCCGGCGCATCGCCTCGCTGCACGGCATGCAGGTTGATTTTGCCAACGCGCGCGACGGCGGCTTCGAGGCCCGCGTGTACTGGTAGCGAGATTATTGCTCATTTGGCAAAAGACTTTGCACATTTTGCTCATTTTACTGCCCCGCTTCGCGGGGTAAGATCGTCGGCAAATTTTCATATATGAGGGTAAAAAATGAGCAACATCCTGATTATCAATGGGGCGAAAAAGTTCGCGCACTCTAATGGTCAACTGAACGACACCCTGACCGAGGTCGCGGAGAGTTATCTGCGCGACGCCGGGCACGATGTTAAAAGCGTTCGCGCCGAAAGCGAGTACGACGTAAAAGAAGAAGTACAGAATTTCCTGTGGGCCGATGTGGTGATCTGGCAGATGCCGGGCTGGTGGATGGGCGCTCCGTGGACGGTGAAAAAATATATGGATGACGTCTTTACCGAAGGCCACGGCTCGCTGTACGCCAGCGATGGCCGTACCCGCTCCGACGCCAGCAAAAAATATGGCTCCGGCGGCCTGGTGCAGGGGAAAAATATATGCTTTCTCTGACCTGGAACGCGCCGATGGAAGCCTTCACCGACAAAGACCAGTTCTTCCACGGCGTCGGCGTTGACGGCGTTTACCTGCCGTTCCATAAAGCCAATCAGTTCCTCGGCATGGAGGCATTGCCGACCTTTATCGCCAACGACGTGATTAAAATGCCTGATGTCCCACGGTATATCGCAGAATATCGCAAGCATCTGGCGGAAATTTTTGGTTAACTAGGGGTCTATGCTCTACATATTTCGAGTTATTGGAACCTGGAGTATGACAAGATCCACACAGAAGGAGTTGAGTTAACCATGTTAACAGTGATTGCAGAAATCCGTACCCGCCCGGGCCAGCACCACCGCCAGGCGGTTCTCGATCAGTTCGCGAAAATTATTCCGACCGTTTTGCAGGAGGCCGGCTGCCACGGCTATGCCCCGCTGGTGGATCATGCCGCCGGCGTCAGCTTCCAGACCACAGCGCCCGACTCTATCGTCATGGTCGAGCAGTGGGAAAGCGTCGCGCATCTTGAAGCACACCTGCAAACCCCGCACATGAAAGCCTGGTCGGAAGCGGTCAAAGGCGATGTGCTGGAGACCAGCATCCGTATCCTGCAGGCCGGCGTCTAAGCCCGCCGACGCTGAAACGGAATAAGAAAAGGGAGCCTGAGGCTCCCTTTTACGTCTGGCGCAGCGTGCGGTCTTACACTTCCAGATCCGCCATATCGCCCTTCTCCTGCAGCCAGTTGCGACGATCTTCCGAACGCTTTTTGGCCAGCAGCATATCCATTATCGCCGTGGTCTGTTGCTCGTCCTCATCGCTTATCACCAGCTGCACCAGGCGGCGGGTATTCGGGTCAAGGGTGGTTTCGCGCAGCTGCATCGGGTTCATCTCACCGAGCCCTTTAAAGCGCTGGACGTTTGGCTTGCCCTTCTTGCGCTTTAGCTGTTCCAGCACGCCGGTTTTTTCTTCTTCCGTCAGCGCGTAGTAAACTTCTTTGCCGAGGTCGATACGGTACAGCGGCGGCAGCGCCACGTAGACGTGCCCCTCTTTCACGAGGGTACGGAAATGTCTTACGAACAGCGCGCACAGCAGGGTGGCAATGTGCAGACCATCGGAGTCCGCATCCGCCAGAATACAAATTTTACCGTAGCGCAGCTGGCTTAAATCATCGCTATCCGGGTCAATACCAATCGCCACCGAAATGTCGTGCACTTCTTGCGAAGCTAACACTTCATCGGAAGAGACTTCCCAGGTATTAAGGATCTTGCCCTTCAGCGGCATGATCGCCTGATATTCGCGATCGCGCGCCTGCTTGGCTGAGCCGCCCGCCGAATCCCCTTCGACGAGGAACAGCTCGGTACGGTTCAGATCCTGGGCGGTACAGTCCGCCAGCTTACCCGGCAGCGCCGGACCGCTGGTCAGCTTTTTGCGCACCACTTTTTTGGCGGCGCGCAGACGGCGCTGGGCGCTGGAGATGGCCATCTCCGCCAGCAGCTCCGCGGCCTGCACGTTCTGATTCAGCCACAGGCTGAAGGCGTCCTTCACCACGCCGGAGACGAACGCCGCGCACTGGCGCGACGACAGGCGCTCTTTGGTTTGCCCGGCGAACTGCGGATCCTGCATCTTCACCGACAGCACGTACGCGCAGCGATCCCAGATATCTTCCGCTGACAGCTTCACGCCGCGCGGCAGGATATTACGGTACTCGCAGAACTCACGCATCGCGTCGAGCAGCCCCTGACGCAGACCGTTAACGTGCGTCCCGCCCTGCATAGTCGGGATCAGGTTCACGTAGCTCTCGGTCAGCAGTTCGCCGCCTTCCGGCAGCCACAGCAGCGCCCAGTCCACCGCCTCCGTCTCGCCGGAGAAGGCGCCGACGAATGGTTTTTCCGGCAGCAGCGGCAGGCCGTTCACCGCTTCGCTCAGGTAATCGTTCAGGCCATCGGCATAGCACCAGCTCTGCTCGCTGTTGTTCACCTGGTCGCGGAAAACAATTTCCACGCCCGGGCACAGCACCGCTTTCGCTTTTAACAGGTGGGTCAGACGTGAAACGGAAAAGCGCGGGCTGTCGAAGAAGCTTTCGTCCGGCCAGAAATGGACGCTGGTCCCGGTATTGCGTTTGCCGCAGGTGCCGGTGACGTGCAGGTCTTCCACTTTTTCACCATTTTCAAAGGCGATACTGTAGACCTGACCGTCGCGACGCACGTTGACCTCCACGCGTTTTGACAGGGCGTTGACTACCGAGATCCCCACCCCGTGCAGGCCGCCGGAAAACTGATAGTTTTTATTGGAAAACTTACCGCCCGCATGCAGCCGGCAGAGGATCAGCTCAACCGCTGGCACGCCCTCTTCCGGGTGGATGTCGACCGGCATCCCACGACCATCGTCAATGACCTCCAGGGACTGGTCGGCATGAAGGATAACTTCCACGCGTTTGGCGTGGCCTGCCAGCGCTTCATCCACACTGTTATCAATAACTTCCTGACCAAGATGGTTAGGACGAGTGGTGTCGGTATACATGCCCGGACGGCGGCGCACCGGCTCTAGCCCGGTGAGTACCTCAATGGCATCAGCATTATATGAAGATTGCGTCATGGTGTGTATTCGTAGGTCGTTCAGGGCCGTTTAGCGCAGGCCGAGAAATTCGATAATCTGAGTGAAATGATCGTCAAAGCCGACAAATGCGTGATTACCGCCCTCCTCTACCGTCTGCCGGCAAGAGGCGTAGTAATGAACGGCCTGGCGGTAATCAAGCACTTCATCCCCGGTCTGCTGCAGCAGCCAGAGTAAATCCGGCGCTTCGAGCGGGTCGATTTGCATGACTTTGAGATCGTAAATATGGCGAGACTCTAGCACATATTGCTGCCCGGTGTATGGATTCTCATTGTGGCCGAGAAAATTGTTTAGTAGTTCAAACGGCCGCACCGCCGGGTTAACCACCACCGCCGGCAGCATAAAGCACTGCGAAAGCCAGGTCGCGTAGTAGCCGCCCAGCGACGACCCTACGACCCCCAGCGGCTCGCCGCCGTGCTCCAGCACGATGGACTCCAACAGCTCCGCCGTTTCCGCCGGGTAAGGCGGCAACTCCGGCACCACCATGGTGATCTCAGGATAGTGCTGCGCCAGCCAGGTCTTTAACGCCGTCGCCTTCGCCGAGCGCGGAGAGCTGTTAAAGCCGTGCAGATAAAGGAGCGTCGCCATCAGTAGCCTTCTGAAGCAATATCCGGATGAAACGCGGCGCCTTCCAGGCGGCACACTTCGGTGGTCAGCGTCCCGTCAGGGTGAAGCTCCAGCCAGCGCCAGCCCGGTGACACCGTATCCAGAGTGAAATTGGCACAGTGCGGTTTAAACTGGACGCAGGTCGACGGCGTCGCCATCATGCGCCGGCCATTCCAGTCGAGATCCAGTTCCTGATGAATATGGCCGCACAAAAGATGCTTCACCCGCGGCCAGGCGCTCAACGCGCTGTCCAGCGCGCCGGCATTGCGCAGACTATGCTGATCCAGCCAGCTGCAGCCGGCCGGCAGCGGATGATGGTGCAGCAGGAGTAAGGTATAGCGCTCCGGCGCCTCCGCCAGCTTATGTTCGAGCCACTCCAGCTGGAAGTCGCTCAGCTCGCCATGGGGAACGCCAAACACCTGGCTGTCGAGCAGCAGGATCTGCCAGCGATCGCCGAGAAACACGCGCTTGGCAGGGGAAATGCCCGCCTCCTGCAGGGTGCTGTACATCGCCGGCTGGAAATCATGGTTGCCCGGTAGCCAGACGCAGGGTGCAGCAAAACTCGCGATGCCCTCAGCAAAATGCTGATAGGCCGCGGAGGAGTGGTCCTGCGCCAGATCGCCTGTTGCGACAATCAGATCGCATGGACGCTGTGAGGCATGAATGGCCGACAGTACGGCCTGATAGCTATCCCAGGTATTGATGCCTAACAACGTTTCATGCTTTTCAGCAAACAGGTGAGTATCAGTAATTTGTAATATCCTGACTCTGGCCTCACCAGCCAGAGGTAGGTTTAACAGGCTTTCCAAATGGTGTCCTTAGGTTTAACGACGCTAACAAACCGGAATCGCCATCGCTCCATGTGCTAAACAGTAACGCAGCCAGTCGGCCAAAAACTGGTTAATTTGATGCTTTTCGTCGCGTTGATGCAACTTTTTATTAGGATAATCATATCGCGCTTTGAAGCGAAAGATCTGCTGACTCGAACACACTTCGGCCACCATGGCGTCATGGTAGAGGCGGACGGTCATCGATGGCAGGCTCCAGTAGCTCACTGCAGGCAGAGTCTGCTCTATTGCCACCAGAGTAGTGTAGCGGGTCGATTCAACTATCGTTAACCGATACTGCGCGCTTCCCACCTGATAGCTTACCTTCTCACCCGCTGCATCCGTTCGCGGCAACAGGCGGCGCAACTGCGCGAAGTTGGTCTCGCACAGGCGCATCATCTCAGGGAAGTCAGGTGTATAACGCTTCATTTTGTCCACTCATTTCGTAAATTGTGATAATGCAATTGCAGCCATTGCAAGGCGATGACAGAGGCTGCGTTGTCGATTTTCCCCTCTTCTACCCACTGGTAAGCCTGCTCCCGACTCACCACATGCACCCGAATATCCTCGTTTTCCTCGGCCAGGCCGTGAATGCCTTTTGCCGTCGATGCATCAACTTCTCCCACCAGGATCGATAACCGTTCGCTGGTGCCGCCGGGACTGGCCAGATAGCTTAATATTGGTTTCGTCCGCCTAACTTCAAGCCCGGCCTCCTCCAGCGCTTCCCGACGGGCAACATCTTCCACCGTTTCACCCGCTTCAATCATGCCGGCGACCATCTCCAGCAGCCACGGGCTCTCGCTGGTATCATAGGCGGCGATACGGATTTGTTCGACCAGCACCACTTCGTCGCGCACCGGGTCAAAGGGTAGCAAGACGGCGGCGTGCCCGCGCTCAAAAATTTCACGGGTGATTTCGCCACTCATGCCGCCGTTAAACAGGCGGTGGCGAAAACGGTATAAATCGAGCGAAAAAAAACCACGATATAGCGTTTCGCGTGCAATAATTTCTACATCATTTTTGGAGAAGGTAATTCCCTGCTGCGTGGGTTTGCTCATTGTCATGTCCTGCGAATCTGAAATTAGGGATTTCCAAACCGTTTGGCTACCGTTTTACGGTCCGTATGTTAGATTGGTGCAAATTACCGCCGGATGGCACGTAACGCCAACTTTTTACGGCGGCAGAATCGATACAATCAGCGGAATTTTTCTTAGAATTAGACCAGCGCTAAATGCTTCACAACAAGGAATGCAAATGAAGAAATTGCTCCCCATTCTTATCGGCCTGAGCCTGACCGGGTTCAGCGCCATGAGCCAGGCGGAAAACCTGCTTCAGGTTTACCAGCAGGCACGCATCAGCAACCCCGATCTGCGTAAATCGGCAGCCGATCGTGACGCCGCGTTCGAAAAGATCAACGAAGCGCGCAGTCCATTACTGCCTCAGCTTGGGCTGGGAGCGGATTATACCTATACCAATGGCTATCGCGACAGCAACGGCGTCAACTCTAACGTCACCAGCGGTTCGCTGCAGTTAACGCAGGTTCTGTTTGATATGTCGAAATGGCGCGCCCTGACGCTGCAGGAAAAAACGGCAGGGATTCAGGATGTCACGTATCAGACCGATCAGCAAACACTGATTCTGAATACCGCGACGGCCTATTTTAAAGTGCTGGCCGCCATCGACACGCTCTCCTATACCGAAGCGCAGAAACAGGCCATTTACCGCCAGTTGGATCAAACCACGCAGCGCTTTAACGTAGGCCTGGTGGCGATCACCGACGTACAGAACGCCCGTTCACAATACGATGCCGTGCTGGCGAACGAAGTCACCGCGCGTAACGATCTCGACAACGCCGTCGAAGGACTGCGTCAGGTCACCGGTAATTACTATCCGGAGCTGGCCTCCCTGAACGTGAATGGCTTTAAAACCAACAAGCCGCAGGCGGTCAACGCCCTGCTGAAGGAAGCGGAGAACCGCAACCTGTCGTTGCTGCAGGCGCGTCTGAGCCAGGACCTGGCCCGCGAGCAGATTCGTCAGGCGCAGGACGGCCATTTGCCGACCCTGAACCTTTCCGCCTCTACCGGGGTCTCGAATACGCGTTACAACGGTTCGAAAACCAATACCCCGCTCGCCTACAACGACAGTGATAACGGGCAGAACCAAATCGGCCTGAACTTCTCTCTGCCACTGTATCAGGGCGGCGCGGTGACCTCGCAGGTCAAACAGGCGCAATACAACTTCGTTGGCGCCAGCGAGCAGCTGGAAAGCGCCCACCGCAGCGTAGTGCAGACTGTGCGTTCATCGTTTAACAACGTGAACGCCTCCATCAGCAGCATCAACGCCTACAAACAGGCGGTGGTCTCTGCGCAAAGCTCCCTGGATGCCATGGAAGCAGGCTACTCGGTGGGTACACGTACTATCGTTGACGTCCTCGACGCCACCACTACGCTGTATAACGCTAAGCAGCAGCTTTCGAATGCGCGCTACAACTACCTGATCAACGAGCTGAACATTAAGTCGGCGTTAGGTACCCTGAACGAGCAGGATCTGGTCGCCCTGAACAACACGCTGGGTAAACCCATCTCCACCTCCGCAGATAGCGTCGCGCCGGAAAATCCGCAACAGGATGCCACCGCTGATGGCTACGGCAACACTACCGCGGCGGTGAAGCCGGCGTCTGCACGGACCACCCAGAGCAGCGGCAGCAATCCGTTCCGTCAGTAATTCTCATACTGTGATGCGCATCGCCTGTCCGTCGGACAGGCGATACGTTAAACGTAAGGCAACGTAAAGATCCCCCGCTTAGCGCCCCTCTTCGCTTCATTTTCCACCACTCATCCTCTATCCTGAGCGTTAACACACGCCATACCACTGGGTCCTGGAAGACAAATATGAAACGGACAAAAAATATTAATCATTCGTCGTTCCGCAAAAGCTGGAGCGCACGCCATCTGACGCCGGTCGCGCTGGCCGTTACCGCGGTCTTTATGCTCGCCGGTTGTGAAAAAAGCGACGAAACGGTGTCGCTGTACCAGAACGCCGATGACTGCTCCGCCGCCAACCCTGGCAAAGCAGCCGAATGCACCACGGCCTACACCAACGCGGTAAAAGAGGCAGAGCGCACTGCGCCGAAGTATGCCACCCGCGAAGACTGCGTCGCCGAGTTTGGCGAAGGCCAGTGCCAGCAGACGCCAGCCCAGGCGGGCGTCGCCCCGGAAAACCAGGCGCAGGCGCAAAGCAGCGGCAGCTTCTGGATGCCGCTGATGGCCGGCTACATGATGGGCCGCCTGATGGGCGGCGGCATGGCGCAACAGCAGCCGCTGTTCAGCTCGAAAAATCCGGCCAGCCCGGCCTACGGTCAGTACACTGACGCCAGCGGCAAGAGCTATGGCGCCGCCCAGCCGGGCCGCACCATAAATGTGCCGAAAACCGCGATGGCGCCGAAGCCAGCCACCACCACCACCGTCACCCGCGGCGGCTTTGGCGAGTCGGTAGCGAAACAGTCGACCATGCAGCGTAGCGCCGCAGGCTCAACGTCCTCTTCTCGCTCAATGGGCGGCTAAGCAACATGGAAAGAGTCAGTATTACCGAGCGCCCGGACTGGCGCGAGAAAGCGACCGAGTACGGTTTCAACTTCCATACCATGTACGGCGAGCCCTACTGGAGCGAAGAGGCGTATTACAAGCTGACCCTCGCGCAGGTGGAAAAGCTGGAAGCGGTCACCGCTGAGCTACATCAGATGTGCCTCCAGGTGGTGGAAAAAGTGATCGCCAGCGATGAGCTGATGACCAAATTCCGCATCCCTAAACACACCTGGGGTTTTGTGCGCCAGTCGTGGAAAACCAACCAGCCGTCGCTCTACTCACGTCTCGACCTGGCCTGGGATGGCGTCGGCGAACCGAAGCTGCTGGAGAACAATGCCGACACCCCGACCTCGCTGTATGAAGCGGCCTTCTTCCAGTGGATCTGGCTGGAAGATCAGCTCAACGCCGGCAAGCTGCCGGCGGGCAGCGACCAGTTCAACAGTTTGCAGGAAAAGCTGATCGATCGCTTCGGCGAGCTGCGCGAGCAGTTTGGCTTTCAGCTGCTGCATATGGCCTGCTGCCGCGATACCGTTGAAGATCGCGGTACCGTGCAGTATCTGCAGGACTGCGCCGCTGAAGCGGGGCTGGCGACGGAATTCCTCTACGTTGAAGATATCGGCCTGGGCGAAAAAGGCCAGTTTACCGATCTGCAGGATCAGGTGATTGGCAATCTGTTCAAGCTCTATCCGTGGGAGTTTATGCTGCGGGAGATGTTCTCCACCAAGCTGGAAGACGCTGGCGTCCGCTGGCTGGAGCCGGCGTGGAAAAGCATTATCTCCAACAAGGCGCTGCTGCCGATGCTGTGGGAGATGTTCCCCAATCACCCTAATCTGCTGGCGGCCTACTTCAGCGAAGATACTCACCCGGAGATGGAGAAGTACGTCATTAAGCCAATCTTCTCCCGCGAAGGTGCTAACGTGTCGATCGTTGAAAATGGCAAAGTGGTGGAGGCAGTAGAAGGCCCGTACGGGGAAGAAGGCACCATCGTGCAGGCGTTTTACCCGCTGCCGAAGTTTGGCGATAGCTATACGCTGATTGGCAGCTGGCTCATCAACGACCAGCCTGCAGGGATCGGTATTCGCGAAGACCGGGCGCTGATCACCCAGGATCTGTCGCGCTTCTATCCGCACATTTTCGTCGAATAATGCCGCGCTCCGGCGACGGTAAATGCCGCCGGAGCGCGCTATCATCAGGCGCCAACCAACACCGACAGCATGCTCAGCGAGCCCATCTCGATGCCATCGACCGGGATCGTCATCGCCTCAACGCCATCCCACGTCCCCAGGACATACAGCAGCGGCAGGAAATGCTCCGCCGTCGGGTTGGAGAGCGAGCCCCCTTCGTGTGCCAGGTAGTTAACCAGCGGGTGCTGCTCGTCCAGCCCCTGCCATTGCAGATTCGCCTTCACGTAGTTATTGAAGGACTCTGCCCAAGGGTACGGCGTGTTCTCGCCATGCCAGCGGGCGGTGCGCAGGTTATGCACCACGTTGCCGCTGGCCACCAGCATAATGCCTTCATCACGCAGCGAGGCCAGTTTCCGCCCCATTTCGAGATGCCAGGCCGGCGGTTTGGTGCTGTCGATGCTCAACTGAACCATCGGGATATCCGCCTGCGGATACATTTTAATCAGCACGCCCCACGAGCCATGGTCAAATCCCCAGGCTTCTGTATCGAGGGTGACCGGCACCGGCGAGAGCAGCTCCACCAGCCGTTGCGCCAGCGCCGGAGAGCCCGGCGCCGGATAATGCGTGTCATACAGCGCCTGCGGAAAACCGCCGAAGTCATGAATGGTCTTCGGCGCCTCCATCGCCGTTACGCCCGTACCGCGCGTAAACCAGTGCGCAGAGACCACCACGATCGCTTTCGGACGCGGCAGGGTTTCGCCCAGTTGAGCCCAGGCGCGGGTATAACGGTTGTCTTCCAGCACGTTCATTGGGCTGCCATGGCCGAGAAACAACGCGGGCATTCGGGTACGGGACATGATGATATCCTTAGGGTGTCAATGTGATGTGCTCACATTACGCGCTTTTGCGCCAGGATAAACTCAGATAACCATGATGATGATCGTCAGAAAATTTGAATGTAATTCGCGGTAAAGGGACGTGTCCCGTACGCGCATCCTCAGGCAATATACTCGTATGTAATTATTTTCACAGGGAGAGAAGCGATGTCATCACCCTTAATATTGACGCTGTTAGCCGGTAGCGCAACCTTCATTGGCGCCATATTCGGCGTGATTGGCCAGAAACCCTCTAACCGCCTGCTTGGCTTCTCCCTCGGCTTTGCCGCCGGGATTATGCTATTGATTTCGTTGATGGAAATGCTGCCTGCCGCGCTGGCCGCCGAGGGCATGTCGCCGCTGCTCGGCTACGGAATGTTTGTTGTCGGCCTGCTGGGTTACTTTGGTCTTGACCGCCTGCTGCCGCACGCCCACCCGCAGGATCTGATGACTCCCGCCATGCCGCGCCCGCGCAACTTACGCCGCACCGCTATTCTTCTGACGCTGGGGATCAGCCTGCATAACTTTCCGGAAGGGATCGCCACCTATGTCACGGCCAGCAACAACCTCGAGCTTGGCATGGGCGTCGCCCTTGCCGTCGCCCTGCACAATATTCCGGAAGGACTGGCGGTTGCCGGACCGGTGTATGCCGCCACCGGCTCGCGCAGCAAAGCGGTGCTCTGGGCCGGGCTTTCCGGCATGGCGGAAATTTTGGGCGGCGTGCTGGCGTGGTTGATTCTGGGGAGCCTGGTCTCGCCGCTGGTGATGGGCGCGATCATGGCTGCCGTCGCCGGGATTATGGTGGCGCTGTCGGTCGATGAACTGATGCCGCTGGCGAAAGAGATCGATCCGCAAAGCAATCCAAGCTACGGCGTCCTGTGCGGGATGTCGGTCATGGGGCTGAGCCTGGTGGTACTCCAGACGATGGGCATCGGTTAAAGCGCAGAAACAACACAGCCCACTAACAAGTGGGCTGTGCTCGGGCATAGCGAACCGCTATTTAGCTGGCTTTACGCTCATGTTCGCGACGATAGGCCACCAGATCTTCAATCGTGACTACCGCCATATTGTGCTGCTGAGCGAACTTGATGCACTCCGGCGCGCGGGCCATGGTGCCATCGTCATTGGTCAGCTCGCACAGCACGCCTGCCGGTTTAAAGCCAGCCAGGGTCACGAGGTCGATAGTGGCTTCGGTGTGGCCGCCGCGGGTCAGTACGCCGCCCGGCTGCGCACGCAGCGGGAAGACGTGACCTGGACGGTTGAGATCGGAAGGTTTCGCGCCGTCGGCGATGGCCGCGCGGACGGTGGTCACGCGGTCGGCAGCGGAGACGCCGGTGGTCACACCTTCGGCCGCTTCGATGGTCACGGTGAAGCCGGTGCCGTAGGCGCTGGTGTTGTTCTCTACCATCATCGGCAGATCCAGCTGTTTGCGGCGTTCTTCGGTCAGGCACAGGCACACAATGCCGCTGCCGTGACGAATGGTCAGCGCCATCTGCTCAACGGTCATGGTTTCGGCGGCGAAGATCATATCGCCTTCGTTTTCACGGTCTTCATCATCAAGCACCATCACGCCGCGGCCTTCGCGCAGGGCGTCCAAAGCGTGTTCCACACGTTCAAAAGCGGTACCAAAAGAAGAAAGGAGCGTCTGATTCATGGTAAAAAAACCTCATTAAAATTATGGTTACCAGAATCAGGGCAGTCTTAGGAGCGCCGGTTTAGCGGCAAAAGTCAACGCGAGCGGGCCTGGGCCCGACTGTGCCGTTACTCTCTCCCATCCGGACTTTAACCGTCGGCCCCGGAATTACACCGGATCTGCTGACCTTCCCGTAGTCACGGGAAGCGCTCGCGGGCTTTCAACGCCATGGTTGATTTACCGCCGGTGGGGAATTTCGCCCCGCCCTGAGAATAAGCGAGATAACTATAACGCTATTGACTATCCTCGGCAATGCATAAGCTTCAAACATTTCTGGTTTATAGGCGGCCTGGTTCGCACTACAATGATCAATCATCCGACCCGAGCAGGAAACCACCATGATTGACCCGAAAAAAATTGAACAAATCGCCCGCCAGGTCCATGAGTCGATGCCAAAAGGACTTCGCGATCTGGGTGAGGATGTTGAGAAGAAAATCCGCCAGGCGCTGCAGTCGCAGCTGACCCGTCTGGATCTGGTTAGCCGCGAAGAGTTTGACGTGCAGACTCAGGTGCTGCTGCGGACCCGGGAAAAACTGGCGCTGCTGGAGCAGCGCCTGAATGACCTCGAAAACCGCCCGGCGGCGACGCCGGGCAGCGAAGAGCAGCAGTAAAAAACGGGCCCCTGGGGGCCCGTTTTGCGTTTGGCTTAATGGGCGGCTTCCGCCTGACTACTCACCTGGCGACAGTACAGTTCATAGCGCTGGCAAAACCATTCACGATGTTCTTCATCCATATTGCCGACAATGGCCTGAAGATCAACTGGCTGGCCCTGGGCGTGCATTCTGGCGAAACTCCGCGCCAAAAAATCAAAATTCTTCATTGAATACATATCGTTATGGTTCATGCGCATACTCCTTCAGCGGTGGATGTTCTGATAAGTCATATGCCTTTTACTCACTTCAGTATTTACGCTTACCTTAACGCGATTTGTACGAAAAATGCGCTTAACATGATTATTTATTGCGCTAAATCATTTTCCACATGATTAAATAAAAACGGCCCGCGATACGTCTATCGCAGGCCGTGATTCTTCACCGTACAAACCGGTGAATAGCGAAAAGCTTATTTGTCGCTATCTTTTTGTATTTTCTTAATAATATTGGTAGTTGAGCAGCCATCTTCAAAGTTGAGCACCAGCACTTCGCCACCGTTCGCCCAGACCTCTTCGCTGCCGGCGATTTGCTCCGGTTTGTAGTCGCCGCCCTTGACCAGCAGATCCGGCAGGATGCCAGCGATCAGGCGCTGCGGAGTATCTTCTTCGAAGGAGACCACCCAGTCGACGGCCTCCAGCGCCCCCAGCACGATCATCCGCTGTTCCAGCGGGTTCACCGGGCGGGTTTCGCCTTTCAGACGTTTGGTGGAGGCATCGCTGTTGACCGCCACGATCAGACGGTCGCCCAGCTTGCGCGCATTCGCCAGATAGGAGACATGACCGGCATGCAGAATGTCGAAGACGCCGTTGGTCATCACCACTTTCTCGCCGCGCTTGCGCGCCGCCGCAACCGCCTGTTTGAGTTCCTCTTCGCTCATCACGCCAAAGCCGGTCTCAGCCCGGCCGCGGACCGCGTTTTCCAACTCGACAGGGGAAACGGTGGATGTACCCAGCTTACCGACCACCACGCCCGCCGCGGCGTTAGCGAAATAGCAGGCCTCTTCCAGGGTGTTGCCGGACGCCAGGGTCGCCGCCAGCACGCCAATCACCGTGTCGCCGGCGCCGGTCACGTCGTACACTTCCTGGGCCTGGGTCGGCATATGCAGCGGCGGACGTCCCGGCTGCAGCAGCGTCATCCCCTGCTCAGAGCGCGTCACCAGCAGCGCCGACAGTTCGAATTCGGCGATGAGCTTCATGCCGCGCTCAACGATCTGCGCTTCATCCTGGCACTTGCCCACCACCGCTTCAAACTCAGAGAGGTTCGGGGTGAGCAACGTCGCGCCGCGATAGCGTTCGAAATCGGTGCCTTTCGGATCGATCAGCACCGGCACGCCCGCTTCACGTGCGAGTCGGATCATGGTCTGGACGCTGGTCAGCGCCCCTTTGGCATAGTCCGAAAGGACCAGCGCGCCAATAGAGCCCAGCGCCTGCTGAATGCGCTCGTGCATCGGCTGCGGATCGACGCCGGAGAAGCCCTCTTCAAAGTCGAGGCGGATCAGCTGTTGATTGCGCGACAGCACCCGCAGCTTGGTGATAGTCGGGTGAGTCGGGACGGAGACGAAGTCGCACTTCACATTGACGTTGGCCAGCGCCTGGCTCAGCGCGCGGGCGGCGTCATCAATCCCGGTCAATCCCACCAGGCGCGAGGTTGCCCCCAGCGAGGCAATGTTCATCGCTACGTTTGCCGCGCCGCCAGGACGTTCTTCGATATTTTCCACCTTCACCACCGGCACCGGGGCTTCCGGGGAAATACGACTGGTGGGGCCGTACCAGTAGCGGTCCAGCATCACATCACCCACCACCAACACTCCTGCACGTTCAAACTCCGGCAGCGTTACTTTCATGACTCTCTCCTGCGAGACGCAAACTTTGCGCGCGATAATAGCACACCCGATTTTATAGTTAAGCCATCAGCCATTTCTGCCAGCTGGCGCTGACCTGCTCGCGCTCCCGGCTGAAGGCCTCTGGCGCCACGTGTCCCGGCAGCTCCTGCAGGGCCAGGTGATGGAGCGCGTCACGCAAGGTGGTGTACGCGTGCGTTAAGGCGCGCGCTTCCTCCTCGTCCATGATGTCGTTCTGCGCCAGCAGCTCGAGAATACGCACATTATCAGACCAGCGGGTCAGCTTCGGCTTGTCGCTGGCATAGCGTAGGACCAGATACTGAGTAATAAATTCAATATCCGTGATCCCGCCGGCATCGGCTTTGATATCAAAACGATTGGGATGCTTGTTGCCGAGGTGGGCGCGCATCTTCTCGCGCATCTCGCGAACCTCGGTCTGCAGGGTTGCGCCCTCCCGCGGGGTGGTCAGGATATCGCGACGAATGGCGTCAAAGCGCGCCTGCAACGCCGGGTCGCCATAGACCACGCGGGCGCGCACCAGCGCCTGATGCTCCCACGTCCAGGCCTCGTTCTGCTGATAGTCGGCAAACGCGTCAGCGGTGGTAACCAGCATCCCCGCCGCGCCGGAAGGGCGCAGCCGGGCGTCCACTTCGTAGAGAATACCGGACGAGGTGCGGGTGCTGAACAGATGCATGATCCGCTGGGCCAGCCGCAGGTAGAACTGACGGCCGTCAATCTCCCGCTCGCCGTCGGTCATCACCTCCGCCGGACAGTCATGGAGGAACACCAGGTCGAGATCGGAGCTGTAGCCCAGCTCCCAACCGCCGAGCTTGCCGTAGCCGACGACGGCGAAGCCGCGCCCCTGGCGATCGTGCAGGTGGGTCGGCAGGCCGTAGCGAGCCACCATCTGCCCCCATGCCTGCTGCACCACCGCATCGAGGATCGCTTCGGCAAGCCAGGTTAAATGGTCGCTGACCTTCATCACCGGTAGGGTGCCGGCGATATCCGCCGCCGCGATATGCAGCTGCTGCGCCTGCTTGAACTGGCGCAACGCCTCCAGCTGCTGCTCTTCATCCTCTTCCGGCACCCGCAGCAGATACTGACGCAGCTCGTCGCGATAGGCATCGGTCGCCGTCGGCTGATAGAGGGTGTTGGGATCCAGCAGCTCATCCAGCAGCAGCGGGTGGCGCGCCAGCTGGCTGGCGACCATCGGCGATGCCGCGCAGAGCGTAATCAGGTGTTTCAGCGCGCCGGGGAATTCGCTCAGCAGTTCAAGATAGGTGGTGCGGGTGACGATGCCGGTCAACAGCGGCGTGATCCGCGCCAGAGGCAGCGGCGCATCGGCGCGCGAGCAGATTTCGCTCAGCAGATGCGGCATCAGCTGATCCAGCACCTGGCGGCCGCGCGGGCCGATGGTACGCCGATCCAGCTCTTTGCGGAAATCGGCAATCAGCGCCAGCACGCTGCGGCGGTCGGCGTCGTTTAAATGCGCCAGCGCCGGACTGGCGTCATCTTCTTCCAGCGCATCCTGCCACAGCTCGCGCCAGTACTCGGCCAGCTGCTCATCTGGCGACTGAGCCTCGTCATCGCCGATCAGTTCATTAAACACCCGCCGTACGTTGGCCATATGGTTCGCCAGCTGCGCGCTCAGCGTCTCCCAGTCATCGGTATGCATCCCCCACGCCAGTCTGGCGCGGTTCAGTTCATCCTGCGGCAGGGTCTGGGTCTGTTCATCGTTGATACTTTGCAGCAGGTTTTCCAGCCGGCGCAGGAACAGATAGGCCGCGCGCAGCAGCGTCGCGTCGCCTTCCGGCAGCAGATGCAGCTCATCAATCGCCGCCAGTGTCGGCAATAGCGCGCGCTGCTGCAGCGCAGGTTCGCGACCGCCGCGGATCAGCTGAAAGACCTGAACGATAAATTCAATTTCACGAATGCCGCCGGCGCCGAGCTTGATGTTGTCTTTCAGCCCGCGACGCCGCACTTCACGGGCGATCATGCCTTTCATGTTACGCAGCGACTGGATCACGCTGAAGTCGATATAGCGGCGGAAGACGAAGGGGCGAAGCATCGCGCGCAGTTCGCTGGCGTAGGCGCCGTCGTTATCGCCCATGATCCGCGCTTTCACCATCGCGTAGCGTTCCCAGTCCCGCCCCTGCTCCTGGTAATAATCTTCCAGCGCCGCAAAGCTGAGCACCAGCGGCCCGCTGTCGCCAAACGGCCGCAGGCGCATGTCCACCCGATAAACAAAGCCGTCCTGCGTCGGCTGGTCGAGCGCCTTGATAAGCCGCTGCCCCAGGCGGGTAAAGAACTGGGCGTTATCCAGCTCGCGGCGGCCGCCGCGGGTGGCGCCATGCTCCGGCCAGGCAAAGATCAGATCGATATCGGAAGAGAAGTTCAGCTCGCCGCCGCCCAGCTTTCCCATCCCGAGGATCAGCAGCGGCTGCGGCTGACCCTCGGCGTTGCATGGCGTTCCCCACTCTTTACAGCAGGCGGCGTACAGCCAGTCGCGGGCGGCGACAATCAGGGTCTCCGCCAGGACGCTCAGCTGCTGCAGCGTCTCTTCTTCGCGCACCAGCGACAACGCCTGCGCCCAGGCGATGCGGACCATCATCTGGCGGCGGAAGAGACGCAGCTCTCGCATCAACCCCGCTTCGTCAGTGACGGCCTGCAGGCGCTCCTGCAGCCAGGCTTCGTAATGCCGCCACTCTTCCGCCGCCGGCGCGGAGTCCGCAAGCTCATTCAGCCAGCCCGGCTGAGCGATCACACTCTGTTCGACAAAATCGCTGAACGCCATCACCGACCTGGCCTGTGGGCTCAGTTCGGCAACGGGAAAATCCGCTGGCAGACGGTCAGCGACCGTCTGCCAGTGCTGCTGTAACTGCGGAGAAAGCGGCATCATAAGGGCTCCCTGGCCTGTAATTATCGTTTTCCACTATGCAGCCAGAACGGCTCGGCAGCCAGCGCCTGGCGACGGAAATATTCAAACACGCTGCGGTCGTCATGCTCTATCGCACGCTGAAGTTCCTGCCAGTTCTCCAGCCAGGGCGCGACGGCGTCGCCATAGGCGCCCGCCAGCAGCTGGACGCTGTCGATGTCGCGGGACAGCTTCGGCAACTGGTCAGCGGCATCTTCTACCGCCAGATGCTGCACGGCGCTGCGCAGCTCGGCCGCCACCCGCGAGAGGTGAATATCGGCAAACCGTTTGAACGAGCCGGCTATTTTTTTCTCTCCCGCCTCGTTGAGGAACGGACGCCACCCGCGCTGGACCAGCCATTCGGTCAGGGCCAGTTTGGCGCCAACGACCTCGGTGCGGAATAACGCTTCGTCGGCGGTGTCCGCAGCCAGCAGAACGGCGTCGGCGTCGTTCAGCAACGCGCGGAGGTGGGTGGTCGCCTTACGCGGCACGATGCCGCCAAACAGCACGAGGGCATGGCGCACGCGGGCTATCGCCAGCAGAATTTCCGCTTTGGCTTTTGCGTTGCCGCGCAGCCAGATCTCGTCGTGATACAGCCAATGCGCCAGGGCGCTCTCCAGCGCCGCCTCCAGCCCCTGCTCCACGCTGGCCTTCGCTGCCACCGGCAGCACCGCCAGCCGGGTCACCGGACGCTCATTGTTACCTTGCGCCAGATGATACCCGCGCGCGGCTTTGCTCAGGCTCCCCTGACGCAGGACGCCGCTCTCCAGCAAACGATGCGCGAGGCGCAGCAGATCGGCGGTCTCCCCGGCGAGCAGCTCCAGCTCCAGTTCGCAGATCGGCTCCTGATGTTCGCCCGCCTTGACTTCGCCGCGATCGAGGGCAATCTCAATCTCACTCTTTCCTTCCTGGATCACCCAGCGTTCACGGGCAAAATCGGTGCTGAACAGCGGCTGGACGTGCTCCGCCAGCGCGGCCGGAAGTTCCCCTTGCGGCCAGACCTCCGCCGGCAGGCGCTCAAGCGCCAGCTCCGGTTTATCCAGTGGAATATTATATTCCGGGCGCTGGTGCAGGCCGCCGACCACCCGACCGGCGATTTTCAGCGTCATCTCATAACGCCCCTGATCGCCGCGGATGCGCAGCCCCATATCGTGACGACGCAGCCAGTTATCGGCGGTTTCGTAATAAATGTTCAGCAACTGGCCCGCGGGCGTATGTTTCGCCTCGAGCGCATTGAGCTGCTCGCGCAGCGTCTCTACCCCATCCTGAGCGACGATAAACTTGAGTTCGATTTCTTGAGCCATGACTGAATTCTTCCGCTTCTGTGCTGCGCCGACAAATTGCGGCGAACTTACGACGATATTTTTTGTCAGTAGATAGTATTTTGCGGTGAATCGCCATGCAACGCGCTTTTTGCCGGGCCACCTCCTGGATGATTCCGATTGTGGCGGAAAACTTTGCGTCGCTCTGGCGATGCCTCTACTATCGTTCCACTTTTTATGACCAAACGATGACCTGATGCCAAAATTACGCCTGATTACTTTTACTTTGCTCGCGCTTAGCGCCGCCACGGCGGTTCACGCAGAAGAAAAGCGCTACGTTTCCGATGAGCTGAACACCTGGGTTCGCAGCGGCCCGGGCGATAATTATCGTCTGGTCGGCACCATCAACGCCGGGGAAGAAGTGTCGGTACTGCAAACGAACGACAGCACCAGTTACGCGCAAATTCGCGACAGCAACGGCCGTACCGCCTGGATCCCGCTGAAAGAGCTGAGCAACGAGCCCAGCCTGCGCACCCGCGTCCCGGATCTGGAAAACCAGGTCAAAACGCTGACCGATAAGCTGAATAACATCGATGCCACCTGGAACCAGCGCACGGCGGATATGCAGAAGAAAGTCGCCGGCAGCGACAGCGTGATTAACGCGCTGAAGGACGAGAACCAAAAGTTGAAAAACGAGCTGGTTGTCGCGCAGAAGAAGGTGAATGCGGCAAATCTGCAGCTTGATGATAAACAGCGCACCATTATCATGCAGTGGTTTATGTACGGCGGCGGTGTGCTGGGCGTCGGTCTGCTGCTCGGTCTGGTGCTGCCGCATCTGGTGCCAAGCCGCAAACGTAAAGACCGGTGGATGAACTAATTCGTCTTCTCTGCCAGACTTACGTATCATCTTGCGAAAAACGGATACGGGAGAATCAGGCGTGAAGAGTTATCTGGTCGGTGGCGCGGTGCGTGACGCGCTGTTAGGGCTGCCGGTCAAAGACCGAGACTGGGTGGTGGTGGGCGCCACCCCGCAACAGATGCTAGACGCGGGCTATCAACAGGTAGGCCGCGATTTTCCCGTGTTCCTCCATCCGCAAAGCCGGGAAGAGTATGCCCTGGCCCGCACCGAGCGCAAATCCGGCGCGGGCTATACCGGTTTTACCTGCTATGCCGCCCCGGACGTCACCCTCGAAGCCGATCTGCTGCGCCGCGACCTGACGGTCAATGCCCTCGCCCAGGATGCCGACGGCGCAATTATCGACCCCTACGGCGGACAGAACGATCTCCGTCAGCGCCTGCTGCGCCATGTCTCTCCCGCGTTTAGTGAAGATCCGCTGCGCGTGCTGCGCGTCGCGCGTTTTGCCGCCCGCTACGCCCACCTCGGTTTTCGCATTGCCGAAGAGACCCAGGCCCTGATGGCCGCGATGGTTGAGGCCGGCGAGCTGGCGCATTTAACGCCGGAGCGGGTGTGGAAGGAGACGGAAAGCGCATTAACTACTCGCAACCCGCAGGTCTTTTTCCAGACGCTGCGCGACTGTCAGGCTCTCAAGGTGCTGTTCCCGGAGATTGACGCCCTGTACGGCGTGCCGGCCCCGGCGAAATGGCATCCGGAAATCGACACCGGCCTGCACACCCTGATGACCGTCACGATGGCCGCGATGCTGTCGCCGGATGTCGACGTACGTTTCGCCACCCTGTGCCATGACCTCGGCAAAGGGCTGACGCCGAAGGCGCTCTGGCCGCGTCACCACGGCCATGGTCCGGCGGGAGTCAAGCTGGTGGAGCAGCTCTGCGCGCGTCTGCGGGTGCCAAACGATATCCGCGATCTCGCGAAACTGGTGGCGGAGTACCATGACCTAATCCACACCCTGCCAATTCTGCAGCCGAAAACCCTCGTCAAACTCTTCGACAGCATTGACGCGTGGCGCAAACCGCAGCGCGTGCAGCAGATCGCGCTCACCAGCGAAGCCGACGTCCGCGGACGCACCGGTTTCGAGGCCAGCGATTACCCGCAGGGGCGCCTGCTGCTGGAGGCCTGGGAAGTGGCGCAGTCGGTCTCCACTAAAGAGGTCGTGGCGGCGGGCTTTAAAGGGGCGGAAATTCGCGAGGAGCTGACGCGGCGGAGAATTGCGGCGGTAGCGCAGTGGAAGGAACAGCGTTGCCCCCAGCCGCAAGGCTGAGGGCGCAGGCCTTAGAAGAAGACCACGTACACCGCTGCCGCGACGATAAAGCGGTAGATAGCGAACGGAATGAACGAGATCCGTTTGATCAGCTGCAGGAAGGTTTTAATCGCAATCAGCGCCACGATAAACGCCATCACGAAGCCGACGGCGAACATCGGGACGTCGCCCATGTTCAGGAAGCCGATGCTCTTGTAGACGTCCAGCACGGTGGCGCCCATCATCATCGGTACCGCCAGCAGGAAAGAGAACTCCGAGGCCGCATAGCGGCTGACGCCCATCAGCATGCCGCCGGAGATAGTCGCCCCCGAGCGGGAGAAACCTGGCCACAGCGCCAGGCACTGAAAGCAGCCGATGACGAACGCCTGACGGTAGGTCATATCGTCAATCCCGACCGCGCGCGGCTGTTTCGGCTTCAGCACTTCCGCTGCAATCAGCAATACGCCGCCGACAATCAGGGCGTACATCACGTTCACCGGGTTAAACAAGGATTTAATGGTGTCATGGAAAATCAGCCCCATCACCACCGCGGGGATCATGCCGAGAAGGATATGGATAAGCGACAAACGGCCGCTGCCCTGGCCTTCATGCGCCGGCGGTTTCCCGAAATGGATGCCGATCAGGCCGAACAGGCGACGCCAGAACATCACCACCACGGCGAGTATCGAACCTAACTGAATCACCACTTCAAAGGTATTTGCGGTATCACCTTCAAACCCCAGCAGATGACCAACAATAATCATATGACCGGTACTGGAAACAGGTAAAAACTCTGTCAAACCCTCAACCACACCCAATATTGCCGCCACCAGCAGCGAGTGTATATCGCTCATCCAATTAAACCCTTTAAAAAAGTAAAATGAAAAAAACCAGGAACACGGTATCGTTCAACAGGCACAACCCGGCTGCCAGAGCGCGCGTAATCCGCAGCGTACAGGAAGTACACACGGATTCGTCCACCGTTCTGGAAGGACATCGCCAGTAAAATTGCCTGATGACCGGATGCTATGACCGGTATAAACGCAATTTGTTTAACAAGTATGACCTGAAAAGTTTTGTTTCAGATTAAGGCCACGTTCAATAATCACCCCGACGTTTGCCGCGCGAGCCACGGCGCCAGGTTTGCTGACTTTTATGCGCACCCATGGCGACTGGAATGTTTCCAGCAGCAGGTCGGCCACCTCTTCCGCCACCCGCTCCACTAACGCAAATTTTCCCCCCTCCACATGCGCAATCACGCGCTCGCTGATATCAGCATAGCTGAGGCAATCGCTGACATCATCGCTGGCGGCCGCCTTGCGGTTATCCCATGCAATTTCGATATCGAACACCAGCTTCTGCTCAATGGTTTGTTCCCAGTCATAAACACCAATGGTGGTGATTACCGAAAGTTGCTCTATAAATACAATATCCATCACGCCCTGCCTGCTTTTTAGCTAAACCGGATACCACTTCCGGCGAATTATGCGTATTATCCACAGATGCAGAGAATACAACGACATTTTCAAAACGGAACAGCGTTATGAGTGCAATCGCGCCTGGACTGGTACTCCTCGCCTACCTCTGCGGCTCCATTTCCAGCGCCATTCTGGTATGTCGCCTTGCTGGCCTGCCCGACCCACGCGACAGCGGCTCAGGCAACCCCGGGGCCACTAACGTACTACGAATTGGCGGAAAAGGGGCGGCCGTAGCGGTACTTATTTTTGATGTGCTGAAGGGCATGCTCCCGGTGTGGGGCGCCTGGGCGCTGGGCCTTACGCCGTTCTGGCTGGGGTTAGTGGCGATTGCCGCCTGCGTGGGCCATATCTGGCCAGTCTTCTTTCATTTCCGCGGCGGTAAAGGCGTCGCCACGGCCTTCGGCGCTATCGCCCCCATCGGGCTCGATCTCACCGGGGTGATGGCCGGGACCTGGCTGCTGACCATCCTGCTCAGCGGCTACTCTTCCCTGGGCGCTATCGTCAGCGCGCTGATCGCCCCGTTCTACGTCTGGTGGTTCAAACCGCAGTATACCTTTCCGGTGTCGATGCTCTCCTGCCTGATCCTCCTGCGCCATCACGACAACATTCAGCGTCTGTGGCGTCGCCAGGAGAGCAAAATCTGGACCCGCGTGAAGAAGAAAAAAACGCCAGAGCAGAAGTAATCTCCCCTCCCGGCTCCGCCAGCCGGGGAACTCTCCTGCGCTAATCGCGCCTTTCACCCGCCCTTTTACGCTTCCTCGCCATCAAAGGCGATCATCGCCACATCCTCCTTTTGTAACAATACGTTAGCAGCATGGAAAGGCAAAAGTTGCGCTGGCGGCTGGCGGCGCGGCGCAACCCGATCCGCCGCCTTTTCCGCCGCGCCCAGGCTGCGGCTCAGGATATTGACGGCAAAGATTATCCGGGTGAATAATCCGGAGCGGTTATACCGCTTTCCCCTCGCGCCCGTCGCGACGCTCCGGGTTACGGATGACATAAGCGTTTCGTATGACCGGGATAAACTCCCGCCGATCAATACTCATTGCTGCTGTTTTATCTTGATTTTGCAGGGGCGCAACATTGCACGGTACCGTGTTACCACCACTCAAAAAAGGCTGGCAGGCTACGCTGGATCTCCGCTTTCACCAGGCCGGCGGCAAGACCGTTCTCGCCAGCGCCCAACACGTCGGCCCGCTGACCGTCCAGCGCCCGCTTTACCCGGAAGAAGAGACCTGTCACCTCTATCTGCTTCACCCGCCCGGCGGCATCGTCGGCGGTGATGAGCTGACAATTAGCGCGCACCTTGCCCCCGGCTGCCATACGCTGATAACCATGCCTGGCGCCAGCAAGTTTTACCGCAGCAGCGGCGCGCAAGCGCTAGTTCGCCAGCAGTTGACCCTTGCCCCACAGGCGACCCTGGAGTGGCTCCCGCAGGATGCCATCTTCTTTCCCGGGGCCAATGCCCGGCTGTTCACCATCTTTCATCTTTGCGCCTCCAGCAGGCTGCTGGCCTGGGATCTGCTCTGCCTTGGCCGCCCGGTGATTGGCGAAACCTTCAGCCACGGCACCCTCAGCAACCGGCTGGAGGTATGGGTGGACGATGAGCCGCTGCTGGTCGAGCGCCTGCACCTGCAGGAGGGAGAGCTCTCCAGCATCGCCGAACGTCCCTGGGTCGGCACTTTGCTGTGCTATCCGGCTACCGATGCCCTGCTCGACGGGGTGCGCGACGCGCTGGCGCCGCTCGGTCTCTACGCCGGCGCCAGCCTGACCGACCGCCTGCTGACGGTGCGTTTCCTCAGTGACGATAATCTGATTTGCCAGCGGGTGATGCGCGACGTATGGCAGTTTCTGCGCCCTCATCTCACCGGTAAATCTCCCGTACTTCCCCGAATCTGGCTGACTTAAGAGAACGTTATGGAACTGACCCCCCGAGAAAAAGACAAGCTGTTGCTGTTTACCGCCGCGCTGGTGGCGGAGCGTCGCCTGGCCCGCGGCCTGAAGCTCAACTATCCGGAGTCCGTGGCCCTCATCAGCGCCTTTATTATGGAAGGCGCTCGGGACGGCAAAAGCGTGGCCTCGCTGATGGAGGAAGGCCGTCATGTCCTGACCCGCGAGCAGGTGATGGAGGGCGTCCCGGAAATGATCCCGGATATCCAGGTCGAAGCCACCTTCCCGGACGGCTCGAAGCTGGTCACCGTTCACAACCCGATTATCTGAGGTAGCGCCATGATCCCCGGTGAATATCACGTTAAGCCCGGTCAGATAGCCCTGAATACCGGCCGGGCAACCTGTCGCGTGGTCGTTGAGAACCACGGCGATCGGCCGATTCAGGTCGGTTCGCACTACCATTTCGCCGAGGTTAACCCGGCGCTGAAGTTCGACCGTCAGCAGGCCGCCGGCTATCGCCTGAATATCCCGGCAGGCACGGCGGTACGCTTTGAACCCGGCCAGAAACGCGAGGTCGAGCTGGTGGCCTTCGCCGGTCACCGCGCCGTCTTCGGCTTCCGAGGCGAGGTCATGGGCCCTCTGGAGGTAAACGATGAGTAATATTTCACGCCAGGCCTATGCCGATATGTTCGGCCCCACCGTCGGCGACAAGGTGCGCCTGGCGGATACCGAGCTGTGGATCGAGGTGGAGGACGATTTGACCACCTACGGGGAAGAGGTCAAATTCGGCGGCGGCAAAGTGATCCGCGACGGCATGGGCCAGGGACAGATGCTGGCCGCCGACTGTGTCGACCTGGTGCTCACCAACGCGTTGATCGTCGATCACTGGGGGATCGTTAAGGCCGATATCGGCGTGAAGGACGGCCGGATCTTCGCCATCGGCAAAGCCGGCAACCCCGACATCCAGCCCAACGTCACCATCCCCATCGGCGCCGCGACGGAAGTGATTGCCGCCGAAGGAAAAATTGTCACCGCCGGCGGGATCGATACCCATATTCACTGGATCTGTCCGCAGCAGGCGGAAGAGGCGCTGGTCTCCGGCGTGACCACCATGGTCGGCGGCGGCACCGGCCCGGCCGCGGGCACCCATGCCACCACCTGCACCCCGGGCCCGTGGTATATCTCACGCATGCTGCAGGCGGCCGACAGCCTGCCGGTCAATATCGGCCTGCTGGGCAAGGGCAACGTTTCTCAGCCGGATGCCCTGCGCGAGCAGGTGGCGGCGGGCGTTATTGGCCTGAAGATCCATGAGGACTGGGGCGCCACCCCGGCGGCGATCGACTGTGCGTTAACCGTCGCCGATGAAATGGACGTCCAGGTCGCCCTGCACAGCGACACCCTGAATGAATCCGGTTTTGTGGAAGACACCCTCGCCGCCATCGGCGGACGCACCATCCACACCTTCCATACCGAAGGGGCCGGCGGCGGCCATGCGCCGGACATCATCACCGCCTGCGCCCACCCGAACATTTTGCCGTCGTCCACCAACCCAACGCTGCCCTACACCCTCAACACCATCGATGAACATCTCGATATGCTGATGGTCTGCCACCATCTGGACCCGGACATCGCCGAGGACGTGGCCTTTGCCGAGTCGCGCATTCGCCGGGAAACCATCGCTGCGGAAGACGTGCTGCACGATCTCGGCGCCTTCTCGCTCACCTCCTCCGATTCGCAGGCCATGGGCCGCGTCGGGGAAGTGATTCTCCGCACCTGGCAGGTGGCGCATCGCATGAAGATGCAGCGCGGAGCGCTGGCGGAGGAGACCGGGGATAACGACAACTTCCGCGTGAAGCGCTACATCGCCAAATACACCATCAACCCGGCGCTGACCCACGGCATCGCACACGAAGTCGGATCCATTGAGGTGGGTAAGCTGGCTGACCTCGTGGTCTGGTCACCAGCCTTCTTCGGCGTGAAACCGGCCTCCGTGATCAAAGGCGGCATGATCGCCATCGCGCCGATGGGCGATATCAATGCCTCTATTCCGACCCCGCAGCCGGTGCACTACCGCCCGATGTTTGGCGCGCTGGGCAGCGCCCGCCATCACTGCCGCCTCACCTTCCTGTCGCAGGCGGCGGCAGCCAATGGCGTTGCCGAGCGGCTGAACCTGCGCAGCGCGATCGCCGTGGTGAAAGGCTGCCGTACGGTGCAGAAAGCCGACATGGTGCACAACAGCCTGCAGCCTAACATCACCGTCGACGCCCAGACCTATGAGGTGCGGGTGGATGGCGAACTTATCACCAGCGAGCCGGCAGACGTTCTGCCGATGGCGCAACGATATTTTCTGTTTTAAGGAGAGCGGATGCTTTATTTAACTCAACGTCTGGAGATCCCCGCCGCCGCGACCGCCAGCGTTACGCTGCCGATTGATGTTCGCGTCAAAAGCCGGGTTAAGGTCACCCTCAACGATGGCCGGGAAGCCGGCCTGCTGCTGCCCCGCGGCCTGCTGCTGCGCGGCGGCGATGTGCTCAGCAACGAAGAAGGCACCGAGTTTGTGCAGGTGATTGCCGCTGATGAAGGGGTGTCGGTAGTGCGCTGCGACGATCCGTTTATGCTGGCGAAGGCCTGCTACCACCTCGGCAACCGTCACGTGCCGCTGCAGATCATGCCGGGCGAGCTGCGCTACCATCACGATCACGTGCTGGACGATATGCTGCGCCAGTTCGGCCTGACGGTGACCTTTGGCCAGCTGCCGTTCGAGCCGGAAGCCGGCGCTTACGCCAGCGAGAGCCACGGTCATCATCATGCTCATCATGACCACCACGCTCACAGCCACTAGCATGTCGACAGCGGAACAACGCCTGCGGCTGATGCAGCTGGCCAGCAGCAACCTGCCGGTTGGGGGTTACAGCTGGTCCCAGGGGCTGGAGTGGGCTGTGGAAGCCGGCTGGGTGCCGGACGTCGCGGCCTTCGAGCGCTGGCAGCGACGCCAGATGACGGAAGGCTTTTTTACCGTTGACCTGCCGCTGTTCGCCCGCCTGTACCGCGCCTGCGAACAAGGCGATATCGCTGCGGCCCAGCGCTGGACCGCCTATCTGCTGGCCTGCCGGGAAACTCGTGAACTGCGGGAGGAAGAGCGCAACCGCGGCGCGGCGTTTGCCCGTCTGCTGAGCGACTGGCAGCCGGACTGTCCGCCGCCGTGGCGCACGCTGTGCCAGCAAAGCCAGCTCGCCGGGATGGCCTGGCTCGGCGTGCGCTGGCGTATCGCCCTGCCCGAGATGGCCCTCAGCCTGGGCTACAGCTGGATTGAGAGCGCCGTGATGGCCGGCGTCAAGCTGGTCCCCTTCGGCCAGCAGGCCGCCCAGCAGCTGATTTTACGTCTTTGTGACCACTACGCGGCCGAGATGCCCCGCGCGCTGGCCGCGCCGGACGGCGATATCGGATCGGCCACCCCGCTCGCCGCTATCGCCTCTGCCCGGCATGAAACCCAATACTCTCGATTATTCCGTTCCTAGGAGAAGCCATGAACTCTTATAAACACCCGCTGCGCGTCGGCGTCGGCGGCCCGGTCGGCTCCGGTAAAACCGCTCTGCTGGAAGCACTGTGTAAAGCGATGCGCGATACCTGGCAGCTGGCGGTGGTCACTAACGACATCTATACCAAAGAAGATCAGCGCATCCTCACCGAAGCGGGCGCGCTGGCGCCTGAACGCATCGTCGGTGTGGAAACCGGCGGCTGCCCGCATACGGCGATCCGCGAAGATGCCTCAATGAACCTCGCCGCCGTGGAAGCGCTGAGTGAAAAGTTCGGTAACCTCGACCTTATCTTCGTGGAAAGCGGCGGCGATAACCTGAGCGCCACCTTCAGCCCGGAGCTGGCGGATCTGACCATCTACGTCATCGATGTGGCCGAAGGGGAGAAGATCCCGCGCAAAGGCGGACCGGGGATCACCAAATCCGATTTCCTGGTGATCAATAAAACCGACCTTGCCCCCTATGTGGGCGCGTCGCTGGAGGTGATGGCGAGCGATACCCAGCGTATGCGCGGCGATCGCCCATGGACCTTCACCAATCTGAAGCAGGGCGACGGCCTGAGCACCATTATCGCCTTCCTCGAAGACAAAGGCATGCTTGGCAAATAGGCCTGTTGCACCAGCCGGGCGCAAGCGCGTCCGGATGGTGCAGCCTCTGCTCTCTCTTTATATCATCCTGCCTCCACCTCCGCGCCACGCCTGCCCTGCAATATGGCATAAGGTTTGCTAATTCAAGTCATGCCTAACCATTAAGGAATGACTATGTCATCACTGGATCTTAACCCTGAATTACCCGCGACAACGCGGACTTCCGGCTCCCGGGAAACCTTAGAAGATTACACCTTACGTTACGCCCCGCTGAGCTTTCGCCGCTGGGGTCCGGGCGTCGTCGCGGTCACCGCGCTGGGCGGCATCGCCTATCTGGCCGACTTTTCCATCGGCGCCAGCATCGGTATGGCCTGGGGCACCAGCAACGCCATCTATTCGATCCTGGTGGCGGCGCTGGTGATCTTCCTCACCGGCATTCCGCTGGCGATCACCGCCGCGCGCTACAACATTGACCTTGACCTGATCACCCGCAGCGCCGGCTTCGGCTATTTCGGCTCGGTGATCACCAGCATTATTTTTGCCGGCTTCACCTTTATCTTCTTCGCCCTCGAAGGCTCGATCATGGCCCAGGGCCTGCTGGTGGGCCTCGGGATCCCGCTGTGGATGGGATATCTGATCGCCACCCTGATGGTGCTCCCGCTGGTGGTCTATGGCATGAAAGCCCTGACCCGCCTGCAGGTGTGGACCACGCCGCTGTGGCTGGTGCTGATGGTGGTGCCGGTGGTGTGGCTGATTGTCAAAGATCCGCAGCTGGTGGACGGCTTCCTGCATTTCGCCGGTAAAAACAGCGCGTCGACGGTGGATATCACCGCCATCATGCTCGGCGCCGGGGTATGCCTGTCGCTGATCATGCAGATTGGCGAGCAAATTGATTACCTGCGCTTTATGCCGCCTAAGACCGCGGAGAATCGTAAAAGCTGGTGGCTGGCGGTCTTTTCCGCCGGCCCGGGCTGGGTGGTGTTAGGGGCGATCAAACAGATCATCGGCGCCTTCCTCGGCTTCTATCTGTTGACCCGTTTCCCGGCGGTGCACAATACCGAACCGGTGCAGCAGTTCGTCAGCGTCTTCGATAACCTGGTGCCCGGCTGGCTGGCCCTGACGCTGGCGGTGGTGCTGGTGGTGATCTCGCAGATCAAAATTAACGTCACCAATGCCTACTCCGGCTCGCTGGCGTGGACCAGCGCCTGGACCCGCACCACCAAACGCTATCCGGGACGGATTATTTTTGTGGTGGTCAACCTGGCGATTGCCCTGGCGCTGATGGAGGGCGATATGTTCAGCGCCCTGTCGTGGATCCTCGGCTTTTACTCCAACTTCGCCATCGCCTGGGTCGTGGTGGTGGCGACCGACATCACCTTTAATAAAGGCTTGCTCAAGCTGGCGCCGGCGCAGCCGGAGTATCGTCGCGGCATGATCTACAACGTTAACCCGGTGGGCGTGGTCTCCTTTGGCCTGGCCGCCGGGCTGTCGATCTGCGCCTTCTTCGGTCTGCTGGGGGCGACGCTGGCGCCGTTCTCGCCGCTGATTGCGCTGGTCGTTGCCTTTGTCATGACCCCGCTGATGGGGCTCCTTACCCGCGGGCGCTACTATATTAAGCAGGTGGATGACGGCATCGCCGAGCCGCGCTATGACGCGGCGGGGAACGCCTCCAGCACCGTGTATCAATGCGTTAGCTGTGAGGAAGAGTACGAGCGCCCGGACGTGATGCACTCGCACAAGCATCAGGGAGCCATCTGCTCGCTGTGTAAAAGTATGGAGTAGTCAGGAAGGCAGGCCGACGTGACGTCGGCCTGTTTCAGGATGCGTTAGGCGGCAGGCAGCTCGGCCAGCGGCCAGCGCGGGCGAACCGTCACGCCGAGCTCGGCTTTGGCGCCGGTTTGCAGACGCACCATGCCGGCGTAGGCGATCATCGCGCCGTTGTCAGTACAGAACTCAGGGCGGGCGTAGAACACCTCGCCGCCGCGTTTTTGCATCATCTCCGCCAGCTTCGCCCGCAGGGTACGGTTGGCGCTCACGCCTCCCGCCATCACCAGACGCTTAAAGCCGGTTTGCTCCAGCGCGCGGCGACATTTAATCATCAGCGTATCGACGACCGCATCCTCAAACGCCCGGGCGATGTCGGCGCGGGTTTGCTCATCGTCGCCGTTACTGCGAATGGTGTTGGCGGCGAAGGTCTTCAGGCCGGAGAAGCTGAAGTCCAGCCCCGGACGGTCGGTCATCGGCCGCGGGAAGACAAAGCGGCCTTCGGTGCCCTGGGACGCCATTTTCGACAGCATCGGCCCGCCGGGATAATCCAATCCCAGCAGCTTCGCCGTCTTATCAAAGGCTTCGCCCGCCGCATCGTCAATCGACTCGCCCAGCAGTTCATACTGACCAATACCGGTGACGCTAATCAACTGGGTGTGGCCGCCGGAAACCAGCAGCGCGACGAACGGGAACGCCGGCGGATTATCTTCCAGCATCGGCGCCAGCAGATGCCCTTCCATATGGTGTACCGGGATCGCCGGCACGTTCCAGGCGAAGGCCAGCGCCCGGCCAACGGTCGCCCCGACCAGCAGCGCGCCGACCAGGCCTGGACCCGCCGTATAGGCGACGGCGTCGATATCTTTCGCCGTCAGACCGGCTTCTTTCAGCGCCGCCTGGATCAGCGGCACCGTTTTGCGCACGTGGTCGCGCGATGCCAGCTCCGGCACCACGCCGCCGTAATCCGCATGCAGTTTCACCTGACTATACAATTGGTTGGCTAACAGACCTTGCTGGTCGTCATAAATCGCGATGCCGGTTTCATCGCAGGATGTTTCAATGCCCAGTACACGCATGAGTTGTTTTACCTCGCTTCAATACCGCGCAGTGTAGGTCCAATGACCGGCGATGTAAAACTTTGCTCACCCCCGGTGCTCTCTTCGTGTATACTCCTCACCCTTATAAAAGTCCCTTTCAAAAAAGGCGCCGGTGCTTTACAAAGCAGCAGTAGTTGCAGTAAAATTCCGCACCATTTTGAAATAAGCTGGCATTGCGGCCAGCGGCAAACCGAATTAATCAAAGGTGAGAGGCACATGCCGGTAATTAAAGTACGTGAAAACGAGCCGTTCGACGTAGCTCTGCGTCGCTTCAAGCGTTCCTGCGAAAAAGCAGGTGTTCTGGCGGAAGTTCGTCGTCGTGAGTTCTATGAAAAACCGACTACCGAACGTAAGCGCGCTAAAGCTTCTGCAGTGAAACGTCACGCGAAGAAACTGGCTCGCGAAAACGCACGCCGTACTCGTCTGTACTAATCTGTTGAGAGCGACGCTCTCAATTCAGACCGAGTTGTAGTTGTAAGGCCGTGCTTCCGAAAGGAATGCGCGGCTTATTTTCGTTTATAGTCATCAGAAATAACGGGGCTTATGGCTGGACGAATTCCACGTGTATTTATTAGCGATCTGCTTGCCAGAACCGACATCGTCGATCTGATCGATGCGCGGGTAAAGCTGAAAAAGCAGGGCAAAAATTTTCACGCGTGCTGTCCGTTCCATAACGAAAAAACCCCCTCTTTCACCGTCAACGGTGAAAAACAGTTTTACCACTGCTTCGGCTGCGGGGCGCACGGCAATGCTATCGACTTCCTGATGAACTACGACAAGCTCGAGTTCGTGGAAACGGTCGAAGAGCTGGCCGCCATGCACAACCTCGAAGTGCCTTATGAAGCAGGCAACGGACCCAGCCAGATAGAGCGCCATCAACGGCAGAACCTCTACCAGTTACTGGATGGTCTGAATGCGTTTTATCAACAGTCTCTGATGCAGCCCGCCGCCGATCCTGCGCGCCAGTACCTGGCGAAACGGGGGTTAAGCAGCGAGGTGATTACGCGCTTTGCCATCGGCTATGCTCCCCCAGGTTGGGATAACGTTTTAAAACGGTTTGGCGGCAATCAGGAAAACCGCCAGTCGCTTATTGATGCCGGCATGCTGGTCACCAACGATCAGGGACGCAGTTACGACCGCTTCCGCGAACGGGTGATGTTCCCCATCCGCGATAAGCGAGGCCGGGTGATTGGGTTTGGCGGACGGGTGCTGGGCGATGCCCTGCCGAAGTATCTGAACTCCCCGGAAACCGACATATTCCATAAAGGCCGCCAGCTGTATGGCCTGTATGAAGCGCAGCAGGATAACCCCGAACCACCGCGTTTGCTGGTTGTCGAAGGGTATATGGACGTCGTGGCGCTGGCGCAGTACGACATTAATTATGCCGTGGCCTCGCTGGGTACCTCGACCACGGCCGACCATATCCAGCTGCTGTTCCGGGTGACGAATAACGTCATCTGCTGCTACGACGGCGACCGGGCCGGCCGCGATGCCGCCTGGCGCGCGCTGGAGACGGCGCTGCCGTACATGACCGATGGTCGCCAGCTACGCTTTATGTTTCTGCCTGACGGCGAAGACCCGGATACGCTGGTGCGTAAAGAGGGCAAAGCGGCGTTCGAGGCGCGGATGGAGCAGGCTCAGCCGCTCTCCACGTTCTTGTTTAACAGCCTGCTGCCGCAGGTCGATCTGAGTACTCCGGACGGGCGCGCGCAGCTGAGCACGCTGGCGCTGCCGCTGATAACCCAGGTCCCGGGCGAAACGCTGCGCATCTATTTGCGTCAGGAGTTGGGCAATAAGCTGGGCATTTTAGATGACGCGCAGCTTGAACGATTAATGCCAAAACAGGCGGAAAATGGCGCGCCGCGTCCCGCACCGCAGCTAAAACGCACGACCATGCGTATACTGATAGGACTGCTGGTGCAAAACCCGGATCTGGCGCCGTTAGTCCCGCCGCTGGAGGGACTGGACTCGCGCAAAATGCCGGGACTGAGCCTGTTCAGCGAACTGGTGAAGAGCTGTCTGGCGCAGCCTGGTCTGACAACCGGGCAACTTTTAGAGCAATATCGCGGCACAAAAGAGGCGGCAACCCTTGAAAAACTGTCGATGTGGGACGATATAGCAGATAAAGACATCGCTGAACAAACCTTCACCGACTCGCTCAACCATATGTTTGATTCACTGCTGGAACTGCGACAGGAAGAGTTGATAGCTCGCGATCGCACACACGGTTTAAGCAGTGAAGAACGCCGGGAGCTCTGGACCATCAGCCAGGAGCTGGCGAAAAAATAAATGACAGACAATATCCTTCACGTTGTATCAAAGCAGTAAGAAAACGCAGAACAACGTGAAGGAAAAGTATTTAACGGCTTAAGTGCCGAGTATCGATCGGGAAGCCCCCGACAGCCGCGCAGAGGCGCAGCGGCAATAATATAAGTACGCCCTCGCTTTAAATGTCGACAGCCCGTCTGCCGACACCAATCAAACGAATTAAGTGTGGATACCGTCTTATGGAGCAAAACCCGCAGTCACAGCTGAAGCTTCTTGTCCAACGTGGTAAGGAGCAAGGCTATCTGACCTATGCCGAGGTCAATGACCATCTGCCGGAAGATATCGTCGATTCCGATCAGATCGAAGACATCATCCAAATGATCAACGACATGGGTATTCAGGTGATGGAAGAAGCACCGGATGCCGATGATCTGATGCTTGCCGAAAACACCGCGGATGAAGATGCTGCCGAAGCCGCCGCGCAGGTGCTCTCCAGCGTGGAATCCGAAATCGGGCGCACGACCGACCCGGTGCGTATGTACATGCGTGAAATGGGTACCGTAGAGCTACTGACCCGTGAAGGCGAAATTGACATCGCCAAACGCATCGAAGACGGCATCAATCAGGTGCAGTGCTCCGTTGCCGAATATCCGGAAGCGATCACCTACCTGCTTGAGCAGTACGACCGCGTTGAAGCGGAAGAAGCCCGTCTGTCCGATCTGATCACCGGTTTCGTCGATCCGAACGCCGAAGAAGATATGGCGCCAACCGCCACCCACGTTGGCTCCGAGCTGTCTCAGGAAGAGATGGATGACGACGAAGACGAAGACGAAGATGAAGACGCCGACGACAACAGCGATGACGACAACAGCATCGACCCAGAGCTGGCCCGTGAGAAATTCGCCGAGCTGCGTACCCAGTACGAGCTGACGCGCGACACCATCAAAGCCAAAGGTCGTAGCCATGCCGCCGCCCAGGAAGAGATCCTGAAGCTGTCTGAAGTCTTCAAGCAGTTCCGCCTGGTGCCGAAGCAGTTCGATTACCTGGTCAACAGCATGCGCAGCATGATGGATCGCGTTCGTACTCAGGAACGTATCATCATGAAGCTGTGCGTTGAGCAGTGCAAAATGCCGAAGAAAAACTTCATCACCCTGTTCACCGGCAACGAAACCAGCGAGACCTGGTTCAACGCCGCGGTGGCAATGAACAAGCCGTGGTCTGAGAAGCTGCTGGAAGTGAAAGAAGATGTGCAGCGCGGCCTGCAGAAGCTGCAGCAGATTGAAGAAGAGACCGGCCTGACCATCGAGCAGGTTAAAGATATCAACCGTCGCATGTCCATCGGCGAAGCGAAAGCCCGTCGTGCGAAGAAAGAGATGGTTGAAGCGAACCTGCGTCTGGTTATCTCTATCGCCAAGAAATACACCAACCGCGGTCTGCAGTTCCTCGACCTGATTCAGGAAGGCAACATCGGTCTGATGAAAGCGGTCGATAAGTTCGAATACCGTCGCGGCTACAAGTTCTCGACCTACGCCACCTGGTGGATCCGTCAGGCCATCACCCGCTCTATCGCGGATCAGGCGCGCACCATCCGTATTCCGGTGCATATGATTGAGACTATCAACAAGCTCAACCGTATCTCCCGTCAGATGCTGCAGGAGATGGGCCGTGAACCGACCCCGGAAGAGCTGGCTGAGCGTATGCTGATGCCGGAAGACAAAATCCGTAAAGTGCTGAAGATCGCCAAAGAGCCTATCTCCATGGAAACGCCGATCGGCGACGATGAAGATTCGCATCTGGGGGATTTCATCGAGGATACCACCCTCGAGCTGCCGCTGGATTCTGCAACCACCGAGAGCCTGCGCGCGGCAACGCATGACGTGCTGGCCGGCCTCACCGCTCGTGAAGCGAAAGTGCTGCGTATGCGTTTCGGTATCGACATGAACACCGACCACACGCTGGAAGAAGTGGGTAAACAGTTCGACGTTACCCGCGAACGTATCCGTCAGATCGAAGCGAAGGCGCTGCGTAAACTGCGCCACCCGAGCCGTTCTGAAGTGCTGCGTAGCTTCCTCGACGATTAATCGTCGCGGGGCATCGTCTACAGCCTGTTAAAAAGCTCCCTGCGGGGAGCTTTTTTTATGGCGTTCAGGTGGCCATCCCGGGAAAGTCGCCTCTCTCCGCTACTGGCCGCGGGTTGCCAGGGCATCGTCCAGTTCACGATAGGCCGCCACCAGCTTATCGAGCGTCGCCCGGTTTAAGCCGCTGGGATTAGGCAGCACCCACACCTGGGTCGTCCCGATGGTCATGGCCTGTTTCCCCCACTTCGCGCCGCGCTGGTTAAAGGCCAGCTCGAAGGCCTGCTTGCCGAGCACCGCCAGCGCCTGCGGCTGATACTCCTCAATCTTCCGCACCAGCTCACGGCCGCCGCTGCGTAACTCCTGCAAGGCGACCTCGCTGGCCTGCACCGTCGGACGCTCTACCAGCATGGTGATGCCGCAGCGCGTATCCAGCAGCTGCAGCTCCTCTTCCGGCCTGAGCTGCCGATCGGTGAACCCGGCCTGATGGATGACCTTCCAGAAGCGATTGCCAGGATGGGCAAAATGAAAGCCGGTATGGGCGGAGGACTTCCCCGGGTTGATACCGCAAAAGACAACGCGCAGGCCCGGCGCAAGGATATCGCTAATCATGTTTTCTCCGGCTGTATGGCTAAAACATGATTATAAAGGATTGAAAATGCATTGTTTATAAAAACAGCAGCTGCGCGCTTTACGCTGGATTGCAATCGCCAGTTACTTTATAATCCCTCGCCACGGCCCCTTAGCTCAGTGGTTAGAGCAGGCGACTCATAATCGCTTGGTCGTTGGTTCAAACCCAACAGGGGCCACCAAATTTTAGATTTAAAATCATATAATTAAGCCACTCGAAAGAGTGGCTTTTTTGTTCCTGAATTTTAAAATGGCACCACAAACCGCTGAGCAGCGCGCATGGCTTAGCGTGTTGTCGCTATCCCATTAAGAGGATAAAAAGTCCGTTATAACGCAGGGAAAATTTGCGCTTACGCTAAAACAGATAGCATTCTGCCTTAGCAAAATATTGCTCAGAGCATCTCGGGCAGCCCATAACCGCCGCACTCCTGTTGACTTCTGTCTAACTACGCAACGTAGTCTTGAAATATCTTTCATTCCTGCAATGCTGGAATTCATACTACTCACGATAAATGTAACAACACAGGTCAATTTCCGAAAAATAACCATAGCCTGCGCCAGCTGATCGAAATCAACGCGTTCCTCCCCCCGCTCTTATATATAACCCGCTGACTTACAAAAAGGATGAAATGATGAAAATACGGGATATATCAATCAGTACCTGTCTGGCACTGTTATTAATGGGTTGCGTAGCTAAACCACCCATGACGACGGAAAATGAAAGAGGCCGCCGCGTTTGCTTTTAATGTCGATGCTTCGCAGGTGACAATTTCCGATGCGAGGCAGCAGGATGTGAAAACCAACTTTGTGGCCACTATCGGCAAAACCAGCCATCGCTGCTATGTGACGAAAGCCGCCGAGCCGAAACTTTACGGGCTGATCCCACTGGGCGGCGGTAGCACCGTCTCAGATGCCATCTGCGCCGGCGCCAACCCGACGCTAGCGAGCAAAACCTGCGACGCCCTGTCGCAGAAAGCGGCCCGCTGCTGAGCCTTTGCGCAGAAGAAGGCCGCTAACTGCGCATTTAGTCACTTTTTCTGCCGTTTTACCGCGGTCGCTTAGTTCAGCGACCGCACCTGCTGATAAGAATTGAGCCGTTCCCGCAGCGAGGTGAGCCAGACATCCGGCTCCTGACGGCAGATTTCGGTGAGGATCGGCGTCAGCACCAGCTCGGCTTCATGGAAGTCGGTCCACTCCGGCGGCTCCAGTGAAAAAGGATCGTTCATCAGCCAAATCACCATCGGCGTCCAGGCGCGCGGATCCAGTTGCAGATAATCCTGACAGCGCATCATATCTCGAGTCCGCGCCTCATCGGGGACGACATCCTTTCCCACCGCGGCGCTACTCATTGCCAGTACTGTTATTCCTGCCATTAGATGTTTCCAAACCCATTTTCGCCAGAAGGCGCGTTTTTCTTTCGCCATTGTTATTATTTTACCTGCCAGTTGTCGCCGGACGATATTCCCGAGAACTCACCTTAATAAGAGCAGATTAATCGTTTGCATTTTTTTTAACAGCAGACCGCGCTGAAGCAAGTGAACGCCCGTTCCTACAGCTGTCATCCAGCTATGCAAATATATTCGTCTGGCTCAGCTCCACAATATTTCCCTGGCCCAAAACGATTTGTGTTACAATTACGCCTTATAACGGCATCGATAAAAATAACCCCCGCCGCACCTGCACCAGGCATCGCCCTTCTTTTTTCATATCAGGATTTACGCCCCCATGAATGCGATAATCATTGACGATCATCCATTGGCACGTATCGCCATTCGCAACCTTCTCGACAGCAACGGTATTACCGTCGCGGCAGAGCTCGACAGCGGCGCTCATGCCGTGCAGACCGCGGAAAGCATGCAGCCTGACCTGCTCATCGTCGACGTCGATATTCCGGAGCTCAGCGGTATCGAGGTGCTGGAGCAGCTGCGCAAACGCCGCTACCAGGGAACAATCATCATCATTTCCGCTAAGAATGAACTGTTCTACGGCAAACGCAGCGCCGACTGCGGAGCAAATGGTTTTGTGAGTAAAAAAGAGGGAATGAATAATATCCTCGCCGCCATCGACGCAGCCAATAATGGCTACAGCTATTTCCCCTTTTCACTGGAACGCTTCTGCACCCACGGCATCACCGATCAGGACCGGCTGGATACGCTGTCAACGCAGGAGATGAAGGTGTTCCGCTATATTCTCAGCGGCGTCGACTACACCACCATCGGCAGCAAAATGAATATCAGCAATAAAACGGTAAGTACCTATAAGGTCCGTCTGATGGATAAATTAGGCTGCAGCACCCTGCTTGAGCTATATGACTTTGCGCAACGCAATAAAATAGGGTGATGGCATGGCGGTTCGTCTTATTTTATCCGTCGTTGTCGGGCTGGCGCTGAGCCTCTCGCCTGCCGCGTATGCCATGAAACAGCTGGAGCTGAAGAGCCATTCTCATATCGCGGCGATCGATATCCCGCTTAGCGGTAAGGAGAAAGCATGGCTGGCGGCGCAGCCTACGCTGACCGTCGGGACCTGGCTTCCCGAGAGGACGCCCATCGTCTATGACGGCGACGAGAAAAGTTATCAGGGCATTAACGCCGACTATCTGGCGCTGATGGCGCACAGCCTCGGACTGAAGGTGATTATCCGCCAGTATGACACCGAGCAGCAGGCGCTCACCGCCCTGGCCGACCGCCAGGTGGATACCCTGCTCACTCAGGTGGCGCACCGGGATGCGCTCGCCCCGGGCCTGGATCAATCCGCGCCGCTGCTTAAAACCTGGCCGACGCTGGTCACCTCGCTGAAATCCCCTCTGCCGCCGCTGACCACTGACCGCCGCGTCACGCTGGCCTGCACCCGCGATTGCGCTTTTTTCGATATTATTCAGCAGGCGTTTCCCAACGCCAAAATCACCCTTTATGATAGCGACTATCAGGCTCTCGCCTCGGTGGTCAGCGGCGAGAATCAGTATTTTATCGGCAACAACATCACCACTGGCCACTGCATCTCGAAATATTTCTCGCAATCGCTGGTTATCGCGCACTATTTTCGTCAGCAGGAGCAACACAACCGCTTTGTCACCCGTGACGATCGGCCAGAGCTGCATCAACTCTTCGACCGTTTTATCCATGCCGTCGACAGCGACACCGCGATGCGGATCATGCAAAACTGGCTCAACCGTGGCGATCTGTCGTTTCTCAATACCCCGCTTACCTTTAGCCCCGAAGAGCAGCGCTGGCTGCAGAAGCATCGTCGCGTCCGCCTGCTGGTGAACCCCTATTTTCCGCCATTTACCCTGGTGGATAACGAGGATGAACTGCGCGGCATCATGGCCGATATGCTGAATATTGTCTCACTCCAGACCGGCCTGCAGTTTGACCCTATTCTGGTGCGCAACCGTCAGGCTCTGGCAAAGCGCATGGAAAAAGAGGACTGGGCGATCATGCCCGCCGCCACCCTGACCCCACAGCCGCAGGCCTACGTCACCCTCAGCGATCCGCTCATTAACGTGGCCTTTGTGCTGGTCGCCCGCGGCAGCGCCCCCGATCAGCATCTGCTGACGCGCTCGGCGCGGATCGCCCTGCCGGTCGGGCCTATCGCCGCCCATGATCTGAAAGCGCGTTTTCCGCTGATTAACTGGGTGGAAACGGATAACGTTGGCGTCGCCATGAAGATGGTAGAGGAAGGCGAAGTGGATGCCGCCGTAGCCTCGGAGCTTTCCGCCCGCTATATGATCGACCACTACTATCCACAGGGTCTGCACTACACCCGCATTGATGGACTCCCCGTCGCGGCCATTCGGCTGGCCATCCCGCGCGATGAACCGGTGCTGGCCGCCATTCTTAACAAAGCGCTGCAGGTTATTCCGCCACGGGATATTCTGCAGATGACCGAGAAGTGGTCGAAAATCTCCAGTCAGCAAATAGAGAACTGGAGCCAGTACAGCCGCCAGTTTTACCAGCTGATCGCCTTTGCGCTGGTGCTGATCGCCATCAGCCTCGGCTGGGGACTCTCCCTGTGTCGGGAAGTGCGCAAACGTAAAGACTCCCAGCAGCGGCTCGAGGAGGAGCTGGCGCAGAAGGAGGCCCTCTCCTGTGCGCTGGAGCGCGAAAAAGACAAAGCGATTCAGGCGACAAAAGCCAAGAGCCGCTTTCTGGCCAGCATGAGCCACGAGCTGCGCACGCCGGTGAGCGCCATCGTCGGCTTTCTGGAGCTGCTGGCGAAACCTGAGCTGAACGTCGGCCAGCGTAAAGAGGCGATCGAGCTGGCGGGGTCGACGGCGCAAACCCTGCTGGGACTTATCGGCAATATTCTTGATATCGACAAGATTGAATCGGGAAAATACCAGGTTACCCCGCAGTGGAGCGATGTCGCACAGTTAGTGTCGCAGCAGTGTCATACCTTCGACGCGCTGGCGCAGCAAAAGGGCATCGATCTGCACTACCATAACGCGCTGCAGGAAGGGACCATGCTGTGGGTCGACCCGCAGGCGCTACGGCAAATCCTCAATAATCTCATCGGCAATGCGCTGAAGTTTACCGTCGAAGGCGCAATTCAGGTCTCCTGCCGGCTGACGCCGGCGAATGAGACACAGGGAGAGCTGGCCCTCATGGTTAGCGACAGCGGCTGCGGGATCAGTGAAGCAGAGCAGGCCACCCTCTTCCACCGCTATGCCCAGGCGCGCCAGGGACGCCAGCAGACCGGCTCCGGACTGGGGCTGGTCATTTGCAAAGAGCTGGTTGCGCTGATGCAGGGTCGCCTGGAGATGGTCAGCCGTCCGGGCGTGGGGACCACTTTCACCATCACGCTGCCGGTCAAGGCGAGCCGCTGCGCGATCCACGCGCCGCAGGCGTCGCCCGCCAGACCGCAGGCTCTACCCGGGCTGGCGATACTGATAGCGGACGATCACCCCACCAACCGGCTACTGCTCAAGCGCCAGCTCAGCACTATCGGCTATAGCGTCGATGAAGCCTGCGACGGTGAAGAGGCAGAGAATAAGCTCGCCAGCAAACATTACGATCTGCTGATAACGGACCTCAATATGCCGAAGAAAGATGGCCTGGCGCTGGCGGCCTCGCTACGCCGTCGCTATCCGGGCCTGGTAATTTGGGGCGTGACTGCCAGCGCGCTGCCGCAGTCGCGGGAGGCGTGTCTGGCCAGCGGCATGAATATGTGTCTGTTTAAGCCGGTGTCGGTCCAGACGCTGAGTCATGAGCTCAGCCGTTTAGCGGTGGGCCGCGCATCACCTCACGCTACCCGGCACCTGAAGCTCAGCGTGCTGAGCGAGAATACGGGGGGAGACCAGGCGCTGATGAATGAGATGCTGGAGACGTTCCGCGATGCGTCGGCCGCGGATTTACAGGCTGCCGGACAGGCAATCGCCCGGCATGAGCCGCAGATTTTTCTGCGGGCGCTGCACCGTCTGCACGGTTCAGCACAAATTCTGGGGATTACTGCGCTACAACAACTGTGCGCCCCTTTTGAGGCAAAGCGGCCTGATTCGCTGACGCCGGCAAGCTGTCTGGAGGTGGTACAGCGCATCACCGGCGTCATGCGCGAGATCGATGGCGAAATCGACGCCCTGATCGGCCGCTAGCCGTTCCGCTCGGGCAGTCCGCCTGCCCGAGCGTTAAGGGGACATCCTTGTCAGTTTTTTCCTCTGCGCTCTCTCAGGGTGGAACAAGTATCAGTTGCCTGCCACCAGCATCTCGCTATCCACCACAATGCCCTCTTCAGCGCCCTTCAGCACCAGATTCGCTTCGTAATATTTACCGGCTTTCAGCAGTTCTTGCGCCTGCGCTACCGCCTTACGGGTCTGGTTAAGCGGCATCAGATACTGGTTCTCAATCACGCCAATACCGGCCAGACGCAGGGTATCGATAGCCCCTTTCTGATCGCCTTTCGCCAGCTTTTCGTTGGCGGATTGGATAGCGCTCTCTTTTTCCGGCGTGGCCACATAGTCTTCAGACAGGGCGATAGAGGCGTTAATGATCACATAGCGATCGGCGATCATTTTGGCTTTAGCATCAGTTTTCACAAACTTCGCCCAGCTGGCATCATCGGCGGCCAGCAGCGCGGCGGCGTCGTCTGTCAGTTTTTTGGCGCTATCCGGCTGGCCATGGAACAGCGCCAGACGGGCGAACTGGATGTCGCGCATCGCATTCGCGCCCTGCACCGCCACCTGCAGCACATCGGCGGCTTCTTTCTGTACCTGCGTCGTGGCTGCCGCGGCTGGCGCTGCCGTCGCGCTATCTGTTGCCCATACCGGAGAGGTACTCATCATGGTTGCCAGCAGGCTCGCCAGAATGACTTTTTTCATCGTTGACTCCTGATTAAAATCGGTAAGCATCACCAAACGCAGCCAGCTTAAAAAATATCGCGGGCATTGAGAATCAGAGCCCGGAAGTAATATTGCGGGCCTGGTCTGACAGCTGTCAGACCAGGCGTATAAAGTGGCCTCGGCGCTCTTATTTACGCCTGCCGATCGCGCGGCCTACTATTTTCCTCAGACCTTTCTTTTGGCCCGCTGAATAAATCCTCACGCTTTTTATTCAGCGTCAGGCCGCCAAGCGGGATCTGCGGAGCAATTATGTTTATGTTTAGCCATTACACTTTAAATGCGTTTAGCCCACGCGTCTTCATTCGATATAAACGGCATGCCTGCCTGATGGCGGTATTGCTGTTTATCTGCGGAGCCTGTTGTCTGGCCTGGCCGTTGGTCGCCGGCTGGTATCTCGCCACAGTAACCGGCATGTTATTGATGATCTGCGGCTTCTATTCGCTGTACAGCCTGATTGTCTTCCGCCAGCAGCACTGGAAATCACGCCTGGTGGCGCTGATCTTCGCCATCGCCTGGATCGTGCTCGGCCTGAGCTTTGTCGTCAATCCCCTCAACGGTATGAGCAGTCTGGCCATTTTATTTGGCTTTTTATTTGTTCTCGGCGGTATTTCCCGCATCGTTAACGGATGTCAAACCCGCAAACAAAGCGGCGCTGGCTGGAATATTTTTATCGGCCTGTTGGATTTACTTATCGCCTGCCTGTGGCTGGCCATGAACCCGCAGCAAAGCTGGTTATTTATTACCGCCTTTATCGGCGTTGAAATGATATTTAGCGCCATCGGCTTGTTGGTCCTGCGCAATAAAATGAAGCACGCTCAGGCTTAAGCCCTATTTTGACACTGGAGAAGAAAATGAATTTACCTAAAGCACTCGTATTGACCGTGGCGGCTACCACATTCTGTCTGATGACCAGCCCGGCGTTCGCGGTTGAGGAAACCACGCCGCAGAATATGACCTGTCAGGAATTTATGGATATGAACCCAAAAAGCATGACCCCGGTAGCCTTCTGGGTAGTGAATCGCAACACCGACTTTAGCGGCGGCGACTATGTTGACTGGCATGAAGTCGAGACCGTTTCGGTACCGAAAATGCTGCAGGAGTGCCACAAGAACCCCGCCGCTAAACTTGGCGATCTCAGCGCGGTCATCAAAAAATAACCCCCCGGCATCAGGCCGGGGAAACCCGCCGCGCTGCGGCGGGTCCCGCTTTACTCATCGATACCGCATTCGCACGGCAGATGGCGGCCGATAAGCTTGCGATACAAAAACGCCCCGATAATCGCCCCCACCACCGGCGCCAGCAGCGGCACCAGAAAGTAAGGGATCGCCAGCCCACCGGTAAAAGCGATCGAGCCCCACCCGGCCAGACTGGTAAACAGTTTTGGGCCGAAGTCGCGCGCCGGATTCAGCGCAAAGCCGGTTAGCGGCCCCATCGACGCGCCGATCACGGCGATCAGCAAGCCAATCAGCAACGGCGCCAGCGGCCCGCGCGGAATTCCGTTGCCGTCGTCGGTCAGGGCCATGATCATCGCCATCAGGATTGCCGTGATGGTGGTCTCCACGGCAAACGCTTGTATAAAAGTGATATGTGGATGCGGGTACGTGGAAAAGACCCCGGCCAGGTTAAGGCTGGCGGCAGTGCCGCGCACGATATGCTGACTCTGTTCAAGATCGAGAAACAGCTGGCGATAGAGCCCATACACCAGCGCGGCGGCGCAGAAGGCCCCGGCCGTCTGGGCAACAATAAACGGCAGCACCTTGCGGCGTTCAAAACAGGCGAACAGCCACAGGGCAATGGTCACCGCCGGATTTAGGTGCGCGCCGGAGACACCGGCCGTCAGGTAGATGGCCATGGCGACGCCAAGGCCCCAGATAATACTGATCTCCCACTGACCAAAGCTGGCCCCGGCGACCCGCAGCGCAGCGACGCAGCCCGCGCCGAAGAAAATGAGCAATCCGGTGCCAAGAAACTCGGCCACGCACTGCCCGGTTAAGGTAGAAGTCTGGTTCATTATCGGCATCCTGAAATAGCACGTTAAAGAGAGAGGCTGGCGCGAGCGCCCGTTTAATTCGCCTGACCGGCCAGTAGCAGCCCGGTGGCGACCGCATTGCGCGGCCCTTCTGTTCCCCGAATATTGCCCTGCCCGGCGACCACGCCATAGTGCGACAAGGCTTCCGTGATAAGCTGCGGGATCTCAAAGTCCAGCGATGAGCCGCCCACCAGCACCACAAAGGCGATATCGCGAATGGAACCGCCGGGTGAGACCTGGCGCAGCGCGCGCAGGCAGTTGGTGACAAACACTTTCTCTTTCGCCTGCCGGCGCACGAGACGAATTTTTTCCAGCGGGCTGGCGTTATCGATCGGCACCAGTTCGCCCTCCTTGATGTACACCACTTTGGCGAACACCGCCGGGCTGAGGGCTTCCCGAAAGAACTCCACCGCGCCATTCTCGTGACGAATACTGAACAGGCTTTCCACTTTGGCCAGCGGGTATTTTTTTATCGCTTCCGCCAGCGAAAGATCCTCGAGGCCCAGCTCGGTTTTAATCAACAGGCTGACCATATTCCCCGCCCCGGCGAGATGGACCGCCGTTATCTGCCCCTCCGCGTTGACGATCGCCGCATCCGTCGAGCCGGCGCCGAGATCGAGGATCGCCAGCGGCGCCGCACAGCCGGGAGTGGTTAACGCCCCGGCGATGGCCATGTTGGCCTCCACGCCGCCCACCACCACCTCGGTCTGCAGTCGGGCGCTCAGTTCGCGGGCGATAACCTGCATTTGCAGACGGTCCGCTTTCACCATCGCCGCCATCCCGACGGCATTTTCCATGGCGCACTCGCCGGCCATCCCGCCCTGCACCTTGCGCGGAATAAACGTATCCACCGCCAGCAGATCCTGGATGTATATCGCGCTCATCTCATGGCCGGTCAGGGACGCCATTACCTTGCGCACCCGCTCAAGCATGCCGCCGGCGTGGGTGCCCGGTTCGCCGCGGATGTCGCGTACCGGAGCGCAGGCGCTCATCGCCTGCATGATGGCTTCCGCGCCCTCGGCGACATCGGCCTCTCCGCGGCGCTTTTCGCCGCTAATGTAGAGGTTGCCCGCCGGGATCACCCGCGACTGCACGTCCCCCTGCGGGGTCTTGAGCACCACCGCTGAACGGTTGCCAATCAGGGCGCGGGCGATGGGGACGATGGCCTGGGTCTCTTCCGGGCTTAGCCCGAAGAAGGTGGCGATCCCGTAGGGATTCGACAGGATCCGCACCACCTGGCCCGGCGCGGCCACTTCCACCGCCGCCATCACCCCCTCGGGGACCTGCTCCAGCAGCGTCACTTCATCTACCACCGGCAGGGTTTTACGCAGGCGGTTGTTCACCAGCACGCCGTCGTCCTTTTTAAGGATCGCCGCCACCACGTTGATCCCCCGGTCGAGCGCCTCATTGAGCCACCACACGGCGTCAAGGAAATCGACGGCGTCGTCAATCAGTACGATCCACCCCTCGGCATACTGCGCCGCCGGCAGCGTCGCCAGCCGCCCGAGGGCGATAGTCGTCCCCACGCCAACGCCCACCCCGCCCGGCGTCTGCGGGTTATGACCGATCATGGTCGATTCGGTGATAATGGTCTCGGTGATGGTCTCCATCGCCACATCGCCAATCACCGGCGCGGCTTCGTTAAGATAGATGCGAGAGACATCGCTCATCGACCACGGTGTTTTCGCCAGGGCCTGCTCCAGCGCGGCGAGGGTCCCGGCGATATTGTCCCGCGTCCCTTTCATGCCCGTCGTCGCGACGATCCCGCTGGCAACAAACGCCCTCGCCTGCGGGTCGTCGGACGCCAGCGCCACCTCGGTGGTGGCGTTGCCGATATCAATCCCGGCTATTAACGGCATGCTGACCTCCGCTTAGCTTCCTTTACGCAGCTTATGCCGCTGCTGATACACTTCCGCCGACTCCCGGACAAAGGCGGCATTCACTGTCGCATGCCAGGTGTGCTCCAGCTCGTCGGCGATCGCCAGCAGCTCCGCCTGCGAGGAGCGGAACGGGCGCAGCGCGTTATAGATAGCCAGAATGCGCTCGTCAGGAATGGCGATAAGCTCCGCCGCGCGGCGGAAATTGCGCGCCACCGCATGGCGCTGCATCTGCTCGGCAATCTGCGCCTGGTACTCAAGGGTCTGGCGGGAGATCCGCACATCCTGCGGGCCCACCTCGCCAGAGAGCACCTTCTCGAGGGTAATATCGGTCAATGGTTTGCCGGTAGGCGTCAGGATATGCTCCGGGCAGCGGGTGGCTAACGGATAATCCTGCACGCGCATGGTTTTCTCGCTCATGGTCACTCCCTTACTAAGTCGACGTGCAGGGTGACGGGCTCGGCGTCCTGCACCACATGTTTGGTCTCTTTGATATGAAATAGCGCGGCTTTGGCCATAAATTTCGGCCGCACCATCTGATCGTTCACCACCGGCACCGGCGAAGGTGACTCTTTGCGCGCATAGCGCGCGGCGTTTTTGCCAATCTGCCGGTAGGTCTCCAGCGTCAGCAGCGGCGCCTGGGAGAACAGCTCCAGGTTGCTGAGCGGCAGCAGATCGCGCTGATGGATGACCGTGGTCCCCTTCGACTGGATACCGATGCCGATCCCCGAGCCGCTCAGGTTGGCAGCATCCCAGGCCATAAAGGAGACGTCGGACGTGCGCAGAATGCGCACCACCCGGGCGTGAAGCCCCTCTTCTTCCACCCCGGCAATCAACTCTTTGAGGATCGCGCCATGGGGCATATCGATCAGAGTGTGATGCTGGTGTTTATCGAAGGCAGGGCCGACGCCGATCACCACTTCATCGGCACGTTCATCGGCAGAAGCTACCCCGCCCTCGCGGGTTTTCAGGGTAAAAGAGGGCTGAATTTGGGTTGTCTGTTGCACAGGAATACCGCCTTATTCAATGGTGTCAGGCTGAACCACGCCCGGAATATTTTTGATCTCCGCCCAGCGTTCGGCAGAGATGCGATAGCCGGTGCCCGGCCCCTGATAGTCATTGATGTCGTTGACCGCACTCACCACCTCGAACTGCCGATCGAGAATGGCCGAGGTCTGCAGGTAATCGCCGGTGACCCGCTGGCGCAGCATATTGAGAATATTGCTGGCGATATCCTCAAAGCCGCTGCGGCTCAGCGCGCCGACAATATCGAGGCCGGTGATGTTGCGCTTCATCATCTCTTCCACCGCACTCAGATCCTCCACCACGTTACGCGGCGGCATCTCGTTGCTGCCGTGCGCGTAGGTGGCGGCTTCCACCTCCTCGTCGGCGATTGGCGGCAGCCCCAGCTCGCGGAAAACCGCCTGGATCGCCCGCGCCGCTTTCTGGCGAATGGCAATGGTTTCCGCCTCGGTCACCGGACGCAGGCCGCCGTCAACCATCAGGTCACGCTGCAGGATGTTGTAATCATCAAAATCTTCCGCATCGAAGTTCGAGCCGGCGAACATGTTGTCGTAGTTCGGCACCGCGCTGTAGCCGGAGAAAATAAAGTCGGTGCCCGGCAGCATCTGCATCAGGGTGCGCGCGGTGCGGCGAATATCCGAGTGGGAGAAAGTCTGGTCGTTGGCGGACGCCACTTCGAGGTCGAGCATAGAGGCGATCAGGTTTTCCGCCAGCACCGCCCGAATGCCCGACGGCACAGCGCCGGTCATGCCGATACAGCTCACCGCGCCGTTTTGCAGCCCCTGAACCCCGGCGCCTTTGGTAATGAAGATGCAGCGCGATTCGAGGTAGAGCATCGACTTGCTCTCCGAATAGCCCATCAGCGCTTCGGATCCGGTGCCGGAGGTGTAGCGCATTTTCAACCCGCGGGAGGCGTAGGCCGAGGCGAGGAACGCCTTTGACCACGGAGTATCATCGCCGTCGGTAAATACCGCTTCAGTGCCGTAGACCGACACCGTCTCGGCGTAGCTGGTTAAGCCACGCATGCCCAGCTCCAGCTCGGTGGCCTCTTCCACCGAGCACTGCGTCAACACGCCGGGACGGCCGCACTGCGAACCGACCAACAGCGCCAGGGCGTTAAACGGCGCATAGCGCGCGATACCGACCGTGGTCTCCTGTTCTGAGAAGCCGCGGATCCCGGCCTCGGCGGCGTCAGCGGCAATCTGCACCGGATTATCTTTGAGATTGGTGACGTGGCACTGGTTGGAGGGGGTCCGGCGGGCACGCATCTTCTGCAGCGCCATCATCATCTCCACCACGTTCATCTGCGCCATCACCTCGACCGCTTTGGCCGGCGTGATGGCGGTAGTGATGGCAATGATCTCCTCCCGGCTGACGTGAATATCCACCAGCATGCGGGCTATTTCCACCGCCTCCAGGCGCATTGCCTGCTCTGTGCGCTCAACGTTGATCGCGTAATCGGCGATAAACCGGTCGATCATGTCAAACTGGTCCCGGCGTTTGCCGTCCAGTTCGACGATCAGACCGTTGTCCACTTTTACTGAAGAGACCGGGTCAAAGGGGCTGTCCATGGCGATCAGCCCCTCTTCAGGCCACTCGCCAATCAGCCCGTCCTGATTGACGGGGCGCTGGGCCAGTACTGCAAATCGTTTTGATCTTTTCATTGTTCATCGGCTCAAAAGGTGAAATCCGCAAACGGTAGCGAATACGCCGGGCCAGCGTCGTTGCCGCCCGGCCATTACCGGCAATAGCGGAACTTTAAATGAGCCAGTGGTGAAAAAAATAAATTTAATTTCGTTTCAATTTGGCACACGAAATCTACCGACAGTTTCACTATGAAACTTTACTCCGCCGGCAAAAATAAAAAATGTGATCGCCCGCAATGATATAAATCAATTAATAAAAAACGCCCTTAATTACGTTTTGCCGACGCTATTTTAACCCTATTGACTAAATCATGGCGGGCGACAAAATAACGCTGACTAAAATAAAGCAAGCCAACCGAATGGTAATAGTTTTTTACTATCGCCCCCTACTGACTATTCGCGCCAGCGTTACCCTGGTGCGGGAGAGAATGATGAACAAGAGCCAACAAGTTCAGACAATCACCCTGGCCGCCGCCCAGCAAATGGCGGCGGCGGTGGAAAAAAAAGCCACTGAGATCAACGTGGCGGTGGTGTTTTCCGTGGTTGACCGCGGAGGCAACACGCTGCTTATCCAGCGGATGGACGAGGCCTTCGTCTCCAGCTGCGATATTTCCCTGAATAAAGCCTGGAGCGCCTGCAGCCTGAAGCAAGGTACCCATGAAATTACGTCAGCGGTCCAGCCAGGACAATCTCTGTACGGTCTGCAGCTAACCAACCAACAGCGAATTATTATTTTTGGCGGCGGCCTGCCAGTTATTTTTAATGAGCAGGTAATTGGCGCCGTCGGCGTTAGCGGCGGTACGGTCGAGCAGGATCAATTATTAGCCCAGTGCGCCCTGGATTGTTTTTCCGCATTATAACCTGAAGCGAGAAGGTATATTATGAGCTATCGTATGTTTGATTATCTGGTGCCAAACGTTAACTTTTTTGGCCCCAACGCCATTTCCGTAGTCGGCGAACGCTGCCAGCTGCTGGGGGGGAAAAAAGCCCTGCTGGTCACCGACAAAGGCCTGCGGGCAATTAAAGATGGAGCGGTGGACAAAACCCTGCATTATCTGCGGGAGGCCGGGATCGAGGTGGCGATCTTTGACGGCGTCGAGCCGAACCCGAAAGACACCAACGTGCGCGACGGCCTCGCCGTGTTTCGCCGCGAACAGTGCGACATCATCGTCACCGTGGGCGGCGGCAGCCCGCACGATTGCGGCAAAGGCATCGGCATCGCCGCCACCCATGAGGGCGATCTGTACCAGTATGCCGGAATCGAGACCCTGACCAACCCGCTGCCACCTATCGTCGCGGTCAATACCACCGCCGGCACCGCCAGCGAGGTCACCCGCCACTGCGTCCTGACCAACACCGAAACCAAAGTGAAGTTTGTGATCGTCAGCTGGCGCAACCTGCCGTCGGTCTCTATCAACGATCCGCTGCTGATGATCGGTAAACCGGCCGCCCTGACCGCGGCGACCGGGATGGATGCCCTGACCCACGCCGTAGAGGCCTATATCTCCAAAGACGCTAACCCGGTGACGGACGCCGCCGCCATGCAGGCGATCCGCCTCATCGCCCGCAACCTGCGCCAGGCCGTGGCCCTCGGCAGCAATCTGCAGGCGCGGGAAAACATGGCCTATGCTTCTCTGCTGGCCGGGATGGCTTTCAATAACGCCAACCTCGGCTACGTGCACGCCATGGCGCACCAGCTGGGCGGCCTGTACGACATGCCGCACGGCGTGGCCAACGCTGTCCTGCTGCCGCATGTGGCCCGCTACAACCTGATCGCCAACCCGGAGAAATTCGCCGATATCGCTGAACTGATGGGCGAAAATATCACCGGACTGTCCACTCTCGACGCGGCGGAAAAAGCCATCGCCGCCATCACGCGTCTGTCGATGGATATCGGTATTCCGCAGCATCTGCGCGATCTGGGGGTAAAAGAGGCCGACTTCCCCTACATGGCGGAGATGGCTCTGAAAGACGGCAATGCGTTCTCGAACCCGCGTAAAGGCAACGAGCAGGAGATTGCCGCGATTTTCCGCCAGGCATTCTGAGTGTTAACGAGGGGGCCGTCATGTCGCTTTCACCGCCAGGCGTACGCCTGTTTTACGATCCGCGTGGGCACCACGCCGGCGCCATCAATGAGCTGTGCTGGGGGCTGGAGGAGCAGGGGGTCCCCTGCCAGACCATAACCTATGACGGAGGCGGTGACGCCGCTGCGCTGGGCGCCCTGGCGGCCAGAAGCTCGCCCCTGCGGGTGGGTATCGGGCTCAGCGCGTCCGGCGAGATAGCCCTCACTCATGCCCAGCTGCCGGCGGACGCGCCGCTGGCTACCGGACACGTCACCGATAGCGACGATCATCTGCGTACGCTCGGCGCCAACGCCGGGCAGCTGGTTAAAGTCCTGCCGTTAAGTGAGAGAAACTGAATGTATCGTATCTATACCCGCACCGGGGATAAAGGCACCACCGCCCTGTACGGCGGCAGCCGCATCGAGAAAGACCATATTCGCGTCGAGGCCTACGGCACCGTCGATGAACTGATATCCCAGCTGGGCGTCTGCTACGCCACGACCCGCGACGCCGGGCTCCGGGAAAGCCTGCACCATTTTCAGCAGACGCTGTTCGTGCTGGGGGCTGAACTGGCCAGCGATGCGCGGGGCCTGACCCGCCTGAGCCAGACGATCGGCGAAGAGGAGATCACCGCCCTGGAGCGGCTTATCGACCGCAATATGGCCGAGAGCGGCCCGTTAAAACAGTTCGTGATCCCGGGGAGGAATCTCGCCTCTGCCCAGCTGCACGTGGCGCGCACCCAGTCCCGTCGGCTCGAACGCCTGCTGACGGCCATGGACCGCGCGCATCCGCTGCGCGACGCGCTCAAACGCTACAGCAATCGCCTGTCGGATGCCCTGTTCTCCATGGCGCGAATCGAAGAGACTAGGCCTGATGCTTGCGCTTGAACTGGCTGGCGTCAATATCGTACTGCTTCATTTTGCGCCACAGGGTGGTGCGGCCGATATTGAGCAGCTGCGACATCTCCTGCACCCGCCCGCTGGTCACCCGGGCGGCGTGAATAATAGCTTCCTTTTCGATGGCGCTAAAAGTCAGGCTGGCCGGCAGCAGCGATGACGCGCTATCCCCGCCCGGCCGCTCGGAAAAGAGATATTCCGGCAGATTACTCAGGCGAATGTGGCCGTTGTCGCTGCTGATGGCGATATTCTCAATGACGCTATTGAGCTCAAAATCATTCCCCGGCCACGAGTAGGCCACCAGCTGCGCCAGCGCGTCATCGTCCACTTTCAGTCGCGAAGAGAAACGCTTCTCCAGGCTCTTCAACCGGTTATGCACCAGCGACGGAATACTGTTGCGTCGGGCGCGCAGCGGCGGGATGACGATCTCAAAGGAGTGCAGCGCATAGTACAGCTGGCGGCTAAAGCGGTTCTGTTCCACCAGATTGGCCAGATCGACGGTGGTGGTGGCAATCACCTTCACATCCACCGGGATCAGGCGCCGGGCGTCGAGGCGGGTGAGCACGCCCTGCTTAATCACCTGCAGCAGAGCCGACTGCAGCTCCGGCGCCAGATACTCGATCTTTTCCAGAAACAGGGTGCCGCCGTTGGCCAGCTCAAGGCGGCTCAGGCGACCATTTTCATCGTCGGTAGGGGCGCTGCCCATAAAGTCCTGGCCCAGCACGCTGTCGGCATATAGCTGGCAGTTGACGGCGATGTAGGGGCCGCCCGCCCGTTCGCTTTCATTGTGAATAGCCTGGCTCAGCAGCTCTTTCCCGACCCCCTCTTCGCCGCACAGTAGCACCGGGAAGCCGCCGCGCGCCGCCTGGCGGCCAAAGTGGATCAGGCGTCGGGTTTCCGGATCGTCGGCAGACATCTGCTCAAAGGTGTGGCTGACTTTACCGAGCTGGCTGGTCATCAACTGCCGCATCTGCTCCACCGGGTGCAGCAGCAGAATAAAACTGTTGCCTTGCGCCTCGACAATCGGTTTTAAGGTGATCACCGCGTCGACAAACTGATGCTGACTTTCAAAGGTGACTTCGACGTGATTCAGGCCGCGGGCGTGTTTGATGGCGCGGCGCAGCAGCGCCGGGAGGGTCACCAGATCGGCGATATTTTTCCCCTGGCTGGCCTGAGCATCAAGATGCAGCAGTCTCGCCGCCTGAACATTGAGAAACTGCAGCACGCCCTGTTCGTTCCACGCCATCACCCCATCGTCCATGCTCTCCAGCAGGCCGTACATCTGATTGAGGTGGCGGTTGGATTCCGCCAGCAGGCTGTCGGTGAGCAGGGAGTTACCCACCTCGCGGGCGATGGCCAGCGTCAGGGAGAGGTCGGCGCTGGACTGGTGCTCGACCAGACAGCAAAGCGAGATAGAGCCGAACAGCCGCCCGTGGTTATCAAACACCGGCGTCGAGCAAAAACTCCATGGCTGTAGCGCCTGCTTAAAATGCCGATCGCCGGCGGTGTTGATCGGCTGGCCCTGCATCGCGGCCAGCGACAGCGCGCAGGTGCCGATAATGCTCTCCGCACAATAGCTGCCGTCGCGAAATCCCAGGGCAGCCAGCTGGGCCAGGGTTTGCGGCTCGCCGCAACGGCTCAGGATGCAGGCGGACTCATCAAGAATAAACAGCGCGCAGGGGCGGCCGTCCATAAACTCCCAGGCGTCTTCCAGCGCCGCCTGGCCGATGGTCAGCAGCGCGGTTTTACGCCGACAGATGGAGTCGAAGGTCAGGCCCTGGGCCTGGTGCGGCGTTTGCCAGGTTTCGCGCTGCATAAACTTGCTGCAGCGGTGCCATGACTGGGCAATGACGGAAGAGACCGCCTTCCCGGTATCCTGAGTCTGAACAGTCATATCCTTTTCCGCGTTGTACCATAGAGAACCCCTCCGGCAGCGACTGCCGGAGGGGAGAAAGAAAAACCGCTGACCTGGGCCAGCGGTTTAGCCACCGCGAATTAACGCGCCAGCCACTGCTGGCCTAACAGATCGGCGGTGAGGATAGCGGCATGGACGCTCTCCGGGGTCACCGCAAACGGCATATTATGGATGGTTTCCCCTTCCGCGCAGGTAGCTTTCGCCACCGCGGCGATTTTCTCGTCGATCCCCTCTTTGACGCCCATCTGCGCGAGCGTCACCGGCAGGCCGACGCGCTGGCAGAAGCCCAGCACCGTTTCAATCTCGTCCATCGGGCTGTTCTGCAGCACCAGCTGCGCCAGGGTACCGAAGGCCACTTTCTCACCGTGATACAGGTGATGGCACTCTTCAAGAATGGTGAAACCGTTGTGGATTGCATGGGCGGCGGCCAGGCCACTGCTTTCAAAGCCAATGCCGCTGAGGTAAGTGTTCGCCTCGATGATGCGCTCCAGCGCTTCGGTCACTACCCCGGCCTGCGCCGCCAGACGGGCCTTTTCGCCCTCCGCCAGCAGCGTATCATAGCACAGGCGGGCGAGGCTCAGCGCCGCCTCGGTGGACTGTCCTCCGGCCATGCTGGTGGCGCGCGCATCGTAGCAAGCTTTGGCCTCGAACCAGGTGGAGAGCGCATCGCCCATGCCGGAGACCAGCAGGCGTACCGGCGCTTTGGCGATAATCGCCGTGTCCATCACCACCATATCCGGGTTTTTCGGATAGATCAGATACTCTTCAAACTCGCCCGCTTCGGTGTAGATCACCGACAGCGCGCTGGTCGGCGCATCGGTCGAGGCGATGGTCGGGATCACCACCACCGGCAGCTTCTGGTAGTAACCGATCGCCTTCGCGGTATCGAGGGTTTTACCACCGCCGATCCCGACCACGCCGCGGCAGCCCTGTTTTTGCAAAATCGCCATCAGACGGTTGATTTCCGCATGGCTGCATTCACCGTTAAACCGTTCCGCATGGCAGCGAATATCGTGGCTCTGCAGGCCATTCACCACTTTCTCTCCCGCCAGCTTCATTACGAAATCGTCGGCGATGACGAAGAAGCTCTCCGCCAGGTTTTTGGCATATTGACCGAACAGAACAGCAGCATCAGGACCCTGAAGATATTTGGCTGGAGATTGAATAACTTTTAGCATTCCTTTCACCCTCAAATAAGTGCGCATGTAAACATGATGAGCCCTGGCGTTATCCGCGCCGGCCAGTGAAGCGCGGCCTGAACGGAGCGTACCGGAGCAGTGCGATCACTGTAGGGCCGGCAGGGAACAAAAAAATCTTTCGCCTTTTTGTTCTGATATGAAACACAGGTTAATTTTTTACGTTCCATATTGGAACAAAAAACCCTAGTCTCTGTCAGGATTGCGATCCCGATCCGCTCCTTTGCCGCATAATGCCCTTACAATCCTCCGTGTTTGACCGGCTTTTCTCCCGCAGTCGGCAGAAAATCAGCAAAAAATTTTTTCCCACCCGCTTCGCCAGATATCCCGACCGCCGCTTATGGCAGAAGAAAAAAAGCGCGCCAGCTCGCATTTTCACCATATCCTCGGCAAAAACGTTCCATAAAGAAACAAAATCAGGAAGCAATGTTTCGTAATGAAACCCGATCGTCGGGGCATTCTTTTTTTCGTCCGCTCAGCCAGAATCATCATATCGCCAGGCACGCTCCACCGTCAGACGATACCCCTACGCGATGACCGCCTCCGCCAGCAGAGAGGCGGCATCGAACCTTCTCCAACGGAGCACTGAATAATGAAAAAGCTGATTAACCGTGTTGAAGATGTACTGAATGAACAATTACAGGGGCTGGCTAAAGCCCATCCGCAGCTGACCCTGCATCAGGACCCGCTGTATGTGACCCGCACCGACGCGCCGGTGGCTGGCAAGGTGGCCCTGCTCTCCGGCGGCGGCAGCGGACATGAACCGATGCACTGCGGCTATATCGGCCAGGGCATGCTCTCCGGCGCCTGTCCGGGGGAAATCTTCACCTCGCCGACGCCGGACAAAATGTTTGAATGCGCGATGCAAATTGACGGCGGCGAAGGCGTCTTGCTGATTATCAAAAACTATACCGGCGACATCCTGAATTTTGAGACCGCCACCGAGCTGCTGCATGAGAGCGGCATTAAAGTCACCACCGTGGTGGTCGACGACGACGTGGCGGTGAAAGACAGCCTCTATACCGCCGGTCGTCGCGGCGTCGCCAACACCGTACTGATCGAAAAACTGGTCGGCGCCGCCGCCGAGCGCGGCGACTCGCTGGAAGCCTGCGCTGAACTGGGCCGCCGCCTGAACAATCTCGGCCACTCGATTGGTATCGCCCTCGGCGCCTGCACCGTACCGGCTGCCGGGCAGCCCTCCTTTACGCTGAAAGATGACGAGATGGAGTTCGGCGTCGGCATTCACGGCGAGCCAGGCATCGACCGCCGCCGCTTCAGCTCGCTGGACCAAACCGTCGATGAGATGTTCGATACCCTGCTGGAAAACGGCGCTTACAGCCGCACGCTGCGCCAGTGGGATACCGTCAAGGGCGCGTGGCAGGAAGTGCAGCAGAGCAAAACCGCGCTGCAAAACGGCGACCGGGTTATCGCGCTGGTTAATAACCTCGGCGCCACTCCGCTTTCCGAACTGTATGGCGTGTATAACCGCCTTGCCCAGCGCTGCGAAGCGTCCGGCATCATCATCGAACGCAACCTCATCGGCAGCTACTGTACTTCGCTGGATATGGCGGGCTTCTCCATCACTCTGCTGAAAGTGGATGACGAGACGCTGACGCTATGGGACGCCCCGGTTCACACCCCGGCGCTGAACTGGGGAAACTAAGGAGCACGACATGTCACTGAACAGAACGCAAATCGTCGACTGGCTGTACCGCTGCGGCGATATTTTCACCAAAGAGAGCGATTTTCTCACCGGCCTCGATAAAGAGATTGGCGACGCCGACCACGGTCTCAATATGCACCGCGGTTTCAGTAAAGTGGTCGAAAAGCTGCCGTCGATTGCCGATAAAGATATTGGCTTTATCCTCAAAAACACCGGCATGACGCTGCTCTCCAACGTCGGCGGCGCCAGCGGCCCGCTGTTCGGCACCTTCTTCATTCGCGCCGCGCAGGTGACCCAGGCCCACCAGAGCCTGACGCTCGACGAGCTGTACCTGATGATCCGCGAAGGTGCGGACGGTGTCGTCAACCGCGGCAAAGCGGAGCCAGGGGATAAAACCATGTGCGACGTCTGGCTGCCGGTGGTGGACTCCCTGCGCCAGTCCAGCGAGCAGCACCTGTCGATCGCCGCCGCGCTGGATGCCGCCTGCGAAGTGGCCGAGCGTGCGGCCCACGCCACCATCACTATGCAGGCGCGTAAAGGCCGCGCCAGCTATCTCGGCGAGCGCAGCATCGGACATCAGGATCCCGGCGCGACCTCGGTGCTGTTTATGGTTCAGATGCTGGCCGCCGCCGCCAAAGAGTAAGGAAATCGCGATGGTAAACCTGGTTATTGTTTCTCATAGCGCCCGGCTGGGCGAAGGTGTCGGAGAACTGGCCCGGCAGATGTTAATCAACGATGGCTGCAAACTGGCGATCGCCGCCGGGATCGACGATCCCGACAGCCCGATCGGCACCGATCCGCTTAAAGTCATGGAGGCGATCGAATCCGTGGCCGATACCGATCACGTGCTGGTGATGATGGATATCGGCAGCGCGTTGCTCAGCGCCGAAACCGCCCTCGATCTGCTCGATCCGGCGATTGCCGCGAAGGTGCGACTGTGCGCCGCGCCGCTGGTGGAAGGGACGCTGGCGGCCACCGTCAGCGCTGCCTCCGGCGCCGGGATCGACAAGGTGATCGCCGACGCCATGAGCGCCCTGGAGGCCAAGCGGGTTCAGCTGGGTTTACCTTCGCCAACTTCTGACGCCGCGCCGGCGCCGATGCTTGCCGACGACGGCGACACAAAATCGGTGTCAGTCATTATTAACAATCATAACGGCCTGCACGTGCGTCCGGCGTCGAAGCTGGTCGCCGCGCTGGCGGGCTTTAACGCCGATCTGCTGCTGGAGAAAAACGGGAAGTGCGTCAAACCGGACAGCCTCAACCAAATCGCGCTATTGCAGGTCCGCCGCAACGATAAGCTGCGCCTGCTGGCCCGCGGTCCGGATGCCGACGCGGCGCTGGAGGCGTTTCAGGCGCTGGCCGCCGATAACTTCGGTGAATCGCCTGCGGCGCAACCGGCAGCGGCTCCGGCAACGCCCGAGCGCGTCGAAGGCGCTGCCCTGCGCTATCCGCTGGCCCTGATCCAGCCGCTCCGCCCGGCTGCCGCCGATGCCGCCCGCGAGCAGCAGCGCCTGCGCCAGGCCATTGACCAGACGCTGGCGGATCTTATCGCCCTGACCGAGCTGGCGGAAAATAAATTTAACGCCGATATCGCGGCGATCTTCGCCGGGCACCACACCCTGCTCGACGATGACGATCTGTTTGATGCCGCCAACGATCGTCTGCTCACCGAACAATGCACGGCGGAATGGGCATGGCATCAGGTGTTGATGGAGCTCAGCCAGCAGTATCGCCAGCTGGATGACCCCTACCTGCAGGCGCGCTATATCGATATCGAAGATATTTTGCAGCGCACCCTGCGCCATCTGCAGGGCGCTCAGGAGAGAGTGCCGACGCCCGGCGAGCCAACAATTATTATTGCCGACAATATTTATCCCTCAACCGTCTTACAGCTGGATGCCAGCTTCGTTAAAGGCCTGTGCCTGCGCGACGGCAGCGAACAGGCTCACGGCGCGATTATCGCCCGCGCGGCGGGGATCGCCTGGCTGAGCCAGCAGGGCGAGGCGCTGAACAGCGTGCAGCCCGGCGAGACTATCGTGCTCGATATGCGCCACCAGCGCCTTATCCGTGACTAAAATTCACGTTGACCGTTACCGCTCCGGGGGCCTGCCTCCGGAGGGTGAGTTTTCGCTTACTCTTCAGGAACCACTATGTCTCAATTCTTTTTTAACCAGCGCGCCAGCCTCGTCAACGATGTGATTGAGGGTACCATTATCGCCAGCCCGTGGAATAACCTCGCCCGTCTGGAGAGCGACCCGGCGATCCGGGTGGTGGTCCGTCGCGATCTGAATAAAAACAACGTGGCGGTGATCTCCGGCGGCGGCGCCGGCCATGAACCGGCGCACGTCGGCTTTATTGGTAAAGGCATGCTGACCGCCGCGGTCTGCGGCGATCTGTTCGCCTCGCCGAGCGTCGACGCGGTGCTCACCGCCATTCAGGCAGTGACCGGCGAGGCGGGCTGCCTGCTGATCGTCAAAAACTACACCGGCGATCGGCTTAACTTCGGTCTGGCGGCGGAGAAAGCGCGCCGACTCGGCTACAACGTGGAGATGCTGATCGTCGGCGACGATATTTCGCTGCCGGATAACAAACAGCCGCGCGGCATCGCCGGGACCATTCTGGTGCATAAAGTGGCTGGCTATTTCGCCGAGCGCGGCTTCAACCTCGCCACCGTCCTGCGTGAAGCGCAATACGCCGCCAGCCATACCGCCAGCATCGGGGTGGCGCTGGCCAGCTGCCACCTGCCGCAGGAAGCCGACAGCGCGCCGCGCCATCAGGCCGGTCACGCCGAGCTGGGAATGGGCATCCACGGAGAGCCGGGCGCCTCGACGATCGCCACGCAAAACAGTGCGGAAATCGTTAACCTGATGGTGGAAAAACTGACCGCCGCCCTACCGGAAACCGGCCGCCTGGCGGTGATGCTCAATAACCTCGGCGGCGTGTCGGTGGCTGAGATGGCGATCCTGACCCGCGAGCTGGCCAACACCCCGCTGCAGGCGCGCATTGACTGGTTAATAGGCCCGGCCTCGCTGGTGACGGCGCTGGATATGAAAGGCTTCTCGCTGACCACCATCGTGCTGGAGGAGAGTATTGAGAAAGCGCTGCTTTCGGATGTGGAAACCGCCAGCTGGCAGAAGCCGGTGCAGCCGCGGACTATCAACGTCGTGCCGTCCACCCTCGACAGCGCCCGGGTGGATTTTACGCCCTCGGCCAACCCACAGGTGGGCGATTACGTGGCGCAGGTGACCGGCGCCCTCATCGATCTTGAAGAACATCTCAACGCGCTGGATGCCAAAGTAGGCGACGGCGATACCGGCTCCACCTTCGCCGCCGGGGCGCGTGAAATTGCCGAGCGGCTCGAGCGTCAGCAGCTGCCGCTGAACGATCTGCCAACGCTCTTCGCGCTGATCGGCGAACGCCTGACGGTGGTGATGGGCGGCTCCAGCGGGGTATTGATGTCTATCTTCTTCACCGCTGCCGGGCAGAAGCTGGGGCAAGGCGCCAGCGTGGCCGAGGCGCTGAACGCCGGTCTGGAACAGATGAAGTTTTACGGCGGCGCCGATGAGGGAGACCGGACGATGATCGACGCTCTGCAGCCGGCGCTGGCGGCGCTGCTGGCCGAACCGGAGAATCTGCAGGCCGCTTTCGCCGCGGCGCAGGCCGGGGCGGCTCGCACCTGCCAGTCAAGCAAAGCCGGCGCCGGACGCGCGTCCTATCTCAACAGCGATAGCCTGCTCGGCAACATGGACCCCGGCGCCCACGCGGTGGCGATGGTGTTTAAGGCGCTGGCGGAACGCTAAGCCTTCCCCGGTGGCGCTGCGCTTACCGGGGCGACGTAACACCGCCGAATAGCAGGTCGGGTAAGGCGTAAGCCGCCACCCGACAAAAAACGGCACCGCCGGTAGCCCGGATAAGGCGCGACGCGCCGCTATCCGGGTTTTACCACGATGGCTTTTTACTTGCTGTGCCAGTACGCCTGGGAACGCACCAGCTGCTGATCGATGCTCTCGTCTTCAAAGCGCGCCAGCAGCGATTTCACCACCGCGCCTTCGCCGGTCAGCCAGATAAAATAATCCTCCGCCGGCACCTTCACCTGCGCCAGACGCTCGGCGACGAAGGCCGGATTGTGGCCCACCACCCACTCGATGTTAAAGCCGTCGAGATCCGCCAGATAATCTTTATACGACGCATCGGCGATAGTAACGATGGCCGTCACCTGCGGCCTCGCCGGCAGCTGGCGTAATCCCAGCAGACGACGGCGCAGCGCCGGCATGCCGGACTCATCGCAAACATACAGCTGCCAGGCATAATCTTCCGGCACCACCAGCGAGCCGCGCGGGCCGCCGATCACCAGCTTATCGCCCACTTTTGCTTCCAGCGCCCAACGGCTGGCGATACCGCCATCGTGGATATAGAAATCGTAAGCCAGCTCGTGACGTTCGGCATCGTACAGCGGCGTATAGTCGCGGGTGGCAGGCCGCACGCCTTCCCCCCAGTCAATCCCCTCCTCGGTCACCTGCGGCGGGGTAAATGCCGCGCCCGGCTCGGGGAAAAAAAGCTTGGTATGGTCGTCAAAGCCGTGAGAGGCGAAGCCTTCCAGCGCCTCGCCTCCCAGCACGATACGCTGGAACGCCGCGCCTGCGCGCTCCACGCGCAGCACCGTCAGCTCACGGAAACGCAGCTCATTGCGGACACGCTGCGGGTACTTGTCTGCTTTGGTTTTTGTCATCATCGATTGCCTTCGTGAACGGTAAATAGATATATCTAAACTTGATGCAAATGATAATGATTGCCAACTAATAAGAATGCAAGTCTTTTTTTGATATAGTCAAAACAAACCGCATCAAAATCCACAGTCAGAAAATAATTTCATATATATCAATATATTAAATAATAAATAGCAACCAGCATTGCGAACATTCATTTTTTAGATATAAATTAGATATATCAAAACAGCAGGAGGTAACCATGCGACATCATCATGAAGAAGGGCGTGGGCCACGCGGGCGCCACGGTGACCCTAGCGAACACGGCGACCATGGCCGCCGCGGCGGCGGACGTCGCCAGCGTTTCTTTGGCCACGGCGAACTGCGGCTGATCATTCTGGATATCCTCAGCCGCAGCGCCAGCCATGGCTATGAGCTGATCAAAGAGATCGAAACGCTTACCCAGGGGAACTACAGCCCCAGCCCGGGGGTGATCTATCCGACGCTGGATCTGCTCCAGGACCAGGGCCTTATCAGCGTGGAAGACGACAACGGACGCAAGAAAATCCTTATCAGCGAGGAAGGAAAACAGCTGCACGCCGAGAACCAGGAGCACCTGGCCCATATCCAGGAGCGCCTGCAGGCGCGGATGGTCGGCTGCGAGCTGCGCCGCGATCCGCAGATGAAGCGCGCGCTGGAAAACTTCAAAGCGGTCCTCGACCTGAAAGTGAACCAGCAGGCCAGCAGTGCCGCCCAGCTCAAGCAGATCATCGGCATTATTGACCGGGCGGCGATGGAGATCTCTCAGCTCGACTAAGCCTCTTTTTTCACCACCGGCTGCCCCGCGCTGGGGCAGCCCGCACCACGGCGGATCGCCCCGTCTATTGCCGCCAGGCAGAAAATCTCGTCAGCTCAGGAATAAAACGTGCCAATAGTGGCGCAATGAGATTAAATTTTACACAATTCGTCTTTTGCTTTGCATTTATCCCGATTTTCACCGCTTCTGCCGAACTGGCGTAATCCCTGCAATACTTAATCCAGTATCGTGTGATACGTCCGCCCCAGGAGCACATTTTGAACAGGTTACCTTCCAGCGCATCGGCTCTGGCCTGCAGCGCACACGCACTGAATCTCATTGAAAAGCGCACGCTTGATCATGAGGAAATGAAAGCACTTAACCAGGAGGTCAGGGAATACTTTAAAGAGCATGTGAATCCGGGGTTTTTAGAGTATCGAAAATCGGTCACAGCCGGCGGGGATTACGGAGCCGTAGAGTGGCAAGCGGGAGGGTTAAATACGCTTGTCGACACCCAGGGACAGGAGTTTATCGACTGCCTTGGTGGGTTTGGTATCTTCAATGTAGGGCACCGTAATCCAGTTGTGGTATCCGCCGTCGAGAATCAACTCGCGAAACAACCGCTTCACAGTCAGGAGCTGCTGGACCCGCTACGCGCGATGCTGGCGAAAACCCTGGCAGCCTTAACGCCCGGGAAACTAAAGTACAGTTTCTTCTGCAACAGCGGTACCGAATCGGTAGAGGCGGCCATCAAGCTGGCGAAAGCCTATCAGTCGCCGCGCGGTAAATTTACCTTCATCGCCACCAGCGGCGCCTTCCACGGTAAATCGCTGGGCGCGCTGTCGGCCACCGCCAAGTCGACCTTCCGCAAACCCTTTATGCCGCTGCTGCCGGGCTTCCGCCACGTGCCGTTCGGCGATATCACCGCCATGCGCACCATGCTGAGCGAGTGCAAGAAAACCGGCGACGACGTCGCGGCGGTGATCCTCGAGCCGATTCAGGGCGAAGGGGGCGTGATCCTCCCGCCAACGGGGTATTTGCCGGCGGTGCGTAAACTGTGCGACGAGTTTGGCGCATTGCTGATCCTCGACGAAGTGCAGACCGGCATGGGCCGCACCGGCAAGATGTTCGCCTGTGAGCATGAGAACGTCCAGCCGGACATTCTGTGTCTGGCGAAAGCGCTCGGCGGCGGTGTGATGCCGATCGGCGCGACGGTGGCGACGGAAGAGGTCTTCTCGGTGCTCTTCGATAACCCGTTCCTGCACACCACCACCTTCGGCGGCAACCCGTTGGCCTGTGCGGCGGCGCTGGCGACGATCAACGTGCTGCTGACGCAAAACCTGCCGGCGCAGGCGGCGCAGAAAGGCGATATGCTGCTGGACGGTTTCCGCCTGCTGGCGCAGGAGTATCCGGACCTGGTGAATGAAGTGCGCGGGAAAGGCATGCTGATGGCTATCGAGTTTGTTGATAACGAGATTGGCTACGACTTTGCCAGCGAGATGTTCAGACAGCGGGTGCTGGTCGCCGGGACGTTAAACAACGCCAAGACGATCCGCATTGAACCGCCGCTGACGCTCACCCTTGAGCAGTGCGAACAGGTGCTGAAGGCGGCGCGCAAGGCGCTGGCGGCCCTGCGCGTTTCGGTCGAAGAAGCGTAATAAAGTGTCCTTCACCCTCTCCCTCTGAGAGGGTGAAGGATAACCCTCACACCTGCGGTAACAGGCCGATAAAGCTGCGCTTCTGCCGCGGCTGCGACATCATCTCCTCCAGCTTTTCGACGCAGGCTAAATAGTGCGGCGTCTTCTTATGCGCCAGCACCGCCTCATCGTCTTTATAGGCTTCGTAGATAAAAAAGCGGGTTTTCACCTCGGGATCCTGCAGGACATCAAAGCGCAGGTTGCCTGGCTCCCGCAGCGCGCCCTCGTGGTTGGCGCGAAACACCTCGAGAAACTCATCCACCCGCTCGGGTTTAATATTGATCTCCACTAGCGTGACGTTCATTTCAGCTCTCCCTGTTTCTCTTCCTGCCAGAACTGATACGCTTCGCGCGCGTTCAGATTCTCATGCACCACCTTTTTCACCGCCTTCAGCATCGCGCGCGGGGCGCTGGACTGGAAGATATTGCGCCCCATATCCACCCCGGACGCCCCCTGGTCGATCGCCCGCCAGCACATCTCCAGCGCCTCATGCTCCGGCAGTTTTTTACCGCCGGCGATAACGATCGGCACCGGACAGCTGGCGGTCACTTTTTCAAAGCCTTCCTCAACGAAATAGGTCTTCACAAACTGCGCCCCCATTTCGGCGGCAATCCGGCTGGCCAGCGAGAAGTAGCGCGCATCGCGGGTCATCTCTTTGCCGACGCCGGTAACCGCCAGGACCGGCATACCGTAGCGATTGCCGGCGTCCACCAGTTTGATGATGTTATTGATCGACTGATGTTCGTATTCGCTGCCGATATAGACCTGCGCCGCCACCGCGCATACGTTGAGCCGCAGCGCGTCTTCCATCGCCACCGCCACGCATTCGTTGGAGAGTTCGCTCAAAATCGAATTGCCGCCGGAGGCGCGGAGCACCACCGGCTTATTGGTGGCCGCCGGTACCTGGCTGCGCAGTACGCCGCGGGTGCACATCAGCACGTCGGTGTCGGCAAACAGCGGCGCAATCGACAGGTCGATACGCTCCAGCCCGGTGGTTGGCCCCTGGAAGTAGCCGTGATCGAAGGCCAGCATCACCGTGCGGTTGCTGTGCGGATTAAAAATGCGCGCCAGCCGCGACTGCATGCCCCAGTCCAGCGAGCCGCAGCCTTTCAGGGTATACAGCGTATTCTGCTGCGGGCGGTCAATACCGAAGTCCTTCCCCTCTTTGATATCGTCTAAATCTGCCATCTCATCCTCCGTCAGAAGTCGTAGTTGTTGATGTTCTCTTTGCTGAACACCACGCGCTCCGGCAGCAGCACGATACCGTTGCCCTTCGCCTCATACTTGTAGCCCTGCACGCTGTTCGGTTCGACCTTCAGCGAGCCGATATCTTTCACCTCAACGCTGTCGCCCACGTTAAGATCGCCCTTTTTCAGCAATCGATCGGCGACGTTAACCGCAATTTTGCCCTGCTGAACCACATCCCACAGGCCGAACGCTTTCACCGTGCCGCGCTCAACGTACGGACGCATCACGTTCGGCGTACTAAAGCCGACAATCGCCACGCCCTGACGCTTGAGGTTCTCTGCCGCCTGCGCCGCCGCCGGCAGCGCATTGGCATCCGGCGCGATAATGGCGTCGAGATCCGGATACGCTTTTAAGATCCCCTCGGCGGTTTGCAGCGATTTGGTGGCATCGTTATAGCCAAACTGGGTGGTGACGATTTGCCACTGCGGATGCTCTTTTTCGATTTTGGCTTTGGCTTCCTTCACCCACTGGTTCTGGTCGGTCACCGTCGGGCTGGAGTAGAAAAACGCTACCTTGGCAGTAGGCTTCGTCACCTGCTTTTCCGCCATCTCGACCAGCAGGCCGCCAAGCTGCTGCGGCGTGCCCTGATTGATATAGATGCTGCGGCACTCCGGCCTGGTATCGGAATCCCAGGTCAGGACTTTCACCCCGCGCTGCATCGCCCGCTTCAGCGCCGGACACAGGCCGTCCGGCGAGACAGCGGAAACGATAATCGCGTTGTAGCCCTGGTTGACGAAGTTGTTGATAAGCTGCACCTGGCCGGAGACGCTGGGCTCGGTGGGACCGTCATAGGTGACATCCACGCCCAGCGTTTTCCCCGCCTCTTTCGCGCCGTTGCCGCCGCTGGTAAAGAAGCCGACGCCGACCAGCTTAGGAATAAAGGCGATGCGGTCCGCCGCCTGCGCGGTAACCACGCTCATCGCCAGCGCCAGCACGATCAGTTTTAATTTCATTTTATGCTCCGATTGTTTTATGCGAGAAAAGACGCCGCCAGGTCGCGCGCACCCATTCACGGTGCAGGCTCAGCGAACGCCCCATCACCACCACAACCAACAGCGCCCCTGACAGCGCGCTCGACACCTGGTTGGGGATGCCGACCATCTGTAAACCCTGTTGCAGATACCCCACCAGCAATGCCGCCAGCGCGGTACCCAGTATCGATCCCGAGCCGCCGTAAATATTGGCCCCGCCGAGCACCGCCGCGGTCAGCGCAGGCATCAGCAGGTCGCGGCCTAAATCCGAACGTGCCGAGCCGAAATAGGAGACCATCACCAGCGCCGCGACCGCCGAGGCGACGCCCACCAGGCCATACAGCACGTACGGGATGCCGTTCACCGACAGCGCGGCATAGCGCGCGGCGCGCGGGTTTTGCCCGAGTAAAAAGAGGTGGCGGCCAAAGCGCCCGCGATGGGTCAGCAGCCAGAAGAAAAAGGTGATAATCGCGAACAGCACCAGCGGCAGCGGCAGTCCGGCGAGGGTTAAATTGGCGAAGGCGGTGAAGCTATCGGGAAAACCGCCAATCCCCTCGTAACCGGTCGCGCCGGCCATCCCGGAAAGCAGCAGCGCGCCGCCGCCGTACAGATACAGCGTACCAAGCGTGATCACCAGCGGGCTGATGCCGGTGTAGTGGATCAGCGCGGCGTTGAATAACCCGCACAGCAGTCCCAAGAGCAACGTCAGCGATACCGCGAGCCACAGCGGCCAGCCCGCCTGGGTCATCACCCCGAGGGCGATGGCGCACAGGCCGATGGTCGAGCCCAGCGAAATATCGATCCCGCCGCTGATGATCACCAGCGTCAGCGGCAGCGCGACGATGCCGATGCAGATAAAGTCGCTGGTGCTAAAGAGCAGCATATTGAGATCCAGCATGCGCGGATTCAGCGCGCCGAACAGCAGGATCTCCACGATCAGCAACGCCAGCAGCGCGCTTTCCCAGTTAAGCTTCAGCTTCATTTAAGCCACCTCTTTGCTTTTGCGTTCGGGAAAGCGGGCAACCTGTTTCCCCCCTTTGTTACCGGGCTGGAAACGGCTGTACTTTAGCGCCCGCTGATGGCGGGCCAGCGCCTGGCGCAGGCGGCCATCGAGCACCAGCACGCCGAGCAGCACCAGACCGGCGATAAAGTCATTCCACCAGGCGGGAAGGCGGAACAGCACCAGTACGGTGTCGATTTGGGTAAGGAAAAAGGCGCCGAGAAACGCGCCGAGCAGCGTACCGGTACCGCCAAGCAGCGAGATCCCGCCCAGTACGCAGGCGGCGATGGCTTTCATCTCCAGGCCGCTGCCGGTCTGATTAGGCACAAAACCAATCTGCGCGGCGAAGACGATCCCGGCGCAGGCCGCCAGCATACCGTTGAGGGTAAAGGCCAGCATCCGCGTGCGGTTGACCGCCACGCCCAGCTGGCGCGCGGCGGCGAGGTTATCGCCAACGGCGTAAAAATCACGACCAAAGGCGGTGCGCGACAGCAGCCAGCCGCCCGCCAGCAGCAGCGCCAGCACCAGCCAGCCCAGCGGCGACACGCCGATAAACGCGGGCTCCGAGAGCGATTTCAGGCTGTCGGGCAAGCCTTCGATCCATTTCCCGCCGGTCCACAGCAACATCACCCCGCGATACAACCCCAGCGTACCGAGCGTCGCGACGATCGCCGGGATGCGCAGCCCCACCACCAGCAGGCCGTTAAACGCCCCGGCCAGCGCGCCAATCGCCAGCGCGAAGGCGATGGCCGTCGCCAACCCGTAGCCGTTGTTCAGCGCCACGCCGACGGCGATGGCGCATAGCCCAACGGTGGAGCCTACCGACACGTCAATATTGCGGGTCAGCATCACCAGGGTCGCGCCCAATGCCAGCAGGCAGAGGATTTGCGAGCTGGCGAAAATCATCGCCAGGGTCTGCAGGCTGAAATAGGCCGGATTGAGCGCCACCAGCACAACAAAGAGCGCCACGATGGCAAAGAAGGCGCTCAGTTCGCGATTCTTGAGTAACGTTTTCATGCCTGCCCTCCGAAGGCCAGGGTCATCATGCGATCGACGGTCACCGCCTGCCGCGCCAGCTCGCCGCTGTAGCGACCCTGATGCATCACCAGCACCCGGTCGGCCAGGCCGATGAACTCATCCAGATCGGAGGAGATCATCAGCACTGCCACATTTTGCGCGGCGACGCTTTTCAGCAGCTGATAGATATCGGCGCGGGCGGAGACATCCACGCCGCGCGTCGGCTCATCGACAATTAGCAGCAGCGGGTTGGCCTCCAGACAGCGCGCCAGCAGCACCTTCTGCTGGTTACCGCCAGAGAGAGTGCGCACCGGCTGATCGCCATCGGCCAGCTTGATCCCCAGCGCCCGGTGATAGCGCTCAACCACCGCCGCCTCCCGTTTCCCCTGCTGCCACCACGACGGCTGATTGAACATCACCGTGTTCCAGCGCACCGGCGCATCAAGAAACAGCCCCGAGACCTGGCGGTCTTCCGGCAGATAGACCAGCCCGCTGGCCAGCCGGGCTCGGGTGCTGTCATTGCTAATCTCGCGATTCTCCAGCCAGATCCGCCCGGCGCGTGGTGGACGCAGGCCGTATAAGGTTTCAGCAAATTCGGTGCGCCCGGATCCCACCAGCCCGGCGAGGCCGACGATCTCCCCGGCGCGGATCTCCAGATTGAGATCGATAAAGCCTTCTCCGGTAAGATCCTCCACCCGCAGCACGGGAAAATCCTGCGCCTGGGTGCGGCGGTTGCCCGGCAGCGCCAGCCACAGCTTTTGCGTGTCGCTCAGCGTATGGTCACGGCTGGCCGGCGTCATAGCGCTAATCAGTTGCTCATCGCGGTAAGTTGCGGTCTCGCCGCTCAGCACTACCGCCCCGTCGCGCATCACCGAAATATGGCTGGCAAGCTGGCGGATTTCGGGCAGTTTGTGCGAGATAAACACGATCCCCACGTCCAGCGCCTGTAACGCGCGGATCTGGCTAAACAACCTCTCCGTTTCCCCCGGGGTTAAAGAGGCGGTGGGTTCATCAAGGATCAGGATCCGCGCTTCGCGCATCAGGCCGCGCAGGATCTCGACCATCTGTTGATCGGCTACCTCGAGCGTGCTGGCGCTGGCATCGAGGTTGATCTGGCAGTTCAACTGCTGCAGTTTTTCCTGCAGTCGCGCGGCGGTATCCGCCCGCTTCGGCAAACGAAAGAGAATGTTCTCGCGCACGCTGAGGTTGGGAAACAGCATCGGCTCCTGCGGCACCAGATAGATGCCCAGCTGGTGGGCCAGCGCCGGGCTGAGGCGCGCAAACGCGCGGTCGCCGATCGTCAGTTCACCGTTATCCGGGGTTTCGACGCCGGCGATGATCTTCATCAGCGTCGATTTACCCGCGCCATTGCCTCCCATCAGGGCATGCACCTGGCCCGCGCATAGCGTAAAGTCGATGCCCTTCAGCACGGCAACGCCGGAGAACTGTTTGCGGATCTGGCGAGCTTCAAGCAGTGGCTTCATCGTCGCGCCTCGTTTGAACAAATGATTTTTAAATTTAATAATGTTCAAAAGCGTAGACGGTGAACTATATTTACAACCGTGCGAAGATCACAGTTTGGCGCTTTAGATCCTCAGGAAAAAATGGGCCAGCGATGAAAGATCCGTTTTGCCAGTCGGCTCACACTTTCCGGCCGCGCAATAGCGAACATATGATCTAAATTTTTATAAGAGTTCAATTTATGAGCGAAAAACGCATTACGGAAGAGAACCGCTACGCCGGGCTGGCGTTAGCCGAGGAAGAGCTGGTGGCGCGGGTGGCGTGGTGCTACTACCACGACGGCCTGACGCAAAATGACATCGGCGAGCGTTTGGGGCTGCCGCGGCTGAAGATTTCCCGCCTGCTGGAGAAAGGCCGCCAGTCCGGGGTGATCCGCGTGCAGATCAACTCGCGCTATGAGGGCTGTCTGGCACTGGAAAGTGAACTCCAGCAGCGTTTTGGCCTCAAGATTGCCCGCGTACTGCCGGCGCTCAACACCCCGCCGATGAATACCCGGCTGGGTATCGGCGCGGCGCAGTCGCTGATGGGCATTCTGCAGCCGGGACAGCTGCTGGCGGTCGGCTTCGGCGAAGCCACCATGAGCTGCCTGCAGCATCTCAGCGGCTTTATCGGCTCGCAGCAGGTGCGGCTGGTGACCCTCTCCGGCGGCGTCGGCCCCTATATGACCGGTATTGGCCAGCTGGATGCCGCCTGCAGCGTCAGCATTATCCCGGCGCCGCTGCGGGTCTCTTCGGCGGAGGTCGCCGAGATCCTGCGCCGTGAGTCGAGCGTGCGCGACGTGATCCTCGCGGCGACGGCGGCGGACGCGGCGGTGGTTGGCATCGGCGCCATCGATCAGCGGCGCGACGCGACCATCCTGCGCTCCGGCTATATCAGCGAGGGCGAACAGCTTATGTACGCCCGCAAAGGCGCGGTCGGCGACATTTTAGGTTATTTCCTGCAGGCCGACGGCAGGCCGGTAGAAGGACTGGAGATCCATCGGGAACTGCTCGGCGTGACCCTTGATGAGCTAGCGCAGCTGCCGACCATCGTTGGCGTCGCCGGGGGAGAAGAAAAAGCGCAGGCGATTTATGCCGCTCTGATTGGCAAGCGCATTAATGGCCTGGTAACGGAAGAGACAACAGCACGCGCGGTGCTTACCCTGGCCTCCTGACGGCCTGGCGCCGCGCGACAACAGCGAGGCGCATGTCATGAGTTACCTGTTAGCGTTAGATGCCGGGACCGGCAGCATTCGGGCGGTTATTTTCGATCTTAATGGCCGCCAGCTGGCGGTAGGCCAGGCCGAATGGAAACACCTGAGCGTTGATAACGTCCCCGGCTCGATGGAGTTCGACCTTACCACCAACTGGCAGCTGGCCTGCCAGTGCATTCGCCAGGCGCTCGACGCCGCCCGGCTCTCTGCCGCCGATATTCAGTCCGTCGCCTGCTGTTCGATGCGCGAAGGCATCGTTCTCTATGACCGCAACGGCGAGGCCATCTGGGCCTGCGCCAACGTCGATGCCCGCGCCAGCCGCGAAGTGGCGGAGCTTAAGGAGATCCACGACTATCGCTTCGAATCCGAGGTATACGAGGTCTCGGGACAAACCCTGGCGCTCAGCGCCATGCCGCGCCTGCTGTGGCTGGCGCACCACCGCCCCGATATCTACCGCAAAGCGGCAACCATCACCATGATCAGCGACTGGCTGGCGGCGAAGCTTTCCGGCGAGCTGGCGGTCGACCCGTCAAACGCCGGCACCACCGGCATGCTCGATCTGTTCAGCCGCGACTGGCGTCCGGCGCTGCTGGATATGGCCGGGCTGCGCGCCGATATGCTGTCGCCGGTCAAAGAGACCGGTACCCTGCTGGGCGCCGTCACCGAAGCGGCGGCGCAGCAGAGCGGCCTGCGCGCCGGGACGCCGGTGGTGATGGGCGGCGGCGACGTCCAGCTCGGCTGCCTGGGCCTTGGGGTGGTGCGCGCCGGGCAAACCGCGGTACTCGGCGGCACTTTCTGGCAGCAGGTGGTCAACCTGCCGCAGGTGCGTACCGATCCGCAGATGAATATTCGCGTTAATCCTCACGTGATTCCCGGCATGGCGCAGGCGGAATCGATCAGCTTCTTTACCGGCCTGACCATGCGCTGGTTTCGCGACGCCTTCTGCGCTGAAGAAAAACTGATTGCCGAGCGGCTCGGCGTCGATGCCTATTCGCTGCTGGAGGAGATGGCCAGCCGCGTGCCCGCCGGTTCCCACGGCGTGATGCCTATTTTTTCCGACGCCATGCACTTTAAGCAGTGGTACCACGCCGCGCCGTCGTTTATTAACCTCTCCATCGATCCGGAGAAGTGCAATAAAGCGACCCTGTTCCGCGCGCTGGAGGAGAACGCGGCGATTGTCTCCGCCTGCAACCTGGCCCAGATTTCGCAGTTCTCCGGGGTAACATTCGAGAGCATGGTGTTTGCCGGCGGCGGCTCTAAAGGCGCGCTGTGGAGCCAGATCCTCAGCGACGTCACCGGCCTGCCGGTGCGGGTGCCGGTGGTCCGCGAAGCCACCGCGCTGGGCTGCGCCATCGCCGCCGGAACCGGCGCCGGGCTGTATGACGATATGGCCAGCACCGGAGAGCGGTTAGTGAGCTGGCACCGCGAGTTCACCCCAAATCCGCAGCATCGCGAGCTGTATCAGGAGATGATGAGCAAGTGGCAGACGGTGTACGCCGATCAGCTTGGCCTTGTCGATAGCGGACTGACAACGTCGATGTGGCAGGCGCCGGGTCTGGAACGCCGCCAGCGCGTTGCGTCTTCCCCCTCACCCTAACTACCGGTGCCGCTCCGCCTTTCCCCCCTCTCCCTTTGGGAGAGGGCCGGGGTGTGGGGAAACGCTTCGCCGTTCTTTGAATCCCATCACAATCACCGCACTCCCCTTTTCCCTTTTTCTCCACGATGGCTAAATTAGTAACTCATCCGACCACATAACAATAATTTTACATTGGAAGCCACTATGAGCCGCTATCCGTCGCTTTTCGCCCCGCTTGAGCTGGGCTTCACAACGCTCAAAAACCGCGTGTTGATGGGCTCGATGCACACCGGGCTGGAAGAGCTGCCGGACGGCGCGCAGCGGCTGGCGGCCTTTTACGCCGAACGCGCCCGTCACGGCGTGGCGCTGATCGTCACCGGCGGCATCGCTCCGGCGCCCTCTGGCGTCACCATGGCCGGCGGCGCGGTACTCAACGACGCCAGCCATCTGGCGCATCATCGCCATATTACCGATGCGGTACATCAGGAAGGCGGCAAAATCGCTCTGCAGATCCTGCACACCGGCCGTTACAGCTACCAGCCCGCGCTGGTGGCCCCCTCGGCGCTACAGGCGCCGATCAACCGTTTTACCCCCCATGAACTGAGCCACGATGAGATCCTGACGCTGATCGATGATTTTGCCCACTGCGCCCAACTGGCGCGCGAAGCGGGATATGACGGCGTCGAAGTGATGGGCTCTGAGGGCTATCTGATTAACGAATTTCTCGCCGCGCGCACCAACCAGCGCGACGACCAATGGGGCGGCGATTATGCCAGGCGCATGCGTTTCGCCGTAGAGGTGGTTAAGGCGGTACGCCAGCGCGCCGGCCACGATTTCATTATCATCTACCGCCTATCGATGCTCGATCTGGTCAACGACGGCAGCACGCTGGCGGAAGTCACCGAACTGGCCAAAGCGATTGAAGCGGCGGGAGCGACCATCATCAACACCGGGATTGGCTGGCACGAAGCGCGCATTCCGACCATCGCCACGCCGGTACCGCGCGGAGCTTTCAGCTGGGTCACCCGCAAGCTGAAGGGCGCGGTGTCGATCCCGTTGATCACCACCAACCGCATTAACGATCCGCAGGTCGCGGAGGATATTCTCGCCCGCGGCGATGCCGATATGGTATCGATGGCCCGCCCGTTCCTTGCCGACGCCGAATTTATATCAAAAGCGCAGGACGATCGCGCCGATCAGATCAACACCTGCATCGGCTGCAATCAGGCGTGTCTCGATCGGATCTTCGTCGGCAAAGTCACCTCCTGTCTGGTCAACCCGCGCGCGTGTCATGAAACCCTGATGCCGGTCCTGCCTGCCAACGCGCCTAAACGGCTGGCGGTGGTCGGCGCCGGGCCTGCCGGTCTGGCCTTCGCCGTAAACGCTGCCGCCCGTGGTCATCACGTCACGTTGTTTGATGCGCTCCCGGAGATCGGCGGTCAGTTTAATATCGCCAAACAGATCCCCGGCAAAGAGGAGTTTCACGAGACGCTGCGTTACTACCGCACCATGCTCGATCTGCATGGTGTCGATCTACGCCTGAACACCCGCGTCACGACAGACGATCTGCTGGCGTTCGATGAGACGATCCTCGCCACCGGTATCGCCCCGCGCCTGCCGGCGATCGACGGGATCGAACATCCCAAAGTGCTGAGCTACCTTGATGTCTTGCGCGATAAAGCGCCGGTTGGCGCGAAGGTGGCGATTATCGGCTGCGGCGGCATCGGCTTCGACACCGCGATGTTTTTAAGCCAGTCGGGCGCGGCCACCAGCCAGGATATCGGCGAGTTCTGCCGCGAATGGGGTATCGATACCAGCCTGCAAACGGCGGGAGGGCTGAGTGCTGAAGGCCCGCAGCTGAGTAAAAGCCCGCGACAGATTGTGATGCTGCAGCGCAAAGCCAGCAAACCGGGCGAAGGGCTCGGCAAAACCACCGGCTGGATCCACCGCGCGACGCTGCTGGCGCGCGGGGTGAAAATGATCCCGGCGGTCAGCTATGAAAAGATCGATGATGAAGGGTTACATGTTACTATCGGCGGCGAGCGCCAGTTGCTGGCGGTCGATCAGGTGGTGATCTGCGCCGGTCAGGAGCCGCGCCGCGAGCTGGCGGATCCGCTGCGCGCGGCGGGGAAAACGGTGCATCTCATCGGCGGTTGCGACGTGGCGGCGGAGCTGGATGCGCGCCGGGCGATTGCCCAGGGCACTAAACTGGCGCTGGCGATTTAGCCCTGTCCCGGGGGCGGCGCGATGCGCCTTCACCGGGCTACCACGATAATCCCGCACGCTAGCCCGGCTAAGGCGACAGCCGCGAGCCGGGGGAAACCGCGACAAGAATCAGCGCTGCTTACGCACCTTCGTTGCTTTCAAAATGACAAACTTATTGTTCGTCGCAATCGTCGTGCAATTACCAAACGCGCGCTTCAGCTTACGGAAGTAATCGAGGTGGCGGTTGCCGACGACGTACAGCTCGCCGCCGTATTTCAGGCTGCGGCGGGCATCGTTAAACATCTGCCAGGCGATATGGTCGGTAATAGCGTGTTGCTGATGGAACGGCGGATTACACAGGATCGCCGTAAAGCGGTCGGGCTCAATGCCGGAGAGCGAGTTGTTGACCATAAATTCACAGCGTGCGATATCGTCCGGCAGATTGCGCTCGACGTTCAACCGGCTGGAAGCCACCGCCATGTGCGACTCATCGGTGAACATCACGCTGGCGTTTGGATTTTGCGCCAGCGCCTGCAGGCCAATCACCCCATTGCCGCAGCCGAGATCGGCGATCTCGCCTTCTAAATCAGACGGTAAGTGCTGCAAGAAGAAACGCGCGCCGATATCCAGCCCGCTGCGGGCAAAAACGTTGGCGTGGTTATGGATGGTCCACGGCGTGCCGTCCAGCTTCCAGCTGTAGGTTTGCGGCGCATCGGCAAGCTCAGGAGCGGTGAAAACGCAGTGGATCAGACGCGCTTTTTTCCAGGCCAGCGAGGTGGTGGTGGTGCCGAGGATTTTTTCAAACAGCGCCAGCGTCGAGTTGTGCACATCACGGGCTTTCGCCGCGGCGATGATGCGGGTTTCCGGCGTAACTACTTCGCGCAGGGCGCGCAGCTGCTGTTCCAGCAGCGCCAGCTGTTTTGGCACCTTAATCAGCACCAGCGCCGGCGCGGCCGGTAGTGGGCTCAGGCTATCCTGAAAGCGCACGTTCTCTTCATCGATACCGTTCATCCGCAGGTTGTGGCGGGTCGCCAGCTCGGAAATAAAGGAGTCGTTGATACTGACCGGGTTGCGCTCCGCCAGCGCGCAGGCGAGCGCGCCGAAGCCGTCGTTGAAGATGAGCGTCAGGCCGTCGACGTCATTCACCTGTTGCAGCAGATATTCATCCGCCGCTTCCCATGCCTGAAGCGCTTCTTCTTCAGCGTTAGGTGGGAACCGCTCTAATGTGAATAACTCACCGTTTAACTCTGCCTGGCTCATCGCCTCTCCGCCTCCGGAATAGTAAAACCCGCGAGTTTATACGCAAATCCTGTCCAGTTGAAGAGAGATCGCTGATCATCGCCGCTCAGCGTAGATCGCCCTCGTCATCGGCTCGCAGCAGCGTTATCGACGCGCGGGCGCCGGGCATCAGCTGCTGCAGATAACCTACCAGCCGCTCTCCCGCCTCATGCAGGGCCGACAACGGCATCGCCGGCAGGCTTTCGAGAATAAACCACATCGTCTGCGCGCCGCTGTCCAGCCGGGTGCGCACGCCCTGTCGCCAGTTCCAGCGTCGGCAGGTTACGCCTATATCATCCCGCCAGATGACTTCGCCCGGCTCCGGATATTCCACTACCGGCTCTGCCGATTTTAGCGTATCGAATGGCTCATCGCCGCGGGCAATGACCAGCCGCGGTTCGCCACGGTAGGCGGCCAGATTTTCCCCACCGACCGGGACGGCATAGCGAATGCTGATCGCGTTGTAGATATCTACCACCGGATCGATGGCCGGCAGGCTCCCCTCTTTCAGCACCCGCTTGCGCAGCGCCTGCGCCGAACAGGGGGTACGTTTCGCCTTCGCGCCGAAGGCGCTGAACGCTTCATCCCATGCCGCCAGGTGCGCTTGCGCCCAGGGCACATCATCCTGCTGCACCGCCAGGCAGGCCTCGGCCAGCGCCTGCTCCGCGACGGCGGGATCGGCCACCGGCGCGCTCTCCACCACAATACTTAATGCCCGAAAGCCCGGCGCCAGGCGGCTGACCGCAGATTCGATTGACGGCGTTACGCTACGCATTCGATAATCCTGTAATGACCAATTTGTTTCATCATAGTGACCAATGAACGTAAAAGTCAATATAACGACCGATTCAGGATCTGATGTCGACCAGGTAAGTCGCGCCGTCGCCACGCGGCTGAAGGCCTACCGTAAAGCGAAAAAAATGTCGCTGGACGAGCTGTCGCGCCGGGCCAGCATCAGCAAAGGTATGCTGGTCGAGATGGAAAAAGAGGCCGCCAATCCCAGCATTGCGATCCTCTGCAAACTCGCCGCCGCGCTGGGCGTATCGGTAGCGGATATTGTCAATGTGGCAAGCGAACCCGCGTTGCATATTATTCCCGCCGAGCAGATCCCCACCCTCTGGCAAGGCCCGCTGGGGGGCAGCGCCAGGCTCCTCGCCGGCACCGCCGGGCCGAATATGATTGAGCTGTGGCGCTGGGAGATGCAGCCCGGCGAAGCCTTTACCTCGCCCGGCCACCCGGCAACTACCTTCGAGCTGCTGCACGTGGAAGCCGGCTCGCTGACGCTGACGCTTGGCGAGACCTGCCGCACGGTGGCGGCCGGGGAATCGGCGGTGGCCCGCACCGAAATAGAGCACGGTTACCGCAATGAGGGTACCGCGCCGCTGGTCTTTACCATGACCGTGGCTGAACTGCCCTCCTGACAGACATAATGATAAGACGATGACAAAACTCATTTATTTACAGGGCTATCCTGAATCGCTGCTGGCGCAGGTGACCACGTTAATCGAGCAAGGCCGCCTCGGCGAGGTGCTGCAAAAGCGCTATCCGCAAGGGCACGACGTTAACAGCGATAAAGCGCTGTATCAGTACACCCAGGACTTGAAAAACCGCTTTCTGCGCGGCGCGGCGCCGATCAACAAAGTGATGTATGACAGTAAGATCCACGTGCTGAACAATGCGCTCGGCCTGCATACCGCCATTTCCCGCGTGCAGGGCGGTAAGCTGAAAGCTAAAGCGGAAATTCGCGTGGCGACGGTATTTCGCGACGCGCCGGAAGCCTTTCTGCGGATGATCGTGGTTCATGAACTGGCGCATCTGAAAGAGAAGGATCACAACAAGGCTTTTTATCAGCTGTGCTGCCATATGGAGCCGCAGTACCACCAGCTGGAGTTCGACACCCGCCTGTGGCTGACGCACCTTTCGTTAAATCGTTCTGCGTAGTGACGCACTGGTTTTGTCATGACGGCATGATAGAGTGGCGGCAGGTTCCCTTTAACGGAGTTCGTCAACGTTTATGATACGTTTCGCAGTTGTTGGCACAAACTGGATCACCAAGCAGTTTGTCGATGCCGCCCATGAAACCGGCAAATATAAACTTACCGCCATCTACTCCCGCAGCCTCGAACAGGCGCAAGCCTTCGCCAAAGACTATCCGGTCGAGCATCTGTTTACCTCGCTCGATGAACTGGCACAGAGCCCTGACGTTGACGCGGTCTATATTGCCAGCCCGAACTCGCTGCACTTTCCGCAGACCCGGCTGTTCCTGAGCCATAAGAAGCACGTCATTTGCGAAAAGCCGCTGGCGTCGAACCTGCAGGAAGTCGAGGCGGCGATAGCGCTGGCGAAAGAAAATAACGTGGTGCTGTTTGAAGCCTTTAAAACCGCCAGTCTGCCTAACTTTCTCCTACTGAAAGAAACGCTCGCTAAAGTGGGCAAACTACGCAAAGCCTTTATCAACTACTGTCAGTACTCCTCACGCTATCAGCGCTACCTTGACGGCGAAAACCCCAACACCTTTAACCCGGCGTTCTCTAACGGTTCGATTATGGATATCGGCTTCTATTGCCTGGCGTCCGCTGTGGCGCTGTGGGGCGAGCCGCGGGCCGTTCTTGCCACCGCCAGCCTGCTGGACAGCGGCGTAGACGCCCAGGGCACCGTGGTGCTGAGCTATGGCGACTTCGACGTGACGCTGCATCACTCCAAAGTTAGCGATTCCGCGATCCCCAGTGAAATTCAGGGCGAAGACGGCGCGTTAGTGATCGAAAAAATCTCCGAATGTCAGAAGCTGGCGTTTGTGCCGCGCGGCGGTAAAGCCCAGGACCTGACGCAGCCCCAGCACATTAATACCATGCTGTATGAAGCGGAGACCTTTGCGCGGCTGGTGGAGACACAGGATGTGGATCACCCGGGCCTGGCGGTGAGCCGGATCACCGCCAAACTGTCCAGCGAAATTCGTCGCCAGACCGGGGTGATCTTCCCGGCCGATACGCAGCCGCTGGCGTAAAAGAGTGTAAAGGCCTGACCGGCCGCCATTGACGAAAACCGCCCTGTGACATATTTTGTTACGTGCAAAGGGGAGTAACTTCCTTGCCGGTTGATCGTCATTACGATGCGTGCAATACCGCATCCGGTCGCCGGGCAATAACCAAAGCCCATCGCGATGTACTTTGGTTGTTGTAAGTGAGACCTTGCCGGAAGGCGAGGTCTATGCATAAAAGCGCAGCGGCTGCCGTCTTCCGACGTCAGCCGTTTTGTTTTTATGTAAGGAATATCAAATGAATACTGTCGGCACGCCGTTGCTATGGGGTGGATTCGCTGTCGTTGTCGCGATCATGTTGGCAATCGACCTGCTGCTTCAGGGACGACGCGGTTCGCATAGCATGACCATGAAGCAGGCCGCTGGCTGGTCAATCCTCTGGGTCACGCTTTCTCTGCTGTTCAACGCCGCCTTCTGGTGGTATCTGGTGCAAACCCAGGGCCGGGCCGTCGCCGATCCGCAGGCCTTAGCCTTCCTCACCGGTTATCTGATTGAAAAAGCGCTGGCGGTCGATAACGTCTTCGTCTGGTTGATGCTGTTCAGCTATTTCGCCGTACCGCCTGTTCTGCAGCGCCGGGTGTTGGTGTATGGCGTACTGGGCGCGATCGTTCTGCGTACCATTATGATCTTCGCCGGCAGCTGGCTGATTTCGCAGTTCGACTGGCTGCTGTACGTCTTTGGCGCCTTCCTGCTGTTTACCGGCGTGAAGATGGCGCTGGCGAAGGAGGACGAGTCCGGCATCGGCGATAAGCCGCTGGTGCGCTGGATCCGCAGCCATCTGCGGATGACCGATAAAATCGAGAGCGAGCGCTTCTTCACCCGTAAAAACGGGGTGCTGTTCGCCACCCCGCTGCTGCTGGTGCTGATTCTGGTGGAACTGAGCGACGTGATTTTCGCCGTCGACAGTATCCCGGCAATCTTCGCGGTCACCACCGATCCGTTTATCGTGCTGACCTCGAACCTGTTCGCCATCCTCGGCCTGCGCGCCATGTACTTCCTGCTGGCGGGGGTCGCTGAGCGCTTCTCGATGCTCAAATACGGTCTGTCGGTGATCCTGGTGTTTATTGGCGTGAAGATGCTGATCGTCGACTTCTACCATATCCCGGTTGCCATCTCGCTGGGCGTGGTGGGCGGCATCCTGGCCGTCACGCTGCTGATTAACGCCTGGGTCAACAGGCAGCACGACAAGCAGCGCAAACTGCCAGAGTAATCTGCTACCGCGCCGTCGGCCCTCGCTGGCGGCGCGGTAATCAGCTATAGCAGACGTTCTCGTAACGAGAATACCTGCTCATGTCACAATTATGTTACTACGCAGTTAAAAAATAAGATCCATATTAAAATCACAGTATTTTACGCTTCCCGCCAGTCTTTCTTTCCGTATACTCGACTATGCAAACATCTACTTACATCCTGACATAAACGTAAAAAATAATACGTGGCTGGGATGGCTTGCTACATCACTGGAAGGAATGAATTATGACAACACGCACTCCCTCATCAGGGTGGCTCTCCCGCCTGGCGCAAGGCAGCCTGGTGAAACAAATTTTAATCGGCCTGGTGCTTGGCGTACTGTTGGCGCTGGTCTCTAAGCCTGCGGCTATCGCCGTCGGTCTGCTGGGGACCCTGTTCGTCGGCGCGTTAAAAGCGGTAGCGCCGGTGCTGGTATTGATGCTTGTCATGGCCTCGATCGCCAACCATCAGCACGGACAAAAAACCAGTATACGCCCCATTCTGTTTCTCTATCTGCTGGGCACCTTTAGCGCGGCGCTGACCGCGGTGTTGTTCAGCTTTCTCTTTCCCTCGACCCTGCACTTAACCACCGCCGCCGACAGCATCACGCCGCCGTCGGGGATTGTTGAGGTGCTGCGCGGCCTGCTGATGAGCATGGTGTCCAACCCGATCGACGCTCTGCTGAACGCCAACTATATCGGCATTCTGGTGTGGGCGGTGGGGCTTGGCTTCGCCCTGCGTCATGGTAACGACACCACCAAAAACCTGATCAACGACGTCTCCCACGCGGTGACCTTTATCGTTAAAGTGGTGATCCGCTTTGCGCCGCTGGGGATCTTCGGCCTGGTATCTTCCACCCTGGCGACCACCGGTTTCGAGACCCTGTGGGGCTATGCCCAGCTGCTGCTGGTGCTGGTGGGCTGTATGCTGCTGGTAGCGCTGGTGATTAACCCGCTGCTGGTGTTCTGGAAGATCCGCCGCAACCCCTATCCGCTGGTGCTCACCTGCCTGCGCGAAAGCGGCGTTTACGCGTTCTTCACCCGCAGTTCCGCCGCCAACATTCCAGTGAATATGGCGCTGTGCGAGAAGCTGAATCTGGATCGCGACACCTATTCGGTCTCTATTCCACTGGGGGCGACCATCAATATGGCAGGTGCGGCAATCACCATCACCGTGCTGACGCTGGCGGCGGTGCATACGCTGAATATTCCGGTGGATCTGCCGACGGCGCTGCTGCTGAGCGTGGTCGCTTCGCTGTGCGCCTGCGGCGCCTCCGGCGTGGCGGGCGGCTCGCTGCTGCTGATCCCGCTGGCCTGTAATATGTTTGGGATCCCGAACGATGTGGCGATGCAAGTGGTTGCCGTTGGCTTTATTATCGGCGTGCTGCAGGACTCCTGCGAAACCGCGCTGAACTCCTCCACCGACGCCCTGTTTACCGCCGCGGCCTGCATGGCGGAAGACGACCAGCTGGCGAAAAACGCCCTGCGCGGATAACGCCTTTCCCCTCCGCTATCGGGCGGAGGGGCTCTCTTCCTGTACTGCGTTTTCAACCTTAAACGGATCGATACCGCGCTTTTGCATCCGGCGGAAGCGAATGATGTTCAGCCCGTTGACGATCAGGAAACTGCCTTCGATCAGCGTCCCGCCAATGGAACCCAACCACAGATTATGCGTGACCCAGCAGGCGGTGGAGCACCACATCACGCAGCGGACGGTTAGCCCTTTGCAGCGAAACAGCGCCCAGGTGCTGGCGACGGTGCCAATGATCGGCAGCAGCTCCATGGCATGCTGCAGTTTACCCAGGCCGAGAATCAACGTCAGGAGGATAAAGACTGTCATCACCCACAGGCTACGGGTGCGTAAGGAAATGACCGTGCGAAGCGCATTGAGCCCGGCGCTCATTCCAGCCGGCCCGGCGCCCATCAGGAAAAAATGAACGCCGATAATAGCGCTATAGACCGCCAGCTGTAGCCTGAAACGGCGTTCATCGCGGTTGATAAAGGTGGTAATGCCGATAAGAAAGGCGATGACGCCGACCCCCTGGGCCAGCCAATACGCGGTCATGTAAGCTCCCTGACTGAAAAAAACAAACGGCGCTTCACTGGCTGAAACGCCGCTGTTACGAGCCCGATGGCGCTACGCTATCAGGCCGATACACAAACCAAGCCTCTGGGCGCCAACGCAAATACGCCTTTACAGGGTAACACCGCTTTTAAAGATGGCCAGCTCGCGGAAGTCATTCTGCTCATTACAGGTCGGTTTACCGTTGGCGAAGGCTACAATGGCATCCACAAACTCTTCCAGCAGCTGCGGCATCGTTTTGCCGTGGAGCAGCTGCCCGGCATCAAAGTCGATCCAGTGCTTTTTCTTCGCCGCCAGCTCGCTATTGGTGGCGATCTTCACCGTTGGCACAAAGCCGCCGTACGGCGTGCCGCGACCGGTGCTGAACAGCACCATATGGCAGCCGGCGCCGGCCAGCGCGCTGGTGGCGACCGCGTCGTTGCCCGGCGCGCTCAGTAAATTCAGACCATGAACCTTCAGGCGCTCGCCGTAGCGCAGAACATCCACCACCTGGCTGGAGCCCGCTTTCTGAGTACAGCCCAGCGACTTATCTTCGAGGGTAGTGATCCCTCCGGCCTTATTACCCGGCGAGGGGTTTTCGTAAATAGGCTGGTCGTGAGCAATAAAGTACTGCTTAAAGTCATTGACCATGGTCACCAGCTTGTCGAAGGTCGCTTCGTCGCGGCAGTGGCTCATCAGCAACTGTTCAGCGCCGAACATCTCCGGCACTTCGGTCAGCACGGTAGTGCCGCCGTTGGCGATCACATAGTCTGAGAAGCGGCCCAGCATCGGATTAGCGGTAATGCCCGACAGGCCGTCCGATCCCCCGCACTCGAGGCCAAACTTCAGCTCGCTGAGCTTGCCCGGCTGGCGTTTATCCTGACGCATCACTTCATACAGCTGATGCAGATGCTCAACCCCCGCCTCCACTTCATCGTCCTGATGCTGGCAAACCATAAAGTGCACGCGCTGCGGGTCAAACTCGCCCAGCGTCTCGCGAAAGGCCTCCACCTGGTTGTTTTCACAGCCAAGGCCAACCACCAGCACCGCCCCGGCGTTCGGGTGACGAACCATATTTTGCAGCATGGTGCGAGTGTTGATGTGATCGTCCCCAAGCTGCGAGCAGCCATAGGTGTGGCTGAAGAGATGTACCCCATCGATATCCTCAGCGCCATACGTCTCTTTCAGGAAACGGTTCTGCATTTGTCTGGCCATCGCGTTGACGCAGCCGACGGTCGGCAGGATCCACAGCTCATTGCGCACGCCGACGTCACCGTTGGCGCGACGATAAATCTGTACTTCGCGATCCGCAGGCTGTGGCGGTTGGGCAACCAGGTCCGGTTGATAGCGATACGCGTCAAGGTCGCTGAGATTGGTGCGCGTATTGTGCGCATGAACATGCTCTCCCGGCGCGATATCCGCCAGCGCATGGCCAATCGGCAACCCGTACTTAACGACGTTTTCCCCTTTCGCGATAGCGCGCAGTGCAAACTTGTGGCCGCGAACGATATCCTGGCCGAGGGTGACCGAGTCATTATCAATCGTCACCACGCTACCGGCAGCGATATCCGTCAGCGCGACCGCGACGTTATCCTGCGAATGGATTTTGATGTATTGCATATCAACCGACCTCTGGCCTTAGTTCAGTTCAATGGCGAAATAGTCACGCGCATTGTTAAAGCAAATGTTTTTCACCATCTCGCCCAGCAGCGCGATATCCGCAGGCGCTTCGCCGGCAGCCACCCAACGGCCGATCATCTGGCACAGAATGCGGCGGAAGTATTCGTGGCGCGTGTAGGAGAGGAAGCTGCGACTGTCGGTCAACATCCCGACGAAGCGGCTCAGCAGCCCGAGCTGCGCCAGCTGGGTCATCTGCCGCTCCATACCGTCTTTCTGATCGTTGAACCACCAGCCGGAGCCGAACTGCATCTTGCCTGGCATGCCTTCACCCTGGAAGTTACCGATCATGGTGCCCAGCACTTCGTTATCACGCGGGTTCAGGCAGTAGAGAATCGTTTTCGGCAGCAGGTTTTCTTCGTTCTGCTTGCTCAGCAGCTTAGACAGCTCTTCCGCCATCGGACGATCGTTGATCGAGTCGAAGCCGACGTCTGGCCCTAACAGTTTGAACTGACGGAGGTTGTTGTTACGCAGCGCGCCAATGTGGTACTGCTGGACCCAGCCGCGACGGGCATACTCTGCGCCGAGGAATACCAGCACCGCGGTTTTGAACTGCGCCACTTCGTGTTCGCTAAGGGTCTCGCCAGCCAGGCGGCGCGCCAGAATGTCATCCAGCTCGGCGTCGGTCGCTTCGGCAAACAGCACCACGTCCAGCGCATGATCGGAGACTTTGCAGCCGTGTGCGGCAAAATGATCCAGACGTTTGGTCAGGGCGCTTTGCAGGTCAGCGAAGCGGCGAATATCGGTATCGGATACCTCGCCCAGCTTAGCCATATAATCATTGAAGGTCGCCAACTCGATGTTGAAGGCTTTATCCGGGCGCCAGCTCGGCAGCACTTTGATGTCAAAGGAGTTGTCTTTGGCGACAGCCGCGTGGTGCTCAAGAGAATCAATCGGATCGTCGGTGGTACCGACCATCTTCACATTCATCTGTTTCATGATTCCGCGGGCGGAGAAGGCATCCTGAGCCAGCAAATCATTACACTGGTCCCAGATCTCATCGGCGGTGGATGGCGACAACAGCTTACCTGTAATACCAAAAGGTCGACGCAGCTCTAAATGGGTCCAGTGGTATAACGGGTTGCCAATAGTGTGCGGAACCGTGGCCGCCCAGGCGTCAAATTTCTCGCGATCGGACGCATCACCGGTACACAGACGCTCCGGCACGCCGTTAGTGCGCATTGCGCGCCATTTATAGTGATCGCCTTTCAGCCAGATGTCATACAGGTTTTTAAAGCGATAGTTTTCGGCAACCTGCTGCGGCGGAAGGTGGCAGTGGTAGTCGAAAATCGGCTGATCTTTGGCGTAATCATGGTACAGACGGCGGGCAAACTCGGTATCAAGTAGAAAATCTTCAGTCATAAACGATGTCATTCGCGTGTCCTCTTCGCTCCAGTGCGGGAGCCTTTCAGATGATTGACTACAATGCTGACAAAGTTATCACACCAATTTCTACAGACCGAACTGTTTTTCGTGAGTTAGATCAATAAACGTCGATAAAAAAATGACCGCCCTGGAGCAAAACACCTCGCCAGAGCGCGCCATCTCTGGCTTTCCAGGCAAGGGATAAAGACCACACTAACTTTCCCACTTTTGTGACAGCTCTCAACTTTTAAAGTTGTATGACAAGTTATCTTTCTGCCGTCGCAACATATAAACCGACGGAATGCATTACCGGTGCTTATGGCATCGGCTTATACGGAATGGATACCGACTTTCAACATAACAACTGATGGTAAGGTTCAGGCCAGAGGGGACTACCCTCCTGAATCCTCCGTTTCGCTTTCCCGGCCGCTTATTGCGCTCGGTAAAGGCCGCACCTGATGCGGAAAGATAACAGACGATGAGGTTTACATGCGTAAAATTAAAGGGTTACGTTGGTACATGATCGCGCTGGTGACGCTGGGCACCGTGCTGGGCTACCTGACCCGTAACACCGTAGCGGCGGCCGCGCCGACGCTGATGGAAGAGTTACACATTTCGACCCAACAGTACTCCTATATCATTGCAGCCTATTCCGCTGCCTATACCGTTATGCAGCCCGTCGCGGGGTATGTCCTTGATATTCTGGGGACCAAAATTGGCTATGCCTTCTTCGCCATCGCCTGGGCGGTATTCTGCGGCTCAACGGCTCTGGCCGGCAGCTGGGGTGGACTGGCGCTGGCCCGTGGCGCAGTCGGCGCAGCGGAGGCCGCAATGATCCCCGCCGGCCTGAAGGCCAGCTCAGAGTGGTTCCCGGCAAAAGAGCGTTCTATCGCGGTGGGCTACTTCAACGTGGGTTCCTCTATAGGCGCCATGATCGCGCCACCGTTGGTGGTGTGGGCGATTGTCATGCACAGCTGGCAGATGGCGTTCATCATCTCCGGGGTATTGAGCTTCGCCTGGGCTATCGCCTGGCTTATCTTCTACAAACATCCGCGCGACCAGAAAAAATTATCTGACGAAGAACGTGACTACATCATTGGCGGTCAGGAGTCTCAGCATCAGACCAATAACGCGAAGAAAATGTCGCCGTGGCAAATCCTGCGCAACCGTCAGTTCTGGGGTATCGCCCTGCCGCGCTTCCTCGCTGAGCCGGCCTGGGGGACCTTTAACGCCTGGATCCCGCTGTTCATGTTCAAAGTTTACGGTTTTAACCTGAAAGAGATCGCCATGTTCGCCTGGATGCCGATGCTGTTCGCCGACCTCGGCTGCATCGTCGGCGGATATCTGCCGCCGCTGTTCCAGCGCTGGTTTGGCGTCAACCTGATCGTGTCGCGTAAAATGGTGGTCACCATGGGCGCCCTGCTAATGATTGGCCCGGGGATGATCGGCCTGTTCACCAGCCCGTACGTGGCGATTGCCCTGCTGTGCATCGGCGGGTTCGCTCACCAGGCGCTGTCCGGGGCGCTGATTACCCTCTCTTCCGACGTCTTTGGCCGTAACGAAGTCGCTACCGCTAACGGTCTGACCGGGATGGCCGCCTGGCTGGCGAGCACCATGTTCGCCCTGGTCGTCGGCGCGCTGGCGGATACCATCGGCTTTAGCCCGCTGTTTGCGGTACTGGCCGTCTTTGACCTCCTTGGCGCGCTGGTTATCTGGACGGTGCTGAAAAACAAACCGGCTGACGATGACTCGACGCCGCTTAGCAGCCGCAAACCGGTCACGCAGAGTTAGATCGAATGGCAAGGTAATCGCCGATCAAGCCGCCTTCTCAGGCGGCTTTTTCATGCCTGCCAGTGGTGGAAAGCGCGTAAAAGTGGTATAACAAATCGAATATTGTCGCCATCTTCCGGGAGCGAATATGGAAATCATTGAACCACGCCGTCTATATCAGCAGCTTGCCGCTGAGCTGAAGACGCGCATCGAACAAGGTGTCTACCTTGTAGGGGATAAGCTGCCCGCCGAGCGCTTCATCGCCGATGAAAAAAACGTCAGCCGCACCGTGGTTCGTGAAGCCATTATCATGCTGGAAGTGGAAGGGTATGTCGAAGTCCGCAAAGGGTCGGGTATCCACGTTATCTCCAACCATCCGAAATACCAGCAGGTGGCCGATGAAAGCCTTGAGTTCGCCAACTATGGCCCCTTTGAACTGCTGCAGGCGCGGCAGCTAATTGAAAGCAATATTGCCGAATTCGCGGCGACTCAGGTGACCAAACAGGACATCATGAAGCTGATGGAGATTCAGGAGAAAGCGCGTAACGAGAAATGTTTCCGCGACTCCGAGTGGGACCTGCAGTTTCACGTCCAGGTGGCGCTGGCGACGCAGAACAGCGCGCTGGCGGCGATCGTGGAAAAGATGTGGACCCAGCGCGTGCATAACCCCTACTGGAAAAAGCTGCATGAGCATATCGACCTGCGTACGGTCGATAACTGGTGCGACGACCACGATCAGATCCTGAAAGCTCTGCTGCGAAAAGATCCCAACGCCGCCAAGCTGGCGATGTGGCAGCATCTGGAAAATACCAAGCAAATGTTGTTCAACGAAACCAGCGATGACTTTGAATTTAATGCCGATCGCTACTTATTTGCCGAAAACCCAGTCGTTCATCTCGATACCGCAGTCAACGGCGCGAAATAAGGCCTTATCCCTCCGGCGCGCCCCCCTGCGCGCCTGTCTGACAGTGAGGCTGGAGTAAGCAAGTCATATATAGTGTCAGCCTGTGTAAATCCTCTCGCCTCCCATCTCCGCAATCAGCAAAATCAACGAGCAACACGTTGCAATTTCTCTGACGGAAAGTCAGGTGATTTGTTACAATTAGATGCATTTTGTCGTTCTGGGGGTAGGTATTTACTTACTTCAGTCTTATACAGGGAAGCGTTCAGAGCGCCTAAGCAGCGACCATAATCTCATAAAAATCTTGTCGCCCTATATGCCGCGCGCTCAGACGTGCCGTTAACCGATGTACCAGGAATCGTGAATGGAACTATTTACCCAGTTATTGAATGCCTTGTGGGCTCAGGATTACGAAACGCTCGCGAATCCCTCCATGATAGGCATGCTGTATTTTGTCTTGTTTATGATTTTGTTCCTTGAGAACGGGTTATTGCCTGCCGCGTTTTTACCGGGGGATAGTCTGCTCGTGCTCGTGGGCGTGCTGATCGCCAAAGGGGCGATGGGTTTTCCGGAAACTTTGCTGCTGCTCACCGCCGCCGCCAGCCTCGGCTGCTGGCTAAGCTATATTCAGGGGCGTTGGCTGGGTAATACGCGGATCGTGCAAAACTGGCTGTCACACCTACCTTCGCACTATCACCAGCGTGCGCATCACTTGTTTCATAAGCATGGGCTCTCCGCGCTGCTGATCGGCCGCTTTATCGCCTTCGTACGCACGCTGCTGCCCACCATCGCCGGGCTTTCCGGCCTTAATAACGCCCGTTTTCAGTTTTTCAACTGGATGAGCGGCCTGCTGTGGGTGCTCATCCTGACCTCGCTTGGCTATCTGCTGGGTAAAACCCCGGTATTCCTCAAGTATGAAGATCAGCTGATGTCCTGCCTGATGCTCCTGCCGGTTGCCCTGTTGGTCTTCGGACTGATCGGCTCGCTGGTGGTACTGTGGAAGAAAAAATACAGAAGCCGGGGCTAATGATGGTCATGAAACGCCCTTCCCTGCGCCAGTTCAGCTGGCTGCTGGGTGGTTCTCTTCTGCTCGGCGCCCTGTTCTGGCTTTGGCTGGCGGTGCAGCAGCAGGAGGCCACGCTGGCGATACGCCCGGTTGGCCAGGGTATCGGAATGCCGGACGGTTTCTCCGTCTGGCATCATCTCGATGCCAACGGCATCCGCTTTAAAAGCATCACGCCGCAGAAGGATGGTTTGCTGATTAAGTTCGATTCCACCGCCCAGGGCGCGGCGGCGAAAGAAGTTCTCGGCCGCGCTCTGCCACATGGTTATATTATTGCCCTGCTGGAGGACGATAACTCGCCCACCGCCTGGCTATCCCGCCTGCGCGACGCGCCGCATCGCCTCGGGTAAGCTGCCGCCAGACTGCGTTTTTAACCCAGTCTGGTGGTTTCCCGCATTTGTTACTATGCTTAAACCTGCGGGAATCAACGCATTCACGTTCACCAACGGGAACGGGTATATCCTCCGGGTATCCCCTCAGACAATGGAAGGTACTATCCATGAAACACCGCATCGCTCTGCTTCTGGTCCTGACTTCACTTAGCGCCAGCGCCCTAGCCGCCTCTCCCTGCCAGGAAAAAGAGCAGGATATTCAACGAGAGATCAGCTACGCCGAAAAGCATCATAATCAAAGTCGCATTGATGGGCTAAATACCGCGCTACGTCAGGTTCGGGAAAACTGTAGCGACAGTAAACTCAAAGCCGATCATCAGCAAAAAATTGCCAAACAGCGGGAAGAGATCGCTGAACGTCAGCGCGATCTGCAGGAAGCCCGGAAGAAAGGCGATGCGGACAAAATTAACAAACGCCAGCATAAACTCAATGAAGCGCAACAGGAGTTAAAAACGCTGGAGTCTCGGGATTACTAATCACCATTAACTTTCGCAACACGGACCACGCTACAGGAGAACGACATGGCTAAAGAGAATGTGACTGACGACCTTCGTGCAGAACTGAAAACGCTGGCGGATACCCTGGAGGAAGTACTAAATTCCTCGGCGGACAAGTCGAAAGAAGAGATGGGTAAACTGCGCAGTAAAGCCGAGAGCGCGCTGAAAGAGAGCCGCGCTCGTTTGGGTGAAACCAGCGAAGCGATTCTTCGTCAAACTCGTGAGACCGCCGCGCGAGCGGATGATTATGTTCGCGAAAATCCGTGGACTGGGGTAGGAATTGGCGCCGCCGTCGGGCTGGTGCTGGGTGTCCTGCTGTCGCGTCGCTGATTATGGCGAATACTCAACACACGCAGGGACCGGGTCAGCGCGTTTTCTCCATTGGTCAGCGCATCGTCACGCTGCTGGTCGAAATGGTGGAAACGCGGCTGCGTCTGGTCGTCGTGGAGCTGGAGGAGGAGAAAGCCAACCTCTTCCAGCTGCTGATCATGACCGGACTGACGCTGCTGTTTGCCGCGTTTGGCCTCATGAGTCTGCTGGTGCTGGTTATCTGGGCCGTTGACGCTCAGTACCGCCTGCACGTGATGATCGCCACCACCGTTGTGCTGCTCCTTGCCGCCGCGATCGTGGGTATCCTAACCCTACGTAAGGCGCGCCGATCCACGCTGCTGCGTCTAACGCGTAAAGAGCTGGAGAACGACCGTGCCCTTCTGGAGGAGGATAAATCGTGAATGGCCGACAGGAGCGTGAACGGCACAAGGCGCAGCTGCTGCGCCAGATCCAGCAGCAACGGCTGGAGCTCAGCGCCTGCCGCCGTCACTGGCACGAGGCGACTGCGCCCCTCGACCGCGGCTGGCATACGCTGCTGAGTTTACGTTCGTGGCTGATGGTTGGCAGCGGTCTGATGGCCGTATGGTCCGTACGACATCCGCATTTTTTAATGCGCTGGACCAAACGCGGACTCGGACTGTGGAGCACCTGGCGCCTGGTGCGCGGGATCCTGCGCCAGTCGGCAGTTCGCTAGCGGCCCTGAGCGTGAGCGCTTTCCCTGGCGCCCACGCTCTGCCATTTCCCTGTCCGTTACCGCACCCTGTTCGCAGCAACATGCGCCTTTTCCGTAGCGCGCCCTTCTCTACGACGCCCTTTACCTCACGCCATACCAGGACCGGTGGTGGCCCATCGCGTTTGGTACACTTTCGCCTCCGCGTACTGATTGCTCAGAAACTTTGAAATAGATCTACAGTTTTCCTTGCTAACAATTCCCTCTCCGCCTCGCTACTATCCTCTCCATCGACAGCAACACCGCGTAACTACGCGGGATTGCACTAAAAAACAAAACCGCCGCCCTTTGGGTTTTCTGGAGTAACAAATGAAAAAATTAGAAGATGTTGGTGTATTGGTAGCGCGTATTCTGATGCCGATTCTGTTTATCACTGCAGGATGGGGCAAAATCACCGGTTATGCGGGAACCCAGCAGTATATGGAAGCCATGGGCGTCCCGGGCGCGCTGCTGCCGCTGACCATCCTCCTTGAGTTCGGCGGCGGTCTGGCGATTCTGTTCGGTTTCCTGACCCGGACCACCGCGCTGTTCACTGCGGGCTTTACGCTGCTGACCGCGTTCCTGTTCCATAGCAACTTTGCGGAAGGCGTGAACTCCCTGATGTTCATGAAGAACCTGACCATTGCGGGCGGTTACCTGCTGCTGGCCATTACCGGACCGGGCGCCTTCAGTATTGACCGTGTACTGAATAAGAAATGGTAAGCGCACTATACTGAATGAATGAAAAAAGCGAGGAGACCACTCCTCGCTTTTGCTATCTGTAGTCTGAAGGAGGAGCAAAGATGGGACAATTAGTTGACGGCGTCTGGCAGGATACCTGGTATGACACAAAATCCACCGGTGGGCGTTTTAAACGTTCCGTTTCCGCCTTCCGTAACTGGCTGACCGCCGACGGCGCGGCTGGCCCCAGCGGTGAAGGCGGTTTTGCCGCGGAAAAGGATCGCTATCATTTGTATGTTTCTCTCGCCTGCCCGTGGGCGCATCGCACGTTAATTATGCGTAAATTAAAAGGTCTGGAACCTTTTCTCCCCGTATCCGTGGTCAATCCGCTGATGCTGGAAAACGGCTGGACCTTTGACGATAGCTTCCCGGAAGCCACCGGCGATACCCTCTACCAGCATGACTTTCTCTATCAGCTGTATCTGCACGCCGACCCGCACTACACCGGACGCGTGACCGTGCCGGTGCTGTGGGATAAAAAACAGCAGACCATCGTCAGCAATGAGTCGGCAGAAATCATCCGCATGTTCAATACCGCCTTCGATGGCCTTGGCGCCCGGGCCGGGGATTACTACCCGCCAGCGCTGCGGGAACAAATCGATGAGCTGAACGGCTGGATCTATGACAACGTCAACAACGGCGTGTATAAAGCCGGCTTTGCCACCAGCCAGCAAGCTTACGACGAAGCGGTGGATGCGGTCTTTACCTCGCTGGAGCGGCTGGAGCAGATCCTCGGCCAGCATCGCTATCTGACGGGCAATCAGCTAACGGAAGCCGACATTCGCCTGTGGACAACGCTGGTACGCTTCGACCCGGTATATGTGACCCATTTTAAATGCGATAAACGGCGCATCAGCGATTACCTCAATCTGTACGGTTTCCTGCGCGACATCTACCAGATGCCGGGTATCGCCGAGACGGTGAGTTTTCCGCATATCCGTCACCACTATTACCGCAGCCATAAAACCATTAACCCTACCGGTATTATTTCCATTGGGCCGCAGCAGGATCTCAACGAACCGCACGGTCGCGATCAGCGCTTCCGTTGATCTGTCGGGCGCCAGTGATGGCGCCCAATAATTCAGAAAACAGATATTTACCCACCATTCATTCACGTCTATTCTTATTGCGATCGCTTAAAAAACAAGTGATTGACGGTTAATTGAGGCGTAGAAATGGACTGGTATCTCAAGGTATTAAAAAACTATATAGGATTTGGCGGCCGTGCGCGGCGCAAAGAGTACTGGATGTTTATTCTGGTCAACCTCATCCTGACCGGCGTATTGAGCATCATCGATAAAATGCTGGGCTGGCAGCGGGCTGGCGGCGAAGGCATTCTGACCACTATCTATGGCGTACTGGTCTTTTTACCGTGGTGGGCGGTGCAATTTCGCCGTCTGCATGACACCGATCGTTCGGCCTGGTGGCTATTGCTGCTGTTGATCCCGGTCATCGGCTGGCTGGTGATCCTGATCTTTAACTGCCAGCGCGGCACCGAAGGCAATAATCGCTTCGGGCCCGATCCGAAACCCTTTTCCTACTAATCTTCCTGCTCCTCCCGCTAGCGGGAGGAGCGTCTTCATCACTATCTGCCGGCAAACAGCTTGGGGATCTCACGCAGACACCAGGACTTCGCTTCGCCCATACTGTCCCGTCGCCAGGCCATGATAATGTCAATTTCATTGGTGTATTCCGGGCTGACGACCCGCAGGCGACCTTCGGCAATATCCTTCTCCACCAGCGGATAGGGCATAGTCGCCACGCCCAGTCCGGCCAGTAGCGCCTGACGTTTATCTTCTATCGTACTCACCGTTAAACGCGGCTGTTTATCCAGCAGTTGAACGGTGAGAACGGGCCGCTCGCGCGCGGTATCCGCCACCGCGACGCCGCGGTATTTCACGCGGGTAACCTCAGAGAGCGGCTCCGGCTCCTGATGGATCGGGTGATCCGGCGCCGCGACGTACACGCTGAGCACCGAATAGAGTTTGCGCGAGTTAATCTCCGAAGAGGAACGAAAATGCATATCCGGTGCGACAACGATATCCGCCCGCCCCTGCTCCAGCCGCTCCCAGGCGCCGGCCAGCACCTCAGTGATAATCGACAGCTGGGTGTTTGATTTAGTCGCCAGTTTCTCAATCAGCGGAAACAGATCCGGAGTGGGCACCAGCGCTTCGGTAACGATCGTCAGGTGGGTTTCCCAACCACGCGACAGGGCTTCAGCATCGGTGGTGAGTTTATCCGCCGCTTCAAGCAGCACGCGCCCGCGCTCCAGCAGCATTCTTCCAACGTTAGTGAACTTCGTGCGATGACCTGAGCGGTCAAACAGCACCACGTCCAGTTCCTCCTCCAGTTTTTGCATGGTGTAGCTCAGGGCGGAAGGCACGCGTCCCAGCTCATCAGCTGCGGCAGCGAAGCTTCCGCGCCGGTCGATCGCATCCATCACGCGTAACGCTTCCAGCGTTAATGCTCTCTCTTTGGCCATCGCTTTCTCATTCAGGAAATTTGAACATACCGGGCAGAATATCTGGCTAACAATACAGCGTCCATACCTTTACCATTGATTTAGTGTAAAGAGAGGTCAAGAACATGATTACTACCCGAACAGCCAAACAATGCGGACAAGCAGACTTCGGCTGGCTGCAGGCCCGCTACACCTTCTCCTTTGGCCACTACTTCGACCCGAAATTACTGGGCTTCGCATCCTTGCGCGTCCTCAACCAGGAAGTGCTGGCGCCCGGCGCTTCCTTCCAGGCCAGAACGTACCCAAAAGTCGATATCCTGAACCTGATTCTGGAAGGCGAAGCGGAGTATCGCGACAGCGACGGCAACCACGTGCAGGCCAAAGCCGGTGAAGCGCTGCTGATCGCCACCCAGCCTGGCGTGAGCTATAGCGAGCATAATCTGAGTAAAGAGCAGTCGTTAACGCGAATGCAACTTTGGCTTGATGCCTGCCCGCAGCGGGAAAACCCGCTGCAGCAGAAAATCAATGTCGCAGACGCGACGCTGCAGCTGCTGGCCTCTCCGGAGGGCGGGGATAACAGCCTCCAGCTTCGCCAACAGGCCTGGGTCTACCATATCGCGCTGGAGAAAGGTGAGCAGATCAACGTGCAATTACATGGTCCACGCGCCTACCTGCAGTCGATTCACGGCTCCGTCCATGCCGTCGCACAGGAACAGCAAAAGCAGGCTCTCACCTGCGGTGACGGCGCATTTATTCGTGACGAAGCTAACATTACCCTCGTCGCCGATACGCCGCTGCGCGCTTTGCTGATAGATTTACCGGTGTAACAACGGAAGTGATGGAGTCTGTCAGTGAGTAAGAAGAAAAACAGAAAAAAGGCGTCACCAACGCCGTTAGCCCCGGTGCAACCGCAAGTCGCCGGGGCCGCCAGTTTTGGTTATGATGAGATGCTTAGCGAACTGGAAGCCATTGTTGCCGAAGCGGAGATCCGCCTGCGGGATGAAGAAAGTCTCGCCTGAAACGGCAAAATGGCTGGGTTGATTTTCATTAATGGCCTGAAGAAGATATCGGCCCCGCGAGGGGCCGATGGCATTATTCACTCAGCGCGTCGGCAAGATCTTTTTTCACCTGCGTGCGCTGCTCCGGCGTCAGTACCTTATTCACCTCAAAATAGTACTTCACGCGGTAATAACGCACCTGCTGATCAATCTTGCTGAAGGCCGCCAGCTGATCGTTGACCGCTTTTTCATCCCATTTACCGGAATCAATCACGTTTATCAGAGCCCCGTCTTTAATTTCCTGTTGGGAAATCTGCTGGACATTACTCACCAACTGCTGATGCAGGCTTTTAATTTTCGCGACCTGATCGTTGGTAAGTTTTAAGTGCTGAACAATAGGATCCTGCGCCGGTGCTGGCGCCGCCTTAACGTCTGCGGCCTGAGCCGTGATAGAGAAACCGGTGGTCAACAGCGTGGCAAAGGCAATACGGGTTATCAATTTCATTTTTTTTCCTGAAGTAAAGGTGGCAGAAATAGCGGATTATTATTTTACAGGGCGCAGTGAATAAATGTAAAAAATGATAGCCAAACATTATATATCCACAGCACTAATATACTTCACTAAAACATATAAAATATGAATACTGTGTTAACTTATATATTTTACGCCCTAACATCACCAGGTTTTATTTTAATTTCAACAGCAGGCAAAATATTTGACAGCGGTGACTTTTCCTTTAATTTAATTAGCGCATATTACGTTATCCAGCGCATCAAGGATATCATTTAAAAATAGATAAGGAGATTGAGATGTTATTACGTTTTCGCGTATTACCGCTGGTTTTTGTCATCTCGCTGTTAAGCGGCTGCGGCCTGGCTTCTAAAGCCTTTTATTCCGCGGGAGACAAATTATTTCAACCCGGAGATGACGCCGTCGCTTCGATGCAGACGTATTCAGTGGCTCAGTTCCTGCAGCCGTTTACTCTCAACCCGGCGAAGGCCAGCAGCGATTATCTGGGTAAATGGGTCAAGGTACGCGGGGTGATTGTCGACATTCGTCGGAAGAGCGGTATCGCCGGCAGCTACTATTTTATCGTGACCATGCGAGATGAACAGAATAAAACGGATAAACGTCTTACCTTTAATTTTGGCTCGCATAACAGCGCAGACGTAGAGGCTTTAAGCAACGGCAGCGTCGCTACGATCGTCGGCCAGGTTCATCAGGTGCAAGATTCCACGATCCCGACGCTACAGAATCCTAAGGTGGTTAAATAACGGTAGCTGACCGATAAGCCGCCTTCTTTTGGTATAGCGTCGTGGATAGTCATTCATCCTGTCCCCGCTATTCGAATAGCAAAGACCCCGCCGGAGCGGGGTTTTGACATAAAAAGGTGAAACTGACCGATAAGCCGCGTTCTTTTGGTATAGCGTCGTGGACAGTCATTCATCCTTTCTCCGCTATTCGAATAGCAAAAACCCCGCCGAAGCGGGGTTTTGACATAAAAAGGTGAAACTGACCGATAAGCCGCGTTCTTTTGGTATAGCGTCGTGGACAGTTATTCATCCGCGTCACGGGTTCAGATAGCAAAAACCCCGCCGGAGCGGGGTTTTGACATAAAAAAGGTGAAACTGACCGATAAGCCGCGTTCTTTTGGTATAGCGTCGTGGACAGTCATTCATCCTTTCTCCGCTATTCGAATAGCAAAAACCCCGCCGGAGCGGGGTTTTTGCGTAAAAGGTGAAACTGACCGATAAGCCGGGTTCTGTCGTGGACAGTCATTCATCTAGGCCAGCAATCGCTCACTGGCTCAAGCAGCCTACCCGGGTTCAGTACGGGCCGTACCTTATGAACCCCTATTTGGCCTTGCTCCGGGTGGAGTTTACCGTGCCGCGGACTGTTACCAGCCGCGCGGTGCGCTCTTACCGCACCCTTTCACCCTTACCTGATCCCGCTTGCGCGGGCCATCGGCGGTTTGCTCTCTGTTGCACTGGTCGTGGGCTGTGACACCCCCCAGGCGTTACCTGGCACCTTGCCCTATGGAGCCCGGACTTTCCTCCCCTCCGCCCGTCTCCCCCCGAAGGAGGACGACGACGAAGCGGCGACTGTCTGGTCAGCTTCGGCGCGCAGTATAGAGGGTTTACCGCCCGTTGTCATCCCTCAGTGGTCATCCCAACCTGCAGGGTGGCAGCAATATTACGCGACGCGCGGTAAATATTATCAAACGCCCCGCGAAATGCCTCTTCCAGCGTCGAAACGGAAGTTAACACGCTGAATACGGCATCGATACCGTGCTGGTGAACCACGCCGACATCGTGAGTCAGGCTGCCAGCAATACCGATCACCGGCTTACGGTATTTCTTCGCCACCCGGGCCACCCCCACCGGCACCTTACCGTGAACAGACTGGCTATCGAGCCGCCCTTCCCCGGTGACCACCAGTGAGCAGTCATGGATCTGTTCTTCCAGCTTCAGTGCCTCGGTAACGATCTCAATCCCGCTGCGCAGCTCCGCATTGAGAAAGGCCATCAGCGCCGCGCCCATGCCGCCGGCCGCTCCCGCGCCGGGGATCGACTTCACGTCCACCTGCAGCGACGCCTTAATGACGTCGGCATAATGCGCCAGATTACGATCCAGCTCGACGATCATCGCCTCGGTCGCCCCTTTCTGTGGGCCAAAGATCCGCGACGCCCCACGCTCGCCCACCAGCGGGTTGGTAACATCGCAGGCCACGTGAATCATCCTGTCACGTAAGCGCGGATCGATGGCGGAAAGATCGATCCGGCTCAGACTGCCGAGGTTGCCCCCGCCATGGCCGATCTCTTGTCCCTCGGCGTCACAGAGGCGGGCGCCTAGCGCCTGCATCATACCCGCCCCACCGTCGTTGGTCGCACTACCGCCGATGCCGATAATGATCCGTTCCGCACCATGCTCCAGCGCCTGTAATATTAGCTCCCCGGTACCCCGTGAAGTGGTGATGAGCGGGTTACGTTTGTCGGGCGGAACGAGCCCCAGACCGCTGGCTGCCGCCATCTCAATAAACGCGGTGACGCCGTCGCCGGACATGCCCCAGCAGGCCTTCACTCTCTCACCCAGCGGACCCGTTACCCATGCGAAATGTTCCTTTCCCTGCGTGGCGGCAATCATGGCTTCCACCGTCCCCTCGCCGCCGTCGGCGACGGGCAGGGAAACATACTGTGCATCAGGGAAAATTTCCCGAAATCCTTTTTCTATCGCCTGAGCTACCTCGCTGGCAGACAGGCTTTCTTTGTAAGAGTCTGGGGCAATGACGATTTTCATAATTTTGTAGCCTGACAGTGCCGCGCAAGGCAAGCATAACAGGGCGCGCAGGGCGCCCTTCTTGTTAGCGAGTGACTTCCACTTTCGCCAGTTTTTCGTAATAGCACGCCAGCGCGCTATGGTCTGCAGTGCCGAGACCGTCCGCGCGCAGCGCCTGCATCATCTCCATCACCGCCGCCGTCAGCGGCAGTTGGGCGCCCACGCCGTGTGAGGTATCCAACGCATTGGCCAGATCTTTAATATGCAGGTCGATACGGAAACCCGGTTTGAAGTTACGGTCCATCACCATCGGGGCTTTCGCATCCAGCACGGTACTGCCCGCCAGACCGCCGCGAATAGCCTGATAAACCAGATCCGGATTGACGCCGGCTTTAGTCGCCAGGGTCAGCGCTTCAGACATCGCCGCGATGTTCAGCGCGACAATCACCTGGTTAGCCAGTTTGGTGACGTTGCCCGCGCCAATATCGCCGGTATGCACTACGGAGCCGGCCATCGCTTTCATCAGATCGTAGTATTTATCGAAGATCGCTTTATCGCCGCCGACCATGACCGACAGCGTGCCGTCGATGGCTTTCGGTTCGCCGCCGCTCACCGGCGCATCCAGCATATCAATACCTTTGGCTTTCAGCGCTTCGCTGATTTCCCGACTCGCCAGCGGCGCAATGGAGCTCATATCGATCACCACGGTGCCCGGTTTCGCCCCTTCAATAATGCCGTTTTCACCCAGCGCCACCTCTTTAACATGCGGAGAGTTCGGCAGCATGGTGATGATCACCTCGCACTGTTCGGCAATCGCTTTCGGCGTCGTCGCGGTCTCAGCGCCAGCGGCGATCACGTCGGCAATCGCTTCCGGGTTACGGTCAGACACCACCAGCGAGTAACCCGCTTTCAGCAAATTTTTGCTCATCGGTTTGCCCATAATGCCAAGACCGATAAAACCTACTTTGATTGTCATAATGTTCTCTCTCTTCATCCTGGTGATTATTTTTTAAACGCGTCGGCAAGTTTCTGGGTAGCAGAACGGAAGACGCCCAGATCGCTGCCAACGGCGACGAAGGTCGCGCCCCATTCCAGATAGCGGCGCGCATCGGCTTCCACTGGCGCCAGAATGCCGCTTGGCTTACCGTGCTTCTTCGCGCTGGCGAAGATATGTTGGATAGCGCGCTGCACCTCAGGATGGGCGGCATTGCCCAGATGACCTAAGGCGGCGGCCAGGTCGCTCGGGCCGACAAACACACCGTCCACGCCCTCGGTCGCGGCAATCGCCTCGACGTTGTCCACTCCGGTCTGGCTCTCAATCTGCACCAGAATGGAAATGTTCTTGTTGGACTGGGCGAAGTAGTCCGGCACGGTGCCAAACATATTGCCGCGGTGGGAAACGGAGACCCCGCGGATCCCTTCCGGCGGATAACGGGTCGAAGCCACCGCCTGCGCCGCCTGTTCAGCCGTCTCGACAAACGGCACCAGGAAGTTATAGAAGCCGATGTCCAGCATGCGCTTGATGATGATGGGTTCATTGGTCGGCACACGGACTACCTGCGCGCTGGAGCTACCTTTCAGGGCCATCAGCTGCGGAATGAGCGTGGTGACGTCGTTTGGCGCGTGTTCCGCGTCCAGCACCAGCCAGTCGAACCCCGCCAGACCCAGCACCTCGGTGCTAATCGGGTTAGCCAAAGCGCACCAGCAGCCAATCTGCACCTGATGCGCCGCCAGCGCGGCCTTAAATTTGTTCGGAAAAATTGCGTTATCCATGATTTTTACCTTGCGTTAATCGTTGCTTACTTCTGCAATTCCATACGTTTGATATCGCCAACCACAAACAGGTAGCAGACCATCATCATCAGCGCGGAGCCGCCAACAAAAATCAGTGCGCCATTAAATGAGTGCAGTTCGCTCACGATATAGCCAATAACCAGCGGCGTGGCGATCGAGGCCACATTGCCAAAGACGTTGAATACCCCGCCGCACAGGCCAACAATCTCCTTCGGCGCGACATCCGAGATAACCGGCCAGCCCAGCGCGCCAAAGCCTTTGCCAAAGAACGCCAGCGCCATCAGCGTAATGACCAGCGGCGTGCTGGCCGTGTAGTTACACAGGATGATGGACGACGCCAGCAGCATTCCCAGCACAATGGGCAGCTTACGCGCAAAAGTCAGCGTGCAGCCGCGGCCAATCAGATAATCCGAAAACAGCCCGCCCAGTACGCCGCCAGCAAAGCCAAACAGCGCCGGAATCGAAGCCACAAACCCCACTTTCAGAATCGACATTCCCTTGTCCTGCACGAGGTAGATCGGAAACCACGTCAGGAAGAACCATGTAATGGTATTCAGGAAATACTGACCGAAAAATACGCCTAACATCATTCGGTTAGTCAGCAGCTGGCGGATATAGTCCATCTTCGGCCCGGCCGCCGGGGTGGCCTCTTTTTTATGGTCCATATCGACCACTGCGCCGCCTTCTGAGATATATTTCAGCTCCACGGCCGACATTCGCGGATGATCGGTGGGGTTATGCACAAACTTCACCCAGATGATGGTGAGCACAAACCCTATTATCCCCATCACGGTAAAGACATGTTCCCAGCCCAGCGCGAAGGTCAGCCAGCCGAGCAGCGGCGAGAACAGAGCCAGCGAGAAGTACTGAGCGGCATTAAAGATAGCTGAAGCCGTACCCCGCTCTTTGGCCGGAAACCAGGCCGCCACAATGCGGGCGTTGGCGGGAAACGAGGGCGCTTCGGAAAAGCCCAGCATAAAACGCATAAAGAACATGGAGACCCCGGCCCAGGCGAGCGGGAACACATCAATAAAGCCTTGCAGGAAGGTAAACAGTGACCAGAAAAACAGACTGTATGAATAAACCTTTTTCGAGCCAAATTTATCCAGCAGCCAGCCGCCAGGGATCTGCATCAGCAGATAAGCCCAGCCGAAGGCGGAAAAAATGTATCCCATCGACACCGCGCTGAGCCCCAGCTCTTTCGCGACTTCAGTACCGGCGATAGACAAGGTCGCGCGGTCGCCATAGTTCACTGCCGTCACCACAAATATCATCAACAGAATTAAATAGCGGGTCGGTATTCCTTTTTTTTCATCTAATGTAGAATCCAAAATCATTTAGACATTCCTCGGGCACAGAACACCTTTTATAATTGTTTTAAGTGGTTTCTGATTTATTTAAAAGACGATATTGAAACTGTCTATTCGCATATCGATCACCTCAAAAACATGACTCAGTATAATCAGCACGCCCCCGCCAGACACTATGCATACCCACAATATAAAGTTATTATTTAAAGCCATAATTGTGCTTATGCCATAAGTCATGGGCGCTAATCCACACTTCTTACGATTGCCTGCCCTGCAGAGGTTAGCGTCATAAAAAGGAGTGATGACGATCACATTTTTAAATCAACTCAGCTGACATCCTTTATTCCATCATACTGATACGTAGCAAATGAATTAGCGTTTTATTTTATTATTAGCACCTGTTTGGAGATGACTGGACAATGGCTGACATTGCAATTCGACAACAATCGCCGACCGCGTTTTATATTAAAGTTGACCCGACAGATAATGTGGCGATTATTGTCAACGATCGCGGCTTAACCGCCGGAACGCGTTTCCCGGACGGCCTGACGCTCGTCGAGCATATCCCGCAGGGTCACAAAGTTGCCCTGGTGGATATCCCCGCCCATGGTGAAATCATCCGCTACGGCGAAGTCATTGGCTATGCCGTACGCGATATCCCGCAGGGAAGCTGGATTGACGAGTCGCTGGTGGAGCTGCCCACCGCCCCGCCGCTGAATACCCTGCCGCTGGCCACTAAAGTGCCTGAACCGCTACCGCCGCTGGAAGGTTACACCTTCGAAGGCTACCGCAATGCTGACGGCAGCGTGGGTACCAAGAATCTGCTGGGTATTACTACCAGCGTGCACTGCGTCGCTGGCGTGGTCGATTACGTGGTGAAAATCATTGAACGCGACCTGCTGCCAAACTATCCCAACGTCGATGGCGTGGTGGGTCTGAATCATCTCTACGGCTGCGGCGTGGCGATTAATGCGCCGGCGGCGGTAGTGCCGATTCGCACCATTCATAATATCGCCCTCAACCCAAACTTCGGCGGCGAGGTGATGGTCATTGGCCTCGGCTGTGAGAAGCTGCAGCCGGAACGCCTGCTGCAGGGCACGGAAGACGTCAAAAGTATCCCGGTGGACAGCGCCAGCATCGTCAGCCTGCAGGATGAAAAGCATGTTGGTTTTAAATCGATGGTCGATGACATTCTGCAGGTCGCCGAGCGCCACCTGGCGAAACTGAACCAGCGCCAGCGGGAAACCTGCCCGGCCTCTGAGCTGGTGGTCGGGATGCAGTGCGGCGGCAGCGACGCCTTTTCAGGCGTGACCGCCAACCCGGCGGTAGGTTACGCGTCCGACCTGCTGGTGCGCTGCGGCGCGACGGTGATGTTCTCGGAAGTGACCGAAGTACGCGACGCCATTCATCTGTTGACCCCGCGGGCGATTAACGAAGAGGTCGGTAAACGTCTGCTGGAAGAGATGGCCTGGTACGATAACTATCTTGATATGGGCAAAACCGACCGCAGCGCCAACCCCTCCCCCGGCAACAAGAAAGGCGGTCTGGCCAACGTGGTGGAAAAAGCGCTGGGGTCGATTGCCAAATCAGGGAAAAGCGCCATCGTTGAGGTGCTCTCTCCGGGGCAGCGTCCGACCAAACGCGGCCTCATTTACGCCGCAACCCCCGCCAGCGATTTTGTCTGCGGCACCCAGCAGGTAGCCTCTGGCATCACGGTGCAGGTATTCACCACCGGTCGCGGTACGCCGTACGGACTGATGGCGGTACCGGTGATAAAAATGGCGACCCGTACCGAGCTGGCCAACCGCTGGTATGACTTAATGGACATTAACGCCGGGACCATCGCCACTGGCGAAGAGACGATTGAGGATGTCGGGCGGAAGCTGTTCGAATTTATTCTCGACGTCGCCAGCGGACGCAAAAAAACCTTCTCCGATCAATGGGGCCTGCACAACCAGCTGGCGGTATTTAACCCGGCGCCGGTAACCTGATCGAGAGCGTAAGGATTTAACCACTTTTAGCCCGGATCTATCCGGGCTTGTTGGTTAGGGATGCTGGGCGGCAAGAAAAGCGCTGATCTCCGCCTGCGTCGAGGTGCCTTCCATGGGGCCGCGTTGGCTAATCGCCAGCGAGCCGCTGGCGTTTGCCCATCTCAGCGCCTCCCGGGGCGTGGCGCCATTGAGGAACAGACTAACAAAAGTGGCGCCAAAGCAATCCCCGGCACCAGTCGGATCCACCACCGGCACGCTGAAGCCGGCGACATGGTGCGTCTCGTTGGCGCTAAAGTAGCTTGCGCCACGCGGCCCGCGTTTAATCACCACATGCTTCACGCCGCGTTTCAGTAGCTTATCAACCAGGACCTGCTCATTGCGTTCCGGATTGAGACCAAAGTAATCCAGCTCGCCATCGCTCGGCAGGAAGATATCGGTGTAGTCGAGGATATATTCAAAGGCCTGCGACATCTCCGGGATGTTCAGCATCTCTTTGCGAATATTTGGGTCGAACGATACTGTGCCGCTGCGGCCTTTAATGTTTTTAATCGCTTTACGCATCGCATCGATAATACGGAACGAGAATAGCGATGACCCCATAATATGAAAATGCTGACACTGATTTAGCAACGCTTCGTCAATGTGGTCGGCAGTCAGCAGACCGCAGGCGCTGTTAGGCATATTAAAAATAAAATCGCGCTGCGCCTGGCTACGATAGCTGACGAAGGCGCTACCGGTAGTCGCTTTCTGCAGCATAGCGATGCCGTTGACGTTGACGCCGTCTTTCTCCAGCCGCGCAATATTCATCTCGCCAAATGCGTCGTTGCCCACACAGCTAAACAACACGGAGCCGAAACCCAGCTTTGCCACCTGATCGGCAAATATTGCCGGCGCCCCGCTGGGATAGGGCCCCCAAAATTCACCTGGACGGGAAAACCCCTGATTCTCTTCCTTGGCGAGAAACTCCACCAGCAGCTCGCCGATGGTGCAAATGGTTACGTTCATCACCGCTCCTGGTTTGTCTTATGCAAAGCCGTGTTGAGCCATGTCAGGCATTCATTGTTGGTATAGCTGTTGGTCAAACCCGCGGCGAGGAAGCAGGCATGGTACTCTGCCGCGACGACCTGAGGGGTCACGACGCTGCTGATCTGCTGTAATTCACCCACAGCATAACGTTTCTCGCCATAGACCGGCCGGGAAGCGACAATCGCAATGACTCGTTTACTCTGGGCCACCGCTTCGCTTAACAAATGTGCCGTAACCTCGTTACGCACGCTTAGCGTGCCGTCTTCAGCAATGTGGTCCACCGCTATCAGCGCACGTGAAGGGCGGTAATGACCCAACGCCTTCAGCGCCAGTTCGCCCTCCACAATCCGCCCCTGACCGGACAACACCCCGCCAAGCAGAACGGTTTCCCCATTTAAAAACTCCTGCGCCAGCGCGACGTGGCCCAGATCATTTAATAGCAGGCAAAGCTCTTCTCTGTTGGCCAGAAAGGGGATCACTTTACGCAAAATGGAACCCTGGCCTAGAAACAGCGTTTCGCCATTTTCTATCTGCGCCGCCACCTGGCGAGCCATTTCCGTCTCCAGCGCTTTATCTCTGACGGCAGGCGCTTCTCGGGTCATCGCAACCGGCGCGCCAGCCTGGGCGGTATAAATCGCCCCGCCAAAAGAGCGTTTCAAGTAACCCTGCTGCTCGAGGTAGTTGAGATCGTTACGGATTGTCACCCCGGAAACAGCCAGCATTTCTGCCAGATCGTCGACTTTGATCTCGCCGTTCTTACGAACGATCTCTGCGATGTCCAAGCGCCTTTTCAGCAAGCTGGTTGACGGTTTTGCCACGGTTTATGCCTTATTATTTTCTCCTGGAATAACTTTCATTTTTAAATTTCCCTCTTGTAATGTCAAACCACGGCTGTAGCCCTATCCCGCCATCAATCAGTAAATCGATATTAATCATGTAGTTACAAATTGGCACCTTACCAACTTAAACTTTAAAAAAGAAACATTAGAAATACTATTAACTTTCATTTTAAAAATCAATTCATCATTGTGTGCGGTGGATCACACCTAAAAGGCGAGACGATCGTTACATTACTTTCAAACTGAAGGTTATTAACCAAAAATAACTTACAAGATGAAAACAGAGGACTAAAATGTACATCATTTCCAGTAAAAACATGCTATTAAAAGCTCAGCGACAGAGTTATGCCGTGCCGGCTTTCAATATCCATAACCTAGAAACCATGCAGGTCGTTGTTGAAACGGCGGCTGAGTTGCGCTCCCCCTTGATCCTTGCCGGCACCCCCGGTACCTACAGCTATGCCGGCACCGGCAACGTGGTGGCGATCGCCCGCGATCTGGCAAAAAAGTGGGATCTCCCGCTCGCCCTGCACCTCGATCATCACGAGGATCTGGCTGATATCACGCGCAAAGTGCAGGCAGGGATCCGCTCGGTCATGATCGATGGCTCTCACTCACCGTTCGAGGAGAATGTGGCACTGGTAAAAAGCGTGGTGGAGTTGAGCCACCGCTATGATGCCAGCGTTGAAGCCGAGCTGGGCCGTCTGGGCGGAGTTGAAGACGATCTGGTGGTCGATGCTAAAGATGCGCTCTATACCAACCCCGAACAGGCCCGCGAATTTGTCGCTCGTACCGGTATTGATTCGCTGGCCGTCGCCATCGGTACCGCGCACGGCCTTTACACCGCCGAACCGAAGCTTGATTTTGAGCGCCTGGCGGCTATTCGCGACTGCGTTGACGTTCCGCTGGTTCTGCATGGCGCTTCCGGCCTGCCGGATAGTGATATTCGTCGCGCCATTTCTCTGGGCGTATGCAAAGTCAACGTCGCCACCGAACTAAAAATCGCTTTCTCGGATGCGCTGAAAGCCTACTTCCTGGAAAATCCGGGCGCCAACGATCCTCGTCACTATATGAAACCGGCGAAAGCGGCAATGAAAGAGGTCGTTCGCAAAGTCATTCACGTTTGTGGCTGCGAAGGACAACTGTAATCAGCGGATCGAAGGAGCCTTGCTGTGATCCACACCCTGACACTGAATACCGCGATCGATATGAATATCTTTTGCGATCCGCTCCAGCCGGCGGCAGTCAACCGCACCCGGCAAACGGAATATTGCCCGAATGGTAAAGGGGTTAACGTCTCGCTGGTATTACATCATTACCAGCAGCCAACCCATGTCATGGGCATATTCGGCGGTTTTACCGGCCGCTATATCGTTGAGGAACTACGCAAACAGCATATTAATGTCACACCGGCATGGGTCGCTGAACCGACCCGTATAAATATATTTATTAACGACGGCAGTGATGAATACAAACTGGTAAATCCCGGCGCGCGGATTGACGATGAAGGAAAAGAACAAATTCTTCACCATTTACAGTGCGTCGCGCCCGGTGATTATTTAGTTATCAGCGGCAGTCTGCCACCGGGAATAGAGAGCCGGTTCTATAGCGAGATTCTGGTGCTGTGCCAGCAGAAAGGGTGTGAAGTCATCTTAGATATCAGCCACCCGGTGCTGCGCCAGCTGTTAGAGTGGCGTCCACTATTGATTAAACCCAATGACGACGAGCTGAAAGAGATCTTTGGTCTGGATGTCAGCAGCCCCCGGCGGGTACGCGAAGCAATGCAAACGCTCCACCAGCTCGGGGCTCGCAATGTTCTGCTGACCCTTGGCGCGCAAGGGCTCTATTTTTCGAACGGCGCGCAACTGTGGTTCTGCTCGGCACCGAAAATCGAACTGGTCAGCTCGGCCTGCGCCGGCGATGCCGCGCTGGGTGCATTCCTCAGCCATTGGCTTAACACAGACGATATTCCCCAGGCCCTGGCGCTGGCCAGCGCCACCGGCGCTGATGTGGCCGCCTCCGCCGGGCTGGGTAAATTAAACCGTACGCAAGAATTATTACAACAACTTCAGATCGTCCAATTATAAAGGTCCGATTATGAAAAAAATTATTGCCGTGACCGGCTGCCCTACAGGTATTGCTCATACATTTATGGCTGAAGAGGCCTTAAAAACCGCAGCGAAAAAATTAAACGTTGAAATAAAAGTCGAAACCAATGGCGCTTCCGGCATAGAAAACGCCATTACGCCGGAAGACCTGAAGGATATTTATGGCGTCATTATCGCTGCCGATAAAGATGTTAATGCCGAACGTTTTAATGGTTTACCGGTTATTGAGGTGCCGGTTAAAGAAGCCATTCACCATCCGGCGGAATTAATTAATAAAGTCGTTAACGGTCAGGCGCCGCGTCGTCAGGGATTCTCCGCGGCAACGGATCCAGACGAGAAATATGAGCGAGAATCGTTCGGCCGACAGATTTACAAACATCTGATGAGCGGCGTTTCCAACATGCTACCCTTCGTTGTCGCCGGCGGGATCTTAATCGCTGTTTCTTTCTTATGGGGTATCTACTCCGCCGACCCGAATTCACCGCAGTATAACGTGATTGCCGCCACGCTGATGAAAGTCGGTCAGCAGGCGTTCTCCATCATGGTGCCGGTGTTTACCGCCTATATTGCCTGGTCGATATCTGGCCGCCCTGGCATGGTTGCCGGTTTTGTCGGCGGTCTGCTGGCGAACGCCACCGGCGCCGGATTCCTCGGAGGGATCATCGCCGGTTTTGCCGCCGGGTATTTTATGCTGCTGATCCGTCATCTGCTCGACGGTCTGCCGCGCCAGTACGAAGGGCTGAAGTCGATCTTTATTATGCCGCTGATAGGCGTCCTGGTGATCGGCGTGATGATGGTCCTGCTCGGCCAGCCGGTGGCAGCGATCAACAATGGCATGATGAACTGGCTCAGCTCTTTACAAGAAGCCAACCCAATCCTGCTGGGGATCGTGGTAGGCGCAATGTGCTCCTTCGACTTCGGCGGGCCGGTCAACAAAGCGGCCTATGTCACCGGTACGTTGCTGCTGGGTCAAGGTAACTACTTCTTTATGGCCGGTGTATCTGCCGCCTGCATCACGCCGCCGCTGGTCATCGCTCTGGCGACCACGTTCTTTCCGAAAGGCTTTAGCGAGGAGGAACGCGCCGCCGGGATGGTCAACTATATCCTCGGCTGCACGCACATTACCGAAGGTGCAATTCCCTTTGCCGCCAAGGATCCGCTGCGGGTGATCCCGATGATGATGATCGCCTCCTCAATTTCTGCGGTACTCAGCTACAGCCTGCATATTCAGGTTCCGGCACCGCACGGCGGCTTCTTAATCCTGCCGCTGGTCAGTAAACCGTTGATGTGGGTGCTGTGCATTCTCGCCGGTTCCGCCTGCGGGGCACTTATGCTGGGATGCTGGCGGCTGTGGCAAAAACGCACTGACAAAGCGACAGCTCTTGCTGGCGCCATGAAATAAGGAGCAAGCTATGCAACTGACTTCTGCCGATATTTGTTTCGATCGTCAGGTCAAAACGAAAGACGAGGCGCTACAGCGTGTCGTTGCAGCCCTGACCCATGCCGGACATACGCGGGCAGACTATCTACAAGGCATGCGCGAGCGCGAGGGGCAAATCAGCACCTATCTGGGCAACGGCATTGCCATTCCCCACGGTACGCCGCACAGTCGCGACGCAGTGCTTAAAACGGGCGTTAAGGTGCTGGCTTGTCCGCAGGGGGTTGACTGGGGTGAGGAGCAAACCGCCTATCTGATTGTCGGTATCGCAGCTCAGGACAATGAGCATCTCGATATTTTGCGCCAGCTCACCCATGCTCTGGGTGATGATCGAGTACCTGAGGCGCTGACGCGCGCTGATACCCCCCAGGCGGTGCTGGAAATTCTCGCCGGCGACATTCCTCTGCCAGCAGGCGAAGAACCACAACCCGCGCCGCAATTTGACGAAGAGGCCACCTTTACCCTGCGTAATCCGCACGGGCTACATGCCCGTCCCAGCGCGGTGCTGGTGAAAGCCGTCAAGCAGTGGCGATCGCAAATCCGGGTCGAAAACCTTGATACGCGCTCCGCCATTGTTGATGCCAAGAATCTGATGCGCGTCGTATCGCTGGGCGCCAAACAGGGTCATCGTCTGCACTTTATGGCCAGCGGCAACGATGCGCAGCAGGCGTTAAAAGCCATTGGTGACGCTTTTAACGCCGGTCTCGGCGAAATTGCCGCCCAGCCGCAGCAGGTCTCCCAGGAAGCCGTCAAAACGAAACGCAGCTGGCTATCCCGAATATTTAGTTAATTTTCAATCAATTAAAAACGCCCTGTCTTCCTGGTCAGGGCGTTTTTGTCTCGAAAGACGATGCCTTTCACTGCGTTACAACACTATTTATCGATGCAGATCACAAATCAAAACAAAGCCATTTGCGACCAAAACAAAACATAACGAATATATTCGAAAGAAAACGGAGGTTGTAAATGAAAGACATTATCACTCGCCATAAGTCAGGCGAACATATCGGCATCTGTTCAGTATGTTCGGCGCATCCGCTGGTTATCGAAGCGGCGTTACGTTTCGACCTGTCGACCAACAATAAGGTGCTGATCGAAGCGACGTCCAACCAGGTGAATCAGTTTGGTGGCTACACCGGCATGCAGCCGGCCGATTTCCGCGACTTCGTCTACAACATCGCGCGTACCGTCGGTTTTCCGGCGGAGCGCATTATTCTTGGCGGCGACCATCTTGGACCGAACTGCTGGCAAGACGAACCGGCCGCCGTGGCGATGGAAAAATCAATCGACCTGATCAAAGCCTACGTCGCCGCCGGCTTTAGTAAAATCCATCTCGATGCATCAATGTCCTGTGCTGACGATCCGGTGCCGCTGGATCCAGGTGTGGTTGCTGAGCGCGCCGCTCGCTTGTGTCAGGCTGCCGAAGAGACCGCCAGCGATGAGCAAAAGCGCCACCTGACCTACGTCATCGGGACCGAAGTTCCGGTTCCCGGCGGCGAGGCCAGCACCATCGGCAGCGTACATGTCACCCGGGCGCAGGATGCCGCCGCGACGCTCGAAACCCATGAAGCCGCCTTCCGTAAACTGGGGCTCGACGCCGCGCTGGAGCGAGTTATCGCCATCGTCGTGCAGCCCGGCGTGGAGTTCGACCATACGCAAATCATTCATTACCAGCCGCAGGAAGCGAAAGCGCTCTCCGCCTGGATCGAAAGCACCCCGATGGTCTACGAAGCGCACTCCACCGACTACCAAACCCGCCAGGCTTATCGTGCGCTGGTCCGCGACCACTTCGCCATTCTGAAAGTCGGCCCGGCGCTCACCTTTGCCCTGCGTGAAGCCATCTTTGCCCTCGCCCAAATGGAAAATGAGCTGATCGCCCCGGAGTCTCGCAGTCGCGTGATGGAGGTGATCGACGAAGTGATGCTTAACGAACCCGGCTACTGGAAAAAATACTATCGCCCCACCTGGAGCCAGGCGATGGTCGATATCCACTTCAGCCTTTCCGACCGTATCCGTTATTACTGGCCGCATCCGCGTATTCGCCAAAGCGTTGAGAAACTTATCGCTAATCTGACCGACGCTAAACTACCGCTGGGGCTTATCAGCCAGTATATGCCGGTGCAGTTTGAACGACTGTCGCTGAATGAACTGAACGCCGAGCCGCACGCGCTGATCCTCGACAAAATCCAGGATGTCCTGCGTGCCTATCGCTACGGCTGTTCTTCTGAAACCGCGTGAAGTTAAGAGGATATATGAGTCAACTGTTTGTTCGTACCGGCATTCATTTCAGTTCCAGTCAGCAGGCACTGGAACACATTGGCGCAGAGATGCTGGCGCGAGGCGTCGTACATGACAGCTATCCCGCCGCCCTGCTCGAACGCGAAGCGACTTTTCCCACCGGCATCGCCCTGGAGAAGCATGCTGTCGCTATCCCGCACTGCGAAGCGATCCACGCGAAATCACCGGCCATTTACCTGATACGTCCGGACATGCCGGTCTCTTTTCAGCGCGCTGACGACGACGGCGAAATCGACGTTTCGCTCATCATCGCGCTGATTGTTGAAAACCCGGCGGCACAGCTGAAGCTGCTGCGCCGGTTATTTAGTGAGCTACAAAATCCGCACACGCTGGAGGCACTGCTCGCCGCTTCCGACGATCGGCTGCCGGTGCGGTTCCAGCAATTAATCCTTGAGCCCGAGCTTAGCGCCGTGGCTTCATAAGATACTGATAATAAAAGGGGTACCCTATGAAACGTAAAGTTATCGTCGCCTGCGGCGGTGCCGTCGCCACCTCCACGATGGCGGCAGAAGAGATTAAAGAGCTATGTGCAGACCACAATATTGAACTGGATTTGGTGCAGTGCCGGGTCAATGAAATCGAAACCTACATGGACGGGGCGGACCTGATCTGCACCACCGCGCGCGTGGAGCGGACCTTCGGCGACATTCCGGTGGTGCACGGCATGCCATTCGTCTCGGGCGTCGGCATTGAAGCCTTACAACAGAAAATCCTCGGCATCCTCGCGGAGTAAACGCCATGTTTAGCGAAATCATGCGTTATATCCTCGATCTCGGTCCGACGGTGATGCTGCCGATCGTGATCATTATCTTCTCCAAATTACTGGGGATGAAGCTCGGGGATTGTTTTAAATCCGGTCTACATATCGGGATCGGGTTTGTCGGCATCGGGCTGGTCATTGGCCTGATGCTCGACTCCATCGGCCCGGCGGCAAAGGCGATGGCGGAGCATTTCCAGATTAATCTTCACGTGATCGACATCGGTTGGCCGGGTTCATCACCGATGACCTGGGCGTCGCAAATCGCCCTGGTGGCGATCCCGGTGGCCATCGCGGTCAATATCGTGATGCTGGTTACCCGTATGACCCGCGTGGTGAATGTTGATATCTGGAACATCTGGCATATGACCTTTACCGGCGCAATGCTGCATATCGCGACCGGGTCGTACTGGATAGGTATTCTCGGCGTGGTGGTGCATGCTGCTTTTGTGTATAAGCTGGGCGATTGGTTTGCCAAAGATACCCGCGATTTCTTCGGCCTCGAGGGTATTGCGATCCCGCACGGCAGTTCGGCGTATTTAGGGCCAGTTGCCGTCCTCGTGGATACCATCATCGACAAGATCCCCGGTCTTAACCGTATTCACTTTAGCGCCGATGACATTCAGAAACGCTTCGGCCCCTTCGGTGAACCGGTTACCGTTGGCTTCGTCATGGGGCTGGTGATTGGCGCGCTGGCGGGTTACGACCTGAAGGGCATTCTTCAGCTGGCGGTGAAAACCGCAGCGGTGATGCTGCTGATGCCCCGGGTGATCAAACCGATTATGGATGGCCTCACCCCGATAGCCAAACAGGCGCGTAAACGTCTGCAGGCTAAATTCGGCGGCCAGGAATTCCTGATTGGTCTCGATCCGGCGCTGCTGCTCGGTCATACCTCGGTAGTCTCGGCCAGCCTGATTTTCATCCCGCTGACCATTCTTATCGCCGTCGTGGTCCCTGGCAACCAGGTTCTGCCATTTGGTGACCTGGCCACCATCGGCTTCTTCGTAGCGATGGCAGTGGCTGTACATCAGGGCAATCTGTTCCGCACGTTGATTTCCGGGGTCATCATTATGGGAATCACCCTGTGGATCGCCACCCAGACCATTGGCCTGCACACCCAGCTGGCGGCAAACGCCGGGGCCCTGAAAGCCGGCGGCATGGTGGCCTCAATGGACCAGGGTGGTTCGCCGATTACCTGGCTGCTGATCCAGCTCTTTACCTGGCAAAATGTGGTTGGCTTCGCGGTCATCGGCATCATCTATCTGGCCGGCGTTCTACTGACCTGGCGTCGCGCTCGCGGCTTCATCGCCGCGGAAAAAGCAGAAAAAAGCGCTGCCCCGCAACAAAGTACAGGCATGTCTTGATCTAAAAGGGGAGCGTTCGCTCCCCTGAATCTTATAGCTGGAGAATGTTATGAAATCAGTGGTAATCCATGCTGAGGGGAACGTCTGCGTTGAAGAACGCCCTATCCCCACGCTGCAAACGGAAAACGATGTCCTGGTCAAAGTGGTCAGTTCCGGGTTATGCGGCTCCGATATCCCGCGCATTTTCGCCAAAGGGGCGCATTACTACCCTATTACGCTGGGGCACGAATTCAGCGGTTATGTGGAATCCTACGGCGCGGCGGTAACCGACCTGCAGCCCGGCGATGCCGTCGCCTGCGTGCCGCTGCTGCCTTGCTTCCAGTGCCCGCAATGCCAGCGCGAGTATTTCTCTTTATGTAAACAGTATCAGTTCGTCGGCTCACGCAGCGAAGGCGGCAACGCCGAATATGTGGTGGTAAAGCGCGCCAACCTGTTCCGCCTGCCGGACCAGATGCCAATTGATGATGGCGCGTTTATAGAACCGATAACCGTTGGCCTGCACGCTTTTCATCTGGCGCAGGGCTGTGAAGGTAAAAACGTGATTATTATCGGCGCCGGCACCATCGGCCTGCTGGCGCTACAGTGCGCCCGCGAACTGGGCGCCAACAGCGTCACGGCGATCGATATCAATCCGCAGAAGCTGGAGCTGGCCAAAACCCTTGGCGCAACCCATGTGTTCAACAGTCGCGAGATGAGCGGCCAGGCGATTCAGCAGGCGCTGGAAGCCATTCAGTTCGATCAGTTAGTCCTCGAGACCGCCGGTACGCCGCAGACCGTCGCGCTGGCGATTGAGGCCGCCGGTCCGCGGGCGCAGCTGGCGCTGGTTGGCACGCTTCATCATGATTTAACCCTCCCGGCAGCCACCTTCGGGCAGATTCTGCGTAAGGAGTTGAATATTGTGGGTAGCTGGATGAACTACTCTGGCCCGTGGCCGGGAGAAGAGTGGCAAACGGCCACCCGTCTGCTGACTGAAAAACGCCTGCAGCTGGCGCCGCTGATCGCCCATCGTGGCGACGCAGAAAGCTTCGCTCGTGCAGTGCAGGCGCTCAACGGCGCGCCAATGCAAGGCAAAATCCTGCTCAAACTCTCTTGACCGCCCGAGCCAGCCATCAGCGCTGGCTCATCCAACCTTTCGAAAATTATCGTTCACCTTTCGTTACCCTTCGATTACACTGAGATGAGTTAATTATCAGGCAAATCAAGATGAACTCATTTGAACGAAGGAACAAAATTGTCGATATGGTGAATACGCAGGGTAGCGTATTGGTTCTAGACCTTTCGAATCTCTTTGGCATCTCTGAGGTAACGATCCGTGCCGATCTCCGCTTACTGGAAGAAAAAGGACTGTTAACCCGTTTTCACGGCGGCGCCGCCCGTGCGGGTAGCGACCTGACCGACGCCGAGAATCAGGAAGTGGTGCTTGAAGACCGCTATCAGCTTGCCAGCGATCCCAAAAAGCGCATCGCCCATGCCGCGGCAGCGATGATCCGTGAAGGTATGACGGTGATCCTCGATAGCGGTAGCACCACTCTTCTTATCGCCGAGGCATTAGTACGGATGACCAATATCACCGTCATCACCAACAGCCTGCCCGCCGCGTTTACTCTGGCAGAAAATAAAGATATCACCCTGGTGGTGTGCGGTGGTACCGTGCGGCACAAAACGCATTCGATGCACGGCACGATTGCCGAACGTTCGCTGCAAGGTATTTGCGCCGATTTGATGTTTGTCGGCGCCGACGGTATCGACGCCACCAATGGCATCACCACCTTTAACGAAGGCTACTCCATCAGCAGCGTGATGGCCGCCGCCGCGCATCAGGTGATCGCCGTGCTCGACGCCAGCAAATTCAATCGCCGGGGCTTTAACCAGGTACTGCCGATGGAAAAGATAGACTGCGTGATCACCGACGACGGCATTAGTGAAAATGACCGTGCAGCGTTAAGCAGCAAAAAGGTGGAACTGAAGATAGTGTAATTGCACGCTGAGTGGAACATCATGGCGGCTGGTTCTACTTAACCAGCCAGCTTCCACCTTTTTTGGCGCCTATGCGAATCAATCTCCCTTTCGCCTGTAGCCCTTGCAGATGACGCTCAACCGTACGTGCTGATATCCCCAAGATCTCCGCCAGCGCTCTCGCCGTTAATTCCGGCTTTTCGGTTAGCAAACGCAAAATTGCGTTTTCCGGTGGGGCTAATTTGACGTCGATTTCTTCCGACATTTCTTCCGACATTTCTTCCGACACGATGAATGAAGTTTCCAGACCTTCTTTCAGCGCCGCCAGGATATTTTGCAACATCCAGGTCACGAATAGCGTGCAATCACTGGTTTTATCACAAGCACCTAAAATGTCGTAATAACGTTCTTGCTGATGGTGGATCAGCGTTTCAACCGGCAGCCAGGCCAATTCCTGACGCCACTGGCTTAGAATCAACGTCTGCCATAAACGCCCCATCCGACCATTGCCATCAGCGAAAGGGTGAATGAACTCAAACTCGTAGTGAAAAACTGAACTGGCAATTAAAGGATGTAGCTCGGTGTGTTCCAGCCAACTGAGTAAATCAGCGATCAATCTTGGGACCTGGGCAGCAGGCGGAGCCATATGTATCACCTGCGTACCGCGATAAATGCCGACGTTTCCGCCACGTAAAGCGCCTGGACGATCAACCAGCCCGGTCATCAGCGTTTTATGCGCCGTCAGAAGATCGCTAATGTTTGCCGCATGCCATCCGGGCATTAATTCATAAGCACGAATGGCATTTCTCACTTCCTGAATATCCTTAGCCGGCGCCAGAACCCGTTTGCCTTCCAGCAGCGCCGTTACCTGTTCCATGCTCAGGCTATTATGTTCAATCGCGAGTGACGCCTGAATAGTACGAATGCGGTTTTCTTTACGCAGCAACGGCGATGCTTGTCCACGTTTCGCCGACCAATGCCCAAGCAATTCCCCAATCTCAACGACAAGGTTGAGGACCGAGGGTGTGATGCTAAACGGCGGTTGGTAACGGCTCATCGTTTACTCCCCCTGCTGCTCCAGGGCGTACTTATACAACGCATTTTTCTTCACGCCGTGGATTTCCGCGGCCAGCGCGGCGGCTTTCTTCAGCGGCAGCTCCGCCTGCAGCAGCGCCAGAGTACGCAGCGCGGCCGCCGGCAGCGCCTCTTCCTGAGCCTTGAAACCTTCGACGATCAGCACCATCTCGCCTTTGCGACGGTTTTCATCTTCCTTCACCCACGCCACCAGCTCACCAATCGGCGCGCCATGGATCGACTCCCAGGTTTTGGTCAGCTCACGAGCCAGCACCACATAGCGGGATTCTCCCAGTACCGCGCAGATATCCTCCAGACTCTCCACCAGACGGTGGGTCGACTCATAGAAGATAAGGGTGCGCGGCTCTTCTTCCAGCGCTTTCAGGGTATCGCGGCGGCCTTTCGATTTCGCCGGCAGGAAGCCTTCATAACAGAAACGGTCGGAAGGCAGGCCGGCGGCGCTCAGGGCGGCGATAGCCGCACAGGGGCCCGGCAGCGGCACCACGCGAATATTCGCTTCGCGGCAGGTGCGCACCAGATGGTAACCAGGATCGTTAATCAGCGGCGTGCCGGCATCGGAAACCAGCGCGATGTTTTGCCCTTCTTTCAGTTTGGCAAGCAGGGTTTCCGCCTTTTGCTGCTCATTATGGTCGTGAAGCGCAAACAAACGGGCGTTTATCGCAAAATGTTGCAGCAGCAAACCGGTATGACGGGTATCTTCCGCTGCAATTAAATCAACGGCTTGCAGCACTTCCAGTGCACGCTGCGTGATATCAGACAGATTTCCTATCGGAGTGGGCACAATATAGAGCTGCCCCTGAGAATTATCCGCTGATTCGTGTTGTTTCATTGTCTCGTCCGTATTGCCGATTTAATATTGAGCATTGAGCCAAAAAAATATCACTGGACACTTATGGTACCGTCAACATTTCTTCGTTCTAAGCCCGCGCGCTGCCTGCCCGTATTGCTGGCGACTCTTATTTTTGCTGGCTGCGGCACCCACACGCAGGATCAAAGCGCGGCGTTTATGCAGGGTACGTCGCAGGCCAACTCCAGTTTCTACTTACAGCAGATGCAGCAAAGCACGAATGATAGCAAGACCAACTGGCAATTACTCGCCATTCGTGCACTACTGCAGGAAGGGAAGAAGCAGCAGGCTATCGACCTGTTTAACCAGCTGCCGGCGAACCTGAACAGCACTCAGGCCCGTGAACAGTCGCTGCTGGCGGTGGAAGTGAAGCTGGCGCAGAACGATTATCAGGCCGCCCGTAATCTGCTGGCTAAGATCGATCCGACAAACCTTGAGCAGCCTCAGCAGGCGCGCTACTGGCAGGCGCAAATCGATGCCAGCCAGGGCAAACCATCGCTGACCCTGCTGCGCGCCTTAATCGCCCAGCAGCCGCTGCTGAGTGACGCCAAACAGCGTCAGAAAAATATTGATGCGACCTGGCAAGCGCTCACCTCGATGCCCCAGGACCAGGCCAATGCGCTGGTGATCAACGCCGATGAAAATATCCTCCAGGGCTGGCTGGATCTGCAGCGGATGTGGTTTGACAACCGCAACGATCCGACGCTACTGAAAGCGGGCGTTAAAGACTGGCAGACGCGCTATCCGCAAAACCCGGGCGCTAAAATGCTGCCGACGGCGCTTGTGAATATGCAAAACTATAAGCCCGCGTCCATCAACAAGATTGCGCTTTTTCTGCCGCTAAACGGTCAGGCGTCGATCTTCGGCCGCACTATCCAGCAGGGCTTTGAAGCCGCCAAAAACGGCGCGCCGTCGGTGACGGGCAGCGCGGTTCCCGCCCAGGTCGCCCAGGCGGCGAATGTCTCCGGTAATGATGATGTGGTGAGTCCGTCGCAGGCAGAAATCAGCGATCTTACCGCCACCGGAAGCCGCGCGGATCCGGTTCAGGCCCCGACGCAGGACCAGGCAGCGCCTGCTGCGGAACCGGCAGCCCAGGCGCCGGCAACATCCGCCACGCCGCAGACTACCGCTTCCCCGGCCACCCAGCCGGTTACCGCGCCGGCCGCACAGCCGCAGCCCGTGGTCGCAACCGCCGCTAACCCTTCTGCGGAACTGAAAATTTACGACACCACCAGCCAGCCGATAAGCCAGCTGCTCGCCCAGGCGCAGCAGGATGGCGCCACCCTGGTGGTTGGGCCGTTGCTGAAAGAAAACGTTGAAGAGGTTATCAAGAGCAACACGCCGCTCAATGTGCTGGCCCTCAACCAGCCGGAAAAAGTCGAAAGCCGCGCTAACCTCTGCTATTTCGCGCTTTCTCCGGAAGACGAAGCGCGTGACGCCGCCCGACATATCCACCAACAGGGGAAACAGACCCCGCTGCTGCTGGTTCCGCGCGGCGCGCTGGGCGATCGTGTGGTTAGCGCTTTTGCCGACGAGTGGCTGAAGCTGGGCGGCGCCAGCGTCCTGCAGCAGCGTTTTGGATCCACGGCCGAGCTGCGCGCCGGCGTGAACGGCGGCGGGGGCATTGCGCTGAGCGGCACCCCGGTCTCCACCCTGCCATCAGCGCAGAACAGCATCCTCGGCAGTGCGGATGAGATGCCGGTAAGCAGCGGCGGCAGCGTCGATGCGGCCTATATCCTCGCCACCCCGGAACAGATTGCCTATATCAAACCGATGATCGCCATGCGCAACGGCAGCCAGAGCAATGTCACCCTGTACGCCAGCTCGCGCAGCGCCCAGGGCACCGCGGGGCCGGATTTCCGTCTGGAGATGGAAGGCTTGCAGTATAGTGAGATCCCAATGCTGGCCGGCAGCAATCCGTCGCTAATGCAGCAGGCGCTGTCCGCGGTGCGTAATGACTACTCGCTGGCGCGTCTGTATGCCATGGGCGCTGACGCCTGGTCACTGGCAAATCACTTCACGCAAATGCGCCAGACGCCTGGCTTCGAGCTGAACGGCAATACCGGCGATCTGACGGCCAACCAGGATTGCGTGATTAACAGGAAACTGTCATGGCTCAAGTACCAGCAGGGAAAAATCGTTCCGGCCAGCTAAGCAAACAGACCGGCGATGCCTGGGAAAACCAGGCTCGCCGCTGGCTGGAAGGCCAGGGCCTGCGTTTTATCGCCGCCAATGCCCGCGAGCGTGGCGGCGAAATTGACCTTATCATGCGCGACGGCACGGTCACCGTTTTTATCGAAGTGCGCTACCGCCGTAGCGCCCGGTACGGTGATGCGGCAGCCAGCGTCACTCCGCAAAAACAACAACGACTGCTTAAAGCCGCCCGTTTGTGGCTCTGCCGACAGAATGGGAGCTTTGAGACTGTGGATTGCCGTTTCGATGTGGTAGCCTTCACCGGAAACGACATCCAATGGCTAAAAAACGCCTTTGGCGAATAGCGTAATACCAGAAGTAAGGGATCCCGTGCTCGACAGAATCAAAGCCTGCTTTACCGAAAGCATTCAAACCCAAATTGCCGCAGCGGAAGCACTCCCGGACGCCATCTCCCGGGCGGCGATGACGCTCGTCCAGTCCCTGCTTAACGGCAACAAAATCCTCTGTTGTGGTAATGGCACCTCCGCCGCCAACGCACAGCATTTTGCTGCCAGCATGATTAATCGCTTTGAAACGGAACGCCCTGGTTTACCTGCCATTGCACTAAATACCGATAATGTGGTCTTAACCGCCATCGCTAACGATCGCTTGCATGACGAGATCTACGCCAAGCAGGTGCGCGCCCTGGGACACGCCGGCGATGTGCTGCTGGCGATCTCTACGCGCGGAAACAGTCGGGACATCGTCAAGGCGGTGGAAGCCGCCGTGACCCGCGACATGACCATCGTCGCGTTAACCGGCTATGACGGCGGTGAGCTGGCGGGCCTGTTAGGTCAACAGGATGTCGAAATCCGCATCCCCTCCCATCGCAGCGCGCGTATCCAGGAGATGCACATGCTGACCGTCAACTGTCTGTGCGATTTGATAGATAACACTCTTTTTCCACACCAGGACGATTAAGGAGAACACATGAAGGCTCTCTCGCCCCTCGCCATCCTGCTTTCTGCACTACTGCTGCAGGGCTGCGTTGCCGCCGCGGTAGTCGGAACGGCAGCAGTCGGCACCAAAGCCGCAACGGACCCGCGTACGGTGGGAACCCAGGTCGATGACAGTACCCTGGAACTGCGCGTCAATAGCGCCTTGTCGAAAGATGAACAGATTAAGAAACAGGCCCGTATCAACGTCACCGCTTATCAGGGCAAAGTCCTGCTGACCGGCCAGTCGCCGACGCCGGACCTCTCCGCGCGCGCCAAGCAAATCGCCATGGGCGTGGAAGGGACCACGGAAGTGTTTAATGAAGTGCGCCAGGGCCAGCCGATTGGTTTAGGCACCGCCTCGTCTGATACCTGGATTACCACCAAGGTGCGTTCGCAGCTCCTGAGCACCGATCAGGTCAAATCCTCGAACGTGAAAGTAACCACGGAAAACAGCGAAGTCTTCCTGATGGGGCTGGTGACCGACCGCGAAGGCCGGGCGGCGGCGGATATTGCCAGCCGGGTAAGCGGCGTATCCCGGGTGACCACCGCCTTTACCTACATTAAATAAAGCTGCAGTTTCCCGGCTGGCGCTGCGCTTAGCCGGGCTACCGCCCCCTGTACGTTGTGTGCCGGGTAAGGCGTAGCCGCCACCCGGCATCCAATCCGGCTATGCGTACGTTTACGGCAAACTACACCAGCGCCAGCGCACCGACAATCGCCCCGCACAGCGCCACCAGTCCGCCCGTCAGCCACAGCGCTTTGGCCGGGAAGGCTTTACGCAGCATAATCAGCGACGGCACGCTCACTGCCGGCAGTGTGATGAGCAGCGCCAGCGCGGGCGCCGTCCCCATACCCGCCAGCATCATTGTCTGCACAATCGGAATTTCCGCCGCGGTAGGGATCACAAACAGGCAGCCGGCGATCGCCATCGCGATAACCCAGAACAACGTATTATCCACCACGCCATCGGCGTGCGGGAACAGCCAGACGCGCGCCGCTCCCAGCACCAGCACCGCGAGGATATAAACCGGGATCGTGTTCCAGAACAGCGTCCACAGCGCCCGCAGCCAGCGACTAAAGAAGCCGCCCTGAGTCGCCTCCGCCTGTACATCTGGCACCGCTACCGGCTGCGTCGCCGCCTCTTTCACCCATTTCTGCACCAGCGTCGCCACAGTTAATACTGTCGCCAGGCCCGCCACCAGGCGAACCAGCGCAAACTGCCAGCCCAGAACAAAGCCCATAAACACCAGCGTCGCCGGGTTGAGCAGCGGGTTCCCCATCCAGAACGCCAGCGCCCCGCCCATCGACACCTGCTGTTTGCGCATCCCGGCCGTGACCGGCGCGGCGCAGCAGGTGCACATCATGCCGGGCAGCGAGAAAATCGCTCCCAGCAGCGTGCCCTGAAACCGCGATTGTCCCAGGGTGCGTAGCAGCCAGTCGCGCGGAATGAGTATCTGAATCAATGACCCGAGCAGCACGCCGAGCACCGCCGCTTTCCAGACGGCAAGGAAGTAAACCATCGCATAGTCCCACGCCGCCATCAGCGGGTTAGCGTCGGCCTGGGCAAGAATGGATTTACCGATACTGTGGGTTTCCGCAGCGGTGAAGGCTTTCCCGTAGTACGGCTGCCATTTGACGTACCACAGACCAACAATCACGACGAGAAAGAAAAGCGCGGGTTTCCACCATTGAAATGGTGACGCCGCCTGAGATGAAGACTGACCAGCCATAGCATTCCCCAGCAAGAAATGTGGATATGAATTGAAGCCGTGAATACTACGCCGGAAGCCTGCGTTTGCAAACCGCTATTCAGCCTGCCGCGCGGCGCGCTCCCGTAGTTCCGATGATGACAGAATTCGCACCCCTTCGTGGGTGGGCGACAGCGCCTCCGCCAGCAGGGCGATCGCCACATCGCGGGCCGCAATGGATTTCCAGTTCCCCGGCAAGAGCCGGAACAATGGTGCGAGGAAGGTCTCATTGGCCCGCTTTTTTTCCCGCTCGCCTGACAGCATCGACGGCCTGGCGATGGTCAGCCGCGGCCAGTCTTGCTCAATCAGCGCCGCCTCCATTTCCCCCTTCACCCGATTGTAGAAAAACGGCGAGTGGGCGTTGGCGCCCATCGCGCTAACCACCAGCATATGTTGCGCACCCAGTCGTTTGCCGGTCAGCGCGGTATCAACCACCAGCGTGTAGTCAGCATGGACGAAGGCCTCTTTGCTCCCGGCCTCCCGGCGCGTCGTTCCCAGGCAACAGAAGACGATATCCACCGGGTCAACCACCTGCGCCAGGGCATCGGTCAGCTGGGGATCGTGAGGATTAAAGACACCTTCCGCTGGCGCCAGCGGGCGACGCGTCGGCGCGGCGATGGTGCTTATACGGGGCTCATTCTGCAGCAGCCGGAGTAAGTGACCGCCAACTAACCCGGTCGCGCCGGTTAATAATACCTGACTCATTGGTTCTCCTTTACAGAATTCTCCGCCTTGCACTTTCGGGCTCATGTTCCAGGCTTAATACCTTACAAGGTAAGTATCCACCATCATCATGGAATTACCTCATTGACCATCCAGACAGTGGAGGAAGCATGAGTAAAAAGATAGCCGTCCTCATTACCGACGACTTTGAAGATTCTGAATTTACCTCTCCCGCCGAAGCCTTTAAGCTCGCCGGGCATCAGGTCATCACGATCGAAAAGCAGGCTGGCAAAACGGTGAAGGGTAAGCAGGGAGAAGCCGAGGTCGCCATCGACAGAGCCATCGATGACGTCACACCGGGTGAATTTGATGCCTTATTGCTGCCCGGGGGCTACTCTCCCGACCAGCTGCGTGGTGATGAACGCTTCGTCACCTTTACCCGCGATTTTGTCAACGGCGGTAAGCCGGTGTTTGCCATCTGCCACGGCCCGCAGCTGCTGATCAGCGCCGATGTGATCCGCGGACGTAAGCTCACGGCGGTGAAACCGATTGTGGTGGATGTGAAAAACGCCGGGGGCGAGTTTTACGACCAGGAGGTGGTGGTCGATAACGAACAGCTGGTCACCAGCAGAACGCCGGACGATCTGCCGGCCTTCAATCGCGAAGCGCTACGCCTGCTCGGCGCCGGCATCACGCCGCCAGTGTAATTTTTTCCCGAAACCCAGCGTGTTGTCGGTAAATTTGATTTCGTCCGGACGAATCTCCCATACCGGCGCCGACAGCATGCGGGCCACCGGGAAGCGCTTGACGTAGCGCTGGCGCATTCGCGCCTCTTCGTCACCGCTCAGACGACGGATCTCGCCTTTGAACTGCACGCCGCGGATCAGGGCCACCGTTTTTGGCTGGCCGTTAACCGTGCCGGCCACCTTCGCCCTCTGTCCGGTCATCTGGCCATGGCGGGTGTGCTCCTCGCTGAGCAGATAAAAGGCCACGGTATCCGGGTCATAGACGTAAAAGGCATTCGCGCACCACAGCTCGTCTTCACGGGAGACGCACCAGGTGACGACGTGCTGTTTACTCAGCCAGCGACCAATGGCGGCAAGCGTATCCATCTTTCTTCTCCATTATGCTATGGTGCACACACCTTACCATAGTGACTTTGTGACCGTGTGCTGGTTTCTGTATCTCATTCGAACCGCGGATAATCGCCTTTATACCGGCATCACCACCGACGTGCCACGCCGCTTTCGCCAGCATCAGGCGGGAAAAGGCGCAAAGGCGTTGCGCGGCAAAGGCGACCTGCAGCTGGCCTTTAGCCACGAAGTTGGTGAACACTCACTTGCATTGCGACTGGAATATCGCGTCAAGCAGCTAACGAAGCGCGAAAAAGAGCGCCTCGTTGCCGGAGAGGATGCCTTCGAAACCCTGCTGGCAAGGCTTAAAGACGATTAAAGTGCTCGCTGTATTCTACCTGGCCATGGACGCCGTCGAGGGCGTCATCCGCCAGACGGTGAACCTGGAACGCCTCGGCGCTGTCCGGCCAGCGGCAGCGGAGATCGAAGCGCGCGGCCGGTTCAAAGCCGAAGCGACGGTATAAATCCGGGTCGCCCAGCGTCACCACCGCGGCGTAGCCAAACTCATTCAGCGAGTCCAGCCCTTCATAAACCAGCTGCCGACCAATGCCCTGTCCGCGGTAGCGTTCATCTACCGCCAGCGGCGCCAGGCCGACCCACTGCAGCTCTTCACCTTCCACCGCCACCGGGCTGAAGGCAACGTAGCCGATCACCTGGCCTTCATCATCCGTCGCCACTACCCCCAGCGTGATCAGTCCATCTTCACGCAGATCGTGCACCAGCTGCGCTTCGGCATCGCGGCCGAAGGTACGACGCAGCAGCGCGTCGATTCCCGGTGCATCAATCCCAATCTCCACTCGAATCAGCATGCCTCACCTACCGATGTCTGTTCAGGTTTCTGCGGGCTCTTCAGTCCAGCTTCGACAAAATCCGCCAGTTGCAGCAACATCACGCGCAGCGCTTTTGGCATCTGCTCGAGCTCAATGGCGTCCATCAAATTTTTTACATACAGTCCCAGCTCCGTATCGCCTTCAATGACCAGACGACGCTGGAAGAATAGCGTATCCGGATCCTGCTTGCGCGCGGCGATCATTAACAGATCGCTGGCGTCGGCGCTGAAGCTGACGTCGGCGTCGGCCTGCTGGCTGACCACCAGTCGACCATCGACTACCGAGGTATACCACAGCAGACCGATGTCACGCACATGAATACTTAACCAACGCCCCTCAAGAAACTCCAGCTCCCCCTCCGCCAGCGCCTGGCGAAACTGCCAGCTCAGCACTTGCTCCAGCACCTGGCGCTTGAGGGCAAAAGGCGCCAGCTTAACCGGCACGCTCATTAAAGACGGGCCAAAGTGGACCAGCCGGGAACGCAGTTTATCCAACACAAGCTTTACTCCATGAATGCAATAGTTCCGCTATTGTGCCATATCACATAAACAACATAGCGGCGTAAATCAACAAAAACGCGATGACGGCCGCCAGTTATTGGCGCCGCCAATACACTTTTAACTGCCTCAAATCAAAAATTGTCACCAGAAGGTTAACTAAAATCCCTGCTCGTTAACCATTCAGCGTCCCTGACGGGCCGCATTTTTCAGGAAAAATTATGGAGCTGCTCTGCCCAGCCGGTAACCTTCCGGCGCTTAAGGCGGCCATCGAAAACGGCGCCGATGCCGTCTATATCGGGCTGAAAGATGATACCAACGCCCGCCACTTTGCCGGCCTTAATTTCACCGAAAAGAAACTGCAGGAAGCCGTCAGCTTTGTGCATCAGCACCGTCGTAAGCTGCATATCGCCATCAATACCTTCGCTCATCCCGACGGCTACGCCCGCTGGCAGCGAGCAGTGGATATGGCCGCTCAACTGGGCGCCGATGCGCTCATTCTGGCCGATATCGCCATGCTGGAGTACGCTGCGGAACGTTACCCACACATTGAGCGTCACGTTTCGGTGCAGGCTTCCGCCACCAATGAAGAGGCCATTCGCTTCTATCATCGCAACTTCGACGTCGCGCGCGTCGTACTGCCGCGCGTGTTGTCTATTCATCAGGTGAAACAGTTGGCCCGCGCCACGCCGGTGCCGCTGGAAGTCTTCGCCTTCGGCAGCCTGTGCATCATGGCGGAAGGCCGCTGCTATCTCTCTTCCTACCTGACCGGCGAATCGCCCAACACCGTCGGCGCCTGTTCGCCTGCCCGCTTCGTACGCTGGCAGCAAACGCCGCAGGGGCTGGAATCGCGTCTCAATGAAGTGCTGATTGACCGTTATCAGGATGGCGAAAATGCCGGTTATCCGACGCTGTGCAAAGGCCGCTACCTGGTTGATGGCGAGCGCTATCACGCGCTGGAGGAGCCCACCAGCCTCAACACCCTGGAACTGTTGCCGGAATTGATGGCCGCCAATATCGCCTCGGTGAAAATCGAAGGCCGTCAGCGCAGCCCGGCTTACGTGACCCAGGTGGCGAAAGTCTGGCGCCAGGCGATCGATCGCTGCAAAGCCGATCCGCAGAATTTCGTACCGCAGTCCGCCTGGATGGAGATCCTGGGCGCCATGTCCGAGGGGACACAAACTACCCTTGGCGCTTATCACCGTAAATGGCAGTGAGAAACATGAAATATTCATTAGGGCCGGTGCTGTACTACTGGCCAAAAGAGACGCTGGAAGATTTTTACCAGCAGGCGGCAAACTGCAGCGCCGACACCATTTATCTCGGCGAAGCGGTATGCAGCAAACGCCGCGCCACCAAAGTTGGCGACTGGATCGAAATGGCGAAAACGCTGGCCGCTAGCGGCAAGCAGGTGGTGCTCTCCACTCTCGCGCTGGTGCAGGCCTCTTCTGAACTGGGCGAGCTGAAGCGCTATGTCGATAACGGCGAATTTCTGATTGAGGCCAGTGATTTGGGCGTGGTAAATCTCTGCGCCGAACGCAAGCTACCATTCGTCGCCGGGCATGCGCTGAACTGCTACAACGCCGTTACCCTGCGCCTGCTGCGGAAACAGGGCATGGTGCGCTGGTGCATGCCGGTGGAACTCTCCCGCGACTGGCTGGCTAATTTACTGACCCAGTGCGAAGAGCTGGGTATCCGCAACCAGTTTGAAGTCGAAGTGCTGAGCTACGGCCATCTGCCGCTGGCTTATTCCGCGCGCTGCTTTACCGCCCGCTCGGAAGACCGGCCAAAGGACGAGTGCGAAACCTGCTGCATCAAGTACCCTACCGGGCGCAGCATGCTGTCGCAGGAGAACCAGCAGGTGTTCGTGCTCAATGGTATTCAGACCATGAGCGGCTACGTCTATAACCTGGGCAATGAGCTGACCTCCATGCACGGCCTGGTGGATATGGTGCGCCTGTCGCCGATGGGCAACGAGACCTTCGCCATGCTCGAGGCCTTCCGCGCCAACGAAAACGGCGCTGCGCCGCTGGATCTCACCAGCAATAGCGATTGCAACGGCTACTGGAAACGATTGCCAGGACTGGTGCTTCAGGCCTGATAAACCGCTCACTTTGTTAACAACAGTGCTCAGATTTTAATGCATTATTAAAGATGCAGCTTTTCTGGCTGGCGCGTCCAGGATGCGCCAGGCTGGAAGAAGACCTTCAATCTGATGACGATGCTGTAGCAAAGTGAGCCTTTATGACTGACAAATCTGTTCCATTCTCGGTGCTCGATCTGGCGCCGATCCCGCAAGGATCTTCTGCCAAAGAAGCTTTTACCCACTCTCTGGATCTCGCCCAGCTGGCCGAATCGCGCGGCTATCATCGCTACTGGCTGGCGGAGCACCATAATATGGTCGGCATTGCCAGCGCAGCGACCTCGGTGCTGATTGGCTATCTCGCCGCCAACACCACCACCCTGCATCTCGGGTCCGGCGGCGTGATGCTGCCTAACCACTCTCCACTGGTGATAGCTGAGCAGTTCGGCACCCTGAACACCCTTTACCCCGGGCGGATCGACCTCGGCCTTGGCCGCGCGCCGGGCAGCGATCAGCCGACCATGCGCGCCCTGCGTCGCCATATGAGCGGCGATGTCGATAATTTCCCGCGCGATGTAGCGGAACTGGTGGACTGGTTTGACGCCCGCGATCCGAACCCGCACGTGCGCCCGGTTCCCGGCTACGGGGAGCGCATTCCAGTATGGCTGCTGGGCTCAAGCCTCTATAGCGCGCAACTGGCGGCGCAACTCGGCCTGCCGTTTGCCTTCGCCTCGCACTTCGCGCCGGATATGTTGTTCCAGGCCCTGCATCTGTATCGCAGCAATTTCAAACCTTCGGCGCGGCTGGAAAAACCGTACGCGATGGTGTGTATCAATATCATCGCCGCCGACAGCAACCGCGATGCGGAGTTTCTCTTCACCTCCATGCAGCAGGCGTTTGTGAAGCTGCGTCGCGGCGAGACCGGGCAGTTGCCGCCGCCGGTGGAAAATATGCATCAGCTGTGGTCAGCGTCCGAGCAGTATGGTGTGCAGCAGGCACTGAGCATGTCGCTGGTCGGCGATAAAACTAAAGTCCGCCATGGGCTAGAGTCGATTCTGCGTGAAACCGAGGCGGACGAAATCATGGTCAATGGCCAGATCTTCGACCACCAGGCGCGTCTGCATTCTTTCGATTTAGCGATGCAGGTGAAAGAGGAGCTGTTGGGGTAACACACACGTCAGCCCGGTGGACGTCGCGCCACCGGGCAATAGCTTTACTGATAAACCGGCAGCAGATTGACGCTCGACAGGATATGTACAACCGCATTGCCGAGGCCAAAGAGCAGGATCAGCACAATCATTGGCGTTCCGCCCCAAACGCGGAACTGTGGGCTGCCGAAGCGTTTGCGTGAGGCGCGAGCCAGCAGCGCCGGTACAATCGCCGCCCAGATCGTCGCCGCCAGGCCAGCATAGCCGATGGCGTAGAGGAAACCATCGGGTTTGACCAGTCCGCCAATCATCGGCGGGATAAAGGTCAGCAGCGCGGTTTTAAAGCGTCCCATCGCGCTATCGTCAAAGCCAAACAGATCCGCCAGGTAGTCGAACAGCCCCAGCGTCACGCCGAGGAACGAACTGGCGACAGCAAAGTTCGAGAACACCACCAGCAGCAGATCCAGACTCCGACTATTCAGCACGCCGCTCAGCGCCTGCACCAGCACATCAATGTTGCCGCCCTTCTGCGCGATGTCGATAAACTGCGGACGCGGGATATTGCCCATCGTCACCAGCAGCCAGACCACGTACAGACCCAGCGCCAGCAGCGTACCGTAGGTTAAGCAGCGGATGATGGTGCGCGGATCTTTTCCGTAGTATTTCATCAGGCTCGGCACGTTGCCGTGATAGCCAAACGAGGCCAGGCAGAACGGGAGCGTCATCAGCAGGTATGGCGCATAGGAGGCATTCTTCTCCGCAACGTTAAATAGCGTCGTCGGCTCGACGTGCCCGAGCAGGCTACCGAAGGTCAGGAAGAAGGTGATCACCTTAGCGCCCAGTACGATAGCCGTCATGCGGCTCACCGCTTTGGTGCTCATCCAGACGATAAACGCCACCAGCAGCGCAAAGCCGAAGCCCGCCGCGCGCGCCGGCACCTTCAGCGACAGTTCACTGAAGGTGTGGTGGAGGATCGAACCGCTCGCCGAAATATAGGCGTAGGTCAGGATATAGAGCACAAAGGCGATTGATACACCGTTCACCAGGTTCCAGCCCCTGCCGAGCAGGTCTTTGGTAATGGTGTCGAAGCTGGAGCCGATGCGGTAGTTAAGATTGGCCTCGAGGATCATCAAACCGGAGTGCAGCATGCAGAACCAGGTGAAGACCAGCGCCGCCAGCGACCAGAAAAACCACGCGCCGGACATCACCACCGGCAGCGAGAACATGCCCGCGCCGATAATCGTGCCGCCGATAATCACCACGCCGCCAAACAGAGACGGACGGGTTGCCGTAGTGGTTAGTGTCGCCATTTACCGAATTCTCCAGTCGAAAATACTTCGCTCACGTTGAGCATGACGCACTGTACCAGTACACGAGTACAAAGGGAATAAAAAAAGCCCCAATCATGACGATCGGGGCTGTATTATTTAGTTTACGCTAGCGGGCGGCGTTGATTACGCATCGCCACCGAAGCGACGGCGACCGGCTGAGTCATCGCGGCGCGGCGCGGATGCATCGTCACGACGCGGCGCACGGCCTTCACGACGTTCGCCGCTGAAACGACGTCCTTCACCACGACCGCCTTCACGACGTTCGCCACCGAAGCCACGGCCGCCTTCACGACGCTCGCCGCCGAAGCCACGGCCGCCTTCGCGACGCTCACCGCCGCCACGACGTTCGGTGCGCGGCTGCGCATCGCCCAGCAGCTGCATGTTCATCGGCTTGTTCAGGATACGGGTACGAGTAAAGTGCTGCAGCACTTCGCCCGGCATCCCTTTCGGCAGCTCAATGGTGGAGTGAGAAGCGAACAGCTTGATGTTACCGATGTAACGGCTGCTGATATCGCCTTCATTGGCGATCGCGCCAACGATATGACGCACTTCAACGCCGTCATCGCGACCCACTTCAATGCGATACAGCTCCATGTCACCCACGTCACGACGCTCACGCTTCGGACGATCTTCGCGATCGCCGCGCGGGCCGCGATCATTACGGTCGCCACGACGGTCGAAACGATCGTCACGATCGCGGAATTCACGACGTGGACGCATCGGCGCGTCCGGCGGAACGATCAGCGAACGTTCGCCCTGAGCCATCTTCAGCAGCGCAGCAGCCAGCGTTTCCACGTCCAGCTCTTCACCTTCCGCCGTCGGCTGGATTTTCGCCAGCAGTGCACGGTACTGATCCAGATCGCTGCTTTCCAGCTGCTGCTGAACTTTCGCGGCGAATTTTTCCAGACGACGCTTGCTCAGCAGCTCCGCGTTAGGCAGTTCCACTTCAGGAATGGTCAGCTTCATGGTGCGTTCGATGTTGCGCAGCAGACGACGCTCGCGGTTCTCAACGAACAGCAGCGCGCGGCCAGCACGACCGGCACGACCAGTACGGCCGATACGGTGAACGTAGGATTCAGAATCCATTGGGATGTCGTAGTTCACCACCAGGCTGATACGCTCAACGTCCAGGCCACGGGCCGCAACGTCAGTCGCAATCAGGATATCCAGACGACCATCTTTCAGGCGTTCCAGAGTCTGCTCACGCAGCGCCTGGTTCATGTCGCCGTTCAGCGCCGCGCTGTTGTAGCCATTACGCTCCAGCGCTTCAGCTACTTCCAGGGTCGCGTTTTTGGTACGGACGAAGATAATCGCCGCATCAAAGTCTTCCGCTTCCAGGAAACGCACCAGCGCTTCGTTTTTACGCATGCCGTAGGCAGTCCAGTAGCTCTGGCTGATATCCGGGCGAGTCGTCACGCTGGACTGAATGCGCACTTCCTGCGGCTCTTTCATAAAGCGACGGGTAATGCGACGGATAGCTTCCGGCATGGTGGCGGAGAACAGCGCGGTCTGATGCCCTTCCGGGATCTGCGCCATAATGGTTTCTACGTCTTCGATAAAGCCCATGCGCAGCATTTCATCTGCTTCATCCAGTACCAGGCCGCTCAGTTTGGAGAGGTCCAGGGTGCCGCGCTTAAGGTGGTCCAGCAGACGACCCGGGGTACCGACGACGATCTGCGGACCCTGACGCAGGGCGCGCAGCTGCACGTCATAACGCTGGCCGCCATACAGGGCAACCACGTTCACGCCGCGCATATGTTTAGAGAATTCCGTCATTGCTTCAGCAACCTGTACCGCCAGCTCGCGGGTCGGCGCCAGCACCAGAATCTGCGGTGCTCTCAGCTCAGGATCGATGTTGTTCAGCAGCGGTAAAGAGAATGCTGCGGTTTTACCGCTACCGGTCTGGGCCATACCCAGAACGTCGCGGCCGTCCAGCAGATGCGGAATGCACTCAGCCTGGATCGGAGATGGTTTTTCGTAACCCAGATCGGTGAGCGCTTCAAGGATAGGAGCCTTCAGGCCCAGATCTGCAAAAGTGGTTTCGAATTCAGCCATGTAGTACGTGTGCCTCAAAATTAATGGCGGCCAGTCTACATAACTCATCGTGAAAATTTACGGTAATTTTCATTGAAAAGTGTGAACCGGCTCAAAGTAGGTGTATTAACGAACAACAACGCCCTCACCCGCGAAGGTGATGGCAAGCAAAAAACTATGGGCTGATGTGTTCGTCAGCTATTGCTGGTCCGATTCTGCCAGGTCATCTTGCTCCTGGCCCAAGAGCGATAATTCCAACAATGCGTATCGGTGCTCAACGTAGTTGTGTACGTTGTTGGCGACCGCCAGTTTGAACAGTGCCGTAGCGCTGTCCTTGTCCCCCAGACTTAGGTAGTACTTACCTAAATAGAAGTTGGTTTCACTGAGATGCTCAGCGAGCGAGGTGTTATCCGTTGCGTCTGCCTTCAGACGAGTCATCAGCTCTTTTTCGCTAATGTCGCCAAGGTAGAACTCGACAATGTTCCATCCCCATTGCTCTTTATCCGACTTGTTTAAGCGCTCTCTGAGTGCTTCAAGCGCCCGCTTCTCGTCGAGTTTACGCTCGGCGATATAAAGCCACAGGCTACGGAAAGGATCATTGGGATCGTCTTGATAAAACGCCAGCAGATCATCTTGCGCTAACTTAGCCCGGCCGCCGTAATACAGGGCGATACCGCGGTTCAAGTGCGCGTAGTTGTAAGTTGGATCAAGCTCAAGTACAGAATCAAACGCTTCATAGGCAGCATCAAAATTGCCTGCCTGCGTTAAGTAAATGCCTAAGTAATTGAATACTTCCGGCATATCGGGTCGGATTGCCAGCGCTTGTGAAAAATCATTTCGCGCAAGTGCCCTCAGACCGAGACTATCATACAACACTCCGCGCTCATATAAAAGCTGTGCGCGTTCGTCATCGGATAAAGCCCGACTGGCAAGAATTTGTTCCATGCGTGCCAGAATCACTTCTTGCTGTAAAGTCGGTTGCAATGGTACTGCGAGGACGGCGTCCTTACGCCAGGCGGTGCTACTGCATCCTGCCAGCGTGAGAGCTGTCGCCACGAAACACCAGCGCAAAAAAGGCTTCATTTCCCACTCCCGAAGACAACGATTGGATGAACGTCCTGTTCCCCGGCTGCAAACGAGGCGTCCTGCCCGTAAAACGCCCTCCGCAAAAGCGGGAGGGCTAACGGCAACCTTACTCGCCCTGCTCGGCAGCCGGAGCTTCCGGCGCTGCGGCAGACGGAGTCTGTTCAGTTGCTTCTTTAATGCTCAGACGGACACGGCCCTGGCGGTCAACTTCCAGAACCTTAACCGGTACTTCCTGACCCATCTGCAGGTAGTCAGTCACTTTCTCAACGCGCTTGTCAGCGATCTGCGAGATGTGAACCAGACCTTCTTTACCGCCGCCGATGGCAACGAATGCGCCAAAGTCAACGATACGGGTCACTTTACCATTGTAGATGCGGCCAACTTCGATCTCAGCGGTGATCTCTTCGATACGACGGATAGCATGCTGCGCTTTGTCGCCGTCGGTCGCTGCGATCTTCACGGTACCGTCATCTTCGATCTCGATGGTAGTACCGGTCTCTTCGGTCAGGGCACGGATAACAGAACCGCCTTTACCGATAACGTCTTTGATCTTGTCCGGGTTGATCTTGATGGTGTGGATACGCGGTGCGAATTCAGAGATATCGCCGCGCGGCGCGTTAATCGCCTGCTCCATCACGCCCAGGATGTGCAGACGCGCACCTTTAGCCTGGTTCAATGCAACCTGCATGATTTCTTTGGTGATACCTTCAATTTTGATATCCATCTGCAGCGCAGAGATACCGTCGCGGGAACCCGCAACTTTGAAGTCCATATCGCCGAGGTGGTCTTCGTCACCGAGGATGTCAGACAGCACGACGAAGTTGTCGCCTTCTTTCACCAGACCCATTGCGATACCCGCCACAGCGGCTTTTACCGGCACGCCGGCGTCCATCAGCGCCAGAGAGGCGCCGCAGACGGAAGCCATGGAAGAGGAACCGTTAGATTCGGTGATTTCCGATACCACGCGCACGGTGTACGGGAATTCTTCAATAGTCGGCATCACGGCCAGTACGCCGCGCTTCGCCAGACGACCGTGACCGATTTCACGACGCTTCGGAGACCCCACCATGCCAGTTTCGCCTACGGAGTACGGAGGGAAGTTGTAGTGGAACAGGAAGGAGTCGGTGCGCTCGCCCATCAGTTCGTCGATGTTCTGCGCATCGCGTGCGGTACCCAGAGTCGCGGTAACCAGCGCCTGCGTTTCGCCACGGGTGAACAGCGCGGAACCGTGAGTACGCGGCAGAACGCCGGTACGAACGTCCAGACCACGGATCATATCTTTTTCACGGCCATCGATACGCGGCTCGCCGGCCAGTACGCGGCTACGAACCACATTTTTCTCGATGGCGTGCAGGATTTCACCCAGCTCGTTAGCGTCCAGGGTTTCATCTTCAGCAACCAGCGTGGCGATGGTTTCAGATTTGATCACGTCAACCTGAGCGTAACGCTCTTGTTTGTCGGTGATACGGTAAGCATCGCTCAGACGGGATTCAGCCAGCGCAGCCACGCGCGCGTTCAGCGCTTCGTTGACCGCTTCCGGCTGCCAGTCCCAACGCGGTTTACCGGCTTCTTTCACCAGGTCGTTGATGTTCTGAATAACAATCTGCTGCTGCTCGTGGCCGAAGACCACCGCGCCCAGCATCTGGTCTTCGCTCAGCAGTTCCGCTTCGGATTCCACCATCAGCACGGCCGCTTCGGTACCGGCAACCACCAGGTCCAGTTTGCTGGACTTCAGTTCTTCCTGGGTTGGGTTCAGTACGTACTGGTCGTTGATGTAACCCACGCGCGCAGCGCCGATTGGGCCATTGAACGGAATACCAGACAGCGACAGCGCAGCGGAAGCACCGATCATCGCGACGATGTCTGGGTTAACCTGCGGGTTAACGGAAACGACGGTAGCGATAACCTGAACTTCGTTAACGAAGCCTTCCGGGAACAGCGGGCGAACCGGGCGGTCAATCAGACGCGCGATCAGGGTTTCGCCTTCGCTTGGACGGCCTTCACGACGGAAGAAACCACCCGGGATTTTACCGGCAGCGTAGGTACGCTCCTGGTAGTTAACGGTCAGCGGGAAAAAGTCCTGGCCTGGCTTCGCTTTTTTCTGACCCACAACGGTAACGAATACCGCAGTGTCATCCATGCTAACCATCACAGCGGCCGTTGCCTGGCGCGCCATCATGCCGGTTTCCAGGGTCACGGTATGCTGGCCGTACTGGAATTTACGAACGATCGGATTAAGCAAAATTCTATCCTTTTTATCTATAAATCACGCCATATCCACGACATAGCGTCTATTGACCCGATCTTCTGCATCCTCGCGACTAATGACAACCTTTACCCGCCCCTGCGGATGAAGCCTCTCATTAGCCGCGCGAACCTCTGCATGAAGATCATTACTAGCAACAATACATGAGTTTTGAATGAATTGCTGCCGCCCGGTCGAAAAAAGGGGCCGTCAGGCCCCTTTTTCTGAAACTCGCAGAATTAGCGACGCAGACCCAGACGCTCAATCAGCGCAGAGTAACGGGCAACATCTTTACGTTTCAGGTAGTCGAGCAGTTTACGACGCTGAGAAACCATGCGCAGCAGACCACGACGGCTGTGGTGATCTTTTTTGTGCTCTGCAAAGTGGCCCTGCAGGTGGTTGATCTGTGCGGTCAGCAGTGCAACCTGAACTTCGGTAGAACCGCTGTCGTTTTCGCCACGACCAAACTCAGAAACGATTTTTGCTTTAGCTTCAACGCTTAGAGACATTTTATAACTCCAAAAATTAAAAGAAAGAAAGGGTGCCGATCTCTAATTCAGCGACCCCTGATGCAACGCCCGAAAATGTTAAAACACGTTAGCGGACGTTAAGCGGCGATATTCTACTCGTAGCAGGCTTTTATCGCAAGAAAAGCGCTTACGCCGGGTATTCCACCACCAGACGACGCGGGGCCACGCGGCCTTCATCGTCAATTTCGCCCATGCCGAGAAACTTGCCGGACTCGCTCTCCATCACCCGCACCAGCCCGTTAAGCGGCGCGCCTGACTGACGTACCGGGTTGCCGTTCTTAAAGTAGACTGCGGAGGTTTCTGGAATATTAACCAGCGGGTAATCCGAGGCCGGGCTGTCCATCGGCATCAGCAGCGGATCAAGCAACTGAGCGGCAGGAATATCCTGCGCCGCCGCCTCATCGACCAGCGCCTGCAGCTGCTCGAGGGTCACCATCCGCTCGACCGGGTATTTGCTTACCGCCAGGCGACGCAGGAAAATCACGTGCGCGCCGCAGCCGAGCTTCTCACCTAAATCATCGATAATCGTCCGGATGTAGGTGCCTTTCGAGCAGTGGATCTCCAGCTCCAGCTCATCGCCTTCGCGGCGAATAAACAGCAGCTCATAGACGGTTATCGGCCGGGCTTCCCGCGGAACTTCAATACCCTGGCGAGCATATTCGTATAGCTTCTTGCCCTGATATTTCAGCGCCGAATACATCGACGGCACCTGCTGCGTCTCGCCGCGGAAGCTGTCCAGCGCCGCCGCCAGCTGTTCGTCGCTAAAAGTCAGCGGGCGCTCTTCCACCACCTGACCGTCGGCATCGGAGGTATCCGTGCGCTGGCCAAGTTTGGCGATCACGCGGTAACGCTTATCGGAGTCCAGCAGATACTGGGAAAACTTGGTCGCTTCGCCAAGGCAGATCGGCAGCATACCGGTCGCCAGCGGATCCAGCGCGCCGGTATGCCCGGCGCGGTTGGCGTTATAAATACGTTTTACTTTTTGCAGCACATCGTTACTGGAGGCGCCCTGAGGCTTGTCCAGCAACAATACGCCATGCACGTCGCGGCCGCGACGACGAGGACGACTCATCAGTCCTCCTTGCTGTCGTCCGGGTTCACACGACGCTCATCGTCGTGTTTCACCACGCTGGTGACAAGGTTGGACATACGCATCCCTTCCACCAGTGAGTTGTCGTAGAAGAAAGTCAGTTCCGGTACGATGCGCAGACGCATCGCTTTCCCCAGCAGAGAGCGGATAAAGCCAGAAGCTTCCTGCAGCGCTTTGATGCCCGCTTTCACCGCGGCTTCATCTTTGTCGTTAAGGAAGGTGACATACACCTTGGCATAGGCCAGGTCACGGGACATTTCCACACCGGAAACGGTGGTCATCATGCCCAGACGCGGATCTTTAATTTCACGCTGCAGGATGATGGCAATCTCTTTTTGCATCTCCTGGGCCACACGCTGCGGGCGACCAAATTCTTTCGCCATAATAAGTTCTCCAGAATAAAGACAAAAAAGGGGCCAAAAGCCCCTTTTTAAAATGATTGCCGGGTGGCGCTTCGCTTCCCCGGCTGCTTAGCCATCAAATGATTAATCGATGCTACGCTGGATTTCGATGATTTCGAACACTTCGATCATATCGCCAACGCGAACGTCGTTGTAGTTCTTCACGCCGATACCACATTCCATGCCGTTACGGACTTCGTTAACGTCATCTTTGAAGCGGCGCAGGGATTCCAGCTCGCCTTCATAGATAACCACGTTGTCACGCAGAACGCGGATTGGGTTGTGACGTTTGATCGTCCCTTCGGTAACCATACAGCCCGCGATGGCGCCGAATTTCGGCGATTTGAAGACATCACGCACTTCAGCCAGACCGATGATCTGCTGTTTCAGTTCCGGAGACAGCATGCCGCTCATCGCCGCTTTCACTTCGTCGATCAGGTTATAGATGACGGAGTAGTAACGCAGATCCAGGCTTTCCGCTTCGATAACTTTACGCGCAGAGGCATCGGCACGAACGTTGAAGCCAACCAGAATCGCGTTGGATGCTGCTGCCAGGGTAGCGTCGGTTTCGGTGATACCACCTACGCCGGAACCGATGATCTTCACTTTCACTTCGTCGGTAGACAGTTTCAGTAAGGAATCGGAAATCGCTTCGACAGAACCCTGTACGTCCGCTTTCAGTACGATGTTCACTTCGTGAACTTCGCCTTCGGTCATGTTAGCGAACATGTTTTCCAGTTTAGATTTCTGCTGACGCGCCAGCTTAACTTCACGGAATTTGCCCTGACGATACAGCGCCACTTCACGCGCTTTTTTCTCGTCACGCACTACGGTCACTTCATCACCGGCAGCCGGCACACCGGACAGGCCGAGGATTTCCACCGGAATGGACGGACCCGCTTCCAGCACTTCGCGACCCAGTTCGTCACGCATCGCGCGCACACGGCCATATTCGAAGCCGCACAGAACAATGTCGCCCTTGTGCAGAGTACCTTCGCGAACCAGAACGGTAGCTACCGGACCACGACCTTTATCAAGGAAGGATTCGATGACCGCGCCGCTCGCCATACCGTTGCGGACCGCTTTCAGCTCAAGAACTTCAGCCTGCAGCAGGATCGCGTCCAGCAGGTCGTCGATGCCGGTACCCGCTTTCGCGGAAACGTGGACGAACTGGCTCTCGCCGCCCCACTCTTCCGGCAGGATGCCGTACTGGGACAGTTCGTTCTTCACGCGATCCGGATCGGCTTCTGGCTTATCGATCTTGTTCACCGCCACTACCACCGGTACCTGCGCCGCTTTAGCGTGCTGGATAGCTTCGATAGTCTGCGGCATCACGCCGTCGTCTGCCGCCACCACCAGAACCACGATATCCGTCGCCTGCGCGCCACGAGCACGCATGGAGGTAAACGCGGCGTGGCCCGGGGTATCCAGGAAGGTGATCATGCCGTTGTCGGTTTCGACGTGGTAAGCACCGATGTGCTGGGTAATACCACCCGCTTCGCCGGAGGCAACCTTGGTAGAACGAATGTAGTCCAGCAGCGAGGTTTTACCGTGGTCAACGTGACCCATAATGGTCACGACCGGTGCGCGCGGTTCAGCCGCCGCGCCGGTGTCACGGTCGCTCATTACGGCTTCTTCCAGTTCGTTTTCACGACGCAGGATAACTTTGTGGCCCATCTCTTCGGCAACCAGCTGTGCGGTTTCCTGGTCGATGACCTGGTTGATGGTCGCCATGGCGCCCAGCTTCATCATCGCTTTGATGACCTGAGAACCTTTCACCGCCATCTTGTTAGCCAGTTCGCCAACGGTGATGGTTTCGCCGATTACGACGTCACGGTTAACGGCCTGCGCTGGCTTCTGGAAGCCCTGCTGCAGAGCGGAACCTTTACGGTGCTTACCGCCTTTACCGCCGCGCACGGCCGCGCGGGCTTCTTCACGATCAGCTTTCGATTCAGCGTGTTTGTTGCCTTTCTTCGCCGGACGAGCCGCTTTGCTGCTACGGCTACGGCCGCGACCGCCTTCGACTTCACGATCGTTATCATCTTCAGCCTGACGAGCATGCTGTGATGTGGTGACGTGATAGTCGCTGCTATCTTCCGGGCTGTCTGAGGTTTCAGACCAATTTTTTTCGTTTTCTTCAGCCATACGGCGTGCTTCTTCCGCTACACGGCGCGCTTCTTCTTCAAGTTTGCGGCGTGCTTCTTCTTCCGATTTGCGCTTCAATTCCGCGGCTTCGTTCTCGCGACGGATCTTTTCAGCCTGGGCGGTTTTGGTCATTTCGTCGGTATGTTGATTGCTCACTTTGTCTTTTTCCGCAGCTTCACGTTTCGCTTTATCAGCGACTTCACGTTTAGCTTGTTCTGCGGCCTCACGTTCAGCTTTTAATTGCGCCTCGCGTTTCGCTGCTTCTTCAGCTTCACGACGGGCCTGCTCTTCCGCTTCACGCTGCGCCTGCTCTTCCGCGGCCAGGCGTTCAGCCTCTTGCGGATCGCGTTTCACAAAGGTGCGTTTCTTGCGGACTTCGATTTGTACCGATTTACTCTTTCCACCGGTACCTGGAATATTTAACGTACTGCGCGTCTTACGCTGTAACGTCAGCTTGTCTGGCGCCGAGCCGTGTTCACGGTTCAGGTGCGTCAACAAAGTTTGTTTCTCTTGCGAGGTCACAGAATCATCAGCCGATTTGCGGATGCCTGCGTCAGCAAATTGCTGTATCAGGCGATCCACAGAGGTCTGAATCTCTGAGGCCAGCGCTTTAATAGTCACATCTGTCATGCTGTTCCTTCCTGCTACAGTTTATTACGCTTCGTCGCCGAACCAACAAATGTTGCGAGCGGCCATGATGAGCTCGCCAGCTTTCTCGTCGGTCATCCCTTCGATATCAGCCAGGTCATCAACGCCCTGCTCGGCGAGATCTTCCAGCGTACAAACACCACGGGCAGCCAGTTTGAATGCCAGGGCACGATCCAGACCTTCGAGATTCAACAGATCATCGGCAGGTTTGTTATCTCCCAGGCTTTCTTCCTGAGCCAGCGCCAGCGTAGTCAGTGCGTTTTTCGCACGCTCACGAAGTGCTTCAACGGTGGCTTCATCCAGACCGTCGATTTCCAGCAGTTCTTTCATCGGCACATAGGCCAGCTCTTCCAGCGAGGAGAATCCTTCTTCAACCAGCACTGTCGCGAAATCTTCATCAATATCAAGATATTTGGTGAAGGTATCGATAGCGGCATGCGCTTCCGCCTGGTGCTTAGCCTGCAGATCGTCAACGGTCATGACGTTGAGTTCCCAGCCGCTGAGCTGTGAAGCCAGGCGGACGTTCTGACCGTTACGGCCGATCGCCTGCGCCAGGTTGCCCGCTTCTACCGCGATATCCATGGTGTGTTTATCTTCATCCACCACGATGGACGCGACGTCTGCCGGCGCCATAGCGTTAATCACGAACTGCGCCGGGTTATCATCCCACAGGACGATATCGATGCGTTCACCACCCAGCTCAGTCGACACGGCCTGCACACGCGCACCGCGCATACCGACGCAAGCGCCAACCGGGTCGATGCGCTTGTCGTTGGTTTTCACCGCGATTTTGGCACGAGAGCCCGGATCGCGAGCCGCCGCTTTGATCTCCAGCACTTCTTCACCGATTTCCGGCACTTCGATGCGGAACAGTTCGATCAGCATCTCAGGTTTGGAACGGGTGACGAACAGCTGGGCGCCACGCGCTTCCGGACGGACAGCATACAGTACGCCGCGAATGCGGTCGCCCGGACGGAAGTTTTCACGCGGCAGCATATCTTCACGCAGGATCACGGCTTCAGCGTTGTTACCCAGATCCAGTGTGATATTGTCGCGGTTCACTTTTTTCACCACGCCGGTGATGATCTCACCTTCGTGCTCGCGGAACTGATCAACCACCATCGCGCGCTCGGCTTCGCGGACTTTCTGCACGATAACCTGCTTAGCGGTCTGGGTGGTGATACGGTCGAAGGTAACAGATTCGATCTGATCTTCGACATAGTCGCCGACGTTCATGCTTTCATCTTCGAAACGCGCTGCTTCCAGCGTGATCTCGCGCGTTGGCTGGGTGACTTCTTCTACAACCAGCCAACGACGGAAGGTATCGAAATCGCCGCTCTTGCGGTCGATTTCAACGCGAACGTCGATCTCTTGTTCGTATTTTTTCTTGGTGGCCGTTGCCAGCGCGCTTTCCAGCGCTTCGAAAATTTTCTCACGCGGCAGCGCTTTTTCGTTGGAAACGGCTTCAACAACAGCCAAAATTTCTTTGTTCATCGGGGCCTTTCACCTCAATCCAGACTGTTAAAAGTGGGGAACCAGGTTCGCCTTCTGGATGTTACTCAGCGCGAACACTTCATCTTTGCCTTCGACGGTTACCGTGATCATCTCACCGTCTACCGCTTTGATAATGCCCTGCCATTTGCGGCGGTTCTGAACCGCCATGCGCAGCACCAGCGCAACTTCTTCGCCGGTGAAACGTTGATAGTGTTCGGCGGTGAACATCGGACGGTCAAGACCAGGCGAAGAGACTTCCAGGTTGTAAGCGACAGTGATCGGGTCTTCGACATCCATGACGGCGCTTACCTGGTGGCTCACATCAGCACAATCATCAACGTTGATGCCATCTTCACTATCAATATAGATGCGCAGTGTGGATGTGCGACCGCGAATAAATTCGATGCCGACCAGCTCAAAGCCAAGCGCTTCAACCGGCGCAGTGAGCATCTCTGTCAATTTTTGCTCTAATGTGGACAAACCCACCCCCAAGACATAAAAAAAGGGCGTATAGCCCAGTTATTCTGAAGTCAGATAACAAAAAACCCCGATAAATCGGGGCTTTAGATAACTGAACCCTGAGATCGCCATGGCGATCTGGAACACCTTCCGCAAGAATTCTTTCAAATTCGGCTACGAAGGACACCTAGTCCTCACAGTATATTTGAAAAAGTACTTAATGGGAAAGTGGTTGCGGGGGCCGGATTTGAACCGACGACCTTCGGGTTATGAGCCCGACGAGCTACCAGGCTGCTCCACCCCGCGCCTGAAACGTGGCATATTTTACTCTTTTTGAGCAAAAGACGCAAATACTGCTGGGATTTGGTACCGAAGACGGGACATAAAATCGAGATGAATTGTAACGGCGATTAGTATATTTTGTCAACATGCTTTTTAGCGTCCCCGATTGCCGTTTGTGCTGGTATTTCAGGCTTTTTTAGCAAAAAGATGATGAAGCACTTCCTGTCGCCAGTAAAAGATGGTTAAATGAATACTCACAATTAATGCATAAAAATGCAGTTAAGGTTGTTGGGTCGAACTCACCACAGTCTATCGAGCAGGGTTTTATTTTATGACGACGATTCTCAAGCATCTCCCGGTTGGTCAACGTATTGGTATCGCTTTCTCTGGTGGACTGGATACCAGCGCCGCGCTGTTATGGATGCGCAAAAAAGGCGCCGTGCCTTATGCATATACCGCTAACCTGGGTCAACCGGACGAAGACGACTACGATGCTATCCCGCGCCGCGCGAAAGAGTACGGCGCTGAAGGCGCCCGTCTGATCGACTGCCGCAAACAGCTGGTCGCAGAAGGGATCGCCGCGATTCAGTGTGGCGCTTTCCATAACACCACCGGTGGGTTGACCTACTTCAACACCACGCCGCTAGGCCGCGCGGTCACCGGCACCATGCTGGTGGCAGCGATGAAAGAAGACGGCGTTAACATTTGGGGCGATGGCAGCACCTATAAAGGCAACGATATCGAACGTTTCTATCGTTACGGCCTGCTGACCAACGCTGAACTGCAGATTTACAAACCGTGGCTGGACAGCGACTTTATCAATGAGCTCGGCGGTCGTCACGAAATGTCCGAATTTATGATCGCCTGCGGCTTTGATTACAAGATGTCGGTCGAGAAAGCCTACTCCACCGACTCCAATATGCTCGGCGCGACCCATGAAGCGAAAGATCTCGAATTCCTGAACTCCAGCGTCAAGATCGTCAACCCGATTATGGGCGTGAAGTTCTGGGACGAAAACGTGAAGATCCCTGCGGAAGAGGTCACCGTACGCTTTGAGCAGGGCCATCCGGTGGCGCTGAATGGTAAAACCTTTGCCGATGACGTCGAGATGATGCTGGAAGCCAACCGCATCGGCGGTCGTCACGGCCTGGGCATGAGCGACCAGATTGAAAACCGGATTATCGAAGCGAAAAGCCGCGGCATTTATGAAGCTCCGGGGATGGCGCTGCTGCATATTGCCTACGAGCGTTTGCTGACCGGTATCCATAACGAAGATACGATTGAGCAATATCACGCCCACGGTCGCCAGTTGGGCCGCCTGCTGTATCAGGGCCGCTGGTTTGATTCCCAGGCGCTGATGCTGCGTGATTCGCTGCAGCGCTGGGTCGCCAGCCAGATCACCGGCGAAGTCACCCTCGAACTGCGTCGCGGTAACGACTACTCGATCCTTAATACGGTATCAGACAACCTGACCTATAAAGCGGAGCGTCTGACCATGGAAAAAGGCGATTCCATGTTTACTGCCGAAGACCGTATCGGCCAGCTGACCATGCGTAATCTGGACATCACCGATACCCGCGAGAAGCTGTTCGGCTATGCCCAGTCTGGCCTGCTGAGCGCCTCCTCGGCAACCGGTTTACCGCAGGTTGAAAATCTGGAAAACAAAGGCAAATAATCGCCTGACAATGTTGCTTTCCGCCGGCGGATCACCGCCGGCTTTTTATTTTGAATGACCCACCAACGTAAAAAAATGCCATGACGCATTTTTTCCTTATCGCCAGACCAGCAAAACTGTTGACTATAATAGCCTCAATTGATTAATTCATATCTGGTGATACACATCATGAATATTAAACCGCCGATCAGGCCGCAAAAGACCATTGACCGACTGATCGATGTACTTGAGCCACACGCGACCCCCGTTAACGCGATCGCCAGAAAAAGACTGACATGGGAATATAAAGGCAAAACCCAGCTCTTTATTTTTAAAAAAGGCGAGCTGTCGATTATTCGTAATTCCGACAGGCTACTGATGGTGACCGTCTATGAGCCGCATCTTTTCGGCGTGGCGGAAATGCTGCAGCCCAGCCGCAGCCACAGCCTGCGAGCCGAGGTATCATGCGAACTGCTACGGATCGACCATGACCTGGCTTCGGCGCTTTTTCGCCAGCATAACCTATGGGAAGAGGTGACCAGCCTGTTGGCTTATCATACCTCGTATATGGTGTATCGTGACGATCTGGTCCTGCAGCAGCGTACCTATTCGGTCATCCGTAACCATCTGCTGGAGATGATGCTATTAAGCGAAGAGACCCGACAGCGGGTATCTATTCTTGAGTATATTCAGGACAGGACCCTTCTGTCGCGTAGCAGTATTCTCAATGTATTGTCAGCATTAAAGAAAGGCGGTTATATTGCCTTTGCCCGCGGCGGTTATTTACAAAATATCGTCTCACTTCCTGAAAAATTCTGACCCGCACTCCTCCTATCATTTATTGTTCTTTGCTGCAGCGGGGAAGATGTTTAAATTTAAATCAATAACCGTTACCGCTAAAAGAACAAAAATTTTATGCTAAGCACCTGGGTTTCCCGGAAGACAATCTATTCCTGAGTTCGCCAGCAGACGACCACAAACGGCGTTAACCGCCGGGCCTGCACCGGCTCAGGATATGCCAGCGGAAATCGGCCAGACGTGTGCGGCGGTAGCGAGAGTTGCCCCCTCGCCTGCTGCGACCATAACAATGAGATGCACGAACCCGTTAATTATGCCCGAACGCCCATATCGGGCTTTTTTTTATCTGAAGGAATTTAATAATGAAGTCTATTGCTGCAAAAATGGTTGCCGTAACGATCGCTTTGGGAGCCAGCAGCGCTGCCTGCGCAGCCGTTAACCTGCATGGAGAAGCTGGCGCCGAGTTTACCAATCTGTCCGCCAGCTTTGGCGCCGGGGAACCGGGTATGACGTTCAGTTCTCAGTGGGCTCATAGCGACAACGACGGAGATAGTGTAGGACTGGGAATGGGTTATAACTTTAACCTTGGCCCTTTTCTGATGACCCTGGGCGGTAAGGCGGTCTATCTGAACCCAAAAGATGGTGATGAAGGTTACGCCATCGCCGCCGGTGGTGGCGCTGAACTCCCCCTTGGTCAGTATTTCACGCTTTTCGGCGAGGGCTATTACTCACCGGACTCAATGTCCAGCGGCGTTGAGGATTATGTGGAGGCCAATGCCGGGGTACGCCTTAACGTGCTCCCGTCTCTGAATATCGAAGCTGGCTATCGCTATATTGATATGGCAGGGAAAGATGGCAATCGCGATAACACGCTGGCCGACGGCGCTTACGCCGGGGTTAACTTCCGCTTTTAACTCTTCACAGGGATTGCCGGTCGGCAGTCCCTGTTTCATCCTCAGCTGGTCAGCGGCACGCTTTTCAGTACGCGGTTGATCTCTTGTAGGCCCGCAACATTATTCTCTTTGCGGTAAACCTCATTCATGGACGCCATCTGCTCCAGGCGGGTCAGGGCGCCATACACTTTATACGCCTCGCTGTGTCTGTCGAACACATCGCGGCGCTCCACGTCCTGCAGATAATGACTTTTCAACGAATGGTTAAGGCGACTAATCAGTGCCGTATTGTCCTGGAAATAGCGCCTCACTGCCTGGGCATGATTCGCTGTAGTCCCAGGCTCACTGGGCGATACCGGTACGGTTAGCGCATTAATCGTCTCCACCGTTTGGGAGGGCGATGTTGAACTGCACCCAGCTAAACCGAGCACGCCGGCGACGATAAGCAACCCGATCTTGTTCATTGTGTCACTTCACCTCTGTTAATTTGACGAGGCGACTTTAACGACAGTAAAAGGAGGCAACCAGCGAAGAGATGTTTATAAATAAATGGCCAGCGGGGACAAAAACAAAAAAAGACGCTTTTCAGCGTCTTTTTTCTGGAATATTGGTACCGAGGATGGGACTCGAACCCACAAGCCCGTTAGGGCACTACCACCTCAAGGTAGCGTGTCTACCAATTCCACCACCTCGGTACAGAATACTTAGTGCGGGATATCGCTGGTCGGCTGAGCCGGCGCAGTTGGCTGAGTTTGCTCCGTTTTCGGCGCGCTCAGATTATCCCACTCACTTCCTTTACTGGTCTTGTTGCTGTTGATATTACCCAGCGCCAGACTGATGATGAAGAACAGCGCAGCCAGGATGCCGGTCATACGGGTCATAAAGTTACCAGAACCGCTGGACCCAAACAGTGTGCCGGAAGCGCCTGCACCGAAGGAGGCTCCCATATCAGCGCCTTTACCTTGCTGCAGCATAACCAGACCTACAAGGCCAATCGCTACAATAAGGAAAACAACCAAAAGAGCTTCGTACATAATCAACCTGTTCCTTGCGGATTCGCCGCATACCAAGTGCTTCGACCAATAAAGCGGGACGTTTTAACGTTTCCCACTGAAGCGGGTGTGAATACTAACCAAAGCGAATGACCTTCGCAAGGGCAATTTCGACACATTGTATCAACTGCAGAAAAAAACAGCAAAAAGCCAATTTTCGATCATAAAAAAGGCGGCAAGCGCCGCCTTTTTAACCACTTAGCCGGCAAAGCTAAACGCTTTTTACCGCCTCAGCGATGCGGTGCGCAAACTCGTGCACCTGATCTTCATGCTCGCCTTCCACCATCACGCGGATCAGCGGCTCCGTACCCGATTTACGCAGCAGGACACGGCCGCGTTTTCCTAACGCCGCCTCCACTTCCGCGGTCACCGCTTTGACGTGCTCATTATCCAGCGGGTTACCGCTGCCCTCGGTAAAGCGGACATTCACCAGCAGCTGAGGGAACATTTTCATCCCGCTGCACAGGTCATGCAGGCTCATGTGGTTGCGGACCATCGCCGCGACCACCTGCAGGCTGGCGACAATGCCATCGCCGGTGGTGGTTTTATCCAGCAGGATCACATGGCCGGAGTTTTCCGCACCGATGCGCCAGCCTTTTTCCTGGAGCATCTCCAGTACATAGCGGTCACCGACCTTCGCGCGGGCAAACGGGATGCCTAACTGCTTGAGCGCCAGCTCCAGCCCCATATTACTCATCAGCGTGCCGACGGCGCCGCCGCGCAGCTGCCCCTGACGCAATCCTTCCCGGGCTATGATATAGAGGATCTGGTCGCCATCGACTTTATTGCCTTCGTGGTCAACCATAATCACCCGATCGCCATCGCCGTCGTAGGCAATGCCCAGATCGGCTTTTTCCGCCAGCACGCGCGCCTGCAGCGCCCGCACGTCAGTGGCGCCGACCTCTTCGTTGATGTTGAGACCGTCTGGCTCGCAGCCCATCGCAATAACCTGGGCTCCCAGCTCGCGGAAGACATTAGGGGCGATGTGATAGGTCGCGCCGTGCGCGCAATCCACCACCACTTTCAGCGTTCCCAGGCTCAGTTCGTTGGGAAAGGTACCCTTACAAAATTCAATGTAGCGCCCCGCCGCATCGACGATACGGCTGGCTTTGCCCAGCTCAGCCGAATCCACGCAGGTGAGTTCTTTCTCCATTTCGGCTTCAATCGCCTCTTCGACATCATCCGGCAGTTTGGTGCCTTCAATGGAGAAGAATTTAATGCCGTTGTCGTAGAAAGGGTTATGTGAAGCAGAGATAACAATCCCCGCCTCGGCGCGGAAGGCGCGCGTCAGGTAGGCGATGGCCGGTGTCGGCATAGGCCCGGTGAACGACGCAGAGAGCCCCGCTGCCGCCAGTCCAGCTTCCAGCGCCGATTCCAGCATATAGCCCGAAATACGGGTATCCTTGCCGATGATAATTTTACGCGAACCGTGACGCGCTAACACTTTGCCCGCCGCCCAGCCCAGCTTGAGCACAAACTCCGGAGTGATCGGCGCATCGCCGACGCGGCCACGAATACCATCGGTGCCAAAATACTTGCGGTTACTCATAACGTTTTTTTCCCTTAGCGGCGAGGGTGGCTTCCACCACGCGCAGCGCTTCTACCGTTTCTTTGACATCATGGACGCGGATAATCTGCGCGCCCTGCATTGCTGCAATGACGGCACACGCCAGGCTGCCGTTCAGCCGCTCCGACGGCCCGACGTTCAGCAACTGACCTACCATCGACTTACGTGACATACCGACCAGCAGCGGCAGACCAAAGTGATGAAACTCCCCAAGCCTGGCCAACAGTTGGTAATTGTGGGAGAGATTTTTACCGAAACCGAATCCCGGGTCGAGCAGCAATTTTTCTTTTGCGATCCCCGCCTGTTCGCAGCGCACAATGTGCTCATTAAAAAAACGCTCAACATCGGCGAAGACGTCCTCATACTTCGGCGCCTCCTGCATGGTTTTTGGTTGTCCCTGCATATGCATCAGACACACCGGCAGTCCGGTTTCCGCGGCGGCCTGCAGCGCGCCGGGCTCGGTCAGCGAACGAATATCGTTGATGATATGCGCCCCGGCCCTGGCCGATTGGCGAATAACCTCCGCCTTGGAGGTATCCACTGAGATCCATACCTCAAAGCGCTGGGCAATGGCTTCAACCACCGGTATCACCCGCGCAAGCTCCTCTTCCACACTAACCTCAGCCGCCCCTGGCCGCGTCGATTCACCGCCGATATCAATGATGGTCGCGCCGGCGTTGATCATCAGATTGGCATGCTTCACCGCCTCAATCAGCGAATTATGGGCGCCGCCATCGGAGAAGGAGTCAGGCGTCACATTTAGAATACCCATCACGTGGGGGTGAGAGAGATCGAGGGTTGAGCCCTGGGCTACAAGTTTCATCACAAAATCCCTGAGACTGAAGAGGTTAAAAAAGAAAAACCCCGGAGCGGACGCCCGGGGTTTTAAGGTTAAACAAGCATCAACAGCGGTAGCTTACTTGTCGCCCAGCTGCTCTGACATGGTGTTGCCCGGGTTCGGCGTACGCGGTTCATCAACCGGACGCGGCGCACGAGGCGTGCCATTGTTGTCAGAGTTGTTAGAAGAACCAGGTTCTTCCCAACCCGCTGGCGGACGAACTTCGCGACGAGCCATCAGGTCGTCAATCTGCGGCGCATCGATGGTCTCATACTTCATGAGCGCATCTTTCATCGCGTGCAGAATGTCCATGTTGTCGTTCAGCAGCTGGCGAGCACGACCGTAGTTACGCTCAATCAGCGATTTAACTTCCTGGTCGATGATACGCGCGGTTTCATCGGACATATGCTTCGCTTTCGCGACGCTACGGCCGAGGAAGACTTCACCCTCTTCTTCCGCATACAGCAGCGGACCGAGTTTGTCGGAGAAGCCCCACTGGGTCACCATGTTACGCGCCAGGTTCGTCGCCACTTTAATATCGTTGGACGCACCAGTAGAAACATGTTCCGGACCGTAGATAATCTCTTCCGCCAGACGACCGCCGTACAGGGTGGAGATCTGGCTTTCCAGTTTCTGACGGCTGGCGCTGATTGCATCGCCTTCCGGCAGGAAGAAGGTCACACCCAGCGCACGACCGCGCGGGATAATCGTCACTTTGTGCACCGGATCGTGCTCCGGCACCAGGCGACCAATAATCGCGTGGCCCGCTTCATGATAAGCAGTAGACTCTTTCTGCGCTTCCGTCATCACCATGGAGCGACGTTCCGCACCCATCATGATTTTGTCTTTCGCTTTCTCGAACTCAACCATCGACACAACGCGTTTGTTACCGCGGGCAGCAAACAGCGCCGCTTCGTTGACCAGGTTGGCCAGATCCGCACCGGAGAAGCCCGGGGTACCGCGCGCAATGATTGCCGCATCGATATCCGGCGCCAGCGGAACGCGACGCATATGCACTTTCAGGATCTGCTCACGACCGCGAACATCCGGCAGGCCAACCACCACCTGGCGGTCAAAACGGCCCGGACGCAACAGCGCGGGGTCAAGAACGTCCGGACGGTTAGTCGCCGCGATAACGATGATACCTTCGTTACCTTCGAAGCCGTCCATCTCAACCAGCATCTGGTTCAGGGTCTGCTCACGTTCATCGTGACCACCGCCCAGGCCTGCGCCACGCTGGCGGCCGACGGCGTCGATTTCATCGATGAAGATGATGCAAGGCGCGGCTTTCTTAGCCTGTTCGAACATGTCACGCACACGAGAAGCGCCCACACCGACGAACATTTCGACGAAGTCAGAACCGGAAATGGTAAAGAACGGTACCTTCGCTTCACCAGCGATCGCTTTCGCCAGCAGCGTTTTACCGGTACCCGGAGGGCCGACCATCAGGACGCCTTTCGGGATTTTACCGCCCAGTTTCTGGAAGCGGCTCGGCTCACGCAGGTATTCTACCAGCTCGCCGACTTCCTCTTTCGCTTCGTCACACCCGGCAACGTCTGCAAAAGTGGTTTTGATCTGGTCTTCCGTCAACATACGGGCTTTGCTTTTGCCGAAGGACATCGCGCCCTTCCCGCCGCCGCCCTGCATTTGCCGCATAAAGAAGATCCAGACGCCGATCAGCAGCAGCATTGGGAACCAGGAGATGAAGATGGAAGCCAGCAGGCTCGGCTCTTCTGGTGGTTCGCCAACAACTTTGACGTTTTTAGTCAACAGGTTATCGAGCAGCTTCGGATCGTTAACCGGAATGTAAGTCGTGTAACGGTTACTATCTTTCTTGGTAACGTTGATCTCACGTCCGTTGATACGCGCTTCGCGAACCTGGTCCTGATTGACCTCTTGCAGGAAGGTAGAATAATCCACCTTGCGGCCATTCGACTCGCTGGGCCCAAAGCTCTGGAATACTGACATCAGCACAACGGCAATGACCAGCCAGAGTATTAGGTTTTTCGCCATGTCACTCAAGGGATTAACCTCTTATTACAACTGTGTTAAAAACAGCGTCAGGATACTCTATATCCAGTTTCTTTCAAACTTTCGTTTGAAATCTGCCGGTTATGGTTTACGCCCGGTCGCTACAATATACACTTCACGCGAACGAGCGCGGGAAGAGTCCGGCTTACGAACTTTGACCTTCGTAAACAGGGAGCGAATTTCTCGAAGATACTCATCGAAGCCTTCGCCCTGGAACACCTTCACTACAAAACTACCACCTGGCGCTAATACATCACGAGACATTTCAAGCGCCAGTTCTACCAGATACATAGCCCGGGGAATATCCACCGCCGGTGTTCCGCACATATTCGGCGCCATATCGGACATGACAACTTGGACTTTACTGTCGCCCACTCGCTCAAGTAACGCTTTCAGGACTAATTCATCACGAAAATCGCCCTGAAGGAAGTCCACACCAACGATTGGATCCATTGGTAAAAGATCGCAAGCGATGATGCGGCCGCTGTTGCCGATCTGCGTGACCGCATACTGCGACCAGCCACCGGGAGCAGCACCGAGGTCGACTACCGTCATCCCCGGCTTAAAAATTTTGTCACTTTGCTGTATTTCATCAAGTTTAAACCAGGCACGGGAACGTAACCCCTTTTTCTGTGCCTGTTGAACATATTTATCGCTAAAGTGTTCCTGAAGCCAGCGGCTTGAGCTGGCAGAACGCTTTTTACCTGTCATTTAACATTCCCGTTCGGGTTCATCGTACTCTACTGCGTAAAAATCGACGCGGTAGTTTGGCGATATATGGGAGATGGCGGTAGAATGACCCGTTTTCAATCCCAACGTAAGCAAAAAAATACGATGAATCTGAGTACTAAACAAAAACAGCACCTGAAAGGTCTAGCACATCCGCTCAAGCCGGTAGTTATGCTTGGCAACAATGGTTTGACCGAAGGGGTACTGGCCGAGATCGAACAAGCGTTAGGGCACCATGAACTCATCAAGGTGAAGATCGCCTCAGAAGATCGCGAAACAAAAGCCTTGATCGTGGAAGCCATCGTACGCGAAACCGGCGCCTGTAACGTACAGGTCATCGGTAAAACGCTGGTTCTGTACCGCCCAACACCAGAGCGTAAAATCTCGCTGCCACGCTAAGAATATCCTGAATCTCGACACAACTTTGTGTAAAACGAGGGATTTCTGCGGCCAGGCGAGCAAAATGCCATGCTCCTGACGTTGATAAAAGGCCGCTATGCGGCCTTTTTCCTTTCTTTACAATCTATAAACATCGTAGCGGGAAATACGCCTTACAGGTATTCAACCTTGGTAATTTCGTATTCCACTTCCCCACCCGGGGTACGGATAGTCACGACGTCATCCTGCTCTTTGCCGATCAGACCGCGGGCGATCGGCGAGTTCACGGAGATCAGATTCTGCTTAAAATCAGCTTCGTCATCGCCCACGATGCGGTAGGTCTGTTCCTCGTCGGTATCGAGGTTCAGCACGCTGACGGTAGAACCAAAAATCACCCGGCCGTTGTTCGGCATTTTGGTGATATCGATAACCTGCGCATTAGACAGCTTCGCTTCGATATCCTTGATTCGCCCTTCGCAGAAACCCTGCTGCTCACGCGCGGCGTGATACTCGGCATTCTCTTTCAGATCGCCGTGTTCACGGGCCTCAGCAATAGCGGCAATGATTTCAGGACGACGCACAGACTTCAGATAATCCAGTTCTTCGCGCAGTTTTTCAGCGCCACGTAAGGTCATCGGAATCGCTTGCATTAGTTATACCTCTTTATCATTCCTTCAGGGAACGGATAGCTCCGCTCCGCCACCTGTCCTGCCCACGGGCAGGACACGAGCAAAAAGAAACCGACCCGGGAAACACTCCCCAGGTCAGCAGCAATTTTTCATTTGATGGGTATTTTACCCCGAAGTTCATTATGGGTCATCGTTTACTTTACTGGGCGTTGCACCGTAGTATGACGGCCTGGCTTCAGGTTGTTAGCGCGAGATTATGCGATTTCCCAGATTTATCATCGGATTGACCGCCGGTATAGCGCTTAGCGCTCAGGCGGCGAATATTGACGAGTACATCAACCAGCTTCCCGCCGGTGCGAACCTTGCCTTTATGGCGCAAAAGGTCGGCGCATCGACGCCGGAAATCGACTATCACAGCCAGCAAATGGCGCTCCCGGCCAGTACGCAAAAGGTCATCACCGCGCTGGCGGCGCTGCTGCAACTGGGGCCCGATTTTCGCTTTACCACCACGCTGGAAACCAAAGGTTCCCTTGACGGCGGCGTGCTGAAAGGCGACCTGATTGCACGCTTCGGCGGCGATCCGACGCTTAAACGGCAGGATATTCGCAATATGGTGGCGACGCTGAAAAAAGCCGGCGTGCAGCGTATCGAAGGCAATGTGCTCATCGATACCTCGGTCTTCGCCAGCCATGACAAAGCGCCCGGCTGGCCGTGGAACGACCTGACGCAGTGCTTCAGCGCCCCGCCGGCGGCGGCGATTGTCGACCGTAACTGCTTCTCTGTCTCGCTGTATAGCGCGCAGAAACCGGGCGATGTCGCCTTCATTCGCGTTGCATCCTATTATCCGGTCACCATGTTCAGCCAGGTACGAACGCTGGCGCGTGGCTCATCGGAAGCCCAGTATTGCGAGCTCGACGTGGTGCCGGGCGATCTCAATCGCTATACTCTCACCGGCTGCCTGCCGCAGCGTAGCGAGCCGCTGCCTCTGGCCTTCGCCATTCAGGATGGCGCCAGCTATGCCGGAGCGATCCTCAAAGCCGAGCTGGCCCAGGCGGGGATCACCTACAGCGGCACGCTGCTGCGCCAGACGCTGGCCAATGAGCCCGGCACCGTGCTGGCAACCAGCCAGTCGGCTCCGCTGCACGATCTGCTGCGGATCATGCTGAAGAAGTCAGACAACATGATTGCCGACACCGTCTTTCGCACCATCGGCCACGCCCGGTTCGGCGTACCTGGCACCTGGCGGGCGGGCTCCGATGCCGTACGGCAGATCCTGCGTCAACAGGCTGGGGTCGATCTCGGCAACACTATCATCGCCGACGGCTCTGGCCTGTCGCGCCACAACCTGATCGCCCCGGCGACCATGATGCAGGTGCTGCAGTATATCGCCCAGCACGATACCGAGCTCAACTTCATCTCCATGCTGCCGCTGGCGGGCCATGACGGATCGCTGCAGTATCGCGCCGGTCTTCATCAGGCGGGCGTCGATGGTAAAGTTTCGGCGAAAACCGGGTCGCTCCAGGGGGTTTATAACCTCGCAGGCTTCATCACTACCGCCAGCGGACAAAAGATGGCCTTCGTGCAATATCTCTCCGGATACGCCGTGGAGCCAGCTGATCAGCGCAATCGCCGCATCCCACTGGTCCGCTTTGAAAGCCGCTTGTATAAAGATTTGTACCAGAACAATTAAAACAAAAGGGCCGCATCAGATGCGGCCCTTTTTGATCCAGAGAAGTCAGGATTAGCGTTTGTAGATGAATTCGACGCCTTCTTCGTCGTCCTCATCCCAGTCGTCATCCCAGTCTTCGTCATCTTCTGCTTCGGCTTCGGCCTCTTCAAGCTGCTGACGGTGATAGTCGTCCCACATAAACTCGACTTTCTCCGGCTTCTGCTCTTCTTCCGCCTGCACGATCGGGTTTTCGATGATGAAGGTCATCACGTCCCAGCACAGCTCTTTCACGCCCTGCTGGCTGGCCGCGGAGATCAGGTAGAATTTCTCTTCCCAACCCAGCGCTTCGGCAATCGCTTTGGCTTTGGCTTCGGCTTCGGCCTTGTCCATCAGGTCAATCTTGTTGAAAACTAACCAGCGTGGTTTGGAGGCTAGCTTCTCGCTGTATTTCTCCAGCTCGCCGATGATAATGCGCGCATTCTCAACCGGATCGGAGCCGTCGATCGGATCGATATCGATGAGGTGCAGCAGTACGCGGCAGCGCTCGAGGTGCTTGAGGAAGCGGATACCGAGGCCTGCCCCTTCCGCTGCGCCTTCAATCAGCCCCGGGATATCGGCAACTACGAAGCTCTTTTCATTGTCCATACGCACCACGCCCAGGCTTGGCACCAGGGTGGTAAACGGATAGTCAGCCACTTTCGGCTTGGCGGCGGAGACCGCACGGATGAAGGTGGATTTGCCGGCGTTCGGCATCCCCAGCATCCCGACATCGGCCAACAGCATCAGCTCCAGCTGCAGGTCGCGTTTATCACCCGGGGTACCCATGGTTTTCTGACGCGGCGTACGGTTAACGGACGATTTGAAACGGGTGTTGCCCAAACCGTGCCAGCCGCCTTTCGCCACCATCAGACGCTGACCGTGTTTGGTCATATCGCCCATGGTCTCGCCAGTGCCCTGATCGATAACCCGGGTGCCGACCGGCACTTTTACCGTCACGTCTTTACCGCGCTTACCGGTACAGTCGCGGCTTTGACCATTCTGCCCACGTTCGGCGCGGAACGATTTTTCAAAACGGTAGTCGATCAGGGTGTTCAGGTTCTCGTCCGCTTCCAGCCAGACATCGCCGCCATCGCCGCCATCGCCGCCATCCGGACCGCCTTTCGGAATATACTTTTCGCGGCGGAAGCTTACGCAACCATTGCCGCCGTCACCTGCTACGACCAGGATCGTTGCTTCATCTACAAACTTCATTTTACTCTCCGTAAATCATTCGCCTGAGCGGGGCAGCGGTACTACCGCCTCTCGCTTACGCCAACGTCCCCAAAGACGATGACCGATGGCGGAATACATCGCGCCCGCAACCACGACAAACGCACCGAGATAACCAATCAGGTTTAACATCGGTCTGGCGAAAACATCGGGCCAGGCCATTGATAATAAATCAGAAAACAGTAGCGTAAACAGTGGCGTCAAGGTGATTAACGCGCTGACCTGCGCCGCCTGCCAGCGCGCCATGGCTTCCGCCAGCGCCCCGTAGCCGACCAGGGTATTCAGCCCGCAAAAAATCAGGCATGCCAGTTGCCAGCTGCTTAACCGGGAAATCACTCCGGGCTCAGCAAGCGGCAGTAATGCAATCGTACACAAAGTGTACAGCAAAAATAGTATCTGCTGTGATGCCAGACGGCGCAATAACACCTTTTGCGCGACGCCGTAGCTTACCCACACCGTAGCGGCAGCAACGCCGAAAATTACCCCCCACGTGTAGTCCGTCAGGCGGGTAAAGATTTCAATCAGACTGGTATTGAAGAACATCACCAGCCCGCTGAGCAGCATCAACGCGCCCACCACCTGGGTGCCGCGCATGCGCTCTTTCAGAATTACGACGCTAGCCACCATCATCCCCACCGGCGATAGCTGGCCGATGACCTGAGAAGCCGTGGGGCTGAGGTATTGCAGGGAAGAACTAAACAGGATGAAGTTACCGAACAGACCGCCGGTGGCAATCGCTAATAACACCAGCCAGCGCGGCTTGCGAAAAATTCGCATCGGCGGCAGTTTGCCTTTGATCGCGAGGATCGCGCCAAGCCCAATGCTGGCCATCAGGAAGCGATAAAAGACCACCGTAGGCGGCGCCATCACCTCGAGAACCTGTTTCATTGCAATCGGCAACGCTCCCCAACACATTGCGGTGGTAAGCGCCAGAATAATGCCAATCCCAGCCTGCTGCTTCATGCCTGTTTCCCTGCAAAAATTTTCCGGTAGACGAATGTAAAAAGCCCCGCAACGTGTTGCGGGGCTTTCATCCGTTACCGGGACGCGAAAAACTTATTCAGCAACGATGCTGATGAATTTACGGTTTTTCGGGCCTTTAACTTCGAACTTGACTTTACCGTCAGTCAAAGCGAACAGAGTGTGGTCACGGCCGCAACCAACGTTGGTACCAGCGTGGAATTTAGTACCACGTTGACGAACGATGATGCTACCTGCCAGAACTGCTTCACCGCCGAAACGTTTTACGCCCAGACGTTTAGCTTCTGAATCGCGACCGTTACGAGTCGAGCCGCCAGCCTTTTTATGTGCCATTTAAATCTACTCCTCAGGTCTTAGGCGCTGATGCCAGTGATTTTCACATCAGTGAACCACTGACGATGGCCCTGCTGCTTACGATAGTGTTTACGACGACGAAACTTAACGATTTTAACTTTCTCGCCACGACCGTGAGCAACAACTTCAGCTTTGATTACGCCGCCCTCAACGAAAGGAACGCCGATCTTGATTTCTTCACCGTTTGCGATCATCAGCACTTCAGCGAATTCAACAGCTTCGCCAGTTGCGATGTCCAGCTTTTCCAGGCGAACGGTCTGACCTTCGCTTACTCGGTGTTGTTTACCACCACTTTGGAAAACCGCGTACATATAAAACTCCGCTTCCGCGCACCTCTTTATGTGATTCAGAGTGCGCTATAAATATTCACAATAGGGCGCGAATATTACGCAAAACGCGAGCCTTTGACAAGAGCGATTAGCGATCAATGCAGAAAAAAAACACAACTTTCACGACAACGTTTATCTACGGCAATTTTTCAGTACAATCATATCTTCTTTTAATTCTGTCTTAATCCTTCTGTGATCCCACCTGGATTCATGGTAACAGGACATTTGGCCCGGCTTTTGCGATGAATTTAGAAAAAATCAATGAGTTAACCGCGCAAGATATGGCGGGTGTCAATGCGACGATTCTTGAGCAACTCAACTCCGATGTTCAGCTTATCAATCAGTTAGGCTATTACATCGTCAGCGGCGGCGGCAAACGCATTCGCCCGATGATTGCTGTGCTCGCCGCACGCGCGGTGGGCTATCAGGGGAGCGCGCATGTCACCATTGCCGCGCTGATTGAATTTATTCATACCGCCACCCTGCTGCATGACGACGTCGTCGATGAGTCTGATATGCGTCGCGGCAAAGCCACGGCCAATGCGGCGTTTGGCAATGCCGCCAGCGTGCTGGTCGGCGATTTTATCTATACCCGCGCCTTTCAGATGATGACCCAGCTGGGCTCGCTGAAGATCCTTGAGGTCATGTCGGAAGCAGTGAACGTCATTGCCGAAGGCGAAGTGCTGCAGCTGATGAACGTCAATGACCCGGATATCACCGAAGAGAACTACATGCGCGTTATCTACAGCAAGACAGCGCGCCTGTTTGAAGCTGCCTCGCAGTGTGCGGGACTGCTGGCCGACTGCACTGCGGAAGAAGAGCGCGCGTTGCAGGATTATGGCCGCTATCTCGGCACCGCTTTCCAGCTAATCGACGATTTACTCGATTATAGCTCTGACGGCGAGCGGCTCGGTAAAAACGTCGGTGACGACCTGAACGAAGGTAAACCCACGCTACCGCTGCTGCACGCCATGCACCATGGCACACCCGATCAATCAGCGATGATCCGCGGTGCGATCGAGCAAGGCAACGGCCGCCATCTACTGGATGCTGTGCTGGAAACGATGGCGACCTGCGGTTCGCTGGAATGGACGCAGAAGCGTGCCGAAGAAGAAGCTGACAAAGCCATTGCCGCGCTGCAGATCCTCCCGGACACGCCCTGGCGCGAAGCCTTGATTGGGCTGGCGCATATTGCAGTCCAGCGCGATCATTAATCCCCCTCCTTTCCCGCGCGACGCGCGGGAAAGTTCCAGTAAAATGCCATTTCTCTCCCTAAACTTCCGAATATCTTGATAGATTCTGAATATTCCGGCGCTTTAACAGAACTTGTTAGAACCCTACATAGTACGCGGGTATAGTGTCTCTATCGCCCATGTGGGACGATCTGGACCTTTAACACCAGGAGAATTTATGGATAAGTTCATCGACTGGCATCCCGCAGATATTGTTGCGGGATTACGTAAACGGGGAACATCGCTGGCGGCAGAGTCGCGACGGCACGGACTAAGTTCTTCAACGCTGGCGAACGCCCTGACCCGCCCCTGGCCGAAAGGCGAATTGATTATCGCCACGGCGCTGGAAACGCAGCCGTGGGTCATCTGGCCGTCACGCTACCACGACCCGGTGACTCATGAGTTTATCGACAGAACGCAGATGATGCGTCAGAAGAAGATCGACAAGTGATGTGATTGCTCGACAGCGCCCCGGAACAACGTCCCGGGGCGCTGTCAGGACGCGGTTACTCGCCCTTCACGCGTTGAATATTGGCGCCCAGCGCCTGCAGTTTATCTTCGATACGCTCATAGCCGCGATCGATATGATAGATGCGATCGACGATGGTGGTCCCTTCAGCGATACAGCCGGCCAGCACCAGGCTCGCCGACGCGCGCAAATCGGTCGCCATCACCTGCGCGCCAGAAAGCTGCTTCACGCCGTGACAGATAGCGGTATTGCTCTCGATCTCCGCGTGCGCGCCCATACGGATCAGCTCCGGAATGTGCATGAAGCGGTTTTCAAAGATCGTTTCGGTGATCACGCCGGTCCCTTCCGCTACCAGGTTAAGCAGCGTGAACTGGGCCTGCATATCGGTCGGGAAGCCCGGGTGCGGCGCGGTACGCACGTTGACCGCTTTCGGACGGTTGCCGTGCATATCGAGGCTGATCCAGTCTTCGCCCGTTTCGATGTCAGCCCCGGCGTCGCGCAGCTTCGCCAGTACGGCATCCAGGGTATCCGGCTGCGCGTTACGGCAGAGGATCTTGCCGCCGGAAATCGCCGCGGCCACCAGGAAAGTCCCGGTTTCAATACGGTCAGGCAGCACACGGTAGACGCCGCCGCCCAGGCGCTGCACGCCTTCGATGGTAATGCGATCGCTACCCTGGCCTGTGATTTTTGCGCCCAGCGCGTTCAGGAAGTTGGCGGTATCGACAATCTCCGGCTCGCGAGCGGCGTTTTCAATAATCGTCGTTCCCTCCGCAAGCGTCGCTGCGCTCATGATGGTTACGGTGGCGCCGACGCTCACCTTATCCATCACAATATGCGCGCCTTTCAGGCGACCGCTGACCGAGGCTTTGACATAACCTTCTTCCAGTTTGATCTCGGCGCCTAGCTGCTCCAGACCGCTAATATGCAGATCGACCGGACGCGCGCCGATAGCGCAGCCGCCAGGCAGAGAAACTTGCCCCTGACCGAAACGCGCCACCAACGGGCCCAGCGCCCAGATAGAGGCGCGCATGGTTTTCACCAGATCGTACGGAGCACAGAATACATCGACCGGGCCGGCGTCAATCCATACCGAACCATTGCGCTCGACCTTCGCGCCCAGCTGGCTCAGCAGCTTCATGGTGGTATCGATGTCTTTCAGCTTAGGTACGTTTTGGATCTCTACCGGCTCTTCGGCAAGCAGCGCGGAAAAGAGGATTGGCAGGGCGGCGTTTTTTGCCCCGGAGATGGTGACTTCACCCTGAAGGCGAGTCGGCCCCTGAACACGGAATTTATCCATTGATTCTGTTCTCTATTAAAAATTCACATACGCTGCAGGGGATCCCCCACAGCTTAGAAGCCATTGAGTTTGCGGTCTCGCGCCCACTCCTGCGGAGTAAAGGCCTTGATCGACAGCGCATGGATGCGGTTGTCGGCAATATATTCCATCAGCGGCGCGTAGACGCTCTGCTGCTTTTTCACCCGACTCATGCCATCGAACATCTCACCCACAGCAATAACCTGAAAGTGGCTGCCATCGCCAGAGACGTGGACTTCCTGGAGGGGGAGTGCGTTCATCAGCACGGTCTGAATTTCATGATTTTCCATGGGCTCAAATTTATCTGATAGTGAAAACAGCCCAACATCTTAGAGGAAAGTGGCGCGGTCTTAAACAAGCAAAAAGCCCCGGCGAAAAGATTGCCAGGGCTTTCGGAATAACTTCAGTGCTAAGGCACTGAAAAGATTATGAGATCAGATCGGCAGGCAGGTTGTAAAGACCGATCAGCGTTTGCAGGTTTTCGCTCTTGCCGACCAGCTGCGCTTCCCGGCCCTGACGGCGAATCAGCGCCACAAAATGCACTAACAGCGCCAGACCCGCGGTGTCCACGCGCGTGGTCTGACTGAGATCGATGATCGCCGTTCCCGCCGTCGCCTGGGCGCGCGCCTCCCAGAGCGGGACCAGCAGATCCTGATCCAGCTCCCCGTGCAGCGCCAGCGTCTCGCCCTCGCGAGTCCAGCTCAGCTGCCCGCTCATTATTTTTTCTGTTCCAGGGTGATCGGCTGCGCAGAGATCGCTTTCAGCTGCGCGGTCAGGCCATCAACGCCCTTGGTGCGCAGCAGATCGCTCCACTCATTCTGTTTGGTGGTGATCATGCTCACCCCTTCCGCGATCATATCGTAGGCCTGCCAGTTGCCGGTCTGGGTATTTTTACGCCACTGGAAGTCAAGACGTACCGGCGGACGACCGTTCGGGTCGATGATAGTGACGCGGATCGGAACGATGGTTGCGCTGCCCAGCGGCTGCTCCGGAGCAATCTGGTAAGTCTGCCCATGGTACATCGCCAGCGCCTGACCGTAGGCCTGCTTCAGGTATTCACGGAAGGCGGCAAAATAGGCCTCACGCTGCGCAGGGGTCGCTTCTTTGTAATAGCGGCCCAGCACCAGCGCGCCGGCATATTTTACCTGTACATACGGCAATAACTCCTGGTCGACGATGTCGCGCAGATAGTTAGGATTAGCTTTAATCTTCGGCTGTTCATTCTTCAGGCGATCGAAGGTTTTCTGCGCCGCTTCATTCATCAGCTTATACGGATTGGACTGATCTGCGGCCTGGACGGCGGTCAGCGGGGCAATCACCAGCATGGCGACCATGAGTAAGCGTTTAAACATATCGTATTTCTCCTGAAATTAATGCGTCGTGCCGGCTGCCGGCGTCGCGTCAGTATGACCTTCTGCCTCGGCCTTATCATTGCCAGAATTCTGATTGTCGCCGCCCTTACTGTTATAAAGGAACTGACCAATCAGATCTTCCAGCACCATGGCGGACTTAGTGTCCTGGATAGTGCCGCCGTCTTTAAGGATAGTCGTCCCGAGGTCCGGGTCTTCAAAACCGACGTTCAGCGCCAGGTACTGCTCGCCCAGCAGGCCAGAGGTGCGGATCGCCAACGAACTGGTATCCGGGATATGGTTGTAGCGCTCATCGATATCGAGCTCCACGCGTGGCAGATAGGTTTTCGGATCGAGCGTAATGTCCGCTACCCGCCCCACTACCACGCCGCCGATGCGCACCGGCGAGCGCGCCTTCAGGCCGCCGATGTTATCGAAAGTCGCATAAAGGCGATAAGTCGGCTCGGTGCGTAGCGAGGTGACGTTCGCCGCCTTCAGGCAGACAAACAGCGCCGCCAGCAGCGCCACCAGTAAGAACACCCCTACCCAGATTTCAGTTTTTTTCGTTTGCATGAACTCAATTCCCAAACATCAGCGCAGTCAGCACAAAATCCAGCCCCAGAACCGCCAGCGACGCATGCACCACGGTACGCGTTGTCGCCCGGCTAATCCCGGCGGAAGTGGGGATAGCGTCATAACCATTAAATAACGCAATCCAGGTTACCGTAATAGCGAACACCAGACTCTTAATCAGGCAGTTCACCAGATCCATTCGCCAGTCGACGGCATTTTGCATCGCGGTCCAGAAAAAACCACCGTCAATGCCTTTCCAGCTCACACCCACCAGCGCACCGCCCCAGATCCCTACCGCGACGAAGATAATCGTCAGCAGCGGCAGCGAAATGACACCGGCCCAGAAGCGTGGGGAAATGACGCGACGCAGCGGATCCACCGCCATCATCTCCATACTGGAGAGCTGTTCCGTGGCCCGCATCAGGCCAATCTCGGCGGTCAGCGCCGACCCGGCGCGGCCGGCAAACAGCAGCGCGGCGACCACCGGCCCCAGCTCACGCAGCAGCGACAGCGCCACCAGCATGCCAAGACTGGTCTCTGCGCTGTAGGTGGTTAACACCAGATACCCCTGCAGCCCGAGCACCATACCGATAAACAAGCCCGATACAATGATAATCAGCATCGACAGGACGCCGACGTTATAGAGTTGACGAACCAGCAGCGGCGCGTGCTTGCGAAACTCTGGTTTGCCGACAACGGCGTTGAAAAGCATTAATCCGGCGCGTCCAAACGTCGCGGTGGTTTTAATACCGCGATGACCTAGCGCGGCCAGCGCATTAAACAGCATGAGTCGCTCAACTCCCTATGCCTAATAAATCATGGTGATAGTCGCCAGCAGGATAACGGAACGGCACCGGACCGTCGGCAATACCATCAATGAACTGACGAACCCGAGGATCGGTATTCTCCCGTAGCGACTGGGCGCTACCGTGGGCGACAATCTTTTTATCCGCCACGATATACGCGTAGTCCGCGATGCTAAGCACCTCGGGCACATCGTGCGAAACCACGATGCAAGTGACACCCAGCGTGCTGTTGAGTTCAGAAATCAGCTTCACCAGCACGCCCATAGTGATGGGATCCTGCCCGACGAACGGTTCGTCGAACATAATCAGATCCGGCTCCAGGGCAATGGCTCTCGCCAGGGCGGCGCGGCGCGCCATCCCACCGGAAAGCTCAGAAGGCATTAACTTCGCCGCACCGCGTAGCCCCACCGCTTCCAGCTTCATCATCACCGTCGTATGCAGCAGCGCAGGCGGCAAATGCGTATGTTCGCGCAGCGGATAGGCAACGTTGTCAAAGACATTGAGATCGGTGAACAGCGCGCCGGACTGGAACAGCATGCTCATCCGCTTACGCACCGTATAAAGACGCGAACGCGTCATCTGCGGCACGTTCTCGCCATCAAACAGGATCTCTCCCCTGTCCGGCGGGATCTGGCCGCCGATCAGGCGTAACAGGGTAGTCTTGCCGATCCCCGAAGGTCCCATGATCGCAGTAATTTTACCGCGTGGCACCGACAGCGAGATGTCGTCGAAGATCACACGATCGCCGCGTGAAAAGCGGATACCGCGCACTTCAACTAAATTCGCCTGAGTTTGGCTCATAAAATCATCCTTACTAAACACCTGACGGGCAAGCATGGCCCTTTCTTGCGCCACAATCACAACATTTTTACAGAATCTTACCTGCACAGGTTAGCGAAAGCTGGCATTTGTTTTACTTTTGGCACACATAAAGTCAAAATTAAGAATTCGTTACGCTGCGTAGGGATAACCCAGCGAGGCGACGATTATACCTGAAGAAAGGACTTTAGATGCTCTTAGCGACGGCTCTGTTAATTATTGGTTTATTGCTGGTTGTCTACAGCGCCGATCGTCTGGTCTATGCCGCCTCCATCCTGTGTCGTATGTTGGGGATCCCGCCGCTGATCATCGGCATGACAGTGGTCAGTATCGGCACCAGCCTGCCTGAGATCATGGTCGCCACCGCGGCCTCGCTGCACGGGCAGACCGATCTGGCGGTCGGCACCGCGCTCGGATCTAATATCACCAATATCTTATTGATCCTCGGTCTCGCCGCCTTACTCAGGCCATTTACCGTGCATTCTGATATTCTGCGCCGCGAATTACCGCTAATGTTGCTGGTCAGCGTGCTGGCGGGACTGGTGCTCTACGATGGACAACTGACCCGTCTCGACGGGCTATTTTTACTGACGTTAGCGCTTCTGTGGCTGCTGTTCACCATCAAAATCGCTCGCCTGGCGGAGCGCCAGGGAAGCGATAGCCTGACCCGCGAACAGCTGGCGGAGCTGCCACGCGAAGGGTCGCTGCCGGTCGCCCTGCTCTGGTTAGGGGTAGCGATGATCGTCATGCCGATGGCGACCCGCATGGTGGTGGATAACAGTACAGTGCTGGCAAACTATTTCGCCATCAGCGAACTGACCGTCGGCCTGACGGTGGTGGCGATAGGCACCAGCCTGCCGGAGCTGGCCACCGCCATCGCCGGGGCGCGGAAAGGGGAAGATGATATTGCCATCGGCAATATCATCGGCGCCAATATCCTTAATATCGCACTGGTGCTGGGTTTACCGGCGCTGATCGCGCCGGGGAGCTTTGCGACCGAAGCCTTCACTCGCGATTATGGCGTGATGCTGCTGGTCAGCCTGATCTTCGCAGTGCTGTGCTGGCGCCGTCAGCAGCAGCCGGGACGACTGGTTGGCGCGCTGCTGGTCGGCGGCTTTGTGGTTTGGTTGGCGATGCTGTTTTGGACAGCACCGCTCTTCGTTGAATGATTCGGGATAACATCATGTCGCAAATAGATTTGCCCACGGATTTTGACTTTCAACAGGCAGGCCGTCAGGTGCTGGAAATTGAACGTGAAGGTCTGGCCCAGCTCGATCAATACATAAATGAAGACTTTACCCATGCCTGCGAAACGATTTTCCGCTGCGGCGGGAAAGTCGTGGTGATGGGGATGGGCAAATCCGGCCACATCGGCCGCAAAATGGCGGCAACCTTCGCCAGTACCGGCACCTCGGCATTTTTTGTCCACCCCGGCGAAGCGGCGCACGGTGATTTAGGTATGGTCACCCCGCAGGATGTGGTAATTGCGCTGTCGAACTCCGGCGAATCGAATGAAATCCTCTCGCTGATCCCGGTCCTCAAGCGCCAGCAGGTGAAGCTTATCTGTATCACCAGCCGGCCGGAGAGCAGCATGGCGCGCGCGGCGGATATCCATCTGTGCGTGAAAGTGCCGAAGGAGGCCTGCCCGTTAGGACTGGCGCCCACGTCGAGCACCACCGCCGCGCTGGTGATGGGTGATGCCCTCGCCGTCGCCCTGCTGGAAGCCCGCGGCTTTACCGCTGAGGATTTCGCCCTGTCGCATCCGGGCGGCGCACTCGGCCGTAAGCTGTTGCTGCGGGTCAATGATATTATGCATACCGGTGATGAAATCCCGCACGTCGGCCTGCAGGCGACCCTGCGCGATGCGCTGCTGGAAATCACGCGTAAAAATTTAGGCATGACCGCTATCTGCGATGACGATATGAACATCATCGGTATCTTTACCGACGGTGACCTGCGCCGGGTCTTCGATACCGGCGTTGATATGCGCGATGCCAGCATTGCCGACGTCATGACCCGGGGAGGTATCCGCATCCGCCCCGGCACTCTGGCGGTGGATGCGCTAAACCTGATGCAATCCCGTCATATCACCTGCGTGCTGGTTGCCGATGGCGACCATCTGCTGGGTGTGGTACATATGCACGATCTGCTGCGCGCGGGCGTAGTGTAAGTAAGGAAAAAATAATGAATAATGCTGATGCTCAGTTAGCGACCTGCTACGGGCCGGTAAGCCAGGCGTTTGTCGATCGCGCGGCGAAGATCCGTCTACTGATCCTTGATGTCGACGGTGTATTATCCGACGGGCTTATCTATATGGGTAATCACGGCGAGGAGCTGAAAGCGTTTAACGTCCGCGATGGCTATGGTATCCGCTGCGCGCTGACCTCGGGTATTGAAGTGGCGATTATTACCGGGCGAAAAGCTAAACTGGTAGAAGATCGCTGTCAGACGCTGGGCATCACGCATTTGTACCAGGGGCAGTCGGACAAGCTGCTGGCGTTCCGCGATCTGACGGACAAACTGCACGTGCGGCCGGAAGAAGTCGCCTACATCGGCGACGATCTGATTGACTGGCCGGTGATGGCCGAAGTGGGCCTTAGCGTCGCCGTCGCCGATGCGCATCCGCTGCTGCTACCGCGGGCGAATTATGTCACGCGAATTAACGGCGGACGCGGCGCGGTACGCGAAGTCTGCGATTTGTTACTATTGGCGCAGGGCAAGTTGGATGAGGCCAAAGGGCAATCAATATGAGTAAAACCAGACGTTGGGTTATCATTTTACTGTCGCTGCTCGCGCTGATCCTTATCGGCCTGAATCTGGCGAATACGGACGACACGGCCCAGCCGGAGGTCAATCCTAACGACCCTACGTATAAAAGCGAACATACCGACACCGTGGTATACAGTCCGGAAGGCGCCCTGAGCTATCGGCTGATTGCCGAGCACGTGGAATATTTTTCCGATCAGGAGGTCTCCTGGTTTACCAAACCGGTGATGACCACCTTTGATACTAACAAGGTGCCTACCTGGTCGGTCAGAGCAGACAAAGCGAAGCTGACGAATGACCGGATGCTCTATCTTTACGGGCACGTTGAGGTGAATGCGCTCGCGCCAGATTCTCAACTGCGCAAAATTACGACGGATAACGCCCAGATAAATCTGGTAACGCAGGACGTTACCTCCGATGACATGGTGACGTTATACGGCACCACATTTAATTCCAGCGGCCTGAAAATGCGTGGAAACCTTCGCAGCAAAAATGCCGAGCTGATTGAAAAGGTGAGAACCTCTTATGAAATTCAGAACAAACAAACTCAGCCTTAAGATTGCGCTCGCCGGCGCGTTACTGGCCGCCAGCCTGCCGGCCCTCGCCAAGACGGGCGATACCGATCAGCCGATCCATATCGAATCCGATCAGCAGTCGCTGGACATGCAGGGCAATGTCGTCACCTTCACCGGTAACGTGGTCGTGACCCAGGGGACGATCAAGATTAACGCTGATAAAGTGGTGGTCACCCGTCCGGGCAACGAGAAAGGCAAAGAGGTGATCGAAGGTTTCGGTAACCCGGCTACTTTCTATCAGATGCAGGATAACGGCAAGCCGGTAAAAGGCCGGGCGTCGAAAATGCGCTACGAGCTGCAGAACGATTACGTCGTGCTGACGGGCAACGCTTATCTGGAACAGCTCGACAGCAACATCAAGGGCGACAAGATCACCTATCTGGTGAAAGAGCAAAAAATGCAGGCCTTCAGCGACAAAGGTCGACGCGTCACCACCGTTCTGGTGCCGTCCGAGCTGCAGGACAAAAGCGGCAACCAGCAAAAGAAGAGTAACTAATCCGTTATGGCAACCTTAACTGCGAAGAATCTCGCTAAAGCGTATAAAGGCCGCCGCGTGGTGGAAGATGTCAGTCTCACCGTTAACTCGGGCGAGATTGTCGGCTTGCTCGGCCCGAACGGCGCCGGTAAAACGACCACCTTCTACATGGTGGTCGGGATTGTGCCCCGCGACGCAGGCAATATCATCATCGATGAAGAAGACATCAGCCTGCTGCCGCTGCACGCGCGCGCGCGACGGGGCATCGGCTACCTGCCGCAGGAAGCGTCGATTTTCCGTCGCCTCAGCGTCTATGACAACCTGATGGCGGTCCTGCAGATCCGTGACGATTTAACCAGCGAGCAACGGGAAGATCGCGCTAAAGAGCTGATGGAAGAGTTTCATATTGAGCACCTGCGCGACAGCCTCGGTCAGGCGCTCTCCGGTGGTGAACGCCGCCGCGTCGAAATCGCCCGCGCGCTGGCGGCGAATCCGAAATTTATTCTTCTGGATGAACCCTTTGCCGGCGTGGATCCGATCTCCGTTATCGATATTAAACGCATCATTGAGCACCTGCGCGACAGCGGTCTCGGCGTTCTGATTACCGACCATAACGTCCGTGAGACCCTCGCGGTCTGCGAACGCGCGTATATTGTCAGTCAGGGACACCTTATCGCTCATGGTACACCGCAGCAGATCCTCGAAGATGAGCAGGTTAAGCGCGTGTATCTTGGGGAAGACTTCAGACTCTGATAGGGTAGAGGTTACAGACGTTTTAGCCGGAGATATTTACCCTGAACATGAAGCAAGGTTTGCAATTAAGGCTTAGTCAACAGCTTGCCATGACGCCGCAGCTGCAGCAGGCGATTCGTTTGCTGCAGTTGTCCACGTTAGAACTCCAGCAAGAGCTCCAGCAAGCGCTGGAAAGTAACCCGTTGCTTGAGCAAACCGATCTTCACGACGAGGTAGAGGCAAAAGAGGTGGAGGACCGCGAGTCCCTCGATACCGTCGATGCGCTTGAGCAAAAAGAGATGCCCGACGAACTGCCTCTCGATGCCAGCTGGGATGAAATCTATACCGCTGGCACGCCGTCGGGTAACGGCGTCGACTATCAGGACGACGAGCTTCCCGTCTATCAAGGCGAGACCACCCAGACGCTGCAGGACTATCTGATGTGGCAGGTTGAGCTGACGCCTTTCACCGACACCGACCGCGCTATTGCCACCTCTATCGTCGACGCCGTCGACGATACGGGGTACCTCACGATTCAGATTGAAGATATTGTCGACAGCATCGGCGATGACGAGATCGGCCTGGAGGAGGTGGAAGCGGTCCTCAAGCGAATCCAGCGTTTTGATCCGGTTGGCGTCGCAGCGAAAGATCTGCGCGACTGCCTGCTGATCCAGCTGTCGCAATTTGCTAAAGAGACGCCGTGGCTGGAAGAGGCCCGGCTGATTATCAGCGACCATCTTGATCTGCTGGCCAACCATGATTTCCGCACTCTAATGCGAGTCACCCGCCTGAAAGAAGAGGTGCTTAAAGAGGCGGTCAACCTAATCCAGTCCCTGGATCCTCGCCCTGGCCAGTCCATTCAGACCAGCGAACCGGAATATGTCATCCCGGATGTGCTGGTGCGCAAGGTGAGCGGCCGCTGGACCGTCGAGCTCAACGCCGACAGCATTCCACGGTTGAAAATAAATCAGCAGTATGCGGCAATGGGCAACAGCGCCCGCAATGACGCCGACGGCCAGTTCATTCGCAGCAATCTGCAGGAAGCCCGCTGGCTGATTAAAAGTCTGGAAAGCCGCAACGATACCCTGCTGCGCGTCAGCCGCTGCATCGTAGAGCAGCAGCAGGCTTTTTTCGAACAGGGTGAAGAGTATATGAAGCCGATGGTGCTGGCCGATATCGCCCAGGCCGTCGAGATGCATGAATCGACGATTTCCCGTGTCACCACGCAAAAATATCTGCACAGTCCGCGCGGTATTTTTGAACTGAAGTATTTCTTCTCCAGCCATGTGAATACCGAAGGCGGAGGCGAAGCCTCGTCGACGGCTATTCGCGCGCTGGTGAAGAAGCTCATCGCCGCGGAAAACCCCGCGAAGCCGTTGAGCGACAGTAAGCTCACCTCCATGCTGTCCGAGCAGGGTATTATGGTGGCGCGCCGCACTGTCGCGAAGTACAGAGAGTCTTTATCCATCCCGCCGTCAAACCAGCGTAAACAACTGGTCTGACATAACCGATAAGGAAGACACTATGCAGCTCAACATTACAGGACACAACGTCGAAATTACGCCTGCGATGCGCGAATTCGTTACGGCGAAGTTCAGCAAGCTGGAGCAATTTTTCGACCGGATCAATCAGGTCTATATTGTGTTAAAAGTAGAGAAAGTGACGCAAATTGCGGACGCGAATCTGCATGTCAACGGTGGCGAAATCCATGCCAGTGCGGAAGGGCAGGATATGTATGCGGCTGTCGATGGTCTTATCGACAAGCTGGCAAGACAGTTAACGAAGCACAAAGATAAACTAAAACAACACTAATTGTCCGGGCCCCCTTGCGCCCGCCGCTGGATATCATCGGCGACGGGCGCGGGGGCGCTCAGGTGAAATTATGATGAACAACGATTCGGCTCTACAACTGAGCAACGTCCTGAACCAGGAATGTACCCGTAGCCAGGTGCACTGCCAGAGCAAGAAGCGTGCTCTGGAAATCATCAGCGAACTGGCCGCCAAACAGTTAAGTTTGCCGCCGCAGGTGGTGTTCGAAGCGATCCTCACCCGCGAAAAAATGGGCAGTACCGGGATCGGCAATGGTATTGCCATTCCCCACGGAAAACTGGAAGAGGATACGCTGCGTGCTGTCGGCGTTTTTGTCCAGCTGGAAACCCCCATCGCCTTCGACGCGATCGACAATCAGCCTGTCGACCTGCTGTTCGCGCTGCTGGTGCCGGCCGACCAGACAAAAACTCACCTGCATACGCTCTCCCTGGTGGCCAAACGGCTGGCGGACAAAGCGATTTGTCGTCGCCTGCGCGCGGCGCAGAGCGATGAAGAGTTGTATGAGATCATTACCGAAGCAGGAAGCAGCGATGACGCATAACGGCAGTCGCACCTTATCCTTTATCGTACTGAGGAGAAACGGTACATGGTACTGATGATCGTCAGCGGCCGCTCGGGCTCGGGGAAATCCGTCGCTCTGCGAGCGCTGGAAGATATGGGCTTTTACTGCGTGGATAACCTGCCGGTCGTGCTGCTGCCCGACCTGGCGCGGTCGCTGGCTGACCGTAATATCTCCGCGGCCGTCAGCATCGACGTGCGTAACATGCCGGAATCCCCGGAGATCTTCGAGCAGGCGATGCAGAATCTGCCGGAATGTTTTTCTCCGCAGCTGCTGTTCCTTGATGCCGACCGCAATACCCTGATCCGCCGGTACAGCGATACCCGTCGCCTGCACCCGCTCTCCAGCAAGAATCTGTCGCTGGAAAGCGCCATCGACGAAGAGAGCGATCTGCTGGAGCCCCTGCGCTCCCGCGCCGATCTGATCGTCGATACGTCGGAAATGTCGGTGCATGAGTTGGCCGAGATGCTGCGTACCCGACTGCTGGGTAAACGCGAGCGTGAACTGACGATGGTCTTCGAATCCTTCGGCTTCAAGCACGGTATTCCGATCGATGCCGATTACGTCTTTGACGTGCGCTTTCTGCCCAACCCGCACTGGGATCCGAAACTGCGTCCAATGACCGGCCTGGATAAACCAGTGGCCGCCTTCCTCGATCGGCACACTGAAGTGCACAACTTTATTTATCAGACCCGAAGCTATCTTGAGCTATGGTTACCGATGCTGGAGACCAACAATCGCAGCTATCTGACGGTGGCCATTGGCTGTACCGGCGGTAAACATCGTTCGGTTTATATTGCTGAACAACTGGCTGACTACTTCCGCTCGCGCGGCAAGAACGTGCAGTCTCGTCATCGGACGCTGGAAAAACGTAAATCATGACCGTAAAGCAGACCGTTGAAATCACCAATAAGCTGGGCATGCACGCCCGCCCGGCGATGAAGCTGTTCGAACTGATGCAGAATTTCGATGCCGAAGTACTGCTGCGCAACGATGAAGGCACGGAGGCGGAAGCCAACAGCGTGATTGCCCTGCTGATGCTGGACTCGGCGAAAGGGCGACAGATAGAGGTGGAGGCCAGCGGTCCGCAGGAAGTTGAAGCCCTCGCCGCGGTGATTGCCCTGTTTAACGCTGGCTTTGACGAAGACTAAACGTGACGCATCCCGGCGACGGACGACTGGCGACTGTACCAGCCCCGGCGCCGGAGTAACCTGCTAATAGAGCTTATGCTCGCGCATGAACCCTTCCCCGCCCAGCTGTCGCATCTGGCGTAAGATCCAGGCCTGACGACTGCGCACATAGCCTGACGGCGCATCGGCGCGATAGCGGATCGGGTTCGGCAGCACCGCGGCCAGCAGAGCCGCTTCCCCCGGCGTCAGCTGACTGGCGGGTTTATGAAAATAGCGCTGGGCGGCCGCTTCCACACCAAATATCCCATCGCCGAACTCGGCAATATTCAGGTAGACGGTCAGGATCCGCTTTTTACTCCACACGGTTTCGATCCCGACAGTCAGCCCGGCTTCCAGCCCCTTACGCAGCCAGCTGCGGCCATCCCATAAAAACAGGTTTTTCGCCGTCTGCTGCGACAGCGTTGACGCGCCGCGGATGCGGGTCTCGTGACGTTCATTGTGCGCCAGCGCTTTCTCAATCGCCGACACGTCGAACCCCCAGTGTTCCGGGAACTTCTGATCTTCGGCGGCAATCACCGCCAGCCCCATCCATGGAGAGATCTTATCCATGGCAACCCAGTCGGAATGCGCCAGATAATGGAAATCGCCGGACAGCCAGGCGCTCACCTGCCGCTCAAGCATCACCGCCGAAAACGGCACCGGCAGCACGCTAAACAGCGCGATCCCCCCGCCCCAGAAAACGGCGGCGATCAGCAGCAGACGCAATGCCAGACGTTTTAATAGCGCAAGGGGCGCAACGCGGAGCCTCATGCGCTCAGCGCCAGCACGCGGGCCACCAGCTTCTCAATTCCGGTGGCGGCTTGCGCAATGTCCTCCGCCAGCATATACGCCGGAGTGGTGACCACTTTGTTGTCTTCATCCACCACGATGTCGTCGACCGGGCAAGGCACGTGCTCTGCCCCCATCTCTTCCACCACATCGGCGGTATCAAGATCGGTCCCAATGGTCATCCGCAGCGGAAACGCAAAGATCTTCGGCAGCATCGCCGGGGCAATGCACATAAAGCCCAGCGGCTTGCCGGTCTGATGCATCGCCAGCGCCAGGGCCCGCAGATCGGGATCCACCTGGCATTCGCTGCCCTCGGCGGCGAAGCTGCTTAGATTTTTCGCCGCGCCGAAGCCGCCAGGGACGATCAGCGCGTCCAGCGTCTCCGCACGCGCCTGCGCCAGCGGCAGGATGTCGCCGCGGGCGATACGCGCTGCTTCCACCAGCACATTGCGCTGCTCTGGCATCGCCTCCCCGGTTAGATGGTTGATGACATCGCGCTGCGGTTTATCGGGCGCAAAGCACACTGCCTGCGCGCCGTTGCGCGCGATCGCCAGCAGGGTAATCACCGCCTCATGGATTTCACTGCCGTCGTACACGCCGCAGCCGCCCAGTACCACACCAATTTTTTTCATCGCTTTCGCTCCTCCATGCAACTCGCTGAAACCAGTCAAAAATGTCGATTAACTCGCTATGCTTCACATATTTTACTGATTCATGTAACAAATTAGTTAAGCTTTGCTATCTTAATGAGCGAGCAATCCACTTCTTCGGTTGCGCCACGTAACAACATCACTCAAACAACACTGGCTCAACCACCAGTTCCCTGGTGTTGGCGCAGTATTCGCGCACCCCGGTCTGTCCGGGGTCATTTTTTGCTGGCTTTCGCCACCCACGCCTTCAGTACCGCTACATCGTTTTGCCACTCGGATTTCATCTCTTCAACCCATTCAGCGACATTATCAGACCAGGCAGGCAGATCCGGAGTCTGGATCTGCTGGCCCAGCTGCTGGATGTGGCGCAGTCCGATAGAACCGGCCGCCCCTTTGATCTTATGCCCCTCTTCGACAATCCCTTTTTGGTCGCGGGCGGTCAGATTAGACTCCAGAACGGACATGTAGCCCGGCATCATCTTCTCAAACACCGCGAGACCATCGTTGATAAGCTTCGGTCCCACCAGCTCGATATATTGCTCCAGCATATCGGTATCCAGCACCGCGTCGGCTTTATGCAGATCGGCCGCCGGCGCTTCCTGCGCTTCCTCATCCGGTGCATCCCAGAATTTCTTGATCATGGCCGTTAGCGCTGGCACCGATAGCGGCTTACTCAACACATCGTCCATCCCGGCGTCGAGATACTCTTTTTTATTCTTCAGCACGTTGGCGGTGAGGGCGACCAGCGGCGGTAGCTCGTCAGCGGCAAAGCGCTGTTTCAGTTCCCGGGAAATATCCAGTCCGGTCATGTCCGGTAACTGAATATCCAACAGCACAAGGTCATATTCGCCTGGCTCAAACATCTCCAGCGCGGCTTTCCCGGTCATCGCCACATCAACGCTGTTACCCAGTTTTTCCAGCACTGAACGGGCCACAATAACGTTGAGCTCAATGTCCTCAACCAGCAGCACGTTGAGCGCCGGTAATGGCATGTCGTCTTCCGCCAGCGTATCTTCCACTTCTTCCGCAATGGCAGGCGCATGGACGGTAAGCGTAAAGGTCGCCCCTTTACCCGGCTGGCTGGTAACGCTGATATCACCGCCCATATTACGCGCCAGGCGACGCGAGACGGCGAGACCAATCCCGGTTCCGGTGGCCGGTTTGCCGCCGTGGCTGTCTTTGACCTGGTAATACATGGCGAAAATTTTGTCCTGTTCCGCTTCAGGAATACCAATTCCGGAGTCTTCCACTTCGAAATGCAGGATATCGCCTTCGTCATAGCGCACGCGGACGTTCACCCCTCCGCCCTGCGGGGTAAACTTCACGGCGTTACTGATAAGATTCCACAGGATCTGCCGCAGGCGGGTCCCATCCGTGATTACCTTATGCGGCAGCGGCAGGCTCGGCTCCAGCACAAAGCGCAGCCCCTTCTGCTGTGCCTGCAGGCCGGATAGGTTTTCAAGGTCGGCAAGGAAGCTGGTGAAGTCCACCGGCTGGTTATCGAGCTGCACCTTGCGGCGCTCCATTTTGTCCATGTCGATAATATCATTGAAGATATTCCCCAGCGTCACCGCCGATACATGGATAGTTTTCAGGTATTTTTCCTGTTCGCTGGTCAGTTCGGTATCCAGCAAAATTCGGCTCAGCCCGACGATCCCGTTTAGCGGGGTACGCAGCTCATGACTGATGGTGGAAATAAAGGTGGTTTTATCCCGGCTGGCGCGCTCAAGAGCGTCCTGATAGCGTTTACGTTCGGTGATATCGCGGCCGAAGCCCATCAGGCCGCGACGCTTACCGACGCGATCGTAGTAGGGGACCTTGCGGATTTCAAAGCACGCTTTGCGGCCATCGGGATAGTCCAGCCACTGCTCATAGGTCAGCGATACATTATGGCGGAACACCTTCTCGTCGGTCTCCAGTACCTTTTCCGCCGCCTCTTCGCTATAGACGTCCTGCGGTTTGAGGTGGATCAGCTGTTTCTCGCTTTTGCCGGTCAGCAGCTCCATCGCCCGGTTACAGCCTGAAAACTCCTTATCCTCATTGCGATAGAAGACCAGGTCCGGGGAAGCATCGAGGAAAGAGCGCAGAAAGGAGGATTGCTGTTCGAGCTGGATCTGCGTCTCTTCACGCTCTTTCATCTCAATCTTCAACTGCTCGAGGGTGGTCTCGCGCTCGGCTTCCGCTTTTTCACGTTCGCCAATCTCCTGATTCAACTGCGCGATGTTATCTTTCAGTTGGACGTTCAGCTTTAGATCGCGCTCACGCATCTCCTCCAGCTTGTCCACCAGCCGCGAAAGACGCTGACGGGACTCTTCGAGCTGCTCCACCACCACCGAGAGAAAGTAGACCGCCCAAGGCGTGATCAGCAGGCCAAAGAAGATAGAGCGGATAACGTCGATACTTTCAACCTGGCCATGCAGCACCATGGTAACCGCCATCTGTACCACGATGGCCAGCACCACCAGCGCAAGAGCCAACAGCATCGAAAAGCGGACCAGACCCAGCTTCATCATCAGGTCGACATAATACTGCGCCAGCATACGAATTTGCTTCATAGGGGATTCCTTCACGACAACTCCGCACAATAATACTCAATTCTGAGCAATGCGCTGTAAGTTGTGCAAAAAATGCGGGCAGGAGTCGATACGGCGGCCGGCCGCAGAGGCGAACCAGCCGCAAAAGAGGGGGATCAGAAGAGGGATTAACGCTTGCTTAACGCCTCCCAGAGTCCTTTCAGGTAGGTCACGCCGAGGGCGCGGTCGAACAGGCCATAGCCCGGCCGTCCGGTCTCTCCCCAGATAAAGCGACCATGATCCGGGCGAATATAGCCGTCGAATCCGTTGTCATACAGCGCTTGCATCACTTTGTACATATCCAGGGAGCCGTACTCTGACGGATGGGCGCACTCGTAAAAGTCTTTATCCTGCATCAGCTTTATATTGCGGACGTGGGCAAAATGAATTCGCTTACGCCGCGTAAATTCGGCCAGGATGGCGTACACGTCATTATCAGGATCTTCGGCAATCGAGCCGGTGCAGAGCGTAATGCCGTTGGCGGGTGAATCGACGGCCCGGCAGATCCAGTCCAGATCGTCGCGGTTTTTGACCACCCGCGGCAGGCCAAAAATGGAGTACGGCGGGTCGTCCGGGTGGATCGCCATTTTCACCCCAACCTCTTCGCAAACCGGGATCACCGCCTGCAGAAAATAAACCAGGTTCTCCCGCAGCTTCTGATCATCCACCGCGCTATATTTGGCAAACAGGGTCTGCACCTCCGCCAGCCGTTCCGGCTCCCAGCCCGGCAAGGCGAAGCCGTTTGAATTCTCAAGCACCTCCTTCACCACGTCTTCCAGCCGCTTATCGATATCTTTCTTCTCAAACGCCATCGTCAGCGAGCCATCCGGCAGGACGTAGTTCATATCCGTCTTCATCCAGTCGAAAACCGGCATGAAGTTATAGCAGATGACTTTAACGCCAAAGCGGGCAAGGTTGCGGATGGTCTGCTGGTAGTTGGCAATATAGCGGTCACGGGTAGGTAGGCCGATTTTGATGTCGTCATGGATGTTGACGCTCTCGATCACCTCCATTTTCAGGCCTGCGGCATGGGCCTGACCGACCAGACGCTCAATTTTATCCACCGGCCATACTTCGCCCACCGCGACGTCGTAGAGCGCGCCGACCACCCCCTCAACGCCAGGCACCTGGCGAATATGTTCTAATGAAATCTTGTCTTCCTCTGGTCCAAACCAGCGCATTGTCATCTGCATTGTCTTCACCTGCTCAACTTAGTTTAATTTACCCTACTACCATACCAGTAATCATAGATGATTGAGCGTTGGCTGTCGTGATAGCGATCACATTCCTGCCGACCGGCTCGCCAGCGGTGAATGCGTCGGTGCATTCATAATTTTTTTCAATTTATTTCAATAGATTAATCATGCCATGGCTTTTTCTGCCGAGCTTTCTCAAATGTGATCCAGGCCTGATTATGATCTTTTGCATACTTGTATGGTAATAAAAGTAGCGTAATTTGTTCAGAAAAAAGACAATGGAAGGAATCAAAATGAGAAGCGTCGTCGTCAAAGAGCCAGGCCAACTGAACATTGAATCACGTCCGGTTCCAGTTCCGGGCGCCCATGAAGTACGGGTGAAAATTGCTTTTGCCGGGATCTGTGGTTCCGATGTACACATCTATCACGGCCACAACCCTTTCGCGAAATATCCCCGCGTCATCGGCCATGAATTCTATGGCATCATCGACGCCGTCGGCGAGCAGGTATCTCCGGCACGCATCGGCGAGCGTGTCGCGGTGGACCCCGTTGTCAGCTGCGGCCATTGTTATCCTTGCTCGGTAGGAAGGCCGAATGTCTGTACGCAGCTCCAGGTCATAGGAGTTCACCGCGACGGGGGATTTAGCGACTATGCCTGCGTGCCGGCGAAAAATGCCTGGCGCATCCCCGAGGCTATCAGCGACCGTCAGGCAACGATGGTTGAGCCTTTTACCATCGCGGCAAATATTACCGCCCAGCTGCAGCCCACGGCGCAAGATATTGCCCTGGTTTACGGCGCTGGCCCGATGGGGCTGACAATCATTCAGGCGCTAAAGGGGGTATATGGCGTTAAGCAGGTGATCGTCGTGGATCGCATTGCCGAACGTCTGCAGATGGCCCGGGAAAACGGCGCCGATCTGACGCTCGATAACACTGACCAGCCGCTCGCGGAACAGCTGGCGCAGCGGCAGCTTGCCCCCACGCTGGTCATTGATGCCGCCTGCCACCCGGCGATCCTGCAGGAAGCCATTCTCCTCGCCTCCCCCGCCGCCCGCATCGGTATACTCGGTTTCTCCGGCGAGGCCTCGACCCTCACTCAGCAAAGCATCACCAGTAAAGAAATTTCTATTTTCTCCTCCCGGCTGAACAGCGGGCGTTTTCCGCTGGTCATCGACTGGATGGAGAAAGGCCTTATTCGTCCGGAGGCGTTAATCACCCATTGTATGCCGCTGGAGCAGGTGAAAGAGGCCATGGAGATTTTTGCTAACGACCGTAAGACCTGCTGCAAAGTGCTGCTGCAGCTGGGTTAAACCGGCATCGTATAGAATAACGGCCGACGGATATCTGCGTATCCGCCGCGCCTGATATAAATAATATAATGAGCATGGTGTTATCATGGGAAAAAATATCCGCTGGATTATCGTCCTGTTATTATTTTTAGTATATATGATAAATTATCTTGACCGGGTGGCATTATCCATTACGGTCCCGATGATTGAAAAGGACCTTGCACTTAACGCTGAACAATTCGGCATTATTTTCGGCAGCTTTTTCTTCGGCTACGCGGTATTTAATTTTATTGGCGGTTTGGCCGTGGATAAGTTTGGCGCAACGCTGGTAATGGGCCTGGCGGTCGGTCTGTGGTCGCTGTTTTGCGGCTTAACCGCGGTAGCCACCGGCTTTTATTCCATGCTGGTGCTGCGGGTGCTTTTCGGGATGGCGGAAGGCCCGATCTGCGCATCGGCGAACAAGATGATCAACGGCTGGTTTCCTAAAAAGCAAGCGGCTACCGCCGTCGGCTTTCTCAGCGCAGGCTCTCCGCTGGGCGGCGCGGTCGCCGGCCCCATCGTCGGTTACCTGGCCCTGGCATTCGGCTGGCGCCCGGCTTTTATGATTATTTTCGCTATCGGTATTGTATGGATGATAGCGTGGTTTTTCATTGCCGCTAATTCGCCCGAAAAGCACAAAAAAGTCAGCCAGGAAGAACTTAAGCTGATTAATAAAATGAAAGAAGAAGAAGTCGCGCTGGAAACAATAGAAAATCAAACAGCTCACTCACTGGGTTATTATTTGAAACAGCCAATTATTCTGGTAACGGCCTTTGCCTTCTTCTGCTACAACTATATTCTGTTTTTCTTTCTCAGCTGGTTCCCGTCCTATCTGGTACAACAGCACCATCTGGATATTAAACAGATGAGCCTTACCACTATGATCCCATGGATAGTCGGCTTTGTCGGTCTGGCGCTTGGGGGCTATATTTCCGATAAAATTTTTAAACTCACCGGGCGCCTGCTGCTGTCGCGCAAAATTGTGCTGGTGGTATGCCTGCTGATGGCCGCTATCTGCGTGGGACTGGCGGGTACCGTCAGCAGCGTCGTGCCTGCCGTTCTGCTGATGTCGGTCTCCATCTTTTTCCTCTATGTAACCGGGGCGATCTACTGGGCGATTATCCAGGACGTGGTGCATAAATCCCGCGTCGGCGGCGCCAGCGGCTTTATCCATCTTATCGGCAGCGTCTCCGGCATCGTGGGGCCGATTGTTACCGGCTATATCGTGCAGTCTACTGGTAAATTTGACAGCGCTTTCGTACTCGCCGGCACTATCGCCGCGCTTGGCGCCCTGCTGGTGCTGTTCGTGATCAAAACTCCGCGTGTGACGATGAAAGCCAGCCAGGCATAAATGGCAGGAGCGCGATGTCCGGCATTGTTCCGGACATCACGCTCGTACTTCTCACTCAGCCTGGGGAGCAACCCAGCTACGGCCCAGCGCCGAGCCCTGAGCGCCCTGCTGATTCAGATAACGATCCAGTTCAACCATGCCGGTCCAGCGATTTTCACACCACAGCGGCGCCAACAGCGTGGGCCGACGGGCGCTGGCGGAAATACGGTGGTAGATCACCTCCGGCGGCGTATGGCGGATCATCTCTCCAGCGGTGACGGTATACGCCTCCAGCTCAATGCCATCGAGACGCCCGGCCTGCCACGCTTTGGCCATAATGCTGCCTTTCACAATATGCAGTGGATGCAATTTGATCCCATCCACGCCGGTCGCCACTACCTGCTCCAGCGTCTGCAGACAATGCCCCTGGCTCTCTCCGGGCAGACCGACGATCAGATGCGCACAGACTTTCAGCCCCCGCTCTCGCGCCAGGCGCGCGGTACGCTGATAACAGGCGAAATCGTGTCCACGGTTAATGCGATGCAGGGTCTTGTCATGAGCAGTTTGCAGCCCCAGCTCCAGCCATACCTCATACCCTTGCTGATGGTATTCACTCAGCAGGTCAAGGACCGCCTGCGGAACGCAGTCCGGGCGGGTGCCGACGCACAGGCCAACGATATTTGCGGCACTGACGGCCTGACGATACATTGAACGGAGCACCTGCACTTCAGCGAAGGTGCTGGTGTAGGCCTGAAAATAGGCCAGATAGCGCTTCGCCCGGTTGACGAGCTGCGCCTGATGAGCGAGCTGTTCGGCGATAGAGCGATGCTGCTGCGCCTCATCGGCAAACGATGCCACGTTACAGAAAGTGCAACCGCCGCGGCCCAGCGTGCCGTCGCGGTTTGGGCAGCTAAAACCGCCGTGCAGCGTTAGCTTATGGACCTTTTCGCCATAGCGACGCATAAGATCCCCACCAAACATATTGACTAATTTCTGTAACTGCATAATCTGATAGACCGCCCTCAACAAAGGGGGCCAAGCCTGCCACTTTTCGTCACCGACGGCGATGACATAGATCAATCGTCAGCGCGGCGATCAACCCTATTGCATAAACAATCAAGATTACTGCAATTTCATTCAACCCCCAGGTGATGAGTTTTCCTTATATTTTATCTTAGCATTGCCCTAATCTGCTTTCTGGTAAAAAACGGTATTAATGTCCAGTAGTTAAAAATATTGCAGTCAAATATGCTAATAATGAAATGTATTTCAGCGCATATTGGTAATGCAAAGCCGCGTGCACAGTGAGACAGATCACACTAGCCGCACCACCAGCAGGCGTATTCAAAGCATAAAAATTGCCATTATTTTCTTTAATAACAATTAGTTAACTTGTGTATAGCACATTTTTGTATTAATAAGATTGCCATTTGACGTAAGTGTGGATTCCCGATAAGTTGGGAATCCGCTGGAAGCTTTCTGGATGAGCACTCTGCTCATCATATTTATGCAGTAATTGAGATTCCCTCTTAACAGCAAGTCCTCAAACTTGTGTACCGATGCGAAAAGGATTTAAAGAGGGCGAATGCGAGGTGTAAACCCCGTCGCCATGCTCTTTCTGTGCCTGTGCGCAATCGGTATCGGAGGGTGTCCGTAGAGCCTGGGGAGGTTCACTGATATGTTGTACGACAAATCCCTTGAGAGGGATAACTGTGGTTTCGGCCTGATCGCCCACATAGAAGGCGAACCTAGCCACAAGGTAGTGCGAACCGCAATACACGCACTGGCCCGCATGCAGCACCGTGGCGCAATCCTTGCCGATGGTAAAACCGGCGACGGTTGCGGTCTGCTGCTGCAAAAACCCGATCGTTTCTTCCGCATCGTTGCCGAAGAGCGCGGCTGGCGTTTAGCCAAAAACTACGCCGTTGGGATGCTGTTCCTGAATAAAGATCCTGAGCTGGCTAAAGCGGCGCGCCGCATCGTTGAAGAAGAACTTCAGCTTGAGACCCTGTCGATTGTCGGCTGGCGCGATGTGCCGACCAACGAAGGCGTGCTCGGTGAAATCGCCCTCTCCTCGCTGCCCCGTATTGAGCAAATCTTTGTCAACGCCCCGGCTGGCTGGCGCCCGCGCGATATGGAGCGCCGTCTGTTTATTGCGCGTCGTCGCATTGAAAAACGTCTGCAGGAAGACAAAGATTTCTACGTTTGTAGCTTGTCCAATCTGGTCAACATCTATAAAGGTCTGTGTATGCCGGCGGATTTGCCGCGCTTCTACCTGGACCTCGCGGACCTGCGCCTGGAGTCGGCTATCTGCCTGTTCCACCAGCGCTTCTCCACCAACACCGTACCACGCTGGCCGTTGGCGCAGCCGTTCCGCTACCTGGCGCACAACGGTGAAATTAACACCATTACCGGCAACCGCCAGTGGGCCCGCGCCCGTACCTATAAGTTCCAGACCCCGCTGATCCCTGACCTGCACGACGCCGCGCCGTTCGTTAACGAAACCGGCTCCGACTCCAGTTCTATGGACAACATGCTGGAGCTGCTGCTGGCCGGCGGGATGGACATCGTGCGCGCCATGCGTCTGCTGGTGCCGCCAGCCTGGCAGAACAACCCGGATATGGATCCGGAGCTGCGTTCATTCTTCGACTTTAACTCCATGCATATGGAGCCGTGGGACGGCCCGGCGGGCATCGTCATGTCCGATGGCCGCTACGCGGCCTGTAACCTCGACCGTAACGGTCTGCGCCCGGCGCGCTACGTCATTACCAAAGATAAGCTCATCACCTGCGCCTCCGAAGTCGGCATCTGGGATTACCAGCCTGACGAAGTGGTCGAGAAAGGCCGCGTGGGCCCGGGCGAGCTGATGGTTATCGATACCCGTGCCGGACGCATTCTGCACTCAGCGGAAACCGATGACGATCTGAAGAGCCGCCACCCGTATAAAGAGTGGATGGAGAAAAACGTTCGTCGCCTGGTGCCGTTCGAAGATCTGCCGGACGAAGAGGTTGGCAGTCGCCAGCTGGATGACGACACGCTCGCCAGCTACCAGAAACAGTTTAACTACAGCGCGGAAGAGCTGGACTCCGTCCTGCGCGTGCTCGGCGAAAATGGCCAAGAAGCAGTCGGTTCGATGGGCGATGACACGCCATTCGCCGTGCTTTCCAGCCAGCCGCGCATTATCTACGATTACTTCCGTCAGCAGTTCGCCCAGGTGACTAACCCGCCGATCGACCCGCTGCGCGAAGCGCACGTCATGTCGCTGGCTACCAGCATCGGCCGCGAAATGAACGTCTTCTGCGAAGCGGAAGGCCAGGCGCATCGTCTGAGCTTCAAATCGCCGATCCTGCTGTACTCCGATTTTAAACAGCTGACGACGATGGAAGAAGAGCACTATCGCGCCGACGTCCTCGATATCACGTTCAACCCGGCAGAGGCCTCCCTCAGCGAGACGGTGAAAGCGCTGTGCGATAAAGCGGAGCAAATGGTGCGCGACGGCACCGTGCTGCTGGTGCTCTCTGACCGCAACATCGCCAAAGACCGTCTGCCGGTACCGGCGCCGATGGCCGTTGGCGCGATCCAGACCCGTCTGGTCGATAAAAGCCTGCGCTGCGATGCCAACATCATCGTTGAAACCGCCAGCGCCCGCGATCCGCACCACTTCGCCGTGCTGCTCGGCTTTGGGGCGACGGCTATCTATCCATACCTCGCCTACGAAACGCTGGCGAAGCTGGTCGACAGCAAAGCCATCGATAAACCGTACCGTGCGGTGATGCTGAACTATCGCAACGGTATCAATAAAGGTCTGTATAAGATCATGTCCAAGATGGGGATCTCGACCATCGCCTCCTACCGCTGCTCGAAGCTGTTCGAAGCGGTCGGTCTGCATCGCGATGTCTCCGAGCTCTGCTTCCAGGGCGTGGTCAGCCGCATCGGCGGCGCCAGCTTCGACGACTTCCAGCAGGATCTGCTGAATCTGTCGAAACGCGCCTGGCTGGCGCGTAAGCCGCTGGCCCAGGGCGGTTTGCTGAAATATGTGCACGGCGGCGAATATCATGCCTACAACCCGGACGTGGTGCGCACCCTGCAGCAGGCCGTGCAGAGCGGCGAATACAGCGATTATCAACAATACGCGAAACTGGTTAACGAACGTCCAGCGGCCACGCTGCGCGACCTGCTGGCGCTCAACCCAGGCGAAGACGCCATCAGCATCGACGAAGTAGAGCCGGCGAAGGAGCTGTTTAAACGCTTCGATACCGCGGCGATGTCGATCGGCGCCCTGAGCCCGGAAGCGCACGAGTCGCTGGCGGAAGCGATGAACAGCATCGGCGGCTTCTCCAACTCCGGTGAAGGCGGTGAAGACCCGGCGCGCTACGGCACTAATAAAGTGTCGCGCATCAAGCAGGTCGCGTCCGGCCGCTTCGGCGTCACGCCAGCCTACCTGGTCAATGCCGACGTCATCCAGATCAAAGTCGCCCAGGGGGCGAAACCGGGTGAAGGTGGCCAGCTGCCGGGTGATAAAGTCACCCCGTACATCGCCAAACTGCGCTATTCGGTACCGGGCGTCACGCTGATTTCCCCGCCGCCGCACCACGATATCTACTCTATCGAGGATCTGGCGCAGCTGATTTTCGACCTCAAGCAGGTCAATCCGAAAGCGATGATTTCGGTCAAACTGGTTTCTGAGCCGGGCGTTGGCACCATCGCCACCGGCGTGGCCAAAGCCTATGCCGACCTGATCACCATCGCCGGCTACGACGGCGGCACCGGGGCGAGCCCGCTCTCTTCGGTGAAATATGCCGGCTGTCCGTGGGAGCTCGGCCTGGTGGAAACCCAGCAGGCGCTGGTCGCTAACGGTCTGCGTCATAAGATCCGTCTGCAGGTGGATGGCGGCCTGAAAACCGGTCTTGATATCATCAAAGCGGCGATCCTCGGCGCGGAGAGCTTCGGTTTCGGTACCGGCCCGATGGTCGCGCTGGGCTGTAAATACCTGCGTATTTGCCACCTGAACAACTGCGCTACCGGCGTGGCGACCCAGGATGACAAACTGCGTAAGAATCACTATCACGGTCTGCCGTTCAAAGTGACCAACTACTTTGAATTTATCGCCCGTGAGACCCGCGAGCTGATGGCCCAGCTGGGCGTCAAGCGTCTGGTGGATCTGATTGGCCGCACCGATCTGCTCAAAGAGCTGGATGGGTTCACCGCCAAGCAGCAGAAACTGGATCTGGGTAAACTGCTGGAGACCGCAGAGCCGCATCCGGGCAAAGCGCTGTACTGCACCGAGAACAACCCACCGTTCGATAACGGCGTGCTCAACGCCCAGCTGCTGCAGCAGGCGAAACCGTACGTGGATGAAAAGCAGAGCAAGACGTTCTGGTTTGATATCCGTAACACCGACCGCTCCGTGGGGGCCTCGCTGTCCGGGTATATCGCCCAGACCCATGGCGACCAGGGACTGGCGGGCGACCCGATCGTCGCTCACTTTAGCGGCACCGCGGGCCAGAGCTTCGGCGTGTGGAACGCCGGCGGCGTGGAACTGCATCTGACTGGCGACGCCAACGACTACGTCGGGAAAGGCATGGCGGGCGGTCTGCTGGCCATTCGTCCGCCGGTGGGCTCTGCGTTCCGCAGCCATGAAGCCAGTATTATCGGCAACACCTGCCTGTACGGCGCGACCGGTGGTCGTCTGTACGCCGCAGGCCGCGCGGGCGAGCGTTTCGCCGTGCGTAACTCCGGCGCCATCACCGTGGTGGAAGGCATCGGCGACAACGGCTGCGAATATATGACCGGCGGCATCGTCTGCGTGCTCGGAAAAACCGGCGTCAACTTTGGCGCAGGGATGACCGGCGGCTTTGCCTATGTCCTGGATGAAGATGGCGACTTCCGCAAACGCGTGAACCCGGAGCTGGTGGAAGTGCTGGACGTTGATTCTCTGGCCATCCATGAAGAGCACCTGCGCGGTTTAATCACCGAGCACGTACAGCTTACCGGTTCGCAACGCGGCGAAGAGATCCTCGCCAACTGGCCGGCCTTCTCCGCGAAGTTTGCGCTGGTTAAACCAAAGTCCAGCGATGTTAAAGCACTGTTGGGTCACCGTAGTCGTTCCGCAGCTGAGCTGCGGGTGCAGGCGCAGTAAGGGGTTAAGATGAGTCAGAACGTTTATCAATTTATCGACCTGCAACGCGTTGATCCGCCAAAGAAACCGCTGAAGATCCGTAAAATTGAGTTTGTGGAAATTTACGAGCCGTTTTCAGAAGGCCAGGCCAAGGCGCAGGCGGATCGCTGCCTCTCCTGTGGCAACCCGTACTGCGAATGGAAGTGCCCGGTGCATAACTACATCCCGAACTGGCTGAAGCTGGCCAACGAGGGGCGTATTTTTGAAGCGGCCGAGCTGTCGCATCAAACCAACACTCTGCCGGAAGTCTGCGGGCGCGTCTGCCCGCAGGACCGCCTGTGTGAAGGCTCCTGTACGCTGAACGATGAGTTCGGCGCGGTGACCATCGGCAACATCGAACGCTATATCAACGATAAGGCATTCGAGATGGGCTGGCGTCCGGATCTCTCCGACGTGAAGCCGACCGGTAAAACCGTCGCGATCATCGGCGCTGGCCCGGCGGGCCTCGCCTGCGCCGACGTGCTGACCCGTAACGGCGTCAAGGCGGTGGTATTTGACCGCCATCCGGAAATCGGCGGCCTGCTGACCTTCGGTATCCCGGCGTTCAAGCTGGAAAAAGAGGTGATGACCCGCCGCCGGGAGATCTTCACCGGCATGGGCATTGAGTTCAAACTCAATACCGAAGTGGGCCGCGACGTGCAGCTCGACGACCTGCTGAAGGAGTACGATGCGGTGTTCCTCGGCGTCGGGACCTATCAGTCGATGCGCGGTGGACTGGACAACGAAGACGCTCCGGGTGTTTACGACGCGCTGCCGTTCCTGATCGCTAACACTAAGCAGATCATGGGCTTTGGTGAAACCGCCGATGAGCCCTATGTCAGCATGGAAGGCAAACGCGTGGTGGTGCTCGGCGGTGGCGATACCGCGATGGACTGCGTACGCACCTCCGTCCGTCAGAATGCGGCGCACGTGATCTGCGCCTATCGCCGTGACGAAGAGAACATGCCCGGCTCAAAACGCGAAGTGAAAAACGCGCGCGAAGAAGGCGTTGAGTTCCAGTTTAACGTCCAGCCGCTGGGCGTGGAAGTGAATGCCAATGGTAAGGTTTGCGGCGTGAAGATGGCGCGCACCGAAATGGGCCAGCCGGATGCGAAGGGCCGCCGCCGCGCGGAGATCGTCCCCGGCTCTGAGCACGTGGTGCCGGCTGACGCCGTAGTCATGGCGTTTGGCTTCCGTCCGCACAGCATGGAGTGGCTGGCGAAGCACAGCGTCGAACTGGACTCCCAGGGCCGTATTATCGCCCCGGAAGGCAGCGAAAACGCCTTCCAGACCAGCAACCCGAAAATCTTCGCCGGTGGCGATATCGTTCGCGGTTCCGATCTGGTGGTCACCGCGATTGCCGAAGGCCGTAAAGCGGCGGACGGGATCCTCAACTACCTTGAAGTCTGATTAGGTCCGGAGCCTCACGCATAAAAGCCCGATGGTTAACGTCATCGGGCTTTTTTATTGCTCATTCGCCGGGCAAACCGCCGCTTTCAGCGCCGTATTATACCAGCCGCAGATATGCTCCAGGCGGGTAATCGCCGAGCCGACGGTCACCGCCCACGCGCCGCAGCGCATCGCCTCCGCCGCCTGGGCAGGCGTGTTATAGCGCCCTTCGGCAATCACTCTGCAGCCCGCCACGCTCAGGCATTGCACCAGCGCCAGATCCGGCTCCTCCGGCGTCTCCTCTGCGGTATAGCCGGAGAGAGTCGTCCCGACAATCTCAGCCCCCAACTGCCAGCACTCGAGAGCATCGTCGAGAGATGAGCAATCGGCCATCGCCACTTTTCCCAGCTGATGAATTTCTGCTAATAGCGCCGACACTGACGCCGGACGCTGACGCTGGGTGCCGTCAATAGCAATAATATCCGCTCCGCCCTGCGCCAGCGCGTCGATATCTTCCAGCCATGGCGTAATACGCACCGGGCTATCGGGCAAATCGCGTTTGATCAACCCAATAACGGGCACCGTCACTAACGGACGAACGGCCTGCAGGTTGGCCTGGCCTTCGATGCGCAGCGCTACCGCTCCCGCCTGCTCAGCCGCCAGCGCCATTGCCGCGACGATAGCGGGATTATCCAGCGGACTGCCCGGCACCGGCTGGCAGGAGACAATTAATCCGCCATGATGACGGATACGCTGGTCCAGTTGTGCGAGTAAAGACATGTCTGCTCCCTAAAAACTACCTGTGGCGATGACGATACCAGCCATGGGACGCCTCGTTTGTGGCAGAGTTAACAAAGCGGACAGACAAAAAAACAGGCCCCGCAGGGCCTGTCAGAGAAGGGATTTACTTCACCACGCGCAGCGCCGGGCGACCACCGCGCGGCGGCGGCGTGTCGTCAGGATCGTCGTCGTGATTATCCGGCTTATCGCCATCGATCACCGACATCACCGTTTCGCTTTCACTCTCCGGCGCGACGTCATCATCGTTGAGGCTGCTGACGTCTTCGTCATAGGCCGCTTCCGGTTCGAACATCGTACCAGCGCCGTTCTCACGGGCGTAGATGGCGAGTACCGCAGCCAGCGGGACAGACACGTTGCGTGGTACCCCGCCAAAGCGCGCGTTGAAGCGCACTTCGTCGTTCGCCAGCTCGAGATTGCCTACCGCACGCGGGGCAATATTGAGAACGATTTGCCCATCGCGCGCGTACTCCATCGGCACGAGCACGCCCGGCAGCGTCACATCCACCACCAGGTGCGGCGTCAGCTGGTTATCCAGCAGCCAGTCATAAAACGCCCGTAACAGATACGGGCGACGCGGCGTCAGCTGTGATACATCCATTATTTAGCCCCGACCGAGGCGCATTTCACGCTCGGCTTCAGTTAAAGAAGCGAGGAAGGAATCACGCTCAAATACGCGAGTCATATAGCCTTTGAGCTCTTTCGCGCCAGCGCCAACCAGCTCCACACCAAGAACCGGCAGACGCCACAGCAGCGGCGCCAGGTAGCAGTCCACCAGGCTGAACTCATCGCTCAGGAAGTAAGGTTTCTGGGTGAAGACCGGCGCGATGGCCAGCAATTCTTCACGCAGCTGCTTACGCGCAGCATCAGCTTGCGCTGCGGTACCGCTCTGGATGGTGTTCATCAGCGAATACCAGTCCTTCTCGATACGTTGCATATACAGGCGGCTTTCACCACGCGCCACCGGATAAACCGGCATTAACGGCGGGTGCGGGAAACGCTCATCCAGATACTCCATAATGATGCGGGATTCCCACAGAGTGAGCTCACGATCCACCAGCGTCGGTACGCTTTGATTCGGGTTGAGGTCAATCAGATCCTGAGGCGGGTTATCCTTCTCCACGTGCTCTATCTCAAAACTGACACCCTTCTCGGCCAGCACAATGCGGACCTGATGGCTATAGATGTCAGTAGGACCAGAAAACAGCGTCATTACCGAACGTTTGTTGGCAGCGACAGCCATGAAAACCTCCAGGTATATTCAGAATTTTGTACTGCTGCCGGCCACTCATGACCAGCCAGATGTAAAAACCCCATTAGCGCGATGTCACCTTCGTTCACGAATAAAACAAAAAATGAACAATCACCAGCATTTGGGCAGAAAATTGGATGATAGTTTACCAGATTTTGAAGACGTTGTGGTGAGGGGATTCTGGAAATGCTGAAAAAGTGGCGAGAACCGGCGCTATGCTTGTGGATAACAGCCGTTTTATCCATAAAAAAACCCGCCGAAGCGGGTTTTTTCGCAAATTGTTCTGCGTGAGCAGAAAACAATTAACGTTTGGAGAACTGCGGACGACGACGTGCTTTACGCAGACCGACTTTCTTACGTTCAACCTGACGAGCGTCACGAGTAACGAAGCCAGCTTTACGCAGTTCGGAACGCAGGGACTCGTCGTACTCCATCAGAGCGCGGGTGATACCGTGACGGATCGCACCAGCCTGACCAGAGATACCACCACCTTTAACAGTGATGTACAGATCCAGTTTCTCAACCATGTCGACCAGTTCCAGCGGCTGACGAACTACCATGCGGGCAGTTTCACGACCGAAGTACTGTTCCAGAGAACGCTGGTTGATAACGATTTTACCGTTGCCCGGTTTGATGAAAACGCGAGCTGCGGAACTTTTGCGGCGACCAGTGCCGTAGTATTGATTTTCAGCCATTGCCTATAATCCCGATTAGATGTCAAGAACTTGCGGTTGCTGTGCCGCGTGGTTGTGCTCGTTACCCGCGTAAACTTTCAGTTTACGGTACATAGCACGACCCAGCGGGCCTTTTGGCAGCATGCCTTTAACCGCGATTTCAATCACACGCTCAGGACGGCGGGCAATCATCTCTTCAAAGGTCGCTTCTTTGATACCACCGATGTGGCCGGTGTGGTGGTAGTACATTTTGTCTTCGCGCTTGTTGCCGGTAACAGCAACTTTTTCTGCGTTCAGAACGATGATGTAATCACCGGTATCAACGTGCGGAGTGTATTCCGCTTTGTGCTTACCGCGCAGGCGACGAGCCAGTTCAGTAGCCAGACGGCCCAGAGTTTTACCGGTCGCGTCAACAACATACCAGTCGCGTTTTACGGTTTCTGGTTTAGCTGTAAAAGTTTTCATTAAAAGCTTACCCAAATAATAAGTTACACGTTGGTGAACACCCAAACGTTTAGTCAGTTGAGGTTCACACGACATTGTCCAGCAAACCTACCCCTTCGAATAGCCTATGCCGGCGCATAGAAAGTTTCGGGAAAAAAACCTTCTCGTAACGTGGGGTCGCAAGATTATAGAGAAGTCGGGGTCAAAGATCGACCCCTTTATGAGATTTTTCAGGCCGCGCCCGGGGCGGCCTTGCGGCCCTGAATCCGCCTGAAAAAGTCCCCTGTCAGGGCATATGCGGACGTTTGAGGTACTCTTCGCTCTGCATCTCCTGCAGACGAGAGAGACAGCGCTGGAACTCAAACTTCAGCCGCTCGCCCTGGTAAATGTCGTACAGCGGCACTGCCGCGCTGACCACCAGCTTTACATGGCGCTCGTAAAACTCATCCACCAGAGCGATAAAGCGGCGGGCCTCGCTCTCCAGCTGCGCGGTCATCACCGGCACGTCGAACAGCATCACCGTATGGAACAGTCGGGAGAGCGCGATATAGTCATGCTGGCTGCGCGCATCCACGCATAGCGTGGCGAATGATGCCGCCAGCGTCTGGTTTTCTACGCCGAGGGTAGGCAGCTCGCGATGGTTAATCTCCAGCGTCGGCCCGGCAGCGCGCGGCGCGCCCGCCAGCGCGAGCCACAGTTTATCCATCTGTTCGCGGGTGTCGTTATTCAGCGGCGACAGCCACAGGTGCGCCTGCGTCAGGGTACGCAGTCGATAATCGATGCCGGCATCGACGTTCATAATATCGCAATGCTGCTTGATGGCGTCGATCGCCGGCAGAAAACGGGCCCGCTGCAGGCCATTGCGATAGAGTTCATCCGGCGGAATATTGGAGGTCGCCACCAGGGTGATGCCGCGGGCGAACAGGGCTTTCATCAGCCCGCCCAACAGCATGGCGTCGGTAATATCGGAGACAAAAAACTCGTCGAAACAGAGCACGTCGGTTTCCGCTTTAAAGCGGTCGGCGACGATCTCCAGCGGGTCGCTATGTCCCTGCAGGGTGGTCAGCTCTTCGTGTACGCGCAGCATGAAACGATGGAAATGCAGGCGCTGTTTACGCTCGCCCGGCAGGCTCTGGTAAAACAGGTCCATCAGCCAGGTTTTGCCTCGCCCCACGCCGCCCCACATATACAGGCCGCGGACAGGTGCCGTCCCGGCAGCCGGCTCGCGCTTACCCAGCAGTTTGCCGAATTTCGCGCGCAAACCGCCGCCTGACGCGACCGGCGCGGGCTGCGTCTGCAGTTCCTGGTAAATGGTATCAAGGCGGCTCACCGCTTCTTGCTGGACGTCGTCGGGTTGATGGCTGCCCTCTTTCAGGGCTAAAAGGTAACGCGATGTTGGAGACAGGCTTTGCATGATCTAATTGTTATTCCTTGAAAACCGTAATGCCGAAGCTCACGATTGACGAAAAAAAGGCCGTTCTACACTACGCGATGATACGCCAGGATTCCACTTCTGTGGAATTAGCGGTTATAGTGGCACTATCGGGCGCAGGCGGAGAGCCTAAGAGCCACCCTACGGAACCACAATACAACGGGAGATGTTCATGACCTGGGAATACGCGCTAATTGGGTTAGTCGTCGGTATCATCATTGGTGCCGTCGCCATGCGTTTCGGCAACCGCAAACTGCGCCAACAGCAGGCGCTGCAGTACGAACTGGAAAAGAATAAAGCCGAGCTTGAAGAGTACCGTGAAGAGCTGGTGAGCCACTTTGCGCGTAGCGCCGAACTGCTGGATAACATGGCGCACGACTATCGTCAGCTATATCAGCATATGGCGAAAAGCTCTAACAACCTGCTGCCGGACTCGATGGCAGACGCCAACCCGTTCCGCAACCGTCTGGAAGAGTCTGAAGCCAGCAACGATCAGGCGCCGGTCCAGATGCCGCGCGACTACTCCGAGGGCGCATCCGGTTTACTGCGCGGAGGCGCAAAACGCGATTAAGCCTCGCTGCGATTAAAATATTCTCCGGGCGCGCCCGTCGCGCCCGCTCCTTCCCCCACTTCCCGGCTACAATTTAAACCAGTCCCCACGTTGTTACCTGTGCAAAAATTCAATAACATCAGGTTATTCAGGACATTTTTCCATACACCTCAGGTTACGAGAGCCAGCATCTAATGAAGAAACAGACTTTGCTGTTGAGTGCGTTAGCGTTAAGCATTGGGTTATCGTTGTCGGTCCTGCCTCCGGCAGCGGCATCCTTACCGACTCAGGTGCCCGGCCAGGGCGCGTTACCAAGCCTGGCGCCGATGCTGGAAAAGGTTCTGCCGGCGGTAGTTAGCGTACAGGTGGAAGGCACCGCCTCGCCGACGCTCAATATGCCGGAAGAGCTGAAAAAATATTTTGGCGATAACGCCCCGCAGGAGCAGGCGCAGCCGTTTGAAGGGCTCGGCTCCGGCGTTATCATCGACGCGGCGAAAGGCTATGTGCTGACCAATAACCACGTCATCAATCAGGCGCAGAAGATCAGCGTCCAGCTGAACGATGGCCGTGAGTTCGATGCCAAACTGGTCGGGAGCGATGAACAGAGCGATATCGCTCTGCTGCAGCTGATTAAGCCAGACCACCTGACGCAAATCGCCATTGCTGACTCTGATAAACTTCGCGTCGGCGACTTCGCCGTCGCCGTCGGCAACCCGTTCGGCCTTGGCCAGACCGCCACATCCGGCATTATCTCTGCCCTTGGCCGCAGCGGCTTGAACCTTGAAGGGCTGGAGAATTTCATTCAGACCGACGCCTCGATTAACCGCGGCAACTCCGGCGGCGCGCTGCTGAACCTCAACGGCGAGCTTATCGGGATCAACACCGCGATCCTCGCGCCGGGCGGCGGCAGCATCGGCATCGGCTTTGCCATTCCAAGCAATATGGCGAAAACCCTCGCCGACCAGCTCATTCAGTTTGGCGAAATCAAGCGCGGCCTGTTGGGCATTAAAGGCATGGAAATGAGCGCCGACATCGCCAAAGCGATGAATCTCAACGTTCAGCGCGGCGCCTTCGTCAGTGAAGTCCTGCCAAACTCCGGCTCCGCCAAAGCGGGGATTAAATCCGGGGACGTCATCGTGAGTCTGAACGGCAAACCGCTGAACAGTTTCGCCGAACTGCGTTCGCGGATCGCCACCACCGAGCCGGGTACCAAGGTCAAACTGGGCCTGCTGCGCGATGGAAAGCCGGTCGATGTCGAAGTGACCCTGGATAAGAGCACCTCCTCAACCGCCAGCGCGGAACTGATTATCCCGGCGCTGCAGGGGGCCTCGTTCAGCGACGGCCAGATGAAAGATGGCACCAAAGGAGTGGTGATCGATAATGTGGATAAAGGCAGCGCCGCCGCCCAGGTCGGCCTACATAAAGATGACATTATCATTGGCCTTAACCGGCAGCGTATTCACTCAATTGCCGAACTGCGCAAAGCGCTCGAAGGCAAACCGCCGGTCATCGCCCTGAACGTGATCCGCGGCAACGAAAGCATCTATCTGCTGCTGCGCTGATTGTCTCTCCGGGCATCGCCGCCATGTGCGATGTCCGGACAACTCATGCTATGCTGCGCCTGACCATTCATTAACGATATCTGCATCATGCCTGGAAAGTTATTACGTTCAGTACTCATCGGTTTGCTTGTCGGGGGTCTGCTGCTGGCCCTGATGCCCTCGCTGCGCCAGTGGCAGTTGGCGCCGACTACCCAGAACGATACGGCAGACGACTCCCCGGCGAGCTATAACGCCGCGGTGCGCCGCGCGGCGCCCGCCGTGGTGAACGTCTATAACCGCGCCCTTAACAGCACCAGCCATAATCAGCTGACGCTTGGCTCAGGGGTGATTATGGATCAGCGCGGCTATATCCTGACCAACAAGCATGTTATCAACGATGCCGATCAGATTATCGTCGCCCTGCAGGACGGCCGCGTCTTCGAAGCGCTGCTGGTAGGATCCGATTCCCTCACCGATCTCGCCGTGCTCAAGATCAATGCTACCGGCGGGCTGCCGGTGATCCCGATCAATCCGAAACGCACGCCGCACATCGGCGACGTGGTGCTGGCGATTGGCAACCCTTATAACCTGGGGCAGACCATCACCCAGGGGATTATCAGCGCCACAGGGCGCATTGGCCTCAATCCGACCGGCCGCCAGAACTTCCTGCAGACTGACGCCTCGATCAACCACGGTAACTCCGGCGGGGCGCTGGTGAACTCCCTCGGCGAGCTGATGGGGATTAACACCCTCTCCTTTGACAAGAGCAATGACGGCGAAACGCCGGAAGGCATTGGCTTTGCGATCCCGTTCCAGTTAGCGACCAAAATTATGGATAAACTGATCCGCGATGGCCGGGTGATCCGCGGCTATATCGGCATTAGCGGCCGGGAGATCGCCCCCCTGCACGCGCAGGGCGGAGGGATCGATCAGATTCAGGGGATCGTCGTTAACGATGTGGCCCCGGACGGTCCAGCGGCGCAAGCCGGGATCCGCGCCAACGACGTAATCATCTCCGTGAATGACAAACCCGCCGTCTCGGCGCTGGAGACGATGGATCAGGTGGCCGAGATCCGCCCGGGATCGGAAATTCCGGTGGTCATCATGCGTGATGATAAGAAAATCACGCTCCATATCGCCGTCCAGGAATACCCGGCCACCAACTAAACGGCTCCCGTTTGGGGAGCCACGTTAATCGCTAAATACCGGACCGGCCGGGAATCTGACCAGAAACCCGGTCACCGCCAGCAGCGATCTCAGCGCGGGCCAGACTATCTGTCGCTCGCGAAGCTCATCATCCAGCGTCAGTAGCGCAAATTCCCCCTTCTCACCCAGCACGCCACCCTGCCAGAGCAGACGCTGCGCCTGCTGCCGCGCCCAGGGCGAATCACTCTTCCAGGCCAGCAAATGCAGCAGCGCCTGCTGTAGACAGACGCTGTGAGAATGGTTATCCCGCCGCAGCCGCCGGTAGACGGGCAGGGACACGCTGCGCACGGTATAAAATCCACTGCCCGCCTCTTCATCGCCTTCAGGGATAGCGCGGGCGAACTGCCCCGCCACGTCACACAGCCGGTTGTGCGTCAGTGGAAGTTGCCGGGCGCTGAGCGCCCCGGCCGCCATGCACAGCAGACCGCTGCGCTGCAGCGAGGGCGTCGCAGAGCGCACGACCGCCGCCGGTAAGGCGCTCACCGCCCGTGTTGCCTCCTCAGCGTTGTGGTCAGCGCCGGCCTCATAACAGCTGGCCAGCAGCGCTTCACCAGGCGTGGCGTTCAGCGGGGGCGAAAGCAGGTTCAGCGCCGGCTGCAGTTGTGCAAGTTCATCGCCTGACGCCAGCATGGCGTCAACCACCGCCTCCCGTGTTGATGTCCGGTTTTCCGGACAGCATGCTATGCCTTCATTCATCACCGTCTCCTTATGAGAAATCTCCGCGGCCGGCTTGCCAGCCGCGGGAACAGGCTGGCTTACATCGCCAGCACGTACTTGAGCATCACCCCGGCGGCGATCGCCGAGCCGATCACCCCGCCACGTTCGGGCCCATGGCGTGCATCAGCAGGAAGTTCTGCCCGTCCGCTTCCAGACCCACCTTGTTCGACACCCGCGCCGCCATCGGCACCGCCGACACCCCGCGGAACCAATCAGCGGGTTGATTTTGTGCCTGCTGAACACGTTCATCAGCTTCGCCATCAGCACCCCGGCCGCGGTCCCACGCAGAAGGCGATCACCCCAGCACCAGGATCCCCAGCGTCTGCGGCTGCAGGAACTTGTCCGCCACCAGCTTGGCCCCCACCGACAGCCCGAGGAAGATGGTGACGATGTTGATCAGCGCGTTCTGCACCGTATCGCTCAGCCGCTCCACCACGCCGCTCTCGCGCATCAGGTTGCCGAAGCAGAACATCCCCAGCAGCGGCGCGGCGTCCGGCAGCAGGAGCGCCACCAGCAGCAACAGCACCGCCGGGAAGAGGATCTTCTCCCGCTTACTCACCGTGCGCAGCTGCACCATACGGATCTTCCGCTCCTTATCCGTGGTCAGCGCCTTCATGATCGGCGGCTGGATCAGCGGCACCAGCGCCATATAGGAGTACGCCGCCACCGCGATGGCCCCCAGCAGCTCCGGCGCCAGCTTGCCCGACAGGTAAATCGCCGTCGGGCCGTCGGCGCCGCCGATGATGCCGATGGCCGCCGCCTGCGGCAGGGTGAAGCTGATGATGCCGAAGTAGTTCAGCGTCAGCGCCCGAGCACGGTGGCGAAGATCCCGAACTGCGCCGCCGCCCCAGCAGCAGGGTGCGCGGGTTAGCCAGCAGCGGGCCGAAATCGGTCATCGCTCCGACGCCCATAAAGATGACCAGCGGCGCGATACCCGAGCCAATCGCCACCTTATAGAAGATGGCCAGCACCCCGGCGGAGTAGCCCATGTCCACCGCGAGGCTCTCCATCTGCCCCTGCACCGACGGCAGGGCCAGCGCCAGCGCCTCCTTAATGGTGTGGACGTCCGGCGCGCAGTGGAGCTTCGCGGCAATCACCGCCAGCTGCGCCGGGTCGTGGTGAGCCAGCAGGCTCTCCAGGGCGGTGAGCGCCAGCCCGGCCTCCGGGATATTGGAGAGCAGGCCGCCGAAGCCAATCGGCAGCAGCAGTAACGGCTCGAACTTCTTCGCAATCGCCAGCCAGAGCAGCAGCAGGCTGACCAGCAGCATCACCGCCTGGCCGGCGCCGAGGTGCATCAGCCCCATGCCCTGAATCAGGGCGTTCAGACTTTCCATTTCCGCTCCTCGTCCTTACGCCAGAGTCATCAGGGTGTCGCCGACCGCCACCGCGTCGCCGGCTTTCACCGCGATACCGCGCACGGTGCCGGCCTGCGCGGCGCGGATTTCGGTTTCCATCTTCATGGCTTCCAGAATCAGCAGCACCTCGCCTGCGGCCACCGTCTGGCCTTCGCTGGCCAGCACCTTCCAGATAGTGCCCGCCAGCGGGGCGGTCACCGGGGTGCCGGCGCCGGCCGGGGCGGCAGCGGCGGGTGCAGAGGCAGGAGCAGGAGCAGCCGCCGTCAGCTGGCTGACGTCACCGCCGTCGCTGACTTTGACCACAAAGGCTTTGCCTTCCACCTCCACGGTGTAGACGCCGGAGGCGGCAGGTTTTTCTGCTTTTGCCACTGGCTGCGCGGCTTCCGCCTGCGGTACCGGCTCAAAGGCCGCCGGGTTGTGGCGGTTTTCGAGGAACTTCAGGCCGGGCTGCGGGAACAGCGCCACGGTGAGCACGTCGTCGATGGCGTTTTCGGCAAGCGTGATGCCCTTCTCCTGTGCCTGGCGTTTCACATCCGCTTCCAGCTGCGCCAGCTCCGGCTTCAGCAGGTCGGCCGGGCGGCAGGTCACCGGGTCGGCGCCGTCGAGCACCCGCGCCTGCAGGGCGGCGTTCACCGGGGCCGGGGTGCGGCCGTACTCGCCTTTCAGGATACCGGCGGTCTCCTTCGCGATGGTTTTGTAGCGCTCGCCGGTCAGGACGTTGAGCACCGCCTGGGTGCCGACAATCTGCGAGGTCGGGGTCACCAGCGGGATGAAGCCGAGGTCCTCGCGCACGCGGGGGATTTCCGCCAGCACCTCATCCAGACGGTGGGCGGCGCTCTGCTGCTTCAGCTGGCCTTCAAGGTTGGTGAGCATCCCGCCCGGCACCTGGGCGACCAGGATGCGGCTGTCGGTGCCTTTCAGCTGGCCTTCGAAGGCGTGGTATTTTTTGCGCACCTCGCGAAAGTACGCGGCGATGCCCTCCAGCCTGTGGATATCCAGCCCGGTGTCATATTGCGTGCCGGCGAGGGTGGCCACCAGCGCCTCGGTGGCCGGGTGGCCATAGGTGGCGCTCATCGAGGAGATGGCGGTGTCGACGCCGTCGACCCCGGCTTCAATGGCCTTCAGCAGGGCCATCTCCGCCATGCCGGTGGTGGCGTGGCAGTGCAGGTGCAGGGTGACGTCGTAGCGCTTCTTGATTTCGCTGACCAGCTCAAAGGCGGCATGCGGCGTCAGAATGCCGGACATGTCCTTGATGGCGACGGAGTCAACGCCGGTCTCCAGCAGCTGTTCGGTGAGGTCGAGCCAGGTCTGCAGGGTGTGGGCCGGGCTGGTGGTGTACGAAAGCGTACCCTGGGCGTGGGCGCCGTGCCGGCGGACCGCCTGCAGGGCGGCCTGCATGTTGCGCGGGTCGTTCATGGCATCGAAGACGCGGAAGACGTCCATGCCGTTTTTGACGGCGCGCTCCACGAAGCGCTCCACCACGTCGTCGGCGTAGTGGCGGTAGCCGAGCAGGTTCTGACCGCGGAGCAGCATCTGCAGCGGGGTCTTGGGCATCGCCTTTTTCAGCTCGCGCAGGCGGACCCACGGGTCCTCGCCGAGAAAGCGGATGCAGGCGTCAAAGGTGGCGCCGCCCCAGCACTCCAGCGAGCGGTAGCCGACGTCGTCCAGCTGAGCGGCAACGGGCAGCATATCGTCGAGACGCAGACGGGTGGCGAACAGGGACTGGTGGGCGTCGCGCAGGACGACATCGGTAATGGCAACGGTCATGAATTCCTCCGTGAATTAAGGGTGAAGACGGCGATGGTGGTGAATGGCGGCGACAATCGCCGGCTTCAGGCGGGCGAAATCGTCGGCGGGCGCGACGGCGGCCGGCGCCGCTGCGGGGCGGCGGACGGCTCAGGAAACAGGCGATTGACGGCGAGGGACATTCCCCGGATGGCGAAAATGAGCAGCAGCAGGAACACCAGCACAAAGCCCATGCCGAGAAACATCAGGGTGAAGCCTTCGCCTAACAGGATGGCATTGTCAGTCATAAAATGGCCTTTGGGGGGAGCGCAATAATGGCTTACGGTAGCCCACGTCAGCAGAGTGGATTTCCCCGGACCGCCTGGTCAGAAGCCTCGGTTAAGCAGTCAGCTGCCGCTGCCATTACTGCGCGATATATTCAATCGGGGTTATTTAATAAAGCTCACGTGTTTGCAGATTTCATCGGCGACAATTTCTTTGCGCTGATTAAAGATCACTTTATTCTGCTCAAACAGGTTATTGCCGTGAGTATCGATCGATACAATTAACGGCCCGAACTCTTTCACCCGGCAAACCCATAACGTTTCTGGCATGCCTAAATCACGCCATTGCGCATCTTCAATCTCTTCCACACAGACCGCGGCGACTACCGCGCAGCCGGCAGGGAACACACAGTGCAAGGCTTTATGTTCCATACAGCCCTCTTCGGTTCCTTTGCCCATACCGCCTTTGCCGACGATTAATTTCACACCGGTCTTAGCAATAAATTCTTTTTCAAATTTTTCCATGCGCATACTGGTGGTTGGCCCAACGGAGACCATTTCAAATTTATCTTCCGTACCTTTAATCGGGCGCACAATGGGCCCGGCATGTAATATCGCGCCACCAGCAACGTTTACCGGTAATTCACGTCCGCCCTCAATTAAGCGACGATGAGCCACATCACGGCAGGTCACAATATGGCCGTTGAGATAAATTATATCGCCCGCTTTAATATCCGCTAAATCTTCATCTTTAATGGGCGTAGTGAGTATTTTTTTAGTCATCAGAATGCCACTCCTGTGTGAGACGTAATGGTGTAGTTCAGGTCTTTATCGAAAACGATATGTCCTTTACGGTGCGACCAGCAGCCGACGTTGACCGCCACGCCAATAGTGGAAGGGTGGCGTGCGGTATTTTCGATATTGACGCCCATCACGGAGGTATTGCCGGACATTCCCTGCGGGCCAAGGCCAATTTTGTTGATGCCGTCTTCGAGCATTTTTTCCAGCAATGCCGCACGTTCGTTGTCATTGTGCGAACCAATCGGACGCATCAACGCTTTCTTCGACAGCAGCGCCGCGGTTTCTACAGACGTCGCCACCCCAACGCCAACCAGCAGCGGCGGGCAGGCATTCAGGCCATAGCTGGTCATCACATCCAGCACGAAGCGAGTCACCCCTTCATAGCCAGCGCCCGGCATCAATACCATCGCTTTACCCGGCAGCGAGCAGCCGCCGCCAGCCATATAGGTGTAGATGCTGCACTGGTCGGAATTCGGAACGATCTCCCAGAATACCGTCGGCGTCCCTTTGCCGACGTTTTTGCCGGTGTTGTATTCATCAAAGGTCTCCACGCTGTTATGACGCAGCGGGGAGTCGATGGTAGCTTTGATTACCGATTCGCGCAGCAGCGCTTCCAGCTCGCCGATCAGCGGGAAGTTGGCGCCGCACTCCACCAGAAACTGGATCACGCCGGTGTCCTGGCAGGAAGGACGATCCAGTTCTTTCGCCAGACGTTGGTTTTCAATCATGGTGGTGAAGATCACATCGGCCAGTTGACTGATCTCTTTCTTATGCAGATCTTGCAGCTTTGCCGTGACGTCATCAGGCAATACTTTGCCGGTATATCCCACGAACCTGGCCATAATGTCGGTCATGCGGGATATCTGTTCACTTTTGCTCATAAAGGCTCCTTAGTCAGAACAGCGTCCGTAAATTACGGATGAAAAGGGAAAAGGATTGGCAGCAGGATCAGGCTGACAATGGTAGAAACGATAATTAGAGGAATGCCGGATTTGGCGTAATCGACGAACTTATAGCCCCCGGCCGACAGCACCATCATGTTGGCAGGCATACCGATCGGCGTCGCATAGGCGCAGGAGCTACCGATTACCGTCGCCATCAGTACCGCACGCGGATCGGCGCCCATACCGGCGGCAATCGACAAACTCACCGGCACCAGCAACGCGACGGTGGCGGTATTAGACATAAAGTTGGTCATCACCACGGAGAGGGCAAAGACCACTACCAGCAGCATAAACGGTGAGGAGTTATTACCCAGCAGGCCGATAACCTGATCGGCAACCAGCTTACCCGCACCGGTCATTTCCAGCGCTTTAGCCAGCGCCAGGGTGCCGCCGAAGATAAAAATAGTTTGCGAATCAATGGCTTTATAAGCCTGTTTTTCCGTCAACACGCCGGTGATGACCAGCACCAGGGCACCAATGCAGCCGGCTACCGTCAGACTAATACCGGTCTGTTTTTCGAAAATCATGCCGAGGATCGTGGCGATCAGCACCACCAGGGACAGGATCTGCTTCCAGCGCGGAACGTGGCTGTAATCCCGCTGTTCGCCAATGCTGCCCACCTCACTACTGTTCGAGTTATTAGGCAGAAACTTATAGCCGATGGTTAGGAAATAGAGGATGCCGCAGACCAGCATCGGCAGGCCCACTTTCGCATACTCAAAGAAACCGAAGCCGCTGCCGATATTCTGCAAGGCCGATTGCGCGATCAAGTTACCGGGGGCGCCAATCAGCGACAGGTTGCCGCCAAGCGCGGCAGCAAACACCAGCGGCATCAGCAGACGCGAACGGGTGAATCCCGATTTGGCGGCTACACCGATAACGACCGGGATCAAAACGGCTGCCGTACCGGTATTGGAGAGAAAACCGGACATTACGCCAACCACCATCATAATGATGAAGATCAGCTGCTTCTCCGTTTTGGCGAAGTGGGTGATCACGCCACCGACTTTGTTTGCCATCCCGGTTTCAAATAACGCCCCGCCAACGATGAACATGGCGACAAAAAGAATGACGTTGCTGTCGATAAAACCGGCAAACGCCTGCTTGAGATCCAATACACCGGTGAGCACTAACGCCACACAAACCACCATGGAAGTCACTGCCAGTGGCACTTTCTCCCAGACAAACATGATGATAGCGAACACCAGCAAACATAGGGTGATGGTAATAGGTTCCATACTTATAATTTTTCCTATCAATGATATATGATATTGTATCCAATATTGACGAAGGAGAAATTATTCCCATGCAAAAAGTAAGTCAATGCGTTTTTGCGGAATGATCTCGCAATGAGATGTGCATCAAGATCCTGTGCAGATCGTCACGAAAAGTAACTAATAGCGCAGATAAATGTAAGAAAAGCCAGCCTGTCGCTGGCGGAGGAGCCCTTCAGGTGGTGGTATCGGGCAGGTATCGAGTGAGCATATTTTCCATCGAGCGAATAATATGTTCATGCATTCGCTGGCGGGCCAGTGCTTCGTTATGTTGCTCAAGCGCTTGTAAAATCGCTTTATGTTCGCGAATTGAGATAACGGCATACTCTTCTTCGGTGACTTTATGTCCCATCGACAGGCCGTTCCACATGTTGCAGAGTAGCATCTTCATTTTTTCATTGCCCGCCGCGCTCCAGATCTCCATATGGAAAGCCTGGTTCAGGTCGGAATATTCAGCAGAATTATTATCTGCCAGCGCCTTCTCTGCGGCATAGTGAACCTGGGCGATGCGTGAAATATCGGTCCCTGGACGAGAAGCTTTCGCCACGGCTTCACTTTCCAGTACGGCGCGAATTTCATAATGTTCGCGGATGGTCTGCTCATTAATCCCCAGCACCACCGCGCCTTTATTCGGCCGCACTTGAATCAGACCGTCGGCGGCTAAAATTTGAAACGCTTCGCGTACCGGCATGCTGGAAACGCCAACCAGTCGGGCAATCCCTTCAAGGGTAATCTCCTGCCCTTCCACTAAATCCCGCGACAGGATCGCTTTACGCAACACCGCCGCCACCTGCTCCTTCGCGGAAAGAAGCTTAATTTTCCCTAATTTAGGCTTCTGCACTTTCCCAATCCTTCATATGTTGACGCATAATTTCCGCAAGCATAAGGAAATAACGCTGCGTTGTCTGGGCAATTTTTCCGCCTTCGCCATTGCCGATGGCGTTGGCCAGTTCGCTCAGTATCAGAGCCGATTCCTGGCCATTCTCTTTCAGATAAAGAATGACATAAGAAATATAACCGTCCAAAAATTGCTGATACGCCTTCGCCAGGTAGCGATTATCAAGATAGGAAATCAGCAGCTGATGGAACGCCAGTTCGCGCGTATTCTCTCCCGGACGCGCCAGCTCCTGCGCGCGTGCGCGCAGCACTTCCCCCTGATTCGCCGGCACAAGGGCAAAAAGTTCGGCGGCCATCACCGCAATAACGCGAAAAATATGGCTCACATCCTCCACGGCCAAGGTGGAGACCTGCATATGCCGGTTAGGCAAGCGCACCAGAAACCCTTCCTGCTCAAGAGATTGCAGCGCTTCCCTAACCGGCATACGTGAAAGTCCCAGCTGTTCCGCGATGCTCTCTTGCGTCAGCTCATCCCCAGCCTTCATCGCACCGGAAAGGATCTGGTAGCGAATCATCTGCGCGATTTGGTCCCGGGTCGGCTTTCTTTCAATCTTTTTCACGCTGTCCTCATGGCTGGTGGCTTAAAACGCGGGGATTTTAGCAGATTTGCCCGGCAGCAGGCGCATTGGGGCGAAAAGTGAGGTAATAAAAAGCCGGAACAGCGGTTCCGGCTCTTCTGTTAGGGCGAGATTACTTGTTGACGAAGTCTTCGCCGAGCGCGATATCTTTCTTCAGGGTGTCCAGCATGCCCTCCAGCGCCTGCTGTTCAAAGGCGCTGAGTTTGCCGATAGACTGTCGCTCTTCCACGCCGTTTTTCCCCAGCAGCAGCGGCTGGGAGAAGAAACGCGCATAGTGGCCGTCGCCTTCCACGTAGGCGCACTCCACCACGCCTTTTTCCCCCTGCATGGCGCGAACCAGAGAGAGACCAAAACGGGCAGCCGCCTGGCCCATCGACAAGGTCGCCGACCCGCCGCCCGCTTTCGCTTCCACGACTTCGGTACCGGCGTTCTGAATACGTTTAGTCAGGTCGGCAATTTCCTGATCGCTAAAGCTGACGCCGGGGATCTGCGACAGTAAAGGCAGAATGGTGACCCCGGAGTGACCACCAATGACCGGGACTTCCACCTCGGTTGCCGATTTACCTTTCAGCTCCGCCACAAAGGTATTGGAACGGATGATGTCCAGCGTGGTAACGCCGAACAGTTTGTTTTTATCGTACACGCCGGCTTTTTTCAGTACTTCGGCGGCGATAGCCACGGTGGTATTCACCGGGTTGGTGATAATGCCGATGCAGGCCTGCGGGCAGGTTTTGGCAATCTGCTGCACGAGGTTCTTCACGATACCCGCATTCACATTAAACAGGTCGGAACGATCCATGCCGGGCTTACGCGCCACGCCCGCGGAGATCAGCACTACATCCGCGCCTTCCAGCGCCGGAGTAGCGTCTTCACCGGAAAATCCTTTAATTTTTACATCTGTGGGGATATGACTTAGATCTACCGCCACGCCCGGCGTAACCGGAGCGATGTCGTACAACGAGAGCTCTGAACCTGAAGGCAGTTGGGTCTTAAGTAGTAGGGCAAGCGCCTGGCCGATACCACCGGCAGCGCCAAGGACTGCAACTTTCATCCTAAACTCCTTATTATGGTTAATTTAGTCTTTCGTTATTCCGTCGCCTGGACCTTAATTCACAAGATGAACAATTACAATGATTATGGCTGAAGAATGCATTATTGTGCGTAGCAATAGAACAGCGGCGCACTTTATGCTTCCTGACTGACCATCCAGCAAAGCGAAGTACCGGATCGACTATTGGTTACAATACACCCAGCCAGTTGCGCAAAACAACACCAACTCAATAACATTTCATTTACTTTTACATGGCTTTAAGCGTTGTGATGAGAACATGTTCCTTATACGGTTTTTTTGCTAAAATATGCCCCCTTCATAACATTATTGACCTATCCTTTCGCGGATTATTTGCATAAAAATTCATGGTTATGCATAATGATGTTGATTTTACCACCATAATCTGGGTGACTTATGCGAAGTTCGGCAAAACAAGAAGAACTGGTTAAAGCGTTTAAGGCGCTGCTTAAAGAAGAGAAATTCAGCTCGCAGGGAGAGATCGTCCAGGCGCTGCAGGAAGAGGGCTTCGAGAATATCAACCAATCGAAGGTTTCCCGCATGCTCACCAAATTTGGCGCGGTACGTACCCGTAACGCCAAAATGGAAATGGTCTATTGCTTGCCTGCCGAGCTTGGGGTACCGACCACCTCCAGCCCGCTGAAGAATTTGGTGCTGGATATCGACTATAACGATGCCGTAGTGGTGATTCATACCAGCCCCGGCGCCGCGCAGCTGATCGCCCGTCTTCTCGACTCGCTGGGCAAAGCGGAAGGCATTCTTGGCAGTATCGCCGGGGATGACACCATCTTTACCACGCCTGCGCGCGGTTTTACGGTGAAAGATCTGCACGACGCCATTCTGGTCCTGTTTGAGCAGGAACTCTGAGTAATTCCCCTCTGGCTACCGTCAGAGGGCGACTCCCTTTTCTTTTGCCTCTCCCCCCTTCCGGCACAACAACTATTTAACACTTAGTGTCATTTACGCCGTCTATACGTTCTTTTACTAACGCGAAAATCGTAAAACGCACAAAAGATCAAATTCGTATACCTTTATGAATTTATTAGAAATAAATCTTATCGCTGTCGCTAACGTGTCATTTTTAATTCTTATCCGTTATAAAAAGCGCAATCTATTGTAACTATTAACGCACAAAACAATTAGCATGGTATTAATATTTTTGGTGATTAGTGTATACTTGGTTTTGTGATGAGGGTCACGAAACAAAGACCCCCAACAAAAAGATTCGACGAGGTGAACATCATGAAAATCAAAACCACTGTAGCTGCTATCAGCATCCTGTCCGTCGTGTCGTTTGGCGCTTTCGCCGCTGATATTATCAACAGCGAGCAGGCCCAGGGCCGCGAGGCCATCGGCACGGTTTCCGTCGGCGCGGTAGCATCTTCCCCGATGGATATGCATGAAATGCTGAACAAAAAAGCGCAGGAAGAAGGGGCTTCTTCTTACCGCATTATCGAAGCGCGCACTGGCGACCACTGGCATGCCACTGCTGAGCTGTATAAATAAGTTTTAGACGTCAACGATTAACCTGACAAAAATTCTCTACCGCGGCCCGGCGACATACATCGCCCCGCCGCGGCAAAACAAAGACTGGAGTAAAGATTATGAAACGCGCAATGATCATCGCATCCCTTGGCCTGGCTTCCCTTCTCTCTTTCGGTGCCAGCGCGGCTGTCCAGCAAGTGAACGCAGAGCAAGCCCAAAATCTGCAATCCATGGGCACCATCTCCGTATCCCAGGTAGGTAGTGCGCCAATGGACATGCGTCAGGAACTGGCGGCTAAAGCCGAGAAAGAAGGCGCCAGCAGCTACCGTATTATTGAAGCACGTACCGGCGATAGCTGGCACGCCACCGCTGAGCTGTACAAATAAACCCTCGTCGTCTTATTTCGACGACTTGCCCCGCCTGCCGGGGGCTTTTTTATGCTTGTCGGGCATTAAAACGCAACTCCCCCTCCAGCTCTTCCTCTGCTTCATCAAACAATAAAATCAATGCGCCAAAGCGCCGGCGCTGCTTGTCATTTAAATGGATGAACTCAATATCCAGCGGCAGCGGTAGCAGGCCACCGGTCACTGCGTCCCATAGCGAATCCAGGTTGTTGACCTTATCCTGAGCCAGCTCGAAGGTTCGGGAAAACTCCCGGTAGAAATCCTGTTGTTCGGCGATTTCGTCAAAATCAAACGTATAGGTGGTCATGACAGCCCCTCCCGCTTCTCTTTCTGTCGCCGTTAAGTATAGCGATAAAAAAACCGACGCCTGGGCGTCGGTTTATGGGTTAGCTGCTGGTCAGCACATGCTGATACTTATGCAACATCTCAACCAGTCGCCGTACCGGCTCGGTGACCTGCGGCGAGGCCTCCCAGACCCGCAGCTTCTCCTGATAGACATCAAGCTCCGCCAGCAGCTGGGTAAAATAGCGCCGACGCTTATCATCGCTGCCGGCGGAGATCACATGGTCCGCGGTACGTCGCAGCTGACGATGGAAGGCGGAGAGATCGTCGTTCACCGGCACGGGCGCATCGCGCAAGCGCTGATGGGCGATGATTAACGTCAACGCCAGACGGAAACGGGCGACGTCACCCGGGAATTTATTGAGTAATAAAAACAGCTGCTGATAGAGCGCGGGCAGATGATTCTCTTTGCGACGCGCCGAGTTGGTGGTCAGCGAAGAGACCGCCGCGGAGACAAACTGGTTCAGCAGCACCCGACCGGTTCTGGCCCGGGAGTTATCCCTGACAATGAGAATAACCATCAGAGCGAGGAAACAGCCGACGATCTGCCCCAGCGCGCTATCGAGGAACTGGCTGAACTGGAACTGCATCGGGTTATCCAGCACCAGAATGTTGATGGTGCTCGCCAGCGCCCCCAGCGATCCGAGACGCCTTTTCTGCACTTCGATCCCGATAAAGAACGCCATCGCCGCCAGGCTGATGCAAAGCAACAGCATGCTCTGCTGCGTCGCCGGCATGATCACCAGGAAGTACAAGGTGCCCAACGGTAACGCCGCCAGGGTGCCATAGAGGAAGTCTATCGCCACCATACGCGGGTTTGGCAGGCGCATCGCCAGCGCGGTAACCACGGCGATCATTACCATCGCGCCGCTGCCTGAGGTCCAGCCCGTCCACAGCCAGAATAGCGTTCCGAGAATACAGGAGACAGAGGTGCGCCAGAAGTTCACCATCGCGTGATGACGTTCGGCGGACTCCACTTTAACCACCGTTTCGCCGCGCAACACGCCATCCTCGATACGGCTGATTTTAGTATTCCCCACCACGCCGCGCTTAAGCAGCAGGTAACGCGTGGCGGCGCCCACCCAGCTATAAATCGTGACCGGGGTATTATGCTCGCCTTTCCAGGTCAGGAAGCGGCGCATGCGCTTCAGCTGCTGGTGGACATCCTGCACCGTCTCAACCGGCTCGGCGAACAGCTCGCGATAGTCGTCCGTGACCATTTCCGGGCGTGAGTTCTGAATCAGATAGGTTTCGCAAGCCTGGGTGATAAGGGTTAGCGAAAGGGTGTTGATCGCCTTCAGGCGCTGATTCGCCTTTGCCCAGCGTGAGGATTCCATAATCAGGTTACTACGCATACCTTCCAGCGCCGTAGTGCGGCGTACCAGCGCTCCCCAGGCTTGATCCACTTCCTCTTTTTCACCGTGCGCGACGCATAACTGCATCAGCTTATACTGTGCAATCAGCAGGTTATCGAGCTCGAGGTCGATCTCTTTTTTAATCGAACGCGGCGAAAACAGGAGATCGGCGACGATGGCGCTGACAATACCGATGACAATTTCGCTGCAGCGTTCGACAGCAAACTGCGGCGCCAGCATCGGATTGGTATGGATGGTAATAATGATAATCAGCGCGGTGTACCCGGCCAGCCCCCAGGCATAGGAGTTTTCGACCTTAACCAGCGACGAAACCCAGGTACAAAACCCGGCCCACAGACAGCAGACCAGCATCATCAGCAGAGGCGCGCGGATCATCAGGATGATGATAACCAGCGCCGCAATACAGCCAATAAAGGTCCCGGCAATACGCAACATACCGCGATAGCGGATCGCGCCGGAGTACGGTTCGCCGCCAGCAGCAAAGGCCGGCCCGGCGGCGACGATCGCTGCCGTCAGTACCGCCCAGCGCGGCGTTTCGAGCTGAAAATGGAAACCGACAAACAGCGCCAGCACCACCGCGCATGCAAGCTTAATGGCAAAGCGGAGATGCCGGGGAGCAATGGTATATGTCCCCATAGCGATTAACCAAATTCGCGCAGGCGCATAGCCAGTTTCTGGAAGAAGTTGGCCTGGCTGGTATCACGATCTTCTTGACCGGTGATCACTACCGTCGCCGTGGTGCCCGATGGCCACAGATTCCCCTGCTGGTGATCGAGGCGAATACGCACCGGCACACGCTGCGCCAGACGCACCCACTCAAGGTTGGAGTCGACCGAGGCCATCCCTTTCGAGTCGCTGCTGCTGCTGGCGTTGGTCACCCCCGCAGCGATACTGTCCACCGTCCCTTTAATGGTTTTGCTGCTGCCCAGCGGGGTAATCTCCGCACGATAGCCTGGACGGACGCCCTCCAGTTTGGTCTCTTCCAGATAGGCCATGACGTAAAACGTATTCTCTTTCACCAGCGCCACCGCCGTGGAGCCACGGGTGATAAATTCCCCAGTGTAGACGTTAAGGTTAGTCACCCAGCCATCCGCAGGGGCGCGAATGACCGTCCGCTCCAGATCTAGCCTGGCCAGGTCGCGACTAGCCACCGCTTTCGCCAGCTGATGTTCAACGGTTTGCAGTACGTTGTTCGCCTGATCAATCTCTTCCCGCGACATCGCCTGTACGCCAAGCTTATTACGCCGACCGGCTTCGACGCGTTTTTCCTGAGCTAACGTCTGATAATAGGCGACATCAGCTTCCGCCTGCGCCAGCGCTTTTTGGTAACGAGGTTGGTCAATAACGAACAATACCTGGTCTTTCTTAACCAGTTGGTTATCCTTGACGTTTACCTGAGAAATCAGCCCGGAGACGTCGGGGGCAATCGCCACAATATCGGCGCTAAAGCGCGCATCACGCGTCCACGGCGAGGCGGTGTAATAAACCCAGGCGCGGAAAATCGCCACGAAGGCCAGAATGACCAGTATCACGGTAATGGCAGTACGGAGGATATTTCTTGTTAGTGTTTTCACATCAACCTCAAACGAACAAGCGCGATATCAAATAAAAAAGGCAGCAATAGAGCGCCGTATTAAACAGTGCTGGGTGCCAGACAAAATCGTAAATGCCGGTCGGAACCAGCAGTCGGTGCACCAGCCAAAAGATAGCCAGCGACAAAAGCAACTCGAAGAAGATCGGCGGAAACGATAAGCCGAAAATCACGATGACAGGAAACAGACTCATGATGACCTTGAATAAGAAGCGTACAGGTAGTGAGCAGATGCGTTTATTATGTAGCTAACAATATATTAACGTAACGATTGCCGCATTATCTACAATGTGTGATCTAAATCACTTTTAAGCCAGAGTGAATAATGGAACGATTAAAACGCATGTCCGTTTTCGCCAAAGTGGTCGAATTAGGTTCATTCACCGCAGCGGCCCGCCAGCTTCAGATGAGCGTTTCCTCGATCAGTCAGACCGTCGCCAAACTGGAAGATGAGCTGCAGGTAAAGCTGCTCAACCGCAGCACCCGCAGCCTTGGCTTAACTGAAGCAGGTAAAATCTATTACCAGGGCTGCCGTAGGATGCTGTTTGAAGCGCAGGATGTCCATGAGCAATTATACGCATTTAACAATACCCCCATCGGGACGCTGCGCATCGGCTGCTCTTCAACTATGGCACAGAATGTTCTGGCGCGCATAACGGCGAAAATGCTCAAAGAATACCCCGGGCTCTCTGTTAATCTGGTCACCGGCATACCTGCGCCAGACCTGATCGCCGACGGCCTTGACGTGGTGATCCGCGTGGGCGCCCTGCAGGATTCCAGCCTTTTTTCCCGCCGTCTGGGCTCAATGCCGATGGTATTATGCGCCGCTAAAAGCTATCTGGCGCAGGCTGGCAATCCAGAGAAACCGGCCGACCTTGCCGGACATGCCTGGCTGGAATATAGCGTGCGGCCGGACAATGAGTTTGTCATTATCGCGCCGGAAGGGATCTCGACCCGCCTGACCCCGCAGGGGCGCTTCGTGACCAACGACCCTATGACGCTGGTGCGCTGGCTGACCGCCGGGGTGGGTATCGCCTATGTACCCTTAATGTGGGCGATCGAAGAGATCAACCGCGGTGAACTTGAGATCCTGCTGCCCAGCTATCAGTCCGATCCGCGACCGGTCTACGCCCTGTATACGGAAAAGGATAAACTGCCGCTGAAAGTGCAGGTCTGTATCAACTATCTGACGGAGTATTTTGTCGACGTGGCGAAGATCTATCAGGGCATGCACGGGCGCGGGATCGCCCGGTGAAGCGGTTCCCGGCAGCGCCGGGAACCAGGTCAGGATCAGGCGGTGCCGCCGACGGTAAGGTTATCGACCTTCAGGGTCGGCTGGCCGACGCCCACCGGCACGCTCTGGCCCTCTTTGCCACAGACGCCGACGCCGTTATCCAGGCGCAGGTCGTTGCCCACCATCGAAATCTGCTGCATGGTCTCAATGCCGGAGCCAATCAGCGTGGCCCCTTTCACCGCCTTCGTGACCTTCCCTTTTTCGATCAGATAGGCCTCGGAAGTGGAAAAGACGAATTTACCGGAGGTGATATCCACCTGCCCGCCGCCGAAGTTAGGCGCAAAGATACCGTAGTCGACCGATTCGATAATCTCCTGTGGCGTCGACTGGCCCGCCAGCATATAGGTGTTGGTCATACGCGGCATCGGCAGATGGGCATACGACTCACGTCGGCCATTGCCTGTCGGTGCGACGCCCATCAGGCGCGCGTTGAGTTTATCCTGCATATAGCCTTTCAGAATGCCGTTTTCGATCAGCACGTTGTATTGCCCCGGCGTCCCTTCGTCATCAATGGCCACCGAGCCACGGCGATCGGCGATGGTGCCGTCATCCACTACGGTGCACAGCTCAGAGGCGACTAATTCCCCCATATGGCCGCTAAAGACCGAGGTGCCACGCCGGTTGAAATCGCCTTCCAGCCCATGGCCGACCGCTTCATGCAGCAGGACGCCAGGCCAGCCGGCGCCGAGCACCACCGGCAGCATCCCCGCAGGGGCGGCGACCGCCGAGAGGTTGACCAGCGCCATGCGCACCGCTTCTTTCGCCCAGGCATCAGCCCGCACGTCGCCCTCCTGGGAGGCGAGGAAATAGTCATAACCAAAACGCCCGCCACCGCCGCTGCTGCCGCGCTCACGCTTGCCATCCTCTTCCACCAGCACGCTGACGGAAAGACGAACCAGCGGACGAACGTCGGCGGCCAGAGTGCCATCGGTGGCGGCGACCAGGATCAGCTCATACACCCCGCTCAGGCTGGCTGAAACCTCCTGCACCCGCTGGTCCGCCGCCCGGGCGACTTTGTCTACCCGGCGCAGAATATCCAGCTTCTCTTCCCGGGTCATACTCTGCAGCGGGTCGATGCTGGTGTACAGGGCACGATGCTCTACGGCGCCGAGGGTCTGCACTTTGCCATTGCCGGTGTCGCGCACAATGGTCCGCGCCGCCTGGGCGCTCTGCTCCAGCGCCAGTTTGCTGATCTGATCGGCGTAGGCAAAGCCCGTTTTTTCGCCGCTGACGGCGCGCACGCCTACGCCCTGGTCGATATTGTACGACCCATCTTTAATGATGCTGTCTTCCAGAACCCAGGATTCGTGATAGCTCGACTGAAAATAGAGATCGCCGTAATCGAGGCGGCGCTCGGTCAGTTGACCAAGAATGGCAAACAGGTCCTGATGATTCAGGCCATTTGCCGACAGTAATTGTTCACTTACCAGGTTCAGACTCATCGTTATGCTACTCGTTTGTTGCCGCCTGACAGGCGGAAATACAGAAGGCTATCTATTGAGATTGCGGCAATTCCCGGCAATCGTCAAATCATTGCTTTTTATTGCTGCGCGCCTGGCGCAGCACTTCATTGATCTGCGGCTGGTCAATCGGGCCGGTGATGCGGTAGCGCAGAATCGAAACTTTATTCCACAGCGGACCCAGCACTTTGCTGGCGGCAAATACCGCCGCGCCGACGATGGGGTTGACGGCAAAGGCCGCCGCCACGCCGACGGTCGCGGAGATCTCCGGCGCCACCACCGCCTGCAGATCCAGCTGGCGACGCACCAGATCGACCGACCCTTTCATAGCAATATCCGCTTCAAGGCCATCTACCAGCGTATCATCGGTATGCAGTACGCCATCCTTAATCCATGCCGTACTGTTAATCGAATCGAAGTAAAAGCCTTCGCTGAAGGTATCGCTGAAATCGAAACGCAGTTTACGCAGCAGGGCATCCACACTCAGCAGACGCAGCAGCTGGCCAGCGTGCCCGGTACTCAGGTCGGTAAACTGCCCCTTGCCCAGGTGGCTTTTAATGATGCCATTGAGCGACGCGACATCGGGTGACCAGGGCGGCGCGCGCCAGTGCAGATCGTAGTCGATATCAAACGGCGAATCCTTCACCGGCGTGGAGACGCCAAAGAAATCCGCAAATGCATCCGTCTTATTGCCGTGCAGTCTGCCTTTCAGCGAGGTTCGAACCCCTGAAGGGGCGTTCACCCACACGCCGTTGGTCGTCAGCCGGCCAAACCCGGTATCCACCAGGCCGTTGGAGAGCGTTAAGGTATCCCCTTTGATCGCCACATCCCCATCGATGCGGCCATATTTTTGTCCCCACAGCCAGCATTCCGCGCAGCGTAGCTGCAGATCGGGCCAGCCATGGAAATCCAGCCGCGTCACCGTCTGGGGGGCCACATTCTCTGTTGCGTTCTGGCCGCTGGCGCTGGCCGGATTGAAATAGAGATAACGCACATTTGCCAGCCACGGAGCATTGTCGCGCATCGTCAATGTGGCATTGATCTCACGCCCCTGCGCCTCAACCTGCGAGCCGCCGGCGACCGGCTGGGACATCAGACTGACGTTGTTCCACTGTTGACCCGCGAGGGCCAGCGACGGTGTACGCAGCACAATGCGCGGTGGAAAGAGCACGTTGCTGCTCACTTCATTTGCCGCGCCGTTCTCGAAGAGCGCCAGCCACTGCGCGCCATCCATCGGCGGCAGATTGAGCTCGATACCGGGCTGATCGGGCAGCGGAGAGTACCCTTTGCTGTCAGTGGTAAGGATCGCTCTATCCAGCGTCAGCTTATGATTGAGTAACCAGCGGCTGTTAATATGATTCTTCGCCCCGATGGAGCCGGTCAGGTCGAAGCTGCTCAGGCCGCCGGCGACGTTAATTTTGACCGGAAGGGGTTCGCCGGCGGGCTTACTGACTGGCGAAGGTAAGCGACTGCTCACATTCTTCAGATCGCCGTTGATATCGACCTTATAGCTGGCATTGCCATGGTACGGCAGTTCGATGGCGACCTTGCCATCCCACGGGACGCTACCGCTCAACGCCTCACTCACGGCTTTCGGCAGCAGCCCGGTGCGCGACGGCTGCCAGTTGGCATTCATCCCGACATCCACCAGAAACGCTTTTTCACCTTCGCGGGTGGAAAAATTGAGGTTCAGCGGCTGATTAAACCAGGTCGCGCTCAACGTTTGACTATTGAGATCGCCATTCACAAAGCTGAAATTACCGCTCAGGTTCTGCAGCGTAGTATCTAACGGTTTGATAAACAGGCTATTATTCTGCAGGCGCACATCGCCTTTCGCGGTGGTCATCTCGCCGTCGAGGGGATATTAAGATGTAAGCGAGCGCTCACATCCCCATCCAGCTGCAGGGAATCCAGCGCCGCCCGAGCGACTCTTTCAGCGGCGTAGTATTAAAGTAAGGTCCAACCTCTTTGCCCGGGCCTTTGATATCGGCATCAATCAGCAGTTTTTCCTGCGCATAGTCCGGGATTGCGGCATCGAGATTGCTGGCGGTCACGTTGCCAAGCATCGCTTTATCCGCCCGCATCCACAGGCCGTTGTTGATAAAATTGAGGTCGATGTTCAGCCCGGTTAGCGCCGGCCAGTCCGGTTGGAAGGCAAAAGTGGCGTTCTTCAGCGGAACATAAACCTGGAACTGGCCTTCATTATGCGGATAAGGGAATAGATGCGGATTGCCGCCATACACCAGCGTCGCATCGCTGGCTTGCCCCGCTTTAATCGCGCCGCTCAGATAGTCCACCAGCGCTTTGCCCATCAGATTTTCCGGGAAATAACGCCATGCCTGGCCACCGTCATTGGTGCTGATGCCCGCCAGAATGCCCAGCCAGGGATCGTCCCCCTGCGGTTGCAGATAGCGGAAGCCGCCGCGGGCGCGTACGCCTGTCGCCTGCACGTCTATATCGCGGCCATCAAGCATAAACCCTTTGTCGTTTTTCACCCAACTGAGCGTGGCTTCGCCAGCGGCTATCTCCAGCGGCGCGCGGAAGACGCCGGCATACGGCATCAGCGCCTTCGCCATATGGGCGCGTAATTCCCCGTGCTCAACGCTGCCATTCAGACTGCCGGAGAAGTGCTCTGCCCCAGGCAGGAGTTTCCACTGCTTCCACGCCAGATCGCTCCACTGCGCCTGAAAACGCGTTTTCTCCGTCGCCTGCAGGGGGATATCGAGAGCCAGCAAATTGATTTTGCCGCCAGGCTGCGTGGTTCGCCAGAGTTCGCCCAGAGAAGGCGCCAGCTTATCAGCAAACGGCTGTAACCCGCTCAGGCCGCTGAGGGCCAAATTGCTGGCGCGAATACGTAACTCATCGCTACGCTGACGATCGTCGCCACCAACGTCCTGCGCCGGGATCCACGCCATCGCCAGGGCTCCGCTTGGCCAGGGTTTATCATCGATAGCGATCCGCGTATCGGGAATATAAAAGGCCCAGCTTTGCTTATCATGGGAGAGATGCGCCGTCAGGTTATCCACCGACAAATGATGGACTTCGTTATCGCCCTGCCAGCTGGCGCCCCCTTTTTTCAGCCATACGTCGCCGCTGGCCACATCGCCTTTTTCAATGGTCATCCAGCCTTCGAGGCTGAAGCGGGCGCTTTTCAGGGCGATATTGTCCTGCATCCAGCGTCCCAGCCACGGTTTGACGTCGATATCATCCGCCTGCAGCCAGACCCGGCCTTTATTCAGCAGGCCATCCTCATCGCGAAGATCCATCCGCACCTGCATGACGCCATGCTGGCCGGTGAGGCTGGAGAGGCTGAGCTGCCCCTCGGCGCGATGACGGTTCCTGCCGTTAAGCCATGTCAGTTGCGGAACCGCCAGCTCCGCCCGCTGACCGGAAAGGGTCAGGAAGCTCAGATGGCTGTCGCGCAGAGTAAAGTGATCGAACTGACGTAAAAAGAGATCGCTGATGCGGTCGGTTTTCAGGCTTTCGCCACCGTCATTGGTCTGAATAGGGGTATTGGTATGGACCTGCAGCTGCCAGAAGGTGAGGTCGCGGAACTGCCAGCGCATATGCATCAGGCTCTGCCAGACATCCAGCGCCAGGGTTACGCGCTTGACCGCCATTGTGCCGCCATCTTTCAGCCCGACATGGATATCGCGGGCGTCTAACGTCGGACCAAAAGTCTGCCAGCTGGCGGTGATCTGCGAGGCGTCCACCGGCGTACCGGTGAGGGTGGAGATCTTCTCCAGCAGCTGCGGACGCCAGGCGTCGAGCTGTGGCAACACGAGACGCAAGCCACTCACCAGCAGCGCGACGATAACAATCAATGTTGCCACGGTGAGCAATAAAATCCCGGGCAGTCGCCTCACGCCTCTCTCCTTGTCAGCCGCACAATGACGCGGTGTCTTACATCATAACCACATCGAACTGCTCTTGATTATAGAGCGGCTCAATTTGTACCTTCACCTGCTTGCCGACAAAGATTTCCACTTCCGCCAGCGCATGCGACTCTTCCCCTTTCAGGGTTTCCGCCACCGCAGGGGAAGCATAGACCAGGAAGCGATCGGAATCATAAGCATGATGTACGCGGACGATCTCACGCATAATCTCATAGCACACCGTTTCCACCGACTTTACCGTTCCACGTCCGTGGCAGGTTGGGCACTCGTTGCACAGCACATGCTCCACGCTTTCACGGGTGCGTTTACGGGTCATCTCCACCAGGCCCAGCTGGGAGAAGCCGTTAATGCTGGTCTTCACCCGATCTTTACTCAGCGCCTGCTCTAAAGAGTGCAACACCCGTCGACGGTGATCTTCATTGTTCATGTCAATGAAATCAATGATGATAATGCCGCCGAGATTACGCAAACGTAGCTGGCGGGCTATCGCCTGGGTGGCTTCGATGTTGGTATTGAAGATCGTATCGTCAAGATTGCGGTGCCCGACAAAGGCCCCGGTGTTGATATCGATGGTGGTCATCGCCTCGGTCTGGTCGATGATCAGATAGCCCCCGGATTTGAGCTCGACTTTACGCTCCAGCGCGCGCTGAATTTCGTTCTCAACGTCAAAGAGATCGAATATCGGCTGACGGCCGCTGTAGTGTTCCAGCTTGCTGGTCATTTCCGGGATATATTCGGCGGTGAATTCGAGCAACGCCTCATAGGTCAGGCGCGAGTCGACGCGAATGCGATCCAGTTGCGCATCGGCAAAATCACGCAGCACGCGCTGGGCCAGAGCCAGCTCGCCATACAGCTGATAGCGGGTCTGGTTGCGCTTTTTGCGCTCCATCACCTTGGTCCATACGCGCTTAAGATAAGCGGCATCGGCGGCCATCTCCTGCTCGTGAACGCCTTCCGCAGCGGTGCGAATGATAAACCCGCCCTGCTCATCGCAATATTCTGCGACGACCTTTTTTAGGCGCTCGCGCTCGGCTTCGCTTTCAATCCGCTGAGAGACCCCCACGTGGGAGGCGCCTGGCATAAAGACCAGATAGCGGGAAGGCAGGGTAATATCGGTGGTCAGACGCGCGCCTTTGGTACCCAGCGGATCTTTAACCACCTGGACCATCAGGTCCTGGCCCTGGCGCACCAGCTCCGAAATATCGCGCACGGTAAACTGCTTTTGCTCCTCACCGGCGACGCACTCGGTATGCGGCATGATATCGGAGGCGTGAAGGAACGCCGCCTTATCCAGACCAATATCTACAAAAGCCGCCTGCATTCCCGGCAGCACTCGGCTAACACGACCTTTGTAGATATTGCCTACTATTCCGCGTCGCGCTTCACGCTCAATATGGATTTCCTGCAGAATACCGCCATCAATATACGCAACGCGCGTTTCGGATGGCGTTACGTTAACTAATAATTCAGCCGTCATCTTTATCCCTTTCCTTTACGCAGTGAGTTAAAGTTACTGAGCAACTCATACGTTTCCACCAGCGGTAAGCCGACTACGGCGTGATAGCTGCCATTAATCTTCCTGACGAAGCAACCACCCAACCCTTGAATACCGTATGCACCTGCTTTATCTAAAGGCTCGCCGCTGGCCACATAATCGGCGATATCCTGCTCGCTGAGCCGCCGGAAGGTCACTTCCGTGACCACCAGACAGTCCAGCGTTTGCTGCTTATCCGCCAGCGCCACCGCGGTCATGACCTGATGGGTGTGGCCGGAAAGCAAACGCAGCATCGCTGCAGCGTGTTCGGCGTCGCGCGGTTTTTCCAGCACTTCGCCGTTCAAAATGACAATCGTATCCGCTCCCAGCACCGGCAAATCGCGGGTGGCCATCGCCACCCCGGCCTGCGCTTTTTCGCGCGCCAGGCGGACGACATAGTGCTGGGCGCTCTCCTGCGGCTGGCGCTGCTCCTCGATACTAGGAACCAGACGCTCGAAAGCGAGACCAAGCTGAGTCAGCAGTTCCTGCCGACGCGGGGAACCAGAAGCGAGATACAGAGTTGTCATATCAACCTTATTGCACTGCAAATTGCTGACGCACTTTACGCATCAGCAGGAAGAGCCATGGCCAGAGGATGCCGTTTACTACACTACTCCAGAATACTTCCGGACGGAAAGAGACGTTGATCACTAAAAACTCTGCCCAGAAAACAATGATATCCACGGCCAGGGATAACAGCATTACCACCAGCGCCTGCTGCCACAGCGCCAGGTTACGGAACAGCTGATACTTCAGCGCGACCAGATAGGCGACGATGCTTAAAGACAGCGCGCGAACGCCGAGCGTTGAACCGCTGATGAGATCAAGAATAGCCCCCATCACGAAACCCGTCCCCACGTTTACCCGGTGCGGCAACGCGAGTATCCAGTACAGCAGGATCAATAATACCCAGTTGGGCCGGAAAACGCTGATGTCCGCCGGCCAGGGCATAATTTGCAGCAATAGCGCGATAAGAAACGAGAGCCAGATAACCCAGCGTCCCTGGCTACGGTAACTTGCCACTATTGCCCCCCTGCAGGCTGCGACGGCTGAGGCGGCGTCAACCCGGTGGCGGGCGCCGGCATCTGCGGCCCCATCGCATCCGGCGCAGGCAGTACCTGCGGCATCATCTGCATCAGACGTTCGTTAGCCACCCGATGAACCTCTTCCGGGGTCATCGGGTTAGCGCCATTACGATCGGCGCCCCACAGCAGCAACAGATAGCGCAAGCGCTGCAGCCCGGCCGTCGGACGCGCCTGAATCACGGTATAGGCGCGCTGGGTGTCCAGTTTCACCGAGGAGACTACCCCGACCGGATACCCTTCAGGGAAACGACCGCCGAGACCGGAGGTCACCAGCACGTCGCCGACGCGAATATCGGTATTCGCCGGCAGATGCTCAAGCTGGAGATCGTCCGTGCAGCCGTTACCGGCGGCAATGACGCGAATGTCGTTACGCAGAACCTGGATCGGCAGCGCATGAGTGGCATCGCAGATCAGCAGCACTCGGCTGGTCATTTTCGCCACGGCCACGACCTGCCCCACCACGCCTTTATCGCTGATAACCGGCTGGCCTTCGTAAACACCGTTCACGCTGCCTTTGTCAATAACCACCTGATCGCTGTAAGGGTCGTTGACCGTTGAGATGACCTGCGTCACCATTTTTTGCTCGTCCTGGCGCAGCGGCGAGCCAAGCAGTTCACGCAGGCGCGCGTTCTCCTGCTTGTACTGGCCCAGCATCAGCAGATCGCTGTTTTTCAGCAACAGCTCCTGGCGCAGCGCGCGGTTTTCCAGTTCGAGCTGGTCGCGGGTAGCTAGCGTCTGCGATACGCTGTCGAGCAGTTCCCGGGGACCATTAGAGACAAAGTAGAAAGGGCTGACGGCTGTATCCATGTACGTTCTGATTTGACTGAACGTACCCAGGCGGCTGTCGGCGATAATCACGCCAAGCGCCACCAGCACCGCCAGAATAAGGCGAATCTGTAGCGAGGGGCCACGGCTAAAAATTGGCTTCATAGGCTATGCGTATTCTCGTGTCAGTAAAGACCAGGGGCAGCTCGTATGCCGCCCCGGACCTTCAGGCTGACTACTCTTCGCTAAACAGGTCGCCGCCGTGCATGTCGATCATCTCCAGCGCCTTGCCGCCGCCACGCGCTACGCAGGTCAGCGGATCTTCAGCAACCACGACTGGAATACCGGTTTCTTCCATTAACAGACGGTCCAGGTTGCGCAGCAGCGCACCACCGCCGGTGAGAACCATCCCGCGTTCAGAGATATCAGACGCCAGTTCCGGCGGGCACTGCTCAAGGGCAACCATGACCGCGCTCACGATGCCGGTCAGAGGCTCCTGCAGCGCTTCAAGAATTTCGTTTGAGTTCAGGGTGAAGCCGCGTGGCACGCCTTCCGCCAGGTTACGACCGCGCACTTCAATTTCGCGCACTTCATCGCCCGGGTAAGCCGAACCGATTTCATGCTTGATACGTTCAGCGGTCGCTTCACCGATCAGGGAGCCGTAGTTACGACGCACGTAATTGATAACGGCTTCGTCGAAGCGGTCACCGCCGATACGTACAGAAGAGGAATAGACTACGCCGTTCAGGGAGATAACCGCCACCTCAGTGGTACCGCCACCGATATCCACCACCATGGAGCCGGTCGCTTCAGAAACCGGTAAGCCTGCGCCAATCGCTGCCGCCATCGGCTCTTCGATCAGGAAGACTTCACGGGCGCCTGCGCCCTGCGCGGATTCACGAATAGCGCGACGTTCGACCTGGGTTGCGCCAACCGGTACACACACCAGCACGCGCGGGCTCGGGCGCATAAAGCTGTTGCTGTGCACTTGTTTGATAAAGTGCTGCAGCATCTTTTCCGTCACGAAGAAGTCAGCGATAACGCCGTCCTTCATCGGGCGAATCGCCGCGATATTACCCGGGGTACGGCCGAGCATCTGCTTCGCTTCATGACCCACGGCGGCGACGCTTTTCGGCGATCCGGCACGATCCTGACGAATGGCCACCACGGAAGGCTCATTCAATACGATGCCTTGTCCTTTTACGTAAATAAGGGTATTCGCGGTACCCAGGTCAATGGACAGGTCATTGGAAAACATGCCACGAAATTTTTTTAACATACTAAGGGATAATCCTGAAAGCTGGGGCGGAAAACAAAATCCGCTTACTTTACCAACCACACGCAGCAGCGACAAGGCGCAAAAATCACCTGCTGCGGTGAAAATTAGTGCAGTTCATTTCCTTTGTTACAAATTTTCCCGACTCCGTTCATTGCTGAAATCTTCAGCAGCGCTCCACGCCTGAATTTGTAACCTGTCAAAGGAGGGTCACTGGCATTTACATTGCGATGATCCGGCAGGTAGACAAGCACACCCCCTTCACGATGGCGCGCGTTATTCTACGTGAAATCACGCTAAACGGCAGATCAAACCGAGTATCTTTGCGAATATTTTTTCACATTTGTGTCAAGTGGCTGTGAGGCGGCAAAAAATTCCCCCTGCCCGCCCGTGACACCGCATTGGGACAGTACCAACCACTCGCTGCGGCTGCGTACGCCCGTCGCAAAAACTTGCATAGGCATGCCTTTACAGGCTTCCACCAGGCTTTGCACCAGCAGTTGGTTCTCGCTGCGCTTTTCGATGTTGCGCGCCAGACCCGGATGCAGTTTGATCAGCTCCGCATCCAGCTGCTTGATCCAGCTGGTTCCAACCAGGGTTAACCCCGCCTGAACCACTGCCACCCGAACGCCCAGAGCGTTAACCAATCGCATAACCGGCTGCAGACGGCCGATATATTGACAAACATCTGCCTCTGCAAGTTCAAAAATAATCCGCTGACGCTGCGATTTTTCACACTGCATCAAGGCATCGCGCAGCCAGCGCTGGAAACGCGGACGGATCAGCGACTCCACCGACAGCTGGAGCGCCAGATTCTCCTCGGGCCAGAAGCCTAAAAACGGCAGCAGGCGCGTTACCTGCAGGCGGTCATACTCCTCCGCCAGGCCAAACTGCAGCACCATCGGCATGTATTCCGCTGCAATCACCTCTTCTTTACCGTCGTACATCCGCGACATCAGTTCACGATGATGTACCCGCCCGTCGCGGGTGACAGCTGGTTTTTGGTACAACCGCGGCCCGCCGCGGCTCAGCATCTGTTCGATCAGCGTTCGCCAGCGAACGTTGCCGCGACCTTTCTCCGGAAGGGTGTCATCATAGACCGACCAGCTGTTGCTGCCCTGCAGCACCGCGTTGCGCGTTGCCGCTTCCGCATGTTCCATCACCTGCGCCGCCGATTGCCCGCTGCGGAAAGAACAGATGCCGATATGCATCATATCGTCGCGATCGAGGATACGCGTTGGAGGCAGCGCATCCATCGCCTTCAGCAACAGGCCGGCGATACTATCCGCCTCTTTCAACGTACGGTGCGGCAGCAGCACGGCGAAGTCGCTACGGTGATAGCGCGCCAACAGCGCGCCGGGGTAACGCATAATAAAGGTAGAGAGCAGGTTGATAAGCGTAAAGTAATGTTCTTCGGCCGCCGCCCGTCCCCAGTTGTCCCGTAGCAGATCAAACTCCGGCAGACGGATCATCATCACGATGCCGTAGGCTCCCACCTTCTCCTGGTCTTCCAGCAGCGTGGCCAGCTGATTGTCAAAAAACAGGCGGTTATTCAGTCCGGTTTTCGAATCCTGCGCCGCGTAGGAGCGAATAAGCGTATCCATCCGGCTGCGCTGATCGCTGGCGAACTGCAGCTCCGACAGCAGCATATCCAGCGCGCTGCTGGTGCTGGCCGGCCATTCATAGACCGACCCGCGCACCTGCGGCCCGCGCTCGCCGCTCAGGATACGCGTGGAACGCAGCTCCAGCAGCTCCTGGCCGGCCAGCTGGCGGCGGATCCAGCGGACGGCGAAGAAAATAATTACCACCATGAAGCCAATGGAGATCGACAGCGGGGCAGTGATCGACAGCGAACGGAAATAGTTCACCATCGGGTCAACGTAGACCAGATGCAGCGTAATACCAGGATGTTTAAGCGACTGAACCGTGATCTCACGGAATTGCTCATGGCTGCCGAGCGGGCGATAGCTATCGGGTCGGGAATGGCTGTAGAGCGGTTTGCCGTTGAGCATGAAATCGATATGCACGATCTCGATCGGCGTCATCAGCTCATCCAACTGCGGTTCAAGCTTATCGAAAGAGGTGGTGATGAGCCGGTTATCCAGCATGGTCGCCACCGCCTGAACGCGGTTTTCGACCTTGTTCTCAATGCCGTTATAAAAACTCAGCGAAGCGCCAATCAGCGTGACAAAGATGGTCAGGCTAGTTAGCAGCGTAATAAAGGCTGAGAACTTCGTCGTTAATCGCATCCCTGTGTTAACTCCGCGAGTGAATGACTACCCGATGAACCATCAGGCTCCCGTGCCGGCGCGCACCTTGCCGCAAGCATTAACCTTTTAAAGCGCGACGCATACTATCAAAGATGGCGAGTCTGGCAATGGAATGCGTATTATCGGTAAAAGTATGCCGATAGCGAGTATAGTTTGCAGAAAAAATTTGCCAATCGTCGCCCGCCTGCGGCCTGCGCCAGAAGCGCTTTAATTTTAGACGCAGGATGACAAACCCGCGCCGGCGGCGCAAATTATTACCGCTATACCGTCTGGCCAGCTTACCGCCCCCTTTTCCCTGCTAAAGATGCCGGGTCATGCGCGGCAAAGGAAACGTCTTGCGCCACTTTCCGATGATTCCTGGACGACCGCGCCTCTGCTTCGGCGGCGGCTCCTCATCCTAATGTGCAATTTTTCGTGACATATTCGCCATTCATCGCCGTCTCCGTCATGCTTAGGAAAACGCATGACGGAGGACACCATGAAAAGAAAAAAACTGACGGAAGCCGACGTCACGGCCGAATCCGTTTTTATGCTCAAGCGGCGCCAGGTGCTGAAAATGCTGGGTATCAGCGCGACCGCGCTTTCCCTTCCCGCCGCCGCGCAGGCCGACCTGCTGGACTGGTTTAAAGGCCACGACCGCCCACCAGCGCCAGCGGGCAAGGCCCTGGAGTTTGCTAAACCCGCCGAGTGGCAGGCTAATCTGACGCTTACCCCAGAAGATAAGGTCGCCGGTTACAATAATTTTTATGAATTCGGCCTCGATAAAGCCGATCCGGCGGCGAACGCGGGTAGCCTGCGCACCGATCCCTGGACGCTCACCATCGGTGGCGAAGTGGCGAAACCTCTGACCCTTGACCATGACGATCTGACCAAACGCTTCCCGCTGGAAGAGCGCATTTATCGTATGCGCTGTGTGGAAGCCTGGTCGATGGTGGTCCCCTGGGTCGGCTTCCCGCTGCATAAACTGCTGGCGCTGGTGGAGCCCACCAGCAGCGCGCGCTATGTGGCCTTCAAAACCCTCTATGCTCCGGATCAAATGCCCGGCCAGAAAGACCGGTTTATCGGCGGGGGGCTCGCTTACCCTTACGTGGAGGGGCTACGGCTGGATGAAGCGATGCACCCGCTGACGCTACTCACCGTCGGGGTGTATGGCAAAGCGCTGCCGCCGCAAAACGGCGCGCCGGTCCGCCTGACCGTGCCGTGGAAGTACGGTTTTAAAGGCATAAAATCCATTGTTAGTATCGAGCTGACCCGCGAGCGGCCGCCAACCACCTGGAACCTGGCGGCGCCGGACGAATACGGCTTCTTCGCCAACGTCAATCCGCACGTCGATCACCCCCGCTGGTCGCAGGCTAGCGAGCGGTTTATCGGCGCCGGCGGCGTGCTCGATGTGAAGCGTCAACCGACGTTGCTGTTTAATGGCTATGCCGACGAAGTGGCGTCGCTGTATCGCGGCATGAATCTGCGGGAGAACTTCTAGTGCGTTTCACCGTCAAACAGATCGTCTGGCTGAAGGTTTTACTTCACCTTGCGGGGTTTTTGCCGCTGGTCTGGTTATTCTGGGCCGGGCACCAGGGCTACTTTAGCGCCGATCCAGCCAAGGATATTCAGCACTTTACCGGCAGAATGGCGCTTAAGTTTCTGCTGGCGACGCTGCTGGTCTCTCCGCTGGCGCGCTATGCGAAGCAGCCATTATTGATTCGCGTTCGTCGGCTGTTAGGTTTATGGTGTTTTGCCTGGGCGACGCTGCACCTGACCAGCTATACCCTACTGGAGCTGGGCATTAACAATCTGGCGCTGCTGGGCTCGGAGATTATCACCCGCCCCTATCTGACATTGGGCATGATCAGCTGGGCGATTCTGCTGGCGCTGGCGGTGACCTCCACGCAAGCGATGCAGCGAAAACTGGGGCGTCGCTGGCAACTTTTACACAACTTCGTCTATCTGGTGGCGATCCTCGCGCCGATACACTACCTGTGGTCAGTGAAGATCGTCTCGCCGCAGCCCGTTATATATGCCCTGCTGGCAGCGGGGCTATTGACATGGCGTTACAAGAAGTTCCGCCAGTGGTGGCGCGCAATCCGGTAATGTGCAGTTTCCCGCAGATCCTTTATCAACCGCGACTCTTTTTCAGATAGCGGTTGATAATCTTCCCTGATAAGACCAGTATTTAGCTGCCAATTGCTACGAAATCGTTATAATGTGCGACTTTGGTTTTCCTGACGGGGTTTTCTGACCCTGAAAAGGTGACAAGGGCGCATTGAAGGTATATGTTGTTTTTTACCCGAAAATGGCAGGAGATCGCCACACAATGGCAGTGAAGTTTCACATTTTGCTTTTGAATGGTCCAAACATTAACATGCTCGGTACCCGCGAGCCTGAGAAGTATGGCCCTCTCACGCTGGCTGAAATTGTTAACCGTTTAACATCTGAAGCGGCGGCGCTGAATGTGAGTCTGGATCACCTGCAGTCCAACGCGGAGCATGCGTTAATCGACCGAATTCATCAGGCTAAAGACAACGTGGACTATATCCTGATTAATCCGGCCGCGTTCACGCATACCAGCGTAGCAATCCGTGACGCTTTGCTCGCCGTGAACATCCCGTTTATCGAGATTCACCTGAGCAATGTGCATGCACGCGAACCCTTCCGCCAGCACTCGTATCTGTCAGATGTCGCCGCTGGCGTCATTTGCGGGCTGGGGGCGGATGGCTATTCATACGCTTTACAGACGGCGGTAAAACGCCTGTCACAATCACACTAAACAAAGAGTACGGAACCCACTCATGGATATTCGTAAGATTAAAAAACTGATCGAGCTGGTTGAAGAATCAGGTATCTCCGAACTGGAAATTTCTGAAGGCGAAGAGTCTGTTCGCATCAGCCGCTCTGCACCGGCCGCAAGCTATCCGGTTATGCAGCAGGCTTATGCTGCGCCGATGATGCAGCCTCAGGCGCCTGCCGCCGCGACTGCCGCACCAGCTGCTGCGGCTGAAGCGCCGGCGAAAGCGGAAATCAGTGGTCACATCGTACGTTCCCCGATGGTTGGTACTTTCTATCGTACGCCGAGCCCGGACGCGAAAGCGTTTGTGGAAGTTGGCCAGAAAGTTAACGTGGGCGACACCCTGTGCATCGTCGAAGCGATGAAAATGATGAACCAGATCGAAGCCGACAAAGCCGGCGTGGTGAAAGCCATTCTGATCGAAAGCGGCCAACCGGTAGAATTCGACGAGCCGCTGGTAGTTATCGAGTAACGAGGCGAACATGCTGGATAAAATTGTCATCGCTAACCGTGGCGAGATCGCACTGCGCATCCTGCGTGCCTGTAAAGAACTGGGCATCAAGACTGTCGCTGTGCACTCCACTGCGGATCGCGATCTAAAACACGTATTGTTAGCGGATGAGACGGTCTGCATCGGTCCGGCTCCGTCCGTAAAAAGCTATCTGAACATTCCGGCCATTATCAGCGCCGCTGAGATCACTGGCGCGGTAGCGATTCACCCGGGTTATGGCTTCCTCTCTGAGAACGCTAATTTTGCTGAGCAGGTTGAGCGTTCCGGCTTTATCTTCATCGGCCCGAAAGCCGACACTATCCGCCTGATGGGCGACAAAGTGTCCGCGATCACCGCCATGAAGAAAGCCGGCGTCCCGACCGTTCCGGGTTCTGACGGCCCGCTGACCGACGACATGGACGCTAACCGCGCGCATGCCAAACGCATCGGCTACCCGGTGATCATCAAAGCCTCCGGCGGCGGCGGCGGTCGCGGTATGCGCGTTGTACGTAGCGACGCTGAACTGGCGCAATCCATCTCCATGACCAAAGCGGAAGCCAAAGCGGCTTTCAACAACGACATGGTCTACATGGAGAAATACCTGGAAAACCCACGCCACATTGAAATTCAGGTGCTGGCGGATGGTCAGGGCAACGCTATCTATCTGGCTGAACGTGACTGCTCCATGCAGCGCCGTCATCAGAAAGTGGTCGAAGAAGCGCCGGCGCCGGGCATCACCCCGGAACTGCGTCGCTACATCGGCGAGCGTTGCGCGAAAGCCTGTGTGGATATCGGCTACCGCGGGGCGGGTACCTTTGAGTTCCTGTTCGAAAACGGCGAGTTCTACTTCATTGAAATGAACACCCGTATCCAGGTAGAGCATCCGGTAACTGAAATGATCACCGGCGTTGACCTGATCAAAGAGCAGCTGCGTATCGCAGCCGGCCAGCCGCTGTCTATCAAGCAGGATGAAGTGGTGGTTCGCGGCCATGCGGTGGAATGCCGTATCAACGCCGAAGACCCGAACACCTTCCTGCCGAGCCCGGGCAAAATCACCCGTTTCCACGCGCCGGGTGGCTTTGGCGTGCGCTGGGAGTCACATATTTACGCCGGTTACACCGTACCGCCGTACTATGACTCCATGATCGGTAAACTGATCTGCTACGGCGAAAGCCGTGACGTGGCGATTGCCCGCATGAAGAATGCGCTGCAGGAGCTGATCATCGATGGCATCAAAACCAACGTCGATCTGCAGATGCGCATTATGAGCGACGAGAATTTCCAGCATGGTGGCACCAATATCCACTATCTGGAGAAAAAACTCGGCTTGCAGGAAAAATAATTCTGCTCTCTCAGCAAAAGGCCGGGTAAACCGGCCTTTTTTCTTTTTCTCTCTCCTCATCTATACCATGCGGTACAATCCCCGCTTTCTTCATCCTCAAGGGACAAAAAATGGACAAACGCTTTGTTCAGGCCCACAAAGAAGCGCGCTGGGCGCTGTGGCTGACCCTTCTCTACCTTGCCGCCTGGCTGGCCGCCGCCTATCTGCCGGGGGTGGCTATTGGCTTTACCGGCCTGCCACACTGGTTTGAAATGGCCTGCCTGCTGGTACCGCTGCTGTTCATTCTGCTGTGCTGGGCGATGGTCAAACTGATTTTCCGCGATATTTCTCTGGAGGACGATGATGCAGTTTGAGGTCATTATTCCCCTGATCGCCTACCTGGTGGTGGTGTTCGGTTTATCCCTCTACGCCATGAGAAAACGCGCCTCAGGTAGCTTTCTTAATGAGTACTTTCTCGGCAGCCGCTCGATGGGCGGCTTCGTGCTGGCCATGACGCTAACCGCCACCTATATCAGCGCCAGCTCATTTATCGGCGGACCCGGCGCCGCCTATAAATACGGCCTGGGCTGGGTGCTGCTGGCGATGATCCAGCTCCCCGCCATCTGGCTGTCGCTGGGCGTGCTGGGGAAAAAATTCGCCATCCTTGCGCGTCGCTATAATGCTGTCACCCTCAATGACATGCTGTTTGCGCGCTATCAGAGTCGCCTGCTGGTCTGGCTGGCCAGCCTGAGTCTGCTGGTGGCCTTTGTCGGCGCCATGACCGTCCAGTTTATCGGCGGCGCCCGCCTGCTGGAGACGGCTGCCGGTATTCCTTACGATACCGGCCTGCTGATCTTCGGGGTCAGCATCGCGCTGTATACCGCCTATGGCGGCTTTCGCGCCAGCGTGCTCAACGACACGATGCAGGGCATGGTAATGCTGATCGGCACGATCGTGCTGCTGGTAGGCGTGATCCACGCCGCCGGGGGGGTTGGCCATGCGGTAGAGACGCTGCAGTCGATCGACGTCAAGCTGGTGTCCCCGCAGGGCGCGGAAGATATCCTCTCGCCAACCTTTATGGCCTCGTTTTGGGTGCTGGTCTGCTTCGGCGTTATTGGTCTGCCACATACCGCAGTGCGCTGTATCTCCTACAAAGACAGCAAAGCCGTGCATCGCGGCATCATTATCGGCACCATCGTGGTGGCGATCCTGATGTTTGGCATGCATCTGGCTGGGGCATTAGGCCGGGCGGTGATCCCCGATTTAACCGTGCCGGATCTGGTGATCCCGACGCTGATGGTTAAAGTGCTTCCGCCCTTTGCCGCCGGGATCTTCCTTGCCGCGCCGATGGCGGCGATTATGTCGACGATCAATGCCCAACTTCTGCAAAGTTCCGCTACGATCATCAAAGATCTGTACCTGAACTGGCGGCCGGATCAGGCGACTAACGAAAAGCGGCTTAAACGCATGTCCGCCGGCATCACGCTCCTGCTGGGGGTCTTGTTGCTGCTCGCGGCCTGGCGGCCGCCGGAGATGATAATCTGGCTGAACCTGCTGGCCTTCGGCGGCCTGGAAGCCGTCTTCCTGTGGCCGCTGGTGCTGGGCCTTTACTGGGAACGCGCCAACGCGGCTGGCGCGCTGAGCGCGATGATCGTAGGCGGCGTCCTGTATGCCGTACTGGCCACGCTGAAAGTGCAGTTTCTGGGCTTTCACCCGATCGTTCCCGCGCTGCTGCTGAGTTTGCTGGCGTTTGTGGCGGGGAACCGTTTCGGTCGTCCCGCCCCACAGTCCCCCATTTTGACTACTGATAAATAAAGAGTTTTGCTATGCCATGGATCCAACTGAAACTAAATACCACCGGCGCGAACGCTGAAGATCTTAGCGATGCGCTGATGGAGGCCGGATCGGTCTCGATCACCTTCCAGGATACGCACGATACGCCGGTATTTGAGCCATTGCCCGGGGAAACCCGCCTGTGGGGGGATACCGACGTAATCGGCCTGTTCGATGCTGAAACCGATATGAAAGCGGTCGTTGCCCAACTGGAGCAGCATCCGCTGCTGGGCGCCGGGTTCGCGCATAAGATCGAGCAGCTGGAAGATAAAGACTGGGAACGGGAATGGATGGATAACTTCCACCCCATGCGCTTCGGGGAGCGGCTATGGATCTGCCCAAGCTGGCGCGATGTTCCGGATGAAAATGCCGTCAACGTGATGCTCGATCCGGGTCTGGCCTTTGGCACCGGTACGCATCCGACGACATCCCTGTGCCTGCAGTGGCTGGATGGACTCGACCTCAACGGAAAAACGGTGATTGATTTCGGCTGCGGCTCCGGCATCCTGGCGATTGCCGCACTGAAGCTGGGGGCGGCAAAAGCAATCGGGATTGATATCGACCCGCAGGCTATTCAGGCCAGTCGTGATAACGCGCAGCGTAACGGCGTTTCTGAACGCCTGGAGCTCTATCTTCCTCAGGACCAACCGGAGTCGATGAAAGCCGACGTGGTGGTCGCGAATATCCTGGCAGGCCCGCTGCGTGAGCTGGCGCCATTAATCAGCGTCCTGCCCGTTTCAGGCGGTTTGCTGGGGCTTTCCGGCATCCTTGCCAGCCAGGCGGAGAGCGTCTGTGAAGCCTACGCCGATCTCTTCACCCTTGACCCGGTGGTCGAGAAGGAAGAGTGGTGCCGGATTACCGGCCGGAAAAACTAAGCGCGATGCGGCCTACGGGCCGCATTTTTGTTTCCAGTAGCCACCAAATAATGCCAGGAAATGAGAGGCAGATCGCACTACAGAGCACTTTTTTGGCTACAAAAACAGCGTTTTATATCGCCATGCGGCCAGTTTATCCAAGAAAAATCGAGAAGTTTTATGATTTTATAAATGGACACAAATTATCCATCATCCATTAAATCAATGATTAATATAAGTATTTATTCATCCCTTTTACGCTAGTCCCGGATTCATTGATCTGCAACAGAGGATTGCTCAAAGTTTGGCCTTTCATCTCGTGCAAAAAATGCGTAATATACGCCGCCTTGCAGTCACAGTATGGTCATTTCTTAACTCATGCGCATCGGACACCACCAGCTCAGAAATCGCCTGATCGCAGCGCCCATGGCTGGCATTACTGACAGACCATTCCGGACGCTGTGCTACGAGATGGGAGCGGGTTTAACCGTTTCCGAGATGATGTCTTCTAACCCACAGGTGTGGGAGAGCGACAAGTCCCGTTTACGGATGGTGCATATCGATGAGCCCGGTATTCGTACCGTGCAAATCGCCGGTAGCGTGCCGGAAGAGATGGCTGCCGCCGCGCGGATTAACGTGGAAAGCGGCGCCCAGATTATTGATATCAATATGGGATGCCCGGCGAAAAAGGTGAATCGCAAGCTTGCAGGTTCAGCCCTCTTGCAGTACCCCGACCAGGTGAAGTCGATCCTGACGGCGGTCGTTAACGCGGTGGACGTTCCTGTGACTCTCAAGATTCGCACCGGTTGGGAACCGGAACACCGTAACTGCGTAGAGATTGCCCAACTGGCCGAAGAGTGTGGCATTCAGGCTCTGACTATTCACGGACGCACCCGCGCCTGCTTGTTTAACGGAGACGCTGAGTACGACAGTATTCGGGCAGTTAAGCAGAAAGTTTCCATTCCGATTATCGCGAATGGCGACATTACTGACCCGCTTAAAGCCAGAGCTGTGCTCGACTATACAGGGGCTGATGCCCTGATGATAGGCCGTGCAGCTCAGGGAAGACCCTGGATCTTTCGGGAAATCCAGCATTATCTGGACACTGGAGAGCTGCTGCCCCCGCTGCCGCTGGCAGAGGTGAAGCGCTTGCTTTGTGCGCACGTTCGGGAGTTGCATGACTTTTATGGTCAGGCAAAAGGGTACCGAATCGCGCGTAAACACGTCTCCTGGTATCTTCAGGAACATGCTCCAGATGACCAGTTTCGGCGCACATTCAACGCCATTGAGGATGCCAGCGAACAGCTGGAGGCGTTGGAGGCATACTTCGAAAATTTTGCGTAATAGAAATAAAGAGCTGACAGAACTATGTTCGAACAACGCGTAAATTCTGACGTACTGACCGTTTCTACCGTTAACTCTCAGGATCAGGTAACTCAAAAGCCCCTGCGTGACTCGGTTAAACAGGCACTGAAGAACTATTTTGCTCAACTGAACGGTCAGGATGTGAATGACCTGTATGAGCTGGTACTGGCTGAAGTTGAACAGCCCCTGTTGGACATGGTGATGCAATACACCCGTGGTAACCAGACCCGCGCTGCTCTGATGATGGGCATCAACCGCGGTACGCTGCGTAAAAAACTGAAAAAATACGGCATGAACTGATACTAGTCAGTTGCTTGCTTGATATAAAAGGCGCTCTTCGGCATGGGGAAGCGCCTTTTTTATTATCTGCGCCAACAGAACTCATTACTGATTCACCAGCCGTAGCGCAGGCCCTCCCGATAAACGCGCAGCACAGACCACCGCCATTATATTATCCACCAGCGCAGGCGCCTGCTGATAAAGATCGAAGCGTTGCGGATCGAGCAGCCAGTTTTTAATCAGCCCGGAAAAAGCACTGTGTAAAACAATTAATATCATCTCAATGTTTGTTTCGGCTGGCAATATATTGTTACGCACGCAGCACTGCAGGATGCCGCCAATGAGTGAATAATTAAAACCAATACGTTGGCGAATTTCGTATTCCGAAAGCATATCACTGGAAAACTCACAGCGCTGATAAAGAATTTGCATCAGAGCGCGCTGTCGAGGATTCGCAGCAATATAGCGCAGGCCTGCAATAAACCGCTCGCGTAAAGCATTTAACGGCTCCTGTTCGTACTCTATGGCCTGACTGGGCTGAATCAAATCTCTAAGCGGCGGCTGCTGCTGCCACATTTCATTAAACAGCTCCGTCTTACTGGCAAAATGCCAGTACACCGCGCCGCGAGTCACTCCCGCCGCATCGGCGATATCCGTCAGGGTGGTGTTGGTTACTCCGCGCAGGGCGAACTGCTGGATTGCGGACTCAATCAGGAGCTGCCGCGTGCGCTGCGCCTCTTCTTTTGTTTTTCTTGCCATACAAGGCCCCACTTCCCGATAAGCAGATAATATAGGATATTCTTAATTAGAATTAATCTAGCATTTGCCATGAAGTATTATTTAGCAAAAATGCAGACAAGTTAATCCTGATGCGAAAAGAGAATTAATTATTCAAGTGAATATCACCGGAAAATACATTCACTGAAATAATGTCTATTTATCAACTTTTACAATTGCGATAAATCGCAATACTACAGTGACCGTTTTTTTGTTTTTGCGTGCCTTGCTGATTGCTTAAAAATAAGTATCTCTTACATCCAACGGCGTTTATTTGTAGGATGGCAAACTGCTTTTTGATTCCCTCTTTCTTTCACAGATTCGCCGCCTGATTGGGTACGTAATCTATAAGGAACCGCCATGACGACTCACGCCAGAGTGACACTTTTATCCGGTTTAATTATCTCGGCCTTATTGCTAACCGGTTGCGATAATTCTGACAACCAGCAACCCCATGCGCAGGCGCCGCAGGTGACGGTCCATGTCGTGAACAGCGCGCCGCTATCAGTCACCACCGAACTGCCGGGCCGAACCTCTGCTTTTCGCGTAGCGGAAGTCCGCCCCCAGGTGAGCGGTATCATCCTGAAGCGTAACTTTGTTGAAGGAAGTGATGTCGAAGCAGGCCAGTCGCTCTATCAGATCGATCCGGCGACCTACCAGGCGGCGTGGAACAGCGCCAAAGGCGATGAGGCCAAAGCCGAAGCTGCGGCCGCTATCGCCCATTTGACGGTGAAACGCTACGTTCCACTGCTGGGTACTAAATATATCAGCCAGCAGGAATACGATCAGGCAGTGGCCACCGCCCGCCAGGCCGATGCCGATGTCATCGCCACCAAAGCTGCCGTGGAAACGGCCCGTATCAACCTGGCCTACACCAAAGTAACCTCCCCCATTAGCGGGCGCATCGGTAAATCGAGCGTCACCGAAGGGGCGCTGGTCACCAACGGCCAGTCGGATGCCCTGGCTACCGTCCAGCAGCTCGATCCCATCTATGTTGACGTGACGGAGTCCAGTAATGACTTCATGCGCCTTAAGCAGGAAAGCCTGCAGCGCGGCGGTGATACCAAAAGCGTTGAGCTGGTCATGGAGAACGGCCAGGCCTATCCGCTCAAAGGTTCACTGCAGTTTTCTGACGTCACTGTTGATGAAACTACGGGCTCAATTACTCTGCGCGCTATCTTCCCTAACCCGCAGCATGTCCTGCTGCCAGGGATGTTCGTCCGCGCCCGCATAGACGAAGGCGTCGATCCGCAGGCTATCCTGGTACCGCAGCAAGGGGTGACCCGCACGCCGCGTGGTGATGCCTCCGTGATGCTGGTGAATGACAAAAACCAGGTTGAAACCCGGGAAGTGGTCGCGACTCAGGCCGTTGGCGATAAGTGGCTTATCACCAGTGGGCTGAAGCCGGGCGATAAAGTGATTGTCAGCGGCTTACAGAAAGTCCGTCCAGGCGTCACTGTCAAAGCGGAAGCGGAGCGTGCGGCGCCGGCCGTGCAATAAGGATACCCAGCCATGTCTAAGTTTTTTATTCATCGACCGGTCTTCGCCTGGGTGCTGGCTATCATTATGATGATTGCCGGCGGCCTGGCCATCCTGCAGCTGCCGATAGCTCAGTACCCGACAATCGCCCCTCCTGCGGTAGCGATCTCCGCCACCTACCCCGGTGCAGATGCCCAGACCGTACAGGATACCGTCACCCAGGTTATCGAGCAGAATATGAACGGCATCGACAACCTGATGTATATGTCGTCGACCAGCGACTCTGCCGGTTCGGTAACCATTACGCTCACCTTTAAATCGGGTACCGATCCCGATATTGCCCAGGTACAGGTGCAAAACAAACTGCAGCTGGCCACGCCGCTGATGCCCCAGGAAGTACAGCAGCAAGGGATTAGCGTCGAGAAATCCAGTAGCAGCTTCCTGTTGGTCGCCGGCTTTATCTCTGATAACCCGACCACCACCCAGGACGATATTTCTGACTATGTTGCCTCCAATGTCAAAGATCCTATTAGCCGCCTCAACGGCGTGGGCGATGTGCAGCTGTTCGGCGCGCAGTACGCTATGCGCGTCTGGCTGGATGGCAACCTGCTGAATAAATACAACCTGACGCCGGTGGACGTCATCAATGCGCTGCAGGTCCAGAACGATCAGATCGCCGCGGGTCAGCTCGGCGGTACGCCAGCGCTGAAAGGCCAGCAGTTGAACGCGTCAATCATCGCTCAGACGCGGCTCAAAGATCCGCAGGAGTTTGGCAAGGTCACGCTGCGGGTCAACGCCGATGGCTCTGTCGTCCATCTGAAAGACGTCGCCCGCATTGAGCTGGGGGGAGAGAACTATAACGTTGTCGCCAGAATTAACGGTAAACCTGCCTCTGGTCTGGGTATTAAGCTTGCGACCGGCGCCAACGCCCTGGATACCGCCACCGCGATTAAAGCGAAGCTGGCCGAGCTGCAGCCCTACTTCCCTCAGGGGATGAAGGTGGTTTATCCGTATGATACGACCCCTTTCGTCAAAATCTCCATTCACGAAGTGGTCAAAACGCTTTTTGAAGCAATTATTCTCGTCTTTCTTGTCATGTATCTGTTCCTGCAGAACATGCGCGCAACGCTCATTCCAACCATTGCCGTACCCGTGGTGCTGTTGGGAACCTTCGCGGTATTGTCGATGTTTGGCTACTCCATCAACACGCTGACAATGTTTGGCATGGTGTTGGCGATAGGTCTGCTGGTCGATGACGCTATCGTAGTAGTGGAAAACGTCGAACGTGTGATGGTTGAGGAGAAGCTCTCGCCAAAAGAAGCGACGGAAAAATCTATGTCGCAGATCCAGGGAGCGCTGGTGGGTATCGCCATGGTGCTCTCCGCAGTATTTGTCCCGATGGCCTTTTTCGGCGGCTCAACCGGCGCGATTTATCGTCAGTTTTCAATCACCATCGTCTCCGCCATGGCGCTCTCCGTGCTGGTTGCGCTGGTACTGACGCCGGCGCTCTGCGCCACGTTGTTGAAGCCAGCCTCAGCTGAACACCATGAGAAAAAAGGATTTTTCGGCTGGTTTAACGCCCGCTTCGACCAGAGCGTTAACCACTATACCAACAGCGTCAGCGGTATTTTACGTGGAACTGGCCGTTATCTGGTGATCTACCTGCTGATCGTCGTGGGGATGGCCGTGCTGTTCATGCGCTTGCCCACGTCCTTTCTGCCCGACGAAGACCAGGGCGTCTTCCTGACCATGATCCAGCTGCCGTCCGGTGCTACCCAGGAGCGCACGCAGAAGGTCCTGGATACGGTGACCGACTACTACCTGCATAACGAGAAGGCCAACGTCGAAAGCGTCTTTACCGTTAACGGCTTCAGCTTCAGCGGCCAGGGACAAAACTCCGGTATGGCGTTTGTCAGCCTGAAGCCCTGGGAAGCACGCAGCGGCGATAAAAACAGCGTGGAGTCCATCATCAAGCGGGCCACCGTAGCCTTTAGCCAGATCAAAGACGCCATGGTTTTCCCGTTCAACATGCCAGCCATTATTGAGCTGGGTACCGCCACCGGCTTCGACTTTGAACTGATCGACCAGGGCGGACTCGGTCATACCGCTCTGACCCAGGCGCGCAATCAACTGCTGGGCATGGTGAAACAGCATCCGGATCAGCTGGTTCGGGTACGCCCTAATGGGCTTGAAGATACCCCTCAGTTCAAACTGGATGTCGATCAGGAAAAAGCGCAGGCGCTGGGCGTATCGCTCTCCGATATCAATGAAACGATATCAGCCGCGCTGGGCGGATACTACGTCAATGACTTTATTGACCGCGGCCGCGTGAAAAAAGTGTACGTTCAGGCTGATGCCCACTTCCGTATGCTGCCGAGCGACATTAACAACATGTATGTTCGTAGCGCCAACGGCGAAATGGTGCCGTTCTCCGCCTTTGTCACTTCACGCTGGATATATGGCTCGCCGCGCCTGGAGCGCTACAACGGGTTGCCATCTATGGAGATCCTCGGTGAAGCTTCGCCAGGCAAAAGTACCGGGGAAGCCATGGCGCTGATGGAAACGCTGGCCAGTAAACTGCCGAGCGGCATCGGTTATGACTGGACCGGGATGTCTTACCAGGAACGGCTCTCCGGCAACCAGGCGCCTGCGCTCTATGCCATCTCGCTGATCGTCGTCTTCCTGTGTCTGGCGGCGCTGTATGAGAGCTGGTCGATCCCCTTCTCAGTCATGTTAGTGGTTCCGCTAGGGGTCATTGGCGCGCTGTTAGCCGCCACGCTGCGTGGGCTGAATAATGACGTTTACTTCCAGGTCGGACTCTTGACCACGATCGGTTTGTCGGCCAAGAATGCGATCCTGATCGTCGAGTTCGCCAAGGATCTGATGGAGAAAGAAGGGAAAGGGATCATTGAGGCCACGCTGGAGGCAGCGCGGATGCGCCTGCGGCCTATTCTGATGACCTCTCTGGCCTTTATTCTCGGGGTCATGCCGCTGGTGATTAGCCATGGTGCCGGCAGCGGGGCGCAGAATGCGGTTGGCACCGGCGTGATGGGCGGGATGCTGACCGCGACGCTGCTGGCGATCTTCTTTGTTCCGGTGTTCTTCGTGGTCGTTAGACGACGCTTTACCCGGCACGCTGAATAACTCGGCTATGTCTTGAAGGCGCCCCTTGCGGGCGCTTTTTTTCGCATGCAATATTGGCAGCCAGCTAAACGCGCCGCAGTCTGGCAACCGCCATCGCACGCAGCATCGCTGTATCACAATCTTTCTCTCCATCTTTTCTGCATATTCCCGCGCTTATCTTCACGATATTTACGCGGCTCATATATTGAGATGATTTCGGCCTCCGGCCCGGACAATTCGCGGTGATAAAATAAGCCATTCCGTTCTGCACTGGCTTTCAGTACAACCCAGCGGATTATCCAGAGGTAATATCATGAAAAAGTATTTAATCGTGGCGCTGCTGGCCTCTCTGCTGGCAGGCTGTGCCCATGACTCTCCCTGCGTACCGGTTTATGACTCGCAAGGCCGCTTAGTCCATACCAATACCTGTATGAAAGGCACAACAGAAGACAACTGGGAAACCGCAGGCGCAATCGCCGGGGGTGCGGCCGCGGTAGCCGGCCTCACGTTAGGGATCGTTGCTCTGACCCGCTAGATCGCTTCCCCAACCGCAGATACAGGTATATCCCCTGTATCTGCTCCACTCCATTCCCCAAAGTAAGCGATCATTCAGGCTCTTCCTGACGATAGTTCGCCAGCTTTCTTAGCCGTTGTTGTTGCCAGAGACCGCTGGCAATGAGTCGTCCATCGCTATCGGCAAACTTTTCAGATTCAGGGTTCAGGAGCAACAAACACCAAAGGCCCGGTCGAAGAGCGGGCCTTTACTCTGATGGTGAGTAATGATGGCGAACGTCCTTTCCCTCTCTCCGGGCCGTTGCTGCACAATGTTCATATCGATGCCAGTTAGATTTTCCCTGGGCAGCAAAGAAGCTCATCGGCAAACAACAGATAACACAAAAGCAAAAGGCCCAGTCTTTCGACTGGGCCTTTTGCTTTATTTGATGCCTGGCGATTCCCTACTCTCACATGGGGAGACCCCACACTACCATCGGCGCTACGACGTTTCACTTCTGAGTTCGGCATGGGGTCAGGTGGGACCGCCGCGCTATTGTCGCCAGGCAAATTCTTTACAACGTGCCGAACTTTAACCTAAAAAGTGGTGCTGATACCCAGAGTCGAACTGGGGACCTCACCCTTACCAAGGGTGCGCTCTACCAACTGAGCCATATCAGCACGCTAAATTTGATGCCTGGCAGTTCCCTACTCTCACATGGGGAGACCCCACACTACCATCGGCGCTACGGCGTTTCACTTCTGAGTTCGGCATGGGGTCAGGTGGGACCACCGCGCTAGTGCCGCCAGGCAAATTCTTTGTGCTCAGTACGCAATTCTTTATATTGCGTACTCAACTCTGAATCTAAGCTGAAAATTCTCTCAAATCCGCCAAAACATCTTCGGCGTTGTAAGGTTAAGCCTCACGGTTCATTAGTACCGGTTAGCTCAACGCATCGCTGCGCTTACACACCCGGCCTATCAACGTCATCGTCTTTAACGTTCCTTCAGGAGACTTAAAGTCTCAGGGAGAACTCATCTCGGGGCAAGTTTCGTGCTTAGATGCTTTCAGCACTTATCTCTTCCGCATTTAGCTACCGGGCAGTGCCATTGGCATGACAACCCGAACACCAGTGATGCGTCCACTCCGGTCCTCTCGTACTAGGAGCAGCCCCCTCAATTCTCCAGCGCCCACGGCAGATAGGGACCGAACTGTCTCACGACGTTCTAAACCCAGCTCGCGTACCACTTTAAATGGCGAACAGCCATACCCTTGGGACCTACTTCAGCCCCAGGATGTGATGAGCCGACATCGAGGTGCCAAACACCGCCGTCGATATGAACTCTTGGGCGGTATCAGCCTGTTATCCCCGGAGTACCTTTTATCCGTTGAGCGATGGCCCTTCCATTCAGAACCACCGGATCACTATGACCTGCTTTCGCACCTGCTCGCGCCGTCACGCTCGCAGTCAAGCTAGCTTATGCCATTGCACTAACCTCCTGATGTCCGACCAGGATTAGCTAACCTTCGTGCTCCTCCGTTACGCTTTGGGAGGAGACCGCCCCAGTCAAACTACCCACCAGACACTGTCCGCAACCCCGGTAAGGGGCCAACGTTAGAACATCAAACATTAAAGGGTGGTATTTCAAGGTTGGCTCCACGCAGACTGGCGTCCACGCTTCAAAGCCTCCCACCTATCCTACACATCAAGGCTCAATGTTCAGTGTCAAGCTATAGTAAAGGTTCACGGGGTCTTTCCGTCTTGCCGCGGGTACACTGCATCTTCACAGCGAGTTCAATTTCACTGAGTCTCGGGTGGAGACAGCCTGGCCATCATTACGCCATTCGTGCAGGTCGGAACTTACCCGACAAGGAATTTCGCTACCTTAGGACCGTTATAGTTACGGCCGCCGTTTACCGGGGCTTCGATCAAGAGCTTCTCCTTACGGATAACCCCATCAATTAACCTTCCGGCACCGGGCAGGCGTCACACCGTATACGTCCACTTTCGTGTTTGCACAGTGCTGTGTTTTTAATAAACAGTTGCAGCCAGCTGGTATCTTCGACTGGTCTCAGCTCCATCCGCAGGGACTTCACCTACACACCAGCGTGCCTTCTCCCGAAGTTACGGCACCATTTTGCCTAGTTCCTTCACCCGAGTTCTCTCAAGCGCCTTGGTATTCTCTACCTGACCACCTGTGTCGGTTTGGGGTACGATTTAATGTTACCTGATGCTTAGAGGCTTTTCCTGGAAGCAGGGCATTTGTTACTTCAGCACCGTAGTGCCTCGTCATCACACCTCAGCCTTGATTATCCGGATTTGCCTGGACAACCAGCCTACATGCTTAAACCGGGACAACCGTCGCCCGGCTAACATAGCCTTCTCCGTCCCCCTTCGCAGTAACACCAAGTACAGGAATATTAACCTGTTTCCCATCGACTACGCCTTTCGGCCTCGCCTTAGGGGTCGACTCACCCTGCCCCGATTAACGTTGGACAGGAACCCTTGGTCTTCCGGCGAGCGGGCTTTTCACCCGCTTTATCGTTACTTATGTCAGCATTCGCACTTCTGATACCTCCAGCATGCCTCACAGCACACCTTCGCAGGCTTACAGAACGCTCCCCTACCCAACAACACATAGTGTCGCTGCCGCAGCTTCGGTGCATGGTTTAGCCCCGTTACATCTTCCGCGCAGGCCGACTCGACCAGTGAGCTATTACGCTTTCTTTAAATGATGGCTGCTTCTAAGCCAACATCCTGGCTGTCTGTGCCTTCCCACATCGTTTCCCACTTAACCATGACTTTGGGACCTTAGCTGGCGGTCTGGGTTGTTTCCCTCTTCACGACGGACGTTAGCACCCGCCGTGTGTCTCCCGTGATAACATTCTTCGGTATTCGCAGTTTGCATCGGGTTGGTAAGTCGGGATGACCCCCTAGCCGAAACAGTGCTCTACCCCGAAGATGAATTCACGAGGCGCTACCTAAATATCTTTCGGGGAGAACCAGCTATCTCCCGGTTTGATTGGCCTTTCACCCCCAGCCACAAGTCATCCGCTAATTTTTCAACATTAGTCGGTTCGGTCCTCCAGTTAGTGTTACCCAACCTTCAACCTGCCCATGGCTAGATCACCGGGTTTCGGGTCTATACCCTGCAACTTAACGCCCAGTTAAGACTCGGTTTCCCTGCGGCTCCCCTATACGGTTAACCTTGCTACAGAATATAAGTCGCTGACCCATTATACAAAAGGTACGCAGTCACACCCGAAGGTGCTCCCACTGCTTGTACGTACACGGTTTCAGGTTCTTTTTCACTCCCCTCGCCGGGGTTCTTTTCGCCTTTCCCTCACGGTACTGGTTCACTATCGGTCAGTCAGGAGTATTTAGCCTTGGAGGATGGTCCCCCATATTCAGACAGGATACCACGTGTCCCGCCCTACTCTTCGAGTTCACAGCCTGTGCATTTTGGTGTACGGGACTATCACCCTGTACCGTCGGACTTTCCAGACCGTTCCACTAACACACAAGCTGATTCAGACTCTGGGCTGCTCCCCGTTCGCTCGCCGCTACTGGGGAATCTCGGTTGATTTCTTTTCCTCGGGGTACTTAGATGTTTCAGTTCCCCCGGTTCGCCTCGTTAACCTATGTATTCAGTTAACGATAGTGCAACGAATTGCACTGGGTTTCCCCATTCGGACATCGCCGGCTGTAACGGTTCATATCACCTTACCGACGCTTTTCGCAGATTAGCACGTCCTTCATCGCCTCTGACTGCCAGGGCATCCACCGTGTACGCTTAGTCGCTTAACCTCACAACCCGAAGATGTTTCACTTCTGATTGCGAAAATTTGAGAGACTCGAACACACATTAACTGTGTGTCGTTTCAATTTTCAGCTTGATCCAGATTTTTAAAGAGCAAAATTTCACAATGCACTTCGCAGTACATTTTGAAATTTATTATTTATCAAACAATCTGTGTGAGCACTACAAAGGCAGGTTCTTTAAGGTAAGGAGGTGATCCAACCGCAGGTTCCCCTACGGTTACCTTGTTACGACTTCACCCCAGTCATGAATCACAAAGTGGTAAGCGCCCTCCCGAAGGTTAAGCTACCTACTTCTTTTGCAACCCACTCCCATGGTGTGACGGGCGGTGTGTACAAGGCCCGGGAACGTATTCACCGTAGCATTCTGATCTACGATTACTAGCGATTCCGACTTCATGGAGTCGAGTTGCAGACTCCAATCCGGACTACGACATACTTTATGAGGTCCGCTTGCTCTCGCGAGGTCGCTTCTCTTTGTATATGCCATTGTAGCACGTGTGTAGCCCTGGTCGTAAGGGCCATGATGACTTGACGTCATCCCCACCTTCCTCCAGTTTATCACTGGCAGTCTCCTTTGAGTTCCCGGCCGGACCGCTGGCAACAAAGGATAAGGGTTGCGCTCGTTGCGGGACTTAACCCAACATTTCACAACACGAGCTGACGACAGCCATGCAGCACCTGTCTCACAGTTCCCGAAGGCACCAAAGCATCTCTGCTAAGTTCTGTGGATGTCAAGACCAGGTAAGGTTCTTCGCGTTGCATCGAATTAAACCACATGCTCCACCGCTTGTGCGGGCCCCCGTCAATTCATTTGAGTTTTAACCTTGCGGCCGTACTCCCCAGGCGGTCGATTTAACGCGTTAGCTCCGGAAGCCACGCCTCAAGGGCACAACCTCCAAATCGACATCGTTTACGGCGTGGACTACCAGGGTATCTAATCCTGTTTGCTCCCCACGCTTTCGCACCTGAGCGTCAGTCTTTGTCCAGGGGGCCGCCTTCGCCACCGGTATTCCTCCAGATCTCTACGCATTTCACCGCTACACCTGGAATTCTACCCCCTCTACAAGACTCTAGCCTGCCAGTTTCGAATGCAGTTCCCAGGTTGAGCCCGGGGATTTCACATCCGACTTGACAGACCGCCTGCGTGCGCTTTACGCCCAGTAATTCCGATTAACGCTTGCACCCTCCGTATTACCGCGGCTGCTGGCACGGAGTTAGCCGGTGCTTCTTCTGCGGGTAACGTCAATCGCCAAGGTTATTAACCTTAACGCCTTCCTCCCCGCTGAAAGTGCTTTACAACCCGAAGGCCTTCTTCACACACGCGGCATGGCTGCATCAGGCTTGCGCCCATTGTGCAATATTCCCCACTGCTGCCTCCCGTAGGAGTCTGGACCGTGTCTCAGTTCCAGTGTGGCTGGTCATCCTCTCAGACCAGCTAGGGATCGTCGCCTAGGTGAGCCGTTACCCCACCTACTAGCTAATCCCATCTGGGCACATCTGATGGCATGAGGCCCGAAGGTCCCCCACTTTGGTCTTGCGACATTATGCGGTATTAGCTACCGTTTCCAGTAGTTATCCCCTCCATCAGGCAGTTTCCCAGACATTACTCACCCGTCCGCCGCTCGTCACCCGAGAGCAAGCTCTCTGTGCTACCGCTCGACTTGCATGTGTTAGGCCTGCCGCCAGCGTTCAATCTGAGCCATGATCAAACTCTTCAATTTAAGTTTGATGCTCAAAGAATTAAACTTCGTAATGAATTACGTGTTCACTCTTGAGACTTGGTATTCATTTTTCGTCCGAGGACGTTAAGAATCCATGTCACTTTGAGTGCCCACACAGATTGTCTGATAAATTGTTAAAGAGCAGTTGCGACGCGCTTTAGCGCTCTGTCGCGAGGTGGCGTATATTACGCTTTCCTCTTTCAGAGTCAACCCGTTTTTCAGGATTTTTCTCTGCAACCGAACCGGCTGTTTGTGTGAAGTGATTCACATCCGCCGTGTCAGTGGGTGCGCATTATAGGGATCCCATTTTTTTGCACAAGCCTTTTTTCGATCTTTTTTTCTGAGTGGTGATTTTTCACCCTTTTCGCCGTGTAATTGCACGATTTGCTCAATTTTCACCGTTTTCAGGGGTTGCACAGGGAGATAAAAGCCACCAAAGTCTTCTTACGTTCCCGTATTTTGAGGTCTATATGTCTGCTCAGCTGCGCCCCTACAAAGCATTTTTCCCACAAATCGGTCTTCGCGTCATGATTGACGCATCCAGCGTTGTCATCGGCGATGTCAGAATTGCCGATGACGTCAGCGTCTGGCCTCTGGTGGCCATTCGCGGCGACGTCAACTATGTATCGATAGGTCAACGCAGCAATATTCAGGACGGTAGCGTTCTCCATGTGACCCATAAGTCCTCTTATAAGCCGGAGGGAAATCCGCTGATCATTGGTGAGGATGTAACTGTTGGTCATAAAGTGATGCTGCACGGCTGCACTATCGGCAACCGCGTACTGGTTGGTATGGGTTCGATCTTATTAGACGGTGTCGTCGTTGGCGATGACGTCATGATTGGTGCGGGCAGTCTGGTTCCGCAGAACAAACAGCTGGAAAGCGGCTACCTTTACTTTGGCAATCCGGTCAAACAGATCCGCCCCCTGACAGAGGCGGAACGGGAAGGACTCAAGTATTCAGCAAATAACTATGTGAAATGGAAAAATGAGTACCTGGATCAGGATAACCAGATCCAGCCCTGAGCATCTTCCTGACCATCGCGGATCAATGCTTCTGCCTCTTCCTCTAGATCCCAACGATGTTCCTGGAAGGCGGCCAGCCACTGCGCTGGCCCCTCTGCGCCGAAACGCTGCTGCAAGATTTGCCCTGAAATTGCGCAGGTTAATTGCATCCCATTCACCAGCGCGGGAAAAACCACGCCCTGCCGTTCGGCATCCCATGATTCCCGGTCAGGAAACTGAATCGCCTGATTCATGCATTCAGTTCCTGCTGCAGCGTTTCAATGACCGGAGCGATAGCCGGCAGAACGCCGTGCCATAGCAGAACAGCATGGGCGGCTTGCGCCACCAGCATTCCCAGCCCATCGGCACAGTGGACTGCGCCATATTGCTGGCACCAGTGAAGAAACGGTGTCGGCCCTTTCTGGTAAAACATGTCATAGCAATATACGTCAGCGTTGACAATAGATGCCGGGATAGCTGGTACATCACCGTCTATTCCACTGGACGTCGCATTGACGATCAGATCGAATGTTTCCCCGGATAAGGTATCCATCTCCCTTGCGCTAACGCTCCCGGTATGGGCGAAGAGAGTGGCTAACTCACGGGCACGAGAATAGGTGCGATTCACGATCGTGACGGCGCATCCCAGCGACAGAAGCGGCAAAAGAACCCCGCGAGATGCCCCACCAGCACCAACAAGCAGGATCCGTTGGCGTGGCTTAATGAATCCCAGGCGTTCCAGATCGCTCAGAAGACCAATACCGTCGGTGTTGTCCCCCAGTAAACGGCCATCTTCCAGGCGTTTCAGGGTGTTTACTGCTCCCGCCAGCGCTGCGCGTTCTGTCAGTTCGTCGGCACGCGCAAAGGCTTCCTCTTTAAAAGGAACGGTGACGTTGGCCCCCTTTCCTCCTTCTGCAAAGAACTGATTCAGAGAAGAGACAAAATCGTCCAGCGGCGCCAGTACACGTCCATAAGGATGAGTAATTCCTAACTGGCGGGCAAACAGCTGATGAATAGCAGGCGACTTGCTGTGCGCGATCGGATTACCAAAAACGGCATAGGTTTCCATGGTTCACCCCTGGCGGAACAGTTCACCCGTCAGGGCATCACGGATTTCAGATGGGTTTTGCCGGCCGCCCGTGGCGCCATCCACCACCGGGAAGCTGTCGCCAAACTGAGCATGGACCTCTGCGGTAGTACGGCACGGTGGTTGCCCGGTGAGATTGGCGCTGGTCGAAACCAGTGGTTTTCCGTAGGCTTCGCACAATTCGATTACCAGCGGATGGTTAGTCACGCGTACGGCCAGTGAATCAAAACGTCCTGTCAGCCAGCGCGGCGTTTCAGGACGCGCCGGGAATACAAACGTCACCGGTCCCGGCCAGCAAGAGAAGATGGCTTCCCGCTGTGAGTCACTTAACCGTGAATCATCAATATAGGGCTTCAGTTGCTCAAAGCTGGCGGCGATAAGGATCAATCCTTTCTCAACGGGACGCTGCTTCAGCTCCAGCAGGCGCATAACGGCCGTTTCGCTGTCAGGGTCGCAGCCGACGCCAAACACGGCTTCGGTGGGATAGGCGATGACATGTTCATTTTTCAGGACCGCCACGGCATGGGCGACGGCTTCTGAGGGCAGGTTATTGTTCACTGATTTATTCCGCCGGGATCGGCTTTCCACATTGTTTACTGGCACAGAAGCGTCTGAGCCCCTGCGCCGTCTTCTTTTCTATTAACAGCGGGTAATGGCATTCAGGGCATTCGCCCGCCACCGGTTTAAAATTGATAACGAACTGGCAATCAGGATAGCGATCGCAGGAGTGAAAGGTTTTACCGAAACGGGAACGACGCTGGACCAGATGGCCTTGTCCGCACTGCGGGCAAGCGATAGCCGTCTCATCGGGTTTATCAATCAGCTCGGTATGTTCACATTCCGGATAGCGGCTACAGCCAATGAACATCCCAAAACGCCCCTGGCGTAACACCATAACCGCACCGCACGATGGGCACTCTTGCCCCTCCAGCACCTTAACGATATGCCCGTCCGCCTGGCTTTTCAGGGGACGAATATAGTCACAGTCCGGATAATGCGAACAGCCGAGAAACGGGCCATGTTTCCCGGAACGGATCACCAGTTCGGCCCCGCACTGCGGGCAGGGCTCATTTTTACGCACCGAAAACAGTGCTGATTTGGTCATAACAACTCGATGTTGCTGCAAAAAGATTAATGCAGCATACCTTCATTTACTTCGAAGAGTAATTCTTCCATTTGCTGATAGGCGTTTTCACAGCCCGGAATATTGAACAGTACCATCAGGATGACCCATTTCAGGTCTTCCAGCTCAAATTCCGCCGTATCCAGCGCCAGTACGCGCTCTATCACCATTTCTCGCGTTTCGAGGTTCAACACCTGAATCTGCTCGAGGAAGAGTAAAAACCCCCGGCAACTGGCATCCAGACGCTGGCACTCCTCTTCGGTATATACCCGAAGAGAGAGCGGGTCGGAAGCGAGCTGCATGGGTTCAACGAGACCTTCCTGATAATCAGCCAGTTTCTCGAGCCACATTAACGCGTTATAGATGTCTTCCCGCTCAAAACCCGCATCGGTAAGATCCCGCGTCAGTTTGTCCTGATCCACGCGCATTTCTGCTTCGCTATGGATGTAAGTTTCAAACAAATACATGAGTACGTCGAACATGGCTTGCCCTCCTTAATCGGACATAGCCGCCGGGTACAGCTGCGATCCAGCCTGCTAACTCCAGTTCAAGTAGCTGAGCTACGGTTACTGGCACAGATTGGCCGGCACGTTCAGCGACAACGTCAACAGGTGTTACCTCATCTCCTACGTTAGCCAGGAGCTCCGGAAATGGCAATGCTACAGACGGCTGATCGACGCAAATATTTATCGAATCAGACGTATCAGTCAGCCAGGCCAGCTCGTTATGCCAGTATTCCACAATATCCTCTGGCGAGGTCACTGGCACCGCGCCTTGCTTAATTAACCAGTGCGGGCCTTCCGATCCCGGATTGCCTATCGGGCCAGGCAGGGCGAACACATCCCTTCCCTGCTCCAGGGCGCAGCGGACGGTGACCAGCGATCCGCTTCGCAACGCCGCCTCAATCACCAGCACGCCCAGGCTTAAGCCGCTGATAATCCGGTTGCGCCTGGGGAAATGTGCGGGAAGCGGCGGCGTAATGAGTGGAAATTCAGATACCAGCGTACCGCCATTGTCGATGATCTGCCGGGCGAGGGTTGCATGGCGCCGCGGATAAACCTGACTCAGCCCATTGCCCAGTACCGCGATAGTTTTACCCTCCGCCGCCAGCGCGCCGCGGTGCGCGACCCCGTCAATGCCTAACGCCAGCCCACTGGTGATGGTAATCCCTTTCTGCGCCAGCGTTTCGCTGAACAGTTTCCCCCAGCGGGCGCCATACCAGGAGTGCGAGCGACTGCCAATAACGGCAAGCTGCGCGCTGTGAAGCAGGGCGAGGCCGCCGCTGACCAGCAACGCGCCGGGGTAATCAGCGATAGCCTTTAACCGCAATGGATAGCGCGGATCGTCACCCCGTAACAGATGATGATCCGGTTGTCCCAGCCAGCGCCGCGTCTCGTCAAGCTCATGCTCGTCAAGCCGGAAAAATAACTTTGCCTGCGCCGCGGTCATCCCGACGGCATGCAGCGCTTCACGATCAACGCTGGCGGCTGCGCATAAGCGCTGAGCGATCTCTACCATCCTGTCGCCATACAAGCTACTGACCTTCATCAGCCGCAGCCAAATCTCGTCGGGCGTCATCCTTACCCCCTGCCATAAGCGGTATTGACAATCTTTGCGATTGGACAGTGAGACTGTCAATTGCAGGGGGTTTTGTCTAGAATAGAGCTAATAATCTTATCAACTCCTGAATACGACTCTGGAACTTTATGGCAGTTTTGCAAGTGTTACATATTCCGGACGAGCGCCTTCGCAAAGTCGCCGAGCCGGTCAAAGAAGTGAATGCGGAAATTCAGCGTATCGTCGATGATATGTTCGACACCATGTACGCCGAGGAAGGCATCGGTCTGGCCGCAACCCAGGTCGATATCCATCAGCGCATTATCGTTATTGATGTGTCGGAAAATCGTGAAGAGCAGCTGGTATTAATTAACCCGGAAATGCTGGAGAAAGATGGCGAAACCGGTATTGAAGAAGGCTGCTTGTCTATTCCTGAACAGCGCGCCCTGGTGCCGCGTGCGGAAAAAGTGAAGATCCGGGCACTGGATCGCGATGGTAAGCCGTTTGAACTGGAGGCCGATGGCCTGCTGGCTATCTGTATCCAGCATGAGATGGATCACCTGGTCGGCAAACTGTTTATTGACTATCTGTCACCACTCAAACAACAGCGCATTCGTCAGAAGGTAGAGAAACTGGATCGTTTACGTTCCCGTGCCTGATAACAAGGAATACCGTGTCACAATCACTACGTATCATTTTCGCCGGCACCCCTGATTTTGCAGCGCGTCATCTTGATGCGCTGCTGTCGTCTGAACATCAGGTTGTTGGCGTATTCACTCAGCCTGATCGCCCTGCTGGTCGCGGCAAAAAATTGATGCCAAGCCCGGTAAAAGTGCTGGCAGAAGCCCATAACTTACCTGTGTTCCAGCCATCCTCCCTGCGTCCGCAGGATAACCAGCGGTTAGTCGCCGATCTCGGCGCCGATATTATGGTGGTAGTGGCGTACGGTCTGATTCTGCCTAAAGCGGTGCTGGAGATGCCCCGTCTGGGCTGTATCAACGTTCACGGCTCGCTGCTACCGCGCTGGCGTGGCGCAGCGCCTATTCAGCGTTCACTGTGGGCGGGGGATAGCGAAACTGGCGTAACCATCATGCAGATGGACGTCGGCCTTGATACGGGGGATATGCTGTATAAGCTTTCCTGCCCCATTACCGCAGAGGATACCAGCGGCAGCCTGTACGATAAGCTGGCCGAGCTCGGCCCTCAGGGGCTGCTGGCAACGTTAGCCCAACTGGCCAACGGCACCGCACGGCCTGAAGTACAAGATGAATCGCTGGTGTGCCATGCCGAAAAGCTGAGTAAAGAAGAGGCTCGTATCGATTGGTCGCTTTCCGCTGCGCAGTTGGAACGCTGCATCCGCGCGTTTAATCCGTGGCCAATGAGCTGGCTGGAAATTGACGGACAACCGGTAAAAGTGTGGCGGGCATCGGTCATCGCCGAAGCAGCTCACGCCGAACCGGGTACTATCGTGGCAGCAACCAAACAGGGTATTCAGGTCGCCACGGGGGATGGGATCCTCAGCCTGGAGTCGCTACAGCCTGCGGGTAAAAAAGCGATGAGCGCCCAGGACTTACTCAATTCCCGCCGGGAGTGGTTTATCCCTGGCACCCGTCTCGCCTGACGGTCGTCTCTTCTGAAGCCCGGGTTCGCCGGGCATTTTTATTTTTGCGCTTATGAAAAAGAATATAAATTTACGCAGCCTGGCCGCCCAGGCTATCGAACAAGTTGTTGAAAAAGGGCAGTCTTTAAGCAACGTACTGCCCCCTCTACAGCAGAAAGTCAGCGATAAAGATAAAGCGCTACTGCAGGAGTTGTGCTTTGGTGTACTACGTACTCTAAGCCAGCTGGAGTGGCTTATCAGCAAGCTGATGGCGCGTCCGATGACCGGCAAACAGCGCACCGTGCACTTTCTGATCATGGTTGGTCTCTATCAGTTACTCTACACCCGCATTCCACCACACGCCGCGCTGGCGGAAACGGTAGAAGGCGCGGTGGCCATTAAACGCCCGCAGCTTAAAGGGCTAATCAACGGCGTGCTACGCCAGTTCCAGCGCCAGCAGGAAGCGTTGTTAGCCGAATTTGCTGAGCATGAAAACCGCTATCTTCATCCCAAATGGCTGCTGAAACGCCTGCAGCAGGCCTGGCCGCAGCAGTGGCAGGAGATCGTCGAGGCGAACAACCAGCGCCCGCCGATGTGGCTGCGCGTTAACCGCAACCATCATTCCCGGGATGAGTGGCTTGCCCTGCTTAACGAGACCGGTTTAGAGGGCTTTACCCACCCTGATTATCCGGACGCCGTACGCCTGGCCACCCCTGCTCCGGTCCACGCGTTACCAGGCTTTGCCGAAGGCTGGGTGACCGTCCAGGATGCCTCGGCTCAGGGCTGTATGCGCTACCTGCAACCGGAAAATGGCGAACGCATTCTCGATCTCTGCGCGGCGCCGGGCGGGAAGACGACGCATATTCTGGAAGTCGCTCCCCAGGCTCAGGTTATGGCGGTGGATATTGATGAACAGCGTCTGTCCCGCGTCTATGACAACCTGAAGCGTCTGGGTGTAAAAGCGGAAGTAAAACAGGGCGATGGCCGCTTCCCTGAGCAGTGGTGTGGCAATGAGCAGTTCGATCGTATTCTGCTGGATGCTCCCTGCTCCGCAACCGGCGTTATTCGCCGCCATCCGGATATCAAATGGCTGCGCCGGGATCGGGATATCGCCGAGTTAGCCCAGCTGCAGGCCGAGATCCTCAATGCCACCTGGACGCACCTGAAGCCTGGCGGCACGCTGGTTTACGCAACCTGTTCTATTCTGCCGGAAGAGAACAGTCAGCAAATTGCCGCCTTCCTCGCGCGAACCCCGGATGCAGAACTTCACGCCACCGGCACGCCGGCGAGCCCCGGGCAGCAAAATCTGCCGGGCGTGGAAGAAGGTGATGGCTTCTTTTACGCTAAGCTAATCAAACGTCGGAACTAATGGGTCACTGCAGATGAAGATTATTATTCTGGGCGCCGGCCAGGTCGGCGGCACGCTGGCGGAAAACCTCGTCGGCGAGAACAATGATATTACGCTGGTTGATACCAATGGCGACCGTCTGCGCAGCCTGCAGGATAAGTTCGACCTGCGTGTCGTCCAGGGGCATGGCTCTCACCCTCGCGTACTGCGTGAGGCGGGGGCCGATGATGCCGATATGCTGGTAGCGGTCACTAGTTCGGACGAAACCAACATGGTGGCCTGCCAGGTCGCTTACTCATTGTTCAATACGCCAAACCGCATAGCGCGTATTCGTGCGCCTGATTACGTTCGTGATGCGGAAAAGCTCTTCAACTCTGAAGCGGTACCCATCGATCACTTAATCGCTCCGGAACAACTGGTCATCGACAACATCCACCGTCTGATCGAATATCCCGGCGCGCTGCAGGTCGTGAACTTCGCAGAAGGAAAAGTCAGTCTCGCGGTAGTAAAAGCCTATTATGGTGGCCCGCTGGTGGGGAATGCCTTATCCACTATGCGGGAGCATATGCCGCATATCGATACGCGCGTGGCCGCCATTTTCCGCCACGATCGCCCCATCCGCCCGCAGGGCTCGACGATTGTCGAGGCCGGAGATGAAGTCTTCTTTATTGCCGCCTCGCAGCATATTCGCGCGGTCATGAGCGAACTGCAGCGACTGGAAAAGCCGTATAAGCGTATTATGCTGGTCGGCGGGGGCAATATTGGCGCGGGTCTGGCCCATAAGCTGGAAAAAGATTACAGCGTTAAGCTTATCGAACGTAATCAGCAGCGAGCCGCTGAGCTAGCGGAAAAGCTGCAGCATACTATCGTCTTCTACGGGGATGCATCGGACCAGGAGCTGTTGGCTGAAGAGCATATTGACCAAGTGGACCTGTTTATTGCCGTCACTAACGACGACGAAGCCAATATTATGTCGGCTATGTTGGCCAAGCGAATGGGCGCGAAAAAAGTGATGGTGCTAATCCAGCGCAGAGCCTACGTGGATCTGGTCCAGGGTAGCGTCATCGATATTGCGATTTCGCCTCAGCAGGCCACAATTTCCGCACTCCTCAGCCATGTCCGTAAAGCCGATATTGTCGGCGTCTCCTCCTTGCGCCGCGGCGTTGCAGAAGCGATTGAGGCAGTCGCGCACGGCGATGAAAGCACCTCCCGGGTAGTCGGGCGTTCGATCGATGAGATCAAACTTCCACCGGGCACGATCATCGGCGCCGTCGTGCGGGGCAATGACGTGATGATCGCCAATAATAATCTACGGATCGAGCAGGGCGACCATGTGATCATGTTTTTGACCGATAAGAAGTTTATTTCCGATGTCGAAAGGCTGTTCCAGCCAAGTCCTTTCTTCCTGTAATTCCCAGGGCGCCGAACAGGCGCCTTTTTATTATCCCTTATTATTCAAAGGTTAATATTTTGCGGGAACTATCTGCTGGGAATGGCAAATGAAAATACATTTGTTAAACTTACAACGTCAGCTGGCACAAGGAGAATAAAATGAGTTTTTTAAAAGAGTTTCGCGAATTCGCGATGCGCGGGAACGTTGTCGATTTGGCAGTGGGTGTGATCATCGGTGCAGCATTCGGTAAAATTGTTTCATCACTGGTCGCGGATATTATTATGCCGCCACTCGGCCTGTTGATTGGCGGGATCGATTTTAAACAGTTTGCCGTCACGCTACGTGATGCCCAGGGCGATGTCCCGGCTGTGGTGATGCATTATGGGGTATTCATTCAGAACGTTTTCGATTTCATCATCGTCGCGTTTGCCATCTTCATGGCGATTAAATTGATGAATAAGTTAAATCGTAAGAAAGAAGAGGCTCCGGCGGCACCGCCAGCTCCCTCTAAAGAAGAAGTTCTGCTGAGCGAAATTCGCGATCTGCTGAAAGAACAAAACAACCGTTCTTAATCAGCAGAGAAAGCAGAAGGCCAGTGGTAAAAAAGCGATTCGCTTGCTTGCCACTGGCCTCCCGATCAACCCTTCCTGCATGTTTATCTTTACGTTGATAGCTTCCTTTCCCTTTCTTGTTTTTCTCTACGCGCTGCCTGAATAACGGATCGTGGAGAAGTGCCTCAATGGCGTTATCTTTAATTTGTCCTTTAGTATGCTGATAGCGACTCATAGTTACTCCGGTATATGTATAAACTCGGCGCGAGTGTAGATCCGCGCGTTTAAAAAATCAACGTCCGCCATTGCCGTTGCTGGCCCCTTGTTCAAGGGCCTCAAGGATAGAACAGTAAACGCTGCTGTGGGCAGTGCCGCAACAGGCATCGTTGAGCCGCTGCAGAGAGCGGCGCATCGTCTGTAGCTCTTTAATCCGCGCCTCGACTTCACTTAATCGCGCCTGAACGATCCCTTTCGACTCCTGACAGGTATGATGCTCCGGATCGATGCGGATCGACAATAATTCGCGGATCGCTTCCAGGGTGAAACCCAGTTGTCGGGCATAACGAATAAAGCGCAGCCGTTGAAGATCGTTATCCGAGTACAGACGAAATCCTCCCTCGGTGCGTATGTCATGATCCATCATCTGCTGCTTTTCATAGTAGCGGATGGTATCAGGCGTCACGTCAGCCAGTTTTGCCAATTCACCAATACGATACATATTTACTCCTGATTTATTTTTTGCAGCAACGCATCGGCGTACTCACCGCGTAAAAAGTCGGTGTTCAGACCTGCCTGACGTAACTTCAGCTCGAGCAGGGCAAGGCGTTTGCTAAGTTCGGCATGACGCGGATCGTCCTGACGGACGCCGTTCAGTAAGTCTGCCAGAGCCAACGCTTCTTTGCGTTGCTCCAGTTCCGGAGGAAGACATCCTGCATTTTTCAGAAGGCGATAGCCTGCCCGCAACTCCGCCGGCACATGTGAATCGTCATCGAGAGTCAGCGGTTCTCCGCTGCCGGGTAAATTATCGAACTCACCTTTGGTTTGGGCATCGAGGATATGACGTTCCGCCCACTGATCCAGCAACCACATTCTACGGCTCCAGGGGATGAACAAAAAGAGTACAGATAGTGTAGTGAAATGGGGATGAGGTAGATATAAAAAAACCCGCCTGGGCGGGTTTTTTTACGTTACTACAGATTACTCTGCAGCAGCTTCTGCTTTCGGCTCAGCACGATCAACCAGCTCGATGTATGCCATCGGCGCGTTGTCGCCTGCACGGAAGCCACACTTCAGAATGCGAGTGTAACCACCGGCGCGGCTCGCGAAACGCGGGCCCAGCTCGTTAAACAGTTTTGCCACGATCTCGTTATCACGAGTGCGGGCGAATGCCAGACGACGATTAGCAACGCTATCAGTCTTGGCAAGAGTAATCAGCGGCTCAACTACGCGACGCAGTTCTTTCGCTTTCGGCAGGGTCGTCTTGATGATTTCATGACGAACCAGCGAACCTGCCATGTTACGGAACATAGCCTGGCGATGGCTGCTGTTGCGGTTCAGTTGACGACCACTCTTACGATGGCGCATGACCTTATCCTTCTCAGTAAAACCTTAACCTGTGATCCGGTTACTCGTCAGCAATGCTTGCTGGTGGCCAGTTTTCCAGGCGCATGCCCAGAGACAGTCCACGGGAAGCCAGCACGTCTTTAATCTCAGTAAGAGATTTTTTACCCAGGTTCGGCGTTTTCAGCAACTCAACCTCGGTACGCTGTACCAGATCACCGATATAGTGGATAGCTTCTGCCTTGAGGCAGTTAGCAGAGCGGACAGTCAATTCCAGATCGTCAACAGGGCGCAGCAGGATCGGATCGAATTCTGGTTTCTCTTCTTTCACTTCTGGCTGACGTACATCACGTAGGTCAACAAAAGCTTCCAGTTGTTCAGCCAGGATGGTTGCCGCACGACGAATCGCCTCTTCAGGATCGATTGTGCCGTTGGTTTCCATTTCGATGACCAGCTTGTCCAGGTCGGTACGCTGTTCTACACGCGCAGCTTCAACATTGTAGGCAATACGCTCTACAGGGCTGTAGCAGGCGTCGACCAGCAGACGGCCGATTGGGCGCTCATCTTCTTCCGAATGAATTCGGGCAGAAGCCGGCACATAACCGCGACCGCGCTGAACTTTGATACGCATGCTAATAGCAGCGTTCTCATCAGTCAGGTGGCAAATCACGTGCTGCGGCTTGACGATTTCGACATCACCGTCGTGGGTAATGTCGGCTGCGGTCACAGGGCCAATGCCAGATTTATTCAAAGTAAGGATGACTTCATCTTTACCCTGAACTCTCACCGCCAGCCCTTTCAGGTTGAGCAGGATTTCAAGGATGTCTTCCTGAACGCCTTCTTTGGTGCTGTACTCGTGCAGTACACCATCAATCTCAACCTCGGTCACCGCGCAACCCGGCATCGATGAGAGCAGAATACGGCGCAGTGCGTTACCCAGAGTATGGCCGAAGCCACGCTCTAAAGGCTCAAGGGTCACCTTGGCGTGCGTCGAACTCACTTGCTCGATATCGACCAGGCGCGGTTTTAGAAACTCTGTCACAGAACCCTGCATTGTGTCCTCTCTTTGGTACTAAGCTTTACTTGGAGTAAAGCTCGACGATCAGGTGTTCGTTAATGTCCGCAGACAGATCAGAACGCTCCGGCTGACGCTTGAACGTACCTTCCATCTTGCCAGCATCAACTTCCAGCCAGGTTGGCTTTTCACGCTGCTCAGCCAGCTCCAGAGCGGCTTTCACGCGAGATTGCTTTTTCGCTTTCTCACGAATGCTGACAACGTCATTCGCTTTAACCTGATAAGAAGCGATGTTAACAACACGACCGTTTACCATAATCGCTTTGTGGCTAACCAGCTGGCGTGCTTCAGCACGAGTGGCGCCGAAGCCCATACGGTATACAACGTTGTCCAGACGACCTTCCAGCAGAGCCAACAGGTTTTCACCGGTGTTGCCTTTCAGACGTGCTGCTTCTTTATAGTAGTTACGGAACTGACGCTCCAGCACACCGTACATACGGCGAACTTTTTGCTTTTCACGCAACTGCACACCATAGTCAGACAGACGCGGCTTACGCGCACCGTGCTGGCCAGGAGCTTGTTCAATTTTACACTTGGTATCGATCGCGCGAACGCCAGACTTAAGGAATAAGTCGGTGCCCTCACGACGGCTCAGCTTGAGCTTAGGACCCAAATATCTTGCCATTTTCTTTCTCCAACTAACCTGGAAAACGCAGCGTTATACGCGACGTTTTTTCGGCGGACGACAACCGTTATGAGGGATCGGAGTCACATCAGTAATATTAGTGATGCGGAAACCAGCGGCGTTCAGTGCACGAATGGTAGATTCGCGACCCGGACCCGGACCTTTGACCATAACTTCCAGATTCTTGATGCCGTATTCTTTTACGGCTTCTGCGCAACGCTCTGCTGCAACCTGAGCTGCGAACGGAGTGGATTTGCGAGAACCACGGAAACCGGAACCACCGGCTGTTGCCCAACCCAGTGCGTTACCCTGACGATCAGTGATGGTAACGATGGTGTTGTTAAAAGAAGCATGGATATGAGCCACGCCGTCAGAGACTTGTTTTCTTACACGCTTACGTGCACGAATTGGTGCCTTTGCCATTATTCAATCACCCCGATTATTTCTTGATCGGTTTACGCGGACCCTTACGGGTACGTGCGTTGGTCTTGGTACGCTGACCGCGAACCGGGAGACCACGACGATGACGCAAACCACGGTAGCAACCAAGGTCCATCAGACGCTTGATGCTCAGGGTGATTTCACGGCGCAGATCACCTTCAACGACAAATTTACCTACTGCTTCACGCAGAATATCAATTTGTTCTTCAGACAGCTCACTGATCTTAACATTTTCAGCGATGCCCGTTTCAGCGCAGATGGCTTTAGAACGGGTTTTGCCGATACCGAAAATAGCGGTTAAAGCGATAACGGTATGTTTGTGATCAGGAATGTTAATGCCTGCTATACGGGCCACTATGCACTCCTACTATTTAATATGTACGCACCATGCTGAAAAGCCCGTTTTCAGGATACTCAAATGGAAACGTACAGACATACAAAAGATTGGCTGGCTAATCTAGCCAGCTCAATCCAACTTTGCAAGAAAAATATGCGAAAAAATCAGCCTTGGCGCTGTTTATGCTTCGGCTCGGCACTGCAAATCACACGGATGACACCATCACGCTTAACGATTTTGCAGTTACGGCATAATTTCTTGACGGAAGCACGAACTTTCATTTTTACTCTCCGTAACTTCTCGGGCGACCAGTTTTAACGGCCGTAGCCTTTCAGGTTCGCCTTCTTCAATGCAGACTCATACTGACTGGACATCATCAGAGTTTGCACTTGAGCCATAAAGTCCATAATCACGACAACAACGATAAGCAGCGAGGTCCCACCGAAGTAGAACGGCACTTTCATCGCGTCACGCATGAACTCCGGGATCAGGCAGATAAAAGTAATGTACAACGCACCAACCAGAGTCAGGCGAGTCATCACTTTATCGATATACTTCGCCGTTTGCTCTCCCGGACGAATTCCTGGTACAAATGCACCGGACTTCTTCAGGTTATCTGCTGTTTCACGCGGGTTGAAAACCAACGCCGTGTAGAAGAAACAGAAGAAGATGATTGCAGACGCATAGAGTAACACATAAAGCGGTTGCCCAGGCTGCAAATACAGCGAAATTGTTGTCAGCCAGTTCCAACCAGTACCACCCCCGAACCATGACGTGATGGTTGCCGGGAACAGTATAATACTGGAAGCGAAGATTGCCGGGATTACCCCCGCCATATTCACTTTCAGCGGTAAATGTGTGCTCTGTGCAGCATAGACACGACGACCCTGTTGACGTTTCGCGTAGTTTACCACAATGCGGCGTTGACCACGCTCAACGAATACAACAAAGAAGGTCACTGCAAATACTAATACTGCAACCAACAGCAACAGGAGGAAGTGCAGGTCGCCTTGACGCGCTTGCTCGATAGTATGGGCGATGGCCGGCGGGAGTCCCGCAACGATACCGGCGAAGATAATGATCGAGATACCGTTACCGATACCACGTTCAGTGATCTGTTCGCCGAGCCACATCAGGAACATAGTCCCTGTGACCAGACTGACAACAGCGGTGAAATAGAATGCAAAGCCTGGATTAATCACCAGGCCTTGCATACCAGGCATATTCGGCAGACCGGTAGCAATACCGATCGACTGGAATATCGCCAGCACCAGAGTACCGTAGCGGGTGTACTGGCTGATCTTACGACGACCAGACTCCCCTTCTTTCTTCAGTTCCGCCAGCGGTTGATAAACCACCGTCAGCAGCTGCACGATGATCGATGCCGAAATGTACGGCATAATCCCCAGCGCAAAGATAGAAGCACGGCTGAGAGCACCACCAGAGAACATGTTGAACATTTCAATGATGGTGCCTCGCTGTTGCTCAAGCAGTTTGGCAAGTACAGCGGCATCAATACCAGGGATCGGAATAAAAGAGCCAATACGGAACACTATCAGCGCACCGACCACAAACAGAAGTCTGCGTTTCAGTTCGCCAAGGCCACCTTTGGCACTTTGAAAATCTAATCCCGGTTGTTTAGCCATCTGCTACTTATTCCTCAATTTTACCGCCAGCAGCTTCGATAGCAGCACGAGCACCTTTAGTCACACGCAGGCCACGAACAGTTACCGGACGAGTTACCTCACCAGACAGGATCACTTTCGCGAACTCGATCTGGACACCGATAATGTTAGCCGCTTTCAGCGCGTTCAGGTCTACTACATCGCCTTCTACGTGAGCCAGATCGGAGAGACGGATCTCTGCGGTGATCATCGCTTTACGAGAAGTGAAGCCGAATTTCGGCAGACGACGGTACAGAGGCATCTGACCACCCTCGAAACCGCGACGTACGCCACCGCCAGAACGAGATTTCTGACCTTTGTGACCACGACCACCGGTTTTACCGAGGCCAGAACCGATACCACGACCCAGGCGTTTACCCGCCTTTTTGGAGCCTTCGGCCGGAGACAGAGTATTTAAACGCATCTCTTACTCCTCAACTTTAACCATGAAGGAAACCGCGTTGACCATACCACGAACAGCAGGAGTATCCTCGCGCTCTACGGTGTGACCAATACGACGCAGACCCAGGCCAAGCAGCGTTGCCTTGTGTTTCGGCAGACGACCGATTGCACTGCGGGTTTGAGTAATTTTAATAGTCTTTGCCATGGTTTATTTCCCCAGAATTTCTTCAACGGATTTACCACGCTTGGCAGCGACCATATCCGGGGACTTCATGTTTTCCAGACCGTCGATAGTTGCACGAACCACGTTAATCGGGTTAGTGGAACCATACGCTTTAGCCAGAACGTTACGAACCCCAGCGACTTCCAGAACGGCGCGCATTGCACCACCGGCGATGATACCGGTACCTTCGGAAGCCGGCTGCATGAATACACGAGAACCCGTGTGAGTACCCTTAACCGGGTGCTGCAGGGTGCCGTGGTTCAGCGCGACGTTAATCATATTGCGACGGGCTTTTTCCATCGCTTTCTGGATCGCTGCTGGAACTTCACGCGCTTTACCGTAACCAAAACCAACGCGACCGTTACCATCGCCTACTACAGTCAGAGCTGTGAAGGAGAAAATACGACCACCTTTAACGGTTTTAGATACGCGGTTTACCGCGATCAGCTTTTCCTGCAGTTCGCCAGCTTGTTTTTCGATGTGAGCCATCTTACACCTCTACCTTAGAACTGAAGGCCAGCTTCACGGGCAGCATCTGCCAGTGCCTGGACACGACCATGATATTGGAACCCGGAACGGTCAAAGGAAACATCTTTGATGCCTTTTTCCAGAGCGCGTTCAGCGACAGCTTTACCCACAGCTGCTGCAGCGTCTTTGTTACCGGTGTACTTCAGTTGTTCAGCGATAGCTTTTTCTACAGTAGAAGCAGCTACCAGAACTTCAGAACCATTCGGTGCAATTACCTGTGCGTAAATGTGACGCGGGGTACGATGTACCACCAGGCGAGTTGCGCCCAGCTCCTGGAGCTTGCGGCGTGCGCGGGTCGCACGACGGATACGAGCAGATTTCTTATCCATAGTGTTACCTTACTTCTTCTTAGCCTCTTTGGTACGCACGACTTCGTCGGCGTAACGAACACCCTTGCCTTTGTAAGGCTCAGGACGACGGTAGGCGCGCAGATCTGCTGCAACCTGGCCGATCACCTGCTTATCAGCGCCTTTCAGCACGATTTCAGTCTGAGTCGGACATTCTGCAGTGATACCCGCAGGCAGCTGATGATCAACCGGGTGAGAGAAACCTAAAGCCAGGTTTACTACATTCCCTTTGACCGCTGCACGATAACCTACACCAACCAGCTGCAGCTTCTTAGTGAAGCCTTCGGTAACACCGATAACCATTGAGTTCAGCAGGGCACGCGCGGTACCAGCCTGAGCCCAACCGTCTGCGTAACCATCACGCGGACTGAAGGTCAGTGCATTATCTGCATGTTTAACTTCAACAGCATCGTTGAGAGTACGAGTCAGCTCGCCGTTTTTACCTTTGATCGTAATAACCTGACCGTTGATTTTTACATCAACGCCGGCAGGAACAACGACCGGTGCTTTAGCAACACGAGACATTTTTTCCTCCGATTAGGCTACGTAGCAGATAATTTCGCCACCAAGACCAGCCTGGCGCGCTGCACGATCAGTCATAACACCTTTAGAGGTAGAAACAACTGCGATACCCAGACCGGCCATAACTTTCGGCAGCTCATCTTTTTTCTTATAGATGCGCAGACCTGGGCGGCTGACACGCTGAATGCTTTCTACAACAGCTTTGCCCTGGAAATACTTGAGAGTAAGTTCCAGTTCAGGCTTGGTGTCGCCTTCAACTTTAAAATCTTCGATAAAACCTTCTTCCTTCAGCACGTTGGCGATTGCCACTTTCAGCTTGGAGGAAGGCATGGTGACCGCAGCTTTGTTCGCGGCCTGACCGTTACGGATACGGGTCAGCATATCCGCGATCGGATCTTGCATGCTCATCTGTCTTTACTCCCGTGATTCAATTGGTGACAATTACCAGCTAGCCTTTTTCAGACCCGGGATTTCACCGCGCATAGCGGCTTCACGGACCTTAATACGGCTCAACCCGAACTTCCGCAGGAAACCATGCGGACGACCTGTTTGACGGCAGCGGTTACGCTGACGAGACGGGCTGGAATCACGCGGCAGAGTCTGCAGCTTGAGAACGGCATTCCAACGATCTTCGTCGGTTGCGTTCACATCAGAGATGATAGCTTTCAGTTCAGCGCGTTTAGCGAAGAATTTATCAGCTAAAGCCACGCGCTTTACTTCGCGTGCTTTCATTGATTGCTTAGCCATTAAGTAACCCTACCTTACTTGCGGAACGGGAAGTCAAAGGCAGCCAGCAGAGCACGGCCTTCTTCGTCAGATTTCGCAGTAGTGGTAATGGTAATATCCAAACCACGAACGCGGTCGACTTTATCGTAGTCGATTTCTGGGAAGATGATCTGCTCACGGACACCCATGCTGTAGTTGCCACGACCGTCGAAAGACTTAGCGGACAGGCCGCGGAAGTCACGAATACGCGGTACAGCAATAGTGATCAGGCGCTCAAAGAACTCCCACATGCGTTCGCCACGCAGAGTTACTTTACAGCCGATCGGATAGCCCTGACGGATTTTGAAGCCTGCAACTGATTTGCGTGCTTTGGTGATCAGCGGTTTTTGACCGGAGATTGCTGCCAGGTCAGCTGCTGCGTTATCCAGCAGTTTCTTGTCAGCGATCGCTTCACCAACACCCATGTTCAGGGTGATCTTCTCGACCCGAGGGACTTGCATGACAGAATTGTAGTTAAACTCAGTCATGAGTTTCTTAACTACTTCGTCTTTGTAGTAATCATGCAGTTTCGCCATCGTACTACTCCAAATTACTTGATAGTTTCGCTGTTAGACTTGAAGAAACGGACTTTTTTACCGTCTTCGAATCTAAAGCCTACACGGTCAGCCTTGCCGGTTGCCGCATTGAAGATTGCAACGTTAGAAACCTGAATTGCAGCTTCTTTTTCAACGATGCCGCCTGGTTGGTTCAGAGCCGGAACCGGCTTCTGGTGTTTCTTAACCAGGTTGATACCTTCAACAATGACCTTGCCGGAAGACAGGACATTCTTAACTTTACCGCGCTTACCTTTATCTTTACCGGTTAACACGATAACTTCGTCATCACGACGGATTTTCGCTGCCATGATTCGCTCCTTAGAGTACTTCTGGTGCCAGAGAGATAATTTTCATGAACTTCTCGGTACGAAGTTCACGAGTTACCGGCCCAAAAATACGCGTACCGATAGGCTGCTCGCTGTTATTGTTCAGAATAACGCATGCATTACCATCGAAGCGAATGACAGAACCGTCCGGGCGACGAACACCCTTCTTGGTGCGCACCACTACCGCCTTCAGCACATCACCTTTTTTGACCTTACCACGCGGAATTGCTTCTTTGATGGTGATCTTGATGATGTCGCCTACGCCTGCGTAGCGACGGTGCGAGCCACCCAGAACCTTGATACACATTACGCGACGTGCACCGGAGTTGTCGGCGACGTTCAGCATAGTCTGTTCTTGGATCATTTTAGTGCTCCGCTAATGTCAACTACTACTGAGACCCGAAAATTAGGGTCGTTAAAAAGCCCCATATCGAGGGCGCGGCATTATAACACCACAAACCAGATATGGGTAGAAAAAATAAACGGCTCATCGCTGAGCCGTTTATCCGTATCGAGAATGCGTACTCTATTACAGAACCGCTTTCTCTACAACGCGAACCAGCGTCCAGGACTTAGTCTTGGACAGCGGACGGCATTCGCGGATTTCAACCTTGTCGCCGATACCGCATTCGTTGTTCTCGTCATGTACGTGCAGTTTGGTCGTGCGTTTGATGAATTTACCGTAAACCGGGTGTTTCACCATACGTTCGATAGCAACAACAATGGATTTCTCCATTTTGTCGCTAACTACGCGACCTTGCAGAGTACGGATTTTATCGGTCATTACGCACCCGCCTTCTGAGTCAGTAAAGTCTTAACGCGTGCAACATCACGACGCACTTGCTTCAGCAGATGAGTCTGTTGCAGCTGGCCACTTGCAGCCTGCATGCGCAGGTTGAACTGCTCACGCAGCAGGTTCAGCAGCTCAGCGTTCAGCTCTTCAACGCTTTTTTCACGCAGCTCTTTTGCTTTCATTACATCACCGTCTTAGTTACAAAGGTGGTTTTGATCGGCAGTTTCGCTGCTGCCAGGCCGAATGCTTCACGGGCCAGCTCTTCCGGTACACCGTCCATTTCATACAGGACTTTACCCGGCTGAATCAAGGCAACCCAGTACTCCACGTTACCTTTACCTTTACCCATACGAACTTCCAGCGGCTTCTCGGTGATCGGTTTGTCCGGGAATACACGGATCCAGATCTTACCTTGACGCTTAACTGCACGGGTCATAGCACGACGTGCTGCTTCGATCTGACGTGCAGTCAGACGACCACGGCCAACAGCTTTCAGACCGAAAGTGCCGAAGCTAACATCCGTACCCTGCGCCAGACCACGGTTGCGGCCTTTGTGCACTTTACGGAATTTTGTACGCTTTGGTTGTAACATCAGCGACGCTCCTTATTTACGGCCTTTACGCTGCTGCTTTTTAGGTTGAGCAGCCGGTTCCGGTTGTTCAACAGCAGCCATACCACCCAGGATCTCACCTTTGAAGATCCATACCTTAACGCCGATTACACCGTAAGTGGTGTGCGCTTCAGAGGTGTTGTAGTCGATGTCAGCACGCAGAGTGTGCAGCGGTACGCGACCTTCACGGTACCATTCGGTACGTGCGATTTCCGCGCCGCCCAGACGGCCGCTAACTTCAACTTTGATACCTTTAGCGCCCAGACGCATTGCGTTCTGTACAGCACGCTTCATCGCACGACGGAACATAACGCGACGTTCCAGCTGAGAAGTGATGCTGTCAGCAACCAGTTTTGCGTCCAGTTCAGGTTTACGAACTTCGGCGATATTGATCTGTGCAGGTACGCCAGCGATATCCGCTACGACCTTGCGCAGTTTTTCTACGTCTTCGCCTTTCTTACCGATAACGATACCCGGGCGAGCGGTGTGAATGGTCACACGGATGCTCTTAGCCGGACGCTCGATAACGATGCGAGATACAGACGCTTTAGCCAGTTCTTTAGTCAGGAACTGACGTACTTTAAAATCGCTGTCCAGGTTGTCAGCGAATTCTTTGGTGTTCGCGAACCAGGTAGAGTTCCATGGTTTGACAATACCCAGGCGAATACCATTAGGATGTACTTTCTGACCCATTGCTAGTCTCCAGAGTCTCAGCGATCGGACACAACCACAGTGATGTGGCTGGTGCGCTTCAGGATGCGATCTGCACGACCTTTAGCACGCGGCATAATGCGCTTCATGCTCGGGCCTTCGTCTACGAAAATTTTCGCAACTTTCAGATCATCAATGTCAGCGCCATCGTTGTGTTCAGCGTTAGCAATGGCAGATTCCAGTACCTTCTTGACCAGTACAGCAGCTTTTTTGTTGGTGTAGGTCAGAATATCCAGGGCCTGCGACACTTTCTTACCGCGAATCAGGTCAGCTACAAGGCGAACCTTCTGAGCAGAAGAACGAGCATGGCGATGTTGAGCTAAAGTTTCCATCTCTTCCTCCTACCTTATTTCTTCTTCGCTTTTTTATCAGCAGCGTGGCCGCGATAAGTACGAGTCGGTGCGAATTCACCCAGTTTGTGACCGACCATTTCGTCGGAAACAAATACTGGAACGTGCTGACGACCATTATGGACAGCGATGGTCAAACCGATCATGTTAGGAAAGATCGTTGAACGACGGGACCAAGTGCGCAGGGGCTTCTTGTCTCCGCTTTCCACCGCTTTCTCTACCTTCTTCAGCAAGTGCAGGTCAATAAAAGGACCTTTCTTGAGAGAACGTGGCATGGCTTATCCTCTAAAATTATTTGCTACGGCGACGTACGATGAATTTATCAGTACGCTTGTTGCTGCGGGTCTTCTTACCTTTGGTCTGCAGGCCCCACGGGGATACCGGGTGCTTACCAAAGTTACGACCTTCACCACCACCATGTGGGTGGTCTACTGGGTTCATCGCAGTACCGCGAACGGTAGGACGAACACCACGCCAGCGTGCAGCACCTGCTTTACCCAGAACGCGCAGCATATGCTCAGCATTGCCAACTTCGCCCAGAGTCGCGCGGCAGTCTGCTTCGACTTTACGCATTTCACCAGAACGCAGACGCAGGGTGACATAAGCACCGTCACGAGCAACGATCTGAACGTAAGTACCAGCGGAACGAGCCAGCTGACCGCCTTTACCTGGTTTCATTTCTACGTTATGAACGGTAGAACCAACCGGGATATTGCGCATCGGCAGGGTGTTGCCTGCTTTGATTGCAGCATCAACGCCAGACTGAATCTGGTCGCCAGCTTTCAGGCCTTTCGGGGCCAGGATGTAACGGCGCTCGCCGTCTTTGTACAGAACCAGCGCGATGTTCGCGGAGCGGTTCGGATCGTACTCAAGACGTTCAACAACTGCCGGGATACCATCTTTGTTGCGTTTGAAGTCAACAATACGGTAAGCCTGCTTGTGGCCACCACCGATATGACGGGTGGTGATACGGCCATTGTTGTTACGACCACCGGATTTGCTGTTTTTTTCCAGCAACGGAGCAAAAGGTTTGCCCTTGTGCAGCTCTGGGTTAACCACTTTAACGACGTGGCGACGACCCGGAGATGTCGGTTTACATTTAACAACTGCCATTGTATTACTCCTCCGACTTACTCAGCGCCGCCAACGAAGTCCAGATTCTGGCCTTCTTTCAGGGTGACGTAAGCTTTTTTCCAGTCGCTACGACGACCGATACGCTGTCCGTGACGTTTAACTTTCCCTTTAACAACCAGGGTGTTAACGACTTCGACTTCGACTTCAAACAGTTTCTGCACAGCAGCTTTGATTTCTGCTTTGGTCGCGTCTTTAGCAACTTTGAGAACGATGGTGTTTGTTTTTTCCATCGCAGTAGACGCTTTTTCAGAAACGTGCGGTGCGCGCAGCACCTTCAGCAGACGTTCTTCACGAATCATGCCAGCATCTCCTCAACTTGCTTAACAGCATCAGCAGTCATTACGACTTTGTCGAAGGCGATCAGGCTAACCGGGTCGATACCGTTCGCATCACGTACGTCAACCTTATGCAGGTTACGTGCGGCCAGGAACAGGTTCTCGTCCAGCTCACCGGTGATGATCAGCACATCTTCCAGAGCCATGTCTTTCAGTTTCTGTGCCAGCAGCTTAGTTTTCGGCGCTTCAACAGAGAACTTCTCGACAACGATCAGACGATCCTGACGTACCAGTTCGGACAGAATGCTTTTCAGCGCGCCGCGGTACATCTTCTTGTTAACTTTTTGACTGTGGTCCTGCGGACGAGCAGCGAAGGTCACGCCACCGGAACGCCAGATCGGGCTCTTGATAGAACCAGAACGCGCACGGCCGGTACCTTTCTGGCGCCACGGTTTTTTACCGGAGCCAGTGATTTCAGCACGAGTCTTCTGAGCACGAGTGCCCTGACGCGCACCGGCTGCATAAGCAACAACAACCTGGTGAACCAGCGCTTCGTTGAAATCACGACCGAAGGTAGTTTCGGAAACAGTCAGCGCGCTCTGCGCGTCTTTCAATACTAATTCCATTGCTATCTCCTCACGCCTTCACAGCTGGTTTAACGATCAGGTCGCTACCGGTCGCACCCGGGACAGCACCTTTAACCAGCAGCAGGTTGCGCTCAGCGTCAACACGTACTACGTCCAGGCTCTGAACGGTTACACGCTCATTACCCAGCTGACCTGCCATTTTCTTGCCTTTGAACACTTTGCCCGGAGTCTGGTTCTGACCGATAGAACCCGGAACGCGGTGGGACAAGGAGTTACCGTGAGTAGCGTCCTGGGTACGGAAGTTCCAGCGCTTAACGGTACCAGCAAAACCTTTACCTTTAGAGGTACCGGTTACGTCAACTTTTTTAACGTCAGCAAACAGTTCAACGCTAATGTTCTGACCTACGGTGAATTCTTCGCCGTCAGCCAGACGGAATTCCCACAGACCACGGCCAGCTTCAACGCCAGCTTTAGCGAAGTGACCCGCTTCCGGCTTGGTTACACGGTTAGCTTTTTTAGCACCGGTGGTAACCTGGATTGCGCGGTAGCCATCGTTAGCCAGGTCTTTAACCTGAGTAACACGGTTTGCTTCAACTTCGATTACGGTTACTGGGATAGAAACGCCATCTTCAGTGAAGATGCGGGTCATGCCCACTTTTTTACCGACTAAACCAATCATTGTTTCAACCTCTCAATCGCTCGATGACCTGATTAACCCAGGCTGATCTGCACGTCTACACCGGCAGCCAGATCCAGACGCATCAGAGCATCAACGGTTTTTTCAGTTGGCTCAACGATGTCAACCAGACGCTTGTGAGTGCGAATTTCGTACTGGTCACGCGCGTCTTTGTTGACGTGCGGGGAGATCAGAACGGTAAAGCGCTCTTTGCGGGTCGGCAGCGGGATCGGACCACGGACTTGCGCACCAGTGCGCTTAGCAGTCTCGACGATTTCCGCGGTTGATTGATCGATCAGACGATGATCAAACGCTTTCAGGCGGATACGGATTCTTTGGTTCTGCATGAGACCAGAGCTCCAATTATTTTATAGACGAAATGATTACTCCTCATACCCATTACGATTGATGGGAGAGTGTAACCGTTCTTACATAGTCCCCCGATTGGGGACATTGTTTGATAACCCAAATGCGATTACCAGGGTTCATATTGAACCGGCCGTCAACTTTGACAGGCCCGCGCATTATACGCAAATTCTGGCGCGACGCAAGTGCTGTTTAGAAAATCATCACCAGGATTTGCGCGCCTTCGCGTTAGCGCGCTGTACGGGGCTGCAATGCGGAGTAAGAGCGCGGATTGTGGGATCCATTCCCGGAAAATGCCTTTTGTGCTGAACGGGAGAGGATGAGCATAGTGACGCAATGTTCATCGATCATTGCGGGGTCAACTATGCTCGCCGCCCTCCCCTTCTTGCTGTGCTATAGCGGTTTGACCGTGGCATTATGCCACCAGGATCTGCGCCACGGTCTGTTGCCCGACCGTTACACCTGTCCCCTGCTGTGGAGTGGTTTACTTTTTTATCTCTGTCTGGCGCCGCACCAGCTGCATGATGCCGTCTGGGGGGCGATAGCGGGCTATCTCTCTTTGGCTGCGATTTACTGGCTATACCGCGGTATCCGCGGCTATGAAGGGTTGGGTTATGGAGATATAAAATATCTTGCCGCCCTCGGCGCCTGGCATGGCTGGCGATTGCTGCCGCAGTTGGTCCTGGTTGCCTCGCTACTCGCCGGCATAGCGTGGGCAGGAGCAGGTTTATACGCCAGTTGCGGCAGGAAGAGCAAATGGGGAAGAAGCAACCCGCTGCCGTTTGGGCCATTCCTGGCGGCCGCGGGTTTTTGGTGCGGGTGGCAGACGCTGGCTAGTCTGACACTTTGATCTGCGACTGCAGGTAATTTTGCAGACCGATTTTGCCAATCAAATCGAGTTCGGTTTCCAGCCAGTCGATATGGCCTTCTTCATCCGCCAGGATCTCAATCATCATATCGCGGCTGACGTAGTCATGGACGCTGTCGGCATAGGCAATAGCCTCACGCAAATTTTGCGCCCCTTCCAGCTCCAGCCTCAAATCGGACCGCAGCATTTCTTCCACATCTTCACCGATGCCAAGTTTGCCGAGATCCTGCAGATTAGGGATACCTTCGAGAAAAAGAATACGCTCGATATACTTATCGGCGTGCTTCATTTCGTCGATGGATTCGTGGTACTCAATATCGTTGAGGCGCATCAGGCCCCAATTTTTAAACATTCTCGCATGAAGAAAGTACTGATTAATTGCGACTAGCTCATTTCCCAATAATTTATTGAGATAACTTATGATTTTGACATCACCTTTCATTATATAGTCCCTCCGCTTCCACTCATTGAAGCGTAGTCCGGCCTATAGGGATGTCAAAAGAGAAGCGTGGACTTCAGGCGATTTCTTTGAATTCCGGCATGGTGGTTAATTCATCTTCCATCACTTCACGCGCGGCACGAACACACTTACCGCATTGATTTCCCACGGGAACAAACTTACGTAATTGCTGAAAAGATTGCGGTTGAAACTGGCGCACAACCTGACGAATTTTTTTATCGCTGACGCCATTGCACAAACAAACGTACATAGAAACTCCCGTTCAATTTATGCACAAATATTAAATGAGAATGGTTATGATTACAATAGACCATTTGCTCATTATCCGCCGCAACGCACGATATGAATAGCCAGCAAAAATCCGTTTTTCGCTGAATGACAGACAGCAAAAAGGGCGCCGAAGCGCCCTTTTTAATTCAAAGCTAACGAATTAGCCCAGAACTTTAGCTACAACGCCCGCGCCAACGGTACGGCCGCCTTCACGGATTGCGAAACGCAGACCGTCGTCCATCGCGATCGGGTGGATCAGGGTAACAACCATTTTGATGTTGTCGCCCGGCATTACCATCTCTACGCCTTCCGGCAGTTCGATGGTGCCAGTCACGTCAGTAGTACGGAAGTAGAACTGCGGACGGTAGCCTTTGAAGAACGGAGTGTGACGGCCGCCTTCATCTTTGGACAGGATGTACACTTCAGATTCGAACTTGGTGTGCGGGTTGATGGTGCCCGGCTTAGCCAGTACCTGACCACGTTCGATTTCTTCACGTTTGATACCACGCAGCAGAACACCTACGTTCTCACCAGCACGGCCTTCGTCCAGCAGTTTGCGGAACATTTCAACGCCAGTACAGGTGGTTTTCGCGGTTTCTTTGATACCAACGATTTCAACTTCTTCACCTACTTTGATGATACCGCGCTCTACACGACCGGTAACAACGGTACCACGACCAGAGATGGAGAATACGTCTTCGATCGGCAGCAGGAACGGCTTGTCAATCGCACGCTCTGGTTCCGGGATATAGGTATCCAGGTGGCCAGCCAGTTCGATGATTTTCGCTTCCCACTCTGCGTCGCCTTCCAGCGCTTTCAGAGCAGAACCACGAACGATCGGGGTGTCGTCGCCCGGGAAATCGTACTGAGACAGCAGTTCACGAACTTCCATCTCAACCAGTTCCAGCAGCTCTTCGTCATCAACCATGTCGCATTTGTTCAGGAACACGATGATGTACGGAACGCCTACCTGACGACCCAGCAGGATGTGCTCACGAGTCTGCGGCATCGGGCCGTCAGTCGCAGCAACAACCAGGATCGCGCCGTCCATCTGCGCAGCACCGGTGATCATGTTTTTAACATAGTCGGCGTGGCCCGGGCAGTCTACGTGCGCGTAGTGGCGAGTCGGGGTGTCGTATTCAACGTGAGAGGTGTTGATGGTGATACCACGAGCTTTTTCTTCCGGCGCGTTATCGATCTGGTCGAATGCGCGAGCGGAACCACCGTAGGTTTTAGCCAGAACGGTAGTGATGGCAGCAGTCAGGGTAGTTTTACCATGGTCAACGTGGCCGATAGTACCAACGTTGACGTGCGGTTTTGTACGTTCAAATTTTTCTTTAGACACGGCTATATTCCTTACTATAGTGCTCTCCCCTTCGGAGAGAGCACGGGACTTAGGTTTTAATCCTGTGGATTATTTACCACGGGCTTCAATAACGGCCTGAGCAACGTTGTTCGGCGCATCATCATACTTCAGGAATTCCATGGTGTATGATGCACGACCTTTGGTCAGAGAACGCAGCTGAGTTGCATAACCGAACATTTCGGACAGCGGTACTTCAGCGTGGATCTTAACGCCGGTTACTTCGGATTCCTGACCGCGCAGCATACCGCGACGACGGCTCAAGTCACCGATAACGTCACCAGTGTTCTCTTCCGGAGTTTCTACTTCAACCTTCATGATCGGCTCAAGCAGAACTGGTTTTGCTTTCTTAAAGCCTTCTTTAAAGGCAATAGACGCAGCCAGTTTAAACGCCAGCTCAGAGGAGTCAACGTCGTGGTAAGAACCGAAGTGCAGACGGATACCCATATCAACTACCGGGTAACCTGCCAGCGGACCAGCTTTCAGCTGTTCCTGGATGCCTTTATCAACGGCCGGGATGTATTCGCCAGGAATTACACCACCTTTGATGTCGTTGATGAACTCGTAACCTTTCGGGTTAGAGCCCGGCTCCAGCGGGTACATGTCGATCACAACGTGACCGTACTGACCACGACCACCAGACTGCTTGGCGTGTTTACCTTCGATATCGGTAACTTTCGCGCGAATCGCTTCACGGTAAGCAACCTGAGGTTTACCGACGTTCGCTTCAACGTTGAATTCACGCTTCATACGGTCAACGATGATGTCGAGGTGCAGCTCACCCATACCGGCGATAATGGTCTGGTTAGACTCTTCGTCAGTCCATACGCGGAAAGACGGGTCTTCTTTAGCCAGACGACCCAGAGCCAGACCCATTTTTTCCTGGTCAGCTTTGGTTTTCGGCTCAACGGCGATGGAGATTACCGGCTCAGGGAATTCCATACGCTCCAGAATGATCGGCGCATCCGGGTCACACAGGGTGTCACCAGTAGTTACGTCTTTCAGACCGATAGCAGCAGCGATATCGCCCGCGCGAACTTCTTTGATCTCTTCACGTTTGTTAGCGTGCATCTGAACGATACGACCGAAACGCTCACGTGCAGCTTTCACGGAGTTCAGTACGGTATCACCAGAGTTAACCACACCGGAGTACACGCGGAAGAAGGTCAGGTTACCCACGAACGGGTCGGTAGCGATTTTGAACGCCAGTGCAGAGAACGGCTCGTCGTCGCTTGCGTGACGCTCAGCCGGGGTATCTTTACCGTCGTCCAGGATACCGTTGATCGCAGGTACGTCAACCGGGGATGGCAGGTAATCAATTACCGCATCCAGCATCGCCTGAACGCCTTTGTTCTTGAACGCAGAACCACAGGTTACCAGGATGATTTCGTTGTTCAGAACGCGCTGACGCAGAGCTTTTTTGATCTCTTCTTCAGTCAGTTCTTCACCACCCAGGTATTTTTCCATCAGCTCTTCAGAAGCTTCAGCTGCGGATTCGATCAGGTTCTGGTGCCATTCATCAGCCAGGTCCTGCATGTCAGCCGGGATATCTTCGTATTCGAAGGTTACCCCCTGGTCTGCATCGTTCCAGTTGATGGCTTTCATTTTCACCAGGTCAACAACGCCGGTGAAACCTTCTTCAGCACCAATTGCCAGCTGCAGCGGAACCGGGTTCGCGCCCAGACGGGTTTTGATCTGACCAACAACTTTCAGGAAGTTAGCGCCCATGCGGTCCATTTTGTTAACGAACGCGATGCGCGGAACTTTATATTTGTTTGCCTGACGCCATACGGTTTCAGACTGCGGCTGAACACCACCAACTGCGCAGTAAACCATTACCGCACCATCAAGAACACGCATGGAACGTTCTACTTCGATAGTGAAGTCAACGTGCCCCGGGGTGTCGATGATGTTTACGCGGTGCGGTTCATACTGTTTGGCCATACCAGACCAGAATGCAGTAGTCGCAGCGGAAGTGATGGTGATACCACGTTCCTGCTCCTGCTCCATCCAGTCCATGGTAGCGGCGCCGTCATGAACTTCACCGATTTTGTGGTTTACACCGGTGTAGAACAGAATACGTTCGGTAGTAGTGGTTTTACCGGCGTCGATGTGCGCACTGATACCGATGTTACGGTAGCGTGCGATGGGTGTTGTACGAGCCATTTGATTCCTCGTTTATTTCTTTAGGCGTTCAGTTAAGTTATCCAGAGCGGGCGACTCATCTGAAGCGCCCGCCTGGTGACTATGACTCCGAAGGGATTACCAACGGTAGTGAGCGAACGCCTTGTTGGCTTCGGCCATACGGTGAACGTCTTCACGTTTCTTAACTGCAGTACCTTTGTTGTCTGCAGCATCAGTGAGTTCGTTCGCCAGGCGCAGAGCCATGGATTTATCACCGCGTTTACGAGCAGCTTCAACGATCCAACGCATTGCCAGGGCATTACGACGGACCGGACGAACTTCAACTGGAACCTGATAAGTAGAACCACCTACGCGGCGGGACTTAACTTCGACAGTCGGGCGCACGTTTTCGAGCGCAACTTCGAAGGCTTCCAGTTCAGATTTACCAGAACGCTGAGCCAGGGTCTCCAGCGCGCTGTATACGATAGTTTCTGCAGTAGATTTTTTACCATCTACCATCAGGATATTGACAAATTTAGCCAGCAGTTCTGATCCGAACTTCGGATCCGGCAGAATTTTACGCTGACCAATGACGCGACGACGTGGCATGGAAATACTCCGTTGTTAATTCAGGATTGTCCAAAACTCTAAGAGTTTAGTATGACATTAAGATAAATCAGTTTGGCCTTACTTAACGGAGAACCATTAAGCCTTAGGACGCTTCACGCCGTACTTGGAGCGAGCCTGCTTACGGTCTTTAACGCCGGAGCAGTCAAGCGCACCACGAACGGTGTGGTAACGAACACCCGGAAGGTCTTTAACACGACCGCCACGGATCAGGATCACGGAGTGCTCCTGCAGGTTGTGACCTTCACCACCGATGTAGGAGGTGACTTCGAAACCGTTAGTCAGACGCACACGGCAAACTTTACGCAGTGCGGAGTTCGGTTTCTTAGGAGTGGTGGTATATACGCGAGTACATACGCCACGTTTCTGCGGGCAGGCTTCCAGCGCTGGCACGTTGCTCTTTGCAACTTTGCGCGCGCGTGGTTTGCGTACCAGCTGGTTAATTGTTGCCATTAAATAGCTCCTGGTTTTAGCTTTTGCTTCGTAAACACGTAATAAATCGCCTCATATATTATGAGGACGCAGAATTTTAGGGCGGTGCCGAAAAGGTGTCAAGAAATATACAACGATCCCGCCATCACCAGGCCAACTGACCGGCATGTTTGACTGTGAGTCTGACGAAATCAGTATAGCTAACCCTGCCGACACTGTCCGCAATTTGACCAGCCAGCCCGCGGGCGTCAACGTCGTCTTGCAGCACGTATAGGGTTATGGGGGCGGATTGCAGGATCTCAAGGAAGCGACCATCGGCGATGGCCGCGGTGACGCCGTCAGACAGTAGTACCAGATCGTCGCCGTGCTCCATCAAACGAAGCATCGCTGCGATGTCGGCATGCCAGGGGGAAACACTGAGCGTATGGAGCATGGGGGCCTCAGAAACGCAAAATCACATCATATTCATGCAGACGGGCGCGCAGGGCATCCGGCGCCAGGCATTCGACATCCACCACCCACGGGGTCGCGGGATCCAGGCCGCGCTCTCGCGCTGAGTCGGCGCACAGCCAGCACTGGTCGATATCATATAGCGACAGCAATTTAAAGGTAGCGATGTAGTCGCGGGCCAGCACAGCGCCAGGCCGCTGTTCGGGTAAGAGCTGAAACACGCCGTCGCCCACAAAAAACACGCCAATATCGTCGGTGAGCGCGGAGGTTGCTAATAAGGCATCGAGGCCTTCCCTGCCGGCGGCGCTGCCGTGCGGCGCAGAGGAAAATACAAAAGCCACACGTTTCATCAGAACTGCACCATCCGATCGCAAGTAAGCGCCGCTTCCGCTAGCGCGCCGAGCCCGCTCAAGGTAAAACCCGGCTGCAAATTGTGGCCAGGCAGAGCGAGCTGTTGCGCTTCGCGTTCGTCCGTTACGCCACGACGCAGGGCGGCCGCCACGCAGATATGCAGCGCGACGCCGTGCTCATCGTGGAGGGATTGCCACCCGCGCACCAGATCGAACTCATCGCTGGCGGGCGCCGTCAACTGGTTAGCGTTAAGCACGCCTTCGCGATAGAAAAAAACGCACGCCAGCTCATGGCCTTCCTGCAGCACGGCCTGGGCAAATTGCCAGGCGCTGCTCGCCTGCTGCGTGCCATAGGCTGGGCCGGTCACCGTGAGGGCAAAACGCATTACTTATCCAGCCCCTGGAAATCGCCGCTTTTGAACTGGCGAATATAGAGGTAGACGGTGTGCTTGGAGATGTTCAGACGATCGGCTACCTGGTTAATAGCGTCTTTAATATCGAAGATCCCTTTCTCGTAGAGATTCAGCACGATTTGACGGTTTTTCGCATTGTTAGACACGCTGCGATCGGCATTCACCTCTTCAATGGTGAACTCCAGCGTCTGGGCGACCAGATCGTCTACCGAAGAAGCAAAGTTCACCGGCGAGTTCACTTCAGGCGTTTCTGGCGGAATAAAGGTGCTCATGATCTGGGAAAACGGCACATCCAGATTCATGTTGATACACAGCAGACCAATCACCCGGTGATCGCGGTTGCGAATGGCAATCGTCACCGACTTCATCAGTACGCCGCTTTTAGCGCGGGTAAAGTAGCATTTGGAAACGCTGCTATCGGCGCCCGTCATATCGTGCAGCATGCGCAGCGCAAGATCGGTAATCGGTGAACCAATTTGGCGGCCGGTATGTTCACCATTGGCGATACGGATGGCAGAGCATTTCAGATCCTGCAAAGAATGCAGCACGATTTCACAGTGCGAACCGATGAGCATCGCCAACCCGTCCACTACCGCTTCATAAGATTTGAGAATATCGAAATCGGTCTGGTCAAAGGGACGTTGATCCAGCAGGTCAAGCTCGCTGGTTTCATTGGTTAAAAGCGACCTGGACATGAAAAAAAGCACTCCTTTTCAGGAGCCTGTCGTTATTGTCAGGGCAGGCTCATCATCATTATTAAGCTATCTAAAGTAATACAGCGCCTGAGGATCTTTCCAGTTTTAATTATATCTGCGCTCAATAAAAAAGCCGCCGCCTCTGACGAGACGGCGGCCTGAACCTGATTACTTCTTAGCGTCAGCTTTCGCGTCCGCGGCTTTCGCATCGCCTGCGGCTTCCGGCTGTGCATCTGCCTTCGGCGCCGGTTTGATATCCAGCAGTTCTACATCAAAGACCAGCGTAGAGTTGGCCGGGATGCCCGGGACGCCAGTTTTACCGTAGGCCAGGTCCGGCGGAATAACCAGCTTGATTTTGCCGCCTTTCTTGATGTTCTTCAGGCCTTCAGTCCAGCCCGGGATCACACCGTCGAGACGGAAAGAGAGCGGCTCGCCGCGAGTATAAGAGTTATCAAACTCTTTACCGTCGATCAGGGTACCTTTGTAGTTTACCACCACGGTATCGCTATCTTTCGGCGCATCGCCAGCGCCTTCTTTCTCGACTTTATACAGCAGGCCAGTTTTTGAGGTTTTCACGCCCTTCTCTTTGGCAAAGTTGTCACGGAAAGCTTTGCCTTTGGCTTCGTTCTCAGTGGCGTCTTTTTCCATTTTCTGCTGAGCCGCGGTCTTCACGCGCGTTTCAAAGGCCTGCAGAGTCTGTTCGATCTCCTGGTCGGACAGTTTGCTCTTATCGGCAAACGCGTCCTGTACGCCGGCGATCAGCTGGGATTTATCCAGCTTAATGCCCAGCTTCTCTTGTTCTTTCAGGGAGTTTTCCATGTAACGCCCCAGGGACGCGCCCAGCGCATAGGCCGATTTCTGATCGTCATTTTTAAATGCCGATTTACTCTCAGCCGCCGGGGCTGCCTTCGTTGCCGTATCTGCAGCGAAGGTCAGCGGTGCATTCAGGGCGACGGCCATTGTGGTCGCCAGCAGCGTTACTTTAAACAGTGATTTCATCCATTTCTCCAGGGCCGGGGCCTCTCGCCCCAGGGTTATCGTAAAAAGCAAAAAACGTACTATAGAACGTTGCCGTTAAAATCTACATACGGACGTTCCTGAATATCGTCTCTTTTAGGACTATTTTTGTATGAATAAGTTTCCTGTACGGCGCAGCGATGCTGCGCGCCAGGGGAAACTTAAGTAGAATCCGCCCGCAGGATCAGACTAAAGAGGTTACCCATGCACGATAGCACATTAGAAACGCGCCTTGCGGAGCTGGAAAGCCGGCTGGCGTTTCAGGAAATCACCATCGAAGACCTCAACAAAACCGTGACCGCCCACGAGATCGAGATGGCGAAGATGCGGGAGCATATGCGTCTGATGATCGAGAAGCTGAAGGCGACCCAACCCTCCCATATCGCCTCCCAGGCGGAAGAGACGCCACCGCCGCACTATTGAGGCGTAAAAAAAGCGGGTTTCCCCGCTTTTTTGTCGTCTTCGTGCCGAAGCGCAAAGATTAGTGGCAGCCGCAGCCACCGTGGCCGCCGCAGCCGCCTTTACCATGGTCGTGACCATGATCGTGGCCGTGGCCGCCGCAGCAACCGTCATGACCATGGTCATGATCGTGATCGTGGCCATGCGCGCCGTGCACGTGACCGTGCTCCAGCTCTTCCGCAGTCGCTTCGCGGATGGCGACGACTTCCACATTAAACTTCAGGTTCTGGCCAGCCAGCATGTGGTTGCCATCAACCACAACGTGGTCGTCTTCAACTTCAGTGATTTCTACTGGTACCGGACCCTGATCGGTTTCAGCCAGGAAGCGCATGCCAACCTGCAGTTCATCAACGCCCATGAAGACGTCTTTTGGTACACGCTGCACCAGGTTTTCGTCATACTGACCGTAAGCGTCGTTAGCGCCGACGGCAACGTCAAATTTGTCGCCCACTTCGTGGCCATCCAGCGCGTTTTCCAGGCCGGAAATCAGGGAGCCGTGACCGTGCAGGTAATCCAGCGGCGCGCTTACCGGAGACTCATCAACCAACACACCGTCTTCTGTACGTACCTGATAGGCCAGGCTGACCACCAGGTCTTTTGCTACTTTCATGATATCTCCTGAGATGGGAAGAATAGTGGCGCAGATTGTAGCGGAATTCTGCTGCCGTGTACCCTTTAGCTTAAAAAAAGCCGACGGATAACGCTAGTCGGGATGAAAAATGCCAATCACCTGCTCCTCTTTGCGTACATGCTCACGGGCCTCTTTATCTGCCTCACGCATCTGATGACCGCATTTAACGCACTCAACAACATCGACATTATTCTCACGCCACATTGCCAGCGAATCCTGCGCCTGGCACGCCGGACATTTCGCCCCGGCAATAAAACGTTTACGCACTGCCATAAGATTTACCTTTATTCAAACTCGTCCCAGCCGTCCAGTTGCCGGCTCTCTTTCTGCATTTCGCGCTGGAAAATCTCTTCCAGTTCGCGCCGGGCCTCCCGCACGCGTGATATCTGTACCGTATCAGTATGCACTGGCATTAGCTCGCGCAGCATTCGCATATCGAGGCGTCGGAAGTGCAGCTGCGCGCGCTGGGCCTGGTGAGGATGCATCCCGAGGGTGATGAGCGCTTTGCGCCCCAGTTCCAACGCACTGGAGAAAGTTTCACGAGAAAACTGCGTCACGCCGGCCTGCAGCAGCTCATGCGCCTCAACGCGCCCGCGAGCGCGGGCCAGAATATGCAGATGTGGAAAGTGTTGTTGACACATTTCCACCAGCCGCATGGTATCTTCTGGCTCATTACAGGTGATGACGATCGACTGCGCCTCTTCCGCTCCCGCCGAGCGCAGCAGCTCCAGCTGGGTGGCATCGCCAAAATAGACTTTATAGCCATAGTTGCGCATCAGATTTACCGCGCTGATGTCCCGCTCCAGTACCGTAATACGCATCTTATTGGCCATCAGCAGGCGACCAATGACCTGACCAAAGCGACCAAACCCGACAATAATCACCTGCGGCTTGTCATCCTCCACCCACGGCGCCTCACCGGTATCGTCCGCCGGGTTCAGCCGTCGCGACAATAGCTTATCTATCCCCTTCATCAGCAGCGGCGTCGTCATCATCGACAACGTTACCGCCACCAGCAGCAGCGCCATCTGGTCGTGCTGAAACAACCGCTGAGAGGCGGGCAGCGAAAAGAGGACAAACGCGAACTCGCCGCCCTGGCTTAATACGCCCGCGAACTGCATCCGCTCGGAACTTCGCAGGCCATAGAGACGGGCCAGCAGATAGAGCACCAGCATTTTTACCGCCACCAGCACCGCCACGCTCACCGCCACCCACAGCAGATGGGTATACAGTACGCCAAGGTTCAGCGCCATGCCGACGGAAATAAAGAACAACCCGAGCAGCAGCCCCTTGAACGGATCGATAGCGATCTCCAGTTCGTGGCGATACTCACTTTCCGCCAGCAGCACGCCGGCAATAAAGGTGCCCAGCGCCATCGACAGCCCCAGCGCCTCCATAAACAGGGCAGATCCGAGGACCAACAGCAGCGTGGCGGCAGTGAACACCTCCCTGACCCCCGAGCTGGCGATAAAACGGAACACCGGCCGCAGCAGATAGCGTCCGCCAATCAGCATCCCGGCAAAGGCCAGGACCTTCATGCCGACCGTCAACCAGTTCACATGCTCATCCGCTGAACCGGCCAGCAGGGGCACCAGCGCCAGCGCCGGGATCACCGCCAGATCCTGAAACAGCAGCACCGAAAAGCCTAGCTGTCCCGCTTCGCTGCGGCTCATTCCCTTCTCACGCATCAGCTGCAGCGCCATGGCGGTGGAAGACATCGCCAGGCCGATCCCGCCGACCACCGCCGCCTGCCATGAAAACCCGGTCGTCATCAACAACCCACCGAGGATCGCCGCGCTGAGCATCACCTGCGCCGCGCCAACGCCGAAGATGGAGCTCCGCAGTCGCCATAGCTTGGCGGGATTGAGCTCCAGGCCGATGATAAACATCAGAAACACTACGCCGAGCTCAGAGAAATGGAGAATTTCATCCACATCGCTGATAAACCCGAGCCCCCACGGACCAATGGCGATCCCGGCCAGCAGATAGCCCAGCACCGCGCCAATCCCCAGTCTTGAAGCCAGAGGGACGGCGATGACGGCCGCGAACAAAAACAACACCCCCGCCAGCAGCAAATCAGATCCCGCCATGGACACCTCCGGCGGCGATGGGGTTGGCCAACCAGTCCCGGTAGGCCAGGGCGCGGCTGCGCAGCTCCTCTGGCTGCTGCCTCCGGGCCCAGTAGACGATAATGGGGCTCATCCAGTGCATACGGCACATGCCGGCGGTCAGTTCAAAAGGACGTAAAATATCGTTCATCGGATAGCGATTAGCATCGCGACGGTAGGCGCTCTCAGGCTCGCCGGTAGTGATCACGCTGCGCCAGTACTTTCCCGCCAGTTCGTTCCCTCCGGTGCCGCTGGCGAAGCCGCGGCTTAACACACGATCCAGCCACTCCTTAAGCAGCGCCGGACAGCTCCAGGTATATAAAGGGTGCTGGAAAACAATCACCTCATGCTGGCGCAGCAGGTCCTGTTCGTAAGCAATATCGATAAAAAAATCCGGATAGTGCGCGTAGAGATCGTGCACGGTGACGTTCGGCAACTGTAAGGCCGGCTCTAATAAAACCCGGTTGGCCACGGAATCCTGAGATTCTGGGTGGGCATACAGCAGCAACACTTTCGCTGTCTGAGACATCATTCCCCTCCCGTAGGTCTTCTGGCGGCCTGCACAGCCCCGGCGTTTTGACACAGCCAGAATGACTTTGTGTATCGTCTTCGTTTTGGGCTACCATGGCGGCCCGGTGAAGCGATTCGCTTCCACACTACATTATCATAATGACAAATTAACATAGTCTGAACATACGGCGCCTTATGATTGTTTTCTCCTCGTTACAAATTCGTCGCGGCGTACGCGTCCTGCTGGACAACGCCACCGCTACCATCAATCCTGGCCAAAAGGTCGGTCTGGTGGGGAAAAACGGCTGCGGGAAATCGACGCTGCTATCGCTTTTGAAAAACGAGATAAGCGCTGACGGCGGCAGTATGACCTTTCCCGGCAACTGGCAGCTGGCCTGGGTGAATCAGGAAACCCCGGCGCTACCGCAGCCGGCAATCGATTATGTCATTGACGGCGATCGAGAATATCGCCAGCTGGAGGCCGCGCTCCAGCAGGCTAACGAACGCAACGACGGTCATGCTATCGCCACCGTCCACGGTAAGCTGGACGCCATCGACGCCTGGACGATCCGTTCGCGCGCCGCCAGCCTGCTGCACGGTCTGGGGTTCAGCAATGAACAGCTTGAGCGGCCGGTCAGCGATTTTTCCGGCGGCTGGCGTATGCGCCTTAACCTCGCCCAGGCGCTGATCTGCCGCTCCGATCTGCTGCTGCTCGATGAACCGACTAACCACCTCGATCTCGATGCGGTGATCTGGCTGGAGAAGTGGCTGAAGGGCTATACGGGAACGCTGATCCTCATCTCCCACGATCGCGATTTTCTCGATCCTATCGTCGACAAAATTATCCATATCGAACAGCAGACAATGTTTGAGTACACCGGCAACTACAGTTCGTTTGAAGTGCAGCGCGCCACCCGCCTCGCTCAGCAGCAGGCGATGTACGAAAGCCAGCAGCAGCGCGTCGCGCACCTGCAAAGCTATATCGATCGCTTCCGTGCCAAAGCCACCAAGGCCAAGCAGGCGCAAAGCCGGATCAAAATGCTGGAGCGGATGGAGCTTATCGCTCCGGCGCACGTGGATAACCCGTTCCACTTCAGCTTCCGCCAGCCGGAGAGCTTGCCTAACCCGCTGCTGAAGATGGAGAAAGTCAGCGCCGGCTACGGCGAGCGTATTATTCTCGACTCCATCAAGCTTAACCTGGTGCCGGGCTCGCGTATCGGCCTGCTGGGCCGCAACGGCGCCGGGAAGTCGACGCTGATTAAGCTCCTGGCAGGCGAGCTCCAGCCCGTAAGCGGCGAGATCGGCCTCGCGAAAGGCATCAAGCTCGGCTACTTCGCCCAGCATCAGCTGGAATTCCTGCGCGCCGATGAGTCGCCGCTGCAGCACCTGGCGCGTCTGGCGCCGCAGGAGCTGGAGCAGAAGCTGCGTGATTATCTCGGCGGCTTTGGTTTCCAGGGCGATAAGGTGAGCGAAGAAACCCGCCGCTTCTCCGGTGGAGAAAAGGCGCGCCTGGTACTGGCCCTGATCGTCTGGCAGCGCCCTAACCTGCTGCTGCTCGATGAACCGACCAACCACCTTGACCTCGATATGCGTCAGGCCTTAACCGAAGCGCTGATCGACTTTGAAGGGGCGCTGGTGGTCGTATCGCACGATCGGCACCTGATCCGTTCCACCACTGACGATCTGTACCTCGTCCACGATGGTAAAGTCGAGCCGTTCGACGGCGATCTGGAAGATTATCAGCAGTGGCTCAGCGACTCGCAAAAACAGGAGTCCCAGAGCGGCGAGGCGCCAAAAGAGAGCGGCAATAGCGCCCAGGCGCGCAAAGACCAGAAGCGTCGGGAAGCGGAGCTGCGCAGCCAGACCCAACCGCTGCGCAAAGAGATCGCCCGTCTGGAAAAAGAGATGGACAAGCTCAACGCGCAGTTGGCCAGTGCGGAAGAAAAACTTGGCGACAGTGAGCTTTATGACGCCTCACGTAAAGCCGAGCTGACCGAATGCCTGCAGCAACAGGCTAGCGCGAAGTCCGGGCTGGAGGAGTGCGAGATGGCCTGGCTGGAGGCCCAGGAGCAGCTGGAGCGCATGCTTCAGGAAGGCTAAACTCTTCCTCTTCATCCTGCCTGCGCGTACGCTGCCGCTGGCAGGGTGGGTTTCTGCCCTCTTCATGGCCTGGCCATCAGCGACATCAATGATTTGTTTTTGCTGTAAGCTGGCGTCACTGGCCGCAAGACCACATATTGGCTAACCCCCTGCATGCCCTGCGCGGTATAGTCATCATCACGTTTATTAATTGTTCTGGTGCTATGGTTGAAATCATCCCCACAGACATGGCGCCCCCCGAAAACGATTCGCGTGAGTTCCATCCGATGCGCGGCGTGGGCAATCGTCATCTGCAAACCATGCTGCCGCGGCTGATTCGCCGTAAATTGCGCTTTACCCCGCACTGGCAGCGCCTTGAGCTGCCGGACGGCGATTTTGTCGATCTGGCCTGGAGCGAAGACCCGCACCAGGCGCGCCATAAGCCGCGCCTCGTCGTTTTTCACGGCCTGGAAGGCAGTCTGCACAGCCCGTACGCCCATGGTCTGATCCACGCGGCGATGCAGCGCGGCTGGCTGGGCGTGGTGATGCATTTCCGCGGCTGCAGCGGCGAACCTAACCGCAATCACCGCATCTATCACTCCGGCGAAACGGAAGATGGCACCTGGTTTTTGCACTGGCTGAAGCGCGAGTTTGGTCCCGCGCCGACCGCGGCCGTCGGCTATTCGCTGGGCGGCAATATGCTGGGCTGCCTGCTGGCAGAGGAAGGCGACCGCTGCCCGCTGGATGCGGCGGTGATCGTCTCCGCGCCTTTCATGCTCGAAGCCTGCAGCTATCATATGGATAAGGGCTTCTCGCGAGTTTATCAGCGCTATCTGCTCAATCTGTTAAAAGCCAACGCTTCACGCAAGCTGAAAGCGTACCCGGGCTCGCTGCCCGTCGATTTACGCCAGCTCAAAGGGATGCGCCGCATCCGGGAATTTGACGATATGATCACCGCCAAAATCCATGGCTTTGCCGATGCGCTGGATTATTACCGGCAATGCAGCGCCATGCCGCGGCTCAGCGATATCACTAAGCCGACGCTCATCATTCACGCGAAAGACGATCCGTTTATGGATCACCACTCGATTCCGCCGCAGGAGCAACTGCCCGCGAACGTAGAGTATCAATTGACCGAGCAAGGCGGCCACGTTGGCTTTGTCAGCGGCACTCTGCGTAAACCGGAGATGTGGCTGGAAAGACGCATTCCTGACTGGTTAAACCGCTGGCTGGAGGTTCCCGTATGATTATTCCCTGGCAGGATCTGGATCCCGAAACGCTGGATAACCTGATTGAAAGCTTTGTGTTACGTGAAGGCACCGATTATGGTGAATATGAACGTTCACTTGCCGATAAAGTCGCCGATGTAAAACAGCAGCTGAAACGCGGAGAGGCGGTCCTTGTGTGGTCGGAACTGCATGAGACGGTCAATATTATGCCGCGCGCGCTGTTTAACGGCTAAGGCGACGCCACTACATCGTTTAACCAGGGAGTTGTTATGTCTGCCAAACATCCGGTGATCGCCGTCACGGGCTCCAGCGGCGCGGGCACTACCACCACCAGCCTTGCCTTTCGCAAAATCTTCGCGCAGCTAAACCTGCACGCCGCGGAGGTGGAAGGCGATAGCTTTCATCGCTACACCCGCCCGGAAATGGACATGGCGATCCGTAAGGCGCGGGATCAGGGTAAACATATCAGCTACTTTGGCCCGGAGGCGAACGACTTCGGCCTGCTGGAGCAGACCTTTGTCGACTATGGTCGCCACGGCAAAGGTCAGTCGCGGAAATATCTCCACACCTATGACGAAGCCGTGCCGTGGAATCAGGTGCCGGGGACCTTTACCCCCTGGCAGCCGCTGCCGGAGCCGACAGACGTGCTGTTCTATGAGGGGCTGCACGGCGGGGTTGTCACGCCGCAGCATGATGTCGCCAGCCATGTCGACCTGCTGGTCGGGGTGGTGCCTATCGTTAACCTCGAGTGGATCCAAAAGCTTATTCGCGACACCAGCGAACGCGGCCACTCCCGGGAGGCGGTGATGGACTCGGTCGTCCGCTCGATGGAAGATTACATCAACTTCATTACCCCGCAATTTTCCCGCACCCATATCAACTTTCAGCGCGTGCCGACGGTGGACACCTCCAACCCGTTTGCCGCCAAAGCGATCCCCTCGCTGGACGAGAGCTTTGTGGTGATTCATTTCCGCAATCTGCAGAATATCGATTTCCCCTGGCTGTTGGCGATGCTGCAGGGCTCGTTTATCTCGCACATGAACACCCTGGTGGTGCCGGGCGGTAAAATGGGGCTGGCGATGGAGCTTATCATGACGCCGCTGGTCGAGCGCCTGATGGAAGGCCGTAAGATAGGCTAACCAAAAAACCCCGGCCTGGCCGGGGTTGAGATTCGATACAACGGCAGGCGAAGACTACGCCTCGATCACTTCATAGGAGTGGGTGATGTTCACCGCTTTTTCCAGCATCAGCGCCACCGAGCAGTATTTCTCTGCCGACAGGTCCACCGCCCGGGAGACCGCGGCATCTTTCAGCGCCTTGCCGGTGACGATAAAATGCAGATTAATATGCGTGAACAGACGCGGAGCCTCTTCGCGACGCTCGGAGGTCAGCTTCACTTCGCAATTGGTCACGTCGTGACGACCTTTTTGCAGAATGGAGACCACATCGATCGCACTGCAACCGCCCGCCGCCATCAGCACCATCTCCATCGGGCTGGGAGCCTTATCCCCGGAGTTGCCATCCATCAGAATCTGGTGTCCCGATGCGGACTCCCCGATAAAGGTTAACCCTTCTACCCATTTCACACGCGCTTGCATAAAATTTAACTCCAGTATCGCAATATTCCTGTCAGATTACGCGCACATAACAATTCTCGCAACGGAAGGCGACCTGCGTCATGCTGAAGCGAGACACCAGGAGACATGCGGCGAAAGCTATGCTAAAACAGTCTGGATGCTACAGTAATACAATGATGTACTGCATGTATGCAGAGGAGTTCACATTACGGGCTGTCGAAAAATCATCAGCCAGCTTCCCAGGTATAGGGAAACAATACGATTGCATGCCCGGACGCCGTGTAGTGTCGGCGCCCGGAGATAGCTTATAACAGAGGATAACCGCGCATGGTGCTTGGCAAACCGCAAACAGACCCTACCCTTGAATGGTTCTTGTCTCATTGCCACATTCATAAGTACCCATCAAAGAGCACGCTGATCCACCAGGGTGAAAAAGCAGAAACGCTGTACTACATCGTTAAAGGCTCCGTGGCTGTACTCATCAAGGATGAAGAAGGTAAAGAGATGATCCTCTCCTACCTCAACCAGGGCGATTTCATCGGTGAATTAGGCCTGTTTGAAGAGGGTCAGGAACGTAGCGCCTGGGTACGGGCGAAAACCGCATGTGAAGTGGCCGAAATCTCTTATAAGAAATTCCGTCAGCTGATCCAGGTGAACCCGGACATTCTGATGCGTCTCTCTTCGCAAATGGCTCGCCGTCTGCAGGTCACGTCTGAGAAAGTGGGCAACCTGGCCTTCCTCGACGTGACGGGCCGTATCGCCCAGACGCTGCTGAACCTGGCGAAGCAACCGGATGCCATGACCCACCCGGACGGTATGCAAATTAAAATTACCCGCCAGGAAATTGGTCAGATCGTCGGCTGCTCTCGTGAAACCGTTGGTCGTATTTTGAAAATGCTGGAAGATCAGAACCTGATTTCCGCGCACGGTAAAACCATCGTCGTCTACGGCACCCGTTAAGTTGCTAAGCGGCGTATTGCTCCCGCAGTACGCCGTTTTTGTTTTTCCCTCATGTGGCGCAGGCTGATTTACCACCCGGAAGTCAACTATGCACTGCGGCAAACGCTGGTGCTGTGTCTGCCCGTGGCCATCGGTCTTCTGCTCGGCCATCTCCAGCAGGGGCTGTTATTTTCCTTAGTCCCCGCCTGCTGCAACATTGCCGGTCTTGATACCCCGCATAAGCGCTTTTTCAAACGCCTGATTATCGGCGGCTGCCTGTTTGCCGGATGCAGTCTGGTGGTGCAGTTGCTGCTTGCCCAGGCGATACCCCTGCCGTTTATTCTCAGCGGCCTGGCGCTCTTGCTCGGCGTTACCGCGGAGATCAGTTCGCTGCACGCGCGGCTGCTGCCCGCGTCGCTGATCGCCGCCATCTTTACCCTGAGCCTGGCGGGCAATATGCCCATCTGGGAGCCGCTGCTGATCTACGCCTTCGGCACGCTGTGGTACGGCGTGTTTAACTGGTTCTGGTTCTGGCTGTGGCGCGAACAGCCGCTACGGGAGTCGCTTAGCCTGCTTTACCGGGAGCTGGCGGACTACTGTGAAGCCAAATACAGCCTGCTGACCCAGCATACCGATCCCTCGACCGCCCTGCCGCCGCTGCTCACCCGCCAGCAGAAAGTGGTCGATCTGATTACTCAGTGCTATCAGCAGATGCATATGCTGGCCGCTAACCAACGCAACGATCATAAGCGCCTGCTGCGGGCGTTTCAGATGGGGCTGGATCTGCAGGAGCATATTTCGGTCAGCCTGCATCAGCCGGAAGAGGTGCAAAAGCTGGTGGAACGCAGCCATGCTGAAGCGGTGATCCGCTGGAACGCGCAGACCGTCGCCGCCCGCCTGCGCGTGCTGGCGGATGACATGCTCTATCATCGCTTTCCAAAGCGCTTTCAGATGGATAAACAGATCGAGGCTCTGGAAAAGATCGCCAGACAACATCCGGATAACCCGGTCGGCCACTTCTGCGCCTGGCACTTCAGCCGCATCGCCCGGGTGCTGCATACCCAGCGCCCGCTGTATGCCCGGGACCTGATGGCCGACAAAGAACGTCGTTTACCGCTATTGCCCGCGCTAAAGAACTACCTGTCGCTAAAATCGCCCGCGCTGCGCAATGCCGCCCGCATCAGCGTGATGCTGAGCGTCGCCAGCCTGATGGGCAACGCCCTGCACTTGCCTAAGCCCTACTGGATCCTGATGACGGTGCTTTTCGTCACCCATAACGGCTATGGCGCCACCCGGGTGCGTATTGTTCACCGGGCGGCGGGGACGCTCGCCGGCCTGACGATCGCCGGGCTGACCTTGCATTTTCACGTTCCGGAGAGCTACACCCTGAGCGGGATGCTGCTGATTACCCTGCTCAGCTATCTGATCATTCGCAAACACTATGGCTGGGCGATGGTTGGGTTTACGGTGACGGCGGTATATACCCTGCAGCTGCTGACGCTTAACGGCGAACAGTTTATTATCGCCCGGCTGATCGACACCCTTATCGGCTGCCTGATTGCCTTCGGCGGGATGGTCTGGCTGTGGCCGCAGTGGCAGAGCGGCCTGCTGAAAAAAAACGCCCACGATGCGCTGGAGGCCGACCAGCAGGCAATTCGCCTGATCCTCAGCCCCGACCCGAAAGCCCCCGCGCTGGCCTATCAACGCATGCGCGTCAACCAGGCGCACAACGCGCTCTACAACTCCCTGAATCAGGCGATGCAGGAACCCGGGTTTAATACCCACTATCTGGAAGATATGAAGCTGTGGGTGACGCACAGCCAGTTTATCGTCGAACACATCAACGCTATGACCACCCTGGCCCGGGAGCATACGATGCTGACCCCGGATCTTGCCCAGCGCTATCTCGAATCCTGTGAGATTGCGCTGCAGCGCTGCCAGCAGCGGCTGGACAGCGATGGTCCCGGCAGCGCAGGGGATGCCAATATTATGGAGTCGCCGGAAAGCGAGGTGCCGATCGGTCCGTTAAGCACCCTGGAGCAGCATCTGCAACGCATTCTGGGCCATCTGAACACCATGCACACCATTTCGTCAGTGGCATGGCGTCAGCGGCCGCACCATGGCATCTGGCTGCGGAAGATCAACCGTTAATCACCTTTGCCACCGCCTGGGCAAAGCGCGCCATCCCTTCAGTAATATCCTGCTCGTCGATGATCAGCGAGGGAACAAAACGCATCACGTCCGGCCCGGCGTTGAGCACCATGACGCCGGCGTCGGCCGCGGCATAGAGGAAATCACGCGCGCGGCCTTTGTGCTGCGGCTTGAGTTCCGCGCCGATCAGCAGGCCCATCCCGCGTATATCACTGAACAGATCAAACTCGGCATCCAGCCGCTGCAGGTGTTTGACGAACAGTTCGCGCTTCGCGCTCACGCCATCCAGCACCGCCGGGGTATTGATCAGATCGAAGGCGGCGTTGGCGACCGCGCAGGCCAGCGGGTTGCCGCCGTAGGTTGAGCCATGGGAGCCCGCATGGAAGGCGCTGGCGATCTCGTGGGTGGTCAGCATGGCGCTGACCGGGAAGCCGCCGCCCAGCGCTTTGGCGCTGGTCAGAATATCCGGGGTCACGCCGTAGTGCATATAGGCGAACAGCGATCCGGTACGCCCCATACCGCACTGTACTTCATCAAAGACGAGCAGCGCCTGGTGCTGATCGCACAGCTCGCGCAGTCCCTGCAGGAAAGCCGGCGTGGCCGCCGTCACGCCGCCTTCGCCCTGAATCGGCTCCACCACCACCGCGCAGGTGTGGTCATCCATCACCGCTTTTACCGCCTGCAGATCGTTGAAGGGAACATGGACAATATCCGCCGGTTTTGGGCCGAAACCATCGGAATACTTCGGCTGACCGCCGACGGAAACGGTAAACAGGGAGCGGCCATGAAAGGCATTATGGAAGGCGATGATTTTGGTTTTATACGGGCTATGGCGGGTCACCGCATAGTGACGCGCCAGCTTAAAGGCCGTTTCATTGGCTTCGGTGCCGGAGTTCATAAACACCACGCGCTCGGCGAAGGTAGCCTCGACAAGTTTACGTCCCAGACGCAGCGCCGGCTCATTGGTAAAGACGTTGCTGGTGTGCCACAGCGTTTCGCCCTGCTGATGCAGCGCCGCCACCAGCGCCGGATGGCAATGGCCAAGCGCCGTCACCGCGATACCGCCGGCGAAATCGATATACTCTTTCCCCTGCTGATCCCAGACGCGGCTGCCTTTCCCCTTCACCGGGATGAATTCTGCCGGTGCATAAATTGGCAAAATAACTTCATCGAATGTGGCGCGGGTGATTGCCGGTTGTTCAGTTGCCATGTCTTGCCCATCCCTCTTCGTTACGCAGATGCGATTATGATAATCTAATCACAAAATATGCATAAAAAATCAGTCAATAGCAACTGAAAATCACCGTTTCAAAAAGTTGGCCAGCAATTGATGGCCCTGCTCGCTGAGGATGCTTTCCGGATGAAACTGCACGCCCTCGAGATCCCATTCGCGGTGACGGATCCCCATAATCTCACCGCTGGCGCTGCGGGCAGTGACGTTAAACTCGGACGGGAGCGTCGGCGGGTCAATCACCAGCGAGTGATAGCGGGTCACCGTCAGGGGATTATTCAGCCCCTGAAACACCCCTTCGCCGTTATGCTCGATAAGCGAGGTTTTGCCATGCATGACCTGGGCCGCCCGCACGATAGTCGCGCCAAACGCCTGGGCGATCGCCTGATGCCCGAGACAGACGCCCAGCAGCGGCGTTTTTCCGGCATAGTGGCGGATAACCGCGAGGGAAATCCCCGCCTCATCCGGCGTGCAGGGGCCTGGCGAGATCACGATTTTCTCCGGCGCCAGCGCCGCTATCTCCTCCAGCGTCAACGCATCGTTGCGCCTGACCAGTACTTCCGCCCCCAGTTCGCAGAAGTACTGATACAGATTCCAGGTGAAAGAGTCATAGTTATCGATAAGCAGGATCATAGCGGCTCCGGAACAATCAAAACCGGGCTATTCTACTCAGATTCCCGCGCTTCGCTTACCACTTTGCGAAAGATCGCCACCAGCGGGGCCAGATCGCCCATCGCGCTCTGCTGGCAGGCCGCACTCCAGCCGGCGGGGTCAACGTCACGCCAGTTAAGAAGGTAGCCGGCATGTATCGCCAGCTGTTCAAAGAAAATGCGCTGGGTCAGGCCATTGCCAAGACGAAAAGGGTGCAGCACATTAATTTCACCATAGAACCAGCTCAGGCGTTCGATGAAGGTATCGCGCGGCAGGCCACTGAGATAATCCTCCTGCTCAAGGGCCTGCATCAGGGCATTCCCCTCCTCCTCGATCCGGGCAAAGTGGCAGAACGGCGTATCGCCCAGGTAGAGGTTCACTTCACGCAAGCGGCCCGCCCAGTCAAACAGATCCTGATACAACTGGTGATGAATAGCGCACAGATAGGGTAAGCCGCGCACCCGCGGGCCCAGCGGCAGAGTGGCCGCCCGCAGCGCTGTCATCTCAAAGGCGGCCTGCTGCAGATTTTTAGCCTGGCGGATGCCGAGACGGTTGCGCAGCACGTTCAGCGCCGGATAGAGATAAGGATCGCGTTCATCGCCGAATTTATCGCTCATACTCCCTCCGCAACGTCGCCAGACGCGCCAGCGCCTCTTCGGCAGTCAGCGTAACCAGCGGCACCGTCACGCCTTCAAGGCGACGGCTGGCCTGAAAATTGGTATTGCGTGTCTGTTCCCAGAGTCGGGATTTTTGCTTATCGGTGAGTGGACGCATCGTCGCCCCCCTTATCGTCCCCTGTGTGCCACAAGTATAAGCAGCAATTTCAGGTTATGCCGGGAGGCGACCGGGCGCGGCGATAGACCACCGCGCCGCGGGAGGATTAGGGCAGCACTTTCGCAGAGAGGATAACGACCGGTTTGGTCGGCACATTCTGGTACGGACCAACGTTATGGGTCTGGACCTGGGAGATCTTATCCGCAACATCCATCCCCTTCACCACTTTGCCGAATACCGCATAGCCAAAGTCGCGCTGGCCATGGTCGAGGAAGGCGTTATCCGCCACGTTGATGAAGAACTGACTGGTGGCGCTATCCTGATCGGCGGTACGCGCCATCGCGATGGTGCCGCGGGTGTTGCGCAGGCCGTTGTCTGCTTCATTCTTGATCGGCGGGTTAGGCTGCTTCTGCTGCATCTGTTCGTTAAAGCCGCCGCCCTGCACCATGAATCCCGGGATCACGCGGTGAAAGGTGGTGTTGTTGTAGAAGCCGCTGTTGACGTACTTCAGGAAGTTATCCACGGAAATCGGGGCTTTCTGGCTGTTTAACTCAAGCTCAATGTTACCTGCCGAAGTGGTCAGCAGCACATGCGGATCGCCCTTTGCCGCCATGGCCGGGGAGAACGCTGAAATAGCGAAAACGGCAGCCATCGCCGCCAGTGTTGATTTGAGCATGGAAATTCCTTAACGGAGCAGAATAAAAGCGAGTGCCTTGATTCTAAAGAGCCTTTGCATCCTGGGCCAGCCTTTTACCAAATTTTACTTAGCTGTAATAATTGTAACCGCGCAAACGATCTCCTTTGCAGCGAACAATCGTGATGCAGATCACATTAAAACATGCAAAAGATAACCCATTTCACAATAAACATTTAATTACATCACCTGAACGAATAAAATCTGTCCGCCCGGCGCAGCGTCAACGCGCTTTACCTTTCTATTCACAGGCCAGTCATGACTAACAGCAACCGTATTAAGCTCACATGGATCAGCTTCTTCTCCTACGCCCTGACCGGCGCGTTGGTGATCGTCACCGGGATGGTGATGGGTAACATTGCGGATTATTTCCATCTGCCCGTTTCCAGTATGAGCAACACCTTTACCTTTCTGAACGCCGGTATTCTTATCTCCATCTTCCTCAATGCCTGGCTGATGGAAATCGTGCCGCTGAAAACTCAGCTGCGCTTTGGCTTTATTTTGATGGTGCTGGCGGTGGCCGGCCTGATGCTCAGCCACAGCCTGGCGCTGTTCTCCGCGTCAATGTTCGTTCTTGGCCTGGTGAGCGGGATCACCATGTCGATCGGGACCTTCCTGATCACCCATATGTATGAAGGCCGTCAGCGCGGGGCGCGTCTGCTGTTTACCGACTCCTTCTTTAGCATGGCGGGCATGATTTTCCCGATGGTCGCCGCCGTCCTGCTGGCGCGCAGCATCGAGTGGTACTGGGTCTACGCCTGTATTGGTCTGGTATATGTCGCTATTTTCGTCCTGACTTTCGGCTGTGATTTCCCGGTGCTGGGCAAAAAAGCCCAGAGCGAAAACAGCCAGCCGGTGGTGAAAGAGAAGTGGGGCATTGGCGTACTGTTCCTCTCCGTTGCGGCGCTGTGCTACATCCTCGGTCAGCTGGGCTTTATCTCCTGGGTACCGGAATATGCGAAGAGCCTGGGCATGAGCCTCGGCGACGCCGGTAAACTGGTGAGCGATTTCTGGATGTCCTACATGATCGGCATGTGGTCATTCAGCTTCATCCTGCGCTTCTTCGACCTGCAGCGTATCTTAACCGTCCTCGCCGGGCTCGCGACGGTGCTGATGTACCTGTTTATCAATGGTTCGCCGGAGCATATGCCGTGGTTTATTCTGACCCTGGGCTTCTTCTCCAGCGCCATTTACACCTCGATCATTACGCTCGGTTCGCAGCAGACGCGGGTCGCTTCGCCGAAGCTGGTGAACTTTATCCTCACCTGCGGCACCATCGGCACCATGCTCACTTTCGTGGTCACCGGCCCGATTGTGGCGGCCAGCGGTCCCCTGGCCGCGCTGCACACCGCTAACGGCCTCTATGCCGTGGTATTCGTAATGTGCTTTATCCTCGGCTTCGTCTCCCGTCATCGCCAGAACAACGCTCAGGCGGCGTCTCACTAAGCCTTCGGCCCCTTTGCATCCGCAAGGGGGCTGTTCCTCATAAAAGAAAGCTCCTCGCCACCGCGGTCAGTTTGGATCCAGCTTTGCGCCGGCTGGGTGGTCGCGATCACCCTTCCCTGGCGAATTGACCAGCGCACCGGCACCTGGCAGCGGACGGCCTCAAAGCCATTCTCCGCCGGGAGAATGATCAGGTTAGCCGGGTTACCGCTGACAATGCCGTAATCCTCGAGGCCAAACGTGCGGGCGCTGTTGTCGGTGATAAGCTGCAGGCCGTCGTTGATCTGCTGGTAGCCCATCAGCTGGCAAACATGGAGCCCCATATGCAGGACCTGCAGCATATTGCCGGTCCCCAGCGGGTACCACGGGTCAAAGACGTCATCATGACCAAAGCAAACGTTGATCCCCGCCGCCAACAGCTCCTTCACCCGGGTAATGCCCCGTCGCTTCGGGTAGTCGTCAAACCGGCCCTGCAGATGAATATTCACCAGCGGATTGGCGACAAAGTTGATGCCGGAGAGCTTAAGCAAGCGGAACAGACGCGAGGTATAAGCGCCATTATAGGAGTGCATAGCGGTGGTATGGCTGGCCGTTACCCGCGGCCCTATCCCCGCTTTCAGCGCCAGCGCGGCAACGGTTTCAACAAAGCGCGACTGCTCATCATCAATTTCATCGCAGTGAATATCCAGTGGGCGGTCATATTGCTGCGCCAGACGGAAGGCGATATGCAGCGATTCCACACCATATTCACGGGTGAACTCAAAATGCGGGATCGCCCCGACGACGTCCGCCCCCAGCTTGAGGGCCTCCTCCAGCAGCGCCTCGCCGTTGGGGTAAGAGAGGATCCCCTCCTGTGGAAAAGCGACAATCTGTAACTCGACCCATGGCGCCACCTCCTGTTTGACCTCCAGCATCGCCTTCAGCGCCGTTAACGTGGGATCGGAAACATCGACATGAGTGCGGACAAACTGCACGCCATTGGCGATCTGCCACTTCAGGGTTTTCCACGCCCGGGCTTTGACGTCCTCATGGCTGAGCAGCGCTTTCCGCTCCGCCCAGCGCTCAATCCCCTCGAACAGAGTACCGGACTGATTCCAGTTCGGCTCGCCGGCCGTCTGGGTGGTATCCAGATGGATATGCGGCTCGATAAAAGGCGGGATCGCTAGCCCGCCGCGAGCGTTCAATACCTCGTAGCTTTCATCGTGCGCCTCCCCCATCGGCGTGATCTCGCCAAAGCGGCCCTTATCAATGGCTATTTGCCACAGGCCGTCGCGGTCTGCCAGGCGTACGTTCTGAATCAACCAAAGCGGCGCTGCTGTCATATCACCCTCTCTATTCAATACGGCTTGTTTTCTGTCTAACCCCAATCGCGGCTTACCCAATTCTTGTACACAAAATCAGCAAAAAGGAAAAGTCAGCGTTTTCCATGACTTATAAAAATACTGACAAATCAAACACATACCCATTAAGTGGTAGGTGAAGTTGTCATTGATTTGCATCAATAAGCCTGATGGCTGAATCGTTAAGGTAGGCGGTAATAGAAAAGAAATCGAGGCAAAAATGAGCAAAGTCAGAATCGCTATTATCGGTAACGGCATGGTTGGCCATCGCTTTATCGAAGAGCTTCTCGATAAGGCGCCTGCCGGACAGTTCGACATTACCGTGTTCTGTGAAGAACCGCGTATCGCCTACGACCGCGTCCACCTGTCGTCTTATTTCTCCCATCACACTGCGGAAGAACTGTCGCTGGTACGCGAAGGTTTCTATGAGAAACACGGCGTCAAGGTGCTGGTCGGCGAACGGGCGATCACCATCAACCGCCAGGAGAAAGTGATCCACTCCAGCGCCGGGCGTACCGTGTTCTACGACAAGCTGATTATGGCGACCGGCTCATACCCGTGGATCCCGCCGATTAAAGGCGCGGAAACCCAGGATTGCTTCGTCTATCGCACTATTGAAGATCTTAACGCCATCGAATCCTGCGCCCGCCGCAGCAAACGCGGCGCGGTAGTCGGCGGCGGCCTGCTCGGCCTGGAAGCGGCCGGCGCGTTGAAAAACCTCGGCGTGGAAACCCATGTTATCGAATTCGCGCCGATGCTGATGGCCGAACAGCTCGACCAGATGGGCGGCGAGCAGTTGCGGCGCAAAATCGAAAGCATGGGCGTGAAAGTTCACACCAGCAAAAACACCAAAGAGATTGTTCAGCAGGGCACCGAGGCGCGCAAAACCATGCACTTCGCCGACGGTAGCGAGCTGCAGGTCGATTTCATCGTCTTCTCAACCGGGATCCGCCCGCGCGATAAGCTGGCCACCCAGTGCGGGCTGGCGGTCGCCCAGCGCGGCGGCATCATGGTCAACGATAGCTGCCAGACCTCCGATCCGGATATCTATGCCATCGGGGAATGCGCCAGCTGGAACAACCGTGTCTACGGTCTGGTCGCCCCCGGCTATAAAATGGCCCAGGTGGCCGTCGACCATCTCCTCGGCAGTGAAAATAGCTTCACCGGCGCCGACCTCAGCGCCAAGCTGAAGCTGTTGGGTGTGGACGTGGGCGGGATCGGCGATGCCCACGGCCGCACGCCGGGCGCCCGTAGCTACGTCTATCTCGACGAAAGCAAAGAAGTTTATAAGCGCCTGATCGTCAGCGCCGACAACAAAACGCTGCTCGGCGCGGTACTGGTCGGCGACACCAGCGACTACGGCAATCTGCTGCAGCTGGTGCTCAACGCCATCGAGCTGCCGGAAAACCCGGATTCGCTGATCCTCCCGGCCCACGCCGGCAGCGGCAAGCCGTCCATCGGCGTGGATAAACTGCCGGACAGCGCGCAGATCTGTTCCTGCTTCGACGTCAGCAAAGGCGACCTGATCGCCGCTATCAATAAAGGCTGCCACACCGTGGCGGCGCTGAAAGCGGAAACCAAAGCCGGGACCGGCTGCGGGGGCTGTATTCCGCTGGTCACTCAGGTGCTCAACGCCGAGCTGGCGAAACAGGGCATCGAGGTCAACAACAATCTGTGCGAACACTTCGCCTACTCTCGCCAGGAGCTGTTCCACCTGATCCGCGTGGAAGGCATCAAAACCTTCGACGAGCTGCTGGAAAAACACGGTCAGGGCTACGGCTGTGAAGTCTGTAAGCCGACCGTCGGTTCCCTGCTGGCCTCCTGCTGGAATGAGTACATCCTCAAGCCGCAGCACACGCCGCTGCAGGACAGCAACGACAACTTCCTCGCCAACATTCAGAAAGATGGTACCTATTCGGTGATCCCGCGCTCAGCTGGCGGCGAAATCACGCCGGAAGGGCTGGTCGCCGTGGGCCGCATCGCGCGTGAATTCAATCTGTACACCAAAATCACCGGCTCTCAGCGCATCGGCCTGTTTGGAGCGCAGAAAGACGACCTGCCGGAGATCTGGCGGCAGCTAATTGAAGCGGGATTCGAAACCGGCCACGCCTACGCCAAAGCGTTGCGAATGGCGAAAACCTGCGTCGGCAGCACCTGGTGCCGCTACGGCGTTGGCGACAGCGTCGGCTTCGGCGTGGAACTGGAAAACCGCTACAAAGGCATCCGCACCCCGCACAAAATGAAGTTCGGCGTCTCCGGCTGCACCCGCGAATGTGCCGAGGCTCAGGGCAAAGACGTCGGGATCATCGCCACCGAGAAAGGCTGGAACCTGTACGTGTGCGGTAACGGCGGGATGAAGCCACGCCACGCCGATCTACTGGCCGCGGACCTCGATCGCGATACGCTCATCAAATATCTCGACCGCTTTATGATGTTCTACATCCGCACCGCCGATAAGCTGACCCGCACTGCCCCGTGGCTGGACAATATGGAAGGCGGTATCGACTATCTGCGCAGCGTCATCATCGATGACAAGCTCGGTCTGAACGACCATCTGGAAGAAGAGCTGGCTCGCCTGCGCGCCGCCTTCGCCTGCGAGTGGACCGAGACCGTCAACAACCCGGCGGCGCAGACCCGCTTCAAACACTTTATCAACAGCGACCAGCGCGACCCGAACGTTCAGGTGGTGCCGGAACGTGACCAGCACCGCCCGGCCACGCCGTATGAGCGTATCCCGGTTACTCTGGTGGAGGAAAAAGCATGAGCCAGTGGGTAAATATCTGCAGCATCGACGACATCCTGCCGGCCACCGGCGTCTGCGCCCTGCTCGGTCAGCAGCAGGTGGCGATCTTCCGTCCCTACCATGACGACAGAGTATTCGCCATCAGCAACATTGATCCGTTCTTCAACGCCAGCGTGCTGTCTCGCGGGATTATCGCCGAGCATGACGGCGCGCTATGGGTCGCCAGCCCGCTGAAAAAACAGCGCTTCCGCCTGAGCGACGGCCTGTGCATGGAAGATGCCAGCCACTCTATCGCCCGCTTCGACGCCCGCGTGAAAGACGGACACGTTCAGCTTAAAGCGTAAGTCCTTCTCCCTCCCCCCGGCCACGGGGGGAGATATAAGTAACAGTTCTGACCGACAGCGCATGAGTGCGGGATATGTCGCATGTTTTGTATTACCTTTGCTGCTATTCTACGACCACTCGTTTTCTACCCCTTATTTTTATGAGGTTATTCTGTGGATCACTTACCCATATTCTGCCAGTTGCGCCAGCGCGATTGTTTACTGGTTGGCGGCGGGGATGTCGCCGAACGCAAAGCCCGTCTGCTGCTGGATGCTGGCGCTAACGTCACGGTCAATGCGCTCGACTTCACGCCCCAGTTTCAGGTGTGGGCTGATTCACAGATGCTAACTCTGGTGCAGGGGGAGTTTATCCCCTCGCTGCTGGATAACTGCTGGCTGGCCATCGCCGCTACTGATGATGAGACGGTCAACCAGCAGGTTAGCGAGGCGGCCGAAGCGCGGCGTATCTTCTGTAACGTGGTGGATGCCCCGCGCCAGGCCAGCTTTATCATGCCGTCGATCATCGATCGCTCGCCGCTGATGGTCGCCGTCTCCTCGGGCGGGACATCACCGGTTCTGGCGCGCCTGCTGCGCGAGAAACTGGAGTCAATTCTGCCCCTGCATCTCGGCCAGCTGGCCCGCTATGCCGGCCATCTGCGCGCGCGGGTTAAGCAGCAGTTTGCCACCGTAGGCGAGCGTCGCCGCTTCTGGGAGAAGCTGTTTGTTAACGACCGTCTGGCGCAGTCGCTGGCTAATGACGATCGGCAGGCAGTCGCGGATACCACTGAGCAGTTGCTGACGGAGCCGTTGGAGCATCGCGGCGAGGTGGTGCTGGTTGGCGCCGGCCCCGGTGACGCCGGGCTGCTCACGCTCAAAGGCCTGCAGCAGATCCAGCAGGCTGACGTGGTGGTCTATGATCGGCTGGTCTCCGATGACATCATGAATCTGGTGCGCCGCGATGCCGATCGGGTATTCGTCGGCAAGCGCTCAGGCTACCACTGCGTCCCGCAGGAGGAGATCAACCAGATCCTGCTGCGCGAAGCGCAAAAAGGAAGACGCGTGGTCCGGCTGAAAGGCGGCGATCCCTTTATCTTTGGCCGCGGGGGGAAGAGCTGGAGACGCTTTGCGAGGCGGGCATCCCCTTCTCCGTTGTGCCTGGCATTACCGCCGCCTCCGGCTGCTCCGCTTATTCGGGATCCCCTTGACCCATCGCGATTTCGCGCAGGGCGTCCGCCTGGTCACTGGCCACCTGAAAACCGGCGGCGAGCTGGACTGGGCGAACCTGGCGGTGGAGAAGCAAACCCTGGTGTTCTACATGGGTCTGAACCAGGCGCCGGCGATCCGCGAGAAGCTTATCGCTCACGGCATGGCTGAAGATATGCCCGCCGCCATCGTCGAGAACGGCACCGCTGTGACGCAAAAAGTGGTCAGCGGCACCTTAGGACAACTGGATATTCTGGCGCAGCAGATGGCCAGCCCGGCGCTGATCATCGTCGGCCGCGTGGTCGGTCTGCGGGATAAACTGAACTGGTTTTCGAACCATTAACCTTGCCTCCCATAAAGCGACAGGCATAAAAAAGGGCGGGATATCATCCCGCCCTTTTAGCTGTTGCGTCGCTTACGGCTTGGCGACAAAGCCAATCGCTTCGTATACCGCTTTCAGGGTTTGAGAAGCCCGCGCGCTGGCCTTTTCCGCGCCGTCTTTCATCACCTGATTGAGAAACGCTTCGTCGTTACGGAAACGGTGATAGCGCTCCTGCAGATCAATCAGCATGCCCGATACCGCTTCGGCGACTTCGCCTTTCAGGTGGCCATACATTTTGCCTTCAAAATGCTGTTCCAGCTCAGGAATAGTTTTCCCGGTAACCGCGGAGAGGATATCCAGCAGGTTGGAGACGCCCGCTTTCTCTTTCAGATCGTAACGCACTACCGGCGGCTCGTCGGAGTCGGTGACCGCACGTTTAATCTTCTTGACCACCGATTTCGGATCTTCCAGCAGGCCGATGACGTTGTTGCGGTTGTCGTCGGACTTGGACATCTTTTTCGTCGGCTCCAGCAGCGACATCACGCGCGCGCCGGATTTAGGGATAAACGGCTCAGGCACTTTAAAAATATCGCCGTAGATGGCGTTAAAACGCTGGGCGATATCGCGGCTTAGCTCAAGGTGCTGTTTCTGATCTTCGCCCACCGGAACCTGGTTGGTCTGGTACAGCAGAATGTCAGCGGCCATCAGTACCGGATAATCAAACAGACCGGCGTTGATGTTCTCCGCGTAGCGCGCTGACTTGTCTTTAAACTGAGTCATGCGGCTCAGTTCGCCGAAATAGGTGTAGCAGTTCAGCGCCCAGCCTAGCTGGGCATGTTCCGGCACGTGCGACTGCACGAAGATAGTGCTTTTCTGCGGGTCGATGCCGCAGGCCAGATACAGCGCCAGGGTGTCCAGCGTCGCCTTGCGCAGCTGCTGCGGATCCTGGCGCACGGTGATGGCGTGCTGGTCCACGATGCAATAGATGCAGTGGTAATCGTCCTGCATGTTTACCCACTGACGCAGCGCACCCATATAGTTGCCAATGGTCAGTTCACCTGAGGGCTGTGCGCCACTAAAAACGATGGGCTTAGTCATGTTTCAATTCCTGAGTTTCACTGTGCGGTAACCCGAGAGCGGGTAAGAGTTCGTTAAACTGGTCGAAGAGATAGTCCGGCTCGCTCAGCGCAAGCGGTTCACCATAGTTATAACCGTAGGTCAGACCAACAGAGCAGCAGCCTGCCGCTTTGGCCGCCTGAATATCATTGCGCGAATCGCCGACAAACAGCAGCTCGGCTGGAGCCAGAGAGAGCTTTTCCGCCACCAGCAGCAGCGGTTCCGGATGCGGCTTTTTATTCTGCACGTCATCGCCGCCAATCACCACGGTAAAATATTTCGCAATATCGAGCGCGTCCAGCAGCGGGGCGACAAACGGCGTCGGCTTATTGGTAACCAGCGCCAGCGGCAAGCCTTTGGCATGCAGCGCGCCGAGCGTATCGGCCACCGCCGGGAACAGGAAACTGCCCTCTTCCGCCGCTTCGGCGTAATAGCGGTCAAACAGTTTACGCAAAATGCGCAGCTGCTCGTCTTGCGGAATATCATGATCGTCGACGGAAGGCTTGCCCATCGCCGCACGTAACGTTGCTCGCTCCTGACGAGCCCAGGTCAGCGCCCGCTCCATCAGGACATCGGCGCCGTTACCGATCCAGGTGATAACGCGTTCTTCTCCCGCCACCGGCAGCTCCAGGGCGTACAGGGCGTTATCAACCGCCGAGGTTAGACCCGGCGCGCTGTCCACCAGCGTGCCGTCGAGATCAAATGCGATGCCGCGGATCGCCTGTAATTTATCCATGACTCACCTTCGCTAATTCACTACGCATTTGATCAATGACTTGCTTGTAGTCCGGCTGACCGAAGATCGCCGAACCGGCAACAAACATATCCGCACCCGCCGCGGCGATTTCGCCGATATTGCTGGCTTTCACGCCGCCATCCACTTCCAGGCGGATGTCGTAGCCGGACGCATCGATGCGCTGGCGCACTTCACGCAGTTTATCCAGCGTCTGGGGAATAAAGGACTGGCCGCCAAAGCCCGGGTTAACCGACATCAGCAGGATCACGTCCAGCTTATCCATCACGTAATCGAGGTAGCTCAGCGGCGTCGCCGGGTTAAACACCAGGCCCGCTTTACAGCCGTGCTCTTTGATAAGCTGCAGGCTGCGATCGACGTGTTCGGAGGCTTCCGGATGGAAGGTGATAATGCTGGCGCCGGCTTCGGCAAAATCAGGAATGATGCGGTCGACCGGCTTCACCATCAGGTGAACGTCGATTGGCGCGGTAATACCGTAATTACGCAGTGACTTCAGCACCATCGGGCCAATCGTCAGGTTTGGCACGTAGTGGTTGTCCATAACGTCGAAGTGCACGACATCCGCACCCGCCGCCAGCGCCTTCGCGGTATCCTCACCCAGACGGGCAAAATCAGCCGACAGAATCGAAGGGGCAATCAAATACTGCTTCATCCGCATCTCCTTGAAATTTATTTGGTCTTAGGCGGACGGTAGAGCGCTAATAGCTCGTCCACCTTTTTACGCGTACCACCGTTGCTGCTGATGCTGCGCCGCACCTTCACAATATGCGTTTCTGCCGCGTTTTTATACCATTCCTGCGTCAGCGGCGTGCGGTGGTTGGAAATCAGCACCGGGATGCGCTTTTTCATCAGCGATTCCGCCTTTTGCGCCAGCAGTACCTGTTGTTCCAGGTTGAAACTGTTGGTGTGGTAGGCGGTAAAGTTCGCCGTCGCCGTTAGCGGCGCATAGGGCGGATCGCAATACACCACTGTGCGGCTATCCGCACGTTGCATGCACTCTTCGTAAGATTCGCAGTAAAACTCGGCGTTTTGCGCCTTCTCGGCGAAATGATAGAGCTCAGCTTCGGGGAAATAGGGCTTTTTATAACGGCCAAACGGCACATTGAACTCGCCGCGCAGATTGTAGCGGCACAGGCCGTTGTAGCCGTGACGGTTCAAATACAGGAACAGCACCGCGCGACGCAGCGGATCCTGGCTTTGGTTAAATTCATCACGATACAGGTAGTAGCGCTCAGCGACGTTATTTTCCGGGGTAAACATCTCACGGGCGGCGGCGACGTATTCGTCGGTGCGCAGTTTGACGATGTTGTACAGGCCGATTAAGTCACTGTTGATATCCGCGAGGATATAACGAGAAAAGTCGGTATTAAGAAATACCGACCCGGCGCCCACAAAGGGCTCGATCAAGCACTCGCCTTCCGGCAAATGCTTTTTAATATCGTCAAGCAGGGGGAACTTTCCCCCTGCCCACTTCAGAAAAGCGCGATTCTTTTTCATGCTGCCTAACTAATTACACGTTCTCCGGCTGTGGAGAAAGCTCCGACAGCATCCTGCGCTTAAGACTACCCCACGGCATTATTTCAGGTCAGCCTGAACCTGATGCAGCGGTTTTGCCCATGGATTTTTCGCCTGCACGTCCGCCGGCAGCGAGGTGACAGCACGTTTCGCTTCATCTTTCGATGCATAGATACCGCTCACCAGCACGTACCATGGTTGGCCGTTACGCGACGTTTCATAGACAACATATTTATCCAGCTTCTCTTTCTTCGCCCAGTTGTTGAGGTTGTCGTAGTTAGAGGAGCTGCTGAGCTGCAGAGTATAGTGACCCGACGGCGCAGTTTTCATTGAGCTGACGTCACCTGCCGTCTTCCCGGTCTTCGCTGCCGGCGCTGCCGCAGCTGCCGTTGCCGCTGGCGCTGCGGTCGTCGTGGTCGGTTTGCTCTGAGCGGTGGCCACCGGTTTGCTTTCGCTGACGGACGTTTTCGCCGGAGCGGTGGTCGCCGTGCTTTCAACATGCTTCGGCTGGACCGGCTTCGATTCTACCGGCGTTTTCGCCACGGCCTGTGGCTTCGACTGCGGCTTCGCTTCGATAACGGTATGCTTACGTTCAGCCGGACGCGGGGTCGCTGCTGTCTGACGCTCGGTCGCCTGGCGCGGCGCCGCGGTGCCATTGGCGCCATTCCGGATTGGCGCGACGGTAGCCGGTTCAGTCGGCAGCGTCGAGTTAGCCACGGCGCCGTCCAGTTGGCCCTGCTGCTGGGTCAAGGCATTGTTCAGATCGCCCTGAACTTCGATACGCTGCTGGCCCTGCGGCGCAACCGCTGCCTGGCCCTGCGTCGGGTTCGCGGCAATAGGCGGTACCGTTACGTCCTGCTGTGAGGTGCTGTTAGCGGCGGCAGTCTGGTCCTGGCCGGCAGCAGGCATGCTGGCGGACTGGTCGTCAGACAGATTAATGCTCTTCTCGCCGGAAGCGGTCTGCTGGCTGGAAGATGATGGCGATTTCAGTGCGGAACCGATACCCACGATCAACAGCAGCAGCACCAGAATCCCCACACCCATCATGATGTACTGGCGGGAGGCCGGTTTGGCCGGCGCTTTTTTACGCTTGCGCGGACGACGCTCTACAGGCTGCTCTTCGAGCATCTCCTCGTCTTGCGCATCCAGTTCTTCTTCGAACTCTTCCTCTTCACGCTCGCGACGGGCCTTACCAGCGCGCGTCGGACGGCCTTCATCGGCATCAAGATCAACATCGTCAAAATTGATCTGCGGATCGGCATCACGCTCGGAAGACTGACGGGAACGACCAGCACGACGATCGTTGCGATCGGCTTTCATATCGTCTTCTGGTTTGAAATCATCCATTTAACACCCCACTAAAAGGCTTATGCTCACGATTATTGCACATCACCCGAAATGATAACGCCGCGCGAACGCGGCCAGACCTTCTTATTGTTGCGCCTGCTGAGTATCAGCAATCGCGCCAAGAACCACATCGTGCGGCACTCCGCCGCGCAGCTCGCTGCTTCCTATTGCGAGCGGGAGCACCAGCCGCATTTCGCCAGCCAGTACCTTTTTATCGCGCATCATATGGGGCAAATACGCCTGCGCACTCATTTCCTGCGGGCCGCGTACCGGTAAGCCTGCACGCTTGAGCAGATCGATAATGCGCTGAGTATCCTGCGCGCGGAACTGCCCCAGCCGTTCGGACGTGCGTGCCGCCATCACCATACCTGCCGCCACCGCTTCGCCATGCAGCCAGTTACCGTAGCCCATTTCCGCTTCGATAGCATGGCCGAAGGTATGTCCAAGATTGAGTAAAGCACGTAACCCGGTTTCACGCTCGTCGGCTGCCACAACCTCCGCTTTCAGTTCACAGCAGCGGCGAATGCAGTACGCCATGGCGGTATCGTCCAGCGCCAGCAGCGCATCAATGTTGTTTTCCAGCCAGCTGAAGAATTCACCATCCAGGATCACCCCGTACTTGATGACCTCAGCCAGTCCGGAAGCGAGCTCGCGCTTCGGCAGAGTTTTCAGACAGTTAAGATCAACTACCACGGAAACCGGCTGCCAGAAGGCGCCAATCATGTTTTTGCCGAGAGGGTGGTTCACTGCGGTTTTGCCGCCGACCGACGAGTCGACCTGCGACAACAGGGTGGTAGGGACCTGGATGAAACGCACGCCGCGCTGATAGCTTGCCGCGGCGAAACCGGTTAAATCACCGATCACCCCCCCGCCAAGCGCCACCAGAGTGGTGTCGCGGCCATGTGGTTTTTGCAACAGCGCAGTAAACACGGTATCCATCACCGCCAGGCTTTTGTATTGCTCGCCGTCTGGCAGAATGACGCTGTCAACGTTGACCCCTGACTGCTCCAGCGCAGAGCGGACGGTATCCAGATAAAGCGGCGCCAGCGTTTCGTTGGTGACCAGCATAGCCTGGTCGCCCGACTTGAGTGGCAGGAAGGAAGCTGGATCGTTAAACAAACCAGCCGCGATGGTAATCGGGTAACTACGTTCCCCGAGGGTAACAGTAAGCCTCTCCATAACGCGACATCCACCTCAATGACTATTACTCTGACGCACTTTTATTAAGCCAGAATCAGTTGCTTTCCAGCATATGAATAATCTGGTTCGCGACGACTTTCGCACTCTGATCGTCTGTGCGGATAGTCACATCGGCGATCTCTTCATACAGCGGGTTACGCTCGTCAGCCAGCGCTTCCAGCACTTCACGAGGCGGCGCATCGACTTGTAGCAAAGGACGCTTTTTATCGCGCTGCGTACGGGCCAACTGCTTCTCGATCGTAGTTTCCAGGTAGACCACCACGCCGCGGGCGGAGAGACGGTTACGCGTTTCACGGGATTTTACAGAGCCGCCGCCAGTCGCCAGCACAATCCCCTGTTTTTCCGTCAACTCATTGATAATTTTCTCTTCACGGTCACGGAAGCCTTCTTCGCCTTCAACATCGAAGACCCAGCCCACATCAGCGCCAGTGCGTTTCTCAATCTCTTGATCAGAATCGTAAAATTCCATGTTGAGCTGTTGGGCTAACTGGCGCCCAATAGTGCTTTTGCCGGCACCCATAGGCCCAACCAGAAAGATATTGCGTTTCTCTGCCATTTTTTCGGTACTACTAAGACTATTCGTTAATGATAAACCCGCTTCGCAGACACCCAGCGCCGCAGGGCATGAACTGAAACCTCATATGCAATAGAGCGAGAGTCAGACTAAAAATTATCTCAATACTCCGGCTGGTTTGGCAACTGAATAAAATCGCCGGACAATAAAGGGAGGATTGATGTCGTACCCGACTCTCAAATCGGTACCCCTTGTATGCTAAATCCGTCCTCACGTCAAACACCTGAAACGTGTTTAGCATGAAAAACCTGCTTAACGTACTGCCAGAATCCGTGGCGTAATAAAGACAACCAGTTCGCGACGTTCATTATCTTTCCCGTCACGACGAAACAGACGTCCCAGTACCGGGATATCGCCAAGCAGCGGGACGCTGTCGCGGGCGGTTTTGTTTTTCTGCGAAAAGATGCCGCCCAACGCTAAAGTCTCGCCGCTGCGAACTTCCACCAGGGTCTCTATCTCCTGCTTATCGATGGCCAGCGCTTCGCCGTTTTCCTGCTTCAGCACCTGGCCTGGCGTATTCTCGCTTATTCGCAGCTTAAGCCGCACTCTTCCCTGCTGCAGCACCGTCGGCGTGACCTCCATGCCCAGCACCGCCTCTTTGAACTCCACCGAAGTGGCGCCGCTTTCGCCACTGGAAACCTGATAGGGGATCTCGCTTCCCTGCTTGATGCTGGCAGGCTGCATGTGGGAGGCCAATAAACGCGGGCTGGCAATAATTTCGACCTGCTGCTTGCGCTCCAGCGCGGATAGCTCCAGCTCAAGCAAGCGACCGTTGATCTTGCCGATGTTAAACCCTGCGCGGGTGCTGGCATCGTTTACCGATACATCGCTGCTTAGGGTGGTGATTTGCCCGGAGCCTGGCGGGCTTCCGGCTTCCGCAAGCCGCCACTTCACCCCCAGCTCACGAAGGCTGGTTTCGCTCATCGACACGATATGGGCGGCCAGCTCCACCTGGCCGACCGGCAGATCCATCTCCTGCGCCCAGGCCTTCAACGCCGGCAGGTGCCGGGCATCATCGCGGATCAGCAGCCGATTAGTCCGCTTGTCCGCCATCAGGTGTCCCCTGGCGCTGAGCAGCTTTCCGCCGCTTTTAGCCAGCTCTTCAGCGTCGGCAAAGTGCAGGGTCACGCTCTCCGCCTGCAGGGGCAGGTTCTGCAGGCGTTTCTCCTGTTCGGCTTCACGCTGCGCCTGATTTGCCTTTTGCCAGGCCTGAGTGTGCGCGTAGATGACCGTCCCCTGCTGTTGCAAAGAGAGACCCGCGCTATCCGCTACCGCCCGCAGCGCCTGGCTCCAGGGAACCTTCTGCAGACGCAGGGAGAGCGTGCCGCTGACGTCCGGCGCGACGACGAGGTTCTTATGGTTCATTTCGGCCAGGGCTTGCAGCACCTGAGCCACTGGCGCATCGTCAATCACCAGCGAAACCGGTTTATCATTGCGGGCGGCGGGGGCCACCACCAGCGGCAGCAGCAGAAGCAGCAGGCTTATCCATCGCATCATGTTGTTTCCCTTCACGTTGCCAGCGCCACGCTGGCGGTTCACATCCCGAAGACGTGACGATGTCCAGCTCACCGGCCGTCAGCCGGCTCACCCGCCAGCCCGTGAGCAATTGCTCATCCATGCGTACCCGTCGCCACTTTCCGTTCCCATCCTGCAGAAACCCCGTCCAGGCAGCATCATCCCCAACCGCCCCGCCATAGCGCCATTGCGAAAGCTGCGCCGTGCGGCAGGGATCCTCAACCGGCTGGAAAGGGTCACGCTCGGCTGCCAGCAGCGACAGCGGTAGCCACAGGAAGATCCAGCGTTTACCGCTCATCTTCCGCCTCCAGCAGCAGTCGCAGGCGGAGCGTCTGCGCCTCACGGCCCAGCGAAAACGAACGCGGATTCATCCCGCAGCGCGCCAGCCAGGAAAAAAGCGCGGGTACCGTTGACCAGGACAGGGTCAGCTCCATCTCGCCGCCGCTTCCCTGCGGACGCCAGGCAATAAGCTTCGCTCCGGAGAGCGGAATGGCTATGGGCGAAAATGACTGCGTGTCGATGCGCGCCCCGGGATTTTCCTCGCCGGGGATGCGCAGCGCCATGATCCGCCGCCACTGCGTTTGCAACGCCGCATCACGGGTTACCGCCGCCTGCGGCGGGCGCAGATCGCGCCAGAGCGCCACGCCGCCTCCCGACAGCCCCATTGCGAGCAGGATCGGCAGCCCCGTCCAGGCGCCCCGAAGGTTAATCCGCATCAGCGCGCGCTCCCGTCAGGGTAAAACTGAACTGCCAACGCCCCTCGGCGTCGCGCTGGGTCCCGCCGGCTTTTGCCGGCGCGAATCCCGCGACGCGAGTCAGCGCAGCCTCCACGCTGGTTAGCGCCTGCAGGTTAAGGGCCAGGCCGTCCAGCGTGAGGAGTACGCCCTGGTACTCCAGCCGCGTCAGCCACGCCTGCGCGGGCAGATCTGCCGCCAGCGCCTGCAGCCTGGGTTGCCAGGCGGCGATCGCCGATCTGCGCTGGTACTGCTGGCGCTGCCGTTGATGCTGCTGCCACGCCTCACGCATCGCCTGCTCGCGCTGCTTAAGCGAAGCGAGCAGCTGCGCGTCGGCCGTCGTGTGAAGCGTCGCCAGGAAGTCGCGCTGCAGACGCGCCGTTCGGCTCACCAGCAGGCCCATCCCCCCCAGCAGCACAATGCCGATGGTTAACAACAGGACGTAGCGCAGGCGCTGGCGGCGACGCAGGTCGCGCCAGGGAAGAAGATTAACGACATGCGTCATGCCGCCCGCCTCCCAGCGCCAGCCCAAGGGCAATGGCGTAACGATCGCCATCGGCTGGCAGCGGGGGCTGCCGACGGTGAATCACTTGCCAGACATCAAAGCGACTGGCCTCATCGCCCGCGTCAATACACAGGCGCAGCGGAACCTGAAGCTGCCCCGCCAGCTGGCTTAAGGACCCGACATCAGCGCAGGCGTCACTGCCCCAGGCCTCACGGGTCGCCCACAGCCAGTGCTTTTCATCCCGCCACGCCAGGCCCTGGTCTGCCGCAGTCATCCAGGGGAAAAAGGCGCCGAGCGCACTGGCATCCGGTACGATGGCCGCCACCCGCAGCCGCAGCCGCCCTGCCAGCTCCCGCAGAACATTGATATCCAGCCGCTGCGCCGCCGTAACCTGCCAGCCGTCATCCCGCGAGGTGGGCGCATAATCAATACATAGCGCGGAGGCAGGCATTGCCAGCTGCTGGCTCATGGCGCTGGCTACCCACGTCGCCTGTTCCCGCTCCCGCAGGGCGAACTGGGGATACGGAAGACGCTTTTGCAGTGTGCGCACCGCGGGAAAGGCGATACTAACCTGATGCTGCGCCGGTAGCTCCCGCCGCCAGGCGGCCAGCCGCGAACCGAGTGCGCTGACGTCCGCCACCATTCCCTGACGTACCAGCCCCGGCGGCAATGGGATACGCCACCAGCGGCGCAGCGCCCAGTGTGAACGTTCATGCAATAGCGCGACAATGGCAATGCTATCCTGTTGGATATGCATTCCAAGCCGCCAGTTTCTGAAAGCCATGCTTACGATCTCCTTATCCGGCAAAACTGCCCGGCTATATCAATGCACCTGGCTTGCCTTTATACTACCGCGCGTTTGTTTATAAACTGCCCAAATAAAACTAAATGGGAAAACACCGGTGAAGTTCGTAAAGTATCTATTGATCCTTGCAGTCTGTTGCGTACTGCTGGGAGCAGGCTCGATTTTTGGCCTCTACAAATACATAGAGCCGCAACTCCCCGACGTCGCAACCCTGAAGGATGTGCGTTTGCAGATCCCGATGCAGGTCTATAGCGCCGACGGTGAGCTTATTGCGCAGTACGGCGAAAAGCGCCGTATCCCTGTGACGTTGCAGCAAATTCCCCCCGAGCTGGTGAAAGCGTTTATCGCCACCGAAGACAGCCGCTTCTATGAGCACCATGGCGTCGATCCGGTAGGTATTTTCCGCGCCGCCAGCGTGGCGATGTTTTCAGGCCACGCCTCCCAGGGCGCCAGCACCATCACCCAGCAGTTAGCGCGTAACTTCTTTCTCAGCCCCGAGAAGACGTTGATGCGTAAGATTAAAGAGGCCTTTCTGGCCATCCGCATCGAGCAGTTGCTGAATAAAGATGAAATCCTTGAGCTGTATCTGAACAAGATCTACCTCGGCTACCGCGCCTATGGCGTCGGCGCCGCGGCGCAGGTCTATTTTGGCAAACCTATCGACCAACTGACCCTGAGTGAGATGGCGGTGATTGCCGGTCTGCCGAAAGCGCCTTCCACTTTTAACCCGCTCTATTCGATGGATCGCGCGACCGCCCGTCGCAACGTGGTGCTGTCGCGTATGCTGAGCGAAGGATACATCACCCAGGCGCAATACGATGAGGCGCGCAGCGAACCCATCGACGCCAGCTATCACGCGCCGAAAATCGCCTTCTCCGCCCCTTACCTGAGTGAAATGGTGCGCCAGGAGATGGTGAATCGCTACGGCGAGCAGGCCTACGAAGATGGTTATCGGGTCTACACCACCATTACCCGTAAAAACCAGCAGGCGGCCCAGCAGGCGGTACGCAATAACGTGCTGGATTACGATATGCGTCACGGCTACCGCGGCCCGGCCAGCGTACTGTGGAAAGTCGGCGAAACGCCGTGGGAGACGAAGAAGATCGTCGATTCGCTGAAGCGTCAGTCTGGCTACGGTCCGCTTTTCCCGGCGGTGGTCACCTCCGCGAATGCCCAGGAGGCTGTCGCGCTGTTGGCTAACGGCGACTCCGTTTCGCTGACGATGGAGGGCGTGCGCTGGGCCCGTCGCTTTATCTCTGATACGCAGCAAGGGGCGACCCCGCGTAAAGTCAACGACGTTGTGCAGGCCGGGCAGCAGATCTGGGTACGCAAGGTGGGTGACAGCTGGTGGCTGTCCCAGCTCCCGGACGTCAACTCAGCGCTGGTCTCCATTAACCCGCAAAACGGCGCGATTATTGCCCTTGTCGGCGGGTTTGACTTTAACCAGAGCAAATTCAACCGCGCCACCCAGGCGCTGCGCCAGGTCGGCTCCAACATTAAACCGTTCCTCTATACCGCCGCGATGGATAAAGGCTTAACGCTGGCAAGTATGCTCAACGATGTGCCGATCTCGCGCTGGGATGCGGGCGCAGGTTCCGACTGGCGGCCGAAGAACTCGCCGCCGCAGTATGCCGGTCCGATTCGTTTACGCCAGGGCCTGGGGCAGTCGAAAAACGTGGTGATGGTGCGCGCTATGCGCGCCATGGGCGTAGACTACGCCGCCGAGTATCTGCAGCGCTTTGGCTTCCCGGCGCAGAACATTGTCCACACGGAATCGTTGGCGCTGGGCTCAGCCTCCTTTACGCCCCTGCAGGTCGCTCGCGGTTATTCGGTGATGGCCAACGGCGGCTTCCTGGTCAATCCTTTCTTTATCATTAAGATTGAGAACGATCAGGGCGGGGTCCTCTTCGAGGAGCGTCCGAAAATTGCCTGTCCGCAGTGTGATTTACCGGTAATTTACGGCGATACGCCAAAATCCAACGTGCTGGAAAACAAGGATGTGGAAGATGTCGCCACCTCCGCGGAACCGCAGAATGGCAACGTGCCTCCGCAGCCGCAGCCGCAGCTGGAGCAGGCCAACCAGTCGCTGGTCGCGCAGAGCGGCGCACAGGAATACGCGCCGCATGTGATTAACACACCGCTGGCCTTCCTGATCAAGAGCGCGCTGAACAGCAACATCTTTGGCGAGCCGGGCTGGATGGGCACCGGCTGGCGCGCCGGACGCGATCTGCAGCGGCATGACATCGGTGGGAAAACCGGGACCACCAACAGCTCGAAGGACGCCTGGTTCTCAGGCTACGGACCGGGCGTGGTGACCTCGGTTTGGATCGGCTTTGACGATCATCGTCGCGATCTTGGCCGGACCACCGCCTCCGGAGCGATTAAAGATCAGATCTCTGGCTATGAAGGCGGTGCCAAAAGCGCCCAGCCGGCCTGGGATAGCTTTATGAAGAGCGTGCTGGAAGGCGTTCCGGAAGAACCGTTAACTCCGCCGCCGGGTATCGTCACGGTGAATATCGACCGTAGCACTGGTCAGTTGGCGAACGGGGGCAATAGCCGGGCGGAGTACTTTATTGAAGGAACCCAGCCCACCCAGCAGGCAGTCCGTGAGGTTGGCACCACCCTGACTGACGGCGGCGGTGAAACCCACGAATTGTTCTGACAAAAAAAGCGCCTGCGGGCGCTTTTTTATTGCTGCTTAGCGTGGACGCTCGTTCAGAGTCGGCCCTGGGCCTGCAGCCATTCCCGCACTAAAAACAGCGCGCTGACGTTACGGGCCTCATTAAAATCTTCTTCATCCAGCAGCGACATCAGCTGCGCCAGCGGCCAGCGCACCTGCGGTAGCGGCTCAGGTTCATCGCCCGGCAGTGACTCCGGATAGAGATCTTCCGCCACCATGATATTCATTTTGCTGGAGAAGTAGGAGGGGGCCATACTGAGCTTCTTCAAAAACGTCAGCTTATTGGCGCCATAGCCAACCTCTTCTTTCAGCTCGCGATTGGCCGCTTCATCCACGGTTTCACCTGGATCAATCAGCCCTTTGGAGAAGCCCAGCTCGTAGGACTCCGTCCCCACGGCATACTCACGAATCAAAATAATGTGATCATCCACAATCGGCACAATCATCACCGCTTCACGGGTGGAAGGCCGCATACGTTCATAAACGCGACGCACACCGTTGCTGAACTCCAGATCGACGCTTTCGACATTAAAGAGGCGCGAACGGGCGACAGTTTCAACATTGAGAATGGTGGGTTTTTGTAATGATTTGCTCATTGTCATCGGTCTATGCTGTGATTAAGCAGTCATTGTGCGATACGCAACACGCTTTCGGCAATCCAAATTGCTACTTATTTACAGAGTTGTAACCTTTTCCCTGCAGGGGGAAAAGTAATAAAGATAAAAAAGTCAATAGCTTGAATTCGCTTTGAGAATTTACCGATTTCTGCGCTTTAACGTTTTTGGTAAGCTTGTGCGCTGCTGCATGACATATTCACTACCCTGTAAGCAGGTGCGCCGCTAACACTGCAGCTTGACGTTAGTCTTCACGTTCACCGACGATTTCGTAAGAAAAAAATAACTTTGATGGGATGGGCATGGGCACCTTTCTGATATTCCTTACAGCTCTGCTAATCTGCGTATTGCTCATCGGATGGTGGTATCGCGCTCACGCCAGACGCCGCCGACTCCCCCTACTGCACGCCTTTAGCGACGCTACCACGCGGCAGCTTCCTGCGGATGAGCGCCAGGCTATTGAGAAGTATGTTGCCGAGTTGAGCCACGCCCAGCAGGTGCCGGCGTCCGGTGCGACCAGCGCGCCTGTCGCTCTGGCGCTGAACGAACAGAGTGATACCGTCTATGCGGTGACACGCGCCATCACCCGCTACGGGATCACCACTGACGCGCCGAATAAATGGCGCTATTTCCTCGATTCGGTTGAAGTTCATCTGCCGCCGTTCTGGGAACAGCATATCAACGATGAAAACAGCGTCGAGCTGATCCCCACCGACAGCCTGCCGCTGGTTATCACCCTTAACGGTCATAGCCTGAGCGACTATCGCCAGGAAGCGCAAAGCTACGCCCTGGAACGCGCTTCGGCCACCCAGGCCTCCATTCGCGGCGAAGAGAGCGAGCAGGTAGAGTTGCGGCAGATCCGTCGGGAAACGCCTGAAGAACACGCTCTGAATCGCCCGGACGGGCTGCGCGAAGCGATCCTGATCGTCGCCTCCTTTCTGTTCTTTTATTTCAGCCTGATTGGGCCAGCTGTCTTTACCCCTGGCTGGTCGCCGCAGGTTTGTTGCTGCTCGCCGCCGGACTGTGGGGGATTTATGCCCGCCGCGTCGCGCCGCGCTGCGCGAAATCCATTGCCTGCGGGGCGTCCCTAAGCGCTGGGGATTGTTTGGCGAAAACGATCAGGAGCAAATCAATAACATCTCGCTGGGCATTATCGATCTCATCTATCCGCGCCACTGGCAACCCTGGATTGCCCAGGACCTGGGGCAGCAGACCGATATTGATATCTATCTCAACCGCCACGTGGCCCGTCAGGGACGCTACCTGTCGCTTCATGATGAAGTGAAAAACTTCCCGCTGCAGTACTGGCTACGCAGCGCGATTATCGCCGCCGGCGCCCTGGTGGTGGTGATTATGCTGTGGGCCAGCGTACCGTTGAATATGCCGTTTAAGTTCACCCTGTCGTGGCTGAAGGGTGCGCAAACGATTGAAGCCACTACCGTCAGCCAGCTGGAAAAAGCCCATGTGCGCATTGGCGATACGCTGCGCCTGACCGGTACCGGGATGTGTAATATCCGCACACCGGGCAGTTGGTCCGCCAAAGAGGATTCGCCGTTCCTGCCTTTCGATTGTTCACAGATTGTGTGGAACGACGCCCCTCCTCTGCCGCTGCCGGAGTCTGACATTGTCAGCAAAGCGACCGCCCTGATGCAGTCCATCCAGCGCCAGCTGCACCCGGAAACCGACGATGATTCCCGCGTCAGCCCTGCCCTACGCTCCGCCATTCAGAAATCAGGCATGGTGCTACTGGATGATTTCGGCGATATCGTGCAGAAAACTAACGATCTCTGCTCGGCAAAGGATGATTGCCTGCGGCTGAAGAATGCGTTGGTCAATCTTGGCAATACCCGTAACTGGGAAACGTTAACCAAGCGCGCCACCGCCGGCAAGCTGGATGGCGTGAACGTGCTGCTGCGGCCGGTCAGCGCCGAGTCGCTGGAGAATCTGGTGACCACCTCAACCGCGCCCTTTGTGATACGCGAAACCTCGCGGGCCGCGCAGGCGCTGAACAGCCCGGCTCCCGGCGGTTTTCTTATCGCCAGCGATGAGGGCAGCGTACTGGTCAATCAGCCGTGGCCGGCGGTGAGTCTGTATGATTATCCGGCCCATGAGCAGTGGGGCGAACTGCGGCGGCTGGCCGGTATGCTCATGCATACCCCCTTCCATGCCGAAGGTATCGTTACCAACCTGTTTACTGACGCCAACGGCACGCAGCATATCAACCTGCATCGCATCCCCGACCGCAGCGGCCTGTGGCGTTATCTGGGCATCACCCTGCTGCTGCTGTCAATGGTGGGGTGCATGGCTTACCACGCCGTGCAGGCCCTGCGTCGTTATCAACGCCATCGTCAGCGTATGGAAGAGATTCAGAAATATTACGAAAGCTGCCTTAATCCGGTTTTGCTCCCCTCATCTGACTCGCAAGATTAATTTTCCCGGCGACAGGGTGTGATACCCTGTCGCCCATTTTCCGCTCGCTGGAGAGTCATCATGCACTTTGATATCGCCTGGCAGGAGGTCGATACCGTTCTGCTGGATATGGACGGCACGCTCCTGGACCTCGCCTTCGACAACTACTTCTGGCAAACGCTGGTGCCTGAAACCTGGGGGGCCGCCCGCGGCCTCAATTTGCAGGAGGCGAAAGACGCCATGCGCCAGGAGTATCACGCCGTGCAGCATACGCTAAACTGGTACTGTCTGGATTACTGGAGCGAGCGCCTGGGTTTGGATATTTGTGCGATGACCAGCGAACAAGGTCCGCGCGCCACGCTGCGCGAGGATACCGTGCCGTTCCTTGATGCGCTCAAGGCCTGCGGTAAGCGACGCATTCTGTTGACCAATGCCCATCCCCACAATCTGGCGGTGAAGCTCAAACACACCGGCCTGGACGCGCACCTTGATTTATTACTTTCCACCCACACATTTGGTTATCCGAAAGAGGATCAGCGTCTGTGGCGCGCCGTGGCGGAGGAAACTGGCCTTGAGGCGCACAAAACGCTGTTTGTCGACGACAGCGAGGCGATACTGGATGCCGCGAGGGAGTTTGGCATTCGTTACTGCCTGGGTATTACCAATCCTGACTCCGGACTGGCGGAAAAGCAGTATCTGCGCCATCCGGGGCTGAATGATTACCGACGACTGATCCCTTCGCTTACCCCGAAGGAGAGGCGATGAAAGAAAAGCCCACCGAAACCGTCAGACTGGACAAATGGCTTTGGGCCGCCCGCTTTTACAAAACCCGCGCGCTGGCGCGGGAAATGATTGAAGGCGGCAAGGTGCATTACAACGGACAACGTAGCAAACCCGGAAAAATCGTCGAACTCGACGCCATGCTGACGCTGCGCCAGGGCAACGACGAGCGGACGGTGCGCATTATCGGCATTACCGAACAGCGCCGCCCGGCAAGCGAAGCCGTCAACCTGTATGAAGAGACGGCGGAGAGTATCGAGAAGCGTGAAAAAATGGCCCTGGCGCGCAAAATGAACGCCCTGACCATGCCGCACCCTGACAGACGTCCGGACAAGAAAGAGCGCCGCGACCTGATGAGATTTAAACACGGCGAGAGTGAATAACTCGCGCCAGAAAGAGAGATGATTATGACTCAACACGATCAATTACATCGTTATCTGTTTGAAAACTATGCCGTGCGCGGCGAGCTGGTGACGGTGTCGGAAACCCTGGAACAGATTCTGGCGAATCACACCTATCCCCAACCGGTCAAAACGGTGCTGGCGGAGCTGTTGGTCGCCACCAGTCTGCTGACCGCGACGCTGAAGTTTGCCGGCGACATTACCGTACAGCTGCAGGGGGATGGCCCTTTACAGCTGGCGGTGATCAACGGCAATAACCAGCAGCAGCTGCGCGGCGTCGCGCGCGTGCAGGGCGAGATTGCGGACGATGCGGATCTGAAAACGATGGTCGGCAACGGCTACCTGGTCATTACCATCTCTCCGGAAGAAGGTGAGCGCTATCAGGGCGTGGTCGGTCTGGAAGGCGATACGCTGGCCGCCTGCCTGGAAGATTATTTCCAGCGTTCAGAGCAGCTGCCGACGCGCCTTATCATCCGCACCGGCGATCATGAAGGCCAGCCGATGGCGGGCGGGATGCTGCTGCAGGTGATGCCGGCACAGGATGCCCAGACTGCCGACTTCGAGCACCTGGCGACGCTTACCGAGACCATTAAGGCGGAAGAGCTGTTCACCCTGCCGGCAAATGATGTGCTGTGGCGCCTGTATCATGAAGAAGAAGTCACGGTCTACGACCCGCAGAGCGTGGAGTTCAAGTGCACCTGCTCCCGCGAACGCTGCGCCGGCGCGCTGAAGACGCTGCCGGATGAAGAGATTGATAGCATCCTCGCCGACGAAGGCGAAATTGATATGCACTGCGACTACTGCGGTAACCACTATATCTTCAATGCCATGGACATCGCCGAGATCCGTAATAACGCCTCTCCGGCCGATCCGCAGGTTCATTAATCCCCGCATCTTTCTCAGGCACAGGGCGGCAATGTTGTTTGTCGCGTTGTGCCTGACTTTTAATTTATTCGCGAGTTGAATCGATTTTCCCTGAAAGAGTTACGTAATTTAATTTCAGGAAAGCGATTACATTCACATTTCGGCAGTTTTTTTAATTACTTTTTAACCATTGAGAAACATCTAACCCCACCATCCGCCCATTTCCTGAGATAATCCACTCCACTTCGTGACAGGAGTCACCGTTTTTATCGTCATTCTGAGGAATGTCGAGATACGTAAATCTATGAGCCTGGTCGCGGTCAATACCCGGCAATTAACCCTACAATTTACAGCAGTACATCTTGGCTAAGGAGCAGTGACATGCGCGTTAATCATGGTTTAACCCCGCAGGATCTCAAGGCTTATGGTATCAATGACGTCCAGGATATCGTCCACAACCCCAGCTACGACATGTTGTTTCAGGAAGAGCTCGACCCGAACCTGGAAGGCTACGAACGTGGCGTATTAACCACTCTGGGTGCTATCGCCGTCGACACGGGCATTTTTACCGGTCGTTCTCCGAAAGATAAGTATCTCGTGCGCGACGACACCACCCGCGACACCGTCTGGTGGTCCGATAAAGGCAAAGGTAAAAACGACAACAAGCCGCTTTCGCAGGAAACCTGGCAGCATCTGAAAGGGCTGGTGACCCAGCAACTGTCCGGTAAACGCCTGTTTATCGTCGACGCTTTCTGCGGCGCCAACGCCGATACCCGTCTCAGCGTACGTTTCATTACCGAAGTGGCCTGGCAGGCGCACTTCGTTAAAAACATGTTCATCCGTCCGAGCGATGAAGAGCTGGCTGAATTCGAGCCCGACTTCATCGTGATGAACGGCGCGAAATGCACCAATCCGCAGTGGAAAGAGCAGGGCCTCAATTCGGAAAACTTCGTCGCCTTCAACCTCACCGAGCGCATTCAGCTGATCGGCGGCACCTGGTACGGCGGCGAGATGAAGAAAGGGATGTTCTCGATCATGAACTACCTGCTGCCGCTGAAGGGCATCGCCTCCATGCACTGCTCAGCCAACGTCGGCGAGAAAGGCGATGTCGCCATTTTCTTCGGCCTCTCAGGCACCGGCAAAACCACCCTCTCCACCGACCCGAAACGCCGCCTGATTGGCGATGACGAACATGGCTGGGATGACGACGGCGTGTTTAACTTCGAAGGGGGCTGCTACGCCAAGACCATCAAGCTCTCTGAAGCGGCCGAGCCAGATATCTATCACGCCATCCGCCGCAACGCCCTGCTGGAAAACGTGGTGGTACGCGCCGACGGCACGGTCGATTTCGATGACGGTTCAAAGACCGAAAATACCCGCGTCTCCTACCCCATCGACCACATCGACAACATTGTTAAGCCGGTGTCTAAAGCGGGTCACGCCACCAAAGTGATCTTCCTGACGGCCGATGCGTTCGGCGTCCTGCCGCCGGTCTCCCGCCTGACCGCCGACCAGACGCAGTACCATTTCCTGTCCGGGTTTACCGCCAAACTGGCCGGCACCGAGCGCGGCGTAACCGAACCCACGCCAACCTTCTCCGCCTGCTTCGGCGCCGCCTTCCTGTCGCTGCACCCGACGCAGTACGCCGAAGTGCTGGTCAAACGCATGCAGGCGGCTGGCGCGCAGGCTTATCTGGTCAATACCGGCTGGAACGGCACCGGCAAGCGCATCTCGATTAAAGATACCCGCGCGATCATCGACGCCATCCTCAATGGCTCGCTGGACAACGCGGAGACCTTTACCCTACCGATGTTTAACCTGCAGATCCCGACGGCGCTCCCGGGCGTGGATACCCACATCCTCGATCCGCGCAGCACCTATGGTTCCCCGGAGCAGTGGCAGGAAAAAGCCGACCAGCTGGCGAAGCTGTTTATTGAGAATTTTGAGAAGTATACCGATACGCCAGCGGGCGCCGCGCTGGTGGCGGCAGGACCGCAGCGCTAACGGGCGCAAAGGTGAAAAAGCCGGGCTTGCCCGGCTTTTTATTGTGCAACATCCTGAGCAGCTAACCGCGGGCGCGATCAGCTCTCCCTGGCGGGTTTCATCGGCGCCAGCATCCGGTGCACCGGCAGCCAGGCGCGGATCAGTAACCCGCCGCGTTCGCTGGAGCCAATCTCCAGCCGGCCGTTGTGATTGTCGATAATACGCTGAACAATCGCCAACCCCAGCCCGGTGCCGCTGGTGCTGCGGGCGCTGTCGCCGCGAACAAACGGCTGAAACAGGTGCTCCCTCTGCTCAGGTTTAATCCCCGGTCCATCATCTTCTACCTGGAACCAGGCCCGGCTCGCTTCGCTGCCGCTGCTGACCTTGATCCAGCCATTGCCATAGCGGGCCGCGTTGACCACCATATTCGCCAGCGCGCGCTTGATAGACAGCGGGTGCATACGTACCGGAATTTCGCCGGCCTGCAGGGCGGTGGCGATTTCCCGCTCATAGCCACTCTCCGCAGCGATCACTTCCCCCAGCACCGCATTCAGATCCGCCAGCTCCATCGGCATCTCCTGCCCGGTGCGCAGATAGTCGATAAACTGCTCGATGATGGCGTTGCACTCTTCGATATCTTTGTTGATCGACTCCGCGAGATAGCCGTCCTGCTCGCCCATCATCTCGGTGGCCAGACGAATGCGGGTCAGCGGGGTTCGTAAATCATGACTGACCCCGGCCATCAGCAGCGTACGGTCATCAGCCAACTGCTTCACGCCCGCCGCCATATGGTTAAAGGCGCGCGTCACCGAACGCACTTCGGAGGCGCCATACTCGCGCAGCGGCGGCGGAATAATGCCGCGCCCGACCTGCAGCGCCGCGTGCTCCAGATCCACCAACGGGCGGTTCTGAATACGAATAAACAGCCAGGCGCCGCCTATCGCCAGCAGCATGATCGCCAGGGTATAGCGGAACAGCGGCGAGAAGTCGCCCTGATGGATCTCGGTCAGCGGCACCCGCACCCAGATATTGGGCGACAGCCAGGTCTTCAGCCACACCACAGGGGAGCTTTTATTGACCTCTACCCGCACCTCTGTGGGGCCACCAAGCTGATGGGCCATCTGCTGACTTAAGAATTCATAATGCTGCGCCCAGCGCAGGCCTGCGTCTTCCGCCGCTTCATTGGAATAGAGCGAAATCCCCAGCTCGCGATAAATTTCACGACGAAACGCCGGGGGCACCACCAGCTGGGTGCCATCCTCCAGCTGCAGTTTGTCGGTCATCAGCATACGCACTTCGTAGGCTAACACTTTATTAAACTGCTGGAGACTCGGCAGGATCGCGAAATTCAGTACCACCAGATAGGTCGTCACCAGGCTGACGAACAGCAAGGTGACGATCAGGAGCAGTGTGCGAGCAAAGGAGCTGCGCGGCGAAAAGCGCACGCGTTTCATGCCTTAGAACCGTCCGGGACGAAGACGTAGCCCAGACCCCAGACGGTCTGGATGTAGCGCGGATGCGCCGGGTCCTCTTCCACCATGCGGCGCAGGCGGGAGATCTGTACGTCGATGGAGCGCTCCATCGCAGAGTATTCGCGGCCGCGGGCGAGGTTCATCAGCTTATCGCGCGACAGCGGCTCACGGGGATGGCTCACCAGCGCCTTCAGGACCGCGAATTCGCCGCTGGTCAACGGCATCGGCTCGTCTTCACGGAACATCTCGCGGGTGCCTAAATTCAGTTTGAATTTACCAAAGGCGATAACCGCCTCTTCCTGCGACGGCGCGCCCGGCAGCTCGTTCGCCTGGCGGCGCAGCACCGCCCGGATGCGGGCCAGCAGTTCGCGCGGGTTAAACGGCTTCGGAATATAGTCGTCAGCCCCGATCTCCAGACCCACGATCCGATCGACCTCTTCGCCTTTCGCCGTCACCATAATGATCGGCATCGGGTTACTCTGGCTGCGCAGACGACGGCAGATAGAGAGACCATCTTCGCCCGGCAGCATCAGATCCAGCACCATCAGGTGGAAGGATTCACGGGTTAACAGACGATCCATCTGTTCGGCGTTCGCCACGCTACGAACCTGGAAGCCCTGCTCGGTCAGATAACGCTCGAGCAGCGCACGCAGGCGCATGTCGTCATCCACAACCAGAATCTTATAATTCTCTTGCATTGTTTGTACTCCCAAAGGTTCACTGCAATAGTCAGTGCGTATTCTCAAAAAAGCCCGGCGCGCTCACCAGCTAAATCTGGTATATATTCCAGGCTAAATTGTTACAAAGCATATTTAACAGCAGGTTAAGTATACATTTAATCATAAGACACAGTATTTATCCTGTCGGTATTATTACGCGCTACAAATTGTGCGCAACGACAGACAGTCAGAAGGTTGAACTCACGATGAAAACGCCGCTGATCACCCGCGAGGGATATGAAAAACTGAAGCAGGAGATGGACTACCTGTGGCGCCAGGAGCGTCCGGAAGTGACCAAAAAGGTGACCTGGGCCGCCAGCCTCGGCGACCGCAGCGAGAACGCGGACTACCAGTACAACAAAAAGCGCCTGCGGGAGATCGATCGCCGGGTCCGCTATCTGACCAAATGTCTGGAACAGTTGAAAATCGTCGATTACTCGCCGCAACAGGAAGGTAAAGTCTTCTTCGGCGCCTGGGTAGAGATTGAAAACGATGAAGGCGATATCAAGCGCTTTCGCATCGTCGGTTACGATGAAATTTTTGGCCGCAAAGACTATATCTCCATCGACTCGCCGATGGCGCGCGCACTGTTAAAAAAAGAGGTTGGCGATCTGGCCATCGTCAACACGCCGGCGGGCGAAGCCAGCTGGTATGTCAACGAGATCGAATACGTTAAATAGACAAGAACTTTCCGAGAGACGCCCGGCGCGGCTGGTATTTTTAGCCGTCAGTCCGTATAACTAGTCCCTGTTTTTTGACCCTAAAGATGAATTAAAAGCCATGATGAATGATTCGCTCTGCCGCATTATTGCGGGTGAACTTCAGGCCAGAGCCGAACAGGTAGAAGCTGCCGTTCGCCTGCTTGATGAAGGGAACACCGTGCCGTTTATTGCACGTTATCGTAAAGAAGTCACCGGCGGTCTGGATGACACGCAGCTGCGTAATCTGGAAACTCGCCTCGGCTATCTGCGCGAACTCGAAGACCGTCGTCAGGCGATCCTCAAATCCATCGCTGAACAGGGCAAACTGACCGACGCGCTGGAAAAAGCCATCAACACCACGCTCAGCAAAACCGAACTGGAAGATCTCTACCTGCCCTACAAGCCGAAGCGCCGTACACGCGGGCAGATCGCTATCGAAGCCGGGCTCGAACCGCTGGCTGACCTGCTGTGGAACGAACCGGCCCACGATCCGGAAGCGGAGGCCGCAAAATATATTGATGCCGATAAGGGCGTAGCCGACAGCAAAGCGGCCCTGGACGGCGCGCGCTATATTCTGATGGAGCGGTTTGCCGAAGACGCCGCGCTGCTGGCGAAGGTCCGTGACTATCTGTGGAAAAACGCCCACCTGGTCTCCACCGTCGTCAGCGGTAAAGAAGAGGAAGGCGCTAAATTCCGCGACTACTTCGATCACCATGAACCGATCGCCGCCGTGCCGTCGCATCGCGCGCTGGCGATGTTCCGCGGTCGCAACGAAGGCGTCCTGCAGCTCTCTTTAAACGCTGACCCGCAGTTTGACGAGCCGCCGAAAGAGAGCCACGGCGAGCAAATTATTATCGACCACCTGGGCCTGCGCCTGAATAACGCCCCGGCGGACAGCTGGCGTAAAGGCGTCGTCAGCTGGACCTGGCGGATCAAAGTCCTGATGCATCTCGAAACCGAGCTGATGGGCACCGTGCGCGAACGCGCGGAGGACGAGGCAATCAACGTCTTCGCCCGCAACCTGCACGATCTGCTGATGGCCGCGCCCGCCGGGCTGCGCGCCACCATGGGACTCGATCCGGGCCTGCGCACCGGGGTGAAAGTGGCCGTCGTCGACGCCACCGGTAAACTGGTCGCTACCGATACCATCTATCCCCACACCGGCCAGGCCGCCAAAGCGGCCGTCGCCGTCGCCGCGCTGTGTGAGAAGTACAACGTTGAGCTGGTGGCCATCGGCAACGGTACCGCCTCGCGTGAAACCGAGCGTTTCTTCCTCGACGTGCAGAAACAGTTCCCGAAGGTCACCGCCCAGAAGGTGATCGTCAGCGAAGCCGGGGCTTCCGTTTACTCCGCCTCCGAGCTGGCGGCGCAGGAGTTTCCGGACCTCGACGTGTCGCTGCGCGGCGCGGTCTCCATCGCCCGCCGTCTGCAGGATCCCCTGGCCGAGCTGGTGAAAATCGACCCGAAATCCATTGGCGTCGGCCAGTATCAGCACGACGTCAGCCAGACCCAGCTGGCGCGTAAGCTGGACGCGGTGGTGGAAGACTGTGTGAACGCCGTCGGCGTTGACCTGAACACCGCCTCCGTTCCGCTGCTGACCCGCGTCGCCGGCCTGACCCGCATGATGGCGCAGAACATCGTCGCCTGGCGCGACGAGAATGGTCAGTTCCAGAACCGCCAGCAGCTGCTGAAAGTCAGCCGTCTGGGGCCGAAAGCCTTTGAACAGTGCGCGGGCTTCCTGCGTATCAACCACGGCGACAACCCGCTGGATGCCTCCACCGTTCACCCGGAAGCTTACCCGGTGGTCGAACGTATTCTGGCCGCCACCCAGCAGGCGCTGAAAGATCTGATGGGCAATAGCAGTGCGCTGCGCCACCTGAAGGCAGTGGACTTCACCGATGAGAAGTTTGGCGTCCCGACGGTCACCGACATTATCAAAGAGCTGGAAAAACCGGGCCGCGATCCGCGTCCGGAGTTTAAGACCGCGAAGTTCGCCGATGGTGTGGAGACCATGAATGACCTGCTGCCGGGAATGATTCTGGAAGGTGCCGTCACCAACGTCACCAACTTCGGCGCGTTTGTTGATATCGGCGTTCATCAGGACGGACTGGTACACATTTCGTCGCTTTCTGACCGGTTTGTTGAGGATCCGCACACCGTGGTGAAAGCGGGCGACATCGTCAAGGTCAAAGTGATGGAAGTCGATCTGCCGCGTAAGCGTATCGCCCTGACCATGCGTCTCGACGAGCAGCCGGGCGACAGCAACGCCCGCCGCGGCGGTGGTCAGGAGCGCCCGCAGGGAAATCGCCCGGCAGCGAAAGCCGCCAAACCCCGCGGTCGCGAGGCGCAGCCTGCCGGCAACAGCGCGATGATGGATGCCCTCGCCGCAGCGATGGGTAAAAAACGCTAAACTCTCCCTGCCCCTTTTTCAGGGGCAGTTTTTTTCATGACCAGGCCATCGCCATCACGCGCAAAACAGGTTCAGTTGTTTCTGATAACCTGCTTTTATTCCACGCCTGAAAGGCAGCGAAATTAATATTTTCATTTCGTTAACTTCAGAAACCTTAATTAAACATTAGATCGCCGAAATAATATTTCGCGCATTTTTGATTACAGGCTGACTTTGCGGCATATCAATAAAAAGGTGATTTTCACTTTAAAAATAGCCTGCAGCGCATCATATGTATTGATGATAAAAACCATTCTCATTATCATCGATTACAGAACGTTTTTTCTTTTTTCGTTGGCTACGGTCCCCGGCGCAACTGCCTCCAGGCGTCCGGAAAATTCTTCTTCGGTTAGCGATAGACAAGTAGGCCCTATGCAATTCACACCTGATAGTGCGTGGAAAATTACCGGTTTTTCTCGCGATATTAGCCCAGCATACCGTCAGAAACTGCTCTCCCTCGGCATGCTGCCCGGTTCCTCTTTTCATGTGGTTCGCGTGGCGCCGCTCGGCGATCCTGTTCATATTGAAACCCGACGCGTCAGTCTGGTATTACGCAAAAAAGATCTCGCCTTAATCGAACTGGAAGCGGTTGCACAATAACGGCTGGCCCGGCACAAGAGTCTGAAATATGCAAAAATTAACCGTTGGTTTAATTGGTAATCCTAATTCCGGCAAGACCACCTTATTTAATCAGCTGACCGGCGCTCGCCAGCGCGTGGGCAACTGGGCTGGGGTGACCGTTGAGCGTAAAGAGGGGATTTTCGCCACCACTGACCACCAGGTCACGCTGGTCGACCTCCCGGGAACCTACTCCCTGACCACCATCTCCTCGCAGACCTCGCTGGACGAGCAGATTGCCTGCCACTACATCCTGAGCGGCGACGCCGACATGCTGATTAACGTGGTCGATGCCTCCAACCTCGAGCGCAACCTCTATCTGACGCTGCAGCTGCTCGAGCTGGGGATCCCCTGCGTCGTCGCGCTGAACATGCTGGATATCGCCGAAAAGCAGCAGGTGCGGATCGATATCGACGCCCTCGCCGCCCGTCTCGGTTGCCCGGTCATTCCGCTGGTATCGACTCGCGGACGGGGGATCGAAGCGCTGAAGATCGCCCTCGACCGTCATCAGGCGAACAGCGATCTTGAGCTGGTCCACTATCCGCAGCCGCTGCTGCGCGAAGCTGACCTGCTGGCGCAGCAGATGTCAGCGCAGATCCCGCCCCGGCAGCGGCGCTGGCTGGGTCTGCAGATGCTGGAGGGCGATATCTACAGCCGGGCCTATGCCGGCGACGCCGCCGATAAACTGGATATCGCCCTGGCGAATCTCAGCGACGAGATCGACGACCCGGCGCTGCACATCGCTGACGCGCGCTATCAGACCATCGCCGCCATTTGCGACGCCGTCAGCAATACCCTGACCGCCGAACCAAGCCGCTTCACCGCCGCGATGGACAAAGTGATCCTCAACCGCTTCCTCGGGTTGCCGATTTTTCTCTTTGTCATGTACTTGATGTTCCTGCTGGCGATCAACATCGGCGGCGCGCTGCAGCCGATTTTCGATGCCGGCTCGGTCGCGATCTTTGTGCATGGCATTCAATGGCTGGGTTACACCCTGCACTTCCCGGACTGGCTGACCGTGTTCCTCGCCCAGGGGATCGGCGGCGGTATCAACACCGTGCTGCCGCTGGTGCCGCAGATCGGCATGATGTATCTGTTTCTCTCCTTCCTTGAGGACTCCGGCTACATGGCGCGCGCCGCCTTTGTGATGGATCGCCTGATGCAAGCCCTCGGCCTGCCGGGGAAATCCTTCGTCCCGCTGATTGTCGGTTTTGGCTGCAACGTGCCGTCGGTGATGGGCGCCCGCACCCTTGACGCGCCGCGCGAGCGTCTGATGACCATTATGATGGCGCCGTTTATGTCCTGCGGCGCGCGGCTGGCGATCTTCGCCGTCTTCGCGGCCGCCTTCTTTGGGCAGAACGGCGCGCTGGCGGTCTTCTCGCTCTATGTGCTGGGCATTGTGATGGCCATCCTCACCGGCCTGATGCTGAAGCACACCATTATGCGCGGCGAAGCCTCGCCGTTCGTGATGGAGCTGCCGGTGTACCACGTCCCGCATATCAAGAGCCTGATTATCCAGACCTGGCAGCGCCTGAAAGGCTTTGTGCTGCGCGCCGGGAAGGTGATCGTCATCGTCAGCATCTTCCTCAGCGCGCTGAACAGCTTCTCACTGAGCGGTAAGGTCGTCGACAACATCAACGACTCCGCGCTGGCCTCGGTGAGCCGGGTCATTACGCCGGTGTTTAAACCGATCGGCGTGCATGAAGATAACTGGCAGGCCACCGTCGGCCTGTTTACCGGCGCGATGGCGAAAGAGGTGGTAGTGGGTACGCTGAACACCCTCTATACCGCCGAAGATATCCAGAATGAGGAATTCAATCCGCAGACCTTCAGTCTCGGCGAAGAACTGCTCGCCGCCGTCGATGAGACATGGCAGGGACTGAAAGACACCTTCAGCCTCAGCGTCCTGGCCAACCCCATCGAAGCCAGCAAAGGCGATGGCGAAATGGCCACCGGCGCCATGGGGGTGATGGGCAGTAAATTTGGCAGCGCGGCGGCGGCATACAGCTACCTGATCTTCGTCCTGCTCTATATTCCCTGCATCTCGGTGATGGGCGCCATCGCCCGCGAATCAAGCCGCGGCTGGATGACCTTCTCCATCCTGTGGGGGCTGAATATCGCCTATTCGCTCTCGACGCTCTATTACCAGACCGTTAGCTTTAGCGATCACCCGCGCTACAGTCTGGTGTGTATCCTGGCGGTAGTGTTGTTCAACGTGGTGCTCTTCGGCCTGTTGCGCCGGGCGCGCAGCCGGGTGGACGTCTCGCTGCTGGCCACGCGAAAAACGCCGGCCTCCTGCTGTTCCAGCCCGGCTGGCGATTGCCACTAAGGAGGGACTGTGGCGTCGTTAATGGAAGTCCGCGATATGCTGGCCCTGCAGGGCCGCATGGAGGCGAAACAGCTCAGTGCTCGCCTGCAGACGCCTCAGCCGCTGATTGACGCCATGCTTGAGCGAATGGAAGCCATGGGTAAGGTGGTCCGGATCAGCGAAACGAGCGAGGGCTGCCTCTCCGGCAGCTGTAAAAGTTGCCCTGAAGGGAAAGCGGCGTGCCGGCAGGAGTGGTGGGCGCTGCGATGAAAGGAGTCAGGCCTGGTCGCGCAACGAGGTAAAACGAGTAAGACAGCTATGAAAAACGGGCCAGCAGGCCCGTTTTCTTATGACTGGATTATTTATAAACGTCAGCGTTCGCGTGTACGGTTTTTTCGTTTTTCTGCCCGGCAATCACCACAAAGTATTTCCCACCCAGCTCATCGGCTTTTTTCGACAGATCGCGTCGGGCATCCATCGGCGACGTCGTCCTGGAGGTCGTAATGCTACCGACCTTGGTCAGATTCATCTTCGCCACGTCTTCTTTTTGGATCTCTTTCGCGGCGAATGCGCCGAAAGAGAGGGTGCCTATCACCAGAGATGCAACCATTCCTGTAACAAGTTTCATAGCCTCTACTCTCCATAAGGTTGTTATTGTAGGTCACGGTGGCGGATTGAAATAATCAACCACCGTAACAACCTAAGTATTGCTAGGAATGGCCCTTTTACCATGGCGCGGCAAAAAAAATTACCCCAGCCGCGTCTTCAGCGCCAGCAGCGGCTCGCAGAAGGCCGCGGGATGGGAAACAAACGGCGCATGCGCGGCCTTATCGAAGAGGATTGACTCGCTTTCCGGCCACAGGTCATCCAGCAACGGGACGATCTTGCGCGGCACCAGTCCATCCAGCCGGCCATACAGCCGCAGAAACGGCATCGGCAGCCTGACCAGCGCCTGACGCAGATCGACGGTTCTGAGGATCTCCAGTCCGCCATTCAGCGCCTCGGCGGAAGGCATCGGCAGCGAGAGCACCGCCTGCTTTAACGCCCGCGCATCCTGACGCGCGCTCTCTGTGCCCATGGTTTGCAGGGCGAGGAATCGCTCGACGGTGCGCTGGAAATCGTCGCTCAGCTGCTGCTGAAATCCGGCCAGCACCTCGGGCTTGATGCCGGGCCAGTCGTCACGAGCCGCGAAACAGGGGGAAGAGGCAACCGTCACCAGCGCCTGCACGCGTTCCGGACGCATAATCGCGACCTGGCTGGCCACCAGCCCGCCCAGGCTCCAGCCCAGCCACACCGCCTGTGGAGGGGCCTGCTCCAGCACCCGCTGCGCCATCGCCTCCAGCGACATCGCCCCAAACCCGCCGCTGCGGCCATAGCCCGGCAGATCCACCAGGTGGAGGGTAAAATGCGAAGCCAGCTGCGGCGTGATGCAATCCCATACCTGAGCGTTCAGCCCCCAGCCGTGCAGCAGCACAAGATGACAATCTCCTTCGCCGATTGTTTGCCACCAGATGTCGTTCATCCGTTACCGTTCTCTTTTTACTGGACAGAAGGCCAAATATGCTAACAGCACACAGCTTATGCTGGCTATGCCAAATGCCGCTGGCAGTCGCCCGCTGGGGGATCTGCTCCCGCTGCAGCCGCGCCCTGCTCGCCTGTCCCCCGCTCTGCCCGCAGTGCGGCCTGCCGGCGGCGGCATCCCGTCACCCCTGCGGCCGCTGCCTGCAAAAGCCGCCTCCCTGGCATCGGCTGGTGGCGGTCAATGACTATCGCCCGCCGCTGAGCGGTCTGGTGCAGCAGCTGAAGTTTCACCATCGCCCGGAGCTGGGCCCCGCCCTCGCGCGTCTGCTGCTGCAGCGCCTTCTGCAGCGTGACGATTTGCCGCCAGTAGACGCTCTGGTCGGCGTGCCGCTATGGCATCGCCGTCGCTGGCGCCGGGGTTATAATCAGTGCGACGAACTGTGCCGACCGTTAGCCCGCTGGCGAGGATGCGTCTGGCATCGCGAAGGCCTGACTCGCCAGCGAGCCGGCGCCGTCCAACATTCGCTCAATGCCCGCCAGCGCAGGCAGAACCTGAAAAATGCCTTTCAGCTTGAATTTGCCGTGCAGGGACTCCATATCGCTCTGGTGGATGATGTCGTCACGACCGGCAGCACCGTCGCCGAGATATCCCGCCTGCTTTTGCGAAACGGCGCCGCGACGGTTCAGGTATGGTGTTTGTGCCGTACCTTGTAGACCCCCGCTGATGGGCGTATTATAACCCAGTAAAATAGTCAACTATTAGGCCAACGCTATGATCCGTATTTCCGATGCTGCACAAGCGCACTTTGCCAAACTGCTGGCAAATCAGGAAGAAGGGACGCAAATTCGCGTATTTGTGATTAATCCCGGCACCCCAAACGCTGAGTGCGGCGTATCCTACTGCCCACCGGATGCGGTGGAAGACACCGACACGGCGCTGAAATTTGAACAGCTGACCGCCTATGTCGATGAGCTCAGCGCGCCCTATCTGGAAGACGCTGAAATTGATTTCGTCACTGACCAGCTCGGCTCGCAGCTGACGCTGAAAGCGCCGAACGCCAAAATGCGCAAAGTCTCTGACGATGCCCCGCTGATGGAGCGCGTCGAGTACCTGCTGCAGTCGCAGATTAACCCGCAGCTGGCGGGCCACGGCGGCCGCGTATCGCTGATGGAGATCACCGACGACGGTCTGGCTATCCTGCAGTTCGGCGGCGGATGCAACGGCTGCTCGATGGTCGACGTGACCCTGAAAGAAGGTATTGAAAAACAGCTGCTGAACGAGTTTCCGGAGCTGAAAGGGGTTCGCGATCTGACCGAGCACCAGCGCGGCGAGCACTCCTACTACTAAGCCCTTCCTCCGGCGGCACCCTGCCGCCGGTCCTCCCTGGTCCTTTCTGTGTTACCGCGCAACATCTCCCGCTAAATGACCGGCAAAAACCGGGGAAAGAGTATGACTTAAGTCTCATATTTAACATTTTCCCCCGTCAGGTGATTCTCAACCCTCACATGTTACCCGTATCATCCATTTCAGGCGCCACCGGCAAAAAAATAGCCAGCTATCCTTTCTCTGGGTAAGGATAATGCAAGCGTTTACGGTGCCAGACTATTTTGCTCCCTGACGGAGCGGATGCTCTACAGGTTCGAACTTTGACGTTACCCATAACAAATTAAGGCCAGGTAAATCATGCCATTAGTCATCGTTGCTATCGGGGTTGCCCTGTTGTTGCTGTTAATGATCCGTTTCAAAATGAACGGCTTCATTGCGCTGGTTCTGGTGGCGCTCGCCGTCGGATTAATGCAGGGTATGCCACTGGATAAAGTGATCGTCTCCATCAAAAACGGCGTTGGCGGCACCCTTGGCAGCCTCGCGCTGATCATGGGCTTCGGCGCTATGCTCGGTAAGCTGCTGGCAGACTGCGGCGGCGCCCAGCGTATCGCCACCACGCTTATCAATAAGTTCGGTAAGAAGCATATTCAGTGGGCGGTGGTCCTGACCGGCTTCACCGTTGGCTTCGCCCTGTTCTATGAAGTGGGCTTCGTGCTGATGCTGCCGCTGGTGTTCACCATCGCCGCCTCGGCCCGTATTCCGTTGCTGTACGTCGGCGTACCGATGGCAGCCGCGCTCTCCGTCACCCACGGCTTCCTGCCGCCGCATCCGGGTCCGACCGCGATCGCCACCATCTTCCATGCCGATATGGGCAAAACGCTGCTCTACGGCACCATTCTGGCTATCCCGACGGTTATCCTGGCGGGACCGGTGTTTGCGCGCTTCCTGAAAGGGATAGATAAGCCGATCCCGGAAGGCCTGCATAACCCGAAAGTGTTCACTGAAGAAGAGATGCCAGGCTTTGGCGTCAGCGTCTGGACCTCGCTGGTTCCGGTGATCCTGATGGCGATGCGCGCCGTGGCTGAGATGATCCTGCCGAAAGGCCACGCCTTCCTGCCAATTGCCGAGTTCTTCGGCGACCCGGTGATGGCCACCCTGATTGCGGTACTGATTGCCCTGTTCACCTTCGGTTTGAACCGCGGCCGCTCCATGGAGCAGATCAACGATACCCTGACCTCTTCGATCAAAATCATCGCCATGATGCTGTTGATCATCGGCGGCGGCGGTGCCTTCAAGCAGGTGCTGGTGGATAGCGGCATGGATAAATACATCGCCTCTATCATGCACGAATCGAACATGTCTCCGCTGTTTATGGCGTGGTCTATCGCCGCGGTGCTGCGTATCGCGCTGGGTTCGGCGACCGTGGCCGCCATCACCGCGGGCGGGATCGCCGCGCCGCTGATCGCCACCACCGGCGTCAGCCCGGAGCTGATGGTTATCGCCGTTGGCTCCGGCAGCGTTATCTTCTCCCATGTTAACGATCCGGGCTTCTGGCTGTTCAAAGAGTACTTTAACCTGACCATCGGCGAGACCATCAAGTCCTGGTCGGTGCTGGAAACCATTATCTCAGTCTGCGGCCTGGTGGGCTGTCTGCTGCTGGGGATGGTGGTGTAAGGTCACTCCCGCCACAGAAAAAGGCCGGTCCGCGTGAAGCGGGCCGGCCTTTTTTATCGGACATGCTCTTCGCCGCGCAGAGGAGCGCGCGGCAGGAAGTTATCAGGAGGCGGCTTTCTTGCTCGCCGCCTTGCGCCGTTTATCCAGATCCTTAATCAGCTTATTGACCCGTTCATCGGCAAACATCTGCTCCAGGGTGACGGACAGCTTCCGGCGCCAGTTCGGGTACTCGGTGCTGGTGCCCGGAATGTTAACCGGCGTCGCCATCTCCAGCCAGTCTTCCGGCTGCAGGCCCAGCAGGGCGCTGTTGCTGTCGGCAATATAACGCTGCATCCCCCGGTTGAGGATCCCCGTCATGCTCATCAGCGAGGCCTTATGGCCGGCGCGCTTGGGCAGACAGCCGTACTTATGCAGCGCGTCCAGCAGCCCTTGTTTCGCCAGCTCGCGGTCCTGGTACAGTCCGCGCAGCACCACCTCATCAGGATAGAGGCCCAGCGCTTTACCTAACGTCAGATCGCCGCTTTCCCAGTAGCCGCGGAGAGTGGGCAGGTCGTGCGTCGTCGCCACAGCCATTGATTGCTCCGGGTACAGCGCCGGCGCGCGGAACGTTTTCTCTGCATCACTCTCAAAATAGAGCACCTTATAAGAATAGACGCCGCTGTTGCGTAACTTGCTGACGATCTCCACCGGTACCGTGCCCAGATCTTCACCGATCACCATGCAGCGATGACGCTGGCTTTCCAGCGCCAGAAGCGACAGCAGATCGTCGACCGGATACTGAACGTAAGCGCCATGGTCGGCGGTTTCACCATACGGGATCCACCACAGACGCAGCACAGACATCACGTGATCGATGCGCAACGCGCCGCAGTTCTGCATATTAGCGCGCAGCAGGTCGATAAACGGCTCATAGGCGCGGGCGGCAATGATATGCGGATCCATCGGCGGCAGGCCCCAGTTCTGGCCCAGCGGGCCCAGAATATCCGGCGGCGCGCCTACGGATGCTTTCAGGCAGTACAGTTCACGATCGCACCAGGTTTCCGACCCGCCCTCGGCGACGCCCACCGCCAGGTCGCGGTAGAGGCCGATCGGCATGCCGTCACGCTGGCTGGTTTCCCAGCAGGCAGCAAACTGACTCCAGGCCAGCCACTGCAGCCAAAGATAGAAACTGACGTCATCCTCATGCTCAACGCAGAAGGCTTTCACCTCCGGGCTGTCGATATCCTGAAAGGCCTTCGGCCAGGCCGGCCAGCCCCAGCGCAGCGGGTCCTGTTGTACCTGCCAGGCGTGCAGCGCATCGAAAGCCGCCTGCCAGTAGAGGCTTTCCCCTTCGCGCAGAACAAACTCGCGGAACGCTGTCATCTGCTCATCTTCACGACGAGAGAATTGTTTCCATGCCATACGCAGCGCGGTCATTTTCAGCGTAGTGACGGCGGTATAATCCACATCGTCCGTTTCCCGCGCCGCCTGCAGTGCCTGCTGCGTTGCCGGAGACTGCCACCACGCCTGCGCCTCTTCGCTACGCTGGAAATCTTCAACCGCGTTGACGTCGATATAAATAACGTTCAGCCAGCGACGTGAAGACGGGCTATAGGGGCTGGCGCTCTCCGGGTTCGCCGGATAGAGGGCATGAATCGGGTTAAGGCCAATAAACGACCCGCCGCGGCGGGCGATTTCCGGCAGCATGGCCCGCAGATCGCCAAAATCGCCGATCCCCCAGTTTTTCTCTGAGCGCAGGGTATACAGCTGCACGCAGGTGCCCCACAGCTTTTTCCCCTCTTTCAGCGGCTGCGGCTCATAGCAGCGGGCTGGCGCGACGATAGTCCGGCAGTGCCAGCGCTCCCCCTCCTGGGTGAGGGTCAGGGAGTGGTACCCCTCCGGCAGTTTGGCCGGCAGCGGCAGCGTCTCGCCGCCGCGGGTTTTCCCTTGATACTGCTTACCGTCCTCAGTAGTCAGGATCCACTGATACTCACCGCGTCCTGCCACCGGCAGCGACATTTTTTTGCCGTGAGTGAAAATTTTCACGTTCGGCAGCGGGTTAACCGCCACTTTCGTGGCGGCGGTAGAGCGATGCATCGCATCCAGCAGGCGCTGTTTGGTGACAGCCGCGATAGACTGCGGCTTGCCGTGCGCGTTGATATAGCTGGGGCTGATGCCCGCCGCCAGCGCGGCATTATCGAGGCGTTTACTCTCCATAGGCCTTCCTTTAGCGTTTCGCCTGCCAGATACGTTGCTGATAATCGCGGATCGAGCGGTCGGAGCTGAACATGCCGCAGCGCGCGGTGTTGAGGATAGCCGCGCGGGTCCAGGCCTCCTCGTCGCGATACAGCTCATCTACCCGTTTTTGCGCCGCTACGTAGGCTTCGAAATCGGCCAGCACCAGGTACGGATCGCCGCCCTGCAGCAGGCTGTGCAGCATCTGATCGAAGGCATGCTTGTCGCCGTTGCTGTAGGTGCCGTTCTCCAGCTCCTTAAGCACCGCATCAAGCAGCTTGTCTTTTTTACGCCATTTCAGCGGATCGTAGCCTTTCGCTTTCAGGGCTTTCACCTCTTCAACCGTGTGGCCGAAGATAAAGATGTTCTCCTCGCCCACCTGCTCAGCGATTTCCACGTTAGCGCCATCCAGCGTCCCGACGGTCAGCGCGCCGTTCAGCGCCAGCTTCATGTTGCCGGTGCCAGAGGCTTCTTTACCCGCGGTGGAGATCTGCTCGGAGATATCCGCCGCCGGGATCAGTTTTTCTGCTGCCGATACACAATAGTCCGGCAGGAAGACCACCTTCAGCTTATCGCCGACTTTCGGGTCGTTGTTGATCGCTTCCGCTACCTTATTGATGGCAAAAATAATGTTTTTCGCCAGATAGTAGCCCGGCGCCGCTTTCGCGCCGAACAGGAAGACGCGCGGTACGCGGTCGGACTGCGGGTTTTCGCGGATCTCTTTGTACAGCGCAAGGATATGCAGCAGGTTAAGGTGCTGACGCTTATACTCGTGCAGACGTTTGATCTGGATATCGAAGATCGCCTGCGGGTTGATCTCAATCCCGGTACGCTGCTTCACAAACTCAGCCAGATGAACTTTGTTGGCCTGCTTGATATCGCGATAAGTCTGACGGAACGCCGCATCGTCAGCATATTTTTCCAGGTTGATCAGCTGGTCGAGGTCATTGGCCCACTCTTTTTTCAGCGTCTCATCCAGCAGCGAGGCCAGCGCCGGGTTGCACTGCTTGATCCAGCGGCGCGGCGTGATGCCGTTGGTCACGTTATGGAATTTGTTCGGCCACAGCTGGTTATATTCCGGGAACAGATCTTTTACCACCAGATCCGAGTGCAGCGCCGCCACGCCGTTGACAGCAAAGCCGCCCACCACGCACATGTTGGCCATCCGAACCTGTTTGTCATGCACCACCGCCAGCTTCGCCCAGACCTGCTTATCGCCCGGCCAGGTTTTGTCCACCAGCTGTTTAAAGCGGTCGTTGATCTCTTTAATGATCTGCATATGGCGCGGCAGCAGCGCTTTTACTAACTTCTCATCCCAGCATTCCAACGCTTCCGGCATCAGGGTGTGGTTGGTGTAAGCAAAGGTTTTGCTGGTGATCGCCCAGGCGTCGTCCCAGCTCAGCTGGTGCTCGTCAATCAGCACGCGCAGCAGCTCCGGGATGGCGATGGTCGGGTGCGTATCGTTCAGCTGGATCACTTCGTAATCCGCCAGCTCGGCCAGCTTGCGGCCTGCCAGATGATGACGGCGCAGGATATCGGCCACTGAGCAGGCGCACTGGAAGTACTGCTGCATCAGGCGCAGTTTTTTACCGGCCTGATGGTTGTCGTTCGGGTACAGCACCTTGGTCAGTTTTTCCGCGTCGATGCCCTGCTGCTCGGCGCGCAGGAAATCGCCATCGTTGAATTTGGTCAGGTTGAACGGATGAGCGTGTTTGGCCTGCCACAGACGCAGCGGCTGGGCGACGTTGTTGCGATAGCCAAGCACCGGCAGGTCCCAGGCTTCGCCGGTAATGACGAACGCCGGCTGCCATTCGCCGTTTTTGCTGACTTTCCCGCCGATACCTACCTGGACATCCAGCGCTTCGTTATGACGGAACCACGGGTAGCTGCTGCGCCCCCAGTCGTCAGGGGCTTCCATCTGCTGGCCATCGTCAAATGACTGGCGGAACAGGCCATACTGGTAGTTGAGACCGTAACCGGTCGCCGACTGCCCCACCGTCGCCATGGAGTCGAGGAAGCAGGCTGCCAGACGTCCCAGGCCGCCGTTACCCAGCGCCGGGTCAGTCTCTTCTTCCAGCAGATCGGTGAGGTTGACATCGTAGCCTTTCAGCGCGTCGCTGACGCCCTCGTACCAGCCCAGGTTGAGCAGGTTGTTGCCGGTCAGACGACCAATCAGAAACTCCATTGAGATGTAGTTAACGTGACGCTGTCCTTGCGCCGGTTTCGCTACCGGCTGCGCCGCCAGGAGTTCCGCCAACGCTCCGCTGACTGCGCGCCACCATTGACGCTGTGTCATCTCGGAAGCGGACTGTAAACCAAAATGCTGCCACTGACGCGTCAGTGCAGCCTGAAACTGAGCTTTGTTAAATGTAGTCTGTGACATAATGAGATCCGGGTCCTTTACTAAAACGATGGCGCTAGTGTGCCGACCTCCCGATTCATCGTCCTCATCCTGACGGGGATTAGACAGGGAGGAGTGGCGGGGATGAGCGAAAAGTGTGATCCTGAACACTATAGTGTGGGCGAGAAGACAAAAATATGCTGTAAAAATCACCGCGATATGACAATTGAGAGGTTACCTCCGGTAGCTAAAAATTTGTTACAGGCCAATACGCGTAAAAAATCTTCCAGTTCCTCGCCACGTTATTAACAAAATAAATAGAGGCCCCTGAAGAAATAAGCACCTTTCATCGCATTGACCCGCAAAAAAGATTACTTCTAAGAAATCGCTGACAATAATTTAATAAAAACAAACAACTACTCTTAGCGTAAAATAAATCCACCCACACTCCGCCAGCTACCGCCTGAAAACCGCGGCCGACCAGTCCTGCCTGCGATTTTTTCCCATTCTCAGCCAATGTCGAAATTTGTGACATAGAGCAAATTCAAGAGCATAAACTTCGGACATAACTTGCAATAAATTTCATAATCACCGACCTTATTAGATATTAATTACGAAGCGCAAAAAAAATCGCAACCTCTCTCTTGCACAGCGAAATGTAGAACTATGTTGATTCCGTCCAAATTAAGTCGTCCGGTCCGCCTTGAACACACTGTGGTTCGTGAGCGCTTACTGGCGAAACTTTCCGGCGCGAACAATTATCGTCTCGTGCTGATCACCAGTCCTGCCGGGTACGGTAAAACAACGCTCATTTCTCAGTGGGCCGCGGGTAAAAACGATCTTGGGTGGTTTTCGCTGGACGAAGGCGACAACCAGCAGGAGCGTTTTGCCAGCTATCTGATCGCGGCGATTCAGCAGGCTACCGGCAACCACTGCGCGGCCAGTGAAGCGATGGTGCAAAAACGCCAGTACGCCAGTCTCTCCTCTCTTTTTGCGCAGCTGTTTATTGAACTTGCCGACTGGCAGCGCCCGCTGTATCTCGTCATTGATGATTACCATCTGATCAATAATCCGGTGATCCATGACGCGATGCGCTTTTTCCTGCGCCATCAGCCGGAGAATATGACCCTGGTGGTCCTGTCGCGTAACCTGCCGCAGCTGGGCATTGCCAATCTGCGCGTCCGCGATCAGCTTCTGGAGATTGGCAGTCAGCAGCTGGCCTTTACCCACCAGGAGGCGAAACAATTTTTCGACTGTCGTCTGACATCGCCTATCGAAGCCGACGACAGTAGCCGGCTGTGCGACGATGTCGCCGGGTGGGCCACCGCGCTACAACTCATCGCCCTCTCCGCCCGCCAGAATAACTCCTCCGCCCAACACTCCGCCCGCCGCCTCGCCGGGATTAACGCCAGCCATCTGTCGGATTATCTGGTGGATGAAGTGCTGGATAACGTTGACGCCCGCACGCGCAACTTTTTGCTGAAGAGTTCTCTGCTGCGCTCAATGAACGACGCGTTAATCGTGCGCGTCACCGGCGAAGAGAATGGCCAGATGCAGCTGGAGGAGATCGAACGCCAGGGGCTGTTCCTGCAGCGGATGGATGATTCCGGCGAATGGTTCCGCTATCACCCGCTGTTTGGCAGCTTCCTGCGCCAGCGCTGTCAGTGGGAGCTGGCGGTTGAACTACCGGAGATCCACCGCGCCGCGGCGGAAAGCTGGATGGCGCAAGGTTTCCCCAGCGAGGCCATCCACCATGCGCTGGCGGCCGGCGATGCCAAAATGCTGCGCGATATCTTGCTCAATCATGCCTGGGGCATGTTTAACCATAGCGAGCTGGGGCTACTGGAGCAGTCGCTGGCGGCGCTGCCATGGTCCAATCTGCTGGAAAATCCGCGCCTGATCCTGCTCCAGGCCTGGCTGATGCAGAGCCAGCATCGCTACAGCGAAGTCAATACCCTGCTGGCGCGCGCCGAGCAGGAGATGAGTGTGGAAATGGACACCGCGATGCATGGCGACTTCAACGCGCTGCGCGCGCAGGTGGCGATTAACGATGGCGACCAGGACGAGGCGGAACGTCTGTCAATGGTGGCCCTGGAAGAGCTGCCGCTGGCCAACTATTACAGCCGCATCGTCGCCACATCGGTGCATGGCGAAGTTCTCCATTGTAAGGGGAAGCTGACCAAATCCCTCGCCGTGATGCAGCAGACCGAACAGATGGCCCGCCGTCACGACGTATGGCATTACGCCCTGTGGAGCATCATTCAGCAAAGCGAAATCCTCTTCGCCCAGGGCTTCCTGCAGGCCGCCTGGGAGAGCCAGGAGAAAGCCTTCCAGCTGGTACGCGAACAGCATCTTGAGCAGTTGCCGATGCATGAGTTCCTGCTGCGCATCCGTTCTCAGCTGCTGTGGGCATGGGCGCGCCTCGACGAGGCTGAAGCTTGCGCCCGCCAGGGGATGGACGTGCTATCCACCTATCAGCCGCAGCAGCAGCTGCAGTGCCTGGCGCTGATGGTCCAGTGCTCACTGGCGCGCGGCGATCTGGATAATGCCCGCAGCCACCTGAACCGGCTGGAAAACCTGCTCGGTAATGGTCACTATCACAGCGACTGGGTCTCCAACGCCGATAAGGTGCGAGTGATCTACTGGCAGATGACCGGTGATAAAACCGCGGCGGCCAACTGGCTGCGCCAGACGCCAAAGCCGGAGTTCGCCAACAACCACTTCCTGCAGAGCCAGTGGCGCAACATCGCCCGGGCGCAGATCCTGCTGGGCGACTTCGAACCGGCGGAAATGGTGCTGGAAGAGCTGAACGAAAATGCGCGTTCGCTGCGTTTGATGAGCGATCTCAACCGCAACCTGCTGCTGCTCAATCAGCTGTACTGGCAGTCGGGACGCAAGAGCGAAGCGCAGAAAGCCCTGCTGGAAGCCCTGACGCTCGCCAACCGCACCGGTTTTATCAACCACTTTGTGATTGAAGGCGAGGCGATGGCCCAGCAGCTGCGCCAGCTGATCCAGTTGAACACGTTGCCGGAGCTGGAGCAGCATCGCGCTCAGCGTATTCTGCGCGACATCAACCAGCATCATCGCCACAAATTCGCCCACTTTGACGAAGGGTTCGTCGAGCGACTGCTGAATCATCCGGAGGTGCCGGAGCTTATCCGCACCAGCCCGCTGACCCAGCGCGAGTGGCAGGTGCTTGGCTTAATCTATTCCGGTTACAGCAACGAGCAGATTGCCGGCGAGCTTGACGTGGCGGCCACCACCATCAAGACCCACATTCGCAACCTGTATCAGAAACTGGGCGTCGCCCACCGGCAGGACGCGGTACAGCATGCCCAGCAGTTACTTAAGATGATGGGATACGGCGTCTGACGACGCCGTTGCCGTTTAGCACAGCTCCAGCTGAAGGTTGTTATCAGTGATCACCTTCAGCACGCCGGCCGGCGGCAGCACGTCGGTATAGACCGCATCGACCATACTTATGCTGCCCATGTTGACCATCGCGTTACGGCCAAACTTGGTATGGTCCACCACCAGCATCACGTGGCGTGAATTCTCAATGATCGCCCGCTTGGTGCGCACTTCATGATAATCAAACTCCAGCAGCGAGCCATCGCTGTCTACGCCGCTGATGCCGAGAATGCCGAAGTCGAGGCGGAACTGCGAGATAAAGTCCAGCGTCGCTTCCCCAATAATCCCGCCGTCCCGGCTACGCAGTTCGCCGCCGGCGAGAATAATGCGGAAGTCCTCTTTCACCATTAGCGTGTTGGCGACGTTAAGGTTATTGGTCACAATTCGCAGATCGTTGTGATCGAGCAGAGCGTGCGCCACCGCTTCCGGCGTGGTGCCGATATCAATAAACAGCGTCGCTCCGTCCGGGATCTCGCTGGCCACCCGCCGGGCGATACGCTCTTTCTCCGCCGTCTGGGTCGCTTTGCGATCGTGCCAGGAGGTGTTCACCGAGCTGGAGGGCAGCGCCGCGCCGCCGTGATGGCGGAGGATCATTTTCTGTTCGGCTAAATCGTTCAGGTCGCGGCGGATGGTCTGCGGGCTTACCGCGAACTGCTCAACCAGCTCTTCCGTGCTGACGTAACCCTGTTTTTTTACCAGCTCGATAATGGCGTCATGACGTTGTGTTTGTTTCATGAAATATCCCTGGAAAAATGTCGCCTACCCGACCCCTGTCGGTAAGTCTTTATGCGCGTTTTCGCCCATGTAAGGTATCAACAAACGCCATCGCCAGGCCGGTCGCCAGACCAGCCACGTGCGCGCCGTTGGCGATCGCCATGCCGAAAACGTCAAACCAGCCAGCAATTAACCACACTAAAGAGAAGAGTATCAACCCGCGCTGCAGATAAATACCGCTCTGCGGATCGCGCTCGCCCCGCAGCCAGACGTAGCCCATCAGCGCGTAGACCACGCCCGACAAGCCACCAAACCACGGGCCGCTAAACTGGTGCTGCACGAAGCCGCTCAGCAGAGCGCTGATGACGGTGATCACCACCAGCTTGCCGCTGCCGATGCGCTTTTCCACCGCGCCGCCAAGATACCACCACCATAGCAGGTTGAAGAGAATATGCATCAGCGAGAAATGCATGAAAGCATGGCTGAAATAGCGCCAGGCTTCGAACTGCAGCGAAGGATCGTAGGGCCAGGCCAGCCAAATCATCACCGGCTGATCGCCCAGCAGATTTTGCAGGATGAACACCGCGATGCAGATCAGCAGAATCGCCCAGGTGAACGGACCGGCGTTATGCCGCAGCGTGGCAAAGAAAGGAAAGCGCTGATAGCGCAACCCGCTATTGGTCTGTCCGGACTGCCAGCTCGCCGCCAGATAGCGCGGGTCCGCCGGGTTTTCGAGAAAACGCGCCAGCTCAGCCCTGACGCGCCCGGCCTGACTCTCATCAGCCAGCCAGACGTCGCTCTGGGTATGCTGCTGGATGGTCAGGATAATCCCCTGCGTCGCCATATAATCGACAAACGCCTGGGCCACCCGCGGGTTGGCAAAAGAGGTAATCATTAACATGCAGCGAATCGCTTATTCCACACAAAGGGGGATAGTATACCTGCCAGTCGTTAAAACGTCCCGCGCGCCACTTCCGCCGGGAAATGGCGATGCCAGGCGTCGAACCCGCCGTCAACGCTATAGACCTTATCAAACCCCTGCTGCAGCAGATACTGCGCGGCGCCCTTGCTGCTGTTGCCGTGATAGCACATCACCATCACCGCCGTGTCAAAGTCGTTGTCACGCATAAACGCGCCCAGCGTATCGTTGGTCAGATGAAACGCGCCCGGCGTATGACCCATCGCATAGCTTTGCGGATCGCGGATATCGACCAGTACCGCCGTCTGCTGATGCAGTTTCTGGTGCGCTTCTTCAACATTGATGCATTCAAACTGTTCCATGATTCTCTTCTCTTTCTCGTCATGACGGGCGATGGCCGGCCCAATTTTACCCTGTAGTGTACCGTCAGGCGGTAAAGAAACGCCAATATGTTACACCCATCACTTCAAAATGTTTTTTTGATGTTACCAAAAGCGCGTTTGTTTGCTATAGTGAGCGATATCGAGCATTTATGAGCTTAAACGAAAGTGTGAGAGGGTAAGAACGTGGAAACCAAAGATCTGATTGTGATAGGCGGAGGCATCAACGGTGCCGGTATCGCGGCAGATGCCGCCGGGCGTGGTTTATCCGTACTGATGCTGGAAGCGCGCGATCTCGCCTGCGCCACCTCCAGCGCCAGTTCCAAACTGATCCACGGCGGGCTACGCTACCTCGAACACTATGAGTTCCGTCTGGTCAGCGAAGCGCTGGCCGAGCGTGAGGTGCTGTTAAAAATGGCCCCGCATATCGCCTTCCCGATGCGCTTTCGCCTACCGCATCGCCCGCATCTGCGCCCGGCATGGATGATCCGTATCGGCTTGTTTATGTACGATCATCTGGGCAAACGCACCAGCCTCCCGGGATCCACCGGGTTGCGTTTTGGCGCAGAATCGGTACTTAAACCGGAAATTGTGCGCGGTTTCGAATATTCCGACTGCTGGGTCGACGATGCCCGCCTGGTGCTGGCCAACGCGCAGATGGTCGTCCGCAAAGGCGGCGAAGTGCGTACCCGCACCCGCGCTATCTCAGCGAAACGTGAGAATGGCCTGTGGGTGGTGGAAGCGGAAGATATTGATAGCGGTGAGAAGTTTACCTGGAAGGCGCGCGGCCTGGTCAATGCCACCGGCCCATGGGTCAAACAGTTCTTCGACGAAGGGATGCATCTGCGCTCGCCTTACGGCATCCGTCTGATCAAGGGCAGCCACATCGTGGTGCCGCGGGTGCATACCCAGAAACAGGCTTATATTCTGCAGAACGAAGATAAACGCATAGTGTTTGTTATTCCGTGGATGGATGAGTTCTCTATCATCGGCACGACGGACGTCGAGTATAAGGGCGATCCGAAAGCGGTGGCCATTGATGATAAAGAGATCAACTATCTGCTGAACGTCTATAACGCGCACTTTAAAAAGACCCTCAGCCGGGACGATATCGTCTGGACCTACTCCGGCGTCCGTCCGCTGTGCGACGACGAGTCGGATTCGCCGCAGGCCATTACCCGCGACTATACCCTGGATATTCACGATGAGAACGGTCAGGCGCCGCTGCTGTCCGTCTTCGGCGGCAAGCTGACCACCTATCGCAAACTGGCCGAGCATGCACTGGAAAAACTGACCCCCTATTACAAAGGGATCGGCCCGGCATGGACCAAAACCGCTGTGCTCCCCGGCGGCGATATCGGCGGCGACCGCGACGACTACGCGGCAAAACTGCGCCGTCGCTTCCCGTTCATCAGTGAATCACTGGCCCGCCATTATGCCCGCACCTACGGGAGCAACAGCGAGTGGATCCTGAAGGAAGCCAGCGCCCTGAGCGATCTCGGGGAAGATTTCGGCCACGAGTTTTATGAAGCCGAGCTGAAATATCTGGTGGAGCACGAGTGGGTGCGCAGCCTGGATGACGCCATCTGGCGTCGAACCAAACAGGGTATGTGGCTGACTGCCGAGCAGCAGGCGCGCATCAGCGAATGGCTGGCGCAGCATGCGGGAAAGTCTGAACTGTCGTTAGCGTCGTAACGCTGCCCGGCGGAAACGCCTGAGGCCAGGTTCAACCGCAATAATCAAACAACGGGGCCAAATGGCCCCGTTGTGTTGCGTTGACTGGCTTACAGCCTTACCGGGTCGATATGCCAGATATATTTCGCGTACTCCTGGATCGTCCGGTCAGAAGAGAAGTAGCCCATGTTGGCAATATTCAACATCGCCTTATAGGCCCACTCTTCCGGGTTTTGATACAGCTCGTCGACGCGATCCTGGCAGTCCACATAGCTACGATAGTCCGCCAGAACCTGGTAGTGGTCGCCAAAGTTAATCAGCGAATCCAGCAGGTCGCGGTAGCGCCCCGGTTCCGCCGGGCTGAAGACGCCGGTACCGATCTGCGTCAGCGCCTGGTGGAGCTCTTCATCCTGCTCGTAGTATTCGCGTGGTTTATAGCCGCTGCGACGCAGCTCCTCCACCTCTTCCGCGGTGTTGCCGAAGATAAAGATATTCTCTTCGCCCACGTGCTCCTGCATCTCCACGTTTGCCCCATCAAGGGTGCCGATAGTCAGCGCGCCGTTAAGGGCAAACTTCATATTACTGGTGCCGGACGCTTCAGTGCCTGCGAGGGAGATCTGTTCCGACAGGTCTGCCGCCGGAATGATCAGCTGCGCCAGACTAACGCTGTAGTTGGGGATAAAGACGACCTTCAGCTTGTCGCCAATCTGCGGATCGTTATTAATCACCGCCGCCACATCGTTGATCAGGTGAATAATGTGCTTGGCCATGTAGTAGGCCGAGGCCGCCTTACCGGCGAAAATATTCACCCGCGGCACCCACTCGGCCTGCGGATCGGCCTTGATCCGGTTATAGCGGGTGATGACGTGCAGCACATTCATTAGCTGCCGTTTGTATTCATGGATACGTTTGATCTGCACATCAAACAGCGCCTTCGGATTGACCACCACATTGAGCTGTTGAGCAATATAGCTGGCCAGCCGCTGTTTGTTCTCAAACTTGGCCTGACGCACCGCCTGATTGACCATCGGGTAGTCGATATGCTGTTTCAGCTCATCAAGCTGACTCAGATCGGTCCGCCAGGTGCGGCCGATATGCTCATCCAGCACTTTCGACAGCGGCGGGTTGGCCAGCGCCAGCCAGCGGCGCGGCGTCACACCGTTGGTCACGTTGATAAAGCGCATTGGGAAGATTTTGGCGAATTCGGCAAACAGTGACTCCACCATCAGTCGGGAATGCAGCTCGGACACCCCGTTGACCTTGTGGCTGACCACTACCGCCAGCCAGGCCATCCGCACACGGCGGCCGTTAGACTCGTCGATAATCGAGGTGCGGCTGAGGAGGTCGGTATCGTTCGGATACTGCTCCTGCAAAGTCTTGAGGAAATAGTCGTTAATCTCGAAGATAATCTGCAGATGGCGCGGCAGAATTTTACCCAGCATATCCACCGGCCAGGTCTCGAGCGCTTCGCTCATCAGGGTGTGGTTGGTATAGGAGAAGACCTGACAGGTCACCTCGAACGCCTCGTCCCAGCTGAACTTATGTTCGTCGATAAGCAGACGCATCAGCTCCGGTATCGACAGCACCGGGTGGGTGTCATTCAGGTGGATGGCAATCTTGTCCGCCAGGTTGTCATAGGTTTTATGCAACATGTAATGGCGACTCAGGATATCCTGCACCGTGGCCGACACGAGGAAATACTCCTGGCGCAAGCGCAGCTCGCGTCCGGAGTAGGTCGAGTCGTCCGGATAGAGCACGCGGGAGACGTTTTCGGAGTGGTTTTTATCCTCTACCGCGGCGAAGTAGTCGCCCTGGTTGAATTTACCGAGGTTAATTTCGCTACTGGCCTGCGCGCTCCACAGACGCAGCGTGTTGGTGGCGTCAGTGTCAAAGCCGGGGATGATCTGGTCGTAGGCTTCCGCAATGATCTCCTCCGTCTCAATCCAGCGGGTTTTCTTTCCTTCCTGCTGAATGCGGCCGCCGAAGCGCACTTTATAGCGGGTGTTGTGGCGCTCAAACTCCCACGGGTTACCGTACTCCAGCCAGTAGTCAGGAGACTCTTTTTGTCGGCCATCGACAATATTCTGTTTAAACATCCCGTAGTCGTAGCGGATGCCGTAACCGCGTCCCGGCAGACCCAGCGCCGCCAGGGAGTCAAGGAAGCAAGCCGCCAGGCGGCCCAGACCGCCGTTGCCAAGCCCGGGGTCATTCTCTTCATCGATCAGCTCTTCGAGATCGAGCCCCATCTCCGCCAGCGCGCTGCTCACATCGTCATAAATGCCCAGCGACAGCAGCGCATTCGAGAGGGTGCGGCCGATCAGAAACTCCATCGACAGATAGTACACCTGGCGCACTTCCTGGGAGAGCTGCGCGCGGTTGGAGCGCAGCCAGCGCTCCACCATGCGATCGCGAACGGCAAACAGCGTGGCGTTAAGCCATTCATGCTTGTTGGCGATGGCCGGATCTTTACCGATGATAAACATCAGTTTATAGGCAATAGAATGCTTTAACGCCTCAACGCTCAGCGTCGGTGATGCATAGCTAAAGGGTACATTCATAACAATGACTCCAGTGGTTACATCAAGCGTTGATAAAGTTCGCGATAGGAGTTCGCGGCAACCTGCCAGCTAAAATCCATATTCATCGCCTGACGCTGCACGTAGCGCCAGAGCGACGGGCGCGACCAGAGGACAAAGGCGCGACGGATAGCGCGCAGCAATGACAGCGCATTGCTGTCCTCAAAGACAAACCCTGTCGCCAGACCATCGGCCAGATTCTCCAGCGAACTGTCAGCGACGGTGTCCGCCAGACCGCCGGTGCGGCGCACCAGCGGCAGCGTCCCGTATTTCAGACCATACAGCTGAGTCAGGCCGCAGGGTTCAAAGCGGCTCGGGACCAGAATGACGTCGGCGCCGCCCATAATGCGGTGGGAGAAGGCCTCATGGTAGCCAATCTGCACACCCACTTTGCCCGGGTGTTCGGCGGCGGCGGCGAGGAAACCTTCCTGCAGCACCGGATCGCCGGCACCCAGTAGCGCCAGCTGGCCGCCCTGCTCAAGCAGACCCGGCAGCGCTTCAAGCACCAGGTCCAGCCCTTTCTGGCTGGTAAGACGGCTGACGACGGCAAACAACGGCGCTTTATCATCGACCTTCAGGCCCATGGCAATCTGCAGCTGACGCTTGTTCTCCGCCTTCTCCTCCAGCGTGTCGCGATCGTAGCGCATCGGCAGCAGCAGATCGTTTTGCGGGCTCCAGATACCGTCGTCAACGCCGTTGAGAATTCCCGACAGCCGACCTTCATGATGGCGCTGGCGCAGCAGCCCCTCCATGCCGTAGGCGTACTGCGGCTCGGTGATCTCGCGCGCGTAGGTCGGGCTCACCGCCGTAATATGGTCGGCGTAGTAGAGGCCGGCCTTGAGAAACGAGATCTGCCCGTTAAACTCGAGGCCATGCATGTTATAGAACGACCACGGCAGCTCAATGTCATTCATATGCCAGGAGTAAAACATCCCCTGGTACGCCAGGTTGTGCACGGTAAACACCGATTTAGCCGGGCGTCCGCGCGCCGCCAGGTAGGCCGGCGTCAGGCCGGCGTGCCAGTCATGGGCATGCACCACATCCGGGCGCCAGAACGGATCCAGTCCGCTGGCCATTTCACTTCCCACCCAGCCCAGTAGCGCAAAGCGCAGGACGTTGTCGGGATAAGCGTGCTGGTTGGTATCGTGGTAAGGGCTCCCCGGACGGTCATAGAGATGCGGGGCGTCTATCAGGTAGATCCCCACGCCGTTAAAGTGGCCGTACAGCAGCGTGATCCGCCCGGCGAAGGTATCCCGGCGGGTCACCACCTGGGCATCCACCACGCCGCGACGGATATCGGGAAACGCCGGCAACAGCACGCGCGTATCGATACCCTCCGCGATTTGCGCCGCCGGCAGTGCGCCGATGACGTCCGCCAGACCGCCCGTCTTTAACAGCGGGAACATCTCAGAACATACATGTAAGACCTGCATTAGCGCTCCTGTTTGTGCCCTAATTTCCGCAGCATGTCGCGGGTCACCAGCACGATACCTTCCTCTGAGCGATAGAAGCGGCGTGCATCCTCTTCCGCATTCTCACCAATCACCATTCCTTCCGGGATAACACAGGCGCGGTCAATCACGCAGCGACGCAGGCGGCATGAGCGCCCCACCCAGACATCTGGCAACAAGACTGCCGAATCAATGTTACAGAACGAATTCACCCGCACGCGCGGGAACAGCACCGACTGCACCACCACCGACCCGGAGATAATGCACCCCCCGGAAACCAGCGAGTTCAGGGTCATGCCGTGGCTACCGGAGCGGTCCTGCACGAACTTCGCCGGCGGCAGCGATTCCATATGGGTGCGGATCGGCCAGTTCTGGTCGTACATATCCAGCTCCGGCGTGACTGACGCCAGATCGAGGTTAGCCTTCCAGTAGGCTTCCAGCGTCCCCACGTCGCGCCAGTAAGGTTCGGCGTTCGGGTCGGACTGCACGCAGGAGAGCGGGAAAGGATGTGCATAAGCCATGCCAGCTTCGGTGATCTTCGGAATGATGTCTTTACCGAAATCGTGGCTGGAGTTCTCGTTGCGATCGTCTTCTTCCAGCAGCTCATAAAGATAGGCGGCGTCAAAGACATAAATGCCCATGCTGGCCAGCGATTTGGTCGGGTCGGTCGGCATCGCCGGCGGGTTGGCGGGTTTCTCGACAAACTCAATGATTTTTTCGTTTTCGTCGACCGCCATGACGCCGAAGGCGGATGCCTCTTCAATGGGCACCGGCATGCAGGCCACGGTGCAACGCGCCCCTTTTTCGACATGGTCGATCAGCATGCGCGAGTAGTCCTGCTTATAAATATGGTCGCCCGCGAGGATCACCACGTACTCGGCCTTGTAGCGGCTGATGATATCCAGGTTCTGCGTCACCGCATCCGCCGTGCCGCGATACCAATTTTCGCCATGCACGCGCTGCTGAGCCGGCAGCAGATCGACAAACTCGTTCATCTCTTCGCTGAAGAACGACCAGCCGCGCTGGATGTGCTGCACCAGCGTGTGCGACTGATACTGGGTAATAACGCCGATGCGGCGGATCCCTGAGTTAATGCAGTTAGATAATGCGAAATCGATAATACGGAACTTGCCGCCAAAGTGAACGGCAGGTTTCGCACGCTTAATGGTGAGATCCTTCAGCCGGGTGCCACGCCCGCCCGCGAGGATCAACGCCACGGATTTGATGGGTAATTGACGCGCCAGCATCAGCGGATCGTTTTTTTCAAGCCTAACCATGATTAACTCCTTTTTACACCCCCGCTTTCCAGCTCATCCCGCCGCGCCGCCGCCACGGGTCCAACCGAAAGCTTCAGGGCTTACGACCTTTGAAATACGCACACTCCGTGCGCGGGCCCATGCCAGACAGCCATGATGACCGGATTATCCTCTCCGGCGAATGGAGGAACGGCGCGCCATTCCCCCTCGGGTAAAACCATATCCACCACCTCTGCGGTGGCGTTCAGCGTGAGCAGCCAGCGATCCGACAACTGGATCTGCATACACGCGGCCCCCTGCTGCCACTCCGCGGCAGTCAGGGGCTGGGCGTTGCGATTAAGCCAGCGGACGTTGCCATCCCCCTCCTGCCACCAGCGGTTGCGGGTGAGCGCCGGAATACGGCGCCGCAGGTGGATCAGCGCCGCGGTAAAGGCGGTTAATCCCGGGTTCGCCTGGCGCCAGTCCAGCCACGTCAGGGCGTTGTCCTGGCAGTAAGCATTATTGTTACCGTGCTGGCTGTGGCCCTGTTCATCGCCCGCCAGCAGCATTGGCGTCCCCTGAGCCAGCAGCAGCGTCGTCAGCAGCGCATGCGCGCTGGCGCGCCGCCGTTCAATCACCGCAAAATTCGCTTCTAATCCTTCTATACCATGATTGTTGCTGTAGTTATTGTTAGTCCCATCGCGATTCTCCTCCCCGTTTGCCTCATTGTGTTTCTGATTGAAACAAACGCAGTCGCGCAGCGTGAAGCCATCGTGGGCCGTCACCAGGTTGACCGTCGCCGATGGCGGCTTGCCATCGCGGGCAAAGAGATCGCTGGAGGCCGCGAAACGTTGGGCAAAATCCCCCAGGGAGACATTTTGCTGTAACCAGAAGCGTCGGGCGCTATCGCGAAAATGGTCATTCCATTCAGCGAACAGCGGTGGGAAATTACCCACCTGATAGCCGCCCGGGCCGATATCCCAGGGTTCCGCAATCAGTTTCACCTGCGACAGCACGCTGTCGCGGCGGATAGCCTCGAACAGCGGCGCACCCTGGCGGAATTCCGGCGTCCGCCCCATCACTGAGGCGAGGTCGAAGCGAAAGCCGTCGACATGGCACTCATCCACCCAAAAGCGCAAACACTGGCGCGCCCACTCCACCACGCCGGGGTGGCTAAGATTGAGCGTATTACCGCACCCGGTCCAGTTGTGATAATCGCCATCCTCCCTTACCCAATAATAGCTACGGTTGTCGATTCCGCGCAGGGAGACGGTGGGCCCTTCTAGATCGATTTCCGCACTATGGTTGAGCACGATATCCAGAATCACTTCGATACCGGCGGCGTGCAGCGCCTTAACCGCATCGCGAAACTCATCGAGGGCGCGATCCGGGTCGCTGGCATAGCGCGGATCCAGCGCGAACCACGCCAACGGGTTGTAGCCCCAGTAGTTGCTTAACCCCATCCGCTGCAGTCGCGGCTCGCTGGCGAACTGCGCCACCGGCAACAGCTCAAGGGCGCTGATGCCCAGCGATTTGAAGTAAGCGATCATCGCCGGGTGGCCCAGCGCTTTATAGGTTCCGCGAATGGCTTCCGGTAGCTGCGGATTAAGCAAGGTGAGCCCTTTCACGTGCGCTTCATAAATCACCGTTTCCCCCCATGGGGTACGCGGCGGTTTATCGCCACGCCAGTCATAGCGCAGATCCACCACCTGCGATTTTGGCGCGACCGCGGCGCTGTCGCGGCGATCGGGCTGCCACATGCCGCCGTGCAGGCGCTCATCGTCAGGCAGATCGCCCTCGACCCGGTGGGCGCTGGGATCGATCAACAGCTTGGCCGGGTTAAAGCGGTGCCCCTGCGCCGGGTCCCAGGGACCATGTACCCGATAGCCGTAGCGCAGGCCCGGCCCGGCGGCGGCCAGCCAGCCGTGCCAGATGTCGCCGCTGCGCGCCGGGAGATCGAAGCGTTGCTCGTTGCCCTGCTCGTCGAATACGCACAGCTCCACCCGCTCCGCATGGGCGGAGAAGAGGGCGAAATTCACCCCCTTGCCGTCATAGCTGGCGCCCAATGGCGCAGGTTTGCCTGCCGCGAGTGAGGTCATTGCGCCTCCCGGACCAGCCAGATCGTCGCCAGCGGGGGCAGGGTCAGCGACAGCGAATGTTCGCGGCCATGGCTGGCGATAGCGTCGCTTTCCACCACGCCGCCATTGCCCTGATTGCTGCCGTGATAGTGCATGGAGTCGGTATTTAGCGCCTCGCGCCAGCGGCCCGGCTGGTTAATGCCGAAGCGGTAGTCGTGGCGCGGCACCGGCGTGAAGTTGCTGGCGACGATAATCTCGTTGCCCGCCCGGTCACGGCGTACAAAGACAAACACCGAGCGCTCATGGTCGTCGACCACCAGCCATTCGAAGCCGTAGGGGTCAAAATCCAGCTCGTGCAGCGCTTTATGATGCCGGTGGTATGGTTCAGGTCGCGCACCAGCCGCTGGACGCCGTGGTGCCAGTTGTCGCCGCCCTCCAGCAGATGCCAGTCGAGGCTAACGTCATGGTTCCACTCGCGGCCCTGAGCGAACTCATTGCCCATAAACAGCAGCTTTTTCCCCGGGAAGGCGAACAGCCAGCCGTAGTAGGCGCGCAGGTTGGCGAACTTCTGCCAGGCATCGCCCGGCATGCGGTCGAGAATCGATTTTTTGCCGTGCACCACTTCATCGTGGGAGAGCGGCAGCACAAAATTCTCGGTGTAGTTGTAGAGCATGCCGAAGGTCATTTTGTCATGATGGTAGCGGCGATGCACCGGATCGAGCTTCATGTAATCCAGGGTGTCGTGCATCCAGCCGAGGTTCCATTTGAACCAGAAACCGAGGCCGCCGCCGGCTGGCGGACGGGTCACCCCGGCAAAATCGGTGGACTCTTCCGCCATGGTGACCGCGCCCGGCGTCTGTTCGCCAAGGATGCGGTTGGTGTTGCGCAGAAACTCAATGGCTTCCAGATTCTCCCGACCGCCGTATTCGTTGGGGATCCACTCTCCCGCCTTGCGGCTATAATCGCGATAGATCATCGAGGCCACCGCGTCGACCCGCAGCGCATCGATGCCGAAGCGTTCGATCCAGTACAGCGCGTTACCCACCAGGTAGTTGCTGACTTCCCGACGTCCGTAGTTGTAGATCAGGGTATTCCAGTCCTGGTGATACCCCTCGCGCGGATCGCTGTGCTCATACAGCGAAGTGCCGTCAAACGAGGCAAGGGCAAAATCATCCGCCGGGAAGTGGCCGGGCACCCAGTCAAGAATGACGTTCAGCCCGGCGGCGTGCGCAGCATTGATAAAGTAACGGAAATCGTCGCGGGTGCCGAAGCGGCGGGTCGGCGCATAGAGCCCGGTGGGTTGATAGCCCCAGCTGCCGTCGAACGGGTGCTCGTTAACCGGCAATAGTTCGAGATGGGTGAAGCCCATCCATTTCGCATAGGGCACCAGCTGGTCGGCCAGCTCGCGGTAGCTCAGCCAGAAATTATTATCGGTATGACGGCGCCAGGAGCCGAGATGCACTTCATAGATAGAGATCGGGGCATCAAACTGGTTCGCCGCTCTGCGGTCCGCTGGCTGTTCCACTTTGGGCGGCAGGTCGCAGATAAGCGAGGCGCTTTCCGGACGCATTTGCGACTCAAAGGCGTAAGGGTCGGCTTTGACCCGCAGATTGCCGTGGGCGTCAATCAGTTCGAATTTATACAGCTGGCCATTGTGCGCGCCGGGAACGAACAGCTCCCAGATCCCGGACTCTTTGCGGAATCGCATCGGGTGGCGACGGCCATCCCAGTAGTTAAACTGCCCCACCACCGATACGCGGCGGGCGTTCGGCGCCCACACCGAGAAACGGGTACCGGTGACGCCGTCCATGGTGGCAGCGTGCGCGCCCAGCGTTTCGTAAGGGCGCAGGTGGGTCCCTTCCGACAGCAGCCAGACGTCAAGGTCCTGCAACAGCGGACCAAAGCGATAAGGGTCATCGATCAGATTCTGCTGCCCGTGCCAGGTGACGGCCAGCTGATAGCGAAAAGCGTTTTTACGCCGCGGCAGGACGCCGCTGAAGAAACCACGCGAGTCGAGACATTCGAGCTTGCCGACTTTGCGTCCGGTTTTCGGTTCAATAACCCACACGTCGGTGGCATCGGGTAATAATGCGCGCACTTCCAGCCCGGCGTCAGTACGGTGCATGCCGAGCACGGAAAAGGGATCCGCGAAATGACCGGCGATTAGCGCATTAATCACGTCTCTATCAATATGATTAGACATGCTTTCATCCTGTTGTAAGTGTCGCTCATTCCTGTAACTGGCGACTTTTTTTGACCTGAACGGCGCAGTGCTCTCAGCATCCTCCTGCTCCGTCCCACCTTCAGGTAAGGAATTCCTTACTTAAAGCATAGCCAAGGCTGAGTTACCTCCGTGGGGAAAAATCTAACATCCGCGTTTACTCCTTGTATTACGCAAAAAAAAAGGGGGCTTGAAGACCCCCTTTCTGTTCATCCTGGGCTTACGCCAGCTGGCGAAGCATCCGGCGCAGCGGCTCCGCGGCGCCCCACAGCAGCTGGTCGCCAACGGTAAAGGCCGATAGATACTCCGGCCCCATATTCAGTTTACGCAGGCGTCCTACCGGGGTGGTCAGGGTGCCCGTCACCGCGGCTGGGGTCAGCTCGCGCATGGTAATCTCACGATCGTTCGGTACCACTTTGGCCCACGGGTTGTGCGCGGCCAGCAGCTCTTCAACGGTCGGGATAGAAACATCTTTCTTCAGCTTGATGGTAAACGCCTGGCTGTGGCAGCGCAGCGCGCCAACGCGAACGCAGAGGCCGTCTACCGGGATAACGGACGAGGTGGCGAGGATCTTGTTGGTCTCCGCCTGGCCTTTCCACTCTTCGCGGCTCTGACCGTTATCCAGCTGTTTGTCGATCCACGGGATCAGGCTGCCCGCCAGCGGTACGCCAAAGTTATCGACCGGCAGCTCGCCGCTGCGGGTCAGCGACGTCACTTTGCGCTCAATATCCAGGATGGCGGAAGCCGGGTCCGCCAGCTCCGCGGCCACATGATTATGCAGTTGCCCCATCTGGCTCAGCAGCTCGCGCATATGACGCGCGCCGCCGCCGGAAGCCGCCTGGTACGTCGCCACGCTGACCCACTCCACCAGATCCTGAGCAAACAGGCCGCCGAGGGACATCAGCATCAGGCTGACGGTGCAGTTGCCGCCGACAAAGGTTTTCACGCCGTTGTTCAGGCCGGCGGTGATCACATCCTGGTTAACCGGGTCGAGGATAATGATCGCATCGTCCTTCATGCGCAGCGAAGAAGCCGCGTCAATCCAGTAACCCTGCCAGCCGCTTGCGCGCAGCTTCGGGTAAATCTCGTTGGTGTAATCGCCGCCCTGGCACGTGACAATAATGTCCAGCGCCTTCAGCGCGTCCAGATCGAACGCATCCTGCAGCGTGCCACCGGTGCTACCGCCGAATGACGGCGCTGGCTGTCCCAGCTGGGAGGTAGAGAAGAACACCGGGCGAATGGCGTCGAAATCGCGCTCTTCAACCATGCGTTGCATGAGGACAGAGCCGACCATTCCGCGCCAGCCGATAAAACCAACATTTTTCATAACGTATTCCTGCGAGGTGTGTGCTGTTTGTGCCTGGCCAGTTTCCAACTGGATTATCCCTCACCTTACAAAATGCAGCTAAAGTCGCAAGTGAAATTAATCAATGATTGCTGAACAATCAGAAAAGCAACTTATCCTGCACATTGTCCACCGTCGCTGGTCGTCGTCAAAAGCGCAACGATTATCGGGGAAATCCCCCGGGGAATGGAATATTTTCCGTCGCTATTTTATTGATCCTGATTATGGATTAAGCGTGAAATCTGGTGCTTTTCCGCTTGCCAAAAAAAAGCGACAAACCCAGTCACAGCAAGGGCTGACGAGGGATACGAGCATCGTCGTAGCGCTAATAAGGGCCAATAGCTGGCAAGGAAAAGAGGGAAAAAGGGCGGCTTATTGCAAAGAAGCCAGGGTAAGCAGCGTTACCCTGGCTTTTTATTTCCCGCGAGCGGGAGATGGGCGGGTTTAGCTCAGCAGCTGGAAGGCGATCATACCGACAATCGCCCCGGTGGTGCCAAGGATGGTTTCCATCATGGTCCAGGTCTTCAGCGTCTGGGCTTCACTGGCGCCGGTAAATTTACCAAACAGCCAGAAGCCGGCGTCGTTCACGTGGCTTACCACAATCGAGCCGCCGGCGATACAGATAGACAATGCCGCCATCTGCGCGCCGCTGTAGTTCAGCTGCTCAATCACCGGCATCACCAGGCCGACCGCCGTCAGGCACGCCACGGTGGCAGAGCCCTGAATGATACGCACCGCCGCCGCCAGTACGAAGCAGGTAATAGCGATCGGCAGCCCCATTCCGGTCAGCGCTTCACCAAGCGCCGGGCCAACGCCGGAGTCAACCAGCACCTGCTTGAAGACGCCGCCAGCCCCGATCACCAGCAGAATAATCCCGGCCGGCTGCAGCGCGTGGCCGCAAATCTCCATCACCCGGTCTTTCGCCATTCCCTGACGTACCGCCAGACCGTAAATCGCCACCAGGCAGGCCACCAGGATCGCGGTGAACGGGTGGCCGATAAACTCGAACCATTCGTAGGCAGTGGAACCCACCGGCACAAAGCGCGCGGCGATGGTTTTCAGGCCAACCAGCACCAGCGGCAGCAGGATCAGCGCCAGGCTGAAGCCGAAGGAGGGCATTTTGCCTTCCCCGAGATGCGGTTCCGTGACGTCGTCAGGAATATGCAATTCGACGTAGCGGCTGATGAAGTTGCCCCATAGCGGACCGGCGATAATCATCCCCGGAATGGCCGCACACAGGCCAATCAGGATCATCCAGCCAAAGTCGGCGTGCATTTGCGACGCCAGCAGCATCGGCGCCGGTCCAGGCAACAGAAACGCCGCGGCGGCGGCAACGCCGGCAAACAGCGGGATCACCAGCTTCACGAGGTTAGTACCGGTATGGCGCGCCATCGAGAAGGCGACGCTAATCAGCAGTACGATCGCCACTTCGAAGAACAGCGGCAGCGCGCAGATGAGACCGGCGAGACCAATCGCATAGTGCGCGCGATTGTGGCCAAAGGATTTGAGCATCTTGACGGCAATCTGATCGACCGCCCCCGTTTCATGCAGGATCTTACCGAACATCGCGCCGAGCGCGACGACGATCGCCAGGAAGCCCAGCGTACCGCCCATCCCTTTCTCCATCGTCGCCGCGATTTTATCCAGCGGCATGCCGGAGAAGAGACCGGCGCCAATAGAAACCACCATCAAAGCCACGAAGGCGTGCATTCGCGCCTTCATGACTAAAAACAGCAGCAGCAATACCGAGCCGACTGCTGTTAAAACAAGCGTTAAAGTACTCACTAGTGACTGCCTTTGTTGATCACCTCGATGGTGCTGGCCACCACGCCTTCCAGCGGCTGGTCGATATCGACGATAAGCACATCGCTCTCGTCGGCGCCTGGTTCCTGCAGCGTTTCAAACTGCGTCACCAACATTTGGGTTTTAAAGAAGTGCCCTTTACGTGCCTTCAGACGGCTTTCGATCACGTCGAAATCGCCTTTCAGGTAGATGAAGGAGAGGTTCGGGTTGCCCTTGCGCAGAATGTCGCGATAGCTCTTCTTCAGCGCCGAGCAGACGATCAGCGACACCTTGTTGGTACGCTGCATGGCGAACGCGGCGTCATTTAGCGCCTGCAGCCACGGCGTGCGGTCGTCATCGTTGAGCGGCTCGCCGGAGGCCATCTTGGTGATATTGCTGCGCGGATGGAGAAAGTCGCCGTCAAGAAACGCGGCATGCAGTTGATGCGCCACTTCGCTGGCGACAGCGGATTTTCCGCTGCCGGAAACGCCCATCAGGACATAGACGTGGTGATCATGGTTAGTCGTGCTCAAAGCGTCCTCCCACTGGACTGGTACGCCGCGCCGGGGCTGACTCATCCAGCGCGAAGGCGGCGTATCGGTTAATTGTTACGGGTAACTGTTATCGGTAACATTGTCATGCCGGACCTGTGGAGAAGCAATATCCATTCGTGCCAGATGTGAATATGTGTGATCTACTTCAAACTTGTCAGTTTAAATTGATCCGCCCGGTGACAATGTGAAACCTAAATCTAACATCTTAGGGGTAATCGCTTCACCACGAATGCGCGCCAGCAGCCGTTCGGCGCCGATGCGCCCCATTCGCTCGCGCGGGGTCAGGACGCTGGCCAGCCGCGGCTCCATCACCTGGCCGATATCATGGCCGTGGAACCCGGCGATCGCCATATCATCGGGGATCTTCAGCCCCAGACGCTGGCACTCGAACGCCGCGCCGACCGCGAGGTCATCGTTGGTGCAGAAGATGCCGTCGAGCTGCGGATATTCGCGGCGCGCCTGGCGCATCAGCTCAATCCCCGAAGAATAGGACGAGGATTGTTCCACCATCACGCTGTAGGGCGTCATCCCGGCGTCAAGCATCGCCTGCTCGTACCCCTTCTGTTTGATGATAGTACGTTCATCAAGACGCGCCCCCAGATAGGCGACATGGCGGTGGCCGCGGGCGATGATCGCCGCGGTCATCTGCCGGGCGGCTTCAAAGTTATCAAACCCGACGGCAATATCGAGACACGGCGACCGGCTGTCCATCAGCTCCACCACCGGAATGCCGGCGACTTCGATCATCTTCAGGGTGCGCGGCGTATGGGTGCGTTCGGTGAGGATCAGGCCATCAATGTTCCAGGAGAGCATCGATTCGAGGCGTTTCTCTTCCATTTCCGGCTTATAGCCGTAGTGCGCCAGCATGGTTTGATAGCCGAAGGCGTCGGTGACGCTTTCGATACCGCGCAGTACTTCCGAAAAGACCTGGTTGGTTAACGACGGCAGCAGCACGCCGATGGCGCGGCTGGTGGCGTTGGAAAGAATGTCAGGGGCGCGATTGGGAATATAACCCAGTTCATCGAGGGCAACGGCAATCTTGCCACGCAGCGCTTCGGAGACCTGCTCCGGGTTGCGTAAATAGCGACTGACCGTCATTTTGGTCACGCCGACAAGATCGGCTACATCCTGAAGTACGGGTCTTTTCTTTTTCATCGTCCTGACTGTGATCAACGGGAAACATTTTCTCAGTTTATCACGGACAAAGCGCAACCTTCCCTAACATGAGGGAAGGCTGCGCAATTTATTTAACCTGGCTCAGATAACTATCAAACCGGCGGCAGATCGAACAGCAGGATCTCGCTATCGCTGTTGGCATGAACCGAAATCGCCTGCTCGTCCCAGATGGCCAAACCGTCGCTGGTGGTGGCTTTGGTACCGTTGATGGTCACTTCGCCTTTGACCACCTGGATCCACACGCGGCGTTCCGCGGCAATCTGGTGAACCGACTGCTCATCTTTCAGCAGCGCCCAGCGATAGAGTTCCATATCCTGGTACACCTTCAGCGAGCCATCTCGCGCATCCGGCGACAGCACCAGCTGTTTGCCCTGGGCGGCGTCGAAGCGGCGCTGCTCGTAGCGCGGGGTAATGCCGGTTTCTTCCGGAATAATCCAGATCTGATACAGACGCAGACGATCGGTTTTGCTCGGGTTGTACTCAGAGTGGCGCACCCCGGTACCCGCGCTCATGATCTGGAACTCGCCCGCCGGCACCTGCTCTTTGTTGCCCATGCTGTCCTGGTGCTCCACCGCCCCTTCCAGCACATAGGTCAGGATCTCCATGTCTTTGTGCGGGTGGGTACCGAAGCCCTGACCGGCGTCGATGACGTCGTCGTTAATCACCCGCAGGGCGGAGAAGCCCATAAAGTTCGGGTCATAATAGTTGGCGAAAGAGAAAGTATGCCAGGAATCCAGCCAGCCATGGTTAGCGTGGCCACGTTCGTTCGCTTTGCGTAAATAGATCATGTTGCACCCCCGTATGTTGTCGATGGAGTCAGTGTGGACCCATTTCGCCGGCGATCATAGAGGGTGAAAATTGACTCCTCTGTTCAAAAAATATGAACAAGCGCAGAGGAGCCAATTTGACTTATCGGGTAAGGGTAATGGTGGCCGGTGAAGGCTGCTCAAAGCCGCGCTGCAGGATCTCCATATTGGTGAGAACGTCAGTTTCCTTGACGTAATTCGGCTGGCCGTTGACGAGGGTGTCGTACAGCGCGTCGTACACCCGACCATAATCGCCGCTCTCCAGCGGCACCGCTTCGCGCACCATCTCCCCTGCCTCGTTGACATACACCAGCTCGCCAACGCTGTCGTCCGCGCCAAATCCCGGCTCGCCCGGCATGATATTGGCCTTCAGGCTGGTCTCCTGCTGGTCAATGCCGTACTTCACAAACGAACCTTTGTGCCCGTGAACGATAAATTTCGGGTAATCGATCTGCACCAGATGGCTGGTCTTAACGATGGCCTTCATATCGCCGTAGAACAGCTGGGCTTCAAAGGTGTCATCCGGGTTGGCTTTATTGCGCAGCGAGCGCAGATCGTAAGAGACATGGTCCGGGCGGCCGAACAGCGAAATGATCTGATCCAGGGTATGCACGCCAAGGCCATAGAACTCGCCGTTTTGCGGACCGCCGGGGTTGGTCTCCGCCAGCGGGCGATAATTATCGAAATGGCTTTCGATCTCCACCAGTTCGCCGAGTTTCCCGCTCTCAATCACCTTTTTGGTGGTCAGGAAACAGGAGTCGAAACGGCGGTTCTGATAGGGCGTCACCGTCAGGCCTTTGCTGTTCGCCAGGGCAAACAGAGTTTTTGCTTCCTCCAGCGTCGGGGTGAACGGCTTTTCCACCAGCACGTTTTTCCCCGCCTCCAGCGCCTTTTTCGCATATTCAAAATGGCTGTCGGCGTGAGTGCAGACCACCACCAGCTTGACCAGTGGATCGTTTAATACTTCATCAAGGTCGCTGGTGAAATGAATATGGGAATACTGCGGCGCCTGCTCCTCGGGCTTCGCCCGGCGGCGGTAAATGTGCGCTACCTGCCAGCGGTCTTTGCGGTGCAAAACGTAAGGAAGGTGATAGCGGGTGGTGCTTTTACCAAAGCCAATAAATGCGCAGTGCAGAGTCATAACGCTGTCCTTAGTTAATGAGCTACCTTCAACCATAGCGCAAGCCGGTCCCTCACTTCATCCTCTCTGTTCGCTTGCAGTGAAGATTCGTTAGGAAAATAGTTCGAGTATCACTCATACGTAATTATTAATAACTTATTGATTAATAAGTGATTAAATCAGCAGTTTTCGGCAAAAAACCTTGATCGCCATGGCAAAACTGCGGATAAGTGGAGAGCAAACCAGGAGGTTGCTGATGACTAACGGAGTAGCCAGCCGCTGCTGATGGACAAACAGTATCTCGCCATAAACGGCGCCCTTTTTTTCTGGCTTCTCGCGCTGATCGCCTGGTCTGTCGATGCAAGCGCGCTGGCGCGCCTGGCGGCCGCCTGCGCGCTTATCGCTTTCCTCCTCCATAGCCAACGGAACAAGATTAACGCGATGTTTATTAAGAAAAATAAAACGGAACCTCAGATATCAGAAGCAGCCACGCCTCCGGCAATTAACCCAGAACCCGAAGCGGTCGCCAGCAAAAAACACGAGACTACGGTCATCGCCAGCGGGGTGCATTTCGTCGGCAATATAGTCGCCAGCGGCCATGTCTATATCCACGGCCAGGTCACCGGCAACATTGAGGCCAAAGAGCATTTGATTAAGGTAATGCGTGAAGGCCAGGTGGAGGGCAACGTCAGCTGCCGGGAGCTAATAATTGACGGCAAGGTGCAGGGCCAGTGTCATGGCGACAGCATCACCATCGAGGAGCACGGCCATCTGGAGGGTACCCTCGCCTATCGCGCGCTGGCGATCAAGAAAGGCGGCGTTTTTAGCGGTCGCGCTGAAATGCTGGCCGCCGCGGAGAACAAAAGTCATATTCTCGGTCTGGTAGCAGACGCGCCCTCCAAAGCCGACGCGCAGCCCGTCAGGCCGCAGAGCGCCTGAGATAGCAGCAAAAAAAAAGCCAGCACCCGGCTGGCTAAAGTAATACTGGAAGCAATGTGAGCAATGTCGTGCTTTCAGGCTTTCCGCAAGGGTCTCCCTGAATGCAGGACAATAATAATCATTCTCATTCGCACTTGTCTACTTTTTTTTGCAAATAATGCGTGTTGACTCGAACGCCGTAGTCAGTGATGTTTAAAGGGACTTTTCACCTGAATGAGGAACAAGGAATGAGTGACATCGTGATACGCCATGCTGAACCGAAAGATATTGACGCGATTCGTCAAATTCACGCCCAGCCGGAGGTGTATCACAACACGCTACAGGTCCCTCATCCATCCGAACATATGTGGCGGGAGCGGCTAACCGATACGCCCGGCGTGAAGCAACTGGTGGCCTGTATCGATGAGCAAGTCGTCGGCCATTTAAGCATTGCCGTCGTCCAACGTCCCCGCCGTAGCCACGTCGCCGATTTTGGTGTCAGCGTGGATTCGCGCTGGCACAACCGCGGCGTCGCCAGCGCGCTGATGCGCGAGATGATCGACCTGTGCGACAACTGGCTGCGCGTCGAGCGTATTGAGCTGACGGTGTTCGCCGATAATGCCCCGGCGATTGCGGTGTATAAGAAGTACGGCTTTGAGATCGAAGGCACCGGCAGGCGTTACGCGCTGCGCAACGGTGAGTATGTGGATGCGTATTATATGGCGAGAATGAAGTAGCGTGTTGCCGGGTGGCGGCTTCGCCTTACCCGGCCTGCGTTCGCACAGTTGTAGGCCCGGTAAGCGCAGCAGCGCCGCCGGGCAACACATCAATACCCCGCCGTTAAATCATCCGGCGAACGCGGATCGGAGGCGCCATACAGCATGCCGTCCGGCCCCACCATGATGCTCTGGGTACTGCCCATCGCCTCTTTCAGCGCCACTTTCTGCCCCTTCGCCTCCAGCAGCTTCAGGGTATCCGGGCTAAAGCCTTTCTCCACCCGCAGCTCATCCGGCAGCCATTGATGGTGGAAACGCGGCGCGTTGGTGGCTTCCGCGACGTTCATCCCGAAATCGATGGTATTGACCACCATCTGCAGTACGGTGGTGATGATCCGACTGCCGCCCGGGCTGCCGGTTACCAGCCAGGTTTTGCCGTCTTTCACCACAATGGTCGGCGACATTGACGACAGCGGGCGTTTTTTCGGCTCCACCGCATTGGCGTCGCCGCCCACCAGACCATAGACGTTAGGCACGCCGGGCTTCGCCGAGAAATCATCCATCTGGTTATTGAGCAGAATGCCGGAATCACCGGCCACAATGCCGGTACCGAAGGTGGTATTCAGCGTATAGGTCACCGCCACCGCATTGCCGTCTTTATCGACCACCGAGAAGTGGGTGGTCTGGTTGCTTTCATAGGGCGCCAGCTTGCCCGGACGGATCTGGCTGGAAGGCTTCGCCTTGTTGACATCAATCTCGGCGGCGATCGCTTTGGCGTAAGCCTTGCTGGTCAGCGCCTGCCACGGCACGTTGACGAAGTCAGGATCGCCGAGATATTCGGAACGGTCGGCATAGGCATGTTTCTCCGCCTCCGCCATCACCTGCATGGCGTCGGCGCTGCCAAAGCCATATTTCTGCATATCGAAGTTTTCGAGGATATTGAGGATCTGCACGATGTGGATCCCGCCGGAGGACGGCGGCGGCATAGAGTAAACCTCATACCCGCGATACTCGCCGCTAACCGGCGTACGCTCCACAGCCTTATAGCCGGCGAGATCGGCTTTGGTGATTAGCCCGCCGTGCTTTTTCATCTCGTCAGCGATCTGGTCGGCGATGGCCCCTTTATAGAAGGCGTCCGGGCCGTGCTCGGCAATCAGCTCCAGGCTCTTACCGAGGTTCTTCTGCACCAGCCGATCGCCCTTCTTCAGCGGCTCGCCGTTCTTCCAGAAGATCGCTTTACTATTTTCATGCTGCGGGATCACTTCGCTGCCGTAGGTCTTCAGATCGTCCGCCAGCGCATCGTTAACGATAAACCCCTCTTCCGCCAGCTTAATCGCCGGACGGATCACTTTGTTCAACGGCATGGTGCCATACTTTTCCAGCGCGAGGGAGAAACCGGCGACGCTGCCTGGCGTGCCGGAGGCCAGATGCGAAGTCAGTGATTTTTTACTGTCCGGGTTGCCCTGGTCGTCAAGGAACATGTCGCGGGTGGCCTGCTCTGGCGCCATTTCGCGGAAATCGATCGCCGTGGTCTTGCCGTCTTTAGTCCGCAGCATCATAAAACCGCCGCCGCCAATATTCCCGGCCTGCGGATGGGTGACCGCCAGCGCGTAGCCTACCGCTACCGCCGCATCGACAGCGTTACCGCCCTGGCGCAGGATATCCACGCCGACGCGGGTCGCCAGCGCGTCCACCGAGGCCACCATCCCCTGCCGGGCGCGTACCGGGTGGAACACATCTTCCTCTACGCCATAAGAGACCGGCGGCGGCGGTGGCGGATTGGCGGCGACGGTAAAGCTGCCCCCCGCCAGCAACGCAGCGATGACCACCTGACGCCATATTGTTGTTTTTATCATTGTCTTACTCCTGAAAGGTAGGTTTCATTCCCCGCTTAAGCCTGGTTGATAACTCCTAAAAAATCATTGTTATGGCAGATTCGAGGTACACTTAAGTGATCCCACGCACGGGAGGAGAAAACCATGAAAGCGATTCTGTTTCTGGCGGCGCTGATGCCGCTTGGCGTATTAGCCCAGCCGATCAATATTAATAACAACCCTAACCAGCCGGGTTACGTGGTCCCCAGCCAGCAGCGCATGCAAAATGAGATGAAGATCCAGCAACAGCAGCAGCAGAGCATGCTAAAGCAGGATCTAAACAATCAGACCCGCTCGCAGCAGCAGCATTTGCAAAACCAGCTGCAGACTAATCAGCAGCGCGCGGCCCAGGGCGGCAATCTGAATGCGCCGCAGCAGGTGCGGCCAAATAACAACGGTGGAATGCTGCGGCAGACTAATCCGTAAAGGTCGTCCGCCGCAAATCCGTCTTAAGGCTGGAAATTCGGCCCGATGACATCAATGGCATCGGTGCAGATGCAGTCTACGCCCCAGCACAGCAGTTCGGCGGCGCGCTGGGGTTTATTGACCGTGTACACCAGAATGTGCAGGCCGGCCTGTTTCAGGCTCGCCACCCGCGCCGCATCCAGCAGTTTGTGATTGAGGTGCATCGACACGCAGCCCAACCGGGTGGTCAATTCGCGCCAGTCATCGCGCCACTCATCCAGCAGCAGCCCGCGCGGCAGCTCGGGCGCGGCTTCCTGCGCCGCCTCCAGGGCGTCGATTTCAAAAGAGGAGAGCAGCGGCGCGGTCATGCCTTGCCATAGATCGCGCGCGGCCAGCGCCACCACTCTGCCGGTCTGCGGCCCCAGCCCGGTGGTCGGCTTAATTTCGATATTCGCCATCATGCCGTGACGACGGCAGCGCTCCGCCACCTGGGAGAGCAACGGCAGCGGCTCGCCCTTAAATTCACGGCTGAACCAGCTACCGGCATCGACCTTCAGCAGATCGTCCCACGCCAGCTCGCCCGCCACGCCCCAGCCATTGCTGGTGCGTTCGAGATTATCGTCATGCAGCAGAAAGATCTGCCCGTCCTTCGACAGCTTGGCGTCAAATTCAATCATCGTGTGCCCGTAGCGGGCGCCGACGTCGATAGCCGCCAGGGTGTTCTCCGGCGCCAGTTTACCGCCGCCGCGATGGGCGACGATGCGGGGATAAGGCCAGTTACTCATGCGCGTTGTCCTGTTTCACCATCAAAGAGGTGCAGATGTTCCAAAGGCAGATGCAGCCATAGCGTGCTGCCTGCCGCCGGGCGCTGCTGGTGCGGCAGTCTGACCACCAGCTTCTGTTCGCCCCAGCGCCCGTGAGCGAGGTTATCGGCACCTAAAATTTCCAGGGTGTCCATCAGCAGCGGAATGCCGCCTTGCGCCTGTGAGCTTAAGATAAAATGCTCCGGACGGATACCGAGCGTCATTTTACGCCCAGCGTGGCGCCGGTGCTCATGATTCGTCGGCAGCTGCATGCCGCCCGCCAGCTCAAAGCGACCGCCGTCATCGCTGATGCGCCCTTCCAGCAGGTTCATGGCCGGGCTGCCGATAAAGCTCGCCACAAAGCGGCTGGCTGGTTTCTCATACACTTCCACCGGGGTGCCGATCTGCTCGGCAACGCCTTTGTTCATCACCATCACCCGCTGGGCGAGGGTCATCGCCTCCACCTGGTCATGGGTGACGTACAGCGAGGTGGTTTTCAGGCGGCGATGCAGCTGCTGCAGTTCCAGACGCATCTGCACGCGCAGCTTGGCGTCGAGGTTTGACAACGGTTCGTCGAAGAGGAATACCGCCGGGTCACGCACGATGGCGCGGCCCATCGCCACGCGCTGGCGCTGGCCGCCGGACAGTTCCCGCGGACGGCGCTTGAGCAGACCATCCAGCTCAAGAATGCGCGCCGCCTCCTGCACCCGCTCGGCGATCAATCCCTTACCCATGCCGCGAATCTTCAGCCCCCACGCCATGTTCTCTTCCACGCTCATATGCGGATAAAGGGCATAGTTCTGGAACACCATCGCGATGCCGCGATCTTTCGGCTCCATCTCGGTCACCCGTTTACGATCGATCCAGATATCGCCGCTGGTCACCCGTTCAAGTCCGGCGACCATCCGCAGCAGCGTTGATTTCCCGCAGCCCGACGGGCCGACCATAACGATAAATTCCCCGTCCGCCACGTCCAGCGTCAGCGGTTGAATTACCTGGGTTTTGCCATCCCAGCTTTTGCTTACTGCCTGTAGTTTTAAACCAGCCATTTTATTTCTCACTATCGACCAGGCCGCGCACAAACGCGCGCTGCATGGCTAAAACGATGACGACCGGCGGGATCAGGGTCAGCAGCATCGCCGCCATCACCTGATTCCACTGGGTAGTACCTTCGCCGGTGGCGATCATGCCTTTAATACCGGCGACGGCGGTGCCAAGATTCACATCCTGAATAATCAGCAACGGCCATAGATACTGGTTCCAGCCGTAGATAAAGGTGATGACGAACAGCGCGGCGAGGTTGGTTTTCGACAGCGGCAGCACGATGTCGCGAAAGAAGCGCATCGGCGAAGCGCCATCGATACGCGCCGCTTCAATCAGCTCGTCCGGCAGGGTCATAAAGAACTGGCGGAACAGGAAGGTGGCGGTAGCCGAAGCCATCAACGGCAGCGTTAACCCGGCATAGCTGTCGAGCATGTTGAGGTTGGCGATCACCTCCACCGTCGGGAAAATACGCACCTCGACCGGCAGCATCAGGGTGATAAAGATCATCCAGAAGAACAGATTACGCAGCGGAAAGCGGAACCAGACGATGGCGAACGCCGAAAGCATCGACACCACGATTTTGCCGACCGTAATGGCGAACGCCATGATGAAACTGTTGAGCATCATCAGCCAGAACGGCGCGCTGTTGACGCCGACGCCGTTCACCCAGATGGTCTTCATGTTCTCCAGCAGATGTCCGCCGGGGATCAGCGTCATCGGCGTTTCAAATACCGATTTGTTATCCAGCGTCGCCGCCACGAAGGCGACGTACAGCGGGAATAAAATGACGGCGATACCCAGGATCAGCATGGTGTGGCTGAAAATCGTCAGCCCGCGACGGTTCTCAATCATTGGTAACGCACCTTAGTTTCAACGTAACGGAACTGCACCACCGTCAGGATAATGACGAGGAACATCAGCACCACCGACTGCGCGGCGGAAGCGGATAGATCGAGCCCGGCGAAACCTTCGCGATAGATTTTGTAGATCAGAGTGGTGGTAGCCTGCACCGGGCCGCCGGCGGTGGCGGCATCGATCACCGGGAAGGTGTCGAAGAAGGCATAAACCAGATTGACCACCAGCAGGAAGAAACTCACCGGCGCAATCAGCGGCAGCGCCAGCTTAAAGAAGCGACGAATCGGCCCGGCGCCGTCGATGGCGGCGGCCTCAACCAGCGAACGCGGAATCGACTGCAGCGCGGCGAAAAAGAACAGGAAGTTGTAGCTTATCTGTTTCCACACCGAGGCGAAGACCACCAGAAACATCGCCTGGCCGCTGTTCTGCGCATGGTTCCAGTCGTAGCCCAGCTCGCCGAGGAAATGGGTGATCAGCCCGCGCCCGGGGTTAAAGAGGAAGATCCACAGCACCGCCGCGACGGCGGGGGCCACGGCGTACGGCAGCAGCATCAGCGTTTGATAAAAGCGGCTGCCGCGCACCACATAGTCGACCAGCGCGGCGAAAAACAGTGAAATGAGCAGGCCGCTGACGGTCACCAGGGCGCTGAATTTTATGGTGGTCCAGAACGAGTCCAGGTAGTACGGATCGTGGAACAGCGCAACGAAGTTATCCAGGCCGACGAACTGGCTGGAAAGGCCAAAGGGATCGACGCTCTGCAGCGAGTACCACAGCGCTTCGCCTGCGGGCCAGATAAAGAAAATCAGCGTGATAATCAGCTGCGGCGCGACCAGCACATAGGGCAGCCAGCGCGAGCGGAATACCGGACGGGATGATGACATTGAGATTGGGTTCCTGAACAATGCCGGGTGGCGGCTACGCCTTACCCGGCCTACATAGGGCACATCGTAGGCCCGGTAAGCGCAGCGCCACCGGGCAAGTTACAGATTACGATTTGGTCGCTTGCTCGAAGCGACGCAGCAGCTGGTTCCCGCGCTGCACGGCGGAATCCAGCGCCTGCTGCGGGGTTTTCTTGCCGGTCCACACGCTCTCCAGCTCTTCATCGACGATGGTGCGGATTTGCGGCATGTTGCCCAGGCGCAGACCTTTGGTGAACGGCAACGGCGGCTTGTTCAGCATCTGGCGGGTAGCGATATCGGCGCCCGGGTTCTTATCATAGAAGCCCTGCTGACGCGTCAGATCGTAGGCCGCGGTAGTGATCGGCAGGTAGCCGGTTTTCTGGTGCCACTCGGCGGCGTTTTCCGGTTTGGTCAGGAAGTCGAGGAACTTCGCCACGCCGGTGTAGGTCTCTTTGTCTTTGCCCTGCATCACCCACAGGCTGGCCCCGCCGATGATGGCGTTCTGCGGCGCGCCTTTCACGTCGGCATCGTAAGGCATCATGCCGACGCCGTAGTTAAATTTGGCGTACTGGCGGATATCGGCCAGCGAGCCGGACGAGGCAGTGGTAATGGCGCAGTCGCCGTTATAGAACTTTTCGGTAGACTCGTCTTTACGCCCGAAGTAGCTGAAATCGCCCTTCTTGTTCATCTCTTCGAGCAGCGCGATATGCTTCACCTGCTCCGGCTTGTTGAACTCAAGAACCGCGTCGGTACCGTCGAAGCCGTTATTCTTCGTGGCCACCGGCAGACCGTGCCAGGCGCTGAAGTTTTCAATCTGGATCCAGCCCTGCCAGCCGCTGGCGTAGCCGCACTTCATCCCGGCGGCTTTCAGCTTCGCGGTGTAGGCCGCCAGATCCTGCCAGGTCTTCGGCGGCTGCTCCGGATCTAAGCCGGCTTTTTTGAAGGCGTCTTTGTTGTAGTAGAGCACCGGGGTAGAGCTGTTAAACGGCTGGGAGAGCAGATGGCCGGTTTTCGAATCGGTGTAATACCCGGCCACCGTCGGTACGAACTGCGATTCATCAAACTTGATGCCCGCCTCGCTAAACACCTGGTAGACCGGCTTAATGGCTTTTGACGCCATCATGGTGGCGGTGCCGACTTCATACACCTGCAGGATAGCCGGCGCGTTGCCGGTACGGAAGGCGGCGATACCGGCGCTCAGGCTCTGCTCGTAGTTGCCTTTGTATACCGGAACGATTTTGTAATCAGGATTGGCCGCGTTAAAGCGTTGCGCCAGAGAATCCACTTCTTTACCCAGCTCGCCTTCCATTGAGTGCCAGAATGGGATGGTGGTAACCGCCAGGGCCTGACCGGCAAAAGCCAGGCTCAGCGCCAGTCCTAAAGCTGTATGTCGTAACGATATCATCGGTTATCTCTCTTGTTGTGCCGGATGCGCGATTTCACGCGTTTTATGCTCGCGGGGTAACATGACATGTTCGAATTACAGAAAAATAACTTTTTTATTACAAAAAAAAGATAGTAACGGGTCAGAGAGATGACAAGCCGATGAAAGGACGGGGGAAGTAAAGTGGGAGCTGAGACACGGATAATATTTGCGCGATCGGCTCCCGGGGTCGGCGCAAGCGCCTCGCCCGGGCTACAAACCGGCGAAGCCGCCGGGTTGCAACGAGTTAACCGTCATCCACGCAAACGCGCGACAATCTGTTCCAGGGTAAGTTGCCCTGCTGCTGCCTCGACGGTCATGCCGACGAAGTCTGGATTCGCTGGCAATATAATTCCATTTCGCTTTAAAAAAAGCAGGGTGATAAACAGTGCCGTACGCTTATTACCATCATTAAATATATGACCGCGAGAAATCGCCAGCAGATGCATCGCAGCGAGTCGCCACACGTCTGTCACACCTTCATATTCAATTTTGTTTAGCACCCTATACATTATCGCTTCGGCACGCCCCGGATCGGGCATACCGGCAACGCCAGGCGTGACGCGGAGCAGCCTGTCGTGAAACAGTATTATCTCTTCCGCTGAGATAATCTGCAGCGTCATTTATCCGCAAGCTCCCTGATCTCATCACCATGAACCGCCATGATAGCCGCGAACTCATCATCCATTCTGGCCGCCTGGTAGCGTTCAAACTCTTCTGCACTAATGATGACTGCAGATTTATGCCCACGACGGGTAATGGTCACAGGTACACCTGTCACTGCGCTTTCCAGCACATCGGCCAGATTTTGCCGGGCTTCGCTATAGTTAACCGTTCTCATAAAAACCTCCAAAGCTGTACTCTTTTATTGTACAACATACATGTACAAAAAAAGAGCCAACAGGCTCTTTTAAATGTATTCGTGCGATCGGCTCCCGGGGTCGGCGCAAGCGCCTCGCCCGGGCTACAAACCGGCGAAGTGAACGACGCCGGGTTGCGATGAATTAACCGCCGAGATAGGCGCTGCGCACCGCCTCGTTGGCCAACAGCGCGTCGCCGGTGTCCTCCAGCACCACGTGGCCGTTCTCCAGCACATAGCCGCGGTCGGCCAGCTTCAGCGCCTGGTTGGCGTTCTGCTCAACCAGGAAGATCGTCATCCCTTGCTCGCGCAGCTGCTCGATGGTGTCGAAAATCTGCTGAATGATAATCGGCGCCAGCCCCAGCGACGGTTCATCCAGCAGCAGCAGGCGCGGTTGGCTCATCAGGGCGCGACCGATCGCCAGCATCTGCTGCTCGCCGCCGGACATGGTGCCGGCGCGCTGAATACGGCGTTCATGCAGACGCGGGAACAGCTCATACACCCATTTGATGCGGGTCTGGAACTGATCGCGGTCGGCAAAAAAACCGCCCATCGCCAGGTTCTCTTCCACCGTCATACGCGAAAAGACGCGCCGCCCTTCCGGAACGATCGCCACCGCCTCGCGCATGATCTTCGCGGTTTGCCAGTCGGTAATATCCTTACCGTCAAAGACAATGCGCCCGCTGGAGGCGCGCGGGTCGCCGCACAGCGTGCCGAGGAGGGTAGTTTTCCCCGCGCCGTTGGCGCCGATAAGCGTGACGATCTCGCCCTGTTTGATATGCAGGCTGACGTTGTGCAGCGCCTGAATCTTGCCGTAGTGGGCGCTGACGTTGTCAAAAGTTAACATCGCGTTTTCCATCTTATGCCTCACCAAGGTATGCGCGGATCACGTCCGGGTTATTACGAATCTCTTCCGGCGTCCCGTTGGCCAGCGGTGTTCCCTGGTTCACGACGTAGATGCGATCGGAAATGCCCATCACCAGCTTCATATCGTGTTCGATAAGCAGGATGGTAGTGTTGTGATGGTTACGCAGCTCGGCGATAAGCTCGTCCAGCTCTTTGGTCTCTTTCGGGTTCAGCCCCGCCGCCGGTTCATCGAGCATCAGAATTTCCGGCTGGGTCACCATGCAGCGGGCAATCTCCAGCCGGCGCTGGTCGCCGTAGGCCAGGTTGCTGGCCTGACGGTTGGCATGCTCCAGCAGGCCGATACGCTCCAGCCAGGTGGCGGCCCTGTCCAGCGCTTCGCTCTGCGCCCGACGGAAGGCCGGCGTTTTCAGCAGGCCGGAGAAGAGCCCGGTTTTCAGCTGCTGATGCTGCGCCACCAGCAGGTTTTCAATCACCGTCATTTCGCGGAACAGGCGCACGTGCTGGAAGGTCCGCACCACGCCCATCCGCGCAATCTGCTGACCCGGCAGCCCTTCCAGGTGCTGGTCGCGCAGCAGAATAGTGCCGCCGGTGGGCTTGTAAAAACCGGTCAGGCAGTTAAAGACGGTGGTCTTCCCGGCGCCGTTGGGGCCGATCAGCGAGACGATCTCGCGCTCTCTGAGCTCCAGCGACACATTGTTGACGGCCAGCAGACCGCCGAAACGCATCATCAGGCCGCTAACGGATAATAATGGCTGACTCATGCCTGCTCTCCTTTCGCCTGACCGTTTTTCAGCTTCAACTGCACGCGCGTCATTGGCAGAAGCCCCTGCGGACGCCAGATCATCATCAGCACCATCAGGCCGCCGAGCATTAACATGCTGTATTCGTTGAAGTCACGCATCAACTCGCGCGAGACCACCAGCAGAATAGCCGCGAGGATCACCGCGAACTGCGAGCCCATCCCGCCCAGCACGACGATCGCCAGCACAAAGGCTGACTCGGCGAAGGTAAAGGATTCCGGGCTGACGAAGCCCTGGCGCGCGGCGAACAGCGTGCCGGCGAAGCCAGCAAACGCGGCGCTGATGGTAAAGGCGGTCAGCTTGATGCGCGTCGGGCTCAGGCCCAGCGAACGACAGGCGATCTCATCTTCACGCAGCGCTTCCCACGCCCGGCCCAGCGGCATTCGCAGCAGGCGGTTGATGACGAACAGGCTGAGCACTACCAGCAGCAACGCCACCAGGTAGAGGAAAATCACCCGGTCGGAGGGATCGTATTTGACGCCGAAGAAGTTGCTGAAGGTATCCCAGCCGCCTTCGCGGGCGCTGCGGCTAAATTCGAGGCCAAAGAAGGTCGGTTTCGGGATCTGGCTGATGCCGTTCGGCCCGCCGGTGATCTCGGTATTGTTGAGCAGCAGAATGCGCACGATCTCGCCGAAGCCTAAGGTCACAATCGCCAGGTAGTCGCCGCGCAAACGCAATACCGGGAAGCCCAGCAGGAAACCGGCCGCCGCGGAGACCAGGCCGGCCAGCGGGAGACAGGTCCAGAAGCCGAGACCGTAATAGTGGTTCAGCAGCGCAAAGGTATACGCGCCGATGGCATAGAACCCGCCGTAGCCCAGCACCAGCAGGCCGGAAAGGCCGACCACCACGTTCAACCCGAGGCCGAGGATGATATAGATCATCGTCAGGGTGGCGATATCCACCGTGCCGCGCGACACCATAAACGGCCAGGCCACGGCAATCACCAGCAGGGCGATCAGGAACAGCTTCTGCTTCACCGTCGACCCGTCAATCGCCGGCATAATAAATTTCGGCCCGGAGACGTTCTTAACCGCTTTCTGGAACAGCGGCCGCAGCAGCTGGAAGAAAAAGACCACCGCGGTACCGATGAAGATCCACTGCCAGCGAATATCGGCGGCGGTATCGACCACCAGTTTGGTGCCGTTCAGCTCCAACTGCACGCCCATAAAGACGCCCGCCAGAATGAAGAACATCACGGCAGAGAGCAGCGCCATTGCAATTTGCATCGGTTTCATACTTTTTCCACCTCCGGGCGGCCCAGAATGCCGGTCGGCATCACTAACAGCACCAGAATCAGCAGTGCGAAGGAAACGACGTCCTTATATTCGGTGCTGAGATAGGCGGAAGAGAGCGCCTCGGCAATACCCAGGATCAGGCCGCCGATCATCGCGCCAGGGATGCTGCCGATCCCGCCGAGCACGGCGGCGGTGAACGCCTTCATCCCGGCCATAAAGCCGATGTAGGGGTTAATCACGCCGTAGAACTGCCCCAGCAGCACGCCGGCCACCGCCGCCATCGCTGCGCCGATGACAAAGGTCAGGGCAATGACGCGGTCGGTGTTAATCCCGAGCAGGCTGGCCATTTTCAGATCTTCCGCGCAGGCGCGGCAGGCGCGCCCCATCCGCGAGTAGCGAATAAACAGCGTCAGGGCCAGCATGGCGATAAAGGTCACCACCCAGATCACCAGTTGCATGGTGGTGATCGTCGCGGAGAAGCTGTCGCTGTGGCCGACGACCCACTGGCCGTTAAACAAGCTCGGCAGCGCCACGTCGCGGGAGCCCTGGGTCAGGCTGACGTAGTTCTGCAGGAAGATAGACATCCCGATGGCGGAGATCAGCGCAATCAGGCGCTTGGAGTTACGCACCGGCCGATAGGCCACGCGCTCAATGCTCCAGCCGTAGGCGCTGGCAATCACAATGGCGCCCACGAATCCGGCGGCGACCAGCAGCCAGCTAGTGTCAATGCCCATCATCATCAGCGCGGCGATGATCATGAAGGAGACATAGCTGCCAATCATATAGACCTCGCCGTGGGCGAAGTTGATCATGCCGATAATGCCGTACACCATCGTATAGCCGATGGCGATCAGCGCATAGGTACTGCCCAGCGTGACGCCGTTAAACATCTGCTGCAGAAAATAGAGAAACTGCTCGGACATAAGGTAACCTTTTTCAAACCGCCCGCGGTTCGCGGGCGGAGGGATAACTCGTCTTCAGCGCTTATTTCGCCGCGCTCGAAGAGCCATCGGCGTGCCACTGGAAGACACCAAACTCAAATCCCTTCAGATCGCCTTTTTCATCCCAGGTCAGCGGCCCAATCACGGTTTTCGCCCCGTGCGCTTTCAAATCGTTGATTAAATCCAGCGGCTGCTGGCTGCCGGTTCTGTCCATCGCCTGCGCCAGCGACTGAACGGCGGCATAGGTGATCCAGACGTACGGTCCGCTCGGATCTTTCTTCTCCGCTTTCAGCGCGTTGACGATGGCGCTGTTGGCAGGGTCCTGATCGTAGCGTTTTGGCATTGTCACCAGCATGCCTTCCGCCGCGGCGCCCGCGATATTGGACAGCGAGGCGTTGCCGACCCCTTCCGGCCCCATAAACACGGTTTTCAACCCGACGGAGCGCGCCTGGCGCAGCATCTGGCCCATTTCCGGGTAGTAGCCGCCGTAGTAGACGAAGTCGATGTTCTCTTTCTTCAGGCGCGCCAGCAGGGCGGAGAAATCTTTTTCCCCCGCGGTGATGCCATCGAAGAAGACGATGTTGGCCCCGGCTTTCTTCAGGTTGTCCAGCACCGAACGCGCCAGCCCTTCGCCGTACTGCTGCTTGTCATGAATGATGGCGATACGCTGCGGTTTCACTTTCTCGACGATATATTTCGCCGCGGTCGGCCCCTGCGAGGAGTCGAGGCCGGCGGTACGCATGATGTACTGGTATCCGCGCTGGGTCAGCTCCGGATTGGTCGCCCCGGGGGAGATCATCAGGATGCCTTCATCCTCATAGATGTCGGAAGCCGGCTGGGTGGAAGAGGAGCACAGGTGGCCGATAACGTACTGAATGCCGTCGTTGACGATTTTGTTGGCCACCGCGACCGCTTGCTTCGGATCGCAGGCGTCGTCATATTCGACGGCCACCAGCTTGTCGCCCTTAATGCCGCCGCTGGCGTTGATGTCTTTAATCGCCTGACGCGCGCCATTGAACTCCATGTCGCCCCACTGGGCCACCGGACCCGACATCGCGCCGACCACGGCGACCTTAATATCCTTGGCCATCGCCGCGTGCGACATCGCTAATGCGACAATGCCCGCGACGATGGTTTTCGCGTTCCTTTTCATGCTGCAGAACCCCGTTCGTGATGTGGTGTAAATGTTTTGTATTTTTATGGTTAAAAAGCATTCTGTGCTTTTATTAAACAACGCCATTTTTACCATTGAGTTTAATGGTTTAGCGCAGTTTTTCACTAAAAAACAGATTAAAACCTCTATTTTTCAGTCGATTAAGCAAAGATAATATTCTGTATTTTGGTGAAGATAAACAAAAAAAAGTCCATCCTGCAGCATAAAATAACGATACATAAGGCGGAATAAAACGCTGCACATTAGGTTAAAATTCTGCTTATTTTTCGATCCATGACGGATTGCGCTACCCTGACAACGCCAGGAAAACGAATCCCCTGATGTACGCGCAAAAAACAGCGCTCCGCCAGACAGCAATTTTGGGTACACTGGCGCCTCTGTTTTGCACTGGATTTGCCGCCCATGAAACTGACCATTATCCGTTTACAGCACTTCAGCGATCAGGATCGCATTGATCTGGGGAAAATCTGGCCGTCGCAGGATCTGTCGACGCTGACCCTTGATGAAAACCATCGTCTCTACGCCGCCCGATTTAACGAGCGCCTGCTGGGCGCCGTGCGCGTTACCCTGCGCGGCGTCGAAGGTGAGCTCAGCGATCTGTGCGTGCGTGAAGTGACCCGCCGCCGCGGCGTCGGACAATACTTAGTGGAAGAGACATTGCGTGATAACCCGGCGATCAATAGCTGGCGCGTCGCCGACCATGGGGTGGAGGACCGCGGCGTGATGGCGGCCTTTATGCAGGCGCTCGGCTTTAGCGCCCAGCAGAATGGTTGGGAAAAGCATTAAGCCGTAGCCCCAATAAGCGGAGCATGACCAAGGAAGAACCCGGCGGCGCTTCGCTTAGCCGGGCTACCTGGCGACTGTAGCCCCGGTAAGCGCAGCGCGACCGGGGTCAGACAACGCATCGGCAGCGTGAAAGGCGCCCCCATTTAACCCAGCATTTCGCGTTGCAAAAAGGCGTCAAGACCCGAAATCCCCGGGAGCTTACATCAGTAAGTGACCGGGGTTGAGGGCCGCAGACAACGCATTTGCAGCGTGAAAGGCGCCCCCCATTTAACCCAGCATTTCGCGTTGCAAAAAGGCGTCAAGACCCGAAATCCCCGGGAGCTTACATCAGTAAGTGACCGGGGTTGAGGGCCGCAGACAACGCATTTGCAGCGTGAAAGGCGCCGGTTAAATTATTTGGCGTCGGTCGCCGTACCATTAGCATGCCAGGTAAAGACCCCGAACTCGAAGCCTTTCAGGTCGCCTTTCTGATCCCACGACAGCGGGCCCATCACGGTGTCTACTGTCGCGCCTTTCAGGTATTTAGCGATTTCCGCCGGATCGTCAGACTGATTCAGGCCTGCCTGCAGCGACTGCAGCGCCGCGTAGGTGGTCCACACGAAGGCGCCGCTCGGATCCTGTTTCTTCGCCTTGATCGCATCCACGATCGGTTTGTTCGCCGGCACCTGGTCGTAGTTCTTCGGCTTGGTTACCAGCAGGCCTTCCGCCGACTCGCCGGCGATGTTAGACAGGGAGACGTTCGCTACGCCTTCCGGGCCCATAAACTGGGTTTTCAGACCGGCGGCGCGCGCCTGACGCAGGATCTGGCCCATTTCCGGGTGATAGCCGCCGTAGTAGACGAAATCGATATTCTCTTTCTTCAGGCGCGCCACCAGGGTGGAGAAATCTTTCTCACCGGCGGTGATCCCGTCGAAGAAGACCACGTTTGCCCCACCTTTTTTCAGGCCATCCTGCACCGCACGGGCCAGGCCTTCGCCGTACTGCTGTTTGTCATGTACCACTGCGATACGCTGCGGCTTCACTTTGTCGAGAATGTATTTCGCCGCGGTTGGCCCCTGATCGGAGTCCAGACCGGTGGTGCGCAGGATCAGCTTATAGCCGCGCGCCGTCAGTTCCGGAGCAGTCGCTGCCGGGGTAATCATCAGAATGCCTTCGTCTTCATAGATATCAGACGCCGGCTGAGTGGAAGAGGAACACAGGTGACCAATGACGTATTTGATGCCGTCGTTGACCACTTTGTTGGCTACCGCTACCGCCTGTTTCGGGTCGCAAGCGTCATCATATTTGACGATCTGCAGCTTATTGCCCTTGATGCCGCCCTTAGCGTTGATATCCGCTACCGCCTGCTCTGCGCCGGTAAACTCCTGGTCGCCGTACTGGGCCACCGGGCCGGACATCGCCCCGACTACCGCGATTTTGATATCTTCCGCCAGCGCCGCGCTGCTCATAACTAAGGCAATACATCCTGCCAGTAACGCTTTACCCTTCATATTCATCCTGAGGCTCCCCATTATTATGGTTTTTGCATTTGTTGTGATGTTGTTTATTAGCGCATTATTTTGTTTATACCCATAGGAAAAGCATATGATAGCTAATCAACCGGGGGCTGCCCGCGCTTTTGCAGCACACTATGCTAAACATACCGTCATTCTGAGGAATTTGAAACGACTAAATTGCGGGCTATGTAACAGATAAGTGACAAATAAAAAAACCGCGCCAGCATGAACCGGACGCGGTGCAAAACAGAGCCTGATTACCAGCCAGCGGGTAGGTAGCCCACCGCGGATGCTATCGCGTAGGCGGCGCTGCAAAGATACAACAACACAATGAAGCATTGGATAAGCGGATGGGTCATCCAGGCCGGACAGGTCCAGCCCGGGGTCAGATCGCCACGCTGGCGGGCGCCCTTGAGCATCAGGATCGGCATAATCGATAAAATGACGCCGCTGAACACCCCGGCAAAATAGAGCGCGTTGACGAAGGAGACCATGCCGCTATAGGCCAGTACGAACGGCGGGATCGCCACCACCAGCAGCACCATCAGGCGCCGGGCGGGCTGTTCGTCATTCCCCAGGCGGAACTGATCGAAGATATTGGTCAGGAAGCTGCCGCCCAGTCCCCAGTAGGAGGTCAACATCGCGCACAGCGCAAACAGGTTGGCGGAGAAGAAGGCCCACTCGCCAAGCGCCCTGCCCCAGGAGATGGTGGCCACATCCGAAATATTGTCCAGACCGTTAAGCGAGATCACCGACAACGGCACCAGCGCCAGCAGGGTAAAGGTCAGCGCCATGCCGACCATAATAGCTTTAGGCAATTTTTCCGGTTTGTCGGCGAAGCCCCGCGCCATCTCCGGGACGATATACTGTGCCGAGAAGCAGAATGCCACGACGTTGAAGACCGGAACCATATACAGCCAGTTGCCGTCGAGCAGATAGCCGACGCGGGTGGTCTCTTTCAGCAGCGTGGCAATCACCAGCACCGAGATCATCACCACCATGCCGATGCTGATAAATTTCTCGCCGCGGCCGATCGCCTTCAGCCCCAGGTAGAGTACCCCTGCCGCCGGAACGAAAAACAGCACGCTGCCCAGCGCCGGCGAGATGCCAAACAGGGAGTGCAACAGCTTACCGCTGCCGGTCATATACGCCGTCAATGCCCCGACGCTATTGACGCAGACGGAGAGAAACATCATCAGCGCGCCAAAGCCGCCGACGTAGCGCTTCGATAATCCACTGAGCTGCAGATGTTTACGGGTGCGCAGCGTGGATTCCGCGACATAGAGCATGGTCACCGTGGTCAGACTACCCACCAGCACCAGCCAGAACAGCAGTGGTAAAAAGCCCGCTTTGCTTGACGCATAGGCGATAGAGAGGACGCCCGCGCCAATATTGGTACCGACAATCATCGATACCCCTTCGACGAAGCTCAGAGATTTTGCAGGGACAGCCGTACGTTCCCGGCCGGTGAGGACGGGAGAAAAGGTGGAGTTTTCAGACATAATACTTTCCGTTTTACTCCGGCGGTTGTCACCGCCGGAAAAAAGGTGATATCAGGGTGATAAACCACTCACGCTGAGCATAAACAGCCGGCTGCGGCGTCCTGTTTCTGTTCGGCTTCCCTGCCGCCGCAGCCCGCCGAGGAGACGTTAGCTCTTCAGTACGCGCGCCAGAATATCCAGCGCTTTCGAGAACTGGGCATCCGGGATAGTCAACGGATACAGGAAGCGGATCACGTTGCCGTAGACGCCACAGCTCAGCAGCAGCAGGCCGTTCTCCTGCGCTTTCTGTTGCACCTGGCGGGTGAATTCCGGCGACGGTTCGCCTGTTTGCGGATCGTTAAACTCCACCGCCACCATCGACCCCCGGCCGCGGACATCAACGATCGCCGGGCAGGTAGCGCGCGCCTGGTTGAGCACTTCCTGCAGATGGCTACCCAGCTGTTCAGCGCGCTGGCACAGCTGCTCTTCGGCAATGACATCCAGCACCGCGTGCGCCGCGGCCACCGCCAGCGGGTTACCGGCATAGGTTCCGCCCAGCCCGCCAGGCGCTGGCGCATCCATCACCTCGGCGCGACCGACAACGCCCGACAGCGGGAAACCGCCGGCGAGGCTTTTCGCCATCGTCATCAGATCCGGTTTCACCTCATAGTGCTGCATAGCGAACAGCTTGCCGGTGCGGGCGAAACCGGTCTGCACTTCATCGGCGATCAGCAGAATGCCGTGGGTATCGCACAGGTCGCGCAGCGCCTGCATAAAATCGGCCGGCGCGACGTTAAAGCCGCCTTCCCCCTGGATCGGCTCGAGGATGATGGCCGCGACCTGATCCGGCGCAATATCCGCTTTGAAAATGCGCTCCAGGCTTTTCAGCGCATCCGCGGTGGTCACGCCATGCGCCGCATTCGGGTAGACACCGTGATACACCGAGCCCGGGAACGGCCCGAAGCCGATTTTGTAGGGCGCGACCTTACCGGTGAGGGCCATGGTCATAAAGGTACGGCCGTGGAAACCGCCGCCGAAGGTAATCAGCCCCGGACGACCGGTGTAAGCGCGGGCGATTTTCACCGCGTTCTCGACCGCTTCCGCGCCGGTGGTGAAGAAAGCCGTTTTTGCCGGCCCGTCAATTGGCGCCAGATCGTTGATACGCTCCGCCAGCGAAACATAGCTTTCGTACGGCACAATCTGATAGGCGGTGTGGGTGAACGCCTGCAGCTGCTCGGCTACCGCGGCGACCACTTTCGGATGGCGGTGACCGGTATTTAACACGGCGATCCCGGCGGCGAAATCGATCACCTCATTGCCTTCGATATCCCACAGCGTGGCGTTTTCCGCCTTCTCGACAAAGTAGTTACACATTACGCCTACGCCGCGCGGCGTCGCCTGCTGGCGACGTTGATTCAGTTCTGAGCTTTTCACCTGCGAATCTCCTGTCGTGTATGTCACGTTATCGCAACAAATTAGAAACGATGTCGTTTATTTACACAGGAGTTGGCCCTATAATCGAGTACCAATTTTGAATATCTGAGGGATCCAATTGCGTTCGCTGGTGGGTGACCTGGTGCTGGTCCGTCTGCAGGAAGAGCGGGATCCTCTTCTGCACAAACGCTTATATAACGCGCTGCGCCGCGCGATCCTCGACGGTTCGCTGGCGCCGCAAAGCCGTCTGCCGCCGTCGCGGGACCTGGCGGGCGAGCTCGGCGTATCAAGAAACACCATATTAACAACTTATGAACAATTGCTGGCGGAAGGATATGTGGTTTCCCGTCGGGGAAGCGGAACATTCGTTGCCAAAACCGCCCCTGAGAGCTCATTGACGGCTAAAGGTCAGCAAGAAAACAGCAGTATCGCAGCACCGACGGCGCATCTTTCACGCCGAGGCCAGCATCTGCTCGGCCAGGTCAGCGCCAGCCCGCGCCAGTGGGGAGCGTTTATACCCGGCGTGCCGGACGTTAACGCCTTTCCCCACCCGCTGTTCAGTAAGATCCAGGCCCGCATCAGCCGTCGGCCCAAACCGGAGCGGCTCAGCTATAGCTGCAACGGCGGCACCCCGGAACTGCAGCAGGCGCTGGTGGATTATCTGCGCGTGTCGCGCGGCGTCCACTGTCAGTCAGATCAAATTCTTATCACCGAGGGGATCCACCAGGCGATCGATCTGGTCACCCGCATGCTGTGTGATAACGGCGATCTGGCATGGGTGGAGGAGCCTTCCTACTGGGGGATCCGTCACGTGCTGGCGATGAACGACGTTCGGGCAGAGCCCCTGACCGTCGATGCCAACGGCCTGTGCCCGCCGGAGACGGTTGACGATGCGCCGAGGCTGATCTTCGTTACGCCTTCCCACCAGTATCCTCTGGGCGCGGTGATGAGCCTTGAGCGCCGCCAGCGCCTGCTGGCGCTCGCCCGTCAGCAGGGGAGCTGGATCGTCGAAGATGATTATGACAGCGAGTTTCGCTTTTCCGGTCAGCCGATCCCCGCCCTGCAGGGTCTGGTCGCCGACGCCCCGGTGGTCTATATCGGCACCTTCAGCAAGACGCTCTATCCCGGCCTGCGCCTGGGCTACGTGGTGATCCCGCGGCCGCTGGTCAGCGACCTGAAGCACGCCCATGCCGAGCTTTACCGCGGCGGCCATTCGCTGATCCAGATGGCGCTGGCGGAGTTTATTACCGCCGGCCACTATTCGGCCCATATCCGCCGTATGCGGCTGCTCTACAGCCGTCGCCGCGCCTTTTTAACTGAGCTTATCCAGCGGCACTGTATGCCGTACGCCCTGTCTGACTTCAGCGATAATGCCGGGCTGCATTTGATCCTCAATTTGCCCGCAGAGGCTGACGATGTGGCGATCGCCAGAGAGGCCAATGCGCGGCACATTCTGGTGCGGCCGCTGTCGCGCTACTACCTGACGGCGGCGCGCAAGAAAGGATTACTGATGGGATTCGCCAGCCAGCCCGAAGAGCAGATGGCGTCGGCGTTCAGCGTCTTACTCGGCTGCCTGCAGACGCACTGCCCGCAGATGCTCCTGCTCCGGGAGGACGCAGAAAAACAAAACGCCCCAACCTGAGGCGGGGCGTTATCGGGGAGCCTGATACCAGGTATCAGGCAGGCATGGCGTATCAGGCTTCGATAGCGGCACGCAGTTTTTTCATGGCGTTCTTTTCCAGCTGACGCACGCGCTCTGCGGAGACGCCGTAGCGGTCGGCCAGTTCCTGCAGCGTGGACTTGTTATCTTCGTCCAGCCAGCGGGCGCGGATGATGTCCTGGCTACGCTCGTCCAGGCCCTGCATCGCATCAGTCAGCTTATTCGCCGCCTGCTCTTCCCAGTTATCGTCTTCGATGCCGTCGGCAAAGTTAGACGTTTTGTCCTGCAGATACAGGACCGGCGCCATCGGCTGGCTGTCGGACTCATCGTCGGACGACATGTCGAAGGTCATGTCCTGGGCCGCCATACGGGATTCCATCTCGCGGACATCTTTGCTCGACACGCCCAGCTCACGGGCCACCATTTCCACTTCATCCTGGTTGAACCAACCCAAACGCTGTTTGGTTTTACGCAGGTTAAAGAACAGCTTACGCTGTGCTTTGGTGGTAGCGACCTTCACAATACGCCAGTTGCGCAGCACGTATTCGTGAATTTCGGCTTTAATCCAGTGCACGGCGAAGGAGACCAGGCGCACACCCACTTCCGGGTTGAAGCGACGCACGGCTTTCATCAGGCCGATATTGCCTTCCTGGATCAGATCCGCCTGCGGCAGGCCATAGCCCGAGTAGTTACGAGCAATGTGAACAACAAAGCGCAGGTGAGACAGAATCAGCTTTTTCGCTGCTTCCAGATCGCCCTGGTAATGCAGCTTTTCAGCAAGCTCCCGCTCTTCATCAGCCGACAGCATCGGCCAAGTGTTAGCGGCCCGGATGTACGATTCCAGGTTACCAACGGGGGCTAAAGCTAAAGTTTGCATTTCTTTGGTCATTCAAATCCTCTCAATTGATATCTTCTGACGCGTTCTTGTCCCCCTCAGGCAACAAGCATGCCAGCATTCATGAGCAACGAGAATATCACTCACATTAGTATCAGACAGTGATTTTATCCACAAGTTCCATGCAACGGTGTGAATAAATTACGCACAAAATGTGACACCACGATGAAAAAGTGAGGGCAGGAAAAGGGGAACAAGCTTGCGGTATCTTTCCCTGCGAACAGGAACTCATTGCAGCAGGGAAAGATTATATCACGCTTTTATTAATCGGGAGTAAAGTGACGTAAATGTTGCACTGTCGCCAGCCAGGCGGCTACCCACCCGATCATCGAGCAGACGATCAACATCAACAGACACTCGTCGAAGCCTAAGCCGCTCAGCTCAAACTGAGTGCCGAAGACTTTCGCCACTTCGGTCACCGCCGACGAGAGGCGCATTACCAGAATCTCCGACAGGATCAGCGATAAAAACGCGCCGGAAAAGCCCAGCATCGCTCCGCCGTAGAGGAACGGACGCAGGATAAAGCCGTCGGTGGCGCCGATAAGCTTCTGAACGTTAATGGTATCGCGGCGGGCGAAGATGCTCAGGCGCACGCTGTTGCCGATCACCAGGAACACCGCCGCCACCATCAGCACGCCGATCATCGCCGACACGCGTCCTACCAGCCCGGTGAGCGAGGAGAGACGGGCAAACCAACTGTCGTCCATCCGCACTTCATCGACGCCCTGGATCCGCGATACCCGATCGCGCAGGGTATTCAGCGCCTCGGTGCTCTGGAAATCCAGCTTCGGCACCACGATGGCGACCGCCGGCAGCGGGTTCTCCTCCAGCATATCCAGGGCGCCGCCAAAGCCTGACCAGTTACGGAACTCCCCCAGCGCCTCGTCACGGGACAAATAGTTTACCTTGTCGACGCCCTGCTCCGCCTGCAGCTGGCCCACCACCCGCGCCGCGGCATCGTCATCCAGCGTTTTTTCCAGATAAACGGTGATCTGCGGCGAGGGATAATACTGGGACGCCGCGCTGCTGACGTTTTTGTAGACCATGTAGCAGACACTTGGCAGGGTCAACGAAATGGCGATGACCATGACCGTCAGGAAGGTCGCCAGCGGCGTGCTTTTTAGATCCTGCAGCGCGCCGTGCCAGGCATAGCGCACCTGCTCGTTGAATACGTTGCTCTTACGCGAGGCCGGGTTAGGCGCCGCTTTCGGCCGTTTTGGCGCATTGCGCCCGCCACCGCCGCCGCCCGCGGCGTTGCGCAGGCGATCGAACTTGCTGCCGAACTGGCGAATCTGGTTCATTGCGTCGCGCTTATTCACCCCGAATGCCTCCATGCAGATGGCCGTCGCTAAGCGTCAGCACGCGGTACGGACGACTGGAGATAAGCCCCAGATCGTGCGTGGCCATCAGTACCGTCACCCCGACGCGGTTAAACTCTTCAAACAGACGTAAAATCCCCTCCGAGAGCGCCTCGTCGAGGTTGCCGGTCGGTTCATCCGCCAGCAGCACCGCCGGCTTGTTGACCACCGCGCGAGCGATTCCCACGCGCTGCTGTTCACCGCCGGAGAGCTGAATGGGAAAATTCTTCGCTTTGTCCAGCAGGCCAACCTTGTCCAGCGCCGCCGAGACGCGACGACGAATATCATCGCCGCTGGCGCCGGCGATAATCAGCGGGATCGCCACGTTGTCATACACGGTACGATCCATCAGCAAATGGTGGTCCTGGAAAATCATACCGATCTGGCGGCGCAGGAACGGCACCTCACGGCTCTTCAGACGGCTGATTTCATGACCGCTGAAGAAGATTTTCCCGGCGCTGGGCCGTTCGATACCACAGATAAGCTTCAGCAGGGTACTCTTCCCTGCGCCGGAATGGCCGGTCAGAAACGCCATCTCGCCCGGCTGCAGGTGGAAGGTCACCCCCTGCAGCGCTTGTCTCCCACCGAGATAGGCTTTGCTGACTTGTTCAAAGCGAATCATTCTTAATCCTCTCGGGCAAAAAGTGCCTCAATAAAGTCGCCCGCATTAAACGGACGCAGATCCTCAATACGCTCGCCGACGCCAATATAGCGAATCGGAATGCCGAACTGATCGGCCACCGAGAAGATCACGCCGCCTTTGGCGGTACCGTCCAGCTTGGTCAGGGTGATCCCGGTCAAACCTACCGCCTCATGGAACAGTTTGGCCTGGCTAATAGCATTCTGCCCGGTGCTGGCGTCAATGGTTAACATCACCTCGTGCGGCGCGTCGACGTCCAGCTTTTTCATTACCCGGACAATCTTCTTCAGCTCTTCCATCAGGTGCGATTTATTCTGCAAACGCCCGGCGGTATCGGCAATCAGTACGTCAACATGGCGCGCCTTCGCCGCCTGAATGGCGTCGAAAATCACCGAGGCGGAGTCGGCGCCGGTGTGCTGGGCGATCACCGGGATATTATTACGCTGGCCCCAGACCTGCAGCTGTTCCACCGCCGCCGCACGGAAAGTATCCCCCGCCGCCAGCATCACCGACTTACCCTGCTGTTCAAACTGACGCGCCAGCTTGCCGATGGTAGTGGTTTTCCCCACCCCGTTCACGCCGACCATCAGAATAACAAATGGCGTTTTGCCTTCAACGTTCAGCGGCTCGTCTACTTTGGCGAGAATCTCGCCCATCTCTTCTTTCAGCAGGCCGTACAGCGCTTCCGCATCGCGCAGCTGCTTACGGCTGGCGCCTTCCGTCAGGTTGGTAATGATCTTGCGGGTGGTTTCCACCCCGACGTCGGCGATCAGCAGCTGTTCTTCCAGCTCTTCAAACAGATCATCGTCGATCTTCTTACCGCGGAACAGGCTGATAAATCCGGAACCGAGATTTTGCTTCGTTTTCAGCAGGCTACGTTTGAGGCGGGCGAAGAAACCTTCTTTTGTCGGTTTTTCCTGCTCCTGAGCCAGCGCTTCAAGCGGCGCCTCGTCCTCGGGCGCCGGCACCACTACCGCCGCCTCTTCTGCCGCTTCGGCCGCCAGCGCCTGCGCTTCCAGCTCTTCATCGCTTAACGGCGCGTCCTCTTCGGGCGCTTCTGTCTCCTGCGGCTGGACAACGATGCCTTCCACAGGCTGCTCTGCTACGGCTTCCGCCACCACCGGTTCGGCGATAACCTCTTCCGCCAGCGGCTCAACCACCGCAGGCTGTTCAGGCGGTTCGCTGACCGCGGGCTCCGGTTCAACAACAGGCGTTTCTTCGGTCAGAGCAGGCGTTTCCACCCACTCTTCTTCCTGCGCGCTGGCAGGCTCCGCGAGGTGCGCTTTTTCGCTTTCGACCACCGTCTCGGTCACTTCGACGACGTCTTCGGCAAACGCCTCCGGGTCTGCTTTCGGCGCGCTCGGCTCAGCAGGGGTTTCAACCGCCGGTATCTCTTCGGCAACCGCTTGCTGTTCTTCTACTTTTTGCTCAGTCTCGGTTTCCTGTGCCTGTTCTTTCTGTCCAAAGCCCAGCCAGGAAAAGAAGCCACGTTTTTTCTCTTTTGCCATTTGCGACCACACTCCTCGCTGTTTATTCATGGCGCAGCTTCATCAGAAGCTGAAAAAATGATGAAATTAGTTGGATAGTCTATCACTTAACTTAACTCGCAGCACCGCCCCCGGATTAAGGTTTCGTCAACCGCCGTCGATCGCTAGAATAGCAGGCTGGAAGTTGAGACTTGAGCAGAGAGATGAAAAAACCAAACCACGCGGGCAGCGGCCAGATCCGCATCATCGGCGGGCAATGGCGCGGCCGTAAATTACCGGTGCCGGAGAGCCCGGGCCTGCGGCCGACCACCGACCGGGTTCGCGAAACCCTTTTTAACTGGCTGGCGCCGTCCATTGTTGACGCGCACTGCCTCGATTGCTTTGCCGGCAGCGGCGCGCTGGGGCTGGAAGCGCTGTCCCGCTATGCGGCCAGCACCACGCTGCTGGAGATGGAGCGCGGCGTAGCCCAGCAGCTGCAAAAAAATCTCGCCACCCTGAAAGCGGATCGCGGCAAGGTGATCACCACCAACACCCTCAGCTTCCTGAGCCAGCCGGGGACCCCGCACCAGATCGTGTTCGTCGACCCGCCGTTCCGTCAGGGGCTGCTGGAGGAGACGCTACGTCTGCTGGAGACACAAGGCTGGCTGGCCGATGAGGCCCTGGTGTACGTCGAAAGCGAAGTCGAAAACGGCTTACCGCCGGTGCCGGCTAACTGGCAATTGTATCGTGAAAAAGTGGCCGGACAGGTCGCCTACCGTCTTTACCAACGTGAGGCCCAAGGAGAGCACCATGCTGATTAATTTAGGCCGCCTGCTGATGCTGTGCGTCTGGGCCTTTCTGTTATTGAATCTGTTTCAGCCCTTCCCGAAGCCGCTGAATATCTTTGTCAACGTCGCGCTGATTTTCATGATCCTGATGCACGGTCTGCAGCTGACGCTGCTCAAGGCGACGCAGCCGAAAGAGGCGCCGCCGCTGAGCCGCTTTGAGCAAATCCGCATTTTTATTTTCGGCGTGTTTGAGCTCGTGGCCTGGCAGAAAAAACTGAAGGCGACGCTGAAAAAATAGTCCTGAAAAGGGCTCAGGGATCGGGCGTAAACGCCACGAACGCTGTGCCCTTATAACTCAACATCCCACGATCGCCGACGCTCAGCGCGTGATATTGCGGCGCGTCAAGGCGAAACACCACCTCCAGACCACCGTTTTCGGGGCGAAAGCTCGCTTCATAGCGCATCTCACTGCCTGCAGGCGTCACCGTCTGCTGCCGCGAGCGCCGATCGTTAATCACTTTTTCCCGTTTATTGCTGACGATAACCCGCTTTTGTAGCAACGGCGCGGCGTCATTCGCCTGTTTCTCACGGCGCTGCTGGACATAGCGAAACGAAGCCGCCACCACAATCACCGCGACGACCAGAACAAAAAAGAGGGGCATTTTACTCATCAAGGTTACCCATAAAAAATATCAGGAATCAGCATACTGCGTCGGGAATAACATTGTCATCTGCTACGCCAAACCACTACACTGAGTTGTAGCATCACGCATCCGTAACTTTCTTTATGATAACAGATACAGGGACTTACTATGCTTTGGTCATTTATTGCTGTCTGTTTCTCCGCATGGCTTTATGTCGATGCATCCTATCGTGGGCCGGCATGGCGACGCTGGGTTTTCAAACCTGTCACCCTGATTCTGTTGCTGTTACTGGCCTGGCAGGCGCCGATGTTCAATGCCATCAGCTATCTGGTGCTGGCTGGCCTGTGCGCCTCGCTGCTCGGCGACGCCCTGACCCTGCTGCCGCGCCAGCGGGTGATGTACGCGGTGGGCGCTTTCTTCCTGTCACATCTGCTGTATACCATCTGGTTCGCCAGCCAGCTGACGCTGTCGTTCTTCTGGCCGCTGCCGCTGGTGCTGCTGGTATTCGGCGCCCTGCTAATGGCGGTGATCTGGAGTCGGCTGGAAGAGATGAAAATGCCGGTGCTGACCTTTATCGGAATGACGCTGGTAATGGTCTGGCTGGCCGGCGAGCTGTGGTTTGCCCGCCCCACCAACACCCCGCTGTCCGGTTTCGCCGGCGCAGCCCTGCTGCTGCTGAGCAATGCCGTGTGGCTGGTGAGCCACTATCGTCGCCGCTTCCGCGCCGATAACGCCATCGCCGCCGCGTTCTACTTTGCCGGCCACTTCCTGATCGTGCGCGCGCTGTACCTGTAATTTAGTCCTTGACTCTGGAGTCGACTCCAGAGTGTATCCTACGGCTAATGAGAAAATTATCATTTCCCGGAGGGTGCCATGTCGACTCCAGACGCGCAGGATAAAAAAGTTCCACAATTCTCGTCTTTCACCATGCGGCCAGCAACCGCCCCGGCGGAGAGCTGCTGTACAGATCACGCCTGCGCCACAGAGTCCGCCCCTGCCGCCGAAGCGCTTAGCGACGCCCGCTACCGCTGGCAGGTAGATGGCATGGACTGCGCCGCCTGCGCCCGCAAGGTGGAAACCGCGGTCCGTCAGGTGCCCGGGGTCAGTCAGGTCCAGGTGCTGTTCGCCACAGAAAAGCTGCTGGTTAACGCCGAGGGCGATGTCCGCGCTCAGGTTGAGAACGCGGTCCGCCAGGCGGGGTATACGCTGCGCGATGCCGATGCTCCCGCAGCAGAGCAAACCCGAGGGTCGCTGCTGCGCGACAATCTGCCGTTACTGACGCTGGTTATCATGATGGCCTTGAGCTGGGGGCTGGAGCAGGCCAACCACCCTGCCGGTCAGTTGGCCTTTATTGCCACCACCCTGGTTGGCCTGTGGCCGGTTGCCCGCCAGGCGCTGCGCCTGATCAAGAGCGGGAGCTGGTTCGCCATTGAAACGCTGATGAGCGTCGCCGCCATCGGGGCGCTGTTTATCGGCGCCACCGCGGAGGCGGCGATGGTCCTGCTGCTGTTCCTGATCGGCGAGCGTCTCGAAGGCTGGGCCGCCAGCCGCGCACGGCAGGGGGTGAGCGCGCTGATGGCGCTGAAGCCCGACACCGCCATCCGTCTGCGCAACGGCGTGCGGGAAACCGTCGCCCAGCGCGACCTGCGTCCCGGAGATGTGATTGAAGTGGCTGCCGGCGGGCGTCTGCCGGCGGATGGCCAGCTGCTGTCGCCGTTTGCCAGCTTTGATGAAAGCGCTCTGACCGGCGAGTCGGTGCCGGTGGAACGTCAGGCCGGGGAACGGGTAGCGGCGGGCGCCACCAGCGTCGACCGCCTGGTGCAGCTTACCGTGATATCCGAACCGGGCGACAGCGCCATCGACCGCATCCTGAAGCTGATTGAAGAGGCTGAGGAGCGTCGGGCGCCGATCGAGCGCTTCATCGACCGCTTCAGCCGGATCTACACCCCGGCGATTATGGTGGTCGCCTTGTTGGTCGCCATTGTCCCGCCGCTGTTCTTCGCCAGCGCCTGGCTACCGTGGATTTATAAAGGACTGACGCTGCTGCTGATCGGCTGTCCGTGCGCGCTGGTCATCTCCACGCCGGCGGCCATCACCTCCGGCCTGGCAGTCGCCGCCCGCCGCGGAGCGCTAATCAAAGGCGGCGCGGCGCTGGAGCAGCTGGGCCAGGTGCGCCAGGTGGCGTTCGATAAAACCGGCACCCTGACCGTCGGCCAGCCGCAGGTGACTTCGGTTATTGCCACGGCCGAAGTTGACGACAACGCGCTGCTGGCGCTGGCGGCGGCGGTGGAGCAAGGCTCCAGCCACCCGCTGGCGCAGGCTATCGTCCGTGAAGCGCAGCGGCGTCAGCTGAGCATTCCGCTTGCCAGCGGCCAGCGGGCGCTGGCGGGCTCTGGTATCGAAGCCGAAGTCAACGGCAGCCGCATCCTGATCTGCGCCGCCAGCAAAGCCGCCCCGGCAGAGCATGAGGCGCAGATCCAGCAGCTGGAAAGCGCCGGGCAAACGGTAGTGCTGGTGATGCGCGGCGAGACGCTGCTCGGCATTCTGGCGCTGCGCGATACCCTGCGCGACGACGCGCGTCAGGCGGTGAATGCTTTACATCAGTTGGGCGTTCAGGGGGTGATCCTTACCGGGGATAACCCGCGCGCTGCGGCGGCCATCGCCAGCGAACTGGGGCTGGAATTCCGCGCCGGTCTGCTACCGGCGGACAAGGTCAACGCGGTGATAGCGCTGAATGCCGACGCGCCGCTGGCGATGGTCGGGGACGGTATCAACGACGCGCCGGCGATGAAAGCGGCCACCATCGGCATCGCCATGGGCAGCGGAACCGACGTGGCGCTGGAGACGGCCGACGCCGCGCTGACCCATAACCGTCTGACCGGCCTGGCGCAGATGATTTCCCTGGCGCGCGCCACCCACGCCAATATCCGCCAGAACATCGCGATTGCCTTAGGGCTGAAGGGGATTTTCCTCGTCACCACCCTGCTCGGCCTGACCGGTCTGTGGCTGGCGGTGCTGGCGGATACCGGCGCCACCGTGCTGGTAACGGCTAACGCGCTGCGGTTATTGCGTAAGAAGTTGTAGCATCGATACCGGCTTCCCTGCTCGCGCTACGCTTAGCAGGGCTACGGTTCCAGACCGTCGGGTAGCCCGGATAAGGCGCTACGCGCCGCCATCCGGGAGAGGCTCAGTGGCTTTTGCGGATCAGGTAGCGGTACGGCAGGGCTTCGGTTTCCTGGGCCACCAGCTCATGCTCCATAAAGCGGCAGAATCCCGGGATATCGCGGGTGGTGGCCGGATCGTCAGCAATAATCAGCAGCGTCTCGCCCACCGGCATCGTCCGCACGGTTTTACGCACCATCATGACCGGCTCCGGGCAGCGGAGTCCCAGGGCATCCAGGGTGTGGTCAGCAGTGGAGAAAAGTTCGCTCATTTTAGTCTCACGTCAATAAAACGGCCCTAGTTTACCCCCTGCTCGCCAGTACGCAAGCCAGGTTAACGTTTGCGCGAAAAACAACCATTGCATTACGCCGGCAACGCAGTATCATGCAGCCGTTTTTAATTGGGTTCCCTCACCCCAACGTTCCGCTGCCGATTGCTCATTCACCTGAAGCATGACGGGCATAAAAAGGTCACAATATGAATCCGTTTACTACCGTACAGCGCAAAAAAGCGCTCGTCTGGCTTTCGCTATTTCATTTGCTGGTCATCACCTCCAGCAACTATCTGGTTCAGCTGCCGATCTCCATCTTTGGTTTCCATACCACCTGGGGCGCGTTTAGTTTTCCGTTTATTTTCCTCGCCACCGACCTGACGGTGCGAATTTTTGGCGCCCCGCTGGCGCGACGCATCATTTTCGCGGTGATGGTCCCGGCGCTGGCCATCTCTTACGGCATCTCCGCGCTGTTCTACATGGGCGAATGGCAGGGCTTTGCCGCGCTGGGCACCTTTAATCTCTTCGTCGCGCGCATCGCCGTCGCCAGCTTTATGGCCTATGCGCTGGGGCAGATCCTCGACGTTCACGTCTTTAACCGCCTGCGGCAGAGCCGCCGCTGGTGGTTGGCCCCTACCGCCTCGACGCTGTTCGGCAACATCAGCGATACCGTGGCGTTTTTCTTTATCGCTTTCTGGCGCAGCCCGGACCCGTTTATGGCCGCCCACTGGGGGGAAATCGCCCTCGTCGACTACAGCTTTAAAGTGCTTATCAGCATCATTTTCTTCCTGCCGATGTACGGCGTGCTGTTAAATATGCTGTTGAAAAGACTGGCGGATAAATCTGATTTGTCGGCATTACAGCCGAGTTAAAGGTACTCGCGGGCTGATGTGTTAAGATAGCCGGATGAGCCATTAGTGGCCGTTTATCGAAAGGAAGATGTCAATGCGCAATTTGGTTAAATATGTCGGTATTGGCCTGCTGGTGATGGGGCTTGCCGCCTGCGATAACAGCGATTCAAAAGCGCCAACCGTTGGCGCAGCAGCGGAGAGCAATGCCAGCGGCCAGGCAATCAGCCTGCTGGATGGCAAGCTGAGCTTCACCCTGCCTGCGGGCATGGCCGACCAGAGCGGCAAACTGGGTACCCAGGCGAACAATATGCACGTCTACTCTGACGCTACCGGCCAGAAAGCGGTCATCGTCATCGTCGGCGACAGCACCAATGAAGATCTGGCGGTGCTGGCGAAACGCCTGGAAGATCAGCAGCGCAGCCGCGACCCGCAGCTGCAGGTGGTGAGCAATAAACCGCTGGAGATTAAAGGCCATACCCTGCAGCAGCTGGACAGCATCATCTCCGCCAAGGGGCAGACCGCCTGGTCTTCCGTGATCCTCGGCAAAGTGGATGACAAGCTGCTGACCCTGCAGGTCACCCTGCCGGCGGATAACCAGCAGCAGGCGCAGACCGAAGCGGAAAGCATCATCAACACCCTCACCATCCAGTAATTACTGGCCTGGTGCGCTGGCCTCCGGTTCGCTAACCGGGGGCCGTTTTTTTAGCCGCCAGCCCAACAGCAGCGCCGCCATCACCAGCCCCGCCGCGGCGAGATAAATCATCGAGATCCCGGTCCACGCCATCAGCAATCCGGCCAGCGGCCCGCTGACGCCCAACGACAAATCCATAAACACGGTATAGGTCGCCAGCGCCGACCCCTGATTGTGCTGCGGCACCGCTTTCACCGCCACCACGCCCAGCGCCGGAAAGACCAGCGAAAAGCCAGCCCCGGTAAGGAAAGTACCGATTTTCGCCATCATCGGCGTATCGGCAAAGCCGACCAGCAGCAGGCCGATCGCCTCCACGCTAAAGCAGAGCATCGCCACGTTCAGCCCGCCGAGTCGGTTAATGGCGTTGGGAAACAGCAGCCGCGCGCCAACGAATGCGCAGCTGAATAATGTCAGCGCGAAAGCCGCGCCGTCCCAACCTTTGGCGTCATAAAATAGCGTGATAAAGGTGGCGATCACCCCAAAGCCGGCGGAGGCCAACGCCAGCGCCATGCCGTAGGGCCAGACCCGGCCGAGCACCGCGCGAAACGACATCGCTTTGCCTTTGGCAGCCTTCACCGCCGCGCGGGGCAGCGCGCAGAGGATAGCCACCAGCGCTACCGCCATAATGACCCCGGCCAGACCGCTGAGGCCAATGTGCGAATAGCACAGCACGCCGAGCGGCGCGCCCATCGCCATCGCCCCATAGGTCACAATCCCGTTCCACGAGATCACCCGCCCGATATGCAGCGAACCGACCACGCCGACGCCCCACAGCGTCGAGCCTGTGCCGGCGAAGCTCTGGCCGATACCAAGGATCACCCGTCCGAGGCATAACAGCAGCAGGCTAATCAGTGGCCAGCCGCTGCCCCAGGCGGCCAGCAGATAGCTCAAACCGCTCAAAAAGCAGCCGCCGAGGCCGAAGACGACAATCTTTTTGGGCCCCAGCAGGTCGGCATAGCGCCCGGCATGCGGGCGGCTGAGCAGCGTGGCGAAATATTGCAGGCTAATCACCAGCCCGGCCCAGAAAGCGCTAAAGCCCATGACATCATGAACATAGCCGGGCAGCACCGCCAGCGGCAGGCCGATGGTGAGGTAGCTGGCAAAGTTAAAGATAACGACAGAGACAATCCGCAGATTGAGGCGCAGTCCATTTAGCGCCGGTTCGGCGACGGGTTCGGGCATCAGGTTCCACCAGATTTCGACAACCAGCTTTCACTATTACCACGCTGTCGGCGGAAAAGCAGCCCTCCTTTCGGAATATTAGCAGTCGGCGAACCGCTACACTTATCTGGCGCGACTCATAAAAGGAATACCTATGTCCCCTCCGCAGGCTGATAAAGCCGGGCTTCATATTTTACTTAAGCTGGCGGCGCTGGTGATTATCCTCGCCGGGATCCACGCCGCCGCCGATATCCTGGTGCAGCTGCTGCTGGCGCTGTTTTTCGCTATTGTTCTCAACCCGCTGGTCACCTGGTTCATTCGCCGCGGGGTGCGGCGTCCGTTCGCCATTACCCTGGTGGTGACGGCGATGCTGGTGATGCTCACCGCGCTGCTCGGCGTGCTGGCGGCGTCGCTCAATGACTTTGTCGCCATGCTGCCCGATTTCAACCGCGCCCTGACGCGCAAGATCCTCCAGCTCCAGGAGTATCTCCCCTTCCTTAATCTGCATATCAATCCGGAGCGGATGCTGCGGCGCATGGATTCAGAACGGCTGATGACCTGGGCCACGACGCTGATGACCCAGCTTTCCGGGGCGATGGCCAGCATCGTGCTGCTGGTGATGACGGTGATCTTTATGCTGTTTGAGGTTCGCCACCTGCCCTACAAACTGCGTTTTGCCCTCAATAACCCGCGCCTGCATATCGCCGGATTGCACCGGGCGCTGAAAGGCGTCACCCATTATCTGGCGCTGAAGACGCTGATTAGCCTGTGGACCGGGCTGATTGTCTGGCTGGGGCTGCTGGCGATGGGGGTACAGTTCGCCCTGATGTGGGGGGTGCTGGCGTTTTTGCTGAACTATGTGCCGAACATTGGCTCCGCCATCTCCGCTATCCCCCCCATGCTGCAGGCGCTGCTGTTCAGCGGCATCTATGAGTGCCTGTTGGTAGGGGCGCTGTTTCTGGTGGTGCATATGGTGCTGGGCAACATGGTGGAGCCGCGCATGATGGGCCACCGGCTGGGGATGTCGACCCTGGTGGTGTTCCTGTCGTTGTTGGTCTGGGGCTGGCTGCTGGGGCCGGTGGGAATGCTGCTCTCGGTGCCGTTAACCAGCGTCTGTAAAATCTGGATGGAAACCACCGTCGGAGGCAGCAAGCTGGCGATCCTGCTCGGCCCGGGCCGTCCCAAAAGCCGGCTCCCCGGCTAGCGGCGTTTCACCGGCCAGAAGATGGTCAATACGCCGGCGACGATGATCGCCACGCCCAGCAGCGATTGCCAGTAGAACGGCTCATGCCAGCCGGGCAGCCAGATGGCGGCGGCCCACACGAGGATATAGCTCAGGCTCAGTAGCGCATACGCTTTCGACAGCGGCAGGCGATGGAGGGCAAAGTACCAGCAGACCATCGACAGCAGGTAGCCCAGCAGGCCGAAAAACAGGCCGAAAGTCCCGGGCTGGAAATGCAGCAGATGCTGGAGAAATGCCACAATATCGGTCAGCGGCGGCAAGGCCACCATGGCGCTGCGCAGCAGCAACTGCGCGGCGCTGACGAGGCCGACGCTGAGTAATGCCCAGAAAAAGCCCATCAGACGCTGGTCCCCAGAATGACAATGCCCACGACGATCAACCCGACGCCAAGCCAGTGGCGACGGGCGACCGGCTCATGCCAGATGCCCCAGCCCGCGAGGGTAACCCAGACGAAATTCAGACTCAGCATCGGATAGGCGATGCTGACCGGAATAGACTGCAGGACGCTCAGCCACAGCAGCATGCCGCAGCCCAGACATAACAGCGCCATCCCCAACCAGAAGAGTATATGGCGACTCCGCCGTCCGCGACGGGACGGGCGGGTCGCCTGTTTCTGGCAGAGCTGTCCGGCGCAGCTCAGCAGGCTGGCGCACACCAGACAGATCCAGACGCTCATTGCGGCAGGTACTGAAGGAAAACGACCCGGCCCAGCTCGTAGGCGTTATCCGGTTTCGGTAACGGTAAGTCGAGCATACTCTCTCCTTTATCCATCAACAGCACCAGCGAGACCGGCCCCTGCTGACGATGCGCGGCCAGCCAGTCGGCAAAACCGGCCTGGCTGACAAAGCTTCCCTGAGCATCCGGCCAGTCGAGACCGTACTTCAGCTCACCCTGTTTGTCGAACATAATAATATCGCTTCGCTTCAGCTCCCAGGCCAGGCCGCCGGCGATCCCAACGTTGTTGGTCAGGACGTAACGGCTGGGCTGCAGGGATTCGCTGACGATATCCACGAGGAACTGCGGCTGTTTGCTGTCGATAACCCGGTCCGGGATGGCGAAGCCCACCAGCAGCGCCAGGCCGAGCGGACAGAGCGCGGCGAGGCTCCAGCGGCGGCCAGAGTCTTTCATCGCCAGCCAGCCCATCAGCGCCCAGACGGCAAAAGCGATCGCCGCCAGCAGACATTTATACAGCTCAATCTTGGTCCACACCGGCCTATGCATGAAGCCCCACGGCGAGACCACCAGCACGGCGATAAGCCCCAGCAAACCAACGCCCAGGTTGATCATCCCGTTGATGCGCAACGCTTTCGCGCCGGTCTTTGCGGCCTCCAGCGCGTAGCGGGCCATCAGGATCGACAGCGGCGCAAAGCACGGCAGGATATAGGTCGGCAGTTTGCCTTTGGCGATACTGAAGAACAGGAACGGCATCGCCACCCAACCTAACAGATACAGCGCGCCGCGGGCCTCATCGCGCTCAAGCCAGCCACGCTTTAGCGCCCCCGGCAGCAGGGCCAGCCACGGCAGACTGCCGGCGATCAGGAACGGGATGTAGTACCAGAACGGCGCTTTGTGCTGGGCGTCTTTTTCAGCAAAACGCTGAATATGCTCGACCCAGAAGAAGTAGCGCCAGAAGTCCGGCTCGCGCTGGGCGATAGCCAGCCCCCAGGGCAGCACCACCAGCGTACAGACAATCACCGCCAGCCAGCCGTAGGTCAGCACTTCACGCCAGCGTTTACGGGCGATCACCCACGGCAGAACGCCCACCACCGGCACCGCCAGCGCCAGGAAGCCTTTGGTCATCACCCCCATCCCGCAGGCGACGCCCAGCAGCACGTAGCCCAGTATTTTGCCGCTGCGGCGCTGCGCCTGCGCCGCGCCCCAGAAGCTGCACATCGCCAGCGCCAGCCACAGGGTGATCATCGGGTCCAGCACCGCATAGGTGCCAATCGCATACACCAGCATCGCGGTGAGGAAGATAATCGGCGACAGGATAGCTACCCGCTTATCACGAAAGATCCGCCACGCCAGCCAGGCCACCAGCAGGGCGGTCATGGTGATAGCGAAGACCGACCCGAAGCGTACGCCGAAGTTATTATGGCCAAACAGCCACTGACCGATACTGTTGATCCAGTAACCGGCAATCGGTTTTTCGAAGTAGCGCAGGCCGAGAAAATGCGGTACCACCCAGTCGCCGGTGGCCAGCATTTCACGGCTGATCTCCGCGTAGCGGGTTTCGTCGGGTTGCCAGAGCAAACGGAAATTGAGCGGCAGCAGATAATACAGCGCAAACAGCGCAATCAGAGAGACGCCATAGCGAATGCTTTTCATCAAATACCCGAAGTCAGTAATTGTTCACGTCCGAGCCAGCCTTCCCGGCCAGCCAGTTCACCACGAACCACTTTGCCTGAGGGCAGCTCGCTAAAGTCAGCGGGCAGCAGCTGGCTCAGTGGGCAAAACTGAATTTCTTCTTCCGCCGCCATGGTCAGTAGTTCATTGAACTGATCGGCGTAGGCAATGCCTTCCACTTCAGCGTGAATGGTATAGACCGGCACGCCCGCATCGCGATGGATGCAGTCCAGCAGGTAGCGGTTAAAGCCGGCGATATCCACCGCCGTGCCCACCGCCTCGTCCCAGGTCGGCAACGTGACCGGGATCTGCACGGTACCAGAGACGCCGCTGCCGAGCTGGGGCAGAAACGGCCGCGTGCCGCGACAGTCGCTGTTGTAGAGAAAATCGAAGGATTCTTTGGCTTTAACCACCCGCTGATCGGCGCGCCAGCCGGCGACGGCCGAGCAGGTCACCGGCCGGCCGATGATGCGCTCGAGCTCCAGCAGGCCGCGCTCAACCTCCAGCGCCAGCCTTTCCTGCGGCCAGACGCCGCTCCACGCCTGCCAGCTGTAGTGGTCCCAGGCGTGCAGGCCGACTTCATGAGATTCGGCGGCGGCGCGGATCACCGCTTCGTTCCCTGCGCCGATGCGGCGCCCCGGCCAGGCGGTGCCGGCCAGCAGAATATCCCAGCCGTACAGCGAGGCGGCTCTGGAACGCAGCATCTTCCACAGAAACTTCGGTTTTACCAGGCGCCACAGGTGGCGCCCCATATTGTCCGGCCCGACGCTGAAGAAGAAGCTTGCCTGGATCCCATGCCGGCCCAGCAGCTCCAGCAGCCGCGGAACGCCGTCCCGCGTGCCGCGAAAGGTATCGACATCTATGCGTAAGCCGACCTGTTTCATGGATTTTTATCGTCCACCAGTTCAACCGTGCGCAGGAAGAAGTCCAGCGTGTGTTCGACCGTTTCTTCCATCTCCACCTTCGGCTCCCAGTTCAGGCAGCGTTTGGCGTTGCGGATGCTCGGCTTACGATGCTCAACGTCCTGGTAGCCCTTTCCGTAGTAATCGCTGCTTTCCACTTCACGGAAGCCGGCGAACGGCGGGAAGCGATCGCGCAGCGGATGACGTTCGAAGCAGGCGAGCAGCATTTCGGCCAGCTCTTTGATGCTCGCTTCGTTATCCGGGTTGCCGATGTTAATGATCTGCCCGTCGCAGCGGCCGTCTTTGTTCTCGATGATGCGGAACAGCGCTTCGATACCGTCGCTGATGTCGGTGAAACAGCGCTTCTGCTTGCCGCCTTCGATAAGCTTGATCGGCGACCCTTCCACCAGGTTGAGGATCAGCTGGGTGATAGCGCGGGAGCTGCCGATACGCGCGGCGTTGAGGTTATCCAGCCGCGGCCCCATCCAGTTGAACGGACGGAACAGGGTGAACTTCAGGCCGTTCTTATCGCCATAGGCCCAGATCACGCGATCGAGCAGCTGCTTGGAGACCGAGTAGATCCAGCGCTGTTTGTTGATCGGCCCCACCACCAGGTTGGAGCTATCTTCGTCGAAGTTATTGTCGGTGCACATGCCGTACACTTCCGAGGTCGACGGGAAGATAATGCGCTTATTGTATTTCACGCAGTCGCGGATGATTTTCAGGTTCTCTTCGAAATCCAGCTCGAACACGCGCAGCGGGTTGCGGGTGTATTCGATAGGCGTGGCGATGGCCACCAGCGGCAGCACCACGTCGCATTTCTTAATGTGATACTCGATCCACTCGGAGTGAATGCTGATATCGCCTTCCACAAAGTGGAAACGCGGACAGTCGAGAAAACGGCTGATGGCGTCGGAGCCGATATCCAGACCGTAAATCTCATAGTTGTCGTCCTGCAGCAGGCGCTCGGTCAGGTGGTTACCGATAAAGCCGTTGACGCCGAGGATCAGCACCCGGGTGCGACGCTTAATCGCCACCACCGGTTTGCTGCTGATCACCGCCCCGGACACCAGGCCCAGCGCCTGCGCCAGCTGAGCGCCCTGCATGTACACGCCGCGTTCGGTCTGGCCGGTGACAATCTCCAGCGCCCCGTCCTGGCACGCGACGATCAGCGGCGCAATGGAGATCACGGTGCCCGGTTTAGCTGCTGGCAAATCGTGGCGAACGCGGGATTTCCAGACGATAAACTTGTTCGCTCCGGCGTAGCCGAAGGCGCCCGGCCACGGATCCGAGACCGCACGCACCAGATTGTGCAGGGTCTGCGCCGGCAGCTCCCAGTCCAGCCGGCCATCTTCCGGGGTACGACGCCCCACATAGGTTGCCTGGCTGTGATCCTGCGGACGCTCATCGGTGGTGCCGGCGAGGATCGCCGGCAGCGCCCGGCTCAGCAGCTCAGTGGCGGCGGCGCACAGCTTACGATGCAGCGTCAGGGCGGCGTCATCCGCGCCAATCGCCACGGCCTGCTGGGCGACGATATCGCCAGCGTCTGCGCGGTTCACCATCCGGTGCAGGGTGACGCCGGTTTCGCTTTCGCCATTGACCAGCACCCAGTTCAGCGGCGCGCGGCCGCGATATTTTGGCAGCAGCGAACCGTGCAGGTTGAACGCCCCTTTCGGCGCCAGATTGAGGATCTCATCGCCCAGCAGGTTGCGATAGTAGAAGGAGAACAGCACGTCCGGCTTCATCTCGCGGATACGCTCAATCCACAGCGGATGGTTCACGTCTTCCGGCGCCCACACCGGAATACCCTGCTCGGCGGCAAGGCGCGCCACGGAGCCAAAGAAATGGTTTTCGCCAGGGTTATCCGGGTGGGTGAAAATAGCAGCGATATCATACCCGGCGTCCAGCAGGGACTGGATACCGGTGCAGCCCATATCGTGATAAGCGAAGACTACGGCTTTCATGAACGATCTTCCTCTTTAGATGCCGTTTCCGGCTGGCGAACAACACGTTGAATAAAGTAGCGGGGGCGGGCGCGCACGTCGTTATAGATGCGGCCGATATACTCCCCGAGCAGGCCCATACCGACAAACTGGGCGCCGATGAACATGAACAGCACGGCGAAGAGCATAAACACCCCTTCCGCCGCCCACTGCGGGCCAAAGGCCAGACGCAGCACCACCAGCAGCAGGCCGAAGGCGAAGCCCAGCAGGGCAATCACGCTGCCGAAAATGCTGAGCAGACGCAGCGGCGTGGTGGTCAGACAGGTCACCAGGTCGTACATCAGGTTGATCAGGCGCATGAAGCTGTATTTGGAGTCGCCGAATTCGCGCTCGGCGTGCATCACCGGGATCTCCACCGCGCGCCGGGCGAAGGTATTCGCCAGGATCGGGATAAAGGTGCTGCGCTCATGGCAGTTGAGCATGGCGTCGATGATATGGCGGCGGTAAGCGCGCAGCATGCAGCCGTAGTCGCCCATCGCTTTGCCGGTGGTGCGCTGGATCAGGCGGTTGATCATCTTCGACGCGGTTTTACGGAAGATGCTGTCCTGACGGTTCTGGCGGACAGTGCCCACCACGTCGTAACCTTCATCAGCCTTCGCCACCAGCCGCGGGATCTCCTCCGGCGGGTTTTGCAGGTCGGCGTCGAGGGTAATAATCAGATCGCCGGTTACATGGCTGAAGCCGGCCATGATCGCCGAGTGCTGGCCGTAGTTACGGTTTAACAGCACGGCGACGACGTGGCTGCCTTCCGCCTCGGCGGCTTCGGTGAGCATGCGCGCGGAATCGTCGCTGCTGCCATCGTCGATCAACAGAATTTCATATTGCCGCCCCAGGGTGGCGCAGGCGGCATCCGAACGACGAAGCAGTTCCGGCAGGCTATCCTGTTCGTTATAAACCGGGATAACCACCGAGACCTTCTTCACGGGAGGGTAAGTAAGCATATCAACGTCCTGACAACTGGCGCAGTGCGGAGATAACGCGAGTGACATCGTCATCGGTCATATCCGGGAACAACGGGAGAGAGCAGATGCGGGCGCTGTTCCATTCGGTATTCGGCAGGGAAACCTCAGGGAAGCGCTCGCGGTAATATTTTTGCGTATGGGCCGCACGGAAGTGCAGGCCGGTGCCGATGCCCATCGCCTTCAGCTTTTCCATCAGCGCGTCGCGGCTGATGCCGCACGCGGCCTCATCGACGCGGATGATAAACAGATGCCAGGCGTGCTGGTGATCCCATGTCGGGACGCTCAGCGGTTTAAACGGCGTGTCCGCCAGCTCGCGCAGGTAGCGCTGGGCAATCTCGGTCCGGCGCTGATTGGCGTGGCTCAGTTTTTCCAGCTGGACCAGCGCCAGAGCGGCGTTAATATCGGCAAGGTTGTACTTGAAGCCCGGGGTGATCACCTCCGCCTGCGGCGCGCGGCCGTGGGTCTGGCGATCATAAGCGTCCACGCCCAGACCATGGAATTTCAGGCTACGGATGCGGGAGGCCAGCTCGTCGTCGTCGGTGACAATCAGCCCGCCTTCGGCGCAGGTCATGTTTTTGATCGCGTGGAACGAGAAAATGGCGGTCCCCTGCCAGCCCACGTGGCGGCCTTTATAATGGGTACCGGCCGCATGGGCGGCGTCTTCGATCACCGAAATGCCATGGCGCTCGCCCACCGCGCGAATGGCGTCAATGTCGGCTGGCGCCCCGGCGTAATGCACGGGAATTATCGCTTTGGTACGCGAGGTGATCGCCGCTTCCACCGCTGCAGGGGTAATCATCAGATTGTCGTTATCGACATCGATCATCACCGGCGTGGCGCCCAGCAGGCAGATCATATTGAGAGTGGAGACCCAGGTCTGGGACGGCGTAATGACTTCATCGCCGGGGCCAATACCCAGCGCCATCAGGGTCACATGCATCCCGCCGGTCGCTGAACTGACGGCAATCGCATGACGGTTGCCGGTCAGCTGGCAGAATGCCGCTTCAAGTGCCTGATTCTTCGGCCCGGTGGTGATCCAGCCCGACGCTAAAACTTCACGCAGCGCAGCCAGCTCTGCGTCGCCCATCGACGGGCGCGAAAAAGGCAAAAAATCGCTCATCATCATCCTGTTCTGTAGATGACCCACGCACGAATCTGGGTCGTTAGAATAAAATATCCTGCGCCTGCGGACTTAAACGAAATTAAAATGAAGTGAGTTCAGCACGGCATTCCATTTCAGGGTATCTCGACCACTATTAATGTAGTCGACCTTGCTTAGGATAATATTAAGAAATTAATATTTCTTCGGAATAAGAAATAAATTCTTAATAAACAGTATGATAGGAGTTTTTTATGGCAGAAATTTGACGGAGGAGCGTTCCTGTCACGAAAAAGAGAACAGGAACGCAATAGTTGAAATTAAACGAGAACTAAACCAGTTCACAATTTATTATTCTGTCATTGTCACGCTTAATGACAAAAAGTTAGCGCAGATCACAAAGTTATTTCTGCTGAATTACAAATTTGCAGGAAAATCCGCAGGCAATTCGCTCGCCGGGCAATTAATGACCTCGTCATTATCCGCGCCACAGTCGCGAATGAAGGTGATAGTGGCGAACTCGTCAATCACTTCCGTCGGGTAGGCCGGGCCGGCATCGCGATACGAATTCATCAGCGGAATATGGTCGTTCTGGAAGCAGATAGTTTTTTCCGGGTTATTCATGATCCAGCGCGGGAAGAAAATAGTGCCGTGGAATAGTTTGTCGCCCAGGTTGACGATCAGGCTGACGTCGGTGCCGGTCGGTTCGGTCCAGGAGATTTTGTAGATACTTTCCCCCACCCGCACAATGTACGCTTCCTGATCTTTCACCCAGCGATTGCCGACGATGCCGCTGTGAATACGGTAGTCGAGGGTGTGGCCATTTTTGACGTAAATCTCGTAGTTCCAGCCGTTGTCGTAGGTATAGACCAGATGTTTACCGATAAAGCCGCTGAGGTCATGTTTGTCGAAAGTGCTCATCATTTATTCTCCTCTGTTTTGTTGAGGACAGCATACGTCTTTAAAAAATGAATGAATAACGCTATGTTTGGATTAAATACATTCAAATTTTAGATTGATTATGCACAAGACAACCCTGGAGCAGTGGGCGTTACTCGAAAAGGTAGTGGAATTGGGGAGCTTTGCCAGAGCGGCGGAGGAGACCAATCGCAGTCAGTCATCGGTAAGCTATAACCTCGCGCTGCTGCAGGAGCGCTTAGGCGTGGCGCTGCTGGCGCCGTCCGGCCGGCGGGCGGTGCTGACGCCGGCTGGCGAACTACTGCTGAATCAGGTCAAGCCGCTGCTGCAGGCCTTCGCCTACGTCGAGACGCACGCCGCCACTCTGCGCAACGGGGCGCGGACCCGCCTGGATCTGGTGGTCGACAGTATTTTCCCGCGCCAGCGGCTGTTCGCGATTTTACGCCAGTTTCAGCAGCGCTATCCGCAGACCCAGGTCAGGCTCACCGAAGTGCTGGAAAACCTGGATGACGAGAGCGCGGCGCGGACGGAAGCCGATGTGATGGTGCTGACCCGCCGCCAGGATATTACCGGCCGCGGGGAGTGGCTGATGAATATTGATTTCATCGCCGTCGCCCACCGCGACCACCCTCTCGCCGCGCTGGACGGACCGCTGGAGGATAGCGCGCTGGCGCCGTGGCCGCTGGTGCGCATTGCCGATCAGGGCGGCGATAGCCAGGCGCCGCGAGACGCCTGGACCTTCTCCACCATTGATGCCGCCATTGATGCGGTGATGTATCAGGTCGGCTTCGGCTGGCTGCCGGAGGAGCGCATTCGCCCCCATCTCGACCAGGGCGTGCTGAAGCGGTTGCCCCTCAGCCATGGCGCGCGCCGCGCGACGCCGCTGCATCTGATCGTCAAGCGGGACCTGGCGCCGATCGACGAACAGGTGGCCACGCTGCTGGCGTTGTTCCGGACGCCCTGAGGGGTAAGGCGGCGCTGGTCGCCTGGGCGTAATGATACGATTTTCTTATACTTTCCGGCGCAATATTGATCCAGGTTACTCCCAAAGTATGATGAATCACTAAAATCGTCATACTTTCCTGTCGTTGAGATTGCCGTCTTGTCTATTATCCGCCTCACCCTGCTGGCGCTGGTCGCCTGCGTCCCTCTGCTGGCTCAGGCCGCGCCGTACCAGCTCACCACCGCCTGGCCGGTTAACGTCGGCCCGCTGAATCCCCATCTCTATACGCCCAACCAGATGTTTGCCCAAAGCATGGTCTATGAACCGCTGGTGAAGTATCAGGCTGACGGCAGCGTACAGCCCTGGCTGGCAACCCGCTGGCGTCACTCCGCCGACGGCAAAACCTGGTGGTTCACCCTGCGCGACGATGTGGCCTTCTCCAACGGCGAACCGTTTAACGCCCAGGCCGCGGCGGCCAATTTTCAGGCGGTGCTGGCCAACCGCCAACGCCACGCCTGGCTTGAGCTCGCCAACCAAATAACCGACGTGCGGGCCCTCAGCGCCACCGAGCTGCAGATCACTCTGAAAAGCGCCTACGCCCCCTTACTGCAAGAGCTGGCCCTGCCCCGCCCGTTCCGCTTCATCGCCCCCTCGCAGTTTATCGATGGCGGCACCGCCAGGGGCATTAAAGCCCCGATCGGCACCGGCCCGTGGCGGCTGGCAAGCTCGCAGCTCAATCAGCGCGATGTGCTGGTGCGCAATGAGCGCTACTGGGGTCGCAAACCCGCGCTACAGCAAATCACCATCAAGGTGATCCCTGACGCCACCAGCCGGGCGGTGGCGTTCGAAACCGGGGAAATCGATATGCTCTACGGCGATGAAGGGCTGCTGCCGCTGGACACCTTCGAACGCTTTCGCCATCACCCCGGCTACGTGGCTCGTCTGTCCGCCCCGGCGGAGACGGTAATGCTGGCGCTAAACGCCAGCCAGGGCCCGACCCGCGAGCTGACGGTTCGCGAAGCGCTCAACTACGCCGTCGATAAACAGACCCTTGTCGATAGCGTGTTGTATGGCACCCAGCAGGTTGCCGACACCCTGTTTGCCCCCTCCGTCCCTTACGCCCCGCAGGATCTGACGCCGCGCCGTTACGACCCGACAAAAGCCCGCGCCCTGCTGGAACAGGCCGGCTGGCAGCAGCTGGAAGGCCAGCCCTGGCGACAAAAAGCCGGGCAACCGCTGGCGATTGAGCTGGCGTTTATTGGCACCGACGCGCTGGCTAAATTGATGGCCGAAATTATTCAGGCCAATCTGCGGCAGGTCGGCGTGCAGGTCACCCTGGTGGGCGAGGAGGAAAGCAGCATTTACGCGCGCCAGCGCGAAGGCCGCTTCGGCATGATCTTCAATCGCACCTGGGGCGCGCCCTACGATCCGCATGCCTTTTTAAGCTCGATGCGCGTCCCGTCGCATGCGGATTACCAGGCCCAGCGCGGCCTGCCAGACAAGGCACTGATTGATAAAGAGATTAGTGAAGTGCTGACCACCGGGGACGAGGCGCAGCGGAGAAAACTGTACCATGATGTGCTGACCCGTCTGCATCAGGACGCGGTGTATCTGCCCATCAGCTATGTCTCGCTGATGTCGGTCGCGCGCCAGGAGGTCGGGGAGATCCCGTTCGCCCCGGTGACCAGCGAGATCCCTTTCGACCAGATTACCCCGGTAACGCCATAATGCTACGCTATATTTTACGCCGCCTGCTGCTGCTGATCCCGCTGCTGCTCGCCGCCTCCGCCATCATCTTTCTGCTGCTGCGGCTCGGCGCCGGCGACCCGGCGCTGGATTATTTACGCCTGTCGAACCTGCCGCCCACTGAAGAGATGGTTGCCTCGACCCGCGAGCTGCTGGGGCTCAACCAGCCGCTGGCAATGCAGTATCTGCACTGGCTATGGCGGGCGCTGCACCTGGATTTCGGTCTCTCCTATGCCACCCAGCGCCCGGTGCTGGACGACCTGCTGCACTTCCTGCCGGCCACCCTGCTGCTCACCGGCGCGGCGCTGGCGCTGATCCTCGTCACCTCCCTGCCGTTGGGCATCTGGGCGGCGCGCCATCGCGATCGCCTGCCGGACTATATCGTACGGCTGATTGCCTTCCTCGGCGTCTCAATGCCCAACTTCTGGCTGGCCTTTATGCTGGTGATGCTCTTTTCCGTGCATCTGCAGTGGCTCCCGGCGATGGGGTATGGCGACTGGCAGCACCTGATATTGCCCGCCGTCTCCATCGCCTTTATGTCGCTGGCGATCAACGCCCGCCTGCTGCGCGCCAGCATGCTGGACGCCGCCAGCCAGCGTCACGTGATATGGGCGCGGCTACGCGGATTGAGCGCGCGCCAGGTGGAGCGCCGACATATCCTGCGCAATGCCACCCTGCCGGTGGTGACCGCCATGGGCATGCACATTGGCGAGCTGATCGGCGGCACCATGATTATCGAAAATATCTTTGCCTGGCCCGGGGTCGGCCGCTACGCGGTTTCCGCCATTTTCAATCGCGATTACCCGGTGATCCAGTGCTTTACCCTGATGATGGTGACGGTGTTCGTGCTGGCTAATCTGGCGGTGGATGTGCTTAACGCGGCGCTCGACCCGCGCCTGCGCCGCCACGAGGAGGTGAGCGCATGAGAGGGCAACAAAGCTTTCGCTGGCCGGTAAAACTGGCCATGCTGGTTATCGCGCTGCTGGCGGTCATCGCCATCGGCAGCGGCTGGTGGCTGCCCTGGGATCCAGCGGCGATTGACCTTCAGCAGCGGCTGCTGCCGCCGGGCGCAGCGCACTGGCTCGGCACCGATCATCTCGGCCGGGATATTTTCTCACGCCTGCTGGCCGCCACCCGCGTTTCGCTGGGGGCGGTGATGGCTTGTCTGCTGCTGGTGCTGCTGATCGGCCTGGCGGTCGGCGGCTGCGCCGGACTGCTGGGCGGCCGCGCCGACCGCGGCCTGATGCGCATCGCCGAACTGTTTATGACCTTTCCGACCTCGATCCTGTCGTTCTTTATGGTGGGAGTGCTGGGTACCGGGCTGACCAATGTGATCCTCGCCATTGCGCTGTCACACTGGGCCTGGTACGCCAGAATGGTGCGTAACCTGGTGGTTTCCCTGCGCCAGCGCGAATTTATCCTCGCCGCCCGTCTGAGCGGCGCCAGCCAGTGGCGGCTGTTCAGCGACCATCTGGCCGGCGCGGTGATCCCCTCGCTGCTGGTGCTCGCCTCGCTGGATATCGGCCATATGATGCTTCACGTAGCCGGCATGTCGTTCCTCGGTCTCGGTGTCAGCGCACCGACGGCGGAATGGGGGGTGATGATCAACGACGCCCGGCAGTATATCTGGACCCAACCGCTGCAAATGGTCTGGCCGGGGCTGGCGCTGTTCATCAGCGTGATGGCTTTTAACCTGCTGGGCGACGCGCTGCGCGATCGTCTCGATCCCCACCTGATCGCGGAGCATAGCCACTGATGCCGCAGAAGATCCAACTGGAACAGATCTCGCTTGCCGCTGACCGACCGCTGGTCAGCGACGTCTCCTTCACCCTGCGCCGCGGCCAGGTGCTGGCGCTGCTCGGCAGCAGTGGTTGCGGAAAATCGCTGACCTGCGCCGCCGCGCTGGGCCTGCTGCCGCCCGGCGTCAGGCAAACCGCCGGCCGGGTGCTTCTCGACGGCATTCCGGTGCACGGCGAACAGCTGCGCGGGGCGACCATCGCCACCATCATGCAGAACCCGCGCAGCGCCTTTAACCCGCTGCATACCATGGCCGCGCACGCCCGGGAAACCTGCCGGGCAGCGGGTCGTGAAGCGAATGACGCCGTGCTGCTGGCAGCGATGGAGGAGGTCGGTCTGGACAATCCGCGGGCGCTGCTGAAGCGCTACCCTTTTGAAATGAGCGGGGGCATGCTGCAACGGATGATGGTCGCTCTCGCCCTGCTCAGCCGCGCGCCCTTTATCATCGCCGACGAGCCGACGACCGATCTCGATACCATCGCCCAGGCGCGCATCCTCGACCTGCTGGCGGATATTGTCGCCAGGCGCGGTCTGGGACTGCTGCTGGTGACGCATGACATGGGCGTCGTGGCGCGGCTGGCGCATCACGTAACGGTGATGGAGAACGGTCGCCTCGTTGAACACTGCGATGTGAATACGCTATTTAGCGCCCCGCGGCACCCGCTCAGCCAGCGCCTGCTGGCCGCGCATCTGGCGTTATACGGTCTGGAGAAAACACCATGAATTTACTCAGCGCTACCGGGGTGAGTCACGATTATCCTCACCACGGCAGGGTCCTGCATGCGATCCATCTCGCCATCGCCCCTGGCGAAACGGTGGCCCTGCTCGGACGCAGCGGCTGTGGGAAAAGCACCCTGGCGCGGATGCTGGTGGGTCTGGAAACGCCGCAGCACGGCGATATTGCCTGGCGCGGCACGCCGCTGGCCGCCCTGAAGGGCGAGGCCATCGGCGCCTTCCGCCGTGATATTCAGCTGGTATTTCAGGATGCCTTCAGCGCGGTGAATCCGCGCAAAACGGTGCGCGAGATCGTCAGCGAGCCGCTGCGCCATCTGTTACGCTTGTCGCGTGAGGCGCGTGCGCGGCGGGTGGAAGAGATGCTGCTGGCCGTCGACCTCGCGCCGTCGCTGCTCGATAAGCGCCCGGCGCAGCTCAGCGGCGGACAGCTGCAGCGCGTCTGCCTGGCACGCGCCCTGGCGGTACGGCCGCAGCTGTTGATCCTTGATGAAGCGGTTTCAAATCTCGATCTGCTGCTGCAGGCGGAGATTATCGCCCTGCTGAAGCGTCTGCAGGCGCAGTTTGACACCGCCTGCCTGTTCATCACCCATGACCTGCGGCTGGTGGAGCGCTTTTGCCAGCGAGTGCTGGTGATGGAGCACGGGCGCATCGTCGAAACCGCAACGGTTAGTCTACCGCTACGCCTGCGTTCCCCTGCCGGACAGGCGCTCCAGCAGGCGGTGCTCCCCCCTTTTCCTGCCACTCTGCTTAACGAGGCCATGCCATGCAGCGCGTAACCCTGACCCTTGATGATGACCTGCTGGCCGCCCTCGATGCGCTCAGCGCCCGCCGCGGCTACCACAACCGTTCGGAGGCGGTACGCGATATTCTGCGCGACGCCCTCAACCAGGATCCTCCGTCGCCGGAATCACGGCGCGGGTATGCCGTTCTGTCGTACGTGTATGAACATGAGAAACGCGAACTGGCGAGCCGGCTGGTGGCCACCCAGCATCATCATCACGATCTCTCCGTCGCCACGCTGCATGTACATATCAGTCATGACGACTGCCTGGAGATTGCGGTGCTGAAAGGTGATATGGCCGAGGTACAGCATTTTGCCGACGACGTGATTGCCCAGCGCGGCGTGCGCCATGGGCATTTGCAGTGTTTAGCGGATGAAAATTAAAACGATAACGATCTGCTGCAGGCTGTTTTAAGCCTGTTTGAGACGTTCATTGAGCGTCTCAAGGATCCAGGTATTTACGGAAACCTGCTCCTCCGCAGCGGCGGAGCTAAGACGCTCACCAAATGACTCAGGATAGCGCAGCGTGAAGGTTTTCATCTTTTCCGGGTGAGCATAAGGCTCAATCCCCGCTTCATGACAATCTGCGAGATACTCCTGTAATGATATCTCGCCCTCCTGTTGTAACCCTTGAATACTATCGGAAACAAAATCGCAATATCCTGATAATCCCAGGAACTTACCGCGGAATGCATTGAGCTCAGGCACGTAATTGATAACGGCAGGCTGGCCGGCAATCTCCATTGAGTTTGGCGTTTTAGGTTTGATCATGGTTTTATCCCTCCTTGCCGCATGATTCACTTACTGAAATCATTTTTCTGATAGCACAATGTGAAGTCAACTTCTTACCAGGCAAACTTTGTTTATCAACAGTTGATAAACCATATAAATTATACGCTTTGTGAATTATCCCGCTTCGCCAATAATGGCGCCTCATTTAACGATCTCGTTATGGCGAGGCTCCTGCATAAATACAAGTTACCGCCCTGTTGGTATCGAGAGAGACCACTCAGGGAAATACAGGCTTCCATCGAATCAAGGTGTTGCCAAGGTAACTTCTGGCGGTCATGACCGTTCAGATACGTTATGCAGTGCTAAAACCAGGACGTAGGGATCTGCCTGCGCTAACCCTGTCTTGTTCGCCCCTATGAGTGATTTTTTATAGGGATTTTTAAACATGTCTTCCATTCAACTCTGCGCCGCCCATCAGGCGACCTCTGGCTTCGACGGCGATGCGATCGCCCAGTACATGCGTACCGATTTTATTACGCTGCAGGAACATCTCAGCGTTCATGAGGCGCGCGAACACTTTATCTCCCAGCTGGCCAGCGATGATATTCCCGGGCAGGTGTTTGTCGTCGCCGGCAAGAAGCTGCGTGGCAGCCTGTCGGTCAAAAAGCTACTCCAGGAAACGGATATCAACCAGTCTATCCGCCACCTGATGGACAGCTGCCTGTTTCGCGTCAAACCTGACGATGAGCGCCAGCAGGTGATTGCCGAGCTCAGCGAGCGCGGCCTCGACCTGGTCCCCGTCGTCGATAAAGGCGAGCTGGTCGGCTGCCTGATGGAGAAGGAGATCGCCCATCTGCTGGAGGATGACGTCACCGAAGATGCTCAGCTGCAGGGGGCAACGCTGCCGCTGGAAAAACCGTACCTCGAGATCAGCCCCTGGACGCTGTGGAAAAAACGCTCGGTGTGGCTGCTGCTGCTGTTTGTGGCCGAAGCCTACACCAGCAGCGTACTGCAGCATTTCGAAGAAGCCCTGGAATCGGCCATCGCGCTGGCCTTCTTTATTCCGCTGCTCATCGGCACCGGTGGCAACAGCGGAACGCAGATCACCTCGACGCTGGTGCGCTCGATGGCGCTGGGGGAAGTGCGACTGCGCGATATGGGGCGGGTGATCCGCAAAGAGGTATCGACCTCGTTTCTGATTGCCCTGACCCTGGGCCTGGCGGGCTGCCTGCGCGCCTGGATGATGGGGATTGGCATGGAAATCACGCTCATCGTCAGCCTGACGCTGGTGTGCATTACCCTGTGGAGCGCGATTGTCTCCTCGGTCATTCCGATGGTGCTTAAGCGGATCGGCATTGACCCGGCGGTAGTTTCCGCGCCGTTTATCGCCACGCTGATTGATGGCACCGGGCTGATTATCTATTTCAAAATCGCCCAGTATTTTCTTGTGTTGAACTGATCATATACGTCCGGGCACCAGGGCGCCCGGACGCGTAGATTACCCTTCCACCAGCGCCTGCGCGCAGGCCCAGGCGCTTGACCACGCCCACTGGAAGTTATACCCCCCGAGCCAGCCGGTAACGTCCATCACTTCGCCGATAAAGTAGAGACCCGGCGCCTTACGCGCCTCCATAGTACGCGACGAGAGTTCGTTGGTGTCCACGCCGCCGAGGGTCACCTCCGCCGTTCGGTAGCCTTCGGTGCCGTTCGGCTGCACGCGCCAGGCGGTTAACGTCTCCACCAGCGTCTGCTGATCGCGAACGTTCAGTTGCTTGAGCGTCACATCAGGTATCTGCCCCAGCTGCTGCAGACACTCCACCAGCCGCTTCGGCAGCTGCATCGCCAGGGTGTTCTTCAGGCTCTGGTTGGGATGCGCGCTGCGCTGCTCGTTAAGGAAGTCATCAAGATCGCAGTCCGGTAGCAGATTAACGGTGACGAACTCGCCGGGCTGCCAGTAGCTGGAAATTTGCAGCACCGCCGGTCCGGAAAGGCCGCGGTGGGTGAACAGCAGATTTTCGCGAAACAGAGTGCCGTTCTCGGCGGTAATGGTCGACGGCACCGACACGCCGGAGAGGACCTGCAGCTGCTCAAGCAATGGCTTGTGGAGGGTAAACGGCACCAGCCCCGTGCGGGTCGGTAGCACCTTCAGGCCGAACTGCTCGGCGACTTTATAGCCAAACGGCGAGGCGCCGAGCCCCGGCATCGACAGACCGCCGGAGGCGATCACCAGCTTTTTGGTCACCAGCGTTTCGCCGTTCACCTGTAGCCGGTAGCCTTGTTCATCGCGCTCCACGCTGAGGATTTCGCTGCGCAGACGGATCTGCACGCCGCCCTTTTCACATTCCGCGAGCAGCAGATTGACGATCTGCTCCGCCGAATCATCGCAAAACAGCTGGCCGAGGGTCTTCTCATGCCAGGCGATGCCGTATTTACCGACCAGCTCGATAAAGTCCCACTGGGTGTAGCGCGCCAGAGCAGATTTGCAAAAATGCGGGTTTTGGCTCAAATAGGCCGCCGGTTCAACATACATGTTGGTAAAGTTGCAGCGGCCGCCGCCGGACATCAGAATTTTTCGCCCCGGCTTTTTGCCGTTATCCAGCAGCAGGACGCGGCAGCCAAGCTGGCCCGCCTGCGCTGCGCAAAACATTCCCGCCGCTCCGGCGCCAACGACAATGGCATCAAACCTTTCCACACCGCGTTCCTCGTTCCCCAATTGTCGGGTTTTGTAAATATTTCACTCTGGTCACACCAGCGGGAAAAATCCCGCATTAGATACATCATTGAAAGATATAGGATTACTCCCAACAGGGTAAAACCTAAACAGGAAGAAAATCAAAAAAAGTCTATATTTCACTTTGCCCGCGCCGCTAAAGTCACTGATAATGCGCCGCGTTCATGTCCTCAAAATGGCGTAACGTCCTATGCTACATTTATTTGCCGGTCTGGATTTACATACCGGACTATTATTATTGCTTGCTTTAGCTTTTGTACTGTTTTACGAAGCGATTAACGGTTTCCATGATACCGCAAACGCGGTGGCTACGGTTATCTACACTCGCGCAATGCGCTCACAGCTCGCTGTGGCGATGGCGGCGCTCTTCAACTTCTTCGGCGTTCTGCTGGGCGGTCTCAGCGTAGCCTATGCCATCGTGCATATGCTGCCGACCGATCTGCTGCTTAACATGGGTTCCGCACATGGCCTCGCCATGGTGTTCTCTATGCTGCTGGCGGCGATCATCTGGAACCTCGGCACCTGGTACTTCGGTCTTCCAGCTTCCAGTTCTCATACCCTGATTGGCGCCATCATCGGCATTGGTTTAACCAATGCGCTGATGACCGGTACTTCCGTGGTTGATGCGCTGAATATCCCGAAAGTCATCGGTATTTTTGCTTCGCTTATCATCTCGCCGATCGTCGGTCTGGTGATCGCGGGCGGCCTGATTTTCCTGCTGCGTCGCTACTGGAGCGGAACCAAAAAACGCGCGCGTATCCACCTAACGCCCGCAGAGCGTGAAAAGAAAGACGGTAAGAAAAAGCCGCCGTTCTGGACCCGTATCGCGCTGATCCTGTCTGCTATTGGCGTGTCGTTCTCTCACGGTGCTAACGATGGGCAGAAAGGCATTGGCCTGGTGATGCTGGTGCTGATCGGCGTCGCGCCGGCGGGTTTCGTGGTGAATATGAATGCCTCTGGTTACGAAATCACCCGTACCCGCGATGCGGTCAACAACGTGGAAACCTTCTTCCAGCAGCGTCCTGAACTGCTGAAAAAAGCCACCGGCGTCGATCAGCTGGTGCCTTCTCCGGATACCAATACCGCGGCCAATGGCGAGTTCCACTGCCATCCGGCGAACACCATCAACGCCCTTGACCGCGTCAAAACCATGCTGACCGGCGTTGAGAACTACGAGTCGCTAAAACCGGAACAGCGCGGCCAGCTGCGTCGCATCATGCTCTGCATCTCCGACACCACCGACAAGGTGGCGAAGCTGCCGGATGTGAGCGCTGACGACCAGCGTCTGCTGAAGAAACTGAAAACCGATATGCTGAGCACCATCGAGTACGCGCCAATCTGGATTATCATGGCTGTCGCGCTGGCGCTGGGTATCGGCACCATGATCGGCTGGCGCCGCGTGGCGACCACCATCGGTGAGAAGATTGGTAAGAAAGGCATGACCTACGCTCAGGGGATGTCGGCTCAGATGACCGCAGCGGTTTCTATCGGTCTGGCGAGCTACACCGGGATGCCGGTTTCCACCACCCACGTACTCTCCTCCTCGGTAGCGGGGACGATGCTGGTGGATGGCGGTGGTCTGCAGAAAAAGACGGTGACCAGCATTCTGATGGCCTGGGTGCTGACCCTGCCGGCAGCGATTATCCTTTCAGGCGTCCTTTACTGGCTCTCCCTGAAACTGATTTAAGCGTTATTCGTTCAAAACGGGCTAGCTTGCTGGCCCGTTTTTTTATTCTGAAACGTTAGTGCCAGATCATCAGCGCAATCAGGCTCACCACCACCAGGCCGCACAGGGCGCTGGTCAGGATAAACTGGCGACGAACACGTTCGCAGCGACGAATAAATTCATCATCGTGATGGTCACGGTAGCGCTGGGCATAGATATACCACACCAGCCGCATCTGTTTGCTGGGCTGCCCGTGCGAGGTAAAAAAGCCGCCGCCATCAACATACTGATAGAGCAAGGGATCGCAACCACGTAGCACCACCAATAATGCACGCAACGATGAGAAGTAGCGTGCCATATTCACCACACAAACGACACACAGGGCCCAAAACAGCGCAATAGTGCTGATCATACCTCCTCCCCGGCGACCCGCCTACGGAGAAAACCTCCGCGGCTACCGCTCCCCAAATAACCCACGACGATACCGTAAAGAGTGCGATTCCGATCACATTTATTTTTCCGACCGGCTCATTAAATAGTGTAGGAGATCCATTAATTTTTTTACCACAAGGTTATTCGTTATCAATACGTAAGACGGATAAATTTGTTTAACTTTTAGGTGAACCCAGTGCATTGACGGAGTGCGGGGGGCGCTATAAGGTAGGAAATATCTTCTACAATGAAGTCCTTAAAGGCTACCCTCCCGCGAATGTAGCACGCAGGACGCGGGCGAAACGGCAGCGCCAGCTGTCAGGTCCAATGGTCATCGACAAACTTATGGAAGGAGTAACACTATGGCTTACAAACATATTCTGATTGCAGTAGACCTGTCCCCGGAGAGTAAAGTACTGGTTGAAAAAGCCGTTTCTATGGCCCGCCCGTATAACGCGAAAGTCTCCCTGATCCATGTGGATGTGAATTACTCCGACCTCTACACCGGGCTGATTGACGTTAACCTCGGCGACATGCAAAAACGCATCTCCGAAGAGACCCATCACGCGCTGACCGAGCTCTCGACCAACGCAGGCTATCCCATCACCGAGACCCTGAGCGGTAGCGGCGACCTTGGCCAGGTGCTGGTCGATGCGATTAAAAAATACGATATGGACCTGGTGGTCTGCGGCCATCATCAGGACTTCTGGAGCAAGCTGATGTCCTCTGCCCGCCAGCTGATTAACACCGTTCATGTCGACATGCTGATCGTCCCGCTGCGCGACGAAGAAGACGAATAACCGTCTCGTTTTATCCGCGCAATACGCCCGCCGATGCGGGCGTTTTTTATTTTCGCTTTCCCTCGCCATGCGGCAGAACTTCAATCCATAAAATCGCCATTCAATTAGTGTGATCAACCAGTTATTCGGCGAAATATCTATATAATAATCTATTCCATAAGCCAATAACCGCAGCATGGCGAGTTATCAGACATTTTCGGCGCGTTCTGGCATACGCGTTCATACTTTTTGGGAAAGTAATACAAGGCGAAGGAATATGAATACAACTGCACCTACGGGCTTGCTGCAGCAACCTCGTCCGTTCTTTATGATCTTCTTTGTGGAGCTCTGGGAACGTTTTGGCTATTACGGCGTTCAGGGGATCCTGGCGGTCTTCTTTGTTAAACAGCTGGGCTTCTCTCAGGAACAGGCCTTTATCACCTTCGGCGCCTTCGCGGCGCTGGTTTACGGGCTGATCTCCATCGGCGGCTACGTGGGCGACCATTTGCTGGGGACCAAACGCACGCTGGTGCTCGGCGCCATTGTGCTGGCTATCGGCTACTTTATGACCGGGATGTCGCTGCTGAAACCGCAGCTGATCTTTATCGCTCTCGGCACCATCGCCGTCGGCAACGGTTTGTTTAAAGCCAACCCGGCGAGCCTGCTCTCCAAATGCTATCCGCCGAAGGATGCCCGTCTCGACGGGGCATTTACCCTGTTCTATATGTCGATAAACATCGGTTCGCTGCTGTCGCTGTCGCTGGCGCCGGTGATCGCCGAAAAATTTGGCTACGCGGTAACCTATAACCTGTGCGGCGCGGGGCTGATTATCGCGCTGCTGGTCTACTTCGCCTGCCGCGGGATGGTGAAAGATATTGGCTCCGAGCCGGATCATCGCCCCCTCAGCCTACGCAATCTGGCGCTGGTGCTGGCCGGTACGGTGGTAATGATTTTTCTCTGCGCCTGGCTGATGCATAACGTGATGATCGCCAACCTGGTGCTGATTGTTCTGTCGGTCGTGGTTATTGCGTTCTTTTTCCGTGAGGCGTTTCGCCTCGATAAAACTGGACGCAACAAAATGTTCGTCGCCTTTATTCTGATGATCGAGGCGGTGCTGTTTTACATTCTGTATGCCCAGATGCCGACCTCGCTGAACTTCTTCGCCATCAACAACGTCCATCATGAGATCCTTGGCTTTACCATCAACCCGGTCAGCTTCCAGGCGCTGAATCCCTTCTGGGTAGTGGTCGCCAGCCCGGTGCTGGCGGCGATCTACACCCATCTCGGTCATAAGGGTAAAGACCTGACCATGCCGGTGAAATTTACCCTCGGGATGTTCCTCTGCGCGCTGGGCTTTCTCACCGCCGCAGCCGCCGGGATGTGGTTCGCCGACGCCCAGGGGTTAACCTCGCCGTGGTTTATTGTGCTGGTCTATCTGTTCCAGAGTCTGGGGGAACTGTTAATCAGCGCTCTGGGGCTGGCGATGGTTGCCGCGCTGGTGCCGCAGCATCTGATGGGCTTTATTCTGGGGATGTGGTTTCTGACCCAGGCCGCCGCTTTCCTGCTGGGCGGCTATGTGGCGACCTTTACCGCGGTGCCGGAAAACATCACCGACCCGCTGCAGACCCTGCCGGTCTACACCAATGTGTTCAGTAAAATTGGCCTGGTGACGCTGGGCGTCACGGTGGTAATGGCGCTGATGGTGCCGTGGCTGAACCGGATGATTAATACCCCGGCCAGCGCCGAATAACCGTTTGAGATGGCCGATCCGCTGGCGCCGTTTGTTTAAATATTGCGGTTCCCGGCTCGCGCTACAATTTGGTAGCCCGGATAAGGCGCTTTGCCCGCTATCCGGGTGATATCACAACGGCGAAAAATTACGCCGGCGTACCGGCGTAAATATCAAACCGATGTCCTTTGGTCACCACCGCATTCGGCGTGGCGACTTCCGCCAGCGGCGGCGCGTAATCCGGGCGCTTCACCACCACCCGCTTGGTCGCCAGCTGGCGCGCCGGGGCCAGCAGGCCATCGGCGTCTAAATCCGGCCCCACCAGCGACTGAAAGACGCGCATCTCTTTCTTCACCAGCGCGCTTTTCTGCTTATGCGGGAACATCGGATCGAGGTACACCACCTGCGGGCGCGGGGTGATATCGGTTAACGCCGTCAGGCTGGAGGCGTGGATCAGCTGCAGCCGCTCCTGCAGCCAGCCGCCGATTTCCGCGTCAGCATAACCGCGCGCCAGGCCATCATCGAGCAGCGCGGCGACCACCGGATTACGCTCCAGCATCCGCACGCGACAGCCGACCGACGCCAGCACAAAGGCATCGCGTCCCAGCCCGGCCGTCGCATCGACGACATCCGGCAGGTAATCGCCTTTAATACCCACCGCTTTAGCCACCGCTTCGCCGCGGCCGCCGCCAAACTTGCGCCGGTGGGCCATCGCCCCGCCGACGAAATCGACGAAGATGCCGCCAAGCTTGGGCTCATCGCGCTTGCGTAGCTCCAGATGCTCCGTCGTCAGCACCAGCGCCATCGGGTTATCGTCATCCTGCTCCAGCCCCCAGCGGGCGGCTAAAACAGATAAGGCGCCGTCACCGGCGCCTGTTTCATCAATTAAGCAGATCTTCACGTAGCAATCAGCCTTTGATCCCGTAATGCTCCAGCATCGCGTCCAGCTGCGGCTCACGCCCGCGGAAGCGTTTGAACAGCTCCATCGGCTCTTCGGAACCGCCGCGGCTCAGGATATTGTCGAGGAACGACTGACCGGTTTCACGGTTGAAAATCCCCTCTTCTTCGAAGCGTGAGAAGGCGTCTGCCGCCAGCACGTCGGCCCACAGGTAGCTGTAGTAACCTGCCGCATAGCCGCCAGCGAAGATGTGGCTGAAGGCGTGCGGGAAGCGGCCCCAGGTCGGCCCCGGCACCACGGCGACCTGCTTTTTAATCTCGGCCAGGGTCTCAAGGATTTTCGCTCCCTGCTCCGGTTTGTACTCCGCATGCAGGCGGAAATCGAACAGGCCGAACTCCAGCTGGCGCAGAATAAACATCGCCGCCTGGTAGTTTTTCGCCGCCAGCATTTTCTCCAGCAGCTCCTGCGGCAGCGGTTCACCGGTTTCATAATGGCCGGAGATAAACGCCAGCGCTTCCGGCTCCCAGCACCAGTTCTCCATAAACTGGCTCGGCAGCTCGACCGCATCCCACGGCACCCCGCTGATGCCGGAAACCCCGGCGGTGTCGATGCGGGTCAGCATATGGTGCAGACCGTGGCCGAACTCGTGGAACAGGGTGATCACTTCGTCATGGGTGAACAGCGCCGGCTTGCCGTTGACCGGGCGGTTGAAGTTACAGGTCAGGTAGGCGACCGGCTTCTGCAGGGAACCATCCAGTTTACGCATCTGGCCGACGCAGTCGTCCATCCACGCCCCGCCGCGCTTATGCTCGCGGGCATACAGGTCGAGATAGAAGCTACCGCGCAGCTCGTTGTGTTCGTCATACAGCTCGAAGAAGCGCACTTCCGGATGCCACACATCGACATCGGTACGCTCTTTAGCGGTAATACCGTAAATGCGCTTAACCACTTCAAACAGGCCGCTAACGGCTTTGTTTTCCGGGAAATAGGGGCGCAGCTGCTCATCGCTAATGCTGTAGAGGTGCTGCTTCTGTTTTTCGCTGTAGTAGGCAATGTCCCACGGCTGCAGCTCATCGACGCCAAACTCGGCTTTGGCGAAGGCGCGCAGCTGGGCCAGCTCTTTTTCGCCCTGCGGACGGGCGCGTTTTGCCAGGTCGGTGAGGAAGTCGAGCACCTGCTGCGGATCCTTCGCCATTTTGGTGGCGAGGGATTTAAACGCATAGCTGTCAAAGCCCAACAGCTGCGCCAGCTCGTGACGCAGGGCGAGGATCTCCGCCATCACCGGGCTGTTATCCCATTTCCCGGCGTTCGGGCCCTGATCGGAGGCGCGGGTGGAATAGGCGCGATACATCTCTTCGCGCAGCGCCTGGTTATCGCAGTAGGTCATCACCGGCAGATAGCTCGGAATATCCAGGGTCAGCAGATACCCTTCCTGCTCTTTGGCCTGCGCCTGAGCCTGAGCGGCGGCCAGCGCGCTTTCCGGCATGCCGGCCAGATCGGCGACATCGGTCACCAGCTTGTTCCAGCCCATGGTGGCGTCGAGGACGTTGTTGCTGTACTGGTTGCCCAGCTCAGAGAGGCGCGCGGCGATTTCACCGTAGCGTTTCTGCGCCTCCGGCGGCAGGCCAATCCCGGATAATTCAAAATCGCGCAGCGCGTTATCAACCGCTTTTTTCTGCGCGGTATTCAGCGTGGCGTAGTTATCGCCATCGCGCAGGTCGCGATAGGCTTTATACAGGCCTTCATGCTGGCCGACCCAGGTGCTGTACTCGGAGAGCAGCGGCAGCGTCTGTTCGTAGGCCTCACGCAGTTCAGGGCTGTTTTTAACCGAATTCAGATGGCTGACAGGCGAGAAGATGCGTCCCAGCACATCGTCCACTTCCGCCAGCGGCTGGCAAAGATTTTCCCAGCTATACGGCGCGCCATGCGCCACCGCGCTTTCCACCGCGGCCCGGCAATCCTCCAGCGCTTTGGTGACCGCAGGGACCACGTGCTCTGGTTTGATCGCAGAAAAAGGCGGCAGGGAGAAAGGCGTCAATAATGGATTGGTCATATGCGCTGTCCTGTTGAAAAGGGTGAATGAAGCGCGCGTCCGGCGCTTATGCATGAGATCTAGAATGGGGATAGTTGGGGGAATTTCAATGACGGGCGGTGCGTCAGCCTGGGTATTGCTGCGATAAGTCCGCCCGTTGCCGGAAAAGCGCGACACGCAGTGCAGCGTGCCGGAAACCACATTAATGCCTTTTTTGCGCCATCTCCCAGGCCGCCGACAGATTCAACCGCTGCCAGAATTGCTGTTCGGGGGTGGTGCCGGATAGCGGGTAACCCGCCGGCAGCGCGGTGTTGACCATCAACGTTCGACGCTGAGCCGCTGACAGATGCGGCAGGGCATCTTCCAGCAGCACTTCCGCCCCCTCCGGCACCTGTAAACGCGGCTGCGGACCCTTCTGCTGCGGCAGATCGTAGGTCATGGTGAAGCGAGAGAAATCACGCATCGCCGGATCGCGCCAGGGATCGTCTTTCACGCTGCTCTTCGCGCACTCGGCAAGCGATGTGCCGCAGGCCTTCGCCAGCGCGGCGCGCAGCTGATCGCGGGCTTCGTTAAATAATACCCGGTAGTGCGGATCGTTAAGATAGTGGGCCACGTTGCGCTCGGCCACCATCCGCGAGCCGATCACGTCCAGCGGGTAGTGGACGCCCAGCACGATGCGCGAGTAGCCATAGCGGGCGCCGCGCGCCACCAGCGCGTCGTAGCGCTCCGGGATCATCGCCGCCAGCAGCAGCGCATCGGTATAGCCGGTGTTGGTGTGGCCGCTGGGAAACGAGCCGCCGTCGGCGGTGTAGGGCTGGTTATCTTTCACCACCACATCGTCAGGCACCAGGTGAATGGTGTTGCCCTGCACCAGAAACGGCCGCGGATTATTGAAGTGCTTTTTCGCCTCGCCGGTGCTGACCTCCGAGGCTTTGATCAACGCTGCCGCTTTCCCCAGCGCGCCCTGGTCATAGGCGGTCAGAAACGCTTTGCCAAGGCGTGGCCCCAGCGCATCGCTGAGGAAGTAGAGGTAGCTAATGCCTTCCGCATCGGCCAGCGCCTGACGGCGCGTGGTCTGCACGGCGTCGCGATTGATGGCGGTCACTGTCGCCAGATTCTGCTTCACGACGGTCTCCGGCAGGGTGCTGAACGCCGACAGCAGCGCAATGCCCGCCTGCTGGTTGGCCCGGGTCTGGAAGTCATAGCCGCTGGCCTTCAGCCAGGCGGTATCGGCCTGAGTTTGGTTTTGTTTGGTGTGCGCCAGCCGATCGCGGGTCAGCGTGGCGGCATCCCCCTGCAGAGCGTGGCGTAGCTGCGCCAGCGCCTGTTGCTCAAGATCGTCATACGCCTGGCTGGAGGCAGCCGGCGTCACGCTATTGGCGAGGGCCGCCGCCCTGTTCAGCGGGGTGTCTTTAGCCAGAACCGGTTGCGCCAGCAGCAGCGCGACGGCCAGCAGCGAGAGTTGCCTTTTCATTATTTTTCCTTTTATTCAAATAATTACCTTGCCTGTATCCGACGCTAGCGCGGCCGTTTGACGTTTTTATGACAGCGTTATGTTTTGCAACGCTTTTGGCAGAAATGAAACAGCGCGGCGGCGCAGCGGTAATCTCGGCCGATCTGCGGTAAACTATCGGTTAACTTGTTTACTTCCCGGAATCTCTGCATCCATGCTCAGTTATCGCCACAGCTTTCACGCAGGCAACCACGCCGACGTCCTCAAACACACCGTTCAGAGCCTGATCATTGAATCACTGAAAGAGAAAGAAAAACCGTTTCTCTACCTGGACACTCACGCCGGCGCGGGCCGCTATCAGCTGAGCGGCGAGCACGCCGAACGTACCGGCGAGTATCTTGAAGGCATCGCCCGCATCTGGCAGCAGGACGACCTGCCGGCGGAGCTGGAGCCGTATATTTCGGTAGTCGAACACTTCAACCGTAACGGCCAGCTGCGCTACTACCCGGGCTCGCCGCTGATTGCCCGCCAGCTGCTGCGCGAGCAGGACAGCCTGCAGATGACAGAGCTGCACCCGAGCGACTTCCCGCTGCTGCGCGCTGAATTCCAGAAAGACAGCCGCGCGCGCGTCGATAAAGCCGATGGCTACCAGCAGCTGAAAGCCAAGCTGCCGCCGGTATCGCGCCGCGGTTTGATTCTGATCGACCCGCCGTACGAAATTAAAACCGACTATCAGGCGGTGGTCACCGGGATTAACGAAGGCTACAAACGCTTCGCCACCGGCACCTACGCCCTGTGGTACCCGGTGGTGCTTCGCGCGCAAATCAAACGCATGATCAAAGAGTTAGAAGCCACCGGCATCCGCAAAATCCTGCAGATTGAGCTGGCGGTGCGTCCGGACAGCGACCAGCGCGGCATGACCGCCTCCGGGATGATCGTCATCAACCCGCCGTGGAAGCTGGAGCAGCAGATGAATAACGTGCTGCCGTGGCTGCACAGCAAACTGGTTCCGACCGGCACCGGCCACGCCACCGTCAGCTGGATCGTACCGGAGTAATCGCAACCATCGGTGGAACCTTTTAAGCCTCGCGCTACAATCGCGGCAATCAACGATTAAGGACATATGGGCATGAGCAAACATTATGATTACCTCGCCATCGGCGGCGGTAGCGGCGGTATCGCCTCAATTAACCGCGCGGCCATGTACGGCCAGAAGTGCGCGCTGATTGAAGCCAAAGAGCTGGGCGGCACCTGCGTCAACGTCGGCTGCGTGCCGAAAAAGGTGATGTGGCATGCGGCGCAGATCCGCGAAGCGATTCATCTTTACGGCCCGGACTACGGTTTCGATACCACCATCAACCATTTTGACTGGGAGAAGCTGGTCGCCAGCCGTAGCGCCTATATCGACCGTATTCATACCTCTTACGACAACGTACTGGGTAAGAATAAAGTCGACGTGATCAAAGGCTTCGCGCGCTTTGTCGATGCCCACACCGTGGAAGTCAACGGCGAGATCATCACCGCTGACCATATCCTGATCGCCACCGGCGGCCGGCCGAGCCACCCGGATATTCCGGGCGTCGAATACGGTATTGATTCCGACGGTTTCTTCGAACTGCCGGCGCTGCCGAAGCGCGTGGCGGTGGTCGGCGCAGGCTATATCGCCGTTGAGCTGGCGGGGGTGATTAACGGCCTCGGCGCCGAAACCCACCTGTTCGTGCGCAAACACGCGCCGCTGCGCAGCTTCGATCCGCTGATCGTTGAGACCCTGGTGGAAGTGATGAACACCGAAGGCCCGCAGCTGCATACCAATGCGATCCCGAAAGCGGTGGTGAAGAATGCCGACGGCAGCCTGACGCTGGAGCTGGAAGATGGCCGCAGCCAGACCGTTGACTGCCTGATCTGGGCGATTGGCCGCGAACCGGCGACCGACAACTTCAATCTGGCGGCAACGGGCGTTAAAACCAACGATAAAGGGTACATCATCGTTGATAAATTCCAGAACACCAACGTGCCGGGCATCTACGCGGTGGGCGATAATACCGGCGCCGTTGAGCTGACGCCGGTCGCCGTGGCCGCAGGCCGTCGTCTCTCCGAACGCCTGTTTAACAACAAACCGGAAGAGCATCTGGACTACAGCAACATCCCGACCGTGGTCTTCAGCCATCCGCCAATCGGCACCGTCGGCTTAACCGAGCCGCAGGCGCGCGAGCAGTACGGCGACGACGCCGTGAAGGTCTACAAATCTTCCTTCACCGCGATGTATACCGCCGTGACCTCTCACCGTCAGCCGTGCCGCATGAAGCTGGTGTGCGTCGGCCCGGAAGAGAAGATTGTCGGCATCCACGGCATCGGCTTCGGGATGGATGAGATGCTGCAGGGCTTTGCGGTGGCCCTGAAGATGGGCGCCACCAAAAAAGACTTCGACAACACCGTCGCCATTCACCCGACGGCGGCAGAAGAGTTCGTCACCATGCGCTAAGACGCGATCGCCGGATGATAAAAAGAAGCCCCCAGGGGCTTCTTTTTTTATGCTCAGGCCACGCCGTTATTGCCATGGCGCATAAACGCCGGGCGCTGATTGAGCGCCATATACCAGCGCTCCACGGCTGGCATCTCTGGATGGGCGAAAGGGGTCATTTTCCAGCGATGCACCGACAGCCCCAGCACGATATCGGCCAGGGTGAAGCGCTCGCCGGCTATCCACGCCCCGGTACGCTGCAGCTGCGCTTCAACAATGCGCACGCAGTGGGTCCAGGCGGCAATACTCTCTTTAATCGCCACCGGATCCTGAAAGCGCGGATCTTTACGCACCAGCCCCATAAAAGCATGGCGCCAGGCAGTATTGAACTCGGTCGCCTGCCAGTCCATCCAGTGCTCCACCTCGGCGGCGGGCTGCGGCTCGGCGGGCAGCAGATCCCAGCGCTCCGCTTTGCGCGCCAGATAGCGGCAGATACTGTTCGACTCCCAGAGCACGAAGTCATCGTCCAGTAACACCGGCACCAGGCTGTTAGGATTCAGACGCTGAAACTCAGGCGTATCCAGGGGCTTAAATCCGCTGCCGTAATCTTCCTGCTGGTACGCCAGCCCGGCTTCCTCGCAGGTCCACAGCACTTTCCGTACATTGATTGAAGAGCGTTTACCCAGAATTGTTAGCATCGTCAGCGATTCCTCAGCCATAAAAGACAGTTCATTCACTCTACTCTATTGCCAGCCAGCAACAAGGCAGAGCGCTGGATAATGTGTATAGTTGATTCCAGCCTGTTTGCCGAAAAGGAACCCGACATGTTGACCCCTTTTACCGTTTTGATGCCTGCAAATATTCGTTTTGGCCGTGGTCAGGCCGAGAGCGCCGCCCCCTGGCTGGCGCAACAGGGCGGCCCAATTCTGCTGGTGCATGGCGCCCGCCCGCAGCGGGCGGCGTTTCTCCGCCAGCAGCTGGAGGCGCTGCAGCTTGCGGTCACGACGCTGGCGATAAGTCGCGAACCCTGGCTTAGCGATATCGAGCAGGGCGTCCAGCTGGCGCGCGAGAAAGGGATCAGAGCGGTGGTCAGCCTCGGCGGCGGCGCGGTGATTGACGCCGGTAAGGCGATTGCGGCGCTGGTCCCCGCCGCCGGCCCGGTGATCGACTATCTGGAGGTGGTGGGAACGGGCCGTCAGCTGGAAGCCAGTCCCCTGCCGTTCGTGGCGATCCCCACCACCGCTGGCACGGGCGCGGAGGTCACCAAAAATGCGGTGATCAACGTTCCGGAACAGCAGCGGAAAGTGAGCCTGCGCGACGACCGAATGCTGCCTGACCTGGCGATTGTCGACCCGGCGCTAACCGACAACGCGCCGCGGAGCATCACCCTGAGCTCCGGCCTCGACGCCCTGACCCAGGTGATCGAGCCCTGGCTCTGCAGCCGGGCCACTCCCTTCACCGATGCTCTCTGCCAGCAGGCGATCCCGCGGGGAATTCGCGCGCTAAAAATCCTGATGGAACAAGAGTGTCCAGCCAGCCGCGACGAGATGGCCTGGGTCAGCCTGTGCGGCGGACTGGCGCTGGCGAACGCCGGGCTGGGGGTGATCCACGGCCTCGCCGGCCCGCTGGGCGGCCTGAGCCGCGCCTCGCACGGCGCCCTATGCGGCAGTTTGTTGCCGTTTGGCCTGGCGCTCAATGAGTCGCAGATCAACGACCCTGGCCTGCGCCAGCGCGTTAACGATGTCCGCCGCTGGCTGGCCGACGGGCTGGACGTCCCTGTGGATCAGGTCTGGGACAGTCTGCGGGAATGGAGCCATCGCGCTGGCCTTGGCACCCTGCGCGACCTCGGCGTAGCGCGCGATGCGCTGGAACCGGCGGCGCTGGCCGCCAGCACCTCCTCATCGATGAAGGCCAACCCGGTCAGCCTGAGCGGCGAACAGCTGCTGGAGATGCTGGAGGCGGCGTGGGAGTGAGCGCCCCGGGATAAAATTTTGTTGCATAATGAATGCTCCGAATTTCATCTGCGCCAGGATGTACAATTTTTAATTACTTATCAACAGCGTACTTTGAAATGGCAGCTTTTCTACTCGGCGGAAAAGCGTGATCTCACGCACAGTTTGCTTCACACTCACCGAAGCGACTGTCTACGCTTAATAGACAAGGCCGGGTATGCCCGGCCCCGAACTCACGCTATCCGGAGGTCCGTATCGCTATGTTCAGCCAGAAATTACGCCACGTTGAAGACGACGAGTTAAGGATCGACATCGATCCCTGCTACGAAGCCGATCCGTACGAATTAAAGCTGGATGAGATGATAGACGCTGAACCGGAGCCTGAGGTGATCGAGGGGCTTCCGGCGTCCGATGCCCTCACCCCGGCGGATCGCTATCTTGAGCTGTTTACCAACGTGCAGAAATCACGCATTTTCGCGGACAGCAAAACCTTCCCCGACTGCGCGCCGAAACACGATCCGCTGGACATCCTGCGGAACTACCGCAAGGTCAAACGCCAGCCCGACTTCGATCTGCGGCAGTTCGTTGAGGACAACTTCTGGCTGCCGGAGAGCCAGAGCGACATCTATATCTCCGACCCCAGCCTGACCCTGAAAGAACACATCGACAAGCTGTGGCCGGTGCTGACCCGCGAGCCTCAGGATCATATCCCGTGGTCATCGCTACTGGCGCTGCCGCAGGCCTACATCGTGCCCGGCGGTCGCTTTAGCGAAACCTATTACTGGGACTCTTATTTCACCATGCTGGGGCTGGCGGAGAGCGGCCGGGAAGATTTGCTGAAATGCATGGCCGATAACTTTGCCTGGCTGATTGAAACCTACGGCCACATTCCGAACGGCAACCGCACCTACTATCTCAGCCGCTCGCAGCCGCCGGTGTTCGCCCTGATGGTCGAACTCTTTGAAGAGGATGGCGTGCGCGGCGCGAAGCGCTATCTGGACCATCTGAAGATGGAGCACGCCTTCTGGATGGACGGCGCCGAGTCGTTGATCCCGCACCAGGCGTATCGCCACGTGGTGCGTATGCCGGATGGCTCCCTGCTCAATCGCTACTGGGACGACCGTGACACGCCGCGGGATGAGTCGTGGCGCGAAGACGTGGAGACCGCCCGACACTCCGGGCGGCCCGCCAATGAAGTATACCGCGACCTGCGGGCGGGCGCCGCGTCCGGCTGGGACTACTCCAGCCGCTGGCTGCGGGATATCACGCGGCTGGCCAGCATCCGCACTACGCAGTTTATCCCCATCGACCTGAACGCCTTCCTGTTCAAGCTGGAGACGACCATTGCCAACCTCTCCGGCCTGAAGGGCGATCGCGAGACGGAGGCGGCCTTCCGCCAGAAGGCCCAGGATCGGCGGGCGGCGGTCAACCGCTATCTGTGGGATGATGAGAACGGCTGTTTCCGCGATTATGACTGGCGCCGTGAACAGCTGGCGCTGTTTTCCGCAGCCAGTATCGTCACCCTTTACGTCGGCCTGGCGACCCACGAACAGGCAGAACGCCTTGCCGATGCGGTGCGGGCCCGCCTGCTCACCCCCGGGGGGATCATGGCCACCGAATACGAAAGCGGTGAGCAGTGGGATAAACCCAACGGCTGGGCGCCGCTGCAGTGGATGGCGATCCAGGGATTTAAACGTTACGGCCAGGATCCGCTGGGAGATGAGATTGCCTGGAGCTGGCTGCAGACGGTCAACCACTTTTACAAGCAGCATCACAAGCTGATTGAAAAATACCATATTGCCACCGGCGTCCCCCATGAGGGCGGCGGCGGGGAGTATCCCCTGCAGGATGGCTTTGGCTGGACCAACGGCGTGGTGCGCCGACTGATTGGCCTGTACGGTGAGCCAACCTAGTCGGGCTGTTCCCGGCGGCTTTCTCCTGCTATGTTCAGAGGATTCGCCCTGCCCGGAACGACGCTTATGCCTGAACTTCTGACGCCGCGCCTGCGCTGCTCACCGCTGCAGCTGGACGACTGGTCGTTTTTTCTTTCCCTGCAGCAGGATCCGCAGGTCATGCTCTACGTCGCCGATCCCCGACCGCAGGCGGCCATCCGCGAGGCGTTCGATTCGCGGCTGCCGCCGTGGACGCCCGGGGATGAACACTGGCTGTGCCTGGTGGTGCGCGACAGGCTGACCCATACCCCGCTCGGCCTGACCGGTTACCAGCATCATCAGCGCGACATTGCCGAGGTTGGCTTTCTCTTCGCCCCGGCAGCGCAGGGCCGGGGCTACGGCTACGAATCGCTGCGCGCGCTGTGCGACTACGCCTTTACCACCGGCGGCGTCCGCCGCCTGACCGCCAGCGTCACCGCCGGCAACGAGGCGTCTAAGCAGTTACTGCTCAAAGCCGGCTTCCGGCTGGAGGGAGAGCTGCGGGAAAACTACTGGCTCAACGGACGCTGGCACAACGACTGGCTGTTCGGTCGGCTGCGTGGGGAGGGCGATGCGCCGTAGCGCACCGCCGGTCACAGGCTGGGGGCAGTCAGGATCAGAGGAACATCCCACCCGAGACTTCCACACGCTGCGCGTTCATCCACGCCAGCTCATCGCTGAGCAGGGCGGCGATGGCGTCGCCGATATCATCCGGCAGCCCAACGCGCCCCAGCGCAGTCTGGGCGGCGATATGCCGATTCACCTCGGCGTTATCGCGCACCTCCCCGCCGCCAAAGTCAGTCTCAATGGCCCCCGGCGCGATGATGTTCACCGATATCCCCCGTCCGCCCAGCTCTTTCGCCTGATAGCGGGTCAGAACCTCCATCGCCCCCTTCATCGCGGCGTAGGCCGCATAGCCCGGCAGGGCAAAGCGCGCCAGGCCGCTGGAGACATTAAGGATACGCCCCCCATCCTGCAGGAGAGGCAGCAGACGCTGGGTCAGGAAAAACGGCCCTTTGAACTGGATATTCATCAGCTCGTCAAACTGCGCTTCGCTGGTCTCGGCGAAGGGCGCGTTGAGTCCGATCCCGGCATTGTTCAGTAAATAATCAAAGGTTGTGCGTCCCCACTTCTGCGCCAGCACCTGCGCCACCTCGCTGGCGAATGAGTCAAATGTTGTGGAATCGCCGACGTTCAGCGCTAATGCTGCCGCTTTGACCCCTTTTTGCTCTATTTCCGCCACCACGTCGAGGGCCGCCTGGCGGTTGCTGTGATAGGTCAAAAGAATATCGGTTCCCTTTGCCGCCAGCTTCAACGCGGCGTTTTTACCCAGACCGCGGCTGCCGCCGGTCACTAAAGCGATACGTTGTGTCATCAGAAGACCCCTTTCAGGTTGCGTTGTGATTGTGTTGTAGCTTATTAACTGCTCATGCAACAATAAATACGCTATATTGCGTTTTACTGTTTCAGTAACAACAACAATAGGCGATCGGCATGGATAAAATTCATGCAATGCAGTTATTCATTCGCGTAGCGGATCTGGAGAGCTTCTCCCGCGCCGCCGAGACCCTGGCGCTACCTAAGGGTAGCGTCTCGCGACAGATTCAGGCCCTGGAAAGCCATCTTGGCGTGCGGCTCCTGCACCGCACCACCCGCCGGGTCCAGCTCACCCAGGATGGGATGGTCTACTACGAGCGGGCGAAAGATCTGCTGAGCAACCTCGACGAACTGGACGGCATGTTCCAGCACGATCCGGCGAGCATCAGCGGCCGGCTGCGGGTGGATATGCCGGTCGGTTTTGCTAAAAAAATGGTGATCCCGCATCTGCCGACTTTTTTACAGCAATATCCGGGCATCGAACTGGAGCTGAGCAGCAGCGATCGGCTGGTGGACGTGATCCGCGAGGGGTTTGACTGCGTGGTGCGCGTCGGCGCGCTCAAAGACTCAGGGCTGATTGCCCGGCCGCTGGGCAAGCTGACGCAAATTAACTGCGCCAGCCCGGACTATCTGGCGCGTTTTGGCTATCCGCAATCCCTGGAGGATCTGGCGGATCATGCCCTGATCCACTACGCCAGCACCCTCGGGGTCCGTCCCCCCGGCTTTGAGGTAATGATCGACGGCGCGGTGCGCTGGGTAAAAACCGGCGGCATATTGACGGTCAACAGTACGGAAACCTATCAGGCAGCCTGTATCGCCGGGCTGGGGATTATTCAGGTGCCACGCACCGGCGTGCGCGAGGCGTTACGCGCCGGCGACCTGATTGAGATCCTGCCCCAGTACCGCGCCGAGCCGCTGCCGGTCTCGCTGATCTACCCGCACCGGCGCAATCTCTCCCGCCGGGTAAATCTGTTTATGGAGTGGCTGGGCGGGCTTATGAAAGCGTATGTCGATTGAGCGGCGCGGCCGGAAAACGGGCGGCGGGGAGAGGCATTCCTGCAGGATACGGCATTTAAGGTATACTTTTTGCTGAATCTCGCTGTAAAAAAGGAAGAAATTACGTATGACGCCGGAAAACGACGATCGACGCCCGCCACAGGAACCGGATACGCAGCCGGAGAAAAGCAAAAGCACGCCCGAGGCCCTCAATGACACCGCCGTCGGGCAAAAAGCCAGCCAGGCGCTGAAGACCGTCACCGGAACGGCGGCCAAAGTGCAGCGCAACCCGGTGATCGCCCATCTGTTGCGCGCCGCAGAGCGCTTCAATGACCGGCTCGGCAATCAGTTTGGGGCGGCTATCACCTATTTCTCGTTCCTGTCGATGATCCCGATCCTGATGGTCTCCTTTGCCGCCGCCGGCTTCGTGCTGGCCTGGCACCCAACCCTGCTGCAGGACATTTTCGACAAAATTCTGCAAAACGTCAGCGACCCAACGCTGGCGGCAACGTTGAAAAACACCATCAACACCGCGGTGCAACAGCGCACCGCCGTCGGTCTGGTCGGCCTGCTGGTCGCCCTTTATTCCGGTATTAACTGGATGGGCAACCTGCGCGAAGCGATCCGCGCTCAATCGCGCGACGTCTGGGAGCGCCGGCCGCAGGACGAGGAGAAAATCTGGGTAAAGTACTTCCGCGATCTTATCTCGCTGATCGGTCTGCTGGTGGCGCTGATTATTACGCTGTCCATCACCTCCGTCGCCGGCTCCGCCCAGCAGATGATTATCTCCGCGCTGTATCTCGACAACATTGAATGGCTGAAACCCGCCTGGCGGCTAATCGGCCTCGCCATCTCGATTTTTGCCAACTATCTGCTCTTTTTCTGGATTTTCTGGCGCCTGCCGCGCCATCGTCCGCGGCGCAAGGCCCTGTTTCGCGGCACGCTTATCGCGGCGATTGGCTTTGAAATCATAAAAATCGTCATGACCTGGACGCTGCCGGCGCTGGTGAAATCCCCCTCCGGGGCGGCGTTCGGATCGGTGCTGGGGCTGATGGCCTTTTTCTATTTCTTCGCCCGCCTGACGCTATTCTGCGCCGCGTGGATCGCCACCGCGGAGTATAAAGACGACCGGCGGATGCCGGGCAAAACCCACCGCTGAGGTATTGCGAGGATGAATAAAAGAGGCAAAATTCATCCTCGCGCTTGATTTCAGCAGATAAATCCAGCATGTAACTTTTATTTAACTCAAAACTGGTTTTATTCTCTATCTTTTTAATTGTGTGAAGCATTTCATAGAACTATTTTTACTGGTGTAAAAATTATCCGCTTTTTGCCTCTTTTTTGCCCATTTTCCGCGTTTGTTACAGATTGAAATGTCCCTGTGGCTGTGGCTATATGGCTTTTCGTTCGCGCAAAAATAAGAAAGATCTATGCAAGCCACAGCCACCACTCTCGAAAACACGCAGGAAACCGCCCCGGTCAACTCACGCAACAAGGTTGTTGTCGCCTCGCTCATTGGCACCGCCATTGAGTTTTTCGACTTCTACATCTATGCCACCGCCGCGGTCATCGTCTTCCCGCATATCTTTTTCCCGCAGGGCGATGCCGCTGCGGCCACCCTACAGTCGCTGGCCACCTTCGCCATCGCCTTCGTCGCCCGGCCGATCGGCTCCGCGCTGTTTGGCCACTTCGGCGATCGCGTCGGCCGGAAGGTCACCCTCGTGGCCTCGCTGTTAACCATGGGGATCTCCACCGTGGTGATCGGCCTGCTGCCCGGCTATGAAAGCATTGGCATTGTCGCGCCGATGCTGCTGGCGCTGGCGCGTTTCGGTCAGGGCCTTGGCCTCGGCGGGGAATGGGGCGGCGCAGCGCTGCTGGCTACGGAAAACGCCCCGGCGCGCAAGCGCGCCCTGTACGGCTCCTTCCCACAGCTGGGCGCGCCGATCGGCTTCTTCTTCGCCAACGGCACCTTCCTGCTGCTCTCCTGGCTGCTGACCGACCAGCAGTTTATGGAGTGGGGCTGGCGCGTGCCGTTTATCTTCTCCGCGGTGCTGGTGATCATCGGTCTGTATGTTCGCGTCTCGCTGCATGAGACCCCGGTCTTCGCCAAAGTAGCGGCGGCGAAAAAACAGGTCAAAATCCCGCTGGGTACCCTGTTGACCAAACACGTCCGGGTGACGGTGCTGGGCACCTTCATCATGCTGGCCACTTATACCCTGTTCTACATCATGACCGTCTACTCGATGACCTTCAGCACCGGCGCGGCGCCGAATGGCCTGGGTCTGCCGCGTAACGAAGTGCTGTGGATGCTGATGATGGCGGTGATTGGCTTTGGCGTAATGGTGCCTGTCGCCGGCCTGCTGGCGGACGCTTTTGGTCGTCGCAAGAGCATGATTATCATCACCACGATGATTATTTTGTTCGCCCTGTTCGCCTTTAAACCGCTGCTGGGCTCCGGCAATCCGCTGCTGGTCTTCGCCTTCCTGCTGCTGGGCTTAAGCCTGATGGGACTGACCTTTGGCCCGATGGGCGCGCTGCTCCCGGAGCTGTTCCCGACGGAAGTGCGCTACACCGGCGCGTCGTTCTCCTATAACGTGTCGTCGATCCTCGGCGCTTCGGTCGCGCCGTACATTGCCGCCTGGCTGCAGGGTAACTACGGTCTCGCGGCGGTCGGCACCTATCTGGCGGCGATGGCGGCGCTGACGCTGATCGCCCTGCTGCTGACCCACGAGACCCGCCACCAGTCGTTGTGATCCTTCGCCCTGACGCCCCCGGCGTCAGGGCTCTCCTCTACTTTTTCATCTGCGACAAAATGGTCCGACACTGGTTGCTATCGCCCTCCGCCGGGGAGATCAGCGCCAGCAGCGCGGCGGCCGGCGTCACCAGGGTTGCCAGCGCCGCCGCTACCGCGCCGCGGACAATCAGCGGCCCGGCCTTCACCCCCGCCTGCGGCGATTTAAAGGTGCCCCGGACATACAGCGGGGAACGCAGGGTGATCACCCGAAAGCCTTTGCTTTCCGGATCGATGGTCAGGTCCAGCTGCTCGGAGGCGAAGCTGGCGGTCCCGGTCACATTGATCAGCGCGTTTTCTGTATCGAAGGCAAAAATCTGCGGCCGGGCGACGCCGTTGGTTACGTCGATATTGGCCGCAGCGCAGTTCACCCGAACCTCCTCATCGCCAAAAATCTGGCCGATCAGGTAGTTACCGACGTTAAGACCGAGGATTTCCATCAGGTTGCGACTGATCAGTCCGTCGTTCATCAGCAGCTTCAGGTTACCGTTGCTGTTGCCGAGCAGGGCCGCCACCGAGTTGCCGCTGCCGCGCAGCTGGACGTCGCCATTCATCTCGCCGAGGGTTTTCTGCATCATCTCGACGTTTGGCATCAGCGCCTTCAGCTTCAGGCGTCGCGCCTGCAGATTGGCCTCACCCTGCAGCGGCTTTTTATCGCCCTGCAGGTGTACGCTGCCGGCAATCGACCCGTTGGCCAGGCCAAAGCGCACCGGCTGCAGGCGCAGGTCACCATCCTCCAGAATCACATGGGTCGACAGATCGCTGATCGGCAGGGTGCCGCCGTGCTCAATTCTCCGGCCCTTAAAGCGCACATCGGCATCCATCACCTGCCACTTGTCGGTTTCAAAGCGGTCCGCCGGCAGCACTTTACCCGCCGGCTGCGGCCGGTCCCCCGCCTGGCGCGAAGCGCTTTTCTTCGTTCCTTTGCCGGAATCAACGCCGATTAATGGCCCGAGGTCCGCCAGACGCAGCTGCTTCGACTCCATATCGCCGCTGAGTTTCGGCCGCGGCTTGCCGGTGGTGTAGGTCAGGGAGCCATGAATGTCGCTATCGCCGATTCGGCCGTTAAAATTCTGATAGTTAAAGCGCATGCGGTTTTTTTGCGTAAAGTCGGCGCGCAGGCGGCCGTCGGTGGAGAATGACGGCGTCTCCGGCAGCAGCACGCCGGTCAGGTCATAGAGATCGCGCAGCGAGTCGCCGGCGAATTTTAGCCGCAGGTCAATGCCGCCGACGTTGAGCGGGTCGCTGACCGTGCCGCTGAACGCTACCCGGGTGTTACCGGAGTGGAAGTCGCCCTGCAATGGGAAGGGGGCGCTTGCGCTGCGCAGGGCCAGCATGCCGCCGATTTTCCCGTTGCCGGTGACCGGCTGGCCCTTGTAGCGGCCCTTCAGCGACAGACCAAAGACATAGTCGCCTGGTTTCGCCGCGCTATGGCGATCCTTTGTGCCGGTCACTTCGCTGAACGGCAGCGGTTTGCCGAGGGGATCGACGAGGATGGTGATATCGCTGCGGGTGATCTTGTCGTCAATGGCGATAGTCCCGCGATCAAAGAGAATATTATCGAGGCGAAAGGACCAGCTGGAGGGCGCGCTGTCGCCCGAAGCACGCTTATCGCCTGCCAGCTGAAAGGTCCAGTTATTGTTGTCTTCCGCAAGGCGGATCAACCGTACGTCGGGCTGCTCCAGCTTGATCCACGGCAGGTACACCGTTTTGCTCAGCAGCGCCAGCGGGGCAAGGGTCGCCTCCACCCGCGGCAGATGGATCATGGTCACCTGGGGAATGGCCGGCGGGTTGCCCAGCACGATATCCTCCGCGTGTACGTGGGGCCACGGGATCCAGCTGCGCCAGCCGCGCTCGTCCGGCTGCCGCTCCCAGACCACGCCGAGATCGCCGCGGATGGCGAACGGGCGGTTAAGTTCGGCGGACACTTTCTGATTGATCGTCGGCTTCAGCCGGTTCCAGTCAAAGGTGGCCAGCACGATAAAGAAAAGAACGATCAGCAATAGTATCGTTCCTGTGATGATAACCAACGTTTTACGGGTTCTGCTCATCCCTACTCCGCTCCTTTTGCATCACGTCAGTCCTGAATATAGTCAAAAAGCGGCGTTTATCCTGGAAATGCGCTTTTCGTCACATTACGCGCGTCAGGTCAAAAAAATAATGGAACGATGTTTTAATATGATTGACCAGCAAAACAGCGCAGCGCACACTAGCGCTTATATCGATTCCATTGCAGGTTCTGGCTATGTCTAAAAAAATTGCCGTTATTGGCGAATGCATGATTGAGCTGTCAGAGAAAAACGGGGCCGTTAACCGCGGCTTTGGCGGCGATACCTTAAACACCTCGGTCTATATCGCGCGGCAGACGGATGCCAGCGCATTGAGCGTCCACTACGTCACCGCCCTGGGAACCGATGCGTTCAGCCAGCAGATGCTCGACAGCTGGCAACAGGAAAACGTCAACACCGATCTTATCCAGCGGATGGCCGACCGCCTGCCGGGACTGTATTACATTGAAACCGATGACACCGGCGAGCGCACCTTCTACTACTGGCGCAACGAGGCGGCGGCAAAGTTCTGGCTGGAGAGCGATCGCGCGGCGGCGATTTGCGAAGAGCTGGCCACTTTCGACTATCTCTATCTGAGCGGCATCAGTCTCGCCATTCTCAGCCCGGCCAGCCGCGACAAGCTGTTCACGCTGCTGCGTGAGTGCCGCGCCAACGGCGGCAAGGTGATCTTCGACAACAACTATCGTCCGCGCCTGTGGGCCAGCCAGGCGGAAACGCAGCAGGTCTATCAGGAGATGCTCTCCTGCACCGATATCGCGTTTCTGACCCTCGATGATGAAGACGCGCTGTGGGGAGAAAAACCGGTTGCTGAGGTGATCGCCCGCACCCACGCCGCCGGCGTGGAAGAGGTGGTGGTGAAGCGCGGCGCGGAAGCCTGCCTGGTCTCGGTTAGCGGGCAACCGCTGCGGGAAGTGCCGGCCGTCAGGCTGGCCAAAGAGAAGGTGGTGGATACCACCGCCGCCGGAGACTCCTTCAGCGCCGGCTACCTGGCCGTTCGCCTGACCGGCGGCGATGCCGAATCCGCCGCCAGACGCGGACACCTGACCGCCAGCACGGTGATCCAGTATCGCGGGGCGATCATCCCGCGGGAAGCGATGCCGCAGTAATTCTCCGCACAAAGCGCTCTCCGGCCGCCGCTGGCGCGCCGGAGAGGCGTTAGGTTACTGCCCCGGCGGGATGTCGCTGGCCTCGCTGTGGGCGTCAACCGTATCGGCGCTGCCGCTAGCCGCCGTGGCCGCCGGATTCGGCGCCATCAGTTTTTCCCAGGTGGCCTGCAGCTCCTTCATATTGTATTCCGGTTCGCCCTTCGGCTGTTGCAGCACCAGCGCCATGTCCTGCGAGAGCTGCTGGCGCAGATACTGGTTCAGCATGTCCACCGTCAGGGAGTTGAGGAACTCCTGACGCAGCTTCTGGTACTGCTCCGGCGCGATGTCCACCACCTGATTCTGCAGGGAGCGCATGCGCTGGCTCATCAGAATGTCGGTGTCAGTGCGCGCATAGGTGGCAAACAGCTTCTGCAGCTCGAGGCTTTTCTGAGCGATAAGCGCGTCAAACTCCTCCTGAGGCAGCCCGTTGTCCCGCACTTTCGCCAGCTCGCGCGAAACCACGCTCAGGTTGTTGTTCAGGCGCTCGCCCGGGGAATCGATGTTGATGGCGCACTGCGCGCGCTGATATAGCACCCGGCAGTCAAAGCCAAGGCCAATATCCTTCACGTTATTTTTGCTCAGGCTCTGCTGCACGTGCCAGAACAGCGCTTCACGGGCGAGATCGTCACGCCAGTAGCGCTGCAGCGCCGCGGAGTCGCGGATCGGCTGCCATGGCGCATCCCACATGATGGACAGTTTGTCCTGACGCACCGCGTTGGTCATGATGCTGACCGGCACGGTAGGCAGCGGCGATAAGGTCGGCACCGCTGCGGGGGTTTCCCGCTTGCCCTTCAGATCGCCAAAGGTCTTATTGATTTGCTCGGCAACGCTGCGGCTGTCGACATTCCCCACCACGATCAGCGTCATGGCGTCGGGGGTGTACCATTTTTGATAAAAGTCTTTCAGCTGCGCCACGTCGATCGGCTGCTTCAGCGGCGCGGCGGGGTCATGGCCCAGCATGGTGGACCCTTTCAGGCGATAGCGCCACCAACCCTCTTTGGTATCCAGTGGCCAGGTCGCCACCATGTCGCTGCCCTGCAGCGCATGATTGATCGATTCAGGCGTAATGGCCAGTTTACCGCTGGCGTCCGCCAGCCAGCTCAGCGCCTCTTTCAACAGATCGTTGCGGTTATTGGGCAGGCTGAGATTAAACATCGTGTAATCGTAGGAGACGATGGCCGGCGGCAGAGGACGCTTCGGGTCAATACTCTGCTGCCATAAAGAGCGCGCCTGCATCGTCGGCAGGCTGCCGCTTTGCGTCAACGCCAGGCGGGGAATAAAGCGGCTGAAACCGCTCTGCTGAGTGCTTTCGCTCAGCGAGCCAATATTGACGGACAAACGGACTTCGATACGGTCGCTGGGACGTTGCGGCGTGGCCAATACCTGCCACGACAAACCATTCGCTAAGGTCCCTTGTTGCCAGGCCGGATCAGGCTGGAGCGCTTCTGCCTGCACATAACCGGCCGCCGCTACCATCAGCAAACCGCCCGTTAAGAGTTTAATTGTTGTGCCCTGCATGTGAACCCCTGATGAACATTCCTGGTTACAACAGCACCCCACTGACGGGCTGCCGAAAAAAGTGAGAGTGAAATACGTCGGTTAGACCACACGGAGACGAAAATGTCGCATGACAACGTAAAATAATCATTTCGTGTCATTCCCGCCGGGCGGGAATGACCTCTAATTATGCGCAGGAGGCCGTACTCCAGCAAGGGAGTACGGGCCTAAGAGGAGGATTTAAGAGGATAATTCGTGCGTTTTGTTCGCCGGAACACGGTTATTCAGAACGTCATCCATCTGTTTGGCATCCAGTTCTTTCACCCATTTCGCCACCACCACCGTGGCAACGCCGTTACCCACCAGGTTAGTCAGCGCGCGGGCTTCGGACATAAAGCGGTCGATACCGAGGATCAGCGCCAGACCAGCCACCGGTAAATGACCGACGGCCGAGATGGTCGCCGCCAGCACGATGAAGCCGCTGCCGGTCACCCCTGCCGCCCCTTTCGAGGAGAGCAACAGCACCACCAGCAGGGTGATCTGATGGAAAATATCCATATGGCTGTTGGTCGCCTGGGCGATAAAGACTGCGGCCATCGTCAGATAGATAGAGGTGCCATCGAGGTTGAACGAATAGCCGGTCGGGATCACCAGGCCTACCACCGATTTACGGCAGCCCAGCTTCTCCATCTTGTCGAGCATTCTCGGCAGCGCCGATTCTGATGAGGAGGTCCCCAGCACAATCAGCAGCTCTTCCCGGATATAGCGGATAAATTTGAAGATGCTGAAGCCGGTGGCCCGGGCGATGCTCCCCAGCACCACCACCACGAACAGGATACAAGTGATATAGAAGCAGATGATCAGCTGCCCCAGCTGCACCAGGGTGCCGACGCCATATTTACCGATGGTAAAGGCCATGGCTCCGAAGGCGCCGATCGGCGCCAGGCGCATGATCATATTGATAATGCCGAAGATAACCTGGGAGAAGCTTTCAATGACGTTGAAAATCAGCTGGCCCTTGCTGCCCAGACGGTGCAGGGCAAAACCAAACAGGACGGCGAACAGCAGAACCTGCAGAATGTTGCCGCTGGCGAAGGCGCCAATGACGCTGCCCGGGATCACATCCAGTAAAAAGGCCACTACCCCTTGATCTTTAGCCTGCTCAGCGTACACCGCCACCGCTTTCGCATCGAGCGTCGACGGGTCGACGTTCATCCCGGCGCCCGGCTGCACCACGTTGACGATAATCAGACCGATAATCAGCGCGATGGTGCTGACCACTTCGAAATAGAGCAACGCCACCGCCCCGGTACGGCCAACGGCTTTCATGCTTTCCATCCCGGCGATCCCCGTCACGACGGTACAGAAGATCACCGGAGCAATCACCATTTTAATCAGCTTAACGAAGGCGTCGCCGAAGGGTTTCATTTGCGCGCCCAGTTCCGGGTAAAAATGGCCCAGCAGAATACCGATCGCTATGGCCGTCAGAACCTGGACATAGAGGCTTTTAAAGATAGAGGTTTTCATAGGGTGTCCTTTGGGAATAACCACAGAGCAAGAAGGGATATTTGACGTCTGTGGCTTAAAAATAACACCCTGGAAACATTTCAGAAATAACTAACGCCGAAAGTGCAACGCAATTGTTAAAATCTTTGAGCTGACTCGCACAAGTCAACAAAACATTTACAAATTTTCATCCTCCCGAACCGGGGAGAGATAGCGCGCGCTGAATGCCTCCTGCGGCAAAGCGCAACCGAACAGATGGCCCTGGAGCACCTCGACGCCGGCGGCTTGCAACCAGCGGCGCTGGGCGTCGTTCTCCACCCCTTCCGCCACGATACGCAGCGACAGGCCGCGCGCGAGCTGGATCATCGCCGGCACCATGCTGACATCCTCCGGCAGCATATCGATGAATACTTTATCGATTTTCAGAATATCCACCGGCAGAGCTTTCATCTGCTGCAGCTGGTGCAACCCGGCATAACCCATGCCAAAATCATCCAGCGCAATCTGTACCCCGGCCTCGCGCAGCGGTCGCAACCGCGCCATCACATCCTGCGGATCGTCCATCCGGCAGCTCTCCGTCACCTCGAGGATGAGGGTGCCCGGGGCGATGCGGTAGCGGGCGATCAGCTTTAGCATCTCCTCGCCGCGGTCATGCTCCAGCAGCTGGAGCAGCGAAACATTGACCGACAGCGGCAGCATAATCCCCTGGCTTTGCCAGGCCGCAAGCTGGCGGCAGGCCTCTTCCATTACCCAGTAGCCGACCGGGATAATCAGCCCGCAGGATTCAATACGTTCAATCAGCGCCGGCGGTAGCGACCAGCTGCCATCCGCCTGCCGCTGGCGCAGCAGTACCTCGGCGCCGCAGATCTCGCCGCTGGCGCAGGCCACCTGCGGCTGCAGCCAGATCGCGAACTGCTGGTTATCGAGCGCGGTCATAATGTCGTGCTCTTCCATCAGGCGGCGCTGAGCCTTTTCCATCTGCTCGGGATCGAAGAACTCGATCTGGTTTTTGCCTTTACGTCGTGCGGTGACGGCGGCCGACACCGCGCGCCGGTAAAACTGCTCGGCGCTGAGCCCGGCGTGGAACATGGCGATCCCGACGCTGGCGTAGGGGCGCAGCTGCAGCCCATGCAGCGGTAAACGCTCATTAATAATAGTGAGCACTTGCTTACTTAACGTTACCGCCTGCCATGGTTCGGCGAGGCCATCGGCGAGAATCGCGAAGTCATACCCGCTCACCTGAGCCAGCACCATCTGCGGCGGGATCGCGGCCCGCAGCTTCTCCACCAGCGTCAGGAGCAGCATTTCGCGCTGACTCTCCTTGAGGACCCCGGCGGCGTCCTGCAGGGTTTCACAGGCGACGACGATCAGCGCGGCGCTCTGCGGGCGGGCCACCGTCTGCTCCAGCATCGCCAGCAAAAAGGCTTTATTCGGCAGCTCGGAGACCGGGAAGCGGGTCGACTGGATGGACAGCTCATCATGCTGGCGGACCAGGCTCTGCTGGTTGCGGTTATAGCTACGCACCAGCATACCGATCTCGTCGTCATGGTGCAGGCGCGGCAGGGTCAGCTGATGGCCAAGACGCTCCTGCTGGGAGAGATCGTTCAGCTCGCGGGCGATACGCCGCAGAGGGCGAACCATCAGCCGGTTGATGCACCAGGTGAGCGCCACCGTCAGCATCAGCACCAGAAGTAAGTAAGCAGTCACTAACGTAGCAAGGGCGCTCATGACGAATTTATACATGCGATAGGAGTCGGCCTGCAGCACCAGATAGGCCAGCGGCTGCGGGTTGGCCGGCCGCTCCAGCGAATAAATGGGCAGCGAAATCTGCACCGGCAGTTCAAACAGCCGGGTGACGGTTACCGGCACCGGCCGCTCGGGGATAAATCGCATCCGCAGCGCCTGGAACTGGTTCGGCAATACCACATCCGCCCGGCTGACGATGCCAGCAGGCTGGATACGGCTTAAAATGGCTTCCGCTTCCGGAATATCGGCTTTCAGAATAGCCGCAGACAGCGGTTCGCGAACGGATCGCGCGATACTTTCTAACTGCGTGGCCGTGGTAAAGCGACTCTGTTGCACAAAGTGAAACAGCAAAATAGTACAAAAAACCAATACAAAGGCCATGGACACGCTCGCGACCATCGCCATCTGTTTGATTGTAAGTGAACGGCTGACGCGCAACGGTGTTCTCCACTGATACTGAATACATACCCGGTATCAATCCTTCAATCCCGGTCGTTTCAGGCTGATTATATACTTAAATCCTTCGCCCACGCCCGCGAGGGATGAAGTGACGGGATATTTCCGCGCGGTGGCGCGGACGCCGGGATACATCCCCGACGGCCAACGGTGGGCAACGCCTCACGAGTATACGCGAAGCGCGTCGCGGAGTGGCGCTCTGTAACGTAATTCAGCCTATTCTGCTACCAGTCGGCGTAGGGCACCAGCGGCTGGGGCGGCATATCCAGATCCCCCTGCCAGCCGGCCGCCGAGTAGCGGACGTAAAGCAGCGCATGGCTCGGGGTGTAATCCTTCGCCTGCTGAATATCGACCGCGGCGCCGACGAACCAGTTGCTGGTCACCCGCCGCTCCACCAGCGCTCTGGCGGTGTAACCGAATCCATGGCTGCTGCTCCCCTCCTCCGTCAGCTCGCTGGCGCGCTGCCGGTAGTCGGACGGGATCAGGTTCAGCAGCGGATAGCGGGCTTGCGTCTGGGTGCGCGAATGGGACCATGACACCGACCCGCCGAGCTCCCAGGACCAGTTCTCGGTGCGCTGACGCCAGGTCACCGGCACGGCGAACGAGAGATACTCCTGTGGGCTGTAATAGCCGCCCTGGCCGAGGGTGTAGCCGCTGAGATCTTTGTCGTAGTGCCAGATCATATTGTTGAGGCCGACGGTGACGCGACGATTATTCTCGTTGATGACCTTGTAGTAGTACCCGGTCATCCAGCGCACGCGCCAGTTATCCGCCACGTTTTTACCGGTCAGCGAGTCGGCGCCCAGCGAGGACCAGATGCCGTGAGCCTCCCCGCGATCGTAGCTCAGGCTCAGGCCGCCGCCGTCGGCGCGGACGCCGCCCCAGGTGGCGCCGGTATGGCTGCTGCTGTCCTTCTGCCCGCCAAAGGAGAGCAGCGAGCTGGAGATAGGCCGCCGGTGGACGTTGACCGTGTACCCCACCGGCCCGACGTCGCTGCTGTAGCTCAGCCCCCCCACCACATCGACGACATTGAAGCCCATCGGCGTGGTGCCGATATCCCCGCTCCAGGTGTCATTCTTCCAGCCGACCGCCACGCTGGCCCCGCTGTCGGTCTGATTTTTACTGCCGCTGGTACAGGCGATCTCCCCGCAGGTGCCCCAGCTGGGCGAGTAGCTCCCGTCGCTGTGGGTGGAAAAGCTGCCGGCATCCATATTGACCAGGTCGGTGCGGAAGAACATCCGGCCATCCGCCAGCGGAGCATCCATCTGCAGCATGGTGGTATGCGCCTTCAGGTCGGAATAGCCGCCGGTGCCGCTGGAACCCCAGAAGTCATGTTCCAGGGTGACGTTCAGATCCTGCTGACGATAAAGGTCGGCGGCATCGCTGCGGATCCCGCGCTTCAGCCAGTCATCATGGCTGTCGTTGCGCGTCAGCCGCGTAAAAGTATCGTTATCCTGCGGCTGCGCGGGGGTAATGCCGGAGGCCACCATCGCTTCCCGGTAGTGCGTCAGCGCCTGCTGCGGCGCCCCGCTCTGGGTGGCAAAGCGCGCGGCATCGCGCAGCACCAGCGCGCTCTCCATCGAGGGCGGCTGCGCCTTCGCCTGCGGCACAATCTGATTAAAAATCCGTTGCGCGTCAGCGGTATCGCCAAGGCCAGCTCGCGCCAGCGCCACCCGCCGCTGCATGTTCATGGATTCGGTCTCTGCGCCTTTCAGCTGCATGACCTGCGCCCGGGCGGCCGGTTTATCGCCCTCGGCCAGGTAGACTTCCGCAAGGCCGAGGCGCGCATCGCCGTTGTCGGCCTCCTGGCGCAGCACCCGCTGATAGTTGGCAATCGCCGTCTGGCTGTCGCCGCGCTGCTGCGCCCAGTCGGCGAGCGTCAGGTCATAGCGCACCGAGGCGGGCTGCTGTCGGATAAGGGCGATCGCCTGCGCTTCGTTACCGCTGTCGCGCAGCTGGTTGGCCTGGCGCAGCACCCGGTCGCTTTGCAAACGCGCTTCGAGCTCACGAATGTTATCCGTCCACGCGCTGCGCGGCAGAGCGGCGATTTGCGCCAGAGCCAGATCGTCCTGGTCGTTCCCCGACAGGTAGAGTCCCGAGGCGTAGACCCGTTCGGCGTCCTGCGGCTGGCGGTTGACCATCGTCCGCATCAGCGCGTCGGCCTCCTGGCGTTCGCCGGCGCTGACCAGATCCCGCGCCAGACGGTAGGTTATCCAGACGCTGTCCGGATCCAGCGCCAGGCGCCGACGCTGAACTTCCGCCGCCTGCGCCCAGTTGCCCTGGCTCTCCAGAGCCTGCGCCTGTTTCTCCAGCCGGTCGTTAGTCAGGCTGCGCTCAATATCATCGATGCTCCGCCGCTGAGCGGGAGGGAGGCCGGCGATCCAGGCGCTGGCTTTCTCCGGCGATTCGGCGCGATAGAGGTTGGCCAGGCCGCGCACCGCCAGGTTATTGCCGCGATCCAGGCGCAACGCCTGCTGGTAATAGCGCTCCGCCGCCGCCGCCTCTTTGCGCGCCGCCGCGACGTCCCCCAGCCCCAGCACGGCATAGCTGTCGGTGCGATCGACCCGCTGCGCCTGGGCATAATAGTTCTGCGCCTGCGAAAGCTGGCCGGCTTTCAGGGCGTTATCCCCCTGCTTTATCAGCAGCCAGTAGCGGTTAGTTTGCAGCAGGCTGTCCCACTTGCCGCGGTTCGGGCTGTCAGGGTCCATAGCAATCGCTTTACTGAGCTGCGCCACTGCCCGCGCGCGGTCGCCGCGCTGGGAATAGGCCTGGCCGAGAGCGCCCACCGCGTCGCTGTCGCGGCTGTCGGCCTGAACGGCTTTCTGCAGATCCGCGACCGCCTGCGTGGTATTCCCGGACTTGACCGCCGCCAGCCCTTCCGAGCGGGCGCGGAAAGTCGGATCCTGCAGCTGCGCCTGCTGTTGGTCGAGCAGAACGCGGGCGTTCGCCGCCACCGAGCCGGTGGGAAACTGCAGAAGAAATTGCTGCAACGCCTGCACGCTGGCCTTACTCACCGGCATGCTTTTCACCTCACTGAACCACATATCGGCGGCGATACCGCGTCCCGAGGCCGATCGGGCCATCTCCGCCAGATAGGCGAACCCCTCCTGCGGTTTGTTATCGGCGAACATCTGCTTCGCCAGCGAAGTCAGCAGGCTGACGTTGCCCGGCGCGCTGGCGTTCAGTTTTTTCAACTGGCTGACGCCTTCGCTATGGCGGGCCGGCAGGCGCGCCACCAGCGTCCAGTACTCAATGGCGACGTCAACGTCATCCGGCACCCCGCCGTACAGTTTTTCATAGGCGGCGATGGCTTCATCGACCTTCCCGGCCACGCCCAGCAGTCGCGCCTGCTGCAGCGCCTGGCGGCCCTCGCCGGTGTTGCTTTTCATCTCATTGCGCGACGCCTTCAGCTCCGGGGAGTCCGGCGCCTGCTTCGTCAGTCGTTCCAGCTCTTTTTGCGCCCCGGCGGCATCCCCCTGACGCAGCAGATAGCGCATCCGCGCGGCAATCAGCTCCGGGTTGTTGGGATCAATCAGCTCCAGACGGTACAGCGACTGGCGCACCAGGTCTTCACGATTGCTGGCCTCGCCGAGGCGGACCTGCTCCAGCAGATGCTCCTGGGCAGGCGTCGTCGCCGCCTGCGCTAACGGCAGCAGCGCAACGCCGAGGGACAGCGTGAGTAAACTTAGTGAGAGCTTGCGCATTCCTGGTTCCAGTCAGGTTGTAATTCACCACTCGCCGTGAAACGAAAACGGTGTTGATCCCAACCCTGGCCGAACAGCGTCAGAACTGCGCTGTAGTAGGCATCCGCGCCGGGATAGTTATCGGCGACGCGCTGGCGTTGCACCGACCGGGCCTCGTCGTCCTGTAAAAACGGCAGCATTGCCGCGGAGAAGCCCACTGGCCCCTGGCCGCTGGTTTTGCCGGTGGCGATATTCACTTTCTCCGGGGGTACCCCCTGCTTCGTGGTCTGCGCCGCCATCGGCGCGAAGCGTTGCAACAGACGCGCTTTCTGCTTATCGCCATCATGGAGCATGCCCACCCACAGGTAGACGCGAATCGCGTCATAGCTGCCGATCGGCGGCTTTTCGGTTTTCAGCTGCCAGCCTTTCCCTTTCTCATAGCGCACCCAGTCCGGGGTAAAGCCTTTCGGCGCGGTCTCCAGCAGCAGGCGCAGGTTACTATCGCGCAGAGCGGGCCACGGCGCGCCAAAACGCACAAAGTAGGTGGCCAGCTGCGGCGGAAGATAGCTGGGGTTAAACCGCCAGCCGCTGTCATCGGCAAAACCGACTTTTCCCGGCAGCAGCATCGTGCCGAGGCCCGGCACCGCCACCGTCTCTTCAGCGACAATCCGCGCCAGCAGGGCTTTACCGGTCTCGGTGTACTGCGGCTGTTGCCACAGGCGCCCCGCCTCCAGCAGCGCCCAGGCTATCCACAGATCCGAGTCGGACGCCGAGTTGCTGTCCAGCAGGGTCCACTGCTCATCGTCCTTTTTGCCCCACAGCCAGCCCGGCAAATGTTGTTTCAGATCGCCTTCCGCCAGGTTGTTCTGCGTCCAGGTCAGCAGTTTGTCGAACCCTGCGCGATCGTTGGCCGCCAGGGCGAAAAACAGGCCATAGCTCTGTCCTTCCGAGGTGGAGATTTTGCGCGCATCGCTGGGGTCAATCACCCGTCCCTCGGGGCTGACGTACGCTTGTTTAAACTGCTCCCAGGCGGGCCACTGGCAGGCGGCGCCCACCTGGCCCGCCGCCAGCAGCAGCGCCGAGAGCACCGCGCCACAAAGTACTTTCATCATGGTTTACTCATCATCCAGGCTAAGACGGCGGCGGCTGATGATGCGCAGCATGCGCCACAGCACCCATGCCAGCAGCACAATGCTGATGGCGGCGAAGATCGCCAGCAGTATCGGGTGGTTAGAGAGCGCGAACCAGATGCGCTCGAACCAGGGCAGATGACCCACGTAGTAAATATCCCCCACCCGCAGACTGTTGACGCCGGATTCGCGGATCACCGCCACCGAGCCAAACATCGCTGCCCGCTTACCGCTGTCGTTGAGGGCGTTGGTCAGCAGTTCATTACCGCGCGGGCTGTCGGCCAGCAGGGCCACCACGCTGCGCTGATCGTTATACGGCGACTGGAAGCCAATCACCGCCGCCATCGGCCCGGAAGAGGTAATGTCGGTGCGGGTATTGGGCGTGCGGGCCTCATCGTCGGGATAAATGCTCGCCAGGTCATAGTGGCGCATCGGCATTTTCACCCAGCTTTTGGTCGCCTCGACCAGCAGGTTGATTTTGGTGTCGTCCTTGAGCGACGACGGGATCGCGCCGATCAGCAGCAGATCCGCGTCTTTATTCTTGATCTGGTTGCCATCGTCGGTCATTTGCAGATTAATCGCCGCCAGACCGGTCTGCGAACCGATGCCCCCCAGCGCCTGCAGCAGCGTCGCCACCTGGCCCTGGGTCGGCGCCTTCGGCACCACCACCAGCGTGTCGGAAAGGTCCGCCATACGGCTGTAAGGGAAGCCCGCATTGGCGAAGACGCGCAGGTCCGGCAAGGCGATAAAGTGATAATACTTCGAGAAGTCGATGGTCGAATCGTCGCCGATCACCACGTGGTTCTGCACCGGCTGGAAGGTAATACAGTTGTCGATGGAGCCGCCGGGCATCGGGTTCATATACTGGAAGTCAAAGCGCAGCTGGTTGACCGCCCCAAGACGCAGCGCGGGGATGGTGACCTCCGATTTGCCGTCCAGCAGCCCCTGCAGCACCGGCAGGCGCAGGATCAGTTTGTTCACGTCCTGGGAGCTGTTAAGGCTGAACGACTGCAGGAACTGGTCGTTGAGGCTGATATCCATCCGCGAGCTGTCCTTCACCGGCGGCATGGTGTAGCGGTATTTCAGATCCATATCGATGCCGTTGGCCCGCAGCAGATAGAGATCCGGCGGCAGGTTAAGCGCCACGGTGATGGCATCCGGCACCAGGCCGCTGGACTGCAGCTGTTGCTCATAGGTTTTCAGCTCAGCAAAGGTGACCGAACGGTCGGTGCGCACCCAGTTCGGCGCGTCGTAAGGCTGACGCGGCTGCAGGGTTTTGATGCCGTCCACGGTGACGCTGCTGCCGCGGAACAGAATATTGCCCTGAGCAATCCCCTTCGCCGCCAGCAGCAGATCGTTATCATCGCGGCCGAAAATCACCAGCAGCTTGACGTAGGGATCGTTCGGGTTGTCGATCATTTCGATGGTCGGCGCCTTGACCGGCGGATGATCGCGCAGGAAGTCCGGACGCTTGTCGTTGGTGGCGAAGACAATGGCGTTACGATCCGGCAGTTCATTGAAATAGACCGGGAACTGCTGGCCGCGCCAGCCGGCCTTGCTGCCGAACCAGGAGGCGACTATCGCCGCCGCCTGCTGCTGGGTGACCGCTGGCGAGCCCGGGAAAATCATCGGCAGCTTCAGCGGGCGGTTATCGCGCGGATCGTAGAACGGCACCGGGAAGTGTGACAGATCGTTATTTACCTTCAGCGACTGGTAGGTGAGATCCAGATAGCTTTCGCGTCCGACGTCCAGCCACAGCGTGCTGCTGGCCGGGTTTTCGCAGACATCGCGGTAGTGGCCGACAAACTCCAGCCGTACGCGGTTGAAGTCGGTGATGTACAGCGGGTCAATCGGCAGCTGCGCGCGGATCTTTTTCCCCAGCTGCTCTTTGGTGACGGGCAGGACGCCCATCAGCTCATCGTTAAGATAGACCTTCAACTGCGACTGCACGGGCAGCAGCGAGGGCGATGGGGTGTATTCCAGATTGAGCAGCGCGTTGGCGACCAGCTCATCGCTGCGCATGCCGAATTCGACCGACGCGTCAGGCCGTGAGCCGCGCAGCACGATGCTGCCGGGCGGCGGCGCGATGGTGGCAAAGCTCAGCTTCACCTCCCGCTGCGGCACGTTCTCGGCCACCGCCGCCGGAGCGGTCGGTTCGGCGAGGGTCGCCGTCGGCTCGCCCACCACGATCGGCGCAGCCGGGGTCGCGGCCTGCGGCTGAACGACAGGGGCAGCGTTCGCCACCGCGGCCGGCGCCGCATAAGAGGCCAGTGGATACCAGCTGCACATGCCCACCGCTACTGCACACATCCAGGAAAGTTTTCTTTTCATCGCATTATCATCATTGTTGAGCCATTGCCGGGTCTGCGGAGAGCGTCGGCGCGGCGCGTTCAGGGCGTCGGGGTACAAACGACGCTATCCAGGCCACCAGCGAAGTGAGCGCGCGGAAAACCACCTTCACCGACGGCGGCGAAAACTCCGCCAGGTGACGATAGCCACGGAAGCCCAGCTTGAGGATATCCAGCAGGCTTTCCATCGGCTTATCTTCCGGGAAGCTATCCTGCCAAAGCGCCCACGTATCAGCGCGGGCAAACGTACACTGCACAAAATCGATATGCTGCTGGTTGGTTAACGGCAGCAGCTGGAGCCCCACTTCGCTGCCGTTGACCCGCGCGACCCTGACCGGGAAGGCATACTCCTGCTGTCCCCGTTTGAGCAGCAGCCTGGCGTTCTGGCCTTCCAGCACCTGCGCGTCGCCGTTAATTTTGATCCCCAGTCCGCCGTCGGAATAGTCGTGGACGGTGCAGGAGAACAGGTGGCCATCTTCGCGGGCGATAGCCGCCGGCATGCTCATTTCGACACGGTGCGAACGGCGAACCTGCTTGCTTTCAACCGAGACCGCCACCGCGCCGCCAAGAATAATCAGGTTGTAGAATACCCAGACAATACTCACCCAGACGGTGAGGATTTCATTTTCCGGGCCGTACATGAAGCGCCAGATCCCCACCGCGACGCCGACCAGATTGAGCAGCACCAGGTAGATATAGGGCCGGGAGATCACCCAGTCGACATACTCCTCTTCCACCAGCCCGCCCTTCGCGGTGACGTTGAACTTGCCTTTATGCGGGTTGATCAGCGCCACAAAAGTGGGCGGCGCGATATACCAGGCCAGCACCGTCTCGTAAATTTCACTCCAGAACGAATGGCGATATTTGCCCTGAATCTTCGAGTTGGTCAGGCTGGCGTGGATCATGTGCGGCAACACGAATAGCGCGATCATCAGCGCTGGCGCATAAATGATATAGGCATGGAGCAGCAAAAAGGCCAGCGGCGCCGTGAGGAAGATGAGGCGCGGAATACCGGAGAGAAAGTGAAGCATGGCGTTGGCGTAGCAGACGCGCTGCACCAGCTTCAGGCCTTTGCCAAACAGCGGATTATCGAGGCGGAATATCTGCACCATCCCGCGCGCCCAGCGGATGCGCTGGCCGATATGCGCGGATAAACTCTCCGTCGCCAGCCCCGCCGCCTGCGGAATACGCATATAGGCGGAGGTATATCCCCGCCGGTGCAGACGCAGCGAGGTGTGGGCATCTTCGGTCACCGTTTCGACGGCTATCCCGCCAATTTCATCCAGCGGGCCGCGGCGGATAACGGCGCAGGAGCCGCAGAAGAAGGTGGCGTCCCACATGTCGTTCCCGTCCTGCACCAGGCCGTAGAATAGCGTCCCTTCGTTCGGCGTTTTGCGAAAACGACCAAGGTTGCGCTCAAAGGGATCGGGCGAGAAGAAGTGGTGCGGGGTCTGCATCATCGCCAGCTCTTTCTCTTTCAGGAACCAGCCCATGGTCATCTGCAGAAACGAGCGCGTCGGCACATGGTCGCAGTCAAAGATCGAGACGAACTCCCCTTTGGCATATTTCAGCGCATTATTGATGTTGCCGGCCTTGGCGTGTTCGTGGCTGGTGCGGGCGATATAGTGCACCCCAACATCTTTGGCAAACTGGCGAAACGCTTCCCGTCCGCCGTCGTCGAGGATCCAGATGTTCAGCTTGTCCTTCGGCCAGTCGATGCCCTGCGAGGCGTAAATGGTGTTTTTCACCACGTTGAGATCTTCGTTATAGGTGGGGACGAAGATGTCCACAGTTGGCCACAAATCCATGTCCTCCGGCAGCGGCACCGGCTGGCGATTCAGCGGCCAGACCACCTGGAAGTAGCCCAGCACCAGCACCACCCAGGCGTAGGTCTCTGCGAACAGCAGAATGATCCCGCACACCAGACTTACCGGGTCGTTCCAGTTCAGCGTCGAGGTATAGCGCCACCAGATATAGCGGCACGACACCGTCAGCGACAGCACGATCAGCATCAGCGCCGAGAAACGGCCCGGGATGCGTCGCACCAGCAGCGCCACGCCCCACAGCAGCATCAGGAAGATAAACTGCGACAGCGGGTTAAAGGGCTGCGTAATACACATCAGCGCCAGCACCAGCGAGCAGAAGGTCACCCCCCCAAGGATCGCCCGGCGCAGTTTAGGATTGAGGTGCGCCAGCTCTTTCTGTTTATCCAGATGGCCGGTGCGGGCGTTCATCTGCTCAGGCAATTTTTCCAGCCACTGCGTATAGCGACCGTGCACCCCTTCCAGCGCCGCCAGCGAACGCCAGTTGACCTTTTTCTCCGGCTCCGGCACGCGCGTCGTCAGTAACCACAGGGATTGCAGCAGGTAGCGCAGCGGATCCAGCGGACGCGGGCGATGCGGATTTATGTGGGGAAAATAGGTTTCATGGCGGGCCAGAATCGCCTGCCAGCGCGGCGTCTCCAGCGGCATCAGCGCCCAGACCAGCGACGCCCACAGACAGCCAAGCGACGCCGACAGCCACGAAGCGCCGTGCTGCCGATAGTCATCATAGCGCGCACGCAGCCGCTCCCCCACCGGCGGGGCCAGCAGCAGCGTACTGAGGCGGATCATGCCGCTCTCCCGGCGGAATAGTGGATCAGGCACCAGTTCGCCAGGGTCAGCACCTCTTCCGCCGCCAGCGAATCCTGACGATACTCCCCGAGAGGTTGTTTCGCCGCCAGGCACTCGGCCATCGCCTCGTCGCGGTGAATCGTCACCGGCAGGATGCGCGGCTGGCTCTCCAGCCACAGCTGGTAGAGATCTTCCTGCAGCTGGCTGCCGACCCGCAGATCGTTAATCAGAATATCGCCGTTGGCCGGGAGGGGCTGCTGGTGTAGACGGATATGGCTATTGGCGTCGGGATGAACCACCACCAGCGAGCGATCGCAAAGCGTCAGCAGCTCGCGGGTCAACGGCGAATAACCCGCCGGCAGATCCAGCAGCAGCCAGCGGTACTGGCCCTGTAGCTGCTGTACTGCCTCCGCTATCGCCCCCAGGGTGGGCTGCAGCTGGTCGACATTTTCTCTTTCACCGGCGCTGAGCTGGCCAAACGGCAGCAGATCGATATGCTGCGTATAGCGCAAGCCCGCGTCACGCCAGTCCCGGCCGTCGAGCAGCGCCCGCGCCCAGCCGTCCTGATGATGGATATCGGTATTAAAGAAAAAGCGCAGCATATTATCCGGGCTGGCGTCGATCGCCAGCACGCTTTCACCGAGCAATTGCAGGGCCCAGGCGAGTGCAGCCGTAATGGACGTGACGCCAGTTCCCCCGCGCACGCCCTGTAATCCCAGAATAGCCATCTCCGGCTTCCTTATTTTTTCTCTGCAAACTCTGCCAGCAGCGGCCAGCGCTTCAGCGCCGCGTTCAGCTGTTCGCGCCTGGAAATATCATGATAATCAATATCCGGCAGGGAAAATGCCCGGCTAAGCGCCAGAAAATCATTTTGAAAGGTGTACCCCAGCGTGGCGTCCGTGGGTACCGCAGGATCTTTTGCTGGCATATCTCTGTCCGTTCGAAATTTATTATTAAACCAGAGGACGTATACAGCTCATCCTTAAAAGCAGGTGTACATGCTAAAACTGATGACCTTTAATTTCAATGTTAGGTTTACTCTGTCGGTTTCGCTAGTAAACTTATTCAGTGTCAATCAGGGCGCACGAGGGATGCCGTGGATAATGTATTTACTTTGGGTATTTCATCATTATGGGATGAAGTGTGCCATATGCCGGTCGGCGGAGTATGGTGGCTCAACGTCGACCGTTATGCCGATGCCGTCAGCCTGTTTAATCAGACACTGGCCGCGCAGGCGAAAAACAGCCACGTTGCCGCGCTGGTTATGGGAAACAAACCCAAGGATATCATTTCATTAGATCATATTCACGGTCCGGATAATATCGCGCTGTTCACCCTGCCGAATCGCCCGCAGGCGCTGGAGGAAATACACCGCGATTTAGTCTGCTCCCTCGAACCTGGCAATTATTTGTTTATTCTGCTATGCGCTGAAAATGCCTGGCAAAATATAAATAATGAAAAGTTATGCGCCTGGGTAGAAAAGACCAGCCGCTGGGCGCAATATCACCGTTGCGCGTTCTTAGCGATCAATTCCGCGCAGGATATCGATCGGCAGCTGACTCCCTTATTACGTGAGTACCGCTCCCTTTCCGGACTGGCAAGTATTCGTTACCAGGGCGACCGGCATATCTTTGATATTGCCTGGTGGGGAAGCGATAAGGGTATCAGCGCCCAACAGCAGCTGATGGTGCAACATGATGACGCCGGCTGGCGATTAGCGCAGGACGCTGAAACCAGCGTGCAGCCGCGCAGCGACGAAAAAGCGATCCTCAGCCATGTGCGCGTGCTGGAAGGCGCCCCGCCGCTGTCGGAATACTGGACGCTGTTTGACACCAACGACGAGGTCTTCAACGCCGGGCGCACCGCGCAAGCGGCGACGATCCTCTTCTCCATTACCCAAAATACGCAAATTGAACAGCTGGGCCGCTATATTCATACCCTGCGTCGCCAGCGCGGTACGGCGCTGAAAATCATCGTCCGTGAACAAACCCCGAGCCTGCGCGCGACCGATGAGCGGCTACTGCTCAGCAGCGGCGCCAGCCTGGTGATCCCCAGCAGCGCATCGCTCTCCCGCTGCCTGACGCTAATCGAAAGCGTACAGAACCAAAAGTTCTCCCGCCATATCCCGGAAGATTTTGCCACCCTGCTGACCTGGAGCCAGCCGTTAAAGCTGCGCGGCTACCAGAAGTGGGATGCCTTCTGCGAAGCGGTGCACAACGTGATGACCAATACCCTGCTTCCACCCGACAGCAAAGGCGTGATGGTGGCCCTGCGCCCGGCGCCGGGGCTGCGCGTTGAACAGGCGCTGACGTTATGCAAACCTAACCGGATGGGCGACATCATGACCATCGGCAATAACCGGCTGGTGCTGTTTTTGTCGTTTTGCCGGATCAATGACCTCGATACCGCGCTAAACCACATTTTCCCGCTGCCGACCGGCGATATTTTTTCTAACCGTATGGTGTGGTTTGAAGACAAGCAAATCCTCTCGGAAATCGTAATCATGCGCGGCGTCGAGCCGGCGCGCTGGAACACGCCGCTGCCTCTCTCAGTCGGTAAAAACGAGACCATTAACGCCACCCACGATGGACGCCACTGGCGACGCTACCCCGAACCACACCGGTTAACCACCCGCGAGGAGCAAGCCTGATGATGTCTCTCGCCGATATTCTGCAACTGGTGGTGCTCTGCGCCCTGCTATTTTTTCCGCTGGGCTACCTGACGCGCCACTATCAGCGCCGGATCCGCACGACGTTAAGACTGATGTTCTTTAAACCCCGTTACGTGAAACCGGCAGGGGTATTACGCCGGGGAACAACGGTTAAGCAAGGCAAAGCGAACAAATGACAAATAAAAAAACGACCGCGGCACCGCTTCCGCTCTGGCAGTACTGGCGCGGCCTTGGCGGCTGGAACTTCTACTTTCTGGTCAAGTTTGCCCTGCTGTGGGCCGGGTATCTCAATTTCCATCCGATGCTGAACCTGGTATTTCTCGCCTTTCTGCTGGTGCCGATCCCGCGCGAAAAGCTACACCGTATCCGCCACTGGATCGCTATTCCGCTGGGATTCGCGCTGTTCTGGCACGATACCTGGCTGCCCGGGCCAGAGTCGATTTTTAGCCAGGGGTCGCAAATCGCCGGCTTCAGCGCCAGCTATATCTGGGATCTGATTGTCCGCTTTATCAACTGGAGCATGGTTGGCGCCTTCTTTGTTTTGCTGGTGCTATGGTTGTTTATCAGCCAGTGGCTGCGCGTCACCGTGTTTGTCTCGGCAATGGTCGTCTGGCTGGCGGTCAGCCCGCTGCTGCCGGCCTTTACCCTATGGCCCTCCGGTCAGCCCACCACGGCCGCCGCCACGACCGCACAGGCCAATACCGGGGCCAACGCCGCCGCTGGCGCCGCGTCCAGCCCCGCCAACAGCGATATTCCGCCGCAGACCGAGCCGCCGACCTCAGCCAACCTGACCAACTGGCTGAACGCTTTCTATGCCGCCGAGCAGAAGCGCAAGACGCCGTTCCCGGACCAGCTGCCGGCGGATGCGCAGCCGTTTGACCTGCTGGTGATCAACATCTGCTCCCTCTCCTGGTCGGATATTGAAGCCGCCGGTCTGATGGATCATCCGCTATGGAAGCACTTTGATATTGTCTTCAAAAACTTTAACTCCGCGACCTCCTACAGCGGCCCGGCGGCGGTGCGCCTGCTGCGCGCCAGCTGCGGCCAGCTGTCGCATACTAATCTGTATCAGCCGTCCGGCGCCGACTGCTACCTGTTTGAAAACCTGGCAAAGCTCGGCTTCAACCAGCAGCTGATGCTCGGCCATAACGGTCTGTTCGGCGACTTCCTGAAAGAGCTGCGTTCGCTGGGCGGTATGCAGAGTCCGCTGATGGACCAGACCGGCCTGCCGGTCAGCCTGCAGGCGTTTGACGGCTCCCCGGTGTATGAGGATCTGGCGGTCCTCAACCGCTGGCTGAAGACCGAAGAGGCCAGCAGCAATCCGCGGAACGCCACCTTCTATAACACCCTGCCGCTGCATGACGGCAACCACTTCCCGGGACAAAGCAAAACCGCAGACTACAAAGTGCGGGCGCAGAAGCTGTTTGATGACCTGGATAACTTCTTCACCGAGCTGGAGAAATCGGGGCGGAAAGTGATGGTGGTGGTGGTGCCGGAACACGGCGGCGCGCTGAAGGGCGATAAGATGCAGGTATCTGGCCTGCGCGATATTCCAAGCCCGTCGATCACTAACGTCCCGACGGCGGTGAAATTCTTCGGCATGAAGGCGCCGCATGAAGGGGCGCCGATTATCATCGATCAGCCCAGCAGTTATCTGGCGGTGTCGGAGCTGGTGGTGCGCGCCCTCGACGGCAAAATGTTCAGCGAGGACAGCGTCAACTGGCAGCAGTATGTCGCCAACCTGCCGCAGAGCGCGGCGGTGTCCGAGAACGCCAACGCCATCGTCATCCAGTATCAGGGCAAGCCTTATGTCCAGCTGAATGGCGGTAGCTGGGTGCCTTATCCGCAATAAGCGACAAGGCCGCCTATGTTGGCGGCCTTACATCGTGAGACGTTCCCATTCTACCTTCTCAGCCCGCAGGCATACGGGCGGGGAAGGCGGCAAATCAATCACCGTATTTAGCGCTGATCCTGTTTCGCCAGCCAGACCAACAGCTTGAGGCTGGCAGAGTAATAATCATCCTTGTCGTCAATCTGCGGCGCCTCCTGCGGTTCACCCAGCGTCAGATCGCGCACCGCCAGCAGGCCGCCGGCCATATACCAGGGAGCCACCTCGTTGGTGCTGACGTTGATCCACGCCGGGGTTTGCAGGCGCGGGTAACTCTGCATCCAGGCCTTCCAGGGCGCGAGCAAGGCGCTGTGCGGATCGGCCCACGAGAGATACAGCGGGATACGGATCGCATCGAAACTCATCCGCGGCGGCCACTCTTTGGCTGGCAGCATCTTGCCATCCGCCCGCAGCGCCACCCAGTCGCTGGGTAGATGTGATTTCCCCCAGCCCATCTGCCCCAGCAGCGCCTGTCCGTCGCTCTGCAATGTCCGCCAGGCGGTGAGATGCGTCCGCTCCGCGAAGGCGCGCCAGGCCGGGAAGATGAAATAGGAAGGGTTAAGGTTCAGGTGATCATTGAGGTTGAACCCTTTCACACCCGGGAGCATTACCTGGCGACCGGCGAAAGTCACCACCGTAGACTTCAGCAGGGCGGCGGTGATGGCGTCAGAGGCAATCGCATAGCGCTTATCCTGCCACTGCTTTTGCGCGCGCAGCAGCGCCCAGGCGATCAGGGTATCGCCATCGGAGGCGTTGTTTTTATCGGCGATAGGGTCCGGCGCCACCGGGTTATAGCGCCAGTAAAACAACCCGTTAGACTTGTTGCGCAGGGTGTTGTCCGTCCACTGCCACAGCTTGTCGAACGCCGGACGATCGTTATTCGCCACCGCCAGGAGCATGGCGAAGCCCTGACCTTCCGTATGCGACACATTGCCATTGGCGGTATCAATGATACGACCATCCGGCATCATAAAACGGGCCTTATAGCGCTCCCAGGCCGTATCCGCCCACGCCCTGGGCACCAGCATCACTACCGTTGTCACTATCACCGCCACTAAAGCACGCAGGGGCATAAATTCACTCTTTATGGATGGTAGTAGAGAAACTGAACGTCAGAGACGGAGAACACCCGCTCACGCTGCAGTATCACGTGGGCACTGCCTCCCTGACTCTGCAGCCAGCGAGAATATAACCCCTCGAGTATGGCACAGAACGCGTTGCACCAGCGCACGCGCCCCGCTTCGTCGCGGCTGACCGGCAACGCCTGATGGCGCAGGCGCAGGCCGTCCTCACCGACATCGATGGTCACCACGCCCCAGTGAAAATGAGTCAGCAACCGGTTGATATTGGCCTCCAGATCCCCCACCGTCTCCGACGCCGGCAGCGGATGGGTCTCCGCCAGCGAGGCGCCCATCTGACGCAGGAAGGGCTGGCTTTCCAGCTCGCCGGCATTATTTAGCATACCTTCGATCATAATAATCAACAGATCGAACCATCCGGCAGGCGTCTGCTGCTGCTGAAACCAGGTCATCACCACCGGGTTATTGTTCTCCGTCATCATCAATGTTCTCCTAACATATAGCGAATATAGAGCCCGGCGGTGCTTTCGTTATAATCCCCGAAGGTGTCATAGCCAATCTGGCCCCCCAGGGTCATTTGTTTGTTGACCTTGTAATCCGCCCCGGCGCGCAGGGTATACCCTATGCCGCTCTTCGAGGTCGCGGAGTAGTAGGCTTCCTTGGCAAACCCATTGCTCACCGCCGTCTCCAGGGTCTGCTGCCACTCCGAATTGGTCGGGAAATAGGCGCTCTTATCCTGACTGTAAGACTGATAGCCCACCGAGCCGCCGAGCTTCATGGTCCAGTTATCATATTTCTCCGTTAGACTGACCGGCAGCGATACGCTGACGTAGTTTTGCGGACTAAAGTAGCCCCCCTGACCATAGGTGAAGTAGCTGAGGTTTTTGGAGTAATCCATATAGCTCATGCTCAACCCGGCCTGCAGCTGGCGGTATTCGTCATGGTAGGGACGAAGATAGACCCCGGCATTGGCGTTGATACTGGTGTTGCTGGCGACGTTCTGCCCCAGATAGCTGTATCCACCGCCGCCGACATAGAAGCCCGCGTCGCCGTCGTCATAGCTCAGCTGCAGGGTGCCGCCGTTTTTCGTCACCTGCCCCCAGGTTTTCCCGGAATAGGCGTCTTTCAGACCCACGTAGGAAAGCAGGCTGTCGGTTAGCGAGCGGCGTTCGCCGGTGAGGATCAGCGACAGATAGTTGGTCAGCTTGGGCGACCATTTCACCCCGCCGACTACGGTATTAAGATCCTGGCCCAACGGCGTGCTGCCGATATCGACCCGGTAATCGTCACCGCTTAACGCCAGCGCCAGTTCGACGCCATTGGCCTTCTGCGAATCGGTCGAGCCGCTGGTCTGGTCAACGTTCGGCTTGCGGCTGGACGAAGAGAGATAGCTGGCCACCTGCCCCGCATCATAGCTCCCGAGCTTCGCCAGGTTTTCCATCCCGCTGCTGGTGGTCGGATTGAAATCTGCCGCGTTCAGGGTGCCGAGGCCGCTTAACGCCTCGGCACCTGGATTGCTGGCGAAATAGGCCGTCCGCTCCGCCTCGGTCATCGAGGCGATCGCCGCCTGCTCGCTGGTGGCGGTACTCACCATGTTGGAGACCGCGTTAGCCAGCGGGTTGGCGCCGTAGCGACGCCAGGCGTCGCCGCTGGCGGTCCCGGCGTTCAACGACACCGGGGTGACGGTAAAGTCAAAGCGCGAGTCGCCAAACGGCGAGGATGACCAGGTCAGCGGCGTCCGGAGCTCCGTCAGCTTGCTGGTGCCCGATTCGCCGTCGCGTCCACGCACGTCCATTCCCCCCTGCAGCCAGCTGCCGGTTTTCTCCTGCAGCGACTCCATCATGGTGTCCACCTGACGCAGCATCCGCGTCTGGGCGGTGTCCACCGGCAGATCGGTGCGCTGGATCCCCGGCAGCGTGGAACCAGGCGCGGCGGCCGACTGGGCAACCTGCCACGGCATGTACTGCCCGTAGGCGGAGGCCGTCCGCGTCGGCGCCGACGTTTGCGACACGCCGATAAAGGGGTTATCCGCCGCCAGCACCCCGCCGACGGTCGGCGTTTCGCTACTGTTGGTGCTTTGCATGCCCAGCAGTTTGCCGCGGGCGCTGCGCAGATAGGTCATCGCCTGCTGATGATGTCCCTGGGCCTCCGCCACTCTCGCCAGCAGCAGCAGGCGATCCGGGGAGTTATCCTGGCGCAAACCGCCGGCCAGCTGTTCAGCGCGATCGTTGTTCCCCGCCGACAGCGCCACGTCGATGGCCCCGGCGCGCGCATCCTGGTTCGGCGTATCGCGCGTCATCAGGTAGTCATAGACCACCCCGGCCTCTTTGTTCATTTTGCCGCTCTGGTACAGCCGCGCCATGGCGAACATCAGATCGGTATTTTGCGGATCGCTTTGCATAGCGCGGATCAGCTTGTCATACGCCGCAGCGTAATTGCCCTGCTCGCGCAGGCGGTCGGCTTCGTTGATCACATAGCCATTGCGAATGCTCGCCAGCTGCGTCGGCGTACTGCTGGCCTGCAGCTGCGGATTGCTGATCAGGTTCTGCGCCTCGCCGGTCAGCCCGGCCTGATTCAGGACAGCGATCTGATCGGCGTAATCCCCGGCATTGCCGGATACGCCGCTGCTGATATTGTTGCGCACCAGCGAGACCGCGGTGGTCAGGTCGCCGCTCTCGGCCAGCAGACGCGCCAGCTTGCCGGCGTCCGCCGGGGCTTTTGGCGGCGTGGAGGCCATCGCCCGCAGGGTATTGCTGGCGGCGATGGTATTGCCCTGCGCCAGGTAGTTTTCGGCCGTCACCAACTGCAGGTTGTAGTTCACCCGCTGGCGCAAATCGCGCATGTCGCTGGTCTGGCTGCCGCCGGGAATGCGCGCCAGCAGCGTCTGCGCCTGCTGCCAGGCGCCGTTTTCGCTGGCAAACAGGGCGGCGGCATACAGCGCACTGTTGCTGGCGCCGGGGCGATAGGCCGCCGACATCAGCGAAGAGGCCTCGCTGCCGTTACCCGATTTTTGCAGCAGCCGGGCCAGGTCGAGGCGCAGCCAGGGATCGTCCGGATAGCGGGCGACGCCTTCGCGCAGGGTGGCAATGGCGCCGGCTGGGTTACCGCCGCTGACCTGCGCCTGGGCCTGACGGCGCAGGGCATCGCCCGGCATACCGGCCACCACCCGCGGCTGCAGTTTTTGCCGCAGGCTCTGCGGGAGCGTCTGCAGCATCGCCTGCGCCTCGGCGGATTTATTCTGCTCGCGCAGCACGTAATAGAGGTTTTCCCGCGCCGCCGCGTTCTGCGGATCGTCATTTAACAGTGAGCGCAGCGTTTGCTCCGCCTGGGGCAAATCTTTGTTGTGCCGCAGCACATCGGCGCGGAACAGCTTCGCCGAGGCGCCCTGCGCCCCGCTCTGCTGCGCCAACGGCGCGGAGAGCGCCAGCGCCTGGCTGATATTGCCCTGCTTATAGGCCTGCTGGGCCTGCGCCAGCTGGCCGTAGAACAGTGCATCGGCCGCCTGCTGACGACGGGTCGCCGAGGCGTCGCCGCCGAGGTCCGCGGCCCGGCTCAAATACTGCGACGCGGCCTGGTAGTCGCCGCTGCGCTGGGCGATATAGCCCATGCCCGCCAGCGCATCGGCATCCTGGGGGTTGGTCTGCAATACCTCTTCAAACTGCTGTTTCGCGGCGGCGGTATTGCCGCTGTTGAGATTGGCGTAGCCCTGGCCGCGCGCCTGACCGCTGCGCCGTTCGCGAAAGTAATTCTGAACTTCGCTGTCCTGGGGATGCCGCTGCATCCAGGTGTCGTAATACTGCTCATCCCCGGCCTGCGGGCCCAGCCAGAGCAGCGCCTGGCGCAAGCCGCTGTCCGCCTCTTTATTGCCGCTGGCCATCGGCTCGAGCAGGGCGATCCCTTCCCGGCGAGTCTCTTCCCGCCAGGTTAACGCTTTGCCCAACGCCACCCGCGGGGCGTTCTCCTGCGGATGCTGCGCCACGTACTGGCGCAGCTCGCTGATAGCCTGCGGATAGAGCGATTTGTCGCTGGCCATGGTCAGGTAATATTCCGCCGCCAGCCCGGCAGGCGGCGTATTGCCATTGAACATACTGCGCCAGGTCGCCAGCGCCCCGGGGATATTGCCTCCGCGCGCCTGCTGGCGGGCCAGGTTGAGCTGGCCCTGCGGCACCTGCGACATCTTTTTGGCGTTGTCCAGATCCTGTAGTCCCGGGCTGTCAGGGGCCGCTTTCGCCAGCCGCGCGCGCCACTGCGCCGCCGCCTGCATATCGCCGCCCTGCTGCGACCAGAGCGCCATCAGATACAGCGCCTGGGTGTTGTTGGCATCCACCGAGAGCACCTTCTGCAGGGACTCCATCGCCAGCTCGTCATGAGATTTCTCATGCCAGTAGTTGGCCTGAGCGAACAGCGCCTGTAGCGCCGCGTCGTTCCCCGACGCCAGCGCGCCGCCCGAGGCAGCGAGAGTCAACGCGCCGGTGAGGCAGAACGTGGTGAGCCGACGGGTGTTTTTCATCGTTATTATTATTTTTCTTTTCATTGGTTATCCCCCGAACCCAGACGCTTACGGGCGTGACGTTTAAACATCGCGGTCAGCGCCAGTCCCATTATCGAGGTGGCAATCAGCCCCAGCACCGCCAGGAAACCTGAGTGCTGGCTGGCATACCAGACCGCCATCATGTACCACGGCATCTGACCGCTGGGGAACGGCGTACTCACCTGGAAGCTGCGCACCCCGTTATCGCTGGTGATCACCGCGGTATCGCCGCGGATCCCGGCGTTAATGCGCGGCGAGTCCAGATCGGTCTTCAGTCGCGCCAGCTGGTCATCATTGCTGGCCAGCGCCACCACCACCAGGCGGGTGGAATTCCACGGCGAGCGATAGCTGATGAACCCGCGCCAGGCGCTGCTCGACGAAAAGTAGCGATCGGCGTCGAGGCTGGCGGAAGTCCAGTCGCCGGTGAGCCGGCGCTGGACTTTTTGCCACAGGTCTGGCTCGCGGACGCTCAGCACATTATCTACCGGGCGGTAGGGTGAGTCGGCCAGCAGGCTCTGGTTAAAGGCCTGCTGATCGAGAGCGGTGACCGCCAGCACGTCACGTTCACGCAGCGACTGCAAATCCCCCCCGCCGGTGGGCATCCCGAGCACGACGCGGTTATTCGCCAGCGCGGTGCCGGTCGCGTTCCCGGAGCGTGCCGCCAGATTCAGCAGGGTCGCCACCTGGGTTTCAGACGGGTCCGCCGGCAGCAGAAGGGTCGTCTGCGAATAGTCCGCCAGCCGCGAGAAGGGGAACGAGGCGCCGACAAAGTAGGAGAGATTGGGCAACAGCGAGAAGTGACGCGTCTTGCTCAAATCGATCCAGGAGTCGTCAGTGATCCGGCTCTTGATATTGTTATTCAGCAGCACCGAACACGGAACATCGTCCTTTGGCACCACATTGAAGTACATCGACAGCTGGTTATCGCCGTAAATCAGGTAGGGCGCCAGCGGGATGGTAAAGCGCTCCTGGCGCGCATCGCCCCCGAGGTAGCGCCAGACTTTCTCCAGCGGCCCCTGCTTGTTCATCGGCAGGTTGTTGAGGAAGGTGCCGTTGAGCGTTACGCTCAGCAAGGACTTGTCCTCATTAATCCAGCTTTCCGACGGGAAGCGGTAGCCAACCTGTAGCGGAATGGTCTCCCCATCCCACAGATAGAGATCGGGCGCGGCGCGGAAGGCGATACGTAAAGGTTCGTGCCAGACGCCGCTGACGGTCGGGCTTTGATCCTTACGCAGCAGCTCGCTGAGCTTGACCGGACGATCGGTGGGGATCCAGCGCGGGGCATCATATGCTTTGCCAACCGGGATGGTCTGCGGTTCGACATCCAGCGTCGCGGTTTGCGGCGCAAAGTTGCCGCGGGTTAACCGCCAGGCGGCCATGCGCAGCGCCGTATCGTTTTTGCCGACAATCAGCAGCAGTTTATAGGCCGGATTGGCGGGGTTGGCGATGATGCGCAGCAGCGGCTTATCGGTTTCCGGCAGCATCATGCCGCCCACCTGCTCCCCCGGATGGCCAATCACGATGCCGTGGCGTTCCGGCAGACGGTCGCGCAGAGCGCTGAAGGCGATGCCGCGATAGTCCGCCTGGATACCCAGCCAGGAGGAGATCAGCGCCGCGGCGCTGAAGACGTCCGCCGACGGCTTGGCCCCATAGGCGACCGCAATGTCCGCCGGGGTCATCTGCATGCTGTCAAAGAAGGGCCGCGGGAAGTGGCTCAGGTCGTCGCTGATGTTCAGCTGCTGGCTTTCCCAGCTGAAATGCGACGTGGGCAGCACCGTCACCCGCGACGTATCATGAATGTCACGCTGGCACTGCAGGGTATCGCCATCGTTGATCTTCACGCTCAGGTTATTGCTGGAGACCATCAGCGCGGGCGGAATATCCAGCTGATAATGGGAGACATCCTCGCCATCGGCGCCCAGCGGCAGCGTGCCGAGCGGTTGACCGTTGAGCATCAGCTGCAGGGTGGCGTTGCGGCTCGCCATCTCCGGCGATACGCGAACGGCAAGGCTGAGCTGCGAATGGATCACCACCTGATCGGCAGGCAGGGTAAAGCTGACCCCACCCTGTCGCTGGCCGCCGCTGAGGATAATCCCGTCCGGCATCCCCATCTGCGCCAGATTCAGATCGCCTCCCCAGACCGGAGCGACAGGAATGACCTCCGGCGCGGCCGTGCCGCTCACCGGCGGGGGTAAGTCCGGCATAACCGGCGCAGGGGCCGTCGCCGCCGCATCGCCGGCGGTGGCGGGGGCTGCCGGAGAGGCGCCCTCCTCCGGCGAGGCAGCCGGAGGTTCGTCGCCTGGCTCGCTGTCCGCCGCGTCGTTGAGCTGCGGGAAGCTCAGCGGGGCAGCGGAGCCGGAGCCCGGTTCTTCACTGTGTAGCGCAGGCGCAGAGAGCATCCCTGCCAGCAGCGCCAGCGTGGTTAATCGCTTCATAACGTCCCATCCTCCTGCGCCGTTTTCGCCACTGTTGCCCGATTGCGCTGGCTGCGACGGGTTTTCCACGTCAGCCAGAACAGTTCGAACACGCAGCGTAAAATGGTGAAGAAGGAGCGGAACGGGTTATCCTGCGGGCGCGGCGGATTAATCCACGCATCCGCGCGGGCCAGCACCACGCGCACCAGTTCACGGCGGCGCGAAAGCGGAATATCTTCATCAAACTTGAGGCGCAGGAAGCGCTCGTCAGAGGTGACCAGCTGGGCCGGAATCGAGATAGCCCCGGACTGCAGGATCAGCTCAATCTCTTCGATGTCATCCTCCAGATGGCGATTATCAGGCGCGACCACGCGGCAGCCGCCCATCGACAGGTCCGCGGTATGGCTGCGCGAGACGATGCCGCTGGCGTAATGGATCACCACCGGAATATCGACATCGATACGAATGGTTTTTCGCACCTGCCGCGTTTCGCGCGCCACGGCAATCGCCGCCAGCAGGAAGATCAGACTGTAGATCCCCACCCGACGTTGAGGGCGATAACGTTGGGATCCGAGCCAAAATAGTCATGGCCAATCGCCCGGACGATGCCGACCACCACCCCAGGGCCAGCAGGCAGGCCACCACCAGGTGCGGGCGCACCACGGTGAAATCGAAGTAGCCGACGTCAAGCAGCCCCCCTTATCGGTGACGTTGAACTTGCCGCGTTTAGGGAAAATCATCGTCACCAGGGTCGGCAGCACCAGGTGGAAGGCCAGCACAATATCGTAAATTTCCCCCCAGAAGCTGTAGCGATAGCGGCCGTTCATTCGCGAACCGACGTAAATAGCGAGGAACAGGTGCGGCAGGGCATAGGAGACGATCAGGCTCGCCGACGAGTAAATAATATTGAGGTTAAACAGCAGGTAAGCCAGCGGGGCGGTGACAAACACCACCCTGGGCAGCGCGAACTGGTAGTAGAGCATGGCGCTGAGATAGCACAAGCGCTGCTGAAAAGTCAGCCCGCGGCCAAACAGCGGATTATCGACGCGGAAAATCTGCGTCATCCCGCGCGCCCAGCGGGTACGCTGGATGACGTGCACCACCAGGCGTTCAGTAGCGAGGCCTGCGGCCAGTGGGATATCGAGAAAGGCCGACTTCCACCCCAGACGCTGAAACTTCAGCGCCGTATGAGCATCTTCGGTCACCGTTTCGACGGCGAAACCGCCGATCTGCGCCAGCGCCTCGCGACGGATCACCGCGCAGGAGCCGCAGAAAAAGGTGGCGTTCCAGTTGTCGTTCCCCTGCTGAATCGGGCCATAGAACAACATCCCTTCGTTGGGAATGTTGCGTCCGACGGAGAGGTTACGTTCAAATGGATCCGGGGAATAGAAGTAGTGCGGCGTCTGCACCAGAGCCAGCATCGGGTCTTTCAGGAAGCCGCCGACGGTGGCCTGCAGGAACACGCGCGTGGCGACGTGGTCGCAGTCGAAAACGCAGATAAGCTCCCCCTGAGTCAGGGTCAGCGCATGGTTAAGGTTCCCCGCTTTGGCGTGCTTGTTGTCATTGCGGGTGATATAGCCCACCCCAACGTCGGCGGCGAACACGGCAAACTCGCTGCGCTTACCGTCATCCAGAAGATAGATTTTCATTTTATCTTTTGGATAATCAATGCATTGTGCCGCCAGGACGGTATCGCGCACCACCTCCAGCGGTTCGTTATAGCTCGGAATATAGATATCGACCGTCGGCCACTTACTCATATCATCCGGCAGCGGAACAATGCCGCGCTTCAGCGGCCAGACCGTCTGCAGATAGTTAAGCAGTAGCATCACCCAGATATAGACTTCCGCCAGAAAGAGTCCCATGCCGAGAATAGCTTCAATGGACGAGTTGAAGTGCAGGGTCTGCGTGAGGCGAAAATACATGTAACGGGTGGACATCAGCAGCGACGTGACGACCATAATGACCGATACGCTGCGGCGCTTGCTGAAGCCCATCAGAAAGAGAATACCGATACTTAACAGACCAAAAATATACTGCTTTTGGCTGTCCATCGGCGTGATCACCACCAGCACGGCGACGGGTGACAGCACCAGCGCCAGCAACCAAAAAAGAGATTTTTTCATTCAGCAGCCCTGCAAAAAGTTAACGCCCTGACATGCGTGGCTGGCTGTGCACCGTGCCATCGCCAATATGAATACCCAACAGCGAAGATATTTTTTTAGCCATGATTTCAATATCGAAGGCCGCTGCCGAGGAAGCGTTAAAGTCCAGGATCGACTTCTGCGAGGCATTGGCCTCCACCACGCTTTCATCACGATGGATCACGCCAAGCAGTCGCTCGCCCAGTTTCTCTTCCATCAGGCTGGTGACGTCCCGGCTGACCTGGCGACGGCTATCGCTTTGGTTAATGACGAAATAGTGCCCGTGCTTATGATTCAGCGCCGCGCCGGTCAGGCGCTGCTTTTCTACGTGCGCCAGGGTCGACATCGAGGCGGTATCCGCCAGCAGCGGGATAAGATGCAGGTCCGCCAGCCCCGTCAGCGCCTTTAGCGCGGGCGAAGGTCCAGGGGGCATATCGGCGATGGTGATAAGCCCGGGATAATTAAGCAGCGCGGACAGACCGCGCTGGAGGAAATGGTCATTATGGGTCAGTTGCTCATCAAACGCCTGACGCTGCGCCTCGCTCACTTCGCCATATGGCAGGACGAAAATATTACTGCCGGCGCTCAACACGCACTGGCTCCAGTCGTGCAGCTCCAGCGCCTTCGCCACATAGCCCCGCTCATCGTTCAGCGGTACGCCAAAATGCAAACGCAGCGCGTTCTGGACATCAAAATCCAGCGCCAGAACTTTGCTGCCCGTCCGCGCCAGCGAATAGGCTAAATTGGCCGCCAGGGTCGTTTTCCCTACGCCGCCTTTCGGTGAACAGACGCAAATCAACGGCATGTCGCGATCCTTTCCAGAAGTGATTTCAAAGGCTGGTCTTTATTTTTCGCCACCGGCTCCGCGCTTTTCGCGGCGAACAGGTGGGCATAGTTCTCAGCGGCGGGCGCGGGTCGGGGGGCCATTCTCGGCGGCGGCGCCATGGCCGGTTCCGACGCCGGAATTGAAGGCGCAGGGGTCGGCGCAGGCTCCTGCCTGACCGGCTCCGGTGCGGCTGCGGCGGTCTCCACGACCGGCTGGGAAGTAGCAGGCGCGGCCGAAGCGGCAGACACAACAGGATCAGAGGTTGGCGCCGCTGCTACGGCCGCCTCTACCTGGCGGAACAGATCCGCGGGCACCGACTGCGGCAACGGCGCGGAGACCGAGCCTCCCAGCGCCAGAGAAGAGGTTTTCTCGGCGCCGGGATTTAGCTGATTGAGGATCGCCAAGTCGCCGTGTTCCCGCGTGGCGGCTTGCGAAGAAAGATCCTGAAAGTTGAGGTTTTGCGTCCGCGTTTTTTCTTGAAAGCGCTGCAGATCATCATAATGGTTCATTGATAACCTCATGATTTTAAAAATTTCATATTAAGTTTGTTGTTATTTTCTGGGTATATTAAAAATATCGTGACGCTTCTGGGATGCCAGATAACGCGCCGATGGTGACGTACCAATACACACGATTGACAGGGTTATAATAGTTTAGAATTTGATTTTCGGGATGATTCCACGGCAGAAGTATCGCTACACTAACATTTCCCTTGCAGAAGGGTAGCCCCATTTTTTAGGTATGCGTACATCCTTAACCTCCCGCAATCACCACGCTTCCCAGTCGTTTTTATATAAAAGTATTAGGTCATGATGAAATCATAGCGTCAGATCAGCGAAAGAATAAACCTGAACCATTTTAATTTCTCTTTAATTCTATAAAAATGGACTGAAAGGCTTATTTTTTCGGATAATCTACGAAGAATGCTCTGAGAGCGTGACATAAACTGCGGCAATATGCGTAAGCGCCAGGTTTTATCCACGGCGGGAGAGAAGCTCCCGGCCATGGGACCGGGAGCGCGCCATCAGGCGTGGGACTTTTGCGGATTCTCATCCTGGTCGACGGCAAAGCAGGCCACCAGCTGGCCGCCGTAATCCTTCAGCTGCGGCTGGAGCTGAGTGCAGGGGCCAAAGCGACGGCGACAGCGCGCGTTAAAGGCGCAGCCCGGTGGCGGATTTAGCGGGCTCGGCAGTTCGCCGGTCAGCTTGATCCGCTCGCGCCGGTCGTCTGGGTTCAGACGCGGCGTCGCCGACAGCAGCGCCTGGGTGTACGGATGACGCGGATTGTTGAAGATCTGGTCTTTGGTGCCCTTCTCCACGCAGCGGCCGAGATACATCACCATCACTTCATCGGCGATGTGCTCGACGACCGACAGGTCGTGGGAGATAAACACGTAGGACAGCCCTAAATCCTGCTGCAGATCCATCATCAGGTTCAGCACCTGAGCGCGTACCGAAACGTCCAGCGCGGAGACCGGCTCATCGGCAATCACCACATCTGGATCCAGCATTAGCCCGCGAGCAATAGCGATACGCTGACGCTGACCGCCGGAGAACATATGCGGGTAGCGATCGTAATGCTCGGTTTTCAGGCCCACTTTCGCCATCATCGCCAGCGCTTTTTCACGCCGCTGCTCTTTGCTCAGGCTGCTGTTAATCAGCAGCGGCTCCTCCAGAATCTGCCCCACTTTTTTACGCGGGTTCAGCGAACCATACGGGTTCTGGAACACAATCTGGATTTTTTGCCGCCGCAGCTTCTGCGCCTGCGGGTCGTGCTTAAGCAGATCCTGCCCCTGATAATAGAGCTCGCCGCCGGTGGGGATCTCAATCATCGTCAGCAGACGACCGAGGGTCGATTTGCCGCAGCCCGACTCCCCCACTACCGCCAGCGTTTTACCGCGCTCAAGGGTAAAGGAGACGCCGTCCAGCGCCTTCACCAGCCGTTCCGGGGCGAATAACCCCTTCTTCACCGGATAGTGTTTTTTCAGATCAATGGCCTGCAACAGCGGTTGTGGCGTGGCGGCCTTTTGCGTACTCATAATCCAGGCCTCCCGGCATCATCGAGTGGGTAGTGACATTTAGACTGGCGGCCGCCGGTCAGATCCGCGAGCGCCGGCTCTTCGCTACGGCATTTATCCGTGGCATAGGGGCAGCGCGGATTAAGCAGGCAGCCGTTGGGACGGTCATATTTCCCCGGCACCACGCCCGGCAGCGAGGCCAGACGCGCTTTATCCTGGGCGAATTCCGGCAGCGCGCGCAGCAGCGCCTGGGTATAAGGATGGCGCGGCGCGCGGAAGATATCTTTCGCGTCACCGGTCTCCACCACCTGACCCGCGTACATAACGATAATTTTATGCGCGGCTTCCGCCACCAGCGCCAGGTCGTGGGTGATCAGCACCAGCGCCATATTCTCCTGCTGCTGCAGATCCAGCAGTAGCTCAATGATTTGCGCCTGAATGGTCACGTCCAGCGCGGTGGTCGGTTCATCGGCAATCAGTAGTTTTGGCCGACAGGCAATCGCCATCGCGATCATCACGCGCTGGCTCATGCCGCCGGAAAGCTGATGCGGATAGACGTCCAGCCGCGAGGCCGGATCGGGAATGCCCACCAGGTTCAGCAGGTCGATGGCCCGCTGGCGGCGGGTTTGCTTATTACCACCCTGATGGACCTTAATCGCTTCCATAATCTGGTAGCCGACGGTAAAGCACGGGTTGAGGCTGGTCATTGGATCCTGGAAGATCATCGCCACTTCCGCCCCCACCAGCTGGCGCCGCTCTTTTTCAGAGATGCGCTGCAGATCGCGGCCGTTAAATTCCAGTTTGTCCGCCATCACCCGGCCGGGATAGTCAATCAGCCCCATAATCGCCAGCGAGCTGACAGATTTACCGGAGCCGGACTCTCCGACGATACCGACCACTTCACCCTGCTTCACGCTATAGCTGATGCGGTCTACGGCGCGGAACGGCGCGTTTTCATCGCCGAAATGCACCGATAATTTATCTACATTCAATAACGCCATCTCGAACCTCTTACTGCTTCAGTTTGGGATCGAGCGCGTCACGCAGACCGTCACCCATCAGGTTAAATGCCAGCACCGTCAGCAGGATCGCCACGCCCGGGAAGGTGACTACCCACCAGGCGCTCTGCGCGAACTGCAACACGTCGGAAAGCATGGTGCCCCACTCCGGCGTCGGCGGCTGCGCGCCCATGCCGAGGAACCCCAGCGCTGCCATGTCGAGAATGGCGTTGGAAAAGCCCAGCGACGCCTGAACGATCAGCGGCGCGAGACAGTTAGGCAGAATATTAACGAACATCTGGCGCATCGCGCCGGCGCCCGCTACGCGGGAGGCGGTCACGTAGTCACGGTTGACCTCCACCAGCACCGCGGCGCGCGTGAGACGCACATAGTGCGGGAGCGCCACGAAGGTTAGCGCCAGCGAGGCGTTGACGATGGAGGGCCCGAAGATTGCCACCAGCACCAGCGCCAGCAGCAGACTCGGCAGCGCCAGCATAATATCGACGACGCGCATGATGATTGAGTCCACCACTCCGCCGAAATAGCCCGCCACCAGGCCGAGCACCACGCCGAGGATCAGCGACAGGACCACCACCAGGCAGCCCACCAGCAGCGACAGGCGGGCGCCGTACATCAGGCGCGACAGAATATCGCGGCCCACGTCGTCGGTGCCGAGCAGATGCGCCATGCTGCCGCCGTCCTGCCAGAACGGCGGCGCCAGCAGCGAATCACGGAACTGATCCGCCGGGTTATAGGGGGCGAGGAAGTTGGCGAATACCGCGATGACGATCATCACCACCACGTATACCAGCCCGACGACCGCCCCTTTGTTGCGTTTGAAATAGTGCCAGAACTCCTGCAGCGGAGTCATGGGTACCGGCGCAGCGATAACTTTATTTTCAGTAACTTGTGACATGATGGCCCCTTACTTCTTATGCCGGATACGCGGGTTCACCACGCCGTACAGCAGGTCGACCAGCAGGTTAACGAGGATAATCATCGTCGCCACCAGCAGCACCCCGCCCTGCACCACCGGATAATCGCGACGCTGCAGCGCGTCGATCAGCCAGCGACCTAAACCAGGCCATGAGAAAATGGTTTCCGTCAGGATGGCGCCCGCCAGCAGGGTGCCCACCTGCAGACCAATCACCGTGACCACCGGCAGCATCGCGTTACGCAGCGCGTGGATCACGATCACCCGCATCCGGGTCAGGCCTTTGGCGCGCGCGGTACGGATATAGTCTTCGCCAAGCACTTCCAGCATCGACGAACGGGTCATACGCACGATCACCGCCAGCGGGATGGTGCCCAGCACGATAGCGGGCAGGATCATATGCATTAAGGCGTCAATAAAGTCGCCCTGCTCGCCCCAGATGGCGGTGTCGATCAGCATAAAGCCGGTCAGCGGCAGGGTATCGTCAAGGAACACCGTATCGCTGATGCGCCCGGAGACCGGCGTCAGGTTTAGCTGCACCGAAACCAGCATAATCAGCATCATGCCCCACCAGAAGATAGGCATTGAGTAGCCGGTCAGCGCCAGGCCCACCGCGGTGTGGTCAAAGATGGAGCCGCGTTTTACCGCAGCCAGCACGCCCACCGGAATGCCGACGGCGACGGCGAAGATCATCGCGCAGACGCCCAGCTCAAGGGTGGCTTTAAAGCGTGGGACAAACTCCTGCCACACGGGAATGCGGCTTTTCAGCGAGATGCCTAAATCGCCGTGCAGCACGCCCCAGATATAGTGGGCATATTGCTGCCACAGCGGCTTATCAAGGCCCATTTCGGCCAGCAGCTGCGCGTGACGTTCGGGGGAAATACCACGTTCGCCCGCCATAATCATCACCGGATCGCCGGGGATCATATGGACGAAGGCAAAGGTGAGAAGGGTGATACCGATAAATGTCGGGATGACTAGTCCCAGACGTCGGAGAATAAACTGCAACATAACCCGGATTCTCTCTAGTGACGCCCCGCCTGGCGACAGGGCGTCTGTATTGCTCACAAAAGCATTCCCCGGAATAGCGGGAATACGCCCCCCGCCTCTCCCACGCGGGGAGAGGGGGTCAGGCATCGTGCTTATTATTCGACAGAGACGTTATCGAAGTGGTGTTTGCCCAGCGGGTCCACCACATAGCCTTTGACTTCTTTACGCACCGGCTCATAGACGGTGGAGTGAGCAATGATCAGCGCCGGAGCCTGGTCATGCATCACTACCTGAGCCTGTTTGTACAGTTCAATACGCTTGTTGTGGTCGTCGGTAGCGCGGGCCGGCTGAATAAGATCTTCAAACGGCTTATAGCACCAGCGCGAGTAGTTGGAGCCGTCTTTCGCCGCGGCGCAGCTGAACAGGGTCGCGAAGAAGTTATCCGGATCCCCGTTGTCGCCGGTCCAGCCCATCATCACGCTCTGGTGCTCGCCCGCTTTCGCCCGCTTCAGATACTCGCCCCACTCGTAGGTGACGATCTTGGCCTGGACGCCAATCTTGGCCCAGTCAGCCTGAATCATCTCCGCCATGCGGCGGGCGTTCGGGTTGTACGGACGCTGTACCGGCATCGCCCACAGATCGATGGTGAAGCCTTTTTCCAGGCCCGCTTCTTTCAGCAGCTGCTTCGCCTTCTCCGGATCGTAGGTGTAGTCCTTAACGTCGTCGTTATAGCCCCACATGGTCGGCGGGATCAGGTTCTTCGCCGCCTGGCCTGCGCCCTGGTAAACCGCTTTGATGATCGCTTCTTTGTTGACCGCGTAGGTCAGCGCCTGACGTACTTTGACGTCGTCCAGCGGTTTCTTCTCGGTGTTAAAGGAGAGATAACCAACGTTCAGACCCGGCTGTTCCAGCAGGGTAATGTTCTTATCTTCCTTCATGCGCGCGATGTCCGCCGGGTTCGGGTACGGCATCACCTGGCACTCGTTTTTCTGCAGCTTGGCATAGCGCACGGAAGCGTCCGGGGTGATGGAGAAGACCAGACGATCGATCTTCGGCTTGGTACCCCAGTAGCCCGGGAAGGCTTTATACAGAATGCGGGAATCTTTCTGGTATTGCAGCAGCTGGAATGGGCCGGTACCGATAGGATTGAGATCCACTTTTTCCGGCGTGCCGGCTTTCAGCATGTTGTCAGCATACTCTTTCGAAAGAATGGAGGCGAAGTCCATGGCCAGATCAGCGAGGAACGGCGCTTCCGGACGGGTCAGGACGAACTGGACGGTATTATCGTCCACTTTCTTCACTTCGCTAATCAGGTCCGGTAAGCCCATCCCTTCAAAGTATTCATAGCTGCCGCCTGAAACTTTATGGTACGGGTTATTAGTATTCTTCTGGCGATCGAAGGAGAACACCACGTCATCGGCGTTCAGGTCACGGGTTGGTTTAAAGTCTTTATTATCCTGCCACTTCACACCCTGACGGAGGTGGAAAGTATAGGTTTTGCCATCCGCACTGACTTCCCATTTCTCAGCAAGTCCTGGAATAACTTCCGTCGTACCGGTTTTAAATTCGACCAGGCGGTTATAGATCGGTACGGAGCTGGCATCATAGGTGGTGCCAGAGGTGAAGAGCTGTGGGTTAAATCCTTCCGGCGAGCCTTCAGAACAATAAACCAGGGTTTTCGCTTGCACGCTGGCGGCGACGGTCATGGCGACCAGGCTCAGACCAAGCTTCAGCATCCCTGATTTCTTCAAGGAAATACTCATTATTCTGCTCCAAAATTGTGATGTTGTTTGCATATATCCGCCGGACCTTTATTTATTTTTTACCCGGTCCGGTCGGTGGTGCCCGAAGGCGTAGAGAGAGATGGGGATTCCTTTCGCAAAAACGACTGAGTTGCAGTACGGATTCTCCATGAAATGCCCCTCATGCCCTACAATCTGTCAACAGAATGGGGAAACGTCAATACAGCCAGCCGGGTTTTACATCCAGCGTGAGAAACGGCAGGCAAAGATTAAAAAAACTTCAGGACGCTATTTTCAGCAGAGAAATTTATGCTACTGGCAATTCAGCAGAATAAAGACCTTATTAATTTGCAACACCCAGTGGGAAACAATGCCAGCAAATGAGAAAAATTTCTTGCTGTGTGACCAATATGTGAGCGATTAATAGCGTGAACGTTAAAACGCACAGCGGAAAATGCTGCATTCAGCCATAAGCTTCGCGAAAAAAGATCTGTTCATCGATAAAAAAATGCAATGGAAGATGTCACAAAATAGCGAATAGCCGGCTGAAAACCTGAGTAAAGACGTTTATTGTGATTTTGGTGGTATTTTTGGCCAGTTGTGCACTGATGATGCCCGGCGGCGCTGCTGGACTGCACCCCAAAAGTTGGACACCCAACTGAGTAAGGTGCAATTTTATGGCTAAACCAAAGTATTCCCCTGAAACAAAACTGGCTGTGGTTAATCATTATTTGTCCGGTAAAGACGGAGAACAGAGTACAGCCGACCTTTTTGGTATTGAAAGAACATCTGTCCGTCGCTGGGTCAGGGCATGGCAGTTCCACGGTGCAGAAGGCCTGACTGCAAAAAATAATCATTATTCCGATGAATTTAAACTCGTGGTCGTCCGGGCGGTTATCAGTGACCGCCTGACGATGCGTGAAGCGGCTGCCCGGTTTAATCTCTCCGCAGAAATACTTGTCCGGCGCTGGCTCGACGTGTACAACGATGCCGGAGCGGAAGGTCTTTTAAACATGCAATGCGGACGGCCCGGACAAATGACAAAGCCAAAAAATATCCCACCACTGACAGATAAAGAGCTGGAAAAACTCTCCCCGAAGAGCTCAGGGCCGAACTGCGTTATCTGCGGGCAGAGAATGCCTATCTAAAAAAGTTGAAAGCCTTGGTTCAGAGCGAAAAAAATGGCAAAAAGCCCTGATAATCAGTGAACTAAGGCATGAACACGCTCTGCGGGACCTTCTGCGGGCGGCCGGTATGTCCCGTAGCACGTGGTATTACAATATGAATGCACTGAAGCAAGGGGACAGGTATGCGGGTCTTAAAGAGAACATCAGGAAGATATACCACTATCACAAAGGTCGTTATGGCTACCGCAGGATCACGCTCGCACTGAGAAAACAGGGGCTGCGGATAAACCATAAAACAGTGCAGCGGCTGATGGCAGAACTGTCACTCCGGTCTGTGATAAGGGCGAAAAAATATCGTGCCTGGAAAGGGAGAACGGGCGAGGCCGCGCCCAATATCCTGAGCCGGAACTTCGGTGCGTCAAAAGCCAACGAAAAATGGGTAACAGATGTGACAGAGTTCCCGGTACAGGGAAAAAAGCTTTACCTGTCGTCAGTTCTCGATCTGTTTAACCGGGAGGTTATCGCCTACAGCCTGTCGGAAAGGCCGGTGATGGAGATGGTGAATACGATGCTGGACGGTGCGTTCCCGAAGCTCAGACCGGGAGATGCTCCGCTGCTGCACTCGGATCAGGGCTGGCATTACAGGATGAGGAGCTATCAGGAACGTTTAAAGGCGCATGGGATGACGCAGAGTATGTCGCGTAAAGGAAACTGCCTGGATAATGCAGTGATGGAAAACTTCTTCGGGACCCTGAAATCGGAGTGTTTTTATCTGAGGGAGTTCAGGAGTGTCAGTGCGCTAAGAAAAGCCGTAGAGGACTATATCCATTACTACAACAACGAGCGGATAAGCCTGAAATTAAAAGGCCTGAGTCCGGTAGAGTACCGAACCCAGGCTCTGAGAGCCGCTTAATATGAACCATCCAACTTTATGGGGTCAGTCCATGCGCTTGCGCGGGCCTACGAAACGCGAGTCGAACCTCCTGCCCCCGGAGGTTCTCATCCTCACAGGCCCCAGATGCAAAAAAGCCTGCTCATTGAGCAGGCTTTTCGAATTTGGTCGGTGATAGAGGATTCGAACCTCCGACCCCTTCGTCCCGAACGAAGTGCGCTACCAGGCTGCGCCAATCACCGAATGCGGGGCGCATCTTACTGCTGGGATGCCTACCCGTCAATGCCTTATTTTCAAAAAATTGCTCAACCGGCGAGAAACTCAGCAGCCTGAGCAGCGAATCGCCGGTTGCTCAACGTTTTTAGCGGCAGTTCACCTCAAACGTTTTGCGATATTCGGATACCTTACATGTCACCGGCTCGCCGAGATAGGTTGCGCCCGCCGGGGTGAATGTAAACTCTCCCAGTAGCATCGTCAGCTCCCCCAGCTCCGGGCAGGATTGCTGATGACGCATAATATCCGGGCGGGTATCGTTATTCACCGCCCGGGCGATATCGCTGTATGCCAGCTTGTCGGCAAAGGCATTAGCACAAAACTGCAGTTCGCTTTGCGCCATATGCGCGGCCTGCCCCTTCAGCTCGGCATGCTGTGCCAGCAGCAGCTGGCGAACCTCGCCGGCCCGGCTGTAGCCAATCGCCGTATAGCCGGCCTTATTGCTGAGGTTGACGCTGGCGCCAGCCGCAAGCAGCGCCTCGACATTGGCTTTATTATTCATTTTGACCGCCAGCATCAGCGGGCTGAGATCGTTGGCGGAAAGCTGGTCCACCTTTGCGCCGCGCTGCACCAGCGCCGCGATCACCGCAGGCGCCCCCTGACCCGCCGCCACCTGCAGCGCCGTGAGTCCTTCACGGTTCGGCTTATCCACTTCCACCCCGGAGGCCGACAGCGCCAGCACCAGATCGGGATCATCCCCCGCCGCCGCCAGCATCAGCGGTGTGGTGCCGGATTTATCCGCCAGGCTGGTGTCCGCCCCGGCGTTGGCCAACGTCGTGATGGTTTCCGCCGATCGCGCGTGATCGACAGCGAGGAAAAAGGCCGATTCCCCGGACGCGTTGACGGCCTTCACGTCCGCGCCGTGCTTGAGGAGCAGCGCCACGATCTCGTCGACGTTCTTCTTAAACGCGCCGGGCGCCAGTTGTAACGCCATGTCTTCAGTCATCAGCGCGCGATTGCCCGTCGCCAGCGATTTCGCCGCCGTTGCGCCAACTATCTTGTCCAGCGTACTCTCCTCTTCGACAGGCGCATCGGGCTTTTTCATCGCCAGAATATGCTGATAGTCGTTTCTGACGTCCCCGCCGTCGGAGATGGCGGACATCAATGCCGTACTCTTGTCGATGGAGGTCTGATTCACCGACGCTCCCGCCTGGAGAAGATCGCCGATAATCGCGGTATCGCTGCCACGCGCCGCCGCCAGCATTAGCGCCGTGACGCCCTGGCGCGTCTGGAGGTTCGGCTTCGCCCGACGCTTAAGCAGCAATTCCACCACATCGCGACGATTTTCCGCAGCAGCGACCATCAGGCCGCTTAAGCCGGTTTTATCCTGACCATCCACATCAATGCCGTTATCCAGCATGGCTGCGATCGTCGCTGGCGCATCGTATTTACAGGCCAGCAGGAACTGGCTGGTCTCTTCCTCAGACTGGCAGCCCGCGAGCATCATCAGGCACAGTAGGACCAGCCCCTTTATCACCTTCATCCTTTCTCTCCATGAAAAGTTCATGCACAGGGGAAGCGAGGAAGCAGGGGTAATCAAAGAAGAAGAGGTCACCTGCCAGACACGTCCACTGTGCGAAAAAAATCCCTCGCGCGGCGTCAGCCGGCGAGGGATTAGCTTATCCTGGGCTCAGGAAAGGAAAACAGACCCGAGAATCTGAAAACTATCGGGCCTTACTTTTTCCACCGGCACCAGTTGTTGTTCTCATTGATCCCGCCATCCGGCGAGGTATAGCCGAGGCAGCCCATAATGGTGTCGTACAGCTCGACGTGACGGCGCGGCACCTTCATCGCAGCCTGCTGCTGCAGATGGGCAAACGCGGCGGCGTGATCGGGATTTTCCAGGTACTTATCCGACATCCACACCATCATCGGCACGCGGAACTGCTCCGGCGGCGCCATCTTGCGCGGCGTACCGTGCAGGTGTTCACGCTCGTTAATCGACTCCCCGTGGTCGGCGGCATAGAACACAATCGCTTTCTTATCCCGCAGCTGGTCGAGGACGCTGACGATAAAGTGATCGACATAGGTCACGCTATTGTCGTAGGAATTGATCAGTTCCGCTTTCGAGCACTTGTTGTCGACGCCGACGCACTCCGGTTTCCACTGGGCGAAGCTGCGCGGGTAGCGTTGGGTGTAGTTAAAGTGGGAGCCTTTGGTGTGGAGAATGATCAGATGCTTACCGGAGGCGTTGCCCTGCGCCATACCGCGCTTCATCTCATCCACCAGCAGCATATCGTCAACGCTCTTACCGCGGTTGCGCGGCTCGGCGCCAATCTGCTCGCGGTAGGCGATATTGTTGGCCATCGTGTTGCTGTAGAACCACATCTCGCTCTGCATGGCGTACAGATTGCCGCTGAAGCCCAGCTGATGCAGCACGGCAAAGACATTCTGCTCTTTGAGCGTCCGCTGTGGGTTATCTTCCGCCCCGCCCTCGCGCACAAACATGCAGCGTAACGACAGTTTGGTAGCGGTATCGCACGAGTAACCGCGGAAGGCGACGAGATTCTTCTCTTTCTCCAGCTCTGGCGTGGTATTGCGGCTATAGCCGAGGATGCCCATATGGTCCCAGCGGGTCGTTTCGCCAATGATAAACACCACGTAGGTATCATCCAGACCTTCCGGCGCGACGTAGGTGAACTTCTTCGCCGGGTTAATCAGCGATTTGTTGTCTGAGGATTCATCCACCTGCGCCCAGGCATACAGACCCAGCGCCGACAACCAGTTCGACGGCAGGTAAGAGTTGGCGATCACCCCACCATAGCTCGGCATATCCACTTCCGAATGGCGCTCCACATCATGCTGGCGCAGCTCTAGCAGGCGGATGGGTCCCCAGACAATCAGTCCGGCCAGCACCACGATCAGCACGTTTTTAACCCGCTGGCCCGGGGTGCGCAGCTGGCGCAGCAGCGTATGGCGGCAGCGGTTGCTCCAGATGAACAGCAACGGCGGCGCGCTCACCGCCACCAGCCAGAGGATCAGGTGCCAGCCGATGACCTCTTTCGACAGGTCGATATCGGTGGTCATCACCGAAGCGATAATCCCGTAGCCAATCACCACATTGAGGAACGTCATGTAGTAACTCGCCGCGGCGGAAAACAGGACAATCAGCGTCGCCAGAATGCGCCAGATACGGCGGCCGAACAGCGACAGAAGACGTAACAGGAAGAAGGTGACAAATACCGTGGCAACCAGTTCAACAACACCGGAAAGCCCTTTCCAGAAAGTGAACTCTTGAGCATAACCATCGAAACGCCGGAAAAAAACGGCGACGTTCATAAACCAGCCGATGTACAGCGCCAGCCAAAAACTAAGCTTCTGCTGCGTCATCGTTCTAATATATTTCATGCAAGCAAACCTGGAAAAAGAAGAATAAAACACCGCCTGACGCTGTGGCACGAGTCAGTAGGCTAATAGGGTGCGTTAGGGTTGGTTATCAGAAACCTCTACAAACCGCGATAAGTAGACCACAGGGAACGAGAAAAGTATCAGGAGGGAATGTGATCCAGCCAAACATTTACAAAACATTTGGCTGGATTGGCACTATTTGCTTAGGGAAATAACCAGGGGCACGTTTCACGCCGCAGGTTTCAGGCGTGCGCCTCGTTATATACCGTGCTTTTCGGCTGACGAATGGTGGTGGATAACGCCAGCGAGAGGATCAGCAGGGCGAAGATCACGCAGAAGGTCACGTAGAAACCGCCGAACAGCGAAGCGATGAGAGAGCCGCAGATGCTGCCGATACCGAAGCCCAGATAAATCACGCCATAGTTTTTCGCCAGATTGTTCAGACCAAAGAACTCACTCACCAGCGACGGGAAGACGGTAATGGTGCCGCCGAAGTTAAAGGCGACGCAGGCGATGGCGGCGAAGAAGGTCAAGGCATTCAGCGGGGCGAACAGCAGCGCGGCCATCCCCACCAGCGACACGACCTGACCGATGGTAATCACGCGAATGCGGGAGATTTTATCAGACAGGATACCTAACACCAGGCGACCGCTGAGGTTCGCAATCGAGATAACCGTTACCGCGTTGGCCGCCGTGGCGACATCCAGGTGGACCATTCCCTGGGCAATATCTTTCGCTACGCCAATTACGTACAGACCGCTCATGCAGGCCGTCAGGAACATCACCGCCAGCATCCAGTACTGCGGTTTACGCATCGATTCGGCGAGGGTGAAGTCGTTTTCCACGACGCCGTTGGCCGCGGTGGCTGCCGGGTGATTTGGCGCATCTTTCATCAGGGTCGCGCCAAAGACGATCATCACCAGCACGATAGCGCCCCAGATAACGAAGGTTTTTTCCAGGCCAACGGTGGCCAGCAGGTGGGAATCAATGAATTTGAACCCCAGGCTGCCGAGACCATAGGAGCCAATGGAGAAGGCGGAGATCAGCCCTTTACGCTCCGGGAACCATTTCACGCAGTTCGACAGGGTCAGCAGGTAACCGGCGCCGTCCGCCAGCCCCACCAGCACACCCGCGCTCAGCCACAGCATCATCAGGCTGCTGGAGTGCGCGGTCAGGAAGAAGCCCAGGCCGAGCAGGATCCCGGAGGCCATGGTGACGCGCTTCACGCCAAAGCGCTCCTGCAGCTTGCCGGCGACCGACGAAGAGAGCGCCAGCCCGAGGCTCAGCAGACCAAAGGAAAAAGCCACCTGACTGACCGGCTCGCCCAGTTTGTCAGACAGCGAACTGTTAAACAGGCTCCAGGTATAAACCGAACCGAGAGCGAATTGGGTGATGATGGTGCCGATCAGTGTCAGCCAGCGGGTCGATTGACGGTTTGCAGCGTTCATAGCAGTTGTCCTGATAAATTAACTGCCGCCACAATAGCGAAGGCCCCTCATCCAGTGGGGGAAAAAGGCATGAACTGCCATCAGCGGGGAATAAAATGCATTAATGTTGGAATGAATGGCATTGCATAACATTCATTCCGTAAATTACAGGCAAAAAGTTAGTGTGCGCTATCTCACAGAAATGCGCCATTGCTGAGATTTAACAATAACCACATCGTTTCAAATGCGTAACAATTCCCGATTAAAAATTGGCGCTGACCCCCATCAAATAGAGCGTATTTTCCCCTGACGGCAGGTTATCCGCCTGCGACAGCGTTGCCCATGCCGCCACGTGGGATCCCAACCGCATATCAGCGCCCAGGGTGACATCGCTCCAGCCTCCCTCCCTGGCACGGGTCATCGGCGCCCAGACATCGCTGGCGAGCGACTGGTTATAGCTCACCTGCGCCCAGGGATGCACGCCCCACAGCGCCTGATAATCCATGCGCCAGCCGAGCGTGTTAACGTAGCCCACCTCGCCTGCGCTTCTCACCGTCGGCGCGGTGACGTCGCTGCGCAGGCTGGCCACCGGCCCGGAGGTTACGCCGTTTGCTAGCGGGTAATTCCAGCCAACGCTCAGGCCACGGCCGCTGTCCGGCGGCGCCAGCCCCTGGTTTAACGCCAGCCCGCCGGGCGTCTCAGAGGACTTCATCCGCTCGGCGAGAATATCTTCATAACGTGGTTGGTGATCGCTATCCCATGTATAGCGTTCCGACGTATTACTTTTTGTATCGATAGCGATATATTCCTGTTGCCAGGCATTCGCTCCAGAGACACATGACACCCAGACGGATACGCTCGCCGGGATCAAGAACCCCCGGAGGCCATTGCATTTCTTTATTATCATTAATGCGACTCCAGAAAAGAGCCGAATCGGCAATATTGCTGTGTTTTTAGTGGGGATACGATTTCCCTGTATTAACTATTATCTTTATCTTTCAGCCGTCAAGGCGGGCGTCCACTTTTTTAGCGCAGAGGGAGAAACAGCTATGCAGCGTTGCGGATGGGTGAGTCAGGATCCGTTATACATCGAGTATCACGATACCGAATGGGGTGTGGCGCAAAAAGAGGGTCGCCAGCTGTTTGAAATGATCTGCCTTGAGGGCCAGCAGGCCGGTTTATCGTGGATTACGGTGTTAAAAAAACGGCAGAACTACCGCCAGGCTTTTCACCAGTTCGATCCGGTGCGCGTGGCGGCGATGGGTGATGACGATATCGAGCGACTCCTGCAGGATACCGGCATCATTCGCCATCGGGGAAAAATCCAGGCCATTATCGGCAACGCCCGCGCCTATCTGGCGATGGAAGAAAATGGCGAGTCGTTCACTGATTTTGTCTGGTCCTTCGTCGACAATGCGCCACAGGTGACCCGCGCTGCGACGCTGGCGGAAATTCCCGCCACGACGCCGGCCTCCGATGCGCTGTCGAAGGCATTGAAAAAACGCGGCTTTAAGTTTGTCGGCTCGACAATCTGTTATTCCTTTATGCAGGCCTGTGGGCTGGTCAACGACCATGTCACCGGCTGCTTCTGTCACCCTGGAGGTCAGGATGATCCGCAAGTGGGACACTGAAGATACCGCGCCGCTGCTGGCGCTGTGGCTGGACAGCACGATTCATGCCCATCCTTTTATCAGCGAAAGCTACTGGCGCGACAGCGTCGCGGTAGTACGGGATGTCTATCTTCCCGCCGCCAGCACCTGGGTCTGGGAGCAGGATGGCGAGTTAAAAGGCTTTGTCAGCGTGCTGGACTCCCGTTTCGTCGGCGCGCTGTTTGTCGCGCCGGGCGCCACCCGCCAGGGTATTGGTCGGGCGCTGCTGGATGAAGTCAAACGGCACTACGCCTGGCTGAGCCTTGAGGTTTATCAGAAGAACGAATCGGCGGTCAGTTTCTACCATGCGCAGGGCTTCCGGATTGAAGACTGCGCATGGCAGGACGATACTCAGCACCCGACGTGGATTATGCGTTGGCCGGCGGATCAAATGCCGTAAGCGGCAGCGCCGGGCCGGTATATTTCTCCAGCCACGCCAGGGCGGTGTTCCCGGCACAGCCGTTGCCCAGCCGGGATGTCGGAATATCTTTGGTTAAGACGTTCACCGCCCCGTTTTTGCAGATGCCGACCTGCGGATCCAGGTCGGGCCACGCTCCTTCATGCAGGCAAATCACCCCCGGGCGGATCCCCTCCGTCACCACGGCGCCGGCCAGCACCTGACCGCGGGCGTTCCACACCCGCACCAGATCGCCATCGACAATCCCGCGCGCCTGCGCATCCTGCGGATGAATAGTCACCGGTTCGCGCCCGGCGACGGCATAGCGCTCGCGCAGCGCGGTGTGGTTCAGTTGACTGTGCAGACGGTGGGCCGGATGGGCCGACAGCAGCTGCAGCTGCCCCGCCTCTGCGTTGCCATGCCACTCGTCGGGCTCCAGCCACATCGGATGCGGCGGACAGTCGGCGTAACCAAAAGCGGCGATGGTCGGCGAGTGGATCTCTATTTTACCGCTCGCCGTTTTCAGCGGGTTGGCCTGGGGATCGGCGCGGAAGGCGGCGAAACGCGCAAAACGGGCATTCTCCGGCTCCTCCGGCATCTCAATCAGCTGGTTAGCCTGCCAGAATTCGGCAAATGGCGGCAGCGTCACCTGCTGCTGGGCGCCGCGCCGGGCGGCCATCTGATAGAAAGTCTCCAGCCACTGCAAATCACTCTTCCCTTCGGTGAAGCGTTCGCGGCCACCCGCCTCCCAGCGTTCGCTGAGGTCGGCAAAGACCGCGAAATCGTCGCGCGCTTCATCTCGCGGGGCAACCACCTGCTTCATCGGCACCAGATGCTGGTTACTGTAGTCCCCGGTCATGGTCAGATCGTTGCGCTCAAACGAGGTGGTCGCCGGCAGGACGATATCGGCATGGCGCGCGGCGGCGGTCCAGAAGCATTCGGAAATAACGATAAGCTCCGGTTTCTGCCACGCCTGAATCAGTCGGTTGGTATCCTGATGATGAGTAAAGTTGGCGCCGCCGGCCCACCAGATAAAGCGAATATCGGGAAAGCGCCGCGCCATGCCGTTGTGCTGATACTCCGCCCCGGATTCTCCAGCGCCTCGACAATTCGTGCGACCGGGATCTTCTCCACCGCGTCCACGCCTCCGGCCACGCTCCCCTGCATCGAGCCCAGCACCGCCGCGCGGCGGGTCGGGTTGCCGCCGTTGGCAAAATGGTAGGAAAGACCAAATCCGCCACCGGGGTGCCGATCTGTCCCAGCATGGCGGCCAGAGTGACCAGCATCCAGTGTTTCTGCTCGCCATACTGCTGACGCTGCATGCCCCAGCCGGCCATCAGCATAGTGGTATTTTCGTGGAAAAGTTTCGCCAGTTCGCGGATTTTATCTGCTTTAACGCCGCAGATCGCTGCTGCCCACTCAGCGGTTTTCGCTACGCCGTCGCTTTCGCCGGTCAGATAGCGGGCAAAAATATCGTAGCCGCTGGTGCAGCGGGTAAGAAACGCATCATCCTGCCAGTCATTTTCCACCAGCGTATGGGCGATCCCCAGCATCAGCGCGACGTCGGTGCCCATATGCGGCGCGATCCACTCCATCGAATCGCCAAAGAAATCGACGGTTTCCGATCGCATCGGATCGATGCAGATCAGCCGCTTACCGCTCTGGCGCAGCCGATCAAACCACGGGATCCCTTGCTCGTCGGAGGCATTCCAGGCAATTTTCAGCGTGTTCAGCGGGTTGGCGCTCCACAGCACCACCACTTCGCTGTGCTCGAGCACCAGCGGCCAACTGGTCTGCTGCTGATACACCTCATTGCCGCCAACGACATAAGGCATGATCGCCTGCGCCGCGCCGGTGGAGTAATCGCCAAGATGGCCGGTATAGCCGCCCGCCAGGCTCATATAGCGCTGCAGCAGCGTCGCCGCCTTATGCAATACGCCGTTAGAGCGCCAGCCGTAGGAGCCGGCAAAAATGGAGGCCGGACCGTAGCTGTCGCGGATCCGCCGATGCTGGGCATCGATCAGATCCAGCGCCTGCTCCCAGCTCACCCGCACGAATTCATCCTGACCGCGGACCCCCTGGGGCTTGTCCGGTGAAGCAAGGAAGCCTTTACGCACCATTGGATAGCGCACGCGGGTTTTGCTGTGCACCTGATCGCGCACTGCCGTTTGCAGCGAGTTGGCAAACGGTGTCGCCAGCGCGCCGCGGGAAGAGAGGACGTTTTCCCCGTCCGTTTCCACCAGCATCGGTCCCCAGTGGGCGGCGGTTAAGATGGTTTTGGTTGCAGATGAGGTTGGCAAGGGCGGCTCCTGGTCAGCGAATGCAGGTGTCATGACGGCGTGATGGGCAACCGTTCAATGTTATTTACAAAAAGAGATGGTATCCGGGGAATTTTCTCCGTAATCGCGCGTCATAATCAACCGTCACGTTCGCTGTGACAAAGAATAAAAAGGATTAAGGACATTAAATGAAAAAACGCGTACTTATGATTGCGGCGCTGGTCAGCGGCACTCTGGCCATTTCTGGCTGCACCACCAACCCCTATACCGGTGAACGTGAAGCAGGCAAATCCGGTATTGGCGCAGGTATTGGCTCCTTAGTGGGCGCTGGCGTCGGCGCGCTCTCCTCTTCCAAACATGACCGCGGCAAAGGCGCGCTGATTGGCGCAGCGGCCGGCGCGGCGCTCGGCGGCGGCATTGGTTACTACATGGACGTGCAGGAAGCGAAGCTGCGCGACAAAATGCAGGGAACCGGGGTCAGCGTGACGCGAAATGGCGACAATATCGTGCTGAACATGCCGAATAACGTCACCTTCGACAGCAATAGCGCCAACCTGAAGCCGGCCGGCGCCAACACCCTGACCGGCGTGGCCATGGTGCTAAAAGAGTATGAGAAAACCGCCGTTAACGTGGTCGGCTACACCGACAGCACCGGCAGCAAGGATCTGAATATGCGTCTGTCGCAACAGCGTGCGGACAGCGTCGCCAGCGCGCTCATCACCCAGGGCGTGGCGGCCAATCGCATTCGCACCACCGGCATGGGCCCGGCAAACCCGATCGCCAGCAACAGCACGGCGGAAGGCAAAGCGCAGAACCGTCGCGTGGAAATCACCCTCAGCCCGCTGCAGTAAGCGCATCTTCATATCGCCCGGCAGCCGTTCTGCCGGGCAAAATGCTTGATATCGCTATTTTTCGCGCTAAGGTGTTGGCAGATTTTCAGCAAAGGAAGCCACCATGGCGAAAGCGGCGCGTGCAACTATCAGCGATGTGGCGAAAGCCGCAAAGACCGGCAAAACCAGCATTTCACGTTATCTTAACGGCGAGAAGCATCTGCTTTCCGACGACTTGTTATCACGTATTGAAAAAGCCATTGCCGAACTCGACTACCGCCCCAGCCTGATGGCCCGCGGCCTCAAGCACGGCCGAACCCGCCTCATCGGCCTGATCATCGCCGATATCACCAATCCCTACTCGGTCAACGTCATGAGCGGCATTGAAGCAGCCTGCCGGGAAAAGGGCTTCACCCTGCTGGTGTGTAATACCAATAACGAGCTCGATCAGGAGCTGCACTACCTGGACCTGCTGCGCAGCTACCAGGTGGAAGGCATCGTGGTCAACGCAGTCGGTATGCGGGAGGATGGCCTGAACCGCCTGCAGCAGTCGGCCCTGCCGATGGTGCTGATTGACCGTAAAATCCCCGACTTCGCCTGCGATGTGGTCGGGCTTGATAACGCCCAGGCCGCCACCACCGCCACCGAACATCTGGTGGAAAAAGGATTCGAGGCCATCCTGTTTCTCAGCGAACCGCTGGGCTCGGTGAATACCCGTCGCGAGCGCCTGAGCGCCTTTCGCGCCACGCTTGCCCGCCACCACGGCGTGGTGGCCGAAAACGCCGAGGTGCAGCTTAACGACGGCGCGATGCTGGACAACGTCCTGCGTCAGTTCCATGCCCGCCACCGCGGGATGCGCAAAGCGGTCATCTCCGCCAACGGCGCGCTGACGCTGCAGGTAGCCCGCGCCCTGAAGCGCGTCGGCCTGATCTGGGGGAGCGATATCGGCCTGCTGGGCTTCGACGAACTGGAGTGGGCGGAGCTGGCCGGCGTCGGTATTACCACCCTCAAACAGCCGACGTGGCAGATCGGCTACGCGGCGGTCGAACAGGTTATTCGGCGCATTGCCGGCACTAACGACCCCATCCGCGAACGGGTATTTTCCGGCGAGCTTATCGTCCGCGGATCAACCTCCCGTTAACGATCCTTCGTGATGCCGATCATAAATTAAACATCTCGCCCTTTCTTATGGAACCGATACCATCTAGCGTATTAAGGAGATTAAGCAACAAACGCCGGGAGTAAGAGCGCGATGGCCAGAAAAATTATTGTCGTTACCGCTGCGTATGGTAATGACCATGTTAAATCCTTAGGCGGGCAGGCCGCCGTCCTGTCGTTTATCGCCAACGCCGGCGCGGACGGCGTCGAAATCCGCCGCGAGCTGTGCAGCGCGGAAGAGCTCAACGCTCTGCCCTCGCTGGCGGCCACCATTGAGCGCCACGGCCTGCTGGCCTGCTACTCCGCGCCGCAGGCGCTGTTCACCGACAACGGCGAGCTTAACCCGGATCTCCCGACGCTGCTCGCGGAAGCGCAAACCCTGAACGCTCTGTGGCTGAAGCTCTCCCTTGGCCATTTCCTCCACAATCAGCAGTTGGATGAGCTGCGCGATATCCTCAGCGACAGCGGTATGGCGTTGGTGGTAGAGAATGACCAGACCGACTGCGGCCAGCTGGCGCCGATGCAGCGCTTCAAAGCCGCCTGCCGGGTCCATCAGCTGCCGATCACCTTAACGTTTGATATGGGCAACTGGCTGTGGGTTGGCGATTCGCCGGAAGAGGCGGCACGTCATCTTGCGCCGGCGGTCAGCTATATTCATGTTAAAGCGGCGGAGCCTCATCATGAGAAATTCCGCGCTGTACCGCCGGATCAGGCCGCCGAACGCTGGCTGGCCCTGCTCGATAATCTTCCCGCCGACGCGCCGCGTGGAATCGAGTTTCCGCTGACTGGCCATGACCTGACGGCCGTGACCCGCCGCTACGTCAACCTGTTACGCGAGGATTAAGTCGTGGAAAATTTAGATGTCATCACCATCGGCGAAGCTATGGCCATGTTTGTCGCCACCGAAACCGGGGATCTGGCCGAGGTGGAGCATTTCATGAAACGTGTCGCCGGCGCCGAGCTGAACGTCGCCACCGGCCTGGCGCGCCTGGGTCTGAAAGTCGGCTGGGTGAGCCGCGTCGGCAACGACAGCTTTGGCCGCTTCGTACTGCAATCGCTGGCGAAAGAGGGGATCGATAGCCACGCTGTGGCCATCGACAACCGCTTCGCTACCGGTTTCCAGATGAAATCGAAAGTCGACAATGGAACCGATCCCATTGTGGAGTATTTCCGCAAAGGATCCGCAGCCAGCCATCTTTCGCCGGACGATTTTCGCGCCGACTACTTCACCAGCGCCCGCCATCTGCACCTGAGCGGCGTCGCGGCGGCCCTTTCTGAGAGCTCTTACGCGTTGCTGGAGCATGCGGCGAAGGTAATGAAAGCCGAAGGAAAAACCCTCTCTTTCGACCCCAATCTGCGCCCGGTGCTGTGGAAAAGCGAAGCCGAGATGGTGGAGAAACTCAACCGTCTCGCCTTCCAGGCTGACTGGGTTTTGCCAGGCTTAAAAGAGGGCGTGATTCTTACCGGCCAGCAGACCCCGGAAGGGATTGCCGATTTCTATCTCTCCCGCGGCGTCAAGGCGGTAGTCATTAAAACCGGCTGCGACGGCGCCTGGTTCAAGAGCGCCAGCGGCGAACAGGGAACGGTCGATGCTATTAAAGTCGATAACGTCGTCGATACCGTCGGTGCCGGCGACGGCTTTGCCGTCGGGGTGATTAGCGCCCTGCTGGAAGGCAAAACCCTGCTTCAGGCGGTGAACCGCGGCAATAAAATCGGTTCGCTGGCGATTCAGGTCCAGGGCGACAGCGAGGGGCTGCCCACTCGCGACGCGCTGGGCGAGTAACTTTTCTACGCAACGATAACAGCCGTCCTGTACCCTACCTGCAGCGCGGCACAGCAGCGTCCGTTTCGACGGACGTATGTCTCCTCATTGACAGAGGCAAGCCTATGAATAGCTCAACAAATGCAACGAAACGCTGGTGGTACATCATGCCTATCGTGTTTATCACGTATAGCCTGGCGTACCTCGACCGCGCCAACTTCAGCTTCGCCTCCGCGGCAGGCATTACCGAAGACCTGGGCATCACCAAGGGGATCTCCTCCCTGCTGGGGGCGCTGTTCTTCCTCGGCTACTTCTTCTTCCAGATCCCCGGCGCTATCTATGCGGAGCGCCGCAGCGTTCGCAAACTGATCTTTATCTGCCTGATCCTGTGGGGCGGTTGCGCCTCCCTGACCGGTATTGTGCATAATATCCCGGCGCTGGCGGCGATCCGCTTTATCCTCGGCGTCGTCGAAGCCGCGGTGATGCCGGCGATGCTTATCTATATCAGCAACTGGTTCACCAAATCAGAGCGCTCTCGCGCCAACACCTTCCTGATCCTCGGTAACCCGGTGACGGTCCTGTGGATGTCGGTAGTCTCCGGCTACCTGATTCAGGCCTTCGGCTGGCGGGAAATGTTCATCATCGAAGGGGTGCCGGCGGTGATCTGGGCCTTCTGCTGGTGGGTGCTAGTGAAAGATAAGCCGTCGCAGGTGTCCTGGCTGGCGGAGAGTGAAAAAGCGGCGCTGCAGGAACAACTGGATCGTGAACAGCAAGGCATCAAAGCGGTGCGTAACTATGGCGAAGCCTTCCGCTCCCGCAACGTGATCCTGCTCTGCGCGCAGTATTTTGCCTGGAGTATCGGCGTATACGGCTTTGTACTGTGGCTGCCGTCGATTATCCGCAGCGGCGGTGAAAATATGGGGATGGTGGAAGTGGGCTGGCTCTCTTCTGTCCCGTACCTGGCGGCCACCATCGCCATGATCGTCGTCTCCTGGGCCTCGGATAAACTGCAAAACCGTAAGCTGTTCGTCTGGCCGCTGCTGCTGATTGGCGGACTGGCCTTCATCGGTTCCTGGGCGGTCGGCGCCAACCACTTCTGGGTCTCCTACACCCTGCTGGTGGTGGCCGGGGCGGCAATGTATGCGCCTTACGGCCCCTTCTTCGCCATTATTCCGGAAATGCTGCCGCGCAACGTCGCCGGGGGCGCCATGGCGCTGATCAACAGCATGGGCGCGCTGGGCTCCTTCTGCGGCTCGTGGTTTGTCGGCTACCTGAACGGCGCCACCGGCAGCCCCGCAGCGTCCTATATTTTTATGGGGGTAGCGCTTTTCGCCTCAGTATGGCTGACTTTGATTGTTAAGCCTGCTAATAATCAAAACCTTCCACTTGGCGCTCATCACGCCTGAACGACTCATACTACGGAGATTCGCATGAAGCCGTCTGTCATTCTCTATAAAACGCTTCCCGACGACCTGCTACAGCGTCTGGAGGAGCACTTTTCCGTCACTCAGGTGAAAAACCTGCGGCCGGAGACCGTTTCGCAGCACGCTGAGGCCTTCGCCCAGGCTGAAGGCCTGCTGGGCTCCAGCGAAAAGGTTGACGCCGCGCTGCTGGAGAAGATGCCGAAGCTGCGTGCGACCTCCACCGTTTCCGTTGGCTATGACAACTTCGACGTCGAGGCGCTGAACGCCCGCCGGGTGCTGCTGATGCATACCCCGACCGTGCTGACCGAGACCGTCGCCGATACGGTCATGGCGCTGGTGCTGAGTACCGCGCGTCGGGTAGTGGAAGTGGCGGAGCGCGTCAAAGCGGGTGAATGGACGAAGAGCATTGGTCCGGACTGGTTCGGCACGGATGTTCACCATAAAACCTTAGGCATCGTCGGCATGGGCCGCATCGGTATGGCGCTGGCGCAGCGCGCCCACTTCGGGTTCGGCATGCCGATCCTGTATAACGCGCGTCGCCAGCATCCGCAGGCGGAAGAACGCTTCAATGCCCGCTATTGCGATCTCGATACCCTGCTGCAGGAGGCTGACTTTGTCTGCCTGATCCTGCCCCTGAGCGAAGAGACTCACCATCTGTTCGGTCAGGCGCAGTTTGCCAAAATGAAATCTTCCGCCATCTTCATTAACGCCGGGCGTGGCCCGGTAGTGGACGAGCAGGCGCTGATCGCCGCCCTGCAGAACGGTGAGATCCACGCTGCCGGTCTCGATGTGTTCGAACACGAACCGCTGGCCAAGGACTCACCGCTGCTGAGCCTGCCGAACGTCGTCGCGCTGCCGCATATCGGCTCCGCCACCCATGAGACGCGCTACAACATGGCGGCCTGTGCGGTGGACAACCTGATCGACGCCCTGAACGGCAACGTAGAGAAAAACTGCGTCAATCCGCAGGTAAAATAAGCCATAAAAAAACCCGGGTAACGGCGGCAACCGCCCTCCCCGGGTTCTTTTTGCATCCTGTCCATCATCCTGCCCGTTCGCCGCAGCCAACGTCAGCCAGATGAAGCATTAACGGGTGGCGTTCACCGCCGCCGTCCATGCCTGATTAAACGCCTGATGCTGCGCCGCCAGCGGCCCAATCAGCGCATTGTACTGGCTGGCCTGCTGGGAGGTTGGGAACTGAATGCCGTTGGCGACAAAGCTCACCTGCGTCCCCTGCTGAGCGACAAAATCCCCAACCTGAACCAGCTGCTGGGTAAAGATCTGCGCGGCCGGGATCAGCGGCTGCAGCGCGTCGGCTGGCGCCGTCACCACCTTGGCGTAAACCTGATCGAAGACCGGCTTGAGATCGTCAGCCTGCTTCAGCGCGCCATGCGCGGCATCGGCCTGCATTTTCGCATTCTGCAGCTGCTGGCTGAGCACGCCCAGCGCGCCGTTCGCCTGACGCAGCGGCTCACGCTGGGTCATATAATCCTGCGGGACGCGGATCGCATTGACGCTGTCCACCACCGGGCGCAGACCAGCGTCCATCGCCTGGCTCACCTGCTGCGAGTAACCGTAGATCACCGCGTAGTCAGAGACAAAAGGCCCAAACTGTTTTTTCTGATCGGCGGTCAGCGTCGGCAGACGTTCACCGCTACGCATCGCCGTATTCTGCAGGAAGTCGATAAACGCTTTGCGCTGATCGCCCTCTTTATCAAAACACCCACTCAGGCTAACCACCATCAATAAGGCCGCCATAGCCGCAAACCAGCGAGAGCAGGACTTTCCTGTCGCCATTTTTTTACTCCTTTCAGCCAAAAAAAGCGCACAACGGCACACACGTGCCAGACGCTGACAAGGATAGTCCAGCTCGGCCTCGCAGGATACCCTTTCCTGCTAATCTTACGCGGGAAAAACACCATTTTGCACGCCATCGTCGCGCTGTAGAACGTCTGTTATGCGCATCACAAATATGGTCTTAAGAACAGGTGGGCCAGAATCTCATAAGCCATTGATATTAATATAAATAAAAAGCCACAACCCGGCACTGCGCCTTAAAGCGGACGATAATCGCACGCTTTGGCACGCGTCTGGATTGCCTGCCTCGCACTTCAATGATTTGATGAATGAGCGATTAACGGCGACATGTTCGATTATCGCACAAATCAAACTCAACGACGCGAAGGCGACGATAATAATAAACCTCTGTCCCTCGCTCAGTCTGCCAGGAAAGCCGTATGACTAAGACAACCATCGACATTCAGGCCTTTATCAACGAGCACCCCTTCACCCGCTACCAGTGGATGATCCTTGCGCTCTGCTTTATCACCGTCGCGATGGACGGGTTCGATACCGCAATTATCGGGTTCATCGCCTCCGACCTGGTGCAAGAGTGGGGCGTGGAAAAATCGGCCCTCGGCCCGGTGATGAGCGCCGCGCTGGTGGGCCTGGCGGTCGGCGCCTTAACCGCAGGGCCGCTGGCTGACCGCATCGGCCGCAAAAAAGTGCTGATCATGTCGATCGTGGTGTTCGGCGGATTCAGCCTGCTCACCGCCTTCGCCACCAGCCTTAATCAGCTGACGCTGCTGCGCTTCCTGACCGGTCTGGGCCTTGGCGCGGCGATGCCGAATGCCGCGACGCTAATGAGTGAATATGCGCCGGAGCGCCGTCGGGCGCTGCTGGTGAACCTGATGTTTGTCGGCTTTCCGATGGGATCTTCGCTGGGCGGCTTTTTATCCGCCTGGATGATCCCGCACTATGGCTGGCAGAGCGTGCTGGTGCTGGGCGGCGTGATGCCCCTCCTGCTGGCGGTGGCATTAATATTCCTGCTGCCAGAGTCCGTCCGCTATCTGGTGGTGAAGCAGCACCCGGCGCAGCGCATTGCTGCTATCCTGCGCCGTATCGCGCCGCTGCCGAAGGCAGTGGAATTTGTACTACGCGAAGCAGGCCAGGTGAAAGAGAAATCCGCGATCGGCGTCATTTTCTCCCCTCGCTACGCGGTGGGTACCGTGATGCTGTGCCTGACCTACTTTATGGGTCTGCTGATTTTCTATCTGCTGACCAGCTGGCTGCCGCTGCTCATCCGTGAAACCGGCGCCTCGATGAGTCAGGCCTCAATTATCACCGCCCTGTTCCCGCTCGGCGGCGGGATTGGCGTGCTGATCCTCGGCGCCCTGATGGACAAGATCAACCCCAATAAAGTGGTGGCCGTCGGCTGGCTGCTGACCGGCGTTTTTGTCTGCCTGGTGGGTTTCTCCACCAGCAGCCTGGCGCTAATGGGAGTGATGGTCTTTATCGCCGGCAGCATTATGAACGGCGCGCAGTCGTCGATGCCGGCGCTGGCGGCTGGCTTCTATCCGACGCAGGGGCGCGCCACCGGCGTCGCCTGGATGCTGGGTATCGGCCGCTTCGGCGGCATCCTCGGCGCGTTCAGCGGCGCCTTCCTGATGCAGGCTCAGCTCTCCTTTGAGACCATTTTCACCCTGCTGGCCATCCCGGCGTTCCTGTCAGCCATTGCGCTGCTGATCAAGTACCGGGTCAGTAAATCCGTGCCGGCGACGACAGATGAGGCGAGAAGCCTGCAGAAAGCCTAACCCTATAAGCCGGCGCCCCGCGCCGGCTTTGTCGCTTTTTTCTTATCCGTTTACAAAAATTTTCGAAGCCACCTCATCGCGTTAATAATCATTCTTTTAGGCTACGCTGCCGTTTGGCTGTCGGGGCAGATTCGATAGCCTGTTGGCAAATAATCACTGACGTTACCATCCCTTGCGCCATTTTCTGACTATTCTTAATGAGCTATAGAAAAATCTTTTCCGCTGTGTGATAAAAGGAGTTCTCAATGGAATATAAAGATCCCGTGTTTGAACTGCTGAGCAGCCTGGAACACATCGTTTTTAAGGATGATAATCAGAAACTTACCTCAAACCGTAAGTCCACTGTGTTTAGTGAATTTGAACAGCTGCGTAAAGGCACTGGACTTAAGATTGACGACTTTGCCAACGTCATGGGCGTGAGCGTCGCCATGGTAAGAGAGTGGGAGTCGAGACGGGTCAGACCGTCTCCCACCGAGCTGAAATTGATGCGCCTGATTCAGGCCAATCCACAGCTTTCACGACAATTACTCGATTAATCTTGCGCGCAGCGGCAAAGGCCAGTAAGGGAGCTTTTGCCGCTGCACCGTAAAAAAAAGTTTGCTATCAGGTGCTGAACGTGCGTTAATGCTCGCAGGTTTGATGTACAGACCACAGAGCAGTCGAATAGAGCAGTCCTTCTAAGGTTATCCAAAGATACCCCCGTAGTGAACTTTCCCTTTATCGCTTTAAATCTGTAGTCCAGACCCCTACGCCGCAAGGCTCACTTATTTTTTTAAAGGTAATTCACTATGTCCGGTAAAATGACTGGTATCGTAAAATGGTTCAACGCTGACAAAGGCTTCGGCTTCATCACTCCTGACGATGGCTCTAAAGACGTGTTCGTACACTTCTCTGCTATCCAGAACGATGGCTACAAATCCCTGGACGAAGGTCAGAAAGTATCCTTCACCATCGAAAGCGGCGCTAAAGGCCCGGCAGCTGGCAACGTAACTTCTCTGTAAGTTCAAGCCGCTAAGAATCGAGAATCCCTGCCTGATGGCGGGGATTTTTTTATCTGTCGCCAGTAGCCGCCAGCATAAGATGGCGGCTACCGGGCATTCAAAGCAGGGAAAAGTGCCAGCTCGTCTCCCGCCACGCCAGACTATGGGTCAGCTTCAGACCTTGTAAAAACGCCTCATCATGCGACACCACCAGCATCGCGCCGGGAAACGCCGCCAGCGCGCTTTCAATAGCCTGCGTCGATGCTAAATCGAGATGGTTGGTTGGCTCATCCAACAAAAGCAGCTGGGCAGGCTCGCGTCGCCAGAGCACGCACGCCAGCGCCGCTTTCAGGCGCTCGCCGCCGCTGAGCGCCGACAGCGGCAGAGTGACCTTATCCGCGCCCAGCTGGAGCTGCGCCAGGCGGGTGCGCAGGAGGCCCTCATCCAGTGGGGTATCTTCCAGGCTCAGGTGCGCCATTACCGACAGGGATAAATCCAGCTGCGTCAGATGTTGATCGAGGTAAGCGGCGCTCACCGAAAGCCGGACATCGCCTGACGCGGCCTGCTCCAGCCCCAACAGCGTTTTCAGCAAAGTGGTTTTGCCACAGCCGTTTGGCCCCTTTAGCGCGATGCGCATCGGGCCATCGATACGCCAGTTCAGCGGCGCAGCCGGAGCATGGTCGAGCTGTAATGACTCCACCACCAGCACCTGCTTGCCGGCGGCCACTTCGCTACCCGGCAGGGTAAACATCACTGGGGTCTCTTCCTCAACCCGCTCCCGCGCCTGCTGCACGGCGGCATTCAGACTGCTGTTCTGTTCACGATGCTGACGGCGCAGCGTTCCCGGGCGCTCTTTTGCCGCGCCTTTGTACTTCACGCGTTCGAAGGAGGCGATATTTAGCGTATCAACGGTACGCAGCGTCTGAGCCGAGCGCCGCTGGGCGGCGTCATGCTCCTTATGCATTCGCGCGCGGGTGCGCCGTCGGTCGGTCACGGCATGCTCCAGCGCCGCGCGCGCGGCCTGCTGCTCCGCCATACGCTGGCGCTGATATTCATCATAGTTGCCGCCGTAGCTGCGCAGCGCCGTCGGCGTCAGCTCAATTATCCTCGGCATCCGCGTCAGCAGCTCGCGGTCGTGGCTGGCGATCAGAGCCCCGCCCTGCCAGCTTTCCAGTTGGTGATAGAGCCACTCCCGCCCCTGGCGGTCCAGATGGTTGGTAGGCTCATCCAGCAGCAGATAATCGGCGCCCGAGACGAAGGCGCCGCACAGCAGAGCCTTCATCCGCTCGCCGCCGCTGAGTGAAAACGCGGGGCGATCGGCAGAGAACGGCGGGAGATCGGCTTCACGGAACGCTAAACTCAGGCGATCGGTGAGATCCCAGTGACCATCTAACAGCTCGAAATCGTCGGCCAGCCCTTGGCCCTGTTCAAGGCGAGACAAGGCGGCAAAAACCGACGCATAGCCCAGCAGCGTAGCGAGGGTGGTCTCCGGCGTGAGCGTCGGCTGCTGCGCTACCCAGGCAACGGCGGCGGCGCGCTCAATATGGCCGCCGGCAGGAGAATCAAGGCCCGCCAGCAGACGCAGCAGACGCGTCTTGCCGACGCCGTTCCGGCCGACCAGGCCGCAAAGGGACGGTTCCAGCGAGACGCTGAGCGGACCAAACAGGGTCTGTCCCGTCGCAAACTGACAGGTGACCTGATGTAAAACAAAAGCGGGGATGTGGGCGCAATGAGCCATAAGCACTCCTGAATGAAATCAATACTCCCCTACCCGCAACGTCTGCGAGGTAAGGCGTGAAATTCATCAGTCGTGTTTGTTCATTTGTGGGGCGCGCTCCGGTGAGACGAGGGATTCGTCGGGACATAGGATAGCCACACTCCGGTATGCGTTGCAAGCCTGTTTTATTCAACGATCTTGTAAAAATAAAAAGGCCTCCTGATATCAGGAGGCAAATGATTTATTTGGTGAACAATGAAAGGGTGCATTGAGAATGCCTGACACCGCAAGCATGGTGGGGATAGATCCCACCAGATGCTCTTACTGTTTAATATCACAGGCTAAGAATGCCACCAGCTCAATATTTCCCTGCCTGCGCTGTAATTCACATAGCGAATCACGAACCATCCAGGTCAATAATAAAATAGTGAAGCAAATCACTACTAAGCCAAACAACAGATACTTTTGCGGCATTCCTCGCCTCCAGTGTTGATTTTCAACAAGTAAGAGGCTACTCTTATGGTGTTCATGCATAGGGGAGCCTCACTTTGATTACTATCAGGTGGGGCTTTTCTCTGTCTGTCTCCCGCTGAATACCTGAGACACACAGTCTCAAGCACCCGCCGCCATTCTAGCGTAAATACCTCACAGAATTATGTTTATATATTCCTAAAACGTTTCTTCTCGATGAATGCAAATAATGAAGATATCAATGACAGAATTATTAACGGTTCACCTATTCATATTTCACGTATAAAAAAACCTGCCCTGAGGCAGGTCTTTTATTATTTCCGATACGCTTACTGCAGCAGAGAAATATCCGCGACCTGCAGGAACAGTTCACGCAGTTTGGACAGCAGCGTCAGACGGTTGATGCGAACATCTTTGTCTTCAGCGTTAACCATCACGTTCTCGAAGAACTCATCCACCGGCTCGCGCAGCGCGGCCAGCTCAATCAGCGCATCCTGATAACGGCCTGCGGCGAAATACGGCTGCAGCTTGTCGCGCAGCACCACCAGATTACCCGCCAGCTTAATTTCCGCCGCTTCTTTCAGCACCGAAGCGTGAACGATGTCGTTCAGCGTCTCATCGGATTTCGCGAGGATGTTGGAGACACGTTTGTTTGCCGCCGCCAACGCGGAGGACTCTTCCAGAGTACGGAAGTGCGATACCGCCTTCATACGCGCATCGAAATCCGCCGGGCGGGTTGGACGACGCGCCAGTACCGCCTGGATCGTGTCGACGCCGTAGCCTTCGTCCTGATACCAGGCACGGAAGCGGCCCAGCATAAAGTCGATCACATCATCAACCACGTTGGCGTTGGTCAGCTTCTCACCGTACAGACGAACCGCTTCTTCGGTCAGCGTCTGCAGATCGAGATCCAGGTTCTTCTCAACGATGATACGCAGCACGCCCAGCGCGGCGCGACGCAGCGCAAACGGGTCTTTATCGCCTTTCGGATGCTGACCGATACCAAAGATACCCGCCAGGGTGTCCATCTTATCGGCAATCGCTACCGCGCAGGCCACCGGATTAGACGGCAGCGCGTCGCCAGCAAATCGCGGCTGATACTGCTCGTTCAGCGCCACGGCCACGTCTTCCGCTTCGCCGTCATGGCGCGCGTAGTGCATCCCCATCACGCCCTGGGTGTCGGTGAACTCGAAGACCATGTTGGTCATCAGGTCGCACTTGGACAGCAGGCCCGCGCGGGTTGCGTGGTTCACGTCAGCGCCAATCTGTTCGGCAATCCAACCCGCCAGCGCCTGGATGCGATCGGTCTTGTCGCGCAGAGTCCCAAGTTGCTGTTGGAACAGCACGGTTTCCAGACGCGGCAGGTTATCTTCCAGACGTTTTTTACGGTCGGTATTGAAGAAGAACTCGGCATCGGCCAGACGCGGACGGACCACCTTCTCGTTACCGGAGATGATCTGCTGCGGATCTTTGGACTCGATGTTGGCCACGAAGATAAAGTTCGGCAGCAGTTTGCCGGCGTTGTCGTAGACCGGGAAGTACTTCTGGTCGCCCTTCATGGTGTAAACCAGCGCTTCAGACGGCACCGCGAGGAATTTTTCTTCGAACTTCGCCGTCAGCACCACCGGCCATTCCACCAGCGAGGTGACCTCTTCCAGCAGGCTTTCGCTCAGATCGGCTTGACCGCCTATCTTACGCGCCGCCTCTTGCGCATCAGCTTTGATTTTGGCTTTACGCTGTTCGTAATCGGCGATGACTTTACCGCGCTCCAGCAGGATCTGCGGGTACTGGTCGGCATGGTCGATGGTGAACTCCGGCTCGCCCATAAAGCGATGGCCGCGAATCACGCGATCGGACGGAATACCGAGGATAGTGGCCGGGATCACTTTGTCACCCAGCAGCAAAGTCACCGTGTGTACCGGACGCACGAAGTGGACGTCAGACGCGCCCCAGCGCATCAGTTTCGGGATCGGTAGCTTCGCCAGCGAGCTGGCAATCATGTTCGGCAGCAGCGCTTCGGTGCTTTCACCCTTCACATGGGCGCGATACAGCAGCCACTCGCCTTTGTCCGTGGTCAGACGTTCGGCCTGATCGACGGTGATACCGCAGCCGCGCGCCCAGCCTTCGGCCGCTTTGCTTGGCTTGCCTTCGGCATCGAACGCCTGGGCAATAGCCGGGCCGCGTTTTTCCACTTCGCGATCGGCTTGCGCCGCCGCCAGGTTGGCCACCTTCAGCGCCAGACGACGCGGGGCGGCAAACCATTCCACTTTACCGTGCGCAAGGCCAGCGTTATCCAGCTCCGCGGTCACATTCGCAGCAAAAGATTCCGCCAGGCTGCGCAGCGCTTTTGGTGGCAGCTCTTCAGTGCCGATTTCCACCAGAAAAGTATTCTCAGACATGGCCGCCTCTTATTTATTCTTGTTGCACATCGGGAAGCCGAGCGCTTCACGGGAAGCGTAGTACGCTTCCGCCACTGCTTTAGTCAGGGTGCGAATGCGCAGGATATAGCGCTGACGCTCGGTGACGGAGATGGCTTTACGCGCATCCAGCAGGTTGAAGCTGTGAGCCGCTTTCAGAATACGCTCGTAGGCCGGCAGCGGCAGCGGGGACTCCAGCGCCAGCAGCTGCTGGGCCTCTTTCTCATACTGTTCGAAGCAGGTGAACAGGAAGTCGACGTCGGCATATTCGAAGTTATAGGTGGACTGCTCCACTTCGTTCTGGTGGAACACGTCGCCGTAGGTGGTTTTCCCCAGCGGGCCATCGCTCCAGACCAGGTCATAGACGCTGTCCACACCCTGGATGTACATCGCCAGACGCTCCAGACCGTAGGTGATCTCGCCGGTCACCGGCTTACACTCGAGGCCGCCGACCTGCTGGAAGTAGGTGAACTGCGTCACTTCCATGCCGTTGAGCCACACTTCCCAGCCCAGACCCCAGGCGCCCAGCGTCGGGTTTTCCCAGTTGTCTTCGACAAAGCGAATGTCGTGGATAGTCGGGTCCATACCCAGCTCTTTCAGCGACCCGAGGTACAGCTCCTGGATGTTGTCCGGAGAGGGTTTAATCACCACCTGGAACTGATAGTAGTGCTGTAAACGGTTCGGGTTTTCGCCATAGCGGCCATCGGTTGGACGACGGGAAGGCTGTACGTAGGCGGTCGCCATCGGCTCCGGTCCTAACGCGCGCAGGCAGGTCATCGGGTGAGAGGTGCCGGCGCCGACTTCCATGTCCAGTGGTTGAACAATGGTGCAGCCCTGACGAGCCCAGTAATCCTGTAAGGTCAGGATCAGGCCCTGGAAGGTCCTGGTATCAAACTTTTGCATATGATTTCGTGCTGGATACGTGTGGATTTAAAGGAAGGAGTCAGTATACCCGCTGGCTGCGAGATATACAGTACGAAACGGCGTTGTTTCAGGAAAACGGACGAAATTTACGCCAGGCGGGGTCGATTCAGCGCATCGAAAGATGCATAAACTGGCCGTCCGGGTCAAAGGAACAGATGAAACGCTCATTCTTGCCGGTACGGCCAGAAAGCTCATAGCTCGCCTGGAATTGTTCAAAGTGGTTCACGTCAACGAGCTGCGTTTGCGTGTTATAGCGGATAGCCGCCTGATCCTTGCAAAGCTGCGCCATATTGAGCGTGGTTTGCGGCGTAATACGAGCGCGCTGCGCTTTTTGCGTCGGCGGGGAGACGGTCTCGCTGCAGCCCGCGAGGAGCAGCACCAGCATGACGGAAACAACACCTTTCACCACGTTCTCCTCCACCGCCTTGTTAGCAAGTTGTTATCTTAAAGATTCAGTATTACAGGTATTTTGCGAATATCATGAAACTGCGACAAGTCTGTGACCGAAAACTCAGACTAATCTATTGCGACACCGGGAAACCGGGCAGGTCATATCTTATTTCGCCAGCAGACATTGAGGGACTGATGCAAGAAAAGATACACTGGATCACCAACCTGCGCGGCATCGCCTGCATGATGGTGGTGATGATCCACAGCACCAGCTGGTATATCACTCACCCCCATGCGATTACCCTGCTGCAATGGGATATCGCCAATCTGCTCAATTCCGCCTCCCGCGTCAGCGTGCCGCTGTTTTTTATGATCTCGGGCTACCTCTTTTTTGGGGAACGCAGCGCCCAGCCGCGCCATTTCTGGCGGATTGGCCTGTGCATTGCGTTCTATAGCGCGCTATCTCTGCTGTATATCACGCTGTTTACCCATATCAACGTCGAGCTGTCGTTAAAGAATTTGCTGCAGAAGCCCGTCTTCTACCACCTGTGGTTTTTCTTTGCTATCACCGTCATCTACCTGCTCTCGCCGCTGCTTCAGGTTAAGTCCACCAGTAGCACAATGCTGCTGGCGCTGATGGCGATCCTCGGCATTCTGGCCAACCCCAATATGGTCAGCGTTAAAGCCGCCGGGATTGAGTGGCTGCCAGTCAACCTCTATATCAACGGCGACACCTTCTACTACGTGCTCTACGGCGTGCTGGGCAGAGCCATTGGCACCCTGGACACCGATAAAAAATGGCTAACACCGCTCTGCGCCGCGCTGTTCATCGCCGCCGTGTGGGTCATTTCCCGCGGCACGCTGCATGAGCTGCGCTGGCGCGGAGACTTCGGCGACACCTGGTATCTCTACTGCGGACCGGCGGTGTTTGTTTGCGCGGTCACCCTGCTGACGCTGGCCAAAAACTGGCTTAACGCGCGTCCCCTGCCCGGTATCGCCTGCATTGCGCGACATTCGCTGGGGATCTACGGCTTTCATGCCCTGATAGTGCATGCGCTGCGCGCCAGCCATCTGGAGCTATCCCGCTGGCCGCTGCTGGATATTGTGTGGATATTTAGCGCCGCCCTGCTCGGCAGCCTGCTGCTGTCAGGCCTGGTGCAGCGGATTGATAGCCGCCGGCTGGTCAGCTAACGGTCCGCCGCCCGGAGGGGCCCGACTTACGTCTCAGGCCCCTCTTCCGTCACGCTGAGAGGTTCCCGTAAGCGCGTCGGGTCCCAGACATCACGCACGTTTTTCTGTACCGCAACAGCGCCAAACAGGCTCAAAAAATACGCCAGCCCATAGAACCCTTTCTCGCTGAGCAGCAGAGTGGCATTCCACAGTCCGATAACCAGCAGACCTACAGCGATAACGAAGACCACCAGACAGGTGGTGTAGTACAGCGCGGTGGTCGGAATGGCTTCATACTTATCGCGCACCGTCTTTTGATAAGATGCCGCGGCAAACAGCCCCAGTACCAGGACGGCAAAATAATAGCCTTTCTCATTCAACTGCATATCGGCATTCCACAGCCCCACCAGATAGGTGACGATGCCGCCGATCAGGGTAATCCAGGAGATCAAATGAAACGCAGGAGAATACGTCGCGTGCTTGTTTTCCATCACTTTTTACCTTTTACGCGCCTCGGGGCGGCGCTTATTCCGTTTTTTGCATCGCGCGGGCGATGCGGGTCCGTTCGGGGGTTGCCGATGCGCCATATAAGCAGACAAACCATGCCGCGATATAGACGGCTTTTTCATGCCAGTCTGCCGGTACATACCAGGCGCCGACCAGCAGCAGGCCGACCGATAGCAGCAGCACCAGCCGGCATAAGGCAATAAAACCGTCGTCCTGTTCCTGCCACTGACTGGCGCGCTGATGGGCGAGAACAGCAAACATCCCCATCACCAGCACGCCGAGAAAATACCCTTTGCCGCTGAACAGCGGGCAGGTCCGCCAGATACCGAGCAGATAAACCAGCGATCCTGTCGCCATCATCCCCCTGGCAATATTGCGTTTTGTGATCATCTCACCTCCCTGGTCGACAGGGGCTGATTATGACCGACTCCCTCGGCGATGCCTCAGATTACGTACGACAAAGCGGAGATTTCGGAATAAATAAATACGCATTTATGGATGGATGTAGCCGGGACATTCAGGAAGGGAATCCGCCCGGCGCTGCCGGACGGACTGAGGCTAAGACATCAGCGGTTTCAGTTGCTGATAAATCTGGCGGAAGGTTTCCCGCTGCGGCGCATAGTGGGCCACACGGCGATCGTCTGGGCGATGGGCTTGTTCAAGCGGCAGCGGCTTCAGCAGCCCGGGGCGGTCTGCCTCGTCGTGAACCGCCAGCTGCGCCAGCCTGGCCGCCCCCAGCGCCGGGCCGACATCGCCCCCGGTACGGTAATCGAGCTGCAGGCCGCTGATATCCGCCAGCATTTGCCGCCAGTAAGCGCTGCGCGCCCCGCCGCCGATAAGCGTGATGCTCTGCGGCTTGATGCCGCAGGCGTGCACCACGTCCATACCATCCGCCAGCGCATAGCCCACCCCCTCCAGCACCGCCCGCGCCAGCTCTGCCGGCCCATGCTGATGCGTCAGGCCAAAAAAGACGCCCTTAGCCTGCGGGTTGTTGTGCGGCGTGCGTTCGCCAGACAGATAGGGCAGGAACCACACCGGACCGGCGCTTTCATCCGCCGTCTGCGCCGCCGCGATCAGCGCCGGCACGCTGGCGAGACCGGTTAATTTTGCCGCCCAGTCCAGACAGGAGGCCGCGCTGAGCATCACCGACATCAAATGCCAGCGGCCCGGCAGGGCATGGCAGAAGCTGTGCACCGCGCTTTCGGGTTTGCTAAGGAACCCTTCACTGACGGCGAAGTAGACGCCAGACGTACCCAGCGACAGCATCGCCTGACCGGCATCGGCCATGCCGACCCCGACCGCGCCCGCGGCGTTGTCGCCCCCGCCGCCCACCACCAGCGCCGGCGGCATATTCCACGCCTGCGCCACCTCAGGTCGCAGTTGCCCGGTGACGTCGCTGCCTTCGAACAGCGCCGGCATCGCATCCCGACTGAGATCGCAGGCGGCGAGCATCTCGTCGCTCCAGTCGCGCCGGGCGACGTCCAGCCACATCGTGCCGGCGGCGTCAGACATATCGCTGGCGAGCTCGCCGGTCATGCGCAGGCGCAGATAATCCTTGGGCAGCAGCACTTTATCGACCTGGCTGAACACTGCCGCCTCGTGGCGCTGTACCCATAAGAGCTTCGGCGCCGTAAAGCCCGGCATCATCAGGTTGCCGGTGATCTGCCGGGAAGCGCTGACTTTGTCTTCCAGCAGCTGGCACTCTTCGGCGCAGCGGCCGTCATTCCATAAAATGGCCGGACGCAGCACCTGTAACGATTTATCCAGTAGGGTGGCGCCGTGCATCTGCCCGGCAATGCCCAGCGCCTTCACGTCGCGCAGGCTATGCTGCGCGCCCAGGGCTTTCATCGCCGTGTCCGTCGCCAGCCACCACTGTTCGGGATCTTGCTCCGACCACAGCGGATGCGGACGCGAGACGGTGAGTTTTTCGGTATGCGATGCCACTACCTCACCCTGCTCATTGAGCAGGATGGCTTTGACGCCCGACGTCCCCAGATCGATGCCGATATACATACTCCCTCTCCTTAAACGCGCGCCACGGCTGAGCGTGGCGCGAACAGAGCATCCTGGTTGCGGCGCCGGTCACCCCGGGCACCGCCGTATGATTACTTGTCAAACAGATAATGGTTGACCAGGTTTTCCAGTTGTTCCTGCTGGCCGCTGCGATGCTGCGGCGCCAGCTGATGCTGAGCGGCATACTGGGCAATATCGCTCAGGGTCATCTGCCCGTTAAGGATCTGCTGCCCCAGCTCACCGTTCCAGCCGGCGTAGCGTCTGGCCACGCGCTTATCCAGTTCGCCGTCCTCGATCATCCGCGCCGCGACCTTCAGCGACAGCGCCATGGTATCCATCGCGCCAATATGACCATAGAACAGATCGTATTTGTCGGTGCTCTGCCGGCGCACTTTCGCATCAAAGTTGAGGCCGCCGGTGGTGAAGCCGCCCGCTTTGAGGATTTCATACATCACCAGCGCGTTCTCTTCGACGCTGTTCGGGAACTGGTCGGTATCCCAGCCCAGCTGCGGATCGCCGCGGTTGGCGTCAACGGAGCCGAACAGCCCCAGCGCAATGGCCGTCGCAATTTCATGATGGAACGAATGGCCGGCGAGCGTGGCATGGTTAGCTTCAATATTCAGTTTAATCTCTTTTTCCAGACCAAACTGTTTGAGGAAGCCGTAAACGGTAGAGGCATCATAGTCATACTGATGCTTGGTCGGCTCCTGCGGTTTGGGCTCAATCAGCAGCGTACCTTTAAAGCCGATTTTATGCTTATGCTCCACCACCAGCTGCATAAAGCGGCCAATCTGCTCACGCTCCTGGCGCAGGTCGGTATTCAGCAGGGTTTCATAGCCCTCGCGACCGCCCCACAGCACATAGTTTTCACCGCCCAGTTGATGGGTGGCATTCATGGCGGTGACCACCTGGGTGGCCGCCCAGCTAAATACTTCCGGATCCGGGTTGGTGGCCGCGCCGGCGCCGTAGCGCGGGTTGGTAAAGCAGTTTGCGGTCCCCCACAGAAGCTTCACGCCGCTCTGCTGCTGTTTCTCAGCCAGCACCTCGACCATCCGGGCGAAGTTATTGCTGTACTCCTTGAGGGAAGCGCCTTCCGGCGAGACGTCAACGTCGTGGAAGCAGTAGTAAGGCACGTTGAGTTTATGGAAGAATTCGAACGCCACATCGGCTTTGCGTTTGGCCATCTCCAGGGCGTCGCCAGGCTGCTGCCAGGGACGATCAAAGGAGCCCACGCCAAACATATCGGCGCCATTCCAGCAGAAGGTGTGCCAGTAACAGGCCGCAAAACGCAGATGATCTTCCATCCGTTTGCCCAGCACCAGTTCATCCGGGTTGTAATGACGGAAAGCCAGCGGGTTAGTGGATTTCGGGCCTTCGTAACGAACGCGATCGAGTTGATCGAAATAGGTCTGCATAGAGAACTCCATATTCAGAGATGCGGCGAATAACCAATCAGATACCCTAAATAATTCGAGTTGCAGGAAGGCGGCAAGAGCGTGAACCTCCAGGCGCTGGCACCAGCAAGAGGTCGGAGCAACGAATGTCACCAACCCACCTACAACTTGAAGTATGACGGGTTTAAGCCAATATAGAATTTCGCTTTCATTTTCCTCAATTACGTTATTTCACACCGCCATTGAGAGAATCCACAAACGTGCGCCAGCTCGCAAAAATAATATCCAGTCGCCGTTGCGCCGCTTTGTCAGAGACAGTCCAGTGCAATAATAAGAGCGTGCATGAATAAAATACGATCGCCGTCATAATTTGCACATTAAACGAAATTTCATAACGGCAAAATAAGAACCGGTAATTGCCAGCCCTGCTTTCCGCGTTAAGAATCTGTAACGTATCCGCAACCTCATGTATCAAACATTATTTTCCGTTCGTCTTACCTACCCTTACAAAAAAGGTATCGTTATTATGAAGATAAAGAACCTTTGCCTTACGCTTTGCGCCAGCTCCCTCCTGCTCGCCAGCATGGCGGGGATGGCGAAAGAAGTGAAGATTGGCATGGCCATCGACGATCTGCGTCTGGAGCGCTGGCAGAAAGACCGTGATATTTTCGTCAATAAAGCAGAATCCTTAGGCGCCAAAGTTTTTGTCCAGTCCGCTAATGGCAATGAAGAAACGCAGATGTCGCAAATTGAAAACATGATCAACCGCGGCGTCGATGTGTTAGTCATTATTCCTTATAACGGCCAGGTACTCAGTAACGTTATTAAAGAAGCCAAGCAGGAAGGTATTAAAGTCCTGGCCTATGACCGTATGATTAATAATGCCGACATTGATTTCTATATATCTTTCGATAATGAAAAAGTTGGTGAAATGCAGGCGCAAAGTCTGGTCGACAAAGTGCCGCAGGGTAATTATTTCCTGATGGGCGGTTCGCCGGTGGATAATAACGCTAAACTGTTCCGCGCCGGACAGATGAAAGTTCTCAAGCCGTATGTCGATGAAGGCAAAATTAAGATTGTCGGCGATCAGTGGGTTGACGGCTGGCTACCGGAGAACGCGCTGAAAATAATGGAAAACGCGCTAACGGCGAATAATAACAAGATCGATGCCGTGGTCGCCTCCAATGACGCCACCGCCGGCGGCGCCATCCAGGCCTTAACCGCCCAGGGGCTGGCCGGCAAAGTGGCGATCTCCGGTCAGGATGCTGACCTGGCGGGCGTGAAGCGCATTATTTCCGGTACCCAGACGATGACCGTCTATAAACCGATAACCACCCTGGCCACCAACGCCGCTGAAATCGCCGTTGAGCTGGGTAACGATAAGCAGCCGAAGGCCGATACCACGCTGAATAACGGCTTAAAAGACGTCCCTTCGCGCCTGTTAACGCCAATTGAGGTGAATAAAGAGAATATCGACGCCACGGTGATTAAAGACGGTTTCCATAAAAAGAGTGAACTGTAATGGCTGACGCCCCGCTGCGGGGCGTCATTTTCATCCCGCCGGATATCACTGTTGCGGAGTCTTTATGACCTGGCTACTCGAAATGAAGAACATCACCAAAACCTTCGGCGCTGTTAAAGCCGTGGATAACGTCAGCCTGCGCCTGAACGCAGGCGAGGTGGTCTCGTTATGCGGTGAAAATGGGTCGGGGAAATCGACGCTGATGAAGGTGCTGTGCGGTATCTATCCGCACGGAAGCTATGAGGGCGAGATTATTTTTGCCGGCGAAACGCTGCAGGCAAACCATATTCGCGATACCGAACGCAAAGGCATCGCCATTATTCATCAGGAGCTGGCGCTGGTGAAACATCTCACCGTGCTGGAGAATATTTTCCTCGGCGCCGAGATCTCCCGCCATGGTCTGCTGGATTATGAAACCATGACGCTGCGCTGTCAGAAACTGTTGGCGCAGGTCAATCTGCCCATTTCCCCCGATACCCGCGTCGGCGACCTCGGCCTTGGTCAGCAGCAGTTGGTGGAGATCGCCAAGGCGCTGAATAAACAGGTTCGCCTGCTGATCCTCGACGAACCGACCGCCTCCTTAACCGAACAAGAAACCGCGACGCTGCTGGCGATCGTTCGCGATCTGCAAAACCACGATATCGCCTGCATCTATATCTCGCATAAGCTCAATGAGGTCAAAGCGATCTCCGATACGATCTGCGTGATCCGCGACGGCCAGCACATCGGCACCCGCGATGCCAGCGGCATGAGCGAAGACGATATCATCACTATGATGGTCGGCCGCGAGCTCACCGCGCTCTATCCCAGCGAGCCGCACGCCCACGGCGAGGAGATCCTGCGGGTTGAACATTTAACCGCCTGGCACCCGGTAAACCGCCATATTAAACGGGTCAATGACGTCTCATTTTCCCTGCGTCGCGGAGAAATCCTCGGCATCGCCGGGCTGGTCGGCGCCGGACGTACCGAGGCGGTACAGTGCCTGTTCGGCGTCTGGCCGGGGCGCTGGCAAGGGGAGATCTTTATTGATGGCCAGCCGGTGAGCATCTCTAACTGCCAGCAGGCCATTGCCCACGGCATCGCCATGGTGCCGGAAGACCGCAAAAAAGACGGCATCGTGCCGGTGATGGCGGTGGGCAAAAACATTACCCTCGCGGCGCTCAACCAGTTCACCGGCGCAATGAGCAGCCTGGACGACGCCGCCGAGCAGCACTGCATTCAGCAGTCCATTCAGCGTTTGAAAATTAAAACCTCCTCGCCGGAGCTGGCGATTGGCCGTCTGAGCGGCGGCAACCAGCAAAAGGCGATTCTGGCGCGCTGTCTGCTGCTCAATCCGCGCATTCTGATCCTCGACGAACCCACCCGTGGCATCGATATCGGGGCGAAGTATGAAATTTATAAACTGATTAACCAGCTGGTGCAGCAGGGCATCGCGGTCATTGTCATTTCATCCGAACTGCCCGAGGTGCTCGGTCTCAGCGATCGGGTGCTGGTCATGCACGAAGGCAGACTAAAAGCCAATTTGGTTAATCAACATCTGACCCAGGAACAGGTGATGGAAGCCGCGCTGAGGAGCGAACGCCATGTCGAAGAACACGTCGTCTGAAATCAAACTCACCCCAACCGCCCCCGCGGCCCTGCCGGCGCTGAAGGGGCTGAATCTCCAGGTCTTCGTGATGATCGCCGCCATCGTCGTCATTATGCTGTTTTTCACCTGGGTTACCGATGGCGCCTACCTGAGCGCACGCAATATCTCCAACCTGCTGCGGCAGACGGCCATCACCGGCATCCTCGCCGTCGGCATGGTGTTTGTGATTATTTCGGCAGAAATCGACCTCTCCGTTGGCTCGATGATGGGGCTGCTGGGCGGCGCTGCGGCGATCTTTGACGTCTGGCTCGGCTGGCCGCTGCCGCTCACCATTCTGGTGACGCTGGTGATGGGCCTGCTGCTCGGGGCGTGGAACGGATGGTGGGTAGCCTATCGCAAAGTGCCCTCGTTTATCGTCACCCTTGCCGGGATGCTGGCGTTTCGCGGCATTCTGATCGGCATCACCAACGGGACCACCGTCTCGCCCACCAGTCCGGCGATGTCGCAGATCGGCCAAAGCTACCTGCCAGACGGCATCGGCTTCGGCATCGGCGTTGTCGGCATGGCGGTGTTTATCGTCTGGCAGTGGCGCGGGCGGATGCGCCGGCAGGCGTTAGGTCTGGCGACCTCGTCCTCCACCGCCGCCGTCGGCCGCCAGGCCATTACCGCGGTGATTGTGCTGGGCGCAATCTGGCTGCTCAATGACTATCGCGGCGTACCGACCCCGGTGCTGATCCTCGCCGCCCTGCTGCTGGCGGGCCTGTTTATGGCCACCCGCACCGCCTTTGGTCGCCGCATCTACGCCATCGGCGGCAACCTGGAGGCGGCCCGTCTGTCCGGGATTAACGTCGAGCGTACCAAGCTGGCGGTGTTTGCCATTAACGGCCTGATGGTCGCTATTGCCGGGCTAATCCTCAGCTCACGGCTCGGCGCGGGGTCGCCTTCGGCGGGCAATATCGCCGAACTGGACGCCATCGCCGCCTGCGTCATCGGCGGCACCAGCCTGGCGGGCGGCATCGGCAGCGTCGCCGGGGCGGTAATGGGGGCGTTTATTATGTCGGCCCTGGATAACGGTATGAGCATGATGGACGTCGCCACCTTCTGGCAATATATCGTTAAAGGCGCCATTTTGCTGCTGGCGGTGTGGATGGACTCTGCCACCAAGCGGCGCGCATAAGGAGAGACTCTCTGAAGAATGTCTGAATTCTTTGCGCTACCGCCAAACTTCGCCATAAGGCGCTTGAAATATCTCGGGCATTAGCCGGTAGTGTATACCCAACATCATTCGGGTTGCAGACGGCGCCCCCGGCCGCGTACCGGCGTACGTGGCCGGGATGAGTGGTAAGTCAGGCCATCGGCAACATCTTGAATGAAGGGGTATGACCGGGGTTAGAGCAGGAACATTATCTATGTTTGAAAAGCGTCACCGTATTACGCTGTTATTTAACGCCAACAAAGCTTATGACCGCCAGGTAGTTGAAGGTGTCGGCGAGTATCTGCAGGCCTCCCAGTTGGAGTGGGATATCTTTATTGAAGAGGACTTTCGGGCACGCATCGAAAACATCAAAGAGTGGTTGGGCGATGGCGTTATCGCCGACTATGACGATCCCGAAATCGAAAAGCTGCTGGCCGATGTCCACGTGCCCATCGTCGGCGTCGGCGGATCTTATCATCAGCCAGAGCAGTACCCGCCGGTCCACTATATCGCCACCGACAACGCCGCGCTGGTGGAAAGCGCTTTTCTCCATTTGAAGGAAAAAGGGGTGCACCGCTTCGCGTTTTATGGACTCCCCGCCTCCAGCGGTAAACGCTGGGCGGTAGAGCGCGAGTATGCCTTCTGCCAGCTGGTCGCGAAGGAGAAGTATCGCGGCGTGGTCTACCAGGGGCTGGAGACAGCGCCGGAGAACTGGCAGCACGCGCAAAACCGGCTCGCCGACTGGCTGCAAACCCTGCCGCCGCAAACCGGCATCATCGCCGTCACCGACGCCCGCGCCCGCCACGTCCTGCAGGCCTGCGAGCTGCTGCATATCCCGGTGCCAGAGAAACTGTGCGTTATCGGCATCGATAACGAGGAGCTAACCCGCTATCTCTCTCGCGTCGCCCTCTCCTCTGTCGCCCAGGGCACCCGCCAGATGGGTTATCAGGCGGCAAAATTACTCCACCGGCTGTTGAATAACGAGGCCCTCCCGCTGCAGCGCCAGCTGATCCCGCCGATGCGCGTCGTTGAGCGACGCTCCACCGACTACCGGTCGTTAAACGATCCCTCCGTGATACAGGCGATGCATTACATTCGCAACAATGCCTGCAAAGGCATCAAGGTGGAACAGGTGCTCGACGCCGTGGGCATCTCTCGCTCTAATCTGGAAAAACGCTTCAAAGAGGAGGTCGGGGAGACCATCCACACGGTGATCCACAGCGAAAAACTGGAAAAGGCGCGCAGCCTGCTGGTGTCCACTAGTCTGTCGATCAATGAGATTTCGCAGATGTGCGGCTATCCGTCGCTGCAATATTTCTATTCGGTGTTTAAGAAGGAGTACGACGTGACGCCGAAGGAGTACCGCGATCGGCACAGCGAGGTGATGCTGTAGGGTAAAAAAATGCCCGGCGACAAGGCCGGGCATCCGGATTACAGATGGGCGGCGATGAGCCGCTGATTGTCCTGATACATCGCGAAGAGATAGTTGTTGTAGCTCGACCCTTTGGTCGAATACCCCTTCAGCTTATGGATCATGGTGCTGGCAGTTACTTCCTGATCCGCCTTGCGCAGCTGCAGGCGCGACTTGCGGAAAGAAGAATAGGCCGGGTGGGTGTTCAGGTTTGTTACGTAAGCCTGCACCGACTGCTCTACCGACTCAAACTGCGAGTAACCTTTCATCGCGCCGCGGCAGCGACCGGCGCCGCACTTCATGCCGAACAGGTTGTTATTCTCGCGCGCCAGCCTGGAGGTACCCCAGCCACTTTCCGCCGCCGCCATGGTCGCCACCATGCTGTTCGGAATAATGTCGACACGCTCAAGCAGCGCGTTCCAGGGCACATGACGCGTATTGCCTGACCACTTCACCTTATAGCGGGAAGCGATATCCTTCAGGCGCGCCTTCTCAGTCGGCGACCAGCGAGCATCGTACTGCTTGGAAATAAGCCAGTTACGATCCGCAGTAATCGCCTGATTCTGCTTGGTAATATAAGGCATGACCGTCCGGAGAAACGCTTTTTTCCTTGGTGTTCCGGAAGGGTATTTTCGCAAGTCAGGAAGTGAACTGCTCTTTACACTATTGCGAGAATACTCTTGTTTACTGCTTACCTTAGTACTACTTATCTTCTTTACCGTTGGGGCTTTATGACTCTTTGTCGCTGTGTGCGTTGTCGCCAACACACTACCTGAAAAGATGCAGGTTAGTAACATAAGTATGGCGGCCCCATATCGTCGTATGGGATTCGATATCATCAGGTCTCCTGGTCGGATATATGCATTCCAACACCTTGTTTTTCACAAAAAAACGATAACTGAATCGCTAATAGTATCAAAAATACGCACTGAGGGCATCAACAGAAATAGTCCAATTCCGAATTGCTGTCATCTGAAATCGGTTTCTGCGGCGCATCGCCAGCGCGAAAATGCTAGCTTCGTCTCATTTTTAGCCTATTTTTTGAGCGGTATCACTCACCCCTTTTCATCCTCCTGGTAAAACGCGCGTCAGGAGGAGTTCACCCGCGCGGCGACAAGGCACACTAGATAAAAACCGCTCACAGGATCTCGCAATGAAACTCGCTGCGCTTGCCACGTTATTCGTGCCTGGGATGGCCTTTGCCGCCTGGACTACCACCGACTTTCCTGCTTTTACCGAAGAAGGGACCGGCCGATTCATCAGCCAGAAAGTGGTTGAGAAGGGTACACGTCCCCTGCAGCTAAATTTTGACCAGCAGTGCTGGCAGCCTTCCGGCGGCATTAAGCTCAACCAGATGCTGTCCATGGAGCCCTGTCGCGGCACACCGCCGCAATGGCGCATCTTCCGCCAGGGTCTGTATACCCTGGAGGTGGATACCCGTTCCGGCACGCCAACGATGATGATTTCGCTGGAGGAAAAAGAGACCAGCGCCGCGGCGCCGCAGATCCGCCAGTGTCCGAAGTGGGACGGAAAACCTCTGACCATCGACGTCAGCAAAACCTTCGCCGAGGGCAGCAAGGTCCGCGATTTCTACAGCGGTAATGTCGCGACCGTCAGCGGCGGCAAAATCACCCTGCAGCCCGCCTTCGGCAGCAATGGCCTACTGCTGCTTGAGCGCGCCGAGACGGCCGCCCCGGCGCCGTTTGACTGGCACAATGCCACCGTCTACTTCGTCCTGACCGATCGCTTCGTAAACGGTAACCCGGCCAACGACAACAGCTATGGTCGCCATAAAGACGGCATGCAGGAGATCGGCACCTTCCACGGCGGCGACCTGCAGGGATTAACCAGCAAGCTGGATTATCTGCAGCAGATGGGAGTTAACGCCCTGTGGATCAGCTCCCCGCTCGAGCAGATCCACGGCTGGGTCGGCGGCGGCACGAAGGGCGATTTCCCTCACTACGCTTATCACGGCTATTACACCCAGGACTGGTCGAAACTGGACGCCAACATGGGGACCGAAGCGGATCTCCGCCGACTGGTGGATGAAGCGCATAAGCGCGGAATACGTATTCTGTTCGACGTGGTGATGAACCATGCCGGCTACGCCACCCTGGCCGACATGCAGGAGTTCCAGTTCGGCTCCCTGTATCTGCAAGGAGATGAGCTGAAAAAAACTCTCGGCGAGCGCTGGACGGACTGGAAGCCGGGCGCGGGACAGACCTGGCACAGCTTTAACGACTATATCAACTTCAGCGACAAAGCCGGGTGGGAGAAATGGTGGGGTAAGAAGTGGATCCGCACCGATATCGGCGATTACGACAATCCGGGCTATGACGATCTCACCATGTCGCTGGCCTTCCTGCCGGACCTGAAAACCGAATCGAAGGAGGTCTCAGGCCTGCCGAACTTCTATAACCATAAACCAGACACCGCAGCGAAAGCGATCCCGGGCTATACGCCGCGCGACTATCTGACACACTGGCTGAGCCAGTGGGTACGTGACTACGGCATCGATGGCTTCCGCGTCGATACCGCCAAACATGTGGAGATGGACGCCTGGCAGCAGTTAAAAACCCAGGCCACCGCCGCGCTGGCGGAGTGGAAGAAAGCCAATCCGGATAAAGCGCTGGATGCGGCGCCGTTCTGGATGACCGGCGAAGCGTGGGGACATGGAGTGATGCAGAGCGATTATTATCGCCACGGTTTTGATGCGATGATCAATTTCGACTACCAGGACCAGGCGGCGAAAGCGGCGACCTGTATGGCCAATATTGACCTCACCTGGCAGCAAATGGCGGACAAGCTGCAGAGCTTTAACGTCCTGAGCTACCTCTCCTCGCACGATACGCGGCTGTTCCGCGAAGGCGGCACCACCGCGGCGGAGCTACTGCTGCTGGCCCCTGGCGCCGTGCAGATTTTCTATGGCGACGAATCATCGCGCCCGTTCGGCCCCACCGGCTCGGACCCGCTGCAGGGTACCCGCTCGGAGATGAACTGGCAGGATGTCAACGGCAAGGCGGCCCGCAGCGTTACCCACTGGCAGAAGATCGGCCAGTTCCGCGCTCGCCATCCGGCAATCGGCATGGGCAAACAGACAACGCTGTCGATGCCACGTGGTTACGGGTTCGTGCGTGAGAGCGGTGAAGACAAAGTGATGGTCATCTGGGCCGGGCAGCAGCAGTAATCCACATGTGGCTCTCCGCCCTGCGGGGAGCCACCATTCAGAACAAAATGCTAACAAAATAGCAATATACAGGATAAAGATAAAAACCTGCCTCCTCCCGCCGATTTGCACCACGCCAGCGCTGGCGTTATGGTTAGCCACTTTCCAGAACCACCGATAGACTATTCGCGATGACATTTTCCCTTTTCGGCGACAAATTCACCCGTCATTCAGGCATCACCCGCTTGATGGAAGACCTTAATGACGGTCTGCGCACGCCGGGCGCTATTATGCTGGGCGGCGGCAACCCCGCTCAGATCCCGGAAATGAATGACTACTTCCAGCAGCTGCTGGCCGACATGCTGGATAATGGCAAAGCCCTTGATGCGCTTTGTAATTATGATGGTCCACAGGGCAAAAGCGAGCTGCTGGCTCTGCTGGCGAATATGCTGCGCGACGAGCTGGGCTGGGAGATCGAACCACAGAATATTGCGCTAACAAACGGCAGTCAGAGCGCATTTTTCTACTTATTTAATCTGTTTGCAGGCCGTCGGGCAGATGGCACCACCCGTAAGGTACTGTTCCCACTGACGCCGGAATATATCGGCTACGCCGATGCCGGTCTGGAAGAGGATCTGTTCGTTGCCACCCGGCCGAACATCGAACTGCTGCCGGAAGGCCAGTTTAAGTACCATGTTGATTTTGAGCATCTGCAGGTGACGGAAGAGACCGGGATGATCTGCGTCTCGCGCCCCACCAACCCGACCGGCAACGTCATCACTGATGAAGAGCTGATCAAACTGGATGCGCTGGCGAATCAGCACGGGGTCCCGCTGGTGATTGATAACGCCTACGGTGTACCGTTCCCGGGCATTATCTTTAGCGACGCCCGACCGCTGTGGAATCCGAACATCGTGCTGTGTATGAGCCTGTCCAAGCTGGGCCTGCCGGGCAGCCGCTGCGGGATTATCATCGCCAACGAAAAAATCATCACCGCCATCAGCAACATGAACGGCATTATCAGCCTCGCCCCTGGCGGCATCGGGCCGGCAATGATGTGCGAAATGATTAAACGACAGGATCTGCTGCGCCTGTCAGAGACGGTGATCAAGCCCTTCTATTACCAGCGGGTGCAGGAAACCATCGCCATTATTCGCCGCTATCTGCCGGAGGAGCGCTGCCTTATTCACAAACCGGAGGGGGCAATCTTCCTCTGGCTGTGGTTTAAGGATCTGCCGATCTCCACCGAGCTGCTGTATCAGCGGCTGAAAAAGCGCGGCGTGCTGATGGTGCCGGGGGATTACTTCTTCCCTGGTCTGGATAAACCGTGGCCGCACACCCACCAGTGTATGCGCATGAACTATGTACCGGACCCGCAAAAAATCGAAGCCGGAGTGAAAATCCTCGCCGAAGAGGTTGAATTTGCCTGGCGCGAACAGGAAGCATAATCTCTGACGCCGCGGGCGGGTAACGTTCGTCAGCGACCCCATTCACGCCAGCGCCAGCCGCTGGCGTTTTTGCGCGCATAGCGCTTCCAGCTCCGCGGGAACCATCACCCGCAGCGCCTGCGTCGGGCAGGCGGCCACGCAGGCCGGTCCTTCGGCGCGGTGATGGCATAGATCGCATTTCAACGCCTGCGCCTGCTGGTTCATTACCGTAACGGTCATCGCGCCGTACGGGCAGGCCACCATGCAGCTTTTGCAGCCGATGCAGCGCCGCTGATCGACCCACCAGACGTCATTGTCGCGCTGAATCGCCCCCTGTGGGCAAACGCTGGCGCAGGGCGCATCCTCGCACTGCCGACAGGCCATCGCCGTCGATATGTCACCGCTTTTCACCACCCGGATACGCGGCGCGAAATGGTTCGTCGACAGGGCGGCGACATCCTGCGCCTGCTGGTGCGCCACCGCGCAGGCCACTTCGCAGGTACGACAGCCGATGCACCGCTGGGCATTGGCAATAAGAAACTGGTTCATCCTCTGCTCCCTGGGGATAAAACCGCAGGGTGCCAGAATAGTCCCTGCCCGCGCTTTGATCCTGAATGGAATCAGCGCTGTTTTTTGTCAGATGGCCGGCAGGATGTGGTCATTTGCCTGACGCTTCACGCACCGTGAAACCCAGCTCACGCGAAATTGCTTCGGCGGTCTCACGTAGTGGTTTTAACAAGTTCTTTTCGCCAGCTCCCCGGCACGAAGTCCGCCGGGGAGCCGACGTTAATGATTACCGGAACAATGCCTTATCGCGCAGGATATGATCGTTACCGCGACGGCGGGTGAAGCCAATCCGATCGAAATACTCCAGGATCTGGATCGCCAGCTTCCGCCCTACGTTTAAGGTATCGCGGAAATCCGCCGCGCAGGTTGAACCGCGCAGCCGATCCAGCTCGCGCACCCGCTGGGCGAACTGCACAATGCGATCGTTGCGGTAGTAACGATCCTTGACGATCGCGGTAATCATCCCCTGCTGCGCCGCCTGGCGCAGCACCGCGCGCATCAGGGACTCTTCAACATGGACTTCGCGCGCAAGATCGCGCACCCACCACGGATCGTCGCCGAACAGAGTCTCCACCTTATGCCAGACCGCCTGCTGCTCGTCGGTAAACCCGGCTTTATGCTCCGGCAAATGCAGCCAGCCGTGATGACTGTGGACTAAGCCGCTCTCGCGCATCTGCTCAATCAGCAGCAGCACCAGCGCTTCATCTTCCATCGGCAGCGCGATGCGGCGCAGGCGCTCCCGGCCAGGGCCCGGCTCGTCTCGATGCTGCTCATGGTAGCGCGCAAGGGCATCCAGCAATTTTCGCTGCCAGCGGGCGGCAAGCGGCGCGCTAAGCAGGCGCTGTCCGGCCTGCAGATAGTCCGGTCGCTGGATCAGGGCCGCCATTCCGGCTTCGCTGAGCTGCCGCGCCCAAGCGAAGTGCTCAAGCCGGACGGCATCCCGCTGCAGATGCAGCTCCAGCGCCTGCGCATCGTCAGCGCCGACCGCTGCCAGGGCGTGCAGCCACTGCAGATATTCCGGTTTACGTTTGCCGCGACGCGGAGGATCCAGCGTCACCACCCGTGCGCCCGCCAGCGTCAAGCGAGCAGAGATATCGCGGAGCACCAGCCGGTCGTTATCCGCCAGCCACAGCGGAGTATCCAGCACCAGCTCCGCCAGGTTGCCCTCAAGAAGCGACACCCGGCCGGTAATGTGGCTGGCAGCATGGTGAATATGCAGCGGCTGCCACTGGCTGAGCGGCGTATGGCACTGCAGCTCGACAATCACCCGTTCTGCTGGCTCCGGCGGTGGTGAGGAGAGCAGCCAGTCGCCGCGGTGCACTGCCTCTTTTTGCGCATCGCCGACAATATTCAGCGCAATGCGCTGTCCGGCGTGCGCCTGCTCAACCGCTTGATTCTGGGCATGCAGGCCGCGGACGCGCATCGGCGTGTTGACGCCGGTAAGCCATAGGGTATCCCCGACCCGTACTTCGCCGGAGAGCGCCGTCCCGGTGACCACCAGCCCCGCGCCTTTGACGGTAAAAGCGCGATCCAGCGCCAGGCGAAACCGCTGCTGCTGCGGGCGGGGGCGCTCCGCAAGCTGCAGCAGATGGCTGCGCAGTTCCGCAATACCGATGTTTTCCGCCGCCGCGGTGGGAAAGAAAGCGACGGCGTCAAAGCCCAGCTCGCCCAGGGTCTGCTCGACCTCTGCCTGAACCTCCGCCACCCTGGCGGCCGCCACGCGGTCCGTTTTGGTCAGCGCCACGGTCAGCGTCGGCTTTCCGGTCAGCTGCAGGATCGCCAGGTGTTCGCGGGTTTGCGCCATCACCCCGTCATCGCAGGCTACCACCAGCAGCGCATGGTCAATACCGCCCACCCCCGCCAGCATGTTGGACAAAAACTTTTCGTGCCCGGGAACGTCAATAAATCCCAGCACCCGCCCGTCCGGCTGCGGCCAGTAGGCATAGCCGAGATCGATCGTCATTCCCCGCGCTTTCTCCTCCGGCAAACGATCGGCATTCACGCCGGTTATCGCCTGCAGCAGCGTCGTTTTGCCGTGGTCAACATGTCCAGCGGTGGCAATAATCATCGTAACAACATCTCCATAAAGCGGGTTTCATCTTCCAGACAGCGCAGGTCCAACCAGAGCCGACCGTCATAAATGCGGCCAATCACCGGACACGGCAGCGCGCGCCAGCGGGCCGCCAGCGCCTCCAGCCGGCTACCGCGGCCGTCATGCGGGGTAAAGGTCAACGCCGCGCTGGGCAGGCGGTCGACGGGTAACGAGCCGCTGCCAATCTGCGACTGGCAGGCTGCCACGCTGACGGCAAAATCAGCATAGTGTGCCGCCAGGCCAGGCTGCAGGCGTTCAGCCCGCCGGCGGATCTCCTCCGCCGGACGGGTGAGCAGGCGCAGCGTCGGCAATTTCTCCCTCAGCGCCTCCGGGTGCTGATAGAGGCGCAGCGTCGCCTCCAGCGCTGCGAGGGTCATTTTATCGGCGCGCAGGGCCCGCTTCAGCGGATGGCTTTGCAGCTGGGCAATCAGCGCGCGTTTGCCGACGATAATCCCGGCCTGCGGGCCACCGAGCAGCTTGTCGCCGGAGAAACTGACCAGGCTCACCCCGGCGGCGATCATCTCCTGCGGCATCGGCTCCTTTGGCAGGCCATACTGACTGAGATCCACCAGCGACCCGCTGCCCAGGTCGGCTACCACCGGGACATCAAGTTCGCGGCCAATGGCCGCCAGCTCCGCTTCGTCGACGGCTTTGGTAAAGCCCTCAATACTGTAGTTGCTGGTGTGGACCTTCATCAGCAGCGCGGTATTGTCATTCACCGCCTGGCGATAATCTTTGGCATGGGTGCGGTTGGTGGTACCCACTTCGTGCAGCTGGCAACCCGCCTGGCGCATCACGTCGGGGATGCGAAATGCCCCGCCGATCTCCACCAGTTCGCCGCGAGAGACCACCACTTCGCGACCGCTGGCGGTGGCCGCCAGCATCAGCAGAACGGCCGCCGCGTTGTTGTTCACGATACAGGCGTCTTCCGCGCCGGTGATCTGGCACAGCAGATCGGCAATGGCGCGATCGCGATGGCCGCGCCCGGCGTCGTCGAGATCATATTCGAGCGTCACCGGCGCGCGCATCGCGCTGGCGACCGCCTCCACGGCCGACTCCGCCTGGATGGCGCGCCCCAGATTGGTATGCAATACCGTACCGGTGAGATTAAATACCGGACGCAGGGCGCTCTGCCGGCCGGCGGTGAGCCGCTGCGCGCAGGCGCTCGGCCAGTCATGGCTCCAGTCCGGCAGTGTCTGATACTGGCGGATTTGCTCCCGCGCCTCATCCAGCATCTGGCGCAGCTGCGCCACCACCTGCGAATGGCCGTGCTGCGCCAGCAGGGAAGAAAAAGCGGGGTCGCGTAATAAGCGGTCAATGGCCGGAAGCCGGGTATAAAGCGCACGAATTTCGGTAGTCATGAATGGGCCTGGCGGTAAGTTATTTTCCCCCCTCCCGACGGGAGAGGGAGTCAACAATCAGCGGCGATTGTAACGCCTCCTTGCGCAAACTGTTACCTGCCTGGGTCAAGTCCGCGGCGGTTCAGTGCGCGCAAAGCTGGTGCGCTGGAACAACGCATCCACCAGCTTCACCAGCTGCGGCCGGGTGGCGCACCAGCCGGGCGCTACCCGGCGAAAGTTCAGATAAGCAATGGCGCAGGCCGTGGAAATGGTCGCCAGATTAACCTCGTCGCCGCGCAGCGTTCCATCCGCCGCGCAGGCTTCCAGCCTGTCGAGACCGCGAGCCACTTTCTCCCGCTGACGGAGCAGTTCTTGCTCTGACTGTTGCGCGCCCGGGCGAGCCTTTTCACGCACCAGCGCCTGGGCGGCCTCCATCACGCCATCCGCCAGCGCCTCTAGCTGGCGCATCCTGAGAGCGGCTCTGGGGTCGGCGGGGATCATCGGCGGCGCCACGCCCAGCAGCTCCAGATACTGGGCGATGACCGGGGAGTCAAACCAGCACTCACCGTCGTCCGTCACCAGCGCCGGTACCTTGCCCAGCGGGTTATAGCGCACCACACCGTTGCTTTCGCTGTAGGGGGATTCGTTGACAAACTCAAAAGGGATGCGCTTTTCCAGCAGGATCACCGATATTTTGCGCACAAAGGGACTGGTGTAGCTGCCGATCAGTTTCATAGCCTGCTCCTTATCGCCAACAAATTATCGCCAACAAAGATATGAGTATGGCTCAGGGCAGGACAAAAGGCAGGTGAGCGTCCGGCTCAACCTGCCGCCGATCGCATTAATGATCGAGATAGAGGTAGTGCATCCAGCTGGTCATCCGCAGCAGCACTTTACGCATCACCGAGACGTGGGTGAAATGGTCGGAGTAGACCGCTATCTACGCGTAGATACCATCGGGTAATGCTGATAGCCCTTGTTCAAGCGATCGCGTTCCGTCGACACGCGGGTGGTATTGGCCTGGCCTCAGAGAGCTGCGGCTTGGGGACGTTAATACAGTACAGCGTCGTTACCAGGTTGGCCTGCAGGCGGTCGACTCGCGCCTGATAGGGCGCCGGGTCAATCGTAAATAGCGCCTCGCCTTTCTCGACGCGCTGAGTGGCTCTATCGGTTCGGCTTTACGGGAATTATTTATATGATTTTATTCACAATATACTAATATTCGCCCCGCTATTTTGAGGATAATTCACGCCTTTCATTTATGCCATCCGGCGTAAAAAAGTTATTCGGCAATTAAGGTTGCTTAGTTACAGGGTCATCCCGGCGTGGAAGCAAAACCGGGCCGAGATCACAGCGGCGTAAACCCCTCGCGAAATTCTTTGTGATCAAAATCACAAACAAACAACAAAAACACGAAACAAAAATGTGACATATATCACACAAAAAGGCAGATAAGCGGCTAAAAAGGCGCTGTGTTGTTTTTTTACACAGTAATTTTGTGATCATCATCACTACAAAACCCTCTTAGCCCCCTATATTCATGTGATCCAAATCACATAAAAGGGCGCTGACTGGACAGCTAAACGATTCAGTGCCAGATTTCGCACTATCAATCAGGGCCCGGCTACCTCTGCCGCCACATTAACAACAAACCTCGGGCTTTAAGCCTGCGCGCTACGCAAAACAGAAGAAGGGGTGTTTTATGTCATCCGATATCAAGATCAAAGTGCAAAGCTTTGGTCGTTTCCTCAGCAATATGGTGATGCCGAATATCGGCGCGTTTATCGCGTGGGGTATCATCACCGCGCTTTTCATTCCGACAGGGTGGTTGCCAAACGAAACGCTGGCGAAGCTGGTCGGTCCGATGATCACCTACCTGCTGCCGCTGCTGATCGGTTACACCGGCGGTAAATTAGTCGGCGGCGAACGTGGCGGCGTGGTCGGGGCGATCACCACCATGGGCGTTATCGTCGGCGCGGATATGCCGATGTTCCTCGGCTCCATGATTGCCGGCCCGCTGGGCGGCTACTGCATCAAGAAATTCGATAACTGGGTAGACGGTAAGATCAAATCCGGTTTTGAAATGCTGGTGAATAACTTCTCCGCCGGCATCATCGGGATGATCCTCGCCATTCTGGCCTTCCTCGGCATCGGCCCGGCGGTCGAAGTTCTGTCGAAAATTCTGGCGGCTGGCGTTAACTTTATGGTGGCGCACGACATGCTGCCGCTGGCGTCTATCTTCGTCGAACCGGCAAAAATCCTGTTCCTTAACAACGCCATCAACCACGGTATCTTCTCGCCGCTGGGTATTCAGCAGTCCCACGAGCTGGGTAAATCCATCTTCTTCCTGATTGAAGCTAACCCGGGTCCAGGGATGGGCGTTCTGCTGGCGTACATGTTCTTTGGCCGCGGCAGCGCAAAACAGTCTGCAGGCGGGGCTGCTATCATCCACTTCCTGGGTGGTATCCATGAAATCTACTTCCCGTACGTACTGATGAACCCGCGCCTGATCCTGGCCGTTATCCTCGGCGGGATGACCGGTGTCTTCACCCTGACTATCCTCAATGGCGGTCTGGTTTCCCCGGCTTCCCCAGGCTCTATCCTGGCGGTACTGGCGATGACGCCGAAAGGCGCCTACTTCGCTAACATCGCCGCGATTATCGCAGCGATGGCGGTCTCCTTCGTGGTCTCTGCGGTTCTGCTCAAGACCAGCAAAGTTAAAGAAGAAGACGATATCGAAGCCGCAACGCGTCGTATGCATGACATGAAAGCGGAATCCAAAGGCGCCAGCCCGCTGGCGGCCGGTAATGTCACCAACGACCTGAGCCATGTGCGTAAAATCATCGTCGCCTGCGACGCCGGGATGGGTTCCAGCGCCATGGGCGCCGGGGTACTGCGCAAGAAAGTGCAGGATGCCGGGCTGAGCAACATCTCGGTCACCAACAGCGCAATCAATAACCTGCCGCCGGATGTTGACCTGGTCATCACCCACCGCGACCTGACCGAGCGGGCCATGCGCCAGGTGCCGCAGGCGCAGCATATTTCGCTGACTAACTTCCTCGACAGCGGTCTGTACACCAGCCTGACCGAGCGCCTGGTCGCGGCCCAGCGCCACATCGACAACGAAGTCAAAGTCACCGATAGCCTGAAAGACAGCTTTGACGATACTAACAACAACCTGTTCCAGCTGGGCGCGGATAACATCTTCCTCGGTCGCAAAGCAGCCACCAAAGAAGAAGCCATTCGCTTCGCCGGTGAGCAGCTGGTGAAAGGCGGCTACGTCGAGCCGGAATATGTGCAGGCGATGCTGGACCGCGAAAAACTGACCTCGACCTATCTCGGCGAGTCCATTGCGGTACCGCACGGCACCATCGAAGCGAAGGACCGCGTGCTGAAAACCGGCGTCGTCTTCTGCCAGTACCCGGAAGGCGTGCGCTTCGGTGAAGAAGAAGATGAAGTCGCGCGTCTGGTCATCGGCATCGCCGCTCGTAATAACGAGCACATTCAGGTTATCACCAGTCTGACTAACGCGCTGGATGACGAAACCGTGATTGAGCGCCTGGCGAAAACCACCAGCGTCGACGAAGTTCTGGCACTGTTAAATAAATAATCAACGCTATCCAACCCTCTCCTTTGGGAGAGGGTTGGGGTGAGGGGAAAGGCCTCACCCCAGCCCTCTCAGGTGAAAACATTAATTGAAGGTTAATACTATGAAAGCATTACATTTTGGCGCAGGTAATATCGGACGTGGCTTTATCGGTAAATTGCTGGCCGACGCGGGCATCGAACTGACGTTTGCCGATGTCAATCAGACCGTACTTGATGCCCTGAATGCCCGTCATAGCTATCAGGTTCACGTCGTCGGTGAGAATGAGCAGGTGGACACCGTCTCCGGCGTCAATGCCGTCAGCAGCATCGGCGATGAGGTTGTGGACCTGATCGCTGAGGTGGATCTGGTCACCACCGCCGTCGGTCCCGTCGTGCTCGAGCGCATCGCGCCAGCGATCGCCAAAGGGCTGGCGCAGCGCAAAGCGCAGGGCACCGAACGCCCGCTGAACATCATCGCCTGCGAAAATATGGTGCGCGGCACCACGCAGTTAAAAGGCCACGTGTTTAACGCGCTGGCGGAAGAAGATAAAGCGTGGGTGGAAGCGCATATCGGCTTTGTCGACTCTGCCGTAGACCGTATTGTGCCGCCATCGGCTTCCGCCACTCATGACCCGCTGGAAGTCACCGTGGAAACCTTTAGCGAATGGATTGTCGATAAGACTCAGTTCAAGGGCGCGCTGCCGACTATCCCGGGAATGGAATTAACTGATAACCTGATGGCATTTGTCGAACGCAAGCTCTTCACCTTGAACACCGGGCATGCTATAACCGCCTACCTCGGAAAACTGGCGGGCCATCAGACGATTCGCGACGCGATCCTCGACGAGAAAATTCGTGCCGTCGTGCAGGGCGCGATGGAAGAGAGCGGCGCGGTGCTGATCAAACGTTACGCCTTTGACCCGCAGAAGCACGCGGCTTATATCCAGAAAATACTTGGCCGTTTCGAGAACCCGTACCTGAAAGACGATGTTGAGCGCGTTGGCCGTCAGCCGCTGCGCAAACTGAGCGCTGGCGACCGTTTAATTAAGCCGCTGCTGGGTACACTGGAATACGGGCTGCCGCACCGCAACCTGGTGAAAGGGATTGCGGCGGCGATGCATTTCCGTAGCGAAGACGATCCGCAGGCGCAGGAGCTGGCGGCACTGATCGCCGACAAGGGGCCGCAGGCCGCGCTGGCGCAGATTTCCGGCCTGGATGCCGCAAGTGATGTCGTCGCGGAGGCCGTTAACGACTACAACGCGGAAAAATGATGCACAACCTGGCGCGGCCGACGTCGCGCCCATTACGACTCCTGTCAGATATGCAGGCAATGATGGAAGAAACACAAGCATTTGAAAACCGTGTGCTTGAGCGTCTGAATGCTGGCAAAACCGTACGAAGCTTCCTGATCGCCACCGTCGAGCTGTTAACGGAAGCGGTCAATATTCTGGTGCTTCAGGTGTTCCGTAAAGACGACTACGCGGTGAAATACGCCGTCGAGCCCTTGCTGGAGGGCAGCGGGCCGCTCGGCGATCTCTCTGTACGCCTGAAGCTGATTTATGGCCTTGGGGTGATAAGTCGTGCCGAATATGAAGACGCTGAGCTGCTGATGGCCCTGCGCGAAGAGCTTAACCACGACGGCAATGAGTACAGCTTTACCGACGACGAAATTATCGGTCCGTTCGGCGAGCTGCACTGCGTCGCCGCCCTGCCGCCAACGCCGCAATTTGATGACAGCGATGCCGAACTGCTGGCAATGCAGAAACTGCGTTACCAGCAGATGGTGCGCTCAACGATGGTGCTGTCCCTGACTGAGCTGATTTCACGAATCAGCTTAAAAAAAGCCTTTCAGAAATCAACGCTCTGATTCCGGTTCCGTCTGGTCGCAGGTCGGCCGGTAAAGCTGACGATAATATTCCAGACGCTGCAGGAACAACGCTTCCTTATCCTGAGGAATGTCTCGCGGTACATGCTGCAGACGCGGAGACTTTTTCAAATACTCCATAAACGCCTGACTGGAAGCCATAAAATCAACCGCTTTGTCGATTAAACGTGGTACGCCGTCGCCGATCTTTGCCATCACGTCCTCCTTTTGGGAATAATCTGATTAAGCATTAGCCAATTCACCAGCGTGGGTTAAGGAAAACGTGCTTATCTGCCGACAGGCTTCACAGAAATGAAATTAGAACGGGTATTAGGCGGAATATTAATAAAATTCAAATTATTAGCGATAAATGATATTGCATTCCGCCGGCGACAAACGGCGAATTTTTGATAAATAGCTATCAACAATAGCGGTCACGGCACATACTATAGGCGAATGAAGCCCCTTTATTAACAGATCAAATCACCATGAAAGAAGTCGAAAAGAATGAAATCAAGCGTCTGAGCGATCGTCTCGACGCCATCCGCCACCAGCAGGCCGAGCTGTCGCTGGTGGAAGCCGCCGATAAATACGCTGAACTGGAAAAAGAAAAAGCCACTCTGGAAACGGAGATTGAACGTCTGCGTTCCGTCCAGAGCCAGAAGCTGAGCAAAGAGGCGCAGAAGCTGATGAGCCTGCCGTTCCGCCGCGCGATTACCAAAAAAGAGCAGGCCGATATGGGCAAGCTGAAGAAAAGCGTTCGCGGCCTGGTGGTTGTCCATCCGATGACCGCCCTGGGCCGGGAAATGGGTCTGAAAGAGATGACCGGTTTCGCCCGCAGCGAATTTTGATCCCCAGCCCTCTCCGTACGGAGAGGGCTATTCTGTCTTCACTCCCCCACATTTTTACCTTCAGCCGGGTCGATTGGTCCAACCAATAATTTCATCCACCCCCTGGCAGTTCACAAATCCGTCAAAACCCATCACAAAAACGTTGCTTAAGAGCAACATCTGATTAACCATTCGTTGTCATCAACCCTGATACCCTTAATTGGCCGGGCCAACTTTACCTTCGGTGGGATCGGCAATGAGCGCAGACTCAGCCCTCCTCTCCTGGCGGCCCGATGGAGACCCTGCATGAATCTCTGGCAACAAAACTACGATCCCGCCGGTAATATCTGGCTATCCAGTCTTATCGCATCGCTACCGATTCTGTTTTTCTTTTTTGCGCTGATTAAGCTCAAACTGAAAGGCTACATCGCTGCCACCTGGACCGTCGCAATCGCGCTGGTCGTTGCCTTACTGTTCTATAAAATGCCGGTGGACCGCGCCTTAGCCTCGGTGGTCTACGGCTTCTTCTACGGCCTGTGGCCTATCGCGTGGATTATTATCGCCGCGGTCTTCGTCTATAAAATCTCGGTGAAGACCGGACAGTTCGACATCATCCGCTCATCGATTCTGTCGATTACGCCGGACCAGCGCCTGCAGATGCTGATCGTCGGCTTCTCGTTCGGCGCCTTTCTCGAAGGGGCGGCGGGTTTCGGCGCACCGGTGGCGATTACCGCCGCGCTGCTGGTTGGTCTCGGGTTTAACCCGCTGTATGCGGCTGGCCTGTGCCTGATCGTCAACACCGCGCCGGTGGCCTTCGGCGCGATGGGCATCCCGATTCTGGTCGCCGGCCAGGTGACCGGTATCGATAGCTTCGCCATCGGCCAGATGGTGGGCCGCCAGCTGCCGTTCCTGACCATTATCGTGCTGTTCTGGATCATGGCGATTATGGATGGCTGGCGCGGCATTAAAGAGACCTGGCCGGCGGTGATAGTCGCAGGCGGTTCGTTCGCTATTGCCCAGTACCTCAGCTCTAACTTCCTTGGCCCGGAGCTGCCGGATATCATCTCGTCGCTGGTCTCCCTGGTCTGTCTGACCCTGTTCCTCAAACGCTGGCAGCCGGTACGCATCTTCCGCTTCGGCGATCTCGGCGCCTCGCAGGTGGATATGACGCTGGCCCGCACACGCTACACGGCGGGACAAGTGATCCGCGCCTGGTCGCCGTTCCTGTTCCTGACCGCCACCGTGACCCTGTGGAGCGTGCCGCCATTCAAAGCGCTGTTCGCTCCTGGCGGCGCGATGTATGACTTCGTTATCAATATTTCGGTACCATTCCTCGACAAAATGGTTGCCCGTATGCCGCCGGTGGTTAGCGCCGCAACGCCCTACGCCGCGGTATATAAATTCGACTGGCTGTCGGCAACCGGCACCGCCATTCTGTTCGCCGCCCTGCTGTCCATCGTCTGGCTGCGCATGAAGCCGAAAGATGCGCTGACCACCTTCGCCGGGACGCTGAAGGATCTGGCGCTGCCGATCTACTCTATCGGCATGGTGCTGGCGTTCGCCTTTATCTCTAACTATTCCGGGCTGTCGTCGACGCTGGCCCTGGCGCTGGCCCATACCGGCCACGCGTTTACCTTCTTCTCGCCGTTCCTTGGCTGGCTGGGGGTATTCCTGACCGGTTCGGACACCTCGTCTAACGCCCTGTTCGCCGCGCTACAGGCAACGGCGGCGCAGCAGATTGGCGTCTCCGATATCCTGCTGGTCGCGGCTAATACCACCGGCGGCGTTACCGGCAAGATGATTTCCCCGCAGTCGATCGCCATCGCCTGCGCCGCGGTAGGCCTGGTGGGTAAAGAGTCGGATCTGTTCCGCTTTACCGTCAAACACAGCCTGATCTTCACCTGCATGGTGGGGCTGATCACCACGCTGCAGGCCTACGTTTTAACCTGGATGATCCCGTGATAGTGATGCCTAAACGCCTGGCCGACGACGTGGCGCGTCGCGTCCGGGCGCTGATTGAAGAACAACAGCTGGAGGCGGGCATGCGACTGCCCGCCGAGCGCCAGCTCGCCGCCCAGCTCGGCGTCTCACGCAATTCCCTGCGCGAAGCGCTGGCGATGCTGGTCAATGAAGGGGTGCTGTTGAGCCGTCGCGGCGGCGGCACCTTCGTCCGCTTTCAGCATGAGCCGTGGTCAGAGCAAAACATCGTCCAGCCGCTGAAGACGCTGCTGGCCGATGACCCCGACTACAGCTTCGATATCCTCGAAGCTCGCCACGCCATCGAAGCCAGCACCGCGTGGCACGCGGCGATGCGCGCCACCGACGCCGATAAAGAAAAAATTCGTCTGTGCTTTGAAGCGACCCAGAGTGAAGACCCGGATATCGCCTCGCAGGCGGATGTCCGCTTTCACCTGGCGATCGCCGAAGCCTCGCATAACGTGGTGCTCCTGCAAACCATGCGCGGCTTTTTCGACCTGCTGCACTCCTCCGTTAAGCAGAGCCGCCAGCGCATGTATCAGGTGCCGCCGGTGTTTGCCCGCCTGACCGAACAGCACCAGGCCGTCATGGAGGCGATTGTCGCCGGCGACGCCGAGGCGGCGCGCCAGGCGATGATGGGCCACTTAGGCTTTGTCCACGCCACCATCAAACGTTTTGATGAAGACCAGGCCCGCCAGGCGCGAATTACCCGCCTGCCCGGTGACCACAATGAAAATTCCAGGGAGAACTCGTGATGATTATTTCCGCCGCCAGCGACTATCGCGCCGCCGCACAGCGTATCCTGCCGCCGTTTCTGTTCCACTATATTGACGGCGGCGCCTACGCCGAGCATACCCTGCGCCGCAACGTCGAGGACCTGTCCGATGTGGCCTTGCGCCAGCGTATTTTGCGCAATATGTCGGACCTGAGTCTGGAAACGACATTATTCAACGAGAAGCTGGCGATGCCGACGGCGTTGGCGCCGGTCGGGCTGTGCGGGATGTACGCCCGCCGCGGCGAAGTGCAGGCCGCCGGCGCGGCGGACGACAAAGGCATTCCATTCACCCTCTCTACCGTTTCCGTCTGCCCGATCGAAGAGGTCGCCCCGACCATCAAGCGCCCGATGTGGTTCCAGCTGTATGTCCTGCGCGACCGCGGCTTTATGCGCAATGCGCTGGAGCGCGCCAAAGCCGCCGGCTGCTCGACGCTGGTCTTTACCGTCGATATGCCGACTCCCGGCGCCCGCTACCGCGACGCCCATTCAGGCATGAGCGGCCCGAACGCCGCCCTGCGCCGCTACTGGCAGGCCGTCACCCATCCGCAGTGGGCGTGGGACGTCGGCCTTAACGGTCGCCCGCACGATCTGGGCAATATCTCCGCCTATCTCGGCAAACCGACCGGGCTTGAGGATTACATCGGCTGGCTGGCGAATAACTTCGATCCGTCGATTTCATGGAAAGACCTGGAGTGGATCCGCGATTTCTGGGACGGTCCGATGGTGATCAAAGGGATCCTCGATCCGGAGGACGCCCGCGATGCGGTGCGCTTCGGCGCTGACGGCATTGTCGTCTCCAACCACGGCGGCCGCCAGCTCGATGGCGTGCTCTCCTCGGCCCGCGCCCTGCCGGCAATTGCCGACGCGGTGAAAGGCGACATCACTATTCTCGCCGACAGCGGCATCCGTAACGGGCTCGACGTGGTGCGGATGATCGCCCTGGGCGCCGACAGCGTGCTACTGGGCCGCGCTTACCTGTACGCCCTGGCGACCCACGGTAAGCAGGGCGTGGCGAATCTGCTGAACCTCATCGAGAAAGAGATGAAAGTGGCGATGACCCTCACCGGGGCGAAAAGCATCCGTGAAATCAGCCGTGATTCGCTGGTGCAGAACGCCGAAGCGCTGCAGACCTTCGATGCGCTGAAGCAGAATAACGCCGCGTAATTCTCCACGTTTTCCCTTACGCCGCCCCTCTCCCTCAGGGTGAGGGTTCAACAAATATCTGCTATTCTGCCCCCCGCAATTAAGGGGGCAGTATGCTGAACATCGTGTTATTCGAACCAGAGATCCCGCCGAACACCGGGAATATTATCCGCCTGTGCGCCAACACGGGCTTCAGTCTGCATATCATTGAGCCGATGGGCTTCACCTGGGACGATAAACGCCTGAGACGCGCCGGACTGGACTATCACGAGTTCACTGCCGTGCAGCGCCATGCGGATTACGCGGCGTTTGTCGCCAGCGCGCAGCCGCAGCGTCTGTTCGCCCTCACCACCAAAGGCACGCCTGCGCACAGCGCAGTGAGCTATCAGGACGGCGATTTCTTGATGTTTGGCCCGGAAACCCGCGGTCTGCCGGCCAGCATCCTCGATGCCCTGCCGCCGGAGCAGAAAATCCGTATTCCGATGATGCCGGACAGCCGCAGTATGAACCTGTCAAACGCGGTGTCGGTGGTGGTGTATGAAGCCTGGCGCCAGCTGGGGTATCCTGGCGCGGTCTTGCGCAGCTAACCTGAGCGGTTCCCGGATTACGGCGCGTTGCGCCTTATCCGGGCTACATTTCTGTGCTTAGCAGCGGCAAATGGCAATACATCAAATCCCGTCGCCGTACTCGAAGGTGTGGTGGATGCCGTTGAAATGCTGATCCATATCCATCGCCGGCTTGTCGCTCTCCGGCTTGCCGACGATACGCGCCGGTACGCCCGCCGCGGTGGTGTGCGGCGGAACCGGCTGCAATACCACCGAACCGGCGCCAATCTTCGCGCCACGCCCGACTTCAATATTGCCGAGGATCTTCGCCCCGGCGCCAATCATCACGCCTTCGCGAATTTTCGGATGACGGTCGCCGCTGGTTTTACCGGTCCCGCCGAGGGTGACCGACTGCAGAATAGAGACGTCATCTTCAATCACCGCCGTCTCGCCGACCACAATGCCGGTGGCATGGTCGAGCATGATCCCGCGGCCGATTTTCGCCGCCGGGTGGATATCCACCTGGAAAGAGACGGAGACTTGATTTTGCAGGAAAATCGCCAGCGCGCGTCGCCCCTGAGTCCACAGCCAGTGGCCGATACGATAGGCCTGCAGGGCATGGAAACCCTTCAGATAGAGCAACGGCGTGGAGTATTTATCCACCGCCGGGTCGCGCGTGCGCACCGCCTGAATATCGCAGGCGGCGGAGGCGATCATTTCCGGATCGGCGGCGTAGGCCTCTTCCACCACTTCGCGAATGGCGATCGCCGGCATAATCGGGGAAGCCAGCTTGTTGGCCAGCATATAGCTCAGCGCGCTGCCGAGATTTTCATGCTTGAGTAGCGTTGCGTGGTAAAAACTGGCGAGCATCGGCTCACAGTCAGCCAAAGCCCGGGCTTCGGCTTTAATATTATTCCAGACGATATCCAGTTCTTCACACGGCATTGCATACTCCAGGCGATATAGTAATGACCTGCCAGTTCTGCGCTGGCAGGGTCATTCAGGTGACAAAGGAAAGCTAATTGCTGCTGCGCTCGTCCTTGCGGGCGCGACCCAATAAGGTCAATGCTGCCTCGCGCGCAATTTTTCCGCAATACAATACCTGATAAATTTCCTCGGTTATTGGCATTTCGACACCTAAACGCTGTGCCAGAACGCGAACTTCCTTGGTATTGCGGTAGCCTTCAACCACCTGGCCAATCTTGTCCTGGGCGCTCTGCACGTCCATACCCTGGCCGAGCATCATGCCGAAGCGACGGTTACGGGACTGGTTGTCGGTGCAGGTGAGCACCAGGTCACCGAGGCCGGCCATGCCCATAAAGGTTTCCGGATCGGCGCCCAGCGCCGCGCCGAGGCGGGACATTTCCACCAGCCCACGGGTAATCAGCGCCGTACGCGCATTGGCGCCGAAGCCGATGCCGTCCGACATACCTGCCCCGATGGCAATGACGTTTTTCACCGCGCCGCCGAGCTGCACGCCGATAAAGTCCGGGTTGATGTAGACGCGGAAGCTTTTGCCGCAGTGCAGTAGGCGCTGAAGGTCTTCCGCAAACTGCGGATCCGTGGCCGCCAGCGAAATCGCCGTCGGCAGGCCGGCGGCCAGCTCTTTGGCGAAGGTTGGCCCCGAGATCACCGCCAGCGGAATATCATCGCCCAGCGCTTCACGCGCCACGTCCTGCAGCAGACGGCCGGTTTCGGCCTCCAGGCCTTTGGTGGCCCACACCAGCCGCGCGTCGGAACGCATCAGCGGTTTAATCTGGCGTAACACCTGACCGAATACATGGCTCGGCACCACGACAAGGATGTCGCGGCTGGCGGCCAGCGCGGTGGCCAGGTCGCTCTCAAGATGCAGCGTATCCGGGAAAGGCACATCGGGAAGGAACGCGGCGTTGCAGCGATCGTGTTGCAGCGTCGCGATATGTTTCGGGTCATGGCCCCACAGCACAACGTGGTGGCCATTTCTTGCCAGGGTGATGGCAAGAGCGGTGCCGTAAGAGCCGGCACCGATCACAGTCATTGCAGCATTAAGTGCGTTCATCAGGCATCCTGATGTTGTTCAGCACCTTCGCCAGCCTGCTGCTGCAGATAGTTCATGAACAGCGCGTCGAAGTTCACTGGCGCAAGGTTAAGTTGCGGGAAGGTACCGCGGGAAACCAGGCTGGTGATGCACTCGCGCGCGTACGGGAACAGAATGTTCGGGCAGTATGCGCCGAGGCAGTGCGCCATCTGGGTGCCTTCGATGCCGTCGATGGAGAAAATACCGCCCTGCTGTACTTCACAGAGGAACGCGGTTTCTTCGCCCAGCGCAGCGGTCACGGTCACACGCAGCACCACTTCATAAACGCCTTCAGCCAGCTGGGTGGAGGCGGTATCCAGATCAAGTTTAACTTCCGGCTGCCAGTCTTTCTGGAAAACTTGCGGCGCGTTCGGCGCTTCAAAAGAGATATCTTTGGTATAGATACGCTGGATCTGGAAGGTCATTTCGGTGCTGTTTTGTTCTGACATAGTAAAACCCTTTCGTGTTGTCCTTAAATACGCGCTTCCGCCAGGGAAAGCGCGCAAAAATTAGCGCAAGAGGGGATCAAGTCCACCACGTGAATCAAGCGCATACAAGTCGTCACAGCCGCCAATGTGCTGCGCATCAATAAAAATCTGCGGAACCGTCGTCCGTCCGCTGCGCTGGATCATCTCCTCACGCTTCGCGGCATCGCCATCGATCGGCAACTCATGGAACGTTACGCCTTTGCTGTTCAGCAGCGCTTTCGCGCGGATGCAGAACGGGCAGGTCGCTTTGGTGTAGATCTCAATATTGGCCATGACTTCACTCCTGTTGTTACCCTGAGGGTTTTACGCCGCAGCCTGTGTTCCCTTCACGTCAGGCATGAAGGAGAAAACGCGGCGGCATCACCACGCGAGGTAAGTTATTTGCCGCGTACCAGAGGGAGGTTTTCGCCGCTCCAGCCAGCAATGCCCTCTTTCAGTACAAAGACTTTTTCAAACCCGGCTTTGTTCAGCGCGCTGGCGGGCTCTTGCGCCTGCATGCCGGAACCGTCTACCACAATAATGGGTTGCGATTTGTGTTTTTCCAACTCGCCGACGTTATTGGCTTTGATATCGCTGGGCAGCAGGTTAATAGCGCCGGCAATATGGCCTTTACGGAAATCGTCACGCTGACGCAGGTCGACCACCACCGCATCTTCTTTATTGATAAGACGCGTCGCTTCACCACGGGTGATGACTTTAACTTTCGACATCAGCCCCTTGAAGGTGGTGAACACTACCGCACCCAGCAGCGCGATCCACGCGATGCTCAGGACCGGGTGACGGCCGATGAATTGCATAATTTCTTGCATGGGGGGTTACAACTCCCGACTAAGTGAGAAAAAAACCAGGAAAGGAGTATACCTGTGCCTTGCGGCAATTACAGCCAGTGAGCGCGATGTAATGTATTTTCTGCGGGCGGTGGCGAAAAAAAGCCGCTCTCGCTGACCCGGCGCGGCCCGGCCGCTCCCTTTCTTTGATCTTTCACGGGGATTTAAACGATTCAGCTGTAGTAAAATTACGCAAAATTTCTGTCTTTGAGCATGAGGTTGTCGCAATGTCGGTTTCTAAAAAACCTATGGTACTGGTGATTCTGGATGGCTACGGCTATCGCGAAGACCAACAGGATAACGCCATTTATAGCGCTAAAACGCCGGTAATGGACGCGCTATGGGCCAAACGTCCACATACCCTGATCGATGCATCCGGCCTCGAAGTCGGCCTGCCGGACCGTCAGATGGGGAACTCCGAAGTAGGCCACGTCAACCTGGGCGCCGGTCGTATCGTCTATCAGGACCTGACCCGTCTCGATGTGGAAATTAAAGAACGCACCTTCTTCGCCAACCCGGTACTGACCGCCGCGGTCGATAAAGCGGTTGCCGCCGGCAAAGCAGTACATATCATGGGCCTGATGTCGCCAGGCGGCGTCCACAGCCACGAAGATCACATCATGGCGATGGTGGAGCTGGCGGCAGAGCGCGGCGCTGAGAAGATCTACCTGCACGCCTTCCTCGACGGCCGTGATACGCCGCCGCGCAGTGCGGAAAAAACGCTGGCGACATTCGAAGCCAAATTTGCCGCGCTGGGCAAAGGTCGCATCGCGTCGCTCATCGGCCGCTATTACGCCATGGACCGCGACAACCGCTGGGATCGCGTGGAACAAGCTTATGATCTGCTGACCCTGGCCAAAGGCGAATTCCAGGCCGATACCGCCGTCGCGGGTCTGCAGGCCGCCTACGCCCGTGACGAAAACGACGAATTCGTGAAAGCCACCGTTATCCGCGCCGCCGGCCAGGCCGATGCCGCGATGGAAGACGGCGACGCGCTGATCTTCATGAACTTCCGTGCCGACCGCGCGCGTGAAATCACCCGCGCCTTCGTCAACGCCGACTTCGACGGCTTTGCGCGTAAGAAAGTGGTTAATCTCGATTTCGTGATGCTCACCGAATACGCCGCCGACATCAAAGTCGCCTGCGCCTACCCGCCCGCCTCGCTGGCCAATACCTTCGGCGAGTGGATGGCGAAGCACGATAAAACCCAGCTGCGCATCTCCGAAACTGAAAAATACGCTCACGTCACCTTCTTCTTCAACGGCGGCGTAGAAGAGCCGTTTAAAGGCGAAGAGCGGATCCTGATTAACTCGCCGAAAGTGGCGACCTACGATCTGCAGCCGGAAATGAGCTCCGCCGAGCTGACTGAGAAACTGGTCGCCGCCATCAAAGGCGGAAAATACGACACCATCATCTGTAACTACCCGAACGGCGATATGGTTGGCCATACCGGGGTGATGGAAGCAGCCGTAAAAGCGGTTGAAGCGCTGGATCGCTGCATCGACCAGGTGGCTCAGGCGGTGGAATCCGTTGGCGGCCAGCTGCTGATCACCGCCGACCACGGCAACGCCGAGCAGATGCGCGACCCGGCCACCGGCCAGGCGCACACCGCCCATACCAATCTGCCGGTTCCGCTGATCTACGTCGGTAATAAAGCGGTCAAAGCGGTCAACGGCGGCAAACTTTCCGACATCGCCCCGACCATGCTGTCGCTGATGGGAATGGAAATCCCGCAAGAGATGACTGGCAAGCCGCTGTTCATCGTGGAATAATCCTTCCCCATGAGGGGAAAGGCGATGTATTCAACTACATGGATCGCAGCGGCAGTTCGATCCGTCCTTTACGCCAGCGCGCTCAGCGCTGGCGTATTGCTGTGCGCGTCATCTGCGCATGCCGACGATCGCGATCAGCTAAAGTCCATCCAGGCCGACATCGCCGCCAGGCAGCGGGCGATTAAGCAACAGCAGCAGCAGCGCGCAAGCCTGCTCGCCCAGCTCAAAGCGCAGGAAGAGGCGATCGCCGCCGCGGCCCGCAAACTGCGCGAAACCCAGGATAGCCTGAACCAGCTCAATAAGCAGATTGACGAGATGAACGCCGCTCTCGCGAAGCTGGAGCGCCAGCGCGCGTCTCAGGAGCGGAACCTCGCCGCGCAGCTCGATGCCGCTTTCCGCCAGGGGCCGCATACCGGCATCCAGATGGTGCTCAGCGGTGAAGAGGGCCAGCGCAATCAGCGGATGCAGGTCTATTTCAGCTATTTCAACCAGGCCCGCCAGGAGACTATCGCGGAGTTGAAGAAAACGCGCGAAGAGATGGCGGTGCAAAAGTCGATGCTCGAAGAAAAACAGAGCCAGCAGCAAACGCTGGTCTACGAGCAAAAGGCCCAGCAGGCGAAGCTGGAGCAGGCGCGTAACGAACGGAAAAAGACCCTTTCCGGCCTGGAGTCGTCCATTCAGCAGGGTCAGCAACAATTAAGTGAATTACGGGCTAACGAATCGCGCCTACGCGGTCGTATCGCCCAGGCGGAGGCTGCCGCCAAAGCCCGCGCCGATCGGGAAGCACGCGACGCGCAGGCGGTGCGCGACCGCCAGCAGGAAGCATCGCGCAAAGGCACTACCTATAAACCAACGGAAAGTGAGCGTTCGCTGATGTCACGCACCGGCGGGCTGGGCTCGCCGCGCGGTCAGGCGTTCTGGCCGGTTCGCGGTCCGCTCCTTCATCGATATGGCGAACAGCTGCAAGGTGAACTACGTTGGAAAGGGATGGTTATCGCCGCGTCTGAAGGCACCGAAGTCAGAGCCATTGCCGATGGTCGGGTCATTCTGGCCGACTGGCTGCAGGGCTATGGTCTGGTGGTGGTGGTCGAACATGGCAAAGGCGACATGAGCCTGTATGGCTATAACCAAAGCGCGCTGGTCAGCGTTGGTACCCAGGTGCGTGCCGGCCAGCCTATCGCGCTCGTAGGCAGCAGCGGCGGTCAGGGCCGTCCGTCGCTCTATTTCGAAATTCGCCGCCAGGGTCAGGCGGTCAATCCACAGCCGTGGTTGGGAAGATAAGTTTTGCTTCAATTTCGCGCAATTGCTCTTGCCGTAGCCGGTTCGCTGGCTCTGGCGGCGCCAGCGTTCGCTGGCAAACTCTCCATCGTTATTGACGATTTTGGCTACCGCCCGCAGACCGAGAATCAGGTGCTGGCGCTGCCGGCAACTATCTCCGTCGCCGTGCTGCCGAACGCGCCGCACGCCCGGGAAATGGCCACTAAAGCGCATAATCAGGGCCATGAAGTGCTCATCCACCTGCCAATGGCGCCGCTCAGCAAACAGCCGCTGGAAAAAGACACCCTGCGTCCCGAAATGAGCAGCGAGGAGATCGAGCGCATTATTCGCGAGGCTTACGGCAAAGTCCCTTACGCCGTCGGGCTGAATAACCATATGGGCAGCGCGATGACCTCCAACCTGTTTGGCATGCAGAAGGTGATGCAGGCCCTGGAGCGCTACAATCTCTATTTTCTCGACAGCGTCACCATCGGCAACACCCAGGCCATGCGCGCCGCGCAGGGTACCGGCGTGAAGGTGATTAAGCGCAAGGTGTTTCTCGACGATACGCAGAATGAAGCCGATATCCGCAACCAGTTCAATCGCGCCATCGCCCTGGCGCGGCGCAACGGTTCGGCGATAGCCATTGGACATCCGCATCCGACGACGGTGCGGGTGCTGCAGCAGATGGTCTATAACCTGCCGCCGGATATCACGCTGGTGCGCCCGAGCAGCCTGCTCAACGAGCCGCAGGTCGACAACTCGACGCCAAACTACGCCCAGCCGCCTGCGCAACAAACGCAGCAGAAGCCGCGTAATCCGTTCCATGGCGTGAAGTCTTGCAAACCGAAGCGCCCGCTGGAGCCTGTGAACGCCAGCCGCTTCTTCACTATCCTCAGCGATAGCATCAGCCAGAGCGCGCTGATCCAGTACTATCGCCTCAAATGGCAGGGCTGGGACAACCCCGGCAACTAGACCACTCAGGGGTCCGTTCGCTTTTGCGCGACGGGCGCCTGGTTATCTTCGTGGGCGTACCACGCCTTAAAATATTTCAGAAAGCTGTAAAACGTCGCGTACAGGCCGGTCACCACGCCGACCTTGCCATAGCGCCACGCTCCGCTAAACAGATACCACTTAAAGAAAGCGCCAATGGCGCTGACGATCCCCCGCGTCAGCGAAGGTTTGATCTGCTGGTACTTCACCAGCCGGGTGGTATAGCTGTTCAGCTTATTAAACACTTCATGCAGCGAATAAAAGGTATCGTGGCGAACGAAGCCCGGCAGCCTGACGGAGCTCGCGTGTCCGACCACCTGGTCATCCACCGGCCGATCGTTAAACCGCGCCTGCTGGCGGTTAAAGAGGCGCACCGGATAATCCGGTGAGGAAATGGGGTAGATAGTCCGTACCTGTTTGCCTAGCACAAACCAGTAGCGCGGCAGACGCCAGGCGCAGGTCGGGTCAGGCTCCTCCCCCGCTTTTAGCGCCTGAATGGCCGTCACCACGTCATTATCAAGAATTTCGTCGCTGTCCATGCACAGCACCCAGTCATGGCTGGCCAGCCCGATGGCATAGTTCATCTGCGCGCCGTGGGCTTTATAGGCATGGTGATGGACGGTGAGACCAAACTGCTGACAAATAGCGACGGTTTCGTCGGTACTGCCGGAGTCGACGACGATACATTCATCGGCCACCTTCAGCAGAGGCGGCAGCACCTCCATCAGCAGGCGCGCAGAGTTACAGGTCAGTAAGCATACGGAGAGTTTAAGCATGATAGTTACAAAGTTAAACTGCGACTAAACACACTGTATAAGCGAATAACCGTAAAATCGATGTAGAAATTGTGCGCTTAATATTAAGCAGGCTAAAAATGTTATCCAAATCTAAATTAAGGCGCCCGCAGGCGCCTTTTTTGCTGATTTTTACGCCAGCATGGGGGGTTAGTCCCAGCTCAAAACCACTTTACCGGACTGGCCGGAGCGCATCGCGTCAAAACCTTTCTGGAAGTCATCAATGCCGAAGCGGTGGGTGATGATCGGTGAGAGATCCAGACCAGACTGGATCAGCGCCGCCATCTTGTACCAGGTTTCGAACATTTCGCGACCATAGATACCTTTGATAAACAGCCCTTTGAAGATGACCTTGGTCCAGTCGATGGACATATCCGACGGCGGGATACCCAGCATCGCGATACGGCCGCCGTGGTTCATGGTATCCAGCATGCTGCGAAACGCCGGCGGCGCGCCGGACATCTCCAGACCCACATCGAAACCTTCGGTCATCCCCAGCTCGGCCATCACGTCATTAAGGTTCTCTTTGGCCACGTTCACCGCGCGGGTAACGCCCATTTTGCGCGCCAGCTCAAGACGGTACTCGTTGACGTCGGTGATCACCACGTTACGCGCGCCGACGTGTTTCGCTACCGCCGCCGCCATCACGCCGATCGGACCGGCGCCGGAAACCAGCACGTCTTCCCCGACCAGATCGAAGGAGAGCGCGGTGTGCACCGCGTTGCCGAACGGGTCGAAGATAGACGCCAGGTCATCAGAGATATTGTCGGGGATTTTAAAGGCGTTAAAGGCCGGGATCACCAGATACTCAGCAAAGCAGCCCGGGCGGTTGACGCCCACGCCGATGGTGTTGCGGCACAGATGGGTGCGGCCCGCGCGGCAGTTACGGCAGTGGCCGCAGGTGATATGCCCTTCGCCGGAGACGCGGTCGCCAATCTTAAAGCCGCGCACTTCCTGACCAATCCCCACCACTTCGCCGACATATTCGTGACCGACCACCATCGGCACCGGAATGGTCTTCTGCGACCACTCATCCCAGTTATAGATGTGCACGTCGGTCCCGCAAATGGCGGTCTTGCGGATTTTAATCAGCAGATCGTTATGGCCGACTTCCGGTTCCGGTACGTCGGTCATCCAGATGCCTTCTTCCGCTTTCAGTTTGGATAACGCTTTCATCTCATACCCTTATTAGGCGATGACGCCCAGTTGTTTGCCGATGCGGGTAAAGGCTTCCACCGCACGCTCAATTTGTTCAGGGGTATGCGCCGCCGACATCTGGGTGCGAATACGCGCCTGGCCTTTCGGTACCACCGGATAGAAGAAGCCGGTGACATAGATCCCTTCTTTCTGCAGCTCGCGGGCAAAGTTCTGCGCCACCACCGCCTCACCCAGCATCACCGGAATGATGGCGTGGTCGGCGCCGGCCAGCGTGAAGCCTGCCGCGGTCATTTTTTCGCGGAACAGACGCGCGTTAGCCCACAGGCGATCGCGCAGGTCTGCCCCCTCTTCAACCATCTCCAGCACTTTGATGGAGGCGGCCACGATGGCCGGCGCCAGAGAGTTGGAGAACAGATACGGACGGGAGCGCTGGCGCAGCCACTCAACCACCTCTTTGCGCGCGGCGGTGTAGCCGCCGGAGGCGCCGCCCAGCGCTTTACCCAACGTGCCGGTGATGATATCGACGCGCCCCATCACATCGCAGTATTCGTGGGAGCCGCGGCCGTTTTCGCCGACGAAGCCGACGGCGTGGGAGTCATCGACCATCACCAGCGCATCGTATTTATCCGCCAGGTCGCAAACGCCTTGCAGGTTGGCGATCACGCCATCCATCGAGAACACGCCGTCGGTGGCGATCAGCACGTGACGCGCGCCGGCCTCGCGAGCTTCTTTCAGACGCGCCTCCAGCTCTTGCATATCGTTGTTGGCATAGCGGAAGCGCTTCGCTTTACACAGACGCACGCCGTCGATGATCGAGGCATGGTTCAGGGCGTCGGAGATAATGGCGTCTTCCGGGCCGAGCAGCGTTTCAAACAGGCCGCCGTTGGCGTCGAAACAGGAGGAGTAGAGGATCGCGTCTTCCATACCGAGGAAATCGGCCAGCTTCTTCTCCAGCTGCTTATGCGTATCCTGGGTGCCGCAGATGAAGCGTACCGAGGCCATCCCGAAACCGTGGCTGTCCATGCCGGATTTCGCCGCGGCAATCAGTTCCGGGTGGTTCGCCAGACCCAGATAGTTATTGGCGCAGAAGTTAATCACGTGGCTGTCGCCGACGGTAATGTCCGCCTGCTGCGCCGAGGTGATGATGCGCTCTTCTTTGAACAACCCTTCGGCCCGAGCGGTCTCCAGATTGCTAGTTAACTGTTTGTAGAAATCACCACGCATTGCAACTCTCCAGATTCGGCAAAATTTGGCACATATTACCCAAAGCTATACGCTGATACGAGATGATGCAGGCCTGAATGAATTATTTGCAGCATAAATCACGTCAGCCCAGCACCTTATTCTGCGAATGGCTGTAGGCTTGCTCATGTGGTGATATGATAAGAGCATTCATGTCCGGATTGTCTCCGGGCTCTCAACTTCAAAGGTACAGTTATGATCATCGTTACCGGCGGCGCAGGCTTTATCGGCAGCAACATCGTTAAAGCGCTGAATGACAAAGGCATCACCGACATTCTGGTTGTCGACAATCTGAAAGACGGCACCAAGTTTGTAAACCTGGTTGACCTGAACATCGCTGACTACATGGATAAAGAAGACTTTCTGATCCAGATTATGGCGGGTGAAGAGTTCGGTGAAATCGAAGCAATCTTCCACGAAGGCGCGTGCTCTTCCACTACCGAGTGGGATGGCAAGTACATGATGGACAACAACTATCAGTACTCCAAAGAGCTGCTGCACTACTGCCTGGAGCGCGAAATCCCGTTCCTGTACGCCTCCTCCGCGGCCACCTATGGCGGACGCACCAGCGACTTCATCGAGTCCCGCGAGTACGAACAGCCGCTGAACGTTTACGGCTACTCCAAATTCCTGTTCGACGAATACGTCCGCCAGATCCTGCCGGAAGCCAATTCGCAGATCGTCGGCTTCCGCTACTTCAACGTCTACGGGCCGCGCGAAGGCCACAAAGGCAGCATGGCGAGCGTCGCTTTCCACCTCAATACCCAGCTGAATAATGGCGAAAGCCCGAAACTGTTCGAAGGCAGCGACGGCTTCAAGCGCGACTTCGTCTACGTGGGCGACGTGGCTGACGTCAACCTGTGGTTCTGGGAAAACGGCGTTTCCGGCATCTTTAACCTCGGCACCGGCCGTGCGGAATCCTTCCAGGCCGTCGCCGATGCGACCCTGGCGTACCACAAAAAAGGCAGCATCGAGTACATCCCGTTTCCGGACAAACTGAAAGGCCGCTACCAGGCGTTCACTCAGGCGGATCTGACTAACCTGCGCAAAGCGGGCTATGACAAACCGTTCAAAACCGTTGCCGAAGGCGTAACGGAATATATGGCCTGGCTAAACCGCGACGCGTAAGAAACAAGCATGAAAATATTGGTGGTAGGCCCGTCTTGGGTGGGCGACATGATGATGTCGCAAAGTCTTTATCGTACGCTCAGGGCGCGCTATCCCCAGGCGATTATCGACGTGATGGCGCCAGCCTGGTGCCGTCCGTTGCTTTCGCGCATGCCGGAAGTGAACGAAGCGATCCCGATGCCGCTGGGTCACGGCGCGCTGGCTATCGGCGAACGCCGTAAGCTCGGCCACAGCCTGCGCGAACGTCGCTACGATCGCGCTTACGTGCTGCCGAACTCGTTTAAATCGGCATTAGTCCCTTTCTTTGCCAATATCCCGCTGCGCACCGGCTGGCGCGGCGAGATGCGCTACGGACTGCTCAACGACGCCCGGGTGCTGGACAAAGACGCCTGGCCGCTGATGGTGGAACGCTACGTGGCGCTGGCCTACGACAACGGCGTGATGCGCTGCGCCAAAGATCTGCCGCAGCCGCTGCTGTGGCCGCAGCTGCAGGTCAACGAAGGGGAAAAGTCGCAGGCCTGCAGCGCTTTTAACCTGTCCTACGATCGGCCGATCGTCGGCTTCTGCCCCGGTGCGGAGTTCGGCCCGGCCAAACGCTGGCCGCACTATCACTATGCTGCGCTGGCGAAAAAGCTTATCGACGATGGCTATCAGATTGCGCTTTTCGGCTCGGCGAAAGATAACGAGGCCGGCAAAGAGATCATCGCCGCCCTCAGCAGCGAGCAGCAGGCCTGGTGCCGTAATCTGGCGGGTGAAACCCAGCTGGAGCAGGCGGTCATTCTGATCGCCGCCTGTAAAGCTGTAGTGACTAACGATTCGGGGCTGATGCACGTCGCCGCGGCGCTGGACCGCCCGCTGGTGGCGCTGTATGGCCCGAGCAGTCCGGACTTTACCCCGCCGCTGTCGCATAAAGCGCGGGTTATCCGTCTGATTACCGGCTACCACAAGGTGCGCAAAGGCGATGCCGCCGAAGGCTATCATCAGAGCCTGATCGACATCACCCCAGAACGCGTCCTGCAAGAGCTAAACGAACTGTTAGCGGAAAAAACCGAGCACGAGGAAGCGTAACGGATGCGGGTATTGATCGTTAAAACCTCCTCCATGGGCGACGTGCTGCACACGCTGCCCGCGCTAACCGACGCCGCGCAGGCTATCCCCGGCATCCGCTTCGACTGGGTGGTTGAAGAGGGTTTCGCGCAGATCCCCTCCTGGCATGAAAGCGTCGAGCGGGTGATCCCGGTGGCGATCCGCCGCTGGCGCAAAGCCTGGTTCTCCGCGCCGATCAAAGCCGAGCGTCAAGCCTTTCGCGAGGCCGTTCAGGCGGTAAAGTATGACGCCATCATCGACGCCCAGGGGCTGGTAAAAAGCGCCGCGCTGGTTACTCGCCTGGCGCACGGCGTCAAGCACGGTATGGACTGGCAAACGGCCCGCGAGCCGCTGGCGAGCCTGTTTTACAACCGCCGCCACCATATCGCGAAACAACAGCACGCGGTGGAGCGTACCCGTGAGCTGTTCGCCAAAAGCCTTGGCTACGCGAAACCCCAGACCCAGGGGGATTACGCCATTGCGCGCCATTTCCTGCAGCACGAGGCTAGCGCTGCCGCGCCCTATCTGGTGTTTCTGCACGCCACCACCCGCGACGATAAGCACTGGCCGGAAACCCGCTGGCAGGAGCTTCTCGACCTGCTGGCCGACAGCGGCGTTCACATTAAGCTGCCGTGGGGCGCCCCGCACGAAGAGGCGCGGGCGAAGCGGCTGGCGGAAGGCCGGGAGTATGTTGAAGTGCTGCCGCGCATGAGCCTTGAGCAGGTAGCGCAGGTTCTGGCCGGCGCCCGGGCCGTCGTCTCGGTCGATACCGGGCTGAGCCATCTGACCGCCGCGCTGGATAAACCGAACTTTACGCTCTACGGCCCGACCGACCCGGGGCTGATTGGCGGATACGGTAAAAACCAGCATATCGTGCGGCCGGAAAACAGCGCCAGCACCGGCGATATTGCGGCCAGCCGGATTCATCTTCTCCTGCAAAATCAGGGGCTGCTCTGATGGGATCCCTGTTTAAGCAGATCTACCGCTATACGCGCCCTCGCGCGTATCGCCACAATGAAAATCTGTGGCCTTTTACCCGTATTGCGCGTGCGCCAAGCGGCGAAATCAGCGCGTTACGCTATAAAGGGAAAACGGTGCCGCTGGTCAGCCTGAGCGCGCTGAAAAACAGTATGCAGGGCGAAGTCCTGCTGACCGCCACCGGCCCCTCAACCCGCAATATCGATTTTTCCCTGTTGTCGAAAACGATCCCGGTGATGGGCGTCAATGGCGCCTGGCATCTTGCCGACCGGCTGCACTTTTCGCTCTATACCATCGTCGACATGGAATTTTTCGATAAGAAGCCGGACATTATCCGCGCCATTGTCAGCCAGCCGGATATTTTGCTGTTCACCACCATGCACGGGATCGCCAAAATCGTCGATCGCTATGGGGACGCGCTGCGCTGCCGTTTGGCGTTGATTGAGGACGGTTGCTATAAGATTTACCAGCCGAAAGTCGCCAGCGAAGCGATAAAGCGCACTTACCAGCAGAATGCGGCGATGTGCTTTCATCCTCAGCGCCCGGATATCTGTTTTAGCACCGATATTCGCCAGGGCATCTTTGATGCCGGCACGGTGGTCTACTGGGCGCTGCAAATTCTCGCCTGGCTGGGCTTCAATACTATCCTGGTGAGCGGCCTGGATATGACCAACTTTAACCAGCCGCGATTCTACGAAACACAACAAGAAAAATTGCCTTCTTACCTGGCAACAAAAGTGGATACCCTCGTCATGCCCTCCTTTGCGCATGCCGCGCAGGTACTGCAGCAACGCCAGATTCGGGTGATTAATTTTTCCCCAGAAAGCGCTGTGCCGGATACTATCTTCGAAAAGGTTGCGTTTAATGAGTACTTTAAAAGTGAGTAACTTCGCCAGACAGGGTTACTCGATTGTCTTTCCTTTGTTTTTATTTTTCAGCGCGATTTTTTGCATGTCCACCCGGACCAATAATCTGCTGCATTTATCGATCCTGCTGCTATTGCTGTCGCTGGTACGCCAGGAAAACCGCCAGGCGCTGGCCGGGGTGTTACGCGAGCACTGGCAGACCTGGACGCTGCTGGCGGCTTTCTTTATCTATTACGCCCTCAGTAATGTGTGGGGCCATACGCCGCAGCATATTGACTCGCCGATCACCCACGGCGTGTATCTGACCGGGTATCTGTTGCTGATGACGATGCTGCTCAGGGACGGACGAACCCGCCGACTGGCGATGCTGGCGGTGGTCGGCGGGATCACCGTGCTCTCCCTGTGGACGCTGATTATCGACCATACGCTGGTTCTCACCGAACGAGCGGTCTCCCCCGAGAACCCCGGACCAACGAACGTTATCGACCTTGCCGGTTACTGCGGCATCGGCATTTTAATCTGCGGCATGCTACTGAAAGAAAAAGCCAGCCACTGGCTCTATCTGCCGGTGGTCATCATGCTGGTGATGCTGCTGCTCACCCAAAGCCGCGGGCCGATCATCGCCCTGGTGCTGGCGGTCGGCTGTACGCTGCACCTGCACGTCTTCACCCGCCGCAACCTGCTGATCGCCGCGGCGCTGGCCGTGCTGGTAGCGCTGCTTTTGGTCATGACGCCGGTGGGCGACATGCTGCTCGCCCGTTTCGAGGAGCTGGGCACCCAAAGCGGGCTGCGCCTGAGCATCTGGCACCATACGCTGTCGGAGATGGCCAGCCAGCCGTGGCTGGGGCGCGGTTTCAGCTATGAACTGGATTTCATCAACTACAGCGGCGAGCACATCACCACCACCCACAGCGTGTATATGGGCGCCCTGCTGAAAGGCGGCATCGTGGGGTTACTGCTGCTGTTGGCGATCATTGCCTGCGGGCTATGGCAGGCGTGGCGCAAGCGCCATACCGACAGCCGCTACAGTCTGGCGATCCTGTTTTACGCGCTGGTGTTTATGGCCTCGCAGGGGATGTTTATCATCAGCAATCCCCGGGAAACCTGGGTGCTGTTCTGGCTGCCGCTGGGCATTGCGCTCAGCAAAGGGGTGGCGGAAAAACGCTAACAAAAAGGGCCGTCAGCGGCCCTTTTTATATTAACTTTTTAAATCAACTGCGGGCGGCGACCAGCCGGTCGGCCTGCTCTTTAATCACGGGCCACACCGACTCAATCGCCACATCGGCGACATTCGCTTCTTCACAGACTATCTGCTTCGCCTTGTCATAGCCCGGCGCCCAGATGTGATAGCCGGGCAGCCCGGTATTCTTGAGTTTGCGTTTGTTATAGACCGCCACCATCGGCTTATCGAAAGCCCGGGCAATATGCACGATCGAGGTGTCCGGCGTAATGACTAAATCACAGCTGCGGATCACTTCTACGGCGGAGTTGATGGTGCTGTCGGCGATGTACAGCGCCATATCCAGCCCCAGCTGGCGGATTTTTTCACTGCGCCCCACCATCACGATACAGACCCGGTAAGGCAGAGCATGTAGCCGCTCGACCAGGGTCGCCACCTGGTGACGACAGAAGTCTTTATCCTCGGAGGCGGTAAAAGGGTTAATGGCGATACGCAGTTCGACCTCTCCGGCCTGAGAAAGCAAGCGGGCCACTTTCTCCCGCTCATGGCGGCAGCCGGGGAGATGATAGTGATACGGGCGGTCGTCAACGATGCCAAACAGCTTCACCACCTGCTTATAGCGCAGGGAAATATGGCTGTTGCCGTCAAAAAAAGCGATTGAGTGATCGTAAAGTTTATAGGGCTCTTTATTAAAACCAATCACGCTGGTCGCCCGTAAATCGGCGAGTAATTTAAAGCGTTCATAGCTGGTCACGTCATCAAAATCGATAACCGCATCAAAACCCGCCGCCCGCAACGTATTTAAGGACATGCGGGGCCGATATAAATATACTTGCTGAATGAATTCTGAGCCTGCTAATATTTCGCTGCATATTGGTCCGGTTAACACCGAAACCTGATATCCCCGTTCGGCCAGTATTCTGGCGCAGCCGGTCGTGACCACCATATCACCGACTTTATCATCCAGACGCAATAGCAGCACGCGGCGCACAGCCGCTGGGTCGAAGGCTTTACGCGCCGGCTTATTTCTGTATCGATAGTTAATTAAATTAAATTTAATGCCGCGGAAAAAAGCATTCTTTTTCCGCGTTAATTGTTTAAGGATACGCATACGGTACCTTGAGCTGTGTTAGCGCTGTGTAATTTTCCGCTGGTAATATTCTGCCAGCGTCATGCCCTTCACCTGCGGCGCCAGCCAGCTAAAAAAGGCTTCGAGGTCAGCGTATAAACGCTCAATATCCCGTTCATTCTGGAACGTGGGGCTGCCGCCGGGCATATACTCTGAAGAGTGGAGCATATATTCCACGTAGTCATTGCCCTGCGTCAACGTTTGTTCGACGACTTTTTTCATCGTCTCCACATTGCCGCCCATCGGTCGCAGCCAGTGTACGGAGGGGGAACGCACTTTGCCGCGCAGGCGGTCGTAGCCCTGCTTCACGCTGTTCATCCACGCTGAGTGCTTGTACTGGATGCTCATCGGCACTTCCAGCAGCGGCGAGTGGCCCTCGCGGCTGATGTCATTTTCATCGAGGAAATAGGCATGCTGCGGAAAGCGGCGATAATCGGTCCCGCCATCGCCCTGCGGCGCCCCCTTGGCGGTCTTCCAGTTCACCCGCGGGGTCACCGAGCAATCCACCTGATACCCGTACTCCACCAGCAGACGCGCATAGCGCTCGTCAAAAGCCCAGCGCCCGGCGCGATGGCTAACCATTTTGGTCTGGAAGGTATCCTCCAGCAGACGCGTCATATAGTCGACCTTCTCACGCATCATAGCGTCGCTGTATTCAATAAGATAAGGCTTATGGCGCCAGTCATCTGCGGTCAGCGGCTCGGTCGGCGGGCTGTTCCACGCATGCAGATGCATGCCGACTTCCGCGGTGCCGCGGGCAATCACGTCTCTGGCGAATTCGATATAAAAGGGGTCGATGGCCATTTCATAGTTGGTCAAATAGACCGGTTTAAAGCCATACTTTTCACAAAGCTGCTGAAAACGCGGAAGATAACGCGCATTCTCGGTGGTGATGCTGTCATGTTTTTGCCAGAGGTTATCGCCCTCTGTATCAATCGTGATGAGAAATGCGGGATTGTGCACGAAAACGTCCTCAGGCCATACGTATCGGGTCATGGTAGAGCAATACAACGCTTCTCTCAATCTGTCTGATCCCCTAGAATCGGAACCCTTATCCTGGATGAAGAACAGAGTATGACGCCTGAAACCCTCTCCCGCGGCCCGTTGAACCCGGCGCGGATCCTGGTCATTAAGCTGCGCCATCATGGCGACATGCTGCTGATCACGCCGCTTATTCACGCGCTGAAACAGCAGTACCCCGCCGCCAGTGTGGATGTCCTGTTGTATGAAGAGACCCGGGATATGCTCGCAGCCAACCCCGATATCCACCATATTTATGGTCTCGATCGCCGCTGGAAAAAGCAGGGAAAAAGGTATCAGCTGAAGATGCAATGGCAGCTCATTCAGACGCTGCGCCAGCAGCGGTACGATATGGTGCTTAACCTGGCCGACCAGTGGCCGAGCGCGGTTATCAGCAAACTGACCGGCGCCGCGACGCGGATTGGTTTTGATTTTCCGAAGCGCCGCCACCCGGTCTGGCGCTATTGCCACACCGCGCTGGCCTCCACCCAACAGCACAACCAGCTGCATACGGTACAGCAGAATCTCTCTATTCTCGCTCCGCTCGGTCTCCAGTTGAACGATGCGCCGGCGCGGATGGGCTACAGCGAAGCAGACTGGGCCGCCAGCCGCGCCCTGCTGCCGGAGGACTTCCGGGAACACTACATCGTCATCCAGCCGACGTCGCGCTGGTTCTTTAAATGCTGGCGCGAAGATCGGATGAGCGCCCTGATCAACGCGCTGTCCGCCGAAGGATACGCGGTGGTGCTCACCTCCGGCCCCGATGCTAGAGAGAAGAAGATGGTGGATACCATCATCGCCGGCTGCCCGCAGGCGCGACTACACTCTTTAGCCGGCCAGTTAACGCTGCGCCAGCTGGCGGCGGTGATCGATCATGCCCGGTTGTTTATCGGCGTCGACTCGGTGCCGATGCATATGGCTGCAGCCCTTGGCACTCCGCTGGTCGCCCTGTTCGGCCCCTCGAAGCTGACCTTCTGGCGTCCGTGGCAGGCGAAAGGCGAGGTGATCTGGGCCGGCGACTTCGGTCCGCTGCCCGATCCGGACGCTATCAACACCAACACCGACGAACGTTATCTTGATTTAATTCCTACCGACGCCGTGATCGCGGCGGCGAAAAAGGTACTGGCATGAGTAAATTCAGGCTGGCTCTGGTGCGGCAGAAGTACCGCCCGGACGGCGGCGCAGAACGGTTTGTCTCCCGCGCGCTGGAAGCCCTCGACAGCAGTCATCTGCAACTGAACGTCATCACCCGCGAATGGCAGGGGCCGGTGAAACCGGACTGGCAGATCCATATCTGTAACCCACGTAAATGGGGGCGCATCAGCCGCGAGCGCGGCTTTGCCAACGCCGCGCGCGCGCTCTGGCAGCGCGAGTCCTTCGACCTGGTGCAGAGCCATGAACGTATTCCCGGCTGCGATCTCTACCGCGCTGGCGATGGCGTTCATCGCCGCTGGCTGCAGCAGCGCTCGCGCATTTTACCGGCCTGGAAAAGCCGCCTGCTGTTCGCCGACCGTTACCACCGCTACGTCATGCAGGCGGAGCGCGAGATGTATGAAGACTCACACCTGCGCGGGGTGATCTGCAACGCCGAGATGATCAAGCGCGAGATCATCGAAGACTTTGGCCTGCCGGCGGAGAAGATCCACGTTATTTATAACGCCATTGATAACCAGCGCTTCCTGCCGCCGGACGAAGAGACCTTTGCCGCCTTACGCGCCAAATGGCAGCTGCCGCTGCAGGCGACCTGCCTGATCTACGTCGGCTCCGGCTTTGAACGTAAAGGGCTGGCGGCGGCGATCCGCGCCATCGCCCCTACCGATCGCTACCTGCTGGTGGTCGGCAAAGATAAGGATCAGCCTCGCTATCAGGCGCTGGCGAAGAGCCTGAACTGTGAAGCGCGGGTGCGCTTCTTCGGCATGCAGTCGGAGACATTGCCCTTCTATCAAATGGCCGATGGTCTGCTGCTGCCGACCCTCTACGATCCGTTCCCCAACGTCATCCTCGAGGCAATGGCCTGCGGTCTGCCGGTGATCACCACTACCGGCTGCGGCGGGGCGGAGTTTATCGTCGACGGCCACAATGGTTACGTCTGCGACGCTCTGGATATCCCGGCGCTACAGCAGGCGGTAATGGCCCTGCCCGCGCGCGCGCTGGGCTCCGCGGAAGGCGGTCACGCCCGCGAGCGCATTATGGCCTGCACCAGCGAGCGACTCTCAACCCAGCTGCTTTCTCTTTATCAGGATCTGGTGAATTAACGATGCGCATCTTATTTGTGATTGACGGCTTACCCGGCGGCGGCGCGGAAAAAGTGGTTCTGACCCTGGCGGCACAGTTCCTGCGCGACGGCGATCGGGTGTCGCTCATTTCGCTGCGCGATGTCTGCGAGTACCCATTGCCCGAGGGGCTCGACTACCAGGTAGTTGCCGATCGCTGCCGTAAACCGTGGCGCAAGCTGACCGAGCTGTCCCGCCGCGCCCGCCAGCTGGACGCCGCAGTCGTGCGGGCCGAACAGCAGGGGCAATTTGACCTTGTGCTCTCCAACCTGCACAAAACCGACCGCATCGTCGCCCGCAGCCGGGCGCTGCGCGAGCGTAACGTCTGGTTCTGTCTGCACGGCGTCTTTTCGGCCTCCTATCTCGGGCACCGCACCGGCTTTGACCGCTGGATGAAGCAGCAGAAAATTAAGCGAATTTATCAGGGTCGCAACGTGGTGACGGTTTCCGACGCGGTGGGGCGAGATCTGGTGGAAGAGTTTGCCCTGCGCCCGGCACAGCTGAAAACCATCTACAATCCCTTCGATATCACTGCCCTGCGCGCCGAGGCGGAAGCCGATAGCGAGCGCCCGGACGGTGACTACCTGATTCACGTCGGTCGCTTCCATCCGGGCAAACGCCATGACCGCCTGCTTGAAGCCTATGCGCAGAGCGGCATCGACGCACCGCTGGTGCTGCTAGGCCAGGGAAAACCGGAGCAAGAGCAGCGCCTGCGCCAGCTGGCAAAAACGCTGCACATTGACGATCGGGTGTGGTTCAAAGGCTTTCAGAAAAACCCCTTACCGTGGATCAAAGGCGCACGGATGCTGGTTTTGAGCTCCGATAGCGAAGGATTCGGCAATGTGGTGGTGGAGGCGCTGCTGTTACATACTCCTGTCGCCAGCACCCGCTGCCCCGGCGGCGTCACCGAGATCCTCACCGGCGAACTTGCCCGCGGTCTGGCGGATCTGACCAGTCCGGCGCTGGCTCAGACGATGCAAAGCATTTACCATAACCCGCCGGCCATCGACGATGCCGCGCTGGAAAAATTCAGCGTCGTATCCATTTGTCAGCAGTACCGTCAGCTGCAGCGCACCTGACGCCGTTAGTTAACCAGGATCGAAGATTTATGAGTCAAACGCCTTTATTGAGCATCGTGGCTGCCGTCTACAACGGTGAGAAATTTCTAGCGCAATTCTTTGAGTGCATTGAACAGCAGCAGCTGGACAGCTATGAACTGATCCTGGTGAACGATGGTTCGACAGACAACAGCCTGGCGGTGATCGCCGAATGGCAGGAGCGGCTGCAGAACGTCCAGGTGCTGGAGCAGGAAAACCAGGGCGTCTCGGTCGCGCGCAATACCGGCCTCGCCGCCGCCAGCGGCAAATATCTCGCGTTTCCGGATATCGACGACAAACTCTATCCGGGCATGTATCGCACGCTGCTGGAGATGGCCGAGAAAGAACATCTCGATATCGCTACCTGCAACGGCACCTATGTGTACGAAAAGCGCCGCGAGAGCCACCCGATCTTCCCACTGGATCGCCTGCCCTCGACGGGTGTGCTGCCGGGCCATGTCTGGCTTAAGCAGGCCCTGGACTCGCGGAAGTTTCTGCACGTCACCTGGCTTAATATTTATCGTCACGACTTTATCCGCCAGCATCACTTCCATTTCGAGCCTGGCCTGCGCCATCAGGATATCCCATGGACCACAGAAGCCCTGCTGGCCGCGGAGCGCGTGCAATACACCAGTCAGCAGTTCTATGATTACTACATTCACTCTGAGTCGGTGTCGCATAAGCCGGACAACGACGACACGCTGATGCGTTCGGCGCGCCACTATATGAAGATTCTGGAGATGCTGGAGGCGATTAACCAGCGCTACCCGGATAAAGTACGCCATATCGCCGCCTGTCGCTGGCAGATTGCCAAAGAAGGCCTGGGGATCATCCATACCTTCGATAGCATGAAAGATGAGTCCAAAAAGCATGTTATTATTAACGAATTCTTCGACCGCGGTATCTGGCGGTTAATCTGGAAAAACGCCTGTACTTTCCGTTTACGCTGGCGCCTGGGACGCCGTTATCTGCGTATTAAGCGTTATCGCCACGCGGGATAGACCAAAAACCCGCTGTTTCCGCCAAAGAGATAGCTTTACGCGGGCTAAATGCTTAGAATTTGCCCGCCAAAACAGAGAACGGATAAATAGTTTGGAATTGCTTTATACCACCCTACTTTACCTTATTCAGCCGCTGGTGTGGCTGCGGCTGCTGCTGCGCAGTCGTAAGGCTCCTGCCTATCGCAAACGCTGGGCGGAACGCTATGGCTTCTGTCAGAACAAGGTAGAGCCGGATGGCATTCTGCTGCACTCCGTTTCCGTCGGCGAGACCTTAGCCGCCATTCCGCTGGTCCGCGCCCTGCGCCACCGCTACCCTTCTCTGCCGATCACCGTCACCACCATGACGCCGACCGGCTCCGAGCGCGCCATGTCGGCGTTTGGCAAAGATGTTCATCACGTCTATCTGCCCTACGATCTGCCCGGCGCCATGAACCGCTTCCTGAACACCGTTCAGCCGAAGCTGGTGATCGTTATGGAGACCGAGCTGTGGCCGAATATGGTGGCCGCGCTGCATAAGCGTAAGATCCCGCTGGTGATCGCCAACGCGCGCCTGTCCGAACGTTCCGCCAAAGGCTATGCCAAACTGGGCGGCTTTATGCGCCGCCTGTTGAGCCGCATTACGCTTATCGCCGCGCAGAATGAAGAAGATGGTAACCGCTTCCTCTCTCTGGGGCTGAAGCGCAACCAGCTGGCGGTCACCGGCAGCCTGAAATTCGATATCTCCGTCACGCCAGAGCTGGCGGCCCGGGCGGTGACGCTGCGTCGGCAATGGGCACCGCACCGCAAGGTCTGGATTGCCACCAGCACCCACGACGGTGAAGAACAAATCATCCTCCAGGCGCATAAAAAACTGCTGGAGACTTTCCCGAACCTGCTGCTGATCCTTGTTCCCCGCCATCCGGAGCGCTTCCCTGACGCCCGTGAGATGGTACAAAAGGCTGGGATGAGCTTTACTCTGCGCAGCACCGGCGAGATCCCCTCCTCCAGTACCCAGGTAGTCATTGGCGATACCATGGGCGAGCTGATGCTGCTCTACGGCATTGCCGACCTCGCCTTCGTCGGCGGCAGCCTGGTGGAGCGCGGCGGCCATAACCCGCTAGAGCCGGCGGCGCACGCCATTCCGGTGCTGATGGGCCCGCATACCTTCAACTTCAAAGATATCTGCGCCAAGCTGCAGCAGGACGATGGCCTGATCACCGTTACCGATGCCGATTCGCTGGTCAGGGAGGTGTCCACGCTCCTGACCGATGAAGATTACCGTCTGTGGTATGGCCGTCACGCGGTGGAAGTGCTGCACCAGAACCAGGGCGCGCTGTCGCGTCTGCTACAGTTACTGCAACCTTACCTGCCGCAGCGGAGTCATTAATGTCGAACCGGCTTTCCGTGGTGATGATCGCTAAAAACGCCGCCGACCTGCTGCCGGATTGTCTGGGCTCCGTTAGCTGGGCGGATGAAATTATCGTCCTCGACTCCGGCAGCACCGACAACACCGTTGAGCTGGCCCGCCGCCTCGGCGCCCAGGTCTATACCCATACCGACTGGCGAGGCTATGGCATTCAGCGCCAGCGCGCGCAGGATTACGCCACCGGCGACTGGGTGTTGATGATCGATACCGATGAGCGCGTCACGCCAGAACTCAGGCAGGCTATTCTTAAGGTACTGGACGCCCCCCAGCGCGGCGCCATCTACAGCATCGCCCGCCGTAACTATTTTCTCGGACGCTTTATGCGCCACAGCGGTTGGTATCCCGATCGCGTCCTGCGCCTGTACGAACGCGCCCGTTACCGCTATAACGATAATCTGGTCCATGAATCGCTGGATAGCCTGGGCGCCGAGGTTATTCCGCTGACCGGCGATCTCCTGCACCTGACCTGCCGCGACTTCGCTGGCTTCCAGCAAAAACAGCTGGCGTATGCCGCCGCGTGGGCGCTTGAGCGTCACCAGAAGGGCAAGAAGACCTCGATGGCAGGGATTTTCAGCCATACGCTGGGCGCGTTCCTCAAGACGTTGCTATTGCGCGGTGGGGTGCTGGACGGTAAACAGGGATGGTTACTGGCGGTGGTCAACGCGCAGTATACGTTTACGAAATATACCGAGCTGTGGGCGCTGAGCCACGGCTACTCGGAGAAAGAGTCATCATGAGCACAAAAGCGATCTATCCGGGTACCTTCGACCCCATCACCAACGGTCATATCGATATTGTCACCCGCGCGGCAAGTATGTTCGATAAAGTGGTGCTGGCTATCGCCGCCAGCCCGAGTAAAAAGCCGATGTTCAGCCTTGATGAGCGCATTGCGCTGGCAGAGCAGGCGACGGCCCACCTGGTGAACGTGGAGGTTATCGGCTTCAGTGATTTAATGGCCAATTTCGCGCGCGCGCAGCAGGCCAATATCCTGATCCGCGGCCTGCGGGCGGTGGCGGATTTCGAGTATGAGATGCAGCTGGCTCATATGAACCGCCACCTGATGCCCACCCTTGAGAGCGTGTTTCTGATGCCGTGCAAAGAGTGGTCGTTTATCTCTTCCTCACTGGTGAAGGAAGTGGCGCGCCACCAGGGCGACGTTTCTCACTTTCTGCCAGCTAATGTGCATCAGGCGCTGTTGAATAAGCTGAAGTAACGCATCTGCCGGGACATGAGCCACATTGGCTGGCGCAGCACTGCGCCGCTGGGTCATTCACACCGGCTCTATCCCGGTCTTTGTGCCAGATGGCGCTACGCTGACCTGGACTACAAACGCCCCCGGCCCACCAGATGCGCACCCGCAGGCCCGCTGACCTGGCCGACAAACATTCCTGTTCCTGAGAACTACTTCTGGCACTGACGGCAATAAAAGGTCGCCCGCTGGGCATGTTTGGTCCCGACGACCGGCGTGCCGCAGATCCGGCAGGGTTCGCCCTTGCGGCCATAGACCTGTAGCTCCTGGGCGAAATAGCCCGGCTTGCCATCGCTTTGCAGGAAATCCTTTAACGTGGTGCCGCCCTGCTCTATCGAACGCAGCAGGACCAGCTTAATCACCTTCACCAGCTGCTCACACTCTTCCCGCGACAGCGAGGACGCCAGCCGGTCAGGATGGATCCCGGCGGAGAACAGCGATTCACTGGCGTAGATATTCCCCACGCCCACCACCAGCTTGTTATCCATCAGCCAGGGTTTGATTGCGGTTTTCTTCTTCGCGCATTTTTGCTGGAGATAGTCGGCGTTGAACGCGTCGCTGAGCGGCTCCGGGCCAAGATGGGCCAGTACCGGATGGCCTTCCAGCGTTCTGGTCCACAACCAGGCGCCAAAGCGGCGTGGATCGGTGTAGCGCAACACCTTGCCGTTACTCATGACCAGGTCAACGTGATCGTGTTTTTCAGCAGGCAGCTCTTCGCTCAGGATGCGCAGGCTCCCCGACATCCCAAGATGGACGATGATCCAGCCGTCCGGCAGCTCCAGAAGCAGGTATTTGGCGCGGCGACGCACGCTGAGAACCGGAACGTCGCTCAGGCGATAGATCTCTTCGGAAACCGGCCAGCGCAGCCGTCCGTTGCGCACGACGGCGTGCAGAATGGTTGCGCCAACCAGGTGCGGCTCGATGCCGCGGCGGCTGGTTTCAACCTCTGGTAATTCAGGCATGATTTTCCTCCGTTTACCCGACGTATTGTGCTTCACGGACAGGTGACTGAAAAGGGAGTATGTGAAAGCAATATGGGGGAGTTTTAAAAACAAAAAACCCCGCCGAAGCGGGGTTTTTATACAAGGAGGCTAAAATTATTTGATTTTAGCTTCTTTGTAGATAACGTGCTGACGTACAACCGGATCGTACTTTTTCAGTTCCATTTTTTCCGGTTTGGTACGCTTGTTCTTCGTGGTGGTGTAGAAGTGACCAGTACCAGCGGAAGAAACCAGCTTGATTTTCTCACGAATACCTTTAGCCATGATTTATTTCCTCTAAGTACTTAGTACTTTTCGCCACGGGCACGCAGTTCAGCCAGAACTGTATCGATGCCTTTCTTATCGATTACACGCATACCTTTAGCAGATACGCGCAGGGTGACAAAACGCTTCTCGCTCTCAACCCAGAAACGGTGAGAGTGCAGGTTCGGCAGGAAACGGCGTTTAGTCGCGTTCAGTGCGTGGGAACGGTTGTTACCGGTCACCGGACGCTTGCCAGTAACTTGGCAGACTCGGGACATGTCTATTCTCCAAAAATCAAATTAGCTCGAGCTTCGTATGGGGTATTGGCGCCTCGTCAGGCTTTACAGCCTGGTCATCGCAGTTCAATGTGAACTCTCGACTGCCAGGCCCAAATGCCAAACCCGAGATTCTCAAAGGTGGCGTAGTATACGCTGACTCGGCGATGTGCTCAAGTCCCGAACAGACAAAGATCCCGAAGGATCGCCAGTTCGGGGCTAAATCCAGCCACGTTCGGCAAAAGATACATACGCACCGCGGCCGATAACCAGATGATCAAGCACGCGTATCTCCATGAATCTACAACATTTTATCACCCTTTCGGTAATCAGTCTGTCGGCCTGACTTGGCTCCGGGCTACCGGAGGGATGATTATGCGCAAGGATCACGGCGGCGGCGTTCACTTTGATAGCTTCGCGTACAATTTCTCGCGGATGCACCTCAACGTGGCTAAGAGTACCAGAAAAAAGACGACTATGTTTCAACACCCGGTTCTGATTATCTAAAAAGATCACCATAAAGATCTCGCGCTCCTCTTCCGTCAGCTGGCTTTGTAAAAACTCGCGCGTCATCGAGGGGGTGACCAGCGCGGCCTCCTCGACCAGCTGCGAGCTAAAATAGCGTCGCGCCAGCTCGGCAATGCCCTTCAGTTGCGCATATTTCGCCAGCCCCAGTCCGTCCACAGCAATCAGTTGCGCTTTATCAGCGGAAAGCAGAGCGTAGAGTGAGCCAAAACGCTGTAGTAACGCCTGGGCATAGCTGAGCACATCCTGACGACGCGTGCCGACGCGCAGAAAAAGCGCCAGCAGCTCAACATCCGTTAGCGTTTCGATGCCGTATTGCAGCATCTTCTCCCGTGGCATCAGATTTTCCATTCCGTCCATGCGCCCTCCTGGGTGAATCAGCCTATCCTGGCACAGCCTGACGGCGCTGCCGACCCGCCGATTTTCACCCTGCGTAGCCGCTCGCAAAGTGAATGCCCGGCAGAGGCACGACGGCGGCAGGATTGTGATAAGATGCGCGGATTCTGGTCTACGGCAACAGGAAGACATCATGATGACTCTGGCGGGTAAAAAAATCGTCCTGGGCGTCAGCGGCGGCATCGCGGCGTATAAAACCCCGGAACTGGTGCGCCGGCTGCGTGAACGCGGCGCGGAAGTGCGTGTCGCGATGACGGAGGCGGCAAAAGCGTTCATCACCCCACTCAGCCTGCAGGCGGTATCCGGCTATCCGGTTTCCGACAGCCTGCTCGATCCGGCGGCGGAAGCGGCAATGGGCCATATTGAGCTCGGTAAATGGGCCGACCTGGTGATCCTCGCCCCAGCGACCGCCGATTTAATCGCTCGCGTGGCGGCCGGCATGGCCAACGATCTGGTGTCGACGATCTGTCTTGCCACTCCATCCCCGGTTGCCGTGGTGCCCGCCATGAACCAGCAGATGTATCGCGCGCAGGCCACCCAGCATAATCTGCAGACGCTCGCTACCCGCGGGCTGCTGCTATGGGGACCAGACAGCGGTAGCCAGGCCTGCGGCGACGTCGGCCCGGGGAGAATGCTCGATCCGTTAACTATCGTAGACATGGCCGCGCAGCATTTCGCCTCCCCTGTCAAAGATTTGCAACATCTCAACCTCATGATTACCGCGGGCCCGACCCGTGAGCCATTGGATCCGGTGCGTTATATCACCAACCACAGCTCTGGCAAGATGGGCTTCGCGATTGCCGCCGCCGCAGCGCAGCGGGGCGCGAACGTGACCTTGATCAGCGGGCCGGTATCGCTACCGACCCCGCCGTTTGTGCAGCGCATTGATGTCACTACCGCGCTGGAGATGGAAGCGGCCGTCCAGGCTGGCGCCCAGCAGCAGCACATTTTTATTGGCTGCGCCGCGGTAGCGGATTACCGCGCCGCCGTCATCGCCGAAGATAAAATAAAAAAACAAGGTGATGAATTAACAATAAAAATGGTTAAAAACCCGGATATCGTGGCCGGGGTCGCGGCGCTAAAATCACATCGCCCCTACGTCGTTGGGTTTGCCGCCGAAACGAATAATGTGGAAGAATATGCGCGGCAAAAACGTGCCCGCAAGAACCTCGACCTGATTTGCGCCAACGATGTTTCCCAGCCTAATCAGGGCTTTAACAGCGACAGCAACGCACTACACCTTTTTTGGCAGGATGGGGAAAAGCGCTTACCACTTGAGCGCAAGGAACTCCTGGGCCAATTATTACTCGACGAGATCGTGACCCGTTATGATGAAAAAAATCGACGTTAAGATTCTGGACCCGCGTGTCGGCCAGCAATTTCCGCTGCCGACCTATGCCACCTCCGGCTCCGCCGGACTTGACCTGCGAGCCTGTCTCGACGACGCCGTAGAGCTGGCGCCGGGCGCAACCACGCTGTTGCCGACCGGCCTTGCGATTCATATCGCCGATCCCTCTCTGGCGGCGGTGATCCTGCCGCGCTCCGGCCTGGGTCATAAGCATGGCGTAGTCCTGGGCAACCTGGTGGGCCTTATCGACTCCGATTACCAGGGGCAGCTGATGGTGTCCGTCTGGAACCGCGGTCAGCAGAGCTTTATTATCGAGCCGGGCGAACGTATCGCACAGATGGTCTTTGTGCCGGTCGTTCAGGCGGAATTTAACCTGGTGGAATCCTTCGATGCCACCGACCGCGGCGAAGGCGGCTTCGGTCACTCAGGGCGTAAATAAGCCCAGCAACACGGAATCTGCATCCCAACGCGCATAACGCAATAACATTACCGCAAGCCCTGGTTTGCGGTCGCGTTGTGGATGTCTGCCTGACAAGTGCTTATTTTCAGGGGTATTTTAAAACATGGCAGAAAAGCAAACTGCGAAACGGAATCGTCGCGAAGAAATACTTCAATCTCTGGCGCTGATGCTGGAATCCAGCGATGGTAGTCAGCGTATTACCACCGCGAAACTGGCGGCTTCCGTCGGCGTCTCTGAAGCCGCGCTGTATCGCCATTTTCCCAGCAAAACCCGCATGTTTGACAGCCTGATCGAGTTCATTGAAGACAGTCTGATTACGCGCATCAATTTGATTTTGAAAGATGAAAAGGACACCACCGCGCGCCTGCGCCTGATCGTTCTGTTGATTCTTGGCTTTGGCGAGCGTAATCCTGGGCTGACGCGTATCCTCACCGGGCACGCGCTGATGTTCGAACAGGACCGGCTTCAGGGTCGCATCAACCAGCTTTTTGAGCGCATCGAAGCGCAGCTACGCCAGGTGATGCGCGAGAAAAAAATGCGCGAAGGCGAAGGCTACACCCTCGACGAAACCCTGCTGGCCAGCCAGCTGCTGGCTTTCTGCGAGGGCATGCTGTCGCGCTTTGTGCGCAGCGAGTTCAAATATCGTCCGACGGATGATTTCGACGCCCGCTGGCCGCTGGTCGCCGCACAGCTGCAGTAAATCCTCACATGCAGCCGCCAGGCTGCATGATTCTCCTCGCAATCTGCGTAAGTTTGTCGCAAATCCCAGGGCCATTGGTTGAATTGCCCAATGCGCGTTTCCGCTTTCCTTTCCTACTATCCAGCTTGCTGAACATTTCACCCTCCCCAACACCACCCGACAAGGAGAGATTTGATGGCGACGTCACGGCGGGATTTACTGAAGATAGGCGGGTTGGCAACCGCATCGCTACTGGTCAGTCAAAAAAGCTTCGCAGCATGGGCCCCCTCTGAACGCTATCCGGACCCACGCATCGTGGCCGTCGATGATAGCTTTCGTCGCTATATGCTTGCCAGCGCAAAGGTCGAACGCATCGCCAGCGGCTTCCGCTGGGCGGAAGGCCCGGTCTGGTTCGGCTACATGCGAATGCTGCTGTGGAGCGACATTCCGAATAACGCCATCATGCGCTGGGATGAAGTCAGCGGAGAAACCAGCGTCTTTCGCTACCCGGCCAATTATAGCAATGGTCACGCCCGCGACAGACAGGGGCGCTTAATCAGTTGCGAGCACGACACCCGCCGCATTACGCGTACCGAATACGATGGGTCTGTTACCGTACTGGCCGATAGCTACCAGGGTCATCGCCTCAATTCTCCAAACGATATCGTTGTGAAGTCAGACGGCACCATCTGGTTTACCGATCCGCCATTTGGCATCAGTGGTTTTTACGAAGGCCACAAAGCAACATCAGAATTGCCGCAAAACGTCTATTGTCTGGAGCCGGAAAGCCGCAAACTGAGCGTGGTACTGGGCGACGTAAAAGGGCCAAATGGTTTGTGTTTCTCGCCGGATGAAAAGACCTTATACGTGGTGGAAAGCCGGGCGACACCGAACCGCTTAATTCTGGCGTGGGATGTGGAAGGCAATACGCTGAAAAATAAACGGGTATATCTCGACTGTGGGAACGGTACCGCCGATGGGATCGCCTGCGACGCAGACGGCAATCTGTGGTGCGGATGGGGAAGCGGAAACGAAGAACTCGACGGCGTGCGGATCTTCAACCCTCAGGGTAAGCATATCGGCACCATTAAACTGCCAGAGCGCTGCGCGAACTTGTGCTTTGGCGGCGAACAGCGCAATCGTCTGTTTATGGCGTCCAGCACGTCAATCTATTCGCTGTACGTCAATGCGCAGGGCGCTAAGCTGATATAGCGGAAATCCGGCAGCCGAGGCTGCCGGGCGCATCATCAGACTCCGTAGGCTTCACGATAGGCGCGAACTGACGCCAGGTGTTCCGCCATCTCGGGTTTCTCTTCCAGATAAGTAATCAGCTCTTTCAGAGTGATGATTGAGATAACCTGGCAGCCGTAATCCCGCTCCACTTCCTGAATGGCAGAGATCTCGCCGCGGCCGCGTTCCTGACGATCCAGGGAGATCAGAACGCCCGCCAGCTGCGCGCCCTGGGCCTGGATAATCGCCATGGATTCGCGAATCGCCGTACCGGCGGTGATCACGTCATCCACCAGCATTACCCGGCCCTGCAGCGGGCTACCGACCAGATTGCCGCCTTCGCCATGGGTTTTTGCCTCTTTGCGGTTAAAGCAGTAAGGCAGATCGCGGTCATGATGCTCGGCTAACGCCACCGCGGTGGTGGTGGCGATTGGGATTCCTTTGTAGGCCGGGCCAAACAGCAGGTCAAACTCAATTCCGGAATCCACCAGCGCCTCGGCATAAAAACGGCCCAGCAGAGCCAGATCGCGCCCGGTGTTAAACAGGCCGGCGTTGAAGAAATAGGGGCTCTTGCGCCCGGATTTCAGCGTGAATTCGCCAAACTTAAGAACCTGCTTGCTAAGCGCAAACTCAATAAACTGGCGCTGATACGGCTTCATGGATTCGCTCCTTTGGTACTTTTCATCATTGTCAGACTGCGCGCTCCCCTTCGCAGGTGTGATGAAGGATAAAGCGCAAAAAAAAGGCGACTTCTCAGTCGCCTTAATCATTAATTTTCTAACGCCGCCTTCTGCGTCGTGATAATGGACTCGATCCCCCTCGGGCTAACGCCAGGAGAGTGAGGAGTTCTTCATGGGTAAACGGCTCACCTTCCGCAGTGCCCTGCACCTCAATAATACGGCCATCTTCGGTCATCACCACGTTCATGTCGGTCTCCGCGGCGGAGTCTTCGATGTACTCCAGATCGCAGATGGCTTCGCCATTTACGATACCGACGGAGACCGCGGCCACCATCCCTTTCATCGGATTGGTTTTCAGCTTGCCGGCGGCGACCAGCTTATTCAGCGCATCGGCCAGCGCCACGCAGGCACCGGTAATGGAGGCAGTGCGGGTGCCGCCGTCGGCCTGCAGTACATCGCAGTCGAGAGTAATCGTGAATTCGCCCAGCGCTTTCAGGTCAACCGCTGCGCGCAGCGCACGGGCAATCAGGCGCTGAATTTCCATCGTCCGGCCGCCCTGCTTGCCTTTTGCCGCTTCACGCGCGTTACGCGTGTGCGTAGAACGCGGCAGCATGCCGTATTCAGCGGTGATCCAGCCCTGGCCCTGGCCTTTCAGGAAACGCGGAACGCCTTCGTCAATAGAGGCAGTGCACAGCACTTTGGTATCACCGAATTCGACCAGCACGGAGCCTTCAGCGTGTTTTGTGTAATTACGGGTCAGGGTGACGGGACGCACCTGATTAGCGCTACGGCCTGCTGGACGCATGATAGAAATCTCCGGCTTGAAACGAATGTGAGGGCGCATTATACGAATTTCATGGCAAAAAGCCTATGCCCACTCCAGCCGGACGCGCCGATAATGTCAGTCCAGCGTTTTACGATAAGATTTCAACCCCACACCAATGACAATCACCGCCAGGCCTATCAGCGGCAAGAGGTCAGGCAACAATGCCATTGCTGAATAGCCTTTCAGCATAATGCCCTTAACCAGGCGGATGAAGTAGGTCAGCGGTAAACAGGAGCCAATGGCTTTCGCCCAGTCTGGCATACTAATAAAGGGGCTGACAAATCCGGACAGCATAAGTGAAGGGATGAAATAAAATGACGACATTTGCAGCGCCTGCAGCTGGTTTTGTGCTAAGCCAGAAATACCGATACCAATTGACAGACAAAGAAAGACATAAATTAACAGCACAAAAAATAGTAGGAAGACGCTACCGTGAAGGGGGATATCGAACAACAAAACGGCGGCAATCAGGATTAACGTCGCCTGAAACAGACCAATGATAACAAAAGGCGTTATTTTCCCAATAATGACCTCAAGCCCGGACAACGGAGAGACCAGTAAATTTTCTAACGCCCCGTTTTCTCGCTCGCGGGTAATAGACAGGGCGGTCATCAGGATTAACGTTGTACTGAGTATAGACCCCATAATACCGGGAATAGTATTAAACTGGGTTATCCCCTCAGGGTTAAACATGCGATGAATGATAAGCTCGAAATCATCCTCTTTTTGCACCACACGCATGTCGCCCGGCAAATCGTGCTGAAACATCGACTTCGCCACCTGCACAAGGGCGCTGAGCGCATTCCCCGTGGTGATCGGATCGATGGCATCCCCCTGAATCAATAGTTGTGGCTTTTCTCCACGCAGTAACTTGCGCGTAAACCCTTCAGGGATCGTCACGATAAAAGTGACATCCCCCCGCACAAAGGCTTTCTGCGCCGCCTCTTCTGAATCGACAGGAATCATCGAAAAATACCCGGTATTTTGCGCTTCCGTCACAAAGATTTGACTCATGCGTTCGGTATCATAATTTAGTAAGGCGGTCGGAAGATTATGCGGATCCATATTGATGGCATAGCCAAGAATGATCAGCTGAAAAAGAGGTGTCAGGAGCACCATACTGATGCTGACTTTATCACGGCGTAGCTCGTGAATTTCCTTAATAACCACGCCAATCCACCGCGTAACGGAGAAGCTAAAATTAATTTTTTTCACAATTATTTTTCATCAAGTAGGTAAATGCATCTTCCAGATTGGTATCCACCTTACAGAACTCATAACCCTGTTGCGTAAAGGCAAAAAGCGCGGATTTTAACTTCGCTTCATCTCTGGATGTAATATAAAGCTGATTGCCAAAAATGACCGTTTGCTCAATATCCGGCAAGCGCTGTAGCTGGCTTTCAAGCAGCGTCAGACCGGCGCCGCTGGTTCGCATGGTGATCAAATTCTGGGAGGCTATAATCGACGCAATAGTGCCATTCGCCAGCAGCCGACCATATGAGAGATAGGCAACCTTATGGCAGCGCTCAGCCTCATCCATATAATGCGTGCTCACCAGTATCGAGATCCCCCGGTCAGAGAGCTGGTGCAGCATTTGCCAGAACTCTCGCCGCGCCTTGGGATCCACGCCAGCAGTCGGCTCATCCAGAAATAGCAAAACAGGTTCATGCAACATACAGGCGGCGAGGGCCATTCTTTGCTTCCAGCCCCCAGAAAGCTCCTTAGCCAGCTGGTGCTGTCGGGCAGTGAGGCCTAACTCAGAAAGCGCACGTTCAACCCGATCTCTACGCTGATCGAGGCTATATAACCGCGCAATAAAAAGTAAGTTTTCCCGAATAGTTAAATTTCCCCACATTGAGAAATACTGGGTCATGTAGCCTATCTTTTTTTTTATTTTTTCCCGCTGCGTAAAGATATCCATACCCAGACAAGTACCTTCACCGGAATCCGGCGTAATCAAACCACACATCATTCGAATCGATGTCGTTTTTCCGCTACCGTTCGGACCGAGAAAACCATAGATCTCGCCTTTTGCCACCTGTAAAGAGAAATCCTTTACGACGTGATGCTCGCCAAAATGTTTATTGAGATTTTTTACATCAATACAAAGATTATTCATCGCCAATAATCTCCACATCAAACGGTTGGCCGATTTTCATCCGCCCTGCCTGCTGCAGCGCAGGGATAGCCTCCGCCATAAAAATGAGCTTCTCACGACGTTTCGTACTATAAATAACTGGAGGCGTAAACTCGGCCTCAGGGCTGATATAGTTAATAATGCCAGCAATGGGTTCAGCGCAACCATCGCATATAAGTTTTACCTTAGATCCGATTTTAAATTTACCGAGCTTCGCTTCGGGTATAAAGAAGCGTACTTTTATATTCTCAGGAGGTAACAGACTGATTATTGGTTTACCAGCAGAAGGGCGCTCCCCGGCACGATAAATAATATCGAAGACCTTAGCATTGACCGGAGAAACAATCGTCGTTTGCTGGACATCCCACAGCGCCTTATCCCGTTCGAGTTTTGCCGCGGCCACCATTGAACGCTGCTTGCTAAGCTCATCCTGCCGGGCAGGGAGTTGCCGTGCTTTGAGTTGATTAATTAACTCTTCAACCTGTGCGCCTTTTTGAGTTAATTCATCCCGGATATCCTCCCATTCCGCAAGCGATATGGCATGATTGGCGTAAAGATTACGATATCGCCCAAGCTGCCGCTTTACCTGGGATTCTGCCGATTGTGCTTTTTTAATCTGCGAACGTATAATATCCAACTCTTCAGGCCGTTCGCCAGATTCCAGATTTCGTAATAGAGCGCTCTCTGCTGATAGCTTTTCCTCAGCGCGCAGGAAAATATTATGCGCATCGAAGGACTCAATCTTCACTAACTCCTGTCCTGCGGCGACGTTATCTCCTTTATTGATCAAGATCCGTTCTATTTTTTCGTTACCAGAATATGAAAGGTATACAAATTCTCCATGTGAATAACCGGATAACATGTTATCTGATTTGTTATCACATCCGGTGAGTATCAGCACCGATATCAATATAATAAATACATTTATTGGCTTTCGCATTAAAACGCATCCATACGTATATCATTTCCCTTATCATTACGGTCTGGATTAAGGCACGCTCGCTCCAGGACCGTACAGCCATCGTCAGTTTAATCTTTTAAATAATGCTTAACGTAGCTTTCATTCAATTTATCTATAGAGCTCAGATTTAACCCAGCTATCGAATTAAAAGAATCATCTTTTGTGAATGCAAGAATCGACGATCCGCCCGGGGAGAACCATTTAGCACTCTGTTTAAAAGGCCAGGGAAGTTCATAACCTTCTTCTCTCAGCAGGTGATTAAGCATGCTCCAGTCTGCTCTAAAATCTTCGCCACAAAATGGAGTATCATCCTGTACATTTTCGGCAGTGAACAATGCTATCGGCGTACAAAAATCAGCTGTCGAGGGAAAATATATATTATAGAAACTGATGATGAGTTTCTGTACTTTTTCAGGAAAAGCTCCAGGAATGGTCAGCACACCCAGCAAGTATTTATAGTCCGGATATCTTTTTATAAAGTCAAATATCCCTTGCCATAAATAATCAAGCACCTTACTTTTTTGATAAGGTTTCTGAATAAAACCGCGGCCAATTTCCACACACTTTTCTAAACAGGAATAGGCATTATCATGGTATTTAAACAAGCTGTTGCTATAGAGGCCTGTTACACCATGTTGGGCCAGTTGCTCGCCAACGGGCATAACACGATATGCTCCCAGGATTTCCACATCAGAAGGATCCCACAAAATGATATGATAATAACTTTCATCAAAAACATCGTTATCTCGGTCGTTACCAGTTCCGGCACCAATATCGCGATAACAGCGTTCGCGTAAGCGCCCTAACTCATCAATAATGGGTGAGGTTCGGTTAGTATTACAGCGATATATCACTAGTTTTCTACCGTCTTCAAACTGCCTTAATATTTCGCACTCCTCTATTGCGCTAATTAGCTCCTCTTTACCTGGTTCTAATTCTTGCGGCGCAATCGTATCTAACATAGCCGGGCCATTCTTCGCTATGCTCTGGAGGTGCGTCAAACATACATTTGCCGCGGCAGAAAGATCTTTATTGTATTCTTTAAACGAGGATAAGGCTATTTGCTGTCCTATATTGATTTTCATGGTCTTGCCATGATGGCGGAGAGCTTCACGAATAACCATCATGTTCGACAGTTGCCGCCAGAATGTTGCAGTAAGATAATAAATCTTACTGTTTGCTCCCGTAATATGAATTGGTACCAATGCTGCATTATTTCTCATAGCAAGCTGTAAAAAACCGGGGTTCCACTTATGCTCCTGTAACCCGGAAAGAGACCAGTTAGCCAGCTTACCCGCAGGACATATAATCAATACGCCTCCTTTTCGCAGGTGATCGTTCATCTCGCGGAATTTTTTATGGCTCATCTTACCGGCCATATTCTCAATTCCAATGGTAAGTTCCGATACCTGGGGGAATATAATTGGCAAAACGTGATTGGCTATTATTTTTATATCACTCCTGACTCGGGAGACCGTATGTATTAAGCTAAGTCCATCGATAACCGTCGGATGATTTGAAATAACAACCGTAGCCCCATGCTCAGGTATGTTGTTAAATTGGTGGTGTTCGCTTTCACATTTCAACTCAAGGAGTTCAACAACTGCATTAACCCACTCGACTCCATTTTTATTAACGAGTCGCTCGTTATATATTAAGCGAGAAAATACCTTATTGCCAAATGCCGTCCTGAACAGCCATTTTTTCCAAAAAGGTATGGTTGTATTTGGAAAAAATTCCCTTACGACTCTGTCAAAGATAGCGTCCATATTAAAATCCTTTTTATAGAACTCATCGTAAACGACTATACTAGCGTTCTTTCAGTCGGACAATACCGCATAAAACTTAAAAAGGCCAAAACAAAACAATTAGATATAATTAATACAACAGTATTCTCACCATAAATACAACCACCAAAGTTTTAATAAATTTATAGTAATCAATGCAAAAAAAAACATACATAATGCTTAAAGGTAATACCCTATCTCATTTCTGGTGATTATACTTCCTAAAACTCACAGAATAGTTTTTTTGGCGGTATATGCATTTGTACAAAGGCATCCGAATTCCATGCCCGCATCTAATATCAGAAAATATTAACTACGGATTCCCATAATATATAACCCCACCTACAGCCCCTGGCGAAAATAACTTTGCGGCTATATCCGTTAAAACAATCGTCCTTGAAGTATTTCATCACTATTCCTGTTAAGTCACCGCCCGCACGGCTATAATCCTTGCATTCATTATTACGAAAACAGGAACGCCTATGATCCGCAGTATGACCGCCTATGCCCGCCGTGAAATCAAGGGTGACTGGGGTAGCGCCGCATGGGAGCTGCGCTCGGTAAACCAGCGCTATCTGGAAACGTACTTCCGCCTGCCGGAGCAGTTCCGTAGTCTGGAGCCCGTGGTACGCGAGCGCATTCGCGCCCGCCTGACTCGCGGTAAAGTCGAATGCACCTTGCGTTTTGAACAAGATCCCAGCGCTCAGGGTGAACTCATCCTCAACGAAAAGCTGGCTAAACAGCTGGTAAACGCTGCCAACTGGGTGAAAATGCAGAGCGATGAAGGGGAAATCAACCCGGTTGATATCCTGCGCTGGCCGGGCGTGATGGCCGCCAAAGAGCAGGATCTCGACGCCATCGCCGCCGACATTCTGGCCGCTCTTGACGGCGCGCTGGACGACTTCATCGTCGCCCGCGAAACGGAAGGCCAGGCCCTGAAAGCGCTTATCGAGCAGCGGCTTGAAGGCGTGAGCGGCGAAGTGGCGAAAGTTCGCGCTCATATGCCGGAAATTCTCCAGTGGCAGCGCGAGCGCCTGGTCGCCAAGCTGGAAGATGCGGAAGTACAGCTGGAAAATAACCGCCTTGAGCAAGAGCTGGTGCTGATGGCGCAGCGTATCGACGTTGCCGAAGAACTGGACCGTCTCGAAGCGCACGTTAAAGAGACCTATAACATTCTGAAGAAGAAAGAAGCTGTGGGTCGCCGTCTCGACTTTATGATGCAGGAGTTCAACCGTGAATCGAACACCCTGGCGTCAAAATCGATTAACGCCGAGGTGACCAACTCCGCGATTGAGCTGAAGGTACTCATCGAGCAAATGCGCGAGCAAATCCAGAATATCGAGTAACGCTTTCTCGTTTGTTAATGTATTTCGGTATCCAGGGCCATGATAAATCATGGCCTTTTTATTTATCTCTCTCACGGGCGAATGATAAGAATCTACTTATAAAAAATAGTCGTCCAGTTTTCGGTTGTGGCAAATAAGCACAACGCGGCACAGTCAGGAAAACACTACCGCGAGAGAAAAGAATGGACTTTAATGCGCTTCACCAGCAACACCAACCTTTGTTGCTTGCCAATGTCTGGGATGCCAGCAGCGCTCAGGCTGCTCAGCAGGCTGGTTATCAGGCGCTGGGATCCTCCAGCGCTGCTATCGCCGCAATGTTAGGGTATGAAGATGGCGAAGAGATGAGTTTTGACGAGCTGTTTTATGTCGTCTCACGCATCAAAACCGTTAGCGAACTGCCGTTAAGCGTCGATTTAGAGGCGGGCTACGGCGCGACAACCAGCCACATCATTGACAATATCCGGCGTCTGGCGCATCTCGGCGTGAGTGGAATAAATCTCGAGGATAGTCATGTGGTGGATGGTACGCGTCGTCTTGACGATGCGGAGCGCTTTGCCGTCAAACTGCAGGAAATAACCCGCGCCTGTCCCGGTCTGTTTGTTAATGTCCGCACCGATACCTTTCTTCTCAACGTACAAGATGCGCTGGTTCAGACGCTCTATCGCGGTCAACTCTACGCCAAACACGGCGCATGCGGTTTTTTTGTGCCTTGCGTCACCCGCGCGGAGGATATTATCGCCATCGTTCACCACGTGCGTTTACCCTTAAACGTAATGTGTATGCCTGAGCTGGCTGACTTCAGCACCTTATCGACACTGGGCGTAAAACGAATTTCGATGGGCAATTTTATTTATGCTGCGACGCAGGCCAGACTGAAAGACTTATTATGTCAGGTGCAAACCCAACACTCTTTCTCAGGTGTTTTTTGACCATGAAAATTACCGACAGCATGCAGTGCGATATCTGGTATCAGGCGCTGCTTGAACGCGCGGTGGAATTCACCGGCGTTTTTTTCGTCGGCGTGAAAACCACCGGCGTATTTTGTATCTCGGTCTGTCGGGCGCGAAAACCCCGGCGGGAAAACGTCGAATTTTATAATGACTTTAAATCCGCGCTGGATGCCGGCTTCCGGCCATGCAAAGTCTGTCGCCCGACGGAGAATGCCCGGACGGCCCCCGCCTTTGTTGAACAAGCGCTCCGCCTGCTGCGAGAAGCTCCAAAGGTCCGCCTCAGCGATAGCGAGCTACGTCAGCACGATATTAGCCCGGAACGCGTTCGCCGCTGGTTCCTGCAAAACCACGGGATCACCTTTCAGGCTTTTCAACGGATGCAGCGTTTGAATATGGCGCTTCAGGAATTAAAAGCAGGCCGCTCAACTACCGATGTCGCTTTCGATAGCGGTTACGAGTCCTTAAGCGGCTTCGGCTATACCTGCAAAAAATTGACCGGTTTCGCACCCAGCGCGCAACGCCAGGTTGTTTTAATTCATCGTTTTACCACCCCGTTAGGGCCAATGTTTGTTTGTGCAACGCAACGGGGAATTTGTCTGCTGGAGTTTGTCGACAGACGAGCGCTGGAGTCAGAATTCAGCGACCTGCAGCGGCGGTTCAACGCCAGCATCATCGCAGGTGAAAATGCCCACACCAGGCAGGCGCAACAGGAAATAACGGAGTATTTCGCCGGACAGCGTCAATCGTTCGAGGTGGCGCTTGATACCCCAGGCAGCGAATTCCAGCGAGCGGTCTGGCGCCGTTTACAGCACGTTAGCTTCGGTGAGACGACGCATTATCAATCGATTGCGATGGAGATAGGTAAACCAACGGCCACGCGCGCGGTGGCTGCTGCAAACGGCGCTAACCGCGTCGCGATTATCATCCCGTGCCATCGAATTATCGGCAAAGATGGTTCGATGACCGGTTACGGCGGCGGCATTGCACGAAAAATATGGCTTATTAACCATGAGGCAACCATCAGGGAAAAACGCGGCTGATTTTACTTTCAGGATCAACGGGCCCCTCCCTGACTTTCACCGCGGCTCGGTAAGCCTATTTTTTATCCAGCGCCCGGCAGGTTAAAAACGCCCCTGCCGCGCACAGCAGCGCCGGAGCCAGATAGCTGTGATCCATGTGGGTAAACTCCATCACCAGCGCCACTGCGGTCAACGGCATCTGCATGGAGGCGGCGAGAAACGCGGCCGCCCCCACCACAGCGAAGCTGCTTTTATCACCGCCAGGGAAGCCGAGCTGCCAGAGCGCGCAGAGCAGCAGGCTGACCAATCCGCCCACCGCCAGCCCTGGGGTTAACAATCCACCCTCCGCGCCGCCGCGCAGCACCGCCAGAATCACCACCATCTTCAATACTAACAGGACAGCGACCATGGAGAGAGGTAGCACGTCGCTGAGCGCCAGCTGCATTGGACCCTTGCCATTGCCCGGAAGCTCGGGGAAATAAAGACTCAGGATGGCAAGAAGAGAAAACCCCAGCAGACAGAACACCGGCATCTGCCAGTTACTTCGCGCGCGTGAACGCGCCGCGCTGGTCGCTTTGCGAAAGAGCCAGGCGCCGGTGCCAAGAATCGGGCCCGCCAGAATCGCCCACCAGAGAAAGGTGTGCGGAAGTGCGCTGGAAACAAAATGGTATTGCGATTCATCCCCTAACCCCAGGGTGGCCGTCCAGGCGGCAATCGCCGAGGTCATCATCGCCGCCAGCGTTTTTTCCCAGCTAAACGACAGCAGCATGACCTCAAGGCTGAACAACGCCCCGGCCAGCGGGACGTTATAGACCGCCGCCAGACCCGCGCCCGCCCCACAGGCAATCAGCGTGCGGGTTTCATCTTCCAGCAGGCGCAGCTTACGCGCCACCATCCCCGCCCCCAGCGCGCCCATTTCCCGGGGCGCCACTTCGCGGCCAAGCGGGGAGCCCAGCGCTACGGTGACGATCTGCAGCAGCGCGTGGATCGTCGTGGTGCCCGCGGGCATGGGTACGCAGGGGTTGGCCACCGCCGCCGCAATGGAAACCCGCCTCTGCCCGTAGCGACCAAGCAGCCACCAGCCAAATCCGGCGACGGCGCCGCCGGCCACGATTGCCACGATGCGGCGTGGCCAGGACGACTCCGTGACGCCCTGTAAAAATGACACCGAACCGACGATCTGCCCATAACTGTAACCAAAAGCCAGGTGCTGAATCGCGTGTAAAATTAGTGCCAAAACCATGCCGGACAGACCGGCCAGAATCCCGGTTAATACCACGGCTATCAGGCGGATCAGATGATTTTTATTCCCGGCGGCGACGCTCATTTTCTCAGGCCTTGAAAAGGAAAAATAAAAGAATAAAGGACGAGACCTAAACATTGCGTAATCATAGTCTTTTCGATAGTGATACCCATCGCTTCACTTAGCATTACTTTTTCTAATCAATAAAAATCCCTAAAAAATCAATCAACCTTTAAATCAAGCCATCACAGATACTATTTCCATTAATTTTTCCTGGCGTAAATGATTCGCTTTAGAAAATCTCAATCGTGATCCTGCGCACAAATCGTTAACCTGCCCGCCATTACCTGGGGGGATCTATGCTGCTTCATGTTCTGTATTTAATCGGTATCACCGCGGAAGCCATGACCGGCGCACTGGCTGCCGGGCGCCGGCGGATGGATACGTTTGGCGTCATCATTATCGCCACTGCGACCGCGCTGGGCGGGGGTTCCGTTCGCGATATCCTGCTGGGGCACTATCCTCTTGGTTGGGTGAAGCATCCCGAATATGTCATCATTGTCGCCGTCGCCGCCGTCCTCACGACCATTGCCGCTCCGGTGATGCCGCACCTTCGTCGGCTGTTTCTGGTGCTGGACGCGCTGGGGCTGATCGTGTTTTCCATCATCGGCGCGCAGATCGCCCTGGACATGGGCGAAGGCCCGGTTATCGCCTCTATTGCCGCCGTGATCACCGGTGTCTTCGGCGGCGTACTGCGCGATATGTTCTGCAAACGCATTCCGCTGGTCTTCCAGAAAGAGCTGTATGCCGGGATCTCCTTTGCCGCAGCCGTACTCTATATTGCTCTGCAACATTACGTCAGCAGCCACGATGTGGTGGTGCTGGCTACACTGCTGTTCGGCTTTACCGCCCGCATGCTGGCGCTACGCTGGAAACTGGGGCTACCGGTCTTCCACTACACCCATGACGCCCACTAACCGCCTTAAAATCCGGGGATGCGCTGCCCGCTAAGCCATTGCGCCAGCGCCACCACGTCCGGATGGTGCAGGAAAGCCACCAGCTGGCGGGCTCTGATCTCCCCCACGCCCGGCAGCGTGCGCCATTGCGCTTCACTTTTTGCCGCCAGCAAATGCCAGTTCTCGCTTTCGAGCTGCGCCAGCGCCCCCTGCGGCACCGGGATCCCCATCGCCAGCACCCAGCGGATAAAAGGTCGTTTGCGAACGAGATCAAACTGATGCCAGAGGTGCTGCCCGCGGGCGGCGGAAATCCCTGGCAACGCCTGCAGCTGCTCAACGGTAAGCGCCAGCCAAGAAAAGATATGCGTCATCGGGTTTTGCTGCTGAATGACGCGCCATAAATTTTCCCCCACGCCATCGACATTCAGGGCGGACTTTGATGACAACCAGATCAGCCTGGAAAGAAACTGTTCGCTGCACTCAGGGGTGGCGAAATAGCAGGTTAGCGCATTAAATTTCGCCGGCGGCGGCGTCGGTTTATGGCGCTCGGCCGTCCGCCAGACGACGGCGTCGACCCGAGGAATACCCTGCCCTGCCAGACTGATCTGCAGCTGATCGCCAACCCCAATATCCAGCATCTGCCAGCGGGACACAGAGCCAACGTTAACCCGCTGCACGCGTTTATCATCCAGCCGCTGGGGCTCAAGCTCGGCCACCACGTTGAGTCTGCCGCTGCGGCCGGTACTGAAACGGATCGCCCGTACCTGCATCACCCGCGATGCCGGAGGATATTTCCAGGCTGCCAGCCACTCGCCCTTTCCGGGCGACCAGACTCGTCCCGGCGGCTCGCGTCCTTCGCGCACAATCACACCGTCGCTGACGAAGGGCAGCGGCGAGCGATACCAGCGCTGGCGCCACTGCGCCACCTGCTCGATGCGCGACACCGGATGGGTATATTGTCCGCTGTACTTAAACCCCGCCTGCGCCAGCAGCTGCTGACGACGGCGCATATCCGACGGGCCGTCTGGCCAGGCCCAGATAAAAACGTCCAGTTGACTGAGCGCCGCCGCCGCGTCGGCTCGCATCATCAACCCGGCGACTTTCGCCCGCGCATTCATCCCCCCGGCCCGCTGCTGGACATGGCCGTCCCGGCGCAGAAACAGTTCCCCCTGCAGTACGCTGTCGGCCAGTTCACCGGTCATCACTTTCGCCAGCGCCGGGATCTGCCGCGCTCGGGCGGTCCATGCCTCACCGCGTAGACCATCGCCGCGGCTAATGGCCTGAACCAGACGCCCCTGGCGATAAACGAGAGTCACCGCCACGCCGTCCACTTTAGGCTGTATCCACAGGTCGGATTTATTTTTCATCCAGCGGGCAACGCTGTCCTCATCCGCCAGCTTGCGCACGCCGGTATGGGCCACCGGATGACGCGCATCGCCGGTGGGCGGAGGCAGATCGTCATCCTCAGGCGTCGCGCCCGGAAAGCATTGTCGCCACTGCGCCAGGCGCAGGGTGAGCTGGTCGTAAACGTCATCGCTCACTCCGCTGGCGCCCTGCCGCCAGTAAGCCTCTTTCCAGGCGACAATTTGCTGATGAAGGCGTGATGTCTCCTGCCTTCCTCTGGCCGGCGGCCAGTCCGGACACGTCGCCAGCGCGCTGGCAGAGAACATCCCTAACGCCAGCCACCACCCTCCTTTACGCATTGCAGTCCCCTCCTCCATCACCTGGCGGAGAGTCTGCTGCAGAATGCCGCGAGCCGCGACGGAAGCTTTTTCGCCTTGCGAAGCGCCTTCCAGGATTTACGCCTCTTTGCGGCAACGGCTGGCGAATTCAGGAAAACGGCAGGCAAAATGAAAGAAACAGCGGCAAAAAGTGTGACAATGACTGCGTCACGCCGCGGCGACGTGTATAATAGGCTCGTATGTAGGACCTCTTTCGATAACCACATACAAAAGACACTCATGGCTCAAGGCACGCTTTATATTGTTTCCGCCCCTAGCGGCGCGGGTAAATCCAGCCTGATTCAGGCTTTATTAAAAACCCAACCGTTGTATGACACCCAGGTATCGGTCTCCCATACCACGCGGGCGCCGCGTCCGGGTGAAGTGCACGGCGAACACTATTTCTTCGTGAATCACGACGAATTCCGCTCGATGATTGGCGAAAACGCGTTTCTGGAACATGCAGAGGTCTTTGGCAACTATTACGGCACGTCGCGTAAAGCGATCGAGCAGGTGCTGGCGACCGGCGTCGATGTCTTCCTCGATATCGACTGGCAAGGCGCGCAGCAGATCCGTAAAAGCATGCCCGGCGCGCGCAGTATTTTTATTCTGCCGCCGTCAAAAGATGAACTGGACCGTCGCCTGCGCGGCCGCGGCCAGGACAGCGAAGAGGTGATCGCGAAACGGATGGCCCAGGCCGTTGCGGAAATGAGCCATTACGCGGAATATGATTACCTGATTGTGAACGATGATTTTGACACCGCCCTGAGCGACCTGAAAAATATCATCCGCGCTGAACGTCTGCGCATGAGCCGCCAAAAGCAGCGACATGGCGCTTTAATCACCAAACTATTGGCAGACTGAACCCACATTCAGTATCATGCCCAGTCATTTCTTCACCTGTGGAGCATTTTAAGTATGGCACGCGTAACTGTTCAGGACGCTGTAGAGAAAATTGGTAACCGTTTTGACCTGGTACTGGTCGCCGCGCGTCGCGCTCGTCAGATGCAGGTTGGCGGAAAGGATCCGCTGGTACCGGAAGAAAACGATAAAACCACCGTTATCGCACTGCGCGAAATCGAAGAAGGTCTGATCAACAACCAGATCCTCGACGTACGTGAGCGCCAGGAACAGCAAGAGCAGGAAGCCGCTGAATTACAAGCCGTTACCGCGATTGCTGAAGGTCGTCGTTAATCACACAGCGGGTCGCCCTTGTATCTGTTTGAAAGCCTGAATCAGCTGATTCAAAACTACCTGCCGGAAGACCAGATTAAGCGTCTGCGGCAGGCGTATCTCGTTGCACGTGACGCTCACGAGGGTCAGACACGTTCAAGCGGTGAACCCTATATCACGCACCCGGTCGCGGTAGCCTGCATTCTGGCCGAGATGAAGCTCGACTATGAAACGCTGATGGCCGCGCTGCTGCATGATGTGATTGAAGATACCCCCGCCACCTACCAGGACATGGAACAGCTTTTTGGTAAAAGCGTCGCCGAGCTGGTAGAGGGGGTGTCGAAACTTGACAAGCTCAAGTTCCGCGATAAGAAAGAGGCGCAGGCCGAAAACTTTCGCAAAATGATCATGGCGATGGTGCAGGACATCCGCGTCATCCTCATCAAGCTTGCCGACCGCACCCACAACATGCGTACTCTGGGCTCGCTGCGCCCGGATAAACGCCGACGCATCGCCCGCGAAACGCTGGAAATTTACAGCCCGCTGGCGCACCGTTTAGGTATCCATCACATCAAAACCGAGCTCGAAGAGCTGGGCTTTGAAGCGCTGTACCCTAATCGCTACCGCGTCATTAAAGAGGTGGTCAAAGCGGCGCGCGGCAACCGTAAGGAGATGATTCAAAAGATCCTCTCCGAAATCGAAGGGCGTTTGCAGGAAGCGGGGATCCCCTGCCGCGTCAGCGGTCGCGAGAAGCATCTATACTCCATCTACTGTAAAATGGTGCTCAAAGAGCAACGTTTTCACTCGATCATGGATATCTACGCCTTCCGCGTTATCGTCCATGATGCCGATATCTGCTATCGCGTGCTCGGCCAGATGCACAGCCTCTACAAACCGCGTCCGGGTCGTTTTAAAGACTACATCGCCATTCCGAAAGCTAACGGCTATCAGTCTTTGCACACCTCGATGATCGGCCCCCACGGCGTCCCGGTCGAGGTACAAATTCGTACCGAAGACATGGACCAGATGGCGGAGATGGGGGTAGCGGCGCACTGGGCTTATAAAGAGCACGGCGGCGAAAGCAGCACCACCGCGCAAATCCGCGCTCAGCGCTGGATGCAAAGCCTGCTGGAGCTGCAGCAGAGCGCCGGTAGCTCGTTTGAATTTATCGAGAGCGTAAAATCCGATCTGTTCCCCGATGAGATTTACGTTTTCACCCCGGAAGGGCGCATTGTCGAACTGCCTGCCGGCGCCACGCCGGTGGACTTCGCCTACGCGGTGCATACCGATATCGGTCATGCCTGCGTCGGCGCGCGCGTCGACCGTCAGCCCTATCCGCTGTCGCAGCCGCTCTCCAGCGGTCAGACTGTCGAAATTATCACCGCGCCGGGCGCTCGCCCGAACGCCGCCTGGCTGAACTTTGTCGTCAGCTCGAAAGCGCGCGCCAAGATCCGTCAGCTGCTGAAAAACCTTAAGCGCGACGATTCGGTTAGCCTTGGCCGTCGTCTGCTCAATCACGCGCTGGGCGGAAGCCGCAAACTTGCCGAGATCCCACCGGAGAATATCCAGCGCGAACTCGATCGCATGAAGCTGGCCTCGCTTGACGATCTGCTGGCGGAAATCGGTCTGGGCAACGCCATGAGCGTCGTGGTGGCAAAAAACCTGCAGCAGGGCGAAGCCGCTGCGGCGCCGGTACCGGCTAACGCGTCGAACCACGGTCATCTGCCAATCAAAGGCGCCGATGGCGTGTTGATCACCTTCGCCAAGTGCTGTCGTCCAATTCCAGGTGACCCGATTATCGCCCACGTCAGCCCGGGTAAAGGGCTGGTTATCCACCATGAATCCTGTCGTAACATTCGCGGCTACCAGAAAGAGCCGGAGAAATTTATGGCGGTTGAGTGGGATAAAGAGACCGCTCAGGAGTTCATCACCGAAATCAAGGTGGACATGTTTAACCACCAGGGCGCGCTGGCTAACCTGACGGCGGCGATCAACACCGCGTCTTCCAATATCCAGAGCCTGAATACGGAAGAGAAAGATGGCCGCGTATACAGCGCCTTTATCCGCCTGACCGCGCGCGACCGCGTGCATCTGGCGAATATCATGCGCAAAATCCGCGTCATGCCGGACGTGATTAAAGTCACCCGTAACCGAAACTAGCTTTATGAACTCAAAGCGCTACGAGCGTATCTGCGAGATGCTCGCCAGGCGTCAGCCTGACCTGACGGTCTGCATGGAGCAGGTCCATAAGCCTCATAACGTCTCTGCGGTCATCCGGACCGCAGATGCCGTTGGCGTACACGAAGTGCATGCCGTCTGGCCGAGCAGCCGGATGCGTACCATGGCCTCCGCCGCCGCGGGCAGCAACAGCTGGGTGCAGGTTAAAACCCACCGCACTATCGCAGATGCCGTCGGCCACCTGAAAGGCCAGGGCATGCAAATTCTCGCCACTCACCTTTCCGACAAAGCCATCGATTTTCGTGAAATCGACTATACGCGTCCAACCTGCATCCTGATGGGCCAGGAGAAAACCGGCATCACCCAGGAAGCGCTGGCGCTGGCCGATCAGGACATCATTATCCCGATGATCGGCATGGTGCAGTCGCTGAACGTCTCCGTCGCCTCGGCGCTGATCCTCTACGAGGCGCAGCGCCAGCGGCAGAATGCCGGGATGTACCAACGCGCCAACAGCATGCTGCCGCCACAAGAGCAGCAGCGCCTGCTGTTCGAAGGCGGCTATCCGGTGCTGGCCCGTGTCGCCAGACAAAAAGGTCTGCCTTACCCCCACGTTAACGAGCAGGGCGAAGTGGAAGCCGATGCCGCGTGGTGGGCTACCATGCAGGCTGCGAGGTAAACCCAATGTCAGGCCGCCTGTTAGATGCCGTTCCGCTCAGTTCACTCACCGGTGTGGGCGCTGCGCAGAGCAGCAAACTGGCGAAGATTGGCCTGCATACGGTACAGGATCTGCTGCTGCACCTGCCTTTACGCTACGAAGATCGCACCCATCTTTACCCGATAGCCGAGCTGCTTCCCGGAGTTTATGCCACCGTGGAAGGTGAAGTGCTCAACAGCAATATCACCTTCGGCGGCCGGCGGATGATGACCTGCCAGATCAGCGATGGCACCGGCATCCTCACCATGCGCTTTTTCAACTTCAACGCGGCGATGAAAAACAGCCTCGCGACCGGTCGTCGGGTGCTGGCCTACGGTGAAGCCAAACGCGGGAAGTACGGCGCCGAGATGATCCACCCGGAATATCGCGTCCAGGGCGATATGAGCACCCCGGAGCTGCAGGAAACGTTAACCCCAGTCTATCCGACCACCGAAGGCATCAAGCAGGCGACCCTGCGCAAGCTCACCGATCAGGCGCTTGAGCTCCTGGAAACCTGCGCGATTAGCGAACTCCTCCCGCCGGAGCTGGCGCAGGGGATGATGAGCCTGCCGGAGGCGCTGCGTACGCTGCACCGCCCGCCTCCCTCCTTGCAACTTAGCGAGCTGGAAAGCGGCAAGCACCCGGCGCAGCAGCGTCTGATTCTGGAAGAGCTGCTGGCGCATAACCTCAGCATGCTGGCGCTGCGGGCAGGCGCCCAGCGCTATCACGCCCTGCCGCTCGGCGCCAACGATACCCTGAAAAACCAACTGCTGGCCTCCCTGCCCTTTAAGCCCACCGGCGCGCAGGCGCGGGTTACCGCCGAGATTGAACACGATATGGCGCTGGACGTGCCGATGATGCGCCTGGTGCAGGGCGACGTTGGCTCCGGTAAAACGCTGGTCGCTGCCCTGGCCGCCTTGCGCGCTATCGTCCACGGCAAACAGGTGGCGCTGATGGCGCCCACCGAACTGCTTGCCGAGCAGCATGCCAATAACTTCCGCAACTGGTTCGAACCGCTGGGCATAGAAGTCGGCTGGCTGGCGGGCAAACAGAAAGGCAAAGCCCGCCAGGCGCAGCAGGAGGCTATCGCCAGCGGCGAAGTGCAGATGATTGTCGGCACCCACGCCATCTTCCAGGAGCAGGTGCAGTTTAACGGCCTGGCGCTGGTGATTATTGACGAACAGCACCGCTTCGGCGTGCATCAGCGGCTGGCGCTGTGGGAGAAAGGTCAGCAGCAGGGATTCCACCCGCATCAGCTGATCATGACCGCCACGCCGATCCCCCGCACCCTGGCGATGACCGCCTACGCCGATCTGGACACCTCGATTATCGACGAGCTGCCGCCAGGCCGAACTCCGGTGACCACCGTCGCCATCCCCGACACCCGGCGCAGCGATATTATCGACCGCGTGCGCAACGCCTGTACCCATGAAGGTCGCCAGGCCTATTGGGTCTGTACGCTGATTGAAGAGTCCGATCTGCTGGAAGCCCAGGCGGCGGAAGCCACCTGGGAAGAGCTCAAACTGGCGCTGCCGGAGCTCAATATCGGCCTCGTCCACGGGCGGATGAAACCGGCGGAGAAGCAGGCCGTGATGCAGGCCTTCAAGCAGGGTGAGATGCATCTGCTGGTAGCCACCACGGTGATTGAAGTCGGCGTCGACGTGCCTAACTCAAGCCTGATGATTATCGAAAACCCGGAACGTCTGGGTCTGGCGCAGCTGCATCAGCTCAGAGGGCGCGTCGGGCGCGGCGCGGTCGCTTCCCACTGCGTGCTACTCTATAAATCGCCGCTCTCCAAAACGGCGCAGAAACGTCTGCAGGTCCTGCGCGACAGCAACGATGGTTTCGTCATTGCCCAGAAAGACCTCGAAATTCGCGGTCCCGGCGAGCTGCTCGGCACCCGCCAGACCGGCAACGCCGAATTTAAAGTGGCGGACTTACTGCGCGATCAGGCGATGATCCCCGATGTCCAGCGCATTGCTCGCCACATTCATGAACGCTATCCGCTGCAGGCCCAGGCGCTTATCGAGCGCTGGATGCCGGAAACCGAACGCTATTCCAACGCGTAGCGCGCTTTTGCCGCGCTGCGGGCAACTTTTCTACACAACGAGTGGATTATGAAACGAGAACTGGCCATCGAATTTTCGCGTGTCACCGAAGCCGCCGCGCTGGCGGGCTATAAATGGCTGGGCCGCGGCGATAAGAATACCGCCGACGGCGCAGCGGTTAACGCCATGCGCATTATGCTTAACCTCGTCAATATCGACGGCACCATCGTCATCGGCGAGGGCGAAATCGATGAAGCGCCGATGCTCTATATCGGCGAAAAAGTGGGTACCGGCAAGGGCGATGCGGTAGATATCGCCGTCGATCCCATCGAAGGCACCCGCATGACGGCGATGGGCCAGGCCAACGCCCTGGCGGTGATGGCGGTCGGCGATAAGGGCTGCTTCCTCAACGCGCCGGATATGTATATGGAAAAGCTGATCGTCGGCCCGGGCGCTAAAGGCGCTATCGATCTCAATCTGCCGCTGGAAGAGAACCTGCACAATATCGCCCGCGCCCTGAACAAGCCGCTGGGCGAGCTGACCGTCACCGTGCTGGCGAAACCGCGCCACGACGCGGTCATTGCCCAGCTGCAGCAGCTGGGCGTGCGCGTGTTCGCTATTCCCGATGGCGACGTCGCGGCCTCTATTCTCACCTGCATGCCGGATAGCGAAGTCGACGTACTGTACGGCATCGGCGGCGCGCCGGAAGGGGTGGTTTCCGCCGCGGTGATCCGCGCCCTCGACGGGGATATGCAGGGGCGCCTGCTGGCTCGCCACCACGTGAAGGGCGATAACGAAGAGAACCGCCGCATCGGTGAAAATGAGCTGGCGCGCTGCAAAACCATGGGCATTGAAGCGGGCAAAGTGCTGCGTCTGGATGAAATGGCGCGCAGCGATAACGTCGTCTTCTCCGCCACCGGGATCACCAAAGGCGATCTGCTGGACGGCATCACCCGCAAGGGCAACATGGCCACCACCGAGACGCTGCTGATCCGCGGCAAGTCGCGCACTATCCGTCGTATCCAGTCGATTCATTACCTCGACCGTAAAGATCCGGACATTCAGCAGCACATCCTGTAATACCGCTTTTTCTCTCCCAGGCAACCGTCCGCAGGCGGTTGCCCTGTTCTTCGTTTATATTTGATCAATAGAGCTTTCTTGCGCCTTCGGGGTGGAAATCTGGCTCGTCTGGACCGAAGATAAGGCATCGCTTGGCAACAGGAGAAGACGATGGCGGACTGGGTTAGCGGCAAAGTGACAAAAGTGGAGTACTGGACGGACGCCTTGTTCAGTTTATACGTGCGGGCGCCTGTTCATCCGTTTACCGCCGGGCAATTTACCAAGCTCGGGCTGGAAATCGACGGCGAACGCGTGCAGCGCGCCTACTCCTACGTCAACGCCCCCGGCAATCCCGACCTCGAGTTCTATTTGGTCACCGTCCCGGAAGGCAAGCTGAGCCCGCGTCTGGCGGCGCTGAAGCCGGGCGATGAAGTCCTGGTGGTGAGTGAAGCGGCAGGTTTCTTCGTCCTCGAGGAGGTACCGGATTGCGATACCCTGTGGATGCTGGCGACCGGCACTGCGCTGGGGCCGTACCTGTCAATTTTGCAGGAAGGCAAGGACCTTGAGCGCTTTAACAACCTGGTGCTGGTCCACGCCGTCCGCTACGCCGCGGACCTGAGCTATCTGCCGCTAATGCGCGAACTGGAGCAGCGCTATGCCGGCAAACTCCGTATTCAGACGGTGATCAGCCGCGAAACCGTGGAAGGCTCGCTGACCGGCCGGGTGCCGTTTCTGATTGAAACCGGCGCGCTGGAAGAGGCCGTCGGCCTGCCGATGACCACCGACACCAGCCATGTGATGCTGTGCGGCAACCCGCAAATGGTGCGCGATACCCAACAGCTGTTAAAAGAGACCCGGCAGATGACCAAACATCTGCGTCGCCGGCCGGGCCATATGACGGCGGAGCACTACTGGTAATCAGGCGTCCGCTTTCCAGCGCACGTCCTGGGTCTCCTTGCCGAACTTATTCTCGCCCTGGGTGCCGACAAACGCCCCCAGGTCGATCAGCATCATGACGATAATCAGCGTCGGCACAAAGCGCCCGACGCCCCACTGCCAGACCTGCGGCAACATCGACCAGTTCCCCGCCAGCAGCATCCACGCCAGAACCATCAGCAGCGCCCACAGCCCGGATTTGCCGCGATCGTGCAGCCGCTTGACCACCACCGCCGCCGTCGGCCACAGCAGGCAGACGATAATAAACGCCGCCGTCTGCAGGTTGAGCAGATTGCTGCCTGCCAGGGTAAACAGGGCGCTCATGGTCACCAGCCAGATGGCAATCCAGATCCAGAAATCGCGGCGGCCAATGCGCCCTTTAATTGAGAATAACCACTGCTGTAGGGTCATGCGTTTTTCCTTATCATCATCGTCTGCGTAGTTTACCCTGGCGTCGTGACTTTTTGACAAGCGCCGCGCTTCCCGATTTAATCGTCAGCAGGCAAAAAAAGGAACGACGGGCATGAAGAAGTGGACAATTTTGTGGTTAAGTGGGCTGATGGGCCTTGCCGTCGGCCCGCACGCGTTGTCCGCAGAGAGCGAATCGACGACCGCGGCAGCGCCCTACCTGCTCGCCGGCGCGCCGAGCTTTGACCAGTCGATCAGTCAGTTCCGCGAGAAATTCAATGCCGATAACCCAAAGCTGCCTCTGAACGAATTCCGTTCCATCGCCACCAGTCGCGATCGGGCTAACCTGACCCGCGCCGCCAGCAAAATTAACGAAAATCTCTATGCCTCCACCGCGCTGGAGCGCGGCACGCTGAAGATCAAATCCATGCAGATCACCTGGCTGCCGATCCAGGGGCCGGAGCAAAAGGCGGCCAGGACCAAAGCGCTGGAGTATATGAGCGCCATGATCCGCGCCTTCGTGCCGACTTTTAGCCAGGCGCAAAGCCAGCAAAAACTGCAGAAACTGCTGGCCGCCGGCAAGGGCAAGCGCTACTTCGCCGATACCGAAGGCGCCGTGCGCTATGTGGTGGCAGATCATGGGGAAAAGGGCCTGACCTTCGCCATTGAACCGATTAAGCTGGCGCTATCTGAAACGCTGGAAGGTAACAATAAATGACAAAAAGCAAAGCCTTTCCAGTGACGAGTCTCTATACTGTTTCACAGACCATGCTGCCCTCTGGGGCGGCTATATTCCTTAATTCGCTTAAGTAGCGTGGAGAATTAAAATGCGACATCCTTTAGTGATGGGTAACTGGAAACTGAACGGCAGCCGCCACATGGTAAACGAACTGGTTGCGAACCTGCGTACCGAGCTGGCTGGCGTAAGCGGCTGTGCAGTTGCCATCGCCCCGCCGGAAATGTATCTGGACCTGGCTAAGCGCGCGGCAGAAGGCAGCCACATTCACCTGGGCGCGCAGAACGTTGACGTGAACCTGTCCGGCGCATTCACCGGTGAAACCTCCGCCGAAATGCTGAAAGATATCGGCGCGCAGTACATCATCATCGGCCACTCCGAGCGTCGTACCTACCACAAAGAATCCGACGAGCTGATCGCGAAGAAATTCGCCGTGCTGAAAGAGCAGGGTCTGACCCCGGTTCTGTGCATCGGTGAAACCGAAGCCGAAAACGAAGCGGGCAAAACGGAAGAAGTTTGCGCGCGTCAGATCGACGCCGTGCTGAAAACTCAGGGCGCTGCCGCTTTCGAAGGCGTGGTTATCGCTTACGAACCAGTATGGGCTATCGGTACCGGCAAATCAGCGACCCCGGCTCAGGCGCAGGCGGTGCACAAATTCATCCGTGACCACATTGCTAAAGCTGACGCCAAAATCGCTGAGCAAGTGATCATCCAGTACGGCGGTTCCGTTAACGCTGGCAACGCCGCAGAGCTGTTCACCCAGCCGGACATCGACGGCGCGCTGGTTGGCGGCGCCTCCCTGAAAGCTGACGCTTTCGCGGTGATCGTTAAAGCAGCAGAAGCAGCGAAAAAAGCGTAATTCGCTTTTCCCGGTGGCGACACGCGACCGGGTTGACTGACAAAACGTGGGAGCCCGGCTTAGCACAGCGCAAGCCGGGCTTTCTTTTGCCGTTACAGTTTCCCCAACAGCTGATACCAGGCGTAGTCCAGCGGCAGTAAAATCAGATAACTCACCGCCGCCAGCGCCAGACACAGTTGCATCCCCGCCCTCGCCGGGACCTTGCCTAACCCCATCGCCACCACGATCGGCGACGCCTGATAGGGCAGCAGCGGCGTGGAATAGCCCAGCACCTGAATCATAATCACGCTTAGCAGCGGGAAGCCGGTGGCGTCGGCAAAGCTCTGGGCAAAGGTGGTATACAGCGCCGGCACGCCGTTGGCGGTCATAATAAAGTTCAGCGCGCTGGTTATCCCGGTCAGGGCGAGAAAGCTGGTGAAAGGATTGTCTTTATCCAGGGGCATCACCTGCAGCAGCGCATTGCCCACTGCGCCGCCAATCCCGGTTTGGGTGACGGCGATCGCTAGCCCCAGAATCCCGGCGACGTAAATGCAGGTGCGCATATTCACCCCGCTGGCAAACTCCTCGCCGTTGATAAAGCCCACCCGCGGCAGCAGCGTGATCACAGCCGCCGCCAGGCCGGTCCACGCCGGGCCGACGCCGTGCCAGCTCTCGGTCACCCATAGCGAGAGGACCACCGCCAGCAGCCACGCCAGACGTTTCTCGTCGCGGCTCATCGGCGGCAGCGGCGTCAGGTCGCGCGGTGGATACGGCTTGCCGGGAAACAGCCAACAAATCAGCGCCACCAGCACCGCCCCTTTCAGCCAGCCAAGCACCGGCGTATGCAGCAGTAAATAGGGAACATAATTCAGATGCATACCGTACGAGCCTTCCGCCGCGCCACTCATCACCAGATTCGGCACGTTGGCGGGCAAAATCGTCGCCGACAGCTGAAAGGTGCCGAACCCCACCGCCAGCGCCAGGCCGAACCAGCCGCGGCTACCGTCGGCAATGCCCGCGCGGCGGGCCATCGCCGCCACGATCGGCATCAGCAGCGCGATGCGCCCCATGTTGGAGGGCATCACGAACGCCAGGGCGTAGCTCAGGAGTACCACGCTGGCGACCATCCGCGGCCAGGAGTCGGTGAGCCTGGCCGACAGCGCCTGCGCCGCCCGGTCCGCCAGTCCTGTTTTACGGATGGCGATGCCGAGCACAAAGCCGCTGAACACCAGCCAGAACGCCGAAGAGGCAAAGCCGCCGAAGATCACCTCCGGCGGAGCGATTTTCGCCATCATTGCCGCTGCGAAGAACAGCAGCGCGGTGATAAATTCCGGCAGCAGCGACGTCGCCCAGAGCACGATGGTGACGCCGACAATCAATGAAGGAAGGAACAGCGGGTGGGTAAGCCAGAGCGACATGCCTGTCTCCTGTCGTTTTTTTCAGCAAGAATACGACGACAGGTAAGACAGGTAAACGCCAGAACTAGTGGTTTGCGTTAAGGATGGCGCAGCGATGATCCTGAATTTCTTCCGCTGAAGCCCGGTTCAGGGTCAGCAGGTTACGCTCCGTCGCCAGCAGCACCAGCGAGCCGTCGCTCTGTTGCGCCATTGCCAGCGCGAAGCGTCCCATATGTTCACGCGCCTCCGGCACCTCTTCCGCCAGCATCAGGAACGGGCTACGCTGGGCCAGCTCCGCCTCCGTCACCCGGCGCGCCAGGTATTCGTGGCCCTGAAGCCCGCCCGGTAGCGGCAGCCAGCGGCTGCTGATCGCTGCGGCATCCTTATCTAACTGCGCGCGCACATCGGGGCGCAGGCAGGAGATATGAATATGGAAATGGTTTTGCGTACGTCCACTGCGCGAGTTGATCGCCAGCGATACCGCGTTATCAGGAACCGGCGCGCCGTGGCGCTGGCTCATGATTTCACGCCCCTGCCAGGCCTGCCAGAAAAAGTTCGGCGTCAACGGATCCAGCAGCAGCGGGCTTTCGGTGCCGTTGATGCGGTAGGTCGGCATCAGCAAATACTGCAGCGGGCCGTTACGGTCTTTAAACAGCACATAGCCGCCCTTGAGGTTCACTTCCGCGCACGGCGACGGGTTTTGCTGCTGTTGCTGATGGGGTACGCACTGCTGCAGGACAATCTTGCGTAATGCGTCCGGGTTGCCAGAGTGCAGCCAGTAGTAGCCGCCCGCCAGCGCCGCGAGGATCGCCACCAGCAGCGCCAGCAAAAAGTATCTTACTCTTCTCATTTTCATTCCCTGTTAAGCCTGAAGCGGAAGAGTAGCGTAATTTGATGACTAAATGAAAACAGATGGTGGACGGGGCGTTATCCCGGGTAGCGGCTGACGCCTTACCCGGGCTACGCACCGCGCAAAACTGTAGCCCTGCTAAGCGTAGCGCAAGCAGGGACAAGAGAATTAACGCTGGCTAATCTGGTCGAAGGTGCCGCCGTTGGAGAAGTGCTCTTTCTGCGCTTTCGTCCAGCCGCCGAACTCCTGATCGATGGTAAACAGCTTCAGTTTCGGGAATTCGTTAGCATATTTCTTCGCCACATTCGGATCGCGCGGCGGTAGAAGTTCTTCGCCGCAATCTCCTGGCCTTCCGGCGAGTAGAGATACTTCAGGTACGCTTCCGCCACCTGGCGCGTGCCTTTCTTATCCACCACTTTGTCGACCACCGAGACGGTCGGCTCAGCCAGAATCGACTCACTCGGGGTCACGATTTCAAACTTGTCTTTGCCCAGTTCGTTGGTCGCCAGCAGCGCTTCGTTTTCCCAGGCGATCAGTACGTCGCCGATGCCGCGTTCTACGAAGGTATTGGTCGAACCGCGCGCGCCGGAGTCCAGCACTTCCACGTTTTTATACAGCGCCTTGACGAATTCCTGGGCTTTCGCCTGGTCGCCGTGATTCTGATGCAGAGCATAGCCCCAGGCCGCCAGGTAGTTCCAGCGGGCGCCGCCGGAGCTTTTCGGGTTCGGGGTAATGACCGACACGCCCGGTTTGATCAGATCGTTCCAGTCATGGATCTGTTTCGGATTGCCCTTGCGGACGAGGAACACGATGGTGGAGGTATACGGCGCAGAGTTATCCGGCAGGCGTTTCAGCCAGTTTTTATCGATGCGGCCGCGTTCGGCAATAGCGTCGACATCGTAGGCCAGCGCCAGCGTGACCACATCCGCTTCAATACCGTTAATCACCGAGGTCGCCTGTTTGCCAGAGCCACCATGCGACTGGCGGATCACCACGTTGTCGCCGGTCTCCTGCTTCCAGTGTGCGCTAAACGCTTTGTTGTACTGTTCGTACAGCTCGCGCGTTGGATCATAAGATACGTTTAATAGCTGAATGTCTTTTGCCAGAACGCTGGCGGATGCCAGCAACAGAGTTAACCCTACGCCCCACTTATTCATCGCACCGCTCTCTTTATGTGTGTTGTGATGGGTTAAGCGTGCCAGAAAGCGATTCAATGATTAAAGAATAAAAAAAGATTGGCTATAACTTGCGGGTATAAAGACGCGAGTAAGGATGACCCCCTCCCGGGCGGGAGAGGGCGCGAAGCGATTAGACTTCTTCCATGCGACCCAGCAGCGCCTGCAGACGTTCCTGCCAGCCCTGCTGCTGCTCTTTCAGCTGGCTGTTTTCGCGCTCCAGCTCTTCACGACCATGCTGCGCGCTCTGAACTTCCTGCACCAGGGTGTTGTTCTTTTCTTTCAGCTCTTCGATTTCCATCTGCAACAGAGTGATGGTATCAATCGCCTGCTGAACCTTAGATTCTAATTTCTCAAACACTTCTAATGACATCGTCATACCTCTCCTGAACTTGCAAGGCGTTGATAGAAACTCGTGTTTCGTATACGCGGTCCCGCCTTAACGAAAATTAGCGCACATAGCGGTGTTATCGTCGATTGTATGAATCCCCGCCGCCCCTGTCCAGCGGCAAGCCGCGTAGATTGCGGTTTGCAACACTTTTCAGTCTTTACCTGGTGCTTTCAGCGCAGTTCGCTCGTAGTTCATGGGTCAATGTTAATTTTATGGTTAACAAAATGCGTGGTGAAACGCTCCGGCAGCGCTCTCGATGCGCGCAAATGGCGCGAAAACGCTCATTTTCTTGACGAGGTACACACATTTGAAGTTCGATATTTCTCGTTTTTGCTCGTTAACGATAAATTAACACTATGCCTACATGGCAATATGGTCGTCTGTGACCACCCTACATACAATAATCATCACCACGCTTCAGGATTCGATTATGAGCCAAACATCAACCTTAAAAGGCCAGTGCATCGCAGAGTTCCTCGGTACCGGGTTGTTGATCTTTTTCGGCGTTGGGTGCGTGGCTGCGCTCAAGGTCGCGGGAGCCAGCTTCGGACAATGGGAAATCAGCATCATCTGGGGTCTGGGCGTCGCCATGGCGATCTACCTGACCGCCGGGGTCTCCGGTGCGCACCTTAACCCAGCGGTGACTATCGCGCTGTGGCTGTTCGCCTGCTTCGAAGGCCGCAAAGTGGTTCCTTTTATTATTTCGCAATTCGCTGGCGCCTTTTGCGCTGCGGCATTAGTTTACGGGCTTTACTACAATCTTTTCCTCGATTATGAAACCACCCACCATATGATTCGCGGCAGCGTGGAAAGCCTCGATCTGGCCGGCATTTTCTCCACTTACCCGAACCCGCACATCAATTTTGTGCAGGCCTTCGCGGTAGAGATGGTGATTACCGCTATCCTGATGGGCGTCATCCTGGCGCTGACCGACGATGGCAACGGCATACCGCGCGGCCCGCTGGCCCCTCTGCTGATTGGCCTGCTGATTGCGGTGATTGGCGCCTCCATGGGACCGCTGACCGGCTTCGCCATGAACCCGGCGCGTGACATCGGCCCGAAAGCCTTCGCCTGGCTGGCGGGGTGGGGTGACGTCGCCTTCACCGGCGGCAAAGATATTCCTTATTTCCTGGTGCCGCTGTGCGCACCGGTGGTCGGCGCGGCGCTGGGCGCATTCAGCTATCGTAAGCTGATTGGCCGTCACCTGCCTTGCGACACCTGCGTGGAGGAAGAGCAACAGAGCCCCTCCTCTTCCACCGCTCAACATAAAGCTTCGCTGTAATCTGACTACGGGACACCGACTATGACCGACAAAAAATATATCGTTGCGCTTGACCAGGGCACTACCAGCTCCCGGGCCGTTGTGATGGATCATGATGCCAATATCGTCAGCGTCTCCCAGCGAGAATTTGAACAGATTTATCCTAAGCCAGGCTGGGTCGAACACGACCCGATGGAAATCTGGGCTTCCCAAAGCTCGACGCTGGTCGAAGCGCTGGCCAAAGCGGATATCAACTCCGATCAGATCGCGGCCATCGGCATCACCAATCAGCGTGAGACCGTGGTGGTGTGGGAGCGAGAGACCGGTAAACCCATCTACAACGCTATCGTCTGGCAGTGCCGCCGTACCGCGGAGATCTGCGAGCAGCTCAAGCGTGACGGGATGGAAGAGTATATCCGCAAGGCCACAGGCCTGGTGGTGGACCCGTACTTCTCCGGCACCAAGGTGAAATGGATCCTCGACCATGTCGAAGGTTCCCGTGAGCGTGCGAAGCGCGGCGAGCTGCTGTTCGGCACCGTTGACACCTGGCTTATCTGGAAGATGACCCAGGGCCGCGTGCACGTCACCGACTACACCAACGCCTCGCGTACCATGCTGTTCAACATCCACGACCTCGACTGGGACGACAAGATGCTCGACGCGCTGGACATTCCGCGCGCCATGCTGCCGGAAGTGCGCAAGTCTTCCGAAGTGTACGGCCAGACCAACATCGGTGGTAAAGGCGGGACCCGTATTCCTATCGCCGGGATCGCCGGTGACCAGCAGGCGGCCCTGTTCGGCCAGCTGTGCGTCAAGGAAGGGATGGCGAAAAACACCTACGGCACCGGCTGCTTTATGCTGATGAATACCGGCGAAAAAGCGGTCACCTCCACCCACGGTCTGCTGACCACCATCGCCTGCGGCCCGCGCGGCGAGGTGAACTACGCTCTGGAAGGGGCGGTGTTTATGGCCGGCGCGTCTATTCAGTGGCTGCGCGACGAGATGAAGCTCATCAGCGATGCCTTCGACTCCGAGTACTTCGCCACCAAAGTGAAGGATACCAACGGCGTGTACGTGGTACCCGCGTTCACCGGTCTTGGCGCACCGTACTGGGACCCGTATGCCCGCGGCGCGATTTTCGGCCTCACCCGCGGCGTGAACTCCAACCACATTATCCGTGCGACGCTGGAGTCCATCGCCTTTCAGACCCGCGACGTGCTGGAGGCGATGCAGGCTGACTCCGGCATTCGTCTGCACGCCCTGCGCGTAGACGGCGGCGCGGTGGCTAACAACTTCCTGATGCAGTTCCAGTCCGATATCCTCGGCACCCGTGTCGAGCGTCCGGAAGTACGCGAAGTGACGGCGCTGGGCGCGGCCTATCTGGCCGGTCTGGCGGTCGGTTTCTGGCAGAATCTGGATGAACTGCAGGAGAAAGCGGTGATTGAGCGCGAATTCCGCCCGGGGATTGAAACTACTGAGCGTAACTATCGTTACAGCGGCTGGAAGAAAGCGGTGAAACGCGCGTTAGCGTGGGAAGAGCACGACGAAGCGTAAGATTGTGAAGTTATTCCCGGCTTGCGGCGTAAACGCCTTAGCCGGGCTACAAAACCCCAAACAGCACGATCTTGTAGCCCGGACAGGTGCGCAGCACCGCCTCCGGGTTTTTTATCAACCAAACATCGGCAGCAGCAGGTACAGCTTAATCACCAGCGCGTTGACGATATCGATAAAGAACGCCCCCACCATCGGCACTACCAGGAAGGCCATATGCGATGGCCCGAAACGGTCGGTAATCGCCTGCATATTGGCGATCGCCGTCGGCGTTGCCCCCAGGCCAAATCCGCAATGCCCGGCTGCCAGCACCGCGGCATCGTAGTTTTTGCCCATCATCCGATAGGTGACGAACACCGCATACAGCGCCATCGCCAGCGCCTGCACCGCCAGGATAATAATCATCGGCAGCGCCAGCGAGGCCAACTCCCACAGCTTGAGGCTCATCAGCGCCATGGCGAGGAACAGCGACAGGCTGACGTTGCCCAACACCGATACCGCGCGATCGAACACCCGATACAACCCCGCCAGCGCCAGGCTGTTGCTGAGGATCACGCCGATAAACAGCACGCAGACGAAGGTCGGCAGCTCGAAGACGCTCCCCGCCAGCAGTTGCGCAACCACCTTGCCCAGCGTCAGACAGATGGCGATCAGGGCGATACTTTCGATCAGCACCAGCGAGGTGATCACCCGCCCCACGTCCGGCTTTTCAAAGGCGGTTGGCGCCACCTGATCGTCCGGTGTCCCGTCCGGTGAGGAAGAGTGCTTCACCAGATAACGCGCCACCGGGCCGCCGATCAGGCCGCCCAGCACCAGGCCGAAAGTCGCGCAGGCCATCGCCACCTCGGTGGCGTTGGCAAAACCGTAGCGCTCAACGAACAGCTTACTCCACGCCGCCCCGGTGCCGTGGCCGCCGGATAAGGTAATCGACCCGGCCAGCAGACCCATTAGCGGATCCAGCCCCAGCAGCGTCGCCATGCCGATACCGAGGGCGTTCTGCAGCAGCAGCAGGCCAACCACCACGATCAGGAAAGTGCCCAGCACCTTGCCGCCGGCCCGCAGGCTGGCGAGGTTGGCGTTAAGACCGATGGTGGCGAAGAACGCCAGCATCAGCGGATCTTTCAGACTCATATCGAAATCAATTTCGATATCCATGCTTTTTTTCAGCGCCAGCAGCGCCAGCGCCACCAGCAGACCGCCGGCAACGGGTTCAGGAATAGTGTATTTCTTAAGGAAGGGAACGGTTTGTACGAGTTTTCTGCCGAGTAACAGCACGAGCGTTGCGGCAACGAGCGTCGATAAGGTATCGAGATGAAACATAAAAAGCTCCTTATGGGCGCATGATCCATTCACACGCGACGATATTCCTGGTGTCTTTAGCTTCTCATCATGAGGAGTCAGAGGGGGATTTTACGCAGAACGGCGGAAAAATTGACAGAAAAAGATATTTTGTATCCTGAATGATGCGATTTAGCATACAAAATGTTAATTATCTCGTTGCGCATATTCACGGTATAAATTTTTATGAGCAAACGCTGGCAAACGTTTGCTTTTGGTCTACAGTCCGATAAAATTCCCGCTTTGCCACCTTGGGATTGCTTGTGATGTCCGTTAACACCGCAGAGTCAGAAAATGCGCAACCGGTTGCGCATAAACCAGCCAGCGAATTAATCTACCGCCTCGAAGATCGCCCGCCGCTACCGCAAACCCTGTTCGCCGCCTTCCAGCACCTGCTGGCGATGTTTGTCGCGGTGATCACCCCGGCGCTGTTAATCTGCCAGGCTCTCGGTCTCCCGGCGCAAGATACCCAACATATCATCAGCATGTCGCTGTTCGCCTCCGGCGTCGCCTCTATTATTCAGATCAAAGCCTGGGGCCCGGTCGGCTCCGGACTGCTCTCCATCCAGGGCACCAGCTTCAACTTTGTCGCCCCGCTGATCATGGGCGGTACCGCCTTGAAAACCGGCGGCGCCGACGTCCCCACCATGATGGCCGCCCTCTTCGGCACCCTGATGCTGGCCAGCTGCACCGAAATGGTCCTCTCCCGGATCCTGCACCTGGCGCGCCGTATCATTACCCCGCTGGTTTCCGGCGTGGTGGTGATGATTATCGGCCTGTCGCTGATTCAGGTCGGACTGACCTCCATCGGCGGCGGCTACGCGGCGATGGCCGACCACACCTTTGGTGCGCCGAAAAATCTGCTGCTGGCGGGTATCGTGCTGGCGCTGATTATTATCCTCAACCGCCAGCGCAACCCGTACCTGCGCATCGCCTCGCTAGTGATTGCCATGGCTGCCGGTTATCTGGCGGCGTGGTTCCTCGATATGCTGCCAGCCAACACCGCCCCGACCAACAGCAGCCTCATCACCGTCCCGACGCCGCTCTATTATGGCCTCGGCATCGACTGGAGTCTGCTGCTGCCCCTGATGCTGGTGTTTATGATCACCTCCCTGGAAACCATCGGCGATATCACCGCCACCTCCGACGTCTCCGAACAGCCGGTTTCGGGTCCGCTGTATATGAAGCGCCTGAAAGGCGGCGTGCTGGCTAACGGCCTGAACTCCTTCGTTTCCGCGGTCTTCAACACCTTCCCGAACTCCTGCTTCGGCCAGAACAACGGCGTGATCCAGCTGACCGGGGTCGCCAGCCGCTACGTCGGCTTTGTGGTTGCCCTGATGCTGATCGTCCTCGGCCTGTTCCCGGCGGTGAGCGGCTTTGTCCAGCATATCCCTGAGCCAGTGCTCGGCGGCGCCACGCTGGTGATGTTCGGCACCATCGCCGCGTCCGGCGTGCGCATCGTCTCCCGTGAACCGCTGAACCGTCGGGCAATCCTGATTATCGCTCTGTCGCTGGCGGTAGGCCTCGGCGTGTCGCAGCAGCCGCTGATCCTGCAGTTCGCCCCGGACTGGCTGAAAAACCTGCTTTCCTCCGGGATTGCCGCCGGCGGTATCACGGCGATTGTTCTGAATTTAATTTTCCCGCCAGAAAAGGCGTGATCTCATGCGTTCCCGGTCGCGCATCGGCCGGGACGTCCTCCAACCACCAGCCCCATCACGGAAATAAACCACGCCTGCCTTGAGAAGTGCGCCTAAATCGGGCATAACACGGTGATGTGCATCTCACAGAATGGAAGACCATGAAATTTCTTGGAAAGCTGATTCTCTGGCTGCTAGTCGCTCTGCTGCTCGTCATTATTGGCGCGTGGTTCCTGCTGCAAACCCACTGGGGCGCCCGCCAGGCCAGCGCCTGGCTCAGCAATGGCACCGGCTGGCAGGTCTCCTTCGATGAGATGGAGCACGATTTCTCCTCCCCCCTTCATGTGCAGTTGCGAAACGTCACCTTTGGTCGGGAAGGCAAGCCTGCCACTTTGGTGGCAAAAACGGTCGACATTGGCTTCAGCACCCGCCAGTTTAGCGATCCGCTGCATGCGGATGAGATAGTCCTTAACGACGGCACTCTGAATCTGTCACCCCACTCTGCAGACCTACCGTTCGCTGCCGACCGGCTGATGTTGCGCAATATGGCTTTCAACAGCCCGGAAACCGGCTGGGCGCTCAGCGCGCAGCGCGTCACCGGCGGCGTCAGCCCATGGACGCCGGAGGCGGGCAATGTGCTGGGGAAAACGGCGCAGATCCAGATGAGCGCGGGCTCGATGACGCTCAATGGCGTCGAAGCCAGCAACGTTCTGATTCAGGGTAAGATTGATCAGGGCGAGGTCACCCTCTCCACCCTCGGCGCCGATGTCGCCCGCGGCACCTTAACTGGCAATGCCAAACGCAGCGCCGATGGCAGCTGGCGGGTGGATAACCTCCAGCTCAACGAGATTCGACTGCAGAGCCCCGCCTCGCTGGCCGAGTTTTTCGCGCCGTTAACCACGGTCCCCTCTCTGCAGATTGGCCGCCTGGACATCACCGACGCCCGCCTGCAGGGACCGGACTGGGCGGTAACCGACCTCGACCTGAGCCTGCGCAACCTGACCCTTAGCCACGGCGGCTGGCAGAGCGAGGACGGCACGCTGTCGATGAACGCCAGCGAATTTATCTACGGTTCGCTGCACTTCTTCGACCCGATCCTCAATGCTGAATTCTCTCCCCAGGGCATTGCGCTGCGCCAGTTCACTTCGCGCTGGGAGGGCGGCATGGTGCGCACCTCCGGCAACTGGCTGCGCGCCGGGAACGCCCTGGTGCTCGACGACACCGCCTTCGCCGGACTGGAGTACACGCTGCCGGCGAACTGGAAACAGCTGTGGATGACGCCGCTGCCAGCCTGGCTGCAAAGCCTGACGCTGAAAAAATTCAGCGCCAGCCGCAATCTGATCATCGATGTGGACCCTGCTTTCCCGTGGCAAATTACCGCCCTCGATGGCTATGGCGGCGAGCTACAGCTGGTGAAAAACGGCAGCTGGGGAGTATGGAACGGCAGCGCGACGCTGAACGCCGCGGCGGCGACTTTCAACCGGATCGACGTGCGCCGCCCATCACTCAAACTGAACGCCACAGCCTCGACGGTCAATATCACTGAGCTTAGCGCCTTCACCGAGCGCGGCATTTTGCAGGCCACCGCCGCGGTATCCCAGCTGCCGCAGCGCCAGGTCAATCTGAGCTTCAGCGGCCGCGGCGTGCCGCTGAATATTCTGCAGGCCTGGGGCTGGCCGTCGCTACCTATAAGCGGGGATGGCAATCTCCAGCTGACCGCCAGCGGCAGCGTGCAGGCCGATGCCCCGCTCAAACCGACGATCAACGGGCAGCTCAGCGCCGTGAATATGGAGAAACAGCAGGTGGCGCAAATCATGCGCAACGGCGAGGTCAGCCCCGCCCCCGCCGCGCCAGCGCCCGCTCCCGTCACCCCATAGCGATGCCCATTCCCTCTCCTCTATGGGGAGAGGGATTGCTTCCCGGCAAAACTCCACTCTGACTACTCTCTCCCTTTCAGGGAGAGAGTTGGGGTGCGAGTCCTGAAACCTGTGCGCAATACGCGGCTATCTGTACCTATTTAGCGCAACAGGTTCCTTTCAAATATCAGAGTTGCTATAACCAAATCACTGGAAGTCGATAAAAAACCGCTCCCTGTACCTACAAAAATATAAAAGGATCAATCATGCCTGAAATACGTCAGCGTATTCTGGAGAATATGCAAAAATTCTCCCGGGCCATGATCGGCGCCGTATTGTTCTTGCCGGTCATTGGCTTAATTCTGGCCCTCAGTTCAGTATTAACTAATCCGACATTAATTGCTGAAACCAGTTTCTTACATCAGCTTGGGCAAATGCTCGGCGACACCTTTTGGCCTTTATTTGGCAACCTCGGCTTATTATTTTGCGTCGGCATCAGCTATGGCCTGGCAAAGGATAAAAAAACCGAAGTCGCACTGGTTTCAGTGATGTGCTTTATTATGTTTCTTGGCGCCAACCACTCCTGGCTGGAACACACCCATGGACTCGCCGAAAAAATTAACGGTGAATATTATGGCACCGGGCAAACCCAGCTGCTGGGCTTTGTGGTGGTGGATATGGGCGTTTTCCTGGGCATTATTCTCGGCTGCACGATTGCGTGGGTGCACAATAAAGTCTCTGCCATTGAGCTGCCTGGCGCGCTGTCGATGTACGGCGGCGCCAAGCTGACGCTGGTGGCGATGACGCCGGTGGTTATCTTCTACGCCATCGCCTTTACCTGGATTTGGCCCTTTATGACCCACGGCATCTCCGCCCTCATCGGTTTTATGAAAAATGCCGGGGTCGCCGGGGTCTTCGTCTATGGTTTCTTTGAAAAATTCCTTATCCCCACCGGCCTGCACCATTTCGTCTGGTCCCCCTTCCAGCTCACCCAGATTGGCGGCACGCTGAACGTGGATGGTCAGGTGGTCTCCGGCACCCAGGCCATTTTCCTCGCCTATATGCGCCATCCCGACCTGACGCCGGTCATGAACGACGCATTACGTTTTTCGCAGCAAGGGATGACCACTATCTTTGGCCTGGCGGGCGCCTCGCTGGCGTTCTACCACACCGCGAAACCGGAGAAGAAAGCGATGGCGAAGGCGATTCTGCTGCCGGCGATTATCACCTCGATGCTGACCGGCATCACCGAGCCGATTGAGTTCACCTTCTTATTTGTCTCACCGCTGCTGTGGGTGATCCACGCGACGTTAACCGCCGCCTCGCAGGCCATTTGCGACATCTTCACCGTACGTCCCTGGGGAGCATCGGGCCTGATCGAGTTTCTGATCTATAACCTGCCGCTGCCGGTCTCCTTAACGCGCTGGCCGGGCTATGTCCTTATCGGTATCGGCCAGTTCGCCGTCTACTACGTGATTTTCCGCACCCTGGTGGTGAAGCTGAACCTGAAAACGCCGGGCCGGGAAGATGACGAGAACGTGAAGCTCTACAGCAAAGCAGAGTACCGCCAGAAAGTCGCGCAACCGCAGTCGGTCACCGATGACATTATCCGCGGCCTCGGGGGCAAGGAGAATATTCTCTCCGTCGATAATTGTTTTACTCGCCTGCGCGTGGCCGTGCGCGATATGGCGCGGGTTGATGACACGCAATTAAAAAATACCGGCGCCAACGGCGTCGTACGCAATCGAAATGAAGTTCAGGTTATTTATGGCGTCAAAGTGGGACAGGTACGTTCCCGGGTTGATAACTGGTTAGCAGAAAATTAATGAGGAGTATTTATGAAATTAACCGTATTAGGCGGGGGCGGCGTTCGCTCTGCATTTTTAGCGAAATCTCTGGCCTATAACGCTCACCGCATTGGTTTAACAGAAGTCGTTTTTCTCGATAACTCTGCTGATAATCTGGCGATATTTGGCGAAATTGCCCGCTATGTATTTAATACCATTCGCCCGGATATTCAGTTTAGTACCACCACCGACCCGGTCGCAGCGCTGCAGGACGCCAACTATATCATTACCACCCTGCGGGTTGGCGGCGATGAAAGCCGCATTCGCGACGAACGAATTGCGCTTGAGCATAACACTCTCGGCCAGGAAACCACCGGCGCCGGCGGTTTCGCGATGGCCATGCGCTCGATCCCGGCGATCCTTCGCTATTGCCGGCTGATCGAAGAACATGCCGCCGAAGACGCTATTCTGTTTAACTTTACCAACCCGTCAGGTCTGGTGACGGAAGCGATTATTAAGTCCGGCTTTAAGCGCCGGGTCTATGGAATCTGCGATGCCCCCTCCGAGCTGATTCGTGAACTGCCGGCGATCCTTGGCTGTGAGGAGCGCGACCTCAGCGTGGAATGCTATGGTCTGAACCATTTCTCCTGGTTTACCCACTTCACCGTCCGTGGGGAAGAGGTGACCGAACGGCTGATCGCCAGCCCGGAACTGTACCAGAAGACGGCGATGCAGTACTTCTCCCCGGAGCTGGTACGGCTTTGCGATAATCAGCTCCTCAATGAATATCTCTATTATTACTACTATCGCGACGAGGCGCTGAAGGCGATTCAGGGGGCCGGCGAGACGCGCGGAGAGCAGATCGCCCGCATCAATCAGGAGATGCGCGAGGCGCTGCGCACCGTGGATGCCAGAACGCAACCGGAGGCCGCCTTCACCATCTGGATGCAGCATTATCTGCGCCGGGAAAACAGCTATATGCAGAACGAATCCCGGCAGGAGAAATTCCACACCCGCGAACCGCTGACGCTGCGCCAGTTTATCGAAGAGCCGGACACCGGCGGCTATGCCGGAGTGGCGCTGGATATCCTGGAAGCGGTGAACAGCACCACCACCAAGCGGATCGTGGTGTCGATCCAGAATAATGGCACGCTCGATTTTTTACGCCCGGACGACGTGATCGAGATCAGCTGCGACCTGAGCCGGGATGGCCTCAAGCCGGTGACGCCGGTGAAGGTGCCGACAGCGCAGAAGAATATGATTGCCTGCGTGAAGGAGTATGAGCGGCTGGCGGTGGCGGCGATCCTGCAGCAGGATAAATCGCTGGCGGTGCGGGCGCTGATGGCGCACCCGCTGATCGGTTCCTATTCGCTGGCGAAAACCCTGGTCGAAGCCTACCTCGACGATGAGCAGTTCGCCGCCTGGCGGTAATCCGCTGCCGATGGGATTCCCCCGCTCGCACCGCGCTTAGCGGGGCTACGAACGGAGCGGTTTGTGTTTTATGTAGGCCGGGTCAGGCGTAAGCCGCCACCCGGCAAAATAGCCGTATCACCCGGTAGCCCGGATAAGGCGCCAGCCGCCATCCGGGAACTCCCCCCGCTCGCACCGCGCTTAGCGGGGGCTAACTATTGCTGCGTAGACTGGTAAACCACATCTTCAATAGTCGCTCAAAGCCTAAGATGCAGTAGCCGAAAAACGGGTTGCTCCAGTAAATATCATCATCGAACTTCTGCGGGTCGTGAATAATAAACGCCGTATCCGCGGCCTGCGCCAGCGGGCTTTGGTAGTCGCCGGTAAAGCAGACCAGATTAATCTCCTTCCCCTCCAGGGCCTTCACCCAGTTAAGCGCCGAGCTGCTGCGCCCGGATTTAGAAACGATCCAGATGGAGTCGAAGCGGGCGGCGTTTTTCTGTTCGAGGATTTCATAATCCGGCCACAGCGCCAGGCTGGCATTCACGCCGGTGACGAGGAACTTGTTGTAAATATACTGGGCGATTAGCTGCGAAAAGCCGCTGCCGTGGATCAGGATGCGCTGCTGTTTAAGGCTTGCCAGCAGCGGCGTCAGCGCTTCTTCCGGCTGAACGCTCATGTAGTCGATATCGTTGGTGACATCGAGCTTCGGCATGGTGATATTGAACTTGATGAAATAGACCAGCTCCAGCCAGCCGCTGAACTTCAGTTTCTTTGCCAGCCGGACCAGGGAAGAGGGGTTGCTGTAGCACTGTTCGGCCACAGCGCGAACTCCCTGGCGGATACACTGCTCCGGGTCGTTCTGAATAAAGCGCAGCACGGTCATTTCCGTTTTGCTTAGCTTCACGTCACGAAAGATATTTTCTACGTCCATGGCGGGCTCCTCTCAGCGGCAGAATACGCTAACACCGTTCGACAACCGCGTCTGCGGCCTGAGTCACCACAATGAAATGAACGTTACTTTTTGTACAAAAATGGAATAAAAAAACCCTCTCCGCCGGGCGAAGAGGGCTGCTGCTGTTAACCTATTTACAACGTAATCGTCAGCGTATTGCCCTCGGCGCTCACCACCACTCCCCATTCGCTACCGGTCTGCGTACCGCCCTGCACGCCCGCGACCTGCGGGATATTGCGCAGACATAACGTCCAGCCGCGGGCCTCGCCTTCGCCGCTCACGGCGATGGCGTTGCCCTGGCGCCTGGCCTTCAGGGTGAAGATCGTCGAGCCGTCTGCCGCCGGAACGTCACAGCGTGCCTCGCGTCCATCCTCAAGGTGGAACAGCTGGAAGGCGGTGCCCTCATGCCAGGCGTAATCCGGCTTCTGGTCATTGTTGCCCAGCGCCAGCAGGGTGTTGTCGCGAACGTAGACCGGCAGGCTCAGTGCATCGTGATGCTGCTTATGCCAGCGGCTACCCGGCAATTCATCGTTATGCCACAGATGCGTCCAGTGCCCTTCCGGCAGATAAAACTGCACTTCGCCGGCCTCGGAGAACACCGGCGCCACCAGGACCGAATCGCCCAGCATATACTGGCGGTCGAGATAGTCGCAGGCCGGATCGTCCGGAAACTCGAGCATCATCGCGCGCAGCATCGGCGTGCCGCACTCGTTGGCCAGCGCCGCCTGACGATAGAGATACGGCATCATGCGGCATTTCAGCTGCGTGAAGTGGCGCACCACGTCGCAGGACTCGTCATCGTAGGCCCATGGCACCCGATAGGATTTGCTGCCGTGCAGCCGGCTGTGGCTGGAGAGCAGGCCGAAGGCGCACCAGCGCTTGTAGACGTGGGCCGGCGCGGTGTTTTCGAAACCGCCGATATCGTGACTCCAGAAACCAAAGCCGGACATGCCGATCGACAGCCCGCCGCGCAGGCTTTCCGCCATCGATTCGTAGTTGGCGTAGCAGTCGCCGCCCCAGTGCACCGGGAACTGCTGCGCGCCCACCGAGGCGGAGCGGGCGAACAGCACCGCCTCCTGCTCGCCGACGGTCTCTTTCAGCACCTTCCACACCAGCTCGTTATAGATGAAGGCGTAGTGGTTGTGCATTTTCTGCGGATCGGAACCGTCAAACCACTGGACGTCGGTCGGGATACGCTCGCCGAAGTCGGTCTTGAAGCAATCGACCCCCATCGCTACCAGACCTTTTAACTTGTCGGCGTACCACTGGCAGGCTTCCGGGTTGGTGAAGTCATAAATCGCCAGCCCCGGCTGCCACTTATCCCACTGCCACAGCGAACCGTCCGGGCGCTTCAGCAGATAACCCTTCTCTTTCAGCTCCTTGAACACCGGCGAGCGCTGACCGATGTACGGGTTGATCCACACGCAGACCTTCAGCCCTTTCGCCTTCAGGCGCTTGATCATCCCTTCCGGGTCCGGGAAGGTCTGCGGATCCCATTCAAAATCGCACCACTGGAAGGCCTTCATCCAGAAGCAGTCGAAGTGGAAGACGTGCAGCGGCAGATGGCGCTCAGCCATACCGTCGATGAAGCTATTCACCGTCGCTTCGTCATAGTTGGTGGTGAACGAGGTCGTCAGCCACAGACCAAACGACCATGCCGGCGGCAGCGCCGGGCGGCCGGTGAACTGCGTATAGCGGTTAAGCACCGCTTTCGGTGTCGGGCCGTCGATGACGAAGTACTCGAGGTATTCGCCTTCAACGCTGAACTGGACTTTAGAGACTTTCTCCGAGCCCACCTCGAAGGAGACGCGCTGCGGATGGTTGACCAGCACGCCGTAGCCGCGGTTGGTCAGATAGAACGGGATATTTTTGTAGGATTGCTCGGTGCTGGTGCCGCCGTCCTCGTTCCAGGTTTCTACCGTCTGGCCGTTGCGCACCAGGGCGGTAAAGCGCTCGCCGAGGCCGTAGACGGTTTCGCCGACGCCGAGGTCGAGGCGCTCAAACATGTAGTTGCGCTGGGTCTTACTATCCTGCACGTAGCCGTTGTTTTTTAGCTGGCTACCGGTGATACGCACGCCGTCGCGCAGAAAATCCAGCGCCCAGAATTCGCCTTTAGTCACCCGCACGCTGAGGCTGCCGCTTTTCAGCTCAGCGAACCCGGCCGTATTTTCTATTTCGACATGGACGTCTTTCTGCACGTTCAGCGGATAGTGCGGACCGTTATCCAGCGCGCCCTGAAAGTGCTCCATGCGCACGCCGATTATCCCTTCCTGAGGCGAGAAAAAGCGCAGGGTGAACAATGGCGTATCCAGCTGCCAGGCGCGTTCGCGGACATCGCGCGGCGCGGCATAGACCACCATTTCATTCCCCTGCTGCTCCACCTCGTAAACCTGTACGGGTTGGATCAGGTTGAGCCCTGGTTGAATGAGCCAGTTTCCATCACTGATTTTCATTAAAACGTCCTCTTAGTTTTGCCATTCTTTGTCGATCGGGGCGGCGGTGAATTCTTGTTCGTTGCGACGCGCGCCCTCGGCCAGCTCGGCCATCATTTTTTTCAGGAACGGCGTTTTCAGCGTGTAGTAGCGTTTGGCGATCACCGCGCTCAGCAGGTAGCACACCGCCGGAACGAGGGTGAACAAGGCGATAATGATGGTGAGGGTGGCGCTGTTCTGGGTTTTAGCGGCGGCGTCATAGCCGCCGCCGGCCAGCATCCAGCCGATCAGCGCGCCGCCCAGCGCCAGCCCTAACTTGAGCACAAACAGGGTACCGGCGAAGCTGATGCCGGTCAGGCGTTTGCCGTTACACCATTCGCCGTAGTCGACGGTGTCGGACATCATTACCCACTGGATTGGCGTCACCAGCTGGTGCAGTACGCCAATGACGAAGATAAAGACAAACATGGTGATTTCGGCGTCCATCGGTACGAAGAACATCGCCACGCTGAGCACCGCCAGGAGGGCGTTGGTCCACCAGAAGACGCTGACTTTGCATTTCCAGTCGGTCAGCGGTTTCGCCAGCGCCGAGCCAATCAGGTTGCCGACGCAGTAGGTCGTGAGGAAGGCGGTGAACAGCGCCGCCGAGCCCATGATCCAGGTGGTGTAATACATCATCGCGCCGCCGCGAACGCAGACCGCGAGGATATTGAGGATGGTGAGCACGCCGACCACCCGCCACTGGTCATTGCGCCAGATATCGCGCAGGTCTTCACGCATCGAGGTACTGCTCGGCGGCGCTTCGACACGCTCTTTGGTGGTAAAGAAGCAGAAGGCCAGCATCAGGAAGGCAATCACCGACAGCACCGCGATGCCCCCCTGGAAGCCGAGCGCTTTGTCTTCGCCGCCGATAAAGTTGACCAGCGGCATCATCAGCACGGTAGAGAGCATGCCCCCCGCCGTCGCCAGCACGAAGCGCCAGGACTGCAGCGAAATGCGCTGCGTCGGGTTGTCGGTGATCACGCCGCCCAGCGCGCAGTAAGGGATATTCACCACGGTGTAGAGCAGGGTCAGCAGCGTGTAGGTCACGGCGGCGTAGATCAGCTTGCCGTTGTGGCTTAAATCCGGCGAGCTGTAGGCCAGCACGCAGACGAGGCCGAACGGGATAGCGCCAAAGAGGATCCATGGGCGGAACTTACCCCAGCGGCTGCGGGTACGGTCGGCAAGCAGACCCATACACGGGTCGGAAATCGCGTCCAGCGCGCGCGCCAGCAGGAACATGGTGCCGACAAAGCCGGCGGGGATACCAAAAATATCAGTGTAGAAAAACATCATATACAACATGACGTTATCAAAAATAATGTGGCTGGCGGCATCACCCATGCCGTAACCAATTTTCTCTTTGACGGACAAAATGTGATCTTTCATATGCGCACTATTCCCTTAGCGGCACCGAGGGTTGGTACCGGTTACGGTTTTTGTAAACCTTTGCCGCACTAAGATGAATTGCGATATCTCGTTATCAGATTACGTTTCTTGTTTTCTGTGATCGTGGTAGGGAATCAGGGAGTGAAAAAGTGTAACTCACGGATTTTGTGAGGATTTGTCCAGGACTGTTCTGTAAAGTCCAGTTTTAACAGTAAAAAAGTGCGTTTAGGTATGTGGTAAACGGCTGAAAGTAGCTATAATGCGCCCCGCCTCCATGTAGCAATCGAGGCGCGGAAGATCGTCATCTCCGGTGAGGTGGCTGGACTTCAAATCCAGTTGGGGCCGCCAGCGGTCCCGGGCAGGTTCAACTCCTGTGATCTTCCGCCAAAATTTCTCCGCAGCCATCCGAGAACGTCTAAAAAACCTTTATTTTCAACACATATTGTAAATGACTCATCCGTAACCGTCCGACAAGTTCTCACTGAATCCAAGATAAATATGTATAGTGATGTGTATAGATTTTTTATACACATTTTTGGCTTATACACATGGCACTTACAGATATACAAATCAAACGAGCAAAGCCCCAAGAAAAGCCATATACATTGAACGATGGGCAAGGCCTGTCGTTGCTTATCAACCCCGATGGCTCGAAGGGCTGGCGGTTCCGTTTCCGCCTTGCTGGGAAAGCGCGGTTAATGTCATTTGGTAGCTACGACCTTGTGAGCCTCGCAGAAGCACGTGAGAAACGCGAGACGTCCCGTAAGCAGGTTGCAAATGGCATTGACCCCGTTGAGGAACGCAAATCACAAAAACTCGCTCAGAAGCTATCAACAGAAAACTCTTTCGAAGCCATATGTCGAGAATGGCACACTAACAAAGCTGACCGCTGGACAGTGGCCTATCGCGAAGAAATCATTAAGACATTCGAGAAAGATGTGTTCCCGTTCATTGGTAAACGCCCTAACAGTGAAATCAAGCCGTTAGAACTGCTTGAAGTATTGCGGCGAATAGAGAAGCGTGGAGCGCTGGAGAAAACACGCAAAGTGCGCCAAAGATGTGGCGAGGTTTATCGATATGCAATTATAACTGGCCGCGCTGAATATAACCCAGCACCTGATTTAGCTATCGCCTTGGCCGTTCCTAAGCAGAAGCACCACCCTTTTTTATCTGCCGAAGAATTACCTCATTTTATTCGTGATCTGGAAGCGTACACCGGTAGCATCATCACCAAAAATGCTACAAAGATAATCATGCTAACTGGTGTAAGAACGCAGGAGATGCGCTTTGCTACGGGGGATGAAATTGATTTAGAAAAGGCAATTTGGGAAATCCCAGCAGAACGGATGAAAATGCGTAGGCCGCATATTGTTCCTTTATCTACCCAGGTCATTGACCTCTTTAGGCAACTCAAGCCTATTACCGGTCATTATCCTTATATTTTTATCGGCAGAAAAAACCGCAGTAAGCCAATTTCGAAAGAAAGTGTCTCTCAAGTGATTGAGTTACTTGGCTACAAAGGCCGTGCCACAGGTCACGGATTCAGACATACAATGTCCACTATCCTGCATGAGCAGGGATTTGATAGTGCATGGATTGAAATGCAATTAGCGCACGTTGATAAAAATAAAATTCGCGGCATTTACAATCATGCTCAATACATAGAAGATCGAACGAAAATGATGCAGTGGTATAGTGATCTTTTCACTGAGCCCAAAAGGTGAAAATAATGAGTGCAAGTTTAGATGATGTAAAAGATTTTGACTTTGTGATCTCAGAAGCATTTAGAATAGATGTTGGATTAGATTCACCTAATTTTAGAGAGTTTTATAATCAAGAGTACAATAGAGATTTTGGTTCAATCGGAATGACAATAAATGCACCGATTGAGTTAATCTCAAAGAATAGAACAATTCCACAAAGGCAAATACATCTTTCATACGCTTCAAATGAGAGATTGCATTTAATATCCGCAAGGTTCATAAAATCAAATAGGCTAGAAATGTTAGTCACAGTTGATGAGTTTGTTGAAAATATAAAGAAAAGTCTTTATGTTCATACTTTCATTGATGACGGTGACGATGGCATAAAAGGATATACCCAACTTCTCAATAAAGCACTAAAAAAAACAAAGAGAGAAATGATACAAGAAGATTTCTTTTTCCCTATCTTGGCCCATGGCCTTGATAAAGAGAAGATATGCATTGGTCGCGCTGAGATTATATCAGCACAGCATATGTACTCAATGATTAACGATAACCTTACAGAAGAACAAATATTATTATCCAGAAGATTTTGCTCTGCACATAAATATCACTACGGACATTTCTTAAGAATTCCAGTTAGCAAGCGCTCTAAGAAAAGCCGAGAGAGAATAGCTAAAAACATTGCAGGGTTTGTAGTTGGAATACTCCAATTATTCAGTGAACATTATCACATATCACCTGATTTCTTGAGCCTTTCAACGAGTCCATATCCTAATTATGAAGGTTTTTACTTCACAAGAACATCAAATAATGATTTCAACTATAATCACTCATCCAAGGGAAGAATAACTTGGAGCGACAAATTCTGGGATAAATTTGAAAGTGATTATAATTCAGACTTAGGGGAGGTACTGTCTCGTCTAATAGATCTAGCCATAGAACCCAATGAGAGAACAATAATTGCTGATCGATTGATTGATGCCATTTATTTGTTTAGCAGCGCTCAACAGGATAAAGATGATAGTTCACGCATAGTAAAATTAGCAACAGCCCTAGAACGATTGGTAAGCCTTCCAAGCGAGAAAAAGGATGAGTCTACAACTAAAAACTTCGTAAGCCGAGTATCGTCATTGGTTTCCATTTATTATCCTGATGAAAAAGACTGGGCTAAGGTTTCAAAAGAAATGTATGAAATCAGATCTAATATTACTCACGGCGCATGGTCTTTATATCGTGGGGTAGATCCATTATATTCATCTAGATATAGCGAATTAACAAGCAGAGCCATTTTCTCTGCGTGCATAGGGTTTTATAAACGAAGTTTTACTAGCGATAACAATGATCGATTAGTAAAAGAATTCTTCGATTTTTTAGAAAATGCCATAAAAGAAAAATAAATTGTTGTTGCTATCTCGGCGCGCAATGCTCTCCCCGCCACGCCTGCCCGCTTAAGGGACTACTTTTAATGCAGGTGCAAAGGTGGCCTCAGGCTGCGCCGCGGCTGGCGCTGGCAGGGAATGCAGGAGCAGGAAAACGCATGCAAAACCATGCACCTTATGGATGCATGGCTTAATTCGGGAAAAATGACGGGATTTACGGGGATTTTTTGACAGGCTACTGCGCGGCCAGCCCGGCGCGTCGGCGGGCGTAAATCATGTTCTGTGCAGGGGTGAATTTTTCATGATTATCATCCCGCGACGGCGCGTCAGGCCTGTATCCGATGGCCGTTAAAATATCGCTGTCCTGTGCAGAATAATTAATGTCATTTCCTGTGATCTTCCGCCAGTTTGCCTCTGCTCTCCCAAAGCCACGCCATACCAACCTGAGCCCCCAAACTCATCATCCCAGCCAATCATTTTCATCCAAACCCTGCGTTATTTTGTCTCTCGCAAACCCGTTACACTGGCGCGGTGGCCGCGTGCCGTTAGCAACCGAAACAGGAGAGCCATAATGACCCCGAACTCAGACACTGTTTTTCCATTACCATCCAGGTTGATAAACCGATAATCGTCTCCCGCAGCCCGCAGACCGGTAAGCGCCAGCTGATCCCGATTGTCGGCGGCAGCGTCTCGGGTCAACTTCGCGGCCACGTATTACCCGGCGGCGTCGACAGCCAGATAATCGAACCCGACGGCACCTGCAGGCTGTCCGCCCGCTATGCCCTACAGGTGGCGGAAGGCACGGTCTATGTGGAAAACAATGGCATCCGCCGGGTGCCGGCCCAGTATCATGACCAGCTTTTCGCCGACGATATGCGCTTTTTTAGCGATATTCCGCCTGAAGCCATCTATTTTCGCACCGTGCCCACCTTTGAGGTGGATGCTCCCGCGCTCAGCTGGCTAACCACCTCGCTGTTTATCTGCGCCGGTGGCCGGACCCAGGATGGGGTGATGCTCGACTTCTATCAGGTGGGCTGATTTTCACTTTCTGCATATAACTGTTATTGCCGTTAGCCCGTTTTTCCCCTCCCGGCAGCGGTCTACGATGGCTCCATCTTTTCATTCACCCGAATCACAGACCGGAGCAGTTATGAAAGCTATCGCCATTACTCAAGCCGCCGCTGACGGCAACAACATCCCTTCTTTAACCGAGATCGACCTGCCGATCCCCACCGCCCACGGGCGTGATCTGCTGGTCGCTGTGAAGGCTATCTCGGTCAATCCGGTAGACACCAAAGTGCGCGCCGGCTTTCAGGGTGACACGCCGCGGGTGCTGGGCTGGGACGCCGTTGGCGTGGTGCAGTCCGTCGGTGAGGAAGTGACGCTGTTCGCGCCCGGGGACGAGGTCTGGTACGCCGGCGCGCTGGGCCGGGCCGGCAGCAACAGTGAATATCAGCTGGTGGATGAGCGCCTGGTGGCGCACAAACCGCGCACCCTCGATAATGCCTCCGCCGCCGCGCTGCCGCTGACGGCGATCACCGCCTGGGAGCTGCTGTTTCACCGTCTCGGCGTTGAGGAAGGCGGCAATGCGGGCGACACGCTGCTAATCGTCGGCGCGGCGGGCGGCGTGGGGTCTATCCTGACCCAGCTGGCCAGTAAACTGACCGCCATGACGGTGATCGGCACCGCCTCGCGTCCCGAGAGCCAGCAGTGGGTCCGCGAGGCGGGCGCGCACCATGTGATCGATCATAGCAAGCCGCTCGCCGACGAGCTGGCGCGCATTGGTATCACGTCGGTAACCCATGTCGCCAGCCTGACCAATACCGAGCAGCACTTCAACGCGCTGATCGACGCCCTCGCCCCGCAGGGCAAGCTGGCGCTGATTGATGACCCGGAGACCCTGGACGTGGTGCCGCTGAAAGCGAAAAGCCTGTCCCTGCACTGGGAATTTATGTTCACCCGTTCAATGTTTGAGACGGATGATATGATCGCCCAGCATCAGCTGCTCACCCGCGTGGCGGCGCTGATCGACAACCACACTATCAAAACCACCCTTGGCGAACACTACGGCGCCATCACCGCCGCCAATCTGCAGAAAGCGCATCGCCAGCTGGAAACCGGACGCGCCGTCGGCAAGATCGTGCTGGAGGGGTTTTAAGATGATATCGCTTATCGCCGTGCTCAAGGCGAAACCGGGCCAAACGGACGCCCTGCGTCAGGCCCTGCAGGCGCTGCTCCTGCCGACGAGACAGGAGCCGGGCAACCTCGACTATGCCCTGTTTCAGCTGCGCGACGCGCCGGACACCTTCTATATGCGCGAGGCGTGGCAGGGACAGGACGCCCTCGATGCCCATGTCGCGATGCCCTATTTTCAGGCGTTTATGGCGCAGATGGAGTCTCTGCTGGCTGAGCCGCTGCGGCTGGACTTTCTGACGCCGGTTGAGCCTTAGCAGGTTTGATTCACGAGGGGTGGGAAAATCACGCCCCTCCGCCGCGCGGGTTTAAAAGTGGGCGGGAAGCGGGTGGGCGATGGTCCTCAGCACACCGCGATGGACCGTAATGTAACCACCTTTGCGCAGCTCCGACAGAATCGACATAATGCGGCTGCGCGACAGGTTGGTACGGCGCTGAATAAAGCTCAGGACGTTGATTTGGCGACGATATGCCTCCGGATAGTCCGCCAGCTCTGTTAGCAGGGTTCGCACCATCGGATAAGAATCCACCCCCACCATCTCCTGCGAACGCATGCTCAACACCATCAGCCGCTGCGCCAGAACATGGGCCATCTCCTGCCACAGGTTTTGCGCATTGAGGATCTCGACCGCGGCCTGGTGTCCTATCCAGCGTCCGCGCAAATCTGTCTCAGCAAACAGAGAGCAGTGGTGTTTTTCCGGAATACCGTTAAAGACGCCGTAACCATCGATTAATCCCAATAGCGAAGGGGCAAATATCGTTGATATCACCATGTTGTTTTCCGCATGGCATAGCGAGGCAATCCCCTCTTCGAGCAGAATTAATCCGGATTCAGCCTGGGTCGGCGGAAAACGATAATAGGTCGATCGCGGCAGCGCAAAGGGTGAGCTGGCGGGCAGGAACGCAGATAACAGGGATTCCACCGCGAATAACGGCTTTGTCTGTCTTCCGTAATAAAAAGACGGTAACGCCTGGTCAGTAGAGAGGCTGGCTGCAGGGATCGACATGGTTTTTATGCCATCAGGTCAGGTTGAAAAAGTGATTCGTTGAGAATCATAGTATCAACAGGTGAATTAACGAATAAAAGACAAGACGTTACGAGGATAAAAAGAGTGTAAGCATCATTATCTGCAATAACTATTTATCTCTATTTTACAGGAATAAAAAATACGATGAGCCTTAATTACCTATAAGGCTTAGCGGCGATAAAGATAAGGCCACCTTATTATTTACTGCGCTGGCTAACGCCGCGCCTGAGGGTTTCTCTACCGCTTTCCCCCTCGCATCTCGGCCAGTCCAGGCTACGCTTATCGATGCCACTGACCACCCGCATTCCCCTCCCGTTCTATTGAGTCCATTCATCAAGAAGAGGTTTCGCTATGCTGATCAACGCTATTGGTACCTACTCCGCCAGCCAGCCGCTGGAATCAATGGCCATCACCCGCCGCGACCCGGGGCCGCAGGATGTACAGATCGCCATCGCTTACTGCGGCGTCTGCCACTCCGATCTCCACCAGGCGCGATCGGAATGGGCAGGAACGCTGTATCCCTGCGTGCCGGGGCATGAAATTGTGGGTCGGGTGACCGCGGTCGGCAACGCCGTCTCGCGCTACGCCGTCGGCGATCTGGTGGGCGTCGGCTGTATGGTCGATAGCTGTCAACAGTGCGAAGAGTGCGCCGAGGGGCTGGAAAACTACTGCGACCACATGGTGCTGACCTATAACGGGCCGACCCAGGACGCGCCGGGACACACGCTTGGCGGTTATTCACAGCAGATCGTGGTCAATGAACGCTACGTGCTGCGGATAACCCATCCCGAAGCGCAGCTGGCCGCCGTCGCGCCGCTGCTGTGCGCCGGGATCACGACATACTCGCCGCTGCGCCACTGGCACGTCGGGCCGGGTAAAAAAGTCGGCGTGGTCGGCATCGGCGGCCTCGGGCATATGGGGATCAAGTTGGCCCACGCCATGGGGGCCCACGTGGTGGCCTTTACCACCTCCGAATCCAAGCGTAATGCGGCCAGAGCGCTGGGCGCCGATGACGTAGTGGTGTCGCGCAATGAAGACGAAATGGCGGCCCACGTCAAAAGCTTCGATTTCATCCTCAACACCGTGGCGGCGCCGCACAATCTCGATGCCTTCACCACGCTGCTGAAACGCGATGGCACCATGACGCTGGTTGGCGCCCCGACCACGCCGCATCCGTCGCCGGAAGTGTTCAATCTGATCTTCCGCCGCCGGTCGATTGCCGGCTCGATGATCGGCGGTATTCCGGAAACTCAGGAGATGCTCGACTTCTGCGCCGAACACGGCATCGTCGCCGATATCGAACTGATCCGCGGCGATGAGATCAACGAAGCCTGGGAAAGAATGGTCAAGGGTGACGTGAAATACCGCTTCGTGATCGACAGTGCGACCCTCGCCGGCTAAGCGCCGCGACGAAAGGTACGCCGCCATTCCGTCGGGCTGACGCCAAAGCGCGCTTTAAACTGCTGGCGCCAGGTGACCGCTGAAAGATAGCCCACCGCCTCCGCCACCTGCTCGACCGGCAGATCGCCCGCCTCAAGCAGAGTCTGGCTGCGGCGCAGACGTTCGGCGGTCAGCCAGTCGGTAATGCTCATCCCGGTTGCCCGGGCGAAGTGGCGGGTCAGGGTACGGCGGCTCATCGCCACCACCCGGGCCAGCGAATCGAGACTGTGCGGCTCGGCAATATGCTGCTGCAGATAATCCAGCAGGCAGTTGATTCGCGCATCGCGGGTGTTTTTCGGCACCGGCTGGGCGATAAACTGCGCCTGGCCGCCCTCGCGGTGCGGCGAAACAATCATCCGCCGGGCGATCTGGTTGGCCGCGAGGCTGCCGAAACGCTGGCGGATGATGTAGAGGCAACAGTCCAGCGCCGCCGCGGTGCCCGCCGAAGTAATGATCCGCTGGTCGTCGACGTACAGGGCGTTGATATCCAGCTGCACCTGCGGAAACCGGCGCTGGAAATCCTGCTCGAACTCCCAGTGAGTCGCCGCTCGCCTGCCATCCAGCAGCCCGGCGTAGCCGAGGACAAACGCGCCGAGACACAGGCCGACAATCTCCGCGCCGTTATCCCGGGCCCGCACCAGGCTATCAAGCAGCGCCTGCGGCGGACGCCGATCGACCTCGCCCCAGTAAGGCACCACCACGATATCCGCCTGTTCCAGCGCGGCGAAATCGCCGGTGGCGTACAGCGCAAAACCATCGCGGGCGCGCAGCAGCCCCGGCCGCTCGGCGCAAATGTGCAGATTAAAGCGTTTGATTTCCGAAACCGAATCGCCAAACAGCATGCAGGGGACGGCGTAGTGAAACGGGCTAAAGCCCTCTACAGCGACAATCGCCACGTCGGTGAGTTTCATCGTCCTTTCCCCTTGCGCATGTTAATAAACCACGGTTTCCCCATCCTGCGGGATACTCACCACATCGGCAATCTGATTATCCAGCGCATACTGGCGCATCTCTTCCCGGCTCACCAGACAGTGGTTGACCGCCTCGAGGTGGATAGCCATGATTTTCGCTTCCGGCAGGGTGAAGTGCACGTTCAGGAGATCTTCCTTGCCCATGATAATCGGGCCAAAGCCGATGACGTGGGCGTAGCCGGCGTTCAACACCACCACGTCCGGGCGCAGCTTCAGCAGGTCGGCTGCAATGTCATCACGCCAGATGGTATCCCCCATCAGCCACAGCGTCTTCTCCTGCGGATGGCGAAACACCACGCCGCAGGCCTCGCCCAGGCGTTCAGCCATCGCCGGCACCGCGTAGGTGCGGTCGCTGCCGTGTTGGCCGGAGGTGGTTTTCAGCAGACGCACGCCGGCAAATTCGCTGTCTGCCGACAGCAGGCGCAGATCCTGAAATCCCTGGCTGCGCAGCAGCGCGGCGTCGGCCTCATGCTGGACGAACACCGGCAGGGTTTTCGGGATCGCGGCGATCGCCGCCGCGTCCCAGTGATCGTCATGGGTATGGGTGACGATCACCGCATCAACGTCGATAATTTTATCGCGGGAAAACGGCAGCTCAACCAGCGGATTGCGCAATTCGCTGCGCGCGGTGCCCGGAAAACCCGGCCAGGCGCCTTTGTCCGCCAGCATCGGATCGATGAGAAATCTTTTCCCGGCGTAGTCAATAATCTGGGTCGCATTACGGATGTGGGTGATGTTCATGTTGGCGTTCCTCTGGGGTCATCTGACGAACATCGTACTGAGTCCCCGCCTGGCTCAACAGGGGCGTTTGGGCAATGATCGATGAAATCGGGCCAACCTGCGGCGGTTGCCATCCGCCTCCGGCTATGTTGTTCTTAAGGCTCAATTTTTGACAGGAGTGGCAGGATGAAAAAGAAACTGACCGCCGCCGATATGCACGACCCGCAGGTCATCGCCGAGACGCCGTGGTTCAGCATGCGTAAGGTGGGTATTGATGTCGCCCCCGGCGAGCGCCGCGACTTTTATTCCATTTATTACCCGCGCCCGGCGGTGGGGATTGTGGCCATCCAGGATGAGAAAGTGCTGCTGATTCGCCACTACCGCTACCTGATCGATAAGGTGGTGTGGGCGATACCTTCTGGCGGCGTCGATGAAGGGGAAGACCCGGCGGTCGCCGCACTGCGCGAGCTGCGGGAAGAGACCGGCTGGCAGGCGCAACGCGTTGAGGAGATCATTCGCTTTAACCCCTCCTACGGCAGCAGCGATCAGCTATTTATCACCTGGCTGGCCACCGGTTTACGCTGGGTGGGGATGGATGCAGATCAGGATGAGGTGATGGAGACCGGCTGGTTTACCTTCGACGAGATAAACCAACTGATCGCCCGCGGCGAGATGCCGGACGGGCTGTCGCTGGTGCCGCTGCTGCAGCTGATGGCGCAGCGGCGAAGCGGCTCGCTTACGGCTTAAGCATCCGCCAGCGGAACCACAGCTGGGCCACGAGGATCAGCACGCCGCCGATAATCTTCTGCAGCGGCAGCTGTTCGCCGTACCACAGCGCGGCGGCAATGACCGTCAGCAGCGGTTCGAGCACCATGATGATCGCCGCGCTGGCCACCGCCGCGTACTTCTGCCCCTTCATCTGCAGACCGAAGCGCAGGCTGGTAGCGATGACAATGCTGGCCACCAACCAGCCGAGAGTCGGCAGGGTCATCGGCTGGTCCCAGCGTTCAACGGCAGCGGAGATGGTCAACCCGACGATACCGGTGATCGCCAGCTGCACGGTGGTCAGGGGGATCAGCGGTACTTCACGCGCGCAGCGGCTGGTGTAACAGAACCAGATTGACTGCACCAGCGCCGTCAGCAAAAACCAGCCCTGGCTGGGGTGGAAGGCTATCGGCATATGCAGACTGAGCAGCCCCAGGCCTACCACCGCGATCGGCAGGCACTCCCACCAGGCGCGAGGCGGGCGCACCTTCATCATCACCCATGCGGTCAGCGGGACGAACATCATCGACAGGCTCATGATAAACGCCCCTTCGCCGAGCGACGCCGTCGTGGAGACCGAATAGATCCACAGGCAGAGGTTGAGCGCAAACCAGAGTCCGCTGATGATGAGTTTTGGCCAGTGCTGCTTTTGCGGGCGAAAACCGCGGCAGAACGGCAGCAGAAGCAGCGCGGCGAAGAAAAAACGCAGCCCAAGAAACGCGAACACCGGCATGCCGGCGATCGCCTCGCGGGAAAATATCCAGCCGCAGGCGGCAATCACCGTCGCGGCAATCAGCAGCAGGTCAGCCTGCCGTTGGCGTACCATACGCGCCTCTCCCTGTGTGTTGGCTTACCAGCCAGGCACCGCGCCGCCGTTGAAGATAGTCTCTGCCGCCTTCGCCACCTCCGGCGACTGGTACGACTGCATAAACTCCTTCACGTTTTCCGCGTCTTTATTGTCTTCTCGGGTCACGATGATGTTCACGTAGGGCGAGTTTTTATCTTCGATAAAGATGCCGTCACGAACCGGCGACAGCCCGGTTTGCTGCAGGTAGGTGGTGCTGATGATGGCCACGTCGACTTTGGGATCGTCGAGTACGCGCGGCAGTTGCGCCCCTTCCAGCTCCATGATCTTCAGGTTATGCGGGTTGTCGGTGATATCCACCGCCGTCGGCAGCAGGCCGGTCCCGGCTTTGAGGGTAATCAGCTTCTCTTTTTGCAGCAGCAGTAGCGCCCGCCCGAGGTTGGTCGGGTCGTTGGGGATAGCGATCGTCGCGCCGTCTTTCAGTTCGGCGACTGACTTGATCTTGCGCGAATAGCCGGCCATCGGGAAGACGAAGGTATTCCCGACCGCCACCAGATGATAGTTATGCGCTTTGTTGTCCTGCTCAAGGAAAGGCCGATGCTGGAAGACGTTGGCGTCCAGATCGCCGGCGTTGGTCGATTCGTTAGGCAGCAGCGAGCCGCTGAACCCCACCAGCTCGACCTCCAGACCGTACTTCTCTTTGGCCACCTTCTTCGCCACTTCCGCCACATCCTGCTCGGCGCCGTTAATCACGCCGACCTTAATGTGCTTCGCTTCATTACCCTTTTGGTCGCAGCCGACCAGCGCCAGACCCGCCAGCATTACCGCGGCGGCGGCCCGTAAACGTAATCTCATCCTCTTCACCCTGTCTGTCCTGAATGTCATTGTTTTTTTTCGTGCAAAACTATAGCGACTTTCGGGTCGGGTAATAAACAGCAAACCACGCAACTGGAAATAAAATCATCTTCGCGAAACGCGAGGCGCTAGCCCCGGCGCCACTCGCCCGGCGTCACGCCATAGCGCATTTTGAAGCGCTTCGAGAAGGACGCCAGCGACTGAAAGCCGCAGCGTTCGGCAATGACCTCGAGGTTGGTCTGACGCTCCAGGCGCAGCAGCCGGGCGGCCAGCGCCATTCGCAGCTGCGACAGCCACGCCTGCGGCGTCAGGTGATAAACGCGGGCAAAATGACGGGCGAAGGTGGCCCGCGACAGAAAGGCACGGGCGGCCATACTCTCCAGCGTCCACGGTTGCTCCGGGGTCGCCATCACCGCCAGCACCGCCGGCATCAGGCGTTCATCGCTCATCAGGCGCAGCAGCCCGCCGGGCGGCTGTTGCTCGCCAAGCAGCATGCGCAGCAGGAGCACCAGCAGCGTATCGCCGAGGCTGCGCACGATAGCGCTGCCGCCGGGACGCTGCGCCAGGCTCTCGCGCACCAGTATATTAAGCAGCGCGTCCAGCTCCGGGCAGTCTTCACGCGCATCGGTATGGAGATGGATCAGCGTCGATGCTTCACTGAACAGCCAGCTGACGTGCGGACCAAAATAGAATTCGCCGCACAGCATCTCCAGCGCCCCCTCCGCCGGGCCGGCGCGCATTTCCGTCACCGTGCCGTTAAACCGGTGCGCCACCGGCAGCACCTGGCCCCACTCCACCAGGCTCTCCATCAGGTGCGGCGAACCGTGGGGCAGGAGGACGACATCTCCCGCGCGCAGGTGATGGGTCTGGCCGCCGACGTTGAGCCGCCCCTCGCCGCGCAGCACCACGTGCCAGGGCACCACGCCGCTGCGCATTTGCTGGTGCCCGGCCTGCCAGCGGCCGCCGAAGCGACAGTGCAGGTTCACTTCGCAGCGCGGCGCCAGCAGCGCCAGCAGATGACTGAGACTGTCCATGCTTCTCCTGAGACGATAAGACAAAAAGGTGAGACGAAGACCGCCAGTCTAGCATGCGGCAAGCGCCTAAGATGACCCCATTGCCAACACACCCTCGATAACAACAGGAGTTAACCATGAGCCGTTTAGCAGATATCCGTGAACAAGACGCCACCGGCAAAGCCGCCGATATTTTCGCCGGGATTAAAAAAGCGATGGGCAAAGTGCCGAACGCCTATCTCACCATCGGCGGCCACTCGCCGGCGGCGCTGCAGCAGGCGCTGGCGCACAATGCGATGCTCCATAAAGGCAGCCTCAGCGCCCAACAGCTGGAGGCGATTAATCTGTCGGTCAGCGAAGCCACCGGCTGTGACTACTGCCTGGCCGCGCACACCCTGATGGCGAAAAAAGCCGGCTTCAGCAGCGAGCAGATCCACGCCCTGCGCCGCGGGGAGTATGCGGAAGAGACGCAGCTTGATGCGCTGGTGAAATTCGCGCAGACCCTGGTGACCACCACCGGTACGCTGCCGGAAGCCGACGTCGCCGCGCTGCGCAACGCCGGTTTTAGCGACCAGCAGGTGATTGAGATTATCAGCGCCATCAGCGCCATCCTGTTCACCAACATGGTGAACCGGGTTAACGACACGGTGGTCGACTTCCCGAAAGCCGATTAATCCGTCGCGCAGCGCCGGTTTTACAGCCCCAGATCGCTGAGCCCCGGATGATCGTCCGGGCGGCGCCCCTGCGGCCAGTGGAACAGGCGCTCGCTTTCGCTAATTGGCAGATCGTTGATGCAGGCGTAGCGCGTCTGCATCAGTCCATGCTTATCAAACTCCCAGTTCTCATTGCCATACGAGCGAAACCAGTTGCCGCTGTCGTCGCACCACTCATAGGCGAAGCGCACGGCAATGCGATTCTCCTGCCATGCCCACAGCTCCTTAATCAGCCGGTATTGCTGCTCCTTGCGCCATTTTCGCTGCAGGAACTCAACAATTTGCCCCCGACCGTGGACAAATTCGCTGCGGTTACGCCATTCGCTATCCACGGTGTAGGCCAGGGCGACTTTTTCCGCATCGCGGCTGTTCCAGCCATCTTCCGCGGCGCGGACCTTCTGGATAGCGCTGTCGCGGGTAAACGGCGGTAACGGGGGACGTTGTTCGGTCATGCTTACTCTCCTCTACGGGCTAATTGCTGCTGCAGGCGCTGATTCTCCTGCTCCAGGTCATGAATACGTTGCTGCAGGTTCTGGCTGTACTCCGCCACCTGCTGCGCGCTGTAGCGCGGCGTAATGTGCTGCGGGCAGTTCCAGTCAAACGCCTGCAAATGAAAAAGAAACAGACGTTCAATGCGGGCGCGATAGTTGGCCGGCGCCACCTGCGCCAGCAGCTGCGGGTGGTCCTCTGCCGCCAGGACCTCGACGGTGGCGTAGATTTTCAGCCTGGCACGGCGCGGATAATCCATCAAAAACAGGCAGGCCCGGTCGCTGCCGCGCAGATTGCCGGTAGTAATGTACTGGCGGTTACCGCCGAAATCGGCCATCGCCAGGGTGGTGTCATCCAGCAGATGCAGAAACCCCGGCGGGCCGCCGCGATGCTGAATGTAGGGCCAGCCGCTCTGCGACACCGTCGCCAGATAAAAGCTGTCGCGGGTGGCGATCATCCCCGCTTCGCTGTCGCCGAAGCGGTCGGCCTGGCGGCGACTGCGCGGCGTTTGCCACAGCGAGTCGCTGCCCATTTCATGCTGCACATCCATCACGTCCGGGGTGATAGCGATATCGAGAAAGGTTGCTGCCATAGCGCCTCCTGTTGTCTGGCGCCATCATGGACTGTACTGTGAAGAATGATAATACGGGTAAAGTGGCAATCATCTTTCCGCAAAACGGGAGAATAATGGATCGATTAAGCGCGATGGCGCTGCTGGTGAAAGTGACCGAGCTGGGGAGCATGTCGGCAGCGGCGCGGGCGCTGAATATGCCGTTGACCACCGTCAGCCGCCATATTGGCGAACTGGAGAGCGCGCTGGGCGTACGCCTGCTGGCGCGAACCACCCGCAAACTGACGCTCACCGACGCCGGGGTCGATTATGTTGCCGCCGCGCGGCGGATCCTTGAGGAGGTGGAAAACGCCGAACGCCAGGCGACGGGCGAATATCAGGAGCCAAAGGGTGAGCTGGTGATCTCCGCGCCGACGATGTTTGGACGCCAGCACGTTCTTCCGGTAATCAGTGAATTTATCGCCCGCTACCCGCTAATTCGCGTCCGTTTGCTGCTCAGCGATCGCAATGCCGACCTGGTGAGCGACCATGTCGATCTGGCGGTGCGGATTGGCGACCTGGCGGACAGCAGCATGGTGGCCACCCGCCTCGGCACCATGCGGATTGTGGCCTGCGCCCATCCGGCGCTGCTGGCGAAATACGGCGAGCCGCAGCGGCCGCGCGATCTGGCGGCGCTGCCGATCATCCGCATTGAATCGCCGATGCCCTATCGCGGCTGGCGCTTTCGCGCCGCTGAGCGCGAGGACCAGCTGATTAACCTGCCGCCGGTGCTATCCGTCACCACGCCAGAGAGCGCCGCCGATGCCGCGCGGCTGGGGGTGGGGGTGGCCCGCTTACTGCATTATCAGGCGCTGGATGGCCTGCGCCACGGGGAGCTCCGTCTGCTGCTGGAAAACGTCGAGCCGGATCCGGCGCCGGTCCATTTGCTGTATACCGCTCGGGATCTGGCGCCGCTTAAGCTGCGCAAATTTATCGATTTTGCCGCACCGGCGCTGCGTCAGGCACTGCTGCGCATCGCCGGGGCCGCTTAATGCGTCGCGGTCTTCAGCGGCGCCTCCTTTAACAGCCATGAGAGGACAAACGCCACCGCCATAATGCCGGCCGCCATCAGAAACGCCGCGTGGATCGCCGCGCCGAAGGCGTCGAGGTAGTCGAGGCGGATATCCGCGGGCAGGTGCTGGACCGCCACCGGATTCATTCCCGGCGGCAGCACCGCGCCTTCCGGCAGCAGTTGTTGCAGGTTGCTCTGCAGCACGTGCGTGAACACCGCGCCAAACAGCGCCACGCCGATGGAGCCGCCAATCGAGCGGAACAGGGTCACGCCGGAGGTGGCGACGCCGTACATCTGCGCCGGCATCGCATTCTGCACCGCCAGGACCAGCACCTGCATCACCAGCCCCAGACCCGCTCCCAGCACGCCGGTAAACAGGTACAGCTGCCACAGCGGCGAGTGAATGGTGATGCGGGTCAGCAGTACCATGCCGGTCACGCCGAGCAGGGTGCCGAGGATCGGAAACAGGCGATATTTACCGGTACGGCTGATAATCCGCCCGCTGATAATCGAGGTCAGCAGCAGGCCTCCCATCAGCGGGATTAACTGTAACCCGGCCTCGGTGGGCGTCGCCTCCTTCACCACCTGCAGATAGAGCGGCAGGAAGGTGACTGACCCGAACAGCGACATGCCGATGACGAAGCCGATCAGGCTGCACAGCAGGAAGCTGCGGTTGCGGAACAGCGCCAGCGGAATAATCGGCTCGGCGGCCATCCGTTCTTCGTAAATAAAGCCGATGATCCCCACGATGCCGAAGGCCAGAATGCACCACAGCTGCGGGTCATTCCACGCATGGACGCTGCCCCCTTCCGAGGTAAACAGGATGATGCACAGCAGCGCCATGCTGAGATAAATCGCCCCCAGCCAGTCAATCTGATGCTGGCTGCGTTTATTGCTGCTGTGGAATACCGCGCCGATCACCAGCAGCGCGAACAGGCCGAGCGGCAGGTTGATATAGAAGATCCAGCGCCAGGAGGCGTGCTGCACCAGAAAACCGCCGATCAGCGGGCCGATCACCGTCGCCAGGCCGAAAACGCCGCCGAACAGCCCCTGATAGCGGCCGCGGTTGGCGGGCGGGATGACGTCGGCGACCGCCGCCATGCTGATCACCATCAGGCCGCCGCCGCCGAGCCCCTGCAGGCCGCGCATCAGTACCAGTTGGGTCATATTCTGCGCCAGCCCGCAGAGCGCGGAGCCGACGAGAAACAGCCCAATCGCCACCTGCAGCACAATTTTGCGGCCGAACAGATCGCCAAATTTACCGTACAGCGGCACCGCGATGGTGGAGCTGAGGATATAGGCGGTGACCACCCAGGAAAGCTTGTCCAGCCCGCCCAGTTCGCCGACAATCGTCGGCAGCGCGGTGGAGACAATGGTCTGATCCAGCGCTGAAAGCAGCATCACCAGCAGCAATGCGCTGAACAGCAGGCGTATCGACTGCACCGGTGGGTTAGCGACTTGAGAAGTCATTGCAACGCTCGCTTGAAATTAATTAAATGCATAATTAATATTTAGTGAAAGAATGAGTCGGGTCAAGAGATCGCCATATCATGACAGCACAAAAGGATCAGGATGCTCCCCGCCGCCCGGGTCGGCCGCGCGGTAAAAAACCGGGTACCGCCAACCGCGAACAGTTGATGGACATCGCCCTGACGCTGTTTGCCCGCGACGGGGCGGGCCGCGTATCGTTGAACGCCATCGCCAAAGAGGCCGGGGTGACGCCGGCGATGCTGCATTACTACTTCAGCTCGCGGGATGCGCTGGTGACTCAGCTGATTGAGGAGCGCTTTATGCCGCTGCGCAATCACATCAGCCGCATCTTTGTCGATCATCCACAGGACCCGGTGCTGGCGCTGACGATGATGGTCGAAACGCTGGGGCATATGGCGGAGAAAAACGCCTGGTTCGCGCCGCTGTGGATGCAGGAGATCATCGGCGAAATGCCGATTCTGCGCCAGCATATGGATGCCCGCTTCGGCGAGGAGCGTTTTCAGGTGATGCTGGGGACGGTGCGTCGCTGGCAGCAGGAAGGCAAGATCAATCCGGCGCTGGCGCCGGAGCTGCTGTTTACCACGGTGATTAGCCTGGTGCTGGTGCCATTTTCACGCATTCACAGCGATCCGCGTTTACAGGCGGTCAACCGTCAGACCATCGTCAGCCACGCGCTGGCGTTAATGGGCCACGGCGTTGGAGGTTAAGGCGTGGTTTTGACGCTTTTGTAGTCCGGATAAGACACCACGCGCCGCCATCCGGGATTTTCCCTGCTCGCGCTACGCTTAGCAGGGCTACAACTTCTATGTTAATTCCCGGCAGATTGCGCTCCCGGTTGATCTTCTGCGTTATGTCTCTTATGCCGCAGGGAGCGCACAGCACGAACCGTAGGCCGGGTAAGGCAACAGCCGCCACCCGGCAAGAATACAGGTGCCGTGCCTGATATCCTGCCCGGCGGCGTTGCGCTTGCCGGTCCTGGGTGGGGCGAAACTACGGGAGGACTGTGTAGGCCGGATAAGGCATTTATGCCGCCATCCGGCACAACCACAGGTGCGGTACCTGACCGCCCGGGGATACCAGGATCGTTACAGCGCCTTCGACAAATAGTGGCGCTGCATGCCTGCGTGCGGGAAGTCGGGCAGCGACATCTGCAGCTGATAGCCTAATTTCTGATAAAACGGCAGCGCCTGGAAGCTAAAGGTATCCACCAGCAGATGGCTGCAGCCTTGCGCCTGCGCCTGCTGTTCCGCCTCCTGCATCAGTTCGCTCCCCAGCCCGCGCCCGCGCGTCGTCTCGCTAACCCACAGATACTCAATGCACAGCCAGTTGCCCTTGCGTTTGGCAATCAGCCCGCCCTGCATTACCCCTTGCGCATCGCGCGAGTAAATCCCCAGATCGCCAAACTGCGCCGCATCGAGATACTGCTGATTATACTGCCGCAGACCGGAAAATAATTCTTGTTGATCGTTGGGATTAATGCTTTTTGTAATGATTAGTGTCATTAACTATCTCCAGTATCGCGCTGCCGAATGGTTATTTTCCCTCTCCACTTTCACAAAATATTCTTATTTTCTCCATGATTATTTGCCTTAATTTTTTGCGTTCTAAAAGTAAGCAAAAAAACCTTTCCATTATCGCGACGGATCGTATAATGGGGAAAAATGAGAATGATCATTCTCACAACAAAACCAGAGGAGATGCGCTTTTCACCTCCTGAAGACCGAAGAGGTTGGCTTCAGCGGAGACACAATAACAATCACGTTCAGGAACATCTGTGTTCCTTTTTTGTCATTTTCGCTCACCCGAAAATGCCTCAGCGCCCAACCTATTCCCTCGTTTTTAAATAAACGGGGCGGACGTCTTATATCTTGAGAAAATATAATGAAATACATCATAGCTCCCATCGCGACAGCATTATTTCTCCTTAGCGGATGCGATAATGCGCAGACATCTGCTCCGCAGCAACCCACGCCGGAAGTGGGCGTGGTCACCCTGCAAAGCCAGCCGGTGCCGGTAGTCAGCCAGCTCACCGGCCGCACCACCGCCTCGCTCAGCGCCGAAGTTCGCCCGCAGGTGGGCGGCATCATCCAGAAACGCCTGTTTACCGAAGGCGATATGGTGAAGGCCGGGCAGGCCCTTTACCAGATCGATCCCTCCAGCTATCGCGCGGCCTGGAACGAAGCGGCGGCGGCGCTGAAACAGGCCCAGGCGCTGGTGGTCTCCGATTGCCAGAAGGCCCAGCGCTACGCGTCGCTGGTCAGGGATAACGGCGTTTCCCGCCAGGATGCTGACGACGCCGCCGCCACCTGCGCCCAGGACAAGGCCAGCGTGGAATCGAAGAAAGCGGCGCTGGAGAGCGCGCGCATTAACCTGAACTGGACCACCGTCACCGCGCCGATTGCCGGGCGCATCGGCATCTCGTCGGTTACGCCGGGGGCGCTGGTCTCCGCCGATCAGGATACCGCGCTGGCGACGATCCGCGGGCTCGACACCATGTATGTTGATCTGACGCGATCCAGCGTCGATCTCCTGCGTTTACGCAAGCAAAGCCTGGCCAGCAACAGCGACACCCTCAGCGTGACGTTAACCCTGGAAGATGGCAGTACCTATCCCGAAAAAGGGCGTCTGGCGCTCACCGAAGTCGCCGTCGATGAATCTACCGGCTCGGTAACCCTGCGCGCTATCTTCCCCAACCCGCAGCACGTCCTGCTACCGGGGATGTTCGTCCGCGCGCGCATCGATGAAGGCATCATGAACGACGCGATCCTCGCCCCGCAGCAGGGGATCACCCGCGATGCCAAAGGCGACGCCACGGCGCTGGTGGTCGATGCCGCCAACAAAGTTGAGCAGCGTACCGTGGAAACCGGCGACACCTACGGCGATAAATGGCTGGTGCTGAGCGGCCTGAAAGCGGGCGACAAGCTGATTGTCGAAGGCACCGGTAAAGTGGCCCCCGGACAGACAGTGAAGGCCGTCGCCGTCAACAATAACGGAGGCAACGCCTGATGTTCTCCCGTTTCTTCGTGCGTCGCCCGGTATTTGCCTGGGTGATCGCCATTCTGATTATGCTCGCCGGGGTGCTGGCGATCCGCACGCTGCCGGTAGGCCAGTACCCGGATGTCGCCCCGCCGGCGGTGAAAATCTCCGCCACCTATACCGGGGCGTCCGCCGAAACCCTGGAGAACAGCGTCACCCAGGTGATCGAGCAGCAGCTCACCGGCCTCGACCATCTGCTCTACTTCAGCTCCACCAGCAGCTCCGACGGCTCGGTCAGCATCACCGTCACCTTTGAGCAGGGGACCGACCCGGACACCGCCCAGGTGCAGGTACAAAATAAAGTGCAGCAGGCGGAATCGCGGCTGCCGAGCGAAGTCCAGCAGTCCGGCGTAACGGTGGAAAAATCGCAGAGCAGCTTTCTGCTGATCCTCGCGGTGTATGACAAAACCAACCGCGCCACCAGCTCCGATATCTCCGACTGGCTGGTCAGCAATATGCAGGACCCGCTGGCGCGCGTGGAGGGCGTCGGCAGCCTGCAGGTATTCGGCGCCGAATACGCGATGCGCGTCTGGATGGACCCGACCAAACTCGCCTCCTACTCGCTGATGCCTTCCGACGTCCAGTCGGCGATTGAGGCGCAGAACGTGCAGGTTTCCGCCGGTAAAATCGGCGCCCTGCCGTCGTCCAATGCCCAGCAATTAACCGCCACCGTGCGCGCGCAGTCCCGGCTGCAAACCCCTGACCAGTTCAAAGCGATCATCGTGAAAAGCCAGGCCGACGGCTCGGTGGTGCGCCTGAGCGATGTCGCGCGGGTGGAAATGGGTAGCGAGGATTACACCGCCACCGCCAATCTGAACGGCCACCCGGCCGCCGGGATCGCGGTGATGATGGCCCCCGGCGCCAACGCGCTGGACACCGCGACGCTGGTGAAAAGCAAAATCGCCGAATTCCAGCGTCAGATGCCGCAGGGTTACGATATTGCCTATCCGAAGGACAGCACCGAGTTCATCAAAATCTCGGTCGAGGACGTGATTCAGACCCTGTTCGAAGCGATTATCCTCGTAGTCTGCGTGATGTATCTGTTCCTGCAGAACTTCCGCGCGACGCTCATTCCGGCGGTGGCGGTGCCGGTGGTGCTGCTTGGCACCTTCGGCGTGCTGGCGCTGTTCGGCTACTCGATTAACACCCTGACGCTGTTCGCCATGGTGCTGGCGATCGGCCTGCTGGTGGATGACGCCATCGTGGTGGTGGAGAACGTGGAGCGCATTATGCGCGACGAAGGGCTCCCCGCTCGCGAAGCCACCGAAAAATCGATGGGCGAAATTTCCGGCGCGCTGGTGGCGATTGCCCTGGTGCTGTCGGCGGTGTTCCTGCCGATGGCCTTCTTCGGCGGTTCGACTGGGGTCATCTATCGCCAGTTCTCGGTAACCATTATCTCGGCGATGATGCTGTCGGTAGTGGTAGCGCTGACCCTCACCCCGGCGCTGTGCGGCGCGCTGCTCAGCCACTCCAAACCGCACACCAAAGGGTTCTTCGGCGCCTTTAACCGCCTGTGGGGGCGCACGGAAGCAGGCTACCAGCACCGCGTACTCGGCGGCCTGCGCCGGGGCGCAGTGATGATGGGCGCTTACGCGCTGATTTGCGGGGCGATGGCGCTGGCGATGTGGAAGCTGCCTGGCAGCTTCCTGCCGGTGGAGGACCAGGGGGAGATAATGGTCCAGTACACCCTGCCCGCCGGGGCGACGGCGGTGCGTACCGCCGAGGTGCGCCGCCAGGTCACCGACTGGTTCCTCACCAAAGAGAAAGCCAATACCGACGTCATTTTCACCGTCGACGGCTTCAGCTTTAGAGGCAGCGGGCAGAACGCCGGGATGGCCTTCGTGTCGCTGAAAAACTGGTCGCAACGCAAAGGGGACGATAATACCGCCCAGGCCATCGCCCTGCGCGCCACCAAAGAGCTGGGGACGATCCGCGACGCCACCCTCTTCGCCATGACCCCGCCGTCGGTAGACGGTCTCGGGCAGAGCAACGGCTTCACCTTCGAACTGATGGCCAGCGGCGGTACCGACCGTGACAGCCTGATGAAGCTGCGCAGCCAGCTGCTGGCGGCGGCCAACCAGAGCAGCGAACTGCAGTCGGTGCGCGCTAACGATCTGCCGCAGATGCCGCAGCTGCAGGTGGATATCGATAACAACAAAGCCGTCTCGCTGGGGCTGTCGCTGAGCGACGTGACCGATACGCTCTCCAGCGCCTGGGGCGGTACCTACGTGAATGACTTTATCGATCGCGGCCGGGTGAAAAAGGTCTATATCCAGGGCGAAAGCGACGCGCGCGCGGTGCCGTCGGACCTCGGCAAATGGTTCGTTCGCGGCAGCGATAACAGCATGACGCCGTTCTCCGCCTTCGCCACCACCCACTGGCAATACGGCCCGGAAAGCCTGGTGCGCTACAACGGCTCCGCCGCCTTTGAGATCCAGGGCGAAAACGCCGCCGGCTTCAGCTCCGGCGCGGCGATGGACAAGATGGAAAAGCTGGCCGACAGCCTGCCGGCGGGCTCCACCTGGGCGTGGAGCGGCATTTCGCTGCAGGAAAAGCTGGCCAGCGGCCAGGCGATGAGCCTGTACGCCATCTCGATTCTGGTGGTGTTCCTGTGCCTGGCGGCGCTGTATGAGAGCTGGTCGGTGCCGTTCTCGGTGATCATGGTCATCCCGCTCGGCCTGCTTGGCGCGGCGCTGGCGGCGACGCTGCGCGGCTTAAGCAACGACGTCTACTTCCAGGTGGCGCTGCTGACCACCATCGGCCTGTCGTCGAAAAACGCCATCCTGATCGTGGAGTTCGCTGAATCCGCCGTGGATGAGGGGTATTCGCTCTCCCGGGCGGCGATCCGCGCCGCGCAGACTCGCCTGCGCCCGATTGTCATGACCTCGCTGGCGTTTATCGCCGGGGTGCTGCCGCTGGCCATCGCCACCGGCGCCGGAGCCAACAGCCGCGTGGCGATCGGCACCGGGATTATCGGCGGCACCCTGACGGCCACCCTGCTGGCGGTGTTCTTCGTACCGCTGTTCTTCGTGCTGGTGAAACGTCTCTTCACCCGCCAACGTCCTTCTCAGGAGTAAGGTATGTTTCGTTTAAGTTTTATGTTTATCGCGCTCCTGACCGCGGGCTGCGTCTCGCTTGACCCGCATTATGATCGCCCGGCCGCGCCGGTGCCGGCCACCCTGCCCGGGGCGCACGGCGAATCGACGGCGGTGGTCGGCGACTGGCAGAAAGTGGTCAATGACGCGCGGCTGAAAAAATTGGTCAGCATCGCGCTGAACAGCAACCGCGATGTGCAAAAGGCGCTGGCCGATATCGAGGCCGCGCGCGCCCAGTATGGCGAAACGCGGGCATCGCTGTTTCCCACCGTTGATGCCGAACTGAGCCACACCCGCAGCAAAACGGTGGCCAGCGGCCTGAGCTCCGCTTCACAGGCCGACGGCGCGGTCTCCAGCTTCGAACTGGACTTGTTCGGCAAGAACCAGAGCCTGTCGCGCGCGGCGCGCGAAACCTGGCTTGCCAGCGAATTCACCGCGCAGAATACCCGGCTGACGATGATTGCCGATTTGACCACCGCCTGGGTGACGCTGGCGACGGATAACAGCAATCTGGCGCTGGCGCAGCAGACCATGGACAGCGCGGCAAACTCGCGCAACATCGTCGCCCGCCAGATGGCGGTTGGCACCGCCTCAGCCGGCGATGTAAGCTCGGCGGAAAGCGTCTATCAGCAGGCGCGCGCCAGCGTCGCCAGCTATCGCACGCTGGTGGCGCAGGATAAAAACGCCATTAACCTGCTGGCGGGGGAAACCGTGCCGGAGAGCCTGCTGCCCGGCACTCTCGAGAGTCTCGGGGATAACAGCATCGCGCTGGTGCCGGCGGGCGTGTCGTCGTCGGTGCTGCTGCGTCGGCCGGACATTCAGGAAGCGGAGCACAATCTGAAGAGCGCCAATGCCGATATCGGCGCGGCGCGGGCGAACTTCTTCCCGTCGATTTCCCTGACCGCCAGCGCCGGGGTCGGCAGCGACTCGCTGTCGTCGCTGTTCAGCCACGGGATGCAGGTGTGGTCGTTCGCCCCCTCCATCAGCCTGCCGCTGTTCACCGGCGGCAGCAACCTGTCGCAGCTGCGCTATGCGGAAGCGGAGAAAAAGGGGCTGATCGCCACCTACGAGAAATCGATTCAGAGCGCGTTTAAGGACGTTGCCGATGCGCTGGCGCGCCGGGAAACGCTGAGCGAAGAGCTTGATGCTCAGCGGCAGTATGTCGCCGCCGAGCAGACATCGCTGGATATCGCCATGAAGAGCTATCAGGCCGGGGTCGGCGATTATCTGTCGGTGCTCACCGCTCAGCGCACGCTGTGGTCGGCGAAAACGACGCTGCTGTCCCTGCAGCAGACCGACCTCAATAACCGGATCACCCTCTGGCAGTCGCTGGGCGGCGGCGCCAGTTAAACTTACCCGCCGGGCGACCGAGCCCGGCCTCTACAAGGAATCGTTATGGCACGTGTTTCCCTCTCCTGGGCGCTGATCCTCGGCCTGCTGTCGGGTATCGGCCCGCTGTGCACGGATTTTTATCTGCCGGCGCTGCCGGAGATCACTCAGCAGCTGCAGGCCACCAGCACCCAGACCCAGCTGTCGTTGACCGCCGCGCTGATTGGTCTCGGCCTGGGTCAGCTGTTTTTCGGCCCGCTGAGCGACCGCATTGGCCGCCTGAAACCGCTGGCGCTGTCGCTGCTGCTGTTTATCTTCTCTTCGGCGATGTGCGCCCTGACCCGCGATATCAACATGCTGATTGTCTGGCGCTTTTTACAAGGCTTTGCCGGCGCCGGCGGCTCGGTGCTGTCGCGATCCATTGCCCGCGATAAATACCAGGGCACCCTGCTGACCCAGTTTTTCGCCCTGCTGATGACCGTGAACGGCATTGCGCCGGTGCTGTCCCCGGTGCTGGGCGGCTACGTTATCACCGCCTTCGACTGGCGAATTCTCTTCTGGACGATGGCCGCCATTGGCGGCGTGCTGCTGGTGATGAGCCTGGCGATCCTGCGGGAAACGCGCCCGGCCACAGCGGCGCATGCCAGCCGCCAACGGCCCGGCCAGCCGGTGCTGAAAAATCGCCGCTTTCTGCGCTTCTGCCTGATCCAGGCCTTTATGATGGCCGGGCTGTTCTCCTACATCGGCTCTTCTTCCTTCGTGATGCAGAGCGAATACGGCATGAGCGCCATGCAGTTCAGTCTGCTGTTCGGTCTGAACGGTATCGGGCTGATCATCGCCGCGATGATCTTTTCCCGTCTGGCGCGCCGCTTTAGCGCCGAAAGCCTGCTGCGCGGCGGCCTGACGCTGGCCGTGAGCTGTGCGGCGATCATGCTGCTGTTTGCCTGGCTGCATCTGCCGGTGCTGGCGCTGGTCGGCCTGTTCTTTACCGTGTCGCTGATGAGCGGCATCAGCACCGTCGCCGGCGCGGAGGCGATGAGCGCCGTCGACGCCGCGCAGTCCGGGACCGCGTCCGCGCTGATGGGCACCCTGATGTTTGTCTTCGGCGGCATCGCCGCGCCGCTGGCGGGTCTCGGCGGCGAAACGATGCTGAAAATGAGCCTCGCGATGGCCATCTGCTACCTGCTGGCGCTGCTGCTGGGCCTCAGCAAACCGCGCGACGCACGCTAATCTCCTGCTGCGGTAATAAAATATTCCAGATTTATTACCGCACTATTTCCCGCCATATCTACCATTCTCGTATTATTCTCCACGTACTAATCGTGATACTCTTCACAGGCAAGGAATAAATAATTCCTTATACTGCGCGCCACTGAGAATAACGAGGTTTCTATGAGTATCGACCTGAGCAAACTGCTGACCGAGCGACGTAACGCCAACAGCGCCAACATTGACACCCTCTCCACCCTCGAGATGCTGACGGTGATAAACCAGGAAGACCAGCAGGTAGCCCAGGCGATAACGCCCTATCTGCCGCAGATTGCCGAGGTGGTGGATAAGGTCGCGGCAGCGCTGCAGGCCGGTGGCCGCTTGATTTACATTGGCGCGGGTACCTCAGGGCGTCTGGGGATCCTCGATGCCAGCGAATGCCCACCGACCTTCGGCACCCGCCCGGAGCAGGTGGTGGGGATCATCGCCGGCGGACATAAAGCGATTCTCAGCGCCGTGGAAAATGTGGAAGACAACAAAGCGCAGGGGGCGATGGATCTGCAGAACCTGAACTTCAGCAACCGCGATGTGCTGGTGGGGCTGGCGGCCAGCGGACGCACGCCGTACGTCATTGGCGCCATGGAATACGCCCATAGTCAGAATGCCTTTGTCGCCATCGTCAGCTGTAACCCGCATGGCGAAATGGCCCAGCTGGCGGACGTGGCGATCACCCCGGTGGTCGGCCCGGAAGTGGTCACTGGCTCTACCCGCCTGAAAGCCGGCACCGCGCAGAAGCTGGTGCTGAACATGATCTCCACCGGGGCGATGATCCGCGTCGGCAAGGTGTACAGCAACCTGATGGTCGACGTCGAAGCGACCAACGCCAAGCTGATTGAGCGCCAGGTCTCTATCGTGATGGAGGCTACCGACTGCGATCGCGCCACCGCCCAGAAGGCGCTGGAGGCCTGCGGCCGCCACTGTAAAACGGCGATCGTGATGGTGCTGGCGGACTTAAGCGCCGCAGAGGCGCAGTCGCTGCTGGCGAAAAACAACGGCTATATCCGCAAGGCGCTCAGCAACACCTGAGCGCCGACAGACAGGTAACGGGCAATGGCAAAAATAACGAAAGAGATGATAGCGCGGATCCTCGCCCACGTGGGCGGCGCCGCAAACGTCGCGCAGGCGGGCAACTGCATGACGCGCCTGCGCTTGACCCTGCGCGATGAAAGTCTGGCCGACAGCGCCGCCATCCGCCAGATTGACGGCGTGATGGGGGTGATCGTCAGCGACGAGCAGTTCCAGGTGGTGCTCGGCCCCGGCAAGGCGCAAACCGCCGCCGAAATGATGAACGGCCTGCTGGAGGCGGCGCCCGCCGCCGCGCCGACGCTGGCCGACGTCGCGGCGGAGAAAAAGCAGGCGCTGAAGGGCAAGCAGACCAGCGCGGTGCAGAAGTTTCTCGCCAAATTCGCCACCATCTTTACGCCGCTGATCCCCGGCTTTATCGCCGTCGGGCTGCTGCTGGGCTTCGCCACCCTGGCGGAACAGGTTTTCGTACTGGAGAACGCCCATCCGAACGCCAGCCTGGTGGCGCTGATTGGCTATATGAAGGTCTTCAGCAAAGGGATGTTCACCTTTCTGAGTATCCTGATTGGCTATAACGCGCAGAAGGCGTTCGGCGGCTCCGGCGTGAACGGCGCGATTATCGCCTCGCTGTTCGTGCTGGGCTACAACCCGGAGGCAACCAGCGGCTTCTACGCCGGCATTTCCACCTTCTTCGGCCATGGCATCGATCCGCGCGGCAATATCATCGGCGTACTGATCGCCGCTATCCTTGGCGCGTGGGTTGAACGCCAGGTGCGGCGGGTGATGCCGGCCAACCTCGATATGATCCTCACTTCGGCGGTGACGCTGCTGATCATGGGCGCGGTGACCTTTACGGTGATCATGCCGATTGGCGGCTGGTTGTTTACCGGCATGTCGTGGCTGTTCCTGCATCTTAACGGCAACCCGTTTGGCTCGGCGGTGCTGGCCGGCCTGTTCCTGCTGGCGGTGATGTTCGGCGTCCATCAGGGGTTTGTCCCGGTCTATTTTGCGCTGGTGGACGCCCAGGGCTTTAACTCGCTGTTCCCGATCCTGGCGATGGCCGGGGCCGGGCAGGTGGGGGCGGCGCTGGCGCTGTTCTGGCGGGCGAAGCGCGATTCGCTGCTGCGAACCCAGATTAAAGGGGCGATTATTCCGGGCTTCCTCGGGATTGGCGAGCCGCTGATCTACGGCGTCACCCTGCCGCGGATGAAGCCGTTTGTCACCGCCTGCCTCGGCGGCGCCTGCGGCGGGTTCTTCGTCGGACTGATCGCCTGGCTGGGGCTGCCGGTCGGCCTGAACACGGTGTTCGGTCCGTCCGGTCTGGTGGCGCTGCCGCTGATGACCTCCGGCAGCGGAATTTACGCCGGGATGGCGGTCTACGCCGGCGGGCTGGCGGTCTCCTACCTGTGCGGTTTTGTCCTCACCTGGCTGTTCGGCAGTAAAAATGTCGATTTAAGCTAGAACGCGACTATCGGTTAATGCCCGGCGGCGGCTTCGCCTTACCGGGCCTGCAAAATAGTTACGCCGCCGCGCCCGACTACCATTTCCTGCCCCGCCGCCCGGGCGCGCGCATGCTATGATTCCCCTTTGTCATATTTCGCTTGAGGAAAAGATGGGCTCCAGCAAAAAAGGGATGCTGAACGTACTGATTGCCGCCGTGCTGTGGGGCAGTTCCGGGGTGTGTGCGCAATTTATTATGCAGGAAAGCCAGATGTCGTCGCCGTTTCTGACCATGACGCGTCTGCTGTTCGCCGGGCTGATCCTGCTGATGCTCGGCTTTGTTCACGGCGACCGCATTTTCCGCGTGCTGCAAAACCGCCGCGACGCCCTAAGCCTGCTGTTTTTCTCGCTGTTTGGCGCGCTAACCGTGCAGTTCACCTTTCTGATGACCATTGAAAAATCCAATGCCGCCACGGCCACGGTGCTGCAGTTTCTGTCGCCGACGATCATCGTCGCCTGGTTCGCCCTCGCCCGCAAAGCGCGTCCCACTCCGCTGGTGCTGGGGGCTATCTGCACCTCGCTGGCGGGCACCTTTCTGCTGGTGACCCACGGCAACCCAACGACGCTGTCGATTTCGCCGGCGGCGCTGTTCTGGGGGATCGCCTCGGCGTTTGCCGCCGCCTTTTATACCACCTATCCTTCAACGCTGATTGCCCGCTACGGGACGCTGCCCATCGTCGGCTGGAGCATGCTGTTCGGCGGCGCGATGCTATTGCCGTTTTACGGCGGCCAGGGCACCGATTTTGTGGTTAACGGCAGCCTGCTGTTAGCTTTTTTCTACCTGGTGGTGATCGGTACTTCGCTGACCTTCAGCCTCTATCTCAACGGCGCGCAGAAGATTGGCGGCGCAAAGGCCGGGATCCTCAGCTGCGCCGAACCGCTGAGCAGCGCCCTGCTGTCGCTCCTGCTGCTGGGGATCACCTTCACGCTGCCGGACTGGCTGGGCACTCTGCTGATCCTCGCGTCGGTGGTGCTGATCGCCATCGACTCGCGGCGGCGGGTGAGAGCCGCCTGAGCAGGCGAGAAAAAGCGCATTTTCAATAAGTTAAACTGACCACTATTTGCGTGTTTTCGCGCCTGCGCATATAGTTGACGGAAGCGATTACGGAAGGAGAAGCCTGATGAAAGCATGTTGGATGGTATGCCTGGTCACCGCCCTGAGCGCCACGTCGGCGTGGGCCGAATCACCGCTGCAAAGCCTGCAGTTCGAGCAGCAAAAACAGCAGGTGCTCAAAGCGGTGAAGGAAAAATGCGCGCCAGCAAGCCACCTCAGCGACAACGATTTTGCCAATAAAGTGCTGGCGACCGACGGTAACAAGAACGCGGTCCGCGAAGCAACGCTGGCGAAGGAGCGCAATAACCAGAAAAGCTACCAGGCCGCAATCGACAAAATCGTCTGTCCGGCCAAATAGCGGTTATTTCAGCCTCGCGACCAGCGTTTTCCAGTCAAACGGCGTAAGCTGCCTGTAGCTCAGGCTACGGGCGGCCATCTGCTCCGGCAGCTGGCGCTGGCTTTTCGCGATCGCCTCGCTCATTATCCCGGCGCTCCCCACGTCACGCAGGGTTTTCACCACCTCTTCCATCTCTTCGCTGCGCCGAATGCCATGTTCCGCCACCCGGCTGATCAGATAGTCGGGGAACGCGCCTGTCCAGCCCAGAGAGGGGAAACTATGATGCAAGGAGCTAAGCACCTCCTCCTCAACGCCGTATTCACGGGCCGCGAACAGGCATTCTGTGGTAAGCGCTTCAAGACCTTTGATCATCACGCTACGGCACATTTTTATCGCCGACACCTGGCCCACCGTACTGGCGCCATAGCGGGCATTCAGCCCCAGCCCCTGCAGACGCGGCGCGATCGCCTCCGCCTGCGGCCCGCCGATCAATAACGGTGTCTGCAATCGGGCCGGCGGTACCGGCGCCATCACCGCGACATCAATGTAGGCGCCCGGCAGAAAATGTTCAGCCGCCTGCCGTTTCGTCTCCGGCGCCACGGAGTTGAGATCGAGGAAATATTGTCCCGGCTGCAGCAGCGCGGCCGCCTGCTGCGCCACCTTTAGCGCCTCACCGGCGGTCACAGTAGAAAAAACCAGCGTGGCCCCCTCCAGCGCCTGCGCCAGCGAATTTCCCACCTGAACGCGCGAATCACGGGCTTTACTGAGCATTGCCTCTCGCTCCGGGCCATTGAGCTTGCAATCCCAAATGGTCACCGCATGCTCACGGGCCAGATCCGCCGCCAGAATGCCACCCGCCTCGCCAAAACCAATAAACGCGATTGTCATCATCACTCCTCACGCGGCCAGACGCGGGCCGGAATAAAAACCTCGCCAGCAAACAGCAGTCGCGCCGTGCGTAACAGGCCGCAGCCAGCCAGGGCGCCGTCAGCATCAAGCTGAAGCGTCACGCTAAATTCGCCTGTCGGATGCTCGACGCTGAGCAGCGGCGTATCGCCTGGCGCTACCTGCGCCAGGCCCTGCGCGACAGAGCCGGGGAGCAGACAAGCGCTGGCCACGCTCACCGCGCCAAATACGCCGATCGACGCGTGGCAGCGGTGGGGGATAAAGGTGCGGCTGCTGATGGCGCCGCCGTGTCGCGGCTCGGCGATCAGGGTCATCTTGGGCACCGTGCGCTGGCTGACGTCGCCAAGCTGCATCAGCGGCCCGGCCTGCAGGCGAATCGACTCCAGGCGACGTTTAAGCGCGTCGTCATTATCCAGCTGTTCGCGCGTCTCATAGCCGGTGCAACCGAGGTCGCACGCGCGCAGCAGGATCACCGGCATTCCGTTATCGATGCAGGTCACCTCGACGCCGTCAAAACGGTCACGAACCCGGCCGGTCGGCAGCAGGGCCCCGCAGCTGGAGCCGGCGACATCAAGAAAATGGAGCAGGATCGGGCTGGCGCTGCCCGGCACGCCATCGATACGACTCTCGCCGACGTAGTCAACCCCGTCGGCATCGCAGGGGATCTCTGCCACCGCCAGTTGCCCCGTGTTCTCCATAAAAATACGCACCCGAGTGAGCGGCGCATCGTGGCGAACCAGACCGCGCTCGATGGCGAAAGGGCCAACGGCGGCGAGAATATTGCCGCAGTTTTGGCCATAATCCACGGTAGCCGCCGCCACGTTCACCTGGGCAAACAGATAGTCCACATCGGCGTCAGGCCGTGCGGAGCGGCGGATAATCGCCACTTTGCTGGTCAGCGGATCGGCGCCGCCGATCCCGTCAATTTGCCGGGGATCAGGCGAGCCCATCACCGCCAGCAGCACCGCATCACGTCGCACCGGATCGGCAGGCAGATCGTCGGCCAGAAAACAGGCCGCTTTAGAGGTGCCGCCGCGCATCCATAGACAGGGGATTCCGCGTTGCGCCATTTATTCCTCCACCTCGTCTGCGCGGTCGTAATACCGCAGGCCCTTTTCCGCCAGACGCGGACGCATAGCGTAAATATCCAGCCCCAACTCGCCATTGCGCATCCGCTCACGTTTCGCAAGCTCATTGCTCATGCGGGCTTCCGCTTTATGGAGCACATCACGGACCCGGGCGTGAGGCAGCACCACGACGCCATCGTCGTCGGCCACTACGACATCGCCCGGCTGTACAAGCTGACCTGCGCATATCACCGGGACGTTAACCGAACCGAGGCTCTCTTTCACCGTCCCCTGGGCATAAACCTGACGGGACCAGACGGCGAATCCCATTTCCCGCAACGTTTGCGAATCACGAATGCCGATATCGCCCACCAGCCCGACCACGCCGCGCGATTGGAGAGACGTCGCCAGTAGATCGCCGAAGAAGCCATCGCCGCACGGCGAGGTCGGGGCCACCACCAGAATATCGCCGGCGCGGCACTGCTCGACCGCGACATGAAACATCCAGTTGTCGCCAGGCGTCACCAGCACGGTTACCGCGTTGCCCGCCCGGCTGACGCCCTGCTGAATCGGACGGATTGCCGGCCCCATCAGCCCCTGACGATCCCAGGCTTCATGGAGCGTCGCCACCCCGGCCGCCTCACAGCGGCGCAAAACCGCCTCGTCATGGCGCGGCAGGTGGCGGATCACAAGGCCTTTTTTATTTAACAGGTTCATGCCAGGTTCTCCGTTACGCGGGGGAAGATGCTCTGGAAGGCTTCGCCGTGAACGATATCGCGCGCGGCCGTGATGCCGATATTGCGCTTGGCCTGCACCCCGCGCTGCAGCGCCACGCGGGTGTAGTATTCCCACAGATGCTCCTGACCCTGCATGCACTGAATGGCCTGATACTTTTTCTCCCAGACGGCGGTGATGTCCAGCAACACATCGGGTTTCCAGTTGCACTGCTCCGGCTGGTGCGGTTCGAAACAGTAAACCGGGGGAGCAGCGACAATTTTCTCACCGGGGCGATAGCCCTCTGCCTGGGCGATAATCCGCGCTTCCTGCGCCAGATGGGAGGCCAGGGGGTGATCGTAGTTATAGGGATCCTGCAGGGAGTGCGTCAGGACAAAGTGGGGCTGGATACGGCGATACACATCCGCCAGACGAAATAGCGTCTCTTTATCGGCGCGCAGCGGATAATCGCCGATATCAAAGAATTCGACGCTGGCGCCCAGGATCGCGGCGGCGGCCTGCGCCTCTTCGCGACGCACCTGCTTCACCGCCTCCTCGGTCATGTTGCCTTTACGCCACAGTTTGGCGGACTCGCCGCGCTCGCCATAGGATAAACAGACCACATGGACCTGATAGCCCTGCAGGGCATGCAGCGCTATCGCACCGCCCGCGCGCCAGACGAAATCGGCCGAGTGGGCGCTGACGACAAGGGCACTTTTTTCGCTAACCGGATGAGACATGATGGCTTCCTCTGTTGTTTTTTTCAGCTTGTCATGTCCCGTCGTGGGGAGGTAATTCGTTAACTTGCGAAGGCTATGATTTTTATTTATGTTGTCGTCTCACTCACTTTTTCAGGCCTGACGAACAATGCTAAAGAGAAAGCACGATAAAATTATAAATATCATGCAGCTGCGCTTTTTCTGTCAGGTCGCGCTGCGCGGTAGCGTCTCACGCGCGGCCGATGACTTATTCCGCACGCAGTCAGCGATAACCCGGGCTATTCGCGATCTTGAAGCCGCGTTGAACGTCACGCTGTTCGAACGCCATTACAGCGGCATGGTGCCCACCGAGTATGGAAAGTGCATCCTGCCGCGCGCCCGGCGGGCGATTGACGACCTGCAGGCCATCCCGGCGCTGCTGCAGAAGCACCATACCCGCAGCAGCGGCCCGCTGGCGGACGCCGGCTGGCTGTTCAATACCCGCCGCTTAGCCATTTTTATTCAGCTCTATCACGTCAACCATACCCAAACCGTCGCGCAACAGTTGGGGATCACTCAGCCGGCGGTCAGTGCCGCGCTGAAGGTCCTGGAAAAAGGAGCGGATTCGGCGCTATTTCGCCGGACGCCAGAGGGGGTGCGTCCCACGCCTGCCGCAGAGCTACTCTATCCCCCGGTGAGCAGAGCGCTCAACGAGCTGGAAAACATCTGGAGCGATCTCGCTGCCCGTCGCGGGGTGCTGGAGGGCACCGTGCGCATTGGCGCCCTGCCGCTGAGCCGGACCCGGCTACTGCCCTCCGCCATCGCCGCCTTTCTGGCCCAGCACCCGGGCATCACCCTCATGACCAATGAAAGCCCGTATGAGTCGCTGGTCGCCGATATGCGGGCAGGTAATATTGATTTTATTATCGGCGCCCTGCGCCAGGATGAAGATCTCCCGGACCTCTGTAGCGAAGCGTTATTCGAAGAGGATATGTTGATTTTACTGCGTAATAACCACCCGCTGCTTCGCCATCCGGACCCGCGCAGCCAGCTGGCGACAGCGCAATGGGTGCTGCCGCGCGCCAACGCGCCGGCGCGCAATTTGCTGGATAAGGCGTTTGTCACCCTGGGGCTGCCGCTGCCCCAGCCGACGGTAGAGACCGGGGATGCGGCGATGGTGCGAGGATTGCTGCAGGGCTCCGACATGCTGGCGGCGGTCTCCGCCAGCCAGATGCGTTTTGAAACTGACAATGGGCTGCTCAGCGTGTTGCCGGTTCCCCTGCCCGATACCACCCGGCGTATCGGGCTGACGTTTCGCGCCGGCAGCCTGCCCTCCCCGGCGACGCAGGCGCTGTTGCGTTTTATTTATCAGCAGGTTCAGGACGGGGCCGTTTAACGTTTACCCGCCACCGAATAGGTTACCTGCTGGTTGCGCGTTTGCTGAAACGCCTCCAGCGTCTGCCCGCGCATCGCGGCGTAAATATGCAGGTTGGATACGCCGACCACCGCGCCCATTTTCTCCAGCAGGAAGAAGCTGGCGCCATACTGAATTAATCCCCGCCAGTCGCGCGCGTTGAGCAACTGCTGTTCCTCCTCACTCAGTCCGGCTTCGGCATAAAGCGACTGAGGCGACTGCAGAAAACGTTCACGCCAGGCAGGCTCAATCAGCCGATGCAGGAAACGGTTAAGCCGCAAGCCATTCAGGCTGCGCTCGTGGGTAAAAGGATAGGTTCCCGGCAGTTTCTCCACCCCGGCCAGCTGCTGCGCCATATGCTGGCGATGGCGCGTCAGGGTATCGACGGGGGGCAGGCGCGCATTGTTCTCAAGGATCAGCGTGGCGATACCGGTCATCGACGGCAGGTAATAATCGCGCCAGGTTTCGGTGACATTGGCTGATAGCGCGCCGCGCATCACCAGCCACATGATCACTTCGGACCCCTCCATCCCCCCCAGCTCGGCATATTCGCCAAGGGTCATTTCGGTAAGCTTTTCCGGGTCATTAACCAGCATATCAACAAACTGGGCATCCCAGTCGGGATTATTAAATCCGCAGCGCTCGCCATGAACCTGATGCGAGAGCCCGCCGGTCGCGACAATCGCCACATTGATATCTTCCGGGAAGCTTTCAATCGCCCGGCGCAGCGCCTGGCCGAGTTTGTAACAACGGCGCGCGCTTGGTACTGGAAATTGCAGCACGCCGATCTGTAACGGGATCACCGCCGTCGGCCACCCCTGCGCTTCATCCCAGGGCAACAGTGCCGAAAGCGGCGAGAAAAGGCCGTGGTCGAGCTTTTTATCCATAAAGAACGACATATCAAACTCGTCGGCCATCAGGCTGGCGCCAATGTGCCTTGAGAGCGCCGCGTTGCCCTGGACCGGCGGCAGGCAGCGCGGTCCGCCGCCCTCATCGGCAACGTCATATTGACTATCGATTCCCAGCGTAAAAGTCGAATAGTGATCGAAGAAAAAGGCGGTCACATGGTCATTAAAGATGTACACCAGCGCATCCGGTTTTTTCTCCTCCAGCCAGCGCTGCAGCGGTTCGAAGCTCTGGAAGATCGGCGCCCACGCCGGGTCCTGCTGTTTATGATGATCGACCGCGAAGCCGATAGTCGGGGTATGAGAGACGGCGATACCGCCGAGAATGTTAGCCATCAGATAACTCCACTTATCGGTGTTCGAGGGGGGATGACAAAGCGTCAAGTTCTGCCTCTGTGAGTCGAGGCTTAGCGTGATTCATACGGTGCAACAAAATACAGATCCCCGCCAGGCAGGCCGGCAGCGCAAGCACCAAAAAGATCGACGAGTGTCCCGGCACTGCCAGCATCAGCATCCCGCCCAGCGTGGAGCTGAGGATAGCCCCGGTACGGCCGATACCATGCATCCAGCTGACTCCGGTAGCGCGGATCTCGGTTTGATAATAGGCGGGCGAATAGGCCTGCAGACCGTTCTGCGCGCCGTTAATGCACATCCCGCTGATAAAAATCAGCACCGACAGCGCCGCCGAACCGAAATCCATCACCCCCTGGGACAATAGGCACAGACAGCCGAGGAAATAGGTTGCCGCAATGACGGCTTTCGCCGAAGCGCGATCCATCAGCATACCGACAAGGATCCCGCCCAGCGGGCCGCCGAGCTGGAACAAGCCGGTCATCATCGCCGCCTGCTGCAGCGACAGCCCGCCGGAGCGGAGAATGGTTGGCAGCCAGCCGTTCAGCAGGTAAATCACGAACAGCCCCATAAAATAGGTTAACCACAGCGCTATCGTGCCGCGGGCATAGCCATGCCGGAACAGCTGCGCCACTTTGCTGCTCCGCGTGATGGGCGGCGCATTCAGCTGGAAAACGGTTTCAGCCGTAAACTGGCCCCCAAGCCGGTTAAGCGCCCTGGCAATCTGCTCGCCCGGTAGTCGGCGCGCCACCATGTTCATCGCCGACTCTGGCAACATCACGATCATAAAGGGGAGCACCACGAGCGGCAGCACGCCGCCAAAAACCAGCGCCGAGTGCCAGCTGTAATGCGATAACAAACCGGCGGCGATAAAGCCGCCGAGGCCGGAACCCACGTTAAAACCGCTGTACATCAGGGTGATCATCACCCCTTTACGCCGCTCCGGCATATATTCCGCCACCAGCGTGACGCAATTGGGCATCACCGCGCCAAGGCCAAGGCCGGTGAGAAAACGCATCAGCGCCAGCTGCGTCGGGCTTTGCGCCACGGCGCCGGCCAGGCTGAACAGCGCAAACAGCGCCACCGACCAGAGTAAAATTCGCTTTCGGCCGTAGCGGTCAGAAAGCGGACCCGCTACCAGGGCGCCAATGGCGACGCCGAACATGGCCGCCCCAAGAATCGGCCCCATTTCGGCCCGGCTGATGCCCCAGTCCTCGATGAGCGCCGGGGCGACAAAGCCCATCACCGCGGCGTCATACCCATCCAGCATAATGATGATGAAACAGAGCAGCAGCACGTTCCATTGAAAGCGCGAGACCGGGCGGGTATCTATCCACGCTTTCACATCGACAACGTTCGTGTGATTCATAGGGTGACTTCCTCAAGCAGGCGGTACGAATGTTCTGGTTAGTGTTTTTTGAGTGGAACTTTCGTACTCAACTTAAGGCAGGTCACGCAGGCTGTCCGGTTCGAAAATCCGGCGTCAGATATGAGTTTTATTTATAATGTGAGGGATACGACAAAAACCAGCCAGCAAAAAACCCGCAGCCAACGGCGGCGGGTCAGGGCAAGAGCAGCGTTTAGTGCTTCGGAATAATTAAATCGCCGCGCAGCGGGCTGCCGCCCGGGTTGTCCGTTTTCTCGGTCAGCCAGTTGACGATCCGCGACGCCATCGCGTCCATGGAATATTCAATCGCCGGGATAGTCGGGATACCGGGCAGCTGTAACGATCCGGCGAGGCTAAACACCATGACATTTTGCGGAACGGCGCGGTTAAACGCCTGCAGCTGCGGCACCACGCGCTGCGCCTGCTGTTCATCGCTCACCAGCAGCGCGTTAAAGTTCAGCGTCGTGGCGTTATTGACCAGCTCCTGCACCGCCACCGACGGCGAGGTGTTATCCAGAAACACCAGGTTGCGATTAAACGGCAAAAAGTTTTTTTCCAGCGCGTGCTTGTAGCCCAGCAGCACCTGGTCGGCAAAGCCGCTGCTCTGCGGATGAATCAGTGCAATCTGCCGTCTCCCCTGGCTAATCAGATAGTGACAGGCGGTTTCGGCGGCGAAAGCATGATCGAACTGAATACTGTTGTCGCCTTCGCTATCGAGGCAGTCCACCAGCACCACGTCCGGGCGGTTAATATTCAGAGGAAAACGCGCGCCGATGATTAGCACGTTATCGCACAGCCCGCAGGTCAACTCCTCCAGAGAGTTCATCACGCCGTGGCTGGTGTTGGCGAAGCGCAGCAGCAGGTGTTTCTGGTGCTGGCTGAGCTGTTTTTCCAGGGCGTAGAGATAGCTGGTGGTTTGGTTGATGTTGTCCTGGGCGCAGATGACGCCGATGCAGCCGGTGGACTGGCTGAGCAACGACTGGGCTATCATGTTTGGCCGGTAATTGAGCGCTTCCGCCGCCTGCAGCACCGCCTGACGACTGGCTTCCTTCACGCCACGTGAGCCGCTCAACACTCGCGACACCGTGGCTTTGGAAACCCCGGCAAGTCGTGAAACATCATTGATTGTCGACATCATTTTCCCCTGCGCGGGCGCCGCGTCCCGCCAAAATCCTGTAAACCTGAATCGCTTCAATTGTGACCAGCGCAGTATATCCATTTCGCCATTTCTTTGGAAACCGATTTTCCATTTCAGCGCAAAACATCGCCAAATCGACAGAATAATGTGAGCGAAATCCAATAAATCCGCCCTATAAGCAGGAGATCTTGACCACTATCACAGTTCTGCTTTTTATAAATGGAAACCGGTTTCCGTCTGATATCAAATCACCCACGCAATAACTTTTTACATTTTGAGGATGGTCGTCGATGTACAAGATTATGCTGTGCTGCTCTGCCGGGATGTCCACCAGTCTGCTGGTCAGAAAGATGGTTCAGGCGGCGAATGAACGTGACCTGCCGGTGCAGATTGACGCCTATGGCGTTTCCGAATTTGACATGCAGTTTCCGCAGTATCAGGTGGTGTTGCTTGGCCCCCAGGTGAAATACATGTTGAAAACCCTGTCTGACAAAGCGGCTTCCCTGAACATTCCCGTTCAGCCCATCGATACGATGGACTACGGTATGCAGCGGGGAGACAACGTCCTGAATTATGCTCTGTCGCTGATCCCAGCGGCGCACTGAGAGGTGTTGAAATGAGTTCTCTGTATCAGTCCATGATTGCCGTGATCGAGCAATCTATTACTCCGCTGGCAGGACGCCTTGGGCAGCAGAAATACGTTATCGCTATCCGCGATGGCTTCACTGCCGCCTTGCCGTTTATGATCATCGGCTCTTTCATGCTGGTATTTATCTTTCCGCCGTTTTCACCCGATACCACCAACGGCTTTGCCCGCGGCTGGCTTGATTTCTCCCAGCACTACCGCGAACAGCTGATGCTGCCGTTTAACCTCAGCATGGGCGTGATGACCTTCTTTATCTCGGTCGGCATTGGCGCCAGCCTCGGTCGTCAGTTTCAGCTCGATCCGGTGATGTCCGGTCTGCTGGCGTTTATGGCTTTCCTGCTGGTCGCCGCGCCCTATGCCGATGGCAAAATTTCCACTCAGTATCTGTCCGGTCAGGGCATTTTCACCGCGCTGATCACCGCCATCTACTCCACCCGCGTTTACGCGTGGCTGAAGCAAAACAACATTACGATTCGTCTGCCGAAAGAGGTCCCCACCGGCGTCGCCCGTTCGTTTGAAATCCTGATCCCGGTGCTGGTGGTTATTGCGACTCTGCATCCGCTGAATCTGTTTATCGAAGCGCAGACCGGGATGATCCTGCCGCAGGCGATCATGCATCTGCTGGAGCCGCTGGTTTCCGCCTCCGACTCGCTGCCGGCGATTTTGCTCTCTGTTCTGATGTGCCAGATTTTCTGGTTCGCCGGTATCCACGGCTCGCTGATTGTTACCGGCATTATGAACCCGTTCTGGATGGCCAACCTGTCGGCAAACCAGGCGGCGCTGGCGGCTGGCACGGTACTGCCGCACGTCTACCTGCAGGGCTTCTGGGATCACTATCTGCTGATTGGCGGCGTCGGTTCTACCCTGCCGCTGGCCTTCCTGCTGCTGCGTAGCCGGGCCACCCATCTGCGCACCATCGGCAAGATGGGCATCGTGCCGAGCTTCTTTAATATCAACGAGCCGATTCTGTTCGGGGCGCCGATCATCATGAACCCGATGATGTTTATCCCCTTCGTCTGCGTACCGATGGTCAACGCGGTGTTGGCTTACGGCGCGACGCGTCTTGGCTGGCTGAGCCAGGTGGTCTCGCTGACGCCGTGGACTACGCCGGCCCCAATTGGCGCGTCGTGGGCGGCTAACTGGACCCTGAGCCCGGTGGTGATGTGTCTCATCTGCATGGTGATGTCGGCGGTCATTTACCTGCCGTTCCTGCGCGCTTATGAACGTTCCTTAATGAAAACCGAAGTTGAGAAAGCCAAAAATAGCGTTCCGGTAGCAGAAACCGTTAGCTAATCCCTCTCCTTCCGGAGAGATAATAAGATGACAGCGTAATAATGCAGAAAATGGACTTTCACTGCATTATTAAATAATAAATACCTCAGGAATACACATGATTGAATTAGAAGATGCGGTAATGGAAATTATCGTTAATGCGGGACAGTCACGCTCATTATGTTTTGAAGCGCTGCATGCGGCCCGAACCGGAAATATCGACGAAGCGCGCTTACTCTTAAACGAGGCCGACGGCTACGCCCGCCGGGCGCATCAGATGCAGACCCAGCTCATCGGGCAGGATGCCGGTGAAGCGCGTCAGCCCATGACGCTGATTATGGTACATGCCCAGGATCATTTGATGAATTCGCTGCTGGCCCGCGAGTTCTCAGAAGAATTAATCCATCTGTACCAGCGTTAATTAATATGGAATAACGTTAGCGAGAATATTATTCTCCGGCGTCGCTGTACCCTAAAAAACAAATCAGCTTATTTTGGCTATTTATTCTAGCCAGAATGGGATGGTTATTATCTGAAATATATTAATTATTAAAGCGAGATAACCATGAATACTGTAAAAAAACTGCCTTTAGCCATGGCGGTGGTCGCCGCGCTGTGCCCAATTTCTGTCATGGCGCAAGAATTTACGCAGGAACAGATCGACGCCATCGTCGCCAAAGCCGTTGATAAAGCGCTGGCCGACCGCCAGGCAAAAATCGACGCCGCGGCCAACAAAAAGGTCGACGTGATTACTAACCCGGAAACCACCGCCGCCTCGCCGGATATGGCCATTCCGTTCGGCCTCAAGTTCAGCGGCTACGCCCGCTATGGCGCCCACTTCCAGACCGGCGACCAGAAATATGTCGGCGTCGACGGCTCCTATAACGGCGCCTCGGCGATCGGCCGTCTGGGCAACGAAAGCAACGGCGGCGAATTCCAGATCAGCAAGGCCTTCAAAAGCGCGCAGGGGCTATCTGGGATCTTAACGTGATGTTCGACCACTGGAGCGACGAAGTTAACCTGAAGAAGGCCTACGTCGGCGTCACCAACGTGCTGGAATCCAACCCCAACGCCTATATCTGGGCCGGCCGCGACTTCCACCAGCGTCCGCAACAGGGGATCAACGACTACTTCTGGATGAACCACGACGGCCAGGGCGCCGGGGTGAAGAACTTTGATATCGGCGGCGTGCAGTTCGACGTGGCGGCGGTCTCGCAGGTGAAATCCTGTAGTCCGGAAGTGATGGCCGACGAGACCAACCCGTCGCGCATCACCTGTACCGGCAGCTCCGACACCGGCGACAACGGCCACTACGCGCTGACCACCAAAACCCACAACATCAAGGCCGGGCCGATCGACGTCGAGGTGTACGCCAACTACGGCTTTGATTCGAAGGCGGTGGACAGCGACGCGCGTCTCGAAGCCTGGCAGGGCGGCCTGGTGCTGAGCCACACCAACGACAGCGGGGTAAACAAGGTGATCCTGCGCTACTCCGACAACTCGGATAACAGCGTCTACAACAAAACCGACGACCTGACCACGGTCTACGCCAGCTTCGAGGGCAGCCATAAGTTCACCCAGCAGGCGCAGGTGGAATATCTGCTGGCCTTCCACGACTACGACAACGGCAAGGATAATACCGACAACCGTAAAAACTACGGCGCCATCGTCCGGCCGATGTATTTCTGGAACGATGTGCACTCCACCTGGCTGGAAGCGGGCTACCAGCGCGTGGATTACGACCAGGGCGGGGATAACCACGGCTGGAAGCTGACGCTGTCGCAGAACATCGCCATCGGCATGGGGCCGGAGTTCCGCCCGATGCTGCGCTTCTACGTGACCGGCGGCCAGGTGGACAACGAGCATACCGCGAAGGTCAACAATACCAAAGACCAGCAGCTGGATTCGCTGAACGTCGGCGGGATGTTTGAGGCGTGGTTCTGATGCGAGAGCGTTGTTGAAGGAGCGTTCCCGGCTGGCGCTACGCTTAGCCGGGCTACAACTGGTGCGCTCCATTTATGCCGGATGGCGGCATACATGCCTTATCCGGCCTACGTTCCTTCCTGCGGGCTCCCCCTGTAGGCCCGCGCAAGCGCAGCGCCGCCGGGCAGGACACTTCAAGCTCCGTACCTGTGGTTGTGCCGGATGGCGGCATCAATGCCTTATCCGGCCTACGTTCCTTCCTGCGGGACCCCACCCCAGGACCGGCAAGCGCAGCGCCGCCGGGCAGTCAGACCCGTGCCCTGGTGGCGTCATCAATTCTTTATCTCTGGCTTAATCGGCGGGCGATACGCTCAAGCTTCATCATCAACAGCAGCGTGACGCCCACCAGCACAATGGTCAGCGCCGAGCCATCGGCGATATTGCCGCGATCGGTGAGGCTGAAAATGGTCACCGGCAGCGTCGTCCAGCCCGGCGGATAGATCATCACCGTCGCCCCTAGCTCTCCCATCGACAACGACAGGCTCAGCGCCAGCGCCGAGATCATCCACGGCGTCATCAGCGGCAGCGTCACATGGCGCAGGCGATACCACGGCGAAGCGCCCAGGCTGGAGGCGACGTTTTCAATATCAGCGGAAATACGCGCCAGCCCGGTCGTTACGTTGCTGAAGGTAAAGGCGGAGATCAGCACGAAGTGCGCCGCCAGAACGATAAAGAAGGTGCCGTTCATCTGCAGCGGCCCCTGGCTGAACGCCACCAGAATGCCCAGCCCGACGGAAACCGAGGGGATGGCGCTGGGCAGATAAAACGCCAGGCCAAGATATTTCTGTAGCGTCGCGCCATACTGGCGCAGCGCCAGCGCCGCCCACATCCCGCACAGCAGCGCCAGCAGGCTGGCGCAGAAGCCTACCATCAGGCTCGAAAACAGCGAATCCCACGCCGCGCCGCGAAAGGCGTTAACAAAGTGGGCAAAGGTAAAGCCGGTGGGCAGCAGGCCGTTCCATTGTTTACTCAGGCTGGAGAGTAAAATCACCGCCAGTGGCAGCAGGAAAACGCCGGCAAAAAGCGTCACCGCCAGCGCGCCCGCCGCCGCGCGGCCTTTACGCGACCAAATCAACATCGTTAACTCCTTACGCCAGTGCGCGCCGCCGCCAGCCGATAGAGCATAAACAGCCCCAGCGACAGCAGAATATTGATCAGCGCAATCATGCAGGCCACGCTGTAATCCGACTCCAGAATCGCCTTGCTGTAGACCATCATCGGCAGGGTATTGACCCCTTTGGCGCCAATAAACAGCACGATCCCGAACTCGTTAGTGGTCAATAGCAGGCACAGGCTGCCGCCCGCCATCAGCGCCGGGAGCGCCGCCGGGAAGATAACCTGGGTAATCACCCGTAACGGATGAGCGCCGAGAATACTCGCCGCTTCCAGCTGGCTCTTATCTATCTGCCGCAATCCCGCCATCAACGGACGCATCACCAGCGGCGTAAAGACGGTAATCTCCGCCAGAATCACGCCGTTAATCGAATAGAGGAAGTCTACCGGCGGCAGTTCAAAAGCAAACAGCGCCATCAGGGTGCCGTTGAGCAGCCCCGCCGAGCCGTAAATAAAGGTGAACGCGAGAGTGATAAGAAAGGTCGGCAGCGCAATAAAAGTATCAATGACCCGGCTCACCAGTTGGCTGCCGGGAAACGGAATAAACACCAGAATCAGCGCCAGGACGCTGCCGAGCACCAGACAGCCAAGGGTAGCGAACACCGCAATCTGTAAGGTATTGAGCAACGCGCCAATAAAGCGTTTTGAGTCAATCACCTGCCAGAAGGTCTCGAGGCTCAGGTTGCCGCTGGCGTCGCGCAGCGCCTGTTCGGCGATCAGCAGCAGCGGATAGAAAAACAGCGTCGCCAGCACCAGCAGCGGCAACGCCAGCCACAGGTAAGGGCGTAGGTTTCGCGCCGGACGCGCAAGCGTGAGGGTTTGCGCCATCATTGCACCTCGATCAGAACCGCATCGCCAGGTTCGAAGTAGAGCGCCAGCTTGTCCCCCGCGCGCGGCAGCGGGTTCACGTGGGTCATGACGATCCGCACCGCTTCGCCCGCGACGTCGCACAGCAGATGCGTCAGATCGCCCTGCCAGTGTACCGACGTCAGGGTGGCGTTGAGACGATTACTGGTTGCCGATCGCGGCGCCAGGCTCATGTGCTGCGGGCGAATGCATAACAGCTTGTTGTTGCCATGCAGGCCGCCCCGGCTGAAGGCGTTAATCAGGCCGCCGCCACAGCTCACGCTAACCAGCCCCGGCTCGGGGCTGTCTTTCAGCGCCGTCGCCTGCAGAATATTGGCGCGGCCGAGGAATTCGGCGCTAAAGCGGTTCGGCGGATAGTGGTACAGCTCGTGCGTTTCACCGTGGGCGATCAGCGACCCGTCTTTCATGATGCCGATTTTGTCCGCCAGGGTCAGCGCTTCGGTCTGATCGTGGGTGACGTAGAGAATGGTGAGCTCCGGCAGTTCGCGATGCAGACGGGCAATCTCTTCCACCATGTTATGGCGAATTTGCGCATCCAGCGCCGACAGCGGTTCATCAAGCAACAGCACCCGAGGACGCACGGCAATCGCGCGGGCTATCGCCACGCGCTGCTGCTGGCCTCCGGAAAGCTGATGCGGGTAGCGGGTGGCGTAATCCGCCATGCCGACGATTTTTAAGGCTTCAGTCACCCGCTCGGCGATAAGCCCCCTGGGCTGCTTTTGCGCCCGCAGGCCGAAGGCGACGTTATCTTCCACCTTCATATGCGGAAACAGCGCGTAGTTCTGCACCACCATCGCCAGCCCGCGTTTGTACGGCGGCAGCTGGGTGACGTCCGTATCGCCGATCAGGATCCGCCCGCCAGCCGGTTGCACAAAACCGGCAATCGCCCGCAGCACCGTGGTTTTCCCGGAACCGGAAGGGCCAATCAGCGCCAGCACCTCACCGGGCTCAATGGTCAATGACAGCGGTTTTAAGACCACGTTGCCGTGGTATGAAACGCGCAGCGAGTCCAGGGTGATCCCGGACGTCCCCGCCAGCGACGGGGAAGAAGTGACGGTGGTTTTCATCAACATCAGGCTTACTCGCTATCGGTCACTTTATGCCAGCGGGCAATGTCAGCCGACAGCGATACCGCGACATCGTCCCAGTTAGGTTCCCAGCTCTTCACGCCGTCGAGCGCCGCTTTCGCCGCCTTAAAGTTAGCATCATCCGGCGCTACATCGCTGCGTACCGGCAGGCCCCAGGAGCGCGCGCTGACGCTGGATTGCGCCGGTTTATCCAGCAGGAAATTGATCAGCTTTTTGCCGTTTTCGCTGTTCGGTCCGTTCTGTACCAGCCCGATGGTGTAGGGCAGCGCCAGCGCGCTGCGCTCGCCTTTATCATCCGCCGGCCAGAAAATTTTAACGTTCGGGTTACGCGCCATCTGCGACAGGTTCATCTGCAAATCGCCGTTGGCGACGTACAGCTCGCCTTTATTGACCAGCGCCGTCAGCTTACCGGTCGAGGCCGATGGGCCAACGTTATTGGCCTGCAGCTTACCCAGATACGCAAAACCGGCGTCTTTACCGCCGAGGCTATGGAACGCCTGCAGCATCACCGCGGTGCCGTCCCCCGCCTGGCCCGGCGTGGAGTACTGCAGCTTATTCTTAAAGCGGCTATCCAGCAGATCCTGCCAGCTGGCCGGCGCGGTTTTCAGCAACTGGCCGTTATAGATGAAGGTCAGATAGTTGTTCACCAGCGGCGAATAGCGGTCATTGGCGCCGGGGATCTGCGCGCTGCCCTGTGGGGTAAAGGTGGCCAGCAGCTGCTCTTTCGCGGCGCGCTGGATAAACGGCGGCACCGTGACCAGCACATCGGCCTGCGGATTGGTGCGCTCCTTCGCCAGACGCTCGACGATCGCGCCAGAGCCGCCTTCCACATACTGCACTTTGATGCCCGTCGCTTTGGTGAAGGCGTCAAACTGGCTCTGATACCAGCTGTTATCGCCGTCATGCAGGCCGTCGGCGGAGTAAACCGTGACGACGCCGTCCGCCCAAACCGGAGAGCTGGTCAGCGCGAACAGGGACAGCAGAGCAAGTCGGGAGAGTTTCATCGTTTAAGCCTCATCGGATAGTTAGTTATTCTGGTGTAGACCAGATTTGCCTTCACGCTACCGAGGGTTTATGACAAAACGATGAAAGAAGTGTGTCGAAGGAGTTAAAACGAGCGGGATGCGTAGCCCCGGTAAGCGCTAGCGCCACCGGGGAGATCAAAAAATTTAACTAATAAAATCAATGGGTATCGACTTCGATCCGCAGGCTATCATGCCGCCAGTATTCGATATCATAATCAAGAATACGCCCATGCTGATCGTAATTCAGCCGGCGCAACAGCAGCGCCGGGCGCCCCTCCATCACCCCCAGCGCCTCGGCGGCCTGCGGCGGCATTGAGGTGGGATAAAACGACAGATGCATACTGGTATAGATCAGGTCGTAGTGAGTTTGATAAATCTCGGTCAGACTGCCGTTGAGATCGTGGCGCAGCAGCTCAGGCACCCGCGCGGGCAGACAGTGGTTTTCGCAGTAGCATACCGGCCTCCCGTCGGCATAGCGCAGCCGGGTCAGCAGGTAGACCTGATCGAAGGGCTGCAGCGCCAGCGGCGCCATCACATCCAGCGGCACGGCAGCCAGGCGGCCATCAAGCAGCACCGTTTTCGGTTCGCGCCCCTGTTCGAGACACAGCTTGTGGAAGTTGGTATTTTGCGTCGGATCCAGCCACAGACGCTCCGGCGTCACAAACCAGCCGCGGCGGTCGGCGCGGTAAATCACGCCGCTGGCCTCCAGCTGCGCCAGGCTCTCACGCACCGTAATCCGCGTCGTGTTGAACAGCGCGCACAGCTCGCGCTCGGAAGGCAGCTTGTCGCCGCTTTTGAGGGCGCCGTTTTGAATACGCGCCTGCAGCTGCGCCTTAATCATCAGGTATTGCGGCATCTCGCCAGAGGGTGATTTCATGTTTACTCACTGCCACTTTTCGTGCGCTCATTATACATAGCCAGATGAATTTTTTGTTGCAGCGCCACATTTCCTTTGACCCTTTCCCGGCTTTGTCTCCATGATAACTATAAATCTGGTATAGACCAAATGGTGAGACAAATGACTTCACGAAATTACCTGCTGCTGACCCCCGGCCCGTTAACCACCTCCCGTACGGTGAAAGAGGCGATGTTGTTCGATAGCTGCACCTGGGATGATGATTACAATCTCGGCGTGGTACAGACCATTCGCCAGCAGCTGGTGCAGTTGGCTACCCCGGCCGACGGTTATACCGCAGTGCTGCTGCAGGGTAGCGGCAGCTACGCGGTCGAAGCGGTGCTCGGCAGCGTCATCGGCGAACAGGGCAAAGTGCTAATCGTCAGCAATGGCGCCTATGGCGCGCGTATGATTGAGATGGCGCAACTGATGGGCATCGCCTGCCACCCTTACGACTGTGGCGAAGTCTCCCGTCCGGACGCGGCCGCGATCGAACAGATCCTGCAGAACGACCCGGCGATCACCCATATCGCGATGGTACACAGCGAAACCACCACCGGTATGCTGAATCCGATCGAAGAGGTGGCCGAACTGGCGAAACGGTACAATAAACGCTATATCGTCGATGCGATGAGCAGCTTCGGCGGCATTCCACTGGATATCGCCGCGCTGAATATTGATTACCTGATAAGCTCCGCCAATAAATGCATTCAGGGCGTGCCGGGCTTTGCCTTCGTGATTGCCCGTGAAGCGGAGCTGGCCGCCTGCAAAGGCCGTTCACGCTCGCTGTCGCTGGATCTGTACGCCCAGTGGCGCTGCATGGAGGACAACCACGGCAAGTGGCGCTTCACCTCGCCGACACATACCGTGCTGGCCTTCGCCCAGGCGCTGAAAGAGCTGGCGCAGGAGGGCGGCGTCAGCGCTCGCCATCAGCGCTACCGCAACAATCAGCGCCGGCTGGTCGCCGGGATGCGCGCGCTCGGCTTCCGGCCGCTGCTCGACGATAGCCTGCACTCGCCGATCATTACCGCCTTTTATTCACCGGATGCGCCGCAGTATCGCTTTCACACCTTCTACCAGAAGCTGAAAGATCAGGGCTTCGTTATCTATCCGGGCAAAGTATCGCAAAGCGACTGCTTCCGCATCGGCAACATTGGCGAAGTCTACGACGCCGATATCACCGCCCTGCTGGCGGCTATCAACAACGCCATGTACTGGAAACAATAAGGAACCGCCATGAACCGTATTAGCGCACTGATCCTTGACTGGGCAGGCACCACCGTAGACTTCGGCTCTTTCGCCCCGACGCAAATCTTCGTCGAGGCCTTCCGCCAGGCCTTCGATATTGAGATGACCCTTGAAGAGGCCCGCGTGCCGATGGGGCTTGGCAAATGGCAGCACATTGAGGCGCTGGGCAAACTCCCTTCTGTCGACAGCCGCTGGCAGGCCAAATTCGGCCGCGCGATGACGGCCGCGGATATCGATGCGATCTACGCCGCGTTTATGCCGCTGCAAATCGCTAAGGTTGTCGATTTTTCCGCACCAATAGCAGGCGTGGTCGACACCATCGCCACGCTGCGCGCCAAGGGCCTGAAGATCGGCTCCTGCTCGGGCTATCCGCGTCCGGTGATGGAAAAGCTGGTACCGGCCGCCGCCGCCCAGGGCTACGCCCCGGACCACTGGGTCGCCACCGATGACCTTGCCGCCGGCGGTCGTCCGGGCCCGTGGATGGCGCTGCAGAACGTGATTACCCTGGGCATAGACGATGTGGCCCACTGCGTGAAGGTCGATGATGCCGCACCGGGCATCAGCGAAGGGTTACATGCCGGGATGTGGAGCGTCGGGCTGGCGGTGTCCGGTAACGAATTCGGCGCTACCTGGGAGGAGTACCAGGCGATGTCGAAAGCGGAAATCGCCACCCGCCGCGAGCGGGCGGCAGACAAACTGTATGCCGCCGGGGCGCATTATGTGGTTGATACCCTGGCGGACCTGCCGGAAGTGATTGCCGACATCAATGCCCGGCTGGCAAAAGGCGAGCGGCCTTAAGCGGGTGAATTCACCTTCACTTTGGCCGCCACCAGCAGGCCGGTAAACAGCATCAATATCCCTGACAACACCAGCGGCGACAGCAGCCCTAAGTGGTCAAGCGCAATGCCGCCGACCGCGGCGCCGCAGGTGTTGGCCAGCTGGATCACCGCCACCTGAATCGACCCGGCTTTTTCCGCCTGATCGGAGAGCGAACGGGTGATCCACGTTGACCACCCCACCGGGATCAGCGCAAACGCGAAGCCCCAGATAATCGCCACCGTCGAGGCGATGATTTTGCTCTCTCCCCACAGCACCAGCGCCACCGCGCAGGCGGTCAGCACCAGCGGCGCGATCGCCAGCGCCGCTTTTACCGAACGCTTGAGCAGCACCGAGGAGAGCGAGGTGCCGATAAAGCTGGCGATACCAAAGCTCAGCAGCACCAGCGTCAGGCCGTCGACATCAAACCCGGCGAGGGTCATGTAAACCGGGCGAATATAGGTAAAGAAGGCGAACTGTCCGGCAAAGGCCATGAAAATGGCGCACATTCCGGCCATCACCCCCGGACGCTTCAGCAGACCAAACATATTTTGCTGCTGAGAAGCCGATTCCCCGGGCAGCGACGGCAGCGCTTTCAGCACCCAGAGCGTACACAGCACGCCCATTACCGCCGCGCCGTTAAAGACGTTGCGCCAGCCGATAAGCCCGCCAAGGAAACTGCCCAACGGGGCGGCGATCACCAGCGCGATTGATACCGCGCCGAAGATAATCGATAGCGCTTTCGGCACCACGCGCATCGGCACCAGCCGCATGGTCAGCGAGGCCGACATTGCCCAGAAACCGCCGAGCGCCAGGCCCAGACAGGCGCGCCCCAGTAGTAGCAGGGTGAAGCTATCAGCGAAAGATACCAGCAGGCAGGAAAAGGTCAGCAGCAGCGAAAACAGAATAACCACATAGCGGCGATCGGTTTTACCTATCACCGTGGTGATAAACAGGCTGGAAAACATCGCGACGAATGCCGTCGTCGTCACCGACTGCCCGGCCATCCCTTCGGAGATGCCTAAATCCAGCGCCATCGGCGTCAGCAGGCTGACCGGCAAAAACTCAACGGTAATCAGGCAGGCAACGCAGAAAGCAACCGCGAAGACCGCCGACCAGTTTGGCCGGGCGAGATCGCGTGCATGGGGTTTGGTTTCATTTGAATGACTCATGAGTGACCTGCGAAGAAAGTGGCGGAAAGCTGCGCAGTGTAACATTTTGTATGTGACGTACTTAACGTTTTCGCAACTCTTCTCGCTTTTCATAAGAGGATGCGTAGCTGCTCGCATGTTTAAAAAAACGATGCTCGCTATCGCTTTAACAAATCTCAGGAGAATTTAATATAGCACCATGTGCTATACTTTTAACGACAGGATGTCAGCAATGCGTATCTTTAAAACCAAATGGTCCGCCAGAGAGGCTAGCTCTCATGGCATTTCCGACAACGAGCTCTATCAGGCAATTCAATCTGCGCTTCAGGGCAAAGTGGTTGATTTAGGAGGAGGGGTTTATAAAAAGCGACTCAACAAGAATCGCGATCGCGCAATCATCCTTACCAAAAGCGCAGAGTATTGGTTTTATACCTTTCTATATGCCAAACAGGATATGGCCAATATCAACCATCGCGAATTAATGGGGTTTCGTGAGTTAGCAAAACACTATGCCAATCTCTCTGAAGAGAAAACGACGGCCTTAGTTAAAAGTAAAGAATTAGTGGAGATTTGCGATGACAGCAAAAAATAAATACAAAAGCCCGGCTTTCGAAGCGATCCATAGCGCTGCGTCGGGGCTATTCAGCGTTGGCGCAATCCCACAGGAAACAATGCGCCATTTTGATGAATCATGTCTCGGTAGCGTAGCCGCACTTCAACCCATTGAAATTAAAGCGCTACGTGAACAACTCAATGTTAGCCAACCCGTGTTCGCTCGTTATCTGAATACCAGTGTGTCTACCGTGCAAAAATGGGAGACTGGCGCTAAACGACCGAGCGGAATGTCATTAAAATTGCTTAGCGTCGTACAAAAACACGGCCTGAAAATCCTACTGTAGTTATCCTGCCGGATGGCGCTTACGCTTATCCGGCCTGCAAGTGACGAGTGAGGAAACCGTAGGCCGGATAAGGCGCAGCCGCCATCCGGCACACAAAAGCGATGAACCACAGGCCGGATAACAATGAGATCAGTGCAGCCAGTGCACGCCGTCTTCCGGGAGAAACAGGTCGTTGTAGCGCTGCTGTAGGTTATGTAAATCGCTCACATCCGGGTCCAGCTCGCGCAGAAAACCTTGCGCCAGGCGGATCTGCGCGTCGGTAATCGGCGCCGCTAATCGCGCTTTTTGCATCAGGCGATACCAGTAATGCAGGTTTTTTTCGCTGGCGTCGACAATCGCGACCTGCCAGATCAGCAGCACCTGGGCGGCGTTCTGCAGATGTGCTTCATTCGGCCGCTCCAGGTAACGCAAATACTCATTACCGGCGGTTTTTCCCAGCTGATCGATCATCGATTCCAGCGGGACAGGCGTGATGCCGAGGCGTTCGCTCAGGCGGCGGATCGCGCGGCGTGAATCAGAGGTAAGCACCCGAAATCCCACAACAAACACCACTACCAGGGTGGCCAGTCCTATCCAGATCATGCATCCTCTCATCCAATCGCAGCCTGACTATCATAATGGGAATTTGCCTGCTGTCGACTGTCGGACCTGGCATAATGCGCAAGAAATAAAAAAGCCCGGCGCGAAGGCCGGGCAAGGTTACCAAATACCTGGTGAATCAGGCGGTCTGCAAAATACGGTTCTTTTTCTCGCGGCGAATTTTACGCTCTTCAAAGATAGCCACGATGGCCATCAGGCAGATACAGCCGACGGCGGCGGCGTCCAGCGCCGCAAAGGTGCCGGCCCAGCCGGTCAGGCCGAAGACCGGGGTGCCGTCGGCGATCATCCCAAGACCCAGTTTGGCGAAGCTATCGCCGATCAGATAGGCGAAGGTGCCCTTGATTCCATCGGCGGCGCCGATCGCTTTTTTCGGTACGAAACCGACGGCGGCGACGCCGATCAACAGCTGCGGACCAAACACCAGGAAGCCCAGCGCAAACAACGAGGCCAGATAGACGTACTGGTTGCTGGCATGTTGGTAAACCCCGAGGGTGGCGATAATCAGCGCCAGCGCGATGCAGGCCACCAGCGCGCGGCGGCCGTTGGCCAGATCCGACAGCCAGCCCCACAGCAGCGTGCCGACCAGCGCGCCGACCTCAAACAGGGTAAAGCCCTGAATCGCCACCTCTTTCGACAGCTTCAGCTCCTGGAAGGCGTACACGGTGGACCACTGATCGATACCGATACGCACCACGTAGAGGAAGATGTTGGAGAAGCACAGCAGCCAGATCACTTTGTTTTTCAGCACGTACTCGACAAAGATCTGCCACTTGGTCATCGCATTTTCTTCGGTCTCTTTGTCCTCTTCGCTGATCGCTTCGCCAAACAGCTCTTCCGCCGTGCCGAGGCCGTAGGATTCCGGAGAGTCGCTACCGTAGCGCAGGCCGATAAAGCCAACGATCAGCGCAATAATCGACGGGAAGATAAACATGCCGATCACATGGCCGTCGAACAGATAGTTGGCGCCAAACAGCGCCACGCCCGCCGCGCCCGCGCCGCCGAGGTTGTGGGAGATATTCCAGAAGCCGAGGAAAGTGCCGCGTTTGCGTCTGGGCGTCCACTTGGTGATGGTGGAATAGCTGCACGAGCCGCCGGTGCTCTGGAAGAAACCGCTCAGCGCATAGAAGGCGATCATCAGGAACAGGCTGGTAGAACCCGCCCCCATGCTGGCGCTAAAGCCCAGCATACAGATGGCGGAGAGGATCAGCATAAACGGCAGGAACTGCTTGGTATTTTTACCGTCGGCATAATAAGAGACCAGCGTCTTGCCCACGCCGTAGGTGATGGAGAAGCCCAGGCCAATCATCCCCAGCTGGGTCATGCTCAGCCCGTAGGTGGAGATCATGTCGTTCTGCGCGATGTTAAAGTTCTTGCGGATCAGGTACATGGTCAGGTAGCCGATGAAAACCACCAGATAGGACTGCATGAAAGGTTTGAACCACATTTTGCGCCGCACATCGAGCGGCAGATCCAGGGTCGGCTTGCGCACCTGATTCAGAAAGGCCAGCATGGGTATCTCCTGAGCTGATTTTTTATGCCTGCGTAATAACCAGGCATTGTAAAAACCAGCGCGCCGTCTGGCCTGAGACGGCGTCCAGGTAAAACCGGGAAAATTTCTTAGTTTTGCCCCGTTCGCGGCGAAAGGGTGAGCTACATCACGCTTCGCTGGCGGTACGCGGCGCCTGCGCGTTTAAAAACGGCAGCAGCAGCAGCGCGGAAATGCCGGCGGCAATCGCAATCACCACGAAGAATCCGGTCCAGTGCCAGATATCCATCACCTGCGCCAGCGGCCAGCCGGAAAGCGAGGCGCCAAGATAAGCGAACAGGCCGACAAACCCGGTTGCCGCCCCGGCGGCTTCTTTATGCGAACATTCCGCCGCCGCCATGCCGATCAGCATCTGCGGGCCGAAAACGAAGAAACCGGTAGTGAAGAAGCAGGCCGCCTGCATGACATAGCTGGCGAACGGCATCAGCCACAGGCCGCCAACCGACAGCAAAATTCCGGCGGCGAAAATCAGGTTCATCGGCCCACGGTTGCCGTTAAACAGCTTATCCGAGCCCCACCCCGCCACCAGCGCGCCGATAAAACCGCCCAGCTCAAACATGGTCACCGCCGAGTTAGCGGTCACCAGATCGACGCCGAGCGTCTCCGACATATACAGATTGCCCCAGTCGTTAATCGCCGCCCGCACCACGTACACCAGCACATAGCACAACGACAGCAGCCAGATGTAGGGATTGGCCAGCACGTAGCGGGTCAGGATCGCTTTACGAGACATCCCAGCGCCTTCCTGCTGCTGGGCGATTTCCAGCGCATCGTGACGCCAGTCGCCCACGGCGGGTAACCCCACCGCCTGCGGGCGATCGCGCAGCCGCCAGCACAGATACAGTCCGGCGAGGATCGCCAGACAGCCGGCAATGGTCATCCCGGCACGCCAGCCGTAGTGCAACGCCGCCGCTCCCACCACCATCGGGATCAGCGCGCCGCCGACGTTATGCGCCGTATTCCATAGCGCCCACCAGCCGCCGCGCTCGGTCCGCGAATACCAGGCCGTCAGCAGTCGGGCGCAGACCGGCGAGCCCCAGCCCTGGAAGAAGGCATTCAGCGCCCACAGCAGCGCGAAAGCCCATAGTGAGGAAGAAAAACCGAACAGAATATTCACCACCCCGGTGGCGATAAGCCCCAGCCCCATAAAATAGCGGGCGTCGGAGCGGTCGCTGACGATACCGGAGAAAAATTTCGACAGCCCGTAGGTGATATAGAACAGCGTGGCCAGCAGGCCAATATCGCTGCGGGTCAGGACGTTGCTGGCGAGAATTTCCGGGACCGCGGCGTTAAAGCTTTTGCGGGTGAAATAGAACAGCGCGTAGCCCAGCCAGATGGTCAACAGGATATGGCGACGCCAGTAGCGATAACGCGCATCAAGTTCGCGTTTATCGCTAATCGGCGCAGCGTCCGGCGGGGCTTTTAAAAAGGCGAACATCGGCGATCCTCTCAGGCGTAACGCAGCGGTAGATTGACGCACACCCGGGTACCGTGGGTGCAGGAGATCGTCAGTGTGCCGCCCAGGGCGGTCACGCGCTCGCGCATGCCGGTCAGGCCGAACCCCTGCAGATTCGACCCCGGCGGCAGGCCGCAACCGTCATCTTCCAGCACCAGCATTAGTCGCTCATCCTGCTGCCAGCCCTGCAGAGTGACAGCGCTGGCGCTGGCGTGCTTGACGATATTATTCAGCCCCTCCTGGCAAACGCGAAACAGCGTCACGCGCTGGTTCTCGCTCAGTCCCGCCTCGTTAATCCGCCAGTCGAGATGGCTGACAATGCCGCGGTCCTCCAGCTCCATCTCGCGCATCAACGAACGTACCGCCTGCTCCAGCGGCAGGTCGTCGAGCTGACGCGGACGCAGACGGCCCAGCAGTCTACGCACCGAGTCGTAAACTCCCAGCGACAGCTGTTCTATCAGCTGACCGCTCTGGCGCACGCTGGCATTGTCCGGCGCCAGCCGCTGTACGATCCCGGCCTGGGTGCGGATCGCGGTGATGGTCTGGCCGATATCATCATGGAGCTCGCGGGCGACGTCTCGCCGCACGCTCTCTTCGGTCTCCAGCAGGCGTTCCGCCAGCCGACGATTACGCGCCAGCTCGCTTTGTAATGACTGGTTCAGCTCGCGTAGCCGCTGGATCCCCGCCCCCAACAGCAGCCCGGTGAGGCTCTGTGCCAGCAGGGAAAGCAATAAATCGACCGGGTGATCGTGCCAGGTCTGACTGGCAATCAAGGCGATAGCGTTCATCAGGGTGGCGATCAGCGCTCCCTGCCAGCCGTAGTGCCAGGCGAGGGCGATAATCGGCAGCGCCAGACAAAACGGGGTAAAGCGGGAGAGCTCGGCGGGCAGGCCAAGCTGCAGCCACAGGCTAATGGTGAATAACAGCAGATACCAGATCAGATGCCGCCCGCGCCAGTTAACCGGCTGCGCCACCAGCGCCGGCCCCAGCGGCCGCCAGACGGTGCTGGTAAGATAGTGCCAGAAAACCAGGCAGGTCGGCGCCAGCGTCAGGCCGCCGGTCAGCGTCAACAGCAGGGCGTTAAGCCCCTCGTCCCCCTCCGCCAGCCACGGCAGCGATTGCAGCAGCGCGGCGGCCATTAACGCCCCGCCCTGACGCAGCAGCGTCAGCCAGTCGCGCTGCTGCCGGTAGCGCGAGATCAACGCCACCGGCAGCAGAGTCAGCAGGCTTCCGGTCATCAAAATTATCGGGTGCGCCAGCGCCACCTCCTGCGCCAGCCATAAGATAAGCAGCCACTCGGTTCCCAGCAGCACTGGCCAGTAGCCGCGGGGGCATTGCAGCATTAACCCCAGCCGCAGGCCAAAGGGAAACAGCAGCACCGCTAAATCCGCGCGTTCCACCAGATGCAGACTGATGCTCCACAGGCAGAACCAGGCGGCCGCGAAGATAAAGGCGCAGCCGATGACCGACAGCAATCGTGAGACGACGGCCTTCATTGCCAGCTATCGAACATGCGGCGCGCCAGCTCAACGTCGTTGCTGACGCCCAGCTTTTCCAGCAGGTTGGCGCGGTGTACGTGGACGGTTTTCGGCGACAGACCGAGCTCGGCGGCAATCTCTTTCACCGCCATGCCCTGCGCCAGCTTTTCCGCCACCTGACGCTCGCGTTTGGTGAGTGGATCCTGGCGCCCGGCGGCCAACTTCATGGCGATATCCGGCGTGAGATAGCAACCTCCCGCCGCCACCGTGCGTACCGCGGCGATAAGTTCATCGGGGCTGCAGCGTTTCGACAGGAAGCCGCGCGCGCCGGCGTTCAACGCTTGCTCGATCAGCGCCGGGCTATCGTGTACCGACAACATGATGGTCGCCATCCCCTTCGGCAGCTGGCTGAGCAGCTCCAGCCCGGAAATATCCGGCATGGAGATATCGCAGATACAGACCTGCACGCCGCGCCCCGGTAGCCCCGTCAGCGCCTCGCGGCCGCTACCAAATTCGGCGACAACCTGAAAATCAGCTTCCAGCCCCAGCAGCTGAGCAAAGCCGGAGCGGACAATCAAATGATCGTCAATAAGGGCGATGGTGGTCATGGTGTGTCCTGGTGCCTGAAAACGCCGGATGGCGGCGTAAACGCCTTATCCGGCCTACGGATTCACTGCTTGTAGGCCGGATAAGCGCAGCGTCATCCGGCAAAGGCGCTTACCTTAGCGATAAGCGCGTGGCTGTTCAAGCCTTGAGCGCTATTCGAAGAACACCGCAATTTTGTTAAACATGGTGGGATCGGACTGGTTACGCGCCACTTTGGTGACATCTTCCAGCTTTTCAATCTGGCTAATCATCTGCCCCAGTCGCTGGTCATCATTTACCAGCAGCCAGATGCGGCTGTGTTCGCTGCCCTGAATTGGCAGACAGAGAATGCCTTCGACGTTAAACGCGCGACGGGCAAAAAGCCCGCAGACGTGGGTCATGACGCCGGGATGGTTGCGGACGGTGAGTTCCAGAATGACGTTATCACATTGTTTTTGCATGGCTTATTCCCCCACCATTTCAGTATTGGCCGCACCCGGCGGTACCATCGGATACACTTTCTGCTGTGCGTCGATGCGCACGTGGATCAGCGCCGGCCCCGGACGGTCGATAATCGCCTGCAGCGCCGCCTGCGGATCGACTTCATTATTTAAATCACAGGTTTGCAGGCCAAAACCGGCGGCAATCTGCATAAAGTTAATCATCCCCGGATAGGTGGCGGCAAAAACGCCCTGCTGATAGAACAGGCTCTGCTGCTGATGCACCAGCCCCAGCGCTTCGTTGTTCAGCAGAATAATTTTGACATCCAGCTGATTTTCGGCGGCGGTGGCCATCTCCTGAATATTCATCATCAGGCTGCCGTCGCCGGAGAAGCAGATAACCTTGCGCTGCGGATTCGCCAGCGCCGCACCGATGGCCGCCGGCAGGCCGAAGCCCATGGTGCCGAGGCCGCCGGAGGTCAGCCACTGGCGCGGACGATTGAGCGGGTAGGCCTGCGCCGTCCACATCTGGTGCTGGCCAACGTCGGTAGTGATGATCGCTTCATCATCCACGCAGGCGGCCACGGCGTTAATCAGGCCGTAATGGGAGAGCGGGTCGCTTTCCTGCGGGATGGCGCAGGGGAATTCGCGCTGCAAGTCGGCCACCAGCTGGCGCCATTCCTCGCGCGGCTGCGCCTCAATCTGCGGGTTCAGCTGGGCTAAGACTTCCGCCACATCGCCCTGAATCGCCACGTGCGGTTGCTTAATTTTGCCCAGTTCGGCGCGGTCGATATCGACGTGGATAATCTTCGCGTTCGGGCAGAACTGCTCGGTCTTGCCAATCGCCCGGTCATCAAAACGGGCGCCTAAAACAATCAGTAAATCCGCCTCCTGCAGAATGAAGTTGGTGCTGCGCGCGCCGTGCATCCCCAGCATCCCCAGCGACAGCGGGTGCGCCTTCGGCAGCATGCCCAGCGCCATTAAGGTCATGGTGGTCGGCAGGTTGGCTTTTTCCGCCAGCTCACGGATCGCCTGCGGCGCGTTAATCACCCCGCCGCCCAGATACAGTACCGGGCGTTTCGCCGCGTTGATCATTGCCGCCGCTTCACGCACGCTTTCAGGCGCGAATGCCGGTGCCGGGGCGCGCTCGCCAGGCTCAGGCAGCGCTTCCAGCTCAATGGTCGCCGACTGTACGTCCTTAGGAATGTCTATCCACACCGGCCCGGGACGCCCGGACTGGGCAATACGGAAGGCGTCGCTGATCACCTGCGGCAGCTCGGCAATGTCGCGCACCAGATAGTTATGTTTGGTGATGGGGATAGAGATGCCGTAGGTGTCCACTTCCTGGAAGGCGTCGGTACCGATCATCGAGGCCGGTACCTGGCCGGTGATGCAGACCAGCGGAATCGAATCCAGGCGGGCATCGGCGATCGCCGTCACCAGGTTCGTCGCCCCCGGGCCGCTGCAGGCCATACAGACCGCCGGCTTGCCTTCGGTACGCGCCATCCCCTGGGCGATAAAGCCCGCGCCCTGCTCGTGGCGCGCCAGGATGTGGCGGATCTGCGTGCTCTGGCTTAAGGCATCGTAGATAGGCAGGATGGAGCCGCCCGGAATGCCGCTGACCATAGTGATACCCTGGCGCTCCAGTAAATGAACAACCAGCTGCGCGCCGGTAAAGCGCATTGTGTTTGATGTGGTGCCCGAACTTGCCATGCTCCAGTCCTTTTCTTCTGGGCCGACTTTACCGGGGGGCTCGCCAACAAAAAACCCCGCTCGGTTTGCGCCGGCGGGGTTTGGAATTCGTGTTGTTCCGGACCCTACGGCGCATTGCCGACGACGACCACCACAGACACGACGACCACCGCGGCTGGCGCGGTTTTTAGTAGGGTCGAAGCGATCAGGGTTGCGTTCATTAGGGACCTGTTGTGTCGAAAAATAAGCTGAATTTATACAAACACAGGTTTTACGTTTTCACAATGGATTTATTTTCATCCACGAAAATTTGCGCGAAAGATCACAGTTCGGCGCAAAAGGACAGAAAACAAAAAACCCCGCCGGAGCGAGGTTTTTATCAGCATGGTTACAGGTGGTAGCCGCAAGCACACTGTATTACGTCAACGCCAAAAGTATACGCGATCGCTGCAGTTCGCGCAATTTAAGGTCGGTTTTTCTCTGTCATAGAGTATGGATGAGAGGGGCGGATTTGTCCAAAAAATACTGTTCATCCATACAGTATTTATCTATACTGGGTGTGTTCACTTTGTGCCATTCGGGGGCCGCAAGTTTGACCGGCGCAACGAAGTCCTGGCTGAAACGGGTGGTGCCGTCAGTGCCTTAACCCCGAGAGAGCACACTGTGTTACGTCAACAACGTGCAGTCACTGGCCCGCGCGGCAACGCGTGGCTCAGCGCTGCGCACCCCTGTCGTTGCAGGCGGCGGGCCGGGAAGCCGTTCATGGAAAGGACGAACTATCGGCCAGGGCAGACGCCGCCGGCGACAGGCAGGGATAAGCTGGCAACGGGCAGCGGAAAGGTACGTCAGCTTATTGTGCTCCTTAACCACAGGAGACGCGCGTATGGGCGGAATGGATATTATTATTTTGATCCTGAAACTCATGGTTGCTGTGTTGCAACTACTTGATGCATTCCTGAAACAGTTCCGCTGATTCAGGTTCAAGTCGCACCTGAGGGGGGCGGTAAACCGCCCCCCTGCAGGCGCCCGCCGGGCGTCCCGGGATGACTTGATGGAGGAAGCTATGCCACCCCTGTTAATTGCCGCCACGACGCCGGATGCCCCGGGGTTCGCGGCGCTACGAATTGAAAGCCTTGAACAGCATTTCAATATGCTGCGCCGCCTGGCGGAAAACTGGCAGAGCGGCAAAAACCGCTTTAACGCGCCGGGCGAAACGCTGCTGGGCGCCTTCGTCAACCACCAGCTGGTAGGGGTATGCGGCATCAATAGCGATCCCTTCAGTCCGCAGCCGCGGGCCGGGCGCATTCGCCACCTCTACATCAGCGAACGCTACCGCCGCCGGGGCATCGGCCAGCAGCTGCTGGTCTCGGTTATCACCCACTCCAGCGCCTGGTTCGACTTTCTCAACACCCATGCCCCGGCGCAGGCCTGGCCCTTTTATGAAAGGCTTGGTTTTCGCCCGGTGTACGATGAACCGCGGGTGACGCATCGCCTGTTTTGTTCGCTTTAACCCCCCGCTGGCAGGCAGCGCGGGCGCGTGTTACATTCCGGTGACCTTCACTGTTGAACCTGTCTGCGATGACCCTCACCGTATTCTGCATTTTGCTGTTCGCCGCCCTGCTGCACGCCAGCTGGAACGCTATCGTCAAAGCCAGCGGCGATAAAATGTACGCGGCGATCGGCGTCAGCGGCTCGGCCGCGCTGATCGCCCTGGTGATGCTCCCCTTTGCCCCACAGCCCGCGCTGGTCAGCGCCCCCTATCTGCTGGCGTCGTGCGCGTTACAGGTGGTGTATACGGTGCTGGTGGCGAAGACCTACCAGGTATCGGATATGAGCCAGACCTACCCGCTGATGCGCGGCACCGCGCCGCTGCTGGTGGCAGCCATTAGCGTCATTTTTCTTGGCGATCGCTTATCGCCGCTGGCCTGGCTGGGCATCGGCGTCATCTGCCTGGCGATACTGGCGATGGCCTTTAACGGCCGCGCCAGCTCGCGCAAAGGCATCGTGCTGGCGCTGATCAACGCCTGCTTTATCGCCGGTTATACGCTGGTGGACGGCACCGGCGTCCGGCTGGCGGGCTCGGCGCTGGGCTACACCCTGTGGACCTTTTTTATGAACGGCTTCTGCCTGCTGTGCTGGGCGATGGTGGCGCGACGGCGTGAGGCCAGTCGTTATTTACGTCAGCACTGGAAAAAAGGCATCCTCGGCGGGATCGGCACCATGGGCTCCTACGGCCTGGCGCTATGGGCGATGACCCAGGCCCCGCTGGCGGTGGTCGCCGCGCTGCGTGAAACCTCCATTCTCTTCGGCGCGCTGATCGCCTTTATCGTCCTGAAAGAGCAACTGATGCCGCTGCGCATCGTGGCCGCCTGCGGGATTGCCGCCGGGGCGATCCTCCTGCGCCTGGCGTAGCCTGAGATGGCAACATTAGTTGCCGTTCCTGTTTACATAATCTGCCTGGAATTCCCTCAACAATCGGCACTTTGCAGTTGTTCTGTCATTTTAATATGGTAGATTCCTCCATCGTTTACGGGATGTGCCAGTCACATATTCTTCATTTCTCTTTACTCACAAAGTATTCATCGACATGAAACGGCATAAGAACTTCAATTTGTTGTTGATGCTGGTACTGCTGGTGGCCGTCGGCCAGATGGCGCAGACCATTTATATTCCGGCCATCGCCGACATGGCGGTCGCGCTGAACGTCCGCGAAGGGGCGGTACAAAGCGTGATGGCGGCCTACCTGCTGACCTACGGTATTTCACAGCTATTCTACGGCCCGCTCTCTGACCGCGTCGGTCGCCGCCCGGTGATCCTCGTCGGGATGTCGATTTTTATGCTGGCGACGCTGGTAGCTATTACCACCCATAGCCTGCCGGTGCTGATCGCCGCCAGCGCCATGCAGGGGATGGGCACCGGGGTCGGCGGCGTGATGGCGCGTACCCTGCCCCGCGACCTGTACGAAGGCGCTCAGCTGCGTCATGCCAATAGCCTGTTAAATATGGGTATTCTGGTCAGCCCGCTGATTGCGCCGCTGCTCGGCGGCATCCTCGACACCCTGTGGAGCTGGCGCGCCTGCTACGCTTTCCTGCTGGTCCTGTGCGCCGGGGTGACCTTCAGCATGGCGAAGTGGATGCCGGAAACGCGTCCGGAAGGGGCGCCGCGCACCAAACTTCTGGCCAGCTACAAAACGCTGTTCGGCACCGGCGCCTTTAACTGCTATCTGCTGATGCTGATCGGCGGCCTGGCGGGGATTGCGGTATTCGAAGCCTGCTCCGGGGTGCTGATGGGCGCGGTGCTCGGCCTGAGCAGCATGGCGGTGAGTATTCTGTTTATTCTGCCGATCCCGGCGGCGTTCTTCGGGGCGTGGTTTGCCGGCCGGCCGAACAAGCGTTTCCCGACCCTGATGTGGCAGTCGGTGATCTGCTGCCTGCTGGCGGGTCTGATGATGTGGATCCCAGGGCTGCTGGGCATCATGACCGTCTGGACCCTGCTGGTGCCTGCGGCGCTGTTCTTCTTCGGCGCCGGGATGTTGTTCCCGCTGGCCACCAGCGGCGCGATGGAGCCGTTCCCGTTCCTCGCCGGAACCGCCGGGGCGCTGGTGGGCGGCTTGCAGAATATCGGCTCCGGCGTGCTGGCCTGGCTGTCGGCGATGATGCCGCAAACCGGTCAGGGCAGCCTCGGCCTGCTGATGATGCTGATGGGCCTGTTGATTCTGCTGTGCTGGCTGCCGCTGGCCTCGCGCTTCACCCACCATCAGCAGCCGGTATAAGCGCGGCGGTGGTTCCCCGGATGGCGGCTGACGCCTTATCCGGGCTACCGGACTGGTCGTCTGCCGGCCCGCGCAAGCGCAGTGCCGTCATTTTGCCGGGTGGCGGCGCACGCCTTACCCGGCCTCCCTAACAACTCCGAGGGATAGCCCGGCTCTTTTTCAGGTCAGGCTATGCAGCCACTCGATAAAGGCGTCGATTTTCGGCCACTGGCGGCCCGGCAGGGTGGTCACGTAATAATGCTGATGGCATTTCAGCGTCATATCGCCGAACGGCGCGATAAGCTCGCCGCTCTCTAACCGCTTCTGCACCAGCCGTTTACGCCCCATCGCTACCCCGACATGATTCATCGCCGCAATCACCGCTAAATCAGAACGATCGAAGCCAATGCCCGACGATTGCGGCAGTTCAATCCCAAATTGCTGTGCCCAACTGAACCATTCATCGGTGCCGGAATCATTGCTCCATGCCTGGCGATCGTGAAGCAGCGTACAGTGGCGCAGACTGGCAGGATTTGACGTTAACTGCAGCTGGCGGGCGTAATACGGCGTACATACCGGCACGATCGCCTCATCCATCAGAAAATGGTGGCTTAGCTGCGACGACGGCGCGTCATCAAAATAGATTGCCAGATCGATACCCGCCCGCTGCAGGTTGACGTTATCGTTGCCGGTCAGCACGGTCAGCGAGATGGCCGGGTAGCGGCGACTGAAATCCCCCAGCGCCGGCACCAGCCAGCACTGGGCGATAGAGGGCCGCGAGTAGACCGTCAGACTGCCGGAGAGCTCCTGGTTTTTGATGTCCAGAATCTCCTGATTGAGACCATCCAGCGACGCCTTCAGCGCCCAGTAAACGCGCTTCCCTTCACGCGTCAGCTCCACTTTGCGGTGCGAGCGGACAAAGAGCTGGATCCCCAGCTCCTCTTCCAACTGATTAATCCGGTGACTGACGGCGCTTGGGGTGAGCGCCAGCTCGTCGGCGGCAAGGGCGAACGACTCGTGCCGCGCCGCCACCTCAAACGTCGACAGCCTGGAGAGTTGCCAGCCGTTCAGCAACCGGGTACCTAAGGTTTTTAGCACATCCATTATGCGCTCCTGGCGATAAAAGGGAGTCTGGATGATAAAAAAATAACGCCGGAACTTCCGCTAAAGGATGATTTAATTTGACCCATAGCATATTTAGAGGTCACTTTTAGAGCTAAATCACCTTTTTGATTCAATCTGGCTCATCTGAAAGGTCATTTATATCGTTTGTCAGCCCATGCCGAGTTTCTGTTCAATAACCACACGTTACTTACGGCGAGGTGGGATATGGAATCGCAAATTTGGGTTGTGAGCACATTGCTGATTAGCATCGTGTTAATTGTATTAACCATCGTCAAACTGAAGTTTCATCCGTTTCTGGCGCTGCTGCTGGCGAGCTTTTTCGTCGGTGCGATGATGGGAATGGGCCCGCTGGAGATGGTCAACGCCATTGAGAGCGGGATCGGCGGTACGCTGGGCTTCCTGGCGGCGGTGATCGGTCTCGGCACCATTCTCGGCAAGATGATGGAGGTCTCCGGCGCGGCGGAGCGCATCGGCCTGACGCTCCAGCGCTGCCGCTGGCTGTCGGCGGATGTGATTATGGTGCTGGTCGGCCTGATCTGCGGCATTACCCTGTTTGTCGAAGTCGGGGTGGTGCTGCTGATCCCGCTGGCATTCTCCATCGCCAAAAAAACCAATACTTCGCTGCTGAAGCTGGCTATTCCGCTGTGTACCGCGCTGATGGCGGTGCACTGCGTGGTACCGCCGCATCCGGCCGCGCTGTTCGTGGCGAATAAACTGGGGGCTGATATCGGGACGGTTATCGTCTATGGCCTGCTGGTCGGTCTGATCGCCTCCCTGGTCGGCGGCCCGCTGTTCCTCAGGCTGCTCGGCAACCGCCTGCCGTTTAAACCAGTGCCAGCCGAGTTTTCCAACCTCGACGTTCGCGAAGAATCGACGCTGCCGTCGCTCGGCGCTACGCTGTTTACCGTGCTGTTACCGATTGGCCTGATGCTGGTGAAAACCGTCGCTGAACTGAATATGGCGAAAGGCGGCACGCTGTATACAGTGCTGGAATTTATCGGCAACCCCATCACCGCGATGTTTATCGCCGTCTTTGTCGCCTATTACATGCTCGGCATCCGTCGGCAAATGGGGATGGGCGTTCTGCTGACTCATACCGAAAACGGCTTTGGGTCCATCGCCAACATCCTGCTGATTATCGGCGCCGGCGGCGCATTCAACGCGATTTTGAAATCCAGCGGCCTGGCCGATAGCCTCGCGGTGATCCTGTCGAACCTTGATATGCACCCGATTTTGCTGGCCTGGCTGGTGGCGCTTATCCTGCACGCCGCCGTTGGCTCCGCCACCGTGGCGATGATGGGCGCTACCGCCATCGTTGCCCCGATGCTGCCGCTTTATCCCGGCGTAAGCCCGGAGATCATCGCCATTGCCATCGGTTCCGGCGCCATTGGCTGCACGATCGTCACCGATTCCCTGTTCTGGCTGGTAAAACAGTACTGCGGCGCCAGCCTCAGTGAAACGTTCAAGTACTACACGACAGCGACATTTATCGCGTCGCTACTTGCACTGGCCGCCACCTTCCTGCTTTCTTTCATCATCTAAGCGAACGAGACGTAATATGAAAAACGCTGACCTGACCACCTTAACCGCGACCTTCCCGCTTGTGCAGGATCTGATCGCCCTGAAAGAAACTACCTGGTTTAACCCGGCAACCACCACCCTGGCGGAGGGGTTGCCTTACGTCGGTCTGACCGCCGACGATGTGCAAGACGCCCATGCCCGCCTTCAGCGCTTCGCGCCCTATCTGGCGGCAGCCTTCCCGGAAACCGCCGCGAGCGGCGGGATTATCGAATCAGAAGTGGTTGCCATTCCGGCAATGAAACGCAGCCTTGAGCAAAAATTCGGCCAGCCAATTAGCGGCGAACTGCTGCTGAAAAAAGACAGCCATCTGCCAATCTCCGGCTCAATCAAAGCGCGCGGTGGGATTTATGAAGTGCTGACCCATGCGGAAAAGCTGGCGCTGGAAGCCGGGCTGCTGACGACCGCAGACGATTATCGCAAATTGCTGACGCCGGAGTTTAAACAGTTCTTTAGCCAGTTCAGCATCGCCGTCGGCTCCACCGGCAACCTTGGGATGTCGATCGGCATCATGAGCGCGCGCATTGGTTTTCAAGTCACGGTGCATATGTCCGCCGATGCCAGGGCGTGGAAAAAAGCCAAACTGCGCAGCCACGGCGTAACGGTGGTTGAGTATGAAGAGGACTATGGCGTGGCGGTCGAACAGGGGCGCAAGGCAGCGGAATCCGATCCGAACTGCTTTTTCATTGATGATGAAAACTCACGCACGCTGTTCCTCGGCTATGCCGTAGCCGGCGAGCGCCTGAAGGCGCAGTTTGCCAAAGCAGGGCGCGTGGTCGATGCCGATCACCCGCTGTTCGTCTATCTGCCGTGCGGCGTCGGCGGCGGCCCCGGCGGCGTGGCATTTGGCCTGAAGCTGGCCTTCGGCGACCACGTTCACTGCCTGTTCGCCGAACCGACCCATTCGCCATGCATGCTGCTCGGCGTCTATACCGGGCTCCACGACCAGATAGCGGTGCAGGATTTAGGTATTGATAACCTGACCGCGGCCGACGGTCTGGCGGTCGGCAGGGCGTCCGGGTTCGTTGGCCGGGCAATGGAGCGCCTGCTCGACGGGTTCTATACCCTTGACGACCAGACGATGTATGACATGCTGGGCTGGCTGGCGGCAGCGGAAAATATCCGCCTTGAACCCTCCGCGCTGGCCGGGATGGCCGGAGCGCAGCGGGTCTGCGCCAGCAAAGCGTACCATCAGCTGCAGGGGCTGAGTGAGCAACAGCTGCAGCAGGCCACCCACCTGGTGTGGGCCACCGGCGGCGGCATGGTGCCGGAAGAGGAAATGGCGCAGTACCTGGCGAAGGGGCGCTAATCTTTAGCGCAGCAGCGGCATCAGCGCCTCTGGTGGCCGCTGCTGTCGTCGCAGGTCCCGCATCACTCGCATATAGGGCCCGCTAAAATCGTAGAACTGCCGGTAACCCGCGCACAGCGGGTCTTCCTGTTCGCCACAGCGGCACAGGCGCAGCCACGGGCAGCCGTAGCAGGTGCTGTTGGCCGCCGGCGCGCCTGGCTGGGTCAGCGTCTCCCCACACCAGGCGCTCAGCGTCTCGCTAAACAGTAAAATATTGATGCGCCCAATATCTTCCCGCACCCAGCGGTGAAAGACTGCGCAGAGAAACTCTCCCCAAAGCGCGGCGTCGCCGGCCGCCAGCTGCGGAATAAAATGGATAGCGGTGAGCCCCTGTTGACGAAGCTGTGCATAGAACGCCTGCGGTTGATGGCAATGATGCGCCTCCACCACGACAGCCTGAAAGGGAGTGTCATGTTGCTGGCCGGGGGCATGAGTGAGAGGCAAATTCGCCGGACATCCTGTCATGACATATCCCTAATGAATAAAACGATCGGTTGAAGGTGAGTAACAGCAAACAGGAATGCCAGAGAAAGTACTGCGAGTGCGATCAAAAATTTGTCACGAACCGCCCGCGGCTGTAAAAAATCGCTATCGTCGACATCCATCAGATGACGACGGCGGGTATAGCCCCAGAGGATCACCGCCACAATCGCCAGCACGCCGATCGACAGCCAGAACGGCAGGCCGGCGCGGTGCCAGCTGTGCTTAATCGCCAGCGCCATCAGCGCGCCGTAGCCCAACAGGGTGCGAAACCAGGCCAGCGAGGTGCGCTCTGGCTGAAGACCGGGATCGCTTTCCCGCCGCGCCCGGCGTTTATCCGCCATACACCACCAGCAGCATCACCGCGGCCACCACCGCCAGCAGCAGAATGCTAATTACCAGCAGCGTGCGGGTATAGGGAAGGTCCTGCTTGAGACGCATCGCCTTCTCGTTATTCAGCCAGCGCAGATAGCCATAGATGGCCATGCCGCCGGCAAAGAGACACAGCAGCAGGGCGAGAATTTCACGGATCAGCGGCGTGGCAAAGTCCGGCGCTAACTGGTCAAGGCCGACGCCGGCGGCGAGAAAACCGAGCGCCGTGCGGATCCATGCCAGAAAGGTGCGTTCGTTAGCCAGCGAAAAGCGGTAATCCGGCGCTTCGCCGAGGCGGGAGATTTTCATTACAGTTCCTTGTTCATCGCGCTGCAGGCTTCAGCATAGCGTAAATCAGGAACCGGGGAGAAGAACCGGCGCCCCGCAGGGCGCCGGTAGTACAACGGGGATTAATGCAGCTCAGGCCAATAATCTTTGTTGGCGGCAATGAGGTCGTCGAGGATCGCTTTCGCCACCGAGGCGCTCGGCACGGTTTTCGACAGGGTAATCGCCTGCCACAGCTTGTGGTACGAGCGCTGTTCCCAGGCATCGACCACCAGTTTTTCCACTGCCACCTGCTGGCTCATCAGCCCTTTCTGGAAATGCGGGATGTCGCCGACCGTCAGCGGCTCCGGTCCGTTGTGGCCTACCAGACAAGGGATCTCCACCATCGCGTCGGCGTCAAAGTTATGGATCGCGCCATTGTTCGGCACAATCAGCAGCATCCTTTCCTGCGTGTTAAAGGCGATAGCCGTCGCCAGATCGACGATATAGGAGGCATGCTCGTCAATCTCCAGATCGCCGGCGGTGGATTTCCCGGCGGCGATGATCGCCCGGCAGGCGCTGAAGACGTTTTTCTCCCGATGATCCATCACCTCATTGGCGCGGGTGCGTTCCGGGTTGGAGTGGGCTACCACATAGTCCGGGAACAGATAATATTTCAGGTAGGTATTCGGCATGGTCTGCGGATCCAGCGCCTGCACATCTTTCGCTTTGGCAAAGGTGTCGTTCCAGCTGGCCTCGGTGTGCGGATCGTTCGAGGGCGGCACATAGCCGTATTTCGCCACATATTCGCGCAGCTTCGGCATCAAATCATTGCCGTCGAGGTCCTCAATCGACGTCCACCAGCCGAAGTGGTTGAGGCCGTAGTAGCGCACGCGCATCTGTTTACGGTCTTTGAGGCCGACAATCTGCGCCATCCGCCCTTCAATGCCGATCGGCATATCGCAGATGTTGAGGATTTTGGCGTTCGGCCGCAGACGACGAGTGGCTTCCGCCACAATCGCCGCCGGGTTGGAGTAGTTAAGCATCCAGGCGTTCGGCGAATATTTTTCCATATAATCCACCAGCTCCAGCACGCCGCCGATAGAGCGCATACCGTAGGCGATCCCACCCGGTCCGCAGGTCTCCTGGCCCAGCACGCCGTGGCGTAGCGGGATTTTCTCATCTTGTTCACGCATCGGATATTTCCCGACGCGGATATGCGCCATGACAAAATCAACATCGGTAAACGCCGCCTGCGGATCGGTGGTATAGCTGAACTCAATCTCCGGCGCCTGCTCTTTGAGGATCACTTTGCACGCCTCGGCGATGGTCTCCTGGCGCGCGCCGTCGTTGTCATAAAATTTCAGCGACCGCAGCGGAAAACGATCCTGGTTTGCCAGCAGCATCAGGACAATGCCCGGGGTGAAGGTGCTGCCGCCGCCTGCGATAACAACTGAGAATTTTTTCATGATACTGCCTCCGTCATGGTGGTATGTTCGGTCGAAAGAGAATCTTTCATCAGGTTTTCCAGCTGGTCGCGCACCTGGGGAACGTGCAGGCCGACGATGACCTGAATCCCGTTGCCGCGGCGTACTACCCCGTGGGCGCCCAGCGCTTTAAAGACATCGTCACTTTGCGTTTTCGCCATATCGACCAGCGCGATGCGCAGTCGGGTGGCGCAGTTGTTGATGCTTTCAATGTTGTCGGCGCCGCCGAGGGCCTGCAGGAAGCCAGCGGCCTGACCCAGCCGGGTCTCTGGCGCGGCGGCGGCCGTGGTTTTACCTCGTGCCGCCTGGTAATCGGCCTTGCTGTAGAGCTTGATTTCGCTCTCTTCCCTGCCAGGCGTCTTCAGGTTCAGACGCAGGATCAGGGTACGGAAGACTACGAAGTAGAGGGCGGTGAAACAGAGGCCGATGCCTATCTGAATGAACATCATCGAAGCGTGGTGATGGAACATTGGGATCCAGTTTTGCGGCAAGAATTGATCGAGCAGGCCGCCGCCGAAGTTGCCTACTACCCCGCAGATGTACATCACCGTCGCCATAGTCGCCGCCAGCACCGCATGAACGGCGAACAGCAGCGGCGAGATGAAGAGGAAGGTGAACTCCAGCGGCTCAGTGATCCCGACCAGCATCGCGGTCAGGGTGGCGGGGATCAGCAGTCCGGCGACCTTGACGCGGTTTTCCGGCGCGGCGGTGAAGTAGAGCGCCAGCGCAATCCCCACCGACCCAAACACTTTCGAGTTACCGTGCAGGGCAAAGCCGCCCTCCGGGAACAGCGTCTTCAGCGGTTCCGTACTCTGACTGAACGCCTGCAGATGCTCTGCCCAGTAGACCTGCAGTCCGCCCTCCACCACCGCAGGGCCAAAGATGAACGGGCCATAGACGAAGTGGTGCAGGCCGGTGGGGATCAGGATGCGCTCAAGGAAGATGTAAACCCACACCCCAAGCGCCCCGGCTGAGCGCAGAAAGGCCTGCAGCGATTCAATACCCAGCTGGACCTTTGGCCAGCCGAGCAGGGTCAGCCAGGCGCAAGGGATCATCGCGAGGAAGGCGACAATGACCACAAACGATGAACCCTGAAAGATGCCGAGGAATACCGGCAGGGGTTTATCGAAATAGCGATTGTGCAGGGCCGTCACCAGACCGGAGATGACGATGGCGCCGATAATGCTGGTGTCGAGGGTTTTAATCCCGGCAATCATCGTCAGGCCGCTGCCGGCCGTGGGTTCAGCGGAAAAATCGACGCCGAAGAAGTGGCCCCAGGTCATCCCCATGGCGTTGATAAAATAGTTCCAGGTGAGAAAGCTCACCAGCACCGCCAGACAGGCCCGGCCCTGGGCCTGTTTCGCCAGGCCGATCGGCAGACCGACGGCGAAAATCAGCGGCATATTACGAAAGACGGTCCAGCCGCCCTCCTCAATGATGTGAACGATCTGGGCAAACAGGCTGTCGGGTGCGGTCAGCGCTTCGCCGACGAACATCGGGTTGCGCAGCATGATGGCGATACCGACCACGATCCCGGCAAAAGGAAACAACAAAACCGGGGTAAACATGGCGCCGCCAAAGCGTTGTATTTGACTGAGCATTGGGAAATCCTCATGTAACAACTCGTAGGGTGAGTGGCCTTCTTTTTCTTGATTACCGGCCTGACTGGAGAATAAAAATTTGCCCGTCCGACAACATGCCGCGCCGTTGCGATTCGTGATCCCATTCATGGTTTTAATTTGGCCAAAGTTGTCTACTTCGATAACAAAAGTTAGACATCGATAAGTCAGGCATCGAAATTAACTAAATGAATGCTTCTTAATCGATTGTAATTAAACCACTTTTTTAGAAAAAAGAGCATAAAGCGACATCCCCTTTTCCTGCACAAGAGGACTACTGGTGATCTACAAATCCATTGCTGACCGCCTGCGGCTGCGGCTGAATTCCGCCGACTTCGCCATCGGCAGCCCGCTACCAGGAGAGAAAAAACTGGCCGAGGAGTTCGGGGTGGCGCGCATGACTATTCGCAAAGCCATCGATCTGCTGGTGGACTGGGGATTGGTTGTGCGTCGCCACGGCTCGGGAACTTACGTGGCGCGTAAAGACGTCCATCATGAAACCAGCAATCTGACCGGCCTGGCGGAAGTGCTGCGCAAGCAGGGTAAAGAGGTGGTGAGTCAGGTGCTGGCCTTCGAGGTGATGCCCGCCCCGCCGGCCATCGCCAGTCTGCTGCGGATTAAAATTGATGAACGGATCTACTTCTCACGGCGGGTGCGCTACGTCGACGGCAAGCCGCTGATGCTGGAGGATAGCTATATGCCGGTGAAGCTGTTCCGCAACCTGTCGCTGAGTCATCTGGAAGGGTCGAAATTTGATTATATTGAGAAAGAGTGCGGGATCATCATCAGCGGGAACTATGAAACGCTGACGCCGGTGCTGGCGGACAAGCAGCTGGCGCGCTCAATGAACGTCCCGGAGCAGACGCCGCTGCTGCGTATTACCTCCCTTTCCTACAGCGACAGCGGCGAGTTTCTTAACTATTCGGTCATGTTCCGCAACGCCAGCGAGTATCAGGTGGACTATCACCTGCGCCGCGTCCAGGCGCAAAGCCCGCTAGCTTAGCCCCCAGAACAGCACGGCGAGTAGCTGCGGGGTGATAATGCGCAGGAACATCACCAGCGGATAGACGGTGGCGTAAGAGAGCGCCGCTGCGCCGCTGGTGGCGTGCAGGTTGTTGGCGAAGGCCAGCGCCGGCGGGTCAGTCATGGAGCCGGCCAGCATGCCGCACAGCGTCAGATAGTTCATTTTCGCCAGCATGCGCGCGAGGACGCCCACCGTCAGCAGCGGGATGGCGGTGATGAAAATGCCGTAAGCGATCCAGCTCAGACCATCGCCCTGGGTCAGGGTGGCGACAAAGTCACCCCCCGATTTTAGCCCGACCACCGCCAGAAACAGCACTATCCCCAGCTCGCGCAGCGCCAGGTTGGCGCTCGGCGGCATAAACCAGTACAGCTTGCCGATACTGCCGATACGCCCAAGGATCAGCGCCATAATCAGCGGCCCACCGGCCAGTCCCAGCTTCAATGCGGCAGGGAAGCCGGGAATAAACAACGGGATAGATCCCAGCAGTACCCCGAGTCCGATGCCGATAAACACCGGCAGCATCTGGACCTGCTGCAGCTTCTGCTGAGCGTTACCCAGTTCGGCGGCCACGGCGTCAATTGCCTCCGGACGGCCGACCAGATTGAGGATGTCACCAAACTGCAGGCTGGCGCTGCTGCTGGCTACCAGCTCGACGCCTGCCCGGTTAAGCCGGGAGATCACTACGTCATAGCGCTGTTTAACGTGCAGATCGCGTATTTTCTTCCCCAGCACTTTTTCGTTAGTGACCACCACCCGCTCCACTTTCAGATCGGTGCCGCGCGTCGACAGCGAGGTCGCCACCTCCTGGCCTATCACCAGCTGCGCATTGTGCAAATCCTCAGGTCGCCCCACCAGGTGCAGCAGGTCGCCAGCCTGGATAAGGGTGCCCGGCGCAGGCACCATCAACAGCTCGCCACGCTTCAGCCGCGAACAGACGATGTTGTCGCTATTGAGCATCGGCACATCCTGAATCGCCATCTGGTTGAGGTTGGGGTTCTCCACCCGCACGTTAATGGTGTGCAAATGGGCGTGGCCGTTACCGCTGCTCTCCTCAAACCGCTGGGCCTCTTTCTCGACATTGATGCGAAAGAACAGACGCACCAGCCACATGGTCAGCAGAATGCCGCAGATGCCGAACGGATACGCCATCGCGTAGCTCATCCCCATTTGATCGACCACCTCGAACGGTACGCCGAGATCGCGCAGAATTTGCTGCCCGGCCCCCAGCGCCGGCGTGTTGGTCACCGCACCGGAGAAGATACCGAGCACCACCGGGAGAGGAATATTGAACAGCTTATGCAGCACCGCGGTCACCAGGCCGCCGAGGATAACGATCAGGATAGCGAACAGATTGAGCCGCAGGCCTGAGACCCGCAGCGAGGCGAAAAAGCCCGGCCCCACCTGAATACCGATGGTGTAGACAAACAGGATCAAGCCGAATTCCTGAATAAAATGCAGCATCGGGCTGCTGAGGGTGACCCCTGCCTGATCGACAAAGTGGCCGACAATAATCCCGCCAAACAGGACGCCGCCAATGCCAAAGCCGACGCCGCGGATTTTGACATTGCCGATCCACAACCCCACTACCGCCACCAGCGCCAGCACGCTGACCGTCAATGCTATCTCACTCATGGTACCGTCCCTGTGAATAACACCATTAACTACAGGGATTATGACCGCTGCCAGGTGGATTGTATGCCGCCTGGCGCACAATAATCATGGAGTAAGATACGCTACTCAGGCGCGTTCTTATTTTTCGCTGCGATAGTGAGTTGCTGAATACTTTTCTCCGGGGAAGGAAGTGCTTCAGGCATAGTGCCACCCAGGTCTTTAATAGTCTGGCGTACTTTTTGCCCTACGTCATAATGCGTTTTGTTGGCGAGTTGCTTCGAATCAACCGCGTCCCGACGTAGTTTTTCTTCCGTTTGGGTAGCACGAAACAGGTTGGCCGCGAGCTCAGTCGATCCCATATAGTCGAGTATTTTTTGGCTTTTCTTTAGGCCCTTACGCTCATGGATTGCTTTTTGGTCAAGACCACCATAGAGACCTTTATAACCATGGTTTTGAAAGACAGCAAAATCAAGAGTCGTCTCAACACCAGCACGTTGGGCCGTTTCAACCAGATGTTTATTATGCTCTTTGAGCTCATTGCGCAGGAACAGTCGCTTTTCATCCTCTCGTAGAGACTTAAATATTTGATCATCTTGCAATTCCTGGCGCCGGGTTTGCAAGGCAAAGTACGTTTGCCCCGCAGCAATCACCGGTTTCGACGGATCGCCATTTTGCACTACCAGATAGCAGGCGTAGCGTGAGAGGTGGAAATCTTCAAGATTCCTGCTGGCGCCAGAACCTAATTCGACCATTTTGTTGGTTTCAACAAAATGGTCTGCCGAGGGATGACCACTCGCCTCACATGAAATTATCGCTTTTGCAATGACCTTATAAAAATTCCGCCACTCTTTATAGTCAAGCAGGGGACCAAGGTTGCGGGCAGACCAATACTCCCGCCCGCCTCATCGCTCTTTCTAATCGCTTCAAATGGCTGCTGTTCGTTCATAACGTATCCTTGTTTGAGTGAGTCCCAAAGTATGATTGTTTTTTAAACTGAAACACCCGTTGCAGCAAGGAAGTTTATTGTGCTCTCGCACACAAAAAAGCCCCGAAAATCGGGGCCTTATAAGTTATTCGCTTAATTAACTATTTAACGCCGGTCGTTCGCTGATGGCGATACGCTGCGGGGCGATCTGCTCAGGCTCATTGCGGGTCAGATCGATATGCAGCAGGCCATTGGTGAAGGTCGCGCCAGAGACCTCCATGTTGTCGGCGAGGGTGAAGCTCAGGCTGAAGGCCTGGCTCACCAACCCCTGGTGCAGCCATGTGGTCTCTTTTTCCGGCTGCTGCGGCGTGCCTTTCACCACCAGACGGGTGCCTTCCAGTTGAATATCCAGATCTTCCTGACGGAAACCGGCCAGCGCAAGGGTAATGCGGTAGTGGTTATCGTCGCTTTTTTCGATGTTATAGGGCGGGAAGCTTTGGCTTTCACCGGCGGTTTGCAGGGCGCTGGCCAGTTTGTCAAAACCGATCCATTGACGCAGCAGGGGGGATAAATCGTAGTTACGCATACTGTTTTCTCCTTCTAAGAAGCGAGTGAATACCTGCGAATTCTGTAAATTCGCATCTGCTCCCTGACGGCGAGCAGGTTGTTACATCAGGCCGCCACGCGGCCTGAAACGGACAATTAGTTGATTTCGATGCGGCGCGGCTTGTTCGCTTCCGGGATCACCCGTTCCAGATCGATATACAGCAGGCCGTTCACCAGGTTGGCGCCGCGGACGTGAATGTTTTCCGCCAGCTGGAATTTGCGCTCGAAGTTGCGCTCGGCGATCCCCTGATACAGGTAGGTCCGCTCTTTCTGCTCGGCGGCGTGGGCGCCTTTGACGATCAGCAGATTGTCCTGGGCAGTGATCTCCAGCTCGCTTTCAGCAAAGCCAGCCACCGCGATAGCGATGCGATAGTGGTTTTCGTCTACCAGCTCGACGTTATACGGAGGGTAGCCGCCGTTGCTCTGGCTTTGATTGTTTTCCAGCAGGTTGAACAGGCGGTCGAAACCAATGGCTGAACGATATAGCGGGGAAAGATCGAAGTTACGCATAGTAAATAGCTCCTGAAAATCAGCGAGAATCAAATGACCTTCCATCGTGGACAGGCCGCGGTAATCCGGAATACCCCTCAGGCGTATTCTCAGTGGGTTACACCTATAAAATGGGTTTCTCCCCGTGCTTTTCAAGGGATTGAGGGCAATTTTTTTTGCAGTTTATCGATGATTGCTTAGACTGGGTGGAGGAGCACAAAAAGCAAAGTGCGATGCCCGCCACAGTGCGGCGCAATAACACTATGCATTCACGGGATGGCCCGATATAACCGCTGAAAGGTTATCTCAACGCCCGAAACGACAATGGAAGAACAATGAAAAGCAGACGACTGTTAAAGCTGGTCCTGTTCAGCGGGATAATAAGCCTGAGCGGTTGCTCCAGCGTAATGTCACATACCGGTGGCAAAGAGGGAACCTATCCGGGCACGCGATCCAGTGCGCAAACGCTGGGGGACAGCGATACCAACTGGGGTGTGAAATCGCTGGTGGCGCTGGACATGCCGTTCACCGCCGTCATGGATACCCTGCTGCTGCCGTGGGATATGTTCCGCACCGACAGCTCAATCAAATCTCGGGTCGAAAAGAGCGAGAAGGCTACGCTGGCGACCAACTCGGTGATCCCGCCAGCGCCGATGCCTGCCCAGTAAGTTATCGTCCGGTCTGCGTAACCCACAGCTGACGATAACCGTCCACCTCCTCCATCCAGGCAATCTGTTTACCGTCTGGCGAAAAGACGATCGCGTCCGCCGAGGGCGCATGCGCATGCGTATCGGTTAAAAAGGTGATATCTCCCGTACCGGCATGGCAGCAGGCAATCCGATCCTCCAGCGCAAAACCCAGCCACTCTCCCGACGGATGCCAGTTAAACGCCGACTGGATACCCGACGCGTGATGCGTCAACTGCCGCGGCTCGCCCCCCTGCGGGGAAATAAGCCACAGCTGCACTACGCCGGCGTCGTCGCGCATCAGAAAGGCTATCGCCGTCGCCTGGGGATTGGCGCGCACCCAGTGGCGCGGGACGTTCACCAGTCCCGGGTAGCGGCGATGGTGGGTGAAGGTCAAACGACGCTGGCTGACGCCCGCCGGCGGCGCCGGCATTGTGGTTGCGGTACCGGCCAGCGGCGCCCCGCCAGGCTGCTTCCAGCCGGCTTCATCCTGCGGCAGATCGACAATAAACAGCTCAGGCACTTTATCGCCATTTTCCGCCAGCGTATCGCCAATAAACGCCAGAGTATGGTTCCCGACCCAGCCCTCCTCATAGGCGCGATTAATCTCATCGCTGCCCGGCGCGGGTGCCGGCGTCGTGCGGCTTACCAGCACGCACCAGTGGCTGCCGCCATATTCGCGCGGATGCTGTCCCTGCGGCGTCACCGGTCCATAGGGCGCCGCCACGCCGACGTTGCGCAGATCCAGCGCCGGATCGCGCTCGTGCAGCACGTGATCGTTGTAGGTAAAACTGACAAACTGACCGTTGGGGCTATAGACATGGACGTGGCTGCCGCCGCGCAGCGCGCCGGGCGTGTAGGGGGGGGTAATGTCCATGGCGTCCAGATTCTCGACAGCCCCCTGAAAGGCCACCACCCCGCGGCGATGATGAAAATCATACTGCCACTGCGCATCCGGCCGCTCGGGGCCATGAATAAACACATAGCGCTCCTGGGTTGGATGCACGGTTACCACGCCCACGTGCGCGCCCTGCGTGGCACGATAAATGGTCTCCACAGTACCGCTGTTTACGTTCACTCGCTCAATGGTTTCGCCGGTAAACGATGCGCCGGACGGACGAACGTCGAATACCAGCCACTGGCTGTCGGGAGTCCAGGTATTAATATTGGTAAGCTGGTGATGACGGGGAGCAAAAGTGACTTGTTTCATGACGATACCCTGATGCGAGACTTACGCATCAGGGTAGCGTATCGCAAAAAATTAGCCTACACGTTTCACATCGCCGACCAGCAGGATATAAGACAGCGCGCCTATTAACGCCACCACGGAGATATAAACCAGCGCCGGGCCAAAGCCGTAATCCTGCGCCAGATAGCCAATCACCAGCGGGACGGTGATGCCGCCCAGGCCGCCAACAAAGTTAAACACCCCGCCGGTCAGGCCGATCAGGCGCATCGGCGCCAGGGAGGAGACCAGCGACCAGGTGATAGACGCAAAACCGTTACCGAAGAACGCCAGCGCCATCAGCGCCATGATCCAGATGGGGTCGTTGGTGTAGTTTGCCCCCATGATGCAGGTGGAGATCAACAGTCCACAGATGATCGGCGTTTTGCGCGCCACGCCCAGCGAGTAGCCTTTTTTCACCAGCTTATCCGCCAGCCAACCAGACAGCAGGACGCCAAAAAACGCGGCGAGGAAGGGCACCGTGGTCATAAAGCCGGCCTTCAGCGCGGTGATGCCTTTTTCCTGGGTTAAGTAGTTCGGAAACCAGGTCAGGAAGAACCACAGCGTCGAGGTTACCGCGAACTGTCCAAGGTAAACGCCAACCAGCTTGCGGTGAAAAACCAGCTTCCAGTCCGCTTTCGATAACGGTTGACGCGCCTCTTTCTTCACCGGCGCATCGCCATCCACCAGGCCGCCGCCGTCGCGGATATAGTCGAGTTCGGCTTTACTGATGCTTTTAGTCAGGCGCGGCGGTTGATAAACCTTAAACCAGATCAGCGACCAGATAATGCCGATACCACCGGTAACGATAAACACCCAGTGCCAGCTCAATAGCTCCTGGATCCAGATCAGCAGCGGCGTGAGGAAAGCCAGACCCACAAATTGCCCCGAGGTATAAAACCCGACGGCGGAAGCGCGCTCCTGCTCCGGGAACCAGCTGGTCACCATGCGGTTGTTGGTCGGGAAGGCTGGCGCTTCGAAGATGCCGGTAATAGCGCGTAAACCGATAAGCGACATTAAACCGGTGGCGAAGCCTTGTAGCAACGTCGCCACCGACCAGCCAAATATAGCGATAAAGTAGGTAAGCCTGGATCCCACGCGGTCAAGGAACCAACCGCCAGGGATCTGGCAGAGGGTATACAGCCAGGCAAAGGCGGAAAATACGTAGCCCATTTCCGCTTTGCTAATACCAAACTCCTCCTGAATATGCGCCGAGGCGACGGCGAGGTTGGCGCGGTCAACATAACAAATAACCACGGTAATAAAGATCATGATGAGCGTCAAATAACGGCGACGCCCGGTTTTTACAGCGGTAACTGAAATATCCATCGCAATCTGTCTCCAGATTTTGGGCATAGCGAAGCCGCTCACCATGCCCGGTAATTTACAGAGGGTGTTTTTGTTTTTTATTAATAACTATGTTGCGATGCGCTAAATAATTCGCGCTGGGGAAAGGCGGCAAATTTTCGCATCCCTGGGAGCATACAATAGTATGTGACCAGGGTAAGAAAATGCAGCCAACGCATCACCAGTGCGAAGTATGACGCGCATTTACCATTCGGCGACAGATCCATCCTCATACCGCCACAACGGATTTCGCCAGTCCGGCGCGTTTTTACTTAACTCAATCACGCGGGCCTCATCAATTTCCACGCCCAGCCCCGGCTTCATCAATGGTTTAAAGAAGCCGCCTTCCATATTGAAATCTTCTTTATTTTTCACAAAATCAAGCAGTTCGGCGCCTTTGTTGTAATGGATCCCCATGCTCTGCTCCTGGAAGACCGCGTTATGCGAAACGAAATCGACGTGCAGACAGGCTGCCAGCGCGATCGGCCCCAGCGGGCAGTGCGGCGCCAGCCCAACGTCATAGGCTTCCGCCATTCCGGCAATTTTATAGCATTCGGTAATACCGCCTGCGTGCGACAGATCGGGCTGTAAAATAGCCACCCCGCCCGCTTCCAGTACCCGTTTAAATTCAAAGCGCGAAAACATACGTTCGCCGGCGGCAATGGGAATATGGGTTTGCGCCGCCAGCCGCGGATAATATTCCGCCTGCTCGGCTAATACCGGTTCCTCAATAAATAATGGGCGATATGGCTCCAGCTCTTTAATTAATACCTTAGCCATCGGCGCGCTAACGCGGCCATGAAAATCGAGACCAAACTCAATTTCATTGCCAAACGCTTCGCGGATTTGCGCCACGGTATTCACCGCCGCGTCAACCGCGCGGGAATTATCAATGATACCCATCTCTTCGCAGCCGTTTAATTTAAAGGTGTCAAAACCAATGCCGCGCAGCTTCTTAATCCCGTCAATCACTTCGGCGGGGCGGTCGCCGCCCACCCAGCTGTAGGCTTTAATTTTGTCGCGCACCAGCCCGCCCATCAGTTGCCACACCGGGGCATTCAGGACCTTACCTTTAATATCCCATAGCGCCTGATCAATACCGGCGATGGCGCTCATCATAATCGGGCCGCCGCGATAAAAGCCGCCGCGGTACATTACCTGCCACAGGTCATTAATCCGCGCCGGATCCTGACCAATCAGGTAATCGCCAAATTCATGAACGGCTGCCTCCACCGTACGGGCGCGCCCTTCAATCACCGGTTCGCCCCAGCCGACGATGCCTTCATCGGTTTCAATCTTCAGGAACATCCAACGCGGAGGTAAACGGTACGTGGTGATATTGGTTATTTTCATTTCACTGCCTCTCGATACGCTTTTACGAATGCGGCTGCCTGCTGCGCGGTACGTTCAACCGGCTGGCCGGCACGATAGAGATCGCTACCCAATCCTGCCCCAACACAGCCGGCATTAATCCACTGCGCCAGGTTTTCCGGCGTCACGCCGCCAACGGCAAAGACCGGAACCTCGGGCGGAAGCACGGCTTTCAACGCTTTGATGTAATCCGGGCCAAAAGCCGATGACGGGAAGATTTTCAGAGCCTGCGCGCCGGCATCGAGCGCGCTAAAGGCTTCGCTGGCGGTGGCGCAGCCTGGACACACGGTCATGCCGTAACCCACCGCTCGCCGGATCACTTCCGGTTGAATGTTTGGCGTCACAATCAGCCGACAGCCCATGGCCGCCAGCCTGTCGACCTGCTCCGGTTGCAGCACGGTGCCCGCGCCGATAAGCGCCTGCTCGCCGTAAGCGTCGACGACCTGCGGAATACTTTTCTCCCACTGCGGCGAGTTCAGCGGGATTTCGACCGCGTCGAAACCGGCGTCGATAACGGCGCCAACGTGAGCCAGCGCCTCGTCTGGCGTAATACCGCGCAGGATAGCGATAAGTGGAAGGTTAGTTTGCCACTGCATAAGCGATGCTCCTTATTCCTGTCTGAAATGCCGTATCGCCCGCAACCGCGCTGACTTCGCGGCCAATGGCGGCGAATGCCTGCTGATAGCGGGATGTTAACGATGACCCAGCGACGAGACTGATCGCCTGCTGTCCGGCGAATGTGTCGCTGAGGGTGGCAACTTCAGCGCCAATCAGCAGGCCGGAAAGAAATTCGCTAACCTGCTCGCGAGGCAGCGCGCCCAGCACGTGCGAAGCGCGAACTTCAAACAGCTGCGGCAGGACGGCGGGGTTGTTGATACCGCGCTGCAGACCTGCCGCGAATGCGGCAGCGGACGTTTCCTGCGGCGGTAAGCCGGCGCCCACCAGCGAGTGCTGAAGCAACAGATGATGCAATTCACCGGTCAAAACGGTACGAAAATCGTGAATTTGCCGGCGATCGGCCAGTACCCACTTGCAGTGGGTTCCCGGCATCACGTAGACAGACGAAGGGGCTAAGGCGCGTGCGCCCAGCAGCTGCGTTTCTTCCCCACGCATGACGTTATGGTTATCGTCACGGGAAACGCAAAGGCCGGGAATTATCCAGATATTGTCGCCAACGGCAGTTAACTGCTGGCCAATATCCGAGAACGCGGCAGGAAGTGGCAAATAAGGGGCGATTTTCCAGCCCACGTTGCTGCCGACCATTCCTGCCATCACCACCGGTGTGGCGCCATCGCGCCAGTGCTGGGTGATTTCCGCTAACACCGCAGCGGGAGAGCGACCATTCAGGCGCGTTACGCCTGCTTCAGATTGCCTGCTTTCCAGGCATTCTTCGCCCTGATAAAGCCAGGCGCGTAAATTCGTCGATCCCCAATCTATTGCGATGTAGCGAGCCGTCATGTGATTTCCTTAAGCCTTCGTGTCGAGCTGGCGATCATCGTCAACGCCGCCTGCTCCGCCGCGTCGCTATCCTGATGCCGAATGGCGTCAAATAGCGCTTTATGTTCCTGGAGGGTTTTCGGCATGTTGCCTTCATCGCCCATCCAGGTCCGTTCAAATACCGCCCGCTGCAGCGAACTGATCGCCACGCTAAGCTGCTGCAAAACCGGGTTATGTGCTGACTGCAGCACCGCCTCGTGGTAGCGAATATCCGCTTCGTTAAAGGCATCCCGGTTTTGGTTGTTGGCGATCATGTCATTGAGCGCCGACTCGATTTCCGCCAGATCGCTTGAGGTGGCGCGTTCCGCCGCCCAACGCGCGATGGCGGGTTCAACCAGGTTGCGCACTTCACTCATCGCGCTGATAAGACGCGGGTCATAGTCATTTTCCAGTACCCACTGCAGCACCTCGGTGTCGAGGTAGTTCCACTGGTTTCTGGGAGCGACAAACGCGCCGCGATAGCGCTTCATTTCAATCAGCCGCTTCGCCATCAGGGAACGAAACACTTCACGAATGATGTTGCGCGAGGTTTCAAACTCCTCACAGAGTTCCGCTTCGGCCGGAAGCGCCGAACCCGGGACGTATTTACCGCTGACGATCTGTTTGCCCAGCGAGATCACAATGCGATCGGTCTTATTGAGAGTCATGGAGAGTCCTTGTGCTCTATGTGTACTGCTCTACTTTACCGTCGCTGCTGAATTTCGCCTCATGTTTGTACTACTAACGTGATGCTGTACGTTATCAACATGAGCGTAATGTAGTACAACATTATTGTGTTGTACTACAATTTGGATCACAAAAAGAACAATTCATGAAAATTAAAGCGCAGCGGCCCTGACAAGAGGCGATAAGAGAGAAAATTAAGGGAAGGAGGCGTTAAAACGCTTCGCCGACCTGGAAGTAAAAGCCGCTGCTGCCATTGCCGATACCGTAGTCGAGGCGAACATTAACGCGAGGTTTGAATTCAAAGCGGTAGCCAACGCCCGCCGAAGGCAGCCAGCGGCCATTATTCAGCGACGACAGTGAGGGCCCCATGGTTCCCGCTCCTGCCCAGGCGACAATCCCGTGCCGCCAGGTGAGCTGCCGGCGATATTCCAGCTGACCGCTGACGACGTTTTTATCCCGGTAGCGCCCCTGGTAGTAGCCGCGCATCCGTTCATCGCTGCCGAGCAGCGGCATCATGCTCCACGGTACCTCGCCCTGGGTGAAGGCGCCATCGGCCTCCCAGGCGAGCACGCTTTTCTCGCTCAGGGCATGATAATGGCTATAGTGCAGCTGAAATTCCTCAAAGCGGGTATCGCTACCTAATCCGGGCGCATAGTGGGTATAGCGGAGGTTGGCATACTGACCCCGGCGCGGGTTAGGGACAAAGTCGCGATCGTCCCAGTTGATATCGATGCTGGCGCCGGAGCTGAATACCGACGGTCCCTGCGGAGTGTTTTCTATCTTCGGCCGATCGTCATGGTCCATCTCATCGGCATTCTGCGCCGCCAGCGACCATCCCGCCCCGAGATAAACATGATCGATAAGCTGCCGATAAAGGGTGGGTCGCAGGGTCAGTACCTGGGCGGTATACTTCTCTTTTTCATTGTCTTTATCCCCGGCATGAAAACCCTGCCCCCAATAATAAGTGGGCGTATTGGCTATCGACCCGTCGACAAAAACGCGCCACAGATCACGATCGAAAAAGGTGTAGTTTTTCACGCTGAGGCCAAAGGCGCCGGTAGAGCTGGCGTAGCCGCTGAGCGTCAGGGTCGAGTTCTGGCTGGTGGTATCCTGCGGGTCGGGACGATACAGGCCGACGACAGCGGTGCCAATGCCCAACCCTAGTTCCGGCGTATAGAACGGACCGGGCATCACGCCCCAGTCGATGCCTTTGCTGGCGTCGAACTTATCGCTGGCGCCGAGATGCTGCAGCCAGCCGTCGATTTTCTCGCGGCTGAGCGCCTCGGCCTGGCTGCCTGTCGGGCAGGCCATCAGCAGCAGAAAAGTGATAAACAGTCGGCTCAAAAGCGATACTCGCCGGCAATAAAGAAACTGTTACGTTCGGCAAAGCCAAACTCGGTAGTAATATTAAAATTCTGCGTCAGCTCGTATTGCGCGCCCACCAGAACGTTCCATGGCGACTGAAGATGCTGCTTCACATCGAAGCGACCGTTATTGTCCTGGTTGGCCAGATTAACCATATTCTGCAGCATCGGCGACGGCATCGAGAGATCGCTGAGGCTGCCTTTAAACTCCTGCTGCACATCCTGATACATGCTGCCAACCCACAGATTTAGCTTTCCGGCGGGGAGATGCAGCGCATCGACCGATGGCGTACTGAAACGATAGCCAACGCGCGGCGAAAAGGTAAGCGCATCGATGCTGCCGTCGAGGATATCAAAGCGCGTTTGCGTGTAGTTGGCGTCCAGCACGGTAAACCAATTGCCGACGCCGCCCACCAGGGTGGTGCCCATCCCGTAGGTAGTACCTTTAAAATCGAGACGAAAGTCGAGATCCTGCATCCCCGGCAGGGGCACCACTTTACCGTTTGGTCCCTTCAGGCCGACAGCTATCTGCGAAATTGAATGCCCTTCGGTGTGCCCCACCAGGCCATAAACGTTCATAAACGGCAGCAGCCAGGCATCCAGCTTGAGCGTCTCGGTTTTGCTGCTTTCCCGCGTATGACCGACGCCAATCTGGAAAGCGTTATCCAGCGAGACCGGCCCATTAGCGAAAATGTTATTCACGGCGTGCTTGCAGACAGGATCCTTACCGCAATCGATATTGCGGCCATCCAGCGACAGCCCGGTGAAGTTAATGCTGTCGACATTAATATTCTGCCGCATATCCATATAGTTAATGCTGACGCCAAACGGCAGCGGCAGGACGTAGCCGCGCTTTCTGGCCTCATCGCCTAGCAAAGGGAGTAGCGAGGACGATGCTGCGGCCGCAGGCTGGCGACTTTCTGGCACCGGCAGATCCGCGGGCTCTGCGCCGTGATAGGCATACGCCGGTTCGAGCGGCGCCGTTGGTTCCGCGGCCGCGCAAATCTGAACAGAGGCGAATGGCAGCGTAACCAACATCAAACGGTGGTATATATTCATGAAAAGTATGATGTTAGTTCTGAGTTGCTAAAAAGAGGGCGGGTAGTTTATAGAATCCCCTGCAAGGATTGAGGGATTTAAATGCGGATTAACATCTGTTCATGAAAAAAGAGAAGACAGACCCGGCGAACGCCGGGCCGGAAAGAAGTTTACGCTAAAACATATTTTTCAATGGCGAAGGCAACGCCATCTTCAAGGTTCGATTTGGTGATGAAGTTCGCCGCTTCTTTGACCGCAGGAATGGCGTTATCCATTGCCACGCCGACGCCGGCAAATTCAATCATCGCGATATCATTTTCCTGATCGCCAATCGCCATAATCTCTTCCGGCTTGATGCCCAGCGCATCGGCCAGCGACTTCACGCCAGTGCCTTTATTGACGCGTTTATCCAGTATTTCGAGGAAGTAAGGCGCACTTTTCAGCACGGTGTACTTCTCTTTCACTTCCGCCGGAATACGGGCGATGGCCTGGTCGAGGATTGCCGGCTCATCAATCATCATCACTTTCAGCAGCTGGATCTCAGGATCCATTTTCTCCGCTTCGCAGAACACCAGCGGAATGGTTGCCACATAGGATTCGTGGACGGTGTAGTAGCTGATATCGCGGTTCGCGGTATACAGCGTATTGCGATCCAGCGCATGGAAGTGGGAGCCGACCTCGCGGGAGAGCTGCTCAAGGAAGCGATAGTCGTCATAGCTCAGCGCGGTTTGCGCGACGGTGCTTCCGTCACCAGCCTTCTGCACCAGCGCGCCATTGTAGGTAATGCAGTAATCACCCGGCTGCTCCATATGCAGCTCTTTCAAATAGCTGTGGACGCCAGCGTAAGGGCGACCGGTGGTCAGCACCACGTTAACACCGCGCTCGCGCGCCGCGGCGATGGCGGCTTTCACCGCTGGAGAGATGGTATGGTCGGGCAGCAGCAGCGTGCCGTCCATATCGATTGCAATCAGTTTAATAGCCATAGGGTCCCCGGGTAAGATGAGTCTCCCCTCATGCTAACGCGATTCCGCTCAAAAAACAGTAAAAGTGTCGGCCAGAAAGGGGGATGGAACCACAGCAGCGGATTCCTCTTTTAGCGGCAAAAGAAAAGCCCGATCGCGCGATGCGACCGGGCTTATACATCCTGTTGCCCCGGTAAAACTCGTTACCGGGAAACATGCGGCTTAAATATCGATATTCGCCGCTTTCAGGGCATTCTCTTCGATAAACGCGCGACGCGGCTCAACGGCATCACCCATCAGGGTGGTGAACAGCTGATCGGCAGCGATGGCATCCTTGACGGTCACGCGCAGCATGCGACGGCTGTCCGGATCCATGGTGGTTTCCCACAGCTGATCCGGGTTCATCTCGCCCAGACCTTTATAGCGCTGGATGGAGAGACCGCGACGGGACTCTTTCACCAGCCAGTCCAGGGCCTGCTCGAAGCTGGCTACCGGCTGACGACGTTCGCCGCGCTCGATGTAAGCATCTTCTTCCATCAGGCCGCGCAGTTTCTCGCCCAGGGCACAAATACGACGATATTCCGGCCCCATAATGAACTCGTTATCCAGCGGATAGTCGGTATCCACGCCGTGGGTACGTACGCGAATAACCGGCTCAAAATGCTGCAGTTCTTTGTTCTCGTGGAGATCGAATTTCCACTGGCTGCCGTGCTGTTCTTTCTCGTTCAGCTCGGAGACCAGGGTGTTCACCCAGCGGGTCACCTTCTGCTCGTCCGCCAGGTCGGCCTCGGTCAGGGTCGGCTGATAGATAAGCTCTTTCAGCAGCGCTTTCGGGAAGCGGCGCTCCATGCGGCCAATCATTTTCTGGGTGGCATTGAACTCGGCAACCAGTTTTTCCAGCGGTTCGCCCGCCAGCGCCGGCGCATTGGCGTTGGTGTGCAGGGTCGCACCGTCGAGCGCGATGGAGATCTGATACTGATCCATCGCTTCGTCGTCTTTAATGTACTGTTCCTGCTTGCCTTTCTTCACTTTGTACAGCGGCGGCTGGGCAATGTAGACGTGGCCGCGCTCAACGATCTCCGGCATCTGACGATAGAAGAAGGTCAACAGCAGGGTACGAATGTGCGAGCCGTCGACGTCCGCATCGGTCATGATGATGATGCTGTGGTAGCGCAGTTTATCCGGATTGTACTCATCGCGACCGATACCGCAGCCCAGCGCGGTGATCAGCGTCGCCACTTCCTGGGAAGAGAGCATTTTATCGAAGCGGGCTTTCTCAACGTTAAGGATTTTACCCTTCAGCGGTAGGATCGCCTGGTTCTTGCGGTTACGACCCTGTTTAGCAGAGCCGCCCGCGGAGTCCCCTTCCACCAGGTACAGTTCGGACAGCGCCGGGTCGCGCTCCTGGCAATCCGCCAGTTTGCCCGGCAGGCCTGCCAGATCCAGCGCGCCTTTACGACGAGTCATCTCACGAGCGCGACGTGCGGCCTCACGGGCGCGCGCGGCGTCAATAATTTTGCCGACTACGATTTTCGCATCGGATGGGTTTTCCAGCAGGTATTCGCTCAGCAGTTCGTTCATCTGCTGCTCCACCGCTGATTTCACCTCGGAGGAGACCAGCTTGTCTTTGGTCTGCGAGGAGAATTTCGGATCCGGCACCTTCACGGATACCACGGCAATCAGGCCTTCACGCGCATCGTCGCCGGTGGCGCTGACTTTCGCTTTTTTGCTGTAGCCCTCTTTGTCCATATAGGCGTTAAGGGTACGGGTCATCGCCGCGCGGAAGCCGGCGAGGTGAGTACCGCCGTCACGCTGCGGAATGTTGTTGGTAAAGCAGTAGATGTTTTCCTGGAAGCCGTCGTTCCACTGCAGGGCCACTTCCACGCCGATACCGTCTTTTTCGGTGGAGAAATAGAAAATATTCGGGTGGATCGGCGTTTTGTTCTTGTTGAGATACTCAACGAACGCCTTGATGCCGCCTTCGTAGTGGAAATGGTCTTCTTTGCCGTCGCGCTTATCGCGCAGGCGGATAGAGACGCCGGAGTTCAGGAACGACAGCTCGCGCAGGCGTTTCGCCAGGATGTCATATTCAAATTCGGTGACATTGGTGAAGGTTTCCAGGCTTGGCCAGAAACGCACCATGGTGCCGGTTTTGTCGGTTTCGCCAGTCACGGCCAGCGGTGCCTGCGGCACACCGTGTTCGTACATCTGCTTGTGAACTTTGTTATCGCGCTGGATAACCAGCTCCAGCTTCTGCGACAGGGCGTTAACCACCGAGACGCCTACGCCGTGCAGACCGCCGGAAACTTTATAGGAGTTATCATCGAATTTACCGCCAGCGTGCAGGACGGTCATGATAACTTCCGCTGCGGAGACGCCCTCTTCCGGGTGAATGCCGGTCGGGATGCCGCGGCCGTCATCCTGGACGGAGACGGAGTTATCGCTGTGGATGGTGACAACGATATCTTTGCAGTAACCCGCGAGCGCTTCGTCGATAGCGTTATCCACAACCTCGAATACCATGTGGTGCAGACCGGTGCCGTCATCCGTGTCGCCGATATACATACCCGGGCGCTTACGCACCGCATCCAGCCCTTTCAGGACTTTGATACTGGAGGAGTCATAAGAATTCGACATCAACGTTTCTCGCTCATTTAATCTTGGGTTAATCCGTTATTTTACCTTTTTCCACGCGGAACATCTTCGAATTTTTGTCCGACATGTCCATAACGTGTTCAGCGCTGATCGCGCTGACGAAAACCTGCGACTGCGTCGCTTTCAGGCGGCTGGATAACAGACCGCGGCGGGCATCATCAAGTTCCGAGGCAAAATCATCTATCAGGTACAGGCAGCGCCGCCCGCTGACGCGGGTGAGGAACTCTCCTTGCGCCAGACGCAGGGCGCACATCAGCAGCTTAAGCTGCCCGCGCGACAAGGTATCTTCCACCGGCGCCCCGTCGGCGCGAATGCGAAAATCCGCTTTATGCGGGCCGTGGGCGGTGTAGGTTAACATTCTGTCGCGCTCGAAATTCCGCTCCAACACCTCCGCGTAGTCGGTCTCTTTTTCCCAGCCGCGCTGGAAAGAGAAGGTGAGCGTGAATTCCGGTAAAAATTGCTGACAGGTATCCGCCATGTCTTCGACGATAGCGGCGCTGTATTCGGCACGCCAGCGGCTGATCTGCTCCGCCAGCGGGATTAATTCCAGATCCCAAGGCCGCAGCTGGGCATAGCGGCTGACCTGACGCAGCGCGGCGTTGCGCTGCTTGACCAGGCGCTTCAGATTGCTCCAGGCGGTGAAGAATCCGGCTTCGTTATGAAAGCATCCCCAGTCAAGGAATGCTCTTCTGTATTTGGGGCCGCCGTTGAGTAAAGTAAACCCCTCCGGCGTAATCAGCTGCATCGGCATCAGGTGCGCCAGCTCCGCCACTTTGTGGCCGTCGGTGCCGTCGATACGCACCTTGCTGTCGCCCTGTTTGTCTTTGGTCAGGCCGATGGCGGTTTCCCGCTCTTCGCCCTGCAGACGGCCATGCAGAACAAACGCATCCTGCTCGTGGCGGATCACTCGGCCAATTTGCAAACTGCGAAATGCCCGGCCGTGGCCAAGCGTGTAGATAGCTTCCAGCACGCTGGTTTTGCCGCTGCCGTTCGCGCCAACCAGGAAGTTAAAGCCGGGAGATAAAGCGAGATCCGCATGTTCTATATTGCGGAAATCTTTGATTAGAAGTCGGGATAGCGACATATCAGCTCGTCATCATTCAAGGGGCGTGGGTGTCGCAGCCAGTTCGTCTACCGCCAGCGCGCAGAAAGCGGAGCGTACACGAAGTACGTGAGCATTTGCTCGCTCCGCTCGTCCTTCGGACCGTCTTACAGACGTCCAAAACGCATAGCGTTTTGTCGAGCACTGCCGGAAGGCGAAATGGCAAGTAAACCAGCCCCTTTGCAGATTCTACAATCGCATAGGCATGACAACGTAGGCTGCGGATTGAGAGGCCGCATCCTCAATCTGCACGCTCGACACCGAATCCGTCAGCAGAATGCGTACATTCTCGCACTTCAGCGCATTCAGCACATCCAGCACATAGCTAACGTTGAAGCCAATCTCCATCTCCGTTCCGGCGTAGGTCACATCCAGAATCTCTTCCGCTTCTTCCTGTTCCGGGTTATTGGCGGTGATTTTCAGCTGGTTTTCGCTAACGTACAGCCGCACGCCGCGGAATTTCTCGTTGGAGAGAATCGCCGCGCGCGCAAAAGCCTGCTTCAGAATATCGCAGCCCGCTTCGAGGTGTTTATCCGGATTTTTCGGCAATACGCGGCGATAATCCGGGAAACGGCCATCAACCAGCTTAGAGGTGAAGATAAAATCGCCAACGTGGGCGCGGATATTGTTGCTGCCAATCTGCACGCGCAGCGGGGTATCGCCGCCGTCGAGCATCCGCATCAGCTCAATTACCCCTTTACGCGGCACGATCACCGAATGGTTCGGCAGCGACGCTTCCAGCGGCATCGAACAGACCGCCAGGCGGTGACCATCGGTGGCCACCGTGCGCAGTTCGCTGCCTTCGGTTTCAAACAGCATGCCGTTTAAGTAGTAACGAACATCCTGGTGCGCCATCGAGAACTGGGTGGCTTCGATCAGACGCTTCATGGTCGCCTGCGGCAGGGTAAACTCCACTTCACTCTGCCAGTCATCCAGATTCGGGAAATCGGCGGCGGGCAGGGTCGACAGCGAGAAGCGGCTGCGGCCGGAACGCACCAGCATGCGATCGCCTTCCAACTGAACCGCGATCTCCGCGCCTTCCGGCAGGCCGCGGCAGATATCAAAGAATTTCCGTGCCGGAACGGTCGTTGCGCCCGCTTCGTGCGGCTGAACCAGCGCCACGCGCGCCACCATCTCCATTTCAAGATCGGTACCGGTCAGCGACAGCGCGCCGTCCGCGACCTGAAGCAGCAGGTTACCGAGAATGGGCAGCGTCGGACGACCACCTAACGGACCGCTCACCTGTTGCAGCGGTTTTAATAAATGTTCACGTTCTACGGTAAATTTCATAGCGTCACGAGGATAATGTTCTGATTAAATTGGAAAAATCTTCTTTAATGTCGTGGCTTTCTTCACGCAGCTGCTCAATCTTGCGGCAGGCGTGCAGCACGGTGGTATGGTCTCGGCCGCCAAACGCATCGCCGATTTCCGGCAGGCTGTGGTTGGTCAGCTCTTTGGCCAGCGCCATCGCCATCTGGCGAGGACGCGCCACCGAACGGGAGCGGCGTTTGGACAGCAGATCCGCTACCTTAATCTTGTAGTACTCCGCCACCGTCTTTTGAATATTGTCGATGGTGACCAGTTTTTCCTGCAGCGCCAGCAGATCGCGCAGCGCTTCGCGCACGAAATCGATGGTGATCGCCCGGCCGGTGAAGTTGGCGTTGGCGATAACGCGATTCAGCGCCCCTCCAGCTCACGCACGTTCGAGCGCAGACGCTTGGCAATAAAGAACGCCACTTCGCCCGGCAGGCGGATGTCGTTCTCGTCGGCTTTTTTCATCAGGATCGCGACGCGGGTTTCCAGCTCCGGCGGCTCGATCGCCACCGTCAGCCCCAGCCGAAGCGGGATTTTAGACGATCCTCAACGCCGTTGATCTCTTTTGGATAACGATCCGACGTCAGGATGATCTGCTGATTACCTTCCAGCAGCGCATTGAAGGTGTGGAAAAACTCTTCCTGGGATCGTTCTTTATTGGCAAAGAACTGAATGTCATCGATCAGCAGGGCGTCAACGGAGCGGTAGTAACGCTTAAACTCTTCGATGGCGTTGTTCTGCAGCGCTTTAACCATGTCCTGAACGAAACGCTCGGAGTGCATATAGACCACTTTCGCGTTCGGCTTACGCGCCACAATGCCGTTGCCCACCGCGTGCAGCAGGTGAGTTTTACCCAGACCCGTCCCGCCATAGAGGAACAGGGGGTTGTAGGCGCCGCCCGGGTTATCCGCCACCTGACGCGCCGCCGCGCGGGCCAGCTGGTTAGATTTACCTTCGACGAAGTTATCAAACGTGTGTTTCACGTTAACGTTAGAGCGGTAGGTCGGCTCCGCCGGCGCCGGGACATTATCCCAGCCAGGGCGCACGATCGTCGGCGCCGCGCGCGCGGTCTGCACCTGCGCCGCCGGAATGGCCGCCGCAGCCGGGCTTACCGCCCCTTTCTGCAGCGAGCTGGCGGGCTTAGCGCCCACCTCAAAACGCAGCTGCGGGGCGTCCGCACCGCAAAAATCATTGAGGAGTCCATTGATATTATTGAGGTATTTGTCCCTTACCCAGTCGAGCACAAAACGGTTTGGCGCATACAGTGCCAGCGTGTTATCGCTCAGTTCCGCCTGCAATGGGCGGATCCACAT